>NZ_CP127871.1:575000-6133480 GCF_030291635.1 Pseudomonas kurunegalensis | reverse complement strand
GGATATCCCCTGAGTTTGAAAGCCGGATGAGGCAAAAACAAACCGCCATTGTACCGGTCGGGCGCCCAGTTATCCACATGTGGACACGTTAGGAGCCATGACAAAACAGCCATTTATCGACCAAAACGGCCTTGCCGCGTTGTGAATAAGGTCTGTGGATAACCGACCGTGAGGGCTATGCACAACCCTGAGGCCACCCCTGTTGATAACTCATCTGTGGGTAAGTAGCATTTTAATCCACAGCTTGCCCGCACGAACAAAACAGGTGCAGCACCGGTTGAGAACACGGTTGTAAAACGCTGTACATGGCGTAAGTTGTGGGCTTGAGCAGGTTATCCACAGAATGTTACCCACATAAGATTTATAAGTTCTTCAGAAAAGCTTTTTATATGTCTCTTCTTTTTTTTCATGTTGTCCCCGATTCGTGTGTCCGATCAAGCACCCCCTGGGGATGAACCGGCAGGCACCGTCCATCCTGTGCTCTATATGGAAAGACTGGTTGGAAATTGACCTATGGGCTTGCTTTCTCTAGAATCGCCGGTCTCTTAAAAAGGGGGCCATCCCGGCCCGTCGTCGACAAACCAGGTAACACGCCATGAAACGTACTTTCCAACCAAGCACCATCAAGCGCGCCCGCACCCACGGTTTCCGTGCCCGTATGGCTACCAAGAACGGCCGCGCTGTTCTGTCGCGTCGTCGTGCCAAAGGCCGTAAGCGTCTGGCCATTTGATTTTTCGGCACAGGTGGTGAGTCAGGACTTCAGTCGGGAAAAGCGACTGCTTACACCCCGACACTTCAAAGCGGTCTTCGACTCCCCAACCGGCAAGGTTCCAGGGAAAAACCTGCTGATCCTTGCTCGCGAGAACGGCCTTGATCACCCACGGCTCGGCCTGGTGATTGGCAAGAAGAGCGTCAAGCTCGCCGTTCAACGCAATCGCCTCAAGCGCTTGATGCGCGATTCCTTTCGTCTGAACCAGCAAATGCTCGCCGGGTTGGACATCGTGATCGTCGCGCGCAAGGGATTGGGTGAAGTAGAAAACCCGGAATTGCACCAACACTTTGGCAAACTCTGGAAACGTCTGGCGCGCAGCCGGCCAACACCAGCAGTCACCGCCAATTCCGCAGGGGTAGACAGCCAAGATGCGTAAACTGGCGCTCGTTCCGATCCAGTTTTACCGTTATGCCATCAGCCCCCTGATGGCCAATCACTGTCGTTTTTTCCCCAGTTGCTCCTGTTACGCTCAAGAAGCCATCGAAAACCATGGCCTCTGGCGTGGTGGGTGGCTAGCCGTTCGTCGCCTGGGGCGTTGTCATCCGTGGAATGACGGCGGTTTCGACCCCGTTCCCCCCGCTCCTTCCTCCCGAACTTCTTCGATAGCCGAGTAATCATGGATATTAAACGCACGATCCTGATCGCCGCGCTGGCAGTCGTGTCCTACGTCATGGTCCTGAAGTGGAACGATGACTACGGTCAGGCTGCCCTGCCGACTCAGAATACTGCTGCCAGCACTGTTGCTCCGGGCCTGCCCGATGGCGTGCCGGCCGGTAACAACGGTGCCAGCGCCGATGTACCGAGCGCCAACGCCGAATCGAGCCCTGCCGAACTGGCACCGGTCGCACTGAGCAAGGACCTGATCCGAGTCAAGACCGACGTCCTGGAACTGGCTATCGATCCGGTCGGTGGTGACATCGTCCAGTTGAACCTGCCGAAGTACCCACGCCGTCAGGACCACCCGAACATTCCATTCCAGTTGTTCGACAATGGTGGTGAGCGTGTTTACCTGGCACAAAGCGGCCTGACCGGCGCCAATGGCCCGGATGCCCGCGCCAGCGGTCGCCCGTTGTATGCCGCCGAGCAGAAGAGCTACCAACTGGCCGATGGCCAGGAACAACTGGTGGTCGACCTGAAGTTCAGTGACAACGGCGTCAACTACATCAAGCGCTTCAGCTTCAAGCGCGGTGAGTACGACTTGAATGTCAGCTACCTGATCGACAACCAGAGCGGCCAGGCCTGGAGCGGCAACATGTTTGCCCAGCTCAAGCGCGACGCCAGCGGCGATCCGTCCTCGAGCACCGCAACCGGCACCGCAACCTACCTGGGCGCTGCCCTGTGGACAGCTTCCGAGCCTTACAAAAAGGTCTCGATGAAGGACATCGACAAAGGTAGTTTGAAAGAAAATGTGTCCGGCGGCTGGGTTGCCTGGCTGCAGCACTACTTCGTGACCGCCTGGATTCCGGCAAAATCGGACAACAACGTTGTCCAGACCCGCAAGGACAGCCAGGGCAACTACATCATCGGCTACACCGGCCCAGTCCTCAGCGTGCCTGCTGGCGGCAAGGTCGAAACCAGTGCCATGCTGTACGCCGGTCCGAAAATCCAGTCCAAGCTGAAAGAGTTGTCCCCAGGCCTGGAACTGACTGTCGACTACGGTTTCCTGTGGTTCATTGCCCAGCCGATCTTCTGGCTGCTGCAACATATCCACAGCCTGCTGGGTAACTGGGGCTGGTCGATCATCGTACTGACCATGCTGATCAAAGGCCTGTTCTTCCCGCTGTCGGCTGCCAGCTACCGTTCGATGGCGCGTATGCGTGCTGTTGCGCCGAAGCTCGCCGCACTGAAGGAACGCTTCGGTGACGATCGCCAGAAGATGTCCCAGGCGATGATGGAGCTGTACAAGAAAGAGAAGATCAACCCGCTGGGCGGCTGCCTGCCGATCCTGGTACAAATGCCGGTATTCCTGGCCCTGTACTGGGTACTGCTGGAAAGCGTTGAAATGCGCCAGGCCCCATGGATGCTGTGGATTACCGACCTGTCGATCAAGGATCCGTTCTTCATCCTGCCGATCATCATGGGCGCCACCATGTTCATCCAGCAGCGCCTGAACCCGACCCCACCGGATCCGATGCAGGCCAAGGTGATGAAAATGATGCCGATCATCTTCACCTTCTTCTTCCTGTGGTTCCCGGCTGGTCTGGTGCTGTACTGGGTTGTGAACAACTGCCTGTCGATCACTCAGCAGTGGTACATCACCCGCAGCATCGAGGCAGCCAGCAAAAAAGCTGCTGCTTGACAGGCTACTGCGCTAGCCTGTGAATAAAAAACGCCCCCTAGTGGGGCGTTTTTGCTATCTGTCGTTTTTGTCGTAGAGGCTTTCGAGCATGAACACTGTGCGTGAAACCATCGCCGCCATCGCTACCGCCCAAGGCCGCGGGGGTGTGGGTATTGTCAGGTTGTCCGGGCCTCTGGCTGCCAAGGCCGGCCAGTTGATCACCGGCCGTACACTCACCCCTCGGCATGCCCATTACGGCCCGTTCCGCGACGATGAAGGGCTTGTACTGGATGAGGGGATCGCGCTGTTCTTCCCTGGGCCGAATTCGTTCACAGGCGAGGATGTGCTCGAACTGCAGGGCCACGGCGGACCGGTGGTCCTGGACATGTTGCTGCAGCGCTGTGTACAAGTCGGCTGCCGCCTGGCCCGCCCGGGCGAATTCAGCGAGCGCGCGTTCCTCAATGACAAACTTGACCTCGCCCAGGCCGAAGCCATCGCCGACCTGATCGAGGCCAGTTCCAGCCAGGCGGCGCGCAACGCCCTGCGTTCGCTGCAGGGGGAGTTCTCGAAACGTGTGCACAGCCTTACCGAAGCGTTGATTGCCCTGCGCATTTACGTCGAGGCGGCTATCGACTTCCCGGAAGAAGAAATCGACTTCCTCGCCGATGGCCACGTGCTGTCGATGCTCGATGCCGTACGCAGCGAGTTGTCCACTGTGCAGCGCGAGGCCGGGCAGGGCGCCTTGCTGCGTGACGGCATGACGGTGGTCATCGCCGGCCGGCCGAATGCGGGCAAGTCGAGCCTGCTGAACCAGCTTGCTGGCCGGGAAGCGGCCATTGTCACCGACATTGCCGGTACCACCCGGGACATCCTGCGGGAACATATCCACATCGACGGCATGCCACTGCACGTCGTCGATACGGCAGGTTTGCGCGATACCGACGACCATGTGGAAAAGATCGGCGTGGAACGCGCCCTGAAGGCCATTGGCGAGGCTGACCGTGTGTTGCTGGTGGTCGACTCCACCGCGCCTGAGGCCAGCGACCCGTTCGCTTTGTGGCCGGAATTTCTCGATCAGCGGCCAGACCCGGCCAAGGTCACGCTGATTCGCAACAAGGCCGACCTGAGTGGTGAACCGGTCGCGTTAGAGCAGTGTGATGACGGCCATGTGACGATCACCCTCAGCGCCAAAGGCGACGATGCAGGGCTGCAATTGCTACGTGACCATCTGAAGGCCTGCATGGGTTACGAACAGACTGCAGAAAGTGGTTTCAGTGCCCGTAGGCGCCATCTGGATGCCTTGCGCCAAGCCAGCGAACACCTTGAGCACGGCCGTGCTCAGTTGACCCTGGCGGGCGCAGGAGAGCTGCTGGCTGAGGACTTGCGCCAGGCACAACATGCCTTGGGCGAAATTACCGGGGCATTCAGCTCGGATGATTTGTTGGGGCGGATTTTCTCCAGCTTCTGCATCGGCAAATAATCCACAGCAGGCAAGATCAAGAGCCGCTCCTCCGGGAGCGGCTTTTTTTTGCCTGCAATTTCTCATCTCAAGCCTCGAGCAGATCGCTGTGGGTGCGGGTTTACCCGTGACGAGGCCCCCGAGACTCTCACATCACTCATCCACAGAAAAAATCTGCGCTCAGGAGCCCTGTGGAAAACCCGCCTTCAGCTCCGTTGATAAGCAGGCTTTTTTGCTGAGGAAAATCCGGGCTGTGGGTAAGGAGCCATTTAATCCACAGGCTAAATCGTGTTATCCATAACCCTCATGGCACTCCAACCACAGGGTTTAATTTCTCTCTACAAGGCATGGGTAAAGGGCTACAGAACCTTATCCACAGACAAGGCTGTGCATAAGAATAAACATAAAAACAAAGCTTTTTTAAATTTTTCCTCTTTGTTTTCTGTTGTTTGCCACTCATCCACAGACTGGTCAAAATTTGCTCAGATGGTTTCTTTAAAGGGGGTGAAGTCCCTATACTTGTCCGCTTACCTTCTCTATTCGCAAAAACAGGCACGAGGTGCGTGGTGGATTTCCCTTCCCGTTTTGAAGTGATCGTCATCGGCGGCGGCCATGCCGGTACCGAGGCTGCGCTTGCGTCTGCACGCATGGGTGTGAAAACCCTGCTGTTGACCCATAACGTGGAAACCCTCGGTCACATGAGCTGCAACCCCGCCATTGGCGGTATTGGCAAAAGCCATCTGGTCAAAGAGATCGATGCCCTCGGTGGCGCCATGGCGCTGGCCACCGACAAGAGCGGCATCCAGTTCCGCGTTCTGAACAACCGCAAGGGCCCGGCCGTACGCGCCACCCGAGCACAGGCCGACCGCGCCATCTACAAGGCTGTGGTGCGTGAAATCCTGGAAAACCAGCCGAACCTGTGGATATTCCAGCAGTCCTGCGACGACCTGATCGTCGAGCAGGACCAGGTCAAAGGCGTGGTGACCCAGATGGGCCTGCGTTTCTTCGCCGAATCGGTGGTACTGACCACCGGTACCTTCCTCGGCGGGCTTATCCACATTGGTTTGCAAAACCATTCCGGCGGCCGCGCCGGTGATCCGCCTTCGATCGCCCTGGCCCACCGCATGCGTGAACTGCCGCTGCGCGTCGGCCGCTTGAAAACCGGTACGCCGCCACGCATCGATGGCCGCTCGGTGGACTTCTCGGTGATGACCGAGCAGCCAGGCGATACGCCGATCCCGGTGATGTCGTTCATGGGCAATGCCGAAATGCACCCTCGTCAGGTGAGCTGCTGGATTACCCACACCAATGCGCGCACCCACGAGATCATCGCCTCGAACCTCGACCGTTCGCCGATGTACTCGGGCGTGATCGAAGGTGTCGGTCCGCGCTACTGCCCGTCGATCGAAGACAAGATCCACCGCTTCGCCGACAAGGAAAGCCATCAGGTGTTCATCGAGCCGGAAGGCCTGACCACCCATGAGCTGTACCCCAACGGTATTTCCACTTCGCTGCCGTTCGACGTGCAGCTGGAGCTGGTGCGTTCGATCCGCGGCATGGAAAACGCCCACATCGTGCGCCCGGGCTATGCCATCGAGTACGACTACTTCGACCCGCGCGACCTCAAGTACAGCCTCGAAACCAAAGTCATCGGCGGCCTGTTCTTCGCCGGGCAGATCAACGGCACCACCGGTTACGAAGAAGCCGGTGCCCAGGGCCTGCTGGCCGGTACCAACGCCGCACTGCGAGCGCAGGGCCGTGACAGCTGGTGCCCACGCCGCGACGAGGCGTATATCGGTGTGCTGGTCGACGACCTGATTACCCTGGGTACCCAGGAGCCGTACCGCATGTTTACCTCGCGTGCCGAATACCGCTTGATCCTGCGCGAGGACAACGCTGACCTGCGCCTGACCGAGAAGGGCCGTGAACTGGGCCTGATCGACGACCAGCGCTGGGCCGCGTTCTGCGCCAAGCGCGAGGGTATCGAGCGTGAGGAACAGCGCCTGAAATCGACCTGGGTACGCCCGTACACCGAGCAAGGTCAGGCCATTGTGGATAAGTTCGGCACGCCGCTTAGCCATGAGTACAGCCTGCTCAACCTGCTGGCGCGTCCGGAGATCGACTACGCCGGGCTGATCGAGGCGACCGGCGGTGAAGCGATTGATCCACAGGTCGCCGAACAGGTTGAGATCCGTACCAAGTACGCCGGCTACATCGACCGCCAGCAGGATGAAATCGCCCGCCTTCGCGCCAGCGAAGACACCCGCCTGCCTGTGGATATCGACTACACGACCATTTCCGGCCTGTCCAAGGAGATCCAGGGCAAGCTTGGCCAGACCCGTCCGGAAACGTTGGGCCAGGCTTCGCGCATCCCGGGCGTGACCCCGGCGGCGATTTCCCTGTTGCTGATTCACTTGAAAAAACGCGGCGCTGGCCGCGAATTGGAGCAAAGCGCTTGAGTTCCCTGGTCACCCCGCAACACGCAGAAGAGTTGTCCACAGGTGCCCGCCAGCTTGGTGTCGAGCTGAGCACCGAGCATCACGAAAAGCTGCTCGGCTACCTGGCCCTGTTGATCAAATGGAACAAAGCCTACAACCTCACCGCCGTGCGCGACCCCGACGAGATGGTGTCGCGCCACCTGCTCGACAGCCTCAGCGTCATGCCGTTTATCCACAGCGAGCGTGTCAACTGGCTGGATGTGGGCAGTGGCGGTGGCATGCCTGGTATTCCCTTGGCTATCCTGCATCCGGACAAGCGCGTGACGGTGCTGGACGCCAATGGCAAGAAGACCCGCTTCCTGACCCAGGTGAAAATGGAGCTCAAGCTGGACAACCTCACGGTTATCCACAGCCGGGTCGAGGCCTTCCAGCCGGCGCAGCCGTTCGACGGCATCATCTCCCGCGCCTTCAGCAGCATGGAGAACTTCACCAACTGGACCCGCCATCTGGGCGACACCGGGACGCAATGGCTTGCAATGAAGGGGCTGCATCCTGCCGATGAACTGGTAGCATTGCCCGCAGACTTCACAGTGGAAAGCGAACAGGCCCTGACCGTTCCGGGTTGCCAGGGCCAGCGCCATCTGCTGATACTGCGCCGCAAGGCATGACTGGGAACACGCGCATCAATGGCTAAGGTATTCGCAATCGCGAACCAGAAAGGTGGTGTAGGCAAGACCACCACCTGTATCAATCTCGCCGCCTCGCTGGCGGCGACCAAGCGCCGTGTGCTGCTGATCGACCTCGATCCGCAGGGCAACGCCACCATGGGCAGCGGTGTGGACAAGCACGAGCTCGAGCACTCGGTGTACGACCTGCTGATCGGAGAATGCGATCTGGCCCAGGCCATGCATTACTCCGAGCACGGCGGTTTCCAGCTGCTGCCGGCCAACCGCGACCTGACCGCCGCCGAGGTGGTGCTGCTGGAAATGCAGGTCAAGGAAAGCCGTCTGCGCAACGCGCTGGCGCCCATCCGCGAGAACTACGACTACATCCTCATCGACTGCCCACCGTCGCTGTCGATGCTGACGCTGAACGCCCTGGTCGCTTCCGATGGCGTGATCATCCCGATGCAGTGCGAGTACTACGCACTGGAAGGTCTCAGCGACCTTGTGGATAACATCAAGCGCATCGCTGCCCGGTTGAACCCGGAGCTGAAGATCGAAGGCCTGCTGCGGACCATGTACGATCCGCGCCTGAGCCTGAACAACGATGTTTCGGCGCAGCTGAAGGAGCACTTTGGCCCGCAGCTGTACGACACGGTCATTCCGCGCAACATTCGCCTGGCCGAGGCCCCGAGCTTCGGCATGCCCGCACTGGCTTACGACAAGCAATCGCGAGGCGCGCTGGCTTATCTGGCCCTGGCCGGGGAACTGGTACGCCGTCAGCGCCGTCAATCACGCACTGCACAAACAACTTAAGGAATCCGTATGGCCGTCAAGAAACGGGGTCTCGGACGTGGGTTGGATGCACTGCTCAGTGGTCCTTCCGTCAGCGCGCTCGAAGAGCAGGCTGTGAAGATCGACCAGAAAGAACTGCAACACCTGCCGGTCGAGCTGATCCAGCGTGGCAAGTACCAGCCGCGCCGGGACATGGACCCGGAGGCGCTGGAAGAGCTTGCGCACTCGATTCGCAACCATGGCGTGATGCAGCCGATCGTGGTCCGCCCGATTGGCGACAACCGCTACGAGATCATCGCCGGTGAACGCCGCTGGCGCGCCACGCAGCAGGCCGGCCTGGACACGATCCCGGCCATGGTCCGCGAAGTGGCCGATGAAGCGGCCATTGCCATGGCGCTGATCGAGAACATCCAGCGCGAAGACCTCAACCCGCTGGAAGAGGCCCTGGCCCTGCAGCGTCTGCAGCAGGAATTCGAGCTCACCCAGCAGCAGGTGGCCGACGCCGTGGGCAAGTCGCGGGTAACCGTGGCCAACCTGCTGCGCCTGATCACCCTGCCTGAGGCGATCAAGACCATGCTCGCCCACGGCGACCTGGAGATGGGCCACGCCCGTGCATTGCTCGGTCTGGATGAAAGCCGTCAGGAGGAGGGGGCGCGTCATGTTGTCGCACGTGGCCTCACCGTGCGCCAAACTGAGGCACTGGTGCGTCAGTGGCTCAGTGACAAGCCTGATCCGGTCGAACCGAGCAAACCTGATCCGGATATCGCACGCCTTGAACAGCGGCTCGCAGAGCGCCTGGGCTCGGCTGTCCAGATCCGTCACGGCAACAAGGGCAAAGGCCAGTTGGTTATTCGTTACAACTCCCTTGACGAGTTGCAAGGCGTGCTTGCTCACATCCGCTGAAACAATTCCTGTTGTAGCGCGCAGTCGGAAATCACTACCGAAGAGTTGAATAGGGGTTAATCCACCCCTATACTCTGCGCGCATTTTGTCGGCACAAATTATGCCAAGTCATAACTGACTTGTTGGTCGACTTCCGAGGAGCAGTTGTGATGGAAATCCGCACGCCAAACCGCCTGCCTTTCCATCGCTGGGCGGTTTTTCCGGTACTGCTGGCTCAATTCGTCGTACTACTGCTGGCAACCTTGGTGTTGTGGCAGTGGAAAGGGGTGGTCAGTGGATATTCAGGCCTTTGCGGAGGTTTGATTGCCTGGCTGCCCAATGTGTACTTCGCCTGGAAGGCTTTTCGCTTCAGCGGAGCTCGGGCGGCACAAGCCATCGTCAAGTCGTTTTACGCTGGCGAGGCAGGCAAGATGATTTTGACGGCAGTGCTTTTTGCACTGACCTTTGCAGGAGTGAAGCCATTGGCGCCGTTAGCAGTATTCGGCGTCTTCGTGCTGACCCTTTTGGTCAGCTGGTTCGCGCCCCTGCTGATGAATAAAAGACTTTCGAGACCTTAGGGCGTTTGAGGCAACCATGGCAGCAGAAACCGCTTCGGGCTATATCCAGCACCACTTGCAGAACCTGACCTACGGTCAACTACCAGACGGCAGCTGGGGCTTCGCCCATTCGGCTGCAGAAGCCAAGGCAATGGGCTTCTGGGCGTTCCACCTGGACACCCTGGGTTGGTCCGTCGCGCTGGGTCTGATCTTCCTGTTCATCTTCCGCATGGCGGCCAAGAAGGCGACTTCCGGCCAACCTGGCGGTCTGCAGAACTTCGTTGAAGTGATGGTCGACTTCGTCAACGGCAGCGTGAAGGACTCCTTCCACGGCCGTAGCCCGGTAATCGCTCCGCTGGCGCTGACCATTTTCGTCTGGGTATTCCTGATGAACGCCGTCGACCTGGTACCGGTCGACTGGATTCCTCAGCTGGCCATCCTGATTTCCGGTGATCCGCACATTCCGTTCCGCGCCGTGTCGACCACCGACCCGAACGCGACCCTGGCCATGGCCTTCTGCGTGTTTGCCCTGATCATCTTCTACAGCATCAAGGTCAAGGGCCTGGGCGGCTTCATCGGTGAGCTGACCCTGCACCCGTTCGGCAGCAAGAACATCTTCGTTCAGATCCTGCTGATTCCGGTCAACTTCCTGCTGGAATTCGTCACCCTGATCGCCAAGCCGATCTCGCTGGCACTGCGTCTGTTCGGCAACATGTATGCCGGCGAACTGGTGTTCATCCTGATCGCTGTCATGTTCGGCTCCGGCCTGCTGTGGCTGAGCGGCCTGGGTGTGGTGCTGCAATGGGCGTGGGCTGTGTTCCACATCCTGATCATCACCCTGCAAGCTTTCATCTTCATGATGCTGACCATCGTCTACCTGTCGATGGCGCACGAAGATAACCATTAAGACCGCCTGGCGTGTCTGATAGCCTTCCTCGCCTGTTCGGGGGGAGGGCTTAAAAAGTCCGCAAGGGCAGCTGTACTCACGATTTGTTTTACCGCTTCAAACTAAAAACCTAACCAATACGACGTAAAAGTCGGGAGGAAAGATGGAAACTGTAGTTGGTCTGACCGCTATCGCTGTTGCTCTGCTGATCGGCCTGGGTGCTCTGGGTACCGCCATTGGTTTCGGCCTGCTGGGCGGCAAATTCCTGGAAGGCGCTGCTCGTCAACCAGAAATGGTTCCGATGCTGCAGGTTAAAATGTTCATCGTTGCCGGTCTGCTCGACGCCGTAACCATGATCGGTGTTGGTATCGCTCTGTTCTTCACCTTCGCGAATCCGTTCGTTGGTCAGATCGCCGGCTAATCACTCGTCACCACGAGTTGATGGCTGTATGAATTAAGACCGAGCGAGGTGTTGGCGTGAACATTAATGCAACCCTGATTGGCCAATCCGTTGCTTTTCTGATTTTTGTACTCTTCTGCATGAAGTACGTATGGCCTCCGGTCATCACTGCTCTGCAAGAGCGCCAAAAGAAGATTGCCGACGGCTTGGACGCTGCCAACCGCGCAGCTCGCGACCTGGAGCTGGCCCAAGAAAAAGCGGGTCAGCAACTGCGTGAAGCTAAAGCACAGGCAGCCGAAATCATTGAGCAAAGCAAGAAACGCGCTGCTCAGCTTGTCGAGGAAGCCCGTGAACAGGCCCGCGTCGAAGCTGACCGTGTGAAGGCTCAGGCTCTGGCCGAGATCGAACAGGAACTGAACAGCGCTAAAGACGCCCTGCGTGCCCAAGTGGGTGCCCTGGCCGTTGGCGGTGCCGAAAAGATCCTTGGCGCCACAATCGATCAAAACGCGCATGCGGAGCTGGTTAACAAACTGGCCGCTGAAATTTAAGCGAGGGCGATCATGGCAGAACTGACCACGTTGGCCCGACCTTACGCTAAGGCTGCCTTTGAGCATGCCCAGGCCCATCAGCAACTGGCCAATTGGTCAGCCATGCTCGGCCTGGCTGCTGCGGTGTCGCAAGACGACACCATGCAGCGCCTGCTCAAGGCCCCGCGACTGACGAGCGCAGAAAAGGCCGCCACGTTCATTGACGTGTGCGGTGACAAGTTCAATGCACAGGCACAGAATTTCATTCATGTTGCCGCGGAAAACGACCGTCTCCTGCTTCTGCCGGAGATTGCCGCCCTGTTCGACCTGTACAAGGCCGAGCAAGAGAAATCCGTGGACGTGGAAGTCACCAGTGCCTTCGCGTTGAACCAAGAACAGCAAGACAAACTCGCCAAGGTTCTCAGTGCACGGTTAGGCCAGGAAGTGCGCCTGCACGCGTCGGAGGATGCCAGCCTGATTGGCGGCGTCGTCATCCGCGCTGGTGACCTGGTAATCGATGGCTCTGTTCGCGGCAAAATCGCGAAACTGGCCGAAGCATTGAAATCTTGAGTTTGAAGGGGCAGCAGAGCAATGCAGCAACTCAATCCTTCCGAAATTAGTGAAATCATCAAGGGCCGCATCGACAACCTCGATGTGAGCTCCCAAGCCCGTAACGAAGGTACCGTTGTTTCGGTATCCGACGGTATCGTGCGGATCCACGGTCTGGCCGACGTCATGTACGGCGAAATGATCGAGTTCCCTGGCAGCGTATTCGGCATGGCCCTGAACCTGGAGCAAGACTCCGTAGGTGCAGTGATCCTGGGTGCATACGACACCCTCGCCGAAGGCATGAGCGCCAAGTGCACCGGCCGCATCCTGGAAGTTCCTGTTGGTAAGGAACTGCTGGGTCGCGTCGTTGACGCACTGGGCAACCCGATCGACGGCAAAGGTCCTCTGGGCAACACCCAGACCGACGCGGTCGAGAAAGTAGCTCCGGGCGTGATCTGGCGTAAGTCGGTAGACCAGCCTGTACAGACTGGCTACAAGTCCGTCGACGCCATGATCCCTGTCGGCCGTGGCCAGCGCGAGCTGATCATCGGTGACCGTCAGATCGGCAAGACCGCCATGGCCATCGACGCCATCATCAACCAGAAAGACTCCGGTATTTTCTGTGTTTATGTTGCTGTCGGCCAGAAGCGTTCCACCGTTGCCAACATCGTTCGCAAGCTGGAAGAAGCCGGCGCCCTGGCCAACACCATCGTGGTCGTTGCCAGTGCTTCGGAATCCGCCGCACTGCAGTTCCTGGCGCCATACGCCGGCTGCACCATGGGCGAGTTCTTCCGTGACCGCGGTGAAGACGCCCTGATCGTTTACGATGACCTGTCCAAGCAGGCCGTTGCTTACCGTCAGATCTCCCTGCTGCTGCGCCGTCCACCAGGACGTGAAGCGTACCCAGGCGACGTGTTCTATCTCCACTCCCGTCTGCTGGAGCGTGCTTCGCGCGTTTCGGAAGAGTACGTCGAGAAGTTCACCAACGGCGCAGTCACTGGCAAAACCGGTTCCCTGACCGCTCTGCCGATCATCGAAACCCAGGCTGGCGACGTTTCCGCGTTCGTTCCGACCAACGTGATTTCCATCACCGACGGTCAGATCTTCCTGGAATCGGCCATGTTCAACTCGGGCATCCGCCCTGCAGTGAACGCCGGTGTTTCGGTATCCCGCGTAGGTGGTGCCGCTCAGACCAAGATCATCAAGAAGCTGTCCGGTGGTATTCGTACCGCGCTGGCTCAGTACCGTGAACTGGCTGCATTCGCCCAGTTCGCGTCCGATCTGGACGAAGCGACCCGCAAGCAGCTGGAGCATGGTCAGCGCGTTACCGAGCTGATGAAGCAGAAGCAGTACGCGCCAATGTCCATCGCGGACATGGCCCTGTCGCTGTACGCCGCTGAGCGTGGCTTCCTGACTGACGTAGAAGTCTCCAAGATCGGCAGCTTCGAGCAAGCACTGATCGCCTTCTTCAACCGTGATCACGCCGAACTGATGGCGAAGATCAACGTGAAGGGTGACTTCAACGACGAAATCGACGCTGGCCTGAAAGCCGGTATCGAGAAGTTCAAGGCCACCCAGACCTGGTAAGCCGCAGCGGGGGCCGTGGCCCCCGCTTGCTAACCTGATAGGTGATACATGGCAGGCGCAAAAGAGATTCGCAGTAAGATTGCGAGCATCAAAAGCACGCAAAAAATTACCAGCGCCATGGAGAAAGTGGCGGTCAGCAAAATGCGCAAGGCACAAATGCGCATGGCTGCTAGCCGTCCTTACGCGGAGCGTATCCGCCAGGTGATCGGTCATCTGGCCAACGCCAACCCGGAATACCGCCACCCGTTCATGATCGAGCGCCCTGTAAAGCGCGCCGGTTATATCGTGGTGAGCAGTGACCGTGGTCTGTGCGGTGGCTTGAACACCAACCTGTTCAAGGCCCTGGTCAAGGACATGAGCGCAAACCGCGAACAGGGCGTGGAAATCGACCTGTGCGTGATCGGCAGCAAGGGTGCGACTTTCTTCCGCATCTTTGGCGGCAACGTCGTAGCCGCGATCAGCCACTTGGGCGAAGAGCCATCGATCAACGATCTGATCGGCTCCGTCAAAGTGATGCTGGACGCCTACCTGGACGGCCGTATCGATCGCCTCTCGGTGGTTTCGAACAAGTTCATCAACACCATGACCCAGAAGCCAACGGTCGAGCAATTGGTACCGTTGGTGGCAACCCCGGATCAGGATCTCAAGCATCACTGGGATTACCTGTACGAACCCGACGCAAAAGAGCTGCTGGACGGCTTGATGGTGCGTTACGTGGAGTCGCAGGTGTACCAGGCGGTGGTCGAGAACAACGCTGCTGAACAAGCGGCCCGGATGATCGCCATGAAGAACGCCACAGACAACGCCGGTGATTTGATCAAAGAGCTTCAGTTGATCTACAACAAGGCGCGTCAGGCTGCGATCACCCAGGAGATCTCGGAAATCGTCGGCGGCGCTGCCGCGGTTTAACGGTTCACATATTCAGAGGATCCAGCTATGAGTAGCGGACGTATCGTTCAAATCATCGGCGCCGTCATCGACGTGGAATTCCCACGTGACGTCGTGCCGAGTGTTTACAACGCGCTGAAAGTACAAGGCGCGGAAACCACCCTGGAAGTTCAGCAGCAGCTGGGCGACGGCGTGGTTCGTACCATTGCGATGGGCTCGACCGAAGGCCTGAAGCGCGGTCTGGAAGTCGTTGACTCCGGCGCTGCCATTTCCGTTCCTGTTGGTAAGGCCACCCTGGGCCGTATCATGGACGTACTGGGCAACCCGATCGACGAAGCCGGCCCGATCGGCGAAGAAGAGCGTCGCGGTATCCACCAGCCAGCGCCTTCGTTCGCTGACCAGGCAGGCGGCAACGACCTGCTGGAAACCGGCATCAAGGTTATCGACCTGGTTTGCCCGTTCGCCAAGGGTGGTAAAGTTGGTCTGTTCGGTGGTGCCGGTGTCGGCAAGACCGTAAACATGATGGAACTGATCCGTAACATCGCCATGGAACACAGCGGTTACTCCGTGTTCGCTGGTGTGGGTGAGCGTACTCGTGAGGGTAACGACTTCTACCACGAGATGAAGGACTCCAACGTTCTCGACAAGGTAGCGCTGGTCTACGGTCAGATGAACGAGCCACCAGGAAACCGTCTGCGCGTAGCGCTGACTGGCCTGACCATGGCTGAGAAGTTCCGTGACGAAGGTAACGACGTTCTGCTGTTCGTCGACAACATCTATCGTTACACCCTGGCCGGTACCGAAGTATCCGCACTGCTGGGCCGTATGCCTTCGGCAGTAGGTTACCAGCCGACCCTGGCTGAAGAGATGGGCGTTCTGCAAGAGCGCATCACTTCCACCAAGGAAGGTTCGATCACCTCCGTTCAGGCCGTATACGTACCTGCGGACGACTTGACCGACCCGTCGCCAGCGACCACCTTCGCCCACTTGGACGCCACCGTCGTTCTGTCCCGTGACATCGCCTCCCTGGGTATCTACCCAGCGGTCGACCCACTGGACTCGACTTCGCGCCAGCTGGACCCGAACGTGATCGGCAACGAGCACTACGAGACCGCTCGTGGCGTTCAGTATGTTCTGCAGCGCTACAAAGAGCTGAAGGACATCATCGCGATCCTGGGTATGGACGAACTGTCCGAGACCGACAAGCAACTGGTAGCCCGCGCTCGTAAGATCCAGCGCTTCCTGTCGCAGCCGTTCTTCGTGGCCGAAGTCTTCACCGGTTCGCCAGGCAAGTACGTTTCCCTGAAAGACACCATCGCTGGCTTCAGCGGCATCCTCAAAGGTGACTACGACCACCTGCCAGAACAAGCGTTCTACATGGTCGGCAGCATCGACGAAGCGATCGAGAAAGCCAAGAAACTGTAATTCCTGCGCCCCGCAAGGGGCGCTATCAGGTTGAGGCAAGCAGATGGCTATGACAGTCCATTGCGATATCGTCAGCGCGGAAGGAGAGATTTTCTCCGGCCTGGTCGAGATGGTAGTTGCGCACGGTAACCTGGGTGATCTCGGTATCGCTCCAGGCCACGCGCCGCTGATCACCAATCTCAAGCCTGGTCCGATCACGCTGACCAAGCAGGGTGGCGCCCATGAGGTGTTCTACATCTCTGGTGGCTTCCTCGAGGTTCAGCCAAACATGGTCAAGGTGCTTGCCGATACCGTGCAACGTGCTGCAGACCTGGATGAAGCTCAGGCTCAGGAAGCCCTCAAGGCTGCTGAGAACGCCCTGAATCTGAAAGGCGCGGACTTCGACTACGGTGCCGCCGCCGCACGTCTGGCCGAGGCCGCAGCCCAGCTGCGTACCGTCCAGCAAATGCGCAAAGGCAAGTAATCGGCCTTTGGCTGATAACTTCTGTTGCGATTGAGTAAAAGGGTAGCCTCGGCTACCCTTTTTCTTTTTCTGATTTCTCCCCCCGGTCATTCCACTGACCGCCCAGGATTGGTAGCCAGTAATGTCACTCGATATCGTTATTCTCGCCGCCGGCCAAGGCACCCGCATGCGCTCGGCGCTGCCCAAGGTGCTGCACCCGGTAGCCGGCAACTCCATGCTCGGCCATGTTATCCACAGCGCGCGCCAACTGCAGCCGCAAGGTATTCATGTTGTGATTGGCCATGGTGCCGAGCTGGTTCGCGAGCGCCTGGCCGCTGACGACCTGAACTTCGTCATGCAGGATAAACAGCTGGGTACCGGCCATGCTGTTGCCCAGGCTTTGCCGGCGCTGACTGCCGACACCGTGCTGGTGTTGTACGGTGATGTGCCGTTGATCGAAGTGGAGACCCTGCAGCGCCTGTTGGCCAAGGCCAACGACCAGCAGCTGGGCCTGCTCACGGTTACCCTGGACGACCCGACAGGTTATGGCCGTATCGTCCGTGACGAGCAGGGCAAGGTAACTGCCATCGTTGAGCACAAGGACGCCAACGACGTGCAGAAAGCGATCAAGGAAGGCAACACCGGTATCTTGGCATTGCCAGCTGCGCGCCTGGCTGACTGGATGGGCCGTCTGTCGAACAACAACGCCCAGGGCGAGTATTACCTGACCGACGTCATCGCCATGGCAGTGGCCGATGGCCTGGTGGTGGCTACCGAGCAGCCGCACGACCCGATGGAAGTGCAGGGCGCCAACGACCGCCGCCAGCTGTCCGAGCTGGAGCGTCACTACCAGCTGCGTGAAGGCCGCCGCCTGATGGCCCAGGGTGTAACCCTGCGCGACCCGGCACGTTTCGATGTACGGGGCGAAGTGACCGTTGGCCGTGACGTGCTGATCGACATCAACGTGATTCTCGAAGGCAAGGTGGTCATCGAGGACGATGTGCAGATCGGCCCTAACTGCGTGATCAAGAACACCACCCTGCGCAAAGGCGCGGTGGTCAAGGCTAATAGCCACCTTGAAGGCGCCGTGATGGGCGAGGGTAGCGATGCTGGCCCGTTCGCCCGCCTGCGTCCTGGCAGCGTGCTGGACGCCAAGGCCCATGTGGGTAACTTCGTGGAACTCAAAAACGCCCACTTGGGCGAAGGCGCCAAGGCCGGTCACCTGACCTACCTGGGCGATGCCGAAATCGGTGCGCGCACCAATATTGGCGCCGGTACCATCACCTGCAACTACGATGGCGCCAACAAGTTCAAGACCGTGATGGGTGAGGACGTGTTCATCGGTTCGAACAACTCGCTGGTAGCGCCTGTGGAAATTCAGGCTGGCGCGACCACCGCAGCCGGTTCGACCATCACTCAGGCCGTCGAGGCCGGTGAGCTGGCGGTGGCCCGTGCGCGCCAGCGCAACATCTCGGGCTGGAAGCGCCCGGAGAAGATCAAGAAGAGCTGATTTGTTCACAGCTGTTTCGATCGAAAGCCGACTTATGTGAGTAAGTCGGCTTTTTTATTGGCTTTTTGCGGTGCCTGTAGGACGGCAGCGAACCGGTAAAAACTATCCACAGGGCAGCGACAGCTTGACGAATCGTTCATCTTAGGTTTTGATTGCAACCATTATCTTTCGAAACGAAACTTAAGCACTCATGTCGAAACGAAATACCCCGCAGCGGCGGCACAACATCCTGGCGTTGCTCAGTGAGCAGGGCGAGGTGAGCGTGGACGCTTTGGCCAAACGTTTCGAGACTTCGGAAGTAACCATTCGCAAAGATCTTGCCGCCCTCGAAACCAACGGCCTGCTGCTACGCCGCTACGGTGGTGCGGTACCTGTGCCGCAAGAATTGCTCGGTGAGCCGGCCCAGCCTGTGTCTTCCTACAAGAAGGCCATCGCCCGTGCCGCCGTTGGTCGAATCCGCGAACATGCGCGCATCATCATCGACAGCGGCAGCACCACGGCAGCCATGATCCCCGAGCTGGGGCGTCAGCCTGGCCTGGTGGTGATGACCAATTCGCTGAATGTGGCCCGTGCCATCAGCGACCTTGAACACGAGCCGGTGCTGCTGATGACCGGCGGTACCTGGGACCCGCATTCCGAGTCGTTCCAGGGCCAGGTGGCCGAGCAGGTTTTGCGTTCTTACGATTTCGACCAGCTGTTCATCGGTGCCGATGGCATCGACCTCGGCCGGGGTACCACCACCTTCAACGAACTGCTCGGGCTTAGCCGGGTCATGGCTGAAGTTGCCCGCGAAGTGATCGTGATGGTCGAGTCGGACAAGGTGGGGCGCAAGATCCCCAACCTCGAGCTGCCCTGGAACAGCGTGCACACCCTTATTACAGACGAACGACTGCCCGCAGCGGCACGTGAACAAATTCAAGCCCGCGGCATCAACCTGATCTGCGCCGCGATCAGCCAGGAGCAATAAAACATGTGTGGAATCGTTGGTGCCATCGCCGAGCGCAATATCACAGCCATCCTGATCGAAGGCCTCAAGCGTCTGGAGTACCGCGGGTACGACAGCGCAGGCCTGGCCGTCCTTACCCAAGGCGGTGAATTGCAGCGCCGTCGCCGCATCGGCAAGGTCAGTGAGCTGCAAGCCGCTGTGGCTGCTGACCCACTGGCTGGCCAGCTGGGTATCGCCCATACCCGTTGGGCAACCCACGGTGCGCCGACCGAAGGCAACGCCCACCCGCACTTCTCGGGCAATGAAGTGGCGGTGGTGCACAACGGTATCATCGAGAACCACGAAGAGCTGCGTGAAGAGCTGAAAGGCCTGGGCTACACCTTCACTTCGCAGACCGACACTGAAGTGATCGTCCACCTTATCCACAACACCCTGAAGAGCACTCCAGACCTGGCCGATGCGCTGAAAGCCGCCGTCAAGCGCCTGCATGGCGCTTATGGCCTGGCACTGGTTAGCGCCAAGCAGCCCGACCGACTGGTAGCTGCACGCAGCGGCAGCCCTCTGGTCATTGGCCTGGGCCTTGGCGAAAACTTCCTGGCGTCCGACCAGTTGGCCCTGCGCCAGGTCACTGACCGCTTCATGTACCTGGAAGAAGGCGACATCGCTGAAATTCGCCGTGACCAGGTCACCATCTGGGACGAGAACGGCCACAAGGTCCAGCGCGAAACCGTGCAGTACCATGAAGGTGCCGAGGCTGCTGACAAGGGCAACTATCGCCACTTCATGCTCAAGGAAATCCACGAGCAGCCAAGCGTCGTTCAGCGCACCCTGGAAGGCCGCCTGGGCAAGGACAACGTGATGGTCCAGGCCTTCGGCCCGAAGGCTGCCGAACTGTTCGCCAAGGTGCGCAATGTGCAGATCGTTGCCTGCGGCACCAGCTACCATGCAGGCATGGTCGCCCGTTACTGGCTGGAAAGCCTGGCCGGCATCCCGTGCCAGGTGGAAGTGGCCAGCGAGTTCCGTTACCGCAAGGTGGTGGTGCAACCGGATACCCTGTTCGTCTCGATCTCGCAGTCCGGTGAAACCGCCGATACCCTGGCAGCGCTGCGCAACGCCAAGGAGCTGGGCTTCCTCGGCAGCCTGGCGATCTGCAACGTGGGCATCAGCTCGCTGGTACGCGAGTCGGACCTGACCCTGTTGACCTTGGCCGGCCCGGAAATCGGTGTGGCCTCGACCAAAGCCTTCACCACCCAGCTGGTGTCGCTGATGCTGCTGACCTTGGCCCTGGGCCAGGTGCGCGGTACCCTGGAAGCCGGTGTCGAAGCCGAGCTGGTTGAAGAGCTGCGTCGCCTGCCGACCCGCCTGGGCGAAGCACTGGCGATGGACGCCACTGTCGAGAAGATCGCCGAGCTGTTCGCCGATAAGCACCACACCCTGTTCCTTGGCCGTGGTGCGCAATACCCGGTGGCGATGGAAGGTGCGCTCAAGCTCAAGGAAATCTCGTACATCCACGCTGAAGCCTACCCGGCAGGCGAGCTGAAGCACGGCCCGCTGGCGCTGGTGGACAACGACATGCCGGTGGTTACCGTTGCGCCGAACAACGAGCTGCTGGAGAAGTTGAAGTCCAACCTGCAGGAAGTGCGTGCCCGTGGTGGCGAGCTGGTCGTGTTCGCCGACGAGCAGGCTGGCATGACCAATGGTGAAGGCACCCATGTGATCAAGGTGCCGCACATTGCCGATGCCTTGGCGCCAATCCTGTACACCATTCCGCTGCAGCTGCTGTCTTACTATGTCGCCGTACTCAAGGGTACCGACGTTGACCAGCCGCGTAACCTGGCCAAGTCGGTTACGGTTGAGTAAGTAGCGGACAGTCGCTGTTCAAGAGCCCTCCACACGGAGGGCTTTTTGTTCCTGTCAGATCTGCATTGCCATACCGTCCACATTCATCGCCGCCTGGCGCAATGCCTCGGAGCGGGTCGGGTGGGGGTGGCAGGTGAGGGCGATATCTTCCGCCGAGGCCGAGAACTCCATGGCCACGCAGAATTCGCCGATCATTTCGCTGACACTTGGGCCTACCAGGTGCACACCCAGCACCTCATCGGTTTCGGCGTCGGCGATAACCTTGGCGAAGCCTTCGGTTTCGTGGTTGATCTTGGCGCGGCTGTTGGCGGTGAAGGGGAACTTGCCGACCTTGTAGGCACGGCCTTCAGCCTTGAGCTGCTCTTCGGTCTTGCCCACGGTGGCCAGCTCCGGGCGGGTATAGATCACGCCAGGGATGAGGTTGTAGTTGACCTCGTGTGGCTTGCCGGCGATGCGCTCGATACAGGCCACCGCTTCGTCTTCGGCCTTATGTGCCAGCATCGGGCCGGAGGTGACGTCGCCAATCACCCAGACACCCGGCACGGATGTGCGGTGGTGTTCGTTGCCGAGCATGCCGCGCTTGTCGGTTTCCAGGCCTACGCTTTCCAGGTTCAGCCCTTTGGTATAAGGGCGGCGGCCGATAGCCACCAGCACATAATCGGCCTGCAGTGATTCTGCCGTGCCACCGGCGGCAGGTTCCAGCACCAGGCTCACGCCGTCGCCACTGGCGGTGGCCTGGGTCACTTTGCTACCCAACTTGAACGCCATGCCTTGCTTGGCCAGTGCCTTCTGCAGGGTCTTGGCGGTTTCCGTGTCGGTGCCCGGGCAAATACGGTCGAGGTATTCGATGACCGTGACCTGGCTTCCCAGGCGGCGCCAGACCGAACCCAGCTCAAGGCCGATCACACCGGCACCGATGACGACCAGGTGCTTGGGCACTTGCGGCAGGGACAGCGCACCGGTCGAGTCTATGATGCGCTGGTTGTCGATGGTCACGCCCGGCAGCGGGGTGGGTTCGGAGCCGGTGGCGATGACAATGTCCTTGGCCTGCAGCGCAGTTTCGCTGCCGTCTTCGGCCTTGACCACAACCTTGCCAACGCCATCCAGGCGGCCCCAGCCCTTGATCCAGTCCACTTTGTTTTTGCGGAACAGGTACTCAATGCCTTTGGTCAGCCCGGTCACGCTCTCGTCCTTCTGTTTCATCATCTGGGCGAGGTTGAGGGTGGGTTTCACTTCGATACCCAGGTGGGCGAACTCGTCGCCACTGGCGGCCTCGTACAGTTCGGAAGCGTGCAGCAACGCCTTGGACGGCATGCAGCCCACGTTCAGGCAGGTACCGCCCAAGGTCGAGCGGCCTTCCACACAGGCAACGGTCAGGCCCAGCTGGCCGGCGCGGATGGCTGCGTTGTAGCCACCAGGGCCACCGCCAATGATCACCACATCATAGGATTTCATGGGTTCAACTCCAGGATGAAGAAGCGCGAGAGGGGCACAAGGTTAAGCTGAGACGTTAAAATTGTATACAATCCTCTGTATGGATAAGATCAGTTGGTTCTAGACCATGGTCTCGTATAGAGGAAACCTCCCACGAATGAACTACTCTGATCCGGCGACGTTCGAAATATCAGGCGTCGTGGCCATATACGGACAGGAGGGTCGTTCATGCTTGCGCAACTTCCACCGGCACTGCAGAGCTTGCATCTGCCGCTGCGGCTGAAACTGTGGGACGGAAACCAGTTCGATCTGGGGCCAAGCCCGCAGGTCACGATTCTGGTCAAGGAGCCTCAGCTTATTGGCCAGTTGACCCACCCAAGCATGGAACAGCTGGGCACAGCATTCGTTGAAGGCAAGCTGGAACTGGAAGGCGATATCGGTGAAGCCATTCGTGTGTGCGATGAGCTGAGCGAAGCGCTGTTCACGGACGAGGACGAACAGCTGCCGCAACGCCGGTCTCATGACAAGCACACTGACGCCGAAGCCATCTCTTACCACTACGACGTATCCAACGCCTTCTACCAGTTGTGGCTGGATCAGGATATGGCCTATTCCTGTGCCTACTTCCGCGAACCGGACAACACGCTCGACCAGGCGCAGCAGGATAAATTCGATCACCTGTGCCGCAAGCTGCGGCTGAATGCCGGTGACTACCTGCTAGATGTCGGGTGTGGTTGGGGTGGGCTTGCGCGTTTTGCAGCACGCGAATATGACGCCAAGGTGTTCGGGATTACCCTGAGCAAGGAGCAGCTCAAGCTCGGCCGGCAGCGTGTCAAAGCCGAGGGCTTGGCCGACAAAGTGGAGCTGCAGATTCTCGATTATCGCGATTTACCTCAAGATGGTCGCTTCGACAAAGTGGTCAGCGTGGGCATGTTCGAGCATGTCGGGCATGCCAACCTAGCGCTGTATTGCCAGAAACTGTTCGGTGCTGTCAGGGAAGGCGGGCTGGTGATGAACCACGGCATCACCGCCAAACACGTCGATGGCCGTCCGGTAGGGCGGGGTGCAGGTGAGTTCATCGACCGTTATGTGTTCCCCCACGGTGAGCTCCCTCATTTGTCGATGATCAGCGCCAGTATCTGTGAAGCGGGGCTGGAGGTGGTAGACGTGGAAAGCCTGCGTCTGCACTACGCCAAGACCTTGCACCACTGGAGCGAAAACCTGGAGAACCAGTTGCACAAAGCCGCGGCGCTGGTGCCGGAAAAAACCCTGCGCATCTGGCGCCTCTACCTTGCAGGCTGTGCCTATGCGTTTGAGAAAGGCTGGATCAACCTGCACCAGATTTTGGCAGTGAAGCCTTATGCGGATGGCCACCATGACTTGCCATGGACGCGTGAGGACATGTATCGCTGAACCCCATGGCCGCCTCTGCAAGGGAGGCGGCCTTTCTCAAAGAATGGGTGAAATCAGCCGCGCAATCCGCATCCCCAATTGCTGTAGCCGATGTGTATCGCGGCTGTCCTCCGCAGTAATCTCCCGCGCCTGTTCAAAGTCATTGATCAGCATGTGTTCGACCTGGTCGGCGAAGCTGCGGTCGACTGTCAGCAGGGTGATCTCGAAGTTCAGCCGGAACGAACGGTTGTCCAGGTTGGCACTGCCGATCGCGCTGACCTCATCATCTACCAGCACCACCTTCTGATGCAGGAAGCCCGGCTGGTAGCGGAACATCCGCACACCCGCACGCACGGCTTCGAAGGCGAACAGGCTGGAGGCTGCATAGACGATGCGGTGGTCTGGCCGCGACGGGATTAGTACCCGCACATCGACTCCCCGTAATGCCGCCAGGCGCAGTGCAGCAAAGACCGCTTCGTCCGGGATGAAGTAAGGGCTGGTGATCCATACCCGCCGGGTAGCGGAATGGATCGCTTCGAGGAAGAACAACGAGCAGGTTTCCTGCGGGTCGGCGGGGCCGCTGGCCAACGCCTGGCACAGCACGCCGTTATCCGGGTAGGCATCCGGCAGAATCAGCGGCGGTAGCTGGCGCGTGGCCCAATACCAATCCTCGGCGAACGACTCCTGCAGGCAGGCCAGCACCGGCCCGCTGATCTGCACATGGGTGTCGCGCCAGGGCGACAGCTGAGGATGCTCTCCGAGGTATTCGTCCCCCACGTTGTGGCCGCCGATAAAACCGAGCAGGCCATCCACCACCACAATCTTGCGATGGTTACGGAAGTTCACCTGGAAGCGGTTGAACCAGCCGCGGCGGGTGGCGAAGGCATGAATCTGCACACCACCGTCGCGCAGTTGCTGGCTGTAGCTGGCCGGCAAGGCATGGCTGCCGACGCGGTCATACAGTACGAACACCTGCACCCCCTCGGCGGCCTTGCGCAACAGCAGTTGCTGCAGTGCCTTGCCGAGGGTGTCGTCATGGATGATGAAGAACTGCACCAACACCACATCGCGTGCCTTTTCGATAGCCGCGAAGATGGCATCGAATGTGGCTTTGCCATTGACCAGTAGCTTCACCTGGTTGTTCGCAAGGCAAGGCATGCGCCCGAGTTTGGGCATGGCGCGCAAGGCTGCGTAGCTTTCCGACTCGCGGGCGGTGAGGGCTTCTTCCACCCAAGGCCGCCAGTTGAGGTTGGCCATGGCCACGTGCATTTCCTGGTTGGCCTGGCGCCGGGCCTTGATGTAGGCATAGAACGAGCGGGCGCCGAAGATCAGGTAGGGGATCAAGGTGAGGTAAGGGATGAAGAACAGGGGCATGGCCCAGGCAATTGCGCCTTGGGCGGTGCGTACAGTGAACAGTGCGTGGAGCGCGGCGACGATACCCAACAGGTGGATAAGGCCGAGTAGGTAACCAAAAAAGTAGGGGCTGTGGTAATCCATATGCATCCTGCTTGCCGAGTACACTTGGGGTAACAGAACACGTTCCCGGCCCGCCTTGCAACCCGCAGGTGGATTTGGCGTCTAAGGCTCAGCCCGGCCCGCTTGGCCGGCTTTTCTCAGGAGCGTTCATCCATGAAGATTCGTCTGCCACTGTTGGCGTTGGCCCTAGGTATGAGCAGCCCGCTGGTACATGCCCAGATGCTGCAACCCGGCTTGTGGGAGCTGACCACCAGCAACATGCAGGTCGATGGCAAGCCGTTACCTGACATGGCGTTCATGCTCGGCCAGCTGAAAAACCTGCCGCCCGAGCAGCGTGCCATGATGGAAGGGGTGTTGGCCAAACAGGGGGTGACCGTTGGAGGAAATGGCGTGCGTTCGTGCCTGACGCCAGAGCAGGTGGCAACCAATGACATCCCGCTGCAAGACCCGAAGTCCGGCTGCACTCAGAAGATCACCGACCGTACCGGTAATGTGTGGAAGTTCCAGTTCAGCTGCCCGAAGGCTCAGGGCAGTGGCCAGGCTACTTTCCTCAGTGACCGTGAATTCACCACCCAGGTCAGTGGTACGTTCAACGCTTCAGGTGTGCAGCAGCAAGGCAGCATGAACACCCGTGCGGTGTGGTTAGGCAATGACTGCGGCGCGGTTAAACCGCGCAGCTGATATCCCATTGCCACTGGCTGGTGGCAACCGCGTCGTGGGCATGCAGGCTTTCTGCATGTTCCACACGCAGCTTGAAAGCGGTACTCCATTCAACTTGCCGCAGTGCCTTGTGCAGGCGTCGGGCGGCATCCTCACAGAACATCAAGTTTTGCCCGTTGGCCAAGGCGAAGGCTTGTTCGTCTGCGCGCTTCACTGCTGTCTGCACCGCTGTACCCAAGCTCGCCTCTATACGATCGATCAATTCGGTAATTGGCAGCACCTGCTGATTGCTGTGCAGGCGCACCTGAATCTGAGCATTGCTTCGCTGGCTATGGGGTGTAGCCACAATTCCTTCGGCACTGCCAAGCCATTGCAGAACGGCAGATTGATCAACCTGCTGCTCGCTGAAGTTCGCCTGAAACTGCTGTTGAATCAGCTGCCTTGCAAGCGCTGCCGAGCATGGGCAGGTTGAGGAGTAAGGCACGGAAACCGATAGTTCCACGTGGAACATTTCATTTTCAATGCGTGCATTGACGGTTACGGCATAGCTTTTCCAGCCTGCCAAGGGGCTGACCAAGGCAGGTCTTTTCAGCAGATGCTCGAAGCTGATTTGCAAGTAGGCAGCGGAAGACAGTCCGTCATGGCTGGACAGAAAATCTGCCAGAAGCTGCCTCATTGCCAGCGGTGTGAGTGGCTGGTGTTCCAATGACTCCAGTGCAAGGTAAAGCCGCGACATATGGATGCCGCGTGAACTGCCATCCACCAGGCTTACCCCTGCATCGACCTTGGCAGCTGCAGTGCGCCCTTCGAACTGCACAGGCAGGGCAATTCCGCACATGCCAACCCAGCTCAACGGCAAGGTGTACTTCTGGGTTTGTGCGGCGATGTCGGGGAGCTTGAGCTGGGTCATTTGGCTTTCCAGATAAAAAGAGGCATTAACGGCAACCGCCGATCAAGCTGCAATGCAGGTTGAAGCGCTGCCCGCTGGAGCTGGATACGCGGTTCAAAGTCGTCCAGCCAACACGGCGGCTGTAGCCCACCCAGGCCTCACCATCGCTGGCCAGGCCGGTGAAAAAGGTCAACGTGCCGTAGCGGCTGTTGGTTTGTGCCCATAGTCGCCGGGTGGCGTGGTCGTAGCCGCGCAGGTAGAACGTACTGCCGTCGGTGCGCACGCTGTAGTAACTACCTTTGCTGTCCTGGCAGACGAGCAGTGTGGCGCTTCGCGTACAAAGCGCCAGCGTAGTGGCTTGTGGCATGGCCAACAGCACGTTGGGCACAGCGAGCAACAGCAACGCCATGGCGCGTGACAGATACATGTTTTATCCCCGGTAAGCACTCGTCCGTCGAGAACGGCTTGGCGAAATTGTATTGTTACTTTATAACATTGTGCAATGCATCGTTTCGAATGCGTCCGCCTGAAGAGGTTCGCCATGCCCAATCGTCTCCCCGTCACCGTGCTGTCCGGCTTTCTTGGCGCCGGCAAGAGCACTTTGCTCAACCATGTACTGCGTAACCGCGAGAACCTGCGGGTCGCGGTTATCGTCAACGACATGAGTGAAATCAACATCGATGCCAGCGAGGTGCAGCGCAATGTGAGCCTCAACCGCGCTGAAGAGAAACTGGTCGAAATGAGCAACGGCTGCATCTGCTGCACATTGCGTGAAGACTTGCTTGAGGAGGTGGCGCGGCTGGCCGAAGAAGGGCGTTTCGATTATTTGCTGATCGAGTCCACTGGCATCTCGGAGCCACTGCCGGTGGCAGAGACATTCACCTTTCGTGACGAACAGGGCCGTAGCCTGTCCGACATGGCGCGCCTGGACACCATGGTTACGGTGGTCGATGGCTTGAACTTCTTGCGCGACTACCAGGCAGCAGACAGCCTGGCCAGCCGTGGCGAAACGTTGGGTGAAGAAGACGAACGGTCGATCAGTGACCTGCTGATCGAACAGGTCGAGTTCGCCGATGTGCTGTTGCTGAGCAAGATCGACTTGATCAGCCAGCATGAGCGTGAAGAACTCATCGCCATTTTGCGCAGCCTCAATGCACGGGCGCAGATCGTGCCCATGGTCATGGGCCAGGTACCGCTGGCGCGTATCCTCGACACTGGCCTGTTCGACTTTGACCAGGCAGCCCAGGCGCCGGGCTGGCTGCAGGAGCTGCGCGGTGAGCATGTGCCGGAAACCGAAGAGTACGGTATCGCGGCCATGACCTGGCAGGCCCGACGTCCGCTTCATCCACAGCGATTTTTCGACTTTATCCACACGCACTGGAGCAATGGGCGGCTGTTGCGTTCCAAAGGTTTTTTCTGGCTGGCCAGCAAGTACCAGGAAGCCGGTAGCTGGTCGCAGGCGGGCGGAATGATGCGCCACGGTCTGGCTGGCCGCTGGTGGCGTTTCGTGCCGCGCGAGCAGTGGCCGCAGGATGTGGATAACACTGGCGCGATCTTGAAACACTGGACGGCTGAGACCGGTGATTGCCGCCAGGAGTTGGTGTTCATCGGGCAGAACATCGACTTCGAAAAGTTATCCACAACCCTTGATGCCTGCCTGTTGACCGACCAGGAAATGGACTTGGGCCACATGGGCTGGTTGCGTTTGCCCGACCCGTTCGGCCCATGGCACGAGGAGGTAGCAGCATGAACTTGGCACACCGGCCTGTGGATATCTTTCAGGTGTTCGGCGAAAACCCCCAAGTGCTGACTGAGGTACTGCAGGATGGTGTGAACCTGGCCGTTTGGCGGCGACGCTTGCCGGCACAGCTGGAAGATTTTGCTGACCTGTTGATAAGTCTGGGTCAGCCCTTGGCTGATCAACGGGTAATCGATGTGGATGAGCAGCAAACACCGGTATTGCCCGATCTTATGCGTGAAGCGGCAGATTTACACGGCTATGAGGCGTTCGTTGCTGATGTGACCTGGCTGGTGGCGGCTTACACCTGCCTGGTTGGCGCTCGACGAGTCGGTTTGCGTCTGCGGGTACTGGCAGGCCCCATGTGCCCGCGTTTCCATGTGGATAACGTGCCGTTGCGGTTGCTCACCACTTACGTAGGCCCAGGCAGCGAGTGGTTGCGAGAGCAGGAAAGCCCGCGTGGGGAGTTACACACAGCTCAAATCCCTGTGGATAACATTCAGCATCTGCACGCTGGCGAAGTGGCCATACTCAAAGGCGAAAAGTGGCAAGGTAACGAAGGCGCAGGGCTGGTGCATCGTTCGCCGTCGGGCCAGCAGGGGCGTCTGTTGCTCAGCCTTGACTGGCTTGCCTGACAGCGCATAGTGAGGCATCACCATCGCTTGAAGCCATGCCATGCTGCAGAACATACCCACCCACGTGATTGCCGGCCCGCTGGGGGCTGGCAAGACCACCCTGATCCGTCATCTGCTGGCTCAGCGCCCAGCCCATGAGCGCTGGGCTGTTTTAATCAATGAGTTCGGCCTGGTAGGCCTGGATGCGGCCTTGCTCAGCCGTGACGAAGATGGCATCGCCATCGGGGAAGTCGCAGGCGGCTGCCTGTGCTGCGTCAATGGCATGCCGTTCCAGGTGGGCTTGGGTCGGTTACTGCGCAAATCCCGGCCTGACCGGCTGTTTATCGAGCCTTCCGGGCTGGGTCACCCATTGCAGTTGCTTGCTCAGCTGCAACAGGCCCCTTGGGCCGGAGTGCTGACAATCAAGCCCTTCGTGATGGTTGTAGATGCGCAGTCCATGGCGCGTGACGAGCCGCTTCCAGAGGCTCAACAGCAGGCTTTCGATGCGTCTGAAAGCGTGGTTTTCAACAAATCTGAAGCTGTGGATGAAATATGTAACTTGTTGATAACTAATAAATTTAAAGACAAGAAAATCATCTGGGCCGTGCAGGGGCAGGTGCCATTCTCAAGCCTTCCTGGCAGCCCTGAGCAGATTGTCGACAGCCCATTTGAGGAAAACCGGATTGTCGACAATCTTGAGAGTGGCCCAGGAATATTGTGGACAGACCCAGGTCAGCCTATCTGTCTTGCCCAGCAGGGGGAGGGAGGTTGGAGTATTGGCTGGCGCTGGCACCCGGGCCAACAGTTTTATCCACAGCGGGTACAGGCGTTCTTGCGCGCATGGCCCTGGCGTCGCGCCAAGGGAGTTATCCACAGCGTGGATGGCTGGCAATCATTCAATGGGCTGAGGGGAGACATGCCTGCCTGGCAGCCCAGCGACTGGCGCAGGGACACCCGTATCGAGCTGATTTTCGACCAGCCGCAATCTCAACCCGCACTGCAAGCCGGGTTGAGCGATTGCCGCGTCAGTTGATCAGTTGCGCCAGCGGTTGTGCTCCTGGCGCCACTGCTGCATTTCGATGACGTTGTCGGTGCGCGGTGGTGTCTTGATTTCGAACGGATAGGGTGCGAGTTCGATCTGCACACTGTGGGCGCCGAACTGGGTTACTGTGCCGGGATGGCGCTGCTCGCCGGTAACGGTGAACTCGAAGGCATAGATGCGCGCCAGGCGCTTGCGGCCGTTGGCATCGCGCACGAAGGCGATACGCTTGAGCGCGACGGCGTCGTCGAGCAACTCGAGGTCAAGCTTGGCGCAATGCTGTTTCACCCGTTCCAGGGCTTTTTCGCGCAACCCATGGTTGTGCCACAACCAAGCGCCTGCCGTGGCTACCAGCATCAGGACGAAGAGGTTCTCCAGGGTCAACATTTGCATATGCTCCAAACAGGTAGATCCAGCTTAACTGCGTCCCTGGCCTGTCGTACAGGTGGCAATCGAGTTCATACTGCGCTGCGCACAATCCTTGAAACAGCTTTGGAAACCTCCCGCATGAAACGTACCCCGCACCTGCTCGCCATTCAGTCCCATGTGGTGTTCGGCCACGCCGGCAACAGCGCCGCGGTATTTCCCATGCAGCGTATCGGGGTCAATGTCTGGCCGCTCAATACCGTGCAGTTCTCCAATCACACTCAGTATGGCCAGTGGGCCGGTGAAGTGCTTGCCCCGGCGCAAATTCCTGCGCTGGTGGAAGGCATTTCCAATATCGGCGAACTGGGTCACTGCGATGCGGTGCTTTCCGGCTACCTGGGCAGTGCCGAACAAGGGCGAGCGATACTGGCCGGCGTCGAGCGGATCAAGGCAGTAAATCCCAAAGCGTTGTACGTGTGCGACCCGGTCATGGGGCACCCGGAGAAGGGCTGCATCGTGCCCCCGGAAGTCAGCGAATTCCTGCTTGAGGAGGCGGCCGCCCGCGCGGATATCCTGTGCCCGAACCAGCTGGAGCTGGACAGCTTCTGTGGGCGCCGTGCGCAGTCGCTGGAAGACTGCGTGAATATGGCGCGCAGCCTGCTGCAGCGGGGGCCGCAGGTGGTGGTGGTCAAGCACCTGGCTTATCCCGGGCGTGCCGAGGACCAGTTCGAGATGCTGCTGGTGACTGCCGAGCACAGCTGGCTCCTGCGCCGCCCGCTGCTGGCGTTTCCACGTCAGCCGGTGGGGGTGGGCGACCTGACCTCGGGCTTGTTCCTGGCCCGCGTGCTGCTCGGCGACAGCTGGGTACAGGCATTCGAGTTCACCGCGGCGGCGGTGCATGAAGTGCTGCTGGAAACCCAGGCCTGCGCCAGCTACGAACTGCAACTGGTGCGGGCCCAGGACCGCATCGCCCACCCGCGGGTGCGCTTCGAGGCGCAATTGCTGGCGCTTTAAATGGCGTCGGTCTTCAGGTCCTGGTAGCGCTTTTCCAGCTCTTGGCGGATCTGCCGGCGCTGCTGGCCCTGCAGGAAGCGGCGCTTTTCTTCACTGCTTTGCGGCTGGCGCGGCGGTACCGCTACCGGGCGACGGTTGTCGTCGACCGCAACCATGGTAAAGAAGCAACTGTTGGAATGGCGTACCGAGCGCTCGCGGATGTTCTCGGTCACCACTTTGATGCCGACCTCCATCGACGTGTTGCCGGTGTAGTTGACCGACGCCAGGAAGGTCACCAGTTCACCCACGTGTACGGGTTCACGGAAGATTACCTGGTCGACCGACAGCGTCACCACATAGCTGCCGGCATAGCGGCTGGCGCACGCATAGGCCACTTCGTCGAGGTACTTGAGCAGGGTGCCGCCATGTACGTTGCCAGAAAAGTTGGCCATGTCCGGGGTCATCAGGACGGTCATGCTCAGCTGGGCGTTTCCAGGTTCCATAGTGTGCTCACGGTGAGGTTGCGCTGAATCGGGCGAATGGGGGGCGTTATCTGCTGACACTTCTGTTCCCCTCTTTTGAATTTGCCTTGCTGATACGGGACGTTGGCTGACGCCCCGCCGTCACGCTGATCATGCCATCAGCGGCGCTTTTCCAGCCGATCTGTTTCTGCATATTGCACCGGCTTTTTGCGGCGGGGTGCGATGTTAACCTGAGTACGCCCATGCAATATGGGCGTTCCTGCATTCAATACAGTATGTACTTGCTGCTCGCTCGGGTTTGCCTTGGCAGAGGAGCGGTCTGCCCAGGCATCCAGAAAAAGACGAGAAAAGGAGTATCACGCCATGCATGCCATCAGCTTCATCCAGGACCTGGCAGTCATCATGCTGGTCGCTGGCGTGGTCACCATTCTTTTTCATCGTCTCAAGCAGCCGGTGGTGCTGGGCTACATCGTCGCCGGCTTCATCATTGGCCCGCACACCCCGCCGTTCGGCCTGATCCATGATGAAGACACCATCAAGACCCTCGCCGAGCTGGGGGTGATCTTCCTGATGTTCTGCCTGGGCCTCGAGTTCAGCCTGCGCAAGCTGTTCAAGGTCGGCGCCACGGCGTTTATTGCGGCTTTCCTGGAAATCGTGCTGATGATCTGGATCGGCTTCGAAATCGGCCGCTGGTTCGGCTGGAGCACCATGGACTCGCTATTCCTTGGCGCCATCCTGGCCATTTCGTCGACCACCATCATCGTCAAGGCGCTCAACGACCTGAAGATGAAAAACGAGCGTTTCGCACAGCTGATCTTCGGTGTGCTGATTGTGGAAGACATCCTCGGTATCGGCATCATCGCCCTGCTATCGGGCATCGCTGTCAGTGGCACGGTCAGCTCCGGTGAAGTGTTCTCTACCGTCGGCAAGCTGTCGCTGTTCATGATCGTTGCCTTGGTCATCGGCATCCTGCTGGTACCACGGCTGCTGGCCTATGTGGCCAAGTTCGAAAGCAACGAGATGTTGCTGATTACCGTGCTGGGCCTGTGCTTTGGCTTCTGCCTGCTGGTGGTAAAGCTGGAGTACAGCATGGTACTGGGCGCCTTCCTGATTGGCGCGATCATGGCTGAATCGCGCCAGTTGCTGAAGATCGAACGCTTGATCGAGCCGGTACGCGACCTGTTCAGCGCCATCTTCTTCGTAGCGATTGGCCTGATGATCGACCCGCAGGTGCTGATCGACTACGCCTGGCCGATCGTGGTCATTACCTTGGCGGTGGTATTGGGCAAGATGCTGTCCTGTGGCATGGGGGCGTTCATTGCCGGCAATGACGGGCGCACGTCATTGCGGGTGGGCATGGGGCTATCGCAGATTGGCGAGTTCTCGTTCATCATCGCCGCGCTGGGCATGACCCTGCAGGTGACCAGCGATTTCCTGTACCCGGTAGCGGTCGCGGTATCGGCAATCACCACGCTGCTGACCCCGTACCTGATTCGCGCGGCCGACCCCTTGTCGCAGAAGCTGGGCAATGTGGTGCCTGGCCGTCTGGCGCGGGTACTCTCCTTGTATGGCGAGTGGTTACGCAACATCCAGCCGCAGGGCGAGGGCGCCATGCTGGCGGCGATGATTCGGCGCATCCTGTTGCAGGTGGGGGTGAACCTGGCGCTGGTGATCGCCATTTTCTTCAGCGGTGGTTACTTCGCAGGGCGCATTGGCAACTGGCTCAGCGAGTGGGTCAGCGATGCCAGCCAACAGAAGGCGCTTATCTGGGGGGCGGCGTTGTTGCTGTCGCTGCCCTTCCTGATCGCGGCCTATCGCAAGCTCAAGGCACTGTCGATGCTGTTGGCAGAGATGGGCGTTAAACCGGAAATGGCCGGGCGGCATACCCAGCGGGTGCGGCGAGTGATCGCCGAGGTGATCCCGCTATTGTCGCTGTTGGTGATTTTCCTGCTGCTGTCGGCGCTTTCGGCAAGCATTCTGCCAACCAGCGAGTTGCTGCTGGTGATTGCCGTGGTGGCTGCGGTGGTGGTGGCCCTGCTGTGGCGCTGGTTCATTCGCGTGCACACGCGCATGCAGATTGCCTTGCTGGAGACACTGGAGAACAGCCGCGAGAATTCGCACTGAAGGGGGCAATGCTCCCTGCGCAAGATTTCACCGTCGTCCGAGGGGATGGAGCGGTAGCGATGTCGCCAGGCGCAGAAAGCCTGGCGATATTAACTGCATTGATGGCGCTATGCCATTATTTTTCCTGTGCAGGTAGCATTCAAGTAACGGCTGGAATCAGCTCTCCAGCCAGACATCCCGCGCCCAGTGCCACACCGATTCCCAGCTGTCTTCACCGACAATCTCGTCTTCCGCTTCCCACAACACCACGGTGCCGTCTTCTTCGACGCAGTAGTAGTTGTCGCCGTCCTGGCACAGCGGAATCAGGTCGCGCGGCACGCCGGCATCCCAAGCGTTGGCGGCGACGTCGGGCAGGTAGGTATGCGACTGTGGATCGGTGACAGTCACCGGTTCCAGCGAGCCATACACCACGTCACTGACGGTCAGTAGAAACTCTTTGAACACGAACGGAATGTTGATGAACAGCTCTTCTTCGATTTCGACCAACTGGTCCTCGTCGGGAAGCTCAAGGGGCACCGGTACTGGCTGGTTGGCTTCACGGAGTTGTTCGATCACTTCTTCCACGGTTCACTTCCTCTGACCTAGATGACAACGCTGCGCGTTATACCCTAGTAGGCCACTCTGGCAAAAGCAAAAACCCCAGGACAGCGCCTGGGGTTTTTTGTGCAGCATGCAGCGGTTAGCCGTTTTGACGGATACCGGCAACCAGCCAAGGCTGGTTTTCGCCCTGGGCGCGAACCATGTGCCAGCTTTCGCTGAACACTTCGCCCTGGTCGAAGCGCGAGTTCTTCGACACGCCACGGAAGGTCAGGGTGGCATCGGTGCGATCGCTGCGATCGTCTACACCGTCCAGCTGCACTTCGAGGTTATCGATGTAGGTGGACTGGAAGCCATCACCCAGTTCAGCACGCTCACGCTTGAGGAACTCGAGCATTTGCGGGGTGACGAATTCGGCGATCTTGTCCATTTCGTTGGCATCCCAGTGCTGCTGCAGCGACTGGAAGTGGTTACGGGCAGCAGCCAGGAAGCTTTGCTCGTTGAACCAGGCCGGGGCATTGATCACCGGGGCGGCAGCGGCAGCAGGTGCGGCCGAACCACCGAAGATCGACGGCTGGGCAGGCTGAGCGTGAGCCTCACGCTGCATTGGCGCATGGCCTGGCATGGCCATTTGCGGCTGCTGCTGGCGGCGGCGAGCGGCGATGAAACGGAACACCAGGAAGGCGATAAGCGCCACGATCAGGAAGTCCATGATCTGGAAGCCTTCGAAACCGTCACCCATGAACATGGATGCCAGCAGACCACCGGCGGCCAGGCCTGCCAGTGGGCCCAACCAGCGCGAAGCACCGCTGGCGGCCGGGGCTGCACGGCCAGGTGCGGCGGTCGGCGCGGCGGCAGGCGTGGTTGGCGTAGCCTGACGGGTCTGGTGGATAGGCGCGGAGCCCGAGCTCTTGCCGCCGCCGAAACGCTTGGCGTTGGCGTCCAGGCTCAGCGTCAGGCCGACGCAGAGCGCCAGTGCGATGCTAAGAAAACGTTGCATAAATGGGATATCCCCTGTTGTGGATTGCACGCGCGTCATGGTGCACAGGTTCCCGTGCACATGACCAGCGACAGAGTGTTTCGAGCTTTTGCCTGAATGTTACAAGGCTGCTACAGGGCCTCGAGCTTGGCATACCCCAGCATCAGCCACTTGCTGCCTTCGGCAAAGTTCACCTGTACCCGCGCCTGCGCGCCGGAACCCTCGAAGTTGAGGATCACGCCTTCCCCGAATACCGCATGTTGTACACGCTGGCCCAGGTTGAACGCGGTCTGCGGAATGCTGGCATTGGCGAACAGGTTGCTGTTGGTGGCCGTCTTGACCCCACCGAACGGGCGGCTGACGCTGTTGGACAGCCGCACTTCCTGGATCAGGCCCGCCGGAATTTCACGTACGAAACGCGACACCTTGTTGTAGGTCTCGCTGCCATACAGGCGACGTGTTTCAGCGTAGGTCATGACCAGCTGGCGCATGGCGCGGGTAATTCCCACATAGGCCAGGCGGCGTTCCTCTTCGAGGCGGCCGGGTTCTTCCAGGCTCATCTTGTGCGGGAACAGGCCTTCTTCCATGCCCACCAGGAACACGTAGGGGAACTCCAGGCCCTTGGCGCTGTGCAGGGTCATCAGCTGGATGCTGTCTTCGTGCTCGTCGGCCTGGGCATCGCCGGCTTCCAGCGAGGCATGGCCGAGGAAGGCCGAAAGCGGCGATAGATCGGCGTCTTCGTCGGTGGATTCGAAGTTGCGCGCCGCGCTGACCAGTTCCTCAAGGTTTTCTACCCGTGCCTGGCCCTTTTCACCTTTTTCTTCCTGGTGATAGATGATCAGCCCGGATTGCTCGATGGTGGTCTGGGTCATGGTATGCAGCGGCATGTCCACGACCTTGGCGGCCAACCCCTCGATCAGCTCGATGAAAGCCCCCAGCGCACTGGCGGCGCGGCCTTTGAGGGCCTTGGCGGCGAGCAGCTGGCACATGGCGTCCCACATCGATGCCTGGCTGTGGCGGGCGTGCTCGCGGATGGCTTCGACGGTTTTCTCGCCAATGCCGCGTGGCGGCACGTTGATTACCCGCTCCAGGGCAGCATCGTTGCCGCGCCCTTCGATCAGCCGCAGGTAAGCCATGGCGTTCTTGATTTCAGCGCGTTCGAAGAAGCGTTGGCCGCCATAGATACGGTAGGGAATGCGCTCGCGCAGCAGGGCTTCTTCCAGCACGCGCGACTGGGCGTTGGAGCGGTACAGGATGGCGATTTCGTTGCGCGCATTGCCCTGCTTTACCAGGCTCTCGATGGTTTCCACCACGTAGCGCGCTTCGTCGTGCTCGTTGTAGGCCGCGTACAGGGTCAGCGGTTCGCCTTCGCCCATGTCGGTCCACAGCTCTTTACCCAGGCGCCCGCTGTTGTTGGCAATCAGGGCGTTGGCCGCCTTGAGGATGCCGCCGGTAGAGCGGTAGTTCTGCTCCAGGCGGATCATTTCGGCGTCGGGGAAGTCGGCGGTGTACTGGTGAATGTTTTCGATCTTGGCACCGCGCCAGCCGTAGATCGACTGGTCATCGTCGCCCACCGCCATCAGGCTGGCACCCCCGCGCGCCAGCAGGCGCAGCCAGGCGTACTGCACGGCGTTGGTGTCCTGGAACTCGTCTACCAGCACATGCTGGAAGCGCCGCTGGTAGTGCTCAAGCAGGCCCGGGTGGTCGCGCCACAGGTCCAGGGCGCGCAGCAGCAGCTCGGAGAAGTCGATGACCCCGGCACGCTCACACGCCTGTTCGTAGGCGGTATAGACGTCACGCATGGTCGCCAGGAACAGGTCGCCACCGGCCTGGATATGCTGCGGGCGCAGGCCTTCGTCCTTCTGCCCGTTGATGAACCACTGTGCCTGGCGTGCCGGCCATTTCTGTTCGTCCAGGCCCAACTCGCGCATCACCCGCTTGATCAGGCGCTGCTGGTCGTCACTGTCGAGAATCTGGAAATTCTGCACCAGCCGCGCTTCCTGCCAGTGGGCCCGCAGCAAGCGATGGGCCAGGCCGTGGAAGGTGCCGACCCACATGCCCGCCGGGTTGATCCCCAGCAGTTGCTCGATCCGCTGGCGCATTTCGGCTGCAGCCTTGTTGGTGAAGGTCACCGACAGGATCGAGTGCGGCGATGCCTGCTCCACCTGGATCAGCCAGGCGATGCGGTGCACCAGCACGCGGGTTTTACCGGAACCGGCGCCGGCAAGCACCAGTTGACGCCCAAGCGTGGCCGCTACGGCCTGGCGTTGGGCATCGTTGAGGGAATTCAGCAGGAGGGAGAGGTCGTCTGTGTGCATCGGGCCATTCTAGGGCGCGGCAGGAAATGGGGCAAACCTCCACTGTATAAATATTCACCTTGGCGCATGGCCGTTCATCGACCTGATGACAGTAGGTCAGCCATGCCAGTGCCTGCCATGACGCGCCAGCAGGCTGTTGGCTTGCTCTGGCCCGTTACTGCCCGCCGGGTAAGGGCGTGGCGCCTGAAAGTGCTCTTCGCAACCCTTGATGATCGGGTCGGTCCAGGCCCAGGCTGCTTCCACTTCATCGCGGCGCATGAACAGCGTCGAGTCGCCCTCCAGTACATCCAGCAGCAGGCGTTCGTAGGCTTCCCAGCGGCGGGTCTGGCTGAACACCTGGGCCAGGTTCAGGTCCAGGTCGACCGGTTCCAGGCGCATGCCCTTGCCCGGGCTTTTGGTCATCATGCGCAGGCTGATGCGTTCCTCCGGTTGCAGCTGGATCAGCAACTGGTTGACCTGGCCACCGTTGAACAGCTCGTGGGGTACCGGTTTGAACTGAATGACGATTTGCGACGAGCGCCGTGCCATGCGCTTGCCGGTGCGCAGATAGAAAGGCACGCCCGCCCAGCGCCAATTGTCAATGTGGGCTTCGAGGGCAATGAAGGTTTCGGTGTCGCTGTCGTTGTCGACATCCTTTTCGAAGTAGTAGGCCGGCACTTTCTGGCCGCCGATGTGCCCGGCGCCATACTGGCCGCGCACGGTCTTGTCCTGCACATCCTGGCCGGTGATCGGCTTGAGGGCGCGCAGGATCTTCACTTTTTCGTCGCGTACCGCTTCGGCCTCGAACTGGGCGGGGGGCTCCATGGCCACCAGGCACAGCAGCTGCAGCAGGTGGTTCTGCAGCATGTCGCGGATGGCCCCGGCGCGGTCGTAGTAGGCGCCGCGGTTCTCTACACCCAGCGTCTCGCAAACGCTGATCTGTACGTGGTCGACCTGATTGTTGCGCCACACCGGCTCCAGCAGGGCATTGGCGAAGCGCAGGGCCATCAGGTTCTGCACGGTTTCCTTGCCCAGGTAGTGGTCGATGCGAAATACCTGGTTTTCCTCCAGCACTGCGCCAATCGCTTCGTTGATGGCGGTAGCCGATTCCAGCGAATGGCCGATCGGCTTTTCCAGCACGATGCGCGCTTCGGCGTCGGCCAGGCCGGCGTTATGCAGGTGTTTGGCAATCGGTACGAACAAGTTGGGGGCGGTGGCCAGGTAGAAGATGCGCGTCAAGCCGCCAGGTTCGCCCAGGTAGCGCGCCAGGCGGCCGAAGTCGGCGCTTTGCGAAGCATCCATGGCGAAATAGTCGATCCGCGCGGAAAACCGCTGCCAGACCTCTTCTTCGAAGTCGTTGCGGGCGATCTGTGCCCGGCAATGGCGTTCGGCGAGCTTGAGATAATCGTTACGTGGCAAGTTGCGGCGCGCCAGCGCGATGATCCGCACGGCAGGGTCAAGACGGGCCTCGCGAAACAGGTGGTAGAGCGCCGGAAGCAACTTGTGCAGGGCCAGATCACCGGTGCCGCCGAAGACCAGAATGTCGCAAGGAATAGTCAAACCGCCACTCTCCACGTTCGTTTAACTGGGCGGGTTGGCGTCCATGTAGTATAACTACAAGAAAGCTACAACCCGGCCAGCCGATCATAACCGAGTCCAGCCTGTGAATCTGTTGCAACATATCGCCCAATCGCGCCACCTGCTGCGCAAATCGGAACTCAAAGTGGCCGACCACGTGCTGCTCGACCCGGCTGCCGTCATGCACAGTTCCATGGCCGACCTGGCACACAGCGTGGGTATCAGTGAACCGACCATCGTGCGGTTCTGCCGGGCGATCGGTTGTTCGGGCTTTCAGGACCTCAAGCTGAAGCTGGCGCAGAGCCTGGCAGCGGGGGCCAGTTTCGGGCAGTTCGCCATCCATGAAGACGACTCGGTTGCCGACTACAGCCTGAAGATCTTCGACACCACCCTGCATACCCTGATGGAGGTGCGTGAGCACCTCGACCCGCAGGCGCTGCAGCAGGCGGTGAGTGCCATGGCCCAGGCGCAACGTGTGGAGTTTTATGGCTTTGGCGCGTCCGGTGCGGTGGCGGCCGATGCCCAGCACAAGTTCTTCCGCCTGTTGCTCAGCGCCGCCGCGTATTCCGACCCGCACATGCAGGCGATGTCGGCGGTTACCCTGAAGCCGGGTGATGTGGCGGTGTGCATTTCCCAGTCGGGCCGCTCCAAGGACTTGCTGATCACCGCCAACCTGGTGCGTGAGAGCGGTGCCAACCTGATTACCCTGTGCCCCAGCCAGACGCCTCTTGCCGAGCTGTCGACGGTCAACCTGGCGATCGACGTGCATGAAGACACCGAAATCTACACGCCGCTGACCTCGCGTATTGCCCATCTGGTGGTGATCGACGTGTTGGCCATGGGCGTGGCCATGGCGCGTGGGCCGAGCCTGGTCAATCACCTGAAAAGCGTTAAACGCAGTTTGCGCAGCCTGCGTTTGTCGCCCAAGTCGATCAAGGCTACAGACGACTGATTGCAACCTGCACCGGCCTCTTCGCGGGCTTGCCCGCGAAGAGGCCGGTACAGGCAGCGAAAATTCATGATTCTGTCACCATTCCACAGCCAAACCGTAAACCATCCAGTCCAGTCTGAAACTCCCGCATCCTATCTGGGAGACAGGCAATGGCACGTGACCACGAAGGTACTTACCAACCCAACGCCAAGGCTCGCAAGCAGCAGGAAAAGGATCAGCGCCGCATGGAATACCGTCGCGCGATCGAGGTCTACTGCGATCAACGCCAATTGCTCCGCGACCTGGCAGACTACCCCGAGCTGCAAGCGCTCACGGTATGGCAGACGTCGTCGGCAGCTTCCCCGAAAAGCGCTCAACAAGCGCGCTGATCAACGCACGTTCGCTGCGGATGAACGCCAGAAATGCCAAGGCCACCGGCGATTGTCGCTTGGCCTTGGCCTGTACCACGCACCAGCTGCGGTACAGCGGCAACTCCTCCACCGGTAGCTCTTTCAGCACGCCCGTGGCCAGCTCCAGGTTGACCGCATGGCGGGTCAGCAGGGCGATACCGAGGCCGGCGATCACGCACTCGCGCTGGGCATCGGCCGAGGCCACTTCCAGCGTCTGGGTAAAGTGCACGCGCTTGTCCTTGAAGTACTCCTCGCACGCCTTGCGTGTGCCCGAACCTTGCTCGCGGACCAGCAGGGTATGAGGCTCCAGGTCCTGCAGGCGCAACTGATCCAGTTTGCACAGCGGATGCTCGGGCGGTGCCACCGCCACGATCGGGTTGTTGAGGAATGGCAGAAACTCCAGGCCCATGTCCTGCGGCACCATCGACATGATGATCAGGTCGTCGCGGTTATCCGAAAGGCGGCGAATGGCCTGGGCGCGGTTGACCACCGTCAGGGTCAGGTTGACCTCCGGGTGACGCTGCTTGAAGGCGGCGAACAGGTGTGGCACGAAGTACTTGGCACTGGACTCGATCGCCAGTTTCAGCTGCCCCTGCAGTGAGCCCTGCATGTCCGACAGCTGCATGTCCAGGCTCTCCAGCCGCCCGAAGATGTCGCGGCTGGCGCGTTGCAAGGCTTCGGCCGCCTCGGTCAGGTACAGCTTCTTGCCTACGTACTCGAACAGTGGCTGGCCGATCAGCTCTTCGAGCTGGCGGATCTGTAGACTAACGGCGGGTTGCGTCAGTGCCATCTCCTCTGCCGCGCGGCTGTACGAGCGCAAATCGCACACCTCGTTGAAGATCTGCAATTGACGCAAAGTCATACGCATCAAGGACTTACGCATTTTTATCGGCTCGTTGGCAACACCTTGTAACCGCACTATAAGCTTTTGCTAATACAGCCTCTAACAAATATTGATTTTTGTTTATCTACCTACAGCGCTAGGGTGAATACGCGACTGGCCAGCAACGTCTGGTCACGCGCCGACCGGTAGAACCGGCTCGACTGTTCCTACGGCTTTGGGAAGACTCCAGTGATAAAAAAAATCCTGATCGCCAACCGAGGTGAAATCGCAGTTCGGATCGTGCGTGCTTGCGCCGAGATGGGCATTCGCTCGGTAGCGATCTATTCCGACGCCGATCGTCACGCCTTGCACGTCAAGCGCGCCGATGAGGCACACAGCATTGGTGCCGAGCCGCTGGCTGGCTACCTGAACCCGCGCAAGCTGGTGAACCTGGCTGTGGAAACCGGCTGCGATGCCCTGCACCCGGGCTATGGTTTCCTGTCGGAAAACGCCGAACTGGCGGAGATCTGCGCAGAACGCGGGATCAAGTTCATCGGCCCGGCCGCCGACGTGATTCGCCGCATGGGCGACAAGACCGAAGCGCGCCGCACCATGATCGCCGCCGGTGTGCCGGTAACCCCGGGTACCGAAGGCAACGTTGCCGATATTCATGAAGCCCTGAGCGAAGGTGACCGCATCGGTTATCCGGTGATGCTCAAGGCCACTTCCGGCGGTGGCGGCCGTGGTATCCGCCGCTGCAACAGCCGTGAAGAACTGGAACAGAACTTCCCACGGGTCATTTCCGAGGCCACCAAGGCCTTTGGTTCGGCTGAGGTGTTCCTGGAAAAGTGCATCGTCAACCCCAAGCACATCGAGGCGCAGATCCTCGGTGACAGCTTTGGCAACGTGGTGCACCTGTTCGAGCGCGACTGCTCGATCCAGCGCCGTAACCAGAAGCTCATCGAAATTGCCCCAAGCCCGCAGCTCACCCCCGAGCAGCGCGCCTACATCGGCGACCTGGCGGTGCGTGCGGCCAAGGCCGTGAACTACGAGAACGCTGGTACCGTGGAGTTCCTGCTTGCCGATGGCGAGGTGTACTTCATGGAAATGAACACCCGGGTGCAGGTGGAACACACTATCACCGAGGAAATCACCGGTATCGACATCGTCCGTGAGCAGATTCGCATCGCCTCGGGCCTGCCGCTGTCGGTCAAGCAGGAAGATATCCAGCACCGCGGATACGCGCTGCAGTTCCGCATCAACGCCGAAGACCCGAAAAACAACTTCCTGCCCAGCTTTGGCAAGATCACCCGTTACTACGCCCCCGGCGGCCCGGGCGTGCGTACCGACACGGCGATTTACACCGGTTACACCATTCCGCCGTTCTACGACTCCATGTGCCTGAAACTGGTGGTGTGGGCGTTGACCTGGGAAGAAGCCATGGACCGCGGCCTGCGGGCCCTGGACGACATGCGCGTGCAAGGGGTGAAGACCACTGCCGCGTACTACCAGGAAATCCTGCGCAACCCGGAATTCCGTAGCGGCCAGTTCAATACCAGCTTCGTCGAAAGCCACCCTGAGCTGACCAACTACTCGATCAAGCGCAAACCCGAAGAGCTGGCCCTGGCCATCGCCGCCGCCATCGCCGCCCACGCAGGCCTGTGAGGAACCCCATAATGTCCAAGAAAATCCACGTTACCGACACGATCCTGCGCGACGCCCACCAGTCCTTGCTGGCCACCCGCATGCGCACCGAAGACATGCTGCCGATCTGCGACAAGCTCGACAAAGTCGGCTACTGGTCGCTGGAAGTCTGGGGTGGCGCCACCTTTGACGCCTGCGTGCGCTTCCTGAAAGAAGACCCGTGGGAGCGCCTGCGCAAGCTGCGCGCAGCGCTGCCCAACACCCGCCTGCAAATGCTGCTGCGCGGCCAGAACCTGCTGGGCTACCGCCATTACAGCGACGACGTGGTCAAGGCCTTCGTCGCCAAGGCAGCGGTCAATGGCATCGACGTGTTCCGCATCTTCGACGCCATGAACGACGTGCGTAACCTGCGCGTGGCCATTGAAGCGGTCAAGGCCGCTGGCAAGCACGCCCAGGGCACCATCGCCTACACCGTCAGCCCCGTGCACACCATCGACGCCTTTGTAGCCCAGGCCAAACAGATGGAAGCCATGGGTTGCGATTCGATCGCGATCAAGGACATGGCCGGCCTGCTGACCCCGTTCGCTACCGGCGAGCTGGTCAGGGCGCTGAAGGCCGAGCAGTCGCTGCCGGTGTTCATCCACTCCCACGACACCGCCGGCCTGGCCGCCATGTGCCAGCTGAAGGCAGTTGAAAACGGCGCCGACCACATCGACACCGCCATCTCCAGCTTCGCCTGGGGCACCAGCCACCCGGGTACCGAGTCGATGGTTGCTGCACTCAAAGGCAGCGAATTCGACACTGGCCTGGACCTGGAGCTGCTGCAGGAAATCGGCCTGTACTTCTACGCCGTGCGCAAGAAGTACCACCAGTTCGAAAGCGAGTTCACCGCCGTGGATACCCGCGTGCAGGTCAACCAGGTGCCGGGCGGCATGATCTCCAACCTGGCCAACCAGCTGAAAGAGCAGGGCGCGCTTAACCGCATGAACGAAGTGCTGGCCGAGATCCCGCGTGTACGTGAAGACCTTGGCTTCCCGCCGCTGGTAACCCCGACCTCGCAGATCGTCGGCACCCAGGCATTCTTCAACGTGTTGGCTGGCGAGCGCTACAAGACCATCACCAACGAGGTGAAACTGTACCTGCAAGGCGGTTACGGCAAGGCCCCGGGCGTGGTCAACGAGCAACTGCGCCGCCAGGCAATCGGCAGCGAAGAAGTGATCGACGTGCGCCCGGCTGACCTGCTCAAGCCTGAGATGGCCAAGCTGCGTGGCGACATCGGCGCCCTGGCCCGCTGCGAAGAAGACGTGCTCACCTTCGCCATGTTCCCGGACATTGGCCGCAAGTTCCTCGAAGAGCGCGAAGCCGGCACCTTGACGCCAGAAGCCCTGCTGCCGATTCCGGAAGCCGGCGCCGTGGCCGCCCCGGGCGGTGAAGGCGTGCCGACCGAGTTCGTCATCGACGTGCACGGCGAAACCTACCGCGTCGATATCACCGGCGTGGGCGTGAAGGCCGAAGGCAAGCGTCACTTCTACCTGTCGATCGACGGCATGCCGGAAGAAGTGGTGTTCGAGCCACTGAACGAGTTCGTTGGCGGCGGCGGCAGCAAGCGCAAGCAAGCCACCGACCCAGGCCACGTCAGCACCACCATGCCAGGCAACATCGTCGATGTGCTGGTCAAGGAAGGCGACATGGTCAAGGCCGGCCAGGCCGTGCTGATCACCGAAGCCATGAAGATGGAAACCGAAGTGCAGGCGGCCATCGCCGGCAAGGTCGTCGCCATTCATGTGGCCAAGGGCGACCGTGTAACGCCGGGTGAAATCCTGATCGAGATCGAAGGTTGATTTAAGCCTTCATCTACAAGCGGTTTACCTCTGGGGAGCGGATGCTCCCCTTTTTTTGTGCTGGATTTACCGGCCTCTTCGCGGGTTTACCCGCGAAGAGGCCAGCTGATCAAACACATTCCTCAGTTTTTACGGCATGCCTCAAGCGTTTCTACCTGGCCTCCCGGCTGCTGGTTTTCCTCTCCCAGCCACCGCTCGAACCCGGCAGCCACCGCCGGCCACTCATCATCGGTTATCGAATACCAGGCTGTATCGCGGTTATGGTCCTTCACCACCAGATGCTTGCGGAAAACGCCTTCGTAAGTGAAGCCAAACCGCTCCGCCGCGCGCTTGGAGCGGGCGTTGGCGTTGTTGCACTTCCACTCCAGCCGGCGGTTGCCCAGCTCGAAGCCCAGTTTGCCCAGCAGGTACACCGCTTCGGTTCCTTTGGGCGTGCGCTGCATGGCGGCGCCGAAGGCGATATGGCCGATTTCGATGCGACCGTGGTCGGGCACGATCGACATCAGGCTGAGAATGCCCTGGGCCTGGCCACTGGGGCGGTCGATGACGGTGTAGAACAGCGGATCGCGGCCTGCGGCGTTGCCCTCCAGCCAACGGTCGAAGGCGGCACGCTCGGTGAACGGCCCATAAGGCAGGTAGTCCCATAGCACCGGGTCGGATGCCGGGCCTTGCAGCACGTCCCAAAGATCGTCGCCATGGCGCGCCGGGTCGAGCTTTTCCAGGCGGATGAAGCGGCCTTCAATGGGCTCGGCCTGGGGCGTTGCGGCGGGTTTCCAGTTCAATGCGTCTGTCATGTTCGGCCTACAAACCTTTGCGGAATTGGATGAAGCCCGAGCGCTCGGCAACCTGCTGATACAGGCTGATGGCGGTGGCATTGGTTTCGTGGGTCAGCCAGTGCACCTTGATGCAGCCGTCGGCCTTGGCTGTGGCGTAGACGTGCTCGATCAGCTGGCGACCGATGCCCAGGCCCCGCTGCGCGCTGTCCACGTACAGGTCCTGCAGGTAGCAGGAATTCTCGATGCTCCAGTTGGAACGATGGTAGATGAAGTTGACCATGCCTACCGCCTTGCCATCGACCCAGGCCAGGGTCGAATGGGTGGGCTCCTTCGGATCGAGCAGGCGTTGCCAGGTGCTCAGGCTGACTTCATCGGCCAGTTCGCTTTCGTAGAAGTGCAGGTAGGCCTGCCACAGGGCGAGCCAGGCCGCGTGATCTTGGGCAGTGACAGGGCGCAGGGTAACGCTAGACATGGGGCTATTCCTTCAGAGTTGGCGCATGTGCGCCGCGAGTTGGTTGTCCAGCTGATCGGCGCTGGCGCTCAGGCTTTCGCGCACGCCAGCGATGTCTTGATCGGAACGGTTCTGGCTGAGCTTGCGTGCCCCTTGCAGACGGGCGACGGGCAGGCGGATGCCGACGATGGCGCGGAGCATGCCGTCGAGGTAGTCGGCAGGGGCGTCAGTGACTTTCCACGGTTCGCTGCGGCCCTGTTCATGGCGGTCGGTCAGGCGGCTGACGATCGCCAGCAGCGGCTCGGCATCGTGGATCACCTCGGCTGTGCCATAGGCGTGCACGGCCAGATAGTTCCAGGTAGGTACGACTTTGGGGTTATCAGCCTTGCTCGGATAGTAGCCGGGGCTGACATAGGCATCGGCGCCGGGGAATACCAGCAAGGCTTCGGCACCCTGTGCCAAGTCCTGCCATTGGCGGTTGGCCCGGGCCAGGTGGGCATAGACCGTACCGAATTCGCCTTCGGTGGTATCGACCAGCACTGGCAGGTGCGTGGCCAGCAGCCCCTGATCGCCGTGGCTGACCAGGACAGCCAGGCGGGTGTCGAGCATGTGCTGGTGCAGGCGGCCGAGGTCGTGTTCCTGATGCGGCTTGCTGTTGTACATAGGGCTTGGTCCTTGTCGAATGGCTCCATCCTAGGCAGGCTATTGGTTCTGGGTAAGAGCCATTACTGCCTGATTTGATAGGTCCAATGCCATGAGCGAGCGCCCCTTCACACTGCCATTCGACCCTGCCGGGATCGCCCTTGATCGACGCCGTGGGCTGAGCCAGCAGCTGTATCAGGCATTGCGTGCGCGGGTGCTGGATGGGCGCCTGAGCAGTGGTACACGGCTACCAGCCACTCGCGACCTGGCCGTCATGCTGGCGCTGTCACGCAACAGTGTGGTGCGCGCCTATGACCAACTGTATGCCGAGGGCTACATCGAAAGCCGAGTTGGAGATGGTACTTACGTAAGTCGGCTGCCAAAAATATCCACACAAATATCCACAGGGTTATCCCGGGGGTTATCAACAGGGTTATCCACATTTTCCGCAGAAAATACTGAGGATTTATCCAGCGAACGGCGTTTATCAGCGCCTTTACAGCGCCTGAAAAGTAACCACTTACCCTCCCCAAGAAGTGGTGCGCCCCGTGCTTTTCGGGTCGGCATTCCGGCATTCGACTTGTTCCCGTTTGACGTCTGGGCCAAGCTGCAGGCGGGTTTTTGGCGTAAACCATCCCCTGCGCAGCTGGGTTACGGTGACCCGGCAGGCGAGCCGGCTTTGCGCGAGTTGATCGCGGCCTACCTGCGCCGTTCGCGTGGGCTGAGTTGTATGGCTGAACAAATTGTGATCACCAGTGGTGCACAGCAAGCCATCAGCCTTTGTGCACAGCTGTTGTTGCAGTCGGGTGACGGTGTGGCTGTGGAAAACCCCGGCTACCGCGCGGCCGGGCATGCCTTTGCGCTGGCTGGCGCCACGTTGCATGGCGTGCCTGTGGACGAAGAGGGCATGGACTGCCGCCTGCTCGGTCAGCAGGCGAACTGCCGGCTGGCGTATGTCACGCCGGCCCATCAATACCCGACCGGGGTCACCATGAGCCTGGCACGGCGCCTGGCGTTGCTGGCGTGGGCCGAACGCAACGATGGCTGGATCATCGAGGACGACTATGACGGCGAGTACCGCTACAGCGGTGCGCCCTTGGCCCCGTTGGCGGCGCTCGACCGGCACGGTCGGGTGCTGTATGTCGGCACCTTCGGCAAGATTGCGTTCCCCGCGTTGCGCCTGGGTTACCTGGTGCTGCCGCCGCAACTGGTGCAGGGATTCAGTCAGGGCAAGGCGTTGGCCGTGCGGCATTCGGAAGTCAGCAGCCAGTGCGTGATGGCCGAATTCATGGCTCGCGGGCATTTCCAGCGGCATATACGCCGTATGCGCAAGGCCGCTTTGAGTCGACGTAACGTACTCAAGGCTGGCTGGCCTGTGGATATTCCAGGGTTGGGCGAGATGCCGGAAGTGGCGGCCGGGCTGCATGTAAAGGTTGATGTGGATAACTTTGCGCGAGAGCAGGAACTGGTGGCCAAGGCTGAAGCGGTGGGGGTCGAGGTGACGCCGCTGAGCAATTTCTGGCTGTCGGACAGCGACATGCCTGTGGATAAGCGGGCAGGGCTGGTGTTGGGGTTTGCGGCGGTGCCGGAGGGGGAGATTGCCGAAGCCTTGATGAAATTGCGCAAGGCCTGGAGAAAGTGAATGGGGGCTGCAAAGCAGCCCCCGCTCTACATCAGGTACCGGATTTGATCCGCGTCCAGGCCCGGGTTCTGGCCCGCTCTGCGTCCCGCGCCAAGGGCTTGAGGGTATAAAGCTTGGCCATCGCCTCCGCTGTCGGATACAGGTTAGGGTTGTTGCGAATCGCCGGACTAACCTTTTCAGTCGCATCCTTGTTCGGGTTCGGGTAACCGACAAAGTCGCTGATCGGCGCAATGACCTCAGGTCGCAGCAGGTAATTGATGAAAGTGTGGGCATCCTCAGGGTTGGCCGCGTTCTTCGGGATCGCCAGCATGTCGAACCAGATCGGCGCACCTTCCTTGGGCAAGCGCATGTCCACTACTACACCATTCTTCGCGTCCCGAGCCCGGTTAGCGGCTTGGGAGAAGCTGCCGGAATAACCGACGGCAACGCAGATGTCGCCATTGGCGATGTCTGCCATGTACTTGGAGGAATGGAAGTAGGTGATAGACGGGCGAATCTTCAGCAGCAAGGCCTCGGCCTTCTTGTAGTCATCCGGCTTGCCGCTGTTGGGGTCCAGGCCCAGGTATTTCAGGGCCAGCGGCAGGATCTCCGAAGGCGAGTCGAGCAGCGCCACGCCGCACTGCTTGAGCTTGGCGATGTTCTCTTCCTTGAAGATCAGGTCCCAGCTGTCCACCGGGGCGTTGTCGCCGAGCACTGCCTTGACCTTGGCCGGGTTGAAGCCGATCAGCACGGTGCCGTACATGTAGGGCACCGCGTACTTGTTACCCGGGTCATTGGCCTCGATCAGCTTCATCAGCGCCGGGTCCAGGTGTTGCCAGTTCGGCAGTTTGCTGCGGTCCAGCGGCTGAAACACCCCGGCTTCGATCTGCTTGGCGAGGAACACGTTGGACGGCACCACCACGTCATAGCCGGAGTTGCCGGTGAGCAGCTTGGCCTCCAGCGCCTCGTTGGTGTCGAAGATGTCGTAAATCAGCTTGACCCCGCTGTCCTGCTTGAAATCGGTCAAGGTCTGCGGGGTGATGTAGTCGAACCAGTTATACACACGCAGTGTGCGCTGCTCGGCTTGAGCGTGCAGGGCACCGGTGAACAAGGTGGCAGCGATGAACGGGGCGAGCAGACGCTTGAGTCGGACCATTACCGGGCTCCTGGCTGGGCGCGCTGGAAGCCTTCCAGCACATTGACCGCGTTGATACCGATTTCTTCCACAGCGTAGCCGCCCTCCATCACGAACAGGGTCGGCTTGCCGAGCTGGCCGATACGTTTGCCCATTTCCAGGTAGTCCGGGCTGTCCAGCTTGAACTGCGAGATCGGGTCGTCCTTGAACGTGTCCACACCCAGCGAGATCACCAGTACGTCGGCGTCATAGCGGGCAATGCGCTGGCAGGCATCCTCCAGGGCTGCGCTCCAGGCCGCCCAGTCGCTGCCGGTCGGAAGCGGGTAGTTGATGTTGCAGCCCTCACCGGCACCTTCGCCGGTTTCGTCGGCATAGCCCAGGAAGAACGGGAATTCGTCCTGCGGGTCGCCATGAATCGAAGCGAAGAACACGTCGTCGCGGCTGTAGAAGATGTCCTGGGTGCCGTTGCCGTGGTGGTAGTCGACGTCGAGGATGGCGACCTTGCGCTTGCCTTGGTCCAGGAAGGCCTGGGCGGCGATGGCGGCGTTGTTCAGGTAGCAATAACCGCCCATGACTTCGCCGGCGGCGTGGTGCCCCGGTGGGCGGCACAGGGCAAAGGCCGAATGGGCGCCCTGCTGGATTGCCGCCTGGGCCGTGAGGGCAACCTGGGCGGCGCTGTAGGCGGCCTGCCAGGTACCGGCGGTGATTGGCGCGCCGGCATCGAAGCTGTAGTAGCCCAACTCGCCATGCAGGCCGGTGGGTTTTACCTGGCGCAAGGTGCGAGCAGGCCAGGTGAACGGCAGCAGGTCGCCTTCCTGGCCCAGTGCGGCCCAGCGCGCCCAGGCGCCTTCGAAGAAGTCGAGATAGTCGGCGCTGTGGATGCGCAGCAACGGCGCGCGGCCGAAGTCGGTAGGGCCCTGGATGTCGCCAAGGTCGCGTTTTTTTACCTGGTCGAGCACATGGTCAGCGCGCGAAGGCATTTCGAAGCAGGGCATCAGCTTGCCGTCGATCAGCTCGCAGCGGCCGTGGTGCAGGCGGTGATCATCGGAATAGATCGTCAGCATTGTTGTTCTCCGTTGGATACTGGCGTGGGTCCATTGTCATGGGCAGGTCAGTAGCGGAGAACGACGCAAACGGCCAAAAGGGGATCGATGTGGCCAAGCTCTTTGGCCAGAGCGGGTCAACCGCGGAAGTGGCTGGGCGCTACACCACTCCAACGCTGGAACGCATGCCGAAAACTGGCGGTTTCGCTGAACCCCAAGGTCTCCGCAATGCGATAGATCGGCATCTGTTCATCAGCCAGCAGCTGCTTGGCCCGCTCGAACCTCAATTCGTCCAGCAGCTGTTGATAACTGCTGCCCAGCGCCTGCAAATGCCGGCGCAGGGTGCGCGACGAGCAATTCATCTGCCGCGCCAATCCTTCCAGCCCAGGCGCGGCGTCCAGTTGCTGTGCCAGCAGCTGGCGAATCCGCCCCAGCCAGGCCTGCCGGCCCGTGAACTCCAGGTTCAGGCGTCGGCAACGTTCGCTCATGGCTTTATGGGTAATCGGGTCGGCCAGTGGCAGCGGCATGTCCAGCCAGCGCCGCTCGAAAGCAAAGGCATTGTCCTGGGCATCGAAACCGACCGGGCACTGGAATGCACCGGCATAGAGCGCGTGGTAACCGGGCCGTGAGTGTTCGAAACGGGCGCCTAGCAGAGGCAGTGGGCGCCCAAGCAAGTCGTCGCAGATGACTTTCAGCGACACCAGGCAGAACTCCGCGTTGAATGCGCTCAGCGCCGGGCTGTCGTGGTAGTCGCTGGCACTTAGCCAGACTCGCTGGCCGTCCTCGATCAAACGTAGCTTGAACACTGTTCCCAGCAGTGCCGGATATGCCAGCGCCAGACGCAAGGCGTCACCCAAAGTGGCACTGGAGAGCAATGCGTAACCGAGCATGCCGTAGCACGACACATGCATGCGCCGGCCCAGTTCAAGGCCGATGTCCTCGCGCCGGGCCACCGCGTTGGCGCACACCTGCAGTTCCTGCTGGGTGGTGATGCGCGCATCGGCATGCCCCAGGTCTGCCGGGCCAATGCCGCTGCCGGCCAGCAGTGCTGATGCCTCGCAACCGTCTGCCTGGAAGACGTTGAGGATCAGCGAAACCGCGTTGAGGGTGGTGAGGTGGCTGTGCAGCATGCTGGGTAATCCCGTTGGGCTGGGACGCATTATCGAGCAAGTAGTGTGCCGATATCGGCAAGCGGTGCGCGCCGCCTGTTTTGCGGGCAAAAAAAAGGCCCGAAGCATAGGCTCGGGCCTTGAAAGGTTGAGAGGTGTCTAGTCCCTTAACCTGGTGAGACTGTTTGCAGCAGCCGGGTTACGCCTTCAGCGGAACCAGACGGGGAGCGATCATGTTTTCCGGACGCAGGATGTCGTTGAGCATCTCTTCGTCCAGCAGCTTCTCTTCGCGCACCAGTTCCAGTACGCCACGGCCTGTTTCCAGGGCAACGCGGGCGATACGGGTGGCGTTTTCGTAGCCGATGTACGGGTTCAGGGCGGTGACCAGGCCGATCGAGTGCTCGACCAGTTCACGGCAGCGCTGTTCGTTGGCGGTGATGCCGACGATGCAGTGTTCGCGCAGCATGTCCATGGCGCGTTGCAGCAGGCGGATCGAGTCGAAGATCTTGTAGGCGATCAGCGGCTCCATCACGTTCAGCTGCAGCTGGCCACCTTCGGCGGCGACGGTCAGGGCCAGGTCGTTGCCCATGATGGCGAAGGCCACCTGGTTGACGGCTTCCGGGATAACCGGGTTGACCTTGCCTGGCATGATCGAGCTGCCTGGCTGACGCGCTGGCAGGTTGATCTCGTTGATGCCGGTGCGCGGGCCGCTGGACAGCAGGCGCAGGTCGTTGCAGATCTTCGACAGCTTGACGGCGGTACGCTTGAGCATGCCGGAGAACAGCACGAAGGCGCCCATGTCGGAAGTGGCTTCGATCAGGTCGGCAGCCGGTACCAGCGGCTGGCCGCTGATGATTGCCAAGCGCTGCACGGCCAGGGCCTGGTAGCCAGGGTCGGCGTTGATGCCGGTACCGATGGCAGTACCACCCAGGTTGATTTCGGTCAGCAGTTCCGGAGCCAGCGAGCGCAGGCGCTGCAGGTCTTCGGTCATGGTGGTGGCGAAGGCGCGGAATTCCTGGCCCAGGGTCATTGGCACGGCGTCCTGCAGCTGGGTACGGCCCATCTTCAGTACGTGGTCGAATTCTTTACCCTTGGCAGCGAAGGCCTGGATCAGGCTGTCGAGGCTGGCCAGCAGCGCGTCGTGACCCAGCAGCAGGCCCAGACGGATAGCGGTCGGGTAGGCGTCGTTGGTCGACTGCGCCATGTTCACATCGTTGTTCGGGTGCAGGTACTGGTACTCACCCTTCTGGTGGCCCATGGCCTCCAGCGCGATGTTGGCGATGACTTCGTTGGCGTTCATGTTGGTGGAAGTACCAGCACCGCCTTGAATCATGTCCACCACGAACTGCTCGTGGTAGTCGCCCTTGATCAGTCGTGCGCAGGCTGCGCTGATCGCGGCGTGCTTGGCATCGCTCAGGTGCCCCAGCTCACGGTTGGCGTCAGCAGCTGCCTGCTTGACCATCGCCAGGCCGACTACCAGTTTCGGGTAGTGCGACAGCGGAACGCCGGAGAGGTGGAAGTTGTTGGCAGCGCGCAGGGTCTGGATGCCGTAGTAGGCATCAGCAGGAACTTCAAGGGTACCCAACAGATCTTTTTCGACGCGGAACGATGCAGCGGAGGACATGATGTATATCATCTCGATTTTGACCCGGCACATGCCGGAATGGCGCCAATCCTAGGCCTGAAGGTGATTTTGCGGCCAATGCTGTTGCACGCTAACCTATGCACAAACGGCATAGTGTTTCATGTGACGCCAATTGACATTCGAGCGTGTTCCATTTTGGTGCATGCCGGGAGATGTGCTTCGTGAACCTTGAAAGCAAATGGCTGGAAGATTTCAGCGCGCTGGCTGCCACCCGCAGTTTTTCCCAGGCTGCAGAGCGGCGTTTCGTGACCCAACCGGCCTTCAGTCGGCGCATTCGCAGCCTGGAGGCAGCGTTGGGCCTGCAGTTGGTGAATCGTTCCCGCACACCGATCGAACTGACTGAGGCCGGGCAGCTTTTTCTTGTCACGGCGCGTACGGTTGTCGACCAGTTGAGCGAAATTCTCCGCCATTTGCATCACCTTGAAGGTGGGCAGGGCGAGGTCGTCCAGGTGGCGGCGGCGCACTCCCTTGCATCGGGCTTTTTCCCCCGCTGGGTGGCCCAGTTGCGCAACGACGGTTTGAACATCGCCACCCGCCTGGTTGCGACTAACGTCGGGGATGCCGTGCATGCATTACGCGAAGGTGGCTGCGACCTGATGCTGGCGTTCTATGATCCGGACGCGGCCTTGCAGATGGATGCCGAGATTTTCCCGTCGCTGCACATGGGCACCACCGAAATGTTGCCGGTGTGTGCCGTGGACGCCGAAGGCAAACCGTTGTTCGACCTGGAAGGCGAGGCCAGCGTGCCGCTGCTGGCCTATACCGCAGGCGCGTTCCTGGGGCGCTCGGTCAATTTGCTGCTGCGCCAGCGTAACTTGCGCTATACCACCGTCTACGAAACCGCCATGGCCGACAGTCTCAAGAGCATGGCGCTGGAAGGCATGGGCATCGCCTGGGTGCCGCGCCTGTCGATGCGCGGCGAGCTGGAACGGGGCGAACTGGCCATCTGCGGCGGCAGCCAGTGGCATGTGCCGCTGGAGATCCGCCTGTACCGCTGCGCCCTGGTACGCAAGGCCAACGTACGGCTGCTGTGGCGCAAGCTGGAAGGTGCGGCGGCGGTTGACCCAAAAGTCAGCCAAAGCCCCGAAAAATAAGGGGCGACAGTTGGTCGCCGGGGTGCCTTAAACGCACCACCTTACGGTATACTGCGCGGCCTTTCGACCGGATGCGTCCGGTCCTGATCAGCAAACAAGCCACGCCGGTCGTCCCGCGTGGCTTGTTGTTTTTTGACGCGCCCAAGGGCGCACAAGCGAAGAGGCTCGACGATGAGTGCACTGGTTGGCGTGATCATGGGCTCCAAGTCCGATTGGTCCACCCTTAGCCACACCGCCGATATGCTGGAAAAACTCGGCATTCCCTACGAAGTGAAGGTGGTTTCCGCCCACCGCACCCCGGATCTGCTGTTCCAGTATGCCGAGGAGGCCGAAGGCCGTGGCATCGAGGTGATCATCGCCGGTGCCGGTGGCGCAGCCCACCTGCCAGGCATGTGCGCCGCCAAGACCCACCTGCCAGTGCTGGGCGTACCCGTCCAGTCGTCGATGCTGTCGGGCGTCGATTCGCTGCTGTCGATCGTGCAGATGCCAGCCGGCGTGCCGGTTGCCACCCTGGCCATCGGCCGTGCCGGTGCCGTCAACGCTGCACTGCTGTCGGCCAGCATCCTGGGCGCCAAGTACCCGCAGTTCCACGCGGCGTTGAAGCAGTTCCGCACGGAACAGACCGACACCGTGCTGGACAACCCAGACCCGCGCCAGGCTTGAGGCTCAACCCATGAAGATCGGTGTAATCGGTGGCGGCCAGCTGGGCCGCATGCTGGCCCTGGCGGGCACCCCGCTGGGCATGAACTTCGCCTTCCTCGACCCGGCGCCGGACGCTTGCGCCGCGCCCCTGGGCGAGCACCTGCGTGCCGACTATGGCGACCAGGACCACCTGCGCCAGCTGGCCGACGAAGTCGACCTGGTCACCTTCGAGTTCGAAAGCGTCCCGGCCGAGACCGTGGCCTTCCTCTCGCAGTTCGTGCCGGTTTACCCCAGCGCCGAAGCGCTGCGCATCGCCCGCGACCGCCTGTTCGAAAAAAGCATGTTCCGCGACCTGGGTATCCCGACCCCGGCCTTCGCCGACATCCTCTCGCAGGCAGACCTGGACGCCGCAGTGGCCAGCATCGGCCTGCCGGCCGTACTGAAAACCCGCACCCTGGGTTACGACGGTAAGGGCCAGAAGGTACTGCGCACGCCTGAAGACGTGGTAGGCACCTTCGCCGAGCTGGGCAGCGTGCCGTGCCTGCTGGAAGGCTTCGTGCCGTTCACCGGCGAAGTGTCGCTGGTGGCCGTGCGTGCCCGCGATGGCGAAACCCGCTTCTACCCGCTGGTGCACAACACCCACGAAAGCGGCATCCTGCGCCTTTCGGTGGCCAGCCAGGCGCACCCGCTGCAGGCTCTGGCCGAAGATTATGTGGGCCGCGTGCTGCAAAAACTGGACTATGTAGGTGTGATGGCCTTCGAGTTCTTCGAAGTCGACGGTGGCCTCAAGGCCAACGAAATCGCCCCGCGCGTGCACAACTCCGGGCACTGGACCATCGAAGGCGCCGAATGCAGCCAATTCGAGAACCACCTGCGCGCCGTTGCCGGCCTGCCGCTGGGCTCGACTGCCAAGGTGGGCGAGAGTGCGATGCTCAACTTCATCGGTGAAGTGCCAGCTGTAGATAAAGTGGTCGCCATCGGTGACTGCCACCTGCACCACTACGGCAAGGCCTTCAAGGTCGGCCGCAAAGTTGGCCACGCCACCCTGCGCTGCCACGACATGGCTACCCTCGAGCGCAAGATTGCCGAAGTAGAAGCCCTGATCAGCAACTGATCGAACTTCTACCACCGGCTTGCCCTCTGAAAATGGCAACAAGCCAAAGCGCTGTCTAGGCTTTGGCTTGTTCCATCTTCGAACTGCAGAGGGATTGCCATGGGCATCATTGGAACCATCTTCATCGGCCTCATCGTCGGCCTGCTGGCCCGCTTCATCAAACCGGGCGACGACAGCATGGGCTGGATCATGACCATCCTGCTGGGTATTGCCGGCTCCCTGCTGGCCACCTATGGCGGCCAGGCGCTGGGCATCTACCAGGCCGGGCAGGCAGCGGGCTTCTTTGGCGCGCTGGTCGGTGCCGTGGTCCTTCTGGTGATCTACGGATTCATCAAGAAACGCTGAATACTGGTTAGAATGCCCGGCAATTCATCCGAGTTGCCGAGCATTTCCATGCGTGCCTTTTTCCTTGTCCCCCTGCTGTTGGCCAGCGCCCTGGCCCATGCCGAACTGCCTGAAACCGACTGGCTGGAGTTGATGCCCAAGTCGGACCAGAAGGCGCTCGAGCAAATGCCCGAAATCGACCACAACTCACCGGAAGCCATGGGTACCTTTACCGACAAGGGTGGCCTGAAACAGAGCAAGGGCCTGCCGGCGGTGATGTACTCGACCAAGACCGTGGCAGCCATGAACGGCAAGGACATTCGCCTGGGCGGTTACCCGGTGCCGCTGGAAAGCGACGCCAAGGGCAACAGCACGCTGTTCTTCCTGGTGCCGTACCCAGGGGCGTGCATCCATGTGCCGCCACCGCCGCCGAACCAGCTGGTGCTGGTGCGCTACCCGAAAGGACTGAAGATCGATGACATCTACACACCGCTGTGGGTCAGCGGCACGTTGAAGGTGGAAAAGGTCAGCAATGACCTGGCCGATGCGGCCTACGCGCTGGATGCAGGGAAGGTGAGGGTGGTGGAGGATGCAGACCTCTGATTGCCTGCACCGGCCTCTTCGCGGGTTTACCCGCGAAGAGGCCGGCAAAACCACTGTAAAACTCAGATCATTTCACAGCCGACCACGACGCCTAACGAGTGACTCGCCCCTGGCCTCAGCTCCACCAGGTCATCCCAAACATTCGCCGTCTCGATGCACAGCATCCGCTGCCAGCCATCATCCGCCATATCCGGCAGCTCTCGCGCCCGCTCGGTCCACGGGTTCCAGATCACCGCCGACCGTGACCCGCTGCTGGTCAAAGTAATTCGACGATTCCAGTGCGGGTCAACAATGCTCAGTGTTTGCGGGGTATCGAGGTAGATCCGGTCCGTCTCCCCGGCAAACTCAAGCGCCCCTTGCTGTTGGCGCTGTTCCCAGTCAGCCAGGGTCTCGATATAGCCCAGCCCCTCGACGCCCTCGACACGCGCCTGACGCACATCGCTAACTGCAAAGTAACTGTGCAGCGCCTGGCTGATGGTAACCGGGGTATTGCCCATGTTGCGGCTGGTCAGGCTCAGCTTCAGCTCGTCACCCAGCTCCACCACCAGCTTCAGCTCGACGTCATGGGGCCAGCCGGGCAGGTCGCCCTGCGCCTCAGGCAGCTCGAACTCGATACGCAGGCCGTCGCCTGCTTCCTCGATGCCCAGCAACTGCCAGTCACGTGAGCGCGCCAGCCCGTGAGCAGGTGCCTGCTCGCCGTGGTACATGGCCTGCACGGCCTGGGGGTTGCGCTGCAAGTTGCCAAACCACGGCCAGCACACCGGCACCCCGGCGCGAACCGACTTGCCCTGGCGGAAGATGGCCTGGTCGCTCAGCCACAACAGCGGCGGCTCGCCGACCCGCTGGTAGCTGAGGATCTGTGCGCCTTGCTGGGCGATCAGGAGTTCGGCGCGATCGCTGCTGATACGCCAGCAGTTCAGTTCGCCATGTTGCTCGGTTACGACCTGGTAGGTAGCCATTGCATTCATCTCATTGGTTGCCAGTGGGCCTTGGACCCGGGCACATGCAATGAGTTTACCGCCGGCGAGGCTTAGCGACGAGGCACAGACCGGGTACGGCCACTGCCGTCGATGGCGACGAAGACGAATACCGCTTCGGTAACCTTGCGCCATTCGCTGGACAGCGGGTCGTCGCTCCACACTTCGACCATCATCTGGATCGAGCTGCGGCCGATCTCCAGGGTCTGGGTATAGAACGACAGCTGCGCGCCGACCGCGACCGGTACCAGGAAGGCCATGCGGTCGATGGCCACGGTAGCCACGCGGCCACCGGCAACGCGGCTGGCCATGGCAGTGCCGGCCAGGTCCATCTGGGCAACCAGCCAGCCGCCGAAGATGTCGCCGAAGCCGTTGGTCTCGCGCGGCAATGCGGTGATCTGCAAGGCCAGGTCGCCTTGTGGGATTGGATCTTCTTGTTCGAGCTCAATCATGCGATGGGGCCTCTGACCCGTGACGCTTTTCGTTGGTGTGGCGCAAAGGCCGGGTAAACGATTCAGCTTGAAACATACTACGCCGATTTCGTTTCACTGGGCGGCCGTAGGGAAACTCTGCGAAACCGTCTGACAATACTGACCGGCGTTTTCGCACAACATCCCACGTTAGGGGCAACCTTTTCCTACGAACTGCCAGTATATAGAGCATAACGGCCAGCGACGACCGCGCATTCATGAATACGTGTAGGGATTTTGTATCGCTTTCAGCGCAGCTCGGCTATTTGCTATCTTCGCTTGTCCCCTAATCCAGAAGCCGCGTGCCAAGCGGCCTGCATGCCCTACAAAGAGAACAACGAGCGATGACTTCCGTGCCCAGCAGTATCGAGCAGCCCTCGCGGCCGCTGACCCGCAGTGACTACAAGACCCTCTCACTGTCCGCCCTGGGCGGTGCGCTGGAGTTCTACGACTTCATCATCTTCGTGTTCTTCGCCACAGTGGTCGGCAAGCTGTTCTTCCCGGCCGACATGCCCGAGTGGCTGCGCCTGATGCAAACCTTCGGCATCTTCGCCGCCGGCTACCTGGCGCGGCCGCTGGGCGGCATCATCATGGCGCACTTTGGCGACCTGCTAGGGCGCAAGAAGATGTTCACCCTGAGCATCTTCATGATGGCCCTGCCAACCCTGATCATGGGCCTGCTGCCCACCTATGCACAAATAGGCATGTGGGCGCCGATCCTGCTGCTGATGATGCGCGTGATCCAGGGCGCGGCGATCGGCGGTGAGGTGCCGGGTGCCTGGGTGTTCGTGTCCGAGCACGTGCCGGCGCGCAACACCGGCTACGCCTGCGGCACCCTGACCGCAGGCCTGACGGCGGGCATTCTGCTGGGTTCGCTGGTGGCGACCCTGATCAATAGCGTGTACAGCGCTGAAGAAGTGGCCGATTACGCCTGGCGTATTCCGTTCCTGCTGGGCGGTGTGTTCGGCCTGTTCTCGGTGTACCTGCGCCGCTGGCTGCACGAAACGCCAGTGTTCGCCGAAATGCAGCAGCGCAAGGCGCTGGCCGAGGAATTGCCGCTTCGCGCCGTGCTGCGTGACCACCGTGGCCCGATCATCCTGTCGATGCTGCTGACCTGGATGCTGTCGGCCGGCATCGTGGTGGTCATCCTGATGACCCCGGCGCTGCTGCAGAGTATCTACCACATCAGCCCGATAGACTCGCTCAAGGCCAACAGCATGGCCATCGTACTGCTCAGCTTTGGCTGCATCGGCGCCGGCAGCCTGGCCGACCGTTTTGGTGCGGGCCGCGTGTTCGTGATTGGCAGCCTGTTGCTGCTGGCCAGTTCCTGGGCCTTCTACCACAGCCTGCCGACCCGGCCTGAGCTGTTGTTCCCGCTGTACGCGGTGACTGGCCTGTGCGTGGGCGTGATTGGCGCTGTGCCCTATGTGATGGTCAAGGCGTTCCCGGCGGCGGTGCGCTTCAGCGGGCTGTCGTTCTCGTACAACGTGGCCTACGCGATTTTCGGCGGGCTGACGCCGATGGTGGTGACGGCGCTGCTGAAGGTGAGCCCGATGGCGCCGGCCTATTACGTGGCGGGGTTGTGTGCCGTGGGTCTGGCCGTGGGCCTGTACCTGCTCGCCAACAAGCGCTGATTTGCGCTGGGGCTACTGGCCTCTTCGCGGGTAAACCCGCTCCCACAGGTGCGGCGCTGGCCTTGAGGTCTGTGCAAATCCCTGTGAGAGCGGCTTTAGCCGCGAAGAGGCCAGACCTGCTTACAGTGATGGCCTTTCATCCAATTGTCACAATGAAGTCATATCGTGTTCATGCGGCCTGCCGATACTTGGGCCCGTTCCATCCAACACCCCAATATTCCTGCTAGGAGCAAGGCATGAAACTGAAGCGTTTGATGGCGGCCCTCACCTTTGCCGCCGCTGGCGTTGCAACCGCCAACGCGGTAGCCGCTGTCGATCCTGCGATCCCGACCTACACCAAGACCACCGGTGTTTCGGGCAACCTCTCCAGCGTTGGTTCCGACACCCTGGCGAACCTGATGACGCTGTGGGCCGAGGCCTACAAGAAGGAATATCCGAACGTAAACATCCAGATCCAGGCGGCCGGCTCCTCCACCGCGCCACCCGCGTTGACCGAAGGCACCGCCAACCTCGGCCCGATGAGCCGCAAGATGAAGGACGTCGAGCTGCAGGCCTTCGAGCAGAAGTACGGCTACAAGCCGACCGCCATCCCGGTTGCCGTCGACGCCTTGGCCGTGTTCGTGCACAAGGACAACCCGATCAAAGGCCTGACCATGGCCCAGGTCGACGCCATCTTCTCTTCCACTCGCCTGTGCGGTGGCAAAGCCGAGATCAAGACCTGGGGCGACGTGGGTGTGACCGGCGACCTGGCCAACAAGCCAATCCAGCTGTTCGGCCGCAACTCGGTATCGGGCACCTACGGCTACTTCAAGGAAGAAGCCCTGTGCAAAGGCGACTTCAAGCCTAATGTCAACGAACAGCCTGGCTCGGCTTCGGTGGTGCAGTCGATCAGCTCTTCGCTGAACGGCATCGGCTACTCGGGTATCGGTTACAAGACTGCCAGCGTCAAAACCGTAGCCCTGGCCAAGAAAGAAGGCGGCGAGTTCGTTGAAGACAACGAAACCAACGCCCTGAACGGCACCTACCCGCTGTCGCGCTTCCTGTACGTGTACGTCAACAAGGCCCCGAACAAGCCTCTGGCCCCGCTGGAAGCCGAGTTCGTCAAGCTGGTGCTGTCGCAAGCTGGCCAGCAGGTCGTGGTGAAGGATGGCTACATCCCGCTGCCGGCCAAAGTCGTCGACAAGACCCTGGCTGACCTGGGCCTGTCGCACGCCGGTAACGTTGCAAAGAAGTAACTAAATGAAGAAGAGGCCGGTGCCGATGCCCGGCCTCTTCCACGAAACTCCAGTCCGAAGCCAGGTTTCCTGTGCGGCGGGCTTTCGCGCGTCACCACTTTGTAATGTTTTTGTCACACGGGACCGCTAGGGTGTGCGCATGAATGATCTGGCCAATTCCAACATGACCCAAAACTCCCAGCCCGTGCGCATTGATTTCAATACGCCCGAGTTGCAACGCAAGCGCCGCATGCGTGCGCTCAAGGACCGCCTGACCCGCTGGTATGTGCTGGTGGGCGGGCTTGCCGTTCTGGCGGCCATCACCTTGATCTTCTTCTACCTGGCCTATGTGGTGCTGCCACTGTTCCAGGGCGCCGAGCTGACCAGCAAGAAAGCCCTCGCGCCAACCTGGCTGCAGCAGGATGCCGGCAAGCCGCTGATGATCGCGCTAGAAGAGCAGAACCTGGTGGGGATGCGTGTTTCGGACAAGGGCCAGGCATTGTTCTTCGATACCAAGACCGGTAACGAGCTCAAACGTGTCGACCTGCCTGTGCCGGCAGGCACCCAGGTTACTTCGATCAGTGCCGACCAGCCGGGTAGCCCGCTGGTGGTGCTGGGCTTGTCCAATGGCCAGGCGTTGGTGTTCCACCACACCTACAAGATCACCTACCCGGACAACAAGAAAACCATCACCCCCGGTATCGACTACCCGTACGCCGAGCAGCCGTTCGTGCTCGATGAGCAGGGCCGTGCGCTGGAGCACGTCAGCGTCAACGTCAATGGCGACACCTTGCTGCTGGCCGGTTCCACCGGCGCGCATCTGCAGGTGCTGGAGCTGACCCGCACGGAAAACATGATGACCGAAGAGGTCACCACCGAGCAGAACCGCATCGAACTGCCGCAAATGACCGAAGCGGTGAAGAACATCTTCATCGACCCGCGCCAGCAGTGGTTGTACGTGATCAACGGCCGCGCCACCGCCGACGTGTTCAGCCTGCGCGACAAGAGCCTCAACGGCCGTTACAAGCTGTCTGAAAGCGGCGATACCGAAATCACCGCCACGGCCCAGCTGGTTGGCGGCATCTCGCTGATCATCGGTGACTCCAAAGGCGGCCTGGCCCAGTGGTTCATGGCCCGCGACCCGGACGGCGAGTCGCGCTTCAAGCAGATCCGTACCTTCCAGATGGGCAAGGCGCCTATCGTGCAGATCGACGCCGAAGAGCGCCGCAAAGGCTTTATCGCGCTGGACGCAGACGGCAAGCTGGGCGTGTTCCACAGCACCGCGCACCGCACCCTGCTGGTAGAGCCGGCTGCCGAAGGCCCGGGTATCCTGGCCCTGTCGCCACGCGCCAACCGCATCATCATCGAAGAAGGCGGCAAACTGCTGCCCTTGAGCCTGCGCAACCCGCACCCGGAAATTTCCTTCAGCGCGCTGTGGGGCAAGGTGTGGTACGAGAACTACGACGAGCCGAAATACGTCTGGCAGTCGACCGCCTCGAACACTGACTTCGAGCCCAAGCTGAGCCTGTCGCCGCTCACCTTCGGCACCTTGAAGGCCGCGTTCTACGCGATGATCCTGGCCGCCCCGCTGGCCATTGCCGCCGCCATCTACACCGCCTACTTCATGGCCCCGGGCATGCGCCGCAAGGTCAAACCGGTGATCGAACTGATGGAAGCGATGCCGACGGTGATCCTCGGCTTCTTCGCCGGCCTGTTCCTGGCCCCGTACCTGGAAGGCCACCTGCCGGGCGTGTTCAGCCTGTTCCTGCTGATGCCGTTTGGCATCCTGCTGGCCGGCTTTGCCTGGACCCGCCTGCCAGAGTCGATCCGCCTGCGTGTGCCGGATGGCTGGGAAGCGGCGATCCTGATCCCGGTCATCCTGTTCACCGGCTGGTTTGCCCTGACCATGAGCCCGCACCTGGAAAGCTGGTTCTTCGGCGGCGACATGCGCCTGTGGATCACCAACGATCTGGGCATCACCTATGACCAGCGCAACGCCCTGGTCGTGGGTATCGCCATGGGCTTCGCTGTCATCCCGAACATCTATTCCATCGCCGAAGACGCCGTGTTCAGCGTGCCGCGCAGCCTGACCCTGGGCTCGCTGGCCCTGGGCGCGACACCCTGGCAGACCCTGACCCGCGTGGTCATCCTCACCGCCAGCCCGGGCATCTTCTCGGCGCTGATGATCGGCATGGGCCGTGCGGTGGGCGAGACCATGATCGTGCTGATGGCCACCGGCAACACCCCGGTGATGGAGATGAACCTGTTCGAGGGCATGCGCACCCTGGCCGCCAACGTGGCCGTGGAAATGCCGGAATCGGAAGTCGGCGGCAGCCACTATCGTGTGCTGTTCCTGGCCGCCCTGGTGCTGCTGATGTTCACCTTCATCATGAACACCTTGGCCGAGCTGATTCGCCAGCGTCTGCGCAAGAAATACTCGTCGCTTTGATAGAAAGGTAGCGATCCGTGAAAAAGGATTCCCTCAAAGGCTGGTTCAAGAGCGGCGCCCCCGGCGTCTGGATGAGCGGCGGCGCGGTGGCCATGGCGGTGATCATGACCGTCGGCCTGCTGGCGGTGATTGCCGTGCGCGGCCTGGGCCACTTCTGGCCGGCCGATCTTGTCCAGGCCACCTACAAGGTGCCGGGCCAGGCTGACCACGTCGTCATCGGCGAAGTGGTGCAAAAGGAAGAAGTGCCACGCGCCCGCCTGAAGGGTGCCGGCCTGCCGGTACCGGACCAGGGCCCGGAGTTCATGACCCGTGAACTGATCAAGATTGGTAACCGCGACCTCAACGGCAGCGACTTTACCTGGGTGGTCGGCGACTGGCTGGTTGACGAAAAACGCCCGGCCGACCTGATCGCCCTGGAACGCCGCGAGTGGGGCAACTTCTACGGCTACCTGGTCAGCGTCAAGGAAGAAGGCCGCGTGGTGGCCGAAGGCCCTGCCGCCTGGCACGAACTGCAGGCCCGCCTCAAGCGCGCCAACCAGCTCAACGGCGAGTTGCAGCAGCTGGAGAAGAAAGACATCGGCGCCATCAACCACGGCCTCGAGCGCCTGCGCCTGCAGGCCCGCAAGCTGGAGCTGGACGGCAAGCTGGACGCCGCTGCCCAGGCCGACATGGATGCCGACCGCGCCGAGCTGAACAGCCGCTACAAGGCCATCGAAGACCGCCTGACCGGCCTGCACCAGGCCTTCGCCCGTGACAGCCTGGTGGCCCGCGATGGCAACGGCCGTGAAGTGGAAATCAACCTGAGCAAGGTGGTGCATGCCATCCAGCCGAACGGCATGTCCGGCTTCACCAAGCTGGGTACCTACTTCGCCAAGGTCTGGGAGTTCCTCAGCGACGACCCGCGTGAAGCCAACACCGAAGGCGGTATCTTCCCGGCCATTTTCGGCACCGTGATGATGACCCTGATCATGGCCGTGATCGTCACCCCGTTCGGCGTGCTGGCTGCTGTCTACCTGCGTGAATACGCCAGGCAGGGGCCGGTGACACGCCTGATCCGCATTGCCGTGAACAACCTGGCCGGCGTGCCGGCGATCGTCTACGGCGTGTTTGGCCTGGGCTTCTTCGTCTACGTGCTGGGTGGCTCGATCGACCGCCTGTTCTTCCCTGAAGCGCTGCCGGCACCGACCCTGGGTACCCCGGGCCTGCTGTGGGCTTCGCTGACCCTGGCACTGCTGGCCGTGCCGGTGGTGATCGTGGCCACCGAAGAAGGCCTGGCGCGTATTCCGCGTACCGTGCGCGAAGGCTCGCTGGCCTTGGGCGCGACCAAGGCCGAAACGCTGTGGAAGATCGTTCTGCCCATGGCCAGCCCGGCCATGATGACCGGCATGATCCTCGCAGTGGCCCGCGCCGCGGGTGAAGTCGCGCCGCTGATGCTGGTGGGTGTGGTGAAGCTGGCGCCGTCGCTGCCGGTGGACGGTAATTACCCGTACCTGCACCTGGACCAGAAGATCATGCACCTGGGCTTCCACATCTATGACGTCGGCTTCCAGAGCCCGAACGTCGAGGCCGCGCGGCCGCTGGTGTATGCCACTGCGCTGTTGCTGGTGCTGGTGATCGCGACCCTCAACCTCTCGGCTGTGTGGATCCGTAACCACCTGCGCGAGAAGTACAAGGCCCTCGACAGCTGACCCTGATTGCAAGCGTGCCGCCCACCAGCCGGGCGGCCCTTTGAAACGAATTGATAGCGTATGGAGTAGACCATGCAGCAAGATTCCCATACCCACGGCATCGACATGTCTGCCCTGGGCCGCAACAAGCAGAGCCTGCGCCTGGCCGAAGAAACCGTGGCCATCGAAGTACCGGGCCTGAGCCTGTTCTACGGCGACAAGCAGGCGTTGTTCGACGTCAGCATGAACATCCCCAAGCAACGCGTGACCGCCTTCATCGGCCCGTCCGGCTGCGGCAAGTCGACCCTGCTGCGCACCTTCAACCGCATGAACGACCTGGTTGACGGTTGCCGCGTGGAAGGCGCCATCAACCTGTACGGCAACAACATCTACCGCAAGGGCGAAGACGTGGCCGAGCTGCGCCGCCGTGTGGGCATGGTGTTCCAGAAGCCCAACCCGTTCCCCAAGACCATCTACGAGAACGTGGTCTACGGCCTGCGTATCCAGGGCATCAACAAGAAGCGCGTGCTCGACGAAGCCGTCGAGTGGGCGCTGAAGGGCGCAGCCCTGTGGGACGAGGTCAAGGACCGCCTGCATGAGTCGGCGCTGGGCCTGTCCGGTGGCCAGCAACAGCGTCTGGTCATCGCCCGCACCATCGCCGTGGAGCCGGAAGTGCTGCTGCTCGACGAACCGTGCTCGGCGCTGGACCCGATTTCGACCCTGAAGGTCGAAGAGCTGATCTACGAATTGAAATCCAAGTACACCATCGTCATCGTGACCCACAACATGCAGCAGGCGGCTCGTGTTTCGGACTACACCGCGTTCATGTACATGGGCAAACTGGTCGAATTCGGGGATACCGACACCCTGTTCACCAACCCGGCGAAGAAGCAGACCGAAGACTACATCACCGGTCGCTACGGCTAAGAGCGCCTTTGGCGCAGCTGCAAGCTTTGAGCTGCAAGCTGCAAGATAAAGCGGTTAGCGCGGAGCCAGGGAACGACACGAACTACTTGAAGCTTGCAGCTTGAAGCTAGCAACTTCGCGGAGCGACAGCATGATCAACAAAGAAAGCCTTACGCACCACATTTCCCAGCAGTTCAACGCCGAGCTCGAAGAGGTGCGCAGCCACCTGCTGGCCATGGGCGGGCTGGTGGAAAAGCAGGTCAACGACGCGGTCACCGCGCTGATCGAAGCCGATTCGGGCCTGGCCCAGCAAGTGCGCGAGGTTGACGAGCAGATCAACCAGATGGAACGCAACATCGACGAGGAGTGCCTGCGTATCCTCGCCCGCCGCCAGCCGGCCGCCTCCGACCTGCGCCTGATCATCAGCATCTCCAAGTCGGTGATCGACCTGGAACGCATTGGTGACGAGTCGACCAAGATCGCCCGTCGCGCCATCCAGCTGTGCGAAGAAGGTGAATCGCCGCGTGGCTACGTCGAGGTTCGTCACATCGGTGACCAAGTGCGCAACATGGTCCGTGATGCACTGGACGCCTTTGCCCGCTTCGACGCCGACCTGGCGTTGTCGGTGGCCCAGTACGACAAAACCATCGACCGTGAATACAAGACCGCGCTGCGCGAGCTGGTGACCTACATGATGGAAGACCCGCGCTCTATTTCGCGGGTGCTGAGCGTGATCTGGGTCCTGCGCTCGCTGGAGCGGATTGGCGACCATGCGCGCAACATCTCCGAGCTGGTGATCTACCTGGTGCGCGGCACCGACGTACGTCACATGGGCCTCAAGCGCATGACAGCAGAAGTGCAGGGCACCGCTGTCGCTGATGGCGAAAAGGCTAATGTTTCGGGCGAATCTGACGATAAGTAAGGTTGCTCCCGAGCATCGACGCCCGGCCTTGGCCGGGCGTTTTCGTTTGCGGTCGAGCGCCTGCAGGCACCCGCGAACGATGTGAAGAAGTCCCGGCGTGACCAGGTTGTAGCAAATGGCCATTATTTGGCAGTAGGCTAGTCGGGGTTCAGAAGGAGTATCGATGAGTAAAGTGAATGTGCTGGTCGTGGATGACGCGCCGTTTATCCGTGACCTGGTCCGCAAATGCCTGCGCAGTGCCTTCCCGGGCATGGCCATCGACGACGCGGTCAACGGCCGCAAGGCCATGGCCATGCTGGACAAGGAAGCGTTCGACCTGGTCCTGTGCGACTGGGAAATGCCGGAAATGTCGGGCCTGGAACTGCTCACCTGGTGCCGCCAGCAGCCTACGCTGAAAAACCTGCAGTTCATCATGGTGACCAGCCGTGGCGACAAGGAAAACGTCATTCAGGCGATCCAGGCGGGCGTTTCCGATTTTGTCGGCAAGCCGTTCACCAACGAACAACTGCTGACCAAGGTAAAAAAGGCCCTGACCAAGATCGGCAAGCTCGACAGCCTGATGGCCAGTGGCCCGGCGCGGGTGAATTCGGCGTTTGCCAATGATTCGCTGAGTGCCCTGACAGGGGGCAAACCAGAAGCGGCCAAGGTGGCGGCCCCCGCACCGGCCCCGGCTGCCACCAAGCCATTGGCCGCAGCCCCCACGCCACCCGCCCCTGCACCGACCGGGCGTGGCCAGGGCCAGTTGCGGCTGGCCAGCGGCATGCAGCCCTGTGTGATCAAGGCACTGAGCTTGAAGGAGGCCTTGCTGGTGGTTCGCCGCAGCGAAGCGCTGCCGCAGGTGCTGGAAGGTGCGGTGCTGGACCTGGAGCAGGGTGAGAGCGCCGAAGTCGCGCGTTTGAACGGCTACCTGCATGCTGTCGCGGCATTGGAGCCCAAGCCCGACAGCGACTGGCTGCAGTTGACCTTCAAGTTCGTCGATCAGGACGCCCAGAAGCTCGATTACCTGTCGCGCTTGATTGCCCGTGGCACTGCACAGAAGCATTTCACCCCCGGCGCTTGACGCCAAAGCAGGGGCAGCACAGTGCTGCTCCTGCGCCATCCGACCAACTGCAATACCCGCCGCAAAACCCACTGCTAGGCTTCGAGACATCAAAACTGTCAAAAAGCCACTATCATGCCCACGCGCCTGCTGCTGTTCTGTGCATTGCTCATGGTCTCGGCGTCGAGCCTGGGTGTGACCCTCTACAAGATCACTGACGATTCCGGTGTGGTCTCCTATTCCGACCGGCCAGGCCCGGGCGCCAAGCCCTTGGTGCTGCGCGAGCCCATGGTCGAGACGCTGGAGGGCCAGGTGCTGTTGAACGCCAGGACCTTCGACGGTGGCGTGAGCTTTTCGGCGCGCAACGAGTTGCATGTACCCGTAGAGGTCGAGTTGCGACTGGACAATCTGGTGAACGCGCAAGGCGGCGATGCTCCGCGCATCGTACGCCGCTTGCTGCCGCCGCGTACCACGCAAATGCTCAGTGTGCTCCGGGGGCGCCCCGGGCTGCTGCTGAACTACCGCTCGACCCTGCTACAGGCCATGGGTGACCCGGGCATGCGGCCACAGGGCTTCCGTTACGCATTCCCCTGGATCGGCGGGCCGTTCCGCGTCACTCAGGGCCCTAACGGGCGTGTCAGCCACTTTGGGCCAAAGGGGCGCTATGCCATGGACATCGCCATGCCTGAAGGCACCACCATCATTGCGGCGCGCGAAGGCGTGGTGGTGAAGACGGAAAACACCCAGAGCGGGCGGGCGCCCAACCCTTCGGGCAACTTTGTCAGGATCCTGCACCCGGACGGCACCATGGGCGTGTACCTGCACCTGATGCGCGGTTCGGTGGTGGTGGCGGAAGGGCAACGGGTGCGCCAGGGGCAGGTGCTGGCCAAGTCGGGCAATACGGGCAACAGTACCGGGCCGCACCTGCATTTCGTGGTGCAGCGCAATGTGGGGTTGGCGCTGGAGTCGATACCTTACCGGTTCGACAGGCCGATCAGCGGGTTACCTGACTTTACTGCCGGCAACCCCTGACCGATACAGCCATCAGTCCAGCTTCAGCACCTTGGCCAGCACGATCTTCGGCCCTTTCATCTTCTTGATGATGATGCGCAGGCCTTCGACTTCCAGCACTTCCTCTTCTTCAGGCACGCGCTTGAGCGTTTCGTAGACCAGCCCGGCCAGGGTCTCTGCCTCGATGTGGTCGAGGTCGACCCCCAACAGGCGCTCGACCTTGAACAGCGGTGTGTCGCCGCGCACCAGCAGTTTGCCTGGCTGGTAAGCGAGGATGCCGCGCTCGGTCTTGCGGTGTTCGTCCTGGATATCGCCTACCAGCACTTCCAGCACGTCTTCCATGGTCAGGTAGCCGATAACCTTGCCGTCGGCTTCCTCCACCAGCACGAAGTGCGCGCCGCCCTTGCGGAACTGCTCCAGCAACTGGGCCAGCGGCATGTGCCGCGATACGCGCTCCAGGGGGCGGGCAAGGTCTTCCAGGTCGATGGTTTCGGGCAAGTGCTCCAGCTCGGCCAGCTCCAGCAGCAGGTCCTTGATGTGCAGCAGGCCGGTGAACTCCTCGCGCTCGGCGTCGTACACCGGATAGCGGCTGAACTTGTGGCGGCGCACCAGGGCCAGGATCTGCTTCAACGGCGCATGGGCGTCGATGCTGACCATGTCCTCACGCGAGTTGGCCCAGTCGACCACCTCCAGCTCGCCCATTTCCACGGCCGATGCCAGTACGCGCATACCCTGGTCGCTTGGGTCCTGACCACGGCTGGAGTGCAAAATCAGCTTCAGCTCTTCACGGCTGTAGTGGTGCTCGTGGTGCGGGCCAGGCTCGCCTTGGCCGGCAATACGCAAAATGGTGTTGGCGCTGGCATTGAGCAGGTAGATGGCCGGGTACATCGCCCAGTAGAACAGGTACAGCGGCACGGCGGTCCACAGCGACAGCAGCTCTGGTTTGCGGATGGCCCACGACTTGGGCGCCAGCTCGCCGACCACGATGTGCAGGTACGAGATGACGAAGAAGGCGACGAAGAACGAGACGCCTTTGATCAGCTCGGGCGAGTCGACCCCGAAGTACGCCAGCAGCGGCTCGAGCAGGTGGGCGAACGCCGGTTCACCGACCCAGCCCAGGCCCAGCGAGGCGAGGGTAATGCCCAGCTGGCAGGCCGACAGGTAGGCGTCGAGCTGATTGTGAACCTTGCGCAGGATACTGCCGCGCCAGCCGTGCTGCTCGGCGATGGCCTCGACGCGGGTGGCGCGCAGCTTGACCATGGCGAACTCGGCGGCAACGAAGAAGCCGTTGAGCAGCACCAGCAGGAAGGCAAAGATGATCATGCCGAAATCGGCGAATAACGAGGTGAGGCTGATACCAGGGGAAGGGTCCATGATGGAGTTTTTACGGGGTCCGTCTTAGAGATAGAGAGAAAAAAAGTGCCAGCTTTTGCTGGCACAGGGGATCCAATGTAGCGGCTGGAGCCGTAAAAGCAAAGGGTGGCGGATGTATTGCGGTCGCTGTGGGAGCGGGCGCGCCCGTGAAGGGCTGCACTGCAGCCCTAATCTCAAACCTTGCCGTTGGCCAATTGTGCCGGCGCAAAGTGACAGGTAAAGGTGCTGCCATGCCCCGGCACACTGCTGATTTCCAGCTTGCCGCGATGGCGCATCAGCACATGCTTCACAATCGCCAGCCCCAGCCCGGTGCCACCGGTATTCGACGCGCGGCTGGAGTCCACCCGATAGAAGCGTTCGGTCAGGCGGGGCAAGTGCTTCGCGTCAATACCCACCCCCGAGTCTTGCACCGACAAATGCGCACCTTGGGCATCGACCCACCAGCGGATGCGGATGTTGCCTTCGTCTTGGGTGTACTTGACGGCGTTGAATACCAGGTTGGAAAAGGCGCTGCGCAGCTCCGACTCGCTGCCCTTCAGTTTCACGCCGGGCGCAGCTTCCAGGCTGATGCGCTGGTTGCGTGGCCCGGACAGGGCCTGGGCGTCATTCTTGATGGCGGCGAGCAGGGCATCGACGGCCACCGGCTGGTTGTCCGACGGGTAATCGGTGGCTTCCAGCTTGGCCAGCAGCAGCAGGTCGTTGAGCAGCGTTTGCATGCGTGAGCCTTGCTGGCTCATCTGCTGAAGGGCGCGGCTCCAGCGCGGGTTCACGTCCTCGACGTTGTCCAGCAAGGTTTCCAGGTAGCCGGTGATGACCGTCAGCGGCGTGCGCAGCTCGTGCGACACGTTGGCGACGAAGTCCTTGCGCATCTGTTCCAGCTGGTGAATGCGGGTGACATCGCGCACCAGCATCAGGTGTTCGTTGTTGCCGTAGCGGGTGATGTGCAGTTGCACGCGCATGCGGTCGTTGATGGGCGAGGGGATTTCCAGCGGTTCGAGGTAATTCTCCGCTTCGAAGTATTCCTTGAAGCGCGGGTGACGCACCAGGTTGGTGACCTGCTGGCCGCCGTCCTGTGGAGTTTTGAAGCCCAGCAGGGTCTCGGCGGCGCGGTTCCACCACTCCAGGTTGCCGTCGCTGTCGAGCATGATCACGGCGTCACGTAGCGCGGCGGTGGACTCCTGCACCCGGTCGATCACGGCCTGCAGGCGGCCCCGCACGCGCTGGTCGCGGCGTTGCAGGTGGTAGATGCTGTCGAACACCTCGCCCCAAAGGCCGTAGCCATCGGGCGGTGCCTCATCGGGTTGGTGGTTGCGCAGCCAGTCGTGCAGGCGCAGCAGTTGCTTGAGGGTCCAGCCCAGGTAGAGGGCCAGGCCAATGGCCAGGCTCCAGCCATAGTAGCCGCTGACCAGCCCGCCGATCAGGCAGACGGTAATCAGCAACAGCAGATGGCGAATCAGGGTCGCGTGCCAGTTCTGGTTCAATTGACGGTCCTTGTACAACAACGTGCAGCGTGGCGCTTTTGAACTCGATCAGCTCTTGGTCGAGAAGCGGTAGCCAGTGCCCCGGACGGTTTGTACCAGATTTTCATAGGCTTCACCCAGCGCCTTGCGCAGGCGACGGATGTGCACGTCGACCGTGCGTTCCTCGACATAGACGTTGCCGCCCCATACCTGGTCCAGCAGCTGGCCACGGGTGTAGGCACGCTCCTGGTGGGTCATGAAGAACTGCAGCAGGCGGTATTCGGTCGGGCCCATCTCGGCCGGCTTGCCGTCGATGGTGACGCGGTGGCTGATCGGGTCAAGCAGCAGGCCGCCAACTTCGATCGGCGCCTCGCTGTCGCTCGGGCCGGTTCGGCGCAACACGGCTTTCAGGCGTGCTACCAGCTCACGCGGCGAGAACGGCTTGGTGATGTAATCGTCGGCACCCACTTCCAGGCCCTGGATCTTGTTGTCCTCTTCACCCTTGGCGGTGAGCATGATGATCGGGATGTCGCCGGTCAGCTCGTCGCGCTTGAGGCGGCGGGCCAGCTCGATGCCGGAGGTGCCCGGCAGCATCCAGTCGAGCAGGATCAGGTCCGGTTTGCGGTCGACGATGATCGCATGGGCCTGTTGAGAGTTTTCCGCTTCCAGGCAGTCATAGCCGGCCATTTCCAGGGCAACGGCGATCATCTCGCGAATGGGTGCTTCGTCGTCGACGATCAGAATGTTCCTGCCAACCATGCTCAAAACCTCTCCTGGATACGGTGTCTTGGCCCGCATTAGATAACGGAATTATTGCAGCTGTGTGACAGGGTGTTGGCCGTTCTGGCGACATTCCGTGACTGAACTAGGCTTCAAGGGGCCGCTGCGGCGGCCTACAGAATGCAACCCACCCCGAATTTATGGTGAATCCAATGACACGACAAACGCTGAGCTGGATGGCCCTTTTCGCTGCGCTGGCGCTCCCGGGGGTGGCGTCGGCCCACCATGCCATGGAGAAGGACGGCATGTGGGTCGATCATGCCGGCATGACCCTGTACACCTTTGACAAGGATGCGGGAGGCAAGTCGATGTGCAATGGCGATTGCGCCACCAACTGGCCGCCGTTGAAGGTGATGGATGGCGAAAAGGCCGAGGGCAAGTGGACGCAGATCAAGCGTGACGACGGTTCGATGCAGTGGGCCTACGACGGCAAGCCGCTGTACACCTTCGTCAAGGACAAGAAGGCTGGTGACATGACCGGTGATGGCGTGAAGGACGTCTGGCACGTTGCCAAGCCTTGAGATTGCCGGGGCCGCTTCGCGGCCCTTTCGCGACACAAGGCCGCTCCTACAGGGGTACGCGATCCCTTGTAGGAGCGGCCTTGTGTCGCGAAAGGGCTGCAAAGCAGCCCCAGAATAGTCAGCCGAACGCGTAGTCCAGCACCACCCCGATAAACACCAACAGCCCCGCCCAGTGGTTGTGCAGAAACGCCTTGAAGCACGACTCCCGGTCCAGCTTGCGCGTCAACCAGTACTCCCACGCAAAGCACGCTGCCGCACCCAGCAGCCCCAGGTGGAACCAGCCCCCCAGGTCGAAGCGGCTGCCTGCCAGCAACAGGCAACCCAGCGACAGCAGCTGCAAGGTCAGGATGATGGTGCGGTCGGCGTCGCCAAACAGGATCGCGGTCGACTTCACACCAATCTTCAGGTCGTCATCGCGGTCGACCATGGCGTAGTAGGTGTCATAACCCACCGTCCACAGCAGGTTGGCGATGTACAGCAGCCACGCGCTGGCCGGCAGCTCGCCACCCGCTGCCGTGAACGCCATGGGGATGCCCCAGGAGTACGCCGCCCCCAGCACCACCTGCGGGTAATAGGTGTAGCGCTTCATGAACGGGTAACAGAACGCCAGCGCCACCGCGCCGAACGACAGCCATACCGTGCGGCTGTTGGTGCACAGCACCAGCAGGAAGCTCACCCCGACCAGGATGGCGAACAGCGCCAGCGCTTCGCGTGGCCTTACTCGGCCACTGGCCAGAGGCCGGTCGGCAGTGCGCTTGACGTGGCCATCCACCTTACGGTCGGCGAAATCGTTGATGCAGCAGCCCGCAGCGCGCATCAGCACCACGCCGAGGCCGAAGATCAGTACATTGGCCACGGTAGGTGAACCGTTGGCGGCAATCCATACCGCCGACAGGGTCGGCCACAGCAGCAGGTAGATACCAATCGGCCGGTCCATGCGGCTGAGCTGGACGAAGTCCCAGGCTCGCGGGTGCAGGCGGTTCAGCGACTTGAGCAGTTGCAGGTACATCAGCGGTTTTCCTCCTTGGCCGCTTGCCACAAGGCTGGCAGGAACACTTCTGCCACCAGCAGGTCCAGGCCGCCCCGTTCGAAGCGCGAGCGGCGGCCCCACAGTGCTGCGCGGGTGGCTTCGGTCGGCAGCCAGGCCTGTGGATAACTGCACACTTCAATCGGGTGGCGGATGAACGCCTGGTCGCAGAACAGCAATTCGCCCAGCGAGCGGCTGCCCAGGGTTTCCAGGTCCAGCCCGCCGCGCTCCAGGGCGCTGCGGCTGGCGACGCTGCGGGCGAACACCCAAGGTTGGCCATGGCCACGCAGGTACACCTCGCGCACCCAGCCTTCGGCGCCAGCGGCAATGCCTAGCGCCTGGCATTCGTCATCGCGCAGTGGCTGCCAGCCCTCGAACAGCGGGGTGACGGAGAAGTGATCGTTGGAGAGGCGGGTCAGGCGGCGGGTCAGCGAGCCCTCGTCGAACAGCCAGTCAAGGGTGGGCTGGTCGATGCCGGTCGCCAGCTGTGAATACGGCAGCCACGCGACAGCGGCTGCTTGCGGGGATTCGTACGACACGTCGGTCTGCTTGTTACAACCAGAGAGGCGGCGAGCTTAGCATGATTGCCCTGACTGCTTGCATAATGCATGAAACAGGGCCAGAGACCGGCCTGATAAAGCCTGAGTTCCACCAAGGAAAAAGACCTGATGAAAAAGTGGCAATGTATTGTCTGCGGCCTGATCTACGACGAAGCCGAAGGCTGGCCCGACGACGGCATCGCCCCCGGCACCCGTTGGGAAGATGTGCCTGAAGACTGGCTGTGCCCTGACTGCGGGGTTGGCAAAAGCGACTTTGAAATGATCTCCATCGGCTAATCGAGGAAAGCACGACATGACGTCCCCTGTGGTAATCATCGGTACCGGCCTTGCGGGTTACAACCTGGCGCGTGAATTTCGCAAGCTCGATACGCAGACGCCGTTGCTGCTGATCACCGCCGACGATGGTCGTTCCTACTCCAAGCCCATGCTCTCCATGGGCTTTGCCAAGCAGAAAGACGCCGACGGCCTGGTCATGGCCGAGCCAGGCGCAATGGCCGAACAGCTGAATGCCGAGATCCGCACCCATACCCGTATCAGCGGCATCGACCCAGGCCACAAGCGCCTGTGGATCGGCGAAGAGGCCGTGGAGTACCGCGACCTGGTGCTGGCCTGGGGGGCGCAGACCGTGCAGGTGCCGATCGAAGGCGACGGCAGCCATCTGGTGTTCCCGATCAATGACCTCGAAGACTACGCGCGCTTCCGTGCTGCCGCTGTCGGCAAGCAGCGTGTGCTGATTCTCGGTGCCGGCCTGATCGGCTGCGAGTTCGCCAACGACATGAGCCTGGGTGGCTTCCAGGTGGAGGTAGTGGCGCCATGTGAGCAAGTGATGCCAACCCTGCTGCACCCGGCCGCTGCGGCGGCTGTGCAAGCCGGGCTGGAAGGCTTGGGCGTGCGCTTCCACCTGGGCCCGGTGCTGACCCGCTTGCAGCAGGTGCCCCAAGGCCTGGAGGCGCACCTGTCGGATGGCAGCGTGATCGCCTGCGACCTGGTGGTTTCGGCCATCGGCCTTCGCCCGCGCACCGACCTGGCTGCCGCAGCCGGCTTGCAGACCAACCGTGGCGTCAGCGTAGACCGCGAGTTACGTACATCCCACACCAACATCTTCGCCCTCGGCGACTGTGCCGAGGTCGATGGCATCAACCTGCTCTACGTGATGCCACTGATGAGCTGTGCCCGGGCGCTTGCACAAACCCTGGCCGGCAAGCCGACGGCGGTCGCCTATGGGCCGATGCCGATCACCGTGAAAACCCCGGCCTGTCCGCTGGTGGTTTCACCGCCGCCCATGGGCCACGAAGGCACTTGGCAGGTGGAGGGGCAGGGCAGTGACCTCAAGGTGCTCTGCCACGGCGCAGACGGCAACTTGCTGGGCTACGCCCTGACCGGGAAAGCCGTGATGGAGAAGCTGGCGCTGAATCGTCAGTTGCCAGCCGTAATGGCGTAAATAGAGGGTGTTCTGTCGGATTTATCCTGTTGTTGCCCACACAATGGCCGCCCAGATACTGGCGCGGCCCCGGAGCTCGTGCCATTCTCACTTCCGTCTGCCGCAGATTAGAGCCTGCGGTGCCTTGAGCGCTGCTCCCAAAGGCAGCACGGCATAACAACAAGAATTCCGTCAAAGAGGCTTCACTATGCGCAAACCAGAACTCGCCGCCGTCATCGCCGATAAGGCCGATCTGACCAAGGAAAAGGCCAATCAGGTTTTGAACGCGATTCTCGACAGCATCACCGGCGCCCTGGACAAGGACACCGTGACCCTGGTCGGTTTCGGCACCTTCGAAAAACGTCATCGCGGCGCGCGTACCGGCAAGAACCCGCAAACCGGCGAGCCGGTCAAGATCAAAGCCAGCAACACCGTGGCCTTCAAGCCTGGCAAGAACCTGCGCGACAGCGTCAACGCCCCCGTCAAGCCAGCCAAGAAAGGCAAGTGATCGCTCCCTGACAACCCCCGTGTCAGCCAAGCGGGCGCCCCAGGGCGCCCGTTGTGCTTTCTGCAGGCAAAATGTTTCGAACTTGCATAAATAGTTCAGGAAAGGGATAAACTGCGCGCCTTAGTCACTTTTCATTCGAGGCGCGTTGATGAAGTTCCGCTTTCTTCTCTGGGCCATGGGGCTGTTGATGGCCAGGGCCAGCCGTAACAACCCGGCGTTCCAGCAGCAGCTCAAGGGCAAGGACCTGGTGTTCCAGATGCAGACCCTGGACGGCAAGGTCGCCCGGCACTTCATCGTCAATAACGAACGCATCAGCAGCAAGGGCGGCGCACACCCGCAGCCGGCCTTCGCCATTGCCTTCAAGGACGCGGCCTATGGCTTCTCCACGATGCAGGCGGGTAACAAGCAATTGGCGTTCATGCAGGGGATTCAGGACAAGCACATCCAGATCAAGGGCAATCCGGCGCTGGTGATGTGGTTCCAGGGGTTGATGAAGTACCTGAAACCCAAGAAGAAGGGCTGAAAATGCCGGGGCTGCAAAGCAGCCCCAGAAGAATCAATGCGGTGCGTGGAACTGCGAAGCCAGTTCGCGCAACAGGTTCTCGGCCTCGAGCACCTTGTTCACCACATCTTCCGCCTTGTCCCGGGTAATCCCCAGGCGCTCCAGCAACGCGTCCGGGATCTCCTCCATCGGCCCCGAACCAATGCCTCGCGAGCGCAGCAGGCGGGTGGCCAGGCACACCAGGTTGGGGAAGGCTGCATACTCGCCGTCGTAGGCCGGGTCGTGCTGGAAGCGCAGCGCGGTCGACAGCTCTTCCGGCATGTCCCACAGCTTCATCAGCCAGGCGCCGATCTGCTCGCGGCTGATGCCCAGCAGGTGCTGTTCCACGTAGGTGTGGTTCAGGTGCGGGTTCACCTCCAGATGGCGGCAAATCAGCGAGAAGTGCGGTGGGAACACGTGCGCCAGCAGCAGGTAGCCGAAGTTGTGCAGCAGCCCGGCCAGGTAGGTAAGCCCGGCCTCGGGGCGTTCTGCCCTCGGCATGGCACGGGTCAGGCCTTCGATGATTGCGGCGGTGTAGATCGACTGCTGCCAGTACGGTGTGGCCTGCTGCGGGTGGTCTTTAGGCAGGCTCAAGGTTTTGCCCAGCGCCAGGCCCAGGGCCAGGTTGATCACCAGGTCGAAGCCCAGCACGCGCACGATGGCATCTTCCACCGAGCGGATCTTGCCGGGTGAGGCGTAGTACGGCGATGCCGCCCAGCTCACCACCTGGGCCGCCAGCGCCGGGTCGGTTTCGACCACGCCGGTGATGTCATCGATGCTGGCGTTGGGGTCTACCCGCAGCTTGATGATCTTCTGCGCGGTATCGGCCAGCGGTGGGATCTCGATGGTTTCTTCCAGGCGCTTCTGGATGCGCCGGGCCGTGAAGGCCTGCACGGCATTGGTGATTTCCCGGGTGTCGTCATCGGGGCGGTCGAGGTTGGGGCTGATGGCCTCGATTTCCTGACCGAAGCTGCTGGCGCTGGCTTTGACCAGCATGCGCTTGAAGTGCGCGCGTTCGATTGCCAGCAACAAACCACTTTCGCCCGATTGGATATAGACGGTTTCAACGTCGAGCAGGCTCTTCTCGTACTGGCACGGTGAGCTGGTCAGCGCCGGAATGCCTGGCAGGGCCTTGAGCTGGTGTTTGTCGAGCATCTGCTTCAAGCGCGGCACCGACACGGCGGTGAGCTTACGCCCGGTCAGTTCGGCCAGGCGGTTGAGGTCCAGCAGTTGGCTCTGCGGGAACAGCACCATGAGGGCGCCGACCTCGTCGTCGAGAAGCACTGCCTGCACCCGCGAAGCCGCAGGAAGGTGCGGGTGCTCGACCACCTCGCGGTAGGCGACGCCGACCTTGTCGAGCAGCAGCCTGATGACAGAGGGTGCGTGTGGGGTTGCGGTGTCCAGGGCAACTTCAGTCATGGTCCGTATCCACTGATTCTTTTAAACGCGAAGTATAACCAGCCTGCGAGCAAATCTGGATCCATTCTGGGACTGGCGTCACACTTGGCCATATTGCTGGCCATGACGCAGCCAGCGGTCGAGCAACGGGCTGACGTGTTCCGGCCAACGCGCGATCAGGGCCTGGGCGGCGTCGCGCACCGCTGGCAACAGGTCGGCGTCACGCATCAGGTCGGCGACCTTGAACTGTAGCAGGCCGGTCTGGCGGGTCCCCAGCATCTCGCCCGGGCCGCGCAACTCCAGGTCCTTTTCGGCGATGATGAAGCCGTCGTTGGTCTCGCGCATGATCCCCAAGCGCTCGCGGCCGATCTGCGACAGTGGCGGGTGGTACAGCAGCACGCAATGGCTCACGGCACTGCCCCGGCCAACCCGGCCGCGCAGCTGGTGCAACTGGGCCAGGCCAAGGCGCTCGGGGTTCTCGATGATCATCAGGCTGGCGTTGGGCACGTCCACGCCTACCTCGATGACCGTGGTCGCAACCAGCAACTGCAATTCACCGGCCTTGAACTGCGCCATGATCTCGGCTTTCTCCGCAGGCTTCATGCGACCGTGGATCAGGCCCACACGCAGTTCGCCCAAGGCGCTGCCAAGTTCTTCATAGGTGCTTTCGGCCGCCTGGCAGGTCAGCTCTTCAGACTCTTCGATGAGGGTGCAAACCCAGTAAGCCTGACGCCCCTCGGCGCAGGCGGCGCGTACCCGTTCGACCACTTCGAAGCGGCGGCTATCGGCTACCAGCACGGTGTTCACCGGGGTGCGCCCAGGCGGCAGCTCGTCGAGCACCGAGGTGTCCAGGTCGGCGTAGGCGCTCATCGCCAAGGTGCGCGGAATAGGCGTGGCGGTCATGATCAACTGGTGCGGGCACAGCTCGCCGGCCACGCCCTTCTTGCGCAGGGCCAGGCGTTGCTGCACGCCAAATCGGTGCTGTTCGTCGATGATCGCCAGCGCCAGGTGCTTGAACTTCACCTCTTCCTGGAACAGCGCGTGGGTGCCGACCACCATCGGTGCGCCGTTGGCGATCTGCTCCAGGGAAGCGGCCCGTGCCTTGCCCTTGAGCTTGCCGGCAAGCCAGGCCACTTCGATGCCCAGCGGTTCAAGCCAGCGCTTGAAGGTGATGTAGTGCTGCTCGGCGAGGATCTCGGTGGGTGCCATCAGCGCTACCTGATAGCCAGCTTCCAAGGCCTGCAACGCGGCCAGGGCGGCAACCACGGTCTTGCCGGCACCCACATCGCCCTGCACCAGGCGCATCATCGGCTCGTGCTGGCTGAGGTCATAGGCAATTTCGTTGGCCACCCGCTGCTGCGCGCCGGTCGGCTGGAAGCCCAGGTTGGCCAGGTACTGCGCTTGCAGACGCTTGGCCTTGGGCAGTACCGGTGCGCGCAGGCTACGCAGGCTTTCGCGCAGGCGTTGCTGCGACAGCTGATGGGTCAGCAGTTCTTCGAAGGCCAGGCGGTGCTGGGCCCAGTGCTGGCCTTCGGCGAGCTCGTCGAGGTCGGCGTCGGCCGGCGGGTTGTGCAGGTAGCGGATGGCATCGTCCAGCGGCGCCAGTTGGTAGTCCCGGGCCAGCTCGTCAGGCAGCCAGTCAGGCAGGCTGCGCGGACCAAGCAGGCCCAGGCTCTGCTGGCACAACAGGCGCAGGCGTTGCTGGGTGAGGCCTTCGGTGGACGGGTAGATCGGTGTCAGCGTCTGCTCGACCGGGGGCGGTGGTTCGTCGCCATTCAGTGCGCGGTACTCCGGGTGGTAGATTTCCAGGCCCGAAGCGCCGGGGCGGGCTTCGCCGTAGCAGCGCAAGTGGGTGCCGCGTTTCAGGCCTTCTTTCTGCGCGTTGCTGAAGTGGTAGAAGCGCAGGCTCAGCACGCCACTGCCATCTCCCAGTCGCACCACCAGGCTACGTCGCTTGCCCATGGTCACGTCGGCGCCGCTGACAACGCCCTCGATCACGGCATCCTGGCCGGGGCGCAATTGGCCAATCGGCACCACGCGGGTGCGGTCCTGGTAGCGCAGGGGCAGGTGGAACAACACATCCTGCAGGTTCTCCAGGCCGACCTTGGCGAGTTTTTCCGCCATGGCCTCGCCAACGCCCTTGAGTACCGTGACCGGGACCTTCGACAGCTCACTCATGACTCAGGCCGGTTGTTCCGCAGGGGCTTTGGCAACCGAGCACAGGCGGATCGAATCTGCGAGGATCTCGATGGCCTTCGGCCGTGGGAAGCTGGCACGCCAGGCAATGGCCACGGTGCGGAACGGCGCCGGCGCCGTCAGCGGGCGGACCTCGATGATGCCAGGGGCGTAGTGGTGGCTGTGCACCGCCGACAGCGGCAGGATCGAAACGCCAAGGCCCGATGCCACCATATGGCGGATGGTTTCCAGCGAGCTGGACTCGACCGTGGTGTGCCTGGAACCTTCGCCGCCCTTGTTCAGGGTCGGGCAGGCTTCCAGTACCTGGTCGCGGAAGCAGTGGCCCTCACCCAGCAGCAACAGGCTCTTGTCGTTGAGCATGGCGGTGTCGATGGTCTTTTTCGCCGTCCACGGGTGGTCGGCCGGCATCAGGGCGCAGAACGGCTCATCGTACAGCGGCAGGGTCAGCACGTCGGCTTCGTTGAACGGCAGGGCGATGATCACCGCGTCCAGTTCGCCATTGCGCAGCTTTTCGCGCAGTACGTGGGTGAAGTTTTCTTCGATGTACAGCGGCATCTGCGGCGCTACGCGGTGCAGTTGCGGAATCAGGTGCGGGAACAGGTAGGGGCCGACGGTGTAGATGGCACCGACCTTGAGCGGGGCGGTCAGCTGGTTCTTGCCGGCCTGGGCCAGCTCGCGAATGCCTTGGGCCTGCTCCAGTACCTTCTGCGCCTGGGCGACGATGCTTTCGCCGACCGGGGTCAGGCGCACCGCGCTCTTGCTGCGTTCGAAGATCAGAACGCCAAGCTCATCCTCGAGCTTCTTCACACCGACCGACAGGGTCGGCTGGCTCACGTGGCAGCGTTCGGCGGCATGGCCGAAGTGCTGTTCCTGGGCGAGTGTGACGATGTAGCGTAATTCTGTGAGGGTCATAACGTGCGTCCATGAAGTTGCGGGCCCAGCATAGCGGCTGCAATCGATAGACGCACGTTATCAGACTTGCCGATTTGTGACAGAAACAAAAGTCTCAGCGGCGGTCCAGCGAGTAGACGAACGGTGCCACGACTTCAATCGTGCCATTGTTCAGCAACTCGGGTGGCGGCTTGGGTACCGTGCCGGCCCGACGGATCATTTCCAGGGTCGCCCGGTCCAGTGCGGCACTGCCCGAACCACCGGCCATGGCGTACGACACGACCTTGCCTTCGGCATCCACCACGAAGCGCAAGCGGTTGATACCCTGCAGGCCGCGACGGCGCGCGTCTTCCGGGTAACGCTTGTACTTGGCCAAGTGGCGCAGCAGGTCACTCTGCCAGGTTGGCAGGGCGTTGCTGTTGGACGCAATGCTCGGTGCCGGTGCCGCGGACTTCTGCGGTGGCGTGTTGCTGGGCGGTGCGTCTACCGTTTGCTCGGTCGGCGGTGCTTCCTTCGGCGGCTCAGGCTTTTTCTCAGGCTTGGGCGGCTGGGGCTTGGCCTTCGGCTTGGGCGGCTTGTGCACGGCGATCTTGGGTTTGGGCGCTTCCACCAGCTTTGGCAACGGCAATTCTTCAACCGGTGCCGGTGGCTGTGGAGCCGCTTTCGGTGGCGGTGGTGGCGCAGGCTCCGGCAACGGTGCCAGCTCGACCATCATCGCTGCCGGGGGCAGTTCGATGGCCTGAGGCACCGACCAGTTGAGCGTCAGCAGCACGGCGACCACGTGCACGCCCAGCACGATCGCCAGGCTGCCCCCGTAGCGCGCCATGTTCGAGCGCGTTTTCGTCATTTCTTGGCTGCCGTCTCGAGACCTACCAGACCGACCTTGAGGTAGCCGGCCGCGCGCATGTTGTTCATCACTTCCATCAGGTCACCGTAATCCACGCCTTTGTCAGCCTGGAAGAAGATGGTGGTTTCCTTGTCACCCTTGGTCTTGGCATCGAGCATCGGGCCAAGCTGGTCGGGTGCAGCAACCTGATCGTCGCCGACGTACAGCTTCTGGTCGGCCTTGACGCTGACGAACACCGGCTTCTCGGGCCTCGGCGCCGGTTTGGCGGTCGAGGCCGGCAGGTCGACCTTGATGTCGACCGTGGCCAAGGGGGCTGCGACCATGAAGATGATCAGCAGCACCAGCATCACGTCGATGAACGGCGTAACGTTGATTTCGTGGTTTTCGGCGAGGTCGTCGCCACCTTCGTTGAGATGCAGGCCCATGGCTTACCCCACTTTCACCATGTGCGGGGCGGCGCGTTCGCTGCCCTGGTGGTCCAGGTCACGGCTGACCAGCAGCAGTACCTGAGCGGAGGCGTCGGACACCTGAGCCTTGTAGCCAGCGATGGAGCGGGCGAAGACGTTGTAGATGACCACAGCCGGGATTGCAGCGACCAGGCCCAGGGCGGTGGCCAGCAAGGCTTCGGCGATGCCGGGGGCAACCACGGCCAGGTTGGTGGTCTGGGTCTTGGCGATGCCGATGAAGCTGTTCATGATGCCCCATACAGTACCGAACAGACCTACGAACGGCGCGGTGGAACCGATGGTTGCCAGTACGCCGGTGCCGCTGCTCATGGTACGGCCGCTGGCGTGCACCAGGCGCTCCAGGCGGAAGCTGACGCGCTCCTTGATGCCTTCTTTTTCGCGGGCGTTGGCCGACAGGCGCATTTCTTCGAGGGCGTCGTGAACCAACGTGTGGGCCAGGGTGCCTTCCTTGTTGGAGACTTCGCTGGCTTCTTTCAGGGTGGTGGACTTCTTCAGCTGGGCGATTTCACCACGCAGGCGACGTTTGGCGCCCATCAGCTCGAAGCCTTTGGCGATCCAGATGGTCCAGGTGATGATGGAGGCGATAGCCAGGCCGATCATGACGATCTTCACCACGATGTCGGCGTTTTTGTACATGCCCCACGGGGACAGGTCGTGGGCCATGCCCAGGGACGTGTCTTCAACCAGTGCATCGGTAGCGGGATCAACCACTACCTGCGAATCTGCCGGGGCGGCAGCTTGTGCTTCGCCAGCGGGAGCCTGGCCTTCCACAGCCGGTGCCGCCGGGGCAGCTTGAGCAGCCGGAGCGGAAGCCGCGGCTGGTGTAGCGGCATTGGCGGTTGGCTCATCGGCCATGGCCACCGGGGCCAGCACCAGGCTGAGTGTCAGCGCGGCGATGGCGCGCCAGGCGCGCGACGGGGTTGGCGAAGCGGAAGGTTGAGTACGTGTCATGCTGGCCGGACCTGATGAAGAAAAAGTGGACGTTCTCCAAGGCCTCGAGATAGGCCGAGAACAAATTGGTCGCCATTATTGCAAGTAATTCTTGTTAACAAAAGTAATCTTGTTGCTTTTTTCGCCTATGGTCTAGCCGCCCATCGTGTAGCGTGGCCGGGCTGATCAATTGGTCTAGGGAGTTTTGTGATGTCAGACCTATCCGTGATGGTGGTGGGATGTGGTGATGTAGGCGGGCGTTTTGCCAAGCAGATGCTGGCCAAAGGCTGGCAGGTAAGCGGCCTGCGCCGTTCTGTCGGGCAACTGCCTGCGGGTATTGCACCGGTTGCCGCCGACCTGGCGGAACCTGCAATTCCGCAAGCCTGGCCGCAGGGCTCGCTGGACTACCTGGTGTACTGCGTGGCGGCCAGCCAGCACGACGAGGCGGGTTACCAGGCGGCCTACGTCGACGGCTTGCGTCATGTGCTGGCGTGGCTGGCCGAGCGAGGCCAGCGCCCGCGTCGCTTGCTGTTTGTATCGAGCAGCAGCGTGTATGCCCAAAAAGACGGGGAATGGATCGAAGAAGGTGCGGCTACCGAGCCTGAAGGTTATTCCGGGCGGGTGATGCTGGAGGCCGAGCAGCTGGCGCTGGCCAGCGGCATTCCGGCAAGCGTGGTGCGTCTGACCGGCATCTATGGCCCAGGCCGCGAGTGGCTGCTGAGCCAGGTGCGCCAGGGTTACCGCGTCGCCGAGGAGCCGCCGCTGTATGGCAACCGCATTCATGCCGAGGATGCTGCCAGCCTGTTGGCGCACCTGCTGCAGGCCGATGCCGATGGCAAGGTGCTGGACGACTACTACATTGGTGTCGACGACGACCCGGCGCCGCTGGCCGATGTGGTGGCCTGGCTGCGGGCATACATGGGGGTTACCGAGTGGTCCGATGAGCAGCGGGTGCGGCGTACCGGCAGCAAACGCTGCAGCAATGCCCGGGCGCGGGCGTTGGGGTGGGTACCGGTGTATCCGAGTTACAAGGAAGGGTATGCCGCGATTCTTGAGGAAAAAAGTCAGTCTCAGGCCTGATGCGGTCCCTGTAGGAGCGGCCTTGTGTCGCGATGGGGCGCGCAGCGGCCCCAGAATTTCAGCGTCGCCGCCTAGAGTGCCGGGGCTGCTTTGCAGCCCTATCGCGACACAAGGCCGCTCCTACAGGGAGCGCGTGTGTTTTCAGTTTTGTTCCAGCACCCACTGGCGCTTGCCCGCCGCCAGCTCCGGCATGTCATCCGGCTGCGCACGGTTCACCGCCTGGAAAATCTCCAGCTTGCCGCCATCACGCTTGATGATGAACGGCGCGCCCCGCTGGTTACGCTCCAGCCACAGGCTGTCATTGCTGCCGCCCATGGTCGCGCAATCGCCCGCCAGGCACAGGGCGAAACGGTCTGGCCCTGGCAGGCCGGTGACGTTGCCGGTGTCGCTGAAGCGCACGCTGGCACCTTTGCCCTGGCCTTCGGTGATCTTCCAGTCACCGCCCAGGTAGGCCTGGTACAGCGCCTTCTCGAAGCTGCTACCCAGCGGGGCATTGGCGGTAGCCGGTGCCTTGGCGCGTACGAAGGTCTGCTTGGCTCCGCTTTGATCAACGGTCAGCAGTTCATCGCCATCAAGCGACAACTGCTCGGTCTGGCCACCTTCGAAGCTGGCCTGCCACTGCTTGTCGTTGGCGCTCAACTGGCCGTCAGCGGCCTCGAAACCATTGCTGTAGCTGGCCTGCTGGCTGGTGACGTCGAGCTTCCACTCGAACACCGGGCCGTGCTCGTTCAGCGCCTGGCGCAGGCTGCTGCCCTTGACGGCCGCAGTGATGGCGTCCTGGTTGATCCAGGTGCCGTTGAAGTCTTCGGGTTTGTGGCTGGCACAGCCGCCCAGAAGCAGGGCTGCCAGTGCGAGGGGCAGTGCTTGACGCATGAGGGAATAACCTTGCAGAAGAGGGAGGGGTGACGGGCAGGGTGCCCGTCACCAAGGGCATCATTCGATGACCAGGATGGCGTCCATTTCGACCTGGGAGCCTTTCGGCAGCGCGGCAACGCCGATGGCGGCGCGGGCCGGGTATGGCTGCTCGAAGTAGCGGCCCATCACCTCGTTGACCTTGGCGAAGTGGCTCAGGTCGGTGAGGAAGATGTTCAGCTTGACGATGTCCTTGAACGAACCGCCAGCGGCTTCAGCCACGGCCTTGAGGTTCTCGAACACTTGCACGGTCTGGGCTTCGAAGCCTTCGACCAGCTCCATGGTCTTTGGGTCCAGCGGGATCTGGCCCGACATGTACACGGTGTTGCCGGCCTTGATCGCCTGCGAGTAGGTGCCGATGGCAGCTGGGGCCTTGTCGCTGTTGATGACGGTCTTGCTCATGATGACTCCTTGCGGTTGGCGGACTACGTACGCATGCGGGTGATGCGGACCACACCGGTCAGGGTACGCAGCTTCTTGATCACACGCGCCAGGTGCACGCGGTCGTGCACGCTGACCACCAGTTGGACCACGCTGATACGGCCGTCGCGTTCGTCCATGCTGATCTTCTCGATGTTGCCGTCGGCGGCGTTGACGCTGCTGGCCAGCAGGGCGATCAGGCCGCGCTGGTGCTCCAGTTCGACACGCAGTTCGACATTGAACTCGCCCGTGATGTCCTTGGCCCAGGAGAGCTGCACGCACTTCTCCGGGTTGTGGCGGATTTCACTGATGTTGCGGCAGTTCTCAAGGTGTACGACCATGCCTTTGCCTGCCGACAGGTGGCCGACGATCGGGTCACCCGGGATCGGCGTACAGCACTTGGCGTAGCTCAGCACCAGGCCTTCGGTACCACGGATTGCCAGCGGGCCTTCCGGCGCTGGCAACTGCTCGCCTTCGGCCGACAGCAGGCGACGTGCAACCACGTAGGCCATGCGGTTGCCCAGGCCGATGTCTTCGAGCAGGTCTTCGATGAGTTCCAGGCGGTACTCGGCGAGAATCGACTGGATGCGTTCCTGGGGGATTTTCTCCAGGCTGCTGTCGAAGCCGGTGAGCACCTTGTTCAGCAGGCGTTCGCCCAGGCTGATGGACTCGGACCGACGCTGCTGCTTGAGGGCGTGGCGGATGTGCGTGCGTGCCTTGCCGGTGACCACGAAGTTGAGCCAGGCCGGGTTCGGCCGTGCGCCCGGTGCGCTGACGATTTCCACTGTCGAGCCGCTTTGCAGCGGCTCGGACAGCGGCGCCAGGCGGCGGTTGATGCGGCAGGCGATGCAGCTGTTGCCCACGTCGGTGTGTACCGCGTAGGCGAAGTCGACGGCCGTGGAGCCTTTGGGCAGCTCCATGATGCGACCTTTGGGCGTGAACACGTAGACCTCGTCCGGGAACAGGTCGATCTTCACGCTTTCGATGAATTCCAGCGAGTTGCCGGCACGTTGTTGCAGTTCAAGGATGCCCTTGACCCACTGGCGGGCACGGGCGTGGCTGCCCTTGGGCTGCTCGTCGTCGTTGGACTTGTACAGCCAGTGCGCGGCGATGCCGTTGTTGGCCATCTCTTCCATTTCGCGGGTGCGGATCTGGATTTCGATGGGCACGCCGTGCATGCCGAACAGCGTGGTGTGCAACGACTGGTAGCCGTTGGCCTTGGGGATCGCGATGTAGTCCTTGAAGCGACCGGGCAGCGGCTTGTACAGGTTATGCACAGCGCCGAGCACGCGGTAGCAGGTGTCGACCTTGTCGACGATGATGCGGAAGGCGTACACGTCCATGATCTCGTTGAAGGCACGGCGCTTGCCGCGCATCTTCTTGTAGATGCCATAGAGGTGTTTCTGCCGGCCGCTGACCTCGCCCTCGATGCCGTCGGCGGCCAGGCAGTTGGCCAGCGAGTGCTCGATCTTGGCGACGATCTCTTTACGGTTGCCGCGTGCGCTTTTCACCGCCCGGTGAATCAGCGACGAGCGCATCGGGTGCATGGCCTTGAAGCCCAGGTCCTCGAACTCCACGCGCACGGTGTGCATGCCCAGGCGGTTGGCGATGGGGGCGTAGATTTCGAGGGTTTCCTTGGCGATGCGCCGGCGCTTTTCGCCAGACAGCACTTCCAGGGTGCGCATGTTGTGCAGGCGGTCGGCCAGCTTGACCAGGATCACGCGGATATCGCGAGCCATGGCCATGGCCATCTTCTGGAAGTTTTCGGCCTGCGCCTCGGCCTTGGTCTCGAAGTTCATCTGGGTCAGTTTGCTGACCCCATCGACCAGTTCGGCCACGGTCTCGCCAAATTGCTGGCTGAGGGCTTCCTTGGCGATGCCGGTGTCTTCGATCACATCGTGCAGCATGGCCGCCATCAGGCTCTGATGGTCCATGTGCATGTCGGCGAGGATGCTGGCCACGGCCAGCGGGTGGGTCACGTAGGGCTCGCCGCTGCGGCGGCGCTGCCCGTCGTGGGCCTGTTCGGCGTAGAAATAGGCGCGGCGGACCAGGTTGACCTGTTCGGGGCCAAGATAGGTCGACAGCCGTTCGGCCAAGGCTTCTATACCCGGCATGGGTTCACCTCCTGCGGAGGAAGAGGGCCTTGCGCCGTGCGACGTCGACCTGGCATCAATCAGACAGCCTCGTTGTTCTCGTCCTCGAACGCGGCGAACACCGGATCCTCGGTGACGATCTCTTCAGCGGCGATGAACTCGTTGGTGACGATGCCTTCGGCGATTTCACGCAGGGCAACAACGGTTGGCTTGTCGTTTTCCCACGCAACGCGTGGCTCTTTGCCGCCGGTCGCCAGCTGGCGAGCGCGCTTGGTCGAGAGCATGACCAGCTCAAAGCGGTTATCCACGTGTTCCAGGCAGTCTTCAACAGTTACGCGGGCCATGGTCTTCCTCAGTAGCAAATGCGGTGGGCGTGCAGCCCAGTAATGGGCAGGCGGACTCGATAGTTTAAAAAATCACCAGCCAATAGGGAAGCGCTGTTTTGTCGGGTGACACCTTCAAACCCTGTATTTGCTTCTTCGCGGGTAAACCCGCTCCCGCAGGCACCGCGCACCCTGTGGGAGCGGGTTTACCCGCGAAAGGGCCGGAACAGACAGCCTCAAACCTGAGCCTGACGATAACCTCAGAGCATCGCGTCACGCAACCGCGGGGTCAGCTCTTCGAACAAGGTCTGTACCGAGCGCAATGCCCGGCAATCCGGCCGGGTCAGCAGCCACAGCTGGGTGTCACAACCCGGCAGCGGCCCACTCAACGCATCCACGCCGGGCAAGGCATGCACCATATAGTCCGGCAACGCCGCCACGCCCAGGCCGGCGGTGACCAGCTGGGCGATGGTCGACATGCTGCTGCACTGGTAGCGCGGGCTCACCCCAGGGTGCTGCTGGTTGCGCCAGACTACCGTCGGGTGGTCCACCATCGAGTCATCGGGGGCGATCCACGGCACGTTGGCGGGCGACTCGGCCAGGCGCTCGCGCCACTGTGGCTGGCCGCAGACGACATAGGAGGTAGAACCCAGGTTGCGGCCCACCAGGTGTTCCGGTGGCGTGTTGGTCAGGCGCAGGGCGATGTCGGCATCGCGTCGGCTGAGGTTGGCAAACGTGTTGGAGGTGCCCATCTCCAGCGATAGCGCCGGGTAGTTGGGCATGAACTCAGCCAGCGCCGGCAGCAACAGGCTGTGCATCACCGCCTCGGTACAGGTCAGCCGCACCGTGCCGCTTACCACCTGCTCGCCACTGGTCATGGCAATGCGCGCCGCCTCCAGCGCCTGCTCGGCACGTTCGGCCTGCTCGGCCAGCGCCTGAGCGGTATCGGTCGGCAGGTAGCCCTTGCGGCTCTTGACGAACAAGGCGGTGCCCAGCGCCGATTCCAGCCGGCGGATCGAGCGGAATACTGTCGAAACATCGACTTTCAGCAGCTCGGCGGCCTTGGCCAGCGAGCGGCCCCGCTCCAGTGCCAGGACCAGGGAGAGGTCGGCGTGGGTGATCTGATATTGCATTGGTGCACGCTCTGCTTGCCGAATTGCCAATGTCTGTTGCATCAGGGCCATTTTATAGTGAAACGGCCCCCCGGAATCAATGCGCCCGGTCGGGTAACCAGTCCCCACGATGGGAAAGTGAAAAGAACAACAGCTGCAACCATCGTCGCCCGTGAGGCGCCAGCCGTATCCCACATCGCCGCAGCACATCAAAGGATGTACACCATGACGTCGGTAACCCCGTGCGCCAGTTCTTCCAGCGAGATGAATGACTTCCTCCAGGCCCATCCGGACACGCAGTACGTCGACCTGCTGATCTCCGACATGAATGGCGTGGTACGTGGCAAGCGCATCGAGCGGGCCAGCCTGCACAAGGTGTACGAGAAGGGCATCAACCTGCCCGCATCGCTGTTCGCCCTGGACATCAATGGCTCCACCGTCGAGAGCACCGGCCTTGGCCTGGACATCGGCGATGCCGACCGCATCTGCTTCCCGATCCCGGGCACGTTGTCGGACGAGCCGTGGCAGAAGCGCCCCACTGCCCAGCTGCTGATGACCATGCACGAGCTGGATGGCCAGCCGTTCTTCGCCGACCCGCGCGAAGTGTTGCGCCAGGTGGTGAGCAAGTTCGACGACCTGGGCCTGGATATCTGCGCGGCGTTCGAGCTGGAGTTCTACCTGATCGACCAGGACAACCTCAACGGTCGCCCGCAGCCGCCGCGTTCGCCCATTTCCGGCAAACGCCCGCAGTCGACCCAGGTGTACCTGATCGACGACCTCGATGAATACGCCGACTGCCTGCAGGACATGCTTGAAGCCGCCAAGGAACAAGGCCTGCCCGCCGACGCCATCGTCAAGGAAAGCGCCCCGGCGCAGTTCGAAGTCAACCTGCACCACGTGGCCGACCCGCTGAAGGCCTGTGACTACGCGATCCTGCTCAAGCGCCTGATCAAGAACGTGGCCTACGACCATGAAATGGACACCACGTTCATGGCCAAGCCCTACCCGGGCCAGGCAGGTAACGGCCTGCACGTACACATTTCGTTGCTGGACAAGAAAACCGGCAAGAACATCTTTGCCAGCGATGACCCGTTGCAAAGCGACACGCTGCGCCACGCCATCGGTGGTGTGCTGGAAACCATGCCGGCGTCGATGGCGTTCCTGTGCCCGAACATCAACTCCTATCGCCGCTTCGGCGCGCAGTTCTACGTGCCCAATGCGCCAAGCTGGGGCCTGGATAACCGCACCGTGGCCGTACGCGTGCCCACCGACAGCAGCGACAACGTGCGCCTGGAGCACCGTGTGGCCGGCGCCGACGCCAACCCGTACCTGATGCTGGCGGCCATCCTGGCCGGCGTGCATCACGGCCTGACCAACAAGGTCGAGCCGGAGGCGCCGATCGAAGGCAACTCCTACGAACAGCTGGAGCAAAGCCTGCCGAACAACCTGCGCGATGCCCTGCGCGCGCTGGACGACAGCGAAGTCCTCAACCAATACATCAGCCCGGACTACATCGATATCTTCGTGGCCTGCAAGGAAAGCGAACTGGCCGAGTTCGAAGTGTCGATTTCCGACCTTGAGTACAACTGGTACCTGCACACGGTGTAAGCCCATGAGCGCAACTGCGGTCCCCTTGATCGGTGTCAGCGCCTGCCGCCAGCAGGTGGGGAAGAACTCGTCGCACACGGTGGGCGACAAGTATGTCGAGGCGGCCGGCTTTGCCGGCTTGCCGCTGATCTTGCCGGCCCGCGACGGGGGCAGCGACCCACAGGCGCTGCTGGCCCGTCTGCACGGCATTGTTTTTACAGGCTCGCCTTCAAATATCGAACCGCATCATTACAATGGCGCCCCCAGCGTGGCGGGTACCCGGCACGACCTGGCGCGTGATCGGCTGACCTTGCCACTGCTGCAGGCGGCGATTGCCGCCGGTGTGCCGGTGTTCTGCATTTGCCGTGGCTATCAGGAACTGAACGTGGCCCTTGGCGGCAGCCTGCACCAACGCGTGCAGGAGCTGCCTGGCTACCTTGATCATCGCGAACCTGAGGACGCACCCCTGGAGGTGCAATACGGCCCTCGTCACCCGGTCGGCATCGAGCCTGGCGGGTTGTTCGAGCGCCTGGGCCTGGCAGCGCAGTTCGAGGTCAACTCGCTGCACAGCCAGGGCATCGACCGCCTTGCCCCAGGCTTGCGCGTCGAGGCACGGGCCCCGGATGGCCTGATCGAAGCAGTGTCCATGCCCGATGCGCCGGGCTTTGTGCTCGGTGTGCAGTGGCACCCGGAGTGGCGCTTTAACGAAAACCCGGTTTCGCTGCGCCTGTTTCAGGCGTTTCGCGAGGCTTGCATTGCCTATGCAGCACGGGAGGGCGCACGGCAGGAGTGATTCTGACGTCAGCCGAAGGTCTCGGATGACTTGTCCCCGACAGCAAGCTTTCAATGAGTGAAAGCGGGCCTTGTACGCAAGGCCTGTGAAAACAATTCCAAAATTTACGGCAAATACTCATGAGCAATTACACAGAAGCCGGCCGCCCACCCGACGTGGCAGCCGACGCGGGCAACACTCAGCGCAGCAAAGGCCTGGCCAAGGGCCGTTTGGGCTTGCTGGCCAGCGTGGTGCTGGGCATTTCCACCATCGCCCCGGTCTACACCCTGACCGGCGCACTTGGCCCGACCGTGCGCGAGGTCGGTGCCCACCTGCCAGCCGTGTTCATCGTCGGCTTCCTGCCGATGTTGCTGGTGGCCCTGGGCTACCGCGAGCTGAACTCGGCAGAACCGGACAGCGGTACATCGTTCACCTGGTCGGCACGTGCCTTCGGCCCGATGATCGGCTGGATTGGCGGCTGGGGGTTGGTGGTTGCCACCACCATCGTGCTGTCGAACCTGGCAGGGGTGGCAGTCGACTTCTTTTACCTGTTCCTGGGCCAGATCACCGGCAAGCATGAGCTGGCGGCGTTGGCCGATAACCTGTTGATCAACATCGTTACCTGTTGCGTGTTCATCGCCCTGGCGGTGTGGATCTGCTGTCGCGGCATCGCCACCACCATGACGGTGCAGTACGGCCTGGTGGCCTTGCAGTTGGTGGTGCTGATCGGCTTTGCCGTCGCCGCCTTTGGTGGTACCACTGCGCCACCCCCGCTGGAGTTCGATTTCGCGTGGTTCAACCCGTTCGGTGTCGAGTCGTTCTCGGCCTTTGCCGCCGGGCTGTCGCTGTCGATCTTCATCTTCTGGGGTTGGGACACGTGCCTGACCGTCAGCGAAGAGTCGGTGGGCAGCGAGGAGGTGCCGGGCAAGGCCGCCACCTGGACCGTGATGCTGATCCTAGGCCTGTACCTGTTCACCGCCATCGCCACCCTGCAATTTGCCGGTATCAGCGAAACGGGCCTGGGCCTGAACAACCCGCGCATCCAGGAGAACGTCTTTGCCCACCTGGCCGGCCCGGTCATGGGGCCGCTGGCGATCCTGATGTCCATTGCCGTGCTGGCCAGTACAGCGGCGTCGTTGCAGTCGACCTTCGTGGCGCCGGCGCGCACCCTCTTGGCGATGGGTTACTACGGCGCGGTACCGCAGAAGTTTGCCACTGTCTGCCCGCGTTCGCAGACCCCGCGTTATGCCACCATCTGTGCCGGTGTGGCAGCGGGCCTGTTCTACGTGACCATGCGTAGCCTGAGCGAGAACGTGCTGGCAGATACCATCACCGCACTGGGCATGATGATCTGCTTCTATTATTCGCTGACCGCATTTGCCTGCGTCTGGTACTTCCGTGGCAGCCTGTTCGACAGCCTGCGCCACTTCATCATGCGCGGCCTGTGCCCGCTGGTGGGTGGGGTGATCCTGTCGGTGATCTTCGTGCGGACTGCCATCGACAGCGCCTCGCCGGACTTCGGCAGTGGCTCGCATGTGGGCGGGTTGGGGCTGGTGTTCGTGATTGCCGCGATCATCTCGGTGCTGGGCATCGGGCTGATGATGCTGTCGCGCATGCGCGCGCCGGCGTACTTCCTGGGGGCTACCCTGCGTCAGCAGGCTACCCTGCCTTTGCAGGAATAAAGCTGGGGGCGCTTTGCGCCCCTATCGCGACACAAGGCCGCTCCTACAGGAGATCGCGCAAGTCTGACTAACGCGATCCTTTGTAGGAGCGGCCTTGTGTCGCGAAAGGGCTGCAAAGCAGCCCCGTGCGGTGTATCAGGAAAGCAGTTCTTTCAGCAGCCCGCTGTTGCGCTCTTGCTGCTTCTTCAGCACCAACCGATTCGAGCGGAACACCGCCTTCAAATCCTCCAGCGCCACGTCGAAGTCATCATTGATGATCACGTAGTCATACTCGTCGTAGTGCACCATCTCGCTGACCGCTTCTTTCATGCGCCCGGCAATGATTTCTTCGCTGTCCTGCCCACGGCCGTCCAGACGGTGGCGTAGCGCTTCCTGGCTTGGCGGCAGGATGAACACCGACAACGCCTGTGGCATCAGCTTGCGCACCTGCTGGGCGCCTTGCCAGTCGATTTCCAGGATCAGGTCGTAGCCCTGATCCAGCGTCTGCTGCAGCGCGCTGCGCGAGGTGCCGTAGAAGTTGCCGAATACTTCGGCATGCTCCAGGAAGTCGCCCTGCGCGATCAGCGCCTTGAATTCTTCGTGGACGACGAAGTGGTAGTTCACCCCGTGTTCCTCGCCCGGGCGCATGGCGCGGGTGGTGTGCGAGACCGAAACGCGGATCTGCCGGTCGTCCTTGGTCAGGGCCGTTACCAGGCTGGTCTTGCCGGCGCCCGAAGGGGCCGAAACGATGTAGAGGGTGCCGCTGCTGTGGTTCATGGTCGGGGTGGCCTTACTCGATGTTCTGTACTTGTTCACGCATCTGTTCGATCAATACCTTCAGGTTGACCGCCGCTTGCGTGCTGCGTGGGTCGAAGGCCTTGGAGCCGAGGGTGTTGGCTTCGCGGTTGAGTTCCTGCATCAGGAAGTCAAGGCGGCGGCCTGCGGCGCCGCCACCTTTGAGCACCCGGCGCACTTCGGTGACGTGGGTGCTGAGGCGGTCGAGTTCCTCGGCCACGTCGCTCTTCTGTGCGAGCAGCACCATTTCCTGCTCCAGGCGCTGCGGATCGAGCTCGGCTTGCATGTCACCGAAGCGGTCGAGGATCTTCTGCCGCTGCGCAGCCAGCATCTGCGGCACCAGGGCGCGCAAGGTGGTGACTTCGCTGGACATGTTGTCCAGGCGCTCGTTGATCAGCCGGGCCAGTTCCTGGCCTTCGCGCTGGCGGCCGGCCTTGAGTTCGGCCAGGGCTTCGTCGAACAGCGCCATGGCTTCGGCGTTCAGTGCCTGCGGGTCGCTGGTGTCGGCCACCAGCACACCTGGCCACGACAGCACTTCCAGCGGGTTCAGGGGGGCTGGCTGCTTGATCAGGCCGGCCACTTCCTCGGCGGCGGCAACCAGTTGCGCGGCGCGCTCGCGGTCTACCTTCAGTGGCTTGCCGTTGCTGTCTTCGTTGAGGCGCAAGGTGCATTCCACCTTGCCCCGCGACAAGCCCTGGCGCAGGCCTTCACGCACGGCGCCTTCAAGGTCGCGCAGGGCCTCTGGCAGGCGCAGGTGCGGTTCCAGGTAACGGTGGTTGACCGAACGCAGCTCCCAGATCAGGGTGCCTTGGCTGCCGGCGCGCTCGACACGAGCAAAAGCGGTCATGCTGTGCACCATGGGGAGTACCTCGCTTAGTTGAATGAACGGTGGGAGCCTCTCGGCTGCAAGGCGCAGGATTGTAGCGCAGTGGGGCCGTGGCGCCCAATCTGCCTATGTTACCGACGGGCGGCCGCGCCAGTAGGAAAAGGCGACGGGCTGTGGCGGGTACGACAATAGGCATGTCTTCCCTGGGCTGCGGGCTCTATAATGCTCGGCAGATTCAAAGTCCCAGTACAGGTATCCCAGATGAAACGTCCAAGTGGTCGCGCCGCCGATCAGCTCCGCTCGATCCGCATCACCCGCAACTACACCAAGCACGCCGAAGGGTCGGTACTGGTCGAGTTCGGTGACACCAAGGTCATCTGCACGGTCAGCGTTGAAAACGGTGTGCCGCGCTTCCTGAAAGGCCAGGGCCAAGGCTGGCTGACCGCCGAATACGGCATGCTGCCGCGTTCTACCGGTGAGCGTAACCAGCGCGAAGCCAGCCGTGGCAAACAGGGTGGTCGCACCCTGGAAATCCAGCGCCTGATCGGCCGCTCGCTGCGCGCCGCGCTGGACATGAGCAAGCTGGGCGACATCACCCTGTACGTCGACTGCGACGTGATCCAGGCCGATGGCGGTACCCGTACCGCGTCCATCACCGGTGCCATGGTCGCCCTGTGCGATGCACTGGCGGTGATCAAGAAACACGGTGGCCTGAAGGCCGGCAACCCGCTCAAGCACATGATCGCTGCCGTGTCGGTGGGCATGTACCAGGGTGAAGCCGTGCTCGACCTGGACTATCTGGAAGACTCCGCCGCCGAAACCGACCTGAACGTGGTCATGACCAGCGCCGGTGGCTTCATCGAGGTGCAGGGCACTGCCGAAGGTGCGCCGTTCCAGCCTGAAGACTTCAACGCCATGCTGGCGCTGGCGCAGAAGGGCATGACCGAAATCTTCGAGCTGCAGCAGGCTGCACTGGCGGACTGACTGATTCCGTAGACACAAAAAAGCCGACATCACTGTCGGCTTTTTTGTATCTGAGCAACGCGCTTAGATGGTCAACGTCCAGTCATAGTCCACGATCAGCGGCGCATGCTGGGAGAAGCGCGGCTGACGCGGCAGGCGGGCGTTGCGCACGAAACGGCGCAGGCCTGGCGTGAGGATCTGGTAGTCGAACCGGTAGCCCAGGTTGAGCATCTCGGCCTGCTCGTTGTCCGGCCACCAGCTGTACTGGTCGCCTTCACGGCTGACTTCGCGCAGGGCATCGACGTAACCCATCTCGCCAGTGATCGCATCCATCCAGGCGCGCTCCGGCGCCAGGAAGCCCGGCGATTGCTGGCTGTCACGCCAGTTCTTGATGTCGAGCTTCTGCTGCGCCACGTAGAACGAGCCGCAATAGATGTACTCGCGCCGCTTGCGACGCTGCTTGTCCAGGTACTTGGCGAAGTCGTCCATCAACTTGAACTTCTGGTTCAAGTCTTCGTCGCCGTTCATGCCCGAAGGCAGCAGCAGGCTGGCAATACTGACTTTGTCGAAATCTGCTTGCAGGTAACGCCCGTAGCGGTCGGCTGTCTCGAAGCCCAGGCCGGTGATGACTGCCTTGGGCTGCATGCGCGAATAAAGGGCCACACCACCTTGGGCAGGCACCTCCGCGTCGCAGGCATAAAGGAAATAGCCATCGAGCTGGAAAGCTGGGTCATCGAGTTCAAAGGCCGAGGCGCGGGTATCCTGAAGGCAGATGACGTCGGCATTCTGGGCTTGCAGCCAGCTGAGCAAACCACGCTCGGCCGCAGCCTGAATGCCATTTACGTTCACACTGATGATCCGCATAAATGGCCCCAAAAATCTCGTGCGTGTATGATACCCGAGCTCAACCCATTTAGCTAAATCCGTGGTGTCCGGGACTATTCATGCAGCCGTATCAGCGCGACTTTATCCGTTTTGCCATCGATCGCGGGGTACTGCGTTTCGGTGAATTCACCCTGAAATCGGGGCGTACCAGCCCGTATTTCTTCAATGCCGGCCTGTTCAACACCGGTTCTGCATTGGCCGAACTGGGGCGGTGCTATGCCGCAGCCATCGTCGACAGCAAGATCCCGTTCGACGTGCTGTTCGGCCCGGCCTACAAGGGTATTCCGTTGGCGGCGACCACTGCTGTGGCCCTGGCGGACCAGCATAAGCTCGACGTGCCATGGTGCTTCAACCGCAAGGAAGCCAAGGACCACGGCGAAGGCGGCAGCCTGGTTGGCGCACCGCTGGCCGGTGATGTGCTGATCATCGACGACGTGATCACCGCCGGTACTGCCATCCGTGAGGTCATGCAGATCATCAACGCCCAGCAGGCCAAGGCCGCCGGCGTGCTGATCGCGCTGAACCGCGAAGAGCGTGGCAATGGCGAGCTGTCGGCGATCCAGGAAGTGGAACGCGACTTCGGTATCCCGGTGGTCAGCATCGTTTCGCTGACCCAGGTGCTGGAGTTCCTGGCCGATGACCCGCAGCTGAAGCAGCATCTGCCGGCTGTCGAGGCTTACCGGGCGCAGTACGGGATCTGATCCTGGCCTGGAAATGAAAAAGGCGACCTTCACATGAAGGTCGCCCTTTTTGTGTCGCCTGTTCCGGCCCTTTCGCGGGTGAACCCGCGAAGAGGCCGGTGCAGGCTAGCCAATCACTCAGCGCGGCTTGCGGTTGGTAATCAGGGTACCCACGCCGCTGTCGGTGAAGATTTCCAGCAGCACAGCATTCGGCACACGGCCGTCGATGATGTGCGAGCTGTTCACGCCGCCCTGCACGGCATCCAGTGCGCACTTGATCTTCGGCAGCATGCCGCCGTAGATGGTGCCGTCAGCGATCAGTTCGTTGACCTGTTCGGTGGTCAGGCCGGTCAGAACCTGGCCCTGCTTGTCCATCAAACCGGCGATGTTGGTCAGCAGCATCAGCTTCTCGGCTTTCAGCGCCTCGGCTACCTTGCCTGCTACCAGGTCGGCGTTGATGTTGTACGACTCACCGTTGGCACCCACGCCGATCGGCGCGATGACCGGGATGAAGTCACCCTTCACCAGCATGTTCAGCAGGTCGGTGTTCACGCTCACCACTTCGCCAACGTGGCCGATGTCGATGATTTCCGGGGTGGTCATCTCGGGCGTCTGGCGGCTGACGGTCAGCTTGCGGGCGCGGATCAGCTCCGCGTCCTTGCCGGTCAGGCCGATGGCGCTGCCGCCGTGGCGGTTGATCAGGTTGACGATGTCCTTGTTCACCTGGCCACCCAGCACCATCTCCACCACGTCCATGGTCGCCGAGTCGGTGACGCGCATGCCGTCGATGAAGTGGCTTTCGATCGACAGGCGCTTGAGCAGGTCGCCGATCTGCGGGCCACCACCGTGGACCACCACCGGGTTGATGCCCACAGCCTTCATCAGCACGATGTCACGGGCGAAGCCGGTTTTGAGCTCCTCGCTCTCCATCGCGTTGCCGCCGTACTTGATCACCAGGGTCTTGCCGACAAAGCGGCGGATGTAAGGCAGTGCTTCGGACAAAACCTCGGCTACATGGGAAGCGGCATCGCGATCGAGGGTCATGCAGGGCTCCTGTAAGGAACAGATAGTCGGTCAGAACGGCAGTTGCAGCTCAGGGGCAACCCGCAGCAACTGGGTACGGAAAACATCCTTGATACGTTGCAATTCGGCGTCGCTGTCGGCCTCGAAGCGCAGCACCAGCACCGGGGTGGTGTTGGAGGCGCGAACCAGGCCCCAGCCGTGGGTGTAGTCGACCCGCACACCGTCGATGGTGGTCAGGTTGGCTTCGCCCCAGTCGGCGTCGCGTTGCAGTGCATCAATGATGCTGAATTTACCCTCGTCGGTCACATCAATATTGATTTCCGGCGTGGAAATATCGTTCGGGAAGGCGGCAAACAGGTTTTCGGCGTTTTGCCCGGCCTGGCTGAGGATCTCCAGCAGGCGTGCGGCACTGTAGATGCCGTCGTCGAAACCGTACCAGCGTTCCTTGATGAAGATGTGACCGCTCATCTCGCCGGCCAGCAGCGAGCCTGTCTGTTTCATCTTCTTCTTGATCAACGAATGACCGGTCTTCCACATCAGTGCGCGGCCGCCATGCTGTTCGATCAGCGGGGTCAGGCGACGGGTACATTTGACGTCGAAGATGATCTCGGCGCCCGGGTTGCGCGCCAGCACGTCCTGGGCAAACAGCATCAGCAGGCGGTCGGGGTAGACGATGCTGCCGGTATTGGTCACCACACCGACGCGGTCGCCATCGCCGTCGAAGGCCAGGCCGATATCGGCGCCGGTTTCCTTGACCTTGGCGATCAGGTCTTCAAGGTTTTCCGGCTTGCCCGGGTCCGGGTGGTGGTTGGGGAAGTTGCCGTCCACTTCGCAGAACAGCGGGATCACTTCACAACCCAGGGCTTCGATCAGTTGCGGTGCGATCACGCCAGCGGCACCGTTGCCGCAGTCCACCACCACCTTGAGCTTTTTCGCCAGCTTCACGTCATCGACGATCTGCTGGAAGTAGCGGTCAAGGATCTCGACCTTTTCCACGCGGCCTTCGGCCAAGGTCAGGTCGTTGGTTTTCAGGCGGGTGAGCAGGGCCTGGATCTGTTCGTTGGCCAGCGTGTCGCCAGCGATGACGATCTTGAAGCCGTTGTAGTCCGACGGGTTGTGGCTGCCGGTCAGCATCACGCCCGACTTGCCTGCCAGCACGTTGGCCGCGTAGTACAGGGCCGGGGTGGGCACCAGGCCGACGTCGCTGACGTGGCAGCCGGCGTCGACCAGGCCCTTGATCAGCTGTTCGACCAGCATCGGGCCGGACAGGCGGCCATCACGGCCGACCGAAACCTGTGGTTCGCCCTGGGCCAGGCTTTGCGCACCGATGGCGCGGCCGATCCAGTAGGCGGTTTCGGCGTGAAGGGTTTTGCCGACTACGCCGCGGATGTCATACGCGCGGAAAATGCTGTCGGGCAATGCGGCGGGGACCAGGTGGGCCATGTCGTTCATCTCTGGAAGCTCCATTAGTCAAAGGCTTTCTGGGCAGGCGCAAACTGAACGCTTGGACGGTGCTTTCGCCAGAGAGTTCGCCATCCTTGGCCTGAACGGTCATCTACCGGCTCAGTGGCTGCCGGAGTGACCGAAGCCGCCAGCACCACGCTGGCTTTCATCGAAGGCTTCGACGATGTCGAAATGGGCCTGTACCACCGGCACCAGCACCAGCTGGGCGATACGCTCGCCAACGGCGATGGTGAACGGCGTGTTGCCGCGGTTCCAGCACGACACCATCAGCTCGCCCTGGTAATCCGAGTCGATCAGGCCGACCAGGTTGCCCAGCACGATGCCGTGCTTATGGCCCAGGCCCGAGCGCGGCAGGATCAGCGCCGCCAGGCCCGGGTCGCCGATGTAGATCGACAGGCCGGTAGGGATCAGCAGGGTCTGGCCTGGCTCAAGGACAGTGTCCTCCTTGAGCAGGGCGCGCAGGTCCAGGCCGGCGGAGCCAGGGGTGGCGTAGGCCGGCAGGGGGAATTCGGAACCCAGGCGTGGGTCGAGGATCTTGGCTTGAAGAGCGTGCATGTAACTTATTGAACCTGGTTGAGCCGTTCGGCGATGAAGGCGACCAGTTGCCGGGCGATCTTGCCCTTGCTGGTCTGCGCGAAGAGAGTCTGGTGCTGCTGGCGGTCGATCACGGTCAAGGCGTTTTCTTCGCTGTTGAAGCCGATGCTGGGGTTGGCCACATCATTGGCGACGATCAGGTCGAGGTTCTTGTCCTTGAGCTTGCGCGTGGCGTAATCGAGCAGGTGTTCGGTTTCGGCGGCGAAGCCGACGCTGAACGGGCGGTCACTGCGGCCAGCGATGGTGGCAAGGATATCGGGATTGCGCACCATCTGCAGCAGCATGCCGTCGCCGGTCGTAGGATCTTTCTTCAGTTTTTGTGTGGCAACCACTTCCGGGCGGTAGTCCGCGACCGCTGCCGAGGCGATGAACAGGTCGCATGGCATGGCTGCTTCACAGGCCGCGAGCATGTCCCGCGCGCTGACCACGTCGATGCGGCTGACCCGGTCGGGGGTTGGCAGGTGCACCGGGCCAGTGACAAGGGTCACCCGAGCCCCGGCTTCGGCAGCCGCTTCGGCCAGGGCGAAGCCCATCTTGCCGGAGCTATGATTGGTGATGTAACGCACCGGGTCGATGTTTTCCTGGGTCGGCCCGGCGGTGATCAATACGTGTTTGCCGGTGAGTGCCTGGCGCTTGAAGCTTTCTGCGGCGCACCAGGCCAGGTCGGTGGCTTCGAGCATGCGGCCCAGGCCCACGTCGCCACAGGCCTGGCTACCGGAGGCCGGGCCAAATACCTGAATGCCACGGCTCTTGAGCAGCTCAAGGTTGGCCTGGGTGGCCGGGTCGCGCCACATGGCCTGGTTCATGGCCGGGGCCACGGCGACGGTGGCGTCGGTGGCCAGTACCAGTGTGGTCAGCAGGTCGTCGGCCATGCCCTGGGCCATGCGCGCCATGAGGTCGGCGGTGGCCGGGGCGATCAGCACCAGGTCGGCCCACTTGGCCAGTTCGATGTGGCCCATGGCTGCTTCGGCGGCAGGGTCGAGCAGGTCCATGTGCACCGGGTGGCCCGACAGCGCCTGCAGGGTCAGCGGGGTGATGAATTCGGCACCACCACGGGTCATGACGACGCGCACCTGCGCGCCGTGCTCCAGGAGTCGGCGAATCAGCTCGGCGCTTTTGTAGGCGGCAATGCCGCCCCCCACGCCGAGAACGATGCGTTTGCGATACAGCCGCTGCATAGGCTTGCCTTTTTCCAGTGAGAGCGGGCGGCGACGTTCGAAATGCCTGCGGCAGAACGTCGCATGTACGAGGCGAAATAGATTAACACAGGGCCGAAATGGGCCGCAGCAAAGGCAGAGGGGCGGGATGAATATCAGGGAGTGGCCGGCAGAAGAGCGGCCGAGGGAGAAGTTGTTGCAGCGTGGAGCGGCGGCGCTGACGGATGCCGAGTTGCTTGCCGTGCTGCTGGGCTCGGGTGTTGCCGGGCGCAATGTACTGGACCTTGCGCGGGGGCTGCTGATGCGTTTTGGCGGGCTGAGGCAGTTTCTGGAGGCTGATCGCGAAACGGTGCTGCGCGAGCCGGGCATCGGGGCCGTGAAGTATGCACAGTTGCAGGCGCTGCTGGAGATTGGCCGGCGTTATCTGAATGAAAACATCAAGCGCGCGGAGGCTCTGGACGGGCCAGCGGCGGTGCGGTGTTACCTCAAGGCCATGCTGCGGCATGAGGCCAGTGAAGTGTTCGGGTGCCTGTTTCTGGACACCAAGCACCGGCCGTTGGCGTTCGAGATCCTGTTCCGGGGCACGATAGACCGGGCGAGTGTTTACCCACGGGAGGTGGTGCGGCGGGCGTTGCTGCATAACGCGGCGGCGTTGATCCTGTGTCACAACCACCCTTCGGGGAGCAGTGAGCCGAGCCAGGATGATGTGCATTTGACCCTGTCGCTGAAGCGGGGGCTGGGGCTGATCGATGTGCGGGTGCTGGATCACATCATCATCGGTGATGGGGAGCCGTTATCGATGGTTGAGCAGGGGTGGATTGTGGCTTAGGCAGGTCAATGCTGTCAGGGCTGCTAGGTGCCTGCCTTGAGGGTTGTAGCGCCTGGGAGATCGAGCGCCGCGCGGGCGGCGCTCGGTCTCCCAGGCGCCATCCCTTTCAAGACAGGCACCTCAGGGCTTACTTGGTCACCGACACCTTGCTAAAGTCCAGCCGCCCGAACGGGTTCACCTGGTACCCCTCCACCCCTTGGCGCAGCAGGGTAGCCGCCGTCGGGTGCGCCAGCGGCACCCACAACGCCTGCTGCTGGATCAGCGTCTGCGCCTGCTGGTACAGCCGGCTGCGCACGCTCTGGTCGTTGGTGGTACGCCCAGCGCTGATCAGCTGGTCCAGGCGGTTGTCGCAGAAGCGCGCGAAGTTGGTCCCCGACTCAACCGCCGCACAGGAAAACTGCGGGCTGAGGAAGTTGTCCGGGTCGCCGTTGTCGCCTGCCCAACCCATGAACAGCAGGTCATGCTCGCCGGCCTTGGCACGGCGGATCAGCTCGCCCCACTCGATCACGCGGATTTCAGCCTTGATGCCGATCTTGGCCAGGTCAGCCTGCAGCATCTGCGCGCCGAGGCTGGGGTTGGGGTTGAGCAGGCTGCCCGACGGACGGGTCCAGATGGTGGTACTGAAACCCTCGGCCAGGCCAGCCTTGGTCAGCAGCGCCTTGGCTTTCTTCAGGTCCAGCGGGTAGCCGGGCAAGTCTTTGGCGTAGCTCCAGGTGTTGGGCGGATAGGGGCCGTTTGCGGCCTCTGCGGAGCCTTCAAACACGGCCTTCAGGTAAGCCTGCTTGTCGAAAGCCAGGTTGATGGCCTGGCGCACTTCCGGTTTGTCCAGCGGCGGGTGCTGGCTGTTGATGGCGACGAAGGCGGTCATGAACGCCGGGGTGCTGGCTACCTTGAGGTTGCCATCCTTGCCCGCTTCGGCAATGTCCAGTGGCTTGGGTGACAGGGCGACCTGGCACTCGCCGCGCTTGAGCTTCTGCAGGCGCACGTTGGCGTCGGTGGTGATGGCGAAGATCAACGGGTCGACCGCCGGCTTGCCGGCGAAGTAGTCCGGGTTGGCGCGGTAGCGCACCACGGCGTCCTTCTGGAAACGCTGGAACACGAAAGGCCCGGTGCCGATCGGCTGGCTGTTGAGCTTCTCCGGCGTGCCGGCCTTCAGCAGCTTGTCGGCATATTCGGCGGAATAGATCGAGGCGAAGCCCATGCTCAGGGTGGCCAGGAAGGTGGCGTCCGGGTGGCTGAGGGTGAAGCGCACGGTGTTCGGCGTCGGTGCCTCGATCGCCTTGATCAGGCTGCCCAGCTGCAGCGATTGGGCATGCGGGTAGCCGCCCGGTGCAGTCTTGTGCCAGGCATGGGCCGGGTAAAGCATGCGCTGGAAGCTGAACAGCACGTCGTCGGCATTCAGTTCGCGGCTTGGCTTGAAGTAGGCCGTGCTGTGGAACTTCACGTCTTCGCGCAGGGTGAAGTCATACACCAGGCCGTCGGCCGATACCGTCCAGCTGGCCGCCAGGCTCGGCACCACCTTGCCTTGCGCCGCGTCGAACTCCACCAGACGGTTCATCAGCACGTCAGCCGTGGCGTTGGTGGTGGTCAGCGAGTTGTATTGCACCACGTCGAAGCCTTCGGGGCTGGCTTCGCTGCAAACGCTCAGCGGCGCGGCCTGGGCAACGCCGGCAGCGAACAGAGCGCCGGCGGCGAACAGAGAGTTGAACAATAAGGAAAGGGCGGCAGCACGCATGGTGGCTCCTTGGCTGTCAGTGGCCCATCTGCCAGTGCAGTCTGGAAAAGGCTTACCCTAGTGCGCCCGCCGGCAAATGACCACACCCTTTTTTACAAATCTGGCGACGAGCGGTCGACGGCTGGCGGGGCCTGCCAGCTATGCTGGCCCGGCGCGTTCTGGCGTGCGGCAATGTGCATCTACTGTTGTTGCAGCCAAGTCTTTCTGGTATAAAGCAGCGCTCTTTTCTAGGGGCTCGGCCTGTCGCATCAGCGGATCCGGTCGATAAGACCTCCAGAATCACGGCGCCCAGGCGCCAAAGACTGAGAGATTAAGCGGCCAACCCATGCCGGGTTGGGCATGTGGTTTTAGAGGGCTGAGTCATGTCGAGAGTCTGTCAAGTTACTGGTAAGGGTCCAGTAACCGGGAACAACATTTCCCACGCAAACAACAAAACCCGTCGTCGTTTCCTGCCGAACCTGCAGCACCACCGTTTCTGGGTTGAATCCGAGAAGCGTTTCGTGCGTCTGCGCGTTTCCGCCAAAGGCATGCGTATCATCGACAAGCGCGGCATCGACGCCGTTCTGGTTGACATCCGTAAAGCTGGCGCCAAGGTTTAAGGGAGAACATCATGCGTGAATTGATCCGTCTGGTTTCGAGTGCCGGTACCGGCCACTTCTACACCACCGACAAGAACAAGCGCACCACCCCGGACAAAATCGAGATCAAGAAATATGATCCGGTTGTTCGCAAGCACGTGGTGTACAAGGAAGCCAAGATCAAGTAATTGATCGGCGACCTGAAAAAAACCCGCGTCCGAAAGGACGCGGGTTTTTTTATGCCTGCATTACGGTCAGTTGAAGTCGAAGCCCTGGATCAGCAGGTCGGTGCCGGCCTTGATCCGGATGCGCTTGAGGTCGTACTCGCGGGTGCACATCTCGTCGGGGCCGACCACCCGGGTGCGGCCGGTGAGGGTGCAGATGGTGTCTTTGATTGCCGGCGCGTAGGGGGTGCCGACCAGGTGAGCGAGGGTTTTCAGAACGTCTTCGTTGGTCATGGTGATCTTCCTGTTGAAGTTGGATGGCCCGACATGGGCAGGGCCATCCTCACGCACGCCAACAGGCTGCCTGCACTACATAGTTACTTCTGTTCGAACATCACATAGATCTTGCGGCACGGCTCCAGCACCTCCCAAGTGCCTTTGAAGCCGGCCGGAATCACGAACCGATCGCCGGCACGCAGGGTTTTCGCCCCGCCATCCTGGTCGCGCAGCACCGAAACGCCCTGGACGATTTCGCAGTATTCGTGTTCGGTGTAGTTCACCGTCCACTGGCCCACCTCACCTTCCCACACGCCTGCGGCAAACTGCCCGCACGGGCTGGAATAGTGGTTGTAGACAGCCTGGTCCGGCTCGCCCTTGAGGATTTTTTCCGCCGCCGGGCGGTAGCGTTCGGCCTCGGTGATGACCTGCGCGAAGTCGATGATGCTGTCTATTCTCATGGTGCGGCTCCTGTTGTTGTTTAATAAAATGAACATCAGTAGGCTTTTGAGCCCTGCGTGTCAAATATATTGATAGTTTACACCGGCTGGTTTAGGGTATCGCTTGCCCGTGTGCGCGCGTCGCCCGGCCAGAATTCTGACAACGCCTGTGAGTCCTCAGTGCGGCGTTGCACCTAAACAAGAGGAGGAGTTTCGTATGACCACCCTGACCCGTGCGGACTGGGAACAACGTGCCCAGCAACTGAAGATCGAAGGCCGCGCCTTCATCAACGGCGAATACACCGATGCCGCATCCGGTGAAACCTTCGAGTGCCTGAGCCCGGTCGACGGACGCTTCCTGGCCAAGGTTGCCAGCTGCGACCTGGCCGATGCCAACCGCGCAGTGGAAAACGCCCGCGCTACCTTCAATTCGGGCGTGTGGTCGCAGCTGGCCCCGGCCAAGCGCAAGGCCAAGCTGATCCGTTTCGCCGACCTGCTGCGCAAGAACGTTGAAGAGCTGGCGCTGCTGGAAACCCTGGACATGGGCAAGCCGATCGGCGACTCCTCCAGCATCGACATCCCGGGTGCGGCGCAAGCCATTCACTGGACCGCCGAAGCCATCGACAAGGTCTACGACGAAGTCGCCCCGACCCCGCACGACCAGCTTGGCCTGGTTACCCGTGAGCCAGTGGGTGTGGTCGGTGCCATCGTACCGTGGAACTTCCCGCTGCTGATGGCCTGCTGGAAGCTCGGCCCGGCGCTGGCCACCGGTAACTCGGTGGTGCTCAAGCCGTCCGAGAAATCGCCGCTGACCGCCATCCGTATCGCCCAGCTGGCGATTGAAGCCGGTATCCCGGCGGGTGTGCTGAACGTGCTGCCAGGCTACGGCCACACCGTGGGCAAGGCCTTGGCCCTGCACATGGACGTCGACACCCTGGTGTTCACCGGTTCGACCAAGATCGCCAAGCAGCTGATGGTGTACGCGGGCGAGTCGAACATGAAGCGCATCTGGCTGGAAGCCGGCGGCAAGAGCCCGAACATCGTCTTCGCCGACGCGCCAGACCTGCAGGCAGCTGCCGAAGCGGCTGCCAGCGCTATCGCCTTCAACCAAGGCGAAGTGTGCACCGCAGGTTCGCGCCTGCTGGTCGAGCGTTCGATCAAGGACAAGTTCCTGCCAATGGTGGTCGAGGCCCTGAAAGGCTGGAAGCCAGGTAATCCGCTGGACCCGGCGACCACCGTCGGTGCCCTGGTCGATACCCAGCAGATGAACACCGTGCTGTCGTACATCGAAGCGGGCCACCAGGACGGCGCCAAGCTGCTGGCTGGCGGCAAGCGTACCCTGGAAGAGACGGGCGGCACCTACGTCGAGCCGACCATCTTCGACGGCGTGACCAACGCCATGCGCATTGCCCAGGAAGAAATCTTCGGCCCAGTGCTGTCGGTGATTGCCTTCGACACCGCTGAAGAAGCCGTGGCCATTGCCAACGACACGCCATATGGCCTGGCCGCCGGCATCTGGACCTCGGACATTTCCAAGGCCCACAAGACCGCCCGTGCCGTGCGCGCTGGCAGCGTGTGGGTCAACCAGTACGACGGCGGCGACATGACCGCACCGTTCGGTGGCTTCAAGCAGTCGGGCAACGGCCGTGACAAGTCGCTGCATGCGCTGGAGAAGTACACCGAGCTGAAGGCGACCTGGATCAAGCTGTAATCGCCGGGGGCTGCAGAGCAGCCCCAACCTAAGCCGGGTCGGCTCACGCTGCCCCGGCTTTGTCGTTTTTGCTGTTCAAGAATTCTGCCTGGGAGGCTGCAATGCGTTGGGGTACCTATTTCGCCGTGCTGGCATCCGTACTCAGTGTCGGGCTGGCCCTTGGCGTAAGCATGCCGCTGGTATCCCTGCGCCTGGAGGCCTGGGGCTACGGCAGCTTCGCCATCGGCGTAATGGCTGCGATGCCAGCGCTGGGTGTTCTGGCCGGCGCCAGTATCGCCAGCCGCCTGGCCGGCTGGGTCGGCGTGCCTTCGGCCATGCGCTTATGCCTGTGGGGCGGGGCGCTGTCGATCGGGTTGGTCGCGCTGCTGCCCAGCTACCCGCTGTGGCTGTTGCTGCGGCTGATGATCGGTATGTCCCTCACCGTGGTGTTCATCCTCGGCGAAAGCTGGATCAACCAGCTGGTAGTCGAGCAGTGGCGTGGCCGACTGGTGGCCTTGTACGGCAGCAGCTATGCCCTGAGCCAGCTGGCCGGGCCGTTGGTGTTGGGTTTCCTCGGCTCTGATGACGACTTCGGTTTCTGGGCCGCGACCGGCCTGCTGCTGCTGGCACCGCTGGTGCTTTTAGGGCGTGGCGGAGCGCCGAGCACGGAGGCCTGCAGCGTTACCTTCCGCGACTTGTTCGCCTTCTGTCGGCGCTTGCCTGTGATTGCCTGGGCCATCGCCCTGTTCGCCTCGTTCGAGGCGATGATCCTTACCTTGCTGCCGGTGTATTGCCTGCAGCAAGGCTTTACCACTGAAATCGCCCTGTTCATGGTCAGTACCGTGGTGGTTGGTGATGCAGTGCTGCAGCTGCCGATCGGCGCGCTGGCCGACCATATGTCGCGACGTGCATTGTTCACGGGGTGTGCGGTGACGCTGCTGGTGTCCAGCCTGGCGATTCCGCTGCTGCTGCATACCCCGGTTGTGTGGCCGTTGTGGGTGCTGTTCGGGGCCAGTGCCGGTGGCTTGTTCACCTTGTCGCTGGTTTTGATCGGCGAGCGCTATCGGGATGACGAGCTGGTGCGGGCCAATGCCCACGTGGCGCAACTGTGGGGTATTGGTTGCCTGCTCGGGCCGTTGTTGGCGGGGGCGGGGAGCCAGTGGATCAGCGGACATGCATTGCTGTTCCTGATGGCCGCCGGGGCTGCCGGGCTGGTGGTGTTGACCCAGCGGCGTGGGGCTTTCGAGGCAGTGTCTGCCTGATGGAATTTGGGGCTGCAAAGCAGCCCCGGAAATTGCCGCTACAACATCTTCTCCAAGCCAACGGCCTTGCTGATCCAGGCATTGAACCGCCGCCACATTCCACCTGGCTCTGATGTCAGCATGTGCCGCTGGCCGTTGTCCTCGGTCGCCCATACCAGTTTGTCACCCACCAGTTTCACCTGGTAACTCAACGCAGGTGCCATACCTTGCTGGGCCAGTTCGCGGGTGTATTCGGCCAGCTCCGGGCTGTCCACCAGCACGCCTACCTCGGTGTTCCACAGCACTGAACGCGGGTCGAAGTTAAACGAGCCGATGAAGGTCTTGCGCCGGTCGAACACGATCGCCTTGGTGTGCAGGCTCGAATCCGAGCTGCTGCCATGCAGGCTGAGGCGTGTGTGCACCGGCGCGCCCGGCTGGCGGCGCAGCTCGAACAGCTGCACGCCATGCTCAAGCAAGGCCCGCCGATAGGGCGCATAGCCACCATGCACCGCCGGCACGTCGGTGGCTTCCAGCGAGTTGGTCAGCAGCCTCACCGAAGCACCGGCGTCGGCGCGGCCGGTGAGGTAAAGCAGGCCCGGTTCGCCCGGCACGAAGTAGGCCGACATCAGGATCAACTCGCGGTGCACATTGGCCAGGTCCGGCGCCAGTTGCTGGCTCAGCAGCAGCTGTGGGTCGGGTTCGTCATCGGCCAGCACCTTGCTCGGTGCATCCCACAACGCCTGGGCGTGGGCCCAGATCAGCTCGTTGCGCCATACATCCAGGCGCGGCTGCGACTGGTAGGCCATCAGGCGGTCGTACAGGGCCTTGCGCCGGGTTCTGGCTTCGGCCAGCGACACCTCCAGGCGATGGCGGCTGGCGTGCAGGTCATTGGCATCCGGAGCACGCCAGAGGAAGTCGGTAATCGGCCGGCTCAGGGCGCTGTTCCAGTATTGGTCGAAACTGTGCCCAAGCTGCTCAGCCACCGGGCCTACACCCAGCAGGTCTATGTCGGTGAAGTTGAGGTTGGGTTCGGCATCGAAATACTCGTCACCCAGGTTGCGGCCACCCACGATGGCCATGCTGTTGTCCACCAGGAACAGTTTGTTGTGCATGCGCCGGTGCTGGCGCGACAGGTTGAACAGCCGGCCCACGGCGCGCGTCACGCCCGTACTGCGGCCCAGGTGCAGCGGGTTGAACACGCGAATCTGGATGTTCGGGTGGGCATCCAGGGTGCCCATGATGGTGTCCAGACCATCGCTGGTGGTGTCGTCCAGCAGGATGCGCACACGCACGCCACGGTCGGCGGCGCGTAGCAGTTCATGCACCAGTGCGCGGGTGCTGAGGCCGTCGTGGACGATGTAGTACTGCAGGTCGATGCTTGCCTGGGCGTTGCGGATCAGTTCGGCACGGGCGCGGAATGCCTCGTTGCTGTTGGGCAGCAGGCGAAAGCCCGAGCGCCCCCCGTAGGGCGCGGCCTGGCGCAGCACCGAGCGGCCGAAGGCCGAGTCGTTGGCGGGTAACGCCTGGCTGGTTTCGCGGGGCACACTGACGCTGGCGCAGCCGGTAAGGCCGAGCGACAGTACCAGCAGCAGAGGCAAGGCTCGCTGGAGTCTCAAGGGTGGATCGTCCTGTGCAGCAAGGGCTTTAGGGGGTTGGACCGTGGCGGGCGGCGCAAAGTTACGCGTCGGCGCTTTCTTCATCCAGTAGACGAAGGGCGGTTTCACCCACCTTGCGCACGGCGGCTTCGATCTGCGGTGTTGGCCGCGCGGCGAAGTTCATGCGCAGGCAGTGGCGGAACTTGCCCGAGGCCGAGAAGATACTGCCGACGGCAACCTGCACGCCCTGCTCCAGTAAAGCCCGGTTCAGGCGCAGCGTATCGAAATGTTCGGGCAATTCTACCCAGAGCATGAAGCCGCCCTGGGGCCGGCTCACCCGGGTGCCCGCCGGGAAGTAGCGGGTAACCCAGTCGCTCATCAGGTCGCGGCCGCGTTGGTACTGGCTGCGCATGCGCCGGACGTGGGGTTGATAGTGCCCGGCGGCGATGAAGTCGGCGATGGCCAGTTGGGGCTGGCAGGCGGTGCTGCCAGTGCTGATGTACTTCATGTGCAGCACGCGTTCCAGATAGCGCCCAGGGGCCACCCAGCCTACCCGCAGGCCAGGGGCGAGGGTTTTGGAGAACGAACTGCACAACAGCACACGGCCATCGTCGTCGAACGACTTGAGGGTGCGCGGGCGCGGGTAGGTGTAGGCCAGGTCGCCGTAGACGTCGTCCTCCAGAATTGCCACGTCGTAGCGCTGGGCCAGGCTCAGCAAGGCCTTCTTGCGTGCCTCGGGCATGATGTAGCCAAGCGGGTTGTTGCAGCTGGGGGTGATCTGGATGAGCTTGATCGGCCACTGCTCCAGAGCCAGCTCCAGCGCCTCCAGGCTGATGCCGGTGACCGGGTCGGTGGGGATTTCCAGCGCCTTCATGCCCAGGCCCTTCAGGGTTTGCATGGCGCCGTGGAAGCTGGGGGAGTCGACGGCAACGATGTCGCCAGGCTCGCACACGGCGCGAATGCTGCACGACAGCGCCTCGTGGCAGCCGGTGGTGATCACCAGGTCAGCCGGGCCCAGGCGGCAACCGGAGTCGAGCACCAGCCGGGCAACCTGTTCACGCAGGGCCAGGTTGCCGTGGATGTTGTCGTAGTACAGGCCTGGCATGTCCTGCCGCCGGCTCAACTGCGCCAGGCTGCGCAGCAGCGGCTTGAGGGTGGGGCTGTCGATGTCGGGCATGCCGCGGCCGAGCTGGACCACATCCTTGCGTGGGGTGCTGCGCACCAGTTCCAGCACCTGTTCCCACTGCGAGATGTCCACCGGGCGTTGGGCCGGGCGGCTGACGGCGGGCAGGGCTGGCAGCAGGCGGTGGTCACTGACGAAGTAGCCGGACTTGGGCCGTGGCGAGACCATGCCGCTGTCTTCGAGCATGCGGTAGGCCTGCTGCACGGTGCTCAGGCTGACGCCATGCTCCACGCTCAGGGCGCGCACCGATGGCAGGCGCTGGCCGGGGCGGTACAGGCCCTGTTCGATGCGGGCGCCGAGCAGTTCGGCGAGGTTCAGGTAGAGGGTCACGGCATACTCCTGCGCTGCATTGGCATAGCGACCGGTACAGTTGGGTTGAAAATACAGCATTCAGTCGATCTTCAGCCAATTCTGTATGGGAATAATAAGGCTGTATTGGATCTGTATTGCCGGTGCTGCCGACGCGCATGCTTTCTCCACGGTATCAATCGAACGGGAGAATGCAGCGATGGGTGGCATGAGCGATGTGCGCTTGCAACTGTTGGCCAAGGAACTGGAAACTGGGCAGCAGGCCAAGGTATTCAACGCGCCGGAGGGCTTGGGGCGTTGGGGGCTGATGCTGCATCGCTGGCACACCCGCAGGGCGCTGCTGCAGTTGACGGATGACGAGCTGCGCGATGTCGGGCTGAGTTGGGAGCAGGCCCGGACAGAAGGGCGTAAACCCTTCTGGAAAGATTGAGGCCCTAGACCAGTTCTTTAAGCCGGTGCCACAGCATCCCCAACGCCAGCAGCGGCGAGCGCAGGTGCTTGCCGCCAGGGAAGGTGATGTGTGGCACCTTGGCGAACAGGTCGAAACGCCCGCTTTCCTGGCCGCTGATGGCCTCGCCTAGCAGGCGTGCGGCCAGGTGGGTGGCGTTGAGCCCATGGCCTGAATAGGCCTGGGCGTAATACACGTTCGGCTGGCTGGCCAGGCGGCCAACCTGTGGCAGGCGGTTGGCGCCGATGCCGATCATGCCACCCCACTGGTAGTCGATGCGCACGTCAGCCAGTTGCGGGAACACCTTGAGCATCTTGGGTCGCATGTAGGCGGCGATGTCCTTCGGGTCCCGACCTGAATAGTGACAGGCGCCGCCAAACAACAATCGGTTGTCGGCGGACAGGCGGTAGTAGTCCAGGGCCACGCGCTGGTCACACACTGCCATGTTCTGCGGCAGCAACGCATGGGCGCGATCTTCGCCCAGCGGCTCGGTAGCGATGATGTAGCTGCCCGCAGGCAGTACCTTGCCGCCCAGCTCGCGGTTGAGGTCGTTGTGATAGGCATTGCAGCACAGCACCAAGGTCTTGGCGCGCACTCGCCCTTGGGCAGTATGCACCTGCACTTCAGGCCCGTAGTCGATGCGGGTAACCTCGGACTGTTCGAACAGCTTCACGCCCAGGCGGCTGGCCACGTCCGCTTCGCCCAGGGCCAGGTTCAGCGGGTGCAGGTGGCCGGAACCCATGTCGACCAGCCCGCCGACATAGCAGTCGGCACCGACCACGCTGCGGATATCGTCCTTGCCGATCAGGCGCAGTTCATGCGCATAGCCCAGGCTGCGCAGTTCTTCGGCGTCTTCGGCAAAGCCCAGCAACTCGGCGGGTTTGTTGGCCAGGTCGCAGTAACCCCAGGTCAGGTCACAGGCGATGGCGTGCTTTTCCACCCGCTCGCGGACAATTTGCACGGCCTCCAGGCCCATCAGCTTCATGCTGCGCACGCCGTCCTCGCCAATCACCGGCAGGAACTGTTCTAGGCCATGACCAACGCCACGGATCAACTGCCCGCCATTGCGCCCACTGGCGCCCCAGCCCAGTTTGCGCGCCTCTAGCAGGATGACCGAGAAGCCACGCTCGGCCAGTTCGATGGCGGTGTTCAGGCCCGAATAGCCGCCGCCGACGATGCATACGTCGGCGCTGTGCTCACCTTGCAAGAAGGAGTGGTCGGGGTGAGGCGCGCTGCTGGCGGCGTAGTAGGAGGCGGCATGCTGCGCGCTGTGGATCATTGGCTCGTTCCTGGGGACTGGTGGGCTAGGGGTGGAGGATAAGCTCGGCCTTTGGGGTGGGCAACCGGCCTCATCGCCGGCAAGCCAGCTCCCACAGGACTGTGCGATAGCTGAGACCAGCGGTGTACCTGTGGGAGCTGGCTTGCCGGCGATTGGCCCTATAATCCAACTTCAATTTTCAATTTTGTACTTGGCCATGTCCTGCAACCGTCACAAAATCCACTTCCTGCGCGAACTCATCCCCTCATTCGAGTGCGAACCCGGCTGCCACGACTGCTGCGGCCCGGTCACCACGTCGGCAGAAGAAATGGCCCGCCTCCCGCGCAAGTCTCAGGCCGAGCAGGACACCGCCCTGGAGCACCTGGACTGTGTACACCTCGGCCCCAACGGCTGTACGGTGTATGAAGAGCGGCCCATGATCTGCCGCCTGTTCGGCACCACCCCGCGCATGGCCTGCCCGCGTGGTCGTGGCCCTGAACCGATGATCGACCCTGCCGCCGAGCAGCTGGTCCATCAGTTCATTGCCACCACCCGCCAGGTGCTGGTCTAGCCTCAGTCCGGAATCGGCAGGCAGAGGCTCTCCTTTACCTCCTCCATCACGATGTAGCTCTTCGATTCGCGCACGTGCGGCAGCTTCAGCAGGATGTCGCCAAGCAGCTTGCGGTACGACGCCATCTCCGAAATACGCGCTTTCACCAGGTAGTCGAAGTCACCCGACACCAGGTGGCACTCCAACACATGGGGCAGCTTCAACACCGCGCGGCGGAACTCCTCGAAGGTGTCGCCCGACTTGTAGTCCAGGCTGATTTCCACGAACACCAGCAGGCTGCCCTTGAGGTGCTGCGGGTTCAGGCGGGCGTTGTAGCCCATGATGATGCCCTCGCGCTCCAGGCGGCGAACCCGCTCGGTGCAAGGGGTGGTGGAAAGCCCAACTTTCTCGCCCAGTTCGGTGAAGGAAATACGCCCGTCATTCTGCAGGATGCGCAGGATGTTACGGTCGATCTTGTCCAGTTCACGCTTGCTCTGGTGCTGGGTTCTCATAGGGGATGCCCCTCCGTGAAAGGCGATTTTGCCGAGAATTCTCGCCAATAATAGGCTTTTATATAGTGAATTGCACTGGTCTCAAATTCCTATACTGCGCCCATTCATGCCATTTCAATAAAAGTCTGCGGCGTGCCGCGTGTGAGGGATATAACGATGCGAGTTCTGGTACTTGGTAGCGGCGTAATCGGAACCGCCAGTGCCTACTACCTGGCCCGGCAAGGTTTCGAAGTGACGGTGGTCGACCGCCAGCCGGCGGTGGCCATGGAAACCAGTTTTGCCAACGCCGGTCAGATCTCGCCCGGCTATGCCTCGCCCTGGGCCGCACCTGGCGTGCCGCTGAAGGCCATCAAGTGGCTGCTGGAGCGCCACGCCCCCCTGGCCATCAAGCTCACCGGCGACGTCGACCAGTACCTGTGGATGGCGCAGATGCTGCGCAACTGCACCGCCAGCCGTTACGCGGTGAACAAAGAGCGCATGGTGCGTCTGTCCGAGTACAGCCGTGATTGCCTCGACGAGCTGCGTGCTGAAACCGGCATCAATTACGAAAACCGCAGCCTGGGCACTACCCAGCTGTTCCGTACTCAGGCCCAGGTAGATGCCGCGGCCAAGGACATTGCCGTGCTTGAACAGTCCGGCGTGCCTTACGAGCTACTCGACCGCGACGGCATTGCCCGCGTCGAACCGGCCCTGGCTGGCGTGAAAGATATTCTGGCCGGCGCCCTGCGCCTGCCTAACGATCAGACGGGCGACTGCCAGCTGTTCACCACCAAGCTTGCAGACATGGCGCTGAAACTGGGCGTGGAGTTCCGCTTCGGCCAGGACATCCAGCGCCTGGACTTCGCTGGCGACCGCATCAATGGCGTGTGGATCGACGGCAAGCTGGAAACCGCCGACCGCTACGTGCTGGCGCTGGGCAGCTACTCGCCGCAGATGCTCAAGCCGCTGGGCATCAAGGCCCCGGTTTATCCGCTTAAAGGCTACTCGCTGACCGTGCCGATCACCAACGGCGACATGGCCCCGACCTCGACCATTCTCGATGAAACCTACAAGGTTGCGATCACCCGTTTCGACAACCGCATCCGCGTGGGTGGCATGGCTGAAATCGCCGGTTTTGACCTGTCGCTGAACCCGCGTCGGCGCGAAACGCTGGAGATGATCGTCAACGACCTTTATCCTCGCGGCGGTGACCTGAGCCAGGCCAGCTTCTGGACCGGTCTGCGCCCGGCGACCCCGGACGGTACGCCGATTGTGGGTGCGACCGCGTTCCGCAACCTGTTCCTGAACACCGGTCACGGTACTTTGGGCTGGACCATGGCGTGCGGCTCCGGTCGTCTGCTGGCCGACCTGATTGCGCGCAAGAAGCCGCAGATCAGTGCCGAAGGCCTGGACATTTCCCGTTATGGCAACAGCCCGGAAGTGGCCAAGCACGGGCAGACTGCGCCGGCTCACCAGCAGTAATTGCCTGCACCGGCCCTTTCGCGGGCTCGGCCGCTCCCACAGGTATTTCACAGGTTTTGAAAGCTGTGCAGTACTTGTGGGAGCGGGCGAGCCCGCGAAGAATCCAACACCGATTTCAACCCGAACCACCATAAGGCAGCCGCCATGCGTCCCGCCCGCGCCCTGATCGACCTCCAGGCCCTGCGCCACAACTACCGTCTGGCCCGTGAACTGACCGGTGCCAAAGCCCTCGCCGTGATCAAGGCCGATGCCTATGGCCATGGCGCCGTGCGTTGCGCCCTGGCCCTGGAGGCCGAAGCCGACGGTTTCGCCGTGGCTTGCATTGAAGAGGCGCTGGAACTGCGCGCCGCCGGTATCAAGGCCCCGGTGCTGCTGTTGGAAGGCTTCTTCGAAGCCAGCGAGCTGGCGCTGATCGCCGAGCACGACCTGTGGTGTGTGGTGCATTCGCTGTGGCAGCTCGAAGCCATCGAGCAGACCCAGGTCCACAAGCCGCTCACTGTCTGGTTGAAGCTCGACAGTGGCATGCATCGTGTCGGTCTGCACCCCAAGGATTACCACGAGGCTTACCAGCGCCTGCTGGCCAGTGGCAAGGTTTCTCGCATCGTGCTGATGAGCCACTTCGCCCGCGCCGATGAGCTGGATGCCGACGCCACCGCCCAGCAGATTGCCGTGTTCGAGGCTGCCCGCCAGGGCCTGGCCGCCGAATGCAGCCTGCGCAACTCCCCCGGCGTGCTGGGCTGGCCACAAGCCCCCAGCGACTGGGTACGCCCAGGCCTGATGCTGTATGGCGCCACCCCGTTCGAAGTGGCCCAGGCCCAGGCCGAACGCCTGCAACCGGTCATGACCCTGCAATCGCGGGTCATCAGCGTGCGCGAGCTGCCTGCCGGCGAGCCGGTGGGCTATGGCGCCAAGTTCGTCAGCCCCCGGCCAACCCGGGTTGGCGTGGTTGCCATGGGCTATGCCGACGGCTACCCCCGCCAGGCGCCCAACGGCACCCCGGTACTGGTCGCCGGCCAGCGCACCCAACTGATTGGCCGTGTATCGATGGACATGCTCAGCATCGACCTGACCGACGTGCCGCAAGCCACTGTCGGCAGCCCGGTCGAACTGTGGGGCAAGCAGGTGCTGGCCAGTGAAGTGGCCGCACACGCGGGCACCATTCCGTACCAGATCTTCTGCAACCTGAAGCGCGTGCCGCGGGACTACATCGGCGAATGACACGCTGAAGCGGACAGGTTGAGGGGCGGTGTGTTGTAAATACTGAACGGCATTGCCATGATATCGTTCACATCCACCCCCCTTTCCACCGTTTCAGGAGGCTCCAGCTTTGGACGTCGGCGAACGACTGCAAGCCATCCGCAAGCTCAAGGGCCTGTCCCAGCGTGAACTCGCCAAGCGTGCCGGCGTGACCAACAGCACCATCTCGATGATCGAGAAGAACAGCGTGAGCCCCTCGATCAGCTCGCTGCGCAAGGTGCTGAGCGGCATCCCCATGTCCATGGTCGAGTTCTTTTCGGTCGAGCTGGAACCTGAAAGCCCCACGCAGATTGTCTACAAGGCCCACGAGCTGATCGACATCTCGGACGGTGCGGTGACCATGAAGCTGGTCGGCAAGTCGCACCCCAACCGCGCCATCGCGTTTCTCACCGAGGTCTATCCGCCAGGTGCCGACACGGGTGCAGAGATGCTTACCCACGACGGCGAGGAAACCGGCATCTTGCTGGAAGGCCGCCTGGAACTGGTGGTCGGCAACGAGATCTTCATCCTCGAAGAAGGCGACAGCTATTACTTCGAAAGCACCCGCCCGCACCGTTTTCGCAACCCCTTCGACCAGCCAGCGCGGTTGATCAGCGCAGCGACGCCTTCAAACTTTTGATCCAGCGCAGTGCATTGATTCGGCAATACCCCTTTCCTGTGTAGGGTCGTTTCACGGCCTCTGGGTTCCCGCTATACTTTTCAACGCTCGCCGTTCCGTGGCCGCGAGCGTGATTAGCCACCATGAGGGTGTTCGCGTGAACCAAATCAAGAAGATGCTGGCCGTACCAGCAGCCGTATTCGCCCTCTGGGCAATGAGCGCAACCGCTGCGACCAACGACGACATTGCCAAGCGCCTGGAGCCGGTAGGCCAGGTGTGTGTCCAGGGCCAGGAATGCAAAGGCATGGAAGTGGCTGCAGCGGCGGGGGGCGGGGGCGCCAAAACGCCGGATGACATCATCGCCAAGCACTGCAATGCCTGCCATGGCACCGGCCTGCTCGGCGCGCCGAAAATTGGCGACACCGCCGCGTGGAAAGAACGCGCCGACCACCAGGGCGGGCTGGATGGCATCCTGGCCAAGGCCATTACCGGCATCAACGCCATGCCGCCGAAAGGCACCTGCGCGGATTGCTCGGATGACGACCTGAAAGGCGCGATCAAGAAAATGTCCGGGTTGTGAGATACAGCTGAATTGCACGAAGCCCGCCTTTAATGGCGGGCTTTGTTTATGGGCTCCAGTGCAGGCAACCAATTGCCGTAGGCCCATGTCCAACCCCTGAACCCATGGATGTCTCAGGAGGCCCCGATGTACCTCTGCGCCATCGACCAGGCTGTCGAGCAGGTCCTGTCCCGGCTGCCAGCCCATATCCATATGGGCCTGCCCTTGGGCCTGGGTAAACCCAACGCTTTCGTGAACGCCCTCTACGCCCGGGTGCGCGAACTGCCCGAGCGACAGCTGACCATTTACACCGCGTTGTCCCTCGGCCGCCCGCCACTGGGCGATGGCTTGCAACGGCGTTTTCTCGAACCCTTCGTCGAGCGCGTCTTCGCTGACTACGAAGACCTCACCTACCTCGCTGACCTGCGCAACGACAGCCTGCCGCCAAACATCCGCGTAGAGCAGTTTTTCATGCAGCCCGGCAGCCTGCTGCACAGCGAATCGGCCCAGCAGGACTACATCAGCAGCAACTACAGCCACGCCGCCCGGGACATCAATGCCAAGGGATTGAACCTGATTGCGCAACTGGTCGCCGCTACGCCCGAGAAGCCCATCCACCTAAGCCTGGCCTGCAACCCCGACATCACCCTCGACCTGCTGCCGATGATCGCCAAGCGCCGCGCGGCCGGCGAAACCATCCTGATGCTTGGCCAGGTACATACCGAACTGCCGTACATGCCCGGCGATGCAGAATTGCCCATCGATGCGTTCGACCTGCTGATCGATGAAGCCGAGCAGCGCCGGTTGTTCTCCACGCCGAACATGCCGGTCAACACCCAGGACCACTGCATTGGTTTGCATGCCAGCACGCTGGTGCGTGACGGCGGCACCTTGCAGATCGGCATCGGTGCCATGGGGGATGCAGTCGCTGCAGCGTTGCTGGCGCGCCAGGGTGACAACGCGGGCTACCGGGCCTTGCTCGACGAGCTGGATATCGGCCCGTGGCAGGCGCTGATTGAGCGGGAAGGGGGGCTGGAGACTTTTGCCGAAGGCCTGTACGGGTGCAGCGAGATGTTCGTTAACGGCCTGTTGGTGCTGGCCGAAGCGGGCTTGCTACGGCGCTCGGCCGATGAGCAGGGGCCGGTGTTGCATGGTGGCTTTTTCCTCGGGCCTCAGGCGTTTTACCAGCGGCTGAGGGAGATGCCGCTTGAGCAGCGTGCACGGTTTGCCATGACCCGTATCAGCTTCATCAACGAGCTGTACGGGCAGGAAGAACTCAAGCGCCACCAGCGGCGCGATGCGCGCTTCATCAACACGGCGTTCGGCATGACGCTGCTCGGTGCCGGGGTGGCCGATCAGCTGGAAGATGGCCGTGTGCTCAGCGGCGTGGGTGGGCAGTACAACTTCGTCGCCCAGGCCCATGCACTGGAAGGCGGGCGCTCGATTTTGCTGCTGCGCAGCTGGCGTGAGTCGGGCGGGGAGGTGACCTCGAACCTGTTCTGGACCTATGGCCACTGCACCATCCCCCGGCACCTGCGCGATATCGTGGTGACCGAGTACGGCATTGCCGACCTGCGTGGGCAGACCGACAGCGAGGTGATTGCGCGGTTACTGGCAGTGTGCGATTCGCGGTTCCAGCAGGGGCTGATCGAGCAGGCGAAAGAGGCCGGCAAGCTGCCCAGGGATTTTCAGCTGGATGCGCGCTATACCGACAATACGCCACAGCGGCTGGAGGCAATCCGGGCAAGGCATGCGCGGTTGTTTCCGGAGTATCCGATGGGGACGGACTTTACGGCTGAAGAGCGGGACCTGCTGCGGGCGCTGACCTGGTTGAAGAGCAAGTTCAAGCTGAGCGAGGTGCTGGAGTTGGGCAAGGCAGCGCTGGATGCGCCGGGGCCGGAGGGGTATGAGGGGCACCTGGAGCGGATGGGGCTGGATCGGCCGCAGGGGCTGAAGGAAGAGCTGTATCAACGGTTGTTGCTGGCAGGGTTATCGGCGACCTGAAGATTGCCGGGGCTGCTTTGCAGCCCTTTCGCGACACAAGGCCGCTCCTACAAAGGTTATGCGTTTTCCTGTAGGAGCGGCCTTGTGTCGCGATGGGCCGCAAAGCGGCCCTAGTGGGCATTACTCGATGAAGCTGACCACACCACCTTCCAGCGACTTCACCCGGGCCAGCGATTCAACGCGGTAGCCCTGGCTGTCCAGCTCGGCACGGCCGCCCTGGAACGACTTCTCGATCACGATACCCAGGCCCGCCACGGTGGCGCCGGCCTGCTTGATGATCGAGATCAGCGCCTGCGACGCCTTGCCGTTGGCCAGGAAGTCGTCGATCACCAGCACGCGGTCGCTGCTGTTGAGGTGGCGCGGCGAGATGGCCACGGTGTTTTCGGTCTGCTTGGTGAAGGAATACACCGAGGCGGTCAGCAGGTTCTCGGTCAGGGTCAGCGACTGGTGCTTGCGGGCAAAAATCACCGGCACGCCCAGCTTCAGGCCCGTCATCACCGCCGGGGCAATGCCCGAGGCTTCGATGGTGACGATCTTGGTCACGCCCGCATCAGCGTACAGGCGGGCGAACTCGTCACCGATCAGCTGCATCAGCGCAGGGTCGATCTGGTGGTTGAGAAACGCGTCGACTTTGAGAACCTGATCGGAAAGCACGATGCCTTCTTCGCGAATCTTCTGATGCAGTGCTTCCACTGTGGTATTCCTCGATGTAACAAAGGTGGCCGCTAAAAGCGGCAGAATTAAAGAGTAATGGTTGATCAGCGTTTGAGCATTGCCCGGATATCGGCCAAGGCGTTGTTGCCGCGAGCGGCCTTCACCTCGACCGGTGCATCGTCCAGGCCCTCCCAGGCCAGGTCGTCCGGTGGCAGTTCGTCGAGGAACCGGCTGGGCGTGCAGTCGATGATTTCACCGTACTGCTTGCGCTTGGCAGCGAAGGTGAAGGCCAGGGTCTGACGTGCGCGGGTGATGCCCACGTAGGCCAGGCGGCGTTCCTCTTCGATGGTGTCGGCCTCGATGCTGGAGCGGTGCGGGAGGATTTCCTCTTCCATGCCCATGATGAACACGTAGGGGAACTCCAGGCCCTTGGAGGCGTGCAGGGTCATCATCTGCACACCTTCGGCGTTCTCTTCCTCTTCCTGCTGGCGCTCGAGCATGTCGCGCAGCACCAGCTTGCCGATGGCGTCCTCGATGGTCATGTCACCCTCTTCATCCTTCTCGAGGGTGTTCTTCAGCGCTTCGACCAGGAACCAGACGTTGCTGATGCGGAAATCGGCAGCCTTGTCGCTGGCGGTCTGCTGGCGGATCCAGTTCTCGTAGTCGATGTCGCGGATCATCTCGTGCAGCGCGGCAATCGGGTCTTCCAGGGCAACCTTGTGGCGTACCCCGTCCAGCCAGTGCTTGAAGCGCTGCAAGCGCTCGGTGTAGCGGGCATCCAGGTGCTCGCCCAGGCCCAGCTCCTCGCTGGCGGCGTACATCGAAATGCCGCGCTCGGTGGAATAGTTGCCGAGCTTTTCCAGGGTGGTGGAGCCGATTTCCCGGCGCGGTACGTTGATGACGCGCAGGTAGGCGTTGTCATCGTCCGGGTTCACCAGCAGGCGCAGGTACGCCATCAGGTCCTTGACCTCCTGGCGACCGAAGAAGCTGTTGCCGCCCGACAGGCGATACGGCACCTGGTGGTGCTGCAGCTTCAGCTCGATCAGCTTGGCCTGGTAGTTGCCACGGTAAAGGATGGCGAAGTCGCTGTACGGGCGGTTGGTGCGCAGGTGCAAGGTGAGGATTTCCATGGCCACGCGTTCGGCCTCGGCTTCCTCGTTCTTGCAGCGGATCACGCGGATCTCGTCGCCCACGCCCATCTCGCTCCACAGCTGTTTCTCGAACGCGTGCGGGTTGTTGGCGATCAGCACGTTGGCACAGCGCAGGATGCGGCTGGTGGAGCGGTAGTTCTGCTCCAGCATGACGATCTTCAGGGAGGGGTAGTCCTCCTTGAGCAGCATCAGGTTTTCGGGGCGGGCACCGCGCCAGGCGTAGATCGACTGGTCGTCGTCACCCACCACGGTGAACTGGTTGCGCATGCCGATCAGCATCTTTACCAGCAGGTACTGGCTGGCGTTGGTGTCCTGGTATTCGTCCACCAGCAGGTAGCGCACGCGGTTCTGCCAGCGCTCCAGCACCTCGGGGTGCTCCTGGAACAGCTTGACCGGCTGCAGGATCAGGTCGTCGAAGTCCACTGCGTTGAACGCCTTGAGCGTGCGCTGGTAGTGGGTATAGACGATGGCGGCGGTCTGCTCGCGCGGGTTGCGCGCCTTTTCCAGGGCTTCGGGCGGCAGGATCAGGTCGTTCTTCCAGGCACCGATCATGTTCTTGATCTCGTCGATGCCGTCGTCGCCGGAGTATTCCTTCTGCATGATGTCCGACAGCAACGCCTTGATGTCGGACTCGTCGAAGATCGAGAAGCCCGGCTTGTAGCCCAGGCGCTCGTGCTCCTTGCGGATGATGTTCAGGCCCAGGTTGTGGAAGGTACACACCGTAAGGCCGCGGCCTTCCCCCGGACGCAGCAAGGTGCCGACACGCTCCTTCATCTCGCGCGCGGCCTTGTTGGTAAAGGTCATCGCCACGATGTACTGGGCACGGATGCCGCAGTTCTGGATCAGGTGGGCAATCTTGCGCGTGATCACGCTGGTCTTGCCCGAACCTGCACCGGCGAGCACCAAAAGAGGGCCGCCGACGTAGTCACGGGCTTCCTGCTGCCGGGGATTGAGTCGGGACATGCTAGAAACCGGGGGTCGCCAGAAAATAGCCGCGCATTCTAACAGGCATGGGGCCGTTATGGCGCGACCGTCTGACGTCTGAGTCAGACTTTTGTCCGGCCTACTATTAGTGCGACTAATCCTAGCACCTGAAAAAATCATATTTGCCGGTTCGGCTCGTTTCGAGCAGGATGCACGACAAAATACGTCGGGATGCTACGCCCGTAAAAACATGTATAAAAGTGAAAATCATTTTCATTAAATGCAGTAGCATACCCGCCAGTTATCGTTGCACCGTGAAGCCCTAAGGAGTCCGCTTGTCCACGCCTGTCGAACCTTTGCGTTTGCTGCTGTTGGCTGATGAGCCGGAATGGGCCGCCTTGTTGCACGCTTGCATGCCTGCCCTGAGCGGCAGCGCCGTGCTGCTCACCGCCCCGAACTGGGAATCCGTCGACAGCCTGTTCAGCAATGATCGCCAGGCTGTGGTAATGGCAACCCCGGCTCAGCAGCCCGTGCCCGGGCGCTGCGACCTGCCGACCATCCTGCTGCTCGACCACGAGCCCGAGGTGGCGCCCACGGCCGTCAGCGACTGGCTGGTACGCGGCCAGCTCAATGCCGATACCTTGCGCCGCTCGCTGCGTCATGTACGTGAGCGTGGTGTGCTGGTGGCCACCTTGCAGCGCCTGGCTGAGCAGGACCCCCTGACCGGCATCGCCAACCGCCAAGGCTTCCAGGCCTTGCTGACTGCGCGCCTGGCCGAAAACGAAGGCCGTGGCGTTGCCTTGGGCCACCTGGACCTGGACAACTTCCGCCACGTCAACGATGCCCTCGGCCATCAGAGCGGCGACCGGCTGATCCTGCAGGTGGTGGCGCGGCTGCAAAACCAGCTGGAGGCGGGTGACCAGCTGGCCCGCCTGGGCAGCGACGAGTTTGCCCTGCTGATCGACACCCGCCGCGATGCCAACCGCGCCGAATGGATTGCCGAGCGTATCGTCGAAGCCTTGGCCGAACCCTACTGGATTGACGGCGAAAGCCTGCTGCTGGGCTGCAGCCTGGGCCTGGCCCATGCCCGCGCCCAAGCGGGGGCCGACCCTTTGATGTGGCACGCCCACATCGCCATGCGCCAGGCCAAGGGCAGCCAAGGCTGCACCTTCCATGTGTTCAACGAGCGCATCAACCGCAATGCCCGTAGCCTGGCCGACCTGGAAAGCGAGCTACGCCGCGCCCTGCGCCGTGATGAGCTGGAGCTGCACTATCAGCCACGGCTTGACCTGGCGGACGGGCGCATCGTTGGCCTGGAGGCGCTGGTGCGCTGGCGCCATGCCGAGCGCGGGCTGCTGCCGCCCAGCGAGTTCGTGCCGTTGGCCGAGCAAAGTGGCCTGATCGTGCCGCTGGGTTACTGGGTGATTTCCCGGGCGCTGCGCGACATGCAGGCGCTGTGCGAGCGCGGCCTGGAACCGCTGCACATGGCGGTCAACCTCAGCTTCCGCCAGTTCCAGGACAGCCAGCTGCTGGCCACCCTGAGCCGCCTGATCATCGAGCATGGCGTGGATGCCCGTTGGCTGGAGTTCGAGCTGACCGAAACGGCAGTCATGCGCCGCAACGAACTGGTGCGCCAGACCATGGACGCCCTTGGCCGTCTGGGTGTGCGCTTCTCGCTCGACGATTTTGGCACCGGGTTCTCTTCGTTCGTGCACCTCAACAGCCTGCCGATCACCTTGCTCAAGGTAGACCGCAGCTTTGTGGCCGAAATGGAAATGCGCGAGGAAAACCGCAAGCTGGTGCATGCCATGATCAACCTGGCGCACAACCTCAACCTGGAGGTGGTGGCCGAGGGGGTGGAGAGTGAAGCGCAACTGGCCTTGTTGCGAGGGTTTGGTTGTGATCAGGTGCAGGGCTTCCTGGTCAGCAAGCCGCTGCCGGTGGATGAGTTGATCGAATTCTTGCTGGGCTGCACCAAGCCGAAACTGGTTAGCCTTTGAGATTGTAGGGGAGGGCTTCGCCCTCCATCGCGACACAAGGCCGCTCCCACATTAACGGCGTATACAGGACCATGTGGGAGCGGCCTTGCGTCGCGAAAGGGCTGCAGAGCAGCCCCGGCAATCACACAGACACTGCCGACCTGTCAGCTAAACCAGCCTTCCCCAACAGCCGCTTCATCCGCCACTCAAAGCCAAAGGACAACGCCACCGCCGCACACGCCAGCCCCAGCGCCAGCCCCCACCAGATCCCGACCGCCCCGGCGCCCAGGTTGAATGCGAACAGCCACGCACTCGGCGCTCCCACCAGCCAGTAGCACACCAGCCCGATCAGGAAGGTGGTCTTGGCATCCTTCAGCCCGCGGATCGAGCCCATGGCAATCGTCTGCATGCCATCGAACAGCTCGAACCACGCCGCCACCATCAGCAACTGCACGGCCACCTGGAAGATCGCCGCAAAGGCCGGGTCGTTACGGTCGATAAACAGCCCCACCAGTGCTTCGGGCAGCAGCAGGAACAGCGCGGCGAAGGCAAACATGATCATCGCCCCGAAGCCAATGCCCACGCGCCCGGCGCTGCGCGCCGCCAGCAGGTTGCCAGCGCCGTAATACAAGCCCACCCGCATGGTCACTGCATACGACAGCCCCGTCGGCACCATGAATGCCGTGGACACGATCTGCAGGGCGATCTGGTGCGCGGCCAGCTCGGTACTGCCCAGCACGCCCATGCACAGCGCGGCGAAGGCGAACAGGCCCACTTCCACCATGTAGGTACCGCCAATTGGCAGCCCCAGACGCCACAGCTCGCGCAGTGCTGGCAGCGACGGGCGCGACAGGCCCTTGCGCAGTGGGTAGGCGGCATAGGCCGAGTGCCAGCGGATATACAGCGCCAGCGCGATAGCCATGCCCATCGACACCACTGCGGTGACCAGGCCGATGCCCATCAGGCCCAGCTTGGGCAGGCCGAACATGCCCTCGATCAGCGCCACGTTGAACAGGTAGTTGAGCACCGTGCCGACCAGGCTGATGACCATCACCGGGGTCGAGCGCCCCAGTGCACTGGTGAAGCCGCGCAACGCCATGAACGTCAGGTAGCCGGGCAGGGCCAGTGGCAGCAGCGTGAGGAATTCGGCCGCCGAGGCCACGTTCTCGGGCTTTTGCCCGAACAGCAGCAACACTGGCTCCAGGTTCCACAGCACCAGCGCGGCGAACAGTGCCAGGCCCCATGCCAGCCACAGGCCGCTCTGCGCCAGTCGGGTCGCACCTTCGATATCGTTGGCACCCTTGCGAATCGCCACCAGGGTGCCGACTGCGGCGATCACACCCAGGCAGAAGATCGACACGAACGAGTAGCTGGCCGCACCCAGACCGCCACCGGCCAGGGCCTGCGGGCTGATGCGGGCCATCATCAGGGTGTCGGTCAGCACCATCAGCATGTGCGCCAACTGCGAGGCAATCAGCGGCCCGGCCAGGCGCAGCAAAGCCTTGAGTTCTGTGGTGGGCGCGACGTGCATGAGGGCTGTCCTTCTTCCTGAGGTGATGAACGAACGGCGATTCTGAGGCTTTGGTCAACTTTGCACAAAAGGATAAAAGCGATCATTGGCATGAGTCTGACTCATGTATATATGCTTCTTGGTGATCCGCTCCACAGCCCCGTATGGCAGGTGCCTCATGTCCCGTCAGCTTCCTCCGTTGTATGCCCTTCGCGCATTCGAAGCCGCCGCACGGCTAAGTTCCTTCACCCGTGCCGGTGAGGAACTGTCGATCACTCAGAGCGCGATCAGCCGGCATGTCCGCACGCTGGAGGATCACTTCGCCTGCCGCCTGTTCGTGCGCAGTGGTCGCAACCTGCAACTGACCGAGGCCGCACGGGTATTGCTGCCAGGCGTTCGCGAAGGCTTCGCGGCGCTGGAGCGGGCCTGCGATACCTTGCGCGGTGAAGACGACATCCTGCGCATGAAGGCCCCCTCGACCCTGACCATGCGCTGGTTGCTGGCGTGCTTGAGCCGTTTCCGTCACCTGCAGCCAGGCAATGAAGTACAGCTGACCAGTGCCTGGATGGACGTTGACCATGTGGACTTCAACCAGGAACCGTTCGATTGCGCGGTGTTGCTCAGCGACGGGGTGTTCCCGCCGGACTGGGAGGTGCGCAAGCTGTTCCCGGAGTTGCTGATACCGGTGGGGGCGCCAGACCTGCTGGAAAAAGGGCCGTGGGACGAGCACCGGCTGGCCTCTATCGAGCTGCTGCACCCCACGGTGGACAAGCGCGACTGGCGAGAGTGGCTGGAGCGCATGGGGTTGAGCGACAAGGTTTCGCTCAAGGGCGGGCAGGTGTTCGACACCCTGGAGCTGGGCATGATTGCGGCGGCGCGCGGGTACGGGATTTCCATGGGCGATTTGCTGATGGTGGCCGAGGATGTGGCGCAGGGGCGTTTGAGCCTGCCCTGGCCGACGGCGGTGCCCAGTGGAATGGATTATTACCTGGTGTGGCCGCGTACACGGCCAGGGGGTGAGCGGTTGCGGCGGTTGAGCGGGTTTCTGGAGGAAGAGGTGGCGGCGATGGATTTGCCGGATGTGGAAATCCTGCCGCCCATAGTTTGAACCTCTGGGGCCGCAAAGCGGCCCCGGCAATCCAAAGCCTTACATCGAGCCCAGGTTCAACGCCTGCGCACAGGCCTGCAGCGACCGGCGTTCACTTTGCGCATACAGCGCCAGCTCATCCTGCACCTGCAACCCCAACGCCGCTTCAAAGGCATCGCGGTTGGCATTGCTGCCATATTCGGCCTGCGCATCGTCGCCCAGGTTGGACTGGAAGATGCCCGCCGCGCTCACTGGCAGGAAGTCCTCGTACACCAGCGCCTCGAAGTGCACATGGCCTGCGTCGATCAGCCCTTGCAGGGTGGTCGGGCGGCCTTCCTGGTCACGCGCAGCCAGGCCTTTCTCGGTCGCGAAGTAGCGGAAGTATGCCAGGCCCTGTTCACGCATCTGCGCCAGGTCGTCCGGGAATGCTGCGAAGGTTTCTTTCAGCAGCGACATGTAACGCTCGGCGTTGGCCTCGGCCGGTGCGCCACCCAGGGCAGCGCGGGTGGCATCGAGCAGCTTGTCGTACAGCTGGCGACCCTTCGGCGTCAGCGCCGCACCGCGTTGTTCGATCTCGCCGAAACGGGCGGTGTGGCTGCCTTCGCTGCCCTGCTGGTCGCTGAATGCGACCTTTTCCTGCAAGGCCTTGAAGCTGGTCTGGCGCAGCAGGATCGGGTGGCGACGGGTAGGCGGGCCTTCGACCACGGCCTTCGGCGGGATGCCTTTGGCCGGCATGCCGACCTGGATCGCATCGATGTCCAGGGTACGTGGGGTCAAGTGGTTGATGTGCGGGCCCTTGAAGGCTACCACATCGGCGATCAGGCGGTGCTGGTCGTGCAACTGCTGGTACTGCTCGGCGGTGACGGTGGCGTCATGGTGCCAGCGGAAGGTGTGCAACGCTTCCTGCACGAACGCCCCGGCATCTGCGGCGTTCAGCCCGCCATCGCGCTCGCTCTGGGCGATCAGTTCGAGGGCGCGGCTGGTGAAGATCTGGCGCTTGGCCAGGATGCCCTGTGCCAGCTCGCGCAGTTGCGGGTTGTCGATCAGCTCCAGGCGCAGCAGCGAGGTGAACACACGGAACGGGCTGACATGCAGCGACTGTTCATGCACGGCGCGGAAGGCGGTGGAGTGTACCGGCACGCCAGCAGAGCTCAGGTCGTAGTAGCCGACCGGCTCCATACCCATGACGGCAAACAGGCGGGCGATGGTGGCCAGCTCTTCGGCGGTGCCAACGCGGATGGCGCCATGGCGTTCCTGGTCCAGTCGCTCGATTTCCCCGGTCCAGCGCAGGGCCTCGGCAACCTTGGGCTGCTGGGCCATGACCTGCTGGTTGATTTCGCTCACCAGCTCCAGCAGCGTGCCGTACAGGGGCACTTCCTGTTTGTACATGAGCGACATGGCGGCAGAGAACTGCGCGCGAATGCTGTCTGGGCTGACGAAATCGTGGGCGGGCATCGCTAGCTTCCTGGTTGGGTTCGGACGCTTACATGAAAGCTGGGAATGCACTTGGCTCACAAGCGAAAAAAAGTGAGTGTGTCATTCCTTTTTTGATCGACCTTGAGGGCCCTTTCGCGGGTTCGCCTGCGAAGAGGCCCTCAAGCCTGAAGCTGCTCGTGAATCCACTCCACCAATGCCCTTACCTTGGGCACCTCCGCCGCATGCTCGGCATACGCCAAATAATGCGCCCCCGCACTGCGCATCGCATGGTTCCAAGGCACCACCAAACTCCCCTCGGCCAGCTCCTTCGCTGCCAGGTAACGCGGCACCAGCGCCACCCCGCACCCGGCCTGCGCCGCGCTCAAGGCCATATAGAACGTATCGAAGCGTGGCCCGTGGTAAGCGCTGACGCTTTGCAGGTCCTGCTCCAGGAACCACTCATGCCAAGCCTCCGGTCGCGACGTGCTCTGCAACAGCACAAGGTCGGCCAGCTCTGCGGCATCGCCCAGTGTGCGCCCGGCCAGCAGCTCCGGCGCGCACACCGGCACCACCTCTTCGCGAAACAGCTCCACGCAGGTAGCCCCGGGCCACGTCCCCTGGCCATAGAAGAACACCACGTCCGCCGAGCCCTGCAACAGGGCAAACGGCTCCATCTCGTTGCGGATATCGAGGTGAATATTGCTGTGCCGCTTACCAAAACCCTTCAGATGCGGAATCAACCAGCGCACGCCAAAACTCGGTTGAGTGGCTACCTTCAATATCTCGGTCTGCTCGCCGTAGGTGAGTACGTAGCGGCTGGACATGTCCACCTGGGTGAGGATCTTGTTGACTTCGGCCAGGTACAGGCTGCCGGCCGGCGTCAGTTGCAGGCGTCGGCGAATGCGCAGGAACAGGTGGTGGCGCAGCATGTCTTCAAGCTGCGCCACCTGCTTGCTGACCGCACTCTGGGTCAGGTGCAGCTCTTCGGCGGCACGGGTAAAGCTCAAATGGCGGGCTGCAGCTTCAAAGCACTGCAGGGCGGTCATGGAGGGCACCAGGCGTTTGGACATAGCGGTCTCTGCGGCTCAAATCATTACCTGACGGAATGATATGCGGAATAAAGGTCGTTTGTTGTACCTATGTGATCGGATTAATACTGATCCACATCATTTTTCCACCCCATCACCCGATGTAGGAGAAGCACAAATGGTTGCTGGATTGCTCGAGCGCCTTGGCGTTGCCGCCGAGGCTTACACCCAGGGCGACTACCCTGTTCACACGCCGATCGACGGCAGCCAGATCGCCTCGGTGAAACTGCTCGGCAAGGCCGAGACCATCGCCCGTATCGACCAGGCCCAAAGCGCCTTCGAAGCCTGGCGCACCGTGCCGGCCCCGCGCCGTGGCGAACTGGTGCGCCTGTTCGGCGAAGTGCTGCGTGAGCACAAGGCCGACCTGGGTGAACTGGTATCGATCGAAGCCGGCAAGATCACCCAGGAAGGCCTGGGCGAAGTACAGGAAATGATCGACATCTGCGACTTCGCCGTTGGCCTGTCGCGCCAGCTGTACGGCCTGACCATCGCCTCCGAGCGCCCAGGCCACCACATGCGTGAAACCTGGCACCCGCTGGGCGTGGTCGGCGTGATCAGCGCCTTCAACTTCCCGGTTGCTGTCTGGGCCTGGAACACCGCCCTGGCCCTGGTGGCCGGTAACTCGGTGGTGTGGAAGCCTTCTGAGAAAACCCCGCTCACCGCCCTGGCTTGCCAGGCGCTGTTCGAAAAAGCTCTGAAAGCCTTCGGCGACGCCCCGGCTGGCCTGGCCCAACTGGTGATCGGCGGCCGTGAAGCCGGCGAAGCCATGGTCGACGACCCGCGCGTGCCGCTGGTCAGCGCCACCGGCAGCACCCGCATGGGCCGTGAAGTGGGCCCACGTGTTGCTGCCCGTTTCGGCCGCAGCATCCTCGAACTGGGCGGCAACAACGCCATGATCCTGGCCCCGAGCGCCGACCTGGACCTGGCCGTGCGCGGCATCCTGTTCTCGGCTGTCGGCACCGCCGGCCAGCGTTGCACCACCCTGCGCCGCCTGATCGTGCACCGCTCGATCAAGGACGAAGTGGTTGCCCGCGTCAAAGCTGCCTACGGCAAAGTGCGCATCGGCGACCCACGCAAGGACAACCTGGTCGGCCCGCTGATCGACAAGCTGTCGTTCGATGCCATGCAGGGCGCGCTGGCCAAGGCCCGCGACGAAGGTGGTCAGGTATTTGGTGGCGAGCGTCAGCTGGCCGACCAGTACCCGAACGCCTACTACGTGTCGCCTGCCATTGCCGAAATGCCGGCGCAGAGCGACGTGGTGCGCCACGAAACCTTCGCCCCGATCCTGTACGTGCTGGCCTACGACGACTTCGAAGAGGCCCTGCGCCTGAACAACGAAGTGCCACAAGGCCTGTCGTCGTGCATCTTCACCACCGACATTCGTGAAGCCGAGCGCTTCCAGAGTGCTTCGGGCAGCGACTGCGGTATCGCCAACGTCAACATCGGCACCAGCGGCGCCGAGATCGGCGGTGCGTTTGGTGGCGAGAAGGAAACCGGCGGTGGTCGTGAGTCGGGTTCGGATGCCTGGAAAGGCTACATGCGTCGCCAGACCAACACCGTGAACTACTCGCGCGAGCTGCCGCTGGCGCAGGGTATCGTGTTCGACTGATGGTTTGATGCTGCATGGCCGGGGGCGATGCCCCCGGTTCGCGGGTAAACCCGCTCCCACAGGATCCCCACAGATTTCGAAACCTGTGAGGTCCCTGTGGGAGCGGGTTTACCCGCGAATGGGCCGCCACGCGGCCCCAACAAGAACAAATTGCTGGAGCCGGGCCATGTCCGAACTGCGTCAAGAATGCTTGTGGGAATTCGTCAGCAAACCGACCGTCGCCGCCCAGGCCCTGGCCGGTGAGCACAAGGCCGATGTTTGCGTGATCGGTGGCGGCATTACCGGCCTGTCGGCGGCCATCCACCTGCTCGAACAGGGCAAGTCGGTGATCCTGCTGGAGGCCTGGAAGATCGGCCACGGCGGCTCCGGGCGCAACGTGGGCCTGGTCAACGCCGGCACCTGGATCCGCCCTGACGACGTCGAGGCCACCCTCGGCCAGAAGCAGGGCAGCCGCCTGAACAAAGTGCTCGGCGAAGCCCCGGCTGAAGTGTTCGCCATGATCGAGCGCCTGGGCATCGACTGCCAGGCCCAGCACAAAGGCACGCTGCACATGGCGCACAACGCCACCGGCATCGCCGACCTTGAGGCCCGTCACGAACAATGGCGCCGCCGCGGTGCCGACGTGGAGCTGCTGACCGGCGCCCAGTGCCAGGAATACTGCGGTACCAACAAGATTTCCGCCGCGCTGCTCGACCGCCGCGCCGGCACCATCAACCCCATGGGTTACACCCAGGGCCTGGCGGCTGCCGTGGCGCGTCTGGGCGGCAAGCTGTTCCAGCAGTCTTCGGTCGAAGGCCTGGAGCGTGATGGCGATGCCTGGCGGGTGAAGACCGCACGTGGCTCGGTGCGCGCCGACAAGGTGGTGATTTCCACCGGTGCCTACACCGAAGGCGACTGGAGCAATCTGCAGAAGCAGTTCTTCCGTGGGTACTACTACCAGGTGGCGTCCAAGCCGTTGCAGGGCGCAGCAGCCGACAAGGTGCTGCCGCATGGTCAAGGCTCGTGGGACACCCGCACTGTGCTCAGCAGCATTCGCCGCGACGACCAGGGCCGTCTGCTGCTTGGCAGTCTGGGCCGGGTCGACAACAAGCCGGCGTGGTTCGTGCGCAGCTGGGCAGACCGGATCCAGAGCCACTACTACCCGGAGCTGGGCAAGGTCGAGTGGGAAATGCACTGGACGGGCTGCATCGATTTCACCCCTGATCACCTGATGCGCCTGTTTGAGCCGGCGCCGGGGCTGGTGGCGGTGACCGGTTATAACGGGCGGGGTAACACCACCGGCACCGTGATTGGCCGGGCGTTTGCCGAGTTCCTGCTGAAGGGGGAGGCGGATAGCCTGCCGATTCCGTTCTCGCCGATGACCGGCGTGAGCGCGCCTTCGCTGCGCACCGCGTTCTATGAGTCCGGGTTCTCGCTTTACCACGCGGGGCAGTGCCTGAGAGTTGTCCTGTAAGACAGACACTGTTTTTTGTAGGAGCGGCCTTGTGTCGCGAAAGGGGCGCGCAGCACCCCCAACATTTCAGCTTCGCCGCATAAATTGCTGGGGCCGCTTTGCGGCCCTTTCGCGACACAAGGCCGCTCCTACACGGACCGCGTGATGCCGAAAATGACAGGTTTGGGCCAGCACTGGCTTACTTGTGCAACCAGCTAAGGAAGCCGCCTTTCTTGATCAAAGCCGGCTTCTGCAGCAACAACGACTCCCGGCTCTGGCGCCGGAACCGCTGCAACTTGCTCAATGCCGTCTGCACCTCGCCACGCTGCTGCAAACAGCTCTTCACCTGTTCCTTGTCGATCCGGTACAGCACGCAGCTGGTCAGCGTGCGGAACTCGGCCAGCGAATCCTCTTCATCGATGATGCCCTCGATCCCCAGCACCTCACCCGGCCCCATGCGCCCGGCTTCGACCAACTTGTCGCCATCGCGCACCGATGCCGAGATGACCCCGCTGCCAATCACCAACAGGTGATCGGAATGCTCGCCAACGCCCAGGATCACCTGATCCGCCAGGTACTCCACCGCCGTCATGCGCTGGCTCAGCGTATCGCGCTCTTCATCGCTTAGCGAGCGGAACACCCGCACCTCGTCCAGTACTTCGCGCTGGCGGCTGCGCGGCGGCAGGGCCAGGTCCACGTTCCACATCACCCCGCTGGCCTCCAGGTGCCGGTGCGCGAGGTCGAACAGCTGGTTGCGCGCGTCGCCCTTGGCGCCTGCGTCGGCCACGAAACCGCTGGCCTCGTACTCCACGGATTCCAGCGTCGAGGCCTTCACCGTCACTTTCGGCTTTGGGGTCTCAAGAATGGCACTGACGCCCTGCAGGGCCTTTTCCAGTGCATCGAACACCCGCTTAGGCCGCACCTTGGCCGGCACCACCACGCTGATCGACACCCCATGCACATCGGCCGGGCGGCTGTGGTTGAGCAGCCGGGCCTTGGCCGCTACCGAGTTGGGGATCACCGCCAGGCTGCCAGTGCCGGTCAGCAGGCGTGTGGCGCGCCAGTCGATGTCCAGCACCTTGCCCTCGGTGCCGTCGATGGAGATGGAGTCGCCAATCTGGTAGGGCCGCGTGGTGTTCAGCACGATGCCGCTGAACACGTCGGCCAGGGTGCTTTGCAGCGCCAGGCCGATGACGATGGCCATGACCCCGGAGGTGGCCAGCAGGCCTTTCACCGGCAGTTGCATCACATAGCCGGCGGCAGCCACCACAGCGGCGAGGAAGATCAGCGCCCCCAGCACATCCTGCAGCAACCGCCCGCCATGGCTGCCACGGGCCACCAGCAGCAGGCCGAACACCACCGTGACCGTGCGTGCGCCAAACAGCCACCAGCCGATGGCCAATACCGTGGCCATCAGGTTGCGCGACACATCGTCGGGCCAGGGCGGCGGTTGCAGCGGGCTCATGCCAGCGGCCACCAGCACCGAGCTGAACAGCAGGAACAGCACCAGGCGCGTGCCGATGCGCCAGGCACGGCGCTGGATGGGGATCAGTTGCCAGAGCACGAGGTCGAGCAGGATCAGGGTGGTACCGAGCAACAACGGGGACGACTGGATGAACGCCAGCATGGAGGTCTCGGGGATGAGGGGAGGGCTGTGGGTAGTAATAGAGCAGGTAGCCCGGCAAATCCACTGCCAATTTGTCGTTCTTTAAATAGAACGCTAAAGCCAAAAATAGCTATCTACCGCTCCAAAGGTGATGGTTTTAATCTTCTCCCATCAACGCGAAACACCCCACTTACTGAACATCAAAACCCTTAGGAGCAACGACCATGACCAACTTCAAATACAACCGCCTGAACAAAGACGACGCCGCTGTCCTGCTGGTCGACCACCAGGCTGGCCTGCTGTCCCTGGTCCGCGACATCGAGCCGGACGCGTTCAAGAACAACGTGCTGGCCCTGGCCGACCTGGCCAAGTTCTTCAACCTGCCGACCATCCTCACCACCAGCTTCGAACAAGGCCCCAACGGCCCGCTGGTGCCCGAACTGAAAGCGCTGTTCCCGGATGCCCCGTACATTGCCCGCCCAGGCCAGATCAACGCCTGGGACAACGAAGACTTCGTCAAGGCCGTGAAAGCCACCGGCAAGAAGCAGCTGATCATCGCTGGCGTAGTGACTGAAGTGTGCGTTGCCTTCCCGGCCCTGGCCGCGCTGGAAGAAGAGTTCGACGTATTCGTGGTCACCGATGCCTCCGGCACCTTCAACGCCATGACCCGTGACGCTGCCCACGACCGCATGAGCCGGGCCGGTGCGCAGCTGATGACCTGGTTCGGCGTGGCCTGTGAGCTGCACCGCGACTGGCGCAACGACATCGAAGGCCTGGCCGCGCTGTGCTCCAACCACATCCCGGACTACCGCAACCTGATGACCAGCTACAACGCCTTCAACGCCGGCAAGTAAGCCAAACCGCCCCGGGCACCGCCAGTCGGTGCCCGCCAAGGGCAGCACACCCATCCAATCCTCCGCCCGTCCGCCGTTGCACAGTGGATGCGGGCAAGCTCATCCCAAGGAACGCCGATGAACACCGCACTCCAAGACAACCGCAACGTGGTGACGCTGGTCATTCAGCACAAGGTCCGCGCCGCCTCGCTGGCAGATTACGAAGCATGGCTCAAGCGCACGGTCAGTACCGCGCGGCGCCAGCCGGGGCACCTGGACGTCAACGTCATCCGTCCCGATGACGGCGGGCTGCACTTCACCACCGTGGTGCGTTTTGCCGACGCCACGCGACTGCAGGCCTGGGTCAACTCGGGCGAGCGCCAGGCGCTGGTCAATGAGGTGCTACCGCTGCTTGAAGGCGGTGACAACACCCAGGTGCACGATGACCCGGAGTTCTGGTTCACCCCGCCGAGCACTACGGCGGCGCAACCGCCGCGCTGGAAGCAGGCGCTGCTGACCTACCTGGTGATCTGCCCGATGACCATGGTCATTCCGCAACTGTTGGCGCCGCTGTTCGCACGCTTCCCGCAGCTGGGCGGCCCGATCACCGGCAACCTCATCGTCAACCTGTTCGTCATCCTGCCCGTGGTGTTCTACATCATGCCTTGGGTAACCCGCCGCTGCGCCAACTGGCTACGCGGCTGAGCCACGCCTTCACCTCGACACTTTCAAGGAGATACCGTTATGAGCACCTTCGTTACCCGCGATGGCACTTCGATCTATTTCAAGGACTGGGGCAGCGGCAAGCCCGTGCTGTTCAGCCACGGCTGGCCGCTGGATGCCGACATGTGGGATTCGCAGATGGAGTTCCTGGCCAGCCGAGGCTACCGCGCCATCGCCTTCGACCGCCGGGGCTTCGGCCGTTCGAGCCAGCCGTGGAACGGTTACGACTACGACACCTTTGCCGATGACATTGCCCAGCTGATCGAACACCTCGACCTGCGCGACGTCACCCTGGTGGGCTTCTCGATGGGTGGCGGTGATGTCAGCCGCTACATCGCCCGCCACGGCAGCGAGCGGGTGGCCGGGCTGGTGTTGCTGGGGGCTGTGACGCCAGTATTCGGCAAGCGTGACGACAACCCTGAGGGTGTCGACCTGTCGGTGTTCGAGGGTATCCGTGCCGGCCTGCGTGCCGACCGCGCCCAGTTCATCGCCGACTTTGCCACGCCGTTCTATGGCCTGAACCATGGGCAGCAGGTGTCTCAGGGCGTGCAGACGCAAACGCTGAACATCGCACTGATGGCGTCGATCAAGGGCACCCTGGATTGCGTGACGGCGTTCTCCGAAACCGACTTCCGCCCGGACATGGCCAAGGTCGATGTGCCGACGCTGGTGATTCATGGTGACGACGACCAGATCGTGCCGTTCGAAACCACCGGCAAGCAGGCGGCAGAGCTGATTCGCGGGGCTGAGCTGAAGGTGTATGCCGGTGCGCCGCACGGGTTTGCGGTGACCCATGCGCAGCAGCTGAATGAGGATTTGCTGGCGTTCCTCCAGCGTTAATTGTGGGATGCATTCGCGGGTTTACCCGCGAAGAGGCCAGCCCTGGCAGCACAACTGTTGATCAGGGCTAACCTTCTACAGCCCACCGCACATCCATCCAAGCCCTGACCCAGCATCAACCGGCATGCTCCGCAGTTGCGCCTGCCGCTGCCGCACCCAGAGACGGAGAACACCATGTCCCAGGACCGCAACGACAAGACCCGTCGCCAGTTCCTCGCCACCAGCACCGTGCTCGGTGCCGCCGGCGCGCTCTGGTCCGCATTGCCCTTCACCGGCCAAGCCGGTTCCGCTCACGCATCCACCCAAGGAGGTTCCATGACCGCCGACCTGATTCTGTTCAACGGCAAACTGCACACCGTTGACCGCGAAAAGCCTACTGCGACCGCCGTCGCCATCAAGGATGGCCGCTTCATCGCCGTGGGCAACGACGCCGAGGCCATGGCCCACAAGGGCGCCACCACGCAAATCGTCGACCTCAAGCAGCGCACGGTCATTCCCGGCCTGAACGACTCGCACCTGCACCTGATCCGCGGTGGCCTGAACTACAACCTGGAACTGCGCTGGGAAGGCGTGCCATCGGTGGCCGATGCCCTGCGCATGCTCAAGGACCAGGCCGCGCGCACGCCGACCCCGCAGTGGGTGCGTGTGGTGGGTGGCTGGAACGAATTCCAGTTCGCCGAAAAGCGCATGCCTACCCTGGAAGAAATCAACCAGGCCGCGCCCGATACCCCGGTGTTTCTGCTGCACCTGTATGACCGCGCGCTGCTCAACCGCGCCGCGCTCAAGGCCGTCGGCTACACCAAGGAAACGCCGAACCCGCCGGGTGGCGAGATCCAGCGGGACAAGTTCGGTAACCCGACCGGCATGCTCATCGCCCGCCCCAACGCGATGATCCTCTACGCCACCCTGGCCAAAGGGCCGAAGCTGCCGCTGGAATACCAGGTCAACTCCACCCGCCAGTTCATGCGTGAACTCAACCGCCTGGGCCTGACCAGCGCCATCGACGCTGGCGGCGGCTACCAGAATTTCCCCGACGACTACTCGGTGATCCAGGAGCTGGCCGACAATAACCAGCTGACCGTGCGCATCGCCTACAACCTGTTCACCCAGAAGCCCAAGGAAGAGCTGGACGACTTCAAGAAGTGGACCTCCAGCGTCAAGTTGCACAGCGGCACCGACTTCCTGCGCCACAACGGCGCGGGTGAAATGCTGGTGTTCTCCGCTGCCGACTTCGAGGACTTCCTCGAGCCGCGCCCGGACCTGCCGCAAACCATGGAAGAAGAACTGGAACCGGTGGTGCGCCACCTGGTCGAGCAGCGCTGGCCGTTCCGCCTGCACGCCACCTACAACGAATCGATCACGCGCATGCTCGACGTGTTCGAGAAGGTCAACCGCGACATCCCGTTCAACGGCCTGCCGTGGTTCTTCGACCACGCCGAAACCATCACGCCACAGAACATCGAGCGCGTGCGTGCCCTGGGCGGTGGTATCGCCATTCAGGACCGCATGGCCTTCCAGGGTGAGTACTTCGTCGACCGCTACGGTGCCAAGGCCGCCGAGCAGACCCCGCCGATCAAGCGCATGCTCGACATGGGCGTGCCGGTCGGTGCCGGTACCGATGCTACCCGCGTGTCCAGCTACAACCCGTGGACCTCGCTGTACTGGCTGGTCAGCGGCAAGACCGTTGGCGGCATGGAGCTGTACCCTGAAGGCCTGAGCCGCGACACCGCGCTGCAACTGTTCACCCAAGGCAGTGCCTGGTTCTCCAGCGAGCAGGGCAAGAAAGGCCAGATCAAGGTGGGCCAGCTGGCTGACCTGGCGGCGCTGTCGCTGGACTTCTTCAGCGTTGATGAAGAGGCGATCAAGGGCATCGAGTCGGTGCTGACCATCGTCGATGGCAAGGTGGTGTACGCTGCCGGCGAATTTGATCGCCTTGGCCCACCGCAGGTGCCAGTGCTGCCAGAGTGGTCGCCCGTAGCTAAGGTGCCAGGGCACTGGCGCGTGGGTACGCCTTCGCTGGCGGCCGCCGTGCATCAGTGCTCGGGGCCGTGCGGGGTACATGCGCACAGTCATGACAAAGCGCGTAAATCGAGTGTGCCGGTCAATGACTTCCAGGGCTTCTGGGGGGCGCTGGGTTGCTCGTGCTTTGCTTTCTAAGCTGAGCTGATGTGAAGAAGGGGGCCAGTGTTTGGCCCCTTTTTTTATTCCTTCAGTGTGGGCCTCTTCGCGGGCAAGCCCGCTCCCACAGGTACTGCACAGCCCTCAGGACCTGCGCGGTCCCTGTGGGAGCGGGCTTGCCCGCGAAGAGGCCGGAAAAGCCAACATCAGTGGTGAGCCTTGTGCTCCCCGCCTGCCAGCAGATGCCGAATCTTCACCTCAACCCCATCCGTCTGCAGCATCCGCACCCGCGCCTCGATCTTCAGCTCACCCCGGGTCACCCGATGGTGATGCCGCAAATGCTCCAGCCACGACTCTTCGAAGAAAAACTCCAGCCAAAGCGCCGGGTCTGCACTGTCGCGCATCAATCCCCAGGACAGTGCCCCATTGCGCTTGCGCATGGCTTCCAGTTCCCGCGCCGCCAGCTGGAAAGCCTCGGCCTTGGCCGGGTCGATGTGATACTCCACCGTCACCATCACCGGCCCGCTTTCCTTGTCCATGTCATCGTTCAGCACCGGAACAGGCCAGTGCAACGACGGCGTCAGCTCTTCGGCTTCGGTTTCCGGCAGGGTCACCTTGCAGGTCAGCAACGTGCCCAGGCCCAGGCCACCCGCCGCCAGCAGCAGGCTCAAGGTGATCGACGCATGGCTGGCCAGAGTGCCCCACAGCAACCCGCCACACGCCATGGCACCAAAGAAAATCAGGATGTACACCGACAACGCCCGCGCCCGCACCCAGGCCGGCACCGAGGTTTGCGCCGCCACCTGCAGGTTGGACAGCACCGCGATCCACGCCGCCCCGCTGAGCAGCATCGCCGGCAGCAGCACATAGAAGTTGCGCACAAGCGCCAGCGCCAGCAGGAACAGCGCATACAGCAGGCTGGCGAACAGCACCAGGCGGTCGCGGCTGATGCGTTCGCGCAGGCGCGGCAGCAGGGTGGCGCCGGCCACCGCGCCAATGCCGATGGCCGCCAGCAGCAAGCCGAAGTCGGCAGCAGTGCCGTGCATTTCGCCGCGCACGATCAGTGGCAGCAGCGAGGTGCCGGCGCTGGCGCAGAAGAAGAACGCTACAGCCCGCAACAGCACGGCCTGCAAGGGTTTGGCACTGCGCGCGAAGCGCAGGCCGGTGCGCATGGCGCCCACGAAGCGCTCGGCTGGCAGCAGCGGCTCCTTCACCTCGCGTTTCCACAGGAACAACACCAGGATCACCCCGGCAAACGAAATGGCGTTCAAGGCAAAGGTCAGCCAGGGGCCGACCATGCTCACCACCACGCCGGCCAAGGCCGGGCCAATGGCGCGAGACACGTTGATGCCCACACTGGAGATGGCCACCGCGTTGGCCAGGTCTTCCTTGCCCACCAGCTCCGGTGTCAGTGCGCTCCAGGCCGGCATCATCAACGCCGTACCGATGCCCAGTGCCAGGGTCAGCACCAGCAGCAAGGTCACGTTCATCAGCCCAAGCAGGGTCAGGGCTGCCAGCACCACGGCCACGGCAGACATCCACAGCTGCACCAGCAACAGGTAGCGGCGCTTGTCGACGATATCCGCCGCCGCGCCCGCTGGCAGGGCCAGGAAGAACATCGGCAGTGAGCCGGCCACCTGGATCAGCGCCACGTGCAGCGGGCTGGCCGACAGCGTGGTCATCAACCAGCCGGCGCCCACCTCGTGCATCCAGGTGCCGATGTTGGAGGCGATGGTGGCGATCCACAGCATGCGGAAGGTGGTGTTGCGCAACGGGCTCCAGGCGCCTGAAGGGGATGTGCTCATGTCAGAAGCTGCCTTTGAGTGGGTATTCGATGATCAGGTAGATACGGTCGATGTCATCGCCGGCCTGGGCCTGGTTGGCGCGGTGGCTTACATGGGAGAACGACAGGCTCAAGTCTTTGGCGGCGCCCGACTGCACCACGTATTTCAGGTCGATGTCGCGCTCCCAGTGCCTGCCGCCGTCGCCGTACTGGCCAACGTAGGCGCCGCTGGCCGGTGCATGGCTGCCGTCGATGCCACGGCCGCTGACGTAGCGGCCCATCAGGCTCAGGCCGGGGAGGCCGAGGGTGGCGAAGTTGAGGTCGTAGCGCAGTTGCCACGAACGCTCGCCCGGGCCGTTGAAGTCGGCGTACTTGATCGAGTTGGCCAGATAGATGGAGTCGCCGCCAACGAAGTCGAACGGGGTGTCGCCCTCGACCTTCTGATAGGCCAGGCTCAGCGCCTGGGCGCCGAAGCTGTATTTGGCCAGCAGGCTGTAGGCGAGGGTGTCGATTGCCCCGGCACTGGCATTGCCGGTGTCGCGGGTTTTGTAGAGGTTGCCGTCCACGCGCCAGTTGCCTTCGGCCAGGTTCAGGTTGAGGTAGGCCTGGCGCCAGGTGTCTTGCAGTTGACCGGCATACAGCGCGCCACCAAACGGGCCTGCGGGTGCGAAGGTGGCGCCGGCCAGGCTGATGGCGCGGTTGTGGGTGGTGGCGCCATAGCCGCTGAAATCATCGTGGGTGGAGCTGTTGTCCTGGTTGTTGAAGGCGCTGAAACGCCCGGCTTGCAGGCGCCAGTCGGGCAGGTCGGTGTTTTCCACCAACCAGCCGGTGGCGTATTCCGGGTGCAGGCGTTTGTCGCCAGTGTCGAACACCGGGGTTTCCACGTTCATTTCGCCGTAGCGCAACTGGGTGTTGCCCAGGCGCAGCTTGAGCGCGGCACCGGCGCTGGAGTAGTCGGATTCGGCGCGGCCATTGCTGTCGCGTGGCAGCAAACCGGTGCCGGCATGGCCACGGCCGCCGTCAAGCTTCAGGCCAAGAAAACCGTGGGCGTCGATGCCCACGCCAACCGTGCCTTCAGTGAAGCCCGAACGGACCTCGCCGATGAAGCCCTGTGCCCATTCCTGGCGGTAGTTCTGGCCGCTGGCAGAGGGCGAGCGGAAGTCGCTGTGCAGGAAGTAGTTGCGGCTGAGCAACGACCAGCCAGGTTCATCGGCCTGGCTGAGCGCCGGGCAGAGGGCGAGGGTGGCGAGCAGGGCGCGGCCTGGTCCGTGAGTGGCGCGGATCATGGGGGGCTCCGGGGGATGATCCGGGATTGTGGAGCAAGGATAGGCCAGGGGTCTTGTAAGGGTGTGCTGGGCGGATCTGCTTTACCTGTGCCGGCCTCTTCGCGGGTAAACCCGCTCCCACAGGTACTGCACAGTCTCAGAATCTGCGCGATCCCTGTGGGAGCGGGTTTACCCGCGAAGAGGCCAGTACAGCCAGCCCAGCACTCAAGCCATGTCGCTAATGGCAAACTCCTCAGCCAGATGATCGATCAGCGCCCGCACCGAAGGCAGTAGCCCGCGCCGCGAAGGGAAGATCGCATGCACGATGCCGCAACGCGGATGCCAGTCGGGTATCAACTCCACCAGCCGCCCCGCAGCCAGGTCTTCGCGAACCGCCACCCGCGGCAAATGCGCAATCCCCACCCCAGCCACCACGAAATGGCGCAGGGCAAACAAATCGTCGGTCACCATGCGCGGTGTATGCGGGATGACAATGCTGCGGCTGCTGTCCTCACCCTGGAACAGCTCCCACTGGTACTCACGCTGTGCGCTGCCCCAATGCAGGCTCGGCAGCGTGCCGAGCAACTGCGGATCGAAGCCCTTGGGCAGTTGCTCCAGGTACTGCGGCTGGCCCACCAGGCACTGGGTGCTGTTGCTCAGCACCTTCATCACCATGTCGGTGTTTTCCAATGGTGGAAAGCGCACCCGCAGCGCAATGTCGAAGCCCTCGTGCAGCAGGTCGACGCGGCGGTTGGTACTTTCGATGAACAGCTCCACCTGCGGGTACTTGAGCATGTAGCGGGTCAGCATCGGCCCGACCCACGAGTTGAGCAGGGTGGTAGGGCAGCTGATACGCACCAGCCCGCGCGGCTCGCTGCGGTTACGCTCGATGATCTCCGCCGCGCCCTCGGCCTCCACGCGCATGGCCAGGCAGCGGTTGTAGTAGGCCTGGCCGATTTCGGTGAGCGAGCAGTGCCGGCTGGTGCGGTGCAGCAGGCGCACGCCCAGGCGGTCCTCAAGGTCGGCGATGCGCCGGCTGAGCTTCGACTTGGGCATGTCCAGCGCTCGGCCTGCCGGGGCGAAACCACCGTGCTCGACTACCTGGGTGAAGTAGTAGAGGGAGTTGAGGTCTTCCAATGATCGTTCTCCAAACGGAACGCTAAGGGCGGTTTTCGCAGTCTAGTGCAGCAAAGGTGATGATTTTAATCTGTGTCCATCAACGCGAAACACCCCGACTAGCTGAAAAATTCATAAACCTTAGGAGCACAGACCATGAGCAAATTCACCTACAACCGCCTGAACAAAGACGACGCTGCCGTACTGCTGGTAGACCACCAGGCAGGCCTGCTGTCGCTGGTGCGCGACATCGAGCCGGACAAGTTCAAGAACAACGTGCTGGCCCTGGCTGACCTGGCCAAGTTCTTCAACCTGCCGACCATTCTCACCACCAGCTTCGAGCAAGGCCCCAACGGCCCGCTGGTACCAGAGCTGAAAGCACTGTTCCCGGATGCGCCGTACATTGCCCGCCCTGGCCAGATCAATGCCTGGGATAACGAAGATTTCGTGAAGGCGGTGAAGGCCACTGGCAAGAAGCAGCTGATCATTGCCGGTGTGGTGACTGAGGTTTGTGTGGCGTTCCCGGCGTTGTCGGCGCTGGAAGAAGAGTTCGATGTGTTTGTGGTGACCGATGCTTCCGGTACCTTCAACGAAATGACCCGTGATGCTGCCCATGACCGTATGAGCCGGGCGGGTGCCCAGCTGATGACCTGGTTCGGCGTGGCCTGTGAGCTGCACCGCGACTGGCGCAATGATATCGAAGGGCTGGCGGCGCTGTGCTCCAACCACATTCCGGATTATCGGAACCTGATGACCAGCTACAACGCGCTGACTGCGGGTAAGTAATTGATCAGTAGCGGTACGCACAAAGGCCGGCTTCCTCTGTAGGGAGCCGGCCTTTTTTTGTTTGCTGTACCGGCCTCTTCGCGGCACAGGCTGCATCAATTCATGGGCTGTGACTCAATCCCATCCAGCAATGCCTCAACCAACCCTTCTGCCATTTCGAGTGCATTCAGGTTGCTCCAGAACAGGCTTTTGCCTGTGTCATCCAGATGCTCCAGGGCTTTGTAGCCACAGTCATAGGCACCGCGCAGGTACTGGGCGACATGCACCAGAGCGTCGTGGGCGGAGACGCCGGGGTTTACTGTGAACAATGGGGGATGGCCGGCATCGCAGCGGCTGAAGGGGCGTTGGGTGGTTTCGGGAAGGGGTGGATCGGGGACGATTCTTTTCATGGCAATTCCTTCTCTAGGATTGAACTGCAACCACCCGTTTCCACGCAGAAGGCGGCAGTTGTGCGCGGGGTGGAAAACCGGTGAGAAGGCAAGCCGGTAGGCCAAAAGGCCTCACGCGCACAACTGCCATAACGGCAGCCCTTCATCACATCCGGGTTTCCACACCCGATCGCTGAACCGACAGCGACCAGGTCAGCCTAGAGAGCAGGCCTTCCCCGGACAATCAGACGGGCGTCGACACGGTGTGTAGGATAATTCTTCAGGCTATGCGGCTACGTAGGAAATGGCTTGGAAGACAGTAGGACGCAACTGAGAATTCGGTGTGCTGGGTCCGCTACGCTGCCCGCGAAGGGCGGTATAGCAGCTCCGGTGGCGAGATAAAACAGGATAATTCTGACAATCCGATCAGCCGTTGCGACCTGATGGCCAGCGAGGAAAGGGAAGATCATTGGGAGTGCCTATTCAGGAGACTTCAAATGCCCCTCTACAATCCACCACATCCGGGAGAGTCGTTGCTCTTCGACGTGCTGCCAGCAATCGGAATGACTATTTCGGATTTAGCCCGGCGCCTTGATTGTTCGCAGATGCAATTGTCCGCTGTGCTCCATGGACGTGCGGCCATTTCAGCTGACCTCGCTGATCGACTTGAACTGGCAGGCTTTGGCCCTGCCCGGCAGTACCTCGCCGAGCAGGCGGCGTATGACCTCTGGGAGGCTGCGCACGGTAAGTGTCCCTAAATAGTTCGGGTTTGCCTGTTAACGTGCAGGCCATGAGGTAGTGGTACGGCCACCAAGTGTATGTCGTGAGGGATGTGGCGCCTGTGAGATCGAGCGCCGCCCGCGCGGCGCATCGCGAGCAAGCTCGCTCCTACATTTGTTTCGGGCCAGTATCGCCTGCACCAACGCGCGCGACCGCCTTGTTTGCCCGACGCAATTTCGAGATGAACACCAAGGGCCGCGCGCCACTACTTCAGGAATAACTGGCCCGAAACAGATGTAGGAGCGAGCTTGCTCGCGATGCGCCGCGTGGGCGGCGCTCGATCTCATAGGCGCCACACCCCTCAAGGCGTGCGCCAAAGGCCCTCAATCCGCATCCGAATCAAACAACCGCTCCAACTCCACCCGCGCCTCCTTGGCCGTCTGCATCACCTTGGCCCGGTCATCGCGCACTTGCCCCTGGGCCACCAGCACTTCCTCGTCATGCTGGGTAAACCGCGCAATCCGGTCCGCCGCCTGTTCATCGCTCAACCCCAACCCCACCAATGCCCGGCGGGTCATCTCCAGGCTGGAGTAGAACGTCTCGCGAATCGGCTCTGCACCCACATCCACCAACTTGTGCACATGCTGGCGATTACGCGCACGGGCCAGCACCTTCAAGTGCGGGTACAGGCGTTTCACCCGTTCAGCGGTATGAATGGCGGCCTCCGGGTCATCGATGGTGATGATGAAGTACTCCGCCTCACCCACCTTGGCCGCATGCAGCACCTCGGGGCGCAGCGGGTCGCCGTAGAACACTGGCACCTGTTCGAACATGCGGGTCATCTCGATGGTGTCCACCGAGGTTTCCAGGGCGATGAACGGGATCTTCTGTGCCCGCAGAATACGCGCGACGATCTGGCCCATGCGGCCCATGCCGACGATCACCACCCGCGGCGTATCCGTCTGGATCTGCTTGTACTGCTCAGGCACTTCCCGCACAGGCTGCGGGCGCTTGAGGGCGCGGGCGCAGCCCAGCATCAGCAGTGGGGTGATGGCCATGGACAGGGTGATGGTCATCAACAGCAAATCGTAGGTCTGGGTGTCGAATAAGCCCTGGTCCTTGCCCAGCTTGAACACCACGAAGGCGAACTCGCCCCCGGCGGCCAGCACCATGCCCAAGCGCAGGGCGCTGGCGCTGTTCAGGCCACCGGCCAGGCGGCCGACGCCAATCAGCAGCACCAGCTTCACCGCCACCAGCAGCAGGGTCAAACCCAGCAGCACCAGCGGCATTTCCAGCAACAGAAGCAGGTTGGCGCCCATGCCGACGCTGATGAAGAACAGCCCCAGCAGCAGGCCCTTGAACGGTTCGATCTGCGATTCCAGCTCGTGGCGGTATTCCGAGTCGGCCAGCAGCAAGCCGGCGAGGAACGCACCCAAAGCCATCGAAACACCGGCTTCCTCCATCAACCAGGCAGTGCCGATCACCACCAGCAGCGCGGTGGCGGTGGACACTTCCGGCAGGCCGGTGCGGGCCACAATGCGGAACACCGGACGCAGCAGGTAGCGGCCGCCGATGATGACCACGGCGATGCTGGCGAATACCTTCAGGCCGTGTTGCAGGCTATCGCCGTGGCTGGTGTCCGGGCCACTGGCGGCCAGCAACGGAACCAGGGCAATCAGCGGGATGGCGGCGATGTCCTGGAACAGCAGGATGGCGAAGGCCAGGCGGCCGTGCGGGGCGTTCAGCTGCTTGCTCTCGGCCAGGCTCTGCAAGCCCAGGGCGGTGGACGACAGCGCTAGGCCCAGGCCGAGCACAATGGCCGCCGGCAGCGTCTGGCTGAAGCCGAACAGGGCAATGGCACCGATCAGTGCGCCGGTCAGAAGCACCTGGGCAGTGCCGACACCGAACACCGATTTGCGCATCAGCCACAGACGCTTGGGCGACAGTTCAAGGCCGATGATGAACAGCAGCAGCACCACGCCCAGCTCGGAAATGTGTGCGACGCTTTCGGTGTCGCGGATCAGGCCCAGTGCCTGCGGGCCGATGACTACGCCGGCGAGCAGGTAACCGAGCACGGCGCCCAGTTGCAGGCGCTTGGCCAGGGGGACGGCGAGGACTGCGGCGAGCAGGAAGATCACCGCGGTTTGCAGAAGGCTGCCTTCGTGTGGCATTGGCTCGTACTCCATGAGCTGCCGGGGCAGCGTTTGAACAGTTTGGCCGACAATTCTGGGGAATGAGGGGGTGGTAGACAATCTGCTTTCGGGGAGAAAGATTGTCCCGAAGAATGAGACAACCTGTGCTGGCCTCTTCGCGGGTAAACCCGCGAAGAGGCCAGCACAGGAAAACTGCCAACTCAAACCCCACCAAACTGCGCCCGATACTGCGCCGGCGTCATGCCAATCCGCTCACAGAACACCTTGCGCATATGCCGGTCACTGCCAAACCCGCACTGCGCCGCCACCACCTTCAACGGCAGGTCGCTGCCTTCCAGCAGCTTGCGTGCCCGGTCGATCCGCGCATTCTGCAGGTACTGCAACGGCGTTATCCCAACCTCGCGCTGGAACGTGCGGGCGAAGTTACGGCTGCTCATGGCCACCAGGTCGGCCATCTTCTGCACGGTAAACGTCTGCTCGATATGGTCGACGATGTGCGCCTGTACCCGGGCAATCGGCGAATCATCACGCGGCACCGCCGCCAGCAACGGCCCGTACGGGGTCTGCCCGCCTTGGCGATGGCGGGCGACCAGCAGCACCTTGGCCACTTCCAGGGCCAGCGCCTTGCCGTGGTCCTCGGCCACCACCGCCAGCGCCAGGTCGATACCCGCAGTGATCCCGCCCGACGTAATCAGGCAGCGGTCGATCACATAGATCTGCTCGGTCTCGACCTTGGCCTGAGGAAACGCCCGCGCCAGGCGCTCGACGTAATTCCAGTGGGTGGTGCAGCGGTAGCCGTCCAGCAGCCCCGCCCGGCCCAGCAGGAACACCCCGGTACAAATGGCACCAAAGCGCTTGGCGCTGCGCACCGCCTGTGGCAACCAGCGCTCCAGCGCTGGCACGGCAATGTCATACGCGCCAGGGCCGCCGGGCACCAGCAACAGGTCGACGGCGTCCGGCAAGTCTTCCAGGCGCAGGTCGGCCACCACTTTCAGCCCACAGGAGCCGCGCACCGCTGCCTGCCCTTCGGCCAGGGTGAGCAGCCGGTATTGCCGCTCTGCCGGCAAAAAACGGTTGGCGATGGCGAACGCATCCATGGGCCCGGTCACATCCAGCAAGAGCACATCGTTGAACAGCACCATGGCCACGGTGCGGTGAGCGTTTACCTGCATGCTTCTTCGCTCGGTAGCTGAATACAACGTGCATCTTACGGTATACCGCCGCGCACAATTAAGAACAATTCAGGTTCGGCTCAGGACTTTGTCATGTGCCGGGGGCGAGACTTTCTGCATTCAACAGGAGAGTCGCCATGCACCCCGGCACGCCCCAAGAGCCGCTGCAAACCCCCGGCGCACTGACGCCCGCGCGGTTGCGCCAGGCCAAGGAACTGATGCTGCGCAGTTCGCTGTCGATCATCGAGATCGCCGGCGTGTGCAACCTCACCCGCAGCCATTTCTCCCGCGCCTTCAAGGTCAATACCGGCCTTTCGCCCCAGGCCTGGCGCCTGCTGGCACGCATGGAAAAGGCCAAGCGCCTGCTCACCACCGAAGCACCGATAACCCATGTAAGCCTGGAATGCGGCTTTTGCGACCAGGCCCATTTCACCCGCGCCTTCAGCCGCCTGGTTGGCCAGCCGCCCAAGGCCTGGCGACAGGCGCAGGCCATTTCTTAAGCCGTATCTATCCACCGGTATAGCCCCTTGCGGACAGTGCCGGACCGTCATCCCAACCCAAGGAGTCACCCCATGAGCCAACCTGATTACAAGCGCTTGAACAAAGACGACGCCGTGGTCCTGCTGGTAGACCACCAGACCGGCCTGATCTCGCTGGTGCAGGACTTCTCGCCCAACGAGTTCAAGAACAACGTGCTGGCCCTGGGTGACCTGGCCAAGTTCTTCGGCCTGCCGACCATCCTCACCACCAGCTTCGAGCAAGGCCCGAACGGCCCGCTGGTGCCCGAGCTGAAAGAAATGTTCCCGGACGCGCCGTACATCGCCCGCCCCGGCCAGATCAACGCCTGGGACAACGAAGACTTCGTCAAGGCGATCAAGGCCACTGGCCGCAAGCAGCTGATCATCGCCGGCGTGGTAACCGATGTATGCGTGGCGTTCCCGACCCTGTCGGCGCTGGCCGAAGGCTTTGAGGTGTTTGTGGTGACCGATGCTTCGGGTACCTTCAACGAAACCGTGCAACAGGCAGCGTGGGTGCGCATGACCCAGGCGGGCGCGCAGATGATGAACTGGTTCTCGGTGGCGTGTGAGCTGCACCGTGACTGGCGCAACGATATCGAAGGGCTGGGTAACCTGCTGTCGCAGCGTATTCCTAACTACCGCAATTTGATGAACAGCTATGCGGCATTGACTTCGCGTTGATGTAAACCTGTACCGGCCTCTTCGCGAGCAAGCTCGCTCCTACACGGTCCCTGTAGGAGCGAGCTTGCTCGCGATGAGGCCGGTACAGGCTATTAAGGACTCACAGGCAGAGTGAAGCGAATCCGGCAACCACCCAGCTCGGATGCCAGTGCCTGCAGCTCCCCACCATGGGCCTGCACCACCGAATTGCAGATCGCCAGCCCCATCCCCATACCACCGCTCTTGGTGGTGTAGAACGCCCCGAACACCTGCTCCCGCTCCTCGGGCGCGATCCCCGGCCCGTTGTCGTCCACGCAAATCTCCACCGCATCCCCGACGACAGCCGAAGCAATCCGCAGCACCCCGTCACCGCGATACCCCGCCAGCGCCTCCAGCCCGTTGTTGATCAGGTTGTACACCAATTGCTGCAACTGCACCGGGTCGGCCATCACACTCACCCCTGCCTGCAACCGTGTCTGCACGTCCACCGTGCCCTTGGCGGCATCGGCCGAGGTCAGGCGCACGACCTCACGGATCAGCTCATCCAGCTTCACGGCCTTGAGCTGCACCGGCGATTGCTTGGCCAGCGAACGCAGCGCGCGCACGATGTTGGCCGCACGCTCGCTGTCGTTGCGGATGTCTTCCAGGCCGGCAATCGCCTCTTCCAGGTCGGGCTTGGCGCGTTTGAGCCAGCGCAGGCTGGCGGCGGCGTTGGAGGCAATCCCCAGTAACGGCTGGCTGATCTCGTGGGCGATGGACGCCGACAGCTCGTTCATCACCTGCAGGTGCGCACTGCGGGCCAGCTCCGCACGAGAGCGGCGCAGCTCGGCCTCCATCTGCGCGCGGCTCTGGTTGTCTTCGGCCAGGCGCGTATAGAACTTGGCGGTTTGCAGCGACACCGCCGCCTGCGAGGCGAGGATCTCCAGCATGGCCAGGCGCTGGCTGCCGAACAGGTTGGGCACCAGGCGGTTTTCCAGGTACACCAGGCCGATCAGTACGCCCTGGATCACCAGCGGCAGGCACAGCACCGAACGGGCATTGCGCGCCTGCAGCTCATGGCGAAAGGCTTCGGGACAGTCGCTTTGGGCATCGTTGAGCACCAGTGGCTTGCGGGTGCGCATCGTGGCGTTGATCACCGACAGTGGTGCCTGGGTCATGAACTTCTGGCAGTTGTCCATGCTCACGTGCAGCCCGGCATCGTCGATGTAGGCGAGGGCAGCCATCTGGAATTCGGCACCGCTGACGATCAGCAGCGCGCCATGGTCGGCACCTGAATGCTGGGTCAGGTGGCCCATCAGGGTTTCGATCAGGCCTTCGAGCAGTACTTCTTCGGACAACGCGCGCGCCGCTTCTATGCCGGCTTCCAGGTCCAGCTTGGCCTGGTGGTCGGTGTGGCAGGCTTCCTGGATCGGTTGGGTGCGCAAGAAGGGGTGCAATGCCTCCAGCTGATGCACCTTGCCGGTCGCCCCCCAGATATGGAAACAGTCGCGGGCAATGCGCAGGTGCAGGTTGGCACCGGAAATCAGGCCGCTGGGGATACACACCTCGGCCAGCTGTTCATGGGCCAGGGCCTGTTCGTGGATGAAGCCGGCAGCGGCGGCGGCGATCTGCGCCTGGTCGAAGCAGCGGATGGCGGTCAGGCCGTCGCCTTCGAGCTTGGCGATCACGCCTTCGATCAGCAACAGCTTGTTGCGGAAGGTGGCCGGGTTGAAACCGGCCCAGCGGCCGAAGCGCTCGCGCAGGGCCTGCAGCTCGCGCAGCTTGTCGGCAACGCTGCCAACGGCCTCGGGGCTGCCCAAGGCCAGGCCGCGGAACAGGTGAAAGTCGGCCAGGTTGATGTGCGCCGGTACTGCCCAGGTGTTGTCTGCGGCCAGTGCCAGGTTGCGCATGGCCTGTGGGATATTGCCCAGGTAGAAGTCGCACATGCCGGCGAACAGGTACTGGAAGAACCGCGTCGTGGGCGACTTCGAGGCGGTGGCCGAGGCTGGGCAGGGCGTGCCGCTCAAGCGGGTGACGAACGCTTGCTGGGCTAGCAGGATCTGCTCGACGTCGCGGTAACCGTAGCGACGTACGGTGGCCAGGCCTTGCGCCAGTTCCTCGACCACGTCTGGCAGGTAACGGCCCATGAACAGCGAGTCGGAAACCAGGTGGTTGCAGGCGTAGCAGCTCATCGCCAGGTCGCCGCTCAGGCGCCCTGAATCGACCGCATCCAGCGCGGTACGGCGGGCGAACTCCATGGGCGAGGTCCAGGCGCTGACCTGGTCCAGGGCCAGCAGCGCGCTGGTCAGGTCAGCGTCGAAGCCGTGCCGTTCAATCAGCTTGAGTGCGGCCAGGCAGCAGGCGTGGCCATCATGGTAAGCGCCGAAACGCTCGGCAATCATCACCCCGTACCAGGCCATGCCATAAGTGCTGCCGGGGGCAGCACCGTGCAGCAGCGACAGCTCCATGAGCTTGGCCAGGTGCAGGAAGCAGATGTCGTCCTTGACGAAAAACGATGACGACAGGGTGGCCAGCAGGCTGATGGCAACCGTCACTTCTTCCGAATCGGTGCGCTGCAGCGACTCCAGGCAGTGCCGCCCTTTCTGTTCGATCAAGGCCTGCACATGGGCATGACTCGCCTCGACCTGTTGCCAGTCGATGCCCCGTACCGGGCTTATACCCAGCAAGTCCAGGCCGGATATGGCGCTGTCGATGGCCGCCTGATAGTCGCCGCGCAAGGTATGCAGCAGTGCCTGCAGGCGGCACACCCGCGCCTGGTCCAGCGTCGAACGGGCGCGCTGGCGGCATTCGGTGATCCGGGCTTCGGCTGCGATCATTCGCGACAGTTGCATGTCGCACTCTGTCGCCATGCAGACGATGGCAAAGCCATGCGTGGCGCGGCTTTCCAGCGTGGCACCGTGCTGCAGAAGCTGCTCGGCGGTGTGCAGGTAGCCTGCGGTCTGCTCGAACGCGCCACCGTCGCGTGCGCGTGCTGCTGCTTCACGCAAAAGCTGCAGGAACGCTTCGCAGTCATCCGCTGCAAACCCGCATGGGCTGGCGCGTTGCAGCTGGCTGGCGAGCTCGAACAGTGCTTCGTGCAGGTGGCGTGGCCAGGCCTGTCGCATGGCCAGGGCAATACGTGCATGCAGTTGGGTGCGCTCGCGTATGGGCGTGAGCGCGTACGCGGCTTCCATCACCCGCTCATGGGCAAAGCCCAGGCCGTTCTGGCCCTGTTGCAGGAAACCCGCGCCAATCAAGGCTTTCAACGGTTCGCCAGGCGCCTGGGCAAGGACCTGCTGAAGCAAGCGCTCATCGCAGCGGCTGCCCGCCGCGCTGGCCACCCGCAGCAGGTCGCGCTGCGGCATCGGCAGGCGGGCCAGGCGGTGGATCATCAGGTCGGCGACATTATCGGAATAGCGGTGGCGGGCCACGGCCTTCAGGCACCATGACCAGCGCATGGCCTGGGTGTCGAAGGTGAACAGCTGGTCCTCGACCATGGCCCGGAGGATCTGATGGATGAAGAACGGGTTGCCCGCCGTCTTGTCGTGCACCAGCACGGCCACCGGCAATGCCTCCTCGGGGCCGATGTGGTAGCGCTCGCCGATCAGCTCGGACACCGCGCCCACGGCCAGAGGCCGCAGGTTCAGCGTGGTGCTGCGCACCGTTGCGGGTAGGGCAAGGGGGGTACTGCTGGCTGGCGCATCATTGCGCCGGGCGACGATCAACAGCAGGTTGCCGGGTGCGTGAGCCAGCAGTTGCGTCAACAGTTGCTGGCTCGCGTCGTCGGCCCACTGCAGGTCATCGAAGAACAGCACCAGCGGCTGGCCGGGGCGGCTGAACACCTGCAAGAACTCGACGATCGCCCGTAGCTCCTTTTGCAGTGCCAGGCGCGTGGGCTTGGCCGGCAACTCGGGCAAGGGGCCAAGGATCAGTTGCAGGTCTGGTGCCAGCTTGCCGAGCAGCCGGCCATGGCCTTTGATGCGGCGCAGGATCTCGCGGCGCAGGCTGTCGAGGGCCTGGCTGTTCTTGGCCAGCAACTGGGTGGTCAGCGCACCGAGAATGTCGACCCAGGGTGCGTAGGGCACGGTTTGGGCAACGCCGTTGCACTTGCCGATGGCCCAGTAACCCTGGGCGTTGGCCTTGAGTGTTGCCTCGACCAGAGTCGACTTGCCCATGCCGGTGGCGCCGTTGATGAACAGGGCTTGCGGCTTGCTGTCGCGGCGCAGGGCCTTGAGCAGCAGGGCGATGGCCTTCTGTTCGGCGCAGCGGCCATACAGGCGTTCGCGGCCAGGCGTGACGGGGTCGGCGCAGCCTGGCTCGAAGCCCTGAATCGTCTTGCTGGCGGCCCACTGCCGCTGGCAGTGGGCCAGGTCTACCGCCAGGGCGCGCGCACTCTGATAGCGGGCGTCGGGCTCCTTGGCCAGCGCCTTGGCCAGCACCCGGCTGAGCGGCTGTGGCACGTTGCTGTCCACTTCGCAGGCCGCCCTTGGCTGCACGCCGGCATGCAGCTGGCGCCAGTGCTGGGTGTCTCGCCCTGCCAGCGGCAGTTCACCCAGCAGCAACTGGTACAGGATCGCACCCAGGGCATAGACGTCACTGCGCTGGTCGCTGCTGCTGCCGTGCGGGCAGACCTGTTCCGGTGCCAGGTACGACCAGTTGCCGAGCGGGGCGCCTTGTTCGCCAATCAGTTCCGCCAGGTCGGCGCGAAAACAGCCTAGCCGCACCCGCTGGTTGGCGTACAGGCACACGTACTCGGGCTGTAGCGCGCCATGCAGCACATTGCGTGCGTGAGCCTGTGCCAAGGCATTGGCCGCATTTACCGCGATGTCGAGAAATGGCGTCAGGGCTGCGGGGCCTTCGGCGATCAGGTCGGCGATTGAGTGGCCAGCCGGGTACACCAGCAGCGGGCCTTCGGCCGAACGCACGAACGCAGACGGGATCACCGCCCACTGCGGGTCCAGTTGCAGGCGGTAGTCTCTTTCCAGGCGCTGACAGGCGGCGGGGGCCTCGAGCGGGGCGCGTACGGCGATCCAGGCCTGATGGGTGGCCGGGTCGCGCAGGCGAAAGTAGCTGAGCTCGCCTTCCTGGCCCAGCGCGCTGATGTCGCACCGGTTCAGCCAGCCCTCGTCGACCGACTGGTCGTATTCGATGGGCCTGTGGGCAAGGCGTTCATCGAGCATAAAGCACCCCCTGCTAGCGACATCCTGAGGCGCGAGTATACGCAGCGGGCCCAGTAAGGATGCGGCTTGTAGCCTGCCTGGCAGGAACGGGCACGCTGTTGTCCGTTATCGCACCCTGCGGGCAGACGGGCTTTTGTATAGTCCTTGGGGCAACCTATCCCTCGGGATAATTGTGTGAACGCGTACGCTGTCCTAGCCTGCCCGGGGCTGCGTAAACGCCCGTGCCCGCGTGAGGAAGCCATGATCCGAATAGGCAATGCCCAAGTGTCGCTGGAGCGGCGAGAAGTGTTTCTCGACGGCAAGCCGATCCTGTTGGGTGGCCGCGCATTCGAGGTGTTGGCCACGTTGATCAAGGCCAAGGGCCGGGTGGTCGGCAAGGACGAACTGTTCAGCCAGGTGTGGGCCGGCACGGTGGTCGAGGACAACAACCTGCAGGTGCAGGTGTCCTTGCTGCGCAAGGCCTTTGGCGATCGTGGGCTGATTCAGACCGTATCCCGCCGGGGCTACCGCCTGGCTGCCGAGATAAGTCTTGATGTCCCTTGCCAGGCGCCGGGCCACTTGCTGCTGGGTGCCGGTGCCGACATGTTTGAGCCCTTGGAAGACAGTGCGAACGTACCGGTGCTGGTGGTGGACGATGACCCGTCGGTGCGTACGGCACTGGGCCGCCTGCTGCGTTCGCAGGATATTCCGCATCATTTGTTCGCCAGTGCCGAGGCGTTGTTCGAAGCCCGTCTGGAAACCCCCTGCGCCTGCCTGCTGCTCGACATGCACCTGCCCGATACCACTGGCCTTGAGGTGCAGCACACCCTCCGCCAGCTGGGGCTGCCTTGGCCGATCGTCTTCATGACCGGTTTCGGCACCATCCCGATGACGGTGCAGGCCATGCGTGCGGGGGCAGTGGAGTTCCTGACCAAGCCGTTTGATGAAGACCAGTTGCTGACGCTGCTGCAGGCCGTGCGCACCCGGGCTGTGGTCGATGGGCGCAAATGGCACCATGCGCGGCAGGTCGAGGCAAAGTACCAACGCCTGACCCAGCGTGAGCGCCAGGTGTTCTCGCTGGTGGTCGATGGCCTGTCGCACAAGCAGATCGCCAGGCAGATCGGCACCAGCGAAGTGACGACCAAGGTGCACAAGAAAAACATCATGAACAAGATGCAGTCCCGCTCGCTGGTGGAACTGGTGGCCATGCACAACGTCATCGGGGCGCGGGTAGAGGGCCTGGCCGGCGCATGAGCAGATGGGTGTGCATCGTCGACGACGATGCTTCGGTGCGCAAAAGCCTGGCCAACCTGCTGCGTTCGGCCGGGTTCGAGACGTTGTCGTTTGCTGCGGGGGACGTATTCCTGGGTTCGGAGCTGGCGCGGCAGGCGGGCTGTGTGCTGCTCGACCTGAAAATGCCCGGAATGAGCGGGCTGGCGGTGCAGCGTGAGCTGGCCCGGCAGCAGTGGCGGTTGCCGGTGATCTGCATGTCGGCGCATTGGGATGATGACGCGGTGCATGCGGCAATGAGCCTTGGTGCGCTGGCCTGCCTGGGCAAGCCCTTTTCTGAAGAGGTGCTGCTGAGGGTGGTTGAAGAGGCATTGGCTGGCGGGCAATGATGTGCTGCCTGTGCTGGCCCTTTCGCGGGTTTAACCGCGAAGAGGCCAGTAGCATTGACATCAAATTCAGCACACCTGCGCAATCAATCTGTTTGCTGCTGGGCAATGCTCGCCGGGTTGAACGATTAGCGAGCCTCTTGCCATGCCCCGCCTGAACATCTTCCGCGACCTTCAGTCCCCAATCCTGACCGCCATCGGCCTGCTGTTCATGCGGGTAATGGCCGCCTTGCTACTGCTGTTTATCCATGGGCTACCCAAGCTGCTGAACTGGAGCGGGGAATTGCAGCGTATCGAGGACCCATTCGGGTTGGGCGCACCGCTGACCTTGGGGCTGGCGGTTTTTGCCGAGGTGGTTTGCCCGCTGTTGCTGCTTTTGGGTGTTGCCGCGCGCTGGTCTTGCCTGCCGGTGCTGGCAGTGTTGCTGGCGGCGCTGGTGGTGGTGCACCCGGACTGGACGCTGGAGCAGGGGCAATTTGCCTGGTTGCTGGTGGCGCTTTACGGCGGGTTGGCGCTGACTGGGCCTGGAGCGTATTCAGTTTCCGGCTTTTTCTGGCGAAATCGGGTTGGCTGATGGAATTTGGGGCCGCTTTGCGGCCCAACCGAGCGGCCCGGAGGGCCTGTTTCTGTCATATATCGAAATCGAACTCTCCCATTAGCTCGCTTGAGCCTATATCGAAACAGATATATTTTTACCCTATCTGGCCCGGGACGAATGAGGGATCACCCTATCAACCCTTGTAGGTAGTGAGCCGGCCGGAAGCAATTTACGTCCTGCATGCGTTCCGCAAGACCACAGAAAAGACGGAAAAGTGTGATATCGACTTGGCCAAGGCCCGTTACAAGTCGCTGGACTGATGAATTTATTGAGGGTGTAGATAATGGCAAACGAACGCACTAGCTCTGTGTGGGATGCGTTGGTTGACTCGCCAGAAGAAGCCGAGAACCTTCGGCTGCGCTCACAACTGATGCGCATAATGACACGGACCGTCCGATCCTGGGACTTGCCGCAAAAAGAAGCGGCAAGACGACTGCACATCACTCAGCCTCGCTTGAGCGAGCTGCTGAACGGGAAAATCGACAAGTTTTCCCTCGACGCCCTGGTGAACCTGCTGGCCAGCGCAAACCTGGAAATTGATATTACCGTTAAACCCAAAGTTGCCTGATTCCGCCGGCGCACAGCAACCGGGCTGGCCAAAGGGCCGGCCCTTTTCATTTGTGATCGCCACACCCTGGCCGTCCGGCTAACTGCTCCCCGGCCGGTACTGCAGGGCCTCGGCCAGATGAGCCCGGCCAATCGCCTCGCAACCCTCCAGGTCTGCCAACGTTCGTGCCACCTTCAACAAGCGGTGTGCCGCCCGCAACGATAAGGTCAATCGCTCACAGGCACTCTCCAGCCAGGCCTGGTCTGCTGCTGTCAGCTCACAGTGGCGGCGCAAACCCTCGAGGTTGAGAAACGCATTTGCGCACCCTTGTCGCCGGTGCTGCAATTCTCGTGCTTCAGCCACCCTGACGGCCACATCGGCACTGGTCTCGCCGCAGGGCTGGTTGTTGAGCGTGGTGCTTTCGCGGGCCACGGTCAGGTGCAGGTCGATACGGTCCAGCAGCGGCCCGGAGAGCTTGTTGCGGTACCGTGCGATCTGCTCGGTGCTGCACCGGCAGCGGCCTGTGGGGTCGCCCAGGTAGCCGCAAGGGCAGGGGTTCATGGCGGCCACCAGCTGAAAGCGTGCCGGGAAGCGCACCTTGTCGCGGGCCCGGGCAATCACGATTTCGCCCGACTCCAGCGGCTCGCGCAGCACTTCCAGCACGCGCCGTTCGAACTCTGGCAGTTCATCGAGAAACAGCACGCCATGGTGGGCCAGGGTGATTTCGCCCGGTTGCGGCCGGCTGCTGCCCCCAACCAGTGCCGGGCCGGAGGCGGAATGGTGAGGATGGCGAAAAGGCCGTTGTGGCCAGCTATTAAGCGGTGCATGCCCGCTGACCGACTGAATGGCCGCTACTTCCAGCGCCTCGTGCTCGTCCAGTGGCGGCAGCAGCCCGGGCAGGCGGCTGGCGAGCAAGGTCTTGCCGGTGCCCGGAGGGCCTGTGAACAACAGGTTATGTGCCCCGGCCGCTGCCAGTAGCAAAGCCCGTTTGGCTGCCAGTTGGCCCTGCACTTCGCTCAGGTCCGGGTAGGGGCGTTGATGCAGGATCAGGCCATTGGCAGCGTATGGTGGCAGCGGCACCTGGCCATTCAGGTGGGCCACCAGCTCCAGCAGGTGCCCCACTGCATACACCACCAGTCCACCCGCCAGGCTGGCTTCCTCGGCATTTTCCCGTGGTACCACCAGCGCCCGGCCTGCCTCTCGCGCCGCCAGTGCCGCGGGTAGCACGCCCTGCACCGGGCGCAGCTTGCCCGACAGCGCCAGTTCGCCCAGGCATTCGACCTCGGCGAGGGTGGCAACCGGCACCTGGCCGTCGGCAGCCAGGATGCCCAAGGCAATGGCCAGGTCGTAACGTCCGCCATCCTTGGGCAGGTCGGCAGGGGCGAGGTTCTGGGTAATGCGCCGCTGCGGGTAGTTCAGCCCGGAGTTGACGATGGCGCTGCGCACCCGGTCCTTGCTTTCCTTGACGGTGGTTTCCGGCAAACCGACCAGGGTGAGATGGGGCAGGCCATTGGCCAGGTGGGTTTCGACGCTGACTGCCGGTGCCTGCACACCCACCTGGGCACGGCTATGGACGAGGGCTAGGGACATGGACGCTCCGTTGTCGCTGGAAAGGGCCGCTTCCTGCGGCTGGGCCAAGGATAGCCAGCGCCGTGCCTGGGTGGCGCAAGAAGTGTGCGTCATGGTTTTTCAGGGCAGGGACTTTCCCTGTATTTTCAGGCAGATTGGCAAGAATGGATCCAATTGCCTTTGCGCAGGTGCCCGCGATGGCTTAGTGTTGTTGGGCAACTGCCGTTGCCATGGGATGGCACTGCGGCTTCTTTCAAATGGACTTGAGGTATTGCTCCGTGCAAACGCTCGCCCGCACGCGCCAGGTTATCCGCGAACTGGTGCAGGCCAATTCATTCATAGAACTCACCCGCTTTTTCGACAGCCTCGAGGCGCAATGGCACCAAGCCCCGCCGGGCGAGTTTCCCGCCTACATGGCGGCCCTCGAGGGGCACATGCTGGTCGACCTGGGCAGCCAGGGCGACAGGGCGCTGAGCCAGGTGCTCAAAGCCTGGATCGATGCCTGCCCCAAGGCCTACCACCCGCAGGTGGTAATGGGCCTGCATTGCTTCCACCGCGCCTGTCAGGTGCAGGGCGGCGGCCAAAGCAACGCGGCACGCGTGCTGGCCGTCGAGCAGATGTGTGAACGCGCGACGGCGCACTTGCTACGCGCCATGGACCGTTCTGCCCAGCCTGTGGCAGCGGCCATTGGTATGCTGCGCATCAGTGCGCAATTGCGCGAGCCCGGCTGGTTGGTCGAACTGTTCCAGGGGCAGCCCGCCCGCTACAGGCCCAGTGCCCATACCGATGTGGAGGTGCAGGAGGCTGCGGCCCCACTGCTGGTGAAGCATGGGCTGCTGCCCCTGGCCGAATTGCCACTGGCATTGCCGGCATGCCTGAGCAGGCGGGTCGATCACGAGAACGAAGCCCCCCGCTATTACTGGCTGCGCCATGCGTTGGTTGCCCGCCCGGGTTGCTTCGAAGCGATCCAGGCCCTCGCCGAATACTTGCTGCCCCGTTGGGGCGCCAGCTTCGATGCGCTGGAGCTATTGGCCAATGGACCGTTGTGCGAGGCGTGGGACGAAGCGTTGCGTAATGCGTTGCGCTGGATGGCCGTCGAAGACCGGCTGAAACTGCCCCATGGCGACCAGTTGCAGGCCGTCGCGGATTGGCAGCAGCTGTTCGACGCCTGGTTGCAACGCCCGCTAAGGCCCAGGGAGCGCGCTGTCGTGTTGGCTTGGCGAGCCGCGCTGCGCAGCAGTGCCTTGCAGGACCTTGTCGGTGGTATGCGCGACTTTACGGCGAGCTTTGCGTGCAACGCCGATCACGGCGCAATCCGCGCCATGGGCGTGCCGTTTCGCGGTCTGGTCGAGCTGATACTGCGCGATGGCATGGCAGATGAACAACAGCTGTTGAGCACCGCCATCGAGCGCCTGTGTGAAGGTCGCTCACATGCTGGCGCCTGTGCACTGCGCGCTGTCGGGCATCGTTTCGGCCTCTGGGGGATGCCGCGCTCGGCCGAGCAGGCAAGGGTATGGTCGCAGGTGGCAGTGAAACTCCAGCACGCGGGCCAGGTATCGGGCCTCGAGGTGCTTGGGGCGGCGCGGCTGCTGTGGGCTGCCAACCGGCATGAGCTGGCCTGTTACCTGTATGAACGCTGTGCCGAGCTGAACCTGCCGGGGGCTGCCCTGGGACTGTACGAGCTGCACAGCGGCGGGCTGAGCAACACTCCGGCGCACTATCTGGATGACGAGGCGGCAGAGCACTGGCTGCTGCGTGCGGTGGAAACAGGCAGCCGGCAAGCCAAGTACAACCTGGCCTGCTTGCGCATGGAGGGTGATGAGGACCTCAACGAGCGCAGTGCCATGCTGGCCGTCAGGCGCCTGCTGGTCGACGCGCTGGGCAATGCACAAACCAATGCACGCGCGCGCTTGCACCTGGGGATTCTGTTGCGCCAGTTTGGCGAAACGCAGGAACGGGCCGAAGCGGTCGCCTACCTGTCGAGCCTGGTCGAGCACCCGGACCCGTGGATTGCCGGGCGTGCCAGCGCCGAACTGGGGCTGGCCTGGATGCAGGGGCGCGGCACCCGCAAGCAGAGCCGTTTTGCCGCCATCGAATGGGCCAACCGTGCGGCCGCTTTGCAGCCAGGGGATTCGGCCATCGAGGATATCCAGGCCGAGATACTCAATTCACACAACCGGGTGAAAACCTTGGTTACCCAGTGTGGTGCGGCCCTGTTTCGCGGCACCTTGCATGCCAGCGAGTTGCCGCCGAAACAGCTCTGTGCGAGCTAGCACAGGCTTGCTCGAATCCTTGTGGGAGCGGGCATGCCCGCGCCCACAGGTTAACCTTCAAGCTCAGGGTTTGGCGCCAAGAATGATGTGCGAGGCCTTGATCAGCGCAGTGGCCTTCACACCCGGTGCCAGGCCCAACTCCTGCACGGCTTCGCGGGTCACGATGGCATACACCTCGGTGCCGCCGGACAGCTTCAGCACCACCTCGGCATTCACGGCACCATCGCCAACCCGCACCACTTCACCTTCCAGTGCGTTACGGGCCGACAGCTTGTAGCCGGCAGCGTCGGTCAGTAGCACCACCCAAGGCGCCTTGACCAGCGCTACGGCGTCTTTGCCGACGTTGATGCTGAGGTTATGCAGGCTGGCCATGGTGACCACTGCCACCAGCTTTTCACCGCCACCCAGGGTCAGTTCGACTTCGGCATTGACCGCACCGGGCTGAACCTTGGTGACTTCGCCTTCGAAAACATTGCGTGCACTGACTTTCATGGGAAACGCTCCGTGTAACGACCCGCGCCCGAGGGATTCAGGCGCGTACATAAACCCAGGCGGTCAGGCCCGAGGCTAGGGTGACGGCAACGCGCTTGTAGTCGGCGACTTCATAGCGGTCCGCCGCCGCCAACTCTGCTTCGCTGATCTGGAAGACCATGCCGGCCACGCTGTCGTCGGCCTGGTTGCTGGGGGAAACGATCGGGTGATGCGACTTGCCACTGGCTGCCAGCACGGCCGGGTCGGTGATCTCGACCCAGTCCTGTCGGTAGCCCGGCATGCGATCGGCCTGGCCGCTCAGCTCACGGCCGAAATTGGCCAGTTGCACGGCCTTGTCCTGCAAGGTGCCGTAGGAAAACAGCAGTACCGGGTAGGTGCTGGAGGGCTGCATTCATTCATCCTGTGGGGTTGGGTTCAGCCGTGCTTCCAGCTCGGCGACTTGCTTTTCCAAGGCCTCAAGGCGGGCGCGGGTGCGCGCCAGCACGACCATCTGGCTGTCGAATTCGTCACGGCTGACCAGGTCCAGCTTGCTGAAGGCACCTTGCATCAGCACCTTGAACTGGCTTTCCAGTTCTGCGCGGGGCTGGGCGGTATCGCTGCTGAACAGGCGCGAGGCCTGGTCGCTCAGGGCATCGAGAAGGGCTTTTGGCGCGAGCATGGGGCTGTCCACTGAAACTGAGAATGGCCGGCAGTGTAGCACGGGCCATTACACGGCTTGGGACCACACGCCTGCACGTTTTTCGCGCAGCGCGCCCTGCTGGTACGCACCGAAATTGTGCATGTTTTCCATACTGGCGACTGGCCAATCCCGACTGATTTGCATAACCCACTGTTTTCCGGTGCTTTGCCGGAACTGGCAAGGTTTCTGCAAAGACCTGTACGAGCCATGCACTGATGCAGTTCCTTGTGACCAGGCAGTGCGCACGCGGAGCCGGATGCCGACGACGCGTTACAAAGCCAACCGCTGCGCTTAGACTTGAGACGGGTTTGTTTTCCTGGGGCAAGTCCACCAAATCGGGAGAGAGTTTCATGAAGCTAGTCACAGCCATCATCAAGCCGTTCAAGCTGGACGACGTGCGCGAGTCGCTGTCGGAAATCGGCGTGCAGGGCATCACCGTCACCGAAGTCAAAGGTTTCGGTCGCCAGAAGGGCCACACCGAGCTGTATCGCGGTGCTGAATATGTGGTCGATTTCCTGCCCAAGGTGAAGATCGATGTCGCCATCGATGACAAGGACCTTGATCGGGTAATCGAAGCCATCACCAAGGCAGCCAACACCGGCAAGATTGGTGACGGCAAGATTTTCGTGGTGAATCTGGAGCAGGCGATCCGTATCCGTACCGGCGAAACCGATACCGACGCGATCTAAGCAGCAACAAAGCCTCACCAAACCCAAAGCCCCAGGAGAAAACAACATGACTCTGCGTAAGATCGCAGGGCTAGGAGCCCTATTGTCCCTCGTAATGCCCGGGCTTGCCCTGGCAGAGGAAGCTGCCCCAGCGCTGAACTCCGGCGACACCGCCTGGATGCTGACCGCAACGGCGCTGGTGCTGTTCATGACCATTCCGGGCCTGGCCCTGTTCTATGGCGGTATGGTGCGTTCCAAGAACGTGCTGTCGGTGATGATGCAGTGTTTTGCTATCACCGGCCTGATGAGCATTCTCTGGGTCGTTTACGGCTACAGCATGGCCTTCGATACCACCGGTATGGAAAAGGGCGTGCTCAACTTCAACTCCTTCGTCGGCGGCTTCTCCAAGGCCTTCCTCAGTGGCGTCACGCCCGAGAACCTGACGTCGGCCACCGCGCTGTTCCCTGAGGCGGTGTTCATCACCTTCCAGATGACCTTCGCCATCATCACCCCGGCGCTGATCGTGGGGGCCTTCGCCGAGCGCATGAAGTTCTCCGCGATGCTGGTGTTCATGGGCATCTGGTTCACCCTGGTGTACGCGCCGATCGCGCACATGGTGTGGAGCGGTGACGGTGCACTGATGTGGGACTGGGGTGTACTGGACTTCGCGGGCGGCACCGTGGTGCACATCAACGCCGGTATCGCAGGCCTGGTCTGCTGTCTGGTGCTGGGCAAGCGCAAGGGCTACCCGACCACCCCGATGGCCCCGCACAACCTGGGTTACACCCTGATGGGCGCGGCCATGCTGTGGATCGGCTGGTTCGGCTTCAACGCAGGCTCCGCCGCTGCCGCCAACGGCACCGCCGGCATGGCCATGCTGGTTACCCAGATCGCCACTGCCGCTGCTGCACTGGGCTGGATGTTCGCCGAGTGGATCGGCCACGGTAAGCCAAGTGCCCTGGGCATTGCCTCGGGTGTGGTTGCCGGCCTGGTCGCCATCACCCCGGCTGCAGGCACCGTGGGCCCGATGGGCGCCCTGGTGATCGGCCTGGCTTCGGGTGTGATCTGCTACTTCTGCGCGACTACCCTCAAGCGCAAGCTGGGTTATGACGACTCGCTGGACGCCTTCGGCGTGCACGGTATCGGCGGCATCATCGGTGCCATTCTCACCGGTGTGTTCGCAGCCCCGGCGCTGGGCGGCTTCGGTACCGTCACCGACATCGGCATGCAGGTCTGGATCCAGGCCAAGGGCGTGATCTTCACCGTGGTCTACACCGCCATCGTCACCTACGTGATCCTCAAGGTGCTGGATGTGGTGATGGGCCTGCGGGTCAACGAAGAAGAAGAGTCGGTCGGTCTCGACCTGGCTCAACACAACGAACGCGGCTACAACCTGTAACTGCGACGCGGTAAAAACTTGCCCGGCTTGCCGGGCATTTTTTTGCCAGATTTTTAGCATTTCCCGCACGGCAAACGGTTTATCCATCACGTTCGCGACGTAGGTAGAAAACTTACAAGTCGTAGGGCATTTATGGAGCTTTGCTTTTTCCACGGGCGCGCTAGAATGCGCGCCGAAGGGTGTTTTACGAGTAGTCCACACACTTCTCCAGCCTTTGCTAGGCTTGCCAATAGCGTGTGGCCAGCAGGGGCTTATGGATTTTGTCAGGTCCTGCCAGGAGCAGGACCTGCTGGGTGCCGCCTCCCATCAGGAGCGCCGACCCAAGGGCAGTGGCCTAACCCACGGCCAGTTGAATTTTCACTGGTGGCTGCCGGTCTACGGCTGCACTGGTCTATAACTAACCTGCTTTTCGCAAGTCATGAGGTAGAACATGAGCGACGACGATCTGGAAAACGACGACCTCGAAGTAGGCGACGAAGACGAGGGTGATGAAGGCCTCGAAGCGGCAGCTGACGACGGCGCCGAAGACGCTGGCGATGACGACAGCAGCCCGGCACCCACTGCCAAGGGCAAATCCAAGGCGGCGGTCTCGGTAGACGAGATGCCGAGCATGGAAGCCAAGCAGAAAGAGCGTGATGCCCTGGCCAAGGCGATGGAAGAATTCCTTTCTCGCGGTGGCAAGGTGCAGGAAGTCGAGGCCAACGTGGTCGCCGACCCGCCCAAGAAGCCGGACAACAAGTACGGCAGCCGCCCTATCTGAGTGGCTGATCGCAAAAAGCCCGCCGTCGCTGCGGGCTTTTTTTTGGGTGTTTGGCGAGAGATTTTCATTGCCAGTGAGATCGAGCGCCGCCCGCGCGGCGCATCGCGAGCAAGCTCGCTCCTACGTTTGTTTCGGGCCAGTAACGCCTATGATAGACGCGCGCGACCGCCTTGTTTGTACGACGCGATATCGAGCCATGCGCCAAGGCGTCCGCGCACAAATCCCACAGGAAAAATTGGTCCGAAACAGATGTAGGAGCGAGCTTGCTCGCGATGCGCCGCGCGGGCGGCGCTCGATATCAGCACCACCAAAAATATCGAGGCGGCCCCTGTCAGCGCCAGCGCGAAAGGACGTCGGGCAGCTGCGAAAGCCGCTGGATCTCGGCATCCGGCGCCTGTTCGCCCGCCCAGGGCTTACCCTGCGGGTTGAACCACACCGCCCGTAACCCGGCGCGTTGGGCGCCGGCAATGTCATCGCCAGGGTGGTCGCCGATGTGCACCGCTGCGCTGGCGTCCACCTCACCCCGGCGCAGGGCCTCCAGGAACGGGGCCGGGTCTGGCTTGCCGATGCCAAGGTCCTCGGCGCACAGGGCAAAGCGGAAGTAGTCCGCCAGCCCCAGCCGGCTTACGTCGGCGTTGCCGTTGGTAACCACACCCAGGGTGTACTGATGGCGCAGGATCTCCAGCACCGGCTGCACCTCGGGGAAGATCTCCACCTGGTGGCGGGCATGCAGGAACACTTCAAAGCCTTCATTGGCCAGCTCCTGCGCATGTTTTTCGCTGTAGCCGACCTCTTCCAGGGCATGGAACAGCACCCGCCGGCGCAGGGCGCTGATGCGGTGCTTGAGGCCGGGCTCGGCCTGCACCAGGCGCTCGCGGATGGCAAACAGGTGCTCTACCGGCACACCGCCCAGGATCGGGGCGTTGGCTTCCAGCCAGTCGCGCAGCACGACTTCTGCACTGGCGATGACCGGCGCGGTGTCCCACAGGGTGTCGTCAAGGTCGAAGGTGATCAGCTTGATGCTCATGAGTCTGTGCCTTTGCTGCGTTTGGCCCGAGGGTGGGCGCTATCGTACACCGCGGCCAAGTGCTGGAAGTCCAGGTGGGTGTAGATCTGGGTGGTGCTGATGTCGGCATGGCCGAGCAGCTCTTGCACCGCGCGCAGGTCCTGAGACGACTCCAGTATATGGCTGGCGAAGGAATGGCGAAGCATGTGAGGGTGCAGGTGCTGGCCCAGCTCGCGTTCGCCGGCTGCCTTCACCCTTCGCCGAACGTCCCGGGGGCTGATGCGGTTGCCCTGGCGGGTGATGAACACCGCGCGATCGCGCGGGTTACCGATGCCGCGCAGGCGATACCAGGCCTGCAACGCCTCGCGGGCCTTGCGGCCCACCGGCAGCACGCGTGCCTTGCCGCCTTTGCCTAGCACCTGTACCAGACCGGCGGCGAGGTCGAGGTGATCGAGGTCGAGGTTGGTCAGCTCGGACAGGCGCAGGCCCGACGAGTAGAGCAGTTCCAGGATGGCGTGGTCACGGCGGGCGAAGAAGTCATCGTCGACGCCGCCATCGAGCAGCTGCTGGGCGCGGTCGGTGTCCAGCACCTTGGGCAGCCGTCGCTCACCTTTGGGTGCGCTCAGGCCGGAAGCCGGATCGTGCTGGCACAGGCCTTCGCGGATGAGGTAGCGGTACAGGCCGCGTACTGCCGAAAGTAGCCGTGCCAGGCTGCGCGAAGACTGGCCGTGGTGGTGCAGGCGGGCGATCAGCTGGCGCAACGGCTGGATCTGCAGCGTTTGCCAGTCGGCAATGCCGTGCTCCTCGCAGTAGGCCATGACCTTGTTCAGGTCGCGACGGTAGCCCAGCAGGGTGTGCTCCGACACCTGGCGCTCGTTGCGCAGGTGTGCGCAATAAGCCTCCAGTTGGCGCTCCATCAGCGTACCGGGCGCAGGGTTTGGGTCACGCGTGGCACAACGCGGCCCAGCACCTCGGCAATGTAGCCGAGGAACAGGGTGCCGACGCTGCTTTTGTAGTGTTGCGGGTCGCGGCTGCCGATTGCCAGCACCCCATGCAGCCCTTGGTACTCAAGGGTGGCCACGGCGCTGGAGCCCACTTCCCGGCGCTGTTCCTCCCCGAACAGGAAGGCCAGCTCGTGCTCGCGCAGGTTGCCACTGACCGTCTTGCCGCCACCCAGCAGGGCACCGATGGCTTGTTGCGCCTCAGTGTTGCTGACCCAGCGTCCGACTGGCGCGACGTTGTCGCCGAACAGGATCAGGCTGACGAAGGGCACCTGGAACTCCTGGCGCAGGCTGTCCTCGACGGCCATCACCACTTCTTCCAGGCTGCCGGCATCGAGCAGGTCCAGGATCAGCCGGCGGGTCTTGTCGAACAACCGGTCGTTGTCGCGGGCCACGTCCATCAGTTGTGACAGGCGATGGCGCATCTCGATGTTGCGGTCACGCAGCAGCTTCAGCTGGCGCTCCACCAGCGAAACGCTGTCGCCACGCTGGTGCGGGATGCGCTGCTCGATCAGCAGCTCGTCGTGCTCGGCGAAGAAGGTGGGGTGGGCGCGCAGGTAGGCGACCACCGCTTCGGCATCAAGCTCGGCGGACTGCTGGGGTACAACCTGGGGCTGATCGGTCATGGCGGTTACTCGCTTAGAGACGAACCTGTCCTTCGTAGACGCGTACGGCCGGGCCGGTCATCAGCACGGGCTTGCCGGGGCCGGCCCATTCGATGTGCAGGCGGCCGCCGGGCAGGTCGAGGGACACCGGGGAGTCCATCCAGCCTTGGCTGATTGCCGCCACGGCTGCGGCGCAGGCGCCGGTGCCGCAGGCCTGGGTTTCGCCCGCGCCGCGCTCCCACACGCGCAGGTTGGCGCGGTGGCGGTCGATGACCTGGATGAAGCCGGCATTCACCCGCTGCGGGAAGCGTGGGTGGTTTTCGATCTTCGGGCCCAGCTCATGCACGGGGGCAGTGTGCACGTCGTCGACGCGCAGTACGGCATGCGGGTTACCCATGGAAACGGCGGCAATCGAATGCAGCTGGCCGTCGACTTCCAGTGGGTAGTTCTGTGCTTGCGCGTCAGCGACGAAGGGGATTTCGGCAGGGATGAAGCGCGGTGGGCCCATGTCGACACTCACCTGGCCGTCGTTCTGCACGTCCAGCACGATGATGCCGCTCTTGGTTTCCACCCGAATGCGTTTTTTCGCGGTCAGGCGCTTGTCCAGCACGAAACGGGCGAAGCAACGGGCACCATTGCCGCACTGCTCTACTTCGGAGCCGTCGGCGTTGAAGATGCGGTAGCGGAAGTCCACTTCCGGGTTGTTCGGCGCTTCGACGATCAGCAACTGATCGAAGCCGATGCCGGTGTGGCGGTCACCCCATTGCTTGGCGTGCTTGGGCTGGATGTGCGCGTGCTGGCTGACCAGGTCGAGGACCATGAAGTCGTTGCCCAGCCCATGCATCTTGGTAAAACGCAGCAGCATGGGCTTACTCCGGCAGCAGGCTTTCGCCAGCGTACAGTTCGGCGATGGTCTCGCGGCGGCGTACTTCGAACGCCTGGTCGCCGTCGACCAGGATTTCAGCGCAACGGCCACGGGTGTTGTAGTTGGAGCTCATGACAAAACCATAGGCGCCCGCGGACTGTACGGCCAGCAGGTCACCTTCGGCCAGGTTCAGTACACGGTCCTTGCCCAGGAAGTCGCCGGTCTCGCAGATCGGGCCGACCAGGTCGTAGGCACGGCCTTCACCGGCGCGTGGTTTGACCGCACTGACACCCATCCAGGCCTGGTACAGGGCCGGGCGGATCAGGTCGTTCATGGCCGCATCGATGATGGCGAAATCTTTGTGCTCGGTGTGCTTGAGGTATTCCACGCGGGTCAGCAGCACGCCAGCATTGGCCACGATGTAGCGGCCCGGCTCGAACACCAGGGCCAGGTCGCGCGTGCCTACGCGTTCGCGGATGGCCTTGATGTAGTCGGCCACCAGCGGCGGCTGTTCATCGCGATAACGCACGCCCACACCGCCGCCCAGGTCCAGGTGGCGCAGGTGGATGCCGCATTCGGCCAGGCGGTCGACCAGCACCAGCAGGCGGTCGAGGGCGTCGAGGAACGGCTCCACGGTGGTCAGCTGCGAGCCGATGTGGCAGTCGACACCGACCACTTCCAGGTTCGGCAACTGCGCGGCGCGCACGTAGATGGCCTCGGCGTCGGCAATGGCGATGCCGAACTTGTTTTCTTTAAGGCCGGTGGAAATGTACGGGTGGGTGCCGGCGTCGACGTCCGGGTTGACCCGCAGCGACACCGGGGCCACCTTGCCCATCTCGGCGGCCACCACTTGCAGGCGCTCCAGCTCGTCGGTGGATTCGACGTTGAAGCAGTGCACGCCTACTTCCAGAGCGCGGCGCATGTCTTCGCGGGTTTTGCCAACGCCGGAGAACACCACGCGGTCAGCGCGCCCGCCAGCGGCCAGCACGCGCTCCAGCTCACCGCCGGAGACGATGTCGAAGCCTGCGCCCAGGCGCGCCAGTACGTTCAGCACGCCCAGGTTGGAGTTGGCCTTGACCGCGAAACACACCAAGTGCTCGGCGCCTTGCAGGGCGTCGGTGTAGCTGCGGTACTGGGCCTCGATGTGGGCGCGCGAATACACGTAGGTCGGGGTGCCGAACTGTTCGGCGATGGCCGACAGGGCCACGCCCTCCGCGAACAGCTCACCGTCGCGGTAGTTGAAAGCGTTCATCTGGTTTCCTTACTGCGCAGGCGACTGCTCGGGCTCGGACTGCAGCTCGGGCTGCTGTTCTTGTACCGGGGCCGGCTTGGCTTTTGGCTGGTGCTGATGTGCTTTGTGCGCTTTGCCGTTATCGCCGTCTTCAGGCAGATACAGCGGGCCCTTCTGGCCGCAGGCAGAAACGAGGCAGGCAACAGCGACCAGCGCCGCGAAGGAGGAAATCAGGCGCTTCATGGGTGAAATCCTTAGAAAAATGCAGTATTGCGCCCGAGTATACCGAGCGACCGGCGGCTTGCCTATGCAAGGGCCGGTCCGCCGGGCGGAGCAGCAGAAAGCTGCAAGTTCTAAGCTTCAAGCGGCAAGAAAAGGCTGTCAGGTGTAGGCTGAGCTTTTTCTTGCCGCTTGAAGCTAGCAGCTTGCAGCTGGCGCTTTGCGCCCGTATCTTGCCCGGCTTGCCTGTAACGCAGCCAATTTCGAGGTTCCTGCAATGAGTTTGAGTGAAGCGCGTTTCCATGATCTGGTCGACGCGACCCAACAGGCCCTGGAAGACCTGTTCGACGAGAGCGGCCTGGACCTGGACATGGAGAACTCCGCCGGTGTCCTCACCGTCAAGTTCGAAGGCGGCGCCCAGCTGATCTTCAGCCGCCAGGAGCCACTGCGTCAGCTGTGGCTGGCCGACCGTTCCGGTGGCTTCCACTTCGACTACGACGAAGAGAGCAAGAAGTGGGTGTGCGAGAAGAGCGAAGAGCTGCTGGGCGAAATGCTCGAGCGCATTGTCTGGGAGCGGGCCGGCGAGAAGCTGGACTTCGACGAGATCTGACATGAGCAGTGCCCAGGCCCGGCCGCCCAAGCCGCTCTATAGCAACATCAGCCCGGCGGTGCCATCGCCGTGCATCAGCGTATGCCGGCTGGATGAACAGCGGGTGTGCACCGGTTGTCACCGGCATGTCGAGCACATCCGCGAGTGGCGCTCGGCCGATGATGAACGGCGCCGGCAGATTTGCCGCGAAGCCCAGGTCTTGCGCGAGCAGGCTAAGGCACACTGAGCGCAGGGGCTTGAGTATTTACCCGGCTGTGGTAGTGTCGGGTTCTGCGTCGGTGACGCCAAAGCCTTCTCAAACCCCGCCCTTGGGCGGGGTTTTGCTTTATCTGCACATTGAAAACTGCCTGTTCAAAGGAGTCTGACTGGATCATGAGCACCAAACCTTCCCTCATCCTCACCCGATTGGACGTACAGCGTCTGGAGCGTCTGATCGACAGCCTCGACGAGAGTACGCCGGGTGTGCTCGCCCTGCAGGACGAGCTGGACCGCGCCGAGCAGGTGGTCGGTCACGAGGAAGTGCCGGCAGGCGTGGTGACCATGAATTCCCGCGTGCACTGCCGTGAGGAAGCCAGTGGCAAGGACTACCACCTGACCCTGGTGTACCCGAAGGATGCAGGGCCGGAAGGCAAGGTTTCGATCCTGGCGCCGATTGGTTGCGCGCTGCTGGGGCTGTCGGTGGGCGAGCAGATCGACTGGCCGGCACCGGGGGGTAAAACCCTCAAGCTGAAGCTGCTGGAAGTGGAATACCAGCCGGAAGCGGCGGGCGATTTCGACTTGTAAGGTCCAAGGGGGCCGCTGTGCGGCCCATCGCGACACAAGGCCGCTCCTACAAGGGATCGCATTCCCCTGTAGGAGCGGCCTTGTGTCGCGATGGGGTGCAAAGCACCCCCGGCAATTCAGGCTCCCTCCGCCAAAACCTGCTCCAACCCCTCATTCAACGCCTGCTCCAGCACCCGCTTGTAGCTCAGGTATACCTGCGTCGCTCCCAGCCGGTCATCCAGCAGCTCGGACAAATCCAGGTCGGTGATGTAGCACCGGTACCGCCCCGCGCCACGCCGCTGCCCGATGATCTGCCGGGCCACCACCGCATACAGCTGGTCACCATGCTCCAGCTCGGAAAACTCTTGCTGGTCGCAGTACAGCGTCACATGTGCCGTACCCGCCACACCGGCCTGGATGATGGCCTGCACCTCGTAGTAAGGCTGAGCGCTACCCTCGACCGGGGCCGGGCATGGCTCGATGCTGCGCGCCTTGCCAGGGCCGGCAGGCAACAGTTGTGCGTAGTGGATGTCCAGCGAGGCCGCGCGCTGGCTGTCCAGCGGCAAGCGGGCATCGCGGCGCATCACCACCGAACGCAGGAAGCGCTGCAGCGGCAGCAGCAGGTGCGCTTCGTCATGCAAGGGCAGGCGTTGCTGCCACAGGGCATTGTATTCATCCAGCACATACAGGTCGGCCCAGCCATCTAGCAGGCGGTAGAACACCTGGATGCACGCCGGCCGGCCTTGCTCCAGCACCAGGCGCAGATCGTGGTCCAGCAGGGCGTTGGTATCCAGGTACAGCGGGCTGTAGGCACTGCGCTCTTCGCCCAGGTGGCCGAGCAGCGCATCGTGCTCGGCCAGGGTGGTCAGGCTGACATGCCCGGGTAACAGCTCCAGTACATGGGTGTGCCGGGCTACCTGAAGCAGATAGCGGTGGTTCAGGCCTTGGTCCAGCAATAGCTGCACGGTGTCGAATATTTCCTCCACGCGCTGACCGATGGCCTGGGCGCGGCTCTGGCAGAAGCAACGCACCCGCACCCGTGGCCGGTGGCCGCGCAGCACCGGGCTGTTGAGGAAGTCGCGCAGGCAGCGTACCAGCGCGTGTTCGCCTTCGTAGCGCTGCACCAACACTTCGTTCCAGCTGTTCAGGGTGACTTGGTCCAGGGTCAGCACCAGGTTCTCGCGCACGCCGGCATAGCTCAAGGCGTCGGTACGCTCGGTGGTCATCAGGATGTTCAGGTCACGATGGTGGCGCAGCGGGTCGACGGCGACGTTGACCAGCAATAGCACCTCGTCGGCAACACTGGGTTGCAGCAGGCGCACTTCGCTGACGATCGGCAAGGGCAGAGGGATACGCTGCTGCAGGCAGCCCACCAGGTTGAACAGCTCGTACTCGGTGAGGTCGCTGACGCCCGGGTGCAGTGCCAGGCGCGTGCTGCTGTCGATCACACCGTTGCGGTGTGCCCAGGCCAGCAGTTCAAGCAGCTCGCGGCAGCGTTTGATCGGGCTGAAGTGTTCAACTTCATGGGTATTCAGGTTGCCGGTGTACAGCTCCCAGTGGTAGCTGCCGGGCTCCTTTCGGTTGGGTGCCTGGACCAGGGTCAGCGTGCCTTCGGCAAGGTCCGGGGCGATGCCGGGGTTGATCACTTCGACCTTGCCCGCACGGCGCTCGAAGGCCGCATACAAACGCCGGCCCAGCACATTGAGGTCGCGCTGGTCTGCGCGGCTGCTTGCGTTCTGGGTGCGCGCAAACTCGCTGAGGAAGCGATAGCTATGGTTCAGCTCGGCCACCAGTTCGCGGCGTTCGGCTGCCACCTGCTGCACTTTCCATTGGCTGCGGCTGTCCAGCAGGGCCAACTGACGTTCATCCCAGCCCCACTCGTCGGCCAGGCGCTGCAACAGGCGGCGCTGCCAGCCCTGATTGCGGCCTTGGTCGCTGAGTTTCTTGTTCACCTTCAGGTACAGGCTGCGCCGTACCAGTTCCAGGCGCGCAGGCTCGCCACGTTGCAGCAGGTAGCGCTCGATGCGGCGGTAGACCATCACATACGGGTCCAGCTCGTCGAGGTCGAGCTGGTTGGCGAATACGGCTTGCTTGTAGTCCAGGCTCAGGCAGCGCACAGCGGGGTGTTCGCTGGCGTAGGTTTCGGTCAGCAGCAGCTTGAGCAGCGACTTGTAGGGTGAATCGATGCCCTTGAACAACTGCCACAGGCCGGCGCCGACGAACTCGCCTGGCGGTATGTGTGCCAGGTTGCCGAGGTCGAGTGCGTCCTGGCTGCGGATGAAACGCTTGGTCAGCAGGGTCTGGGTGTAGGCGTGGTAGTTGTGTTCCTGGTAGACGGGTACCAGCCACCACAGCGGTGTGCGCCCGGCCAGCCAGAGGGTGGTGCGGTAGAACTCATCCAGCAGCAGGTAGTGCTGGGTGGTGCCGCAGTCGTCGGAGCCTAGCTGGCCCTCGCGCTGGCCCTGGGCAAAGCCTTGCGTGTCGATCAGGAAGAAGTGCGCCTCGGCGCCCAGGCTTGCGGCCCAGTCCTCCAGCAATTGGCACTTGCGGCGCAGTTCTTCCAGCAACGGCTCGGGTAAGCCGGGCGCGTGGCACACCCACAGGTCCATGTCGCTTTGCTCGGCCTGGGCCAGCGAGCCCAGGCTGCCCATCAGGAACAGGCCGTGGATCGGGCGTGGCGGGTTGCCATGGCGGGCCTTGTAGGTGAACGAGCGGGCCAGGCGCTGGGCCTCGACCACCAGGTCGGCGCCTGGCTCGTAGCCCGATACGCCGGCTGGAGTGCTGCCCGAGACGTAACCCGGCAACAGCGGGTGGTTTACATGGAACAGCAGCGGCAGCAGCGTCAGTACCTGTTGCTGGCGTGTCGACAGGCCTTCCATGGCCCGCTGCAGCCGCCCTTGGTTCAGCCGCAGGAAGCGCGCACGCAACGTCGCCAGGACCTTGCGGTCGATGCCTTCGTCCAGGTCTGGGCGGATTTCGTGAGGGTGGTTCATTGCGCACTCGGGCAGGCCAGTGGAGCTGTGGCGAGTTTAGCCTGAGTGGCGGGGTCGGATAAGCGGCAATTGAAATATTGGCGCCATTTTTACAGCGCTTGCCGGGCGGCTGCAGTTTTCACCGGGCTTGAGGCATGATGGGGGCCTTGAATTCATGAAGAGTAGTCCGATGCGTGTATGGATCGATGCCGACGCCTGTCCCAAGGCGGCCAAGGATCTGATCGTCAAGTTCGCCCTCAAGCGCAAGTTCGAAGTGGTGATGGTGGCGGGCCAGGCCGTGGCCAAGCCGGCGTTCTCGATCGTGCGGTTGATCGTGGTGCCAAGCGGCATGGACGCAGCCGACGATTACCTGGTCGAGCACGCTGTGCCGGGCGAGTTGGTGATCTGCAGTGATGTGCCGTTGGCTGACCGCCTAGTGAAAAAGGGCGTGGCGGCGCTGGATCCGCGCGGGCGAGAATTCGACGAACGCAACATGGGCGACCGCCTGGCGGCGCGCAACCTGTTTACCGAGTTGCGTGAGCAGGGCCAGGTGGGGGGAGGGCAGGCGGCCTATGGCGAGCGCGACAAGCAGGCGTTTGCCAATGCGCTGGACCGGATCATTGCCCGGTTATCCAAATCCTGAAAGCTGACGAGGTCCCTGTAGGAGCGGCCTTGTGTCGCGATCGGGCCGCGAAGCGGCCCCAGGATCTCAGCTTCGCCGCATAAATTGCCGGGGCCGCTTTGCGGCCCGATCGCGACACAAGGCCGCTCCTACACAGAGAGCGTGCGCAACGACCTATTCGTGTGTGAGTTCCAGCACCCGATCCACCAGCTTGTAGATCCCGCCAGCCGCTTCGCTGATCGACTTGGCCTCCATGTACGCCGGTGTCGTCACCAGCTTGCGCTGGGTATCTTCGACAATATCGTGCACATCGCACTCTTCATGGGTGCCGCCCATTTTCGTCACGGCTGCCGCCGTGCCTGCGTCGGTACCGATGGTGCAGACCACGCCCGGCCCGTAGATTTTCGCCGCCAATGCCGGCGAGATGCAGATCAGGCCCACCGGCTTGCAGGCGTCGGCAAAGGCTTCAGCCAAGGCCAGTACGTCCGGGTTGACGCTGCAGTTGGCGCCTTCCACGGCAAAGTTGGACAGGTTTTTCGCCGCACCAAAACCGCCAGGCACGATCAGCGCATCGAAGTCTTCGGCCTTGGCTTCGCGGATGTCCTTGACCTCGCCGCGGGCAATGCGCGCCGACTCCACCAGCACATTGCGTGATTCGGGCATTTCTTCGCCGGTCAGGTGGTTGATCACATGCATCTGCGCAATGTTCGGCGCGAAGCACTGCACCTGAGCGCCGCGCTGGTCGAGGCGCAGCAGGGTGATCACGCTTTCGTGGATTTCGGCGCCGTCATACACGCCACAGCCGGAAAGAATCACCGCCACTTTTTTTGTCATGTTCACTACTCCTGAGTCGAGGCGCTAAATGTCCTCTAGTTTGGCAGATGTCGCCATAGGGTTTCCTGCGGGCGCGGCCTAATCTTGTGGGATAACGCTTGAGACCGCGCCCATGGACCTGATACTGCTGGCCGTGCCGTTCTTCTTCGTGCTGATCGCCGTGGAGCTGGTGGCCGACCGTGTGCGCGGCCAGCGCAACTTCACCCTGGCCGATTCGATCAACAGCCTGAGCACCGGCGTGCTGTCGACCAGCACCGGGTTGCTGACCAAGGGCGTGGGGTTGGTGACCTATGCCCTGGCCTTCGAACACCTGGCACTGCTGCGCTTGCCGCCCGATGCCTGGTGGGTGTGGCTGCTGGCCTTCGTCCTGTACGACTTCTGCTACTACTGGCTGCATCGCCTGGGTCACGAACGCAATGTGCTGTGGGCGGCGCACTCGGTGCATCACCAGAGCGAGGAGTACAACCTGACCACCGCACTGCGCCAGACCAGTAGCGGGTTCATCTTCTCGTGGATCTTCTACCTGCCGCTGGCGCTGCTGGGGGTGCCACCGCTGGTGTTCGTCACTGTGGCCTCGCTCAACCTGCTGTACCAGTTCTGGGTACATACCCGGCACATTCCCAAGCTCGGTTGGCTTGAGTGGCTGTTGATTACGCCATCCAACCATCGTGTCCACCATGCGCAAAACCCTGCTTACTTGGATCGCAACTACGGCGGCGTGTTCATTCTCTGGGACCGTCTGTTCGGCACCTTCATGGAAGAAGACCCGGCTGAGCCGGTGGTGTTCGGGGTGACCACGCCGCTGGCCAGCTGGAACCCGCTGTGGGCCAACCTGCAGTTCTATGCCCAGCTCTGGCATGACGCCCGGCGTACCGCCAGCCTGTGGGACAAGCTGCGTATCTGGTTCATGCCCACCGGCTGGCGCCCGGCCGATGTGGCCGCGCGCTACCCGCAGGCCAAGCAGGACCTGGCGTTGTTTCGCAAGTTCGAGATTGCCTTGGGCCGTGCGCAACAAGCCTACGTGGCGGCGCAGTTTGTGGTTTATGTGGCCTTGGGCAGCTACTTGATGGACGTGGCCGAACGCGTGCCGGCCGCCGCGCTGGTGCTCGGCTGGTCGCTGATGGCGTTTGGCTTGTTCGTGCTGGGCGCGTTGCTGGAAAACCGGCCCTGGGCTGCGCGCCTGGAGCTGGCGCGGCTGGTGGTGAATGCGCCGGCGCTGTACCTGGCCGGCGCACTGGGCCTAGGGGTGGTCGCGCCGCTGGCCTGGATCCTGCTCGTGGTCTACAGCCTGCTCAGCCTCTGGAGCCTGGGCCTCGCTCGCCGCCTTGCGCTCCGCACGCAGGGTGCGGAAGCGCCGGCGCAGCCACAGCAGGCCACCCAGCGCCAGCAGGCCACCGAGCACCCATAGCTCGTAACGCTTCACGTTGCCCAGCAGGCCTTCGAGAATGGCGCCGAAGTGGTAGGCAGCGGCGCCCAAGGCTATTGCCCAGATGGCCGCACCAATGCCGTTCAGCAGCAGGTAGCGGCGCGGCGGGTAGCCCGACAGGCCAATGGCCACCGGCATGACGGTGCGCAGGCCATAAACGAAGCGGAAACTCAGCACCCAGATATCGGGGTGGCGGCGGATGTGGTCCAGCGCCCGGTCACCCATGGCCTGCCAGCGCGGCTTGCGCGCCAGGATCCTGCGCCCGTGGCGGCGGCCCATGAAATACCACAGTTGGTCGCCGGCGTAGCTGCCGAAGAAGGCCACCAGGCACACCAGGTTGATGTCCATGTAACCGCGGAACGCAAGGAATCCTGCAAGCACCAGGATGGTCTCGCCTTCGAAGAAGGTGCCTAGAAAAAGGGCGAAGTAGCCGAAATCCTGCAGGAATTGTTGAAGCATTTTCTGAGGTGCTGGCGAAATGAACGCGCAGCCTACCCCTTCGCGCGCGTTCGTGAAAGTGTCCAAATGTGTCTCGACATGAACAATCCCTACTCAGACAATGCCAGAAGCCACGCGCCATGGCTTGCCCTGGTGTGTAACACAGGCGTCATAATGGGCGCTTATCTTGCCGCTCAATTGATGATAGGGCGTTAACGTCCTCAGGAACGCCAGATGAATAACGAAGTGCTCACCCCTGTCGCGATCAAGGATGCCCAGGAGCTCCCAGAAGAGATGGTCCAGACCCCGCCAGACCTGCCGCCTGCGCCCGAGCCGGTAGCGGAGCAGGTGGCCGAGCCTGTGGCCCCGGTGCCTGCCCCCGCGCCCGCCCCGGCAATCGCCGTCCCTGGCCTGGACGACAGCAGCCTGTACATTCATCGCGAACTCTCGCAGCTGCAGTTCAACATCCGCGTGCTGGAACAGGCGCTGGACGAGAGCTACCCGCTGCTCGAACGCCTCAAGTTCCTGTTGATCTTCTCCAGTAACCTCGACGAGTTCTTCGAGATCCGCGTCGCCGGCCTGAAGAAGCAGATCAACTTCGCCCGTGAGCAGGCTGGCGCCGACGGCCTGCAGCCGCACCAGGCGCTGGCGCGCATCAGCGAGCTGGTGCACATCGAGGTAGAGCGCCAGTACGCGATCCTCAACGATGTGCTGTTGCCAGAGCTGGAAAAACACCAGATCCGCTTCATTCGCCGCCGTTACTGGACACCCAAGCTCAAGACCTGGGTGCGCCGCTATTTCCGCGACGAAATCGCCCCGATCATCACCCCGATCGGCCTCGACCCGACTCACCCGTTCCCGCTGCTGGTGAACAAGAGCCTCAACTTCATCGTCGAGCTCGAAGGTGTCGACGCCTTTGGTCGCGATTCAGGCCTGGCGATCATCCCGGCCCCGCGCCTGCTGCCGCGGGTGATCCGCGTGCCGGAAGAGGTCGGTGGCCCAGGCGCAAACTACGTGTTCCTGTCGTCGATGATCCATGCGCATGCCGACGACCTGTTCCAGGGCATGAAGGTGAAGGGCTGCTACCAGTTCCGCCTGACCCGTAACGCCGACCTGGCGCTGGACTCCGAAGAAGTCGACGACCTGGCCCGCGCCCTGCGCGGCGAACTGTTCTCGCGCCGTTACGGCGACGCCGTGCGCCTGGAAGTGGCCGACACCTGCCCGAAACACCTGTCGGACTACCTGCTCAAGCAGTTCAGCCTCAGCGAAAGCGAGTTGTACCAGGTCAATGGCCCGGTCAACCTCACCCGCCTGTTCAGCATCACCGGCCTGGACAGCCACCCGGAGCTGCAATACACGCCGTTCACCCCGGCGATTCCCAAACTGCTGCAGAACGCCGACAACATCTTCAGCGTGATCGGCAAGCAGGACATCCTGCTGATGCACCCGTTCGAGTCCTTCACCCCGGTGATCGACCTGCTGCGCCAGGCCGCCAAGGACCCGCATGTGCTGGCTGTGCGCCAGACCCTGTACCGCTCCGGGGCCAACTCGGAAATCGTAGATGCCCTGGTGGACGCGGCGCGTAACGGTAAGGAGGTCACTGCGGTGATCGAATTGCGCGCGCGCTTCGACGAAGAGTCCAACCTGCAGATGGCCAGCCGCCTGCAAGCGGCCGGTGCGGTGGTGATCTACGGCGTGGTGGGCTTCAAGACTCACGCCAAGATGATGCTGATCCTGCGCCGCGAGCAGGGCGAGATCGTGCGGTATGCGCACCTGGGTACCGGTAACTACCACGCCGGCAACGCCCGCCTGTACACCGACTACAGCCTGCTGACCTCTGACGACGCGCTCACCGAAGACGTCGGCAAGCTGTTCAGCCAGCTGATCGGCATGGGCAAGACCCTGCGCATGAAAAAGCTGCTGCACGCGCCGTTCACCCTGAAGAAGGGCATGCTCGACATGATCGCGCGGGAAACCCAGTTTGCCCTTGAAGGCAAGCCGGCGCACATCATCGCCAAGTTCAACTCGCTGACCGATGCCAAGGTCATCAAGGCGCTGTACAAGGCCAGCCAGTCGGGCGTGAAGATCGACCTGGTGGTGCGTGGCATGTGCTGCCTGCGCCCAGGCATTCCGGGGGTTTCGCACAACATCCAGGTGCGCTCGATCATCGGCCGCTTCCTGGAGCACACGCGGGTGTTCTACTTCCTCAATGGCGGCGAAGAGCAGATCTACCTGTCCAGCGCCGACTGGATGGAGCGCAACCTCGACAAGCGTGTGGAGACCTGCTTCCCGGTGGAAGGCAAGAAGCTGTTGCTGCGGGTGAAGAAGGAGCTGGAAGGCTACCTGACCGACAACACCCACGCCTGGACCTTGCAGCCAGACGGGCGCTACGTGCGCAGCACGCCAACCGGCAACCAGAACCCGCGCAGTGCCCAGGCGACCCTGCTGGAGCGCCTGAGCAACCCGGTCCTCAACGTACGCTGAGGACGAAGCCGACCCGGGTCAGCCACTCCGCCTCGTTGGCGAAGTCGGCCTGGGTCAGCTGGTTCTGTTCCAGCCAGCCTTCCGGGAAGGCGACATCGAGGCTGTCATCGGCAGCCTTGAGCTGAACTTTCGGCATCTGCTGGTTGCCACGGATGTGGTGGAACAGGATGGCGAAGCGCAGCAGCACGCACAGGCGTAGCAGTTTGACGCCTTCGTCACCCAGTTCGGCGAACTTGTCCTTGGGGATGTTGCGGCGGTGGCCGCGCACCAGCAGGGCCATCATCTGCTGGTCCTCGCGGGAAAAGCCCGACAAGTCGGAGTGCTCGATCAGGTAGGCGCCGTGCTTGTGGTAGTGGTAGTGGGCAATATCCAGGCCGATTTCGTGCACTTTCGCCGCCCAGCCAAGCAGATCGCGCCAGTTTCCGTCTTTCAGGTCCCAGGCATCGGCCACTTGGTCGAAGGCGTGCAACGCCTTGCGCTCGACGCGCGCGGCCTGGCCTTGATCCACATGGTAGCGCTCCATCAGCGAGTTCAACGTGCGCTCGCGCACGTCTTCATGGTGGTGGCGGCCGAGCAGGTCGAACAGCACACCTTCGCGCAGTGCGCCGTCGCAGTGGTCCATGCGCTGCAGTTCCAGGGCGTCGAAGATCGCCTCCAGAATCGCCAGGCCCGCCGGGAAGATGGTGCGGCGGTCCGGTTTGACGCCGTCGAAGTCGATCTTGTCGACCTCGCCCAGTTTGAACAGCTTGCGTTTGACCCAGGCCAGGCCTTCAGCGTTGACCTCGCCATTGCCCAGGCCGCCGGCCTTGATGGCGGCGCCGATGGCGCGGATGGTGCCGGACGAGCCGATGGCCTCGTCCCAGGTCAGGCGGTGCAGGGCGTGTTCGATGCTCATCAGCTCCAGGCGTGCAGCGGTGTAGGCCTGTGCATAACGCGCCGGGGTGATCTTGCCGTCGCGGAAGTAGCGCTGGGTGAAGCTGACGCAGCCCATCTGCAGGCTCTCGCGCAGCAGCGGCTCGAAGCGCTGACCGATGATGAATTCGGTACTGCCGCCGCCAATGTCGGCCACCAGGCGCTTGCCTGGGGTGTCGGCCAGGGTGTGCGACACACCCAGGTAGATCAGGCGCGCCTCTTCACGGCCGGAGATGACCTCCACCGGGTGGCCGAGAATGGCCTCGGCGCGCTGGATGAATGCATTACGGTTGCGCGCTTCGCGCAGGGCGTTGGTACCGACGATACGCACGGCGCCAGCCGGCATGCCGTTGATCAGCTGTGCGAAGCGCTTGAGGCATTCGAGGCCCCGTTCCATGGCTTCTTCGCTAAGCAGGCGGTCCTCGCCGATGCCGGCGGCCAGCTGAACCTTCTCGCCCAGCCGCTCGAGAATGCGGATTTCGGTATGGTGGGCCTTGGCCACGACCATATGGAAACTGTTGGAGCCAAGGTCGATGGCAGCGATCAGGGACAGGTTCTTCGCGATGGTATGCGGCATGATCTGGTTGTTCTCGGTCGTTAACCCGGCAATCGTGCCACGATAGCAGGCTGTCGCCAACGCGTGACACGCAGCCGGTGTGCTGGCCTTGATGCAAGGCAATGTGCCATTCGATTCTATGACGGCTGTGTGACAGTTTCGATTCGCGGCGTCTTGCACAACTATAGTTACACTCAATCGTCCGCAGCTTCCTGTAGACGGCAGGGGCGGCTATGATGGGCAACGTTTTTTATTGCTTACGACCTTGGAGATTTCCATGAGCGACAAAATCAAACACGTCACCGACGCCAGCTTCGACGCCGACGTACTGCAGGCTCAAGGCCCGGTGCTGGTCGACTACTGGGCTGAATGGTGCGGCCCATGCAAGATGATCGCTCCGGTTCTGGACGACATCGCTGCCACCTACGAGGGCAAACTGACCGTCGCCAAACTGAACATCGACGAGAACCAGGAAACCCCGGCCAAGCACGGCGTGCGTGGCATCCCGACGCTGATGCTGTTCAAGAACGGCAACGTCGAAGCCACCAAGGTTGGCGCTCTGTCCAAATCGCAGCTGGCCGCGTTCCTCGACGCCCACCTGTGATGTGAAAAGGCCCCGCAAATGCGGGGCTTTTCTTTTTCAGAGCACTAGACGCAGAAAAAAGCAAGTGTTACATTCGGCCTCGCACTGCTTTTCCAGTGCCCTCTACACGCCGTCGCCGAAGCATCCCTAATTCGAATCAGTACGCGATCCTGTCGCCATCTAGCGGCGCGGCCTCATTAAGCCAGAAGCTTAATTCTCCCTTCTTACATGATTACGTCACTCCCCTTATGAACCTGACTGAACTCAAGCAAAAGCCGATTACCGATCTTTTGGAAATGGCCGAACAGATGGGCATCGAAAACATGGCCCGTTCGCGCAAACAGGACGTGATTTTCGCCCTGCTGAAGAAGCACGCGAAAAGCGGCGAAGAGATCTCGGGTGACGGCGTGCTGGAGATTCTCCAGGATGGTTTCGGTTTCCTGCGTTCGGCTGATGCGTCCTACCTGGCCGGCCCAGACGATATCTACGTCTCGCCTAGCCAGATCCGCCGTTTCAACCTGCGTACCGGCGACACCATCGTCGGCAAGATCCGCCCACCGAAGGAAGGGGAGCGTTACTTCGCCCTGCTGAAGGTCGACACCATCAACTTCGACCGCCCGGAAAACGCGAAGAACAAGATCCTGTTCGAAAACCTGACGCCGCTGTTCCCGAACAAGCGCCTGAAGATGGAGGCCGGTAACGGCTCCACCGAGGACTTGACCGGTCGCGTCATCGACCTGTGCGCCCCGATCGGCAAAGGCCAGCGTGGCCTGATCGTTGCTCCGCCAAAAGCGGGCAAGACGATCATGCTGCAGAACATCGCGGCCAACATCACCCGTAACAACCCCGAGTGCCACCTGATCGTCCTGCTGATCGACGAGCGCCCGGAAGAAGTGACCGAAATGCAGCGCACCGTGCGCGGCGAAGTGGTTGCCTCCACCTTCGACGAGCCGCCAACCCGCCACGTGCAGGTTGCCGAAATGGTGATCGAAAAGGCCAAGCGCCTGGTCGAGCACAAGAAGGACGTGGTCATCCTGCTGGACTCCATCACCCGTCTGGCGCGTGCCTACAACACCGTGATCCCGAGCTCCGGCAAGGTGCTGACCGGTGGTGTCGACGCCCACGCCCTGGAGAAGCCGAAGCGCTTCTTTGGTGCTGCGCGTAACATCGAGGAAGGCGGCTCGTTGACCATCATCGCCACCGCGCTGGTCGAAACCGGCTCGAAGATGGACGAAGTGATCTACGAAGAGTTCAAGGGCACCGGCAACATGGAGCTGCCACTGGACCGCCGCATCGCCGAGAAGCGCGTGTTCCCGGCCATCAACATCAACCGTTCCGGTACCCGCCGCGAAGAGCTGCTGACCGCCGACGACGAACTGCAGCGCATGTGGATCCTGCGCAAGCTGCTGCACCCGATGGACGAAATCGCCGCCATCGAGTTCCTGGTCGACAAGCTCAAGCAGACCAAGACCAACGACGAGTTCTTCTTGTCGATGAAGCGCAAGTAAGATCGTCGTACCACGCAAAAGCCGGGGAAACCCGGCTTTTTGCTATCTGTACTTTGGCTATTGCGGCCCTATCGGCGCTACACTCTGCACCCCCGACCGATACGGCCAACACGAGGCTCATGCATGCAGTATCGCGACTTGCGCGACTTCATCCGTGGCCTGGAGCAGCGCGGCGAACTCAAGCGCATCCAGGTTCCGATTTCCCCCGTCCTGGAAATGACCGAGGTCTGCGACCGCACCTTGCGTGCCAAGGGCCCGGCGTTGCTGTTCGAAAAGCCCACCGGCTTCGACATCCCGGTACTCGGTAACCTGTTCGGCACGCCAGAGCGCGTGGCCATGGGCATGGGCGCCGAGTCGGTCGACGAACTGCGCGAGATCGGCAAGTTGCTGGCGTTCCTCAAGGAGCCCGAGCCGCCGAAGGGCCTGAAGGATGCCTGGTCCAAGCTGCCGATCTTCAAGAAGGTCGTGTCGATGGCGCCGAAGGTGGTCAAGGACGCGGTGTGCCAGGAAGTGGTGGTCGAGGGTGACGATGTCGACCTCGGTGCACTGCCGATCCAGCATTGCTGGCCCGGCGACGTGGCGCCGCTGATCACCTGGGGCCTTACCGTTACCCGTGGCCCGAACAAGGACCGCCAGAACCTGGGCATCTACCGCCAGCAGGTCATCGGCCGCAACAAGGTCATCATGCGCTGGCTCAGCCACCGTGGTGGCGCCCTCGACTACCGCGAGTGGTGCGAGAAGAACCCCGGCCAGCCGTTCCCGGTTGCCGTGGCGCTGGGCGCTGACCCGGCGACCATCCTTGGTGCCGTGACCCCGGTACCGGACACCCTCTCCGAGTACGCCTTCGCCGGCCTGCTGCGCGGTAACCGCACCGAGCTGGTCAAGTGCCGTGGCAGCAACCTGCAGGTGCCGGCCACCGCCGAAATCATCCTGGAAGGTGTGATTCACCCGGGCGAAATGGCCCCGGAAGGCCCGTACGGCGACCACACCGGCTACTACAACGAAGTGGACAGCTTCCCGGTGTTCACCGTCGAGCGCATCACGCACCGGCAGAAACCGATCTACCACAGCACCTACACCGGTCGGCCGCCAGATGAGCCGGCAATCCTCGGTGTGGCGTTGAACGAAGTGTTCGTGCCGATCCTGCAGAAGCAGTTCCCGGAAATCACCGACTTCTACCTGCCGCCGGAAGGCTGCTCGTACCGTATGGCGGTGGTGACCATGAAGAAGCAGTACCCAGGCCACGCCAAGCGCGTGATGCTGGGTGTGTGGTCGTTCCTGCGACAGTTCATGTACACCAAGTTCGTTATTGTGACCGATGACGATATCAACGCCCGTGACTGGAACGATGTGATCTGGGCCATTACCACGCGCATGGACCCCAAGCGTGATACGGTGATGATCGACAACACGCCGATCGACTACCTGGACTTCGCGTCGCCGGTATCGGGGCTGGGGTCGAAGATGGGCCTGGACGCCACACACAAGTGGCCGGGCGAGACTACACGCGAATGGGGACGGGTCATCGTCAAGGACGAAGCCGTCACCCGCCGTATCGATGAGCTGTGGGATCAGTTGGGAATAGATTGATGCAGGTAACGTTGCAGCCGTCCGGGGCGGTGCTGGCGCTCGAACCCGGGGAACGGATCCTGGATGGAGCGCGGCGGTTGGGCTATGACTGCCCGAACAGCTGCCGCAATGGCAATTGCCATGTTTGCGCCGCGTTGTTGGTCGAAGGCCGGGTACGCCAGGACGGCGAAGTCCGCGACCATGGCGAGTTGTTCACCTGCATTGCCGAACCGCTGGAGGACTGTGTGTTGCTCTGGGACGGTGTGCTCGCCCTGGGCGAGCTGCCAGTGCGCAAGCTGGCGTGCAGCGTCAGTGAGTGCGTCGACGTCGGTGGCGACGTGTGGCGGGTGCGTTTGCGCGCGCCAGCCGGCAAGCCGCCGCGTTACCACGCCGGGCAGTACCTGATGATCGAGCGCGAGGGCGGCAAGCAGGCGGCCTTCTCGCTGGCTTCCGCGCCCCACGCCGGTCGTGAGCTGGAGCTGCATGTGCTGGCGCGTGAGCCCAGTGCGCTGCAACTGATCGAGCAACTCAAGCGTGACGGTTTGGCGCGCATCGAGATGCCGTTCGGCGACACTCACCTGGCCGAGTTGCCAGATGGGCCGCTGGTGCTGATCGCCGCGGGTACCGGCATGGGCCAGATGCACAGCCTGGTCGAGCATTGCCGGGCTAAAGGCTTCAAGCACCCGGTGCACCTGTACTGGGGCGTGCGCAGGCCCGAAGACTTCTACCAGATCGAGCACTGGGATGAATGGCAGCGTCTGCCCAACCTGTTCCTGCATCAGGTTGTCAGCGACCTGTGCGGCTGGGAAGGCCGTTGCGGCATGTTGCACGAGGCGGTTTGCGAGGACATTGCCGAGCTCAACACCGTGCATGTGTATGCCAGTGGTTCCCCAAACATGATCTACGCCACCCTCGATGCCCTGGTCGAAGCCGGCATGGATGCACACCGCATGCGTGCGGATGTGTTTGCCTACGCACCGCGCGGTTAATAACCGAAGTTTGAAAGTGTGGGTATAAGGCGGTAATTGTTACCGCCTTGGCTAATAACTTTCACCGCTGTTGAAACAGTACTCCCCAGTCGTCGGAACCGCGCATGAAACACTGACGCGAGGGCTTGAGTATTCCTGCAGTTCTGGCCTATGGTTACTGCAAGCGCCCTTGGTATAGAGGCCTTGGAGCGCAGCGTAATCGAATCTCGCTACATCCGTAGTTCACAGGGATAATGGCGGCAGCTTATGTCGGCACTTGAAAGTATGTCCTGGGAAGTTCCATATCCTCCGGCACTCGACTTCGGTCAGCAACATACTCACGACCAGTTGTTCAACTCGATGAAGACGACCATGTCGCGCCATCAGGGTGGGCCCGTGTGGTTGTTTGCCTATGGTTCGTTGATCTGGCGGCCGGAGTGCAATTCGGTAGAACGCCAGCGCGCGCGGGTGCACGGTTACCATCGGGGCTTGTACCTGTGGTCGCACGAACACCGCGGTACCCCGGAAACGCCCGGGCTGGTGTTTGGCCTGGACCGTGGCGGCTCCTGCAGCGGTTTTGCCTACCGGCTGGATGAAAGCAACCTGGACGACTCGCTGATGGCCCTGTGGCAGCGCGAGATGCCGTACCCGGCATACCGACCGCACTGGCTCACCTGCCGGCTGGGCGATGGTAGCAAGGTGCAGGCTTTAGGCTTTGTGCTGGAGCGGCATTTGCCGTGCTATGCGGGGAACCTGCCAGATACCTTGCTCAGCCAGATTCTGGCCAGTGCCAAGGGGCGCTATGGCACCACGCGGGACTACGTGGAACAAACGTTGAATGCCTTGCGCAGCCACCAGATGCCCGATCGCAACCTGGAGGCGCGGTTCCGGCGCTGCCATAACCTACGGGAAGTGTGAAAACCTGTACCGGCCTCTTCGCGGGCAAGCCCGCGAAAGGGCCAGAACTGTCTTACCTGGCCAGCACCACCAACTTACCCACAGCCTGCCGCTGCCCCAGTTTCTCAATGGCAGCCCCAGCCTCGGCCAGTGGATAAGTTTGCGACACCAGCGGCTTCAACTTGCCTTCGGCATGCCAGGCAAACAGCTGCCTGAAGTTGGCCGCGTTATCTTCCGGCTGACGCTGTGCAAACGCCCCCCAGAACACCCCAAGCACTGCCGCGCCCTTGAGCAATACCAGGTTGGCCGCCAACTGCGGGATGGTCCCGCTGGCAAAGCCCACCACCAGCAGCCGGCCATTCCAGGCCAGGCCGCGCACCGCTTGCTCGAACAGCTCACCACCCACCGGGTCATAGATGACATCCACACCCTGGCCGCCGGTCAGGCGCTTGATCTCGTCGCGCAGGCTGGCCTGGCTGTAGTCAATCAGCTCATCCGCCCCGGCCGCTTTGGCCACGGCCAGTTTCTCGGCACTGCTGGCCGCCGCGATCACCCGTGCGCCCATGGCCTTGCCGATTTCCACTGCCGCCAGCCCAACACCGCCGGAAGCGCCCAACACCAGCAGGGTTTCACCTGCTTGCAGTTGGCCACGCTGGCGCAGGGCGTGCATGGAGGTGCCGTAGGTCATGCCGAATGCCGCAGCGGTGGTGAAGTCCATGCTCGCCGGAATCGGCAGTGCGTTGTAGAACGGCACTGCCACCTGTTCGGCAAACGCGCCCCAGCCGGTCAGCGCCATGACCCGGTCACCTACCTTGAACGCACCGGCCTTTTCCCCGACCGCAGCCACCACGCCCGCCGCTTCGCCACCCGGCGAGAATGGCAGCGGCGGCTGGAACTGGTACTTGCCTTCGATGATCAGGGTGTCGGGGAAGTTGACCCCGGCGGCCTGCACATCCAGCAGGATCTCGTTCTTCTTCGGCAGCGGGCTGGCCACGTCTTCCAGCACCAGGTTGCGCGCCGGGCCCAGGGTTTTGCACAACACAGCTTTCATCGGGGCTATTCCTTTGCGGGTAGTGGCCGATAAGTGTAGGAGGGCCACCTGCCGGGTCAACGAGCATGGCCCACCCTGATGTGCAGGCATAAGTGCCGGCATAAGCCCGGGCTTGGGTTTGAGCGGTGTGCTGGGTAAGCTGGCGCCAACTGTATTGAGGAGCGAATTCGTGAAAGCGTGGATCTTGATGGTATTGGCGCTGCTGCTGCCGGCTGCGGCCATGGCCGAAGAAGCCAAGGAAGGGGCGCCCAAGGTCGCCTACATCAGCCTGAGCCCGCCCTTTGTCGGCAACTATGCCCTCGACGGCGGCCCACGGCTGCGTGTGTACAAGGCCGATGTGGCCCTGCGCGTGACCGGCGACGAAGCCGCCAAGGCGGTGCAGCACCATGAACCGCTGATCCGCAACCAGCTGGTGGCCCTGTTCACCCAGCAGACGGTGGACAGCATGAGCAACGTCGAAGCCAAGGAGCACCTGCGCCAAGAAGCGCTGAAGCAGGTGCAGCAGGTGCTGGAAGCGGAAGAGGGCAAGCCGATTGTTGAAGACTTGCTGTTCAATAACCTGATCGTGCAGTAATCAATTGTGGGAGCGGGCGTGTCCGCTCCCACAGATGCCTCCACGGTGCCTGCGTTATCAGGACGCCAGGCTCCGGCGAAACCGCGCCAGCGCCACGCTGAAGAACACCAGGCCGATCAGGCCCAGCGCCAGGATATCCGGCCATACCACCGCCCACCCCGCATCCCGGAACAGGATCGCAGCCCCCAGGCTTACAAAGTGCGTCGACGGCGAGCCCTGCATCACCCACTGTAACCACTGCGGCATGCTGTCCAGCGGTGTGCTGCCGCCTGACAGCAACAGCATCGGGATGATCACCGGGATCGCCAGCAGGCCGAACTGGGGCGTCGAGCGCGCCAGGGTGGCGAGGAAGATACCCAGCGCGGTACTGGCGAACAGGTACAGCGCCGTCACGCCCAGGAACAGCCCCATCGAGCCGGACAACGGCACGCCCAGCGCGCCTTTCACCACCACCACCAGCGAAATCCAGGTGCAGATCACCACCACCAGCGCGTTGCTGCCAATCTTCGCCAGCATGATTTCCAGTGCCGTCAGCGGCAGCACCAGCAGGTGGTCGAGGGTGCCGTGCTCACGCTCACGCAGCAGCGCGGTGCCGGTGAGGATGATCGCCAGAATGGTGATGTTGTTGACGATCTGGATCACCGCCAGGAACCAACCACCCTCCAGGTTGGGGTTGAACAGCGCTTTGGGGTTGATCAGCACTGGGCTTTGCACATTGCCGCGTTGGCTGTAGTCGAGCAGTTCACGCTCGAAGATGCGGCCGATATAGCCAGCGCCCATGAACGCCTGGCTCATGGCCGTGGCATCGACATTGATCTGCAATTCCGGCGATCGCCCGGCCAACAGGTCGCTCTGGAAATTCACCGGCACATTGATCACGAAGGTGTACTGGCCGCTGTCCATGGCCTGGTCCAGGTGCTCCGGTGCCAGCGGCACGGCGGGCTGGAACTCGGGCGGTTGCAGGGCTTCGCTGAGCTTGCGTGACAGCAGGCTGTGGTCTTCGTCCACCACCGCGACGCTGGCGTTGTGCACGCCGATCACCGAGCCGGCTGCCGGCATGTAGATCGCCACGCTGAAGGCATACAGCAGGAACAGCAGCAGGACGCTGTCGTGGCGCAGGCTGGTCAGTTCTTTCAGGCCCAGGCGCAAGGTGTGGTTCAGCCGCGACATGTCAGGCCTCCTGCTTCTTCAGCATGGCCAGGCTCAGGCCGGTGAACGCGGCAAAGAAGCCCAGCAGGATCAGGCACTGCGGCCACAGTTCGCGCAGGCCCAGTGCCTTGGTGAAGGTGCCGACCGCGATATCGAGGAAATAGCCCGCCGGGAACAGCTGGCCCATCACCGCCGCTGCGCCGTCCAGCGACGAGCGTGGCACGATCAGCCCGGAAAACTGGATGGTTGGCAGGCTGGTGATGATCATGGTGCCCAGGATGGCCGCGATCTGGGTGCGGGTGAACGCCGAGATCAGCAGGCCCAGGCTGGTGGTGGCCAGCAGGTAGGCCACACCCCCGCAGGCCAGCGCCAGCACGCTGCCCTTGAGCGGCACGGCGAACAGCCAGCGGTTCATCGCCACCAGCAGCGCCAGGTTGACCAGGCTCACGGCCAGGTAGGGCATCTGCTTGCCCAGCAGGAACTCCAGGCGCGTGAGGGGGGTGGCATAGAAGTTGGTGATGGAGCCCAGCTCTTTCTCGCGGACGATGCCCAACGCAGTGAGCATGGCCGGGATGAAGGCCAGGATCAGTGCCATCACGCCCGGGCCGATGGCATTCACGCTGACCACGTCCTGGTTGTAGCGAAAACGCGTTTCCAGGCGCACCAGGTCCTGCCGCGCCTGCGGCTGTGGGCTGGCCCTTGCCAATTGCTCCAGGTTGGCCTGGTGCACGGCTTCCACGTAGTTACGGCTGGTTTCTGCACGGAACGGCATGCCGCCGTCGAGCCAGGCGGCCACCACCGGCTGGCGCCCGGCATACAGGTCACGCCCAAAACCGGGTGGAATCTCCAGCGCCAGTTTGATTTCCGAGCGTTGCAGGCGCTGGTGCATTTCGCGGCTGTCGCGGATCGGCGCCTGCTCGGCGAAATACCGTGAGCCACGGAAGGCCTCGAGGTAGGCCCGGCTTTGCGGGCTCTGGTCCTGGTCGTGCACAGCAAAGGCAAGGTTTTCCACATCCAGTGAAATGCCGTAACCGAAGATCACCATCATGAACAGCGCACCCAGCAGGGCAAAGGCCAGGCGTACCTTGTCGCGCAGCAGCTCCTTGCCCTCGCGGCTGGCCACCGCCAGCAGGCGGCGCAGGCTGAAGCCCTGGCGCAGTGGCGGCGCGGCCGTGGCGGCCTGCTCAAGCACAGCGTTGTCCGTGGCTTGTGGTGCCAGCTCCTGGGCTTGCTCCAGGCAGCGCACGAATGCGTCTTCCAGGGTGTCGCCGTGGTACTGGCGCTGCAAGGCATCCGGTGTGTCGCAGGCCAGTACTCGCCCGGCATGCATCAGCGAGATGCGGTCGCAGCGCTGGGCTTCGTTCATGAAGTGAGTGGAAAGGAAAATGGTCACGCCCTGCTCGCGGGACAGTTCTACCAGCAGGCGCCAGAAGTCGTCGCGGGCGGCCGGGTCGACGCCAGAGGTCGGCTCGTCGAGGATCAACACTTCCGGGCGGTGCAGCACCGCCACCGCCAACGACAGGCGCTGACGCAGGCCAAGGGGCAGGGCGCCGGACGGCTGGTCGGCGATAGCGGCAAGGTCGAAGCGCTCTATCAATTCGTCGATGCGCTGGGCGCTTTCGGCCTTGGGCAGGTCGAACAGGCGGGCATGCAAGGCCAGGTTTTGCCGGGTGCTGAGCTCGCCATACAGCGAGAAACTCTGCGACATGAAACCGACCCGCTTGCGCGTGGCCAGGTCGCTGGCGTCCACCGGGCGCCCCAGCAGGCTGGCGCTGCCCTCGCTGGCCGGCATCAGGCCGGTGAGCACTTTCATGGTGGTTGTCTTGCCGCAGCCGTTGGAGCCGAGGAAGCCGAAGATCTCCCCACGGCCGATGGCGAAGCTGACCTTGTTCACGGCTGTGAAGTCGCCAAAGCGCAGGGTCAGGTCGTGGGCCTCGATGGCGACCTGGCCGTCCTTGGCCTCACGCGGCGGGATGGTCAGGGGTTGATGCTGCGCCTTGCCTGCGCCCTGGTAGTGGGTGAAGGCGTCGTCCAGCTTGCCACTGGGGGTGGCTGCGGCCAGCTCATGGCTGGGGCCTGCGGCCAGCAGGCGGCCGCCATCGAGCATCAGGCAATGCTCGAATTGTTCGGCTTCTTCCATGTAGGCGGTGGCCACCAACAGTGTCAGCTGGGGGCGTTGTGCGCGTACCTGTTCGACCAGCTCCCAGAAGCGCCGCCGCGACAACGGGTCGACGCCAGTGGTCGGCTCGTCGAGGATCAGCAGGTCCGGCTCGTGGATCAACGCGCAGCACAGGCCCAGTTTCTGCTTCATGCCGCCTGACAGCTTGCCGGCCGGCCGCTCGGCAAAGCGCTGCAGGTCGGTGGCTTGCAACAGGTTGGCCATACGCTGCTCGCACTCGCGCCGGCCCAGCCCGAACAGGGTGGCGAAAAAGCGGATGTTCTCGCTGATCGACAGTTCCGGGTACAGGTTGTTGCCAAGCCCCTGCGGCATGAACGCCACTTTCGGGTACAGCGCAGCCCGATGACGGCGCTGGCGGATCGAGCCGCCCAGCACCTGCAGCTCGCCCTGTTGCAGGCGCTTCACGCCGGCGATCAGCCCAAGCAGGGTCGATTTGCCCGCGCCATCAGGGCCGATCAGTGCGCAGCGGGTACCGGCAGGCAGGCTGAAACCCAGTGTATGCAGGGCCGTCAGGTCGCCATAGCGGTGGCTGATACCCTCGGCCAGCAGTGCCGGGGCGTTCATTGCAGGTTGGCCGGCCAGTCCACCTCAGCCGTGCGCACGTAGCCGGCGCCAGGCATGCCCGGTTTGGCCTGCGGCACGGTGCCCGGATCGGTCAGGCGCAGTTTTACCCGGAACACCAGCTTCTGCCGCTCGTCGCGGGTTTCCACCTGTTTGGGGGTGAACTGGGCCTTGGCCGCAACGAAAGCCACTTTAGCGGGCAGGGCGCGCTCGGGCAGGGCGTCGAGAACGATCCGCGCCTGGTCGCCTACCGTCAGCCGGCCGCTGGTGGAAGCCGGGAGGTACAGGTTCATGTACTGGTCGCTGGGGTCGATCAGCATCAGCACGCGGCCGCCAGCACCCAGCACTTCACCGGGCTCGGCCAGGCGCAACTGGATAATGCCGTCGATGGGCGCACGCAGGCTGCTGTCGTCGATTTCGCTGGTGAGCTGGGCCACCTGGGCTTCGGCGGCACCGATGGCGGCCTTGATCGCTGCCAGCTGGGCGCGGGCCGCGACCACGGCCGAGTTGGCCGTGTCGAAGCGCGCCTGCTGTTGGTCGAGCAACTGCTGGCTGGCGTACTTGCGCTGGAAAATTTCGCGCACGCGCTTGAGCTCCTGGCTGGCCAGCAGCAGTTCGCTCTGGCGCAGTTGCACGGACGCCTGGGCCGCTGCGTAGTTTTCCCGAGCGCGCAGCACTTCGGCTTCGGCCTGGCTGCGCTGGGCTTCCATGGTGCGGGTGTCGATACGTGCCAGTAGCTGGCCGCGGGTGACCTTGTCGCCTTCATCGACCAGCACTTCGGCCAGGCGACCGGGGATTTTGCTGGCGATCTGCACTTCGGTGGCCTCCAGGCGGCCATTGCCCATGCTAAGGCCTTCGGGCAACTGGTCGTGGAGCGATTTCCAGTACCCCAGCCCACCGGCTGTTGCCAGCAGGGCGATCAGTGCGGTGGCGAAGATTCTGGGGGCATATCGGTTCATCGTTCTGCATCCTTGCGGTCATGCACACCACATCATGGCGCGCGGCCCTGTATGGCGTGTTGATATCGGTCAAACCCTTGACCTTAGCTGCACATTCAACGCAACGCGACAATCACCGCCCATTGTTCGGGTGTTACCGGCATCACCGACAGGCGGCTGCCTTTTTGCACCAGCGGCAACTCGGCCAGGCCGGCTTGCTGTTTCAGCCAGCCCAGCTCCAGCACCCGAGGCAGGGTTTGCACGTGCGCCACATCCACCGCGCTCCACGGGTTTTTCTCGGGCGTGGCCTTGGCATCGTAATAGTGGCTTTGCGGGTCCAGCGCGGTCGGGTCGGGGTAGGCCGCGCGAATGATCCTGGCGATGCCGGCGATGCCCGGTTGCGGGCAGCTGGAGTGGTAGAAGAAAAATTCGTCACCCACGCTCATGGCCCGCAGGAAATTACGCGCCTGATAGTTGCGCACACCATCCCAGCGCGCTTCGCCCAAGCGGCCGAGGGCTTCGATGGAGAGCTCGTCGGGCTCGGATTTCATCAGCCAATAGGCCATGGATGTTGCTCCTGAAAAGGTTTGAAATAACCTGTTGCACGAAACCGACAGCCGGTTGGCGTCAAGGTTTGCGTGCGGACGCAGGTTGTCGGAAAATGCGCCCCGTTTAAAGCGCTATGCGCTGGCGATACCCAGAAAATCGCCGCGCACTGAACAGTTTGCCTGGGGGGCAATCTTCGATGAATCAACGTAAAAAGCCGGATCTGCTGTGGATCCTGGTGTTCATTTTTGGCCTGGGTGTGGTCACTACCGGTTATGCGCAAGGGTTCTGGGAGCGCAAGCTGGACAACGCCTACCAGATGCCGGTCGACGCCAGCCAGCCACAACAACGTTGATGCCCTCGCTGGCGCCGCTCAACGCGGCGCCAGGTACCAGCCACGGTCCGAGACCGTCCCCTGCAGCGGTACATCCCAACTGGCCTGCGCCAGCCGCTCGACCTTCTGGCATTCATGCGCCAGCCCCAACAGCAAAGGCTTCTTCCAGGTTTTGCGACGCCCCTGGTAGGCCAGGCCGCGATCATAAAAGCCGCCGCCCATGCCCAGGCGCCCGCCCACTTCATCGAATCCGACCAGCGGCAGCAGGATCAGGTCCAGCGCCCAGATCGGCCGTTGGCGCTTGCGGTCGGTGACCGGCTCGGGAATACGAAAGCGGTTGGGCTTGAGCTTTTCGCCCTGCTCGAAACGCTGGAACACCATGCGCGTACGTGGCCAGGCGTGCAGCACCGGCAGGTAGGTGCGCTTGCCGCGGCGCTGAGCTTCGCGCAGCAGCAGGCGGGGGTCGATTTCACCGTCGTTGGGCAAATACAAGGCAATGTGCTTGGCGCGGCGGAACAGCGGGTGTTGCGCCAGTTGGCGGTACAGGCCGAGGGTGGCCTGGCGTTGCTGGGCAGGGGTAAGGGCACGGCGGGCGTTGCGAAGCAGGCGACGGAGCTGGGGGCGGGTGAGCGGCGCGGTGTCGGTCATGGCACGGGCGATCCCAGAAGTGATGGCCGACATTGTCGGCCAAAACGAATTGCCCGCCAGAAGGGGCGGGCAAGAAAATTCAGGCTCCCCGATAAGACCGCTATCGGTGTAGCCCTTGAACCCGAAAGTTCAAGGTGGAGATTGCAGGGGGCGTTAAGGCTTTCCGTCGGGCGGACATGCACACCGGCCCCAGCGTGCAACCCCCGTGGTTGTGCGTATCGGCTCAGGGACATAACCGACTGGCGCATCCCCCAGGGAGTGGCGCCAGTATACCAATGTCAGCCGATTTTGGTACCCGTGTCGTCGGACAGCGCCTGATCGACCCGCTCCAGCAGGTCGCGCACCTGTTCACGGGTGGTGCCGCCGGCCGGCGCTTCATTGCGGTCTTCCTGGCGGTGCAGCATCTCGTGGGTAATGTTCAAGGCCGCCATCACCGCGATACGGTCGGCGCCAATCACCTTGCCGCTGCTGCGGATCTCGCGCATTTTTCCGTCCAGGTAGCGGGCGGCGCTGACCAGGTTGTTGCGCTCTTCCGGCGGGCAGATGATCGAGTATTCCTTGTCGAGGATCTGCACGGTGACGCTATTGCTTGAACTCATGAGTCTTGCTCCAGAGCCTTGAGGCGTAAAATCATCGACTCGACTTTGCGCTTGGCGATCTCGTTCTTTTCGATGAGGTGGGCGCGCTCTTCGCGCCAGGATTTTTCCTGCGCTACTAGGAGTGCATTTTGCCGTTTTAGTTGCTCGACGCGTTCGATCAGCAACTCGAATCGGCTCATCAGTGCCTGCAGGTCGTTCTCTTGCGTGGGTTGCACTCGATTCGCTCCGTCGTTGAGTCACCTGGCGATGATGCCTCTCCCTGGGCGGCGACGGCCAGTGCCGATGGTCTTGGCGCGCCTGCCGGTGCTAGGATACAAGGTCTCCATTCTAGTCATTGCGCCGTCTGGCGCCTAGCTGCCCATGCCCAATACCCAATCGCCCTACATCGCCTTCGCCATGCTGCTTTCGAGCAATGGCCACCCTGTTACCCCGGCCGAACTGCACGGCCTGCTGATCGGCCGCAGCTGCGCCGGTGCCGGCTTTGACGCCGACGGCTGGCTGGCAGATGCCGCCCAGCTGCTGGAAACCGAGCCCGGTGATACCGTGCGCAATGCCCTGGTCGGCCTGCAGGAGATGGTCAAGGGCGAGCTCACCAGCGACGACATGGCCATCGTTCTGCTGTTGCCTTCCGACGACGCCGCACTGAGCGACCGCGCCACCGCGCTGGGCCAGTGGTGCCAGGGCTTCATCACCGGTTTCGGCCTGAACGCCGGTGGCAAGGACCTGTCCGACGAGGCCAAGGAAGTGCTGCAGGACCTGGTGGCCATTTCCCAGGTGCAGGAAGCGCTCGAAGAGTCCGAAGACGGCGAGAGCGACTACATGGAAGTCATGGAATACCTGCGCGTGGCGCCGCTGTTGCTGTTCTCCGAGCTGGCCAAGCCGGCCGCACCCGCGCCCAAGCCATCGCTGCACTGATCAACCGGGGGTAGTCTGCCCATGAGCCACATTCCCAAGGCCGAGTATGCCCGTCGGCGCAAGGCGCTGATGGCGCAGATGGTCCCCAACAGCATCGCCATTCTGCCCGCCGCCGCCGTTGCCATCCGCAACCGCGACGTCGAGCACGTGTACCGCCAGGACAGCGATTTCCAGTACCTCAGCGGCTTCCCGGAGCCAGAGGCGGTCATCGCGCTGATTCCTGGGCGTGAGCACGGCGAGTACGTGCTGTTTTGCCGTGAACGCAACCCTGAGCGCGAGTTGTGGGACGGCCTGCGGGCCGGCCAGGAAGGCGCCGTGCGCGATTTTGGCGCCGACGATGCCTTCCCCATCACCGACATCGACGAGATTCTGCCGGGCCTGATCGAAGGGCGCGAGCGGGTGTACAGCGCCATGGGCAGCAATGCCGAGTTCGACCGCCGGCTGATGGACTGGATCAACGTGATCCGCTCCAAGGCCCGTCTGGGCGCGCAGCCGCCGAACGAGTTCGTTGCGCTGGATCATCTGCTGCACGACATGCGTCTGTATAAATCGGCGGCGGAAGTAAAGGTGATGCGCGCAGCGGCAGACATTTCGGCACGGGCCCATGTGCGGGCCATGCAGGCCTGCCGGGCCGGGCTGCACGAATACAGCCTCGAAGCCGAACTGGACTACGAATTCCGCAAGGGCGGGGCGAAGATGCCGGCCTATGGCTCGATCGTCGCGGCCGGGCGCAACGGCTGCATCCTGCACTATCAGCAGAACGACGCCCCGCTCAAGGATGGCGACCTGGTGCTGATCGACGCCGGCTGCGAAATCGACTGCTACGCCAGCGACATCACGCGCACCTTCCCGGTTAGCGGGCGTTTTTCGCCCGAGCAGAAGGCCATCTACGAGCTGGTGCTCAAGGCGCAGGCGGCGGCCTTTGCCGAAATTGCCCCCGGCAAGCATTGGAACCACGCCCATGAGGCGACCGTGCGAGTGATCACCGAGGGCCTGGTGGAGCTGGGCCTGCTCACCGGTGAGGTGCAGGCGCTGATCGACAGTGAGGCCTACCGCGCCTTCTACATGCACCGTGCCGGGCATTGGCTGGGCATGGATGTGCATGATGTGGGCGAGTACAAGGTGGGCGGCGAGTGGCGGGTGCTGGAACCCGGCATGGCGCTGACCGTCGAGCCGGGCATCTACATTGGCGCCGACAATCAGGCCGTGGCCAAGAAGTGGCGCGGCATTGGTGTAAGGATCGAGGACGACGTGGTGGTGACCAGGCAAGGTTGTGAAATCCTGACTTCGGGCGTGCCGCGCACGGTTGCCGAGATCGAGGCGCTGATGCAGGCCGCCCGCAAGGACGTGGCATGAACCGGGTGAACCTGGCGATCATCGGCGGTGGTCTGGTCGGCGCAAGCCTGGCGTTGGCGCTGCAGGCCGGGGCCAAGGCGCGCGGCTGGAAGATCCTGCTGATCGAGCCGTTCGCCCCTGGCGACAGCTTCCAGCCCAGCTACGATGCGCGCTCTTCGGCGTTGTCGTTCGGCACCCAGCAGATCTACCAGCAACTGGGCCTGTGGCAGGCAATTGGTCACCGTGCAGAGCCGATCCGTCAGATTCACGTGTCCGACCGTGGCCGCTTTGGCGCCACTCGCCTGGATGCCCTGGAAGAGGGCGTACCAGCGTTGGGCTACGTGGTGGAAAACGCCTGGCTGGGCCAATGCCTGTGGCAGGGGCTGGACAGCGAGGTGGTGAGCTGGCGCTGCCCGGCGGAAGTCACCTCCATGCAGGCGATCGAAGGTGGTTACCGCCTGCGCTTGAATGACGATACCCAGCTGGAGTGCGACCTGGCGGTACTGGCCGACGGTGGCCGCTCCGGCCTGCGCGAGCAGCTGGGTATTCACGTACGCCACACGCCTTACCAACAGAGCGCCTTGATCGCCAACATCACCCCGGGTGAAGCCCACGGCGGCCAGGCGTTCGAGCGTTTCACCGAAGAAGGCCCCATGGCCCTGCTGCCGCTGCCGGAAAACCGCTGCGCGCTGGTGTGGACACGCCAAGGCATGGATGCACGGCGCCTGGCCGACATCGACGAGCGCAGCTTCCTGCGTGAGCTGCAGGGCGTGTTTGGCTATCGCCTGGGCGCGTTGCGCCAGGTTGGCGCGCGCCACCTGTACCCGCTGTCGCTGATCGAGGCCCAGGAGCAGGTGCGGCCGCACCTGGTGGTACTGGGCAATGCCGCGCACAGCCTGCACCCCATTGCCGGCCAGGGTTTCAACCTGTCGCTGCGTGATGTGCAGTCGCTGGCCGACGCGCTGCTGGCCGGGCCGCAGCAGCCTGGCGACCTGACCACGCTGCAGGCCTATCACCAGCGCCAGCGTCTGGACCAGGCCATGACTATCGGCTTCTCCGATCAGGTCACGCGCCTGTTCGGCAGTAACCAGCCCTTGCTGGCCGCCGGGCGTAACCTTGGCCTGCTCGGGCTCGACCTGCTGCCACCGGCCAAAAGCTGGTTCGCCCGCCAGGCCATGGGCCTGGGCACCCGCCCCGATCCGCGGGGCCAGGCATGAGCAACCCTCGTAAACTGGCGCGCCGGGCGCGCATGCTGCGCTGGCTGCTGAACCTCTACCCACCTTACCTGGGCGCCGGGATCCGCGTGCAGCACATCAGCCCGGACATGCGCAGCGTCAAGGTGGCGATGAAGCTGACCCGCTGGAACCGCAATTATGTCGGTACGCAGTTCGGCGGCAGCCTGTATTCGATGGTCGACCCGTTCTACATGTTGCTGTTGATCGAGCAGTTGGGCCGCGATTACATCGTCTGGGACAAAGCCGCCAGCATCGATTTCATCTCGCCGGGCAAAGGCCCGGTGTATGCCGAATTCCACGTCGATGACGCGCTGCTGGACGACATTCGCCAGCAGACCGCCACTGGCAAGAAGTGCCTGCCGCGTTTGCAGGTCGATATCCGCGATGGTGCCGGCGAACTGGTGGCGCGGGTCGATAAAACCCTATACGTGCGGCTCAAGCCGCAAGCGAGGCTGGCGTAAGGCATGGAAATGCGCGCAGATCTATTGATTGTCGGTGCCGGTATGGTCGGCAGCGCCCTGGCCCTGGCGTTGCGCCACAGTGGCCTGCAAATCCTCTTGCTCGATGGCGGGCCGCTCACGGTCAAGCCATTCGATGCCCAAGCCCCGTTCGAGCCGCGAGTCAGTGCGCTTTCGGCGGCCAGCCAGCGCATTCTCGAACGCCTTGGCACCTGGGACGGCATTGCCCAACGGCGTGCCACACCGTATTCCGACATGCATGTGTGGGACGGTAGTGGCACCGGGCAGATTCACTTTTCGGCCGCCAGTGTGCATGCACAGGTGCTCGGCCATATCGTCGAGAACCGGGTGGTGCAGGACGGCCTGCTGGAGCGCCTGCACGACAGTGACATAGGCCTGTTGCCCAACGCGCGTCTGGAGCAACTTCGACGCTCGGGTGACGAATGGCTACTGACCCTGGCTGATGGCCGCCAGCTGCGTGCGCCGCTGGTGATCGCGGCCGACGGCGCCAATTCAGCCGTGCGGCGTCTGGCCGGCTGCGAAACCCGCGAGTGGGATTACCTCCACCACGCCATCGTGACGAGCGTGCGTTGCAGCGCCGGGCACCAGGCCACGGCCTGGCAGCGCTTTACCGATGAGGGGCCACTGGCATTCCTGCCGTTGACCCGCGACGGCCAGCAGGACTGGTGCTCGATTGTGTGGTCGACCACGCCGGAGCATGCCGAGCAGTTGATGGCGCTGGATGAAGCGGCCTTCTTGCAAGCCCTTGAGCGGGCGTTCGAGGGGCGGTTGGGTGACGTGTTGCAGGCTGACCCTCGGGTGTGCGTGCCGCTGCGCCAGCGCCATGCCAAGCGCTATGTGGATGAGGGCCTGGCGTTGATCGGCGATGCCGCGCACACCATTCACCCGCTGGCCGGGCAGGGTGTGAACCTGGGCTTCCTGGATGCTGCGGTGCTGGCCGAGGTGCTGGTCAATGCCTGCGAGCGTGGTGAACGGCTGGCAGATGTGAAGGTGTTGAGCCGTTACGAGCGGCGGCGCATGCCGCACAACCTGGCGTTGATGGCGGCCATGGAAGGTTTTGAGCGGTTGTTCCAGGCTGATCCGCTACCGTTGCGTTGGTTGCGAAATAGTGGGTTGAAGCTGGTGGAGAAGATGCCGGAGGCCAAGGCACTGTTTGTGCGCCAGGCGTTGGGTTTGAGTGGTGATCTGCCGGAATTGGCCAAAGCTTGAGATTGTCGGGGCCGCTATGCGGCCCCCTCTGCAACATCCGGTAACGGCTAGGTAGATGAGCCAGAAAATGGGATTCACTACCATTTGCACCTCTCAAACGATCCGAGGAGTGCTTCACATGTTGCCACGCAAGCCCCTACTGGCCGCCCTGGCCCTGACCCTGTTCGGCGGCACCGCCCAAGCGGCGGACGAAGTGGTGGTGTACTCCTCGCGCATCGACGAGCTGATCAAGCCGGTGTTCGATGCCTATACCGCCAAGACCGGGGTCAAGATCAAGTTCATCACCGACAAGGAAGCCCCGTTGATGCAGCGCATCAAGGCCGAGGGCGACAACGGCGTGGCCGACCTGTTGCTGACCGTCGACGCCGGCAACCTGTGGCAGGCCGAGCAGATGGGCATCCTGCAGCCGATCAAGTCCGACATCATCGACCAGAACATCCCGGCGCAGTACCGCGCCTCGTCCCATGACTGGACCGGCCTGAGCCTGCGCGCGCGCACCATCATCTACTCCACCGAGCGGGTCAAACCCGAAGAGCTGAGCACCTACGAAGCCCTGGCCGACAAACAGTGGGAAGGCCGGCTGTGCCTGCGCACGGCGAAGAAGGTGTACAACCAGTCGCTCACCGCCACCCTGATCGAAACCCATGGCGAGGCCAAGACCGAGCAAATCGTCAAAGGCTGGGTCAACAACCTGTCCACCGACGTGTTCTCCGACGACAACGCGGTGATCCAGGCCATCGAGGCCGGCCAGTGCGACGTGGGCGTGGTCAACACCTACTACTACGGCCGCCTGCACAAGCAGAACCCGAAGCTGCCGGTGAAGATCTTCTGGCCCAACCAGGGCGACCGTGGCGTGCATGTGAACCTGTCGGGTATTGGCCTGACCAAGCACGCGCCGCACCCGGAAGCCGCGAAAAAGCTGGTGGAGTGGATGACCGGCGAAGAGGCGCAGAAACTGTTCGCCGACATCAACCAGGAATTCCCGGCCAACCCGAAAGTGAAGCCATCGGAGGAAGTGGCGGCGTGGGGCAGCTTCAAGGCCGATACCATTCCGGTGGAAATCGCCGGCAAGCGCCAGGCTGAAGCCATTCGCCTGATGGATCGGGCTGGCTACAACTAAGCGCCAGGCTTTATTCTTCCGGGGCCTGCAAAGGCCCTTTCGCGGGCAAGCCCGCTCCCACAGGAACTGCACAGAATCCAAACCTTGTGCGGTCCCTGTGGGAGCGGGCTTGCCCGCGAACGACCGCAAAGCGGTCGAAAATCAGCCACAGAGACAGTCAACTTGCCCCACACCCCCCAACGCCGCTGGTACCTTCCGGTCTCCCTGATCGCCGCCCTGGTGCTGCTGCCCCTGAGCGTGCTGCTATTGTCCTGGCAGTCGATCGATACGCAAATCTGGTCGCACCTGCTCGACACCCAGATGACCCGCCTGCTCAGCAATACCCTCACGCTGGTGGTGGGCGTCGGCATCGGCGTCACCGTGCTGGGCGTCAGCCTCGCCTGGCTCACCAGCCTCTGCGAGTTCCCCGGCCGGCGCTGGCTGGACTGGGCGTTGATGCTGCCATTCGCCATCCCTGCCTATGTGCTGGCGTTTGTCTTCGTCGGCCTGCTGGACTTCGCTGGCCCGGTGCAAAGCGCTTTGCGCGAGGTATTCGGGCCCATGCGCCTGCCACGGGTGCGCTCCACTGGCGGGGTGATCATCGTCCTGGTGCTGGTGTTCTACCCCTACGTCTACCTGCTGGCGCGCACGGCCTTCCTGGCCCAGGGCAAGGGCCTGATGGAAGCGGCACGGGTATTGGGACTGTCACCGGTGCAAGCATTCTGGCGCGTGGCCCTGCCCATGGCGCGGCCAGCCATCGGTGCCGGCATTGCCCTGGCCCTGATGGAAACGTTGGCCGACTTCGGCGCGGTGGCGGTGTTCAACTTCGACACCTTCACCACCGCTATCTACAAGACCTGGTACGGCTTCTTCAGCCTGTCCAGTGCTGCCCAGTTGGCCAGCCTGCTGTTGCTGGCCGTGATGCTGGTGCTGTACGGCGAGCGGCGTGCCCGGGGGGCCAGCCGCAGCGGCAACGAACGGCCACGGGGGCAGGCGTTGTACCACCTGCGCGGGGCCAAGGCGCTGCTGGCCAGCGGCTGGTGCCTGCTGGTGTTCGCCTGCGCCTTCGTCATCCCGCTGCTGCAGCTGCTGGCGTGGTTCTGGCAACGTGGCCGGCACGACCTGGACGAGCGTTATGTCGGCCTGGTGCTGCACACCTTGTACCTGGGTGGCATGGCGGCGCTGGTCACCGTGTGTGTGGCGCTGCTGCTGGCCTTTGCCCGCCGTCAGGCACCGACCGGTGGCATTCGCGCCGGGGTCGGCCTGGCCAACCTGGGCTATGCCTTGCCCGGCTCGGTGCTGGCGGTGTCGATCATGCTGGCCTTCAGCTACCTCGATAACCACTTGGTGATCCCGCTGTCCAGCTGGTTGGGCGGGGCCGGCAAGCCGCTGCTGCTGGGCAGCCTCTCGGCGTTGCTGCTGGCCTACCTGGTGCGTTTTATCGCAGTGGCCTACGGGCCGCTGGAGAGCAGCCTGGAGCGCATACGCCCGTCGCTGCCCGAGGCCTCCCGCAGCCTGGGTGTCGGTGGCGCGAGATTGTTTTTCAAGGTGTATCTACCGTTGCTGGTACCGGGCGCGCTCAGTGCCGCGCTGCTGGTGTTCGTCGATGTGCTCAAGGAAATGCCGGCCACCTTGCTGATGCGACCGTTCGGCTGGGACACCCTTGCCGTCCGGGTGTTCGAGATGACCAGCGAGGGCGAGTGGGCGCGTGCCTCGCTGCCAGCATTGACGCTGGTGCTGGTGGGCCTGCTGCCGGTCATCGGCCTGATCCGCCGTTCGGCGCGTCGACCCGGTCACAGTCACTGAGGGTGCCAGCTTGCGACCTTGCGGCTACAATGCGCGGCATTCGCGCGGCGGGTCCTTACAACAAGAGCTGACGACCAACGTCATCGACCGCCGCCGCTTCGCCACGCCCGGAAGGAGAAACCCATGGGACAGCGCACGCTTTTGTATGACCTGCACCTGGCGCTAGGCGCCAAAACGGTCGATTTCGGTGGCTGGGACATGCCCCTGCACTATGGCTCGCAGGTCGAGGAGCACCACCAGGTGCGCAGTGACTGCGGCGTCTTCGATGTTTCCCACATGACCGTGATCGATGTCGACGGCAGCGACGCCACCGCCTGGTTGCAGCGCTTGCTGGCCAACGACGTGGCCCGCCTCGACGACACCGGCAAGGCGCTGTACAGCCCGTTGCTGCACGAGCAGGGCGGGGTTATTGACGACCTGATCGTCTACCGCACAGAAAGCGGCTACCGTCTGGTCACCAATGCCTCCACCCGGGCCAAGGTGCTCGACTGGTTGCAGCAGCAGCGGGCCGGTTTTGCCGTGGACTTCCAGGTCCGGCCCGACTTGGCCATCCTCGCCATTCAAGGGCCACATGCCCGCGAAAAAGTCGCGGCCTTGCTCAGCCCTGCACGCGCGGCCCTGATTCGTGAACTGCGCCCTTTTGAAGGCGTTGCCGAAGGCGACTGGTTCATTGCCCGCACGGGCTATACCGGTGAAGACGGCCTGGAGATCATCTTCCCGGGTGAGCAGGCCGTAGCCTTCTTCAACGACCTGGTCGGTGCCGGCATCGCGCCCAGCGGCCTTGGTGCCCGCGATACCCTGCGGCTGGAAGCCGGCATGAACCTGTACGGCCAGGATATCGATGAAACCCACACACCGCTGACGTCCAACCTGGGCTGGAGCATCGCCTGGGAGCCGGCCGAGCGCGACTTCATCGGCCGCGCCGGCCTGCTGGCGGAAATCGAGCACGGCGTGCAGGAAAAACTGGTCGGCCTGGTACTGGAAGAGCGCGGCGTGCTGCGCGCCCACCAGGTGGTGCGCGTAGCCGGGATTGGCGAAGGGGAGATCACCAGTGGTAGTTTCTCGCCTACGCTGAGCAAGTCCATTGCCTTGGCGCGCGTGCCCATGGCCACCGGCGACCGGGCCGAGGTGGAAATTCGCGGCAAGTGGTACCCGGTGCGGGTCGTCAAACCGACCTTCGTGCGCCACGGCAAGATCCTGATCTGAACCATTTTTAACCGGCGGGCGTACCGCTGAGCCAATCGAGGAATTCAAGACATGAGCAATATCCCCGCCGACCTGCGTTTTGCCGAAAGCCACGAGTGGGCTCGCCTGGAAGCCGACGGCACTGTGACCGTGGGCATCAGCGACCACGCCCAGCAAGCCCTGGGTGACGTGGTGTTCGTCGAGCTGGCCGAAGTTGGCAAGGTGTTCGCTGCAGGCGACGCTGCTGGTGTGGTCGAGTCGGTGAAAGCCGCTTCGGACATTTATGCTCCGGTCTCTGGCGAAGTGATCGCGGTCAACGAAGAACTGGCCGACAGCCCTGAGCTGCTCAACGAAGAACCTTACGATTCGTGGATCTTCAAGCTGAAGCCAAGCAACCCGGCCGAGCTGGACAAGCTGCTGGATGCTGCCGGTTACGCCGCTGCTATCGGCGAGTAAGACCGCGTCGCCTGCTTCGCGGGCATGCCCGCTCCCACAGGGATAGCGCGTACCTCGGGCCTGCGCTTAACCTGTGGGAGCGGGCTTGCCCGCGAAGAGGCCGGAACAGACAAAGCAAGATTCCCCGCAGAATCGGCAATCCTTCCTAGACTTATAAGTCTCCATGAGACCCGGTCTAGGAAGAGAGCGTCGTCATGTCACAGTCGCCATCCCTGCATCAACTGCAAGAGCTCAACCCTTTCCTGCGTCGCCACCTGGGCCCCGATGCCGCAGAGCAGCAGGCCATGCTCAACGCGCTGGGTATTGCCACCCGCAGTGAGCTGATCGAGCAGACCGTCCCCCCCGACATCCGCCTCAACCGCCCCCTCGACTTGCCTCCGGCGCTGGACGAGCAGGCTGCCCTGGCCAAACTCGCCGCCTACGCCGAACAGAACCAGGTGTGGACCAGCCTGATCGGCATGGGCTACCACGGCACCATCACCCCCACGGTCATCCTGCGTAACGTGCTGGAAAACCCCGGCTGGTACACCGCCTACACGCCGTACCAACCCGAAATCGCCCAAGGCCGCCTGGAGGCGCTGCTGAACTTCCAGCAAATGGTCATCGACCTGACCGGTCTGGCGCTGGCCAATGCCTCGCTGCTCGACGAAGCCACCGCTGCCGCCGAAGCCATGGCGTTGGCCAAGCGGGTGGCGCGCAACAAGAGCAACGCCTTCTTTGCCGACGAGCACTGCCACCCACAAACCTTGTCAGTGTTGAAGACCCGCGCCGAAGGCTTTGGCTTCGAGCTGATCGTCGATGCTGTGGATAACCTTGGCAAACACGCGGTGTTCGGCGCTTTGTTGCAGTACCCCGACACCCACGGCGAAGTGCGCGACCTGCGCCCGCTGATCGACCAGTTGCACAGCCAGCAGGCCTTGGCCTGCGTGGCCGCCGACCTGCTCAGCCTGGTCGTGCTGGCACCGCCCGGCGAGCTGGGTGCCGATGTGGTACTGGGCTCGACCCAGCGCTTTGGCGTGCCGATGGGCTACGGCGGCCCCCACGCGGCCTACTTCGCCTGCCGCGACGACTACAAGCGGGCCATGCCGGGGCGCATCATTGGTGTGTCGCGCGATGCCCGTGGCAACACCGCGCTGCGCATGGCCCTGCAAACCCGCGAGCAGCATATCCGCCGCGAGAAGGCCAACTCCAACATCTGCACTGCCCAGGTGCTGCTGGCCAACATTGCCGGCTTCTACGCGGTGTACCACGGCCCGGAAGGCCTGCAACGCATCGCCCAGCGTGTGCATCGGCTGACGTTTATCCTGGCCGCAGGGCTCGAGGCCAAGGGCATCAAGCGCGTCAACCAGCATTTCTTCGACACCCTCACACTGGATGTTGGCGGTACGCAGGCGGCCATCATTGAAAGCGCCGAAGCGGCGCAGATCAACGTGCGTATTCTCGGCCGCGGGCATTTGGGCGTGAGCCTGGACGAGACGTGCAGCGAGCACACGGTGCTGCGCTTGTTCGACATCTTCCTGGGGGTCGATCACGGGCTGGATATCGCCACGCTGGACCAACTGGCCCTGCCTGAGGGCATCCCGGCCAACCTGGTACGGCGTTCGCCCATCCTCGCTCACCCGGTGTTCAACCTGCACCACAGCGAAACCGAGATGCTGCGCTACCTCAAACAGCTGGAGAACAAGGACCTGGCGCTGAACCAGTCGATGATCCCGCTGGGCTCGTGCACCATGAAGCTCAACGCCACCAGCGAGATGATCCCCATCACCTGGCCCGGTTTTGCGCAGCTGCACCCGTTTGCCCCGGCAGGGCAGGCCACGGGCTACAAGGCGATGATCGACGAGCTGGAAAGCTGGCTGTGCGCGATTACGGGTTTCGATGCCATCTGCATGCAGCCCAACTCCGGTGCCCAGGGTGAATACGCCGGCCTGATGGCCATTACCCGCTATCACCGCAGCCGCCATCAACCACAGCGCACACTGTGCCTGATCCCGTCATCGGCCCACGGCACCAACCCGGCTTCGGCGCAGATGGCCGGCATGGAGGTGGTGATCGTCGATTGCGACGACCATGGCAACGTCGACCTGGCCGACCTCAAAGCCAAGGCCCACGCAGCTGGCGAGCGTTTGTCGTGCCTGATGATCACTTACCCATCGACCCACGGCGTGTACGAAGAAGGCATTCGGGAAATCTGCGAGGTGGTGCACCAGCATGGCGGCCAGGTGTACATGGACGGTGCCAACCTCAATGCCCAGGTGGGCCTGGCGCGCCCGGCGGACATTGGGGCCGATGTTTCGCACATGAACCTGCACAAAACCTTCTGCATCCCCCATGGCGGTGGTGGCCCGGGCATGGGGCCGATCGGCATCCGCGCACACCTCAAACCGTTCGTCGCCAGCCACCCGGTGGTACCGGTGCCTGGCCTGGACCCGAACAACACTGCGGTCAGCGCCGCGCCGTGGGGCAGTGCCAGCATCCTGCCGATCAGCTGGATGTACATCGCCATGATGGGGCCGCAGTTGGCTGATGCCAGCGAGGTGGCCATTCTCTCGGCCAATTACCTGGCCAGCCAGTTGGGCGGTGCCTTCCCGGTGCTCTATCGCGGGCGCAATCAGCGCGTGGCGCACGAGTGCATCCTCGACCTGCGGCCGCTGAAAGCGCAGACCGGCATCAGTGAAGAGGATGTGGCCAAGCGCCTGATGGACTATGGCTTCCATGCCCCGACCATGTCATTCCCGGTGCCGGGCACGCTGATGGTGGAGCCGACAGAAAGTGAGTCGAAGGCCGAGCTGGACCGGTTTGTCGAGGCGATGCTGGCGATTCGTGCAGAGATTGCCGAGGTGCAGGAGGGCAACTGGCCAGCGGAAAACAACCCGCTCAAGCATGCGCCGCATACCCTGGAGGATGTGTTGGGGGTGTGGGACCGGCCCTATAGCCTGGCGCAGGCAGTGACGCCTAGTGCGCATGTGCGTCAGCACAAATACTGGCCGGCAGTGAACCGGGTCGACAACGTGTATGGGGACAGGAACCTGTTCTGTGCGTGTGTGCCGGTGGAGGCGTATCGCTGATCGTTGTTTGCCTGTACCGGCCTCTTCGCGGGTAAACCCGCTCCCACAGGTCCTGCACAGCATTCAAGGTCTGTGCGGTCCCTGTGGGAGCGGCTTTAGCCGCGAAGCAGGCGACGCGGTTATTCAGCTACCGCATTCTTGGCCAGAATGGCATTCGCCAGCTCCATATCGGAAGCCTGCATTCCCGGGTTCTCCGCCCGCACCTGCTTCAACGCCGCCTCCAGGAACGGCCCGCGAATGGCACCTTCGCTGGCCACGAAGCTGCCGGCATCATCCTGTGCGGCTACTACCAGCTTGTGATCGTGCGAGGTCAGGTAGCTCGATGCCGTGGTTGCACCGGAAGTCATCACGTTACGCCAAAAGGTATCGGCCATGGCCGAGCCAATAGGCAGAGAAAGCAAAGCAGCGGCGGCGATGGCGGTTTTGAGACGCATGTTGAAACACCTCGAAGGGTGAGGGTTGAAGATGCGCCGTTGGATCTTTTCCGGTGAGGCAAGTTCCTTGAATACAAAGGACTTTTCGTCAGTTGCAAACGCGCAGCACTTCCTCTGGGCGGGTTTGCCCGCAAGCCACTTTGGCCTCCCCGCAACGGCGCAGTTCAATCAGTCCATCGACCAGCGCCTGGCGCCGTAGATCGGTCAGGTCGGCGTTCGGGCCAATCAAGGCGCGCAGGTTTTCGCTGGGTTGTAGCAGTTCGAACAACCCAGTGCGCCCGTGGAAGCCAGTGCCACGGCAGGTTCGGCAGGTAGCTGATGCATGGGCCTGGCAGTCTGTGCACACCGTACGCACCAGGCGCTGGGCCATGACCCCGACCAGGGTCGCCTTGATCAGGTAATCGGCCACACCCAGCTCTTGCAGGCGGGTGATGGCCGAACAGGCATCGTTGGTATGCAGGGTCGACAACACCAGGTGCCCGGTCAGCGCTGCCTGCACTGCCACCAGCGCGGTTTCGCGGTCGCGGATTTCACCGATCATGATGATGTCCGGGTCCTGGCGCAGCATGGCCCGCACCCCGTTGGCAAAACCCAGGTCCAGCGCGGGCTGCACCTGCAACTGGTTGAAGGCGGGTTCCAGCCGCTCGATCGGGTCTTCGATGGTGCACAGGTTGACCTGTGGCGTGGCCAATAGCTTGAGGCTGGCGTACAGCGTGCTGGTCTTGCCGGAGCCTGTCGGGCCGGTGACCAGGATGATGCCCTGGCGCTGGCGCAGCAAGCCTTGCCACTGGGCCAGTTGTGGCCCTTCAAGGCCGAGGCGGTCGAAGTCATCGTTTAGTTGCTGTGGGTCGAACAGGCGCAGTACCAGTTTTTCGCCGAACGGGGTCGGCAGGGTAGACAGCCGCAGCTCCACCTCGCCGCCGCCTGGCAGCCGGCTTTGCAGGCGACCGTCCTGTGGCCGGCGCTTTTCTGCGACATCCATGCGGCTCAGGTGCTTCAGGCGGCTGACCAGCGCCAGGGTGACATTGGCGGGAAAGGTATAAACGGTATGCAGCAGGCCATCGATGCGGTAGCGCAGTTGGCCCTGTTCGCGGCGTGGCTCCAGGTGGATATCGCTGGCGCGTTGCTCGATGGCGTACTGCAGCAGCCAGTCGACGATATGCACGATGTGCGCGTCGTCCGCGCTGGCCTCGGATTGACGCTTGCCCAGCTCCAGGAGCTGTTCGAGCTCGCCCAGGCTGGCCGACTGCTGGTGTTGCGCGCCTTTCACCGACTGGGCCAAGCGCTGGAACGACTGCCCTGACTGGCGGATCTGCGCCGGGCTGCCCAGCACGCGACGGATTGGCCGGCCCAGGCTGCGGGCCAGGTCTGCCTGCCAGTCATCCTGGTAGGGCTGGGCGCTGGCGACGGTGATGCTGGACGGGTCGGCGGCGACAATGAGGATGCCGTGGCGCTGGGCGAAGGCCGGGGAGATCAGGCCGGCGACCTGGGGCAGGTCGAGCTGCATCGGGTCGATGCGCAGGTAGGGCTGGCCGACCTTGCCGGCCAGCCATTGGCAGAGGCGGTCCAGGTCCAGAAGCTGGCCGGGGTGTTGGCGGTTTTCCAGGCTGCAGGCGGCTATCTGCTCAAGCGGGTGGGCGGCCGGGTGGGCGGCGGCGTATTCGAGGACTTGCAGGGTGTCATTGGCGTGCAGGTGCTGCTCGGCGAGCAGGGCTTCGAGCACGCGCTTGAGGTCGAGTGCCGGGTTATCGGGGGTGTGCATGTTGGCGTCCGTGCCTGATGAGGAAGTCCTGACCAAGGCTAGACGGATGGGGAAGGGGCACCGAAGCTGAAGGGTTTCGGGATTTTGCTGTGGCTGTCAGACCACCGCCAGCTCCACCCGTTGCTGGTTGGTCAGGCTCACTTCACCCACACACACCAGGTTGCGCAGTTTCTGCGCAATCACCTCGGCCCGGTGCCAGCTCAGCCCGCCAATGCCGACCTCGATGTTCAGCCAGTCGTCCTGCTGACTGACCTGCACGCTGTGCGGGGTCAGGAACTGCAGGGCAAACAGGTTGAGCACCCGGCACAGGCTGTCGGGCTCGGCTTCCGCTTGCAGGCGGTAGTGCACGGTGCTGTGGGCGTTGCTGGCGGCCCAGGTGTCGGTACGGGGCTGTGCGTTCATGCTGGTCTCCGCGAATGTGGGAGAAATTCTTGCACGTTGGGGGCGGTATTTTTTCGCTATGATTTGGCTATTCTGCGGACTAGCCGAATAGATCTATTCGAAAATTGCCTATTTGGAGGATTATTAATGCATAGCGAGCTGGACGCCTACGACCGTCGCATTCTTGAGCTGCTACAGGAAGACGCTTCGCTGTCCAGCGCGCAGATCGCCGAGCGTGTGGGGCTGTCGCAATCGCCGTGCTGGCGGCGCATTCAGCGTTTGAAGGAAGAGGGGGTGATTCGCGGGCAGGTGACCTTGCTGGACCGCAAGAAGGTCGGCCTGAATACGCAGATTTTCGCCGAGGTGAAGCTCAATGCGCACGGGCGCTCCAACTTCACCGAATTCACCGAGGCGATTCGCGGGTTTCCGGAGGTGCTCGAGTGTTATGTGCTGATGGGGGCGGTGGACTTTCTGCTGCGGATCGTTACGTCGGACATCGAGGCGTATGAGCGCTTCTTCTTCGAAAAGCTGTCGAACGTGCCGGGTATCCAGGAAGTGAATTCGATTGTGGCGCTGTCGGAGATCAAGTCCACTACCAGCCTGCCACTATCGAGGTAAGGCCGCTTCAGAACCGCTGACGCGGTTCCTTGTAGGAGCGGCCTTGTGTCGCGAAAGGGGTGCGAAGCGCCCCCAAAATTTGTGCATCAAACAGATATTGCTGGGGCCGCTTCGCGGCCCTTTCGCGACACAAGGCCGCTCCTACAGGGGATCGCGTCAGCTTTCAGAAAGGCTCACGCCTTGAGCAGGTGCTTCCAGCCACGGCTCTGGTCTACCGCCCGAGCCTGCTCGATACGCGCCTCCAGCACTTCATCGCTGATCGGCAACTCAGCCAGCTCATGCAGCTTCTTCAGGTCGCCATACAGGCGGTCCATCTGCGGCGCTTCGAGCACCTGGCGGGCATGGTGCAGCCAGGCCAGCAGCTGTTCGATACGTGGCAACTGCTCGGCCAGGTCTTCCGGGCGCTGGGTGTACAGCGGCAGCTTCAACGCGCGGCCTTCTTCGCCCAGCAGGTGCCCCAGCCAGCTGGCCAGCTGCGCCTTGCCCTGACGCTCGCCACGGCCCTTGCGCTCGGCGGTCCAGGCGCGGGCCAGCAGCCAGCGCGAAGTTTCCAGCGAGAACTGGCCCCAACGCACGTCTTCCAGCTCTTCGGCGAACTGCTCGGGCGCGGCGCGGCGGATGTCTTCGTCATCGTTGCCGGCCTGTACCAGCGGGCGCCAGTCTTCCAGCAGGGCGTCCAGGCTGCTGCGCAGGTCGCGGGTAGTGGCGCGCGGCGCGGCCTGGCCCAGGCTGGCGGTGATGGCGCGCAGCTCGCTCAGGCATTCGACCCAGTCTTGCAGCAGGCGCCAGTGGCCGTTGTGGCGGTATTGCTCGGCCAGGCGCTGGCTGCTGCCCAGCAGTTGCCAGGCCAGGGCGGCGTAGGCGTCGTCCACAGCCATTTCGGCGTCCAGCTCGGTGTGCGGCAGGCCCAGCTCGTAGCTGTCCGGCTCCAGCAGGCGGTAGCCACGCTCGGCCTTGCTGATGTCGCAAGGCATCAGGGGCAGGCTGGCGGCCAGCTCGGCGGCCAGTTCCAGCAGGGCTTGCGGTTCACCTTCGCGCAGCTCCAGCTCCAGCTCGCAGATTTCTTCCTTGCGCTTGCCGGCGATCACGAAGCCCTGGTCCAACGCAGCCTCGATCACGACTTTGCTCTTGCCACGGCCCCAGGCGATTTCGGCGTATTCACGGCTGAAGTCGGTGGTGAACAGTGGCTTGATGGTTTTCTTGTCCAGGTTGGCCAGTTGCTCGGGCCAGCAGGTGGCGTCCAGCTTCTTCAGGTCGAGCTTGACCTTGTCCAGGTTCCACTCGTACTCGTTGCGCTCGGACAGGCCAGCCACGCTGGTGCCGCGGCACTTGAGGGTCTGGATGACGGCGTCGCCGTCGCGGCGCAGGCGCAGGGCGACACGGGCGGCGGACAGCTCACGCTCGGGGGTGTCGAAGTACTGGTTGAGCAGTTCGCGGGTCTGCCAGCCGGACTTGTTGCGCTTTTTCAGCAGAGGGTGCTCGCGCAGGGCGGCAAGGGTCTCGCGGCTGGCGCGGAGCTTCAGTTCGGTTTCTTTGTGCATCACAGACTCGAAGGGGGGCGTGGTTGACGCAGAGTCTACAGCAGTCCGCCGCCAACGGTTTATTCCAGACAGCGGATAGTCCTATGATGGGCAACGCTTCCGAGGAGTATGCGCATGCCGTTGCCGACGCTGAAAGACCAGTTTGCCGCCTTGATCGCCGCGCCTTCGGTCAGTTGCACCCAGCCCGCGCTGGACCAGTCCAACCGCCAGGTCATCGACCTGTTGGCCGGCTGGCTGGGCGACCTGGGTTTCAAGTGCGACATCCAGCAGGTCAGCCCCGGCAAGTTCAACCTGCTGGCCAGCCGTGGCAGCGGCCCGGGCGGCCTGGTGCTGGCCGGGCACAGCGACACCGTACCTTACGACGAACAACTGTGGACCAGTGATCCGCTGAAGCTGACCGAGGTCGATGGCCGTTGGGTCGGCCTGGGCAGCTGCGACATGAAGGGCTTCTTTGCCCTGGTCATCGAAGCCGTCATCCCGCTGCTGGAGCACGACTTCAAGCAGCCATTGCTGATTCTGGCCACGTGCGACGAAGAAAGCTCCATGTCCGGCGCCCGAGCCCTGGCCGAAGCCGGCCAGCCGCTGGGCCGTGCGGCGGTAATCGGTGAGCCGACCGGGCTACGACCGATCCGCATGCACAAGGGCATCCTCATGGACCGCATCGACATCCTCGGACGCAGCGGCCATTCGTCGGACCCAAACCTGGGCCGCAGCGCCATGGAGGCCATGCACGCGGTGATGGGCGAGCTGATGGGCTTGCGCCAGCAATGGCAGCAAACCTACCGCAACCCGCAGTTCACCGTGCCGACGCCGACCATGAACTTCGGTTGCATCCACGGTGGCGACAACCCCAACCGCATCTGCGGCCAGTGCGCTCTGGAGTTCGACCTGAGGCCGTTGCCGGGCATGGATGTGGAGCAGCTGCGCGCCGCCATTCGTGAAAAGCTGGTGCCCGTGGCCGAGCGCCATGATGTGCGCATCGACTACGCGCCGCTGTTCCCGGAGGTGCCGCCGTTCGAGCAGGCCGCCGATGCCGAGCTGGTGCAAGTGGCGGAGCGCCTGACCGGCCACCGCGCCGAAGCGGTGGCGTTCGGCACCGAAGCGCCTTATCTTCAGCAGCTGGGCTGCCAGACCATCGTGCTGGGCCCTGGCGACATCGCCTGTGCCCACCAGCCCGGCGAATACCTTGAAATGTCACGAATCGAGCCTACCGTGCGTCTATTGCGTGACCTGATCCGGCACTATTGCCTGAACTAAACGTCCATTGACCTGATTCGTTCCTGCCTAGAGGAGACCGCGCGTGACCGCAAGCCTGTTCCGACGATGATCCTGAACGCCCCTGTACCGCCGTTCTCCGTCCACTTATCCACAGGCCCTGTCATGCCCGACTACGTTAACTGGCTGCGTCATGCCTCCCCGTACATCAATGCCCATCGCGACTGCACCTTCGTGGTCATGCTCCCAGGCGATGGGGTGGAACACCCTAATTTTGGCAACATCGTCCACGACCTGGTGCTGCTGCACAGCCTTGGCGTGCGGCTGGTGCTGGTGCATGGCTCGCGCCCGCAGATCGAAAGCCGCCTGGCCGATCGTGGGCTGACCCCGCATTACCACCGTGGCCTGCGCATTACCGATGCCGCCACCCTGGACTGCGTGATCGATGCTGTCGGCGCCTTGCGCCTGGCTATCGAAGCACGCCTGTCGATGGACATTGCCGCGTCGCCGATGCAGGGCTCGCGCCTGCGCGTGGCGTCCGGCAACCTGGTCACTGCGCGGCCGATCGGCGTGCTGGAAGGGGTGGACTACCACCACACCGGTGAAGTGCGCCGGGTCGACCGCAAGGGCATCAGCCGCCTGCTCGACGAGCGCTCCATCGTGCTGCTGTCGCCGCTGGGCTACTCGCCCACCGGTGAAATCTTCAACCTGGCCTGCGAAGACGTCGCCACCCGCGCTGCCATTGAGCTGGGCGCTGACAAGCTGCTGCTGTTCGGCGCAGAGCCGGGGTTGCTGGATGCTGACGGCAAGCTGGTGCGCGAGCTGCGCCCGCAGCAGGTTGCCCCGCATCTTCAACGCCTGGGCAGTGATTACCAGGGCGAGCTGCTGGATGCCGCCGCCGAGGCCTGCAAGGGCGGTGTGGCGCGTAGCCATATCGTCAGCTATGCCGAAGACGGCGCGTTGCTGACCGAGCTGTTCACCCGTGGCGGTGGCGGTACGCTGGTGTCGCAGGAGCAGTTCGAGGTGGTGCGCGAGGCGACCATCGAGGACGTGGGTGGCTTGTTGGAGTTGATCAGCCCGCTGGAAGAGCAGGGCATTCTGGTGCGCCGTTCGCGTGAAGTGCTGGAGCGGGAAATCGAGCAGTTCAGCGTGGTGGAGCGCGAGGGCATGATCATCGCCTGTGCGGCGCTGTACCCGATTGCCGATTCCGAGGCAGGGGAGCTGGCGTGCCTGGCGGTGAACCCGGAGTACCGCCATGGTGGGCGTGGGGATGAATTGCTGGAGCGTATCGAGAGCCGGGCGCGGCAGATGGGGTTGAATACCTTGTTCGTGCTGACTACGCGTACGGCGCACTGGTTCCGCGAGCGCGGGTTTGCGCCAAGTGGGGTTGAGCGGCTGCCGGCGGCGCGGGCTTCGCTGTACAACTATCAGCGTAATTCGAAGATTTTCGAGAAGTCGTTGTAAGCCTGTACCGGCCCCTTCGCGGTCTTGAATGAAAAACGCCGCCCTTGTGGGCGGCGTTTTTGTTTACACGGTGTGCAGGTACCAGTTGTACTCGAGGTCGGAGATCGAGTGCTCGAACTCCTCCAGCTCGCTTTCCTTGCACGCGACAAAGATGTCGATGTACTTCGGATCGATGTACTTGTTCAGGATCTCGCTGTCGTCCAGCTCGCGCAGGGCATCGCGCAGGTTGTTCGGCAGGCTCTGCTCCAGCTGCTCGTACGAGTTGCCTTCAATCGGCTCACCCGGCTCGATCTTGTTGGTCAGGCCATGGTGTACACCCGCCAGCACGGCAGCCATCATCAGGTACGGGTTGGCGTCGGCACCGGCCACGCGGTGTTCGATGCGCACGGCGTCCGGCGAGCCGGTCGGCACGCGCAGGGCCACGGTGCGGTTGTCCAGGCCCCAGCTCGGCGCGTTCGGTACGTAGAACTGCGCGCCAAAGCGGCGGTACGAGTTCACGTTCGGGCAGAGGAATGCCATGGACGCTGGCAGGGTCTCGAGCACACCGCCGACAGCGTGACGTAGCGCGGCGTTCTGCTCGGGATCCTCGCTGGTGAAGATGTTGTTGCCATCTTTGTCCAGCACGGAAATGTGTACATGCAGGCCGTTGCCTGCCTGGCCCGGGTAGGGCTTGGCCATGAAGGTGGTGTCCATTTCATGGTCGTAGGCGATGTTCTTGATCAACCGCTTGAGCAGTACCGCGTAGTCGCAGGCCTTGAGCGGGTCGGCCACGTGGTGCAGGTTGACTTCGAACTGCGCCGGGGCGCTTTCCTTGACGATGGCGTCGGCCGGGATGCCTTGCTCTTTCGCGCCTTCGAGGATGTCCTGCAGGCAGTCGGCATATTCGTCGAGGTCGTCGATCAGGTACACCTGGGTCGACTGTGGGCGTTTGCCCGAAATTGGCGAGCGCGGCGGCTGCGGGCGGCCGTTCACGTTCTCCTGGTCGATCAGGTAGAACTCCAGCTCGAACGCGGCACAGATGGTCAGGCCCATCTCGGTGAACTTGCTCACCACCTGACGCAGCACTTCACGCGGGTCGGCGAAGAACGGCTCGCCTTCCAGCTCGTGCATGGTCATCAGCAGCTGGGCGGTCGGGCGTTTTTGCCAGGGTTCGTTGGAGAGGGTGCCAGGGATCGGGTAGCAGATGCGGTCAGCATCGCCGATGTCCAGGCCAAGCCCGGTGCTTTCGACGGTGGAACCGTTGATGTCCAGGGCGAAGAGGGAGGCAGGCAGGTTGATGCCTTTCTCGTAAACCTTGTGGAGGCTGGTGCGCTCGATGCGCTTGCCACGCACCACACCATTCATATCTGCAATCAGAAGGTCAACGTAGAGAACCTCAGGATGTTCCTTAAGGAACGCGTTCGCTTCGTTAAGCTGAACGGCACGCGGGGGTACCGACATGATGCAACACCTTTGTTGTTAAAAATATCAATCAAGGGGGGCTTGCAGGACCAGTCAATCGAAAAGCCATACTGATGTCAAGCCAACCCCATGATGCCCTGAAATGGCACATCTACGGCAGATTTGCTGCATATCGGGGCAAGCCATTATCCGCTATTTCCCGCGTAAAGGGCTATCTCCGACACGCCGTGTTTTATTTTTTACGGAGGTGTTGTGTAAAAAAATGAACAAGGCTAAGCTCGGTCTCAACCCAAAACACAATAATACGAGGGTCACATGGTCCGCTTGCCGCGACCTGAAAGCACTGCCTGCGCAGTGCCATCGGGTACCTCCGCCGTTTCTGCAAGCTTCGTCAATGGCGTGGCCGCCCTGGCCGCAATAATTGACGTTTGGCGCTCCCGGGCCCGCCCTCGTAGCGGCTTGCCGCTCTTCGCTTCGTCTTCCTGCCTTTCGAACTCATTACGGACACAGCTGTTTTCAGTGTATCCACTGTGGCTCTGCGCGGGGGTTTTTGCTTTAGCAAAGTACTCCATCCAGAATCAGAGCGTGGACCACCTTACCTCCTGAGGTATTTATGAGTAACAACCTCGACCAGCTCACCGATTGGTTGAAAGAGCACAAGATCACCGAAGTCGAATGCATGATCAGTGACCTGACCGGCATCACGCGCGGCAAGATTTCGCCTACCAACAAATTCATCGCCGAAAAAGGCATGCGCCTGCCTGAGAGCGTGCTGCTGCAGACCGTGACCGGCGACTACGTCGACGACGACATCTATTACGAACTGCTCGACCCGGCCGACATCGACATGATCTGCCGCCCTGACGAGAAGGCCGTGTTCCTGGTGCCGTGGGCCATCGAGCCGACCGCGCAGGTGATCCACGACACCTACGACAAGAAGGGCAACCCGGTCGAACTGTCGCCGCGCAACGTGCTGAAGAAAGTGCTCAAGCTCTACGCCGACAAGGGCTGGCAGCCGATCGTCGCGCCCGAGATGGAGTTCTACCTGACCAAGCGCAGCGAAGACCCGGACTTCCCGCTGCAGCCACCGGTTGGCCGCTCGGGCCGCCCGGAAACCGGCCGCCAGTCGTTCTCGATCGAAGCCGCCAACGAATTCGACCCGCTGTTCGAAGACGTCTACGACTGGTGCGAACTGCAACAGCTGGACCTGGACACGCTGATTCACGAAGACGGCACGGCGCAGATGGAAATCAACTTCCGTCACGGCGACGCGCTGCACCTGGCCGACCAGATACTGGTGTTCAAGCGCACCATGCGCGAGGCGGCGCTCAAGCACAACGTGGCCGCCACCTTCATGGCCAAGCCGATGACCGGTGAGCCGGGCAGTGCCATGCACCTGCACCAGAGCGTGGTCGACGTGGCCACCGGCAAGAACATCTTCAGCAACGAAGACGGCAGCATGAGCGCGCTGTTCCTCAACCACATCGGTGGCCTGCAGAAGTTCATCCCCGAGGCGCTGCCGCTGTTCGCCCCCAACGTCAACTCGTTCCGCCGCTTCCTGCCCGATACCTCGGCGCCGGTAAACGTGGAGTGGGGCGAAGAAAACCGCACCGTCGGCCTGCGCGTACCGGATGCCGGCCCGCAAAGCCGCCGCGTCGAGAACCGCCTGCCCGGCGCCGACGCCAACCCTTACCTGGCCATCGCCGCGAGCCTGCTGTGCGGCTACATCGGCATGGTCGAAGGCATCGAGGCCAGTGCGCCGGTGCAGGGCCGTGGCTACGAGCGCCGCAACCTGCGCCTGCCGCTGACCATCGAAGACGCCCTGGAACGCATGGAAAACAGCCGCGCGCTGGTGCAGTACCTGGGCAAGAAGTTCATCACCGGCTACGTCGCCACCAAGCGCGCCGAGCACGAGAACTTCAAGCGTGTCATCAGTTCCTGGGAGCGTGAGTTCCTGCTGTTCGCTGTCTGATAAACCCTGGTGCCGCTGGAGCGCGGCGGTCGAATTACGGAGAAGCACATGAGCGTCAACAACCCGCAAACCCGTGAATGGCAAACCCTGAGCGGGGAGCATCATCTCGCACCTTTCAGTGACTACAAGCAGCTGAAAGCCAAGGGGCCGCGCATCATCACCAAGGCCCAGGGTGTGCATTTGTGGGACAGCGAGGGGCACAAGATTCTCGACGGCATGGCCGGCCTGTGGTGCGTGGCGGTCGGTTACGGCCGTGAAGAACTGGTGCAGGCGGCAGAAAAGCAGATGCGCGAACTGCCGTACTACAACCTGTTCTTCCAGACCGCTCACCCGCCTGCGCTGGAGCTCGCCAAGGCGATCACCGACGTGGCGCCCGAAGGCATGACCCATGTGTTCTTCACCGGCTCCGGCTCTGAAGGCAACGACACCGTGCTGCGCATGGTGCGCCACTACTGGGCGCTGAAGGGCAAGCCGCACAAGCAGACCATCATCGGCCGCATCAATGGCTACCACGGCTCCACCGTGGCCGGTGCCAGCCTGGGCGGCATGAGCGGCATGCACGAACAGGGCGGCCTGCCGATCCCGGGCATCGTGCACATCCCGCAGCCTTACTGGTTCGGTGAAGGTGGCGACATGACCCCGGACCAGTTCGGTGTGTGGGCAGCCGAGCAGCTGGAAAAGAAAATCCTCGAAGTCGGCGAAGACAACGTCGCCGCCTTCATCGCCGAGCCGATCCAGGGCGCCGGCGGCGTGATCATCCCACCGGAAACCTACTGGCCGAAGGTGAAGGAGATTCTCGCCAAGTACGACATCCTGTTCGTCGCCGACGAAGTCATTTGCGGTTTCGGCCGCACCGGCGAGTGGTTCGGCTCCGACTACTACGGCCTCAAGCCCGACCTGATGACCATCGCCAAGGGCCTGACCTCCGGTTACATCCCCATGGGCGGTGTGATCGTGCGTGACAAGGTTGCCCAGGTACTCAGCGAAGGGGGTGACTTCAACCACGGCTTCACCTACTCGGGCCACCCGGTAGCGGCTGCTGTGGGCCTGGAAAACCTGCGCATCCTGCGCGACGAGCACATTGTCGAGAAGGCGCGCACCGAAGCGGCACCGTATTTGCAAAAGCGTTTGCGTGAGCTGCAGGACCACCCGCTGGTGGGCGAAGTACGCGGCCTGGGTCTGCTTGGCGCGATCGAGCTGGTCAAGGACAAGGCCACCCGCAGCCGTTACGAAGGCAAGGGCGTGGGCATGATCTGCCGTAACTTCTGCTTCGAGAACGGCCTGATCATGCGCGCAGTGGGCGACACCATGATCATCGCCCCGCCGCTGGTGATCAGCCACGCGGAGATCGACGAACTGGTGGAAAAGGCGCGCAAGTGCCTGGACCTCACCCTCGAAGCGATCAACTGAGCACCTGCTAGGCTAGCGATGTGACATTAAGTCGTTACAAGGCCCTGCTTTCCTTGAAACAGAGCCTTGTAACTTGCCAGACTAGCGACTGCTTCAGTCGCCCAAACGCGTGTACTGCGGGACCTGGCTGCTGAACGGATGGCTAATCAAAAAAATCTGGAGCATGACGCATGAATAAAATGGGCAAGACGTTGCTGGCCGCAGCCCTGATGGGTGCCATGGCTACTGCTGCACAGGCTGAAGACAAGGTGTTGAACGTCTACAACTGGTCGGACTACATCGCACCAGACACCATCGCCAAGTTCGAGAAGCAGACCGGTATCAAGGTCAAGTACGACGTCTTCGACAGCAACGAAACCCTCGAAGCCAAGTTGCTGGCCGGCAAGTCGGGCTACGACATCGTGGTGCCGTCCAACAACTTCCTGGCCAAGCAGATCAAGGCCGGTGTGTACGAAGAACTGGACCGCTCCAAGCTGCCGAACTGGAAGAACCTCGACACCGACCTGCTCAAAGCCGTTGGCGACGCCAGCGACAAGGACAACAAGCACGCCTTCCCGTACATGTGGGGTTCGATCGGCATCGGCTACAACCCGGAGAAGGTCAAGGCCGCGCTGGGCGTGGACAAGATCGACTCGTGGGACGTGGTGTTCAAGCCTGAGAACATCGCCAAGCTCAAGAGCTGCGGCGTGAGCTTCCTCGACGCCCCGACCGAAATGCTGCCCGCCGCGCTGCACTACCTGGGCCTGCCGAGCAACAGCACCAAGAAGGAAGACCTGAAGGCCGCCGAGGACCTGTTCCTCAAGATCCGTCCTTCGATCACCTACTTCCACTCGTCCAAGTACATCGGCGACATGGCCAACGGCAACATCTGCGTGGCCGTCGGTTACTCGGGTGACCTGGAGCAGTCCAAGGCCCGCGCCCACGAAGCCGGCGACAAGGTCAAAGTGGACTACGTGATTCCGAAAGAAGGTGCCGGCACCTTCTACGACATGGTCGCCATCCCGAAAGATGCCGAGCATAAAGATGCTGCCTACCAGTTCATGGACTTCCTGATGCAGCCGGAAATCATGGCTGAAATCACCAACGCCGTGCGCTTCCCGAATGGCAACGCTGCCGCTACCCCGTTCGTGGACAAAGACATCACCAGCGACCCGAGCATCTACCCGCCAGCCGAAGTGAAGAAGCAGCTGTACGCAATCGCTGCGCCTGAAGCTTCTGCCCAGCGTGTGATCACCCGCAGCTGGACCAAGATCAAGTCGGGCAAATAACCCCGATGCGGCACCTCTGGGCCGGGGTTTCCCGGCCCAGAGCCAGTGAAAGGCAATTGATGATTGCGGCATCGAAGCTGCGAAGGTAAGTTGCGCGCCGGTTTTGCGTGTGCGGCAGCATTGTCGCTACCCAGGCACTGATTGTGAGGAGCACCCACTTGTCTATTTCTGTATTCCGCAAGGCCTTGATGGCTGGTGCGGGCCTGACGCTGGCATGCAGCGTCCAAGCGGCGCCTACGGTGCACTTCTACAACTGGTCCGACTACATCGGCCCAACCACACTCGCGGACTTCGAGAAAGCCACGGGCATCAAGCCCGTGCAGGACGTGTTCGACTCCAACGAAACCCTGGAAGGCAAACTGCTGGCCGGTAATACCGGCTATGACGTGGTGGTGCCGTCCAACCATTTCCTCGGCAAGCAGATCAAGGCGGGCGCGTTCCAGAAGCTCGACAAGAGCCTGCTGCCCAGTTATGCCAACCTCGACCCGGCGCTGATGAAACGCCTGGAAAAGAACGACCCGGGCAACCAGTACGCCGTGCCTTACCTGTGGGGCACCAACGGCATCGGTTACAACGTCGACAAGGTGAAGGCCGCGCTGGGCGTGGACACCATCGACTCCTGGGCCGTGTTGTTCGAACCCGAGAACATGAAGAAGCTCTCCAAGTGCGGTGTGGCCTTCCTCGACTCGGCGGATGAAATGCTCCCGGCGGTGCTCAACTACATGGGGCTCAACCCCAACAGCACCGACCCCAAGGATTACGCAAAAGCCGAGCAGAAGCTGCTGGCCGTACGCCCGTACGTGACCTACTTCCACTCGTCCAAGTACATCACCGACCTGGCCAATGGCGATATCTGCGTCGCGGCAGGCTTCTCGGGTGATGTGTTCCAGGCCAAGGCCCGCGCTGAAGAAGCGAAGAAGGGCGTGAACCTGGCCTACGCCATTCCCAAGGAAGGCGGCAACCTCTGGTTCGACGTGCTGGCGATTCCCAAGGACGCCAAGAACGTCAAAGAGGCGCATGCCTTCATCAACTATTTGCTGAAACCTGAGGTTATCGCCCAGGTCAGTGATTACGTCGGTTACGCCAACCCGAACCCCAAGGCTGGCGACCTGATGGACCAGGCCGTGAGGACTGACGCCGCGGTTTACCCACCGCAGGAAGTGCTGGACAAGATGTTCGTGAACTCAGAGTTGCCACCCAAGGTGCAACGGCTGATGACCCGAAGCTGGACCAAGGTCAAGTCGGGCAAGTAATTATCCAGACCCGCAGCGCACCTGCAGACCAGGCCGCGCGGGCACAAAAATCTTGTTGGGAGTTTCACTCATGGCAGTTGCCTCCGGTGCCTATAAAAAAGCCCTCGAGGGTGGCCAGCAACCCAAGCAGGTGCTGGTCAAGATCGACCGGGTTACGAAAAAATTCGACGAAACCGTAGCCGTGGACGATGTGTCCCTGGAAATCCGCAAGGGCGAGATCTTCGCCCTGCTGGGTGGCTCCGGCTCGGGCAAGTCCACCTTGCTGCGCATGCTGGCCGGCTTCGAGCGCCCGACTGAAGGGCGGATTTTCCTCGATGGCGTCGACATCACCGACATGCCGCCCTACGAGCGGCCGATCAACATGATGTTCCAGTCCTACGCGCTGTTCCCGCACATGACCGTGGCGCAGAACATCGCCTTCGGCCTGCAGCAGGACAAGATGCCCAAGGCCGAGATCGACGCCCGCGTGGCCGAGATGCTCAAGCTGGTACACATGACCCAGTACGCCAAGCGCAAGCCGCACCAGCTTTCTGGTGGTCAGCGCCAGCGCGTGGCCCTGGCCCGCTCGCTGGCCAAGCGCCCCAAGCTGCTGCTGCTCGACGAGCCGATGGGCGCGCTGGACAAGAAACTGCGTTCGCAGATGCAGCTGGAACTGGTAGAGATCATCGAGCGCGTAGGTGTGACCTGCGTGATGGTGACCCACGACCAGGAAGAGGCCATGACCATGGCCCAGCGCATCGCCATCATGCACCTGGGCTGGATTGCCCAGATCGGCTCGCCGGTGGACATCTACGAGACCCCCACCAGCCGCCTGGTGTGCGAGTTCATCGGTAACGTCAACCTGTTCGAAGGTGAAGTGGTCGACGACGCCGAAGGCCACGCGATCATTGCCAGCCCGGAGCTTGAGCGCAAGATCTACGTGGGCCACGGCATCACCACCTCGGTGGAAGACAAGCACATCACCTACGCCCTGCGGCCGGAGAAGATGCTGGTCACCACTCAGCAACCGACCTGCGAGCACAACTGGTCGCGTGGCAAGGTGCACGATATTGCCTACCTGGGTGGTCACTCGGTGTTCTACGTGGAGCTGCCGAGCGGCAAGGTTGTCCAGTCGTTCGTCGCCAACGCCGAGCGCCAGGGCACCCGTCCGACCTGGGGCGATGAAGTGTACGTGTGGTGGGAAGACGACAGCGGCGTGGTACTGCGGTCATGAAACTGCGCAAGCTCAAGCGAGCCTTCCAGCGCCTGACCCCGCAGGGGCGGCACGTGGTGATCGGCGTGCCGTTCATCTGGCTGTTCCTGTTCTTCATGCTGCCGTTCTTCATCGTGCTGAAGATCAGCTTTGCCGAAGCCGACGTGGCGATCCCGCCGTATACCGAGATCTACAGCTACGTCGAAGACAAGATCCAGCTGGTACTCAACCTGGCCAACTACGGCCTGCTGACCGAGGATGAGCTGTACCTCTCGGCCTACCTGGGCTCGTTGAAGATGGCTTTCTTCAGCACCCTGCTGTGCCTGCTGATCGGCTTCCCGATGGCCTACGCCATCGCCAATGCCAAGAAGGAAACCCAGACAGTCCTGCTGCTGCTGATCATGATGCCGACCTGGACCGCGATCCTGATCCGCGTCTATGCCTGGATGGGCATCCTCAGCAACAACGGCCTGCTCAACGGCTTCTTGCTGTGGACCGGGTTGATCGACCAGCCGCTGCAGATCCTCAACACCAACCTGGCGGTGTACATCGGCGTGGTCTATTCGTACCTGCCGTTCATGATCCTGCCGCTGTTCGCCAACCTGGTGAAGCATGACCCTTCGTTGCTGGAGGCCGCTTCGGACCTGGGTTCGAGCACCTTCAACAGCTTCTGGAAGATCACCGTACCGCTGTCGAAAAACGGCATCATCGCCGGCTGCATGCTGGTGTTCATCCCGGTGGTGGGCGAGTTCGTGATTCCTGAACTGCTCGGCGGCCCGGAAACCCTGATGATCGGTAAGGTGCTGTGGCAAGAGTTCTTCAACAACCGTGACTGGCCGGTGGCCTCTGCCCTGGCGGTAGTGATGCTGGCGATCCTGATCGTGCCGATCCTGCTGTTCAACCGCAGCCAGGCCAAAGAAATGGAGGGCCGCGCATGAAACGCTTCAGTTTCTCCAAGCTGATGCTGGTGCTGGGCTTGCTGTTCATCTACCTGCCGATGCTGATCCTGGTGATCTACTCGTTCAACGCCTCCAAGCTGGTGACGGTGTGGGGTGGCTGGTCGATCAAGTGGTACGTCGGCTTGCTCGACAACACCCAGCTGATGGGTTCGGTGATGCGCTCGCTGGAAATCGCCTGCTACACGGCGGTGGCTGCCGTGGCGCTGGGTACCCTGGCGGCCTTCGTGCTGACCCGCGTCACCCGCTTCAAGGGCCGCACGCTGTTCGGTGGCCTGGTCACCGCGCCGCTGGTAATGCCCGAGGTGATCACGGGTCTGTCGCTGTTGCTGCTGTTCGTGGCCATGGCGCAGATGATCGGCTGGCCGCAGGAGCGTGGCATCGTCACCATCTGGATCGCCCACACCACGTTCTGTGCGGCGTATGTGGCGGTGGTGGTGTCGGCACGCCTGCGTGAGCTGGACCTGTCGATAGAAGAAGCGGCGATGGACCTGGGTGCCAAGCCGTGGAAGGTGTTCTTCCTGATCACCATCCCGATGATCGCGCCATCGCTGGCGGCGGGCGGCATGATGTCGTTCGCGCTGTCGCTGGATGACCTGGTACTGGCCAGCTTCGTGTCCGGCCCGGGTTCGACCACCTTGCCGATGGAAGTGTTCTCGGCCGTGCGTCTGGGCGTGAAGCCCGAGATCAACGCCGTGGCCAGCCTGATCCTGCTGTCGGTGTCGCTGGTGACCTTCTTTGTCTGGTACTTCAGCCGCCAGGCCGAAGAGCGTCGTCGCAAGGCGATTCAGCAAGCGATCGAAGAGGGTGCTGCGGCCAATGCTTCGCAGCCACAGGTCAAGCGCCCGGCGCAGGTGGCTGCGTCCGCCTGATCTTGCCGACATCCTGCAGGGCTTGAGCCCTGTGGGGTGCTTGGTGCTTGCCACAACATCTTCATCGTCAGAGCGATCGAGCGCCGCCCGCGCGGCGCATCGCGAGCAAGCTCGCTCCTACATTTATCTCGGGCCAGTATCGCTTGTGCCTGCGCGCGCAACCGCCTTGTTCGCACGACGTAATATCGAGACATGCGCCAAGGCGTTCGCGCGCAAATGCCACAGGAATAATTGGCCCGAAACAAATGTAGGAGCGAGCTTGCTCGCGATGCGCCGCGCGGGCGGCGCTCGATCTGATAGGCGCTAAAAATATCGAGGCGTGCGCCTCGATGCTCAGATGAGTTTCCTGTCCTCCCCCGCAATCAGTGCCGTTTACCCAACCCTGAACTACGCTGACAGTCGCTATCCACGAATCATTAGCGCGCAAGCCAGGAGGCCTGCATGACGGTGACGCGTCTGCTGTCGGTCGTCTGCCTGGGGCTGCTGTACCTGCTCACGGGCTGTAGCAAGGAAGAAACCCCCGAGGTCATGCCCCGGGTGGGTGTGTTGCAGGTCCAACCCACCGACTTCGCTGCCAGGGTCACCCTGACTGGCGATGTGCAGGCACGGGTGCAAACCGATCTTTCGTTTCGCGTGGGTGGCAAGATCATCTCGCGTAGTGTCGATGTGGGCGATCATGTGAAGGCCAACCAGGTACTGGCGCGGCTCGACCCGAAAGACCTGCAGAACAACGTCGACTCCGCCAAGGCCGAGGTGTTCGCCGCGCAGGCGCGGGTGACGCAGACCAGCGCCGCCTTCATCCGACAGCAAAAGCTGCTGCCCAAGGGTTACACCAGCCAAAGCGAATACGACTCCGCCGAAGCCTCATTACGCAGCAACCAGAGCGCGCTCAAGGCTGCCCTGGCGCAATTGGCCAACGCCAACGAGCAGCTCAGCTACACCGCCCTGGTGTCAGAGGCCGATGGCGTTATCACCGAGCGTCAAGCTGAAGTGGGCCAGGTGGTACAGGCAACCATGCCGATCTTCGGCCTGGCCCAGGATGGCGACCGCGATGCGGTGTTCAACGTGTATGAATCCCTGTTGGTTGCGCCACCCAGCGATGCAGGTGTGATGGTCAGCCTGCTGGATAACCCCAAGGTGCAAGCCAAGGGCTTTGTACGTGAAATCACCCCCACCGTCTCTGCGCAAAGCGGAACGGTGCAGGTCAAGGTTGGCCTGCGGGATGTGCCGGCGGGCATGCAACTGGGTGCGCCGGTGACGGCCACCACCAATGCCCAGGGCCGGCCGAGCATCGAGCTGCCTTGGGCGGCGCTGACCAAGGCACTGCACGGCCCTGCGGTATGGGTGGTGGGTGAGGGCGACAAGGTGGAGCTGCGCAAGGTCGAAGTCTCCCGCTACCTGACCGGCAAGATCGTGGTTGCCAGTGGCCTCAAGGGCGGTGAAACCGTGGTGGTCAATGGCGGGCAGTTGCTGCACCCGGGCATGCAGGTGGAGAAAGTCGACGCCAAGGCCGAGGGGGGCAAGCTATGACCCGTTTCCTGTTGGTGTTCTCGACAGGCCTGTTGCTGGCTGCCTGTGGCACTGAAGAAGAGGTGGCCGACCCCGTTAGGCCCGTGCTTTCGGTAAAGGTCGAACCGCTGAATCAGTCCCAGCTGGGCCGCTTCGCCGGCAGCATTCAGGCGCGGTTTGAAAGCACCTTGGGCTTTCGCGTTTCAGGCCGAATTGCGCGACGCTGGCTGGACGTGGGCGCGCAGGTAAAGCCTGGCGATACCCTGGCCACACTTGACCCGACCGATCAGCAAAACCAGCTGCGCGCCGCCGAGGGCGACCTGGCCAAGGTGCAGGCCCAGTGGATCAACGCCCAGGCTGACGCACGCCGCCAGCAGCAGTTGTACGACCGTGGTGTAGGCGCCCAGGCCCAGCTGGACATCGCCCAGACCAACCTTAAAACCACGGGTGCCGCGCTTGAGCAAGCGCGCTCGGCAGTGAGCCAGGCGCGTGACCAGCTTGACTACAGCACCCTGCGCACCGACCACGCGGCCGTCATCACGGCCTGGCAGGCAGAAGCGGGGCAGACCATCACCGCAGGCCAAGCAGTGGTGACGCTGGCCCGGCCAGATGTGAAGGAGGCCGTCATCGACTTGCCGATCAGCCTGGCCGACCAGCTCAGCAAGGGCCTGACCTTTACCGTGGCCTCACAGCTGGACCCCACCATCAACACCACGGCCACCCTGCGTGAGCTGGAGCCCCAGGCCGATGCCACCACCCGCACCCGTCGCGCTCGCCTGACGCTGGCCGGCACGCCGGCCGCCTTCCACCTGGGTACCGCCATCAGCGTGACGCTGACTTCGGCAGTCAGCCCGCGCAGTGAGCTGCCCCTGAGCGCCTTGCTCGAACGTGATGGCAAACCCCAGGTCTGGGTGATCGACCCGCATCAGAAGACCGTGACCACCCGTGAGGTAAAGCTGATCGAGCGTACCGACGACAGCATCGTTCTGGCCTCCGGCGTGCAGCCCGGCGAACGGGTTGTTACAGCAGGCGTGAACAGCCTCAAGCCCGGCCAGAAGGTCGCCTTCGATGAGGACGCGCAATGAAAGGAAGCTTCAACCTGTCCGAATGGGCGCTCAGGCACCAGTCCTTCGTGTGGTACCTGATGTTCGTCGGGTTGCTGATGGGGGTCTTTTCGTACTTCAACCTGGGCCGCGAGGAAGACCCGTCGTTCACCATCAAGACCATGGTGATCCAGACACGCTGGCCAGGGGCAACCCAGGACGAGACGCTGTACCAGGTCACCGACCGCATCGAAAAAAAGCTCGAAGAACTCGACTCGCTCGATTACACCAAAAGCTACACCCGGCCGGGTGAATCCACCGTCTACGTGTACCTGCGCGACACCACCAAGGCCAAGGACATCCCGGATATCTGGTACCAGGTGCGCAAGAAGATCCAGGACATTCGCGGCCAGTTCCCGGAAGGCATTCAGGGCCCTGGGTTCAACGACGAATTCGGCGATGTGTTCGGCTCGATCTACGCCTTTACCTCCGACGGCCTCACCCTGCGCCAGTTGCGTGATTACGTGGAGCAAGCCCGGGCCGAAGTGCGCGATGTGCCCAATATCGGCAAGATCGAGTTGGTCGGCACCCAGGACGAAGTGCTGTACCTGAACTTCTCCACCCGCAAGCTGGCCGCGCTGGGCATCGACCAGCGCCAGGTCATGCAGGCCCTGCAATCGCAGAACGCCGTGACCCCGGCCGGCGTGATCGAGGCCGGCCCCGAGCGTATTTCGGTGCGCACCACCGGGCAGTTCGCCTCGGAAAAAGACCTGGAAACGGTCAACCTGCGCATCAATGACCGCTTCTTCCGCTTGGCGGACATCGCCGATATCGAACGCGGCTATGTCGACCCGCCTTCACCGATGTTCCGCTACAACGGCCAGCCCGCCATTGGCCTGGCCATCGGCATGAAGGCCGGTGGCAACATTCAGGTATTCGGTGCGGCGCTGAAAAAGCGCATGGACCAGGTGGTGACCGACTTGCCGGTCGGGGTCGGGGTGCATACCGTTTCCGACCAGGCTGTGGTGGTCAAGCAGGCGGTCGGCGGCTTTACCAGCGCACTGTTCGAGGCGGTGGTGATCGTGCTGGGAGTGAGCTTCGTCAGCCTCGGTGTGCGCGCCGGGTTGGTGGTGGCCTGTTCGATCCCGCTGGTGCTGGCCATGGTGTTCGTGTTCATGGAGTACAGCGGCATCACCATGCAGCGGATTTCGCTGGGGGCGCTGATCATTGCGCTTGGCCTGCTGGTGGACGACGCGATGATCACCGTGGAGGTGATGGTCACACGGCTGGAAATGGGCGAGAGCAAGGAGCAGGCGGCGACGTTCGCTTATACCTCCACAGCCTTCCCGATGCTCACCGGCACCTTGGTAACGGTGGCCGGCTTCGTGCCCATCGGCCTCAACGCCAGCTCCGCCGGTGAGTACACCTACACCCTGTTTGCGGTAATCGCCGTGGCCCTGATCGTGTCGTGGGTGGTGGCGGTGTTCTTTGCGCCCGTACTGGGCGTGCATATCCTCAGCAGCAAGGTAAAACCCCATGAGGCGGAGCCTGGGCGTGTGGGCAAAGCCTTCGAAAATGGGTTGCTGTGGTGCATGCGCCACCGTTGGCTGACCATCATTGGCACCGTGTTGTTGTTTGCGCTAGCCATCTTCTGCGAGCGCTTTGTACAGAACCAGTTCTTCCCCTCTTCGGACCGGCCGGAAATCCTGGTCGACCTGAACCTGCCGCAGAACGCCTCGATCGAAGAAACCCGCAAGGTGGTCGACCGGCTGGAGGCCAGGATCAAGGACGACCCGGACCTGGTGCACTGGAGCACCTACATCGGCCAGGGTGCGATCCGCTTCTACCTGCCCCTCGACCAGCAACTGCAAAACCCGTACTACGCCCAGCTGGTGATTGTCAGCAAAGGCTTCGAAGAGCGCGCAGGCATGATGGAGCGCCTGCAAAAGCTGCTGCGTGAGGAATTCGTCGGCATCGGCACCAACGTCCAGTCGCTGGAAATGGGCCCGCCGGTGGGGCGGCCGATCCAGTACCGGGTCAGCGGCCCGGACATCGACCAGGTGCGCAAGCACGCCATTGACCTGGCGACCTTGCTCGACAGCAACGAGCACATTGGCGAAATGATCTACGACTGGAACGAGCCCGGTAAGGTGATGCGCATCGAAATCGCCCAGGACAAGGCGCGCCAGCTTGGCCTGTCGTCGGAGGATGTGGCCAATGTGATGAACAGCATCGTCAGCGGCGTGCCGATTACCCAGGTCAACGACAACATCTATCTGGTGAATGTGGTCGCCCGGGCAGAAGACAGCGAGCGTGGCTCGCCCGATACCTTGCAGAACCTGCAGATCGTCAGCCCCAACGGCACGTCGATTCCGCTGCTGGCGTTCGCCACCGTGCGCTATGAGCTGGAGCAACCGCTGGTGTGGCGCCGTGATCGCAAGCCGACCATTACCATCAAGTCGTCGGTCACGGGGGATATCCAGCCCACTGACCTGGTGACCCAGCTCAAGCCGAGCATCGACGCGTTCATCAGCAAGCTGCCCGCCGGCTATGAAGTGGCCACGGGCGGTACGGTGGAGGAGAGCGCCAAGGCGCAAGGGCCGATCCGCAAGGTGATCCCGCTGATGCTGTTCCTCATGGCCACGTTCCTGATGATCCAGCTGCACAGCGTGCAGAAGCTGTTCCTGGTGGTGAGCGTGGCGCCGCTGGGGCTGATTGGCGTGATCATCGCGCTGGTGCCCACAGGCACGCCCATGGGCTTTGTGGCGATTCTCGGCATCCTCGCGCTGGCGGGCATCATCATTCGCAACTCGGTGATTCTGGTGACCCAGATCGACGAGTTCGAGGCCCAGGGCTTCTCGCCGTGGGACGCGGTGGTAGAGGCCACCAACCACCGGCGTCGGCCGATATTGCTGACGGCGGCGGCGGCGAGCCTGGGCATGATCCCGATTGCCCGCGAAGTGTTCTGGGGGCCGATGGCCTACGCCATGATTGGCGGGATCATCGTGGCCACCCTGCTGACGCTGCTGTTCCTGCCGGCCTTGTATGTGGCCTGGTACAAGATCCGCGAGCCTGAAAACAGCACTAAAACCCAACACTGAACCCTGTGGGAGCGGGCGTGCCCGCGAATGCGATGGTGGATTCACTGCCGCATTCGCGGGCACGCCCGCTCCCGCAGAGGCATTTGAGCGCCTGTAAAATCGCGATTTGAATTTGGTTATATAAACATTCTTAAACAGTATTTTTAAGAATAACTCCGCCTCACTACTATTGCCCTCAAGCCAGGCGCAAATCCCCTTCAAACCTCTGCCCGGCACCCTCACTCCAAGGAGAACGAGCATGAGTGCATCTCTGCGTAGCATCGACGGTCAGGACGAAGCCACCATTCTGCGTGAAATCCAGAGCGCCTTGCGCGACCTGCGTTTCGGTGCGGTGGAGATCACAGTGCACAACGCTCAGGTCGTACAGATCGAGCGCAAGGAGAAGTTCCGCCTGCAACAGCCCGGCAACAAGGCCGGCTGATCGCGCCTCACATTCAAAACTAGAAAAATGCCAATCGGGAGCTTCACCATGTCCATCCGCCGTTATGCGCTCGCCGCTTTGGCCAGTGCTGTTTTTGCCGGTTCCGCCATCGCCAAGGACTACGAACTGCTGAACGTGTCCTACGACCCGACCCGTGAGCTGTACCAGCAGTACAACGCCGAGTTCATCAAGCACTGGCAGCAGGCCCACCCGGGCGACAAGGTGAAGATCCAGCAGTCGCACGGTGGCTCGGGCAAGCAGGCCCGTGCGGTGATCGACGGCCTGCGCGCCGACGTGGTGACCCTGGCCCTGGCCGGTGACATCGACGAAGTCGCCAAGCTGGGCAAGACCCTGCCGGACAACTGGCAGACCCGCCTGCCGGATGCCAGCACCCCATACACTTCGACCATCGTGTTCCTGGTGCGCAAGGGCAACCCGAAAGGCATCAAGGACTGGGGCGACCTGATCAAGAAAGACGTGTCGGTCATCACCCCCAACCCGAAAACCTCCGGCGGTGCGCGCTGGAACTTCCTGGCCGCCTGGGCCTACGGCCTGAAGGCCGGCGGTAGCGAAGAGAAGGCCAAGGAATACGTGCAAGAGCTGTTCAAGCACGTACCGGTGCTGGATACCGGTGCCCGTGGCTCGACCATCACCTTCGTCAACAACGGCCAAGGCGACGTGTTGCTGGCCTGGGAAAACGAAGCCTTCCTGGCACTGAAGGAAGACGGTGGTGCCGACAAGTTCGACATCGTCGTACCGTCGCTGTCGATCCTGGCCGAACCGCCAGTGGCGGTGGTAGACAAGAACGCCGAGAAGAAGGGCAATACCGACATTGCCACCGAATACCTGAAGCACCTGTACAGCCCGGCCGGGCAGAAGATTGCTGCAGAGAACTTCTACCGCCCGCGTGACGAGAAAGTCGCTGCCGAATTCGGCAAGCAATTCCCGAAACTGGACCTGGTAACCATCGACAAGGACTTCGGTGGCTGGAAAACTGCACAACCGAAATTCTTCAATGATGGCGGTGTGTTCGACCAGATCTATCAGGCACAGTAATCGCCAAGGAAAAGCGGGGCCGCTTTGCGGCCCATCGCGACACAAGGCCGCTCCTACAGGGGATACGCGTTCTATTTGTAGGAGCGGCCTTGTGTCGCGATGGGCTGCAAAGCAGCCCCAGGATTTCAGAAGCTAGCACCGGCCCGGGATTGATTCCGGGCTTCGTGCGTTCAACCAGGGATATTTATGTCACGCCGCATTTCTCCCGTCATACCCGGCTTCGGGCTGACACTGGGCTACACCTTGGTGTACCTCAGCCTGATCGTGCTGATACCGCTGGCAGCCATGTTCATTCATGCCTCGCAGCTGACCTGGGAGCAGTTCTGGAACATCATCAGCGCGCCGCGGGTAATCGCCGCGCTCAAGCTGAGTTTCGGTACCGCCCTGTTCGCCGCCATCATCAACGGTGTAATCGGCACCCTGCTGGCCTGGGTGCTGGTGCGCTACACCTTCCCTGGGCGCAAGATCATCGACGCGATGATCGACCTGCCGTTCGCCCTGCCTACCGCCGTTGCCGGTATCGCCCTGACCGCCCTGTACGCGCCTGCGGGCTGGGTCGGCCAGTTCGCCACCGACCTTGGTTTCAAGATCGCCTACACCCCGCTGGGCATCACCCTGGCGCTGACCTTCGTCACCTTGCCGTTCGTGGTGCGCACGGTGCAGCCGGTACTGGCCGACATCCCGCGTGAAGTGGAAGAGGCCGCCGCCTGCCTGGGCGCCAAGCCGCTGCAGGTGTTCCGTCATATTCTGGCGCCGGCCCTGCTGCCGGCCTGGCTCACCGGTTTTGCCCTGGCCTTCGCCCGTGGCGTGGGTGAGTATGGTTCGGTGATCTTCATTGCCGGCAACATGCCGATGAAGACCGAAATCCTGCCGCTGCTGATCATGGTCAAGCTCGACCAGTACGACTACACCGGCGCGACCGCCATCGGCGTGCTGATGCTGGTGGTTTCCTTCATCCTGCTGCTGCTGATCAACCTGCTGCAGCACCGCATCGAAACCCCTTGAAGGAGGCCGGCATGTCCAGTTCATCCCTGAGTGCAAGCGCGGCCGCCAACGCCGCCCGCCGTGGCAGCGCCACTTCGCGGCGCATCCTGATCGGCCTTGGCTGGCTGGTGTTCGCGCTGTTTCTGCTGCTGCCGCTGGTGATCGTGGTATCACAGGCGCTGAAGAACGGTTTTGGCACCTTCTTCGAGGCGATTTTCGAGCCCGACGCGCTGTCGGCATTGAAGCTCACCCTGCTCGCCGTGGTCATTTCGGTGCCGCTGAACCTGGTGTTCGGTGTCAGCGCCGCTTGGTGCGTCAGCAAGTACACCTTCCGTGGCAAGAGTATCCTGGTCACCCTGATCGACCTGCCGTTCTCGGTGTCGCCGGTGATCGCCGGCCTGGTCTACGTGCTGATGTTCGGCGCGCAAGGCCTGTTCGGGCCCTGGCTGCAGGACCACGATATCCAGATCGTCTTCGCCCTGCCGGGCATCGTCCTGGCGACCATTTTCGTCACCGTGCCGTTCGTGGCCCGTGAACTGATCCCGCTGATGCAGGAGCAGGGCACGCAAGAAGAGGAGGCTGCTCGCCTGCTCGGCGCCAATGGCTGGCAGATGTTCTGGCACGTGACCTTGCCCAACATCAAATGGGGCCTGATCTATGGCGTGGTGCTGTGTACCGCGCGGGCCATGGGCGAGTTTGGCGCGGTGTCGGTGGTGTCTGGCCACATTCGTGGCGTGACCAACACCTTGCCGCTGCACGTAGAGATCCTCTACAACGAGTACAACCACGTCGCGGCCTTCAGCGTGGCCAGCCTGTTGCTGATCCTGGCGCTCTTCATCCTGCTGCTCAAGCAGTGGAGCGAGAACCGTATTAACCGCCTGCGCCACAGCGCCGCGGAGGAATGATTCATGTCGATCGAAGTTCGTAATGTCAGCAAGCGCTTCAACAGCTTCCAGGCCCTGAACAACATCAACCTGGACATCAACAGCGGCGAGCTGGTGGCGCTGCTGGGCCCGTCCGGCTGCGGCAAGACCACGTTGCTGCGCATCATCGCCGGCCTGGAAACCCCGGACCAGGGCAATATCGTCTTTCATGGCGAGGACGTGTCCGGCCATGACGTGCGTGACCGCAACGTCGGCTTCGTGTTCCAGCACTACGCGCTGTTCCGCCACATGAGTGTGTTCGACAACGTCGCTTTCGGCCTGCGCATGAAGCCCAAGGGCGAGCGCCCGAGCGAGAGCAAGATCGCCGAGAAGGTGCATGAGCTGCTGAACATGGTGCAACTGGACTGGTTGTCCGACCGCTACCCCGAACAGCTGTCTGGCGGTCAGCGTCAGCGTATCGCCCTGGCCCGCGCGCTGGCGGTGGAGCCCAAGGTGTTGCTGCTGGACGAGCCGTTCGGTGCGCTGGATGCCAAGGTGCGCAAAGAGCTGCGCCGCTGGCTGGCGAGGCTGCACGAAGACATCAACCTGACCTCGGTATTCGTGACCCACGACCAGGAAGAAGCCATGGAAGTGGCCGACCGCATCGTGGTGATGAACAAGGGCGTGATCGAGCAGATCGGCTCGCCGGGCGAGGTGTACGAGCAGCCGGCCAACGACTTCGTCTACCACTTCCTGGGCGACTCCAACCGCCTGGCCCTGAGCGAGGGGCACCATGTACTGTTCCGCCCACACGAGGTGTCGTTGTCGCGGCATGAGACCGAAGGGCACCATGCGGCCGAGGTGCGGGACATCCGACCGTTGGGGGCGACTACCCGGGTGACCTTGAAGGTGGAAGGGCAGAGCGAGCTGATCGAGGCCGAGGTGGTTAAGGACCATGACAGCCTGACCGGGCTGGCGCGGGGGGAGACGCTGTTCTTCCGGCCGAAGGTTTGGCAGAAGGTGGCGGATATCTGATCAGCCCTTGATGATGAAAAGCCCGGGCTTGGTCCCGGGTTTTTTCGTCGTGAGAGAGGTAGGGGCTGTGAGATCGAGCGCCGCCCGCGCGGCGCATCGCGAGCAAGCTCGCTCCTACATCTGTTTCGGGCCAATCATTCCTGAGTGAGAGGCGCGCGGCCCCTTGGTGTTTACCTCAATATCGTGTGGGACCACCAAGGCGGTCGCGTGCGCTGGCACAGGCGATACTGGCCCGAAACAGATGTAGGAGCGAGCTTGCTCGCGATGCGCCGCGCGGGCGGCGCTCGATTTACGCACCCCCTCAAAACTTAAGACGAAAACCCGGCAGTTCGAGCCAATCTCATGCCTTGCGCGAATATTTTGCATGCCTGCAATGCATCGCATTTACGCCGGCCACCCGCAGCCCGCGCAGTTCGTGGCTTTCACGCTACCCTTCAAAAACAATATTCACTTAAGTTCTAACCATAATTTTAAACATTACTTTAAGAGATAAGCCTCTAGCCCCGATGATTCAGCCATACCTGAATCGAGACCCCAGGAGTTTGATCAATGGGTAATGTCCAGTCGGCCGTCAGGGCCTACGACCAGCCATGGCGCCCGGCCCCGGGCGACCTGGTCGAGCTTGGACGCACGCTTCGCCTCCCGCTGGGCCAGCTGCGCCTGCAACGCACGCCCGTCAGCGGGCTCAAGCGCCGCGACAAGCTGGTGTTGGGCCTGTTGGTGCTGGCCCTGCACGGCGCTGCGGCGTACTGGGTAAGCCAGGCTCCGACGCCAGAGCTGCCCGTGGTGCCACCGCAAGTGCCGCCCATGACCATCGAGTTCGCAGCGCCAGCGCCGCCTGTGGTCGAACCGCCACCGCCTGCGCCTGCACCACCCGTCGTCGAGCCGCCGCCACCACCACCCGTGATCGACGAACTGGCCGCCAAGCCCAAACCCAAGCCAAAGCCCGTGCCCAAGCCTGTGGTCAAGCAAGCACCCAAACCACAGCCCAAACCGGTCGAAGCGCCGCCGCCAGCCCCAGTGGCCGCCCCGGCACCACCTGCACCCGCACCACCTGCGCCGGCCCCGGTTACGCCCGCTTCGGCCAACGCCGCTTACCTGAAAAACCCGGCGCCGGAGTATCCGCAGATGGCCCAGCGGCGGGGTTGGGAAGGCACCGTGCTGCTGCGTGTAGAGGTGCTGCCCAGCGGTAAACCCGGGCAGATCCAGGTCCAGAAGAGCAGCGGCCGTGATGCCCTCGACGCCGCCGCGCTGGCTGCGGTGAAACGCTGGAGCTTCGTGCCCGCCAAGCAGGGTGACGTGGCCCAGACCGGCTGGGTCAGCGTGCCGATCGATTTCAAGCTTCGCTAACTTTTTCGCAGAACACAGGAAGACATCATCATGAGCCTGCTGGCATCCCCCCTCGAATCCGTTGAAAGCGCAGTCATCTGGCTGCTGGTTGGTTTCTCTGTCGTCACTTGGGGCCTGGCCCTGGTCAAGGTCGCGCAGTTCGTGCGGCTGAAAAATCAGGACAAGCGCTTCCACCAGCAGTTCTGGGCGGCCTCCAGCCTGGACTCGGCCGCCGAGCTCAGCCACGAGCTGCCCGGCCCGGCTGCCCGCGTTGCCCAGTCTGGCTACGCCGCGATTGCCGTCGGCGACACCCAGGCCAACGACCTGAGCCACGCCATCAACCACCAGGACCGCCTGGAGCGCGCCCTGCGTCAGCAAATCGTGCGTGAGCGCCGCTCGCTGGAAACCGGCCTGGCAGTGGTCGCCAGTATCGGCAGCACCTCACCCTTCATCGGCCTGTTCGGCACTGTGTGGGGCATCATGGAAGCGCTCAAAGGCATCAGCGCGGCCGGCTCTGCCAGCCTGGAAACCGTGGCGGGCCCAATCGGTGCGGCCTTGGTGGCAACCGGTGTCGGTATTGCCGTCGCCGTACCGGCAGTGCTGGTTTACAACTACTTCCTGCGCCGCCTCAAGCTCACCGCTGCCGACCTCGACGACTTTGCCCACGACTTCTACAGCCTGGCGCAGAAGAGTGCCTTCCGCGTGCTGGTGCACCCCACCGTGCACAAGCCACAGGCCGGTTTCACCCAGCCCGTGAAGGAGGCGTCCTGACATGGCTTTTTCGACCCAGGACAGCGACGAAGTCCTCAGTGAAATCAACGTCACGCCGCTGGTGGACGTCATGCTGGTGCTGCTGGTGGTGTTCATCGTCACCGCGCCGCTGCTGACCAACGCCATCCCCATCAACCTGCCCAAGACCGAGGCCGTGGCCCCGGTAGAGCAGAAAGACCCGCTGGTGGTCAGTATCGACGGTGAAGGCAAGCTGTTCATCAACAAGGACCAGATCCAGCCCGACCTGCTGGAAACCAGCCTCAAGGCCGCCAAGGACAAGGACGCAGACGTGCGCGTGCAGCTGCAGGCCGATGACGGCGTGAACTACGGCGAAGTGGCGCGGGCCATGGCGGCCATCGAACGTGCAGGCATCAGCAAGCTGGCGGTGATTACTGCGCGCTGACCCTCATCAAACCTCTTCAGGCAAGTGCTTATGGGCCACATCTCTTGGCAGGGGTTGGCCCTTTTTTTTAGCTGCAAGTTTCAAGCTGCAAGCTGCAAGAGAGAGCGGCCTAGTTTGTAGCTTTAAGTTATTAATAAATAGCTTCTTATTCCTTTACGAATATAACTCCCTCCCTATACTGGTCTCCAAGCACGCAAACTTACTGGAGGCGTCCCCATGCGCAATGAGTCGATTCGCTACCTGATTGTGCCGGGCTGGCAAGGATCGCCAGACAACCATTGGCAAAGTCACTGGCAGCGCACCCTGCCCAACAGTGCCCGGGTGGAGCAGCACGACTGGCTGACCCCGAAGCGCGAAGACTGGGTGCAGGCGCTGGAGCAGGCGATTGTCGCCGAAGAGTCGCCGGTGATCCTGATTGCCCATAGCCTGGGCTGCATCACCGTCGCCCATTGGGCTGCGCAGGCCAGCCCGGCTTTGCTGCGGCGCGTGCGTGGCGCGCTGTTGGTGGCACCCGCGGACGTCGAGCGGCCCACCTGCGCGCCAGCCTTGCGCAACTTTGCGCCGATTCCGACCGAGGCATTGCCGTTCCCCAGCCAGGTGGTCAGTTCGGACAACGACCCGGCCGTGAACGTGCCACGGGCGCTGTACCTGGCCCAGGCCTGGGGCGCCGAGGCGGGGTTGCTGAGCAACGCCGGGCACATCAACGTCAAGTCCGGCCACGAGCGCTGGGAGCAAGGCTTCGCCTACTTGTACCGCTTGCAAAGCCGGGTTGAGCAGCGCGCACTGCGCCGCGCCTGATCGCCCTTACTGTTTACCGCTTACCTGACGCCCGGCCAATGAAGGCCAGGGGCGGGAGTTTGTCATGACTTTCCAAAACCCGTTTGGCCAGCCGCTGCTGACCTTTCCCGAGCTGGACAAGAGCCCGCTGAGCATCCGCGCCAAGGCGCTGGTGTTCATCGACCCGCGTTCGCAGCAACTGCGCGAAGACCTTGAGCGCCTGGCGCCGCAACCCTTGCCCGTGCTGATCCGTGGCGAAACCGGCACCGGCAAGGAGTTGCTGGCACGGCAGATCCATCGTGCCAGCGACCGTGGTGGTTTGTTCGTGTCGGTCAACTGCGCGGCCATCAGCCCCACCTACGCCGATGCCGAACTGTTCGGCTACAGCGCCGGCAGCCAGGGTGGCACGGCCAGCAGCCGCGCCGGCTGGTTCGGCTCGGCCAATGGCGGCACGTTGTACCTGGACGAGATCGCTGACTTGCCGCTGGCCATCCAGGGCAAGCTGCTGGCTGCCCTGGAAAACCGCGAAGTCACCCGGGTGGGCGCGCAGCAGCCGCAGCCGGTGGATGTGCGGCTGGTGGCCGCGACCAGCATCGACCTGGCGCGGGTGGTGCGGGCAGGGCGCTTTAACGAGCGCTTGTACCAGTACCTGCGCGAAGGCGCGCTGGAGCTGCCACCGCTGCGTGAGCGGCCCGGCGATATCCTGCCGTTGGCCGAGTATTTCGTGGGCATCTACAGCGTACGCCTGCAACGCCCTGTACCGCTGGTGAGCGAGGCGGCGCAGCAGGTGCTGGAAGCCCATCCATGGCCCGGAAATACCCGTGAACTGGAGAACGTCATCCACTTTGCCTTGCTGGTGAATGACGGCGAAGAGATCCAGCCAGAGGACCTCGACTTGCTCAACACCGCGCGCTAGACATCGCTCATAAGCAAAGTGGCTAATGGCGATTTGTTTTTGGAATAAGCAGCTAAGTAAAAGATATTGTTGCGGCATAAAAAATCCAGCTATTGTCCGCCTCACGCCCACTGGTGAACCGGTTGGGCACCCGATTCGCCATCGCCGATGGCCCAGATTCAGAACAAGGACCACCATGAAGAAGACCCTGCTGACCACTGCCCTGGCCGCTGCCCTGTCGTTCTCCGGCCTGGCCGCCGCCGCCGAGAAGCTGGTGGTTGCCGCTACTCCGGTACCGCACGCCGAAATCCTTGAGCTGATCAAGCCGACCCTGGCCAAAGAAGGCGTGGACCTGCAGATCAAGGTCTTCACCGACTATGTGCAGCCAAACGTGCAGGTTGATCAGAAGCGCCTGGACGCCAACTACTTCCAGACCCTGCCGTACCTGAAGAGCTTCAACGAAGGTAAAGGCACCCACCTGGAAACCGTGATCGGCGTGCACGTCGAGCCGTTCGGTGGCTACTCGAAGAAGATCAAGAACCTGTCCGAGCTGAAGGAAGGCGCCACCGTTGCCATCCCTAACGAAGGCAGCAACAGCGGCCGCGCCCTGATCCTGCTGCAGAAGGCTGGCCTGATTACCCTGAAAGACCCGAAAAACGCGCTGGCCACCCCCAAGGACATTGCCGAGAACCCGAAGAAGCTGAAGTTCCGCGAGCTTGAATCGGCCATGCTGCCGCGTGTGCTGGACCAGGTCGACCTGGACATGATCAACACCAACTACGCCCTGGAAGCCGGCCTGAACCCGGCCAAGGATGCGCTGGTGATCGAAGGCGCCGACTCGCCGTACGTGAACTTCCTGGTTGCCCGCCCGGACAACAAGGACAGCGAGGCCATCCAGAAACTGGCCAAGGCCCTGACCAGCCCGGAAGTGAAGGAATTCATTGCCAAGAAGTACCAAGGTGCTGTGCTGCCGGCGTTCTGATGCGGTTGTAGTACCTGGTATGACCAACGCCGACGCCTTTGCGTCGGCGTTTTTTTTGGCTGCTAGCAGCCCTTACGGCCCTGGCACCAACCGCAATGTACTCTGTGCCGGAATCACCCCCATCTGCGCCTTCTGGTACTGCCCCTGCACATACCCTTCAGCCTGATCCGAGTAATGCCGGTCAAACGGCACGCCACTCTGCCCGACCGGGTTGCTGGTCAGCGCCTGCCCGGCATCGGCGAAATCGATCAGCCGCCGCGTTGAAGGCCCGTAGGTCACCGGCCATGGCGCCGGGCCGATCTTCGCAGAAAGGTTGTTCGGCACTTCATGGGTACCGGGCGCGGCGAACGGCCCAACGTTGAACAGCAGGTTCAAAGGCTTTTTCACGCCAAGCGGGTGATTGTGGGTCAAGGTATGGGCTTTGCCCCATTGCCAGCTGGCCGGGTCGCTACCCAAGGTATCGCGCAGGTGCTTCAGGCTGCGCTGCCAGGCCAGGCGTACGATGGCGGTACGGTCGGTACGCTGGTTGCCACCTCGGGTATTCCACCAAGGGGAGTCGGCGTCCGCCGCCAGGCGTGGCAAGGCAGCGTCGATGGCGCGGGTGCTGATCAGCACCGGGAACCAGGTGTCACCCAGTTCGTCATGCAGCGCCGCGAAGGCCAGTTCGTAGAGGAACTGGTTGAACAGCGTGGCGCTGGTCGAGTCCAGCGGGTAGTCGCCACGCCAGGCGGCGAGCTGTTCGACCAGTTCCTTCTCCTCGTCACCTTCGGCCACTGCGCGCAGGGTTGCCAGCAGCGGTGCAAGGGTGCGCGGGCCGTGGTCGCTGGCGGTGTCCAGTTGCAGGGTCTGACTGTTCTGGGTATCCCATTTCACCTCGGGGTTGGCCAGGTGGCGGTCGAGCTGGCGGCCCCGGTCGGGCAGGTTGTAGTAACCCGGTATCGGCACCCCTGCTGGCAGCTGGTAGTTGGCCGAGACGATATAGCCGCGCGCCGGGTTCTCTTGCTGCGGGTTGACGCTGAAGGGGTAGAACCCAAGCTTGTCGGCCTGCGCGCTGGCGCCGTCGAGGATGAACGCCGGGTCGACGCCGTCGGGGCGTACCGGTAGCTTTGCCGCCGCCCACCAGCCGATGTCACCTCGGGCATTGGCCCAGACAAAGTTCAGCCCCGGTGCATGGACCTTGGCGGCAGCCTCGCGCATCTTGCCAAGCGTATCGGCACGGTTGAGCTGGTAGAAACCTTCGAGGATCGGGTTTTCGGTTTCCAGGAACGCCCACCACATGGCGATGGGCGTAGGCCCGGCGGTGGCGCCCAGCACGTTGTTGACGATCGGGCCATGGGGCGAGCGGCGCAGGCTGAGTGTGACCGGAGCTTCGCCTTTGACCGCGATCTGCTGTTCGGTCTTTTCCAGCGCCTGCCATTTGCCATCGACCATCACCTGGTTGGCGTCGGCCGGGTTGGTGCGCTCCGCGATCAGGTCGACGTCATCGTTCTGGAACATGGTCAGGCTCCAGCCGAAGTCGCGGTTATGGCCAAGCAGGGCAAAGGGGTTGAGCGCCTGGAAGTAGCCATACAGGTTGAAGCCTGGCGCGGATAGCTCGGCCTCGTACCACACGGCTGGCACCGCGAAGCTGATGTGCGGGTCGCCGGCCAGCAGCGGCTTGCCATTGCGGGTACGGCTGCCGGCCACCGCCCAGGCGTTGCTGCCTTCGAATTGCGGGATGCCGGCGTCGCCCAGCGCTTCATGGCTGAGGCGGGCGAGGGCTTCCAGGCTTTGCCAGTCCGCCGCGGCCAGTGGCGTGCCCAGCGCGCCCTCGGGTTTCCAGCCGAGGTCGAAGATGTTCAGGTAGTCGGGGCCAAGCTGGTCGCGGATGTAGGTCAGTGCGGGCTCGGTGCGAAACGCAGCGGCGAAGCTGTAAGCGAGGTAACCGGCAATGCTCAGGGTATCTTCGGCGGTAAACGGGCGAGGGGTGATACCCAGTAGGTCGAACTCCACGGGCTTGGGATGGCTGGCTTGCCAGCCGTTGACCCCGTCGAGGTAGGCTTGCAGGGCCTGCCAGGCAGGTGACTGGCGGTCCTGACGCTTGGCCATCAGTGCGGCCTGTTCGCGAATGCGCAGGCTGCGGAACAAGGTATCGGTGGGCAGCAGCTTGTCGCCCAGTACCTCGGCCAGTTCGCCTCGGGCCAGGCGGCGCAGGATTTCCATCTGGAACAACCGGTCCTGGGCATGCACGTAGCCCAGGGCGCGGTACAGGTCTGCCTCGTTTTGCGCCTGCAGGTGCGGCACGCCGCGAACGTCGTAGCGCACGCTGACCGGCGCCTGCAAGCCAGCCAGGGCCACCTCGCCCTCGCGCTGCGGCAGCTTGCCCTGCACGTACCAGTAACCGGCGCCGGCGGCCACGGCAACCACCACGGCCAACAGGGTCAGGCTGCGCTTCATGCAAGCTCCTTGTGCGTCAAAGCAGAAAATGTGGTCCGATCATCGGCGGATTCGCGAACAGAGCATAGCCCCGGGAAGGAGATTCCATGTCACTCAGCGAAAAACAGAAGATGCTTACAGGCCAGCTCTACCACGCTGGCTGCCCCGAACTGCAGGCCGAGCAGATCGCCAACAAGCACTGGATGCACCGCTACAACAGCAGCGTCGAACTGCTCAATGACGCCCGCCATGGGCTTTTGCTGGAGCATTTCGGCCAGGTTGGCGAAGGCGCGGTGATCCGCCCGCCGTTCTATTGCGACTACGGCTACAACATCAGCGTTGGCCGCAATACCTTCATGAACTTCAACTGCGTGATCCTCGACGTGATGCCGGTGCGCATCGGTGACGACTGTCAGATCGGCCCCAACGTGCAGATCTACACCGCCGACCACCCGCTCGACCCTGACCTGCGGCGCAGCGGGCTGGAGAGTGGGCGGGCGGTGATCATCGGCAATAACGTGTGGATCGGCGGTGCGGCGATCATCCTGCCAGGGGTGACGATTGGCGATAACGCCGTGGTCGGGGCGGGTAGCGTGGTGACCCGAAATGTGCCAGCCGGAGCGACGGTGGTGGGTAACCCGGCGCGGGTACGTCAGCCAGCCCAAGGGCAGTAGCAGCCCACCGCCAGTGTGTTGGATGCGGTCACCTGGCGGCCGTCGAGCAGTGCATTGAGGATAGGCTCGATGAAGCTGTTGCTGGCATTGCACACTGCGCCTTCGCTGTACGGGCCGAAGTAGGCCAGGTGACCTTGCCGGTCCCAGATGGCCACAGCCGGGGAGGCGGGCAGGTGCTCGCTACCGGGCAGGCTGGCGATGGGCGTGAGGGCGGAGAGGTTGGCGGGCAGCTGGCCATGGCTACCGGGCTTTTGCAGCACATGGAAGGTCACGCCCTGGGCGGCGAACTGGCTGACCAGGTCGCCCAGGTGTTGCTGGTTGCCGACGTTGCAGGGGCAGGCCGGGTCCCAGAAGTGCACCACGCGGATCGGGCCAGGGCCGGCCAGCTCGGGTGGCAGTTGCAGTTGGCTGCCGTCGAATAGCGTGGTCTGGTTGTCGAACGGGCGCAGATAGCGTGCCTGGAAGGTGGTGTAGGCCTGCCAGACCAGAGCGCTGCAGAGTAGCAAGGCAAGGGCAATCAGGATGGGTTTGGCGAGGCGCGTCTGCATGGGTGTCTGCGGATATCTTGTGGTGGGTTCACTGGCCCCAAGCTTGCCACGACGCCGGCCAGAGCTGAATATCCCAGATCAATACTTGCTTCGCCATGGATGTACCCGATGCCCGCTGCCTTTCACCCCGACCACCTGCGCTCCCGCCTGGCGCCGTTGAGTACTCGCCAGCCGTTAACGGCCGAGGCCCAGGACTACCAGCGCTTCTATGGCCTGAGCCTGCAAGCCCAGAGCTGGCTGGGCGGCTTTCAGGCGGCGGGGTTCGACCTGGTCGGGCAGGTGTGGCTACCCGAGCAGCCGACCGCGACGTTATTCCTGCTGCACGGCTACTACGATCACATGGGCCTGTATCGGCATGTGATCGACTGGGCGCTCACGCAGGGTTTTGCCGTGATCAGCTGCGACCTGCCCGGCCACGGCCTGTCCAGTGGCGAGCGAGCCAGTATCAGTGACTTCGCGGTGTACCAGCAGGTTCTGGAGGCGTTGTTCGAACAGGCGCGCACGCTGCAACTGCCGCGCCCCTGGCACCTGTGCGGGCAAAGCACCGGTGGCGCCATCGCCGTTGACCACCTGCTGCATCAGGGGGCGCACAGCCCCATCGATGGCCAGGTCATCCTGTTGGCACCGCTGGTGCGGCCTTGTTCCTGGCGCTGGTCGAAGTTGAGCTATCGGGTGCTGCGTCACTTCGTGAACGGCATCGAACGGCGCTTCAGTGAAAACACCAATGACCCGGCCTTCCTGCCGTTCCTGGAGGCCGACCCGTTGCAACCACGTCGCCTGCCCACTGCCTGGGTGGGCGCACTGATCGCCTGGGTCAAACGCATCGAAGCCGCGCCGCACAGTCCGCGGCGGCCGTTGATCGTGCAGGGGGAGGCTGATGGCACGGTGGATTGGCCCTACAACCTCGAAGTGCTCAAGGCCAAGTTTGCCGACCCACAGATATTGATGCTGCCCGAGGCCCGCCACCACCTGGCCAACGAGCTGCCGGGCATTCGCCAGCGCTACTTCGACTTCATCGACCAGCGCCTGGGCTGATCACTTCAGGTCGTTGCTGCTCTGGCCAACCGCCAGGCCCGCACGCACAGCCGCCAGCGCTGCCTGGTAGTAGGCTTTGCCGTCGGGTGATTCGGCAAAGGTGGCGAACTCCTCCAGCTCGGCATCGGACAGGTCGCGGTAGACATACAGCAGGGTGTTGTTGAGGTCTTCGCCGATCTGGTTCATCAGACGTTGACGCTGGCCGTCGAGCAGGCCCTGGGCCTGGCCGCCGCCGAACAGGCCGGGGATCATCGAGCTGAGGCTGTCGGCTGCCACGCCAGCGATGGCCAGGCTGACTTCGGCACCGGCCTCACGTGCTGGCAGGGCTTGCGCCAGGTGGCCGATGACCAGCAGGCGGTCGTCGCTGGCCTGGATCTTGGGCAGGCCTTTGGCATTCTTGGCCAGTTCGTCCTTGCGGGTGGCCTTCAGCTCGGCTGCCACCACCTTGCGCCCCAGCGGCGACTGGAAGAAGGCCAGGGCAGGTGCAGGATTGGCCAGGGTGGCGCGCAGCTGCGCCTGGGCGCGACGGTCCACCGCCTGGGCCTGGAAGCGCTGGTTGCTGTTGTTGACCAGCGCCTGGTACACGGCGGGAGGCAAACTGTTGCGGTAGCGCGCCTGGGCGGCGGTGAGGGCATCGTTGAAGTGGGCGCGCTGGTCGGGCCAGCCGGCGGCCTTGTACAGTTGATCCAGGTTGTCTGCCCAGACAGGCATGGTGCAGATCATCAGCAGAATCAGGGAAAACAGACGGCGCATTCAGGACTCCTGTCGGCAGGTGGCTATTGTCCTTGGCCCGGCGCCGGTTTGTCGAGATATCCGCGTATTTCTCGGCCAAGTGGCGCTGTGCGCCGGCATGGCGAATGGATATGATGCGCGCCATGCACAACTCCCCCGAACACCCGATGCTTGCGGCCGTCGTCGACGATCTGGCCACCCATGGCTGGTCCCAGCAGGCGCTGTTTTTGCCTGCCGACCTGGTGCGTGCGCTGGCGGCTGAATGCCGACGCCGTGATGCCGAAGGCGAGCTTAACCCCGCAGGGGTTGGGCGCGGTGTTGCCCAGGAGGTGCGCGAGGCCATCCGTGGCGACCAGATCCAGTGGATCGACCCTGGGCAGGCCGAGGCCTGCGACCAGTACCTGGCGGCCATGGACCAGTTGCGCCTGGCCATCAACCAGGGCCTGTTCCTGGGCCTGGAAGATTTCGAGTGCCATTTTGCCTTGTATCCGCCGGGGGCCTTCTATCGTCGGCACCTGGACCGCTTCCGCGACGATGACCGGCGTATGGTGTCGGCCGTGCTGTACCTGAATGAAGGCTGGCAGCCGCAGGACGGCGGCCAGCTGCGCATGTTCCTGGCCGATGGCGTCGAGCACGACGTCGAGCCTGTGGCGGGCTGCCTGGTGGTGTTCCTGTCGGGCGAGGTGCCCCACGAAGTGCTGCCGGCCGGGCGAGAACGGCTGTCGTTGACGGGCTGGTTCCGGCGCCGTGGCAATGACCCGTTCTGATTTGCCCAAGGTACTGGTCAGCGCTTGCCTGCTGGGGCAACCGGTGCGCTATGACGGCCGGGCCAGTGGCCATCCCGACATGTTGCAGCAATGGCAGGCAGAAGGGCGCGTAGTGCCGTTGTGCCCGGAGGTGGCAGGTGGATTGCCGACGCCGCGTCCGCCTGCGGAAATTCCGGGCGGGCAGGGTGGCGCGGTGCTCGATGGCGGCGCGCAGGTGCTGACGGTGACGGGTGAGGATGTCAGTGCCGCGTTTCTGGCCGGGGCGCAGTTGGCGCTGGAGTTGGTGCGGCGACATGGCATTCGTGTGGCAGTGCTGAAGGCGGGTAGCCCTTCGTGTGGTAACCGGTTGACCTATGACGGCACGTTCAGTGGTGTGAAGGTGGCGGGGGAAGGGGTGACCACGGCATTGCTGCGGCGGGCGGGGGTGCTGGTGTTCAGTGAGCTGGAGCTGGAACAGGCGCAGCGGGCTCTGGTTGAGCTTTCAGTGTAAGCCTGTCCCGGCCCTATCGCCGGCAAGCCAGCTCCCACAGGTACACCACAGGTCTTGAGGTCAGTGATGCTCCTGTGGGAGCTGGCTTGCCGGCGATGAGGCCAGTGCAGGCGACAAAGGGGTTACTGCCCGGCCGCAGTCTCCTGCACACCCTTGAACCACTTCTGCTCAAGCTCGGCAGTGCGGCCACTGTCCTTCAAGCGTTGAAGTGCATTGTTTACGGCACTTTCAAACGCCGGGTTGTCCTTCTGGAACGGAATCACCAGCTTCTTTTCGCCAATCGGCAGGCTCACATCGAGTGGGCCGTCGTCCTTTGGCGCATCGGTCGATGGGGTGAGTGCAATGTCATATTTGCCACTCTCGACACCGCTCAGCACTTCGGCAGCCGGGGCCTCGACGAACTCGGCGCGCAAGTCCAGTTCCCGGGCCAGGTCCTGGCCAAATTCGATGTCGAACCCCGTCAGGTGGTCGTCTTGCTTGAAGGCGTACGGTGAGTTGTCGGCCTGTACCGCAATGCGCAGTTCGCCACGGTCGGCGACTTCGTCTATCAGCTCCGCCTGGGCCAATGGACTGATCAGTACTGCCAGCAGTACCCCTATGGTCGAACGCATGAATGCCCCTTTTCTTTTAGCAGATGAATAACTTTCGCCACGGCTTTCTTCCTCGCCGTGATCGAGCGCAGCCTATGACCTTGAAGCCTCGGCATTGTTTAACCCTGACGGAAATATTTCTGTCAGGCAATGTGAACACCTTGGCGAATATTTCAACTAAGGTGAACTACCGCTGCCGTTGGATCCCAGGCTGCGGTCAATAAGTGAATCACAGGAGAAGTGAATGAACAGCCTATTTTCGCGTGCTGCCGTTGCCGGTCTGCTGATGGGAGCGTCGGTGTTCGCCAGTGCCGCAGACGCCCTGAAGAGCCAGGAGCCGCCCAAGGAGGCCAAGGTCTTCATCGTTTCCCCCGCCGATGGCGCCACGGTCGACAAGACCTTCACCGTCAAGTTCGGCATCGAGGGCATGGCACTCAAGCCAGCGGGTGACCAGACCCCGCACACCGGGCACCACCACTTGCTGGTGGATGTGGATAAAGAACCCGTGGCTGACATGCCGCTGCCAACCAGTCTGATGCCGGAAGCCGGCACCGCGCTGCCGGCGGGCCCGCAGGTGCTGCACTTCGGCAAGGCGCAGACCGAGACCAGCATTACCCTGACCCCGGGCAAGCATACGTTGCAGCTGATTCTGGGTGACCAGTATCACGTGCCGTTCAAGCCGAGCGTCGAGTCGAAGAAGATCACGGTTGAAGTGAAATAAAAAAAGGGAGGCCACTAGGCCTCCCTTTTTCATGCAGCAAGCAAACTTAGAACAGGACGCGGGAGCGGATGGTGCCCTTGACCTGTTGCAGTTTCTCTTGCGCCAGGTCGGAGTACTCGGCGTCAACGTCGATTACCACGTAACCGACTTTCTCGTTGGTCTGCAGGAACTGACCGGAGATGTTGATACCGTTCTCGGCGAACACCTTGTTGATCTCGCTGAGCACGCCCGGGATGTTTTCGTGGATGTGCAGCAGGCGGTGCTTGCCTGGGTGAGCCGGCAGGGCCACTTCCGGGAAGTTGACCGAGGACACCGAGGTACCGTTGTCGCTGTACTTGACCAGCTTTTCGGCCACTTCCAGGCCGATGTTGGCCTGGGCTTCGGCGGTGGAACCGCCGATGTGCGGGGTCAGGATCACGTTGTCCAGGCCGCGCAGCGGGCTTTCGAACTCTTCGTCGTTGGAGCGTGGCTCGACCGGGAACACGTCGATGGCGGCGCCGATCAGGTGCTTGTCCTTGATGGCGGCGGCCAGATGGTCCAGCTCGACCACGGTGCCACGGGCGGCGTTGATCAGGATCGCGCCCTTCTTCATCGAGCGGATTTCCTTCTCGCCGATCATCCACTGGGTGGATGGCAGCTCAGGCACGTGCAGCGAGACGATGTCGGCCAGGCCCAGCAGCTCGTTCAGGCTGGTGACCTGCACGGCGTTGCCCAGTGGCAGCTTGGTCAGCGGGTCGAAGAAGTACACCTGCATACCCAGGTTCTCGGCCAGGACCGACAGTTGGGTGCCGATCGAGCCGTAGCCGACGATGCCCAGCTTCTTGCCACGGATTTCGAACGAGTTGGCCGCGCTCTTGATCCAGCCGCCACGGTGGCAGGAGGCGTTTTTCTCAGGGATGCCGCGCAGCAGCAGAATGGCTTCGGCCAGCACCAGCTCGGCCACCGAACGGGTGTTGGAGTACGGCGCGTTGAACACGGCGATGCCGCGCTCGCGGGCCGCTTCCAGGTCTACCTGGTTGGTGCCGATGCAGAAGCAGCCAACAGCGACCAGTTTCTTGGCGCAGTCGAAGATCTCTTCGGTGAGCTGGGTGCGCGAACGGATGCCGATGAAGTGGGCGTCGGCGATCTTTTCCTTCAGCTCGGCTTCCGGCAACGAACCAGTGAGGTATTCGATGTTGGTGTAGCCGGCAGCCTTGAGGGTATCGACTGCGTTCTGGTGCACACCTTCAAGAAGAAGGAACCGGATCTTGCTCTTGTCGAGAGAAGTCTTGCTCATCTGCGTAAACCTGTATCCCGGAGAAAAAATGGCGAGGGGTGATGCCAGGCGCGAGGGCAGCCTTAGCATGAACAGCGGGAGGGCTATGCTAGCATACGCGACACAATCTGAGCTTATCCCGACAGGTGAAGAGTGCTCAGGGTGACTATGAATAAGTCGAGAGTTCCAGCGATGACCCACCCCGCTGTAATTGAAGAACTGATGACCCTTGTCGACCCTGGCAAGGTCCTGACCGACGCGGCTTCCCTCGAAGCCTATGGCAAGGACTGGACCAAGCATTACCCGCCGGCGCCCAGCGCCATCGTCTTCCCCAAGACGGTAGAACAGGTGCAGGCCATTGTGCGCTGGGCCAATGCGCACAAGGTGGCGCTGGTGCCCTCTGGCGGGCGTACCGGGCTTTCGGCCGGCGCCGTGGCGGCCAATGGCGAGGTTGTCGTTTCTTTCGACTACATGAACCAGATTCTCGACTTCAATGCCTTCGACCGCACCGTGGTCTGCCAGCCGGGCGTGATCACGCGGCAGTTGCAGGCCTACGCCGAAGAACAGGGCCTGTATTACCCAGTGGACTTCGCTTCCAGCGGTTCCAGCCAGATTGGCGGCAACATCGGCACCAATGCTGGCGGAATCAAGGTGATTCGCTACGGCATGACCCGCAACTGGGTGGCCGGGTTGAAAGTGGTCACTGGCAAGGGCGAGTTGCTGGAGTTGAACAAGGACCTTATCAAGAACGCCACCGGCTACGACCTGCGCCAGTTGTTCATTGGTGCCGAAGGCACGCTGGGCTTCGTGGTCGAGGCCACCATGCGCCTCGACCGGGCCCCACGTAACCTGACCGCGATGGTGCTGGGCACGCCGGACTTCGACTCGATCATGCCGGTGCTGCATGCCTTCCAGGGCAAGCTGGACCTGACCGCCTTCGAGTTCTTCTCTGACAAGGGCCTGGCCAAGATCCTGGCGCGCGGCGACGTGCCAGCGCCGTTCGAGACCGACTGCCCGTTCTATGCGTTGCTGGAGTTCGAGGCCAGCACCGAGGAAGTGGCCAACGAGGCCCTGACCACCTTTGAGCACTGCGTGGAGCAGGGCTGGGTGCTGGATGGGGTGATGAGCCAGAGTGAAACCCAGCTTAAAAACCTGTGGAAGTTGCGCGAGTACCTGTCGGAAACCATCTCGCACTGGACCCCGTACAAAAACGACATTTCCGTCACTGTGTCGAAAGTGCCGGCGTTCCTGCGCGATATCGACGCTATCGTCGCAGAGCATTACCCCGACTACGAAGTGGTGTGGTACGGCCACATCGGCGATGGCAACCTGCACCTGAACATCCTCAAGCCCGAGCACATGAGCAAGGATGACTTCTTTGCCTCGTGTACCAAGGTCAACAAGTGGGTGTTCGACATCGTCAAGCGCTACAACGGTTCGATCTCGGCCGAGCACGGTGTGGGCATGACCAAGCGCGACTACCTGGGCTACAGCCGCTCGCCCGAAGAAATCGCCTGCATGAAGGCAATAAAGGCCGTCTTCGACCCTAACGGCATCATGAATCCGGGTAAGATCTTCGCTCCCGTATAAAAAGCAGTAGAGGAGTCGGCCATGAGTTACCAGCACCAGTACGTAGACGGCACGCGCATTCACTTCCCGCTGGGCAAGGTGGTGTGCATCGGCCGTAACTATGCCGAGCATGCCAAGGAACTGGACAACCCGATCCCTACCGAGCCGCTGCTGTTCATCAAGCCAGGCAGCTGCGTGGTGCCAGCCGAGGGTGGCTTCAAGATCCCGGCCGAGCGTGGCTCGGTGCACTATGAGGCGGAGATTGCCGTGCTGCTGGGCAAGCCACTGTCGACTCACCCGAGCGAGGAAGAGGTGCTGGACGCCATTTCCGGTTACGCCCCGGCGCTGGACCTGACCCTGCGCGACGTACAGGCCAAGCTGAAAGAAAAGGGCCTGCCGTGGGAGCTGGCCAAGTGCTTCGACGGCGCCTGTGTGCTGCCGCCGTTCGTCTCGGCTGGCAGCTTCGAGGACGTGACCGACATTCCGGTACGCCTGACGGTCAACGGCGAAGTGCGCCAGGATGGCAACAGCGCGATGATGCTGAACCCGATCGTGCCGATGATCCAGTACATGGCGGCGCATTTCTCGTTGCAGGCGGGGGATGTGATTCTCACCGGCACCCCGGCGGGCGTGGGGCCGTTCAATGTGGGTGATGAGCTGGTGCTGGAGCTGCCGGGTGTAAGCCGCTTCGAAAGCCGGGTGCTCTGAGCCGAAACCGCGTCGACGTCTTCGCGGGCACGCCCGCGAAGAGGCCGGTCCTGTTTACCGATTTTTCACACTCGATCCGGATAATGCGCGGACCTACGCCCATTTCCCCAGGACCCGCGCATGCCATCATCCTCCGCCCCGGCAACCCCCAAGCGTCGCTTCTACTTGCGCTGGCCCTTCGGCCTGGCAGTGGCAGCGGTGATCGGTTATGGCGTGGCCGTGGCCATGCACTGGGATGACCGCGGTGCGTTGTGGGTAAAAGAGAGCTTCGAAAGCACCGCCGAGCGCAGCGAAAGCGTGTGGTTGCCGGACTACCAGGTAGACATCGATGCCAAGCCACTGCCAGGCATGGACGATGACGAAGCCTCGGACCTGGCCTTCAACCCTCATACACGCACCCTGTTCGCGGTCATGGGCAAGAACCCGATCCTGGTCGAGTTGAGCCTGGAGGGTGATGTACTGCGCAAGATCCCGCTCAATGGCTGGAACAACCCGGAAGGCGTTGCCGTGCTGGAAGACGGCTACCTGGCCATCACCGACGAGCGCCTGCATGACCTGACCGTGGTCAAGGTGGATGCACAGACCACGGCGTTGAACCATGACGACTTCCAGAGCCACGACCTGGGCCCGTCGGTGAAAAGCAACAAGGGCTTCGAGGCCGTGGCCTGGGACCCGATGCGCCAGCGCCTGATCATCGGCGAAGAGCGTCCGCCCAAGCTGTACACCTGGAACACCGATGGCCGCAGCCCGCTCAAGGGTGAGAAGCAGCCTTTGCCCAGCGATGAACTCGACCTGCGCAACCTCTCGGCGCTGGGTGTCGACCCGCGTACCGGCCACCTGCTGGTGCTCTCGGCCGACTCCAACATGCTGCTGGAGCTGGACGAACAGGGCCAGCAGGTCAGTTTCATGACCTTGCTTGGCGGCTTCAACGGGCTTGAAGACACCATCCCGCGTGCTGAGGGCGTGGCCATGGACGACAAGGGCAACCTGTATATGGTCAGTGAGCCGGCCTTGTTCTATCGCTTCAGAAAAAACTGAGCCTGCTATCGGGCATTTCGGATGCTGGCATTAAGCTTTACTTCAGTTGTTCATGGTTAGATTCGCCACCCCTGTGTCGAGCCTGCCCTTATGCGCCGTTATGTTCGCCTTATCCTTGTTTTCGCCGCCCTCGGCTTGCTCCTGCTTGGCTGGGCCGGGCAGGAGTTTCGCCTGTTCGAGCGCGGCTGGTTCAACCTGAAGACCTGGTGGCAGCCCGCCGAGCAGAGTATTGGCCTGGACCGCTACCGTGTGGTGCTGGAGGCCAAGCCGGTCGAAGGGCTGGATGACGACATCTCGGCGCTGACCTACGACCCCGACCGCAAGACCCTGTTCACCGTCACCAACGCCCGCTCGGAGCTGATCGAGCTGTCGCTGGACGGCCGTATTCTGCGCCGGGTGCCATTGACCGGGTTTGGCGACCCGGAAGCCGTGGAGTACGTGGGGCCCAACAGCTATGTGATCACCGACGAACGCCAGCAGCGGCTGATTCGCGTACGGCTGGAAGACGACACGATGTTCCTCGATGCCGGTGACGCCGAGCAGCTCAGCCTGGGCATTGGCCTAAACGGCAACAAGGGTTTCGAGGGGCTGGCCTACGATTCGGCGGGTAAGCGCCTGTTCGTGGCCAAGGAGCGTGACCCGATGCTGATCTACGAGGTGCACGGCTTCCCGCATGACAACCCGGAAAAGCCTTACGCGGTGCATGTGGTGCAAGACCGCAAACGCGATGCGCGGCTATTCGTGCGGGATTTGTCGAGTTTGCAGTTCGATGAGCGCAGCGGGCACTTGTTGGCGCTGTCGGACGAATCGCGGCTGGTGCTGGAACTGGATGTGAAGGGGCGGCCGTTGAGCACGCTGTCGCTGCGCAAGGGGTATCAGGGGCTCAAGCAGACTGTGCCGCAGGCGGAAGGGATTGCAATGGATGAGGCGGGGACCATCTACCTGGTCAGTGAGCCGAACCTGTTTTATGTGTTCAAACACGTAGCAGATTAAGGAACTGGGGCTGCTGTGCAGCCCATCGCGACACAAGGCCGCTCCTACAGGGGATCGCATTTCCCTGTAGGAGCGGCCTTGTGTCGCGAAACGAGGGCGAAGCCCTCGCAGAGGGTTACTCGGCCTTGAGGGTTTTCACACCTTCAGCGGTACCCAGCAGCAACAAATCCGCCGGCCGCGCCGCGAACAGGCCGTTGGTCACCACGCCAACGATGGCGTTGATCTGTGCTTCCAGCTCCACCGGGTTGGTGATCTGCAGGTTGTGCACGTCGAGGATCACGTTGCCGTTGTCGGTCACCACACCCTCGCGGTACACCGGGTCGCCGCCCAGCTTCACCAGCTGGCGCGCCACGTGGCTGCGGGCCATCGGGATCACTTCGACCGGCAGCGGGAAGGCGCCCAGCACCGGCACCAGCTTGCTGCCGTCGGCGATGCAAATGAAGGTCTTGGCCACGGCCGCGACGATCTTCTCACGGGTCAGGGCTGCGCCACCGCCTTTGATCAGGTTCAGGTGCGCGTCGCTTTCGTCGGCGCCGTCCACGTAGAATTCCAGCTCGCTGACGCTGTTCAGCTCGTAGACCGGGATGCCATGGCCTTTCAGACGCTGGGCAGTGGCTTCGGAGCTGGCGACTGCGCCGTCGAAGGCGGTCTTGTGCTGAGCCAGGGCGTCGATGAAGAAGTTGGCGGTCGAACCGGTACCGACGCCGACAACGCTCTTTTCATCCAGCTTGGGCAGAATGAAGTCGACAGCGGCCTGGGCGACGGCCTGTTTGAGTTGGTCCTGGGTCATGCGGGCTCCGAAAAGGGGCAGGGCGGTTTTCAAAGTTGCCTAGTATAACGGCTTGGGCGGCTTTGCTGTGGTCGCCCGACGTAGCGCTGGGGTAGACTCCCAGCCCTTGTCCCGCGGCCCAGTGATGCTTTCCCGATGCTCGAACAGTACGTCAAGAAGATCCTCACCTCGCGCGTCTATGACGTTGCCGTCGAAACCCCGTTGCAGAGCGCCGGGCAGCTGAGCAAGCGCCTGGGCAACCAGATTCTGCTCAAGCGTGAAGACCTGCAGCCGGTGTTCTCGTTCAAGATCCGTGGGGCGTACAACAAGCTGGCCCAGCTGAGCCCGGAAGAGCTGGCCCGTGGCGTGGTTACCGCCTCGGCGGGCAACCACGCCCAAGGCCTGGCCCTGGCCGCGCGCGAGATGGGCATCAAGGCCACCATCGTGATGCCCAAGACCACGCCCGAGATCAAGGTCGAAGGTGTGCGCTCGCGGGGCGGCAAGGTGGTGCTGCATGGCGACTCGTTCCCCGAGGCGCTGGCCTATTCGTTGAAGCTGGTGGATGAAAAGGGCTTTGTCTACGTCCACCCCTACGATGACCCGCACACCATCGCTGGCCAAGGCACCGTGGCCATGGAAATCCTGCGCCAGCACCCTGGCCAGCTGGACGCGATCTTCGTGCCTGTGGGGGGCGGCGGCTTGATCGCCGGTATTGCTGCCTACGTGAAGTACCTGCGCCCCGAAATCAAGGTGATCGGCGTGGAGCCAGACGACTCCAACTGCCTGCAGGCGGCCATGGCGGCCGGCGAGCGCGTGGTGTTGCCGCAGGTCGGGTTGTTCGCCGACGGCGTGGCGGTGGCCCAGATCGGCCAGCACACCTTCGATATCTGCCGTCACCATGTGGATGAGGTGGTGACGGTCAGCACCGATGAAATCTGTGCGGCAATCAAGGATATCTACGACGATACCCGCTCGATCACCGAACCTGCCGGCGCTCTTGGCGTGGCGGGCATCAAGAAGTATGTCGAGCTGTACGGCGTGACCGGGCAGACCCTGGTGGCTATCGATTCCGGCGCCAACGTCAACTTCGACCGCCTGCGCCATGTGGCCGAGCGTGCCGAGTTGGGTGAAAAGCGCGAGGCGATCATCGCCGTGACCATCCCCGAGCGCCCGGGCAGCTTCAAGGCGTTCTGTGAGGCCATCGGCAAGCGCCAGATCACCGAGTTCAACTACCGCAAGCACACCTCTGACGAGGCGCACATCTTCGTCGGCGTGCAGACCCACCCGGAAAACGACCCGCGAGCGGCGCTGGTGCAGCACCTGACCGAACAGGGCTTCCCGGTTACCGACTTGACCGACAACGAACTGGCCAAGCTGCATATCCGCCACATGGTCGGTGGCCATTCGGCCGGTGCCAGCGACGAGATGGTGCTGCGCTTCGAGTTCCCCGAGCGGCCGGGGGCGCTGTTCAACTTCCTCAACAAGCTGGGCGGGCGCTGGAACATCTCGATGTTCCATTATCGTAACCATGGTGCGGCTGACGGGCGTGTGGTGGCGGGGTTGCAGGTGCCGGAGGACGAGCGCCACCTGGTGCCGGCGGCGTTGGCCAAGATCGGTTACCCCTACTGGGATGAGACCGAGAACCCGGCGTACAAGCTGTTCCTGGGTTGAGCGGCTAAGCTTGGCTTATTGCTCAAGGATGTGAAGACATGGAACACCTGACCACCCTCAAGACGTTGCACATGATCGCTACCGCCCTGTTGCTTCTGGGGGCTCTGGGCCTGGCGATCTGGACCGTGCGTGCCCGCAGGCAAGGCGATGCCGAGGCCTATGCCAAGCTGCTGCGTCGGCCGCTGGTGTTCGTCTGGCTGGTCATGGGCCTGTGCCTGGTGAGCATGCCATTTACCGGCTGGTGGCTGGTGCACCTCGTGGGCTGGCCGCTTGGGCAGACCTGGGTGCTGGCGTCCAGCGTCATCTATACCGTTGGCGCGTTTGCCGTGTGGTGGCTGCTGGTGCGGCTGAACCGGCTGCGCAAGGCCGAGGTGGTGGGGTTGCGGTTTACCTTGGCGCTGGCGGTGTTCAGCGGGGTTTGCTTCCTGTCCATTGCCGGGCTGATGGGTGCCAAACCGGTCTGATTGAATTTGGGGCTGCTTTGCAGCCCATCGCCGGCAAGCCAGCTCCCACAAAGAGCGGGCTTGCGCTGTTCCTGTGGGAGCTGGCTTGCCGGCGATGGGCCGCAGAGCGGCCCCGGCAATCTCAAGCCCTGAGCGAAACCACCGGCCACCCACGCTTCTCGGCTTCGGCCCGCAGGTTCGGGTCCGGGTCCACCGCCACCGCGTGCGTCACCCGCTCCAGTAACGGCAAATCATTCATCGAGTCGCTATAGAAATAGCTGTCCTCAAGATCAAAGCCGTTCTCCAGCATCCAGCGCTCCAGCCGCGTCACCTTCCCTTCACGGAAACACGGTATATCGGTACTACGCCCGGTATAGCGGCCTTCATGCATTTCGCATTCAGTCGCCAACAACACCTTCACCCCAAGGCGCCGGGCAATCGGTGCGGTGACGAAGCGGTTGGTAGCGGTAATGATCACCAGCTGGTCGCCGGCTTCACGGTGCTGCTGCAGCAAAGCCAGGGCCTTGGGCAGGATGATCGGCTCGATGCAGTCGCGCATGAAGTCGCGGTGCCATTCGTCCAGCTGGGCTGCGGGCGTTGCCGCCAGGATTTCCATGGAGAAGGCCAGGTAGGCCTGCAGGTCCAGGGTGCCGTTGAGGTAGTCCTGGTAGAAGCCATCGTTGCGCTGCTTGTAGGCAACCGGGTCGAGAATGCCGCGCTGGCAGAGGTAGTCACCCCAGGCATGGTCGCTGTCGCCACCGAGGAGGGTATTGTCCAGGTCGAATAAAGCCAGGCGCATCGCAGTCACTCGCATCAGCTACAGGGTGGCCCGCAGAATACGGAGTTTTCACGCGGCTGCACATAAGCTTGGCGGGCGCGTTGCTGCGCTCGCAAGCTTTGTGGAACAATGCGGTGACATGCGTTTGCGAGGTTGCTGCCGTGATCGACCCGGATGGTTTTCGCCCCAATGTCGGGATCATTCTCACGAATGATGCCGGGCAGGTGCTATGGGCTCGACGGATCAACCAGGATGCCTGGCAGTTCCCCCAGGGTGGTATAAACCCTGACGAGACGCCGGAAGATGCCCTGTACCGCGAGCTGAACGAAGAAGTTGGCCTTGAACGCGATGATGTGGAAATTCTTGCCTGCACCCGCGGCTGGTTGCGTTATCGTTTACCCCAGCGACTGGTCCGTACCCACAGCCAGCCGCTGTGCATCGGCCAGAAGCAGAAGTGGTTCCTGCTGCGCCTGGTCAGCAACGAACAGCGGGTGCGGATGGACCTGACCGGCAAGCCGGAATTCGACGGCTGGCGCTGGGTAAGCTATTGGTACCCGCTGGGCCAGGTTGTGACATTCAAGCGCGAGGTGTACCGGCGCGCCCTGAAAGAGCTAGCACCGCGTCTGCTGACGCGCGACTGACGACGGAGTTCGACCCCGAGCCATGCTCAATACGCTGCGCAAGATCGTCCAGGAAGTAAACTCCGCCAAAGATCTCAAGTCGGCGTTGGGGATCATTGTCTTGCGCGTCAAGGAAGCCATGGGCAGCCAGGTCTGCTCGGTCTACCTGCTCGACCCGGAAACCAACCGCTTCGTGCTGATGGCCACCGAAGGCCTGAACAAGCGTTCCATCGGCAAGGTCAGCATGGCCCCCAACGAAGGCCTGGTCGGCCTGGTCGGTACCCGGGAAGAGCCGCTGAACCTGGAAAACGCCGCCGACCACCCGCGTTATCGCTACTTTGCCGAAACCGGTGAAGAAAAATTCGCCTCCTTCCTCGGTGCGCCGATCATCCACCACCGCCGCGTGGTCGGGGTGTTGGTCATCCAGCAGAAGGAGCGCCGCCAGTTTGACGAGGGCGAAGAAGCCTTCCTGGTCACCATGAGTGCCCAGCTTGCCGGGGTTATCGCCCACGCCGAGGCCACCGGCTCGATCCGTGGCCTGGGCCGCCAGGGCAAAGGTATCCAGGAAGCCCGCTTCGTCGGTGTGCCAGGCTCGCCTGGTGCCGCCGTGGGCCGCGCGGTGGTGATGCTGCCGCCCGCCGACCTGGAAGTGGTGCCGGACAAGACCGTCGATGACATCGACGCCGAACTCAAGCTCTTCCAGAACGCCCTTGAAGGCGTGCGCGACGACATGCGCAAGCTGTCGGCGAAGCTGGCTACCCAGCTGCGCCCGGAAGAGCGCGCGTTGTTCGATGTGTACCTGATGATGCTCGAAGACGCGGCCTTGGGCGGTGAGGTGACCGAAGTCATCAAGACCGGCCAGTGGGCTCAGGGTGCCCTGCGCCAGGTGGTGGGTGAGCACGTCAACCGCTTCGAGCTGATGGACGATGACTACCTGCGCGAGCGCGCTTCCGACGTCAAGGACCTTGGCCGGCGCCTGTTGGCCTACCTGCAGGAAGCCCGTTCGCAGTCGCTGGTGTACGCCGACAACACTATTCTGGTCAGTGAAGAGCTGACCCCGGCCATGCTCGGCGAAGTGCCGGAAGGCAAGCTGGCTGGCCTGGTCTCGGTGCTGGGCTCGGGCAACTCTCACGTTGCTATCCTGGCTCGCGCCATGGGCATCCCCACGGTGATGGGCCTGGTCGACCTGCCGTATTCCAAGGTCGACGGCATCGAGCTGATCGTCGATGGCTACAAGGGTGAAGTCTTTACCAACCCGAGCGAAGTGCTGCGTAAGCAGTACAGCGACGTGGTCGAGGAAGAACGCCAGCTGGCCCAGGGCCTGGACGCCCTGCGCGAACTGCCCTGCGTCACACCGGATGGCCACCGCATGCCGCTGTGGGTTAACACCGGTTTGCTGGCCGACGTTGCCCGCGCCCAGCAGCGTGGCGCCGAAGGGGTTGGTTTGTACCGCACCGAAGTGCCGTTCATGATCAACCAGCGCTTCCCCAGCGAGAAGGAGCAGCTGGCCATCTACCGCGAGCAGCTGGCGGCGTTCCACCCGCTGCCGGTGACCATGCGCACCCTGGACATCGGCGGTGACAAGGCGCTGTCGTACTTCCCGATCAAGGAAGAAAACCCCTTCCTCGGCTGGCGCGGCATCCGCGTCACCCTCGACCACCCGGAAATCTTCCTGGTGCAGACACGCGCCATGCTCAAGGCCAGCGAAGGCCTGAACAACCTGCGCATCCTGCTGCCGATGATTTCCGGCATTCACGAGTTGGAAGAAGCCCTGCACCTGATCCACCGCGCTTGGGGTGAGGTGCGTGACGAAGGCACCGACGTGCCAATGCCGCCAGTGGGCGTGATGGTGGAAATTCCAGCGGCGGTGTACCAGACCAAAGAGCTGGCGCGGCAGGTGGACTTCCTGTCAGTGGGGTCCAACGACCTGACCCAGTACCTGCTGGCGGTGGACCGCAACAACCCACGGGTTGCCGACCTTTACGACTACCTGCACCCGGCGGTGCTGCAAGCGTTGAACACGGTAGTGCGCGATGCCCATGGTGAAGGCAAGCCGGTGAGCATCTGCGGTGAGATGGCCGGTGACCCGGCGGCGGCGATCCTGTTGATGGCCATGGGTTTCGACAGCTTGTCGATGAACGCCACCAACTTGCCGAAAGTGAAGTGGATGCTGCGCCAGGTGAACATGGGCAAGGCCAAGGAGCTGTTGGCTGAAGCCTTGAGCCATGACAACCCGCAGGTTATCCACAGCTCGCTGCAGCTGGCCCTGAAAAACCTTGGGTTGGCGCGGATGATTGGGCCTGGGGCCAATAAGACTCTGTGAAATTTTGGGGCCGCTTTGCGGCCCTTTCGCGACACAAGGCCGCTCCTACAGGAGATCGCTTACCCCTGTAGGAGCGGCCTTGTGTCGCGATGGGCTGCACAGCAGCCCCATGGCCCTCAAACTGTAAGGTCAATTTCGCCCAAATGCCCCCCAAGCGGCCCGAAACTGCGTTCAATCAGCCGCCTTCTACCCTGATCATCAACAATCAGCACCGTACTGGCCCGCGTCCCATAATTCTGGCTGGCAATAAACACACTCGACAGCAACTTCTCGGTCGCTATCCCAACGCCTGTCTCAGGTAGATCACCATCCGCCGCAGGCTCGTTATCTGCCAGCAACGCCAGCAACCGCTGCGGTTCCGGCGTTTCCAGCAACCCTTCCAGCCCACGGCGCGCCTTCACCAACTTCGGCCACGGCGTGTCCAGCCCGGCATTGGAAAGCCCGTAAACCCCAGCCTCCAGCAGGCGCGGCGCGGCATCCCGGGCATGCAGGTAACCCAGCTGCTGCCCATCGCCCACCAACAGGTTGAACCCCGAATACTGCCCACTGCGGCTGGCCACCTGATCCAGGTAGGCCTCGACCCCCAACTCACCTTTCAGATACGCCGCCACCAGCTCGCCCCGTGAGCGCGGCCCCACCGCCTGACCCGGGTCACGGATATTGGTCAACGCGGCAAAGCGCCCCTGCGGCCCCACGCCCAGCCAGGTGCCACCGGCTTCCAGGTCGCGGCCGGCATGCACTCCGGGGGCATCCTCCCAGGCCGTCAAGGCCTGGGTGGGGCGGGCATAGAACTCGTCGCGGTTGGCCGCGACGATCAGCGGCAGGGCATGCCCCGGCCGCCAGGCGAATACGATCAGGCACATCGGTTGGGCCTCTGTGTTTTATGCCACTGTACCCACAGCGGCGGGGCGGATCCATCCTGTCACAGAGTTCACTAGAGCCCCGAGCCCGGCTTCCGTTACCATGCCGGATTGTTTTGCTGGGGAAGCCGAATGGAATTCGTGCTCTATCTGCTGTTGGGCGCCTGTGCCGGTGTACTGGCCGGGCTGTTTGGCGTGGGCGGCGGCATCATCATCGTGCCGGTGCTGGTGTTCAGCTTCACCTTGCAGGGCTTCGATGCCTCGGTGCTGACCCACCTGGCCGTCGGCACGTCGCTGGCCACCATCGTCTTTACCTCGATCAACGCCGTGCTCGAGCACCAGCGCAAAGGTGCCGTGCAATGGCCGATCTTCGCCTGGATGACCCTCGGCATCCTCATTGGCGCCGGCATCGGTGCCAAGACGGCCTCGCTGATCCAGGGCCCGCTGCTGCAGAAGATCATCGGCGTGTTCGCCCTGGTCATCGCCGCGCAGATGGCGCTGGACCTCAAGCCCAAGGCCAGCCGTGGCATCCCCGGCAAACCCGCGTTGATCGGTGCGGGCGGGGTGATTGGCTGGGCCTCGGCCATTTTCGGCATTGGCGGCGGTTCGCTGACCGTGCCGTTCCTGACCTGGCGCAGCCTGCCCATGCAGCAGGCAGTGGCCACGTCCTCGGCCTGTGGCCTGCCGATTGCCGTGGCCAGTGCCCTGAGCTTCATGCTGCTGGGCTGGCACGAAGAGCACCTGCCACCCCATAGCCTGGGCTACGTGTACCTGCCGGCACTGGTCGGCATTGCCGTGACCAGCATGTTTTTCGCCCGCTTTGGCGCGCGCCTGGCGCACAAGCTGTCGCCCCGTTTGTTGAAACGCCTGTTCGCAGCACTGCTGTTCTGTGTCGGCCTCAGCTTTTTGATTTGAATCGAGAGGAAGTTCCATGCTGCCTTACCCGCAGATAGACCCCGTGGCCGTGGCCCTCGGGCCGCTGAAAATCCACTGGTACGGCCTGATGTACCTGATCGGCATCGGCGGCGCCTGGCTGTTGGCCTCGCGCCGGCTGAACCGCTTCGACCCTACCTGGTCGCGGGAGACACTGTCCGACCTGGTGTTCTGGCTTTCGATGGGGGTGATCGTCGGTGGGCGGTTGGGCTATGTGCTGTTCTATGACCTGCACCAGTACCTGGCCAACCCGACGCTGATCTTCGAGGTGTGGAAGGGCGGCATGTCGTTCCACGGCGGCTTCATTGGCGTGATGCTGGCGGCCTTGTGGTTCGGCAAGCGCAACAACAAGTCGTTCTTCGAGCTGATGGACTTCGTCGCCCCACTGGTGCCGATTGGCCTGGGCGCCGGGCGTATCGGCAACTTCATCAACGCCGAACTGTGGGGCAAGGCGACCGACGTGCCGTGGGCGATGGTTTTCCCGCCGTTCAGCGACCCGGCCCAGTTGCCCCGTCATCCGTCGCAGCTGTACCAGTTTGCCCTGGAAGGTGTGGCATTATTCGTGATTCTCTGGTTGTACTCTCGCAAGCCGCGCCCGACCATGGCCGTTTCCGGCATGTTCGCGCTGTTCTACGGTATTTTCCGCTTTATCGTGGAGTTTGTGCGGGTGCCTGATGCCCAGCTTGGCTACATTGCCTTTGGCTGGTTGACCATGGGTCAGTTGCTCTGCGTGCCGATGATCATCGGCGGCATCTTCTTGATCTGGTTGGCCTACAACCGCAAACCTACGGCAAAACCAGCCGTATGATTTTCACGGCAGGGGTGATCCCCCTGCCGTTCTTGTTACAGGAAAGTCATGAAACAGTATCTAGATCTGGTCCGTGAAGTCATCGAGAACGGTACGTTGCAAGGCAATCGCACCGGCATCCGTACCATCAGCCTGCCGGGCGCGATGCTGCGCTTCGACCTGCAGAAGGGCTTTCCGGCCATCACTACGCGCAAGCTGGCGTTCAAGTCGGCGATTGGCGAAATGGTCGGTTTCCTGCGTGGCGTGAAGAACGCCGGTGAATTCCGCGAGCTGGGCTGCAAGGTCTGGGACCAGAACGCCAACGAGAACGCCCAGTGGCTGGCGAACCCGTTCCGCCAGGGCCATGACGACCTGGGTGAGATCTACGGCGTGCAATGGCGCCAGTGGCCGGGCTACAAGCGCATCCCGCTGAGCAACCCGGCGGCCATCGAAATGGCCGAAAAGGCAGGCTTCCGTCGCATCGCCCAGGATGAAGAAGACGGTGTCGCGTTCGTCATCCTGTACAAGGCCATCGACCAGGTGCGCCAGTGCCTGGACACCATCGCCAACGACCCGGGCAGCCGCCGCATCCTGTTCCACGGCTGGAACTGCGCGCAGCTGGACGAAATGGCCCTGCCGCCGTGCCACCTGCTGTACCAGTTCCACCCGAATGTAGAGACCAAGGAAATCTCCCTGACCCTTTACATCCGCTCCAATGACTTGGGCCTGGGTACACCGTTCAACCTCACCGAAGGCGCGGCACTGCTGTCGCTGTTCGGCCGCCTGACCGGGTACACCCCGCGCTGGTTCACCTACTTCATCGGCGATGCCCATGTGTATGAAAACCACCTGGACATGCTGAACGAGCAACTCAAGCGCGAGCCGCTGGAGGCGCCGAAGCTGGTGATCAGTGATCGCGTGCCGGCGTTTGCCGAAACCGGCAAGTATGAGCCGGAGTGGCTGGAGAAGATCGAGCCGGGTGACTTCTGGCTGGAAGGGTACGAGCACCATGCGCCGATGACGGCGCCGATGGCAGTGTGAACCTTTAGATCGCCGGGGCGCTTTGCGCCCCTTTCGCGACACAAGGCCGCTCCTACAGGAGATCGCATACCCCTGTAGGAGCGGCCTTGTGTCGCGATGGGCTGCAAAGCAGCCCCAACAACTCAATGCCCGTGGCTTCGCCCAACATGCGAATGCTCGTTATCCGGCACCGATACCGCCCCGTTCGTCTCCAGTTGCTGCAAGATCGCGCACTCACTCCCCTGCGCATTGCAGCGCCGCCGCAGCTCCACCAGCTGCTCCTGCAACGCCACCAAGCCATCGATCCGCGCCTGCACATGCTCGATATGCTCGTCGATCAGCGCATTGACGCTGCCGCATGAGTCATCCGGGCTGTCGCGCAGCCGCAACAGGCTGCGGATTTCGTCCAGGGTCATGTCCAGCGTGCGGCAGTTGCGGATGAAGGTCAGCCGCTCGACGTGGGCCTGGGTATACAGCCGGTAGTTGCCTTCGGTGCGCGCAGGCTCGGGCAAAAGGTTTTCACGCTCGTAGTAGCGGATGGTTTCCACCGCGCAGTCGGTGGCTTTGGCCAGTTCTCCGATCTTCATCACGAAATCTCCAGCAAATGGCTTGACCCTATAGTGGATACAGGGTGTTCACTTGGCAACAGGCTCAATTTAAGGATGACCCCATGAACCAGCCTGTCAGCCACGAACACAAGCACCCGCACGATCACGCCCATGGCGATGACGACCATGGCCATGCCGCCCACGGTCACAGCTGCTGCGGTACCAAAGCAGCGCCGTCTCTGGTGCAACTGACCGAAACGGCCAGTGCTCAGGCACAGCTCAGCCGTTTCCGTATCGAGGCCATGGACTGCCCCACCGAGCAGACCCTGATCCAGGACAAGCTGGGCAAGCTGGCCGGGATCGAGCAGCTGGAATTCAACCTGATCAACCGCGTGCTTGGCGTGCGCCATACCTTGAGCGGAACCGGCGATATCGAACGGGCCATCGACAGCCTGGGGATGAAGGCCGAGCCGCTTGGTGCCGAAGATGACGGCACAGCCGCTGCGCCGCAACCGGCCAAGACCCGCTGGTGGCCGCTGGCCTTGTCGGGCATTGCCGCGATCGCCGCCGAAGTCGTGCACTTTGGTGGGTTGGCGCCTGAATGGGTGGTGGCGGCATTGGCGCTGGCGGCCATTGCTGGCTGCGGCTTGGGTACCTACAAAAAGGGCTGGATCGCCCTGAAGAACCGCAACCTCAACATCAATGCGCTGATGAGCATCGCCGTGACCGGCGCCGTGCTGATCGGCCAGTGGCCGGAAGCGGCCATGGTGATGGTGCTGTTCACCGTCGCCGAGCTGATCGAAGCGCGCTCGCTGGACCGTGCACGCAATGCCATCGGCGGGCTGATGCAGCTGACCCCGGACATGGCCACGGTGCAGCAGGCTGACGGCCAGTGGCGCGAGGTAGAGGTGCGTGAAGTGGCCATCGGCACCTTGGTGCGGGTGCGCCCCGGCGAACGTATCGGTCTGGATGGTGAAGTGACCAGCGGCCAATCCAGCGTCGATCAGGCGGCGATCACCGGCGAAAGCCTGCCTGTGGAGAAAGCGGTGGGCGACAAGCTGTTCGCCGGCACTATCAACCAGGCAGGGGCGCTGGAGTTTCGCGTTACCGCCGCTGCCGGGCAATCGACCCTGGCGCGGATCATCAAGGCTGTGGAGGAAGCGCAAGGCGCGCGGGCGCCGACCCAGCGCTTCGTCGACCGCTTCTCGCGCATCTACACCCCGGTGGTATTCGCCATCGCCCTGGCCGTGGCGGTGATTCCGCCGCTGTTCATGGCCGGCGCCTGGTTCGACTGGATCTACCGCGCCTTGGTGCTGCTGGTGGTCGCGTGCCCGTGCGCCCTGGTGATCTCGACCCCGGTGACCATCGTCAGCGGCCTGGCCGCTGCGGCGCGCAAAGGCATCCTGATCAAGGGCGGTGTTTATCTGGAGGGCGGTCGCCACCTGGACTTCCTGGCTCTGGACAAGACCGGCACCATTACCCACGGCAAGCCTGTGCAGACCGACGCCAAGGTGCTGGAGCCGCTGTTCGAAGGCCGCGCACAAGCCCTGGCTGCCAGCCTGGGTGAGCGCTCGGATCACCCGGTCTCCCGCGCCATTGCCCAGTTCGGCAAGGAGCAAGGCCTGGCTTTGAGCGAGGTGGATGACTTCGCTGCCCTGGCCGGTCGCGGCGTGCGTGGCACCATTGCCGGTGAGGTTTACCACTTGGGCAACCACCGCCTGGTCGAGGAACTGGGGCTGTGCTCGCCCGCGCTGGAAGCTCAGCTGGATGCGCTGGAGCGCCAGGGCAAGACAGTGGTTTTACTGCTCGACCGCTCTGGCCCGCTGGCGCTGTTCGCGGTGGCCGATACGGTCAAGGACAGCAGCCGCCAGGCCATCGCGGAACTGCATGAGCTGGGTATCAAGACTGTCATGCTGACCGGCGACAATCCGCATACCGCGCAGGCCATCGCCGCCGTGGTGGGTATCGACCGTGCCGAGGGCAACCTGCTGCCGGCCGACAAGCTGAAAACCATCGAAGCCCTGTACGCCCAAGGCCATCGGGTGGGCATGGTGGGTGACGGCATCAACGACGCCCCGGCCCTGGCCCGTGCCGAAATCGGCTTTGCCATGGCGGCGGCTGGCACCGACACCGCCATCGAGACTGCCGATGTGGCGCTGATGGACGACGACTTGCGCAAAATCCCGGCCTTCGTCAGGCTGTCGCGCCAAAGTGCGGCGATCCTCATGCAGAACATCGTTCTGGCGTTGGGCATCAAGGCAATATTCCTGGCGATCACCTTTGCCGGCATGGCCACCATGTGGATGGCGGTGTTCGCCGACATGGGCGTGAGCCTGCTGGTGGTGTTCAACGGCTTGCGCCTGCTGCGCAAATAGAGGACGTGCATGCTGAGTTCGGAGCTGAAAGCCTTCTACATGGTGGCCCGCCTGGGCAGCATCACTTTGGCGGCGAAAAAGCTCGGGCTCAGCCAGCCCACGGTAACCACGCAGATCCGCAACCTGGAAAGCCAGTACGCGGTCGAGCTGTTCTACCGTGGCGGGCGGCGCCTGGTGTTGAGCGAAGAGGGCGTGCGCCTGCTGCCGATGGTCAAGGCGCTGCTGCAGCAAGAGGCTGATATCGAGTTCGAGCTGCGCAACAGTGGCCAGGCACAGGGCAGCCTGCGTATTGCCGCCACGGCGCCTTACTACATTCTCGACTTGGTGAAGATCTATCGCGAGCGCTTGCCGCAGGTGGACGTGGCGGTGGAAATCGGCAACTCGCAGCAGGTGCTGGAAATGCTTGAAGACTACCGGGTGGACATCGCCGCTTCGTCACAGCTGGTAGAAGATGCCCGGCTGGTGCGGCGGGTGCTGGGCACCGATCCGCTGGTGGTGGCGGTGCATCGTAACCACCCGTTGGCCCAGCGGCAGGCGGTGTCGATCGACGTCGTGGCCGGGCACTGCCTGCTGATGCGCGAGAAGGGCTCGACCACGCGCAAGCTGACTGAGCAGATGCTGCAGGCGGCCGGGGTGAAGGCCGGGGCTTTGCTGGAAATCGGCAGCCGCGAGTCGATCCGCGAGGCGGTGCTGCGCAATATCGGCATCAGCGTGATTGCCCGGCATGAGGTGCCGCATAACCCTGAATTGCGGGTGCTGGCGCTGGAGGATGCGCCGGTGATGCATGAGTATTTGTATTGCCTGAAGGAGCGGCGCCAGGCCCGGTTGCCGGCTGCGTTTCTTGGGGTGGCGCAGGAAGTGGCGGGCTCAAACTTCTGATTCAGGAGTACACAGACCCTGTAGGAGCGGCCTTGTGTCGCGATGGGCTGCGGAGCAGACCCGGGGTTTCAGCTCCGCCGCATGAATTGCCGGGGCTGCTCCGCAGCCCATCGCGACACAAGGCCGCTCCTACAAAATCTGCCTATACCACTATCATCGACTTTTGCCCAAACGCCACAGAACCTTCGCACCGCCTTCCTAGCATGGCCCCCATCTCTTCGATGAGGCCCTGCCATGAACCACGCCACTCCTGGCGCACAAATGAAAGTGCGCAACATCCACAAGCGCTTCGGTGCCTTTACGGCGCTCAACGATGTCTCGCTGGACATCGCCGCCGGCGAGCTGGTGTGCCTGCTCGGCCCGTCCGGCTGTGGCAAGACCACGCTGCTGCGCTGCATTGCCGGCCTGGAGCGCCAGGACCGCGGCACGCTGTACATCGGCGAGCGCGATATCTCCGAGCTGCCGCCCCAGGCCCGTGATTACGGCATCCTGTTCCAGTCCTATGCGCTGTTCCCCAACCTCACCGTCGAGGCCAACATTGCCTACGGCCTGACTGGCAGTGGCCGCGAGCAGGCTCGCCAGCGGGTGGCTGAAATGCTCGACCTGGTGGGCCTTTCTGGCAGCGAGAAGAAGTACCCCGGCCAGCTCTCCGGTGGCCAGCAGCAACGTGTGGCCCTGGCCCGTGCGCTGGCACCGTCACCCTCCCTGTTGCTGCTCGATGAGCCCATGTCGGCGCTGGACGCACGGGTGCGCGAGCACTTGTGCACCGAATTGCGCCAGCTGCAACGCCAGCTGGGCATTACCACCTTGATGGTCACCCACAATCAGGACGAGGCCATGCTGATGGCTGACCGTATTGCGGTGATGAACAACGGCCAGGTTGAGCAGTACGCCACCCCACAGGAAATCTACGACCAGCCAGCCACACCGTTCGTCGCCGAGTTCGTTGGCCAGGGCAACTGGCTGCCGTTCCAGCGCAACGGTGACAGCCATGCCCAGGTCGGCGCCATGAGCATGCGTCTGGCGCCAGGCTCGGCCCAGGCCAGCAGCGGCCGGCTGTTCTGCCGCCCGGAGGCAATCACGGTCAACCCGGTGGTGCACGAGGAAAACCTGTTCCCGGCCATGGTCCGCGAAATTACGTTCCTGGGTAACCGCTGCCGCATGAGCTTCGAACTCAAAGCCCTGCCTGGCCATGCCCTGCTGGCTGAACTGGCCCCCGAGGCCATGCCGCGCCTGGGCTCGCAGGACATCTGGGTGGCCCTGCCGCCGCAGAGCCTGCAGGTGTTTGCCTGAGATGGCCGCGCCAATGTCCCTGCCGCTGAGCCAGGCCAACGCCGCGCCACGTACTGGCGTCGCCCTGGGTGACCGGTTGTTCGTCGTCGGCGGCAAGAGCCTGCTGCTGATCCTTCTGGTGCTGGCTGTGCTGATGCCACTGCTGGCGATCTTCTGGCGTGGCTTCAGCGCTGACGCGGGCCAGGGTGGCGGCCTGCTGGCAGCCCGCGAACTGTTCGCCAGCGACAATTTCCATTGGTTGCTGGGCAATAGTTTGTCGGTGGCTTTCACCGTGGCGGCCATCGTGGTGCCGCTGGCGTACCTGTTCGCCTATGCGCTGCAACGCACGCGGATTCCGGCCAAGGGCGTGTGGCGGGGGATTTCCCTGCTGCCGCTGCTGGCGCCGTCGATGCTGCCGGCCATCGCGCTGGTCTACCTGTTTGGTAACCAGGGGCTGCTGCGCGGGTTGCTCAGCGACAACATCTACGGCTTCTGGGGCATCGTGCTGGGCGAGGCGATCTACACCTTCCCGCATGCGCTGATGATCCTGTTGTCGGCGCTGTCGTTGGCCGATGCCCGGCTGTTCGATGCGGCCTCCAGCATGGGGGCCGGCCCGTGCCGGGCATTTACCAGCATCACCTGGCCTGCCACGCGGCAAGCGGTATTCGCGGCGTTCTGCCTGGTGTTCACCCTGACCATCACCGACTTCGGTGTACCGGTCGTGGTCGGTGGTGACTATCAGGTACTGGCGCTGGAGGCCTACAAGGCGGTGGTGGGCCAGCAACAGTTCGGCCGTGGCGCGTTGATCGGCATGGTCCTGCTGCTGCCGGCGCTGTTCAGCTTCACGGTCGATGCCTGGCTGCGTCGGCGCCAAGGCGAAGCCATGAGCGGCCGTGCCCAGGTGTTCGAGCCCAAGCCATCGCGCAGCCGAGATGCTTGCTTCCTGGCCATCGTGCTGCTGGTGTGCGCGGCGTTGCTGCTGGTGATCGGCATGGCGGTGTATTCCTCGCTGGTCACCTTCTGGCCGTACAACCTGTCGTTGTCGCTGCGCCATTACATGTTCGAAGACACCGCCGGTGGCGGCTGGCTGGCTTATCGCAACAGCGTGACCATGGCCATTGGCACCGCGCTGATCGGCAGCATCGTGATCTTCACCGGTGCTTACCTGATGGAGAAAACCCAGGGCCAGCGCCTGCTTAACCAGATGCTGCGCCTGCTCAGTTTCATCCCCATGGCCGTGCCAGGCCTGGTGCTGGGCCTGGGCTACGTCTTCTTCTTCAACCTGAACGGCAACCCGCTGCATGTGTTGTATGGCGGCATGGGGCTGCTGGTGGTGTGCACCATTGCTCACTACCTGACCACCGCACAGATGACCGCAACCACTGCGCTACGCCAGCTCGACGGCGAGTTCGAGGCCGCCGCGCTGTCGCTGAAGGCACCGCTGTACAAGCACTTCGTACGGGTGACCGTGCCGATTTGCCTGCCGGCGCTGCTGGACATCATCCGCTACCTGTTCGTTTCGGCCATGACCACGGTGTCGGCGGCGATCTTCCTGTACAGCCCCGACACCATTCTGGCCGCCGTTGCCGTGCTGAACATGGACGACGCCGGCAACGTGGGCGGTGCTGCTGCCATGTCCACCCTGATTCTGCTGACCAGTGCCGGCGCTTCACTGCTGCTGGCCGCAGCCTCACGCGGCCTGCTGCGCCGCTCCCAAGCCTGGCGCCAACGCGCCGCGACCGTCTGACCTGTAAGGAATCTACCCATGTACAAGCACCTTGCACTTGCCGCTGCCGTTTCTGCCGTGTTCAGCCTGCAGGCCTTGGCCGCCGGTACCCAGCTGACGGTCTACACCGCCCTGGAAGCCGAACAGCTGAAGAGCTACAAGCAGGCCTTCGAAAAGGCCAACCCGGACATCGAGATCAAGTGGGTACGCGACTCCACCGGCATCATCACCGCCAAGCTGCTGGCCGAGAAAGACCGCCCGCAAGCTGACGCCGTGTGGGGCCTGGCGGCGTCCAGCCTGGCCATTCTCGACCAGAACGGCATGCTGGAAGCCTACGCGCCGAAAGACCTGGGCAAGATCGCCGCCAACTACCGCGATGCCGCCAACCCACCGGCCTGGGTGGGCATGGACGTGTGGGCCGCGACCATCTGCTTCAATACCATCGAGGCCGAAAAGCAGGGCCTGAGCAAACCGGTGAGCTGGCAAGACCTGACCAAGCCGGAATACAAGGGCAAGATCGTCATGCCTAACCCGGCTTCTTCGGGCACCGGCTTCCTTGACGTGAGTGCCTGGTTGCAGACCTTTGGTGAGCCGCAGGGCTGGGCCTACATGGATGCGCTGCACCAGAACATCGGGCAGTACGTTCACTCCGGCTCCAAGCCGTGCAAGCTGGCGGCGGCGGGCGAGTTCCCGATCGGTATCTCGTTCGAATACCCGGCCGTGCAGCTCAAGCGCCAGGGCGCGCCGCTGGACATCGTATTGCCGAAGGAAGGCCTGGGTTGGGAGATCGAGGCGACCGCCGTGATCAAGGGCTCGCCCAAGGCGGATGCGGCCAAGCGTCTGGCCGATTTTTCGGCAAGCCCTGCGGCCATGGAGCTGTACAAGGAGAACTTCGCCGTGCTGGCGGCGCCGGGTATTGCCAAACCGCAGACCGAGTTGCCAGCGGATTATGAGCAGCGCCTGATCAAGAACGACTTTGCCTGGGCCTCGAAGAACCGCGACCAGATTCTGGCTGAATGGCGCAAGCGCTATGACGGTAAGTCGGAGAAGGTGGCCCAGCAGTGATTGGATGAGGGCTGCCGGGAGCACGTCTTGAGGGGTGTGTCGCCTGTGAAATCGAGCGCCGCCCGCGCGGCGCATCGCGAGCAAGCTCGCTCCTACATCTGTTTCGGGCCAGTATCGCCTGCGCCAGTGCGCGCGACCGCCTTGTTTGTACGACGCGATATCGAGACATGCACCAAGGCGTACGCGCGCGATTCCCACAGAAATAATTGGCCCGAAACAAATGTAGGAGCGAGCTTGCTCGCGATGCGCCGCGCGGGCGGCGCTCGATTTCACAGGCGACACACTCCTCAAAGCCTACACTTGGCAGCCTCCTCAGATCTGAGAAACCAGCGCCTCCAGCTGTTCCTGCCGCTCAGCCTGATTCAGCTTCGACCCTGGATTGAGCGTCGACCACTGCGGATGTGCCCGCGCCTTGACCAGCGCCTCTGGTAACTTGCCCTCCCGCCACGTCTTCTCATCCAGCGCTCCCAGCCGAATGCTGTCCTGAGCCGCATGCCCGCGGTTGTCCAGCGCAACCATCAACTGCTGCTGACGCAAGGCCAGCAAGCGCAATACCGTGTCGTCCACGGTCAGCTCGCGCTTGCCCTTAAGCTTGCCCATCAACCGCGAACCATAGTTGCGTGCCGTCTGCAGCGCGCCGCCGGCAATCGCCCCTGCCAAGGCCGCTGCACCGAGGGTAAGGCCGCCAACCAGCAAATCAACCCCGGCACCGGCGGCAGCCCCGGCCGCCACACCGCTGCCCAGGCGCACGCCCAGCAGCTTCAGGGTTTCGGGGTTGAACAGGTCGTCACCCCACCGGCCATCCAGCAATGGCAGGTCGCTGGCATGGGCGTCTTCGCGGCGGAAGGCATAAAGTTTGAGCAATGCCTCGACGCAGCGCTGCTCCCGCTGACGTATGTCCCGGCGTAGCGCTTCGATGGCCCGGGCTTCGGCCGCCGGCTCAGCCTCGACACTGCGCCGGCAGGCGGCGCAGTCCAGCAGCAGCTCGGCGATCAGGCGCTTGCCGCTGTGCTGGCGCGCCAGACGCTGCGCCTGCTGGTCGTCGATCAGCCGTTGCAGGGCCGGGCGGGCGTCTTCCAGCAACAGGGCCAGGCTCTCGTACAAACGCCGCTCGCCATCCTCGGGTGGGGCCACGCTGTCGAACCTCACCAACGCGTGAAGCCCAAGCCTGGCAAGGGCTTCACGCCATTGCGGCTCGCGATGCTGGTGGCTGGCGACGAAGTTGAGCACCGGCAGCAATGGCTTGCCGCAGCTGGCCAGCACCTCCAGCTCGTCACGGTATTTGGCCAACACCGGCTCACGCGCATCGATCACGTACAGGCCGGCATTGCTGGCCAGCAGCTGGCGCAGCACCTTGGCCTCCTGCTCGAAGCGCTGGCGTGCTTCGCTGCCCTGAAGAAAGCGCTCCAGGCGGGCCGGGCCGTCCAGGCGCTCGCCCGGGCGCTCCAGGCGTTCGAGGTAGTCGAGCAAGGCGATGGCGTCTTCCAGGCCCGGGGTGTCGTACAGCTCCAGCAAGGGTTCGCCGTCCACCGACAGGCGCGCACCTTCCACATGGCGGGTGGTGCTGGGGCGGTGGGAGACTTCGCCAAAGCCGACGTCACGGGTGAGGGTGCGCAGCAGCGAGGTCTTGCCGACGTTGGTGTGGCCGACCACGGCCAGTTTCAGCGGCTCAGTCATGGCCATGCTCCAGCCAGGTCAATGGCGAGGTGTCGGCGTGCGCCAGGCCAAGGCGGTCGAGGGCTTCGTGCCAGTCACCCAGGCGCTGGGCATCGAGGGCCTGACCAGGCGCGGCCTGTAATAGCCAGATTCGGGTCGCACCGGCATTGCGCGCCAGTTCGGCGAGCAGTGCCAGGCTGCCGCGGTCGGGCGAGCGCCGTGGGTCGCAGGCGATGGCCAGGCGTGCCGGCGGGAAGCGGCTAAGTTGTTCAAGCAGGCGGTTGCGCGATTCGCGGCTGTCGAGCACACCGGCATCGGTCACGTTTTTGGGCAAGGCGGGCGGCCAGGGGCGCTGGTCGTCCAGTTCAAGGCCGACCAGCAGGGCACCGCTGCTGCCGCTTTCCAGCTGGCCGGCGGCAAACTGTGGCAAAGCCTCGGGGGCCGCGTCCTGCACGCCGATGCGCTCGCTGCGGGGCATCAGCGCATCTCGCAGGTGCGCGTAGCCGGGCAGGCTAAGGTCCAGCGTCAGGCGCTCGCGGCCCTGGCGCCAGCGCCACAGGCACAACGCGGCCAGCAGCAAGCGCGGCAGCAGGCCATACACCAGCACTACGCCGAGCAGCCAGCTGGCCCAGGCCTGGCGGGCCAGGTCCAGCGCGGGCAAGGTGTCGCCGCTGGCGCGGATCATGGCCTCGTCGGGTATGGCAAAGCCCAGCAGCGAGGGCAGGGCGCCCAGGGCCTGGGTCAGGTGGATGAACGGGTCGGCGGCAAGCAGCGTGGTTTCCCAGACAAAGCCATAACGCCGGGTAGCCAGCAACGCCAGCAGCATGCCCAGCGCGGTGAGCATCGCCAGCAGCCACAGGCCGTGTACCAGCAGGCCGAGCAACCAGCGGTTGAGGCGCTGGCGTTGCAGCAGCACCAGCAGCGCAGGTGCCAGGTGCGCGGCCTTGGCATCGCGGGCAAAGCGTTCGCTAAGCCATAGCCACAGGCGGCCCAGCCCCGCGCCGTGCTCGCCGCTGATGGCAAAGCCGACGGCCCAGCCCAGCAGCATCAACAGGTTCAGCCCGAGCAGGCTGCCCAAGGCCCAGAATACGTTGACCGGCCGTTGCCCATCGCCCAGGGCGGCCAGCGCCATGCCGGCGCCGCTGAGCACGGCCAGCAGCAACAAGGCCAGCAGCGCCAGGCGCGCACCCTGCTTCCAGTGGTGCAAGGCGACAGTCATGCCGTCGCGTTCGGCCAGGCACAGCGCACGGGTTTCGATACGGGCCGCCAGGTCGCCGCCCAGTTGGCGGGCGCGGCGGTTGGCCTCCTGGTCTTCCAGAGGGCCGGCATGTTCTTCACGCAGGCGTACCGCTTCGGTGAGCCAGCGCTTGTCCAGTGAAGTGGGTGCAGTCACAAGGTCTTCCATTGCACAGGTCAGGGCAGAAGCATAACCCACACGCCCGGTGCTATCCTCGCCGGCATGAATACATCACTCCCTCTCAGCCTGATCGCGGCATACGCTGAAAACCGCGTGATCGGCATCGACAACTCCATGCCCTGGCATTTGCCGGGGGATTTCAAATACTTCAAGGCCACCACCCTGGGCAAGCCGATCATCATGGGGCGCAAGACCTGGGACTCGCTGGGGCGGCCACTGCCCGGGCGGTTGAACATCGTCGTCAGCCGCCAGCCGGGGCTTGAGCTGGCTGGCGCCGAGGTGTTCGCTTCGCTGGAGGAGGCGCTGGTGCGGGCCGAACAGTGGGCGCGTGAGCAGGGCGTTGAAGAGCTGATGCTGATTGGCGGGGCGCAGCTGTATGGGCAGGCGCTGGAGAAAGGGCTGGTCAGCCGCATGTACCTGACGCGGGTGGAAATGGCACCGGAAGGGGATGCGTGGTTCCCGGCGTTTGATGAGGGGCAGTGGAGGCTGGCGTCGAGTGAGGCGCAGGCTGAAGAAGGTAAGCCTGCCTATCACTTCGAGGTCTGGGACAAGGTTTGAGATTGCCGGGGCTGCTTTGCAACCCTATCGCAGGCACAGCAAGACAGCTGGTCCCCATGAGCGGTGATGCTCAGGTGAGCAGCTTGATGATCAGTGCGGTGACAGTCGCCACGGTGGTGACGAAACCGACGGCGATGGCAACCGGGTACCAGAAGGTCTCGCGGGTCATCTTGACGGCCTCGGCATTCAGCTTGCGTGTCTCGGCCACCAGTTTGTCGACTTCGACGCGGATCTTGGCCACCTCAATGCGGAGCTTTTCGGCTTCGGCCTGGGTCATGTCGTACTGGGGCATGGTGTTGCCTTTCCCTTGGAGTGTTCGCTAAGGCGAGCTAGCAGTATAGCGATGCTGCCAGCCGCCTGTTGCCCACTTCCCATGCCATTGCGTTACGGGATATTGGGGCTGTATAGCAGCCCCGGGTGATCCGTCAGGTATGGCTCAACTCGGCATGCTCATCGCCCGCCAGCACAGCCTTGTCGGTCTCTTTCAACAACTGGCTGGTCACCACGCCCGCCGTCATCGAACCGTTCACGTTCAACGCCGTACGGCCCATGTCGATCAGCGGCTCTACCGAAATCAGCAACGCCACCAGCTCCACCGGCAAGCCCATGGCCGGCAGCACGATCAATGCAGCAAAGGTGGCCCCGCCGCCCACGCCGGCAACGCCTGCCGAACTCAGGGTGACGATGGCCACCAGGGTGGCGATCCACAGCGGGTCGAAGGTATCGATGCCTACCGCCGGCGCCACCATCACCGCCAGCATGGCGGGGTAGAGGCCGGCGCAACCGTTCTGGCCAATGGTGGTGCCGAACGAGGCGCTGAAGCTGGCGATGGATTGCGGCACGCCCAGGCGACGGGTTTGCGCCTCGATGTTCAGCGGAATGCTGGCGGCGCTGGAGCGGCTGGTGAAGGCGAAGGTCAGCACCGGCCACACCTTGCGGAAGAAGCGCAGCGGGCTCACGCCAGTGGCGGCGAGGATGATGCCGTGCACCACGAACATCAGCGCCAGGCCCAGGTACGACACCACCACGAAGCTACCCAGCTTGAGGATGTCTTCCATGTTCGAGCTGGCCACGACCTTGGTCATCAACGCCAGCACGCCATACGGGGTCAGTTTCATCACCACGCGCACCAGGCGCATCACCCAGGCTTGCAGGGTGTCGATGGCCGACAGGGCACGTTCGCCTTTCTCGGCATCGTCCTTGATCAGTTGCAAGGCAGCCAGGCCGATGAACACGGCAAAGATCACCACGCTGATGATCGAAGTCGGCTTGGCCCGCGCCAGGTCACCCACCGGGTTGCTGGGGATGAACGACAGCAGCAGCTGCGGGATGTTGAGGTCGGCGACCTTGCCGGCATAGTCGCTGTGGATAACCTGCATGCGTGCGCTTTCCTGGGCGCCGGCCACCAGGCCTTCGGCGCTGAGGCCGAACAGGTTGGTCAGCACGATGCCGATCAGCGCGGCAATGGCGGTGGTCAGCAGCAGGGTGCCGATGCTCAGCACGCTGATGCGGCCCAGCGAAGAGGCATTGTGCAGGCGTGCCACGGCGCTGAGGATCGAGGCGAAGATCAGCGGCATGACGATCATCTGCAACAGGCCGACATAGCCGTTGCCGACCAGGTCGAGCCAGGCGATGGTGGCCTTGAGCACCGGGTGGCCAGCGCCGTAGACCGTGTGCAGGGCAAGGCCGAAGAGCACACCCAGCACCAGGCCCAGCAGCACCTTCTTGGCCAGGCTCCAGTCGGTGCGGCGGGTTTGTGCCAGGCCCAGCAACAGGGCCAGGAATGCCAGCAGGTTAAGAGACAGCGGCAGGTTCATTGAAGCTCCAGCGGAAAAAAGCAAAGGAAGCATCGCCTCTGTGAGCGATTGCGAACGGAAATGCTAACAGGCTGAAAACAAACGAATTTATATCCAAATGGAATGTGCATAGTCGTTTATGGAATAACGGCGTGTCGCAGATTGCAATGAACACGGCGTTTGCAGCTGCATGGAGGTCGTTATGGAGGGCCGTTGACGGGGAATGTTGCACTAGCGTTTCCGGGTCATTTCAGGAGATTCGTACATGAAGCGCGCCCCTAAAGCCGTGGCCCTCGGCCTGTCTCTGCTGTTCAGTATCGAAACCTTCGCCACCGAGCTCAAGCATTGGCCAGCAGACGCAGCCAAACAGCTCGACAGCATGATTGCCGCGAATGCCAACAAAGGTAATTACGCGGTGTTCGACATGGACAACACCAGTTACCGCTATGACCTTGAAGAGGCCCTGCTGCCATTCATGGAAAACAAGGGGCTGCTGAGCCGCGACAAGCTCGATCCGTCGTTGAAGCTGATGCCGTTCAAGGACACCGCCGAGCACAAGGAAAGCCTGTTCAGCTACTACTACCGGTTGTGCGAAGTTGACGACATGGTCTGCTATCCGTGGGTGGCTCAGGTGTTCTCGGGCTTTACCCTGAAGGAGCTGAAAGTGCAGGTGGATGAGCTGATGGCCTCCACCAAGCCGATCCCCAGTACCTATTACGACGGGGACCAGGTCAAGGCCATCGAGGTACAGCCGCCCAAGGTCTTCAAAGGCCAGGCCGAGCTGTACAACAAGCTGATGGAGAACGGCATCGAGGTGTACGTGATCTCGGCGGCTTCGGAAGAGCTGGTGCGCATGGTCGCGTCAGACCCCAAGTACGGCTACAACGTGAAGCCGCAGAACGTGATTGGTGTGAGCCTGCTGCTGAAAGACCGCGCCAATGGCCAGCTGACCACGGCACGCAAGCAGATCAGCGCCGGACACTATGACGCCAAGGCCAACGAAGGCCTGGAACTGACCCCGTACCTGTGGACCCCGGCCACCTGGATGGCGGGCAAGCAGGCGGCGATCCTCACCTACATCGATGAATGGAAGAAGCCGGTGCTGGTGGGCGGCGACACGCCAACCAGTGATGGCTACATGCAGTTTCATGGGGTGGATGTGGGCAAGGGCGGCATCCACCTGTGGATAAACCGCAAGGCCAAGTACATGGACCAGCTTAACGGGATGATTGCCAAGAATGCGGCGGCGCAGGCCAAGGAAGGGCTGCCGGTGACGGCGGACAAGAACTGGGTGATCGTGACGCCGGAGCAGATCCAGTAGGCTCATGGTACGTGTACCGTGATTCGATAACTGCCGCTGGAAACACGTTTGCCGTAGCGGTCGTGGACGGCGAACGTGTGACCGGCCTGGGTCTCTTGATGAATGACCGTGGCGTACTCGCCAGAGAAAATGTTCTTGGCTTGCAAGTGGGCAGGAGGTGCGTCTGATAGGGGGATGGCGCTGGGGCAATCGGTAAGCACCAAGCGCCCTTGTTCGGCATCCCAGGCATGGCGACAACCAGGTACATGTACCGAGCCCCTGAAACTGATGGCTCCGGTCATTGCACGCTCCTGACCTTGGGTAGAGGTGGGTACCAGGCATACGTACCCTATGGTCACGCTGTACAGCAGGCTTTTCCAGCTCATGGCTGCCATTGCCCCCTAAGGCTGCTTTTTAGGCAGTATGGGAGCAGAAAAGCAAAAAAAACCGGCGCACGGGGCGCCGGTTGGTGTTTTCAGACGCTTCTTACAGGCCTTCCAACATAGCCTTGTTGCGCACGGCACCCTTGTCGGCACTGGTCGCCAGCAGGGCATAGGCCTTCAGCGCGGTGGTCACCTTGCGTGGGCGTGCTTCGACCGGTTTCCAGCCCTTCTTGTCCTGCTCGATGCGGCGCTCAGCCAGCTCTTCATCGCTTACCAGCAGGTTGATCGAACGGTTAGGGATGTCGATCAGCACCTTGTCGCCGTCACGCACCAGGCCGATGGCGCCACCAGCAGCCGCTTCCGGCGAGGCGTGGCCGATCGACAGGCCCGAGGTACCGCCCGAGAAGCGGCCGTCGGTGAGCAGGGCGCAAGCCTTGCCCAGGCCTTTGGACTTCAGGTACGAGGTCGGGTACAGCATTTCCTGCATGCCCGGGCCGCCTTTCGGGCCTTCGTAGCGGATGATCACGATGTCGCCGGCCTTCACTTCGTCAGCGAGGATGCCGCGTACGGCGCTGTCCTGGCTTTCGAAGATTTTCGCGGTGCCTTCGAACACGTGGATCGACTCGTCGACACCGGCGGTTTTGACCACGCAGCCGTCGAGGGCGATGTTGCCGTACAGCACGGCCAGGCCGCCTTCTTGCGAATAAGCGTGCTCGAAGCTGCGGATGCAGCCGTTTTCGCGGTCGTCATCCAGGGTTTCCCAACGGGTCGACTGGCTGAACGCGGTCTGGGTCGGGATGCCGGCAGGGCCTGCCTTGAAGAAGGTGTGCACGGCTTCGTCATCGGTCTGGGTGATGTCCCATTTGGCGATGGCTTCTTCCATGCTGCGGCTGTGCACGGTCGGCAGGTCGGTGTGCAGCAGGCCGCCACGGGCCAGCGAACCGAGGATGCTGAAGATGCCGCCGGCACGGTGCACGTCTTCCATGTGGTACTTCTGGATGTTCGGCGCCACTTTGCACAGCTGCGGCACTTTGCGCGACAGGCGGTCGATGTCGCGCAGGTCGAACGCCACCTCGCCTTCCTGGGCGGCGGCCAGCAGGTGCAGGATGGTGTTGGTCGAACCGCCCATGGCGATGTCGAGCATCATGGCGTTTTCGAACGCCTTGAAGTTGGCGATGCTGCGCGGCAGTACCGACTCGTCGTTCTCGCCGTAGTAGCGCTTGCACAGCTCGACGATGGTACGGCCGGCGGTGAGGAACAGCTGCTCGCGGTCGGCGTGGGTGGCCAGGGTCGAACCGTTGCCCGGCAGGGCCAGGCCCAGGGCCTCGGTCAGGCAGTTCATCGAGTTGGCGGTGAACATGCCGGAGCACGAACCACAGGTCGGGCAGGCGCTGCGCTCGTATTCGGCGACTTTTTCGTCGGAGGCCGTGGAGTCGGCGGCGATGACCATGGCGTCGACCAGGTCCAGGCCGTGGCTGGCCAGTTTGGTCTTGCCGGCTTCCATCGGGCCGCCGGAAACGAAGATCACCGGGATGTTCAGGCGCAGGGCGGCCATCAGCATGCCGGGGGTGATCTTGTCGCAGTTGGAAATGCACACGATGGCGTCGGCGCAGTGGGCGTTGACCATGTATTCCACGGCGTCGGCAATGATCTCGCGGCTTGGCAGCGAGTACAGCATGCCGTCGTGGCCCATGGCGATGCCGTCATCGACCGCGATGGTGTTGAATTCCTTGGCCACGCCACCGGCGCGCTCGATTTCGCGGGCGACCAGCTGGCCCAGGTCCTTCAGGTGCACATGGCCCGGGACGAACTGGGTGAACGAGTTGGCGATGGCGATGATCGGTTTCTTGAAATCTTCGTCCTTCATCCCGGTGGCGCGCCACAGGGCACGGGCGCCGGCCATGTTGCGGCCTTGGGTGGAAGTCTTGGAACGATAATCAGGCATGAAACACTCCTGGCGGCTTAATCAGGTCACAAAAAGGGGAGTGAGCTTCTCTTGTCCTTTGCGCCGCAGGCCGGTTGCCACTGGCACGGATGAGGCCGAAGACCGCGCGGGATCGCCGCGTGCTTGGCCAGAGCTCATAAACCCGCCGGGGATGACTGGCGATGAATAGGCCGATTCTACACCGCTGGCGCGGCGAGGGAATGCAGATGTGGATGGTTGGCGGGGAGTTTGCGGCAGGAAAGGGCCGCCTGGCGGCCCTTTTTAGCAGAGATCAGCTATTCGGCAGCAACCGGCAGGTGATGCTCTTGATGTAGCGGGTCTCGGCAATGGCCGGGTGCACCGGGTGGTCCGGGCCTTGGCCGCCGCGTTCGAGCAGCTGCAGGTTGCGGTCCAGGTGGCGGGCGCTGGTCAGCAGGATGTTGTGCAGGTCGTCCTCGGGCAGGTGCATCGAGCACGAGGCGCTGACCAGGATGCCGTCCTTGCTCAGCATGCGCATGGCCTGCTCGTTCAGGCGGCGGTAGGCCGCTTCGCCGTTTTTCAGGTCTTTCTTGCGCTTGATGAAGGCGGGTGGGTCGGCAATGATCACGTCGAAGCGTTCTTCGGCGGCCTTCAGTTCGCGCAGGGCCTCGAACACGTCGCCTTCGATGCAGGTCAGTTTCTCGCTGATGCCGTTGAGTGCCGCGTTGCGCTCCACGCCATCCAGGGCAAAGCCCGAGGCATCGACACAGAACACTTCGCTGGCGCCGAAGGCGCCAGCTTGCACGCCCCAGCCACCGATGTAGCTGAACAGGTCGAGTACACGCTTGCCTTTTACATAGGGGGCCAGGCGTGCACGGTTCATGCGGTGATCGTAGAACCAGCCGGTCTTCTGGCCTTCACGTACCGGGGCTTCGAACTTGACGCCGTTCTCTTCCAGCGGCACCCAGTCCGGTACTTCGCCGTAGACGGTTTCGACATAGCGCTGCAAGCCTTCGGCATCACGCGCGGCGGAGTCGTTCTTGAACAGGATGCCGCTTGGCTTGAGCACCTGAACCAGGGCGGCGATCACGTCGTCCTTGTGCGCTTCCATGGTGGCCGAGGCCAGCTGCACCACGAGGATGTCGAAGAAGCGGTCGACCACCAGGCCCGGCAGCAGGTCGGAGTCGCCATAGACCAGGCGGTAGCACGGCTGGTCGAACAGGCGCTCACGCAGCGACAGGGCGACGTTCAGGCGGTGAACCAGCAGCGACTTGTCCAGCGGCAGCTTGATGTCGCGCGACAGCAAGCGGGCGCAGATCAGGTTGTTCGGGCTGAGTGCAACGATGCCCAGAGGCTTGCCGTTGGCTGCCTCGAGAACAGCCTGCTGACCGGCCTGGAAGCCTTGCAGCGGGGTCGCGCTGACGTCGACTTCGTTGCTGTAGACCCACAGGTGGCCGGCGCGCAGACGGCGGTCGGCATTGGCTTTGAGGCGAAGGCTGGGCAGGGACATGACGTCGCTCCGGGAAAAAAGAGCGGGAGTATAACCTGTTGGCCCGCACTTCTGTTCGAGGCGCGACAAAGCGCTTGCGCACGCAACTGGGTTAGAATCCCCCGTCCTAAACGAGTGTGCACGTATGTCCCAAGAACTCAGCGCCGAACAGATCCAGCAAGCCTTGCAAGGCATCACCATCCCGCCGCAACCGCAGATCATGGTTGACCTGCAGTTCGAGCAGTACATGCCTGACCCGGACCTGGAAACCATCGCCAAGCTGATTTCCCAAGACCCGGGCCTCTCAGGTGCCTTGCTCAAACTGGTTAACTCGCCGCACTTCGGCCTGTCCAACAAGATCGGCTCGATCCAGCGCGCGGTGAACCTGCTGGGCAGCCGTTCGATCATCAACCTGATCAACGCCCAGTCGATCAAGGGCGAGATGAGCGATGAGACCATCGTTACCCTCAACCGCTTCTGGGATACCGCTCAGGACGTGGCGAACACCTGCCTGACCCTGGCCAAGCGCACCGGTATCCAGGCAGCGGACGAGGCGTACACACTGGGCCTGTTCCATGACTGCGGCGTGCCGTTGATGCTCAAGCGCTTCCCCAATTACATGGAGGTGTTGGAGGAGGCCTACGCCAAGGCCGGCGAAGAAACGCGCGTGGTCGATACTGAAAACCATACGTTCAACACCAACCATTCGGTGGTCGGCTATTTCACCGCCAAGTCGTGGCGCCTGCCCGAGCACCTTAGCGCGGCTATCGCCAACCACCATAACGCCTTGGCGGTGTTTCGCGACGAGAGTTCGCGCAATACCCAGAGCCAGCTGAAAAACCTGCTGGCGGTGTTGAAGATGGCCGAGCACATTTGCGCGTCCTACCGGGTACTGGGCAACCAGGCGGTGGACCATGAATGGAATGTGGTAGGCCCGCTGGTGCTCGATTACATTGGTTTGTCGGAATACGATTTCGAAAACCTCAAACAGAACATTCGCGAGCTGGGCGGGCACTGACACATGCCGGAATTGCCAGAAGTAGAAACCACCCGGCGCGGTATTGCGCCGCACCTGGAAGGCCAACGCGTCAGCCGTGTGGTGGTACGCGACCGGCGCCTGCGCTGGCCCATCCCGGAAGACCTGGATGTACGCCTGTCGGGGCAGCGCATTGTCAGCGTCGAGCGGCGTGCCAAGTACCTGTTGATCAATGCTGAAGTCGGCACGTTGATAAGCCACCTTGGCATGTCAGGCAATCTGCGGCTTGTTGAGCTGGGTTTGCCGGCGGCCAAGCATGAACATGTCGATATCGAGCTGGAATCGGGGCTGATGCTGCGCTACACCGACCCGCGCCGCTTTGGGGCCATGCTGTGGAGCCTGGACCCGCTGAACCACGAATTGCTGCTGCGCCTGGGGCCAGAGCCGTTGACCGACCTGTTCGACGGCGAGCGCCTGTTCCAGCTGTCGCGTGGGCGGTCGATGGCGGTCAAGCCCTTCATCATGGATAACGCAGTGGTGGTGGGGGTGGGCAACATCTACGCCACCGAGGCACTGTTTGCTGCAGGGATTGACCCACGCCGGGAGGCGGGCGGGATTTCCCGGGCGCGCTACCTGAAGCTGGCGATCGAGATCAAGCGGGTGCTGGCGGCGGCAATCGAGCAAGGGGGCACCACCCTGCGCGACTTTATCGGGGGCGATGGGCAGCCGGGGTACTTCCAGCAGGAATTGTTCGTTTATGGTCGCGGCGGGCAGCCGTGCAAGGTGTGCGGCACGGAACTGCGCGAGGTGAAGCTGGGGCAAAGGGCGAGCGTCTATTGCCCGCGCTGCCAGCGCTAAGCTTCATAGGCGAGTACGGTCCCCTGTAGGAGCGGCCTTGTGTCGCGATGGGCCGCGCAGCGGCCCCGGCAATTTCTGCAGCGGGGCTGAAATTTTTGGGGGCGCTTCGCACCCCATCGCGACACAAGGCCGCTCCTACAGGGACCGCGCGGAGGCAGGCTTGAGGGGGCTTAGTCCTTGCCGGTGATGCGGCGGTACTTGGCCATCAGCTGCTCTTCGGTTTCCGGGTGGGCTTCATCCAGCGGGATGCAGTCGACCGGGCAGACCTGCTGGCACTGCGGCTCGTCGTAGTGGCCCACGCACTGGGTGCACAGGTTAGGGTCGATCACGTAGATCTCTTCGCCTTGGGAGATGGCCTCGTTCGGGCACTCGGGTTCGCAGACGTCGCAGTTGATGCAATCGTCGGTGATGATCAGGGACATGGGGACTCCGGCCGGGGCTCACCGCCCGGGCATGTTCAACGCAATGGGCACAATTGTGCCGCATTCGCGCTCGCAGTGCACGCGGGCGCGACAATCAGGCGATCAGGCTTACTTCTTGAAGCGTTCGGTCAGCGCGTCGGCCACCACCGGATGGACGAATTTGCTGATATCCCCACCCAGTGCGGCAATTTCCCGGACCAACGTCGAGGAAATGAACGAATAACGTTCCGAAGGCGTGAGGAACAGGCTCTCGACATCGGGGGCCAGTTGCCGGTTCATGTTGGCCAGCTGGAACTCGTACTCGAAGTCGGACACGGCACGCAGGCCACGCAGGAAGACGTTGGCGCCTTGTTCCTTGGCGAAATGCGCCAACAGGGAAGAGAAGCCGATGACTTCGACATTGGGCAGGTGCTTGGTGACCTCACGGGCTAGCGCCACCCGTTGTTCCAGCGGGAACAGGGGGTTTTTCTTCGGGCTGGCCGCCACTGCGATGATCACATGGTCGAACAGCCGCGAAGCGCGCTCGACCAGGTCGCCATGGCCTTTGGTAATGGGGTCGAAAGTACCCGGGTACAACACTCGGTTCATCGCGTCATCCTGGCTGGAGTGCGTTGGGGAGTCGGATGGTAGCGCAGCGACGGCGCCCCGGCCAAGTCATGCGGCCGGCTGATGGCACTATAGACAGGGGGCGTATTCGTTGTCATGCGTTGCGTGCCAGGCGGGCGACCAGTGCTTCGGTGAGCCTGGCGCTGATGGCATACACCGAGAGTTGCGGGTTGGCGCCGATGCTGGTGGGGAACAGCGAACCGTCGTGGACGGACAGGTTTTCCAGCTGGTGGTGACGGCCCAGGCTGTCACACACCGCTTGGCGCGGGTCTTCGCCCAGCGCACAGCCCCCCATCACATGGGCGCTGCCCAGGCGTGTGCGGAAGGGCTCCAGGCGTAACGTGTCGATCATGGCCAAGGCCTGTTCCAGGCTGGATGTGGCGCTGGCATCGCTGTGCACAGGGGTGACCTGGGTAGCGCCGGCGGCAAACTGGATCTGCGCCATGCTGCGGTAGGCGCGACGCAAGCCGTCGCGCAGGTAGTCGGTGACCGGGTAATCGAGCACCGGTGAGCCATCGCCACGCAGCTCCACGGCACCGCCCTGACTCTCGGGGTGGAAGCCATCGCGCAGCAGCGCCAACATCACATGGGTGTGCGGCAACTCGGCCATACGCTGGGCGTTTTCCTGTCCGTGCCCACCCAGCAGGGTGCTGGCCAGGGCCGGGTGCAACGGCGGCACTTCCAGTTTGTAGCCGACCGGGCCATCCGTGCCGCCTTGCCACTGGAAGTGGTCGCTGTAGATGGACTGCGGGGCGCCATGGTAGGGGTCGATACGGTCCTTGAAGCGCGCAGCGCTGAAGTTCACCAGGTGCAGGAAGGTGCGCTTGCCCAGGCGACCATGGGGATCCGGTGCGTCGGAACGCAGCAGCAGGGCCGGGCTGTTGATACCGCCGCCAGCGAGCAGGTAATGGCGCGCGCGGACGCTGATCTGCCTGCCGGTGGGGTGTATGCCTTGGGCATCCAGGGCCTGGCATGTGAGGCCCTGGATACGCTCGCCGTTGTGGGTGAAGCGCTCGGCCCGGGCCAGGTACAGCAGTTCGCCGCCATGGTCGAGGGTGGCGGGAATACGGGTTACCAACATCGATTGCTTGGCATTCACCGGGCAGCCCATGCCGCAGTAGCCCAGGTTCCAGCAGCCGCGTACGTTGCGCGGGATAATCGCCCAGCGGTAGCCCAGCTGTTCGCAGCCTTGGCGCAGCACGTCGTTGTTGGCATTGGGTGGCATGGCCCATGGCGTAATGCCCAGTTCCTGCTCCATGCGTTCGAACCAGGGGCGCAGGTCATCTTCGCCCAGGCCCGTCACGCCGTGGGCCGAGGCCCAGTGGGCCAGCGTCTGCGGCGGGGTACGAAAGCTCGACGTCCAGTTCACCAGCGTGGTGCCGCCAACGGCGCGGCCTTGCAGGATGGTGATGGCGCCATCCTTGCTCATGCGCCCCAGGCCCTCCTGGTACAGGGTTGCATAGGCTTCGTTTTCCAACAGGTGGAAATCGCTGCTGGTCTTGAGCGGGCCTTCTTCGATCAGCAGCACCTTGAAACCGGCGGCGCTGAGCATTTGTGCGCTGGTGGCACCGCCGGCACCGCTGCCAATCACGGCAATATCGGTCTCCAGCAAAAGATCGTGCTCCAGGCGTGACGCGTCATGGGTGATCCAGCCGCGTTCGAGGCCTTGGCGAAACGGGTCGGCTACAGGCATTGGCGATGCTCTTGTTGTTTTCAGATTTTCGGTGGGCCGGGGTAACCGCAGGCGGCCCAGGACTCGGGGCGTTCGTACCAGGCCATTTGCAGCAGTTGCAGCAATGAAGCGTGGCCCATGCGTAGCAGGTTCAGTGAGCTGTCCTGCCAACGTTGCAGGAAGGCTGTGACTTGGGTGGGGCTGGCCTGTTCCCAGGCGCCCCAGACACCGGTCAACGGGCCACGGGTAAGCGGCAGGCTGAGCACGTCGAACAGTTGCCGGGTGAGCTTGAGCATTTCCGGCGACAAGGCCGCCAGCTTGTGGTCGAGGCTGTGCAGCACCGATTTATCGGTGGCCAGCGTGCCGGCCAGCACCACCGGGATCAGCGCACGCAGCAGTGGCAGGTCGTCGTCGCGCAGTAGTTGGTAACCCTGCGCGCTGGTTTGCGCGGTGCAGCCGACCAGGCCGGTTGCACTCAGAAAGATGCTGGCGCCAAGGCTGAAACGCAGCAGGTCACGACGGTGCATAGGCTGCCCCTCAGCGGATGAACAGCTTGTAGACCAGGCGCTGCAAGGCTTTGCCATAAGGCGGGTAGATCAGCCACGCGGCGTTGAAACGTTGCTTGGCCAGCACGGCCTTGGCCTTGCTGAAGGTCAGGAAACCGTCGTGGCCATGGTAGTGGCCCATGCCCGATGGGCCGATGCCGCCGAAGGGCAGGTCGTCCTGGGCCACATGCAGCAGGGTGTCGTTCAGGCACACGCCGCCGGAGTGGGTGTGGCGCAGCACGCGTTCCTGCCCGGCCCGGTCATACCCGAAGTAGTAAAGCGCCAGCGGGCGCGGGCGTTGGTTGATGTAGGCCAGCGCCTGGTCGAGGCTGTCGTAGGGCACCAGCGGTAGCAGCGGGCCGAAGATTTCGTCCTGCATCACCTGCATGTCGTCACTCACCTCCAGCAGCAGGTGTGGTGGCAGGCGTCGGCCTTGGCGGGGCTCGCCAGGGTACAGGTCGAGCACTTGCGCACCCTTTTCGCGGGCATCGTCCAGCAGGTGCTGCAAGCGCTGCAGCTGGCGCGGGTTGATGATGGCGGTGTAGTCAGGGTTGTCGGCGATGCGTGGGTAAAGGCGCTGAACGGCGCGCTGGTAGGCGTCGCTGAAGGCCGCCAGCCGATCACGCGGCACCAGCACATAGTCGGGGGCGACGCAGGTCTGGCCGGCGTTGAGGGTTTTGCCGAAGGCGATGCGCTCGGCGGCGGTGTCCAGGGGCACGTCGTCCGACACGATGGCGGGCGACTTGCCGCCCAGTTCCAGGGTGACCGGCGTCAGGTTCTGCGCCGCAGCCAGCATCACCTGGCGGCCCACGCTGGTGGCGCCGGTGAACAGCAGGTGGTCGAAGGGCAGGCGGGCGAAGGCCTGGCCCACCTCGACCTCGCCGAGTACCACGCTGACCAGGTCGCAGGGGAATACCCGTTCCAGTACTTGCTTCAAAGCCTGGCCACTGGCGGGTGTGGCTTCGCTGAGCTTGAGCATGACCCGGTTACCGGCAGCCAGCGCGCAAGTCAGCGGGCCGATGGCGAGGAACAGCGGGTAGTTCCACGGCACGATGATGCCGACCACCCCCAGCGGTTGGTATCGCACCTGCGCGCGGGCTGGCTGGAAGGCCAGGCCAACGCGTCGCCGGCTGGCGCGCATCCAGCGTTGCAGGTATTTTTCGGCGTGGCGCAGGCCCTGTATCGAGGGCAGCAACTCGGCCAGCAAGGTCTCGTCGGCGCTGCGTCCGGTAAAGTCCTCGCTGATGGCCTCGATCAGCTCATCCTGGCTGGCCAACAGGGCTTCACGCAGGCTTTTCAGCCATTGCCGGCGCTGGGCGGCCGGTGGCAGGGGGTTACCTGCAAAGGCCTGGCGCTGGGTTGCGAACAACACTGCAAGGTCGAGGTCGGATTGCACAGAGGGCAAGGCACTGGGCGAGTTCATGGCGGTGTCGAGTCCGGGCAGGGAATCTCTAGAGCCTATACTCTAATTTGCACGATGGTGCGAATTTTTCCACACGTTCGAACGGTGCATTCCACCTGCAATACGCCGTAAGATGGCCCTTTGAAGAAGGCCCGCAGACTGGGAGCTGAGCATGGCCCCGCGCATGAAGACCCGAGAGCGCATCGTGCAGAACAGCCTGGAGCTGTTCAACCAGCAGGGCGAACGCAGCGTCAGTACCAACCACATTGCCGCGCACATGGAAATCTCGCCCGGCAACCTGTATTACCACTTCCCCAACAAGCAGGCGATCATCGCCCTGTTGTTCAGCCAGTATGAAGAGTTGGTGGACAGCTTCCTGCGCCCGCCACAAGGCCGCGCGGCCACCGTGGAGGACAAGCGCTTCTACCTCAAGGCCTTGCTGGCCGCCATGTGGAACTACCGCTTCCTGCACCGCGACCTGGAGCACCTGCTGGACAGCGATGCCGAACTGGCCGCCCGTTATCGGCGTTTTTCCGAGCGCTGCCTGCGCCAGGGCCAGGCGATCTACCGTGGCTTTGTCGAGGCGGGCATTCTGGCCATGGCGCCGGCACAGATCGAATCGCTGACCATCAATGCCTGGATCGTGCTGACATCGTGGGTGCGTTTTCTCAGCACCACGCGTGAACATTCGGCGCATTTGGGTGAAGAAGCTTTCAAACGCGGCGTCTATCAGGTGCTGGTGCTGGAGCTCGGCTACGTGACCGACAACGCCCGCGCTGCCGTGGACGCCTTGTGCCAGGAATTCCATGTACCGTTCAACCAGGCCCTGGAGCTTTAGCCCAGGGCCCAAGTGCCATCGATCAGGAGATTGTCATGCCCCTTGCGCAATTGATCACCCCGCAGCAGTTGGCCGAGCGCCTGGACGCGCCCAAGCTGGTGATTCTCGACTGCCGCTTTGCCCTTGAGGATGTGGACTATGGCCAACGCAGTTATGCCCAGGGGCATATCGCCGGGGCGCATTTTGCCGACCTTGACCGCGACCTCAGCGGGCCGGTGAGCAAGGGACGCACCGGGCGCCACCCGTTGCCCGATGCGCAGCGGCTGGTCGCGCGCCTGCGTGAGTGGGGCCTGGACAACGACAGTGAGGTGGTGCTGTACGACGACGGCCCCGGTGCCTTTGCCGCCCGTGCCTGGTGGCTGTTGGTCTGGCTGGGCAAGCGCAGCGGTGTGGCGATTCTCGACGGTGGCCTGAAGGCCTGGCATGCCGCGCACCTGCCGCTGAGCCTGGACCCACCGCCCAAACGCGAGGGCAACTTCAAGGGTGAGCCGGACGCCAGGCTGCTGATCGATGCCGACCACCTGGGCAAGCGCCTGGGTAGCAGTGACCTGACCTTGATCGATGCGCGTGCCTTGCCGCGTTTTCGCGGTGAAGTGGAGCCGATCGATCCGGTGGCGGGGCATATTCCCGGGGCCCAGTGCGCAGCGTTTACCGACAACCTGGGGGCTGATGGGCGCTTTTTGCCGGCGGACCAGCTCAAGCAGCGCTTTGCCGAAAAGCTGGCCGGGCGCGCGCCGGAGCAGCTCGTGTCTTATTGTGGGTCTGGGGTGACGGCTTGCCACAACCTGTTTGCGCTGGCGCTGGCGGGGTACCCGTTGGGCAAGCTGTATGCCGGGTCCTGGAGCGAGTGGATCAATGATCCGGAGCATGGCGTAGCCACTGGCGAGTAATCGGTAAGCGCCCTATTGGCCGTCCACCAGCCACTGCGGAATCCGCCGCTCCAGGTAGTACCCCGGATTTCGCAGGCTGCCATCGACAAAGCCCACATGACCACCGCGGCTGTGCAGTTCGAAGCAGGTTTGTGGCGCCAGCTCACGGGCCGTTGGCAGGCTATGGCCGGACACGAACGGGTCATCGCTGGAATGGATGATCAGCGTTGGCGTGCGGTTCTGGCCGAGGAAGAAATGGCTCGATGAGCGGCGATAGTAGTCGTGCGCATCGCGAAAGCCGTTGAGCGGTGCGGTGACTTTGCCATCGAAATCCCAGAAGGTGCGCAAGTTGGTCAGTTGCCCCAGGCGCTCCAGCGCCGCGAGCCGATCATGCTGACCCTGCTGGTGGAAGTGCCGCTGTTTGAGCTGCACATACGCCAGCATTTCGCGCATGAAGTGCGCCTGATACACCTTAGAGAACCCCTGGCCGATACGGTCGGCACAGTGGTCCAGACGAAAGGGCACCGACACGGCAACCGCTGCTTCCAGTTGGCTGGCAACCCCGCTTTCGCCCAGGTATTTCAACAGTACATTGCCACCCAGCGAGTAGCCCACTGCATACAGTGGCGCCAAGGGGCGTTGGGCGCGCAGGTGGCTGACAATTTCCGCCAGGTCTTCACTGGCACCGGAGTGGTAGCTGCGTGGTAGCAGGTTGGGTTCGCCCGAGCAACCGCGCCAGTTCGCTGCCACGCTGGCCCAACCGCGCCCTTGCAGCGCTTGCTGCAGGCCTTTCACATAGGGCGAATGTGACGAGCCGGTCAGCCCATGCAGCACAAGCACCAGTGGCGCATGCGGTTCATGGGGGCCATGCCAGTCGAGGTCGATGAAGTCGCCGTCGGCCAGCCACAGCCGCTCGCGGTTGCGCTGCAGTTCAGGCAGCTTGCGCCACAGGGGCCCCCACAGGGTTTGCAGGTGGGGGTTGGACAGGCCGGTGGCTGGGCGAAATGTGGCGCTTTGGCTGGGCATACGGGGCGACTCGTGATGTGCCTGCCTAGAGTGCCATGAAAAAGCGCCACAGTACCTGCGCTATTGGTCGGTTGTGGCCCTTTGCCAGAGCGCGTAGTGCACTTGACCGGTTTTCTTCTCGCGGTGCAGGCGCCAGTTGCCTGGCAGTTGCAAGGTTGAAGGCGCGGCTTCGCTTTCGGTGTAGACCCACGCCTGTTCGCGCAGCCACTGGTTCTGCTCCAGCAGGTTGCAGGCGTTGGCCAGCAGGTCCTGGTGGAACGGCGGGTCGAGGAACACCACATCGAACTGCTGCTTGGCCGGGCCTTGCAGGTAGCGCAGGGCATCGGTTTGCAGGATCTGCCCACGCGGGCAGCGCAGGATTTCGAGGTTGTTCTTCAGGTTGGCGATGGCTGCCGGGTTGCTGTCCAGCGCCACGGCGTCTTCGGCTCCGCGCGACAGGGCTTCGAGCACCAGGGCGCCGCTACCGGTGAAGGCGTCCAGCACGCGGGCGCCCTCGATGTAAGGCGCCAGCCAGTTGAACACGGTTTCCCGCACGCGGTCGGGCGTTGGCCGCAGGCCTTCGCCTTCCGGTACCGCCAGGCGGCGGCTGCGCCACTCGCCGGCGATGATGCGCAGGTGGCCCTGGCCCTTGCTTTGGCCCGATTGCGGGCGGGCGGGAGGGGTGGATCTTGGCATTAGTGCTCCGGTACTCCGAGCGGCTGCTCGGAGGGCTTGTCAGTGGGGGCTGGCAGCGGTTTCTGTGGCACTTTCGGGCCAACGGTGACGATCACCAGTTTATCGGCTGACAGGTGTTTGTTCATGGCCGCCTTGACCTGTTCGACGGTGAGGGCCTGGGACTGCTGCATGAAGTCCTCCAGCCAGGTCAGCGGCAGGTTGTAGAAGCCGATTGCACCCAGTTGCCCGACGATGCTGGCGTTGCTGGCATTGGACAGCGGGAAGCTGCCGGCCAGTTCGCGCTTGGCATCGTCCAGCTCTTGCTGGGTAGGGCCCTGTTTGAGGTAGTCGGCAAGAATGTCCTGCACCAGCTTCAGCGTGCCTTCGCTCAGCTCGGCGCGGGTTTGCAGGTTGATCATGAACGGGCCGCGCACCTGCATCGGGCTGAACACGGAGTATACGCCGTAGGTCAGGCCGCGCTTTTCACGTACCTCGCTCATCAGGCGGGTGCCGAACGCACCGCCGCCGAGGATCTGGTTACCCAGCGACAGGGCTGGCCAGTCCGGGTCCTGGCGGTCGATACCCAGTTCGGCCAGCATCAGGTGGGTTTGCTTGGACGGGAAGTCGATGTGAGTCAGGCCCGCCTTGGCGTCAGTGGGCTGGGCTGGCGCGGCCAGTGCCGGGCCCTTCGGCAGGCCGGCAGATACCTGGGCCGCAATGGCTTCGGCTTCCGCGCGGCTCAGGTCGCCGACCAGCGCAATGACCGCGTTGCCGCCGGTATAGGCCTTGGCATGGAAGGCGCGCAGCTGTGCCAGGGTGATGCCGTCGATGCTTTCGGCGGTACCGTCGCTGGGGTGGGCGTAAGGGTGATCGCCGTAAAGCTTGCCGAACAGCGCCTTGCCCGCGATCTTGCCGGGGTTCTGCTTTTCGTATTCGAAGCCGGCCAGCATCTGGTTCTTGATGCGCTTGAGGGCGTCTTCGGGGAAGGTCGGCTTGCCGGCCACCTCGGTAAACAGCTTGAGGGCCGGTTCGCGCTTGTCCTTGGCGCTGAGGCTGCGCAGCGAGGCCACGGCCATGTCGCGGTAGGAGCCGTTGCCAAAGTCCGCGCCCAGGCTTTCGAAGCCTTCGGCGATGGCGGTCACGTCCTTGCCGGCCACGCCCTCGTTGAGCATGGCGTTGGTCAGTGCGGCCACGCCTGGCGTAACGCCGTCCTGGCTGCTGCCGGCGGCGAAGGTGACGCGCAGGTCGAACATGGGCAGTTCGCGGGCTTCTACGAACAGTACACGGGCGCCTTCGGCGGTGTTCCAGTGCTGAATGTTCAACTGGCGCCGGCTGGGTGCCTTGCCATCCAGTTCGGCCAAGGACTGCAAGGTGTTGGCTGGGCGAGCGGCGCTGTTGTCGGCCTTGGCGGCGTTGTCGGCCATGGCCGGGGCGGCCAGCACGGTCGCCAGCGCCAGGGCGCGGATGCCCGTGGCCAGCAGGGTTGGGCGTGGTGCGCGGCGATCACTCATGAGCGGACTCCTCGGGCAGTACATGGGCAACGCTCAGGCGTTCGCGGGTGAAATAGGTGCGCGCGGCGTTCTGGATGTCCTGCGGGGTGACACGCTTGAGCTCGTCCAGCTCGCTGTCGATCAGCTTCCAGGACAGGCCGACGGTTTCCAGCTGGCCGATGGTGGTGGCCTGGCTGCTGATGGAATCGCGGTCGTAGACCAGGCCGGCGATGACCTGAGCGCGAACGCGTTCCAGCTCTTCGGCGCTGGGCGGGGTGGTCTTGAGTTCTTCAAGCAACTGCCAGATGCCTTTTTCGACATCGGCGAGGGTTTTCTGCTTTTGCACGTTCGGCGTAGCCGAAATCAGGAACAGGCTGTCGCCGCGGGTGAAGGCGTTGTAGCTGGAAGACGCGCCGGCCACCAGCTCCTGACCACGCTCCAGGCGTGCCGGCATGCGGGCGCTGTAGCCGCCGTCGAGCAGGGCCGAGATCAGGCGCAGGGCATGCACGGTGCGTGGGTCCTTGGCGGTGGGCAGGCCGGGCACGTTGAAACCGTAGATCAGGCTGGGCAGTTGGGTGCGTACATGCAGGGTCAACTGGCGCTGGCCAGGTTCGGCCAGTTCCAGGGGCAGTTTGGCCGGTGGCACGGCACGCTTGGGAATGCTGCCGAAATACTTCTGCGCCAGGCCCTTGACCTCGTCGGCGGTCACATCGCCGACCACCACCAGCGTCGCGTTGTTGGGCGCGTACCAGGACTCGTACCAGTGACGCAGCTCCTCGACCTTCATACGTTCAAGGTCGGCCATCCAGCCGATGGTCGGGGTGTGGTAGCCGCTGGCCGGGTAGGCCATGGCGCGGAACAGCTCAAACGCCTTTTGATTGGGCTGGTCGTCCGTACGCAGGCGGCGCTCTTCCTTGATCACCTCGATTTCGCGGCTGAACTCGTCGGCGGGCAGGCGCAGGCTGGCCAGGCGGTCAGCCTCCAGCTCCAGGGCTACCGGCAGGCGGTCGCGGGCCAGCACCTGGTAGTAAGCGGTGTAGTCGTCGCTGGTGAAGGCGTTTTCGTCGGCGCCCAGGTCACGCAGGATGCGCGAAGCTTCGCCGGGGCCGACCTTGGCGCTGCCCTTGAACATCATGTGTTCCAGCGCGTGGGACAAGCCGGTCTGGCCCGGGGTCTCGTAGCTGGAACCGACCTTGTACCAGATCTGCGAGACCACCACCGGGGCGCGGTGGTCTTCACGCACGACCACTTTCAGGCCATTGTCGAGGATGAATTCGTGGGTGGGTTGCACATCGGCGGCGAGGGCCGCGAGCGGCAGGCAGAGCGTGCCGAACAACAGGCCAGCGGCGCGGCGGGCTAGAGCATTCATACGGTGTTTAACCTGTTCGGCGGCCCGCTGGGTTTAGCGTCGACGGGCCAGGAGGTGCTAGGATACTGATCCGGTTGCCTGGCGACCATGCCTGTCGCCGTTCTGGCCCACAGGACACTAAGACAAAACGTTGCGCATGAACCAGCAGGCTTCAAGATAGTCTGTTCTGCGTAGAGAGAATTCCCGATGTGCCATTGCTGGCTCATCGCTACCCTGAGATAGCCGTCCTCCATGTTTGGTTCCAACGACGACAAAAAAGCGCCGGCCGAGGCTGGCGAAAAGAAAGGCCTGTTCAGCTGGTTTCGAAAGAAGCCGCAGCAACCTGTCGCCGAACAGCCACAAGCCCCCGAACCCCAGGCTGCAGAATCCCTAGCGCCGCAGCCCGCCGTCGAGCGCCCTGAAGCTGCTCCGGTCGAGCCGGTGGTTGCAGCAGCCCCCGCAGCTGTAGCTGAGGCCCCTCGGGCTGCCGAGCCAGCCTTGGCCTCTGAGCCTGCAACGGCGCCCGTGGTGACGCCGGTTTATGAACCGGCACCTGCCCCCGTGGTTACCCAGGCCCCTGAGCCAACCCCGGCCCCTGTGGGAGCGGGCGTGCCCGCGAATGCAGAGCCTGCCGCCCCGCAGGTCGAAACCCCTGCACCCGCAGCAGCTCCGGTCATTCAAGCCGTCGAGCCCCCTGTCAGCAACCTGGTCCTGCCCGTTGCCGAAGAGCCCGTTGCTCTGGTACCCGACCTGGAGCCAAAGGCCCCGCCAGCGATCCCCGAGCGCCCGGTAGTAGCACCTGTCGAGCCAGAACCGGCACCTGTCGCTGCCCCAGCCGTTGTCGAACAAGCCAAACCCGGCTTCTTCGCCCGCCTGAAGCAGGGCCTGTCGAAGACCAGCGCCAGCATCGGCGAGGGCATGGCCAGCCTGTTCCTGGGCAAGAAAGTCATCGACGACGACCTGCTCGACGAGATCGAGACCCGTTTGCTGACCGCTGACGTCGGCGTGGAAGCCACCTCGGCCATCGTCCAGAACCTGACCCAGAAGGTCGCGCGCAAGCAGCTGGCCGACGCTGATGCCCTGTACAAGTCGCTGCAGGAAGAACTGGCCGCACTGCTGCGCCCGGTCGAGCAGCCGCTGAAAGTGCAGGCGCAAAACAAGCCTTACGTCATCCTCGTGGTTGGCGTGAACGGTGCCGGCAAGACCACCACCATCGGCAAGCTGGCCAAGAAGCTGCAGATGGAAGGCAAAAAAGTGATGCTGGCCGCTGGCGATACTTTCCGTGCCGCAGCGGTCGAGCAGTTGCAGGTGTGGGGCGAGCGTAACCAGATTCCGGTAATCGCCCAGCATACCGGTGCCGACTCCGCGTCGGTGATCTTCGACGCCGTTCAAGCCGCCAAGGCCCGTGGCGCCGACGTGCTGATCGCTGACACCGCCGGCCGCCTGCACACCAAAGACAACTTGATGGAAGAGCTGAAGAAGGTCCGCCGTGTTATCGGCAAGCTCGACGCCGATGCGCCGCACGAGGTGCTGCTGGTGCTCGACGCCGGTACTGGCCAGAACGCCATCAGCCAGGCCAAGTACTTCAACCAGAGCGTCGAGCTGACCGGCCTGGCCCTGACCAAGCTGGACGGCACTGCCAAGGGCGGGGTGATCTTCGCCCTGGCCAAGCAGTTCAACATTCCGATCCGCTTCATCGGTGTGGGTGAAGGCATCGACGACCTGCGTACCTTCGAAGCCGAGCCGTTCGTCAAGGCTCTGTTCGCCGAGCGAGACTGACCATGATCCGATTCGAACAGGTTGCCAAGCGCTATCCCAATGGTCATGTGGGTTTGCATGAGCTGAGTTTCCGGGCGCGCCGGGGCGAGTTCCTGTTCGTCACCGGGCACTCGGGCGCCGGCAAGAGCACCTTGCTGCGCCTGTTGCTGGCCATGGAGCGCCCGACCAGTGGCAAGCTCATGCTGGCCGGGCAGGACCTGGGTCAGATCAGCAATGCGCAAATCCCGTTCCTGCGCCGGCAGATCGGCGTGGTGTTTCAGAACCACCAGCTGTTGTTCGACCGCACGGTGTTCAACAACATCGCCTTGCCCCTGCAGATTCTCGGCCTGTCCAAGGCCGAGATCGCCAAACGCGTGGATTCGGCCCTGGAGCGTGTATCGCTGTCCGACAAGGGCGAACTGTTCCCGGCCGACCTGTCCACCGGGCAGCAGCAGCGGGTAGGCATTGCCCGCGCCATCGTCCACCAGCCGGCACTGCTGCTGGCCGACGAACCCACCGGTAACCTCGACCCGCGCCTGGCCGCAGAAATCATGGGCGTGTTCGAGGACATCAACCGCCTGGGTACCACGGTATTGATCGCCAGCCACGACCTGGCACTGATTGCGCGCATGCGCCACCGCATGCTGACCTTGCAGCGCGGCCGCTTGATCGGCGATGGGGAGGCCGGGCAATGAGCACTACACGTACGCCGAAGGTTTCCGAGCGGGTTGCACCTAAGCCCGCTGACCCGCAACCGGCGAAGAAAAAGCGCGGCGAAGACGATGATGGCCCGGATTTCCGCACGTTGCTGCATGCCTGGCTGGAAAGCCACCGTGCCAGCATGGCCGACAGCCTGCGCCGCTTGGGCAAGCAGCCGATCGGCAGCTTTTTCACCTGCCTGGTGATGGCGGTGGCGCTGAGCATGCCCATGGGCCTGTCGTTGCTGCTGAAGAACATCGAGCAGCTTGGCGGCTCGTGGCAGCGCGCCGCGCAAATTTCGCTGTTCCTCAAGCTGGATGCCGGCAGCCGTGAAGGTGAGGCGCTGCGGGATGAGATCAAGGGCATGCCCGGCGTGGCGGACGCGCAATATGTCAGCCGCGAGCAGGCGCTGGAGGAATTCCAGCAGCAGTCCGGCTTGGGCGAGGCCCTGCGTGAACTGCCCGACAACCCGTTGCCTGGCGTGGTGGTCGTGACCCCGACCGAGGTCGACAAACCGGCCCTGGAAGCTTTGCGTCAGCGTCTGTCGGAGCTGCCACGGGTTGAAGTGGCGCAACTGGACCTGGTGTGGGTCGAGCGCCTGGCAGCCATCCTCAAGCTGGGTGACCGCTTCGTCTTCGGCCTGGCCGTGATGCTGATTTCTGCCCTGCTGTTAGTAATCGGTAACACAATTCGTCTACACATTGAAAACCGCCGGATCGAGATCGAAGTGATCAAGCTGGTTGGCGGCACCGACGCCTACGTACGCCGGCCTTTCCTGTACATGGGTGCCCTCTATGGCCTGGGTGCGGGCCTGTTGGCGTGGGGCATCCTGGCGTTTGGCCTGAACTGGCTGAACGAGGCGGTTGTAGGGCTTTCCGGGCTGTATGGCAGTGATTTCGCCCTGGGGGGTGTGCCGGCGTCCGATGGTCTGTCGCTCTTGATCGGAGCAGTGTTGTTGGGGTATATCGGTGCATGGATCGCAGTCGCTCGTCACCTGAACGAGTTGGCGCCGCGATAGTTTTTACGTGCCAGCATTGACATTTTCTTCACTGTGGAACTTGTACCGTCGTTCCAGGTCAATGTTGGCAGCGCCCACAAGGCGCGAGTTTAGTAAGTCGGAGGTTCTTGAATGACCACATCGTTGCAACCTGCCTATGCCTTGGTACCCGGTGCAAACCTGGAAGCCTATGTGCACACGGTCAACAGCATCCCGCTGCTGACGGTCGAGCAGGAGCGTGATCTGGGCGAGCGTCTCTATTATGAGCAGGATGTCGAGGCCGCTCGTCAAATGGTGATGGCCCACCTGCGTTTCGTCGTACACATTGCCCGTAGCTATGCGGGTTACGGGCTGGCCCAGGCCGACCTGATCCAGGAAGGCAACGTCGGCCTGATGAAAGCCGTCAAGCGCTTCAACCCGGAAATGGGTGTGCGCCTGGTGTCGTTCGCCGTGCACTGGATCAAGGCAGAAATCCACGAATTCATCCTGCGCAACTGGCGTATCGTCAAGGTGGCGACCACCAAGGCCCAGCGCAAACTGTTCTTCAACCTGCGCAGCCAGAAGAAGCGTCTGGCCTGGCTGAACAACGACGAAGTGCATCGCGTGGCAGAAAGCCTTGGTGTAGAGCCGCGTGAAGTGCGTGAGATGGAAAGCCGCTTGAGTGGCCAGGACATGGCGTTCGACCCGGCAGCGGAAGCTGACGACGACAGCGCCTTCCAGTCGCCTGCACATTACCTGGAAGACCACCGGTACGACCCGGCGGTGCAACTGGAGGATGCCGATTGGAGCGACAACTCGACCAGCAACCTGCACGAAGCGCTGCAAGGGCTGGATGAGCGTAGCCGCGATATTCTCTACCAGCGCTGGTTGGCGGAAGAGAAGGCCACGTTGCATGAGCTGGCAGACAAGTACAGCGTGTCGGCTGAGCGGATTCGCCAGCTGGAGAAGAATGCGATGAACAAGGTCAAGGCGTTGATCGCAGTCTGATCGAGCCTTGGCTGTACAGAAAAGCTGCTGGCCCGGGTAGGGTTAGCGGCTTTTTTTTGCCGGTGAAATATTGGGGCCGCTTTGCGGCCCATCGCGACACAAGGCCGCTCCTACAGGCGACCGCGATCCCCTGTAGGAGCGGCCTTGTGTCGCGATGGGCTGCGCAGCAGCCCCAAAAGACTCAAAGCTTGCGCGAAGTGTCGAGTTGCATCAGGTAGCTAGGCCCACCCAGCTGGCTCATCTGCCGGCGAATCCACCCGGCCCGGCTCGCCACATAGGCACTTGGCCGGCTGGCACTCCACTTGATCGGGCTAGGCAGCACCGCCGCCAGTTGTGCGGCTTGCTGGCGGCTAAGCCGGCTGGCATCCACGCCAAAGTGATAGCGCGCCGCCGCCTGGGCGCCGAACACGCCCTTGCCCCATTCGGCACTGTTCAAGTAGACCTCGAGAATTCGCTCCTTCGACCAGAACAGCTCGATCAAGGCCGTGAACCACGCCTCCAGCCCTTTGCGGAACCAACTGCGCCCGGACCACAGAAACAGGTTCTTGGCCACTTGCTGGGTCAGGGTGCTGGCACCGCGAACGCTGCCGCCGCGCTCGTTATAGGCCAGTGCCGCCTGGATGGCCGGGATGTCGAACCCCCAATGGCTGGCGAACTTCTGGTCCTCACCCGCAATGACGGCAACCTTCAGCTCATCAGAGATGTTCTCCCACGGCTCCCAGTCGCGTTGCAGGTCGATCGGCTCGCCACTGACCCACGATTGCACCTTGCGCTCGACCATCAGTGCCGTACCGGGCGGTGGCACCCAGCGGAACACCAGCACCAGCACGATGCTGCCGGCAGCGAACCAGAGCAGGGCACGGGAAAGACGGCGCAGAAGAGTTGGAAGCATGGCGATGGCTTGGCCGTACGGGTGGAAGGGGCCATTATACAGACCCGATCCAAGGAGTCGTCCCATGCTTCGCAGCTTCCTGATGCTTGCCGCCTTTTTCGGCTTTACCGGGGTCGCCCTGGGTGCCTTCGCCGCCCACGGCCTGAAAAGCCGTCTGACGGCTGACTACCTGGCCGTTTTCCATACCGGCGTGACCTACCAGCTGGTGCATGCCCTGGCGATCTTCGGCGTTGCCGTGCTCTCGGCGCACCTGCCCGGGCGCCTGGTGGGCTGGGCTGGCGGCCTGTTTGCCCTGGGGATCGTGCTGTTCTCCGGCAGCCTGTACCTGCTGACCCTCAGCGGCCTGGGCAAGCTGGGCATCATCACCCCGATTGGCGGCCTGTGCTTCCTGGCCGGCTGGTTGTGCCTGGGCCTGGCAGCCTGGCGGCTGGGCTGACCGGGTGGTCCACAATCGCGACTAATGGCGCGCACCGCCCTTGGGTTGCAGGGCGGTTCGGCGCTAGAATGCGGGCCCCAAAGAACAATGGTGGCCGTGCGCATGCGCATTCAACTGAACGGTGAACCTTACGAACTGCCTGCTGGCGAAAGCGTTGCAGCCCTGCTGACGCGCCTGGAACTTGCCGGGCGCCGTGTCGCAGTGGAACTGAATCTGGACATCGTGCCGCGCAGCCAGCACGACAGCACGCTGCTGAACGACGGCGACCAGGTCGAAGTGGTCCACGCCATTGGTGGCGGCTGACAGCAGCCCTGCGGTTCACAAGCTAGCCCTGCAACCTTTTCCCGAGGAACAACGATGAGCAACGTTCGTAGCGACAAGCCTTTTACCCTGGCCGGGCGTACTTTCCAGTCGCGCCTGCTGGTGGGCACCGGCAAGTACCGTGACATGGAAGAAACCCGCCTGGCCACCGAGGCCTCGGGTGCTGAAATCGTCACCGTCGCCGTGCGCCGCACCAACCTTGGGCAGAATGCGGGCGAGCCGAACCTGCTCGACGTACTGTCGCCCGACAAGTACACCATCCTGCCGAACACGGCAGGCTGCTTTGACGCGGTGGAAGCGGTGCGTACTTGCCGCCTGGCCCGCGAACTGCTGGATGGGCGCAAATCGCACGAATCCCGCACGCTGGTGAAGCTGGAAGTGCTGGCCGACCAGAAAACCCTGTTCCCTAACGTGATCGAAACCCTCAAGGCCGCCGAAGTGCTGGTCAAGGACGGTTTCGACGTGATGGTGTACACCAGCGATGATCCGATCATCGCCCGCCAACTGGCCGAAGCCGGCTGCATCGCAGTCATGCCGCTGGCTGGCCTGATTGGTACCGGCCTGGGTATCTGCAACCCCTACAACCTGCAGATCATCCTGGAAGAATCCAAAGTCCCGGTGCTGGTCGATGCCGGCGTGGGCACCGCATCCGATGCCACCATCGCCATGGAAATGGGTTGCGAGGCCGTGCTGATGAACTCGGCCATTGCCCACGCGCAGCAGCCGGTGATGATGGCTGAAGCCATGAAGCACGCCATCGTCGCCGGTCGCCTGGCCTACCTGGCCGGCCGTATGCCGAAGAAACTCTATGCCAGCGCCTCTTCGCCGCTGGATGGTCTGATCAAGTAAGAGCCCCTGATGACTGAATCGCACGATACGCCGATCACCCCCGACGGCGACGCCCGCCCACACCGCCGCATCAAGAGCTTCGTGATGCGCGCCGGGCGCATGACCGAAGGCCAGCAACGCGGCCTGGACCAGGGCGGCCCACTGTACATCCTGCCGTTGGCTGACAGCCCGGTGGACTACGACCAGGTGTTTGGGCGCTCGGCGCCGCGCACCCTGGAGATCGGCTTCGGCATGGGCCATTCCCTGCTGGAAATGGCTGCTGCCGCGCCTGAGCAGGACTTTATCGGCGTGGAAGTGCACCGCCCGGGTGTGGGCGCGCTGCTCAACGGCGTGCTGACCCAGGGCCTGAAGAACCTGCGGGTGTATGACTGCGATGCCATCGAAGTGCTGAACCGCTGCGTGGCGGACAACAGCCTCGACCGCTTGATGCTGTTCTTCCCCGACCCGTGGCACAAGGCGCGTCACCACAAGCGCCGCATCGTGCAGCTGGAGTTTGCCGAGCTGGTACGTCGCAAGCTCAAGCCTGGTGGTGTGTTCCACATGGCGACAGATTGGGAGCCGTATGCCGAGTACATGCTGGAAGTGATGAGTGCTGCACCTGGCTATCGCAACCGTGCGGCTGACGGTACTTACGTGCCGCGCCCTGAAGAGCGCCCGATCACCAAGTTCGAACGCCGCGGCGAGCGGCTGGGGCATGGGGTGTGGGACTTGAAGTTCGAGAAGGTGGATTGATCGGCTGATCTGGCCTTTCGATGTGCTGGTGCTTGCAGAAATGCAGGCGAAAAAAACCGCCTTGAGTAAGGCGGTTTTTTTGTGAGCCACAGGACTGAGTATCCTTCACTCTGGGATATCACCGAAAACACCCGCACTGCAAAAATATCTTAAGCAGGCTGGCAGGGACCGTCAATGCTGCGAAACATCCGGCATTACGTGTGTCGGAACCCTTAACAGTCTTGCACGCAGATCCCAAGTATCATCACGTTGCTCCTGTGTAGATGTGATCGGTGATGGGCCGGGTAGGAGAAGAATTCTGCTTTCCGGCCCCTTCGACATGGCCTGAGAACCGTGCCGGCAGCTGTCTTCGAAGGGCCATTAACCTGGCCACTTCACCGAAAGCACTCGCACTGTTTTCGAAGGCATCGAAGTACCGGTTAGATGCTGGAAGATTGGCCCGCCAACACGGAGGCCAAGGCATATGAAGCGTTTGCTTGATACGCTGAGCCGCGTCTGGAAGCTTGTCCGGATCTTGATAGTGATCAAGACCGTTCGGGACTTCATGCGCGACCACTTCGATGATGCCCGTTAAGGGCTAGTCAGGTGGGAGGGCTGCCCTGGTATCCCGGGGCAGCTTTTAGCAGTCCTTACCCTCGGCGATCAGCCACTACACCAATCAACACCAGCACCACCAGCAGCACCGGCGCCAGCGCGTAGTTGTTGAACTGGCTCAACCCCTTCACCACCCACGGCGTGGCATAGATCAGCGCCGCACCGCTGCCGATCATCACCATCAGCGCCATGAACGGCACTCGCAATGCGCCCGCCAAGCCACCCAGCCGCTGCTCGGCCCAGGCTTTGACATCGCTACCAAACAGCACCAGCAGGCAGCCTACCAAGGCCAGTGAAATCTCCGACAGGTTACCGCGGCTCCAGCGGGAAACCGTCGCGAGCAGATCAAGTACCAGATCCATGGGTCATCCTTAGGTCAAGAAATACTGCAGCAGGTCATTGAGGAACAACTGGCCCCTTGGCGTGGCCACCAGTCGATCCGGTTCGACCTGCAAAAGGCCCTTTTGTTCGGCGGCGCGGCGTGCCTCGCGCAGTTGCTCCAGTGGCAAACCGGTGCGCTGGGTGAACAGCTCGGCTTCCACTCCGTCGGTCAGGCGCAGGGCGTTCATCAGGAACTCGAACGGCAGCTCGTCGACCGGCAGCAGCTTCTCTCCGGCCTTGAATGGCTTGGCCAGGTTCAGGTAATCCTTGGGCAGGCGGGTCTTCCAGGTACGCAGGATGCGCTCGTCGGCGAAAGTCAGCTTGCCGTGGGCGCCGGCGCCGATGCCGATGAAGTCGCCGAAGCGCCAGTAATTCAGGTTGTGCCGGGCAACGCGGCCCGCCTGGGCGTAGGCCGATACCTCGTACTGGCGGAAACCGTGCTCGGCCATCAGTGCCTGGCCGGCTTCCTGAATATCCCAGAGGATGTCGTCCTCGGGCAGCTCAGGCGGCTGGTTCCAGAACACCGTGTTCGGTTCCACGGTCAGCTGGTACCACGACAGGTGTGTCGGCCCCAGGTCGATGGCCTGGCGCAGGTCGCCCAGCGCATCATCCAGCGACTGGTCGGGCAGGCCGTGCATCAGGTCCATGTTGAAGTTGTCGAAGCCGGCCGCACGCGCCATGCCGGCAGCACGGACCGCTTCATCGCCATTGTGGATGCGCCCCAGCGCCTCCAGTTTGGCGGGCTGGAAACTTTGCACGCCGATGGACAGGCGGTTGATGCCGGTTTGCCGGTAGGCCTTGAATTTGTCCTGCTCGAAGGTGCCAGGGTTGGCTTCCAGGGTGATTTCGATGTCTGGTGCGAACGGGATGCGTTGCTCCACGCCGCGCAGCAGCCGGCCCAGGGCGTTGGCACTGAACAGGCTGGGCGTACCGCCACCGAAGAAGATCGAACTGATCGGGCGGCCCTGTACGGCGGCCAGCTCCTGATCGAGGTCGTCCAGCAGCGCTGTGACGTAGGCATCTTCCGGCAGTTCAGGCCCGGCAGCGTGGGAATTGAAGTCGCAGTAGGGGCACTTGCGTACGCACCACGGAATGTGGATGTACAGCGCCAGCGGCGGCAGGCTGGTGAAACCCGCCGCGCCGGGGGTGGACAGCGTTGCGATCATGCCAGGCCCAGACGTTGGCGCAGCAGGGCCATGGCACGGGCGCGGTGGCTGAGCTGGTTCTTGTCCGCCGGGGCCAGGTCGGCGCTGGAGCAGTTGCGTTCCGGCACCCAGAACAGCGGGTCATAGCCAAAGCCATGCTCGCCGCTGGCCTCGAACAGGATACTGCCGTGCCACAGGCCTTCGCACAGGATCGGCAGCGGGTCGTCGGCATGCCGCACCAGCGCCAGCACGCAAACGAACTGCGCACCGCGCTCGGCTTCGGGCACGTCCTTCAAGGCTTCGAGCAGCTTGGCATTGTTGGCCGCGTCACCCTTGCCGTCGGCGTAGCGCGCCGAGTAGATGCCCGGCGCACCACCGAGGAAGTCCACCGCCAGGCCGGAATCGTCAGCCAAGGCCGGCAGGCCGGAGATACGTGCGGCGTTACGCGCCTTGAGAATGGCGTTTTCAACGAACGACAGGCCGGTTTCTTCTGGCTCTACCTGGCTGAATTCGCCAATCGAACGCAGTTGCACGGACTGGCCGAGCATGGCCTGCAGTTCCTTGAGTTTGCCGGCGTTGTGGCTGGCCAATACGAGTTGCTGGAAATTCATCATTCGCCTGGGAACACTTCCTGGTTGAAGCTAAGGGAATTGCTGATACCGCCGGTTTCGATATTCAGGTCGAAGGTGACGGTTTCTGGCTGTTCGATCTTGAACTGGGCGATGTAGTACACCGCGCCCTGTTCGGTAATCTGTTTGAACGACAGCGGGCTGCTGCGCCCGGTCAGGTCCTTGACCGTGCCGCTGACCACCGCTGTGGCAGGTTTGTTGGCCTTGAGTACGGCAATGTTGAGCACGCCCTGGTTCTTGCTGCGCACCAGGCCGGTGGCTGCGGCCACCTCGGGCGTGAGCATGCTCGACGTGAACGCGCTGTAGTGCACCGTCACGTCGCCAAACACTTCCTTGCGCTCGGGCCGGGCGGCATCGGCAGCCAGTACCGGCAAGGCCAGGCACAGGCTGATCAGGAACAGGGCTAGGCGACGCATGGGGCGATTCCTCCGGTGGGCGTCAGACCGCGAGCTGGTGCTCTTGCAGGCCCGGGCTGCTGACGCGATAGATGCCGATCTCACCTAGAAGATTAGGCCAAAGCCGGCCACCCCACCCGTTGCGGTGCAAGTGGTCGACGGCCAGGCGGTCGAGCACCTTCGCTCGGCGCTCGTGCACCAGCTCTTCGAAGTCGGCGAAGGTGCAGAAGTGGATGTTCGGCGTGTTGTACCAGGTATACGGCATGAAGTCCGATACCGGCATGCGGCCCTTGGTGGCCAGGTACCAGCGGCAGCGCCAGTGGCCGAAGTTCGGGAAGGTGATGATGCACTGGCGGCCCACGCGCAGCATCTCGTCGAGGATGCGGTCGGGGTACTCCACGGCCTGCAGGGCCTGGGTCATGATCACTACGTCGAAACTGTTGCTGGCGAAGTTGCCCAGACCTTTGTCCAGGTCCTGCTCGATGACGTTGACGCCCTTGGCCACACAGGCGGCAATGTTGTCGGCGTCGATCTCCAGGCCATAGCCGGTGACCTGCTTGCGGTCACGCAGCGAGGCCAGCAGTTCGCCGCTGCCGCAGCCCAGGTCGAGTACCCGGCTGCCGGCGGGGATCCAGTCGTGGATGATTTCCAGATCGGCTCTCATGCTGTCCTCAGATGGCAATGCGGTTCATGTAGTTCGAGAAACCCTGCATGTAGCGAGGTGTGGGGATCAGGAAGGCATCGTGCCCGTAAGGCGAGTCGATCTCCAGGTAGCAGACGTTCTTGCGCGCGGCCATCAGGGCGTCGACGATTTCGCGCGAACGGGCCGGCGAGAAGCGCCAGTCGGTCGTGAACGACATGATGCAGTAGTCCGCCTTGACGTGGGCCAGCGTGGCAGCCAGGTCACCGCCCTGGGCGGCGGCCGGGTCGAAATAGTCCAGCGCCTTGGTCATCAGCAGATAGGTATTGGCGTCGAAACGGCCAGAAAACTCCTCGCCCTGGTAGCGCAGGTAGCTTTCGACCTGGAACTCGACACTGTGGAAGTCGTAGTTGAGCTTGTCGCTCTTGAGCTCACGGCCGAATTTTTCACCCATCGAGTCGTCCGACAGGTAGGTGATGTGGCCGACCATGCGCGCCAGCATCAGACCGCGCTTGGGGATCACGCCCTGGTCCTGGAACGAACCGCCGTGGAATTCGGGGTCGGTAAGGATGGCCTGGCGTGCCACTTCGTTGAAGGCAATGTTCTGTGCTGACAGCTTGGGCGCCGAGGCGATGTCGACACAATGGCGCACTCGCTCGGGGTAGGTCATGGTCCATTGCAGTGCCTGCATGCCACCCAGGCTGCCGCCGACGATTGCCGCCCATTGCGCAATGCCCAGGCGGTCTGCCAGGCGTGCCTGGCTGTGTACCCAGTCTTCGACAGTCAGCACCGGGAAATCGGCGCCATAAGGCTTGCCGGTGGCCGGGTTGATGCTGCTGGGGCCGGTGCTGCCGTTGCAGCCACCCAGGTTGTTCAGGCTGACCACGAAGAAGCGGTTGGTGTCGATGGGCTTGCCAGGGCCAATGCAGCTGTCCCACCAACCCGGCTTGCGGTCGGTGTCGGCATGGTAGCCAGCGGCATGGTGGTGACCGGAAAGGGCATGGCAGATCAGCACGGCGTTGCTCGCGCTGGCGTTCAGGGTGCCATAGGTCTCGTAGACCAGCTCGTAACTGGCCAGGGAACGGCCACAGGCCAGGGCCAGCGGTTCATCGAACCGGGCGGTTTGCGGTACTACCAGACCGACGGAATCTTCGGGAAAGACAGTGGACATCGACCCTGCTCACGCTTGACGGAGGCGTAAGTCTAAAGAGCGCTACCCCCAGCGGCAAGCAAAGGCTTGCCGCTGGGGGCAACCAGGGTCAGATCATGCGCCACAGTTCCTGTGGCATGCCGGCGTAGGCGGCCAGCGGGGGCATGACGAACGACTGGATCACCTGGATCGCCAGGAAGGCGAAGATCGGCGAGATATCCATGCCGCCCAGGTTAGGCACGAGGCGGCGGAACGGTGCCAGTACCGGCTCGCTGATCTGGTAGGCCAGCTCGGCTGCGGGGTTATGGCTGTTGGGGGCGACCCACGAAACGATCACCATCACGATCATCGCCACCCAGAAAATCTTCAGGAACAGCGAGGTGATGCCGATGATCGCCCACATCAGCAAGTGCAGGATGTCGCCGAACGTGCCGTAGGTGACCATCAGCACGAAGCCCATCAGCAGGGCCTGGATAACGATGGCCAACAGCAGCGACGAGGTGTCCAGCCCGCCGACACTCGGGATGACCCGGCGGATCGGCTTGAGCAGCGGCTGGGTGGCGCGCACCGCGAACTGGCAAAGCGGGTTGTAGAAGTTGGCCTTGACCAGCTGCAGCACGAAGCGCAGCAGGACGATCACCAGGTACAGGCTGACCAAGGTTTGCACCACGAAGATCGCGGCACCGGACAGTGCATTCATCTAAAGCTCCTTATTTGCCCAGTTGTTCGGCCAGCTCGGCAGAGCGCGTGGCCGCAGCCTGCAGTGCCTGCTCGACGATGGCTTCGAAGCCGCTGGCCTGGAACGACTTGATCGCCGCTTCCGTGGTGCCGGCGGGCGAGGTGACGCGGCGGCGCAGTTCGGCGGCATCGACATCGCTGGCAACCGCCATGCGCGCGGCGCCCAGGGCCGTCTGCAAGGTCAGCTGCGAGGCGGTTTCGCGTGGCAGGCCGAGTTTTTCGCCTGCCGCTGTCATGGCCTCGATCAGCAGGAAGAAGTACGCCGGGCCACTGCCGGACACGGCGGTCACAGCGTCCAGTTGCTGCTCCTGCTCCAGCCACAGGGCAGTGCCCACGGCCGACAGCAGTTGTTCGGCCTGCTGGCGCTGTTCGCCGGACACCTCGGCGGTGGCGTACAGGCCGCTCACGCCCTGACGCAGCAGCGCCGGGGTGTTGGGCATGCAACGCACGACCGGGCGAGCGCCCACCCAGCTTTGCAGGCTGGCGCAGGTGATACCGGCGGCGATGGAAACGATCAGTTGGCCATCCTGCAGGTTGGGTTGCAGGGCCTGGCACACGGCTTTCATGACCTGCGGCTTGACTGCCAGCACGATGACGTCGGCGCCGTCGATGGCCTGGGCGTTGTGCTCGAAGGTTTCGATGCCGTGCTCGGCCTGGATGCGGCTGCGGGTCTCGGCGCCCGGGTCGCTGGCGCGGATCTGCGAGGCGTCCAGGCCCTGGGCACGCAGACCACCGATCAGGCTGGCGGCCATGTTGCCGGCGCCGATAAAGGCAATACGAGTCTTGCTCATGTCAGGTCCTTGTGGAAAAGAGTGAGTGAAGCATGGAATCAGGTGTTGCCGTAGTCGCGTGCCCCGAACAGGGCGGTACCGATACGCACCCAGGTCGCACCCTGAGCGATCGCCGCTTCCAGGTCGTGGCTCATGCCCATGGACAGGGTGTCCAGGCCAAGGTCCAGCCCTTCCTGCAACGCGCGCAGGCTGGCGAAGGCAGCCTCCTGGGCAGCGCGATCATCGGTGGGTTCGGGGATTGCCATCAGCCCGCGCAGGCGCAGGTTGGGCAATGCGGCCACGGCCTTGGCCAGGGCCGGCAGGTCGGCGGGGGCGCAGCCGGATTTGCTGTCTTCGCCGCTGACGTTCACCTGCAGGCAGATGTTCAGTGGTGCCAGCCCGGCAGGGCGCTGCTCGGACAGGCGTTGGGCAATTTTCAGGCGGTCCACGGAATGCACCCAGTCGAAATGCTCGGCGATGGCTTTGGTCTTGTTCGACTGAATGGGGCCGATGAAGTGCCAGATCAAGGGCAAGTCGCTGAGCGCCTGCTGCTTTGTCAGCGCTTCCTGTAGGTAGTTTTCCCCGAAGTCACGCACGCCGGCAGCGTGGACCTCGCGGATGGCGCTGGCGGGCTTGGTCTTGCTCACAGCCAGCAGCTGGACGCTGGCCGGATCACGCCCGGCTGCCTGGGCAGCACTGGCGATACGGGCGGAAATCGCGGAAAGGTTGTCTGCTAGGGTGGACATGGATGAATGCCGGCAGCTGTTGGGTTTGCGGCATTCTACCTACTTGAAGGCCTTTGGGGAGTCTCATGGATGTGACCGACCTGTTGGCCCGGGCCGTGGAGGCGGGGGCTTCGGACCTGCACCTGGCGGCGGGCCAGATACCAATGCTGCGTCTGGACGGTGAGTTGCAGCGCATGAACTTGCCGCCGCTGGTGGCGGCGGACCTGGCCGAGGGCATGGCGCCCTTGTTGGCAGAGCAGCAAAGGCGGCAATGGGCCGAGGGTGATGAACTGGACCTGGCGCTGGCGTTGCCCGCGCTCGGCCGCTTTCGGCTGAACCTGTTTCGCCAACTGAATGGCCCTGGGGCAACCTTTCGGCTGATCCCCGGGCGGATCGCCACGCTGGATGAACTGGGCCTGGAGGATGTGTATCAAGCTGTTGCGCACTGCCGTGATGGCTTGATCCTGGTGGGTGGGCCGACCGGCAGTGGCAAGTCCAGCACCCTGGCGTCGCTGCTTGACCAGCTGAACCGGGAGCGGGCGCTGCACATCATTACCCTGGAAGACCCGGTCGAAGTTATCCACAGCAGCCAACGCAGCCTGGTCAATCAGCGTGAGATTGGCCGCCACAGCGGCGGCTTTGCCCAGGGGCTGCGCAGTGCCCTGCGACAGGACCCGGATGTGATCATGATTGGCGAATTGCGCGACCTGGAGACCGTTCGCCTGGCCTTGCGCGCGGCAGAGACCGGGCACCTGGTGCTGGCGACGGTGCATACGCGTTCGGCCGTAAACAGCATCGATCGGTTGGTGGAGGTATTTGCTGCCGAGGAAAAGCCGTTGGTACGCGCGATGCTGGCCGAGTCGCTACGCCTGGTGGTGGCGCAGGTACTGGTCAGGCGCGTAGGTGGCGGGCGGGTTGCGGCGCGGGAAGTGCTGGTGGCGACGACGGCGGTGCGTAATTTGGTGCGGGAGGGGCGGATGGCGCAGTTGTGTTCGGTGATGCAGGCGGGTGGTGCAGAAGGGATGCGGACGATGGAGGGGGCAATGCGGGGGTTGGTGGAGAAGAGGCTGATCAGCGATTTGTAGTGTTTGTCCGGAATCTGTCGCTGGCAATAGGCCCTTGTAGGAGCGGCCTTGTGTCGCGAAAGGGCTGCGAAGCAGCCCCGAAAATTTTGCATCTGCTCTAATACTCTGGGGCTGCTTCGCAGCCCTTTCGCGACACAAGGCCGCTCCTACACTGACCGCGCCAGCCGATCAGGCAGAGTAGGGATCAGCGCTTGGCCAGGCTCAGCTGTTGCTGTTCTTTCGGCAGCACCCGCTTGGCCACGACATAGTGCTTCTGCCAGTAAGGCTTGCTCAGGGTGTCGATGCTCACCCGCTTGCCACGCCGTGGCGCATGGATGAAGCGGTCGTTGCCCAGGTAGATGGCAACATGGTTCACCCGGCGGCTCTTGATGTTGAAGAAGATCAGGTCACCAGGCTTCAGGTCACCCTTGGCCACCTTCACGCCGTGGCCTTGGGCCATGGCATTGGAGGTACGCGGCAGGTCGACGTCGGCAACATCGTTGAAGGCGTATTTGACCAGGCCACTGCAGTCGAAGCCTTTTTTCGGGCTGCTGCCACCCCAAACGTAAGGGGTGCCGAGCACATTCACCGCACGGCTGAGCACATCGCTGCTCTGCTTCGGCGACATGGCAGCAACAGGCGCACCGCGACTGCTGGCAGCGTTGCTCGGGCGCGCGCGCAGGGTGGCCTGCTTGGTTGGCGCGTGTCTCACCGAGGCATTGGTGGTGTAGCCGGTGAAACCATTGGGAAGACGTTGCTCACGATTGGTGGCGTGGGCGGCCAGGGGCAATAATAGACAGAGGGTCAGCCATGTCTTGAGTAAAGGCGGCATAGATGAAGCTCTTATGAATAGTTATGTGTTGGGCGCGCAACTTTATAACAGCTTTTTGATCAATCTTTGATCCGTTGGTCGATTGCCCGGCTGCCGTACGTCGGCCTGCGACGAGAAAGTCACATTTTTTTTTAGAAAATTTTCAGATAACCCACGAGGGCTATGAATGAACAGTTATCAACAGGGTGTGCCCTACCACGACACTCACAGCAAGACCATCGGCTACCTGCTGTGGATTTTCGGCTTCACCGGCTCACATCGCTTCTACTACGGCAAGCCGATTACCGGGACGATCTGGTTCTTCACCTTCGGGCTGCTAGGCATTGGCTGGTTGATCGACCTGTTTTTGATCCCGTCCATGGACCGTGAAGCCGATCTGAGGTTCCAGTCCGGGCGTATCGACTACAACATCGCCTGGATCCTGCTGACCTTCCTCGGGGTGTTTGGCCTGCACCGGCTGTATCAGGGCAAGTGGATCACCGCGATCATCTACTTCTTTACCGGCGGGCTGTTCCTGGTGGGGGTGCTGTATGACTTCTGGACGTTGAACAGCCAGGTTTCCGAGAGGAATGCTTTGCGTTGAAAGGCTTCGCGGGTGAACCCGCGAAGAGGCCGAAAGCGCCCACAAAAAAGGCCTTGTCGCGTAGAAGCGGCAAGGCCTTTTTCGTTACTGGCGGGTTTGTCGCTGCTGCAGCAACAGGTTGCTGAACCCTGCCCCGGACAATTGCTTTTGCGCCCCGGTCAGCTGCTCGCGGTTGCTGAACGGACCCACCAGCACGCGGTACCAGGTTTCGTCCTTGACCGTACCCGACTCCACCTTCACCGACTGGCCCAGCAGGATGATCTGCGCGCGCACTTTGTCGGCATCGGCCTGCTTGCGGAACGAACCAGCCTGCAGGAAGTATTGGGTGGTGGCTGCGGGCTTGATCACCGGTGGTGCCGGTGGCGGGGTCTGGCCAAGCAAGGCCGCCTGGGCCCGTGCGGTGTCGATTTTCGCCGCTTCTGCTGGCGTCACCGGGGTGACCGGCTGGGCCGGCACCGGTGGCGTTTTCTCCGGCACGGCCTCTGGCGGCACGATCACCTCGGACTCCGGCAGCAGGGTGTAGAAGTCGTATTTCGGCTTCACCGGCTGCTGCGGGGAGGGCTGCGCTGCCTTGCTCGCTTCGGCCACTTTCTCGGGCTTTTGCTGCTCGGGCTTGGCGCGCTTGATGTCTTCGCTACCAGGTTCGAGCTTCATCAGGAACACGATGAATGCGCCTACGGTCAGGCCGACGGCCAGCCATACCCAGCCGGGGATCGGCTGTTTGGCCGGCGCCGTCTGGCGGCTGGCGCCGCGCTTGGGTGCGGGTTTTTTCTTGGCAGCCAACTTACATGCGCTCCAGGGTTTCCAGGCCGAGCAGTTCCAGACCTTGTTTGAGGGTGCGGCCGGTCAGGGCAGCCAGGCGCAGGCGGCTTTGCTGCTGCTCTGGGGTGTCCGCTGCGAGGATCGGGCAGTTCTCGTAGAAGCTGGAGAACAGGCCGGCCAGGTCGTACAGGTAGCTGCACAGTACGTGCGGTGTGCCCTTTTCAGCGACGTTGTTGAGGATTTCGCCAAACTGCGCCAGGCGTGCGGCCAGGTCCTGCTCATGGGCAGCCTGCAGCACGATGTTGCCGTCGACTTCGTCAAAGCCCTTGCCCAGCTTGCGGAACACGCCAGCCACGCGGGTGTAGGCGTACAGCAGGTAAGGGGCGGTGTTGCCTTCGAAGTTGAGCATCAGCTCGAAGTTGAAGCTGTAGTCGCTGGTGCGGTGCTTGGACAGGTCGGCGTATTTCACCGCGCCGATGCCTACCACTTCACCGATGTGGCGCAGGTCCTCGTCGGCCAGGCTCGGGTTCTTTTCCTTGACCAGCGCATAGGCGCGTTCCTTGGCCTCGGTAAGCAGGTCGATCAGCTTCACGGTGCCGCCGTCACGGGTCTTGAACGGGCGGCCGTCGGCGCCGTTCATGGTGCCGAAGCCCATGTGTTCCATTTGCATCGGGTGGCCGACAAAGCCTGCACGGCGTGCCACTTCGAACACCTGGTTGAAGTGCAGGGCCTGGCGCTGGTCGACGAAGTACAGCGCGCGGTCAGCCTTGAGCACGTTGCTGCGGTAGCGCACGGCGGCCAGGTCGGTGGTGGCGTACAGGTAGCCGCCATCGGCCTTCTGCACGATGACCGGCAGTGGCTCGCCTTCGCTGTTCTTGAACTCTTCGAGGAACACGCACTGGGCACCCTGGTCTTCGACCAGCAGGCCTTTGGCCTTGAGGTCGGCCACCACGTTGGCCAGGTCGTCGTTGTAGGCGCTTTCGCCCATCACGTCGGCCATGGTCAGCTTGACGTTGAGCAGCTCGTAAGTCTTCTGGCAGTGCGACAGCGAGATGTCCTTGAAGCGCGTCCACAGGGCCAGGCAGTCCGGGTCGCCGGCTTGCAGCTTGACCACCAGGCCGCGGGCGCGGGTGGCGAACTCTTCCGACTCGTCAAAGCGCTTCTTGGCGGCGCGGTAGAAGTTTTCCAGGTCCGACAGCTCGTCGCTGGTGATCGGGTTTTCCTGCAGGTAGGCCATCAGCATGCCGAACTGGGTACCCCAGTCGCCCACATGGTTCTGGCGAATGACGTTGTCACCCAGGAATTCCAGTACGCGAGCGACGCTGTCACCGATGATGGTCGAGCGCAGGTGGCCGACGTGCATCTCTTTGGCCAGGTTCGGCGCCGACATGTCGATGACGACTTTCTCGCTCGGGCCGGCCTTGCGCACGCCCAGGTGGGCATCGGCCAGGGCGGCGTCCAGGCGGTTGGCCAGGGCGTCGGTGTTCTGGAAGAAGTTGAGGAAGCCAGGGCCGGCAATCTCGACCTTGCTGATGTCGGCGCTGGCCGGCAGGGCGTTGATCAGCTTTTCGGCCAGGTCACGCGGCTTCATGCCCGCCTGCTTGGCCAGCATCATGGCGATGTTGCTGGCGAAATCGCCGTGGGTCTTGTCCCGGGCGTTTTCCACCTGGATCGCCGGCGACAGCCCTTCAGGCAGCACACCGTCGGTGACGAGTTGGGTGAGGGCTTGCTGGATCAGCTGGCGAATGGTGTCTTTCATGGGGATCTCTTTTCGACCGCAAGCGCGGTGAGCGCCTGGATGCGCAGGTGGAAAAACTGGGCATTATCCGTGGCTGGGAGCGGGTTGCCAACCTTTGGGGCTGCAAAGCAGCCCGGACGTCAGTACAGGTCGACCGGGTCGACATCCAGTGACCAACGCACCTGGCGCCCGCTCGGCATCTGCTCCAACACTAGCAACCAGGCGCTGATCAGTCGATGCAAAGGCGCCCGGGTATTGGCCTGTATCAACAGTTGCGCCCGGAAGCGCCCGGCGCGGCGCTCCATGGGCGCCGGTACTGGGCCTAGCAGTTCGATACCCGGCAGGCGCTGTTCGGCCACCAGACGCTCGGCGGCGGCGCAGGCTTCGTCGAGGAAGCCTTCGGCCTGCCCCGGCTTGTGGGCTTCGGCGCGCAACAGCGCCAAATGAGAATAAGGCGGCAAGCCGGCGGCGCGGCGTTCGTCCAGGGCCTGTTCGGCAAAGGCGAAGTAGCCCTGCTCGGTAAGCTGCACCAGCAGCGGGTGGTCGGCCAGGTGGGTCTGGATGATGACCTTGCCGGGCTCTTCGGCACGCCCGGCACGCCCGGCCACCTGTACGATCAACTGCGCCATGCGTTCGCTGGCGCGGAAGTCACCCGAGAACAGCCCGCCATCGGCGTCGAGGATGGCCACCAGGGTAACCCGTGGGAAATGGTGACCCTTGGCAAGCATCTGCGTGCCGACAAGGATGCTCGGCTGGCCACGCTGGATGGTGCTGAACAGGTTGTGCATGGCGTCCTTGCGCGCTGTGCTGTCGCGGTCCACCCGCAGGATCGGGTAGTCCGGGAACAGCACCTTCAGGCGTTCTTCGGCGCGCTCGGTGCCTGCACCGACCGGGCGCAGGTCGACGTGGTTGCAGGTTGGGCACTGGTGCGGCAAGCGCTCGTCATAGCCGCAGTGGTGGCAGCGCAGCACGCCGGAGCGCTGATGCACGGTCATGCGCGCGTCGCAACGCGGGCATTCGGACAGCCAGCCGCAATCGTGGCACAGCAGGGTCGGGGCGAAGCCGCGGCGGTTGAGGAACACCAGCACTTGCTGGCCGGCTTCCAGGGTCTGGCGGATGGCCTGTTGCAACGGGCCGCTGATACCGCTGTCCAGAGGCAGGCTTTTCACGTCCAGGCGCAGCATGCGTGGCGGGCGGGCGCCGCCGGCGCGCTGGTTCATGCGCAGCAGGCGGTAGCGGCCGGTCAGGGCGTTGTGCAGGGTTTCCAGCGACGGCGTGGCGGAGCCGAGCAGGATCGGGATGTTTTCCTGGTGGGCACGCACCAGTGCCAGGTCGCGGGCGTGGTAGCGCAGGCCCTCCTGCTGTTTATAGGAGCCGTCGTGCTCCTCGTCGATGATGATCAGGCCGGGGTTTTTCATTGGCGTGAACAGCGCCGAGCGGGTGCCGATGATGATGTCGGCCTCGCCGTCACGCGCCGCCAGCCAAGCGTCCAGGCGTTCGCGGTCGTTCACCGCCGAATGCAGCAGGGCGATGCGGGCGTTGAAGCGTTGTTCGAAGCGCGCCAGGGTTTGCGGGCCGAGGTTGATTTCGGGGATCAGCACCAGCGCCTGCTTGCCGGCTTCCAGGGTTTCGCGGATCAGTTGCAGGTAGACCTCGGTCTTGCCGCTGCCGGTGACGCCGGCCAGCAGGAACGCGCCGAAGCCGCCAAAGCCCTCGCGTACGGCGTCGAAGGCATCGCGTTGTTCTTCGTTGAGCGGCAGTTCCGGTTGTGCCAGCCAGTGTTCGTGGCGCAGTGCCGGCAAGTGGCGACGGACCTCGACCTGTACCAGTTCCTTGGCCAGTAGCAGGTCGAGGCTGTCCTTGTTCAGGTTGAGCTTGGCCAACAGGGTGTGGGCCACGCCATGCGGGTGCTGGGCCAGGGTTTTCAGGGCATCGCGCTGGCGCGGCGCGCGGGCAATGCGCGGGTCTTCCAGGCGCGCGCCGGGGGCAATGTGCCAGAAGCGCTCCTGGCGCATTTCGGCGGGTTCGCCCTGGCGCAGCAGCGTGGGCAAGGCCCAGCTCAGGGTATCGCCCAGGCTGTGCTGGTAGTACTGGGCGGTCCACAGGCACAGCTTGAACAGCGACGCCGGGATGGGGGACACCGGGTCGAGCAGGGCGCTGGCCGGTTTCAGCTTGTCGGCAGGCACTTCGCTCTGTGCGCATACCTCCACCAGCACACCGATCATTTCGCGGCGGCCAAAGGGCACACGGATGCGCATGCCCGGGGTCAAGGCCTGGCGCGCCATGCTCGCCGGCGCCTTGTAGTCGAACAGGCGGCGCAGCGGGGAGGGCAGGGCAAGGCGCAGGATGACGTCGGACACGCAAAAAGTCTCGGAGGGCGTTACAAGAACTGGCGAGCCTAGCAGACGACGGTCGGTGCAAGCGACATCTTGCACTGACGCTGTGCTCTGGTATTATTCGCCGCCTAATTACGTGCGGTATTCAACAATTGGTGTTGGGTGGCGGCACGCAGCTCGAGGAAGTGACCATGAAAGAAGGTATCCACCCGAACTACGAAGTAGTTGCAGTCACCTGCAGCTGCGGCAACAAGTTCGAAACCCGTTCGACCCTGGGCAATGTCCTGTCGATCGACGTTTGCAACCTGTGCCACCCGTTCTACACCGGTAAGCAGAAAGTCCTGGACACCGGCGGCCGCGTACAGAAGTTCGCCGATCGCTTCGGTATGTTCGGTACCAAGAAGTAATCATGCGCATGGCGAACCCCTCGGGTTTCGCAGTGCTGCAAAAAAAGGCGCCCCTTGTGGGCGCTTTTTTTATGGGCGTCATCTGGGCCTTTCCCGCCATGGCATTCTGCCCGCTACCCCAGCAACCACAGCAGGTGCTGGTGCGCCAGGTGGTGGATGGCGATACCGTGCGCCTGGCCGATGGCCGCAGCGTACGCCTGATTGGCATCAACGCCCCGGAAATTGGCCGCAACGGGCGCACCAGCGAGCCTTATGCCGAGGCCGCGAAGCGGCGCTTGCAGGCGCTGGTCAAGGCCAGTGATGGGCGTGTCGGGTTGGTGCCCGGCGTTGAGGCCAAAGACAAATATGGCCGCACACTGGCGCATATCTACGGCCGTAATGGCGACAATCTGGAAGCACAGTTACTCAGCGAGGGTTTGGGCTACCGCGTGGCAGTTGCCCCGAATGTACGTCTCAGCGGTTGCCAGCAACTTGCCGAGCAAGCGGCGCGCAAGGCAGGCAGCGGCTTGTGGCGCCGTTCGCCCGTGGTGCCGGCAGGGGAAGTCAGGCAGCCGGGTTTCGCGGTGGTCGGTGGCCGCGTCAAGGGTATCGAACGCAACCGTGGCGGCGTCTGGCTAACCCTGGACGACGCCGTGGTGCTGCAGGTTCCCGCTCGTCTGCAACGCAACTTCCCCGCCAGCTTCTTCGATAACCTCAAGGGACGCCAGGTCGAGGCGCGTGGCTGGGTGCTGGATCGTTCCCGCAAGGGCGGCCTGAAGCCCGGGCAGCGACGCTGGGTGTTGCCATTGACCGATCCGAGCATGTTGGAGCGTATTTCAGGCTAAAAGATGTAGACATTTCGCTATTGGATTGTACACACTGTGAGCCGTATGCCCCCGTGGGTTATAGCGTAAAGTCGTAGGCTAAAGGCCTTGACACAAGTGACCGACCAGTCTTGTGACTCCCCGGCTCTTTGCGTATCCTCGGCGGTCCGTCAGAACAGTAAATAGCGGAATGCCCACCATGTCAGACCTGAAAACCGCCGCTCTCGAATACCACGCTCAACCTCGTCCGGGGAAACTGAGCGTCGAGCTCTCCAAGCCCACTGCCACCGCCCGTGACCTCGCCCTGGCCTACAGCCCAGGTGTTGCAGAACCCGTGCGTGAAATCGGCCGTGATCCAGAGCTGGCTTACAAGTACACCGGCAAAGGCAACCTGGTTGCGGTGATTTCCGATGGCACCGCCATCCTCGGTCTGGGCGACCTCGGCCCACTGGCTTCCAAGCCGGTCATGGAAGGCAAGGGCGTTCTGTTCAAGCGTTTCGCCGGTATCGACGTGTTCGACATCGAAGTCGAATCGGAAAGCCCGCAAGCGTTCATCGACACCGTTCGCCGCATCTCGATCACCTTCGGTGGCATCAACCTCGAAGACATCAAGGCGCCTGAGTGCTTCGAAATCGAGCGCACCCTGATCGAACAGTGCGACATTCCGGTATTCCACGATGACCAGCACGGTACCGCCATCGTGACCGCTGCCGGCATGATCAACGCCCTGGAAATCGCCGGCAAGAAGCTGGAAGACGCCAAGATCGTCTGCCTGGGTGCTGGTGCAGCCGCCATCTCCTGCATGAAGCTGCTGGTGAGCATGGGTGCCAAGGTCGAGAACATCTACATGATCGACCGCAGCGGCGTGATTCACGCTGGCCGCGACGACCTGAACCAGTACAAGGCGCAGTTCGCCCACGCTACCGACAAACGTACCCTGGCTGATGCCCTGAACGGTGCAGACGTGTTCGTGGGCCTGTCCGGCCCGAACCTGCTGAGCGCGGAAGGCCTGAAGTCGATGGCTGCCAACCCGATCGTCTTCGCCTGCTCGAACCCGGACCCGGAAATCTCGCCAGAGCTGGCGCACGCCACTCGCAGCGACGTGATCATGGCGACCGGTCGTTCCGACTACCCGAACCAGGTCAACAACGTACTGGGCTTCCCGTTCATCTTCCGTGGTGCTCTGGACGTTCGCGCCAAGCGCATCAACGAAGAAATGAAGATCGCTGCCGCTATCGCCCTGAAAGACCTGGCCAAGCTGCCAGTGCCGAAGGAAGTGTGCGAAGCCTACGGCGTCGAAGGTCTGGAGTTCGGCCGTGAGTACATCATTCCGAAGCCGCTGGATGCACGCCTGATCACCGTCGTTTCCGACGCTGTGGCCAAGGCCGCCATCGAATCCGGCGTAGCTACCCTGCCGTATCCGAAACACTACCCGCTGACCAGCGTGGATGACGTGTTCAACGGCTGATTGCCGCTGTAGCGACATGAAAAAGCCCCGGCTCGTATGAGTCGGGGCTTTTTATTGGGGATTTGGGAATGTGTTAGGGCTGCAAGGTGTTCGCCGAGGCAATTATGGTGCCTATGAGATCGAGCGCCGCCCGCGCGGCGCATCGCGAGCAAGCTCGCTCCTACATTTGTTTCGGGCCAGTTATTCCTGAGGCAGAGGTGCGCGGCCCCTTGGCGTCCACCTCGACATCGTGTCGGGCAAACAAGGCGGTCGCGCGCGTTGGCTCAGGCGATACTGGCCTGAAACAAATGTAGGAGCGAGCTTGCTCGCGATGCGCCGCGCGGGCGGCGCTCGATTCACGCGCCCACGCAAAGCTTGAGTCAGGTGCCCTGCTTCAGAACAGATCCATCGGCGCCGCTTCATCCGCTGGCAGCGGGCTGCCCGGTGCTGCGCCATTGCCCAGCTCATCCACCGACGGTGGCGAATCTTCGGCCTTGAACAGCTCGAAGTACGCATTCGGCGTACTCGGCGAGGCAGCGCGGCCACTGACCGGGTCGACCCGCAGGCTAAGGATGCCTTCCGGTTCTGCCGGTGCGTGATTCGGTTTGTCCTTCAGCGCCGCGCCCATGAAGCTCATCCAGATCGGCAAGGCCGCCGTACCGCCGTATTCGCGACGGCCGAGGGTTTCCGGCTGGTCGAAACCGACCCACACGGTGGTCACGTAATCGGCGTTGTAGCCGGAGAACCAGGCGTCCTTGGATTCGTTGGTGGTACCGGTCTTGCCCGCCAGGTCGGTACGGCCCAGTGCCAGCGCCCGGCGGCCGGTGCCGCGCTTGATCACGTCCTGCAGCATGCTGGTGAGGATGTAGGTGGTGCGCCCGTCGATGATCTGCTCGGCCACCGCAGGTGCTTGAGGTGCATTCGCAACCTGGCTGAAGGCCGGCGGCGCCTCACCTGGCATGGCGGCGGTGCTGATGGGTTGTTCAGGTGCGGCCAGGCCCGCCTGGTCTTCAGCACCCTGCGGTACGCGGGCCGGGTTGGCGGTGAACAGCGTCTCGCCGCTGCGGCTTTCGATGCGGTCGATCAGGTACGGGGTGATCTTGTAGCCGCCGTTGGCGAATGTGCTCCAGCCGGTGGCGATTTCCATCGGGGTCAGGGTGGCGGTGCCCAGGGCCAGCGACAGGTTGCGCGGCAGGTCCTGCTTGTTGAAACCGAACTTGGCAATGTAGTCGATGGTGCGGTCTACACCCATGGCCTGCAGCAAGCGGATCGACACCAGGTTACGCGACTTGTACAGCGCTTCGCGCATGCGGATCGGGCCGAGGAAGGTGTTGGTATCGTTCTTCGGTCGCCACACTTTATCCACCGACTCGTCGACGAACACGATCGGCGCATCGTTGACCAGGGTGGCTGCCGTGTAGCCGCTGTCCAGTGCGGCACTGTAGATGAACGGCTTGAAGCTCGAACCCGGTTGGCGCTTGGCCTGCATGGCGCGGTTGTAGTTGCTCTGCTCGAACGAGAAGCCGCCAACCAGTGCACGAATGGCGCCGTTGTAAGGGTCGAGGGTGACCAGGGCGCTTTGTGCACCAGGCACCTGGCTGAACTTGAACTTGCCGTCGTCCAGACGCTGCAGGCGCACCAGGTCGCCGACCTGGGCCACGTCGGCTGGCGACTGCGGTGTACGGCCCTGGGCGTTGCTGTTGATGAACGGGCGCGCCCACTTCATGGTGTCCCAGGCAACCTCGGCTTGCTGGCCGTCGCGGGTCAGCACCTTGAGGCCGGTTTTTTCGACATGGGTGACAATGGCCGGCTCCAGGCCCCCAAGGATGCGCTGCTTGCCCAGTTCCTGCAGCCAGGCAGCCTGGGTGCGGCCCGGGAAGCGGGCTTCGGGGCCGCGATAGCCGTGGCGCTCGTCGTAGTCGGAGAGGCCGTTGAGGATGGCCTTGTTGGCCATTTCCTGCATGTCGCTGGGCACCGTGGTGGTGACGCGGAAGCCTTCGGTGTAGGCGTCGCTGCCATAACGGCCGACCATTTCCGCGCGGGCCATTTCAGCGATGTAAGGGGCATTCACCTCAGGCGTCGGCACGTGGTAGCTGGCATTGAGCGGCTCGGCCAGGGCAGCCTGGTAGCTGGCTTCGTCGATCTTGCCCAGCTTGTACATGCGGCCAAGGATCCAGTCGCGGCGCTCCTTGGCGCGCACGGGGTTGGCCAGCGGGTTGAAGCGTGACGGTGCTTTGGGCAGGCCGGCGATCATGGCCATCTGCGCCAGGCTCACGTCGCGGATCGACTTGCCGTAATACACCTGCGCGGCAGCGTCGATGCCGTAGGCGCGGTTGCCCAGGTAGATCTTGTTCACGTACAGCTCGAGGATCTCGTCCTTGGTCAGCTCGCGCTCGATCTGCAGGGCCAGCAGGATCTCGTTGGTCTTGCGCGAGAAGCTGCGTTCGCTGGTGAGGAAGAAGTTTTTCGCCACCTGCATGGTGATGGTGCTGCCGCCGGTCTGGATATGCCCGGTTTTTACCAGCTGGGTCGCCGCGCGCATCAGGCTGCTGGGGTCGACACCGTAGTGGTTGAGGAAATTGTCGTCCTCGGCTGACAGAAGTGCCTGAATGAACTGTGGCGGAATTTCCGCGAAGCGGATCGGCGAGCGGCGCATCTCGCCAAACTCGGCAATCAGCTTGCCATCACTGCTGTACACCCTGAGGGGGATCTGCAACTGGATGCTTCTGAGCGACTCGACCGAGGGCAGGCTGGGGCTAAGATACAGAAACGCACCGCTCACACCGAGTACGAGCGCGCAGATGACTGCGACGGAAGACCACCAGAAGAACTTCAGCAGACGTATCAAGGCTTTTCGGTGTCCAGGTTGAGAGTGGATTGCACGCAGGTCCGGCGGACCAGAAAACGCTGGGCATTATAAGCATTTTTTCGCCTCTCCGGGTTACCGGCCAGGCTGCCCGTCGTCCCGATGAGCAGCCCCGGCCCAGTGTTGCCGCGGGGTTGCGACAGATCGCTGCGACACGCAGCAAGGAAGCCGCGATGTTAGGACGCTTCGGCAAGGATGCCGGTTCACTGGTGGGGGTAGAAATTGCACCGGACGCTGTTCGGGTTGTGCAGCTTCAGCGGCGCAGCCGGCGTTGTCGGGTGCTTGCCTCGGCTCAGGAACCGTTCGAGTCAGCGGCGGGCAAGGATTGGACTATGGAGCCCGCTGCGGTGGTGGCAGCCTTGCGTCGTGCCTACCGGCGCAGTGGTCTCAGGCAACGGCGGGTAGCGTTGGCGTTACCCGCCAACCAGGTGATCTTCAAGTTGTGTCATCTGCCGATGGAGCAGGCTGGTGTAGAACTGGAGGCGCAGTTGCTGGCCGATGCCGAGCGACTGTTTCCGTTTCCGCTGGAGGACCTGGCCCTGGATTTTCAGGTGTTGGGGGCGTCTCGCGTGCAACCGGGATGCGCCGAGGTGATGGTGGCCGCATGCCGGCAAAGTGCGTTGGCGTCACTGGAGGCCATCGTCGACGAGGCAGGGTTGCAGCTGGAAGCCGTCGAGGTCGATAACATCGCCCTGTGCCGCATGTTGCCTCAGGGGTGCTTCGAGGGCTCGGCATTACTGCGTGTAGAGGCACATGGTGCGGTTCTGTATGACTGGCATCCCGGTCGGCCCAGCCAGCGTCGTGAATTGCAAACGCAGGGGCAGAAGGGGATGGGGCCGCTGTCGGAGGCGCTGCATGCGCTGCTTGCCGATGAGCATTTGCCTGCAGGCCTGTGGGTAACCAGCAGTTGTTCGCTGGATCCTGACTGGCTGCAAAGCCTGGGCCGTCAACTGAAAACGACGTGCCGGCATTTGCCTGGCCAGGCCGGGCTTGAGCATGTCGACGGGTCGATGCTGCTGGCTTGCGCCCTCGCTTATGGAGGATTGCGGCCATGATGCGACTGAACCTGCTGCCTTGGCGTGAGCGGCAGCGCCAGGCCACGCTTCGGCGTTTTCGCTCCCGGTTGGTCGCTGGCGCCATTCTGGCGCTGTGCGCGGTGATGCTGGTCGACCAGTTGGCCCGTCAGCGCGGGCAGCAGCAGGCGCTGTCCAACACCCGGCAACAGGCCGCGCTCGATCGCCTGGCCGAGCAATTGCGGCCGTTGGATGATGTGCGTGCACAGCATCAGGCGCTGCTGGAGCGTCTGACTGCACTCGAGCGTTTGCGCGCTCAGCAGGGCATTCTGGGTGATGTGTTCACTGACCTCGAAGGGGCGCTGCCGATGGGCGTGCAGCTCCTTGACCTCAGCCTGGAAAACGGCCACTTGCTGCTGGCCGGGCTGGCTACCTCCGGCGCCGTGGTTGCGCAGTTCATGCGTGACCTGGAGCATTCGTCTGTTCTGCTCGACCTGGAACTCAAGCGCATCAGGAGCGTGCCGGGTGGCGATGAGTTTCTGTTGGCCGCGCGCGTTTCGGCGTTCTGGTCGTGAATGTGGCGCCGATCTTTGCCTGGCTGGCGGTCGCCGAGCACTCCAGGCGTATCAGGTGGCTGGCCCCAGCCATGGTCGCTGTGCTGGTGTTCGGTCTGGGTTGCGCGTTGCGCCTGCCGGCAGCGCTCCAGCAACAGGCGCAAGAGGCGTCCAGGCAAGCCTCATTAGGTGAACAGCAGTCAGCCAGCGCGGCGAAGCTGGTCGAGCTGGAGCAACTGCAGGCAGCGCGGGTTGTTGCCGAGCAGGCGTTGCTGGAGGCTCACTGGCACCTGGCCAGCGGGGAGGACATGAGCGACTTGCTCGGCAGCCTGGCTTCGTCGGGGCATGCCCATGGCCTACTGGTCGAGCGGCTCGATGTGCATGAAAGCGAGCAGCAGGCAGGCTATCGCAAAACACCCCTGCAGGTGCAGGTGGTGGGGCCTTACATGGCCTTGCGTCAATGGCTGCACGCCTGGCTGGGCCAGGCGCGCCTGCTGCGCAGTGGCGACATCAACCTTTCTATTGTCGAGGGGCAGCCAAGGCTTTTGCGCCTGCAACTGCGTGTAGAAGCCTTCGAGGCAGCCGCACCTGTGCCGGCACCCGAGGTGTTTACACACACCTCGGCCAGGGCCGCCACACCAGAGCCCGTGGTCGACCCCTTCACACCAGCAGCGAGACGAATGGCAGGCTTCGGGCTGGGCAGTGTGCCGTTGGCGCAACTGGAAATGGTCGGCAGCCTGTCGCGCGGGATGTCGCACGAGGCGCTGCTGATGGCGGCTGGCAGGCTCTATAGGGTTCGGGCAGGCGAGCGTTTGGGGCGTAACCACGGTGTGGTGGAGCGGGTCGACCAAGACCAGGTCGAGGTACGCGAACGGCTATTCATGGCGGGGGTGTGGCACGAGCGCACAGCGTTCATCACCCTTGCAAAGCGCCTGGGCAAGGAGGCCCCGGACCGGAATGAAAATGTTGATGAAATGGGTGTTGGCAGCCCTGCTGCCGATCCCGCTGGCGTCGGCGATGCCTTACCAGGGTGAGCCCCTGTCGTTGAACTTCCAGGATGTGGAAGTGCGCTCGGTGCTGCAGGTGCTGGCTGATTATGCGGGCGTCAACCTGGTTGCGGGTGACGACGTACAAGGTAACGTCACGTTGCGCTTACAGGATGTACCTTGGGATCAGGCACTCGACCTGGTGTTGCGAAGCAAGGGCCTGGCCCGGCGGCAGGAGGGTAATGTACTGCTGGTGGCACCTGCGGCAGCGTTTGCCGCGCAGCCGTTCGATGCCCCGGTGGGGCTGGAGCCGGATGTTCAGGTGCAGCCGCTACGCCGTGAGCTGATACCGATCCATCATGCCAAGGCTGCCGAGCTGGTTGAGCTATTGCTGACCAGCCTGGCGGATGACGGCACCCTCACTGTCAGAGGCAGCCTGGCTGTCGACGAGCGCACCAATACACTGGTGGCGTACCAGCCCGCCGACCGCCTGGCGGAACTGCGGCAGCTGGTTGCGCAACTGGACGTGCCGGTGCGTCAGGTGGCGATCGAGGCGCGTATCGTCGAAGCCAACGTCGATTACGAGAAAAGTCTCGGGGTGCGCTGGGGCGGGCCGCTGTATAGCGAAAACTTGCGGCCGGGCCAGGAGCTGTTTGTCGATCTTGGCGTGGAGCGTGCGGGCAGTAGTCTCGGCCTGGGCCTGCTGCGTGGCGACGTGTTGCTCGACCTGGAGCTCAGCGCCATGGAAAAAAGCGGCAACGGCGAGATCATTTCGCAGCCCAAAGTGGTAACGGCCGACAAGGAAACGGCCAGGATTCTCAAAGGCACCGAGGTGCCCTACCAGGAAACCAGTCAGAGCGGCGCCACCTCGGTGTCGTTTCGTGAAGCCTCGCTGTCGCTGGAGGTGACACCGCAAATCACCCCGGACAACAAGGTGATCATGACCGTCAGGGTGACCAAGGACGAGCCGGATTACGTCAATGCCTTGAACAACGTACCGCCGATTCGCAAGAACGAGGTCAATGCCAAGGTTCGCGTGGCGGACGGTGAAACGATCGTGATTGGTGGCGTGTACTCGACTTCGCAAAACAATGTGGTCGACAAGGTGCCATTTTTCGGCGATCTGCCGTATGTTGGGCGGCTGTTTCGACGCGATGCATTACAAGAGAAAAAATCCGAGCTGCTGGTCTTCCTGACTCCGCGTATCATGAGTGACCAGGCGATTGCTGTGAGTCGTTGATTCTGTGCGAAATTTGATACTTGTGGGGCCCATGGGCGCTGGTAAAAGCACCATTGGACGCCTTTTGGCCAAAGAGCTGCGCCTGCTGTTCAAGGATTCCGACAAGGAAATCGAACTGCGATGCGGCGCCAATATCCCGTGGATTTTCGACAAGGAAGGCGAGCCGGGTTTTCGTGATCGCGAGCAAGCGATGATCGCCGAACTGTGCGCGCTTGACGGCGTGGTCCTGGCCACCGGCGGCGGCGCGGTGATGCGCGAAGCCAACCGCCAGGCATTGCACCAGGGGGGGCGGGTGATCTACCTGCACGCCTCGGTGGAGCAGCAGGTTGGCCGTACCGCGCGCGACCGCAATCGCCCGCTGCTGCGCACCGCCAACCCCGAGGCGACCTTGCGCGCCCTGCTAGAAGCGCGCGACCCGCTCTACCGCGAGATCGCCGACCTGGTGGTCGAAACCGACGAGCGGCCGCCACGCATGGTGGTGATCGACATTCTCGAGCGCTTGCAGCAGTTGCCGCCCCGTTAACCCGGGACTATTCTCGGCCACCAGCGCCGAGGCGAGGTTCAACGTTACCGCGCAGGTTGCCCGAACGGCGCCGCGCCCAAGTACATTGTGGGGATACATGCAGACACTTAAGGTCGACCTGGGCGAGCGTAGCTACCCGATCTACATTGGCGAAGGCTTGCTGGACCAGCCCGAGTTGCTGGCGCCGCACATTGCCGGCCGGCAAGTCGCCATCGTTTCCAACGAGACCGTCGCGCCCCTGTATCTCGAACGCCTGACCAAGACCCTGGGCGCCTATTCGGTGCTGCCAGTGGTGCTGCCCGATGGCGAAGCCTACAAGAACTGGGAAACCCTGCAGCTGATTTTCGATGGCCTGCTGACCGCCCGCCATGATCGCCGCACCACCGTGGTCGCTCTGGGCGGCGGTGTGATCGGTGACATGGCCGGCTTCGCGGCCGCCTGCTACCAGCGTGGTGTCGATTTCATCCAGGTGCCGACCACCCTGCTGTCGCAGGTCGACTCCTCGGTGGGCGGCAAGACCGGTATCAACCACCCGCTGGGCAAGAACATGGTCGGCGCCTTCTATCAGCCCAATGCAGTGCTGATCGACACCACCAGCCTGAAAACGCTGCCCGCGCGCGAGCTCTCGGCTGGCCTGGCCGAAGTGATCAAGTACGGCCTGATCTGCGACAAGCCGTTTCTCGCCTGGCTCGAAGACAATATGCAGGCCCTGCGCGGCCTGGACCCCGTAGCCCTGACCGAAGCCATTCGTCGTTCCTGCGCAGCAAAGGCTGCTGTGGTCGGGGCGGATGAGCGCGAGTCCGGCGTACGGGCCACGCTAAACCTGGGGCATACCTTCGGGCATGCCATCGAGACCCACATGGGCTACGGCGTGTGGCTGCACGGCGAAGCCGTGGCAGCGGGCACGGTGATGGCCCTGGAAATGTCCATGCGCCTTGGCTGGATCGACCAGGCCGAGCGCGATCGCGGAATCCGCCTGTTGCAGGACGCAGGTTTGCCGGTGGTGCCACCACAGGAAATGACCCCGGCGCATTTCATGGAGCACATGGCGGTCGACAAGAAGGTGCTCGACGGTCGTCTGCGTCTGGTGCTGCTGCGCCAGATGGGCGAGGCCGTGGTGACCGACGACTATCCGAAAGAGATTCTACAGGCCACGCTGTCGGCGGATTACCGCGCGATCGTGGCCCAGCTTTGAGGTTGTGACAGCGCAATGACCAGTTTGCATGCCGATGAGGCCTTTCTCGACCATTACCAGTTGAGCCACGATCCGTTCGCACCCCGCGTGCCCGGCTTCAAGTTTTTCCCGGCCCAGCGCAAGCCCGTGCTTGGCCAGTTGCACCACCTGGCGCGCTACAGCCAGTTGATGCTGGTAGTCAGCGGCCCGCTGGGCAGCGGCAAGTCGCTGCTGCGCCAGGCCCTGGTGGCCAGTACCAACAAACAGGCGGTGCAGAGCGTGGTGGTGTCTGCCCGCAGTGCAAGCGATGCTTCCGGCATGCTGGCTCAGGTCGCCCAGGATCTGGGGGTGGACCAGGCTGAAGTGCAGGCGATTCTGTCCAAGGTGGTGCAGCTGGCACTCACCGGGCAGGAAGTGTATTTGCTGGTAGACGATGCGGAACAACTCGACGAGTCGGCACTCCAAGCGTTGCTGGAATTGGCGGCCGGTGTACCGGAAGGGCGCCCGCATGTGTTCCTGTTCGGTGAACCGTCACTGATTGCCGGGTTGGATGAGCTCAATATCGAGGAAGAACGCTTCCACATCATTGAGCTCGCCCCCTACAGTGAAGAGGAAACCCGCGAGTACCTGGAGCAGCGTCTGGAAGGCGCTGGCCGGGGCATCGAGGTGTTCAGCCGTGAACAGATCGTCGATATCCATGAAAACTCCGACGGTTGGCCTGGCAACATCAACCAGGTCGCCCGTGACACTTTGATCGAAGCCATGATCGCCAGCCGCTCGACGGCCAAGCGACCATCCATGGGGTTCAAGATGCCTAAAAAACATGTGCTCGCGCTGTCCGCTGTGGTCGTGGTCGCCGTTGGCGCCGCGGTGTTGATGCCCAAGAAAGGCGACAAGGCGCCGGCCGATGCGCCAGCCGCCCAAGCCCAGTTGCCGCTTGGCGAAGGCAAGCAAGGTGCTGCCATCGAATTCTCTGGCTCGTCCCAGCCGATGCCACTGCCTTTGGTGGGCCAGTCCCAGCCGGTGATGCGCGAACCGCTGGCCCAGGCCGCAGGCATGGGTGAAGGTGAAGAAGGCAGCCCGGCAGGCGACACCGCCCTGCAGCCTGGCAATCCACCGCCAACCGTGACCACCATTGCCCCGCCGCAAGGCGTGCCGGCCGGCCCGGCACCTGCGCCTGCCCAGCCCGTCGCCAGTGTGCCTGCCCAGCCTGTGCAGCCGGTAGCACCTGCGCCGAAACCCGTCGCAACCCAGCCGGCCAAACCGGTTGCACCTGCCAAGCCCGCGCCAGCACCGACCCAGGTTGCCGTGGCCAAGCCAGCCGCCAAGCCGGCTGAAAAACCAGCGGCATCCGGTGGTGGCAGCGGTGGTTGGTACGCCGGGCAAAAGCCGGGTAACTATGTGGTGCAGATCCTCGGCACCAGCTCCGAGGCCTCGGCCCAGGCGTACGTCAAGGCCCAGGGTGGCGACTATCGCTACTTCAAGAAAAACCTGCAGGGCAAGCCGTTGTACGTCGTGACTTATGGCAGCTTCGCCAACCGCGATGCAGCGGTTGCGGCAATCAAGAACTTGCCAGCGAAGGTCCAGGCTGGTAAACCTTGGCCACGTACCGTCGCCAGCGTCCAACAAGAGCTGGCCTCGGCCCGCTGATACCTTCCGGGCGGCATCACCCCGCCGCCCAGTAGCTAAGCGAATTCTAGCTTTCGACTAGCCTGCTGCGTTTTAACGCGGCAGGCTTTTCTGTCCCAGACTGCCGGCCACAAGCCTTACTTGCAGTCATGGCTGAAACGCTTCAGACTCGAGCCAAGCCGCTATCACGGCGCATGGCGCAAAAACATTCAAAATTGCGACATAAATTTTCAATGGTGAGACATGAAAATTTGTGGGCATCGCTGTCGCTGTGCAACAATGGTTTTCCATGGCCACCGCAAAAAAGCTGGCGTTTGATCGGCGTGGATGGTAAGTGGTTGTTAAAAAAGAGATTTGCCTCCGTTGAGAGGTGAACCTGGTGAGAATGTGTCTATGAAAACAGGTCTGTACCATCCCGAAGAATTCAAGGACAACTGTGGTTTTGGCCTGATCGCCCATATGACGGGCGAACCGAGCCACCACCTTCTGCAAACCGCCATGCAGGCGCTGACCTGCATGACCCACCGCGGCGGCATCAACGCCGACGGCAAGACCGGTGACGGTTGCGGTCTGCTCATGCAGAAGCCCGATCAATTCCTGCGTGCCGTGGCCCAGGAACACTTTGCCGTCGAGCTGCCCAAGCAGTACGCCGTCGGCATGGTGTTCTTCAACCAGGACCCGGTCAAAGCTGAAGCAGCCCGCGCCAACATGGACCGCGAAATCCTCGCAGCCGGCCTGAAGCTGGTCGGCTGGCGCAAGGTGCCGATCGACACCAGCGTGCTCGGCCGCCTGGCTCTGGAGCGCCTGCCGCAGATCGAGCAGGTGTTCATCGGCGGTGAAGGCCTGAGCGATCAGGAATTCGCGATCAAGCTGTTCAGTGCCCGTCGCCGTTCGTCGGTGGCCAACGCCCACGACGCCGACCACTACATCTGCAGCTTCTCGCACAAGACCATCATCTACAAAGGCCTGATGATGCCGCGCGATCTCGCGGCGTTTTACCCAGACCTGGGTGACGAGCGCCTGCAAACCGCGATCTGCGTGTTCCACCAGCGCTTCTCCACCAACACCCTGCCGAAATGGCCGCTGGCGCAGCCGTTCCGCTTCCTCGCACACAACGGCGAGATCAACACCATCACCGGCAACCGCAACTGGGCCATGGCCCGTCGCACCAAGTTCGCCAACGACCTGATCCCCGACCTCGAAGAGCTCGGCCCGCTGGTCAACCGCGTGGGTTCCGACTCGTCGAGCATGGACAACATGCTGGAACTGATGGTGACCGGTGGCATCGACCTGTTCCGTGGTGTGCGCATGCTGGTACCGCCAGCCTGGCAGAACGTCGAGACCATGGACGCCGACCTGCGCGCCTTCTACGAATACAATTCCATGCACATGGAGCCGTGGGACGGCCCGGCCGGTATCGTCATGACCGAAGGCCGCCACGCGGTGTGCCTGTTGGACCGTAACGGCCTGCGCCCGGCGCGCTGGGTGACCACCACCAATGGCTACATCACCATCGCCTCGGAAATCGGCGTATGGGGCTACCAGCCTGAGGAAGTACTGGCCAAAGGCCGTGTCGGCCCGGGTCAGATCCTGGCCGTGGACACCGAAACCGGCCAGATCCTCGACACCGACGCCATCGACAACCGCCTGAAGTCGCGTCACCCGTACAAGCGCTGGCTGCGTCAGCACGCCACCCGTATCCAGGCGACGCTGACCGACGACCAGGGCGTGGCCAGCTATGACGCTGACCAGCTCAAGCAATACATGAAGATGTTCCAGGTCACCTTCGAAGAGCGTGATCAGGTGCTGCGGCCGCTGGGCGAGCAGGGCCAGGAAGCCGTCGGCTCGATGGGTGACGACACGCCGATGGCCGTGCTGTCGCAGCGCGTGCGTTCGCCGTACGACTTCTTCCGCCAGCAGTTCGCCCAGGTGACCAACCCGCCGATCGACCCGCTGCGCGAAGCGATCGTGATGTCGCTGGAAATCTGTCTGGGCGCCGAGCGCAACATTTTCCAGGAGTCCCCGGAGCACGCTTCGCGGGTGATCCTCAGCTCGCCGGTCATTTCGCCCGCCAAGTGGCGTTCGCTGATGAGCCTGGAGCGCGAAGGTTTCGACCGCCAGCTGATCGACCTCAACTATGAAGAGGGCGTCGGCCTGGAAGCGGCCATCCGCAATATCGCTGACCAGGCTGAAGAAGCCGTGCGCGCTGGCAAGACCCAGCTGGTGCTGAGCGACCGCTACATCGCCCCGGGCAAACTGCCGGTGCACGCTTCGCTGGCCGTGGGTGCAGTGCACCACCGCTTGACTGAACAAGGCCTGCGTTGCGACAGCAACATCCTGGTGGAAACCGCCACCGCCCGCGACCCGCACCACTTTGCCGTGCTGCTGGGCTTCGGTGCCTCGGCTGTTTACCCGTACCTGGCTTATGAAGTGCTGGCCGACCTGATCCGCACCGGCGAAGTGCTGGGTGACCTGGACGAAGTCTTCAAGTATTACCGCAAGGGCATCTCCAAGGGCCTGCTGAAGATCCTGTCGAAGATGGGCATCTCCACCATCGCCTCGTACCGTGGTGCGCAGCTGTTCGAAGCCATCGGCCTGGCCGAGGAAGTGGTCGGCCTGAGCTTCAAGGGCGTGTCCAGCCGCATCAAGGGCGCGCGCTTCGAAGACCTGGAAAGCGACCAGAAGCTGCTGGCGGCCGAAGCCTGGAGTGCGCGCAAGCCGATCCAGCAAGGCGGCCTGCTGAAGTTCGTTCACGGTGGCGAGTACCACGCCTACAACCCAGACGTGGTCAACACCCTGCAAGCCGCCGTGCAGCAGGGCGACTACGCCAAGTTCAAGGAATACACCACGCTGGTCGACACCCGCCCGGTGTCGATGATCCGCGACCTGCTGAAAGTGAAAGTGGCTGACCAGCCGCTGCCGCTGGAGCAGATCGAACCGCTGGAGGCCATCCTCAAGCGTTTCGACTCCGCCGGTATCTCGCTGGGTGCCCTGTCGCCGGAAGCCCACGAGGCGCTGGCCGAGGCCATGAACCGCCTGGGCGCGCGCTCCAACTCCGGTGAAGGCGGTGAAGACCCATCGCGCTACGGCACCGTCCGCAGCTCCAAGATCAAGCAGGTGGCTACCGGCCGCTTTGGCGTGACCCCGGAATACCTGGTGAACGCCGAAGTGCTGCAGATCAAGGTTGCCCAGGGCGCCAAGCCCGGTGAGGGCGGCCAGCTGCCAGGCGGCAAGGTCAACGGCCTGATCGCCAAGCTGCGCTATGCGGTACCGGGCGTGACCCTGATTTCGCCACCGCCGCACCACGATATCTACTCGATCGAAGACCTGGCCCAGCTGATCTACGACCTCAAGCAGGTCAACCCGCAGGCGCTGGTTTCGGTCAAGCTGGTGGCGGAAGCCGGCGTGGGCACCATCGCCGCTGGCGTGGCCAAGGCCTATGCCGACCTGATCACCATCTCGGGTTACGACGGGGGTACCGGTGCTTCGCCGCTGACCTCGATCAAGTACGCCGGCGCCCCGTGGGAACTGGGCCTGGCCGAAACCCACCAGACCCTGCGTGGCAACGACCTGCGCGGCAAGGTGCGGGTACAGACCGACGGCGGCCTGAAAACCGGCCTGGATGTGATCAAGGCGGCCATCCTCGGCGCCGAAAGCTTCGGCTTCGGTACCGCGCCAATGATCGCCCTGGGCTGCAAGTACCTGCGCATCTGCCACCTGAACAACTGCGCCACCGGCGTAGCCACCCAGAACGACAAGCTGCGCAAGGACCACTACATCGGCACCGTCGACATGGTGATCAACTTCTTCACCTTCGTCGCCGAAGAAACCCGTGAGTGGCTGGCCAAGCTGGGCGTGCGCAGCCTGGGCGAACTGATCGGCCGTACCGACCTGCTCGACGTACTGCCAGGCGACACCGAGCGCCAGCAGTACCTGGACCTGTCGCCACTGCTGGGCAGCTCGCACATCCCGGCTGACAAGCCGCAGTTCTGCGAAGTGGACAAGAACCCGCCGTTCGATCAGGGCGAGCTGGCCGAGAAAATGGTGGACATGGCCATGCCGGCCATCCGTGACCAGGCCGGTGGCGAGTTCAACCTCGACATCTGCAACTGCGACCGTTCCATCGGTGCGCGTGTATCGGGCGAAATCGCCCGCCTGCACGGCAACCAGGGCATGGCTGCGGCGCCGATCACCTTCCGCTTCAAGGGTACTGCGGGCCAGAGCTTCGGTGTGTGGAACGCCGGTGGCCTGAACCTGCACCTGGAAGGCGACGCCAACGACTACGTCGGCAAGGGCATGACCGGTGGCAAGCTCACCATCGTGCCGCCAGCCGGCAGCCCGTTCGAAACCCAGCACAGCGCCATCGTCGGCAACACCTGCCTGTACGGTGCCACTGGCGGCAAGCTGTTTGCTGCGGGTACTGCGGGCGAGCGCTTCGCTGTGCGTAACTCCGGCGCCCACGCTGTTGTCGAGGGCACTGGCGATCACTGCTGTGAATACATGACCGGCGGCTTTGTCTGCGTGTTGGGCAAGACCGGTTACAACTTCGGTTCTGGCATGACTGGCGGCTTCGCCTACGTGCTCGACATGGACAATAGCTTCGTCGACAAGCTCAACCACGAACTGGTGGAAATCCAGCGTATCAGTGGTGAAGCGATGGAGGCCTACCGCAGCCACCTGGCGCGCGTCCTTGCCGAGTATGTGGAAGAAACCGGCAGCGAGTGGGGGCGTGAGCTCTCGGAGAACCTGGACGACTACGTGCGGCGCTTCTGGCTGGTGAAGCCGAAGGCAGCCAACCTGAAGCAACTGCTGTCCAGCACCCGTGCCAACCCGCAGTAAAAACAGCTGCAAGTGGCAAGCCTCAAGCTGCACGTAAAGGCAGTACGAGGTTTGCCCGGCTTAAGTGATCGTCTTGCGGCTTGCAGCGTGTAGCTTGCAGCTGCTGTAAAGAGGTTTTGAAAAATGGCTGAACGTCTGAACAACGACTTCCAGTTCATCGAAGTGGGCCGCAAGGACCCGAAGAAAAAGCTGCTGCGCCAGCGCAAGAAAGAGTTCGTGGAAATCTACGAACCGTTCAAGCCGCAGCAGTCCGTGGACCAGGCGCACCGCTGCCTGGGCTGCGGTAACCCGTATTGCGAATGGAAGTGCCCGGTACACAACTTCATCCCCAACTGGTTGAAGCTGGTTTCCGAAGGCAACATCCTGGCCGCCGCCGAGCTGTCGCACCAGACCAACACCCTGCCGGAAGTGTGCGGCCGCGTGTGCCCGCAAGACCGCCTGTGCGAGGGTGCCTGCACCCTGAACGACGGCTTTGGTGCGGTGACCATCGGTTCGGTGGAGAAGTACATCACCGACACCGCCTTCGCCATGGGCTGGCGTCCGGACATGTCCAAGGTCAAGCCAACCGGCAAGCGCGTCGCCATCATCGGTGCCGGCCCTGCTGGCCTGGGCTGCGCCGACGTACTGGTGCGTGCCGGCGTGACCCCGGTGGTGTTCGACAAGAACCCGGAAATCGGTGGCCTGCTGACCTTCGGCATCCCCGAGTTCAAGCTGGAAAAGACCGTGCTCAGCAACCGCCGCGAAGTCTTCACCGGCATGGGCATCGAGTTCCGCCTGAACACCGAGGTGGGCAAGGACGTCACCATGGAACAGCTGCTCGCCGAGTACGACGCCGTATTCATGGGCATGGGTACGTATACCTACATGAAGGGTGGCTTCCCGGGCGAGGACCTGCCAGGCGTGCATGACGCGCTGGATTTCCTGATCGCCAACGTCAACCGTAACCTGGGCTTCGAGAAATCGCCGGAAGACTTCGTCGACATGCAGGGCAAGAAGGTCGTGGTGCTGGGCGGTGGTGACACCGCGATGGACTGCAACCGCACGTCGATCCGTCAGGGCGCCAAGTCGGTGACCTGTGCCTATCGCCGTGACGAGGCCAACATGCCGGGTTCGCGCAAAGAGGTGAAGAACGCCAAGGAAGAGGGCGTGAAGTTCCTCTATAACCGCCAGCCAATCGCCATCGTTGGCGAAGACAAGGTGGAAGGCGTGAAAGTGGTCGAAACCCGTCTCGGCGAGCCGGATGCCCGTGGCCGCCGCAGCCCCGAGCCGATCCCGGGTTCTGAAGAGATCCTGCCGGCCGATGCCGTGGTGATCGCCTTCGGCTTCCGTCCAAGCCCGGCGCCGTGGTTCGAGCAGCATGGTATCCAGCTGGACAGCCAAGGTCGCGTGGTGGCGCCGGAGAAAGGCAAGTTCAAGCACCAGACCAGCAACCCGAAAGTGTTTGCCGGTGGCGACATGGTGCGCGGTTCGGACCTGGTGGTAACGGCCATCTTCGAAGGGCGTACGGCTGCTGAAGGCATCCTGGACTACCTCGAAGTCTGAAATCATTTAGATTTTGTATACAAAATCTATTGATCCAGGACATACCCATAGAGAAAAGGCACGGCAATGAGCCGTGCCTTTTCTTTGTGCGTCTGAGAAAATGCCCGCACTATTTTTCCGGATGCCGACATGACTGCCCTGAAGAACGATCGTTTCCTGCGTGCACTGCTCAAGCAACCCGTAGACGTCACCCCGGTGTGGATGATGCGCCAGGCCGGCCGCTACCTGCCGGAGTACCGCGCCAGCCGCGCCAAGGCCGGTGACTTCATGAGCCTGTGCATGAACCCGCAGTTCGCCTGCGAGGTCACCCTGCAGCCGCTGGACCGCTACCCGCTGGACGCGGCGATCCTGTTCTCGGACATCCTCACCATCCCCGACGCCATGGGCCTGGGCCTGTACTTCGAAACCGGCGAAGGCCCGCGTTTCAAGAAGGTCATCAGCACCCCGGCCGACATCGAAGCGCTGCCAATCCCCGACCCACAGAAAGACCTGGGCTATGTGATGGACGCGGTCAGCACCATTCGCCGCGAACTCAACGGCCGTGTGCCGCTGATCGGTTTCTCCGGCAGCCCGTGGACCCTGGCCACCTACATGGTCGAAGGCGGCTCGTCGAAAGACTTCCGCAAGACCAAGGCCATGGCCTACGACAACCCGCAAGCCCTGCACCTGCTGCTGGACAAGCTGGCCCAGTCGGTGACCAGCTACCTGAATGGCCAGATTCTGGCCGGTGCCCAGGCTGTGCAAATTTTCGACACCTGGGGCGGCAATCTGTCGGCGGCGGCCTACCAGGAATTCTCCCTGGCCTACATGCGCAAGATCGTCAGCGGGCTGATCCGTGAGCACGAAGGGCGCAAGGTGCCGGTGATCCTGTTCACCAAGAACGGTGGTCTGTGGCTGGAAAGCATCGCTGAAGCCGGCGCCGATGCGCTGGGCCTGGACTGGACCTGCGAGATCGGCGACGCACGCCGCCGCGTGGGTGACAAGGTGGCCCTGCAAGGCAACATGGACCCGACCGTGCTGTACGCCAAGCCGCAAGCCATCCGCCAGGAAGTGGCGCGCATCCTGGCCAGCTACGGGCACGGCACGGGCCATGTGTTCAACCTGGGCCACGGCATTACTCCGGAAGTCGACCCGGAGCACGCGGGTGTGTTCATCAACGCCGTGCATGAGCTGTCGGCGCAGTATCATCAGTGATCTGAAGGCTGAACACTCAAGCCCGGCCCTGTGCCGGGCTTTTTGTCGCATTAAGTTTTAATTCAGCGATTGTCGCTAATCTGGTCCCATCGAAACCCAAACAGGACCCGATCCTCATGAAAGCACGTTACCTCGCCCTGATCCTCGCCCCTCTGTTTAGCACCGCCGCACTGGCTGCGAGCTATACCGGCCCCGGCGCTCAGTCGGTCACTACTGTTGCCGCTGCCAACGACGCTGCCGATGACACCCCGGTTGTGCTGCAAGGCTTCGTGACCAAGAAGATCAACAACGACGACAAGTACGAATTCAAGGACAACACCGGCACCATCACCGTCGAGATCGATGACGAAGACCTGCCGCCGACGCCGTTCAACGACAAGACCAAGGTCAAGCTGACCGGTGAAGTGGAAAAGCACCTGATGAGCCGCGAGGTTGACGTGGATATTGTCGAGATCATCAACTGATTCATGAAGATGCCTGCTGATTGGCAGGAATTTTCCTATGTTTTGCAGCCTTTCGCATTTTTAGAATGACGCACTCCTGTCGGGAGCCCCCGACGCAAACTCAGCAGTTTGGAGTGCGTCATGAGTACACGAAAGCATCTACGAAGGGTTGTTGCCAGCAGCGCATGGTTGGCGATTGCCGGGGTGGGCATGCATGCCCAAATGGCCAGTGCGCATGGTTACACCAGTGAACCGCCGTCCAGGGCGTATGCGTGCCAACTTGGGTCGAATACCGGGTGTGGCCAAGCGATGTACGAGCCACAGAGTGTCGGGGAGGCCGAGAAAGGCTTTCCAGCCCGTGGCCCGGCCGATGGCAAGCTCGCCAGTGGTGGCGTAAAGTCCGACTTTGCTCCGTTGGATGAACAGTCTGCCAACCGCTGGTCACTGACGCCTATCAAGCAGCGTGAGGTCGCCTTCGAGTGGTATTACACGGAAGGGCACAAGACGACGGGTTGGGAGTACTTCATCACCAAAGCGGGGTGGAACCCGAATGCGCCTTTGGGGCGCGATGCGTTCGAGTCGGCGCCATTCTGTACCGTCGATGGGCATGGGCAGCCGGCTCGTGGAGAGGGGCAACCCACCAGTGGCCCAGCCATTGAAAAGCATCATTGCACGCTGCCAGCAGACCGTTCCGGGCATCACGCCATACTGGGTGTGTGGACAGTAGCCGATACCGCAATGGCGTTCCACGATGTGATGGACGTGGACATTCAGGCGGAAGGTGGTCCTGCCCCGGAGTGGCCGCGAGTTGGCAGTATCAATCCGCACCGTGACCTGCAAGTTGGCGACAAAGTTAAAGCGCGCGCCTTCGTGGCGGGTTCGGAAAGCGCTCAGTTCAGTGTTTCCATCGTCATCGAAAGCGCCGAAGAAGGCCTTGCGCCCAATTGGTCCTACAAGCTCGCCAAGCGCATCAATGAAACCCAATCCCTGGTCCAGGCAGGCCTCCTTGATGGCGACGGCAACATCAAGCCCGTTCAGGGCAGCAACACGATCTTCGCCAAACACGAGGCGGGCATCAGCAGTTATCAGCTGGACATCGAAGGCGTGCCTGTCGATGACAGTTACCTGCACCTGCATGACCTGAAGCCTGAGTACACACTGACAGACGGTAAGGCGAACCTGGACTTCACGGTGATGACCAACCGTAATTTGCAGGTCAGTGCGCGGCTGTTCGACAGTGCCAACCAGCAAGTCGGCTTCACTCGCCAGGACGTGGACGCCACCACCCGTCCAATGATGCTGCAGGCGGACACTGTGGCAGGCGAGCACCTGCTCAAGGTGGTCGGTGTGAACAAGGCCGGGCGCATCCTGCTGCAGGAAGAGCGCACGGTTCAGCTGAAGGCTGCGGGTGGCGAAGGCCACGACTTTGTCTTCCCTCAATCGATTGCAAGCTACAAGGCCGGTACACGTGTCCTGCAACCGAAGACGGGTGAAGTGTTCGAGTGCAAGCCGTTCCCGTTCGAGGGCTGGTGCAAGAGCTATTCGGCAAGTGCCACCCAATATGAGCCGGGTGTAGGCAGCCACTGGCAAGACGCCTGGATCAAGCGCTGAAGGAATGTGCCCTGGCAGCCGGAGTAGCGGCCAGGGCACAACACGGTATTTTCGATGCAAATACACAAATATTGCTGGCAGCAGATCCTGTTGCACTGGGTCTCTGCCTTGGTGATCGGCTGGGCGCTGGTCAGTGGCTTTTATGTTGCCGGCTTTGATGTCGAACCCGCCACTGCCCATCTGGTCGGTTTCGTGAATGTCGGGCTGACCACGCTGTTCATCCCGGTTTTCTTGCTGCGTTGGCTGGTGCGATTGTTCAAGGCAAGGCCGGGTGCGCTGAATGAGAACCCTCGGGCGCGTCGGGCTGCCCATGCTGTACACGAGGGTATGTACTGGCTGACCGCGCTGGTGCTGTTATCTGGCGTACTGATGATGGACCGCGCAATCGACGTGTTTGGATGGTTTGCCATCTCGCCGTTGATCAGCGACCCGTCATGGCTCAGTGCCTGGCTGAAGCTGCATGTTGCAGCCAACGTGGTGCTGACCCTGGTTGTGGCGCTGCATGTCGGGGCCGTCATTCTGCACGAGTGTTCTGGGCGGCAGGTGCTTCGCCGGATGTTGCCCTGAGCCAATGAAGCCGTTTTCGATCCTGTCCTGGGTGGCTGCCCCCCTGTTGGCGATTGCCTTTCTGGTCGTGCGGGAAACAACTCGCCCCATGGCTGAGCGTGTCGGGCAGGAGCAGGTCGCCCCCGCACCGACAGCCCAGAAGCCATTACCCACGGCAACCTTGGCACTGGCGTTTGGTTACAGCGCGCCTGTCGGCCAGGCTGCCAGCCAGGCCGAACTGGTTCTCAAGGCGTGTTTCGTCCCGAGCCTGGGCCATGCCGGTGCGCTGGTTGCAAGCCGCGAGGGTGAAAGCCTGTACCGGGTTGGCGACCGTATGCCGGGCGGCAGCGTGTTGCGTCGTATCGACGTGCGGTCCATCACCCTTTGGGACGGTGAGCGCGAGCAAAGGCTGGCGTTGCCCGGCAGCCGCGCCAACGTCTTCGTTCAATCGGGCAGTACTCCCGCGCGTGGTCCTGCCTCTGCCAATTCACCCCGTCTGCTGCGGGAGGTGCAATGACATTTCAACGCTTTCTACGGGGGGCCTCGTTCGGGGCCTGTCTGACTTTGACCTGCCCGCTGGCCCTGGCTGATGCGCCGACCTGGCAACTGGCGATGAGCGATGCCGATGTGCGCGATGTGGTGCGCGAAGTCGGGGCCATTCTTGACCAGACGATTGTGCTCGACCCGCGTGTGCAGGGCCGGATTACCGTCTTGTCCAATGAAGCGCACGATCGTGAGGGCGTGCGCCGGCTGTTCTACTCGGTGCTGAATGCGCAAGGGTTCGCCGCGGTAAACGATGGTGATCGCTTGCTGGTGCTGCCGGCGAGTGAGGCAAAAGCCTGGGCCAACCAGCAAGTCGATGCCATTCCTGCCGCATTCACCACGCGCGTGTTCAGCTTGTCCGGTAGCACTGCCGCTGACCTGGCGGGCTTGCTGAGGCCGTTGGTGTCCAGCAATGGTTACATTGGCCCGTCCAGTTCGGCCAATGCCTTGGTCGTTACCGATTCGGCTGCAAACCTGGAGCGCCTGCAAAGCCTGGTGGCGCAACTGGACAGCGGTCAACGGCATGACTATGAGCTGGTGACCTTGCGTACCGCACAGGCCGTGGATGTGTTGCCTGTGGTAGAGGCTTCGGCGGGCGGCCCGGACAGTGGTGTGCGGGTGCTGTCCGACTCGCGCAGCAACCGCCTGCTGATACTCGGCCCGGAAAAGTCCCGGCAACGCCTTGCCCGCCTGGCCCGCGAGCTGGATGTGCCCGCGCCTGCCAGTTCGCAGAACTGGCGAGTGGTACGCCTTCAGCATGGCAATGCCGAGCAACTGGCCGAGGTGCTCAGTGAAGTGGGCAAACGGCTGGATGGCAAGGCAGGTACTGAAACCTTGGGCCAGCCGCTTGCGGCAGGGGCCATGGTCAAGGCCGATGTCAGCCAGAATGCGCTGGTGCTTCTGGGCGAGCCCCAGACATTGGGTAATGTGGTACAGATCATCGAGCAACTTGACCAGCCGCGTGCGCAAGTGCTGATACATGCGGCCATCGTCGAGGTCAGCGGGGATATCAATGAGGCCTTGGGGCTGCAGTGGGGAATAGATACAGGCAGCCTCAAGGGCGGCGTGACATTCCCCGACAGCGGTGTGGCGTGGGCTGACCTGCTGGGCGCAGACAAGGCACTGCCGAGCGGCGCGGCACTGGCATTGGGTTCTGACCGTTTTGGCCTGCTGGTTTCCGCGTTGGCCAGCAATACCCGCAGCAATTTGCTGTCCACCCCCAGCCTGCTCACGTTAGACAACCAGGAGGCGCAGATCCTGGTGGGGCAGAACGTGCCCTTCAAGACCGGCTCGTACACCACCTCAGGCAGTGGCGCCGACAACCCGTTCACGACCGTGGAACGCAAGGACATCGGTATTAGCCTGAAGGTGCGCCCGCACATCAATGAGGGCAGGAGTTTGCGCCTGGAAGTCGAACAGGAAAGCTCCGAACTGGCACCTGGCACGGTCGAGGGTGACCTGATCACCAGCAAGCGGACGCTCAAGAGCACCATCCTGGCTGCGGACGGCGAGATCATCGTGATCGGCGGCCTGATCAAGGACAGCGTGCGGACAGAGCAGCGCGCAGTGCCGTTGCTAAGCCGCATCCCGCTGCTCGGTGGCTTGTTTCGCTGGACCAGGGACACTCAGGAAAAGACCAACCTGATGGTGTTCCTGAGGCCTACCGTCCTGCGTACCCAGGAAGACCTGATCGAGTCCGGCCGCCGCGCCTATGGCGACGTACAGGCGTCCGACCCGGCACGAGTACCGAAAGACCCCCGCCAAATGTTCGAGGCGCGCCCTGCACCGATGGGCGAGGAACCTGGCCGGTGAGCGATCTGATTCCATTCGGCTTTGCCCGGCGTTTTGGCATTTTGCTAGACCGCCACACGTTGCTGATGCGTAACGGCGCCTCGCTGGAGTCGCTTTCCGAAGCGTTGCGCGTGGTCGGGCAGCATTTTCCGCTGCGGGTGGTGGACGATGACGCGTTTGCCATCCACCTGGCCGGTTGCTATGGCGGCGCCCAGGATGCGGCACAGTCGGTTATCCAGGAGCTGGATGACCACATCGACCTGTCACGCTTGGCTGAGGGCTTGCCGCAGGCCAGTGACCTGCTCGATCAACAGGACGATGCGCCGATCATCCGGTTGCTCAATGCGTTGCTCAGCGAAGCGGTCAGGTCTCGCGCTTCCGATATCCACCTGGAAACCTTCGAGCAGCAGTTACGTGTTCGCATGCGCATCGACGGTGTCATGCGCGAAGTGCTCACGCCGCCCAGGGCGCTCTCGGCACTGCTGGTATCGCGCATCAAGGTTATGGCGCGCCTGGACATTGCCGAAAAACGTGTGCCACAGGATGGCCGCATCAGCTTGCGGCTGGCAGGCCATGAGGTGGATGTGCGTGTGTCCACCTTGCCTGCGGCCCATGGGGAGCGGGTGGTGATGCGCTTGCTGGATAAGCAGGCGGTCCGCCTGGACATACAACACATGCAGATGCAGCCCTCTGTGCAGAAGGCGTTCCTGGCATTGCTGGACAAACCCCACGGCATTTTCCTGGTGACCGGCCCTACCGGCTCTGGCAAGACCACCACGTTGTATACGGCGTTGTCGGTACTGAACCGAGAGTCGCGCAACATTCTCACCGTCGAAGACCCGGTTGAATATCACTTGCCGGGCATCGGCCAGACTCAGGTCAACAGCAAGGTGGAGATGACCTTTGCACGCGGGCTGCGGGCGATCCTGCGGCAGGACCCGGATGTCGTGATGGTGGGTGAGATCCGTGACAGGGAAACGGCCGAAATTGCCGTGCAGGCATCGCTGACGGGCCATCTGGTGCTGTCGACCTTGCATACCAACAGTGCACTGGGCGCCATCATGCGGTTGGCGGACATGGGGGTGGATACCTGCCTGCTCGCCTCATCGCTCGCCGGTGTCATGGCTCAGCGCCTGGTGCGCGTGTTGTGCCCGCATTGCAAGGTCGCGTGCGAGGTGGATGACGCCATGGCCGCTGCCTTGGGCAATCCCGATGACTTACCGCGGCAGCTTTACCACGCTGTTGGTTGTGAGCTGTGCCAGTTGGGCTACAGCGGGCGTGTGGCGTTGCACGAAATGGTCGTGATCACCCCGCAGCTGGCACAGGCTATTCACGGCCGCGCATCCCTGGCACAGATGCGGGCATTGCTGTGCCCGCACTCGACCAGCTTGTTTCAGCACGGTATCGAGCGTGTCTGCCAAGGGCAGACCAGTGTCGAGGAACTGCTGCGCGTCACAGGCCAGGACTGAGCATGGCGGTTTTCCGGTATCAGGCTCAGCGCATCGAAGGCACGCGTCAGCGCGGCACGCTAGAGGCAGCCAGTGCACGCCAGGCCCGACAGCAGTTGCGCGAGCAGGGCTGGTCGGTATTGATGATCGAAGAATTACAGCCTTCGCCCTTTGCCGCGCGGGTTGCACGCAATCGCCTTTCCCTCGTGCATCGCTGCCTGCTGACCCGGCAACTGGCAACGCTGTTGCAGGCCGGCATACCGCTGACTGAAGCATTGCAGGCTGTGGCTGCGCAAAGCGGCCAGCGTTTGGTCAGGCAGGTGTTGCTTGGCGTGGCTGAGCGGGTCGCCGAAGGTAATACCTTTGCCGATGCGTTGGCACATTACCCATCCGCATTCCCGTTGGTCTACCGCGCCACGGTCGAGGCGGCGGAGCGTTCAGGGCACCTGGCCGGCGTACTGGAACGGCTGGCTGAGCATGGCGAGGAACAGCGGGCACTGCGCCAGAAAGTGCAGTTGGCGATGCTTTACCCCTTGATCCTGACGGTCGTGGCACTGCTGGTGGTGGGGTTTCTGCTTGGCTATGTGGTGCCGGACGTGGTGCAGGCGTTTGCCCGCGACCAGGCGCAGTTGCCGCTGGCAACGCAGGTGCTGATCGCACTCAGCGATGCCTTCGGCCGCTTTGGGCTGTTGGCCTTGCTGGTGATGCTGACAGGCGCTACAGCGGTCGTCTTGCTGTTACGCAAACCCGCCAGACGAAGGCAATGGCATGCCATGGTCCTGCGCATACCCGGTTACGCCGGTTTTGTGCTGGCCAGTGAAGCCGCGCGTTTCATCAGCACCCTGGCAATTCTGGGGCGCAGCGGCGTCGTGCTGGTCGATGCCATGAACATCGCGGCAGGTGTGGTGGGCAACCTGGTTCTTCGCGAACGCTTGCAGGCCGCTGTGCGTGAAGTGGGCGAAGGCGCAACGCTGGCCCATAGCCTGGCACGCAGCGAGACCATGCCCGCCCTAATGCTGCACATGATCGCCAGTGGCGAGCGTGCCGGAGAGCTGGACGGCATGCTGGAGCGTGCCGCCGATCTTCAGGCCAGGCAACTGGCAGGTCGTATAACCCTCCTGGTGAGCCTGTGTGAACCCCTGATGCTGTTGGTGATGGGCGGCATCGTGCTGTTCATCGTGCTGGCCATCCTGCTGCCCATTCTCAACCTCAACCAACTGGTCAACTGATATGTCCTACGGCTTTGCACGTCGCGCGCAACGCGGTTTCACGCTTATTGAAATCATGGTGGTGGTGATCATCCTGGGGGTACTCGGTGCCTTGGTGCTGCCCAATGTGATGAGCCGCCCGGACCATGCCAAGCTCACCGCAGCGCGTACCGATATTCAGTCCATTGCCACGGCGCTGGAAATCTACCGCCTGGACAATGGGCGCTACCCCACCACGGCTCAAGGCCTGGAGGCGCTCGTCCGGCGCCCAACCCTGGCGCCACTGCCCCGGCAGTGGAGCGTGCAAGGCTACCTCAAGCGTCAGGCGATGGACCCGTGGGGGGCGCCTTATCAGTACGCCAACCCAGGTACGCGATCAGGCCAGGGATACGACTTGTTCTCTTTGGGGGCCGACGGCCAGCCCGGTGGTGAAGACGCGGATGCCGATATCGGTAACTGGGTCGAATGAGGCAGCGCCGGTCGCGAGGCTTCACCCTGCTTGAAATCATGCTGGTGTTGCTGCTGGTAGGCGTAGTCCTGGCCATGGCCGGGCTACAAGTGGGCCAGAGCCCGCAACGGTTGGCGCGGCAGGAAGCCGTCCTGTTTCTGCAACTGGTCCAGTACGCCAGGCAGCAGGCGGTCCTGGAAGGGCGGGATTTGGCTGTGCACGTTGACCCCCGCGGCTATCGGCTAGTGACGGGTGAAGGGCTCAGCGTGGCAGTGCAGGGGCAGCGCCGGGACACCGGGCTGGACCTGCATCTCGAAATCGACGGGCTGGCAGTGATGCCCGGCAAGCTGGAAGGCACTGCGCAACTGGTGTTTTCCCGTAGCGACGAGCACACCCCGTTTTCGTTGTCATTCCATGAGGCTGGCGTCAGCTTGGCCCAGGTATCAAGCGATGGCCTCAATGACCCCTGGCTCGAACGTTGAACGTGGGTTTACGTTGCTGGAAGTGCTGGTGGCGCTGTCTGTTTTTGCCGTGCTGGCGGCAGCTGTGACGACCGCCAGCCAGCATGTGCTGGAACAGTCGCAGGGCCTGCGTGACCGGCTGTTCGCCAGCTGGATTGCCGATAACCACCTTGCTGAGCTGCGCCTGCACGCGCCTGTGGCTGCACAGCGGCGCACCCTGGAGGTCCGGTTCGATGAGCGTACCTGGTGGTTGGTCGAGGCGAGGCATCCTCTGGCTGATGCGTCCCTCGTCGAAGTGAACGTGAGTGTCGGTTTGGCGCCGGATCGGCAGCCACTTCATCACACGGTGGGCTGGCAGGAGGTCGTCGATGCCGCGCCGTGAGCCAGCCTGTACCCAACGCGGTTTTACCCTGCTGGAGTTGTTGCTGGCCGTCGCCATCTTCGCCTTGTTGGCGGCGGGTACCAGCCAGTTGCTGGCTGCATTCACCCGGGCCGATGCAGCGCGCCAGGCCCACGCCGACGAATTGCGCGCCTTGGGGCGGGCCATGAGTGTGATGCAGCGGGATGCACTGCAAGGGTACTGGCCCACGAGCAGCAAGAAAGGCATGGCCCACGGCATCTTGTTGACGCCGCATCGGGTGAGCTGGTTGTTGGGTGCCGAGCGTGATCGGCAGCCCCTGCCGCGCAGCGAGCTGAGGGTTGTTGAATACTGGCTGGAAGACGGTGTGCTGTGGCGCCAGCGGCGTACGCTGGAGCATGGGCAGGTACGCCCGCAGCGCGTGCTCGACGGTATTGTGGCGTTGCGCTGGCGTATGTATGGCGCAGAGGGTGGCTGGGTTTCCAGCTGGACGGCTGCGCAGCCGCCACAGGCGCTCGAAATCACGCTTTCGACCCGGCGTTTCCAGGGCATACGCCGCGTGCTGCCAATGGCGGGGGCAAGCCTGTGAAGAACTCTCGGCAGCGGGGCGTGGCGCTAATCACCGTGCTGTTGGTCATGGCGTTGCTGACCGTGCTGGTTGCCAACATGTTGCGTAGCCATCAAGGCATGCTGGGTAGCGTCAGGCAGCAAATCGATGCCTCGCGCCTGCTGCAGTTGGCGCATGCGGGGGAACGACAGGCCTTGGTGCACCTGAAACAGCAGGCTGCGACCCTGTTGCAAGTGACCCATGGCGCTCAGCCCTGGGCGAAAGCCCGGTTGCTGGACCTGGAGCAGGGGCAGGTTCGCCTGCGTCTGGAAGACCTTTCCGGGCGTTTCAACATCGCTGCGCTGACCGCGCGGAAAAATCTCGACCCTGTGCTGCTAGAGCGTTGGCAGCGGTTATGCCGTGCGCTGCAGATCGAGGCGCCAGTGCTGAATTCTCTGGCAGGCCAACGCATGCTCGACCCTAGCCAGTTGCGCACCCTGCCAGGGGTTGATGATGACGTGATGACACGCCTGCGGCCATGGGTTGTGGCGTTGCCTGCGAATGCGGGGCTCAACGTCAATACCGCCCTGGCGCAAGTGCTCGAAGGCCTTGAAGGTGTGGACGCATCCACGGCCCGGCATTTGATAGGCGAACGGCCCGAAGAGGGTTTTGCCAGCGTTCAGCAGTTTCTGGCGCAGCCGCGTCTGGTCGGCCTTGGCATCGACAGCCATGGTCTGTCGGTGACCAGCCGCTGGTACCGCTTGGAGGTGCGCGCAGCGCTGGCAGGCAATGTTGGTTACCTGTACAGCGACCTTGAGATCGACCTGAACACGCATCAGGTGCGTGTGTTGCGTCGTGTTTTTTCTGCACAGCCGGAGCAAATGCCAGATGAGTGATGTTTACCTGTTTCTACTGGCGGAGGGTATGGCCGCAGCCGACGGGACATGGCCGGTGCTTGTGCGCACAGCGCAGGGGCAGCTTTGTCGGTCGACGTTGGGCAACCTGCCACCGGCATTGGCCGATGCTGGCGTGGTGCTCGTCTTGCCGATGGAGCTGGCGGGGTACTGCAGGGTCGGGCCAGTGCCGGGCAGGCGCCCCAGCCGGGAGGTGTTGGGTTATGCGGCCGAAGAGCAGTTGGCAGCCCCTTTGGAGGCCTCGCACCTGGCGTTCGGGCCAGAGGATGATGAGGGGCGGCGAAAGGTGCTGGTGATAGCGCTGGAACGCCTGCGCCCGCTGATGTCGCTGCTGCTTGAGCAGGGTATCGACCCGGTCGCGGTGCACGTCGATGCCGATCTGCTGCGTGCCGCACAAGCATGTGCCCTGTGGTTCGAGGGGCGCTGGTTGCTGGGAGGCACCGAAGGTGCGCGCCTTGCGGTCAGTGCCCAGGCTGCTCAGGTACTGAAGCAGAGCCATGCGTCGATACCCTGGATAGCCGAGGCAGGGGCAATGGGTGCGCACTGCTGCGATCAGGAGGTCGACAGTGCGGTGGAACTGCTGGTGCAGGGTAAAGCTGGCGCCGTGGACCTGCGCCAGGGCACCTTGTGCCGACGGCGCAGTGCGCCGGCATGGCAAGCGATGGCAGGTAGTGTGGTGCTGGCATTGCTGGTGGTTTGCCTGGCTGAATACTGGCGAACCGAGTGGTTGATGCGTCAGGTATCACTGCAGCACACCGACAATGTTCGGCTGCTGCAACGCTGGGCACCTGAACAGCTGGCCGGAGGCGATTTGGCCACGCAAATCCGGTTGCTGGAACACATGCCCAAACAGTCGACTGCTGTGGAGCAGCTCGCGAAGTTCTCCGAGCAGCTGGTCAGCAGCGGTAATCTGGTGATCGAACGAGCGGAAACGACAGCCGGGCAGGGCTGGCGTGTCGATGTCATCGCTCAAGGCTTTGACGATCTCGAACGGCTAGGGGAGCGTGTTGCCAGCATGCGGATGGAACAGGGGCGACAGACTGCCCAAGGCGTGCGGGCAACCCTTGCCTGGCAGGAGGCAGAATGAAACACCTCAACGAGCATGCATGGGTTCGCCAGTGGAAAGAGATACCGGCAGGTCGGCGTGCGCTGTTGAGCGCAGCGTTGTGGGGCCTGCTGTCGATCGTGATCTGCCAGCTCCTCTGGTTGCCAGGGCAGGCCCGCATGCAGCAAGCGGAACAAGCGCTGGCGCGTGAGCATGAGCTGGCGACCACCTTGCAGCGAATTGTACAGGGGCCGCGCCGGTCGCCTGGCGCCGTCGAGTTGCTGACACCGGCTGGGCTGAACGAGCGTGCCAAGGCGGCAGGGGTTCACATCGTCAGCCTGGAAGCCAAGGCTGGGCAGGTAGATGTCGGCCTGGAGGGGCCCGCCGCCGCAGTGCTGGCCTGGCTGCACGTACTGGAGCATGACGGTGGCGAAGCGCTGAACATCCAGTTGCAAGCCGAAGGCGAGCTGCTTCAGGCGCGCTTGCTGATGGCGCTGCCCGAAGCCTGAGCACGGGCGCCTATGCCTTGGGGGGCAGCTTGCTCAAGTGCAAGGCCACCAGCAACGCCACCGCCAGCAAGCTGCCAATGAACAGCCCGATGCCATTCCAGCCCCACTGGTGCCAGAACACCCCGCCTGCCGTACCCGCCACGCTCGAGCCTGCGTAATAGCTGAAGAGGTACAGCGACGACGCCTGCCCCTTGGCCTTCAGCGCCCGGCGGCCGATCCAGCTGCTGGCCACCGAGTGCGCGCCAAAGAAGCCGAAGGTGAACACCAGCATTCCGACGATCACCATGACCAGCGGGCTGGCCAGGGTCATCAGCAAGCCACCTGCCATCACCACGATACTGGCCCAGAACACCTTGCGCCGGCCCAGCTTGTCCGCCAGTGCGCCGACCTGCGCCGAGCTGTAGATGCCAGACAGGTACACCACCGACAGCAGGCCGACCAGCGCCTGGTTCATATGGTAGGGCTCAGCCAGCAGGCGGTAGCCGATGTAGTTGAACAGGGTGACGAAGGCCCCCATCAGCAGGAAGGCTTCAAGGAACAACCAAGGCAGGCCGGCATCCTTGAAGTGCATGACAAAGCCGTCCAGCAGGCTACGCGGGTTCATCGACTGTGGGCGGAAGTTGCGCGATTCGGGCAATACCTTCCAGAACACCAGCGCGGCCACCAGCGCCAGGCCGCCGATGGTCAGCATCGCCGTGTGCCAGCTGACGAAGTCGATCAATACGCCCGTGATGAGCCGCCCACTCATGCCGCCAATCGCGTTGCCCCCGATGTACAGGCCCATGGCCAGGCCGATGTGTTGCGGGTGAATCTCTTCGCTGAGATAAGTCATTGCCACTGCCGCCAGGCCGCTCAATGACAGGCCGACCAATGCGCGGGTGGCCAGTACCAGTTCCCAGCTCGGCATCACGGCGCTGGCCAAGGTGGAGAGGGCGGCGCAGACCAATGCAAAGACCATCACCGGCTTGCGCCCGATGCGATCAGAGATAGGGCCGGTGATCAACAGGCCGAATGCCAGCATGGCGGTGGACACCGACAGCACCAGGCTGCTTTGCGCCGCGTTGATGGCAAATTCCTTGGACAACAGCGGCATCATCGGCTGTACGCAGTACAGCAGGGCGAAGGTGGCGAAGCCGCCGCTGAACAGGGCCAGCACGGTCTTCATGAAGGCGGGGGTGCCTTTCTCGATCCACATTTCGTTCAGGGGGGCAGGTTCTGGCTCTGCGGGAAGGGGGGCTACAGCAGTTTTCACGGACGGGTACCTCTGGCGCAATGAAAAAAGCATATAGCTGGCTAATGATTAGATCCAATATATTGTTCGACCTATTTGAGATGTTTTACGACCTGTTTGGAGCCGATCATGGAACTGCGCCATCTGCGTTACTTCATCGCCGTGGCCGAAGAGCTGCACTTTGGCCGTGCCGCGCAGCAGCTGGGCATTTCGCAGCCGCCACTGAGCCAACAGATCCAGGCCCTGGAGCAGGAGCTGGGGGCTCGCCTGTTCGAGCGTACCAACCGTCGGGTGGAGCTGAGCGAGGCGGGGCGGTTGTTCCTTGAGGAAGCGCGTCAGGTGCTGGCGCAGGTGGAGAAGGCGGCCGATGTGGCCCGGCGTGCTCAGCTGGGAGAACTGGGCGAGATGAAGATTGGCTTTACCTCGTCGGCACCCTTCACCTCGAAGATCCCCAAGGCCATCCATGCCTTTCGCCAGCGTTTCCCGGCGGTGCACCTGAACCTCAAGGAAATGAGCAGCCGCGATGTCGCCGAAGGGGTGTTCGACGAGTCCATCGAAGTCGGGTTGATGCGGCCGATGCCGTTGCCGGAAGGTCTGGTGGCCACGGAGTTGTTCCGCGAGCCCCTGGTGGCGGTTATCAACGCTTCGCATCCGCTGGCGGAGGGCTCTGACCAGGGTGTGTACATGGCGGCGTTGGCCCATGAGCCGTTCGTGTTCTTCCCGCGCAGTTACGGCAGCGGCCTGCATGCGCAGTTGCTGAGCCTGGCACGACAGGCGGGTTTCAGCCCGCACTTTGCCCAGGAGGCGGGGGAGGCGATGACCATCATCGGCCTGGTGTCGGCAGGGCTCGGGGTGTCGGTGTTGCCGGCGTCGTTCCAGCGCATGCGCATTGAAGGGGTGGTGTATCGCACGCTGCTGGATGAGGGGGCGATGTCGGCGGTGTGGCTGGTGCAGCGCGAGCGCGGTCATTCGGTGATGGCCAAGGCATTTGCCGAGCTGTTGACCGGGCAGGTGGTCGGCCAGGGCTGATGCCGGTCAAATGGCACTGGCCATTGCCGCAGTGCCGCCACATACTCGGGCATTCGTTGAAACACGGAGGTCAATCATGCGGCGCGTGGTGTTCAATCAGAAAGGTGGCGTGGGCAAGTCGAGCATTGCCTGCAACCTGGCGGCGGTCAGTGCCAATGAAGGCTATCGGACCCTGTTGATCGACCTGGATGCCCAGGCCAACTCGACCCAGTACCTCACCGGCCTCACCGGCGAGGACATCCCCATGGGGATTGCCGACTTCTTCAAGCAAAGCCTGTCCAGCGGGCCGTTCAGCAAGAAGAACAAGGTCGATATCTACGAAACCCCGTTCGACAACCTGCATGTGGTTACCGCCACGGCAGAACTGGCCGACTTGCAGCCCAAGCTTGAGGCCAAGCACAAGATCAACAAGCTGCGAAAGCTGCTGGACGAGCTGGATGAGGATTACGACCGGATCTACATCGACACTCCACCAGCGCTGAATTTTTACGCGGTTTCTGCACTGATCGCCGCCGATCGCGTCTTGATTCCCTTCGACTGCGACAGTTTCTCACGCCAGGCCCTGTACGGCCTGCTGGCCGAGATCGAAGACCTCAAGGATGACCACAACGAAGACCTGATGGTCGAAGGCATCGTGGTCAATCAGTTCCAGTCCCGCGCCAGCCTGCCGCAGCAGATGCTCGACGAACTGCTGGCCGAAGGCCTGCCGGTGCTACCGGTGTACCTGGGCAGCTCGGTGAAGATGCGTGAATCGCACCATGCCAGCCTGCCGCTGATTCACCTGGAGCCAAAGCACAAGCTGACGCAGCAGTTTGTCGAGTTGCATTCGTTGCTCGAAGAGAACGCTTAAACCCCTTGGCTATGCACCCACTCCAGCAACGACTGGAGTGGGAATGCCCCGGCCTGGCGGCTGATTTCACGGCCGTTCTTGAACAGCAGCAGGCTGGGGATCGAGCGGATGCCCAGTTGCCCGGCGAGGTTGCGGTTGGCTTCGCTGTCGAGCTTGGCCAGTCGGCAACGGCCGGCCAGTTGGCGGGCGGCCTGTTCGAAGGTGGGGGCGAAGGACTTGCATGGGCCGCACCAGTCGGCCCAGATGTCGACCAGCAGGGGCAGGTCGCCTTTGATCTGGCTGGCGTAGCTGGCTTCGGTGAGCTCGAAAGGGGTGCTCAGCAGCACGTCTTGCTTGCAGCGGCCGCATTTCGGGGCATCGCTCAGACGCTCGGCGGGCAGGCGGTTGAGGCCGTTGCAGTGGGGGCAGGGGATTACCAGTGGGTCGGACATTTCATCTCCTTGGTTTTTTTTGGGGCTGCTGTGCAGCCCATCGCGACACAAGGCCGCTCCTACAGGGGAATGCGTGCTTTTTGTAGGAGCGGCCTTGTGTCGCGAAAGGGCCGCGCAGCGGCCCCAGGGTTCATGACGAGCAGCTGATTTCCAGGTGCTTGCCCCACTCAGGCGGGCGTTCGGCGTAGGCCTGCATTCCAGGCTGTTCCTCGAACGGTCTGGTCAGCACTTGATGCAACCGCCGCACTTCACTGTAATCCCCCGCTTCGGCCGCCTCGATGGCTTTCTGCGCCAGGTAATTGCGCAGCACATACAGCGGGTTCACCGCATGCATCCGTTCACGGCGCCCTTGGGCATTGCCGGGTTCGCGCTGGCAGCGGGCCAGGTAATCTGCGCTCCAGGCATCGAAAGCGGCCAGGTCGATGAAATCATCGCGCACCACGTTCAGCGCCTCCGCAACCGGCTGCTCGCCCAGTTTGCGGAAGAACAGGCTGTAGTCCACGCCACCGCGCTGCATGCACTGCAACAGGCGCTCGACCAGCGCCATGTCGTCATCCTCGGCAGTGGTCAGGCCCAGGCGGCGGCGCATGAGGTCCAGGTAATGGGCCTGGTACAGCGGCAAGAAAAGCCCCAGTGCCTCCTTCAGGGGCTCCACCTCGATCACCGTGGTCAGGGCCTGGGCCAGCGCGCTGAGGTTCCAGTGGGCGATGGGCACCTGGTTGGCGTAGCTGTAGCGGCCACGGTCGTCGGAGTGGTTGCAGATGAAGTTGGCGTCGAAGTCGTCGAGGAAGGCGTAGGGGCCGAAGTCGAAGGTGATGCCCAGGATCGACATGTTGTCGGTGTTCATCACCCCGTGGCAGAAACCATAGGCCTGCCAGCGGGCGATCAGTTCGGCATTGCGCTCGACGATGGTGCGGAACATGGCCAGGTACGGTTGCTCGGCATCCTGGCATTCAGGGTAATGCTGCTGCAGTACATGGTCGATCAGCATGCGCTGCTGCTCGGGCTGTTTGGTGTAGTAGAAGTATTCGAAATGGCCGAAGCGCACATGGCTCTGCGCCAGGCGGGTGAGCATGGCAGCGCTTTCGCGGGTTTCGCGCCATACCGGGGTGCTGGAGCCGACTACGCACAGCGCTCGGCTGGTGGCGATGCCGAGGGCGTGCAGGGCTTCGGAGGCGAGGAACTCGCGGATCGACGAGCGCAGCACAGCGCGGCCGTCGCCCATGCGCGAATACGGGGTCTGGCCGGCCCCCTTCAGGTGCAGGTCCCAGTGTTCGCCTTTGTCGTTGAGCACTTCGGCCAGCAGCAGGCCACGGCCATCGCCCAGGCGCGGGTTGTAGGCGCCGAACTGGTGGCCGGAATACACCATCGCCCGTGGGTCGGCTTCTTCCCACAGTTTGTGGCCGCTGAACAGCTCGGCGAACACCGGCAGGTCGGCCTGGGCGGGGTCGAGGTCGAGCAGCGCCATGGCCGACTCGCTCGCAACGACCAGGCGCGGGTCTGCGATGGGTTCTGGCAGGACCTGGGTAGAGAACGCATCGCCCAGGCGGGCGAAGCGGTTGTCGAAGGTGAGTTGGTCGAGGGCTTTCACGGGCTGCTCCTGAGATTCAGCACAGAATAAAGCATTCGAGCCCACTCAGGCCGGTGCAGTGCCATCCGGTTTGGGCTGCTCCATCGGAATCAACTGCTGTTTGCCGCCGTTGGGGTCCATCAGGAATACCTCGACCTGGCGCACCGAGATCTTGATGTTGTGCGCCTTGAACTCGCGGCTGATGTAGCGGTTGATCTCGTCCAGCGTCGGGTTGCGGTCGCCCAGGTCGCGTACGTGCATGCGCAGCTCGTGGTCCAGCGAGCTTTCGCCGAAGTTGAGGAAGTACACGATCGGTTCAGGGTCCTTGAGCACCCGTGGGTTTTCATGCGCACCTTTGAGCAGCAGGTCACGTACCAGGTCCAGGTCGGAGCCGTAGTCGATGCCCAGCTTCAGCGTCACCCGGGTGACCGTGTCGGTCAGCGACCAGTTGATCAGCTGGCCAGTGATGAAGGTCTTGTTGGGGACGATGATGTCCTTGCGGTCGAAGTCGGTGATGGTGGTGGCGCGGATGCGGATCTTGCTGACCGTGCCGGACAGGTTGCCAATGGTGATGGTGTCGCCAATGCGCACCGGGCGCTCGAACAGGATCATGATGCCAGAGATGAAGTTGGCGAAGATTTCCTGCATGCCGAAGCCCAGGCCCACCGACAGTGCAGCCACCAGCCATTGCAGCTTGTCCCAGCTCACCCCCAGGGTGGACAGGGTGCTGACGATACCGACGCCGACGATGGTGTACGACAACAGCGTGGTGGTGGCGTAGGCGCTGCCCTGGGCCAGGTTCAGGCGTGACAGCACCAGCACTTCCAGCAGGCCCGGCAAGTTGCCGGCCAGGGCGAAGGTGATGCCGACGATCACCAGCGCACCCAGCAGGTCGCCGAGGCTGATCGGTACCATGCTGGCGGCGGCGCCGGTGCCGCTGGTGTATTCGTAGAGGACGAAGTTGTTGAGGTAGGCGAACACTGAAATCAGGTCTGCCCACACCCAGTACAGGCCGGCGATGAAGCCGCCGAGCAGGGCCAGGCGAATCAGGCGCAGCGATTGCTGGTTGACCTGCTCGATGTCCAGTGTCGGCTCTTCGGTGATGACTTCGCCATCCAGCCCTTCCTTGGCTGCCGCCCGCTTGCTCAGCGCCCGCTGGTAGGCCAGGCGCCGTGCCGCGACCGACAGGCCACGCACGAATGCGGCCTCGATCACCAGCCAGAACAGCAGCAGGTACAGGGTGTAGATCAGCCGGTCGGTAAGCTTCAGCGCGGTGTAGTAGTAGCCGAAGCACACGGCGACGAACAGGGCGATGGGCAGGGCGGTGAAGGCCACACCCACTGCTTTGCGGAACAGGGATGTGTCGCGGTGTGCCGGGCTGCTGAGCAGCAGGCGGCTGAGCAGCCAGGCCATCAGTGCGTAGCACGTCAGCACCACGCCGATCCCCAGCACGTCGTCGGCCAGCGCCGAGGGCTGGTGCTCGGCCACCGCCACCACACCGACCAGTGCCAGCACCACGGTGCCCAGGCGACGCACCCAGCCGCGCAGGAACTCGACCTGCGGCTTGTGCCAGCGGAAGTGGATTTCGGCCACGCCACCGGGGGCGAGGATGCGGTAGGCGGTGTAGAACACCAGCCAGGCCTGGGCCAGTTGCCAGAGGGCGGCGCCCAGGTTGGCGTTCTGCCCGCGTGCATCGATCTGCAGGGCGTAGCTGCACAGCGCCAGGCCAAGGCTGACCGGCATCGCCAGCAGGATATTGATGAGGATTGCCTGGGGCGTGTGCCACTGGCTGTCACGGCGGAAGTGGCCGATGTCCTGGTGCACCTTGCCCAGCCGTTGGTACAGGTACTTGCGCCGCCACAGCAAGGCGCCAATCACCAGCAGCAATGGCAGGAACAGCAGCGGGCGCTGGCTGAGGCCGTCGGCCAGTTCTTTCAGGCCCGAGCCCCACGGCAGGTTGGCGACCTGGTCGGCCAGGCGCTCTGGCACATAGCTCAGCCAGTCCCAGTCCAGCGGCTTGTTGCTGGGGATCCAGAACATCTGCTCGTCGAGGGTGGTGCGCAGGCTCTGCGCGGTGCCCAGCAACTGCTTCTGATTGAGCTGCAGGGTGATCGATTCGTTCAGCAGTGCCGACAGCTCGCGGTTCAACCGCTCCAGCAGGTCGCTACGGTTGATCGCCACTTCCAGCAGGGCCTTGCGCAGCTGAGGCGTCACCTCTTCCTGCGGTTGGGCGGCCAGCAGTTTGTCGACATAGGTGACCGGGCTGCTCATTTGCTCGCGCTGCTGGTTGACCTCGAACTGGTACAGGCGGGTGTCGGCGATCTGGTCGGCCAGGTCGCGGTCGACCTTCAGGTGCGGCAGGGTCTGTTTCTGCTTGTAGAGGATCTTGGACAGCAACAGGCTGCCCTTGAGCACGTTGATCTGCTCGTCCAGCGCCTGGTCGGCCTGGGTCAGGCTGTCCAGTTGCTGTTTGGTGCGCAGGTTCTGCTGGGTCAGTTCGTTCAGGCGGTCGGTACTTTTCAGCAGGTAGTCGGAAAGCTTGAGGTTAAGCGCGCTTTCGGTGGCCAGCAGGCTGCTGCCGCCGGCCTTCTGGGCTTCGATGGACTGCTGGGTTACCGCCTCCTGGGACTGGGCCAGGCGCTTGTCGTTGATCAGGGTCTGCAGGTCCTGGATTTCCTGCTCCAGGCGCGTGGCGCGTTCGATCAGCAGGTCGTGGCGGGCGTTGCCCAGGTCTTGCAGCAGGCTGTTGCCGGCCAGTTCCTGGCGGCGCAGCAGGGTCAGCGCGTTGAGCGAGGCCAGCTCGGCATTGAGCTGGTTGCGCTGGTCGGCGTTGATGGATTTGCCGCCGTCCTTGCCGGTTTTGAGGATATTGTTGATCTGCTGGGTACGGGCCTGGCTGTTGCTGATTTCGGCCTGGGCGCGTTCCGGGCGGGTTTGCGAATTGATGATCAGGCTGTTGGCTTCGGACAGCGCCTTTTGCAGCTCGCCCTGTTGGGTGTTGCGCTCGCTGAGCATCTGCTCAAGCTGCGGCACGCTCAGCGTGGCATAACGCTGGGCGACGGGCTGGGGCTTGCTTTCCTTGAGCCTGGCGAGCTCTTTCTGGCTGTCGCTGGTTTCTTTCGGGGCCCCGGCCAACTGCTGCTTCAGTGCGGCAAGCTTCTTCTCGCTGTCTTCCTTGCTGGCGAGCTGGCTCAAGGTCTGTTCGAGCACCTGCTGCAGGGCCTTCTGGTCAGCCTCAGGCAGCTTGCGCTCGGCGATCTTGTCGAGGCTGTTCTGGATGCTGGCGGTGGTCGGGGCCTCTGCGGCAGTGGCCGCAAAGGAAAGGAACAGGCACAGCCCGAGCAGGGCTGTGCGAAGGTACACGCGCAGGGACATAGGCAGACTACTTGTGGATCCGGCAGAAACGAAGTTTAGAGGAACAATCCTGGTCCGGGTCGCGTTCCTTCGGGGAATCTGACGCCCACTTTCTGGATCTTGTTCCCGTCCATGGTCGCCACGGTCCAGATCGTGCCATGCCATTCGACCTGGTCACCTACTACTGGAGCGCCTCCGACCTTCTGTCGGATGAACTGCGCCAACGGCATTTTCGCGTCCAGGCCATCGAGTTTCAGGCCGTACAACGCGGCCACCGCGCCCAGTTCGGCATCGCCTTCGAGCACGAAATCGCCGAAGAAGCGCAGGTCCAGGCCACGCTGTGGTGCCTGGCTGAACAGTTTGCCCAGGGCCGGCAGGTTGTGCTCGTGGCCGATCACGCAGAGCATGTCGCCTACTTCCAGCACGGTACTGCCCGACGGGTGCAGCAGTTGCTCGTTACGGAACAGGGCGGCGATCCGCGTGCCTTCGGGCATTTTCAGCTCGCGCAGGGCGGCGCCGATGCACCATTTTTCGGCACCCAGGCGGTACACGAACAGCTCCCACTCGCTGGTGATGTGCACTTCCAGGGCAGAGCGGGAAATCGGTGCCGGGTCTGGCGGTACGGTCACTTTCAGCAGCTTGGCCATCCACGGCAGGCTGGTGCCTTGCACCAGCAGCGACACCAGCACGATGAAGAACGCCAGGTTGAAGAACAGCTGGGCGTCCGGCAGGCCGGCCATCAGCGGGAACACCGCCAGAATGATCGGTACCGCGCCGCGCAGGCCGACCCAGGAAATGAAGCCTTTCTCGCGGCCATGGAAGGCCTTGAAGGGCAGCAAGGCGGCGACCACCGACAGCGGCCGTGCCACCAGGATCATCCACAGCGCCAGGCCCAGCGCCGGCAGGGCGATCGGCAGCAGGTCGTGCGGGGTGACCAGCAGCCCCAGCACCAGGAACATGCCGATCTGGGCCAGCCAGGCCATGCCGTCGAGCATGTGCAGGATGCCGTGGCGGCTGCGAATCGGCTTGTTGCCCAGCACCAGGCCGCACAGGTACACGGCGAGGAAGCCGCTACCGTGCAGGGCGTTGGTCAGCGAGAACACCACCAGGCCACCGGCCACCACCAGGATGGGGTACAGGCCGCCGGCCAGGTTGATGCGGTTGACCAGTTGCAGCATCAGCCAGCCGCCGCCCAGCCCCAGCAGGCCGCCGATGCCGAACTCGCGCAGCAGGTGGCCCAGCAGGCTCCAGTGCAGGCCAGTCTGGCCACTGGCGATCATGTCGATCAGGGTGACAGTGAGGAACACCGCCATCGGGTCGTTGCTGCCCGACTCGATTTCCAGCGTGGCGGTAACCCGCTCGTTCAGGCCTTTGCCGCCCAGTAGCGAGAACACCGCCGCAGCGTCGGTGGAGCCGACGATGGCGCCGATCAGCAGGCCCTGGATCAGGCTCAGGTTGAACAGCCAGGCGGCGACCAGGCCGGTGAGGGCGGTGGTGATCATTACCCCGACCGTGGCCAGCGACAGCGCCGGCCACAGTGCCACGCGAAAGCTTGCCACCCGTGTGCGCAGGCCACCGTCGAGCAGGATCACGGCCAGTGCCAGGTTGCCCACCAGGTAGGCGGTGGGGTAGTTGTTGAAGATGATGCCGCCACCATCCACGCCGGCGACCATGCCGACGGCGAGGATGATGACCAGAATAGGGATGCCCAGGCGCGACGACAGCGAGCTGACCAGGATACTTGCACCCACCAGCAATGCGCCGATCAGGAACAGGCTATTGATGGTGCTTGCATCCAAAGGCAGGTACTCCGAAACAGCGGGGGAAGGGACTTGGTAGCGGATTTTTCAGCAAAAGCTAGCAGGTCGCGTGCCAATCGATTCTAACCTGAGGCCAATGCGGGCTGTAAAGCGATACCGCATCGTTGCTGTGGCTTGCGGATGTAGTGGTGCCCCCCACAGTCAGGCAGCCGAGTAGCATGAACGATAAACAACGCCTCCCTCTTGCCCAGGTGGCCCAGCGCCTGCTCGGGCAATTTCCTGATATGCACGGCCTTGCGCGCCAGGCGGCGGGCCATGTGCTGCGCCAGCAGCTGGGATACTGGCTGGACCCGGACACGCTCTACTGGCACGAATTCCAGTCGGCGGCCAGCAGCTCGCGCAGCTACACCGGCTGGCGCCACCGTGGGCCGCCACGGCGGTCGCTGAGCCTGACCGAACTGGTGATCCAGCGCTTCAGCCCACAGCAGCAGACTGCTGCAGATGCGTTGAGTGTCTACGGCGGTTTCTACCGGGTGGATGCCAGCCATAGCGATTATGACGAGCGTAACGAAGTGCGGCTCGACCCGCAGGCGATGCTGAAGGCGTTCTGGCAAATGGATTTTGCGGGGCGCTACAGCGAGGCACTGAGCCGTTTTCGTGAGCAGCGTGGCGCAGATTACTGCGTACTGGCCCGCGCCCGCTTTCTTGCCGCTGTCGGTCAATCCGTGCTGAGCGAACCCGAGCGGCGTGAGCTGCTGGCGGCAACACTCCGTGTGACGATGCTGCCGAGTAGCCTGAAAGCGTTGCGCGAGGATTACCCTGCAAATGCCCGGGGTGGCTGGTGTGCGCTGTCCAGTCGCGCGCCTGGTGTCACGCCACTGTTCCTGTACACGCTCAAGACCGGTAGAGCGTGCGTTTTTCTACCCGATGCGCAGGATGTGCTGCTGGTATTTGGCGGCCGCCAAGCGCTAAAGGCCTGGATGGCAGCGCATGCTTTTTCGAATGACACGCAGCGGCAAGCTGTTGTGGGTGACCTGTTCATTCGTGTTCGTGAGATGTTCATGGATGCGCTGACCCATGAGGCCCACGAACGGCTGACCACCAACGCACAGCTGCGCAAGGCCGAATGGCTGGCTGGGTTGCAGGCTGCAAGCATGTTGATTGCGCCGATGGCGCCACTGGGTTGGCCAGTGATCCTGACGTCGCTCGGGCTTGGCACTGCGAGCCTGGCCCTGCACCTGGACCGTGCCCTCGATGGCAAGGCGGCCTGGCGCACGGCCGCCTGGTGGGCGGTGCTTGTGGACGTGCTGTTCATTCTGCTCGACGGGGCAATGCTGCGTGCCAGTGAGCTGTTCGCCGATGCCCGCCTGCCGCCGCGTGTGGCTGGCCAGGCGCAAACCGGCGTTACCAAGGTGGATTGGGCGCGCTACATGGCACCGGCTGCAGACGAGTTGCTGGCCATGTCGGACCAGGCCTTGGCTCGCCAGGCAGCTTTGCTTGAAGCGGTGCCGTGGGCCGATCTCGACAGCGTTGGTGCCGGCGGTGCTTATCTCGATGCTTTCAGTGAGCCCTACCCGGTTTACCGCGATGAGCATGGCTTTGGCTCGGCCGCTATTGCCGAATACACCAGCTCGCCGGAGCGCTACAACAACGTGTGGCAAGGTTTGCCTTTGGAAGGCTCGCGTGCCGAGAGCATCCGGCGCAGCCACGACCTTGCACATGCGCTTGGGCAATTAGGCGTGAACAATCAAGTGCGGCTGTACCGTGCGGCGTCCGGCCTGCGTGGCTCTGGCATACCGACGACAGGCGAGGGTGCCCTTGCTGTAGGGGACGTGCTGGTGACCAGCGATTTTACGTCGTTCACAGAAAACCCTTATGCCCTGTGGGAGGTGTTCAACGACCCGCAGACCCAGGTAAGCGGCAAGGGGGCGTTTGGCGACAACGCGTTGGTGTATGTGCTGGAGCCGGGTGAGGACGTGCAGGCAGCGCCGATCGGGCCGTTCTCAAGGCGTCCGGACGAGGCGGAGTCGCTGATGATGCCGGGGCGTTATTTGCAGGTTGAAAAGCTGACGCCGGTGAAGGGAGACAATCATCGTTTCATGGAAGTGTGCCTGAAGGCACTGGCGCAGGCGCCGGAGGGGGCGAGGGTGCGTGAGATGCGCACGGGGGCGTTGTTCGACCGTCAGGTGATGGCTGAACGATTGGGTGTGGAGGATGACGGGTTGATGCGTACGTTCTTTGCGCTGCCGACCTGATGCAAAGTGGGGCCGCGAAGCGGCCCCACTAGTGCTGCGGTCAGGCCTGCTTCACTTCACGCATCGGCTTGCCCTTCACTGGTGCATCGCCCGCCACGTAGTACTTGGCAGTGCTGCGCGCCAGCGGCTTGCGGCCACGGATCTTGTCGGAGATTTTCTCGGCGATCATGATCGTGGTGGCGTTGAGGTTGCCGGTGATGATCAGTGGCATGATCGAGGCATCGACCACGCGCAGGCCCTTCATGCCATGCACGCGGCCTTCGCCATCAACCACCGCCATGTCATCGGTGCCCATCTTGCACGAGCAGGACGGGTGGAAGGCAGTTTCGGCGTGCTCGCGGATGAACTTGTCCAGTTCTTCGTCGGTTTGCACGTGGGCGCCCGGGCTGATTTCGCGGCCACGGTACGGGTCCAGCGCCGGCTGGGCCATGATTTCACGGGTCAGGCGGATGCCGTCACGGAATTCCTGCCAGTCCTGCTCGGTGGACATGTAGTTGAACAGGATGCTCGGGTGCTGGCGCGGGTTCTTCGACTTGGCCTGGATGCGGCCACGGGCAGGCGAGCGCATGGAGCCCATGTGCGCCTGGAAGCCGTGTTCCTTCACGCCATTGGAGCCGTTGTAGTTAATGGCGACCGGCAGGAAGTGGTACTGAATGTTCGGCCACTTGAACTCAGGGCGGGTACGGATGAAACCGCCAGCCTCGAACTGGTTGCTGGCGCCGATGCCGGTGCCGTTGAACATCCACTCGGCACCGATGGCCGGCTGGTTCCACCACAGCAGCGAGGGGTACAGCGACACAGGCTGGGTGCAAGCGTATTGCAGGTACAGTTCCAGGTGGTCCTGCAGGTTTTCGCCTACGCCTGGCAGGTCGTGCACCACCGGGATGTCGAGGCTTTCCAGCAGGGCACGCGGACCGACGCCGGAACGTTGCAGCAGCTGTGGCGAAGCGATGGCGCCGGAGCTGACGATCACTTCCTTGCGCGCACGGGCTTCAACGCGCTCTTCGCTGTCACCAACCAGGTAAGTCACGCCAACGGCGCGCTTGCCGTCGAACAGCACGCGGTCGCTCAGGGCGTGGGTGACGATGGTCAGGTTCGGGCGCTTCTTGGCCTGGTCCAGGTAACCGCGGGCGGTGCTGGAGCGGCGGCCGTTCTTGGTTACCGAACGGTCCATCGGGCCAAAGCCTTCTTGCTGGTAGCCGTTCAGGTCTTCGGTGCGCGGGTAGCCAGCCTGTACGCCGGCCTCGACCATGGCGTGGAACAGCGGGTTGTTGCCAGCCTTTGGCGTGGCCACGCTGACCGGGCCTTCGCCACCGTGGTAGTCGTTCGGGCCGATGTCGCGGGTTTCGGCTTTACGGAAGTATGGCAGGCAGTCCAGGTAGGTCCAGTCTTGCAGGCCTGGCAGTTCTGCCCAGCCGTCGAAGTCCATGGCGTTGCCGCGGATGTAGCACATGCCGTTGATCAGCGACGAGCCACCCAGGCCCTTGCCACGGCCACATTCCATGCGGCGGCCGTCCATGAACGGCTCCGGGTCGGTCTCGTAGGCCCAGTTGTAGCGGCGGCCCTGCAGCGGGAAGGCCAGGGCGGCTGGCATCTGGGTGCGGAAGTCGAAGCGGTAGTCGGGGCCACCGGCTTCCAGCAGCAGTACGGTAACGCCGGCGTCTTCGGTCAGGCGGGTAGCCAGGGTGTTACCGGCAGAGCCTGCGCCGACGATGATGTAATCGAATTCTTGGGACATGAAAGTACCCTCGTGTTGGCGGTGATCAGGGAGCGGGAACGCCCGTGCGCAGCGGCACGGGCGTGGCTAGACAGGGTTTAGAAAACCGAGTTGTAGCCGCCCAGCTCGACCTGGACCGACTTGATGCGGGTGTATTGAGCCAGCGAGCTGACGCCGTTCTCACGGCCGACGCCCGACTGCTTGTAGCCACCGACCGGCATTTCGGCCGGCGATTCGCCCCAGGCGTTGATCCAGCAGATACCGGCTTCCAGCTTGTGGATGATGCGGTGGGCGCGGGTGATGTCGTTGGTGCACACACCGGCGGCCAGGCCGTACTCGGTGTCGTTGGCACGACGGATCACTTCTTCTTCGGTTTCGTAGGTGAGGATGCTCATCACCGGGCCGAAGATCTCTTCCTTGACGATGGTCATGTCGTCGGTGCAGTCGGTGAACACGGTCGGGGCCACGAAGGCGCCCTTGGCGAAGTCACCGGCAGTCAGACGCTCGCCGCCGCACAGCACGCGGGCACCTTCTTCTTTGCCCTTGGCGATGTAGCCCAGCACGTTTTCCATGTGCGGGAAGCTGACCAGCGGGCCGAAGTTGGTGTTTTCGTCTTCTGGGTTGCCAACGCGAATGCGGGCAACGCGCTCGGCGATCTTGGCTTCGAAGGCTGCTTTCATTTCAGCCGGGATGAACACGCGGGTGCCGTTGGTGCACACCTGGCCCGAGCTGTAGAAGTTGGCCATCATGGCGATGTCGGCGGCCTTGTCCAGGTCGGCGTCGGCGCAGATGATCAGTGGCGACTTGCCGCCCAGCTCCATGGTCACTTCCTTCAGCGACGAGCTGGAGGCGCTGGCCATGACTTTCTTGCCGGTGGTGGTGCCGCCGGTGAAGGACACTTTTTCAATGCGTGGGTGCTCGGTCAGCCAGGTGCCGACTTCGCGGCCGCTGCCGGTCAGGACGTTGAACACGCCATTTGGCAGGCCGGCTTCGGTGTAGATCTCGGCCAGTTTCAGGGTGGTCAGCGAGGTGACTTCCGACGGCTTGAAGATCATCGCGTTGCCAGCGGCCAGGGCCGGGGCGGACTTCCACAGGGCGATCTGGATCGGGTAGTTCCAGGCACCGATACCCACGGTGACGCCCAGCGGCTCGCGGCGGGTGTAGACGAAGGACGATTCGCGCAGCGGGATCTGCTCGCCTTCGATGGCCGGTACCAGGCCTGCGTAGTATTCCAGCACGTCGGCGCCGGTGACGATGTCGACGTAGCGGGTTTCGGAGTACGACTTGCCGGTGTCCAGGGTTTCCAGCATGGCCAGCTCGTCGTTGCGCTCGCGCAGGATGTCGACGGCGCGGCGCAGGATGCGCGAACGCTGCATGGCGGTCATCGCTGCCCAGACTTTCTGGCCGCGCTCGGCGCTTTCCACAGCCTTCTCGACGTCAGCCTGGGTGGCACGCTGTACGTGGGCGAGGACTTCGCCGGTGGCCGGGTTGATGGCTTCGAAGGTGGCATCGCTGCCAGCGTCGACGTAAGCGCCATCAATGTAGAGTTTTTGCGTTCCGAAACGGGCCATAGTGTCCTCGCAAGTGCAGTGTGTGGTTTGGCTTGCGCGTCACGCTCCAGCCGGGTTGGCAAGGGCCGTGCGCGGTTGTTCAGCGGCCTGGTCGTTTGTAGCCAGGGTGTGCTGTTTAGCCAGTTGTAGATCCATGTATTCGTAAGCAATCCGTATCGCCTGGTCGGTGTCGAATGCATCACCCGACAGGGCACCACGCAGCCACAGGCCATCGATCAAAGCAGCCAGGCCGCGGGCTGCCTTGCGCGCATGGTAGAGCGGCAAGGCGCGGCGGAACTGGCAGCACAGGTTGGAATACAAGCGGTGGTCGTTGATCCGCTGCAACCTGTGCAAATCGGGCTGGTGCATGCTGGAAGCCCAGAAGGCCAACCAGGTTTTCATTGCCGGGCCGTTCACCTGGCTGGCATCGAAGTTGCCCTCGATGATCACTTTCAGGTGGGCGCGCGGGCTGTCGTCCGTCAGGGCCTGGCGACGTGCTCGAACACCTTCGTTGAGCATGTTCATGATGTAACCCATCGTCGCTGCGATCAGGCCGTTCTTGTCCCGAAAGTAGTGACTGATGATGCCGTTCGACACACCGGCCAAACGGGCAATCAGCGCAATGCTGGCGTCCCCCAGACCGACCTGATCGACCGCCTGCAACGTGGCTTCGATCAACTGCTGGCGGCGGATGGGTTGCATACCGACCTTGGGCATCTTGCTATCTCCTCAGGCCTGCGAGCAGACGACGGGCGGCTGACTCGGCGAAGGCCAGTCTATTTTGTTTTGATTGAACGTTCAATCAATAAAGAATAAGCTCTGCGACAATTTGTGCCATTGACAGTTTTTCAGGCGGTCGAGAAGGCACGAGTTGACACCCCAGGAAATCGCGTAACCCCCGGAATACAAGGCGTTGACGGGCATGAGCGATGCGAAATGCAGATTCTGCCGTACGGTCACTGGCCCTGCGACAGGCCCTTGGAGCGGGCGGGGTGATCTGTGACGAATGCGCGCACCTCTGCCGAGGTGTGGCTTTTTCAGCAGGCCACCTGTCTGTTTTTTTGCAACGTATCGATTCGGGATCACGGTTTCCAGGGTGCTTTTATAACACCTGATGCAGTGGGGATATTCCACCAATTGCTCGGGAAAGACTGATTAGCCTCCACAGCCGTACTGCCCGGAGCATTCGTGCAATGAGTTCTGCCTCACTTACCAAGCCCCCCGCCGAGAGGGTACGGGTCAACCGCGTGGTGTTCTTCACCTCCGCGCTGATGATCCTTGTTCTGACTGCCTTGCTGATCGCTGTACCCGAAACCGCCGGCCAGGTGCTGGGCGTGGCCCAGAAATGGCTGACGCGCACCTTTGGCTGGTACTACATGCTGGTGATCTGCGGTTACCTGCTGTTTGTCGTCTACCTGGCCTTCTCCGACTACGGCAGCCTCAAGCTGGGCGGCAAGGACGACCAGCCGGACTTCAGCTACGGCGCCTGGGCCGGCATGCTGTTCTCGTCCGGTATCGGTATTTCGCTGCTGTACTTCGGCGCTTCCGAGCCGCTGGACCACTATTTCAACCCGCCGGAAGGCACCCCGGCCAGCCTCGAAGCTGCGCGCCAGGGCCTGCAACTGACCTTCCTGCACTGGGGCCTGCACGGCTGGGCAATCTATGCCCTGGTCGGCCTGGCCGTGGGTTACTTCGCCTACCGCCACAACCAGCCGCTGGCACTGCGCTCGGCGCTGTACCCGCTGGTGGGTGAGCGTTGGGTCAAGGGCGCTGCCGGCAACGCCGTGGACATCTTCGGCATGTTCGTGACCCTGCTGGGCCTGGTGACCAACCTGGGCATTGGCTCGATGCAAGTGTCGTCCGGCCTGGAATACCTGTTCGGCATGGAGCATAGCCAGACCAACCTGCTGGTTGTGATCCTGGTCATGGCCGGTGTGGCCACCGTGGCGGCGGTGTCGGGTGTGGAGAACGGCATTCGCCGCCTGTCCAACCTGAACATCATGCTGTTCAGCGGCCTGCTGATCTTCGTACTGCTGGGTGGCGAAACCCTGCACCTGCTCAACGGCTTCGTGCAGAACATCGGTGACTACCTGAACGGCATCGTGCTGAAAACCTTCGACCTGTATGTGTATGAAGGCGAGGCGGGCAAGTCCGAGCGCTGGCTGGGCCTGTGGACCGTGTTCTATTGGGCCTGGTGGATTTCCTGGGGCCCGTTCGTCGGCATGTTCATTGCCCGTATCTCCAAGGGCCGCACCGTGCGCCAACTGGTGATGGGCGTGCTGCTGATCCCGCTGGGCTTTACCCTGGCCTGGCTGTCGATCTTCGGCAACACCGCGCTGGACCTGGTGATCAACCAGGGCGCCGTGGAGCTGGGCAAGACCGCGCTGGAACAGCCGTCGATGTCGATCTACCAGTTGCTGGAATACTTCCCGGCGGCCAAGATCGTGATCGGTGTGGCAGTGTTCGTCGGCTTTGTGCTGTTCCTCACCCCGGCCGACTCCGGCGCGGTGATGATGGCCAACCTGTCGTGCAAAGGCGGCAAGGTCGACGAAGACGCCCCGCACTGGATGGTGGTGTTCTGGTCGGTGGTTATCACCCTGGTTACCATCGGCCTGCTGTTTGCCGGTAACTTCGAAGCCATGCAGACCATGGTGGTGCTGGCGGGCCTGCCGTTCTCGGTGGTGCTGGTGCTGTTCATGTTCGGCCTGTACAAGGCCATGAAGCAGGACGTGGCGGTGGAAAGCGAGCGCGCCGAGCTGGCCGCCCGTGGCCGTCGCGGCTTCAGCGAGCGCCTGACCCAGCTGGAACTGCAGCCGACCCAGGCCGTGGTGCAGCGCTTCATGGACAAGCAGGTCAGCCCGGCGCTGAAAGAAGCGGCGGCGCAGCTGCAAACCCTGGGCTTCGAAGTGGAAACCCGTGTTGGCCAGTCGCGCAACATGATGGGCCTGCGGGTGATGATGGACGAGGGTAACCCGTTCGTTTACGAAGTCAGCCTGGACGGCTATATGGCCGCGCCGAGCGAAGCGCCGGTGGAAGGCGAGCCGGAAGTGCGCCAGCGCTTCTACCGTGCCGAGGTGTACTTGCACGACGGCAGCCAGGAGTACGACCTGATGGGCTTTGCGCCGGAGCAGATCGTGCGTGATGTGCTGGACCAGTTCGAAAGCCACCGCCAGTTGTTGGGGCGTGTGTATAGCTGATTGCTGTTGAGGTAAAAGAAAACCCGCTCATCCGAGCGGGTTTTTTTATGACCTGATGCACGATCCTTTGTAGGAGCGGGTCGGTGCTGAAATCAGCGATTTGTGTAGCGCCCGTTCTTGCCATGCCCCGGCATCGCCAGGTTGCTGCGCACGGCAATCATTTGGCTGAGCTTGATCAGTTCGATGCCTTGGCCCTTGAGCTGTGGCAGAGCCCGCTCCAGCACTTCCAGGGTCTGTGGATAAGGATGCCCGATCAGCACCGCCGAACCCTGCTTGCGCGCCAGGGCGATGCCTTGCTGCAACTGCCCGCTGATGGCCTCGGTAGTGCGCACATCGTCGAGGAACACATCACGCGAAACGTGGGCCAGGCCAATGCGCTGGGCCTCGGCGGCGGCCACGGTGGCGGCGCTGGTGCGGCTGTCGACGAAGAACAGGTGGCGTTGTTGCAGCGCCCCCATCAACCAGGCCATGGGTTCACGTTGTGCCGTCATGCGGCTACCCATGTGGTTGTTGATGCCGGCGGCGTACGGCACTTTGGCCAAGGCCGCCTCCAGGCGCCGTGCCAGTTCCTCGATGCCAATACCCGGGTGCCAGGCATAGGGCCCGGTGGCCGGGTCCATCGGCATGTGCAGGATCACCGTCTTGCCGGCCTTGTGGGCCTGGCGGGCGAAGTCGCTGGCGTGCGGGGTGTCGGGCATGATCGCCATGGTCACCGGGCCTGGCAGGGCGAGGGTGCGGCTGTCCCGCTCGGTGCTCTGGCCCAGGTCGTCGATGATGATGCTCATGTAGGCCTTGTTGGCCGGTGCCGCTTGCGCGACCCCGGCCAACAGGCAGAACAACAGACACAGCAGATACCGCATAGGGGAATCACTTGCCCGAGGTGATGTTCAGCCCTTTGAGCAGGCTCAGCGCCTGGCTCAACTGGAAGTCGTCATCCTGTGGGCGCTCTTTGCGCTTGCTGCTGCCGGTCGGGCGGTCGGCGCCGCCGTTGCCGTTGCCCAGGTGGCCCTGCAGGTCGGCTTCCTTGAAGTTGTCGGTGTCGACTTCAGCGGTGAGCTTGGCCGGGCGCACTTCGATATCGGGGACGATGCCCTGGGCCTGGATCGAGCGGCCATTGGGGGTGAAGTACAGCGCGGTGGTGAGCTTCAGGGCGCGGTCGTTGGCCAGCGGCAACACGGTCTGTACCGAGCCTTTGCCGAAGCTGTCGGTACCCATCAGCACAGCGCGTTTCTGGTCCTGCAGGGCGCCGGCGACAATCTCGGAGGCCGAGGCGCTGCCGCCGTTGATCAGCACCACCAGTGGCACGCCTTCGCTGGCGTCGGCCGGGTCGGCGGAGAAGCGCAGTTCGGAGTTGGCGATGCGGCCTTTGGTGTAGACGATCAGGCCCTTGGTCAGGAAGTGGTCGGCCACTTCCACCGCCGATTGCAGTACGCCGCCCGGGTTGTTGCGCAGGTCCAGCACGACGCCGCGCAGCTTCTTGCCGTTGTCCTTGCGCAGCTTGGCCAGGGCTTTGCCCACTTCGTCGCCGGTCTTGACCTGGAACTGGGTGATACGGATGTAGCCGTAGTCGTTTTCCAGCAGCTGGCTCTTCACGCTCTTGACCTGAATGACCGCGCGGGCCAGGGTCACGTCAAACGGGTTGCCGCCGTCGCGCACCAGGGTCAGGGTGATTTTTTCGCCAACCTTGCCGCGCATTTTGTCGACCGCTTCGGTCATGGTCTGGCCGCGGGTGGGGGCGCCGTTGATCTTGACGATCAGGTCGCCGGCCTGCACGCCAGCCCGTGAGGCCGGGGTGTCATCGATAGGCGAGACCACCTTGATGAAGCCGTCTTCCTGGCCCACTTCGATGCCCAGCCCGCCGAACTCGCCGCTGGTACTTTCCTGCAGTTCCTGGAAGTCCTCGGGGCCGAGGTAGGCCGAGTGCGGGTCAAGGTTGCTGAGCATGCCTTTAATGGCGTTTTCCAGCAGGGTCTTGTCGTCCACTGGCTCTACATAGGCCGCCTTGATGCGGTCCATGACCTCGGCGAAGGTGCGCAGCTCTTCCAGCGGCAGTGGCGCCTTGGCCGTGACCTCGGTGGCAGGCACTGCGGCGGCCTTGGCCGGCTCGGCAGCGATGGCCAGGGGCGCACCGACCGCCAGGGCGATGGACAGGGCCAGCTGGGTGAGACGAGGCGAGTGCAGCATGTCGAACGAACTCCTGATCCTGTAAGCGCTCCCTGGGGAGCATCGGCGCAGCACTCAGGCTACGCCGTAGAAATTTGACTAGCCCCGGCACCATTGCGAAGGGTCGGTCGGCCGGCCCTGCTGGCGGATGGCGAAGTACAAGCCTGCCGCGTCCTGGCCACCGCTGTCGCCAACGGTGGAAATGGCTTCACCGGCCTTGACGATATCACCGGCGCTCTTGAGCAGGCTCTGGTTGTGGCCGTACAGGCTCAGGTAACCATTGCCATGGTCGAGAATGACCAGAAGCCCGGCACCGCGCAACCAGTCGGCGAACACGACACGCCCGCCGTGCACCGCACGTACCTGGGTGCCTGGGTTGGCGCTGATCATCACCCCGTCCCACTTGGCACGGGCATCGCTGCCGCGGGCATCACCAAAGCGTGCCAGCAGTCGACCATTGACGGGCCATGGAAGTTTGCCCCGCGCAGCAGAAAAAGCGCCGCCATAGCTTGCGCCGTCGGTGGAAACCATCGGGCCGAGGGTGGTGCGGGCCTTTTTCGGTGGCTCCACCGGCTCCTTGGCCTGTTCGCGGGCAGCGGCGGCGGCCAGGGCCTCCTGCTGGCGGCGTTTTTCCGCTTCCTGCTGGGCCAGCAAGGCTTTCTTGCGTGCTTCTTCAGCCTCGCGGGCCTGACGGGCCAGGGTTTCCTCGATGGTCTTGAGTACTTTGGACAGGTCGGCTTGGTCCTGCTCGCGGGCCTGCAACTTCTGGTCGCGGTCCTTCATGTCGCCATTGAGCTTGGCCAGCACCTGCTGACGCTTGCCGCGCTCGGCTTCCAGGGCCTGGCGACGGCTGTCGAGGTCGGCGCGCTGGGCCAGCAGCTGCTCCTGCTGGCTGGCAATTTCCTGCTCGACGTTGGCCAGCTGGCGCAGGGTCTCGTTGAAGGTACGCAGTTGTTCCAGGCGCGCCTTGCTGATGTAGTCGTAATACGTGAGGGTGCGGGCGAACTTCTCAGGGTTCTGCTGGTTGAGCAGCAGCTTGAGGTATTCCTCGCGGCCGTTGTTCTGGTAGGCCGAGCGGGCCTGGATGGCGATCAGCCGTTGTTGTTCAACGCGGGCGCTCTGGAGTTTTTTTTTCTCGGTATCAAGGCGCTCCAGATCGCCCTCGGTCTTTTTTAGCTCTTGCTGCAGCGCCTCCACCTGTTTTTCGAGGTCGCCGATGTCGGTCTCGGTGGCTTTGAGGTCCTTTTGCACACCGGCCTTTTCTTCCTGGAGCTTGCCCAGCGTCTTCTTGAGCTCGGCAATGTCCTGGCGGGTGGCGTCCAGTTGCTGCTGGGTCTGCGCACGCTCATCGGCAAAGGCCGGGCTGAGCAGGCAAGACAGGGCTAGGAGAATCAGGGCGCGAAGCATGGGGTTTGGCGTACCAAGGATGGAGACTGGCCTAGTATGCCCGCCCGGGCAGGCAAAAAAAACGCCTCGCTGCGGGTGCAGAGGGGCGTTTGTCTGGAATTCATGTGTCATGGGGGCTCAAAGCGGCCCCCAATGCACAGAATCAGGCGTCGACCAGGATCGAAGTACCGGTCATTTCCACTGGTTTCTCCAGCCCCAGCAGCTTCAGCATGGTCGGCGCCACGTCGGCCAGCACGCCGCCATCACGCACTTTCACGTTGCGCTTGCCCACATAGATGAACGGCACCGGCTCGGTGGTGTGTGCGGTGTGCGCCTGGCCGGTGCATTCGTCTTCCATCTGCTCGACGTTGCCGTGGTCGGCGGTGATCAGCGCTTCGCCGTCCACCTTGGCCAGCGCTTCGACGATGCGGCCGACGCAGGTATCCAGCGCTTCAACTGCCTTCACCGCAGCCTCGAACACGCCCGTGTGGCCAACCATGTCGCCGTTGGCGTAGTTGACCACGATCACGTCGTAGCGCTGCTGCTCAATGGCTTCGACGATACGATCGGTCACTTCCGGCGCGTTCATTTCCGGCTGCAGGTCATAGGTGGCGACCTTTGGCGATGGAATCAGGATGCGCTCTTCGCCTTCGAACGGCTCTTCACGGCCACCCGAGAAGAAGAAGGTGACGTGGGCGTACTTCTCGGTTTCGGCAATCCGCAGCTGGGTTTTGCCGTTCTTTGCCAGGTACTCGCCCAGCACGTTGTTCAGGCTGGCCGGTGCGAAGGCTGCAGGTGCCGGAATCTTGGCCGAGTACTGGGTCAGGCCGATGTAGGCCGCCAGTTTTGGCAGGCGGGCACGCGGGAACTCGTTGAAGTCGGCTTCGACGAACACGCGCGACAGCTCGCGGGCGCGGTCGGCGCGGAAGTTCATGAAGATCACGGCATCGCCGTCTTCGACTTTGACCGCTTCACCAATGCGCGTGGCCTTGACGAACTCGTCGCTCTCGTCGCGTGCGTAGGCCGCTTCCAGGCCAGCCAGGGCGGTGTCGGCGGTGTATTCGGCGGCGCTGTCGACGATCAGGTTGTAGGCAGCGCTGACGCGGTCCCAGCGGTTATCCCGATCCATGGCGAAGTAGCGGCCGATCAGGCTGGCGATGCGGCCCTTGCCCAGCTTGGCGAAGGTGGCGTCGAGCAGTTCGATGGACGACTGCGCGCTGCGTGGTGGGGTGTCGCGGCCATCGAGGAAGGCGTGCAGGTAGATTTTTTCTGCACCGCGCTGCGCGGCCAGTTCGGCCATGGCCACCAAGTGGTCCTGGTGGCTGTGTACGCCGCCATCGGACAACAGGCCAAGGATGTGCACGGCCTTGCCGGCACTGGCGGCCTTGTCCACGGCACCAGTGAGCACGGGGTTTTCGAAGAACTCGCCGTCACGGATGGCCTTGGTCACCCGGGTGAAGTCCTGGTACACGACGCGGCCGGCGCCCAGGTTCATGTGACCGACTTCGGAGTTGCCCATCTGCCCGTCCGGCAGGCCGACATCCATGCCCGAACCGGAAATGAGGCCATGCGGCTGGGTGGCGCGCAGGCGATCATAGACCGGCGTATTGGCGGCAAAGATGGCGTTGTGTTCGGGGGTTTCGCTGTGGCCGAAGCCATCCAGGATGATCAGGACCAGGGGTTTGGGCGTACTCGTCATCAATCAAACTCACGGTTGTTCAAAGATGATAAAGACACGCATTTTAGGGCAAATCCGCCACCGGCGGCGAATATTCGTCCTGTTGCCTGACCAGCGCGCCCGATGTAGCAACATGAAGGTACCTTTCCCTCCGGCCTGTCGGGCTTTGGTGGCACTGGGGGGCTGTGTATACTGGCCGGCATTTTCAATCGCCTGGAACACCGCTGATGGTTGCTCACCTGATTCAATTCGCGACAGATCACTACATCCTGGTTGCGATCTTCGTTGTTCTGCTGGTCCTGCTGCTGCTCAATGAAATCCGCCGTGGCGGCCAGAGCCTGAGCAACGGCCAGCTGACCGCCCTGGTCAATGCCGACAAGGGCCTGGTCGTCGACATCCGTACTGCCAAGGAATACGCCGCCGGCCACATCGTCGGTGCGATCAACATTCCGCAAGACAAGCTGGCCACCCGCATGAGCGAGCTGGACAAGCACAAAGAGAAGACCCTGATCGTCGTCGACGCAATGGGCCAGCAGTCCGGCACCCACTGCCGCGAACTGCTCAAGGCTGGCTACACCGCTGCCAAACTGAGCGGTGGCGTTTCCAGCTGGAAAGCCGATAACCTGCCCCTGGTGAAGTGATATGAAGCCCGTCATCGTCTATTCCAGCGACTACTGCCCCTACTGCATGCGCGCCAAGTACCTGCTTGAGAGCAAAGGCGTGGCCTTCGAGGAAATCAAGGTCGACGGCAAACCGCAGGTTCGCGCCGAGATGAGCCAGAAGGCCGGCCGCACCTCGGTGCCGCAGATCTGGATCGGCAGTACCCATGTCGGTGGATGCGATGACCTCTATGCCCTGGAGCGCGCCGGCAAGCTCGACGCGCTGCTGGCGGCCTGATTTGCACTGCATTCAAAAACATTAGGATAAGGATCTGCCATGACTGACCAACAGACCAACGGCGCTGCTGCAGAAGACAACAGCCCTCAGTTCTCCCTGCAGCGCATCTACGTGCGCGACCTGTCGTTCGAAGCCCCGAAAAGCCCGCAGATCTTCCGCCAGAGCTGGGAGCCGAGCGTCGCGCTGGACCTGAACACCAAGCAGAAAGCCCTGGAAGGCGACTTCCACGAGGTGGTGCTGACCCTGTCGGTTACCGTCAAGAACGGTGACGAAGTGGCGTTCATCGCTGAAGTACAGCAGGCCGGTATCTTCCTGATCGCCAACCTGGATGCGGCTTCGATGAGCCACACCCTGGGTGCGTTCTGCCCGAACATCCTGTTCCCGTACGCCCGTGAGACCCTGGACAGCCTGGTGACCCGTGGTTCGTTCCCGGCCCTGATGCTGTCGCCGGTCAACTTCGACGCCCTGTACGCGCAAGAACTGCAACGCATGCAGGAAGCGGGCGCTGCGCCGACTGTGCAGTAATAGCTGCCGGTATCAAGAAAGCGCCTCTCGGGGCGCTTTTTTGTTGCCTGTTCCGGCCTATGAGTCAGCTCCCGGCAAACCCATTCTGCCGCCACGCCTCATACACCGTCACCGCCACGGTATTGGACAGGTTCAGGCTACGGCACCCCGGCCGCATCGGCAGGCGCAGGCGCTGCTCGGCCGGCAGGCTGTCCAGCACCTCGGCTGGCAACCCGCGGCTCTCTGGCCCGAACAGGAAGGCATCGCCCGGCTGATAGGCCACTTCATGGAACGGGTGCGAGCCCTTGGTGGTGAAGGCGAACAGCCTTGGATTGCCCAGGCTTTCCAGGCATCCGGCCAGGCTCTCATGGCGCTTGAGCGTGGCATACTCGTGGTAGTCCAGCCCCGCGCGGCGCAGGCGCTTGTCATCCAGTTCGAAACTGATGGGTTCGATCAGGTGCAGGTGGCAGCCGCTGTTGGCGCACAGGCGAATGATGTTGCCGGTATTCGGCGGAATTTCTGGTTGAAAAAGGATGACGTGAAACATGCACGGCTCCAAGCGTGAAGATGACGGGCATTCTACCCCTGAACCGGACGTGCGTTCGAAGGCCTTCCCACGGATGATGCTGTCGCTGGCGATCGTTGGCGTCATGGTCGGGCTGATGATTGGTCGCCTGACAACGCCCGAAGAGCGGGTGTTGCAGCAGGTGGAGGTGGTGCAGGACGGCCTGGACCTTTGGTTCAACGAAGAACCGCAGCTGCATGGCGAGAACGTGGAAGGGACGGTTGCGTTGCTGTTCCAGGCCGAGGGCAAGGCCCAGCAAGGGCAATTGAGCCTGGCGGGGAAGCCGGTGAGCTGGCGGGTGCAGAAGAGCAAGGAAGGGTTGTTGCTGACAGTGGTGGCCGCGCGTCCCCTGCACGGCGAGTGGGCCGGTGCAGAGGACGCTGGGCGCTGGCGTGTGCAGGTGAAACTGCACGAATAAAAGAGGGGATATCCCGGCCTGCCTGTACCAGGGTCCCCAAAAGGGGTACTGCGTGTTGCGTGTAAAGGGGGGATGTCCCGGCCTGCCTGTACCGAGGTCCCCAAAACGGGCGGTGTTGCGAATAAAAGAGGGGTTCACCCGGCCTGCCTGTACCAGGGCCCCCGAAACTGGGTATGTGTTAGGTATTGCAGGGGGCGTGCCAATTTTGCAAAGCCCGTGAATATTGGGCTTTGAGGGGTATTTGGCCGGTTTTTGAGGGGATTTGTGCCTTCGAGAGGTGCATCGGGCACAGGATCGGTGCATCGGGGGCTGAAATGGCTGGGGCCGCTTTGCGGCCCATCGCGACACAAGGCCGCTCCTACAGGGATCGCGTTCTCCTGTAGGAGCGGCCTTGTGTCGCGATGGGCTGCGCAGCAGCCCCAGAAATCTTACGGGTTAGCCCAGAACTCAGTGGTCGTCACCTTCCTCGTCATCACCGCCTGCCACATTCATCCCCAGCTCCTTGATCTTGCGGGTCAAGGTATTACGCCCCCAACCCAGCAACAGCGCGGCATCCCGGCGCCGACCGGCGGTGTGCTTGAGCGCCGTCTCGATCATGATCCGCTCAAAGCTCGGCACCGCGCTGTCCAGCAGGTTCGATTGCCCGCGCGCCAACGCCTGGTCGGCCCACTGGCGCAAGGCCTGCTCCCAGTTGGTGACCGGTGCGGCATCCTGCGGCAGGTTCAGCAGCTCAGGCGGCAGGTCGCCGATCAGCACCTCGCGGCTGGAGGCCATTACGGTGATCCAGCGGCAAGTGTTCTCCATCTGCCGCACGTTGCCCGGCCACGGCAGGTTGCGGATGAACTCTTCGGTCTCCGGCTTGAGGATCTTCGGCTCGACTGCCAATTCCTGAGCAGCACGGGCGAGGAAATGGCGGGCGAGGGCGGGGATGTCCTCGCGGCGGTCGGCCAGCCGAGGAATATGGATGCGAATCACGTTCAGGCGGTGGAACAAGTCCTCGCGGAACTTGCCGGCCTGCACCAGCGACTCCAGGTTCTGGTGGGTCGCGGCAATGATGCGCACGTCGACCTTGACCGGCACATGGCCGCCAACGCGATAAAACTCGCCATCGGCCAGCACCCGCAGCAGGCGGGTCTGGGTGTCGGCAGGCATGTCACCGATTTCGTCGAGGAACAGCGTGCCGCCATCGGCCTGCTCGAAGCGGCCCCGGCGCAGGTTGGCGGCACCAGTGAAGGCGCCTTTTTCATGGCCGAACAGTTCGGATTCCATCAAGTCCTTGGGGATGGCGGCCATGTTCAGGGCAATGAACGGCGACGCCGCACGCGGGCTGTGGCGGTGCAGCGCATGGGCGACCAGCTCTTTACCAGTACCCGACTCACCGTTGATCAATACGGTGATGTTGGAGTGGCTGAGGCGACCGATGGCGCGGAACACCTCCTGCATGGCCGGTGCTTCGCCGATGATTTCCGGTGTGCGCGCCAGGTTCTGTGGCACGTCCAGCCCTTGCTGTTCCTGGGCATGCTGGTTGGCACGCTTGACCAGCGAGACAGCCTCGTCCACGTCGAACGGCTTGGGCAGGTATTCGAAGGCCCCCCCCTGGTAAGACGCCACGGCGCTGTCCAGGTCGGAATGAGCGGTCATGATGATGACCGGCAGGCGTGGGTGCTGCTCGCGAATCTGTGCCAGCAGGTCGAGGCCGCTGGCACCCGGCATGCGGATGTCGGAAATGATCACGTCCGGTTGCTGGCGCGCAAGGCGGCCCATCACACCATCTGCGCTGTCGAAGCTCTGGGTGGTCATGCCTTCCTGTTGCAGGGCTTTTTCCAGTACCCAGCGGATGGAGCGATCATCGTCGACGATCCATACGGTTTCACTTCGGCTCATGAGGCGGTGGCTCCTTGTTCCAGAGGCAGGTAGATCGAAAAGGCGGTGTGGCCTGCGTGGCTTTCACACTCGATCAGGCCCTGGTGCTGGCTGATGATGTTCTGGGTAATGGCCAGGCCCAGCCCGGTACCGTCGGGGCGGCCACTGACCATGGGATAGAAGAGGGTGTCTTGCAGTTCCGGCGGGATGCCCGGGCCGTTGTCGATGATCTCCACCCGCGCCACCAGACGATGGCGCACATGGCCGATGGTGAACTGGCGCAAGGCGCGGCTGCGCAGGGTGATACGGCCCAGGCGCAGCTCGTTCTGCGAACTGATTGCCTGCATGGCGTTACGCACGATGTTGAGGACGGCCTGGATCATCTGCTCGCGGTCGATCAGCACGTCCGGCAGGCTTGGGTCGTAATCGCGCACCAAAGTGATGCAACCCTGGCTTTCGGCCTCGACCAGGCTGCAGACCCGCTCCAGCACTTCGTGGATGTTGGTCATGGCCAGCGACGGCAGCTTGTTCGAGCCGAGCATGCGGTCTACCAGGTTGCGCAGGCGGTCGGCTTCTTCGATGATCACGTTGGTGTAGTCGCGCAGGCCTTCCTCGGGCAATTCGCGTGACAGCAACTGCGCCGCGCCACGGATGCCGCCGAGGGGGTTCTTGATTTCGTGGGCCAGGCCGCGCACCAGCATCTTGGTGGTTTCCTGCTTGCTCAGCTGGGCCTCTTCCTTGGTGATGCGCAGCAGCCGGTCGCGCGGGTGCACCTCCAGCAACAGCAGGGTCTGGCCCTGGTTGAGGATGGGGGTTACCGCGTAGTCGACGGTGATGGTCTGCCCGGTCAGCGAGGTGAGCTGCGCTTCGCGCTTGGTGAACGGGTGCGCCTGTTCGACCGCCTGGCGCAACGAGCTGAGCGCTTCGGTCGACTCGGTGAACAGCTCGCTGATGAACTGCCCATGGCTACGCTGGCCGCTGACGGCCAGCAGCATTTCTGCGGCCGGGTTCATGTACTCCAGGCGCAGCTCGGCATTGAGCAGCAACGTGGCGGTGGTCAGGTTGTCCAGAAGCAGACGGTGCTGTGCATCGCTGATGGTCATAAGGCGTCGTTGACCTCTTTTGGCGCTTGCCTGGCACTGCTTTGGCCAGGGCCAGGTGCGGTGGCCCCGCCGATGCGAGGCTCTCTGCCTGCTAGAAATGCAAGAAACAAACCAAAGCTCCGAAAAGAAGCGGGATTTGCCGATAAAGGCCTGTATCTGCGCAAATTCGGATCAGAAACTCTGGATGAAACGTTTCATTTGAACCAGATTGGGGAGCAAATAGGGGCAAGGCGCTTTGTTGTGCACCAAGATAGAGCATAGCGTGGGTGAGGTGATTCCTGTGTGGCGCAGAAACGAAAACGGCCTCCCGAGGGAGGCCGTTCCTGATCACGTCATCGGCGCGAGGCGCCGATCAGATCAGCAGCTGTAGTACAGCTCGTATTCCAGCGGGTGCACGAAGGTACGGACCTTGATCTCTTCTTCCGACTTCAGCTCGATGAAGGCATCGATGAAGTCGTCGGAGAACACGCCGCCCTTGGTCAGGAACGCACGGCCTTTGTCCAGCTCTTCCAGGGCTTCTTTCAGGCTGCCGCACACTTGCGGAATGTCCTTGGCCTCTTCTGGTGGCAGGTCGTACAGGTTCTTGTCGGCAGCATCGCCTGGGTGGATCTTGTTCTGGATGCCGTCCAGGCCAGCCATCAGCAGGGCCGCGAAGGCCAGGTACGGGTTGGCCGATGGGTCCGGGAAGCGTGCTTCGATACGGCGGGCTTTCGGGCTGCCGACGTAAGGAATACGGATCGAGGCGGAACGGTTGCGAGCCGAGTAGGCCAGCATTACCGGGGCTTCGAAGCCTGGTACCAGACGCTTGTACGAGTTGGTCGACGGGTTGGTGAAGCCGTTCAGGGCCTTACCGTGCTTGATGATACCGCCGATGAAGTACAGGGCGGTGTCGGACAGGCCGGCATAGCCTTCACCCGAGAAGGTGTTCTTGCCGTCTTTCCAGATCGACATGTGTACGTGCATGCCCGAGCCGTTGTCGCCGTACAGTGGCTTCGGCATGAAGGTGGCGGTACGGCCGTAAGCGTCGGCAACGTTGTGCACGACGTATTTCAGGGCTTGTACTTCGTCAGCCTTCTTCACCAGGGTGTTGAACTTGACGCCGATTTCGTTCTGGCCGGCAGTCGCCACTTCGTGGTGGTGAACTTCAACGGTCTGACCCATTTCTTCCAGTGCGTTGCACATGGCAGTACGGATTTCGTGGTCGTGGTCAAACGGCGGAACCGGGAAGTAGCCGCCTTTCACGCCTGGACGGTGGCCTTTGTTGCCGCCTTCCACGTCAGCACCGGTCATCCACGAGCCTTGCTCGGAGAAGATCTTGAACATCGAGCCGGAGATGTCCGACTGGAACTTCACTTCGTCGAAGATGAAGAACTCAGGCTCCGGGCCTGCGAATACGGTGTCACCGATGCCGGTGCTCTTCAGGTACTCTTCGGCGCGCTTGGCGATTGCGCGTGGGTCACGATCGTAGCCCTGCATGCTCGACGGGTCGACGATGTCGCAGGTGATGATCAGGGTTGGTTCTTCGGTGAACGGGTCCAGCACGGCGGTTTCGTCAACCGGCATCAGGATCATGTCGGATGCTTCGATGCCTTTCCAGCCAGCGATGGAGGAACCGTCGAACATCTTGCCGACTTCGAAGAAGTCCTCGTCCAGCGCATCACGCGACGGCATGGTCACGTGGTGCTGAATGCCTTTGGTGTCCGTGAAACGCAGATCAATCCACTTGACGTCATGATCTTTGATGAGTTGAACCGACTTCGACATGTTGTCCTCCGGATGGTCTAGAGCGCGGTGGGCCGCTGCCCTGGAAAAAGGGTGTTGCCGGGCGCGGATAGTCGGCCAAGCTTACCTGCCTCACAAGGGAGCAAATTGCATGCCAGTGCCCGAAAATGGCGAGGGCGGGATAAAAGGGGGCGTTTGCGGGCATTTGGCGCGGGGCTGGCGACGAAAAATGCACCCTTAAGATGCGGGTCTTGGTATCGATGCACCAAAGAAGTGCATGGCTTGATTTGTGTGGCGCTTGGGCGATCGAGCGCCGCCCGCGCGGCGCATCGCGAGCAAGCTCGCTCCTACATTTGTTTCGGGCCAGTTATTCCTGAGGTAGAGGCGCGCGGCCCCTTGGTGTCCATCTCGACATTGTGTGTATCAAACAAGGCGGTCGCGCGCGTTGGTACCGGCGTTACTGGCCCGAAACAAATGTAGGAGCGAGCTTGCTCGCGATGCGCCGCGCGGGCGGCGCTCGATCTCACGGGCACCGCAAAACCCCCGCCTTGCATTTATCTCAAAGCTTCTGATCAAAAGTTGGTCAAATCCTGAGCAATTTCCGCTATAATTCGCGCCCCTCATTTTCGGCAGGCCCTGCGCGCGCTGTTAACCAATGAAACTTATCGTCAAAGTCTTCCCAGAAATCACCATCAAGAGCCGGCCGGTGCGCAAGCGCTTCATCCGCCAGCTCGGCAAGAACATCCGCAACGTGCTCAAGGACCTCGACCCTGAGCTCGCGGTCGATGGTGTCTGGGACAATCTCGAAGTGGTCACCCGCGTCGAAGACGAGAAAGTCCAGCGCGAGATGATCGAGCGCCTCACCTGCACGCCGGGTATCACCCACTTCCTGCAGGTAGAGGAATACCCGCTGGGTGACTTCGACGACATCGTCGCCAAGTGCAAGCACCACTTCGGCCACTTGCTGGCCGGCAAGCACTTCGCCGTGCGCTGCAAGCGCGGTGGCCACCATGACTTCACCTCGATGGACGTCGACCGCTACGTCGGCAGCCAGCTGCGCCAGCAATGCGGCGCCGCCGGCATCGAGCTGAAGCACCCTGAAGTACTGGTGCGCATCGAAATCCGCGACCAGCGCCTGTACGTGATCCACAACCAGCACAACGGCATCGGCGGTTACCCGCTGGGCGCCCTGGAGCAGACCCTGGTGCTGATGTCCGGTGGCTTCGACTCCACCGTGGCGGCCTACCAGATGATGCGCCGTGGCCTGATGACCCACTTCTGCTTCTTCAACCTCGGCGGCCGTGCCCACGAGCTGGGCGTGATGGAAGTGGCCCACTTCCTGTGGAAAAAGTACGGCAGCAGCCAGCGCGTGCTGTTCATCAGCGTGCCGTTCGAAGAAGTGGTCGGCGAGATCCTCAACAAGGTCGACAACAGCTACATGGGCGTCACCCTCAAGCGCATGATGCTGCGCGGTGCCGCACACATGGCCGACCGCCTGCAGATCGACGCGCTGGTCACCGGCGAGGCGATTTCCCAGGTGTCCAGCCAGACGCTGCCGAACCTGTCGATCATCGACTCGGCCACCGATAAGTTGGTGCTGCGCCCGTTGCTGGCCAGCCACAAGCAGGACATCATCGACCAGGCCACCGAAATCGGCACCGCCGACTTCGCCAAGCACATGCCAGAATACTGCGGCGTGATCTCGGTGAACCCGACCACCCATGCCAAGCGTCACCGCATGGAGCATGAAGAAAAGCAGTTCGACATGGCCGTGCTGGAGCGCGCCCTGGAGCGCGCCAAGTTCATTTCCATCGACCATGTGATCGACGAGCTGGGCAAGGACATCGAAATCGAGGAAGTGGCCGAGGCGCTGCCAGGCCAGATCGTCATCGACATTCGTCACCCCGATGCCCAGGAAGACGAACCCCTGGCGCTCGAAGGTATCGAAGTCCAGGCCATGCCGTTCTACGCCATCAACAGCAAGTTCAAGCACCTGGACCCTACGCGCCAGTACTTGCTGTATTGCGACAAGGGTGTGATGAGCCGTTTGCACGCACACCACCTGCTCAGTGAGGGACATGCCAATGTGCGTGTTTATCGTCCGACATAAGACGCCGGGGCTGTATGGCGGCAGTATCCGCCATCGCCCTCCCGACCGCCGGGCCCGCTGAGCCTTAAACAGTACATATTGGCCGCCTACACTGGGCGGCAACCGAATCCTCTGATCGAGATACACTTGTGATCGAAAATCTGCGTAACATCGCCATCATCGCCCACGTTGACCATGGTAAAACCACCCTGGTCGACAAACTCCTGCGTCAGTCCGGCACCCTGGAGCGTAACGAGCTCAACGACGAGCGCGTCATGGACTCCAACGACCAGGAAAAAGAGCGCGGTATTACCATTCTGGCGAAAAACACCGCCATCAACTGGAACGGCTACCACATCAACATCGTCGACACCCCCGGCCACGCCGACTTCGGTGGCGAGGTTGAGCGTGTAATGTCGATGGTCGACTCCGTGCTGCTGCTGGTCGACGCCCAGGACGGCCCGATGCCGCAAACCCGCTTCGTGACCAAGAAGGCCTTCGAAGCCGGTCTGAAGCCAATCGTCGTGATCAACAAGGTTGACCGCCCGGGCGCGCGTCCTGACTGGGTTCTGGACCAGATCTTCGACCTGTTCGACAACCTCGGTGCTACCGACGAACAGCTGGACTTCAAAGTCGTCTACGCCTCGGCCCTGAACGGCATCGCCGGCCTGGACCACACCGAAATGGGCGAAGACATGACCGCCCTGTACCAGTCGATCGTCGACAACGTACCTGCACCGTCGGTTGACCGTGACGGCCCGTTCCAGATGCAGATCTCCGCTCTGGACTACAACAGCTTCCTCGGCGTTATCGGCGTTGGCCGTATCGCCCGTGGTCGCGTCAAGCCGAACACCCCGGTTGTCGCCATCGACACCAACGGCAAGAAGCGTAACGGCCGTATCCTGAAGCTGATGGGCCACCACGGCCTGCACCGTGTAGACGTTGAAGAAGCCCAGGCTGGCGACATCGTCTGCATCAGCGGTTTCGACGAGCTGTTCATCTCCGACACCCTGTGCGCCCCGGATGCGGTAGAAGCGATGAAGCCGCTGACCGTTGACGAGCCGACCGTTTCCATGACCTTCCAGGTCAACGACTCGCCGTTCTGCGGTAAAGAAGGCAAGTTCGTCACCAGCCGTAACATCAAGGACCGTCTGGACAAGGAGCTGCTGTACAACGTTGCTCTGCGCGTTCAGGAAACCGATTCCCCTGACAAGTTCAAGGTATCGGGCCGTGGTGAGCTGCACCTGTCGGTACTGATCGAAACCATGCGCCGTGAAGGCTTCGAGATGGCTGTAGGCCGTCCTGAAGTCATCATCCGCGAAGTGGACGGCGTGAAGCAGGAGCCGTTCGAGAACGTCACCATCGACATCCCTGAAGAATCCCAGGGCAAGGTGATGGAAGAGATGGGTCTGCGTAAAGGCGACCTGACCAACATGGTTCCGGATGGCAAGGGCCGTGTGCGCCTGGAGTACAACATTCCAGCCCGTGGTCTGATCGGTTTCCGTAACCAGTTCCTGACCCTGACCAACGGTGCAGGCATCCTGACCTCGATCTTCGATCGTTACGACACCATGAAGTCGGGCCAGATGTCCGGCCGCCTGAACGGCGTACTGGTTTCGGTCGAAACCGGCAAGGCGCTGACCTACTCGCTGGAAACCCTGCAGGCGCGCGGCAAGCTGTTCGTCGAGCACGGTCAGGAGATCTACAACGGTCAGATCATCGGCCTGAACAGCCGTGACAACGACCTGGGCGTGAACCCGACCAAAGGCAAGAAGCTCGACAACATGCGTGCTTCGGGCAAAGACGAAGTCATCGCCCTGGTACCGCCAGTTCGCCACACCCTGGAACAGGCCCTGGAATTCATCCAGGATGACGAGCTGTGCGAAGTGACTCCTAAGTCGATCCGTCTGCGCAAGAAGATCCTGGACGAAGGCGAGCGTACCCGCGCTGCCAAGAAAGCCAAGAACTGAGTTAGCTCAGGCTGAATGAAAACGCCCCCGGTCGAAAGGCCGGGGGCGTTTTTTTATGCCTTCAGGAATTGTGCTGCCTCTTCGCGGGCTTGCCCGCGAAGAGGCACTTAAAGGCTAACGATCAGCGCCCAACCACCTTGGGCTTGTACGCACAATACCCCGGCCGCGGCCCGACCTTGGGGTGGTTGCGGCAGGTATCCGGGCGCTTGTCATAAATGGTGCACAGCCGGCTCTTACGATCCAGATACATGCAGTCATCGTTGCTCATCCGGGTCAGGGTGAAGATGCCCGACTTCTGGTTGAAGCGCTCGATGATGCCTTCCTTCTGCAAGCGTTTGGCCACGTTTTTCGGCGGCTCGTCTTTTTCGAACTCGTCTACCACGCCGATACGGATCAGATCCTTGATCTTCACCTCCACCGGCAGGGTGCAACAGGTCGAGTGGCAGCCACCGCACATGTGGCTGGCATAGCGCTGCCAAGTCTCCAGGCGGTCGACTTCGGCAGCGGCGATCAGGGTCGTTTTCATCGTTATAGGGTGGATCACGGTCTTGGGGCGCGCGATGATACCGGAATTGTTCAATTTATGAACAACCTTTTGCCGGAATCGCAGAGTCGGCATGAAAACTGCGAACCGTAACTGTCACTCCCGGTCGAAGGGTCTAGTCTCAACAATCTCCCTCCGCTTTCGTCAACTTGCCCGAGGATGTCGCATGTCCCAGGAACCCAAAGCACGTGACGCCGAAGTCGCGGATTTTCGCGCCACCGTACTGAACAAGCTGACCTATGCGGTCGGCAAGGACCCGGAGCACGCCTTCGACCACGACTGGTTCGAAGCCATTGCCCTGGCTGCGCGCGATCACATGGTCGACCACTGGATGGACCATACCCGCCAGGCCTATCGACGCAGCCAGAAGCGGGTCTACTACCTCTCCCTGGAATTCCTTATCGGGCGCCTGCTGTACGACAGCCTGAGCAATCTGGGGCTGCTGGACATCGCCCGCGATGCACTGGAAGGGTTGGACGTGGACCTGGAGCGCATCCGCCTGCTCGAACCCGATGCCGCGCTGGGTAACGGAGGCCTTGGCCGACTGGCAGCGTGCTTCATGGAAAGTATGTCCACCTTGGGCATTGCCGCCCATGGTTACGGCATCCGTTACGAGCATGGGCTGTTCCGTCAGGCCGTGGTCGATGGCTGGCAGCAGGAGCAGACCGAAAACTGGCTGGATTTCGGCAACCCCTGGGAGTTCGAGCGTGCCGAGGTGATCTACCCGATCAGTTTCGGCGGTAGCGTCGAAACGGTGCACGATGGCAACGGTGCGCAGCGCCAGGTCTGGTCGCCGGGTGAGACAGTGCGGGCGGTAGCCTATGACACGCCCGTGGTCGGCTGGCGTGGGTCCAGCGTCAATACCTTGCGCTTGTGGCGTGCGCGCGCGCTGGAAGAGCTGCACCTTGAACGCTTCAATGCGGGCGACCACCTGGGTGCCGTGGCCGAAGTGGCGCGGGCCGAGAGCATTTCTCGCGTGCTGTACCCGGCGGATAGCACCGAGGCGGGCCAGGAACTGCGCCTGCGTCAGGAGTACTTCTTCGTGTCGGCTTCGTTGCAGGATTTGCTCCGCCGTCACCTGAACATGCACAAAGACCTGCTCAACCTGCCCGATGCGGCAGCCATCCAGCTCAACGACACCCACCCATCGATTGCCGTGGCGGAGTTGATGCGGTTGTTGGTGGATCAGCATGAAGTGCCGTGGGAGAAGGCCTGGGAGCTGACTGTCGGCACGCTCGCCTACACCAACCACACGCTGCTGCCCGAAGCCCTGGAAACCTGGCCAGTCGCGCTGATGGAGCGCATGCTGCCCCGGCACATGCAGATCATCTACCTCATCAATGCTTACCATATCGACTCGCTGCGCGCCAAAGGCCTGCACGATTTCGACGTGCTGCGCGCCGTGTCGCTGATCGAGGAAGACAACGGCCGCCGCGTGCGCATGGGCAACCTGGCGTTTCTTGGCTCGCACAGCGTCAACGGCGTGTCGGCGCTGCACAGCAAGTTGATGAAGAGCACCGTGTTCTCCGAGCTGCACAAGCTTTACCCGCAGCGCATCAACAACAAGACCAACGGCATTACCTTCCGCCGCTGGTTGTACCAGTCCAATCCTCAGTTGACCGACATGCTGGTCGAGGCGCTCGGGCCAGAGCTCAAGGACGACCCTGAAGGGCGCCTGGCCGGCCTGGTGCCGTTTGCCGACAAACCCGGTTTTCGCAAGCAGTTCGCCGCCCAGCGCCTGCACAGCAAGCGCGCCCTGGCCAGCATCATCCAGGACCGCATCGGCGTCACGGTAAACCCCGAGGCGTTGTTCGACGTGCAGGTCAAGCGCATCCACGAGTACAAGCGCCAGTTGCTCAACCTGCTGCACACCGTGGCGCTGTACCAGGCCATACGCAACGACCCGGGCACCAACTGGGTGCCGCGGGTGAAGATTTTCGCCGGCAAGGCGGCAGCCAGTTATCACCAGGCCAAGTTGATCATCAAGCTGGCCAACGACATTGCCCGGGTGGTGAACAACGACCCGACCGTCCGTGGCCTGCTGAAGGTGGTGTTCCTGCCCAACTACAACGTCAGCCTGGCTGAAAGCATCATCCCGGCGGCAGACCTTTCCGAGCAGATTTCCACGGCCGGCTATGAAGCCTCCGGTACCAGCAACATGAAGTTCGGGCTGAACGGCGCGTTGACCATCGGCACGCTGGATGGCGCCAACGTGGAGATGTGCGAACAGGTGGGTGCTGACAACATGTTCATCTTTGGCCTGACCGCCCAGCAGGTCGAGGCGCGCAAGAAGGCGGGTGATTTTGGTGCCAGTGCGGCGATTGCCGCGTCCAACCGCCTGAATGACGTGCTGCAGGCGATCCGCAGCGGTGTGTTCTCGCCGGACGACCCTTCGCGCTACGCCGGGTTGATCGACGGGCTGGTGGCGTATGACCGCTTCCTGGTGTGCGCCGACTTCGATGCCTACTGGGATGCCCAGCGGCGGGTCGAGGAACTGTGGCACACGCCGCAGGAGTGGTGGCGCATGGCGGTGCTGAACACGGCGCGGATGGGATGGTTCTCGTCGGACCGGACCATTCGGGAGTATGCCACCGAGATCTGGAAGGCTTTGGATTGATGTGAGGCCATTCGCGGGCGTGCCCGCGAATGGGCCCACAACCAGACCACCGGCCTGGCGAAGGCTGAACTAGCGACCTATTGTGCCGTCAGAGAGCCGTGGCGAGTCTCATCACTCGCTAGCCTGCAACTCTCCCTGTAAACTGCGGGGGTTTTTCATCCCCCCCAATCCGTTCGGAGCCATACATGTCCCGCGTTACCCTGAGTCGCTATCTGATTGAGCAGACCCGCAGCAACAATACCCCTGCCGATCTGCGCTTCCTGATCGAAGTGGTGGCGCGTGCGTGCAAGGAAATCAGCCATCACGTGTCCAAAGGCGCCCTGGGTGGTGTGCTGGGCAGCATGGGCACTGAAAACGTGCAGGGCGAAGTCCAGAAGAAACTGGACGTGATTTCCAACGATATCCTGCTGGAAGCCAACGAGTGGGGCGGTCACCTGGCCGGCATGGCGTCCGAAGAAATGGACAACGCCTACCAGATCCCGGGCAAATACCCGAAAGGCGCCTACCTGCTGGTCTTCGACCCGCTGGACGGTTCGTCGAACATCGACGTCAACGTGTCGGTCGGCACCATCTTCTCGGTACTGCGTTGCCCTAACGAATACCTGAGCCAGAACGAAACCCTGAACGAAAACGCCTTCCTGCAGCCAGGCACCCAGCAGGTCGCCGCCGGTTACGCCATCTACGGCCCGCAGACCATGCTGATCCTCACCCTGGGCAATGGGGTGAAGGGTTTCACCCTGGACCGCGAGCTGGGCAGCTTCGTTCTGACTCACGAAAACATCCGTGTGCCGGAAAGCACCGCCGAATTCGCCATCAACATGTCCAACCAGCGCCACTGGGAAGCCCCGGTACAACGCTACGTGGGCGAGCTGCTGGCAGGCGAGACCGGCCCGCTGAAGAAGAACTACAACATGCGCTGGATCGCCTCGATGGTGGCCGACGTGCACCGCATCCTGACCCGTGGCGGCCTGTTCATGTACCCACGTGACGCCCGTGAGCCAAGCAAGCCGGGCAAGCTGCGCCTGATGTACGAAGCCAACCCGATGTCCTTCATCATCGAACAGGCCGGCGGCGCCTCCACCAACGGTTACGATCGCATCCTCGACATCAAGCCAGAAAGCCTGCACCAGCGCGTGTCGGTGATCCTCGGCTCGAAGGAAGAGGTCGAGCGCGTTACCGCCTACCACAAGGAGTAAGTCATGCTCGCACCTTGGCAGCCGTTGCTGGAATGGTGGTTCGGTTGGGGCACCAGTCCCCAGGCCGTGGCTGACGAGAAGAGCACGCTGTGGTTCGGCAAGCATCACGATGCCGATGCCCATGCGCTGTTTGGCGACCTGACCGAGCAGGCCTTGGCCGGCGGGCTCGACGAGTGGCAGCAAAGCCCGCAGGGCTGGCTGGGCCTGCTGATTCTGCTGGACCAGCTGCCGCGCATGATCTACCGCGACACGCCGCGCGCCTTCGAGGGCGACCGGCGTGCCCAGGTGGTGGCCATGCAGGGCCTGCAGAAGGGCTGGGACTACCAGTTGCTGCCCATCCAGCGGGTGTTCGTGCTGCTGGTGCTGGAGCATGCCGAGGTGCTGGACTGGCAGAACCTGTGTGTCGAGCGTTATCAGGTATTGCTCGACGAGCAGCCAGAGGCCCATCGCCGGCTGTTTGAAGGCTTCCTCGACTATGCCGAGCAGCATCAGCGCGTGATTGCCCGGTTCGGGCGCTTCCCGCACCGCAATCTGGTGCTGGAGCGGCCGAGTACCAGTGAAGAGATGGACTTTTTGCTGGAGCCCGGGTCCAGGTTCTGAGGCATTGGGCCTGCTGCGCAGGCTGTCGCGACGCAAGGCCGCTCCTGCAAGGGGCGGCCTTTTTTATTGGGAGATGGCTATTACTTTGTGATTAATCGCACGGTAGTGGCCACCCGACCAATGGTGTAGGGGTAAATGGGGTGGGGTAGGGAACCCGGGAGGGTTTTTTCCGTCGAAGGTCACTGCAGGCCACTCGCCTGTATCCCCTCTCCAGGAGTGTCCTTCATGTCGTTGCGTTCCCTCGCCCTGTTGTCGCTGTGCGTCGTCCTGACTGCCTGCAGCAAGATCAACCAGGAAAACTATTCCAAGATCAAGGCCGGTATGAACAAGGCCGAGGTCGAGCAGTTGCTCGGCACGCCGACCGAGTGCTCTGGCGCGCTGGGCATGAGCAGCTGCACCTGGGGGGACGAGAAGAGCTTCATCAGCGTGCAGTACGCAGCTGACAAGGTGCTGATGTATTCAGGGCAGGGTCTCAAATGAGGCGTGCGTACCTGCTGATGGGGGTATGCCTGGCGTTGCTGCTGGGCGGTTGTGCAGGCTCCGTGCACGACCCGCTGGCGCCGAAAACCGCCGGCAATGTCGACCTCAAGCGCTATCAGGGCAAATGGTTCGAGCTGGCACGCCTGCCTATGCGCTACCAGACCGGCTGCGAGCAGTCCGAGGCGCACTACAACCTCAAGCCGGATGGCACCTTTGGCGTGCTCAACCGCTGCCGCACCATGGGGGATGAGTGGCTGCGTGCCGAGGGGCACGCCAGCATTCAGGAGCCGGGGCATACCGACAAGCTGTGGGTAGAGTTCGACAACTGGTTTACCAAGCTGGTGCCGGGCGTGGCTCGGGGCGAGTACTGGATTTTGTATGTGGATGACCGTTACCGCACGGCGGTGGTCGGCAGCCCGGATCGCAAGCACCTTTGGATTCTGTCGCGTACGCCGACATTGCCGGCGTGGGAGCGCGAGAACCTGCTGTCCAAGGCACGACAGCAGGGGTATGACACCAGCCGACTGATCTGGCGGGCTTCGGACCAGCAGATCGTCAAGATGCATTGAATGATTGGGGCCGCTTTGCGGCCCCGCGACATTTACCCCAGAAGCTGTCGCAACACCCCGGCAAACGCCCGCGCGCTTTCCTCTTCCTGTGCATGCCGCCCCTGGCGCACCACCCACTGCCCATTCACCATCACATCCCGCACCTGGCGATCCCTACCCGCAAACAGCCAGCGGTTGAGAATGGCATCGCCATCCGCCAGGGCGATGTAAGGGTCTTGCCCATCCAGCACCAGCCAGTCGGCACGCTTGCCCACGGCCAGATCTCCAACCCCTTGCCCCAGCGCCTGTGCACCGCCCGCCAGTGCCGCGTCATACAACGTGCGCCCAACCATCGGCTGGTCGCTGCGGTACAGGCGGTTTCGCCGCTGGTCACGCAGGCGCTGGCCATATTCCAGCCAGCGCAGTTCTTCCACCACGCTCAGCGACACATGGCTGTCGGAACCAATGCCCATGCGCCCGCCCTGCGCCAGGTAGTCCACCGCCGGGAAAATCCCGTCACCCAGGTTGGCCTCGGTGGTGAGGCACAGCCCGGCCACGGCACCGCTGCGGGCCATGGCGGTGACTTCATCCGGCTCGGCATGGGTGGCATGCACCAGGCACCAGCGGGGGGCGACATCCACATGTTCGTACAACCATTGCAGCGGGCGCAGGCCGCTCCAGGCCAGGCAGTCGTCCACTTCCTTCTGCTGCTCGGCGATATGGATATGCACCGGGCATTGCTTGTCGCTGGCCGCCAGCACGTCGGCGATCTGCCCAGGCGTTACCGCTCGCAGCGAGTGGAAGCACAGGCCCAGCTGCTGTGCAGGCTGCGCGGCCAGGATCGGGGACAGTTGCGCCTGCAGTTGCAGGTACCCTTCGGTGGAATTGATGAAGCGCCGCTGCCCGTCGTTCGGTGCCTGGCCGCCGAACCCGGCGTGGCTGTACAGCACCGGCAGCAAGGTCAGGCCAATGCCGCTGTCGGCCGCAGCCGCGCTGATGCGTCGGGAAAGCTCGGCCGGGTCGGCGTAGGCCTTGCCAGCATTGTCATGGTGCACGTAATGAAACTCGGCTACCGAGGTGTAGCCGGCCTTGAGCATCTCGATGTACAGCTGACGGGCGATGACCTGCAGCTGGTCCGGGGTGATCTGCCCGACCAGGCGGTACATCAGGTCGCGCCATGTCCAGAAACTGTCGTTGGGGTTGCCGGCGACTTCCGCCAGGCCTGCCATGGCGCGCTGGAAGGCATGCGAGTGCAGGTTGGGCATGCCGGGCAGCAACGGGCCGGCCAGGCGTTCAGCCCCTTCGGCCGAACCGCCCGGCTCGATGCTGGCTACATGGCCATCGCTGGCGACCTCGATACGGACATGGCTGGCCCAGCCCGTTGGCAGCAGGGCGCGTTCGGCGAAGTAGGCGGACATCGGTGAAATCCTGTTATTGTTAACTTGTATATACATATACAGGCGTTTGCCTGCCGGGTAAACTGCGGCAAGCTACCGCTCATTCCATTGCAAAGGACTCAACGCCGTGCCGACACCTCCTGTCTCCGCGCTGGTTGCCCAGATGGGCGAGGGCCCGGCGCCGCTGTATGCCCGGGTCAAACAAATGATCGTCCAGCAGATCGACAACGGCAGCTGGCCGCCACACCACCGGGTTCCCTCCGAGAGCGAACTGGTCAGCGAGCTGGGTTTCAGCCGCATGACCATCAACCGCGCCCTGCGCGAGCTAACGGCCGAAGGGCTGCTGGTGCGCATGCAAGGCGTGGGTACCTTCGTGGCTGAGCCCAAGGGCCGATCGGCGTTGTTCGAGGTCAACAACATTGCCGACGAAATTGCCGCGCGCGGCCATCAGCATAGCTGCCAGGTCATTACCCTTGCCGAAGAGGCCGCCGGCTCCGAACGGGCCCTGGCCTTGGACATGCGTGAAGGCCAGCGGGTGTTCCACTCGCTGATCGTGCATTTCGAGAACGGCGTGCCGGTGCAGATCGAGGACCGCTACGTCAACGCGGCCATTGCCCCTGATTACCTCAAGCAGGACTTCACCCGGCAGACGCCTTACGCCTACCTGTCCCAAGTGGCGCCGCTGACCGAGGGCGAGCACGTGGTCGAGGCCATCCTGGCCGAGCCGGACGAGTGCACCCTGTTGCAGATCGAGCGGGGCGAGCCTTGCCTGCTGATCCGCCGTCGCACCTGGTCCGGCCGCCAGCCGGTGACCGCTGCACGGTTGATACACCCCGGTTCCCGTCATCGCCTGGAAGGACGTTTCAGTAAATGAGCCAACTGCAGTTGTTGCGTGCGCAGGATTACCCGCGCATGCCGTGGAAGAACGGTGGCGGTTTCACCGAAGAAATTACCCGCGACAGTGGCGAAGGGCTGGACGGCTTTGGCTGGCGCCTGTCGATTGCCGATATCGAGGAGTCGGGCGGCTTCTCCACGTTCGCCGGCTACCAGCGGATCATCACTGTGCTGCAGGGCGATGGCATGCGACTGCTGGTCGATGGTCAGGCCAGCCGACCGTTGTTGCCGTTGGATGCCTTTGCCTTCAGTGGCGAAAGCCAGGTCAGTTGCAAGCTGCTGGGCGGGCCGATTCGCGATTTCAACCTGATCTATGCGCCGCAGCGGTATCGGGCGCGGTTGCAGTGGTTCGATGGCACCAGCCGGTTGTACAGCTCGGCGTCGACGGTGTTGCTGTTTGCGGCCAGTAGCCAGGTTGAGGTGACCATGGCGGGGCGTGAAACGCAGCGGTTGGGGTTGCATGACTGCCTGCGGCTGGAGGGCAATGACGAATTGCTTGGGCTGGAGGTTCAGGGGCGGTTCTGCCTGATCGAACTCATTTCACACTGATGGGCATGGCAATACATTTTCATCGCCTGTGAAATCGAGCGCCGCCCGCGCGGCGCATCGCGAGCAAGCTCGCTCCTACATCTGTTTCGGGCCAGTGAGGCCTGCGCCAACGTACGCGATCGTCTTGTTTGTACGACGGAGAATCGAGCCATGCGCCAAGGCGTTCGCGCGCAAATCCCATAGGAATAATTGGCCCTAAACAGATGTAGGAGCGAGCTTGCTCGCGATGCGCCGCGCGGGCGGCGCTCGATCTGTGCATCACCACAAAACTCAAGCCAGGAACGCACAGGTCCAAAAATTTTGGTTGTCCATGCTTGTACATACAAGTAAAGGTGTGTTTGTATATTGACCACGACATACCCGCCCGCGGACGACCGCAGAGGACCTTTCCCGTGACCGACAACAACAAATACCGTGACGTTGAAATCCGTGCCCCACGTGGCAACAAGCTGACCGCCAAAAGCTGGCTGACCGAAGCGCCACTGCGCATGCTGATGAACAACCTCGACCCACAGGTTGCGGAAAACCCGAAAGAACTGGTGGTGTACGGCGGTATCGGCCGCGCTGCCCGTAACTGGGAATGCTACGACAAGATCGTCGAAACCCTCACCCGCCTGGAAGACGACGAAACCCTGCTGGTGCAGTCGGGCAAGCCGGTCGGCGTGTTCAAGACCCACAGCAACGCCCCGCGCGTGCTGATTGCCAACTCCAACCTGGTGCCACACTGGGCCAACTGGGAACACTTCAACGAACTGGACGCCAAAGGCCTGGCCATGTACGGCCAGATGACCGCCGGCAGCTGGATCTACATCGGCAGCCAGGGCATCGTCCAGGGCACCTATGAAACCTTCGTCGAAGCCGGTCGCCAGCACTACGGCGGCAGCCTGAAAGGCAAGTGGGTACTCACCGCAGGCCTGGGCGGCATGGGCGGCGCCCAGCCACTGGCCGCTACCCTGGCCGGCGCCTGCTCGCTGAACATCGAATGCCAGCAGAGCCGCATCGACTTCCGCCTGGAAACCCGCTACGTCGACGAGCAGGCCACCGACCTCGACGACGCCCTGGCGCGCATCGCCAAGTACACTGCCGAAGGCAAGGCCATCTCCATCGCCCTGCACGGCAATGCTGCCGAAATCCTGCCTGAGCTGGTCAAGCGTGGCGTGCGCCCGGACATGGTCACCGACCAGACCAGCGCCCACGACCCACTGAACGGCTACCTGCCAGCCGGCTGGACCTGGGAACAGTACCGCGACCGTGCGCAGACCGAACCGGCTGCCGTGGTCAAGGCCGCCAAGCAGTCGATGGCCGTGCACGTACAAGCCATGCTGGACTTCCAGAAGCAAGGCATCCCGACCTTCGACTACGGCAACAACATCCGTCAGATGGCCAAGGAAGAGGGCGTGGCCAATGCCTTCGACTTCCCGGGCTTCGTGCCGGCCTACATCCGCCCGCTGTTCTGCCGTGGCATCGGCCCGTTCCGCTGGGCGGCGCTGTCTGGCGAGGCCGAGGACATCTACAAGACCGACGCCAAGGTCAAGGAACTGATCCCCGACGACGCCCACCTGCACCGCTGGCTGGACATGGCCCGCGAGCGCATCAGCTTCCAGGGCCTGCCGGCACGTATCTGCTGGGTTGGCCTGGGCCTGCGCGCCAAGCTGGGCCTGGCGTTCAACGAAATGGTCCGCAGCGGCGAGCTGTCGGCACCGGTGGTGATCGGCCGTGACCACCTGGACTCGGGTTCGGTCTCCAGCCCTAACCGCGAAACCGAAGCCATGCGTGATGGCTCGGACGCTGTTTCCGACTGGCCGCTGCTCAACGCCCTGCTGAACACCGCAGGCGGCGCCACCTGGGTGTCGCTGCACCACGGCGGTGGCGTGGGCATGGGCTTCTCGCAGCACTCGGGTATGGTCATCGTCTGCGACGGTACCGACGAAGCCGCCGAGCGTATCGCCCGCGTGCTGACCAACGACCCGGGGACTGGTGTGATGCGCCACGCCGATGCCGGTTACGACATCGCCATCGACTGTGCCAAGGAGCAGGGCCTGGACCTGCCGATGATCACTGGCTGATCGCCACGCTTTGGATCACACCCCACAAGGGGTGATACTGAACAACAAGAAGGAGCGCGCAGGCACCGAAAAACGGGCCTGCGGCTCCACGCGATTTGGAGTAGCAACGTGACCGAACTCACCCTCAAGCCTGGCACCCTGACCCTGGCCCAGCTGCGCGCGATCCACGCCGCGCCCGTGCGCCTGCAATTGGATGCCAGCGCCGCGCCGGCCATCGACGTCAGCGTTGCCTGTGTCGAGCAGATCATTGCCGAAGACCGCACCGCCTACGGCATCAACACCGGTTTCGGCCTGCTGGCCTCGACCCGCATCGCCAGCCACGACCTGGAAAACCTGCAGCGCTCGCTGGTGCTGTCCCATGCCGCCGGTGTCGGCGCGCCGCTGGATGACGACCTGGTGCGCCTGATCATGGTGCTGAAAATCAACAGCCTCAGCCGTGGCTTCTCCGGCATTCGCCGCAAGGTCATCGACGCGCTGATCGCCCTGGTCAACGCCGAAGTCTACCCGCACATCCCGCTGAAAGGCTCGGTGGGCGCATCCGGTGACCTGGCGCCGCTGGCGCACATGTCGCTGGTGCTGCTGGGCGAAGGCAAGGCCCGCTACAAAGGCCAGTGGCTGTCGGCCACCGAAGCCCTGGCAGTTGCCGGCCTCGAACCGCTGACCCTGGCTGCCAAAGAGGGCCTGGCCCTGCTCAACGGTACCCAGGCTTCCACCGCCTACGCCCTGCGCGGCCTGTTCCAGGGTGAAGACCTGTACGCTGCTGCCATTGCCTGCGGTGGCCTGAGCGTCGAAGCGGCATTGGGCTCGCGTTCGCCGTTCGATGCGCGGATCCACGAAGTACGTGGCCAGCGCGGCCAGATCGACACCGCCGCCTGCTTCCGCGACCTGCTGGGCGATTCCAGTGAAGTGTCGCTGTCGCACAAGAACTGCGACAAGGTCCAGGACCCGTACTCCCTGCGCTGCCAGCCGCAGGTCATGGGCGCCTGCCTCACCCAGCTGCGCCAGGCTGCCGAAGTGCTGGGCATCGAAGCCAACGCCGTGTCCGACAACCCGCTGGTGTTCGCTGCCGAAGGTGATGTGATTTCCGGTGGTAACTTCCACGCCGAGCCGGTGGCCATGGCTGCCGACAACATTGCCCTGGCCATCGCCGAAATCGGCTCGCTCAGCGAGCGCCGCATCTCGCTGATGATGGACAAGCACATGTCCCAGCTGCCGCCATTCCTGGTGGAAAACGGCGGGGTCAACTCCGGCTTCATGATCGCCCAGGTGACCGCTGCCGCCCTGGCCAGCGAAAACAAGGCCCTGTCGCACCCGCACAGCGTCGACAGCTTGCCGACTTCGGCCAACCAGGAAGACCACGTGTCGATGGCCCCGGCTGCCGGCAAGCGCCTGTGGGAAATGGCTGAAAACACCCGTGGCGTGCTGGCCATCGAATGGCTGGGCGCCTGCCAGGGCCTGGACCTGCGCAAAGGCCTGAAGACTTCCGCCAAGCTGGAGCAGGCGCGCAAGGCGCTGCGCAGCGAAGTGCCGCACTACGACCGTGACCGTTTCTTCGCGCCAGACATCGAAAAGGCCGTGGAACTGTTGGCCAAGGGTAGCCTGACCGGTTTGCTGCCGGCGGGCGTGCTGCCAAGCCTGTAATGCCCCTAGGGCCGCGTTGCGGCCCATCGCGAGCAAGCTCGCTCCTACAAAGGCAACGCGTTCCCTTGTAGGCGCGAGCTTGCTCGCGATTGGGTTGCATGGCGGCCCCCCTGATCTCACGACCACAAAAACAATTTAAGGACGTGACATGCAACAAGCTCAAGGTCTCAAGCGCGGGCTAAGTGCCCGCCACATCCGTTTCATGGCCCTCGGTTCCGCCATCGGCACCGGGCTGTTCTACGGCTCCGCCTCGGCCATCCAGATGGCCGGCCCGGCCGTGCTGCTGGCCTACCTGATCGGCGGCGCTGCCGTGTTCATGGTCATGCGTGCCCTCGGCGAAATGGCCGTGCACAACCCGGTGGCCGGCTCCTTCGGCCACTACGCCAGCACCTACCTCGGCCCCATGGCCGGCTTCATCCTCGGCTGGACCTACGCCTTCGAAATGGTCATCGTCGCCATCGCCGACGTCACCGCCTTCGGTATCTACATGGGCTTCTGGTTCCCCGAAGTGGCCCGCTGGATCTGGGTGCTGGGCATCGTCTTCCTGATCGGCGGCCTCAACCTGTGCAACGTCAAGGTGTTCGGCGAGATGGAATTCTGGCTGTCGCTGCTCAAGGTCGGCGCCATCGTGGCGATGATCCTGGCCGGCCTCGGCATCATGGCCTTCGGCTTCAGCCAGGTGGGTACCGCGCATGCCGTCGGCGTCAGCAACCTGTTCGACCACGGCGGCTTCATGCCTAACGGCGTGGGTGGCCTGATCGCGTCCTTTGCCGTGGTGATGTTCGCCTTCGGCGGCATCGAGATCATTGGCGTCACCGCCGGGGAAGCCAAAGACCCGCAGCGCGTCATCCCCAAGGCGATCAATGCCGTGCCGCTGCGCATCCTGCTGTTCTACGTACTCACCCTGTTCGTGCTGATGTGCCTGTACCCATGGCCGCAGATCGGCAGCCAGGGCAGCCCGTTCGTGCAGATCTTCAGCAACCTGGGCATTGGCTCTGCCGCCGCCGTGCTGAACATCGTGGTGATTTCTGCCGCCATCTCGGCCATCAACAGCGACATCTTCGGCGCCGGCCGCATGATGTACGGCCTGGCCCACCAAGGCCATGCGCCACGCAGCTTCGGCAAACTGTCGAAGCATGGCGTGCCGTGGATGACCGTGGTGGTGATGGGCGCTGCACTGCTGATCGGTGTGCTGCTCAACTACCTGATCCCGGAAAACGTGTTCCTGCTCATCGCTTCCATTGCCACCTTCGCCACCGTGTGGGTGTGGCTGATGATCCTGCTCACCCAGGTGGCCATGCGCCGCAGCATGAGCCGTGAGGAAGTGGCCCAACTCAAGTTCCCGGTACCGTTCTGGCCGTACGGCCCGGCCATGGCCATTGCGTTCATGGTGTTCATCTTTGGTGTGCTTGGCTACTTCCCGGACACCCAGGCGGCACTGATCGTCGGCGTGGTCTGGGTGGTGTTCCTGGTGGCGTCCTACCTGCTGTGGTGCAAGCCGCGTGCAGGGCAGGGCAAGCCGGCCGCAGAACCCGTCGAGCTGCACCGTTAGTAAAGGAGATTGTGCATGAGAACCCTCTGGCAGCATTGCCATGTGGCAACCATGGCCGAGGGCCGTTACTCGACCATCGAGGACGCGGCAATCGTCACCAGCGCCGGGCTGATCGAGTGGATTGGCCCACGCGCCGAGCTGGCGCCGGTCGACGCTGACCGCACGGTGGACCTGGGCGGTGCCTGGGTCACCCCGGGGCTGATCGACTGCCACACCCACGCGGTGTTCGGTGGCAACCGCAGCGGTGAGTTCGAGCAGCGCCTGCAGGGCGTGAGCTATGCCGAAATCGCTGCCCAGGGCGGCGGTATCGCCAGCACCGTGCGGGCCACCCGCGCGGCCAGCGAGGACGAACTGTTCGCCAGTGCTCGCCAGCGGGTTCAGGCGCTGATGCGCGATGGCGTGACCACGATCGAGGTCAAGTCCGGCTACGGCCTGGACCTGGCCAACGAACGCAAGATGCTGCGCGTGGCCCGGCGCCTGGCCGACGAACTGCCGCTGGCGGTGCGGGCCACCTGCCTGGCCGCGCACGCCCTGCCACCGGAGTACGCAGGCCGGCCCGACGACTATATCGCGCACATCTGCGACGAGATGCTGCCAGCCTTGGCTGCCGAGGGCCTGGTGGACGCCGTGGATGCCTTCTGCGAACACCTGGCGTTTTCCCCGGCCCAGGTCGAGCGGCTCTTCATCAAGGCGCGTGAGCTGGGCTTGCCGGTGAAGCTGCACGCCGAACAGTTGTCGTCGCTGCACGGCTCCAGCCTGGCAGCGCGTTACCAGGCGCTGTCGGCGGATCATCTGGAGTTCATGACCGAGGAAGACGCCATCGCCATGGCCGCAGCCGGCACTGTTGCTGTGCTGCTGCCGGGCGCCTTCTACTTCCTGCGTGAAACCCAGTTGCCGCCCATGGATGCACTGCGTCGCCACGGGGTGAAAATTGCCCTGGCCAGCGACCTCAACCCCGGCACGTCACCAGGGCTGTCGCTGCGACTGATGCTGAACATGGGCTGCACCTGTTTCCGCATGACCCCGGAAGAAGCGTTGGCTGGCGTGACGGTACATGCCGCCACGGCACTGGGCCTGGGCGACAGCCACGGCTCGCTGGAAGTGGGCAAGGTGGCCGACTTCGTCGCCTGGCACATCGAACGCCCTGCCGACCTGGCCTACTGGCTGGGCGGCGACCTGCCCAAGCGCGTGGTGCGCAAGGGCAACGAAATCTCCAATTGAGCGAGGCACGATGGACAAGGTACTGAGTTTTCACCAAGGCCACCTGCCGCTGCTGATCAGCATGCCGCACGCCGGCCTGGGCCTGAGCAACGCGGTGCGCGACGGCCTGGTCGATGAGGCGCGCAGCTTGCCTGACACCGACTGGCACATCCCCCGGTTGTACGACTTTGCCCGCGACATGGGGGCCAGCGTGGTCGCGGCGGAGTATTCGCGTTTCGTCATCGACCTCAACCGCCCGGATGACGACAAGCCGCTGTATGCCGGCGCTACCACTGGCCTGTATCCGGCCACGTTGTTCGATGGCGAGCCGCTGTTCAAGGATGGGCTGGCGCCCTCAGGCGAAGAACGCAAAGGTTATCTGGAGCAGATCTGGCGTCCCTACCACGGCACGATCCGCAGCGAGCTGGACCGGTTGCGCGAGCAGTTTGGTTACGCCCTGCTGTGGGATGCCCATTCCATTCGTTCGCTGATCCCGCACTTGTTCGACGGTAAGCTGCCGGACTTCAACCTGGGCACTTTCAACGGCGCCAGTTGTGATCCGGCATTGGCTGAGCGGCTGCAAGGTGTGTGCGCCAAGGCGCAAGGGTACAGCCATGTGCTTAATGGCCGCTTCAAAGGCGGGCACATCACCCGGCATTACGGTGACCCGGCCAACCATATCCATGCTGTGCAACTGGAGCTGGCACAAAGCACGTACATGGACGAAACCGAGCCGTTTGCCTACCGGGAAGACTTGGCCAGGCCGACGCAAGACGTACTGAAGCAGCTTCTGCAGGCGCTGCTGGCTTGGGGCGCGGAGCGTTACAAGCGTTGAGTGGAAGGGGCGACGCCATCGGCGTCGCCCCGCTTCATGGGGGGTCAGTCGTTGGCTACCTGCGCAATGGTCAGTTCGCGCAGCAGCTCCGCTTCCTCCTGTTCCTTGTCGCGTTGCAAGCCCTTTTGCAACTCCAGCTCTTGCGCAAGCGGATAGTCGGCGCCGGCCAGTTCGAGTACACGCAGGCGCAAGCGAGCCTCTATTTCGTCGAAACGGTCCGCATACTCGGCTCGCAGGCGTGCCGTCCAATCTGTATTTGCCAGCATGTAGTCGACAAGGGCATCACTGCGTTCAATTTTCCGAACCTTTTCCAGCACACTGGAAAGCTCATTGCGCGCCAGGTTCGCCGCGCCACGAAAACGCATGCTGTCGGCGATCGGCAGGTCCAGTTCTTTGGCCAGTTCGCGGCGGTAGGCCAGGCGTACCGACACCAGGTCACCCGAGCCGGAGCGCTTGTTGGCCAGTAACTCCAGCTGGTCGATCCGGAATAGCTGCAACAGGCGCTGACGCAGCGTTTGCAACGTATCTCCCGCATCGACCAGCAATCGCTGGCCCATCAGGTACAGCTCGATATTGTTGAACTCCTGCAAGGCACCATCGTGGCAGGTTTGCGAGCCGGTTTCCGGGTCTGGCAATGCGGCTGCGGCAATGCTTTCCATCACCGGGCGCTCGGTATCGTTACTCGCCGCCACTACCAGCATCATGCGTACCCGCTCGCAGAAGCTGGCCCGGGTATTCGGGTCGACGTACGGCGCGGCATTGTGCAAGCGGCCCACCAGGCGCAACAGGTCGCTGCCTTCCAGCGTTTGCCAGCAGTCCTGCAGAGCCTCGTTCTGCAGTGGGTTGCCCAACATCCAGTCTTCCAGCCTTGGCCTGTCGTCGCCCAGCAGCGGGAAGTGCGGGTGATCGAAGTCCAGTGACCCCTCGCTCGATGTATCGGCAGATATCAGGTTGTTCGGAATATCCAGAGCGAAGGAATAGCTGTGCTGGCTGTCCGAGAAGGTGCGTACGCGCAGGATCGTTTCAAGCGGCAAAGGGTTGTCGAACAAGGCGATCGATGAGATCGGCATGGGGTTGTTCAGGTTCGTGAGGATGTGTTCGGGCAACTGGGTGATGCTGTTGGAGCTCAAATCCAGAAGCTCCAGCGGCAGCAGGCTGTCGCACCAGCTTGGCCAGGCTTGCAGGTTCATGTTGGTCAGCGCGAGTGACTGCAGGTTGCTGGCCAACCGTGCCGGCACCCTGTTGATGGTGCCCATGCGGTTGCCCGACAGGTCCAGCGATGTCAGGTGCTCCAGGCCGGCAAGCGTTTCCAGCATGGCCTGATCGACTTCCAGGCCCATGTTGCGAAATTCAAGGTAAGAGAGCTGAGGGAGACGTGCCAAGGCATAGGCCAGCGACGGCGTGGCGACCTCGTGGGCATCGATGGTCAACCGGGTGATATTGGGGAAGCGGCTGAGCAGGTCATCGAGCTGTGAGGCGGTACCGCGCAAGCGTGTCAGGCTCATGGCTTGCACGCGCTCGGCAAAAAAGGATGGAAGCCGCCGGGGGAAATGCTCGATCGCTACATCTTCGAGTTGCAGGCGCAGGTACAACTGGCCCTGCTCCTGGTGCTCCCAGAATTGGCTGATGGCGGTTTCGATGCTGTGCCGGTCGGCCAATGCGGCCTGGGTCAGCGGGTTGCTCGAGCTGGAGGCCTGCGCCCAGCCATCGATCGCGTCGCGCATTTGCTGGCGTTCACTGCGAATGCGCGCAAGCCTTGCGGTGAGCTCTGCCGGCACATCAACGGCAATGTTGGCCCGCTCGGCCTGCTCGCTAAGCAGCAAGCGTTGCAGGTGGCTTTCACTGATGCTGTTGCCTTGCAGCGCGATCTGCGGCGTGTTGAGCAAGACGTCCGTGTCATTGAGCAAGAACGTGGGTAGCGACCTGAGATTGTTGTTGCGCAGCGACAGGTGGGCGATACGGCTCAGGGCATCGCTGCCAATCCCGATAGGCCATTGAGCCAGCTGCATGCGGTCCAGCCCAAGGTAGTCCAGCGTCAGTTCGTGGAAGCTCGGGCTGTTGTGTTGTGCCAGCCGGTTACCACTCAGGTCCAGGTGCCTCAACTGGCCAAGGCCGGCCAGCAGGTTCAGATCGTTTTCGGACAGTGCGATGTTCTGGTTGGTCAATACCAGCCGCTGCAGCTCGGGCAGGTTAGCGGTGAGGGTAGGGATGCTGAAAAGGAAGGACGAAGGGGTTGCACCGGGGTCGTAAGGCCGGCTGATTTCCACCGATTGCAGCTGCGGCATCAGCCTGAGCAGGCGTTGCAGCAAGCGCTCGTTCTGCGCCCAGCCGGCGAGGGCTTGCGAGGAGAGATCGAGCAAACTCAGGCGATGAACGCGCGTGTTGAAAAAGTCGGGCAGGTTAAGCGGAATGTCCGCCAGCGGAACACGCGCTATTTGTAACTCGGCCGAGTGCAGAGGCCCTTCCAGAGCCGTGTCGTACCAGTGCTGCAAGATGGCATCGCCAAGGCTTTCATGATCGCGTGCCGCCTGTTCTGTCGTTGGCGTGATGGCTTCGCTCCAGTCGGCCAGCCTGCTTTGCAGCTCGTTACGCTGCTCCAGCAACGCCTGCAGGTGCTCGAACAGTTGCAACTGCGTACGCTCGCGACTGGCGAGTGCCAGCAGAATTTGCTCCGCCGCCCGCCCGGTTCGCGTCGGCAGGCCTATTGCTTCGATAGCGTCGAGCAACTGTTGGCGGGTGACGCCCTGCGCGGCTTGGCCTCCACCACTGAGCGGATAACCCAGGCGGCCATTGGCAAGGCGCATGGGCGAACGGTAGCCGGGGCGTACGGGTTGCATGCCCAGTACGGCCCTCAAGGATGGGCGGGGCAGCAGGGGGCTTTGCTGTACCAGGCGCTGCAACGCCTGTTGATCGGTGGCACCCAGCTGCGCCATGGCTGCTGGCAGCGCCTCATGCAACGCGGCAAAAAGGTTTGGGTAGGCCGTCACTACCGTGCTCAGCTGGCGCTCATCGTGGACGATATACCCAGCCCTGGCATGGGTGATGGTTGTGTACGGGCGCGCATCCAGCGGGCCAATGGCATGTTCCTGGGCCGGCCAGGACAGGCGTTGGAACACTTGCAGTTTTGTCTCGGCGGGCCAGCCCGGCAGGTGCTGGAGCGTATGCATGATCAGGCGGTCGCTGTCCCAGCTTGGCACACAGGACAGGTACAACCCTTCGTACGCGCGGGCCAGGCGGATATGTTGCTGGTAAATGCGGATCTCCTCGCCAAGGCGCAAGGGCACCTTGCCGGTGTCGAGCATGTGCAGTTCGCGGGTGCTGGCGCTGCGTGCCAGTTCATCGATGACCGCGGCCGGTAGGGCAGGGTACGCCCGCTGGAGGGCGGCGGCACCCGGCGCCGGGCTGGCAGGAAGGCGGGCGTAGGCGCTGGCAAACCCGGCTTGCCAGGTACTGGCATCGGGCAGTTGGCTGACTGTTTCGTCCAGCTTGAAGCGTTGCAGCGTGTCTTCCAGCAAGGCCGGTAGCCGCTGGTTTTCGGCCAAGGCCCTGCGCAGCACATCTTCGTGGGTGTCGCTGACGGCGATAATGCGCTGCAACGTCGGGTCGTCGAAATGCGCATTCAAGTGACCGATGCGGCGCAACAGTGCCATTCCCGACCAGCTCAGCGGTTTGTCCGTAATCTGCAGCCAGGCCCCGGCACCGTTATGCCGTACGGGTGGCCGGTAGCGGCGAGGGTTTTCCGGGTGTTGCAGGCGGTACTCGCCTGTCGCGGGCGCCTGCTCGACGAGGTACCGGTTGCCCTCCAGCACCAGCCAGCGCTTGCCCTGGTGGTGCAGCAGGCCGTGTTCGTCCGGCATCAGGTCGTCGGGTAGCACTTGGGGGTTGCGGTACGGCGTAAGGTCGGGCTTCCACAGGCGGCGTTGGCCATCCGGTGTCTCGATGTCGTCCAGCTCTTCGATGAAGGAGGGTGTTTCAACCGGGATACGGTCTGCCTCGTACGCTTCGATTTCCGCTTCTTGCGCAAGGCTGCCACCGTCGCCGCCTTTCAAGGCTTTGGCCGCAGCGCTAAGGGCGGCCATGATCGCCACGTTCTCAACCACATCGACGAGGTATCGATAGGCGATATCACGTTCGTCGTTCTCCCAGGCTTCGATACCCTCATACACCTCATGGGCCAGTTGGGTCACGCACACGGCGAGCATCAGCTCACCCAGCCCTGGCACGAAGAAGCCGGCGATGTTCAACGCCGTCAGCACGCGGCCGGCAATCAGTTCCCGGTGCGCCTGGGCAGTACGCCGGTCGACGATTTCGGTCGGTATGGCGTGGTACAGCACATCCTTCTCGTGGCGTTGGGCTTTCTGGAACGCCATCACGCCCTGGAAGGCATGGGTGAAGGGCTGTGGGACCGGGCGCAAGGTGGCATTTGGGTCCGGGACCGGCTCATGCAAGCCGCGCGTGCTCCAGCCGAGCGGTGTGAGCCGTTCCTTTAGGCGGGCGAGTATCGGCGCTTTGTCGCGGTCGGCGAGGTGCTTGTCCAGGTAGTGGAGGTTGGCGTGGAGCTTGTCGCGCAATGCGTCCTGCAAGGCGTCCCAGGTGGCGAACTCTTTTAGCGGCGTTGTGCTGTCCTCGGGGATGTACAGGGCCATGGCTGAGTGCCCTGCAGTTTGCAGGCTGATGAGCGCAACGCCGGTCAGTTCGGCCTCCCACAGGTTGAGCAGGCTGAACGTCACGGGCGAGCGGGCCTGTGGCGCTTGATCGAGCGGCGTGGCAAGGGCGGCGGTGTAAAGCGCCTCGCTGATGTCGCCCTTCAAACGGGCGAAATGCAGGGACTGCCTGTAGGCCGAGACTTCGGCCCGCCCCAGGGTCTCATAAACGGCCAGGGCAGCTTCATCGGCGCTGTGCAGTGCTGTGGCCGCAGGGTAATAGATGGCATGCACCAACGCATGGTACTTACCGCCGATGTCCAGGGTACGGCACAGGTCGGCGAAGTCTTCGGCGCGGATCCCGACCGCATTGGTGATCGGGACGGTGCCCATGAAGCGCCGGTGATCGAGGATGACGGATTTCTTCAACAAGGCCTTGGGTGCATCCATGCCGTGCTCTGCGCAGGCGGCCAGGTCGAAGTTGTGCAAGGCGCTGTGAAGCAGCGAGCGGGTGGCCTGGTTGATCGCCAGGCGAGCGTCGCTTGCGTTGGGTGTGTCGATCAGGCGGGCATCGACCAGGTACGTGTTGCGAACATCCAGGTTCAGCCCGAACCGTTGCGTGATGGCGTCGGTCAGGGCGGTGGTCGCGTAAGTTTCCAGGTCGGGTAGCTGTTCGAACAGTTTCTGCACCTGTGCCTGGTGTTCACGGTGGCGGGCATGCTCCGCCTGCCATGCCTTGGCAATTTCCGGGTGTTGCCGGGTCGCTGTCGCCAGCCAGGCAGGGGCCTGCTGCCAGTTACGCATCGCACGGTGGGTTTCGGCAGGGGCTTGCCTGAGCCAGGCAGGGAGCCTGCGTTCGATGGTGGTGTAATGAATGCTGGGCGGTGCAGTGAGTGGCGTTGGCATGGAAGGAGCCCTTGCAGGATAGGAGGCAAGGGACTATCGCCGGGCCGCTTGGCCGGCTGGGGGTAGATATGTGTGCCCGCAAGGTTGGCCGTGTCAGCGAGGACGGTGCTGAAAGTGCAATTCAGGTTTATGATGGCCCACGGCCGAATAATCCTCACACGGAGTGCGCAATGCAGACCCTCTACCCGCAGATCAAACCCTACGCCCGGCACGATCTGGCCGTGGAAGCGCCGCATGTGCTGTATGTCGACGAAAGCGGCTCGCCAGAAGGTCTGCCGGTGGTGTTCATCCACGGTGGCCCGGGCGCCGGTTGTGACGCACAGAGCCGTTGCTACTTCGACCCCACGCTGTACCGCATCATCACCTTCGACCAGCGCGGCTGTGGCCGTTCCACGCCACACGCGAGCCTGGAGAACAACACCACCTGGCACCTGGTCGAGGACCTGGAGCGCATTCGTGAGCACCTGGGTATCGACAAGTGGGTGCTGTTCGGCGGTTCCTGGGGCTCCACCCTGGCCCTGGCCTATGCCCAGACCCACCCCGAGCGCGTGCATGGCTTGATCCTGCGCGGCATCTTCCTGTGCCGGCCGCAGGAGATCGAGTGGTTCTACCAGGAAGGCGCCAGCCGAATGTTCCCGGACTACTGGCAGGACTACATCGCGCCAATTCCGCCGGAAGAGCGCGGCGACCTGGTCAAGGCCTTCCACAAACGCCTGACCGGCAATGACCAGATTGCCCAGATGCACGCCGCCAAGGCCTGGTCCACCTGGGAAGGCCGCACTGCCACCCTGCGCCCCAACCCGCTGGTGGTCGATCGCTTCTCCGAGCCACAACGTGCGCTGTCGATCGCCCGCATCGAATGCCACTACTTCATGAACAATGCGTTCCTCGAGCCGGACCAGCTGATCCGCGACCTGCCGAAAATCGCCCACCTGCCGGCGGTTATCGTGCACGGCCGCTACGACGTGATCTGCCCGCTGGACAACGCCTGGGCACTGCACCAGGCGTGGCCGAACAGCGAGCTGAAAGTCATCCGCGACGCCGGCCACGCGGCTTCCGAACCGGGTATTACCGATGCCTTGGTGCGTGCGGCCGACCAGATGGCCCGGCGCCTGCTCGACCTGCCTCTGGAAGAAGCATGAGGGGCTTGCTCCAGCGCGTGCGCGGTGCGCGGGTTGAAGTTGCGGGCGAGGTGGTCGGCGCCATCGACCAGGGTTTGCTGGTGCTGGTGGCCGTCGAGCCTGAAGATTCCCGTGAACAGGCCGATAAGCTGTTGCACAAGCTGTTGAACTACCGTGTGTTCAGCGACGAGCAGGGCAAGATGAACCTGTCGCTCAAGGATGTCGGTGGCGGTTTGTTGCTGGTGTCGCAGTTCACCTTGGCGGCTGACACCCGCAACGGCATGCGCCCGAGCTTTTCGACGGCAGCGCCACCGGCCCTCGGCGCCGAGTTGTTCGACTATCTTTTGCAGCAGGCAAACGCGCAGCACACCGACGTGGCCAGTGGCCGCTTCGGTGCGGACATGCAGGTGCACCTGGTCAATGATGGCCCCGTAACATTTATGTTACAAATGTGAGCTCAAAAAACCCTTTGTTTATAGGAAAACAAGGGGTTTTGTACGATAAATAGTTGTTCCAGCCTGATGCGTTGTCACGCGACCTGCTGGATAATCGCGCGCTGCATGGACCTGCGTTCGCAGGTTCGTTTCACTCTGACTCGAGCATTGTCTGGATCCGTTTGGGGAATCATTACGCCCTCACGGGGTCCGAACAGTGCTCGCCAACCCGGCATTTGTCGCTGGCCGTTGGTTTCATGATCTGTTTTCGGCGAGGGTTGCTCGTGATTGTTAGTCCCCAAAAAGCATCAAGAATCCCCGGAACCGGGCTGCGCAAGGCTTTGATGGCCAGTGTGGCACTGGTCGGCCTGATGAGCGCGGGCCAGCTGTGGGCATTCAATCTTGACGATGTTGCAGCCAAGGCAAAGGATCTGGCCGGCCAGAAGTACGAAGCACCCAAAAGCAACCTGCCGGCCGTATTCCGCGACATGAAGTTTGCGGACTATCAGAAAATTCATTTCCTGCAGGAAAAGGCCGAGTGGGCCAAGGACAAGACCCCGTTCAAGCTGTCGTTCTATCACCAGGGCATGCACTTCGATACCCCGGTGAAAATCAACGAGGTCACCGCCACCAAGGTCGAGGAAATCAAGTACGACCCGAGCCGCTTCGAGTTCGGTGACGTGCCACACGACCCGGAAACCACCAAAAACCTGGGTTACGCCGGTTTCCGCGTGCTGTACCCGATCAACAAGGCCGACAAGCAGGACGAGATCATGACCCTGCTTGGCGCCAGCTATTTCCGCGTGGTCGGCAAGGGCCATGTGTACGGCCTGTCGGCCCGTGGCCTGGCCATCGACACCGCGCTGCCGTCGGGCGAGGAATTCCCGCGCTTCACCGAGTTCTGGGTCGAAAAACCCAAACCGGCCGACAAGCACCTGGTGATCTACGCCCTGCTGGATTCGCCACGCTCCACCGGTGCCTACAAGCTGACCCTGCGCCCGGGCAACGATACCGTGGTCGACGTACAGTCCCAGGTCTTCCTGCGTGACCAGGTCAGCCGCCTGGGTATCGCCCCGCTGACCAGCATGTACCTGTTCGGCCCCAACCAGCCATCCAAGGTGCTCAACTACCGCCCGGCCTTGCATGACTCCGAAGGCCTGTCGATTCATGCCGGCAACGGCGAGTGGATCTGGCGCCCGCTGAACAACCCGAAACACCTGGCCGTGAGCAACTTCAGCGTCGAGAACCCGCGTGGTTTCGGCCTGATGCAGCGTCAGCGCGCCTTCAGCGACTACGAAGACCTCGACGACAACTACCAGAAGCGCCCAAGCGCCTGGATCGAGCCGAAGGGTGATTGGGGCAAAGGTACCGTCGACCTGGTCGAAATCCCGACTGCCGACGAGACCAACGACAACATCGTTGCCTTCTGGAGCCCGGAAAAGCTGCCGGAGCCAGGCAAGCCGTTCGAGTACGCCTACCGCCTGCACTGGACCATCAACGAGGCGAAGTTCCAGGCGCCTGAGTTGGGCTCGGTCAAGCAGACCCTGCGTTCCACCGGTGACGTGAAGCAGTCCAATCTGATTCGCCAGCCAGACGGCAGCGTGGCCTTCCTGGTCGACTTCGCCGGCCCGGCCCTGGCCGCACTGCCGGAAGACACCGCCGTGCGCAGCCAGATCAGCGTGGGTGACAACGCCGAGGTGGTCGAGAACAATCTGCGCTATAACCCTGAGACCAAGGGCTGGCGCCTGACCCTGCGTTTGAAGGTCAAGGAAGCCAACAAATCGACCGAAATGCGTGCCGCGCTGGTGCGCGATGTGCCGGTCGAACCCGCCAAGCCTGCGCAGGACGCCAAGCAGGACAAGGCCGCAGCCAAGCATGCCAAGGCCGAGAAAGCCGTCAAGGCTGAGCAAACTGCCAAGGCCGAACAACCTGCCGCCGATGCGGCGCCCACCAACGGGGCCCCGGCCACCACCGAGAAGGTGTTGACCGAGACCTGGAGCTATCAGTTGCCTGCCGATGAGTAACTCAAGCGCAAGGCCAGTATCGCTTGGCGAGTACCTGGCCCACCTACCACTGAGTGACGAGCAACGGGCGGAACTCGCCAATTGCACGTCGTTCAGTGAGCTGCACCAACGTTTGGCGGCCAAACCGGCCGCCGACGCTGCCGAGGCCGTGCAGGCCTCGGTGGGCCCGCGCCTGACCGTGGGCAGCGCCGCCGAGCTGGAAGACGCCGAAATGCTCGGCGTCGACGGCAGCGGTCGCCTGTGCCTGAAAATCGCCCCGCCGATCAAGCGCACCAAAGTGGTGCCAGAGCCTTGGCGCACCAACGTGCTGATCCGCATGTGGCGGCGCATGACCGGTCGCACCAACGCCCCGCAGCCACCCAAGCGCGAGCTGCCGCCGGCGCGCTGGCGCACGGTCGGCTCGATCCGCCGCTACATCCTGTTGGCCCTGATGATCGGCCAGACCATCGTCGCCGGCTGGTACATGAAGGGCATCCTGCCGTACCAGGGCTGGTCGTTCGTCGACCTTGACGAAATCCTCAACCAGTCGCTGTGGGATACGGTGGTGCAGGTGTGGCCGTATGCCTTGCAAACCTCCATCCTGATCCTCTTCGGCATTCTGTTCTGCTGGGTGTCGGCGGGCTTCTGGACTGCGCTCATGGGCTTCCTCGAGCTGCTCACCGGGCGCGACAAGTACAAGATTTCGGGCAGCAGCGCCGGCAACGAACCGATTGCACCCGAGGCGCGTACCGCACTGGTGATGCCGATCTGTAACGAGGACGTACCGCGCGTGTTTGCCGGCCTGCGTGCAACGTTCGAGTCGGTGGCCGCCAGCGGCAACCTCGACCGTTTCGACTTCTTCGTGCTCAGCGACACCAACGACACCGACATCGCCGTGGCCGAGCAACAGGCCTGGCTGGACGTGTGCCGCGAAACCAAAGGCTTTGGCCGCATCTTCTACCGCCGCCGTCGGCGCCGGGTGAAGCGCAAGAGCGGCAACCTCGACGACTTCTGCCGTCGCTGGGGTGGCGAGTACAAGTACATGGTCGTGCTCGACGCCGACAGCGTCATGAGCGGCGAGTGCCTGAGCAGCCTGGTGCGCCTGATGGAGGCCAACCCGGACGCCGGCATCATCCAGACCGGGCCGAAAGCCTCGGGCATGGACACCCTGTATGCGCGCATGCAGCAGTTCGCCACCCGCGTGTACGGCCCGCTGTTCACCGCCGGCCTGCACTTCTGGCAGCTGGGCGAGTCGCACTACTGGGGCCATAACGCGATCATCCGCATGAAGCCGTTCATCGAGCACTGCGCCCTGGCGCCGTTGCCGGGCAAGGGCGCGTTCGCCGGTGCAATCCTTTCTCACGACTTCGTCGAAGCCGCGCTGATGCGCCGTGCCGGCTGGGGCGTGTGGATCGCCTACGACCTGCCGGGCAGCTATGAAGAGCTGCCGCCAAACCTGCTGGACGAGCTCAAGCGCGACCGCCGCTGGTGCCACGGCAACCTGATGAACTTCCGCCTGTTCCTGGTCAAGGGCATGCACCCGGTGCACCGTGCGGTGTTCCTCACCGGGGTGATGTCGTACCTGTCGGCGCCGCTGTGGTTCCTGTTCCTGGTGCTGTCGACCGCACTGCTGGCGACCAACACCCTGATGGAGCCTCAGTACTTCATCGAGCCGTACCAGCTGTACCCGCTGTGGCCGCAGTGGCACCCGGAGAAGGCTGTGGCGCTGTTCTCCACCACCATCGTGCTGCTGTTCCTGCCCAAGCTGCTCAGTGTCATCCTGATCTGGGCCAAAGGTGCCGTCGAGTTCGGCGGGCGGGTCAAGGTCACCTTGTCGATGCTGATGGAGATGCTGTTCTCCATGCTGCTGGCACCGGTACGCATGATCTTCCACACCCGCTTCGTGCTGGCCGCGTTCCTCGGCTGGGCCGCGACCTGGAATTCGCCGCAGCGTGACGACGACTCCACCCCGTGGGGCGAGGCTGTGCGTCGCCATGGTCCGCAAACCCTGCTGGGTATCGCCTGGGCTGGTCTGGTGGCGTGGCTGAACCCGAGCTTCCTGTGGTGGCTGGCGCCTATCGTTGGCTCGCTGGTGCTGTCGATTCCGGTTTCGGTGATTTCCAGCCGTACCCGCCTGGGCCTGGCAGCCAAAGACGAGAAGCTGTTCCTCATTCCCGAGGAATACGCTACCCCGCAAGAGTTGCTGGCCACCGACCGCTACACCCACGAGAACCGCTGGCATGCCCTGCATGACGGCTTCGTGCGGGCCGTGGTCGACCCACGGCAGAACGCCCTGGCGTGCGCCATGGCCACTGCCCGTCATGGCCAGGCGGCGCCGATCGAAGCGCTGCGTGCCGAGCGCGTGGCCAAGGCGATGGAAGTCGGGCCGAAAGGGCTGGACCTCAATACCCGCCTGGCCCTGCTCAGCGACCCGGTGGCGCTCACCCGCCTGCACGAGCAGGTGTGGGCCGAGCACAATGCGGCGTGGATCGATGTGTGGCGTGCTTCCATCAAGAACGACCCGCATTCGCCGTTGCTGCCATTGCACCCGGAGAACGAAGGCCAACCGGCACTCGTCGGCGCCTGATCGGGCCTCTTCGCGGGCAAGCCCGCTCCTACAGGGATACACATTTCCCTGTAGGAGCGGGCTTGCCCGCGAAGCTTTTAGAGCCTACCCCCTATTTTGGCCAACAAAGTCCCCCCCGGCTCTAGGTCCCCGAGCCGCCATGCGTTAGCATCCCATTCCGATACGACGCCTCGGCCAGTACGGCCGTGCCAACACAATAAGATTCGCTACTTTTCTTGCTAGGGGACTTGGTGATGATCAAGAAATACCTTTCGCGACTGCTGGTCGGTGTTACCGCCCTGGTCGCCGTGACAGCGGCCCAGGCCGGCGCCATCGATGATGCAGTCAAGCGCGGCACCCTGCGGGTGGGCATGGACCCGACCTACATGCCGTTCCAGATGACCAACAAGCGTGGCGAAATCATCGGCTTCGAAGTCGATATCCTCAAAGCCATGGCCAAGTCCATGGGCGTCAAGTTCGAGGCCGTATCCACCGCCTATGACGGCATCATCCCGGCCCTGCTGACCGACAAGTTCGACATGATCGGCAGCGGCATGACCCTGACCCAGGAACGCAACCTGCGCCTGAACTTCAGCGAACCCTTCATCGTGGTTGGCCAGACCCTGCTGATCCGCAAGGAGCTGGCTGGCGAGATCAAGTCGTACAAGGACCTGAACAACGAGAAGTACCGCCTCACCTCCAAGCTCGGCACCACCGGCGAAATGGTTTCCAAGAAGCTGATCGGCAAAGCCAAGTACCACGGCTACGACAACGAGCAGGAAGCGGTAATGGACGTGGTCAACGGCAAGGCTGACGCCTTTGTCTACGACGCACCGTACAACGTGGTGGCCGTTGAGAAGGCCGGCGCTGGCAAGCTGCTGTTCCTCGAGGAACCCTTCACCTACGAGCCGCTGGCCTTCGGCCTGAAGAAAGGCGACTACGACAGCATCAACTTCATCAACAACTTCCTGCACCAGATCAAGCACGACGGGACCTACGATCGTATTCACGACAAGTGGTTCAAGAACAAGGACTGGCTGAAGGAAATGGAATAAGGCCCAGGCCACAAGCCCGGCTTTATGACCCCGACGCGCAGGCAAACCCTGCGCGTTCGCATTTACGGAAGTACCCCACGTGATCAAACACAAGAAAGCCCAGTGGCCCTGGCATGGGCTGACGGCCCTGGTTCTGGTGGGCCTGGCGTTCAGCCTGTACATGGCCACCTCGATGATTTCCTACGAGTGGCGCTGGAACCGCGTACCGCAGTATTTTGCCTACAAGGCCGAGGAAACGCAGCGCGCTGCCAATTACGGCACCGTGCAGGACATCGTCATCTCCGGCGATAACGCCCGCGTCACGCTGAAGGATGAAAGCGGCGCGGAACAAGTACTCGATGTCGCCAAGGACAGCCTGCAACTGAGCCGTGGCGACGATGTTGCCGAAGGCGACGCGATAGGCGTAACCCGCCATTGGGCAGCGGGCCCGCTGGCCTGGGGCCTGTGGACCACCTTGTGGATTTCGGTGGTGTCCGGGGCGCTTGGCCTGGTGATCGGCCTGTTCGCCGGCTTGTGCCGGTTGTCGAATAACCCGACCCTGCGCGACCTGTCGACCGTTTATGTCGAACTGGTGCGCGGCACGCCGCTGCTGGTACAGATCTTCATCTTCTACTTCTTCATCGGCACCGTGCTCAACCTGTCCCGCGAGTTTGCCGGGGTGGCGGCGCTGGCGCTGTTCACTGGCGCCTATGTGGCCGAAATCGTCCGTGCCGGGGTGCAGTCCATTGCCAAGGGCCAGAACGAAGCGGCCCGCTCGCTGGGCCTGAACGCCGGCCAGTCGATGCGGCATGTCATCTTGCCGCAGGCGTTCAAACGCGTGCTGCCGCCGCTGGCCGGCCAGTTCATCAGCCTGGTCAAAGACACCTCGCTGGTGTCGGTCATTGCCATCACCGAACTGACCAAGAGCGGCCGTGAGGCCATCACCACCTCGTTCTCGACCTTCGAGATCTGGTTCTGTGTGGCAGGCCTGTACCTGCTGATCAACCTGCCGCTGTCGCACATTGCCAGCCGGCTCGAGCGGAGGCTTGCGCAAAGTGATTGAAGTCCGTGACCTGCTGAAAGTCTTCGACACCCGTGGCCAAGTGGTACGAGCTGTGGATAACGTCACCACCCAGGTCGCCAAGGGCGAAGTGGTGGTGGTGCTTGGCCCATCGGGTTCAGGCAAGTCGACCTTCTTGCGCTGCCTCAACGGCCTGGAGCATTTCGACGAAGGCCATGTGGCCATCGACGGCCTGCAACTGGCCGACCCCAAGACCGACATCAACGCCTACCGCCGCGAAGTGGGCATGGTGTTCCAGCACTTCAACCTGTTCCCGCACATGACCGTGCTGGAAAACCTGTGCCTGGCGCAGAAGGTGGTGCGCAAGCGCAACAAGGCCGAGCGTGAAGCCAAGGCCCGTGCGCTGCTGGAAAAAGTGGGCATTGCGCAGAAGGCCAACGAATTCCCGTCGCGCCTGTCCGGTGGCCAGCAGCAACGAGTAGCGATTGCCCGCGCCTTGGCCATGGACCCGAAAGTGATGCTGTTCGACGAGCCCACCTCGGCGCTCGACCCGGAAATGGTCGGCGAAGTGCTGGACGTGATGAAGACCCTGGCCCAGGAAGGCATGACCATGGTCTGCGTTACCCACGAAATGGGCTTCGCCCGTGAAGTGGCCGACCGGGTGCTGTTCTTCGACCATGGCAAGTTGCTGGAAGACTCGGCCCCGGCCGCGTTTTTTGCTGCGCCGAAAGACCCGCGTGCGCAGGCGTTTCTGCGCCAGGTGCTGTAACCGCACCGGCCCTTTCGCGGGACAAGCCCGCTCCCACAAGTGCTGCACCGCCCTCAAGGCTGGTGATCGACCTGTGGGAGCGGGCTTGTCCCGCGAAGAGGGTGACTCGGTCTCAAATGCTGAACCGCCCGACCATCCCCCGCAACTGCTGCCCCAACTGCTCCAACTCCCCACTCGAAGCCGCCGTCTGCTCACTGGCCGCACTGGTCTGATCTGATGCATCCCGCACACTGATGACGCTTCGGTTGATCTGCTCGGCCACCACGCTCTGTTCCTCACTGGCCGTGGCGATCTGCTGGTTCATGCCCTGAATGCTCGACACCGTGTCGGTGATCTGGCTCAGTGCATCTCCGACGCGGCGGCTCAGTTCCACGCTCTGCTCGGTCAGGTGCTTGCTGTTGTCCAGCAGGCGGGTCACTTCGTCGGTGCCGTTGTGCAGGCTGTCGATCAGCTGGCCGATTTCTTCGGTGGCCGTCGAGGTCCGTTGGGCCAGGCCGCGTACCTCGTCGGCCACCACGGCAAAGCCACGCCCGGCTTCACCGGCCCGCGCCGCTTCGATCGCCGCGTTCAGGGCCAGCAGGTTGGTCTGTTCGGACACCGACTTGATCACATCGAGGATGCTGCCAATCCGCTGGCTTTCGCCCGCCAGATGCTGCATGGCCGTCAGGCAATGGTCCATCTGCCCGGCCAGTTGCTCGATGCGGCCGATGGCTTCGGCTACCACCTGGTCGCCCAGTTGCGCCTGCTGGTCGGCGTTGGTCGCGGCCAGCGAGGCCTGCTCGGCGTTCTGTGCCACTTCCTGCACGGTGGCGCTCATCTGGTTCATGGCGGTGGCCACCTGGTCGGTTTCCTCACGCTGCTGGTTGATGCGCAGCTTGGTGTCCTCGCTGCTGGTCGCCAGCTGTGTGGCGGCCTGCGACAGCTGTCCGACACCCTGGTCGATGCCCCCGATCAGCTCGCGCAGGCTCAAGGTCATCTCGCGCATGCTGGTTTGCAGTTGGCCCATTTCGTCGCGGCGTTGCACGGTGTCAACCTGGCTCAGGTCACCCTTGGCGATGCGCGCGGCCACGGCCAGTGTCTGGCGTAGTGGCTGCGTGATCTGCAGGGTAATCAGCCAGGCGGCTATCACCCCAAGCACCATGGCCAGCAATGCCACGCTGGTCAGCAGCGAGCGGGCGGCCAGGGCTTCGCTGTCCCGTTGTTCAACTTTGCGCCCGGCCAGTTCGACACTCGCCACGCCCAGTTCGTCGCCCATTTTTTCCATGCTGCCCTGCAGCTGCTCGGCGCGCACCGCTGCACGGCGGTACTGATCCAGGCTGGCCCGGTACTTGGCCAACTCGACGCCGGGCTGTTCGGTCAGTGATCGTGGCAAACTCAGCGGGGCAAGGGTCTTTAGCAGTTGCTCAAGGCTCTTGTCGGCGGCGTCCAGTGCGTCGTCGCCGACCTTGGCGAACGCCTCGACGGGCGAGAAGGTGTAGGCCGGTACAAGGCTTTGCTGGTTGGCGCCTTCGACATGGCGACTGAGGCTTTCCATCAGGCCCAGCGCGCTGCCTTGTTGACTGTCAGACATCGTCAGCAAGGCTTGGGTCTGCAAGTCGTCGATGACATCGTCCAGTTTGAGCGCTTGCGCTTGCATGGCCTGGCGCAGTGTCGTGCGGCTGGCGACGGTGCTTTGCAGCTCGGTGAAGTCTTCGCGCAGCTGTTGCAGCAATTGCAGTTTCTGCGTGAGCAACTGACGGGACTCGTCAACGTTGCTGCGTTGCTGCAACGTGCTCAGCATGCGCTCCAGTTGCTCGATGGCCTGCTGGATACGTGCCTTGCTGGTGTCGTCGCTGAGTACGCGGAAGGTGATGCGCTCGGCACGCAGGTCTTTGACCAGATCGTTGATCTGGCCAATTTCACTGAGCTGCTGCGAGCGGTTGATGGCGCCATCCAGAGCACGCCAGCCGCTGATGGTGGTGGCCAGGGTGAGCAGCAGGACCACGGCGAAGCCGAGGGCCAGCTTGGCGGCGACATTGAGGTTGCCGAGCTTGCGGTTGAGGTAGCCGAGCATGGGAAGTCTCCGTGCGATTGGGGGAGGGCATGCAGGCGTATTGCCGGCATGACACCTCTGCCAATCGGCAGCGGAGCTGTAGGACTTGACCTGATAATCAGGTAGGAAATTTCACTGCTGTATGTAGGAAGGTTCTCCGGCCCTCGGTTTAGAGCCTGAACCGCCCCACCAACCCCTGCAGGTGGGTCCCCAGCCGCGCCAGCTCCACGCTGGAGCTGGCCGTCTCTTCACTGGCGGCCGAGGTCTGGTCGGAAATATCCCGCACATTCATCACGCTGCGATTGATCTCTTCGGCCACGGCTGTCTGTTCTTCTGCAGCCGTGGCAATCTGCTGGTTCATCGCCTGGATCGACGACACGGTACGGGTGATGGTTTCCAGCGAACTGCCGGCGCGGCGGGTCAGTTCGACGCTGCTGTCGGTCAGCTGGCGGCTGTTGTCCATCACAGTGGCCACCCGTTGGGTGCCGCTTTGCAGGCCGGCAATCAGCTCTTCGATCTCTTCGGTCGACTGCTGGGTGCGCTGGGCCAGGCTGCGTACTTCGTCGGCCACCACGGCAAAGCCACGCCCGGCCTCGCCGGCGCGGGCGGCTTCGATGGCGGCGTTCAGGGCCAACAGGTTGGTCTGTTGAGCCACCGACTTGATCACGTCGAGCACGCTGCCGATCTTGTCGCTCTCGGCCTTGAGCTGGTTCATCGCTTCACTGGAGTTGACCACTTCGCCCGCCAGGCGCTCGATCTGCGCCACGGCCTCGCCCACCACACGGTCACCTTCGCGGGCTTGCTGATCGGCCATCAGGGCGGCTTCCGAGGCCTGCTCGGCGTTGCGCGCCACTTCATGCACAGTGGCGGTCATCTGGTTCATGGCGGTCGCCACTTGATCCGTTTCGACTTTCTGGTTGTTGACCCCGGCGCTGGTTTGCTCGGTGACGGCAGAGAGCTGTTCGGCGGCGCTGGCGATCTGCGTTACTCCGTCGCCAATGCCGCCGATCAACTCGCGCAGGCCTTGGGTCATGCGCTGCATGCTGGCCTGCAACTGGCCCAGCTCGTCGCGGCGCTGTACTGGCAGGCTCTGGGTCAGGTCGCCATTGGCCACACGCTCGGCGGCGCGCAGGGTCTGGCGCAGCGGGATGATGATCTGCCGGGTAATGGCCCAGGCGGCCACCAGGCCGAAGGCGAGGGCCAGCACGGTGGCAAGCGCGAGCAGGGTTTTGGCCTGGGCTGCAGCGGCGTCGCGCACCTCGGTTTGAGACGTGGTCATCGCCTGGCTGGTCTGCAGCAGTACCGTGCCTTGTTCGGCCATGTGTTGCAGGGCTTGCTCGCTGGCGGTCTGGGCATTGCCGAACTGGGTCACTGCATCGCGATAGCCGCCCATGGCGGTGGCGGCATCGTCCAGGCTGGCGGCATGTTCGGCAGGCACCTTGGACGGCAGCGCACGCAGCTCGACCAGTGCCTGGTCGATGGCCTTCAACGCCGTTTGCTGGAAGTCGGCGTTGCCGCTGTAGGTGTAGCCGCGCACCTGAAAGCGTGCCTGCTGCAGCAGGGCACTTACATCCACCGCATGCTGGTACTGGTTGATATCGCCACCTTGCAGCAGGCCTCGCTGCACGCGGCCGATCAGGTCCGCAGCCTTGTCGGCACTGTCGCCAAGCACGCCACGGCTGGCTTCGCGGCGCTGGCCGGCCTGCTTCAGCTCGTTGAACGACTGCTGGTAGATGCGCACAGCTTCGCGCTGTTGTTCCAGGCGCTGGCGGTCGGCGGGGAGTTCGATCTGGCCAAGCATCAACTGCACCTGGCGGTCGAGGCTGGTCAGGGCCTTTTCCAGCTCTGCCACCGAGGCTTCGTCACGCTGGCGTTGATAGTGCTGGCGGGCGATGCGCAATTCCTGGGTGTTTTGCTGGATGACCGAGATGTTCCCCAGCTTGTCGCCACGGTCGATGATGCTGTCCATGCCGTGCCAGCCGGTCAGGGTAATAGCCAGGGTCAACAGCAGCACCAGGCCGAAGCCCAGCCCCAGTTTGCGATTGACGCTCACATTGCCCAGCGATTGGGCTAACCATTGATACATGTACGACTCCCTGGCGACTTGGCAGTACAAATAGTTGTTGTATTGCCAAGGCATCGGCCTGGGAGAGGGAAACTTGATGGGTGAAAAAACGGCGTTTGCGTCAGAAAATACGCGAAAGCAGCGCGGTTACCGCGGTTTCGACCCGCAAGATGCGGTCACCCAGCTGCACCGGTGCCAGCCCGGCCTTGCCCAGCAGGTCGACTTCGTAGGGGATCCAGCCGCCTTCGGGGCCGATGGCCAGGGTAACGGGTTGCTCCACGGCACGGGGGCAGGCGGGGTAGGGGCCGGGATGGCCAACCAGGCCCAAGGTGCCAGCCGCGATGGCGGGCAGGCGGTCTTCGACGAAGGGCTTGAAGCGTTTTTCGATGATGACTTCGGGCAGCACGGTGTCGCGCGCCTGTTCCAGGCCAAGGATCAGGTTTTCGCGCATGCTCTCGGGCTGCAGGAAGGGCGTTTGCCAGAAGCTCTTCTCGACCTTGTAGCTGTTCACCAGGATCAGGCGTGGCACGCCGAGGGTGGCCACGGTCTGGAACAGCCGACGTAGCATTTTCGGCCGTGGCACCGCCAGCACCAGGGTCAGCGGTAGCTTGGCCGGTGGGGGCTGGTCAAACGCAACTTCCAGCTCGGCTTCGTGCTTTTCCAGGCGCAGCACCGTGGCCTTGCCCATCAGGCCGTTGATACGGCCCACGCGCAGGCTGTCGCCTACCGCCACGCGGTGGATGTCCTGCATGTGGGTGAAGCGCCGGTCAGCGAGAACGACGCGGTCGGCCGAAACGAAGTCGGCCTCTTCAAGAAGCAACAGGTTCACGGTTGGGTCGCAGGTGGCTGGTCGTTATGGTCGTCGGCGGTTTCGTCATGGGCGCTGCGTTTGCGGATCATGCTGCCGCACAGCACACCCACCTCGAACAGCAGCCACATGGGCACGGCCAGCAGGGTCTGGGAGAAGATATCCGGCGGGGTGAGTACCATGCCGACCACGAAGCAGCCGATGATCACGTAGGGGCGGATTTTCTTCAGGTACTTCACATCGACCACGCCGATCCACACCAGCAGCACCACCGCCACCGGGATTTCGAAGGCCACGCCAAAGGCGAAGAACAGCGTCATCACGAAGTCGAGGTAGCTGGCGATGTCGGTCATCATCGACACACCTTCCGGCGTGGCGCTGGCGAAGAAGCCGAAGATCAGCGGGAACACCAGGAAATAGGCGAACGCCATGCCGGCATAGAACAGGAAGATGCTCGACACCAGCAGTGGAATGGCGATGCGCTTTTCATGGCGATACAGCCCGGGTGCGATAAAGCCCCAGATCTGCTGCAGGATGAACGGAATCGCCAGGAACAGCGACACGATCATGGTCAGCTTGAACGGCGTGAGGAACGGTGAGGCCACGTCGGTGGCGATCATCGTCGCATTGGCCGGCAAGTGCTCGCGCAGCGGCGCCGAGACCAGTGTGTAGATCTGCTGGGCGAAGGAGAACAGCCCGGCAAAGATCAGGAAAATGACGGCAACGCACCGCAGCAGGCGGGTGCGCAGTTCGGTCAGGTGCGAAACCAGCGGCATCGGCTGGTCGTGTTCCGGGATCTCGCTCATGGGGCTCGCGGCGGTTGAGGCGGTTCAGAAGGCGTGGCCGGGGCGGCAGGCGGCTCGACCGGCCTGGCTTCCAGCCCGGCAGGTGGCTGCACGCTGGCCGTGGTAACCGGCGGCTGTGCGGGTGGCGTCATCGGGTTGAGGATGCGCTTGGCTTCCTCTTCCATCTGCAGGATGTGCTCGTTGTGCAGCTGGCGGCGGATGTCGTCGGCGCCGATTTCGCGCTCCACTTCCATCTTGATGCTGTTGAAGCTGCGCTTGAGCCGGCCGATCCACAGGCCAGCCGTGCGCGCGGCACCCGGCAGGCGCTCGGGGCCGAGCACCAGCAGAGCGACCAGGCCGACGAGCAGCAGCTCGCTGAAACTGATGCCGAACATGGGTCAGTCTTTCCGCTGTGGCTCTTGGACCGGCTGGGCCTGGCCTTCGATGGTGTGGCCTTGGCTCTGCTGTGCAGTGTTCTGCACCGGCGGAACAGGTTGGGCAGGCGGCGGGGTTTGCTCGGCCGGCTTGTTCTCTTCGTCGTTCATGGCTTTGCGGAAGCCCTTGATCGACTCGCCCAGGTCGCTGCCGAAGTTTTTCAGCTTTTTGGTGCCGAACACCAGGACCACGACGACCAGCAGGACGATCCAGTGTTTCCAGTCAAAAATACCCATGGTGCTCTCCTAGAATGCGTTGTGCTCAAGCCGAAGGCTGTCGCGCGGCCTTTTCATCGTGCCCGGACAGCCCGAAACGGCGCTCCAGCTCATCGAGCACGGCTTGTGGATGCTGTCCCAGCGCGCTGAGCATCACCAGGCTATGAAACCACAGGTCGGCGGTTTCGTAGATGACATCGCTGTAATCCTTGCTCACGGCAGCATCTTTGGCCGCGATGATGGTCTCGACCGATTCTTCGCCGAGCTTTTCAAGGATCTTGTTCAGGCCCTTGTGGTACAGGCTGGCCACGTAGGAGCTGTCAGGCGCCGCTTGCTTGCGTTCTTCAAGCACTTCGGCCAGGCGGTTGAGGGTGTCGCTCATGTCAGTGTCCTGCGCTGTAGATGGCATCCGGGTCCTTCAGGACCGGGTCGACGATTTTCCACTGGCCGTCTTCGTAAACGCGGTAGAAGCAGCTTTCACGGCCGGTATGGCAGGCGATATGGCCCAGTTGCTCGACCATCAGGATGATCACGTCGGCGTCGCAGTCCAGGCGCAGCTCATGCAGCTTTTGCACATGCCCGGATTCCTCGCCCTTGCGCCACAGCTTGCCACGCGAACGCGACCAGTAGATGGCGCGTTGCTCGGCGGCGGTAAGCGCCAGCGATTCGCGGTTCATCCAGGCCATCATCAGCACGCGTCCGGTCTTGTGGTCCTGGGCGATTGCCGGTACCAGGCCATCGCTGTTCCACTTGATCTCGTCCAGCCAGTCTTTCATCGTCGACTCCAAAACGGGCCCGCTCCTGTACCGGGCCCTTTGCGCTAGTGTGCCAGCCACGGGCGCGGCTGGCTATTGGCGTACGATCAGGTAAAGGCCTGCGGCCAGCATCAGCCAGGCCGGCCACGCGGCCGGGGCGGCCAGGCTGGCGGCTTCGGCGGCGCCAGCGGCCAGTACCGCACCCCCACCGAGCAGGCCGGCGCCCAGCAGGCGCAGTGCCCAGCGGTCGCCCTGGCGGCGCCGTTCCGGCAGTTGCGGATCTTGCAGGTGCGGCTGTGACAGGCGTTCGAGCAGGTCGCGGGCCATGTCGGCCAGGTGCGGCAGTTGCTCGACCTGGCTGTGGATGTTGCCGAACACAGCCTTGGGGCTGTAGCGGTCGCGCATCCAGCGTTCGAGGAATGGCTTGGCGGTGCTCCACAGGTCCAGGTCGGGGTACAACTGGCGGCCCAGGCCTTCGATGTTGAGCAGGGTCTTTTGCAGCAGCACCAGCTGCGGCTGCACTTCCATGTTGAAGCGCCGCGCGGTCTGGAACAGGCGCATCAGCACCTGGCCGAAGGAAATATCCTTTAACGGTTTTTCGAAGATCGGCTCGCACACGGTGCGGATCGCCGCTTCGAACTCGTTGACCTTGGTGTGGGCCGGTACCCAGCCCGAGTCGATGTGCAACTGGGCGACACGGCGGTAGTCACGCTTGAAGAAGGCAATCAGGTTGCGCGCCAGGTAGTCCTGGTCCTCGGCGGTGAGGCTGCCGACAATGCCGCAGTCGATAGCGATGTACTGCGGGCTCCACGGTTTTACGGTGCTGACGAAGATGTTGCCGGGGTGCATGTCGGCATGGAAGAAGCTGTCGCGGAACACCTGGGTGAAGAACACTTCCACGCCACGCTCGGCCAGCAGTTTCATGTCGGTGCGCTGGTCGGCCAGGGTGGCCATGTCGGTCACCGGCACGCCGTAGATGCGCTCCATCACCAGCACCTTGGGGCGGCACAGGTCCCAGTACACCTGGGGCACGTACATCAGCTCGGAGCCTTCGAAGTTGCGCCGCAGCTGGCTGGCGTTGGCCGCTTCGCGCAGCAGGTCGAGCTCGTCGTAAATGGTTTTTTCGTAGTCGCCAACGATTTCCACCGGGTGCAGGCGGCGGGCATCGGCCGAGGCGCGTTCGGCGGCCTTGGCGATCAGGAACAGCCAGGCCAGGTCCTGGGCAATGACCGGCTTCAGGCCCGGGCGCACGACCTTGACCACCACTTCTTCGCCGGTTTTGAGACGTGCAGCATGTACCTGGGCCACCGAGGCCGAGGCCAGTGGCTCCACGTCGAAGCGGCTGAACAGCTGCGCCACCGGGGCGCCCAGCTGTGCCTCGATCAAGGCCACGGCCTGCTTGGGGTCGAACGGCGGCACGCGGTCCTGCAACAGCATCAGCTCATCGGCGATGTCGTTGGGCAGCAGGTCGCGACGGGTGGACAGCAACTGGCCGAACTTGATGAAGATCGGCCCCAGGTCCTGCAATGCCAGGCGCAGGCGCGCGCCACGGCTCAGCTCGGACGGCTTGCGCGGCAGCCAGCGCCACGGCATCAGCAGGCGCAGGCTCATCAGCCACCAGGGCAGCGGCAGGTCGAACAGCAGGTCATCGAGACGGTAGCGGATCACCACACGCTGGATGCGAAAAAGACGGCGGACGGCGAGCAGCTTCATGCGTTATCGCTGGTATCAAGGGATCGGGAGAGGCGCTTGAGGCGCGCCTCGAGGCGTTCAGTGTCGAGCTTCAGGGCATCGAGTTCGCTGAAGGCGGCTTCGGCTTCGCGCTTGCCCACCAGGGTGCGGGACTCTTCGGCCAGGTACTCGGACAGGTTCTGGCTGAAGCGCGCCAGGCCCTGGCGGGTCCAGCGTGCACGCAGGCGGATATGGCCGGCCAGCATGGCCGTGGCGACCGGGCCAAGCCAGCGTTGCAGCTCGTGCTCCCAGTCCAGCTCAAGGTCTTGCAACACGCCGAACAGGTCTAGCAGCACGGCGCTGTTGCCATGCAGCTCCACCTGCGGGCTGTGCAGCACGGCGGTCTTGTCTTTGGCCAGGGCCAGTTGCGCCAGGCTGCCAGCCGGGGCGCGCAGGCTGCAGTCGACCTCGCCCTGCCAATGGGCGGCGAGCATCAGGCCCTCTTCATCGGGCAGGATGAACACCTGCAGGGCCGGTTGGCGGCAGTCGATCTCGATGACCTTGCCTTCCAGCGCGGCCAGGCGCGGCAGGGCCGTGCTGTCCATGCGCAGGATGCGGTTCAGGCCATGTTCGGCGCTGGCGAGCAGCCCGGCCAGCAGCATCAGGGCTTGATCCCCCGGTGCACGGCAACAATGCCGCTGGTCATGTTGTGGTAGGTGACGCGGTCGAAACCGGCCTCGACCATCATGCTCTTCAGGGTTTCCTGGTCCGGGTGCATGCGGATCGATTCGGCCAGGTAACGGTAGCTTTCCGAGTCGTTGGTGATCAGCTTGCCGGCCAGTGGCATGAAGGCGAACGAGTAGGCGTCGTAGGCCTTGGACATCAGCTTGTTGGTCGGCTTGGAGAACTCCAGGATCAACAGGCGGCCGCCGGGCTTGAGCACGCGCAGCATCGAACGGATGGCTTCGTCCTTGTGGGTAACGTTGCGCAGGCCGAAGGCGATGGTCACGCAGTCGAAATGGTTGTCCGGGAACGGCAGCTTCTCAGCGTCGGCCTGGACGAACTCGATGTTGCCGGCCACGCCACGGTCGAGCAGGCGGTCACGGCCGACCTTGAGCATCGAATCGTTGATGTCGGCCAGTACCACCTGGCCGGTCGGGCCTACAAGGCGCGAGAACTTGGCGGCCAGGTCGCCGGTACCGCCGGCGATATCCAGCACGCGGTTGCCGCTGCGCACGCCCGACAGCTCGATGGTAAAGCGCTTCCACAGGCGGTGCATGCCGCCGGACAGCACGTCGTTCATCAGGTCGTACTTGGCGGCCACCGAGTGGAACACTTCGGCGACTTTCTTCGCCTTCTGGCTTTCAGGGACGTCCTGGTAGCCGAAATGGGTGGTGGGTTCGGCGTGTTCGCCTTTGCGCTGGTCGTTCATATCGCTTCACCGGAAAAAATTACCGCCATTCTAGGGCGAACGGGCGGATTTGTCTTGGCGGGGTGTGCCAGTGGGCAGGGGCGGGCATAATGCCGATTATGTCTACATCTTCAGGAACACCCGCATGACCCAGATCAGCGTCGAACGCAAACACTCCCTCGGCCGCGATGCCGCCCGTGCCAAGGCCGAAGCCCTGGTCGACAAGCTCAGCCGCGAATACGACCTGAAGGCCACCTGGCACGGTGACCGGGTCGATGTGGCCCGCAGTGGTGCCAACGGCAGCGTGCACATTGGCGAGGACAGCATTCGTGTGGAGCTGAAGCTGGGCATGATGCTGTCGATGATGAGCGGCACGATCAAGGGTGAAATCGAGCGGGCGCTGGACAAAGCCCTGGTCTGATACCAGGGCCTTGTCTGGTTGACGACGACCGTCAGGCAGCGGGGAACGGTATTATCCCCTCCACCTGAGCCAGGCGCAGGTCACCCCGATAGATCTCGATCCGTTCAGCCGCAGTGTTCGCCTTTTCCAGCCGCGCCTCACGCTCGCGTTCTCGCTCGGGGCGGGGTTCCCAGAGCTTCAGGTGGGCCTTGGCGAAATCACGGGGCGCGGCATCGGCGCTGTGGTAGTGGAAGTGCGCCTCCCAGAGCACGTGGTTTGGCGCCTGCACATCCTTGATCTGATAGACGTCGAGGTAATCGTTGGCGTTGCGAAGGGGTTTTCGGGCCTTGGTCAGGGTGATCTGAATCCGCTTTTGCTGATACAGGTAACGTAGCGCGCTGCTATCGGGGTGGCGGGTGTCAAGGTAGGCATCGGTTAGCAGCCGCTGCTTTTCGGTGGTTACCGTGGCAATGGCGTCGTGCAGTTGCGCGCTCAATGCCGTGCTGGCGTGGTCATTGGCGCTGCCCAGCTGTTGTTCAACCTCGCGCATGTCCTGTATTTGCCAGTCCAGCAGGTCCATCAGGCTGTTCGGCTCGCTTGAGTAGCGTGCTGCCAGGGCGATTCGCGCGTCCTTTTGTGCCAGCAGGCTTTTGGCCCGGTGGCGCAATTGCGTGGAGTCCTGTGTTGCCGGCCGATGCTCGTTCGCCACTTCAAACCACTGGTCATTGCGCCGCTCGTAAGTGCCCGCGGGCTGCTGGGTGATCGGGTTGTGCTGGACCGCACGCGCCCCTTCCTGGTCGCGCTCCACCAGCACCGAGCGCCCGCGTGAAGTGCGTATCAGTGTGTGCCTGGCCGCCCGGACACGGTGGGTCAGCACCTGCACCGGTGGTGCGGTACCACGCTCCGTACTCGTCAACACGGCACTCAGTTCCCGTTGAGCCATGCGCTCCAGGCTGCCTACCGTGTCGATGTAGGCATCGAGCAGGGTGCGGTCGAGGGCGGGTGTCGTGAGGGACTGCAGGTACTGGGCCCTGCCGATGGCTGAACGGTACTCGCGCACGGCGTTGTTCAGTACCTCGACCTGTTGATCGGCAGGCAGGTTGGCCGCTGCCAGGCCATCATGGCTCCACAGCGTCGTGGTCAGGTCCTGGCTGCTGAGGCTGGCTTGCAAGGGCAGCAGGTTGGCGGCGGCATCGGGGCTGAGCAAGGTTTTGTCCAGCGTCAGGTAGGCCTGGTCGGCGAGGATTTGCGCGCGGACGATCAGCGAAGAATAGGGGCGTAGCCTGATGACCCGTTCTATTTTGGCTTTTTTGTCGCGGTAGTCGACGCGGTGATCGTTGAGTGCTTCTGGCAAGGTCTTGTCCAATCGCTCGCTGACCTCCAGCAGGCGCCGGCAGTTTTTCAGCGAATCCTGGATCGATGCCCGGTATGCCGAGTGGCGTTGCTTCTGCGCTTCGGTTTCAGGAAAGCTGCGCAGGCCAGCCGTCTGTGCTTCCAGTTCTTCGTGGTCGAACAGCACAAGTAAGCGCCGATAGAGGTGGATGTCGGCGTCGAGTGAGGCCTCGGTCCATTCGCTGAGACGCTGTGTAACCGTGCCAGCACGGTCGTATCTTGAAAATCGCGGCTCCAGCATCTGCCGGAAGGTCGAGACGTTGGCTTGCAGCATGGCTGTTTGTCTTTCGCAGAACAGCGAGTCGGCCGCCAGTTGTGGCCGATGCTTGCTGCGTAGCCTGATCAGTTCCGCGTACTGCTGCCCAAGGGCTTCTGGCAGCTTGTGAACGTCCGGGTCGGGTAAAGCACTGAACGCGAGGCCAAAACGCTCCGACAGGGCGTCGAAGTCCCGCAACTGCGCGCGGTTACGCGCAACGATGGGCTCAAGCCGAGCCAGTTCGGCCATGTTCGCCTGGGTGGTCGCTTGCAGTGTTTCGTATTGCTGGCGGTTTTGCTGGTTGATGGCCTCTCGTGTTTTTGGCATGCCGCCCGCCAGGTTGAGGTTGAGTACCCATTCGTCGTTCCAGCGTGTCAGCCAAGGGCCTGTGCGCCGCTCGCGACCCACGATGTAATAGCCGTCCGGCGCGCCCGCCCACTGTGACTGCCATTGCGTTTGGCTGTCGTCAGGCCCGATGATCTGGATACCCCCCCAGGTTTCCTGAACTTCGTATGCATCGCCCTGCAGGGTTACGTAAAGCCGGTTTTCAAGTGGGTACACCCCGCGCAGGCGCCCTTGTGGCTGTGGGGTATGGCCTTGCAATGAAACCCTTGCGCGCAACTGGCTCAATTGCAGGCGAAGCTCAGGGGGCAGGTTGCCCAGGCGCTGGCTGTTGTGCCAGCTGGTCACGCGAACGTGACCCTGGCTTTGCGGGTGCTCGACGGTAACCCAGTCAGCCGCCTTGGGCGCTTCGGGCGTTATCGACGGGGTGGAGGGCGTGTTCGTCGGGTGTTCCAGGGCTGGGGTGTGCAGCGCTGGTGACCTGGGCAAGCCCTGCGCGGGGCCAGTGGCAGCCGGGGTCAGCGCCATCGCCAGGTTGCCCAGCAGGTCGGCAGCCGCGAGCGCTTTTTCCACTGCGCTGCCCTGTAGCAAGGCAGGCAAGTCGTTCTTGAGGGTTGCAAGGGTAGCGACCAGCCATGCCACCGCCGCTGCCGGGCCGCGCAGCAGTGGGGTGGCGGTGTTGAATACCAGCCAGGCAAGCTGCACGGCCAATGCCCAGCGTTGTTGTGCGTTTGACACGCTTTGCCGGGATGCCATGAGCAGCATCGTCTGAATGTGCGTTTCGAACAGGGGGGTGTTCAGGTTTTCCGGCCAGGGTTGGTGCAGTGGGCGCACGGGAACGCGCAGGCGCTCCAGAGCGCTATCGACCCAGGCTGTTTGTGCACTCAGCAAGTGCGCCAGCGACGATAGGCGAGGATGCAGGTGAGGGCGTTCGAACCCTCCGTTCTGGTAAATGGCCCGCGCGTCATCGTCCATCCAGGCCAGCAGATGCTGCTGCAACACCTGATCAGCGCGGACCCTCGCCATCAGGGCATCCTGGTTTGCGAACTCCACCAGGGCGTCATCGACGAGCAACGGGCAGTACAGCACCCAGGACTGGCTGGCAGGTACTTCGATCAGGAACGCGCCGTGTACCTCGTTGCCTGCACTGGCGCCAGGTGCCGGCAGAAACGCCAAGGGTGCAATACCCAGTGAAGCGGGCGGCGTCTGCCGGTTCTGGCAGAAGTCGACAATGGCTTGGCAGGCCAGTGCGCACAGCTTCCCTTCGAGCCTGGCCCTGAGTGCGGCGAACCTTAGCGTGTGGCGCCATTGGCTGGCATGTTGCTCGATGCGCGCGGCCTTCAGGGTACTGGTCTGCAGCTGTTCTGCGACATAACTGGGGTACCGGCCCCCGACATCCACGTTGGCAATCAATCGCTCGATGTAGTCAAGGGTTAACCAGCTGTCGAGTGGCCTTGCGCTGCTGTCGACGAGGCCGGACGCGACTTCATTGGCATCGGTGTGCAGGCGTGCAATGGCCAGCTCGGTCAGGCTCATGCTTTTCAGATAATCCAGTTGCGCGGGGCCAGCAGAGGACAGTGGTACCACCACTGAAATCTCCACAAGCAGTTGCTCTGGATCGGGCACCGAATGGCCGGGATGGTCCAGTTGCATCCGCTCACGCAGGCGTCGCGTGGTGTAACGCTGCAGGTCTTCGATGGCCTCGAACGATTGCTGGTTCTGTGACCGGGCCTGGCTTGCGGCAAGATCAAGCAGCGCATCGGCATACAGCAAATGGCCGCTGGCATCGGTTCGTGCCAGCCAGCCGGGTGGTGCGATCGCAGGCAAGGCTGCGTCGAGTACAGGCAGCTCGAAAAAGCTGTCAGCAGGGTCGCTTGCCAGGCTGAAGGCTTCTTCGAGGGCTTGAACAGTCGTTATCGTGGACAGCTGCAGGCGGCCGAGCTTGTCCAGGATGTCGTTGAGCAACGCGCAGGCCTGGTGGTGAAAAGGGTCTGTTTCCAGAGGTTGCTTTGCCCAACTCAGCCGGCTGAACTGATAGCGCTCCGCCAGCGCCTGGCCCAATGCTTCGGCGAAGGCTGTCAGGCTCTGGTAGCTACGTACATCGCCAGAGGGCATGCACCACAACACCAGGTTGGGCTCGCCAGTGATCAACAGATCGGGCAGTGTCCTTGCGGCGTGGTCGTCCAGGGTGATTTGCAGCGCATGGAGGGCAAACCCTGCCTGGCTGCCGTCGATTGTGCTGTACAGCGCGCGTTTAGCCTGCGCAGGCAAGCCTTGCCGTTCGATGCCTGCAAGCAACGCGGCCTTCAGGGTGTGTGCCAGCCAGTGCAGGCGCGAAAGCCCCGACGTGGCATCGCTTGCCGCCCAGAAACCGGCTTGTGCCTGCTGGAACGCTTGCGGCAGGGCGACAAGCAATTGGTCCAGGTCGGCGTTGAGGTTTTCCAGGTTGATACCGATCGCCGGCCTGTTGCCTGGGTTGGCGCCTGCTGCCTGGGCCAGAAAGGGTTCTGGAGGCGCGATGCTGAGCACGTCCGCCGCTGTGAACGCGAGGCTTTTTCCGCTCAGGAAGTGTTCGAGTAGCGTCTGCACAAAGGCAGAAGTTGCAGGCCCTTTATCGAGCGCCTGTATGACCCGGAACGGCTCAAGTGACGTCAGTTGCGGGTGGTTGAGGGGTATCCAGGGGTAGCGGTCGACAAGCGTTGCGAAGCCGGCTTTGGCAACGACCTCGTGCAGGGTCGGGCGTTTGGCGAACTGGTTGGCGACCAGTTGCCTGAATGTGGTGGTGAGGGACGAATTCATCACGCTTCAGCTCCAGTAGCGGGGATGAAACGCTAGGGCGCATGCGTGTGGCAGGGGCGGTAATTAATTGCTTCACGCAGGTTGTGGGGTGCACTTAGGGTGAGGTTTCTAATTTTTCTCCCTACCTTATGCTCAAGCCCAACCTCCATGGGCGGTTTCTCCTCCACTCATGAGCATGAGGTACAGAGCATGGCCAAAGTGACTGTGAAGAAAAAGGACGACGCCCCGGGCACGCTGGGCGAGGTGCGCGGCTACGCGCGCAAGATCTGGCTGGCTGGCATTGGCGCTTACGCACGCGTGGGTCAGGAAGGCTCCGACTATTTCCATGAGCTGGTCAAGGCCGGCGAAGGCGTCGAGAAGCGTGGCAAGAAACGCATCGACAAAGAGCTCGATGCTGCCAACAACCAGATCGACGAAGCGGCTGAAGAAGTCAGTCGCGTACGCGGCAAGGTAGAAATTCAACTCGACAAGATCGAAAAAGCTTTCGACGCACGGGTGGGACGCGCCTTGAATCGCCTTGGCATTCCGTCTAAACATGACGTTGAGGCGCTGTCGATCAAGCTTGAACAGTTGCACGAGCTGCTTGAGCGCGTCGCGCACAAACCATAAGGAGAGCAGGATGGCTGGCAAGAAGAACACCGAAAAAGAAGGCAGCTCCTGGGTCGGCGGGATCGAGAAATACTCCCGCAAGATCTGGCTGGCGGGGCTGGGTATCTATTCGAAAATCGACCAGGACGGCCCGAAGCTGTTCGACTCGCTGGTGAAGGATGGCGAGAAGGCCGAGAAGCAGGCGAAGAAAACCGCTGAAGACGTGGCCGAAACCGCCAAGTCCTCCACCACTTCGCGCGTGTCTGGCGTGAAGGACCGTGCATTGGGCAAATGGAGCGAACTCGAAGAGGCTTTCGACAAGCGCCTGAACAGTGCCATCTCGCGCCTGGGTGTGCCGAGCCGCAACGAGATCAAGGCCCTGCACCAGCAGGTGGACAGCCTGACCAAGCAGATCGAGAAGCTGACCGGTGCTTCGGTTACGCCGATTTCGTCGCGCACCGCTGCTGCCAAACCGGCTGCGAGCAAGGCGGCGGCCAAGCCACTGGCCAAAGCGGCAGCTAAACCTGCGGCGAAAACGGCGGCGGCCAAGCCGGCAGCTAAAACCGCAGCGGCAAAACCGGCTGCCAAGCCTGCGGCCAAGGTGGCGGCTGCCAAGCCCGCAGCCAAACCGGCAGCGGCCAAGCCTGCTGTGGCGAAAAAGCCTGCGGTGAAAAAAGCTCCGGCCAAACCGGCAGCCGCCAAGCCCGCAGCCCCTACGGCCAGCGCCGCCCCGGCCGCTACCGCCGCACCGGCACCTGCCGCCGCCCCGGTCAGCAGCACGCCGTCGGCACCAACGGGCACCGGTACCCTGATCTGAAAGCAAGCGTACTACTCAACTGGCTAACGCGGTCAGTGTAGGAGCGGCCTTGTGTCGCGAAAGGGCTGCAAAGCAGCCCCGGGATCTTTGCATTGATGCTGAAATCGCGGGGCCGCTTTGCGGCCCTTTCGCGACACAAGGCCGCTCCTACATTGACGGTTTTGTCAGTGCGTTGTTTCTATCCCTCCAGATACCGCACCGCCAACTGCTCCGCCGCCGCTCGCGCCTGCGCCTGCAAATGCGGCGCCACCAGCATCATCACCTGATACACCACAATCCCCACATCCCCCTCGCGCCCCAGTACCCGCTGGTAATCCAGCGAGAACATCAGCGTCAGGGTGATCTGCTCCACCAACTGTCCCAGCGCCTGGGTCTCACTCTCCACCAGCCCCTGGCCCTTGAGGCTGGCCAGCAACGCCGCCAGTGTACGCTTGAGCGCGTTGATCAGGCTGCGCATGCCGCGCGCCAGCTTGGGCAGGCGCCCGGTCAGGTTGGACAGGTCCTGGAACAGGAAGCGGTACTGGGCCATGTGCTCGACGATCAGGTGCAGGAACAGCCAGTAATCCTCGGCATCCAGGCGCACCTCCAGCGGTGGGTCGAGCAGGGGCATCAGCGCTTCTTCAAAGCGCTCGAACAGGCCCAGCACCAACGGCTCCTTACCATGGAAGTGGTAATACAGGTTGCCCGGGCTGATGCCCAGTTCGTTGGCAATCTCCAACGTGGAAACGTTCGGTTCGCCCTGCTGGTTGAACAGTTGCAGGGCGCATTCGAGGATACGGTCGCGGGTCTTCATCCAGTCGTCAGGCTCATCGGGTCAGGACATAGGTGCCTGGCGCCGGGCCGAGCGGTGGATACGTGCTGTTGCCCAGTTCGGTACGGGGTGCCTTGAGCGGGCCGGAACGTGGCGTGATCCATTCCAGCCACAGGGGCCACCAGCTGCCGTCGCTGCGTTTGGCTTCGTAGAACCAGGCGCGCGGGTCGCCCGAAAGCTTGGGGTTTTCCAGGTAGTAAGCCTTGGGGTTGCCCGGCGGGTTGATGATGCTCTGGATGTGTCCGCTATTGGCCAGCACGAAGCGTCGGTCGCCACCGAGCAGCAAGGCCGAGCGATACACGGCATCCCACGGGGTGATGTGGTCGTTGCTGCCGGCCACGGTGAAACTGTCTAGGTCGACCTGCTTGAGGTCGATGGGCGTGCCGCACACTTCAAGGCCTGCGGGGTGGGTCAGCGGGTTGTGCTTGAAGAAGTCCAGCAAGTCGCCGTGCAGGGCTGCCGGCAGGCGCGTGTTGTCGGCGTTCCAGTAGAGGATATCGAACGCGGGCGGCGCCTTGCCCAGCAGGTAGTTGTTGACCCAGTAATTCCAGATCAGGTCGTTGGGGCGCATCCAGGCGAAAATCCTGGCCACCTCGCCGCCGTCCAGCACCCCCCGTTGATACGAGCGGCGCTTGGCGGCCTCGACGGTCTGCTCGTCGGCGAACAGGCTGGCCGGGCTGTCGAACTTGCTGTCCAGCAGGCTGACCAGGTACGTGGCGCTACGCACTCTGCGCAGTTGGCGCTTGGCCTGCAGATGCCCCTGCAGCGCGGCCATGGTCAGCCCGCCGGCGCAGGCGCCCATCAGGTTGGGGTCGCGGTTGCCACTGATGCTGCGGCAGGCGTTGAGCGCTTCTTCCAGGGCCTGCACATACGAGGACAGCCCCCACTCGCGGTGGCGCGGGTCGGGGTTGCGCCAGCTGACCATGAACACCTGCAGGCCGTTCTTGAGCATGTACTGGACGAAGCTGTTGTTCGCCTGCAAGTCGAAGATATAGAACTTGTTGATTTGTGGCGGCACCACCAGCAAGGGCCGGGCGTGCTGCTTTTCACTCATCGGCTTGTACTGGATCAGCTCCAGCAGCTCGTTGCGAAACACCACTGCGCCAGCTGTCGCCGCCAGGTTGCCACCCACCTCGAAGGCGCGTTCGTCCACCTGGCGTGGCAGGCCGTCGTTATGGCGCAGGTCGTCGAGCAGGTGGGCCACGCCACGCACCAGGCTTTGCCCGCCGGTATTGAGCAGTTCCTTTACCGCCAGCGGGTTGAGCAGCGAGTTGCTCGGCGCCAGGGCGTCATTGATCAAGCCAAACAAAAAGTGCGCGCGGGCCCGGTCATCGTCGTCCAGATGGCTTTCGTCGATCCATTGGCGGGTCTGCTTCTGCCAGGCCAGGTAGGCCTGCAGGCCACGGCGGTAAAACGGGTTCTGGCTCCAGGTCGGGTCGCTGAAGCGGGCGTCGCGGGGGTTGGGCTGGTAAGGCGAGTCACCCAGCATCACGCGTCCCAGCTGGCCGCCGAGTGCCAGCAGGTGGCGCGCCGTATGCAGCGGGTTGGTCAAGCCGTGGCGGCCCACCCTGCGCAGGGTCGACACCAGGTCGCGCCCGCGCAAGCCGAGTATGGCGTTTTGTACGTTCATGCTGGTGGCGGGGAGCGTTTTCGTTCCTTTGGCCGGTTTGTCTGTCATGGCAACACTCCCTCGTCTTACCCGTTTTCCGGGCAGCGACAATCAACCGCCGGAGGCGGGGCGCGGGTGCATGACCGCGCGCTGACGTTCTTCCTGGAGAAACTTCATGATGATCGGTGCGACGGCCTCGGCCCGGGTAATCAGGAACAGGTGGCCATCGTCGATTATGTGTAGCTGGGCGTTGGGAATCCGCCAGGCCAGCAGGCGCATGTTGATCAGCGGAATAAGCGGGTCGTCGTCACCGGCCAGCACCAAGGTCGGCTGGTGGATCTTGTGCAGCCAGTGGATGCTGGTCCAGCCAAGGCCTGCGAACAGTTGCCAGTAGTAACCCATCTTGCCGCCAGAGCGGACCTTGGACGCGTGGTGCATGGCCAGGTCCGGGTCGCGACGGAAAGCGCCGCCATAGATCATCGGCGCGATGCGGATGACATGGGAGGGCTGCACGTAACGCCTGGGGCTGGCCATCATCCACAACACTTTGGGCTTGCCCGGCACCATGACCGCGCCGGCGGCAGTGGCTGCCAACACCAGTTTCTTGCAGCGCTCCGGGTAGTCATGGGCAAACTGCTGGGCCAGGGCGCCGCCCCAGGACACGCCGATGGCGCTGACCTGGCCGTAGTCCAGGTAATCGAGCATGCGCGCGGTCAGCTTGGCCAGCCCCGGAAAGCGATAGGGATGACGCGGTGTGGACGAACCACCCACCCCGGGCACATCGAAGGCGATGACCTCAAGGTCCGGGTCCAGCGCTTCGATGAACGGGAACACCAGCTCCAGGTTGGCGCCGATGCCGTTGAAAATCAGCAACGGTGTCAGGTGCGGCTTGCCCGGGCGGACGGCGGTGCGAATGGATTGGTCGTCCAGTTCGACGGTCCTGAAGATGTAGGGTTCCGGCATGCGTTCGACTCTTCGGTGAAAAAAGCACCGTGGCGCGCCGGTGGCGGCCACGGCAAGGCCACTCAACGCTCGTGAACGTAGGTACCCGGTGAGGCTTCGCCAGCGGCATAGGCGCGGTTGCCCAGGCGGGTCGGCGCCTTTTTAAGCTCCCCGGCACGTTCACTCAGCCAGCTCTGCCAGTGCAGCCACCAGGAGTCGGCGTGCTTGGTGGCGTTTTCCTGCCAGGCCACCGGGTCACCCGGGCGATCGGCACCGGTCATGAAGCGTGCCTTGGGGTTGCCTGGCGGGTTGAGGATGCTCTGGATATGGCCACTGTTGGACAGCACGAACTCGATCTTGCCGCCGAACAGGTGCGCCGAGCGGTAGCACGATTGCCACGGGGTGATGTGGTCGGCGGTGCCGGCAACGCTGAAGATGTCGCACTGCACTTTCTTCAGGTCGATCGGGGTGCCGCACACTTCAAGGGCGTCCGGGCGGGTCAGCGGGTTGCTCTTGAACATTTCGATCAGGTCGCCGTGGAAGGCGGCCGGCAGGCGCGTGGTGTCGTTGTTCCAGAACAGGATGTCGAACACCGGCGGCTCGTTGCCGAGCAGGTAGTTGTTGACCCAGTAGTTCCAGATCAGGTCGTTGGGGCGCATCCAGGCGAACACCTTGGCCATGTCGCTGCCTTCCAGTACGCCGGTCTGGTAGGAATGGCGCTTGGCAGACTCCAGGGTCTGCTCGTCGACGAACAGCGCAACCTGGGTATCCATGGTGGTGTCCAGCACGCTGACCAGCAGGGTCAGGGCGTTGACCTTGTTCTCACCGAGGGCGGCATAGTGGCCTACCAGTGCGGTGCAGGTGATGCCGCCGGAGCAGGCACCGAGCATGTTCAGGTCCTTGCTGCCGGTAATGGCCAGCACGGCATCGACCGCTTCCTTGAGTGCATCGATGTAAGTGGACAGGCCCCACTCACGCTGGGCCTTGGTCGGGTTGCGCCAGCTGATGATGAAGGTTTGCTGCTGCGAGCGCAGGCAGTAGCGCGCCAGGCTCTTCTCCGGGCTCAGGTCGAACACGTAGAACTTGTTGATCTGCGGTGGCACCACCAGCAGCGGGCGGGCATGCACCTGTTCGGTGATGGGGCTGTACTGGATCAGCTCCAGTACATCGTTGCGGTACACCACGGCACCTTCACTGGTGCCCAGGTTCTTGCCCACTTCGAAGGCGTCCATGTTCACCTGGCTGGGCATGCCGCCGTTGTTGACCATGTCCTTGGCCAGGTTGGACAGGCCGTCGAGCAGGCTCTTGCCGCCGGTTTCGAAGAAGCGTTTGACCGCTGCCGGGTTGGACAGGGTGTTGGTCGGTGCCATGGCTTCGGTCATCAGGTTGATGACGAACTGGCCGCGGCTGATGTCTTGCGGTGACAGGTCGCTGCTGCCAATCCAGTCCTGCAGCTCCTTGCGCCAGGCCAGGTAGGTTTGCAGGTAGCGGCGGTACAGCGGGTTGTTGCTCCAGGCCGGGTCATTGAAGCGACGGTCGTCGCTTTCCGGGGCCAGGCTGGACTTGCCCAGCAGCACGTTCTTCAGCTCCAGGCCAAAGTGGGCCACATGTTTGGCGCTGTGCAGCGGTTGGCGCACGGCCTGGCGCAGCACGGTACGTGCCGAGCTCAACAGGTCCTTGCGGCGAATGCCGATGACCGGGTTCAGCCCCAGGGTATTGTCCGAGGCCTGCCGCTGCAGCTCATCGTTGTTCTTGTTACTCATCTACGACGCTCCGTTGTCCTGAGACGAGTACCGGTTGCTGTGACAGGAGCACAGCCCTGAGCCCGGTACTGCTACTCGGGTGACCAGTGATAAGGAACAGCGGTGCTGCGGGGGGTCTGACTGCCTGCAAAATGATGCAGGGAACTTGCCACACCCATTGGTTACCCGACTTTCATGTAATGCGCAAGACAGCCCTTCACTGGGCTGTCTGTAAGTCATTCAAACAGATGAATTTAGAAAATGCGCTCTAAACCCTGCAGCCCTTGCGCTAGAGCATGAGTTTCACGACCGATTCGGCCGGGTCGCGGGATTTCCCGGCCTTGTGCAGTTCGTCGAGGTACTCGGCCCACAACTGTTCCTGGCGCAGGCACAGCTGTTCAAGGTACTCCCAGGTGAACAGGCCGCTGTCATGGCCGTCGTCGAAGGTCAGTTTCAGTGCATATTGGCCGGCAGGTTCCAGGCCGACGAGGCCGACGTTGATCTTGCCAAATTGCAGGATGGGGTTGCCGTGGCCCTGGACCTCGGCGGAGGGGGAGTGCACGCGCAGGAATTCGGCGGGCAAGGTGTAGGCCTCGCCGGGGGCGTAGGTGAGGGTGAGGGTTTTCGAGGCTTTGTGCAGGTTGATGGCGGTGGGCAGGCGGGCCATGGCTGGAATCTCTTCTGAGCGACAAGCTCCAAGCTTCAAGCTACAAGAAATGATATTCAAGCCATGGTGGAAAAATCATGTGGCGCGGTGCTGCAAGCGACGCTAAACAGCTTGTCGCTTGCAGCTTCAGGCTTGCCGCTTACAGGATATAACGCGACAGGTCTTCGTTCTGCGCCAGTTCACCCAGGTGGCTGTTCACATACGCCGCGTCGATCTGGATCGGCGTTTCGTCGTGGGTGCTGGCCAGGTCGCCAGCGCTGAACGACACCTCTTCAAGCAAACGCTCAAGCAGGGTGTGCAGACGACGGGCACCGATGTTCTCGGTCTTCTCGTTCACCTGGTAGGCAATTTCGGCCAGGCGCTTGATACCGTCCGCCTGGAACGCGATGTTCAGGCCTTCGGTTTTCAACAGGGCCTGGTACTGCTCGGTCAGCGAGGCATGCGGCTCTTGCAGGATGCGCTCGAAGTCTTCCGGGGTCAGTGCCTTCAGTTCCACGCGAATCGGCAGACGGCCTTGCAGCTCGGGCACCAGGTCGCTTGGCTTGCTCAGGTGGAATGCACCCGAGGCAATGAACAGAATGTGGTCGGTCTTGACCATGCCCAGCTTGGTGTTGACGGTGCAGCCTTCGATCAGCGGCAGCAGGTCGCGCTGTACGCCTTCACGGGACACGTCAGCGCCACCAACGTTGCCGCGCTTGGCAACCTTGTCGATTTCGTCGATGAACACGATGCCATGCTGTTCGACCGCTTCCAGGGCCTTGGCCTTGAGCTCTTCCTCGTTGACCAGGCGGCTCGCTTCTTCATCGCGCACCATCTTCAGCGCTTCTTTCACCTTCAGCTTGCGCGCCTTGCGCTTGCCTTTGCCCATGTTGGCAAACAGGCTTTGCAGCTGGTTGGTCATTTCTTCCATGCCGGGTGGCGCGGCAATTTCGACGCCCACGGCATCGGCCACTTCGATTTCAATTTCCTTGTCGTCCAGCTGGCCCTCACGCAGGCGCTTGCGGAACAGCTGGCGGGTGTTGGAATCGGTGCTGGTCTGTGCGGCTTCCTCGGCGAAGCTGCTCACCCGTGCCTGCGGCAGCAGGGCATCGAGGATGCGGTCTTCGGCGGCATCTTCGGCGCGGTGGCGCACGCGGATGATTTCCTGCTCGCGCAGCATCTTCAGCGCGGCATCGGCCAAGTCACGGATGATCGACTCGACGTCTCGGCCCACGTAGCCCACTTCGGTGAACTTGGTCGCTTCCACCTTGAGGAATGGCGCGTTGGCCAGCTTGGCCAGGCGACGGGCGATTTCGGTTTTGCCGACGCCGGTAGGGCCGATCATCAGGATGTTCTTCGGGGTCACTTCGGCACGCAGCTCGGCAGGCAGCTGCATCCGGCGCCAGCGGTTGCGCAGGGCAATGGCCACGGCGCGTTTGGCGTCGTCCTGGCCGATGATGTGGCGGTTGAGTTCGTGGACGATCTCGCGGGGGGTCATGGACATGGTCAATACGGTCCTTGGGCGGATGAATCAGCGTGGAAAAATCCCGCTCGCAGCGGGACGCCAGAACAACTGATTAATCGGCCAGGTCCTGCTCCTCGATGGTCAGGTTGTGGTTGGTGAACACGCAGATGTCACCGGCGATGTTCAGGGCGGTTTCGGCGATTTCACGGGCCGAGAGGTCGGTCTTGTTCAGCAGGGCGCGGGCTGCGGCCTGGGCGTAGGCGCCACCGGAGCCCATGGCGATCAGGCCGTCTTCGGGTTCGACCACGTCGCCGTTACCGGTGATGATCAGGGAAGCGTCCTTGTTGGCCACGGCCAGCATGGCTTCCAGGCGGCTCAGGGAACGGTCGGTACGCCATTCCTTGGCCAGCTCGACGGCGGCACGTACCAGGTGGCCCTGGTGTTTTTCCAGTTGGCCTTCAAAGCGTTCGAACAGGGTGAAGGCGTCGGCGGTGGCACCGGCGAAGCCCGCAATGACCTGGCCGTGGTACAGGCGGCGCACTTTTTTTGCGTTGCCTTTCATCACGGTGTTGCCGAGGGATACCTGGCCGTCGCCACCCATGACGACTTTGCCGTTACGGCGGACAGAAACGATGGTGGTCAAGGGGAGAGTCTCCACGCAGCGGGGCGAAAGTGCCTGATGCAGACTCATATGGGGGTGGGGGGAAGGATTTCAACCATTGGCGACGAGCTGCAAGCTGCAAGCTGCAAGAAAAAGCGCGCCGGCATCATGCCTGCTTTTTCTTGTGGCTTGCAGCTTGAGGCTTACAGCTGGTGATCAGGCCTCGTGGCAGACATGCCCATCGACCAAGGTATAACGCACCGCGCCCGGCAGGCAGTGGCCGATGAACGGGCAGTTCTCGCCGCGCGAGAACCATTGCTCGCCGGCAACGGTGGAGGCTTGCGGGTCGAACAGCACCAGGTCGGCCGCGCCACCCACCTTCAGCTCGCCAGCCGGCAGGCGCAGGGCGGCAGCCGGGCCGCTGCTCAGGCGGGCCAGCAGGGTCGGCAGGTCGAGCAGGCCGTCCTGCACCAGCGTCATGGCCAGTGGCAGCAGCAATTCAACGCTGCTGATGCCCGGCTCGGTGGCGCCGAACGGGGCCAGCTTGGCGTCGCGTTCGTGCGGCTGGTGGTGGCTGGAAATCGCCTGGATCACGCCCGACTTCACCGCCTCTCGCAGGCCGTCGCGGTCCGCAGCGGTGCGCAGTGGCGGCTGCACGTGGTACAGGCTGGAGAACTCGCGCAGCGACTCATCGGTGAGGATCAGCTGGTACAGCGCCACATCAGCGGTTACCGGCAGTCCGAGGGCCTGGGCCTGGGCGATCAACCGTGCGCCACGGGCGCTGGTGATCTGGGTGAAGTGCGCACGCACGCCGGTCTGTTCCACCAGCAGCAGGTTGCGCGCCAGGGCAACGGTTTCGGCGGTTTCCGGGATGCCCGGCAGGCCGAGGAAGCTGGCCATGGCCCCTTCATGGGCCAGGCCGCCCTGGGACAGGTCACGGTCCTGGGAGTGGAACACCACGGTCAGGTCGAAGGTGGCGGCGTATTCCAGGGCGCGGGCCAGGGTACGGTTGTTGGGGATTTCCTTCAGGCCGTTGCCGAAGGCCACGCAACCGGTGTCGCGCAGGGCTACCAGCTCGGCCAGTTGCTCGCCTTCCAGGCCCTTGGTCAGGGCGCCGATCGGGTAGACCTTGCTGTTGGCGGCTTCGCGGGCGCGGTCCAGGATCAGCTCGGCCACGGCCGAGGTGTCCAGTACCGGCTTGGTTTGCGGCGGGCAGCACAGGCTGGTGACACCACCCGCCACGGCCGCGCGGGTTTCACTGGCGATGTTGCCTTTGCGGCTGTAGCCCGGCTCGCGCAGGGACACGCCAAGGTCGACCAGGCCAGGCGCGGCAACCAGACCATCGGCCTGGATCGTGCGGCTGGCGCTGAAGCCGGCCGGGGCGGTGCCGATGGCGGCAATGCGGCCACCGTCCAGGTGCAGGTCGGTCACCTGGTCCAGGCCTGTCTTGGGGTCGATGACCCGGGCGCCGAGAATACTGAGGGTCACTGGGCGTTCTCCTGGTCGAATTGACGTTGCGCGTTCTGCCCGCTCATGGCCATGGACAGCACGGCCATGCGCACGGCGATGCCGTAGGTGACCTGGTTGAGGATCACCGAGTGCTTGCCGTCGGCCACCGCCGACTCGATTTCCACGCCCCGGTTGATCGGGCCCGGGTGCATGACGATGGCGTCGGGCTTGGCCCCGGCCAGGCGTGGGGTGGTCAGGCCGAACAGGCGGTAGAACTCGCCTTCGCTGGGCAGCAAACCACCCGCCATGCGCTCGCGCTGCAGGCGCAGCATGATCACCACGTCGACGTCTTTCAGGCCTTCGGCGAGGTCGGTGTACACCTTCACGCCGTACTGCTCGATGCCGATCGGGATCAGGGTTTTCGGGCCGATCACGCGGATGTCCGGGCAACCCAGCGCCTTGAGCGCCAGCATGTCGGAGCGGGCCACGCGCGAGTGCAGGATGTCGCCGACGATGGCCACCGACAGGTTCTCGAAGCTGCCCTTGTGGCGGCGGATGGTGAGCATGTCGAGCATGCCCTGGGTCGGGTGCGCATGGCGGCCGTCACCGCCGTTGATCACGGCAACATCCGGGCACACGTGCTCGGCGATGAAGTGTGCGGCGCCGGAGTCGGAGTGGCGCACGACGAACATGTCGGCGGCCATGGCTTCGAGGTTGCGCAGGGTGTCGAACAGGGTCTCGCCCTTGCTGGTCGAGGAGGTCGACACGTTCAGGCTGATCACGTCGGCCGACAGGCGCTGGGCCGCCAGCTCGAAAGTGGTACGGGTACGGGTGGAGTTCTCGAAGAACACGTTGCACACGGTCTTGCCGCGCAGCAACGGGACTTTTTTCACGGCCCGGGCACCGACTTCCAGGAAGGAGTCGGCGGTGTCGAGGATTTCGGTGAGCAGTTCGCGGGGCAAACCGTCCAGCGAGAGGAAGTGGCGCAGCTGGCCCTGATCATTGAGCTGCAGCGGGCGCTTGGCGTCGAATGGCGTCATCGCGGGGGACTCTTAAAGGGCGGAAGCGGAGGCGAGGTCCTGGCGCTCGAGGGCGAGCGGTGCGGGTCCGGTCAATTTTACCCGTTCATGGGTGGCCAGCGACAGGGTGGCACCCAGCACATTCGGGCGGATCGGCAGTTCGCCGGCATCCAGGTCCAGCAGGCAGACCAGGGTGACGCTGGCCGGGCGGCCATAATCGAACAGTTCGTTGAGTGCAGCGCGTACGGTGCGACCGCTCATCAGCACGTCATCTACCAGCACCAGGTGCTGGCCTTCCACTTCGAATGGCAGCTCGGACGGGCGCACTTGCGGGTGCAGGCCGTTCTGGCTGAAGTCGTCGCGGTAGAACGAAACGTCCAGGGTGCCCATGGGGCTGGTATCACCCATGGCTTCCTGCAGGGCCTGGGCAACCCAGACACCGCCGGTGCGGATGCCGATGTAACGTGGCTCGCTGATGTTGCGGCGGGCCAGGTGGGCGCGAAGGTCGACAGCCATCTGCCGGATCAGCTCGGCGGGATTGGGTAGGCTCATTGCGGGCTCCTCGGAAGGGTGCGCCGGGCGGGCCCGGCGGCAAAGATGATCAGGTATTGGCCTCCAGCCAGCCTTGTAGCAACAGGGCGGCGGCGATGGCATCGACCGGGTTGTCGCGGTAGCTGCCGCGCTGGCCACCACGGGCCATGCGCTCGCCTTTGGCCTCGAAGGTGGTCAGGCGCTCGTCGTGGGTATGCACGGGCAGGTTGAAGCGGCCGTTCAGGCGGCGGGCGAACTTTTCGGCGCGGGCGCTCATTTCGCTGGGCGTGCCGTCCATGTTCAGCGGCAGGCCGACGACGATGGCGTCGGGTTTCCACTCATTGATGAGCTTTTCCACCTGAGCCCAGTCCGGTACGCCGTTTTGTGCCTTGAGGGTGCACAGTTCGCGGGCCTGGCCGGTGATCACCTGGCCAACGGCCACGCCGATCTGTTTGCTGCCGTAGTCGAAGCCCAGCAGCAGGCGTAGTTCGGCCATCAGGCGTGGCCCGCCTGGCTGGTCAGCAGGTTCAGGTTGATCCCCAGGCTGGCGGCGGCCGCGTCCAGGCGCAGGTCGCTGGCCAGGCCAAAGATGATTTCCGGGTCGAACGGGCAGTTGAGCCAGGCGTTGTCGGCCAGCTCGGCTTCCAGCTGGCCGGCTTCCCAGCCGGCATAACCGAGGGTGATCAGGCTTTGTTTCGGGCCTACCCCGGCAGCGATGGCCAGCAAGATGTCCTGCGACGTGGTCAGCGCCAGCCCGTCCAGCGCCACGGTGGCCTGGAAGCTGCACTCGCTGCTGTGCAACACGAAGCCGCGGTCGGTCTGCACCGGGCCACCCTGGTAGATCGGCACCTGCAAGGTGCTGGCCGGTGGTGTTTCATCCGGGCGCAGCTGCTCGAGGATGTCGGCCAGGCTCAGCTCCTGCGGCCGGTTGACCACCAGCCCCATGGCGCCATGCTCGTTGTGCTCGACGATGTACGTGAGGGTCTGGGCGAAGTTCGGATCGGCCATGTGCGGCATGGCGATCAGGAACTGGTGCTTGAGGTAGCTCGGGGCGAGGGTTTTCATGGGGGATAGTGTGGCGCCAGGTGGCGAGGCTGACAAGGTGCGGATTGTGTCGTTTGGTTGGCGCCTGTCTTGAGGGTTTTGGCGCCTGTGAGATCGAGCGCCGCCCGCGCGGCGCATCGCGAGCAAGCTCGCTCCTACATTTGTTTCGGGCCAATTTTTCCTGAGGCGCAGGCGCGCGGCCACTTGGCGTCCACCTCGGTATCGCGTGGAACAAACAAGGCGGTCGCGCGCGTTGGCGCAGACGTTACTGGCCCGAAACAAATGTAGGAGCGAGCTTGCTCGCGATGCGCCGCATGGGCGGCGCTCGATATCCGCGCCACTGCACATCTCAAGCCTAACGCCCAGGCCATCACTCAGTTACTGGACAAACGGTCCCCACGGGCAAAGCGCCAGGTCCGAATGATCTCCAGCCGGTCAAACTCGGCCAGATCCCCGGTAAACGGCGCAAAAGGCGCCGCCAGTCGCACAATACGTTGCGCCGCCTGGTCCAGCACCGCCTGCCCGGACGATTCCAGCACCAGCACCTCATACAACGAACCATCGCGGTTGATCGACACCATCATCCGCAAATTGCCGTAGATCTGTTGCCGGCGCGCTTCGTCGGGGTAGTTCAGGTTGCCCACCCGCTCGACCTTCTTGCGCCACTCTTCTTTGTACCAGGCGCCCTTGTCGCGCATGGTCGATGCAGCATTGAGGCGGTGAATCTTCGGCCGCTTGGCGTACATCTGCTGTTCGTTGGACAGCTCCGCCTCCAGGCTGGCGATCTGGCTGGACAGCTGCGAGCTGTCGAAGTCTGGCGCTGGCGCCGCCGGCTTGGGCTGTGGCTTGCTTTCCTTGGGTTTGGGCTCGACCTTCTGCGGCTTGGGCGCTGTGGTCACTACCGCCGACTTTTGTGGGGTAGGGGGCGGCACCACCTCGGGCTTGGCGGCAGGCGGTGGGGTGATCTTGTTGATCTTGCTGTCCTGGAACGGCGCCAATTCAGTGGTTGTAGGCACCGCTTTCTTGTCCAGCGTGCCGCTGCCCTGCTGGTTGTCCTGGGCCTGGAAATCGGCCTTCTCGGGCGGTTTCTCGCTCTTGAAGGTGGCCAGGGTGATGTCCATGGTGTGGCGGATTTCGGCAGGCTTGACCACGCTGAAGCCGACGCCAAGGATCAGCGCCAGGTGCACCAGGGCAGCCAGGAACAGGGTAAAGCCAAGCCGGTCCACCGGGCGAACACGGGGAGGCAGCAGGGTGGCGGGGATGTCAGCGGGCAGCGTCATCAGGTATCCAGCAACCGCAGGGCGGGGCAGCAGCTCAGTCGAATAGGACCGGCATCATACCCCACTCTACGCGTTTGCTTCGCGTTGGCTGTCAGCGCGCCTTCAGCTTGCGATCAATGGCATCCATCAGCTTGCCACCGATGTCGGTGTTGTAGGCGGCATCGATTTCGCGGATGCAGGTAGGGCTGGTGACGTTGATTTCGGTGAGGTGCTCGCCAATCACGTCCAGGCCCACGAACAGCAGGCCCTTTTCGCGCAGGGTCGGGCCGACCTGGGCGGCAATCCAGCGGTCGCGGTCGGTCAACGGGCGGGCTTCGCCACGGCCGCCGGCGGCCAGGTTGCCACGGGTTTCGCCACTGGCCGGGATGCGCGCCAGGCAGTAGTCCACCGGCTCGCCGTCGATCATCAGGATGCGCTTGTCGCCGTCCTTGATGGCCGGCAGGTAGGCCTGGGCCATGATCTGCTGGGTGCCCAGCGCGGTCAGGGTTTCCAGGATCACCGACAGGTTGGGGTCGCCAGCCCGGTGGCGGAAGATCGATGTACCGCCCATGCCGTCCAGCGGCTTGAGAATCACATCGGCATGCTTGGCCGCAAATTCACGAATGATGTCCGGGCGGCGGCTGACCAGGGTAGGGGTGGTGCACTGCGGGAACAGCGTGGCGAACATCTTCTCGTTGCAGTCGCGCAGGCTTTGCGGGCGGTTGACCACCAGCACGCCATCATTTTCGGCCTGTTCCAGCAGGTAGGTGCTGTAGACGAATTCCATGTCGAACGGCGGATCCTTGCGCATCAGGATCACGTCCAGCTCGGCCAGGGGGCTGTCCTGCTCTTCGCCCAGTTCGAACCAGTGCGCCGGGTCGGCAAACACCTTCAGCGGGCGCATGCGGGCGCGGGCCTTGCTTTCGCCCTGGTACAGGTCTTGCTGTTCCATGTAGAACAGGCTCCAGCCGCGTGCCTGGGCGGCCAGCAGCATGGCCAGCGAGCTGTCCTTCTTGTAGGAGATGGACGCGATGGGGTCCATGACAATGCCGAGGCGTACGCTCATGGGGTGGTTCCTCTTGGCGGCAGGTGCCGCGATGGCTCGAAAGAAAAGTGGCTCAGGGTGGCGCCGCAAACGCCGCCGGTCAAGGGGCGGCGCAGATGGAATGGCCACCCGGAGTGTGCTAAAAATGCAGCTGCAAGCCTTAAGCTACAAGCCTCAAGAAAAGAGCATCCATGCGCCAATCTGCTGCTCTTGTAGCTTGCCGCTTGCAACTTGCAGCTTCATTCCTATTGGTAGGCGTCTATGGAACAACCCCTGAAGGTGATGGTGATCGACGATTCCCGCACGATCCGCCGCACCGCACAGATGTTGCTCGGTGAAGCGGGCTGCGAGGTGATCACCGCCAGCGATGGCTTCGATGCCTTGGCCAAGATCGTCGACCACCAGCCCGGCATCATCTTCGTCGATGTGCTGATGCCGCGCCTGGACGGCTACCAGACCTGCGCCGTGATAAAGCACAACAGTGCTTTCAAGGACACGCCGGTCATCCTGCTGTCGTCGCGCGACGGCCTGTTCGACAAAGCCCGCGGCCGGGTGGTCGGTTCTGATCAGTTTCTGACCAAGCCGTTCAGCAAAGAAGAACTGCTCGATGCGATCCGCGCCCACGTGCCCGGTTTTGCCGCAACCCAACAACCCGCACCCTGACCGTGCCCCGCCATGGCACGGTCTTACTTTCCTGATGGGGAAACAGCATGGCCCGAGTTCTGATTGTCGACGACTCGCCGACAGAGATGTACCGCTTGACCGAGTGGCTGGAAAAACACGGCTACCAGGTGCTCAAGGCCAGCAACGGTGCCGATGGCGTGGCCCTGGCCCGGCAGGACAAGCCCGACGCGGTGCTGATGGACATCGTCATGCCCGGCATGAACGGCTTTCAGGCCACCCGCCAGCTCAGCAAGGACCCGGAAACCGCCGCCATCCCCGTGATCGTGGTCACCACCAAGGACCAGGAAACCGACCGCATCTGGGCCACGCGCCAGGGCGCCCGTGACTTCCTGACCAAACCGGTGGAAGAAGACGCGCTGATCGCCAAGCTCAAAGAAGTGCTGGGGGCTTGACCACCCGCCCGCAAGGCGCGTCGCTGACCGCCTTCGAGTTGTTGCTGGACATCGACCGGCGCTGCCGCCTGCTGGTCGCCGACCAGCCCCCGCAGGACAACCGCCTGCAACAGTGGAGCGGTATCGGCTTTCGCATTGCCGGGCAGTGGTTCGTCGCGCCCATGGGTGAGGTGGCCGAGGTACTGCGCGAACCGCGCAGCAGCCGCGTCCCGGGTGTGCAACCGTGGGTATGCGGGGTTGCCAATCTGCGTGGCCGGCTGTTGCCGGTGATGGACCTGAGCAGTTTCTTCGGCCTGGGCCACGCCGCTCCGGGGAAGCAGCGGCGGGTGCTGGTGCTGGACCACGACGACCTGTTCGTCGGTTTGCTGGTGGACGAGGTACTTGGCCTGCAGCACTTCGCCCTCGACAGCCTGCAGCTGTCGCCGCCGCAGCCATTGATCCGCGCCGCTGCACGCTTCGTGCAGGGGCACTTCCCGCGTGAACGCAACTGGGCAATCTTCAGCCCCTTCGCCCTGGCCCAGGCGCCGGGCTTTCTTGATGTGGCGTTATAGGACCTGCGAACGTGAACAAGCCTGCCGCCCCCGTCACAGCCACCACCGTGACCCCACGTACCCGCAGCATCGCGCAGATCACCGTGCTGTTTCTGATCCTGATCCTGTCGATCATCCTGCTGTTCGCCAACTTTGCCTACCTGAACACCCAGTCCAACTACGACAAGCAGTACATCGGCCATGCCGGCGAGCTGCGCGTGCTGTCTCAGCGCATTGCCAAGAACGCCACCGAAGCCGCCGCCGGCAAGGCCCTGGCCTTCAAGCTGCTGTCGGATGCACGCAACGACTTCGAGCGGCGCTGGGGCTACCTGCGCCAGGGTGACAAGTCCACCGGGTTGCCGGCTGCGCCGCCTACGGTGCGAGACGAGATGGAGGCGGTACGCCGCGACTGGGAAAACCTGCGCAAGAACACCGACACCATCCTGGCCAGTGAGCAGACCGTGCTGTCGCTACACCAAGTGGCGGCGACGCTGGCCGAAACCGTGCCGCAGTTGCAGGTGGAATACGAAAAAGTGGTCGAGATCCTGCTGCAAAGCGGCGCTCCGGCCAACCAGGTGGCGGTGGCGCAGCGCCAGCTGTTGCTGGCCGAGCGCATCCTCGGTTCGGTCAACACCGTGCTGGCGGGTGACGATACCGCCGCTCAGGCGGCGGATGCCTTTGGCCGCGATGCCGGGCGCTTTGGCCAGGTGCTGGAGGGGATGCTCAGTGGTAACGCGGCCATCCAGGTAACCCGTGTCGAGGACGCCGATGCCCGTGCGCGCCTGGCCGAAATCGCCGAGCTGTTCCAGTTCGTCGCGGGCTCGGTCGACGAAATTCTCGAAACCTCGCCCGAACTGTTCCGCGTGCGTGAGGCCGCGGGCAACATTTTCAGCCTGTCGCAAACCCTGCTGGACGAGGCGTCACACCTGGCCAACGGTTTCGAGAACCTGGCCGGTGGACGCACCCTCGATACCGTTGGCGGCTATGCCCTGGGCCTGCTGGCGCTGGCCTCGATCATCCTCATCGGCCTGGTCATGGTGCGCACCACCAACCGCCAGCTGCGCGAAACGGCAGAAAAGAACGAACGCAACCAGCAGGCAATCATGCGTCTGCTGGATGAAATCGAAGAGCTGGCCGACGGCGACCTGACCGTGACCGTATCGGTGACCGAAGACTTCACTGGCGCCATTGCCGACTCGATCAACTATTCCGTGGACCAGCTGCGCGACCTGGTCGCTACCATCAACCACAGCGCCGTGCAGGTTGCCGCTGCCGTGCAGGACACCCAGAACACCGCCCGCCAGCTGGCCAAGGCTTCCGAGCACCAGGCCGAGCAGATCAGCGAGGCCTCCGAGGCGGTCGGCGACATGGTCGAGTCGATCGACCGGGTTTCGGCGCATGCCTACGAGTCGGCCAAGGTGGCCGAGCGCTCGGTGGCCATCGCCAACAAGGGTAACGAGGTGGTGCATAACACCATCAACGGCATGGACAACATTCGTGAGCAGATCCAGGACACCGCCAAACGGATCAAGCGCCTGGGCGAGTCTTCCCAGGAAATCGGCGACATCGTCAGCCTGATCGACGACATTGCCGACCAGACCAACATTCTTGCCCTCAACGCGGCGATCCAGGCCTCGCTGGCCGGCGAGGCTGGCCGTGGTTTTGCCGTGGTTGCCGACGAAGTGCAGCGTCTGGCAGAGCGCTCGTCGTCGGCCACCCGGCAGATCGAGGCGCTGGTGCGTACCATTCAGGCCGACACCAACGAGGCAGTCATCTCCATGGAGCAGACCACCGCCGAAGTGGTGCGTGGCGCTCGCCTGGCGCAGGATGCCGGGGTGGCGCTGGCCGAGATCGAAGGGGTATCGCAGAACCTGGCCGATCTTATCCACAGCATCTCTGACGCTGCCCAGTTGCAGACCTCGTCGGCCGGGCAGATTTCCCACACCATGGCGGTGATCCAGCAGATTACCGCGCAAACCTCCGCCGGCTCCGGTGCCACCGCCGACAGCATCCGCCACTTGGCCCGCATGGCCAGCGAGATGCGCCGTTCGGTGTCCGGTTTCACCCTGCCGCCACCTGCGCAAAGCCCCACCGATGCGCCGCGCTGAGGAGTGCCCATGGCTTCTGCTGTTGTAAGTCCCGAGCGCCACGACACGGTAGCGCTGGCCTGGACCAAGGCTGCCATCCTCGACTGCCTGGGCCAGGCGCGCCAGGCGCTGGAGCGTTTTGCCGGCGAACCGGGCGACCTGTCGATGCTGGCCTTCGTGGTCGACAACCTGCATCAGGTACAGGGTTGCCTGCGCATGCTTGAACTGCGCGGTGCGACGCGCCTGGCCGAAGAGTTGGAACTGTTCGCCAAGGCGCTGGCCGACGGCCAGGTCAGCCCACGGGGCGATTGCCTGGGGGCGTTGTTTCGTGGCCTGGAGCAATTGCCCTCGTACCTTGAGCGCTTGCGCGGTGCCCGCCACGACCTGCCCTTGGTGATGCTGCCGCTGCTCAATCAGCTACGTGCCTGCCGAGGTATCGAGCCCTTGGCCCAAGCCAGCCTGATCAGCGGTGCAGCACAGCGTTTTGCCGGGTCTGACGACCTGGCCAACCTTGACCTGTCGCTGGGCAATTGGCGTGAACAATTGCAGGCCGGGCCGGGCCGCGATGCCCTGCGCTCGGTGGTGACCGCGTTGTGCGACGACCTGATGCGCATCAAGGAGCGCCTGGACCAGTTCGTGCGCAGCGACCGCCAGCACAGCGAGCAGCTCGATGCCCTGCTGGCGCCGCTGCGCCATGTGGCCGATACCCTGGCTGTGCTGGGCTTCCAGCAACCACGGCGGGTCATCATCGACCAGGTGCTGGCGCTGCAGGCCCTGGCCCAGGGCGAGCGCGTGGTGGACGACGCGGTACTGATGGATGTGGCGGGCGCCTTGCTGTACGTGGAGGCTTCGCTGAACGGCATGGTCGGCCCGCTGGAAGAAAACGGGCAGGGCGGGCTGCCAGGCTCGGACCTGGCCGAGATACGCCAGCTGGTGCTGAACGAATCGCTGAACGTACTGCAGCAGGCCAAGGACCTGATCGGCGACTACCTGGAGTCCGACTGGCCGCGCCAACGCCTGCAACCATTGCCGGGGCTGTTGCAGCAGATTCGCGGCGCGCTGGCCATGTTGATGCTGCCCGCCGTAGCCGAGCTGTTCGCCGGCTGCGCCAGCTATGTGCAGCGCTGGTTGCAGCACCTGGATGTAGAGCCGCCCGCCGATGAGCTGGCCCACCTGGGTGAGGCCATGAGTGCCGCCGAATGCTACCTGCAATGGCGGGTGGCCGACCCGCTGGCGGATGCCCAGCCGTTCATCGACATGGCCCGTGCAAGCCTGGCAGCGCTGGGCGTGTATTGTGCGCAGGCCGACACCCGTGCAGGCCTGGATGCCAATGGCGACGGCATCGATGACGAGCTGCGCGAGGTGTTTCTCGATGAAGCCGGCGAGTTGCTGCCGGAGATCGAGCGGCACTGGCTGCGCTGGCGTGCCGACAACCAGCAGCGCGAGGCGCTGGGGGAAGTGCGCCGTGCGCTGCATACGCTCAAGGGCAGCGGCCGCATGGTGCATGCCGAAGCGGTGGCCGAGCTGGCCTGGGGCGCCGAGCACCTGCTGAACCGGGTGCTGGAGGGCCGTAGGGTGCTGAGCCCGGAAGGCGTGGTGGCCCTGCAGCAAGTGTTCGTCCACTTACCCGATTTGCTGGCCGATTTTGCGGCTGGCCAGTTGCCGCAACTGACCGAAATCGAACAGTTGGCTGGGCACCTGCATGCCCTGGCAGAAAACGACGCACCGGGTGCTGCCGATATCGATGGCCTCGACCCGCAGCTGCTGGATATTTTCCGCACAGAGGCGCAAGGCCACCTGGCCAGCCTCGATGCATTTCTGCAGGGCGCAGACGGCCACGATACGCCGGTCAGCGATGGCCTGCAGCGCGCCCTGCATACGCTCAAGGGCAGTGCTGCCATGGCCGGGGTGATGCCGGTCGCCGAGCTGGCCACCGCCTTCGACCGCCTGGCCCGGGAATACAAGGGCCACCAACTGCCCCTGCAAATGGCCGAGATCGAATGGCTGGAAGCCGCACGTTCGCTGTTTCACCTGGGCCTGGCGCAACTCGACAGCACGCCGTTGGCCGCCATCCCTGGTGCTGCGGAGCTGATCGAACAGGTTGGCCAGGCCGTAGATGCACGCCTGGCCAGCTTGCATGACGACCCGCAGCATGTCCGGCGCGGCAAGCGCGACCCGCAGTTGGTCGCCAGCTTCCTGGCCCAGGCCATGGATATCCTGCTCGATGCCGAGTCGTTGCTGTCGCGCTGGCAGCAACAGCCTGGGCAGCGTGATGCGCTGGACACCCTGCTCGACCAGCTGACCACCCTCGGCCACGCCGCGCACCTGGCCGACTTGTGGCAGATGGATGATGTGTGCGAGGCCTTGCTGGACCTGTATGGCGCTGTGGAAGAGGGCAGCTTGCCTGCCAATGCGCGCTTCTTCGCCCACGCCCGGCGCGCCCATGAAGCCCTGCTGGACATGCTCGATGAAGTGGCGGCCGGGCAGGACATCGCGCCACGGTCAGAAACGGTCGACGGCCTGCGCAACCTGCTGGACCAAGCCTTGGCGCCAGAGGCCACTGGCCTGGTGGGCATCGACACGGTCACGCCGTTGCACCCGGACATGGACGTGGCCGATACCCTGGGCCTGGGGCTGCCCCATCAGCCGCAGCTGCCTGACGTGACCGAGCCTCTGGTTGAGGAACCGGAAAGCCCAGGCGAAGAGCTGCTGGAAGTGTTCCTTGAAGAAAGCTCGGACATCGTCGAAAGCGCCGCCGCAGCCTTGGCGCGCTGGCAGGCCGACCCGCGCAGCAGCGTCGAGGTAGACAACCTGATGCGCGACCTGCACACCCTTAAGGGTGTGGCGCGCATGGTCGAAATTGCCCCCATCGGTGACCTGGCTCACGAACTGGAGTTTCTGTACGAACTGCTGGCTGCCGGCCGCTTGCCGCCGAGCGCGCCTTTGTTCGCACTGTTGCAGAACTGCCACGACCGCCTGGCGCACATGCTCGATGCCGTGCGCCTGGGGCAGCCACTGCATGCCGCCACGGCGCTGATCGACTATATCCGTAACTTCAGCAGCGCGGCCCTGACCGACAGTGCTGCCGGCCAAGGGCCGGTCGAAGCCGCCGCCAGCGAGGTACCGACAGCAGCGCCAGAGCGGGCGCCAGGCGATATGGTCAAGGTCGATGCCGAGTTGCTCGACGACCTGGGTAACCTGGCGGGTGAGCATTCGATCATTCGTGGGCGCATCGAGCAGCAAGTCAACGATGCACAGTTCACCCTCAACGAGATGGAAACCACCCTTGAGCGCATGCGCGACCAGCTGTTGCGCCTGGACATCGAGACCCAAGGGCGAATCTCCAGTCGCCAGCAGTTCGAAGGCGATGCCTATGACGATTTCGACCCGCTGGAAATGGACCGCCATTCACAGTTGCAGCAGTTGTCGCGGGCCTTGTTCGAGTCCGCCTCGGACTTGCTCGACCTGAAGGAAACCCTGGCTCAGCGTGCCCAGGAGGCCTACAGCCTGCTGCAGCAGCAGGCGCGGGTGAACAGCCAGTTGCAGGAAGGCTTGACCGCGACCTTGATGGTGCCGTTCGAGCGCCTTGTGCCGCGCTTGCAGCGCGTGGTGCGGCAGGTGGCCAGCGAGTTGGGCAAGCAGGTAGAACTGGTGGTCGGCAACGCCGAAGGTGAACTGGACCGCAGTGTGCTTGAGCGCATGGTGGCACCGCTTGAGCACATGCTGCGCAACGCCGTCGACCATGGCCTGGAAAGCCGCGAAGCACGCCTGGCCGCCGGCAAACCGGAGCAGGGCACCATCCACCTGAACTTGCTGCACGAAGGCGCCGATATCGTGATCGAAATGACCGACGACGGCGCTGGCGTTCCGCTTGAAGCGGTGCGGCGCAAGGCCATCAAGCGCGGCTTGCTGGACCCGCAGGCGCAGTTGAGCGATCACGAGATCCTGCAGTTCATCCTGCGCCCGGGTTTTTCCACCGCCGAGAAGATCACCCAGATCTCCGGGCGCGGCCTGGGCATGGACGTGGTGCACGAGGAGGTCAAGCAACTGGGGGGCTCGATGAGCATCGAGTCGGCTCAGGGCAAGGGCGCGCGTTTTTTGATCCGCCTGCCGTTCACCGTATCGATCAACCGTGCGCTGATGGTGCATCTGGGCGAAGAGCAGTACGCCATCCCGCTGAACACCATCGAAGGCATTGTCCGCGTGCCGCCGGCAGAGCTGGCGGCGTGCTATCAGCTGGACTCGCCGCGCTACGTGTACGCTGGCCACGAATACGAGCTGCGCTACCTGGGCGAGTTGCTGCAAGGCCTGCCGCGCCCCGCGCTGTTGGGACAAAGCGTGCCGTTGCCGGTGCTGCTGGTGCATTCGAAGGAGCAGTCGTTCGCAATCCAGGCCGACAACTTGTCGCCTAGCCGCGAAATCGTGGTGAAGAGCCTGGGGCCGCAGTTTGCTGCCGTTGCCGGGCTGTCGGGGGCGACGCTGCTGGGCGATGGCCGGGTCGTGCTGATTCTCGACCTGCTTGGCCAACTGCGCGGCCAGCAGCGGCGCCTGGCCCGTTTGCCCGGTGGCGGCAGCCCGCGCCAGTTGCTCGGCCCGGTGCCGCGCCGCGCATTGTTGGTGATGGTGGTGGACGACTCGGTGACTGTGCGCAAGGTCACCAGCCGCTTGCTGGAACGCCACGGCATGAGCGTGCTGACGGCCAAGGACGGGGTCGATGCCATGGCCTTGCTGGAAGAGCACCGCCCGGACGTGTTGCTGCTGGATATCGAGATGCCGCGCATGGACGGCTTCGAGGTGGCCACCCGCATTCGCCGTGACGCGCGGCTGAAAGACCTGCCGATCATCATGATTACCTCGCGTACCGGGCAGAAGCACCGCGACCGCGCCATGGCCATCGGCGTCAACGAATACCTGGGCAAGCCGTATCAGGAGTCGTTGTTGCTGCAGAGCATTGCACACTGGAGCCAGCCCCATGCTTGAACTGATTGCCGGCCAGCGCAGCAGCCTGACCGGGCTGTTGCTGCCCTTGGGCGACCGCACCCTGGTGTTGCCCAACGTGGCAGTGGCCGAGTTGAGCGGCCAGCGCAATTTGGTGTGCCAACGCGGTGAGCCGGCCTGGCACCTGGGCTGGATCGACTGGCGACAGCAGCGCCTGCCGCTGATCGGGTTCGAAGCGGCGTGTGGGGGCGAGACGCCGTGCGGCGAGCGGGCGCGGGTTGTGGTGCTCAATGCCCTGGGCGACACCGGGCTGCGTTATTTGGCGCTGTTGCTGCAGGACATTCCGCGCTCGTGCAAGCTCGACAGCCAGCTGAATTATGTGGATGTGGCGCTGGGGCGCCTGGAGCTGGCGGCGGTGCAGGTGGGTGAGCAAGTGGCGCGGGTGCCGGACCTGGCCGGGCTGGAAAGGCTGGTGCGTGACGCGGAACTGCAACCAGGAGAGCTGTAAGCTGCAAGCGGAAAGTTGCAAGCCAGAGCGGTGACATCAATGCTATCGCGATTCACTTGCTGCTTGCCGCTTGAAACTTACAGCTGTTGGGGGAGGTCTGTGTTTGCATGTATTACGGTGAACGCTTCAACGCCTGGACCCACCTGGTCGGTGCTGTCCTGGCCTGTATCGGTGCCATCTGGCTGATCGTGGTCGCAGGCCTGCAGGGTGATCCCTGGAAGATCGTCAGTTTCTCTATCTACGGCAGTACCCTGCTGTTGCTCTACAGCATCTCGACCCTCTACCACAGCACCCGCGGGCGGGCGAAGGTGATCATGCGCAAGCTCGATCACCTGTCGATCTACCTGCTGATCGCCGGCAGCTACACACCCTTCTGCATGGTCAGCCTGCGCGGCCCCTGGGGTTGGAGCCTGTTTGGCGTGGTCTGGGGGCTGGCGGTGATCGGGATGTTGCAAGAAATCAAACCGCGCTCCGAGGCGCGGGTTCTGTCGATTATCATCTATGCGGTGATGGGCTGGATCGTGCTGGTAGCGGTCAAGCCATTGCTCCACTCGCTGGGCACTGCCGGTTTTGCCTGGCTGGCTGCCGGCGGGGTGTTCTACACCGTCGGCATCATCTTCTTCGCCCTCGACAGCCGCTTGCGCCACGGGCACGGCATCTGGCACTTGTTCGTGATCGCCGGCAGCCTCATGCACTTCGTGGCGGTGTCGTTCTACGTACGCTAGTTAAAAATCGCCCCAAAGCTGTTGTGCCACCGACAGCGCCACCACTGGCGCGGTCTCGGTGCGCAGCACCCTTGGGCCGAGGCGTGCGGCATGGAAGCCGGATGCTTTGGCCTGCTCGACTTCGGCTTCGCTCAGGCCGCCTTCGGGGCCGATCAGGAAGGCCAGGTTGGCAGGCTTGTCGTGGCTGGTGAGCGGTTCGGCCACCGGGTGCAGCACCAGTTTCAGCTCGGCCTTGGTGCTGTTCAGCCACTCGGCCAGGGTGACCGGTGGGTGGATGACGGGCAAGGTCGAGCGGCCGCATTGTTCACAGGCGCTGATGGCCACCTGGCGCCAGTGGGCCAGTCGCTTGTCGGCGCGTTCGTCCTTCAGCCGCACTTCGCAGCGCTCGCTGACGATCGGGGTGATTTCGTTGGCGCCCAGTTCGGTGGCTTTCTGGATCGCCCAGTCCATGCGCTCGCCACGGGACAGGCCCTGGCCGAGGTGTACATGCAGTGGCGAATCGGCCTGGCCAGGCAGTGCCTGGTCGAGGTTGACGCGGACGGTTTTCTTGCCCACTTCGAGCAACTGGCCGAGGTATTCCTGGCCGCTGCCGTCGAACAGCTGCACGGCGTCGCCGGGGGCCATGCGCAGTACGCGGCCGATGTAGTGGGCCTGGGCTTCGGGCAGGTCGTGCTCGCCAAGGCTCAGGGGGGCGTCGATGAAGAAGCGGGACAGTCTCATGGGGTGCTCGTTTAAAAGGTTAACTCGCCCTTTGTAGGAGCGGCCTTGTGTCGCGAAAGGGCCGCGCAGCGGCCCCAGCAATTCATGCATCGCCACTGAAATCCTGGGGCTGCTTCGCAGCCCTTTCGCGACACAAGGCCGCTCCTACAGGGGGTCGGCGCGGGCTTTCTGGCCTAGCCCGGGTCGCGGAAGTCGGGGTGGAAGTTGGCCGGCACGGCAACGCTGACGCTTTCCCGGGTAGCAATGTCGATACCTTCACTGGCCACTTCCGCCAGGAAGTCGATCTGCTCGGGTGTGATCACGTAGGGCGGCAGGAAGTACACCACGCTGCCCAGCGGGCGCAGCAGGGCGCCGCGCGTCAGGGCATGCTCGAATACTTTCAGGCCACGCCGCTCCTGCCACGGGTAGGCAACTTTTCCTGCCTTGTCCTTGACCATCTCGATGGCCAGAGCCATGCCGGTCTGGCGAATTTCGGCAACGTGGGCATGGTCGGCCAGGTGTGCAGTCGCCGTTGCCATGCGCGTAGCCAAGGCCTTGTTGGCCTCGATCACGTTGTCCTGCTCAAAAATATCGAGGGTCGCCAGCGCCGCAGCACACGCCAGCGGGTTGCCGGTGTAGCTGTGCGAGTGCAGGAACGCGCGCAGGGTCGGGTAGTCGTCGTAGAACGCCTGGTACACCTTGTCGGTAGTCAGGCAGGCGGCCAACGGCAGGTAACCACCGGTCAGGGCCTTGGACAGGCACAGGAAGTCCGGGCGGATGCCCGCCTGTTCACACGCGAACATCGTACCGGTGCGGCCAAAGCCCACGGCGATCTCGTCGTGGATCAGGTGCACGTCGTAGCGGTCGCAGGCTTCACGCAGCAGCTTGAGGTACACCGGGTGGTACATGCGCATGCCGCCAGCGCCCTGGATCAGTGGCTCGACGATCACGGCGCTGATGGAGGCGTGATGCTCGGCCAGGGTCTGTTCCATGGCCTGGAACATGTTGCGCGAGTGCTCTTCCCAGCTCATGCCTTCGGGGCGCAGGTAGCAGTCGGGGCTGGGCACCTTGAGGGTGTCCAGCAGCAGCGCCTTGTAGGTTTCGGTGAACAACGGCACATCGCCCACCGACATGGCGGCAATGGTTTCGCCGTGGTAGCTGTTGGTCAGGGTAACGAAGCGCTTCTTGCCTGGCTTGCCGACGTTCTGCCAGTAATGGAAGCTCATCTTCAGCGCCACTTCGATGCACGATGAGCCATTGTCGGCATAGAACACCCGGTCGAGCCCGGCCGGGGTCATGGCCACCAGGCGCTCGGACAGCTCGATCACAGGCTGGTGGCTGAAACCGGCCAGAATCACATGTTCCAGCTGGTCGACCTGGTCCTTGATGCGCTGGTTGATGCGCGGGTTGGCATGGCCGAACACGTTCACCCACCAGCTGCTCACCGCGTCCAGGTAGCGCTTGCCTTCGAAGTCCTCCAGCCACACGCCTTCGCCGCGCTTGATCGGGATCAGCGGCAGCTGCTCGTGGTCTTTCATCTGGGTGCAGGGGTGCCACAGGACCTTGAGGTCGCGTTGCATCCACTGTTCATTGAGGCCCATGGGCACTTCTCCTGGCTTTGCGGCGTGGTTCGACCGCGTAAGCCTAAGCAATGCCGCAGGGCAGGACAACCGCGGCGTTCAATGGCGGTGGGTGCCGGTCCATTCAAGCTTGCGGATGTGTACGGTCCCTGCCTGCGAGGTGGAGATGGTCAGCCGCCGGAAAGGCCCATCGATCACCTGATGATAGGGAGACGTGGCAATAGGCCCGGGGCGCAGGTCACGGATGCCGTGGCCTTCCAGGGTGAGCCAGTAGAAGTGGCGCGGCGCCGGAGCAATCAGGTCGTAGTCATTATTCTCGGCATCGAACAGCATGTGCAGGTCGTCACAGAGGAAATCGCTGACCACATAGTACTCAAGCCGCAGGCACTCGACTTCCTGAGCGAAGGTAATCTCCACATCGCTGTGCTCATCAATGACCAGTTCGGTGCCGTCATCGCCCTTGAACGCTTCATGAAAGCCGGTCCATGAGGTGCTGTTGGAGCGGATACTCAGGCCAGAGGCTGTTCTAAGCGTTTGCTTGTGCCACAAAAACTGCCGTTCGACGTGTTGAAAGTGCTCCTCGAAGATCATGTTCGTGCCCTCCTGGCGGGGCTCTGGCCACCTTCGTCAGTTTTACCTGCCGCTGTGTAACAGGGCTACTGGCAAAAATGTCAGTTGCCAAAAGCACTTGATGTCACTGCGCTGGCAGGGTTGGCGGAGGTGACGTATTCTTAACGCATCTCTCTCGGGGCATTCCTGCCTCTTCCCGTATCTGTAACCTCTGACTCGGAGTTCGCCGACATGGCTGCTGCTTGGGTGCGCCTGTGCGCGTTGGTATTGATTGGTGTGTCCAGCGGCGCCGCGCTGGCAAAGGACAAGACGCCCACGGCAATCGTAGTGGGCGGCGGCCTGGCAGGCCTGACAGCAGCCTACGAGCTGCAGAACAAAGGCTGGCAGGTGACCCTGCTGGAAGCCAAATCGGGCATGGGCGGGCGTTCGGGCCTGGCCACCAGCGAATGGATCGGCAACGCCAAGGCGCAGCCGGTGCTCAACCAGTACCTGGACCGTTTCAAGCTTGAAACACTGCCAGCGCCGGAGTTCGTGCGTACCCCCGGTTACCTGATCGACGGCGAGTATTTCAGCGCCACCGACCTGGCCACCAAGCAGCCTGCTACCGCCGAAGCACTCAAGCGCTACGAGAAAACCCTCGACGACCTGGCCCGCTCCATCGACGACCCGCTGAACCCGCAGGCAACCAGCACATTGTTTGCCCTCGACCAGATCAACGTCTCCACCTGGCTCGACAAGTTGCAGCTGCCGGCCACGGCCCGTCAGTTGGTCAACCAGCAGATCCGTACCCGCTACGATGAGCCGTCGCGCCTGTCGCTGCTGTACTTCGCCCAGCAGAACCGCGTGTACCGTGGCGTCAGCGACCGCGACCTGCGTGCCGCACGCCTGCCGGGTGGCAGCCCGGTACTGGCCCAGGCTTTCGTCAAACAGCTGAAAACCATCAAGACCAGCTCGCCGGTCACCGCCATCGTCCAGGACAAGGACGGGGTAACGGTAAAAGTCGGCAGCGTCGGCTACCAGGCCGATTACCTGGTCATGGCCGTGCCGCTGCGTGCCCTGGCCAAGATTCAGATGACCCCGGGCCTGGACAACCAGCACCTGGCAGCGTTGAAGGGCACCAACTATGGCTGGCGCGACCAGCTGATGCTCAAGTTCAAGAAGCCGGTGTGGGAAAGCCGCGCACGCATGTCGGGCGAAATTTTCAGTAACGCCGGCCTCGGCATGCTGTGGATCGAGCCTGCGCTCAAGGGCGGCGCCAACGTGGTGATCAACCTGTCCGGCGACAACGCCCGCCTGCTGCAGGCATTTGGCGACAAGCAGATGGTCGACCAGGTGCTGATCCGCCTGCATGCGTTCTACCCACAGGCCCGTGGTGCATTTACCGGTTACGAGCTCAAGCGCTACAGCACCGACGCCGGCACCGGCGGCGCCTACCTGGCTTATGGCCCGGGGCAGATCAGCAAGTACTGGCGCTTGTGGGAGCGCCCGGTGCAACGCATCACCTTTGCCGGTGAGCATACCGATGCCCTGTACCCTGGCACCCTGGAAGGCGCGTTGCGCAGCGGCCAGCGTGCGGCCAGCCAGGTGCAGGACCTGTTGGCCGGCAAGTCGTTCGACCCGGCCAAAGCGGCGCCGGTTGCGGCGGCTGCGGCAGCCGGTGCGGTGGCCGCCAAGGAAAGCAAGGGCGGTTTCTTCTCCAATCTGTTCGGTGGTTCGTCCGACAAGGCTGACAAGGCGCCAGTGAAAGAGGAGCCGAAAAAGGTCGAAGAGGCCAAGCAGGACAAGCCGGGCTTCTTCAAGCGCCTGTTTGGCGGGGCGGACAAGCCGCAAGTGAAGGCCGAGCCGATCGCCAAGGCTGAGGAAGTGGCGCCGGCACCTGTGCCAGCTCCACAAGCCGCGCCGGCCCCGGTTGCGCCTGCACCTGTGGTCAAGGAGGCGGCTGCCAAGCCAGCAGCGACCAAGGCGGCTCCGGCCAAGCATGCGCCGGCGCACAAACCTGCGCACAAGCCTGCCGAGACCAAGAAGGCGACTGCCAAGTCCGAACCGACCAAGAAACCTGTGGCCAATACCCAGGCCAAGGCGGGTTGATTTATTGCCAGTGCCGGCGATAGGGCCGGCACTGGCAACCCTGAGCGCTCCGGCTATCGTTAATGTTTCCTTAATGGGAAGGTTACAGAATAAATATCGGATTTCTCGATAATCCGAAGCAATTTTTTCCGCTTTTCTTCGATACATTTCGCGTTAGTCTGTGCACAGCTTTCACGGGGAAACACGCCAACATGCAACTGCGTAATTCATCTTCTCGCTACGGCGTGGTCAGCATCATCCTGCACTGGGGTGTGGCGCTGGCAGTCTTCGGCCTGTTTGGTCTGGGCTTGTGGATGGTCGGCCTCGACTATTACAGCCCTTGGCGCAAGGCCGGCCCGGACCTGCACAAGAGCATCGGCCTGGTGCTGTTGGCGGTGATGCTGCTGCGCGTAGTCTGGCGTTTCGTCAGCCCGCCACCTCCGGCGCCGGCCAACCATGGCGCCTTCACCCGCCTGGCGGCCAAGCTGGGGCACCTGGCCCTGTACCTTGGGCTGTTTGCGGTGATGGCGGCCGGTTACCTGATTTCCACCGCCGACGGCGTCGGCATTCCGGTGTTCGGCCTGTTCGAAGTGCCGGCATTGATCAGCGACTTGCCCGATCAGGCAGACGTGGCAGGTGTGATTCACCTGTGGCTGGCCTGGGGCCTGGTCATTTTTGCCGTGCTGCATGCCTTGGCAGCGCTCAAGCACCATTTCATCGACCGTGACGCGACCCTGACCCGCATGCTGGGCCGCAAAGCTTGACCCTCAACCTCAATTGCATAGGAAGGAACAGGATGTTGAAAAAGACTTTTGCCGCTCTGGCGCTCGGTACCGCACTGCTCTCCGCTGGCCAGGCCATGGCTGCCGAGTACAAGATCGACAAGGAAGGCCAGCACGCGTTCGTTGACTGGAAAATCAGCCACCTGGGCTACAGCTTCATCCACGGTACCTTCAAGGACTTCGACGGTAACTTCACTTGGGACAGCGCCAAGCCTGAAGCCAGCAAGATCAACGTCGACCTGAAAACCGCCAGCCTGTGGTCGAACCACGCCGAGCGTGACAAGCACATCGCCAGTGCCGATTTCCTCGACGTGAAGAAGTACCCGGAAGCCAAGTTTGTCTCCACCAGCGTCAAGTCGACTGGCGACAAGACGGCTGACGTGACCGGCGACCTGACCATGCACGGCGTGACCAAGCCGGTCACCTTCAAGGCTACCTTCAACGGTGAAGGCAAGGACCCATGGGGCGGCGAGCGTGCTGGCTTTAACGCCACCACCACCCTGAACCTGAACGACTTCGGTATCAAAGGCCCGGGTGCTACCTCGCAGACCCTGGACCTGGATATCAGTGTTGAAGGCGTGAAGCAGAAGTAAGTGATGCTTCGGCAATAAAAAACGCCGCCCATTGGGCGGCGTTTTCGTTTCTTAGCCTTTTCGGGTCAACAAGGCTGGGCGCTCACCGCGCGGGCGGCTTGGCAAATCATCCAGCTGCTCAGGCGTTGGGTAACGGTCGAGCTTGGATTCCTTGCGGATGATCACCGGCTGTTTTTCCGGCTGGCGCGGGTTGCGCACGGCCGGCTCTTGCCGGGCGGCATCGTCACGGGCAGGGCGGCCACGGCCTGCGCCGCCGCCATCGCGACGGGCACCGCCACCGTTGTTGGCGCGAGGCGGGCGTTTTTCGCCGCCGCCGCTACCGCTGCGCTGCTGGCCACCACTGCGGGCCTGGCCCTGGCCACCGGCATTGCTGCGCTGGCCATTGCCTTGGCCCTGACCTTGGCCCGCACCACCACCTGGGCGGCGGTTGCGGCCCTGGTTCTTGCCTTGGTAGGGGCTGACGTAGTCAGCGCGGTTACCGAAGTTGTCGATATCGTCGTCCAGGAACTCTTCCGGGTCACGGTCGGCTGGCGCTTTCGGCACGCTGCTGTTGCTGGCCTGCTGCTGTTGCTGCTGGCGCGGCTTCTTGTCACGCGGCTTGCGCGGCTGTTGTTGCTTGTCGCCGCTATTTTCCTTGTCGGCCGGCTTCTCCGCAGACTGCTGCTTGGCCTTGCCTTTATCCTTGCCTTTGTCCTTGCGGCCGCCGTTGGCGTCTTTGCCGCCTTCGCCACGGGCCTGCTGGTTACGGCCACCGCGGCCGTTGTTTTGCGGGCGCTCGCGCACTTCGGGCTTTTCGGCTTCTACCTGGCTGGCATCGAAGCCCATCAGGTCGCCATCCGGGATGCGCTGCTTGGTCACCCGCTCGATGCTCTTGAGCAGCTTCTCTTCATCCGGCGCGACCATGGAAATCGCCTCGCCCGAACGACCGGCACGGCCGGTACGGCCAATGCGGTGAACGTAATCTTCCTCGACATTGGGCAGCTCGAAGTTGACCACATGAGGCAGTTGGTCGATGTCCAGGCCGCGGGCGGCGATGTCGGTGGCAACCAGCACGCGCACGCTGTTGGCCTTGAAGTCGGCCAGCGCCTTGGTGCGGGCGTTCTGGCTCTTGTTGCCGTGGATCGCAGCGGCGGTCAGGCCGTGCTTTTCCAGGTACTCGGCCAGGCGGTTGGCGCCGTGCTTGGTACGGGTGAACACCAGCACCTGTTCCCAGGCACCCAGGGTAATCAGGTGTGCCAGCAGCGCGCGCTTGTGGCTGGCAGGCAGGCGGTACACGCGTTGTTCGATACGTTCGACCGTGGTGTTCGGCGGGGTGACCTCGATACGCTCCGGGTTATGCAGAAGCTTGTCGGCGAGGTCGGTGATGTCCTTGGAGAAGGTGGCCGAGAACAGCAGGTTCTGGCGCTTGGCCGGCAGGCGGGCCAGTACCTTCTTGACGTCGTGGATGAAGCCCATGTCGAGCATGCGGTCGGCTTCGTCGAGTACCAGGATTTCCACGTGGGCCAGGTCAACCTTGCCTTGGCCGGCCAGGTCGAGCAGGCGGCCCGGGCAGGCAACCAGCACGTCAACGCCTTTGGCGATGGCCTGGATCTGCGGGTTCATGCCAACGCCGCCGAAGATGCAGGCGCTGACCAGTGGCAGGTCGCGGGCATACACCTTGAAGCTGTCGTGCACCTGGGCTGCCAGTTCGCGGGTCGGGGTCAGGACCAGTACGCGCGGCTGGCGCGGGCCGTGACGTTGCGACTTGTCGGGGTGGCCGGCCGGGAACAGGCGCTCGAGAATCGGCAGGGCGAAACCGCCGGTTTTACCAGTACCTGTCTGTGCGGCAACCATCAGGTCACGGCCTTGCAACACGGCGGGAATGGCCCGCTGTTGCACGGGGGTCGGCTGGGTATAGCCCGCAGCCTCGATAGCGCGGACAAGAGCCTCGGAGAGACCGAGGGAAGCAAAGGACATGGGCGATCCTGTTCTCGTGTGGGCTGGGCCCGTTGGGATGTTCTGCCTGGCGCGACGGGCATCGGTGGGATGCGATCGCGTCCGGTCCAGCTGGGCTTTCACTGCACATCCGGGAAACGGAGGGTGGACGCGAAGGGGCGTCGGTGCCGATCGGGATGCCTGTTGCGAGGCCGAGCGTCCGGGCGTGAGCCGGGCGGGAAGGCCCGAGTATAACAGAGCTATCGCGCTGTGCTGCTTTCCTGCTGCTCAACGGCGTTGAGAATGTTTCCGATGTCGCCTGTGTAGCGCTGGCTGATGGCGGCAAAGGCCGGTTCCTGTTTGAAACGCTGCAGTTCTTCGGCAAAGGCCAGGGCCAATGCCTCACGCCCGGGTTTGCGTACCAGCCCCAGGTACTGGGCCTGGCGGTTGATCAGCAGTGGCAGCGCCTCTACTTGCTGTTCCAGGCCCAGTTGCCGGAGCAGGTAATGACCAACCTTGCGATCAGTGATTGCCAGGTCGATACGGCCCAGCAGCAGCTTGCCGAAGTTGGCTTCCTGGGTGGGGGCGGCTTCCCGACGGAAATGTGTGGCCTCGTTGAACGCGGCGCCGTAGGCATAGCCGGGCGAGGTGCCGATGGTGAGGCCTGTGAGGTCGTCCGGGCCGGTCACAGGGTGGCGGCGTGCGCGCGCCTGGAACAACACGAATTCGACTTGCGACAAGGGCTCGGGGGCATAGACCAGGTAGGGGCGCCGGGCTTCGGTCTGGAAGATGTCCAGAATCCCGTCGGCCAGGCCTTGCTCGATCATTGCCAGGCAGCGCTTCCATGGAAGGAACTGCCATTCCACCTCGACGCCGAGGCGTTTGAACACCTCGGTGGTGACTTCGTAGTCGATGCCTTGGGGTTGGCCACTCTGCTGGTAGATGTAGGGTGCCCAGTCATCGGACACCAGGCGCAGACGCTCGCCCAAGGCCGACGGGCTCAGGCAGGCGAGCAGCAGGGTGCAGAACAGGCGGGCGACGAGTGGCATGGCCGGAGATTACGCGCTCGGCCTGTTCTAGGCCAGAGGGGGTGGTGTTCTCCTGTGCCGGCCCACTCAAATGTGGGAGGACCTCAGCAAATGTGTCTCGATTTCCTTGCGCCGCTCACCCAGCGACAGCCGCAGCCCCGGGTGGCGCAAGCACTGGCGCAGTTGCTCGGGCTGCAGCTGGCCGCAGCGGGCGTTGAGGTTTTCCAGGGCCTTGTCCCACCAGGCCGGTGCGCAGGCGCGGTCGAACTCATTGGGGTAGGGGTAGCAGCCATAGAGCAACTCGCGGGCGAACTGGCGCTCGTGTCTGGGCAGGGTCATGCTCAACGCCTTGTAGCCCAGGCGGTGCAGCGCGGGTGGCCGGGGTAGCTGGTCGTTGACCAGCTTGACGTCAGCCAGTGCCGCCTGGCCCAGCGGGTCGTGGCCGTGCTTGCGCAGCCAGGCCTGGATCTTGGCGCGAAATTGCGCCTTGCGGCTCCAGTAGTGGTGGATGACATCGGTGCACTCTGCCAGCTCCAGCTGGCGATAGGCCGCCACCGCCAGGCAGAACTCTTCGAGGGTATAGGCCTCGCGGGCCAGGGGGTAGAACTCGTCCATCATGGCGATGGAACTGTCCAGTGTGCTGGCGTCCTCGGCCGTGAGGCCGATCACGCCGGAGTTGATCAGTGGCATCTGGCAGTCGGCCAGGCCTCGGCCTTGCAAAATGGCCAGCAGGTTCTTGTACAGCAGGCACTTCTGGTTCGCGCCGTAGCGCGGGCCGATGGCATTGCACAGCAGCTTGCCCGGGGCCACGCGGGCGAACAGTTGCAGTGGCGATGTGCGGAAAAAGGTGTCGGTGTCGATCAGCACCGCCAGCGGGTGTTGCTCCAGCACCTGGCGCAACAGCACGTGCTTGCTGCGAAAGTGATAACCGTGAGGGGCGTTCCATGCCTGGCGCGTGGCTTCGTCCAGCAGGTGGATGCTGACAGGCAGTTTGGCATAGGGCTGCGGGTTGTCGGTGTACACCTGGATGTCCATGGCTTCACGTGCCGTACCCAGGTGGGCAAGGGCGCTGACGATGCTGAAGCAGGCTTCCTGGTGATAGGTTGCCGGGCCAAAAGCCAGGTAGACAAGCTGTGGACGCGGTGGCTGGGGATGCTGCATGGCAGGCAAGACCTGTATAACCCGAAAATGAATAAGGCTTTAGTCTATGACCAAAGCCTTAATCATTTCTTAAGCAGACTTTGCCAAAAGATTTCAGCGCGGCAGCTTGAGGTTGTTCCAGATCGCCAGGCTCGGTTCGGCCTGGTTCAAGGTGTAGAAGTGCAGGCCCGGTGCGCCGCCTTGCAGCAGCTGTTCGCACATGCGGGTGATCACTTCTTCGCCGAAGGCCTGGATGCTGGCGGTGTCGTCGGCATAGGCTTCCAGCTGCTTGCGGATCCAGCGCGGGATCTCGGCGCCACAGGCGTCGGAGAAGCGGGCCAGCTTGCTGTAGTTGGTGATTGGCATGATGCCAGGCACCACCGGGATGTCCACGCCCAGCTTCTGTGCGCGCTCGACGAAGTAGAAGTAGCTGTCGGCGTTGAAGAAGTACTGGGTGATGGCGCTGTCGGCACCGGCCTTGACCTTGTGCACGAAGTTGGCCAGGTCGGCCTCGAAGTTGCGCGCCTGCGGGTGCATCTCAGGGTAGGCGGCCACTTCCAGGTGGAAGTGATCAGCGGTTTCCTGGCGGATGAACTCGACCAGGTCGCTGGCGTAGCGCAGTTCGCCACTGGCCATGCCCATGCCCGACGGCAGGTCGCCACGCAGGGCGACGATGCGCTTGATGCCGGCAGCCTTGTACTCGGCCAGCAGGGCGCGCAGGTCGTCCTTGGAGTCGCCCACGCACGACAGGTGCGGCGCGGCAGGTACCTTCACTTCGCTTTCCAGCTGCAGCACGGTGTTCAGCGTGCGGTCGCGGGTGGAGCCACCGGCGCCGTAGGTGCAGGAGAAGAAGTCCGGGTTGTAGCTGGCCAGCTGACGGGCGACGCCCATCAGCTTTTCGTGACCGGCGTCGGTCTTGGTGGGGAAGAACTCGAAACTGTAGCGGCGTTCTTGTGACATCACTCGTTCCTCAAGCAGCAAGCTTCTAGCGGCAAGCTGCAAGTAAAAGCCAGATCGGTGATGGCCGATCTGGCTTGGGCATCATTCAAGATCCTTGAAGCGAGAGCTGCAAGCGGCAACGGCACGCGCTGCCTTTGCTTGCCGCTTGAAGCTTCAAGCTTGCCGCTTAGTAGCGGTAGGCGTGCGGCTTGAACGGGCCTTCGACGGTCACACCGATGTAGTCGGCTTGTTGCTTGGTCAACTGGGTGACCACGCCGCCGAAGCCGCGGACCATTTCCAGGGCCACTTCTTCGTCGAGCTTCTTCGGCAATACTTCAACGGTCAGGCGCTCGGCTTTCTTCTCGGCCGACAGGTCGGCGTACTTCTGCCCGAACAGGAAGATCTGTGCCAGTACCTGGTTGGCGAACGAACCGTCCATGATGCGGCTTGGGTGGCCAGTGGCGTTACCCAGGTTGACCAGGCGGCCTTCGGCCAGCAGGATCAGGTAGTCGTCGTTCTGTGGGTCGAAGCTGCCAGCGCCGGTACGGTGGATCTTGTGTACCTGCGGCTTGACCTCTTCCCAGGCCCAGTTCTTGCGCATGAAGGCGGTGTCGATTTCGTTATCGAAGTGGCCGATGTTGCAGACCACGGCACGCTTCTTCAGGGCCTTGAGCATGTTGGCGTCGCAGACGTTGACGTTACCGGTGGTGGTGACGATCAGGTCGATCTTGCCCAGCAGGGCCTTGTCGATGCTGGCTTCGGTGCCATCGTTGATACCGTCGATGAACGGCGAGACCAGCTCGAAGCCGTCCATGCAGGCTTGCATGGCGCAGATCGGGTCAACTTCGGTGACCTTCACGATCATGCCTTCCTGGCGCAGGGACTGGGCCGAGCCCTTGCCCACGTCACCATAGCCGATCACCAGGGCTTGCTTGCCCGACAGCAGGTGGTCGGTGCCGCGCTTGATGGCGTCGTTCAGGCTGTGACGGCAGCCGTACTTGTTGTCGTTCTTGCTCTTGGTGACCGAGTCGTTGACGTTGATGGCCGGCACTTTCAGCTCACCCTTGGCCAGCATGTCCAGCAGGCGGTGCACACCGGTGGTGGTCTCTTCGGTCACACCGTGCACGCGGTCCAGTACCTGTGGGTACTTCTTGTGCAGCAGCTCGGTCAGGTCGCCGCCGTCGTCGAGGATCATGTTGGCGTCCCAAGGCTGGCCATCTTTCAGGATGGTCTGCTCCAGGCACCACTCGTACTCTTCTTCGGTTTCACCTTTCCAGGCGAATACCGGAATACCGGCGGCGGCGATGGAGGCAGCGGCCTGGTCTTGAGTGGAGAAGATGTTGCAGGACGACCAGCGCACTTCGGCACCCAGGGCTACCAGGGTTTCGATCAGCACGGCGGTCTGGATGGTCATGTGGATGCAGCCCAGGATCTTCGCACCCTTGAGCGGCTGCTCGGTCAGGTACTTGCGACGCAGGCCCATCAGCGCAGGCATTTCCGATTCGGCAATGATGGTTTCGCGACGGCCCCAGGCGGCCAGGGAGATGTCGGCGACTTTGTAATCGGTAAAACCAGCAGGCATGTTTGCAGCGCTCATGAGAGCCTCCATTCGTAGTGTGCGAATGGGCGCCGTTGTGCGTTAAGCGCCCGCAAGAGCGAGCAACGCCCCATCCGAGCCTGACAGGCCTAGCCTGCTGCAGCGCCCCTCGGACAGGTGGCGGGCATGGCACCGCTGTGGGCAACCATGTGAAGCGGCGCAGATTATAGCCGCCCCCGCCCGCTTGCCCAAGGTTTTCTGTCGATTAATCGCGACGATAGTCGATGTTCAATGGAGCGATGGCGGCCGCTCTGCCATCATTGCTCTACGTTAGCCAAGCAGGTCAGGAGTACAGATGAACTTTCACACCCGCAAGTGGGTTAAACCCGAAGACCTCAACCCCAATGGCACCCTGTTCGGTGGCAGCCTGTTGCGCTGGATCGACGAAGAGGCGGCGATCTACGCCATCGTCCAGCTGGGCAACCAGCGCGTGGTGACCAAGTACATTTCGGAAATCAACTTCGTCAGCGCTTCGCGCCAGGGCGACATCATCGAGCTGGGCATCACCGCCACCGAGTTTGGTCGCACCTCGATCACGCTCAAGTGTGAAGTGCGCAACAAGATCAGCCGCAAGGCCATCCTCACGGTCGACAAGATGGTCTTTGTCAACCTGGGTGAAGACGGCCTGCCGGCGCCGCATGGGCGTACCGAGATCAAGTACATTCAGGACCAGTTCCCGGATTCTGCAGTGGAATGACGATTTTTGGGGCCGCAAAGCGGCCCCGGAATCTCAAGGCTGGGCGCTGACCTTGCGCACCACCCGACCGATGCTCAACCCCTGCACCAGAATCGACGACAGCACCACGATGTAGGTGATCGACAGCAGCAGGTCACGCTCCTCGCCCAAAGGCAACGACAGCGCCAGGGCCACCGACACCCCACCCCGCAAGCCACCCCAGGTCAGCACCCGCACCGTGCCTTTCGGCACCAGGCGCCAGCGCCGCAGCAGCACAATGGCCGGGGCCACGGTCAGCAACCGCGACAGCAGCACCGCCAGCGCCAGCACGCCGCCGGCCGCCAGGTGCATCCAGTTGAACGGCAGCAGCAACAATTCCAGGCCGATCAACGCGAACAACAAGGCGTTGAGCATGTCATCGATCAACTCCCAGAAACCGTCCATGTAGCGACGGGTCATGTCATTCATCGCCAGGTTGCGCCCCAGGTTACCGATGATCAGGCCGGCCACCACCATGGCGATCGGCGCCGAGACGTGCAGCTCGTAGCACATGGCCGAGCCACCAATGACCAGTGCCAGGGTCAGCATGACCTCGACCTGGTACTGCTCGACACTTTTGATCATGCGGTAGGTGGCGTAGCCGATCAGGCCGCCGAACACCACGCCACCGATGGCCTCCCGGGCGAACAGGATGGCGGTGTCGGTCATGCTCGGTGTTTCACCCAGCTGGATGATGCCCAGCAGTACGGTGAACACCACTACCGCCGTGCCATCGTTGAACAGCGACTCGCCAACGATAGTGGTTTTCAGCGGTTTGGAGGCGTTGGCGGTACGCAGCGCGCCCAGCACGGCAATCGGGTCGGTGGGCGAAATCAGCGCACCGAACAGCAGGCAGTAGATCAACGGCACCTGCCAGCCGAACATCGCGAATACCCAGTGCGACAGGTAGCCGATAACCACGGTGGCGATCAGCACGCCCAAGGTCGCCAGCAGGCCAATGGGCCAACGGTAGCTGCGCAGGTCGCTGAGGTTGACGTGCAGTGCGCCGGCAAACAGCAGGAAGGCCAGCATCCAGTGCATCAGCAGGTCGTTGAAATCGATCTGGTTCATCAAGCCTTCGACGCGTTCTTCCAGGCCAGGGAAGCCGATCAGGCTCAGGCCCTGCAGCATCAGGGAGAACAGCAATGCCGTGACCATCACGCCGATGGCGGGGGGCAGGCCGATGAAGCGGTAATTGACGTAGGTAAGAAGGGTGGTGAGGCAGATAAACGCGGCAACTAATTCAAGCATCCCGAATCCTGTAACAGTGGCTTCCAAGTCGTTACCCGAATGGCTCGGGCAGTTCTTTGATGACCTGGCGCGGGGTTCGGGACACAGGGTTTGACCGGATTCCCTGAAATCGTTCCCATGCCGGGGGCGCGGCGGCTCCCCGGAATGCCCTATATTCGACCCCTTACAACCCTGCAAGGATAAGAAGGCGTGTTGGCAACATCCCTGGTGCTGGTCGCCGCCCTGCTGCATGCGACCTGGAATACCCTGATCAAATTCAGCGGCGAGCGCCTGCTGGTAATCGCCAGCATGGACACGGTTGCACTCGCTTTCGCGGTGCTGGCCGTGGCGTTCGTCGATGTGCCGCCCGCTGAAATCTGGCCTTGGTTGATCGCGTCGGCACTCGCCGAGCAGTTGTACCGCTACTTGCTGATCCAGGCTTATCGCGTGGGCGACCTGGGGCTGGTCTATCCTCTGATGCGCGGGTTGTCGCCGCTGGTGGTGCTGGGGCTGACCCTGGCCTTTGCCGGGGAGTCGCTGAGCCAGCAGCAGATCATCGGCATCCTGTTGATCCCGTGTGGCATGGCCTGCCTGTTGTGGCAGGGCGGTGGTGGCGACCGGCTGCCTTGGTCGATGCTGCCGGTGGTTGCCCTGATTGGCCTGTGCATCGGCTGCTACACCTGGTTCGATGGCCAGGCCGTGCGCTTGTGGGGCAAGCCTTGGGACTACCTGGTGTGGTTGACCTTGCTCAGCGCCTGGCAATTTCCGCTGGTGGCCAGCGTGGCTCGGCGCGCGCCGTTTATGCTGTTCTGGCGAACGCAATGGCGCCTGGGGCTGGCGGTGGGTTTTTGCGTATTGTTCAGTTATGCCCTGGTGTTGTGGGCCATGCACCTGGGGTCGGTGGCCGAGGCAGCTGCGTTGCGCGAGTTGAGCGTGATCCTGGTGGTGTTGCTGGGCATGCGCTACCTCAAAGAACCTTTTGGCGGGCCAAGACTCCTAGCTTGCGGGCTGGTCCTGGCAGGCATGCTGGTGATGAAGCTCTAACCCATTTTCGAACAAGGAGTCCTGAGCATGACCGTTGCCCTGTGGTGCATTTTGATCGCGCTGCTGTTGAACCCGCTGTGTGCCTTGATCGCCAAGGTGAGCAGTGGCCGCTTTGGTCTCAAGGACAACCATGACCCGCGCGCCTTCCTCGATACCCTGTCCGGCCTGCCGCGTCGTGCGCACGCTGCGCAGCAGAACGGCTACGAGGCGTTTCCGGCGTTTGCCGCAGCGGTTTTGGTGGCCGACATTGTCGGCAATGCCGAGCAGGTGACGCAGGATGTGCTGGGGGTGATGTATATCACCAGCCGGCTGCTTTACATCATCTGCTACCTGGCGGACTGGGCTGCCTTGAGGTCGCTGGTGTGGTTTGCCGGGTTGGCGCTGATCGTGTCGTTCTTTGTGGTTTCCATCTGAAACCGAGTTGCCTTCTTCGCGGGCAAGCCCGCGAAGAATCCAGCGCCGATCAAGGCACTTTGGGCACTTCTGGCAGTGGTTGCCCCTTGGGCCACAGCATCCAGATTTGCCCCTGCTGCTTCATGTTCCCGGCCAGCTCGCCGGCTTGCGGCCCGGTACCCCAGAACAGGTCCGCACGCACCTCGCCAGCAATCGCCCCGCCAGTGTCCTGCGCGCCCACCGGGCGCACCACAGGCGAGCCATCCGGGCGAGTCGTGGACAGCCACAGCAAGCTGCCCAGCGGTATCACCTTGCGGTCGATGGCCACGCTGTAGCCGGCAGTCAGTGGCACATTCAGCGACCCGCGCGGGCCTTCGTTGCTGTCCGGGCGGGTGCTGAAGAACACGTAGCTGGGGTTGCTGGCCAACAGTTCCGGCACGCGCTGCGGGTTGGCCTGGGCCCAGGCGTGAATGGCGCCCATGCTCACCTCTTCTTTTTTCAGCTGGCCCTGTTCCACCAGCCAGCGGCCGATTGGCCGGTAGGGGTGGCCGTTCTGGTCGGCGTAGCCCAGGCGCAGTTGCCGGCCGTCCTCCAGCTGGACGCGGCCAGAGCCCTGGATCTGCAGGAACTGCAGGTCCATCGGGTCGGTCAGCCAGGCCAGCACTGGCGCCTTGACGCCGTCACGGTTGATCACCTCGGCAGTGTCGTAAGGCTTGAGTACCCGGCCATCGAGGCGACCGCGCAGGCGTTTGCCCTTCAGCTCGGGGTACACGCTGGCCAGGTCGACCACGATCATGTCCTCAGGAATGCCATAAACCGCCACATGGTTGGTCGACGACTGCTTCAGGCTGCCGGGGTAGACCGGCTCGTAGTAGCCGGTGATCAGGCCGTTGGCGTTGTTCTCGGCAGAGCGCAGGCCGTACACCTCCAGGTTCTGCTCCAGAAAGGTGCGCACTTGCGCGGCGCTTGCCGTGGCGCTCCCGGCCGCTTCACAGGTGGCAGCCCACACGGGGTCGCGCTTGAGCTTCTCGCAGCCGCTGCGCCAGGCGTAAAAGCCGGCCAACAGGTCTTCATCGCTGACCGCCGGCAGGTCTTTCCAGGTGGCCGGGGCATAGGTGGCAATGGCGTGGGGCTCGGGCTTGGCGTTCTCGCCGCCATTGCAGCCGGCCAGCAACGCCAGTACAGGGAGTGTCCAGGCCAGGTGGCGCAGGGCAGATTTCATGAGTGCATTCCTGTCATGGGCGAACATGAATATTCGCCCCTGTATTTTATGTGGCTATTGGTCTTTGGCCTGTGGGCAGCGATACTGGCCGCCCATTTGCGTAGGCCGAAGTGACCGTGATGTTGAAGCGATTGACCGTTGTTCTGCTGGCAGCACTGGCCCTGGGGGGGTGTGACCGGGTTGACCCGAACTCGCCACTGGGCCAGCGCAAAGTGATCTTCAAGGACATGCTCAAGACCAGCGAAGACCTGGGCGGCATGCTGCGTGGCCGGTTGCCGTTCGACGGGGTCAAGTTTGCCGACGGTGCGCTGAAGCTGGACAGCCTTGCACATCAGCCCTGGCAGCACTTTCCACAGGTACGCGATGGCGGCGACAGCGCCGCCCGCGCCGAAGTATGGGAGCGCCAGGCGCGCTTTCATGACCTGGCCCGGCAGCTGGAGGGCGTTACCGGCGAACTGGTCGGCGTAACCCGCAGTCAGCCGCTGGATGCCGCGCAGTTGAAGGCGCCGATGGACAAGGTCGAAGCGGCGTGCAAGGCCTGTCATACCGAATTCCGCAATCACTGATGGCATGGGCTGCTTTGTGTAGGAGCGGCCTTGTGTCGCGATAGGGGCGCGCAGCGGCCCCAGGATTTCAGCCTTGATGTATGAATCGCCGGGGCCGCTGCGCGGCCCTATCGCGACACAAGGCCGCTCCTACATTGACCGCGTTTGCTGCTGGTCTCAGCGATCCAGATCGTCCACCGCTTCCTGCAATTCTTTACGCGACTCGGCCAGCTTGTCTTTACGCTTGTTGATCTTCTCGGCGTCGCCTTTCTTCTCGGCCTTCTTCAAATCCTTTTCCCGTTGCGCCACTTCATGGCGGGCGTCGAGCACCTTCTGCTCACGTTCCTTGCGCAGGCTGGCGTCGGTGCAGTTGTCCACCCCGCGCAGGGCTTCCTCCAACCCGGCAACCTGGTCGCTGTTGCCATGGTCACGGGCAATCTTCAGCTGGTTTTCGATGGCGCTGCGCTTGGCGGCGCAGCCGGTCAGGCCGGCATCCGGCTGGGCAGCCTGTGCGGTGCCTGCGGCCAGGCCAAGTGTCGCAAGCAGCAAAAAGGTCGAAATACGTTTCATGAAAAGCCTCCTGGACGGGGCGGGGCAGCAAAAGTTGGTGGAAATCCTGCCTTGGTTTTGCCCATTTAGAAACCCTTGTCGGCTTTTTCTGGTGCGATCTCAGGGTTTCCCTGCAAGTAAATTGGTAAAAAATCATTGCTCGATGGGTTCGCTGCCGTTCTGGAACCCATTGATCCCTGCCAGGGCCAGCTCTGCGGCAAGGGCTTGAACCTCATTGGCAGCAAAAAACGCCGCCAGTTGCTGCCCACGCTTTTCGCCAATCCCGGCCAAGGCTTGCCATTCACGGCTGCCGCGCTTTTCCAGCCCTGGCCAGTCGCCTGCCAGCTGCAGGCTCGACGGTAGGGGTGTACCCAGCCCGCGCAACCACTGGGCAAAAGGCCGTGAGCGGGCTGTGTCGAAGCTGCTCAACAACTGCGCAGAGGTCGCATCACTGATGCCTGCCACCTGGCCCAGGCGCTCGGCATCCAGGTACAACCAGTCGGCCATCGATGTCACTAGCCCGGCGTCCACCAGCCGGCGCCAGGTGCCAGGCCCGGTGCGTGGCAAGGCCAGCCCGTGTTTGCCGCTGAGCCACGTCAGGCGGGCAATGAACTGCTCCTCACAGCCCTCGCCGGCCTGCCAGCAACTGTGGGCGTGATAACGGTCGGGTGCCGGCGCGCTGACCGCCTGGCGTTCGACCGCGCGATGCACCACCTGCTCCAGACGCGGGATGGTCAACCCGGCCAGGCTGACGGCCACCTGGTCACCGGGTCGGATGTCGAGGCTGTGCCAGCGCGCCAGCGAGCCCAGGCTTACTTGGGTGATTCGCCTGTCATCCAAGGTTACCGGCAGCAGGTGCAGCACCGGCGTAACCCTGCCGGTGCGGCCGACCCGGAAGCGTACGTCACGCACTTCGGCCAACGCCTGCGCGTAGGGGTACTTCCAGGCCGCGATCCAGTAAGGCGCCTTGGCCTGCCAGCGCGCTGCGGGCGGCCGACTGCCTTGGCGCAGCACCACACCATCGGTGGCGAAGGGCAGGGCAGAGCGGTACCAGTGGTCGCGCCAATGGGCGGCCTCGTCCGTGGTGCCGATGGCGATGCTGTAGCGCAGGCTTTCCGGAAAGCCCAGTTGCGCCAGCTGCTTGAGGCGCTCAGCCTGCTGGCTGGGGCCGTGCGGCCAGTCCCAGACGAACAGGCCGATGCCGGCGCCTTGTTCAGTTGTCAGCTGTTTGCGTGCGAGCAGCCCGGCCACGGTGCCGCGAGCGTTGGCGCTGCCTGCCCGGGCTTGCACATGCTGGTCCAGGCGCAGGTAAAGCTCACCCTGCAATTGAAGGTCGAGTTCCTGGGGTAACTGCCGGGTGATGTTGCCGAGTTGGGGGATGTGCCGGCTCCAGTCGTGCCCTTGTACACCGTCGCCACGGCTTATCAGCTGTACCAGATTGCCGTTTCGATAGATCAGGGAAACCGCAACACCGTCGACCTTTGGCTGTACCCATATGTCGCTTTTGCCCGCCAGCCAGCCTGCCACGGCCTGCCGGTCTGGCAGCTTGTCGACGCCGGTATGTGGCACCGGGTGATTGATCGGGCCACGCGCGCTGGCCAAGGGTGGCGGGGTGTCGCCGAGGCCAAAGCACTGCTGAAGGTGGTCCAGGCGCTGGCGGCTCTGGTCATACAGTTCGTCGGCCACCAGCGCGATGCCTTGGCGATGGTAATGGTCATCCCAGCGGGCAAGTGTGGCCCGCAGTTGTGCGACTTCGGTGTCGACCTGTTGTGGCGTCCAGTCGGGGCACTGTTCGGCCCGGGCCAGTGGGGCCTGCAGCAACAGCAGCAGGGTGAACAGCAGAAAGTAAGGCATGGCCAGCATCCTTGCGTGGCGTGTAGGAGTCCCCAGCCTAGGCAGGTTCGCAGGTGATTGCTGGCGCAGGATTGTCAGCCGATATGTCACAAAAAAGCCCCTGCCGATTGCTCGGCAGGGGCTTTCGCCTGGCGCTGTAGGAAACTTACAGGCCGGCAGCGTCACGCAGCGACTGGGCGCGGTCAGTGCGCTCCCAGGTGAAGGTGGTGAAGGTGTCGTCGCCGACAGTCTTCTGCTGCGGGGTGCGACCGAAGTGGCCGTAGGCAGCGGTTTCCTGGTACATCGGGTGCAGCAGGTCGAGCATGGTGGTGATGGCGTACGGACGCAGGTCGAAGCACTCGCGCACCAGCTGGATGATCTTGTCGTCGGAAACCTTGCCGGTGCCGAAGGTGTTGATCGAGATGGAGGTCGGCTGGGCCACGCCAATGGCGTACGACACCTGGATCTCGCAACGCTCGGCCAGGCCGGCGGCAACGATGTTCTTGGCTACGTAGCGGCCGGCGTAGGCAGCGGAACGGTCAACCTTGGACGGGTCCTTGCCGGAGAACGCGCCACCACCGTGGCGGGCCATGCCGCCGTAGGAGTCGACGATGATCTTGCGGCCGGTCAGGCCACAGTCACCCACCGGGCCACCGATGATGAAGTTGCCGGTCGGGTTGATGTGGTACTGGGTGCCCTTGTGCAGCAGCTCGGCAGGCAGGGTGTGCTTGACGATCAGCTCCATCACGGCTTCTTGCAGGTCTTTCTGCGAAACCTCAGGGTTGTGCTGGGTCGACAGCACCACGGCGTCGATACCGACCACTTTGCCGTTTTCGTAGCGGCAGGTGACTTGCGACTTGGCGTCCGGGCGCAGCCATGGCAGCAGGCCGGATTTGCGCGCTTCGGCCTGGCGCTCGACCAGGCGGTGCGAGAAGCAGATCGGTGCCGGCATCAGCACTTCGGTTTCGTTGCTGGCATAGCCGAACATCAGGCCCTGGTCGCCAGCGCCCTGGTCTTCAGGCTTGGAGCGGTCCACGCCCTGGGCGATGTCCACCGACTGCTTGCCGATGATGTTCATCACGGCGCAGGTGGCGCCGTCGAAGCCGACGTCGGAGCTGTTGTAGCCGATGTCGATGATGACTTTACGCACCAAGTCTTCCAGGTCGACCCAGGCCGAAGTGGTGACTTCGCCGGCGATGATGGCGACACCGGTCTTGACCAGGGTTTCGCAGGCTACGCGGGCGTATTTGTCCTGGGCGATGATGGCATCGAGGACTGCGTCCGAAATCTGGTCGGCGATCTTGTCCGGATGCCCTTCGGACACGGACTCGGAGGTGAAAAGGGAGTATTCGCTCATCTCGAAGGTTCCTGAAATTTACCGATGGTGTATGTCGCCAGCCGTCCGCTGGAAATGGCGGACCTGGATCTGGAAACCGTTACGCAAGCCTACGTACAGGCTGTCCCCGTGGGCCAGCCCGGCAGCGTTGGCCCAGCGGGCCAGGTCGTCCTGTTCGAAGCCAAGCCACAGGTCGCCGCAGGCTTCGCGCGCCCACCCCTGGTCATGGCTGCACAGTTCGGTGACCAGCAGGCTGCCGCCTGCCTTTACCCGTTTGGCCAGCTGGCGCAAGGCCAGGGCCGGGTCGCTGAAATGGTGCAGCACCATGTTCAGCACAACGCAGTCGGCGGCCACATCCGTTGCACCCAGTGCATCGGCCAACTGCAGGTTGACGTTGTGAAGCCCTTCGCGTTGGCACACCTGGCGCGCCAGCTCAAGCATGGTCGGGCTGTTGTCCAGGGCGGTGACGTGGGCAAAGCGCCGGGCCAGGTCTGGCAGGAAGCCGCCGTCGCCGGGGCCAACTTCCAAGGCGCTGGCAGCCGGGTCGAAATTGAGCTTGTCGAGCAGTGTCAGCAGGCTCTCGCGGTATTGCGGCAGGCCGGCGATCAGGTCTTGCTGGGCGCGGAATTTTTCTTCCACACGCAGGAAGAAGTCCTGGCTGGTGGCCGCGCGGCGTTGTTGCACCTGGGCGATCCGCGCTTGCACGTCAGGCGGCAGGGCCATGTCATCCACTTCTTCAAGCAGCGCCGCGTGCAGCCGGCCACCCAGGCGCAGGCCGTCAGGCAGGGCGCGGCGGTAGAAGATGGCGTTGCCTTCGCGACGGGTGGCTACCAGTTCGGCCTGGGCCAGCACCTTCAGGTGGTGGCTCATGCCCGACTGGCCGATGTCGAAGATCTGCGCCAGTTCCAGCACGCCGAACGAGTCGTTGGCCAGGGCGCGCAATACGTTCAGGCGCAGCGCGTCGCCACTGGCTTTGCACAGGGCGGCCAATGCTTCACGTTGCTCGGGGATCGATTGCGCACGGAGGTTCATGGGGCGGCAGTCTAGACAGGCATCGAAGCCCTAGCAAGGCCAATATCAAAAAGTTTTGATATTGACTGATGGGCGGGGCGGTTATCCCGGTTTTGCCCCGAATTGAAGGCTAATCACAGGAAAATCCCCCGAGTGCGACCATACGTCATTGCCCCAAGCCCCCCCAGTGGGCGAAAATAGCCGCCTTTTTTCGTGACACCACCTATTCAAACCCCCCAGGAGACCAGCGATGCCCAGCCGTCGTGAACGTGCCAACGCCATTCGCGCCCTCAGCATGGATGCCGTGCAAAAGGCTAATAGCGGCCACCCAGGTGCCCCCATGGGCATGGCGGATATCGCCGAAGTACTGTGGCGTGACTACCTGAAGCACAACCCGAGCAACCCTGATTTCGCCGACCGTGACCGCTTCGTGCTGTCCAACGGCCACGGCTCGATGTTGATCTACTCGCTGCTGCACCTGACCGGCTACGACGTCACCATCGATGACATCAAAGGCTTCCGCCAGCTGCACAGCCGCACCCCGGGCCACCCGGAATACGGCTACACCCCAGGCGTCGAGACCACCACCGGCCCGCTGGGGCAGGGTATCGCCAACGCCGTGGGCTTCGCCCTGGCCGAAAAAGTGCTGGCTGCCCAGTTCAACCGTGACGGCCACACCATCGTCGACCACAACACCTACGTGTTCCTGGGCGATGGCTGCATGATGGAAGGTATTTCCCATGAAGTCGCCTCGCTGGCCGGCACACTGGGCTTGAACAAGCTGATCGCCTTCTACGACGACAACGGCATCTCCATCGACGGTGAGGTGCACGGCTGGTTCACCGACAACACCCCGGCGCGCTTCGAAGCGTACAACTGGCAGGTGATCCGCAACGTCGACGGCCACGATGCCGAAGAAATCAAGATGGCCATCGAGACGGCGCGCAAGAGCGACCGTCCGACCCTGATCTGCTGCAAGACTATCATCGGTTTCGGTTCGCCGAACAAGCAGGGTAAAGAAGACTGCCACGGTGCCCCGCTGGGCAACGACGAAATCGCCCTGGCCCGCAAGGAACTGAACTGGAACCACGGCCCGTTCGAAATCCCGGCCGACATCTATGCCGAGTGGGACGCCAAGGCCGCCGGTGCCAAGGCTGAAGCCGACTGGAACCAGCGTTTCGACGCCTACGCCAAGGCCTTCCCGGAACTGGCTGCCGAATTCAAGCGCCGTGACAGCGGCGAGCTGCCGGCCGACTTCAGCGAGAAGGCCCAGGCCTACATCAACGAAGTGGCCGCCAAGGGCGAAACCATTGCCAGCCGCAAGGCCAGCCAGAACGCCCTGAACGCCTTTGGCCCACTGCTGCCCGAGTTCCTGGGTGGTTCGGCTGACCTGGCAGGCTCCAACCTGACCCTGTGGAAGGGCTGCAAAGGCGTCGAAGCCAATGACGCCAGCGGCAACTACGTGTTCTACGGCGTGCGCGAGTTCGGCATGACCGCCATCATGAACGGTGTTGCCCTGCACGGTGGCCTGGTGCCTTACGGCGCGACCTTCCTGATGTTCATGGAATACGCACGCAACGCCGTGCGCATGTCCGCTCTGATGAAGCAGCGTGTGATCCACGTCTACACCCACGACTCCATCGGCCTGGGTGAAGACGGCCCGACTCACCAGCCAATCGAGCAACTGACCAGCCTGCGCAGCACGCCGAACCTGGACACCTGGCGCCCGGCCGACGCGGTGGAATCCGCCGTGTCCTGGAAAAACGCCCTGGAGCGCAAGGACGGCCCTTCGGCGCTGATCTTCTCGCGCCAGAACCTGCAGCACCAGGCACGCGACGCTCAGCAGATCGCCGACATCAGCCGTGGTGGCTACGTGCTCAAGGACTGCGCTGGCGAGCCGGAGCTGATCCTGATCGCCACCGGTTCCGAAGTGGGCCTGGCCGTTCAGGCGTTCGACAAGCTGACCGAGCAAGGCCGCAAGGTGCGCGTGGTTTCCATGCCGTGCACCAGCGTGTTCGACGCTCAGGACGCTGCCTACAAGCAGTCTGTACTGCCGCTGGAAGTGGGTGCGCGTATCGCCATCGAAGCGGCCCACGCCGACTTCTGGTACAAGTACGTCGGCCTGGAAGGCCGTATCATCGGCATGACCACCTACGGTGAGTCGGCGCCGGCTTCGGCATTGTTCGAAGAATTCGGCTTCACCCTGGAAAACATCCTGGGTACTGCCGAAGAGCTGCTGGAAGACTGATACAAGGAAGGCGAGGGCCTTTGGCCCTCGTTCGCGGCACAAGGCCGCTCCCACAGGGTATTGCGTATGCCGTCCCCTGTGGGAGCGGCCTTGTGCCGCGAATGGGCCGCGCAGCGGCCCCGTTCAACTGCCGGAGTTCAAGAGCTACCTATGCCCCACCTGCGTCCCTACAAAGTTGCACTCAACGGTTATGGCCGTATCGGCCGCTGTGTCCTGCGCGCGCTGTTCGAGCGGGGGGCGAAGGCCGGTTTCGAGATCGTCGCGCTGAACGACCTGGCCGATCAGGCCAGCCTGGAATACCTGACTCGCTTCGACTCCACCCACGGGCGTTTCCCCGGTGAGGTGAAGGTCGATGGCGATTGTCTGCATATCAATGGCGACTGCGTGAAGGTAATGCGCAGTGCTACCCCTGAAGGTATCGACTGGGCCGCGCTCGGCATCGACCTGGTGCTGGAATGCTCCGGTGCCTATAACACCCGCGCCGATGGCCAGCGTTTCCTCGACGCCGGTGCGCCCCGGGTACTGTTCTCGCAGCCCATGGCCAGCGAAGCCGACGTTGACGCCACGGTGGTCTACGGCATCAACCAGGCCTGCCTGACCGGCAGCGAGCGCCTGGTGTCCAACGCCTCGTGTACCACCAACTGCGGTGTGCCGCTGCTGCGGGTACTGGACCAGGCGTTCGGCATCGAATACGTGCAGATCACCACCATTCACTCGGCGATGAACGACCAGCCGGTGATCGACGCCTACCACCACGAAGACCTGCGCCGCACGCGTTCGGCCTTCCAGTCGGTGATCCCGGTGTCCACTGGTCTGGCGCGTGGCATCGAGCGCCTGCTGCCGGAACTTGCCGGACGAATCCAGGCCAAAGCGGTACGCGTGCCCACCGTCAACGTCTCGTGCCTGGACATCACCCTGCAGACCGCCCGCGACACCAGCGCGGCCGAGGTCAACCGGGTATTGCGCGAGGCCGCACTGGAAGGCCCGCTCAAAGGCTTGCTGGCCTACACCGAGCTGCCGCACGCCAGCTGTGATTTCAACCATGACCCGCATTCGGCGATCGTCGATGCCAGCCAGACTCGTGTTTCCGGCCCCCGCCTGGTGAACCTGCTGGCCTGGTTCGACAACGAATGGGGTTTTGCCAACCGAATGCTCGACGTTGCCGAACACTTTCTGCACGTCGTTCACCCAACCCGCAACAAACAGCCCTGAAGGACTGCATTCATGACCGTGTTGAAGATGACCGACCTCGACCTGCAAGGTAAGCGCGTACTGATCCGCGAAGACCTCAACGTACCTGTGAAGGACGGTGTGGTAGCCAGCGATGCGCGTATCCTGGCAGCGCTGCCGACCATCAAGCTGGCCCTGGAAAAGGGCGCGGCGGTAATGGTCTGCTCGCACCTGGGCCGCCCGACCGAAGGCGAGTTCTCTGCCGAGAACAGCCTCAAGCCGGTTGCCGACTACCTGAGCAAGGCCCTGGGCCGCGACGTGCCGCTGGTTGCCGACTACCTGGACGGTGTCGCGGTACAGGCCGGTGACCTGGTGCTGTTCGAGAACGTGCGCTTCAACAAGGGCGAGAAAAAGAACACTGACGAACTGGCGCAGAAGTACGCTGCCCTGTGCGACGTGTTCGTCATGGACGCGTTCGGCACCGCTCACCGCGCCGAAGGTTCGACCCATGGTGTGGCCAAGTTCGCCAAGGTCGCTGCTGCCGGCCCGCTGCTGGCTGCCGAGCTGGACGCTCTGGGCAAAGCCCTGAAGGCGCCTGCCAAGCCGATGGCGGCCATCGTTGCCGGTTCCAAGGTGTCCACCAAGCTGGACGTGCTGAACAGCCTGAGCGCCGTGTGCGATCAGCTGATCGTCGGTGGCGGCATCGCCAACACCTTCCTGGCCGCTGCTGGCCACCCGGTGGGCAAGTCGCTGTACGAGCCTGACCTGGTCGACACCGCCAAGGCCATCGCCGCCAAGGTCAGCGTGCCACTGCCAGTAGACGTGGTGGTGGCCAAGGAATTCGCCGAAACCGCCGAAGCTACCGTCAAGGCCATCGCCGACGTGGCAGCCGATGACATGATCCTGGACATCGGCCCGCAAACCGCGGCCAACTTCGCCGAGCTGCTGAAGTCGTCGAAGACCATCCTGTGGAACGGCCCGGTCGGCGTGTTCGAGTTCGACCAGTTCGGCAACGGCACCCAGGTACTGGCCAAGGCCATCGCCGACAGCGCCGCGTTCTCCATCGCCGGTGGCGGTGACACCCTGGCAGCCATCGACAAATATGGCGTCAGCAAGGATATCTCCTACATTTCTACCGGTGGTGGTGCCTTCCTCGAGTTCGTCGAGGGCAAGGTCCTGCCCGCCGTGGCAATCCTGGAAGAGCGGGCCAAGGCCTGATGACGTCGGCGCTTGGCAAAGGGAGTGGCCTGATGGTCAAGCAATTGCCTGTGATGATGCTGGCCGGCCTGCTGAGCGCCTGCTCTGGCAGCCCGGCTTCTGATGCCGATCCGGCGCATTCGCCCAAGGGCGGTTGCTATCAGTCCGAATGGCAGGCCGAAACCGTACCGGTCATCAGCAAGCGCGTGGGCCCGGAAGGCCTGGAAAAGTACGACGAAGACCACCAGCGCAAGGCGCCGGGTTGCCCTTGAGCCCGGCGTTTCGTCGGCTCAGGCAACCAAGCGACCGCTGTGTGGTCATCTAGAGGATATGTAATGAAAGCGCTTTTGGCCGTGACGGCCCTGGCGACACTGGCAGGATGCTCACTGCTGCAGCCGGCGCAACCCGCCCCGGCAGACAACTGGACCCGTTGGGTCTGTGACACCCAGGCCGAAGTGCTGTGGCGCTTCGCCGATGCACAACGCGATCAGGTCGACGTGCGCCTTGGTGGCGGCGACCAGGTCTACCGGCTCAAGTCCGAGCCGGGTGCCTCGGGTGCGCTGTACAGCGATGGCATGCTGGCCTTCCACACCAAGGGCGAAGAAGGCCTGGTGTACTGGGTGGCAACCAACGATCTGATTGGGCGGGGCTGCAAGGCACCGTGACTGGCCGGGCCGCTAGGGTGGCCCACACTACTTGAACAGCAACCGCCCCTGCGGCAGGCTTGCACGAAACATACGACGCTTGTCGGGAGAGAGATACACAATGGCACTCATTAGCATGCGCCAGATGCTGGACCACGCCGCCGAGTTCGGTTACGGCGTACCAGCTTTCAACGTCAACAACCTCGAGCAGATGCGCGCCATCATGGAAGCGGCCGACAAGACCGACTCCCCGGTGATCGTCCAGGCTTCGGCCGGTGCCCGCAAATACGCTGGCGCCCCGTTCCTGCGCCACCTGATCCTGGCGGCCATCGAAGAATTCCCGCACATCCCGGTGTGCATGCACCAGGACCACGGCACCAGCCCTGACGTCTGCCAGCGCTCGATCCAGCTGGGCTTCAGCTCGGTGATGATGGACGGCTCGCTGGGTGAAGACGGCAAGACCCCGACCGACTACGAGTACAACGTCCGCGTTACCCAGCAGACCGTTGCCATGGCACACGCCTGCGGCGTTTCGGTAGAAGGCGAGCTGGGTTGCCTGGGTTCGCTGGAAACCGGCATGGCCGGTGAAGAAGACGGCATCGGCGCCGAAGGCGTGCTGGACCACAGCCAGATGCTGACCGACCCGGAAGAGGCTGCCGACTTCGTCAAGAAGACCCAGGTCGACGCCCTGGCGATTGCCATCGGTACCAGCCACGGTGCCTACAAGTTCACCAAGCCACCTACCGGTGACGTGCTGGCCATCGACCGCATCAAGGAAATCCACAAGCGCATCCCCAACACCCACCTGGTGATGCACGGTTCTTCCTCGGTACCGCAAGAGTGGCTGGCGATCATCAACCAGTACGGCGGCGACATCAAGGAAACCTACGGTGTACCGGTTGAAGAGATCGTCGAAGGCATCAAGTACGGCGTACGCAAGGTCAACATCGACACCGACCTGCGTCTGGCGTCCACCGGTGCCATGCGCCGCCTGATGGCGACCAACCCGAGCGAGTTCGACCCACGCAAGTTCTTCGGTGAAACCGTCAAGGCCATGCGCGACGTGTGCATCGCCCGTTACGAAGCCTTCGGCACCGCCGGCAATGCCTCCAAGATCAAGCCGATCTCCCTGGAAGGCATGTACCAGCGCTACCTGAAAGGTGAGCTGGCCGCCAAGGTCAACTGATCGACCGGCAGCATGAAAAACCCGCAGCGATGCGGGTTTTTTTATGGGCGACAGAACCTGCACATAAACCCGGCAGACTGACCGTTAGTCGGCTACCGTACAGTTGAGCCACTGATAGCGTTCTGATTGCATTGCGCGTTACGGCCTCGGGTCTAGAGTATTAATGGATCCAACCGTATTTTGAAGTCGGTCACATAACAGAGAAGCAGCATGGATGGCGCTCAAGCTCAACCACAGCCACTGGATGGCAGCTCGGTTCTTCTGGTGGTAGACGACTACCCCGAGAACCTCATCAGCATGCGGGCATTGCTGGCCCGGCAGGATTGGCAAGTGTTGACGGCAAGCTCAGGGATGGAAGCCTTGAGCGCGTTGCTCGAGCACGATGTCGACCTGGTCCTGCTGGATGTGCAAATGCCGGAAATGGACGGTTTCGAAGTCGCCCGGCTAATGCGTGGCAGCCAACGCACCCGGCTGACCCCGATTATCTTCCTCACCGCCAACGAACAGTCCGAAGCCGCCGTGCTCAAAGGCTACGCCAGCGGCGCCGTCGACTACATGTTCAAGCCGTTCGACCCGCAAATCCTCAAGCCCAAGGTTCAGGCCTTGCTCGAACAGCAGCGCAACCGGCGCATGCTGCAACGTCTGAGCCGAGAGCTGGAGGCCGCCAGGGCATTCAATGCATCGATCCTGGAGAATGCTGCCGAGGGCATCCTGGTGGTAGATGCCCAAGGTGTCATCAGTTTTGCCAACCCGGCCATTTCGCGCTTGCTGGCGGCACCGGTGCAGCAATTGCAGGGCGCTCACCTGCTTGACCTGGTGCAACTGGCCAATGCCAGCCTGTGGGGTGAGTCCGACTTCTACCAGGCCTACCTGGGGCGGCGCATTTTCCGCGTACACGATGCCCAGTTGCGCACTTTGGGGGGCGAGCTGGTGCCGGTGGCGCTGTCCTGTGCACCGCTGCCGGCCGACCAGCAGGCCATGGTGGTGACGGTGCTGGACATGTCGGTGGTGCGCAACCTGCACCAGCAGCTGGAGTACCAGGCTGTTACCGACCCGCTCACCGGGTTGCTCAACCGGCGGGGTTTCTACCAGGCCGCCGAAGGTGCGCTGCTGCGTAACGAGCGCTCGGACAAGGCGCAGGCGCTGATGTACATGGACCTGGATGGCTTCAAGCGCATCAACGACTCGCTGGGCCACGAAACCGGTGACCGCGTGCTGCGCTGGGTAGGCGAGCAACTCAAGGACTGCCTGGGTAGCGAGGCGTTGCTGGCGCGGATGGGCGGTGATGAATTTACCGCGCTGTTTGATAGCCTGCCTTACCCCGAGCAGGCAGGGCGATATGCCGAGAAACTGCTTGAGCGTATTTCGATCAGTCACCAGATCGAAGGGCTCGATGTGAGCCTTGGGGTCAGCATCGGCATCGCCACCTACCCGGACTGCGGCGCCAATGTGGAAGGCCTGTTGCGTGCAGCCGATGCGGCGATGTATGCCGCCAAGCAGGCCGGGCGCCAGCAGTACCGCTTCTATGACCAGGAACTCAACGGCCGGGCACGTTCGCGCCTGATGCTTGAAGACAGCGTGCGCACCGCTATCGAGCAGCAGGACTTCACCTTGGTCTATCAGCCGCAGGTGTCGTTCATCGATGGCCGTCTACGTGGTTTCGAAGCATTGTTGCGCTGGCAGCACCCCAGCGTCGGCGACGTACCGCCGGGGCTGTTCATTCCGTTGCTGGAGGAAGCGCGGCTGATCAACCGACTGGCCAGCTGGATTTATCGGCAGGGGGCCGCTCAGCGACAGGCCTGGTATGAACGCTTCCCCGCAGACCTGGTACTCGGCATCAGTTTGAGCCGTGCGCAGTTCGTCATGCCCAGCCTGGTTGAAGAGTTGCAGCGGGTCATCCAGCTTTACCAACTGGACCCGGCGCAGCTGGAGGTGGAAGTGGCGGAGACCTCGTTGATGTACAACATCGATGCGGCCGTGAAGCAGATACACCGCCTCCGCGAGTTGGGGGTGCGGGTGGCGCTGGATGACTTTGGTGCGGGTGACTGTTCATTGCGCATGCTGCGCGACCTGCCAATCGATACCCTCAAGCTTGACCGCCACCTGGTGGCACGCCTGCCCGACTCGGCGGTGGATGCGGCCTTGGTCCGCAGTGTGATTGGCCTGTGTGCCGACTACCGCATCACGGTGATTGCCGAAGGGGTGGAGACCCCGGCTCAGGCGGCCTGGCTCAAGGCCAATGGCTGTGAATATGTGCAGGGCTTCCTGGTGGCTTACCCAATGATCGCAGCAGACGCCAGCGGGTTTCCGGCAATTTTCTCGTGGCCTGGGCCATGATTGGCTAGAATCGGCATTCGTTACGCCGAATGCAGCGCCATGACCGTATTACGTTACTTGCAAGCCTACCCCCCGCACCTGCAAGCGCAGGTGCGGCAGATGATCGACAGCGGCCGCCTGGGCGAGTACCTGCAGCGACGCTACCCCGACCGCCATGACGTGCAAAGCGACAAGGCGCTGTACGGCTATGCCCAGGACCTGCGCCAGCAGTACCTGCGCACCGCGCCGGGTCTGGACAAGGTATTGTTCGACAACCGCCTCGACCTGACCCATCGGGCCTTGGGTCTGAACACGGCGGTGTCGCGGGTGCAGGGCGGCAAGCTCAAGGCGAAAAAGGAAATCCGCATTGCCTCGTTGTTCAAGGAGGCCGCGCCACAGTTCTTGCGCATGATCGTGGTGCACGAACTGGCTCACCTGCGCGAGCGCGATCACAACAAGGCGTTCTACCAGCTCTGCCAGCACATGGAGCCGGACTACCACCAACTGGAATTCGACCTGCGCGTCTACCTGACTTATCGGGAGCTGCCGGGCAACGTTTAAGGACCACGCAGCATGGAAGTGAGCAAGACCAAGAGCAGCTTCTACCGCCGTTTGTACGTGGCCTGGCTGATCGACAGCCAGACCGCGACCAGCGTACCCGCGTTGATGGAGGCCACCGGGATGCCACGGCGCACGGCCCAGGACACCATCGCCGCCCTGGCCGACCTGGACATCGTCTGCGAGTTCGAGCAGCAGGAAGGCGCGCGCAACCATGCCGGGCATTACCGCATTCATGACTGGGGGGCGATCGACAAGCAGTGGATCATCCAGCACTTGCGGCAGATCCGCGAAGTCCTGGGCTACCCGTGAAGTTCCGGGGCCTCAGGCTGGCCCCGGCAACCTCAACCTTTGCGCATCCCGATATGCGGAATGTCGTCCTCAAGGTATTCCTCTCCCACCACCGCAAACCCGTGGCGGGCATAGAACCCTTGCAAATGTGCCTGTGCCGACAGGTAAACCGGTACGCCTGGCCAGCAATGCTCAGCCGCCTCCAGCCCCTTGAGCAACAACGGATGCCCCAGCTTCAGCCCGCGCGCTGACGGCGAAGTCACCACTCGCCCGATCACCACATCCCCGCCCTGGGACTGCGGGTCGAGCAGGCGCAGGTAGGCGACCAGCTTGTCATCCTGCCAGGCCATCAGGTGCAGGGTATCGCCCGTCAGGTCCTGGCCGTCCACTTCCTGGTAGGCGCAGCGCTGCTCTACCACGAACACTTCCGTGCGCAATTGCAGAATGGCGTAGAGCTGGTCCTTGCCGAGGTCGGTGTGGTGCTTGCAGAGCCAGTCGATGGACATAGGCGCGAACTCCTTGAGTGAGCCGTCGATCATCGCATGGCCTGTGCCCTTCGGCCAAAATAGAGGCTAAATGACACTATTGGCCGCTGCCCTCGGCGACGGCTTTGTGTAATCTCATCGGCAGTGTGTGCCCCCCATCGCGAAAGGACGTGAGCATGCGGCCACTGCTTTGTGTTCTGGGATTACTGGCAATGATGCTGGCAACCCCCGTCGCAGCTGACGACAAGCTGCGCCTGGTGGCCGACAGCTGGCCGCCGTTCACCGATACCAGCATGCCGGGCGGGGGCTTGGCCACCAGCATTGTCACCACGGCGCTGGCCCGCGCGGGCTATGCCACTACGTTCGAAGAAGCGCCTTGGGCCCGGGCGTTGCTGGGGGTGAGTGAAGGGCGTTACGACGTGCTGATCAATGCCTGGCAAAACGACTCGCGTGCCCGTATCGGGCAGTTTTCCAGCGCTTACCTGACTAACCGTATTCGCCTGCTGCAACGCACGGGCGAGCCATTCCGCTATCAGCACCAGTCAGACTTGTACCCCTACAGCATCGCTGTGGTGCGTGATTACGCCTACTCACCTGAGTTCGATGGTGATACCCGGTTGAACAAGGTGCCGGTGCGCAACTTTTCGTCGGCGGTGCGCATGCTGGCGGCCGGGCGGGTGAACCTGGCGGTGGAGGATGAGTATGTGGCGCGTTACAACTTGCAGCGTGAGCCGCAGGAAGTGCGCGATGGGGTGATGCTGGTGGAGCCGCCGTTGGGGGAGAACACCCTGCATATTCTGGTTAGCCTGAAACACCCGGGGCATGCGCGGATTGTCGAGGGGTTCGAGCAGGCGATTGCGGCGATGAAGGCGGACGGCAGTTATGCGCGGCTGCTGCGCCAGCATGGTTTCTGAAGGTTGTGCCTGCTCTCAGGCAGGCGCACCTTCCTTGATCAAATGGGCGGCCAAGGTCCGCAATGGCCCCAGCTGCCGGCAAATCAGCGCCAACTGTGTCTGCACCAGCCGCTGATGCTCATCCAGCTCTTCCGGCATCTGCTCCAGGGCATTGGCCAGCGCCTCTTCTTCATCACTGTGAATCGCCACCGGTAACCGCGCCGCCAGCCCATTGGCTATTTCGTCCAGGCTGCTGGCCAGGCTTTGCCCGGCGCCTTCGATCAGCTGCTCCTGGACCTCCGCCGGCAACGCCGTGTCGCGGTGTGCACCCAGCCCGGAGAGGTAGCTGAGCAGGGTGTGCGACAGCACCAGGAAACGGAAGCCCACATCCGCTTCCTTACGGAAATGCCCAGGCTCCATCAGCATGTTGGCCAAGGTGGTGGACAGCGCCGCGTCGGCGTTGTGGGCATTGCGCCGGGCCAGGCGGTAGGCCAGGTCGTCGCGCTTGCCGTGGGCATACTGCTGCATGATCTGGCGCAGGTATACGCTGGCGCAGGCCAGGGTATTGGCCAGTGCCTTGTTCAGCCGCCGCCCTTGCCAGTCAGGCAGGAACAGGAACACCGCCAGGATGGCGATCAGGCTGCCCACCAGGGTATCGAACAGGCGCGGCAGGAACAGCCCATAGCCATCGCCGATCTGGTTGAAGCAGAACAGTACCATCAGGGTGATCGCCGCCGTGGCCAGGGTGTAGCGGGTGGTGCGGTTGACGAAGAACACCACCCCGGCGACCACGGCGAACAGCGACTGGATGACCGGGTTGGGGAACAGGTCGAACAACGCCCAGCCTACTGTCAGGCCGACGGCGGTGCCGAAGATTCGCTGTACCAGCTTGCGCCGGGTTGCGCCGTAGTTGGGCTGGCACACGAACAACGTGGTCAGGATGATCCAGTAGCCTTGGGTGGGGTGGATCAGGTGCACCATGCCGTAGCCGATCGACAGCGCCAGCGGCAGGCGCAGGGCATGACGGAACAACAGCGAGGTCGGCGTCAGCTGGGTGCGCAGGCGTGTCCACACGTCTTTAAGCGAGCGTGGGGAGCGGTCGAGCAGGCTGCTGTCGCTGGCGTCGGCCAGGCTGTCCGGGTTGCTGGCGGCGCTTAGCAGGCGGTCCAGTGTTGCCAGGTTGGCGGCCAGTGCCCGCAGCGAACGCAACAGGCCACGCCAGGCCGGGTTGCTCTGGATGCGCAGGTGCTCTAGCGAAGCGTTGAGGTCTTCGAGGGCTTCGGGATAACCGCTGGCCAGCACGAACGGCTGGCGCAGGCGAATCGAGCGCGCCAGTTCCTGGCAGGACGAACCCTGCTTGCGCAGCAGGCGCTGGCAGCGAAACATCACATCACTGTGGAAGAACGCGTCGGTCAGGGCGTTATAGGGGTAGTGCGAGGCACTGACCCGCTCGTGGATGTCCTGGGCCAGGAAATACAGCTTGAGGTAGCGGCTGACCTTGGAGTTCGGCTGGCTGTTGCCGACCCGGTGCAGGATGATTTCCTTGGCTGCGTTGAGCGCCGCCACCACCTTGCCGTTTTGCTGCGCCAGCTCAAGGCGCCGGGCCTCGACGTCAAGGGTGCGGACCGGCTCGAACAGGCTGGCCTTGAGCTTGAGGTAGCTGCCCAGCTCAAAGAACAGCTTGGCCAGGCTTTGCTGCACCGGCTGGTTGGAGAACAGTGCCTGCCATAGCACCGACAGCAGCCCGTACCAGGCCGCCCCCGTCACCAGCAGCAAAGGCTCGTGCCAGAAGTCCGTCACCTGGCCACCGCGCTGGTCCACGCCGATCATGGTGTAAACCGCTGTGATCAAGGTCGCTGAAGCGATCGCACCGTAGCGTTCGCCCAAGGCACCGAGCATGGTCAGGCCGAATGCGGCCAAGGCCAAGGCAACAACGAAAACCCAGGGGTAGGGGAACAGCAGCTCCACCGCCAACGCGGCGATGGCAAAACACACGAGGGTAACGGCAAGGGCGCTGAGGCGGCCTTGCCAGCTGTCGTCGGTTTCGGCCAGGGCACTGGCGATGATGCCGAGGAACAGGGGGATCAGCAGGGCCATCTCGTTCTGGTACCAGCACAGGGCCAGGCTGCCGGTGAGGGCGATGGTGACCCGGATGCTGTAGCTGAACTTGTCTTGGCCCCACAGGCGACGCAGTGACTGACGGAACGAGCTCGATGACATGATGGCCTGCTAGGCAGTAAGCGAAGAATGCAGTGCAGCACGGGCCAGCAAGAAGCGTTCCGTGCTGCTGAATGGATTCTACTCTACACGAACTGCGCTGCGGCGTTGGCCGATGCCCAGGCCCACTGGAAGTTGAAACCGCCCAGGTGACCGGTGACGTCGAGCACTTCGCCAATGAAGTACAGCCCCGGGCTTTTCAGCGATTCCATGGTCTTGGACGACACTTCGCGCGTATCCACGCCGCCCAGGGTGACTTCGGCGGTGCGGTAGCCTTCGGTGCCGGCCGGTACCACTTGCCAGTTCGCCAGCTTTTCGGCGATCTGTGCCAGCTCTGCTGGGGTGTACTGCTTCATCGGCCTGGACTCGAACCACTGCTCGGCCAGCAGGTTGGCCAGCTTGCGGGTGAACACCTCGCCCAGCACGGTCTTCAGTTCGGCGTTGGCGCGCTCGGTTTGCATCTGTTGCAGCCAGGTGAGTGCATCGCGGTCCGGCAGCAGGTTGATCTCCACCGTGTCACCGGCTTCCCAGAACGAAGAAATCTGCAAAATCGCCGGGCCGCTCAGGCCGCGGTGGGTAAACAGCAGGTTCTCGCGGAAGCTGGTGCCGTTGCAGCTGGCGGTGCAGTCCAGCGAGGTGCCGGACAACTCGGTGCACAGTGCCTTGAGTTGGGGCTCGGTGATGGTGAACGGCACCAGCCCGGCGCGGGTCGGCAACAGGGTGTGGCCAAACTGGCGCGCCACCTGGTAGCCAAAACCGGTGGCACCCAGGGTCGGGATCGACAGGCCGCCGGTGGCGATCACCAGCGACTGGCAGGCGAACTGGCCACCGCTGGTCTGCAGCAGGTAGCCGGTTTCGGTCTTTTCGATCTGTTCGATGCTGGTGTGCATGCGGATTTCGGCGCCAGCCTCGTCGCACTCGGCCAGCAGCATGTCGAGGATGTCGCTGGCCTTGTTGTCGCAGAACAGTTGGCCGAGCTTCTTCTCGTGGTACGCCACACCGTGCTTGCACACCAGTTCGATGAAGTCCCACTGGGTGTAGCGGGCCAGGGCCGATTTGCAGAAGTGCGCGTTCTGCGACAGGAAGTTGGCCGGCTCGGTGTACATGTTGGTGAAGTTGCAGCGCCCACCGCCGGACATGAGGATCTTCTTGCCGGGCTTGTTGGCGTGGTCGAGCAGCAGCACCCGGCGGCCACGACGGGCGCTGAGCTGGGCGCACATCAGGCCGGCGGCGCCGGCGCCGAGGATGATGACGTCGGTGGAATGCACGGTGTTACCTCATGAATAGCCGGGGCCGCAAAGCGGCCCCAAAATAGGTCAGACGATGCGGACTTTCAGGGCGCGGCCCTTGATCTTGCCGCTGTTCAGCCGCTGCATGGCCTGCTTGGCCAGCGCCCGCTCCACGGCAACGAACGCCTGGAAGTCGAAGATGGCAATCTTGCCCACCTGCTTGCCCGGGATGCCGGCATCACCGGTCAGTGCCCCGAGAATATCGCCCGGGCGCAGCTTGTCCTTGCGCCCGGCTGCAATGCACAGGGTGCTCATCACCGGCAGCAGCGGCTCGCCGCCTTTGCTCTTCAGGCTGTCCAGCTGGTCCCAGCGCAGCGGGCTCTTCTGCAGCTCCTCGATGGCCTGGGCACGGTGGCCTTCGGCCGGTGCCACCAGGCTGACTGCAACACCTTTTTCACCCGCACGGCCAGTACGGCCCACACGGTGTACGTGGATTTCGGCATCACGCGCCAGCTCCACGTTGATGACCATGTCCAGGCCATCGATGTCCAGACCGCGCGCGGCCACGTCGGTAGCCACCAGCACCGAGCTGCTGCGGTTGGCGAACATGGTCAGCACCTGGTCGCGGTCGCGCTGCTCCAGGTCGCCATGCAGCGCCTGGGCGACGATACCCTTGGCGGTCAGGTGGGCAACCACGTCCTCGCACTGCTGCTTGGTGAAGCAGAACGCCACGCAGGACTGCGGGCGGTAGTGGCCGAGCACACGGGTGACGGCCTCCAGGCGCTGCTGCGGGTCGATCTCGATGAAGCGCTGTTCGATCTGGTTGTCGGTGTGCAGGCTTTCGACCTTCACCTGCTGCGGGTTGCGCATGAAGTCGGCGGCCAGTTGCTTGATGCCGGCCGGGTAGGTCGCCGAGAACAGCAAGGTCTGACGGCGCGACGGGGCCTTGCCGATGATGCTGGCGATGGCGTCGAAGAAGCCCATGTCGAGCATGCGGTCGGCTTCGTCCAGTACCAGCGTGTTCAGGCCATCGAGTACCAGGGTGCCCTTGTCCAGGTGTTGCTGGATACGCCCCGGGGTGCCGACGATGATGTGCGCACCGTGCTCCAGCGAGGCGATTTGCGGGCCCAGCGAAACGCCGCCGCACAGGGTGAGGATCTTGATGTTGTCCTCGGCGCGGGCCAGGCGGCGCAGCTCCTTGGCCACCTGGTCGGCAAGCTCGCGGGTAGGGCACAACACCAGCGCCTGGCAGCCGAAGTAGCGCGGGTTGATCGGGTTCAGCAGGCCGATGCCGAAGGCGGCGGTCTTGCCGCTGCCGGTCTTGGCCTGGGCGATCAGGTCCTGCCCCTTGAGGATGACCGGCAGGCTCTGGGCCTGGATCGGCGTCATCGAGGCATAGCCGAGGGCGTCCAGATTCGCCAGCATGGCGGCGGACAACGGCAGAGTGGCAAAGGCGGTGGATTCGGTGGTCACGAGGCTGGCCTGCGGTGCGAAGCGAAAAATGCCGCACAGTCTACCAGCCTCATGGCCATTCGCCCTACGACTCCATGTGTTCTTCCGGACGACGGGCACGCCTTCCGTCCGTCGGCGCCAGTTGCAGGAAGATCGCTGCCGCCAGCATGGCCATCACGCCGATGGTGACGAAGGTCAGCTGGAAGGCGCCCAAGGTGGACTCCACGCCTTCGGCGCTGCCCGCTGCGGTAAAGCCGCCCAGCAAGGCACCGGCACAGGCCACACCCAGGCTCAGGGCCAGTTGCGCGACCACCGACAGCAGGCTGTTGCCGCTGCTGGCGCTGGCGTCGTCCAGGTCGATCAGGGTCACGGTGTTCATCGCGGTGAACTGCATCGAGTTGACCGCCCCCAGCAAGCCCAACTGGATCAGCAGTACGGCGTAGGGCGTCTGCTCGTCGACCAGCCCCAGGCTGGCCAGCAGCAGGCCCAGCAGCAGGGTGTTGCCGGTGAGGATGATGCGGTAACCGAAGCGCTCGATCAGCGGGCGGGCAACGGACTTGGCCAGCATGGCCGCTGCCGCCAGCGGGATCATGCTCATGCCGGCCTGGGCCGGTGAGTAGCCCAGCGCGACCTGCAGTAGCAACGGCACCAGGAACGGCAGGGCGCCACTGCCCAGGCGCGCGAACAGGTTGCCGAGGATGCCGATGGCGAAAGTGCGCACGCGGAACAGGCTGGGCGAGAACAAAGGCTCCGGGTCGCGCCCGGCACGCAGCCAGTAGGCGGCCAGGCACGCCATGCCGGCGAACAGCAGCAACATCACCCGCAAGTGCGGCAGGTGCAGCTCGCCCAGGCCTTCCATGGCGATGGTGATCAGTACCATCGCGGCGCCAAACAGCAGGAAACCGGGGCCGTCGAACGTGGTGCGCTCGGCGCCGCGCAGGTCCGGGATGAACTTCCACACGGCAATGCAGCCGATCAGGCCAACCGGCAGATTGAGCAGGAAGATCCAGTGCCAGCTGAGGATTTCCACCAGCCAGCCACCGACCGTCGGGCCCAGCAAAGGGCCGAGCAGGCCGGGGATGGTGATGAAACTCATGATTCGCACCAGCTCGCTGCGCGGGTAGGCGCGCAGCACCACCAGGCGCCCGACCGGCAGCATCAAGGCACCGCCCAGGCCCTGCACGACGCGGGCGAAGATCAAAAAGCCCAGGCTGTTGGCGGCGGCGCACAGCAGCGAGCCGAAACTGAACAGCAGGATGGCGCTGAAGAAGATGCGTTTGGTGCCGAAACGGTCGGCGATCCAGCCCGAGGCGGGGATCAGCAGGGCCACGGTGAGCATGTAGGCAATGATCACGCCTTGCATGCGCAGCGGGTCTTCGGCCAGCGAGCGGGCCATGGCCGGCAGCGCGGTGTTGAGGATGGTGCCGTCCAAGGACTGCATGAAGAAGGCGATGGCCACCACCCAGGGGATCCAGCGGGCGGTGACGGGGTCTAGCGGTGGGCGTTCGGGCATGACTTCCTCGTTTGTCAGTGCCGGCCTCTTCGCGGGCAAGCCCGCCCCCACAGGTACTGCACCACATCTGAGGGTGGTGAATACCCTGTGGGAGCGGGCTTGCCCGCAAAGAGGCCGCTAATGCCTATCACAGTGTCAGGGTCAGGCCTTTGACCAGTGCCCCCGGCAAATGACTCGACCCGGTACTGCGCTGTCCATAGGTGCTGGTCGACAAGATCATCTCGCGCTCGCGGGTCAGGTCTTCCAGCTGGCTGCCAAGCAAGCTGTACAGGCTGTCATCGAAACGCATGGTGCTCACGGGCCCCTGGATCTGCCCGTTTTCCACCCAGAAGGTCGCGAACCGGGTCAGCCCGGTCATGCGCGCTGCCGGCAGGTCAGAGTAGTTCAGGTACCACAGGTTGCTGATGTACAGCCCGGTGCCCAGGCGCTCAAGAATGTGCTCGCTCGCCAAGTTGCCCGGTGCCAGGCTCAGTGCGCACGGCGACTCGTAGCTGTCGGCACCATTGGCCAGCAACTCGAATTCGGCCGCACTGCGCGCACTGATCAATCGCTGCCGAGCCTCACCTTGCTGGATCAATGGCACATCCAGGCGTGGAGCCCCCTCATCGGAAAACGCCGGGCTCAGCGACCCGCTAACCTGCTCGGAGAAACTCACCAGCGGGCTCAGCCGGGCATCACCGTTGTACAAACGCTGCAAGGCGCTGTTGCCGGTGGCCAGCGCCTGCGCGGAAAAACCGCCCCAGCACAGCATGCCGGCGATTTCGTCCATGGCCGCCGGGGCCAGGTAGGCGCGGTAGCTGCCGGGCTTGAGGGTGATCGCCGGGCGGCCGAGGAAGCCCAACTGTTCTCGCGCCTGACGCAGGCGCGCGGTGAAGTCATCGATGTTCCACACCTGGCCGGCATAGTTGGCCTTCACCGCCTGGCCGTTTTCATGGAACAGGCTCCAGTCGAAGTTGAAGCTGTTGGCCTGGTGCCAGCCAAAGGCGCCGAACGAACTGGCAAAGCCCCGGCAGATCGGGCCGGCAGCGTAGATACCGACCAGGTCCAGCTCGCCTGCTTCGCGGTCGAGCAGGGCCAGTACTTCGTCCAGTTCGGGCAGGGGCTGCGCCTGCAGGCTGTGGCTTTGCCAGGCACTTTCGTCTAGCCGCAGATAAGGGTCAACGGCCAACAGTGGCAAGGTCTGGCGCAGTTGCTCCAGCGCATCGCCAAGGCGCTGGCGATCCAGTTGCGCGTCGCCACTCAAGGTCACCTGCTGTTCCGCCTGGCGGCCATCACGGACCAACCGCAGTTGCGCGCTGGCCTGGCTGACAGTGCCGGCCTGGCGCACCTTGGCGTGGTTGAAACGCACGAATTGCGACTGTTCGGCGCTGTAGCCGAGGGTGAACTGCTCGTCTGCTTGCAGGGCGGCGCGCACATCCCCGACCAGGGTTTCGAAAGCATTCTTCATCAGGCATCTCCTCCGAATACGTCGATCTGGCGGAATACGCAGGCGGGCGAGGCATGGCCGACCCGCACCACCTGGTTGGGCTCGCCCTTGCCGCAGTTGGGCGTGCCGAGTACCTGGAAGGTGCTGCGATCGCCTACTGCCGACAGGTTGCGCCAGAACTGTGCGGAGATGCCGCGGTAGTTGGGGTTCTTGACGATGCCCTTGAGCTCGCCGTTTTCGATCAGCTGGCCCCATTCGCAGCCGAACTGGAACTTGTTGCGTGCATCGTCGATGGACCAGGAGCGGTTGGTGCGCATCAGGATGCCGTGTTCGATGCCCTTCACCAGTTGCTCCAGGCTCTGGTCGCCCGGCTCGATGTTCAGGTTGGCCATGCGGTCGATAGGCGCTCGGTTCCAGCCGCAGGCGCGGCTGTTGGCCACGCCGTCCAGGCCCGAGCGGAACTGCGACAGTGCGCCACCCAGCGGGCGCAACAGCAGGCCGTCGCGGATCAGGAACTGTTTGTTGGCCGGGGTACCGTCGTCATCGAAGCTGTAGCTGGCCAGCTCTTCGCCGATGGTAGGGTCGAAGGTCACGTTCAGCAGGCTGGAGCCGTACTGCAGATGGCCGAAATCACTGGCTTTGACGAAGCTGGTGCCAGCGTAATTGCGCTCGTCACCGAGGATGCGGTCCATTTCCAGCGGGTGGCCGATGGACTCGTGAATCTGCAGCATCATCTGGTCTGGCATCAGCAGCAGGTCGCGTGGGCCGCTGGGGGTGTTGGGTGCCAGCAGCAACTGCAGTGCCTCGTCGGCAACCTGCCGGGCGGCGCCCACCAGCCCGCAACGCTCGATGATTTCGAACCCGCCCTGCTGGCCGAAGTTATCGCGGCCCAGGCTGCGGCTCTGGCTGTCCTGGCCATCGCTGGCGGTGACACCCAGGCCCGGGAACAGGAAGCGCTGGGCGTGGCGCAGTTCGGCACCGGCCGAGTTCAGGTAGGTTTGCTCGACCAGGGTCAGGCCCAGGCTCGCCTGCCAGTCCACCAGGCGGCTGTCCTTGGGCACGCTGGCCGACTCGGCGGCAAGCAAGCCAAGGCAGTCGGCCAGGGAGGGCACTGGCTGGTCGAAGTTGGGTGAAACATGGTCGTGACGGGCGTTGGTCACGGGTTGGTCGCGCAGGTCGAGCAGGCTGTGCGGGGTGATCTGCCGGGCCAGGGCCTCGGCCTGCTCCAATGCGCGTTGCAGGCCAGCCTGGGACAGGTCGGCGGTGGCCGCGTAAGCCTCCACGCCATTCACCCGCACAGTGAGCATGGCGCCTTCGTCCTGGCTGAAGAAGGGCGGTTCGGCAACGTTGCGCCGAACCGACAGCGCCTGATGCGACTGTTTTACATGGCGCAGGGAAAACAACTCGGCCGTGCTGCGCAGCGCGGCAAAGCGCTGGCGCAGCAGGGCGCTGGTATCGAACATGTGGAAGCCTCCGTGTACATGGTGGCTCCCCCTTAGAACCACTCGTCCTGCATGGTGAGGCAAGTGTCGTCGCGCGCCTCCAGCAATGCCAGCTCATTATGGCAGCCCGGTACTTCCCAGGTCAGGAAATAACGCGCGGCCTGCAGCTTGCCAAGGTAAAAGTCGCGGTCGCTGGCGTTACCCTTGAGCAGGCCAAGCTCGGCGTGAATGGCCTGTTCCAGCCAACGCCAGCCGATCACGCAGTGGCCGAACGCCTTGAGGTACAGGGCCGAGTTGGCCAAGGCGCCAGCAACTTTGCCCTGAGCCAGGTCGCCGAGCAGGGCAAGGGTCACGCTTTGCAGTCGGTTGACCAATTGCTCCAGCGGCTGGCGTAGCGGGTCGAGGTTCGGGTGATGGCTGGCGCGCTCGGCCGTACCGGCGATCAGGCGGATCAGTTGCTTGAGGCCGGCGCCATTGTTCTGCGCCAGCTTGCGGCCGAGCAAATCGAGCGACTGGATGCCTTCGGTGCCTTCGTGAATCGGGTTCAGGCGGTTGTCGCGGTAGTACTGTTCTACCGGGTATTCGCGGGTGTAGCCGTGGCCGCCGAGAATCTGGATGGCCAGTTCGTTGGCCTTGAGGCAGAAGGCCGAGGGCCAGGATTTGACGATCGGGGTCAGCAGGTCGAGCAGCTCCTGAGCCTGCTTGCGAGTGCTTTCTTCGCTGGCGGTCTGGGTGTCGTCGAACAGGCGAGCGGCGTACAGGCCCAGGTCGAAGGCGCCTTCGACGTAGGCCTTCTGCGCCAGCAGCATGCGTTTCACATCGGTGTGTTCGATGATCGGCACGGCCGGGCTGTGCGGGTCTTTGTTGTCTGGCAGCCGACCCTGCGGGCGCTGGCGGGCGTATTCCAGCGAGTACAGGTAACCGGCGTAACCGAGCATCACCGCGCCCATGCCGACGCCGATGCGTGCCTCGTTCATCATCTGGAACATGCAGGCCAGGCCTTGGTGCGGCTGGCCGACCAGGTAGCCGACGCACTCGCCGTTGTCACCGAAGTTCAGCGCGGTAGAGGTGGTGCCGCGCCAGCCCATCTTGTGGAACAACCCGGCCAGCAGCACATCATTGCGTGGGCCACGGCTGCCGTCCTGGTTCACCCGGTATTTCGGCACGATGAACAGCGAGATGCCTTTCACCCCGGGCGGCGCATCCGGCAGTTTGGCCAGCACCATGTGCACGATGTTGTCGGACAGTTCGTGATCGCCGCCGGAGATGAAGATCTTGTTGCCCTTGAGCCGGTAGCTGCCGTCGCCGGCAGGTTCTGCCCGGGTGCGGATGTCGGCCAGCGACGAGCCGGCATGGGGCTCGGTCAGCGCCATGGTGCCGAAATAGCGGCCCTCGATCATCGGCTGCAGGAACAGGCGCTTTTGCTCGTCGGTGCCAAAACTCTCGATCAGGTTGGCCGCGCCCATGGTCAGGAACGGGTAGGCCGTGGTGCCGGCGTTGGCGGCCTGGAAGTGGGCGAAGCAGGCTTGTGAGACCAGGCTGGGCAGCTGCATGCCGCCGGCTTCGAAATCGCGGTTGGCGTTGAGGAAGCCGGCTTCGAGGAAGGCATCGACCGCGGGTTTCACCTCCGGGATCAGTTCGGCCCGGCCGTCCACATAGCGCGGCTCGTTTTCATCAGCCTTGCGGTTGTGCGGGGCGAAGAATTTTTCGGCGATGGTGCGGGCAGTGGTCAGCGCGGCGTCGAAGGTTTCGCGGTTGTGCTCGGCGAAGCGCGGGCGCTGAGTGAGGGCTTCGGCGTCGAGGACTTCGTAGAGTTCGAAGGCGAGGTTGCGGGAGCTGAGCAGGGTCTCGGGCATGGTGGCGGTCCTTGGGCGGGCGTGAGCCGAGTCTAGGAGTGCCCTGAAAGGGCTGGCTACCATGATTGATTCAGATGATGTTCAGCCACAGGCTCCTTCATTTCGTGCGAACTGCACAGGGCGCCTCCCTCAGGGTTGGAACAGCGTGCCGTCGGCATTCAATGGGCGGAAATATCCCTTGATGCAGTTGGTGCTGCGTACGCAGAGCTGAGTGTGGGTTTGCTGCCGGAATGACGTGCCTGGATAGAGCGGGGCGCCTTCAAGAAACGGCGAGCGAATCGACTCGTATGGTTTTAGTCCGACGTGTTTTCTCGCGGAGTGGAGGGCCTTGAATACAGCGCAATCCAGGAAGCGTTTCAAGTTGTCAGGGTCGCCTGAGAAGCCGGGCTTGTTCTCAGGAAGGCTTTCGGTGCTACCGGTCAGGAGGCAGTAAGCCGCCCCAAGCTCCTGCAATGCGCCTTCCTCTGTCAAATTGAGGCAAAGTCCCAGGTCAATGACTGCGCCGACAACGAATGGGTCGTTGATAGATCCTTGGCCTCGTTTGTATCGCTTTATCAACTGCGCATAGCTGAGTGCGCGCTCAGGGCTATTTTCCCAGAGATAGGCGCCTTCACCGAGCCAGTCGTATTCATTGACGCTGGGTGCAATTGGCTCACCTGCCAAAATGGCTTCGCCGGTCTTACGATCACAGCCATGAAATCCAAGAACGAGTGACGGAAGCAGCTGATACATTTATCGGTACTTGGCCTTGAGAGTACCTTTGGCGGTGAACATGCCTAGCTGAGCACGGAATGCTTTCGCCTCAGCGGGGTATCTTTCGAAGACCTCAGCCAATTGTCGAATGCGCTGGGCAGATTCTATATACGGGTTATCAGCCTTGGACTTGTTTGGGGCCTTTGTAGTCATTCCGACCTCCAGTGGGTCGTACAGGTTGGCAATCATGATAAACCTCATGAACCGATCGTTGGGTTTGCCAGTGTAACGCCTTCAAAAAACCTGAAAATCTCAGATTTCTACCCTGTCTTGTAGTCCATTTCCCAAACATACTCCCAGCCCCCTTCAAGCCATTGCGGTGCTCTGGGTAGGGCCTTGGTCTCGTGTGGCATGCCTTGCCGTAATGCCCGCGAGCTGTCCTCGGAGTTGATGGGCTGCGCACAACTTGAGCGCGATGGCCAAAGCGCTGATGGATGATGCTGAGTTGGGATGAGGCCGTGAAGGCTTGCTTTCAGGTTGTATAAAGGCGTCAGACATTTCAAACCAAGCGCCCATAAAAAAGGAGAGCCGAAGCTCTCCTTTATCAACAACCCTCAGCTTCAGCCAATGGTCATCAAGCTGGCATTACCGCCCGCAGCAGCGGTGTTCACACTCACCGCCCGCTCGATCACCAAGCGCTCCAGTGCAATCTGGTGATCCCCGCTGGACAGCCCGTGTACACCGACGATTGCCCCGGCGCGCTTGGCCACCTGCTGGCAAACGCCACGCAGCTGGTCCGAGTCGCCATGGTGGATCACGGCGTCGAACGCCACTTCATCCTTGTTCCAGTCCGTCACCAGCTTCACCTTGGCCTGCAGCTCACGCGGCAGGCGCTGGCGCAGGGCTTTGCCGGGTTCGCCGTCAGCCCATACCGCCGAGCTGCCCACCGCCAGCACGGCAGCGAACTGGGCCAGCAGGTCGGCCTCGTTGTCGGCCAGGCACAGCACGTGCTCGCGCGGCAGGATGGTGTAGCTGTTGCGCTCGCCGGTCGGGCCTGGCAGCAGGCGGGCGATGCCGCTCTGCGACTGGCTGGCGAACTGGCTGCACAGCGCGGCCAGGTCGGCCAGCTGGTTGCTTTCTGCCCAGGCCTTCAGGCCGTGCAGCGGCTTGATCAGCTGATCGTGCAGGGTACGGTCCGGCTTGCCTTCGCCATCCTGGTGCTGGAAGTGGCGGCCAATCGCGTCGGCCGGGCGGGTCGACAGCAGGCGGTACAGGTACAGCGGACCGCCGGCTTTCGGGCCGGTACCAGACAGGCCTTCACCACCGAATGGCTGCACACCCACCACCGCACCGACGATGTTGCGGTTGACGTACATGTTGCCGGCGTTGGCGGTTTCCACGACTTTGGCGATGGTCTCGTCGATGCGGGTGTGCACGCCGAGGGTCAGGCCGTAGCCGGAGTTGTTGATCTGCTCGATCAGCTGGTCCAGGTTGCGACGGTTGTAGCGCACAACGTGCAGCACCGGGCCGAAGATTTCGCGCTTCAGTTCGTCGAAGCTTTCCAGTTCGATCAAGGTTGGCATCACGAAGGTGCCGCGCTTGATTTCGGCGGCATCGGCGATTGCCACTTGATAGACCGAGCGGCCTTTCTCGCGCATGCCCTGGATGTGCTTCTCGATGCCGGCCTTGGCTTCGGCGTCGATCACCGGGCCAATGTCCACGGCCAGGCGGTCCGGGCAGCCCAGGCGGCTTTCGGCCATGGCGCCCTTGAGCATTTCGATTACGCGGTCGGCGGAGTCTTCCTGCAGGCACAGCACGCGCAGGGCCGAGCAACGCTGGCCGGCACTGTCGAAGGCCGAGGACACCACGTCGATCACCACCTGTTCGGTCAGTGCCGAGGAGTCGACGATCATGGCGTTCTGGCCACCGGTTTCGGCGATCAGCGGGATCGGGCGGCCCTGGTTGTCCAGGCGGCCGGCGACGTTGCGCTGCAGCAGGCGGGCCACCTCGGTGGAGCCGGTGAACATCACGCCTTTGACGCGCTCATCACCCACCAGGCCGGCACCGACGGTTTCACCGCGACCTGGCAGCAGTTGCAGCACGCCTTCAGGGATGCCGGCTTCCAGCAGCAGGCGCACGGCCTGGGCTGCGATCAGTGGGGTTTGCTCGGCTGGCTTGGCCAGCACCGGGTTACCGGCGGCCAGGGCAGCGGCCACCTGGCCACTGAAGATCGCCAGCGGGAAGTTCCACGGGCTGATACATACCACCGGGCCCAGTGGGCGGTGGGCGTCGTTGCTGAAGTCGTTGCGGGCCTGCACCGCGTAGTAACGCAGGAAGTCCACGGCTTCACGCACTTCGGCGATGGCGTTGGCGAAGGTTTTGCCCGCCTCGCGGATGAGCAGGCCCATCAGCGGCTGGATTTCGGCCTCCATCAGGTCGGCGGTGCGCTCCAGAATGGCGGCGCGCTCGGCGGGCGGGGTGGCCTGCCAGATCGGTGCAGCATTCAGTGCGCACTGGATGGCGTTGTCGACATCGGCGACGGTAGCTTCCTGTACATGGCCCACCACGTCGCGGTGGTCTGCCGGGTTCAGCACCGGTGCGGCGGCACCTTGGCTGGCCGCGCAGGCCAGCAGCGGGGCGGCTTTCCAGTCGTTGTGAGCGGTGGCCAGCATGGCGCAGGACAGCGACGCCAGGCGGTGTTCGTTGGCCATGTCGATACCGGCCGAGTTGGCGCGCTCGCTGCCATACAGATCACGCGGCAGCGGGATACGCGGGTGCGGCAGGCCGATGCTGCCTTCCTGGGTGCCCATGCGCTCGATGCTGGCGACCGGGTCGGCAACCAGTTCCTGGATGGAGATCGAGTGGTCGGCGATGCGGTTGACGAACGAGGTGTTGGCGCCGTTTTCCAGCAGGCGGCGTACCAGGTAGGCCAGCAGTGTTTCGTGGGTGCCGACCGGTGCATACACGCGGCACGGGCGGTTCAGCTTGCCGTCGGCAACCTTGCCGACCACTTGCTCGTACAGTGGCTCGCCCATGCCGTGCAGGCACTGGAACTCGTACTGGCCCGGGTAATAGTTCTGCCCGGCAATGTGGTAAATGGCCGACAGGGTGTGGGCGTTGTGGGTGGCGAACTGCGGGTAGATGGCTTCCGGCACGGCCAGCAGCTTGCGGGCGCAGGCCACGTAGGACACGTCGGTGTACACCTTGCGGGTGTAGACCGGGTAGCCTTCCAGGCCTTCGACCTGGGCGCGCTTGATCTCGCTGTCCCAGTAGGCGCCTTTTACCAGGCGGATCATCAGGCGGTGGCGGCTGCGCTTGGCCAGGTCGATGACGTAGTCGATCACGTACGGGCAGCGTTTCTGGTAGGCCTGGATAACAAAGCCGATACCGTTCCAGCCGGCCAGCGACGGTTCGAAGCACAGGCGCTCGAGCAGGTCGAGCGACAGCTCCAGGCGGTCGGCCTCTTCGGCGTCGATGTTCAGGCCGATGTCGTACTGCTTGGCCAGCTGGGTCAGCGACAGCAGGCGCGGGTACAGCTCTTCCATCACGCGCTCGTACTGGGCGCGGCTGTAGCGCGGGTGCAGCGCCGACAGCTTGATGGAGATGCCCGGGCCTTCATAGATGCCACGGCCATGGGAGGCCTTGCCGATCGAGTGGATGGCCTGCTCGTAGGACGCCAGGTACTTCTGTGCGTCGTGCTCGGTCAGTGCCGCTTCGCCGAGCATGTCGTAGGAATAGCGGAAGCCCTTGGCCTCGAAGCGGCTGGCGTTGGCCAGGGCTTCGGCAATGGTTTCACCGGTGACGAACTGCTCGCCCATCAGGCGCATGGCCATGTCGACGCCCTTGCGGATCATCGGCTCGCCGCTTTTACCAATAATGCGGGTGAGCGAGGAGGTCAGGCCGGATTCATTGTGGGTGCTGACCAGCTTGCCGGTCAGCAGCAGGCCCCAGGTGGCGGCGTTGACGAACAGCGACGGGCTGTTGCCCAGGTGCGGCTGCCAGTTGCCGGTGCTGATCTTGTCGCGGATGAGTGCGTCGCGGGTGCCCTTGTCGGGGATGCGCAGCAAGGCTTCGGCCAGGCACATCAGCGCTACGCCTTCCTGGGACGACAGCGAGAACTCCTGCAGCAACCCCTGAACGATACCGGCACGGCCGCCAGCGCTCTTCTGGTTGCGCAGTTTTTCGGCGATGCCGGCGGCCAGCTTGTTGGTGGCCTCTGCCAGCGGGGCGCTCAGGCGCGCCTGCTCCAGCAGCATCGGCACCACTTCCTGCTCGGGGCGGCGGTAGGCGGCAGTGATTGCCGAGCGCAGCACCGACTGCGGCAGGATGCTCTCGGCGAATTCGAGGAAGCACTGGTGGCTGTGGTCAGCCTGGACTTCGCCGGCGTCGTCCGCCAGGTTGCTGACATGACCGTTGAGTTCGGTCAGGGTGGCACCACCCTCGAGCTTCTCCAGGTAGTTGAAGATCGCTTGCTTGATCAACCAGTGCGGCGTGCGGTCAATGGACTGCGCAGCTGCTTTGAGTCGCTCACGGGTCGGGTCGTCGAGTTTGACCCCAAGGGTGGTAGTCGCCATTTCTTATCCTCGTTATTGCCACGGTTGTGGCCTAAGCTGGCGTCAAGAGTATCTGTAGGACAATTCGGGTGCAACCAGGTGCAACCCGAATTTTTTGTGTAAAAGGTGCAACTCGTCTGACAGTCATTTCCACACGATGGAAAGGGACGTTTTCGGTGCTTTTTATTCTGAAAAAAACGGCTTGATGCGCCAAAAAGGAGCAAAAAAGCAGCTTTATCGGAAAATGCACGGGCAGGTGCAACTTGCAAATGAAAAAGGGTTGCACCCGCTTTGCGTTGTTGCATAGCATTCGCCGCCTGGGTGCAACCGCCATGGCTGCGGTTGTGCATGAGATAAAAACAAACGCCAGGGCACACGTATGGGCAACCCACTAACGATCACCTTCGTGATCTACATCGCGGCAATGGTGCTGATCGGCTTCGCCGCCTATCGCTCCACCAACAACCTTTCCGACTACATCCTCGGCGGTCGTAGCCTGGGCAGCGTGGTGACCGCGCTTTCCGCTGGCGCTTCCGACATGAGCGGCTGGCTGCTCATGGGCCTGCCGGGCGCCATCTACTTCTCTGGTCTTTCCGAAGCCTGGATCGCCATCGGCCTTACCGTCGGTGCCTACCTGAACTGGCTGTTCGTCGCCGGCCGCCTGCGCGTGCAGACCGAGCACAACGGTGATGCACTGACCCTGCCGGATTACTTCTCCAGCCGCTTCGAAGACAACAGCGGCCTGCTGCGGATCATCTCGGCCATCGTCATCCTGGTGTTCTTCACCATCTACTGCGCCTCCGGCATCGTTGCCGGTGCCCGCCTGTTCGAAAGCACCTTCGGCATGCCGTATGAAACTGCCCTGTGGGCAGGTGCTGCGGCCACGATTGCCTACACCTTCGTGGGTGGCTTCCTGGCAGTGAGCTGGACCGACACCGTGCAAGCGTCGCTGATGATCTTCGCGCTCATCCTCACCCCGGTGATCGTGCTGATCTCGACCGGTGGCTTCGACACCACCTTCGCCGCCATCGACGCGGTGAACCCGGCCAACTTCGACATGCTCAAGGGCGCGACCTTCGTCGGCATCATCTCGTTGATGGGCTGGGGCCTGGGCTACTTCGGCCAGCCGCACATCCTGGCGCGCTTCATGGCTGCCGACTCGGTGAAGTCGATTGCCAACGCTCGCCGTATCTCCATGACCTGGATGATCCTGTGCCTGGCCGGTACCTGTGCCGTGGGCTTCTTCGGTATCGCCTACTTCTCGGCGCACCCTGACCTGGCGGGTCCGGTGACTGAAAACCACGAGCGTGTGTTCATCGAGCTGGCCAAGATCCTGTTCAACCCATGGATCGCCGGTGTGTTGCTGTCGGCCATTCTGGCGGCAGTAATGAGCACCCTGAGCTGCCAGCTGCTGGTGTGCTCCAGTGCCCTGACCGAAGACTTCTACAAAGCCTTCCTGCGCAAGAACGCTTCGCAGGGTGAGCTGGTGTGGGTCGGCCGCCTGATGGTACTGGCCGTTGCGCTGATCGCCATCGCCATGGCCGCCAACCCGGAAAACCGCGTGCTGGGCCTGGTGGCTTACGCCTGGGCTGGCTTCGGTGCGGCCTTCGGCCCGGTAGTGCTGATTTCGGTACTGTGGAAAGGCATGACCCGTAACGGCGCGCTGGCCGGTATCGTGGTGGGTGCGCTGACCGTGATCCTGTGGAAGAACTTCGACACCCTCGGGTTGTACGAAATCATCCCGGGCTTCCTGTTCGCCAGCATCGCCATTGTGCTGGTGAGCAAGCTGGGCAGCCCGTCGCAGTCGATGGTCAAGCGTTTCGAAACCGCTGATGCGGCTTATCACGCTGACAAGTAATACCCGTTGAATCGGCGGCGCCTGCTTCGCGGGCGCCACCGATCAGCAGCAAGGCCTGACTCCGCCTGCAAGGCAAGGTAAACTTGCCACCCCCGCAGGAGTTGCCATGAACTATCGTCACGCCTTCCACGCCGGCAACCACGCCGACGTCCTCAAACACATCGTGCTGACCCGCCTCATCGCCCTTATGGCGCGCAAGGAGCAGCCGTTCGCCTACATCGATACCCACGCAGGGCTTGGTCTGTACGACCTGCAGGGCGACCAGGCAACCCGTACCGGCGAGTATCTGGAAGGCGTTGCCCGCTTGTGGAATCGTGACGATCTGCCTGCCATGGCTGCCGATTACCTGCGCGTCATCAAGCGCCTGAACGCCGACGGCGAGCTGCGCTACTACCCCGGCTCGCCCGAGCTGGCCCGCCGCCTGATGCGCCAGCAAGACCGTGCCCTGCTCAACGAGAAGCACCCCGAAGACGGGCCGCTGCTTAAAGAGAACATGAAAAAAGACCCGCGCGTGGTCGTGCACCTGGGCGAAGGCTGGCATGTGCCGCGTGCCTTGCTGCCCGTGCAGGAAAAACGCGCGATCATGCTGATCGACCCGCCGTTCGAACAGGCCGATGAGCTCAAGCGCTGCACCAATGCCATGAAAGAGGCGATTGGCCGCATGCGCCAGACTGTTGCGGCCATCTGGTACCCGATCAAGGACCAGCGCTCGCTGACCCGCTACTACCAGGACCTGACCAGCACCGGCGCGCCGAAACTGCTGCGGGTCGAGCTGTATGTGCACCATCAGGACAGTCCGCAGGGGCTCAATGGCTCTGGTCTGGCCATCGCCAACCCGCCGTGGGGGCTGGAAGAAGAGCTCAAGGAGCTGCTGCCGTGGCTGGCCAAGGAGCTGGCGCAGACCGACGGCAGCTACCGCATGGACTGGCTGATCGCCGAATAATAGTGCTTGCCTGTACCGGCCTCATCGCCGGCAAGCCAGCTCCCACAGGTACACCGCTGCCTTCAAGGGCGATGCAGTACCTGTGGGAGCTGGCTTGCCGGCGATGAGGCCAGTACAGGTTGCCGCGTTGCGCACATGTTTGCGTTATAATCCCGCCCTTTAGCCGCCACCCGCCCAAGAGGCCGCTGGCGCATTTTTACCGAATGAAGAGGCTAATCCCTTGGCATTGACGATCCTTGGCCTGTCCGGCGCCCTTAGCCATGACCCTTCCGCGGCCCTGTACATTGACGGCAAGCTGATTGCCGCCGCCGAAGAAGAGCGCTTCGTGCGTGACAAGCATGCGAAGAACCGCATGCCCTACGAGTCGGCGAAGTTCTGCCTGGAACAGGCAGGCATCAAGCCGTCCGACGTCGACGTGGTAGCCATCCCGTTCGCCCCGATCAGCCTGTTCGGCAAGGCGCGCTGGCACTATGCCAAGCGCTACTGGTACGCCCCGGATCGCGCACTCGACGCCATCCTGATGGGCAACCGTCGCTACAAGCGCTACCGCAAGAAGATCGTCTGGTGCCTGGAGCAGCTGGGCTTCGACCCGAAAAAGGTCAAGATCGAGCCGGTCGAGCACCACTTGGCCCACGCCTCCAGTGCCTACCACTGCTCGGGCTTCAAGGAAAAAACCGCCATCCTCGGCATCGACGGTAAAGGCGAGTACGCCACCACCTTCTTTGGCTATGGCGAAAACGGCAAGATCCACAAGATCAAGGAGTTCTTCGACCCGGACTCCCTGGGTGGCCTGTACGGCGCGATCACCGAGTTCCTCGGCTTCGAAATGCTCGACGGCGAGTTCAAGGTCATGGGCATGGCGCCGTATGGCGACGCCAGCAAGTACGACTTCTCGCGCCTGGCCAGCTTCGAAAACGGCGAACTGGTGATCAACACCGAGTATGCCAACGTTATCGGCCTGCGCCGCTATAAAGAGAAGGGCAAGGGCTTCTACTTCTCGCCGAAGCTGATCGAATGGCTGGGCCCCAAGCGCGAAGGCGACATCGCCGACGAGCCGTACATCCATTACGCGGCCAGCATGCAGGCGCTGTTCGAGAAACTGGCGCTGCAGATGATCGACCATTACCTGGGCGATACCCTGCGTGAAACCGGCAAGCTGGCCTTCGCCGGCGGCTGCGCGCTGAACGTGAAACTGAACCAGAAGATCATCGCCCGTCCGGATGTGAAAGAGCTGTTCGTCCAGCCGGCCTCTGGCGACGCCGGTACTGCCGTTGGCGCCGCGGCCTATGTTTCCCACGCCCGTGGCGTACCGGTCGAGAAGATGGAACACGTCTACCTCGGCCCGTCGTACTCCAACGAAGACGTGATCGCGGCCTGCGCCCGTCACCCGAACCAGCCGAAGTGGCGCAAGCTGGAGAACATGCCTCAGCAGATCGCCCGGATCATGGTCGACGGCAACCCGGTGGCCTGGTTCCAGGGCCGCATGGAGTTCGGCCCGCGTGCCCTCGGTGGCCGTTCGATCATCGGCTGCCCGAGCGTTGAAGGCGTGGCTGACCGCATCAACCACCAGATCAAGTTCCGCGAACGCTGGAGACCGTTCTGCCCGTCGATGCTCGACACCGTCGCCCCGCAGATGATCAAGGTCGACCACCCGGCGCCGTTCATGACCTTCACCTTCGAAGTGGCTGAAGAGTGGAAAACCCGTGTGCCGGAAGTGGTCCACGAGGACGGTACTTCGCGTGCCCAGGTGCTCAAGCGTGAGTACAACCCACGCTACTACGACATGATGAAGGCGCTGGAAGACCTGACCGGCAACGGCGTGTCGCTGAACACCTCGCTGAACCGCCGTGGTGAGCCGATGATCTGCTCGCCGACCGATGCCCTGAACATGTTCTTCGGCTCGGACCTGCAGTACCTGATCATGGAAGACATCCTGGTCGTGAAGGACGGCGCTGCCGCCTATGACCAGCCGCTCTGAACCGCGCATCCTGCAGTTCTGCCATGGCTATGACGGGCCTTTCCTGGATTGCGCCCGTCAGTACGCCAGCCTGTTCCAGGGGCGTGGCTACCAGGTCACCACGGTGTTCCTCACCGGCGCTGCCGACCCGCAGGTAGCGGCGGGCTGCGCGTCGGACGAGGTGCTGTTCCTGGAGTTCAGCTCCAAGGCCGTGCGTGGCCTGAAGCTCGGCGCCATCCGTGCCTTGCGGCGGATCGCGGCCGAGCGCAATTTCGCGTTCTGCATTGCCCACCGCTTCAAGCCGATCTACGTGGCCCTGCTGGGTACCGGCCTGCCGGTGATTGGCGTGCACCATGCCTTTGGCGACTACGAGCGCAAAGGCCGCCGCCTGTTCGCCAACCTGTTCAGCAAGCGCCTGAGCCTGCTGGGCGTGTCGGACGCCGTGCGTGACGATATGCGCCGCTGCCTGCCGCAGTGGCCGGCCGAACGCATCCAGACCCTGTACAACCGCATCGATATCGACGCCCTGCAAGCGGCACTGGTGCCGCGCGCCGAAGCACGCCAGACCTTGGGCCTGGATGCACAGGCATGGATCGTCGGCAATGTCGGGCGCCTGCACCCGGACAAGGACCAGGCAACCCTCTTGCGTGGTTTTGCTCAGGCGTTGCCAGGGCTGCCAGCCGGCGCGCGTCTGGCGATTCTCGGCAAGGGCCGGCTGGAGGCCAAGCTCAAGGCCCAGGCCGCCGAGCTGGGCATTGCCGGGCAAGTGGACTTCCTGGGCCAGGTGCCGGATGCACGGCGCTATTTCCAGGCGTTCGACGTGTTTGCCCTGAGCTCTGACCATGAGCCGTTCGGCATGGTCCTGCTCGAAGCCATGGTCGCCGGTGTGCCGGTGCTCGCCACGGCATGCGGCGGGGCTCGCGAAGTGGTCGAGAGTGTGGGTGTGCTGTTCCCGCTGGGCGATGCTGCACAGTTGGCGCAGGGGCTGAAGCATCTGGCCGTGCTGGACGGCGAGCAGCGCCAGGCCTGTGCCGAGCACATGCTGCAGCGTCTGCGTGAACGTTTCTCTGACCAAGCGGTGCGTGAGGCCTTCTGGCAGTTGCCGCAGGTACGCGCGCTGGTGGGGCAGGCTTGATGCTCAATCGAATTCAGGCCTTCCGCGAACGCGGTTGGCAAGTTATAGACGCCAAGGCCTATGCCGAGGCATGGGCGCGCTTTGGTGGCAGTGTTGCCACTCATCCGCTGGTGGTCGAACAGCTGGCAGACCTGGCACAGATCCCGGTGCGCTACCTGGGCTGGCATCAGGCGGGTGAGCTGAAGGCCGCCATCCCGACCTGGGGTCGTCACCTGGCGCTGTCCAAGGATGTGCTCAAACGTGCCGGCAAGAAAGCCCTGTTCGATCTGGGCAATGCCGAAATCATCCTGCCGGCGGCAGCCGATGCCGCTGCACCGCTGCGCCATGCCGCGCGCTACCTGTCCGATCTGAACCAGGGCCGCTTCAGCGGCCTCAAGGCGCAGAAGGAACAGCTGGCCATGGCCCGCGCCCCTGAAGACCTGTCGAAGAAATTCCGCTACAACCAGCGCCGCGAACTGCGCCTGCTGGAAGAAGCAGGTGGCGTGGTACGCCCGATCAGCGACTTCAGTGCGCAGGAAATCGCCAGCATGTACTGCGACCTGTTCCAGCGCCGCTGGGGCTTCCCGGCCACCGGTGCCGAGCACATGGCCCAGGTGCTGGAGCGCCTGCAAGCGCTGCTGATCGGCTCGGTACTGCTGCTGGATGGCAAGCCGATTGCCATCCAGCTGGTGTACCGCGTCGAAGCGCCGGAATGGATCAGCGTCGAGTACATCAATGGCGGCGTAGACCCTGAAACCAAGGCGTTCAGCCCGGGCAGCGTGCTGAGCTTCCTCAATACCCAGGCTGCCTGGGAAGACGCCCGTGCGCGCAACAAGCCACTGCGGTTCTCGTTCGGCCGTGCCGACCGCGAGTACAAGGACCGCTGGTGCAACCCTGTGCCGGTGTACCAGGCGTGAGCCGCAAGCAGCAGTTGCTCAAGCGCCACCGGCGCAACAAGCGCCTGGGCTTGCTGGCGGGCCTGGTTGCGTTGGTCGCCTTGGGTGTTTTCAGCTGGTGGTGGCTGCCATTGCTGCTGTTGCCGTTGGTCTGGGCGGCTCACGAAGCCTGGTTTGCCGACCATCTGTTCTACGCCCCGGGCGAGGATTACGCCTACGACTTCGGTGAGCAGGCGCGGGAAGTGCCAGCCAGCCTGCGCGATGGCCAGCTCCAGGCCGATTGCGTGCTGCAGGGTGACGAAACCCTCATGCTCGAGCTGCAGGTAAAAAGCTCCTGGCTGGGGCGGTTTCTCGACCCTCGGGTAGAGCTGGGCGCTGCTGAGCAGGCTGACCGGCAAACGTTCGAGCGTGGTGTCGATGGCGTACGTTTTCTCAACCTGACCGGCCTGGCCGTGCCCTTGCAAGCGGGTACCTTGCGCCTGCGCGGTCGCCATTGTCGGCTGCAAGGCCAGCCGCGCCTGTGGATAACCCCCGCTGTCGAGTTGCAACGTCGCCGTGTGATGGTGATCGCGCCGCATGCCGATGACGCCGAGCTGGCTGCATATGGCCTCTACAGCCAAGCCGACGAAACCTGGGTGGTCACCCTGACAGCTGGCGAAATCGAAGCCGAACACTACCAGCAGATGGGCCTGGAAAAAGCCGAGGCTGCCCGCCTGAAGGGCCGCTTGCGTGCCTGGGACAGCATCGCCGTGCCGCGCTGGGCGGGTGTGCCGGAGTCACGTTGTGTGCAGCTGGGTTACTTCTGCCTGCAACTGCCTGCCATGCAGGCCGCGCCCGATCAGCCGGCTGCTTCCCGTGAAGCTGACCTGGCCGATATCCGCGTGTTCCGCCAGTTCAACCCGTTCCCGCTGCCGGCCGACCGCGATGGCGTGCCAACCTGGCGCAACCTGCTGGCCGACCTGCGGGCCTTGCTGGAAATGGCCAAGCCGGAAGTGTTGGTGATGCCGCACCCGCAACTCGACCCGCACCCCGACCACATCTGCGCCCAGGCGGCCGTGCTGGAGGCCCTGCAAGGCCTGGCCTGGCAGCCGCAAACCTTGTTGTGCTACGCCAATCACCTGCACGACAACGACCGCTGGCCGATGGGCGACAGTGGCGACGGCGTGGCCTTGCCGCCGCAGTTGAGCGCAGCCCAGGCCTGGGCACCCTGCAGCCTGGTGCTGGACCTGGCCACGCAGCGCGACAAGGCCATGGCCCTGGGCATGATGCACGACTTGCAGCCACCGGCCCCCTTCAAGCGCCGCTTGCGCCGCCTGCTGCAACGCTGGCTGGCCGGGCGGCAGCCCTCGCCTTACGGGGAGAACGAGTTCTTCCGCAAGGCCGTGCGCAGGCACGAACTGTTCTGGCGGCGTGAACTGTAAGCACGCCCCATGGTTGACCGCGATGGCGCAGAGCGCCCAAGGAACGTTATGAAAGTCCTATTTCTGGTACAGAAGGAACAGCGGGCTATTCTCGACCGCCTGTACGACGGCGTCGCGGCCAACTGCGAGTGCGACCTGCGCTGGCTGACCAGCGATGACCAGCGCAACCTGCGACGCTATTTCAAGCGTGAAGTGCAGGTCGAGCGCTATGACCGCATCGTGTTCTTCCTGCGCTTCAAGCAGGAGATTCGCCAGGTGGCCTTCATCCGCACCGTGCCGAACCTGGTCATCCTCGAGCACGATGCCTACCAGAACTACATCCCGTGCAAGTACACCGGCAAGTTCAGCGCCCATTACCGGCAGCTGCCATGGGCGCGGGTCATCAGCTCGGGCTACATGGTCAGCGAACGCCTGCGCCAGGAAGGCTTCGATGCGGTATTCGTGCCCAAGGGCTATGACGAGCAACTGCTGGCCGACCAAGGGCGTGAGCGCGACATCGAACTGGCCTTCGTCGGCAGTGTCAACAGCGTGGCCTACAGCGGCCGCAAGGCGCTGCTGGACGAATTGGGGCAGGTCGAGAACCTGCTGGTTACCCGTACCAAATCGGGCGAAGACTACTGCAACACGCTCAACCGTATCCGTTTCTTCGTCAGTGCCGACGTCGGCATGGGCGAATACATGATCAAGAATTTCGAAGCCATGGCCTGTGGCTGTGTATTGCTGGCATACGACCAGGGCGAGGAAGAGAACCGCGCGCTGGGCCTGCAGGACATGCACAACGTGGTGTTCTATGACAACATCCCGACCCTTCAGGAAAAGCTCCGCCGTTTGCGGGCAGACCCTGAACTGGCCCGGCAGATTGCAGAAAATGGCCGCCATCTGGCGGTTTCGCGTTTCAGTTTCGCCGCAGTTGGACGTAGCATCGTCGACCACATGCGCCCGGCGCTCAGGCCCCACCCGCCATTGTCTGCATGGCAGCGGCTGCGCCTGAAGCTTGGCATCTAAATAAGAGCTTTCACGCCCAGGAGCGGGTTGTTGAAGGCCGTTTGTCGCAATGCGGAGGGAGTCCGGTGCGCTTTTCAAATGAGAGTGACGTCACGCTCGTCGTGACCAGTTGTGGGCGGTTCGATCTGCTCAAAGATACCCTTGAGAGTTTCGACCGCTACAACACCGCGCCCATTCGCGAGGTATTCATCACCGAAGACTCCGGTGACGATGCTGTGCATGCCGCTGTGCCAGAGCACTGGAAACCGCACTGCAAGGTGTTCGTTAACCGGCCCAAGCTTGGCCAGTTGCCGTCTATCGACCTGGCCTACAGCCACGTCAAGACGCCGTACATCTTCCACTGCGAAGACGACTGGCATTTCTATCGCCAAGGCTTTGTCGAAGACTCGCAGGCCATTCTGGATGTGAGCCCCAACCTGTTGCAGGTATGGCTGCGCAGCCATGCTCACGACCTGGCCATCCACAGCCCTTACATCCACTTGGGCGATCGGCAGGTGATCGCGGGTGTGCCTTGCTACCCGCTGCTGTCCGACAAGGCTGAATGGCAGGCGTTTTCGCTCAACCCCGGTCTGCGGCGTTTGAGTGATTACCAGCGCTGCGCGCCATTTGCCGCCTATGCTGGAGAGAAGGCGCTTTCCCGACGCTACGCTGAGTTAAATCTGACAGCGGTCACCTTGGAGGGTGATGCAGTATTGCACACTGGATTCGGTAATCACGTGACCTTGCCCATCGAAGTGGAGCGCAAGGCCAAACGCCGTCAACGTGATCGGATCAAACTGGCATTGACGCTGGTGACGGGTGCCTTGATCGGCATGGGTATCACCATTTTTGTTCAATGAAGTCGCTGTCCCACCTGACATGAGCGGGAGAGGGCCCATGAACATCGTCAATATGATGTGGGCGGGTGGAACGCCGTACATGTCCATCCACAAGGTGCATCGCCAAGTGCTGTCGCACGCAGGTACCGATGCCCGGATCAGTAACTGGTTGCTGCTGGGAAGCGGGTTGTGTTGCGGTCTTGGCTCGACCCGGGAGTGGCACATGCCACTGCGTGCGCTTAAAGGGCGGCACCTGTGGCGCCTGTTGCGGCCCTGGTTGCGCTTGCGTTTGCGCAAGGCGCTGGCTGAGGCCAAGGCTGAGGTCGTGCTGCTCGACGGTATTGGTGTCGCGCGGCTGGTGCTACCGCTGTTGCAGAACATTCCCCAGGTGCGGGCAAAGGTGCTGTTCCATGGCAAGACGCGCCTGAACAGTAGCGATGTACGCTTGTTGCGTATGTTCCCCGCCGAGCGCCTGAGCATCGCAGCGGTGTCGCATACACTGGCCGAATCGCTGGAGCACGACTTGGGCAGGCCGGTGCAGACCCTGCGCATGGCGCTTGACCCGTTAGCGTTCGTCGAGCCGTTGTTGAGCCGTGACAGGGCCAGGCAGGCGCTGCAGTTGCCTGCTGCGACCGGGGTGATGCTGGGCGCGGTAGGGCGGTTGGTGGAAAGCAAAGGCTTCGAGATGCTGATCGAGGCGTTTGCCCGGGCCAGCACACATCAGCCGGACCTGCAGTTGGCCATTATTGGCGAAGGCCCTCTGCACGCCGTGCTGCAAGAGCGTATCGATGCACTGGGCCTGGCCGCGCGCGTTCACCTGTGCGGTCACCGTGAAGACCTGCAGCAGTTGTATCGGGCGTTCGATTGGCTACTGGTGCCTTCTCGCTCTGAAGGCCTGGGGCTGGTGGTGCAGGAGGCGGTCATGGCCGACGTGCCGGTGGTGTGCAGCGACCTGCAAGTGTTTCGCGAACAGTTGCAGGATACCGGCGGTTACCTGCCGGTAGCCGATGAAGGGGCATGGGCCGAGGCAATCGAACGATGCACGTCCCTCAACGCCCAGGCGCTAGCCGCCCGGCAGCGTCAGGCGCTGGCGCCGGAGCAAGCCTGGCAGGCCTTCTGCAATGGCTCGCAGAGCTTGCTGCGCAACTGACGTTCAGCGTGCCAGCAGGGCCGCCTCGAACGCAGCGAGGGGGAACCGGTCACCCAGGTTCTCCCGCTCGATATAGCGCACCATGTGCTGCACATTGCGACGAATCATGCGTGCCGACAACGGCGGGCGCAGGAAACGCATGTCGGCCACGTCGATCAGGCCCAGGCGCTGGTCGGGGGTAACCACCACGTTGCCCAGGTGCAGCGAGCGGAAGTACACGCCGCTGTGGTGCAGCTGGCGAACCAGCTGAATCAGCTGCGGCAGGTAGGTATCCCAGCTGAACCCTTCATCGCGCGACATTTGCAGCAGGGTGCGCCCGGGCAGCGGGCGATACAGCACGGCGGTACGGCCTGGCAGGTCGAGCTTGTGCTGGCTGATCACCTCGAGCGTAGGGATGCCCAGTTGTGCCAGTCGCGCAGCGTTATCGACGAAGCGCTGCGAGTAGGGGCGCAACAGTGCAGATGAAATCAGCCGCTTCCTACGAAAAACCTTGAGGAAATTTCCATCCTTGAGCAGGTAGACTTTGGCGCCATGGCTGTCTGCCTCAAGCACCTGTGCGCCTTGTGTCAGCTGATCGAAGTCGACCTGGGTGAGCCGGGAGCATTGCATGAATAGAGCCTTGTCGTCTGGCGAGCAAAATGACCGGCAATAATGCCGAAAATAATGCTGTTGCACCATGGATGGTGTCTTAGATTCATCGGGGGAAAGGATGTTGTATCAAAAAAACTGGGCACGGGCCTGGTTAGGTTTGGGTCTGGTCTGGTTCCTGGCGGCAATTGCCCTGGCACCGAGCAACAAGGTTTACCAGCAGGGGCTGGTGTTGTTTTTGTGGCTGCCAACGCTGGTACTGGCGTGGTCTGCCCGTGAAGTGCTGGTGCAAGCCTGGAGGCGCCAGCCGGCGCTGTGGGTGAGTGTGCTGCTGCTGTTGGCGTGGTGCGGGCTGAGCCTGGCCTGGTCGCCCGCAGAAGACCCTGGGCGCGAGATCAAGCGCCTTGTCTACATTCTGGTATTCCTGCTGGCATTCCCACTGCTGGCGCAGCAAGGCGGGGCCCGCATTCGTCAGCTGTTGCTGCTTGGCAGCGGCCTGTTGGCCCTCGCCGCGCTGGTCTCGATCATCAATTTCTACGGTTTGCAGGGCAAATCGTTGCTGGCCCGTCTGGCAGGCATTGGCGAGATCTCGCACCCGATTCTGGGGGCCTATGTCATCGGCTCGGCGGTGCTCTTCTTGCTTTACGAGCCGCCGCGCCAGCGTGGCATGCAGCTGTTATGGCTGGCGGCGCTGGTCTGTCTGGGCGCGTTTGCCATGCTCAGCCAGAGCCGCGGGGCGATTCTGGCACTGGTGATCACCGTGGTGATCGCGCCGCTGTGGTTCCGCGATCGCCACAGCCAGGTGTTTTCCATCCTGGCGCTGGTTGCCACCGGCCTGGCGTTCTTCGTCGTATACGACCTGATCGCCAAGCGTGGTTCGTCCTATCGGCCGGAAATCTTCAATGCCGTCATCGATATGATTGCCGCACACCCCTGGACCGGCCTGGGGCTGGGGGCTGCCTACGACGTAAGTGCCGTGGGTAAACACTTTGACCACACCCACAACATGTTCACCCATGTTGCTGTGGAAATGGGGATCCCTGGCATGCTGCTCTGGGTCATCGTGTGGTTGTTCACCCTGGGCGAAATCGTCCGTGCGCGCGGCACGCTGTTTGGCAAGATCCTTCTGGGGTTCTGGGTGTACTCGACCCTGGCCATGCAGTTCGATGCCGCCAGCCTCACCGGCACGCCGCGCGCCGAGTGGTTCATCAGCTGGCTGCCTGTCGGCCTTGCCATGATCCTGCCATGGGGGCGTGCCGAAAATGGCGCCTGTGGTAAAATTTCCGGTTCAACCTGAACAGCGAGCTCGATAATGGCCGAAACACCGCGACCGGCGGAGCACACCTCCAGCCTGAAGATCTACTTCCGGCTGCTGAGCTATGTGAAACCCTATGTCGGCATTTTCCTGCTGAGCATTGTCGGTTTCGTGATCTTTGCCTCGACCCAGCCAATGCTGGCGGGCATCCTCAAATACTTCGTCGATGGGCTGAGCAACCCCGAAGCGGTGTTGTTCCCCAACGTGCCCTACCTGCGCGACCTGCAATTGCTGCAGGCGGTGCCGTTGCTGATCATCCTGATCGCCGCGTGGCAGGGCCTGGGGTCGTTCCTCGGCAACTACTTCCTGGCCAAGGTGTCCTTGTGCCTGGTGCATGACTTGCGGGTGGAGTTGTTCAACAAGCTGCTGGTGTTGCCCAACCGCTACTTCGACAGCCATAACTCCGGGCACCTGATTTCGCGCATTACCTTCAACGTGACCATGGTCACCGGCGCGGCGACCGACGCCATCAAGGTGGTGATCCGCGAAGGCCTGACCGTGGTGTTCCTGTTCGCCTACCTGCTGTGGATGAACTGGCACCTGACCTTGGTGATGGTCGCCATCCTGCCGGTAATTGCGGTGATGGTCAGCGTTGCCAGCAAGAAGTTCCGCAAACAGAGCAAGAAGATCCAGGTGGCCATGGGTGATGTCACCCACGTTGCCTCGGAAACCATCCAGGGTTACCGCGTGGTGCGCAGCTTTGGTGGCGAGGCCTATGAAGAACAGCGTTTCAGCAAGGCCAGCCAGAGCAACACCGACAAGCAATTGCGCATGACCAAGACCGGCTCGCTCTACACGCCGATGCTGCAGCTGGTGATCTACAGCGCCATGGCCGCGCTCATGTTCCTGGTACTGTTCCTGCGCGGTGAGTCCACGGCTGGCGACCTGGTTGCCTATATCACCGCCGCCGGCCTCCTGCCCAAGCCGATTCGCCAGCTTTCGGAAGTCAGCTCGACCATCCAGAAGGGCCTGGCCGGTGCAGAAAGCATCTTCGAGCAACTGGACGAAGAACCTGAGCTGGACACCGGTACTGTCGAGAAGGAGCGGGTGGAAGGGCGCCTGGAAGTGCGCAACCTGAGCTTCACCTACCCGGGTACCGAGCGCGAAGTGCTAAGCGACATCAGCTTTGTCGCCGAGCCAGGGCAAATGATCGCCCTGGTGGGCCGTTCCGGCAGCGGCAAGTCGACCCTGGCCGCGCTGATCCCGCGCTTCTATCACCACGACCAAGGGCAGATTCTGCTCGATGGCGTGGAAATCGAGAACTATCGTCTGCGCAACCTGCGCCGCCATGTTTCGCAGGTGACTCAGCACGTCACCCTGTTCAACGACACCGTGGCCAACAACATCGCATACGGCGACCTGGCTGGCGCCCCGCGCGCAGATATCGAAGCCGCTGCAGCCGACGCCTACGCCAAGGAGTTCGTCGACCGGTTGCCGAAGGGCTTCGATACCGAAGTGGGTGAGAACGGCGTGCTGCTTTCCGGTGGCCAACGCCAGCGCCTGGCGATTGCCCGGGCGCTGCTGAAAAACGCACCGCTGCTGATCCTCGACGAAGCCACTTCGGCACTGGATACCGAGTCCGAGCGGCACATCCAGGCCGCCCTGGACCATGTGATGCAAGGCCGCACCACGCTGGTGATCGCCCACCGCCTGTCGACCATCGAGAAGGCCGATCAGATCCTGGTCATGGACCAGGGGCGCCTGGTGGAGCGTGGCACCCATGCCGAGCTGCTTGCGGCTAATGGCCATTATGCCCGCCTGCATGCCATGGGCCTGGATGAGCCGGTCAAGGCCGATATCACCTGAGGCCTCCCTGATCGGGGCCTTAACGGCCCCGATTGTCACGGGAATTTTCCGGGGACGATCTGGCCATAAAGCCGTCGTCTACCCTGTGCTAATATCCTGCCCCTGTTCATTATTTCCATATGGGTTGCCCATGAAGTTGTCCATGCCGCGTTTCGATCAAGCCCCGGTACTGGTGGTCGGCGATGTCATGCTCGACCGCTACTGGCATGGCGGTACTTCGCGTATTTCGCCTGAAGCGCCAGTGCCGGTGGTGAAGGTCGATCAGATCGAAGATCGCCCAGGCGGTGCGGCCAACGTTGCCTTGAACATTGCTGCGCTGGGCGCGCCGGCTTCGCTGATCGGCGTCACCGGCCAAGATGAAGCTGCCGATAGCCTGGCCAACAGCCTGCAGGCTGCCGGTGTGCGTTCGGTGTTCCAGCGCATCGCGCACCAGCCGACCATCGTCAAGCTGCGGGTCATGAGCCGTCACCAGCAGTTGCTGCGTATCGATTTCGAAGAGCCGTTCGCCACCGACCCGCTGTCGCTGGGCGCGGAAGTCGACAGCTTGCTCGAAGGCGTCAAGGTGCTGGTTCTTTCCGACTACGGCAAGGGCGCACTGAAAAACCACCAGAGCCTGATCCAGGCGGCGCGAGCCAAGGGGATTCCGGTGCTGGCCGACCCCAAGGGCAAGGATTTTTCCATCTACCGCGGTGCCAGCCTGATTACCCCGAACCTCAGCGAGTTCGAGACCATCGTTGGCCGTTGTGCCGATGAGGCCGAGCTGGTTGCCAAAGGCGTGCAACTGCTGCAGGACCTGGACCTGGGCGCCTTGTTGGTCACCCGTGGTGAACACGGCATGACCCTGCTGCGCACGGGGCAGCCAGCGCTGCACCTGCCGGCGCGGGCGCGTGAAGTGTTCGATGTGACCGGTGCCGGTGATACTGTCATCTCCACCCTTGCGGCGGCTATTGCGGCTGGCGAGGACCTGCCCCACGCGGTGGCGCTGGCCAACCTGGCGGCAGGCATCGTGGTTGGCAAGCTGGGTACGGCGGCGATCAGCGCCCCCGAACTGCGCCGGGCCATCCAGCGTGAGGAAGGCTCCGAGCGCGGTGTGCTGGGCCTCGAGCAGCTGCTGCTGGCCATCGATGATGCGCGGGCGCACAAAGAAAAAATCGTCTTCACCAATGGCTGCTTCGACATTCTGCATGCCGGGCATGTCACCTACCTTGAGCAGGCGCGGGCCCAGGGCGATCGCCTGATCGTCGCGGTCAACGACGATGCCTCGGTCAGCCGCCTGAAAGGGCCTGGCCGGCCGATCAACAGCGTCGACCGGCGCATGGCCGTTCTGGCCGGTCTGGGGGCGGTGGACTGGGTGATCAGCTTCCCTGAGGGCACGCCGGAAAACCTGCTGAGCCAGGTCAAGCCGGATGTGCTGGTCAAGGGTGGGGACTATGGCATCGACCAGGTGGTGGGCGCCGATATCGTCAAGGCCTATGGCGGTACCGTGAAGGTGCTGGGGCTGGTCGAGAACAGCTCGACCACGGCGATTGTCGAGAAGATTCGCAAGAACTGAATGGGGCCTAGGGCCGCTTTGGCGGCCTCTGTGGGAGCGGGTTCACCCGCGAAGAATGCGACTCGGTGCATGGCACCGGCTACGCCGGTGTTCGCGGGTGAACCCGCTCCCACAGGAGCCGCGCAGGCTCCGGATTTTCATTTGTTCAGTGAGGTACGCGCCCGCTCCAGCAGCGCCCGCGCTTTGTCACCAAACCGCTGCAAGTGCGATGCCCGCAACGGCTTGGGCTCCACCAACCCCTGTTGCTTCACCCAGTCCTTCCAGCGCACTCGCTCGTCCTTCACCACCCAGCCTTCCTGCCGGGCAAAGCTCTCTGCCAGGTACAGCCCACGCGTACTCGCCGGCACCAGCTCATCCTTTTTCAGCGTATACAGCTCCGCCAGCGGTTGGCCGTCCTTCAACGGCATCAGGTACAGGTCTGGCCGTTTGCGGTTGAGTCGCGCCACCAGTTGGCCGCTCTCCAGTCGCTCATCGACATGGAACAGGCTCAGTTTCTTGGCTTCACGGGGCACCTGCAGGCGCATGTCGTAGATCAGTTGCAGCGAGGCGGTGGGCAAGTGCACATAGGCCCGTGGCCGCTCCAGCAGCATCAGGTTGCCGCAGTGCACGGGGCGGGCGGCGCCGGACTGCGGGGTCAGCAGGAAGTGCGGTGTTTCGCGATAGTGCAGGGCGGCGGCGTACGGCACGGGCAGCCAGGTATCGTTGAAGCGCCCGCCCAGCCAGCCTTCCGGGGTTTCCAGCAGGCATTCCTCAGCCACTTCCTGCACCGCCGTGTGCAACGGCAGGTTCAGCTCCTGTGCCGGTACATAGCCGGAAATCAGTTTCAGCACCACATCGCCCCGGTCTTGCCGGCGCTGGCGCACCAGCACCCAGTAATCACGGTTTTGCCAATGCAGGGTAAGGCGCACCGACACACCCAGGTTGGCCAGTTCGGCCACGAAGTGCTGCGTGTCGGGTAGCTGGATGGCCTTGCGCCGTTGCTGGGTCTGGGCAAAGTTGAGCGGCATGCCGATACTTTGATAAATCAGCCCTTCGGGCGTGGCCTCGACATGCAGCGGCAGTGTCTTGAAGTTGCTCGGGTTCTTACGGATCAGCGTTCGCGCCACGAGGCTCCTCCTTGCGTCGGGTCAGTCGCCAGGCCCTTGGGCCTGGGGTAACTCAATGCTGGCCCAGGATACGGGCGACGGTGGCCACATTGTGGGCCAGGTGCAGCGGGTTGATGGTGCCGACGATAGCACTGCTGACGCCCGGGTGGGCGAACAGCAGTTCGAAGCTGGCCTGCACCGGGTCAACCCCCGGGGCCAGGCAGACATGTCCACTGGCCAGGGCCTTCTTTACCAGGATGGCCTTGCCGTGTTCGGCAGCGTAGTCCAGCACCGGGCGTTCTGCCTGCTCGTTGAGGTTGTAGGTGACCATGGCGCAGTCGCCCTGTTCCAGTGCTTTCAGGCCGCCGGCCACGGTCTTGCCGGACAGGCCGAAGCCGAGGATCTTGCCCTCCTGCTTCAGCTGAGCCAGGGTCTGGTAGACCTCCTGCTGTTCGAGGATCGCCAGGTCATTGCCGTCGGAATGCACCAGCACCAGTTCGATGCGGTCGGTCTCCAGGCGACGCAGGCTGCGCTCCACCGAGCGACGGGTGTGGGCGGCACTGAAGTCGAAGTGCGACTGGCCGTTGTCGAATTCTTCACCGACCTTGCTCACGATCACCCACTCGTCGCGTTGACCGCGCAGTAGGGGGCCGAGGCGTTCTTCGCTGCGGCCATACGCCGGGGCGGTGTCGATCAGGTTGATGCCCAGCTCGCGGGCCTGGGCCAGCAGCAGGCGGGCTTCGTCGTCACCGGGGATGGTGAAGCCGGTGGGGTACTTCACGCCTTGATCGCGGCCCAGTTTGACCGTACCCAGGCCCAGCGGTGAAACCTTGAAACCGGTGCTGCCCAGCGGGCGGTGGAAGTCGTGCAGGGTGGGCAGTGTCATGGCAGCAGTTGCTCCCAGGCAGGAACACCCAGCGGTGGTCGTGGCAGGCCGGCCAGGTCGGCTTGCGCCTGTGGGCGGATGCCGTCGCGCGCCAGGTGGCTGATGACCCGGTCGCTGAAGTCTGGCGCCAGGGCCAGCTTGGTCGGCCAGCCCACCAACAGGCGTTGCTGGTCGGCGAGGAAGGCGTTGTCCGGGCGCACCAGGCCGGATTGCGCGGGTTCGGCGCGGTCGACGCGCAAGGTGGCCCAACGGACCTGGCTTTGGTCCACCCACGGCAACAGGTTGGCTATTTCCTTCTGCGCCGCCGCAATCTGTGCTGCCGGCTCACGTGCCACGCCATCGGCTTCGGCCAGATCACCGCCCAGGTACCAGACCCATTGGCCATCAGCAGCCGGGTGAGTCGTCACTGTTACCCGTGGCTTGGGGCCGCCGCCCAGGCAGTGTGCATACAGCGGCTTGAGGTCAGGGCCCTTGGCCATGACCATGTGCAGCGGGCGGGTTTGCATCGCCGGCTGCTTCAGGCCCAAGGCATGCAGCAGGTTCTCGGTGCCGGCACCGGCGCTGAGCACGATACGCTGGGCGCGGATGTCGCGGCCATCGACGCGCAGGCCGACCAGTTCGTCGCTTTCGCGCAGCGGCTCGATGCGTTCCCCGGCCAGCAGGCTGTTGCCCGCCAGGTCGGCCAGGTTGGCCAGCAGGCTTGGTACGTCGATGACCAGTTCGGCCAGGCGATAGACCTTGCCCTTGAAGGCGCGGTCTTGCAGGGCGGGCGGCAGTTGCTCGCCTTTTACCTGGTCGACCCGGCCGCGCACGGCCTTGCTCGCGAAGAAGCTGGTGAGGTTGCCGGCCAGGGTGCCTGGCGACCACAGGTAGTGGGCCTCGGACAGCAGACGGGTGTTGCTCAGGTTCAGCTCGCCGCTACCGCTCAAGGCTTCGCGCCAGCGGCGCGGCATGTCGGCGATGGCTTCCGAAGCACCGGTGAGGGCACCTTGCAGGGCGTACTTGGTACCGCCGTGAATGATGCCTTGAGACTTGATGGTCTGCTCGCCGCCAAGGCTGGCGCGTTCCACCAGCACTGTCGAATACCCCAGGCGGCGCAGGCGGGCATTGAGCCAGAGGCCTGCGACCCCGGCGCCGACGATCAGCACGTCAGTGGAAATGGCAGATGGCATGGCGGTACCTCGAAGACTGGGACAGCTGGCAAGTATACAGCGTCGGGCAGGTGTGGGTTTTGCGAAACAGGTGCATGCCTTGAGGTCTTCAGCGCCTTTGAAACCGAGCGCCGCCCGCGCGGCGCATCGCGAGCAAGCTCGCTCCTACATTTGTTTCGGGCCAGTTATTCCTGAGGCAGAGGCGCGCAGCCCCTTGGTGTTCACCTCGATATCGTGTTGGGCAAACAAGGCGGTCGCGCGCGCTGGAACAGGCGTTACTGGCCCGAGACAAATGTAGGAGCGAGCTTGCTCGCGATGCGCCGCGCGGGCGGCGCTCGATCTACGCAACACCACAAAAATCAAGGCAAGCGCCCAGCCGCCCTGACGCGACGCAATCATCAATGCCCGGCAGTCTTGGAGAACAGCTGAATCACCACCACGCCACCCACGATCATGGCCATACCCAGCATCGCCGGTACATCCAGCTTCTGCCCGTAGATCACCAGCGCGGCCACACTGATCAGCACGATCCCCAGCCCCGACCAGATGGCATAGGCAATGCCCACCGGAATGCTGCGCACCACCAGGGTCAGCATCCAGAACGCGATGCCATAGCCAACCACCATCAGCAGCAACGGCAATGGCGTGCTCAGGCCCTTCACTGCTTTCATCGAAGCGGTGGCAATGACTTCGGCGCAGATGGCGATGGCGAGGTAGGTGTAGGCATTCATGGCAGGATCCTCCGGTAACTGGTCGGGCATTCTAGACGCTACCTGGATGGGGTAAAGTCATTACCTATCAGTAAGGGAGATAGGTTGATGGCCGAGCAATGGAACCTTGAGCAACTGCGCACCTTCCTGCGCGTCGCTGAACTGCGCTCGTTTTCTGCCGTGGCCCGCGAGCAGCGCAAGGCGCAGTCGGCCATCAGCAGCGCGATTGCCCTGCTTGAAACCGACCTGGGGGTCACCCTGTTCGAGCGCAGCAGTGGCCGGCAGCCGAAGCTGACCGAAAACGGCAGTGCATTGCTGGAAGATGCCCGCGAACTGCTGCGCCAGTGCGAACGCCTGGATGGCCGCGCCCTTGCGTTGATGCGCGGGCAGGAGGCTTTGCTGCGGGTGGCGCAGGACGAAGCCATGCCTTATCAGCCGGTGATCGATAGCCTCGACGAACTGGCCAGCCGCTTTCCGTTTCTGGAGGTGCAACTGGCCAGTGGTGCGCAAGGTGATGTGGCGCGCAAGTTGGTGGAGCGCCGCGCCGACCTGGGCCTGTTCTTCCACCACGAAAGCATGCCGGCATCACTGGAGCGGCGCGCCCTGGGCAGTGTGGAGATGGTCACGGTGTGCGCCGTCGGCCATCCGCTTGCAGGTGAAGGCCGGGTCACCCGCCAGCAACTGGCCCGCCACCGGCAACTCCTCATCACGCCACAGCAAAGCGGTTACCCCGGTGGCGAAGCGGTCAGCCCGCAGGTGTGGCGTGCCGACAGTTTCTACGCCATGGCCGAACTGCTGATGCGCGGCCTGGGCTGGGCCTGGCTGCCGCGGCATGTGGTGCAGTACCCGACGTATCAGGCGCACATGGTCGAACTGGACAGCGAGTGGCGCCCGCCGGCCCTGGTGGCAGAACTGGCCTGGCGCCGTGATGAGCCACTGGGGCCTGCTGCGCAGTGGCTGGCCGAGCGCTTTGCAGAGCACTTGCGTGCGATCGGGTAGGCGTATCGGCTTTAAGATGCTGCAGTTGGAGGTCAGAGCGAATGTCTACGCGGAATGATTGATCTCTTTTTTGGATCGTAGCGATTTCGCATTTCGTGGTACCACTTAGTGATGAAATCTTTATTGTAAATAGCGCCTTTTCGGATCTCATCGCATGCGTCGTATAATATGTGGAGGGCCTCAGGTACTCTGAGGTTGCGCGTTGCAACTTGAAAGTCTAGTTCGAATCCCAGTGGGCTCAGTTTGTCTACGTCTTGTTGTCTCGTTTTTATTGTATTGATATCTCTATGGAGCAGGGGAAGTGAAATGTCCCTGTTGAGCTCTCTCGGCAGTGCGCCGATAAAATTTGCCCCGTCTGCGCCAGGAAGATGCGAAACTATTGCATCTATGTTGGACGGTTGCCTAAAGACTTTATCGCGGGCGGCTGCAAATCTTTCTTGTTCCTGCAGGGCGCGTGCTCTTTCGCGCTGTTGCTGTTTTCTTGTTAAATATAGGCGCATCTTTCTCGCCCTTCCTGTGGGGTCTATATAGTTGATTGGATCACCACTGCAGTAGCAATAACTGTTTATGCCCCCTTTTCCAAATGGACTCAATCGATCGGGTGATAAGAAACGCATAAGTGTGGGGGAGTAAGCGCGATAGCCGTTTCCCAGAAGATAGCATTGCAGTGACGGGTGCCAGGCTTCGCCTGCATATTTTAGTAGCGGCGAAATGTTGTTTGGGGGGCAGTAACCATACATTGTGTAGTTGTGCGGCGATGAAGTGTTTTTGAGGGTGGTAAGCTCTTTGGACGGTAGAGTGGTGATCATTTGTCATGCTCCATTGAGGGCTTGAGCATGTTTAGCCGAGATCACAGTCATGCGAAACTGTCAGAAATGCCAGGTGCGGTGAAGGTGCTGGCGGTGCAGATGAGTTAGGGGAAGGTCCGTCAAATTGACATTTAGCAAACGCCTCTTTCATTTCGATTCCTTGTACACTCTACACCGATGAACAGAACACTCTATACCTTGCTGTTTCACCTGGGCCTGCCGCTGGTTGCGCTGCGCCTGTACCTGCGCGCACGCAAGGCGCCGGCCTATGGCCAACGCATCGGCGAGCGCTTTGCCTTCAAGCTGCCGGCCATGCGCCAGGGTGGCATTTGGGTGCACGCAGTGTCGGTGGGCGAAAGCATCGCAGCAGCGCCGATGGTGCGTGCCTTGCTCAAGGCCTACCCGGGCCTGCCAATTACCCTTACCTGCATGACGCCGACCGGTTCAGAGCGCATTCGCGCCATGTTCGCCGACGAACCGCGCGTGCAGCATTGCTACCTGCCCTACGACCTGCCCTGGGCGGCCGGGCGTTTTCTCGACCATGTGCAGCCAACGCTGGGCATCATCATGGAAACCGAGTTGTGGCCCAATCACATTCACCAGTGTGCCAAACGCGGCATCCCGGTGGCGCTGGCCAATGCGCGGTTGTCCGAGCGCTCGGCCCGTGGCTATGGGCGCTTTGCCAAGCTGACACGGCCAATGCTGGCGGAGATGAGCCTGATTGCCGTGCAGACCGAAACCGAGGCCCAGCGTTTCCGTGATTTGGGCGCGCGCGCTGAGTGCGTGCAGGTCACCGGTTCGATCAAGTTCGACCTGAAGATTGATGAGCAACTGCTTCCGCGCGCCCAGGCACTGCGTGCGCAATGGGGGGCTGAGCAGCGCCCGGTGTGGATTGCGGCCAGTACCCATGAAGGCGAGGATGCGCTGATTTTGCAGGCGCACCGGCAGTTGTTACAGGTGCATGGCGATGCGTTGCTGATCCTGGTGCCGCGCCATCCCGAGCGATTCAATGCGGTACATGTGCTGTGCAGCGAGCAATTCGCTACCGTGCGGCGCTCTGCTGGCACGCCCGTCGATGCGCAAACCCAGGTATTGCTTGGCGATACGATGGGTGAGTTGTTGTTCCTGTATGCGCTGGCCGACATTGCCTTTGTCGGTGGCAGCCTGGTGGCGACGGGTGGGCATAACCCGCTGGAGCCGGCAGCGCTGGCGTTGCCGGTGCTGATGGGGCCGCATGTGTTCAACTTCCTTGAGATCAGCGCGATGCTGCGTGAGGCGGGGGCGTTGCAGCAGGTGGACGATGCCGATGGGTTGGCCGGGGCGGTGCGTAGGCTGGTCGAGCTGCCTCAGGATGCGCAGCGCATGGGTGAGGCGGGCAGGGCGGTGATGCGGGCCAATCAGGGAGCATTGCAGCGTTTGCTCGATGGGCTGGGTGCGCTTATCCGCTGATCTTCGCAGCGATGCGATCCCTGTAGGAGCGGCCTTGTGTCGCGAAAGGGGGGCGAAGCGCCCCCGGGATCTTCGCATAACTGCAAGATTGCCGGGGCCGCTGTGCGGCCCTTTCGCGACACAAGGCCGCTCCTACACTGTCCGCGTGCTCCCTGAGTTCAAGGACGACGCTCGAAGTTCTTGGCGGCGGCTGCCGCCAGGTCCGGTGGCAGGAAGTCCTTGTCCGGGTTGTAGTCCGGCTTCAGGTAGCGCTTGAGGTCCGCCAGGTCCTGTGGGCTCAAGGTGCCGGCCGCCTGCTTCAGGCTCAGGTTGTCGAGGATGTAGTCATAGCGGCTGTTGTTGTAATCCCTCACCGAGGTGTACAGCTGGCGCTGGGCATCGAGCACGTCGACGATGTTGCGGGTACCCACCTGGTAACCGATTTCAGTGGCTTCCAACGCACTCTGGTTGGAGATGATCGACTGCTTGCGCGCCTGCACCTGTTCTACGTCGGTGTTCACCGCGCGGTGCAGGTTGCGGGTGTTTTCCACCACCTGGCGGCGCAGGCTTTCGCGCTGCTGCTCGCTTTGGCTCAGGCGCTGGTAAGCCTCGCGTACTTGCGAGCTGGTCAGGCCGCCGCTGTAGATCGGGATGTTCAGTTGCAGGCCGACGCTGGTCTGCTCGACGTCGCCACCATAACGCACGTTCTGCTGCGGCGCCGGGTTGGTGAAACCGAGGCTGTCGTTGTCACCCTTCTGGTACTTGGCCACTGCATCCAGGGTTGGCGCATGGCCGGCCTTGCGCTGGCGCAGGGTTTCTTCAGCGGCGGACACCGCGTAGTTGGTGGCCAGCAGGTTGAGGTTCTGGCGCCCGGCAGTTTCGACCCAGGCCTTGGCGTCGTTGGGCGTTGGCACCTGCACCGGCAGGCTGTGCACCACACCTTGAATCGAGGTGTATTCACGGTTGGTCAGGGTGACCAGTGCTTCAAAGGCATCCTGTACCTGGCGCTCGGCAATGATCCGGTTGGCCCGGGCCGTGTCGTAGCTGGCCTGGGACTGCAGCACGTCGGTCTTGTCCGACAGGCCCACATCGAAACGCTCGTTGGACTGGTCGAGCTGGCGCTTGAACGCGGCCTCTTCGGCCTTGGTGGCGGCCAGGTTGTCCTGGGCACGCAGCACGGCGAAGTAGTTCTGCGCAGTTTGCAGGATCAGGTTCTGTTCAGTGGCCGACAGCTCCAGCGCCGCCTGTTCGTTGACAGCCTCGGCTGCCTGCAACTGGAACCAGCGGTCGGCGCGGAAGATGGGCTGGGCCAGCGTCGCGCTCCATGAGTTACCGCTGCGATTGGAGGTGATGGAAGGCTCGTCCAGCTTGGTGCGGGTGTTCATCATCTCGGCGCCAGCCGACAGGTTGGGCAGCAACCCGGCGCGGGCCTGTGGCACCACTTCGCGGCGGGCGCCGTAATCGGCGCGGGCGGCGGCCAGGTCGGCGTTGTTGTCCACCGCTTCCTGGTAGACGCTGACCAGGTCGGTCTTCACTGTCGGGGGCACGTCCGCTGCCCAGACCACTCCGTTGGACGCACAAGACACGGCTATCGCCAGTGAGAGTTTGCGCAGCATAGAGGCAATCCTTGTACGAAATTTAATTACTGAACTGTTGAGTATCGGATGACGGGCCAGTGTAGTGCCATGCGCCCCCGGCAACAATCGCCTGGTGTGCCTTTCATCAACCGCGCATTTACCCGCTTGGCTTTGCCGACCACTCCAGTCTAGACTGCGCATGTTCTTGTCGGGGTGCCTTGAAGCAAAGGCTGAGATCGCAGAGGTGCGGATCCCGTTGAACCTGATCAGGTTAGCGCCTGCGTAGGGAACAAGATTGCTCGCCTTCCCGGGGAGCCTCTTGTGCCAGGTCCGGGAATGTCGCAGCTGCATGCAGCTTCAGGCACCCCCATATCCGGCACTGCACCCATCATGGGTGCGTCCGCGCCATTCAGGTTCACCCCGACATTCCACTGCTAGGAAGCCGTCTGGAGAGCCTGTGATGACCAAACAAGAAAAAGCGATCAACCTCAGCGAATCGGCACAAGTCGATCAGCAGTCCGTGCAACCGTTCCCGCGTTCGCGCAAGGTGTATGTCGAAGGCTCGCGCCCGGACATCCGCGTGCCCATGCGTGAAATCAGCCTGGACGACACCCCGACCGATTTCGGTGGCGAAACCAATGCCCCGGTGCTGGTCTACGACACCTCTGGCCCGTACACCGACCCCAACGTGATCATCGACGTGCGCAAGGGCCTGGCCGATGTGCGTTCGGCGTGGATCGACGCCCGTGGTGACACCGAGCGCCTGGACGGCCTGAGCTCCGATTTCGGCCAGCAGCGCCTGAACGATGCCGAACTGGCCAAGCTGCGCTTTGCCCACGTGCGCAACCCGCGCCGCGCCAAGGCCGGCGCCAACGTCTCGCAGATGCACTATGCCCGCCAGGGCATCATCACCGCCGAGATGGAATACGTGGCCATCCGCGAAAACATGAAGCTGCAAGAGGCCCGCGCCGCCGGCCTGCTGAAAGAGCAGCACGCCGGCCACAGCTTCGGCGCCAACATCCCGAAAGAAATCACCCCCGAATTCGTCCGCCAGGAAATCGCCCGTGGCCGCGCGATCATCCCGGCCAACATCAACCACCCGGAAGTGGAGCCGATGATCATCGGCCGCAACTTCCTGGTGAAGATCAACGGCAACATCGGCAACAGCGCCCTGGGTTCCTCGATCGAGGAAGAAGTGGCCAAGCTGACCTGGGGCATCCGCTGGGGTTCGGACACGGTCATGGACCTGTCCACCGGCAAGCACATCCACGAAACCCGCGAGTGGATCATCCGCAACTCGCCGGTGCCGATCGGTACCGTGCCAATCTACCAGGCGCTGGAAAAGGTCAACGGCGTGGCCGAAGACCTGACCTGGGAGCTGTTCCGCGACACCCTGATCGAGCAGGCCGAACAGGGCGTGGACTACTTCACCATCCACGCCGGCGTGCTGCTGCGCTATGTGCCGCTGACCGCCAAACGTGTTACCGGCATCGTCAGCCGTGGTGGCTCGATCATGGCCAAGTGGTGCCTGGCGCACCACAAGGAAAACTTCCTGTACACGCACTTCGACGAGATCTGCGAAATCATGAAGGCCTACGACGTCAGCTTCTCGCTGGGTGACGGCCTGCGCCCTGGCTCGATTGCCGACGCCAACGACGCCGCGCAGTTCGGTGAGCTGGAAACCCTCGGCGAGCTGACCAAGATCGCCTGGAAGCACGATGTGCAGTGCATGATCGAAGGCCCAGGCCACGTACCGATGCAGTTGATCAAGGAGAACATGGACAAGCAGCTGGAGTGCTGCGACGAGGCGCCGTTCTACACCCTCGGCCCGCTGACCACCGACATTGCACCGGGTTACGACCACATCACCTCGGGCATTGGTGCGGCGATGATCGGCTGGTTCGGTTGCGCCATGCTCTGCTACGTCACGCCCAAGGAGCACCTGGGCCTGCCGAACAAGGACGACGTGAAAACCGGCATCATCACCTACAAGATCGCCGCGCACGCCGCCGACCTTGCCAAGGGCCACCCGGGCGCGCAGATTCGTGACAACGCCTTGTCCAAGGCGCGCTTCGAGTTCCGTTGGGAAGACCAGTTCAACCTGGGCCTGGACCCGGATACTGCCCGTGCCTTCCACGACGAGACCCTGCCGAAGGAATCGGCCAAGGTCGCGCACTTCTGCTCGATGTGCGGGCCGAAGTTCTGCTCGATGAAGATCACCCAGGAAGTGCGTGAATACGCCGCCAGGATCGAGACCGTGGACGTGTCGGTCGAAGAAGGCATGCGCGAGCAGGCCGAGCGGTTCCGCCAGGAAGGCAGCCAGCTGTACCACAAAGTCTAAGTCGCAGCGCTGCCCCCTGTAGGAGCGGCCTTGTGTCGCGATGGGCCGCAAAGCGGCCCCAGGTTTTCAGCTTCGCAGTTGAGTTTGCCGGGGCCGCTATGCGGCCCTTTCGCGACACAAGGCCGCTCCTACACCGACCGCGTCCAATCCAATACCTTGCCGAGTGCCAACAAGCATGACCACCCCCAGCCAGTTCTCCCCCGACCACCCGGTCCCCACCCACCAGCGCATCTTCGGTGCCCGCGACCTGTTCTCGCTGTGGTTCTCCCTCGGCATCGGCCTGATGGTGCTGCAGGTCGGCGCCATGCTGGCACCCGGTCTGGGCCTGGCGGGCGCAGTGCTGGCCATCGCACTGGGCACCGGTGTGGGCGTGCTGTTGCTGGGGGCTGCCGGTGTGATCGGCAGCGACACCGGCCTGTCGGCCATGGGAACCCTGAAACTCAGCCTGGGCAGCCACGGCGCGCGCCTGCCGGCGCTGCTCAACCTGCTGCAACTGGTCGGCTGGGGCGCGTTCGAGATCATTGTCATGCGCGATGCCGCCAGCCTGCTGGGTGCGCGCGCCTTCGGCGAAGACAGTGCCTGGAACAGCCCGATGCTGTGGACCCTGTGCTTCGGTGCCCTGGCCACCTTGCTGGCAGTGAGCGGGCCACTGGCCTTCGTGCGCAAGGTGCTGCGCGCCTGGGGTATCTGGTTGCTGCTGGGTGCTTGCGTCTGGCTGACCTGGAACCTGTTCGCCAAAGCTGACCTGGCTGATCTGTGGAACCGCGCCGGGGACGGCTCGATGTCGCTGGCGGTAGGCTTCGACATCGTCATTGCCATGCCGCTGTCGTGGTTGCCGCTGATTGCCGACTACTCGCGCTTCGCCCGCAACGGCAAGCATGTATTTGGCGGCACGGTAGTGGGCTACTTCATCGGCAACACCTGGCTGATGAGCCTGGGCGTGGCTTACACCCTGGCCTTCGCTGCCAATGGCGAGGTCAATGCCCTGCTGCTGGCCCTGGCGGCTGCCGGCATGGGTATTCCGCTGTTGCTGATTTTGCTGGACGAGTCGGAAAAGGCCTTTGCCGACATTCATTCGGCGGCCGTGTCCACGGGTGTGCTGGTGCCGGTGAAGGTCGAGCACCTGGCCTTGGCCATTGGCGTGCTGTGCACCCTGATCGCTTTGCTGGCGCCGCTGGCCCAGTACGAAAACTTCCTGCTACTGATCGGCTCGGTGTTCGCGCCGCTGTTCGGCGTGGTGCTGATGGACCACTACGTGATTCGCCGTCGTCGCCTGCCTGCGCATGTGGGTGGCTTGCACTGGCAGGCACTGGTGGCCTGGTTTGCGGGGGTGGCGGCCTATCACCTGATTGCCGCCAACGCTCCGGAGCTGGGGGCTACCCTGCCAGCACTGCTGCTGGCAGGTGTACTGCATGGTCTACTGAGCTTCAGCCGCGGCCGGGAAACAGTTCAGGCTTGAGCACGCCATTCAGGCGTGGGTAGGGGATCTTCAGCTCCACGTGGCCCATGGAATAGGGCGCGATGGCGTAGACCTCATACTTGACCACGACTGCGCCGTAAGTCAGGGCGATGTGCGGCGATTTCTTGAACGGCCAGGTTTTGACGAACTCGGCGTCCTTGTCCATGCCCACGCTCATCAGCCAGGCCCGGTGCGACTCCTCGACGGTTTTCCAGAAGGTGTCTTCCTGGCCGGGCACCAGCATGTCCTGCAGGGTCAGCACCTTGTCCAGCTTGCGCGAATAGTTGATGAAGCCACGCCCCGGCATGCCGTGGGCACCACCGCTGTCCAGGTAGCTGGACAATTCGATGATCACCAGCCCGTCATGCTGTTCGCGTACCTTGGCTTGCAGGTAGCTGCTGTTACGTTTGTCGGCACTGGCCAGGTATTGCTGCTCGTAGGCCTGCAGGGTGCTCGGCGCGGTGCCATGCTGATTGTCTTCGGTCAGTTGCAGCAGGCGTTTTTCGACGATGGCGTCCAGCTTTGGCAAGGCCGGGAAGTGGACCATGTCGATATTCACCAGCGGGCAGTCGCTTTCGCTGCAGCCGGGTTTCACGTGCTCCCAGGCGTCGCGCTTGACCTCGAGCGGGGCCCGGTAGTTGGGCGTGAACAGGCTCTGGCAGGCGCCCAGAGCGAGTGCCAGCACGGCCACGGAAGTCAGTTTGACAAGTGTCATGATGATCCTTGCAGAACAGGGAAAAGTCGGCCTTTGACCGTCTGCGCGGCCTTCAGTTCGCCACTAAGCTAACAGAGTGAAGACGTGCTGTCCCGAGTGCGCCAGCGGTTGGCGGAAAGGGATGAAACCGGCAGGCGTGCAGAGTAGGATGGCGCGATGCAGTAACCAGGCGGTTGATGTAGCAACGAGGATTTCCATGTCAGACACATTGAATTCGATGCCCAAGGCGGTCGAGATCGTCAAGCGGGCCAACTGTTTCCAGGGCTTCTACAAGCTCGACAAGGTGCACCTGCGCCACGAGCTGTTTGCCGGAGGCATGGGCCGCGAGATCAGCCGCGAACTGTTCGTGCGCCATGATGCAGTGTGTGTACTGCCTTACGACCCGTTGCGTGATGAAGTGGTGCTGATCGAGCAGTTTCGCGTTGGCGCCATGGGCAAGATCGATAACCCCTGGCTGATCGAGATGGTCGCCGGGCTGATCGACAAGGACGAACAACCCGAAGAAGTCGCTCACCGCGAAGCCGAAGAAGAAGCTGGCCTGACGTTCAGTGCACTGTGGCCGATGACCCGCTACTTCCCGTCGCCCGGCGGCAGTGACGAATACGTTCATCTGTTCCTTGGCCGGTGCAGCAGCGAGGGGGCTGGCGGCCTTCATGGCCTGGAAGAAGAGGGCGAAGACATTCGCGTGCGCGTGTGGTCGTTCGAGGACGCCTTGCAGGCCGTGCGCGACGGGCGTATCTGCAACGCGGCGACCATCATCGGCCTGCAATGGCTGGCGCTGAACCGCGACGAAGTACGAGGTATGTGGAAGTGAACCTGCTGCGCGAGCGCTATCGAGTCGATCTGGTCGGGCTGCAGGCAGCCTGCGAGGCCAACTACGCCCGGCTGATGCGCCTGTTGCCCGACATGCGCACCACCCAGAGCTCGCGCCGTATCGGCATGACCCAGGGTGACCAGATGCTCGGTGTGCTGGTGCTCGACGTGGTGCTGGCCTGCCCGTACACCACCACCCTGCATGTCCGCCAGGAGCACAGCCTGCCGTGGCTGCCTGTGCCGCACCTGGAAGTGCAGGTGTACCACGACGCGCGCATGGCCGAAGTGGTCAGCGCCGAACACACGCGGCGCCTGCGCAGCATTTATCCGTACCCTAACGAGGCCATGCATCAGCCGGACGAAAAGGCCCAGCTCAACCTGTTCCTCGGTGAATGGCTGAGCCATTGCCTGGCTTGCGGTCACGAACTGGCAAGTGTTCGCTGACATGCGGCCAGACCTGACGCGCCCTGTGCATGTGGTGCAACTGACCGACGCTCACCTTTTTGCCGATCCGGCCGGCAGCATGTTGGGCCTTGAAACCCGTGACAGCCTGCGCCATGTGGTGGCCCAGGTGCAGCGTGAGCAACCGCTTGTCGACTTGCTGCTGTGCACGGGTGATCTGTCCCAGGATGCCAGTGTTGCCTCTTATGAAGCGTTTCGTGAGCTGACCGCGCCGTTTGCCGTGCCCACCCGCTGGTTGCCGGGCAACCATGACGAAGCCCGGGTCATGGCCGAAGTGGCCCCGGAGCTGGTGCAGGCGGTAACCGATATCGGCGCCTGGCGTATTGTCATGCTCAACACGGCGGTGCATGGCGCGACACATGGCCTGCTGGAAGATGACCAGCTGGGCGTGCTGGAAGCCGCGCTGAAAGGGGCGGGCGAGCGCCATTGCCTGGTGTGTTTCCACCATCAGCCGGTAGACATCGGCTGCGCCTGGATCGCACCGATCGGCTTGCGCAATGCCCAGGCCCTGTTCGATATCGTCGAGGCTTATCCACAGGTGCGGGCGTTGCTGTGGGGGCATGTGCATCAGGAATGGGATGAAGTCCGCGATGGCCGGCGCCTGCTGGCTACGCCGTCGACCTGCATTCAGTTCGCAGCGCGCAGTGAGGATTTCCAAGTGAGCGAGGAACACCCAGGTTACCGCTGGTTGCGGCTGCATGCCGATGGGCGGCTGGAGACCGGGGTAGAGCGGGCGCTGGATTTCGATGTAAAGCTCGACTTCGATAGCCCAGGGTATTGAAGAATTTGTTGCTAAAACCCCGGAGCGGCGTCAAAACCCGGCGAACGCGCTACACTGCGCGTCCCTGCGCCCGCATCATCAGGCGCAACGCCACAGATTCCGGGGGCAGCATGTCGGGTTCCATCCTCTATATCCATGGCTTCAACAGCTCGCCGCTTTCCACCAAGGCGCGCCAGCTCGAAGCCGTGATGCAGCAACTGGGGCTGTCGGCCCAGCTACGCGTGCCTGCCTTGCACCACCACCCGCGCCAGGCCATCGCCCAGCTTGAAGCGGCTATCGCAGAACTCGGTGCGCCATTACTGGTGGGCAGCTCGCTCGGCGGCTACTATGCCACCCATCTGGCCGAGCGCTATGGCCTGAAAGCGCTGCTGGTCAACCCGGCGGTAACCCCGCACAAGCATTTCGACGGTTACCTGGGCACCCAGCGCAATCATTACAGTGGTGAGACCTGGGAGCTGACCCACGATCACGTGAAGGCCCTGGCCGAGCTGGAAGTACCGGCCCCGGTCGATGCCAGCCGCTATCAAGTGTGGCTGCAGACCGCCGATGAAACCTTGGACTATCGCCACGCCGAGCACTATTACCGTGCATGTGCCCTGCGCATCCAGGCCGGCGGCGACCACAGCTTCCAGGGCTTTGCCCAGCACCTGCCGGCACTGCTGGCCTTCGCCGGCATTGCCCGCGGGCAGTATGCGGCGCTCGACTTTTCTGTATTTTGATTTTTTGCATTCACCAGACTGACGAAGAGACCCTATGGCCAATCCCAGCGCTAGCGCCTATAACGCAGACGCCATCGAAGTCCTCTCGGGCCTTGACCCGGTCCGCAAGCGGCCGGGCATGTACACCGATACCAGCCGCCCCAACCACCTGGCCCAGGAAGTCATCGACAACAGCGTCGACGAAGCCCTGGCTGGCCACGCCCGTTCGGTGCAGGTCATCCTGCATGCCGACCACTCGCTGGAAGTCAGCGACGATGGCCGCGGCATGCCCGTGGACATCCACCCGGAAGAGGGTGTGTCCGGGGTCGAGCTGATCCTCACCAAGCTGCACGCTGGCGGCAAGTTCTCCAACAAGAACTACCAGTTCTCCGGTGGTTTGCACGGTGTGGGTATTTCGGTGGTCAACGCCCTGTCGACCCAGGTGCGTGTGCGCGTCAAGCGCGACGGCAACGAATACCAGATGACCTTTGCCGATGGCTTCAAGGCCAGCGAGCTGGAAGTGGTCGGTTCGGTCGGCAAGCGCAACACCGGCACCAGCGTTTACTTCAGCCCCGACCCGAAGTACTTCGACTCGCCCAAGTTCTCCATCAGCCGCCTCAAGCATGTGCTCAAGGCCAAGGCCGTGCTGTGCCCGGGCCTGCTGGTCAGCTTCGAGGACAAGGCCACCGGCGAAAAGGTCGAGTGGCACTATGAAGACGGCCTGCGTTCCTACCTGGTCGATGCTGTCAGCGAGTTCCAGCGCCTGCCAGACGAGCCGTTCTGCGGCAGCCTGGCGGGCAACAAGGAAGCCGCAGACTGGGCGTTGCTGTGGTTGCCAGAAGGTGGCGACAGCGTCCAGGAAAGCTACGTCAACCTGATCCCAACCGCTCAGGGCGGCACTCATGTCAACGGCCTGCGTCAAGGCTTGCTGGATGCCATGCGCGAGTTCTGCGAGTTCCGCAGTCTGCTGCCGCGTGGCGTGAAGCTGGCGCCAGAGGATGTGTGGGAGCGCATCTCTTTCGTTCTGTCGATGAAAATGCAGGAGCCGCAGTTCTCCGGGCAGACCAAAGAGCGCCTGTCGTCGCGCGAGGCGGCTGCCTTCGTCTCTGGCGTGGTCAAGGACGCCTTCAGCCTCTGGCTCAATGCCCACCCTGAGCTCGGCATGCAACTGGCAGAGCTGGCCATCAGCAACGCCGGGCGCCGCCTCAAGGCGAGCAAGAAGGTCGAGCGCAAGCGCATCACTCAGGGCCCGGCATTGCCCGGCAAGCTGGCCGATTGTGCCGGCCAGGACCCGATGCGTGCGGAGCTGTTCCTGGTCGAGGGTGACTCGGCCGGTGGCTCGGCCAAGCAGGCGCGGGACAAGGAATTCCAGGCGATCCTGCCGCTGCGCGGCAAGATCCTCAACACCTGGGAAGTGGACGGTGGCGAAGTCCTGGCCAGCCAGGAAGTGCACAACATTGCCGTGGCCATTGGCGTTGACCCTGGTGCCACGGACCTTGCGCAGCTGCGCTACGGCAAAATCTGCATCCTCGCCGACGCCGACTCTGACGGCCTGCACATTGCCACGTTGCTGTGCGCGCTGTTCGTCCAGCACTTCCGGGCGCTGGTCGAGGCCGGGCACGTGTATGTGGCCATGCCGCCGCTGTACCGCATCGACCTGGGCAAGGAAATCTACTACGCCCTCGACGAAGCCGAGCGTGACGGCATCCTCGACCGCCTGGTGGCCGAGAAGAAGCGCGGCAAGCCGCAGGTCACCCGCTTCAAGGGCCTGGGCGAGATGAACCCGCCACAGCTGCGCGAAACCACCATGGACCCGAACACCCGGCGCCTGGTGCAGTTGACCCTGGATGACGTGCAGGCCACCTGCGAGCTGATGGACAAGCTGCTGGCCAAGAAGCGCGCCGGCGACCGCAAGAGCTGGCTGGAAACCAAAGGCAACCTGGCTGAGGTCATGGTTTGATTCGGCAGTTTCTTGCCGTTTGCCTTGCGCTGGTTGCCCTGCCGAGCCTGGCGGGCAACTGGCCCGAGCTGAAGCTCAGTGCCGAACACCCGATCGATGGCATGCGCGGTGGCAACCTTTCGGGCCTGGTGGAGTGCCGGGGCGGGCTGTGGGGCGTGTCCGATCGCGACGACGACCGTATCTACCGCTTTGACCAGCAAAACCCGACCTGGCGCGCACAACCGCTGACCTTTACCCCGCCATCGCCACCGGAAAGCGGCCTGCCGTGGGGCCTGAAGTCGCGCAACTGGGCGGCGTCGTACATTCGCGGAGGCGAGCTGGACTTCGAGGGCATCACCTGTGATCAGGCGGGTAACCTCTACCTGGCCAGTGAAGCCCATGCCGCCGTGTTGCAGTTACCCGTGGACGGCGAGCCGGACTGGTTGAAGATCGACCCGGCCATGGTCCGCCAGGCCCGCGCCAGCGGCATGCTGCTGAACTTCAATGCCTTGTTCGAAGGCCTGGCGATCAACCCGGCGGGCGACCGTCTGTGGCTGGCCGCCGAGCGCGAGCGGCGTGGCCTGGTAGCCATCGAACGCCAGCAATCGGTGTGGACTTGCGGGCGCAGTTGTGTGCTGTTGAGCGAGGCCGGGGTCGAGATGCAGCCGGCGCAAATGCCCGATGCCCGAGCGCTTTCGCGCGATTTCTCCGACCTGGCCTGGTTCGAGGGCAAGCTGTTCACGCTCGAACGCAACGCCTACCGGGTGTGCCGGCGTGATGTCGACAGCGGCAAGGTCGAGCGCTGCTGGTCGTTTGCAGCAGATGCCCTGGTGGAATCGCGCCGCTACGCGCAACCGTTCGGCCTGGCCGAAGCGCTGGTCATCGATGCCAAGGGCGCCTGGATTGGCCTGGACAACAACAACGGCGCCCGTGCCGATGGCGAAACCCGCCCGATCGTCTGGCGTTTCGAAGCGCCGGAAGGCGGCTGGAGCGCCAAGCCATGAGCCAGACGCCGGGCAAGCGCGCGGGCAGGGTGCTGATGGTCGTCGCCTGGGCGGCGGCACTGTTTCTTGCTACGCGCTTTTTCGGCCAGTGGGAAGACAGCCAGCGTAACCCCAACACCCAGGTGCAGTCCGAGCATGGCGAAGGCTTTATCGAGGTGCGGCTGCTGAGCAATGGCCAGGGCCATTTCGTGGTGGATGGTGCCATCAATGGCCAGGTGGTGCATTTCATGCTCGACACCGGCGCTACCGACGTGGCCATCCCCGAGGCATTGGCCCGGGACCTGAACCTGGAGCGGGGCAGCGCGGTGCTGCTGAGCACCGCCAACGGCCGCACCGAAGGCTATCGCACGCGTCTGGCCAACCTGCAGCTGGGTGATATCCGCCTGCAGGATGTGCGCGCCACCGTGGTGCCTGGGCTGGAAGGGCAAACCGTATTGCTGGGCATGAGTGCCCTGAAACAACTTGAATTTACCCAGCGCGGCGGCACCATGCTGCTGCGCCAGAACCTGAAATGACGAGGCCCGCATGAGCGACTCACTGGAACTCAGCCTGGACGGCGTAGAACGCCGCTCGCTGGCTGACTTCACCGAACAGGCCTACCTCAACTATTCCATGTACGTGATCATGGACCGCGCCTTGCCGCACATCGGCGACGGCTTGAAGCCGGTGCAGCGACGCATCGTCTACGCCATGAGCGAGTTGGGGCTCGATGCCGATGCCAAGCACAAGAAGTCGGCGCGTACCGTCGGTGACGTGCTCGGTAAGTTCCACCCCCACGGCGACTCGGCCTGCTACGAGGCCATGGTGCTGATGGCGCAGCCGTTCAGCTACCGCTATACCTTGGTCGACGGCCAGGGCAACTGGGGTGCGCCGGACGATCCGAAGTCGTTCGCCGCCATGCGTTACACCGAGGCGCGCTTGTCGCGCTACGCCGAAGTGCTGCTGAGCGAAGTCGGCCAGGGCACCGTCGACTGGGTGCCGAACTTTGACGGCACCCTGCAGGAGCCGGCCGTGCTCCCCGCGCGCCTGCCCAACATCCTGCTCAACGGCACCACCGGTATTGCCGTGGGCATGGCCACCGACGTACCGCCACACAACCTGCGTGAAGTGGCCAGCGCCTGTGTGCGCCTGCTCGACGAGCCAAAGGCCACCATCGAGCAGCTGTGCGAGCACATTCAGGGGCCGGACTACCCGACAGAGGCCGAGATTGTCACGCCTCGTGCGGAAATCCTCAAAATGTACGAGAGCGGGCGTGGCTCGATCCGCATGCGTGCCGTGTACCGCGTCGAAGATGGTGATATCGTCGTCACCGCGCTGCCGCATCAGGTTTCCGGGGCCAAGGTGCTGGAGCAGATCGCCGCGCAGATGCAGGCCAAGAAGCTGCCCATGGTCGCCGACCTGCGTGACGAGTCGGACCACGAGAACCCGTGCCGCATCGTCATCATCCCGCGTTCCAACCGTGTGGATGCCGACGAGCTGATGCAGCACCTGTTCGCCACCACCGACCTGGAAAGCAGCTACCGGGTGAACGTGAACATCATCGGCCTCGACGGTCGGCCGCAGTTGAAGAACCTGCGTGCCATCCTGGTGGAGTGGCTGGAGTTCCGTACCAACACGGTTCGCCGCCGCTTGCAGCACCGCCTGGACAAGGTCGAGAAGCGTCTGCACCTGTTGGACGGTTTGCTCACCGCGTTCCTCAACCTGGATGAAGTGATCCATATCATCCGTACCGAAGAGCATCCCAAGCAGGCGCTGATCGCGCGCTTCGATCTGACCGAGATTCAGGCTGAATACATCCTCGAGACCCGCCTGCGGCAGCTGGCACGCCTTGAAGAGATGAAGATTCGCGGCGAGCAGGACGAGCTGCTGAAGGAGCAAGCCAAGCTGCAGGCCTTGCTGGGTAGCGAGGCCAAACTGCGCAAGCTGGTGCGTAGCGAACTGATCAAGGATGCCGAAACCTACGGCGACGACCGCCGCTCGCCGATTGTCGAGCGCGCCGAAGCCAAGGCGCTGTCGGAAAACGAACTGATGCCGACCGAGCCGGTTACCGTGGTGCTGTCGGAGAAGGGCTGGGTGCGTTGTGCCAAAGGCCACGATATCGACGCTACCGGCCTTTCCTACAAGGCCGGCGACGGCTTCAAGGCCGCTGCGGCCGGGCGTTCCAACCAGTTTGCCGTGCTGATCGACTCCACCGGGCGCAGCTACTCGCTGGCCGCTCACAGCCTGCCATCGGCGCGTGGCCAGGGCGAGCCGTTGACGGGCCGCCTGACGCCGCCACCGGGGGCGACCTTCGAGTGCGTGCTGCTGCCTGATGACGATGCACTTTATGTGGTGGCCTCGGATGCCGGTTACGGCTTTGTGGTCAAGGGCGAAGACCTGCAGGCCAAGAACAAGGCCGGCAAGGGCCTGCTCAGCCTGCCCAACGGCGCCAAGGTCATGACCCCGCGCCCGGTGGCCGACCGCGAGCAGGACTGGCTGGCGGCAGTCACCACCGAGGGCCGCTTGTTGGTATTCAAGGTCAGCGACTTGCCACAGCTGGGTAAAGGCAAGGGCAACAAGATCATTGGCGTGCCGGGCGACCGGGTGGCCAGCCGTGAAGAATTTGTCACAGATCTGGCCGTGATTCCCGAAGGTGCAACCCTTGTATTGCAAGCCGGCAAGCGTACCCTATCTCTGAAAGCGGACGACCTGGAGCATTACAAGGGCGAGCGCGGACGGCGGGGCAGCAAGCTGCCGCGCGGCTTCCAGCGCGTCGATGGGTTGCAGGTGGAAGTACCGGCTTAACCGGTAGAAATGTCTGGAACGGCAATTTCAGCGCCGTTCCGGGCAGAAATGCTGGAGTCGGACGGTTATTTCGCGGATGATATGGCCCTTGCGGTGCCGACGTAGTCGTGTGCCCGTTTGAATCTATATGTATCACTGCGGTGTGCCTGTAGGCGACCGCCTGGATGGGATGATGAAATTTCTGCGCCTTCCATTTGCGCTGTTGATGACTGGCCTGCTGGGCCTTGGCGGGTGCACCATGCATCAGCCGGTTGCCCTGTACCAGCTCGACAGTGGTGATCCTGGCCAGCCTTCGCAAAGTGCAGGCATGGCCGTGGTACTCGGCCCGGTATCGGTGGCCGATTACCTGCAGCGCGAGACGTTCCTGCAGCGTCAGGCCGATGGCAGCCTGAGCGCGGCGACCGACGGTCGCTGGGCGGGCAGCCTTTCGTCGGATATCGACCAACTGCTGGTGCGTCAGCTTGCCTGGCGCCTGGACAGCCAGCGTGTGGTGCTGGCCCCGGCAACTGCTGGTTTCAGCCCGGATGTACAAGTGCTGTTGTCGATCACGCGCCTGGATTCGGGCAAGGACCAGCCGGCCATCCTCGATGCCCAATGGCGTCTGCTGGACCGCCGTGGCCATGTGCGTGACAACCGCATCGTTCACCTTGAACAGCCGCACGAGGGTAGCGAGTCGTCGCAGGTGCAGGCCCAGGGCCAACTGCTGCAGAAGCTGGCTGAACAGCTGAGCACTGCGGTGAAGCCACTGGCCAACCAGCCGGCAATTGCCGAAGAGTCGCCTAAAAAGCCCGCTGCGCCGGTGCAAGTGAAGAAGGCACCGGAGAAATCCAAGATCCCGATGGCTTCGCCGATTCGTACCGATATGGAAGTTTATCGGTTCTGATCAAACCGCCAGCCACGAAAAAGCCCGCATATTTGCGGGCTTTTTTGTATCTGCGATAAACCTGTCTGAAGCTCGGCGCGGTCCCTGTAGGAGCGGCCTTGTGTCGCGATGGGCTGCGTAGCAGCCCCGGGGTTGGGCGGTGTGGCACACATAGTTGGGGCCGCTTCGCAGCCCATCGCGACACAAGGCCGCTCCTACAGGGGTACAGCGAATGCCCATCAGGCCCTGCGCTCGTGCATCCGCGCCAACTGCCGCTCCAGCATCGACGGATAGGGCTCCATCAAACGCTCCACGCAGCAGGCACCCTCAGGGCTGGCAATCGGGCGAATACGGGCACGTTGGCGAATCAGCGCGTCATCGCTGATCTGCCGCTCCACCAGCAACAGGTTGCGGCTGTGTTGCGACAGCGCCAAGGCATCCTGGGCCTTTTCGGCCATCAGCAGGTCCACCATCTCCAGCCCTTGCAGGTCGTTGCCCAGGGCCAGGCCCAGCTGTAGCTGCAGGGTGATGCCGCTGTCGGCCACTTCAATCTGCAGGGCGTGGCCCAGGGCGCGCAACAGCTCGCCGCAGCAGATGGCATTGGTCAGGTAGTCTTCGCCGCACTCGCGGCTGTGGAACAGCACCAGGGTGCTGCCATCGTTCAGCGTGTGGGTTTCACCGTCGTACAGCGAAGCCGCGTGCTCCAGGCAATCGCGGTAGCGTTCGGTCAGCTCGGTGAGGCGTGTGCGTGGCAAACGGCGCAACTGCTCCTGCGAGCCCAGTTGCACGGCAAGGACGGCGCTGTACTGCGGCTCGTCAGACTCGACCACTGCAGCGGCCTTGGGCGCACTGTCGTCGTCCAGCAGGCCGGCGAAGGCATCGTCGTCATCCTCGTCTTCCACCGCGGCAACCCTGGCGCGTGGCGCGGCCTTGGGGGCCGGTGAAGGCTCGTGCAGGTCGTCGTATTGCGCGTCGTCCTCTTCCTCCAGCTCGGGCTCTGGCGGTGGCGGCGGGGCCAGGCGCGCATGCAGCTGGCGGGCGATATCGCCGATCTCGTCCTGACGGTCGGTGGCCGGGGTGTAGGGTTGCGGGTCGCGCAGCCATACCCGCAACTGCAGCAGCGGCAGGGTAATGAAGCGGCCCTGGCGCAGGCTCAGGGTCAAGGCGAGCACCAGCAGGATCGCGGCCAGGATGCCCATGCTCTGCAGGCTGATCAGCATCGGCTGCTGGAACTGGCTCATGTCCAGGCTTATGCGCAGTTGCCCGGCAGTGACGTCCTGGAAGGTGATCTTGGTCTGGTACAAGCCCTCGGCCTCACCCAGCAGGCTGTTGCGCGGGCGCTGGCCGGCTTCGGCGAGGATGCGGTTGTCCACGCTGTAGATCGCCGCATGGGCCACCAGCGGGTTTTTCACCAGGTTACCCAGCAGCACGTTGAGGCTGAGGATGTCGTTTGACACCAGCAGCTCGGTTGCCGACGTGGCCGTCTGGGTGGTCAGGCTCTGGCCCAGGGCATCGGCCTGCTCATGCATGGCCTGCTTGAACTGCAGGCCCATGACGCAGGCATAGATCACCAGCGCCAGCGCCACCAGGAAGATGTTGGTGCAGGCGATGCGCAGTGCCAGCGGCACGCGACGTTGACTCAGGGCACGATAGATCATCAGGAAGAAGTTGTCTGGTTTGACGGGCGTGGGCCGGTTCACTGAGCTCGGCTCTTAATGGCATGAAAGTGGGGGGAGTATAGCGAGCCGGGTTTTGTCGGCAAAGTATCGTTGGCGCCCGATGGTCATGGAAAATCGGTAGAATGCGCATTTTTCATCGAAGTCGGAGCCAGGTTGTGCGCGAAATCGTCCTGATCAACATCACCGGTGAGGACCGTCCCGGTCTCACTGCGGCTATCACCGGCGTCCTGCTGCAGGGCGGTGTGAGCATCCTCGACATCGGCCTGGCGGTCATGCACGGCACCTTGTCGTTCGGCATTCTGGTCGATATCCCGGACAACGAAGTGGCTACCGCGCTGCTGCAAAGCGTGCAGGCCAAGGCTCACGAACTGAACTTGCAGGCCCGCTACACACCGATTTCCGAGGCGGACTACCAGCAATGGGCCGACGGCCAGGGTGAAGCGCGCCACATCGTGACCCTGCTCAGCCGCAAGATCACCCCCGAGCAATTGCAGCGTGTGAGTGCGGTGATCAGCCAGTACGGCCTGACCATCGAGCGCATCGAACGCCTGTCGGCCCGGGTAGCACTGGACGCCGAAACCGAAAAGGGCAAGGCGGCCATCGAGATTTCCGTGCGCGGCGTGCCGAGCGACGCCCAGGCCCTGCGTGCTGACTTCTTCGCCCTGGCTGAAGCGCTGAGCGTCGACATCGCCTTCCAGAAGGACGACCTGTTCCGTCGCAACCGCCGTCTGGCGGTGTTCGACATGGACTCCACACTGATCGAGGCCGAAGTCATCGATGAGTTGGCCAAGGCGGCCGGCGTAGGTGAGCAGGTGGCGGCCATCACCGAGCGTGCCATGCGCGGCGAGCTGGACTTCCGCGCCAGCTTCAAGGAACGCATGGCGCTGCTCAAGGGCCTGGATGTGGGCGTGCTGGACGAAATCGGGGCTTCGCTGCGCCTGACCGAGGGCGCCGAAAACCTGTTCGCCGAACTCAAGCGCCTGGGTTACAAGACTGCGATCCTGTCCGGTGGCTTTACCTACTTTGCCCGCCAGGTGCAGGCGCGTCTGGGTATCGACTACGTATTTGCGAACGAACTGGAAGTGGTTGACGGCAAGGTGACCGGCGTGGCGGTCGAGCCGATCGTCGATGCCCAGCGCAAGGCCGAGCTGTTGCAGAAGCTGGCCATTGAAGAAGGTTTGCAGCTGGAGCAGACCATTGCCGTGGGTGACGGTGCCAACGACCTGCCGATGCTGTCGCTGGCCGGGTTGGGCGTGGCGTTCCGCGCCAAGCCGCTGGTGCGCCAGTCGGCCAAGCAGGCCATTTCCACCCTGGGGCTGGATGGTGTGCTGTACCTGCTGGGCCTGCGCGACCGCGACGCCCGCGGTTGACCTGGGAGTCTGGGGCTGCAAAGCCCCAATAAAAAGGCCCTGCTCATGCAGGGCCTTTTTCATGCGGCTTGAATCAAGCCTGTGCCGGCTCTGCCAACAGCTGCCCCATGCGCACTGCGGAACCAGCGCCCAGGTTTTCAGCCCATTTCACCTGCTCTGGCCCGAACAGCACGATGGCGGTCGAGCCCAGCTTGAAGCGGCCCAGCTCGGCGCCTTTCTCCAGGTGGATCGGCGCACGACTGGCTTCGTCGTAACGGAAAGTCTTCAGCTCACGCTTGGGCGGCGTCACCAGCCCGGCCCACACGGTCTCGATCGAGGCCACGATCATTGCACCCACCAACACCACGGCCATCGGCCCGCGTTCGGTGTCGAACAGGCAGACCACGCGCTCGTTGCGGGCGAACAGCTCGGGAACGTTCTCTGCGGTGGTCTGGTTGACCGAGAACAGGCGGCCCGGCACGTAGACCATTTCGCGCAGGGTACCGGCCAGCGGCATGTGCACGCGGTGGTAATCCTTGGGCGACAGGTAGATGGTGGCGAACTCGCCGCCCATGAACGGCGCGGCCATGGCCGGATCGCCGCCCAGCAGCTCTTGTGCGCTGAAACCGTGGCCCTTGGCCTGGAAGATGCGGCCATGCTCGATCGGGCCGAGCTGGCTGACAGCACCGTCGGCCGGGCACAGGATGGCACCTGGCGTTTCGTCCAGCGGGCGCGCACCCGGTTTCAGGGCGCGGGTGAAGAACGCATTGAAGTGCTCGTAGGCGCTCAAGTCCTCGACCAGGGCCTCGGACATGTTGACCTGGTAGCGCTTGGCGAACCAGGCGGTGAAGGCGTTCTTGAACCAGCGCGCGCGGCACTCGGCAACGCAGCCGGCCAACCGCGACAGCAGGTGGTGCGGCAGCAGGTACTGGCTGATGATGAACAGACGGGATTTCATGCAGGTTCCTTAAACTTCTACAGGCGTGTCCGGGTGGTTGCCCCATTCGCTCCACGAGCCGGCATAGGCCTTGACGCGTGGGTAGCCGAGGGCCTTGGCCACCAGATAAGTGAAACCGGAGCGGCGATGGGTCTGGCAGTGGGTGATCACTTCCTTGTCAGGGGTGATGCCCAGTTGCTCGAGGACTTCTTTGATGTCCTTGCGAATGCGCAGGTGGTCGTTCAGATCCATGCCGGCGGTCCACTCGAAGTTGATCGCGCCGGGGATATGGCCACCCTTGGCTGCCAGCACTTTCTCGCCGTTGAATTCCTGCGGGCCGCGCGCGTCCCAGATGACCAGGTCATCGGCGCCCAGGCGGCTTTGCAGGTACTCGCGGGTGGCGGTGGGCGCGTTGTCGATACGCAGGTGCACCGGATGGTTGCCGCTGGCGGGCACTTCGGTGGTCAGCTTGTCTGCTGGCCAGGCCTGGATGCCGCCATTGAGGTAGTGGTAATGCTTATGGCCGATCACGTCGAGCAGCCAGATGAAACGCCCGGCCCAGCCGCCGCCTTCATCGTCATACACCACATACACGGCGTCGTTGCGGTGGCCGAGTTCGCTGAACAGTTTTTCCAGGTCACCCAGCGCAGGCAGCAGGCCGGGCGCAGGAGGCTGGCCAAGCTGGGTACGCTTGCCTTCGACAAAGCGTGCGCCGGGGATATGCCCGCTGACATAGCGGTTGGCGCTGCTCAGGTCGACCAGGATCAGCTGGGGCGAATCCAGGCGTGGCAGCAGGTCCGCGGCTTCGATCACCAGGGGCAGGCCGGAAAAGTCAGTCATCCACGGTCTCCAGTGTGGAAAGAGGGGCGATTGTAGCGCAAGGCTCAGCCCTTGCGGTTGGCAAACACCGACAGCGCCCGCTCGGTGCATTGCGCGGTCTTGCCGAAGGCCTGCACGCTGATGTCGGCCAAAGGCCGGCAGCCTTGGTCGGCCACCATCAGCATCAGCACCTGGTCGTTTACCGCCAGCGAGCGTAGCAGCACATGCTCGCTGCGGAACAGTGCACGCAGGGGCGCGGGTAACAGTGCCGAGAACTGGGTGTGGTTTTCCGGGGTGATGCGCAACTGCCCTGCCTGGGCCAGCAGCTTTTGCAGCAGTTTGTTCTGCGACACTTGAAGGGCCAGGGCGCCAGCCTCCTTGGGCAGGCCGGCAAGTTGCTGCACGCGTAGGTAGTCGCTGGCTTTGTCCAGGCTCAGCAGCAGGATGCGTTGCATGCCGCAGGCCTGCAGGGCCTCGAGGGCCTGGGTGGCCAGGTGCACGGTGTTGGTGAACGGGCTGGGCTGGGCCAGCAGGTGCTGGCACAGCTTGCGCCAGCGCGCCAGGTCGTCGCTGCTGGGCGGTGGCGGGGCGAGCATGTCCGGGTGCGGGCGGCGCTGGTGCCAGGGCCAGATCAAGGCCTCTGCCGGGTGGAACAACGCGTGCCGGGCGTGGCGGCGGGCACTGGCGGCGGCCTGTTGGTGCACTTGCTGCTGCACATCTTCCAGCGAGGTTTGCAGGTACAGCGCGGTCAGCAGTTGCCAGCGCAGCAAGTGCGGGTTGTCCCAGCCAACTTGTGCTGCCAGGGCCAGGTTGTTGGCCAGCAGCACGGTGTTGGCCGGTTGGTTGAACCAGCGGCGCAGGCCGGGCTCGGCGTCCAGGCGGTGTTGCTGGCTGAGCAGGTCTTCGTCGCGGGCGATACTCAGCACCTGAGCCAGTTGCTCGCGCTCTTCCAGCAGCAGGCGGTAACCCTGGGTTACCCACTGCGGCAGGCGCCAGTACTCGGCCATGGTCTGGCACAGCGCCATGATCCGCACGCCAAACAGCTCTTCCTCGACATGGGCGGCGTCTTCGCCCTTGTGGATAACCCGTAGCTCCCAGGTGTCGAGCAGTTTGGGGTAGGCCAACGCCAGCGGCCAGAGTGGCGACAGGAACAGCAGGCTGCCCCAGTGAATCTCCTGCCACAGCCGTGCCAGGCGGCTGGCGAACAGGCCGCTGGCCTGTTGCGAGGCGTGCTGGCTGATCAGCTGGAACTGGCTGAGTACGGGCGGGATTTCTTCCGCAGGCACCGAAGGCAGGCGCTTGAGCAGTTGTTCGGTGCGCGCCAGGCCCAGACGATTAAGGGCGACTTCCAGGCTTTCGGCGGGTTCGGCCTGGCTGGCATTGGTGGGGTGATTGGCTTCGCGCATCACCGACAGCACCAGTGCCGGGCTATCCTGCATCAGTTCGGCGATATCACGCAGCGAGCGGCGGCTATCGTTAATGGCGGCCATGACCCGGTCGTAGCTGTGCTTCGGCACGGGGATGCGAACACTCTCTAGCAGCTTTACCCAGGCCTCTAGCGTACGTGGGGCCTGAGCGGGCACCTTGGTTTCAATTGGCATTTTGACATCAGTCCGAACTGGCTTTTCGCATTGAGTGGCTATAGTCTGGCGCAGTTCTGCCGATAAGTAGAAGAAGAGTTTTAAAGCTCCCGTCTCTTCCCCTGACCACGACAGCAAGTGCTTTGAACCTATGGCTAAAATTATCGGCATCATCGTCGTATTCGCGAGCGTGCTCGGCGGGTACGTGCTCTCCCACGGCAAGATCGCGGCGCTGATCCAGCCGTTCGAAGTACTGATCATTGGCGGTGCGGCCTTTGGTGCATTCCTGCAGGCCAACCCTGGCCACATGACCATGCACGTCATCAAGAAGTCGATGAAGATGTTCGGCTCGCGCTTCACCCACGCCTACTACCTGGAGGTGCTGGGCCTGGTGTACGAGATCCTCAACAAGAGCCGGCGCGAAGGCATGATGGCCATCGAGGCCGACATCGAGGACGCAGCAGCCAGCCCGATCTTCGCCAAGTACCCGACGGTGCTGGCCGACGAGCGCATGACCGCGTTCGTCTGCGACTACCTGCGCATCATGTCCACCGGCAACATGGCCCCGCACGAGCTTGAAGGCCTGTTCGACATGGAGCTGCTGAGCATGAAGGAAGAGCTGGAGCACCCGTCCCATGCGGTGACCGGTATCGCCGACGGCATGCCTGGCTTCGGTATCGTCGCGGCAGTACTGGGGATCGTGGTGACCATGGCCTCGCTGGGCGAGGGTGATCAGGCGGCTATCGGCATGCACGTAGGTGCGGCACTGGTCGGTACCTTCTTCGGTATTCTGGCGGCGTACGGCTTCTTTGGCCCGTTGGCCAAGTGCCTGGAGCACGATGCCAAGGAAGAGCTGAACCTTTACGAGTCGATCAAGGCTTCGCTGGTTGCGTCGGCCTCGGGCATGCCACCTTCGCTGGCGGTCGAGTTCGGGCGCAAGGTGCTGTACCCCAAGCACCGCCCAAGCTTCTCCGAGCTGGAACAAGCGGTTCGCGGTCGCTGAGTCATGGAGAACAATCAGCCCATCATCGTCAAGCGCGTCAAGCGCTTTGGCGGCGGCCACCACGGTGGCGCCTGGAAAATCGCCTTTGCCGACTTTGCTACGGCAATGATGGCGTTCTTCCTTGTGCTGTGGTTGATGTCCACGGCCACGCCGGAGCAGAAGATCGCCATCGCCGGCTACTTCAAGGACCCGATCGGCTTTTCGGAAAGCGGCACGCCTTATGTCATCGACCTGGGTGGTTCGCCTGAGCTGGCACCGGAAAAAACCATCAACCCGGAAGCCAAATCCGAGCCGATGCCCGAGACCACGACCCAGCTGAACAAAGACCAGGTCGAGACCATGGCCGAGCAGGTCGAGCGTGAGCGTCTGGAGTTGCTGCTGCAAGAGCTGCAGAACAAGGTGGAAGAGAACCCGCAACTGCAGAAGTTCAAGGACCAGATCCTGTTCGAGATCACCCAGGATGGCCTGCGCATCCAGATCATGGATGCCGAGAACCGGCCGATGTTCGACATCGGCAGCGCGCGCCTGCAGCCGTACTTCGAAGATATCCTGCTGGCCATGGCCGACACCATCAAGGCGGTGCCGAACAAGATCAGCATCAGCGGCCACACCGATGCCAAGCCATATGCCGGCACTGGCGAATTCGGCAACTGGGAGCTGTCGGCCAACCGTGCCAACGCCGCACGCCGTGCGCTGGTGGCCGGTGGTTACCCGGACGGGCAGGTGGCGAGGGTGGTGGGCTACGCTTCGTCGTCGCTGTTCGACCGCAAGGACCCGTTCAACCCGGTCAACCGCCGCATCGACATCATCGTGCTGACCAAGAAGGCCCAGCGCAATATCGAGGGTGAGCAGGGTGCGCCGGAAGCGCCGGCTGCCGAGCCGGCGGCACCGCCAGCCAATGGTGCGGCGCCAGGGGCTTCGGTGCCAGCTACGCCTGGGGCAACTGAACAAGCACCGATGCAACCGCGAGAGCTGCGCCAGAAGCTGAACATCTTTGAAGATGGGACGCTGAAGATGGATGAGGCCAAGGAGCAGTAAGCCCTTGCCTGCCTTGCGCGGTCCAGTGTAGGGGCGGCCTTGTGTCGCGAAAGGGCCGCAAAGCGGCCCCGGCAATCCATGCACCAATGCTTATTTCTGGGGCCGCTGCGCGGCCCTTTCGCGACACAAGGCCGCTCCTACAGGGACCGCGTTGCTCACAGCGATCAGTAGCTGTCTTGCGTCAGGCTGGCAATGATCGAACGGTAGCTGTTCATCCGCTGCGGCTTGATACGTCCCTCATCCAGTGCCTTGAGCAGCGCACAGCCCGGTTCGCGGTCATGCTTGCAGTCGCGGAAGCGGCAAGTGCCGAACAGATCGCGGAACTCGATGAAGCCATCTTCCACATCGTCGCGGCTGACATGGCCAAGGCCGAACTCGCGGATGCCCGGCGAGTCGATCAGGTCGCCGCCGTTAGGGAAGTGGTACAGCCGTGCCGTGGTAGTGGTGTGGGTGCCCTGGCCAGACCATTCCGACAGGTCGCCGACACGGGTGCCGGCGTCTGGGAGTAGGCTGTTGACCAGCGACGACTTGCCCACGCCCGACTGGCCGACGAATACGCTGATGTGGCCGTCGAGCTGCTGTTGCAGGCGCTGCATGCCATCACCGTGGTGTGCCGATACCTCCAGCAGCGGGTAGCCCAGTTCGCGGTAAACCTCCAGCAATGCATGCAGGCCAGGGCCGTTCTCGTCGTTGATCAGGTCGGCCTTGTTCAGCAGCAGCAGCGGGCGCAGCCCCGCGTGCTCGGCAGCGACCAGGTAGCGGTCAATCAGGTTCGGGTGGGGCTCCGGGGCCGGGGCGAACACGATCACGATCAGGTCGACGTTGGCTGCCACAGGCTTCAGCTGCCCGTGATTGTTCGGCCGGCACAGCTCGGTGCTGCGCGGCATCTGCGCCACGATCACGCCAATGCCCTGGTTGCCCGCACGCCATACCACGCGGTCGCCGGTGACCAGTGCTGGCAGGTTGGCGCGCAGGTGGCAGCGGAACACCTGGCCTGCGGATTCGCCGTCCTGGGCTTCCACCTCTACCTGCACACCGAAGTGCGCGATCACCAGGCCCAGTTGCTCAGGCCCCAAATCGCCGCCTTCCAGTTCTTGCAGCACGTGCTGCTCGCGTTTGGCGGCGCGAGCGGCGCGCTCGCCCTGGATTTTTTCGATCCGCCAGTTCTGGCGGCGATTGAGCTGGCGTTTGGCCATGAAGGTACCGTGAGAGAGGCCCGGCGAGGGGCATTGAAAACGGCAGGCAGTTTAGCACGCCAGGCGTTGGACTTTTCCGCTTACCTTTGTGCGGTGAATGGGCGTGCCTTGGCCACTAGGCTACTATGACGGCCTATACGAGGAGCCCCTGCATGCAAAACCCACAGAACCTGATCTGGATCGACCTGGAAATGACCGGCCTGGATCCGGACAGCGACGTCATCATCGAGATGGCCACCATCGTCACCGACAGCGAGCTGAACACCCTGGCCGAAGGGCCGGTGATCGCGATCCATCACAGTGACGAAGTGCTGGCGCGCATGGACGAATGGAACACCCGCACCCACGGTGCTTCGGGCCTGACCCAGCGCGTGCGCGAGAGCAAGGTCAGCATGGCTGAAGCCGAGGCGCAGACCATCGCCTTCCTCGAACAGTGGGTGCCGAAGGGCAAGTCGCCCATCTGCGGCAACAGCATCTGCCAGGACCGCCGCTTCCTCTATCGCCACATGCGCAACCTGGAAAACTACTTCCACTACCGCAACCTGGATGTCTCCACCCTGAAGGAGCTGGCCGCGCGCTGGGCGCCGAATGTGCGTGACAGCTTCAAGAAGGGCAATACCCACCTCGCGCTCGACGACATTCGCGAATCGATCGCCGAGCTGCGCCACTACCGCGAGCACTTCATCAAGGTGTGAGCTGAAACGGCGCAGATATTGTATTTGCGCCCCCTTTTGGTGCTTCGAGCAACTGGTTAGACTGCGCGCCTTTCTCGCACGGACCCGCACCATGTTGTTGATGCTCTACCTCATCGCAATCACTGCCGAAGCCATGACTGGCGCGCTTTCTGCCGGGCGCCGCGGCATGGACTGGTTCGGCGTGGTGCTGATTGCCTGCGTCACCGCCCTGGGTGGCGGCTCGGTGCGCGACGTGCTGCTCGGGCATTACCCGCTGACCTGGGTGAAGCACCCGGAATACCTGGTGCTGACCAGCTTCGCGGCGCTGCTGACCATCTTCATTGCGCCGATGATGCGCCGCCTGCGCTCGCTGTTTCTGGTGCTCGATGCACTGGGGCTGGTGGCCTTTACCCTGATTGGCTGCATGACCGCGCTGGAAATGGGGCAGGGCATGCTGGTGGCGTCGATCAGCGGGGTTATTACCGGGGTGTTTGGCGGGATCTTGCGGGATATCTTCTGTAACGACATTCCGCTGGTGTTCCGCCGCGAGCTGTATGCCAGCGTGTCGTTTGCGGCTGCGTGGTTCTACCTGGGGTGCGTGTACTTCAAGGTGCCGGCAGAGCAGGCGATGCTGCTGACCTTGTTTGGCGGATTCCTGCTGCGGTTGCTGGCAATCCGCTTCCACTGGGAAATGCCCAAGTTCCACTATAACGACCAGCAATAAGCCAGGCGTGTGTGCTGCGGTGCCTGTGAGACCGAGCGCCGCCCGCGCGGCGCATCGCGAGCAAGCTCGCTCCTACATCTGTTTCGGGCCAGTATCGCTTGCGCCAACGCACGCGACCGCCTTGTTTGTTCCACACGATACCGAGGTGGACACCAAAGGGCCGCGCGCCTCTGCCTCAGGAATTATTGGCCCAAAACAGATGTAGGAGCGAGCTTGCTCGCGATGCGCCGCGCGGGCGGCGCTCGATCTTCTAGGCGCTATAAAGTTTAAGGCGAGCGTCTGTCAGCCCCGACGCGCTCTATTCGTGGCCGTGCCGGGCCAGCGCCCACTCCACATGCTCGCGCACCAACTCCGACGCATCCTCGCGCCGCGCCTTCAGCGCCTCGATCACTGGGATTGTCGACGGCGCATTGCCCAACCCCACCGCCAGGTTGCGCAAGAACCGCTCATACCCCGCCCGCCGCAACGGCCCGCCCTCGGTCTTGCGCAGGAAGGTGCGCTCATCCCACAGGAACATTTCCGCCAGCTCGGCATTTTCCAGCCCATGCCGTGGTTGGAAGTCCTGCTCCTGGCTGTGTTTGGCAAAGCGGTTCCATGGGCAGACGATCTGGCAATCGTCGCAACCGAACACCCGGTTGCCCATCTTCGCGCGCAGCTCGACAGGGATCGCGCCCCTCAGCTCGATGGTCAGGTATGAAATGCAGCGCCGCGCATCCAGCACATAGGGCCCGACGAAGGCCTGGGTCGGGCAGATGTCCAGGCAGGCCTGGCAGCGGCCGCAGTGTTCGCTGGTGGTGGCTTCGTCCACGGGTATTGGCAGGTCGACAAACAGCTCGGCGAGGAAGAAGTAGCTGCCCGCCTTGCGGTTGAGCAGCAGGGTATTCTTGCCGATCCAGCCCAGGCCGGCCTGTTCGGCCAGGGCCTTTTCCAGCACCGGGGCGCTGTCGACGAAGGCACGGTAACCAAACGGGCCGATGGCCTCCTGGATGCGGTCGGCCAGGAACTGCACGCGCTTGCGCACCAGTTTGTGATAGTCCCGGCCCAGCGCATAGCGCGAGATGTAGGCTTTTTCAGGCTGTGCCAGGCGGTGTGCCATCTGCGTGTCGCCGGACAGGTAGTCCATGCGCAGCGACACCACGCGCACGGTACCGGGGATCAGCTGGTCGGGGTGCGAGCGCTTGCTGCCATGCGCGCCCAGGTACTCCATCTCACCCTGGTAGCCAGCATCCAGCCAGCGTTGCAGGTGATGTTCGTGTTCGCCAAGGTCGACCCCGGCGATGCCAACGTGGGCAAAACCGAGTTCTTGGCCCCAAATCTTGATCGATTGGGCCAGTTGGGCGAGGTCAGGCGTACAGACGGACATGGATGGGCAAGGCAATACGGGTTCAGGTGCGTATAATTCTGCCAGACATTGGAGCCTTTGACCCCATGCCGCAGACCAAACACCCCAGCCATGCCCCTCAACCGCTCAGCAGCGTGACCGTCGCGCACCTGCCAGCCCGGCATGCGCATGCCCATAAAGGCGACTTTGGCCATGTGCTGGTGGTCGGCGGTGACCTCGGCACCGGCGGCGCCGTGCTGCTCAGCGCCGAAGCCGCGCTGCGGTGCGGTGCCGGGCTGGTCAGCGTGGCAACCCGGCCCGAACATGTTCCGGCCAGCCTGGCGCGCTTGCCTGAGGTAATGTGCCTGGGCGTCAGTTCGGCCAATCAGTTGATGGGTGTGCTGGAGCGAGCCTCGGTGCTGGTGGTCGGCCCGGGGTTGGGGCAGGCGGCATGGGGCCGCAGCTTGCTGTCGGCGGTGGCCAATGCCGAGCGGCCGCAGGTGTGGGACGCCGATGCCCTGAATTTGCTGGCACGTACCCCGCTGGCCCTGCCCAGTGGCAGCATCCTCACCCCGCACCCGGGCGAAGCGGCGCGGTTGCTGGGCATTTCCACCGAGGCGGTGCAGGCCGACCGCCCGGGTGCTGCGCGCAAGCTGGCGCGCCGGTATAACAGCGTCTGCGTGCTGAAAGGGGCCGGTACCCTGGTGGCCGACCCTGCCGGGCAGCTGATGCTGTGCGAGCGTGGCCATCCGGCCATGGCCGGTGCCGGCTTTGGCGATGTGCTGACCGGTGTGCTGGCGGCGTTGCTGGCCCAGGGGCTGGAGGCCTGGCAGGCCGCCGGGCTGGGGGTGTGGCTGCACGCCTGTGCGGGCGAGCGGCTGGGTGTAAAAGGTAGAGGCCTGGCGGCCAGTGATCTGGCGCCGGTCATTCGAGCGTTGTTGGAGGAGCATTCTGCGTGTCTGGCATAACCCTGTTTCTGGCCGATGAAGCGGCTACGGTCGACTTCGGTGCAAAAATGGCCGAGGTGACCGGTGGTCGCGGCGTGATCTTTCTTGAAGGCGACCTGGGCGCTGGCAAGACTACGCTTTCCCGAGGGCTGATCCGTGGCCTGGGCCATACGGGTGCAGTGAAAAGCCCGACCTTCACCGTGGTCGAACCCTACGAGATCGGTGAGGTCCGAGCATTCCACTTCGACCTGTATCGCCTGGTCGATCCGGAGGAGCTGGAGTTCATGGGGATTCGTGACTATTTCGAGGGCGACCCGCTGTGCCTGTTCGAGTGGCCACAAAAGGGTGCGGGCGTTTTGCCAAAGCCTGACCTGACCATTACCATAAGCCCCCAAGCGGGCGGACGCTCGCTGATCCTTTCGCCGCAGGGGGCTCGCGGCGAGGCCTGGTGCGTGGCACTGGCCAAACACTATAAACAGTAAGTGGGGTAGGTATGCGCATACGCGCACTGGTCGCCATCGTTGGTCTGCTGCTGACAACGGTGACCGTTGACGCTCTGGCCGTCACTCAAGTCAAGAGCGTGCGCCTGTGGCGCGCGCCAGACAACACGCGGCTGGTCTTCGACCTGTCTGGCCCCGTGCAGCACAGCGTCTTCACCCTGAGCGCGCCGGACCGCCTGGTTATCGACATCAATGGCGCGACCCTGGCCGCGCCGTTGAACGTGGCCACCTCCAACACGCCGATCAGCAGCGTGCGTTCGGCCCAGCGTACCCCGACCGACCTGCGCGTGGTGGTCGACCTGAAAAAGTCGGTCACCCCGAAAAGCTTCACCCTGGCGCCGAATGCCCAGTACGGCAACCGCCTGGTGGTCGACCTGTACGACCAGGAAGCCGACGCCATTGCGGCCAGTGCGCCGCCTCCGGCCCCGGCGCCGGTGCAGACGCCTGCCACCACGCCTGCCGTGCCGGTAAGCCCGGCCCAGCCCGCCATCAAGCTGCCACCGGTACCGAGCGGCAAGCGTGACATCGTGGTGGCCATCGACGCCGGCCACGGCGGCGAAGACCCGGGGGCCTCCGGCTCGCGCGGCCAGCACGAAAAAGACATCGTGCTGCAGATCGCCAAAGAGCTGCAGCGCCAGATCAACAGCGAAAAGGGCTTCCGTGCCGAGCTGACCCGTACTGGCGACTACTTCATTCCGCTGCGCAAACGCACGGAAATCGCCCGCAAGAAGGGCGCCGACCTGTTCATCTCGATCCATGCCGACGCGGCACCGTCGCGTGCCGCCTTTGGTGCCTCGGTGTTCGCCCTGTCTGACCGTGGCGCTACCTCCGAGACCGCGCGCTGGCTGGCCGACACGGAAAACCGTTCCGACCTGATCGGTGGTGCCGGCAACGTCAGCCTGGATGACAAGGACCGCATGCTCGCGGGCGTGCTGCTGGACCTGTCGATGACCGCCACCCTCAGTTCCAGCCTCAACGTGGGGCAGAAGGTGTTGGGTAACATGGGCCGCGTCACCTCGCTGCACAAACAGCGCGTGGAACAGGCCGGCTTCATGGTGCTGAAATCGCCGGACATTCCATCGATTCTCGTTGAAACCGGGTTTATCTCGAACAACAACGAAGCCGCCAAGCTGGCCACCGCCAGCCACCAGCAGGCGTTGGCCCGTTCGATCCACACCGGTGTGCGCCAGTACTTCCAGCAAAACCCGCCGCCTGGCACTTATATCGCCTGGCTGCGTGACACCGGCAAGATTGCCGCCGGCCCGCGTGAGCACACGGTACGCCCTGGCGAAACCCTGGCGATGCTCGCCGTGCGCTACCAGGTGAGCGTCGCCAGCCTGCGCAGCACCAACAGCCTCAAGACCGATGAGCTGAAGGTTGGCCAGCGCCTCGACATCCCTGCCACCACATTGGCCTCGCAATGAGTGGCGGTTCGCGCATCCAGCTGCTCAGCCCGCGGCTGGCCAACCAGATTGCCGCTGGCGAGGTTGTCGAGCGGCCGGCCTCGGTCGCCAAGGAACTGCTGGAAAACAGCCTGGACTCCGGTGCCCGACGCATCGATGTGGAAGTGGAGCAGGGCGGCGTCAAGCTGCTGAAGGTGCGCGACGATGGCAGCGGCATTTCTGCCGACGACCTGCCGCTGGCCCTGGCCCGTCATGCCACCAGCAAGATTCGCGAGCTGGAAGACCTGGAAGGGGTGTTGAGCCTGGGCTTCCGTGGCGAGGCGCTGGCTTCGATCAGCTCCGTGGCGCGGCTGACCCTGACGTCGCGTACCGCCAGCGCTACCGAGGCCTGGCAGGTGGAAACCGAAGGCCGTGACATGCTCCCGCGCGTACAGCCGGCAGCGCATCCGGTGGGAACTTCGGTGGAAGTGCGCGACCTGTTCTTCAATACCCCGGCGCGGCGCAAGTTCCTCAAGGCCGAGAAAACCGAATTCGATCACTTGCAGGAAGTGATCCGCCGGCTGGCGCTTGCGCGGTTCGATGTCGGCTTCCACCTGCGGCATAACGGCAAGAGCATCCTCAGCCTGCACGAGGCCCACGACGAAACAGCGCGTGCCCGGCGGGTAGGGGCCATCTGCGGCCCGGGCTTCATGGAGCAGGCGCTGCCGATCGACGTCGAGCGCAACGGCCTGCGCCTGTGGGGCTGGGTCGGCCTGCCGACCTTCTCGCGCAGCCAGGCAGACTTGCAGTACTTTTTCGTCAATGGCCGCGCAGTGCGCGACAAGCTGGTCGCCCACGCCGTGCGCCAGGCCTACCGCGACGTGCTGTTCAATGGCCGGCACCCGACCTTCGTGCTGTTCCTGGAGCTGGAGCCCAACGGCGTCGACGTCAACGTGCACCCGACCAAGCACGAAGTGCGCTTCCGCGAAGGGCGTTCGGTGCACGATTTCCTGTACGGCACCTTGCACCGTGCCCTGGCCGATGTGCGCCCGGAAGACCAGCTGGCCGCGCCTGCCGCCGTGCCTGAGGTGATCCGCCCGACTGGCCAGCAGGCCGGTGAGTTCGGCCCGCAGGGCGAAATGCGCCTGGCTTCGCCGGTGCTCGAGCAGCCTCGTGCCCCGCAGCAGTCGTTCTCCAATGGCGGCAGTGGCGCGGGCTACCAGTATCAGTACACCCCGCGCCCGTCACAGCCGGTGCCGGCTGCCGAAGCGCAGGCGGTGTATCGCGAGTTTTACAAGCCGTTGGAAAACGGTGCGGCGCCGGCGACGGCCCTTCCCGAAAGCCAGGGTGACATTCCCCCGCTGGGCTACGCGCTGGCGCAGCTCAAGGGTATCTACATCCTTGCCGAGAACGCCGTTGGCCTGGTGCTGGTGGACATGCACGCCGCCCACGAGCGCATCATGTACGAGCGCCTGAAGGTGGCCATGGCCAGCGAAGGCCTGAGCGGTCAACCGCTGCTGGTGCCTGAAACCCTGGCCCTGAGCCAGCGCGAAGCGGACTGCGCCGAAGAACACGCGCAGTGGTTCCAGCGCCTGGGCTTCGAGCTTCAGCGCCTGGGCCCGGAGACCCTGGCGATCCGCCAGATCCCGGCTTTGCTCAAGCAGGCGGAGGCCAACCGCCTGGTGCAGGATGTGCTCGCCGACCTGATGGAATACGGCACCAGCGACCGTATCCAGGCGCACCTCAACGAGCTGCTCGGCACCATGGCCTGCCACGGCGCCGTGCGCGCCAACCGGCGCCTGGCCATTCCCGAGATGAACGCCCTGCTGCGCGACATGGAAAACACCGAGCGCAGCGGCCAGTGCAACCATGGCCGTCCCACATGGACCCAGATGGGCCTGGACGACCTGGACAAACTCTTCCTGCGCGGTCGATGAAATGAGCGGCAAGCCCCCTGCAATATTCCTGATGGGCCCGACGGCGGCCGGCAAGACCGACCTGGCTATCGAGTTGACACAAGTACTGCCCTGCGAGCTGATCAGCGTCGATTCGGCGCTGGTCTATCGCGGTATGGATATCGGCTCGGCCAAACCGTCGAAAGAAATCCTCGCTGCCCACCCGCACCGGCTGATCGACATCCGCGACCCGGCCGAGAGCTATTCGGCCGCGCAGTTCCGTGCTGACGCCCTGGAGGCCATGGCCGAGATCACTGCGCGCGGCAAGATACCGCTGCTGGTGGGCGGCACCATGCTCTACTACAAGGCGTTGATCGATGGCCTGGCAGACATGCCGGCCGCCGACGCTGCCGTGCGCGCCGAGCTGGAGGCTCAGGCCGAAGCGCTGGGCCTGGCCGAGCTGCACCGCCAGCTGGCCGAGGTTGACCCGGTGTCAGCGGCGCGCATCCACCCCAACGACCCGCAGCGGCTGATCCGGGCGCTGGAAGTGTACCGGGTGAGTGGCGAGAGCATGACGGCTCATCGCCAACGTCAATTCGCGGAAAGTCGCGGCGCAGACGCAGGCGCTGACGGACATTTGCCCTATACTGTCGCCAGTTTGGCGATTGCTCCTACAGATCGTCACATTTTGCATCAGCGAATTGCGTTACGATTTTCGCAGATGCTGGAACAGGGCTTCGTTGACGAGGTCCGATCGCTGCGAGCCAGAAGTGACTTGCACGCCGGGCTGCCGTCTATACGGGCAGTGGGGTATCGGCAGGTCTGGGATTACCTGGATGGCAAGCTGACTGAGAATGAGATGCGTGAACGCGGTATCATTGCAACCAGGCAGCTGGCCAAGCGGCAGTTCACCTGGTTGCGTGGCTGGCCTGACGTACACTGGCTTGACAGCCTGGCCTGCGACAATCTGTCCCGCACCTTGAAATACCTTGGGGCCATCTCCATATTGAGCTGAGTCCCTGCTGATTGCCGTCTATTCTTGCGAAGGGGCGGCCTAATTTATCGATTTTATTGATTTTCTATTATTTATCCTTACAGGAGTGCGGCATATGTCAAAAGGGCATTCGCTACAAGACCCTTACTTGAACACCTTGAGAAAAGAAAAGGTCCCGGTATCCATCTACCTGGTCAACGGCATCAAGCTGCAGGGCTCGATCGAATCCTTCGACCAGTTCGTGGTACTGCTGAAAAACACCGTCAGCCAGATGGTCTACAAGCACGCCATTTCGACTGTCGTGCCTGCCCGTCCGGTTCGCCTGCCAAGCCCGTCCGATTCCGAACACGGCGACAGCGAGCCAGGCAACGCCTGATAGGAGCCTGCATTGTTCTTTGAGCGCCACGGTGGTGGTGAGCGGGCGTTGCTCGTTCACTTGGAAGGTCAGAACCCTGAGGCGCGCGAAGACCCGCAGGAGTTTCAGGAGCTGGCATTGTCGGCCGGTGCCGACATCGTCTCGTTGGTCACGGTGTCAAGGCATCAGCCTTCCGCCAAATACCTGATTGGCAGTGGCAAGGTCGAGGAATTGCACGACCTGGTCCATGCCGAGCAGGTAGACCTGGTGATTTTCAATCACACCCTCACGCCCAGTCAGGAGCGCAACCTTGAACGTGTGTTCGAGTGTCGTGTGCTCGACCGTACCGGGCTGATCCTCGATATCTTCGCCCAACGGGCGCGTACCCATGAAGGCAAGCTGCAGGTCGAACTGGCCCAGCTGGAGCACATGAGCACGCGGCTGGTGCGTGGCTGGACCCACCTTGAGCGACAAAAGGGTGGTATCGGCCTGCGCGGCCCGGGTGAAACCCAGCTGGAAACCGACCGCCGCCTGTTGCGGGTGCGCATACGCCAGATCAAGTCACGCCTGGAAAAGGTACGCAGCCAGCGCGAGCAGGCGCGCCGTGGGCGCAAGCGCGCAGACATCCCGTCGGTGTCGTTGGTGGGTTACACCAACGCCGGCAAGTCCACGCTGTTCAACGCCCTGACCGAATCCGAGGTGTACGCCGCAGACCAGTTGTTCGCCACGCTCGACCCGACCTTGCGCCGGCTTGAGCTGAACGACCTGGGGCCGATCGTGCTGGCCGACACCGTGGGCTTCATTCGCCACCTGCCGCACAAGCTGGTCGAGGCATTTCGGGCTACGCTCGAAGAGTCGAGCAACTCCGACCTGTTGCTGCATGTGATCGACGCCCATGAGCCAGAGCGCATGGAGCAGATTGAGCAGGTGCTCGCGGTTTTGGGCGAGATTGGCGCTGAAGGGTTGCCGATCCTCGAGGTGTATAACAAACTCGACTTGCTCGAAGATGTCGAGCCGCAGATCCAGCGCAATGCCGATGGCAAGCCGGAACGGGTCTGGGTATCGGCACGCGATGGGCGTGGCCTGGAGCTGGTCGGCCAGGCAATTGCCGAGTTGCTGGGGGATGATCTGTTTGTCGGTACCCTGTGCCTGGAGCAGCGTTTTGCCCGTTTGCGCGCGCAATTCTTTGCCTTGGGTGCCGTGCAGAGTGAAGAGCATGATGAAGAAGGGCGCAGCCTGCTGAGCGTGCGACTGCCCATGGTCGAACTGAATCGCCTGGTCAGCCGCGAAGGCATGGAGCCGCAAGTGTTTGTCGAGCAACACACTTTGCAATAAATGCTCGTCGAGGTCGCCGGGCAGCAGTGACAGGCATTCTGTAGCATTGGACGGCGCGCCGTGGGCGCGTCTTTGCTTTATCAGATGGAGAGCGCTATGGCTTGGAACGAGCCGGGTGGCAACTCGAACAATCAGGATCCCTGGGGCGGCCGCCGTGGTGGCGGTGGCGGTGGTGGTGACAAGAAAGGTCCGCCGGATCTGGACGAGGCCTTCCGCAAATTGCAGGACAGCCTGAATGGCATGTTCGGCAGTGGCAAGAAACGTGGCGGCGGTGACCGCAATGTCGGCAAGGGCGGTGGCCTTGGCCTGCTGGGCATTGGCCTGGCGGTGCTGGCTGCCATCTGGCTGTACAGCGCCGTGTACGTGGTCGACGAGCAGGAGCAGGCCGTGGTGCTGCGCTTCGGCAAGTACTATGAGACGGTCGGTCCCGGCCTGAACATCTACTTCCCGCCGATCGATCGCAAGTACATGGAAAACGTCACGCGTGAGCGTGCCTACACCAAGCAGGGCCAGATGCTGACCGAAGACGAGAACATCGTCGAGGTGCCGCTGACCGTCCAGTACAAGATCAGCAACCTGCAGGACTTCGTGCTCAACGTCGACCAGCCTGAGGTAAGCCTGCAGCACGCGACCGACAGTGCCCTGCGCCACGTGGTGGGTTCCACCTCGATGGACCAGGTGCTCACCGAAGGCCGTGAGCAGATGGCCGTGGATATCCGCGAACGCCTGCAGCGCTTCCTCGACAACTACCGTACCGGTATCACCGTCACCCAGGTCAACGTACAGAGCGCGGCAGCCCCGCGTGAAGTGCAGGAAGCCTTCGACGACGTGATCCGTGCCCGCGAAGACGAGCAGCGTGCCCGCAACCAGGCCGAGTCCTACGCCAATGGCGTGGTGCCGGAAGCCCGTGGTCAGGCCCAGCGCATCATCGAGGACGCCAACGGTTATCGCGACGAAGTCATCGCCCGGGCCAAGGGTGAGGCCGACCGCTTCACCAAGCTGGTCGCCGAGTACCGCAAGGCACCTGACGTGACCCGTCAACGCCTGTACCTGGAGACCATGCAAGAGGTCTACAGCAACACCAGCAAGGTCATGGTGGCCACCAAGGACGGGCAGAACAACCTGCTCTACCTGCCACTGGACAAGATGGTCGAAGGCAGCCGCAACCCGTCCGCGCCAACCAGCAGCGTGTCCCCATCGGTCAACGATGCGGCCGCACGTGCGGCGCAGGACCTGCAACAGCAACAGCAGCCGCTGCGCACTAGGGAGAGCCGCTGATGAGCAACAGATCGCTGATCGCCCTGATCGCCGCCGTGGTTCTGGCCATCGTGGCCTGGAACAGCTTCTACATCGTGTCCCAGACCGAGCGTGCGGTACTGCTGCGCTTCGGTAAGGTAGTCCAGGCGGATGTTCAGCCAGGCCTGCACGTGAAGATTCCGTACGTGAACCAGGTACGCAAGTTCGACGCCCGCCTGATGACCCTCGACGCCCCGACCCAGCGGTTCCTGACCCTGGAGAAGAAAGCGGTGATGGTCGACGCCTACGCCAAGTGGCGCGTCAAGGATGCCGAGCGCTTCTACACCGCCACCTCCGGCATGAAGCAGATCGCCGACGAGCGTCTGTCACGTCGTCTGGAAAGCGGCCTGCGTGACCAGTTCGGTAAACGTACCCTGCACGAGGTGGTTTCCGGTGAACGTGACGCGCTGATGGCTGACATCACCGCATCGCTGAACCGCATGGCCAACAAGGAGCTGGGTATCGAGGTGGTTGACGTCCGCGTCAAGGCCATCGACCTGCCGAAGGAAGTCAACCGCAGCGTATTCGACCGCATGAGCACCGAGCGTGAGCGTGAGGCGCGTGAGCACCGCGCCAAAGGTAACGAGCTGGCTGAAGGTATCCGTGCCGATGCCGACCGTCAGCGCCGTGTACTGCTGGCCGAGGCTTATCGCGAAGCGGAAGAAACCCGCGGTGACGGCGACGCCCAGTCGGCCGCCATCTATGCCAAGGCCTACACCCAGGACGCCGATTTCTACGCGTTCTACCGTAGCCTGCAGGCGTATCGCGAGAGCTTCTCGAGCAAGAGCGACGTGCTGGTCCTGGACCCGAAGAACGAGTTCTTCCGCTTCCTGGACAAGAGCAAGCCGTGATGCTCAGGCCCTGATCTTCATGCAGCGGCGCCCCGCCTGGCAGCTAAAACACCAGGCGGGGTGCATCCTGAATGAAAAGGGGTGTATGATGAGGCAGCCGGGAAATTTCCCGGCTTTTTTGCGTCTGCAAGGTTGATTGGCAACGCGCCAGTTGACGGTTTGGTCAGGTCGCAAGGCAATTTGAGGGTATCGGGTACGGTGGCTGCGCTGGGATCAGTGCTGCCCGCTGCTGTGCGCGATACCGGCTTTACTGACGGCTCGCCTGCTGGCAAGCCGCCCGGACCAGAGGGGAAATGGCGTAATGGCAACGGTAGACCGCTGGCTGCTGCCAGATGGCATCGAGGAAGTACTGCCACCTGAGGCTGCGCGCATCGAGATCGCGCGCCGCCAGGTGTTGGACCTGTTCCAGAGTTGGGGCTACGAGCTGGTCGTCACCCCGCATATCGAGTACCTGGAGTCGCTGCTCACCGGCGCCGGCCAGGACCTGGATCAGCGCACCTTCAAGGTGGTGGACCCGCAGTCCGGCCGCCTGATGGGCTTCCGCGCCGACTTCACGCCGCAGGTGGCGCGCATCGACGCCCACACCCTGCGCCGTGAAGGCCCGAGCCGCCTGTGCTATGCCGGTAGCGTGCTGCACGCCCAGCCGCGTGCACTGTCGACCTCGCGCAGCCCGATCCAGCTGGGTGCCGAGCTGTATGGCGATGCCAGCCCTACCAGTGATGTCGAAGTCATCAGCCTGATGCTCGCCACGCTGCAGCTGGCCGATGTGCCGGATGTGCACATGGACCTGGGCCACGTTGGTATCTACCGTGGCCTGGCCCGTGCCGCCGGCCTGTCCGGTGCGGTGGAGCAGCAGTTGTTCGACGCCATGCAACGCAAGGCTGTCGATGAAGTGCAGGCGCTGACCGCCGACCTGCCGAAAGACCTGGGCAACATGCTGCGCGCCCTGGTCGAGCTGTGCGGTGGCCGTGAAGTGCTGGCCGAAGCCCGCGTGCGCCTGGGCCGTGCCCCGGCCAGTGTGCTGGCAGCGCTGGACGACCTGCTGGCGATCGCTGACCGCCTGGCGTCGCGCTACCCGGACCTGCCGCTGTACTTCGACCTCGGCGAGCTGCGCGGTTACCACTATCACACGGGCGTGGTGTTCGCCGTGTTCGTACCAGGCGAAGGTCAATCGATCGCCCAGGGCGGGCGTTACGACGACATCGGCGCCGACTTTGGCCGGGCGCGCCCGGCCACCGGTTTCTCCACGGATTTGAAGACCCTGGTCACACTGGGGCGAGCGGAGGTCGTATTGCCAACGGGCGGCATCTGGATGCCGGACAGTGGTGATGCGGCCCTCTGGCAGCAAGTCTGCCAGTTGCGCAACGAGGGCCAGCGTGTGGTCCAGGCCCTGCCTGGCCAGCCGTTGAGTGCTGCTCTCGAGGCGGATTGTGATCGGCAATTGATTCAGCAAGACGGGCGCTGGCAGGTTCTGCCGCTGGCCCAGTGAGTTTCTGCGTCGGCAACAGGCCGGCAACCAAGTTTGCGTGAATGAGGACCAATGTAATGGGTAAGAATGTCGTCGTCCTGGGCACCCAGTGGGGTGATGAGGGCAAAGGCAAGATCGTCGATCTGCTGACCGAACATGCTGCCGCCGTAGTGCGCTACCAGGGTGGCCACAACGCGGGTCACACCCTGGTGATCAACGGTGAGAAGACCGTTCTGCACCTGATTCCGTCCGGCATCCTGCGTGAAGGCGTACAGTGCCTGATCGGTAACGGCGTGGTCGTTGCCCCGGATGCCCTGATGCGTGAAATCACCAAGCTGGAAGAGAAGGGCGTACCGGTGCGCGAGCGCCTGCGCATCTCCCCGGCTGCGCCGCTGATCCTGTCGTACCACGTGGCCCTGGACCAGGCCCGCGAAAAAGCCCGTGGCGAAGCCAAGATCGGCACCACCGGCCGTGGCATCGGCCCAGCCTACGAAGACAAGGTTGCGCGCCGCGGCCTGCGCGTAGGCGACCTGTTCCACCGCGAGCGTTTCGCGGCCAAGCTGGGTGAGCTGCTGGACTACCACAACTTCCAGCTGGTGAACTACTACAAAGAGCCGGCCATCGACTTCCAGCAAACCCTGGACGAGTGCATGGCCTACGCTGAACAGCTCAAGCCGATGATGCTGGACGTCACCGCCGAGCTGCACAACCTGCGCCGCGCTGGCAAGGACATCATGTTCGAAGGTGCCCAGGGCTCGCTGCTGGACATCGACCACGGTACCTACCCGTACGTCACCAGCTCCAACACCACCGCTGGCGGCATCTCCACCGGCTCCGGCGTTGGCCCGATGTACCTGGACTACATCCTGGGTATCACCAAGGCCTACACCACTCGCGTAGGTTCCGGTCCGTTCCCGACCGAACTGTTCGACGAAACCGGCGCTACCCTGGCCAAGCGTGGCCACGAGTTCGGTTCCACCACTGGTCGTGCCCGTCGTTGCGGTTGGTTCGACGCCGTGATCCTGCGTCGCGCCATCGACGTCAACAGCATCTCGGGTATCTGCCTGACCAAGCTGGACGTACTGGACGGCCTGGAAACCATCAACATCTGCGTTGGCTACAAGAACGAGAACGGTGCTGTCATCGACGCGCCTTCCGATGCCGACAGCTACATCGGCCTGGAGCCGGTGTACGAAGAGATGCCAGGCTGGAGCGAGTCGACCGTGGGCGTTAAAACCCTGGAAGAGCTGCCGGCCAACGCTCGCGCCTACATCAAGCGCATCGAAGACCTGATCGGCGCGCCGATCGACATCATTTCGACCGGCCCGGACCGCAACGAGACCATCGTACTGCGTCATCCGTTCGCCTGATCTGTCCTCCAGGCTGATCTGACGCCGTGGCCCTGAAAGGGGCTGCGGCGTTTTCATTTCTGCGCCGAGCGAAAGCAGCCAACCGCCTGGCTGAACCTTGGCGTTTATGCCTGCTGTCTCCGGCACAACCCTTGCTGTAAGAAGTTTCTGTAGATGCCATCAAAATAGTGGCGCCAGAAAACACGAGGGTTACACCGTGTCTGCCATCCTCTCACTGTTACGAAGCCGCCTTTTGCGGCCTGTGTTTGTTGCCCTTGGTATCGCTCTTTTGGTGCAGGTGCTGGTTGCCGTTGCGCTTACCCGAAGCACGGTCACTGCCCTGGAGGCCGACCTTGGCGAACGCCTGGGCAATGACAGCCGTCAGTTGGCCGGCGAACTGGAGCAAGCCGGGCAAGATGTGCGCTCGGGCCTGGACGGCCTGTCCAGCAGTACCCGTCAGCGCCTGAGCGCAGGGTTGTCGGCACGCCTGCAAAGTGAACAACAGCAACTGCGCAGCACCCTGGAGAAGAACCTGAAGGACTCCGCCAACGATATGGCAGAGCTGTTGGCCTCGGTGGCCCCGCGTGCCATCTGGGACAACGATGTGCCGGTGCTCTCAGACTTTGCACGGCGTGCCCAGCGCAATCCCAACGTGCTGTTCGTGGTGTACGACGACGCCCAGGGCCAGCACCTGACCCGCTATCTGAACCGGCAAAACCCGGTCAACCAGGCGTTGATGGAAAAAGGCCAGGGCGAGCGAGCGCTGGACAAAGTGATCGATGCCGCCCGGCGCGATCCTGCCGTTTTCTTCGTCGAAGCTTCGATCAGCCCCAATGGCGCAGAAATCGGCAAGGTGGTGATGGGGGTTTCCACAGCGGGTATCGAGCAGGAACTGAAGGCCCTCGATCAGCGTTTCGCGGCCCTGATCGCCAGTGGCGAGCAACTGGTAGGCGACAGCCTGGTCGGCGCTGCTGCTGACAGCGGCAAAACCCTGCGTGAGCGGCTGGAAAAAGCACAGGGCAGTGCCGCTGCCATGCAGGCCAACACCGCGCAAACCGTTCGCGATGCTGCCGGCGAGCTGCGCTGGCGCATTGGTCTGGGCCTGGTGCTGGTTGGCCTGGGTGTGTTGCTGGTGGTGGCCGTGGTGCTTGGTCGTCGTGTGCTGAGCAAGCTTCGCCTGCTGATTGCTGCCCTTGACGACCTGGCGGCAGGCGAGGGCGACCTGACCAAGCGTGTACCACTCGACAGCCGAGACGAGATCGGTGACATGGCTTCGGCCGTGAACCGCTTTGTCGACAAGTTGCAACCGATCGTGCGCGAAGCGGGCGAGGTGGCCCAGCGTACCGGTGTGGAAATTGGCGCGATGGCCCAGCGCAACGCCGGTGCCGATGCTGCTGCTGCGCTGCAGCGCGATGAAGTGGCGGCCAGCCTGCGCGACCTTTCGAGCATGGCCGATGAAGCCCAGGCCGAAAGCCATGCGATGCAGGCGGCATTGAAACAGGTGGTGGATATCCGCCAGGCCACCGACGAAAACAGCCGCACCTCGACCCAGCTCGCAGGGCTGATCGAAAACCTGGCTGGCCAGGTAGAGACGGGCTCTCAGGTGATCGAGCGCCTGGCCAAGCAGAGTGAGCAGATCGAAGTGGTGCTGACGGTTATCCATGGTATCGCCGAGCAGACCAACCTGCTGGCGTTGAATGCGGCCATCGAAGCGGCCCGGGCCGGTGAGACCGGGCGCGGCTTTGCCGTGGTGGCTGATGAGGTGCGGGCGTTGGCGAGCAAGACGCAAAGCTCCACGGGGGATATCCAGGCGCATATCGCTGCGCTGCAGAAGGGCGCCAAGGAAGCTGTGGCGACGATCAGCCAGGCCGGGCTGAAGGCCAGTGAAGGGCTGCTGGTGCTGCGTGACAACGAGCGCCGTCAGCAGTCTGTGCAGGCGGCGGTGGAGCAGGTTCACGCAGCTATCGGCCTGGCTACCCGCGCGGCCGAGCAGCAGGCGAGCGGGGCGCAGGCGGTGCGTGGGCGGGTGGAGACTATTCATGCCCAGGCTGAGCGCTCGGCCGAGGTGGTGATGCAGACCACGGCCAGCAGCAAGGTGCTGGATGACCTGGCTGCACAGCTACGGGCGAGCCTGGGGCAGTTCAGGGCCTGACGCGAATCGTTGTGGGGCGGTGCTATGATGGCGGAGAAACATGACAAAGGGAGTTGTTCATGTCCGCCCGACTGGTCGCCGCTCCGGCTGAACTGGACTTTCTTCATCGCGATGGCATTTCCGTCACTGCGCCCATGACCGCCCTCCAGGCCTATTGCGCCATGACTTCGGACGTTCCGGGCTGGCTGGACATGGCCTTTCGCCTACGCGACTTCATCTCTCGCTGGTTCAACGTTGCCACTATTCACGGTTTCTCATCGCGTAACCCTGAGCGGGTTCCGGCAGTGGGTGAGCTTCTGGATTTCTTTACCGTCGAGGCTATCAGCGACCAGCAACTGGTCCTGACTTCGCGTGACACGCACCTTGCGGTCATGGTGAGCATGGATCTGGATGAAACAGGGCCGGGCCGGCAGCGTTTGAGCGTGACCACGTCGGTTCAGTGCTTCAACAGGTTCGGCCGCCTTTACATGTTGCCGGTCGGCAGGGCGCATGGGCCAATCGTGCGGCGCATGCTGCGCAATATTGCGTGATGTCTGTTATGGCCTCATCGCCAGCAAGCCAGCTCCCACAGGTATTACGCAGGCCTTGAGGGCGGCGCTGTACCTGTGGGAGCTGGCTTGCCGGCGATGAGGGCTACGCGGTTTATGCCTTGTTCAGGTACATCCGCGTGGTCAGCAGATAAACCGGCAGCCCCGACACCACGATCAGCAAGGCCGCATAGGGCGCCGCCGCCGCGAACTCGACGTTGGCCGTATGCGCCCACACCTCGGTAGCCAGGGTGGTCATCCCGGTCGGGCTGAGCAGCAGGGTAGCTGTCAGTTCTTTCATGGCATCCAGGAACACCAGCGCAAACGCTGCCGCCATGGCCGGGAAGATGATCGGCAGGGTCACCCGGCAGAATGCCGTGAAGCTGCTGGCACCCAAGGTTCGCGCAGCCTCTTCCAGTGTTGGCGAGGCCTTGTTCAGCGCGGTGCGCACCGGTGACTGCGCCAATGGCAGGAACAGCAGCGCATACGCCAACAGCAGCAACGCCGTGGTCTGGTACAGCGCCGGCACGTAGTGCAGGGCGAAGAACACCAGGGTCAGTGCAATCACCAGGCCGGGCAGGGCGTGCAGCAGGTACGGCAAGCGCTCGGCCCAGATCGCCAGGCGGCCTTTGTAGCGCACCACCAGGAAGCTGATCGGTAGCGCCAGCAGCACACAGAAACCGGCGCCGCCAAGCGACACCGACAGCGAGGTGAACAGCGCCTTGGAGATGGCCCCCACCGGGAATGCTGCCGACGAACCCACGCTCAGCCAGTAGCCGAGCATGGCCAGCGGGATACCGCTGCCCAGCACTGCCAGGGCCACGCAGAGTAGCTGCGCCGGTACGGCCCAGCCACGCAGCCGCACGGGTTGCGCGCGGCGTGCCACGCCTTGGCCGATGCGCACATGGCGGGCTTTGCCACGTACACGCAATTCCAGCCACAGCATCACCAGGCACATCGCCAGCAGTACGGCAGACAGCATGGCTGCGTTGGCATTGCTGAATTCCAGTTCGAACTGCTGGTAGATCGCCGTGGTGAAGGTCTGCAGGCCGAGGATCGACAGCGCACCGAACTCCACCAGCATGTGCAGGGCGATCAGCAGCGCTCCGCCGAGCATCGACGGCCACAGCAGTGGCAAGGTGACCTTGATGAACACGCCCCAGCGGCTGCAACCCAGGGTGCGCGCCGACTCCTCCAGCGAGGTGTCGAGGTTGCGCAGGGTGGCGGCCACCGGCAGGAACACCAGTGGGTACTTGGACAGGGCCATGACCAGGATGGCCCCGCCCAGCCCTTCGAAGTCCGAGCTCAGCGACACCCAGGTGAAACTGCTGACGAACGACGGCACCGCGAAGGGCAGGCAAAGCACCACGCCCCACAGCCGTCGGCCAGCCAGGTTGCTGCGCTCCAGCAGCCAGGCCAGGGCCAGGCCGACCACCATGCAGGTCAGCGTCACCCCGACCATCAGCATCAGGGTATTGCGCATCAGCCCCCAGACAAAAGGGCGCCACAGCAGGTGCAAGGCTTCACGCCAGCCGGCTTCCCAGGCTTTGATGGCGACATACAGCAGCGGCAGCAAGCTCATCGCCACCAGGAACAGCACAGGCAGCACCACCCAGATGGAGGGGCGCTTGCGGCGCGGTACGAAGCGTACCGGTGCCGGCTCGGACAGGGCGGCGGTCATCAGAGCAGGCCGACCTCGCGTTCAAGCTCGATGGCTTCCTCGGCATTGCCCAGGTCGGCCGGCGAGATTTTCGGCGGGCGCAGGTCTTCGAACGGCTTCAGGCCACGGTCGGAAACCATGCCCTTGTGCAGCGGATACTCGGCGGTGGTCTGGGTGATCACCCGTTGGCCTTCTTCGCTGGCCATCCAGTTGAGCAGGGCCTGGGCTTCTTTCGGGTGCTTGCTGGCCTTGACCACAGCGGCGCCAGAGATGGTCACCAGGTTGCCGGCATCGCCATCGGCCAGGTAGTAGAGCTTGGTGTCCAGCTTGCCGCGTTCGCGTTCAAGTGCGTACCAGTAGTAGTTGTTCACCAGTACCGCAGCCACTTCACCTTTTTCCACGGCTTTGAGGGCGACCATGTTGTTGGTGTAGGTTTTGCCAAAGGCTTTCAGGCCGGTCAGCCATTCTTCGGTGGCTTCACGACCATGCATTTTCAGGATGGCCACGGCCTGCTCCTGGAATGCACCGCTGGTGGGTACGTAGCCGACGCGGCCTTCCCACTCAGGGTTGGCGAAGTCCATCACCGTGGTCGGCAGGTCTTTTTCATCGACCTTCTTCGGGTTGTACACCACGATGCGCGTGCGCGCGGTGATGCCCATCCAGGTGCCGTTGGCGCCTACGTATTCCTTGGGCATCATGTTCGCGGTGGCGTCGTCGATCTTCGCCAGCAGGCCCAGTTCGCCCAGGTTGTTCAGGGGCGGGGACTCTTCGGTGTAGATGAGGTCGGCTGGCGAACGGTCGCCTTCCTCGATGATCTGGCTGGCCAGCTGGTTGCTGCTGCCCTTGCGGATATCGATGTGGATGCCGGTCTTGGCCTCGTAGGCCTTGGCGATGGCTTCGCCGATTTCCTTGTGCTGACCGTTGTACATGGTCAGGGTGACCGGTGCGTCTGCCATGGCGGCCGGAGCGCCGATGACCAGGCTCAGCACGGCGGCGGCCAAGGTACGCATCAGCGGTTGCGGGCGGATCGTCATGCGGGTACTTCCTCGCTTACGGCTACATATTTGGAAACAATGGTAAACGAAATCGTTTCTCAAGTGGCCGCGTGACGAGAAATTCATGGGGCAGACCATGGTTTAACCTTCAGGGTCTGTACTGGATTACCCCCTACTGGCAATCACTGCGGTTACCGGCGCAACCGGGTATCTCAGGCCATCCTGTTGCTGTACTTCGACAAACCCGATGCCGCGCAACCGCTCAGCTAGCTCCCCGGCCGGCAACACATGCCGCCCCTGCATGCGCATATGCAGATAATAAGGCAGCACCCGCGCGGCACTCTGCTGGTCATCCGGCACCTCGGCATGGCAGCACACCAGTACGCCACCTGGGTTCAGCGCAGCATGCAGTCGCCGCAGCAACCCATCAAGGTCATGAGCGAAGTGGAATACCGATGAGCACCAGATCAGGTCATAGCCACTGCCAATATCATCCAGGTCCAGATCGCCGCCGATAATGCCTAGGCGCTTCTCCAGCCCGGCGCGAACAATATTCTCCTGTGCCACCGCTGCGGTTTCGGCGAAGTCGAATACTGTCCCGTGCAAATCCGGTAGCTGCCGGGCCAGGGCAATGGCGACCAGGCCTGGCCCGCCGCCCAAGTCGAGCATGCGTTGCAATCGCGGTGCCTGCGGTAGGCGTTCGATCAGCGCGCACGCCACGTCCACAGTAACCGCCAATTGCTCCTGGGCAATCTGCACCCGTGCCGCCTCGGCCCAGCGTTGGGCCATTTCCGGGCCAGGGGCTGCTGCGGGTGGCAGGCCATTGCGCAGTGCCTGTTCCAGTGGTTGGCCAGCCTGGCGCAGAACTTGATGACGAAAGAGCAGGGCATCGCCGCAATAGTTGCCGGCGCTCCGGCGCAAATAGCGTTTGGCAGTTTCTCCATTGCGGTAACGGCTGCCCTGCTCATCGCGCTCAAGCAGGCCTTGTGCCCAGAGCATTTCCAGCAGGTAGCCAGTATTGAAAGGTTCAAGGTCCAGTACATTCGCCAGCTGAGCGGGTGCGGTGAATTGCTCAAGGTGCTCGAACAGGTCGATTGTCAGAGCCACGCGCAAGGCATCGGCAGCGAGGCCCGCCAGTTGCAGGTCCCAGCACGCCTGTAGCGGGTGAGGGGTCGTCAGGTCCGTGCTCATCGTTCGCTCGCTCCATGAGAGAAAGCCCAATCCTAGATAGGAATCATTCTGGATTGCAACGAAAGAGAGGGCAGGGAGAGAGGGAATGCAAAAAACGCAGGCAAGAAAAAACCCACTAGCAAGCTAGTGGGTTTTTGTATGGTGCCCAGGAGAAGACTCGAACTTCCACGACCTTGCGGTCACTGATACCTGAAACCAGCGCGTCTACCAATTCCGCCACCTGGGCAAAGCTTTACATCATCTGTTGAAGGCGACTATCGTCAGCTTTCACACAGTAGTAACAGATCCTTGGTCATCTGTTACTTGAAAATATTTGGTGCCCAGGAGAAGACTCGAACTTCCACGACCTTGCGGTCACTGATACCTGAAACCAGCGCGTCTACCAATTCCGCCACCTGGGCACACATTCGAGGTTACTTGATGCTTTACAGCGTCGTTCATCTCTACTACAACTTCGGGGTTGTCCGTCGTTGTGGTGCGCACTATACGGACGGTCCGGGGGGCTGTAAACCCCCCAAACGAAAAAAATTTCAAAAAATTCAACTTGTTGATTCCGCAGGCCTATTCCTGCTCGCCGGAAGCGCCGGTGGGGCTGTCCAAGGCTGACATTTCCGGTTTCAATACGCCTATGCCAGAATTCCTATCTATATACCCCAAGGTGAACCCCTTCTGATGGCCGATTGGCAATCCCTCGATCCCGAGGCCGCTCGCGAAGCGGAAAAATACGACAACCCTATCCCCAGCCGTGAGCTGATCCTGCAGCGCCTCGCCGACCGTGGCGAACCGGCTGCGCGTGAGGAGCTGGCGGCCGAGTTCGGTCTGTACGAAGAAGACCAGATCGAAGCCCTGCGCCGCCGCCTGCGTGCCATGGAGCGTGACGGCCAGCTTATCTATACCCGGCGCGGCACTTATGCCCCGGTAGACAAGCTGGACCTGATCTGTGGTCGCGTCTCCGGCCACCGCGATGGCTTCGGCTTCCTTATTCCCGATGACGGCAGCGAAGACCTGTTCCTCAGCCCGTCGCAGATGCGCCTGGTGTTCGACGGTGACCGCGGCCTGGCCCGTGTCTCTGGCGTCGACCGCCGTGGCCGCCGCGAAGGTGTGCTGGTCGAGGTCATCTCCCGTGCCCACGAAAGCGTGGTCGGCCGTTACTTCGAAGAAGGTGGCATTGGCTACGTAACCCCGGACAACCCGAAGATCCAGCAGGAAGTGCTGGTGACCGCCGGGCGTAACGGCGGCGCGAAGATCGGCCAGTTCGTCGAGATCAAGATCACCCACTGGCCAACCCCGCGCTTCCAGCCGCAAGGCGACGTGGTCGAGGTCATCGGCAACTACATGGCGCCGGGCATGGAAATCGACGTTGCCTTGCGCAGCTACGATATCCCGCACGTCTGGCCCAAGGATGTGATCAAGGAAGCGCGCAAGTTCCGCTCCGAAGTCGAAGAGAAGGACAAAGAGAAGCGCGTCGATCTGCGCCATCTGCCGTTCGTCACCATCGACGGCGAAGATGCGCGCGACTTCGACGATGCTGTCTATTGCGAACCGCTGGGCAAGCTGCGCCTGTTCTCCGGTGGCTGGCGCCTGTACGTGGCCATTGCCGATGTGTCCAGCTACGTACGCCTGGGCTCGGCCCTGGACGTCGAAGCCCAGCAGCGCGGCAACTCGGTGTACTTCCCCGAGCGTGTAGTGCCAATGCTGCCTGAGGAGTTGTCCAACGGCCTGTGCTCGCTGAACCCGCATGTCGATCGCCTGGCCATGGTCTGCGAAATGACCATGAACAAAGCCGGCCAGATGGTCGACTACCAGTTCTACGAAGGCGTTATCCATTCCCACGCCCGCCTGACCTACAACAAGGTCAGCAGCATGCTCGAGCACGCCCGCACCCGTGAGGGCAAGGCGCTGCGCGAGGAATACAAGGAAGTCGTGCCGGACCTGAAGAACCTGTACAACCTGTACAAGGTGCTGGTGGATGCCCGTCACACCCGGGGCGCCATCGACTTCGAAACCCAGGAAACCCGCATCATCTTCGGCGACCAGCGCAAGATCGCGGAAATCCGCCCGACCGTGCGCAACGATGCCCACAAGCTGATCGAGGAATGCATGTTGGCGGCCAACGTGGCCACCGCCGAGTTCCTGCAAAAGCACGGCGTGCCAGCCCTGTACCGCGTGCACGACGGCCCGCCGCCGGAGCGCCTGGAAAAACTGCGCGCCTTCCTGGGTGAGCTGGGCCTGAGCCTGCACAAAGGCAAGGACCCTTCACCGAAGGATTACCAGGCCCTGCTGGCGAGCATCGCCGGGCGCCCGGACTTCCACCTGATCCAGACCGTGATGCTGCGCTCGCTGAGCCAGGCGGTGTACAGCACCGAGAACAATGGCCACTTCGGCCTGAACTACGAGGCGTATACCCACTTCACCTCGCCGATCCGCCGCTACCCGGACCTGCTGGTGCACCGCGCCATCCGCAGCATCATCCGTTCCAAGGTCGATACCCCGCACGTCAAGCGTGCCGGCGCCATGAGCATCCCCAAGGCGCGTATCTACCCGTACGACGAGAACACCCTGGAGCAACTCGGCGAGCAGTGCTCGATGACCGAGCGCCGGGCCGACGAAGCCACCCGTGACGTGGTGAACTGGCTCAAGTGCGAGTTCATGAAGGATCGCGTGGGCGAGACCTTCCCGGGTGTGATCACCGCCGTGACCGGTTTCGGCCTGTTCGTCGAACTGACCGACATCTATGTAGAAGGCCTGGTGCACGTCAGTGCGCTGCCGGGCGACTACTACCACTTCGACCCGGTGCACCACCGCCTGTCGGGCGAGCGCACCGGCCGCAGCTTCCGCCTGGGCGACACCATCGAAGTGAAGGTCATGCGTGTTGACCTGGACGAGCGCAAGATCGACTTCGAAGTGGCGGAAAAAACCCTCGCTGCACCGATCGGCCGCAAGCAGCGCGGCGCCGCGCCAGCAGCCGACAAGGTTGAACAGCAGCCAGTAACCGAAGCGAAAGCCACGCCTAAACCGCGTAGCCGCAAGAGCGAAACCGCCGAGGCGTACTTCCCGAAAGACGCCGTGCAGCGTAACGCCGAAGTGCGCAAGAGCCGCGAAATGAAAAAGGCGCTGATGAGCGAGGCGCGCAGTGGCGGCCATGCCAGCAGCAAGTCGGACAAAGGTGGCAAGCCCTCCGGTTCCGGCAAGCCGACCAAGCACCGTAAAGGCCCGCCGAAGTCCGGTGCGCCACGCAAGAGCAAGAGCAAGTCATGAGTCAGCTGGAAAAGATCTACGGCGTGCACGCCGTGCAGGCATTGCTGAAGCACCATCCGAAGCGGGTCAAGCAGATCTGGCTGTCGGAAGGGCGCAGCGAGCCACGCCTGGAAACCTTGCTGGCGCTGGCGGCGGAAAACCGCGTGCCGGTCGGCCAGGCCGAGCGCCGTGAGCTGGATGCCTGGGTAGAAGGTGTGCACCAGGGCGTGGTCGCCGAGGTCAGCCCAAGCCAGGTATGGGGCGAGTTGATGCTCGAAGAGTTGCTTGAGCGCACCGAAACGCCGCCGCTGATCCTGGTGCTGGACGGTGTGACCGACCCGCACAACCTCGGCGCGTGCCTGCGTACGGCCGATGCGGCGGGTGCCACGGCTGTGATCGTGCCCAAGGACAAATCGGCCACGCTGACGCCGGTTGTGCGCAAGGTGGCCTGCGGTGCGGCAGAGGTGATCCCGCTGGTGGCCGTGACCAACCTGGCGCGTACGCTGGAGAAACTGCAGCAGCGTGGCCTGTGGGTGGTGGGTACTGCGGGCGAGGCCGAGCAGGAGATCTACCAGCAGGACCTGACCGGGCCGCTGGTGATGATCATGGGCGCGGAAGGCAAGGGCATGCGCCGGCTGACCCGCGAACATTGCGACTTCCTTGTGAAGTTGCCGATGGGCGGCAGCGTCAGCAGCCTGAACGTTTCGGTAGCGACCGGCGTTTGCCTGTTCGAAGCCGTGCGGCAGCGGCAGGCCAAGCGCTGATCTTGTAGGAGCGGCCTTGTGTCGCGAAAGGACCGCAAAGCGGTCCCGGGATCTCTGTGTCGATGCATAAATCCTGGGGCCGCTTTGCGGCCCTTTCGCGACACAAGGCCGCTCCTACAGGCGATAGGGCCGGGGCAGGCATAAAGTGTTTCAGGCTGTTCAAATATTCACCAATCTCCTTGCTTGTCCGCCCCGCCTTCTCTACAATTGCGCCCCTTGCCGAGCTGGCAGGCGCTCATGTGCCTCCCCTCCGTGCAAGACATACAGTGTCATTCACTCCTTGTCTGACCAGATTTCCTGGCAGACTACTAACCCGTAAGGAGCATTCATGCGTCATTACGAAATCATCTTCCTGGTTCACCCGGACCAGAGCGAACAAGTCGGCGGCATGGTTGAGCGTTACACCAAGCTGATCGAAGAAGATGGTGGCAAAATCCACCGCCTGGAAGACTGGGGCCGTCGTCAACTGGCCTACGCAATCAACAATGTTCACAAGGCTCACTACGTGATGCTGAACGTTGAGTGCACCGGCAAGGCCCTGGCCGAGCTGGAAGACAACTTCCGCTACAACGATGCCGTTATCCGTAACCTGGTCATCCGTCGCGACGAAGCCGTTACCGGCCAGTCCGAGATGCTGAAGGCTGAAGAGAACCGCAGCGAGCGCCGTGAGCGTCGCGAGCGTCCTGAGCATGCTGACTCCGCCGAAGGCGACGACAGCAATGACAGCGACTCCAGCGATAACGCTGACGAGTAATCCACGGACCTTTAGAGGAGCCTATTAAATGGCACGTTTCTTCCGTCGTCGTAAATTCTGCCGCTTCACTGCTGAAGACGTGAAAGAGATCGACTTCAAAGATCTCAACACCCTGAAAGCTTACGTATCCGAAACCGGCAAGATCGTTCCAAGCCGTATCACCGGTACCAAAGCTCGTTATCAGCGTCAGCTGGCTACCGCTATCAAGCGCGCCCGCTTCCTGGCCCTGCTGCCCTACACCGACAGCCACGGCCGCTGAGACCGGGTCGTCGACAAGCAGTAAGGGATTAGCATGCGAGCGTTAGCAAGTTTCATCATGCGCGGTCGTGTGCAGGCCACCCTGGTGGTGGTCATCAGCGCGGTACTGCCGCTGCTGTTCTGGTTGAGTGCCGCTGCCAGCAGCCTTGTGCTGCTGCGGCGTGGGTTCAAGGATGCTACAACGGTCATCGCCGGCGGCCTGCTCGCCGGGCTGGCCGTGTGGGTCATGGGCGATCCCATCACCTTTCTGGTGATTGCGGGTGCCCTGGCCCTGGCCGCCATGTTGCGTGCCGAGCATCCCTGGAGCCGGGTGTTGCTGGCCAGTGCCGTGTTCGCCGTGGCGTTTAGCCTCGTGCTTGATCTGGCGCTGGCCCAAACCTTCGATGTGCTGGCCAAGGCGTTTGCCGAAGCCATGCCGAAAATCGAAGGGCAACCGGTGCTCTCCGGTGAGCTGATCCGCCCTGTGCTGGTCGCTTCCACAGCAGTGACGGTGCAATTGTTCAGTGTGTTGGCGTTAATGCTGGCGCGCTACTGGCAGGCAGCGTTGTACAACCCTGGAGGCTTCGGTCGCGAGTTTCGCGAACTGAAGTTGCCGAAACAGACCATGGCGGTCTTGGTGGCAGTGATGGTGGTGGCGCCGTTTATCGGCCCGCAGTTCATCATCCTGGCATCGGCTTCGAGCCTGGTTCTGGTACTGGCCGGCATCGCCTTGATGCATGGGCTGGTGGCACAGGGGCGACTGGCCGGTTTCTGGCTGGTGGGCATGTACGTGACGCTGCCGCTGATCATGCAGCTGATTTATCCGTTGCTGGTGGTTTTGGCCATTGTCGACAGCCTGATTGATTTTCGCGGTCGCAAGTCCCCCAAGGGGAATGACTCCGCGAACGGTGAAGGTTAAAAGTTAAGAGGTTTTACCAAATGGAACTGATCCTGCTGGAAAAAGTCGCTAACCTGGGCAACCTGGGCGACAAAGTAAAAGTTAAGGCTGGTTACGGCCGTAACTTCCTGCTGCCATTCGGCAAGGCCACCGTTGCCAACGCCGCCAACCTGGCTGCGTTCGAAGAGCGTCGCGCCGAGCTGGAAAAAGCAGCCGCTGACAAGAAAGCTTCGGCTGAAAGCCGCGCTGCCCAACTGGCCGAGCTGGAAGTGACCATCACTGCCACCGCTGGCGACGAAGGCAAGCTGTTCGGTTCGATCGGCACCCACGACATCGCTGACGCCCTGACCGCCTCCGGCGTTGAAGTGGCCAAAGCTGAAGTTCGTCTGCCGAACGGCACCATCCGTCAGGTTGGCGAATACGACGTAGCCGTGCACCTGCACAGCGACGTTGAAGCCACCGTACGCGTGGTTGTCGTAGCTGCCTAAGCTGCGCTGACTGGCTGGCTCCTTGCGAGCCAGGCGGTTAACATCGGGCACGGTCCTGTTTTCGACAGGCCGTGCCCTTTGTCTTTTTCATCCTCCAGAATTCTTTCGTGGCCATGAACGAGATCACCACCTCCGAACAGCTAGACCTGCAAACCGCAGCCCTGAAGGTGCCGCCGCATTCCATCGAGGCCGAACAGGCCGTGCTCGGTGGCCTGATGCTGGACAACAACGCCTGGGAGCGGGTGCTGGATCAGGTGTCGGATGGCGACTTCTACCGGCATGACCACCGCCTGATCTTCCGTGCCGTGCACAAGTTGGCCGACGCCAACCAGCCATTCGACGTGGTGACCCTGCACGAGCAGCTGGATAAAGAAGGCCTCTCTTCGCAAATCGGCGGCCTGGCGTACCTGGCCGAACTGGCCAAGAACACCCCATCGGTGGCCAACATCAAGGCCTATGCCGCGATCATTCGCGAGCGGGCCACGTTGCGCCAACTGATCAGCATCAGTACCGACATTGCCGACAACGCCTTCAACCCGCAGGGGCGTAACGCCGAAGAAATCCTCGACGATGCCGAACGGCAGATCTTCCAGATCGCCGAGGCGCGGCCGAAAACCGGTGGCCCGGTAGGCGTCAACGAGCTGTTGACCATGGCCATCGACCGCATCGATACGCTGTTCAACTCCGACAGCGATATCACCGGCGTGTCCACCGGCTTTACCGACCTGGATGAAAAAACCAGTGGCCTGCAGGCTGCCGACCTGATCATCGTCGCGGGCCGTCCGTCGATGGGTAAGACCACCTTTGCCATGAACCTTGTGGAAAACGCCGTGCTGCGTACCGACAAGGCTGTGCTGGTGTTCTCCCTCGAGATGCCAGGCGAATCGCTGATCATGCGTATGCTTTCGTCGCTGGGCAGAATCGACCAGACCAAGGTGCGTTCCGGCCAGCTGGACGACGATGACTGGCCGCGCCTGACCTCGGCGGTGAACCTGCTCAACGACCGCAAGCTGTTCATCGACGATACCGCTGGCATCAGCCCCTCGGAAATGCGCGCCCGTACCCGTCGGCTGGCCCGTGAGCACGGCGAAATCGCCATGATCATGGTCGACTACCTGCAGCTGATGCAGATCCCGGGGTCGGCCGGCGACAACCGGACCAACGAAATTTCCGAGATCTCCCGCTCGCTCAAGGCCCTGGCCAAGGAATTCAACTGCCCGGTCATCGCCCTGTCGCAGCTGAACCGCTCCCTGGAACAGCGCCCGAACAAACGCCCGGTGAACTCCGACTTGCGTGAATCCGGTGCAATCGAGCAGGACGCCGACGTGATCATGTTCGTGTACCGCGACGAGGTGTACCACCCCGAGACCGAGCACAAGGGCGTGGCGGAAATCATCATCGGTAAGCAGCGTAACGGCCCCATCGGCTTCGTACGCCTGGCGTTCATCGGCAAGTACACCCGCTTCGAGAACCTCGCACCGGGCATGTACAACTTCGACGACGACGAATAAGCACTGAGACAATTATCGGTTCCCTGTGGGAGCGGGTTTACCCGCGAATGCGATGTCAGCTGTACCGCCGCATTCGCGGGTAAACCCGCTCCCACAGGGGGCGATGTTTTCTTTCGTCGATCCTCATGAATCCGACAACCATCGTCGGATTTGGTCAAAATTTGTGCTATATTCCGCGCCCGCGATTTCCCTGCACACCAGAACCGGTCACTGACATGCAAGCAGCCAAACCACTCTACGACTATCCCAAGTACTGGGCCGAATGCTTCGGGCCAGCACCTTTCCTGCCGATGAGCAGGGAGGAGATGGATCTGCTCGGCTGGGATTCCTGCGACATCATCATCGTGACCGGTGATGCCTACGTCGACCATCCGTCGTTCGGCATGGCCATCATCGGCCGCCTGCTGGAGGCCCAGGGCTTCCGCGTGGGCATCATTGCCCAGCCGAACTGGCAGTCGAAAGACGACTTCATGAAGCTCGGCGAGCCGAACCTGTTCTTCGGTGTGGCCGCGGGCAACATGGACTCGATGATCAACCGCTACACCGCAGACAAGAAGATGCGTTCGGACGACGCCTACACCCCTGGTGGCCTGGCCGGCAGCCGTCCGGACCGCGCCAGCCTGGTGTACAGCCAGCGCTGCAAGGAAGCCTACAAGCATGTGCCGATCGTACTCGGCGGCATCGAGGCGTCGCTGCGCCGCATCGCGCACTACGACTACTGGCAGGACAAGGTTCGCCATTCGATCCTGATCGACGCCAGTGCCGACATCCTGCTGTTCGGCAACGCCGAGCGCGCGGTGGTCGAAGTGGCCCAGCGCCTGTCCAACGGCGAGAAGATCGAGAGCATCACCGACGTGCGCGGCACGGCCTTCGTGCGCCGTGATACCCCACAGGGCTGGTACGAGATCGACTCCACACGTATCGACCGCCCAGGCCGCGTCGACAAGATCATCAACCCGTACGTGAACACCCAGGACACCCAGGCCTGCGCGATCGAGCAGGCCAAGGGCGACCAGGAAGACCCGAACGAAGCCAAAGTGGTGCAGATCCTCGACAGTCCGAGTGTGACCCGTGAAAAATCGGTGATCCGCCTGCCGTCGTTCGAAAAGGTGCGTAACGACCCGGTTCTCTACGCCCACGCCAACCGCGTGCTGCACCTGGAGACTAACCCGGGCAACGCCCGCGCCCTCGTGCAGAAGCATGGCGAAGTGGATGTGTGGTTCAACCCGCCACCCATCCCCATGAGCACCGAAGAAATGGACTACGTGTTCGGCATGCCGTACGCCCGTGTGCCGCACCCGGCCTATGGCAAGGAGCGCATCCCGGCCTACGAGATGATCCGTTTCTCGGTGAACATCATGCGTGGCTGCTTCGGCGGCTGCACCTTCTGCTCGATCACCGAGCACGAAGGCCGCATCATCCAGAACCGCTCGCACGAGTCGATCCTGAACGAGATCGAAGAGATGCGCGACAAGGTGCCGGGCTTCACCGGCGTGGTCTCCGACCTTGGCGGCCCGACCGCCAACATGTACCGCATCGCCTGCAAGAGCCACGATATCGAGAAGCACTGCCGTAAGCCGTCGTGCGTGTTCCCCGGTATCTGCGAAAACCTCAACACCGACCACAGCTCGTTGATCGAGCTGTACCGCAAGGCCCGTGCCTTGCCAGGTGTGAAGAAGATCCTGATCGCCTCGGGCCTGCGTTACGACCTGGCCGTCGAGTCGCCGGAGTACGTGAAGGAGCTGGTCACCCACCATGTGGGCGGTTACCTGAAGATTGCCCCGGAGCACACCGAGCGTGGCCCGCTGGACAAGATGATGAAGCCGGGCATCGGCACCTACGACCGCTTCAAGCGCATGTTCGAGAAGTTCTCGAAAGAGGCGGGGAAGGAACAGTACCTGATCCCGTACTTCATCGCCGCGCACCCGGGTACCACCGACGAAGACATGATGAACCTGGCCCTGTGGCTGAAAGGCAACGGCTTCCGCGCCGACCAGGTACAGGCGTTCTACCCGTCGCCGATGGCTTCTGCCACGGCCATGTACCACTCGGGCAAGAACCCGCTGCGCAAGGTGACCTACAAGAGCGAAGGGGTGGAGATCGTCAAGAGCGACGAGCAGCGCCGCCTGCACAAGGCGTTCTTGCGCTACCACGACCCGAAAGGCTGGCCGATGCTGCGTGAAGCACTGCAGCGTATGGGCCGTGCCGACCTGATCGGCCCGGGCAAGCACCAGCTGATCCCGCTGCACCAGCCGCAGACCGATACCTACCAGAGCGCACGCCGCAAGAACTCGACGCCGGCGGGCAGCCACAAGGTGGGCAAGGATCAGAAGATCCTTACCCAGCACACGGGCCTGCCACCGCGTGCCAGTGATGGCAGCAAACCGTGGGACAAGCGCGAGAAGGCCAAGGCCGAGGCGTTTGCGCGTAACGAGAAGGCGGCCAAAGAGCGCAAGGAAGCGGCCAAGGGTGGCAAGGGCAACAAGAAGCCGCGCCAGCCTGTCATTCCACGTTAACTGATCGTTTTTTTGGGGCTGCTTTGCAGCCCATCGCGACACAAGGCCGCTCCTACATTGATCGCGCAAACCCGATAAATCCGAGGGGCGCGGTCGGTGTAGGAGCGGCCTTGTGTCGCGAAAGGACCGCAAAGCGGTCCCAAAAGTCTCAGCTTCAATCAGGCTTCTTGTCGACCCACTTCGGCGCCACCGGCGCAACAAAGCTGTCCATCCCGTCCAGCAGCGCATCCGGCTGCTGCTCCAACAACAACATCGCCCGATGTTGCGGCCGCACAAAGCCTTCTTCGACGATATGGTCGAGGAACCCGCCCAGCTTGTCATAGAAGCCGTTCACATCGAGCAGCCCCAGCGGCTTGGCGTGATAGCCCAGTTGCCCCCAGGTCCATACCTCGAACAATTCTTCCAGCGTACCCAGCCCACCCGGCAGGGCGATGAAGGCATCGCTCAGCTCGGCCATGCGTGCCTTGCGCGCGTGCATGCCATCGACCACCTCCAGGCGCGTCAGGCCTTTGTGGCCGACTTCAGCGTCCAACAGGCTTTGCGGGATGATGCCGACCACTTCGCCACCTGCTGCCATGGCCGCGTCGGCCACCACGCCCATCAGGCCCACGGCGCTGCCGCCATACACCAGGGTCAGGCCACGGCGGGCAATGGCCTGGCCGAGCGCGACGGCAGCTTCACGGTAAGCAGGGTTGGCGCCAATGCTGGCACCACAGAACACACAAACGGAACGTACGGGCATTGCTCATCTCCTGTCACTCAGGTGCACAGGGTACGGCGCATGCCCGTTGCTTCCAAGGCCGCGTTCATTCCGGGCGGGAGAATTCGCAGATGGCGCCGGTAGCCCCGTGGGCATAGGCGGCGAGCAGGCTATTGATGAAGGCAGAGATGGGCATTTGGTATTGCTCCTAAATGAGAGGTTGTCCCATCGTCTAATAAAAGGGCATGATGTGCCCTTAGATTGGTTGTATACAATCCATTGAACAATTCTACTGGCTGGCCTCTTGACACCCCCTTGACCCATATCAGCAAGGGGCTGAACGGTTTCAGGCAGTCTCGCAATTGATAAAACCCTGCCAAGGAGATTCATGATGTTTGCGAAAGCTGTAGCGGTATCCCTGCTGACCCTCGCCAGCGCCTCTGTCTTCGCCGCCGAGTGCTCGGTAACTGTCGACTCGACCGACCAGATGTCCTTCAACACCAAGGAAATCACCGTCGACAAGAGCTGCAAGGAATTCACCGTCAAACTGACCCACTCGGGCAACCTGCCGAAGAACGTGATGGGCCACAACCTGGTGATCAGCAAGACTGCCGACATGCAGGGCATTGCTACCGAAGGCATGAGCCAGGGCCTGGACAAGGACTACATCAAGGCTGACAACGCCGCGATCATCGCTCACACCAAGATGATCGGTGCGCCTGAGAAAGAAACCGAAGTGAAGTTCGACGCTACCAAGCTGGAAGCCGGTGGTGACTACAGCTTCTTCTGCACCTTCCCGGGCCACATCTCGATGATGAAGGGCAAGGTCGTCGTCAAGTAAGCGGGTAAGGGGCCGCAAGGCGGCCCCTTAGCTTCAAGGGGCGAACGGCAGTTCGCGCTTGTGCTGGGTCTTGCGGTAGGTGGCAACGATGATGTCGAACGCCGCCTGATCAACCGACTGACCATGCAGGAAGGCATCGATCTGCTGGTAGGTCACGCCATGGGACGCTTCGTCCGGCTTGCCCGGCGCCAGGTCCTCAAGGTCTGCAGTCGGCACCTTCTCCACCAGTGACTCCGGCGCACCAAAGCTGCGCGCAATGGCCCGTACCTGGTTTTTCACCAGCCCGCTCAGCGGCGCCAGGTCGCAGGCACCATCACCAAACTTGGTAAAGAAGCCCATTACCGCCTCGGCGGCGTGGTCGGTACCGATCACCAGGCCCGCACGTGCGCCGGCAATGGTGTACTGGGCGACCATGCGCGTACGCGCCTTGACGTTGCCCACCACGAAGTCCACCAAGGTTGGCGAGCCATTTTTCAGTTCTACAACCTCAGCGGCCAGCGCTTTCACTGCCGGGGCAATGTCGACGGTGTGCACTTCATCGGCCTTGATCACGTCCAGGCAGGCCTGGGCGTCATGCTCGTCATGCTGCACCTGGTACGGCAGGCGCACGGCAATGAAGGTGTAGGCCTTGTCGCCGGTCTCGGCGCGCAGCTCGTTGATGGCACGCTGGGCGAGCAGGGCGGCGGTCAGCGAGTCGACGCCACCGCTGATGCCCAGCACCAGGGTCTTGAGCCGGGCGTTGGCCAGGCAGTCCTTGATGAACGCCACGCGCCGGGCGACTTCGGCCTCAAGCGCGGCAGTGTCGGCGAACGGCGGCTGTACCTTCAGTGCCTGGGCAATCTCTTGCTGAACCGCTTGCATGGGTTACTCCTTGCTGGGGACTTTGAATACGTGGCGCAGGTAGGCGACGAAGTTCTCGTCGCGGCATTGGGTCTTGGCGGCTTCGTCCGAAATCTTGGCCACTGGCGCGCCGTTGCAGTCGGTCATTTTAAGCACGATGCTCATCGGGGCCACACCCGGGATGTCGCAGGTCAGGTTGGTGCCGATGCCAAAACTGACGTTGATGCGACCGCGCAGGGCACGGAAGATTTCCAGCGAACGGGTGAGGTTGAGGCCATCGGAAAACACCAGGGTCTTGGTCATCGGGTCGATACCCAGTTTCTGGTAGTGGGCAATGGCCTTCTCGGCCCAGGCCACCGGTTCACCGGAGTCGTGGCGCAGGCCGTCGAACAGCTTGGCAAAGTACAGGTCGAAATCGCCAAGGAAGGCATCCATGGTGATGCAGTCGGTCAGGGCGATGCCGAGCAGCCCGCGGTATTCGCGCACCCAGCAGTCCAGCGCGGCGATCTGGCTGTCGATCAGGCGCGGGCCGAGTTGCTGATGGGCCATGATCCATTCATGGGCCATGGTGCCCAGTGGCTTGATATCCAGTTTCCATGCCAGGTCGACGTTGCTGGTGCCGACGAAGCGGCCCGGGAAGTCGTCGCGCAGTACCCGCACCACGTCTTCCTGCACACGGCTGGAAAAGCGCCGCCGGGTGCCGAAGTCGGCTACCTGCAGTTCGGCCAGTTCATCGTCACTGGCATGCGCGCGCAGCCAGTCGAACTTGCGGTACAGCTGGTCGCGGGCCTCCGCCAGGCGCATGCGTGGGTGCAGGTGGCGGTTGCGCACTTCGCTGATGATGGCCAGCAGCGGTACTTCGAACAGGATCACATGCAGCCACGGGCCTTTCAGGCGCAGGAACAGCTGGTCGTTTTCGATGCCGATGCGCACGTAGCGCAGGTTGAAGCGAAACAGTCGCAGAAAACGCAGGAAGTCGGGCTTGAGGAAGCTGATGCGCTCGAGGAAGGCCGGCTGGCCATCATCCAGGGTGAGGTCGCTGAGCAGTTCGAGCTGGTGGCGGATCTCGCCAAGATATGGGCGCAGGTCCTCGCCGTTGCGGCAGCGGAACTCCCATTCGACGTCGGCGTCCGGGTAGTTGTGCAGCACGCCCTGCATCATGGTGAGTTTGTAGAAGTCGGTGTCGAGCAGGTTGTGCACGATGCGCTCGGCGAATGCGCTCTCGCTCATCAAGGGGGGCTCCGGAAGCGGCGAATGGCGGACATTGTGCCAGCCTTTTGGGGCTTGTTGTGTCCGGGCTTGCCCGCGAAGAGGCCGGAACAGCCAAAACAGAGGTGTTTTTCCGTGCACCGGCTAGCCTTGAAACGGTGCCGCCTGTAGCAGTCGCGCACCAGCGGTGTGCAGTTCGGTGACGTCCGCTGTTACAGGCTGGTTGCACGTTAACACTTGGCGGGGTTGCAATGATGGCACCAGGCGGTTGCTCCTTGTCTGTACGTGTGGTGGCGCCTGCCGCGTGGCAGACGGTTGCACGCTCAATAAAGAAAAGGCCGCCGGTCGCCTGCTGGCGCTTGGCACAGTGTGTTTTCCCGGAAGACAAACCCTATGGCACGGCCCTTGCTCTGAGCACAGGGTTGAGAAGTTGTAGTGCCAACCAAAAAAAACTCTAGGAGCACCACCTCATGTCGCAGACGTTTTACAAGAAAGGTTTCCTGGCTCTGGCCGTGGCTACAGCACTGGGTGTTTCTTCGTATGTTCAGGCCGACGTCAAGATCGGTGTAGCGGGCCCGATGACCGGGGCAAACGCAGCGTTTGGCGAGCAGTACATGAAAGGTGCGCAGGCAGCGGCCGACAAGATCAACGCCGCTGGCGGCGTGAATGGCGAGAAAATCGTCCTGGTGAAGGGCGATGACGCCTGCGAGCCGAAGCAGGCCGTGGCCGTGGCCAACCGCCTGGTCGACCAGGACAAGGTGATCGGCGTGGTCGGCCACTTCTGTTCCTCCAACACCATCCCGGCCTCCGAGGTGTATGACGAAGCCGGCGTTATCGCCATCACCCCAGGCTCCACCAACCCGCAGGTGACCGAACGCGGCCTGAGCGCCATGTTCCGCATGTGCGGCCGTGACGACCAGCAGGGCATCGTGGCCGGCGACTACATCGTCGATGTACTCAAGGGCAAGAAAGTCGCGGTGCTGCACGACAAGGACACCTACGGCCAAGGCCTGGCCGACGCCACCAAGGCGCAACTGGAAAAGCGCGGCGTGAAGCCTGTGCTGTACGAAGGCCTGACCCGTGGCGAGAAAGACTTCAGCGCCGTGGTCACCAAGATCCGCTCCACCGGTGCCGACGTGGTCTACTTCGGTGGCCTGCACCCAGAGGCTGGCCCGCTGGTACGCCAGCTGCGCGAACAGGGCCTGAAGGACGTCAAGTTCATGTCCGATGACGGCATCGTCACCGACGAACTGGTGGCCACCGCTGGCGGCGCACAGTACGTCGATGGCGTGTACATGACCTTCGGCGCCGACCCGCGCCTGCTGCCAGACAGCAAGGCAGTGGTGGAGGCGTTCCGCAAGGCCGGTACCGAGCCTGAAGGCTACACCTTGTACGCTTATGCCTCGCTGGAAGCCTTGGCCGCCGGTTTCAATGGCGCCAAGTCGAACAAGGGCGAAGACGCCGCCAAGTGGCTGAAGGCCAACCCGGTCAAGACTGTCATGGGCGAGAAGAAGTGGGACAGCAAGGGCGACCTGACCGTGTCCGACTACGTGGTCTACCAGTGGGACAAAGACGGTAAATACCACCAGCTGGAAAAACAAAAATAACAACGGCCCACGGCCCGGGCTGATGCTCGGGCCCAAGCCCCGCGGTACCTGTCTTTATTCGTAGATCTGCACAGTTCTGCGCTGCGAGGGCCCCGCACCGGTGGCCCGCGCCGTGGTCGGCGCTCGTGCAATCTCAATCAGGTGAGATTGCGTTATGGATGGTATTTTCCTGCAGCAACTGGTCAACGGCCTGACCCTCGGGTCGGTCTATGGCCTGATCGCCATCGGCTACACAATGGTCTATGGCATTATCGGCATGATCAACTTCGCGCACGGCGAGGTGTACATGATCTCCGCGTACCTCGCGGCGATCAGCCTGGCATTGCTGGCTTACTTCGGTATCGAGTCGTTCCCCCTGCTGATGCTGGGCACGCTGTTGTTCACCATCGTCGTTACGGGCGTATACGGCTTCACCATCGAGCGCATCGCTTACAAACCCCTGCGTAACTCCACCCGCCTGGCACCGCTCATCAGCGCCATCGGCATTTCGCTGATCCTGCAGAACTATGCACAGATCAGCCAGGGTGCCCGCCAGCAAGGTGTTCCGACCCTGCTTGAAGGTGCCTTGCGTGTTGAAGTCGGCACCGGCTTCGTGCAACTGACCTACACCAAGATCTTCATCCTGATCGCTGCCTTCGTGGGCATGGGCCTGCTGACCTACGTGATCAAGTACACCAAGCTCGGCCGCATGTGCCGCGCCACCCAGCAAGACCGCAAGATGGCCTCGATCCTGGGCATCAACACCGACCGGGTGATCTCCTACGTGTTCGTCATCGGTGCTGTCATGGCCGCGCTGGCCGGCGTGCTGATCACCATGAACTACGGCACCTTCGACTTCTACGCCGGCTTCATCATCGGCATCAAGGCGTTCACCGCCGCTGTGCTCGGTGGTATCGGCTCGCTGCCTGGCGCCATGCTCGGCGGGATCATCCTGGGTATTTCCGAGTCGCTGTTCTCTGGCCTGATCAACTCCGACTACAAGGACGTGTTCAGCTTCTCGCTGCTGGTGATGATCCTTATCTTCCGCCCACAAGGCCTGCTGGGTCGCCCGCTCGTGGCTAAGGTGTGAACATGTCCGTTGCCAAAACTGCCGCTGTTACCGAAACCAAGGGTTTCGACCTTAAACGCAGCCTGCTGGAGACCATCGTCGCCGGCCTGCTGGCACTCATTGTGTTTGGCCCGGTCGTCGGCGTGGTGCTCGACGGCTACACCTTCAACGCCGAGCCTCGTCGGGTAGCCTGGCTGGTCGGCGGGGTGATGCTCGGGCGCTTCCTGCTCAGCCTGTACCTGCAGACCGCCGCTGGCGTGCGCATGCTCCAGGGCTTCGACAGCGGTGGCTCGGGCGTGCATGTGAATGCGCCGGACTACAAGTCACGGCTGCGCTACATCATCCCGGCGCTGGTGGTGATTGCCATCGTCTTCCCGATCTTCGCCAACAAATACCTGCTGACCGTGGTCATCCTCGGCCTGATCTACGTGTTGCTGGGCCTTGGCCTGAACATCGTGGTCGGCCTCGCCGGCCTGCTCGACCTGGGCTATGTGGCGTTCTACGCCATCGGCGCCTACGGCCTGGCGCTGGGTTACCAGTACCTCGGCCTGGGCTTCTGGAGCGTACTGCCGCTGGCGGCCATCGCCGCAGCGCTGGCGGGGTGCATTCTCGGTTTCCCGGTGCTAAGGATGCACGGTGACTACCTGGCGATCGTGACCCTGGGCTTTGGCGAAATCATCCGCCTGGTGCTGAACAACTGGCTGTCGTTCACCGGTGGCCCCAACGGCATGCCGGCCCCGTCGCCAACCTTCTTCGGCCTGGAGTTCGGCCGTCGGGCCAAGGACGGCGGCGTACCGATCCACGAGTTCTTCGGCTTCGATTACAACGCCAACCTCAAGTTCGTGTTCATCTACGCGGTGCTGTTCATCGTCGTGCTGGCCGTGTTGTACATCAAGCACCGTCTGACTCGCATGCCGGTCGGCCGGGCGTGGGAAGCACTGCGCGAAGACGAGATCGCCTGCCGTTCGATGGGCCTGAACCACGTACTGGTCAAACTTTCGGCGTTTACCCTGGGTGCTTCCACTGCCGGCCTTGCCGGGGTGTTCTTCGCCACCTATCAGGGCTTCGTCAACCCGTCGTCGTTCACCTTCTTCGAGTCGGCGCTGATCCTCGCCATCGTCGTGCTGGGTGGCATGGGCTCGACCGTGGGCGTGGTGATCGCAGCGTTCGTGCTGACCGTGGCGCCCGAGTTGCTGCGCAGCTTCTCCGAATACCGGGTACTGCTGTTCGGCGTACTGATGGTGCTGATGATGATCTGGCGACCGCGTGGGCTGATCCGCATCAGCCGTACCGGTGTGACCCCGCGTAAAGGAGTGGCGCCATGAGCGACGATATCATTCTGTCGGTCGACAACCTGATGATGCAGTTCGGTGGCATCAAGGCGCTCAGCGACGTCAGCCTCAAGGTCCGGCGCAACCAGATCTTCGCCCTGATTGGCCCCAACGGTGCCGGCAAGACCACAGTGTTCAACTGCCTGACCGGCTTCTACAAGGCCAGCGGCGGGCGCATCGAGCTGAACGTACGCGGCAGCCACACCAACGTCATCCAGCTGCTTGGCGAGCGCTTCCAGGCGGCGGACTTCGTGTCGCCGGCGCGCTTTGCCAACCGCATGTACTACAAGATGTTCGGCGGCACCCACCTGGTCAACCGCGCAGGCCTGGCCCGTACCTTCCAGAACATTCGCCTGTTCAAGGAAATGTCGGTGGTGGAAAACCTGCTGGTGGCCCAGCACATGTGGGTCAACCGCAACCTGCTGGCCGGAGTGCTCAACACCAAGGCTTACCGCAAGGCCGAGAGCGATGCGCTGGACCACGCCTTCTACTGGCTGGAAGTGGTCGACCTGGTCGACTGCGCCAACCGCCTGGCCGGTGAGCTGTCGTACGGTCAGCAGCGTCGCCTGGAGATTGCCCGGGCCATGTGTACGCGGCCCAAAATCATCTGCCTGGACGAGCCGGCAGCAGGCCTGAACCCGCAGGAAACCGAGGCACTCAGCCGCATGATCCGCGTGCTGCGTGACGAGCACGACATCACCGTGGTGCTGATCGAGCACGACATGGGCATGGTCATGAGCATTTCCGACCATATCGTGGTGCTGGACCACGGCAACGTGATTGCCGAAGGCGCCCCGCAAGACATCCGCCACAACCCGACGGTGATCGCCGCCTACCTGGGTGCAGACGAAGAGGAACTGGTATGAGTGCGCCCATTCTCGAACTGAAGGACCTGGACGTGTTCTATGGGCCGATCCAGGCGCTGAAAAAGGTGTCGATGCACATCAACGAAGGCGAGACGGTCAGCCTGATCGGTGCCAACGGTGCCGGCAAGTCGACCCTGTTGATGTCTATTTTCGGCCAGCCTCGGGCCGCGTCGGGGCACATCGTTTATCGCGGCACCGACATCACCCGCAAGTCGTCGCACTACATCGCCTCCAACGGCATCGCTCAGTCGCCGGAAGGGCGCCGGGTGTTCCCCGACATGACCGTCGAGGAGAACCTGATGATGGGCACCATCCCCATCGGCGACAAGCATGCCGACGAAGACATGCAGCGTATGTACGAGCTGTTCCCGCGCTTGAAGGAGCGGCGTAACCAGCGGGCCATGACCATGTCCGGGGGTGAGCAGCAGATGTTGGCGATTGCCCGGGCGCTGATGAGCCGGCCGAAGTTGCTGCTGCTGGACGAGCCGTCGCTGGGGCTGGCGCCGATTGTGGTCAAGCAGATCTTCTCGACCCTGCGCGAGCTGGCCAAGAGCGGGATGACCATCTTTCTGGTGGAGCAGAACGCCAACCATGCGCTGAAGCTGTCGGACCGGGCGTATGTGATGGTCAACGGGCAGATCCGCATGACCGGGACCGGGCAGGAGTTGCTGGTCAACGAAGAGGTGCGTAACGCCTACCTTGGCGGGCACTGAGTTTCATTCGGGGCCGCTGAGCGGCCCCATTCTCAATGTGGACAACTTGCCACGGGCCTGTCTCCACATACCCCCGTTTTCCTTCCCGAGCCCATCTTTCCACAGGCCGGATCTTTTCCACGGATAATGTGGAACCGCCTGTGGAAAACATGGTGGCATCTCGCTCAATCCCTTTGATACCGAGCCCTGCAGAGGTTTGATCGTTTTTTGATCAGGTGCTCTTTGTGGATGATTTTTCAAGGTTTTTCAAAGCCCTGCAAGCACTTGAATGTCGCTGAAAAACCTGTGGATAACTCTGTGAAGAAACGTTGGACAGACCGCTGCAGGCGGCATGCTTGAAAGCCTTGCGCCATCACTCGAAAGATATCCACCGACCACCTATCGCTGAAAGGGTTCCGCACCGTGGACAAGTTGCCCCCAATCCGTGGGGAAAGCCTTGTGGATAACATGCGCATAGCTGGCGCCGGGCCCTCTGCTGCAAGGGTTTGCCGCAGATGAACAAAAAATGAACAGCCGCCTGACTGGCTTGCTGCGAGCGCCCGGCGCGGGCATGCTGCAAAGCTGCCATGACAACCTACTGTGAGGAACAGAGCATGACGTCCACCGTATTCATCACTGGCGCCACGTCCGGCTTCGGCGAGGCCACCGCCCGCCGCTTTGCCGAGGCCGGCTGGAAACTGGTGCTCACTGGCCGTCGCAAGGAGCGCCTGGACGCCCTGTGCGCGGAACTGTCGGCCAAGACCGAAGTGCATGGCCTGGTGCTGGACGTACGTGACCGCAAGGCCATGGAACAGGCCATCGCCACCCTGCCGGCCGGCTTCGACAAGCTGCGCGGCCTGGTGAACAACGCTGGCCTGGCGCTGGGCGTGGACGCAGCGCAGAACTGCAGCCTGGACGACTGGGAAACCATGGTCGATACCAACATCAAGGGCCTGATGTACACCACCCGCCTGCTGCTGCCACGCCTGATCGCCCACGGCCGTGGGGCGTCGATCCTCAACGTGGGTTCGGTGGCGGGCAACTACCCGTACCCGGGCAGCAACGTGTATGGCGGCACCAAGGCCTTCGTTGGCCAGTTCTCGCTGAGCCTGCGCTGCGACTTGCGCGGGACTGGCGTGCGGGTGAGCAACATCGAGCCGGGCCTGTGCGAGAGCGAGTTCTCGCTGGTGCGCTTCGGGGGGGACCAGGCCAAGTACGACGCCACTTACGCGGGTGCCGAGCCGATCCAGCCGCAGGACATTGCCGAGACCATCTTCTGGATTCTCAACCAGCCGGCGCACATCAACATCAACAGCCTGGAGCTGATGCCGGTGAGCCAGGATTGGGCAGGGTTCTCCATCGACCGTACGGTCAAGGGCTGATCAACAAAGCGGGGCCGCTTTGCGGCCCATCGCCGGCAAGCCAGCTCCCACAGGATTGCGCATTCCTCAGGAGCTGCGCTGTACCTGTGGGAGCTGGCTTGCCGGCGATTGCGTCAGCTCAGGCGCTGCAAGCCTTCCAGGCAGGTCGCCAAGTGGTAGGGCGTAGTCGAAGGCATATCATGCCGGCTGACATTGCCTTCCCCATCCCGGCATTCATACCAGCCCGCTTCCCGCAGGAACCGCGCTTCCAGCGCCTGCATCTGGGTAGCCAACTTCGCCTCACCCGCCTCACGTAGCACCAACGCCCGCAGATACTCCGCCTGCGCCCAGATCCGCTGGGTGGCGTCGATCACCTTGCCATCCACATCCAGCATCGCCAGCACTGCCGCATCTTTCACCCCGTACTGCTCGGCAAAACCGAAAGCCCGGTCGAGGGACGCATGCAGCGGCGTATCACGCAGCAGCGGTGAGGTATGCAGCAGGTAGAACCACTCGAACTGATGCCCCGGCTCAAACCAGTTATCCACAGCCCCGCGTGGCTTTTCCAGCATCAGGCCGTGGGACGGTTCGATGAAGTGTGTTTGCAGGGCTTCGCACAGTTGCAGCAGCGACTGTTGGGTATGCTCGTCATCACGCACCGCCAGCACTTGCAGGAACGCTTCGGCCAGGTGCATCTGCGGGTTCTGCAGCGGGCCGCTGCCCAGGTCGGCCCAGTCTTCGCCCAGGCTGGCTTCGTACAGGCCGTCGTCACGGGCGAACTGCTGGTCGATGATGTCCAGCGCAGCGTTCAGGGTGGACGCCACCAGGTTTTCGCGCACCTTGCCCCAGTAGTGCGCGCAGGCGAACACGATGAACGCGTGGGTGTACAGATCCTTTCGACGGTCCAGCGGTTTGCCCTGGGCATCGATGCTGTAGAACCAGCCACCGTGCTCGGCGTCGTGGAAGTGCTTTTGCAGCGAGCGGAACAAGGCGGCTGCGCGCTCGGCTGCGCCGGGTTGCCCGATGCGGCTGCTGAACAGATACAGCTGGCGTGCGCAGGCCATGGCCCGGTAGCGCTGCACTGGCAATGGCTGATGCTGATTGTCCAGTGCCTCGTAGGGCAGGGCCATGTCGGCGTTCCAGCCTGGGCCTTGCCACATCGGCACGATGCGCTCGGCGAAGTGCTGGTTGAAACGGGCCAGTTCGGGCAGGGTGTGGCGGGGGTTGGACATGTCGGCGCTCGTCGCTGTCGGGCAGGGCGCCATGGTAGCAGAACTAGGGTTGCGGGTTGCCCAGCCCTTGCCAATGCCGCGCTCCGACAAAGATGAAGCGCAATTGCTGGGTGATCTTTTCCTGCGGCGTCAGTGCCTGTGGATAACCCGGCTCAGGGCTGTCGATAAGCTCTGGCAGGGTGGCGAACACGGTTTTCACCACCAGGTCGGCCATCACCGCCAGTGCGGCGCTGTCCAGGTGCTGCCAGCGCTTCATGCGCGCAAGGTCGGTGGCCAGATCGTCGCTGATGTCCTGGCGCAGGCGGGCAATGGCCTGGCGCACGGCTTGTGAACCACCGTACTGCTCGCGGGCCAGGAACAGGAACTGCGCGCGGTGGGCGGCCACCACATCGAGGAAGATGCGCACCGAGGCGTCGGTGATGCCGCCCAGTTCGAATTCGTTTTGCCGTACCAGGCGGATGGTCTGACGGAAGGTTGTGTCGATTTCGGCCACCAGGGCCAGGCCCAAGGCGTCCATGTCGGAAAAATGCCGGTAGAACCCGGTGGGCACGATGCCTGCCGTCTTTGCCACTTCACGCAGGCTGATACTGCCGAACCCCCGGCCGCTCTCCATCAGCAGGCAGGCGGCATCGAGCAGGGCCTGGCGGGTCTGTAGCTTCTGTTCGGCGCGCGGCAGCATGGTGCGGGCTTCTGTGACGGTAAGGCTGGGCACTCTAGTTAAAAAAACAAAGCCCGGTCAATGACCGGGCCTGGAGGGGAGCAAGCGTTGTGACATGAGTTGTTCTTTTCGACCATGGCGATCAGCTCACACGGCTGAGTTCAACCAGGCGATCGGAACCACCTTCGGCGACGCGGCCACTGCGTTCGATCAGGCGATCAGAGCCACCTTCAGCGACGCGGCCACTGCGTTCGATCAGGCGATCAGAGCCACCTTCGGCGACACGGCCACTGCGTTCGATCAGGCGATCAGAGCCACCTTCGGCGACACGGCCACTGCGTTCGATCAGGCGGTCAGAGCCACCTTCGGCGACGCGGCCACTGCGTTCGATCAGGCGATCGGAACCACCTTCGGCAACGCGGCCATTGCGTTCGATCAGGCGATCAGAACCACCTTCGGCGACACGGCCACTGCGTTCGATCAGGCGATCAGAACCACCTTCGGCGACACGGCCACTGCGTTCGATCAGGCGGTCAGAACCACCTTCGGCTACGGTTTTCAGCGGTTGGGCGATTTCGGCAGCGCTGGAGCGCGATTCAGCGGTCAGGTGTTGTTCGGCGGCTGGCAGGGCAAAAGCGTTGGCAGCCAGGATGGACAGGGTCAGGGTCAGCAGATGGCGTTTCATGATATCGGTGCTCCTCTCGGGGGCTGGAAAGTGGGTACGGAGCCAATGCTACGCCGCGTAACGCCAGAGAGAAGTTCATACGGGTAATGGTAACAATCGACCGCATTGATAGAGGTTTGAAACGGCTCTATTCCGTACCTTGCAGGGATAGGTGTGGCGAGTTTCCCCTGCGGCGGGCGGGTAACAGGTAGGGCCTGGCGCGACAAATTGCTGAGCAAAAGGCCAGGAAAAACTTCGCTATCATGGCGCCATCGATAAAACCCTGCGGGTTTTCATCAGTCCCAGATATTAAGTGCCACCGCTGCGCCCGTTTTGTGCCATGCCGCAAGGAGAACCCCGCAATGACGCGTCCCGCCAGAATTCTCGTCTGGACCCTCACCAGCCTGCTGACACTGCTGGCGATCCTGGTGGTTGTGATTGCCACCTTTGACTGGAACCGCGTCAAGCCGCTGCTGAACGAGAAGGTTTCCGAGGCCCTGCATCGGCCTTTTGCGATCAATGGCAACCTTGCCGTGCAGTGGCACACCGAGCCCGAGGAAGGTGGCTGGCGTGCCTGGGTGCCGTGGCCGCACTTCATCGCCGAAGACCTGACGTTGGGCAACCCCGACTGGCTCAAGGAGCCGAAGATGGTCGGCCTGGAGCGTGTCGAGTTCCGCCTGGCGCCGCTGCCGTTGCTGTTCCAGCAGATCAGCATCCCGCGCATCAACCTCACCAAACCTACGGCCAGCCTCACCCGCCTGGCCGATGGCCGGGCCAACTGGAACTTTGACCTCGGGCCTAAGGACGAAAACGCAGAGCCCTCAAAGTGGCAGCTGGACATTGGCGCCATCGGTTTCGACCAAGGCAATGTCAGCTTCGACGACCAGACCCTGCAAACCAGCATGAAGGTGCAGATCGACCCGCTGGGCAAGCCGATCCCGTTCAGCGATATCGTCGGCAAGGCCAGCGCCGAGAAAGCCGGTGGTGCCCAGGACTATGCCTTCGGGCTCAAGGCCCAGGGCCGCTACAAGGGCCAGCCGGTGTCCGGCACCGGCAAAATCGGCGGCCTGTTGGCATTACAGGACGCCAGCCAGCCGTTCCCGCTGCAGGCCGACGTACGGATCGCCGACACCCATGTGGTGCTCGCCGGCACCCTGACCGATCCACGCAACCTCGGCGCCCTCGACCTGCGCCTGCGCTTGTCCGGCGCCAGCCTGGGTAACCTCTATCCATTGACCGGCGTGACCCTGCCAGACACCCCGGCCTACTCCACTGACGGCCGCCTCAACGCCAACCTGCACGCGGCGCAAGGGGCGACATTCAACTATCAGGGCTTCAACGGCAAGATCGGTGACAGCGATATCCACGGTGACCTGGCCTTCGTCGCCAGCCAGCCACGGCCCAAGCTGTCCGGCAACCTGGTTTCGAACCAGTTGCTGTTCAAGGACCTGGCACCGCTGATCGGCGCCGATTCCAACGCCGAACAGAAGGCCCGTGGCGGTGCCAGCAAACAGCCGGCGGGCAAGGTGCTGCCGGTGGAAGAGTTCCGCACCGAGCGTTGGCGCGCCATGGACGCGGATGTCACCTTTGCCGGCAAGCGCATCGTGCACAGCGCGCAACTGCCATTTAATGACTTGTCGGCCCACGTGATTCTGGAAGACGGCCTGCTGCGCCTGGAGCCCCTGCGGTTTGGCGTGGCGGGCGGCAACCTGGCCTCAAAGATCCGCCTGGACGGGCGCAACGTGCCATTGCAAGGGCGTGCCCAGCTGACTGCACGTGGTTTCAAGCTCAAGCAACTGTTCCCTTCCTTTGCACCGATGCAGACCAGTTTTGGCGAGCTGAACGGTGATGCCGACATCAGCGGCCGTGGCAACTCGGTAGCGGCTTTGCTGGGCACGGCCAATGGCGACCTGCGCATGCTGATCAACGATGGCGCCATCAGTCGCAGCCTGATGGAGATTGCCGGTTTGAATGTGGGCAACTACGTGGTCGGCAAACTGTTTGGTGACGAGGATGTGAAGATCAATTGCGCGGCGGCAGATGTGGGGATCAAGGATGGCCTGGCCACAACGCGCCTGTTCATCTTCGATACCGAGAACGCCATCATCTACATCAACGGCACGGCCAATTTCGCCAGCGAGCAGCTGGACTTGAAGATCACGCCGGAATCGAAAGGGCTGCGGCTGTTCTCGCTGCGCTCGCCGCTGTATGTGCGCGGGCCGTTTGCCAAGCCCAGTGCCGGGGTGCAGGCGTTGCCGCTGGCGCTACGCGGTGCGGGAATGGTGGCGCTCGGTGTCGTGGCCGGGCCGGCGGCGGGGTTGCTGGCGCTGATTGCGCCTAGCAGCGGGGATGATCCTAACCAGTGCACGCCGTTGTTGCAGCAGATGAAGGCGGGCAAGGCGCCGGCGGCGGTGAAAGGGCGGAAGTAGCAGGGGGCCGCTGTGCGGCCCTTCGCGACACAAGGCAGCCCCTTGCGATTACAGCCCCTGTAACAGATCGGACATGTCGTCCGCGTGCTCTTCTTCCTGCGCCAGGATGTCTTCGAACATCCGCCGCGTAGTCGGGTCTTTATCGCCGATGTACTGAATGATCTCGCGGTAGCTATCAATGGCAATCCGCTCGGCCACCAGGTCCTCCAGCACCATCTCTTTCAACGATTTGCCCGCCACATACTGGGCATGGGAGTTCTTGCTCAGGTTGTCCGGGTTGAAATCCGGCTCCCCGCCCAGCTGCACGATGCGCTCCGCCAGTTTGTCGGCATGCTCGGCTTCCTGGTTGGCATGCTCCAGAAACTCGCTGGCCGCCACACTGGCCTTGATGCCGCTGGCCATGAAGTAGTGGCGTTTGTAGCGCAGCACGCAGACCAGTTCGGTGGCCAGTGACTCGTTCAGCAGGCGCAGGATCTCCTTGCGGTCGGCGTTGTAGCCCTCGGTCACCGCGCCTTGCTCGACATGCTGGCGGGCACGCTCGCGCAGGGTTTGCACATCGGTCAGTTCAACGTTGCTCATGGTTATCTCCAGACGGGTCAGGACGGTAGATGCGGGTGGGACTCAGGCGCCATGCAAGGCGTCGCTGTCCTCTTGGCGTTGTTTGCAGGTTTTGAAACCCTTGGCGTCGACATGGCCGGTGGCGTCGAAGCGCACGTAGTAGGGCTGCTGTTTGCCGTCGCGGTTGAGGATGTAGTCGTTGCAGGTGCCCCCGTGCGGCAGGTCGATCACGTTCGACGGGCTGCCGCCGATGGCGATGACCTTCTGCATGGTCATGCCGTGTCCCACCTGCTTGACCAGCGGTTCGTCGCGGTAGGTGACGTAGTCCACCGGGTTTTCCGGGCGGCTGCCGCAGGCGGCCAGGGTGGCGCTTGCCAGAAGGATTGCCAGGGTCTGCTTGTACATGGTCCCGCTCCTTGCAAAGGGTCTGTGTGGTTTGGAACCACAGCGCGCGCCGGGAGTTCGATTGCGATGGTCATGATGGCCGCTGTAGTGTTGGCCGGTCGTCCACGGAAAGGGGCTGGGGCAATGCAGCAGGAATTGGCCACGCGATACCCGTTGGTGCTGGTGCCGGGCATGCTCGGGTTTGTCCGGTTGGTGCTCTATCCGTACTGGTTCGGCATCGTGCCGGCCCTGCGCAAGGGCGGGGCACGGGTGTTTCCGGTGCAGGTTTCGCCGCTGCACTCAAGCGAGGTGCGTGGCGAGCAGTTGCTGGCGATCATCGAAGACATTTGCCAGCGCACCGGCGCCGCCAAGGTCAACCTGATCGGCCATAGCCAGGGTGCCCTGAGTGCGCGCTACGCAGCGGCCAGGCGGCCGGATCGGGTGGCTTCGGTCACCTCGGTGGCTGGCCCCAACCATGGTTCCGAGTTGGCTGACCACCTGGAGCGAACGGCACCGGGCGATTCCCCCCAGGGCCGTATTCTCAAGGCCGTGCTGCATGGCTTTGCCGTGTTGCTGGTGTGGCTGGAAACCGGCTGGCGCCGCGACCCGCTGCCGGTGGATGTGCACGCCTCGCACCAGTCGCTGACCAGCGCCGGGGTGGCGCTGTTCAACCAGGCTTATCCACAGGGCCTGCCGCAGACCTGGGGTGGGGAAGGGGCGTATGAGGTCAATGGCGTGCGCTATTACTCGTGGTCCGGCACCTTGCAGCCCGGCCTGACCGACCAGGGGCGCAACCGCTTTGACGGCAGCAACCGATTCTGCCGCCTGTTCGCGCGCAGCTTCGTCAAGGAGAAGGGCCAGTGTGACGGCATGGTCGGGCGTTTCAGTTCGCACCTGGGCCAGGTGATTGGCGACGACTACCCGTTGGACCATCTGGATATCGTCAACCAGTCGCTCGGCGCCGTGGGCAAAGGTGCAGAGCCGGTGCGGCTGTTCACTGAACATGCCGCCCGGCTCAAGGCCGCGGGGCTTTAGCGGCGAATGGGCGTGGTCCAGCGCTCGGCCAGCACCACGCCAGCCAGGGTCAGCAAGCCGCCGACCAGGTGATAGCGGGCCAGTTGTTCGTCGAGCACCACGGCGGCGATCACTGCGGTGACAACCGGCAGCAGGTTGAAGAACAGCGTGGTGCGGCTTGGCCCCAGACGATGCACAGCTTGCATCCACACCAGCGGCGCGATCATCGAGGCCAGCACGCAGGCGTACAGCACCAGGCCGATGTTGTGGCTGTTCAGGCCGGTCTTGTCCGACAGCAGGAACAACGGCAGCAGCACGACGATGGCCACCAGCACCTGCAGGTACAGCAACTGCAGGGGCGGCAGGCGCAGCTGCCATTTCTTCAGCAGGAAGCTGTACAGCGCGTAAGCCAGGGTGGCCACCAGCATCAGCAGGTCGCCGCTGTTCAGGCCGTGTGCCAGCAGGCTGGCGGGATGGCCGGCGCTGACCACTTCCAGTACGCCAAAGAACGACATCACTGCGCCCAACAGGGCACCGTAGCTCAGCCGCTGGCCCAGCCAGGCGATGGAAAGTGCCAGTGACATCAGCGGCATCAGCGAGAGGATGATGCCCATGTTGGTGGCGCTGGTAATGCCGGCGGCGAAGTAGGCCAGGCTCTGGTACAGCGCCATGCCCAGCACGCCCAGCACGAACACCTTGCCCAGGTGCGGGCGGATCGCCGCGCGGTTGCGCCACACGGCGGGCAGCAGGAACGGAGTGAACAGCAGCGCGGCCAGCAGCCAGCGATAGAAGCCGATTTCGGCGGGGTGGATGGCACCGGCGGACATCTTGGTGACCACGGTGTTGCCGGCCCAGATGAGGATGGCGGTGAGGGGGAACAGGTAGTTCATGGAACAGGTACTCGGAAAAGCAGATTTTGGAGGCGTTCGCCTTTATAGCAGTGGCGCCTGTCAGGTCGAGCGCCGCCCGCGCGGCGCATCGCGAGCTGCGCTCGCTCCTACGTTTATTTCGGGCCAATTATGCCTGTGGGATTTGCGCGCGTACGCTTTGGCGCATGGCTGAATATCGCGTTGTACGAAGCAGGCGGTCGCGCGCGCCTGGCACAGGCGTTACTGGCCCGAAACAAACGTAGGAGCGAGCGCAGCTCGCGATGCGCCGTGCGGGCGGCGCTCGATCTTTGCACCACCTAAAAACTCAAGTCAGGCATCTCTTGGCTACACTCAGCTCGACCCCCGTGCATCGGGCGCGGAGCGAAGGAGACCACTCCATGAAAGTGCTGCACATTCCATTACTGGTGCTGGCCGTGCTGTTCAGCGCCCAAGGTTTCGCGGCCAACACCGCGCAGCAGGAAAAGATGAAAACCTGCAACGCCGACGCCACCGCCAAGGCCCTCAAGGGCGATGAGCGCAAAGCCTTCATGAGCACTTGCCTGAAAAAGGACGTGCCGCAAACCCAGCAAGAGAAGATGAAAACCTGCAACGCCGACGCCACCACCAAGGCCCTGAAGGGCGACGAACGCAAAGCCTTCATGAGCGACTGCCTGAAGAAGAAATGACCTGCGCCTATGCCTGCAGGCGCAAGGCTGGCAGACTGCGGGCATTCCCGCTGTCTGCCGTCGAGGCTGTATGACCTTTACCCCCCGTCAGATCACCCTGGCCAGCCTGATCATCGTCATGGCCGGGCTGCTGCTGGCCTTGCCCCTGAAGTTGCTGCCCAGCCTGCTTGCCGGCCTGCTGGTGTTCGAACTGGTCAACATGCTCACCCCGCGCCTGCAACCGCTGCTGGCCGGCCAACGCGCCCGCTGGCTGGCCGTGGCGCTGCTCGGTACGCTGGTGGTCAGTACCCTGACGCTGCTGATTGCCGGTGCCTTCAGCTTCCTGCTGCACGAGGCGGAAAACCCCGGCGCCTCGCTGGACAAGTTCATGGCCTTGGTCGAGCGCGCCCGTGGCCAGCTGCCGCCGTTCATCGAGGGCTACCTGCCCGCCAGCGCCGCCGAGTTCAAGGTGGCCATCGGTGACTGGATCAAGAGCCACCTGAGCGATCTGCAACTGGTGGGCAAGGGCATGGCGCACATGTTCGTGACACTGCTGATCGGCATGATCCTCGGTGCCATCATCGCGTTGCAGCGCATTCCCGATGTTTCCCGGCGCAAGCCCCTGGCGGCGGCGCTGTTCGAGCGCCTCAATCTCCTGGTGAAGGCGTTTCGCAACATCGTCTTCGCGCAGATCAAGATCTCGCTGCTCAACACGGTTTTCACCGGCATCTTCCTGGCGGTGGTGATGCCGCTGTTCGGCGTGCACCTGCCGCTGACCAAGACGCTGATCGTGCTGACCTTCCTGCTGGGCTTGCTGCCGGTGATCGGCAACTTGATGTCCAACACCCTGATCACCATTGTCGGCTTGTCGCTGTCGATCTGGGTGGCGGCGGCGGCGCTTGGTTACCTGATTGTCATCCACAAGGTCGAGTACTTCCTCAACGCGCGGATCGTGGGTGGGCAGATCAGTGCCAAGGCGTGGGAGTTGCTGCTGGCGATGCTGGTGTTCGAGGCGGCGTTCGGGCTGCCTGGGGTGGTGGCGGGGCCGATCTACTATGCCTACCTGAAGAGTGAGCTGAAGCGGGCTGAGCTGGTCTGACAGATTGCCGGGGCCGCTTTGCGGCCCATCGCGACACAAGGCCGCTCCTACAGGCGACCGCGTGAACCCAATGATTGCGCGGTCCACTGTAGGAGCGGCCTTGTGTCGCGATGGGCTGCGAAGCAGCCCCAAAATGGCTCAAGCAGCCCCGTACCGCTTGCGCGCCTCGATGGCCAGCCCGCTACCAATGCTGCCAAAGATGTTGCCTTCCACATGCCGCGCATTCGGCAGCATCGCCGCAACGCTGTTACGCAGCGCCGGAATACCGCTGGAACCACCCGTGAAGAACACTGTATCGACCTGGCCTTCGCTCACACCAGCCTTGGCCAGCAATTCGGTCACGCTACCCCGCACTCGCTCCAGCAACCCTTCGATCGCTTCTTCGAACAGCACGCGAGTCAGCTCTGCCGTCAGCTCAGGCTCGACACGCCGCAGGTCGATGTGGCGGTTTTCACTGTTGGTCAGCTCGATTTTGCTGGCCTCGACCTCCATCGCCAACCAGTGCCCGGCGCGCTGTTCGATCAGCTTGAACAGGCGGTCGATGCCGAAGCTGTCTTCGATGTCGTAGCGCATGCTGCCCAGCGCCAGTTGCGACTTCTGTGAATACAGGGCGTTGATGGTGTGCCAGGTGGCCAGGTTGAGGTGATAGCTGGTGGGCATCAGCGCGCCGCTCTTCATGCGGCTGCCGTAGCCGAACAGCGGCATCACGCCCTGCAGGCTCAACTGCTTGTCGAAGTCGGTACCGCCGATGTGCACACCGCCGGTGGCGAGGATGTCGCTTTGGCGCTCGGCGACCAGGTGGCGCTCGGGCGACAGGCGGATCAGGGTGAAGTCGGACGTACCACCGCCGATGTCGACGATCAGCACCAGTTCTTCACGGCTGATGCCCGACTCGTAGTCGAAGGCGGCGGCAATCGGCTCGTACTGGAACGACACGTCCTTGAAGCCAATCTTGCGCGCTACTTCGGCCAGGGTATCCTCGGCCTCTTGGTCGGCAGCCGGGTCTTCGTCGACGAAGAACACCGGGCGCCCCAGCACCACTTGGTCGAATTCGCGGCCAGCCGCAGCCTCGGCGCGCTTTTTCAGCTCGCCGATGAACATGCCCAGCAGGTCCTTGAACGGCAGGGCGCTGCCCAGCACGCTGGTGTCGTGCTTGATCAGCTTGGAGCCCAGCAGGCTCTTCAGCGAGCGCATCAGGCGGCCTTCGTAGCCTTCCAGGTACTCGTGCAGTGCCAGGCGGCCATACACCGGGCGACGTTCCTCGATGTTGAAGAACACCACCGAGGGCAAGGTGATCTTGCCGTCTTCCAGGGCGATCAGCGATTCCACGCCAGGGCGGTGCCAGCCGACCGTGGAGTTGGAGGTGCCAAAGTCGATGCCCAGGGCACGGGCCGGGGATACGTCAGACATGGGGAATGAGCTTCCGGAGGCAAAACGGCCGCGCAGTGTATGCCAGTTGGCTACAGAATCAAGACCAGTCGTCTGCCATGGGGCAAACCCAAGGCGGCCTTGAAAGGCTATGCTTGACCCCTATCTTCAGTGGCAACACGCACATTTACATTGGTGATCCATAAATGGACTTCAAAGACTATTACAAGATACTCGGCGTAGAGCCCACAGCGGACGACAAGGCGATCAAGGCCGCGTACCGCAAGCTGGCCCGCAAGTATCACCCCGATGTCAGCAAGGAGCGCGACGCCGAGGACAAATTCAAAGAGGCCAACGAGGCCTACGAAGTGCTGGGCGACGCGCAGAAACGTGCCGAGTTCGACGAAATCCGCAAGTACGGCGGCCAGCATGGCCGGCCGTTCCAGGCACCACCGGGCTGGGAAAGCCGTGGCGGTGGCGGCGGCTTCGAGGGCGGCGACTTCTCCGACTTCTTCAGCTCGATCTTCGGTGGGCGAGGGGGTGGCAACCCTTTCGGTGGCGCCCGTCAGCAACAACGCAGTGCCGGCAGGCGAGGGCAGGACGTGGAGCTTGAACTGGCGGTATTCCTTGAAGAGACCCTGAGCAAGGAGTCCAAGCAGATCAGCTTCCAGGTGCCGCAAACCAATGCCATGGGCCAGCGCACTGGTTTCACCACCAAGACGCTGAACGTGAAGATCCCGGCCGGGGTGACCGACGGCGAGCGCATCCGCCTTAAAGGCCAGGGCGCCCCGGGCAGCGGTGGTGGGGCCAATGGTGACCTGTTCCTGACCATCCGCATGGCACCGCACCCGCTGTTCGATGTCGAAGGCCATGACCTGATCATCACTGTGCCACTGGCACCGTGGGAGGCGGCCCTGGGCGCCAAGGTGGCGGTGCCGACCCTGGACGGCAAAATCAACCTGACCATCCGCCCCGACAGCCAGAGCGGCCAGCGCTTGCGCGTACCGGGCAAAGGCCTGGCGAACAAGCAGGGCGAGCGCGGCAACCTTTACGCGCAGCTCAAGGTGGTCATGCCGACGGCTTCTGACGAATCTACCCGTGAACTGTGGGCCAAGCTTTCCGAAAAGGCCGCGTTCAACCCGAGGGCACAATGGAGTAAGTGATCATGAGCAGCACCCTGATCGTTCAACTGGACATGCGTACCCTGTGTCAGGAAGCCGATGTCACGGCGGACTGCGTGATCGAAATCGTCGAGCACGGCATTGTCGAACCCTCCGGGCGAACGCCTGAGGACTGGTTGTTCGACGATCAGGCGCCGTTATTGGCCAAGCGCGCGGCGAAGCTGCATCAAGAGCTGGAACTGGAATGGGAAGGGGTGGCGCTGGCGCTGGAGCTTTTGCAGGAGGTGCAGCAGTTGCGCAGCGAGAACAACATGTTGCGCCAGCGGCTGGGCAGGTTCACTCAGATGTGAGTGTGTTTGCCTGCACCGGCCTCTTCGCGGGCTTGCTCGCGAAGAGGCCAGTTAAGGCAACATCAATCTCAGGTTGGCTCTGCACCTGGGTTCAGCACCAACTGCATGAAGGTCAAATCCAGCCACCGGCCAAACTTCACCCCCACCTGCGGCATCTGCCCGGTCACCACAAAGCCTAGCCGCTCATGCAGGCGCACCGACGCTGCATTGCCACTCTCGATGGCCGCGACCATCACATGCTTGCCACACCCGCGTGCCCGCTCGACCAACGCCGCCATCAACACCGGCCCCAACCCCTTGCCACGCTGGTCACCCCGGACATACACCGAGTGCTCCACGGTCAGGCGAAACCCTTCGAACGGCCGCCAGTCGCCAAACGAGGCATACCCCAGTACCCCCGTCTCATCCACCGCCACCAGGATCGGATACCCCTGCTGCGCGCGTGCATCGAACCAGGCCTGGCGGTTGGCCAGGTCTACCGGGGTTTCGTTCCAGATCGCCGTGGTGTTGCGCACGGCGTCGTTGTAGATGTCGAGGATGCCTGGCACGTCGGCAGGCAGGGCATCGCGTATTTCGTAACTCATGACAGCGTCTCGCAGGGTCGTTGCTTGCAGATTAAATGGTTACCAGCCCACGCACACCTTCGGCCTGCATGTTTTCGCCACGGCCGCGCTGGACGATCTCACCGCGGGCCATGACCAGGTACTGGTCGGCCAGTTCTTCGGCAAAGTCGTAGAACTGCTCCACCAGCAGAATCGCCATGTCACCACGCTCGGCCAGGCGGCGGATGACCGCGCCGATTTCCTTGATGACCGAGGGCTGGATGCCTTCGGTCGGCTCGTCGAGGATCAGCAGGCGCGGGCGGCTGGCCAGGGCGCGGCCGATGGCCAGCTGTTGTTGCTGGCCGCCCGACAGGTCACCGCCACGGCGTTGCTTCATCTGCTCCAGTACCGGGAACAGCTCGTAGATGAACGCGGGGACTTCGCGGGCTTCACGGGCCGGGAAGCGGGACAGGCCCATCAGCAGGTTTTCCTCGACGGTGAGGCGCGGGAAGATCTCGCGGCCCTGGGGGACATAGGCGATACCGGCATGTACCCGTTGCTGGGGCTTGAGGCGGGTAATCGGCTTGCCTTCCCATTCGATGCTGCCGTCACGGGCGGGTACCAGGCCCATCAGGCAGCGCAGCAGGGTGGTCTTGCCCACACCATTGCGGCCCAGCAGGCAGGTGACTTCGCCAACCTTGGCTTCGAAGGACAGGCCCCGGAGGATGTGGCTGCCGCCGTAGTATTGGTGCAGCGTGTCGATTTTCAGCATGTTTTGTCCTTGGAGTTGATCATCGGCCCAGGTACACCTCAACCACCCGCTCATCTGCCTGCACCTGCTCCAGCGACCCTTCTGCCAGCACACTCCCCTGGTGCAACACGGTCACATGGTCGGCAATGCTCCCCACAAAGCCCATGTCATGCTCCACCACCATCAGCGAGTGCTTGCCGGCCAGGCCTTTGAACAGCTCGGCGGTGAACTCGGTTTCGGCATCGGTCATGCCGGCCACAGGTTCGTCCAGCAGCAGCAATTGCGGCTCTTGCACCAGCAACATGCCAATCTCCAGGAACTGCTTCTGCCCATGGGACAGCAAGCCGGCCTGGCGCTGGGCCAGGGGTAGCAGACGCAAGGTGGTCAGCACCTCTTCGATACGCTGGCGCTGTTCACCGCCCAGGCGCGCCGCCAGGCTGGCCCACACCGACTTGTCGGTCTTCAGCGCCAGCTCCAGGTTCTCGAACACGGTCAGCGCCTCGAACACCGTGGGCTTCTGGAACTTGCGGCCAATGCCGGCCTGGGCGATCTGGTATTCGCTCATGCGGGTCAGGTCGAGGGTGTCGCCAAAATAGGCGCTGCCGGTGTCGGGGCGGGTCTTGCCGGTGATCACGTCCATCATCGTGGTCTTGCCGGCGCCGTTGGGGCCGATGATGCAACGCAGTTCGCCCACGCCGATGTACAGGTTCAGCGCGTTGAGTGCCTTGAAGCCATCGAAGCTGACGCTGATGTCCTCCAGGCTCAGCACCGTGCCGTGGCGGGTATCCAGGCCGGCCTTGCGGCTCTGGCCCAGGCCGATGGCATCACGGCCGGCGCCCAGGTTGTCGAACACAGGTTCCAGCATGAATTCCGGGTGGACCGGGGGCACGCCTCTCATGGCTGGCTCCTTTTCTTCAACAGGCCGACCACGCCCTTGGGCAGGTACAGGGTGACAAGGATGAACAGTGCGCCAAGGAAGAACAGCCAGAACTCCGGGAAGGCCACGGTGAACCAGCTTTTCATGCCATTGACCAGGCCGGCACCGAGCAACGGGCCGATCAGCGTGCCGCGTCCGCCCAGGGCCACCCACACGGCGGCTTCGATGGAGTTGGTCGGCGACATCTCGCTGGGGTTGATGATGCCCACCTGTGGCACGTACAGCGCACCCGCCAGGCCGCACAGCACAGCGCTCAGCACCCACACCAGCAGCTTGAAACCGCGCGGGTCGTAGCCACAGAACATCAGACGGTTTTCGGCATCGCGCACGGCGGTGAGCAGGCGGCCGAACTTGCTGCGGGTCAGGCGCCAGCACAGGTACAGGCTGGCCAGCAGCAACCCGACGGTAAGCAGGAACAGCACGGCCCGGGTGCCTTGCGCGGTAATGTCGAAACCGAGGATGGTGCGGAAGTTGGTGAAGCCGTTGTTGCCACCAAAGCCGGTTTCGTTGCGGAAGAACAACAGCATGCCGGCGAAGGTCAGGGCCTGGGTCATGATCGAGAAGTACACGCCCTTGATTCGCGAACGGAAGGCAAACCAGCCAAACACCAGCGCCAGCAGCCCCGGCGCCAGCACCACCAGGCACAGGGCCCAGGCGAAATGCTGGGTGCCGGCCCAGTACCACGGCAGCTCGGTCCACGACAGAAAGGTCATGAACCCCGGCAGGCCGTCACCGGCCGCCTGGCGCATCAGGTACATGCCCATGGCGTAGCCGCCCAGGGCGAAGAACAGGCCGTGGCCCAGCGACAGCAAGCCGGCGTAGCCCCAGACCAGGTCCAGGGCCAGGGCGACGATGGCGTAGCAGAGGATCTTGCCGACCAGGGTCAGGGTGTAGGCCGACACTTGCAGGGCATGGTCCGCCGGCAGCAGTGACAATAGCGGCAGGGCGACCAGCAGCAGGACGACAAGGGCGCCGATGGCCAGCGTCAGGCGCGGCCCGGCCTTTTGCGTAGCGGTGACAAGCAGTGGCTGGTTCATCAGTCGATTACCCGTCCCTTAAGGGCGAACAGGCCTTGCGGGCGCTTCTGGATGAACAGAATGATCAACGCAAGGATGAGGATCTTGCCAAGCACGGCACCGATCTGGGGCTCCAGCAGCTTGTTGGCGATACCAAGGCCGAAGGCGGCCCAGAGGCTGCCGGCCAGTTGGCCGACGCCGCCCAGCACCACCACCAGGAACGAGTCGATGATGTAGCTCTGGCCCAGGTCCGGGCCAACGTTGCCGACCTGGCTCAGGGCCACGCCGCCGAGCCCGGCAATGCCAGAGCCGAGGCCGAAGGCGAGCATGTCGACGCGCCCGGTGGACACGCCGCAGCAGGCGGCCATGTTGCGGTTCTGGGTGACAGCGCGCACGTTCAGGCCCAACCGTGTGCGGTTGAGCAGCAGCCAGGTGAGCAGCACCACGGCCAGGGCAAAGCCGATGATGACCAGGCGGTTGTACGGCAGCACCAGGTTGGGCAGCAGCTGGATGCCCCCCGACAGCCAGGCCGGGTTGCTCACCTCGACGTTCTGCGCGCCGAACAGCAGGCGGATGGCCTGGATCAGGATCAGGCTGATGCCCCAGGTGGCCAGCAGCGTTTCCAATGGGCGGCCGTAGAGGTGGCGGATGACCGTGCGCTCCAGTGCCATGCCGACCCCGGCACTGATGGCGAAGGCCACCGGCAGGGCAATCAGTGGATAAAACTCGATGGCACCTGGGGCGTAGCGCTGTACCAGCACCTGGACCATGTAGGTGCTGTAGGCGCCGAGCATCAGCATTTCGCCGTGGGCCATGTTGATCACCCCGAGCAGGCCGAAGGTGATGGCCAGGCCGAGCGCCGCCAGCAGCAGGATCGAGCCCAGCGACAGGCCGCTGAAGGCCTGGCCGAGCAGTTCGCCGACCAGCAGCTTGCGCTTGACCTGGGCCAGGCTGGTTTCGGCAGCGGTGCGCACCCCTGGGTCGCTTTCTGCATCGGGCTGCAGCAGGGCTTCGAGGCGGGTGCGGGCCAGCGGGTCACCGGTTTCGCCCAGCAGGCGCACGGCGGCCAGGCGTACTGCCGGCTCGCTGGCGCCCAGTTGCAGGTTGGCCAGGGCCAGGCCGAGGGCGGCGTGCACGGCGGCGTCGGGTTCGCTGGCGAAGCGCCGGTCGAGGAAGGCCATTTGTGCGGGTTGGGCGCTTTTTTGCAATTGCTGGGCGGCGGCCAAGCGGGTGTCGCTGTTGTCGCTGAGCAACTGGTGGCTGGCCAGGGCGTTGTCGATCAGGCCGCGCAGGCGGTTGTTCAGGCGTACTTTGCGGGTGTCGTCAGCGGCGATGCGGCCTTGGCGCAGGTTTTCGAGCAGCGGCAGGCGAGTGGCATCGGGTTGCGCCGCCCAGCTTTCGAGCAGTTGGGCTTGCTCGGCGGGCTTGGCGGTGAGGAAGAATTCGCCCTCGCTGGCCTGGGTTGCCAGGGGCAATAGCAGGAGCAGGGTGAGCAGGAGTCTGAGCATGCGGGTAATCCTGGAAATCGGCGGTGGATTCATCGCGAGCAAGCTCGCTCCTACAGAGGGCACCGCATTTGTAGGAGCGAGCTTGCTCGCGATTGGGCCGCACAGCGGCCCCAATGCACTCAGTTACCTTTCACTGCATAGTCCGGGCGCTTGTCGTTACCCGGAATGAACGGGCTCCAAGGCTGCGCCCGCAGCGGCTGCTCGGTTTCCCACACCACGCTGAACTGCCCGTCATCCTGAATCTCGCCGATCATCACCGGCTTGTGCAGGTGGTGGTTGGTCTTGTCCATGGTCAGGGTGAAGCCCGATGGCGCCTTGAAGGTTTGCCCGGCCAGCGCTTCGCGCACCTTGTCCACATCGGTGGACTTGGCTTTTTCCACGGCTTGCGCCCACATGTGGATACCTACGTAGGTGGCCTCCATCGGGTCGTTGGTCACGGCCTTGTCGGCGCCCGGCAGGCCCTTGGCCTTGGCGTAGGCCTTCCAGTCGGCAACGAACTTCTGGTTCACCGGGTTATCCACCGACTCGAAGTAGTTCCAGGCCGCCAGGTGGCCCACCAGCGGCTTGGTGTCGATGCCGCGCAGCTCTTCTTCGCCTACCGAAAACGCCACCACCGGCACGTCGGTGGCCTTCAGGCCCTGGTTGGCCAGTTCCTTGTAGAACGGCACGTTGGAGTCGCCATTGACCGTTGAGATGACCGCCGTCTTGCCGCCAGCGGAGAACTTCTTGATGTTGGCGACGATGGTTTGGTAATCGGCGTGACCGAACGGCGTGTACACCTCTTCGATGTCCTTGTCGGCCACACCTTTGCTGTGCAGGAAGGCGCGCAGGATCTTGTTGGTGGTGCGCGGGTAAACGTAGTCGGTGCCCAGCAGGAAGAAGCGTTTGGCGCTGCCGCCGTCTTCGCTCATCAGGTATTCCACGGCCGGGATCGCTTGCTGGTTGGGCGCGGCGCCGGTGTAGAACACGTTCGGCGACATCTCTTCACCCTCGTATTGCACGGGGTAGAACAGCAGGCCGTTGAGCTCCTCGAACACAGGCAACACCGATTTACGCGACACCGACGTCCAGCAGCCGAACACCACCGCCACCTTGTCCTGAGTCAGCAGCTGGCGGCTTTTTTCGGCGAACAGCGGCCAGTTGGAGGCTGGGTCGACTACTACCGGCTCTAGCATCTTGCCGTTCACACCACCCTTGGCGTTGATCTCGTCGATAGTCATCAGCGCCATGTCCTTGAGCGAGGTCTCGGAAATGGCCATGGTCCCGGACAGCGAATGCAGAATGCCGACCTTGATGGTCTCGGCGGCCTGGATACTCCAGCTCAGGCCCATTGCGGCAATCGATGCGCTAAGGGTAAAGGCCTTGATCAGACTGCGACGCTTCATGTGCTCTCTCCGCTGAGTTTTTATGTGTTGGGCAAGCGGGGAGGGGTGTTGCAAGGGGTGTGCCTAGTGGCAAAAGGGGCGTAATAGAGGGGTTGTGCGAGGTGTTGGGGCGTTGGTTGGATCCAGATTGGTGCCTGAGGGATTTGTGTGCACAGCATTGGGGCTGCAAGGCAGCCCCAGGGCAATCAGCCGTTACGCACAGCCGAGCGTGGATGACGTCTGCTGCGCACACCCTGATAAGTCACCGCCAGCAGCACGAACCAGATCGGCGTCACCATCAACGCTGAACGCGTATCCGCCTCCAGGCTCAGCAGCACCAGGATGAAAGCAAAGAACACCAGGCACACGTAGCACATGAAGCGCCCGCCCGGCATCTTGTACTTCGACGCCTGGTGCAGCGCTGCACGATGCTTGCGGTACTTCAGGTACGACAGCAGGATCAGCGTCCACACGAACATGAACAGCACCGCCGAAACGGTGGTCACCAGGGTGAACGCCTCGACCACGTTCGGTACCAGGTAGATCAGCACCGCACCCAGCAACAGGCAGGTGCAGGAGAAGTACAGGCCGTTGGCCGGTACCGAGCGGCTCGACAGTTTTTCGAACGCCTTGGGTGCGTCACCTTCCTGGCTCAGGCCATAGAGCATGCGGCTGGTGGAGAACACGCCACTGTTGGCCGAAGAGGCCGCCGAGGTCAGTACCACGAAGTTGATGATGCTGGCTGCCGCCGGCAGGCCGGCCAGTACGAACAGTTCCACGAACGGGCTCTTGCCCGGCACCACGTCGCGCCACGGGGTCACGGCCATGATCGCAATCAGCGCCAGCACGTAGAAAACGATGATCCGTACCGGGATCGAGTTGATAGCCCGTGGCAGGGTGCGCTCCGGGTTCTTCGCTTCGGCTGCGGTGGTGCCCACCAGTTCGATACCGACGAACGCGAACACGGCAATCTGGAAACCGGCGAAGAAGCCCATCAGGCCATTGGGGAACATGCCGCCGTCATTCCACAGGTTGGCCAGTTGCGCCGTGCGCCCGCTGGGCGAAGTGAAGCCGGTGATGACCATGTACAACCCGGTGGCGACCAGGCCGAGAATGGCGACGATCTTGATCAGGGCGAACCAGAATTCCATCTCGCCGAACATCTTCACGGTGACCAGGTTCAGCGACAGCAGCAGCCCTACACAGGTCAGCGCGGGTATCCACTGTGGAAGGTCCGGGAACCAGAACTGCGTGTAGGCCGCGATGGCCACCACGTCGGCAATACCGGTGACCACCCAGCAGAACCAGTAGGTCCAGCCTGTGAAGTAACCTGCCCACGGGCCGAGCAGGTCGGCGGAGAAGTCGATGAACGACTTGTAGTTGAGGTTCGACAGCAGCAGTTCGCCCATGGCGCGCATGACGAAGAACAGCATGAAGCCGATGATCATGTAGACGAAGATGATCGATGGCCCCGCCAGGCTGATGGTTTTGCCCGAGCCCATGAACAGGCCGGTACCGATCGCGCCACCGATGGCGATCAGCTGGATGTGGCGGTTGGTCAGGTTGCGTTGCAGGTGTTGCTCTTCGGGCGGTGTGGATGAGGTTTGCGTCATAGGCTGCATTCCCTTGTAAGGTCGGTCTTCTTGTCTGAGGTAGCCGGTTAGGCTAACACGCGCGTTCCAGTTCAGGGCGCGACAGATCGACTCTACTTTTGGGTGGCAGCTGTGGGCTGCTGTGCAGCCCTTTCGCGACACAAGGCCGCTCCTACAATGATCGCGCATTCCTGTAGGCGCGGCCTTGTGTCGCGAAAGGGGCGCAAAGCGCCCCCGGCGATCTCAAGCCTGAACCAGCACCCGGCGGCGCCTTACCACCAGGCTATCGACAACCCACATCACCACCATCGACACCCCCACCAGCGGGAACATCACCCCCAGCACCAGCATCACCCCCACCGCCGCCTTCCAGCGCGGCAGGTCATGGCGCAGCGGCGGTACGCCCAGCCCACCCGTTGGCCGGCGCTTCCACCACATCACCAGACCGCTCACCGAGCCCAGCAGGATCATCAGGCACACCAGCAGGATGATGATCTGGTTGAGCGCCCCGAACATCTTGCCTTCATGCAGCATTACCCCCAGCTCGGTGGCGCGGGCGACCGGGCTGTAGTCCTGCCAGCGCACATCGGCCAGGACCTTGCCGGTGTACTGGTCGACATGCAGGGTGGCGTCGTTGCGCGGGTCGTCGGCGAACACGGCAATGGTGAACACGCCGTCTGCCGTGGTTGGCAGGGTGATGCTGTAGCCCGGCTCGACCTGGCGGGCAGTGGCAATGTCTTCGACCTGCTGCACGCTCACCTGGGGTGCTGCGGGCATGTCCGACATCATGTGGTGCCCGGCGTGTTCGGCGTGCGCGCCGGACTGCGGCATCGGTGTGTTCTCCATTGCCCAGGGCACGGTCTGGCGGTGCGCACTGTTCAATTCACCCGCCTGCTGGTCCGACTTGGGCACGTCGTTCCACATGGCCGCCGGGAAGCGGTTCCACACATCGGCGTACTGCTTACCCCACAAGCCGGTCCAGGTCATGCCGCTGACCAGCATCAGCAACAGCAAGGCCGAGCCCCAGAAGCCGGTTACCGCATGCAGGTCGCGCCACAGCAGCCTGCCGCGTGACGACAGCCGTGGCCATAGCACACCGGCACCATTGCGCCCGCGCGGCCACCACAAATACAGGCCCGACACCACCAGCACGATGCCCCAGCCGGCCGCCAGCTCCACCAGGCGGTCACCGACCGTGCCGACCATCAGTTCGCCATGCAGGGCGCGGGCGATGGCTTGCAGGTTTTGCTTGCCGTCCTGCTCGCCGAGGATCTTGCCGCTGTACGGGTCGACAAACACATTCAGCTCACGCCCGCCGTCATGCACCACGAACTGCGCACTGCGCTCCGCGTTCAGCGGTGGCAGGTACTGGCCGACGTGGGCCTTGGGGTAGGCCTGGCGCACTTCGGCCAGCATCACGTCGGCGCTCTGTCGATGGTGGCCGGCTTCGACCACCATCAGGTCGCGGTACAGCAGCGGGTCGAGCTGCGGCTTGAACAGGTAGATGATCCCGGTGATTGCCAGCAGGATCATGAACGGGGCCACGAACAGCCCCGCATAGAAATGCCAACGCCAGGCCAGGTTATAGAAATTGATGCGTGTTCCTCTCATGGGAACCTCCTGTGTGACCAGCTGATGGGCGCAACCGAAGTTGCGCCCGTTGTTGTTATCAGAAGCTGAAATCGACCTTGGTCCAGAAGGTCCTGCCTGGCTCATTGACCGGCTGTGGATCTGTAGCCGGGTAGCCGAACCCGGCGTTCCCGGCCAGGTTCAAGTGCTCGGCGTAGGTTTTGTCGAACAGGTTGTCGACCCCCGCGCTGAGCTTGAGGTTGTTGTTCACCTTGTAGGCGCCATTGAGCGAGAACACGCCGAAGCCGGCGCTCTTGTCGTAGTCCTTGCCGACCACGTTGCCCTGGTTCTCGGCAATGCGGTTTTGCGCCGCCACCAACCGCCACAGTGCGCCGACGCTCCACACATCACGGCTGTAGGTCAGGCCCAGGCGGCTCTCCAGGGGCGGCATTTGCGGTAGCGCTTTGCCATCACTGCTGTTCTTGCCCCAAGCGTAGGCCAGCGTGCCGTCGGCCTTCCAGTTTTCGGTCAGCTGGTAGGCCGCGCCCAGTTCGCCGCCCATGATGCGGGCGTCGATGTTCTGTGCCTGAGAGGTGCTCATGCCCATCATGCCGGTGCGGTAGTCGAACAGGATGTAGTCGCGGATCTGGCCGACATAGCCCGAAGCCCAGGCTTCCAGGCGCTCGGTGCGGTACTGGATGCCAAAGTCGAGCTGGGTGGTTTTCTCCGGCTTGATACCGTCAAAGGCGTTGGCCGCCCCCGGTGGTGCCAGCTTGGGCGAGAACAGCTCCCAGTAGTCGGGGAAACGCTGAGCGTGGCCGAGGCCGATGTAGGTAGTGGCCGGGATGGCTGCCAGGTCGTGCTCATAACGGACGAAGCCGCTGGGCAAGGTGTCGGCGCGAGTGTCGCCTTCGGTGGCGCTGCCTTTGCGGAAGTCGCGGGCCGAGGCGCGGTCCAGGCGGGCACCGGTAATCAGCCGGTCTTCACCGCTGACGTACCAGGTCAGTTCGCTGAAAGCGCCGTAGTTATGGAAGTCGGCGTCCTTGGTCCAGGCCTGGCCCTTGTGCGCATCCACGCCCATGCCGCCACGCTGGCGGTGTTCGTTGGTTTGCGCGTCGATGCCGCTGATCAGTTGCACGTCGGCCCAGCGCCAGGTGGCCTTGATACGTGCACCCATGGTGCGACGGTCGACGTTGCTGACCATCGGCATGCCCATCATGCCGCTGCCCGATGGGGTGCGCAGGCTGTAGTTGTCCATCACATGGTCGGCGTAGTTGTAGTAGACCTGCGCCTCGACCTTGTCGAGCACCTCGCCGAGGTTGGACTTTTCAAAGCGCAGGCCCAGGCTTTCACGTTTGAACTGCGAGCCGTCCATGCCACGCCCGGCATAGCGGGCCTCGCCATCGCCCTTGCCGGCAGTCAGCTCCAGCAGGGTGTCCTGGTCGGGCGTCCAGCCGAGGGCGACATCGCCGTTCCATTTTTCCCAGCGCGACGGCACGGTGTCGTTGTTGCCGTCGTGGTAGTCGTCCGAGCGAGACTGGTTACCGACGAAGCGGGCATAGGCCTGGCTGTTGCCGGCGGCGGCATCCAGCACCTTGTCGAAGCGGCCGTTGGAGCCGGCCAGCAGGCTGGCGTTCACGCGGCTGCCGAGGGTGCCAAATTTCTCTGGTTCGCGTTCGAAAAGGATGGTGCCTGCCGAGCCGCCCGGGCCCCAGATCACGCTTTGCGGGCCTTTGATCACGGTCAGGCGGTCGTAGGTTTCCGGCGAGATGTAGGACGTGGGCGCGTCCATGCGGTTAGGGCAGGCGCCCAGCATCAGGCCACCGTTGGTGAGGATGTTCAGGCGCGAGCCGAACATGCCGCGCAGTACCGGGTCGCCGTTGGTGCCACCGGCACGGATTGCCGAGAAGCCGGGGATGGTCTTCAGGTAGTCGGCGCCGTCGCTGGCCGGTACGGGCTGGCGCGGGTCTTTCGGGTTGGTGACCACGGTCAGCGGCGAACTCGGGGCCACGGCGGTGATCACCGTCGGGCTCAGCTCAGGTGCTTCGTGCACATGGCCTTCATGGCCAGGGTCGGCGGCCAGGGCCACGGGCGCGAGCAGCGAGCCGCACAGGGCGGCGATGGTCCCACGCAGGGACAAGGCAAAAACAGGGGTGCAGCCGGACATAATGATTCCAGTCGATCAGTCATGAGTTAGCGCGAAGCCTCCTGGCTTCGTGCGCAAAATGTGGGTTCAGACGCTGATCGAGGAAGGTGGGGCGCGGCTGCGCGCACCGGGGAATACAGCCTGCCGGGCATGGCCCTGGTGCGTTGGCGCAAGCAGGTGGGTGGTGGGGACGACGCTGCCGGCACTGAGCGGGCTGAGGGCCTGGGGCAGGGCCGGGCAGTTGAACAACAGGCTGCAGTAACCGCACTTTTCCCACATCACATGCAACTGGCCATCGTTGCCGTGGCCGTGATGGGTGTCGCCGCCATGCTGATGGGCAGCCGTCATCGGCATGTCCATCGGCATGCTCATGCCAGCATGGTGGTCCATCGGCATCGACTGGGAAATCAGCGGGCCGATGAAGATCATCCACATGGCGAACAGGCTCAGCCATCCGCCACCGGCGCGCCTGCGGTCAGGGCGGGTGGTACGGCTGATGCTGTTGCGCGGCAGGCTCATGGCGAGTGCCTGTCAGCAGGTGTCAGTGCGCGTGTTCGTGGGCTTGCGGCTGGTCCGCTGGCGCCTGCTTCTGTACGGCCACTTCGACGGTGACGTCGCCGGCCTTTTCGAAGTGCAGGGTCAACGGGAAGCGCTTGCCGTCGGTGAGCAGGCTGCGGTCCTTGGGCTGCATCAGCATCACGTGGTAGGCGCTGGGGGCGAAGGTCAGGTTCTTGCCGGCAGGTACCACCACGCTGGGCACCTGCTGCATCTTCATGGCGCCGCTGGCGCTCATGGCATGCTCGTGCAGTTGCGCGTCATCGCTGATGGGGCTGTCGACGCTGAGCAGGCGGTCATCGGTCTTGCCATTGTTGTGCACCACGAAATACGCGGCGACGTTGGGGGCGTTGGGGGGCAACTGCAGCGACCAGGGGTGGGCGATGTGCAGGTCGCCCACGCTGTATTCGTGGGCATTGGCAAAGGCGCCAGGCAGCAGCAGGGCGGCCATGACGAGGGCGTGCTTGAGCATGGTGAATCTCCGTTCTGTTCAGGTTCAGGCAGACAGCGTGATGAACTCAGGCCAGCGGAGAGGCACGGGGGTTGAGCGCAGGCCAAAGCTGGCGCGGCGTGGGTTGGTAGTCAGCCGGTGGCGACAACAGCCCGGCGAGCAGTGTCGGCGGGTTGTGCAACTGTGGCGGGTAGCCGGGCAGGGCCAGCAACGGTGCGGCGCCCGAGCAGCACCAGCAGTTCATCATGCTGGCGCTGTCGTCGTTTTGCGTGCCGAGGTCGATCTTGGCCAGGGCCTGGACGTCGACCTTGGCCTTGTTGGCCATGCTGGAACAGAAAGCCCCCCACAGCAGCTGCTCGGCCGGGCCCTTGGGCGCAGCAGAAGACAGCGGCATGGCCAGCAGGTTGAACAGCACTGCAAGGCAGGCTATCCAGGCAATGTGCCGACGTGGGGGCATGGAGAGATCCGGTCAGGAATCGTGGTGGGTATTGTAAGGCGGAGTATAGGTAAAAATGGCGGGGTGCGGTGAAGTGACGCAGGTTGCCGGGAAATGGGGGCGCAAAGCCCCCCCGCAATCTCAAGCCTTGTTACGGCCCATCAACCCACGCACGGTCTCCTGCAGGTCCGCCGGCAGCACCACCACCTTGGCATTGCTGCTGCCCGCCAGGTTCTCCATGGCCCCGACATAGCGCTCGCCCAGCAGGTACATGGCCGGCACGGTCTCGTTGCCCACCGCTTCCTTCACCAGCGAAATCGCCCGCGCCGAGGCCTCGGCCAGGCTGATCTGCGCTTCGGCATCCAGCCTGGCAGCTTGCAGGCGTGCTTCCGCCTCAAGGATTGCGGCCTGCTTGGCCCCTTCGGCACGGGTTACATCGGCCTTGCGCTCACGCTCGGCTGCCGCCTGACGCTCCATGGCGAGCTGCATGTTCTCGGAGGGCTTGATGTCCTGGATTTCCACCGAGCGCACGGTCACGCCCCAGTCTTCGGTTTGCTCCGACATCGCATCGCGCAAACGTGCCTTGATCTGCTCGCGGCTGGACAAGGCTTCGTCCAGGTCCATGGCACCGACGATGGCACGCAGCGAGGTCATGGTCAGGCTGGTGACGGCGAACGAGAAGTTCTGCACGCCGTAGGAGGCCTTCTGTGGGTCGACCACCTTGGCGAAGCACAGCGCGTTGGCGACGATGACTGCGTTGTCCTTGGTGATGATTTCCTGTTGCTGCACATCAAGGATGATGTCTTTGGTCGGCAGGCGGTAGGCGACCACATCCATGTAGGGGATGAGGATGTTCAGGCCGGGCTTGAGCGTGCTGTGGTAGCGGCCCAGGCGCTCGACGATCCATTCCTCGCCCTGGGGCACGATACGCACCCCCTTGAACACGGTGATCAGGACGAACAGGGCGATGGCCGCGACGACGATAAGGCTGGTCATGATGCGAAATTCCTTTTTGTGCAGGTTCAGGCCCGGATGACGCGGGCGGTGTTCCCCTCGATGGCGGTAAGGCGCACCCGTTCGCCAGCAGGGATCTCGCTGTCGGCGATGCAGGTCCATTCTTCGTTACCCAGAATCGGCTTCTGGAAGCGTACGCGGCCTTTCTGGAATTCCGAAACGCCGGCAGTCAGCAAGCCCACTTCACCGATCACGCTGTCGGCGGTCCAGCGCACATCCGGCTGCTTGCGCCGGAACAGCTTGAACCAACACACGGTGGTGACCGACGACAGCAACACCCACAGCAGTACCTGCATGTCCAGTTGCAGGCTGGGAGCGGCCAGCGAGATGAGCGAGACCAGCACGGCACCGATGCCGAACCAGAGGATGAAGAACGTCGGCAGGACCAGTTCGAGCAGGATCAGCGCGATGCCGAAGACCAGCCAGATCCACCATTGCATTTCCATATGGGTGAAACCTTCCGGGGTGGGGAGTAAAGCTTAATGCAGCGGGGTGGGCGAAGGCTATTCAGGTGAGAGCGAGCGGGCTGTAGGAGTGTTCTGAAATTGGCTGTGGGCTGATAGAGAAGATGCAAGGCTAAACAGGCGAATGTCGACAGGTATGCAGCGCTTATGAGATCGAGCGCCGCCCGCGCGGCGCATCGCGAGCAAGCTCGCTCCTACATTTGTTTCGGACCAGTACACCCTGTGCCAGCGCGCGCGACCGCCTTGTTCGTTCCACGCTATATCAAGGTGAACGCCAAGGGGCGCGCGCCTCTGTCTCAGGAACAATTGGCCCGAAACAGATGTAGGAGCGAGCTTGCTCGCGATGCGCCGCGCGGGCGGCGCTCGATCCTGAGGGCGATAATTAACTCTCGTCGTACCGAGCAGAAAGTGCAGCGACCTACAACTCTTCCCGCTTTTGCTCTTCCGGTTGATCGCGGGTAACCATGAAGTCTGCGGTGGCGTCATCATCGAAGCCTTGCAATGCAGCCACCAGCAATTCCTGTGAATCGAAATCGCGGTCCACGGCAGGTAGTAACGGACGCCTCAAAATCAGAACCGGAACTCCACGTTCCCGAGCGACTTCCAGCTTTGGTTCTGTTGCCACGCTGCCACTGTTCTTACTGATCAGCACATCAATACCCCGCTCATCAAAAAGGCTGCGCTCATCTTCGATGTGGAATGGGCCTCGCGCACCAATGACTTCGCACCGTTCGTTGCCAGCGCATGCCTCCAACGCCCGCAAGGTCCAGAACTGCTCCGGCGGTATTTCGTCCAGATGTTGCAGCGGCTCTCGCCCCAGCGTGAACAGCGGCCTGCGAAACGGCTTGAGCGCCTCGATCAAACCCGCCCAGTCCTCGACCTCGCGCCAGTCGTCCCCCGCTTGCGCCTGCCAGGCCGGGCGTCGCAAGGCCCAGCACGGGATGCCGGCGATACGCGCAGCACTGGCGGCGTTGCGGCTGATCTGCGCGGCGTAAGGGTGGGTAGCGTCGATCAGCAGTGTGATACCGGCCTCGCGCAGGTAGCTGGCCAGGCCTTCGGCGCCACCAAAGCCACCGACCCGCACCTGGCATTGCAAATCCTGCGGCACGCGGCCGATACCCGCCAGGCTGTAGACGTGCTGCGGGCCGAGGCGACGGGCGATGGCCAGGGCCTCGGTGACGCCGCCCAACAGCAGAATGCGCGCGGTCATTGCACACCCGCCCGGCCAACGATGCCGCCTTGGCGGTCGATGGCGAACACTTCCACGTGCACCTGTGCCGGCACCACGCTGCGGGCGAAGGCCAGGGCGTGGGCACACACTGCGTCACCGAGGGCAACGCCGGCCGCGTGAGCCAGAGCGAGTGCTTGCTGGCTGGTGTTGGCGCCGATGATGGCGGCCTGCAACGCTTCGTCAGCGCCAATGTCTGCAGCCCAGCCCGCCAGTTGCGGCAGGTCGATGCTGGAATGGCGGCTGTGCAGGTCCATGTGCCCGGCCGCCAGTTTGCTGATCTTGCCGAAGCCACCGCACAGGCTCAGGCGTGGCACCGGCACCTTGCGCAGGTGCTTGAGCACTGCGCCAACGAAATCGCCCATTTCGATCAGGGCGATTTCTGGCAGGCCGTAGACGCGGCGCATGGTGTCTTCGCTGGCGTTGCCGGTGCAGGCGGCGATATGCGTGTAGCCGTTGGTGTGGGCCACGTCGATGCCTTGATGAATCGAGGCGATATAGGCTGCACAGGAGAACGGCCGGACGATGCCGCTGGTGCCGAGGATCGACAGCCCGCCCAGTATGCCCAGGCGCGGGTTCATGGTCTTCAGGGCCAGTTGCTCACCGCCCTGCACATTGACCGTGACCTCGAAACCGCCGGGATAGCCGCACTCATCGGCCAGGCGCTGCAGGTGCTCAGTGATCATGCGCCGAGGTACCGGGTTGATGGCCGGCTCGCCCACCGCAAGCACCAGCCCCGGGCGGGTCACGGTGCCGACGCCGGTCCCCGCGACAAAGCGGATGCCCGTCTCGGCCAACAGACGCACCTGGCTGTAGAGCAAGGCGCCGTGTGTCACGTCCGGGTCGTCGCCTGCATCCTTGAGGGTGCCGGCTTCGGCGCCTTCGCCAATCAGGCGGCAGAACTCCAGGCGCATCTGCACCACCTTGCCCTTGGGCAGGGTGATGTCCACTGCATCGTCCTGCTGGCCGGTGAGCAGCAGCTTGGCCGCTGCCAGGCTGGTGGCGGTGGCGCAGCTGCCGGTGGTCAGGCCGCTGCGCAGGGGCGCCGGCTGTTCGCGGGTTTCTTCACGCATCGGCGGGTTTCATCACTTCCAGCAGGGTGATCGGCAGCGCCTGGCGCCAGGTGTCGAACGTGCCCAAGGGTTGGGCATGGGCGACATGCAGGCGGGTCAGTTCACCCCCGTGCTGTTCGCGAAAGTGCGCCAGGGCCAGTTCGCTTTGCAAGGTCACTGCGTTGGCCACCAGCCGGCCGCCGGGGCGCAGGTTTGCCCAGCACAGGTCCAGCACGCCTTCACGGGTGACGCCGCCGCCGATGAAGATGGCATCGGGCTGTTCCAGGCCTTGCAGTGCCATTGGCGCCTTGCCGCGAACCAGTTGAAGGCCAGGTACACCCAGCGCATCGCGGTTATGTTCGATGAAGCCCTGGCGGCCTTCGTCGGCCTCGATGGCCAGTGCGCGACAGGCCGGGTGGGCACGCATCCATTCGATGCCGATCGAGCCGCAGCCCGCGCCCACGTCCCACAGCAGTTCGCCGGGCTGGGGCGCCAGGCGCGCCAGTGTGATAGCGCGGACATCGCGCTTGGTCAGCTGGCCGTCGTGCCGGAAGGCACTGTCCGGCAGCCCGGCCAGGCGATGCAGGCGTGGCGCTTCGGGTGAGGCCAGGCATTCGATGGCCACCAGGTTGAGCGCTGCGGCTTCGGCGTGCGGCCAGTCCTGGGCAGTGCCGGCCAATGCGCGTTCTTCCTGGCCACCCATGTGTTCGAAAACCTGCAGGCGGCTTGGCCCGAAGCCACGTTCGCGAAGCAATGCTGCAACGGCCGCCGGGCTGTCGCCATCGTTGCTCAGCACCAGCAAGCGCACACCGCTGTGCAGGTGGGCATTGAGCGCCGCCAAGGGGCGGGCGACCAGCGACACCACTTGCACGTCCTGCAGCGGCCAGCCCAGGCGCGCAGCGGCCAGGGCGCAGGAGGAGGGCATCGACAGCACGCGCATTTCATCGGCAGGCACCTGGCGCGCCAGGCTGGCGCCGACGCCGTAGAACATCGGGTCGCCGCTGGCCAGCACGCACACCGGCTCGCCGCGCAAGGCCAGCACCGGGGCCAGCGAGAACGGGCTTGGCCAGCCCAGCCGTTCGCCGGGCACGCAGCGTGGCAGCAAGGCCAGCTGGCGCGGGCTGCCGAAGATCCGCGCAGCACCCAGCAGCGCGCGCCGGGCCTGTTTGCCCAGGCCACTGAAGCCGTCTTCGCCGATGCCTACTACTGTCAGCCAGGGTGCCATGTATACCTCTTCAAGATTTTGGGGCCGCTGCGCATCCAAAAATCTGCTCAAACTCGAATGATGCTCGACCACCGGCTTTTCATGCCGCCGGACAAAGCAGGCATAATACCGCGCCTTCTACACTCAAGCGCATTTTCACAGATTGCCGGACGCCCCTTTGACGCAGGCCCATGCTCCCAACGTTTCGCCCCGCCCCTCGGCCTGCCCGGGGTTGTGGCGCATCGTCAGTGCCCGTGACGGCGGCATCTGCCGCATCAAGCTGCCGGGCGGCCTGCTGCTGGCCAGCCAGGCCGAAGCGGTGGCGGCGGCGGCCGAGCGCTTCGCCGGCGGGGTGATCGAGGCCACCAACCGTGGCAACCTGCAGATTCGTGGCATCGGCAGCGAGCACCGTGCATTGATCGATACGTTGCTCGTTGCCGGCCTGGGGCCGCGCGAAGCGGCCGGTGATGATGTGCGCAACCTGATGCTCAGCCCGCTGGCCGGGCATGACCCAGCCATGCTGCTGGATGCGCGGCCGTTGGCCGAGCAGATCCTCCTTATGCTGGAAAGCACCCCGCGCTTCCATCAACTGTCGGCCAAGTTCGCCGTGCAGCTGGATGCCGGTGAACGCCTGGCCATGCTCGAACACCCTCACGACCTGTGGCTGTCGGCCCTGCGCCTGGAGCAGCAGACCTGGCTGGCGTTCGGCCTGGCGGGTTGCCCGGCAGATGGCCAGGCGCTCGGTGCGGTGCCGCTGGAGCAAGGCCTGGCACTGGTGCGTGCCGTGCTGGAACGCTTTCTCGACCTGGCAACCCCAGCGCAGTCGCGCATGCGCCAGTTGCTTGAGGTGTACCCGGCAAGCGATTTCGTTGATGGGCTCGGGCTGGACATCCGCCGCGACGACGCCGTGCTCACATGGCGACGCGAACCACACCGCGCTTCTTGGCTGGGCGTGCTGCCGCAGTTGCAGGGCGTGGCACTCGGCGTTGCCCCGCCCCAAGGCCGCCTGACCCCTGCCATGTTGCGCGGTGCTGCATATATTGCCCGTGAATGGGGCGATGGCAGCCTGCGCCTTAGCCCCTGGCAAAGCCTGGTGCTGACCAATCTGCAAGAACGACACATCGACCAGGCCCAGGCCGAACTGTCTGCGCTGGGCTTGCTGTGCCACGACCATGAACCCCTGGCGCGTATCAGTGCCTGCACCGGCGCCAGCGGCTGCGCCAAGGCCCTTGGCGAAACCAAGGCCGACGCCGTTGCCTTGGCCGCGCTGCTGGGCCCTGGTGTACCCGCCAGCGTGCACCTGTCCGGTTGCCCTCGTTCCTGCGCCGTGGCCCATGTAGCCCCGGCCACTTTGCTGGCCCGTTCACCGGGCCGTTATGACCTGTACCTGCGTGATGCGCGCCATCCGGGCTTCGGAGCCCTGCGCGCCACCGACCTTACCTTGAATGAAGCAGGCGCCATGCTCGACCTGCCGACGGAGCACCTTGATGATTGACTACATCCGCGATGGTCAGGAGATCTATCGCAATTCCTTCCGGATCATCCGTGAGGAAGCCCGGCTCGAGCGGATTCCCGCAGACCTCGAAAAGCTCGCCGTGCGCGTGATCCACGCCTGCGGCATGGTCGATGCCATCGACGGCCTGCAGTTCTCCGAAGGTGCCGGCCGGGCCGGGCGCGAAGCGCTGCTGAACGGCGCGCCGATCCTGTGCGATGCGCACATGGTGGCTGAAGGCATTACCCGGGCACGCCTGCCAGCAGACAACAAGGTTATCTGCACCCTGCGCGACCCGAGCGTGCCGGGCCTGGCGAAGGATGCTGGCAATACCCGCTCCGCCGTGGCCCTCGAGCTGTGGCGCCCATACCTGGAAGGCAGCGTAGTGGTAATCGGCAATGCCCCCACCGCGCTGTTCTACCTGCTGGAAATGCTCGATGCCGGTGCACCTAAGCCGGCATTGATCCTCGGCTTCCCGGTTGGCTTTGTCGGCGCTGCCGAGTCCAAGGCCATGCTCGCCGCCGACAGCCGTGGCGTGCCGTTCGTGATCATGCAGGGCCGCCTGGGCGGCAGCGCGATGGCCGCCGCCGCGGTCAACGCCCTGGCCACGGAGGTGGAATGATGGCGCCGCATGGACGACTGCTAGGCCTGGGCGTGGGCCCGGGCGACCCTGAACTGATCACCCTCAAGGCCCTGCGCCTGTTGCGCGAAGCACCGGTGGTCGGCTACTTCGTGGCCAAGGGCAAGCGTGGCAACGCCTTCGGTATCATCGAGGCACACCTGCAGCCCGAGCAGACCCTGCTGCCACTGGTCTACCCGGTTACCACCGAAGCCCTGCCGGCGCCGCTGTCTTATGAACAGGTGATCAGCGACTTCTACGACGAAGCCAGCGTGCAGGTCGCCGAGCACCTGGATGCCGGCCGCGACGTGGCGGTGATCTGCGAAGGCGACCCGTTCTTCTACGGCTCCTACATGTACCTGCACGATCGCCTGGCGCAGCGGTATGAGGCCGAAGTGATCCCGGGCGTCTGCTCGATGCTGGGTGGTGCTTCGGTGCTGGGCGCGCCGTTGGTGTACCGCAACCAGAGCCTGTCGGTGTTGTCGGGCGTATTGCCGGCCGAAGAGCTCAAGCGCCGCCTGGCCGACGCCGATGCTGCGGTGATCATGAAGCTTGGCCGCAACTTCCCCAAGGTGCGCGAGGTGCTGGCCGAACTGGGCCTGGACGGGCGTGCGCTGTATGTGGAGCGGGCCACCATGGCCAACCAGAAGATCGTGCCGCTGGACCAGGTCGACCCGCAGTCGTCGCCGTATTTTTCGCTGATCATCGTGCCGGGTGAAAAATGGCAGGGTTGAACATGCACAAGGCACCCGCCATCGTCATCCTTGGCCCCGGCAGCCTGGCCACCGCGCAGCGTATCCAGAAGCGTTACCCGCAGGCGTCGATCCATGGCCTGGAAGGCCGGGTCGAAGGTGTCGACCTTCACTACACCGCGTTCGGCGACACCCTGCGCCGGCTGTACCAGCAGGACACGCCGATCATCGCCCTGTGCGCTGCAGGTATCGTCATCCGCAGCCTGGCCAGCCTGCTCAGCGAGAAGGGCGTCGAGCCGCCTGTACTGGCTGTGGCCGAAGATGGCAGCGCGGTAGTGCCGCTGCTCGGTGGCCTGAGCGGCGTGAACGTGATGGCGCGTGAACTGGCTGAAGCGCTGGGGGTTGCCGCTGCCATTACCACCAGTGGCGAGCTGCGTTTTGGTACCTGCTTGCTGAACCCGCCGCAGGGCTATGCCCTGGCGGATATCGAGCAAGGCAAGCGTTTTGTCTCCGACCTGCTGGCCGGCGAATCGGTGCGCATCGAAGGTGATGCCCCTTGGCTGCAGCAGGCGCAGTTGCCCGCCAGCGAGGCGGCTCGGCGCACCATTCATGTGGGGCATCAGGCGCGCCCGGCCAACCGCGACGAACTGCTGATTCACCCGCGTTCGGTGGTTGTGGCTGTTGCAGGCGGTAACCTGCACGGTATTCGTGCCGCACTGCAGCAGGCCGGCATCGCCGAGCCATCAGTAGCTTGCCTGCTGGCGGACGAGCAGGCCATGGCCGACAGCGGCTTGCATGAGGCCGCGCAGGCGTTGGGTGTTGCCCTGCGCTTCGCTGCCAATCCAGACGGGGTGGCCAGCATGCTTGCGGCGGCATTGCCCGATGCCCGGCTGACCGAGCTTGAGGGTGCGGTCATTGCGGTGGCGCCTGCCCCGGTGGAGGTGGCGCAGGTTGGCCGCCGTCGTGGTCGTCTGGCCGTTATCGGCCTGGGGCCGGGCGCTGCCGAACTGATGGTGCCGGCGGTGAAGGCCGAGCTGGCGCGTGCCGAAGACGTACTCGGCTATGAAACCTACGTGCGCATGGCCGGGCCGTTCCGTGACGACCAGGTGCTGCACTGCACCGACAACCGTGAAGAGATGCAGCGCGCCCGGCATGCTTTCGAGCTGGCGGCCCAGGGCCGTTCGGTGGTGGTGGTGTCGTCGGGTGACCCGGGCGTGTTCGCCATGGCTGCTGCGGTGCTTGAAGCGTTGCATGAGTCCAGTGACCCGGCGTGGCACCGCGTCGACCTCGAGATACTGCCTGGCGTATCGGCCTCGCTCGCGACGGCCGCCCAGGCAGGTGCTCCACTGGGGCATGACTTCTGCGTGATGTCGCTGTCGGACAACCTCAAGCCTTGGTCGATCATCGAAAAACGCCTGGACCTGGCGGCCCAGGCTGACCTGGTGCTGGCCTTCTACAACCCGATCTCCAAAGCCAGGCCTCATCAGCTGGGTGTGGCACTGGAGGTTGTGCGCCGGCATCGCGATGGCAACACCCCCGTAGTCCTTGGCCGCGACATCGGTAGGCCGGGGCAGACGCTGAAGGTAGTCACATTGGCCGAGTTGCTGCCAGAAATGGTCGACATGCGCACCATGGTTCTGGTCGGCTCGTCCACGACCTGCCAATTCCCCAGTGCCGACGGCAAGCAGTGGGTGTATACCCCGCGTTGGTACCCGGCAGCCGAGTGAGGTACCGAGGGAACCGGTTCATGCCTGTTCCCTCGTCGTTTACGGCATAGGGTGAATGCCCCTCGATGATTCCCGTCGAGGGCATTCAAGGACCCTTTCCATGACCGATACCAAAGCATCCAGTGGCGATAGCATCGCTGTTGTCGAACAATCCCTTCTGGCGCTGAGCGCAGGCATGTCGGCGCAAAGCCGGCGCGATGCCAAGACCACCTTCCAGTTCGCTTCTCGCGTGGCGTCCAGACTGCATGACCGCGACGGTGAGTCCGAAGCCTGGTTCAACAAGTTTCTGGAAGTGATGCGCACCCTGGGCTGGGTGGCTGGCCGACGTTCTTACGAGCGCGACTATGACAAGAGCGGATCGCTGACCTTGGGCCCGATCGCGTTCAAGGTCGCCAGTGCCGCAGGTAAAGCCTTGCTCGGCGGGCCAGTAGGCGAGGCCATGGCCAAGCTGGCCGGTGATGCCATCACTGCACTCGGCAATATCGAAGAAGCACAGAAAATCTACAAACAGAACGTCAAAGGCAACCCGGTCTCGACCACGGGGTTGGGAACGTGCATTGAAACGCCTGAGGGCGAACTGTTCATGCTGGTGAACGCATTCAGTGCTTCGCCAAGTGAAAACGACCTGAATACCACGGTGTTCGAATGGAAGAGTTCGGGCAAGGACCGTTACTGCGGTTCGGCTGTACTTGCCTTGAACGAAGTGGTGTACACCGACCAGGTTCGCGCAGCGGTGGAGCGCAAGCTTGCGGACAGTGCTGTCAAGGCAGTTGCCGAGTTTGATATCGGTATCTGATACCGGACGGGGCCGCAGGCCCCGTTTTTCATTCTGCAAGTTTGAGCTTTGAGGTATTCCGATGAGTAAGGAAGTCTATTCCCTGTGGCTCGTTGGCGGCACCGCGTTATTGATCGCGGAAACGGCGCAGCCCTTGCGGCAGTACGCGCTGGACTCGATTCTGTTTGCCCAGCTGCGCTCGGACAAATTGAACGGTTCACGTTTTACCCATTACGGGCGTTGGTACAGCGGATACCGCACGGCCCTTGAGGAGCGCGGTTGGGTGATTGTACGCAGTCGCAGTGATCACCAGCATGTGCAGGCTGAGCAATCACTGGTGCCGGTTGAGCGGCTCACCGACGATCTGCAGGCCCGTCACCCCAGCCTGTCGGGCCATCTGCGAGCTGCCATTGCCCGGCTCTCGCAGGGCGCGATCCAGCCGCACCTGCAACCCTTCACATTGGCGCAGCAGGACAACGTCACACACGGCGTCTACGAGCTTGGTGTGGTGCTGCCTGATGCTTCTATGGACGTGTGTGGGCTGGCTTTCAAGAGTTCCATGCCCCCCTCGCAGGTTCGTCCTTGCACCCCTTTGCAGCTGTTACCTACCGAGGGGGTAGACATACGAGCCAGCGTTGCGACATTGAGCGAATACCTGACCGTCGCTCATCGTCAAAGTCTGCACGACCTGCTTGAGCGAACGCAGCACGCTGGAAAAATTATGGACCTGGGCGTGTTGAAGCCGGAGGAAGACGATGCAAAAGCATGAAACCGTCGTTGTGGGCGCGGGCTTGGTTTCTTTCATTCCCGGGGTCAGCCTCGAACAGCGCAAGGCCGTGAAACTGGCCGCGTTGTGGGCTGAGACCGTGACATTGAAAGATATGGCCAAGGAAGCGCAACGTGAACAGTACCAATACTACCGTAAGAAATTAATGTTCCTGGGGTGGGACGCAAAGTCTGCTGAAGAAGTCCATTGGCCAGACCCGCAGCGTCCGAAAATCGTTGACCAGGCGTTAAGCAAGATCGACGCCGTAGCAGGGTCTCAGCACTCCAGCAGCATGGCGGTGGCATTTGAAGTATTGAAGAAAAACGACTGGGCCTTGTTGCAATTTGAATCCCGCAGCAAAGAACGAGAGCAGTTTCAACTGTTGTCCTGCGCGCCCGTCAACGGCAGTTATGTGGACATTGTGCTGTACCACGAGGCTGGTAACTCGGCTGTTTTTACCAGTGGCTTTCTGTTCCGTGAGCGCCGCAACATGCAGGTGACCGCAGAGCTGGTGCGCTTCAATACTCGCCTGTTCGATCAGGAGCGTCGCAGCAGTGTAGAGCGGGCATTGGTGGCAACTGCCTTGAAGGAAATCGATAAAGCGGATATTTAGGGCATCAGGTAACCCTTGATACCGGTAAAGATGATCTGCGCTGCCAATGCGCAGACAAACAGGCCCATCAAGCGGCTGACGATCTGCAGGCCCTGCTCGCCAAGAATGCGTTCGATACCGTGTGACAGGTACAGCACCAGGCCCACGGTGAAGCTGGCCAGGGCAATGCTGATGATGGCCAGCAGCTTGTCATCCCAGTGCGGCTGGCCGACGCCCATCACCAGCAGGGCACCGATGGTGCCGGGGCCGACGGTCAGCGGGATGGTCAGCGGTACGATGGTCACATCTTGCTGCACGTTGTCGGCCTGCACGGCCGGTTTGCCCTGGGCCATGCCCAGGGCCGAGATGAACAGCACGCTGCCGGCACCGATGCGGAAGGCGTCGGCGGTGATGCCAAAAATACCGAAAATCACCCGCCCGAACAGGTACAGCAGCACGCTGGCGACCAGCGCTGCGAAGGCCACCTTCCAGGCCAGTTGCTTGCGCTCCTTGCTGGAGTGGCCGCGGGTCAGGCTGATGAAGCACGACAGCACGAAGAACGGGCTGTAGAGCACGAGCATTTTCAGGTAGACGCTGAACAACTCATGGAGCATGGGGCGTAGTCCTCAGCAATGCAGATGCTTGTGTCAGCTAGGAAGTATGCGCCGGATCTACCTGGGTTTCCCGCTGGTTGGCCCAGTACTGGATCAGCTCGCGCAGTTGCGACAACTCCACCGGTTTGGCCATGTGCCCGTCCATGCCCGCCAGCCGCGCGCGCTCCTTGTGTTCGGCCAGAATGTGCGCCGTCAGCGCCACCACCGGCGTGCGCTGGCGCTGGTTGGCCGCTTCCCAGGCACGCAGTTGCTGGGTGGCCGAGAAGCCGTCCAGTATCGGCATCTCGCAGTCCATCAACACCAGGTCATAGCGCTGCGCTTTCATCGCCTGCAGGGCTTCTTCGCCATTGCAGGCCGTGTCGGGCTCGAGGTTGAGCTTGCCGAGCATGCCGCGGATCACTTTGGTCGAAATGCTGTTGTCCTCGGCGACCAGCACGCGGAAGTTGCCCGGCAGGTCCAGCGCCTGCGGGATGCCTGGCAGGCTGGCAGGCACCGCCTGCTCGCGGCCGCGCTGTGCCAGTTCCTCGGCCAGGGTGGTTTTCAGCGTGTAGCCGGCCACCGGTTTGGCCAGTATCCGCTTGACCCCGGCGTTACGCGCAATGACCTTGCTCGGCGCATTGCTGATGCCGGTGAGCATCACCACCAGGATGTCGTGGTTCAGGCTCGGGTCTTCCTTGATTTTGGCGGCCAGTTGCATACCGGTCATGCCGGGCATGTTCTGGTCCAGCAGCACGGCGTCGAAGTAGTCACGCAGGTGCGCCTTGGTCCGCAGCAGCGCCAGGGCCTCCTTGCCCGATGGCACCGCGCTGACGTTCATGCCCCAGGCGCTGCACTGCTGTACCAGCACCTTGCGGCAGGTGTCGTTGTCGTCCACCACCAGCACACGGGCATCGCGCAGCGGGCCGTCGAGGTCGGCCGGTGGTTGCTCCAGGCGTGAAGGGTCCAGCGGCAGGGTCAGCCATAGGGTGTTGCCCACACCGGTGCTGCTCTTGATGCCGAACTCGCCCTGCATCAGGCCGATCAGCTGCTTGGCAATGACCAGGCCAAGGTGCCCGCCCAGCTTGTTGCTGGACAGGAAGTGGTGGCTGTGCAACTCGGCCTGCAGCAAGGCTTCGCGGTCGGCGGCGGGCAACGGCTCGCCGCTGTCCTGCACGGCAATGCGCAGGCGTGGTACCTCGCCACGCTGGTCCAGCGCCACCACCAGCAGGATCTCGCCCTGGTCGGTGTTTTTCAGCGCATTCTCCAGCAGGCTCGACAAGGCCTGGCGCAGGCGTGTCGGGTCGCCACTGATCACGCGCGGCACCTGTGGCTGGGTGAAGCTGATCAGCTCGATGTTCTGTTGCTCGGCCTTGGCGCGGAAGATGTTCAGGCAGTCCTCGATCAGCGCGTTAAGGTCGAACTGCACATCATCCAGCTCGATCTGCCGGGATTCCAGCTTGGAAATGTCGAGAATTTCGTTGATCAGCGTGAGCAGCTCGTTGCCTGCACTGTGGATGGTCTGCACGTAGTCGCGTTGCTTGACCGACAGCGGTGTGCCCAGCAACAGCTCGGTCATGCCCAGAACACCATTCATGGGGGTGCGGATTTCGTGGCTGATCTTGGCCAGGAACTCGGCCTTGGCATTGATTTCGGCATCGCTGGCGGCCAGTGCACGGCTGGCGCTGAAGCGCTCCTCGCTCATGCGCCGCAGGCGTTCGCTGACGGCCAGGTTCAGCAGCAGGCCGCTGACCACGGTCAGGCCCAACAGGATGCACAGCAACCAGGGCGTCGAGGTGCGGGTCAGGCCCAGCAAGGCCGGCAGCAGTACCAGACCACCCAGGTTGAACACCACCATGGCCAGGCTGAACAGGCGCCCGGGTGCATAGCCACGGTACCAGTGGTAGCTGCTGACCAGCAGCATGCTCACGCTGCCCAAGGCCAGCAGGGCGTAGGTCATCAGGTTGAGGGGCAGGGTGTCGACGAACAAGAGCACCAGGCCGCTGACCCCGACCACCAGCATTTCACCTTGCAGCAGGCGGTTAAGCCTTGGCGAATTGCACGGCGTGAAGAAATGCTGGGTGAAATACAGCCCGGCCAGGCCTGCCAGCACCAGCGTCAGGTAGGCGGCCGGTGTTTGCGCGTTATGCCACACATGCCACCAAGGGCCGCTGAGGTTCAGCAGGATCAGGCCGCTGAGCAGCATCAGGCCGTGGTACAGCGCCAGGATCAGGGTGGTGGTGGAGCGGCTGTAGAGGAAGCGGATCAGGTTGTGCATGATCAGCATCACCAGGCCGCCGAACAGCATGCCGAACAGCAGGGGCTGGCTTTGGTCTGAGGCCGCTACGGCTGCCGGCTCCAGGCTGATGGCCGGGCGCAGCTGGTGTTCGGAAACCAGGCGCAGGTAGATGTCCAGCGGTTGTTTGCTGTTGGGCAGGGGTAATACATGGTCGCTGCCACGCAGGGTGGGGCTGGCGTTGCCAGCCAGGCGCCCGTGGTGCAGCTGACGCAGAAGCTGGTTGCCCTCGAGGGCATAGAGGTCCAGGCCAGAAAGGTCCGGGGCAAATACCCGCAGCAGTTGCTCCTGGTCGCCGGGTTGCAGGCGATAGTGCAGCCACAAGGCCTGTTCTGCAGGCGCTGCATCCAGCTCGGCGAGAATCAGCGGGCTGAACTGGTTGCGGTAGCGCTCGGAGCGAACATCGCTCAGTTGCAGGTTGGCCTGTTCGTCGAGCAGAACGGTCCAGCCTCCGTCATGTTCGGCAGCTGCCGGGAACATGCAGAGCAAGGTCAGCAAGCTGACGATCAGAGCTGAGGCAATCCGAAGCCGACGCACTACGAAATCCCTTCTTAGCCGATGTGCCGGGTACTAACTATGCGCGGCGCGCCAAGTCGAAGGCAAGGCCCGTGCCGGGCCTTGTCGACGAGCCGGATGCCGTGCGCTGAAAGCGCTACGGCGTTCCGGTTGTACTTACTGCTGGTGCTCACCGCGCTCGCGGGCGATGGCCCGATAACCGATGTCGGTACGGTAGAAGCTGCCGTTCCAGCTCACTTCCTTGGCCAGACGGTAAGCCTGCTGCTGCGCGTCAGCGACGGTGCTGCCCATGGCAGTGGCGCACAAAACGCGACCGCCGTTGGTGACCACCTGGCCATCCTTGAGCGAAGTACCGGCATGGAACACCTTGCCTTCGATCTTGGCTGCAGCGTCCAGGCCGCTGATGGCGTCGCCCTTGGCGTAGTCGCCCGGGTAACCGCCAGCTGCCAGCACCACGCCCAGGCTTGGGCGCGGGTCCCACTGGGCTTCGACCTTGTCCAGCGCCTTGGCGAAGGCGGCTTCGATCAGCAGCACCAGGCTCGACTCCAGGCGCAGCATGACCGGCTGGGTCTCTGGGTCGCCGAAGCGGCAGTTGAACTCGATGACTTTGGGGTTGCCCGCCTTGTCGATCATCAGGCCAGCATAGAGGAAGCCGGTGTAAACGTTGCCTTCCTCGGCCATGCCGCGCACGGTCGGCCAGATGACCTGGTCCATCACGCGCTGGTGCACGTCGGCGGTTACCACCGGGGCAGGGGAGTAGGCACCCATGCCGCCGGTGTTCGGGCCGGTGTCCTGGTCGCCGACGCGCTTGTGGTCCTGGCTGGTGGCCATGGGCAGCACGTTGTGGCCGTCGACCATGACGATGAAGCTGGCTTCCTCGCCGTCGAGGAACTCTTCGATCACCACACGCGAACCGGCTTCACCAAAGGCGTTACCAGCCAGCATGTCACGCACGGCGGCTTCGGCTTCTTCGAGGGTCATGGCGACGATCACGCCTTTGCCCGCAGCCAGGCCGTCGGCCTTGATCACGATCGGTGCGCCTTTCTCTTGCAGGTAGGCAAGTGCAGGCTCGATTTCGGTGAAGTTCTGGTAGTCGGCGGTCGGGATCTTGTGGCGTGCCAGGAAGTCCTTGGTGAAGGCCTTGGAACCTTCCAGCTGGGCCGCGCCCTTGGTTGGGCCGAAGCAGTCCAGGCCACGGCTGCGGAACAGGTCGACCACACCGATGACCAGCGGTGCTTCCGGGCCAACGATGGTCAGGTCGACGTTCTTCTCGGCGAAGTCGGCCAGTTGCTCCAGGGCGCACACGTCGATGGCGACGTTTTCGCACTTGGCTTCAATGGCGGTGCCGGCGTTGCCTGGGGCAACGAAGACTTTCTCGACGCGTGGGTCCTGGGCAACTTTCCAGGCCAGGGCGTGCTCACGGCCGCCGCTGCCGATGATCAAAACTTTCATGTCAAAACCTCGAATTCTGTTTGGCGCCGATCCCGCTTCCTGTAGGAGCGGCCTTGTGTCGCGAAAGGGGCGCGTAGCGGCCCCAGGTTTTCAGCTTTGCAGCAGAAATTGCCGGGGCCGCTTTGCGGCCCTATCGCGACACAAGGCCGCTCCTACAAGGGCCGGCGATCGGCCCAGCATCTGATTAGTGGCGGAAGTGGCGCATACCGGTGAAGACCATGGCGATACCGGCTTCATCAGCGGCAGCAATCACCTCGGCATCACGCATCGAACCACCCGGCTGGATCACGGCGCTGATACCCACTTTAGCCGCATTGTCGATGCCATCACGGAACGGGAAGAACGCGTCCGAGGCCATGACCGCGCCCTGCACCTGCAGGCCAGCATGCTCGGCCTTGATTGCAGCAATGCGGGCGGAGTTGACGCGGCTCATCTGGCCAGCGCCTACGCCGATGGTCTGGCGCTGCTTGGCGTAGACAATGGCGTTGGACTTGACGAACTTGGCCACTTTCCAGGCGAACACCAGGTCGTGGATTTCCTGTTCGGTCGGGGCGCGTTTGGTGACGATTTTCAGGTCATCGGCGGTGATCATGCCGATATCGCGGCTCTGCACCAGCAGGCCACCGTTGACGCGCTTGAAGTCCCAACCGGCAGCGCGCTCGGCAGGCCACTCGCCGCACTCAAGCAGGCGTACGTTCTGCTTGGCGGCAACCACTTCACGGGCAGCCTGGGAAATTTTCGGTGCGATGATCACTTCGACGAACTGGCGGTCGACGATGGCCTTGGCGGTTTCGCCGTCCAGCTCGCGGTTGAAGGCAATGATGCCGCCGAATGCCGACTCGGTGTCGGTGGCATAGGCCAGGTCGTAGGCCTTGCGGATGCCGCCTTCGTCTTCAGGCACAACGGCCACGCCGCACGGGTTGGCGTGCTTGACGATGACGCAAGCCGGCTTGACGAAGCTCTTCACGCACTCCAGCGCGGCGTCGGTGTCGGCCACGTTGTTGAACGACAGTTCCTTGCCTTGCAGCTGGATGGCGGTGGAAATGCTGGCTTCGCCTTTCTTGGCTTCTACGTAGAACGCCGCGCTCTGGTGCGGGTTCTCGCCGTAACGCATTTCCTGAGCCTTGACGAACTGGCTGTTGAAGGTGCGCGGGAATTCGCTGCGATCTTCAGTGCTCAGGGTGTCTTTGGCCTGGTTGATGGTGCCCATGTAGTTGGCGATCATGCCGTCGTAGGCGGCAGTGTGCTCGAACGCCTTGAGCATCAGGTCGAAGCGCTGGGCGTAGGTCAGGCCACCGGCCTTGAGGCCTTCGACGATGCCGGCGTAGTCGCTGGCGTTGACCACGATGGCCACGTCTTTGTGGTTTTTGGCAGCCGAACGGACCATGGTCGGGCCGCCGATGTCGATGTTCTCGATAGCGGTCGGCAGGTCACAGCCAGGCTTGGAAATGGTGGCTTCGAACGGGTACAGGTTGACCGCGACCAGATCGATCGGCTTGATGCCGTGCTCGTTCATGATGGCGTCGTCGGTGCCGCGACGGCCGAGGATGCCGCCGTGGATCTTCGGGTGCAGGGTCTTGACCCGGCCATCCATCATTTCGGCGAAGCCGGTGTAGTCGGCCACTTCCACCGCGTTCACGCCGTTGTCCTTGAGCAGCTTGTAGGTGCCGCCGGTGGACAGGATCTCGACACCGAGCTGTTGCAGCTCACGGGCGAATTCGAGGATACCGGTCTTGTCGGAGACGCTGATCAGGGCGCGGCGGACTGGCAGGCGGGTAGTCTGGTCGGTCATTTCGGGTTCCAATAACGCGGTGGAGTCAGCAAAAAAGGCGCCTCTGTTCAGGGAGCCGCCTTTTCTGGTTGGGATTCTGGCTTACAGCAAGTCGTACTGCTTGAGCTTCTTGCGCAGGGTGCCTCGGTTCAGCCCGAGCATCTCGCTGGCCTTGGTCTGGTTGCCCTTCACGTAGTTCATCACGCATTCGAGCAGGGGCGCCTCGACTTCGGAGAGCACCAGGTTGTACACGTCCGTCACGGTCGCGCCTTCCAGGTGGGCGAAGTAGTTGTGCAGCGCCTTCTCGACGCTGTCGCGAAGGGTCTGGCCCTCTTCGCTCGGCGTGTTGAGGTGCTGTTTCAGGTTGGCGTTGTCGCTCACGGGCGTTGTTCCACTCACAAATGTCTCGGTCATCATCGTCATGCGGCCACCCCTTGTCCGTCCTCTGTCTCAAGGCTCTGTCGACGTTCACTGAAAAACGCGCGAACGTTGGCGCACTGCGCTTGTGTGTCTTCCAAAGCGTTGAACCGGGAGCGAAACTCCTTGCCGCCGGGTCGTGTTGCCAGGTACCAGCCAACGTGCTTGCGGGCGATACGTACGCCCATCACATCGCCATAGAAGGCATGCAGCGCGGCCAGGTGCTCCAGCAGGATGCGTTCCACTTCGTCCAGCTGCGGCGCTGGCAGGTGTTCGCCAGTGCGCAGGTAATGCTCGATCTCGCGAAAGATCCACGGCCGCCCCTGGGCGGCGCGGCCGATCAACAGGCCGTCGACCCCGGTGGCATCCAGCACCGCCCGGGCCTTTTCTGGCGAAGTGATATCGCCGTTGGCAAATACCGGGATCGACACCGCCTGTTTGATGGCAGCGATGGTGTCGTATTCGGCTTCGCCGGTGTACAGGTCGGCGCGTGTGCGGCCATGCACCGCCAGCGCCTGGATGCCGGCCTGTTCGGCGATCTTCGCCACGTTCAGGCCGTTCTTGTTCGCCCGGTCCCAACCGGTGCGGATCTTCAGGGTCACCGGAACATCCACGGCGCCGACAACGGCGTGGAGGATTTCGTGGACCAAGGCTTCATCTCTCAATAAAGCAGAGCCTGCAGCTTTGTTGCAGACTTTTTTTGCCGGGCAGCCCATGTTGATATCGATGATCTGGGCGCCCGCTTCGACGTTGGCCTTTGCCGCCGCTGCCATCATCTGCGCATCACCGCCGGCGATCTGCACCGAGCGTGGCTCGGGATCACCTTCATGGATGCGGCGCAGACTCGACTTGCGGCTGTTCCACAGGCTCATGTCGCTGCTGACCATTTCCGACACCACCATGCCCGCGCCCAGGCGCTGGCAAAGTGTACGGAAAGGCTGGTCCGTGACCCCGGCCATGGGCGCGAGGATCAGGTTGTTACGTAGTGTGTATTGGCCGATGCGTACCGCCGACATAGGTGATCCCTGTTGTGGGGCCGAATCTTGGAGTTCGAAAAAGGGTTGGCATGATACCCGCTCTCGGTGACCGGATAAAGATGGATTTGGATAAAATCTGAACAATCAGGGCGAGCGACAAGCAGCAAGCTTCAAGCTGCAAGAGGGAGCAGGCCGGCTATCGGCTCGCTTGTCTTGTGGCTTGAAGCTTGCCGCTTGTCGCTTATTCCGGCGAACGGAAGCTCAGGCTGTAGTTGACGGCCTTCGGCCCCGGGTCGAGGATGTCCAGGGCGATATGGATCGGCGTCTGGCTGGGCATGTCGCCACGCCCGGCCAGCTCGCCCGACAGGTACTCGCTGGGCTTGAAGCGACGGCTGGCGATCAGCTGGCCATTGAGGTCGGCAAAGCGCAGTTCCAGCAGCGGGAACGGCTGGGAGAAGGGGGCGCGGTTGTAGATGATCGCATCGACGATCAGTGCACCCTTGAAGTCGGGATGGCTGCGCACCACCAGGTTGCTGCTCTTGATGCGTGCAATATCGACGCGGGTGGGCACCTGGCAACCGACCATCGGGCAGACCTGCTGGAAGATTGGCCGGTACTGGTCCTGGCGGGCCATTTCGTCGAAGTGGAACCACACGTACTGGAAGGCCAGCAGGCCAGCAGCCAGCAAGGTCAGAAAGCCCCACAGCAAACGCTTGCCCCAGTTGGGGGCGGGTTTTTCCCAGCCCAGCTGCAGCGGGTCGTCGACCACGTCGACCAGCGGTTCCTTGCGTGCCGGGCGCTCGGGTTTACTGGCAAGGGCCGGTTCAAGGCGGTCGCCGGGTAGTGGCTCGTCAGGTTCGTCGTCGCGGGCCGACAGGTGCAGCGCCAGCGGCTCATCGTCGCGGGCGCTCAGGCCTTTTTCCGGTATTTCGTCATCGCTGGCGCGCAGTGGCTCGCTGAAGGCAGGCTGCTCATCGATTTCGGGCGCGCGGTGTACGGGCGGCTCGTCATCGATATCCAGGTCAAGGTTGCTGCCCAGGGTCGGTTCGGTGCGCTCGCCGGGTGCCGGTTCCAGGTCCAGCGCCAGGGGCTCTGGCTCCAACAGCACCGGGGCGGCTTCTGCCGGCTGTTGTGGTTCGAAGGGCTCATCGGTGGCTGTGCCGAACAGGTCGTCTGCGTGCTCGTCCGGGTGCAGTTCGTCGCGCCGTGCCTGCAGCCCGCCATCCAGGTTGGCCGGGCGTGTGGGTGCCGGTTGGCCACGACGTTCCAGGCGTTCCAGTTCCTTGTCGAGGTCAAGCTCATCCAGGGCCTGGGCGGTAAGCGCCCAGGCCTCGTCAGGGCTATCGTTGCGTACTTCGATGGCGGGCTCAGGGGTGACCGCCTGTTCGATCAGCGGTTCGGCCGGCACAGCGGGTACTGGCGCAGGCACCGCCGGTGCATTGGCGCGGTTCTGCTCCAGCAACTGCTTGGCGGCATTGAACACCTGCAAGCAGTGACCGCAGCGCACCACACCGCGAGCCACGCTCAACTGGTGGTGGGTGACGCGAAAGCTGGTCTGGCAATGCGGGCACTGGGTGACGAAACTGTCGGTCATGCGGCAATCCGGGAGCTGTGCAGAAGACTATTCTAGGCCCGCTTAACGGCGGCGACCACTGATGCGCACCCAGCCGTCGCGCACGACGATCGGGTCCAGCTCGAAGTCGGCGGCGTAGGCGGCAGCCACTTCTTCGCCCTGCTCGGCGAGGATGCCCGACAGGGCCAGCAGGCCACCTGGGCGGACCAGGCCGGACAACTGCGGCGCCAGCGACACCAGCGGGCCGGCCAGAATATTGGCGACCAGCACGTCGGCCTGCATGGCCGGCATGTGCTCGGGCAGGTACAGCGCCAGCTTTTCATCGGCAATGCCGTTGCGCTGGGCATTGTCGCGCGAAGCCTCGATGGCCTGCACGTCAATGTCGGTGCCGACGGCTTCACGGGCGCCCAGCAGCAGCGCGGCAATGGCCAGGATGCCCGAGCCACAGCCGAAGTCCAGCACTTGGGTGCCTTCCATTTGCTGGGCATCCAGCCACTCCAGGCACAAGGCGGTGGTGGGGTGGGTGCCGGTGCCGAAGGCCAGGCCCGGGTCGAGCAGCAGGTTGACGGCGTCCTTTTCCGGGGCGTCGTGCCAGCTCGGCACGATCCACAGGCGTTGGCCGAAACGCATCGGCTGGAAGTTGTCCATCCAGCTGCGTTCCCAGTCCTGGTCCTCGATCACTTCGGCCTGGTGCTCGGGCAGCTCGGCGCCGGTCAGCAGGCGCAGGTGGGCGAACACCTGCTCAGGGTCGGCATCGGCCTCGAACAGCGCCAGCAAGTGGGTGTGCGACCACAGCGGGGTGGTGTTGAGGTCTGGCTCGAAGATCGGTTGATCTTCGGCGTCCATGAACGTGACCGAGACGGCGCCTACTTCAAGCAGGGCGTCTTCGTAGGTTTCGGCTTGTTCCGGGCTGATGGCCAGGCGTACTTGCAGCCAGGGCATGGCGGGCACCTTTGGTAAATCGACAGGGGCAGCCCTAGGCTGCGCGAAGGCTGGCAGTTTACGCGAGTGCGGGGGATTTGTGGATCGGGGCGCACGTGGCGCCCCCGGAATGCATCAGACAAAACACAGGGAAAGCGATTCGGCTATATAAGCAGGCTTCTCTTCACCTTCTATTTCCAGCGTGGCAATCGCCTTCAGTAGCCATTGCCCCGGCTTTTTCTCGGTCACCTCGGCCAGGTCCACCTTCAAACGCACCTGGCTGTCGACCTTGACCGGCTGAATGAACCTGACGCTGTCCAGCCCATAGTTCACCACCATCTTCAGCCCTTGCGGCAGGACCAGGATGTCCTCGATCAGCTTGGGAATCAGCGACAACGTCAGGAAACCGTGGGCAATCGTGCCGCCAAACGGTGTTTTTGCCGCCTTCTCAGGGTCGACATGAATGAACTGGAAATCGCCGGTTGCCTCGGCGAACAGGTTGATGCGCTGCTGGTTGATCTTGAGCCAGGCAGAGCGGCCCAGTTCCTTACCAACGTACTGCGAAAGCTCTGTAACCGGTACATAGGGCATCGCGGACTCTCCAGGTTGTCAGTTGGTACGAAAGTGCAAGATCAGCACGGCTAACCGTTTCAGTCAAGTTGCCCGCTTTTCGGCGAATATCGGTCTATAGCCGGGCGTGCTTATAATGGCCACCATGCCCGAGGGAGATGCTTATGCTGTTGCGTGGTTTGACCTGGCTGGTGCTGTTCCAGCTGCTGGGAACGGCGATCAATCACCTGTTGGTGCCGGTTTTGCCGGGGCCGATCATTGGCCTGTTGCTGCTGCTGGTCTTTCTCATGGCTCGCGGTGAGGTGGGCAAGCCGTTGAACGAGGCCGCCAGCAGCCTGTTGCGCTACCTGCCGCTGTTGCTGGTGCCGCCGGCGGTGGGGGTGATGGTGTATGCCAAGGACATTGCGGCCGATTTCTGGGCCATTGTCGGAGCCTTGCTGATTTCCTGTCTGGTGACGCTGGTGTTTGTCGGGGTGCTGATGCAAAAGCTCATCCAGCGCCAGGGCAAGCGTGAGGAGCAGCCATGATGCTCGACTGGCAAGGCGCGCTTGACGCAGTCGTCCATCACCCGTTGTTCGGTATCGGCATTACGCTCGGGGCCTACCAGGTTGTGCTGGCGGCCTACGAAAAGACCCGCTGGATCTTCCTGCAGCCGGTGCTGGTGTCGATGTTGCTGGTAATCGGCGTATTGCTGCTGTGCGGTATCGACTACAGCGAGTACCGCAAAAGCACCGAAATCATGAACATCCTGCTGGGGCCTGCCACTGTCGCCCTGGCTGTGCCGCTCTATCTCAACCTGCGGCGTATCCGCCAGCTGTTCTGGCCCACATTTACTACGCTGGTAGTCGGAGGCCTGTTCGCCACCCTGTGCTGTCTGTTGCTGGGCTGGTGGTTCGGTGCCGAACACATGATCCTGATGACCATGGCGCCGAAGTCCGTCACTTCGCCGATCGCCATGCTGGTGGCTGAACAGATTGGTGGCGTGGCGGCCTTGGCTGCGGTGTTCGTGTTGATTACCGGGGTGATCGGGGCCATCTTCGGCCCGGCACTGCTGAACCGCTTCGGGGTGCACAGCCCTGAGGCGCGAGGCATGTCGCTAGGGGTGACTGCGCACGCGGTGGGCACTTCGGTGGCCCTGCAGGAAAGTGATGAATGCGGCGCCTTTGCCGCGCTGGCGATGAGCCTGATGGGCGTGGCCACGGCGGTGTTCCTGCCGCTGGCGGTCAGCCTGGTGGCTTGAGGACTTGTGATGACGCTACCGCTGTTTCCGCTCAATACCGTGCTGTTTCCTGGCTGCTTTCTCGATTTGCAGATTTTCGAGGCGCGCTACCTGGACATGATCGGCCGCTGCATGAAGCAGGGCGAAGGTTTTGGTGTGGTGTGCATCCTTGAGGGCGAGCAGGTTGGCAAAGCGCCGCCGATGGTCGCCTCGATTGGCTGTGAGGCGGTCATCCGCGACTTCGTGCAGCAGGACAACGGGTTGCTGGGTATCCGAGTTGAAGGCGTTCGGCGCTTTAACCTCGACAGCACCGAAGTGCAGAAAGACCAGTTGCTGGTAGGGCAGGTGCAATGGTTGCCGGAGCAGGCGGACAGCCCGTTGCTGGAGGCGGACGACGACCTGCTGGCGTTGCTGGTGGCGCTGGGTGAGCACCCGATGGTCGAAGCGCTGGACATGCCGAGGCCAGTGGATGGGCGTCAGGCGCTGTCCAATCAGCTGGCGTACCTGCTGCCGTTCATGGAAGAGGACAAGCTGGACTTGTTGACGCTTGACTCGCCGCAGCAGCGGCTGGGGGAGATCCAGAAGCTGCTGGAGCGGATTCAGGGCGAACTGTTTGCCTGAGGGTACTGGCTACATCAATATTGGTATCGAAGCAAAGCCTGCGGCAGCGCATGCATGGCAAAGAACGCCAGCAGCGCCACGCAGGCCGGCAACACCAGCCACCACGCCCGCTGCGGCAAGGCTGGCAGTGTCTGGCGCCGTTGCACCAGGGTCAGGCTAAGCGCACACACGCAGCACGCCAGCAGTGCTCCGGCCAGAATGTCTGTCGGCCAGTGAGCCCCCAGGTAAACCCGCGACAGGGCAATCGCCAGGGCCGGAATGCAACCCAGCATCACCCAGGTCAGGCGCATCCTCGGCGGCTGCCCACGCCCCGCCAGCACGGCCATCACCAGAAAGAACGCAAACGACGCCGAACTGTGCCCGCTGGGCATGCTGTAGCTGGTCAGCGGGTCGGTCAGCACTTCCGGCCGTGCCCGGGCGAACAGCCATTTGAGTGTGCCGTTGGCAATCGCCGTGCCCATCAGGGCGCCGGCAGCGAACAGGGCGTGTCGCCACTGCCGGGCAAGCAGCAACAGGCCTGTCAGCAGCCCGCCAAGGAAGAACTGGGTACGGAAGTCACCCAGCCGCGTTACCAGGACCACGGTGCCATCGATGGCCTGGCTGCGGTGTTCCTGGACCAGTGTCATCACGCCTTGATCGAACTCATGCAGGTAAGGCCAGCCGATAAATATCCCGGCCAGGGCAATGAAACTGAGGCCGGCAACCAGCCGGGTGCCGTGGCGCTGGTCACGCAGGCTGCTGTTGAGGCTAAGGCCAATCAGCACGGCCAGGGTGCCAGCGATGATGCCCGCATCCAGCCAGAAGCCTTCCGGCAGCGGCAGGCGCATGGCTGCACCGGTGGCCCAGCCGGGCAATAGATAGGCGACCGACCAGCCGGCGCCGGCCACCAGGCTGACAGCAATGAAGCGCGGCAGAGGCATGTCGAACATGCCGGCGACCATGGGCAGCATCGGCCGCAGGGGGCCAATGAAGCGCCCTACCAGCAGGCTGGCAATACCGTAGCGCTGGAAGTAGGTCTCAGCGCTGCCGATCCACTCCGGGTGGTGGCGTATTAGTGGTAGGCGTCGGATGTTCTGGTGGAAGTACTTGCCCACCGTGTACGACAGCGCATCACCCAAAAGGCCGCCAAGGAAGCCCAGCAGCAAGGTTTCACCCAGGCTGAAGGCGCCACTGCCGGCCAGTACCGCGACGGCGAACAGTAGCACGGTGCCCGGCACGATGATGCCGGCGATGGCCAGGCATTCAATGCAGGCCACCAGGAAAATCGCCAGGCCAAGCCACTGTGGGTTGGCGCTTAGCCAGCCGGTCAGGCTGTCGAGCCATTGGCCCATGTTCAGCTTCCTTGTTCGTGAATGAAGAAGTCACGGCCTTCGACTTGGCCGCGGCGTAACGGGTTCCGCGTGCAGAAGCGGGCGTATTCGGCATCGACGAAACGGTAGGGCAGGTGTTCGTCACGCCCGTGCGGGATGCCCAGGCGCGCCGCCTGGATGACCCGTGGTACGGCATTGCCGCAATCGTCCACGTACAGCCGCTCCGCGTCGAAGCGCTGGGCGTCCCAGTGCGGCACTTTCAGGCCCAGGGCCCGGCATAGCAGGGTCTGGCCCGCGCACAGGCGCTCATCCGGGCGCAGCTGGCCGCTGGCATCGGGGTTGTTCAGTTGCATCTGCGCCAGGCTGTTGGGGCCTGAAAGGGCATCCTGCCAAGGATAGGCGGACTTGATCAGCACCGCGTTGCCCGGGCCGTGAGCGCTGAAATTCAACGAGTCGCCGCCACGGGCGTAGTACATGTAGATGTGCCCGCCATCGAGGAACAGCGCTTTGCGCTTTTCGGTGTAGCCGAGCGAGGCGTGGCTGCCTTTGTCGGCGAGGTAGTAAGCCTCGGTTTCGATGATGCGCGCGGCCAGCCACAGGTCGCCGTGGCGATGGCGGATAACCTTGCCGAGCAGGGCTTTGGCCAGGGTCTGGGCGTCGCGGTCGAAAAAGCTGTCGGGCAGGGCTGGCATGCGGGCGGTTCGTGGCTGGGGAGGCGGGATGATAGCAATGAATGGCTTAATCGAGGCTGAACTGGGGGTTAGATTGAATGGTATCTGCATGTTTCGTTGGCGGGGCTGTGGATTGTTCGCCTTGAGGTATTCGTTTTTATTGAGATCGAGCGCCGCCCGCGCGGCGCATCGCGAGCAAGCTCGCTCCTACATTTGTTTCGGGCCAGTAACAACTGTGCCAACGCGCGCGACCGCCCTTTTCGTACGACACGATATCGAGCCATGCGCCAAGGCGTTCGCGTGCACATCCCCAGGAATAATTGGCCCGAAACAAATGTAGGAGCGAGCTTGCTCGCGATGCGCCGCGCGGGCGGCGCTCGATCTCACAGGCGCAGAAAAGCCAAAGGCAAACATCCATTTTCTACCATCCGCCACCCGCCGCTGGGCGTACACCTGCGCGGCAGTTATAATCAGCCGATTTCCCCTTCGCCAAGACACCGAACCCATGACTGAGTCCGTTCTTGACTATATGACCCGCTTGGGTCGCGCTGCCCGTGAGGCTTCCCGGGTGATCGGCCGTGCCAGCACCGCGCAGAAGAACCGCGCCCTGCAAGCCGCCGCCGATGCGCTGGATGCTGCCCGTGCCGAGCTGACTGCCGCCAACGAACTGGACCTGGCCGCCGGCCGCGCCAATGGCCTGGAGCCGGCGCTGCTCGACCGCCTGGCGCTGACCCCGGCACGCATCGACGGCATGATCACCGGCCTGCGCCAGGTGGCCAGCCTGCCGGACCCGGTCGGTGCGATTCGCGACATGAGCTACCGCCCATCGGGCATTCAGGTCGGCAAGATGCGTGCGCCGTTGGGGGTGATCGGGATCATCTACGAATCGCGCCCGAACGTGACCATCGATGCCGCCAGCCTGTGCCTTAAGTCGGGTAACGCGACCATCCTGCGCGGTGGCTCCGAAGCCATCCATTCCAACCGCGCCATCGCCACCTGCATCCAGCGTGGCCTTGCTGAAGCCAGCCTGCCGGCAGCCGTGGTTCAAGTGGTCGAGACCACTGACCGCGAAGCCGTGGGCGCGCTGATCAGCATGCCGCAGTTCGTCGACGTCATCGTGCCGCGCGGCGGCCGTGGCCTGATCGAACGCATCAGCCGCGATGCCCGGGTGCCGGTCATCAAGCACCTGGACGGCATCTGCCACGTCTACGTCAGCCAGCATGCCGACCTGGACAAGGCCTGGAACGTGGCCTTCAACGCCAAGACCTACCGCTATGGCATCTGTGGCGCCATGGAAACCCTGCTGGTCGACCAGCAGGTGGCCGAGCGCTTCCTGCCGGAAATGGCCCGCCGCTTCCAGGAGAAGGGCGTGGAGCTGCGTGGCTGCGAGCGTACCCGCGCGCTGATCGAAGCCAAACCGGCCAGCGAAGACGACTGGCACACCGAGTACCTGGACGCGATCCTGTCGATCCGCGTCGTGGACGGCCTGGACCAGGCCATCGAGCACATCAACCACTACGGTTCGCACCACACCGACTCGATCATCAGCGAACACCAGGGCGAAGCCCGCCAGTTCATGGCTGAAGTCGACTCGGCGTCGGTCATGCTCAACACCCCGACGTGCTTTGCCGACGGCTTTGAGTACGGTCTGGGTGCGGAAATCGGCATTTCCACCGACAAGCTGCATGCCCGTGGCCCGGTCGGCCTGGAAGGCCTGACCTGCGAGAAGTACGTGGTCATCGGCGATGGCCAGCTGCGCGGCCAGGGGTCGTGCTGAGTTGAGCAAGGCCCAGGCAGTCCGGCGCATCGGCATTCTAGGCGGCACCTTCGACCCCGTGCACATCGGCCACCTGCGCAGCGCGCTGGAAGTGGCCGAGTTCATGGGGCTGGACGAGTTGCGCCTGTTACCCAACGCCCGGCCGCCACACCGCGATACCCCGCAGGTGGCCGCCGAGGATCGCCTGGCCATGGTGCGTGAAGCGGTGCAAGGCGTTGCCTGCCTGAGCGTCGATGCCCGCGAGCTGGAACGTGACAAACCGTCGTACACCATCGATACGCTGGAGTCGATCCGTGCCGAACTGGCCGACAACGACCAGCTGTTCCTGGTGCTGGGCTGGGATGCCTTTTGTGGTCTCCCTACCTGGCATCGCTGGGAAGAACTGCTGCAACACTGTCACATCCTGGTGCTGCAACGCCCGGATGCCGACGTAGAACCCCCTGACGAGCTGCGCAACCTGCTGGCTGCGCGTTCGGAGAGCGATCCTGCCGCCATGTCCGGCCCGGCGGGAAATATTTCGTTCGTCTGGCAGACGCCGCTTGCGGTGTCGGCTACACAGATCCGACAGCTGCTGGCCAGCGGCAAATCGGTGAGGTTCCTGGTGCCGGACGCCGTACTGGCCTACATCGAGGCGCACGAACTGTATCGTGCGCCCAACTGACGGTGCCTCTGGCGCCTCATCCAACGAGTTGAACGAGTTTTATATGACCAAGCAGAAAATTTACGGCGAAGAACTGGTCGCCCTGACCAAGGCAGCGCTGGAAGACGTCAAGGCCCAGGACATCCAGGTCATCGACGTGCGCGAAAAGCACAGCCTGACCGACTACATGATCATTGCCACCGGTACCTCCAACCGCCAGATCAACGCGATGCTGGAAAAGGTCCGCGAAGCCGTGAAGGCCAAGGGCGCCCAGCCACTGGGTGAAGAAGGCAAAGGCGACAGCGACTGGGTACTGCTGGACCTGAACGACGTCATCGTGCACATGATGACTGCCGCTGCCCGCCAGTTCTACGACCTGGAGCGCCTGTGGCAGGGTGCCGAGCAAAGCCGTGCTGCCGATGGCAAGCACCACAGCCCGGACCACGCTCACGAGTACTCCGACAAGCTCAAAGACCGCGAATAAGGGCAGCGCTGTGCGTTTGCGCCTGATTGCGGTCGGCTCGCGCATGCCGAAGTGGGTCGAGGAAGGCTGGCATGAATATGCCAAGCGCCTGCCTGCCGAGCTGTCGCTGGAGCTGGTGGAAATCCCGCTGAATACCCGTGGCAAGAATGCCGACGTCGCCCGCCTGATCCGTCAGGAGGGCGAAGCCATGCTGAGCAAGGTGCAGCCTGGGGAACGCATTGTCACCCTCGAGGTCCATGGCAAGCCCTGGAGTACCGAGCAGCTGGCGACCGAGCTGGACCGCTGGCGCCTGGATGCGCGCACGGTGAATTTGATGGTGGGGGGCCCGGAAGGCCTTGCGCCTGAGGTCTGTGCGCGCGCCGAGCAACGCTGGTCGCTGTCGCCGCTGACCCTGCCGCACCCGTTGGTAAGGATACTCATCGGCGAGCAGATCTACCGCGCCTGGACCGTGTTGTCCGGGCACCCTTACCACAAATGAGCCTGTAAGCAGTCCGATGTCGCAGCCGATCCGTCTCAAGGACCACGAGAAAGACGCCCGCCTGGTGCGCAACCGCGTCGTGGTCGGCGCGGTGGCGATCATGCTGCTTATTTGTGTGCTGATCGCGCGGCTGTATTACCTGCAGATCATCCAGTACGACTACCACTCGACGCTGTCGGAGAACAACCGGGTGCATGTGCAGCCGATTCCCCCGACTCGCGGGCTGATTTTCGACCGCAACGGGGTGATCGTTGCCGACAACCGGCCCAGCTTCAGCCTGTCGATGACCCGCGAACGTGCGGGTAACTGGCAAGAAGTGCTGGATACCATCGTCGAAGTGCTGGAGCTGACGGCCGACGACCGCGCGCTGTTCGAGAAGCGCATGCGTCAGGGCCGTAGGCCCTTCGAGCCCGTGCCGATCCTGTTCGAGCTGAATGAAGAGCAGATCGCCCGGGTGGCGGTAAACCAGTTCCGCCTGCCAGGTGTGGAAGTGGTTGCGCAGCTGGTGCGGCATTATCCGCAGGGGGCGCATTTCGCCCATTCGGTGGGTTATGTGGGGCGCATCAACGAGAAAGAGCTGAAAACCCTCGACCCGGTGAACTACAGCGGCACCCACCATATCGGCAAGACCGGTATCGAGCGCTTCTACGAAGACGCCTTGCACGGCCAGGTCGGCTACGAGGAGGTCGAGACCAACGCCCGTGGCCGTGTGCTGCGAGTGCTCAAGCGCACCGACCCGAAACCTGGCAAGGACATCGTACTGAGCCTGGACATCAAGCTGCAGGAAGCCGCCGAAGCCGCGCTGGGCGGCCGGCGTGGCGCAGTGGTGGCGCTTGACCCGCGTACTGGCGAGGTGCTGGCGATGGTCAGCCAGCCAAGTTTCGACCCCAACCTGTTCGTGACGGGCATCAGCTTCAAGGCCTATGCCGAACTGCGCGACTCGATAGACCGGCCGCTGTTCAACCGCGTGCTGCGTGGCCTGTACCCGCCGGGTTCGACCATCAAACCGGCCGTGGCGATTGCCGGCCTGGACAGTGGCGTGGTCAACGCCAGCAGCCGGGTGTTCGACCCGGGCTATTACCAACTGCCCAACTACGACCACAAATACCGTAACTGGAACCGCTCCGGCGATGGCTGGGTCGATCTGGACACCGCGATCATGCGTTCCAACGACACCTACTTCTATGACCTTGCGCACAAGATGGGCATCGATCGGCTGTCCAGCTACATGAACAAGTTCGGCATCGGCCAGCGGGTTTCCCTCGACATGTTCGAGGAGTCCGCCGGGTTGATGCCATCGCGTGAATGGAAGCGCGCCACGCGCCGCCAGGCCTGGTTCCCGGGTGAAACCCTGATTCTCGGCATCGGCCAGGGCTACATGCAGGCCACACCACTGCAACTGGCCCAGGCCACGGCATTGATCGCCAACAAGGGCGTGTGGAACCGCCCACACCTGGCCAAGACCATCGAAGGCCAGCCGCCGGTGGACGAAAACCCCATGGAAAACATCGTGCTGCGTGACAAGTCCGACTGGGCCAAGGTCACCCACGGCATGGAGCAGGTGATGCACAACGCCCGTGGTACCGCACGCAAGGCGGCTGCTGGCGCCCAGTACCGCATTGCCGGCAAGAGCGGTACCGCCCAGGTGGTGGCGATCAAGCAGGGTGAGAAGTACGACCGCAACAAGCTCCAGGAGCGCCACCGCGACCACGCCCTGTTCGTCGCCTTTGCCCCGGCCGATGACCCGAAAATCGTGGTCTCGGTGATGGTCGAGAACGGTGAGTCCGGCTCGGGTGTTGCTGCCCCCGTGGTACGCCAGATCATGGACGCCTGGCTGCTCGACGAAAACGGCCGACTCAAGCCCGAGTTCGCGCCTGCCACCGTGACCCAGGAATCGGCCCTGTGATGAACAATTTCGATCGCATGCTCTCCAGCGAGGATGTGATGCGTCGGCGCGCCAGCTTTCTGCAGCGCATTCATGTCGACGGCCCCTTGCTGGTCATTCTGCTCACCCTTGCGGCCGGCAGCCTGTTCGTACTGTATTCGGCCAGTGGCAAGAACTGGGACTTGCTGCTCAAGCAGGCCACCTCGTTCGGCATCGGCCTGGTGTCGATGTTCGTCATCGCCCAGCTCGAGCCACGCTTCATGGCCCGTTGGGTGCCGCTGGCCTACCTGACCGGTGTGCTGTTGCTGGTGGTGGTGGACGTGATGGGCCACAACGCCATGGGGGCCACGCGCTGGATCAACATCCCCGGAGTGATCCGCTTCCAGCCCTCGGAATTCATGAAAATCATCATGCCGGCGACCATCGCCTGGTACCTGTCCAAACGCACCTTGCCGCCGCATTTGAAGCACGTGGCCATCAGCCTTGTGCTGATTGGCGTGCCGTTCATATTGATCGTACGCCAGCCCGACCTGGGCACCGCGCTGCTCATCCTTGCCTCCGGTGCCTTCGTGCTGTTCATGGGTGGCCTGCGCTGGCGCTGGATCCTCAGCGTGCTGGCAGCGGCAGTGCCGGTGGCGGTGGCGATGTGGTTCTTCGTGATGCACGACTACCAGAAGCAGCGGGTACTGACCTTCCTCGACCCGGAGAGCGACCCGTTGGGCACGGGCTGGAACATCATCCAGTCGAAGGCTGCAATCGGTTCGGGCGGAGTGTTCGGCAAGGGCTGGCTGCTCGGTACCCAGTCGCACCTGGACTTTTTGCCCGAAAGCCACACCGACTTCATCATCGCCGTACTGGGCGAGGAATTCGGCCTGGTCGGCATCTGCCTGTTGCTGATTGTCTACCTGTTGCTGATCGGCCGCGGCCTGATGATCACGGCCCAGGCGCAGACCCTGTTCGGCAAGCTGCTCGCGGGCAGCCTGACCATGACCTTTTTTGTATACGTGTTCGTCAATATCGGAATGGTCAGCGGCCTTCTCCCCGTGGTGGGCGTGCCGCTGCCGTTTATCAGCTATGGCGGAACATCGTTGGTGACGCTGCTGTCAGCGTTTGGCGTTCTGATGTCGATCCACACGCACCGCAAATGGATCGCACAGGTTTGAATAAGGTGAAGAATTTCATGCAAGCAGTGCGTAACTGGGCTGCCCGTTGTGCGCCGTGGATCGGCGCGGTGGGCCTGTTCGGCGCTGTACAGCTGGCCCATGCCGGCGATTACCAAGGCTCGCCGCAGGTGGCCCAGTTTGTCGGCGAAATGAGCCGCGACTATGGCTTTGCCCCTGAGCAGCTGATGGGCGTGTTCGCTGACGTGCAGCGAAAGCAGTCGATCCTCGACGCTATCTCGCGTCCGGCCGAACGGGTCAAGCCGTGGAAGGACTACCGGCCGATGTTCCTCACCGACGCGCGCATCGCCCGTGGTGTGGACTTCTGGCGCCAGCACGAGGCGGTGTTGGCCCGCGCCGAGCAGGAATACGGCGTGCCGGCACAGTACATCGTCGCCATCATCGGTGTGGAAACGTTCTTCGGCCGCAACACCGGCAACTACCGGGTGATCGATGCCCTGTCGACCCTGGGCTTCGACTACCCGCCTCGGGCTGAGTTCTTCCGCAAGGAACTGCGCGAATTCCTGTTGCTGGCCCGCGATGAGCAGCTCGACCCGCTCACGCTCAAAGGCTCCTACGCCGGCGCCATGGGCCTGCCGCAGTTCATGCCGAGCAGCTTCCGCAACTTTGCGGTGGACTTCGACGGCGACGGCCACATCAACATCTGGAACAACCCGGACGATGCCATCGGCAGCGTCGCCAGCTACTTCAAGCGCCATGGCTGGGTGGCCGGTGGGGGCGTGGTCAGCCGCGCCTGGGTGGATGGCGCGCGCGCCGACGAAGGTCTGACCACAGGCATCGAGCCTGTGAAAACCGTCGGGGAGTTGCGCACGCTTGGTTGGTCGGTTCATGATTCGCTGCGCGATGATCTGCCGGTTACCGCTTTCCGCCTTGAGGGTGACAATGGCCCCGAGTACTGGGTGGGCCTGAAGAACTTCTACGCGATCACGCGTTACAACCGCAGCGTGATGTATGCCATGGCGGTGCATCAGCTTGCGGAACAGCTGGTTCAAGTACGGGGCGTCAAGTAATGCGCGCAATCATCTCTGCCAATTCTTTCAAGCTGCTCACCTGCCTCGCCGTTGGCGTGGTGCTGGCCAGTTGCTCCTCCAACCGCCCGGCCCAGCAAAGCAGTGGCAACGTCGTGCGCAGCCAGCCAGGCCTGGACATCAACCGGGCACACAAGGACGGCGCACCGTGGTGGGACGTGGATGTGAACAAGATCCCCGACGCCACGCCGACCGTGCACACCGGCAACTACAAGGCCAACCCGTACACGGTGCTGGGCAAGACCTACTACCCGATGCAGGACTCGCGCAACTACCGCGCCGAGGGCACCGCGTCGTGGTATGGCACCAAGTTCCACGGGCAGAACACCGCCAACGGCGAGCTGTATGACCTGTACGGCATGAGCGCGGCGCACAAGACGCTGCCGCTGCCGGCCTATGTGCGGGTGACCAACCTGGCCAACGGTCGCAGCGTGATCCTGCGGGTGAACGACCGTGGCCCGTTCTATTCCGACCGTATTATCGACCTGTCCTATGCGGCGGCGAAAAAGCTTGGTTACGCCGAGATCGGCACCGCGCATGTGCGCGTCGAGGGCATCGACCCGCAGCAGTGGTGGGCCCAGCGTGGCCAGACACCGCCGATGGTGCTGAAAGAACCGCAGGTAGCCCAGACCCAGGCGATCCCGGCCAACACCGGGCGTGTCGAGCAATGGACCCCGCCAGCACAGCAGCATGCGGCACCGGTCGTGCCGGTGCAGGTGAGTGGCAACAACGTGCCGGCGGGCAATGGCGGCAGCTTCTTGCAGGTAGGCGCCTTCGCCAACCCCGACGCCGCTGAACTGCTGCGTTCCAAGCTCAGCACCATGGTCAGTGCGCCGGTGTTCATCAGCTCGATCGTGCGTAACCAGCAAACCCTGCACCGCGTGCGCCTGGGGCCGATTGGCAGCCAGGGCGAGATCCAGCAGGCACAAGACAGCATCCGCCTGGCGAACTTGGGGCAGGCCAAGCTGGTCACAGACTGACCTCAGCTACAAGCAACTAGCTGCAAGCTGCAAGCTGCAAGCTGCAAGAAGAGCCCGTGCGCACCCGCTTTGTCTTGTGGCTTGCAGCTTGAAGCTTGAGGCTCTAACTGTCGGTTTTGTCATGAATTGGCGGGCGCGCCCATGTACAATGACGGCTTTTGCCCGCAGCGACATAAAGCCGCACGTTCGTGGGCCAGGCCGACGGCCACAAAACTAGACTGACTGGCGCTGGGCACACGATCTTGCCCAGGGAACATCTCAGACCATTAGCGATTTTCGAGAGACGGATGAACATCACCAACCTTGCCAAACGACTTTGCCTGCCTGTACTGCTGATGATCACGCCTGCCGCCTTCGCGGCGGAGCAGATGACGCCGGCACCACCGCAACTGGCAGCCAAGTCCTACGTACTCATGGACGCGTCCAGCGGCAACGTGCTGGTCGAGAACAACGGTGACGAGCGCCTGCCGCCGGCCAGCCTGACCAAGCTGATGACCGCCTACATCGCCACCCTGGACATCCGCCGTGGCCAGATCGGTGAAAACGACCCGGTCACCGTCAGCGAAAATGCCTGGCGTACCGGCGGTTCGCGCATGTTCATCAAGGTGGGCAGCCAGGTGACCGTCAGCGACCTGCTGCACGGCATCATCATCCAGTCCGGCAACGACGCTTCGGTCGCCCTGTCCGAGCACATCGCCGGCAGCGAAGATGCCTTTGCCGACATGATGAACAAGACGGCTGCCGACCTGGGCATGACCAACAGCCACTTCATGAACCCGACCGGCCTGCCGAACCCGGACCACTATTCGTCGGCGCACGACATGGCCACCCTGGCCCGTGCGATCATCACCGTCGACCCGGCCCACTACGCCATCTATTCGCAGAAGGAATTCTTCTGGAACAACATCAAGCAGCCGAACCGCAACCTGCTGCTGTGGCGTGACAAGACCGTCGATGGCCTGAAAACCGGCCACACCGACGAAGCCGGCTACTGCATGGTGGCGTCGGCCGTTCGCGACGGCCAGCGCCTGATCGCCGTGGTGTTCGGTACCAACAGCGAGCAATCGCGCGCTGCCGAAACCCAAAAGCTGCTGACCTATGGCTTCCGCTTCTTCGAAACCCAGACCTTCTACCAGAAGGGTACCGAGCTGACCCAGGCTCCGGTCTGGAAGGGCGCCTCCAGCATCGTCAAGGCCGGCCTGGCCGACGACCTGACCATGACTATGCCTAAAGGCCAATTGAAGCGCCTGCAGGCTTCGATGACCATGAACCCGCAAATTACCGCGCCTATCGCCAAAGGTGACGTGATCGGTAAAGTGGAAGTCAAACTGGACGAGAAAGTGGTTCACAGCGCCGACCTGATCGCCCTTGATGGCGTCGAGGAAGGTGGTTTCTTCCGCCGTATGTGGGATAGCATCCGTCTATTCTTCTATGGCTTGTTCAACTGATACGTGACCTGCAAGCCCCCGCGTATCACGCGGGGGCATTGTTGTTGCCACGGCTTACGAGGCCGTTTCCGCCATGAGCGAACCAGACGTCAAGTCGCATAAAATCGAATTCCCTTGCGACGATTACCCGATCAAGGTAATCGGCGATACCGTTGTCGGCTTCAAGGACACCGTGATCGAAATCCTCAGCAAGCACGCCAAAGTCGACCTTTCCACCCTGGCCGAGCGCCAGAGCAAGGAAGGCAAGTACACCACCGTGCAATTGCACATCGTTGCCGAAAGCGAGAACCAGCTGCACGATATCAACAGCGCCCTGCGCGCTACCGGCATTGTGAAAATGGTGCTTTGATGTCCGCCTGCCTCGGTTTTCGCGAGCTTGGCCTGCAGCCCTACGAACCGGTGCTGGAGGCCATGCGTCGCTTCACCGAGCAGCGCACCCCGGACAGCCAGGATGAAATCTGGCTGGTCGAGCATCCTGCGGTCTTTACCCAGGGCCAGGCTGGCAAGGCCGAGCACCTGCTGGTGCCGGGCGATATCCCGGTGGTGCAGACCGACCGCGGCGGCCAGGTGACCTACCATGGCCCCGGGCAGCTGGTGGCCTACCTGCTGCTGGATGTGCGCCGGCTGGGCTTTGGCGTGCGCGAGCTGGTCAGCCGTATCGAGCAGACGCTGGTCGACCTGCTCGCCAGTTACGACGTGCAGGCTTCTGCCAAGCCCGACGCCCCGGGCGTCTATGTCGATGGAGCGAAAATCGCCTCCCTCGGCCTGCGAATTCGCAACGGCCGTTCGTTCCACGGCCTTGCCCTGAACGTGGACATGGACCTTGCGCCATTCCGCCGAATCAACCCCTGCGGCTATGCGGGGCTGGCGATGACCCAGCTGCGCGACCTGGCAGGTCCGATCGAACTCGACGAGGTCAGGACAAGGCTGCGCGGACAGCTGGTCAAGCACCTCGACTACGCTGAGCAGACGACCCTCACGGGCGGAATCGACTGAATATGACAACTGTGCAAGAAGCCGTGCCGAACCTGATACCCACCCAGGATGTCACCCCGCGCCCAGCGCCGAAGAAGGTGGAAGCTGGGGTAAAACTGCGTGGCGCCGAAAAGGTGGCGCGCATCCCGGTGAAGATCATCCCCACCGAAGAGCTGCCGAAGAAGCCTGACTGGATTCGCGTGCGTATTCCGGTATCGCCCGAGGTAGACCGCATCAAGCAACTGCTGCGCAAGCACAAGCTGCACAGCGTGTGTGAAGAGGCTTCCTGCCCGAACCTGGGCGAGTGCTTCTCGGGTGGTACCGCCACCTTCATGATCATGGGTGACATCTGCACCCGTCGTTGCCCGTTCTGTGACGTGGGCCACGGCCGGCCGAAGCCGCTGGACCTGGACGAGCCGAAAAACCTGGCTGTCGCCATTGCCGACCTGCGCCTGAAGTACGTGGTGATCACCTCGGTGGATCGCGACGACCTGCGTGACGGTGGTGCCCAGCACTTTGCCGACTGCATCCGCGAAATCCGCGCGCTGTCGCCGGGCGTGCAGCTGGAAACCCTGGTGCCGGACTACCGTGGCCGTATGGACGTCGCGCTGGAAATCACCGCGCAAGAGCCACCGGATGTGTTCAACCACAACCTGGAAACCGTGCCGCGCCTGTACAAGGCCGCGCGCCCGGGCTCGGACTACGACTGGTCGCTGGACCTGCTGCAGAAGTTCAAGCAGATGGTCCCGCATGTACCTACCAAGTCGGGCCTGATGCTCGGCCTGGGCGAGACCGACGAGGAAGTGATCGAAGTGATGCACCGCATGCGCGAGCATGACATCGACATGCTCACCCTCGGCCAGTACCTGCAGCCGTCGCGCAGCCACCTGCCGGTGCAGCGTTTCGTGCACCCGGACACCTTCGCCTGGTTCGCCGAGGAAGGTTACAAGATGGGCTTCAAGAACGTCGCCTCCGGCCCGCTGGTGCGTTCTTCGTACCACGCTGACCAGCAGGCCCACGAAGCCAAGATCAAGCTCTGAGCCTGGTCTGAGGCACGCATGCCGATGCACGCCGAAGGGCGGCATCGGCATTTTTGTTTGTGTACCAAGCGCTGCAAGGAGCCGCAATGAACTGCGCCGAAACCTTACGACCGAGCCTGCCAGCCGCGTTGCCGGCTAACGCCTGCTTTGCCATCGTCGCCCCGGCAGGCGCGGCGCGGCTGGATACGCTCAAGGTCAGCCAGTGGTTTGCCGACCGTGGCTACAGCTGCCGCCTTTACCCCGGTGTACACCAGGCCCAGGGCTACCTGGCAGGCTCGGACCAGCAGCGCTTTCAAGACTTGCACGATGCCTTTGCCGATCCGGCCATCGACGCCATCCTGTGCATGCGCGGTGGTTACGGCAGCATGCGCCTGCTTGATCGGCTGGACTTTGACCTGATTCGGCGCAACCCCAAGCCGTTGATCGGCTACAGCGACATTACCGCGCTGCACACGGCGATCTACCGGCATAGCGGGCTGGTTACCTTCCATGGAGGGATGCTCAATGCCGACCTTCTGGGGGCGAAGTTGCCGCCGACCGAGTCGTCGTTGCTGGCGCAGTTGGCTGGGCATGTGCGGGCGGGCGAGCAGATCGTGCACCCGACGGACTATGCCTTGAGCAGTGTATTGGCGGGTGTGGCCAGTGGTCCGCTACTGGGCGGCAACCTGTCGATGCTGGGGGCGACCATGGGGACGCTGGCCGAACTGGATACCCAGGGCTGCATTTTGTTTATCGAGGACGTCAACGAGCCGTTGTACCGGGTGGACCGGCTGCTGACGCAGTTGCGTCTGGCGGGCAAGCTGGAAGGGGTGAAGGGCGTGCTGGTTGGGGATTTTGCCGGCATTACCACGGCGGCGCTGACGCCGTTGTTGGTGGATACCTTTGCCCCGCTGGGTGTGCCGGTGCTGGCGGGGTGGCGCAGCGGGCACTGTGACCCGAATGTGTGCTTGCCGTTAGGGGCGCGGGTCAGATTGGATAGTGATCGGCAGGAATTGGTGTTGGAACAGGATTTGTTCAAGGCTTGAGATTGCCGGGGCTGCTTTGCAGCCCATCGCAGCGGTTCGTCGCCACGACAAGCCAGCTCCTACAGGTACTGCGCAGGCCTTGAGAGCGGCGCGGTCGGTGTAGGAGCTGGCTTGCCTGCGATGGGGCGCGCAGCGGCCCCAAAAATCTCACTGGCTACGCAGGCTCTCAAGCAGCTTGTGGGTCGGATACCCATCCGCCGGCCACCCCAGCCCCTGCTGGGCATTGCGGATAGCCTTGCGGGTATTGGCGCCGATGATGCCATCAGCATTCCCGGCCTCATGCCCGTTGCTGTTCAGCAGGTTCTGCAATTCCATACGCTCGCTGCGGCTCAGCGGCAGGTCTTCCTTCGGCCAGCTGCCGGCAATGAAGCCCCAGCCGCTGAAGCGATCCCCCAGCAAGCTCACCGCCAGCGCGTAGGACGACGAGTTGTTGTACTTGAGGATGGCGCGGAAGTTGTCCAGCACCAGGAACGCCGGGCCACGTGCGCCAGCCGGTAGCAGCAGGGCGGCAGACAGCTGGTTGCTGTTGGCGGGCAACTGAGTGCCTGCAGGCAGCTTCACGCCCATCGCCAGCCACTCGCTCACCGGCTTGCGCAGCGCGCCATCGGCTTGCCAGAAATCGAAACCAGCCGGCACCTGTACCTCGAAGCCCCACGGTTGGCCACGTTTCCAGCCCGAGCTCTGCAGGTAGTGCGCGGTCGAAGCCAGGGCATCCGGTGTGCTGTTCCAGATGTCGCGGCGGCCATCGCCGTCGAAGTCCACGGCATGGGTGTTGTAGGTGGTCGGGATGAACTGGGTCTGGCCCATGGCGCCGGCCCACGAGCCGCGCATGGCTTCAGGCTGGATATCACCATGCTGGATGATCTGCAGCGCAGCGATCAGCTGGTCCTGGGCGAACTGTGGGCGGCGGCCTTCGTAGGCCAGGGTGGCCAGCGAGCGGATCACCGACTTGTTGCCCTGGAACTGACCGAAGTTGCTTTCCATGCCCCATACCGCGACCAGCACCTGGCGGTCCACGCCATAGCGTTGTTCGATGCGTGTCAGCAGCTCGGCATTCTGCTCCAGCAGCTTCTTGCCGTTGCGCACGCGCAGAGGCGACAGGGCGCCTTCGAGGTATTCCCACACCGGGCGGGTGAACTCCGGCTGGCTGCGGTCGGCCTTGATCACGTCCATATCAGGGGTGACGCCGAGGAACGCGCGGTCGAAGGTGCTGGGTGAAATCCCGGCTTGCAGGGCCTGTTGGCGGAAGCCGGCCTGCCACTGGGCGAAGGTTTGCAGAGGCTGGATTTCAGTGCTGACGTCAGGCGTCGCGCCGGGCACGGTTACCACGGGAGCGGGTTGCGCAGGGGCCAGCGGCAGTGCGTCGGCGGCGGTGGGTTTTTCCGCGCAGGCCACAAGCAGGATGAAGCTGGAGGCCGCGATCAGCTGGCGGGTTTCCCAACGGGGGAGAAGACGGAAGAGCATGCACAGATCCAGAATTGCAGGTCAGGTGACGACCATACCATGCCTGCGCTTGCGATGCTTTCATGCAGCCAAAAAGTAGGAAGCCTCCCAATCTCTCGATTGGAAGGCTTCGCGGCGGTAGCTGCCTTTGCCCTTGGCTGGTTGTTCCTGGCGGCAGCGGAACAGCGGTTGGGCGATGATGGACTTGGCCTTGTTGGGGCCGTGCTTTTTCGGCTTTTTGCTCATGGCGGGGTTCCCGGGTTGGGTGGGTTTCGGGGCGCACTTTAGGGCTTGGGCTACCGGGGAGCCAATTGATTGTGTTTATGGTCGACATCATGGCGCTAAGTCAGTGCCGAGAACCGGACCTGTGGGAGCGGGTTATTCCGGAGGTAGCGCCAGACGCTGGCCAGCCATCAGCAGCGACAGCCGAGCCAAACCCGTCCAAGGAGAGCCCTCGGCCTGCCCCTTGATCTGCGCGTCGATCCGCTGGGCATCCTGCAACAGCTGCGCCCAGCGTTGCGCCGACAGGCGCTGCAGGGCTTTGCTGACCAGCGGTCGGCGTTTGTCCCAGATCGGCGGGCGGGCCTGGCTGAAGGCCTTGTCCAGCGGTACACCCTGGCTGAACTGTTGGGCTAGCCCAGCCAGCTGGCGCAGCTCACGGGCCAGGGCCCAGAGGATGACCGGCGGTTCTACCCCCTCGCCACGCAACCCCTCGAGCATACGCAGGGCATGTGCAGCTTCGCCGTTGAGAATGGCGTCCACCAGGCCGAAGACATCGAAGCGGGCGCTATCAGCAACAGCGGCCTGCACGGTTTCCACGGTGATCTGGTTGCCGTCGGCCAGCAGCTTGAGCTTTTCGATTTCCTGCGCGGCTGCCAGCAAGTTGCCTTCCACGCGTGCGGCAATCAGGTCGACAGCGTCACGCTGTGCCGACAGGCCGGCCTGTTGCAGGCGCTGGTTGATCCACTGCGGCAGCTGATGCACGTCCACTGGCCAGATCTGGATGAACTGGCAATGCGCGCCTTCGATCAACGCCTTGCCCCACTTGGTCTTTTGCGCACTACCGTCGAGCTTGGGCAGGCTGACTAGCAGTAGGGTGTCTTCGGCGGGGTTGGCGCAGTATTCCATCAGCGCCGCGGCGCCTTTGTCACCAGGTTTGCCCGAAGGCAGGCGCAGTTCCAGCAGGCGGCGTTGTGCGAACAGGGACAGGCTGGCGCCAGCCTGGAGCAGGGTGCCCCAGTCGAAGTTGGCATCGGCACTGAACACCTGGCGCTCGTCGAAACCTTGCTGACGCGCGGCATTACGAATGGCGTCTGCGGCTTCCTGGCATAGCAACGGGTCGTCACCGCTGACCACGTAGACCGGTGCCAAGGTACCTTGCAGGTGCTTGTTGAGTTGGGCGGGGGCGAGTTTCATGGGAAACAGGGGGCACCCGAAGGTGCCCCGCACGGGCTTAGTTGCCCGGTACTTCCAACGGCGACTGCTGAGGCGTTTCGGCCTGCTGACGGCGGGCAGCTTCCAGCGCGGCGGCTTCGGCCTGGGCGCGTTCGTCGGCTTTGCGTTGCAGTTCGTCCAGCTGGGACGGGCTCAGCATCTGCAGGCGCACGACCATCGCGTTGACCAGATCGCGGCGCATTTCTTCACGGGCGCGGTTGGCTTCCTGCTCGGAACCGGTGATGTTCGAGCCGTCACGCACGTAGATCTTGCGTACTTCCAGCTTGTCGCTCATCAGTTCCAGGTTGTTCAGGCCCTGGATGCTGTAGTTCAGCACCGTGGTCAGCTCGTATTCGGCAGTACGGTTGCCGCTGCTGTAGGTGGCCGAACGCTCGTTTTCCTGCTCGTTGGTCAGCACCAGACGGTAGGGCGCACCGGCGTGTACGTTGACACCGCTACGCTCCAGTACTTCACGCAGCTGGACCACGGTCGGGCCATAGGCGTTGCGCGCGCTGACGTCCATTTCCTTCACGCTCAGCTCGGTAGAGCCGGTGCCGCGCAGCTGGAAACCGCAGGCGCTGAGCATGACCGCCAGGCCGATTACCAGCAAATTGCGTTTGATCATGTTGTTGCTCCCTTGTGGGCCTGTTACGCCCGCCCGCAGTGACTGCGAGCGGGCGCTGCCATCAGTTGGCGACGATGTTGACCAGTTTGCCCGGTACCACGATGACCTTGCGGATGGTCAGGCCATCGATGAAGCGCAGGACGTTCTCGTTGCTGCGGGCAGCGGCTTCGACTTCTTCGCGGCTGGCAGCAGCCGGCATTTCGACCTGGCCACGCAGCTTGCCGTTGACCTGCACCACCAGGGTGATGGTGTCCTGCACCAGCGCTTGTTCGTCGACACTCGGCCAGGCGGCATCGATTACCGAGCCTGGGTGGCCCAGTTGCTGCCACAGTTCGTGGGAGATGTGCGGGGTGATCGGGGCCAGCAGCAGGGTGACGGCTTCAAGGCCTTCCTGCAGCAGTGCGCGGTCCTGTTCGCTGGCCTGCGGGGCCTTCTCCAGTACGTTCATCACGGTCATCACCTGGGCGATGGCGGTGTTGAACTTGTGGTACTGGCCCACGTCGGTGCTGGCCTGCTTGATGGCCGCGTGGATGGCGCGGCGGATGACCTTCTGCGCGTCGTCCAGGGTAGCAACATCCAGCTTGCCAGGCAGACCCTGGCTGACGTGCGCCTGAGCCAGGCGCCAGACGCGGCGCAGGAAGCGGCTGGCACCTTCGACGCCGGAGTCGGACCATTCCAGGCTCATGTCGGGCGGCGAGGCGAACATCATGAACAGGCGGCAGGTGTCGGCACCGTAGGCTTCGATCATCGACTGCGGGTCGACGCCGTTGTTCTTCGATTTCGACATCTTCTCGGTGCCGCCGATTTCCACCGGCAGGCCGTCGGTCTTCAGGCGAGCACCAATGATCTTGGCCTTGGCATCGCGCTCGATCTCGACATCGGCCGGGTTGAACCAGTCCTTGCCGCCGTTGCTGGCCACACGGTAGTAGGTTTCGGCAACGACCATGCCCTGGGTCAGCAGGTTCTTGAACGGCTCGTTCGAGGTAACCAGGCCTTCGTCACGCATCAGCTTGTGGAAGAAGCGCGCGTACAGCAGGTGCAGGATCGCGTGCTCGATACCGCCGATGTACTGGTCGACCGGCAGCCAGTGGTTGGCGGCTTTCGGGTCTACCAGGCCCTTGTCGTAGTTCGGTGAGGCGTAGCGGGCGAAGTACCAGGACGACTCGACGAAGGTGTCCATGGTGTCGGTTTCGCGCTTGGCCGCAGTGCCGCATTTCGGGCAGGTGCACTCATAGAATTCCGGCATGCGCGCCAGCGGCGAGCCAGCGCCATCCGGCACCACGTTCTCGGGCAGGGTGACCGGCAGCTGGTCTTCCGGCACCGGCACGTCGCCGCAGGACGGGCAGTGGATGATCGGGATCGGGCAGCCCCAGTAGCGCTGGCGGCTGATACCCCAGTCACGCAGGCGGAACTGGGTGCGCGACTTGCCCAGTTCCTTGCGGATCAGGGCGGCTTCGATGGCGTCAAAGGCGCCGGCGAAGTCCAGGCCGTCGAACTCGGCGGAGTTGATCAGCTGGCCGTGCTCGCCATAGGCGGCCTGCCACTCGCTGCCCACTTCATCGCCCGCGCTGGTGCGCACCACGGCCTTGACCGGCAGGTTGTACTTGTGGGCGAACTCGAAGTCGCGCTCGTCGTGGGCCGGCACGGCCATCACGGCGCCATCGCCGTAGTGCATCAGCACGTAGTTGGCGACCCATACCGGCAGCTTCTCGCCGGTCAGCGGGTGCTCTACCAGCAGGGAAGTGGCCATGCCTTTCTTCTCCTGGGTGGCCATGTCGGCCTCGGCAACGCTGCCGCTCTTGCACTCGTCGATGAACGCTTGCAGCGCCGGGTTGCCCTGGGCCGCCTGGGTGGCCAGCGGGTGCTCGGCGGCGACGGCGACGTAGGTGGCGCCCATCAGCGTGTCGGGACGGGTGGTGAAGACCTTCAGTGTGCCTTCGTGGCCGATGCTGGCCTGGTCGTACGGGAACTGTACTTCCATGCCGCGCGACTTGCCGATCCAGTTGCGCTGCATGGTCTTGACCTGCTCAGGCCAGCCCGGCAGCTCGTCGAGGCTTTCCAGCAGCTCGTCGGCGTAGTCGGTGATGCGGAAGTAGTACATCGGGATTTCGCGCTTTTCGATCAGCGCGCCCGAACGCCAGCCACGGCCGTCGATGACCTGCTCGTTGGCCAGTACGGTCTGGTCTGCCGGGTCCCAGTTCACGGTACCGTTCTTGCGGTAGATGATGCCTTTCTCGAACAGGCGGGTGAACAGCCACTGCTCCCAACGGTAGTAGTCGGGTTTGCAGGTGGTGACTTCACGTGCCCAGTCGATGGCCAGGCCCAGGCTCTTGAGCTGGGTCTTCATGTAGTCGATGTTTTCGTATGTCCACTTGGCCGGGGCGACGTTGTTTTTCATCGCCGCGTTTTCCGCGGGCATGCCGAATGCGTCCCAGCCCATCGGCTGCAGGACGTTCTTGCCCAGCATGCGCTGGTAACGGGCAATCACGTCGCCGATGGTGTAGTTGCGAACGTGGCCCATGTGTAGCTTGCCGCTCGGGTACGGGAACATCGATAGGCAATAGTAGGTGTCTTTGCCTGGCTGTTCGGTAACAGCGAACGATTGTTGCTCGTCCCAGAACTTCTGGGCGGCGGCTTCGATATCACGGGGCGTGTATTGTTCGTGCATGGCTACTTTTGGCTGAGAGAGAAGAGACCTTGTTCCAGGCAGCGGAACCTCGCTGCGTCCGGCACTCCGGTGTCGTTTAGAGTGAACGCCGTAGCATACAGCAGCGCTGCGCATCGTGGGAAACCTTCGTTGCGAATGGCCGCTGGTCGCAGCACCCGGCTGCTTTTCATGGCGCCGCTAAGCTCAGGTGTGGGGGGAGATATTCTTTATCTTCAATTGAGGTGAACGGATGGGAGAGACGCAGCTACCCGCAATGAAACCGGAGCTTTACGAGCGCCTGATCGACCGGCTTGGCCTGGCACTGGAAGTGGCAAGGACCTCGGTACGATTGCGCGACGAGATGCCAGCCGAGCTGGAGTTGCGTGGCCTGAGCCACGCAGAGTTCGAAGTGATCAAGGCTTACCTGGAATCCCTCCCGGAGCGCCACAATGCCTCTGTCGGCAGTTACCCGCAAGCGGAGCCGACATCGGCCAAGATCATCTGGCTCAAGGACAAGAAACGCCCCGCCAATACGGCGAGATCCAGGACGCTGCCACATCGCTAGCCGTTCAGGACGCCAGGCGCGGGCTATCGCGCGCCGGTTCTTCACTATCACACAACTCACGATCGGCGCCGGCCGCACCCTTGTTGACCGGCGCCGATCCTTCTAGGCTGCACGCCTGCCAAGGAGGTGTGGCCGATGCCGATCCGATTCTTCATCAAACAATGGCTGATGCCGCCGGGCATCCTGTTTCTGCTGCTGCTTGCGGCGTGGTGGCTGCGTGCCCGACGGCCACGGTTGGCGGCGCTGTGCTTTACCGTGGGGCTTGGTGGCCTGTGGCTGATGAGTTTGCCGCTGGTGGTGCAGGAAACCGCCCATAGGCTGGAAAGCGAGCCACCCTTGGCCGTAAACGACTGGACCGCTCTTGCGCGGCGGGCGGATGCCATTGTGGTGCTGGGCGCAGGGCGTGAGCGTGGCGACCCGGCCTGGGGCGGTAGCGACCAGCCCACGGCCACGGCTTTGGAACGTATGCGTTTTGCTGCGCAGTTGGCCAAGGCCTCGGGCTTGCCGGTGCTGACCAGTGGCGGCTTGCACTATGGCACGCCGCCGAGCGAGGCGCAGTTGATGGCGGATCGCCTGCACGAAGACTTTGCTGTTGACGTGAAGTGGCGCGAAGAGGCCAGCCGCACGACCTGGGAAAATGCCCAGTTCACGGCCAAGGTGCTGCAGCCGTTGGGGATTCGCCGTGTGGTGGTGGTGACCCAGGCCTGGCATATGCAGCGCTCGCGCTGGAGTTTCGAGCAGGCGGGGTTCGAGGTGGTGCCGGCGCCAGTGGGGTTCCTGGGGCAGGACCATGCGCGGCCGTTTGGTGGGTTGCTGCCAGAGAGCCGGGCGATGTGGCAGAGCGGGCAGTTGTTTAATGAGGTGGTGGGGTTGGTGGGGTATCGGGTTTTCTATTGAGCCTTGCATCGCCTGTACTGGTCTCTTCGCGGGCAAGCCCGCTCCCACAGTTTTTCACAGACTGGAAGGCATGTGCAGTACCTGTGGGAGCGGGCTTGCCCGCGAAGAGGCCAGTACAGGAAAACTCAGACGGTTTTGGCGATGCGGCCAGCCAGCAACGCCCAGCCCAGCAGCAATGCACAAACAATCGCCAACGGCCACGAACGCCATTGCAGGTAAGGCGTCAGTTGCTGCATCGGCACCACCTCACCATACAGCACCCCCTGCTGGAACTGCGGAATCTGCGTGGTAATACGCCCAAACGGGTCGATCAGCGCAGTCACGCCGTTGTTGGTGGCGCGGATCATCCAGCGTCCGGCTTCCAGCGCGCGCATCTGCGCCATCTGCAGGTGCTGCAACGGGCCGATCGAGGTGCCGAACCAGGTGTCGTTGCTGATGGTCAGCAGCAGGTCGCTGCGTGCCGCCAGGCCAGCGGCAAACTCGGGGTAGACCACTTCGTAGCAGATGTACGGCGCAATCTGGTAACCCTTGGCCTGCAGCAGTGGCTGGTCTTCCGGCCCGCGGGCGAAGTCCGACATGGGCAGGTTGAAGAACTCGATGGCGCCACGCAGCATGTCCTGCAACGGTACGTACTCGCCAAACGGCACCAGCTTCTGCTTGAGGTAGGTGCCGTCACCTTCACCGGTCACTGTGATGCCGTTGTAGTAGCGACGCTGATGGTGCACCACTTCCCGCACTGGCACGCCGGTGATCAGCGCCGAATGCCGCTCGGCAGCAAAACGGCCCATCACGTCGATGTAGCCTTGGGCCTGGTCCTTGAGCACCGGCACCGCCGTTTCTGGCCACACCAGCAAATCCACGGGTTTTGAGCTGAAGCTCAGGTCGCGGTACAGCGCCAGTTGCGCGTCGATGTGCGCAGGGTCCCATTTCAGGTCTTGCTCGACGTTGCCCTGAATGGCCGCCACTTTCAACGGGTCACCTACCGGTTTGGTCCAGGCGTGGCCCTTGAGCGCCAGGCCCAGCGCCCATGGGGCCAACAACAGCAGGCAGCCCACGGCCAGGAACGAGGGGCGGGCACGCAGGCGGTGCAGGTTGCACAGCAGGGCAGCAGTGAGCGCCAGCGTGAAGGAAATCAGCCACACGCCGCCCAGTGGCGCCAGGCCGGCCAGCGGGCCGTCCAGCTGGCTGTAGCCGGCATAAAGCCAAGGGAAACCGGTCAGGAACCAGCCGCGGAAGGCCTCTTGCAGCAGCCACAGCGCCGCGAAGCACAGGGCATCGGCCAGCGGCGCTTCGTTGCGCCGCAGCCAGCGTGCCCACAGCCAGGTGGGCAAGGCAAAGAACCACGCCAGCGCGGCGAAAAACGCCAGCAGCAGCAGAATCGCCAGCAGCGGCGAGGCGCCGCCGTAGGTGTTCATGCTGACGTAAATCCACCAGGTGCCGGCGCCATACAGGCCAAAACCGAACCACCAGCCACGCCACATGGCCTGGCGCGGGCTGAGCTCGCGCAGGCCAAGGTAGAGCATGGCGATGGACAACACGGCCAGCGGCCAGATGTCGAACGGCGCCAGGGCCAGGAGTGTGGAGGCACCGGCCGCCAGGGCCAGCAGGTTACCGGGCCAGCCGGGGCGGGTGATCCAACGCATGTTTGTCCTTAACGGGTGATCGGGGTCAGGCGCAGCAAGTGTATCCGCCGGCTGTCGGCGTTGAGAATACGGAACTTGTAAGACCCGATCTCGGTAGTTTCGTTGCGCTTGGGCAGGTGGCCGAAGGCGCTCATCACCAGGCCGCCGACCGTGTCGAACTCGTCATCGGAGAACTCGCTGTCGAAGAACTCGTTGAAGTTGTCGATCGGGGTAAGCGCCTTCACCAGGAAGTCACCGCTGGGCAGCGGTTTGATGTAGCTGTCTTCCTCGACGTCGTGCTCGTCCTCGATGTCGCCAACGATCTGCTCCAGCACGTCCTCGATGGTCACCAGGCCCGCCACACCGCCGTATTCGTCGATGACGATGGCCATGTGGTTATGGTTGGCACGGAACTCGCGCAGCAACACGTTGAGGCGCTTGGACTCGGGCACGAAGGTGGCCGGGCGCAGCAGGTCCTTGATGTTGAAGCTGTCGCCGTTTTCCTTGAGGATCAGCGGCAGCAGGTCTTTGGCGAGCAGGATCCCGAGTACATCGTCGTGGCTTTCGCCGATCACCGGGTAGCGCGAGTGCGCGGCGTCGATCACCGCCGGCAGAAATTCGCGCGGCGACTGGCTGGCCTTGATGCTGATCATCTGCGAACGCGGGACCATGATGTCGCGAACCTGCAGGTCGGCGACCTGGATGGCGCCTTCGACGATGGTCAGTGCTTCGCTGTCCAGCAGCTTGTTCTGGTGGGCTTCGCGCAGCAGCTCAAGCAGCTCCTGGCGGTTTTTCGGCTCATGGGCAAAAGCCTGGGTCAGTTTACCCAGCCAGGACTTCTGCCCGTTGCTCGATCGATCTTCGCTCATGGCGGTTCTCGTGATCCTTCGTGTATCAGTGTGTGATTGAGTCGGTTTCATCGTCGGCATACGGGTCGGGGTGACCCAGTTCTGCCAGCAATTCCCGTTCCAGGCCTTCCATTTCCTCGGCTTCCTCATCCTCGATGTGGTCGTAGCCGAGCAGGTGCAGGCAACCGTGGATGACCAGGTGTGCCCAGTGCGCTTCGAGCGATTTGCCCTGTTCGGCCGCTTCGCGCTCGACCACCGCCACGCAGATGACCAGGTCGCCCAGCAGCGGGATGTCGAGCAGGTCGTCGGGCACGTCGGCCGGGAACGACAGCACGTTGGTCGCGTAGTCCTTGTGCCGGTAGGTGTGGTTCAGCTCGCGGCCTTCGGCTTCGTCGACCAGGCGAATGGTCATTTCCGAGTCGGCACTGCGCTGGCGCAGGGCCAGTTCGCACCAGCGGCGGAAGGCGGCGTCATCCGGGGCGGCAGCGTCCGTGGCCCGTTGAATATCAAGTTCAAGCATCTTTGCCGGGCGCCTCGGGCTTGGCCTGGCGGGCTTCGAAGCGGTCGTAGGCTTCGACAATGCGCTGCACCAGTGGGTGACGAACCACATCTTTGGGTTGGAAGTGGGTAAAGCTGATACCCGGAACGTCTTTCAGCACCTCGATGACATGCGCCAGGCCCGATTTGGTGCCACGCGGCAGGTCGACCTGGGTGATGTCGCCGGTGATCACCGCGGTGGAGCCGAAGCCAATGCGGGTGAGGAACATCTTCATCTGTTCCAGGGTGGTGTTCTGGCTTTCGTCGAGGATGATGAAGCTGTTGTTCAGGGTGCGGCCACGCATGTAGGCCAGCGGGGCGATCTCGATCACCTGGCGCTCGATCAGCTTGGCCACGTGTTCGAAGCCGAGCATTTCGTACAGGGCGTCGTACAGCGGGCGCAGGTACGGGTCGATCTTCTGCGCCAGGTCGCCGGGCAGGAAGCCGAGCTTTTCGCCCGCCTCGACCGCCGGGCGTACCAGCAGGATGCGGCGTACCTGTTCACGCTCAAGCGCGTCCACGGCACAGGCCACGGCCAGGTAGGTCTTGCCGGTACCGGCCGGGCCGATGCCGAAGTTGATGTCGTTGGCCAGGATTTCCTTCACGTAGCGCTGCTGGTTGAGCCCGCGCGGGCGAATGTTGCCCTTACGCGTACGCAGCGACACGCTGACCTCGTTGACGGCCGGGTTGTCGATGTTCTCGACGGCCGACTCCTGCAGGTACAGGTGTACGGTTTCCGGCGACAGGTCGGTGGCCTTGGTCTCGCGGTAGAGACGGCGCAGCAGCTGTTCGGCAGCGGAAGTGGTCTTGGGTTCGCCGATCAGTTCGAACTGATTGCCGCGGTTGCGGATTTCGATGGCCAGGCGCTGTTCGATCAGGCGCAGGTGCTCGTCGAACTGGCCGCACAGGTTGGCGAAACGGTGGGCCTCGAAGGGCTCGAGGATGAAACGATGGGGTTCTATGGGTGCGTTCAAGGTCGTTTTTAGCCGCTCGACGGCAATGGATGTGAACTCAAGAATAACCCTTGAATGGCAGTGGCGAAAGCACTGAAACGTTCAACGGTATGTACAGCCTGTTCCGGCCCTGTCGCCGGCAAGCCAGCTCCCACAGGTACTGCACAGGCCTCAGGCTTACGCAGTACCTGTGGGAGCTGGCTTGCCGGCGATGAGGCCGGTACAGCCGACACAGATCTACAAGCCTGTCTGCTATGATGCGCCCCTTTTCTTACGCATGTGTTATTCCACCAGACATGAGCAAACGCGAACCTGCCATCTATAAAGTGATCTTCCTCAACCAGGGGCAGGTCTTCGAGATGTATGCCAAGCAGATCTACCAGAGCGACCTGTGGGGCTTTCTGGAAATCGAGGAGTTCGTGTTCGGCGAGCGCTCGCAACTGGTGGTGGACCCGAGCGAGGAAAAGCTCAAGAGCCAGTTCGAGGGGGTAGTCCGCAGTTTTGTGCCGATGCACTCGATCGTGCGCATCGATGAGGTGGAGCGCCTGGGCACAGCCAAGATCAGCGAAGCCAAGGGCGGCGGCAATGTCATGCCGTTCCCGATGCCGATGCCGGAAAAGTAAGCCTCAGGGGAGCGGCGAGAACGGCGTACGCCCTTCGGCGTTCTGCAGTTCCAGCAGGTATTTGCGGAAGATCTGGCCGAGCACCTGAGTGGCGTGCTCAAGCTCGTCGCGGGGCATTTGCTCGGTCACTTCGTCGGCCATGTCCAGCGCATCTTCTGCGCCGTTGACGGCGGCCATCTTCAGCAGGATGTAGGCCTGCACGTTGTTGGCCTTGACCCCTTCGCCATGGAAGAACATGGCCCCCAGGCGATACTGCGCGTCGGCGTGGCCTTGCAGCGAAGCCTTCTGGAACCAGTCCAGGGCTTTGTCGAGGTTTTTTGGCGTTTGCGTGTAGAAGTACTCGCCCAGCTCGAACTGCGCCTGGGCATCCCCTGCGGTTGCCGTCTGCTCGCAGGCCTTGAGGGCGTTTGCCAGGTCTTCAGGCTGAACGTTCAAGGTGCAGCGGCCCGTTGCCGGAATGAGCAACGAGTTACCGCCCTCCGCCAAGGCCAGCAGGGGCTGAAGAAGCAACAGGCAGCCCAGGGTCAGGGCGCGGCCGGTGCGGTTCATGGGGATCGACTTACCTCTGCGAAGCTGCGGCCAATGTCTCTGGTGGCACATTATGGGATAAGCAGCGCCAACCTTACAAAGTTTTACTCGAATTTCTGCTTGGTTGGGGAAGTCAGCTGATTGTGCGGGGTAATTATTTCCTGTGCCGGCCTCTTCGCGGGCAAGCCCGCTCCCACAGAGGCCGGTGCAGGCTAACCATTATTTCAGTGCAGCAAAGGCCTTTTCAGCCGCATCCAGGGTGATCTGCAACTCTTTGTCGCCATGGGCAATGGAGGTGAAGCCTGCCTCGAATGCGCTTGGTGCCAGGTACACGCCGCCGTCCAGCATCAAATGGAAGAAGCGCTTGAAGCGCTCGGCATCGCTGGCCATCACGTCTTCGAAGGTGACGATGTCGTCGGCACCGCTGAAGTACAGGCCGAACATGGCACCGGCCTGGGTGGTGACGAACGGTATGCCAGCGGCATCGGCGCGCTGTTGCAAGCCGTCGAGCATGCGGCTGGTGTAGTCGGTCAGCTCGGCGTGGAAGCCCGGACGGCTGATCAGCTTCAGCGTGGTCAGGCCGGCGGCCATGGCCAGCGGGTTGCCCGACAGGGTGCCGGCCTGGTAGACCGGGCCGAGCGGGGCGATGCAGCCCATGATTTCACGCTTGCCACCGAAGCAGCCGACCGGCATGCCGCCACCGACGATCTTGCCGAAGGTGGACAGGTCCGGCTTGATGCCGTAGTGGCCCTGGGCGCCGCCCAGGGAAACGCGGAAGCCAGTCATCACTTCGTCGAAGATCAGCACCACGCCGTGCTTGTCGCACTGCTCGCGCAGGCCTTCGAGGAAGCCCGGTGCCGGCGGTACGCAGTTCATGTTGCCAGCCACCGGCTCGACGATGATGCAGGCCACGGTCTGGCCGACGTCGGCCAGGGTCTTCTCGACGGCGGCGATGTCGTTGAACGGCAGGGTCAGGGTGTGCTTGGCGAAGTCCGCCGGTACGCCCGCCGAGCTTGGCACGCCCTGGGTCAGCAGGCCGGAACCGGCTTTTACCAGCAGGCTGTCGGAGTGGCCGTGGTAGCAGCCTTCGAACTTGATGATGGCGTCACGGCCGGTGTAGCCACGGGCCAGGCGGATGGCGCTCATGGTGGCTTCGGTGCCCGAGCTGACCATGCGCACCATTTCCATGGACGGTACCAGCGAGCAGACCAGGTCGGCCATGTCGGTTTCCATGGCGGTCGGTGCGCCATAGGACAGGCCGTGCTCCAGCTGCTTGCGTACCGACTCCAGCACGTCCGGGTGGCCGTGGCCGAGGATCATCGGGCCCCAGGAACCGACATAGTCGACGTAGCGCTTGTCGTCCTCGTCAACGACGTAGGCGCCTTCGGCATGCTTGAAGAACAGCGGCGTGCCGCCCACGCTTTTGAAAGCGCGCACTGGCGAGTTGACGCCACCGGGGATGTGCTTCTGGGCTTTGGCGAACAGGTCTTCAGAACGGGACATGAAAAAATTCTCTCGAAATCAGGATGCGAACAAGGCGTTGAAGGCGCGGGCGCGGCGGGTAACTTCCTGCGCGCTGTCGGCACCGAACAGGCCGTGGATCACCGCCAGCAGGTCGGCGCCGTGGGCGACCAGCGGGGCGGCGTTGTCGAGGGTGATGCCGCCGATCACCGCGATCGGCAGTTTCACCTGGGCACGCGCCTGCTCCAGCAGTTCGACGTTGGCAGCGGGGGCGCCCGGCTTGGTGACGGAATTGAAGAAGCGGCCAAAGGCGACGTAACTGGCGCCTTCGCTGGCGGCCTGGGCGGCCAGGTCGAGGCTGGCGTGGCAGGTGGAGCCGATGATCGCCTGGCGGCCGAGCAGGGCGCGGGCCGGGGTCAGCGGGCCATCGGTCTGCCCCAGGTGTACGCCGACGCCCAGGCGTGCGGCCAGTTCGGCGTCGTCGTTGATGAGCAGCTGGGTGCCGTAGCGCTCGCAGAGCTTCATCAGCCCTTCGGCTTCGCGCAGGCGGCGCGCTGCGTCGTCGCTTTTGTCGCGGTACTGCAGCAGGCACACGCCGCCTTCCAGTGCCGCCTCGACATGGGACAGGAAACGGCCGGCGAGCAGCTGGCTGTCGGTGATGGCGTACAGACCGCGTAGCTTCATGGAAGGCCTCGTATCAGGAGCAGAAGTCCAGGGGCAGGCGGCGCGGCACGTACTGGCCTTTGCCCAGCTGTTCGGCGTCACGCAGGGTGCGCCAGGTGTAGTCCAGTGCGCTGCGTACGGCGCTTTCCAGTTGCTCGCCAAGGGCCAGGCGGCCGGCCAGGGCGCTGGCCAAGGTGCAGCCTGAGCCGTGATAGCTGCCCGGCAGGCGCTGGCAGGTCCAGGTGTGGTGCTTGCCGTCCTGGGTGTACAGGCGGTTGTGGATTTCGTCTTCGTCGCCGTGACCGCCGGTAATCAGCAGGTGTCTACAGAACGGCAAGAGTTTCTCGGCACACTCGTCGGCGGTGCCTTCGGGCAGTTCGGCGAGGATGCGCGCCTCAGGCAGGTTCGGCGTGGCGATGGTCGCCAGTGGCAGCAGGCGTTCGCGCAGGGCGTAGCCCACTTCGTCCTTGCCCAGGCGGCCACCACCACCGGCACGCAGCACCGGGTCGCACACCAGCGGCAGGTGCGGGTGGGCGGCCAGCAGCTCAGCGACGGTGTCGACCATCTCGATCGAGCCGAGCATGCCCAGCTTGACGGCAGCCACCGTGGAGTCGGCCAGCACGGCATTGGCCTGGGCCAGTACCCACTCGCGGTCGAGCACGCGGAAGTCGGAAACGTTGACGGTATCCTGCACGGTCAGGGCGGTCACGGCGGGCGCGGCGTGACAGCCTTGGGCGATCAGGGCTTCGATATCTGCCTGCAAGCCGGCGCCGCCACTTGGGTCGTGGCCGGAGAGACAGAGGACAACGGGGCGGGAGCTGTAGGTATTCATGGTCGGCGAGCTTACCACCAAACCTGTTTGGGCGGATCGTCCGACAAACGAGTTTTGTTGATCGATCGGTCAGAATTGTTTGTTGAATTCTTCTGAAAGTATTGATTTAGAGCCTTTTCTTTGATTTTTGATATGGCCGATTGCCAGGTTGCGAAGCTATGCTAGAGTGCTCGGATAACTCGACAAACGGGTTCTGCAGGATCACGTCGTCTCAAACGGATGGGAGGCAACCGCGACGCGACCGGACAGGCCATGCTGGGGCTGTATGCGCTATTTGCTGATTGTGCTTCTGGGCTTGCTGCCCGTGCTGGCTGGAGCGGTCGATTTCGACAGCGCTACGCAGCACCTTCCATTGGGCAAGGCCATGCAGGTGTATGAAGACCTTGATGGCAGTGCCAGCATCGCCCAGGTCAGTGCCCCCGGGTTTGCCAAACATTTCCGCCCCCACGATAAAGACGTGCTGAATGCCGGTTACTCCACCTCGGTGTTCTGGCTCAAGGTCGAGCTGCGCCCGGTTGCCGTGCCCGGCGCTGCCCCTCGGCAGTGGCTACTGGAGCTGGCTTACCCGCCGCTGGACCACCTGGAGCTGTATTTGCCTGATAGCGGCGGCGTCTACCGCCTGGCGCAGCGCACCGGCGATGCCTTGCCCTACGACAGCCGGCAGATCCGGCAGAACAACTACCTGTTCGAACTGCAGTTGCCGCCAGGCGAGGTGACCACCGCCTACCTGCGCCTGCACAGCCAGGGCTCGGTGCAGGCACCGCTGGCGCTGTGGTCCCCTGAAGCCTATATGGAAGAGCAGCCCACGCGCCTGTATGTGCTGGGGATGATCTACGGCGTGTTGTTGGTGATGCTGGTGTACAACCTGTTCATCTACCTCAGTGTGCGGGACGTCAGTTACCTCTACTACATCCTCTATATCGCCTCGTTCGGTTTCTATCAGGTGTCGGTGAACGGTGCGGGTGTCGCTTATTTCTGGCCGGACAGCCCCTGGTGGGCGAATGCTTCGACACCGCTGTTCATCGGTGCGGCAGGCCTGTTCGGTTGCCAGTTTGCCCGGCATTTCCTGCAATTGGGCAACATCAGCCGCGGCTTTGACCGTTTGCTGCAACTGCTGATGCTGGGTGGCGCGCTGGTCATGGTAATGGCGGTGAGCGTGCCCTATGGCATTGCCCTGCGCATGGCCACGCTGCTGGCCTTGCTGTTTACCGTGAGCATCTTCAGTGCGGGGTTGTACGCCTGGTGGCGGGGCTTGCGCGTGGCGCGCTGGTTCATCATCGCCTGGACGGCCTTCCTGCTCGGCGGCCTGGTCAACACCCTGATGGTGCTGGGCTACCTGCCGAACGTGTTCATCACCATGTATGCCAGCCAGCTGGGTTCGGCGCTGGAGGTGGCACTGCTGTCGCTGGCGCTGGCCGACCGCATCAACAGCCTGCGCGAGCAGCAGGCGCAAACCTTGCGCGAAACCGGACGCACGCTGGAGCAGTTGAACCTGCAGCTGGCCAGAAGCAACCGGTTGAAGGATGAGTTTCTGGCCAGTGTGACCCACGAACTGCGCACCCCGATGAATGGCGTGATCGGCTCGCTGGAACTGATGCACACCCTGCCGATGGAGGCCGAGATGGCCCAGTATCACCGCACGGCGGTGGGGTCTGCGCAGGGGATGATGGACATGGTCGATGCCATTCTCACCTTGTCTGAATTGCAGGCCGGCCGCCTGCGTGCGCAGCCGGCGCCGTTCAGCCTGCGCACACTGTTGCAGGGGTTGCGCGCCGGTTATGCCGGGCAGGCCTTGGGCAAAGGCTTGTACCTGAGCCTGGATATCCCGGCTGACCTGCCGGATGCGCTGGAGGGCGATGGAGAGAAACTGGCCCGCTGCCTTGGCTGCCTGGTGGAGAACGGGTTGAAGTTCACCCACCAGGGCGGGGTGATGATCCAGGTGCGCGGGCGCCGGGTAGGGCCGGGGGATCTGGCGTTGACCTTTACGGTCAGTGACAGCGGGATTGGTTTTGATGACCTTGAGCAGTCGACCCTGTACCAGCGGTTCTTCCAGGTGGATGGGTCGATGACCCGGCGCTATGGCGGGTTGGGGATTGGCTTGTCGATCTGCCGGCAGATGGGGGAATTGCTGGGGGCGCGGTTGGCGCATGAGTCGACGCGCGGGTTGGGGAGCCGGTTCGAGTTGAGCTTGAACATGGCGATTTCGCAGGTGCAGATGAGCCCGAGCATCCTGCAGGCGCGGCGTTCGCTCTAACGCCGATGGCCTCTTGCGCACCCCACCACACGTTTAGTCATTAATGCCACTTTGACGGAACAGCACGGGGTGCTTCACTGGGGGCTTCACGCCTACCCGGATCCAGGAGCCCCCGATGAACCTGCACCAGTACGCTGAAACCCACGAAGTCACCAACCAGCCTCCGCCCCTCGACGGCGCCAACCTCTACCGCCTCGACCTGCCGCTGCAGGAATGGTCCCGGCGTTTCGGCGCAGGCTGGGCCGAGTCGCGGATCGACGCCTACGGTGCCCTGGCTGGCGGCCCGCTGATGCAGGCCGGTTTCCTGGCCAACGCACACAAACCCGAATTCATCAGCCACGACCGCTATGGTCATCGCATCGACCTGGTCGAGTTCCACCCCGCCTACCACGAACTGATGCGCACCGCCGTCGAACACGGTCTGCCTTCGCTGCCATGGGCCGAGCCCCGCGCTGGCGCCCATGTGGCGCGGGCATCCATGACCTACCTGCACAGCCAGGCCGAGGCCGGGACCGGCTGCCCGCTGACCATGACCTTCGCCGCCGTGCCGGCGCTGCGCCTGCAGCCCGAGCTGGCCGAATACTGGCTGCCGAAAATCCTGGCCTGCGAATATGACCCGCGCAACATCGGTGACCGGCACAAGGCGGGGGTTACCCTGGGCATGGCCATGACCGAGAAGCAGGGCGGTACCGATGTGCGCGCCAATACCACGCGGGCCTATCCGGTGGGGGCACCCGGCCCGGGCCAGGCCTACGAGCTGGTGGGGCACAAGTGGTTCTGCTCGGCGCCCATGTGTGATGCCTTCCTGACCTTGGCCCAGACCGAAAAAGGCCTGAGCTGCTTCCTGCTGCCGCGCCATCGCCCGGACGACAACCGCAATCAGTTCTACATCCAGCGGCTGAAGAACAAGCTCGGCAACAGCTCCAATGCCTCCAGCGAGGTGGAGTTCCGGGGGGCGCTGGCGTGGATGATTGGCGAGGAAGGGCGGGGCGTGCCGACCATCATCGAGATGGTGGCCATGACCCGCTTCGACTGCATGGTCGGCTCCAGCGCCTTGATGCGCCAGGCGCTGACTCAGGCGGCTCACCACTGCGCGCACCGCAAGGTCGGTGGCCGGGTATTGAACGAACAACCGCTGATGCAGAACGTGCTGGCCGACCTGGCCCTGGAAAGCGAGGCCGCGCTGGCCCTGAGCCTGCGCATGGGGCAGGCGCTGGAGCAACTCGACGACCCGCAGCAGGCGCATTTCGCCCGGTTGGTCACGGCCGTGGGCAAGTACTGGATCTGCAAGCGAGCGCCGGCCATGGTCAACGAGGCAGCCGAATGCCTGGGCGGTGCGGGTTATGTGGAAGACAGCATCCTGCCGCGCCTGTACCGCGAAGCACCGGTCAACTCGACCTGGGAAGGCTCGGGCAACGTGCAATGCCTGGATGTGTTGCGGGCGTTGTCCAAGGAGCCGGGCGTGCTGGACGCGTTGTTTGCCGAACTGGGCGATGGGCATGGTGACCCCCGGTTGGCAGCGCACATCGGTAACCTCAAGGGGGCGTTTGCCGATACGGGCGACATGCAGTACCGGGCGCGGCAGTTGACTGAGGACATTGTCTTGGCGTTGCAGGCCAAGCTGTTGCTGGAAGCGGGGAATGCGGCGGTCAGCGATGCATTCATTGGCAGCCGGCTGGCAGGTGGGGGGCGGGCTTATGGCGCGTTGCCGCGCGGTATTGATGTCGAGGCGTTGGTGACCAGGGCTACGCCCGTCTGGCCATTGTAGGCGCGGGCTTGCCCGCGAATGCATGCAACACCGATCAATGGGGATGTTTTTACCCAAGAAGGCAGGCAAGATGGATCACATGCATGTCCAGACAGGAAGCACAGTGTGAGCCACGCTTTTGTAGTCGTTGATACTCCCGAACAGGCCGTCGACCGTCTGGCGGCCTTGCATGAACAGGCCACCGGGGCCCTGAGCCAGGCCCTCAAGCGTTACCTGAAGGACCGTACCGAGCCGGGCGCCGATGAGCGCGACCTGTTCCGCTACCCGGCACTGCGCCTGACCTACCACAGCCACGGTGAAGTGGCCGCCACCACGCGGGCCTATGCCAAGGTCCAGGTGGCCGGCACCTACAGCGTCACCGTCACCCAGCCATCCGCGTTCCGTAGCTACCTGCTGGAGCAACTGCGCCCATTGATGCACGACTACACCGTCACGGTAGAGGTCGGCGTCAGCGAGCAGAACATCCCTTACCCCTACGTGGTCGACCAGGGCGACGAGCTGGCCGGTAGCGGTATTACCGCCGCGCAACTGGCGCGGGTGTTCCCCAGCACCGACCTTTCGGCCGCCACCGACAACATCGCCGATGGCCTGTACGACTGGGACCGTGCCGAAATTTTTCCGCTGGCGCTGTTCGACGCCGCCCGCGTCGACTTCTCGCTGCGCCGCCTGGTGCACTACACCGGCAGCGACTGGCGCCATGTGCAGCCATGGATCCTGCTGACCAACTACCACCGCTATGTCGACCAGTTCATCAGCCATGGCCTGGAGCAGCTGCGTGACGACCCGCGTTTCGTGCGCATGGTGCTGCCGGGCAATGTGGTGATCGAAAAGGGCATGGACCACGGTGAAACCCAGGCGCTGGTGGCCAGCGTGATCTGGCACCGCTACCAGATGCCGGCCTACCACCTGATTGCCGCCGATGGCGACGGCATCACCCTGGTCAACATCGGTGTCGGCCCGTCCAACGCCAAGAACATCACCGACCACCTGGCGGTGCTGCGCCCACACTGCTGGCTGATGATCGGCCACTGCGGCGGTCTGCGGCAGTCGCAAACCATCGGCGACTATGTGCTGGCGCACGCCTACATGCGCCGTGACGGCATTCTCGACCGGGTGGTACCGCCGAACATCCCGATTCCGGCCCTGGCCGAAGTGCAACTGGCCTTGCAGGAAGCCGCAGCCCAGGTTACCGGCGAGCGTGGCGAGCAGTTGAAGAAGCGCCTGCGCACCGGCACCGTGCTGACCTACGACGACCGCAACTGGGAGTTGCGCTGGGCTCAGGAGCGCCCGCTCATCAACCTGTCGCGTGCCGTGGCGGTAGACATGGAAAGTGGCACCATTGCCGCCCAAGGGTATCGCTTGCGCGTGCCGTACGGCACCTTGCTGTGTGTGTCCGACAAGCCGCTGCACAGCGAGATCAAGCTGCCGGGTTCTGCCAACGCCTTCTATAACCGGGCGGTCAGCCAGCACCTGAAGATCGGCATCGCCGCGCTCGACTTGCTGCGCACCGAGCTCAACTCGCTGCACTCGCGTAAACTGCGCAGCTTCGATGAGCCGCCGTTCCGCTGAGGATCCATGTCACTGCCACCCCGTAACAAGCCGCGCCGCCCCCAGGCGCGGCCTGCCACCGGCCCACGTCGCCAGCCCAAGGCGCCACCCGCCGAGCCGCGCCTGATCCTGTTCAACAAACCGTTCGACGTGCTGACCCAGTTCAGCGACGGCGACGGGCGGGCGACGCTCAAGGACTTCATCGACATCCCGGGCGTGTACCCGGCCGGGCGGCTGGACCGTGACAGTGAAGGCTTGCTGTTGCTCACCAACGATGGCGGGCTGCAGGCGCGTATTGCCGACCCCAAGCACAAGCTGGCCAAAACGTACTGGGTGCAGGTGGAGGGTGAACCGAGCGACGAGCAGTTGCAGCGCTTGTGTGATGGCGTGGAGCTGAACGATGGGCCTACCTTGCCGGCTGAAGCACGTCGCCTGGAAGAACCTGAGCTGTGGCCGCGCAACCCGCCGGTACGTTTTCGCAAGAGCGTGCCGACCAGCTGGCTGGAGCTGGTGATACGCGAAGGGCGTAACCGCCAGGTGCGGCGGATGACGGCGGCGGTGGGGCTGCCGACCTTGCGCCTGGTGCGGGTGCGGATCGGGGATTGGGCGCTGGATGGGCTGGAGCAAGGTTGCTGGCGCGAAGTCCCGGCGAAGTTGCAGCGCTAGCAGGAGCGCAAAGCGCTCCCGGCATTCTTGAGCCTCACACGCCTTCGAGAAACCCCACCACCACGCTCTTGATGATAAAGGCCAACACCCCCAGCCCCAACACGAAGAACAGGATCAACGTACCGAACTTCCCGGCCTTGGACTTTTTCGCCAGGTCCCAGACGATGAAACCCATGAAACCGATCAGCACGGTGACCAGGATGATCATCATCCATTCTTCGAATACGGCGGGATCCATCGGTGTTCTCCAGGCAGTCTGAGCAGCCGATTATACGCCGGCTGCCATGGGCAATTAACGCAGGTGGGTCAATGGCATCTCGGTACTGGCCAGCACCTGGTTGAGCACGAAGCTCGAACGCACGCTGGTAACGCCTTCGATACGGGTCAGGCTGCCTAGAAGCAGTTTCTGGTAGTGGTCCATGTCGGGTACCACCACTTTAAGCTGATAGTCGGCATCCATGCCGGTGACCAGGCTGCATTCGAGCACCTGTGGCAGGTTGCGGATGGCCGCCTCGAAGGTTTCGAAGCGCTCCGGGGTGTGACGGTCCATGCCGATCAGCACGTAGGCGGTCAGGCTCAGGCCCAGCTTTTTGCGGTCGAGCAGGGCCACCTGGCGCGAGATGTAGCCGTCGTCCTCCAGTTGCTTGACCCGACGCGAGCATGGCGAAGGCGACAGGCCGATGCGTTCGGCCAGCTCCTGGTTGGAAATGCGCGCATCGCGCTGCAATTCGGCGAGGATGCTCAGGTCGTAGCGGTCAAGTTTGCTCATGGCATTTGCCTTTTCTGTTCGTATTGCGGCGAATTATCAATCCAGGGTGAAAAATTGCGCAAGTGCTATTTATCCGAGCAATCTTCGCAATCCTCTGCCGCAACCTGTCCGGTATCTTTATCACCAGAATCACTGCCCGGACATCAGTCCACGGCGACGCGCCCTAGGCGGGCGGTCGCGGCCAGCCATCCAACAGGATCTGCAGGCCCCCGGGCTACACACCCTCCAGAAGACGGTGTGAGGTGAGCCGGCGCCACAAGTGCCGAGCACGGACGACAATTCCTGAAGGGAGGCCCTGCGGCCTCCCTTTTTTCATGTCTGGAAATTTAATTGGCCTCTGCGACGGGCGCGGTAGACTGGCTGTGGTTGCAGTATTTTCTACCGAGAGGAATACCATGAAGTCGCGCATCTGGCAGTTGGCAGGTGTTGGTTTGCTGGGTTTGAGCATCAGCCTCGGGGCACTGGCCGAAGGGCCGGGCGAGGGGCATGGCGAACGCGGCCAGCAGGTGCAAGGCGAGGGCGGGCCAGGCCGCTCGCTCAACTCGCGCGATGAAGTGCGCCAGACCCAGCCGCCGCGCCAGGGTTATTACCAGGACATTCCCCATCGCCATGGCGACGACCACCACTGGCAAGCCGGTGGCCCACGGCCCGGTGGTGACTGGCAGGGGCGCCCGGATGGCCATGGCAATGGCTGGGGGCCTGGGCCGCAGTATCGCCCGGGCCACACCATTGATCATTTCCCCGACCGTTACTGGAAAGTGCCCTACCGTGGTGCGGATTACTTCTATTCCGGTGGCTACTGGTACCGCCCACACGGTGGCAGTTACATCGTAGTGGCCCCACCCTACGGCGTACGGGTCAGTTACCTGCCTTCCTATGCGCGTGAGGTCTGGCTGGGAGGGGCGCTGTTCTTCCTGGTGGCCGATACCTATTACCAGTACCTGGCGGACAGCCAGGAGTACGTGGTGGTCAACCCACCGGTCGGCGTACCGGCGCCCGCGCCGGTGGCACCGGCAAACGGCGGGTATGACGTGGTGGCTTACCCGATGTATGGGCAGGGGCAACAGCAGCAGGACCAGGACCGTTACCAGTGCCATCGCTGGGCAGTGAGCCAGTCTGGCTTCGACCCCGCGACGGCGACGTATGCGCCACCTGCCAATGTGCTGGACAACTACCGGCGGGCGCTGGGGGCTTGCTTCAGTGGGCGAGGTTACAGCATCAACTGATCGCTATACCGGGTCTGCGTGCACCGTCACATCCGCCTGTGGATAACGCTGGCGGATGACCTTTGATGCCTCAACGCACAACCCGTGCGCCTCATGCAGCGGCAACTGCCCCGGCAGCTCCAGGTGCAACTGCACGAACCACTGGTTGCCCGATACCCGCGTGCGCAAGTCGTGCACGCCTTTCACGCCGGGAATGGCCAGTACCAGTGCGGCCATGCCTTCACCAACATCGCCGGGCAGTTCCTTGTCCATCAGGATCGCCGTACTTTCGCGGGCAATCTGCAGTGCGCTCCAGAGGATGTAGCAGGCTATGCCAAGGCCGAACAGCGCATCCAGTTGTGGCCAGCCAAAACGCGCCAGCAACAGGGCCAACAGGATGCTGCTGTTCAGCAGCAGGTCCGAGCGGTAGTGCAGGGAGTCGGCCCGCACGGCGGTGGAGCCGGTCAGGCGAATGACCTTGCGCTGCAATGCCAGCAGGGCAAGGGTCAGCGCCAGTGACAGCAGCATCACGGCAATGCCGACACCGGTATCGCCCAAGGGTTGCGGTGTGTGCAGGCGTTCGGCTGCCTGCACGCCGATCAGCACCGCACTGACGGCGATGAACAGCGCCTGCGCCATGCCTGCCAGCGCTTCGGCCTTGCCATGGCCAAAACGGTGGTCGTCGTCGGCCGGTCGCAGGGCGTAATGCACCGCCAGCAGGTTGAGAAACGAGGCAACGGCATCCAGTGCCGAGTCGGTCAGCCCGGCCAGCAGGCTCACCGAGCCGCTCAGCCACCAGGCCAGCGCCTTGCTCAGTACAAGGATGCTGGCCACCGCCAGTGATGCGCGGGTGGCCAGGCGTAGTAGGCGCTGGTGTTCAGCCGGGGTGATCATCCGTGGTCAATGTCCGTGTGGGTTTCAGGCTGCCGGCACCAGGCCAAGGCTGGCCAGTTGCTCGACGCTGCCGCGGTGCTGGATCAGCCTCGGGTCGTTCAGCGGCAGGCGTTGGCCCAGCTCGCTTTCAAGAATGGCCTGCAACTTCAGGTTGTCGACCTTGCCGTCGGGGCTGACGGCTTCTTGCAGTTTGGCCGGGTCGACCTGGGCGGTGCGGCCACCCGGGTAGTAGATGGCGCCCGTGGCGAAGTCGATGCCGAAGGCGATCAGGCCCGGGATCACGTAGAACAGGATGCCGATGGCGTCCATTGCGGCAACCACAGGGTCGATCTTGCCGCCGATCTGGCCGCGCCGGTCTGGATAGAAAATGGTGCCGCAGGCCGTCAGTTGGGTCAGCAGGGTGGCGATGAGGGCGCCACCGATGACGCGGGTCGAGATGCGCATGTAAATCTCCGAGAAGGTATTCAGCAGGGCAAGCGAAGCGCCTGCGCCTGAAGCTTAAGACCATGATAGAGCAGGCTGGGTTCGCCGTTATACTCGCGAGACTGTTCGAGGACCACCATGATTTCATTACCGATCGATGCCGTCTTGCCCGCCTTGCGCCAAGCCCTGGAAAAACGTGACGAAGCGGTGCTTGAAGCACCACCAGGTGCTGGCAAGACCACCCGCGTGCCGCTGGCGCTGCTGAACGAGCCGTGGCTGGCCGGGCAGACCATTCTCATGCTTGAACCCCGGCGTCTGGCCGCGCGGGCGGCTGCCGAGCGGCTGGCCAGCGAACTGGGCGAGCAGGTGGGCGAGACCGTGGGTTATCGCATTCGCCTGGACAGCAAGGTGGGGCCGAAAACCCGTATCGAAGTGGTGACCGAAGGCATCCTTACCCGCCGCCTGCAGGCTGACCCGGCGCTGGAAGGCGTGGGTTTGCTGATCTTCGATGAGTTTCACGAGCGCAGTCTGGATGCCGACCTGGCCCTGGCGCTGAGCCTTAATGGCCGGGAACTGCTGCGTGATGACCCGCCGCTGAAAATGCTGCTGATGTCTGCCACCCTGGAGGGTGAGCGGCTGTCGCGGCTGCTGGACGATGCCCCGGTGGTCCGCAGTGAAGGGCGCATGCACCCGGTGGACATTCGCTGGGGGCGGCCGTTTCAGCCGGGCGAATTCATCGAGCCACGGGTGGTGGACAGCGTGTTGCAGGCGCTGGCCGACCAGGCGGGTAGCGTGCTGGTATTCCTGCCCGGCCAGGCGGAGATCCGCCGGGTGCACCAAAGCCTTCAGGAGGCGCTGAGCGAGCGTTCCGATATCCTGCTGTGCCCGCTGCATGGCGAACTCGACCTCAATGCCCAGCGTGCCGCCATCGACCCTCCGCCCCAGGGCCTGCGCAAGGTGGTGCTGGCCACGAACATCGCCGAGACCAGCCTGACCATCGACGGCGTGCGGGTGGTGATCGATGCCGGCCTGGCCCGCGTGCCGCGTTTCGACCCCGGCAGCGGCATGACCCGCCTGGACACCCAGCGCATTTCCCGCGCCAGTGCCACCCAGCGCGCCGGGCGTGCGGGGCGCCTGGAGCCCGGTGTCTGCTACCGCCTGTGGTCCGAGGCCCAGCATGACCAGTTGGCCGCCTATGGCAGTGCCGAGATCCTTCAGGCCGACCTGGCCGGCCTGGCCCTGCAACTGGCGCGCTGGGGCGTTACCCCCGAGCAGTTGTGCTGGCTCGATCAGCCGCCGCCTGCTGCATTCGCCCAAGCCCAGGACCTGCTGGCGCGGCTCAATGCCTTCAAACCCGGCAGCCGTGACAGCCTCAGCGAACATGGCCAGGCCATGGCCGAGCTGCCCGCTCATCCACGCATCGCGCATTTGTTGCTACGGGGCCAGCACCTGGGCCTGGCACAGATGGCGTGCGATGTGGCTGCGTTGCTGGGGGAGCGGGATATCCAGCGGGGCGGTGGCGCCGACTTGCACAGCCGGCTGGCGCTGGTGAGCGGCGAGAGCAAGGCTGCACGTGGTGGCCAGGGTGGTGTGCAGCGTGCCCGCCAGCTGGCTCGTCAGTACCGCGGCCTGCTGCGTGGCAAGCCCGGGGCTGCGGTCGCCGACCCCGAGCACCCGCGTTGGTTGGGCGCGCTGCTGGCGCTGGCCTACCCCGACCGTGTCGCCCAGCAGCGCCGCGAGGGCGGTGCGGAGTACCGGCTGGCCAACGGCCGTGCAGCACTATTCGCCGAGGTCGATGCATTGATGAAGTGCCCATGGTTGGTGATCGCCGACCTGGGGAGCCGCCAAGGGCAGCGCGAAGAACGGATTTACCTGGCCGCCGAGTTCGATCCGGCCTTGCTCGACGGTGTGCTGGCCGAGCAGGTCGAGCGGGTCGATATCCTGGATTGGGACGAGCGCGAGCAGGTGTTGCGCGCCGAGCGTCAGGTCAAGGTTGGCGAGCTGGTGCTCAGCCGTGAGCCGCTGCCGGGGCTGGATGATGAAGCCAGGGCAAGGGCGCTGCTTGGTCTGGTCCGGCGTAAAGGCCTGAATCTGCTGACCTGGACCCCGGAGTTGCGCCAGTGGCAGGCACGGGTGGCCCTGCTGCGTCAGCTCGACCTGGAAAAGGATGGCCACAGCGAGTGGCCCGACCTGGGGGACGAGGCGTTGCTCGCCAGCCTGGAAGACTGGCTGCAGCCTTATCTGGGCAAGGTATCGCGCCTCAGCCACTTCGCCGCACTGGACCTGCCATCGATGCTGCGTAACCTGTTGCCCTGGCCGCTGCCACAGCGGCTGGAAGAACAGGCGCCTGCGCACCTGGCCGTGCCGTCCGGCTCCCACATTCGCCTGGACTACAGCGAAAACCCGCCGATTCTTGCGGTGCGCCTGCAAGAGCTGTTCGGCCTTGCCGACACCCCGCGCATCGCCAATGGCCGCCAGCAAGTCAAGCTGCACCTGCTGTCACCGGCCCGCCGCCCGGTACAGGTAACCCAGGACTTGGCCAATTTCTGGCGTACGACTTATGCCGAGGTGAAGAAGGACCTGAAAGGGCGGTATCCGAAGCATTATTGGCCAGATGACCCGCTGGTGGCCGAGGCCACCGCGCGGGCCAAGCCTCGCGGAACCTGAAGGCTTGTTTGACTGCGGTCAGTCAATCGGTTTTAGAAGGAACGTACGCACTTCACCTTGTTCGACGTTAAGCAGTGCCACAACGTCCCCGCTGAAGTGGGGGGCATCCATGATGGCCCCCACCCGATAGCCTCGATGGTCGCGCAAATGGCAAACCAGGCCTTCTTCGGTCAACTGCAGCGGTTCGATTTTCCAGTCATCGGTGACGTCGGCAACCCAGTAGAACCCCAGGTAGCCATTGAGGCTTACACCCAACTTTTTGGCCTCGGGGCACCCTGGGATGCTGATGTGGTAGTGCAGGCGATTTTCGCTGCCTGACTGGTAATGAAAGTCCATCGTCGGCGAGTCCTGTTTGCCGCCGGCTTGCAACCAGTCATCCTCGGGGGTGATACCCCAACTGAACTTGTCGGTGCTGCGGCTCAGGCGCAGCGGGATGTTGCCTTTGGCGCCGCGCATGTACAGCTTGCCGCGAAACGATCTGGCAAACCCGGTTTGAATGGCTTCGTTCATGGTGTGCTCCTCGATTGGCATTGAGGGTGCACCCTAATGCCAAGGGCGCAGACCACAGCAGATCGAAGGTTTTCCCTTGTTGTTTCAAGTGCTGGATTCGCTCTCCAGCAGCATGAACAGGCGGTACAACACCACGGTGCTGAACAGCTGCAGGAAGCCGCTGAGGCTGTCCATGGCCAGCTCCATGCCGGGCGATGGCTCGGGGAAGGCCATCAGCAGCAGCCCGTCGATCAGCCAGATCGGTGCCAGCACGGCCACCACGCAGATCATGATGCGCATGAAGTGCCCGGTGGTCATGGCTGCGCTTTCGCGCATCGACTGCACCACGGGGCGGCCGCGCAGTACCAGCAGGTATTCGGCGAACACCAGGTTGATCATGATCCATACGCCCGGGAAGATGAACAGTGCCAGGCCCGCCATGATCAGCAGCGAACTGATGAGGATCAGCAAGGCCAGTTGCGGCCACAGTTGCAGGGCGCGGGCGAACAGGTCGCGCTTGGCGATGTCCTGGCCGTTGCTGCGGGTGTGCAGGTACAGGATCAGTGCGGCGCTGTACAGCGGGTAGAACAGCAGGCTCACCAGCATGCCGTAGGCCGGTGATGCCTGGTCGCCCAGCTGCCGGTACAGCAACTGGGTGAGCAGGGCTTCCAGCACCACCAGCGGCAGGCACAGCTGGAGGATGTTCGGCAGGTGGCGGCGGAAGAAGTACAGGGAGTCGCGCAGAACGCTCAGCGGATTCATCAGTCAACATCGCATGGCAGTTAAAACAGGGGCCTAACTTTAGCCCAAAGCGGGCTTGCGGCTGTCACTTGCTGAAAAAAGTTTCACCGCGGCGGTGATTGAATCCCGCGCCGGTACGCCCCATCTTTGACGCTGTCCGTTGTCCCGCTACCCCATGAGGTCGCCCCATGAACACTGAAGAACAAACCCTGATCGACGGCCTGTTCGGCCGCATCAAGCAAGCCGAAGACCCCAGCCAGCCGCGTGACGCGCAGGCCCAGGCGTGCATCGAGCAACACCTGCGCCAGCAGCCGGCGGCGCCTTACTACATGGCCCAGGCCATCCTGGTGCAGGAGGCGGCAATCAAGCGCCTCGACGAGCAGAACAAGCAGCTGGAAGCCGAGCTGCAGCAGGCCCGGGCTCAGGCTCAGGCCGCACAAGCCACCAACAGTGCGCCGAGCAATGGCGGTGGTGGTTTCCTGTCCAGCATCTTTGGTTCGGGTGGGCGTAACGCGGCCCCGGCGCCTCAGCCGCAACGGCCTTCGTCGCCGCCCGTAGCCTCCGGTGGTGGCTGGCGCGAACCCTCGGCACCGGGCTTCTCCCAGCCGCCAGCGCAGCAGCCTGGCTTTGGCGCGGCGCCAGCGCGCAGTGGTGCCAGCAGCTTCCTCGGCGGGGCCATGCAAACTGCGGCCGGTGTGGCCGGTGGTGTGTTGCTGGCGCAGGGCATCAGCAGCCTGTTCAACCACAACTCGCAGCCGGAAGAAGTGGTCGAAGTGATCAAGGAAGAGCCGACACCGGCCAGTGACAACGGCGGCTGGAACGACCAGGGCGGGCAGCAGCAAGTGGCTGACAACGGTGGTTGGGGCAATGACCAAGGCGGTTATGCCGACACCGATTACGGCAGCGATGATGGCGGGTTCTTCTCGGACGACGATTCGTACGTCTGACAGGTCTGGCATACTGCTGGCATTTCTGGGGGGCTGCTTTGCAGCCCTCTGTATTCCAGGCCGACCATGAGGTTCAAGGTGAAAAAGATCGCGCTGTTCGCCGATGTGCAGAACCTCTACTACACCGTGCGCCAGGCTCACGGCTGCCATTTCAACTACACCGCGTTGTGGGCCGACGTCAGCCGTGAAGGCCAGATCGTCGAAGCCGTGGCCTATGCCATCGACCGTGGCGACAGCAAGCAACAGCAGTTCCAGCAGATCTTGCGCAACCTCGGTTTCGATGTGCGCCTCAAACCGTTCATCCAGCGCAGCGACGGCTCGGCCAAAGGTGACTGGGATGTGGGTATCACCCTGGATGTAATCGATGCAGCCAGCCGGGTCGACCAGGTGGTGCTGGCCTCTGGCGATGGTGATTTCGACTTGCTGCTGGAGCGGGTGATCCAGCGCCATGGCACCGAGGCCGTGGTATATGGCGTGCCCGGGCTTACCGCCTTGTCGCTGATCCGTGCGGCCACCCGTTATGTGCCCATCGAGGGTAAGCTATTGCTCAAACATTGAGGCCCTTGCATGGAACGTATTGCTGTCATCGACTTTGAAACCACCGGTATCACCCCCAGTGCAGGTTGCCGTGCCACTGAAGTGGCGGTGGTGATGCTGGAAGGTGGGCGCATCGTCGAGCGCTACCAGAGCCTGATGAACGCGGGCGTGCCGGTACCGGCCTTCGTTGCCGGGTTGACCGGTATCACCACCGCCATGCTGCGCAGCGCGCCGCCGGTGGACAAGGTAATGAACGAAGTGGCCGAGTTTGTCGGCGACACCCCGTTGCTGGCACACAATGCGGCGTTCGACCAGAAGTTCTGGGATTACGAACTGAGCCGCATCGGCCGTAGCCGCCGCCAGTCGTTCGCCTGCTCCCTGCTGTTGTCGCGGCGCCTGCTGCCAATGGCGCCGAACCACAAGCTGGGCACCCTGACCCGCTGGGCCGGGCTGCCGGACACCGGTACCGCGCACCGGGCCATGGCCGATGCCGAGATGGCGGCCAACCTGTTGCAACACCTGGCCGGTGAACTGCGTCAGGCCCATGGTATCCAGCAACTTTCACACGACTTCCTGTGCCGCTTGCAGAAAGTGCCCGCCGCAAAGATTCGCGAAACCTTGGCCAAATACCGGTGAATACTGGCCCGAAACAAATGTAGGAGCGAGCTTGCTCGCGATGCGCCGCGCGGGCGGCGCTCGGTCGCCCAGGCAATACATGACTCAAACCAAACGCACCAAAAGTGTGCCGCTCATTTGCGCCAGTTCTGTAGCGTAACTTCACAAAGGCAGGCCGTTAAACTGAGTCACCCGTAAACGGATTTCGAGTTTTTCCCATGCCTGCCGCCCGTCGTTTCCCGCTGTTGCTCATTGGTGCTTTCCTGGCCTTGTACCTGGTCTGGGGGTCTACCTACCTGTTCATTCGTATCGGCGTGGAGAGTTGGCCGCCGATGCTCATGGCCGGGGTGCGCTTCCTGATTGCCGGTGGCCTGCTGTACGGTTTTTTGCGCTGGCGTGGCGTGCCGGCACCGACCTGGCCGCAATGGCGAGCAGCGGGGGCGATCGGCTTTCTGCTGCTCAGTTGTGGCAACGGCGGTGTGACCGTGGCCGAACACGCTGGGGTGGCGTCGGGTGTGGCGGCGCTGGCAGTGGCGACAGTGCCATTGTTCACTTTGCTGTTTGGCCTGCTGTTCGGGCACCGTAATTCGAAGCTGGAGTGGGCAGGCATCGCTTTGGGGCTGGTGGGCATCGGCATGCTGAACCTGGGCTCCAACCTGCAGGCGAGCCCGATTGGTGCGGCGCTGATCATTTTCGCGGCGGCGTCGTGGGCATTCGGCTCGGTGTGGAGCAAGACCTTGCCGTTGCCCCAAGGGCCGATGGCCAGTGCTGCGGAAATGCTGGTAGGTGGTGCGGTGCTGTTGCTGGGCAGCGTGCTGTCGGGCGAGCGCATGACGCAGATGCCGACTGCCGCTGGCTGGGGGGCGTTGGCCTACCTGGTGTTCTTCGGCTCGATCCTGGCGTTCAGTGCCTACCTGTACCTGCTCAAGCATGTGCGCCCGGCTGCCGCCACCAGCTATGCCTACGTCAACCCGGCAGTGGCGGTGCTGCTGGGCATTGTCTTTGCCGGTGAACAGATTGGTGCCGAAGAGTGCGTGGCCATGGCAGTGATCATCGGTGCGGTGGTGCTGATCGGCCTGCCACAGTGGCGCAAGGCGCCCCAGCCCCCTCAGCCGTTGAAAGGCGAAATCTGCAAGTAGGCAGGGGCGATGCGGTAAACTTGCCGCCTTCGCTGAACCCCCTGACGGTATTGCCATGAATTTCGCCAAACTCGGCCTGATCGAACCGCTGCTGCGCACGCTGCAGCAGCTGGACTACACCACCCCGACCCCGGTGCAGGCCAAGGCCATCCCTGCCGTGCTGGCTGGCCGCGACCTGATGGCCGCCGCCCAGACCGGCACCGGCAAGACTGCGGGCTTTGCCTTGCCTGTGCTGCAGCGCCTGGCGCTGGAGGGTGAGAAAGTGGCCAGCAACTCGATCCGTGCGCTGGTGCTGGTGCCCACCCGCGAGCTGGCCGAGCAGGTGCACAACAACGTGCGCGAGTACGCCGAGAACCTGCCGCTGAGCACTTACGCGGTGTACGGCGGGGTCAGCATCAACCCGCAGATGATGCGCCTGCGCCGTGGCGTGGACCTGCTGGTGGCCACCCCGGGCCGCTTGCTCGACCTGTTCCGGCAAAACGCGGTGAAGTTCAACCAGGTGCAAACGCTGGTGCTGGACGAAGCCGACCGCATGCTCGACCTGGGCTTTGCCGAAGAACTGCAATCGGTGTACGCCGCGCTGCCACGCAAGCGCCAGACGTTGCTGTTTTCCGCCACCTTCTCCGACCAGATCCGCATGCTGGCGGGGCTGGCGCTGAATGACCCGCTCAGCATCGAAGTGAGCCCGCGCAATGCCACGGCCGCCAGCGTCAAGCAGTGGCTGGTGCCTGTGGATAAAAAACGCAAGGTCGACCTGTTCTGCCACTTGCTGCGCAAACAGCGCTGGAAGCAGGTGCTGGTATTTGCCAAGACCCGCAATGGCGTTGACCAGCTGGTAGAGCGCTTGCTGGCCGAGGGTGTGAATGCCGATGGTATCCACGGTGACCGGCCGCAAGCCACCCGCCAGCGCGCGCTGGACAGCTTCAAGGCCCGCGAGGTACAGGTGCTGGTGGCGACCGACGTGGCGGCCCGTGGCCTGGACATCGATGATCTTCCGCTGGTGGTCAACCTCGATTTGCCGATCGTGGCCGAGGACTACGTGCACCGAATCGGCCGTACCGGGCGAGCCGGCAACAAAGGCGAGGCGATATCGCTGGTGTGCGCGGATGAAGTGCAACTGCTGGCGGCCATCGAAGTGCTGACTCGCCAGACACTGCCGCGCCATGAAGAACCGGACTTCATCCCCGATCACCGGGTGCCGATGACCGACGCCACGGGCCAGGTGATCAAGAAGCCGAAGAAGCCCAAGAAGCCGAAAGAGAACAGCGCCAAGCGTGGGCTGGGACGGTGGATGGACAGCACTGAAGCGGGTAATGCGGAGCCGGCGGTGAAGGCAGTGCGCAAGGTGCCAAGCTTCAACGGTGGGCCGCGTAAGCGTAAGCCTTGAGATTTTTGGGGCCGCTGTGCGGCCCATCGCGACACAAGGCCGCTCCTACAGGTCCAGTGCAAGCCCCAGGCATTGTGCGGGCCCTGTAGGAGCGGCCTTGTGTCGCGAAAGGGCTGCAAAGCAGCCCCGGCATTCTGTCAGGAACCCCGCAAAACCCAATCCGCCGCCGCCCGCCCGGCGCGCAAGCCACTGGCAAAGCACGCCGTCAGCAAATACCCCCCGGTCGGCGCCTCCCAGTCGAGCATCTCGCCGGCACAGAACACCCCCGGCATGCCCTTGACCATCAACCCCTCATCCAGCCCCTCGAAACGCACCCCGCCGGCACTGCTGATCGCTTCATCCAGCGGCCGCGTACGCACCAGTGTGATCGGCAATGCCTTGATCGCCCGGGCCAGCGCCTGCGGGTCGGCAAAGGTCGCCTGATCGGTCAGCTCGCGCAGCAGCGCAGCCTTCACCCCATCAATCCCCAACTGGCTGTGCAAGTGTTTGGCCATGGAGCGCGAGCCGCGTGGCTTGGCCAGTGCCAGGGCAATCTTGTCCACAGGCTTGTCCGGCAGCAGGTCGAGCAACAGCAGCCCACGGCTTTCGCGATTGATGGCCTCGCGCACCGGTGCCGACCAGGCATACACCAGGCTGCCTTCCACCCCTTGCGCGGTAAGGATGAACTCCCCCTTGCGCGGTGCGCTGCCCGGAACGCTGAGGGCGATGTTCTTCAGCGGTGCGCCCGCGAACTTGTCCTTGAGCAGCGCACTCCAGCCCTCAACTTCAAAACCGCAGTTACTCGGCTGCAAAGGCGAGATATCCACAGCCCGTTCGGCCAGCAGCGGTTGCCAGCTGCCGTTGGAGCCCAATCGCGCCCAGCTGCCACCGCCCAGCGCCAGCACCACGACCGCAGCTTTCACCGCGCGCTCGCCCTGTGGATAAGCAATCCGCAAGGCGCCATCCGCGTCCCAGCCCAGCCAGCGGTGTCGGGTGTGGATAACTACCCCGGCGTCGCGCAGGCGCTTGAGCCAGGCACGCAGCAGTGGCGCGGCTTTCATGTCGGTGGGGAACACCCGGCCCGAGGTGCCGACGAAGGTCTCGATGCCCAAACCGTGAATCCACTGGCGCAAGGCGTCGGCATCGAAGTCGCGCAGCAGCGCATCAATTTCGCCCTGACGCCCGGCATAGCGGGAAACGAAGGCCGGGTAGGGCTCGGAGTGGGTGATGTTCATGCCGCCAACACCCGCCAGCAGGAACTTGCGGCCCACGGACGGCATGGCATCGAACACCTCGACCGCCAGGCCCGCCTGGGCCAGTGCTTCGGCGGCCATCAGGCCGGCAGGGCCGCCACCGATGACGACAGCGAGGGGAGAAGGGGCGGGGTTGAGATCGGGCATGGTGGGCAGCAGGCTGTGGAAAAGAGGCGCATTCTAGCGCAGCGCTGCCCATGGAAGCACTGGTCAAAAAATAATCAGTGTTCTGCAGGCCTTGCCCGCAAAGGGCTACAGCGCCTTTCCCGCAGGTTATCCACAAGCGGTTCCACAGTCATTGTGAACAACCGATGACCCGTGCCGCGCTGTGGTGAAGAATGCCATGGCGTTTGGCCAAGGCCTCGCGGTCCTTGCTGTAGCCGCCGCCGATCACACCCACCACCGGGATATCGCGGCCCAGGCAATGGCGCAGCACTGCTTCGTCACGGGCAGCAACGCCAGCGTCGGTCAGTTGCAGGTAACCCAGCGCGTCGTCCTTGTGCACATCGACGCCAGCGTCATACAGCACCAGGTCGGGTTGGTAGAGGGGCAGCAGGTAGTTGAGGGCGTCGTCCACCACCTTCAGGTAGGCTGCGTCGCCCATGCCGCGTGGCAGGGGAATGTCCCAATCGCTTTGTGCCTTGCGCGCCGGGAAGTTTTGTTCGCAATGCAGCGACACGGTGATGGCCTCGGGTGTGTCGTGCAGAATGCGCGCGGTGCCGTCGCCCTGGTGCACATCGCAGTCGAAGATCAGCACCCGGTGTACCCGGCCAGCCTCCAGCAGGTAGCGGCTGATCACGGCCAGGTCGTTGAAAATGCAGAAGCCGGCGGGGTGGTCGTAATGGGCGTGGTGGGTGCCGCCAGCGAGGTGGCAGGCAATGCCGTGCTGCAGCGCCATTTCGGCGGTCAGCAGCGAGCCACCTACGGCGCGTACGGTGCGCCGGGCCAGGGCTTCGCTCCAGGGCAGGCCTAGGCGGCGCTGGTCCTCGCGGGACAGTTCGCCGTTCATGTAGCGTTCGATGTAGCTGCGGTCGTGGGCCAGGGCGAGGATGTCGTTGGGGCAGATGTCCGGGCGCAGCAGGGCCTGATCAGTGGTCAGCCCGCTGTCGACCAGGTGGTCGTGCAGCAGGCGGAACTTGTCCATCGGGAAGCGGTGTTCGGCGGGGAACTCCGGGCTGTAGTCTTCGTGGTAGATCAGCGGCAGCGGCATGGGGTGTTCGCAATCGGGGCCAGTGCTGATCTTGCCAGTTATCGCCCTGCGCTGGCCAATACGCGTTGCCAGTCCGGCGCGTTAAGGCGCCCGAGGATACGCGCCTTGCCGTTGCCATCCACCGACACGAACAGGGCGCTGGCATAGCCGCTTTCACGCTCGCCACCCACAACGTTCTGCTGGCGGGCGAAATGGTCGATGCAGCCGTTGTGGGTCACAAGCACCAGGTTATGCCCGGGCCGTTTATGGGCCAATGCCTCACTGGCGAATTGCTTGTCGCAACCTTCCAGCCAGTCTTCGCTGGCCACCGCTTGGCCGAGGATGAAGTGCGCGGTTTGCCGGGTACGTAGTTTCGGGCTGCTGAGCAGGTCGGCATCGTCCAGGCCCAACTGGTGCAGCCCTTGGCCAACGCGGCCAGCGGCCTGGCTCCCGGCCACGGTGATGCCGGTGGGGTCGTCCAGGCAGGGGCCGGGCGCGCTGTCGCAGCGTTCGGCGTGGCGGATCATCACGATCACTGCGCCATCGGCCCAATCCTGCAGTAGGCCGCTGTCACTCAGTTGTTGCTCGTTGCCAAGGTCCACGATGTGCGTCCTCGTCGCCAGCCAGGTGGTCAACGCCGCCACGACCATGCACAGGCCAAGGGCGGCACCGAGGGCTTTGCGGGACAGGCGTCGCTTGCGCCGGGCGTGGATGGCAGGGTGCCCCAGGGTATTGCTCGATAGCATGCATTGCTCCAATTGGCATGGCCGCGCCTGGCGCAGCAGTAATGGCGGCATCCTGCCAAGCGCCCTGTCGGGAGGCAGTGAAGGGCATGTGAAAATTGCATTCGGCTGATGACGGCTGGGTGAAACCTGCGCCCGCGCCTACGCTGTAAACTGCAACACGGCAAAACCGGAGCAGGCCCGATGACCCCCATTCTTGAACTGGAAAGCGCACGGCTGGTGCTGCGCCAATGGCATGACGACGACCTGCGCGAGTTCGCCGCGCTGTGTGCAGACCCCCAGGTAATGCGCTACTTCCCGGCGCCGCTGACACGCCTTGAAGCGGCTGCACTGATTGGCCGCGTGCGTGGGCACTTCAACGAATACGGTTTTGGTTTATGGGCGCTGGAGCGCAAGGACAGCGGTGCGTTCATCGGCATGACCGGGTTGTTGCATGTCGGCTTCGATGCCGATTTTGCGCCGGCTGTAGAGATTGGTTGGCGCCTGGCACGGCGGCACTGGGGCCTGGGTTTCGCCAGCGAGGCGGCGTGGACCTGCCTGCGTTGTGCTTTCGCCCAATTGCGCCTGGAAGAGGTGGTGTCGTTCACTAGCGAGAGCAACCTGCCGTCGCAGAAGGTGATGCAGGCCATTGGCATGCAGCAGGACCTGAACGGCAGCTTCGAACACCCCCGCCTGCCCGAGGGCCACCCGCTGCGCCCGCATGTGCTGTACCGCATCGACCGCGCGCACTGGGAAAAGACCCTGCGTGCCTGAATGCACGGCCATGCCCGGCGCGAATGACAAACCCTGTATCATTTGCCCTTATCAAAGAGCGCTGTAGAGACGTGTTGCCTTGCGAGGAGAACCCCCAATGAGTCATGTGTTGGACGACCTGGTCGACCTGTTGAGCCTCGAATCCATCGAGGAGAACCTGTTCCGTGGACGCAGCCAGGACCTGGGCTTCCGCCAGCTGTACGGTGGGCAAGTGCTGGGCCAGTCCTTGTCGGCGGCCAGCCAGACGGTCGAGGACGCTCGCCATGTGCATTCGTTGCACGGCTACTTCCTGCGCCCGGGCGATGCCAGCCTGCCGGTGGTGTACTCGGTTGACCGCGTGCGCGATGGCGGCAGCTTCAGCACCCGGCGGGTGACGGCGATTCAGAAGGGCCAGACCATCTTCACCTGCAGCGCGTCGTTCCAGTACGACGAGGAAGGTTTCGAGCACCAGGCGCAGATGCCAGACGTGGTCGGCCCGGAAAACCTGCCCACCGAGGTGGAGCTGGCCCGCGCCATGGCCGACCAGCTGCCAGAACGCATTCGCGACAAGGTGCTGTGCGCCAAGCCGATCGAAATTCGCCCGGTCACCGAGCGCGACCCGTTCAACCCCAAGCCTGGCGACCCGGTGAAGTACGCCTGGTTCCGCGCCGACGGCAACCTGCCCGACGTACCTGCCCTGCACAAATACATGCTGGCCTACGCCTCGGACTTCGGCCTGCTGACCACTTCGCTGTTACCGCATGGCAAATCGGTGTGGCAGCGCGACATGCAGATCGCCAGCCTTGATCATTCGCTGTGGTTCCATGGCAACCTGCGTGCCGACGAGTGGCTGCTGTACGCCACCGACAGCCCATGGGCCGGTAATTCCCGCGGTTTCTGCCGTGGCAGCATCTTCAACCAGGCCGGGCAACTGGTGGCATCGTCGAGCCAGGAAGGCCTGATTCGCCACCGTAAGGACTGGGCATGAGCCTGGGCGAGGTACGCAACTGGGTGTTCGACATGGACGGCACCCTGACCGTGGCCGTGCATGACTTTGCCGCCATTCGTGTGGCGTTGGATATCCCGGCCGAGGACGACATCCTTACCCATCTGGCAGCCTTACCGGCAGACATAGCTGCAGCCAAGCATGCCTGGTTGCTGGAGCACGAGCGCGACCTGGCGCTTGCTTCCACGGCGGCCACCGGAGCGGTGGAGCTGGTGCGTGAGCTGGCCGAGCGTGGTTGCCGGCTGGGTATTCTCACCCGCAATGCACGAGAGCTGGCGCATGTGACGCTGGAGGCCATCGGCCTGGCGGACTGCTTCCCGGTTGAGCACATTCTGGGACGTGACGAGGCCGCACCCAAGCCGAGCCCGGATGGGTTGCTGAAGATTGCCAGTGCCTGGGGCGTGGCGCCGAGCGAGCTGGTGATGGTGGGGGATTACCGGTTCGACCTGGACTGCGGGCGGGCGGCTGGGGCGCGGACAGTGCTGGTGAATTTGCCGGATAACCCATGGCCGGAGCTGGTGGATTGGCATGCGGCCGATTGCCGGGCATTGAAGGTGATGCTGGGCTGAACCCATCTCGGGCGGCCTACGCAGGCTCTTGTAGGAGCGGCCTTGTGTCGCGAAAGGGCTGCGAAGCAGCCCCAGGATTTCTGCCTCACAGCAAGATCGCCGGGGCTGCTTCGCAGCCCTTTCGCGACACAAGGCCGCTCCTACAGGAGTCCGCGTAGCCTTTGAAACCAATAGTGCCCTACCTGTCTATGCTGAACCCCACTCTTTCCCCTGATACGGAGACCCACCCATGACCAGCAAAGCCATCTACGTACAACCCGGCGGCGGCTACGACAAGGTCGAGGTCGGCACCCGCGAGGCTGCCGCGCCCGAGGCCGGCGAGATCACCGTGCGCTTGCACGCCAGCTCCCTCAACTACCACGACTTCGCCGTGGTCAGCGGCATGTGGGGCCCGAGCGAGCGGCGCATCCCCATGGCCGATGGCGCCGGCGAAGTGGTCGCGGTCGGGGCTGGTGTCACCGAGTTCCAGGTTGGCGACCACGTGGTCAGCACCTTTTTCCCCGACTGGCTCGACGGCCAGGCCAATGTCGAAGGCTTTGCCAGAGTGCCCGGCGACGGCATCGATGGTTATGCCCGTGAACAGGTCACTGCCCGCGCTACCGCGTTCACCCTGGCACCCAATGGCTTCAGCCACGCCGAGGCGGCTACGCTGACTACAGCCGGCCTTACCGCCTGGCGTGCGTTGATGAGCGATGACCACCTCAAGCCAGGCGACACGGTGCTGGTACAGGGCACGGGTGGCGTGTCGATCTTCGCCCTGCAGTTCGCCAAGCTGGCCGGCGCCACGGTAATCGCCACCTCGTCCAGCGATGCCAAGCTGGAGCGCCTCAAGGCCCTGGGTGCCGATCACCTGATCAATTACAAGAGCACTCCGGCCTGGGGCGAAAAAGTGCGCGAGCTGACCGGTAATCGCGGCGTCGATCATGTGATTGAAGTGGGCGGCCCGGCGACGTTGGAGCAGTCGATGATTGCCGCACGCATTGGTGGGCATGTGTCGCTGATCGGCATCCTCACCGGTGTGGCGGGGCAGTTGCCGCTGGTACAGGCCCTGGTGCGGCAAATTCGCCTGCAAGGTGTGCTGGTGGGCAGCCGTGCGCAGCAACAGGCGATGGTGCGGGCAATCGATGCCAACGGTCTGCGGCCAGTGGTGGACAAGCACTTCGAGCTGGAGCAGATCGTCGAGGCGTTCCGTTACCAGGAAAGCAACCGGCATTTCGGCAAGATTTGCCTGACCTGGTGAGGTGAGCTGGCCGGATGTAACGGCCACGCTACAAGCCACTACATTCGCGCACATCGGCAGCACAGGGCGGCTGGCTAGAATGCCCCGCTCTGTTGCAATTGATTCTCTTCAAGAGGATGCCCCGATGTGTTTGCTCCCCCGTTTCTGGCGGCGTGTGCTGCCTGCCTTGTTGCTGTTGGCGTCCTGCCTCGGCTTCACCCAACCCGCCAGTGCCGTGCAAGTGACCGACGTACTTGGGCGCAAGGTCGAAGTCGATCACGCACCACAGCGCATCGTGCTCGGCGAAGGGCGGCTGTTTTTTGCCCTGGCCTTGCTCGACCGTGACAACCCGTTCCAGCGGGTGGTCGGCTGGCAGAACGACATGCGCCTGCTCGACCCGCACACCTACGAGGTGTACGCGCAAAGGTACCCGCAAATTGCCAAGCTGCCGCTGATCGGCCAGGCCTCCGAGCAGAGCGTCAGCGCCGAGCAGATTCTGGCGCTCAAGCCCGATTTGGCAATCTTCAGCATTGCCGGCGAAGGCCCGACCCAGCACAGCCCGGTGGCCGACTTGCTGGAAAAGGCCGGGGTGCCGGTGCTGTTCATCGACTTCCGCGTGCACCCGATCCGCAATACCCGGGTCAGCATGGAGGCGCTCGGTAGCTTGCTTGGGCGTGAACAGCAGGCGCAGGAGTACCTTGGCCTGTACGACCGCCACCTGAAGCGGGTGACTGACGGCGTGGCGGGGATCAAGGAAAGTGAGCGGCCCAAGGTATTCCTCGAACTGCTGGCCGGCGTATGGCAGGCGCCGGGGCACACCACCGGCAAGAGCGGCCTGGGCAGCGTGGTCGAAGCAGTGGGTGGGCATAACATTGGTGCCGACGTGGTGCCTGGTGCGCTGGGCGATGTCAGTGTCGAGTACGTGTTGCAGGCCGACCCGGACGTGTACATCGCCACCGGCAACCGCGCACCGGGTGTGCTGCTGGGTGCCGGTGTACCCATCGACACTGCACGGCAGAGCCTGGCGAAGATTACCGCCCGCCCCGAGTTCGCCCCGCTGCGGCCGATCCAGGCGGGCCAGGCGCATGGCCTGTGGCATGACTTCTACAACTCGCCGTTCAATATCCTGGCGGTCGAAGCCATGGCCCGCTGGGTACACCCGGAACGCTTCAAGGACGTGGACCCGCAAGCCACCCTGGGTGAAATCAATCGCCTGCTCAAGGTAGGCCTGGACGGCCAGTACTGGGTCGACGCCAAGTGACGGCGTTGGCCCAGGAAGGCGCGGCGCTCGCGGCCTGGCATTACCGCCGCCTGCTTTGGCGGCGGGCTTTGCTGGTGTTCACGCTGGCGCTGTTGTTGCTGTTGTCGGTGCTGGGCGACCTGGCCAGCGGTGCCTCGGGCATGGGCCTGGGGCAATTGCTGCATGGCATGTTCGACCCGGCGACGCTGAGCGCCACCGAGCGAGTGATCATCTGGAACGTGCGCCTGCCGTACTCGCTGATGGCGGTGTTGGTGGGGGCAGCCTTGGCCCTTGCCGGTGCCGAGATGCAGGCGATCCTCGACAACCCGTTAGCCAGCCCGTTTACCCTGGGGGTGTCGTCGTCTGCGGCACTGGGGGCCTCGCTGGCGATTGCCTACCCGCTGGGCATCGCCTGGCTGGCACCCAGCGCCCAGGTGACGGTGATGGCGTTCGCCTTCGCTTGCCTGTCAGTGGTGTTGCTGCAAGCCATGTCCCGCTTGCGCGGGGCGGGCGTGGAAAGCCTGGTGCTGTTCGGCATCGCCCTGGTGTTCAGCTGTAACGCGCTGGTCTCGTTGCTACAACTGCTGGCCACCGAGGACGTGTTGCAGCAACTGGTGTTCTGGACCCTGGGCAGCCTGGCCCGGGCCGACTGGCAGAAGCTCGGTATCCTGGCATTGGTGCTGGTGTTGTTGCTGCCGTTCTCGCTAAGGGCGGCGCCAGCGATGACCTTGCTGCGCATGGGGGAGGACCGCGCACGCAGCTTCGGCGTGGACACCCGGCGCCTGCGTTTTGCATCGCTGTTGCGCATCAGCTTGTTGTCGGCGACGGCCGTGGCGTTTGTCGGCACCATCGGATTCGTTGGCCTGGTCGGGCCGCATATCGCCCGCTTGCTGGTAGGCGAGGACCAGCGTTTTCTGCTACCGGCCAGTGCGTTGGTTGGGGCGTTGATGCTGTCGCTGTCGTCGCTGGCCAGCAAGGCGATCTTGCCGGGGGTGATCGTGCCGGTGGGCATCGTGACCGCTCTGGTCGGTGTGCCGGTGTTCGTGGTGTTGGTGTTCCGCCGGGGGAGAAGGTTGTGAGCCTGTTGATCGAGGGGGTATCGGTGGCTTACGGCGCGCGGCAGATATTGCATGGGGTGAGCCTGCCGGCGCTGCCGGCCGGTAGCCTGGTGGCGCTGGTCGGGCCCAATGGCGCGGGCAAGTCCACGCTGCTGCGTGCCTTGGCAGGGCTGGAGCGGATGCGCGGCGGCTTGAGCCTGGACGGGCAGGACGTGACGCGGCTGGGTTTTGCCGAGCGCTCGCGGCGCTTGGCCTACATGCCTCAGCAATTGCCGCCCGGCATTGCCTTGGGCGTGCTGGAAAGCATTGTGGCGGCCTTGCGCGTGAGTGGTTGCGACGACCTGCTGGGAAGCGCCTACGAGGCCTTGCGCCAGTTGGGTATCGAGGGGTTGGCCGAGCGCTCGCTGGACAGCCTGTCTGGGGGGCAGCGGCAGTTGGTGGCGCTGGCGCAACTGATGGCGCGCAATCCGCAGGTGCTGTTGCTGGACGAGCCGACCAGTGCGCTGGACCTGCATTATCAGTTGCGGGTGATGGAGGCGGTGCGCGAGCGGGTGCAGGCGCACCGGTTGTTGGCGGTGGCCGTGCTGCACGACATCAACCTCGCGGCGAGTCATGCCGACTGGCTGGTGGTGTTGCGTGAGGGGAGGGTGGTGGCCTGTGGGGCACCTGGGGATGTGCTGCAGCCGGGATTGCTGGCTGAGGTGTATGGCGTGGAGGCGCGGGTGGAGGCTTGCTCGCAGGGGCGATTGCAGGTGCTGGTGGATCGGGCGTTGGCCTGATTTTTTGCTGGTATACGGTTCCTTGTGGGAGCGGGCTTGTCCCGCGAACACCGGCGAAGCCGGTGCCATGCACCGCGTAGCCCCATTCGCGGGACAAGCCCGCTTGTATGGTTAGACTTGAAGGGGTGGTGGGACTAAATGCCCGATTCTGACTGCTCGCATCAGTACAGACCGTGGGAGACATCGCCCCACCCCTTCCACCAAAGCGCCGATAAAGAATGCATCGTTTACAAGCGACGATAGAAGCAAGCCAGCGCCTCTTGGTGAAACCCCTTCAAGCCGAAAAACCATAGCGTGAGGAGTCGCCCATGGCAATGCAGGTAGGCAAGCTGATTGTGGGTGCGGATGTCGCAAAAGCTGAGCTGGTTATCCATCACGATGACCGTGATGAGATCGTCAGACTGAAAAATTCCAAACCCGAAATCAAAAAATGGTTGAAGCAGCAACCGCTGAACACCGCTATCGCGGTTGAGGCGACCAATGTTTATCACCTGGACTTGGTTGAGCTGGCCCATAGCTTGGGTTTCGAGGTTTATGTCATCGATGGTTTCCAACTGAGTAACTACCGGAAAAGTGTTGGAGGACGGGTTAAAACCGACCCTTCCGATGCTCGGTTGCTGTCCCGATTTCTGAGAAACGAAGGGGAGGATCTTCGTCCCTGGAGCCCGCCTCCCGCTGTCTACGGCAAGCTTCAGAGCCTGCTTCGTCGCAGAGCAGCCTTGGTAAGTGCTCGCACTGCAATGACTCAGAGCTGGGCTAATGAAGGCCTCTTGAAGGCTGCGTTCAGTACCTTCGTGAAATCGATAGATCGGCTGGAGCTGTTGATCCAAAAGAAGATTAAGGAAGTGCTGCGAGAAGCTGGATTGCACGAGCAAGTCGCTCGCTGCCAGGCAGTAGAGGGTATTGGTTTTCTAACCGCCACAGCGCTGGTAATGGCTTTTATGAGGGGTGAGTTCAAGAGCAGTGACGCGTACATCGCATTCTTGGGAATGGATCTACGAGTCAGTGACTCTGGGCAGAAAAGTGGGCAACGTCGCCTCACTAAGCGCGGTTGCTCAGAAATCCGTCGTTTGTTGCATAACGCAGCGATGGCCGCCAGCAAGTCACCCGTTTGGAAAGGGGACTATGAGCGGCATCGGAACAATGGAAAGGCAACGACCCAAGCATTGGTAATCCTCGCCAGGAAGCTCGCACGGGTGGCATTCGCCCTGATGAAAAATCAGGACGAATACATCACCAAAGGAGCCAAAACAGCTTGCTGAAAACCATAGAATCTCCCACAATGACCGCATCAGGCCTGATGGCAGTGTGCTTCCTGTCAGTCCGGCAACAGCCGATCACGGCTGTTGGACAGGTGCAGGCAAATCGCCGCCCGCGCTGCATCCGGGTCTTGCCGGCGGATGGCATTGAGCACGGCCTCATGCTCCAGGTTCGCCAGGTAAGCCTGCCGCGCCAGCTTCGCCCCGCCGCGTTCTGCCAGCGCCATGCGGTTGCGCGGGATCAGGCTGTTGCCCAGTTGCAGCAGCATCTCGGTGAAGTACAGGTTACCGGTGGCCTCGGCAATCAGCAGGTGGAAGCGCCGGTCCGCTTCGATGCAGCTGTCGCCGGCCGCCGCCAGGTCCTGGTAGTCATCCAGTGCCTGGCGCATGCGAGCCAGGTGCCCCTCGTCACGGCGCAGTGCGGCCAGAGCAGCGGCCTGGCCTTCCAGGCCAATGCGCAGCTCCAGCAGGTCGCGCACATTGGCTGCGCTCTCCGCGCCGATGCGCAGCCCCGCCTGTGGCTGGCGCTCCATCACGAAGGTACCGATACCGTGGCGCGGCTCCACCAGCCCCGAGGCCTGCAATTTCGACAAGGCTTCACGCACCACCGTGCGGCTGACGCCATGCTCGCGCACCAGGGTGTTCTCCGAGGGCAATTTGTCCCCAGGCCTGAAGGTGCCCAACAAAATCTGTTGGGTCAGGCTGGAGACCAGGTCATGGGCGCGGCTATGGCCGCGTTTGTGCGTGTGTTCGGGTTCCATGGTGTGAGCCACTTCTTGTTGTACTTGTACGACAAGTTAAACCATAAAAATATTTTTTGCCGTTTTTTCCTGTTGCCAATCCCGCGCGTAGTCGCAGTGTTTTTTCAAGATCGCAGCAAATTGTCATTGTGACAGCTTGTATTTTGCGTATTTGCCGACTTTGTTGATCTTGTCGTACAACCTCGCTGGGCATATGCTCATCCCCACTGCCATGTCAGACAACCCAGACCCGCACAAAAACAATTAGTGGGAGATTCACAAGTGAACGACACCCTCGCTCCGTCTGCGCGGACTGAAGGCGACGCGTTGGCCAGTGCCGTGGCCAAGGTCAAGCGCCACGTCCTGCCGCTGTTCGTCATCATGTTCATCGTCAACTACCTCGACCGCGTCAATATCGGTTTCATCCGCCCGCACCTGGAAAGCGACCTGGGCATCAGTGCCGCAGCTTATGGTTTTGGTGCCGGCTTGTTCTTCATTGGCTACGCCTTGTTCGAAGTGCCTTCGAACATGTTGCTGCAGAAGGTGGGCGCGCGGCTTTGGCTGACGCGCATCATGTTCACCTGGGGGCTGGTGGCCACGGCCATGGCCTTTGTGCAGAACGAAACCCAGTTCTACGTGCTGCGCTTTTTGCTGGGTGTTGCCGAAGCGGGCTTCTTCCCCGGTGTGATCTACTACTTCACCCGCTGGCTGCCAGGTGCGGAGCGCGGCAAGGCGATTGCCATCTTCCTCAGCGGCTCGGCGCTGGCCTCGCTGATTTCCGGGCCGCTGGCCGGTGCGCTGATGCAGATTCAGGGCCTGGGTATGCATGGCTGGCAGTGGATGCTGTTCATCGAAGGCATGGCCTCGGTGGTGCTGTGCTTCTTCGTATTCTTCTGGCTGGATTCCAAACCACAGGATGCCAAGTGGTTGAGCCAGGCCGAGCAAGATGCGCTCGTAGCTACCATCGACCGAGAGCAGCGAGAGCGCGAAGCGGTGGGGGCGGTCAAACCCTCGGCCTGGAGCCTGTTGAAGGACCGCCAGATCGTGCTGTTCTGCCTCATCTACTTCTGCATCCAGCTGACGATCTACGCTGCCACTTTCTGGTTGCCGAGCATCATCAAGCGCATGGGTGACCTCAGCGACTTGCAGGTCGGCTTCTTCAACTCGATCCCGTGGCTGATCTCGATCCTGGCCATGTATGCCTTCGCGGCCGGCTCTGCACGCTGGAAGTTCCAGCAGGCGTGGGTGGCCGGGGCGCTGGTGGTCGCCGCCATCGGCATGTTCATGTCCACCACCGGAGGGCCGGTGTTTGCCTTCGTGGCCGTGTGCTTTGCAGCCATCGGGTTCAAGTCGGCGTCGTCGCTGTTCTGGCCGATTCCACAGGGTTACCTGGACGCCCGCATCGCCGCGGCCGTGATCGCCCTGATCAACTCGGTCGGCAACCTCGGCGGCTTCGTCGCCCCCACCACCTTTGGTTTTCTCGAGCAGCAGACCGGCTCGATCCAGGGCGGGCTGTACGGCCTGGCGGTAACTTCGGTGCTGGCGGCCATTGCCATCTTCTTTGTACGCACTCGCCCAAAGGGCGCCCCTTCTGACGACCTCAAGGCCGGTTCGGCCCTGGGCCAGACCCACTGATGACTGCGAGACAACAACCATGAATATGCAGACCAATCCCGCCGTTCACACCAGCACCCCGGTGGTCACCGACCTGCGCGTGATCCCCGTGGCTGGCCACGACAGCATGCTGCTCAACCTCAGTGGCGCCCATGGCCCGTTCTTTACCCGCAACGTAGTGGTGCTGCGCGACAGCGCTGGCAACACCGGGCTGGGTGAAGTGCCGGGTGGGGAAAAAATTCGGCAAACCCTGGAAGACGCCCGCAGCCTGGTGGTCGGCCAGCCGATCGGCCATTACCAGCGCGTGCTCAATGCCATGCGCCAGACCTTCGCCAACCGCGACTCGGCGGGGCGCGGGCTGCAAACCTTCGACCTGCGCATTACCGTGCATGCGGTAACGGCCATTGAATCGGCACTGCTCGACCTGCTCGGCCAACACCTCAACGTGCCGATGGCGGCATTGCTGGGTGAAGGGCAGCAACGCGATGCCGTGAAGATGCTGGGTTACCTGTTCTACATCGGCGACCGCCAGCAGACCGACCTGGCCTACCGCAACGAAGCCGATGCCGATGATGACTGGTTCCGCGTGCGCCACGAAAAGGCCCTGACCCCGGAAGCAGTGGTGCGCCTGGCCGAGGCCGCCAAGGCGCGTTATGGCTTCAGTGACTTCAAGCTCAAGGGCGGTGTACTGCGGGGAGAAGAAGAGATGGAGGCGGTAACGGCCCTGGCCGAGCGCTTCCCCGAAGCCCGTATCACCCTTGACCCGAACGGTGCCTGGTCGTTGAAGGAAGCCATTGCCCTGTGCCGCGACAAGCACGATGTGCTGGCTTACGCCGAAGACCCGTGCGGTGCCGAGAACGGTTACTCGGGCCGCGAGGTGATGGCCGAGTTCCGCCGCGCCACCGGCTTGCCGACCGCCACCAACATGATCGCCACCGACTGGCGGCAGATGGGCCATGCAATCCAGTTGCAGTCGGTGGACATCCCGCTGGCCGACCCGCACTTCTGGACCTTGCAGGGGTCGGTACGGGTGGCGCAGATGTGCAATGACTGGGGGCTGACCTGGGGTTCGCATTCGAACAACCACTTCGACATTTCGCTGGCGATGTTCACCCAGGTGGCGGCTGCGGCGCCGGGTGAGATCACCGCGATCGACACCCACTGGATCTGGCAGGATGGCCAGCGCCTGACCCGTGAGCCGCTGCGCATTGTCGACGGGCATGTGCGAGTACCGGCACGGCCGGGGCTGGGGGTGGAGCTGGATGAGGATCAGCTGGCCAAGGCGCATGAGTGCTACCGCAACATGGGCCTGGGCGCGCGGGATGACAGCGTGGCGATGCAGTTCCTGATTCCGGGGTGGAGCTTCGATAACAAGCGGCCTTGCCTGGTGCGTTAAAGCTGTCGGCCTCTTCGCGGGCTTGCCCGCGAAGAGGCCATCACCATTTATCCTGCTTCAAAGAAGGCCCGCGCCATTTCTACGAATGCCCCCAGCACCGGATTGGGGTTATCCCGGCAGTACGCCAAAAATATCTCCGCCTGCTGCTCCATCCCCACCAGCGGCCTGAACACCACCTGTTCCAGGCGCAGCGCCTGCGCCGAGGCCGGTACCACTGCACACCCCAACCCCACATTGACCAGGCCCAGAATAGAATGCGTCTGCCCCAGCTGGTGCAGGTACTTCGGCTGCACTTCATGCCGGGCAAACAGGTTGGCGATGCGGTCATGGAAGTAGCGCCCTTCGTTGGCGCTGTACATCACGAACGGCTGCTCATCGAAATCGCTTGGCCTGATCCGCTCGCGCGGTGCCAGCGCATGCCCGGCGGGCAGGGCGGCGACGAAGGGTTCGCGGTGAATCGGCAGGTACTCCACGCGCGCACTGGGCAGCACCTGGCGCACCAGGCCGACATCGATCAGCCCGGCTTCCAGGTCGTGCACCTGGGTACTGGAAACCCGTTCGCTGAGCACCAGTTCGATATCCGGCAGCGTCTGCCCGGCATGCACCAGCAAGCGCGGAATCATGCTGTAGGCCCCCACCGCCGTGAAGCCCAGGGTCAGCCGGCCTGCCTCGCCATGGGCGATGCGCCGTGCCGAGTGGCTGGCCGAGTCGGCGATTTGCAGGATGCGCCGGGCGTCTTCAAGAAAGCTCTGGCCGGCCAGGGTCAGCCGCGCCTGGCGGTTGTTACGCTCGAGCAGCAGTACACCCAGGGAATGTTCCAGCAGTTGTATCTGCCGGCTCAAGGGTGGCTGGGTCATGTGCAGGCGGGTCGCGGCACGGCCGAAATGCAGCTCTTCGGCAACGGCCACGAAGCAGCGCAACTGGTGCAGCTCCATGATTCAATTCCTGAATTATTCGATCCAGTATCTATATTAGACCTGTATCAATTGCAGGCCTAGCATCGAGTCATGTCTTCGAACTGCCGGATGCTCAACATGAACGAAAACGCCATCGAAGTGCTGCTGACCCAGCCAGTCCCCGAGGCCATCGATGCCCAGCTGGTCAGCGCTTATCAGGTGCATCGCCTGTATCAACAACGTGACCCGCAACAGCTGATCAACGACGTTGGCCCACGCATTCGCGGTGTGGTCACTGGCGGTGCCAAAGGGCTGTCCAATGCGCTGATGGATCAGCTGCCCGCGCTGGAGATCATCGCCATCAGCGGCATCGGTACCGACGCGGTGGACCTTCGCCATGCAGCCAGCCGCGGCATCCATGTCACCACAACACCGGGTGTGCTCACCGCCGATGTGGCTGACCTGGCGATGGGCCTGATCATCGACACCTTGCGCCGTTTGGGCGAGGGCGAACGGCTGGTGCGCGATGGCTTGTGGGGCAAGGTCGAGCTGCCGCTGGCGCGGCGGGTCAGTGGCAGCGACCTGGGCATTGTCGGGCTTGGCCAGGTGGGCAAGGCGATTGCCCGGCGTGCGGCGGCATTCGACATGCGCATTGCCTACAACGGGCGGCGTGAACAGCCGGAAACGGGCTACCGCTATGAGGCTGACCTGGTCGAGCTGGCGCGGTCGGTGGATGTACTGGTGGTCGCTGCCTCCGCCGATGGCGGGCAGGTGTTGGTAACGGCCGAGGTGCTGGAGGCACTGGGGCCGAATGGTTACCTGATCAACGTGGCGCGCGGCAAGTTGGTGGATGAAGACGCGCTGGTCGAGGCATTGCGCGAGCAGCGTATCGCAGGCGCCGGGCTGGACGTGTTCGTCGATGAGCCGCAGGTGCCGCCGGCCTTGCGGGACCTCAACCAGGTCAGCCTTCAGCCGCACCGGGGCAGTGCCACGTTGCAGACCCGGTTGGAGATGGGGGGCATGGTTTTAAGCAATCTGGAGGCCTGCTTCCGGGGTGAGGTGCCGCCGAATCGGGTGGTTTAGCTCAAGGGCCTCTTCGAGGGCACGCCCGCGAAGAGGCCAGTACAGGCAACAAAAGGCCCAAGGGCCACACCTTCTCTTCACAAGAACAATCGCTTCCATCGAGAAGCAAGAGGGTCCACATGAACAGCAAATCCGCCGTCGCCGCACCGCAGGCCGTGGCCGGGATCGGTCGCCATCGCTTCCTGGTCCTGGCACTGATCTTCGTCATCACCGTCATCAACTACGCCGACCGCGCCACCTTGTCGATCACCGGCACCGAGGTGCTCAAGGACCTCGGCCTGGACCCGGTCATGCTGGGCATGATCTTTTCCGCGTTCGCCTGGGCCTACGCGCTGGGCCAGGTGCCCGGGGGCTGGTTGCTCGACCGCTTCGGTGCCCGCCGCGTGTATGGCATCAGCCTGATCCTCTGGTCGCTGTTCACGCTGCTGCAAGGGACTGTCGGCTGGATGGGGTTGGCCGGTGTGTCCGCTGCGGTCGCACTGTTTTCCATGCGTTTCATGCTGGGCCTGGTGGAGTCGCCTGCGTTCCCGGCCAACTCGCGCATCGTCAGTTGCTGGTTCCCCACCCGTGAGCGTGGAACCGCCTCGGCGCTGTTCAACTCGGCGCAGTACATGGCTGTGGTGGTGTTTGCCCCACTGATGGCGTGGATGACCCATACGCTGAGTTGGGAGCAGGTGTTCATCTGGATGGGGGTGTTGGGGCTGGTACTGAGCGTGGTGTGGTTCCGCCTGTACCACGAACCGCACAGCGCGCCAGGCTTGAGCCGCGAAGAGCTGGATTACATGCGTGAAGGCGGCGCCCTGGTCGACCTGGAAAAGGAACGTAAAGCGACCAAAAGCAAACCGACCCGTGCCGAAGTGATGCAACTGTTCACCAGCCGCAACCTGTGGGCGGTGTACCTGGGCCAGTACTGCATCACAGCGCTCACCTACTTCTTCATCACCTGGTTCCCGATCTACCTGATCAAGGGCCGTGGCATGACCATCATGGAGGCGGGCTGGGTGGCTGCGTTGCCGGCCATCTGTGGCTTCACGGGCGGCATCCTTGGCGGGTTCGTGTCCGATTGGCTGATCCGTCGTGGCGTGCATCCGTCCAGGGCGCGCAAGACCCCGTTCATCATCGGCATGGCGCTGTCCACCAGCCTGGTGCTGGCCAACTACATGGATAGCAACGCGGCGGTGATTGCCATGATGACCCTGGCCTTCTTCGGCAAGGGCCTGGCGGCGGTAGGTTGGGCGGTGCTGTCGGATGTGGCGCCGAAGAAGATGGTTGGCCTGTGCGGCGGTGTGTTCAATGGCATCGGCAACATCGCCGGTATCGTCACCCCGCTGGTGATCGGTTATGTGGTGGCCAGCACCGGCTCGTTCCATAACGCACTCTGGTTCGTGGCCGCCCATGGCGTGCTGGGGATCCTCGCTTACCTGTTGCTGGCCCGACGCTTCGAGCGCACCGGGCAGGCGTAGGCAGACGCCTTGGCAACAGAGGCCTCGGGAGACCGGGGCTTTTTTGTGGGCGCTCGAACGTGGCCAGACCAGTTGGCACATTCAAATGAAAAACAAAAGCTTCAGACGGCCCGATGACGCGATCGGGCATGCCGTTCGCGACATCTGGCGTGAATGGAATTGCCCTGTCGTGATCGAACAGTTCCGGGGCGTTCTCGTGTAATTTCCCACAGCCTTAGGGGGCTTAAATGAAGCCCGAACCGCAATGACACCTTGCTCTGTGATGCGTGCCAAAGATCAACAACAGCGCGCGAGCAACCTGTCGACTTATTGATTTGAAAGGAGATATTTTCGCCTACGCCTGCCCGTCCATCCTTGTGTCAGCAAAAAGAGAACAACATCAATGAACACCGTGGGATCTGATGGCAACCTTGCACAAGGTTTCAAGCCACGTCATGTAACGATGCTGTCCATCGCCGGCATCATCGGCGCCGGACTTTTCGTAGGCTCTGGCCATGCCATCGCGGCGGCCGGGCCAGCTACCATAATTTCCTATTTCGTGGCCGGGACCCTGGTGGTTCTGGTTATGCGCATGCTCGGCGAAATGGCCGTGGCACACCCAGACACCGGATCGTTTTCCACCTATGCCGACCAGGCCATCGGCCGTTGGGCCGGCTACACCATCGGCTGGTTGTACTGGTGGTTCTGGGTGTTGGTGATCCCTATCGAAGCGCTGGCCGCAGGGCATGTTTTGAACGCCTGGTTCCCGCAGGTGGACAGCTGGATCTTCGCCCTGGCCTCGGTACTGCTGCTGGCCGGCACCAACCTGTTCAGCGTGGCCAAGTACGGTGAGTTCGAGTTCTGGTTCGCCATCCTCAAGGTAACGGCGATTCTGGGTTTCATCGGCCTGGGCTTTGCCGCGCTGATGGGCTGGCTGCCTAACCGCGAGGTCAGCGGCCTGAGCAGCCTGATGGCCGAGCACGGCGGCTTTACGCCGAAGGGCTGGTCGGCAGTGGTGGGTGCGTTCATTACCGTGATGTTCAGCTTCATCGGCACCGAGGCGGTGACCATCGCCGCGTCCGAGTCCAGCGACCCGTCGCGCAACATCGCCAAGGCCACCCGCTCGGTGATCTGGCGTATCAGCACGTTCTACATCCTGTCGATCTTCGTGATCATCTCGGTGGTGCCATGGAACGACCCGCAACTGGCCGTGGTGGGCTCGTACCAGCGTGCGCTGGAAATCATGAACATCCCCAATGCGGCGTTCATGGTCGACCTGGTTGTGCTGGTGGCCGTGACCAGCTGCATGAACTCGTCGATCTACATTGCTTCGCGGATGATGTACTCGCTGGCCAAGCGCGGTGATGCCCCGGCCTTCCTCAACAAGACCTCCAGGGTTGGCGTACCGCGTGCTGCAGTGTTTGGCAGCACCCTGATCGGCGCGGCCATCGCCATCCTCAACTACTTCGCGCCGAAGGGCGTGTTCGAGTTCCTGCTGGCCAGCTCTGGCGCCATCGCCCTGCTGGTGTACATGGTCATCGCCATCTCGCAGCTGCGCATGCGCCGCCGCCTGGAGCGGGAGAACACCGAGCTGAAGTTCCGTATGTGGCTGTTCCCGTACCTGACCTGGGCGGTGATCATCTTCATCGCCGGGGCGCTGGCGGTGATGATGTACACGCCCGAGCACCGGGCGGAAGTGAGTTCGACATTGGGCCTGGCGATCGTGATTTCCTTCCTGGGGATCGTGACTTCGCGCGGCCATACGCAACCGGTGGGGGCGCGTTCGATGGGGTGATTGAGTTCACCTGGCAGTAAGGCAAAGGGCACCTGTGGATGGGTGCCCTTTGTTTTTTTGAAACACTTGTTTGGCGCCGCTAGCGGTTGGAAGGCGGCTTACCAGGCGTAGACTTCCTGTCGAATTCATAAAGGGAGTCGAGGCATGAGCGCAGAACAACAATCCCAAGCGTCGACGGCCCTTCCTTCGGTCAAGGATGACCGGTTCGAGGAAGTGCTCGGGTTAATCAGGGACGCGAGGCAACGTGCGGTGCAGGCGGTCAACACGCAGTTGATCGAATTGTACTGGCAGGTGGGGGCCTACATCAGTCGCAAGCTGGAGAAGGCTGAATGGGGGGATTCGGTGGTCAGTCAGCTGGCCGTTCATCTTGCTCGAACGCAGCCTGGGTTGCGTGGGTTCACGCGTGCAAACTTGTTCCGGATGCGGCAGTTTTATGATCTATATCGAGCTGATGAGAAAGTCGCACCACTGGTGCGACAATTGTCCTGGAGCCACAACCTCATCATTCTTGGGCAGTGCAAGCAGCATGATGAGCGTGAGTTTTATGTACGCATGGCCGTACAGGAGCATTGGTCACGTCGTGAGCTCGAGCGCCGACTGAAAGCTGCTTTGTATGAGCGCAGCATCACCAGCCCTGCGAAAGCCACAGCAACGCTGAGACAAAGTTATCCTGAGGCCATGGAGGTTTTCCGAGATGCCTACATGGTCGAGTTCCTTGATCTGCCTGGAGTCCATGCTGAAGCAGATCTGCATTGCGCACTGATGGATCGGTTGAAGGCGTTCCTGAATGAGCTGGGCCGGGATTTCTGCTTCGTTGGGTCTCAATACCCGCTCCAGGTCGGCGGCCGGGACTTCGCACTTGACCTGCTGTTCTTCCATCGCGGCCTCAACTGCCTGGTAGCGATCGAGCTGAAAGTTGGCCGCTTCGAACCTGAGTACCTTGGCAAGCTCGATTTCTATCTGGAGGCACTGGATCGCAACGAGCGCAAGCCTCATGAAAACCCCGCCATTGGCGTGTTGCTATGCGCCAGCAGGGACGATGAGGTGGTCGAGTACGCGCTGAATCGCAGTTTGTCTCCAGCATTGATTGCAGAGTATCAAACGCGCCTGCCGGACAAGGCGTTGCTGCAAGCCAAGCTGCATGAGTTCTATGCATTGGGCGCTACCGCGCAAGAGGACGCCTGAGCATCGGTCATGCACCGCATTTCACGCCTTCCACATAGCGCTTCACCGCCGGTGCTTTTTCGAAACGCCTGTGAAGCAGGCTGAGCCAAGAGCTGGCCTGGCAATCGACGATACGCCGGTAGTTCACCTGTGGCAGGTTGATGCGCTGCACCACCGACTCCGGGACCACTGCGATACCTTGCCCGAGCGATACCAGCGTAATCACCGCCACCAGGCTGCCGGGCTGCGGACCAAGCCGGGGAACGAACCCACCCTGCGTCGCCACTTCCAGGGTGCCGGAAATCTGCTCCGGCAGGATGAAGGTTTCATTGGCCAGGCGCGCGGCCGGAACTTGTGGCACTTCGTTGATGCGTGAGCTGGCGGGCAGGGCGAGAACAAAGCCTTCCTGATGCAACGCGATGGCATCAAGTTCTTCCGGCAGCTCCATTGGCGAGCGCACATAGGCCAGGTCGAGCAGGCCATCGCGAACCATGCCGGGCAATTCGGCCATGGGCAGTTCGCGGATGTTCAGGCGCACGCCGGGACAGGTTTCGCTGTAGCGGGCGACTTGCTGCTGGAGCATGCCAGAGTAGGCGGCTGAAGCCACATAGCCCAGTTCGATGCGCCCGCTTTCACCACGGGCGGCCCGTTGTGCGCCCAATTGTGCGGCGTCGAACTGGCGCACGGCGTGCTCGGCCTCGATCAACAAGGCTTGGCCGGCAGCGGTCAGGTTGACCTCGCGCTGGTTGCGCTCGAACAGGCGCACGCCCAGCTCGCGCTCCATGTCCTGGATCTGCCGGCTGAGGGTAGGCGGGGCGATGCCCAGTTGCTCGGCGGCCCGGGTGAAATGGCCGTGGCGGGCAACGCAGAGAAAATAGCGGAAATGGCGGATTTCCATGGGTGTTACCTACAGGGTAATGACGCAGGCCGCCTGGGCTAACAAGGCCTGGGGTTGGCGGCGTTATGGTGAGGCCAACACTACAAGGCTGGCGCTGCGGCGACCAGCCCGTATCTGGAGCCTGCCATGCCTGCCCCCTCTGCACGCTTTACCCTGCTCACTGCCTCCCTGGTCTGTGCGTTGATCATCCTCGACACCAACATTGTCGCCGTCAGCCTGCCCAGCATCGCCCGCGACCTGTCCGGCTCGTTCGCCGATATCGAGTGGGTGGTCAGTGCCTATTTGCTGGCCTTCGCCGCCTGCCTGCTGCCCGCCGGCAGCCTGGCCGACCGCTTCGGCCGGCGGCGCATGCTGCTGCTTGGCCTGGCCCTGTTCGGCATCGCTTCGCTGGCGTGCGGTGCGGCGCCCAACCTGCTGTTCCTCGACCTGGCCAGGGCCGCCAAGGGGATTGGTGCCGCGTTGCTGCTGACTTCGGCCCTGGCGGCGATCGGCAACCGCTTTCATGAACCCCAGGAACGCATGCGTGCCTGGGCCTTCTGGGGGGCCTGCATGGGCGCCACCATCACCCTGGCGCCGCTGCTGGGTGGCGTGATTGCCAGCACCTTGGGCTGGCGCTGGATTTTCTACATTAACCTGCCGTTGGTGGCATTGCTGGCGGTGATGGTCTTGCGCAGTGTCGAGGAATCTCGCGACAGCGCCGCCGCGCGGCTCGACCCTTGGGGCAGCCTGACCTTCGCCGGCAGCCTGGGCTACCTGATCTGGGCGATGATCGATGCCAACCAGGTGGGCTGGGGCAGCGCGAAAACCCTCGGTCGACTGGTGATCAGTGCCTTCCTGTTCGGCCTGTTCATCATGGTGGAGCGCAGCCAGACGCGGCCGATGATCGACCTGCAGCTGATGCGTAGCGGGCGTTTCGTTGGTGCCTTGCTGGGCATGTTCGCCTACGCAGCCTGCGCCCAGGTGATGATGACCCTGCTGCCGCTTTACTTGCAGAGCGGCTTGCAACTGTCACCCTTGGCGGCTGGCGCAGGCATGTTGCCATTCGCCATCGCCATGCTGCTGACACCGCGCTTGGGTATGCGCCTGGCTGCCCACATGAGCCCGGCGCAAGTATTTGCACTGGGCCTGGTGCTGGTGGGCACGGGCAACCTGCTGTGTGCCTGGGCCACGCGCCACGGCGGCTATGGCGCATTCGCCCTGGCCAGCCTGGTGCTGGGCGCGGGTGCCGGTCTGCTGAATGGCGATACACAGAAGAACATCATGGCGTGTGTGCCGCGTGAGCGAACCGGAATGGCCTCGGGGTTGAGTACCACCATTCGGTTTGGCGCGATCGTGCTGGCCATTGGCGTGCTCGGCAGTGTGCTGGCTACGCGCAGCGGGCAGTTGCTGCACGCATCCATGGCTGCTGTAGCCCCCGCGCAATCGGGCCAGGTTGCTGCGATGGCCGCGCGGGTTGCCGCAGGGGACTTGCAGGCGGCGCTGGCGTTGCTCGACCCGGGTTTACGTGACGCAGTAGCTCCCGTTGCGCGGCAGGCCTTCATGGGTGGTTTTCAGGCCGTGTTGCAGGTTGCGGGTGTTGCCGCGCTGTTGTTTGCGGTGTTGGTTGGCGTGCTGCTGAACCGCCCGCTGCCCACCCGGCAGGGCGTGCTGATAGCGCCGTAAAATAAATGAGGTGTTTTCTCATTCTCGTTCGGCTTGTAGAGAAGGCCGGAATACAGGCCGCCCCGCCGACCCCCTACGGAGCGAGAGAATGAGTTCTACCCCGGTTTCACAGCGCCATCCTTTGAGCCGTGCCGTGCACGCTGCTTTCCTGGGCCTGGTTGTCAGTAGCGCTGCGTTGCCTGCGCTTGCGCAAGCTGCAAACGCTGAGCACAACAACCAAGTCCAGCAATGGAACATTCCAGGCGGCCCACTGGCGCCGGCGCTTGACCACTTTGCGCGCCAGGCTGGTATCAGCCTGTCCTACGACGCACAGAGCATCGCCAACCGCAACACGGCGGGCGTTCAGGGTACGCTGGGCACCTCGGCTGCACTCTCGTCGCTGTTGCAGGGGACCGAGCTTCAGGCTGAGCAGCAAGGCCCGGGTGCCTACCTGGTGGTGCCGCAGCCCAAAGCTGCCGGCCCGCTGGAGCTGGGTGCGACCGAGGATTACCGCCTGGCGCCCATCATCATCAACTCCAAGGTCAAGGCCAGTGCCGATGACGACATCAACTCGGTGGTTGCCAAGGAGCTGTGGGTAGGTGGCAAGGTAGCGACCAGCATCCTCAACACGCCAGCGTCGGTGTCTGTGGTCACCAACAAGGAAATGCAGCAGCGCAGTGTCAGCACCACGGAAGAGGCGCTGCAATACACCCCTGGCGTGGTCAGCGACTTCTACGGCTCGGACGACCGCAACGATTACTTCCAGATCCGCGGCTTTCAGGCCACCACTTACCGTGACGGCCTGACCTTGAGCTCGATGCGGGGTGTGCGTGAAGACCCTTACGCCTACGAGCGCATCGAGATTCTGCGCGGCGCCAACTCCACCCTGTTCGGCCCGGCAGACCCGGGCGGTTCGTTGAACTTCGTGACCAAGCAGCCTCGCTTCGAAAAGTTTGGCCAGGGTTACGTGACCTATGGCTCCTATGACCATGCCGAGACCGGCATCGATGTGGGCGATGCGCTGAACGACGAACAAACGCTGGCCGGCCGCTTCACAGCCAAGATGCAGAACAGCGACCGCGAGTACGACCATTCGCAGGACGACAACCGCTTCGTGATGGGCGGCTTGACCTGGGCGCCTACCGACTTCACTTCGGCCACGGTGATCCTCGACTACCTGAAGACCAACAGCTCGCCAAACAGTGGTGGTTACCCACTGGACAAGGAATACGACCGCAGCGATTTCTACGGCGAGCCCGGCTACAACTTCCACGATGTCGAGCGCACCAGCCTCAGCGGCAACATCACCCACGACTTCGATAACGGCTTCACGCTGCGCAGTAACCTGCGTTACAGCGAGTTGACCGATGACTTTGGCTATGTCTACCTGAGCGACAGCGCTTCGCGTGTGGGTACCACCATACCGCGCTATGTATTCGGCACTGACAGCGATGCCGACCAGCTCAACGGCAACCTGATGTTGCAATACGACGCCCAGCTCGAGCACATCGACAGCAGCACCTTGGTGGGTGTGGAATACCTCGACTCCACCACCAAGCAGAGTTCGGTGTACAGCCTTGCACCGTCCATCGACATTGCCAACCCCGTGTTCACCGGCGTTCCCGGTGGCGTTACGCCCTATACCCGCAAGAAAAACGACGCCACCACCAAGGCCGTGTTCCTGCAGCAGAACCTGTCCTTCTACGACCGCCTGATCGCAACAGCGGGTGTGCGTAATGACTCCATGGACCTGTCCAGCACGGAGTACGTGGGCGGGGTGAACAAGCAAAGCGACAACTTCTCTGAAACGTCCTACCGGGGCGCGCTGACGTACATCGTCAACGATGAGGTCTCCACTTATGTGAGCATGGTGGAGTCGGTTTCGCCTCCGCAGGTTGGCGTAACGCCGCAGACCGGCAGGCAGTACGAAGTGGGCGTGAAGTACTCGCCACTGGGCATGGATGCGTTGTTCTCTGCAGCCGTTTATGACCTGACCCAGGAAAACGTCACCATCGCCGTCGTGCTGCCGAGCGGCATCATCGAGCAGCAGACGGTGGGTGAGTCACGAGCACGTGGCCTGGACCTGGAAGCCAAGGCGCAAGTTACGCAAAACCTCAGCCTGATCGGTGCCTATTCCTACATGGAAACCGAGGTGCTGCGCGGTGCGCTGTATGACGGTACTTCGCTCAAGGGCAAGGAATTCACCGTGGCGCCGAAGCATACGGCTTCGCTGTGGAGCTACTACGACATTGCCAATACGGATGTGAGCGTTGGCCTGGGTGCTCGGTACGTGGGTGGCTATTACATGGATGCTGCCAACACCAAGAAAAGCGACGGCACCACACTGTTTGACGCGGCGCTGAACTACAAGATTGCCAAGGGGACAGACCTTGCGCTGAATGTGAGCAACCTGTTTGACGAACAGCATGTGGTGGGGTCGGGGACGGCGAACTACTACAACCCGGGGCGGGAGGTTACGGCCAAGTTGAGTTATAGCTGGTAAGCCGAGGGGCAGTGCTGTAGCGCCCGCAACGTGGCGAGCATTGCCCCTGCTCCCGACATCCGGGGTCAGTACTTCATCAACCACGGGTCCAGCGCCTGGAGGTTGCTGACCACCAGTTGCTGGGCCTCGGGCAGTATCGCCATGTTGCGGTGGTCGATCTGATACCGCTGCAACACGTACTTCACCAACGCCCTGCGGCTGGGCACCACCAATTGCCCATCCGTCATGCCGTAGTCGGTTTCGATGATTGCCTTCTGCGCCGCGTTCAAGCGCCAATCGGGCTCGAAGATGATCGGCACTTCGACATTCCAGTCTTCATCCTGCTCGCGCGTGTTCGGCGAGGTGTCGAGCAAGTCCGGCTGCCCACGCAGTCGGCTGAGGACGAAGTCGCGGTACTGGCCGTTCTTTTCACAGTAGGCCCGTACGTGCCAGCGCATGCCGGTGTACACCAGCGTGTGCGGGGCGATCAGGCGCACCTCGACGTTGGGGGTGTTGAAGGACACGTACTCGGTTTCCAGCCGCCGGCCTTCACGGCAGGCCTTGAGCAAGGGGCGCAGCACCTCGGGCCGAATGGGCCGATCAGGCACTTCCAGCACCCGGGTGTGTGCATAAGCCAGTGCCAGCCCATCGATGTGCGGGGCGCGTTCATTGTTCTGGTACAGCAGGTGCAGATAGGCGCTGGCGCTGTTGTCGATGAACAGCGGCTCGAACTGTTCGCTCGGTACATAGCCCTTGATCTGCTTGTCATACGTCAAGTTTTCGGGCGCATGTTCGGTGATGTAGGTATTGATGTCCTTCGACGCCTGCTGGCGGCTGATGCCAAAGCTCTGCATCAGGTGGCCCGTGGTCAGCCGGCCTTCCCACCAGGCAACGGTTTCGATCAGGCGATAGCGAAGTGCCAGGTCCCAGCGTACCTGCTCGATGGATTGCTTACGTTTCATACCCTCTCCATGTGCGCGATTACTTTACCTGTATAAGTCTACATTCTAGACGTGTAGTTTTGCATTACATATCTTTGGCTCGTCTTCGGAATACATCGGGGGCTGCAAAGGACATGAGTATGACGATGCCGGAAGTGGTTGCGACGGGGGCCTTGGTGGCGATGGGGGTCATTCTGCTGGTGCTGATTCAGCAGGGGTTGAGGTTGGGTGAGCTTGGGAAGAAGGTGGAGCATTGCCAGCGGGATTTGCGCTGGTTGCAGATTTGGGAGATGGAGAACCGGGAGCTTAGGGCGGCGGTGCGGGCGGAGCGGGAGCATGTGGGGCAGTTGCAGAGGAAGGTGGTGATCTTGCAGGACCTAGCCTTCGGGGACGGGCGGCAAGTATGAGTAACATTGAGCGGGTCAGCGACTGCCTGCCGCTGGAGATACACTGGGCTGCACCACCCTTGATAGCGCGGTTTTGATCAGAGCAGGGCGCAAGTGAACACGGTAATGATGCTAGCCAGAATTATGGCTAAATGCCATTATTGGAAACAGTTTTGATATCGACCATTTCAGCCTTGGTCCCCACTAAGCCTGGTGCAGGTAGCGGACCAACAACTTCTCGAACGGAATCTGGTATGACCACCGAAAAAGCAGAAAGCAGCTCATCACTGATGAAGATGGTAGAAGCCATCGCAATCAGTCCTCAGGATGCACGGGAGCTGGTCGCTCAGTACCAGGTTCAAGCACGCAACGCCTCGCCGTCTGCAACCGAGCAGAAAATTGAGGACGTGGTTGTAGACAAGATCATCAGCCGGTACTCGAAGCTGGCCGCCACATCCGGTGCTGCCACCGCACTTCCAGGTGTTATCCCTGGGATCGGCACCGCCGTGAGCGCAGTGGGTGGAGGGCTGGCGGATATTTCAGTGTGCATGAAGCTGCAGATTGATATGACCATGTGCCTTGCAGTGGCGATCAACGGCAAGATGTCCAACGAAGATGCTAAGCACATGTCGTACATTATTGCGTTGTACGGTTCGCTGGAGCAGATGGGGTCTGCGGGAACGACCAGAATCGCTAGCAAAGCGGGGGTGCGCATGGTCAAAAAGTACCTGACAGGGCCGGTGCTTGTGGTGATCAAGGACTTGTTTGCGAAGATTGGGATTTCGTTTACCCAGAAGGCTGCAGCAAAGGTCATTCCATTTGGGATTGGAGTTGTGGTGGGAGGCACGGCGAACTATGCGCTTACTAAGTATGTGGGGAAAACGGCTCGGGATGCGTTTCGGTTGAGTGTTAAGGAGGAGGTTGCTGCTGAGTAGTGGGCGGTGTTTGAGTTGTGTGGAAAGGCTTGAAATAAAGCTCAGTGGTATTGTTTTTGCTGGGTTGGTCGTCTGGCAGGCAAGGGGGCAGGGCCGGGGTAATTTGAAACAACTCGGTATCTATTTGTTTTGGCTAGTAAAAAAGTGTTTGGTTAACTTGCTTGGAATACCAGTTGGAACGCTGCGTGGCCTGGATTCCGGTGGACGGTGCTGTTGGAGCTACGCGCCATAAACGAACCGGGATCAGATCTATAGAAAAATCGGCCGCCCGGGGCGCTCTTGGCCTGTCTGGGCCAGTCGTTCATCAGCTAAGGGTGCTGTTCCCAGGGTTTTTTGACCACGATATGCTGGGCTTCGAGCCTGGTTGCGAGGGTCGATGTGATAGCGCTGCAGCACGTTTTTCATTAAGGCCTTGCGGCTTTGTACCACATGATAAGAAAAAATACCCGCACATGATTTGCAATATTGTGTTCGATGTTTTCGTGTTTAGTTTCACAGTGCCTTTCGGATCAAAAAACAAAATTGTTGACTGAGAAAATCAAAGCTACTAAGTTTTTCATTTGTTGAAGAAGTGCTGCTAGGGCAAAAGGGTAAGGCACAAACAGAGGTTTTGGATATAACTGAAAACATTAAAAAATATAATTAACTCCTATATATAGATATTTCAAGAATGGACATCTGCTCCTCTTGAGGAAATGCCAAAAGAAATGCTGGGTAAAATTAAATAGCTAGGTTTGGAGTTTTATGCAAAGCGACTAGAAGACAGCTGGGTTAAGTTTCTAGATCGGCGATACGCAACTTTTTATTGGACGATGGAATATTTCGAAAGCTGGAGTCATGAGCATCCACGCCCGACAGGAATAGTAGGTACGAGCGCGTGAATGCGTGGCGCTAAACAGATGCTTTCGCATGAGCAATGTCAGAGCCAGATGTCTCCACGCTTCCTGGCTGAAGTGTTGGTCGGCTGGATCGACCAGCCTGCGCTTTGATGTAGCCCAATGGCCGCAGTGTTGGGATGATGATAGCGATTTGGTATACCGTAAGAAACGGCTGCCAGGGCTCCTTGAGACATAGGGATGGGAGGAGGCCCAGTGAAGGCACCTCCGTGATGGGTTATCGCAATTGCAGAAAACTGAGTCCCAATGCCAAGGGGCAATAGGGAGTAAGGTAGATCACCCGAGAGTAGAACGGGTCCTCCAGCCCTGATTATCCTCATCGCATATCCACTGTCATTTCGATTGCTGCGAGCGCCTGTACCTTTCCATAGTTCTATTCCACTCCCGATGCTAAGGAACGGAGCAGAAAGCAGAGTCAGGTTGGTACCCAGAAGAGCCTGGAGCCGGGCCGCATTTGGCCCGACTGGTTGATCAGGCGCATACCACGCGAGGTTCCGAAGCTCCGGAATTTTGCTGACGGCTAACGAATAGTGGTCAAAGTCCCAGTGAGACAGGACGACAAATCCCGATTGAGGCACCCTTTTCTGTTCGAGAAACACGCTGGGGAATGTCTTGTGATGAAAGAACAGCGGCTCTCCTACGTCAAAGTACCCCATGATTGGAGATGTGATGTTTTTGCTGGGATGGATGGCTGAAAAGCTAGCTTGACCGACATCAACTACTCTCACAAACGGACCGCTCGCGTTTCGTTGAGGACGCCAACTTGAAAGCTGTTGGACGTGTTTCGCATCAGGAGCTTGGCAAAACTCGACCAGCTTTTGTTCAAGTCTACTTGCCGCAAACGGCCCACCTCCTATGCGGACAGCGTCGGTGATGTTCGTGCGAACGACCTTTCCGCCGTAGTCACCATCAGCGGAGAGGTACCAAGCTGGAGGATCTCCTGGACTGTCTTGGAGCTTGAACTCGATCCAGCTTCCCTCTTCCCAATTGCTCCCTGGGAAGCGCGCTTCTAAACGATTGATGGTTGAAAGGATCCGAACTATCAAAAGATCATCAGCCGTGTCCCTGACGCTCACACCCTTCTGGATTGCTTCTACTCGAAGGCTATCCAAAACTAAATTCACGCGCCCCCGGTTACTCTCCTTAGGGTCAGGGTAAGTCACTGCTTCAACAAAGCCATAAGCCTTAATAACCGGCCTTCCCTGCCCATCCATGGTCAATCCTCACGCATGATCAATGACGCTTTGAAAACCCAGATTCCCCAAGAGCATCGCGTTGCGATGAAAAGGCCCAGGGGGGCCTCGGTGCTTGCAGGATTTTATACCTCCAACACACAGGGCGCCCCCCTGGAAGATATAGGATGAGCAGTCTCTATTCCAGGCGGAATGTACCAGGTACCTGTACGATAGGGCTGTGCACATCGACAGCAACCGGTGGAGAACCAGATACGGCCATGGGCACTCGTTCGCTCGAAATGTTTGTCTACCGCGATAAAAGGGGACAGATTTATATTTTGCGTTCCGGTGTTCAATCAACACCGGAACGTGGGTAGGCATGGGGGGCAGGATCAATTCGGCTTGGCTACCGTCGCGGCATCCTTGCTTAATGCAGGAGCGGCTACATGTACCTTGGCCTCAGACAACGCAATACAGCGGTGTGCATAGCTGCCGATCTCTTTCAAAGCGATATTTCGATAGCAAGCGGGACAGATTAACAACGTATCGCCGAAGCGGAACTGACGAAACGCCCTGACGCTATACAAACCATTTGGCCCATCGTAGCTCTCCAGTTGCCACGGGTCGCTGCTGAAGACCTCCTTCGGATAATCCTTTTCGTTCAACACATAGCTCAGCTCGGTATTGTCCCTGATTTTGATCAGATTGGCGGCGGAATAGACCCACAGGTCCAAGAGGGCCGGCAACAGCATGGCATTGACGAAGATGCACCCGAGCAGCACCAGTGCGGCTCTGCCAGTGCGCTGCATCGCATTGCCGTTTGTCAGATAAAAGACGAAAACCGGCGCTAGGTACAGGAACATTATCAGCAAGCAGAGAGCGATAGCCCCGAATGCCTCTTCGTCGCTATCTCCGCCCCGCCACGTCATGAGGGCTAGTTGGGCGGGCATCACTCCACTCACTGAAGTAAACGCTAGCAGCGCACCTAGCCAGCCAACGAGGGCTGTGTAATAGAGTCTGCGATGCAAGGGTTTGCGGGGACCCGGCGGCAGCTCCAGTACTTTGCTATGCAGGAGCGTATCGCGGCGAAGCAGAACTATCACGGCACAAGCGGCAGCGACTACGACGATAGGGAAGAAGTAGCCTGGGGCAATTGTGTAATCAAACATGGCCCCCAGCAGATTGAGCGATAGCAGTAGGTAGCCCCCGCCTACGATGAGGCCAAAGCGAAAAGCGAGCCTCTTTTCCAGTTCTCTGTCAACGGTGCATACAGACATGCTCAACGTGAAGACCACAGACGGTACCGATACGATGAGCAGCAGCGACGCAAGTATCAGCAGGCTGAAGAATAACCAGGCGACGAGGTTTGAGGGGTTACCTAACGAACTCAGGATCAACTCGGGGTGATGGATTACCCAGAGATACTTGGTGAGGAGTGAGATTGAGATAAGCGTTGAAACTACCGGCAGCCACCATTTGATATCGGCGAGGAGTTTGAATAGTGCCTGGTGGGGGCTGCTGGAGGCGGAGGGGTCGGGCGTTGAAGCGGGTGATGGGCTTTGCGGGATGGTTGTGGGGGGAGATACGGCTGTCATGAGCGTGTGTTTCTTCCTTGAGTGCAGTGTTCGTAGTTATGGGGTGCAACGAGCACGTTGAATCAGTCGTAGAGCCAAGGTTTCAGCGCGTTCAAGTTAGCGATCACGACCTGCTGCGCTTCTGGCTTAGGGTTCAGGTTCTTGGGGTCGATTTGATAGCGTTGCAGCACATACTTGACCAACGCTTGCCTGCTCGGGATCTCCAGCCGGCCATTCAGCATGCCGTAGTCACCCTCTATGATCGCCTTCTGCGCGCCATCGAGCCGCGGGTCAGGCTCCAAGATCACCGATACCTCAGTGTTCCATACTGTATCGCCTTCGATGCCGTTGCCATTGCCGTCCAGCAGGTCTGGCTTGCCGCGCATGCGGCTGAGCACGAAGTCGCGGTAAGCGCTGTTTTTCTCGCAGTAAGCCCGGACGTGCCAGCGCATGCCGGTATGAACCAAAGTATGCGGCTCGATCAAGCGAATCTCAGGCTCGGGGTTGGTCAGCGAAACGTATTCGACCTCTAGTCGCAACCCTTCCCGGCAAGCCCGCAAAAGGGGCCGAAGCACCTCAGGCTGAATGCTGCGATCGGGAACTTGCAACATCAATGTATGCGCATAGGCCAGCTTCAGCCCTTCGATATGCGGGGCTCGTTCATTGTTCTGGGCAATCATATTGAGGTAGGCGCTAGCGCTGAGGTCGATGAAGCGTGGTTTGAAGTGTGGCGTAGGAACGTAGCCTTTGATCCGCTTATCATATGTCAAGTTTCTTGACGCATGCTCGCTGATGTAGGTGTTGATGTCTTTAGACGCTTGCTGGCGGCTGATGCCAAAGCTCTGGATCAGGTGTCCCGTGGTCAGCCGGCCTTCCCACCAGGCAACGGTCTCGATCAAACGATAGCGAAGTGCCAGGTCCCAGCGGACCTGAGCGATAGATTGCTTGCGTTTCATAGCCCCTCCGTGTGTTCCATAACTTTACCTGTATGAGTCAACACTATGGACCTGTCATTTAAGGCTACATATCGTCTGCCTGGCATTGATTGCACATGGCCACTGTTTAGGGAGAGGGATATGAGTCTGTATGACTGGCTGACGGCGGGTGCGCTGGGCTTGATTGGGGTGATCTTGGTAGTGCTGTTGGTGAAGTACCTGCGGTTGCGGGAGATCTGGATGGGCCTTAGCCGGTGCAGAGAAATGCTGCGCTGGGCCAAGGTGTTCGAGAGCGAGAACCTCGAACTGAAACGTAGCTTGCGCGCCGAGCAGCGTATAAGCGGGCAGCTCAAAGCGCAGGTGGACCGGTTGAGTGCAAGCGTGAAGGTAAAGGAGAACGACTGATGCCGATTCGCCCTATGCCTTACACGCTGGAGTGCTCTAAGTGCCGCTGGTGCAAGACCGTTGCACCGGCCAGTGACGCGCTGCAACCGGGGGAGTGGTACAGCTGCTGTCCACGGTGTAATGGCCAAGTACGCAAGAAAATACTCAGCGGCCCGATACAACGTTTAGTCGCTCAATGGTGGCAGTCGTTGCGGCGAAGGTGAACTTGACAGTCGTAGTGGCAAAATGCAATTTACCGAGTTGAATTGGATCCAGCCTAGAATGAACAGGGAACGATATGAGTAGGGCTCAAGATTTCTCCAAGCTATACGCTCGGGTAGCGAATGACATTGCCACCGCGCTGGATGATGTCTCCCGGCTGGACGTGAGTAACGACAAAGGCAACGCCCACCTTGCCAACGTCAAGGAAAAGCTCGGCGAAATGAAGTCGCGCTTCGACGGCGAAATCACCTATCTGGAGAAGCACGCCGAGTGGGAAAACTTCACCATCGCATTCTTCGGTGAAACCAACGCTGGCAAGAGCACCATCATCGAAAGCCTGCGGATCCTGTTCGAAGAGAAGAAGCGTCAAGCGCTGATCGAGCGTAACCAGGCGACCGCCAAAAACATCCAGGCGGTGTTCTCTAGCAAAAGCGATGAGCTGATCGAAGAACTCAGCACACGCTACGTGCATTTCTGCGAAGACATCGCCACTTTAGGCGACGATATCGGGGCGTTGGTCAACCAGACCCAGCGCGATTTAGCGAGTACCCGCCAACAGTTGGCGCACACCCAGCAGGATCTTACCTATAGCAAAGAGCGCCTGACCAGTGCGAATACCGACCTGGAAAGCACCCGCCAATCGCTGCAGGGCAGCGAGGCGCGGTTAAGCCAGAGCCAGCTGGCGCTCACTCAGACTCAAACCGCGATGCAGCAGGTTGAGCTTCAGCTGCAAGGCGTGCGGGCCGATTTCCAGCGTAGCCAGCAACAGCTGACCGAGCAAAGTAATCAGTTGCAGGCGACTCAAGCGCAGCTGAGCGAATGCCAGCGCCAGGGCGAAGCAACTCGCGTCGCGCTTGAGCAGAGTGGCAAAATGAAGTTGTGGTTTGGGCTGTTCGGCGGCGTGGTGATCGGTGCCATTGCCGGTGCCGTGGGCTATATGCAGTTGATGTGAGCCAGGGCGGTGATCGCCTTGAACTGACTTTCATTTCATAGACTCCGGACTCCCCATGCGCGAACAACATTCTTTGAGCGAGCTGGTCAGCGACAGGCTGCCCACTCTGCTGAAGCAACAGCAACAACTTGAGCGCCTGCAGCGCGTTGCAGGCCAAGTCGATGGCGAAATCGTCGGCACCGGTCAGGAAGACTTCACTCAGGACAACGTCGTTTATCACTTCACCCACCAAGGCAAGTCATTCCAGTTGATCGACGTGCCAGGCATCGAAGGCAACGAGAAGAAATATGAAGCGATGGTGCAAGCGGCCATCGCCAAGGCTCATTTGGTGTTCTACGTGAACGGCACCAACAAAAAGCCCGAACAGAACACCGCGCAGAAGATCAAGCATTACCTGAACCGTGATGCCAAGGTGTATGCCATCTGCAACTTGCGCGGCAAGGGTGACACCTACGAATTCGAGCGCGACCGCGAGTCGCTTGAGCAGACCCACAAAGACGCGGCAGCGATGCGCGACCAGACCCAAGAAGTGCTTGAGGACATGCTCGGCGCCGAACTGGTCAGTGGCTGCCAAACACTGCAAGGGCTGCTGGGCTTTGCCAGCGTGGCCTTCGATCAGCGAGGCCTAACCAGCATCCACCCCAGCCGCACCGACTTGCTCAAGTCGCAGCGCACCTACCTGCAAGACTTCACCAGCCAGCAGGCCATGCGCAGCTTCAGCCGGTTAGAACAATTGCAGGATGTCATCGGCAACAGCTGCGCCAACTTCGAGGTGGACATTGTCGAAAGCAACAAGCGCAAAGTGCTGCGCCTGTTGCAAGACACCGTCAATGACCTGCAAAAGCATCGTAACGAGCACCAGACTTTCTCCGAGAAAATCGGTGCCGAGGTCCAGGAGTGCCAGGACGTCATCCGCAAAAGTTTCGATGAACTCAAAAGCAGCTTTACCTCCAAGCGTAATAGCGCATTGGACCGCTTCTTCAATGAACTGAACTCGGCCGCCCGTGATGCGGTTGAAGAGCATTTCAGCGACAAAGATGATGTAGAGCGGGTGATTCAACAGCATGTCAGCGAGGGCCAGGATCGGCTAGCCGAGCGCTTGGAAACCATTCAGCAGCAATTGCTCGCGGACCTTACCCAAGCGATCGAACGCGCGCTCAAACGCCTGCAAGAAAATGCCAAGCGGGTGAGTTTCCAGCAGCAGTTGAGCGAAGCGGCGAACAACTCGTTGTCGCTCTCCAGCGCCATGGACGCGATCAGCTTCAACTTCTCCGACGTCGGCAGCTTCCTGCTCAGTATTGGCGGCTATGCGCTCAGCGGTTTTGGCATAGGCACGGTATTCCCAGGGATCGGCAACATAGTCGGGGCAATCGTCGGCGGCTTGTTCGGCCTGTTGGCTGCGGGCCTGAGCTACTTCTTTGGCGGGCGCGGCAAAAAAATCGCTGAAGCCCAGGAACAGGTGGCCAAGGCCATTCAAACCGAGCGCGAAAAAGTCACCAAGACGTTCGCCACCGACACCAAAGGGATGCTGGCGAAAATCGGCGAGCAGATCGAAGACAGCGTGCTGCGCCAGCTCAAAGACGAGCGCCGGAAGATGGCCGATGTCACTGCCTTGTTCGATGAAAAAATTGCCTCGATCCAGGCCCTCAAACAGCAAGTGGAAGCCAAACCCCATGGAACAATTTAAACAGTTCAACGCCAGCAAAACCGAGGTCATCAAGTCGCTCGACAACCTGCACAAGCTGGTTGGCGCGCTTGAAGAATTGGGCCTGGATGTTTCGCAAGACATCGATAAAATCAAGAAAGCCATTGGTGACGTGCAGTCCGATGCCCTGCGTATCGCCTTGCTCGGGGCATTCTCTGATGGCAAAACCAGCGTGGTGGCCGGTTGGCTTGGCCAGGTAATGAAGGACATGAAGATCGACACCAACGAGTCCTCAGACGCGCTGGCGATCTACCGCCCAGCCAGCCTCCAGGACCGTTGTGAAATCGTCGACACCCCTGGCCTCTTCGGTGACAAAGAGAAGGCAGCGGAAAACGGCGCCTTGGTGCAATACGGCGATATCACCAAGAATTACATTTCTGAAGCGCACCTGATTTTCTACGTCGTCGACGCCACCAACCCGCTGAAAGACAGCCACCAAGACATCGTGCGTTGGGTGCTACGCGACCTGAACAAACTCAGCTCGACCATTTTCGTCATCAATAAAATGGACGAGGTCGCCGACTTGCGCGACCCCGAAGAGTTCGAGCAACAGAGCGCCATCAAGAAAACCAACCTGCTGAACAAGCTGCAGCGCTTCGTCGAGCTAACGCCTGCGGAACGCGAAGCGATCAACGTGGTGTGCGTGGCCTCCAACCCCAACAGCCGCGGACTGGACTTCTGGCTTGAGCAAAAAGACCTTTACGACCAGCGCTCGCGTATCGGCGAACTCAAGCTGGTGACTCAGCAAGTGCTGGACGGCAGCGGCCGCGATACCTTGATCAAAAAGACCGGCATCGATGTGGTGCGCGATGTACTGGGCAAGAAGATCGCCGTCGCTCAAGACGAGCTGATCAAGTTCAGGTTACTCGCCGATAACCAGCGCCTCGATTCGGCGCGCATTCAAGAGGACATTGCAGAGGGCAAACGTAAGGTCCTGGCTACAGTCGGCAACCTCTACGAGGAACTGAACAACCTCGAAACCGACCTGCTTAACAGCATTCGCACGTTGCCCCGTGACCAGGTGCACGCGTTCCTGGAATCGAAAATTGGCTTCACCAAGGACGATATTGGCGAAAAGTTGCGTTTTCGCATCGATCACCTGTTCAGCACCGCGTTCAACCAGTCTTCCAGCATCATGAATGGCATCAGCGCGAAGATCGAACATCAGCTCGACAGTTCTTCCGACTTCGCCGACAGCATTGCAGCCTCAGCCTTGGCAGCCTCTAGCCGAGCGTTGAGCGCGGTTTCCAAGATTCCGGTCGAAAGCATCAAGAACGGGGTGTTCCTCGCGCGGGAAACGTTGAAGAACCTTACGGGTTACGTTTACAAGTTCAAACCCTGGGAAGCGACCAAGCTAGCGGCCAATATCAGCCGTTGGGCCGGGCCGATCGGTGCGGGGATCCAGGTGCTGACCGATGCCATCAGCGTGGTTCAGCAGCAACGTGCCGAGGCCGAGCTGAAGCAGTTGCAAAATGACTTGGCTGAAGTAGTGAAGAGCCACTTTGCTGAGCCCATGAAGTTGCTTCAGGATCATGAAAAGGTGATGGAAATTTTCGCGCCGCAGATTAAAGCGTTCGAGAAGATTTTGCAGGATCAGGAGCAGAGCTTGGAAGACTTGCGCAGGCGGCAGGAGCAGTTGGCGGAGTTGGAAAGCCATCTGAGTCAGGCGTTTGGCGCGCGTGCACCGATTGAGGGGGAGTATCAGGTGGTTTGATAGCCAGACCTCCAAGTATCTGCACGTTCATCGGCCCTAGGTTTTCCCGATGGGGGCAGGGCTGCGAGCGTGCAGAGCAGCATTGATTGAACATAAGGAGCCTGGATGTCCATCCCAGATTTTCAAACCATCATGCGCCCGGTACTGAAATCGGTACGCGACGGCGTAGCGATGCCGCTGAGCGCGTTGCGCGAGCACGTCGCTGATGTCTTCCAGTTGAGCGAGAACGAGCGCAAAGAGCGCCTGCCATCGGGCCGCCAGACGGTGATCAACAACCGAGTAGGCTGGGCTCGGACCTACCTGAATAAAGCCGGTTTGCTGACTATTCCCAGCAAAGGGATGGTGCAGATCACCGCGCGTGGCCGGGAAGCGCTAGCCAATGGGCCCGAGCGGCTCACCGTGACCTGGTTGAAGCAATTTCCCGAATTTGCCGACTTCCACACAGCCAAACCACAAATGGTCGATGTGCTGGAAGGGCTTGAGACCGAGGTGCCCGAGATTACACCAGACGAGCAACTGGCGCAGGCGCATCAGGCGCTTTTGCAATCGTTGGCTGATGAAATTCTCACACAAGTGAGGGCGGCAACACCGGCTTTTTTTGAGCAGCTGGTTGTCGATTTGATGCTTGCCATGGGCTACGGCGGGTCGCGAAGAGAGGCCGGTAGAGCCACACAGGCCACCAATGACGATGGCATTGACGGGATCATAAAGGAAGACAAGCTCGGCCTGGATGTTATCTACCTGCAAGCCAAGCGCTGGACTAACACCGTGCATCGGCCCGAGATCGATAAATTCATCGGCGCGCTGACCCGGCAGCGGGCGCGCAAAGGCGTGTTTATTACGACCTCGGAATTCTCGATAGGGGCTCGGGAGGCCGCACTTGGGTTGGATATCAAGGTGGTGTTGATTGATGGCGTCGAGCTGGCGCGGTTGATGGTTGAGAATAATTTGGGGGTTAGTGTGAAGCAGGTTTATGAGGTGAAGCAGATGGATAGTGACTATTTTGGGGAGGAGTGAGGGGGAGGGGGATAGTCGGTTGTGTGGGAGATCAGCAGCCCTGTTACCCATTCTCGAATGCTCCGTTTATAGCTCTTCGCTTTAAGTCACCCAGTCTATCTCGCTTGACGCTGTAAACAGCCGAATGTCAGTACTTCATCAACTAGGGCTGCAGTTGCTGGAGGTTACACACCACCAATCGCTGGGCGTCTGGGCGCTGAACAGCGCGCCAACATGTTCGATGAGTTCGAGGCAGAAGTCTTTTGCTGCAATCATGGTGGCTTCCTTTCTGACTTTGGTTGCGCTTGGTGCGTGGATGTCTCAGCGGTGTCTGAATCCACGCTCGCTCCCCCAGTGAACCCGCGCAAAAAACACCACAGCCACGGCGGGTATCAATGCCGAGTAGCCGGGTTTCAGCGCGGTCTTGAAATTAGTCATCCAGCGGCCGGCTATATGCGTGCCCAGTAGCTCGGGCAACGCCGACAGCATTTTCCAGCTTGCTAGTTGCGTGATATTGAGGGTCCCGCCGGTGACTGCTAGCGTTTGGGAGGTTTCCACCTCTGGAGCAGAGGCTGAAGCCTTGACGTAGGAGGCCAAGGTCAAGCGCTCAGCCAGTGCGTCGACATGGCTGAAATAGGTGTCAGCAGGCATGGCCTTCACTGCGGCAATAGGCGAGCTGCTGAAGGGATGACCTTCCGGGAACGCGTTGTCGAACACTTGCCGAACCAACAGCGCCTCTAACTCCACGACGGCGCCGCAACGTTGTCGGTCATTGCCCAGGTCGAAGTGCTCCACCAGCATGTCTAGCAGCGCGGCGTAGGCAATACCCCGGCCCCGCACGAAATTCACCATGCAGTGGCCACCCAGGTACTGCATTTCGCGGACGAAGGAGTGCAGCGGCTGTTGCTCATCAATGCTGGTCCAACTGCTGGTTTTGAGGTGTTTGATGCCTTGGGCCAGTACCTCTCGCGGGGCGCCTTGAAGCAGGCCATACAGCAGGACGTCGTTGAGCACCGGGTCTTGCAACTGAGGCTGGCCGATTTGTTGGCCGTTGAAGCCGGCAAACCCCGTGCGCATGAGCACATCATGCAGTTTCGGCCAGTAATCCAGGTGGCCGAATTTGGTCATTTCAACGTTATCGAAGGGCCTAACTTCATGCCGTCCTAGGCACTTTTCATCGGCATTGAGCAGCAACACACCGTCTGACTTGGAGTAGGCGTTAATTACACGTTTCGCGGTGTCGTTCAATGTCTGTGCTTCGTCCGCCGACACTTCTACAGCAGCAGCCATCAACAGCACGTCATTGATGACCAGGTCGCACGCATCGCGGTTTTGGGCCAGTTTGCGCAGCGCGCTGATCACCACTCGTCCGCCCAAAGAGTGGCCGACAAGGTTTACGTGGGTGACGTAGGGGTAGTGTTCTAGCAGGTACTCCCCCAGCTCATCGAGCAGGGCTTCGCCAACGAGATTCGCGCGTTTGCGGGACATCGCGAAATGCACGGCTCTGTCCCCGGCAAACGCTGCCAGCGTTGCTGCGGGGTGCAGGCGTGAGGCGCCGAAGATGACATTGCGCGAAAGCTTGCCGATCGAACCGAAGTGGCTGGATTCCCAAAACGCCAGCAGGTTGATATCGGTATTCAAGGTCTGCGGAATCTGGCTGACCAGCAGTGTCCGGTCGGTGAAGTTGTGGCCCGCGGAGTAACCGTGGATAAACACGTTGGCGGTGGTGGCAGTGCTGTTAAAGGCTTGGGTAGTGAAACTGAAGTGCTGGGGTTTCAAGGGCGAGAGCTCCGGGCGAGGGCGCGATCTACAGGGGCTTAGCATGTCAGGCTAGGTGGCATACTGCCAGCCTGCTGGCGCAATCACGCCGTTGATCTTGCTTGACGTTTCTGCTGTCTCAGGTGGCACCCCAAGCAGAAAACCAGGCTCGACGAGGGATTCTAGAGTCTTAGTCATGCAATAGTGGCATTATGCCCCTTCAGTCATGCGGCGTCCGCTTGGTGATGGATCTCGCGGCTTTCTGCGGTCATCCCAACATTTGCAATCGTCGCAAATCAGCTCGTTACATCCATCCAAGGTCCCGCTCAAGGAATGAAGGCAATGATCAAGAAATCGGTGACGGAGCTCGCGTTCGTCAACAGTAAATCGCCCTTACCCACAGTCGAAGTCGATTCGCAGTCCATTGAGGACGCAGGTTTCAGCATCTACCGCACTGTGATGCAGGTACTCACCCAATTGGCAGAGCAAGATGCTTCACTGCTGGCGACTCTCTATATGTACGGTACGGTCAGCGTCAATTTCCGCGAGCCGTGCTGGTCTGAGTTTTTGCTGGTTGCAGGTCCAGAAAAGGTGCTGCGCGCCTTGGGGGTCGGTTTTGAACGTTTGCCGGCCGTGAAGTCGCGATTCAGTGATTACGTTCCGTCTTCCGCAGCCCTGCGCACCTTCCATGTCCAGGATGGCTTAGTGTGGGAACAAGAGGATGCCAGTACTTGGTACTCCCATGCCCAGACGCTGGCTGATCTAACCGCTGAAGTCGACGAGGCTGAAGAGGGCGACGACGATGGTGAGCTTATCGAGGAAGATGAAGTGGAAGAGACCTGGGATGCCGAGGTTCTGGAGGCTTCGGATGACCAGGAAGAAGACTCGACGGTCGTTATCGGAAACCGGAAGGCGGCTCGCTATCGGGCCGCGCGCTCGGATGCGAAAGTGAGCACAATCCGGGCAAGGATCGAAGAAGTCTTCGGATTACCGGAAGGCTCTGTCGCACTCTGTGGGCCAGACGGCCGCGCGTTACGAGGAAACGCGCTGATCAGGACGTTGCGTAGACGGTGGGACGAAAATTGATCCGGGAAATCCTACCCGCCAAGCCGGCTTCGCTTGTACGGGTCAGTACTCTGTCTTTCGCCGAATTACTCAATGCAAGCGATTGGCCGTTGGCATTGGACAGCTATCAGCGTGGTTTCGTCTGGGGGCCAGACAAGCTGACGCAACTGGTCAATGACCTAGCAACATATGCAGCACAGGCGGATACCGTCCTGCCTTACTACATGGGTGGTGTACTACTGCATCGCGACGCAAACCAGTCGAAGCGGTTCATCATCGATGGTCAGCAGCGCATCACCGCGCTGTCGCTGTTGTACCACCGCTCTAGCGGCAAGCTGCCAGTGGGGCAGGCACTCAGCTATTCGGGACAATCCGCGCGACATATTGCTGAAGGGTTGCAGGCATTGAAGCAAATGGAGGCGATTGCGCCGCAGATCATCGAAAGGCTGCGGCTGACAGTGATCGAAGTGGACAGCACTGACCTCGCTTTCACCTTCTTCGACACCCAGAACAACCGCGGGGTGCGCTTGGAGGCCACTGACCTGCTCAAGGCCTATCACCTGCGCGCGATCGACTACGCGCAAGGGAAGACTGAACTCAAGGCTGCACTGCAGAGGGACTGTGCAGAGCGCTGGGAGAGCCTGCAACGCCACCCGGCGGTGCTGAGCCCAGGTCAGGACTTCGCCCCTAACTTATTCAATCGTTTTCTCTGGCGTGCGCGGCGTTGGCGCGGATCGCACACGCCTGCGGGGAGGCACGAACCGCTCCTGGCAGAATTCCAGCGCGACACTTGGCCCCACGCCGCCGACAGCCGTAGCCGTATTGACAGCGTGCCGCTCTACGCGACCCGGCACAATCGGCTAGCGTCCTGCATGACGCTGGCGGGGGATGGTGATTATGTGCTGCAGGGTAGCCAGCTGCGAGTCGGGCAAAATCCTGCAAGCCTGCCTATGGCGTTGCGTCAGCCCATCCATGAAGGTGTCGGGTTCTTTCTATACGTGGACAAGTACGCAGCGTTGCTGCAACGGCTAATGAATGATCCTGCGCCTTGTCCGCAGGTCCGTATCTTCCGCACGATTTATAAACAGCTGCTGCGTAGTAACCAGGAGTACCTGCGCGAGATCTTCATGCTCTGTAGCCTGATGTATGTCGATCAGTTCGACGTTGAACAACTGACCGCTTTTGCCCTGCGCTTGGAGTTTTTGCTGGGCGCGATTCGCCTGGAGAGAAAACAGGTCAAGCAGGAAACCGCGGCCAATTTCTTCAGGCTGGCCGAGCTGAACCTGTTGGATGTGATTGCCCAGAGTTACCACCCGAAGCAGGTGCTGGATTTCCTTCAGCACCGACAACAAGCGGTGGCGTCTTCATATGCTAACGAAACGGTATCAGCAGGGCAGGGGGTGCAGGGGCGATACAAGAGGGCGGTCCTGGATTTCTATCAAGGGCAGTTGGACTCCGAATGCTCGACCCTTGCGGGTAAATCGCTATGGCTCGAAACGTACTTGAAGACTTGCCAGGAAGATCGCCATGAGTATTGATTCCCGTCTCTTCACCTTGGAGCAGCTGGCTCATCAAGACGACGCGGCCTGGTGCTTCAACGTGCCTATCTACCAGCGTCTGTACGTCTGGGGTGATGATCAGATCAAGACATTGCTGACCGATATGGCGAATGCCTTTGATCGGGACGAAGACCAGTTTTTTCTGGGTGGTGCCCTGGTGGTCGAAAAAACCTCTGAACAAGATCGCCTTAAGGGTCTGCGCCGCTTCGACCTGATCGATGGGCAGCAGCGCTTCACGACGCTGTGGATGCTCAGCACGGTCGCCATATGGAACCAAGTGATGGGCGACTTCAGCAGGGTAGTGCTGAAGGACAGCGTGATTCCTCGCCTGCATTTCTCGATCCGCGAGCAGGTGAACGCCTTCCTTGCCAGCATGATGCCTGGCAAAAGTGGAGCAAGCTCAGAGATCCCCGATACTCAAAGCATGAGAGAAGCTCAGCAACTGATGGCTTCTTTCAAGCAGACCTACAAGCGTGCGGATGGCAAGCCTGTGGATGACGAATACCTCAAGGAACTGGCCTGCTTCGTTTATCGCAAGGTTTTGCTCGTGCTCACACAGGTGCCTGAGGGGATGGACTTGAACAAGTTGTTTGAAGTCATCAACAACCGCGGCATCCAGCTCCAGCATCACGAAATTCTCAAGGCTAGGCTACTGCGCGACATCCCCGCCGAAAGCCGTTCCCGTTACGCAGCTTTGTGGAACGCTTGTGCCGACATGAGTGGCTTTGTCGAACGTAATCTCTGCCAGGATACACGGCTGGAGGCTCACCGTTTGGGTGACCTCTATAGCAAAGGGCAGTTGCTTCACGCAGTAGCTGTGCACGGGCTGCTGTCGCGAAGAGCCGAGGCTCCACAGGTGGAATCTGCTGAGCGGCTGACCTTGGAGAACATTGTCAACGGCGCAGATCCCAAGTTTGACAATGGACCCGCGACCATCGCGATGGACGAAGGGGAGGCACCATGGGCGCGCAGTATTATTGGCTTCCCTTTGTTCCTTCTGCATGTGCTGCGTATCTGGTTGAAAGAGCAAGGGCAGCCGGATCTGCCCCGTGTGCTGGATCGGCACCTGCTTACCTTGTTCGAGGCCCATTTACTGCAGCCGGCGGAGCCCGCGCAGCGTACCGTGAGGGCACAAGGGTTCATCGACCTGCTTTGGCGTATGCGAGTGCTTTGGGATGAATACGTCATCAAGTGGGTCGATCAGGGGGATGACGAGGTTCATCAAATTTGCCACACCTCGATCTCTGCCAATGATGACAAGCGTTACATCAATCGCAGCCGTGACAATGATCTGAAACAAGGCATGTCGTTACTGCAGAGCATGCTCTACCACTCCCAGGAGATCACCACCCATTATTGGTTGACTCCGTTCCTCTATTTCATCCACAAGCATGCGCAAACCGTGCGTGGCAGCGTGGAGGAGGTTGAGCGCTACTACGGCTTCCTGTGCCATTTGGATAACCAATTGCTAGGGGAAGTGACGAGCGATCCCTTGGTAGTGCGCACGCGGGCATTCATGAATGAGCCCTGGCGTACCGCTGCTGCGCTTCAGTTCGAGGCAGTGTTGCCCTGCGATTACGGCGTCGACTTTGCCCATTACTGGTTCTACAAGCTGGACTTTGTGCTCTGGCATGAGCAGCATCGTGATCATGACGCATGGGGCAACTTTCGCTTCACAGCCAAGAACTCGGTGGAACATATTTCGCCGCAGAATCCACAGGCGACCGATACCAATAAGGTCACCAGCGCCTGGCTGAACCGCTTTGGCAATCTGGCGCTGGTCTCGCGCAGCATCAACTCCGAGTACAGCAATTTGCCGTACAACGAAAAGCGCCAGCGATTCCTCAACAAGCGAGCCCTTGAGAAGCGGCCAGACTCTTTGAAAATGGACTTGATCTATTCGAGCAACGAATGGGGTGATGCAAGGGCGGCTGAGCATCAGGCTGCCATGCAGGCAGCAATGCAGCGCCACTACCAAAGGCGTTTTGCGGTTGAGTAGCGTGGAGTGAATGACAGCGGTCACCAGTTCACAACGTGACATTCGGAATTGGTGAGCGATGGTTGGCTGTCTGTCGCAGCATGTTCATCCGGTCAGCCAAATATCCATTTAAGGCTTCACCTCACCGGTGGATCTGTCGCATCATCGGGCCATTATCGTTGACGCCACATGGCACCGGATGTTGGGGTCGTGTCTGTTACAGGAATGTTCAATGCAAAGTCTTTATGCTCCAGGCGCTCGCGTCGTTATCCGTGACTGCGAATGGGTAGTGCGCCGAGCTGATCCCTGCGATGACGGTGGTTACATCCTCACGGTCGACGGGTTATCCGAGCTGGTCAATGGCAAGAGTGCGCAGTTTCTCTCGCGGCTAGAGGAGCAGGCTGACGTGATCCGTATTCTGGATCCTGCAGAGACCTGCTTCGAGCAGGACACCACCCCGGGGTTTGAGAAGAGTCGGTTGTTCATCGAAACCCAGCTGCGGCAGATCACTCCAGCCGATAGCAAGATTCATCTGGGTCATCGCGCAGCGATGGATACGGTACCTTATCAGCTCGATCCCGCGCTGCAGGCGCTCAAGCAGAACCGCCAGAGAATCCTTATTGCCGACTCAGTAGGCCTGGGAAAGACTCTGGAAGCCGGCATCCTGATGACTGAGCTGATCCGCCGGGGCCGCGGCAAGCGCATTCTGGTGCTGACGCTGAAAAGCATGATGACCCAGTTCCAGAAGGAGATGTGGAACCGATTCACTATCCCACTGACTCGGCTGGACTCCGCCGGCCTGCAGCGTGTGCGCAATCACATACCGGGTAATCACAACCCTTTCTACTACTACGATAAGTCGATCATATCTATCGACACGCTGAAGCAGGACAACGAGTATCGCCGCCATCTGGAAGAGGCCTACTGGGACATTATTGTCATCGACGAGGCCCATAACGTCGCCGAGCGCAGCAGTGGCTCGCAGCGTGCCAAGCTCGCGCAACTGCTGGCTGGCCGCTCCGATACGCTGATCATGCTCTCGGCCACGCCGCATGATGGCAAGGCGCGCAGTTTTGCAAGCCTGATGAACATGCTTGACCCGACTGCCATTTCCGATCCGGACGACTACGCCAAGGAGGACTTCCGAGATAAGGGGCTGGTCATCCGTCGCTTCAAGAAGGACATCCGCGACCAGGTAAAGCAGGAGTTCAAGGAGCGGGTAGTCAAGGACATCTACCTGCACGCCTCACTGGAGGAGGAGGGTGTTTACCAAGCCCTGCTTGATGTGCCCTTCACTTACCGTGGCGAGCATAGTGCGACCAGCAACGGCCAGTTAGTGCGTATCGGCCTGCAGAAAGCCATGTTTAGCTCGCCGGCTGCCGCCGAGATATCGGTCAAGCAGCGCATTGCCAAGTTGCAGGGTAAGGGTGCCAGCACCGACGAGCAGGCTGAAATTGAAGCGCTCCACAACCTTCAGCACGCCTTGCGCAACATCACCCCGACCAGCTTCAGCAAATATCGGGAATTTCTCGGCCTGCTGAACAGCAAGGACTTTGGCTGGAAGAAGAGCGACACCGACGACCGCCTGGTGATCTTCAGTGAACGGATCGAAACGCTCAACTGGCTGCAGGCCCAATTGCAGCAGGATCTCAAACTTAAGGACGATGCCATCCAGATACTGCATGGCGGCATGAGCGACATAGAGCAGCAATCCATTGTCGAAGCCTTCGGCAAGCCGGAAAGCAAGCTGCGTGTATTGCTTTGTTCGGACGTGGCTAGTGAGGGTATCAACCTGCACTACCTGTCTCATCGTCTGGTGCATTTTGATCTGCCCTGGTCGCTGATGGTGTTCCAGCAGCGCAACGGTCGGGTTGACCGCTACGGCCAAGAGCAGACGCCGATCATCACCTACCTGATTGCCCAGAGCAGCAACCCGACGGTCAAGGGCGACCAGCGCATACTGGAAATCCTCAAGGAGAAGGACGATCAGGCCTACCGTAACATCGGGGATCCAGCCACTTTCATGAAGGTCCACGATGCGGACGCTGAAGAAGCGTTGACCATGCAGGCCATGGCCAACGGCACCGACGCACAAACCTTTGATCAGCAGTACCAAGCCGATGACAGTAATGAAGGCGACGATCTGCTGGCGCTGTTTCTCAACCCCGAGGCCGTGCAGCCAAAAACTCCTGAGCAGGTAGAACAGTTCACCGTCGACGGCTTCAGCTTGTTCCCCAGTGACTATGAGTTCGCTCGTCAGGCGCTGGAAGCCATCAACCGTGAGCGCCGCCAGGTCAACTTCACGGCCAACAATGAACGTCAAACCATCACCCTGACGCCTCCGGACGACCTGGACTACCGTTTCCGCTTCCTACCCCCGGAGATCCGCCCGGAAGATGGCAGCCTGGTACTTACCGCTGACAGGCAGCGTTTTGCCGAAGAAATTCGCCGTAGTCGTCAGGACGAGAACGCCTGGCCCAAGCTGCACTACCTCTGGCCCCAACATCCGGCGATCCAATGGCTGCAAGACAAGCTGCTGGCCCAAGTGGCTCGGCACAGTGCGCCGGTACTAGCGCTGCCGGATATCGACCGGGTCACTCAGCTAATGCAACCCGACGAGAGTGTATTCCTGGTCAGTGGCCTGATTCCCAACCGCAAGGCCCACCCAGTGATCTGGAAGTGGTTCGCCATCAGGATCCGTAACGACGCGGTCACGGGCATCGAACCTGCCGAAGCGTGGTTGCAGCGCCTGCAGCTGGACAACCGCTTGCCTAACCGCGCTCAGCCGCTGGCTATCGTTCAGCTAGAACGTCTGCGGCCGGCAGTGATTACCGCTGCGCGTAAGCAGATGCAGCAACTGCAACAGGATTACATCGCCGCACACCGACCGCAGCTGGAGCGTCAGCTGGCCGAGCTCAAGGCGCTTAAGGGGCGTCAGGTCCTGCAGCTCGATCTGCAACTGGAAGGTTCCAGTCAGGCGGAACATTTCAAGGCCGCTCGCAAAGAAGAGCGTCTGAACCGGATTGAAAAGGTGTTTGCTGACTACCAGACCTGGGTGCAGGACACTCACACCATAGAACCTGTGCCGTTTATTCAGATTCTTGCCGTATTTACCCGGGTCACAGACTGAGCAGTCGGGCTCAGGCAAAGGAGTAAAAGTTAGATGTCGTTACAGGACAGCGTGGCCACCTTTATCGGGTTGAGCAACGATAACGAGTTTTTTAGCGCTCATTACCTTGCAGAGGTATTCCAGGGCGACTTGGCTGACACCATCAAAGAGTGGGAAATCCGGGAAGAGCAGGGCGAAGGTTTCGTCACCCCGCAGCGCGCTCTGCGCAACCTGAATCAGGGCTATTTTGCCCTGCGCCACAAGCTCAAGACTGAACGCAGCGCCAGTGAGCGCATCCGTCTGCAACGCGAGTTCTACCGCGACCTGCTTGGTGCGCTGGGTATTACCTACCAGCCCGGCAACCGTGAGGTTGCCGCCAATATGGAGCTGCCAGTGCTCAGTGTGCTGGGTGACCAGCTATGGGTGTTGGGTGCACTGGATGCTAATAGCGAGGGCGAAGATCCGCTGTCGCTGCAACTGCACCGTGACCAGTTCTTCGGCTCTGGTCCGCACCACGACAAATTGAGCAATACCGACTGGTACCGCATCCTCAATGAAGTGGTGTTTCGCCAATCCAGCCCGTATAACGAGCAGCCGCCGCGTTGGGTACTGCTGCTCAGCGACCGCCAGGGCATTCTGATTGACCGCTACAAGTGGTCGCAGAATCGCATGCTGCGTTTTGACTGGGAAGAAATTCTCGGACGTCGAGACGACCGCACCCTCAAGGCTACCGCGGTACTGCTGCACCGAGAAAGCCTGGTGCCGGATGATGGCCAGAGTCGACTCGACAGCCTGGATGAAAACAGCCACAAGCACGCCTTTGCCGTCTCCGATGATTTGAAATACGCCCTGCGCCACGCTATTGAGTTGCTCGGCAACGAAGCGGCCGCGCGACTGGTCGAGCAGGCCCGAGACCGCAAAGAGGGCATATACAGTGGCAGCAATGCGCTGGACCCCGACCAGTTGTCCAGCGAATGCCTGCGCACCATGTACCGCATCCTTTTCCTGTTTTATATCGAAGCTCGGCCAGAGCTCGGCTACCTACCGCACCAGCACGATGCCTGGCGCCAAGGCTACAGTCTGGAAAGCCTGCGCGATCTGGAAAGTGTTCGCTTGACCACCGAAGAAAGCCGTCGCGGTCACTATTTTCACCACAGCCTACAGCGCATGTTCGGCTTGATCTACAAAGGCCACCAGCTCAACCGCCAACTCGACCAGTTGCACGAAAGCACCGCCAACGGCTTCACCCTGCAGGGCCTGGACAGCCACCTGTTTGACCCGGCTAACACTCCGTTGCTCAACCGCGTCACCTTCAGCAACGAAACCCTACAGCGAGTGATCCAGAGCATGTCCTTGACCCGGCCTCAAAAGGGCCGTAAGCGTCGTGGTCGTGTCAGCTACACCCAGCTCGGTATCAACCAGCTTGGTGCCGTATATGAAGCGCTGCTCAGTTACCGTGGTTTCTTCGCCACCGAGGACCTCCACGAAGTCGCCGCCAAAGGCCAAAACATCAACCCTGATGAATTGGAAACTGGCTTCTTCGTCACGCAAAGCCAGCTGAAAGAATTCGACGAAGACAGCGAATGGGTTTACGACATCGAGGACAAAAAGAAAAAGCTGCGCGTCCACCCCAAAGGCAAATTCATCTATCGGATGGCCGGGCGCGATCGGGAAAAATCCGCCAGCTTTTACACCCCGGAAGTACTTACCAAAAGCCTGGTGAAGTACACCCTCAAGGAACGCCTGACAGACGACATCACCGCCGACGATATCCTCAACCTGACGGTGTGCGAACCCGCCATGGGCAGCGCCGCCTTCTTGAATGAAGCCGTCAACCAGCTCGCAGAGGCCTACCTCACGCGTAAACAGCAGGAGCTGGGCCTACGGATTCCCCACGAGGACTACCAACGCGAACTGCAGAGGGTAAAAATGCACATCGCCGATCACAACGTGTTCGGTGTTGACCTCAACCCCATCGCTGTTGAACTGGCGGAAGTTTCCCTCTGGCTTAACGCCCTCAGCGGTGGCCACAACGTACCCTGGTTCGGTTACCAGCTGTTCGCCGGAAATAGCTTGATTGGTGCCCGCCGTGAGGTCTTTCCGGCCAGCACTCTCAAGAAACAAGCCAAGGGAAGCCTCTGGTACAACCATGCTCCGCGCCGGCTCGACCCCTTTGGTCTGCAGGAACAGGCAGGCGAGGGTGGCCGAAAAGAAGGGGAGATTTACCACTTCCTGCTGCCCGATCCTGGCATGGTTGGCTACAACGACAGCGTTGCCAAACAGCTGCGCCCGGATGCCTTCAGTGCTATCAAAGAATGGAAAAAGGCTTTCTGTGCTCCGCTCGAAGCGCAGGAAATTCGTACCCTGCAAGCGCTGAGTAATGCAGTCGATCGTCTATGGCGCGAACACACCCAGATGCTGGAACAGCACCGCCGGCGCACCGAAGATAGCTACCCCTTGTGGGGCCAGCAGGGCATGGCCGAACACCACACCAGCACCAAAGAGAAAGACCAGCTGCGCACCACTGGCATCTTCAATACCAATGCCCGCGTTGCCTCGCCCTACCGCCGCTTGAAACTGGCCATGGATTACTGGTGCGCCCTCTGGTTCTGGCCGCTGGACAAGGCAGAGCAACTGCCCGATCGGCAAAAATGGTTATTCGACCTCAATACCATCCTCAACAGCGCTGGCACCTTCGAATTTGCCCCGATGCAAGAAGGCTTGTTCAGTGCTGAGTCAGCGAAAGGAGAGGACCTCTTTAAACCCATCGAGGACCTTTTCGCCGCCGACGAGCCCCAACAAGCCCTGCGCGTTGAAACCCAAGCTGTCCGCGACGTCAGCACCCAGCAGGGCGAGCTCAACCTGGAAAAGCTGTTCAAGAACCCGTTTTTTAAGACCCTGGCCATCGCCAACGAACTGGGTGAACACTTCCGCTTTTTCCACTGGGAACTGGCTTTTGCCGACATCTACGCCAAGCGCGGTGGCTTTGATATTACTCTTGGTAATCCTCCATGGTCTGCATTGAATTTTAGTTTGGAGCGAGTTGTCGGTGACTTTTCTCCTGAACTAATTCTCAGGGCTATGAGTGGAGAGGATAAGGCCGCATTAGAGGCGCGAATGTTAAAGAGGGATGATGTTCTCTCGGCAGTGATAAAGGAGCTTGAAGAAATCTCTGGGGCTAGAAGCTTTCTGGGTAGTGTTGGGAATTACCCGTTTTCATCCTCAATGAAGTGTGATTTGTACAAAGGGTTCGCGGAGCTCCAATTTAAATTACTTTCGCGGAGTGGTGTCTCTGGACTGCTACACCAAAACAGTATTTTTGAGGAGGAAAAAGGCGGTTCTATGAGGGGGAAAGTGTATCAGCATTTGATTTATCACTTTTCTTTCGTGAACCAAGAAAAATTATTTCCGATCGGAAATACTAGAGCTTATAGTCTTAATGTGGTTTCACATATTGAGCGTAATAATTCTGCTCAAATGATATTTGGCCTTTATCATCCAAATACGATCGATGAATGCTTTACCAGCCACTCTGTCTCTGATTTGGGTAAAAAGAATCTCAATGGAGGCTGGAATAGGCAGGGATCTCTTGCTCGCGTCATCAATCTAGATGAGGAATATTTAAAGTTTGTCGATTATTTTTTTGAGCAAAGCATGAGCGCTGAGAGCTGGCGGTCTGCAAGGCTTATTTCCTTCCGGTCGGGGCTGGAAATAGCTGCGCTGCTTAAGCTAAATAAATTTTCGAAAAATAATTTGAAGTTTACTGCTGGTGAACGAAATTTTGGAGAGCTAGAGTGTGTCGAGAAAACTGGCTTTGTTGAGCAAAAAAAATTCGTACTTCAGAGCGCCCATATCGGATTGGCTAATGTTTTCTCACAAACGCCGAAGCGGGTGTGCGATACACATCGCGCCTATACGGCTCTAGATATTTTCGATGTCGGGGATGATTATCTTCCTAGAAGTAACTTTGTAGTCGAGGGTTACGATCCCAATCTGTCCGTATCAAAAATAGTGGCTAGACGTCGGGTGGATAAAGAGGGGGAACGGACTTTGCTGTCAGGTTGGGCTCCGGATTTGGCTCAGCAAGAAGGGGTCAGTTATTTTTCTTTAGGTGATAATGCTGAGAATCTCTTATGGGCGACATTGTTAAGCTCGTTGCCTTATGATTATTTTCATAGGGTTATTGGTAAGCCGGATTTCCGGTTGAATGCGCTTAGAAAACTGCCTGTTCTAGAGTTCTCGGCCTCTAAGAGAGCTGAGTTTCTGGTTCGCGGTATTTGTCTGTTCTCGACTCTTGAAGTATACAAGGAGATTTGGGGGGCTGTTTGGTGTAATGAATTTAGGGGGGCTAAATGGACCTCTAATAATGAGTGTCTGTTGCGAGACTTCTTCTCCAACCTCACCCCCGAGTGGCAACGCCATAACGCTCTGCGTAGCGATTACTCCCGCCGGCAGGCGCTGGTTGAAATCGATGTCCTCGTTTCACAGGCCCTTGGCCTAACGCTGGAAGAACTGCTCACCATCTACAGGGTTCAGTTCCCGGTCATGCGCCAGTATGAAGCCGATACCTGGTATGACCAGAATGGTCGCATCGTCTTCACGCCCAGTAAAGGCCTAGTCGGTGTCGGCTTGCATAGAAAAGCCCGTAACAGTGACCTGGCCGAAGGCACCCACTACTCGGTCGAGTCCTCGGACTTCAACGCTCACGACATTGCCCTCGGCTGGGAAGATATCCAGCATTTGACCCAGGGCGTTGTACGCAAAACCTATCAGGACGACACCCTGCCTGGCGGTCCTTGGGAAACCACCATCACTTACCACGCCCCCTTCTTTAAACCTGATCGGGAAGATGACTACCGGGTGGCTTGGGCCATTTTCGAGGAGAGCACTGGATGCGCGTAATCACGCGCCGAGCGGTGCTGGCGCATGAGCGGAGATGTGTTGGTTTGCCTAAGGTAAAATTTTTATATTAGGGGTCTGGCTGTGCGGCCCAGCGCACTGCGAGGTACCTTCAGCAGGGCATTTGCTCTGTCCCAGATGATAAGGACGTTTCATGATTCCCGGCTTGTTGGCCAGCGAAGTATCCGCTGCACTACGCGAATTTATCATTACTGGTTTCGAGACTGAAACCTCACCATTCCGGGGGGAGTTCCGCCGTCTGGTTGAGGAGCAGCAGGACGGCGAGGCTTTCATCAAGGGGCCTTACGTTACCGTTGGCTTGCCATTTCTGAGTGGTCAGTCAGGCTGCGATTTCTTTTCTGGATTTAAGACTGAATTCCCTCCTCATGCTCACCAGGAGCAGGCTTGGCGGCGCCTTACGGCGAATGGCAAAGCAGCCAATGCACTGGTGGCGACGGGTACTGGTTCGGGTAAGACCGAGTGCTTTATGTACCCGGTGCTGGATTTCTGTCAGAAGGCTGGCAAGCCCGGTATTAAGGCTATTGTCATTTACCCGATGAACGCTTTGGCGACGGATCAGGCCAAGCGTTTTGCCAAAGAAATCTATAACCAACCGTCACTGAAGGGGCTGCGTGTTGGGTTGTTTGTCGGCGGTGATGGCCAGGGCATCAAGTCCATGGGACCGGACCAGGTAATCACGGATAAGGAAACCCTGCGCCAGAATCCGCCCGACGTGCTGCTTACCAACTACAAGATGCTCGACTACCTTTTGATGCGCCCGCAGGACCAGAAACTGTGGGTGAACAACGGGCCCGACACCCTCCGTTATCTGGTAGTGGATGAGCTGCATACTTTTGATGGCGCCCAAGGTACGGATCTGTCGCTCCTGATCCGCCGCTTACGTGCCCGCTTTGATCTGGCGCCGGAGCGCCTGATCTGCGTGGGTACCTCGGCGACATTGGGAGGTGAAGACAGTGTGGCGGGGCTGCTTCAGTATGCCAGCGATATATTTTCCGCTCCCTTCCCACGGGAGGCGGTGATTACTGAGCAGCGTCAGTCGCCGGATGAATTCATCGACACGCTGTCGTTCCTCAACCTGAACCCGGACATTGCTCCAGAGACCCTGCAGGTCGCGCTGCGCCAGGGCTTGAACGAGTATTTGCTGGTCGCTTACGAGTTGTACTTCAGCAAACAGCCAGAGATGGATCTACAGGAAATGCCAGGGCGTATAGCGCTTGGTAAGGAGCTGAAGCAGCACGGGCAACTGGCCAATCTATTGCGACATCTGCGGCAGGGCGACAAGACTCCAACCTTCAGAGAGCTGGCGAATCGTCTGGCCGCTCAGATTCCAAAGCGTTTTCAACGTCAGCCGGAACAGGCACTGATTGCTCTTTTGTCATTGGCAGCTCATGCACGGGCGGAAACGAAGCTGCCCCTGATGCAGCTGCGCCTGCAGCTGTGGGCACGAGAGCTGCGACGTATTGTCGGTACCTTGCGTGAGCCTGTTCCCGCAGATGATCTTGAGATCGAGGAGACCGACAGTATCAAGCGCTTGCCGCCCTTGCTGGCGTTCGGTGATGACCCGCCGGCCAGGGACAAGCAGCAGATTCGGTTGCCACTCGTGCAGTGTCGTGAGTGTCACGGTACGGCCTGGTTGACGCGGATGGAGGTGGCGCAGCCGGTCAATCAGCAGATCGAATTGGATCTGGCCAATATCTACTCGGCGTTCTTCAGCAATCACCAGGAAACCGGGTTGTTGATGCCTTGGCAGCCTAGTGGTGATAAGCAGATGAGCGGTCCAAGGTTGACCCATTTCCGGGTTTGCCGTGAGTGCGGCTTTACCGCAGGGTTGGAACATAGCGGTGGGTGCAAGGCATGCCAGGCTGGGAATGAAGCGCTGGTGCGTGTCAGTCGCCCAGATTTGCTCAAGGAGGAGCGTGTCGGCCAGGTAAACCGGGTTGTACATCAGCACAACTGCCCGTACTGCTCCGCAAAAGCATCCCTCGTGGTGTTCGGTGCGCGAGCCGCGAGTCTGAGCGCGGTGGCAATTCATCAGCTCTTCAGCAGTCGCGATAACGATGACCGAAAACTGCTGACTTTTAGTGATTCGGTGCAGGATGCAGCGCATCGCGCCGGTTTCTTTGCCGCCCGTACCTGGCAGAACAACGTTCGAATGGCCCTGACTCAGCTGCTGGAAAATCATACCGGTCCGGTGCCGCTCTTGCAGATACCGGAATTGTTTGAGCGTTATTGGCTAGAGCATGAAGGTCAGCATGGGCACTTGGCGCTGCCGTATTACCTGCGTGAGTTCATGCCGCCGGATAAGCGTTTTGATGGGGACTTTGAATTTTTTGAGCAGTCCGGTGAGGTGCGCAATCCGGTCCGACATTTGAAGATCATCCGTAATCGCATGCTTTGGCAGGTGCTGGAGGATCTGGGTTGGCGTGCGCAGGTAGGTCGCTCGTTAAATCGCTTAGGCATTGCAGCGCTAGAGTGGCCGCTGGATAAGGTGCAGCAGGCTGCGAAACGTTGGGCGACTGAGGTAAATAATACGCTCGGTTATCGGATTGATTCTGAGGCAGCCCAGCAGTATATGCAGGGTCTGATGCTGCATCTGGTGTATCTGGGGGCATTCGCGTTAGAGGACCTCGCGAGCTATCGCTGGAATTCTGGGAAGTCTTATTTGCTGAACCTCCTTGATTACGCGCCGGCCAGCGGTCCGTCTGCCGCTCGGCCACGTTATCCGGCAGCGAGTAATGGTGATGGCTTTGAAGTGCTTTCTGGAAGCCAGGGCGCTAGCTGGTACCAGCGTTGGCTAGTTTGTCTGAATCCGGGAGAGTTGGTCGATCGAAAACAGTTGGAGTCGGTGTTGGGAGCGTCCCTCAAGGCTCTTTGTGCGACTGGGCTGCTTAAAGAGGAACTGAGTGAGCGTGGTGTTCAGTTGTGGGCGGTGGTGCCTGACGTGCTGCAGGTAACCACGGAAGTGCATAACGTAGAGTGCCCGGGCCATCGTTCTCTGCTGTTGCCGGCAAGCCATGCCAAGGCTTGGCTAGGCATGCCGCTGTTGAATGCGGCACACCCGGATCTGCATTACTTGCAAGTTGTACCCCCACGGGACTCGCTGTATCGCAACCTGTTCCGCCATGGCGTCATTCACCGGGTGATAGCTCATGAGCATACCGGGCTGCTATCCACACCGGAGCGGATCCGCGTCGAGAACAGTTTTATGCGTGAGGGTGGCAAACCGTGGGAATACAACCTGCTCTCTGCTACGCCGACCCTGGAAATGGGTATCGACATTGGCAATCTGTCCAGCGTGCTGCTTTGCTCCGTGCCGCCGGCACAGGCGAACTACCTGCAACGCGTTGGGCGAGGTGGGCGGCGTGATGGCAACTCCTTCGTCCTGACCGTGGCCAACGGTCGGCCCCATGACCTGGTGTTCTACGCCGACCCGAGCCGTATGCTGGATACCCCGGTGGAGCCCCCAGCGGTTTTTCTCAAAGCGCGGTATGTGTTGCGTAGGCAATTGCTGGCATATGCGATGGACTGCTGGACCAGAGAATCCAGGGGCGACAACCTAGTGCCTTCGAATATGCAGCCGGTACTGGATGCGGTGGAAAAGGTCCAAGAAGACCGCTTCCCCTATACCCTGCTGAATTTCCTTAAGCACAATATGCAGGAAATCTGGGATGGCTTCAGTGCTTATGTAGCCAGGGAGCTCAGTGGTGATGATCTTGAGTTGCTGCGCCAGTTCTTGTTTGGCGGGCCGCAGCATCTGGATGACCATTTGCAGTTGTATGTGCTTGGGCGGCTCAAGGTGGTTGCTGATGAGCGGGCAAATATGGCTGCGCGCAGTGCGGATCTGAAAAAGCAGATCGACAAGCTAGTCAAGGCACCACAGGACGAGCATACCCGTGACGAACTCGCTGAGCTTGAGCGAGAGCGTGAGGGTTTCAATCGTTTGCGCTATGTGATGAACCGGCGCGAAACGCTCAATTTCCTGACAGATGAAGGCTTACTCCCCAACTACGCCTTCCCAGAGGAAGGAGCAACCTTGCATTCGGTTATCTTCCGATCAGAAAAAGCGACTTCTGGTGATGGGGCTGAGCGCGAGTTGATCAAGCGCGAGTACGAATACCAGCGACCGGCACAGGCAGCGCTGACGGAATTGGCGCCCGAGTCGGTGTTCTATGCCGGTAACCGCAAGGTGAAGATATCCCGAGTGGAAACCGCCAAAGGGCGCAATATTCAGGACTGGAGATTCTGCCCGCGATGCCATTATTCCGCGGCTGCGGACAACCCCACTGCAGGCTTCAGCGAAAAGCTCTGTCCGCGTTGCCATACTAGTCAGTGGGGGGATTCAAGCGCTCGTACCAAGATGCTGAAGATGACGCAGGTGTATGCGTTTACTAACTCACGCGATGCGCTGTTGAATGACCACTCGGATGATCGGGAGCCGGTATTTTTTAGTAAGCAGATGCTGATCGATTTTAAGCCTGCAGATATCCATATCACTTGGGTTTTGGATGATAAGGATCGTCCGTTTGGTTTCGAGTTTATCCGCTCGGCGACTTTCCTTGAGGTGAACTTCGGTCGCCGTGACGGCGACGAGATGATGTTCGAGGTGGCTGGCGAGCAGCTGCAGCGATCCGGCTTTGCCGTTTGTCGCGAGTGTGGCTCGGTGCAGAGCCGTAAGGTGATGGCAGGCAAGGGCGAGCCGGTTCATCTGAAGAGCTGTAGCTATGCCAAGGGCGTGAAAAAGCTTGTCAATGGCGGTGACGACTTTGGACTGGACAACTGCCTGTATCTGTACCGCCAATTTACCTCGGAAGCCCTACGTATTCTGTTGCCAAGACTGGCAACGGGGGGGACTGAAGAGCAGATTAACTCCTTTGTTGCAGCCCTGCAGTTGGGACTCAAACGACGGTTTGGCGGCAAAGTTGACCATCTGCGAGTAGCCCATCAGAGCGAGCCGATAGGGGAAACAGACGAACGTCGACATTTTATTGTGTTGTACGACTCTGTGCCTGGCGGGACTGGGTATCTGCATGAGCTACTGAGCCGGGCTGAGAACATGCAGGCTGTGTTCCGCATGGCTTACGATGTCATGGAGGCGTGTGACTGCTACGAGCACACGATGGATGGTTGTTATCGCTGCCTGCTGGAGTACCGCAATGCCTATGGCATGGAGAGCACCAGTAAGGCGATAGCCTTGGAAATGCTCAAGGACATTGTCGAAGGTGAGCATGAGTGGGTGCAGAACAGTGAGTCCCTAAGTTCGCTCTCCGGTAATCCCTGGGTGGAGAGTGAGCTGGAAGCGCGTTTCCCCGAGGCGCTTGCGCGATTCAGTGGTATGGATTGCGTCAGCGGTCAGAAGGTCAGGGTATCGGCTGACATTATTCACGGTAAGACCGGTTACCGGCTAACGATCGGCGAGCAGGCCTATGAAGTGGAGCCCCAGGTTGATCTGGGCAAGGCTGAGGGTGTCCAGTTTGCCAGTCGACCGGATTTCGTGCTTTGGCCTGCATCGGCTGGTTTCAAGCCAGTTGCGATCTTCCTTGATGGCTACCAATTTCACGGACAGAAAAGTAGCGAGGACTTGATCAAGCGACAAAGCTTGATGCATGCCGGTTTCGTGGTATGGACATTGAACTGGTATGACGTTAACAAGGTGATCGGTGATAAAGCCTCGGATGTGCCATTACTAACCGGTATGACTTCACCAGCACAGCATCACCAGGCGATCGCGGGGCTGGCAAAATTGGCAGGGACAGCCAATACGGCTCAACACCTGAGCATGCCCACCTTCGACTTGCTCATGCACTTTCTTGCCGATCAGAATCCGCAAGCGTTGTCGGAGCAAGCGCTGTTTTTCATTCTGCAATGCTTGCCGGCTGCTTCGTTGGCCGACGCCGAAGTTCGGGCGAAGCTTTTGCAAAGTCTCCATGGCTTGCCGGTAAGCTTTACCGATCAGCAACCTGAACCGATAGCTCTCGGGGGGGCGGTGGAATTCAAGGATGCGCAAGGGGCTGCGCTGATCAGCTTGGGTTTTATTGCCGGTGCGGATTTGGTCAGACAGTTTGATCTGAACCAAGCCTTGGTGTCATTTTGCTACGACTTGAAGCAAGGCAGTGAAGAGGCTGCTCGCTATCAATGGCAGAGATTTTGGGCTGCGGTGAATTTTCTGCAGTTCCTGCCGCTGTTTTATGCCTGGACGCCCCAGTCCAAGCACGATGGGACAGCTGCAGGCTTGCTCTGGCCGTTGGTTGGTGCGGGGGCCGAAAAGTCGGTGGAAGTACACCAGTTGCCCGACTGGTTCCAGCTGCTGGACGAGAACGTAGCCACCGCCTTGGGTGTGCATCAGATTGCTTGGCCTATGTCTGTTGTTGTGGGCGATGCGGTTATGGATGAGCAGGGTGAGGTGGTCGGTGAAGCAGAGCTGCTCTTACCTGAGCAGAAAATTGCTCTGCTGCTTGAGCATTTGGAAGACCAGCAGGCGGCGATGGCGTATTTGCAGAAAGCAGGCTGGATCATCGTTTCCAGCGCCGAGGATCTGGTTAAGGCCATCACCCAATTGAATTCAGGAGCCTGAGATGGTTAGTGTTGCGTTTTCGGACAAATATTTTGACAGCCTGCTGAAGCTCACGCCGAACGAGCAAGCTCAGGCTAACAAGGCGGTCATGCTGTTCCAGCAGGATCCGCAGCATGGCGGTCTGCACTACGAAAAGCTGACAGCTTTCAGGGATGACAAACTGCGTTCGATCCGGGTGAACCAAGATGTTCGAATCATCCTGGCGACAGTGGAGAAACAGAACTTATATCTGATGCTCTACATAGACCACCACGAGCAGGCTTACTTTTGGGCGGCCCGTCGTAAGGTCGAGATCAACCCCAACACAGGCAGTCTGCAAGTATTTACTGTCCAGGAGCAAGAGTTGGTGGCGCCCGAACAGCCTGCCATGGTTGCACAGCCTGGGCTGTTTGATGCCATCCGCGATCGTCAGCTGATTCAGTTGGGAGTGCCGGAGGAGGCCTTGCCATTGGTGCGTAGCATGAAGATCGAGGCTGATCTGGACACGGCGCGCCTTAATGAGCAGATCCCGGCAGATGTACATGATGGCTTGTTCATGTTGATGGCTGGCGCCAGCTTCGAGGAGGCTTTCAACGAGGTTGTTCCGGTAGTTACACAGCAGGTGGATACCGACGACTTCACTACGGCATTGGCGCGCCCCGAGTCTCGCGCATGCTTTGTTGTGGCAGAAAATGAAGAGGCACTGCGGGAGGTGCTCAATCAGTCGCTGGAGAAATGGCGGGTTTTTCTGCACCCGGCGCAGCGGCGCTTGGTGGAAGGCAAGAAAAATGGCCCGGTGCGAGTGCTGGGCGGTGCCGGTACTGGTAAGACCGTAGTGGCCATGCATCGTGCTAAATGGCTGGCCGAGCATGTGGCCAATCCAAGTAATAAGGTGCTGTTCACCACCTTCACTCGCAACCTGGCGACGGATATCCAGCAAAATCTGAACAAGATTTGCAGCCCGACACAACGCGAGCGTATCGAGGTAATCAACCTGGATGCTTGGGTGATCAGCTTCCTGAAGAAGCAGGGCTATGACTATGGGCTGTTGATGAATGCCCAGCAGGAAAGGCAGCTATGGGAGCAGGCTTACTCCGATAAGCCAGCAGGCTCTGAGCTGAGTCTCGCATTCTTCCAGGAAGAATGGGCGAGGGTGGTTCAGCCCCTATCGATCATGACTGCCGATGAGTTCAAGACTGCTTCACGTATCGGTCGTGGCACTCCACTGAATAGACAGCAGCGTATCGATATCTGGCCTGTGTTTGAACGCTATCGACATCTGCTGTCGAGCAATTACCTCAAGGAGCCGGATGACGCTTATCGCGATGCGCGCCGGCTGCTTGAAGGCCGCGCTGAGCTCCGACCGGAGCTGTGCGCGGTTATCGTGGATGAGGCGCAAGATATGGGCACCCAGGCATTCATGCTAATTCGTGCGCTGGTACCGCCGAGTTCTAACGATTTGTTCGTTGTCGGGGATGGGCACCAGCGCATTTATGGCAAGAACAAGGTGATATTGGGCCAATGCGGTATCGATATTCGAGGTCGCAGTTCCCGCCTCAAAGTGAACTACCGTACTACGGATGAAACCCGAAAGGTCGCGGTTAGTGTGCTTGAGGGTGTGTCCGTGGACGATCTTGATGGTGGCGAGGATAGCAACGCTTATTACCATTCGCTGATGCACGGACCTAGTCCGGTCATCAGGAGTTTTGCCTGTATGGTTGAGCAGGTACGACAGGTCATAGGGGACCTTCAGGCCAATGATTTGGCCTCTGACAATTGCTGCGTGATCGCTCGTACCCGCAAGGAATTACTGGAAATTCAAGCTACATTCGAGAGCTGTGGCCTGCGCTGTCATATGCTGGATCGTGACAGTGCCTCCACCCCTGATGGTGCCATCAACCTGGCGACCATGCACCGGGTCAAGGGGCTTGAATTTGATGCGGTATTCATCCTCTCTGTGAATAAGGGCTTGGTCCCCCTGGACTTCGTGGTTAGCCAGGCAGCTGATCTGGTCACCAGACGCCAGAAGGAAAACGAGGAGCGTGCTCTCATTTACGTCAGTCTGACCAGGGCCCGAAAGCTGGCGTTTGTCTATGGGTACGGACAGATGAGTGAGTGGTTTTGAAATAGAAGACCACAGATGGGTTGTGAGGCATAAATCTTTAAGCTCTCAATGCGCGCTGGAGGCGATGCCTTGCTTTCGGTCGCATTGGCGGTCCAGTTTTCGCTTGAAGGTCGAAAACCCATTTCATTTCTAGGCGTCGGGTAATCAACTGATCAGTGAGCAGATAGTAATATAGGGTCTGCTCGCTGCGCTGTTTCAGTCTCTGTTTGAGAAACTAAGACAGTTGCTTCTGTTTCCAACCCCAATGCGGCACCAGACGAACGGTTTTTTGCTGAGAGGGCAGGGATCTCGCGGGGCCGGAATTTGGTTTTTTTGGCGTACATCAAAGGGTAGCTATAAATAAATCAGATAATTATGTTTTTTGGTGGAATTTAATTGAGAACGGCGGCGCGGATTTGATGATGAGCGTTATGAATATAAAGCGCCGAACGCTCTGCCTGATTAGTGGCGTTTTAGAGGGCTCGCAGGGGGGGGTATCGTCAGGTCTGCGCTTCGCTGAGGCCGCTCGCGAACGGCATCATACAGCCGATTCTGTTGAAAAAGTCGGCTTTGATTTCCACGGCAGAAAAGCGCGCGTCTGAGATAGAAGTCCGTGTTTTGCGCAGAAGGTTCAGGGCTCAGATTTGACGTAACAGCGTGCAAAAAAGGTGTTTTCACCACACAATGCATGGCTATCTAGGCCGGGGCGACTTTTTCAACAGAATCAGCCAATAGCCGTCATTCAGGAAAAACATGTAACGAGCCAGAGATACCGGTGATCGTGATCCTGAACCAGCCACAAACAATCTTCGCCCCTGTTTGGAAATATCACCTGACCCATCATTTATGGGCGTTCGTATCAAGCTACCAATCAATGCATGGAGATCGCGCTGAGCGCTTATGTACGCTCAGCGCAAGGGAGATTAGGCCCTACAGCGGTACAGTCGATTGGTGTGCTGTATAAGTTAGTTGTATCACCAGAAAAGACTCCTGCGGCCTACTCTCTGCTCAGACGGGACAATGAGAAAAGTGGTAATTGAGAGTTACCGTATTCCTATAGTCGGCTCTATGGACCTTAGCGGTAGGGAGGCTACTTAGATCATCACTCACAAACTTGTGTGGGAAATAGCCACCAGAACGATCTGGCACGCAGTGAACAAAATGGTCTGACGCAAATTTAGCCGCGACGCCAGGTGTCCAAGAGTCTTTAGAACCGTGATGAGGTACCTGCACAACAGCCAAGTTGTCCCAACGATCAATTCCATAATGGAACTGCATGGATGAAATAGTAGAGAAGTCTATTTTCAGGTCTCCCAGACAAAGTAAGCCACTCCGCTGCAAACTTGAGCCATCAGTTTTTTTGGGGGAGTCATACAGTATGCTTTCATGGTTAGGAAACCAGCCGCACGATTGAACCTCAATGATAGGCTGTACCATGAGACATAATGAAATGTTGTTTTTTTGCATGCCGGAACGACCGAAATGGCGTTCATAGACCTCTTTAAATTTAAATCTCCACTTTCGATCAATTGTTGCAGGGTTGTCAAGCCCAGAAGCCTTCAAAGCTATTTCAAGCTCAGTTTGCACAACTTCGATCGGTGCCCGCGATATTCGTGCCACCCGCGCTCCTGATTGAATATCAAAGAGATCTGGCTGGTCCGAATTGAAAAACTTAAACTCAATGGGGACTTCACCGAGACCGAAGCTGACTGAGTGACTCAGCTCCATTGTTGCGATACCGGATTTTTTAGTGCTGGCTGGGGGCTGAAATAAATCATCCAATGAAATCGGATAGGTTACTTCGCCATCCGTTTCATTAATAGACGGAGATTCAGCTCTTTCAAGCTTGAGCAAGGGGCCATGAGGAGTATCTGGTTTCGGGCCCTCATCCGGAGCCTTTGTTTCAGAATCACCTTTGACGAATATGATTGTATTGACCTGTTCAGACAGGCCATTGACTTTCAGCCACCTCACAGGATCGTGCTGAAATAGAGCCGTGGAAGCAGAACAAGATGACGCGTCCCCGATTGCAATTTGTTCCGCTTGTTGGAACAAGTCCAAGTAAGGTACTGCGAGCCAACGGATTTTTTTTGACTGTAAAAAATCCTTCACTCCGTTAACATGATCATTATCAAAGTGAGATATGACCAATAGATCAATAAGGTCGGGGATGAAAGGCGAAGAGTTCACGGCATCTAGAGCCGCTGTGAGGCTGGTGGTGCTCTTGGAGCCGCAGTCATATGCCCAACTGAACATCGGCGTCCCTCGGGCCTCATCCCATACCAATCCGGTGAAAAATGTACCGTGCCCTACGGCATGAAAGCACTGTTGCACGTGAAAATAGCGTTCCATAGCATACGTTTCCAAGTTTTTGACCGCGTTATGCTAACCCAACTTTACTAGCAGGGTAGCCTTTCGCCAGCATTCAGCTCGCTACCGGCGTTTCTCCACTAAGCACTTCTCTTTCGGATGCCTATACGTTTTCTAGGCGACTGCTGATATTTCCGAAAGGCCCCTATGGGTCCGGGCTGTGTGAAAACCCCGGGGCGATAAGGCTGGTTAAAAAACAACCTAGAATTTACGCTCCCATGCGAATTCTAGGTTGGCTGAGTAGCCAGCCTTTTCAGATTTCACTTAGGAACACGATCTTTCAGGAAGCGTTTGCGTTTTCACAGCCTGGGTCGAATGCGGCCGGTTCCGGTGGAGGGCAGTCTCTGCTCGAAGAACGAAAACCCACGACGCCCCTAAGCGTCGAGCGATCAATCTGACGGTGAGCACATAATAATAACGTGTGTAGTCACTACGCTGTTCCAAGCGATTCTTCAAAAACCAATCCAGATGCTTTCTCTGCCAACCCCAAGGCGTCTCCCGCTGCCACCGAACAGCTATCGCGGCCTGGATAACTCTCGCCTGCCGCAAATGCCGCTGCCGCGTCGCATGCGACCCCGTCAGTACGCCAGCCAAGAACAACTCCATATCAAAAGCCTTGGTCATACCCGCCCCCCAATGTAGGCAGCCACCACATCGATCCGACCGTGCCCCAGCTCATAGCTGATTTGCCTCCGGGCCTCACGATCAAGGTTCCTATCTACCAGGCAACACTGGCCATCGTTGATAGGTGCACGGTGTTGGGTGATTTGCTCATAGCGCTCACATGCATACGCCGCTCGTAGTTCATGGAAGCCATTGAGGTTGTGGGCATGGAGGATGTCCCGCGCAGGGCGGATAATTTGTTGCAGAAAATCCAAGTAGCTTTCGTTTGGCTCAATCAGGTTGTTGCTACCCGCAGGCGACACCTGCCGTGAAAACCCAAGTGCACCTCGAATATGCTCATCCACCGCAATCCAACGGGGCGCCGAGGCGCCGGCGCGGCCGCCTTTGGTGCCATCCTGAATGTTAATCCTGCCTTGGCCGTTAGCCTCACGGCTCAGCCGTGGCAGGTCAGCCAAGATAGCCTCACGCAAACGCATGCCAGTGGCTCGTGCCAACAGAACGATCGCGGCGGCCCGTAACTGATGATGGCTGCAAAGCGCATCGACGATCTGCCTGACCTGTTCGCGGTCTTGGCCCTGAGGCACCGAGTGACGAACCCCAGTGCGCTGCATACCCAACGCCTTGCTCGGGCTGGGCAATTTCACATACTGATCACCGCGAAGCGCTGCCATGGTCCTGTTAACGCTGGACAGCCGGTTTTGTGCGGTGCTGACAGCAAGCTCACCATTCTTAACCAAGTCGTGCAGGTACGCTGCGTAGTCCGCCAACATCTCTCGATCAATCTGCCGCGCATCATTGATACCAGGCCCCTGTTCGGAACGGCACCATTTGACGAATGCCTGCCAACGGTCACAGTGCGCCTTGACCGTGCCGTAATGGCCACCGCCAAACATGTCTTTCAGCGCCTGGGGTCCTGCGTAGCTCAATTGCCTGCCATAGCCGAAATTGCGACCATCGCGTCTACCCACCAATGCCATATCGGTCACCTCATCTGCCGTTTTCCGACCCTGCCCCACGTCATCCCGCCAAGAATGTTGAGTGTTATCAGGGATCAAGGCCCCTGCGACCTGTGGGGATGTCCTCTAGCGCGGGACTGGCGGCTCCTTACGTCCGGGAAGCAAGGGCATCTCATGATCTGGCCTCCTGAACACCGTTACCGGTGGGCGGGTGGAGGCAGCACTGGCTGACTAGACCAGCGCCTGAAGATCCTGAGCCGGGTGAACGCAGCAATGCGATGACCGGGGCATGCCTGACTGTCGGTCAGGTGCAGTCCATTCCTTGGTCTGCGGCACCATCATCTACAGCGCTGTTGCTGGTGACATCGGCGTTTGTCACGCCGATTGTCACGAGGGGGAATGCCGCAAAGCCTTGTGCGATCAGGGCTGCAGCAGTGGTAGAAGTGCCCGTCTCTTTCCAGAAGAAAGAGACGGGCACAGGTTGGCGCAAGATTCGGCCAAACGGATAGGTTGCTGCAGGGCAGCGAGGTACGGTGTATCTGGCGCACGAGCGCTATATGTGTAAGAGCATCCATCACATGGGTAGTGACCGTACGAGCTGCCGGATGCGAATCGTACTTGGGCTGAACCACCGCGGGGCGGCGTGACCTTTAAGGCTCGGGTCACCTGGGGTGCTGTCATCGACAGCCTTTGCACGGCCAGTTCTACGCCTGTGGATAAACCCGGTCAAGGGCTGAAATTAAGCACCCTTGAGGACGTGAAAAGCGTTTATCCATCGGTGGAATTACTTGGTAAATCCCGGACAACGTCGTGGCTTTTAGCTCTTCAAAATGAGGTCCATCCAAACAGGGCGGCTTTGCAGCCCTGTTTGGATGGACCCGCGCTGAGAAGCAGATAAGCGAGGCTGCTTGCCCCGAATCTTGGACGTTCAGTTGTTTCCGCAATTCTTGCGCCGTACAGAGCTAGCGGATCGCTACTACGTTCTTGTCTCTGACTTGACCATATGCTGAGGCAAGCAGGCTGCCGGTGGCGGCTTTCTGGATGTACTCACTCCACCAGCCCATCATCGGTCGTCTGCGTTCAATGTAGTCGGCTCGGTTGTAGGCGCTGCGCACCTCATCCTTGTCGACATGCGCCAGTGCGACCTCAATGAGTTCGGGGTCCCACCCATGTTCATTCAAGATGGTGCTGGCCATCGAACGCATACCGTGGCTGACCAATCGATCCTGAAAGCCCATGCGTTTCAATGCCATGTTGGCGGTCTGGCTATTGGCGTGGGTGCGTGGATTTCTATCGGCCGGGAAGACGTATTCGCGATGGCCGCTGTGAGCCTTCAGTGACTCCAACAGTGCGACAGCGTGATCGCTCAACGGGATGCTGTGTGGGCGGCGCTTCTTCATCCGCTCCGCAGGGATAGTCCAGACACGCCTTTCAAAGTCGATGTCTGCCCAGCGAGTAGTCGCCGCCTCGGCGGGGCGAGTCATCGTGTGCAACTGCCACTCGATCAGGCAGCGGGTGGTGCGTTTGATGCTGGCGTTCGCGATCTCCAGCATGAGCTCCGGGAGCTCTTCGGGTGGAAGCGCAGCCATGTTCTCTTTTTTGGGCTTCTTGAAGACTGCCCTGATGCCGCTGAGCGGGTTGGCGAAGATCAGGCCGGAGTTTACGCCGTAGGTCATGATCTCGTTTAGTCGCTGGCTGAGACGCTTGACCGTCTCCAGGCTGCCTTTCGCTTCGATTGGGCGAAGCAATGCGATCACCATCGGAGCGGTGATCTTCGTCAGTGGCGTCATCTTCAAATCGGGGAACACGTGCAGCGTGAGCGATCGCCAAATGTCCTCGGCGTAGGCCGGGGTGACCGAGTCTTTCTTGAGTTCAAACCAGGCGGTGGCCACGTTCTCGAAGGTGTGTTCGGTTTCCGCGCGTTTGGCTTCATTCAACGTATTGCGCTGCACCTTCGGATCGATGCCTTGAGCGAGCAGCTCGCGGGCTTCGACTGCCTTCTTTCGTGCATTCGCCAGCGACAGTTCGGGGTAGGTCCCGAAGCCGATGTTGATGCGCTTTTTGGTCACCGGTTCGCGGTAGTTGAAATTCCACAGCAACGAGCCGTTGCTGCGTACGCGGAGCTGCAAACCGTCACCGTCCGTGAGGACGTAATCCTTGGACGCGGGTTTGACTCCCTTGAGTTGTCGATCGGAGAGGCGGAGGTTTTGAGCAGGCATGAGATTGTCCTCAAGCACTGATTCGGTATTCCAAAGATTAGCACTGGGTGAGCTGGAATACCGCCTGGAATACCCGAATGGCTGGACCTCAAAAACTCTTGAAAGACCGCAAAAGCGCTGGAGGCCGCGTATTTACTGGCTTCCAGGCACAAAAAAAGACGTCCGTGGACGTCTTTAGATGGTTATTTGGTGGAGCCGGGGGGATTTGAACCCCCGTCCGCCAGTACTCCGCTGTCGGTACTACATGCTTAGCCGTGTCTACTGATTTAATCCGCAGCCGCCCGACGGGCAGGGTGCTTTGGATGAGTTGTGTAAGTTTTAGTCACTTCGCCCACAACGTGCTACGCGACGATCCTGTTCTGTATGACAATCAGTTCGGGTTTACAGGCATCCCCTAGTGATTGCTGGAGCCGAAGCTACCAGAAGCAACGGGTCAAGAGGGCCGCTTACGCAGCCAGCTTGTACTCCGCGCCGTAGTTTTCGTCATTGGCAACTATAAAAGTTGCAACAGTGGATTTACGAGTTCTGTTACCAACTCGGCATGCACCTAGAGTTTCGCTACCGGCGTCGAATCCTAATCGGCCCCACACTAGCTCTTGGCTAACGCACCTTACGGCACGTGAGGCGGAGTATACGCCATTGCGCGGGCGACGTCGACAGCCGGTCTAGTCGCCCGCTTTCAGGGTTACGCACCACCGCTGCCGGTGCCGCTGCCTTTCTCGGTTTTCTCCAGGCGCTCCAGCACTTTGCTGGTGATGGCGATGCATTCCTTGGTGTCGCCCGAGGCCTGGGCGGCTTTGGCTTTGTCGACGTGCTCGGTGATGGCCTTGTCCAGGCCTTCGGAGGTGGCGCCGGCGGTGGCCATGCTGTCGTCGATCTTTTGCAGGTTGATGGTGCAGAGGTCATCGGCGGCAAACACCGGCGAAGCCAGCAGGGTGGCGGCCGCGAACAGGGCCGAAAGCGCGGTACCTTTCATGGGTGTCTCCTCTGGGGCCTCTGGAAGGTGGGCCTGTAAGGTGGACTGTGGGGGATTGGCGGGGGTTCAATCGGGATAGGGGCTGCTGGTGCTCGCCTTTGTTTCTATAGCGCCTGGGAGATCGAGCGCCGCCCGCGCGGCGCATCGCGAGCAAGCTCGCTCCTACATCTGTTTCGGGCCAGTAACGCCTGCGCCAGCGCGCGCGACCACCTTGTTTGTACGGCGCGATATCGAGCCATGCGCCAAGGCGTTCGCGCGCAAACCCCACAGGAATAATTGGCCCGAAACAAATGTAGGAGCGAGCTTGCTCGCGATGCGCCGCGCGGGCGGCGCTCGATCTACCAGGCGCCGCAAACCTAACGGCGAACCCCTCCAGCCTAAATACTGCGCGGCCGGGTGACGCGGTCCACCAGGTAGACCAGGCCGTGGTAGTCGATGCCGCTATGGCTCGACAGGCCGATCTCGCAGGTGCGGCTGGTGGAGATGCCTTCGCTGCAATACTGCACCGCATCCTTCAGGCTGCGCAGTGAGTGGGCATTGAGCTCGGGGGTGGTGAAGCCTTTGTCGCCGGCAAAGCCGCAGCAATGAATGCCCTCCGGGATCACCACCTGTTTGCTGCAACGTCGCGCCAGGTCGATCAAGGCCTGGCTCTCACCCAGGTGCTGGGTGCTGCACGTCACGTGTACAGCCACCGGCTCGTCCTGGGGGGTGAACTCCAGGCGGTCGAGCAGGTGTGTGCGGATGAAGCGCACGGGGTCGTACAGGTCCAGCCGTGTTTCGCCCAGGTCTTGCACCAGGCGCAGGGTGCAGGGGCTGGTGTCGCAGTAGATCGGGTCAAGGCCGCCGCGGCTGGCGTGCAGTAGGGCGTTGATCAGTTCCTGGCGCTTGTGCTCGGCCTGTTCGGGGTAGCCCTTGGAGGCGAACGGCTGGCCGCAGCACAGGCTGTCGGCGTTGTCGGGGAACACCACCTGATAGCCGGCCTTTTCCAGCAGGGCGCGGGTTTTGTCCAGCAGCGAACTTTGCTCGCGGTCGGCATAGGCCGGGCCCATCACCCGTGAAACACAGGCGGCCAGGTACACCACGCGGGGGCGGGCGTCGTTGCTGGCCGGGCCGAAGTCCAGCGGGCGCAGCGGCTGTGGCATGGCCGGGGTCCACTGCGGAAGGCGGCCTTTGCTGGCTTTGCTCAGCGACGCGGTCAGGCGGCCCAGGCGGGGGGCGCCGAGCAGCTTGCGTGCGGTGTTGGCGGCAGTCAGGGTCAGGCGGGCGCCGCCCAGTGCGGTGTGGAAGTGCTCGGCCAGCCAGTCAGCGGTCTTGCCGTGGTCGGCAGATTGGCTGCGCAGTTTTTTCACCAGTTCGCCGGTGTTGATGCCGACCGGGCAGCGCTGGGCGCACAGGCCGGTGGCGGCGCAGGTGTCGATGCCTTGGTACTGGTAGGTCTGCATCAGTTCGCGGGTGTCGATGCCGGCGCGCTGCTTGGCCTTGATGTCACGCCACATGACGATGCGCTGGCGCGGGCTGAGGGTCAGCCCCTTGGACGGGCACACCGGTTCGCAGAAGCCGCACTCGATGCACTTGTCGACGATTTCGTCGGCGGCAGGTAGCGGTTTGAGGTTCTTCAGGTGGATGTCCGGGTCTTCGCTCAGCACCACGTCAGGGTTGAGGATGCCGTTGGGGTCGAGCAGGCGCTTGAGCGTCCACATCAGCTGGTAGGCGTCATGCCCCCATTCCAGCTCCACGAACGGCGCCATGTTGCGCCCGGTGCCGTGTTCGGCCTTCAGCGAGCCGCCGAACTCCACGGCCACCAGTTGCGCCACGTCGTCCATGAAGGCCTGGTAGCGGGCGACTTCCTCGGCGCTGTTGAAGCCCTGGGTGAAGACGAAGTGCAGGTTGCCTTCCAGCGCGTGGCCGAAAATGATCGCCTCGTCATAGCGGTGCTTGTCGAACAGCTGGATCAGGCGGTTGACGCCTTCGGCCAGCTGCTCGATGGGGAAGGTCACGTCTTCGATGATGACCGTGGTGCCGGTCTGGCGCACGGCGCCGACAGCGGGGAAGGTGTCCTTGCGGATTTTCCACAGCTGGTTGTACACAGCCGGGTCTTCGCTGAAGTCCACCTGTTGTTCCAGCGGGAAATCGGCGATGGAGGCCATTACCTGTTGCAGTTGCTCGTGCAGCAGGCTCTGGCTGGCGGCGCGGGACTCGATCAGCAGGGCGCAGGCGTTGTCCGACAGTCCTTTTACCCACAGCGGCATGCCGGGCATGTTCTGCACCGAGCGCAGGCTGCGGCGGTCGAGCAGCTCCACGGCCGAAACCGGCTGGCGCTTGAGCACGGTGACCGCGCGGCAGCAGCTTTCGACACTGGGGAACACCAGCAGGGCACTGGCCTTGTGCGGGTGGTCGGGCACGGTGTCGTAGGTGACGGCGCTGATAAAGCCCAGCGTGCCTTCGGAGCCCACCAGCAGGTGCTGCAGGATGTCCAGCGGCTGGTCGAAGTCCACCAGTGCGTTCAGCGACAGGCCGGTGGTGTTCTTCAGCCGGTATTTGTGCCGAATGCGCTCCGCCAGTGCCGTGTTGGCGCGGGTTTCGCGGCCCAGGCGGGCCAGCGCCTCCAGCAGGTCGGCATGGCTGCGTTCAAAGGCGGCCACGCTGGCCGGGTCTTCACTGTCCAGGCGGGTGCCGTCGGCCAGCACCAGGCGCAGGCCGGCCAGGGTGTGGTAAGTGTTTTGCGCGGTGCCGCAGCACATGCCACTGGCATTGTTGGCGACGATACCGCCGATCTTGCAGGCGTTGATCGAGGCAGGGTCCGGGCCGATCTTGCGCCCGAAGGGGGCCAGCCAGGCGTTGGCCTGGGCGCCGATGACGCCGGGTTGCAGGCGGATCTGCTCGCCCTGGCCGCGAATTTCTTTACCCCCCCAGCTATCGCCAAGCACGATCAGCACCGAGTCGGTGATGGCCTGGCCAGACAGGCTGGTGCCGGCGGCGCGGAAGGTGACCGGCACCCGCTCGCGCTGGGCCAGTTTGATCAGGCCAACCACTTCGTCTTCGGACTCGACACGCACCACCAGCTTGGGGATCAGCCGGTAGAAGCTGGCGTCGGTGCCAAAGGCCAGGGTGGAAGTGGGGTCGTCGAAGCGGCGTTCGGCGGGTATCAGGCGCTCGGCATCACGCAGGAACGCGGCGGGCAGGCTCATGCAGTCTCCTCGCGGGGCCGTGGCGTCTGTGCGCCACATGCCCCGGGTCAATCAGGCGGTCGTTCTTGCAGGCGGTCAGGCGCCCAGTTCGCGTACCAGCGAGTCGCGGGTGATCTCGCTGATCGACTTGGCGCCGGTCAGCACCATGGCCACGCGCATTTCTTTCTCGAACAGCTCCAGCAGGTTTTTCACGCCGGCCTGACCATGCACGGCCAAGGCGTAGAGGAAGGCGCGGCCGATCAGCACGGTGTCGGCGCCCAGGGCGATCATGCGTACCACGTCGAGGCCGCTGCGGATGCCGGAGTCGGCGAGAATCTTCAGGTCGCCTTTGACCGCGTCGGCAATCGCCGGCAGGGCGCGGGCACTGGACAGCACGCCATCGAGCTGGCGGCCGCCGTGGTTGGACACCACGATACCGTCGGCACCGAACTTGACCGCATCGCGGGCGTCATCGGCGTCGAGGATGCCTTTGATGATCATCGGGCCGTCCCAGTACTCGCGGATCCACTCCAGGTCTTTCCAGGAGATGGACGGGTCGAAGTTGTTGCCCAGCCAGCCGATGTAGTCGGCAAGGCCGGTGGGGTTGCCACGGTACTTGGAGATGTTGCCCAGGTCATGCGGGCGGCCCATCACGCCGACGTCCCATGCCCATTCAGGGTGGGTCATGGCCTGCAGCACGCGGCGCAGCGGGCCGTTCTTGCCGCTCATGCCGGAATGGGCGTCGCGGTAGCGGGCGCCGGGTACGGGCATGTCGACGGTGAACACCAAGGTCTTCACTCCGGCAGCCTTGGCCCGCTCCAGCGCGTTGCGCATGAAGCCGCGGTCTTTCAGCACGTACAGCTGGAACCACATCGGCCGGTCGATGGCCGGGGCCACTTCTTCGATCGGGCACACCGACACCGTAGACATGGTGAACGGGATGCCGTGGGCGGCTGCCGCGCGGGCGGCCTGCACTTCGCCACGGCGGGCATACATGCCGGTAAGGCCGACCGGGGCCAGGGCCACGGGCATGCTCAGCGTTTCGTCGAACAGTTTGGTCTCAAGGCTGAGCTCGGACATGTTGTTCAGCACGCGCTGGCGCAGGGCAATGCTGGCCAGGTCCGACACGTTGTGGCGCAGGGTGTGCTCGGCGTAGGCACCGCCGTCGGCATAGTGGAACAGGAAAGGAGGCAGCTTGCGTTGGGCCGCGGCGCGATAGTCGGTAGAGGCAGAAATGATCATGGATTCTCGCAGCGTTGCTTGTGGGGAGTGCCGGGCGCGCGATGGCGCCCGGCCCCTTTCACTTTAGTGATGAACCAGCATGCCGGTCAGCCAGTAAGCCTGGATCAGGGTGATCAGGCCGACGATGGTGGCGAAGAACAGGCTGTGCTTGACGGTGAAGCGGAACAGGTCGGATTCCTTGCCCACCAGGCCGGTAGCGGCGCAGGCCACGGCGATCGATTGCGGCGAGATCATCTTGCCGGTCACGCCGCCGCTGGTGTTGGCGGCTACCAGCAGGGTGTCGTTGACCCCGATCTGGTGCGCGGTGGTGGCCTGCAGCGAGCTGAACAGGGCGTTGGACGACGTGTCGGAACCGGTCAGGAACACGCCCAGCCAGCCGAGGAACGGCGAGAAGAACGGGAACGCGGCGCCGGTGCCGGCCAGTACCAGGGCCATGGTCGAAGACATGCCCGAGTAGTTGGTGACGAAGGCGAAGGCCAGCACCATGCCGATCGACAGGATCGGCCAGCGCAGCTCCCAGAAGGTCTCTTTGAAAGTGGTCAGACCAGTTTTGAAGTTGATCTTCAGCACGGCCATGGAAATCAGCGCCGAGAGGAAGATCGCGGTGCCGGTGGCGGAGATCGGGTCGAGCTTGAATACCGCAGGCATGGCGGTTGGCGCGGCAACGATCGGTGCGGTCTTGATCACCAGCTGGTCGAGGTGCGGGATGGCGAAGTTGAACACGAAGTTGTACATCGCGCCGCCCGGGGCGAACGCTGCCTTGAACGGCTTCAGGGTCCAGATGGTGACCAGCACGGTGAGGATCAGGAACGGCGACCAGGCCTTGAAGATCTCGCCAAAGCTGTACGGGCTAGGCTGGCTGCCGCTTGGCTGCACAACCGCCGCGCCGACGCTGCCCTTGGCTTCGCTGAACGAACGCTTGGGCTGCCAGACTTTCAGGAACAGGGTCAGGGCGATCAGGCTGGCCAGGGCCGAGGTGATGTCGGGCAGTTCCGGGCCGATGAAGTTCGAGGTGAAGTACTGGGTGACGGCGAAGCTCAGGCCGGCGACCAGGGCGGCAGGCCAGGTTTCTTTCACGCCACGCAGGCCGTCCATCATGAACACCAGCCAGAACGGCACGAACAGCGACAGCAGCGGCAGCTGGCGACCGGTCATGGCGCCGATGTGGAAGGCGTCGATGCCCGTCACCTGGCCGGCCACGATGATCGGGATGCCCAGGGCGCCAAAGGCTACAGGTGCGGTGTTGGCGATCAGGCACAGGCCGGCGGCGTACAGCGGATTGAAGCCCAGGCCCACCAGCAGCGCGGCAGTGATTGCCACCGGTGCGCCAAAGCCTGCCGCACCTTCCAGGAAGGCACCGAAGCAGAAGCCGATCAGCAGCACTTGCAGGCGCTGGTCGTCGGTAATCGACAGCACCGAGCTGCGGATCACTTCGAACTGGCCGCTCTTGACCGTGAGTTTGTACAGGAACACCGCGGCAACGATGATCCAGGCAATTGGCCAGAGGCCATAGAGGAAACCATAACCCGCGGCGGCGAATGCCATGTCGACAGGCATCTGGAAGGCGAAGATGGCCACCAGGATCGACAACGCGAGGGTGATGCTGCCGGCTACGTGGCCTTTAAGGCGGAACACGGCGAGGGCAAGGAAGAAGAACACGATGGGAATGACCGCCGCCAGTGCGGACAGGCCAAGACTACCAAGCGGGCTATAGAGTTGTTGCCAGGTTTGCATATGGGGTGGCCCCTAATTGTTGTTGGTCAGCACTGGCATTGGATAATTGGTAAGACCAATTTACAATGGCTGGACGCTAGGTTAAAAGCGCTGTCGTGGGTGTGTCAATTTGTCCCGTGCAAAACTTTGGTCGCGTGCCGATGAGCGGGCACCTGATACGCTGGGAAAATCGCGGCTTGATGGGTGTTTGCGCGGCCTGGATCGGCGAGAATAGGCGCCCCCTGAAATTTGCCGGGGGTTTGTGGAGAGCATGTGATGGTTTTTGATCAGGTCCGCCAACGGCGCCTGTCCGACGACATTGTCGATCGTCTGGAAGGGATGATTCTGGAAGGTACGCTGACCTCGGGGCAGCGGCTGCCGGCCGAGCGCGTCCTTGCCGAACAGTTCGGCGTGTCTCGCCCGTCATTGCGTGAGGCGATCCAGAAACTGGTGGCCAAGGGGCTGCTGGTCAGCCGTCAGGGCGGGGGCAATTTTGTTGCCGAGTCGTTGGGGTCAACCTTCAGCGACCCGTTGCTGCAGTTGCTTGAGCACAGTGCCGAGGCGCAGCGAGACCTGCTTGAATTCCGTCATACCCTGGAGGCGTCGTGTGCCTATTACGCGGCCCAGCGCGCCACCGAGCCGGACCGGGCGCGGTTGAAGGCGGCCTTCGATGCGCTGCAGGACTGCTATGCCCGGGTCGATGAAGTGACCCGGGCGGAAGAGGGCGCAGCCGACGCAAGCTTCCACCTGGCGATTGCCGAGGCCAGCCACAACGCAGTGTTGCTGCACACCATCCGAGGGCTGTTCGACCTGCTCAAGCGCAACGTGGTGACCAACATTGGCGGCATGTACCAGCAGCGCACCGAGACGCGGGACATGCTGATCAGTCAGCACCGGGAGCTGTACCTGGCGATTGTCGAGGGCAGGGCGGAGGATGCGCGGGAGGTGTCCAGCCGGCACATTCTGTATGTGCAGGAGGTGCTGGAAGAGGCGCATGAGGAAGCGCAGCGCGTGGCGCGGGCGGAGCGGCGTAGCGGGCGCTGACTCACTATTTTCAGGCAAGTGCGGTTAGTGTAGGAGCGGCCTTGTGTCGCGATGGGCTGCGAAGCAGCCCTAGGGCTTCGGCAATGAGCCGAGATTGCCGGGGCTGCTTCGCAGCCCATCGCGACACAAGGCCGCTCCTACACTGATCGCGCTGCCGACAAAGAAGGTTTTAGTCTTCTTTGCCTTTGTTCCGCACAGCCCGCTGCAGCTCGCGGTTGGAATCGCGTTCGCGCATGGTGTCGCGCTTGTCGAATTCCTTCTTGCCCTTGCCCAGTGCGATTTCGCACTTGATCAGGTGCTTGCTCCAGTACAGCGCCAAGGCTACGCAGGTGTAGCCTTTTTGCGCCACGGCAGCTTCCAGGCGCTCCAGCTCGCGCTTGTTCAGCAGCAGCTTGCGGGTGCGGATGGGGTCGGCGATGACGTGGGTGCTGGCGGTGGTCAGCGGGGTGATGTGGCTGCCGAACAGCCAGGCTTCACCGTCCTTGAGCAGCACGTAGCTGTCCGTCAGGTGTGCCTTGCCGGCGCGCAGGCTTTTTACTTCCCAGCCGGACAGGACCAGCCCGGCCTCGAACTTGTGTTCGATGAAGTAATCGTGTCGCGCTTTCTTGTTTTGCGCGATGGTCCCGGTCGGATGTTTTTTTTGCTTAGCCATAGGGGCGGCATTATAGGCAAGTCCGCGCGTCGTCCGCTATGGGATTTCGGTGTGCTTGAGCCACCGGAATGAATACCGGACAATACAAACCCTGTCATACGCACAGAACCTGTTTTCGGCACGCTGCGAAGCGCCGCCACCCAGCCTTGGAAGTGACGCCTGGATGACTACCCATATTCAACGCTCTGCCCTGCTGCCATATCCCGCCCAGGCGCTCTACGATCTGGTCAACGATGTGGCCAGCTACCCTGAGTTTCTGCCGTGGTGCTCGGCTTCGACGGTAATGGAAGCCAGCGAGACGCATATGCGCGCCAGGCTCGAAGTGGCCAAGGGGGGCATGAGCCAGCACTTCGTCACGCGTAACGTGCTGGTACCGGGGCAGTCCATCGAGATGAACCTCGAAGAAGGGCCGTTCACCCAGCTGCATGGTGTGTGGGTGTTCAAGCCGCTCGGTGAAAAGGCCTGCAAGATCAGCCTGGACCTGTCCTTCGACTATGCCGGGCCGATTGTGCGCGCCACGTTGGGCCCGCTGTTCAACCAGGCGGCCAACACCTTGGTTGATGCTTTCTGCCAGCGCGCCAAGCAACTGAATGCCTGATTAAGCGAGCGAAAATAAAAAGCCCGGAACACGTCCGGGCTTTTTTGTGCCTGCTGGCCCGATTAGCGGGTTTCCAGCGGTGCGGGGGTCGGGACCGGGGTGGTCTCGATGGTGTCGATTTCGCGCTGGATGGACTCTTCGGTCGAGCCAGGCTTGGCTGGTTTTTCCACAGGCTGCGCGGCTGGCTGTTCGGCCTGGCCTGGTTCGGTGGCCGGGCTGACCGTGGTGTCGCTGCTGCCGCCGAGGATTTCCTGGTCGCGGCTGACACCTGGCATAAAGTCGCCAGACAGGCTGACCAGCTGGTCGCTTTCGTTGAAGAACACGCTCATGCGTTCTTGCTGACGTTTACCGCCCCCTGGCTGCAGGCTGTACAGGTAGTCCCAACGGTTGGTGTTGAAGGTGTCCTGAATCAGCGGGTTGCCCATGATAAACCTTACTTGCCGTCGGGTCATTCCGGGGCGTAATTGGTCTATCATGTCTTGCGTGACGACATTGCCCTGCTGGATGTCGATTTTGTAAACCCCGGGAAACGAGCAACCGGCGAGTGCGAGCAGTCCCGCGAGGGCGAGGCTGTTTAGCAAGAGCTTGGTGTTTTGCATCGGTGGGCGACTTCCACTATCTTGGCTGGACAACGTAAACCCCGATCATACCCGTATTAAGAGAAGCTGCGAAGCAGCATCGGCGAGAAAGCTGACCATGGTTGAAAATAGCGAATTGCGCAAAGCCGGTCTCAAGGTGACCCTGCCTCGAGTCAAGATCCTTCAGATGCTCGATTCCACCGAGCAGCGTCACATGAGCGCCGAAGATGTCTACAAGGCGCTGATGGAAGCAGGCGAGGACGTAGGCCTGGCCACCGTCTATCGCGTACTGACCCAGTTCGAAGCGGCGGGCCTGGTGGTTCGCCACAACTTCGACGGCGGCCACGCCGTGTTCGAGTTGGCCGATGGTGGTCACCACGACCACATGGTGAACGTGGATACCAGTGAAGTCATCGAGTTCATGGACGCCGAAATCGAGAAGCGCCAGCGCGAAATCGTGGCCGAGCATGGCTACGAGCTGGTGGACCACAATCTGGTCCTGTATGTGCGTAAGAAGAAGTAACGATTTTTTATCGTTATGAATGACAAAGGCGACCCTAGGGTCGCCTTTGTGCTTTTGGAGGGTTCGAACAGGAAGGGGTCAGGCTTTGCCGCTTACGACCATCTTGCGCGCATGCGCCAGGGATTCCTTGGTCAGGTCGATGCCGCCTAGCATTCGCGCCACTTCCTCGACCCGCTCACGCTTGCCCAGGCTGGCCACGGCAGTGTGGGTGGTATCGCTGTTGCGCACCTTGTGCACGAACAGGTGGTGATGCCCTTGTGCGGCCACCTGCGGCAGGTGGGTCACGGTCAGTACCTGCCCGCGCTCGCCCAGGCGGCGCAGCAGTTGCCCGACGATTTCTGCAGTGGGGCCGCCGATACCCACGTCGACTTCGTCGAACACCAAGGTGGGGATCCGCGAGGTCTGCGCGGTAATCACCTGAATCGCCAGGCTGATACGCGACAGTTCGCCGCCTGAGGCTACCTTTGCCAGCCCTTTGAGCGGCTGACCGGGGTTGGCGCTGACCAGCAGCTCGATCTGCTCCAGGCCGTGAGGCGACAAATCTGCGCCTTCGTTGGGCGTCAGGTCGATGCAGAAGCGCCCACCAGGCATGCCCAGGCGTTGGATTTCTTGCTCCACTGCGCCTGCCAGCTGCTGCGCCGCTTGCTGGCGCAGGCCGCTGAGTTCGCGAGCCTTCTCTTTATAGTGCTGGGCGAAGGCGGCAAGCTCTTCGCCCAATCGCTCGATTGACTCGTCGCTGGCGTTAAGGCCCTCGATCTCTTCCATCAACTGCTGCTGCAGGTGAGGCAGCTCGGTGGGGTGCACGCGATGTTTGCGCGCCAGCGTATAGATGGTGTCGAGGCGTTCTTCCAAGGCTTGCAGGCGCATAGGGTCGGCGTCGAAGTTGTCGAGGAAGCGGTTGAGCTCGCCTACGGCTTCTTCTACCTGGATCTGTGCACTGGCAATCAGGTTGGCTGCTTCTCCCAGGGCTTTGGGTGAGTTGGTGGCTGCACCCAGCCGGTTGAGGCTGGAGGTGAGGGCGCTCAGCACGTTGCCCGAATCGCTTTCACTGCACTGATCGATAACCTGGCGGCAGATGCCGAACAGCGCTTCGGCGCTGGTCAGGTTCTTGTGCTCCTGCTCCAGGTGTTCCAGTTCGTGTTCACCCAGGCCAAGGTTGTCCAGCTCTTCCAGTTGGTAGCTCAGCAACTGGTGGCGGGCGCGCTGCTCATCGCCGGAGTTGGACAACCGTTCCAGCTCCAGGCGCGTTTGGTTCCAGCGCTTGGCCGCCAGTTGCACCTGGCGGGCCAGGTCGACGGCACCCGCGTACTCGTCGAGCAGGCGGCGGTGAGTATCGGTCTTGAGCAGCGACTGGTGTTCGTGCTGGCTGTGGATATCGATCAGCAGTTCGCCCAGCGCCTTGAGGTCGCCGAGCGGGCAGGGCGTGCCGTTGATGTAGCCGCGGCTGCGGCCTTCGGCGGTGATGACCCGGCGCAGGATGCACAGGCCGTCGTTGTCCAGGTCGCGTTCGGCCAGCCAGGCATGGGCCTCGGGAATGTCCACCAGGTCGAAGGTGGCGAGGATGTCCGCCTTGTCGGTGCCGGGGCGCACCACGCCGCTGTCGGCCCGGTCGCCCAGGGCAAGGCCGAGGGCGTCGAGCATGATCGATTTGCCGGCACCGGTCTCGCCGGTGATGACGGACATGCCGCGGGCAATTTCGAGGTCGAGGTGCTCGACGATGGCGTAGTTGTGAATGGACAGGTGCACCAGCATGGGGGCGGCTCCCGAAAGTCAGGTCTGGTTATTTATACAGTACTTTTTTCAGGCCTGCCAATGCTCCTTGGCAGATTCTGTTACTGCCCGGAAAACCACCTTGCCCCTTGAAGCTGGTTTTTCCGGCCCCATATAGCCGACATCCAAGGCGAGCCTGGCTCGCAGTCCACAAAATTGCGCAGGAGAGACCCCATGGCTGACGAACAGCTGAACGAAAAAGACCTTAACGTTGAAGAAACCGGTGCAGAAACCACTGCGGACGCCCGTGTTCTGGAACTCGAGGAGCAGCTGGCCGCCGCCAAGGATCAGTCGCTGCGTGTCGCTGCGGAAGCGCAGAACAGCATTCGTCGCGCCGAGCAGGAAGTCGACAAGGCCCGCAAGTTCGCCCTGGAGAAATTCTCCAGCGACCTGCTGCCGGTGATCGATAGCCTGGAGCTGGCCCTGGCACACTCCAGTGCCGAGGATGAGCACGTCAAGCAGATCCGTGAAGGCGTCGAGCTGACCTTGAAGATGTTCCAGGACACCCTCAAGCGCTACAACCTCGAAGCTGTCGATCCGCACGGCCAGCCATTCAATCCTGACCACCATCAGGCCATGGCCATGCAGGAAAACGCTGAAGTAGAGCCAAACAGCGTGCTGAACGTGTTCCAGAAGGGTTACCTGCTGAACGGCCGCCTGTTGCGCCCCGCCATGGTGGTGGTCAGCAAGGCGCCGAGCGCGGCGCAACCCTCGATCAATGAAAAGGCTTGAAATCCATCGGGGCATCCCCATCTAGGTGTCAAGCCTTCAAGTATTACCGCAGTTGGCCAAAGTAGTCGCTGCTACCAAATTCAAGTTTCGGGAGAGTTAACATGGGCAAAATCATCGGTATCGACCTGGGGACCACCAACTCGTGCGTCTCCATTCTGGAAAACGGTAACGTCAAGGTCATCGAAAACGCCGAAGGTGCGCGTACTACCCCTTCGATCGTGGCCTACGCCAACGATGGCGAAATCCTCGTAGGTCAGTCGGCCAAGCGCCAGGCTGTCACCAACCCGCACAACACCCTGTTCGCGGTAAAGCGCCTGATCGGCCGCCGCTTCGAAGAGCAGGTCGTGCAGAAAGACATCCAGCTGGTTCCGTACAAAATCGCCAAGGCCGACAACGGTGACGCCTGGGTTGAAGTGAACGGCCAGAAAATGGCACCGCCGCAAATCAGCGCCGAAGTGCTGAAAAAGATGAAGAAAACCGCCGAAGACTACCTCGGCGAGCCAGTGACCGAAGCAGTCATCACCGTACCGGCCTACTTCAACGACAGCCAGCGTCAGGCCACCAAAGACGCCGGCCGCATCGCGGGCCTGGACGTAAAACGCATCATCAACGAACCGACCGCCGCTGCACTGGCCTACGGCATGGACAAGGCCAAGGGCGACCACACTGTCATCGTTTATGACCTGGGTGGCGGTACCTTCGACGTTTCGGTCATCGAAATCGCCGAAGTCGACGGTGAGCACCAGTTCGAAGTACTGGCCACCAACGGCGACACCTTCCTGGGTGGCGAAGACTTCGACATGCTGCTGATCGACTACCTGGTCGAAGAGTTCAAGAAAGAAACCGGCATGAACCTGAAGGGCGACCCGCTGGCCATGCAGCGCCTGAAAGAAGCCGCTGAAAAGGCCAAGATCGAGCTGTCGTCCGCTCAGTCGACCGACGTCAACCTGCCGTACATCACTGCAGATGCCACCGGTCCTAAGCACCTGAACGTGAAAATCTCCCGCGCCAAGCTGGAGTCGCTGGTTGAAGAGCTGGTGCAGCGCACCATCGAGCCTTGCCGCATCGCCCTGAAAGATGCCGGCATCGACGCCAGCAAGATCGACGACGTGATCCTGGTCGGTGGCCAGACCCGTATGCCGCTGGTACAGAAAACCGTTGCGGACTTCTTCGGTAAAGAAGCTCGCAAGGACGTCAACCCGGACGAAGCCGTGGCCATGGGTGCTGCCATCCAGGGCGCCGTTCTGGCCGGTGACGTGAAAGACGTACTGCTGCTGGACGTCAGCCCGCTGACCCTGGGTATCGAAACCATGGGTGGTGTGATGACCGCGCTGATCGAGAAGAACACCACCATCCCGACCAAGAAGTCGCAGGTGTTCTCGACTGCCGACGACAACCAGGGCGCCGTGACCATTCACGTGCTGCAAGGCGAGCGTAAGCAGGCTGCGCAGAACAAGTCGCTGGGCAAGTTCGACCTGGCTGACATTCCGCCAGCGCCGCGTGGCGTGCCGCAAATCGAAGTCACCTTCGACATCGACGCCAACGGCATCCTGCATGTCAGCGCCAAAGACAAGGCCACCGGCAAGTCGCAGTCGATCGTGATCAAGGCCAACTCCGGCCTGTCGGACGAAGAAATCGAGCGCATGGTGCGTGACGCCGAGGCCAACGCCGAGGAAGACCGCAAGTTCGAAGAACTGGCCGCTGCCCGTAACCAGGGTGATGCGCTGGTTCACTCGACCCGCAAGATGGTCGCTGACGCAGGTGACAAGGTTACCGCTGAAGAGAAAACCGCCATCGAGGCTGCCGTTGTTGCCCTGGAAGCCGCTGTCAAAGGCGACGACAAGGCCGCAATCGATGCCAAGGTTGAAGAGCTGTCCAAGGTCTCTGCCCCGGTTGCCCAGAAGATGTACGCCGAGCAGTCGGCTGAGCAGCCTCAAGGTGGCGCGCAGCAGGCCGAGCCGGAAGCCAAGCACGATGACGTGGTTGACGCCGAGTTCGAAGAAGTGAAAGACAACAACAAGCAGTAATCCCTGCATGTTGTCGGCCAGTTCACCGCCGTTTGGCGGTGAGCTGGTAGGATGTCGCCGCGCGGGGGCTTGCTCCCGCGTTGGCGTATCTGGAATTCGAGAATTTTTACAGTATCTGTCAGCGCTCCTGGAGGGGCGGCAGGTACTGATGGCGCGGCGCAGATGCCAGACGCCCAACAAGGTGCAAATGACCTATGTCCAAGCGTGATTACTATGAGGTTCTGGGTGTCGAGCGCGGCGCCAGCGAAGCTGACCTCAAAAAGGCTTACCGCCGACTGGCGATGAAGTACCACCCGGACCGCAACCCGGGCGATAAAGAGTCGGAAGACAAGTTCAAAGAGGCCAACGAGGCCTACGAAGTACTGTCTGATGCCAGCAAGCGTGCGGCGTTCGACCAGTACGGCCATGCCGGCGTAGACCCAAGCATGGGTGGCGGCGGTGCTGGTTTCGGCGGCGCCAACTTCTCCGACATCTTCGGCGATGTATTCAGCGACTTCTTCGGTGGCGGCCGTGGTGGTGGTGGTCGTGGCGGTGCCCAGCGTGGCAGCGACCTGCGTTACACCCTGGAGCTGAACCTGGAAGAAGCGGTGCGTGGCACCACGGTCAGCATCCGTGTACCTACCTTGGTCAACTGCCAGCCTTGCGATGGTTCCGGCGCCAAGAAGGGCTCGACTCCATCGACTTGCCCGACTTGCGGTGGCATCGGCCAGGTGCGCATGCAGCAAGGTTTCTTCTCGGTACAACAGACCTGCCCGCGCTGCCATGGCCAGGGCAAGATCATCACCGACCCATGCACCTCGTGCCACGGCGAAGGCCGGGTCGAGGAATACAAGACGCTGTCGGTCAAGGTACCGGCGGGCGTCGATACGGGCGACCGCATCCGCCTGTCTGGCGAGGGCGAGGCGGGTACCCATGGTGGCCCGACCGGCGACCTGTATGTGGTGATCAGCGTGCGTGAGCACGAGATCTTCCAGCGTGATGGCAAGCACCTGTATTGCGAAGTGCCGATCAGCTACACCGATGCTGCCTTGGGTGGCGAGCTGGAAGTGCCGACCCTGGATGGCCGCGTGAAGCTGAAAATTCCGGAAGGTACCCAGACCGGCAAGCAGTTCCGCCTGCGTGGCAAGGGTGTGGCGCCGGTGCGCGGCGGTGGTGCGGGCGACCTGCTGTGCCGTGTGGCGGTGGAAACCCCGGTCAACCTCAGCCGTCGCCAGCGCGAGCTGCTCGAAGAGCTGCGTGACTCGCTGGAAGGCGACAGCTCCCACTCGCCCAAGGCCAGTGGCTGGTTCGATGGCGTGAAGCGCTTCTTCGGCGATCTCTGACAAGGAACAAGCTATGCGACGTATTGCAGTGATGGGCGCGGCGGGGCGGATGGGCAAGACCCTTATCGAAGCCGTGCAACAAGCGCCGGGTGCAGGGTTGACGGCGGCGATCGATCGCCCTGACAGCTCGCTCGTTGGGGCTGATGCCGGAGAGCTGGCGGCTCTTGGTCGGATTGGTGTGTTGTTGTCCGACGATCTGGCCAAGGTCGCCGACGAATTCGACGTGCTGATCGACTTCACTCACCCTTCGGTGACCCTGAAAAACCTCGCATTCTGCCGCAAGCACGGCAAGGCGATGATCATCGGTACCACCGGTTTTACGGTTGAAGAAAAGCAGTTGCTGGCTGAGGCAGGTAAGGACATTCCAATTGTGTTCGCCGCCAACTTCAGCGTGGGTGTGAACCTCAGCCTCAAGCTGCTTGATCTGGCCGCTCGGGTGTTGGGCGATGATGTCGATATCGAGATCATCGAGGCGCATCACCGCCACAAAGTCGATGCCCCGTCGGGTACGGCGCTGCGCATGGGTGAAGTGGTTGCCAATGCGCTGGGCCGAGACCTGCAGGAAGTGGCCGTGTATGGCCGTGAAGGGCAGACGGGGGCGCGTGATCGCAAGACGATCGGTTTCGCCACCGTGCGTGCCGGCGATGTGGTGGGTGATCACACCGTGCTGTTCGCTGCCGAAGGCGAGCGCCTGGAAATTACCCACAAGGCCTCCAGCCGCATGACCTTTGCCAAAGGTGCCGTACGTGCAGCGCTGTGGCTGGATGGGCGTGAGCCTGGCCTTTACGATATGCAGGATGTGCTCGAACTGCACTGAGTCTTGCATGGGCCTGGCCCGCGATTGGGGTGCGATGCACCCCTTTGTCGCAATCTTGTGTTTTAGAGACACATCCGCGGTAGACCCAAAACGCACTTTTCTGTAAGCTACAGCTTTAGTGTGTCCACTAAAAGCGCGCAGCGAATTGAATTCAGCACATGAAAGCGGGGTGACGTGTCCATACGTCACTCCGCTTTTTTGCAACCTGCGATCGCCCTTTCATGCTTGATTTACGGGAGGTCTTCTTGACAAAGCCAGCCATACTCGCCCTTGCCGACGGCAGTATTTTTCGCGGTGAAGCCATTGGTGCCGACGGTCAGACCGTTGGTGAGGTGGTATTCAACACCGCTATGACCGGCTACCAGGAAATCCTTACAGACCCTTCCTACGCGCAGCAAATCGTTACCCTGACCTACCCGCACATCGGCAACACCGGTACTACCCCGGAAGACGCCGAGTCGAACCGCGTCTGGTCCGCTGGCCTGGTCATCCGTGACCTGCCGCTGCTGGCCAGCAACTGGCGTAACACCCAGTCGCTGCCTGAGTACCTCAAGGCCAACAACGTTGTTGCCATCGCTGGCATCGACACCCGTCGCCTGACCCGAATCCTGCGTGAAAAGGGCGCTCAGAACGGTTGCATCCTCGCCGGTGACAACATCAGCGAAGAAGCCGCCATCGCCGCCGCTCGCGGCTTCCCGGGCCTGAAGGGCATGGACCTGGCCAAGGTCGTCTCCACCAAGGAACGCTACGAGTGGCGCTCCAGCGTGTGGGAGCTGAAGACCGACAGCCACCCGACCATTGATGCGGCCGACCTGCCGTACCACGTGGTTGCCTTCGACTACGGCGTCAAGCTGAACATCCTGCGCATGCTGGTGGCCCGTGGCTGCCGCGTGACCGTGGTACCGGCCCAGACTCCGGCCAGCGAAGTGTTGGCACTCAACCCGGACGGCGTGTTCCTGTCCAACGGCCCTGGTGACCCTGAGCCGTGCGACTACGCGATCCAGGCGATCAAGGAAATCCTCGAAACCGAGATCCCGGTATTCGGTATCTGCCTCGGCCACCAGTTGCTGGCCCTGGCTTCCGGCGCCAAGACCGTGAAAATGGGCCACGGCCACCACGGTGCCAACCACCCGGTCCAGGACCTGGACACCGGCGTGGTCATGATCACCAGCCAGAACCACGGCTTTGCCGTTGACGAGGCCACCCTGCCGGGCAACGTCCGCGCCATTCACAAGTCGCTGTTCGACGGCACCCTGCAGGGTATCGAGCGCACCGACAAGAGCGCGTTCAGCTTCCAGGGCCACCCTGAAGCGAGCCCAGGCCCGACCGACGTCGCGCCACTGTTCGATCGTTTCACCGATGCCATGGCCAAGCGCCGCTGAGCATCCTGCTTCAAGGCCCCGGGCCGGCTCGCGCCGCGCCCGGAAGCGCCTGACCCAGATTGTTCAAAGCGGCTTGCCGACTGACCCCGGATTTGAGTGACAACCATGCCAAAACGTACAGACATCAAAAGCATCCTGATTCTCGGCGCTGGCCCGATCGTGATCGGCCAGGCCTGCGAATTCGACTACTCCGGCGCCCAGGCTTGTAAGGCCCTGCGCGAGGAAGGTTTCCGCGTCATCCTGGTGAACTCCAACCCAGCCACCATCATGACCGACCCGGCCATGGCCGACGCCACCTACATCGAGCCGATCAAATGGCAGTCGGTGGCCAAGATCATCGAGAAAGAGCGCCCGGACGCCGTCCTGCCGACCATGGGTGGCCAGACCGCACTGAACTGCGCCCTGGACCTGGAGCGCCACGGCGTTCTGGAGAAGTTCGGCGTAGAGATGATCGGTGCCAATGCCGACACCATCGACAAAGCCGAAGACCGTTCGCGCTTCGACAAGGCCATGAAGGACATCGGCCTGGAGTGCCCGCGCTCCGGTATCGCTCACAGCATGGAAGAGGCCAACGCGGTCCTCGAGAAGCTGGGCTTCCCATGCATCATCCGCCCATCGTTCACCATGGGCGGTACTGGTGGTGGTATCGCCTACAACCGTGAAGAGTTCGAAGAAATCTGCACCCGTGGTCTGGACCTGTCGCCGACCAAAGAGCTGCTGATCGACGAATCGCTGATCGGCTGGAAAGAGTACGAGATGGAAGTGGTCCGCGACAAAAAGGACAACTGCATCATCGTCTGCTCGATCGAAAACTTCGACCCGATGGGCGTGCACACCGGTGACTCGATCACCGTTGCTCCGGCGCAGACCCTGACCGACAAGGAATACCAGATCATGCGCAACGCCTCGCTGGCGGTGCTGCGTGAAATCGGTGTTGAAACCGGCGGTTCCAACGTGCAGTTCGGTATCTGCCCGAACACCGGTCGCATGGTCGTGATCGAGATGAACCCGCGTGTGTCGCGTTCCTCGGCACTGGCCTCCAAGGCTACCGGCTTCCCGATCGCCAAGATCGCTGCCAAGCTGGCCATTGGTTACACCCTCGACGAACTGCAGAACGACATCACCGGCGGCCGCACTCCGGCGTCCTTCGAGCCGTCGATCGACTACGTCGTCACCAAGCTGCCACGCTTCGCCTTCGAGAAGTTCCCGAAAGCCGACGCCCGCCTGACCACCCAGATGAAATCCGTGGGTGAAGTCATGGCCATCGGCCGTACCTTCCAGGAATCCCTGCAGAAAGCCCTGCGCGGCCTGGAAGTCGGTGCCTGCGGCCTCGACCCGAAAGTCGACCTGGCCAGCCCGGAGGCTGCCAGCATCCTCAAGCGCGAGCTGACTGTGCCGGGTGCCGAGCGTATCTGGTACGTGGCTGACGCCATGCGTTCCGGCATGACCATCGAGGAAATCTTCGAGCTGACCGGCATCGACCTGTGGTTCCTGGTGCAGATGGAAGACCTGATCAAGGAAGAAGAGAAGGTCAAGACCCTGGCCCTGTCGGCGATCGACAAGGACTACATGCTGCGCCTCAAGCGCAAGGGCTTCTCGGACCAGCGTCTGGCCAAGCTGCTGGGCATCACCGACAAGAACCTGCGCCGTCACCGCCACAAGCTGGAAGTGTTCCCGGTGTACAAGCGCGTCGACACCTGCGCCGCCGAGTTCGCCACCGACACCGCCTACCTGTACTCCACCTACGAGGAAGAGTGCGAGGCCAACCCGTCGACCCGCGACAAGATCATGATCCTGGGCGGTGGCCCGAACCGTATCGGTCAAGGTATCGAGTTCGACTACTGCTGCGTACACGCCGCACTGGCGCTGCGTGAAGACGGTTACGAGACCATCATGGTCAACTGCAACCCGGAAACCGTCTCCACCGACTACGACACCTCCGACCGCCTGTACTTCGAGCCGCTGACCCTGGAAGACGTGCTGGAAGTGTGCCGCGTCGAGAAGCCGAAAGGCGTGATCGTGCACTACGGCGGCCAGACTCCGCTGAAACTGGCCCGTGCCCTGGAAGAAGCCGGCGTACCGATCATCGGTACCAGCCCGGACGCCATCGACCGCGCCGAAGACCGTGAGCGTTTCCAGCAGATGGTTCAGCGCCTGAACCTGCTGCAGCCGCCAAACGCCACCGTGCGCAGCGAAGAAGAAGCCATCAGTGCTGCTGGTGGTATCGGTTACCCGCTGGTGGTGCGCCCGTCGTACGTACTGGGTGGCCGCGCCATGGAAATCGTCTACGAACTGGACGAGCTCAAGCGCTACCTGCGTGAAGCCGTACAGGTGTCCAACGACAGCCCGGTACTGCTCGACCACTTCCTCAACTGCGCCATCGAGATGGACGTGGACGCCGTGTGCGACGGTACCGATGTGGTGATCGGCGCAATCATGCAGCACATCGAGCAGGCTGGTGTTCACTCCGGTGACTCCGCATGCTCGCTGCCACCTTATTCGCTGAGCAAGGAAGTGCAGGACGAAGTCCGCGTACAGGTCAAGAAAATGGCCCTGGAGCTGGGTGTAGTCGGCCTGATGAACGTGCAGCTGGCCCTGCAAGGCGACAAGATCTACGTGATCGAAGTCAACCCGCGCGCCTCGCGTACCGTGCCGTTCGTGTCCAAGTGCATCGGCACTTCCCTGGCCATGATCGCTGCTCGCGTGATGGCTGGCAAAACCCTGAAAGAGCTGGGCTTCACCCAGGAAATCATCCCGAACTTCTACAGCGTCAAGGAAGCCGTCTTCCCGTTCGCCAAGTTCCCGGGGGTTGACCCGATCCTCGGCCCTGAGATGAAATCGACCGGTGAAGTCATGGGCGTGGGTGACAGCTTCGGTGAAGCCTTCGCCAAGGCCCAGATGGGTGCCAGCGAAGTGCTGCCGACCGGCGGTACCGCGTTCATCAGCGTGCGTGACGACGACAAGCCACAAGTGGCTGGCGTTGCCCGCGACCTGATCGCCCTGGGCTTCGAAGTGGTTGCAACTGCTGGCACCGCCAAGGTTATCGAAGCGGCTGGCCTTAAAGTGCGCCGCGTGAACAAAGTGACCGAAGGTCGCCCGCACGTGGTCGACATGATCAAGAACGACGAAGTGTCGCTGATCATCAACACCACCGAAGGCCGCCAGTCGATCGCCGATTCCTACTCGATTCGTCGCAATGCGCTGCAGCACAAGATTTACTGCACCACTACCATTGCGGCCGGTGAAGCCATCTGCGAGGCGCTGAAGTTTGGTCCGGAAAAGACCGTTCGTCGCTTGCAAGATCTGCATGCAGGACTGAAAGCATGAGCATTACCAAGTACCCGATGACCGTCCAGGGCGCTCGCGCCCTGGAAGAGGAGCACCTGTTCCTGAGCAAGACCGAGCGCCCGCGCCTGAGCCAGGCAATCGGCGAAGCGCGCGAACTGGGTGACCTCAAGGAAAACGCCGAATACCATGCAGCCCGCGAAGAGCAGGGCATGGTCGAAGCGCGTATCCGCGATATCGAAGGCCGTCTGCAGAACTCGGTCGTGATCGATGTGACCACGATCCCTCACACCGGCAAGGTGATTTTCGGTACCACCGTGGTACTGGCCAACACCGAAACCGATGAAGAGGTGACCTACCAGATCGTCGGCGAGGATGAAGCCGACGTGAAACAGGGCAAGCTCTCGAGCGGTGCGCCGATTGCCCGTGCCATCATCGGCAAGGAAGAAGGTGATACTGTCGTCGTCAAGACGCCTAGTGGCACGGTCGAGTACGAGATTGTCGAAGTCAAGCACATCTGACCGGCGCCTGCGGGCGCCATCCCTCGAGGGGATACTCTGGCAGCTGGCCCAGGTTTTCTGGGTCGGTGGCCTTTGGGTGTTTCACGTGGGGCTGGTGCCTGCGCTCAAGGTCAGTGGCCTGGCGCCGCTGCTGGTGCAGGATATCGCGGGGCAGATCGACCGCTGGTTGATCGGTGTGGCGTTGCTTGGCTTGTTGACCCAGCTGGCAGTGCTGGCAAGGGTGGACGGCCTGGCGGCCTGGTGGCGGCAGTTCCGTGGCCAGATGCTGTTGCTCGGCTTCGGCGCCTGCGTGGGGTACTACACCTTGCGCTACGGTATTTCCGTGGGCGAGCGCTGGCAGATGTTCTGCTTCCTGGTACTGGGCTTTTCCGGCATCGTGCTGGTGGCCCAGCCGGTGCCGGTCAGGGCGCGTTCGCCGCGCCACTGACCGGAGCCACCGTTACTTGTAGCGGTGGATGTTGGACAGCTGCTTGTTCGGCTGTGGATTCTTGCGGTAGATCAGGGCTTTCTTGCCAATGGTCTGCACCAACTCGGCACGGCCAGCCTTGCACAGCTCGGCAATGGTTTCGGCGCGTTCTTCGCGGTCTTCCGAGCGAATCTCGACCTTGATCAGTTCATGGTCGACCAGCGCGCGTTCCAGTTCGGCGATGACGCCTTCATTCAAACCGTTGCCAGCAACGATCAGGACCGGCTTCAGGTCATGACCAATGGACTTGTATTGCTTCTTCTGCTCGTTATTGAGCGGCATAATCTGACCCTTTCCGTCTGATTCTGTAAAATTGACGGGCATTTTACCCGAGGGCCACCGGCTCCGCCCAGTCAATCACGACGCATATCATCGAGGTGCCCCGTGGTACAACGTTCCAAAAGCAGCGCAAACTGGCTGCGAGAGCATTTCAACGATCCTTTTGTGAAGCAGGCGCAGAAGGATGGCTACCGCTCGCGTGCGAGCTACAAACTGCTTGAGATCCAGGAAAAGGACCGCCTGATCCGTCCAGGCATGAGCGTAATCGACCTCGGTGCGGCCCCGGGGGGCTGGTCGCAGGTGACCAGTCGTCTGATTGGTGGTCAGGGCCGGCTGATCGCGTCCGACATCCTGGAAATGGACTCGATCGCCGACGTGACCTTCATCCAGGGCGATTTCACCCACGACGAAGTCCTGCAGCGCATTCTCGAAGCGGTCGGTGATTCGCACGTAGACCTTGTGATTTCCGACATGGCCCCCAATATGAGTGGTACGCCTGCGGTGGACATACCGCGCGCCATGTTCCTCTGCGAGCTGGCCCTCGATCTGGCGACCCGCGTGCTCAAGCCCGGCGGCGACTTCCTGATCAAGATTTTCCAGGGCGAAGGGTTTGACGTGTACCTGAAGGACGTGCGCAGCAAGTTCGACAAGGTGCAGATGCGCAAGCCGACGTCGTCGCGGGACCGTTCCCGCGAGCAGTACCTGTTGGGCAGGGGCTTCAAGGGGGCATGAAAGGTGTGAAGCGGGGTGGCCGATAGTTAATTCCAATCGGCCACTGCGTCAGGATTGTCCGAACTTCGTGTAGTCTAGCTTTCACAAAGGGTTACAGACGGTGCCTGCGGCTGCGTGGGTAATGTAGTAAGTTAGGGCGATGAATATCATGCGAGGCACGGCTGCGTCGTGCGCCGGCCTCAGAGGGTAGCGAATTGAACGACATGGCAAAGAATCTGATCCTGTGGTTGATCATCGCAGCTGTCCTGGTGACAGTGATGAACAACTTCTCCAGCCCTAACGAGCCGCAGACCCTCAACTACTCCGACTTCATCCAGCAGGTCAAGGATGGCAAGGTCGAGCGTGTGACCGTCGACGGCTACATCATTACCGGCAAGCGCGCCGACGGCGACAACTTCAAGACCGTGCGCCCGGCCATTACCGACAATGGCCTGATCGGTGACCTGGTCGATAACCACGTCATCATCGAAGGCAAGCAGCCTGAGCAGCAGAGCATCTGGACGCAACTGCTGGTGGCGAGCTTCCCGATCCTGGTCATCATTGCCGTGTTCATGTTCTTCATGCGCCAGATGCAAGGCGGTGCGGGCGGCAAGGGCGGGCCGATGAGTTTTGGCAAGAGCAAGGCACGCCTGCTGTCCGAAGACCAGGTCAAGACCACGCTGGCCGATGTTGCCGGCTGCGACGAGGCCAAGGAAGAGGTTGGCGAGCTGGTCGAGTTCCTGCGTGATCCGGGCAAATTCCAGCGTCTGGGCGGCCGTATTCCGCGCGGTGTGCTGATGGTTGGTCCTCCAGGTACTGGTAAGACCCTGCTGGCCAAGGCAATTGCCGGCGAAGCGAAAGTACCGTTCTTCACCATTTCCGGTTCGGACTTCGTGGAAATGTTCGTAGGTGTCGGTGCCAGCCGTGTGCGCGACATGTTCGAGCAAGCCAAGAAGCATGCCCCGTGCATTATCTTCATCGACGAGATCGACGCTGTGGGTCGCCACCGTGGCGCCGGCATGGGCGGCGGTCACGACGAGCGTGAACAAACCCTCAACCAGTTGCTGGTAGAGATGGACGGCTTCGAGATGAACGATGGCATCATCGTCATCGCTGCTACCAACCGACCGGACGTGCTCGACCCGGCGCTGCTGCGTCCTGGCCGTTTCGACCGCCAGGTGGTGGTAGGCCTGCCAGACATCCGCGGTCGCGAACAGATCCTCAAGGTGCACATGCGCAAAGTGCCGGTCGGCGAAAACGTCAACCCGGCGGTCATTGCCCGTGGTACTCCTGGCTTCTCCGGTGCCGACCTGGCCAACCTGGTCAACGAGGCCTCGCTGTTTGCCGCACGCTCCAACAAGCGCCTGGTCGAAATGAAAGAGTTCGAACTGGCCAAGGACAAGATCATGATGGGCGCCGAGCGCAAGACCATGGTCATGTCCGAGAAAGAAAAGCGCAACACGGCCTACCATGAGGCTGGACACGCCATTGTTGGTCGCCTGGTGCCTGAGCACGACCCGGTATACAAGGTTTCCATCATTCCGCGCGGTCGCGCCCTGGGTGTGACCATGTTCCTGCCGGAAGAAGACCGCTACAGCCTGTCCAAGCGTGCGCTGATCAGCCAGATCTGCTCGCTGTACGGTGGCCGTATCGCCGAAGAGATGACCCTGGGCTTCGACGGTGTCACTACCGGCGCGTCCAACGACATCATGCGTGCCAGCCAGATCGCGCGTAACATGGTCACCAAATGGGGCCTGTCCGAGAAGCTCGGGCCGCTGATGTACGCAGAAGAAGAGGGTGAGGTGTTCCTCGGTCGTAGCGCCGGCAGCCAGCACGCCAGTGTTTCTGGCGAGACTGCCAAGCTGATCGACTCCGAGGTGCGCAGCATCATCGATCAGTGCTACGCGACAGCCAAGCAGCTGCTGATCGACAACCGCGACAAGCTCGAAGCGATGACCGAAGCGCTGATGAAGTATGAGACCATTGATGCCGATCAGATCGACGACATCATGGCTGGGCGTACGCCGCGTGAACCGCGTGACTGGGACGATGACAAGGATTCGGGTACGCCTGCGGCCCAGAATGACCGTCCGGAATCGCCAATCGGCGGCCCAGCAGCTCAACACTAAGGGCATCTATGAGCTCAGCGCAGTACCCGACCCGGTTGCCTTGCGGCAACCGGGTTCTTGATTTGTCGCGTACCCATGTCATGGGTATTCTCAATATCACCCCCGACTCCTTTTCCGATGGCGGACGCTTCAGTCAGCGCGACGAGGCTCTGCGCCATGCCGAGGCAATGGTCGCCGCCGGCGCCACGCTGATCGACATCGGTGGCGAGTCCACGCGCCCTGGTGCGCGGGCGGTATCGGTCACTGAGGAGCTGGAGCGTGTTGCGCCGATGGTCGAGGCAATCAACAGCCGCCTCGATGTGGTCATCTCGGTCGATACCTCTACGCCTGCCGTCATCCGTGAGTCGGCCCGTCTCGGTGCTGGGCTCATCAATGACGTGCGCGCCCTGGAGCGCGATGGCGCTCTGGACGCTGCGGCAGATACCGGCCTGCCGGTTTGCCTCATGCACATGCGTGGCGAGCCGGGTAACATGCAGGACGACCCGCATTACGATGATGTGACCGCTGACGTTACGCGTTATCTTGAGCAGCGGATGGCCGCCTGTGCGGCGGTGGGCATCGACGCAAACAGAATCATCCTTGACCCGGGCTTTGGTTTCGCCAAGACACTGGCGCACAACCTGAGCCTGTTCAAGCACATGGAAGCGCTCTATCGCCTTGGGCGCCCACTGCTGGTGGGCGTTTCACGAAAGAGCATGATCGGCCTGACGCTGGAACGTCCGGTCGGCGAGCGGTTGTACGGCAGCCTTGCGCTGGCGGCGTTGGCCATGACCAAGGGGGCGAGCATCCTTCGTGTCCATGACGTGGCTGAAACGGTCGATGTGGTGCGCATGATTGCTGCGGTACAAAACGCCGAATAAGAACATTGGAGTCCCTATGAGCAGAAAATACTTTGGTACCGACGGCATTCGTGGCCGCGTCGGCGAATACCCGATCACGCCTGACTTCATGCTGAAGCTGGGTTGGGCGGCCGGCATGGCCTTCCGCAAGCAAGGCCATTGCCGGGTGCTGGTGGGCAAGGACACGCGTATCTCCGGCTACATGTTCGAGTCTGCACTCGAAGCCGGCCTGGCCGCGGCAGGTGCCGACGTCATGCTGCTGGGGCCAATGCCTACGCCGGCCATCGCCTATCTGACGCGCACGTTCCATGCCCAGGCTGGCATTGTCATCAGTGCCTCGCACAACCCGCATGAAGACAACGGCATCAAGTTCTTCTCCGGTCAGGGCACCAAGCTGCCGGACGAAGTCGAGCTGATGATCGAAGAGCTGCTCGACCAGCCGATGTCCGTGGTCGACTCGGGCAAGCTGGGCAAGGTTTCGCGCATCAACGACGCTGCCGGCCGTTATATCGAGTTCTGCAAGAGCAGCGTACCCACGGGTACTGGCTTTGAAGGCCTCAAGCTGGTGGTCGATTGCGCCCACGGTGCCACCTACAAGGTTGCGCCGAGCGTGTTCCGTGAGTTGGGCGCCGACGTGACCGTGCTGCATGCACAGCCGGATGGCCTGAACATCAACGAAGGTTGCGGCTCGACGCACATCGAATCGCTGCAGGCCGCCGTGCTGGTGGGGCATGCCGACCTCGGTATCGCCTTCGACGGTGACGGCGATCGCGTGCTGATGGTCGACCACACTGGCGCCATCGTCGATGGTGACGAGTTGCTGTTCATCATCGCCCGGGATCTGCACGAACGCGGCAAGCTGCAGGGCGGGGTAGTGGGTACGCTGATGAGCAACCTGGGCTTGGAGCTGGCGCTGAAGGACCTGGATATCCCGTTCGTGCGGGCCAAGGTCGGTGACCGTTACGTCATGGCCGAGCTGCTTGAGCGTGAGTGGCTGGTCGGTGGTGAAAACTCTGGCCACGTCGTGTGCTGCAACCACACCACTACCGGTGATGCGATCATCGCCGCGCTGCAGGTGCTGATGGCGCTCAAGCGCCGTGGCGAAACCCTTGCCCAGGCCCGCCAGGCCCTGCGCAAGTGCCCGCAGGTGCTGATCAACGTGCGCTTCGGCGCCAGCAAGGTCGACCCGCTGGAGCACCCGGCCGTCAAGGAAGCCAGTGCCAAGGTGACCGAGGCGTTGGCGGGCCGTGGCCGTGTGCTGTTGCGCAAATCCGGTACCGAGCCACTGGTTCGGGTTATGGTCGAGGGCGAGGACGAGAACCAGGTGCGTATGCACGCTGAAGCGCTGGCCAAACTGGTCGGCGAAGTTTGTGTCTGAAGGCGCTTGCCAGCGCAGATCTGGTTGGGTAAGATCTGCGCCCACTTTGACCGACGAGGTAAAGCATGCGTCGCCCTATGGTAGCTGGTAACTGGAAGATGCACGGTACCCGCGCTAGCGTCGCTGAGCTGACCGAAGGCTTGAGTAATCTCGCCTTGCCGAGCGGAGTGGAAGTCGCGGTATTTCCACCGGCCTTGTTCATCAATCAAGTGATCGATGGCCTGGCAGGTAAAGAAATTACTGTTGGCGCACAGAATTCTGCTGTACAACCCGAACAGGGTGCGCTGACCGGGGAAGTTGCTCCCGAGCAGCTGGTTGAAGCGGGTTGCAAGTTGGTGTTGATTGGTCATTCGGAGCGTCGCCAGATCATTGGTGAAACCGACGAAGTGCTCAATCGCAAGTTTGCAGCAGCGCAGGCCAAAGGTTTGAAGCCAGTGCTTTGCATCGGGGAAACCCTTGAAGAGCGCGAGGCTGGCAAGACGCTTGAAGTTGTCGGGCGTCAACTAAGCAGTATCATCGAAGCATTCGGTGTTAAGGCTTTTGCCAATGCAGTAATTGCCTATGAGCCTGTATGGGCCATCGGTACTGGCCTGACGGCCACGCCACAGCAGGCCCAGGATGTGCACGCCGCCATCCGCGGCCAGCTGGCGGCAGAAGATGCTGAAGTGGCTGCGAAGGTGCAGTTGCTCTACGGCGGCAGCGTGAAGGCGGCCAATGCGGCCGAACTGTTCGGCATGCCGGATATCGATGGGGGTCTCATTGGTGGGGCTTCCCTGAACGCAGACGAATTCGGTGCAATTTGTCGCGCCGCAGGAAACTGAACAAATGCTGGAAACAGTCATCGTTGTTTTTCATCTGTTGGCAGCGCTGTCGCTAGTAGTGCTGGTTCTGTTGCAACAGGGTAAAGGTGCTGAAGCAGGTGCATCTTTCGGCGCGGGTGCCTCAAACACCGTGTTCGGAAGCCAGGGCTCTGCAACGTTCCTAAGTAAATTAACTGCTATACTCGCTGCCACTTTCTTTTTGACAGCACTTGGGTTAGGATACTTCGCGAAGCAACAAGCTCACCAGCTTAGCCAAGCAGGTCTTCCAGATCCAGCAGTGCTAGAAGTGAAAGAGCCGCAGAAACCGGCAGTTAATGATGATGTACCGGTGCTCCAGCAGCAGAAGAGCGAAACCACCAGCAACTCGGGTGATGTACCTCCTCCGGCGCAAGAGCAGAAGTAACGGGTTTCAAGTAGTAGTATTGCCGAGGTGGTGGAATTGGTAGACACGCAACCTTGAGGTGGTTGTGCCCATAGGGTGTAGGGGTTCGAGTCCCCTTCTCGGTACCAATTAAAGCTTGAGAGCCCGCTTTAGCGGGCTTTCTTGCAGGTGAAGGTTCTGATTTGACCCTCAACAGGGTTCGGTCTTATACTTTTGCCCCAGCTTTGTCGCGGGGTGGAGCAGCTTGGTAGCTCGTCGGGCTCATAACCCGAAGGTCGTTGGTTCAAATCCAGCCCCCGCAACCAGCTTCAGCGGAGCCCCTTTTCAGGGGCTTTTTGCTAACCGAACAGTTTTCGGCGTCGTTGTCCAACGGCGCTTTCAGGGATGGGCGCTTCGCCCATTTTTTATTTGCACAGCATGCACGAGGGGGTTCAGGTGTCGAGCAAGCTAGAACAGTTGCAGGCCTTGTTGGCCCCGGTTGTCGAGGGTCTGGGCTATCAGTGCTGGGGGATCGAGTTCGTTTCCCAGGGTAAGCATTCGGTACTGCGCATCTACATCGACAAGGAAGGTGGCATCCTGGTGGATGACTGCGAAGCGGTCAGCCGTCAGGCCAGCGCAATCCTCGATGTGGAAGATCCAATCAGCAGTGAGTACACCCTCGAGGTGTCTTCTCCAGGCATGGATCGCCCACTGTTCACTCTGGAACAGTTTGCCTCGCATGCCGGCGAACAAGTGAAGATCAAGCTGCGCTCACCCTTCGAGGGTCGTCGTAACTTCCAGGGCCTTCTCCGCGGTGTGGAGGAGCAGGATGTGGTGGTCCAGGTGGACAACCAGGAGTTCCTGTTGCCGATCGACTCGATCGACAAGGCCAATATTATTCCCAGTTTTGACTGAGACGTGCCGGGCCCGGTGAACTGTCCGGGCCCAATGGCTTGCGCAAGGCGAGGCGTACGATGAGCAAAGAAGTACTGCTGGTTGTTGAATCGGTATCCAACGAAAAAGGTGTACCGCCCGGCGTCATTTTCGAAGCGCTGGAAGTGGCCCTGGCCACTGCAACCAAAAAACGTTTTGAAGACGAAGTCGACCTGCGTGTGGAAATCAACCGCCACACCGGTAGCTACGAGACTTTCCGTCGCTGGACCGTGGTCGACGAAGCCGATCTTGATGATCCGGCAATCGAGACCTGGCTGGACAAGATCAAGGACACCCACCCTGAAGCCAAGGTCGGTGACGTGATCGAAGAGAAGATCGAGTCTATCGAGTTCGGTCGTATCGCTGCCCAGACCGCCAAGCAGGTCATCGTGCAGAAGGTCCGTGAGGCCGAGCGTGCGCAGGTGGTCGATGCCTACCGTGAGCGCGTTGGCGAGATCATCTCCGGCACCGTCAAAAAGGTTACCCGCGACAACGTTATCGTTGACCTGGGCAACAACGCCGAGGCCCTGCTGGCCCGCGAAGACATCATTCCGCGCGAAACCTTCCGTGTTGGCGTGCGCCTGCGTGCGCTGCTCAAGGAAATTCGCACCGAAAACCGTGGCCCACAGCTGATCCTGTCGCGCACCGCGCCGCAGATGCTGATCGAGCTTTTCCGCATTGAAGTGCCGGAAATTGCCGAGGGCCTGATCGAAGTCATGGCTGCTTCCCGTGATCCGGGTTCGCGAGCCAAGATCGCCGTCCGCTCCAAGGACAAGCGCATCGACCCGCAAGGCGCCTGTATCGGCATGCGTGGTTCGCGCGTCCAGGCCGTATCCGGGGAGCTGGGTGGTGAGCGTGTGGATATCGTCCTGTGGGACGATAACCCGGCGCAGTTCGTCATCAACGCCATGTCGCCGGCTGAAGTCGCGGCGATCATCGTTGATGAAGATGCCCATGCCATGGACATCGCCGTCGCCGAGGACAACCTGGCCCAGGCCATTGGCCGTGGCGGTCAGAACGTTCGTCTTGCCAGTCAGCTGACCGGCTGGACCCTGAACGTGATGACCGAGAAGGACATCCAGGCCAAGCAACAGGCCGAAACCGGTGACATCCTGCGCAACTTCATCGATGAGCTGGAAGTCGACGAGGAGCTGGCCCAAGTGCTGGTCGACGAAGGCTTCACCAGCCTCGAAGAAATTGCCTACGTACCGTTGGAAGAAATGCTCAACATCGATGGCTTTGACGAAGATATCGTCAATGAGCTCCGCGCTCGAGCCAAGGACCGTTTGTTGACCAAGGCCATCGCTACCGAAGAAAAACTGGCAGACGCCCACCCGGCCGAAGACCTGCTCTCCCTCGAGGGTATGGACAAGGACCTGGCGGCTGAACTGGCGGTGCGCGGCGTGGTTAACCGCGAAGACCTGGCCGAGCAGTCGATCGACGATCTGCTCGACATCGACGGCATCGACGAAGAGCGTGCCGGCAAGTTGATCATGGCCGCCCGAGCCCACTGGTTCGAGTAATTAGGCGCGGCCTGAGGAGAGAAGTGCATGACGCAAGTCACGGTGAAAGAACTGGCCCAAGAGGTCGAGGCACCGGTAGAGCGCCTGCTGCAGCAGATGCGTGAGGCAGGTCTGCCGCACACCGACGCCGGTCAGGTAGTGACCGACAATGAGAAGCAGACCCTGCTGACTCATTTGAAGAGCAGCCACAAGAGCAAGGCGGAAGAGCCGCGCAAGATTACCTTGCAGCGCAAAACCACCAGCACGCTGCGTGTCGCCGGTAGCAAGAGCATCAGCGTAGAAGTACGCAAGAAGAAAGTATTCGTGCAGCGCAGCCCGGAAGAAATCCAGGCTGAGCAGAAGCGTGAGCTGGATGAGCGCCGCGCGGCTGAAAATGCCGCTCGCGACAAGGTCGAGGCCGAAGTTCGCCAGCGCAACGAAGAGCAGGCTCGCCGTCAGGCCGCCGAAGCTGCTGCATCCGCACCTGCGCCAGCCGCCAAGCCTGAGCCGGCACCTGCCGCTGCTCCGGCCCCGGTAGTCGCCGACGCCCCGGCGTCCGAAGACGCCGCAGCCCGTGCTGCCGAGCGCAAGAAGGACGAAGCCCGTCGCAACGAAGGCCGCACCCGTGACGAAGACCGTCGTGGCGGCGAGCGTCGTGGCGAAGCCCCGCGCGTGTCGATCAAGGTCAAGGTCAAGGAGAAGGAAAAGGCTCCGACTCCACGTGCCGCACCGCGCACCACCGATGAAGAAAGCGATGGCGTACGCCGTGGCCGCGGTGGCAAGAGCAAGCTGAAGAAGCGCAACCAGCACGGCTTCCAGAACCCGACTGGCCCCATCATCCGTGATGTGACCATCGGCGAGACCATCACGGTCTCTGAACTGGCCAACCAGATGTCCGTCAAGGGCGCTGAAGTCGTCAAGTTCATGTTCAAGCTGGGCACCCCGGTTACCATCAACCAGGTGCTCGACCAGGAAACCGCTCAGCTGATCGCAGAAGAGCTGGGCCACAAGGTCACCCTGGTCAGCGATACTGCACTGGAAGACTCCCTGGCCGAATCGCTCAAGTTCGAAGGCCAGACCGAGTCGCGTGCACCGGTCGTTACCGTCATGGGTCACGTTGACCACGGTAAGACCTCGCTGCTCGACTACATCCGTCGTGCCAAGGTGGCTGCTGGCGAAGCCGGTGGTATTACCCAGCACATCGGTGCGTACCACGTGGAAACCGACCGTGGCATGGTCACCTTCCTCGACACCCCTGGCCACGCCGCGTTTACCGCCATGCGTGCCCGTGGTGCCAAGGCCACCGACATCGTCATCCTGGTGGTGGCGGCGGACGACGGCGTGATGCCGCAAACCCGCGAAGCGGTTCAGCATGCCAAGGCAGCTGGCGTTCCGCTGGTGGTTGCAGTGAACAAGATCGACAAGCCGGGCGCTGACCTCGATCGCATCCGTAACGAGCTGGCCGTCGAGGGCGTTACCTCCGAGGACTGGGGTGGTGACACGCCGTTCGTCAAGGTTTCGGCCAAGATGGGTACCGGTGTCGACGAGCTGCTGGAAGCCGTCCTGCTGCAGGCCGAGATTCTCGAACTGACCGCTACCCCGACCGCTCCAGGTCGCGGTGTGGTTGTCGAATCGCGCCTGGACAAGGGCCGTGGCCCGGTGGCGACCATCCTGGTTCAGGACGGTACCCTGCGTCAGGGCGACATGGTCCTGTGCGGTTCCAACTATGGCCGCGTGCGTGCCATGCTCGACGAGAACGGCAAGCCTGTGAAGGAAGCCGGCCCGTCGATTCCGGTCGAAATCCTCGGCCTGGACGGTACCCCGGAAGCCGGTGACGAGCTGTCCGTGGTTGCCGACGAGAAGAAAGCCCGTGAAGTGGCCCTGTTCCGTCAAGGCAAGTACCGCGAGGTCAAGCTGGCCCGTGCTCACGCCGGCAAGCTGGAAAACATCTTCGAGACCATGGGTCAGGAAGAGAAGAAGACCCTCAACATCGTCCTCAAGACCGACGTGCGTGGTTCCCTGGAAGCACTGCAGGGCTCGCTCGGCGGCCTGGGCAACGACGAAGTTCAGGTGCGCGTGATTGGTGGCGGCGTTGGTGGTATCACCGAAAGCGACGCCAACCTGGCGCTGGCTTCGAATGCAGTACTGTTCGGCTTCAACGTGCGTGCCGATGCTGGCGCGCGCAAGATCGTCGAGCAGGAAGGTCTGGATATGCGTTACTACAACGTGATCTACGACATCATCGAAGACGTCAAGAAGGCCCTGACCGGTATGCTGGGCAGCGATGTTCGCGAGAACATCCTGGGCGTTGCCGAAGTACGTGACGTGTTCCGTTCGCCGAAGTTCGGCGCCATCGCTGGCTGTATGGTCATCGAGGGTACCGTGTACCGCAACCGTCCGATCCGCGTACTGCGCGAAGACGTTGTGATCTTCGAAGGCGAGCTGGAATCGCTGCGTCGCTTCAAGGACGATGCCTCCGAAGTGCGTAACGGCATGGAGTGCGGTATTGGCGTCAAGAGCTACAACGACGTCAAGGTCGGCGACAAGATCGAAGTCTTCGAGAAAGTCCAGGTTGCTCGTACCCTCTAAGGGTGAGCTGGCTGCAAACCGCTTCTCTAAGCGGCGGTTTTCAGCACCTCTACAGGTAGCGCCCGGTCAGGCATTGGTCTGACCGGGCGTTTGCCGCTTTAAGTTACAGGTAACAAGAATGGCCAAAGAATATAGCCGTACCCAACGTATCGGCGATCAGATGCAGCGTGAGCTGGCCGAGCTGATCCGTCGCGAAGTCAAAGACCCGCGTGTTGGCCTGGTGACCATCACCGCCGTGGACGTCAGCCGTGACCTGGGCCATGCCAAGGTGTTCATCACCGTCATGGGCGAGGAAACGCCAGATGCCGTGCAGCAGTCGCTGAAGGCGTTGAACAGCGCTGCCAGCTTCCTGCGTTTGCACCTGGGCCGCTCGATGCAGCTGCGCAGCGTGCCGCAACTGCACTTCCACTTCGATGAAAGCGTTAGCCGCGGTGTCCACCTGTCGGCGCTGATCGAACGTGCAGTGGCCGAAGACCGCATGCACAAGGACGCCGACGAGCCGGACACCAAGGAGTAAGCGGTGGCCCAGGTCAAACGTATCCGCCGCAACGTCAGCGGCATCATCCTGCTCGACAAGCCGCTGGGTTTCACCTCCAATGCCGCCCTGCAAAAGGTGCGCTGGCTGCTCAATGCGGAAAAGGCCGGCCACACCGGTAGCCTCGACCCGCTGGCAACCGGCGTGCTGCCGCTGTGCTTCGGTGAAGCGACCAAGTTTTCGCAGTACCTGCTCGATTCCGACAAGGGCTACGAAACCGTCATGCAGATGGGGCAGACTACCAACACCGGCGATGCCGAAGGTGAGGTGCTGCAGACCCGCGACGTGACCGTTGGTCGCGCCGACATCGAGGCGCTGTTGCCGCGTTTTCGTGGCCAGATCAGCCAGATACCGCCGATGTACTCGGCGCTCAAGCGTGACGGCCAGCCACTGTATAAGCTGGCTCGTGCAGGAGAGGTAGTGGAGCGCGAGGCGCGTTCTGTTACTATTAACCGCTTGGAGTTGCTCGAGTGCGAAGGCACCCGTGCACGGTTGAGCGTAGGATGCAGCAAAGGCACCTATATCCGCACCCTGGTGGAGGATATTGGCGAGGCCCTTGGCTGTGGCGCCTATGTTGCCGAGCTGCGCAGGACCCAGGCCGGGCCTTTCGCGCTGGCACAGACGGTCACCCTCGAGGAACTCGAACAGGCCCACGCCGAAGGTGGCAACGAAGCGCTCGATCGCTTCCTGATGCCATCGGACAGCGGCCTGCAGGACTGGCCTTTGGTGTGCCTGTCCGAACACAGTGCGTTCTACTGGCTGCATGGGCAGGCGGTACGCGCACCGGACGCGCCACAATTTGGCATGGTCCGGGTACAGGATCACAATGCGCGCTTCATCGGTATCGGTGAAGTGAGCGAAGACGGGCGCATTGCGCCGCGTCGGCTGATTCGGTCGGAATGACCGAAACCGGGGGGCCAGGCAGTAGCCGAACCCCGCGGCATCAAGGGTGGCTGTCAGTAGGCACGGTCACACCTTTTTTATTAATACAGGGATTTGTCCCTGGCCTATTGGACCCCGCTTGCGGGATCCGTTATCAGGAGAAGCCAAATGGCCCTCAGCGTTGAAGAAAAAGCTCAGATCGTTGCCGAATACCAGCAAGCCGCCGGCGATACCGGTAGCCCGGAAGTGCAGGTTGCTCTGCTGACCGCCAACATCAACAAGCTGCAAGGCCACTTCAAGGCCAACGATAAAGACCACCACTCCCGTCGTGGTCTGATCCGTATGGTCAACCAGCGTCGTAAGCTGCTGGACTACCTGAAGGGCAAAGACACCACTCGTTACAGCGCCCTGATCGGTCGCCTGGGCCTGCGTCGCTAATAGCGGCCTGGTCAGTGGTGTGCATGGCGTGTCGCAGGCTTCGGCAGGGCTGTTTTGCAGCGCTGCCGTTGGACACGCCACGCGTATCTCCGAGGTTGGCAGCCTGGCAATGCTGAGCGGTTTTTCCGCTTGGTGCCAGGCTCCCAGCCTCGTGTTGTATCTGGACGGTCAATGGGGCCGATTCCCCGTTCTGCCCAAGAATTCGCAAGAAACCAGTTCCCCCAAGAGCCACTGAAAAAGGTAGGAAACCGTGAACCCGGTAATCAAGACTTTCCAGTTCGGTCAATCGACCGTTACTCTCGAAACGGGCCGTATTGCCCGTCAGGCAACCGGCGCTGTGCTGGTTACCGTCGACAACGACGTCACCGTGCTGGTGACTGTGGTAGGCGCCAAACAGGCTGATCCAGGCAAGGGCTTCTTCCCGCTGTCGGTTCACTACCAGGAAAAGACCTACGCCGCCGGCAAGATCCCGGGTGGCTTCTTCAAGCGTGAAGGCCGTCCTTCCGAGAAAGAGACCCTGACCTCGCGCCTGATCGACCGTCCGATCCGTCCGCTGTTCCCGGAAGGCTTCATGAACGAAGTGCAGGTCGTCTGCACCGTGGTTTCCACCAGCAAGAAGACCGACCCGGACATCGCCGCGATGATCGGTACCTCGGCTGCCCTGGCCATCTCCGGCATTCCGTTCGAAGGCCCGATCGGCGCCGCGCGCGTTGCCTTCCACGAAAGCACCGGCTACCTGCTGAACCCGACTTACGAGCAACTGGCTGCTTCGAGCCTGGACATGGTCGTAGCCGGTACTTCCGACGCCGTACTGATGGTTGAATCGGAAGCTCAAGAGCTGACCGAAGACCAGATGCTGGGCGCTGTACTGTTCGCCCACGACGAATTCCAGGCCGTTATCCAGGCTGTCAAGGAACTGGCTGCCGAAGCTGGCAAGCCGACCTGGGACTGGAAACCAGCCGTTGCCAACACCGAACTGTTCAACGCCATCCGCGCCGAGTTCGGCGAAGCGGTTTCGCAGGGCTACACCATCACCGTCAAGGCTGACCGCTACGCGCGCCTGGGCGAGCTGCGTGACCAGGCCGTTGCCAAGTTCTCGGGTGAAGAAGGCCAGCCTTCGGCTTCCGAAGTCAAAGAAATCTTCGGCGAAATCGAGTACCGCACCGTTCGCGAAAACATCGTAAACGGCAAGCCACGTATCGACGGCCGCGACACCAAGACTGTTCGCCCGCTGAACATCGAAGTAGGCGTGCTGCCGAAAACTCACGGTTCGGCACTGTTCACCCGTGGCGAAACCCAGGCCCTGGTCGTTGCGACCCTGGGTACTGCCCGTGACGCCCAGCTGCTGGACACCCTCGAAGGCGAGAAGAAAGACCCCTTCATGCTGCACTACAACTTCCCACCGTTCTCGGTAGGTGAGTGTGGCCGCATGGGCGGTGCTGGCCGTCGCGAAATCGGCCACGGCCGTCTGGCCCGTCGTTCGGTCCAGGCCATGCTGCCGGCCGCCGACGTGTTCCCATACACCATCCGCGTGGTTTCGGAAATTACCGAATCCAACGGTTCCAGCTCCATGGCTTCGGTCTGCGGTGCTTCCCTGGCCCTGATGGACGCTGGTGTGCCGATGAAGGCGCCAGTTGCCGGTATCGCCATGGGCCTGGTCAAGGAAGGCGACAAGTTCGCGGTCCTGACCGACATCCTCGGTGACGAAGACCACCTGGGCGACATGGACTTCAAGGTAGCCGGTACCGCCAAAGGCGTTACTGCGCTGCAGATGGACATCAAGATCAACGGCATCACCGAAGAGATCATGGAAATCGCCCTGGGCCAGGCCCTGGAAGCGCGCCTGAACATCCTCGGCCAGATGAACCAGATCATTGGTCAGTCGCGTACCGAGCTGTCGGCCAACGCCCCGACCATGATCGCGATGAAGATCGACACCGACAAGATCCGTGACGTCATCGGTAAAGGCGGCGCCACCATTCGCGCCATCTGCGAAGAGACCAAGGCTTCGATCGATATCGAAGACGACGGCTCGATCAAGATCTTCGGCGAAACCAAGGAAGCTGCAGACGCTGCCAAGCAGCGCATCCTGGGCATCACCGCCGAGGCCGAAATTGGCAAGATCTACGTCGGCAAGGTTGAGCGCATCGTCGACTTCGGCGCGTTCGTCAACATCCTGCCTGGCAAGGACGGCCTGGTGCACATCTCCATGCTGAGCGATGCTCGCGTCGAGAAAGTCACCGACATCCTGAAAGAAGGCCAGGAAGTTGAAGTACTGGTACTGGACGTGGACAACCGCGGCCGTATCAAGCTGTCGATCAAGGACGTTGCCGCGGCCAAGGCCTCGGGCGTCTAAGCGACTGTCACGCAACAGGAAAAGGGCCCTTCGGGGCCCTTTTTTCATGGGCTGCGGAAACCTTTGGCGGACTTGCATCTTGCATGCAGGTTTACCGTGCAGGTTGCAAAATGCACGATGTTGAAAGTGATGTCTTTTTGCTAACTCATTGATTTAAAAGGGTTAAGTTGAGGCGATAAAGCTGGCACAGCACATGCAACTACCTTCATACCTGCCGCCAGGACATACGGCGCAGACCTTTCGATAAACAGGAGTGACCCACATGAAGAAGTTCGCCATTGCTGCCGCTACTGCTACCGCTCTGACCCTGACCATGGCTAACGCGGCATTCGCCCAACAGTCCACCCAGGCCCCCATGACGCTGGCGGCCGGTGAGGTGACCAAAGCCAAGGAAGCTACCTCTGATACCTGGATCACCACCAAGGTCAAGGCTGACCTGATGACCGAGAAAGGCGTGCCAGGCAGTGACATCAAAGTCGAAACCAACAAAGGTGTCGTGTCGCTGTCGTCCGAAGTGGCCATTACCGATGCACAGAAAGAGATGGCAGTCGCCATCGCCAAGAAGATCAAAGGCGTTCAGGCCGTTTCGGCTGATGGCCTGAAGTCCGAATAAGGGATGTCCCGTCGGCCAAACGGACTTGGCCACCACTGATGAAGCCCTGGCCTGTGCCGGGGCTTTGCTTTTGCGCTCAGTAGCCCGGGTTGAGGGCGATCACATCGCTTTCGAAGCATTCCTGCTCGACGATCAGCGGCTCTACCAGTGGGCGACTGTCGCGAAAGTGTGCGGTTTGGGTATGCGCTTCATACGCTGCATCATCGCGGTAGATTTCGTACAGGTAGATTACCTCCGGGTCGAGTCGGTCCTGCGACACATCGAATACCAGGCAGCCTGGCTCGTTGGCGACAGAAGCCGCAGCATTGACCTTGATCGCTGTCAGGAAGTCCTCGGCGCAACCGGGCTTCACACGGGTCTTGATAAACAGGCTATACACAAGTCGCTCCTTTTGTTTTAAATTCACGAATGAATTGTATACAAAAATGGAGTCTCGCCAATGTCCGAATTGCCTGCACGCCCCGGCCGCTTGAATGGCTTGCGCCATATCGCCTTGCTGGTACCCAACCTGGAAGAGTGCGAACGCTTTTATGTCGATGTGCTGGGTATGGAGGTGTTGAACCGTGCCAACGAAGATCTGGTGTATTTGACCTGTGGCAACGACAACCTTTCGCTTGGGCGCGGGGCGGGGGCGGCCAACGGGCTGCAGACCTTGGATCATTATGGGTTCATCGTGGACAGCGTGGAGGAGTTGGAGGCCTGGTACGAGTATTTCAAAGCCCATGGTGTGACCTTGCTGGACCGGCCGTTCAACCATGGCGACGGGGCGCGCAGCTTCCATTTGCTGGATCCGGCGGGGAACAAGGTGCAGCCGCTGTATCACCCGGCGGTGTCGGGGCAGCGGTTGGTCTAGGCAGGCACCACTTCTCCCTGTAGGAGCGGCCTTGTGTCGCGAAAGGGCCGCGCAGCGGCCCCGGGGATAGATGCATCAAAGCTGAAAATCGGGGGCCGCTTTGCGGCCCTTTCGCGACACAAGGCCGCTCCTACAGGGAGCGCATCATTTCCTGGGGCTACTCAGCATCCAGATGCATCGGCGTCACCACCCGCCCGTCGCTCTCAGGCTGCCCCAGGCTGGTATCGATGAAATACACCCGGTCATCTTCCAGCTTGCCCTTGTCCACCAGGTAATCCTTGATACTGCTGGCCCGCTCCTGGCCCAGCGTGCGCAGCAAGGCGGTGCTCTCGGCCCACGACTTGATCACTGCCTCGCGCAGCTTGGCGGTACGTTCGTCGCGGCCCAGTTGCTCCCATTCGGAAGGTGGCTGCTGCTTCAGGCGAGTGCGGTAAATACCTTCGAGCATTGCCGGTTTGTCGCTGTCGTCCACCACCAGCATCGAGGCATTGGCAGGCACCTTGTCGCCCCGGCGCTGCAGGATCTTGTACCAGGTGGCCTGGTACTCACGTTCCAGGCGCTGCTGGGCGATCAGCGGGCCATCGCTGGCCTGGGCGCTTGTGCCTTCGATTTCCAGGCGCAGTTCCGGGCGTTCTTTGAGCGCGGATGCCAGCTTGTCCAGGGACGACTGGGCGTCGCCACTGAGTTCGCTGGACCCAGGGGCGAAAGCCACGTTACCCAGGTCTTCCGAGCCACCGCCGGTAATCAGCCCGCCAATGAACTTGAACGGTGCCTGTGCCGCACGCAGTACCAGGTTGCGCAGGGTTTGCCAGACGATCGGCATCACACTGAATTGCGGGTTGTTGAGGTCGCCAGACACTGGCAGCTCGATCGAAATCTTGCCCTCGGTATCTTTCAGCAACGCCACCGCAAGGCGGATCGGCAGGTCGACGGCGTCTGGGCTGTCGACTTTTTCACCCAGTTGCAGTTGCTCCACCACCACCTTGTTCTCGGCCTTGAGCTGGCCGTTGGTAATCAGGTAGTGCAGGTCGAGGTTGAGCCGGCCTTTGCGAATGCGGAAGCCCGCGAACTTGCCGGAGTAGGGCGTGAGGGTGGTCAGTTCGACGCGCTTGAAGCTGGTGGCGATATCCAGGCTGGCCAGCGGGTTGAACGGGTTGAGTGCGCCCTTGATGGTGACCGGTGCGTAGCGGTCGACCTTGCCCTTCACGTCGACCTTGGCCGGCGTCGGCTTGCGGTTGTCGATGGTGCCGATCTGGCCATTGAGCTGCTGAATGGCCGTGGCAAAGTTGGGGGTGAGGGAGAGGTCGGCGAAGTTGGCCGAGCCGTCGTTGATGTCGATCTGGCCGATGTGGATACCCAGCGGCTTGTCGCTGCTGGCTGCGGCCGGCTTGGCCTGGCTTTTCGCCGGGGTGCCAGCCGGTTGCGGGATCAACAGGTCATTGACGTTGGTGGTGCGGTCTTCGTTGATGATGAAGCGTGCATAGGGTTGCAGCAGGGTTACCTTGTCGATCGACAAGGCATCGCCGTGTACATAAGACAAGCCATCGACGTTCACCTGCTGCCATTTGACGAAGTCGCGGCTTTTGATGGTGTCGAGGGTGTGCAGCTGGTTCACCTGGGCCTTGCCCGTGATATTGAAGGCCAGCGGTGCGGTGTTCTTCAGGTCGACCTTGAGGTCGCTGGAGAGCATGCCACTGCGCAGTTCCAGCAGGATGAACGGGCTGATATAGGCCTGTGCTACGCGCAGGTCGATATCGCGGGTGCTTACGTCCAGCTTGGCCCATATCGGCGCCAGGTTGACCTGGCCGGCCGCCTGCAGCTTGCCTTGCTTGCCTACGCCCGTATCGAGCTTGAGCGTGAAGGGCGACTGGTTGAGGCTGTCGAAGCCTTGCAGGTCGGCGTTGAGCGGGCCGATGTCCAAGGCTACCGGTTCTTTCTGGCTGCGGTCTGCCAGGTGCACCAGGTAGTTGCGCAGTTGCACGTCCTTGAGCAGCACTTGCCAAGGCTTGCTCGGCTCTTTGGCGGCTTGCTGCTCAGGTGTCGGCTCGGCGGCAGCCGGCTCTGCCTTTTCCTTCGGCGTGGCTTTGGCAGGCTGGCTGGCAAACAGCTTTTGCCAATCGAGCTGGCCGTCTTTTTCCAGCGCAGCCCAGGTTTCGAGTTTTTCGCTGCGGATTTTACCTACGGTGACCTGTTGCTTGACCAGGTCAACGGAGGTTTCGCTCACCTCCAGGCTGGCCAGGCGCGCCAAGGGGCGGCCATCCGGCGCCTTGATGGCGAACGGTGCAATGCGTACGGAGGCGTTGTCCAGCAGTAGCTCCGTCTGTTTGGCGAGGTTGAGCTTGTAGTGCGTGTCGAGGCTGACCACGCCGTCTTCCAGCACCAGTGGCACAACATCACGCACGTACGGCCAGAAGGCCTTCATCTTGCCTTCCGTGATCTTCAGCGTGCCTTCAGAGGCGATCGGTGACAGGCTCAGGGTCCCGTTCCAATCGATGCGCCCGCCATTGGGGCCGTTGGCCACCAAGGTCATGTCGGCACTGTCGTCGGGCAAGGTGCTGAGGTTTTTCAGCTCCAGGTTCATGTTGTCGTAGAGAAACTCGATCGGCTCGCTGGGGCGCAAGTCCTCGAAATGCAGGTAGCCGTCGATGAGCTTGATGCTACCGATGCGCAGCGGAAACGGATCGCTGGGTGGCTCGTCAGGTTTGGCTTCGCTGGCGGGCAGCTTGAACAGGCCGGTCAGGTTAAGGCTACCGTCCTTGGCAAACAGCACCTCGTTACGCGGTTTGTCGAGCTCGACGGCTTCCAGGTGCAGCGCTTTGGTCCACAGGCTGTCGAGCGAGAGGTTGGCGTACAGCCGCTCGAACCCGACCTGTTCCTTGCCGGGCTCGCCGATCTGCAGGCCCCACAATGTCAGCTCCAGGCTGAAGGGGTTGAGTTCGATCCGTTCGAGGTGGGCCGGCACCGTCGCGTACTGGGCCAACTGCTGGTTGGCGATGCGCAGTGCCACACCGGGAAGAATGAGAAAGCCGAGCAGGCTGTAGAGGGCCACCAGGGCCAAGATTGCGCCAGCGGCGCGAGTCAATCCTTTGTACATGTGTCGCTTCGTCTGTCTAAGCAGGAGTGCTTGGAGTATGGCACGTTAAATCAGTTCCGCAGGGGCGACCATTTGACCTTATTCGATGCCCATGCGCCGTTTGGCCCGGTGCGCCGAACCGTCTCGCATGGCCCAGCGCAATACCGGTGCGGTGCGTCGCAGGCCCAGGCGTATCAGGCGCCGCTGCAAGGGCCCGTGCTGCAGGCCGAGCAGGGTCTGGGCCCAATCCGGCAAGAGGTCGATACCGGCGTGCAGCATCAGTTTGCCCACCGGCTGTGCCAGGCGGCTGGGGGCCGGGGCATCGAGCAGAATCCCGACTACCTCGTGGCTGCGGCTGTCGCAGCGCAACTGCGCACGCATGCGCAGCAGGTAGTCTTCGATCTGCTGGCACGAACGTGGCACGTCACGGGCCCCAAGGCGCTCGGCAATCAGGGCGATTTCGGTGTAGTAGGCATCTTGCTCGGCGCGCGACAGCTGCGGGTTGCGGTAGCGCAAGTGGGCAGCGAGAAAGCTGCTGACCTCTGCCACATGAACCCAGGTCAGCAGATCGGGGTCGCTGGCCGCATAAGGGCGGCCATCCGGCGCAGTGCCGGTGACCTGCAGGTGGATGGTGCGCACTTTGTCGATCAGCCATTCGGCATCGCGCGTGGAACCGAAGGTGGTACCGGAAATAAACTGGCTGGTACGGCGCAAGCGGCCGATCAGGTCCTCACGGAAATTGGAGTGGTCCCACACACCGGCCAGGGCCAGCGGGTGCAGTAACTGCAGCATGAGTGCACTGATGCCGCCGACAAGCATGCTCGGGAAGTCGCCATGCACTTGCCAACTGACGCTGTGGGGGCCGAACAGGCCGGGGTCGCCCTTGGGCGTTTCCAGGTCGAGCTGGCCGAGGGCCAGCCCGGTGAGGCTCATGACCTGGGTTTCGATACGGCGACGAAGGGCTTCCATGGCGACCTGCGGTGCAGGGCGGCCACGAGCAGCGGCCGCCGGTTACTGGTTGAGGCGTTTGTCGATCAGGCCTTGGACTACGCTGGGGTCGGCCAGGGTAGAGGTGTCACCCAGGTTGTCCAGCTCGTTGCAGGCGATTTTGCGCAGTATACGCCGCATGATCTTGCCTGAGCGTGTCTTGGGCAGCGCCGGGGCCCACTGGATCAGCTCGGGCTTGGCAAAACTGCCGATTTCCTTGCTGACGAGGGCCAGCAGTTCGGCCTTCAGCGTGTCGTCTGGCGTCACGCCATTCATAGGCGTGACGAAGGCGTAGACGCCTTGGCCTTTGAGGTCGTGAGGGTATCCGACCACCGCCGCTTCGGCGACGCTGTCATGCAGCACCAGTGCGCTTTCCACTTCGGCGGTGCCGATGCGGTGGCCCGAGACATTGATCACATCGTCGATGCGGCCGGTGATCCAGTAGTCGCCGTCGGCATCTCGGCGAGCACCGTCGCCAGTGAAGTAATAGCCGGGCATGGGCTTGAAGTAGGTATCCACCATGCGCTGGTGGTCGCCATACACGCTGCGAATCTGCCCAGGCCAGCTGGCCTTGATCACCAGCAGGCCGGCGCCGGGGCCTTCGATCAGCTTGCCCTTTTCGTCCAGCAGTACCGGTTGCACGCCGAACATGGGCTGGGTCGCGCAGCCGGGCTTGAGTGACTCGGAGCCGGGAAGCGGGGTAAGCATGATGCCGCCGGTTTCGGTCTGCCACCAGGTGTCGACGATGGGGCAGCGCTTTTGCCCGACTTCCTCGAAATACCATTCCCAGGCTTCGGGGTTGATCGGCTCGCCGACGCTGCCCAGCAGGCGCAAGCTTTTGCGCGAAGTGCTTTGCAGTGGCGCGGAGCCCTCGCGCATCAGTGCGCGCAGGGCGGTCGGGGCGGTGTAGAAGATGTTCACCTGATGCTTGTCCACCACCTGCCAGAAGCGTGAGGTGTCCGGGTAGTTGGGCACGCCTTCGAACATCAGCGAAATCGCGCCATTGGCCAGTGGGCCGTAGACGATGTAGCTGTGGCCGGTGACCCAGCCGACGTCGGCGGTGCACCAGAACACCTCGCCGTCACGGTAGTCGAACACCACCTTGAAGGTCATCGTCGCCTGCAGCAGGTAACCGGCGGTGGTGTGCAGCACGCCTTTGGGTTTGCCGGTGCTGCCAGAGGTGTAGAGGATGAACAGCGGGTCTTCGGCATCCATCGGTTCGGGGGCGCAGTCGTTGCCGGCATTTTCTGTTGCCTCGTGGTACCAAAGGTCACGGCCCTCGACCCAGGCAACATCGCCACCGGTGCGGCGCACCACGAATACGCTGCTGACGGCAGGGCAACTGGCAAGGGCCTTGTCGACGTTCTGTTTCAGCGGGATGCGCTTGCCGCCACGCACGCCTTCATCGGCGGTGATCACGGTGCGGCAGTCGGCATCGAGAATACGGTCACGCAGGGCATCGGGGGAGAAACCGCCGAACACCACCGAGTGGATGGCACCTATGCGGGTGCAGGCAAGCATGGCGAAGGCGGCCTCGGGGATCATCGGCATGTAGATGCATACCCGGTCGCCTTTCTTTACCCCGCGAGCCTTCAGGGCGTTGGCCAGGCGGCAGACCTGGCGGTGCAGCTCGCGGTAGGTGATGGCTTTTGAGTCGTTTGGGTCGTCACCTTCCCACAACAGGGCAGTTTGCTCGCCACGCTGGGCCAGGTGGCGATCAATGCAGTTGTAGCTGACATTGAGTCGGGCGCCGTCGAACCAACGGGCCTTACCGGTTTTCAGGTCGCATTGCTGCACGCTGGACCAAGGTTTGATCCAGTCCAGGCGCTTGGCCTGTTCGGCCCAGAAGGTATCGGGGTCATCGACTGACTGGCGGTAGAGGCGGCGGTATTCGTCGGGGGTGAGGGCGGCAGACTGGCTGACGGCCAGGGCCTCGGGGTAATTGCGGATATCGAACATGGCGGGTGGTCCTGCTCTTGTAAGGGGCGAGGGACTGCAACGGCTATTCGATAGGACAGTGTAGCTGGGAGAGGTGTTCAACCTGTGCCGGCCTCTTCGCGGGCTCGCCCGCTAAGAGGCCGGTACAGGTATCAGATCAACCGCGGTGACGGCCGCGGAAGTAGTTGATCAGGCCTTGGGTGGAGCCGTCTTCGGCGTTGTCTTCTAGGCTGCCGACCAGGCGCTGGTAAACGCCTTTGCCCAATTCCTTGCCCAGCTCTACGCCCCACTGGTCGAACGCGTTGATACCCCAGATCACGCTCTGCACGAACACCTTGTGCTCGTACATCGCCACCAGCGCACCCAGGCGGCGAGGGCTGATGCGCTCCACGACCAAGGTGTTGCTCGGGCGGTTGCCCGGGATCACCTTGTGCGGGGCCAGCTTTTCGATGTCCGCTTCGTTCAGGCCTTTACTGCGCAGCTCGGCTTCGGCTTCTTCACGGGTTTTGCCGAGCATCAGCGCCTGGCTCTGCGACAGGCAGTTGGCGTACAGCCACTGGTGATGGTCGGCCACCGGGTTGAAGCTCACCACCGGCACGATGAAGTCGGCCGGAATCAGCTGGGTGCCCTGGTGCAGCAACTGGTGGTAGGCGTGCTGGCCGTTACAGCCGACGCCGCCCCAGATCACCGGGCCGGTATCAACTTTCACCGGGGTGCCGTCCTGCAGCACGCTCTTGCCGTTGGACTCCATGTCCAGCTGCTGCAGGTGCTTGGTGATGTTACGCAGGTAGTGATCGTACGGCAGGATCGCATGGCTGTTCGCGTCCCAGAAGTTGCCGTACCACACGCCGAGCAGGGCCAGCAGCACTGGCATGTTCTTGTCGAACGGCGCGGTCTGGAAGTGCTGGTCCATGGTGTAGGCACCCGACAGCAACTCCTTGAAGTTGGCCATGCCGATAGCCAGAGCGATTGGCAGGCCGATGGCCGACCACAGCGAATAGCGGCCGCCGACCCAGTCCCACATCGGGAAGATGTTCTCTTCGCGGATACCGAAGGCCACGGCGGCAGCCTTGTTGCTGGAAACGGCGATGAAGTGGCGGTACAGCTCGGCTTCCGAGCCGCCCTGGGCCAGGTACCAGGTGCGTGCGGCCATGGCGTTTTTCAGGGTCTCGAGGGTGTTGAACGACTTCGACGAGACAATGAACAGGGTGGTTTCGGCACGCAGGTTGGCCGACAGCTCGTGGAACTCACTGCCGTCGATGTTCGCCAGGTAGTGGCAACGCACGCCGCGTTGGGCGTACGGCAGCAGTGCTTCGGACACCAGTTCGGGGCCGAGGAACGAGCCGCCGATGCCGATGTTGACCACGTCGGTGATCGGCTTTTCGCTGTAGCCGCGCCACAGGCCGTCGTGGATGCGCCCGACCAGTTCGGTGATCTGGTTGAGCACCTTGTGCACTTCCGGCATGACGTTCACGCCGTTGACGCTGAGCTTGTCGCCCACTGGCCGGCGCAGCGCAGTGTGCAGCACGGGGCGGCCTTCGGAGGCGTTGACGATTTCGCCGCCGAACATCGACTTGATGGCGTCTTGCAGGCCCACTTCGTTGGCCAGGTTCACCAGCAGATCGCGGCTTTGTTCGGTGATCAGGTTTTTCGAGTAGTCCAGGAACAGGCCGCAGCAGCTCAGGGAGAACTGGTCGAAGCGTTTGGCATCGGCGGCAAAGGCTTCGCGCATGCTGAAACCTTGCATGGCGTCGCGGTGTTGCTGAAGCGCCTGCCAGGCGGGCAGGGCCGTCACATCGTGGGGTGTACGGTAATACGCCATTGCGCGGGGTTCCCTTGGTGCGTGGTGATGCCTTGGACACGGCAGTCATTGCCGGGTTCAGGCTGGCATCATTATAGGCAAAGGCCACGCGCTGGGAATGGGTATGGCAGGGTGATTTTGGGGCTGCAAAGCAGCCCCAGGCTATTACGCGGTCTTGTCTTCGACGTGCAGGTAAAGGTTGTCGATCAACCGGGTATTACCGAGGTAAGCCGCCGCGATCACAACCAGGTCGCGATCATCGATCATTGCCGGGCGCAGGCTCACGGCATGACGCACTTCCAGGTAATCCGGGCGCAAACCCGCAGTGCTCAGTTGCGCCTGGCCTTCAGCGACCAGCGCGGCAAAATCCCGTTGGCCACGGCTGATGCCCGCTGCAATGTGCTGCAGTGTGCGGTACAGCGCGGGCGCTGCAGTACGCTGCTCGGGCGTGAGGTAGCCATTGCGCGACGACAGCGCCAGGCCATCTTCAGCACGCACGGTGGGCTCGCCAATGATCTGGACCGGCATGTTCAGGTCGCGCACCATGGCGCGGATCACTGCCAGTTGCTGAAAGTCCTTTTCACCGAATACGGCAAGGTCCGGCTGGACCATGTTGAACAGCTTGCTGACCACGGTGGCCACGCCTTCGAAATGCCCAGGCCGGCTGGCGCCGCAAAGGCCTTCGGAAAGCTGCGGCACGCTGACACGGGTTTGCACGCTCATGCCGTCGGGGTACATCTCTTCCACGGTGGGCGCGAACAGCAGGTTGCAGCCGGCTTGCAGCAGGCGCTCCTGGTCGGCGGCCAGGGTGCGTGGGTATTTGTCCAGGTCTTCGTTGGCGCCGAACTGCAGCGGGTTGACGAAGATGCTGGCCACCACAAAGTCGGCGCGCTGTGCAGCTTTGGTCACCAAGGCTGCGTGGCCGCTGTGCAGGTTGCCCATGGTCGGCACGAAGCCGATGCGTTTGCCTTCACCGCGGGCGCGGGCAACGGCTGCACGCAGTTCACGGACGGTTTTGACTGTATTCATGCACTGAACCCGTGTTCGCTACCTGGGAAGCTGACTTGCTTGACGGCCTCGACATAGGCGACAAGGGCGCCTTGAATGTCTGGCTGGCCTTCCATGAAGTTCTTCACGAACTTCGGTACCCGGCCGCTCAGCGACAGGCCGAGCATGTCGTGCAGCACCAGCACCTGGCCATCGGTGGCGCTGCCGGCGCCGATGCCGATTACCGGGATGCCCACGGCATTGGTGATTTCCGCCGCCAGTTCGCTGGGTACGCATTCAAGCAGCAGCATGGCGGCACCGGCCTGCTCCAGGGCGATGGCGTCGGCACGCATCTGCCGGGCCTGGGCCTCCTGGCGGCCCTGCACCTTGTAGCCGCCCAGCACGTTGACGGTCTGCGGGGTCAGGCCCATGTGCGCGCACACCGGCACGCCACGCTCGGCCAGCAGGCGAATGGTTTCTGCCAGCCAGGCAGCGCCTTCGATCTTGATCATGTGGGCGCCGGCTTGCATCAGCGTGGCGCTGTTGGCGAAGGCCAGCTCCGGGGTGGCATGTGCCATGAACGGCAGGTCGGCAAGGATCAGGGCGCCGTCATTGCCGCGTTTGACACAGGCGGTGTGGTAGGCCATGTCTGCTGTGGTGACCGGCAAGGTGCTGTCGTGGCCCTGCAGGACCATCCCCAGCGAGTCGCCCACCAGCAACACTTCGACACCGGCCTGGCTGGCGGCCTTGGCGAAGGTCGCGTCGTAGCAGGTCAGCATGGTGATTTTTTCACCCTTGGCCTTGAGGCCATTGAGGGTGGTGAGGGTTACTTCAGGCATGTAGGAAATTCCTCGTTCAGGCGCTGTAAAAAACGACTGCATTCAACGCGTGTAGTCATCTTCCGGAGCGGCACATCATCGCGCGTGATGTTCGGGCACAGGTCCGTCCGGGCCTAAATACGGGTATGCGGCACTTTGGTGCCACACGGGACGCCTATAGTCGTGAGCGAGGTGGGGGAAGTCAATCACCCTGTTACCGCATTGTTACGATCAGGGTGTTACTGGCGTTACCGCGGTGGCGTGGCAGGCTGGAACGCCCGGTTTACAGGCGTTCCAGGCCGACGAACGGACAGTCGTCGAGTAACTGTGCGAGGGCGCGGCCATCGGCCAGGCGGAAATCGCCCGGGACCAGTTCGGCCAGCGGGTACAGCACGAAGGGGCGGGCGTGCATGTGGTAGTGCGGCACTTTCAGGCGTGGCTCGTCGAGTACCTGATCACCGAACAGCAGGATGTCCAGGTCCAGCGTGCGCGGGCCCCAGCGTTCCTTGCGTACGCGGCCCTGGTCGTTCTCGATGGCCTGCAGCGCATCGAGCAGGGCCAGGGGCGGCAGAGCAGTGTCCAGGGCAGCAACTGCGTTGGTGTAGCGCGGTTGGCCGGGCAGCAACGAGTCGCTGGTGTACAGGGCCGAGGCCGCTACCAGGCGGGTGCTGTCCACCTGGTCAAGCGCCTGCAAGGCGCTACGCAGCTGCTCGGCAGGTGCGTCCAGGTTGCTGCCCAGGCCGACGTAGGCGCGGGTCTTCACTCGAACGCCTCGTCGCCACCGCGTTTGCGCTTGCTGCCGCTGCGCTTGCGTTTGCGCGGGCCGGCACCGGTGCCTTCGTCACGGCTGCCCAGCTCACGGATCATCTCGCGGCGCTCGCTGTCGTTGGCATCCTGGTAGTCGGTCCACCACTGGCCGAGGTCGTCGGTTTCTTCGCCTGCGCTTTCACGCAGCAGCAGGAAGTCGTAACCGGCGCGGAAGCGCGGGTTGTCCAGCAGCATGTCGGCACGCTTGCCACTGCGACGTGGCAGGCGCTCCTGCATGTCCCAGATCTCGCGGATCGGCAGGGTGAAGCGCTTGGGGATGGCGATACGTGCGCATTGCTCGGCGATCAGGTCGTGAGCGGCACCGTTCATGGCCGGGATCGGCGGTACACCCTGGTTCTGCAGGTGCAGCACGCGGGATGGCAAGGCTGGCCACAGCAGTGCAGCGAACAGGAACGCCGGCGTGACCGGCTTGCCTTGCTTCACGCGCAGGTCGGTGTTGTTCAGTGCCTGGCTGATCAGCGTGTGGGTGTAGGTCGGGCGCTCGTCCAGGGCGTGGGCACTGGCCGGGAACAGCGGCTCGAACAGCTGCAGGTCGACCAGCATTTCGAACGCGATGGCGCCTTGGCCGGAAAGGAACAGCTTGAGGCTTTCTTCGAACAGGCGCGCTGGCGGGATCTCGCGCAGCAACGGGGCCAGTTCGCGAATCGGCTGGACCGTGTGCTTTTCGATGCCAAAGTCGAGCTTGGCGGCAAAACGCACCGCGCGCAGCATGCGCACCGGGTCTTCCTGGTAGCGGTGGGTCGGGTCACCGATCAGCCGCAGCAGGCGGTTGCGCACGTCGTGCACACCGTTGGCGTAATCGAGAATGCGCTCGCTGACCGGGTCGTAGTACAGGGCGTTGATGGTGAAGTCGCGGCGTTGCGCGTCTTCTTCCAGGGTGCCGTACACGTTGTCGCGCAGGATGCGGCCACTGGCATTGTGCGACGAACGGTGGCTGTCGCCCTGATCGTCTTCCGAGTGAGGGGCGCGGAAGGTGGCGACTTCGATGATCTCACGGCCGAAATGCACGTGGACCAGCTTGAAGCGGCGACCAATGATGCGCGCGTTGCGGAACTCGGCACGGACCTGTTCGGGAGTGGCACTGGTGGCGACGTCGAAGTCTTTCGGCGTGATGCCCAGCATCAGGTCGCGGACACAGCCACCGACCAGGTAAGCCTGGTAGCCGGCGCTTTGCAGGCGTTCCACGATGTTCACCGCATGGCGGCTGAACTGGTGGCGCTGCAGCGAGTGCTGGCTCTTGTTGATCACCTCAGGCGTGGTGCGCCTGTGGTGCTGGCCCGGTACGGGCGGGCGGAACGACTGGAACAGCTTCTTCAGCATGGGATGCACTGTTTGAAGGAATGTTCGGCCAAGAATAGGAGAATGGCCGCATGATGGGCGGGGATTCTAGCATTTACTCAGGGAATGGTGTAGGCGGGTAGCAGGATGCCTGCCAGAAGGGTAGAAACGACAAGGGGAGCCTAAGCTCCCCCAGAAGTCGTTGCGTGCTCTTATTGTTTTTTTGCTGGGCTTCTTGTTTTTGTTGAGTGCCCTGTCCACAAATCTCAAAGCTTGTGGACGACCCCCAATCCAGGGGTTAAGAGCAAACGGATTGCTTTGGCCGCTGATGTCACGTTGATCTGTCGATCCAACCAGTTCAGGCGCTGCTTTTTAGTGCAGTTTTTGTTGTTCTCTGCCTGGTTGTGGGGCAAGCCCCAAACACGCATCCTCTCCAAAAGAATCAGTTAGCTGCGCCTCCGCCGTCTTGTTTTTATTGTGCGTGAGCCGTTTCGTCTTGTTCTTATTCTGAGTTGCAGTGCTTGTTATTGTTTTTGTACTAAGCATATAGCAGGTGCCGTGCCAACTTTTGCAAACCCAGTAAAATCAAGGGTTTGAGGCGTTCTGGCGATTTTCGAGGGGCTGAAAATGTCGGGATTTCGTTACCGTACGCCTCGGGAACTGTTACGACGGAAAGGTTGGGTAACAGATTTTTGCGGGGACTGATGTGTTACCTGGGGTGTTCGCCGTGACAGGTTCAGCGCCTGTGAGATCGAGCGCCGCCCGCGCGGCGCATCGCGAGCAAGCTCGCTCCTACATTTGTTTCTGGCCAATGAGTTCTGTACCAAACGCGCGCGGCCCCTTGGCATCCACCTCAATATCGTGATGAACAAAGAAGGCTGTCGCGCGCGCTGGCACAGGCGTTACTGGCCGGAAACAAATGTAGGAGCGAGCTTGCTCGCGATGCGCCGCGCGGGCGGCGCTCGATCTCACAGGCGCCGCACATGCTGCGGCGTAAGGCAGGCAGATCAGTTATCGCTGGTAACGTTGCTCTTGCGCCGAGGAATGCCCAGGCGCTGACGGCGTTCCCAGAGGCACTTGCGGCTGACGCCAAGCTTGCGTGCCAGCTCGGTCTCGGTCATGTGGTCCTGGTGTTCGAGCACGAAGTGCTGGAAGTAGTCTTCCAGCGACAGGTCTTCGGTCGGCTCGTGGCTGGCATTGGCAGCACTGGCTGCAACCAGGGCGTTGTTGAGGATCTCGTCCTCTTCCAGGTCGCCCAGTTCAATGTCGATGCCCAGCAGGTCGGCCGAAATTTCTGCGCTCTCGCTTAGAATCACCGCACGCTCCACGGCGTTTTCCAGCTCACGTACGTTACCCGGCCAGCTGTAATGACGAATGGCTTGCTCGGCTTCGGCCGAGAAGTGCAGGTCGTCGCGACCGATACGCGCGCGTTGGCGGGCGAGGAAGGCGCTGGCGATCTCGTTCACGTCACTGCCGCGCTCGCGCAGGGCAGGCAGTTTCAGGGCGATGACGTGCAGGCGATAGTAAAGGTCTTCGCGGAACTGGCCGGCCTTGGCCAGGTTCTTCAGGTCGCGGTGGGTCGCTGCGATCAGGCGCACATCGACCTTTTGCGACTGCACCGAACCCACCCGGCGAATCTCGCCTTCCTGCAGTACACGCAGCAGACGGGCCTGGGCTTCCAGCGGCAGTTCACCGATTTCGTCAAGGAACAGCGTGCCACCGTCGGCGGCCTCTACCAGGCCCGCACGCCCGGCGCTGGCACCGGTGAATGCGCCTTTCTCGTGGCCGAACAGTTCGGACTCGATCAAGGTCTCGGGGATGGCCGCGCAGTTCACCGAGATCATCGGTGCCTTGGCCCGGCGTGACAGGTTGTGCAGGGCGCGGGCCACCAGCTCTTTACCGGTACCCGACTCACCCTGGATCAGCACATTGGAGTCGGTGGGCGCCACCTTGCGGATCTTGCTGTACATGTCCTGCATGGGCGGGCATGAGCCGATGATGCCGATTTCGCCATTGGCCGCAGCCGTGCTGCCTTTGTCGGTCGGGGCGGCCTTGCCATTGGTGGCGCGTGGCTCGGCAGCTGGTGCGGCGGCCGGAGCGTTCTGCCGGTCGCGCAGGATACGCGCCACGGCCTGCAGCATCTCGTCGTGGTCGAAGGGCTTGGCGATGTAGTCCACCGCGCCCATTTTCATCGAGTCCACCGCCGAGCGCAGGCTGGCGTAGCTGGTCATGATCAGCACCGGGGTACCTTGGCCGAGCTTGATCAGCTCGGTGCCGGGCGCACCTGGCAGGCGCAGGTCGCTGACGATGAGGTCGAAGGTGGCAATGCTGAAGCGTTCCTGGGCTTCCTGCACCGAGCCGGCTTCGCTGACCTGGTACTGGTTCCGCTCGAGCAGGCGACGCAAGGCCGAGCGGATGATGGTTTCGTCTTCGACGATCAGAATGTGCGGCATTGATTCAATTCTCTCGACGGTCTCGAATTTCAGGGGACGTCGCTACGACATGCCGGGGCAGGGTCACGCGGATCCGGGTGCCACGTTGCCGTTCGATATCGGCCGGGCTGTCGATGGTGATTTGCCCATAATGCTCTTCCACGATGGAATAGACCAGAGCGAGCCCCAGTCCGGTTCCTTCGCCCGGGTCCTTGGTGGTGAAGAAGGGTTCGAACAGGCGGTCCATGATGTTCTTCGGTATCCCGCTGCCCTCGTCCTCGACGATCAGGTCGACGGTGTGCTCGCTCACTTCGCTGCGCACACGCACGGCGCTGCCGGGTGGCGAGGCGTCACGGGCGTTGGAGAGCAGATTGATCAGCACCTGGGCCAGGCGCTGCGGGTCCCCTTCGGCCCAGTGGTCCGGGTCGCAGAGGTTGAAGAACTGTACTTCGAAATTGCGCCGGTTCAACGCTAGCAGACCGATGGCGTCCTGCGCCACTTCGGCCAGGCACACTGGCTCTTCGCTGTTCTGGTGGCTGCCGCCGGCATGGGCGAAGCTCATCAGCGACTGGACGATGCGCGATACCCGCTTGGTCTGGTCGAGAATCTGGCTGGACAGCTCGATGATTTCGCCATCACCTTCACGTTCCTCACGAAGGTTTTGCGCCAGGCAGGCGATGCCGGTAATCGGGTTGCCGATTTCGTGGGCTACGCCAGCGGCCAGGCGGCCGATGCTGGCCAGGCGCTCGGAATGCACCAGCTTGTCTTCCAGTGCCTGGGTTTCGGTCAGGTCTTCCACCAGCAGCACCAGGCCGCTGTTTCCGGGGGCCAGCGGCTCGTCGATGGCGGCCTTGTGCAGGTTCAGCCAGCGCGGCTGGCCGTCCAGCGCCAGGCGCTGCTTGTGCAGGTGCTCGTCGGGCACGTTGATGAAGCCTTGCAGCAGGCCGCGCCAAGGCTCGTCGATGGTGACCAGGCGCGAGCCGACCACATGCTTGGCGGCGATGCCGGTGAGCTCTTCCATGGCCTTGTTCCACATCAGGATTTCCTGGTCCTTGGCCAGCGAGCAGACGCCCATGGGCAGCTCCTGCAGGGTCTGGCGGTGGTAACGGCGCAGGGCATCGAGCTCTGCGGCAAGGCCGGTCAGGCGCGAGTGGTAGTCTTCCAGGCGGCTTTCGATGAAATGGATGTCTTCGGTCACGTAGTTTTCGTTACCGGACTTGTACGGCAGGAAGGTCTCGACCATGTCCTGGGCCACGCTCGGCCCCATCAGCCCGGACAGGTTGGCTTCGATGCGGTCTCGCAGGCGGCGCAGGGCATAGGGGCGGCGCTCGTCGAAGGGCAGGTAGAGGTCGCGCAGGGCCTGCTCCACTTCCTTTTGTGCGGCCTTGGCGCCCAGCGGTTTGGCCAGCTGGGTGGCGAACTCCTGGGGCGAGGCAGCGTGCAGCTCGCGGCGCTGCGGACGGCGCACGTTGTCCACCGCGCAGGCTTCGGCGGCGCTGACTTCTTCGTTGCTGGCGTTGGTGAACAGCGAGATCAGCGTAAACAGCAGCACGTTGGCCGCCAGCGAGGCAATGGCCGCCATGTGCCAGCTGGTGTCGTCCAGCACATAGATCATGTCCAGCAGCGGGATGTAGAAGCCCTGCAGGTTGCCCAGCAGCGGCAGCAGCATGGTCACCATCCACACCAGGGTGCCGGCCAGCAGCCCGGCGATGAAGCCGCGGCGGTTGGCGGTGGGCCAGTACAGCACCGACAGCACGCCGGGCAGGAACTGCAGGGTGGCGACGAAGGCGACGATGCCCAGGTTGGCCAGGCTCTGGTGGTTGTTCTGGGTCAGGTAGAACATGAAGCCGGCGGTGATGATGGCAACGATCAGCGCGCGGCGGGTCCACTTCAGCCAGCGGTAGATGTTGCCTTCGGCCGGGGGTTGATACAGCGGCAACACCAGGTGGTTGAGGGCCATGCCCGACAGCGCCAGGGTGGTGACGATGATCAGGCCGCTGGCGGCCGACAAGCCGCCGACGTAGGCCAGCAGTGCCAGTGCCTCGTTGTTGGCGGCAATACCCAGGCCCAGGGTGAAGTACTCGGGGTTGGTGCTGGCGCCCAGGCGCAGGCCGGCCCACAGCACCAGCGGCACGGCCAGGCTCATCAGCAGCAGGAACAGCGGCAGGCCCCAGCTGGCGCTGACCAGCGAGCGCGGGTTGAGGTTTTCGGTGAAGGCCATGTGGTACATGTGCGGCATGACGATGGCCGAGGCGAAGAACACCAGCAGCAGGGTGCGCCATGGCCCTTCCTGCAGCGGGGTGTGCAGGGCGGCCAGGGCGGTCTGGTTCTGCAGCAGCCAGACTTCCAGTTCGTGCGGGCCGCCAAATACGCCATAAAGGGCGTAAAGGCCGATGCCCCCCAGGGCCAGCAGCTTGATCACCGATTCGAAGGCGATGGCGAACACCAGCCCTTCGTGTTTCTCGCGCGTGGCGATGTGCCGCGAACCGAAGAAGATGGTGAACAGGATGATCAGCGTACAGAAGGCGAATGCCACCCTTGCCTTGACCGGCTCACCGGTGAGGATGCTGATCGAGTCGGCCACCGCCTGGATTTGCAGCGCCAGCAAAGGCAACACGCCAATCAGCATGATGATGGTGGTCAGCGCCCCCGCCCAGGTACTGCGGAAGCGGAACGCCAGCAGGTCGGCCAGCGATGACAGCTGGTAGGTGCGGGTGATCTTGAGGATCGGGTAAAGCAGCACCGGTGCCAGCAGGAACGCGCCGGACACGCCCAGGTAACAGGCGAGGAAGCCGTAGCCGTACTGGTAGGCCAGGCCGACTGAGCCATAGAAGGCCCAGGCACTGGCGTATACGCCCAGCGACAGGGTGTAGGTAAGCGGGTGGCGAATGATCGAGCGCGGGATGACCCCCCGCTCGCTGATCCAGGCCACGCCGAACAGCACCATGAGGTACCCGGCGCTGATCAGGATCATCTGGGTCAGGCTAAAGCTCATCGGCATCTCGTTGGCTCTGCAGGATGAAGGTGACGACGATCAGGATCAGCCAGAGCAGGTAAGGGCGGTACCAGGCTCCGGTCGGTTCGATCCACCAGTCCATGATGGCCGGGGAGAACAGGTAGATCCCCACGACCAGAAGCAGGACCAAACGATAGATGTACATGCTGGCCTCGATGGTTGGGCGCTGCGGGCTTGGACTTATTATTGGCGCAAATGGCTGGGGGGATGCTAGCGGGAATCCATAGTGTTAGCCAAGGCTTTGAATTTGTTTGGCTTTTGTTTCTGAGAGTTTGTTTGCCTGTGCCGGCCTCAGCGCAAATCAGCCTCTGGCACCGTGGTCCGCTGCGCAATCGCCTCTGGCCGCCACTGCTTGCGCGCCACCGCCAGCACTTCAGCCGGTGTTGCCAACAGCAACTCGGGGTCTGCTTCTTGCCCCAGCGCCCGCAACGCGCGCAGCAACAACGGCGTAGCATGCTCCGCCTGCAACGGCGGCGAGCGGTATGACTTGCCCAGCTTGTGCCCGTCCGGCTGTACGATCAGCGGAATATGCAGGTAGCGCGGCTGTGAAAAGCCCAGCAGCTCTTGCAGGTACAGCTGGCGCGGGGTGTTGTCGAGCAGGTCGGCGCCACGCACGATATCGGTAACACCCTGCCAGGCATCGTCCAGCACCACCGCCAGCTGGTAGGCATACAGCCCGTCACGGCGCTGGATGACAAAGTCGCCCACCTCACGCCCCAGGTGTTGCTGGTACTCACCCTGTACCCGGTCGGTAAAGCGGTAGATCAGCTCGGGCACGCGCAAGCGGATTGCCGCGCCTTCACGGGCATGCCCGGCGTTGCGGCACAGGCCCGGGTAAATCCCGTTGTAACCCTCCAGTTGCTTGCGCGAACACGTACAGGCATAAGCCAGGCCCATGTTGAACAGGCGGTCGACCACCGCCGCGTAGGCGTCGTGGCGCTGGCTCTGGAACACGACCTCGCCATCCCATTCCAGGCCGTAACGTTCGAGGGTTTGCAGGATGGCATCGCGGGCGCCGGGCATTTCGCGGGGTGGGTCGGTGTCTTCCATGCGCAGCAGCCAGCGGCCATTGACGGCGCGGGCATCGAGCCAGGAGGCGAGGGCGGCGACCAGCGAGCCGAAGTGCAGGAAGCCGCTGGGGGTGGGGGCGAAACGCCCGATGTAGCTGGAGTCGGTCATGGTCTGGCTGGGCATATAAATGAAACGGGGCGCATCGAGCGCCCCGTTCAGGTGGAAGAAAGATCAGCCTTTGCCGACCGTTTTTTCCTTTTTCTCGGCGATTTCCTTGCAGTCGAAGCACAGGTCCGCGGTCGGACGGGCTTCCAGGCGGCGCAGGCCGATTTCGATACCGCACGACTCACACCAGCCGTATTCGTCGGCCTTGATCTTGTCGAGGGTCTTGTCGATTTTCTTGATCAGCTTGCGCTCGCGGTCGCGGTTGCGCAGCTCCAGGGCGAATTCTTCTTCCTGGCTGGCGCGGTCGGCCGGGTCGGGGAAGTTGGCTGCTTCGTCCTTCATGTGGTCCACAGTGCGGTCCACACTAGTCATCAGCTCTTGCTTCCAGGCGCCGAGAAGCTTGGTGAAGTGCTTTTTCATGGGTTCGCCCATGTACTCTTCACCCTTGGTTTCTACGTATGGCTCGACACCGTACATGGTCTGGGCTTTTTGCTTTTCTACGGTGGACATGAATAGACCGCCTCTCACTCATCTGATCCAATGCGCAGGCTGCTCCATCTCCGGCACCCGCCGGCCCTGCGACTGCGAGCCGCCGAACTTACCAGATAGATCGGGGGTGCGCTACCCCGCCTGTTACTGGCAATTGACAGCGGCCTGAGCCGTACGTTCGGTGGCGTGCAGAGGTAGAATCTCCAGTTTAGACCCAATTGAGAGAAGGTCATGGCCCACCCCTACAGTGCGCGCAGTCGCGCCATCGAACCCTTTCATGTCATGGCACTGCTGGCCCGGGCCAACGAGCTGCAGGCGGCCGGGCATGACGTGATCCACCTGGAAATCGGTGAGCCGGACTTCACCACGGCCGCGCCCATCGTCGCGGCCGGCCAGGCGGCACTGGCCGCCGGGCACACCCGCTACACCGCTGCACGTGGGCTGCCACAACTGCGCGAAGCCATCGCCGGCTTTTATGGCCAGCGGTATGGGCTGAATATCGACCCGGAGCGCATCCTCATTACCCCGGGTGGCTCTGGCGCATTGCTGTTGGCCAGCAGCCTGTTGGTTGACCCGGGCAAGCACTGGCTGCTGGCCGACCCGGGCTACCCGTGCAACCGCCACTTCCTGCGCCTGGTCGAGGGTGGCGCGCAGTTGGTGCCGGTAGGGCCGGATGTGAATTACCAACTGACAGCCGACCTGGTCGACCGTTACTGGGACAAGGACACGGTGGGCGCTCTGGTCGCTTCGCCAGCCAACCCGACCGGCACCGTGCTGGGGCGTGACGAGCTGGCCAGCCTTGCCAGGGCCACCCATGAGCGTCACGGCCACCTGGTGGTGGACGAGATCTACCATGGCCTCACCTATGGCATGGACGCGCCAAGCGTGCTGGAAGTCGACGACTCGGCGTTCGTCCTGAATAGTTTTTCCAAGTATTTCGGCATGACCGGTTGGCGCCTCGGCTGGCTGGTGGCGCCGCCTGGCGCAGTGGCCGATCTGGAAAAGCTGGCGCAGAACCTGTACATCAGCGCACCTAGCATGGCGCAGCATGCCGCTCTGGCATGCTTCCAGCCGGAAACCCTGGCCATTTTCGAAGAACGCCGCGCCGAATTCGCCCGCCGCCGCGACTATCTGTTGCCAGCCCTGCGCGAACTGGGCTTCCGTATTGCCGTCGAGCCACAGGGCGCGTTCTACCTGTATGCCGACATCAGTGTCTTTGGCGGTGATGCGTTCGCCTTCTGTCGGCACTTCCTGGAAACCGAGCACCTGGCCTTGACGCCGGGCCTGGACTTCGGCCGCCACCTGGCCGGCCACCATGTGCGCTTTGCCTACACCCAGAGCCTGCCACGCCTGGAAGAGGCGGTGCAGCGCATTGCCCGTGGCCTGCGGAGCTGGCAAGGCTGATGCGTTTCTCTCCTTCACTTGAACAGGGCCGCCTGCTGCGCCGCTACAAGCGCTTTCTGGCCGATATCGAACTGGCCAACGGTGAACAGTTGACTATTCACTGCCCCAACACCGGCTCCATGCTCAACTGCATGCGTGAAGGCGGGCAGGTGTGGTTCAGCCGCTCTAACGACCCCAAGCGCAAGCTGCCGGGCACTTGGGAAATCAGCGAAACGCCGCAGGGGCGGCTGGCCTGTGTGAATACCGGGCGGGCCAATGCGCTGGTCGAGGAGGCACTGCGGGCAGGCGTGATTACCGAGCTGGCCGGTTTCACGGCGCTCAAGCGCGAAGTGGCTTACGGCGAGGAAGGCAGCCGGATCGACTTTCGCCTGGAGTTTGACGGTGCGCCCGTGTACGTCGAGGTCAAGAGCGTGACCTTGGGCTACCCCGACAGCACGGTCGCAGCGTTCCCGGATGCGGTGACCCAGCGCGGTGCCAAGCACCTGCGCGAGTTGGCCACGCTGGCCCGGCAGGGCGTACGGGCGGTACAACTGTACTGTGTGAACCTGACCGGTATCGATGCCGTGCGCCCGGCCGAGGAAATCGACGGCGCCTACGCTCAGGCCCTGCGTACCGCTGTGGCCGACGGAGTGGAGGTACTGGCTTACGGTACCCGCCTGGACGCTGAAGGCATCGTCATCGACCGCCGCTTGCCAGTGCTGCTCAACCCTTGAACCAGATGCCCTGGCTGTCTTCATGGCAGCCCATGGGCTGAAGTTGCTCTCCTTCACAGGGGCCGGCCACACATTCGCCGCTTTCTATCAGGAACAGTGCGCCGTGGTGGGCACAGTGGATGAGGCTGGCGCTGTCGTCCAGAAACGCGTCTTCTGCCCAGTTCAGCGGGATCCCCCGATGCGGGCAGCGGTTGCGGTACAGGTACACCTGGCCTTGGCGGCGCACGCCGAACAGTTCGACGCCGTCTACGCTGAAGGCGCGGCTTTGGCCTTCGGCCAGGCCGTGGGAGGTACAAAGGAAGTGCATGGCAAGGACGACTCGTGAAACAGATGATGGCTTGACGCGTCAATGCGAATAATTATCAAATTGCCCGCATTCGCTGCGCCTGGCTACCTATGGTGCGCAGTTCTGCCGCTCGCCACAAGGCGTGTGGTCCGCCTTCAGAAGGAACCCGATGATGCGCCGTCCCGTCGCCTTGCTCGCGCTGTGCGCAAGCCTTGTGCTCTCTACCCAGGCCCTGGCGGCCGAGCTGCCGCAACGCTGGGTCAGCGCCGGTGGTGCACTGAGTGAGTGGATAACAGCACTGGGCGGTGAAGCGCGGCTGGTGGGGGTTGATACCACCAGCCAGCACCCGGCATCGTTGAAATCACTGCCTAGCGTGGGTTACCAGCGGCAACTGTCGGCAGAAGGCATCCTCAGCCTGCGCCCGGATGTGCTGGTGGGCACCGAAGAAATGGGCCCGCCACCGGTGCTGGCGCAAATCCGCAAGGCGGGTGTGCAGGTGGAGTTGTTTTCCAGCAAGGCCGAGCTGTCGGCGGTGGATGAAAACCTCAAGCACCTGGGCCAGCTGCTTGGCGCCGAGCAGCAAGCGTCGGCGTTGTCGGCCAGTTACCACCAGCAACTCGAGGGTTTGCAGGCCAAGGTCAAGCAGGCCCAGGCAGGGCACAAGGCGCCGGGCGTGCTGCTACTCGTCGGGCATGCCGGCGCCAAGCCGCTGATTGCCGGGCAGGGCACTGCGGGTGACTGGCTGTTGGGCCAGGCGGGTGGGCGTAACCTGGCAGCGCATCAGGGTTACAAGAATTTCTCCAACGAAGCACTGGCCGCGCTGGACCCGGATGTGATCGTGTTCTCCGACCGGGCGCTGGCCGATGAGCAGGCCTTGCAGGCGCTGCTGAAAGAAAACCCCGCGCTGGTGGCATCCCGTGCAGTGCGTGAGAAGCGCCTTGTATCGCTTGACCCCACATTGCTGGTCGGCGGTCTTGGGCCACGGCTGCCGGCTACCTTGCAGTCGCTGGCTGGCAACTTCTACCCGGCGGCCAAGGCCAGCTTTGCACAATGAAGCAGCGGGTACAGCCACGTACGTTGTTCATTTGCCTGAGCCTGTTGTGCCTGTTGGCGGTCTGGCTGTCGTTGGCCTTGGGGCCGGTCAGCCTGCCGCTGTTCGACACCCTGCGCGCCGGCCTGCGCCTGCTGGGGCTGCCGATTGCGGCTGACGGCCTGCAACAGGCCGAGATGATCCTGGGCCAGATCCGTCTGCCGCGTACTCTGTTGGGGTTGGCGGTGGGCGCGGTGCTGGCGCTGTCCGGTGTGGCCATGCAGGGGCTGTTCCGTAACCCGCTGGCCGACCCAGGGCTGGTGGGGGTGGCCGCCGGGGCTGCGATGGGGGCTGCGGTCGCCATTGTCGGCGGTGCCTGGTTTGGCGCCATGCCGGAGGCCTTCGCGCCCTATTTGCTGTCCTTTTGCGCGTTTGTCGGGGGGCTTGGGGTAACCGCGCTGGTTTACCGCCTGGGGCGGCGCGATGGGCAGACCAACGTGGCGACGATGCTGCTGGCCGGTGTGGCCATGACCGCGCTGGGCGGCGCGGCCGTGGGGCTGTTCTCTTACCTGGCCGACGACGCTACCCTGCGCACCCTGACGTTCTGGAACCTCGGGAGCCTGAACGGCGCGAGCTACGAGCGGCTGTGGCCGCTGCTACTGGTGGCGGCGGGGGTAGCGGTGTGGCTGCCGCGCCGGGCCAAGGCACTGAATGCCCTGTTGCTTGGAGAGTCGGAGGCACGCCACCTGGGCGTTGATGTGGAGCGGCTCAAGCGTGAGCTGGTGTTCTGCACGGCGCTGGGGGTGGGGGCAGCGGTGGCTGCCGCCGGGCTGATCGGTTTCATCGGCCTGGTGGTGCCACACCTGGTGCGCTTGCTGGCCGGGCCTGATCACCGGGTGGTGCTGCCGGCGTCGTTGCTGGCGGGCGGCGTGCTGATGCTGTTCGCCGACCTGGCCGCACGGCTGCTGCTGGCGCCTGCCGAGTTGCCGATCGGTATCGTCACGGCCTTTATCGGTGCGCCGTTCTTCCTGTTCTTGCTGATAAGAGGGCGCAGCTGATGTTGCAAGTGGAAGGGCTGCACCTGCGGCGGGGCAGCAATGAGGTGCTGCATGACATTCACCTGCAACTGAGCCCGGGGCAGGTTGTGGGTGTGCTAGGCCCCAACGGTGCCGGCAAAAGCAGCCTGTTGGGGGTGTTGTGTGGCGAACTGGCACCGGACCGTGGACAGGTAACGCTACAGGGACGGCCATTGGCTGACTGGGGTGGGCAGGAGCGTGCCAGGCGCCTGGCGGTGCTGCCGCAGGTGTCTAGCCTGGGCTTCTCGTTCCGGGTGGAAGAGGTTGTGAGCATGGGCCGCATGCCGCATGGCACCGGGCAGCGGCGCGATGCAGAAATTGTCGAGGCGGCCTTGCAGGCGGCAGATGCCTGGCATTTGGTCGAGCGCAGTTACCTGGCCTTATCGGGAGGTGAGCGGCAGCGCGTGCACCTGGCCCGCGTGCTGGCGCAGTTGTGGCCGGGCGAAGAGGGCACCACGCTACTGCTCGACGAGCCGACCTCGATGCTCGACCCCCTGCACCAGCACACGACGCTGGAGTCTGTACGCCGCTTCGCCGACCGCGGCGCCGCAGTGCTGGTGATCCTGCACGACTTGAACCTGGCGGCGCGTTACTGTGACCGTATCCTGCTGCTGGAACAGGGGCGCTGCCATGCCTTTGCCACGCCCGAGGCGGTGTTGACACCCGCAGCGTTGAAGGCGGTATACGGTATTGACGTGCTGGTGCAGGCGCACCCGGAGCGTGGGCACCCACTGATCATCACCCGCTAGGAGGCATTGCCGATGCGTCATCTGCTGCTGTCTGGTCTCATGCTATGCCTGATGTCGTCACTGGGTGGCTGCCAGGCCAGCTTGCCGCCATTACCCGCCTGGCAGAGCAGCGAAGGGCGTACGCATGCCGAGTTGGGGCACATCATCGACCTTGCCACTGGTCAGGTGATCAGCCCTGAGCAGCTGGTGCAGCGCTTGGCAGACGCGCCCCGAGTAATGGTGGGCGAGAAGCACGACAACCCCGATCATCATGCGCTGCAGCTTTGGCTGCTACGCGCTTTGCACGCTCGGCGCGCGCAAGGCAGCCTCTTGCTGGAAATGCTGCAGCCCGAGCAGCAACCGCTGGTCGACAAGGTGCAGGCGCATGCTGTGCCGGCAGACCTGCCCAAGGCCCTGGCGTGGCAAGAGGGTTGGGATTGGACGTTGTACGGGCCGATCGTGCGTGAGGCCTTGCAGCAGCGCGTGCCGCTGCTGGCGGCCAATCTGTCGCCTGGCGAAATGCGCCAGGCTTATCGGCAGCCCGCTTCGTTAAAAGGTGATAAGTCCAATGCTCCAACGGTAAAGGCTGCGTTGCTGGAGCAAGTGCGCGCTGGGCACTGCGGGATGCTGCCTGAAAGCCAGTTGCCAGCGATGCTGGCCGTGCAGCAACAGCGCGACCGGCGCATGGCCGAGCGCTTGCTGGCGGCACCGCAGCCGGCGTTGCTGTTCGCCGGGGCCTATCACGCGCGCAAGGACTTGGGCGTGCCGTTGCATCTGGCTGATCTGGGCGCATCGGGGGAGAGCAAGGTCCTGCTGCTTACCGAGGTGGGTGAGCAGGTTGAGCCAGGCGAGGCGGATTACGTGTGGTACACGGCGGCGATGCCGGAGCAGGACTATTGCGCGCAGTTTCGTCAGTAATGTGAGCGGTGACACAAAACCTACAGGCAAAAAAAGACCCGGCAAATTGCCGGGTCAATAACCGTGATTAGCCTGATGAGGAGATAATCTGAGAGTCCGAACCAGGGGCTCTTAGCTTATCCAACCAGTCTCGCGACCAGTTGTGATAATCATAACAATTCTCATTTAGCCGTCAATCCCCTTTTCACGATTATTTTGGATTTTTTTGCGAAGGGTTCTTCGCGTCGAGTTGTTGGTTGAGGGCTTCTTTGCGTTCGAGCGGCAAATCGTTCCAGTGCATGTCCAGCAGGGCGCCTTCAATGGCATACAACAGCACCTTTGATGCGCGAAACCCTCGTGTCTTCACGGCCTGGTATGCACCCACCGCGCCCAGGCGGCGCAGATCCGATGCACTGTGGATGCCGGCTGCGTGCAGCCACTGCGCAGAGGTCTTGCCAAGGTTCTTCAGATGCTGCAATTCATCGTTCATCGAGCCTCCTTGCGATGGCTGAACGGGTCTGGGGGATAAATCGCGAGCAGGTCAGAGAGGAGTGTAGCGGGGGTTGGGAAATGCGCGGCCTTTTGCCATCGGGGGTGACGAGATGTGCTGTACCGGGCTCCACGGGCAAGCCCGCGAAGGGGCCGGTACAGGAAAGTGCTGAGCTTAGAGCCCAGGCAAGCGCTGGCGAATCTGCTCGATCACCTGGTCCATGCTGCCGGCGGTCTGGGTATCGACCTGGGTGCTTTGCACAAGCTCCTGCGCATCCAGCGGCTCACGGCTGGCCTGTTGGGCCTTGACCACTTCCAGCGTGGCATCCGACGGGTCGCTGTTCTGCGCCTGGCGCTGCTCCAGCCAGCTGGCGATGACCGCATCCGGGGCGTGGCAGTCGAGGATCAGGAATGGCACACCGGTCTGGCTGGCAACGTCGGCCGCAGCCTGGCGCTGCTCACGCTTGAGGTAGGTGGCATCCAGTACCACCGGGAAACCGGCACGCAGCACGGTTGCCGCCACTTCGTGCAGGCGCTGGTAGGTCGCTACATTGGCGTCCTGGCCATAGATACCGGCGCTCAGCTGGCCAGCGTCGGCCTGCTGTTGTTCACCAAACAAACGCTTGCGCTCTACGTCCGAACGCACGCGGACCGCGCCCAGAGCTTCGACCATGCGCATGGCCACGTGGCTCTTGCCTACAGCCGAAACACCGTGAGTGATGGCCAGCAGGCGCGACGGGATGGCGCTGTAACTTTCGGCCAGGTTGGCATAGTTGCGGTAGGTACGCAGGGTGGTGGCGCGCTGCACGCCATCGGCATCGGCCGGCATGCTGAACAACGCGACCTTGGCCCGTACCAGTGCGCGGTAGGCCTTGTAGAAATTGAGCAGTTCCAGGCCTTCGTAATCGCCGGTCAGTTCCAGGTACTGGCTGATGAAGCGGCGGGCCAGGCATTTCAGGCCGCGGTCTTCCAGGTCCATGGCCAGGAAGCCGGTGTCGGCGTAGACGTCGGTCAGGCGGAACGGTTCGTTGAACTCGATGCAGTCGAAGATGACCACCTTGCCATCGATCAGCGTGGCGTTGCCCAGGTGGATGTCACCATGGCATTCGCGGATAAAGCCGTTGGCCTTGCGCTTTTCCAGCAGGCCATGCAGGCGTTCGAAGCTGCTGCGGGCCCAGGCCTGCAGGGCGTCGAGTTGCTGCAGGTCGGCGGTGTCGCTGAGGAACGGGCGAATCTGCTCGAAGTTCTGTTCCACCGGCGCCATGACGCTTTCTGGCGTGCCCAGTGGGTGATCCACCGGTACGCGTGGCGCCTGCAAGTGAAACTCGGCGATCTGCCGGGCCATCTGGTCGATGTGCGTGGCGTTCAGCTCGCCATTGGCCTGCAGCGTGCTGAGCATCTGCCCTTGAGGGAACTGGCGCATCTTCAGCGCGTACTCGATGGCTTCGCCTTCGCCACCGACTTGCGGTGCGTCAACACTACCGGTGATCGGCAACACTTCCAGGTACAGACCATCGGTCAGGCGCTGGTTGAGGCGCAACTCTTCGTTACAGAAATGCTGGCGCTGGTCCAGGCCTGTAAAGTCGAGGAAGCCGAAGTTCATCGGCTTCTTGATCTTGTAGGCGTACTCGCCGGTGAGCAGCACCCAGGAGATATGCGTCTCGATGAGCTGGAACCCATCCACAGGGTGAGGGTACAGGGCTGGGTTCTGCAACGCAGTGATAAGAGCTTGGCTCACGGCAAATCCTTCCGGGGCAAGGGAATTCGAATGCGCCATTATGGTCAATGGTGCCGTCCCTGCCTACCGCCGGGCCGTCTGCCCAGCCTTTATAAAGTGCGTATAATCCGCCGCCATGACCCGAACCCGAAATCCCCGTACCCCTCCGAAACGCCCGACCGGCCGCTCCCGCGCCTGGCTGGGCTGGGCTTTGAAGCTCAGCCTGGTAGGCCTGGTGATCGTTGCCGGCTTCGCGGTTTACCTCGATGCCGTTGTGCAGGAGAAGTTCTCCGGCAAACGCTGGACCATCCCGGCCAAGGTGTATGCCCGGCCGCTGGAGCTGTTCACCGGCCAGAAACTGAGCAAGAACGACTTCCTCACCGAACTCGATGCGCTCGGCTACCGCCGTGAAAGTGCGGCCAACGGCCCGGGTGCTGCGGCGATCAACGGTAATACCGTCGACCTCAATACCCGAGGCTTCCAGTTCTACGAGGGCATGGAGCCGGCGCAGTTCGTGCGCGTGCGCTTCTCGGGCGATTACGTGGCGGGCCTTTCCGGTGCCAACGGCAAGGCACTGGATGTGGTGCGCCTGGAGCCGCTGATGATTGGCGGTATCTACCCGAAAAACCTCGAAGACCGCATCCTGATCAAGATCGACCAGGTGCCCAAGTACTTGCTCGAAACCCTAGTGGCCACCGAAGACCGCGACTTCTACAGCCACTTTGGCGTGTCGCCCAAGTCCATTGCCCGGGCCATGTGGGTCAACACCTCGTCCGGCTCGATGCGCCAGGGTGGCAGTACCCTGACCCAGCAGCTGGTGAAAAACTTCTACCTCAGCAGCGAGCGCAGCCTCAGCCGCAAGCTGACCGAGGCGATGATGGCGGTGCTGCTGGAGCTGCACTACGACAAGCGCGAAATCCTGGAGGCCTACCTCAACGAGGTGTTCGTCGGTCAGGACGGCCAGCGTGCCGTGCATGGCTTCGGCCTGGCCAGCCAGTTCTTCTTCAGCCAGCCGCTGTCGGAGCTGAAACTGCACCAGATCGCCTTGCTGGTGGGTATGGTCAAAGGCCCGTCCTACTACAACCCGCGGCGTTACCCTGACCGTGCCCTGGCCCGCCGTAACCTGGTGCTGGACCTTGTGGCCGAGCAGGGTGTGGCCAGCCAGGCGGAAGTCGATGCAGCGAAGAAAATGCCGCTGGGCGTGACCAAGCGTGGCAGCCTGGCTGACAGCTCGTTCCCGGCCTTCCTCGACCTGGTCAAGCGCCAGTTGCGCCAGGACTACCGCGACGAAGACTTGACCGAAGAAGGGCTGCGTATCTTCACCAGTTTCGACCCGATCCTGCAGATGAAGGCCGAAACCTCGATGAGCGAGACCTTCAAGCGCCTGGCGGGGCGCAAGGGCGCTGACGAGGTGGAGTCGGCAATGGTCGTGACCAACCCGGAAACCGGTGAAGTACAAGCCCTCATCGGCAGCCGCCAGGCAGGCTTCGCCGGCTTCAACCGGGCCATCGACGCTGTGCGCCCGATCGGCTCGCTGGTCAAGCCGTCGGTGTACCTGACGGCGCTGGAGCAGCCGAGCAAGTACACCCTGACCAGCTGGGTGCAGGACGAGCCATTCTCGGTCAAAGGTGCCGACGGCCAGGTATGGCGCCCGCAAAACTATGACCGTCGCCCGCACGGGACCATCTACCTGTATCAGGGGTTGGCCAACTCGTACAACTTGTCGACCGCCAAGCTCGGTCTGGAAGTGGGCGTGCCCAACGTGATCAAGACCATCGGCCGTCTGGGGGTGAATGTCGACTGGCCAGCCTTCCCGGCCATGCTGCTGGGTGCCGGCGGCATGTCGCCGATGCAGGTTGCGACCATGTACCAGACCATCGCCAACGGCGGCTTCAACACACCGATGCGCGGTATCCGCAGCGTGCTCACTGCCGAAGGCGAGCCGCTCAAGCGCTACCCGTTCCAGATCCAGCAAACCTTCGACCCCGGCGCCATCTATCTGGTGCAGAACGCCATGCAGCGGGTCATGCGTGAAGGTACCGGCCGATCGGTGTACAACACCCTGCCGCGCTCGCTGACCCTGGCGGGCAAGACCGGTACCAGTAACGACTCGCGCGACAGCTGGTTCTCCGGCTTCAGCCAGGACCTGCTGGCTGTGGTGTGGATGGGCCGTGATGATAACGGCAAAACGCCATTTACCGGTGCCACTGGTGCCCTGCAGGTCTGGACCAGCTTCATGAAGAAGGCCGACCCGCTGCCGCTGGACATGCCGCAGCCGGACAACGTGGTGCAGGCCTGGATCGACCCGTACACGGGTCATGGGTCTGATGCCAGCTGTCCGGGAGCGGTGCAGATGCCGTATATTCGCGGCAGTGAGCCCCCCGCCGGCGCGACCTGTGGCGGTGAGCAGGACCCAGTCGAATCGGTCATGGACTGGGTCAAGGGCTGGATGAACTAAGCACAGGCTGCATTGATGAGGTGTGACGTGAACAAGTGGCTGTTTCCTGCCGTGACGGCGCTGGCAGTGCTCCAGGGGTGCTCCAGCGTCCCGCGCGGCAATATTCCGGTGGTCGATTCGAGCACCCGCGTGTCCAACAGCGAACGCGTGACAGCCAACCGCTCGGCGGGTGGCTATAACACGGGCACCGCCCAGGCGCAGACGCTACCCGAGGATTCTGGCGTCACCGTGATGATCCCGCAGGGCGCTGGTGCCTCGGGCATCCAGACGTTCCCGGCGGCCAATGGTGCGGCGCCCATCAGCACCTCGCCGATCACGCCTGGCCCGATTACCCCGGGCCCGGTAAGTTCGGCGCCAATGACCACCAATCCAAACCCGATCGCCGACGAACCGTTCGACATCGCCGCGATGAACAGCACCCCGCAAAGCACCAGCGCGCCAACCGGCATTCCGCGCAGCAGCGCTGCCGGCGGCCTGTCGGCCGACGAGCAACTGGACGGCCCGGTACTGGCATTGCTGACTACCGCCAAGACCCAGCAGGGCAGTGGCGACTTCAACGGCGCCGCGTCCAGCCTGGAGCGTGCCCAACGCATTGCCCCGCGCGAGCCGCAGGTGTTGTACCGCCTCGCCCAGGTGCGCCTGTCGCAGGGTGATGCGGCTCAGGCCGAGCAGCTGGCGCGCCGCGCGCTCACTTACGCCAACGGCCGCCCAAGCCTGCAGGCCGAGCTGTGGAACACCATCGCCCAGGCCCGTGAAAAGCAGGGTGACAGCGCGGGTGCCGCACTGGCCCGGCAAAAAGCGCGGGTCAATTCGTGATGATCGAGCAACGCATTCTGGACATCGCCGACCACCTGTTGCTGATCGAGCGAGAGCTGCAGGTGCAAGGCTGGTGGGATGACGAACCGCCAAGCGACGAGGCATTGGCCAGTACCGTGCCGTTCGCCGTCGATACCCTCAGTTTCGAGCAATGGCTGCAATGGATCTTCCTGCCCCGCATGAAGATCATCATCGAGCTGGGCCACCCGCTGCCCAACGCGTCGAGCATTCTCGTCATGGCCGAAACCGTGTTTACCGACCGCCCGGAGCAAAGTCGTGAGCTTCGCCGCCTGTTGGCAGCTTTTGACCAATTGATCGCTCCTTCCGCCTGATTTCTTCAGTTTTTCCTTCAAGGGCCGCAGATTGTGGCCCTTTTTTTTGGAAATCTTATTAATTCTGCTGCTGAAGCGATTTTTAGTGGTGGCAGGAATTCATCTTGGGGAAAAATTGGCAATAATTTTTCTTGACTTGTTGGCGCCGAATCACAAGAATCCAACTTCCGCTGTAGAGGGACTGCCAGAAGCAGACCCGCTAAGCAGATCATGAGGTGCACACCCGCGCCGACTCGTTACACCCCGCAACGCGTTACCTCGCGCTGGGTGGGAAAACCCCGCAACACTCTGGGGCGCTCCCAATACTTGCTCAGTCAGTGCTGACGTTTTCGCTCATGCTCTGCTTGGCAGTAAACCTATTAAGACCCGTCCACTAGGGACGGTATTCTGGCGTTTTAGAGGTGAACAACGTGGAGCTTTTATCTGGCGCTGAGATGGTCGTCCGCTTCTTGCGTGACGAAGGCGTTAAGCACATCTACGGGTACCCTGGTGGTGCTCTCCTGCATGTTTACGACGCACTGTTCAAAGAACCGGAAGTGGAACACATCCTGGTTCGTCACGAGCAGGCGGCAACCCATATGGCGGACGGCTACGCCCGCGCCACCGGCAAGGCCGGTGTGGTGCTGGTAACCTCCGGCCCGGGCGCGACCAATGCCATTACCGGCATTGCCACCGCCTACATGGACTCCATTCCGATGGTTATCCTGTCCGGCCAGGTGCCTAGCACCATGGTGGGTACCGATGCCTTCCAGGAAACCGACATGATCGGTATCTCGCGGCCGATCGTGAAGCACAGCTTCATGATCAAGAACCCGACCGAGATCCCGGAAGTTCTGAAAAAAGCATTCTACCTGGCGCAATCCGGTCGCCCAGGTCCAGTCGTGGTCGACATTCCAAAAGACATGACCAACCCGGCTGAGAAGTTCGAATACGTCTACCCGAAAAAGGTCAAGCTGCGCTCCTACAGCCCGGCGGTCCGTGGCCACTCCGGCCAGATCCGCAAGGCTGCCGAAATGCTGCTGGCGGCCAAGCGCCCGATCGTCTACTCCGGTGGTGGCGTGATCCTCGGCGGTGGCTCCGAAGCCCTGACCGAAATCGCCAAGTCGCTGAACCTGCCGGTCACCAATACCCTGATGGGCCTCGGTGGCTTCCCGGGTACCGACCGCCAGTTCCTCGGCATGCTCGGCATGCACGGCAGCTACACCGCCAACATGGCCATGCACAATGCCGACGTGATCCTTGCCGTGGGCGCGCGTTTTGACGACCGCGTTGTAAACGGCCCGGCCAAGTTCTGCCCGAACGCCAAGATCATCCACATCGACATCGACCCGGCGTCGATCTCCAAGATGATCAAGGCCGACGTGCCAATCGTAGGGCCGGTCGACAGCGTGCTCAGCGAAATGCTCGGCATCCTCAAGGAAATCGGCGAGCAGCCTGACAAGGTTGCGCTGGATGCCTGGTGGAAGCAGATCGACGAATGGCGTGGCAATGGTGAGCTGTTCCCTTACGACAAGGGCGACGGCAACGTCATCAAGCCGCAGAAAGTCATCGAGACCCTGTGCGAAGTGACCCATGGCGATGCCTTCGTCACCTCCGACGTGGGCCAGCACCAGATGTTCGCGGCGCAGTACTACCGCTTCAACAAACCGAACCGCTGGATCAACTCCGGTGGCCTGGGCACCATGGGCTTCGGCTTCCCGGCGGCGATGGGCGTCAAGCTCAACTTCCCGGATCAGGACGTCGCCTGTGTGACTGGCGAAGGCAGTATCCAGATGAACATCCAGGAGCTGTCCACCTGCATGCAGTACGGCCTGCCGGTGAAGATCGTCAACCTGAACAACGGTGTGTTGGGCATGGTCCGCCAGTGGCAGGACATGGCCTACAACGGTCGTCACTCGCACTCGTACGTCGAATCGCTGCCTGACTTCATCAAGCTGGCCGAGGCCTATGGCCATGTGGGTATCCGCATCACCAGCCTGAAGGACCTCAAGCCGAAGCTGGAAGAAGCGTTTGCGATGAAGGACCGCCTGGTGTTCATCGACATCGCGGTTGACCGCAGTGAGCACGTCTATCCGATGCAGATCAAGGATGGCTCGATGCGTGACATGTGGCTGAGCAAGACGGAGCGTACCTGATATGCGGCACATCATTTCCCTGCTGCTGGAAAACGAACCCGGTGCTCTGTCCCGCGTGGTCGGCCTGTTCTCCCAGCGCAACTACAACATTGAAAGCCTGACCGTGGCGCCGACCGAAGACCCGACCCTGTCGCGTCTGACGCTGACCACCGTTGGCCATGACGAAGTGATCGAGCAGATCACCAAGAACCTGAACAAGCTGGTCGAAGTGGTCAAGCTTGTCGACCTGTCGGAAAGCGCTCACATCGAGCGTGAACTGATGCTGGTCAAGGTCAAGGCCACCGGTGCCCAGCGCGCTGAAATCAAGCGCACCACGGATATCTTCCGTGGCCAGATCGTCGACGTGACCGCCAGCGTGTACACCGTACAGCTGAGCGGTACTAGCGACAAACTGGACAGCTTCATCCAGGCGATCGGCACTGCATCGATTCTCGAAACCGTGCGCAGCGGCGTTACCGGCATTGCCCGTGGCGACAAAGTGCTCAGCATCTAAATTCAAAAATTAGCGATGGCTCCGCAGGGGCCGAGATATAACCAGGGGTATTTTCATGAAAGTTTTCTACGATAAAGACTGCGACCTTTCCATCATCCAGGGCAAGAAAGTCGCCATCATCGGTTACGGCTCCCAGGGCCACGCTCAGGCGTGCAACCTGAAGGACTCCGGTGTAGACGTTACCGTCGGTCTGCGTAAAGGTTCGGCTACCGTTGCCAAGGCTGAAGCCCACGGCCTGAAAGTTGCTGACGTTGCTACCGCTGTCGCTGCGGCTGACCTGGTCATGATCCTGACCCCGGACGAGTTCCAGGGCGCGCTGTACAAGAACGAGATCGAGCCGAACATCAAGAAGGGCGCTACCCTGGCCTTCTCCCACGGCTTCTCGATCCACTACAACCAGGTTGTGCCACGTGCCGACCTCGACGTGATCATGATCGCGCCGAAGGCCCCGGGCCACACCGTTCGCTCCGAGTTCGTCAAAGGCGGCGGCATCCCTGACCTGATCGCTATCTACCAGGATGCCTCGGGCAACGCCAAGAACGTCGCCCTGTCCTACGCTTCGGGCGTTGGCGGTGGCCGTACCGGCATCATCGAAACCACCTTCAAGGACGAGACCGAAACCGACCTGTTCGGTGAGCAAGCCGTTCTGTGCGGCGGTACCGTCGAGCTGGTCAAAGCCGGTTTCGAAACCCTGGTCGAAGCTGGCTACGCGCCAGAAATGGCCTACTTCGAGTGCCTGCACGAGCTGAAGCTGATCGTTGACCTCATGTACGAAGGCGGCATCGCCAACATGAACTACTCGATCTCCAACAACGCCGAATACGGTGAGTACGTCACTGGCCCGGAAGTCATCAACGAAGAATCCCGCAAGGCCATGCGCAACGCCCTGAAGCGCATCCAGGACGGCGAATACGCGAAGATGTTCATCTCCGAAGGTGCTACCAACTACCCATCGATGACCGCCAAGCGCCGCAACAACGCCGCTCACGGCATCGAAATCATCGGCGAGCAACTGCGTTCGATGATGCCGTGGATCTCGGCTAACAAAATCGTCGACAAGACCAAGAACTAAGTCTTATCGAAAGATTAAAAACGCGGCTTCGGCCGCGTTTTTTCGTTCTGGCAGTCCGCTTCTGGTATAAAGCAGACCAGTGGCCTGCCGTCAGAACCTGTTTCGCAGGCCCGTGTCGAACATTTTCCATCCTGTTGCAAGGTACCCTCCATGAGCGAACGTCCCGAAGAGCCGAACAAGCCCTCCGACGCCGAAAGCCTGCTACCTGTCGATGAGCACGTTGAAGAAGGGCATGACGCCGAAGGGCGCAAGGTGCGTCACCGCGGCATCTACCTGCTGCCCAACCTGTTTACCACCGCCAACCTGTTTGCCGGTTTCTATTCCATCATCAGCTCGATGAGCGCGCAGAGCGCCCTGAGTGCCGGTGACCCGCGTGAGGCGAGCAAGTACTTCGCCTTTGCCGCCATCGCCATCTTCGTGGCCATGGTGCTCGACGGCCTGGATGGCCGCGTTGCGCGCATGACCAATACCCAGAGTGCCTTCGGCGCCGAGTACGACTCGCTGTCGGACATGGTTGCCTTCGGCGTGGCCCCGGCTTTGCTGGCCTTCGGCTGGGCGCTGGGTGACATGGGCAAGGTCGGCTGGATGGTCGCCTTCATCTATGTGGCCGGTGCAGCACTGCGCCTGGCACGCTTCAATACCCAGGTCGGCACCGCCGACAAGCGTTACTTCATTGGCCTGGCCAGCCCGGCTGCCGCGGGTGTGGTGGCGGGTACCGTGTGGGCGTTCAGCGACTACGGCATCCAGGGCTCCAAGCTGTCGTTCCTGGTGGCGCTGTTGGTAGCGGCGGCCGGCATGCTGATGGTCAGTAACATCAAGTACAACAGCTTCAAGGAACTGGACCTCAAAGGGCGCGTACCGTTCGTGGCCATCCTGGCGGTGGTGCTGGTGTTTGCCGTGGTGTTCAGCGATCCACCGCGCATCCTGCTGCTGATCTTCCTCGCCTATGCGGCATCGGGGCCGATCCAGTTCCTGTTGAAGGCGCGCCGGCGCAAAGCGTAAAAATCGCTTAATGCTGGAATAACCCTCCGGCTCCATAGTCTTACTGGTACATCCGTTATCCAGTGCTGTGGAGCCGCCCATGCTCATCAAGCTTCCCAGGTCTTCCGAGTGCAAAGCGTCGGAGATCACCCCCGAAGGCATCTACCTTTCCCGTCGCACCCTGCTGGGTGGCTCGTTGGCCGGCCTGGCGCTGGGTGCATTGCCTCGCATGGGGCTGGCGGCAGAGCCCAGTCGATATGCCGATGTCGAGGCAGGCAAGGCGCCAGGCTGGTTCAGTGACAAGCTTGCTTCTGCTCACTGGCAGGCTGTGACGGTGCAGGGGGAGGCGATCACGCCTTTCAAGGATGCCACCCACTACAACAACTTCTATGAATTCGGCCCCGACAAGGGCGACCCGGCGGCTAATGGCGACAGCCTGCAGACCGAGCCGTGGTCGGTTGTAGTGGATGGTGAGGTAGGTAAGCCAGGCCGCTATGCGCTGGAAGACTTCGTTAACCCCTATCAGCTTGAAGAGCGCATCTACCGGTTGCGTTGCGTCGAAGCCTGGTCGATGGTCATTCCCTGGTTGGGCATTCCCTTGGCGCAGGTGCTCAAGCAGGTCGAGCCGACTTCGAAGGCGCGCTACGTGCGCTTCGAGACATTGAAAGACCCGCAGCATATGCCGGGGCAGCGCTCCGGTTTCGCCCTGATCGACTGGCCTTATAGAGAGGGGTTGCGACTGGATGAGGCTATGCACCCGCTGGCTATCCTCGCGGTGGGCATGTATGGGCGGGTGTTGCCCAACCAGAATGGTGCGCCGTTGCGGTTGGTGGTGCCCTGGAAGTATGGCTTCAAGAGTATCAAGTCGATCGTGCGCATCAGCCTGGTGGCTGAACAGCCCGGCACCACTTGGCAAGGGTTGGCGCCAGATGAGTATGGCTTTTATGCCAACGTGAACCCGACGGTCGACCACCCGCGCTGGACCCAGGCGCGTGAGCGGCGGTTGCCCAGCGGGTTGTTCAGCCCCAATGTGCGCGAAACACAAATGTTCAATGGCTACGCTGATGAAGTGGCCTCACTGTACAGCGGGCTAGATCTGCGGAAGAACTATTGATGCGCTATCCCTGGTTTCGCCTGGCCATCTTCGTTGTGGGGTGCCTGTTCCCGGCGTGGTGGTTGTATGAGGCAGCGATGAATCTGCTGGGGCCGGACCCCGGCAAGATCATGATGGATCGTCTTGGGCTCGGAGCGCTCACTTTCCTGCTGGTGACCTTGAGCATGACGCCGCTACAGAAGCTGACAGGCTGGTCGGGCTGGGTCGTGGTGCGTCGACAGCTGGGGCTGTGGGTGTTTGCTTACATCGTGCTGCACATCCTGGCCTACCTGTTCTTTATTCTGGGGCTGGATTGGGGGCAACTGGCGGTGGAGCTGCGTAAGCGGCCTTACATTATTGTGGGGGCGCTGGGGTTCCTTGGCTTGCTGGCCCTGGCAGTGACCTCGAATCGCTATAGCCAAAGGCGGTTGGGGGCCAGGTGGAAGAAGTTGCACCGGTTGGTGTACGTGATTCTTGGCTTGGGGTTGCTGCACTTTTTGTGGATCGTGCGCTCGGACCTCAGGGAGTGGGCGATCTATGCAGGGGTTGGCGCTTTACTGATGTTGCTGCGTATTCCGGCTATTACGCGGGCTCTGCCCAAGTTCGCTCGTGGGCGGGGTAGGGCAGTTTGAAACATTTCTGAAAATAAGGGTTGACGCGCTTTCGAATCCCCTTATAATGCGCCCCACTTCCAGCGACATCGGAACGAAAAACTCCTTGAGATTCAACGAGTTAAATAGTTAAGGTGGAGTTGAAAGGGCTACGATCGAATGATCGCAAGCGGTTAAGATGGTGGTTGACAGCGGCTTTAAACGCTGTATGATTCGCCTCCCGCTACGAGAGATCGCAGCGAGCCAAGTGTTTGAAGCTAAACGAGTTTCTCGCAAAAAACTTCAAAATAAACGCTTGACAGGCTCTGAGGAAAGCGTAGAATGCGCGCCTCGGTTGAGACGAAAAGCTCTTAACCAAACGCTCTTTAACAAATCGAATCAAGCAATTCGTGTGGGTGCTTGTGAGTACGGACTGATAGTCAAAAAGATTATCAGCATCACAAGTGACCATGCGAGAAATCACATAGTCATTTGAGATTGCTGAGCCAAGTTTAGGGTTTCTTAAAAACCCAAGCAGTATTGAACTGAAGAGTTTGATCATGGCTCAGATTGAACGCTGGCGGCAGGCCTAACACATGCAAGTCGAGCGGATGACGGGAGCTTGCTCCTTGATTCAGCGGCGGACGGGTGAGTAATGCCTAGGAATCTGCCTGGTAGTGGGGGACAACGTTTCGAAAGGAACGCTAATACCGCATACGTCCTACGGGAGAAAGCAGGGGACCTTCGGGCCTTGCGCTATCAGATGAGCCTAGGTCGGATTAGCTAGTTGGTGGGGTAATGGCTCACCAAGGCGACGATCCGTAACTGGTCTGAGAGGATGATCAGTCACACTGGAACTGAGACACGGTCCAGACTCCTACGGGAGGCAGCAGTGGGGAATATTGGACAATGGGCGAAAGCCTGATCCAGCCATGCCGCGTGTGTGAAGAAGGTCTTCGGATTGTAAAGCACTTTAAGTTGGGAGGAAGGGCAGTAAGCTAATACCTTGCTGTTTTGACGTTACCGACAGAATAAGCACCGGCTAACTCTGTGCCAGCAGCCGCGGTAATACAGAGGGTGCAAGCGTTAATCGGAATTACTGGGCGTAAAGCGCGCGTAGGTGGTTTGTTAAGTTGGATGTGAAAGCCCCGGGCTCAACCTGGGAACTGCATCCAAAACTGGCAAGCTAGAGTACGGTAGAGGGTGGTGGAATTTCCTGTGTAGCGGTGAAATGCGTAGATATAGGAAGGAACACCAGTGGCGAAGGCGACCACCTGGACTGATACTGACACTGAGGTGCGAAAGCGTGGGGAGCAAACAGGATTAGATACCCTGGTAGTCCACGCCGTAAACGATGTCAACTAGCCGTTGGAATCCTTGAGATTTTAGTGGCGCAGCTAACGCATTAAGTTGACCGCCTGGGGAGTACGGCCGCAAGGTTAAAACTCAAATGAATTGACGGGGGCCCGCACAAGCGGTGGAGCATGTGGTTTAATTCGAAGCAACGCGAAGAACCTTACCAGGCCTTGACATGCAGAGAACTTTCCAGAGATGGATTGGTGCCTTCGGGAACTCTGACACAGGTGCTGCATGGCTGTCGTCAGCTCGTGTCGTGAGATGTTGGGTTAAGTCCCGTAACGAGCGCAACCCTTGTCCTTAGTTACCAGCACGTTATGGTGGGCACTCTAAGGAGACTGCCGGTGACAAACCGGAGGAAGGTGGGGATGACGTCAAGTCATCATGGCCCTTACGGCCTGGGCTACACACGTGCTACAATGGTCGGTACAGAGGGTTGCCAAGCCGCGAGGTGGAGCTAATCTCACAAAACCGATCGTAGTCCGGATCGCAGTCTGCAACTCGACTGCGTGAAGTCGGAATCGCTAGTAATCGCGAATCAGAATGTCGCGGTGAATACGTTCCCGGGCCTTGTACACACCGCCCGTCACACCATGGGAGTGGGTTGCACCAGAAGTAGCTAGTCTAACCTTCGGGAGGACGGTTACCACGGTGTGATTCATGACTGGGGTGAAGTCGTAACAAGGTAGCCGTAGGGGAACCTGCGGCTGGATCACCTCCTTAATCGACGACATCAGCCTGCTGATGAGCTCCCACACGAATTGCTTGATTCATTTGCTGATGAGAATTCAGAAATGAGCATTCCCTGCGAATGTTGATTTCTGACTTTTGTCAGGCCGTTCTTTAAAAATTCGGATATGTGATAGATATAGACTGATGACCAGTTTCACTGCTGGAAATCAGGCTAAGGTAAAATTTGTGAGTTCTGCTCAGTAATGAGCGAAATGCGAATTTTCGGCGAATGTCGTCTTCACAGTATAACCAGATTGCTTGGGGTTATATGGTCAAGTGAAGAAGCGCATACGGTGGATGCCTTGGCAGTCAGAGGCGATGAAAGACGTGGTAGCCTGCGATAAGCTTTGGGGAGTCGGCAAACAGACTGTGATCCAGAGATCTCTGAATGGGGGAACCCACTCAGCATAAGCTGAGTATCTTGTACTGAATACATAGGTGCAAGAGGCGAACCAGGGGAACTGAAACATCTAAGTACCCTGAGGAAAAGAAATCAACCGAGATTCCCTTAGTAGTGGCGAGCGAACGGGGACCAGCCCTTAAGTTGATTTGAGATTAGTGGAACGCTCTGGAAAGTGCGGCCATAGTGGGTGATAGCCCCGTACACGAAAATCTCTTGTCAATGAAATCGAGTAGGACGGAGCACGAGAAACTTTGTCTGAATATGGGGGGACCATCCTCCAAGGCTAAATACTACTGACTGACCGATAGTGAACCAGTACCGTGAGGGAAAGGCGAAAAGAACCCCGGAGAGGGGAGTGAAATAGAACCTGAAACCGTATGCGTACAAGCAGTGGGAGCCTACTTGTTAGGTGACTGCGTACCTTTTGTATAATGGGTCAGCGACTTATATTCAGTGGCGAGCTTAACCGAATAGGGGAGGCGTAGCGAAAGCGAGTCTTAATAGGGCGTTTAGTCGCTGGGTATAGACCCGAAACCGGGCGATCTATCCATGGGCAGGTTGAAGGTTAGGTAACACTGACTGGAGGACCGAACCGACTACCGTTGAAAAGTTAGCGGATGACCTGTGGATCGGAGTGAAAGGCTAATCAAGCTCGGAGATAGCTGGTTCTCCTCGAAAGCTATTTAGGTAGCGCCTCATGTATCACTGTAGGGGGTAGAGCACTGTTTCGGCTAGGGGGTCATCCCGACTTACCAAACCGATGCAAACTCCGAATACCTACAAGTGCCGAGCATGGGAGACACACGGCGGGTGCTAACGTCCGTCGTGAAAAGGGAAACAACCCAGACCGTCAGCTAAGGTCCCAAAGTCATGGTTAAGTGGGAAACGATGTGGGAAGGCTTAGACAGCTAGGAGGTTGGCTTAGAAGCAGCCACCCTTTAAAGAAAGCGTAATAGCTCACTAGTCGAGTCGGCCTGCGCGGAAGATGTAACGGGGCTCAAACCATGCACCGAAGCTACGGGTATCATCTTATGATGATGCGGTAGAGGAGCGTTCTGTAAGCCTGTGAAGGTGAGTTGAGAAGCTTGCTGGAGGTATCAGAAGTGCGAATGCTGACATGAGTAACGACAATGCGAGTGAAAAACTCGCACGCCGAAAGACCAAGGTTTCCTGCGCAACGTTAATCGACGCAGGGTTAGTCGGTCCCTAAGGCGAGGCTGAAAAGCGTAGTCGATGGAAAACAGGTTAATATTCCTGTACTTCCAGTTATTGCGATGGAGGGACGGAGAAGGTTAGGCCAGCCTGGCGTTGGTTGTCCAGGTTTAAGGTGGTAGGCTGAAATCTTAGGCAAATCCGGGATTTCAAGGCCGAGAGCTGATGACGAGTTGCCTTTAGGCGACGAAGTGGTTGATACCATGCTTCCAAGAAAAGCTCCTAAGCTTCAGATAACTGGGAACCGTACCCCAAACCGACACAGGTGGTTAGGTAGAGAATACCAAGGCGCTTGAGAGAACTCGGGTGAAGGAACTAGGCAAAATGGCACCGTAACTTCGGGAGAAGGTGCGCCGGCGAGGGTGAAGGACTTGCTCCGTAAGCCCATGCCGGTCGAAGATACCAGGCCGCTGCGACTGTTTATTAAAAACACAGCACTCTGCAAACACGAAAGTGGACGTATAGGGTGTGACGCCTGCCCGGTGCCGGAAGGTTAATTGATGGGGTTAGCGCAAGCGAAGCTCTTGATCGAAGCCCCGGTAAACGGCGGCCGTAACTATAACGGTCCTAAGGTAGCGAAATTCCTTGTCGGGTAAGTTCCGACCTGCACGAATGGCGTAACGATGGCGGCGCTGTCTCCACCCGAGACTCAGTGAAATTGAAATCGCTGTGAAGATGCAGTGTATCCGCGGCTAGACGGAAAGACCCCGTGAACCTTTACTATAGCTTTGCACTGGACTTTGAATTTGCTTGTGTAGGATAGGTGGGAGGCTTTGAAGTGGGGACGCCAGTTCTCATGGAGCCATCCTTGAAATACCACCCTGGCAACTTTGAGGTTCTAACTCAGGTCCGTTATCCGGATCGAGGACAGTGTATGGTGGGTAGTTTGACTGGGGCGGTCTCCTCCCAAAGAGTAACGGAGGAGTACGAAGGTGCGCTCAGACCGGTCGGAAATCGGTCGTAGAGTATAAAGGCAAAAGCGCGCTTGACTGCGAGACAAACACGTCGAGCAGGTACGAAAGTAGGTCTTAGTGATCCGGTGGTTCTGTATGGAAGGGCCATCGCTCAACGGATAAAAGGTACTCCGGGGATAACAGGCTGATACCGCCCAAGAGTTCATATCGACGGCGGTGTTTGGCACCTCGATGTCGGCTCATCACATCCTGGGGCTGAAGCCGGTCCCAAGGGTATGGCTGTTCGCCATTTAAAGTGGTACGCGAGCTGGGTTTAGAACGTCGTGAGACAGTTCGGTCCCTATCTGCCGTGGACGTTTGAGATTTGAGAGGGGCTGCTCCTAGTACGAGAGGACCGGAGTGGACGAACCTCTGGTGTTCCGGTTGTCACGCCAGTGGCATTGCCGGGTAGCTATGTTCGGAAGAGATAACCGCTGAAAGCATCTAAGCGGGAAACTTGCCTCAAGATGAGATCTCACTGGGATCTTGAATCCCCTAAAGGGCCGTCGAAGACTACGACGTTGATAGGTTGGGTGTGTAAGCGCTGTGAGGCGTTGAGCTAACCAATACTAATTGCCCGTGAGGCTTGACCATATAACACCCAAGCAATTTGCGCGTCAGAGCCAAATTGTGGTGGTGAAGATGATACGAACCGAAAGTTCGCAACCACAAATTCACATATCCGAATTCGCTAGAGCATCCATCTGGATCTTCTGGCAACAGAATTTCTTGACGACCATAGAGCATTGGAACCACCTGATCCCATCCCGAACTCAGCAGTGAAACGATGCATCGCCGATGGTAGTGTGGGGTTTCCCCATGTGAGAGTAGGTCATCGTCAAGATTCATTTCGCAAAACCCCTATCTGCACATGCAGGTAGGGGTTTTGTCTTTTCCGGCCAGGAAAAGATTTGTCTCCAAGCGTGCCACGGTCCGTGCCACGCCCCGTGATATGGTTCCGCATCTGAACCGACTGCCTTCCAGGGAATGCTCAATGGCTATTACCACGCTCCACCCAGGTTTCATGATCGTCCACGGCAACCGCCTCGATGACCTACGCAGCCTGGTGGTGAGCTGGATGCGCCGTTACCCCTTGGCACCTTTGGAAAACGAGATTGCCCTTGTCCAAAGCAATGGTATCGCCCAATGGCTCAAACTGGCCCTGGCTGAAGACCCGCTGGAAAATGACCTGGGTGGTTGCGGCATCGCTGCCGCAATCGATGTGCAACTGCCTGGCAGCTTCATGTGGCAGCTGTACCGCAGCGTGCTGGGTCACGACGAAATTCCCGAAGTATCCCTGCTCGACAAGGCCCCACTGACCTGGCGCCTGATGCGCCTGCTGCCAGCCCTGATAGAGCGCCCGCATTTCGAGCCGCTGCAGCGCTTTCTCAATGACGACAGCGACCTGCGCAAGCGCTACCAGCTCGCCGAGCGACTGGCCGACCTGTTCGACCAGTACCAGGTCTACCGCGCCGACTGGCTCAAGGACTGGGCTGCTGGCAATCACATCCTCAATACTGCCCGTGGTGAGCGCAAAGCCCTGCCGCCGGGCAACCGTTGGCAAGCCGAGTTGTGGCGAGCCTTGTTGGAGGATGTTGGTGAGCAGGGCATGGCGCAAAGCCGCGCCGGGGTACATCAGCGCTTCACCGAGCGCATCAATAACCTGGAACAGGCACCTGCGGGGCTGCCACCGCGGGTGATCGTGTTCGGCATTTCCTCGTTGCCTGCGCAGGCCCTGGAAGCACTGGCAGGCCTGGCGCGCTTTAGCCAGGTATTGCTGTGCGTGCACAATCCCTGCCGCCACCACTGGGCCGACATCGTTGCCGACAAGGACCTGTTGCGCCACCAGTACAGGCGCCAGCAACGCAAACAGGGCATGCCCCTGCAACTGGACGACCAGTCGCTGCACCAGCATGCTCATCCGTTGTTGGCCGCCTGGGGCAAACAGGGCCGCGACTATATCAACCTGCTCGACAGCTATGACGACCCGGGCAGCTATCAAGGTGCGTTCAGCGATGGGCGCATCGACCTGTTCAGCGACGGCTCGCCCACCACGTTGCTCAACCAGTTGCAGGACGACATTCTTGAACTACGCCCGCTCGCCGAAACCCGCGAGCTGTGGCCGCCAGTTGATCCAGGCAAAGACCGCTCGATCCGCTTCCATATTGCACACAGCCCGCAACGCGAAGTGGAGATTCTCCATGACCAGCTGCTGGCCCGCTTCAGCGCCGACCCTACGTTGCGCCCGCGTGACGTAATCGTCATGCTGCCAGCCATCGACACTTACGCGCCGCATATCCGCGCCGTGTTCGGCCAGTTGCAGCGCAATGACCCGCGCTATATCCCGTTCACCCTCACCGACCAGGGCCAGCGCGGGCGTGAGCCTTTACTGATCGCCCTTGAACACCTGCTCAAACTGCCGGATAGCCGCTTCGCGGTCAGCGAAGTGCTCGACCTGCTGGACGTACCGGCAGTCCGTGCCCGCTTCGGTATCCGCGAAAACGACTTGCCTACGCTGCACCGCTGGATCGAGGGCGCCGGTATTCGTTGGGGCCTCAACGCCGAGCAGCGGGCCAGCCTGGGTTTGCCCGCCGGGCTTGAACAGAACAGTTGGCGCTTTGGCCTGCGGCGCATGCTGCTGGGCTATGCCGTAGGTGTGGGAGAGGCCTGCGATGGCATCGAGCCCTACGATGAAATCGGAGGCCTGGACGCAGCACTGATCGGTCCGCTGGTCGCACTGCTCGATGCACTCGACGTCGCTTGTCAGGCATTTTCCGAGCCTGCCACTGTCAGTCAGTGGGGGGAGCGCCTGCACGCTTTGCTGCAGGTATTCTTCCTCGCCGAGGATGAGCACGACGAATTCCTGCTGATGCAGCTACAGGACCTGCGCGATGGCTGGCTTGAAGTGTGCGAGACTGTTGGTCTGAATGACCCGTTGCCGCTGACCGTGGTGCGTGAAGCCTGGCTGTCAGGCCTCGACCAGGGCAAGCTGTCGCAACGCTTCCTCGCCGGTTCGGTTAACTTCTGCACCCTCATGCCCATGCGCGCCATCCCGTTCCGCGTAGTCTGCCTGCTGGGCATGAACGATGGCGACTACCCGCGCGCCCAGCAACCACTGGACTTCGACCTGATGGCCAGCGATTACCGCCCCGGTGACCGCTCACGCCGCGAAGACGACCGTTACCTGCTGCTCGAAGCGCTGCTGTCGGCACGCGACCAACTGTATGTCAGCTGGGTCGGGCGCAGTATCCGCGACAACAGCGAGCGCCCGGCCTCGGTACTGATCGGCCAGTTGCGCGATCACATCGCTGGGGGCTGGCAGTTGACCGGCGCCGAGCAAGGGCAACCCGCGGAGCCGGGCGAGCAACTGCTGCACGCACTGACCCTGGAGCACCCGCTGCAGCCGTTCAGCCCCCGCTATTTCCAGAAGGGTAGCCCGCTGTTCAGTTTTGCCCACGAATGGCAGGTGCTGCACCAGCAAGGCGAGGAGCAAGAGCAGGGCGACCCAGGTTTGCCACCTTATTTCGACGATGAGGCCCTGAGCCTGACCCAGCTGAATGACTTTCTGCGCCACCCGGTACGGCACTTCTTCAGCCAGCGTTTGAAGGTGTACTTCGAAGCATTGGAGGCGCCGACCCCGGACGAAGAACCTTTTGTCCTCGATACCCTGCAACGCTACGGTGCCAGTGAGAGCCTGCTCGGCGCCGCCCTGGCCGAGCCAGGCAACGCCGAACAGGCCTTGCAGGCCCAGGCCCGGCGCCTGCAAGCCTGCGGTTTGTTGCCACTGGCCGGCTTCGGCGAGCTACTGCAAAACGAGCTGATCGAACCGCTACCCGACCTGCTGCAACGTCACCAGCAGTTGCTGCAACGCTGGCCACAGCTGGTCGAGGGCGCTTTGCCGGTGCATTTCGAGCACGGCCAGTACCGGCTCGAAGGCTGGCTGGGCCGTGTGTTCCAGGCCGATGACCAGAGCCTGCTCAGCATCACCACCGTACCCAACACCATCAGTGCCGGGCGCAATAACCTCAAGTGGCACCGCCTGATCGCCCCTTGGGTCACGCACTTGGCCGCCTGTGCGGCGGGCTACCCCTATAACAGTGCACTGGTAGCCAGTGACCTGACCCTGTTGCTTGCACCGCTGCCGCCCGAGCAGGCCGCGCAACTGTTGGGCGATTTGCTGGTGGCCCGTCAGGCAGGGATGAATGCGCCTCTGCCCGTTGCAGCCAAAACCGCGTTTGCATGGTTGGCCCAGGACGATGCCGACAAGGCTCTGGCCGCCGCAGCCCGCGCCTACGAAGGCGACGAGCGCACCAGTTTTGGCGAGCGTGGTGAAAGCATTGCCCTGGTCCGCCAGTTCCGTGACTTTGCCGCACTCACCGCTGACGAAACCTTCGAAGGCTGGTGCGAAACCTTGTACCGCCCGTTGTTCACCGCCCCTTGGCAGACCTTGGGCAATCCGGAGAAAGGCGTATGACCCAGGCCCGTCCCTTGGCACTGAGTTTCCCCCTGCACGGCAGCCAGCTGATCGAGGCCAGCGCCGGTACGGGCAAGACCTTCACCATTTCGGCGCTGTACCTGCGCCTGATCCTCGGCCACGGTGGCGAACAGGGCTTCGACCGTGAGCTGCTACCACCGCAGATCCTCGTGGTGACCTTCACCGACGCTGCCACCAAAGAGCTGCGCGAGCGCATTCGTGCCCGCCTGGCTGAGGCTGCACGGTTTTTCCGTGGTGAACTGGAAGGCGCCGACCCGTTGTTGCATCAACTGCGTGACGATTATCCACAAGAGGCCTGGCCGCGTTGTGCCGGCCGCCTGGAAATCGCTGTGCAGTGGATGGACGAAGCGGCGGTATCGACCATCCATGGCTGGTGCCAGCGCATGCTCCGCGAGCATGCCTTCGACAGTGGCAGCTTGTTCACCCAGACCCTGGAAACCGACCACAGCGAGCTGCTGGGCCAGGTGATGCGCGATTACTGGCGGCGCTTCTGCTACGGCATGCGCGGTGATGCGTTGGCCTGGGTCCGCAGCAACTGGGGGAGCCCCGATGCCTTGCTGCCGCGCATTCGCCCGCTGTTTGGCCGCATACGCGCTCAGCACGACGGGCCAGAGCCAGCCGCATTGATCCAGGCGTCGCTGCAGCAACGTGGCCAACAGCTGGCCCGGCTAAAGGCGCCGTGGGCGCAGTGGGCCGAAGAGCTGCGCCAAATCTGCCGCGATGCACTGGCCGCCAAGCAGGTCGACGGCCGCAAGATGCAGGCCCGTTACTTCGAACCTTGGTTCGACAAACTTTGCGCCTGGGCTGCCGATGAGCAACGGGTGGAGCTCGACCTGGGTACCGGCTTCACCCGCCTCACCCCGGCGGGCATGGCTGAAGCCTGGAAGGGCAAACCGCCCGAGCACCCGGCCCTCGACGCCATGCAGACGCTGCAACAGCAATTGCAGGCCTTGGACAACCCAGATGCGCCGTTGCTTGAGCATGCTGCCGGCTGGGTATCGGCGCGATTCGAAGTGGAGAAGCGCCGCCGTGCGGAAATGGGCTTCGACGACATGCTCGTGCGCCTGCAGCACGCCCTGGCCAGCGAGGCCGGTGAGCGCCTGGCCAGCCTGATTCGCGAGCAGTTTCCGGTTGCGCTGATCGACGAATTCCAGGACACCGACCCGGTGCAGTACGGTATTTTCGAGCGCATTTACCAGATCAGCGAAAACCGTGCGCAAACCGGCCTGTTCATGATCGGTGACCCCAAGCAGGCGATTTACGCCTTCCGGGGTGCCGACATTTACACCTACCTTGCTGCGCGGCGCGCCACCAGTGGCCGCCTGCACAGCCTGGACACCAACTACCGCTCCAGCAAAGCCATGGTCGCGGCGGTCAACCAGGTGTTCCTGCAGGCCGAAGCGCGTGAAACGGGGCGGGGTGCATTCCTGTTCCGCGAGGCCGATGACAACCCGTTGCCGTTCATCGAGGTGCATGCCAAGGGCCGTGGCGAACAGCTGCTGATTGACGGTGAAGCCAGCGCAGCCCTGCAGTGCTGGCAGCTGGAAAGCGAAGAGCCGGTTTCCAGCAGCGTCTACCGCCAGCAACTGGCCGCCAGCTGCGCTAGCCATATCGTCGCCTTGCTCAACGGTGGCCAGCAGGGCACGGCGGGCTTTCAGAATGCCGAGGGCGAATTGCGCCCCTGCCTGCCTTCGGACATCGCCATCCTGGTGCGTGATGGCCATGAAGCACAGATGGTCCGCGCCGAGCTGGCCGCACGTGATGTGCGCAGCGTGTACCTGTCCGACAAGGATTCGGTGTTCGCCGCCCAGGAAGCCCACGACCTGCTGGCCTGGCTCAAGGCCTGCGCCGAGCCAGACTCGGAACGCCTGCTCAAGGCCGCACTGGCCAGCCTCACACTGGGCCTGTCGCTGGCCGAACTGGACCGGCTGAACCAGGACGAGCGGGTCTGGGAAGGCTGGGTCATGCGTTTTCGCCTTTACCGCGACACCTGGCAGCGCCAAGGGGTGCTACCGATGTTGCGCCACCTGCTGCACGACTTCCACCTGCCGCGCACGCTGATTCGCCGCAGTGATGGCGAGCGGGTGCTGACCAACCTGCTGCACTTGGCCGAGCTGTTGCAACAGGCCGCAGGCGAGCTGGACGGTGAGCAGGCGTTGATCCGCCACCTGGCCGAGCACCTGGCCAATTCCGGGCAGGCCGGTGAAGAACAGATCCTGCGCCTGGAGAGCGACGAACAGCTGGTCAAGGTGGTAACGATCCACAAGTCCAAGGGCCTGGAATATCCCCTGGTCTATCTGCCGTTCATCTGCACCAGCAAACCCGTCGACGGTACCCGACTGCCGTTGGCCTGGCATGACAGCGACGGTAATGCCCACCTCACACTCACGCCTAACCAGGAGCAGATCGAGCGCGCCGATGACGAGCGCCTGGCCGAAGACCTGCGCCTGCTCTACGTAGCCCTGACCCGGGCACAGCATGCTTGCTGGCTGGGTGTGGCCGACCTCAAGCGTGGCAACCAGAAGAGTTCGCAGCTGCACCGCTCGGCATTTGGCTACCTGCTGGGGGGCGGCCTTGCTCTGGCCGGGTCGACGCAGTTGACGGACTGGTTGCAGGCGCTGGCAGCGACGTGTCCGCACATCACCTGCCCGGGTCTGCCGCAGGCGGATGAGCAGGTGTATCGCATGCCGCATGCCGAGCGTGAGCTGCTGCCCGCACGCAAGCCTCGCCGCGCAGCAGCCGAGCATTGGTGGATCGCGTCGTACAGCGCCTTGCGCGTCGGCGACCAGACCCTCGGCGCCGACAGCTCGCAGGCCCAGCAATTGCTGGATGACGAGGTGCTCGATGCCCAGGTGTTGCGCGAGGTCCCGCCCGACAGCGGCGATATCCACCGCTTTCCACGGGGGCCGAACCCGGGCACCTTCCTCCATGGCCTGCTGGAATGGGCAGGGCGCGAGGGCTTCAGCCTCGTCACCGGCAACTTACAGCTGATCGAGCGAACCGTTGGCCAGCGATGCAACCGCCGTGACTGGGCTGGCTGGATTCCGACCCTTACCCAGTGGCTGCAACGCTTGTTGAACGAGCCGCTGCCGTTGCCGGGCAACGACCTGAGCGTAACGCTCGGTCAGTTGCGCCATTACCAGATCGAAATGGAGTTCTGGTTCGCCAGCCACCAGGTCGACGCCGAACAACTCGACCGCCTGGTCGCTCGCCACACCCACCCTGGGCTGGCACGCCCGGCAGCGCAGCCAACCGTGCTCAACGGCATGTTCAAAGGCTTCATCGACCTGGCGTTCGAGCTGGACGGGCAGTACTACGTGACCGACTACAAGTCCAACTGGCTGGGCCCGGACATCCAGGCCTACGACACAATGGCCATGGAAAAGTCCATCATCGAGCACCGCTACGACCTGCAGTACGTGCTGTACCTGCTGGCCCTGCACCGCCAGCTGCGCGCACGCCTGCCGGATTACGATTACGACCGCCATGTCGGTGGCGCCCTGTTCATCTTCCTGCGAGGCGCCAGCAGCAGCGGCCACGGCGTGTACCACGCCAAGCCACCGCGTGAGCTGATTGAACGCCTGGATGCGCTGTTCCGTGGCGAGCGCGCGCCCGCACAGCAGGACCTGTTAGCCGGAGTCGCGCCATGAGCCGAAGCCTAGTCGACCTTTTGCCCACCCCATTGCACGCCGAGCACCTGTTGGCGCTGGCACCTCAGCATGACAGTGGTGACCTGCTGCAACTGCTCGACCGCTGGGTAGAGCGGGGCTGGCTGCGCGCCCTGGACCGCGCATTCGTGTCGTTCCTTGAAGAGCGCGCCCCTGGCAGTGACCCCTTGCTGTTGCTGGCGGCAGCGTTGGCCAGCCACCAACTGGGCCATGGCCATGTGTGCCTCGACTTGCAGCAAACCCTGGCCGAGCCCGACTTTGCACTGTCGCTGCCACCGGAAGGCGACGCCTTGACTGGCCCTCTGCTGTTACCCTCGCAACTGCTGGCCAACCTCGACTTGAATGCCTGGCGCCAGCGCATCGCCGCCAGCTCGCTGGTGGCACTTGGCGATAACCCAGGCCAGCAAGCGCGGCCGCTGGTGCTCAGCGGCGAGCGCCTGTACCTGCGCCGTTACTGGCGCTACGAGCGGCGCATCGACCATACCCTGCGCCAGCGCCTGACCCAGGCCGAAGCGCCGCTGACCGACCTGTCAGATCGCCTGACACAGCTGTTCGCGGGCGGGGCGCCAGCAGGCCAGGTGGACTGGCAGAAGCTTGCGTGTGCGCTGGCCACCCGTGCCGGTTTCAGCATCATCACGGGCGGCCCCGGCACGGGTAAAACCACGACCGTCGTGCGCCTGCTGGCCTTGCTTCAGGGGCCGGCGGTAGAGCTGGGCAGGCCGCTGCGCATACGCCTGGCCGCGCCGACCGGCAAGGCTGCTGCGCGCCTGACCGAATCCATTGGCCAGCAAGTCGAGCGGCTGCACGTCAGCGCCGAAGTCCGCGGGCAAATTCCCACTGACGTCAGCACCGTACACCGGCTGCTCGGCAGCCGCCCAGGCTCGCGGCACTTCCGCCACCATGCTGGCAACCCGTTGCCGTTGGATGTGCTGGTGGTCGACGAGGCGTCGATGATCGACCTGGAAATGATGGCCAACCTGCTTGATGCCTTACCGCCACGGGCACGCCTGGTGCTGCTGGGGGACAAGGACCAGTTAGCCTCTGTCGAGGCCGGCGCGGTGCTGGGGGATTTGTGCCGGGATGCCGAGGAGGGCTATTACTCGCCGGCAACCACCGCGTGGCTGGAGCAGGTCAGCGGCGAGTCGCTGGCCGGCAGCGGGCTCAAGGCTGGCGATGAGCAGCGCAACCCGCTGGCCCAGCAGGTGGTAATGCTGCGTTTTTCACGACGCTTCGGCGAAGGCAGCGGCATTGGTCAACTGGCCAGGCTGGTCAATCGCCAGGACGCTTACGCGGCACGCAACCTGCTGGCCACGCCACCGGACGACGTGCACAGCCTGGCGCTCAAGCACGAGCAAGACCGTGCTTTTGACCGCCTGCTGCTCGACGGCCTGAACCGTGGTGCCGAAGGCCCGCAAGGCTATCGCAGCTACCTGCGCACCCTTGGCCGCTACAGGCCGGCACTCGAAACCGCATTTGACGACCCGGCATGGGAGCAGTGGGCGGGCAAGGTGCTGCACAGCTTCGAGGACTTCCAGTTGCTCTGCGCGGTGCGTCGCGGCGCCTGGGGTGTCGAAGGCCTCAACGAGCGGGTGGCGCGGGTGCTGCACAATGCCGGGCTGATCGACAGCCAGCAGCCCTGGTACGAAGGGCGCCCGGTGCTGGTGACCCGCAATGACTACGGCCTGGGCCTGATGAACGGTGACATCGGCATCGCCCTGCGCCTGCCGGATGAGCAAGGCGAGCCGCTGCTGCGCGTGGCGTTCCCGCGTAACGATGGCAGCGGCGGGGTGCGCTTCGTCCTGCCGAGCCGGCTTAACGAAGTGGAAACGGTGTTCGCCATGACCGTGCACAAGTCCCAGGGCTCGGAGTTCAGCCACACCGCACTGGTGTTGCCGGATGCGCTCAACCCGGTGCTGACCAAGGAGCTGGTGTATACCGGCATTACCCGTGCCAAGCACTGCTTCAGCCTGGTCGAGCCACGCCAGGGCATTTTCGAAGAAGCGGTGGCGCGCAAGGTACGGCGTATTTCCGGGTTGATGCTGGAGCAGGTCTAGGGGCATACAACCCGATGCACCTGGCCGCTCTTCCATACAAGGAAGCGGCCATGTGCTATCGTTGCGCCGATACCGGAAAGGACCATAAGAGATTTCCCACATGAACGTGGCCGGGAGGCGAGCGCCAAGCTGTGCACTTTCGCTGTTGCTGGCCGCCCTGTTCATTTCCATGGGCTCCGCCCGGGCAGATACCGCCACAACCACCGCCCAGGCCCAGCAGCGCGCCAAGGCCGTGACCCAGGTCGTACTGGGTATCTTCAGCTATGCCCGCTGGCCGGTCGAACCATCCCCCTTACGCCTGTGCCTGGTTGGCCCCACCGAGTATGCCGATGACCTGATCAAAGGCCATGTACAGGAGTCCGGCCGCCCGCTGCAGGTGCGGCGGCTGCTGGCAGAGGATACCCAGGTCGCCCAGGCCTGCGATGCCATCTACATCGGTAAGCTTGACCAGGGCCAGCGCGACAAACTGTTCGAGCGCATCAGCGGCCACCCGGTTCTGAGCATCAGCGAAGCGAACGACCCCTGCACGGTCGGCAGCCTGTTCTGCCTGCGGGTCAGCGACCAGCAGGTGGCCTTTGAAGTCAACCTGGATTCGGTGGCGCGTTCCGGCGTGCGCATTCACCCCAGCGTGCTGCAATTGTCGCGGCGCCGGGCGGTGCAGCCATGAAGCCGACCCGCAAGCAGGGCGTGCGCCCGACCCTGCGTTCGGTGCTGGGCCGTGGCCACCTCAGCGTTGCCTTGCTCGCTGTAGGCCTGGCCGGTATTTCGCTTACGCTGCTGGGTGTGCTCGCCCTGCGCGTCTATGCCAATCACAACCTGCACCTGATCGCCCGCTCGATCAACTACACCGTAGAGGCGGCGGTGGTGTTCGATGACAGTGCCGCAGCCAACGAATCACTGGCGCTGATCGCCAGTAACGAGGAGGTGGCCGAGGCCAAGATCTTCAACAACGAAGGCGAACTGCTGGCGCACTGGCAACGCGGTGATACGGGCATGCTCGGCAAGCTCGAAGTGCAGGTGGCCACGGCCTTGCTGGATGAGCCGGTCAACTTGCCGATCCTGCACCAGCAGCAAAAAGTCGGGCACACCGAACTGGTCGGCCAGGGCCGTAGCCTGCTGCTGTTCCTGCTCAGCGGTCTGGCCGGAATCCTGTTCTGCACGATACTCAGCGCTTTGGCTGCCCAGTATCTGTCGCGGCGCCTGCTCAGCAATATCACCCGCCCGCTGCGCGGCCTGGCCAGTGTCGCCCACGCCGCCCGCCGCGAACGCAGCTTCGACCGGCGCGTACCGGAGGCGCCGATTGCCGAGCTAAACGAACTGGGCAACGACTTCAATGCCCTGCTGGACGAACTGGAGGTGTGGCACAGCCACCTGCAGAACGAAAACCAGACCTTGGCCCACCAGGCTAGCCACGACAGCCTGACCGGCCTGCCCAACCGCGCCTTCTTCGAGGGGCGCCTGAACCGCAGCGTGCGCAACGCCGCACGGCAGCGGGACCACCTTGCCCTTTTGTTCCTCGACAGCGACCACTTCAAGCAGATCAACGACACCCTTGGCCATGCCGTGGGCGACGAAGTGCTGATCAGCGTGGCCGACCGTGTGCGCGCCCAGCTGCGCGAGCATGACCTGGTGGCACGCCTGGGCGGTGATGAGTTCGCCGTGCTGCTGACACCTTTGCAGTCGCGCAAGGACGCCGAGCAGATCGCCGAGAAGATCGTGGCCAGCATGAAGCTGCCGGTGCAGCTGGACAGCGGCCGCAGCATTGCCACCTCACTGAGTGTCGGTATTGCCTATTACCCGGATGACGGCGCTGACCCCGCCAGTCTTCTCAATGCCGCCGATGCGGCGATGTACGAGGCCAAGCGTAAACGCCGTGGCCATTGGCAAGTGGCGCAGACGGAACGGTCCGCCAGTGAAATCAAGAACAGGAGTTGAACCCGTGATGCACGCTATACGTTTTCCCCTTTGGGCCTTGTTGCTCGCCATGCTGGCGCTGACCGGTTGCCAGAGCGCACCACCCAAGGGCCTTACCCCTGAACAGATTGCCGTACTCAAGCGCGAAGGCTTTACCCCCACCGATGAAGGCTGGGCCTACGACCTTTCCGGCAAAGTGCTGTTCGGCAGCGACCTGGACAGCCTCAACGGCCAGAGCCAGGCGATTGTCGAGCGCATTGGCAAGGCGCTGCTGGGTGTTGGCATCCAGGGCGTTCGGGTAGACGGGCATGCCGATTCGTCCGGCAAGGCGGGGTATAACCAGCAACTGTCCGAGCGCCGTGCCCAAAGCGTGGCCAAAGCGCTGGTCGGGGTGGGCATGCAGGCCCAGAACATTCAGCGCCGTGGCCTGGGCAGCACCCAGCCAGTAGCAGACAACCGCACCAGCGCCGGGCGTACCGAGAACCGGCGGGTGTCTATCGTGGTGGCGTCTTACTGACTGGGTATATCAGGGCGCTGAGCGCCCTGATCATTCCTGAGCAAAACTCATCTCCCGCGTTTCCCCCATCAGCAACGGCGCATTCGCCTCGGTCACCCCCCGGATGTAATCCCACAACAGGGTAATCCGCTTCAACTTGCGCAAATCCTCCCGGCAATACATCCAGAACTGCCGCGTCACCTCGATTTCCTCCGGCAACACTGTCACCAAGCGCGGGTCCTGCGCAGCCAGGAAACACGGCAATATCGCCAACCCACGCCCCTGCAACGCCGCCGTGTACTGTGCAATCACACTGGTACTGCGCAGGTGCGCAGTGGCGCCGGGGATCAGGTTGGCGAGGTACAGAAGCTCCGAACTGAACGCCAAATCATCCACGTAACTGATGAAGGGATGTTTGGCCAAGTCCGCCACCTGACGAATGGGTGCGTGGCTGTCCAGGTAATCCTGGGTCGCATACAGCCGCAAGCGATAGTCACACAGCTTGCAGCACACATAAGGCCCATGCTCCGGTCGCTCCAGTGCGATGACAATGTCCGCCTCACGTTTGGACAGGCTGATGAAGTGCGGCAGCGGCAGGATATCCACCGAAATCGCCGGATAGGCATCAACGAAGTGGCTCAGCTGCGGGGTAATGAAGAAGCTGCCGAAGCCCTCCGTGCAACCCATGCGCACATGCCCCGACAGTGCCACGCCCGACCCGGACACCTGCTCGCAGGCCATGTGCAGCGTGCTTTCGATCGACTCGGCATAGCCCAGCAGGCGCTGGCCTTCGGCGGTGAGGACAAAGCCGTTGGTCCGCGATTTTTCGAACAGCAACGTACCCAGCGCCCCCTCTAGCGAGCTGATGCGCCGCGACACCGTGGTGTAATCCACGCTCAGCCGTTTGGCGGCGCTGCTGGCCTTGCGGGTGCGGGCCACTTCAAGGAAAAACTTCAGGTCGTCCCAGTTGAGGGCGCTCAGGGATGTGAGGTCTTTTTGCATGATGATCCGGTTTTTTTGTGCGTTCTTGTTGGATGTTTGCACATCTATACTCGAAACAAGCCTCAGGACGCCACCTTGCGTTTGCTTGGCGCTGGCGATCTCGTCCCGACAATAATTCCAAGGAGAACGCAGATGAACGCACCGCAATCCCCGAAACCGACCAAGGTCGAGCAGGTCAAGCTGCTGATCGACGGCCAATGGGTCGAGTCGAAGACCACCGAATGGCGCGACATCGTCAACCCGGCCACCCAGGAAGTGCTGGCGCGCGTGCCGTTCGCCACTGTCGAAGAAGTCGACGCTGCCGTGGCTGCTGCCCATCGCGCTTTCCAGACCTGGCGCGACACCCCGATTGGCGCACGCATGCGCATCATGCTCAAGCTGCAGGCGCTGATCCGCGAACACACCAAACGCATTGCCCAGGTGCTCAGCGCCGAGCAGGGCAAAACCCTGGCAGATGCCGAGGGCGATATATTCCGTGGGCTGGAAGTGGTCGAGCACGCGGCGTCCATTGGCACCCTGCAGATGGGCGAGTTCGCCGAGAACGTCGCAGGCGGTGTCGATACCTACACCCTGCGCCAGCCGATTGGTGTATGCGCCGGCATCACCCCGTTCAACTTCCCGGCGATGATCCCGCTGTGGATGTTCCCCATGGCCATCGTCTGCGGCAACACCTTCGTGCTCAAGCCGTCCGAGCAGGACCCTCTCTCGACCATGCTGCTGGTCGAGCTGGCGCTTGAAGCTGGCGTACCGGCGGGTGTGCTTAACGTGGTGCACGGTGGCAAGCAAGTGGTGGATGCCATTTGCACCCATCAAGACATCAAAGCCATTTCCTTCGTTGGCTCTACCGAAGTCGGCACCCACGTGTACAACCTGGGCAGCCAGCACGGCAAGCGCGTGCAGTCGATGATGGGCGCCAAGAACCACGCAGTGGTGCTGCCCGATGCCAACCGTACGCAAACCATCAACGCCTTGGTCGGTGCTGCTTTCGGCGCAGCGGGGCAGCGCTGCATGGCCACCTCGGTGGCGGTGCTGGTGGGCAAGGCTCGCGAATGGCTGCCGGATATCAAGGAAGCGGCCAGCAAGCTCAAGGTCAATGCCGGCTGTGAGCCTGGCACCGATGTCGGCCCGGTAGTGTCCAAGCGCGCCAAGGAGCGTGTGCTGGGCCTGATCGAAAGCGGTATCAAGGAAGGCGCCAAGCTGGAACTCGACGGCCGTGATGTCAAGGTGCCGGGCTACGAGCAGGGCAACTTCGTCGGCCCAACCCTGTTCTCGGGCGTGAAGACCGACATGCAGGTGTACACCCAGGAAATCTTCGGCCCGGTGCTGGTGACCCTGGAGGTCGATACCCTCGACGAGGCCATCGCCCTGGTCAACGCCAACCCGTTCGGCAACGGCACCGGCCTGTTCACCCAAAGCGGCGCGGCCGCGCGCAAGTTCCAGAGCGAAATCGACATCGGCCAGGTCGGCATCAACATCCCGATCCCGGTACCGGTACCGTTCTTCAGCTTCACCGGTTCGCGTGGCTCCAAGCTCGGTGACCTCGGCCCATACGGCAAGCAGGTGGTGCAGTTCTACACTCAGACCAAGACCGTCACCGCCCGCTGGTTCGATGACGACAGTGTCAATGACGGTGTGAACACCACCATCAGCCTGCGCTAAGGAGACGTCATGCGTATTGCATTCATTGGCCTCGGCAACATGGGCGCGCCCATGGCCCGCAACCTGATCAAGGCCGGGCATCAGCTGAACCTGTTCGACCTGAACAAAACCGTGCTAGCCGAGCTGGCAGAACTGGGCGGGCAGATCAGCCCGTCGCCCAAGGACGCGGCGGCCAACAGCGAGCTGGTTATCACCATGCTGCCGGCGGCGGCCCATGTACGCAGCGTGTACCTGAACGACGACGGCGTGCTGGCCGGCATTCGCCCCGGTACGCCAACCGTGGACTGCAGCACCATCGATCCGCAGACCGCACGTGATGTGTCCAAGGCAGCTGCGGCCAAGGGCGTGGACATGGGGGATGCGCCGGTGTCCGGTGGCACTGGCGGTGCGGCAGCGGGCACCCTGACCTTCATGGTCGGCGCCAGCGCCGAGCTGTTCGCCAGCCTGAAGCCGGTGCTGGAGCAGATGGGCCGCAACATCGTGCACTGCGGTGAAGTCGGCACCGGGCAGATCGCCAAGATCTGCAACAACCTGCTGCTGGGCATCTCCATGATCGGCGTCTCCGAGGCCATGGCCTTGGGTAACGCGCTGGGCATCGACACCAAGGTGCTGGCCGGCATCATCAACAGCTCGACCGGGCGTTGCTGGAGTTCGGACACCTACAACCCGTGGCCGGGCATCATCGAAACGGCGCCGGCATCGCGTGGCTATACCGGTGGCTTTGGCGCCGAACTGATGCTCAAGGACCTGGGGCTGGCCACCGAAGCGGCACGCCAGGCACACCAGCCGGTGATCCTCGGGGCCGTGGCCCAGCAGCTGTATCAGGCCATGAGCCTGCGCGGCGAAGGGGGCAAGGACTTCTCGGCCATCGTCGAGGGGTACCGCAAGAAGGATTGACGAGCGAGGTGGACTTATTCGCGGGCCAGGTGGCCTTCCCTCTGTAACTGCGCACCAGAGGGAAGGGCGCCTGCCCCGCGATTTTTTTTTGTCAGGCGAAAACGAAATACTTGCGTACAGTCTCGACCACTTCCCAGGTGCCTTTCATCCCCGGTTCGATGACGAACACATCACCGGCTTTCAGGTGCTTCGGCTCTTCGCCTTCCGGGGTGATGATGCAGTAGCCATCGAGGAAGTGGCAGAACTCCCACTTCTCGTAGTTGACCTCGAACTTGCCCGGGGTGCAGATCCAGGTGCCCATGATCTTGCTGCCGTCGGCCGACAGGTAGGCATTGAGGTTGACGGTGTGCGGATCGCCGCCGATGCGCTTCCACTTGGTGGCGTCCACGACCGGCGTCGGGCAGGTTTCGCGCAGGACGGTGATGAAATCGGACATGGCACAACTCCTGGTGACTGGCTGAATGACTCGTCACCATAGGGCCATCGGCCGAGCCGCAGTTGCCTGGGCTCGACGTCCAGCTGTCTGGTCGCGCTATGCCAGGCGGTTTACCTCGACGGTGACGTGCGCCAGTTCTTCATGCACACCCAAGGCCTGGCGCACGCTGTCGGCGCTGAGGGCACTTGAGGTGGCCAAGCCAAGAATGCAGGCGTACTGGTCCTTGCCCACCCGCCATACATGCAGGTCGGTGATACTGGCCGGCACCGGCAGCTGCGCCACCACTTCGCGGATTTCTGCCACCACCGGCGCGTCCATCTCCGCATCCAGCAGCACCCGCCCGGTATCGCGCAGCAGGCCGCGGGCCCACAACGCCACCAGCAGCGCACCCACCAGGCCCATGACCGGGTCGAGCCAGCTGGCGCCCCAGAACTTGCCGGCCAGCAGGGCAACGATGGCCAGTACCGAAGTGGCGGCATCGGCGACCACATGCAAGTAGGCCGAGCGCAGGTTCAGGTCGTGGTGGTGATGGCTGTGGTCATGGTGATGGTCGTGCCCATGATGATCATGATGGTGATGGTCATCGCGCAGTAGCCAGGCACAAATCAGGTTGACCGCAAGGCCGATCACGGCGATGAAGATGGCCTCGTCATAATGGATCGGCCCCGGTGTCAGCAGCCGCTCCACCGACTGGAACACCATCAGCCCGGCCACGCCCAGCAACAGCAGCGCGCTGGAATAACCACCGAGAATCTCGATTTTCCAGGTACCGAAGGCAAAGCGTCGATCAGCGGCATAGCGCCGTGCGGCGGCGTAGGCCAGTAGCGACAGGCCAAGGGCCAGCGCGTGGGAGCTCATGTGCCAGCCGTCGGCCAGCAGTGCCATGGAGTTGAAGAACCAGCCACCGGCAATCTCCGCCACCATCATCACGGCGGTCAGCCACACCGCCAGGCGGGTCTTGCGCTCGGCGCCCAGGTTGCTGGTATGGAACTGATGGCTGTGCTGCCAACGGTCTGAGGTTTGTGTCGCCATGGTTTATCATGCTCCCGGAAGATCGAGAAATATACTATACCCCAGTATACATAGCATGGTGTGGAATCCAATGGCACATACCCTGAAGAGCAAGAAGCAACTGCTGACCCGGGTGCGCAAGATCAAGGGCCAGGCTGCTGCGCTTGAGACGGCGCTGGAGCAGGACAAGGATTGCCTGGCGATCCTGCAGCAGATCGCCGCCGTGCGCGGCGCGGTGAACGGGCTGATGGCCGAAGTGATGGAAGGGCATATCCGCGAACATCTGGTGGCGGACGGGCTGAGCGCCGAGGAGCGGCAGGATGAGGCGGACAAGGTGGCGGCGTTGTTGCGGTCTTACCTCAAGTAGCCTGTTGTCATGATCGTGGATACCCCAGGGGGGTATCGGTTTTCGGGTAAGGGGGCATATTTCCTACATTTCGGCAGGTACTCCCTTACATAGCGGTCCAAATCGTCCGCTAGTCTGGACAGGTGTGGATAGTGTGTAGTGCGCTTCGTTTTGGTTCACGAGTGACAACGGAGGTAATCAATGAAATTTCCGGTCGTATTGCACAAAGACGCCGGTTCGGATTACGGCGTGACCGTTCCCGATGTTCCCGGTTGTTTCTCCGCCGGTGCCACTGTCGCACTGGCGTTGGAGAACGTGCTGGAGGCGTTGGCGCTGCATTTCGAAGGTTTGGTAGCCGATAACGAGGCGTTGCCGCAAGCACAGGAAATCGATGTCCATGTGGCGAATCCTGATTTTGAAGGCGTGGTCTGGGCCGTGGTGGATTTTGATGTCACCCCCTACCTGGGTAAGGCGGTTCGCTTCAATGCAACGCTGCCAGAAAACCTGCTTCAGCGGATCGATGAAAAAGTGAAGCGTGACCACCGTTATGCATCCCGCTCCGGTTTTCTGGCCACGGCTGCTTTGCGAGAGTTGGCGCTTTCACACTGATCATCGTTGTGCCCGAATGCGCTACGCCCACCAATACCGCACAAAGTGGAAGAACACCGGCGCCGCAAAGCACACCGAGTCCATACGGTCGAGCATGCCGCCATGGCCTTCGATCATGTGTCCCCAGTCTTTCACCCCACGGTCGCGCTTGATCGCCGACATCACCAGCCCGCCGAAGAAGCCCATGGTGTTCACGGTCAGGGCCATCAGTGCGGCCTGCCAGAAGGTGAACGGGGTGATCCAGCACAGCAGGGCGCCTATCAGGGTGGCCAGTGCCACGCCGCCTGCCAGGCCTTCGACGGTTTTGGACGGCGACAGGTTGGGTGCCACCTTGTGTTTGCCGAACAGCTTGCCGCATACGTACTGCAGCACGTCGCTGATCTGCACCACCAGGATCAGCCAGGCGATCAGCAGCAGGTTGCGCCCCTCGTAGCCCGGGATGTCCAGCGTCATCAAGGCCGGCACCGATGACACGCAGTACACCGCGATCATCAACCCCCACTGTACCTTTGACGCACGTTCAAGGAAGCGCGTGGTATCGCCGCCAAAGCTGGCCAGTATCGGCAGCAGCAGGAACAGGTACACCGGGATGAAGATGCTGAACAGGCCGTACCAGTCCATGGCGATGAGCACGTACTGCACCGGCAGCGCCACATAGAACGCCGCCACCAGCGCCGGGTAGTCGCTGCGCCGGGTCGGGGTAAGGGTCATGAACTCGCGCAGGGCGTAGAACGACACGCCGTAGAACAGCACGATCACACCGTACTTGCCGAACAGGAAGGCGATGCCGATGACCAGCACCATCACCCACCAGGCGTTGATGCGAGCGTTGAGGTTGTCGATTACCGCGTGTGGCGCTGGGCCTGCGCGCCATTTGAGCAGGCGGCCGATCACGCTGGCGAGCAGCAGCAGGGCGCCGATGCCGGTGAACAGGGAAAGGGTATTGTCGTCCATCTCAGACATCCTTCGGGGCCAGGGTCAGCAGGGCCTGGCTGGCCCGCTCGAGAAAGGCCTGCTTGCTTTCATCAGCTTGCAGGTGCAACGGTTCGCCAAAGCTCAGGGTGCACAGTAATGGCAGGGGCAGGGCACGGCCCTTGGGCATCACCCGGTTGAGGTTGGCGATCCAGACCGGTACCAGCTCGACGTCGGGGTTGGCTGCCGCCAGGTGGTACAAGCCGCTTCTGAACGGCATCAGCGGCTCGTCGCCCAGGTTGCGGGTGCCTTCCGGGAAGAAGATCAGCGAGTCGCCCTGGGCCACGGCTTCGAGGATCGGTTGCAGCGGGCTGCCCTGGCCTTCGCTGCGTTGGCGGTCGATCAGCACGCCGTTGAACACCTTGCGAATGAGAAAGTCGCGAATGCCCGGTTTGGCCCAGTAGTCCGCGCCCGCCACCGGGCGGGTACGCTTGCGCAGAGGTTGCGGCAGTGAGGCCCACAGCAGCACGAAGTCACCGTGGCTGCTGTGGTTGGCGAAGTACAGGCGCTGCACCGGCAGCGGCGTGCAACCCAGCCATAGGGCGCGGGCGCCCGTGATCAGGCGGGCGGCGGAGGTGATGACATAGGCGGTCAGGTTGGCGAGCATGGGGCGTTCGTTATCCCTTCAAAGGCAGTGTCAGCAGGGTAGCCAAGGCTAGCGAGAGCTGCAGGCCCAGGCATACGGCCTGACGGCGCAACAGGCCTAGTGCGGCCTGGCTGCGGGCAGGCCAGGCGCGGCCGTCGGTGGCCTGTGGTTTTAGTTTCAGTTCGAACAGGGCGTGGTCCAGGGCCTGGGTGTCTGCCGTCAGGTCACCGCTATTGGCGAGGTGGGCAAACAGTTCGGCATCGATCGCCACGCGGATGGCCCAGTACTTGTGCAGCACGCCGAGCGCCAGCAGCACGCTGCACAGCACGCTGGCCAGCGGTGCCAGAGTGAGACCCAGCAAGGGGGCGAGGCCATAGGCCAGGGCCAGCAGGGTGAGGCCGTCGGACAGGCGCTCCAGCTGTTTGCCTCGGCCCAGCAGGCTGGCCACTACACGCAGGTTCATGGCTGTGCTCCCAGTTGCTGGAGAGCCTGGTGATGCGCATTGCGCAGGACGATGCCGGGGCGTGCTTTACGGATAAGGGATTCTGCCTGCTGGGCGTCATCGCAGCGGCCGGTCACCACCAGCCAAGCCGCCACGGCGCTGGCGCTGCGTGAATAACCCAAAGCGCAGCAGACCAGCACGGGGCCTTTGGCATGGTAGTGTTCGATGGCGTTAGCGGCCTGCTGTAGCAGGATGCCGTCGGGTGCTATCAGGTCAAGGGTGGGGAAATGCAGGTAATCCTGCGTAGCCAATACTGTGCACGGCAGCTCCGCACACAAATCGACAATCGCAGCAAATTGCTCCCCCTCGCCACGTCCTGGAATCCGCCCAAGGTACACGCCATCGCATACCTCATCCGCCTGCGGGTGGCGCCTCGTCCACATCCGCGAATTGAGCCACGCACCTGCCAGATAGGGCGCTAGTAGCCACCGGCCGGCATTCGACAAGTGCCCGTCGGAACCCTTTTGAAAACCGCCCGCTCCGAACACGGCATAGTTCAGCGCCACCAGCCCCAGCGACACGGCCGGCCAACTTAACCACAGCCAGGTACCGCCCAGCGCAACAGCTGGAAGCGCAAACAGCAGCGCGCCCACGGCATAACAACCGGCGACCTTCCAACGCTTGGCATCCCGTGCAAGGTGGGCCGCTTGAAAAGGCAGGCGCCCCTGACATGGCCACAGCCACAGGCAGGCAAACCCGGCCAGCGCCCCCGTGGGTACATCGATGAAATGATGCTGCCAGGTGGTCAGCACCGACACCCCGATCAGCGCCATCCAGCCATGCATCAGCCAACGCCAGGGCTGGCGTTGCACATGCCGGGCAAACATCGTCCAGATGATCACCAGCAAAGCGATGTGCAGCGAAGGCGCCTGGTTGAAGGGCTTGTCGAAGCCCATCAACACATCGAACAGCCAGCCGAACAGCCCGTCCAGGTCCGGTCGCTCGAAGGTGAAGCGCAGCGGCCACAGCAGGAAACAGGAGACGCTGATCACCTGTGCGCTGAGCAGCGCCAGCGCGTGTCGGTCCATTTCCTGGCGTGTGCGCGGCAGCAGGAAGGACAGCCCGTAGAGCAGGTCGATCGACCAGTACGGGATGATCGTCCAGGGCCACAGCGGCATGCCGTGCTCCCAGCCGAACACCAGGCTGCCGACATCACTGCGCCCGGCCGTGTAATTGTTCGCCAGCCCATAGCTGAGGAAGAACAACGGCCCCAGCAGCAGAAGCCAGAACACGCCCCGGCGAATCAGCCCAGGCTCGCGTGGCGGGCTCACTCAGCGTACCCGCTGTGCCAGGCTGACGCTGAAAATGCCCCATTCATCGATACGCTGGGCCAGCTTGCGGAAGCCCGCTGCCTCGACCAGCTGGTCCATCTCGGCCTGGCTGCGGCGGCGCATCACCCAAGCCTCGCCACCCCGATGGCTGGTGAGGGCGCGGGCAATCATCTCCAGTTGCGGGTGCCACGGCTGGCCGGTGTAGACCAGGTAGCCGCCATCCTCCACGGCATCGGCCAGGCCCGCCAGCGAGTTGCCCACCAACTGGTTGCTGGGGAACAGTTCGTACAGCCCCGAAACCACGGCCAATGTTGGGGGCTGTTCAAGCGTGGCCAGGCTCTGGCGATCGAAAGCATCGCCTTGGACGAAGCGGGCGATATCGACCAAGCCTTTCTCGGCGATCAGCGCGCTACCTTGTTGCACGTTCAGCTCGCTGTAGTCGCGCAGCAGGATCGAGTCCGGCAACTGCTCAAGGTCTTGCAGGGCTTCGAGGATGTAGCGGCCATGGCCGGCGGCAATATCGACAATGTGCACGGGCCGTTGTTGTTCACGCAGGCGGGCGATGGCCAGGCGCAGCAATTCTTCGACGTGCAGCTTGCGCTGGCGAATGCCACGCCAGCCGATGGCGTCGAGGTAGTTCTGGTCGATCAGGCGGCCCAGTTTGCCCTTGCCGGTCGGCTGGTTGCGGTACACGTAGTCGAGGGTGCTCCCCGAGTCGAAGCCGGTGTCGAAGCCCAGTTTCACGCCTTCGGACAGCCCCTTGCCGAGCTGCAGGCCCGCGCGGGTGGCGCGCCAGTAAAGGTCGCGGGGCGAATTGCGTGGCAGCGGTGCGGCCAAGCTCTCGGCCTCGGCGCAGCTGGCGCCGGTCTTGTCGGCATTCAGCAATGACGGCTGTGTGGCGGGGTGGGTGAAGCTGTGTTCGACAAACCGTTCGATACGCCTCAGCGCATGGGCCCGATCACGTTCACCCAAGGTGTCGTGGAAGAACCCGGGCAGTATGTGCATTTCCTTGCGGGCACTGCCCAGCCGTTCGAAAAAGCGCTCCTGCGGCAGGCGCTCGACCACGAAGTCGGCCCCGGAGACCAGCAATTGGGTCGGTACCTGTATGGCCTGGGCGTCTGCCACTACCCGGTCTGCGGCTTCGTACAGGCCCAGCAGCATGGTCACTGAAATAGGCCGGCTGATCAGCGGGTCGGCCACGTACGACATCACCCGCTCGGGGTCGTGGGTAAGCAGGCGCGGTTTGACGTAGCTGTTGACGAAGAAGTTGCCGCGCAAGGCCTTGAGCAGCTTCAGGCCGGGGCGGGCGAACGGCACGTACAGCTTGACCTTGAATGCCGGCGAGGCCAGCACCAGGCAGCGCACCTTGGGTGCGTAGTCGTGGGCCCAGGTGGCAATCAGCACGGCGCCGACGCTTTGCGCCAGCACCACCACGTCCTGCTCGGCAATACCGTGGTGGGCCTGGATATGTTCGATGAAGGTTTGCACGTCGCGCACGCTGGTGGCGAACCCCGGGCTGTCGCCGCGTGCACCTGGCGACTGGCCGTGGCCGCGCGCATCCCAGGCGAAGAAGTCATAACCGGGCATGTCCAGTTCATCGGCCAGATGGGCCATACGCCCGCCGTGTTCATGGCCTCGGTGGAACATCACCACGGCCCGGCGTGGCTGGTGTTCGTTGCGGGTGGCAGGCCAATGACGGTAGTGCAGCTCGACACCGTCATGGGTGGAGAAGTGCAGCGCTTGCGCTTGGCGCATGGTCAACGTCCTTTTGCGACGATTTTAGGCTCTGCGGGTTTCGGCCAGCCCCTGGCGAACCCGGTTGTAGAGGGTATAGAGCGAGAGCGCGAGGATGACCAGCAGCAAACCATTGATCCAGCTGCCGTTCAGCAGGCCAAAGGCGACGCCGGTGCCCAGCACGCCGAAGGCAAAGGCGCGGTCGCTTTTGCCCATGGGGCCGTCATAACGCCGTGAGGCGCCGGCCAGCGGGCCCATGACCCCGGCGTATTCGCTGAAGGTGGCACACAGCACCACCAGTATCACCAGCGTCGGTGACACCCCGGCCAGCAGGGCGAAGGGCAGGTACAGGGCGGCGTCGGCGATCACGTCGCAGAGTTCGTTGAGGTAGGCGCCGAGGGTGGATTGCTGGCCGAACTCCCGGGCCAGCATGCCGTCGACGGCATTCAGCGCCATGCGCAGCAGCATCCACACTGGCACCAGGATGAACAGCCAAGTGGCATGGGGCAGGGCGGCCAGCAGCAAGCCCAGCAGGATTGATACCACGGCGGCGGTGACGGTGACCTGGTTGGCGGTGACGCCCCGGTCATGCAGGCGCTGGACGGTTGGACGCAGCAGGGCCTGGAAGCGCGGTTTGAGCTGGTAGATCGATGCCACTGGAAAGTCCTTTTTAGTGGGGCGACATGGCGCCATTGTGTGTGAGCCTTCTTCGCGGGTAAACCCGCTCCTCCAGGTATAGCGCCAACCCGGGAGCGACTGCATACCCTGTGGGAGCGGGTTCACCCGCGAATGCGTCATGGCAGGCAGCGATGTAGTCTCAGGCTTCCAACAACCGATCAACCAACCCCGACGTATACCCTGGCAACGCCGCAAAATCCCGCGCACAAACCAGCAACCGGCGGTTGGCCCAGGGTTCCGCCAGGGCCACCCAGTGTAGCGGCAACATCCCCTGCCAGCGCTTCACCGCCGCCATCGGCACCACCCCGATACCGGCCCCGCCTGCAACCATGCGGATCACCCCGTCAAACCCTTCGGCCCGCACTCTTACCTGCATACGCCGCCCCTCACGCAATGCCTGCTCCTCCAGGTACAACGCCAATGCGCTGCCGGCCCCCAGCCCGACATAGCCATGCGCCAGGCTGTCGATGAAGCTGGGCGAGGGCGCACTGGCCAGCGGGTGGCCAACAGGCGTCACGAGCACCAGCGGATCATCGCGAAACGGCCGGGTTTGCAGATGCTCGCTCGGCGCAGCGGTGGATACGATGCCCAGGTCCGCCATGCCTTGGGTAATCGCCTGCACGATGCGCAAGCTCGGTAGCTCTTGCACATCAATGCTAACGCCCGGGTTTTCAGCCAGGTAACACGCCAGTAACTCAGGCAGGTACTCCGTGAGCGCAGCGGTGTTGCACAGCAGGCGTACCTGGCCCTGCCGCCCCTGCGTGTACTGGCCCAGGTCGAACTGCAGGCGTTCGACCTGCTGTGCAATCAGCCTGGCATGCTGCAATAGCGCCTGGCCGGCTGGAGTCGGCTGCACGCCGCGGCGGTTGCGTTCGAGCAACGGGATACCCAGCGATGCCTCCATGGCGCGGATGCGCGCACTGGCTGCCGGCAGCGATAGATGGCTACGGCTGGCACCGGCGGTAATGTTGCCGCACTCCAGGGTGTGCTGGAACAGCTTCAGGTCGATCAGGTCGAAATGCATGTGGCTCTGTCTATGCAAGAGTCTGGCTAATGGTATGGCAGATTTTCAGACCGCCCGCCACACGCCATCATCGGCCCATGACTACCTTGCTCGCTTTCTACCAGAACATTGGCCCAGCGCTCTCACTGCTGGTCGTGCTGACCTTCCTGCTGGCCGGCGCCGTCAAAGGGGTGATCGGCCTGGGTATGCCGACCATCGCCATGGGCCTGCTGGGCCTGGCTATGTCACCGGCGCAGGCTGCTGCGCTGCTGATCGTGCCTTCGACCCTCACCAACCTTTGGCAATTGGCAAGTGGCGGGCACCTTCAGGCCTTGCTGGTGCGGCTAGGCCCGATGCTGGCACTCATCTTCATTGGCACCTTGCTGGGCAGCGCCTGGTTGGGCATCAACAGCGGCCCATGGGCCGTCCACGCACTGGGTGCGGCCTTGCTGGTGTATGCGGTGTACGGGCTGATTGGCCAAGGTTTGCAAGTGGTGGTGGCGCACGAGCGCTGGCTGGGGCCGGTTTGTGGGCTGGTGACGGGGGTCGTCACGGCGGCAACCGGAGTGTTCGTGATACCGGCTGTGCCCTACCTGCAGAGCCTGGGCCTGAGCCGCGAGCAACTGATCCAGGCCCTGGGCCTGTCGTTCACGGTTTCGACTCTGGCGCTGGCCGTTGGCCTGGCCGGGCAGGATGCCTTGGGTGGCCAGGCGTTGGGGGCTTCGCTGCTGATGCTGGCGCCAGCATTGCTCGGCATGCTGGTCGGCCAGTGGTTGCGTCAGCGCATCAGCGCGCTGGTGTTCAAACGTTGCTTTTTCATCGGCCTGGCCGCACTGGGCGGCCATTTGCTGATCAACGGCTAGCGCTTGAGGCGCTGAGCATGTCGACCCGCTGGATATCGAAGTCGCGCTCCAGGTAATCCATGCGCTTTTCGAAGAACGCGGCCATGTGCGGCAGGGCCGAATGCACATCCAGCGCAGCCTGGTCGGCCCACACTTCGAAGAACACGAACAGGCTCGGGTCCTGCTGGTCACGCAGCATGTGGTACTCGATGCAGCCCGGCTCCTGGCGGCTTGGCTCGACGTAAGGGCGGAACAGGTTTTCGAAGGCGTCAGCCATTTCCGGGCGGGTCTTGGCTTTGAGGATGAAGGCGAACTGCTCGCTCATGGGGCGCTACTCGGTGATGGAAGGTGAACCGATTCTACGGCAATAATATGCTGCGCATTCGTGACTTCTGGTCAATTGTATTTTGCCCCGTCATCGCTGTATCCCACCCCCATGAGTCTCTAACCTGCCGGCATGAATTCTGACCCGGCCGGGGAGGCCAGCATGAAAAAGATCCTTCTGCTCAATGGTGGTAAACAGTTCGCTCACTCCGATGGCCGCCTCAACGCGACCTTGCACGAAGCGGCCATCGCTCACCTGGACCGCGCCGGTTTCGATGTGCAGGAGACGTTCATCGACGGCGGCTACGACGTGCAGGCCGAAGTGGAGAAGTTCCTCTGGGCCGATGTCATCATCTATCAAATGCCGGGGTGGTGGATGGGCGCGCCCTGGACCGTGAAGAAGTACATCGATGAAGTCTTCACCGCTGGCCATGGCAGCCTTTACGCCAACGATGGCCGCACCCGTTCGGACCACTCGCAAAAGTACGGCAGCGGTGGTTTGGTACATGGCAAGCAGTACATGCTGTCGCTGACCTGGAACGCGCCGCAGCAGGCATTCGATGACCCCGCCGATTTCTTCGAAGGCAAGGGTGTGGATGCGGTGTACTTCCCGTTCCACAAGGCCAACCAGTTCCTCGGCATGACCGGCCTGCCAACCTTCCTGGCCGTGGATGTGATGAAGCGCCCGGATGTACCGGCGGCACTGGCGGCTTATGAAGCACATCTGGACAAGGTGTTCGGCAAGGCGATCTAATCCAGGCAAGTAGCTGCCGCAGGCCCGAATGTGAAAACCCGATCCGAAGAACTCCAGGTGTTCGTCGCCGTCATCGACTGCGGCTCGATCTCTGCCGCTGCCGAGCAGATGGGCCAGACCCCGTCCGCCGTCAGCCGTACCTTGTCGCGCCTGGAGGGCAAGCTCGGCACTACCTTGGTCAACCGCACCACCCGGCGTATGGACCTGACCGAGGAAGGGCGCTTTTTCCTTGAGCGTTCGCGGCAGGTACTGGAGCAGATGGACGAGATGGAAGAGCGCCTGTCGATGAACCGCCAGACCGCTACCGGGCGCCTGCGCATCAATGCGGCCGCGCCGTTCATGCTGCATGCCATCTTGCCGTGGATCGGCGAGTTTCGCCGCCAGTACCCGGGCATCGAGCTGGAACTGAACACCGACGACCTGATCATCGACCTGCTGGAGCAGAGCACCGACGTGGCGATCCGCATCGGTGAGCTGGCCGACTCCAGCCTGCACGCACGCAACCTCGGTTGCAGCCCGGTGCAGGTGCTGGCCAGCCCGGCTTACCTTGAGCAGCACGGTACACCGCAGCAGGTCGAGGACCTGGCCAATCATTGCCTGTTAGGTTTCAGCCAGCCCGAGTCGCTCAACCAGTGGCCACTGCGCCATGCCCAGGGTGACCGTTGGAGCATTCGCCCGGCGCTGATCGCTTCCAGTGGCGAGACCCTGCGCCAGCTGGCGCTGGCCGGCGAGGGCATCGTCAGCCTTTCACACTTCATGACCCACGAGGACATTCGCACCGGGCGCCTGCAGGTGCTGCTGAGCGAGGCCAACAATGGCTACCGCCAGCCGATTCATGCGGTGTACTACCGCAACACCCAGCTGGCATTGCGTATCCAGTGCTTCCTCGATTTCATCCAGCGCAAGCTGGCGATGTACGCCTGCTGAGTTGCCTGAACGCGACAAATCCTGTCCGCAGGCGGCGAAACTTCCTACGTGTTATTGCGCAGTCGAACCGCTTCGGCCTTACTGACTGCTCAACAAAAACAACACCAAGGAAGTGTCATGCGTATTGTTCCATTCCAGTACCTGGCTCTCGCAGCCGCGATCCTGAGCTGTTCCTCGGTTTACGCCGCCACGCTGGAGGGTGGCGCGGTGGCTGCCCCCGATCAATATGGTGCACAGGTGGCTGCCGATATTCTGAAAAAGGGTGGTAACGCGGTGGATGCCGCGGTGGCCACTGCCTTCACCTTGGCGGTGACGTACCCCGAAGCCGGCAACATTGGTGGTGGCGGGTTCATGACCCTGTTCGTCGACGGCAAGCCTTACTTCCTCGACTACCGCGAAGTCGCGCCAAAGGCAGCCACGCGCAACATGTACCTGGATGACAAGGGCGAAGTCATCGAGAACCTCAGCCTGGTCGGGGTGCGTGCAGCAGGTGTGCCCGGCACCGTGATGGGCCTGTGGGAGGCACACAAGAAGTTCGGCAAGCTGCCCTGGAGCGAGCTGCTGACCCCGGCCATCGGCTATGCGAAAAACGGCTTCAAGGTGGCGGAGAAGCAGTACCAGTACCGCAACGATGCCCAAGGCATGTTCAAGACGGCGACCAACTTCAACGACTACTTCGGCAACATGAAGGTCGGTGAACTGTTCAAACAGCCAGAAATGGCCCAGACACTGGAACGTATCGCTGACAAAGGCGTGAGCGAGTTCTACCAGGGCAAGACCGCCGACCTGTTGGTGGCGCAGATGCAGGCTGACAAAGGCCTGATCACCAAGGAAGACCTGAAGGACTACAAGGCCGTATGGCGTGAGCCGATGGCCGTGAGCTGGCGTGGCAACGTGGTCTACACCGCGCCACCGCCAAGTTCTGGCGGTGTGGCCCTGGCCCAGCTGCTGGGTATCAAGGAAGACCGCGCGGCGGACTTCAAAGGGGTGGCGCACAACTCGGCGCAGTACATCCACCTGTTGGCCGAGATCGAGAAGCGCGTGTTCGCCGACCGTGCCGACTACCTCGGTGACCCGGCGTTCACCAAGGTACCTGTGGATAAACTGGTGGCCAAGGACTACCTGGCCAAGCGTGCCGCGCAGGTCAACCCGAAGGCCATTTCCGACACCGACAAGGTCAAGCCGGGCCTTGAGCCGCACCAGACCACGCACTTCTCCATCGTCGACAAGCAGGGCAACGCGGTCAGCAACACCTACACCCTCAACCTCGACTACGGCAGTGGCGTGGTGGTGAAGGGGGCAGGCTTCCTGCTCAACGACGAGATGGATGACTTCAGCGCCAAGCCGGGGGCGGCGAATGCCTTTGGTGTGGTGGGGGGCGATGCCAATGCCATCGAACCGGGCAAGCGCATGCTGTCGTCGATGAGCCCTAGCCTGATGACCCGCGATGGCAAAGTCGAACTGGTGATCGGTACCCCGGGTGGCTCGCGGATCTTTACCTCGATCTTCCAGGTGATGAACAACCTGTACGACTACGATATGCCGCTAGCCAAGGCGGTGGCGGCGCAGCGGGTGCACCATCAGTTGCTGCCCAAGGACACCATCTACTTTGATGCCTATGCGCCGTTGACCGGGCCGGAGGCGGATAAGTTGAAGAAGATGGGTTATGTGCTGGAGGATCAGGGCTGGGAGATGGGCGATATCCAGGCGATCCGGGTGGACGGGGCGAAGCTTGAGACCGCTTCCGATCCGCGTGGGCGTGGGGTGGGGATGATCGTCAAGTAATACCTGCCAGATTGCTGGGAGGGCTTTGCCCTCCTATCCGACCGGTCCGGCGCCCCGGCAAGGCCGCTCCTACAGGGTTCCGCGATCTCCTGTAGGAGCGGCCTTGTGTCGCGATGGGCCGCAAAGCGGCCCCACAATTTTGAGGTCAGACGCGGAACTGGCTGACCAGCGTCTGCAACTGCCCACCCAACCGCGCCAGCTCCACACTCGACGCCGCCGTCTCGTCACTGGCCGCTGCCGTCTGCTCCGACACATCACGCACATTCAGAATGCTACGGCTGATCTCTTCAGCCACCGCGCTCTGCTGCTCTGCCGCCGCTGCAATCTGCTGGTTCATCGACTGGATGCTCGACACCGTGCTGGTGATGCTCTCCAGCGAAGCCCCGGCCTTGCGTGCCAGCTCGACGCTGCTGTCGGTGAGGGTACGGCTGCCCTGCATGGCGTTCGCCACTTGCTGGGTGCCATGTTGCAGGCTGGCAATCAGCTCTTCGATTTCTTCGGTGGACTTCTGCGTGCGCTGCGCCAGGCCGCGCACTTCGTCGGCAACCACGGCAAATCCACGCCCGGCCTCGCCAGCACGCGCCGCTTCGATCGCTGCGTTCAGCGCCAGCAGGTTGGTCTGTTCGGCCACCGACTTGATCACGTCCATCACGCTGCCGATCTTCTGGCTTTCCTGCTGCAGCAGGTTCATGGCTTCGGTGGAGCGGTGCATGTCTTCGGCCAGGCGCTCGATCTGGCCAATCGCCTCGCCCACCACGCGATCGCCGGCACGGGCTTCGTCGTCGGCACCGGTGGCGGCATGAGAGGCCTGCTCGGCGTTGCGTGCCACTTCCTGAACGGTGGCGGCCATTTCGTGCATGGCGGTGGCCACCTGGTCGGTCTCGACCTTCTGGCTGTTGGCGCCCGCGCTGGTCTGTTCGGTGACTGCCGACAGCTCTTCGGCGGCGCTGGCGATCTGGGTGACGCCATCGCGAATGCCGGTGATCAGCTCGCGCAGGGTGGTGCCCATGCGTGCGATGCCTTGCTGCAACACGCCCAACTCATCGCGACGGGTGACGCGCAGGTGCTGGGTAAGGTCGCCGCTGGCGATCTTTTCCACCGCGCCCAGGGTTTCACGCAGCGGGCCGGTGATCTGGCGGGTGATCAGCACCGCTGCCAGCACGCCAACCAACAGCGCCAGCAACGTGGCGATGGCCTGCAGGCTGCGGGCCTGGGTGCTTTCGATGTCGCGGCGCTCCAGCTGGATCTGGTACAGCGCATCACTGCGCTTGACGATGTCGGCACCCTGTACGGTCATTTCGGCGCGTGAGGTGGTGATGTCGGCGACTGCGTCGCGGAATTGGCGGACGGCGTCGCGGTAGGCCAGCACCGAGCGCTCGAACTGCTGCAGACGGACGTCTTCGGCGGGCAGCTGGCGCTTGAGGTTGTCGATATCGGCCAGCGCCGCATCCAGCTGGCGCAGGGCGGCCTGCTCGTTGGCGGCAGTGTTGTCGGCAATGTAGCCGCGTACATCGATGCGCACCTGCAACAGTTGCTGGCGGGCCTTGCTGATCAGCTGGTACTGGGCCAGGCGCACGCTGTCGGCCTCGGGGCGAGCCATCACTTCCTGGCTGAGGGTGTCCATGGCCTGGTCGGCGCGGGTTGCCGAGCTGTCCATCGCCGTGCGCGCGGTACGGGTGGCGTCGTAGCCCTGGCGCATCTTGTTCAGCGACAGCTTGTAGGCGCTGATGGTTTCGCCCAGTTCATTCAGCAGCTTGATGTTTTCCGGGCTCTTGAAGGTGCTGGCCAGGTAGGCCTGTTGCTTGCTGAAGGCGTCCAGTTTGGTCTGGGTGTTGGCGGCGGCGGCATCGTCGCCGTTGGCGATCATGTACTGCAGACGCGCAATGCGCAGGTCGGTGAGGTCCTTGTTCAGCTGGCCGATGTCGCCCATCCAGTTGCTGCGGTCGATCAGGCTGCCCAGGCTGGTCCAGCCGGTGAGGGCCAGCAGGCCGGTGAGGACCAGCACCAGGCCGAAGCCCAGGCCGAGTTTGAGGTTGACGCTGATGTTGGCGAACCAGCTGTTCATGCACGCTCTCCAGAAGTAGTTTTCGCTCTCTTGATCTTCGATCGCCAGGCGTTGTTGTTCTGGATGCCCGCTGATTCGTGCAGGGGTTATCGGCAATGATTGCGGAAGCTGAAACGCTTTTTCAGCAGATTTGTAACTGGATAAATTGGGGCTGCAAAGCGGCCCCAATCAGTATCAAAGGTTACGCGCACTGAAGGTATCGCAACTGTTCACCTCGCCCTGGGCAAACCCGGCCTTGAACCAGCGCACGCGCTGCGCCGAAGTGCCATGGGTGAACGAGTCTGGCACTACACGCCCGCGACCTTGCTGCTGCAGGCGGTCATCGCCAATGGCGTTGGCCGCGTTCAAAGCTTCTTCGACGTCACCCGGTTCCAGCCAGTTCAGGCGCTTTTGGGCCTGGTAGGCCCACACACCGGCCAGGCAGTCGGCTTGCAGCTCCTGGCGCACCAGCAGGCCGTTGTCGCCTTCCATGCGCTGGCCGTTGCGGCGCGCGGCATCCACCTTGGCCGAAACGCCCAGCAGGGTCTGCACATGGTGGCCGATTTCGTGAGCGATCACGTAGGCCTGGGCGAAGTCGCCAGCGGCAGCAAAGCGGGTTTCCATTTCGCGGAAGAACGACATGTCCAGGTACACCCGCTGGTCTGCCGGGCAATAGAACGGCCCCACTGCCGCCGAGGCGAAGCCACAGGCTGAATTGACCTGGCCACTGAACAGCACCAGCTTGGGGTCGCGGTACTGTTTGCCGGCTTCGGCAAACAGGGCTTTCCAGGTGTCCTCGGTGTCGCCCAGGATCGAGGCAACGAACTCGGCCTGCTGGTCATTGGCCGGTGGCGCCTTGCCGCCCGCACCACTCGGTGCAACCTGCGTCTGTTGCTGCTCCATCTGGCCGGCGAGCTGGCCAAGAATCTGCAACGGGTCCTGCCCGGTGAGCCAGCCGATGCCGACGATCAGCAGGATCGCCCCAAGCCCCAGCCCCTTGCCGCCGCCGAAACGCATGCCGCCGCCACCGCCACCTTCGCCTCGGGCATCGACCACGTTGTCGCTGCGTCGGCCTTTTCGCCATTCCATGAGTGCTCTCCCGAGCGTGAAACAAGAAGACAAAGATTAGTTCACGACAGCAGCAGGTGTCAGGCCAAGGTGTTAATCCATAACCATATGGTTATGTTTAAGGTGCCTGATTTCAATATTCATCGCGCGCGACTTGTCAGAAACTGCAAGTCCGCCTGCCACGCCCAGGCCTTCACATAATTCCAAGAGAGGAAACCGGCATGCCCGCACAGGACAACAGCCGCTTCGTGATCCGTGATCGCAACTGGCACCCCAAAGCCCTTACGCCTGACTATAAGACGTCCATTGCCCGCTCGCCGCGCCAGGCACTGGTCAGCATCCCACAGTCGATCAGCGAAACCACGGGGCCAGACTTTTCCCACCTGGGCTTCGGTGCCCACGACCATGACCTGCTGCTGAACTTCAACAACGGTGGCCTGCCAATCGGCGAGCGCATCATCGTTGCCGGCCGGGTCGTCGACCAGTACGGCAAGCCTGTGCCGAATACTCTGGTGGAGATGTGGCAAGCCAACGCTGGCGGCCGCTACCGCCACAAGAACGACCGCTACCTGGCTCCGCTGGACCCGAACTTCGGTGGTGTCGGCCGCTGCCTGACCGACCGTGATGGCTACTACAGCTTCCGCACCATCAAGCCAGGCCCGTACCCATGGCGCAACGGCCCGAACGACTGGCGCCCGGCGCACATCCACTTCGCCATCAGCGGCCCGTCGATTGCGACCAAGCTGATCACCCAGCTGTACTTCGAGGGTGACCCGCTGATCCCGATGTGCCCGATCGTCAAGTCGATCGCCAACCCGCAAGCCGTGCAGCAGTTGATCGCCAAGCTCGACATGAGCAACGCCAACCCGATGGACTGCCTGGCCTACCGCTTCGACATCGTGCTGCGCGGCCAGCGCAAGACCCACTTCGAAAACTGCTGAGGACCCCGCCATGCCAATCGAACTGCTGCCGGAAACCCCTTCGCAGACTGCCGGCCCCTACGTGCACATCGGCCTGGCCCTGGAAGCGGCCGGCAACCCGACCCGCGACCAGGAAATCTGGAACCGCCTGGCCAAGCCAGACGCGCCGGGCGAGCACATTCTGCTGATCGGCCAGGTGTATGACGGTAACGGCCACCTGGTGCGCGACTCGTTCCTGGAAGTGTGGCAAGCCGACGCCAATGGCGAGTACCAGGATGCCTACAACCTGGAAAACGCCTTCAACAGCTTTGGTCGCACCGCCACCACCTTCGATGCCGGCGAGTGGACGCTGCACACGGTCAAGCCGGGCGTGGTGAACAACGCGGCTGGCGTGCCGATGGCGCCGCACATCAACATCAGCCTGTTTGCCCGGGGCATCAACATTCACCTGCACACGCGCCTGTACTTCGATGATGAGGCCCAGGCCAACGCCAAGTGCCCGGTGCTGAACCTGATCGAGCAGCCGCAGCGGCGTGAGACGTTGATTGCCAAGCGTTGCGAAGTGGACGGGAAAACGGCGTATCGCTTCGATATCCGTATTCAGGGGGAAGGGGAGACGGTCTTCTTCGACTTCTGAGTGAAGCCTTTGGGGCCGCTTTGCGGCCCATCGCGACACAAGGCCGCTCCTACAGGGGAACGCAACTCCCTGTAGGAGCGGCCTTGTGTCGCGATGGGCTGCAAAGCAGCCCCGGCGATCTGAAGTTTACCGCCGAACCAGCAGAACCCCACTCTCCATATGGTGGGTATAGGGGAACTGGTCAAACAACGCACACCGCTCGATGCGGTGGGTGTCCTGCAGCTGGGCAATGTTCGCCGCCAGCGTTTCCGGGTTGCACGAGATGTACAGAATCCGCTCGAAACGCCGGGTCAGCTCGCAGGTGTCCGGGTCCATCCCCGCGCGCGGCGGATCGACGAACACCGTGCCGAAGTCATAGCTCTTCAGGTCGATGCCTTCCAGACGACGGAACGGCCGCACCTCATTCAGCGCCTGGGTCAGCTCTTCCGCCGACAACCGCACCAAACGCACGTTATCTACAGCGTTCTCGTCGAGGTTGCTCAGCGCGGCATTGACCGAAGTCTTGCTGATTTCGGTCGCCAGCACCTGGCGCACGCGGGTAGCCAGCGGCAGGGTGAAGTTGCCGTTACCGCAGTACAGCTCCAGCAAATCGTCTTCACGCTCGCCGATGGCGTCGAACGCCCAGCTCAGCATCTTCTGGTTCACCGCGCCGTTAGGCTGGGTGAACGCGCCTTCCGGTTGGCGATAGCTGAACACACGGCCAGCCACGTCGAGCTTTTCCACTGCGTAGTCGCGGCCGATCACCAGGCGTTTGCCTTTGGAGCGGCCGATGACGCTAACGCCCAGCGCTTCAGCCAGTTGCCGCGCTTCCACTTCCCACGCCTCGTCCAGCGGGCGGTGGTAGCACATGGTGATCATCGCATCGCCGGCCAGGGTGGTCAGGAACTCCACCTGGAATAGGCGGTTGCCCAGTTCTTCACTGGCCTGCCAGGCCGCCTTCAGGCGCGGCATCAGCGCATTGATGCGCTGGCTGGCAATGGGGAAGTCCTCGATCAGGATTGCCTTGTGCTTCTCGCCCGGGGCAAACATGGCGTAGTGGCGCTGGCCATCCTCGCGCCACAGGCGGAACTCGGCGCGCAAGCGGTAGTGCTCGCGCGGCGAGTCGAAAACAGCCGGCTCCGGCGCGCCGAAGGGCGCCAGCAGCTCGCGCAGCCGGGCCACCTTGGCGTCCAGCTGGGTGGCGTAGGAGGAGGGGTCGAAAGCAGCACTCATGCGTTGAACCAGCCCAGCTTGATGACGAACAGGATGGAAAGGATCACCAGGGCCGGGTTCAGGTCGCGGTGGCGGCCAGAGATCAGCTTGACGGCGGTCCAGGAAATGAAGCCGAAGGCGATACCGTTGGCGATCGAGTAGGTCAGCGGCATGGCCAGGGCGGTCACCACCACCGGTGCGGCTTCGGTGACGTCGTCCCAGTTTATTTCTGCCAGGCCCGAAGCCATCAGCACTGCGACGAACAGCAACGCCGGGGCAGTGGCGAACGCCGGCACGCTACCGGCCAGCGGAGCGAAGAACAGCGCCAGCAGGAACAGCACGGCAACCACGATGGCGGTCAGGCCAGTGCGGCCACCGGCGCTCACGCCTGCAGCGGATTCGATGTAGCTGGTGGTGGTCGAGGTGCCCAGCAGCGAACCGGCCATGGCGGCGGTGCTGTCGGCGATCAGGGCGCGGCCCATTTTCGGCATGTGGCCGTCCTTGCCCATCAAACCGGCGCGCTTGGCCACGCCGATCAGGGTGCCGGAGTTGTCGAACAGGTCGACGAACAGGAAGGCGAAGATCACGCTGACCAGGCCTACGTCCAGTGCACCGGCAATGTCCAGTTGCAGGAAGGTCGGTGCCAGCGATGGCGGCATGGAGACGATGCCGCCGAACGGCGTCACGCCCATCGCGATCGAGGCGATGGTCACCGCGAGGATACCGATCAGCACGGCGCCGCGCACTTTCAGCGACTCCAGGCCCACGATCAGGAAGAAGCCCAGGGTGGCGAGGATCGGAGCCGGCTGCTTGAGGTCGCCCAGGCCCACCAGGGTAGCCGGGTTATCGACGACGATGCCCGCGTTATGCAGCGCGATCAGCGCCAGGAACAGCCCAATACCGGCGGCAATCGCCGAGCGCAGCGGCAGCGGGATGCTGTTCACGATCCATTCGCGGATGCGGAAGATCGACAGCAGGAAGAACATCACCGCCGACAGGAACACCGCACCCAGCGCCACTTGCCAGGTGTGGCCCATGTGCAGCACCACGGTGTAGGTGAAGAACGCGTTCAGGCCCATGCCCGGCGCCAGGGCGATCGGGTAGTTGGCGATCAGGCCCATGGTCACCGAGCCGATGGCTGCGGCCAGGCAGGTGGCGACGAAGATCGCGCCTTTGTCCATGCCGGTCTCGCCGAGGATGCTCGGGTTGACGAACAGGATGTAGGCCATGGCCAGGAAGGTGGTGACGCCCGCGAGAATCTCGGTGCGCACATTGGTGTTGTGTGCTTTTAGTTGAAACAGCCTTTCCAGCATGCCCGCTCCCCAAGGCGCCCCCGGCGCCATGAATGTATCGACCCCATCAGCAAAGCACAGACCGTACCGGTTGCCGTGGTTTTGTGTGGGGAGGAAAAAAGCCGCGCATGATACCAGCATGCTCGGCGGGGGCCTATGGCCGTTGGGGAATGGGTTTTTATTAGCCTGTGCAATCCCTGTGGGAGCGGGCTAGCCCGCGAAGAGGCCGGCACAGGCCACCCATTCAGTTGTTATGCAACCGATCCCGTTTTGCCAGTGTCGGGAACAGTTTTATCCACACCCCGGTCACCACCAACGTGCCCACTCCGCCCATCACCACCGCTGGCACTGTGCCAAACCAGTGCGCCGTCACCCCGGATTCGAACTCACCGAGTTGGTTCGAGGCACCAATGAACAACCCGTTCACCGCGCTCACCCGCCCGCGCATTTCATCCGGCGTTTCCAGTTGCACGAAAGCCCCGCGAATCACCATGCTGATCATGTCCGCCGCGCCCAGCACCACCAGCACTGCCAGCGAGAACCAGAACGAGGTCGACAGGCCGAAGGCGATGGTCGCTACGCCGAACACCCCGACTGCCGTGAACATGGTGCGCCCCACATTGCGCTCGAACGGGAAGCGCGCCAGCCATACCGACATCAGCAATGCGCCCACTGCCGGCGCCGAACGCAAAAGGCCAAGGCCCAGCGGGCCGGTCAGCAGGATGTCCTTGGCGAACACCGGCAGCAGCGCGGTGGCGCCACCCAGCAGAACGGCAAACAGGTCCAGCGAGATAGCGCCGAGGATGTCAGGCCGGCTGCGGATGAAGCGAATGCCGGCCAGCAGCGACTCGATGCTGGCCCGCCCGCGCTGCACGACCTGGCCGCGTGCCTGCAGGCTCAGGGTGAGCACGCAGGCGATGGCGTACAGGGCCACGGTGGGGCCATACACCCAGATGCTGCCAAAGGCATACAGGAAGCCGCCCACCGCTGGCGCCACGATGGTCGCCGACTGGGTGGCTGACGCCGACGCCGCCACCGCCCTTGGGAACAGCCCAGGCGGTACCACGTTGGGCAACAGCGCCTGAGTCGCCGGCATTTCGAACGAGCGTGTGGCGCCCAGCAGGAAGGCCAGGGCGAAAATGAGTTCTCGGGTGACGTTGTCAGTCGCGCTGCCCACCGCCAGCGCCAGGGCGATCAGCCCCTGCAGGCTCTGGCACAGGGCGGCGACTTTGCGCCGGTCATAGCGGTCGGCCACATGCCCGGTGTGCAGCATGAACAGCACCCGTGGTGCAAATTCCACCAGGCCGACCAGGCCCAGGTCCAGCACGTTGCCGGTCAATTGATAGAGGTGCCAGCCAATGGCCACGGTGAGCATCTGGAAGCCGCTGGCGGTAAACACGCGGGCCAGCCAGAACGCCAGGAAAGGGCGGTGGTGACGTAACAACTGCGGTGCGGAATCAGACATCGGAAACCAGGGGCCTCGGCGCAGTAGAGGGGTTGCGCAGCGTATCATCTGTTTGTAACAAACGGTTACTGTTTGCCCGGATCGGCACTTTTTCACACGTAATGAAAGAGGGTGGGGCAACCGGTCACGCGGCAATCAACCACACGGCTTGCCGGGCCATTCGGGACTATGCTTCCTAGCATTCGTTGATCTGGATCAATCGTTCCAGATTCAACGAATAGGCCCTTTGGGCCGGAATCCCTGCGATCGAACAGAACAATTCCAACACGCCGTACTCGACCCAGTGGGGGCAGTGGGCGACTGGGGCCACAAGCCCGGACGCCGGATTATCTGAAGAGGAAGCACCATGTTCGGAATAGAGGCCCTGGAGCTCGCCCGAATGCAGTTTGCCTTTACCGTGTCGTTCCACATCCTGTTCCCGGCCATCACCATTGGCCTGGCGAGCTACCTGGCAGTCCTCGAAGGCCTCTGGCTGCGGACCCACAACCAGGTCTACCGTGACCTCTATCACTTCTGGTCGAAAATTTTCGCCGTCAACTTCGGCATGGGCGTGGTCTCGGGCCTGGTCATGGCCTACCAGTTCGGTACCAACTGGAGCCGCTTCTCCGAGTTCGCCGGCGCCGTCACCGGGCCATTGCTGACCTACGAGGTGCTGACCGCCTTCTTCCTCGAAGCGGGCTTCCTCGGCGTCATGCTGTTCGGCTGGAACCGTGTAGGCCGCGGCCTGCACTTTTTCTCCACCTGCATGGTGGCACTGGGCACGCTGGTATCCACCTTCTGGATTCTCGCCTCCAACAGCTGGATGCAAACCCCGCAAGGCCACGAGATCATCGATGGCCGGGTGGTGCCGGTGGACTGGTTTGCGGTGGTGTTCAACCCCTCGTTCCCCTACCGCCTGATGCACATGGCCACGGCTGCGTTCGTCTCCACGGCGTTCTTCGTCGGCGCCTCGGCGGCCTGGCACCTGCTGCGCGGGCGTGACAACCCGGCGGTGCGCAAGATGCTGTCGATGGCCATGTGGATGGCGCTGATCGTCGCCCCGATCCAGGCAGTGATCGGCGACTTCCATGGCCTGAACACGCTCAAGCACCAGCCGGTGAAAATCGCTGCCATCGAGGGCCACTGGGAGAACGTGCCCGGCGAGCCGACCCCGTTGATCCTGTTCGGCATCCCCGACATGAAGGCCGAAACGACGCACTTCAAGCTTGAAATCCCGGCGCTCGGCAGCCTGATCCTCACCCACAGCCTGGACAAGCAGGTGCCGGCGATGAAGGAATTCCCACCTGAGGACCGGCCCAACTCGACCATTGTCTTCTGGTCGTTCCGCATCATGGTCGGGCTTGGCTTCCTGATGATCTTCGTCGGCCTGTGGAGCCTGTGGTTGCGCAAGCGCGGCACGCTCTACACCTCGCGCCCGTTCCTGTACCTGGCGCTATGGATGGGGCCTTCCGGGCTGATCGCCTTGCTGGCCGGCTGGTTCACCACCGAAATCGGGCGCCAGCCTTGGGTGGTGTATGGCCTGATGCGCACGGCGGATGGTGTGTCCAACCACAGTTATGCACAGCTTGGCTTCACCCTGGTGGCGTTCGTGGTGGTGTACTTCGCCCTGTTCGGTACCGGCCTTGGCTACATGATGCGCCTGGTGCGCAAAGGGCCACAGACCGGCGAAGGCGACGAACACACACCGGGCGGCCCTGGCCAGAAACGTACGCCGGCGCGGCCGTTGTCTGCCGCCGATGATGGCCATGAGGCCAAGACTGCCAGCTTGAGCAAGGAGGACTGAGCCATGGGTATCGACCTTCCGCTGATCTGGGCCGTGATCATCATCTTCGGCGTCATGATGTACGTGGTGATGGACGGCTTCGACCTGGGTATCGGCATGCTCTTCCCCTTCGTCAAGGGCGAGCAGGACCGCGATGTAATGATGAACACCGTCGCCCCGGTGTGGGACGGCAACGAAACCTGGCTGATCCTGGGTGGTGCGGGGCTGTTCGGGGCGTTCCCGATGGCCTATGCCGTGGTGCTCGAAGCCCTGTACCTGCCATTGATCCTGATGCTGATCGGGCTGATCTTCCGCGGCGTGGCCTTCGAGTTCCGCTTCAAGGCCAAGGCCGACAAGCGCCACATCTGGGACAAGGCGTTCATCTGGGGTTCGCTGGTCGCTACCTTCTTCCAGGGCGTGGCCTTGGGCGCCTTCCTTGAAGGCTTCAAGGTGGTCGACCGCCATTTTGCCGGTGGCACCCTCGATTGGCTTACCCCGTTCAGCCTGTTCTGTGGCTTGGGGCTGATCGTGGCCTACACGCTGCTGGGCTGCACTTGGCTGATCATGAAGACCGAAGGGCCGCTGCAACAGAAGATGCACGACATGGCCCGGCCGCTGGCGCTGGTGCTACTGGTGGTGATCGGTATCGTCAGCCTGTGGACCCCCATCGCTTATCCACAGATCGCCGACCGCTGGTTCAGCATGCCTAACCTGATCTGGTTCATGCCGGTACCGCTGCTGGTGCTGGTGACCTTCTACGGGTTGCTCAAGGCGGTGGCACGCAACGCGCACTACACGCCGTTCCTGCTCACCCTGGTGCTGATCTTCCTTGGCTACAGCGGCCTGGGCATCAGCCTGTGGCCGAACATCATCCCGCCGTCGATCTCGATCTGGGATGCTGCGGCGCCACCGCAAAGCCAGGGCTTCATGCTGGTGGGCACGTTATTCATCCTGCCGTTCATCCTCATGTACACCTTCTGGAGCTACTACGTGTTCCGCGGCAAGGTGACCCATGAAGACGGCTATCACTAGGAGGGCCGCATGATGACCGGCAAGCATGGCTTGGAAGAGAAGAAACCGCTGTGGCAGCGGCTGGGTTGGCTGTTGCTGATCTGGGCGATGAGCGTGGCGGCGCTGGGTGTGGCCGCGTGGGTGATGCGCTTGTTCATGGGGGCTGCGGGCCTTACCACCCACTGAACCGATGGGGGCGCTTTGCGCCCCTTTCCGACCGGTCCGGCGCCCCGGCAAGGCCGCTCCCACACGGATCGGCATACGCAGGACCTTGTAGGAGCGGCCTTGTGTCGCGATGGGCTGCAAAGCAGCCCCAAAAGCCTATTTGCGGGCTTTCAGGATGACGAACTTGGGCGTCGCTGCCACCTGCTCCACCCCCCGGAACAACCGCGCCAGCTTGCTGTGATACCCCAGGTGCCGGTTACCCACGATGTAGAGCGCCCCACCCACCACCAGCGCCTCACGCGCCTGCTGGAACATGCGCCAGGCCAGGAAGTCCCCCACCACCTGCTGCTGGTGGAACGGCGGGTTGCACAGCACCACGTCCAGCGACTGCTTCTCCACCCCGGCCAACCCATCGGCCGCGACGAAGGTCGCCGGGCGTTCGCCCAGTGCAGCCTGCCAGTTCTCCCGCGCCGATTGCACTGCCATGTACGACTCATCGACCAGCGTGTACTGGGCATCCGGGTTGGCCAATGCACTGGCAATCGCCAGCACGCCATTACCGCAGCCCAGGTCTGCCACCCTCGCGTTGCCCAGGTCGCGTGGCAGATGCGGCAGGAATGCCCGGGTGCCGATATCCAGCCCTTCACGGCAGAACACGTTGGCGTGGTTCACCAGCTCCAGGGCAGGCGCTTCAAGGCGATAGCGGCTAGGGTAGGGCGAGCGGGCGGCCGGCAGTTCGGCCACCGTTGCCGTCAGCAGGCGCGCCTTTTTCTGCGCCAGCGAGGCCTGCACCGGGCCGATGTACTTCTCCATCAGGTCACCAGCCGCGCGCGGCAAGTGCTTGATCATTGCCCCGGCAATCACCTGCGCCCCTGGCGCCAGGTGGCCTTGCAGGCGAATCAGTTGCTCTTCAAGCAGCGCCAGGGTTTTTGGCACGCGCACCAGCACCCGGTCGAACGGGCCTTGCCAGTGTTCACTGGCCGGTACGAACGGCACGCTGTCGAACGGCAAGCCATTGCGCGCCAGGTTTTTTTCCAGAGCCAGGTGCGCCAGGTGCGAATCGCCACTGCTGACTACCTGCAGCTGGCCCGCCAGGCTGGCGGCCAGGGCACCGAAGCTGTCATTGAGCACCAGCACCCGGCAGCTGGCGTCGGGTGCCTGTTCGTGCAGTTGCGCAAGCAGGTACTCGTCGGCGGCGTCGAAAGCCTGCAGCGGGTCGTTGGCCTGCTCCGGCTGGCGGATCAGGTCGAGTTCGGCGTAGGGGGTGGTCAACAGGGGCATGGCGTCTGGCTCGGGTATGAAACTGCCCGTTGCGGTTCGCCCCGGGCTTTGCCGGGCGATTCTACAGGGCTTTGCCCAAGGTCGCAGGTTTGTAGGTCAGATCCAGCCACGCAGGGCGGCGATGGCGATGGCACCGGCTTTGTTTGCTGCGTTGGTCTTGGTGATCACGCTGCGGATATGAAAGTTAACCGTGCTTTGCGACAGCGACAGAATGCAGGCCACGTCGGCAGCGGTCTTGCCGGCGGCTGACCATTTCAGCACTTCCAGTTCCCGATCGCTCATTTTGGGTGGGGGTGGGCACAGTGCGTTCAGGTGGTGCTCGCCGAGTACGGCATGAAGGGTGTGGCACAGCCATTGAACACTGCCCGCCTTGTCGTAGAGTTCGGAAATGTCGATGTTGCCGGCGGGTCTGGCTACGCTGATCTGGCTCTCGTTGTGCTGTAAGTCGTGTAGCGACTGCGTCCAGCCATGACGCAGGCCATATTGGCAAGCCTCTTCGCGAAACTGAGGGGCATCGCGATACAGCTCATCTGTCCACAGCACTGGCAGCGTCGAGCTGTGGCTCACGTTTGCGGCGGGGTCCTGTTTATAGAGCTCGTCACGCTGATAGCGCTCGATCCACTCGTTCGGGTAATTGCTGTAGAGGTAAACCTTGGGTGTCTGCATGGCGATCTGAATGCGAATATTCAGCCCGAGGTATTCCATGCCCAAGTCCTGAGCCAAGTGCACTGCGATGTCGAACAACTTCCTTGGGCATCGCTCGCTGACGAACACATTCAGGTGTTCGGGTCTCCAATGAAGCATTTGAAGCACTCCTTGGGTGTCAGGATCCAATCCGTTTGAGTACCCGGATGATTGTAGGAAAAGTCCTACCATCGTGTTGGGATTTTTTTGTTATAGCGATCAGGAATTTCTGAGAGTTCGGCACGATCGCCCTTGATGAGGCCCTACAAAGCGGTGGTTTTTATCCGGGCCACTTTAAGCGACACTGTGCACTCGCCAACCCTGGAGCCCGATATGACCGCAAGCGCCGAAAAATTCACCCGCCAGACCCTGCTCGATGTTCAGCCGTTGACGCCGAACCTCTTCAGCCTGCGGGTTACGCGCGATGCGGGGTTCCGTTTCCGTTCCGGCCAGTTTGCCCGCCTGGGCGTGACCAAGGCCGATGGCAGTGTGGTGTGGCGCGCCTATTCCATGGTCAGCGCACCGCATGACGAGCACCTCGACTTCTTCTCCATCGTTGTGCCGGGCGGTGAGTTCACCAGCGAGCTGAGCCGGTTGGGTGCAGGCGACACCCTGCTGATCGACCGCCAGGCGTTTGGTTTCCTCACCCTCGACCGCTTTGTCGGCGGTCGTGACTTGTGGCTGTTGGCCACGGGCACGGGTATTGCGCCATTCATGTCGATTCTGCAGGACTTCGAGGCCTGGGAGCGTTTCGACAGCATCAAGTTGGTGTACTCGGTGCGCGAAGCGAAAGAGCTGGCTTATGTGGATGAAATCGCCGGGCTGGAGCAGCGCGACTACCTGGCCGAGTTTGCCGGCAAGTTGCAGTTCATTCCGGTGGTGACCCGTGAGCAGCACCCGGGTGCGTTGAACCAGCGTATTACCACGCTGATCGAGAATGGCGAGCTGGAGAAGGCCGCAGGGCTGGAGCTGTCACCGGAGCATTCGCGGGTGATGCTGTGTGGCAACCCGGAGATGATCGATGAGACACGTAAAGTGCTGAAGGCACGTGACCTGCAACTGAGCCTGAGCAAGCGGCCAGGGCAGGTGGCGGTAGAGAACTACTGGTAGTTGCAAGCTGCGAGCTGCAAGCTGCAAGAAAGAGCGGATTGGTGCTGCGTCCGCTTTTTCTTGAAGCTTGAAGCTTGAAGCTAGTTCTCAGGGCAAGCGATTCTGGTTCTGCGTCTTGAGCAAGTCGCGAATCTCGGTCAGCAGCGTTTCTTCGGCAGTCGGCACAGGCGGCACAGTCGGTGCCACAGCCTCTTCACGCTTGAGGCGGTTGATCGCCTTCACACCCATGAAGATGGCAAAGGCCACGATCAGGAAGTCGATCACGGTCTGGATGAACTTGCCATAGGCCATCACTACAGCCGGAACGTCACCTTCTGCAGCCTTCAGGGTGATCGCCAGGTCGCTGAAGTCCACCCCCCCGATCAACAGGCCCAGTGGCGGCATGACCACGTCTCCGACGAAGGACGAGACGATCTTGCCGAAGGCCGCGCCGATGATGATACCCACCGCCATGTCGACGACATTGCCTTTGACCGCGAAGGCCTTGAACTCACTGATCATGCCCATGTTTGGTTCCTTGTAACAAAAGGTAAGGTTAACGCAGTGTAAGCCACTAAAACGCTTCATGCGTGGTGTTCAGGGCTACTGACTGCAGTTGGAACGAATAGTTTTGTCGCATCCTGAAGCGTTCGAGACACGTTCGGCTCGGCTATCATGGCGGTTTTTTCCAGGAGACCCCACCCATGGCCAAGGCCAAGCGCTTGTATGGCTGCACTGAGTGCGGCGCGACCTTCCCCAAATGGGCAGGCCAGTGTGGCGAATGCGGGGCCTGGAACACCCTGGTCGAAACCATGATCGAGAGCGGCGGCGCGGCGGCGCCCAGCAGCGGCCGCGCCGGCTGGACCGGGCAACAGGCACAGATCAAGACCTTGGCCGAAGTCAGCGTCGAGGAAATCCCGCGCTTTACCACCAGCAGCACTGAACTGGACCGCGTGCTGGGCGGCGGCCTGGTGGATGGCTCGGTGGTGCTGATTGGTGGTGACCCTGGCATCGGCAAGTCGACCATCCTGCTGCAGACCTTGTGCAACATCGCCGTGGGCATGCCGGCGTTGTATGTCACCGGTGAGGAGTCGCAGCAGCAGGTGGCCATGCGTTCTCGGCGCCTGGGCTTGCCCCAGGACCAGCTCAAGGTGATGACCGAAACCTGCATCGAGACCATCATCGCCACAGCCCGCGTCGAGAAACCACGGGTCATGGTGATCGACTCGATCCAGACCATTTTCACCGAGCAGTTGCAGTCGGCACCCGGCGGCGTGGCCCAGGTACGCGAGAGCACGGCCTTGCTGGTGCGCTACGCCAAGCAGAGCGGTACGGCCATCTTCCTCGTCGGCCACGTGACCAAGGAAGGCTCGCTGGCCGGCCCGCGGGTATTGGAGCACATGGTCGATACCGTGCTGTATTTCGAAGGTGAGTCTGACGGCCGCCTGCGTCTGTTGCGGGCAGTGAAAAACCGTTTTGGCGCGGTCAACGAGCTGGGCGTGTTCGGCATGACCGACCGAGGCCTTAAAGAAGTCTCCAACCCTTCGGCGATCTTCCTCAACCGCACCCAGGAGGAAGTACCGGGCAGCGTGGTGATGGCGACCTGGGAGGGCACCCGGCCGATGCTGGTCGAGGTGCAGGCACTGGTCGACGACAGCCACCTGGCCAACCCTCGGCGGGTGACCCTGGGCCTGGACCAGAACCGCCTGGCCATGTTGTTGGCGGTGTTGCACCGCCACGGGGGGATTCCGACCCACGATCAGGACGTGTTCCTCAACGTGGTGGGCGGGGTGAAGGTGCTGGAGACAGCCTCAGACCTGGCGTTGCTGGCGGCGGTGATGTCCAGCTTGCGTAACCGGCCACTCGCCCATGGGCTGCTGGTGTTTGGCGAGATTGGCTTGTCGGGCGAGGTGCGGCCTGTGCCCAGTGGCCAGGAGCGGTTGAAGGAGGCGGCCAAGCACGGTTTCAAGCGCGCCATCGTGCCCAAGGGCAATGCGCCGAAAGAACCGCCAGCGGGGTTGCAGGTGATTGCCGTTACCCGGCTGGAGCAGGCTCTGGATGCACTGTTCGAGTAGTTTGTAGGAGCGAGCTTGCTCGCGATGAAGCCAGCGCCCGCCTTGGATCAGGCGCTGGCTTCATCGCGAGCAAGCTCGCTCCTACAGGCAGTCAATGCTCGGCAACCGCCGCCCGCCTGACGGTTTCATTGCCATGCTCATCCACCTCCAGCATCGGCACCTCATTGCCTTCAGCGTCGAACAGCTTGCCATCCTTGAAGTAGTCACCATCACGCAACGCCGAAATGTCCGAGTACTGGATGGTGCGCTCGTAGGCCGCAGCGAACACCGACTGGTTTTCCGAGTTGCCGGTGGTGAAGTGGTTGAAGATCAGGTTCAGCAGGATGGCCATGATCGCCGCCGAGCTGATGCCCGAGTGGAAGATGGTCTCGAACCAGTTCGGGAAGTGGTGGTAGAAGGTCGGCGCGGCAATCGGGATCATGCCGAAGCCCAGCGAGGCCGCGACGATGATCAGGTTGACGTTGTTCTTGTAGCTGACCTTCGACAGGGTGCGGATACCACTGGCTGCCACGGTGCCGAACAGCACGATGCCCGCGCCGCCCAGTACCGGGGTAGGTACGGCGGCAATCACCCGGCCCATGATCGGCAGCAGGCCGAGCACCACCAGGATCACGCCACCGGTAGCCACCACATAGCGGCTCTTGACCCCGGTCACGGCCACCAGGCCAACGTTCTGGGCGAACGCGCTTTGGGTGAACGAGCCGAAGATCGGCGCCAGGATGCTCGATGCCATGTCGGCGCGCAGGCCATTGCCCAGCCGCTTGGAGTCGACCTTGGTGTCGATGATCTCACCCACGGCAAGGATGTCGGCCGAGGTTTCCACCAGGGTTACCATGATCACGATGCACATCGACAGGATCGCGGCGATGTGGAATTCCGGCATGCCGAAATGGAACGGCGTAGGGAAGGCAAACATCGGGCCTTCGCTGACCTTGCTGAAGTCGGTCATGCCCAGTGCCCAGGCGATCAGCGTGCCGACCACCATGGCCAGCAGGATCGACAGGCGCGAGATGGTCGAGCTGCCCAGCTTGCTCAGCAGCAGCACGATGGCAAAGGTGAGCCCGGCCAGGCCGATGTTGGCCACGCTGCCGAATTCTGGCGAGGCACTGTTGCCACCCATCACCCAACGTGCGGCCACTGGCATCAGGGTCAGGCCGATGGTGGTGATGACGATACCGGTCACCAGTGGCGGGAAGAACTTGGTGATGCGTGAGAACACCGGCGTGATCAGAAAGCCGATCAGCGATGCCGCCATGACCGCGCCAAGCACGCCCGGCAAGCCACCGCCGCCCTCGCTGCTGAGGATCGCGCCCATGGTCGCCACACCGGCGAACGACACGCCCTGCACCAGCGGCAACTGGCAACCGAAGAACGGCAGCCCCAAGGTCTGTAGCAGGGTGGCCAGGCCACCGGCAAACAGCGAGGCCGCGATCAGCATGCCGATTTCGGCACCGTTCAGGCCAGCGGCCTGCCCCAGGATCAGGGGTACCGCGACGATCCCCCCGTACATGGTCAACACATGCTGCAGACCATAGGCCAGGTTGGCACCAAGCCCGAGGTTTTCATCCTCGGGGCGCTTGGTGGGAGACGTGCTAGGGGACGTAGTCATGGAGCAGGCTCTCTGTTTATTGTTGTGTCGCTACTGTAGACATTTCCTACAAATGATTGCCACAAGAATTGTATACAATATTTTGATCGGAGCGCGTACACGAGCGACCGCAGGGTGTGCGAAAACCCAATGCAGAAGGCGTACCAACTCATCGAAAGCGGTGCTAGAGGGGTGTGTACAAAGTTCTGCTACCCAGGCTTAAAGCTGTCTGGGTAGACAGGAAACATCAGGCGGGAGAGCTATTAGCTAGCTAAGAGATTTCATTATTCGATGAGTTCGCGCAGCTCACGCATCATTTCGGTGCTGTCAGCCACGTTCAATTCCACAAGACGGTGCAAATGGGTCATCGAATCGACGTCGATGTAGAGGCAGATGAAGCCCAGGCGATCGGGTTCTTCGTGGCGCAGCTCGACCTGCATCTGCACCTCGGTCACTTCATCGTTGAGCACGATGTAGGCTTCGAAGTCCTGGGTCAGGTCGGCATCCCACGGTTGTGGGCATTCGACCAGCAGCCCTTTGAGGGACAGGTCGAGCAGTTTCACCTCCCAGCAGCGTTCGCCCTGGCACAGCCGGGTGGGGGCGTCGAACTGGATACGCTGGAAGCGGCGGCGTTCGTCGTGATCGCTCATGGCATGGGTCCTCGGGTAGGTCCTAAGGTGACATCCTGACTATAGTTAGAGTGGTGTGTGCATCAGGTACCGCAATCTGGCCGCAGAGGCTCTAGACCAAAGCAAGTGTGGCAATGCGCGATGACTGGCCCTAGACTCGGTGGGCGGTCTTTCCAATCCACCAGCTGGAAGCAAACCATGAACAACAATAATAGCCTGCTACGCCACATTCCGTGGCTGGCGCTGGCAGTCATAGGGGCCTGCGCGCTGGGTGTGGTTGCCCTGCGTCGCGGTGAGGCGATCAACGCCTTGTGGATCGTGGTTGCGGCAGTGGCCATCTACCTGGTTGCCTACCGTTACTACAGCCTGTTCATCGCCACCAAGGTGATGCAACTCGACCCGCGGCGGGCCACGCCGGCGGTGCTCAACAACGACGGCCTGGACTACGTCCCGACCAACAAACACATTCTGTTCGGCCACCACTTTGCTGCCATTGCCGGCGCAGGCCCTCTGGTGGGCCCGGTACTGGCTGCGCAAATGGGCTATCTGCCCGGCACGCTGTGGCTGATTGCCGGCGTGGTGCTGGCCGGTGCGGTGCAGGACTTCATGGTCCTGTTCCTGTCCACCCGCCGCAACGGCCGCTCGCTGGGCGACATGGTGCGCGAGGAGATGGGCCGCATTCCGGGTACCATCGCCTTGTTCGGCTGCTTCCTGATCATGATCATCATCCTCGCGGTGCTGGCGCTGATCGTGGTCAAAGCCCTGGCCGAAAGCCCATGGGGCATGTTCACGGTGATGGCAACCATCCCGATCGCGATGTTCATGGGCATCTACATGCGCTACATCCGCCCGGGTCGCATTGGCGAAATCTCGGTGGTTGGCGTGGTACTGCTGCTGGCCTCGATCTGGCTGGGCGGCGTGATCGCTGCGGATCCGGTGTGGGGCCCGGCGTTCACCTTCACCGGCGTGCAAATCACCTGGATGCTGGTGGGCTATGGCTTCGTCGCTGCCGTGCTGCCAGTGTGGCTGGTGCTGGCACCGCGTGACTACCTGTCCACCTTCCTCAAGATCGGCACCATCGTTGGCCTGGCCATCGGTATCCTGATCATCGCGCCCGAACTGAAAATGCCAGCGCTGACCCAGTTCACCGACGGCACCGGCCCGGTGTGGAAGGGCACCCTGTTCCCGTTCCTGTTCATCACCATCGCCTGCGGTGCGGTGTCCGGCTTCCATGCGCTGATCTCCTCGGGTACTACGCCCAAGCTGCTGGACAACGAAACCAACGCCCGCTACATCGGCTACGGCGGCATGCTGATGGAGTCGTTCGTCGCCATCATGGCCATGGTCGCCGCTTCGGTGATCGAGCCGGGTGTGTACTTCGCCATGAACAGCCCGGCCGCCGTGGTCGGTGCAGACGTGGCATCGGTGGCGCAGACGGTCAGCAGCTGGGGCTTCCTGATTACGCCTGAGCAGCTTGAAGCCGTCGCCCGTGACATCGGCGAGCACACCATCCTGGCCCGTGCCGGCGGTGCGCCGACCCTGGCGGTCGGTATCGCGCAGATCCTGCACCAGGTGTTGCCGGGTGAGAACACCATGGCCTTCTGGTACCACTTCGCGATCCTGTTCGAGGCGCTGTTCATCCTCACCGCGGTGGACGCCGGTACCCGTGCCGGGCGCTTCATGCTGCAAGACCTGCTGGGCAGCTTCGTGCCGGCCCTCAAACGCACCGAATCGTGGGGAGCCAACCTGCTCGCTACCGCGGGTTGCGTGGCACTCTGGGGCTATCTGCTGTACCAAGGTGTGATCGACCCGCTGGGCGGCATCAACACCCTGTGGCCGCTGTTCGGCATCTCCAACCAGATGCTGGCCGGTATCGCCCTGATGCTCGGTACCGTGGTGCTGATCAAGATGAAGCGTCAGCGCTACATCTGGGTCACCCTGGTGCCGGCCGTCTGGTTGCTGATCTGCACCACGGCTGCAGGCCTGATCAAGCTGTTCGACCCGAACCCGGCGGTTGGCTTCCTGGCCCTGGCCAAGAAATACAGCACCGCGCTGGACGCCGGCCAGGTACTGGCCCCGGCCAAGGACATCGGGCAGATGCAGCATGTGATCTTCAACGCCTACACCAACGCGGGCCTGACGATTCTGTTCCTGCTGGTGGTGTTCAGCATCCTGTTCTTCGCCATCAAGGTTGGCTATGCCGCCCTGGGCCGCAAGGAGCGTACCGACAAGGAAACCCCGTTCCAGGCACTGCCTGACGCGTAATCGAGAGGACTGCAGTCATGTTCAACGACCTGGGTCGACTGGGTAAATACCTGGGGCAGGCAGCCCGCCTGATGGTCGGCATGCCCGACTACGACAACTATGTCGAGCACATGCAGAAGACGCACCCGGACAAGCCGGTGATGACGTACGAGGAATTTTTCCGCGAACGTCAGGAAGCGCGTTACGGTGGCAAGTCCGGGCCCAAGTGCTGTTGAGCCTGCGACACGTGTGAACCTGTGGGAGCCTGGGTAACCGGCTCCCACAGTCATTTCAGATTCAGGAGATTTACTGCGTGCAGACGCCTATTCCCGTAACCGTGCTCACTGGCTTCCTCGGTGCCGGCAAGACCACCTTGCTCAAGCACATGCTCAAGGCCGAGCACGGCCTGAAACTCGCCGTGATCGAAAACGAATTCAGCGAGGCTGGCATTGACAGCCAACTGCTGGGCGACGAACCGGTGCAGGTGATGACCCTGGCCAACGGCTGCGTATGCTGCAGCATCCACGGCGACCTCACGCGCGCGCTGTACCTGCTGCTTGAACGCCTGGACGCAGGCGAAATCGCCTTCGACCGCCTGGTAATCGAATGCACAGGCCTGGCCGATCCGGCGCCGGTGGCGCAAACCTTTTTCATCGACGAGGAACTGCGTGAGCGCTACATCCTCGACGGCATCATCACCTTGGTAGACGCGGCTCATGCCGAACTGCACCTGACCCAAACCATTGCCCAGGCCCAGGTCGGCTTTGCCGATCGCCTGCTGTTGAGCAAGACCGACCTGGTCGACGCGGCTGCGGTAGAAGCCCTGCGCGAGCGGCTGGCGCGAATCAATGGCCGGGCGGCTATCCGCGTCGTCGAACATGGCCGCATCGACCTGGCTGAGCTGCTTGATGTACGTGGCTTCAACCTCAACCCCGACTTGGGTGCGAACCTGAAGCCGACGTTACGCCCTGTACTCAAACCGGCTACCCCGGACCGTATTTCCACGCTGGTGTTGCGTACGGAAACTGCGCTGGACATCGACCGCCTCAGCGACTTCATGAACGAACTGCTGGAAACCCACGGCAAGCAGCTGCTGCGCTACAAAGGTGTGCTGAACATTGCCGGAGAGGACCGCAAGCTGGTGTTCCAGGGCGTGCTCAAGCTCTACGGCTTTGACTGGGACGCCGAGTGGGCTGAAGGCGAAACCCGCGAAAGCGTGATGGTGTTCATCGCCGATGAACTGCCAGAGGCTACGATTCGGGCTGGCTTCGAGGCGTTGGCTGCGGGCTGAGCCGGCGCGGTGTTTGCGGTGCGAACCACTGCGGCCATGAGCTGCGGTGGCGGGTTTCGACCTCGATGCAGGGGATCAGGCGCTCGGTGAGCACTGCAGTTTGCCGCACGGCCTTGGCCGTGCGGTACTTGATGCTGTGTATGCATTCACGGTCGCCGAACTCGCAGCGGTTCAGTGCGGTACCGCCGCAGGGGCCGTTGGCCAGGCCCTTGGGGCAGGTTTCCGGGCAGATGTACAACGTGTCTTCCAGGCGGCAGCGGCCACAGGTGTCGCAGCCCACCAATGGCCGTTTCACTGCGCGCTCCACCTTGTGCAGCACCTGTGCGCCAACTGGCGTGGACCACAGCGGCTGGCGCACCGCCCAGCCAAATGCCTTGCTCAGGCTATTGCGACGGCTGAACAGCAATGAATGCATGCCGTGCATCAGGTGATAGCGCGCTTTTTCTTTGAGCGAAGCATCGATCCGTGACTCGCCCTGGCGCCAACCCGCCTGCGGCGGATGGAAGGTGACTGCCGGCAGGCCGGGCATCTGCCAGCTGGCGCGCCACGCAGGCGCCCATTGATCCAGGGTGTGGATCCGGGTTTGCCAGTGTTCGATGCGGGCCTCAAGGGCCAGCAGTTGTTTGAGTTCGTGAACCCCTGACAGATGCACGCCGGCGTAACCCATCAGCTTCACGCCGATGATCTGCAAGGCCAGGCGGTCAACGCTGCGTGCCTGGGCAAAGGCCTTGGACTGCACGGTCTCCGCTTCGAGCATATCGCGCATCGACGGTGTGACGGTAACGCCAGCCACGTGGTCGAGCATCGCAGCGCGCCCGTGGGTAAGGCTCATCAGGCACGCCAGCATGGGCTTGGGCGTGGCCTGGCGGCGCATCCAGTGCATGGCTTCCTGGTGTTTATCCCCATCGAACCCCAGTTGCAGGGTGAGGAAGTCGGCGCCTGCTGCCAGCTTTTTCTCGGCCTTGAAATACTGGGCGCCACCTTCTTCCTCGTGGTACTTGAACGGGTTCAGTGCAGCGCCCAGCAGCCAGTGTGGGCAAGCCTGACGAGCGATCTGCAGGGCGGCGACCGACTCCAGATAACGCACCGGGCGCTGGCCAGGCTCGTGGCCGGGCAGGCGGTCGCCGGTCAGCAGCAACAGCTGGTCGAGGCCGGCGGCGTCCATGCGTTGCAACTGGGCGAGCAGGTGGTGGCGTTCGCGGTCCTTGCCGGAAAAGTGCGGCAGGGCAGGCACCGGGTTGCTGAACGAGGCGAGGGCGTCCAGCGGCGACATGTCCAGCGGGCTGCCGACACGGTCGCCGATGGCCACGGTCATCGGCCAGCCACACAGGTGCGCACGGGCCATGATCGCTTCCATGGCGGCGAAGCGTTCTGCGGAAGGCTTGGGGACGAACTCCATCACGCAGACGAAATTCTGTTCGCGCAGCGCGGTTTTCAGCAGGCTCATGTGGCCGGGTACCTGGTGTGGTCAGGGTGCCATTGTGCGGCACAAGGCGGACCGGGTCATGTCCGGGTGCGCAGGAGGGTGCCCTGATTGAGACATGATCATGAAGAAATCTTGAGTTCATCTCAAATTTAATGAGTTTGTCTCAACGGTCCGCGAACCGGAAAATCCCCTCAATCATTTATGCATGCTGAAGGGACAAGACATGGCACTGGCACACAACCTGGGCTTTCCACACACCGGCCGCGACCATGAGCTGTGGCAGGTGCAGAAAGACGCCGGCATTGAACTGCTGCCAGTCGGCGACATTGCCTGGTACGGCCAGGTGTTGGCCGGTGACCACCAGCAGTTTGCCCTGAACTGGGAACAGCTTTTCGAGGAAGTAGCGCAAGCCACAGCCCTGGGCCATGCGGTCAAGCCGGTGTTGCTGGGCCCGTTGAGCTACCTGTGGCAGGCCACAGCCAAGGCCGGTGATGTCGACAAGCTGGAGCTGCTCGACAGCCTGCTGCCACTGTATGACCAAACCCTCAATCGCCTGGCTGCCCTGGGCGTCGAGTGGGTGCAGATCGATGAACCGATCCTCGCCCTTGAGTTGCCGCAAGATTGGAAAAACGCCTACGAGCGCGTTTACAACATTCTTCAGCGCGCACCTTTGAAGAAGTTGATCGCCACTTACGCGGGAGGCCTTGAAGGCAACCTTGGCCTGGCCGCGAACCTGCCGGTCGATGGCTTGCACATCGACCTGGTGCAGGCGCCCGACCAGTACACCGCCATGCTCGACCGCCTGCCGGCCTACAAGGTGCTGTCGCTGGGCCTGGTCGACGGCCGCAATGCTTCGCCGTGCGACCAGGAAAAGACCCTGGACCTGCTGCGCGATGCCCACGAACGTCTGGGGGAGCGGCTGTGGGTGGCGCCATCTTGCGCGTTGCTGCACAGCCCATTGGACCTGGCTGTGCAGAAGTGCCAGGAAGTGGCTGTACTGGTCAAGGCCTTGAACAACTCGCTGAAACAGATCGCTATCGCCGCTTGATCCTCAAACACCCTAGAATGCCGACTCCGATTCAAATCGACAGGGAGTGATGCGATGAGAGTTCTGGTAGTCGGCGCCAGCAAGGGCCTGGGCAAGGCCTTCATGGAAGGATTGGGCAAGCCGGGTGACACTTTGGTCGGTGTCTCTCGCACCCGGCCAGCAGACGTGAGCTTGGGCAAGGGTGTTGAAACCCGGTGGATCGAGGCCGACCTCGGCCAGCCCGCTGCCGCCGTCGAGGCCATTGCCGAAGCAGTGGCGGAGGGCGGGGTGGATACGCTGATCTACAACCTCGGCTTGTGGGAGGCCGAAGCGTTCGAGGCGCACTACAGCTTCCTAGAAGACCGTGATGTGGAATTGCAGCGCATGGTCGACTGCAACATCACGGCAACCATCCTGCTGATCAAGCGGCTGCTGCCGTTGCTGCTTGAAAGCGAAAAACCACGGATCATTCTGACCGGCTCCACCTCGGGCTTGCCTCAGAGTGGCCGCCCGGAAGTGACTTTCGCCGCCTCAAAATTCGCCCTTCGCGGTATCGCCGAAGCGTTGCGCGAAGGTTATCGCGGGCAGGGCCTTGGGGTGACGTGCCTGAACCTGGGTTACCTGAATACCGAGGACAGCCTGGACGTGCCGGTGGCCGAGGCTGCGGTGCGTGGGGAAGGGGGGCTGATACCGCTGCACGATGTAGTGCTGATGGTACGCACGCTGCTTGAGCTCTCGGCAGCGAGCTATGTGAGGGAACTGACCTTGCCGGCTATTGCTGATGAGCGGTTCTGAAGGCTGAGGTTGCTTTGTAGGCAGGCTCGGCCCCTTCGCGGGCAAGCCTGCTCCCACAGGGACCGCACAATTTCGTGGTTTGTGCTTTACCTGTGGGAGATTCTATGGTTTTCAGCAAGCTGTTTTGGCACCTTTGGTGATGTATTCGTCCTGATTTTTCATCAGGGCGAATGCCACCCGTGCGAGCTTCCTGGCGAGGATTACCAACGCTTGGGTCGTTGCCTTTCCATTGTTCCGATGCCGCTCATAGTCCCCTTTCCAAACGGGTGACTTGCTGGCGGCCATCGCTGCGTTATGCAACAAACGACGAATTTCTGAGCAACCGCGCTTAGTGAGGCGACGCTGCCCACTTTTCTGCCCAGAGTCACTGGCTCGTAGATCCATTCCCAAGAATGCGATGTACGCGTCACTGCTCTTGAACTCACCCCTCATAAACGCCATTACCAGCGCTGTGGCGGTTAGAAAACCAATACCCTCTACTGCCTGGCAGCGAGCGACTTGCTCGTGCAATCCAGCTTCTCGCAGCACTTCCTTAATCTTCTTTTGGATCAACAGCTCCAGCCGATCTATCGATTTCACGAAGGTACTGAACGCAGCCTTCAAGAGGCCTTCATTAGCCCAGCTCTGAGTCATTGCAGTGCGAGCACTTACCAAGGCTGCTCTGCGACGAAGCAGGCTCTGAAGCTTGCCGTAGACAGCGGGAGGCGGGCTCCAGGGACGAAGATCCTCCCCTTCGTTTCTCAGAAATCGGGACAGCAACCGAGCATCGGAAGGGTCGGTTTTAACCCGTCCTCCAACACTTTTCCGGTAGTTACTCAGTTGGAAACCATCGATGACATAAACCTCGAAACCCAAGCTATGGGCCAGCTCAACCAAGTCCAGGTGATAAACATTGGTCGCCTCAACCGCGATAGCGGTGTTCAGCGGTTGCTGCTTCAACCATTTTTTGATTTCGGGTTTGGAATTTTTCAGTCTGACGATCTCATCACGGTCATCGTGATGGATAACCAGCTCAGCTTTTGCGACATCCGCACCCACAATCAGCTTGCCTACCTGCATTGCCATGGGCGACTCCTCACGCTATGGTTTTTCGGCTTGAAGGGGTTTCACCAAGAGGCGCTGGCTTGCTTCTATCGTCGCTTGCAAACGATGCATTCTTTATCGGCGCTTTGGTGGAAGGGGTGGGGCGATGTCTCCCACGGTCTGTACTGATGCGAACAGTCAGAATCGGGCATTTAGTCCCACCACCCCTTCAAGTCTAACCATACAAGCGGGCTTGCCCGCGAAGAGGCCGGGCCTGTTCAACTCAGGCTGTGATCAACGCTCGATCGCCAGCGCCACACCTTGGCCACCCCCGATGCACAAGGTGGCCAGGCCTTTCTTGGCATCTCGCTTGATCATCTCGTGCAGCAGGGTCACCAGCACACGGCAGCCGGATGCACCAATCGGGTGGCCCAACGCAATCGCACCGCCATTCACGTTGACCCGTGCCGCATCCCATTCCAGTGCCTTGCCCACCGCCAACGCTTGCGCGGCGAACGCTTCGTTGGCTTCGATCAGGTCCAGTTCGGCCAGCTGCCAGCCGGCCTTGTCCAGGCAACGCTGGGTCGCGGAAACCGGCCCGATGCCCATGATTGCCGGGTCTACGCCGGCACTGGCATAGGCTGCGATCTTCGCCAGTACCGGCAGTCCAAGGGCCTTGGCCTTGGTGGCGCTCATCAGCAGCACGGCGGCTGCGCCGTCATTCAGGCTGGAGGCGTTGCCCGCAGTGACGCTGCCGTCTTTCTTGAACGCAGGGCGCAGTTTGGCCAGGGATTGCGCGGTGGTGTCCGGGCGTGGCTGTTCGTCACGCGCAAACACTTTGGGCTCACCCTTTTTCTGCGGCAGCACGATCGGCGTGATTTCGTCATCGAAACGCCCGGCCTCGATAGCCGCCACCGCCTTGCGCTGCGACTCGGCGGCAAAGGCGTCCTGCTGCTCTCGGCTCAGGCTGTACGTGTCCACAAGGTTCTCGGCGGTGATCCCCATGTGGTAGTCGTTGAAGGCATCCCACAAGCCGTCGGTGATCATGCTGTCGATCAGCTGGCCATGGCCCATGCGCTGGCCGGTACGTGCCGAAGGCATCACGTAAGGGGCAAGGCTCATGTTTTCCTGGCCGCCGGCAATCACCACTTCGGCGTCACCGCAGCGAATGGCCTGGGCGGCCAGGTGCAGGGCCTTGAGGCCCGAGCCGCAGACCTTGTTCAGGGTCAGTGCCGGAACACTGTAGGGCAGGCCGGCCTTGATCGCGGCCTGGCGCGCCGGGTTCTGCCCGGCACCTGCGGTGAGTACCTGGCCGAGGATCACTTCGTCGACCTGCGCCGGGTCCAGCCCGGTCTGTTCCAGCAGGCGCTTGATCACGGCGGCACCGAGGTCGACCGCAGGCACCGTAGCCAGGGCGCCCTGGAAGCTGCCGATGGCGGTACGGGTTGCGGCGACAATGACCACGTCGTTCATGTTGTTGTTCTCCGTGCGATGGGCGTAATGCCCAAGAATCGGTGGCTTTGGCTTATTTGTTAAGTTTGTTTTTCTTTCTGATTGATGTGAAAAGCAAATCAATGAGCACCAATCGCGCTATCCAACTAAGCTGATTCTCGTGCTGTTTTCACCCAACTGAATGGAGCTCATTCCCATGCGCATCCTGATAGCCCTGTTTATTCTGATCGGCAGCAGCACAGCATTCGCCGCCACCCAATGCACCACCGCTGACAAAAGCACCTGGCAAGACCAGGAAAAATTCCAGGCGCAGCTCAAGGAACAGGGCTACAAGATCAACAAGTTCAAGGTGACCAAGGGCAACTGCTACGAGATCTACGGTTTCGACAAGGATGGCCGCAAGGTCGAGATCTACCATGACCCCGTGACCGGCAAGGCGGTCAAGTCCGAGTACCACGATTGAACAGCAACGGCACGGTGCAGCTGTGGGACCCGCTCCTGCGGCTGTGCCACCTCTCCATTGCCGGCGTGTTCTTCGCTGATTACTTTTTCAACGAAGAAGGTGACGACTGGCACCAGTGGCTGGGCTACTACGCACTGGCCTGCGTGATGTTGCGCCTGGTGTGGGGTTTTGTCGGGCCACGTAGCGCGCGCTGGGCAGACTTCTGGCCAACCCCGTCTCGCCTGGCGGGGCATGCCCGCAAGCTGGTGCGGGGGGAGCCTTGTCACCGCCTGGGGCATTCGCCGATTGGCGCCTTGGTGATGTTGCTGATGCTGACCGGCATTGTCGGCCTGGTCCTGACCGGTTGGGCATCGCAGGAGGTAGATGCCTTGTGGGGCGAGGACTGGCCGACTGATCTGCACAGCTGGTTGGCCGATGCCGTGCTGGTGCTGGTTTGTGTGCATGTGCTGGCGGCCATCTACGAGAGCGTGCTGCTGCGGGAAAACCTGCCTTGGTCGATGATTACCGGGCGGCGTCGGCGCCGCGATTGACTGAACCGGTTAAATGGCTGGGCACTGGTGCGTCACACAGTGAATCCCCCCACCCCCGGCTGCAATGGCATCAATATCCAGTTGCACAATATCGCGCTCAGGGTACAAAGCCGCCAGCAACGCCCGTGCCTTCTCATCTGCCTGCGCATCGCCAAACTGCGGCGCAATGACCGCACCATTGATCACGAAGTAATTGATATACCCCGCCGCGAAGTCGTCATTGCCCTTGCTGAACCTGTTACGCCGCCCACGCATTGGCGGTGACACCACATGTATCTGCAGCTTCCGGCCCTCGGCATCGGTGGCCTGCCTGAGGATATCCAGGTGCTTGCGCGTCACCGCGTAGTCATACGAATCCGGGTCATTGTCCAGGTTGGCAATGACCACCCCCGGCCGCACGAAGCGGGCATAGAAATCCACATGCCCGTCGGTAATGTCCTTGCCGGCGATGCCTGGCAGCCAGATGACCTTGCTCAACCCAAGGCGCGCCTTGAGCTCGGCCTCGACGTCGGCCTTGCTCCAGCCCGGGTTGCGGTTGGCATTCACCCAACTGCTCTCGGTCATGATGCCAGTGCCATGGCCATCCACCTCAATGGCGCCACCTTCGCCCACCAGCTCGCTGCGCTGGTACTGGCCGCCAGCCAGGGTAGCGACCCGTTTGGCCAGCTGCGCATCGTTGCGGTGGCGCTGCTTGTTGCCCCAACCGTTGAAGTTGAAGTCCACCGCACCCAGCGCGCCGTCGTCATCAAGGACGAAGTTGGCGCCAATGTCGCGCATCCAGATATCGTCCAGGTTGCATTCGACAAAGCGGGTGCGCGGGCTGCCACAGTGCTGCTCGGCCAGCTTGCGTTCGCTGGCCCGGCAGAACACGGTGACCGGCTGATAACGCGCGATGGCCTGGGCGATACGGCCCAGGGCAGCTTGCACATCGGCGGTGAAATCTTCCCAGATGGCATCCTGCGCGCCAAAGGCGATGAAGGCGCGTTGCTGCGGTTCACCTTCGTCGGGCATGAGCCAGCGCCCCGGTTCTTCAGCGCGGGCCAGGCCCAGCGGCAGGCCAAGGCCCGCGCCGAGGCCAGCGGCCAGTGACAGTTGCAGGAAGGTTCTACGGCTAGGCATGGGTCAGTCCTGTGCAGTCTTGAAGCGCGTCCACACGCGCATGCGTGCCCGCATGTCGGCCTGTGGGATATCGCGGCCCGGAATCAGCCGGGCATAGGTGGCTTCGTCGAGGTAAATGTCGGGGTTGTCGCGCATGCGCGGGTCCACGGCCTGGCGCGCTTTGGCGCTGGCGGTGGGGTAGCCGGTGAAGTTGCTGATGGCGGCCATGTTTGCCGGGCGCATGACGAAGTTGATGAAACGATAGGCGTATTCCGGGTGCTTGGCATCGGCCGGGATGGCCATGGTGTCCATCCACACCGTGGTGCCCTGGCGGGGGACGCGGTATTGGAAGTCCAGGTGCTTGCCTGCGGCATCGGCGGTACGCTGGGCCTGGATCACGTCGCCGCTGTAGCCCAGCGACACACACAGGTTTTCGTTGACCAGTTCGGTCACCGGCTGCGACTGGAACTTGCGCACGTACGGGCGTATGGCCTTGAGCAGTTCGCTGGCGGCGGCCAGGTCTTCACGCTTGGCGCTGCGCGGCTCTCGGCCCAGGTAGTTGAGGACCACGGCCAGCACTTCGTCGGGCGAGTCGATCACCGAAATGCCACAGTCGGCGAACTTGGCGGCCATTTCCGGTTTGAACAGCAGGTCGAGGTTGTCCAGCGGCGCATCGGGCATGCGCTGGCGGACTTTGTCGGCATTCACCGTCAGGCCGATGGTGCCCCAGGTGTAGGGCACGGTGGCCTGGCTGGCCTTGGGGTAGCGAGCATGCAGCTGGCGCAGGCCGGGCTCGATGTCGTCCAGTGCCTCAAGGCGGCTGTGGTCCAGTGGCTGCAGGCTGCCGGCGCGCATCAGCCGCTCGGCAACGGTGTCACCGGGGAACACCAGGTCGTAGCCACTGCGCCCTGACATCAGCTTGGCTTCGAGCACTTCACTGCCGTCCATGACGTCGTAGATCACCTGGATGCCGGTTTCGGCGGTGAACTGCTTGAGGGTGTCTTCGGCAAAATAATCGGCCCAGTTGTACAGGCGCAGCACGGGCTGTTCGGCCTGTGCCTGGCTGGCGCAGATGGCCAGCGCCATTGCGGCTAAAACGTGGCGTTTCATGCTCAGGCCCTCAGGGTGTGTGGATGCTTGCCGTCCAGGGTCAGCAGGGGGGCGTACATCTCTGGGCGACGATCGCGGTAGATACCCCAGCTCAGCCGGTCTTCGCGCATGGCTGCAAGGTCCAGGTCGTGCAACCAGATGCCCGTGTCGTCGCGGTCCGCTTCGCTGAGCATGGCGCCCTTGTGGTCACAGATGAACGACGAGCCATAGAAGCGCATGGACAATGATGCATCGCTGGCCGCGACTTCTTCGCCGACGCGATTGGCCGCTACCACCGGCAGCAGGTTGGCGGCGGCGTGGCCGCGCATGGCCACTTGCCAATGGTCACGCGAGTCCAGTTCGGCGCAGCCGGGCTCGGAGCCGATGGCGGTGGGGAACAGCAGCACTTCAGCGCCCATCAAGGCCAGGCAGCGGGCCGTTTCGGGGAACCACTGGTCCCAGCAGATACCAATGCCCAGGCGCCCGAAAGCGGTGTCCCAGACCTTGAAGCCCGTGTCGCCGGGGCTGAAGTATTCCTTCTCCTGGTAGCCAATGGCGTTGGGGATGTGGGTCTTGCGGTATACCCCCAGCAGGCGGCCATCGGCATCGGCCACGGTCAGCGAGTTGAAAAAGGCATTGCCGGCGCGCTCGTACCAGCTAAGCGGTAGCACCACGCCCAGCTCGCCGGCCAGCGCCGCGAAGCGCTGCAATATCGGGCTGTCGGGATAGGGCTGGGCGAGGGCCTGGTGCTGGTGGTCCTGTTCGATGCAGAAGTACGGGGTGGCGAACAGCTCCTGCAGCAGGATCACCTGGGCACCTTTGGCAGCAGCCTGGCGCACCAGGTGTTCGGCGCGGTCGAGGTTATCGGGCAGGTTCCAGCTGCACGGCATCTGCGTGGTGGCCACGCGCAGCAGGCTCATGGCTGTACCTGCGGCTGTTGCTGGGTGATGCAGTGAATGCCGCCACCGCCATGGGCAATGTGGTCGATGCGCACCGGCACGATCTCGCGGCCCGGGAAGGCGTGGGCCAGTTGCGCAGCTGCGTCCTGGTCGGCTGCGATGCCATAGGCCGGCATGATGATTGCGCCGTTGGCGATGTAGAAGTTGGTGTAGGAGGCGCAGAACACCTCGGCATTCGGGTCAACGGCGGCGCTGGCCTCGTACAGGTCGAGCAGTTCGAAGTGGCGGCCCTGCGCATCGGTGGCCAGCTCCAGGGCGCGGCGGTTTTCCCGCACCACTTCGGCGTACACCGAATGCGGGTCTCGGGTGGCATCCACCAGCAGCACGCCAGGGCGGGCGAAGGCGCACACGCCATCGACGTGGCCGTCGGTCATGTCGCCGGTGACGTACTGCGGGTCACCTGGCAGCCAGATGGTTTTGCGGATGCCCAGGTGGCGGGCGAAACAGGCCTCGAAATCGGCCTTGCTCACGCCAGGGTTGCGGTTGGGGTTGAGCAGTACCGATTCGGTGGTGATCAGCGTGCCTTCGCCGTCGACATGAATCGCCCCCCCTTCGTTGCACAGTGCAGTGCTGAACCCGTCCAGGCCCAGCTGGTCGAGGATGCGCCGGCCCAGGCTGCGGTCCAGGCTGTGCTGCGACTTGCCGCCCCAGGCATTGAAGCGCCAGCTCAGGCCGGCCAGGCCGCGCTGCGGGTGGCAGACGAAGCTCGGGCCGCTGTCCCGGCACCAGCTGTCGTCCACCGCCAGTTCGATCAACTCGATGTTGGCACCACACAAGGCACGGGCGCTGGCCACGGCGGACGGGTCGACCACCATCTTCACCGGCTCGAAACGGGCGATGGCCGCTGCGACTCGGGCGTAGTCCTGCTGGACATCGGCCAGGCGTACGTTCCAGCCGCTTTCCCACAGGGCCTGATTGTGTGGCCAGACCATCCAGGTTGCCGCGTGGCGTGCCCATTCGGCGGGCATGCGCCAGCCGCTGTCGAGGGACAGGTGCATAGTGAACTCCGATCTATTAGGGATTTTTATCAACGAAGCCCGCCGTCGCGGGTGTTGGTGTTCATGCTATGGCTAGGCGTGGCCTGCGACAAACGATAGATTTAGCGCATATCTGATCAGCACGGCTTATCAATCATGCTTAAACACTGGCCACCCCTGAATGCGCTGCGCGGCTTTGAGGCCGCCGCGCGGCTGGGCAGCTTCCACAAGGCCGCCGAGGCGCTGAACCTGACCCAGTCGGCCATCAGCCAGCAGATCCGCAGCCTGGAAACCTACCTGGAGCAGCCGCTGTTCTACCGCAGTGGCCGCAGCGTGAGCCTGACCGACGCCGGGCACGACCTGCTCAGCACCACGCAATCACTGCTGCAACACCTGGCCGTGGGCATTCGCCGGCTCGACCAGTACCGCAAGCCCAACCAGTTGGTGGTGAATACCAGCCCGGCGTTTGCCAGGCACTGGCTGTTGCCGCGACTGACGGATTTCCATCAGCGCTGTCCGGACGTGGACCTGTGGTTATTCACCAGTTTCGAGGTGCCGGACATGGCCACCGAAACCATCGACCTTGCCATCCGCGACGACCTCAGTGCTCAGGCCGAGTGCAGTTTCAGCGTGCTGCATCAGGACCAGTTGTACCCGGCTTGCCATCCAGCCTTGCTGCAAACGCCGGTACAGCGGCGCACCACGCTGCATGGCGAGCGCGAGATGGACTGGAGCCACTGGCAACTGGAAGGCGGCGAAGAGGTGGGGCAGCAGGGCAAAGGGTTGAACTTTTCCGACCCCGGTTTGTTGCTGGATGCAGCGAGCGAGGGGCTTGGGGTGGCGTTGGTCAGCCAGTTGCTCGCGCGGCGGGCAGTGGAAGAGGGGCGTTTGCAGGCGTTGTCGGCGCAGCGCGTTCGCGGGCCTGCGTGGGCTTGTCTGGTACATCGGGACAGCCAGGATGATCCGCTGGCCAGGCAGTTTCTGGATTGGCTTAAAGCGGCTTTACTGCCGGATTGAGGTTGCCACCGTTTTGCATCCCTTTGATCACCCCGTAATATGTGTCGGATAACCTGCGGGGGTAGTCTCACCCTCTGATCAATCGGAATCGCCTCGAACGGCGGTTCCCCGGCATAAACCTGACGAGGTACAGACATTGGCCATCATTCATCCTAAGGTTCGCGGTTTCATCTGCACCACGACTCACCCGAAGGGCTGCGAGCTCAACGTCCGTGACCAGATCGAAGCCACCCGCAAGCTGGGCGTGCGCGAGGATGGCCCGAAGAAGGTCCTGGTCATCGGTGCTTCCAGCGGCTATGGCCTGGCGGCCCGCATCACCGCAGCGTTCGGCTTCAAGGCCGACACCCTGGGCGTGTTCTTCGAAAAACCAGGTACCGAAACCAAGGCCGGCACTGCTGGTTGGTACAACGCCGCTGCCTTCGACAAGTTTGCCAAGGCCGAGGGCCTGTACAGCAAGTCGATCAACGGTGACGCCTTCTCTGACGAGGCCCGTGCCAAAGTCATCGAACTGATCAAGAACGAAATGGGTGGCAAGGTTGACCTGGTCATCTACTCGCTGGCTTCGCCTGTGCGCAAGCTGCCGCAAACCGGTGAACTGGTGCGTTCGGCCCTGAAGCCAATCGGCCAGCCGTACAAGTCGACCGCCATCGACACCAACAAGGACACCATCATCGAGGCCAGCATCGAGCCGGCCACCGAGCAGGAAATCGCCGACACCGTCACCGTCATGGGTGGCCAGGACTGGCAGCTGTGGATCGACGCCCTGGCGGGCGCCAACGTGCTGGCCGAAGGTGCCCGCACCGTGGCCTTCAGCTACATCGGCAGCGACATTACCTGGCCGATCTACTGGCACGGTGCGCTGGGCCAGGCCAAGCAGGACCTGGACGAAACCGCCCTGCGCCTGGACCAGAAACTGGCCGGCGAACTCAAGGGTGGCGCCAACGTGGCGGTGCTGAAGTCGGTGGTCACCCAGGCCAGCTCGGCCATCCCGGTGATGCCGCTGTACCTGTCGATGGTCTTCAAGATCATGCAGGAGAAGGGCGTTCACGAAGGCACCCAGGACCAGCTGGACCGTATGTACCGCGACCGCATGTACCGTGCCGACGGTGCGCCGGCCGAAGTCGACGAGAAGGGCCGCCTGCGCCTGGACGACTGGGAACTGCGTGACGACGTGCAGAGCGCCTGCAAAGCCCTGTGGCCACAGGTGACCACCGAGAACCTGTTCGAGCTGACCGACTATGCCGGTTACAAGAAGCAGTTCCTCAACCTGTTCGGCTTCGAGCGTGCTGACGTCAACTACGACGAAGACGTGGCTACCGATGTGAAGTTCGACTGCGTCGAGCTGTAATCGGCGATAGCCTGTACCGGCCCTTTTGCGGGTTCACCTGCGAGCGGGCCGGTACAGGCTATAAAATCTTTGCTAGTTTTGGCGCACAACAACAGGGAATGCGCCATGAGCAGCCTCACCCAACCCGCCACAGCCTTTCGCCACCCCGCAGCCGACGGTTACAGCCTCGGCGGTTTCTGCTGGCGCCACGCTCAGCCAGACCCCCAGCGCCCGCTGGTGATCATCAACGCTGCCACTTCGGTACGCTGCCGCTATTACTCACGCTTTGCCGACTTCCTGTTCGCCCAGGGCTTCGATGTGCTGACCTACGATTACCGGGGTATCGGCGAGTCCCGTCCGGCGTCACTGCGCGGTTTTCAGGCTTCATGGAGCGACTGGGGCAGGCTCGATTTCGAAGCCATGCTGGCGCATGCGGCAACGCATTTCCCTGGCCAGCCGGTGGATGTGGTGGGGCACAGTTTCGGCGGCTGCGCAGTGGGCCTGGCGCCTTCTGCCAGCCGGGTGCGCCGGGTGGTGATGGTGGGCGCGCAGTTTGCCTATTGGCGCGATTATGCGGCTGAGCAGCGCTGGCAGCTGTTTGGCAAGTGGCACGTGGTGATGCCGCTATTGAACCGGGTGTTTGGCTACTTTCCCGGCAAGCGCCTGGGTTGGCTGGAGGACACGCCGTCCGGTGTGGTGCACGACTGGACCACACGAACCCCGCGTTACGAACACCGGCCCAGCGGCCGTGAACTGAAAACGCTACCGTTCGCTCAGGTGCGGGCGGCAACCCTGGCCATCAGCCTGACCGATGACCCCTTCGGCACCGTCGCGGCCACCGAGCGTTTGCTGAGTTATATACAGGGTGCCCGGCACCTGCGCATCGCGCCTGTGGATATATCGGTCGAGGAGATTGGTCATTTCGCGTTCTTCCATGACCGTTTTCGCGAAACCCTGTGGCCGGTGGCCTTGCAGTGGTTGCAGCAAGGAATGTTGGCGACAGATGTTCCAGGAACAATCATCGATCGAAGGAGGGAGCGCGGTCCCTTGTAGGAGCGGCCTTGCGTCGCGAAAGGGCCGCATAGCGGCCCCGGCTATCTCAAGCCTTGCGCGCCAGAGGCTGCGCAGCAAACTTCACCCCAGCCAGCCCATGCTGGATCAGCGCCCGGATATTGCCATGGTCACTGCCCTCAGGCGTGGCCAGCACGTCCCGGTAGTGCTCGCCAAAGGCCAGCAGCGCTTCCTGGTCGCTCAGCCCTTCCAGCAGTGCCAGGCCCAAAGTCTTGCACGAACCTTCGTTCTGCCCAGCGGCATTTTCCACGCCACCATTGTTGAACGCCTGAGGCTGGTAGCTGTAGTGGTCGGCAATGAACGCCAGGGTATCGGCAAATACATGCTGGCCGCTGGCCAGGCTGGCGCGCAGGGTGTTCAGATCAGTCACGAGGTTTTCCTTTTTCGAACGCCGCTTGTTGTTCGGCGCTGGCTTCTTTCTGGTGTTGGGCTTTCCACTCGGCGTAGGGCATGCCGTACACCGCTTCGCGGGCGTCATCCAGGCTCAGGTCGAGCTGGCGCTCGTCCGCTGCAGCCTTGTACCACTTGGACAGGCAGTTGCGGCAGAAACCGGACAGGTTCATCAGGTCGATGTTCTGCACGTCGGTGCGCTTTTGCAGGTGTTCGACCAAGCGCCGGAACGCGGCGGCTTCGAGTTCGAGCTGTTGCTGTGGGGTCATGGGCTTCTCTCAAGTCATGCGGTTTTTCAGGTGGCGGCCACCGTTGATGACCACCTGGCTGCCGGTGCTGTACTGGCTCGCGAGCAGGTACTTGACGGTCTCGATCAGCGGGCCGGCGCCGGGTTCGAATTCCAGCAAGGCCTTTTTCAGGGTTTGCTGGCGGTAGGCTTCATCGCCCCCTTCCTTGAGGATCAGCAGCCCGGGCAGGATACCGTTCACATGCACCTTGGGCGCATATTTTTCGGCGAACGACAGCACCATGTTCTGCAACGCAGCCTTGGTGGCGGCATAGCCGATATGGCTCTTGCTGCCGCGTGAGGACGTTTCGTCGCAGATGTGGATGATGTCGGCCTTGTCCACCTTGGCCAGCAGGTCACCCAGGGCCAGGTTGAGGTGGTAGGGCGCTTCGACGTGCAGGCGGAACATGGTTTCGAGGTTGTCGAGCCCGTCATCCAGCCACAGCGAGGCATTGTGGATGATGGCCCGCAGGCCGTCGTAATGGCTGTGCAGGTGATCGATCAGGGCCTGGCGGTCGGCCGCCTGGCACAGGTCGGCCTGGAACTGCACGATGTTCGGGTGGGCCGTCTGTGGCTGCACACTGCGGCTGGCACTGACCACCGTATGGCCGGCCTGTGCCAGTTCAAGGGCCAGGGCCAGCCCGACGCGCTGGCTGGCTCCGGTAACGAGAATGGGGCTGTTCATGTTCGGGCGGTCAACTTGTCTGTCCTTTGGTTGCCACCCAGCATACCCGAACTGTTTCCCTGTTGTATGGCCTGCCCTCAGCGGCTGCGCAGGGCGCCAGGGGGCGTTGGGGTGGCATGCAGCCAACCGGCCAGCAGGCGGGTGGACAGGGGGATGAACAGGTAGACCATCACGGGTGTCAGCGCCAGGGTGCTAAGCAGTACCCGGGGTACCAGGTCCAACGCTGCCAACCAGTGGCCGAACAGCAGGTTGAACAGCAACGAGACCGGGAAGAATGCCAGCCAGATCGCCACGGCCTGTTTCCAACGGGGTGGTTTTTGCACCATATTGGTGCCAAACCAGTCATCGATGCCGCTTACGCGCGCCTCTTTGGGGCGCTCGAACAGGCCGTTGCCGCGTTGCAACCAGGCCCGGCGCGAGGCGGAGTGTTCCCAGGCATGCAGGGTGGGCTCGTCGCTGAAGCGGAAGATGATCTGGAATTCGTCGCCATCGCGGGGCGGGGCAAGGATGCCCGAGCCGAGGTAGCCGGGAAAGTCGGTGGCCAGCTGCTCGCCTTCATGCAACCAGGCCAGCAAGTCCTGGTAGCGGCCGTGGGCGGCGCGGCGCGACACCATCAGGGTGACGGGTGGGGTAGACATCGTGTATCTCCTGGCAACGGGGCTGGCGGGTAGCTGGCCCCTTTGGCTGTGTGGCCCGGGGTGGTGGGCAACACAGGCGTGCATGCAAGAATCGGGCGCGGATTATCGCGTATCTGCAATATTCGGCAAACGTCGGGCGGCAAACGGTTGCACCCTGTGACTCGCGCCGTCGTAGTAGAATACCCGTTCAACTTCCGCACTCAGGGTACCCCTTGCAGATGAACGAACAGGGACGTAATCCGGTGATCGATGCGAGTTTCGAACAGCAGGAGCTGTTTCCAATTCGTGAAGTTTCCCGTCTGACCGGTGTCAACGCTGTGACCCTGCGGGCCTGGGAGCGTCGATATGGCCTGATCCAGCCAATCCGTACCGACAGTGGCCACCGCCTGTATTCCCAGGCCGATATCGATGAGATCCGCCGTATCCTCGGGTGGCTGGAGCGCGGTGTGGCGGTCAGCAAAGTGGGCAGTATTCTTGCGCGTGGCCATGCCCTTGCCGGCCAGGCCGGTGATGCGACGGACGCCTGGCTACGCTGGCAGCACCAGATCCGCCTGGCGGTGCAGCGTTTCGACGTGGCGGGCCTTGATCTGCTTTTCCAGGAGGTGTTTGCCGCCAGCACCCTGGACCAGGTTTTCAGCGAAGTGTTCATGCCTGTGTGGCACGACATGGCAGTCCGCCAGGGCGGCTATGGGCAGGCCAGTGAATGGCTGTTCTTTGACCAGTTCTTGCGTGGTCGGGTGTTCGCTCGTTTGCAGCTTGCCCATGTGCCGCGTAGCCGCACCGTGCTGTTGGCGCCATTACCGGGGCAGTGCCATGAGCTTGAGCTGCTGGTCACCAGCCTGATCCTGGGCAGCGACGAAACAGGTGTGACCCCGTTGGCGAGCGGGCAGCCACTGCAGGAGCTGGCGCTGGTTTGCGAGCGCCTGAAGCCGGATGCCTTGGTGCTGTTTTCTCATCAGCCGCCTACCGCAGAACTCACCCGGCACCTGGCTCGCCTGGCGGCGGTATTGGACTGCCCGTTGTTACTGGCCGGTGAGGCGGCGGAAGTGGCACAGGCCAGCCTGGCTGGCAGTGCTATCGCCTGCCTGGGAGCGCAGGGTAGTGTCATGCGCCAGCGGTTGCGGCAGTTTCTGGCAGGTCAGCTAGATACCTGAGTGTGCAGGTCGGGGTGGGCCCTACGGTGGGCCTGGAGGATGTAGTCGCGCAGACGCTCGATTTCTTCGGCCGGGCTTTGGCTGAGGTCATAAGCCGCCAGGTCCGGGCCAATACGCCGGCCCAGTACCCCGTGCAGTTCGATCGGGCTGATGCCGCCGGGGGCGAAGCGCAGTTCGAAGCGGGCGGGTGGCGAGGGCAGGTCGCGGACTTCCAGCAGCACGCCTTTGAAGGAAATATCACGTACCCACAGGCCGCTGACCTTGTCATGGGCATCGAGCAGTGCGCTCGGCTGGTCCATCGACAGGCGCCAAGGGCGCAGCATGGGGCCGTCTTCGTAGATTTCCGGTGAACCCAGTTGCAGGTGCAGGGCGTGGAATTCGTCCTCTACCAATTGCAGGGGGAAGCTGATCTGCTGGTTGTTGAACTGGGCCTGCAAGGTAACCTGTTCGTTCGCCACCAGCCGGGTGAGCAGGCTCTGGATGCGGCGGTCGCCATTGACCAGCAGGCTCGACATGGAGTCGGCCACGTTCAATTGCGGCGAATGCTGCATGTTCTGGATGAAATCCAGCTCGTCCTGGGTCAGGAGCACGTCTGCTTGCATGATCGAACTCGGTGGTGGCGATTTCTTCATCGGGATTGACCGTGCATGGCGTACTTGGTTCAAGCGCGTTCGTCGGGTTTCGGACGAGCGCACAGTTCCGCCAGTTGCCGTTCCAGTTCGACCTGGCGGCTGACGTCTTTCTGGATACCGATGAAGTAGGTGCGCTGGTCAGCGGCGTGCCTTACCGGGGTAATCGACAGCTCGTTCCAGAAGGCGCTGCCATCCTTGCGGTAATTGCGCAGCACTTCGCGGCAGGGGCGGCCTTCGGCCAAGGCCCTGCGGATACGTGCGCGGCCAAGCTGGTCACGGTCGTCAGCCTGCAGAAAGCGGCAATCCTGATAGAGGATTTCATCGCGGCTGTAGCCGGTCAGGCGTTCGAAGGCGGCGTTCACGTAGATCAGGATGGTGTCGTCGCCTTCCTGTTCGGCAACCACGATCCCGTCATTGGACGCATCGACCATCGATTGCAGCAATTGCGCATTGATCATGTTCGGGCCATTGGGCAAAGAGGGGCTGAGGGCGGCGACTTTGGTAGAGGCGGCCTTTTGCCAGCGCTGGATGCTAGTATCCTACGTTTTCACTCAGTTTCGGAATCCTCTACCCGATGAAAGTCGCCATTATTTCCGGATCGGTCTATGGCACCGCCGAAGAAGTCGCCCGTCACGCTGAAACGCTGCTCAAGGCAGCGGGCCTGGAGGCCTGGCATGCGGCACGTGCCACCCAGCAGGATCTTGAAGGTTTTGCCCCCGACGCCTTGCTGGCCGTGACCTCGACCACCGGCATGGGCGAGTTGCCGGACAACCTCATGCCGCTGTACAGCACCCTTCGCGATACTTTGCCTGCCGCCTGGCGTGGTCTGTCGGGGGCGGTGATTGCACTGGGTGACTCCAGCTACGGTGATACCTATTGCGGCGGTGGCGAGCAGATGCGCGAGCTGTTTGCCGAATTGGGTGTGCGTGAGGTGCAGCCGATGTTGCGGCTGGACGCCAGCGAGACGGTGACCCCGGAGACGGATGCCGAGCCGTGGTTGGCTGAATTGGCAATCGCACTGAAAGCCTGACCCTAAGGCCGCATAAAAAAGCGCGTCAGGCGTGAGTTTCGCGCAACAATGCCAACCACGCCTGCGCCGCCCGTGACAGATAGGCCCCACGCCGCCAGATAAAGGCGATGTCCCAGCGTAAATCCCCCGGCGAACGGAGCGGCAAACGCACCACCCCAGGGCGCTCCAGCGCTTTTGCCACCACACGGGGCAGCAACACCACGCCCTGGCCTGCCGCCACCAACGCCGCCAAAAAATCCGCCTGGCCACTGCGGCCGCCTTCCTTCGGGGTAAAGCCCTGTTGCTGGCACGCCTTCAGCAGTCGGTCGTTGAGCACGAAACTGCGTTGATACAACAGGAACGGCGTATCGGCCAGTTGCCCCAGGTCCACCCCGTTCAGGCTCGCCAATGGATGCCCCGCCGGCAGCAGGGCATCCAACGGCTCGTTGCAGAACGGCTGGTAGTCGAACGTCTCATCGCTGGGTGTCAGGCTACCACCCAGTTCCAGCTCGCCACTCTTGACCGCCTGTTCGACACTGCGGCTACCGCCTTCCAGCAACTGGATCGCGATGTTCGGGTGACGTCGCCGGTATTCGGCAAAAAGCCCGGCGAACAAGGCGTCACTGCCCAACATCGGCAAGCCCAGGCGCAGTTCGCCGCGCTCCATCTGGCTGAGGTCGTCCAGTTCGTTGAGCAGCGCCTGGCGCTGGCGCAGCAGGGCTTCGCCACGCTCCAGCACAATGCGCCCGGCAGCCGTCAGGTGCAGCTGCGAGGCCTGGCGTTCCAGCAGCGGCTGGCCCACATCTTGCTCCAGCTGGGCCACCTGCTTGCTCACGGCCGACTGGCTGATGTGCAGGGTCTGCGCCGCCTGGGTAAAACCACCGCGGTGGACGACTTCGATAAAGCTGCGCAGCTGTTTGAATTCCATGCTCTGAATTCCATTCTGGAATGGCGATCAGTCTAACAATTCGCTTCTGGCCTAGGCAGCCGAATCTTAAAATGAGGGCCTGTCGAGGAACCCCGCCATGAAACCCGCCTTATTGAAAAAAGCCCTGCGCCTGCTCGTCGAGCTGGCGATTCTATGCGCCCTGTTCCTGCTTGGCGGCCAGCTAGCCACCTGGCTGGGCTGGCCTATCCCCGGTGGCGTGATGGGCCTGGCACTGCTGCTGATACTGTTCGCGTCCGGTGTGCTCAAGCCGGCCATGCTGCAACTCGGCGCCGGCTGGCTGATGGCCGAGATGCTGCTGTTCTTCATTCCGGCGTTGATGAGCCTGCTGGACTACGGCTCGCTGATCCGTGAGGAGGGCTGGCGCATCTTGCTGGTGATCGCCGTGAGCACGCTGATGGTGATGGTGGTGACCGCGCTCACCGTAGAACTGGTGTGCCGCTGGAGGTTGCGCCATGAGCCTTGAACCCATGCCGCTGTTCTGGCTGGCCCTGACCTTGCTGGCCTACCTGGGCAGCCGCTGGCTGTACCGGCGCAGCGGGCGCTACCTGCTGTCGCCGTTGATCCTGGTACCGGTGCTGTTGCTGGCGGTGGCGGTGCCGCTGCACACCGCGTATGCCGAATATGCGCGCAATACCCATTGGTTGATGAGCGTGCTTGGCCCGGTGACCGTCGCCTTCGCGGTGCCCATCTGGCAGCAGCGGGCGATGCTGGCGCGCCATTGGCCGGCGCTGATGGTGGGCATGGTCGCCGGCAGCAGTGCCTCGATCGCCAGTTCCTGGGGGCTGGCGCACCTGCTGGCGCTGGACAGCGCGACCAGCCTGTCGCTGGTGCCGCGTTCGATTACCACACCGTTTGCCATGCCGTTGGCCCATGACCTGGGTGGCGTGCCAGAGCTGACAGCGGTGTTCGTGATGTTCACCGGTGTACTCGGCGCCATGTTCGGCGGCGTGCTGCTGCGTTGGTTGCCGTTGCGCACGCCGCTGGCACGGGGTGCGCTGTTTGGTGTCGGCGCGCATGGTGCCGGGGTCAGCCGGGCACAGGAGGTGGGCCGCGAGGAAGGCTCGGTGGCCGGCCTGGTCATGGTGCTGACCGGCTTGCTGAACCTGTTCGCGGCACCGTTGCTGGCCCTGTTGCTCTGACCGTTCGTGCCACTGACTCGCACAGTCATCAAGCTGGCTGGCAACGCAAGTTCCAGCCAGTGGGCTGCTGGCTAGACTTTGCCTCGACATAGAGAGCACATGTATGTGCCGAGGTGACATGCAATGACCGCAGCCTTGCCCTATCCCGTCCCTATCACTTCTCCGGGTTACTTCTGATGCCTATGGCCGAAATTCCATTGTGCGTCTGGCGTACCCGGGGACAAAGCTTCAACTTCCGGGGCCAGAGCATCCGCTACTGGACCGCAGGGCAAGGAGAGCCCCTGCTTCTGTTACACGGCTTCCCCACGGCCAGCTGGGACTGGCACTACCTGTGGGGGCCTTTGACCCAACGCTTTCGGGTGATCGCTTGCGACATGCTCGGTTTTGGCGACTCGGCCAAGCCGGTCGACCACGCGTACAGCCTGATGGAGCAAGCCGACCTGCAGCAGGCCTTGCTCGGCCATCTGCAGGTCGACCAGCCGGTACACCTGTTGGCCCATGACTACGGCGGCAGCGTGGCCCAGGAACTGCTGGCGCGGCACCACGAACAGCGTGCCGACATAGCCAGCTGCGTGTTCCTCAACAGCGGGCTGTTCCCCGAAAGCTGCCGCATGCTGCTGATCCAGAAACTGCTGCTTAGCCGGTTCGGCTGGCTGGTCGGGCGCTCGTTCGGGCGTGACGACCTGGTACGCAACGTGACCCAGGTCTACGGCCCCTGCACCCACCCCAGTGAAAGCGCCCTGGATGATTTCTGGAGCCTGATCGCCGCCAACCGGGGCACGCGCATCCTGCACAAGCTGGTGAGCTACATGCCCGAGCGCAGGTTGCATCGCGAACGCTGGGTCGGGGCGATGCAGCGCAAAGGCGTACCCCTGCGCTTCATCAATGGCGTGGTTGACCCACTTTCCGGCGGGCACATGCTGGAGCGTTATCGGCAACTGGTACCGGAGCCGGATACCGTGCAGTTGCAGGGCATCGGCCATTACCCGCACACCGAGGCGCCTGTGCAGGTCCTGCGCCACTACCTGGCTTTCCGTGAACAGCCGCTGAGTTGTTACCCGCAGAAAGTGGCGTGGTCCTGACCGGGCCTCATCGCCCTGCGTTATTGCCAGGCATTCAGCCTGCGTGAGCTTGATTGTCCGCCTGCCGCTGGCGGCGGACACTTGGCTGACCTGAACCTGCCTGGAGCCATGAGCATGAGCGAGCCTGTCCGTCTGCAAGATCGCGTGGTGATCGTCACCGGAGCCGGCGGTGGGTTGGGCCGCGCCCATGCGCTGCTGTTCGCCGCGCGGGGTGCCAGGGTCGTGGTCAACGACCTTGGCGGCTCTACCCACGGTGAAGGTGCCAGCGCCTCGGCCGCCGACCGGGTGGTGGAGGAGATCCGCGCCGCCGGCGGCACCGCCATCGCCAACCATGACTCGGTCAGCCAGGGCGCGCGTATCGTCGAGCAGGCCCTCGACAGCTTCGGCCGGGTCGATGTGCTGGTGAACAATGCCGGCATCCTGCGTGACAAGACGTTCCACAAGATGGACGACAGCGACTGGGAGCAGGTTTATCAGGTGCATGTGGAAGGGGCCTTCAAGGTCACCCGCGCCGTCTGGCCACACCTGCGCGAACAGAACTGGGGGCGGGTGATTTTCACCGCTTCTACCTCTGGCATCTACGGCAACTTCGGCCAGGCCAACTACGGCATGGCCAAGCTTGGCTTGTATGGGCTGACCCGCACGTTGGCAATCGAAGGGCGCAAGCACGGCATTCTGGTGAACGCCATCGCCCCTACCGGCGGCACCCGCATGACCGAAGGGCTGATCCCGCCTCAGGTCTTCGAGCGGCTCAAGCCGGAACTGGTCAGCCCGCTGGTGGTGTACCTGGGCAGCGAGCAGTGCCAGGGCACGGGCGAATTGTTCGAGGTGGGTGGCGGCTGGGTGGGCAAAGTGCGTTGGGAGCGCAGCCTGGGGGTAGGCTTTGATCCGCGCGAAGGCTTTACCCCGGAGGAGGTGGCGGAAAACTGGGCACGGATTGGCGACTTTGACGGGGCCGTGCACCCGCAGGACAGCTTGCAGGCGCTGCAGCAGATGATGGCGAATCTGCAGAAGTACCCACTCTAGAGCGCTTGCTGGGCACTTTGTGGGAGCGCGTCAGCCAGCGAGAGCGCAGGTTTTTTCGGGGCAAAAAAAAAGGCCGCTGCAAGCCACAGCGGCCAATCGAGACGTTAGATCAAGGAGCTTCAAAATCTACGTCGGTGAACCTCGCAGGCCTGAAAGGCGGGGGGGAAGAGCCCTTCATGCCGGCCAGTGAGTTAAGAATAAGCGCTTGATCCTGTGGGAAAAATAGCTGCTTATGACATTCACCTTTACGTATCGGGCAATAGTGCTGCAGGCGCTCACGCGGCCGGTGAATAGCCCATACGCCAGCTGGTCTCTCGCGCCGCCGCCAGCAGCCGTTGCGCCGCCGGGCCATGCTCGTCGGCATGAAAAATCGACGTTGGCCCGACCACGGTCATCACGGCCACAACCTGCCCCAAGGCATTGAACACCGGTGCCGACAACGCATCCACACCTGGCATCAGCAGGCCGTGCACATGGTGCAGCCCACGGTCGCGAATGCCGGCCAAGACTGCCTGGTAGTCCTCTGCATTGTGTTGCAGGGCGGCCAGCTCGCGGTCGCGCAACTCCACGGTCTCGCGCTCGGGCAGATAGGCGGCGAACACCAGGCCGGTAGAGGAGGTAAGCAGCGGTAGCACCGAGCCGATTTGTGTGACCACGGTGACCGCACGCACTGCCGGTTCAATGCTGACCACGGTCGCGCCCTGGTTACCCCACACGGCAATGAAGCAGCTCTCGTTCAGTTCATCGCGCAATTGCGACAGCGGCAGGGCGGCAATCTTCAACACATCGATGCTGCCCAGCGCCGCCAACCCCACCCGCAATGCTTCGCGACCCAGACCGTAGTGGTTGGTGGCGCTGTCCTGCTCCGCAAAACCACTGGCAATCAACGCCTGCAGGTAGCGGTGCACCTTGCTCGCGGGCATTTGCACATGTTCCGCCAGGCGTGACAGCGACGTGGAAGGGGAGAGCTCTGCAAGCGCCTTCAGGATGTCGGTGCCGACCTCCGCCGAGCGAACTTTCTGCTTGCCGTTGTCGGCGGGGGAGCTGGCTTTGGTCATGGACATCTGCTTCCGGCTTCTTCAAGTCGGGCCTTTATAGCTTGACGCCAAGCGCGGGGCAAATTACGTTATTCGTAATCTGATTACGATAAAAACAATGCAGACGCGCTGCCACCCCACACCGGGCCAGCAGCCAGCTGCCCGCAACGGCTCGGCCAGAGCCCGGAGGCATCGATGAATCGCGACACCTCACCCGACCTTCACTACCTCAGCGGCTTCGGCAACGAATTTGCCAGCGAAGCACTGCCAGGGGCTTTGCCGGTCGGGCAGAACTCGCCGCAGAAGGCGCCCTATGGGCTGTATGCCGAATTGCTCTCAGGCACGGCGTTCACCATGGCCCGCAGTGAGCTACGCCGTACCTGGCTTTATCGTATTCGCCCGTCTGCACTGCACCCACGTTTCGAGCGCCTGGCGCGCCAGCCGCTGAGCGGGCCGTTGGGTGGGATCAACCCCAACCGCCTGCGCTGGAGCCCGCAGCCGATCCCTGCCGAACCGACCGACTTCATCGAGGGCTGGCTGCCGATGGTGGCCAACGCGGCGGCGGAAAAACCGGCCGGTGTGAGTATCTACATCTACCGCGCCAACCGTTCCATGGAGCGTGTTTTCTTCAACGCCGACGGTGAACTGCTGGTGGTGCCGGAGCTGGGCCGCCTGCGCATTGCCACCGAACTGGGCGTGATGGAAGTCGAACCGCTGGAGATCGCGGTGATTCCACGCGGCATGAAGTTCCGTGTCGAACTGCTCGATGGCCAGGCCCGCGGCTACATCGCCGAAAACCATGGCGCGCCGCTGCGCATCCCGGACCTGGGCCCGATCGGTAGCAATGGCCTGGCCAACCCGCGTGACTTCCTCACACCGGTGGCGCACTACGAAGAGGCCGCAGGGCCAGTGCAACTGGTGCAGAAGTTCCTGGGCGAGCACTGGGCTTGTGAACTGCAACATTCGCCGCTGGATGTGGTGGCCTGGCACGGCAGCAACGTGCCTTACAAATACGACCTGCGCCGCTTCAACACCATCGGTACTGTCAGCTTCGACCACCCGGACCCGTCGATCTTCACCGTGCTGACTTCGCCCACCAGCGTACATGGCCTGGCCAACATGGACTTCGTGATCTTCCCGCCACGCTGGATGGTGGCCGAGAACACCTTCCGTCCACCATGGTTCCACCGCAACCTGATGAACGAGTTCATGGGCCTGATCAACGGTGCCTACGACGCCAAGGCCGAAGGCTTCCTGCCGGGTGGTGCCTCGTTGCACGGGGTGATGAGCGCCCATGGCCCCGATGCCGAAACCTGCGAAAAGGCCATTGCCGCCGACCTGGCGCCGCACAAGATCGACAACACCATGGCTTTCATGTTCGAGACCAGCCAAGTGCTGCGCCCGAGCCAGCAAGCCCTTGAATGCCCGCAATTGCAGGCCGACTACGATAGTTGCTGGGCCACCTTGCCGAGCACCTTCAACCCGAACCGGAGATAACCCATGAACCACACTGCCAATGCCCGTAGCTGGGTCGAGCACGCCAACGGGCACAGCGACTTTCCGCTGCAGAACCTGCCGATGGGTATTTTCAGCCGGCCGGGTGAAGCCAAACGCTGTGGCGTGGCCATCGGTGATGCGATCCTCGACCTGGAAGCGGTGCTGGCCGCCGGCCTGTTCGACGGTGCAGCCAAGGCTGCCGTCGAAGCCACCCGCGGCGGCGCGCTGAACGCATTCTTCGCCTTGGGCCGCAGCGCCCGTGTGGCGCTGCGCGAGCGTTTGCAGGCCCTGCTTGGCGAGCACAGCGAACACCAGTCGGCGTTGAAGCCGGCGCTGATCCCGGCCAGCGACTGCCAACTGCATGTGCCCGCGCAGATCGGTGACTACACCGACTTCTACGTCGGCATCGAGCACGCCAAGAACGTGGGCAAGCTGTTCCGCCCCGATAATCCGCTGCTGCCCAACTACAAGTACGTGCCGATCGGTTATCACGGCCGCGCCTCCACCATCCGCCCATCGGGCACCGATGTGCGCCGGCCCAAGGGCCAGACCTTGCCGGCCGGGCACACCGAGCCGAGCTTCGGCCCTTGCGCGCGCCTGGACTACGAACTGGAGCTGGGCATCTGGATTGGCCAGGGCAATGACATGGGCCAGGCGATCCCGGTAGGCGACGCCGCCGAGCACGTGGCCGGCCTGTGCCTGCTCAACGACTGGTCGGCGCGTGATATCCAGGCTTGGGAATACCAACCATTGGGGCCGTTCCTGTCCAAGAGCTTCATCACCACCATTTCCCCCTGGGTGGTCACTGCCGAAGCGCTGGAGCCGTTCCGCTGCGCCCAGCCGGCACGCCCGGAAGGCGACCCGCAGCCACTGTCGTACCTGCTGGACAAGCGCGACCAGGCCGCAGGTGCATTCGATATCGAGCTTGAAGTGCTGCTGCTGACCCAGCGCATGCGCGAACAGGGCGCTGCCCCACACCGCCTGACCCTGAGCAACACCCGCAGCATGTACTGGACCGTGGCGCAGCTGGTGGCGCACCACAGCGTCAACGGCTGCCAGCTGCAACCAGGCGATCTGTTCGGCTCGGGCACCTTGTCGGGTGCCACGCCGGGTTCGTTCGGCAGCCTGCTGGAGATCACCGAGGGCGGCAAGCTGCCGGTGGAACTGGCCAGCGGCGAGGTGCGCAAGTTCCTCGAAGACGGTGACGAAATCATCCTGCGTGCCCGCTGCACGCGCGACGGCGTGGCCAGCATCGGCTTCGGCGAATGCCGTGGCACGGTCATCGCGGCCAACTGAGGAGAGGCGGGCATGGAGCTGTACACCTATTACCGTTCCACCTCGTCCTACCGGGTGCGCATTGCCCTGGCACTGAAGGGGCTGGCTTACCAGTCCCTGCCGGTCAACCTGTTGCAGGGTGAGCAGCGTGGGGCGGAGTATGTTGCCATCAACCCGCAGGGCCGCGTACCGGCCTTGCGCACCGATGGCGGTGAATTGCTGGTGCAGTCACCGGCAATCATCGAGTACCTGGAAGAGGTTTATCCACAGCCCGCGTTGCTGCCGGCCACGGCCGAGGCGCGTGCCAAGGTGCGGGGTGTAGCGGCAATCATTGGCTGCGACATCCACCCGCTGCACAACGTGAGCGTGCTCAACCGGCTGCGCCAGGCCGGGCAGGACGAGGGGCAGGTCAATCAATGGATCGGCCACTGGATCAGCCAAGGGTTGGCGGCAGTGGAGCAACTGATTGGTGATCAAGGCTTTTGTTTCGGTGATCAACCGGGGCTGGCGGATGTGTACCTGATCCCGCAGCTGTATGCCGCCGAACGCTTCAACATCGACCTGAGCAGCTTCCCGCGTATCCTGCGGGTTGCCGCACTGGCCGCCGGGCATCCGGCGTTCACCCGGGCCCATCCCGCCCAGCAGCCGGACAGCCCGGCTCAGTGAAGCGAACGGTTCGCCGCCGGAAGCTTGCCGATGCGTTCGGACAGCTTCAGGCGCTGGGCCGGATCTTCTGTCAGCAGCAGCGCATGCTCCAGGTCGAAGCGCTCGGCCTGTGGGCAATCCAGGTGCTGGTACAACGAGGCGCGGGTCATGTAGTCACTGACCTGCACCGGCCCCAACTGCATGACCCGTTCGGCATCGATCAACGCCGCCAGGTGGTTGTCGTTGCTGATGTGCAGTTGGCGCAGGTTGCGTGACAGGCGTTGCAGCATCTGCAGCGGGGTGGCACTGCGCATGTGCTCGGCCGTCAGCGCAACATGCGGCCCGAACTGGCGGGCCAGCAGCTCACGGCAATCGTTGGGGTAAAGGCGCCGGCCACCGCAGGGGTCGAGCAGGTGGTCGGCACCCGGTACACGCAGCAGGAAATGGCCAGGAAAGCCCACACCCTCCAGCGGAATGGACAACCGCCGGGCCAGTTCCAGGGCGAGTATGGCCAGGGTCAGCGGTTGGCCACGGCGGCGTTGCAGCACCTTGTCCATCATTGCCGCCTGCGGGCGCAGGGGGTGGTACTCATCCTGCTGAAAGCCCAGCGCATTGAGCTGGCGCAACAGCGGCTGGGCCAGTTCGCACAGTGGCAGCATCGGCAGGTTGGTGCTGATATCGCGCTGCAGGTCTTGCAGCACGGCGAGGCTGGCTGCGGGCTCGACACTCCGGTCGTGCTCGGCGGCAATCCACAATGCGGCTTCCAGCAGGGCGACAGGCTCGCGTTCCAGGCAGGCCAGGCAGGCTTGACGTGGCTTCATGGGGCTTCTCCACACACGCTTGAGTATTAGCCGTGGCGCGCGGTTTCGTCCAGTGGTCCGGCGGCGGCATCAGCTTCAGGGCGGTGCCTATACTGGAGGGAGCACCTTATGGGGGGCCTGTCGATGTTCGCTCTGATGCAAAGCACCCGTACCCAGTCCTTGCACCTGTTCAACGACCCGCCTACGGGCCTGAAAGCGGTTGTGGCGATCCACAGTGAGCAACTGGGCCCGGCCATGGGCGGGTGCCGGTACCTGCCTTATGCCGATGACGAAAGCGCCATGACCGATGCCATTCGCCTGGCCCAGGGCATGAGCTACAAGGCGGCGTTGGCGGGTTTGCCACTGGGCGGTGGCAAGGCGGTGATCATGCGCAACCCGCATGTGGAAAACCGCGCCGCACTGTTCGAGGCCTTTGGCCGCTTCATCGATACCTTGCACGGGCGCTTCATCATCGCCGTGGACAGCGGCACCTCGACCCTGGACATGGACTGCATTGCTCAGAGCACACCCCATGTGACCAGTACCACCGCATCGGGTGATCCCTCGCCACATGCGGCGATGGGGGTGTTCGCGGGTATTCGCGCCACCACCTCGTTCCGGCTGGGCAGTGATGACCTCAGAGGCCTGCGAGTGGCGGTGCAGGGCTTGGGCAATGTCGGTTTTGCGTTGGCGGAGCAACTGCATGCAGTGGGCGCGGAGCTGCTGGTCAGCGACCTGGACCCAGGACGTGTGCGGCTGGCGATGGAGCAGTTCGATGCCAAGCCTGTGACCAACGATGCGTTGATCAGCACCCCGTGCGACATCTTCGCCCCTTGCGGCGTGGGGCCGGTGCTGAACGGGCAAAGCGTGATGCAGTTGCGTTGCGCGGCGGTGGCGGGGGCGGCGAACAACCAGCTGACCACCTTGCAGGTGGCCGACCAGCTGGAGTCGCGCGGGATACTGTATGCGCCTGACTACGTGATCAATGCCGGTGGGTTGATCTACGTGGCGCTGACCCATCGTGGCGAGGATTTGGGCACCATCACCGCGCACCTGGCGCGGATACCGTCACGGCTGACCGAAGTGTTCGGCCATGCGCAGGCGGAGAAGCGTTCGCCGGCGCGGGTGGCGCAGATGTTGGCGGAGCGGTTGTTGTATGGCTGAAGGTTGATACCGGCTTTGCTGGCCTCTTCGCGGGTAAACCCGCTCCTACAAGGATACGTGATACCTGTAGGAGCGGGTTTACCCGCGAAGCAGGCGGCGCCGATCTCACTCGGCAGCGCCACCTTCCAGCAACTCGGCCAACGCATCCGGCTGGCTCTTGAACGCCCGGGCAAACACATCGCGGTTCTTGGCCATGTAGATACCGGCTTCCTCAACCTGCTGCTCAGTCAGCGACGGCACCGCCTTGTGCAGCACTTCGGCCAGGCGCTCGGCCAGTTCGAGCATCTTGTCGTGACGGTCTGCTTCGGCCTTATCCATGAACAAGCGCTCCGGGTCGCGGCTGCTGCGGTACACCACTTCGACGGCCATTCATCACCTCTATGCCTTTTTGCTGGTTGCGTTGCAATTTACTGTATGCACATACAGTAATAGCATTGCCATCATCGCGCAACCTGATTCTTCAGCCTGACCCACACGTGCCTTGCGGCAATCGGTCGCCTTCCAAGCCAAGGGCCTGGCCCTTTAACTGCATGGCACAAGCGTCACACCGGTGACGCATCATCCTTAAAGACGTATCGGGGAATGGAACATCGTGAACATCAAATGGGCAGACAAGCTACGCAAAGGCCTGCATGGTTCGGCCGACTCGCTGGGCAACCTGTGCGTCGAGGCCTTCCATTACCTGGCGCTGTTCGGCATTGGCGCGATTACCGCCTATGCGGCGGTGGTCACCTTCCTGGACATGCTCGGCAAGGGTGGGGTCAGTGTCGATGACATTCTGCTGTTGTTCATCTACCTGGAACTGGGGGCGATGGTTGGCATTTATTTCAAGACCAACCACATGCCAATCCGCTTCCTGCTGTACGTGGCCATTACCGCGTTGACCCGCCTGCTGATCGGCGATGTCTCGCACCACAAGGCGCCGGACGAAGGGCTGCTGTACCTGTGCGGCGGCATCCTGTTGTTGGCGTTCTCGATTCTGGTGGTGCGCTACGCTTCGTATCGCTACCCGTCGACCAAGGTGCTGGATGCCAACGGCAAGGAAGTGGAGGAGGGCAAGTAGCCCTCAGTTGGCAACGAAGTGGCGCGGCTCGTGAAGGGCGTCGCGGGTCAGCGCAGCCAGCACCTGCATGGGGTTCTGGCTCAGTTCGATGGCCAGGCCCAGGCGGATGCTGTCGATTACCCGCTGCAGGCGCACCGGATCGTTGCGCTGGGCCTGGGTGATGAGGCGCTTGGCGACCACGCCGGCGTCGTCGGACAGGGTCAGCATGATGCTGCCATCGAGGTTTTCGATGCTCAGGTTGACCCGGTACTCGGGGGCAAATGCGGCACTGATCAGTTCGAATGGGTTGTTCATGGTCTGGCTTCTGCAGCGAGTGAGTGCAGAGGTTGACCGACAAAACGGCGGGTTGGTTCAATTCCGTTGATCGCAAAAATAAAAACGCCCGGCTCTAGGCCGGGCGTTTTGCATTGCCGATCAGGCGTCTGGGTCACTCAGCTCCAGGGCGCCGCGCTTGCTGCGCAACTTGCCGTAGAAGTGTTCCAGCGCGTGGTTGAGCTTGGTGGCGGCACCGTCGACTGCCTGGTCCAGCGAAGTGGCGGTGTGGGTCACGGAAATCGGTTGGTGGCCTTTTGGGCGAGCCTCCATCTGGCAGCGTTTGTCATGCGGTCCGGGCTTGGCGCCGTTCTCGTCGCGCAGGTGAACCTCGATGCGGGTGAGGTCTTCTTCGTAACGTTCCAGCGAGTTCTGCAGTGTGCTGCGGACCCACTGATCGAGCCGGGCGTTGCCTTCGAAATGGTTGCTGCTGTTGACCTGGATTTGCATGATTCAATCCTTATTCAGCTTGCTCGCATGGAGGCGCGCCTAGGCCCTTGAGACCCTTGGAATTTCTGCGCCTCTTGACTCTAAGGTCAGGCAACTGCGGAATGAATTCAAGCCCTTTTTGAAAATAAATTTCTTGTTGCAAAAGGGGGCTACAAAGCGGCCCCCCATTTGCTACAGGTCAGAACTCCACCGACGTCTGCACATACAAAGTACGTGGTTCACCCACATACTTGCCCTTGTTGTTGTCATCGTAAGAACGCGTGTAGTACTCGCGGTTGAACAGGTTCTTCACCCCGACTGCCACCTTGAGGTTCGACAACTGCGGGCCAAAGTCGTACCCGGCACGGGTGCTGACCAGCATGTAGCCCGGAATGCGCCCGGTGCTGCCATCGGCGCTTTCGGTGCTGGTGTTGGCGTTGTCGGCGTACTGGCTGCTCTGGAAGCTGCCGTCCAGATTCAACTGCCACGGGCCCTCGGTGTAGCCCACGCCCAGGTTGCCCTTGTGGCGCGACGAGAACGGCACCTGGTTGCCTTTGTTCGGACCGTCCTCACGGATGGTGGCGTCGACGAACGCATAGCTGGCGTGCACGTCGAAGCCGGCCAAGGCCGGGCTCAGGCCGTCCAGCGCATAGCGGACGCTGGTCTCGATACCCTGGTGGCGGGTTTCACCACGGGCGATCACCGAGTCGTTGGTCTGGTTGCTTTCATACTGGTTGTCGAAGTTGATCAGGAACGCGCCGATCTCGGCCTGCAAGTCGCCGTTGTCGTAACGGGTACCCACTTCCCAGGTGCGCGCTTTTTCCGGTTTCACTTCGCCACTGCTGACCCGGTTGGGCATCTGGCTGTACTGCACGCTGCCGAACGAGCCTTCGGTGTTGGCGTAGAGGTTCCAGCTGTCGGTCAGGTGGTACATCACGTTCAGGGCTGGCAGTGCAGTGTTGTAGCTGCCTTGGTAGCGCTGGCCGTTGAGCTTGTTGCTCTGTTCGGAGTCGATCATCTCGTAGCGCACGCCCGGGGTGATGGTCCAGCGGCCGATGTCGATGCGGTCATCCAGGTAGATGGCGTGGGCTTCGGTGCTGCCACGGGTGTCGCGGTCGTTGCGGCTGGCGGTGGTGGGCAGGTTGCCGTTCACCGGCTCGCGGAAGCGCAGTTCGTGGCCGGCTTCGTTGACGTAGCGGTAGCCGATGCCCAGCTCGTGCCAGCTGTCACCCAGGGCCACGCCCTGCGAGAAGCGGGTTTCGATGCCACGCACCCAGTACTCGCGTGGCGACAGCGAGACGAAGCTGCCCTGGTCCAGGTAGCCGCTGCGCAGGGTTTTGGTGAAGAAGCTGTTGACGCTGAACTGGCGGTCGTCCTGCTTGTAGTCGTAGCCGAAGTTGAACAGGGTGCGGCGGCCCCAGAACTTGTCTTTCAGGCGCGTGGACTGGTACGGGTCGGCATCGAAATCGGCAGTGCTCAGGCCGCCGGGCATGTCCGCCTCGCCCTCGTAGTACTGGGCCATGGCGTGCAGGCTGTTGGCTTCGTCCAGTTGCAGCTTGCCCTTGAGGATCAGGTCGTCGATCTGCGTGTCGCTGTGTTCGCGCCAGTCCCCTCCACGGGTACCGGAGTACAGCAGGGCGCCGCCCAGGCCGTTGTCGTTGGTGCCACCGACCAACAGGTTGGCGCTGTTCTTGAAACCGTCGTGGCTGGAAGACGGGCTGATCTGGTTTTGCATGGCGGCCTTGAACGTGGCCTGTTCAGGGATCGCCCGGGTGACGAAGTTGACGATGCCGCCGACGTTCTGCGGGCCGTAGCGCACCGCGCCGCCACCGCGCACTACGTCCACGGCGTCCATGTTGCCCATGCTCAGCGGCGCCAGCGACAGCTGCGGCTGGCCGTACGGCGCGAAGGGCACCGGGATGCCATCCATCAGCACGGTCGAGCGCGATGCCAGGCGCGGGTTGAGGCCGCGGATGCCGAAGTTCAGCGCCAGGTCGTGGCTGCCGGTACCGTTGTTGTCGGGGGCGTTGACCCCGGGGATGCGGTTGAGCACTTCGCGGGCGGTGGTAGCGCCGTTGCGTTCGAATGCTTCGCGGCGCACGACGTCGCGGGCGCCGGGGTGCTCGAATACGTTGTCCTGCTGCGCCTCGGCCAGCCAGTCGCCGACCACGGTGGAGGCACCGAGCTCGACTGCGGCGCCGGCAGCAGGGGCTGCGACGGGCTGCAGGCTGAACGCGTTGTCGGTTTCCTGGCGTGCTTGCAAGCCGCTGCCGCGCAGCAGGGCGTCCAGCCCCTGGCGCGTGTCGTACTGGCCGTCCAGGCCTTGAGTGCTCATGCCTTGGGTCAGTTGCGAGCCGAACGAGATCAGTGCACCGCTTTCGCGGCCGAACTGGTTGAGGGCGTCTTCAAGCGAACCGGCGGCGATGTGGTAGCTGCGGGTTTCGGCATGAGCGGCGGGCATGGCCAGGCCGAGGGTGGTGGTGAGCAGCAGGGCGTGAACGAACGGGCTGGGGCGCAACGGCATGGGTCGGGTCCTGAGAGAGGGGTTCTGCCATGTCTGTCACGCGAGGTTGGGAAAATGGCTCAGTCAATTTGAATTTTTTTGCGGGGGTGTCCGGCATGACATTGTTATTGCCTGTGAGACCGAGCGCCGCCCGCGCGGCGCATCGCGAGCAAGCTCGCTCCTACATTTGTTTCGGGCCAATTATTCCTGTGATATTTACGCTCGAACGCCTTCGCGCATAGCTCGATATCGCGTCTTACAAACAAGGCGGTCGCGCGCGACTGTCACAGGCGTTACTGGCCCGAAACAAATGTAGGAGCGAGCTTGCTCGCGATGCGCCGCGCGGGCGGCGCTCGATTTACGCCCCCTGCAAAACCTGCGGCGGTCACCTGCTTGCCCTTACCCCACATCCACCGTTACCCAATAGCGGGTGAACCGCCGCACACGCACCGGCAATGCCACCTCCAGCATCTGCAGGATGCGCTCACTGTCATCCAGCGGATACGACCCGGAAATGCGCAAGTCGGCGACCCGCTCGCTGCACCCCAGCTGCCCATGGCGATAGCGCCCAAGTTCGGCAAGGAAGTCTGCCAGGCGCATCTGCGAGGCCACCAGCATGCCGTCGACCCAGGCGCCGACATTGCGGTCGAGTGCCGACACCGAGCGCCAGGCGCCGTTGAAGCGTGCCTGTTGCCCGGCCATGAGCGGCTGCCCGTCTGCGCTGGCCCCGCCTTCGAACACCGACACCAGGCTATACCCGTCGAACTGGCGTACGTTGAAGCGCCCGCTGTCCAGGTGCAATACACCCTCACCCGTACGTAGCCGCAACGGCCGTGCATCGCTGGCCACTTGCAGTGCCAGTTCGCCTTCGAACAGTTGCACCAACCGCTGCTGCCCGTCGAAACGCACATCGGCTGCGCTGCGGGTGTTGAGTTGCAGCACGCTGCCGTCGCCCAGTTGCATGCGTCGGCGCTGACCGACCGGGCTGCGGTAGTCGGCCATCATCCCGGGAAGGGGGTTGTGCTGTTGCAGGCCAAGCCCCGTGGCACTGGCCACACCGACCAGCAACAAGGCCTTGAGCGCCCGGCGTCGGGCAGGCGAATGCGGGGCTTGCAGCGTTGCGTGCACCACCGGCGACGACACCCCACGCAAGCGTTGGTTGACCTGTTGGATATGCGCCCAGGCCCGCTGGTGCTCCTGGTCAGCCTGCAGCCAGTGTTCGAATGCCGATTGCTGTGCCTGGCCGAAATCATCGCCTTGCGACTTGATCAACCAGTGCACGGCCTGCTCGGCCACTTGCGGGGAAAACGAGGCGTTCACAGGGCGAAGTAGCAGCGCATGGCCGCCTTGCTCAGGTAGCGCTTGACCGTGGCCAGTGAGATGCCCAGTTCCCGGGCGATTTCACCTTGGCCCATGCCATCGACCTGGGCCAGCAGGAAGGCGCGTTTGACCAATGGCGGCAGGTCGTCCAGCAGGCGATCGAGTTCCAGCAAAGTCTCGAAAATGATCGCCTTCTGCTCCTCGCACGGCGCGACCTCTTCCGGCACCTGTGCGAGCGCTTGCAGGTAGGCGCGCTCCAGTTCCTGGCGGCGGAAGTGGTTACACAATACGCGCTTGGCGACGGTGGCAAGAAACGCGCGCGGCTCCACCAGCTGGGGCGCCTCGCGCGCCTGGAGCAGGCGCATGTAGGTGTCCTGAGCCAGATCGGCGGCGCTGTGCGGGCAGCCCAGACGGCGACGCAACCAGCCGGTGAGCCAGTTGTGGTGTGCGTGGTAAAGGCCTTCGACCGTCGATGTAAGCGCGCTGGTCACCGTGATACTCCGGCGCATGACAGCGCAACTGGTAGTAAGAATTGTTCGCATTGTAGGGGTGGCCGTCTTTTTCGGCAATCGTCACCTGTCAGCAGGCTTTGCTTATGAGAATTGAAATCATTAGTATTGCAACCCCGAAAACGCCCGGACCTTCGCCATGACGCGCAAAACCGCCGGCCTCCCGCTCAGTTACCGGCTGGGCGTTGCCTCACGCAGCCTCGCCGCGCTGCTGGGCGGCTACTTGCTGGCGTCGATGGCCAGCGTCTGTATTGCCTTGGTGGCGCCGTTGCCCAAGGTCGATGCCACGCTCACCGGCCTGTTGCTGTCGTTCGTCTTCTACCTGCTGGCGTTCATCTGGTGCTTTGCCTGCCGCAACGCCTGGCGTGCCTGGCTGGGTGTACTGGCGCCAAGCCTGTTGTTGGGCATGATCAGCGGCGTCGCCTACTGGATGAAAAACCCATGAAAGAAGGCTTTCGCCAGGCGATGGCCTGGCTGCATACCTGGACCGGCCTGATCTTCGGCTGGCTGCTGTTCGCCATCTTCCTCACCGGCACGCTGTCGTATTTCAAGGAAGAAATCACCCACTGGGCGCAGCCCGAAGTGCGCAGCCATGCCCTGGATCCGCTCAACAGCCTGGGGGTGGCCCAACGTTACCTGCAGGACAATGCCGGGCATTCGGGCACCTGGTTCATTCGCATGCCCAACGCGCGCGAGACTGCCTTGAGCGTGGGCTACCGCGACCCCAACGGCGGGCCACGCGGGTTCGTGAGTAAAACCCTCGATACCCAGACCGGTCAGCCGGTTGAAGCGCGCGACAGCCGCGGTGGCGAGTTCTTCTACCGCTTCCACTTCCAGCTACAGATGCCGTACCCGTTCGGCCGATGGCTGTCGACCTTCTGCGCGTTCATCATGCTGTTGGGGCTGGTCACCGGCATCATCACCCATAAGAAGATCTTCAAGGAGTTCTTCACCTTCCGCCCCGGCAAGGGCCAGCGCTCCTGGCTGGACGGGCACAACGCGATCGGTGTGCTGGTGCTGCCATTTCACCTGATGATCAGCTACAGCAGCCTGGTGCTGTTCATGTACATGGTGATGCCGGCCGGCATCATGGCCAGCTATGGCAATGACACCGACAAGTACTTCAACGACCTGTTCGGCCGCGACGATGCGCCCAAGGCGGCCCATGTGGCTGCACCGCTGGTGCCGTTGCCCAGCCTGTATGCCCAGGTGCAGGCACTGCAACCCGGCGCGCGTATTGGCAATATCCAGGTGCAGAACCCGGGCGACAGCAATGCCCGCGTCACCTTCACGCAATCGTCTGCCGACCATGTGGCTTATCGGCGCAGCGCCAACTGGACCTTCGATGGCGCCAGTGGCGAGCTGCTGAGCCAGGGCAAGCCAGAGAGCGGGGCAATGATGACCGCCTTCAGTTTTGCCGGGCTGCACATGGGTAACTTCGCCGGGCCTTGGTTGCGCTGGCTGTACTTCTTCTTTGGTGTGGCCGGTACTGCGGTGATCGGCACCGGCCTGGTGATGTGGTTGGGCAAGCGCCAGCTCAAGCACGCCAAGAGCGAGCGCATACCGGGTGAGTTGCGCCTGGTCGAGGTACTCAATATCGCCAGCATGAGCGGCTTGCTGCTGGCGGTGGCGGGCTTCTTCTGGGCCAACCGCCTGGTCCCGATAGGCGTCGAAGGCCGGGGCGACTGGGAGGTCAATGCCTTCTTCATCGCCTGGGGCCTGTCGCTGGTGCATGCGGTACTGCGCAGCGGGCGCAGGGCTTGGGGCGAGCAACTGGCGTTGGGTGCGCTGGCCTTTGCCTTGCTGCCGCTGCTCAACGGCCTGAGTACCCACCGCGGGCTGAACCATTCGCTGCCGGAGGGTGACTGGGCCATGGCCGGCTTCGACCTGACTGCCCTGGCCACCGGGCTGTTCCTGGCCTGGCTGGCCGGCAAGATGCTGCGCAGCCCCAAGCCGGTTGCCAAGCGCCCACGCGCAGTAAAAAAGCCGGGCACTGAAACGGCGGAGGCGAGCTGATGCTGGGTAACGCACTGATCGCATTCGCAGGTTTTGTCGCCCTGTGCCTGGCCATGGAAAAACACTTCAGCGACCTGCTCGGGCGCAAGCCGCGCCCTGGGCAATTGCGGCTGTTACGGAGTGCTGGATGGCTGCTGCTGCTGTTGTCGCTGGTCCTCAGCGTGCACGCGCGTGGCTGGGCCCACGGCCTGGTGGAGTGGACGGCGGTGATGATGGCTGGGGTGACCTTGTGGGTGTTCGGCCTGCCTTACCAGCCGCGCCTGCTGCTGGGCCTGGCCGCCGCCAGCGTGGTGCTCGGCCCGTTGCTGGCCGTGTTTGCCGTGTGAAGCCGTGAGCGAGCAGGGGGACATCATCGAGCCCGACGCCGACAGTGCTGGCGGGCGTGCCCGTTTCGTCCAGGTGTTCCAGGCCCAACGGGCACGCATGGAAGCCCTGGTCAGCCGGCGCGTCGGCTGCCGCGCCACGGCATCGGACCTGGTTCAGGAGCTATTTCTGCGCTTCTGGCGGCGCCCCGAAGTGAAGGTCGAGGCGCTGGACACCTACCTGCTGCGATGCGCTGGTAATCTCGCCATCGACCACCTGCGCAGTGAAGGCAGCCGCGAGCGCGTGGCCGAAGCCGCGTTGCCGGTGGACGAAGTGGCCACGGCCCAGGCGCCAGAGCAGGCCCTGGAAGTGGACCACGACCTGCAACGCATCGAAGCCGCGTTGCGCGCCTTGCCCGAGCGCACCCGGCAGATCTTTTTGCTCAACCGCATTCACGGCTGCAAGTACGGCGAAATCGCCAAGGCCATGCAACTGTCCCAGAGTGCCGTGGAAAAGCATATGATGCGCGCCCTTGAAGCGTGCAAGGCCAGTGTTGCCGAGCCCGCGCCCATTCCACGCCGGCCAGGGAGCGCCCGTCGATGAGCAGCATGCCCCCCATTACCGAGGCGCAGTCCCAGGCCGCCCTGCAGTGGCTCAGCCACATCAACGAGCAGCCCGCGCAAGCCGAGGGGGCGGCGTTCAAGCGCTGGTTGCTGGCCGACCCTGCTCACCGCGCCGCCTACGAACAGGCTCAGTTGTTGTGGCAGAAAAGCGCCGCCCCGGCGCAGCGGTTGGCCGGCGAAGAACAGCAAGCCTTGCAACGTTACCTTGATGCCATGGCCAAGCCGCCGGTCCGTGCTCCATGGCGAAGTGTGGCGGCGCTGGCGATGGCGGCCTGCCTGGTGCTGGCCGTGGGTATTGCCGGTGGCTGGCACCCGGGCTACTGGTTGCAGGACCTGCAGGCTGACTACAGCAGTGCCGGGCAGATTCGCCAGGTGACCTTGGCTGACCAGTCGCAGGTCACGCTGGATGCCGGTAGCGCCATTGCGGTCGATTTCGCCAAGGGGGAGCGCCGTGTGCGGTTGCTGCATGGCGCGGCGTTTTTCCAGGTGACGCATACCGGCGAGCCGTTCCTGGTTGAAGCTGCCGGTGGCGAGGTACGGGTGCTGGGTACCCAGTTCGAAGTGCGCGAGCAGGGCGAGGGCGCCCAGGTGACAGTGCGCAGTGGGCGTGTGGGCGTTAGCCCCGCGCAGGGCGTTTTGGCGCGTGAGCTGACGGCCAACCAGCAGGTGGTCTACAGCGCCGGCAGGGTAGGCGACACCCAGGCGGTGGACAGTGACAACCGCCTGGCCTGGCGCCAGGGCTGGTTGAATTACTACCAGGTGCCACTGGCGCAGGTGGTGGAAGACCTCGGGCGCTATTACCCGGGGCGCATTCTGTTGCTGGATGGTGAACTGGGGCAGCGCAAGGTCAGCGGCAGTTTCCCGGTGGATGAACCGTTGCTGGCGCTGGATTCGCTGGGCAAGGTGATGGGCTTTTCGCGGCAGACCGTGCTGGGGCGGTTGACCCTGATTCGGTAGTTGCCTGTACTGGCCTCTTCGCGGGCACAGGCAAAATATTTTTCAAAAAGCGGGTGAGGTAACAGGACGTGGCATCCGTGTAATGAGTGGAAGTGCGATTCATTCGCAGTCATCACCCTCTCACAGGTCAGCGTCCATGAAGTTCTCTCCGCGTTGCGTCCCTCTCTGGTTCGGCCTTGCCATGCTCCCGGCCGTTGCTGTCGCTCCCCTGGCCAGTGCCGCCGAGCAACAGCAGACCTATGCCTTCGCCCAGCCGGCCCAGCCCCTGGCCCAGGCGCTCAACGCCTTCAGCCGCACCACCGGCCAGAGCGTGGTCTACACCCTGGAACTGCCGGGCGTGCAGGCGCCGGCACTGAACGGCCGATTCAGCGCCGAACAGGCCCTGCAACAGCTGCTGGGCAGCACCGGGTTGGCCTGGCGCCGCGTCGACGCACGTACCCTGACCCTCGAAACCGCAGACACTTCCGGCGCCCTCAACCTGCAGGCCACCACCGTGACCTCGCAAATGGACGTGTACAGCTATCAACCGCCGGCCACCGCCTCGATCATGCGCGGGCAAGGCCCGAACCAGGACATTCCCCAGGCTATCAACGTGGTGCCGGCCCAGGTCATCCGCGACCAGGCCCCGCGCAACCTCGACGATGCCCTTTACAACGTCAGTGGCATCACCCAGGGCAACAACTTCGGCGGCACCTCCGACACGGTGATGAAGCGCGGTTTTGGCGACAACCGCGACGGCTCGATCATGCGCGATGGCATGCCCATCGTGCAGGGCCGCAGCCTCAACGCCAGCACCGAGCGGGTCGAAGTGCTCAAGGGCCCGGCCTCGCTGCTGTACGGCATCCAGGACCCGGGCGGGGTGATCAACGTGGTCAGCAAGCGCCCGCAGTTGCAGCAGTACAACGCCCTGACCGTGCGTGGCTCCACCTACGGCAGCGGCAAGAACGGCAGTGGCGGCGGGTTCGACAGCACCGGCGCGCTGGGTGACAGCAACTTCGCCTACCGCCTGATCGTCGACCACGAAGACGAAGACTACTGGCGCAACTACGGCGTGCACCGCGAGTCATTGGTAGCGCCGTCGCTGGCCTGGCTAGGCGAAGACACCCAGGTGGTGCTGGCCTACGAGCACCGCGAATTTCTCTCTCCGTTCGACCGCGGCACCGCGTTCGGCAACAACGGCCACCCGCTGAACATCCCCGCCACGCGGCGCCTCGACGAGCCGTTCAACGACATGGAAGGGCGGTCTGACCTGTACCGCCTGGAAGTCGACCACCAACTGGCCGATGACTGGAAGCTGCACTTTGGCTACAGCTTCAACCGCGAGACCTACGATGCCAGCCAGGTACGCGTGACGGGTGTGAATGAAGAGACCGGCACACTGTCGCGAAGCATCGATGGTACCCACAACGCCATGAGCCGTGACCAGTTCGCCACCTTGAGCCTGGCGGGCAACGTGGAGTTGGCCGGTATGCAGCACGACCTGCTGTTCGGCGTCGACCATGAAGACCGCAAGATTTATCGCGGTGACCTGATCCGCCAGACTGCGCAATCCACGTTCAGCTATGTAAACCCGGTGTACGGCCAGGAAGTGGAAGGCACCAGCGTAGGTGCCAAAGAGAGTGACCAGACCGACAAGCTGCGCACCGACGCACTGTTCGTGCAGGATGCGCTGCACCTGGATGAGCACTGGATCCTTGTGGCGGGTGCCCGCTTCCAGCAGTTCGACCAGTACGCCGGGCGCGGCCGCCCGTTCCATGTCAACACCGACATCAGTGGCCAGGCTTGGGTACCGCATGCCGGAATCGTCTACAAGGTTGACGACCAACTGTCGTTCTATGGCAGCTACAGCGAGTCGTTCAAGCCCAACTCCAGCATCGCGCCGTTGACCGGCAATGTTGTGCTCGACTCGTCGGTGGCACCGGAAGAAGGCAAGTCATGGGAGTTGGGGGCCAAGCTCGACATGCCGGGCCGTGTCACGGGCACCCTGGCACTGTTCGACATCACCAAGCGCAATGTGCTGGTTTCCAACTTTGATGCCACCACCAAAGAGACGGTGTACAGCAACGCCGGCGAGGTCAGCTCGCGTGGCGTGGAGCTCGACCTGACGGGGCAGCTGAGCGAGCACTGGAGCCTGATTGGCAGCTACGCCTACACGGACGCCAAGGTCACCAAGGACCCGGACCTGCAAGGCAACCGCTTGCAGAACGTGGCCAAGCACAGCGGTTCGTTGTCGGCCGTGTACGACTTCGGCAGCCTGTTCGGTGGCGACAAGCTGCGGCTAGGTGCAGGTGCGCGTTATGTGGGGGAGCGGGCGGGCAACTCGACCAACACCTTCGATTTGCCGTCTTACACTGTGGCGGATGCGTTTGCCAGCTACGAGACCAAGCTGGATGAGCACAACGTGCGCTTGCAGCTGAATGTTAAGAACCTGTTCGACAAGGTTTACTACAGCTCGGCGGTGAACCAGTACTTTGTGGCGATTGGGGATGCGCGGCAGGTGAGTTTGTCGAGTACCTTTGAGTTCTAAGTAATTGGGGCCGCATAGCGGCCCCAATTCACAGGTTGAAGGCCGAACGGTACTCTCCCGGCGTTGAGCCAATAGCCTGTCTGAACCGGTTGCTGAAATGGCTGGCACTGGCAAACCCGCACATCAAGGCAATTTCCCCCAGCGGCATTTCCCCCAGCCGCAACAGCCCACAAGCCCGGTGCAGCCGCCGGGCCAGCAGGTACTGGTGCGGCGGTAGCCCGAAACTGCTGCGGAACATGCGCGCGAAGTGGTATTCGGACAGGTTGCAGCGCAAGGCCAGTTCACCCAGGGTAATTGGCTGATCCAGGTGTGCTTCGATGTACTCGACCATCTGCCGGCGCAGGTTTGGCGCCAGCCCGCCCTTCAGGCGCAGGCCTTGGCGCAGCCCGACCTGGCTGAGCAGCGCATGGTCGACAATCTCGTGCGCCAGGCTGCTGGCCAGCAGGCGCTCGCCGGGCTCGTCCCAGTCCAGAGTAATCAGTTGGCGAAAGCGCGCAGCCTGTTGCGGGTCGTCGAGAAAGGTCGCTTCCTGCAACTGCAGCTCACGCGGTTCCCGGTCGAGCAGGCGCACGCAGCCCAAGGCGAATTGCGCCTCGCTGACGTACAGGTGCGCCAGGCGGATTGCACCATTGACCACCCAGTTCGATTCCTGCCCGGCCGGCATCACGCACAGCTTGCCCGGCGCGCCCTTGTCGGCCGGGCGCTGGCGGCGGAAGGTGCCGGTGCCGTCGGCGATGTAGCACGACAGGGTGTGATGGGTCGGTGCCTGATAATCGCGGGCATCATCCCGGTTGCTCCACAACGCCGCCGCCAGCCCATCGCCCAGGTGCGCGCTCAGCTCCAGCCGGGCGTGGGGCGAGGCGTGCATGGCGTTGAACACTTGCAGCTGGGTGAGTGGGGTCATGGGCGAGTCCTCTTGCCAGCCATCCTACTGCGGCTGTGGTCGAGTGACATCTACCGGGGCAAGAAAAGCGCAAGTTTGTGCAAGCAGGCAAACGCTGATCGGAAGAACACTGGCGATCCCTGTAGGAGCGGGCTTGCCCGCGAAGCGCCGGGCACCGATCTTGAAAGGCCCAAGGAACCACCGCCATGAACCTGTCACTGTACCTGCTCACCGTCCTGATCTGGGGTACCACCTGGATCGCCCTGAAACTCCAGTTGGGTGTGGTCGCCATCCCGGTTTCGATCGTTTACCGCTTCGCCTTGGCCGGGCTTATCCTGTTCGCCTTCCTGCTGCTCACCCGCCGCCTGCAACCCATGAACCGCCGTGGCCACCAGATCTGCCTGGCTCAGGGCTTGTGCCTGTTTTGCGTCAATTTCATCTGCTTCCTCAGTGCCAGCCAGTGGGTCGCCAGTGGCTTGATCGCTGTGGTGTTTTCCACCGCTACCCTGTGGAACGCCCTTAATGCGCGGATCTTCTTTGGTCATAAAATCGCCAGTAACGTATTTGGTGGCGGCGCCTTGGGCTTGCTCGGCCTGGGCCTGCTGTTCTGGCCCGAGCTGTCGCACCACAGCGCCAGCCGCGAGACCTTGTACGGCCTCGGCCTGGCCTTGCTCGGCACGCTGTGCTTCTCGGCAGGCAACATGCTGTCGAGCATGCAGCAGAAGGCCGGGCTCAAACCCATGACTACCAACGCCTGGGGCATGGTCTACGGGGCGGCGATGCTGGCGGTGTTCTGTGTGGTCAGCGGCGTGCCGTTCAGCATGGAGTGGAATGTGCGCTACATCGGCTCGTTGCTGTATTTGGTGGTGCCGGGGTCGGTGATTGCCTTTACTGCCTACCTGACCTTGGTCGGACGCATGGGGCCGGAACGGGCGGCCTATTGCACGGTGCTGTTCCCGTTGGTGGCGTTGAATGTGTCGGCGGTGGCCGAGGGGTATCAGTGGACTGCGCCGGCTTTGTTGGGGCTGGTGGCGGTGATGGCGGGGAATGTGCTGGTGTTTCGCAAGCCCAAGGCTCGGGTGGCTGAGAAAATTGTGCTGGCCAAGTAGGTAATGTGCTGCCTGCACCGGCCCTTTCGCGGGTGAACCCGCGAAAGGGCCGGTGCAGGCAACGAATATCTGTCAGCCTTTCCACACCTGCGGATTCACCAGATCCCGCGGCCGCTCACCCAGCAGTGCCGCACGCAGGTTGTCCATCGCCCGGTTGGCCATGGCCTCACGGGTTTCGGCAGTGGCCGAACCAATGTGCGGCAAGGTCAGCGCGTTCGGCAGCTTGAACAATGGCGAATCGCTCAGTGGCTCCTTCTCGTACACATCCAGCCCGGCGCCACGAATGGTGCCGTTCTGCAGCGCTTCGATCAGTGCCGCTTCGTCCACCACCGGCCCACGCGCGATGTTGATCAGGAAGGCGTTCGGCTTCATCAGCTTCAGCTCTCGCGCACCGATCAACTTGCGGGTGGCCTCGGACAACGGCACCACGATCACGACGAAGTCCGCTTCTGCCAGCAACTGCTCCAGGCTGCGGAACTGCGCCCCCAGCTCTTGCTCCAGCGCGTTTTTACGGCTGTTGCCCGCGTAGATGACCGACATGTTGAAGCCAAAGCGACCACGACGGGCAACGGCTGCGCCGATGTTGCCCATGCCAACGATACCCAGTGTCTTGCCATGTACATCGCTGCCAAAGTGCGCCGGGCCTACGGTGGCCTGCCAGTTGCCGGCCTTGGTCCAGGCATCCAGTTCGGCGGTGCGGCGGGCGCAGCCCATGATCAGCGAGAAGCCCAAGTCGGCGGTGCTTTCGGTCAGCACATCCGGGGTATTGGTCAGGGCGATGCCGCGTTCGTTGAAGTAGTCCAGGTCGTAGTTGTCGTAGCCGACCGACACGCTGGACACCACCTCCAGCTTGCCTGCGCCTTCAAGCTGGGCGCGGCCGAGCTTGCGGCCAACGCCGATCAGGCCATGGGCCTCGGGCAGGGCTTCGTTGAACTGGGCATTGATGTCGCCGAGTTTGGGGTTCGGCAAAATCACGTTGAAGTCTTGCTGCAGGCGCTCGGCCATGGCCGGGGTGATACGGCTGAAGGCCAGGACGGTCTTTTTCATCGGGCAACTTCTCTGCAAGGCGGTGGTAGATATTGGTTAGCAACCTACCATTGTCCACCCCCGCCATGCAGCAGCTTTTTAGTTGGCGATCAGCACCTGATGGGTTTTCAGGTCCGCCTCATGGGCGGCGAGAATCTCCGGCAGCGAGTTGCGCAGGTACTCGACCCAAGTCTTGATCTTGGCATCCAGGTACTGCCGCGACGGGTAGATGGCGTACAGGTTCAGCTCCTGCAGGCGGTACTCGGGCAGCACCCGTACCAGGCTGCCATCACGCAGGCCGTCGATGGCCGAGTAGATCGGCAGCACGCCCACGCCCATACCGCTGCGGATCGCGGTCTTCATGGCGTCGGCGGTGTTCACCATGAACGGCGAGCTGGTGATGTTGACCATCTCCTGGCCTTCCGGCCCGTCGAACAGCCACTTTTCCAGGGGGATCACCGGGCTGACCATGCGCAGGCAGGCGTGCTTGAGCAGGTCAGCGGGCTTTTGCGCACTGCCGTGGCGGGCGATATAGCCGGGCGAAGCGCAGACGATGCTGTAGGTGATGCCCAGGCGTTGGGACACGAACCCCGAGTCGGGCAGTTCGGTGGCCAGCACGATGGACACGTCGTAGCCTTCGTCGAGCAGGTCGGGTACGCGGTTGGCCATGGTCAGGTCGAAGGTCACGTCCGGGTGCGATTCGCGGTAGCGGGCGATGGCATCGACCACGAAGTGCTGGCCCACCCCGGTCATCGAGTGCACCTTCAGCTGCCCTGCGGGGCGCGCATGGGCGTCACTGGCCTCGGCCTCGGCTTCTTCCACATAGGTAAGAATCTGTTCGCAACGCATCAGGTAGCGCTTGCCGGCCTCGGTCAACGCAATGCGGCGGGTGGTACGGTTGAGCAGCCTTGTTTGCAGATGGGCTTCCAGGTTGGAGACCGCCCGCGACACGTTCGCGGTGGTCGTATCCAGTTGCGCCGCGGCAGCGGTAAAGCTGCCTAGCTGGGCTACGCAACTGAAAGCACGCATGTTTTGCAGGGTGTCCATGGGTCACTCTCGATGTAGAGGACAAAATTGTGTCACGAAGTAACGATAAAAAGCTGAAAAGTTGCCTTCGACCAAAGGCGGATTATCGCTGTTTTGGTAACAAAGATTCGCAGGAATCTGCGCTTATCGCCAGTGCTGCCGCCCCCTAGAATTGCCCGGCCCCTTCACCTCTTCCTCGGGAAATCGCAGCTGTGCCGCGTCGCATCATCAGAACGCTCAATGCGTTCAGTGCCTGTGCCCTTGCCCTCACCTTGAGTGGCTGTATCGGAACCTGGGGCATCGCCCCGCAAAGCAAGACGCTGCAAGCCAATACCTTGACCACCGACGCGGCCATACGCGAAGCCGCGACCGATGCCCACTGGCCCGACCAGCAGTGGTGGCACGCCTATGGCGACCCCCAGCTGGACCGCTGGGTGGCCCTGGCCGTGGCCGGCAGCCCAAGCCTGGCCATGGCTGCCGCGCGGGTGCGCGAAGCCAAGGCCATGGCGGGTGTGGTCGAGTCGGCAGAAAAACTGCAGGTCAATGGCCAGGCCACGCTCAAGCGCCACAACTGGCCTGAAGACCAGTTCTACGGCCCTGGCGCGCTGTCTGGCGCCAACACCTGGGACAACAACGCCGCCTTCGGTTTCAGCTACGCCCTCGACCTGTGGGGCCGCGAACGCAATGCCAGCGAGCAGGCGGTGGACCAGGCGCACATGAGCGTGGCCGAAGCCCGCCAGGCGCAGCTGGAACTGCAGAACAACGTGGTGCGTGCCTATATCCAGCTGAGCCTGCACTTTGCCCAGCGCGATATCGTCAAGGCCGAACTGGAGCAGCAAGAGCAGATCCTGGCCTTGGCCAAGCGCCGCCTGGACGCGGGCATCGGCACCCATTTCGAAGTCAGTCAGGCCGAAGCGCCGCTGCCGGAAACCCACCGCCAGCTCGACAGCCTCAACGAAGAAATCGCCCTGACCCGTAACCAACTGGCCGCGCTGGCCGGCAAGGGGCCGGGGGAGGGTGCACAGTTGCAGCGCCCGACCTTGGCCCTGGCTGCGCCACTGAAACTGCCCTCCAACCTGCCTGCCCAACTGGTCGGCCAGCGCCCTGACGTGGTTGCCAGCCGCTGGCAGGTGGCCGCGCAGGCGCGTGGCATCGACGTTGCTTATGCCGGCTTCTTCCCCAACGTCGACCTGGTCGGCAGCCTGGGCTTCATGGCCACCGGCGGTGGCCCGCTGGAGTTCCTCACCGGGCGCAAGTTCAACTACAACGTCGGCCCGGCCATCAGCCTGCCGATCTTCGACGGTGGCCGCCTGCGCTCGGAGCTGGGCGTGGCCTCGGCGGGCTATGACGTGGCGGTGGCGCGTTACAACCAGACTGTGGTGGGCGCACTGAAGAACATCTCCGACCAACTGATCCGCCGCGAGTCGATGAAAGAACAGTCGCACTTCGCCGCCGAGTCCGTCGCCGCCGCGCAGAAAACCTACGACATCGCCATGATCGCCTTCCAGCGTGGCCTTACCGATTACCTGAACGTGCTGAATGCGCAAACCTTGCTGTTCCGCCAGCAGCAGGTGCAACAGCAGGTGCAGGCCGCCCGCCTGATCGCCCATGCCGAACTGGTCACTGCGCTGGGTGGCGGCCTGCAGGCCGGCCAGGATGTGCCGAAAGAGGAACGCCAGGCCGCGCCGGCCACCCCGGCCACCCTGGCCATTTTCGACAAGAAGCCGGATAACGCCGAATGAGCACTTCCAGTTTGCCCGTGCGCTGGCTGCAAAGCCTGGAATGGCGCCGGGGCTTCTTTGCCTGGGCGCGCACCGACGGTGTGACCTGGGTGTACATCTTCAAGGTGCTGGCTGCCGCGTTCATCACCCTGTGGCTGGCCATGCGCCTGGAGCTGCCGCAACCGCGCACGGCCATGATCACGGTGTTCATCGTCATGCAGCCGCAAAGCGGGCATGTGTTCGCCAAGAGCTTCTACCGGGTGCTCGGCACCCTGGCCGGCTCGGCGATGATGGTGGCGCTGATCGCCATCTTCCCGCAAAACACCGAGCTGTTTCTGCCTAGCCTGGCCCTGTGGGTGGGCCTGTGCTCGGCTGGCGCCATGCGCTACCGCACCTTCCGCGCTTATGGCTTCGTGCTGGCGGGCTACACCGCTGCGATGATCGGCCTGCCGGTGTTGCAGCACCCCGACCAGGCATTCATGGCGGCGGTATGGCGGGTGCTGGAAATTGCCTTGGGCATTCTGGTATCGACCTTCGTCAGTGCCGCGATCCTGCCGCAGTCGGCCAGTGCGGCCATGCGCAACGCCCTGTATCAGCGCTTTGGCGTATTCGCCGGGGTGGTGGTGGAGGCCCTGCGCGGTGACAGCCAGAAAGACCGTTTCGAAAGCAGCAACGTGCGCTTTGTCGCCGAGGCCGTGGGCCTTGAGAGCCTGCGCAACGTCACTGCCTTCGAAGACCCGCACATGCGCCGCCGCAGTGGCCGGCTGGTGCGCATGAACAGCGAGTTCATGGCCATCACCACACGTTTCAATGCCCTGCACCGTTTGCTCGAACGCCTGCGTGCTCGTGGCCCCCTGCAGATCGTCAGTGCCATCGAACCGGGCCTGAACACCTTGGTGGAGCTGTTACAGCCTTACGTGGGCCGGGCGTTGACCGATGCCGATGCACTGCGCCTGACCCTGGAGCTGGCCGCCTACAAGGAAGGCCTGCAAGCCCAGGTACGCGGGCTGCGAGCCGAGTACCTGGCGACCGAGCCCAGCGAGGCCGACCTGCTCGACTTCCATACGGCGTTCGAGCTGCTGTACCGCTTTGTCGACGAAATGTTCAGTTATGCTGAAACCCACGCTTCGTTGGCGGCGCACAGGCACGAGCGTGAACAGTGGGACGAGCCCTATGTGGCGCAGACCAGCTGGCTGGTGTCGTTGGCCGCCGGCGTGCGTGCCTCGGCGGTGCTGTTGCTGCTGGGCAGTTACTGGCTGCTCAGCGACTGGCCCAGCGGCGCCATGATGACCTTGATCGCCACCGTCACCGTGGGCCTTTCGGCGGCCTCGCCCAACCCCAAACGCATGTCGTTCCAGATGGCTTGCGGCACGGCTATCGGCGCTTTTGTCGGCTTCTTCGAAACCTTCTTCGTGTTCCCCTGGATCGACGGTTTCCCGCTGCTGTGCATGGTGCTGGCGCCGGTGTTCGTGCTCGGCGCGTTCCTTGCCTCGCGCCCGGCGTACGCCGGTTATGGCCTGGGCCTGCTGGTGTTCTTCGCCATCGGTTCGGTGCCGAACAACCTGACGGTGTATGACCCTTACACGTTCATCAACGACTACATCGGCATGGTCATCGGCATGTTCGTCTGCGCTGCTGCTGGCGCGATCATCCTGCCGCCCAACAGCCGCTGGCTGTGGAGCCGGCTGGAGCAGGAACTGCGTGAGCAAGTGCTGTTCGCCATCAGCGGCCGCCTGCGCGGCCTGGGGTCGGCCTTCGAAAGCCGCACCCGCGACCTGTTGCACCAGGCCTATGGTCTGGCGGCCGGCAAGCCGCAGGTGCAAAGCCAGCTGATGGGGTGGATGTTCACCGTGCTGGAAATCGGTCACGCCGTCATCGAGCTGCGCAAAGAGCAGGCCCGTGCGCCGGTGCACCCGGCCTACGCCGAGTCACAACCGTGGCGCCAGGCCATCCGCGTGATGGGCCGCGCGCTGGCAAGGCTGTTCTTGCAGCCCAGCGCCAGCAACCACGAACGCGCACTGGTGGCGGTGGACCACGCCATCGCCCGCGTGCAAGCCACCGACGAGCCATTCGCCCGGCACTTCGATACCTCGGTGCTGCGCCGTGCGCAAAGCTACCTGCATTTCATCCGTTCTTCCCTGCTTGACCCACAGTCGCCACTGGCACCGGCGAAAGGACTGCACCATGCCCCGTGAAATCGCCTTCCATGGCGTGTACATGCCCACCATGACCTTGATGTTCCTGTTCGCCCTGGGCCTGGCCTGGGGCCTGGACCGGTTCATCGCCAGCCATGATGGCTACCGCTTCTTCTGGCACCCGGCGCTGCTGCGTCTGAGCCTGTTCGTCTGCCTGTTCGGCGCCATGGCGCTTACTGTCTACTGGTGAGAATCCTTCGATGAAAAAGTTCTTCAGCCTGATCGCCACCCTGCTGGTGCTGGTCGCTGCCGTGGCCATCGGTCGCCAGTTGTGGCTGCACTACATGACCACGCCCTGGACCCGCGACGGCCGCGTGCGTGCCGATATCATCAACGTCGCCGCCGACGTGCCTGGCTATGTGGTGGACGTCCCGGTCAAGGACAACCAGCGGGTGAAGAAGGGCGACCTGCTGATCCAGATCGACCCCGAGCATTACCAACTGGCGGTCGACCAGGCCAAGGCACTGGTCGCCTCGCGCAAGGCGACCTGGGAAATGCGCAAGGTCAACGCCAAGCGCCGGGCCGACATGGACAACCTGGTGATCTCCAAAGAAAACCGCGACGACGCCAGCAACATCGCCAACTCCGCCCAGGCCGATTACCAGCAGGCGCTGGCTGAACTGGCTGCCGCCGAACTGAACCTCAAGCGCACCCACATTGTGGCCACGGTGGACGGTTATGTGACCAACCTGAATATTCACAAGGGCGACTATGCGCGTACCGGTGAAGCGGTGATGGCGGTGGTCGACGAGAACTCGTTCTGGGTGTACGGGTTCTTCGAAGAGACCAAGTTGCCACACGTGAAAGTGGGCGACCAGGCCGAGCTGCAGATGATGAGCGGCGAGCGCATCAAGGGCCATGTGGAGAGCATCGCCCGCGGCATCTACGACCGCGACAACCCGCAAAGCCGTGAGCTGATTGCCGATGTAAACCCGACGTTCAACTGGGTGCGGCTGGCGCAGCGCGTGCCTGTGCGGATTCACATTGATGAAGTGCCGGAAGGGTTTTTGCTTGCGGCGGGGACGACCTGTACGGTGGTGGTGAAGCCGAGCGAGGGGTGACAATAGACTGTGGCCTCATCCTGGGACCGACAGTGATGAGGCCACTACAGGGAAGGTAACGAGTGCTTAGCGTTATCAGGTGCCGTCTGGTAAGAGTCTTGCCTGAAGATCGACCTCAGCATCACCAACAAGCTCGTCAATTTTCTTAATCAATTCTTCATCAACCAATCTGAGGCATTCGGGATGGGTGGCTATTGTCAGATCTAGCCAATCCAAGATGTTTTTGACATCTGTGTCCATACTCAGCGCTCCGGTTGGGCAAGGCGATTCTTACCCAGTTTGACTGCTTATCTCGTCAAGGAACAACGCAAGAGGTGGCCGACCTTCAAATTTGGGAAACGGACTACGAAGGGGGCAGGGCTGTGAGTGCCTTTCTTGACCAGTTTGTCGTTTATGCGGCCTAGCGCCGCCCGACCACCTTTACACTTCGCTAGATATCGTGTCGTACAGACAAGGCGGTCACACGTTCTTCAGATGAATCTGTCCCGAAACAAATGTAGGGGCGAGCTTGCTCGCGATGCGCCGCGCGGGCGGCGCTCGATCTCCTAGGCGCTATAAAAATCATGGCGAGCACCTGCACGAGCAAATGTGCCTCAGAGACGAACGCTCAATCATCTGTGATTTCTAACCCGTCGCCTCTACCAACACCGGAACCTTCACCCGATCAATCACCTTCGCGCTGATCGACGGATCCAGCATCCGCCCCAGCCGCGACAGGTGGCGGTGGCCCATGATGATCAGTTCGCAGCTCAATTCCTGCGCCTTGGCCACGATCACTTCGACCGGTTGCCCGGCCACCATGCAGCCCTGGCTGGCGAAGCCGGCTTGCTGCAACTCGCGCACGGCCTCAGCAACGGCGTGGTCGGCATGTTGCTGTTCTTCGCAGGCGGCGGGGTATTCCTCCAGTTCTTCAGCGGTGTAGGGCGCGGGTTGGTCGTGGACAGCGAAGGTGGAGTCGATGGCCAGCAGCACGTGCAGTTCGTGTTCGACGGGGCGGCAGTAGCGGCGGGCGAGGGTGAGCAGGGCGCTGGAAGCGGGGGAGGCGTCGATGGCGATCAGGACTGGGGAGGGCATGCTGGATCCTTGGCTGATGTGTCTACAGGATCGGCCTCTTCGCGGGCGCGCCCGTTCCCACAGGTACCGCACAAGCCTAGGCATTGTGAGGGACCTGTGGGAACGGGCGTGCCCGCGAAGAGGCCGGGCCTGCCAATGCTGCATTTAAGGCCGAACACGACCATCGAATAAATGCCCCACCACGCAAGAGCGCATTGCGTCTGGTGCAATCCACCAACCTGCTACCATCGCCATTCCCACAGCTGCCACGGAAAACGGCCATGCAACTCCCGGACATGAACCTGCTCGTCGCCCTCGACGCCCTGCTCGACGAGGGCAGCGTGGTCGGCGCAGCACAGCGCATGAACCTGAGCCCGGCGGCCATGAGCCGAACCCTGGGGCGCATTCGCGAGGCCATGGGCGACCCGATTCTTGTGCGTGCCGGCCGTGGCCTGGTACCGACGCCACGGGCGTTGGCCCTGCGCGAACAGGTGCATGGGTTGGTGGAGCAGGCCGGGCAGGTGTTCCGCAGCCGAGACGATGTCGATCTGGTTAACCTGGACCGTGCCTTCAATATCCGCACCAATGATTTGTTCATCGCCTTGTACGGCGCCCAACTGCTGCGCATGATGCTGGCCCAGGCACCGCGTACGGTGTTGCGGTTCGTCCCGGAGGGCAGTGGCGATGATGATGCGGTGCTGCGCAATGGGCACATCGACCTGATCATCAGCTCGGCCGTCGAGCTGGGCCCGGAAATCAAGGTTCAGAGCCTGTTCAACACCTATTTCGTGGGCCTGGCGCGCGTAGGGCATCCGATCTTCGACGCCCCTATCACCCCTGAGCGCTTCGCCGCCTACCCGCAGATCAGCGTATCCCGGCGTGGCCGCGCCAATGGGCCGATCGATGTGGCGCTGGCCAACCACAAGGTGGAGCGTCGGGTAGCGCTGATCACCACCAGCTTCCACTCGGCCATGTTTTCGTTGCCCGACTCAGACCTGATCCTGCCGATACCGGCCAATATCCTCAACAGTGTGCAGCGCCTGAAGTTGCCACTGCGCTCGTTCGAGATCCCGGTGCCGTTGGAAAAGGTCAATGTGAAGCAGGCATGGCACCCGCGGTTCGACAACGATCCCGCGCATCGTTGGCTGCGCCAGACGTTGAAAGCATGCGGCAGTATTGATCCGTGATGCTGCTGACAATTGCGTCTGACGCAATGTAAAGCTGCCAACAAGTCAGTTTTCGTCAGCATTCGACCTTCTTAAACTTGCTCCAGCCTCGAAATTGTTGCTGGAGATGTAATTTCATGAGTTCCCTGACCGCACCCTCTGCGGCGTTGGCCGCCGCCCCCGCGCCGGCTGCACCTGCGCAGACGGCGTTCGGCGTGCAGGTGGTGGTGGGGCTGTTCGGTGTATTGCTGGCCGTGCTGTGCGCGGGCCTGAACGAGTCAGTCACCAAGATTTCCCTGGCCGATATCCGCGGTGCCATGGGCATTGGTGCCGATGAAGGCGCCTGGCTGCTGGCGGTGTACAGCGCCGCTTCGGTCTCGGCCATGGCCTTTGCGCCGTGGCTGGCCACCACCTTCTCACTGCGGCGCTTCACCATGAGCGCCATTGGCCTGTTCGCCGTGCTTGGCCTGCTGCAACCGTTCGCCCCCAACCTGCATAGCCTGATGCTGCTGCGTGTACTCCAGGGCTTTGCCTCGGGTGCCTTGCCGCCGATGCTGATGAGCGTGGCCCTGCGCTTTCTGCCGCCGGGCATCAAGGTCTATGGCCTGGCCTGCTATGCACTGACCGCCACTTTCGGCCCCAACCTTGGCACGCCGCTCGCGGGGCTGTGGACCGAGTACGTCGGTTGGCAATGGGCCTTCTGGCAGATCATCCTGCCCTCGGCGCTGGCCATCGTCTGCGTGGGTTGGGGCCTGCCGCAAGACCCGCTGCGCCTGGAGCGTTTCAAGCAGTTCGACTGGCGCGGTGTGTTGCTGGGCCTGCCCGCCATCAGTTGCATCGTGCTGGGCCTGTCGCTGGGTGACCGTTGGGGCTGGTTCGATTCGCCGCTGATCTGCTGGCTGCTGGGTGGTGGCCTGCTGCTGTTGGTGCTGTTCATGTTCAACGAGTGGTCCGAGCCGCTGCCGTTTTTCCAGTTGCGCATGCTGCAGCGGCGCAACCTGAGTTTCGCCTTGGTGACCCTGGCCGGCGTGCTGATCGTGCTCTCGGGCGTGGGCAGTATCCCGTCGGCGTACCTTGCGCAGATCCAGGGCTATCGCCCGGCACAGACCAGCCCGCTGATGATGCTGGTGGCGATGCCGCAACTGATCGCCCTGCCGCTGACGGCAGCCCTGTGCAACATCCGCGCAGTGGACTGCCGCTGGGTGCTGGGCATCGGCCTGGCGATGCTGGCGGTGTCGTGTGTCGGCAGCAGCCTGCTGACCAGCGAGTGGATCCGTGGCGACTTCTACCCGTTCTACCTGTTGCAGGTGTTCGGCCAGCCCATGGCGGTGCTGCCACTGCTGATGCTGTCCACCAACGGGATGACCCCACAGGAAGGCCCGTTCGCCTCCAGTTGGTTCAACACTGTCAAAGGCCTGGCTGCAGTCATCGCGGGTGGCTTGCTGGATGCACTTGGCACCCTGCGCCGGCACTTCCATTCCAACCACCTGGTGGACAGCCTGGGCAACGCCCCGCTGGTCGACGACAGCGCTGCGGGCCTGGCCCGGCGTATTCACGACCAAGCGCTGGTGCTGACCTCCGCCGACCTCTACCTGGTCATGGCTGGCATCGCCGTGGCCCTGATCTGCCTGATTCCTTTCGTGCCTACCCGGGTCTACCCGCCGCGTGCGGTGGCCTGAACCCTGGATGAATTCGAGAACCGCTGAAATGACTAACAACCGCAAAACCCTGTTCATTGGCTCGGTGCTGGCCGTGGCCGTTCTGGCTGGCATTGTCGGCCCCTGGATGTTCGGCAGCGACAACCGCCAGAGCACCAATGATGCTTACGTAATCGCCGACTACACCGTGGTCGCGCCCAAGGTCGCAGGCTTCATCAAGGAAGTGCTGGTGGAAGATAACCAGCAGGTCACGGCCGGCCAGTTGCTGGCGACTATCGATGCCCGCGACTACCAGGCTGCGCTGGACGCCGCGCAGGCCCAATTGCTGGTAGCCCAGGCGCAAAGCGCCGATGCCCGCGCCACGCTTGAGCGCCAGGCATCGCTGATCGCCCAGGCCGAGGCTGCGGTAAAAGCAGCCCAGGCCGAAGCGGCGTTCGCTGACCATGAGGTTAACCGCTACAGCCGCCTGGCCGAGCAGGGCGCCGGCACCGTGCAGAACGCCCAGCAGGCGCGCAGTGGTGTCGACCAGGCCCGTGCCCGCTTGGCGAATGTTCAGGCAGCGCTGGTGGCGACCCGCAAGCAGGTAGACATCCTTACTGCCCAGGTCGCCAGCGCCGATGGCCAGCTCAAGCGCGCTGAAGCGGGTGTGGAGAAGGCTCAGCTCGACCTGTCCTATACACGCATCACTGCGCCGGTGGACGGCATGGTTGGCGAGCGTGCCTTGCGTGTCGGCGCCTACGTCAACCCGGGCGCCCGCCTGCTGTCGGTGGTGCCGTTGCAGCAGGCCTATGTGGTCGGCAACTTCCAGGAAACCCAGCTGACCCATGTGCAGCCGGGGCAGCCGGTAAGCATCAGCGTCGACACCTTCTCTGGTGAAAAGCTGCAAGGCCATGTGGAAAGCATCGCCCCGGCCACCGGCGTAACCTTCGCTGCCGTGAAGCCAGACAACGCCACCGGCAACTTCACCAAGGTGGTGCAGCGTATCCCGGTGAAGATCGTGTTCGATGACGGGCAGCCGTTGCTCTCCCGCTTGCGGGTGGGCATGTCGGTGGAGGCGACCATCGATACCCGTGGCGACAAGCTGGATGGCAAAGAGGTAAGTGCACGATGAAACCTGCATTACGCTTGAGCCCCTTGCTGCTGGCCGTGTTGATGGCCGGTTGCACGATGGGCCCGGACTTCCTGCGCCCCGACAGCCAGGCACCGCAACAGTGGGCGCCGCTTCAAGGCCAGGCAGCACCCAGCCAGCCGCAAGCCGAACCGCTGGAGCTGCGCTGGTGGGAAACCTTTCATGACGGACAGCTCAGCGCGTTGATCCAGCGCGTTGCCGAGCGCAACCTCGACCTGCAGATGGCCAGCGCCCGCCTGCTGCAAAGCCGCGCCTTGCGCAGCACCGTGGCCGCCGATGAGGTGCCATCGGTAGACGCCAACGCCGGTTACAGCCGCGCGCGTAACAGCGCCGAAGGCTTGAGCGACCCTTCCGGTAAGGCGGGTAAAGAGGCGTACAACCTTTGGCAAGGCGACCTGGTGGCTGGTTGGGAACTGGACCTGTGGGGCCGCGTGCGGCGCCAGGTCGAGGCTGCCGATGCAACGGTCGAAGTGGCCGAGAACGACCGCCGTGGGGTGCTGCTGGCCTTGCTGTCGGAAACCGCTGGCAACTACATTCAGCTGCGAGCGGTGCAGCACACGATTGATGTGACACAGGACAACCTCAAGGTTGCCCGACACAGCCTGAAATTGTCCGAAGACCGTCAGGTCGAAGGTGTTGCCACTCGGCTCGACGTGGCTCAGGCCAGTGCCCAGGTGGCGTCGATCGAGGCCCGCCTGCCAAGCCTCGAAGCCCGGCGTGATGACCTGATCAACGCCCTCAGCCTGCTCGCCGCAGAACCGCCACGCAGTCTGCAGGCTGAATTGCTGCAAGGCGGTGAACTGCCTGCGCCGCAGCAAACGTTCGCCATCGGTTTGCCGTCCGAACTGGCCGAGCGCCGCCCGGACATTCTCCAGGCCGAAGCCCGCCTGCATGCCGCCACGGCCAGCATTGGTGTGGCCAAAGCTGATTTCTATCCGAGCATCCGCTTGTCGGGCAGCGTCGGTTTCCAGGCCATGCAGTTGTCTGATTTCGGCGGCTGGGATTCGCGCCGCTTTGCCTTCGGGCCACAGTTGTCGTTGCCGATCTTCGAGGGTGGCCGGCTCAAGGGCACCCTGGAACTGCGCGAGGCGCAGCAACAGGAAGCGGCGCTGAACTACCGCAAGGTGGTACTCGGTGCCTGGCATGAGATCGACGATGTGCTTCGCCTGTACAACGCCAGCCAGTTGCGCCGTGACCACCTGGCCGAGGCTGTGAGGCAGAACCGCATCGCCCTGGAAACCGCCCAGCGCCAGTATGTGGAAGGGGCAGTGGACTTTCTCAATGTGCTGACGGTGCAGGGTGCATTGCTGGCCAGCGAAGAGCAGTGGATCGACAGCTCGGCGGCTGTTTCGCAAGCATTGGTGGGCCTGTACAAGGCTTTGGGTGGTGGCTGGCAGGCGTTCGACGAACAGCCGGCAAGAAAAGCCTAAAGGCCGGGGCCGCAAAGCGGCCCCGGGGCAGCCGAAATCTCAGAGCGGACGTAGCAGCCCAAAGCGCTTGCGCAGTGCCCAATCCAGCAACCGCCTTGGCAGCAAGCACGCCATCAGCGGCAGCGCCGTACTGCCATTCCCCAACCGCACCACTGCGGGTACGGGTGACTTGCCAACGGCTGCCAACACCCCTTGGGCAAACACCGCCGCCGAAGTCGGCTTGTCCTGCGAAGCCCGCGCCCGTGCCTGTACATGCTCACGCAACGGCCACCACGCTGAGTCCGCCGCCAGCACCTGCTCCGCCTGGCGTTGGGCATTGTTGGCAAATTGCGAGGCAATCGCGCCAGGCTGCACTTCCATCACCTGCACACCGAATGGAGCAAGTTCCAGGCGCAAGGCATCGCTCAAGGCATGTACAGCGGCTTTCGAGGCGCAGTAGGCACCGGCGAACGGTGTGACCAGCACGCCGGAAACACTGCCGATGTTAACCACTGTTCCTCGTGAGCGGCGTAGCAACGGGAACAGCGCGCGGGTTACGCCCACCACGGCGAACACGTTGGTTTCGAACTGCTGGCGCAGGGCGTCCACGCCACCGTCGAGCAACGGGCCCATGGCGCCATAGCCGGCGTTGTTGATCAGGATGTCGAGGGTTTCGAGCTCCTCGGCCAGGCGGGCCAGGGCCTCGCTGTCATTCACGTCCAGCTGCCGCGCGGTGAAACCGGCAGCGCTTAACACTTCAACATCTTCTGCCTTGCGCGCAGTGGCCCAGACGTGGAGGCCGGCATCGCGGAAGGCGTCGGCCAAGGCGCGGCCGATGCCGCTGGAACAACCGGTGATCAGAACGGTGGGCATGGGGGAGGCCTTTGATTAATTGGCGAAGGTACCTTGCAGGTGTTCGGCACGGAATTGCAGCGTTTGCGGCCGGTACCCGGACCGCAGCGGTGGCAATGGCAGGCAGTCTTTCCACTCGGCCCCCGGTTGCAATTCACCCGGCCCTCGATAGCGTGGGGCGTTGTAGGTGTTCTCGGCCAGGTTCACGGTATCGCCCGGCGCATACGCCGCCACCCGCCAGCGCAGTTCGGTGAGCGGCACTTTGTTGCCGTTCTTCATGTGTACCTGCAATGCGCGGTCGGCAGGGCATTGTTCGGGGGCATAGGCAAGGCGTAGGTCCAGACGGGCCAGTCGTGAGGTTTCGCGGTTGTCCTGCCAAACGACAAACAACGCCACCAAGCCCAGGCCACAAACGGCGGCCAGCGAGATCGGCAAGGCCTTGGCCGGGTAGCGCAGCAGCAGCACCAGCCAGGTGAGGATGAGGAAGGCACCGATGATCATGGGACGGGCAGACCTTGGTTGCGCGGGTCTGACCATCGTAGCCTGAAATGGGAAAGGGCCGCAAAGCGGCCCCAAGGTGTTACTTATTGCGCGATGGTCTTCACCGAAACACCTCGCTCGACCGGCGTCGATGTCCGCCCATACACATCCTCGAAGCGCTCGATGTCATCTTCGCCCAGGTAGCTACCGGACTGCACTTCGATGATCTCCAGCGGGATCTTGCCCGGGTTGCGCAGGCGGTGGATCGAGGCAATCGGAATGTACGTCGACTGGTTCTCGGTCAGCAGGAACACGTTCTCGTCACACGTCACCTCGGCAGTGCCAGACACCACGATCCAGTGCTCGGCACGGTGGTGGTGCATCTGCAGCGACAGGCTGGCACCTGGCTTTACGGTGATGTGCTTGACCTGGAAGCGGCCGCCCATGTCCACCGAGTCGTACGAGCCCCACGGGCGATACACTTCCAGGTGGTTCTGGGTTTCCGTGCGGCCCTGTTCGTCCAGGGTCTTGACCATCTGCTTCACGCCCTGGACCTTGTCCTTGTGGGCAATCATCATGGCGTCCTTGGTCTCGACCACCACGATGTTTTCCAGGCCGATCACCGACACCAGCTTGCCGTTGCCATGGATCATGCAGTTGCGGCTGTCCTGCACCACCACGTCGCCTTTGGTGACGTTGCCGTCCTCGTCCTTCTCGTGCACCTCCCACAGCGACGACCAGCAGCCCACGTCGCTCCAGCCGGCCGACATCGGCACTACGCAGGCGCGCTGGGTTTTTTCCATCACCGCGTAGTCGATGGAGTTGTCCGGGCAGCAGGCGAAGGTGGCTTCGTCGATGCTCAGCACATCGCCGTCTTCCTGGCTGCGCTCAAGGGCCAGCACGCAGGTGTCGTAGATATCGCCGTCGTGCTTTTTCAGCTCTTCGAGGAAGCGGCTGGCACGGAACAGGAACATGCCGCTGTTCCAGAAGTAGCCACCGGCCTGGACGAACTCGGCGGCGCGTTTTTCATCGGGTTTTTCAACGAACTGTGCCACCCGCGCCACGCCTTCGGGCAGCAGGGCGTCCTGGCTGGAGCGGATGTAGCCGTATCCGGTTTCCGGCTTGGTTGCCGGCACGCCGAACAGCACCATTTCGCCACGCTCGGCGGCCACGGTGGCCAAAGCCAGGGCGCGTTGCAGGGCCTTCTGGTCGTCGATCACGTGGTCGGCGGGCAGCACCAGCATCAGCTCGTCGCGGCCTTCGTTGACCAGTTTCATGGCGGCCATGGCCACGGCGGGTGCAGTGTTGCGGCCGAACGGCTCCATCAGGATGCCTTGGGTTTCCAGCTTCAGCGCCGCCAGTTGCTCCTGGACGATGAACTTGTGGTCTTTGTTGCAGACCACGATGGGTGTGTCCATGCCTTCGAACACCAGGCGTTCGATAGTCTGCTGGAACAGGGTGTGTTCGCCGGTCAGGGCCAGGAACTGTTTAGGGAACTGCTTGCGCGACAGAGGCCACAGACGCGAACCGCTACCACCAGAAAGAATTACCGGGATCATCATGTTTCTCCAATAGTCGTTAATAGGCAGAGGGATCAGTTGCTAGCCACGGGGCGAGTTACCCACACCGGCGACAAGGCGTTGCCGGAACCCGTTACGTACAGCACTGCGGCTTCGCCGCGCTCCAGGGCGACGGGTTTCACGTCGCCCACTTTCTTGTCGCCTTGGAACAACGCCAGGTTGACCTTCACCGGGTTGATTTCACGTTCGCCACGGCCGTTGGCGGCTACCGGCTTGACCACTTCGGTCTTGCCGTCGGCGGTTTTCAGGGTCAGCTGCTGGTCGCTCAGGTTCTGCACGCGCACCAGGGCTTTCTGCTTGTTCTTGAACGGCGGTTCTTCGATCAGTTGCGGGTTGCCGCTGCTGCTGTTGACCAGGGTGTAGTACTTGTCCGAGGCCAGCTTCACCGGCACGCTCTTGCCGCCGATCTGGGCGGTGTAGTCGCCGCCTGGCAGGAAGCTGAAGTCGCTGCTGGCCTGGGCGCCAACCTGTTTGATCTGGGTGTTGCCGACGCTGGCGGCAGCGGGTGCGCTGGCGGCGTTGTACAGGCGCACGAAGGTCGAACCTTTCGGCGCGCTTGGGCCATACAGGGCGGCGTCGGCACCGGCGAAGGCCTGCATCGAAGCAAGGGAAAGGCCGGCCGCGAGGGTGAGGGCTTTGGCAATGGAAGTCTTGGTAGTCATGTGCATTTCCTCTCTATCGTTCAGTGGTTCGTCCGGGTGGACGACAAGGCCAGGTTTTCTTCGGATTTACGGGTGTTCTTCAGCTGCGCGATCCACTGCGGGTCGAAGCTGCTGAGGTCGTTTTTCATGGGCAGATAACGTTCGGGGAATTCCCACACCACCACTTGCGGTGCGGCGTTTTTGAAGGCGTCGCTTTGCAGGTACTTGAGCATTGGCAACAGTGGGCCGTGGCCGTCTTCGGCGTAGTTGGCCACGTCGCTGCGCAGCGCTTGTTGCAGCGCACCGAGGAAGTTCCAGTGCGGGTTGGCGCTGTAGCTGGTGCCCACCAGCGCTACCGGGATCTCGTTGTTGGCAAATAGCGCGTCGTCGCCTTCAGCCGCTGCTTCTGCCGGGCGGGTGGTGCGTTGTTGCAGGTTGTCCGGGGTTGGCAGCAGGTTGCTGAACAGCGGGTCGAGCGGCAGGAAGTTGGTCAGGTCGCCTTTGTAGGGGGCGGTGTTGCCGGCTTCGGTGACGAAGGTTTGCGGGTCGCCGTTGAGCAGGTTTTGTCGGCTCACGGCCTCGGCCAGCGCCTGCGCTGCCACTTCGGCGCCCATCGGCGTCCAGTGGGTGTCGGTGCGCAGGAACACCTGGCCACGGGCCTTGGCTTGTTCCATGGCCGCCTGCAGGTCGGGGGCGAACACGTTGGCCTGGCGCACCTGAGCATGGAACTGGTTGTACAGGTCGTCGTGCAGGCTAGCCGGTTGCTCCTTGCCCAGGTATTCCGAATAGATACGCGCCTTGGCCGGCACGATGGCCAGTACCAGCTGGCTGCCGTGCTGCTGCAGGGTGTCGCGCACGCCGCGGATCAGCGCCAGGTTTTCCTGCATAAGTTGCTCGGCACCGGCGGTGGGCTTGAACTCTTCATCGCTGAACAGCCACTGGTCGCGGCCCAGCACCACACCGGGGCGGCCTTCGTTGAACAGCTTGAAGTCCAGCGCGGCCCAGAGGTTGGTGCCCAGGCGCTTGATCGGGAATTCGGCGTCGTAGTGGGTTTCGGCGGCCTTGGCCAGCTTGCCGTTGAGCACGGTCATCTGCTCGGTGCGCTGGAAGCTTTGCAGGCCGCCGGTAGACCACACGCCCATGCCCACCAGCAGGCCGAGGAACGACAGTGAATACGTGATGCGTAAAGTACGGTTCATCTCATCGGCCTCAGAACTGGAAGTACAGGAACGGCGAGTAGCTCTGCGCCGAAAGCTTGAGGATCGAGGCCACGAACAGCAGCAGCACCAGGGCGCGGGTCATCACCCGGGCCCAGTCCAGGCCGATCGAGCCATCCGCGTTGACTTGCACCGGGGTCGCCTTGGGCGCTGGCTTGGCATTGCGGTAGAAGTCGCGCAGACCGAAGTACGCCAAGGTGATGTAGGCAATGATCAGGGTGGCCACTTGCAGGCCGGTGAGGTTGGCGCGGTTGAGTTCCGACAGCTGCCAGTCGCCAAAGCTGAACATGGCGCCGTACATGCGGCCGGCCACGTGCAGGTTTTCGGCGCGGAAGATCACCCAGCCGACCACCACCAGCAGGAAGGTGAAGGCCCACTTGACCGGGTTGAAGCGCTGCGGGTTGGTGTCGATGCCCAGCGCACGCTCGATGGCCAGCCACATGCCGTGCCAGGCGCCCCAGATGATGTAGGTGAAGTTGGCACCGTGCCACAGGCCGCCCAGCAGCATTGTCAGGAACAGGTTGCGGTAGGTGTTGAAGGTACCTTTGCGGTTCCCGCCCAAGGTGATGTACAGGTAGTCGCGCAGCCAGGTCGACAGGCTGATGTGCCAGCGGCGCCAGAACTCGGTGATCGACTGGCTGATGTAGGGCTGCTTGAAGTTCTCCATGAAGCGGAAGCCCATCATCAGGCCCAGGCCGATGGCCATGTCGCTGTAGCCGGAGAAGTCGAAGTACAGCTGCGCGGTGTAGGCCAGCGCGCCCAGCCAGGCGTCGCCTGTGGTCGGGTTTTGCAGGGCGAAGCAGTGGTCGGCCACCACCGCCAGGGTGTCGGCGATGAACACTTTCTTGATGAACCCCTGCATGAAGCGGGTGCAGCCTTCGGAGAACTTGTCCAGGGTGTGGGTGCGGTTGTTGAACTGGTCGACCAGGTCTTTGAAGCGCAGCACGGGGCCGGCGATCAGGTGCGGGAAGATCGCCACGAACGCTGCGAAGTCGATCAGGTTGCGGGTGGCCGGGGTGTCGCCGCGGTACACGTCGATGATGTAGCTGATCGACTCGAAGATATAGAACGAGATACCGATCGGCAGCAGCACGTGGGTGAGGATGAACGGCTCCAGGCCGAACGAGCTGATGATCGCGTTCAGGCTGTCGACACCGAAGTTGGCGTACTTGAAGTAGCCGAGAATCGCCAGGTCGACGCCCACGCCCAGCAGCAGCCAGCGCTGGGCCGGCTTGGTGCGCACGCCGGCGGCACCGACTTTAAGGCCGATCCAGTAGTTCCACAGGGTGACCCCGGCGAACAGCGCCAGGAAGTCCACCCGCCACCAGGCATAGAAGATGTAGCTGGCGACCAGCAGCAGCAGGTTGCGATAGCGTTGCCCGCTCAAGTAGTACAGGCCGAGGAATATCGGCAAGAACAGGAACAGGAACACGTTGGACGAGAAGACCATCCCGGTTCTCCTTTTTGTTCACAGCATCCAGGGCAAAGCGCCCCCCAAACCCCCCAGTGCATAACCGGAAGGCAACTTAGGTCCCTGTGGGAGCGGGTGAGCCCGCGAAGAAGGCACCGCGGTGCATGGCAAGGGCTTCGCCCTTGTTCGCGGGCATGCCCGCTCCCACAGGTTCCGACCCCACACGGGGTTCACTTCATTTCTTGCTCTCTGCGCTCGGGTCATAGACCCGAGTCAGGTTGCCGCCGAGCCTGAAACTGTCGAACGGCTGCATGCCGTGCTTGCGCTCGAGCGTGTCGCCCACGCACTGGTACAGCGCGCACCAGGGTTCGAGCCAGGCGTATTTGCTGTCGACCTTGAGGTCTTTCATGTCTTGCTTTTCGCCTGCGCGTTCCGCGAAGTGCTTAGGATCGCGAGCGCCGTACAGCACGCCTTCACCCAGGCGCTGCAGGGCAAAGTTGTTTTCGCTGCGCAGGTCCACACCATTGGCCTTGGCAAAGCTGGCGATCATCGCCAGCGGTGGCAGGGCGTAGTTGTGGTAGGCCAGGGCGCGCTGCTTGCGCTTGATCTCGTTGGGCAAGAAGCCCTGCTCGTCGACCTGGTTGGCGCCGATCTTGTATTCCTTCACGGCCCAGTCGAACAGGTCGCGGCGGTTGGTCGCCACCGAGGTGGCCATGACCGACCAGGCGGCCCAGTAGCTGTGGTTGTTGATCTTCGCCAGCGGCAGGTTGCTCCAGTCGCGCACGGTCTGTTCGGCCAGGCGGGCGAACCATTTTTCGATCAGTTCGGCTTCGGCCTGGTGTGCCGCCAGCGGCTGCGAATTGGAGAACTTCAGGCGCAACCACGAACCACTCATGCTCCCCAGCGCCCATTTGCGCATGGACTTGCCGGTGTGGTTGTAGTTGGTCGACATCAGCGCATCGGCACGCGCCCAGGTGCCCAACCAGGTCAGGGCGCAGTCGAGTTGTGCCGGGCGGCCGTCGCGCATGTACTGGTTGACCATCTTGGCCACGCCACGCTCCAGGGTGGTGATGTCCTTGGTGGAATCGCGGAAGGCCTGCTCGGAATCCTCGTTGAGGGTTGCCCGGGCACTGTCCGAACCTTCGTACTTGCTGCGGAACTGCAGCGCACCGGTGTACGGCTTGGGCGTTGCTTCGCAGCGGAAGTTACCGTTGCCGGTCTTGAGCTTTTCGATCCCCTCGTAGTACCCCTGCGGTGGCACCAGCGCAGCGTGCGCGGCACCGCCAAACAGGGCCAGTGCGAGCAGGGCGGGGCGGAAGATTCGCTTGAAGTTGGTCATGGGTCGCCTCACTGGCCGGCCTGCGCGGTTTGCGCGGGCGCGGCGAAGTTGTTGCGTTTGCAGAGCTTGGCTTCGACTTTCTGGGTGCCGCTTTCCGGGCCTTGTACCTCGAACGCCAGCAGGCTCTGGCTGGCCCAGTCCTCGTCTTCACGCATCTGGAAGACAAAGCGGCCGTCGGTGTCGGAGGTTTCCGGTTTTTCCAGCTTGATGTCTTCGTGGCGGCCGTTGAGGTACCACAGGGTGGCCTGCAACACCTTCACCGACGGGTCTTCGAACTTCACGTCCATCTGCAGGTTGCGGTTGATCAGGTCTTTGATCACGCCGCCCTTGCCATTGACCATCAGTTCGTTCTTCCCGGGCTTGAGGGTGGTGCTGGCGCTCATCAGCGCCGGGCGGTCGTCGCAACCGTCGTCGAGCAGGCCAAGGATTTGCCGCCAGATGGTTTCCTGGTCCAGGCGGTACAGCGGGGAGAATTCCCAGATCAGGATCTTCGGCGGGTTCTTCTGGAATTCCTCACTGCCCAGGTACTGGATCATCGAGCCTTCCAGGCCGCCGCCAGGGAAGGCGACGTTGAGCACGTCGGCGCCGATGTACTGTTCGAGGAAGCCCGAGAAGTTGTAGTTTTTGCCACTGTGGCTGGTGCCGACCAGGGTGATCTGCGCGTTGCCGCCGTCACCGAACAGGTCGTCGCCACCGCCGCTGGCGCCTTTCGGCTCGGTGGCGAACTGGTCCATGTACTGCACCGCGTAGCTGGTGCCGCACAGTTGACCGGCAACGTTGTGCAGGGTACCGGTCTTGCCCATGCGCCCGGATTTTTTCGTTTCGAATTCCTTGCGGGGAATGCCTTCGAAGGCCGGCATGTGGTGCACGGTGTCGGCCACGATCCTGGCGGCGCGCTCGGCGCCGTAAGGTGTCCAGTGCTGGTCGCCACGGAAGTAGAAGTCCTTGCCCTGGTCGGCGGCGGCCAGCTGTTCGTTGGTCAGCGGCGACAGGTCGGGCACGTTGTAGCCCATGCTCGCAAAGCGCTTGAGCATGGCCTGGTAGTTGCCCAGCGCCTTCTGGTAATCGAAGGCGGCTTTCTCGGCCGGGTTGAGCATGTTGCGGTTCACCAGGCCACGGGTCGGCTGGTACACCACCACCAGTTCCACGCCGCGCTTCTTGAACGCGTCGTGAACTTGCTGCAGGCGCTTGTAGCCGGCCGGGGTGGTATTGAACTCGGTGCGCAGGTCTTCGCGGGTACGGAACAGCCAGTCACCCTTGGCTTGCACCAGCGTGGTGAAGTTCTGCTGGTAACGGGTGGTGTAGCGGCTGGCGTCATGCGCTTCAGGGCACAGCTGGCAGCACGGCTCGGCGCTGAAGGTGGGGGCCTTCACATCGTCGGCGCGCACGCCCTGGCTGATCGCCAGAAGGGCGGCGGACAGGCCCAGCAGTTTCATCAGGTGTGGGGTCATGGTCTGGGCTTCCTTAATCGATCATTTCGGTCTGGCGTTCGACCGGGTCGATCAGCACAGCCTTTTGCTGGCGTACCAGCAGGTCGAGGATTTCGTCCTGGCGTTCGCCCAGGATGCCGTTGAGGCTGATACCGCTGGCCTTGCGCGGGGCGAGCATCGAAACCTTGTACAGCTCGACCGACAGCGGCGAGTCGATCGACAGTGGGCCGGAGCCGTTGGCCGTCAGCTCACCGCCCACCAGGATCAGCGACACTTTGGTGTCGAACGGGTCCAGGGCGATGTCGCGGTCGGTGTCGGACAGATCCTTGATGTGGCCGTACACGCCCACCAGGCCGTTGGCCATGGCGACGTTTTCGTACAGGCGGATGTTCACGCTGTTACGCACACGGATGCCGTGGCGGCGGTTGTTGATCAGCTTGTTGCCCCAGATCAGGTTGTCGCCGCTTTCGTACAGGGTGATGCCGTCGGTGTGGTTGCGGTAGATCTCGTTGTAGGCGATCAGGTTGTTGACGCTGTTACGGTCGATCACCACGCCCGAGAGCTTGTTGTCGTAGCTCTTGTTGTTGATGATCCAGCTGTCGTTCACCTCACGCGAAACGATGATGCCGTGCTTCTTCTTGGTGCCGTACACCGTGTTGCCGGCGATGATCAGGCGGTGCGAGCGGTCGTGCGGGTCGATGCCGTATACGATGTTGTCGCGGTAGGTGCTGTCCTTCACCACGAAGTCCTGGGTCTCGTAGCAGTAGAAGCCGTACCACATGTCGCTGAACTCCGAGCCAATGATCCAGCCGGTGGGTTCCGGGCGGCCCATGCGCTTGGCCATGTTCGGCGTGTACTGCGAGATGCTCACGCCATACGACTTGGACTTGGCGTAGCCGAAGCTGGCCATTTTCGTGTTGACGATGTAGGTCTCGGTACCGCCCCACGACAGCAGGAACGGGCGGAACTCCTTGGGCGAGCGGAAGGTCGCCGGGCCGTTGTCCTTCTCGCGCCAGCCGGTCACCTGGGTGTCGGTGACGAACAGTTTGCCGTCGTTGACCAGGAACGAACCGCCTTCCTGGGACAGGCGCAGCTGCTTGACCTTGCCGTCGATCTCGAGGATGCCCTTTTGCCCGACCACAATCGGCAGGCGCGCCAGGTACACGCCCGGCTTGACTTCGCTGAGGTACTGTTTGGGCACCTTCTTGCTCAGCTCCACCAGGTCGACATGGCCGTCATCGACGAAAATCGCCTGTGGGATGCCGTGCTGACGCTGCACCCACTCGGCCGCCTTGTTGTCGCCGCCGACGAATTCCTTGAGGGTGTCCTCCTGGAACATGCGGCGCAGGCTGACTTTGCCCTTGTGGCTGCGGTCGATTTTCTTCTGCACCGCCTCGGCGGTGAAGCCGGTCAGGTCGGGCAGCTTGGGCGGGTCCATCTGCAGCGGCTCGATCGGCGCGCTGGCCACGGTGTAGGTCTTGGCCTGTTGCAGTTCCTTGGCAATCACCTGAGGTTCTGCGGCGGCGACCAGGCCGCTTGCCAACAGCAAGGCGCTGGCCAACAGGCTGTGACGTAAGTGCGGGTGAAGGTTCATCAGGTTTCTCCCGGCCTCAGAATCGCCAGATCACGTCGACGAAGGCGCGGTGCATGTACGAATCCGCTTCCTTGCCATAGGCATCACCCGGCTTGAACACACCGGCGCGCAGGCGCACCAGGGCGGATGGCTCGTCGATGGCCTGGCTCATGGAGGCTGGCAGCAGGCCTTGCTTGAAGTACTTGGTCACGACCACGTCCATTTCCTGGCCAAGGTCTTTTTCACCGTCGACCAGCTGGCGGTTGACGCCGTTGTCGTCGACGGCGGCATTGATGCCGCTGGAGCCGATGTTCTGGTTGCCGTCGACACGCCAGAACTTGTGGTAGATCAGGCTGGCGTCGTAGTCGTCGCGCAGTTGCCAGGAGGCGAACAGGGTGGCGGCCTGCAGGTTGCCCAGCTCGCCACGGAATGCCTCACCGAAGCGGTGCACGCGCGAGCGGGTGCCGGTGAAGTTGGAGCGGTTGCTCTCAAGGCCGGTTTGCTCGAAGTTGTTCGAACCGTCGTCGCCACCGCCGCCGCTGCCTCGGGCATAGGCCGCGCCGACCTGCCATTGCGGGTCCAGGCGCAGGCGGATGCCGAGGTCGGTGGCCCAGGCGTTGACGTCGCCGCTCTGCTTGCCGGTGGCAACCTGCTCGTCGCCGACGGCCTGGCTGCTGAGGGTGTCGCGGTCACCGGTCAGCCAGGTGACGCTGCCCCAGTAGTTGACGGTGTGGTCGTTGCGCCAGTTGTAGGCGTCGCTGTTGGCTTCAAGGCCCAGCCAGGTCAGGTCGCCGGTGCGGGTCTTGTCCAGTGCGTCGACGGTTTCGCCCGGGTTTTTCAGGCTGCCGCTGTCGTGGGTGTGGTGGGCACGTACGCCTACCCAGTGACCAGGCGTCCACTGCGTGGCGACGTTGCCGTAGATGTGGGTGCGGTCCTTGTCTTCCGGGGCCAGCTCGGTGAGGTCGGTGCGGTATTCGCTGAAGCGCTGGGCCACGCCCAGGTCGGCCTTGAGCAGGGTGGTGTCGAAGGTCCAGTTCAGCGCTTCGATGTTGGTGTCGCGCCACATGCCATCGTCGCTGCGCAGGCGCTGGCGACCGAGGCGAAGTTGCTCGCCCGGGTAGGCGGTGAGGCCACTGTAACCCACCCAGAACTCGCGCATGGCCAGGTAGCTCTTGTCGGGCGTACGGCCGTGATCGCCGGTGTCGGTGGTGGTGCCGTCGTCGTTCTGGCGCAGGGTGTCGGTTTCGATGGTGTCGGTGGCGGCGACGGCCTGGCCCATGGCGTAGGCGCTCCAGTTGCCGCGTTCGCCGTATACCCATGGGCGCAGGTCCAGGCCCAGGCCGTTGACGTCGCCGCCAGGGCGGGTGCCCAGGTCGCGGTCGTCTTCCGACTGGCCGGTGATTTTCACGTCCAGGCCAAAGTTTTTCTCAGCGGTCATTTCCGCCAGGGTCGGGCAGGACCACAGCAGGGCGAAGCTCAGGCCGATGCCAGCTTTCACGAAGGGATTGAGCGTCATAGCGAGTCCTCACCGTCTACTTCTTTTTCGTCGTCTTGCAGGGCTTCGATGGCCAGAATGCTGGTGTTGCCCTGGGCCATGCTGCCGCGGGCCTGCTTTTCCTGCGCGAGCAGGTTCTGTGCTTGGCTGCGCTGGTCAGGCGTAAGTTGCTGGTCGAGCTGTTGCAGCAGTTCGGTGGACTGCGGCGTCGGATTGACCTGCGACAACTGGGCGAACACCCAGGCGTTGCCCGGTTGCGGGCGGATGCCGTGGCCTTCGCTGAACAGCTGGGCCAGGGCATAGTCGGCGCTGTTCTGGCCGCCACGAGCGGCGGTGAGCAGGTGGTCGACGGCTTTCTGTGGCTCGACGTCGCCCAAATAACCACGGCGGTACAGCTGGCCAAGGTAGTAGTGGGCGCTGATTTCGCCGGCATCTGCGGCAGCTTGCAGGTGCTGCTGGGCTTTTTCGGCATCGGCCGGTACGGCTTTGCCTTCGTAGTAAAGGCGGCCCAGCAGCAGTTCGGCGCGTGGCTGCTCGGCTTCGCGGCCCTTGTCGATGTAGGCCATCAACTGGTCGGTGTCGCCCAGTTCGGGGAAGTCGTACACCAGCTGCGCCAGGCTGACCCAGGATGCCGGGTTCACCGGGGCCACCTGCTCAAGCAGCTCTTTGGCGGTTTTCTCGTCGGTCTGGCCGAGGCTGCGGTCAGCCAGCACACGGGCAACGCTGTCGACCCGGGTGGCCGGCACGGCGCCACGGGCATAAGCGGATTTCAGCTGTTGCAGCAGGGTGGCCTGCTGGTCGGCCTGGCCGCGCTTCTGGTAGACGGTGGCCAGTTCCGCATAGCAAACATCCATGCTGCTGAGGGCTTCTTTGCACAGCTTCTCGACGTTGTCGAGATTCTGGTCATAGGTGCCCTGGGTGCGGTAGAGCAAAATCTGCGCAAGCCCTGCTTCCGGGTAACCGGCGGCGCGCCATTGGTCAATCTGTTGCTGGGCGTTGACCTTGGGGAAACTCTGCGGGTACAGCAGGTAGAGCATGGCCAGAGGGATCAGGGTTTTTTGCTCGCCCTGCTTCGCTGCCAGCTTGAGCAAGGTTTCGGCTTCTTCGCGCTCGGCCTGCGTGCTGTTGGGCTTTGCCACCAGCAGGCGGCCAAGGCGTACCTGGGCGCGCGGCGAGGTGGCGGCGGCAGCGCGGTAAGTCGCCTCGGCTTCCTTGAATTGGTCGGGGTCGCCAGTGGAAATCTTGATGTCGGCCAGGCCCACTTGCGCGTCACTGTAGCCCAGGTCGGCCAGGGCCTTGTAGTTGCGCTCGGCCAGTGCCGTGTCACCGCGCTTCATGGCTTCGTTGGCCAGGCGCTGGTCGGGCAGGCCGGCACAGCCGGCCAGGGTGATGGCGGCAGCCAGGGCACACAGGCCCAGGCTTGCGCTCTTCTTGTAGGGAATCATGCGGTGATCCTCTTACAGCCCACGGGCCACGGCTTTGTCGATCAGCCAGTTCAGCGATGGGCCACGGTCGCTGTTGACCGCCGCCGGGCGACCGGCCAGTTCCGCAGGCAGGCCGCTGTCGGGCTTGATCTGTACGCGAATGTCGGAGGCCAGGTCTTCGCTATTGAGACTGGCGCTGCTGACGATCTGGCCGGTGCGCACTTCGTCTTCGCCGGCCACCTGGAAGTTGACCTGGGTACCTGGCTTGACCTCGTCGAACTGGCGGTAGCTGAAGCGGGCTTCGACCATTGGGGTGGTGGTGCGCGGGATCAGCTGGAAAATCGGCTGGCCCTTGGCGGCATACTGGCCGTCGTCCACCAGCTGGCGGGCGACCACGCAATCGCAGGGGCTGGTCAGGGTGCCGGACAGCTGCTTGCCGAACAGCTCTTCGATCTTCGACGGCTCCAGCTGCGAGTCGTCCAGGTTGCCTTTGAGCATGTCCAGCATGCTGGTGGTGAAGCTGGCCAGTGGCGCACCCTTGGCGATCTGCCCACCGCCCTCGACCAGGCTGCTCACGGTGCCGTCGCGCGGCATGGTGACGGTGGTGGTGGGCACGGCGACCACGCCCGCTTCGGCATGGCTGACGAAGTACATGCCGTACAGCGACTTGGCGACAAAGCCGAAAGCCGCGACGCCGACCACGAATACGCCGAGGGTAACGGTGACTGCCTTGAGCCGGCCAAAGGCGCTCAGGCCGGAGCCGCCGTCCTTCTGCTTACGGGCCTTGGTGAAGTTGTCGCGCTGCAGGGTGCTGAGCACGTCGCCGATGCTGATCAGCTCACCCGACAAGTGACTGGTGATGATGTGCCGCAGCGTGGCGATGTCGCGGGGTTCGAGGTTCTGGAACTGCGCACCGGTACGGCCGCTGCTCGGGTTGTACGAGCGCACCTGGAACTCGATGTCGATCGAAAGGCCCAGGTTGTCGACCACGAACTGCAGGCGCCCGCGCAGCACATCGCCCACCGACAGCGGCTGCTTGGTGTGGAAGCTCAGGCCACCGGCAGACAGGTCGTCGACCTTCACTTCGTGGGTCTGGCGCTGGGCGTCCAGGAAACGCAGCTTGGCGGGAATGCGCACCCGGGCGTGTTGGCGCTGGGCTTCGGACTCATGCACGACATTGACGTTCACGGCGGTATTCATGGTGGTTTGTTCCTGTTAGATCCGATCCGGGTTGGGCTCACACGACCATGAACAGCACAGCAACGAAGATGCTGGCCGCCGAGAAGGTCATGGTCCGCGAGGACCAGGTGTTGAACCATTGTTGAAAGCTGGCGAGGTCACGCTTGAGGGCAGTGGGCTGACGCGTCCACGACTGCTTGTCGAGGCGGAAGAACACGTAGATCTTCATCAGCGCGCCGATGATCTGGTTGTAATAGAGAATCAGCGGATAGGCCGGGCCCACGTTGTGGCCGGAGCACAGCAGCATGACGGTGAGGATCAGGCGGGTGATGCCGATCCACAGCAGGTACACCAGCAGGAAGGCCAGGCCGAACTTGAGGCTGGCGATCACCGCCACGGTCAGCCCCAGCAGGCTGGTCCACATCGACACGCGCTGGTCGAACAGCACGATGCTGGTGAACAGCCCGAGGCGGCCAAGGCCCAGGCCCAGCGCACGGGAGTTCTGCCGCAGGTTGTTGCCGTACCAGCGGTACATCAGCTTGCGGCTCGCCTTGAAGAAGCTTTTTTCTGGCGGGTGCTCGACCGTGTTGATGGCGGCGTCCGGCACGTAGAAGGTGTCGTAGCCCAGGCGCATCAGGCTGAACCAGCTGGACTTGTCGTCACCGGTGAGGAACTTGAAGCGGCCCAGGCGCCAGTGCATCAGCGAGTCGCTTTCGACGTCGGCAATGAACTCGGGGTTGGTCACCACGCTGGCGCGGAACATCGACATGCGCCCGGTCATGGTCAGCACGCGCTTGCTCAGCGCCATGGAGCACATGTTGATGTGGCGCTGAGCGAAGCGCAGCTTGTGCCACTCGCTCATGATGTAGCCGCCGCGGACTTCGCAGAACTCGTTGGTGGTCAGGCCGCCGACGTTGGGGAACAGCTTGAACCACGGCACGGTCTTGCGGACCACGCCATCGGCCAGCACGGTGTCGCCGTCGATCACCGCCACCACGGCGTTTTCATCCGGCAGCATGCGCGAAATGGCACGGAAGCCGTAGGCCAGGCCATCGCGCTTGCCGGTGCCGGCAATGCGCACGATGTCCAGCTTCACATGGGCTGGCGGGTTGTATTTGGCCCACAGGCTTTTCACCAGCAGTTCATCCGACATTTCCACCAGCGAGCAGACCACGGTGGTGGGGAAGCCGCAGTTGATCGCCTCGCGGATCACCGAGCTGTACACCTGGGCAGTAGTCAGCGCTTCGATGCGAAAGCTGGTCACCATCAGGTACACATGCGACGGGTCGGTGGCATCGCCCATCTTCTGCACTTTGCGGCGCAGGTACGGGTACACGCCGTAGAGGAAGATCATGCCGCGGATGAAATGGGTGGCGCCCATGGAATAGCGCCAGATGCCGACTGCGCCGACCAGGAAGATGAAGTGCTTCGACTGCGAGTCGAAGATATCGGCTGGCAGGGCCAGGGCGATCAGCATGAGCAGGCTCATGTAGAGCAGCCACCCGGCGCACTGCAACAGCACGGTCTGGAGCCTTTGCATGTTCAGCATCCGTCGAGAATTCGGGAAAGGGGGGCGACGCAGGCGGGGAGGCCTGCGTCGCCTGGCCGAGGGCTTACCAGCAGATGCCTTCGGTACGGCTGGTGGTGCAGGTCGGTTTGCTCATGAAACCGACCAGGTCGATCACCTGCTTGCCGGCTGGCGCTTGCTGGGCCAGCGCACGGAACTGCTCGTCACGGTTGCCGAGCACGATGATGTCGGCGTTGTCGATCACCTGCTGGAAGTCGGCGTTGAGCAGCGACGACACATGGGGGATCTTCGACTCGATGTAGTCCTTGTTGGCGCCGTGGACGCGGGCGTACTGGACGTTCTCGTCGTAGATGTCCAGCTGGTAGCCCTTGCCGATCAGGCGCTCGGCCAGCTCTACCAGCGGGCTTTCGCGCAGGTCGTCGGTGCCGGCCTTGAAGCTCAGGCCCAGCAGGGCGACCTTGCGCTTGTCGTGGGCTTCGATCAGTTCGAAGGCGTTCTGTACCTGCGATTCGTTGCTGCGCATCAGCGAGTCGAGCAGCGGTGCACGTACGTCGAGGCTGGCGGCACGGTAGGTGAGGGCGCGTACGTCCTTGGGCAGGCACGAGCCACCGAAGGCGAAACCAGGGCGCATGTAGTACTGGGACAGGTTCAGTACGGTGTCCTGGCAGACCACGTCCATCACTTCGCGGCCATCCACACCTACGGCCTTGGCGATGTTGCCGATTTCGTTGGCGAAGGTGACCTTGGTGGCGTGCCACACGTTGCAGGTGTACTTGATCATCTCGGCCACTTCGATCGGCTTGCGGATCACCGGGGCATCGAGTTCTTCGTACAGGGCCTGCAGGATGTCGCCGCTGGCGCTGTCCAGTTCGCCGATGACGGTCATCGGTGGCTGGTCGTAGTCCTTGATCGCGGTGCTTTCACGCAGGAATTCCGGGTTGACCGCCACGCCGAAGTCGACGCCGGCCTTTTTGCCCGAGCAGTCTTCGAGAATCGGAATGACCACGTTCTTGACGGTGCCTGGCAGCACGGTGCTGCGCACCACGATGGTGTGGCGGCGGGTGGTGTCACGTAGCACGTAGCCGATTTCGCGGCACACCGACTCGATGTACTCCAGGCCCAGGTCGCCGTTTTTCTTGCTGGGGGTACCCACGCAAATCATCGACACGTCGCTGGCACGGATGGCTTCGGCGAAGTCGGTGGTACCGCGCAGGCGGCCATTGGCGATGCCCTGTTGCAGCAGTGCTTCCAGGCCAGGTTCGACGATGGGCGACTTGCCCTGGTTGATCAGGTCGATCTTGGTGCTGGACACGTCCACACCGATCACTTCATGGCCACGCGCCGTCAGGCAGCCTGCACAGACTGCACCCACATAACCCAAACCAAAGATGCTGATACGCATCGCTATCACCTCATGTGTTTATCACGCCGACGCTTACCAGAAGTGCCGGCCGGGTTGATTAACAACAGTTTTCGGGCGCACGGATCCATGGCGAATGCACACTTCGCCGAGCGCAGGCAAAATAAATCCAGAGCGCAAAAAGTTATGCACTCAAAGTTGGCAGTAAAAAGCCATCAAGTAAAAAACGTGCCCTGAAATGCAGCCGTCTTTATTGCAATACGCTACTTGGCGCGTTGCTGTGCTTGTTTTTTCAAGTGGAAAAATCCTTTGAAATCAACCACTAGGACGATTCGTAAGGGGCGCGTCTCTCCTGCATGGACAGGGTTGCGGGGTTTCCGTGATACCTGTCGAAGTTATCAAGGCGGGTAGTGGATACCTGCCCGTGTCATCTGTAAGTCATCTCGCACAACCCGGAGGCAGGAAATTCGTTACGGCACTATGAGCGGCAGGTCGCAGGAGAAGTTCCTGAGTGGGTTTCAGCCGGATGAAAGATTTCTAAATATTTTTTCAGTGGCGGACAGTTTCAATTTGATAGCACGCAAGTGTTTGGTCCCCGTATATAAAGGACGAAACTGTTGCTAGATGTTTTTATGCCAGTATCGAAAAATATTTTTCAAAAAACGTCAAAAAAGCTATGAACGGTCTTATGGCGTTTTGCGATAAGGGTAGGCGTGGTGATTTTTTGGCGTCAAAAAATGGTCTTTTTTGTGGTGGGTTCGCAGGTCATTCAAGGAGGGAGGTAGAGGGGTAGGCCTTGAGAGGGTCTTCGCCCATGAAATCGAGCGCCGCCCACGCGGCGCATCGCGAGCAAGCTCGCTCCTACATTTGTTTCGGGCCAGTGTCGCCTGTGCCAATGCGTGCGACCGCCTTGTTTGTACGACGCGATATCGAGCCATGCGCCAGAGCGTTCGCGCGCAAATCCCGCAGGAGAAATTGGCCCGAAACAGATGTAGGAGCGAGCTTGCTCGCGATGCGCCGCGCGGGCGGCGCTCGATCTCAAGAGCAGCGCAAATGCCGGATCAATCGCCCGGGTGATCCCGCAAAAACACCAGATGATCAGCCTTGGACTGCTCGGCATTGTAGTAGTACCCCTGCACGTCAAACTGCTTGAGCTGCTCCGGGTCGCTGATGCGTTGCTCGATGACAAAGCGGCTCATCATGCCGCGAGCTTTCTTGGCGTAGAAGCTGATGATCTTGTACTGGCCGTTCTTCAGGTCCTTGAAGTCGACGTTGATCACCCGGGCCTTCAATGCGCTGCGTTTCACCGCACTGAAGTACTCGTTGCTGGCCAGGTTCAGCAGCACGTCATCACCCTGCTCGGCCAGGGCCTGGTTCAGCCACTCGCTGATGCGCGTGCCCCAGAAGGCATACAGGTCCTTGCCGCGGGCGTTGGCCAGCTTGGTGCCCATTTCCAGACGATAGGGCTGCATCAGGTCGAGCGGCCGCAGCAGGCCGTACAGGCCCGAGAGCATGCGCAGATGGTCTTGCGCATAGCTGAAGTCGTCTTCACCTAGGCTCTCGGCGTCGAGGCCGGTGTACACGTCACCCTTGAACGCCAGCAGCGCCTGCTTGGCATTGGCGGGGGTGAAGTCCGGCGTCCAGCTGCCGAAGCGGGCGGCATTCAGGCCGGCGAGTTTGTCGGACAGGTGCATCAGGTCACTGATCTGCGCTGGCGACAGTTCGCGCAGCTGCTGGATCAGTTCCTGAGAGTCGTCCAGGTACTGGGGCAGGGTGAAACGCTCGGTCACCGGTGGGGTGTCGTAATCGAGGGTCTTGGCGGGGGAAATCACCGTCAGCATCGGGTCGGCTCCTGGCATCGTTGGCCGTGGATTCTACGGGGTGGGCGGTGCAAGTCCAAACTATGGCGACGATAGTCACAGACCATGGGGCGGTGCAGGCGCTATAGTTCGCGTTTTGCCGTTGCGGAGCCTTCCACCGTGCGCATCGCCTTTGCCTTGCTGGCCGCTCTGTTGAGCTGTGCCGTGCAAGCCGCCCCTTCGCCCCAGGTCAGCCTGGACCGCAGCCTGTGGCCCGAACAGCTGGATAGCCCCGCGCTGTTCGATGTGGCCTCGCGGGCCGAGATCCTGTCGTTCGCCCAGGTGCTGTATGAAAGCGAACAGTTGGACGATGCGGCGCTGGCGGCGCGGCTGGGGTTGCGGCAGATCAATCTGCAGAAGGTGCGCCAGGTGCGGGCGCGCATGTGGCAGCGGTTATCGGAGGGTTATCAACAGGCGCAGCGCAGTTGCGAGCAGGATGCATCGTTTTGCTATCCGGTAACTTCCATGGCGGATTTGCGTACTCAGGCGGCAACGTTCGCTGCTGATGTCGGCACGTTCTATACCGGTTGGATCGAACCGAGCCATCAGTTCCATGTGCGCTACCTGGACGAACAACTGCGCAAGGCGGCACTGCTGCCGCAAACCAGCAGTGAGGTCGAGCGGCTGTCTTCGCGCGAGCGCAATGGTGATGAGCTGAACGACCGCATGTTCCTGCTGACCTTCGTTGGCGGGCCTGGGCCGGACGACGGGAATACCGACATGCTGACGGATTACCTGCGTCGGCAGAAGCTTCAGGGCACCTTCTTCGTGCTGGGTAACCGCCTGCAACAACGCCGTGATGCGGGGGCGGCGAATGCCGTGCGCCAACTGTATCGCGGACAGTGCGTGGGTATTCAAGGCTGGGAATACCGCTCCCATGCCCAGTGGACGGATTGGCAGGACTCGCTGCGACGTAGCCAGGCGCGGGTGCAGGCTGACCTGCCAGAACAATATGTGCCGCTGTTCCGCCCGCCTTATGGCCAACGCCGTGCCGATGGCGAGGCGTTCATGGCTAGCCAGCAGTTGCGGGTATCGCTGTGGGATATCGATGCCCAGGACGATGGCGCTTTGAGCGCCGAGGCCTCGGCGCAGCGGGTACTGACCCTGATGCTGTTGTGGCGCAAAGGGGTAATCCAGTTCCACGACAGCCTGCCCAAGGCCCAGCCGGCGGTGGAATGGTTGCTGCGCAACACCGCCCAAAGCGGGATTGGCTGGGAAGATTGCCGGGAATATGGATATAGCGAACAAGGGGTATGACTTCTGAGCGTAGTCCCCTCTGGCCTCGCCGCCAAGGCCTCTTCGTCAATCGGAAAAATAAACTTCAAAAAGACGTAAAAATGCTTTTTTCGGTCATGGCTTTTGCGGTATGAAGAAACCAGACAGCCGATTCCTGCAGCACAGGTGGCGTCATCCAGGCCCACCTAGCCAGGTTCGCTTCCCGCCCGTAACAACGCGGATACGGGGAGAGCGGTAGTCACTTTGCGGCGCAACAGACCGCGCCGTATGGCTTCGACATAAGGTGACCGAGTATGGATGACCAAGGACGCAACCCTTCCTCCAGCAAGCCAATCCTCTATGTGCTCGATACCAACGTCCTGATTCACGACCCCAACGCGTTACTGAACTTCGAGGAGCACCACGTCGCCATCCCGATGACGGTGCTGGAGGAACTCGACAAGCTCAAGACCGGCAAGCAGACCATCGCCGCAGAATGCCGCCAGGCCATCCGCCTGATCGACCAGACCCTCGGTGACGCTTCACCCAGCGATGTCGAGCAGGGTGTGCCGATCCAGCGTAACAAGAGTGGGCCCAAGGGCTTCCTGTCGATCCTGATGAGCCCGCGCAACGAACCGAGCAAGTTGCTGCCGGAAAACCTCAACGACAACATCATCATCAACACCCTGCTTGAAGTACGCAGCCGGCGCACCGACCTGGACGTGGTGCTGGTCACCAAAGACATCAACATGCGCCTGAAGGCGCGCGCCTGCGGCATTGCGGCCGAGGACTACAGCACTGACCAGCTGGTCGATGACGTGTCCTTGCTGTCCAAGGGCTACCATTCGGTTACTGGCTCGTTCTGGGACCGTGTGAGCAAGGTCGATACCCGCCAGGAGCGCGGCCGTACCTGGCATCGGGTGCAGATGATCGACAACCTGCCAGCCGTGCACATCAACGAGTTCATCATTGATGAGCAGGGCTTCGTCGGCTGGATAAAAGGCATCCGCAACGACGAACTGCTGCTGCTCGACCTGCACCAGGAACCGCTGTTGCACCAGGAGGCCTGGGGCCTGAAACCGCGTGACATCCACCAAAGCCTGGCGCTGTTCGCCCTGCTCGACCCGGATATCCACCTGGTCAACCTGACCGGCGCCGCCGGTTCCGGCAAGACCATCCTGGCCTTGGCCGCGGCCATCGAGCAGACCATGGTCAGCAAGCGCTACCGGCGCATCATCGCCACCCGCAGCGTGCAGGGGCTGGACCAGGAAATCGGCTTCCTGCCGGGCACCGAGGCCGAGAAGATGGAGCCTTGGCTCGGTGCCATCACCGACAACCTCGAAGCCTTGCACATGGATGACGAAAGTACCCATGGCAGTGTGGAGTACATCCTCGAACGCGTGCCGTTGCAGTTCAAGTCGCTTAACTACATTCGGGGTCGCAGCTTCCAGCAGAGCCTGATCCTGATCGACGAGTGCCAGAACCTCACGCCGCACCAGATGAAAACCATCATCACCCGTGCCGGCTCCGGTTCCAAAGTGGTCTGCCTGGGCAACCTGGCGCAGATCGACACCCCCTACCTGTCCGCGACCAGCTCGGGCCTGACCTACCTGACCGAGCGCTTCAAGGACTTCCCCCATGGCGTGCACATCACCCTGCAGGGTGTGCCACGTTCGGTGCTGGCCGAGTACGCCGAGTCGCATCTGTAACCCTCACCGCCGGGCGGTTCGCCGCCCGGCCTCTTCACGCTTGAACCCACTGCTCAAACCTGACCCACAGGTTTACACTGGCTGTTCCCTTCACAGGAGCAGAGCAGTGCTGACACATCTTGATTCTCAGGGGCGGGCCAACATGGTCGACGTCACTGAAAAGGCCGTGACCGAGCGCGAGGCCACCGCCGAGGCGCGGGTGCGCATGTTGCCGCAGACCCTGCAGATGATCGTCGACGGTGAGCATCCCAAGGGCGATGTGTTCGCCGTGGCGCGCATTGCCGGGATCCAGGCGGCGAAGAAAACCAGCGACCTCATCCCGCTGTGCCACCCACTGATGCTGACCAGCGTCAAAGTCGAACTCAGTGCCGAAGGGCAGGAGGCCGTGCGTATCGTCGCCCGCTGCAAGCTCGCCGGGCAGACCGGCGTGGAGATGGAGGCGCTGACTGCTGCCAGCGTTGCCGCGCTGACGATCTACGACATGTGCAAGGCGGTGGACAAGGGCATGGTCATCGAGCAGGTGCGTCTGCTGGAAAAACTCGGCGGCAAGAGCGGTCACTACAAGGTGGAGGCATGATGAAGGTCAAGGTGATGTACTTCGCCCGTTACCGCGAACTGCTGGGTGTTGATGTCGAGCGTGTCGAGGGTGCGTTCAAGGTGGTTGACGATGTGCGCAAGGCATTGGTGGCCAAAGGTGGTCACTATGAGCTGCTGGCCGAGCAGAACCTGATGTGTGCGCGCAACGAAGAGCTATGCAGGCTGGATGAGCCGCTGGAAGAGGGCGATGAAGTGGCATTCTTCCCGCCGGTGACCGGAGGCTGAACATGGCAGTGCGAGTGCAGGAAGGCGCGTTTGACCCGGGGGCCGAGGTCAATGCCATGCATGCGGCCAACGTGGGCGTGGGCGCGGTGGTCGGTTTTGTCGGCTATGTGCGGGATTTCAACGATGGCCGCGAGGTGGCGGGGATGTTCCTGGAGCACTACCCAGGCATGACCGAGAAGGCCTTGGCCAAGATCGTGGTAGAAGCCGAGCAGCGCTGGCCGTTGCTCAAGGTGGAAGTGTTGCACCGCATAGGGGCATTGGAGCCGGGCGAGCCGATTGTGTTCGTGGGGGTGGCCAGTGCTCATCGGCAGGCGGCGTTTGATGCCTGCAATTTCATCATGGACTACCTGAAGACCCGGGCGCCGTTCTGGAAGAAAGAGAATACCCAGGAAGGGCCAAGGTGGGTGGAAGGGAAGCAGAGTGACCTGGATGCCGCTGAGCGCTGGTAGTCAAGGCTGCGCCGATTTCCTGTAGGAGCGGCCTTGTGTCGCGATCGGGCCGCGCAGCGGCCCCAAAATTTCAGCTTTGATGCAGAGATTGCTGGGGCCGCTGCGCGGCCCGATCGCGACACAAGGCCGCTCCTACAGGGGCGGCGCCAGCATTCGGGCAATCAGTGATGTTTGCGCGGCACCGGCTTCAGCAGCTCATCCGGCGGCATCTCGCACTTGATCTTGCGCCCCAGCAGTTCTTCGATCGCTGGCAGCTGGTAGGAGTCATCCTCCCCGGCAAAGCTGATCGACACGCCGCTGGTCCCCGCACGCCCTGTGCGGCCAATGCGGTGCACGTAGTCATCCGGGTCTTCCGGCAGGGTGAAGTTGATCACGTGGCTGATGCCATCAATGTGAATACCACGCCCGGCCACATCGGTGGCGACCAACACGGTAATGCGCCCTTCGCGGAAGCTTTCCAGGGTACGAATGCGCTTGTGCTGCGGCACGTCGCCCGACAGCTGGGCGGCATTGATGCCGTCGCGTACCAGTTTTTCCTCGATGCGCCGCACTTCGTCCTTGCGGTTGGCAAACACCATCACCCGTTCCCATTTGTTCTGGGTCACCAGGTTGTACAGCAGCTTGTACTTGTCGCTGCCAGCCACGGCATACACGTGCTGCTCGACCGTTTCGCTGGCCACGTTCTCCGGCTCGATCTCGACGATGGCCGGGTTGGTGGTCCACTGCTTGGCCAGGTTCATCACGTCGTCGGTGAAGGTGGCCGAGAACAGCAGGGTCTGGCGCTCGCTTTTCGGCGGCGTCTGGCGAATGATCTGGCGTACCTGCGGGATGAAGCCCATGTCGAGCATGCGGTCGGCTTCGTCCAGCACCATCACCTCGACCATGTCCAGGTGCACTTCGCCGCGCTGGTTGAAGTCCAGCAGGCGACCCGGGGTGGCGACCAGAATGTCGCAGTGGCGCGCTTCCAGGGCCTTGAGCTGCTTGTCGAAGTCCATGCCGCCGACGAAGCTCATCACGTTCAGACCGGTGTACTTGGTCAGGGCGATGGCGTCCTTGGCGATTTGCACCACGAGCTCGCGGGTGGGCGCGATGATCAGCGCGCGCGGTTCACCCATGTAACGCTCTTTGGGCGGCGGCGTCTGCTGCAGCTGGGAAATGATCGAAATCAGGAACGCGGCGGTTTTGCCGGTACCGGTCTGCGCCCGGCCGATGGCGTCCTGGCCACGCAGGGTGTAACCCAGCACCTGCGCCTGGATCGGCGTGCAGTACGGGAAGCCCAGGTCGTGGATGGCGTGCATCAGCTCGTTGGACAGCTTGAAGTCGTGGAAGCGGGTTTTGCCTTCCTGCGGCTCGACCACGAAGTCTTCCGGCTTCCACAGGCTGGCCTGCGGCTTGGGCTTGCGCTCGCGACGTGGTTTTTCCTTGGCCGGGGTGTCGGCGGCTGGCATAGCGGCGGTGGGCTGTTCGGCCTTTGGGGCAGGTTTGGCGCGTGGGGCGGCCGGTTTGGGCGCGGGCCGGGCCTCTGCAGCAGGGGCGGGCGCAGGCGGCGTCACACTGGCAGCAGGAGCGGCGGCCTGTGGCGCGGCGTCTCCCTTGCCGAATATTTTCTTGAGTGCCTTGAGCACGATCGTCTCATCAACTGGTTAAGGAATGTACGCCGGGCAGTGTAAAGCAAGAACCGGGCGCGGCGTAGTGGAATAGCCCTACAACTACAGGCGGTGCTGGCTTATTGCAGTTGCTTGGCCAGCCATTCGTGGATGTCGTTCAGCTCCTCGACCACCACCTCGTGCTCCATCGGGTACTCGTGCCAGCGGGCGGCCACGCCCCAGGTGTTCAGGTACTCGAAGGCGGTGCGGCCCATGGACGGGATTACCACCGGGTCGTGCACGCCGTGCAGGCACAGAGCCGGGGTGCGTTGCTGGCACGCACTCAACTGGTGCTGGTCGTTGAAGGTGGGGGCATAAGTGGACAGGGCAATCACCCCGCCCAGTGCTTCTTGCCACTTTATATAGGCAGTGTGCAGCACCACCGCGCCACCCTGGGAGAAACCGGCCAGGAAGATACGCGACAGGTTGATGCCTTTGGCCTGCTCGGCCTTGATCAGGGCAATCACCTGATCGGCCGATTCCTCCAGCTGCGCTTCGTCAATGGCGCGGGCCGGGGTCATGGCCTTGATGTCGTACCAGCTGGGCATGGCGTAGCCGCCATTGATGGTCACCGGGCGGGTTGGGGCCTGGGGCATGATGAAGCGGGTGGTGGCCAGGCGCTCCTGCATGAATTCGGCCACAGGTAGGAAGTCGTAACGGTCTGCACCCAGACCGTGCAACCAGATCACACAGGCGTCAGCGGTTTTCTGCGGTTCGAGAATCAGCGGGTTGGTCATGACTGCTCCGAAAGTGTGCGGGTCTTGTTATGGCGTGCGTGAAAAGAAGGCACTGGAAATGATTGTCGGAAAAAGAATGTCGCAACGATACAACTTTCCCTACTTGACGAGCGCTTAAACGCTACAGCCAGAAATTTTGGTACGCGCTTTGCAATTCAACCTGTGATGCAAAGGGCAGGCCGTGACGGTAACACCCTTTGCACGCGAAGGCTGTCATAGAACAGCCCATTGCGCCAATTGACCCAATAACAAGCCAATACGGGTCGGATACGCCTCAAAAGGGTGCGGTGCAATTCCGGCTCGATACAACAAGAGCGATTTGGAGGTTGTGAATGAAGATGTTGAAAACCACCCTGGCAGTCCTGACCGCTGCCGCCGCGCTGGGCGCCGTGAGCAACGCCCAGGCTGGCGCCACCCTCGATGCGGTAAAGAAGAAGGGCTTCGTCCAGTGTGGCGTGAGCGACGGTCTTCCGGGCTTCTCGGTCCCTGATGCGCAGGGCAAGATCGTCGGTATCGACGCCGACGTGTGCCGCGCCGTGGCCGCCGCCGTGTTCGGCGACGCGACCAAGGTCAAGTTCAGCCAGCTCAACGCCAAGGAACGCTTCACCGCCCTGCAGTCGGGCGAAGTGGACGTGCTGTCGCGCAACACCACCTGGACCAGCTCGCGCGATGCCGGCATGGGCCTGGTGTTTGCCGGTGTTACCTACTATGACGGCGTTGGCTTCCTGGTCAACAAGAAGCTGGGTGTTTCCAGCGCCAAGGAACTCGATGGCGCGACCATCTGTATCCAGGCCGGTACCACCACCGAGCTGAACGTGTCGGACTTCTTCCGCGCCAATAACCTCAAGTACACGCCGATCACCTTCGACACCTCGGACGAAAGCGCCAAGTCCCTGGAATCGGGCCGTTGCGACGTGCTGACCTCGGACAAGTCGCAGCTGTTCGCCCAGCGCTCCAAGCTGGCCGCGCCGACCGAGTACGTGGTGCTGCCGGAGACCATCTCCAAGGAGCCACTGGGCCCGGTGGTGCGTAAAGGCGACGAAGAATGGTTCAGCATCGTCAAGTGGACCCTGTTCGCCATGCTCAACGCCGAAGAGGCGGGCATCACCTCGAAGAATGTCGAGGCTGAAGCCAAAGGTACCAAGAACCCGGACGTCGCCCGCCTGCTGGGCGCGGATGGTGAGTACGGCAAGGACCTCAAGCTGCCCAAAGACTGGGTAGTGCAAATCGTGAAGCAAGTCGGCAACTACGGCGAAGTGTTCGAGAAGAACCTGGGCCAGAGCACCGACCTGAAGATCGACCGTGGCATGAACGCCCTGTGGAACAACGGCGGCATCCAGTACGCGCCACCTGTGCGCTGATGGCTGCACCCTGCGGCGGCATCCCGCCGCCGCAGGCTGTTCGAATCCCTACTGTCCGGGGCACTTCATGCAAAATCAAATCGGCGCACCCAAGGGCTTGTCCCTTAACGATCCGCGTGTGCGCGCGTGGCTGTTCCAGATCCTCACGATCGTTTTCGTGGTCGGCCTGGGCTGGTACCTGTTCCACAACACGCAAACCAACCTGCAACACCGGGGGATTACCTCGGGCTTCGACTTTCTCGACCGCAGTGCCGGCTTCGGCATCGCCCAGCACCTGATTCCCTATGTGGAATCCGACAGCTACGCGCGGGTGTTCGTCATCGGCCTGCTCAATACCCTGCTGGTGACCTTCATCGGTGTCATTCTGGCGACGATCCTGGGGTTCATCATCGGTGTGGCACGGCTGTCGCCTAACTGGATGATCAACAAGCTGGCGACCGTGTATGTGGAAACCTTCCGCAACATTCCGCCGTTGTTGCAGATCCTGTTCTGGTACTTCGCCGTGTTTCTGACCCTGCCGGGACCGCGGGGTAGCATCAACATCGACGACACCTTCTTTATCAGTAACCGTGGCCTGAACATGCCCGGCGCTTCGATGGCCGACGGCTTCTGGCCGTTCGTCGTTGCCTTGGCCGTGGCGGTGGTGGCGATCGTGGTGATGGTGCGTTACGCCAACAAGCGCTTCGACGAGACCGGCGTGCCGTTTCACAAGTTCTGGGTGGGGCTGGCGTTGTTCGTCGCCATTCCGGGCTTGAGCGTGCTGCTGTTCGGTAGCCCGGTGACCTGGGAAGTGCCGCAACTGAAAGGCTTCAACTTCGTCGGTGGCTGGGTATTGATCCCCGAACTGCTGGCACTGACCCTGGCCCTGACGATCTATACGGCCGCTTTCATTGCCGAAATCGTGCGTTCCGGCATCCGTTCGGTCAGCCACGGCCAGACCGAAGCCGCACGCTCGCTGGGCCTGCGCGAGGGGCCGACCCTGCGCAAGGTGATCATCCCCCAGGCACTGCGGGTGATCATTCCGCCGCTGACCAGCCAATACCTGAACCTGGCGAAGAACTCGTCGCTGGCGGCCGGTATCGGCTACCCGGAGATGGTCTCGCTGTTCGCCGGTACCGTGCTCAACCAGACCGGCCAGGCCATCGAGGTGATTGCGATCACCATGAGTGTCTATCTCGCCATCAGCATCAGCATTTCGCTGCTGATGAACTGGTACAACAAGCGCATTGCGCTGATCGAGCGGTGAGGATACGCCCGTGAATGCCCATGTTTTCAAACCCGACATGCCGCCACCGGTGAAAACCGTCGGCGTGCTCGCATGGATGCGTGCCAATCTGTTTTCCAGCTGGCTCAACACGCTGCTGACCCTGTTTGCCATCTACCTGGTGTGGTTGATCGTGCCGCCGCTTATCCAGTGGGCGTTGATCGACGCCAACTGGGTCGGCACCACCCGTGCCGACTGCACCAAGGAAGGCGCCTGCTGGGTGTTCGTGCAGCAGCGCTTCGGCCAGTTCATGTACGGCTATTACCCGGCTGAGTTGCGCTGGCGCGTGGACCTGACCGTGTGGCTTGCCGTGCTCGGCGCTGCACCGCTGTTCATCAAGCGCTTCCCGCGCAAGGCCTTCTATGGCCTGGGGTTCCTGGTGCTGTACCCGATCCTGGCCTACACCCTGCTGCATGGCGGCGTGCTTGGCCTGGAAACCGTGGCCACCAGCCAGTGGGGCGGGCTGATGCTGACCCTGGTGATCGCCACCGTGGGTATCGTTGGCGCCTTGCCGCTGGGCATCCTGCTGGCCCTGGGCCGGCGTTCGCGGATGCCAGCCGTGAAGGTGGTGTGCGTGACCTTCATCGAGTTCTGGCGCGGCGTGCCGTTGATCACCGTGCTGTTCATGTCATCGGTGATGCTGCCGTTGTTCCTGCCTGAAGGCATGAGCTTCGACAAGCTGCTGCGGGCGATGATCGGCGTGATCCTGTTCCAGTCGGCGTACATCGCCGAAGTGGTACGCGGGGGCCTGCAAGCCATTCCCAAGGGCCAGTACGAAGCCGCTGCGGCCATGGGCCTGGGCTACTGGCGCGCGATGGGCCTGGTGATTCTGCCGCAGGCGCTCAAGCTGGTTATTCCCGGCATCGTCAATACCTTCATTGCCCTGTTCAAGGACACAAGCCTGGTGATCATCATCGGCCTGTTCGACCTGCTGAACAGCGTCAAGCAAGCCGCCGCCGACCCGGCCTGGCTGGGCATGGCCACCGAGGGCTATGTGTTCGCCGCCCTGGTGTTCTGGATTTTCTGTTTCGGTATGTCCCGCTACTCCATGCACCTGGAGCGCAAGCTGGACACTGGCCACAAGCGTTAGGAGTTTCGAAATGAGTGAAGCGATCAAGCAGCCTGCTGGCCCCGAAGGCATCATCCAGATGCAGGGTGTGAACAAGTGGTATGGCCAGTTCCATGTGCTCAAGGACATCAACCTGAACGTGCGCCAGGGCGAGCGTATCGTACTGTGCGGGCCGTCCGGTTCGGGCAAGTCCACCACCATCCGTTGCCTCAACCGCCTGGAAGAACACCAGCAGGGGCGCATCGTGGTGGATGGCGTGGAGCTGACCAACGACCTCAAGCAGATCGAGGCCATCCGCCGCGAGGTGGGCATGGTGTTCCAGCACTTCAACCTGTTCCCGCACCTGAGCATTCTGGAAAACTGCACCCTGGCACCGATGTGGGTGCGCAAGATGCCCCGGCGCAAGGCCGAGGAAATTGCCATGCACTACCTGGAGCGCGTGCGCATTCCAGAGCAGGCGCACAAGTACCCGGGGCAGTTGTCCGGTGGCCAGCAGCAGCGTGTGGCGATTGCCCGTGCGCTGTGCATGAAGCCGAAGATCATGCTGTTCGACGAACCGACCTCGGCGCTGGACCCGGAAATGGTCAAGGAAGTGCTCGATACCATGGTGGGCCTGGCCGAGGATGGCATGACCATGCTCTGTGTAACCCACGAAATGGGCTTTGCCCGCACCGTGGCGAACCGGGTGATCTTCATGGACAAGGGGGAGATCGTGGAGCAGGCGGCGCCGGATGACTTCTTCGACCGGCCGCGCAGTGACCGGACCAAGTTGTTCCTCAGCCAGATCCTGCACTGATGCAAATGGGGCCGCTAAGCGGCCCCATTTTTTACTTCTCTTCTTGTGTGGCTGCCGGAGCAGGTGGTGGCCGCAGCCCCACCTCGGCAATCAGCTTCAATTGCTGCCCATTGCGCATCACCTCGATGGTGATCTTCTCGTTAGGCTTGATCCGCGCCACCTGGTTCATCGACTTGCGCCCGTCGCCGGCCGGTTCGCCGTTGATGCTCAGAATCACATCACCCAGTTGCAGTCCGGCCTTGGCCGCCGGCCCTTCGCGGAATATGCCCGCCACCACGATACCCGGGCGGTCCTTCATGCCGAACGACTCGGCCAGCTCCTGGCTCAGCGGCTGTACTTCGATGCCCAGCCAGCCACGGATCACCTGGCCATGCTCGACGATCGACTTCATTACCTCCAATGCCAGCTTTACCGGGATGGCGAAGCCGATGCCCTGCGAACCGCCCGACTTGGAGAAGATCGCGGTATTGATGCCGACCAGGTTGCCATTGGCATCGACCAAGGCGCCGCCCGAGTTACCTGGGTTGATTGCGGCGTCGGTCTGGATGAAGTCTTCGTAGTTGTTCAGGCCCAGCTGGTTACGGCCGGTGGCGCTGATGATACCCATGGTGACGGTCTGGCCGACGCCGAACGGGTTGCCGATGGCCAGCGACACGTCGCCGATGTGAATGGTGTCGGAACGGCCGATGGTGATCGCCGGCAGGTTCTTCAGGTCGATCTTCAGCACTGCCAGGTCGGTTTCCGGGTCGCTGCCGATCACTCGGGCCAGGGTTTCGCGGCCATCCTTCAAGGCCACGACGATCTGGTCGGCCCCGCTGGTGACATGGTTATTGGTCAGCAGGTAGCCCTCGGGGCTCATGATCACTGCCGAGCCCAGGCTCGACTCCCAGCGGCGCTGCTTGGGCAGGTTGTCGCCGAAGAAGCGGCGGAACTGTGGGTCTTCGAACAATGGGTGGGCGCTTTTGTTCACCACTTTGGTGGTGTACAGGTTGACCACCGCAGGCGCGGCCAGCGTCACCGCGTCGGCGTAAGACACCGGGCCCTGCATGATGCGCGTGGTTTGCGGCGCCTGTTGCAGGTTGACGTCCTGGCTGGGCAGGCCGACCCACTCCGGGAAGCGCTGGATGATCAGCATGGCGATCAGCACGCCGGTGAGCAGGGGCCAGCCAAAGTAACGAAACGCCTTGAACATGAACGAATCCTGGAAAGAGCAGGGGCCATTGGCCGCGCAGTGGGGCATGAGCGCGCGCGATCATACACCGGTTCCCCCAGTGCCGGCGACGGCCCATAATGGCCGGCATTATACGGGCGTTGCGCCCGAGAAAAGCGCAGTTTTCGAGGAGATTTTCATGGCCGTCGCTCTCAACACCCTGGTCGAGGAAGCCGAACGCTACCTGGGCAGCGCGAAGATCCAGGATTATTGCCCCAATGGCCTGCAGGTCGAAGGCCGGCCACAGGTCAGCCGCATCGTCAGCGGTGTTACCGCCAGCCAGGCGTTGCTGGATGCCGCAGTCGAGGCCGAGGCCGACCTGGTACTGGTGCACCATGGTTACTTCTGGAAGGGTGAGAACCCGTGCATCACAGGCATTCGTCAGCGTCGGCTGAAGACCCTGCTGAACAACGATATCAGCCTGCTGGCCTTTCACCTGCCGCTGGATGTGCACCCCGACGTCGGCAACAACGTGCAGTTGGCGCGACAGCTGGACATCACTGTCGAAGGGCCGCTGGACCCGGAAAACCCTAAAGTAGTCGGCCTGGTCGGTTCGCTGGTCGAGCCGATGACGGCCCGCGACTTTGCCCGGCGGGTGCAGGAAGTGCTGGGACGTGAGCCGTTGCTGATCGAAGGCGACGAGATGATCCGTCGGGTCGGTTGGTGCACCGGTGGCGGGCAGGGGTACATCGACACGGCGATTGCGGCCGGAGTGGACCTGTACCTGACGGGGGAGGCATCCGAGCAGACCTACCACAGTGCACGCGAGAACGGCGTCAGCTTCATCGCGGCCGGGCACCATGCCACCGAGCGTTACGGGGTGCAGGCACTGGGCGATTACCTGGCGCGGCGCTTTGCCGTGGAGCACCTGTTTATCGATTGCCCCAATCCTATCTGACCTTACTGGCCTCATCGCCGGCAAGCCAGCTCCCACAGGTACTGCGCTGGTCTGGAGGCCTATGGGGTCCTTGGACTGCCCCCGAAAAGTTGGACAGTTTCAGCTAGCAGCCGCAGCATGGGTCCTGTATTTCACAGGGCTCATGCCATTGAGCTTTAGCTTGATGCGGTCATGGTTGTAGTAGTGGATGTACTCATCCAGACCAGCTTTCAGTTCTTCAACGCTCTCGAAGCGCTTCGGGTAGAAAAACTCGGACTTAAGCGTACCAAAAAAGCTCTCCATAGCCGCATTATCCAGGCAGTTTCCTTTGCGTGACATGCTCTGCTTCAGCCCTTGCTCTGCCAGCTTGTGGCGGTACTGCGAGTGTTGGTAGTGCCAGCCTTGATCTGAGTGAAGCACCAGTTTCGGCTTGTTTCCCAGGCGCTCGAAGGCCTTGTCCAGCATGTTGGTAACCAGCCCAAGGCACGGCCTGCTGGCCACTTCGTAGGCCACGATTTCGGCGTTGTACAAGTCCATCACAGGGGAGAGATAGATCTTTTCCTGAGCCACTTTGAACTCGGTAACATCGGTCACCCACTTCTGATTCGGGCGCTGCGCGAGGAAGTTTCGCTCCAGCAGGTTGGGCGCGATGGTGCCGACAACCCCCTTGTACGACCGGTACTTTTTTGGCCGTACTAGTGAGCGAAGATCAAGCTCGACCATCAAACGCTCCACCACCTTCTTGTTAACCAAGGTGCCGCCATTGCGGATCACGATTGCAACGCGCCGGTAACCGTATAGCCCTTTTTCCTCGTGATAGACACGCTGAATCATCTGCTTCAGAGCAGCATGCTTGTCAGGTTTGGCCTGCGCTTGAAGCTGGTAATAAAACGTACTGCGTGGCAGATCCGCCAACTGTAGAACGGCGGCCAAGGGAAACCGGTCCTTGAGCGCCGAGACGATCAGGGCTTTTTGGGCTGCCTTCGTTCCTGCTTCTTCAGTTCTTCCAGCTTTTTTAGGTAGGCGTTCTCCATGCGCAGCCACTCAAGCTCGGCCAGCAACTGGTCGCGGCTTTTCTCTGTGTCATCGGAAGTCGTAGGTTTGATGGGATAAGGCTTTTTCGGCATGGCAGCAGGTTTTCTTTTCTTGGGAGCAGGCAGTGCAGGGTCACCACTGTAGTGTTGCCGCGCCCAAATGCCTACCTGCGAGGACTGGCCGAGACCGAAATGGGCGGCGGTCTGACGCAAGGAAAGCTGATGCTTGTGCATGTACTCAAGGACTGAGCACTTGTAGGTCGCACTGTACCGCTGGCCTATTTTGCGCAGACTGAACTGTCCATGTTTCTGGAAGCTTGAGACCCAGCGCCGCAGCAGGCTGAAATCCACGGAAAATCGGCGGGCTACTGTTCGGAAGCCTTCACCACTCTCCAAGTAAGCCTGAACGGCAGTAAGCTTGAATTGGTCTGAATACTTGCTCATGTGGACACCCCAAGAAATTGGATTGGTGTCCAACTTCTTGGGGGCAGTCCACCTTGTGGGAGCTGGCTTGCCGGCGATTGGGCCGCAAAGCGGCCCCATTTCAGCCAAACCCCCAGTCATATCGTTAGACCTTTTCGATCTAGTCCGCCTCCTAAATAGAAGAAGCCGCTGTGATAAAGTGGCTCGCTCGAACACGGCCCGCAGGCCGTCCATAAGATCGTTTTTCGTGAGTAGCCATGGTCGACAAACTGACGCACTTGAAACAGCTGGAGGCGGAGAGCATCCACATTATCCGCGAGGTGGCCGCCGAGTTCGATAACCCGGTGATGCTGTACTCGATCGGCAAGGATTCCGCCGTGATGCTGCACCTGGCGCGCAAGGCCTTCTTCCCGGGCAAGCTGCCGTTCCCGGTGATGCACGTCGACACCCAGTGGAAATTCCAGGAGATGTACAGCTTCCGCGACAAGATGGTCGAGGAAATGGGCCTGGAACTGATCACCCACGTCAACCCCGAGGGTGTGGCGCAGGGCATCAACCCGTTCACCCATGGCAGCTCCAAGCACACCGACATCATGAAAACCCAGGGCCTGAAGCAGGCACTGGACAAGCATGGTTTCGACGCGGCCTTCGGTGGCGCGCGCCGCGACGAAGAGAAGTCGCGGGCCAAGGAGCGTGTGTATTCGTTCCGGGACAGCAAGCACCGCTGGGACCCGAAAAACCAGCGCCCCGAGCTGTGGAACGTGTACAACGGCAAGGTCAACAAGGGCGAGTCGATCCGCGTCTTCCCACTGTCGAACTGGACCGAGCTGGACATCTGGCAGTACATCTACCTCGAAGGCATCCCGATCGTGCCGCTGTACTTCGCCGCTGAGCGCGAAGTGATCGAGAAGAACGGCACCCTGATCATGATCGACGACGAGCGCATCCTCGAGCATCTCACCGATGAAGAGAAAGCGCGCATCGTCAAGAAGAAGGTGCGTTTCCGTACCCTCGGTTGCTACCCGTTGACGGGTGCTGTCGAGTCGGAAGCCGAGACCCTGACGGACATCATTCAGGAAATGCTCCTGACCCGTACGTCCGAGCGCCAGGGCCGTGTCATCGACCACGATGGCGCCGGTTCCATGGAAGACAAGAAACGCCAAGGCTACTTCTAAGCTTCAAGTTACAAGCGGCAAGCTGCAAGCCAGAAGCGGAACGAGTAGCTTCTGATTTTTGTGGATTGCCGCCTGCAGTGCGGGCGCACAGGGAGTGCCTGCAGTGGATTTTGAGAAGTTGCTGGTTTGGAAGAGAAGTAAGAATCTAGCTGTTGAGATGTATCAGGCATTTGCTGGCTGCCGAGATTTCGGATTCAAGTCCCAGATCACCCGCGCAGCAGTTTCTGTCCCGTCCAATATTGCTGAGGGGATGGAGCGCAGTGGATCGCGAGAGAAGGTATGGTTTCTTAGCGTGGCGAAGGCATCCTGCGCAGAGTTGCGGACTCAACTGATCATCGCCAGTGAAATTGGTTACTTGCCTTCTGATTTGGCCAACCTCTGGATTACTGAAACCCGTGAGCTTTCCAGGATGCTTGCAGGGTTGATCAACAAAATTTCTAACTAGCTGTACGCCGACAAGCTTGCTGCTTGAAGCTTACAGCTTGGAGCTTGAATTCGATGAGTCACCAATCTGATCTGATCAGCGAGGACATCCTCGCCTACCTGGCCCAGCACGAGCGCAAGGAACTGCTGCGCTTCCTGACCTGCGGCAACGTTGACGACGGCAAGAGCACCCTGATCGGGCGCCTGCTGCACGACTCGAAGATGATCTACGAGGACCACCTCGAGGCCATCACCCGTGATTCGAAGAAAGTCGGCACCACCGGCGAAGAAGTCGACCTGGCGCTGCTGGTCGATGGCCTGCAGGCCGAGCGCGAGCAGGGCATCACCATCGATGTCGCCTACCGCTACTTCTCCACCGCCAAGCGCAAGTTCATCATTGCCGACACCCCGGGCCACGAGCAGTACACCCGCAACATGGCCACCGGTGCGTCCACCTGCGACCTGGCGATCATCCTGGTCGACGCCCGCTATGGCGTGCAGACCCAGACCCGCCGCCACAGCTACATTGCTTCGTTGCTGGGCATCAAGCACATCGTGGTCGCGGTCAACAAGATGGACCTCAAAGGCTTCGATCAGGACGTCTTCGAGTCGATCAAGGCGGATTACCTGAAGTTTGCCGACGCCATCAACCTGACCCCAAGCAGCCTGCACTTCGTGCCGATGTCGGCGCTCAAGGGCGACAACGTGGTCAACCACAGCGAGCGTTCGCCGTGGTACGCCGGCCCGACGCTGATGGAAATCCTCGAAACCGTCGAAGTGTCGGCCGACCGCAACTTCACCGACCTGCGCTTCCCGGTGCAGTACGTGAACCGCCCGAACCTGAACTTCCGCGGCTTTGCCGGCACCATCGCCAGCGGCGTGGTACACAAGGGCGACGAAATCGTCGTGCTGCCGTCGGGCAAGAGCAGCCGCGTCAAGTCCATCGTCACCTATGAGGGTGAACTGGAAAACGCCGGCCCAGGCCAGGCCGTGACCCTGACCATGGAAGACGAGATCGACATCTCCCGTGGCGACCTGCTGGTACATGCCGACAACGTTCCGCCGGTAACCGACCAGTTCGACGCCATGCTGGTGTGGATGGCCGAAGAGCCGATGCTGCCGGGCAAGAAATACGACATCAAGCGCGCCACCAGCTACGTGCCGGGCTCGATTGCCAGCATCACCCACAAGGTTGATGTGAATACTCTGGAGCAGGGCGCTGCCAGCGCGCTGCAACTGAACGAGATCGGCCGCGTCAAGGTTGCCCTGGACGCTTCGATCGCGCTGGACGGTTACGACAGCAACCGCACCACCGGTGCGTTCATCGTCATCGACCGCCTGACCAACGGCACCGTCGGCGCCGGCATGATCATCGCTCCGCCAGTTCTGCCGCACGGCAGCACTGGTCAGCATGGCAAGCAGGCTCACGTGTCGACTGAAGAGCGCGCACTGCGCTTCGGCCAGCAGCCAGCCACCGTGCTGTTTAGCGGCCTGTCCGGCGCTGGCAAGAGCACCCTGGCCTACGCCGTGGAGCGCAAGCTGTTCGACATGGGCCGTGCGGTGTACGTGCTCGACGGCCAGAACCTGCGCCACGACCTGAACAAGGGCCTACCACAGGACCGCGCCGGCCGCACCGAGAACTGGCGCCGCGCCGCCCATGTGGCGCGCCAGTTCAACGAAGCTGGCCTGCTGACCCTGGCCGCGTTCGTGGCCCCGGATGCCGAAGGCCGCGAGCAGGCCAAGGCCTTGATCGGCAAAGACCGTCTGGTAACCGTCTACGTCCAGGCTTCGCCACTGGCCTGCCGCGAGCGTGACCCGCAAGGCCTGTACGCTGCCGGTGGCGACAACATCCCGGGCGAAAGCTTCCCGTTCGATGTGCCGCTGGATGCGGATCTGGTGATCGACACCCAGTCCACCAGCGTGGATGAAGGTGTGAAGCTGGTGCTGGACGTGCTGCGTCAGCGTGGCGCGATCTAAGCGCTGGCCTGCAATAAAAACCCCGCTTCGGCGGGGTTTTTTATTTCTTGTCCCAAAGGTCTGCTCGGTCCCTTGTAGCGGCGTTGCATCGCGACGCGTAGCGATCTATTTACATATTGACTTGTTGACAAGTTGACAGTGCGTGACTGTAAGCATACTTTGTGTGCAAGAAGGCTGCTCAGGCTGGAGGAGGCCCGATGACAACCGCTACCCACACAGCGACTCACCCTGCATTCGCTTGCCTAGAGGCTGCCAAAGACGCACTAAGACAGCGCTTTGAGGAGCACCTTGCACGTGCGTCGGAAGCTGTAGTGCTGAAAGCCGTGGCCCTCGCCGACGAAAAAGCTTTTGCTGCCCTCGCCAAGGTGGACGTCGAGGCGAAGCGCAGTGTTGCAACGCGCAACCAAGAAGCCATGGCCAAGATGAAGGCTCGCGCGTTCGAGCGTGTGTTCAGCCGTTGCGAATTGCTGGATGCCAGAACGGCCTGCGAAATACTGGGCATCTCCAAGCAGGCGCTCAGCCAGAAGACAAAAGCCGGGAAACTGCTCGTTTACACAAACACTGGCAATCGCAGAAAATACTACCCGTCCTTCCAGTTCACCAAGAACAAGCCGAGACCAATAGTCGACGCGTTGATTCAGTCACTCGAAGTGGACCCTGTTGATACCGAAGCTATGAATTTTCTGGTTCAGCACCTGGTCGGCAACATGGATTATTCAGCGCCCGGTGAACCGAGCAACGTATTGCCACGCTTCCATTTGCTGGATGACACTGCGGCTGTGGAAGTCATCAAACGCGATTTTGTGAACGCATTTGAAGCAGGGCAGTGAAGTCTGATCTTTCAAGGAAAGTTTGGCTTCGCGTTTACTCCAGCGCTACGCCCAGGCTGTACAAAAACTCTACTACCGTTTCACCACTTTGCAGAACTGCCAAGCTCACAGCCTGATGGCGTATCGCTTCGATCTGAGTTGAGCGACCTTCGAACAGCACGATGTTGCAACCGTCCATAGACCCGGTAACGGTATAGACCGCTGACGGATAGAGCATGCCATCAACCTGGGCTTGGCTCATGCACACTTGGCTGAGCTTTCGTGTGAAGGCATAACCTTCTTTGCCTTGGCCCTTAGCCTGAACGATATCCCGTATTTTGTGATGAGTCGCTCGGTTCGCCAGAGCAGCAACGTCGACCACGTACAATTCACGTGCCGTCCTGAGTAAATGTAGCGACGTCTGTTCCAGTCGCGAAAGACGTACCGGTTGATCATCAATGCCTTGGCCTGGCTGGAACGACTCGGCGACGGCAACTTCTGCAGAACAGCCCAGGTAGTAGACGCCAACCTGTTTGGAAGGGTCGGCGTAGCGGGTATCGGAATCGGCGCGGTAGTTCACGGGGTTGGTATCGTAGCGAGACGCTTGAACCCTGTGCAGAAGTGAACCCGCGGGTACCTGTTTCAACAGTTCCGGGTACTTGTGCAGCGCTTTGAGTACTTGATCAGTTAGCTCGTTCATGGGCCTTCTGCGATCGCCAGCCAAAAGGACAGGGAGAAATGGTCGAGGCTGCGGAATGTTCGGCCTTCGAGCTTACGGATGATGAATTCTGAAAGAAGGCTGGCCATGGAGTCGTCCCTGGTGAAAGGCAGGGAAAGTGTGCCCGGGGACGCGCTTTCTGTATGTCAGAGGCAGGTCGTAGGTCAGTAGGAACGTTCCTGCTGATTGGAAAGAGCGGTCTTAGATGTGTTTCTCCGAAACAGGTATCACCCGTCTTTCCTTCACCGCCTTGTAGGAAAAACTCGAATAGATCTCCTTCACTCCCGGCAACCGCTGCAGCACTTCCCGGGTGAATTCCCCGAACGACTCCAGGTCCCTTGCCAGGATCTCCAGCAAAAAGTCATAGCGTCCGGAAATGTTATGGCAGGCCACGATTTCGGGAATTTCCATCAGCCGCTGCTCGAACGCCAGTGCCATGTCCTTGGTGTGCGAGTCCATCATGATGCTGACGAACGCGGTCACGCCAAACCCCAGCGACTTGGGCGAGAGGATGGCCTGGTAGCCGGTGATGTAGCCGTTGTCTTCCAGCAATTTGACCCGTCGCCAGCAGGGCGAGGTGGTGAGCGCCACCTGGTCGGCGAGTTCGGCGACTGTGAGGCGGGCGTTGTCCTGCAGAGCGGCTAGCAGGGCGCGGTCGGTGCGGTCGAGGCTTGAAGGCATATTTTGCCCTCCTGGTCCGTTATTTATTGTTTTTGTTCCAGCATGCACGCAGATGCGTGGGCTACTTTGGAAAAAATCGGGCAGCTCGGTGGCATAAGCTTATAGCAAACCACAAGAGGCATGTTGCCATGCGCGACTCCCATAACAACACCGGTTTTTCCACACGGGCCATTCACCATGGCTACGACCCGCTTTCCCATTGTGGCGCGTTGGTGCCGCCGGTGTACCAGACCGCCACCTATGCCTTCCCCACTGTTGAATACGGCGCTGCGTGCTTTGCTGGGGAGGAGGCGGGGCATTTCTACAGCCGCATCTCCAACCCCACCCTGGCACTGCTGGAACAACGCATGGCTTCACTGGAGGGCGGTGAGGCGGGGTTGGCGTTGGCGTCGGGTATGGGCGCTATTACCTCGACCATCTGGACCCTGTTGCGGCCGGGTGATGAACTGATTGTCGGGCGCACCTTGTATGGCTGCACCTTCGCCTTTCTGCACCACGGTATTGGTGAGTTCGGGGTGAAGGTCCGCCATGTCGACCTGAACGATGCCAAGGCATTGAAAGCGGCGATCAACAGTAAAACACGGATGATCTACTTCGAAACGCCGGCTAACCCCAACATGCAACTGGTGGACATCGCGGCGGTTGCCCAGGCCGTGCAGGGGCATGATGTGCATGTCGTGGTGGATAACACTTACTGCACGCCTTACTTGCAGCGGCCACTCGAGCTGGGTGCGGACCTGGTGGTGCATTCGGCAACCAAGTACCTCAGTGGCCATGGCGATATCACCGCCGGCCTGGTAGTGGGGCGCAAGGCGCTGGTCGACCGTATTCGCCTGGAAGGGCTGAAAGACATGACCGGTGCGGTAATGTCGCCACACGATGCGGCGTTGCTGATGCGCGGGATCAAGACCCTGGCGCTGCGCATGGACCGGCATTGCAGCAATGCCGGGCAGGTGGCCGAGTTTCTGGCCCGGCAGCCGCAGGTGGAGCTGATTCATTACCCGGGTTTGCCGTCGTTCGCACAGTACGAACTGGCGCAACGGCAGATGCGTTTGCCGGGCGGCATGATCGCTTTCGAGCTCAAGGGCGGTATCGAGGCGGGGCGGCGCTTCATGAATGCGCTACAGCTGTTTGCACGGGCGGTGAGCCTGGGGGATGCCGAGTCGTTGGCACAGCACCCGGCGAGCATGACGCACTCCAGTTACACGCCGCAAGAGCGGGCACATCACGGGATATCGGAGGGGCTGGTGAGGTTATCGGTGGGTCTGGAGGATGTGGAGGATCTATTGGCGGATGTCGAGCAGGCATTGCAGGCTTGCAAATAGGTAAACCGAAAAAAGGCCTCTTGCGAGGCCTTTTTCATGTTCAGCGGATTAACGCTTGAGCCCGTAGCTCTCATCCAGCATGCCCGGCGAGTTCGGCGCTTTTGGCGCATAGTCGCGTGGCACTTCGGCGGTGTCTTTCGGCGGGGTCAGGCGGTCACGTGGGCCTTGCGGCGCTTCGGAGTGCAGTGCAGCCAGCAGGCGTTGGCGAGTGACTTCATCCAGGGCCAGGCTGTTGGCGCCTTCGGCCAGGTGATCCTGCACGTCCTGGTAGCTTTGGGTCAGTTTCTTGACCAGCACGGCGGTGCTGTTGAAGTGGGTGACCACTTCGTTCTGGTAGCTGTCGAAACGCTTCTGGATGTCATCCAGCTGACGCTGTGTGCTGCTGGGCGCGGCATTGGGCAGCAGGCGGGCCACGACGAAACCGACGACCACGCCAATGACCAGGGCCAGGGTTGGCAACAACCAAACAAGGAGCGAGAGTTCCACGAGTCCTTCCTCTATAAACGGCTTTGCTTTACGTTAACGGCTCAGACCTGCGCTGTATACCGCGAGCGATCGCAAATCAGAACAGAATTCCTCACCTAGACGAATCGACCCCTCCCGAGGTCACGGAGTAGTGCCTTGCTTGTCCGCGAAACCCCCTTGTTCATCGATGGCCCCAGTGGCCAGCTGGAAGCCTTGTACCTTGATGTGGCCGATGCCCGTGGCGCAGTGCTGATCTGCCACCCCAACCCGGTCCAGGGCGGCACCATGCTCAACAAGGTGGTCTCGACCCTGCAACGCACCGCCCGCGATGCCGGTTACGTGACCCTGCGTTTCAATTACCGTGGCGTTGGCCAAAGCGCCGGCAGCCATGACATGGGCGCAGGCGAAGTGGCCGATGCCGAGGCTGCCGCAGCCTGGCTGCGGGCCAGACATCCTGAACTGCCGCTGGTGCTGATGGGCTTCTCGTTCGGCGGCTTCGTCGCCACCAGCCTGGCCGGCCGCCTGGAGGCTGCAGGCACCGAGTTGCAGCACCTGTTCATGATCGCCCCGGCAGTCATGCGCCTGACGGCCGAATTCCCGCTGCCGCAGCGCTGCCCGATCACCGTGGTGCAGCCGGATGCCGACGAAGTCGTTGCGCCGCAGCTGGTTTACGAATGGTCCGACAGCCTGTCGCGCCCCCATGAGCTGCTGAAAGTGGCAGAATGCGGACACTTCTTCCATGGCAAGCTGACCGATCTGAAGGATCTGCTGCTGCCGCGCCTTTCGAACTGAGCCAAGCCTGAATAAGCGAACACCCATGACCACGCGCATTCTTACCGGTATCACCACCACCGGCACACCGCACCTGGGCAACTACGCCGGCGCCATCCGCCCGGCGATCCGTGCCAGCCAGCAGCCCGGTGTCGACTCGTTCTACTTCCTGGCCGACTACCACGCCCTGATCAAGTGCGACGACCCGCTGCGCATCCAGCGTTCGCGTCTGGAAATCGCCGCGACCTGGCTGGCCGGTGGCCTGGACCCGGACAAAGTGACCTTCTACCGCCAGTCGGACATCCCGGAAATCCCCGAGCTGACCTGGCTGCTGACCTGCGTTGCTGCCAAGGGCCTGCTGAACCGTGCCCATGCCTACAAGGCCTCGGTGGACAAGAACGTCGAGGCCGGCGAAGACCCGGACGCTGGCGTGACCATGGGCCTGTTCAGCTACCCGGTGCTGATGGCTGCCGACATCCTGATGTTCAACGCCAACAAGGTGCCGGTCGGCCGTGACCAGATCCAGCACGTGGAAATGGCCCGCGATATCGGCCAGCGCTTCAACCACCTGTTCGGCCAGGGCAAGGACTTCTTCGCCCTGCCGGAAGCGGTGATCGAGGAAAGTGTGGCAACCCTGCCGGGCCTGGACGGGCGCAAGATGTCCAAGAGCTATGACAACACCATCCCGCTGTTCACCAGCGCCAAGGACATGAAAGACGCCATCTCGCGCATCGTCACCGACTCGCGCGCCCCAGGCGAAGCGAAAGACCCGGACAACTCGCACCTGTTCACCCTGTTCCAGGCCTTCTCGACGCCTGAACAATGTGCCGGGTTCCGCGAAGAGCTGTTGCAGGGCCTGGGCTGGGGTGATGCCAAGCAACGCCTGTTCCAGCTGCTGGACGGTCAGTTGGCCGAAAAGCGCGAGTACTACCACCAGTTGATCGCCCGTCCGGCGGACCTGGAAGACATCCTGCTGGCCGGCGCCGCCAAGGCCCGCAAGATCGCCACGCCATTCCTCGAACAACTGCGCGAGTCTGTAGGCCTGCGTTCGTTCCGCAGTGGCGTGCAGGCCAATACCGAAGTGAAGAAGAAAGCCGCCAAGAGCGCGCGTTTCGTCAGCTTCCGTGATGAAGATGGCAGCTTCCGCTTCCGCCTGCTGGCCGCTGATGGCGAGCAACTGCTGCTGTCGCGCAGTTTCGCCGACGGTAAGAGCGCCGGTGCCGTAAGCAAGCAACTGCAACAAGGTGGCGAGGCGGATGTGCGCGTCGAAGGCCTGGGCTTCGGCCTGTGGCTGAACGACGAGCACGTTGCCGACGGCCCGCAGTTCGACAGCGCCGAGGCCCGTGATGTGGCCATTCAAAGCCTGCGTGATGCCCTGGCACCCCAGCAGGACTGAGGCATTTCACCTGTAGGCGCGAGTTTACTCGCGAACACCGGCAAAGCCGGTGCCATACAGCGTATATGAGGCATATTGACGCAAGTCTCATTGCCATTAAGCGGGCCTGTCGCTACAGTGACGGCCCGTTTTTTGTTGCCTCGCTAACGAATCATGACTCCCTTAGAACGCTATCAAGCAGATCTGAAACGTCCCGACTTCTTCCATGACGCGGCGCAGGAAACTGCGGTGCGTCACCTGCAGCGCCTGTACGACGACCTGGTGCACGCGCAGAACAACAAGCCGGGCGTGTTCGGCAAGCTGTTCGGCAAGAAGGAGCAGACCCCGGTCAAGGGCCTGTACTTCTGGGGTGGGGTAGGGCGAGGCAAGACCTACCTGGTCGATACCTTCTACGAAGCGCTGCCGTTCAAGCAGAAGATGCGTACGCACTTCCATCGCTTCATGAAGCGTGTGCACGAGGAAATGAAAACCCTCAAGGGCGAGAAGAACCCGCTGACCATCATTGCCAAGCGCTTCAGCGAAGAAGCCAAGGTAATCTGCTTCGACGAATTCTTCGTGTCGGACATTACCGACGCCATGATCCTCGGCACCTTGATGGAAGAGCTGTTCAAGAACGGCGTGTCGCTGGTGGCCACCTCCAACATCGTGCCGGACGGCCTGTACAAGGACGGCCTGCAACGTGCGCGCTTCCTGCCGGCCATCGCCATGATCAAGCAGTACACCGACGTGGTGAACGTCGACAGCGGCGTCGACTACCGCCTGCGTCACTTGGAGCAGGCCGAGCTGTTCCACTTCCCGCTCAACGATGCGGCGCACCAGAGCATGCGCGCCAGCTTCAAGGCGCTGACCCCTGAGTGCACCCAGGCGGTCGAGAATGACGTGCTGATGATCGAGAACCGCCCGATCAATGCGCTGCGTACTTGCGATGACGTTGCCTGGTTCGACTTCCGCGCCCTGTGCGACGGGCCGCGCAGCCAGAACGACTACATCGAGCTGGGCAAGATTTTCCATGCCGTGCTGCTGAGCAACGTGGAGCAGATGGGCGTGACCACCGACGACATCGCCCGCCGTTTCATCAACATGGTGGACGAGTTCTACGACCGTAACGTCAAGCTGATCATTTCGGCCGAGGTAGAGCTGAAGGACCTGTATACCGGTGGGCGTCTGAGCTTCGAGTTCCAGCGCACCCTGAGCCGGTTGCTGGAGATGCAGTCGCACGAATTCCTGTCGCGCGCGCACAAGCCCTAAAGGCAGCGGCAAGCTACAAGCTTCAAGCGGCAAGAAAAAGCCAGAGCAACATGCGGTTTGCTCTGGCTTTTTCTTGCCGCTTGAAGCTTGTAGCTTGCCGCACAGGAAGCCTTTCAGGCTTCCTGCATGAACTGTTGCCGATACTGGTTCGGCGACAACTCGGTGTGCTGACGGAACAGCCGCGCAAAGAAGCTGGCATCGTCATAACCGACCTCATAGCTGATGGTCTTGATGCTCTTGCGCGTACTCGACAACAACCCCTTGGCCGTCTCGATCCGTAGCCTTTGCAGGTAGTGCAGCGGCTTGTCGCCCGTCGCGCCCTGGAAACGGCGCATGAAGTTGCGGATGCTCATGCCGTGGTTGCGGGCCACATCCTCGAAGCGGAACTTGTCGGCGAAGTGCTCTTCCAGCCAGTGCTGGATCTGCAGGATGATCAGGTCCTGGTGCAGCTTCTGGCCGCCAAAGCCCATGCGCCCCGGGGTGTAGTTGCGCTGGACTTCGTAGAGGATGTCGCGGGCCACGGCGCGGGCCACGTTGGCGCCGCAGAAACGTTCGATCAGGTAGATGTACAGGTCGCAGGCCGAGGTAGCGCCGCCCGCGCAATAGATATTGTCGGCGTCGGTCAGGTGCTTGTCCTGGTTCAGCCGGATCTTCGGAAAACGCTCGGCAAAGCTATTGAAGAAGCGCCAGTAAGTGGTCGCCTCCTTGCCATCGAGCAGGCCGGACTCGGCCAGCCAGAACACACCACTGGCCTCGGCGCACAGCACCGCGCCGCGCGCATGCTGGTCACGCAGCCACGGCAGCACCTGTGGGTAGCGTTGCAGCAGGTTGTCGAAGTCGTCCCAGTAGGCCGGGAGGATGATCACATCGGCGTCGTCCAGGCCACCGTCGACCGGTAGCTGCACATTGCTGAAACTGTCCACAGGCTGGCCGTCGGGGCTCACCAGGCGGATTTCGAACATGGGCTGCAGGCCCAGGCCCAGCTGCTTGCTGTAGCGCAGGCTGGCGAGGTGGAAGAAATCCTTGGCTTGCATCAAGGTCGAAGCGAACACCTTGTCAATGGCCAGGATGCTGACGCGCCGCAGCGACGCGGAGGGTTGGGTAAACATCATTGTCATTGTTCTTATAGGGTAGAGTGGTCAATCACCGGCTGGATCGTCTTATGTTTTTTGCCCAGCTGCAAGCTTCGAGCTACAAGCTGCAAGAAAAAAGCAGGTCGGTACTCGCCCGCTCTGTCTTGCAACTTGAAGCTTGCCGCTTGTGGCTTTGATCAAGGCGCAGGGTTGGGCTGCTCCTGGTGAATCGCCTCGATCCCTGCCAGCAGCTCGTCGCTCAGGCTCAACTCGATGCTGGCCAGGTTGCTCTCCAGTTGCTCGAGGCTGGTCGCGCCAATGATGTTGCTGGTCACGAAAGGCTGCCGGGTCACGAATGCCAGGGCCATCTGCGCCGGGTCCAGGCCATGCTCGCGGGCCAGTTGCACGTAGCGGCTGCAGGCCGCCACGGTCTGCGGGTTGGAATAGCGGGCAAAGCGGCTGAAGAGGGTCAGGCGGGCATTTTCCGGCCGGGCACCGTTCTCGTATTTGCCCGAGAGCATGCCGAAGGCCAGCGGCGAGTAGGCCAGCAGGCCGCACTGCTCGCGGATGGCCACTTCCGCCAGGCCTACCTCGAAACTGCGGTTGAGCAGGTTGTAAGGGTTCTGGATCGATACCGCCCGTGGCCAGCCACGGCTTTCGGCCAGTTGCAGAAACTTCATGGTGCCCCACGGCGTTTCGTTGGACAGGCCGACGTGACGGATCTTGCCCGCACGCACCTGTTCGTCCAGTACTCCGAGGGTTTCCTCCAGCGGGGTGAAGTGGTCCTGTGGCAGGTGCTGGTAGCCCAGCTTGCCGAAGAAGTTGGTGCTGCGCTCCGGCCAGTGCAACTGGTACAAGTCGATGCGGTCGGTCTGCAGGCGCTTCAGGCTCTCGTCCAGTGCTGCGACGATGTGCTGACGGTTGTGTTTGAGCTGGCCGTCGCGAATGTGGCTGATGCCGTTGCCGGGGCCTGCGACCTTGCTGGCCAGGATCCACTCGTCGCGGTCTCCCTGCTCACGGAACCAGTTGCCGATGATGCGCTCTGTGGCTGCGTAGGTTTCCGGGCGGGGCGGCACCGGGTACATCTCGGCGGTGTCGATGAAGTTGACCCCGGCGGCCTTGGCCCGGGCTATCTGTTCGAAGGCGTCGGCCTGAACGTTCTGTTCGCCCCAGGTCATGGTGCCCAGGCACAGGGCGCTGACGTTGAGGTCGGTACGGCCGAGCTGGCGGTATTCCATCAGGTAGACACTCCTTGGCAAAGAAGCCCATCAAAGCAGGTTGAAATTTTTCGCGCAATCTGGATAATTCGGCCCCTCTCCGCGTGGCGGAAGTGATGCACCACCACGCAGGAAGAACCCCGTCGAACATTGGCGTGCCCGACCCGAGCCCCCAAAAGCGTCAGCGTTCGGCTGCGCGTTTGCCCTTGGCAAGCTGTGCACTATCCAGTAAGATTCGCCGTCTATTTTTCGCTGGGCGGCCTCTGAGGCTTTAGAGAATGAAAACTTTTACTGCTAAACCGGAAACAGTAAAGCGCGAGTGGTTCGTAGTTGACGCCGCTGGCCAGACCCTGGGTCGTCTGGCTACCGAAATCGCTACCCGTCTGCGTGGCAAACACAAACCAGAATACACCCCTCACGTTGACACCGGCGACTACATCGTCGTTATCAACGCCGAGCAGGTTCGTGTGACTGGTGCCAAGTCTTCCGACAAAATGTACTACTCCCACTCCGGTTTCCCAGGCGGTATCAAGGAAATCAACTTCGAGAAGTTGATCGCCAAAGCCCCTGAGCGTGTTATCGAAACCGCGGTCAAAGGCATGCTGCCTAAGAACCCGCTGGGTCGCGACATGTACCGCAAGCTGAAAGTGTACGCGGGTGCTGCTCACCCACACACTGCTCAGCAGCCTCAAGAACTGAAGATCTAACGGGAAGGTTCATTATGTCGGCGACTCAAAACTACGGCACTGGCCGTCGCAAGACCGCAACCGCTCGCGTATTCCTGCGTCCGGGTACTGGTAACATTTCCATCAACAACCGTTCTCTGGACGTGTTCTTCGGTCGCGAAACCGCTCGCATGGTTGTTCGCCAGCCACTCGAGCTGACCGAAACCGTTGAGAAGTTCGACATCTACGTCACCGTTTCTGGTGGTGGTGTCAGCGGTCAGGCCGGTGCGATCCGTCACGGTATCACCCGCGCTCTGATGGAATACGACGAAACCCTGCGTGGCGCTCTGCGTCGTGCTGGCTACGTCACCCGCGATGCTCGTGAAGTCGAGCGTAAGAAAGTGGGTCTGCGTAAAGCGCGTAAGCGTCCTCAGTACTCCAAGCGTTAATACCGCTTCGGCAGTCGAGAAAAGCCCGGTTCCTTGGAACCGGGCTTTTTTTTTGGCTTGGACTAACCTGTCAGCATGTCAGTGGCCACTTGTCGCATAGACGCAGATCAAGCAAAGCGCGGGTTGTCGCCCCTTGCCGGGGTAATCACCTTGTCAGTGTGTGGATTTGTTTCTTACCATGGCGGCCAATTTTTAGTGCCATTGACACAACCTAAGTACAAGCCTGGTTCAACAGGCCAAGCAAGCTGATGGGAGAGGACTGAATGAGCAATGACGGCGTCAACGCAGGCCGGCGCCGCTTCCTCGTAGCCGCGACATCCGTGGTCGGGGCAGCGGGAGCAGTGGGGGCTGCGGTACCGTTCGTGGGGTCATGGTTTCCCAGTGCCAAGGCGAAAGCCGCGGGTGCACCGGTGAAGGTCAATATCGCCAAGGTCGAGGCCGGGCAGCAGATGGTGGCCGAGTGGCGTGGCCAGCCGGTGTTCATTGTGCGGCGAACGGAGGAAATCCTCGGTAACCTGAAAAAAATCACCGGCGACCTGTCTGATCCAGAGTCCAAGGCCTCGGTGCAGCCGGCCTACGTCGACCCTGAGGTTCGCTCGATCAAGCCGGAAATCCTCATTCTCGTCGGCCTGTGCACGCACCTGGGGTGTTCGCCCACCTTCCGCCCGGAAGTGGCGCCTGCCGATCTCGGTCCAAAGTGGGTAGGTGGCTACTTCTGCCCGTGCCACGGCTCCCACTACGACCTCGCTGGTCGCGTCTACAAGTCGCAGCCGGCACCTCTCAACCTGCCAGTGCCACCGCACTCTTACGAGTCGGACGAGATCATCGTCATCGGCGTCGACCAGGAGAACGCATGATGAGCAAGTTCATGGACTGGATTGATGCTCGCTTCCCCGCCACCAAGATGTGGGAAGACCACCTGAGCAAGTATTACGCGCCCAAGAACTTCAACTTCCTGTACTTCTTCGGCTCCCTGGCGCTGCTGGTGCTGGTCAACCAGATCGTCACCGGCGTATGGCTGACCATGAGCTTTACGCCTTCGGCGGAAGAGGCATTCGCCTCGGTCGAGTACATCATGCGTGACGTGGAATACGGCTGGATCCTGCGCTATTTGCACTCCACCGGTGCGTCGGCGTTCTTCATCGTGGTCTACCTGCACATGTTCCGTGGCCTGCTGTACGGCTCCTACCAGAAGCCACGCGAACTGGTCTGGCTGTTCGGCATGCTGATCTACCTGGCGCTGATGGCTGAAGCCTTCATGGGCTACCTGCTGCCGTGGGGGCAGATGTCGTACTGGGGTGCCCAGGTGATCATCTCGCTGTTTGGCGCCATTCCGGTGATTGGCGACGACCTCACTCAGTGGATCCGCGGCGACTACCTGATCTCGGGTATCACCCTGAACCGCTTCTTCGCCCTGCATGTGGTCGCACTGCCCATCGTCATTCTCGGCCTGGTAGTGCTGCACATCCTCGCCCTGCACGAAGTGGGTTCGAACAACCCCGATGGCGTCGACATCAAGAAGAAAAAGGACGAAAACGGCATTCCGCTGGACGGCATTCCGTTCCACCCGTACTACACCGTCAAGGACATCGTCGGCGTGGTGGTGTTCCTGTTCGTGTTCTGCGCCGTGGTGTTCTTCTTCCCTGAAATGGGCGGTTACTTCCTGGAGAAACCGAACTTCGAGCAGGCCAACGCCTTCAAGACGCCTGAGCACATTGCGCCTGTGTGGTACTTCACACCGTTCTACGCCATTTTGCGTGCGGTGCCTGACAAGCTGATGGGCGTCATCGCCATGGGTGCGGCCATCGCCGTGCTGTTCGTACTGCCCTGGCTCGACCGCAGCCCGGTGCGTTCCATGCGTTACAAGGGCTGGATCAGCAAGGTCTTCCTGCTGGTGTTCTGCGTGGCCTTCGTCATTCTCGGCGTGCTGGGCGTACTGGCGCCGACACCTGGGCGCACCTTGCTGTCGCAGGTATGCACGGTGTTGTACTTCGCCTACTTCCTGCTGATGCCGTTCTACACAAGGCTCGAGAAGACCAAACCGGTTCCGGAAAGGGTGACTGGCTGATGAAAAAGTTGATTGCAGTATTTTTGCTGGCAGTGATGCCTGCCTTTTCCTTCGCTGCCGAACACGGCCTGGAGCTGGACAAGGTCGATATCGACCTGACCGACAAGGCCGCCATGCAGGACGGTGCGCGCACCTTTGCCAACTATTGCATGGGTTGCCACAGTGCCAAGTTCCAGCGTTACGAGCGTGTGGCCGATGACCTCGGCATCCCTCACGAACTGATGCTGGAGAAGCTGGTGTTCACCGGTGCCAAGATTGGTGACCACATGCAGATCGGCATGAAGCCCAGTGACGCCAAGACCTGGTTTGGCGCCGCGCCGCCCGACCTGACGCTGGTGGCTCGGGTACGCGGTACCGACTGGCTGTACACCTACCTGCGTAGCTTCTATGAGGACCCGTCGCGGCCTTACGGGGTGAACAACAAGGTGTTCCCGAACGTCGGCATGCCCAACGTGCTGGTTGGTCTGCAAGGCAATCAGGTGGTTGGTTGCAAGCAGGTGCAGACCGTAACCGATGGCAAGAAGCAGTTCGACCCATTGACCGGTAGCCCGATCACCCATGAAGCCTGCGACCAGCTGACCATTACGCCGAAATCCGGTACCCTGACGACCGAGCAGTTCGACGAGAAGGTCAAGAACCTGGTGACCTTCCTGGCCTATTCGGCCAACCCGGTCAAACTGGAAAGCCAGCGCATCGGTACCTATGTGTTGCTGTACCTGGCTTTCTTCTTCGTATTCGCCTACTTGCTCAAGCGTGAATACTGGAAGGACGTGCACTGATCACGCAGTAGTTTCTGGTTGTTGAACGCGCCCGGGGCGCCCCCAGCAGAAATGCCGGGGGCGCCCCGGGCGCGTTTTCATTTACAGTTGCACAAGCATCCCGTGCGAGGAGCCGCTACATGGGCGCAACCAACAGGTTAGCCTGCTATTCCGATCCCGCTGATCACTATTCTCATCGGGTACGCCTGGTGCTGGCCGAGAAGGGCGTCACCGTACAGGTCATCGATGTCGACCCCGCCCGCCTGCCGCCCAAGCTGGCCGAGGTGAACCCTTACGGCAGCGTGCCGACCCTGGTCGACCGTGACCTGGCGTTGTATGAGTCGACCGTGGTGATGGAGTACCTGGAGGAGCGTTACCCGCACCCGCCGCTGATGCCGGTATACCCGGTTGCGCGCGGCAACAGCCGCTTGCTGATGCACCGCATTCAGCGCGACTGGTGTGCCCTGGCCGATACCGTGCTCGATTCACGCAGCAGTGAGGTTGCCAGAACCGAAGCGCGCAAGGCCTTGCGCGAAAGCCTGACCGGCGTTTCGCCGCTGTTCAATGAATTCGCCTGTTTCATGAGCGATGAGCAAAGCCTGGTCGATTGCTGTCTACTGCCCATACTCTGGCGTTTGCCGGTGTTGGGTATCGAGTTGCCGCGGCAAGCCAAGCCGCTGCTGGATTACATGGAGCGTCAGTTCGCCCGCGAGCCTTTCCAGGCGAGCCTGTCCTCCGTAGAACGTGAAATGCGCAAGCTTTAAGGAGCCGTTGATGAACTCCAGTCGCCCCTATCTGGTTCGAGCACTGTACGAATGGATCGTCGACAACGATTGCACGCCCCATATGCTGGTCAATGCCGAATTCCCGAAAGTTCAGGTGCCGGATGGTTTCGCCAGTGATGGCCAGATTGTCCTGAATATCTCGCCAAGTGCTGTGCGCCACCTGCACATGGACAATGAAGCGGTCAGCTTCGAGGGCCGTTTCAGTGGAGTGGCCCACTCGCTGTTCGTGCCCGTTGGCGCCATTCTGGGCATCTATGCCCGCGAAAATGGCCAGGGCATGGTCTTCGAGCTGGAGTCGCCAATGGATGGCGACGAGCCGGAAGACGATGACGTGCAGCCGGACGACGACGGGCCGCCAGAGGGTGGTGGGCAGCCGCCACGCCCAAGTGGCCGACCGAGCCTGAAAGTGGTCAAGTAACAAAAAAAGGCGATCCAACCGGATCGCCTTTTTCTTTGTTGCAGCGCGGGATTACAGGTCGCGGATGGTGCGGACCTGGTCCTTGTTGATGCGGGTGCGCTTGCCATCGAGTTGCTGGAACTCGTAGAAGCCGGCATCGCGGTCGAACTTTGGTGCATCGACAGCCTGGATTTCACGGCCATCGTTGAGGGTGATCAGGCTTGGGGTGGAGCAGCCGGCCAGGGTGGCGAAGGTGCCGATCAACAGGGCAGGCAGCAGAAGCTTTTTCATGCAGTGTTTCCAGGGTTTCTTGAAGGTGGGGCATTGATGTTGTCTGTGCCGGCCTCTTCGCGGCTAAAGCCGCTCCTACAGGTATCGCGTACCCCTGTAGGAGCGGCTTTAGTCGCGAAGACGCCAGTGAGTCAGTCGATGTATTCGAACAGCTTGACGATCTTCTGCACGCCCGACACGCCCTGTACCACGGCAGTGGCCGAGTTGGCCTCCTGCTGGGTTACCAGGCCGAGCAAGTAGACGATACCGTTTTCGGTAATCACCTTGATGCGCGAGCTGGGCACGGTATTGTCAGTCAGCATCTGGGTCTTGATCTTGGTGGTCAGCCAGGCGTCGTTGTTGCGTGCCAGGATGGAGGAGGGCTGCATGACCTGCAGTTCGTTGTGCACTTTCTTGACCCGCTGCACCTGGCCGGCGGTTTGCTCGGCAAGGCTCTTGAGGTCGGCGCGCGGGGTTTGCCCGGCCAGCAGGACGATGCCGTTGTAGCTGCTGACAACGATGTGCGAGCCTTTGTCCAGGTCAGGGCTGGCCTTGGAAATGTTCACGGCGGCCTTGGTCTCGATCAGCGAGTCGTCGATCTTGCTGCCGATGGTGCGCGTGCCGCGATCGTCCTCGATCGGCGAATTGCGTGTAGAGGTAAGTACCGAGCTGCAACCGGTGACGCTCAGGCACAGGGTCAGGGCCATCAGGCCGAGGCGCATTGGGGTCATTCTTCACTCCCGAACAGTTGGCTGTCGATCAGGTCGCACAGGCAGTGGATCGCCAGCAGGTGGACTTCCTGGATGCGCGCGGTAACGGCAGAAGGTACGCGGATTTCCACGTCCTCGGGCAGCAACAGCGAAGCCATGCCGCCGCCGTCGCGGCCAGTCAATGCTACGACAATCATTTCGCGGTCATGTGCGGCCTGGATCGCCTGGATCACGTTGGCCGAGTTGCCGCTGGTGGAGATCGCCAGCAGAACGTCGCCGGGCTGGCCCAGGGCGCGGATCTGCTTGGAAAAGACTTCGTTGTAGCTGTAGTCGTTGGCGATCGAGGTCAGGGTCGAGCTGTCGGTGGTCAGCGCGATGGCAGGCAGGCTCGGGCGTTCACGTTCGAAGCGGTTGAGCAGCTCGGAGGAAAAGTGCTGGGCATCGCCAGCCGATCCGCCGTTGCCGCAGGCGAGCATCTTGCCCTCGTTGAGCAGCGCATTGACCATGACCAGGCTGGCCTGCTCGATGTGCGGTGCCAGGATGTCCATTGCCTGTTGCTTGGTATCGATGCTGGCCTGGAACAGCCGGCGAATTCGGGATTGCATGTCCATCTGGTGACCTTAAGTAGGGCGGTGGCCTTTGCTACGCGCAACAACGACCGGCCCGCGATACATAGAGCAAAAAAAACGAAGTGGGTTCAGCATTCGAAGGCGTTTTTCAGCCATTGAAGCGGTCTGCCTGCATGGTGGCTGCCCTGCAGGGCGACTACGTCGAAGCGGCAGGGGTGGTTGCCCCAGTGGGGCTCCTTCTGCAGGAACAGGGTGGCGGCAAGCACCAGCCGTTTCTGCTTGCGCCCGTCGATACTGTCGAGGGCGCCTCCGAAGCCCGCGTGCAACCGGTAGCGGACTTCGACGAATACTACTGTATCGGCGTCAAGCATGACCAGATCAAGCTCACCGCCTTTGCATCGCCAGTTGCGCGCCAGCAGCTGCAGACCTTGCCCTTGAAGGTACTCAAGGGCCTGGTTTTCTGCCGCTTGCCCGGCGCGGGTTGGTGATGCTGCGGCCATCAACGTGCGGTGTCAGGCAGGCGCTTGATCTGGCCGCCGGCAAATTCGGCCCATGGCAACTGGCGCTCGACGCGTTGGTTGGCGTTGATGCTCAGGCTGCCCGAAAGGCCCATGACGCGGTTGTCCGGCAGTGCTTTCAGTTGGCCCAGGCGCGGTGCCAGGCTGTAGGCATCGACGCCCATGGCATACAGGCGGCCCAGGCTGCCAGCGGCTTGCGGCCACTGTTGCACGACTTGCTGGCGCAGGCTGTTGCTGGAGTCGAGCAACCACGGCGTTTCGCAGAAGCGAATGCCGTTCATGTCATTGTACTGGTTGACGTCGCCGCTGGCGCTGTACAGGTTCGAGGTCGCGTAGACAGGCACGTCACCGGCGTACTGGAAGTTCAGGGTCGGCTTGATCTGCTGTGCCTGCTGTGGGGTCGAGGCGAGGAAGATGAAGTCGATGTCCTGGCGGCGCGACGGTTGTGCTGCGATGCTGCCGCCTACCGTGCTTTGCAGGCTCTTGGCGCGGCCCTCGCTCTGGCGCAGCTGGAACAGGTCGGCAATTTGCTGGGCCAGGGCGACAGGTTGGGCGATGCGCTCGGCGGCGAGCAGGGTGCCGCCATTGCCTTCCCAATCCTGGCGGAAGGCGGCCAGTACGCGGTCGCCCCATTCGCCACTCGGTACCAGGGCCACGGCGCGAACCATGCCGTCTGCACGTGCGCGGCGGGCAACTTCGCGGGCCTCGTCCTCGGCAGCCAGGCCGAACTGGAACAGCTGCGGCGGCGCCTTCTGACCGGCGTCGGCGTAGTTCAGGGCCAGGGTGGTGATGGGCAGCTGAGGTTTGGCGGCCAGTTGCTTCACCAGCGGTTTTTCCAGCGGGCCGATGACCAGTTGCACACCAGCGGCCTGGGCCTGGCGATAGAAATCATCGAGCGAGCCGATGCGCGAGCTGTCGAACACCTGCACTGCAGGCGCCGGCTGGCCGGCCTGCTGGGCCTGGAAGTGGGCGGCCATGAAGCCGTCGCGCAACGCGCGGGCAACACCGGCCAGCGGGCCTTCCTGCGGCAGCAGCAGGGCAATCTTGGTCAGCGGCTGGCTGGCCAGTTCCTTGAGCTTGGTCAGTGCCTGCGGCAGTTGCAGGGCTGCCGGGTGGTCCGGGTGCTGTTTGACCCAGGCTTCGATAGCCGCTTGCTGCTGCTCCAGGGTGCCGGCGCTTTTCACGGCGAAGGCCAGGCTGGTCCAGCCGCTTAGCGTCCGGTCGTTGGCTGGCTGCTGCAGTTGCTCTGCCGGCAGCGAGGCGACCAGTGCCCAGATGGCATCGTTGTTGGCACTGGCGGCCTGGCCGCTGAGCAGCGGGGCCAGCAGTACACGCTGTTGCGCAGCAGCCAGGGCCTGGCCGTCGGCTTCGAGGGCGGCGGCGTGCACGCTGTAGGTGCGTGCTTGCTGCTCTGCCGGAAGCTCGGCGACGCGCTGCAGGCTAGGGTGAGCCAGTGCAGTCAGGGCGGCCTTGGGTTGGTTGCGGCTCATCGCCAGTTCGGCAGCGAGGGTGCTGGCGAACACTTGCTGGGCCGGCTTGAGCGTGTCCAGCGGCACTTGCTCGAGGATGCGTGCGGCGCGTGGGAAGTCCTTCTGCTTGTAGGCCAGGTCGGCTGCGCTCAGGCGCAGCAGGGCGGCGTCTTCTGCAGACTTGCTGGAAGCGGCCTTTTCGAGCAGTTGCTCGATGCTGGCATCCGGGGTGCGTGGCAGTTCGCCCAGGCTGGATGAGGGCGAGCTGGCGCAGGCTGCCAGCAGGGCAGCGAGGCAGAGGGCTGTGAGCAGCCGCAGGCAAGCGATCATGTAAAGGTCCTGTTACTCGATCAAGTTGGCCGGCAATTGTACCCAAGCACTGGCCGGGGCGCGATGTCGCCGTGTCGATCCTTCACTATAGGTGGCTTGCCGCCGGTCGCTGGTGAAGTTCTTTGCGCCCTGTTGCAGGCGCTCGGGCTACAATGGCGCCTTTGATCCGAATGACAGGTGTGCGCAGTGACTGATGTGGCAGGGGCTTCGAAATCCACGGTGGGGACGCTGTATGTGGTGGCAACCCCTATCGGCAACCTCGATGACATGAGCGCCCGGGCGTTGAAGGTGCTGGCGGACGTGGCGCTGATCGCCGCCGAGGACACCCGCCATTCGGTCCGGCTGCTGCAACACTTTGGCATCGACACGCCACTGGCGGCCTGTCATGAGCACAACGAGCGCGACGAAGGCGGGCGTTTCCTCACCAAGCTGCTGGCTGGCGAGAACGTGGCATTGGTCTCTGATGCCGGCACGCCGCTGATTTCCGACCCGGGTTACCACTTGGTGCGCCAGGCGCGGGCCGCTGGGGTGAATGTGGTGCCGGTGCCGGGTGCCTGTGCGCTGATCGCTGCGCTGTCGGCGGCCGGCTTGCCGTCGGATCGCTTCATCTTCGAAGGTTTCCTGCCAGCCAAGCAGGCGGGGCGCCGTGCACGCCTGGAGCAGGTAAAGGAAGAGCCGCGCACGCTGATCTTCTATGAAGCCCCGCACCGAATCCTGGAGTGCCTTGAAGACATGGAGGCGGTTTTTGGTGGCGACCGCCCGGCATTGCTGGCGCGCGAACTGACCAAGACGTTCGAGACCCTCAAGGGCCTGCCGCTGGCTGAGTTGCATGCCTTCGTGGCTGGCGACAGCAACCAGCAGCGCGGTGAGTGCGTGGTATTGGTGGGTGGCTGGAGTGCGCCGGAGGGCGAGCAGGCCATCAGTGCCGAGGCCCAGCGGGTGCTCGACCTGTTGTTGGCCGAGTTGCCGCTGAAGCGGGCGGCTGCACTTGCGGCTGAAATTACCGGGGTGCGCAAGAACCTGTTGTATCAACTTGCCCTTGAAAAGCAGAAAACCGAATAGTGGCAAATTGATATAAATGCCGGTATTGCTTGTTCTTGGGCGCGCGTGCCGGTAACCTTGTCGGCGGAGAGTCGATCGGACAGTCGCTGCCTGTTTTTGTTCCGCAACTTTTGTTGTGTGAGCAGCAGGGGGAGGAAAGTCCGGGCTCCATAGGGCAGAGTGCCAGGTAACGCCTGGGAGGCGTGAGCCTACGGAAAGTGCCACAGAAAATAACCGCCTAAGCACTTCGGTGCCGGTAAGGGTGAAAAGGTGCGGTAAGAGCGCACCGCACGGCTGGCAACAGTGCGTGGCTAGGTAAACCCCACTCGGAGCAAGACCAAATAGGGTTCCATCAGGCGTGGCCCGCGTCGGAACCGGGTAGGTTGCTAGAGGCGTCCAGTGATGGCCGTCGTAGAGGAATGACTGTCCTCGACAAAACCCGGCTTACAGATCGACTCTCCACCTTTCCTTCTCTGCTTCATTCGATAGCAGATCCTCTCTGGTAATACCGAAAAAATCTTACTCTTGATAAATCACTTTAACTTCGAACTCCATTCGCTTGCGTGGGTTTGATTTTTCTCGTCTTTTTTTCTCCTTGGTAGTGCTTCCACCTTCTCTTAACGCGCTAAATCTCGGTCCTGTAAGGCTTTTCCTTATGAACGTGCCTTGACGGTGCTGCGGGCGGATTCCTATAGTGTGCGCAAGTGGCAGAAAGTGGGATGAAGTGGGTTTTCTGGCACAAAAAAGCTAACATTGTGGGGAATCGCAGCCGTGTTCCGCGGAGCCAACGCCGTCAGCCTCGATGCCAAGGGCCGTCTCGCCATGCCGAGCCGGTACCGTGACGAGCTCGATTCGCGTTGCAATGGTCAGCTGATCGTGACCATCGACGCCGTGGACCCCTGCTTGTGTGTTTATCCCCTCGATGAGTGGGAACAGATAGAAGCCAAGTTGCGTGCCTTGCCGTCGTTGCGTGAGGAAAACCGTCGCCTGCAGCGTTTGCTGATCGGTAATGCGGTTGACCTGGAGCTCGATGGCAGTGGGCGTTTCCTGGTACCGCCCCGCCTGCGTGAGTACGCCAAGCTCGACAAGAAGGCGATGCTGGTGGGGCAGCTGAACAAATTCCAGCTGTGGGATGAAGATGCCTGGAACGCGGTTTCGGCAGCCGACCTTGCAGCTATTCAACAACCGGGCGCCATGCCCGACGAATTGCGTGACCTGATCCTGTGACCATAGATAGCGGCTTCAACCACATTACCGTCCTGCTCGACGAAGCTGTCGAGGCATTGGCCCTGCGCGCCGACGGTTGCTATCTGGACGGCACCTTTGGCCGTGGCGGACACAGCCGGCTGATTCTCAGCAAGCTCGGGCCGCAAGGGCGGCTGCTGGGCTTCGATAAAGATCCACAGGCGATTGCCACGGGGCAAGCGCTGGCGGCCGAAGACGGCCGCTTTGTCATTGTGCAGCGCAGCTTTGCCGAGCTGGGCGCGGAAGTGGCCGAGCGCGGCCTGCACGGCAAGGTCAGCGGCGTGTTGCTGGACCTTGGCGTGTCGTCGCCGCAACTGGATGACCCCGAGCGTGGTTTCAGCTTCCTCAATGACGGCCCGCTGGACATGCGCATGAACCCGGCCCAGGGCATCAGTGCCGCCGAGTTCATCGCCACCGCGCCGGTGGAAGAAATTGCCCGCGTCTTCAAGGAATACGGTGAAGAGCGCTTCGCCGGCCGCATGGCGCGTGCCGTGGTCGAGCGCCGTGAAAAGGAGCCTTTCACCCGTACCGCCGACCTGGCGGAAGTACTCAAGGTGGCCAACCCTGCCTGGGAAAAAGGCAAGAACCCGGCTACCCGTGCCTTCCAGGGCCTTCGCATTCACGTCAACAACGAACTGGGTGATCTGGAAGCCGGCCTCGAGGCCGCGCTCGATGCCCTCGAAGTCGGTGGCCGCCTGGCGGTGATCAGCTTCCACTCGCTGGAAGACCGTATCGTCAAGCTGTTCATGCGCAAGCTGGTCAAGGGCGAGGCCGACAACCTGCCGCGCAACCTGCCGGTACAGCACAAGGCCTTCGAGCCGAAAATCAAGCTCATCGGCAAGGCCCAGTTCGCCTCCGAAGCCGAGCTCAAGGCCAACCCACGGTCGCGTAGCGCCGTGATGCGTGTGGCGGAGAAGCTGCGGTGAGCAGGCTGTTTGCCAAGCCCTTGCCAGGCGGAAGCTTCCTGATGCTTCTGCTGTTCGTTGCCGTGCTGGTTTCGGCCATCGCCGTGTCCTACAGCGCGCACTGGAACCGTCAGTTGCTCAACACCTTGTACGGTGAGCTGAACGAGCGTGACAAGGCTCAGGCCGAGTGGGGGCGTCTGATTCTTGAACAGAGCACCTGGACTGCTGCCAGCCGTATCGAGAACCTGGCTTCCGAGCAATTGAAGATGCGCGTACCTTCGGCTGACGAAGTGCGGATGGTGGCGCCATGATGAAGCTCGAAGGCGCACTCTACCCGTGGCGCTTCCGCGTGGTGATCGGTTTGCTGGCCATCATGGTCGGTGCCATCTGCTGGCGCATCATCGATTTGCAGGTCGTTGACCGTGACTTCCTCAAGGGGCAGGGCGACGCGCGCAGCCTGCGTCATATCCCTATTCCGGCGCACCGTGGCCTGATTACCGACCGCAACGGTGAACCGCTGGCCGTGAGCACTCCGGTTACCACCCTGTGGGCAAACCCCAAGGAAATGCAGGCGTCCAAAGACCGCTGGCCGCAGTTGGCCGCAGCGCTTGGGCAAAACCCGCAGCAGTTGACCGAGCGCCTGACCCAGCAAGCTAGCAAAGAGTTCATCTACCTGGTCCGTGGCCTGACCCCGGAACAGGGTCAGCACGTGCTCGACCTGAAGGTGCCAGGTGTGTACGGCCTGGAAGAATTCCGTCGCTTCTACCCGGCCGGTGATGTCACCGCGCACATGGTTGGCTTCACCGACCTCGACGACCATGGTCGCGAGGGTGTGGAACTGGCCTATGACGAATGGCTGGCCGGCGTGCCTGGCAAGCGCCAGGTGATCAAGGACCGGCGCGGCAGGCTGATCAAAGACATCCAGGTAACCAAGAACGCCAAGGCCGGAAAGACCTTGGCGTTGTCGATAGACCTGCGCCTGCAGTACCTGGCCACCCGCGAACTGCGCAACGCCATTGCCGAGCAGGACGCCAAGGCCGGCAGCCTGGTGATCATGGACGTCAAGACCGGTGAGGTCCTGGCCATGGTCAACCAGCCGACCTACAACCCCAACAACCGCCGCAGCATGTTCCCGGCCGCCATGCGTAACCGGGCGATCATCGACGTGTTCGAGCCGGGTTCCACGGTCAAGCCGATTTCCATGAGTGCGGCCCTGCAGAGCGGCCGCTGGAAGCCGACCGACAAGGTCGAAGTCTACCCGGGCAGCCTGCAGATCGGCCGCTACACCATCAAGGACGTGTCGCGCAGTGAAGGCCCGATCCTCGACCTGACCGGCATCCTGATCAACTCCAGTAACGTCGGCATGAGCAAGATCGCCTTCGACATTGGCGGTGAGGCTATCTACCGGGTCATGTCCCAGGTCGGCCTGGGTCAGTACACCGGCCTGGGTTTCCCGGGTGAGCGCGTCGGTAACCTGCCTAACCACCGCGAGTGGCGCAAGGCCGAGACCGCAACCTTGTCCTATGGCTATGGCGTCTCGGTGACCGCCCTGCAGCTGGTGCATGCCTACGCGGCGCTGGCCAACGACGGCAAGATGGTGCCGCTGTCGATCCTCAAGGTCGACAAGGCCCCGGACGCTGTGCAGGCCATTCCAAAGGAAACCGCCGAAACCGTTCAGGGCATGTTGCAGCAGGTGATCGAAGCGCCGCGTGGCGTGTTCCGCGCCCAGGTGCCGTTCTATCACGTGGCCGGCAAGTCCGGTACCGCGCGTAAGGCCACTGTGGGTTCCAAGGGTTACACCGAAAACGCCTACCGCTCGCTGTTCGCTGGCTTCGGGCCAATGAGTGACCCGCGCTACGCCATCGTCGTGGTCATCGACGAACCGGGCAAAGGCGGCTATTTCGGTGGTCTGGTTTCGGCGCCCGTGTTCAGCAAGGTCATGTCCGGCACCCTGCGCCTGATGAACGTGCCGCCAGATAACCTGCCGCCACCCGCGCCAGCGGCACCCGCCGTGCAATCGCAAGTCAACGCAGCAGCCGCCAAGGGAGGGCGTGGATGATGACAATGCCATTGAGCAAACTTTTCGCCCACGCCAGCCGTGACCCGCTGATTCGTGAGCTGACCCTGGACAGCCGCAATGTACGCCCGGGCGATCTGTTCCTGGCCGTGCCGGGCGCCAAGGTCGATGGTCGCGAGCATATTGCCGATGCCCTGGCCCGTGGCGCCGCTGCCGTGGCCTACGAAGAGCAGGGCGCCAACGTGCTGCCGCTGACCGATGTGCCGCTGATTCCGGTCAAAGGCCTGATCGCTCAGTTGTCGGATATTGCCGGGCGCTTCTATGGCGAGCCCAGCCGCCAGTTGAGCCTGGTGGGGGTGACCGGCACCAACGGAAAGACCAGCGTTACCCAACTGGTGGCCCAGGCATTGGACCTGCTCGGCCAGCGCTGCGGCCTGATTGGCACCCTGGGCACCGGCTTCTACGGTGAGCTGCAGAGCGGCCGCCTGACCACGCCCGACCCGATCGCCGTGCAGTCGACCCTCAACGACCTCAAGAAAGGTGGCGCCAAGGCTGTGGCCATGGAGGTTTCCTCCCATGCGCTGGAGCAAGGCCGGGTTGCCGCACTGGAATTCGACATCGCGGTGATGACCAACCTGTCCCGTGACCACCTCGATTACCATGGCAGCATGGAGGCCTATGAGGCCGCCAAGGCCAGGCTGTTCGCCTGGCCGAGCCTGCGTCGCCAGGTGGTCAACCTGGATGACGCCTTCGGGCGTCGCCTGGCCGAAGACTTTGCACGCCGCCCGAGTGTCGATCATATCGAGACCCGGTTGCTTAGCTACAGCCTGGAAAACCCGGACGCTTCGCTGTTCTGCCGCGAAGCCGTATTCAATGACGATGGTGTGCGTGCCACCCTGGTCACGGCCCAGGGTGAGCGCGCCCTGCGCAGCCAGTTGCTGGGCCGCTTCAACCTGAGCAACATGCTGGCCGCCGTGGCGACACTGCTGGCGCTGGACTATTCGCTGGACGAAATTCTCAAGGTCACCCCGCAACTGCAAGGGCCGGTAGGCCGCATGCAGCGCCTGGGTGGCGGAGACAAGCCGCTGGTGGTGGTCGACTACGCGCACACCCCGGACGCCCTCGAGAAAGTGCTCGAGGCCCTGCGCCCGCACGCCCACGGCAAGCTGCTGTGCCTGTTCGGCTGCGGTGGCGACCGTGATCGCGGCAAGCGCCCGCTGATGGCCGAAGTGGCCGAGCGCCTGGCCGACCGCGTACTGGTCACCGATGACAACCCACGCACCGAAGACCCGCTGCGCATTTTCGACGACATCCGCCCCGGTTTCGCCAAGCCTGCCGAGGTCGAGTTCGTCGCAGGCCGTGGTGAAGCCATCGCGCACCTGATTGCCACCGCTGCTGCCAACGACGTGATCGTGCTGGCCGGCAAGGGGCACGAGGATTACCAGGAGATCAATGGCGAGCGCCATGACTTCTCCGACCTGACCGAAGCCGAGAAGGCACTCGCAGCCTGGGAGGCTCCACATGCTTAAGCCGCTGTCACTCAGCCAGCTGACCACAGCACTGAGTGGTCAACAAATCGGTGGCGACGCCACCTTCACCGGTGTCAGCATCGACAGCCGCAGCGTCAGCGCCGGGCAGCTGTTCGTCGCCTTGGCAGGTCCGCGTTTCGATGGCCATGACTACCTGGCCGATGTGAAGGCCAAAGGCGCAGTCGCTGCCCTGGTCGAGCGTGAAGTGGCCGGTGTCGACCTGCCGCAATTGCTGGTCAAGGATTGCCGGGTAGCGCTCGGTCAACTCGGCGCCTTGAACCGTGCTGCCTTCGACAAGCCTGTTGTTGCCATTACCGGTTCCAGCGGCAAGACCACCGTCAAGGAAATGCTCGCCAGCATCCTGCGTACCCGTGGCCTGGTGCATGCCACCCGTGGCAACCTGAACAACGACCTCGGCGCGCCGCTGACCCTGCTGGAGATCGCCCCTGAGCACAGTGCGGCGGTGATCGAGCTGGGCGCTTCGCGCATGGGTGAAATCCGCTACACCGTCGGCCTGACGAAGCCTCAGGTGGTCATCATCAACAACGCCGGTACCGCCCACGTTGGCGAGTTCGGCGGGCCGGAAAAGATCGTTGAAGCCAAGGGCGAGATTCTCGAAGGCCTGGGCGAGGGCGGTACTGCCATCCTCAACCTGGCTGACAAGGCGTTCGACATCTGGCGCAAGCGTGCCGGCAACCACCGCATTTTCACCTTTGCACTGGATAACCCGCAGGCAGACTTCCATGCCAGTAATATTGGCCGTGATGCCCGGGGCTGCCCGTCGTTCACCCTGCATGGGCCTGATGGCAGCGTGCCGGTACAGCTGAACCTGCTGGGTACCCACAACGTCAGCAACGCCTTGGCCGCTGCGGCTGCCGCCCATGCCGTTGGTCTGAGCCTTAGCGGCATCGCCGCCGGCCTGGCTGCAGTACAACCGGTCAAGGGCCGCACCGTCGCGCAGATCGCGCCGAACGGTGTGCGTGTAATCGACGACAGTTACAACGCAAATCCCACCTCCATGTGCGCGGCCATTGATATACTCGCCGGCTTTTCCGGGCGCACCGTCCTGGTGCTTGGAGATATCGGCGAACTGGGGCAATGGGCGGAAGAAGGCCACCGTCAGGTGGGTGACTACGCGCGTGGCAAGGTCGATGCCCTGTACGCAGTGGGTTCCAACATGACATATGCGGTCAAGGCGTTCGGCGCCAATGGCCGTCATTTCGCTACTCAAGCTGAGCTGATCGACGCCGTTAGCGCCGAAAGTGCCAGCGACACCACTATCTTGATCAAGGGCTCGCGCAGCGCTGCGATGGAAAACGTCGTGGCGGCATTGTGCGGTGCCAGCGGGGAGAAACATTAATGCTGCTGCTGTTGGCCGAGTATCTGCAACAGTTCCACAAAGGCTTCGCGGTCTTCCAGTACCTGTCCCTGCGCGGGATTCTTGGTGTGCTGACCGCGTTGTCCCTGGCGCTGTGGCTGGGGCCGTGGATGATTCGTACCCTGCAAATTCGTCAGATCGGCCAGGCCGTGCGTAATGACGGCCCGCAATCGCACCTGTCCAAGTCCGGCACCCCGACCATGGGTGGCGCATTGATCCTGTCGGCCATCGCCATCAGCACGCTGCTGTGGGCTGATCTGTCCAACCGCTACGTGTGGGTGGTGCTGATCGTGACCCTGGCGTTCGGTGCCATCGGTTGGGTCGATGACTACCGCAAGGTGATCGAAAAGAACTCGCGTGGTCTGCCAAGCCGCTGGAAGTACTTCTGGCAGTCGGTGTTCGGCCTGGCTGCGGCCGTGTTCCTGTACAAGACCGCGCCGACCAGCGTCGAGACAACGTTGATCCTGCCGTTCATCAAGGACGTCACTATCCCGCTGGGCATCGGCTTCGTGGTGCTGACCTACTTCGTCATCGTCGGCTCCAGCAACGCGGTCAACCTCACAGACGGCCTCGACGGCCTGGCAATCATGCCAACGGTGATGGTCGGCGGCGCCCTGGGCATCTTCTGCTACCTGTCGGGTAACGTGAAGTTCGCCGAATACCTGTTGATCCCTTACGTGCCGGGCTCGGGTGAACTCATCGTGTTCTGCGGCGCGCTGATCGGTGCGGGCCTGGGCTTCCTGTGGTTCAACACCTACCCGGCGCAAGTGTTCATGGGGGACGTCGGTGCACTGGCACTGGGCGCGGCGCTGGGCACCATCGCGGTCATCGTTCGCCAGGAAATCGTCCTGTTCATCATGGGCGGCATCTTCGTCATGGAAACCTTGTCGGTGGTGATCCAGGTCGCCTCCTTCAAGCTGACCGGCAAGCGCGTGTTCCGCATGGCGCCGATCCACCACCACTTTGAACTCAAGGGCTGGCCAGAGCCTCGGGTGATCGTCCGCTTCTGGATCATCACCGTGATTCTGGTGCTGATTGGCCTTGCAACCCTGAAACTGAGGTAGATGAGCGTGTCTTTGATCGCTTCCGACCAATTCCGCATCGTTGTCGGCCTCGGCAAGAGCGGCATGTCCCTGGTTCGCTTCCTGGCGAACCGGGGCATTGCCTTTGCGGTCGCCGACACCCGCGAGCAACCGCCGGAACTGGACACCCTGCGCCGTGATTACCCGCAGGTGGAAGTGCGCTGTGGTGAACTGGACGTGGACTTCCTGTGCCGCGCCAACGAACTGTACGTAAGCCCTGGCCTGGCCTTGGCCACGCCAGCCCTGCAGCAGGCTGCTGCGCGTGGCGTGACACTGTCCGGTGACATCGAACTGTTCGCCCGCAACGCCAAAGCGCCGATCATTGCCATCAGCGGCTCCAACGCCAAGAGCACTGTCACTACCCTGGTCGGCGAAATGGCCGCCAAGGCGGGCAAGCGTGTAGCGGTGGGTGGCAACCTCGGTACCCCGGCGCTGGACCTGCTGGCCGATGACGTCGAGCTGTACGTGCTGGAGCTGTCCAGCTTCCAGCTGGAAACCACTGACCAGCTCAATGCTGAAGTGGCCACCGTGCTGAACATCAGCGAAGACCATATGGACCGCTACAGCGGCCTGCCGGCCTACCACCTGGCCAAGCACCGGATTTTCCGCGGCGCGAAGCAGGTCGTGGTCAACCGCCAGGACGCCCTGAGCCGGCCGCTGCCGGTGGAAGGCCGCCCGTGCTGGACCTTCGGCCTCAACCAGCCGGACTTCAAGGCCTTCGGCCTGCGCGAAGTGGATGGCGAGAAATACCTGGCATTCGAGTTCCAGGCGCTGATGCCAGCGCGTGAACTGAAGATTCGCGGTGCGCACAACCAGAGTAATGCCTTGGCGGCGTTGGCCCTGGGGCATGCCGCAGGCCTGCCGTTCGAGCCGATGCTCGAAGCCCTGCGCGAGTTCGGTGGCCTGGCCCATCGCTGCCAGTGGGTGCGTGAGCGCAATGGCGTGAACTGGTATGACGATTCCAAGGCCACCAACGTCGGTGCAGCCTTGGCCGCCATCGAAGGCCTGGGTGCCGATATCGAAGGCAAACTGGTATTGATCGCCGGTGGCGACGGCAAAGGTGCCGAGTTCGCGGCCTTGCGTGAGCCGGTCAAGCGCTTCTGCCGGGCCGTGGTACTGCTTGGCCGTGATGCCGAGCGCCTGGCCGAGGCCCTGGGTGACGACGTGCCGCTGGTACGGGTCAAGACCCTCGATGACGCCGTGCAACAGTGTGCCGAACTGGCTCAGGCCGGCGATGCCGTGCTGCTGTCGCCCGCATGTGCCAGCCTCGACATGTTCAAGAACTTCGAAGAACGCGGGCGCCTGTTCGCCCAGGCAGCGGGAGGCCTTGCATGATCTTCGGCATCTTCAAGCCCTACCCGTCGCCGCTGATCAGCGGCCGTGGCATCGACCTGGACTTCCCGATGCTCGCCGGCTGCCTGGCTTTGCTGGGCCTGGGCCTGGTGATGATCACCTCGGCGTCGTCGGAAGTGGCTGCGGTGCAGTCGGGCAACCCGCTTTATCACATGTTCCGCCACCTGGTGTACGTGTTCCTGGGCCTGGTGGCCTGTGGCGCGACCATGCTGGTGCCGATCGCCACCTGGCAGCGCATGGGCTTCATGATGCTGCTGGGCGCCTTCGGCCTGCTGGTACTGGTGCTGGTGCCGGGTATCGGCCGTGAGGTGAACGGTTCGATGCGCTGGATCGGTTTCAGCTTCTTCAACGTCCAGCCTTCGGAAATCGCCAAGGTGTTCGTGGTCGTCTACCTGGCCGGTTACCTGGTGCGTCGGCAAACCGAGGTACGCGAGACCTGGATGGGCTTCTTCAAACCGTTCATCGTGCTGCTGCCCATGGCTGCCCTGTTGCTGATGGAGCCGGACTTCGGCGCCACCGTGGTAATGATGGGCGCCGCGGCGGCCATGCTGTTCCTGGGCGGGGTGGGGCTGTTCCGCTTCAGTCTGATGGTGGTGTTGGCGGTGCTGGCGGTGTTCGTACTGGTACAGGCTCAGCCGTACCGGATGGCGCGGCTGATTACCTTTACCGACCCGTGGTCCGACCAGTTCGGCTCGGGCTACCAGTTGACCCAGGCGCTGATTGCCTTCGGCCGTGGCGAGTGGCTGGGCGTTGGCCTGGGCAACAGCGTGCAGAAGCAGTTCTACCTGCCCGAGGCGCACACCGACTTCGTGTTCTCGGTATTGGCCGAAGAACTGGGCGTCGTCGGTTCGCTGGTGACCATCGCACTGTTCGTGTTCGTCACCGTGCGTGCCCTGTACATCGGCCTGTGGGCCGAAAAGGCCAAGCAGTTCTTTGCAGCGTATGTGGCCTTTGGCCTGGCCTTCCTGTGGATTGGCCAGTTCCTGATCAACATCGGCGTAAACGTCGGCCTGCTGCCGACCAAAGGCCTGACCCTGCCGTTCCTCAGTTACGGGGGCAGCTCGCTGGTGATCTGCTGCGCCTGCGTGGGCTTGTTGCTGCGCATCGAGTGGGAAAGCCGTACGCACCTGGGCAGCGAGGAACACGAATTCAGCGAAAGCGATTTTGCCGAGGAGACCAGTCATGGCCGCTGACGGCAAGAACGTATTGATCATGGCTGGCGGCACCGGCGGGCATGTGTTCCCGGCCCTGGCCTGCGCGCGGGAGTTCCAGGCGCGCGGTTACAGCGTGCACTGGCTGGGCACCCCGCGTGGCATTGAAAACGAGCTGGTGCCACAGGCTGGCTTGCCACTGCACCTGATTCAGGTCAGCGGCCTGCGCGGCAAAAGCAAACTGTCGCTGCTCAAGGCGCCGTTCACCCTGGTCAAGGCCGTGCTGCAGGCTCGGCGCATCATTCGCCAGCTCAAGCCGGTGTGCGTGCTGGGCTTTGGTGGCTACGTGACCGGCCCCGGCGGTGTGGCCGCGCGGTTGTGTGGCGTGCCGCTGGTGATCCACGAACAGAACGCGCGTGCAGGTACCGCCAATCGGCTGCTGGTGCCGCTCTCGGCGCGGGTCTGCGAAGCTTTCCCGAACACCTTCGAGGCCAGCGACAAACGTCGTACCACCGGCAACCCTGTGCGCCCGGAGCTGTTCATGGATGCGCAACGCGCACCCCTGGCCGAGCGCCGTGCACGCCTGTTGGTGCTCGGTGGCAGCCTGGGTGCGGAACCATTGAACAAATTGTTGCCTAAGGCCCTGTCCGAAGTGCCCGCCACCCTGCGGCCAGAGGTGTTCCACCAGGCCGGCAAGCAACACGCGCCGATTACCGCCGAGCGTTATCACGAGGCGGGCGTCGAGGCTCAGGTAGAGCCCTTTATCAAGGATATGGCCCAAGCCTATGGCTGGGCCGACATGGTGGTGTGCCGGGCCGGTGCCCTGACCGTCAGCGAACTGGCGGCAGCAGGCCTGCCTTCGATGCTGGTGCCTTTGCCCCACGCCATCGACGACCACCAGACCCACAACGCCCAATATCTGGCCCGAGAAGGCGCTGCCTTCCTGATGCCACAAGCGACAACTGGCGCAGCGCAGCTCGCTGAACGCCTGAACGAGGTGCTGATGCAACCCGAAAAACTCAACGTCATGGCAGGCACCGCACGGCGCCTGGCCAAACCTGCCGCAACCAGCACCGTGGTCGATATCTGCCTGGAGGTGGCCCATGGTTGAGAGCCAGAAAGCCATGCCCCAACCGAAGATGGGCCGTATCCGCCGTATCCACTTCGTCGGTATCGGCGGCGTGGGCATGTGCGGCATTGCCGAAGTGTTGCTGAACCTGGGCTATGAAGTGTCCGGTTCCGACCTGAAAGCCTCGCCGGTGACCGAACGCCTGGAATCGTTCGGTGCCGAGATCTTCGTCGGCCACCGCGCCGAGAACGCTGCCACCGCCGATGTGCTGGTGGTGTCCAGCGCCATCAACCCGGCCAACCCGGAAGTGGCCACTGCCCTGGAACGCCGTATTCCGGTAGTGCCGCGCGCCGAGATGCTCGCCGAGCTGATGCGCTATCGCCATGGTGTGGCCGTGGCCGGTACCCATGGCAAGACCACCACCACCAGCTTGCTGGCCTCGGTGTTCGCTGCCGGCGGCCTGGACCCGACCTTCGTCATCGGTGGTCGCCTGACCGCTGCCGGTACCAATGCCCAGCTGGGCACCAGCCGCTACCTGATCGCCGAAGCAGACGAGAGCGACGCGAGCTTCCTGCACCTGCAGCCGATGGTGGCCGTGGTCACCAACATCGACGCCGACCACATGGCGACCTATGAAGGGGACTTCAACAAGCTGAAGAAAACCTTCGTCGAGTTCCTGCACAACCTGCCGTTCTACGGCCTGGCCGTGATGTGCCTGGACGACCCGGTGGTGCGCGAGATCCTGCCGCAGGTGAAGCGCCCGACCGTGACCTATGGCTTCAGCGAAGAGGCCGACATCCGCGCCATCAACGTGCGCCAGCAGGGCATGCAAACGCACTTCACCGTGCTGCGTCGCGACCGCGAGCCGCTTGAGGTGTCGGTGAACATGCCCGGCAACCACAACGTGCTCAACGCCTTGGCCACCATTGCCATCGCCACTGACGAAGGCATCACTGACGAGGCCATCATCCAGGGCTTGTCCGGCTTCCAGGGGGTCGGCCGCCGCTTCCAGGTGTATGGCGAACTGCCGGTCGAAGGCGGCAGCGTGATGCTGGTCGACGACTACGGCCACCACCCGACCGAAGTGGCTGCGGTGATCAAGGCCGTGCGCGGTGGTTGGCCAAGCCGCCGCCTGGTGATCGTCTACCAGCCGCACCGCTACAGCCGCACCCGCGACCTGTACGACGATTTCGTCCAGGTGCTGGGCGATGCCAACGTGTTGCTGCTGATGGAGGTCTACCCGGCCGGCGAAGAGCCGATCCCCGGTGCCGACAGCCGCCAGCTGTGCCACAGCATCCGCCAGCGCGGCAAGCTGGACCCGATCTACATCGAACGTGGCGCCGAGCTGGCACCGCTGGTGAAACCACTGCTGCGCGCGGGTGACATCCTGATCTGCCAGGGTGCCGGTGATGTCGGCGGCCTCGCCCCGCAACTGATGAAAAGCCCGCTGTTCGCTGGCGCCAAGCAGGAGAAGTCGAAATGACCAGCGCCTACGAAAAGCTGCACTCGACCCTGGACGTCAAGGCGTTCGGCCGTGTCGCCGTGCTGTACGGTGGCAAGAGCGCCGAGCGTGAAGTGTCGCTGAAGTCCGGCGCTGCGGTGATCGATGCCCTGACCACCGCCGGTGTCGACGTGGTCGCCATCGATGTGGGCGACGACCTGCTCGACCGCCTGCAAAGCGAGAAGATCGACCGCGCCTTCATCATCCTCCACGGCCGTGGCGGTGAAGACGGCAGCATGCAAGGCCTGCTGGAGTGCCTGGGCATCCCCTACACCGGCAGTGGCATCCTTGCCTCGGCGCTGGCCATGGACAAGTTGCGCACCAAGCAGGTGTGGCAGAGCCTGGGTATTCCCACCCCGCGCCACGCCGTGTTGGCGAGCGAAAGCGATTGTTTGCAGGCCAGTACGGAACTGGGCTTCCCGCTTATCGTCAAACCCGCCCATGAAGGCTCTAGCATCGGCATGGCCAAGGTGAACAGCGCCCAGGAACTGGTCGCTGCCTGGCAGGACGCCGCCAAATACGATTCCCAGGTACTGGTGGAGCAGTGGATCCACGGCCCGGAGTTCACCATCGCGGTCTTGCGCGGTCAGGTGCTGCCGCCGATCGCCCTGGGTACGCCGCATGTGTTCTACGACTACGACGCCAAGTACATCGCCAACGATACCCAGTACCGCATCCCGTGCGGCCTGGACAGTGTCAAGGAACAGGAACTGATCGACCTGACCGCACGCGCCTGCGATGCCATCGGCATCGAAGGCTGGGGGCGTCTGGACGTGATGCAGGACGAGCAGGGCCGGTTCTGGCTGCTCGAAGTCAACACCGCACCTGGCATGACTGATCATAGCCTGGTGCCCATGGCGGCCCGCGCGGCTGGCCTGGACTTCCAGCAACTGGTGCTGGCAATCCTGGCTGAAAGCGTGGCGACGCGAGGTTAATAACCATGCAAGGCGCGATGATACGTCAGCAGCAACCCGTTACCGGCCGTAGTAAGCCGGTGCCGCGTGGTGCCAGCCGGCTGGTGGCCGACGAGCCCGTATCGGCGCGCCTGCCGCGTCCAAGCCTGGGCGGCCTCAAACGCCTGCTGTGGCCGGTGCTGCTGGTGGCGGCCGGCTTTGGTGCCTATGAGGGTGCCATTCGCCTGATGCCCTATGCCGACCGGCCGATCACCAAGATCGACGTGCAGGGCGACCTCAGCTACATCAGCCAGCAGTCGGTGCAGCAGCGTATCGCGCCCTACGTGGCGGCGAGTTTCTTCAGCGTCGACCTGCCGGCGATGCGTGCGGAACTCGAACAGATGCCATGGATCGCCCACGCCGAGGTGCGCCGGGTGTGGCCCGACGAGGTGGTGATCCGCCTGGAAGAGCAGCTGCCGGTGGCACGCTGGGGTGACGAAGCCTTGCTCAACAACCAGGGCCAGGCCTTTACCCCGCGTGAACTGGCCAACTACGAGCACCTGCCGCAGCTGGCCGGGCCGCAACGTGCTCAGCAACAAGTCATGCAGCAGTATCAGGTATTGAGCCAGATGCTGCGCCCCCTGGGCTTTTCCATCGCTCGCCTGGAGCTGCGCGAGCGAGGCAGCTGGTTCCTGACCACTGGCGCGAGCAGCGCCGGGCCAGGCATCGAACTGCTGTTGGGGCGCGACCATCTGGTGGAGAAGATGCGCCGTTTCATTGCCATTTACGACAAGACACTCAAAGACCAGATCACCACTATCGCCCGCATTGATCTGCGTTATTCCAACGGACTTGCCGTTGGCTGGCGGGAACCGATTGCACCGACGACGGCCCAACCCGCCGTTGCGAAGAATTAGAGAGAGGCAGGACCATGGCAAACGCGCATAGCGGCAAAATGATCGTCGGGCTGGACATTGGCACCTCCAAGGTGGTGGCGCTGGTGGGCGAAGTGGGCGAAGACGGCACCCTGGAAATCGTCGGGATCGGCACCCATCCGTCCCGTGGCCTGAAGAAAGGCGTGGTGGTGAACATCGAGTCCACCGTGCAGTCGATCCAGCGCGCGGTGGAAGAAGCCCAGCTGATGGCCGGCTGCCGTATTCACTCGGCCTTCGTTGGCGTGGCCGGCAACCACATCCGCAGCCTGAACTCCCACGGCATCGTCGCCATCCGCGACCGCGAGGTCAGCCTGGCCGACCTGGAGCGCGTGCTCGACGCCGCCCAGGCCGTGGCCATTCCGGCCGACCAGCGTGTGCTGCACACCCTGCCGCAGGACTACGTGATCGACAACCAGGAAGGCGTGCGCGAGCCACTGGGCATGTCGGGCGTGCGTCTGGAAGCCAAGGTTCACGTGGTCACCTGCGCAGTGAATGCGGCGCAGAACATCGAGAAGTGCGTACGCCGCTGTGGCCTGGAAATCGACGACATCATCCTCGAGCAGCTGGCTTCGGCGTACTCGGTGCTGACCGACGATGAAAAAGAACTGGGCGTGTGCCTGGTGGACATCGGTGGTGGCACCACCGACATCGCCATCTTCACCGAAGGCGCCATCCGTCACACCGCGGTCATCCCGATTGCCGGCGACCAGGTGACCAACGACATCGCCATGGCCCTGCGTACCCCGACCCAGTACGCCGAAGAAATCAAGATCCGCTACGCCTGCGCTCTGGCCAAACTGGCCGGCGCCGGCGAAACCATCAAGGTGCCGAGCGTGGGCGACCGCCCACCGCGCGAGCTGTCGCGTCAGGCCCTGGCCGAGGTGGTGGAGCCACGTTACGACGAGCTCTTCACCCTGATCCAGGCCGAGCTGCGCCGCAGCGGCTACGAGGACCTGGTGCCGGCTGGCATCGTCCTCACCGGCGGCACCGCGAAGATGGAAGGTGCCGTGGAACTGGCCGAGGAAATCTTCCACATGCCGGTACGCCTGGGCGTACCGCACAGCGTTCGGGGGCTGAGCGACGTGGTGCGCAACCCGATCTATTCCACCGGCGTGGGCCTGCTCACCTACGGTCTGCTGAAGCAGTCCGAGGACATGGTCCTGACCGGTAACAGCAACAGCAGCAACAACAGCTATGGCGATGAACCGAAGGCCCCAGTACTTGAGCGCTTCAAGAAGTGGGTCCAGGGCAACTTCTAAGTTTCAAAGCAGTAGTGGTAGGCGCAACAACTAGAGAACTGTAAGGAGAGGGAAAATGTTCGAGCTCGTAGACAACGTCCCGCAAAGCCCGGTCATCAAGGTGATCGGCGTTGGTGGTGGTGGCGGCAACGCCGTCAACCACATGGTCAAGAGCAGCATCGAAGGCGTGGAATTCATTTGCGCCAACACCGATGCTCAAGCGCTGAAAAACATCGGTGCGCGTACCATCCTGCAATTGGGCACTGGCGTGACCAAGGGCCTGGGTGCCGGTGCCAATCCGGAAGTCGGCCGTCAGGCCGCGCTGGAAGACCGTGAGCGCATCGCTGAAGTGCTGCAGGGCACCAACATGGTGTTCATCACCACTGGCATGGGCGGCGGTACCGGTACCGGTGCAGCGCCGATCATTGCCGAAGTGGCCAAGGAAATGGGCATCCTCACCGTAGCCGTGGTGACCCGTCCGTTCCCGTTCGAGGGCCGCAAACGTATGCAGATCGCCGATGAAGGCATCCGCATGCTGGCCGAAAGCGTCGACTCGTTGATCACCATCCCCAACGAGAAGCTGCTGACCATCCTGGGCAAGGATGCGAGCCTGCTGTCCGCCTTCGCCAAGGCCGACGATGTACTGGCCGGTGCCGTGCGCGGTATCTCCGACATCATCAAGCGTCCGGGCATGATCAACGTCGACTTCGCCGACGTGCGCACCGTGATGGGCGAAATGGGCATGGCCATGATGGGTACTGGCTGCGCCAGCGGCCCGAACCGTGCGCGTGAAGCCACCGAGGCTGCCATCCGCAACCCGCTGCTGGAAGACGTCAACCTGCAGGGCGCCCGCGGCATCCTGGTGAACATCACCGCAGGCCCGGACCTGTCGCTGGGTGAGTACTCCGACGTGGGTAGCATCATCGAAGCCTTCGCCTCTGACCACGCCATGGTCAAGGTCGGCACCGTGATCGACCCGGACATGCGCGACGAACTGCACGTGACCGTTGTGGCCACTGGCCTGGGCGCGCGCATCGAGAAGCCGGTCAAAGTGGTGGACAACACCCTGCAGACCGCTCAGCAGGCGTACGAAGCATCCAACCCTGCACCGGTTCGTCAGGAGCAGCCAGCGGTCAACTACCGTGACCTGGAGCGCCCGACCGTGATGCGAAACCAGGCCCATGCAGGTGCTGCTGCAGCCGCTAAACTGAACCCTCAGGACGACCTGGACTACCTCGATATCCCGGCTTTCCTGCGTCGTCAGGCTGATTAATGGAATTTATCAGGGGTATAAAGGTGATTGGTATTCATCAAAGGTTGGGTCTGTTATCATCCCCAGCCTTTGTTGATACCTGTTCGCAATTTGCGCTGAAGCGGCCAATGCCATGATTAAACAACGCACCCTGAAGAATACCATCCGTGCCACAGGTGTCGGTCTGCACTCCGGGGAGAAGGTTTACCTGACCCTCAAGCCTGCACCTGTTGACACCGGCATCGTCTTCCGCCGCGCCGACCTCGACCCTGTGGTCGAAATCCCTGCGCGTGCGGCCAACGTCGGCGAGACAACCATGTCGACGACGCTGGTCAACGGTGACGTCAAGGTCGATACGGTCGAGCACCTGCTCTCCGCCATGGCGGGCCTGGGCATCGATAACGCCTACGTCGAGCTCTCCGCCTCGGAAGTGCCGATCATGGATGGCAGCGCCGGTCCTTTTGTATTCCTGATTCAGTCTGCCGGCCTGGAAGAACAGGACGCAGCCAAGAAGTTCATCCGCATCCTGCGTGAGGTAACCGTGGAAGAGGGCGACAAGCGCGCCACGTTCCTGCCTTTCGAAGGGTTCAAGGTGAGCTTCGAGATCGACTTCGATCACCCGGTCCTCAAGGGCCAGACCCAGAGTGCAGTCGTCGACTTTTCCAGCACCTCGTTCGTGAAGGAAGTCAGCCGCGCCCGCACCTTCGGTTTCATGCGTGACATCGAGTACCTGCGCAAGCACAACCTTGCGCTGGGCGGCAGTGTCGAGAACGCCATCGTCGTCGACGAGACGGGTGTGCTTAACGAAGACGGCCTTCGTTCCGATGACGAATTCGTCAAGCACAAGATCCTCGACGCCATTGGCGACCTCTATCTGCTGGGCAACAGCCTGATCGGCGAGTTCAAGGGCTACAAGTCCGGCCACGCGCTGAACAACCAGCTGCTGCGCAAGCTGATTGCCGAAACCGATGCCTGGGAAGTGGTCACTTTCGAAGATGCCAGCACGGCACCGATCTCGTACATGCGCCCTGTTGCGGCCGTGTAAGTTCGAACACTCTCTCTAGTGTTGTAATCAAGGCCACCTTCGGGTGGCCTTTTTTATGGCTTGCCGTTGGCGTGGGCGGCCAACCGTTCCAGTGCTGCACGTAGCTTGGGGTCGGTGATGCCCTCGGCGGTGTCGCGCAGGCTCTCGGCGGCGCTGTTCGAGAGTTCGGCAGCATGCCCGCCGCGCTTGGCCGGCACCAGCGGCGGTTGGACCTTGTACAGGATGCGCCGGAGGTTGCCGAAGGCTTCCATGGCCTGCAATGCCGCCAGCAGGCGCTTTTGCTGGTAGCGCAGGCGGGTTGCCCAATGGCCGTCTGTTACCACCAGCAGCAAGGTGCCATCGCGCCAGGACGCGACGTGGCAGTGTTCGCGGGCGGCCGGTTGCAGCTGGCTTTCCAGCAGGCGCTGCAGGTGCTCCAGGCGCTCGGCCTGGTTCAGCAGCAGGCGCAGCGGGCGCACCTGGCGGAGCAGGGCGGAAGGTGGCTGGGCGGGGGAGGGTTTGTAGGCCATGGGGTATGCATGAGGTTACGTGGTCAGCAGTTTAACACCTCTATAGCCTGCACCGGCCTCTTCGCGGGCAGCAGAAGATAAGACTAATTCTCGATACCTTTCATGTTGCCAAGCCTTGAACTCAGGGAAAATGCCCCTATCTAAGACAAGCCCCCGCCAAAACGCTGTAATAGCATCGTGGAAATCCACCACTTTCCTCACCATCGTTTCCGGGTAGAATGCTCGTTCGCATGCGGCCTCAGGGCTGCACGGGCGACTCATGGGGCCGCCCTCCATCCCTACGTGTGGAAGATCCTGCCGATATGTTTGCGCCTTTGTTAAAGAAACTTTTTGGAAGCAAGAACGAGCGTGAAGTGAAACGCATGCTCAAGACGGTGAGTATCGTCAATGCCTTCGAAGAGAAGATGGTGGCCCTCTCCGACGAACAGCTGCGGGGCAAGACCGCAGAGTTCAAGGAGCGTTTGGCCAAAGGCGAGACACTGGACCAATTGCTGCCTGAAGCCTTCGCCGTGGCCCGTGAGGCCGGCAAACGCGTGATGGGCATGCGCCACTTCGACGTGCAGCTGATCGGCGGCATGACCCTGCACGAGGGTATGATCGCAGAAATGCGCACCGGTGAAGGCAAGACCTTGGTCGGTACCCTGGCCGTGTACCTCAACGCACTGTCCGGCAAGGGCGTGCACGTGGTCACCGTCAACGACTACCTGGCCCGCCGTGATGCCAACTGGATGCGCCCGCTGTACGAATTCCTCGGCCTGTCGGTCGGTATCGTCTCGGCGTTCCAGCCGCCGGAAGAAAAGCGCGCGGCCTATGCGTCCGACATCACCTACGGCACCAACAACGAATTCGGTTTCGACTACCTGCGCGACAACATGGCGTTCAGCCAGGACGAGAAGTTCCAGCGCGAACTGAACTTCGCCGTGATCGACGAAGTCGACTCCATCCTCATCGACGAAGCGCGTACCCCGCTGATCATTTCCGGCCAGGCCGAAGACAGCTCCAAGCTGTACATCGAGATCAACCGCCTGATCCCGCGCCTGACCCAGCACATCGAGGAAGTGGAAGGCCAGGTTACCCAGGAAGGCCACTTCACCATCGACGAGAAGAGCCGCCAGGTCGAGCTGAACGAAGCCGGTCACCAGTACATCGAGGAAATGCTCACCCAGGCCGGCCTGCTGGCCGAGGGCGAGAGCCTGTACTCCGCGCACAACCTGGGCCTGCTGACCCACGTCTACGCTGGCCTGCGCGCGCACAAGCTGTTCCACCGCAACGTCGAGTACATCGTCCAGGACGGCCAGGTACTGCTGATCGACGAACACACCGGTCGTACCATGCCGGGTCGTCGCCTGTCCGAGGGCCTGCACCAGGCCATCGAAGCCAAAGAGAACCTGAACATCCAGGCCGAGAGCCAGACCCTGGCTTCGACCACGTTCCAGAACTACTTCCGCCTGTACACCAAGCTGTCCGGCATGACCGGTACCGCTGACACCGAAGCGTTCGAGTTCCAGTCGATCTACGCCCTCAACGTGATGGTCATTCCGCCGAACAAACCACTGGCGCGTAAGGACTTCAACGACCTGGTGTACCTGACCGCCGACGAGAAATACGCTGCGATCATCGCTGACATCAAGGAAAGCATGAAGCAGGGCCGGCCGATCCTGGTGGGTACCGCGACCATCGAAACGTCCGAGCACATGTCGAACCTGCTCAAGAAGGAAGGCATCGACCACAAGGTACTGAACGCCAAGTACCACGAGAAGGAAGCCGAGATCATCGCGCAAGCCGGTGCCCCGGGTGCGCTGACCATCGCCACCAACATGGCCGGCCGTGGTACCGACATCCTGTTGGGTGGTAACTGGGAAGCCGAAGTGGCCGCCCTGGAAAACCCGACCGCCGAGCAGATCGCGCAGATCAAGGCCGACTGGCAGAAGCGTCACCAGCAGGTGATCGAAGCCGGTGGCCTGCATGTGATTGCCTCCGAACGCCACGAATCGCGCCGTATCGACAACCAGCTGCGGGGCCGTTCCGGCCGCCAGGGCGACCCGGGTTCCAGCCGCTTCTACCTGTCGCTGGAAGACAGCCTGATGCGCATCTTCGCCTCTGACCGGGTGAAGAACTTCATGAAGGCACTGGGCATGCAGTCGGGCGAGGCCATCGAGCACCGCATGGTCACCAACGCCATCGAGAAGGCTCAGCGCAAGGTCGAAGGCCGCAACTTCGACATCCGTAAGCAATTGCTCGAATACGATGACGTGGCCAACGAGCAGCGCAAGGTGATCTACCACATGCGCAACAGCCTGCTGGCCGCCGAAAACATCGGCGACACCATCGTCGAATTCCGCAAGGAAGTGCTGGACGCTACCATCAGCCAGCACATCCCGCCGCAGTCGCTGCCCGAGCAGTGGGATGTGGCCGGCCTGGAAGCGTCGCTGGCCAGCGATTTCGCCATGAAGTTGCCGATCCAGCAGTGGCTCGACGAGGACGATCACCTCTACGAAGAGACCCTGCGCGAGAAGCTGCTGAACGAAATCACCACTGCCTACACCGAGAAGGAAGACCAGGCCGGTATCGACGCCCTGCGTACCTTCGAGAAGCAGATCCTGCTGCGCGTGCTGGACGACCTGTGGAAAGACCACCTGTCGACCATGGACCACCTGCGTCACGGTATTCACCTGCGTGGCTATGCGCAGAAGAACCCGAAGCAGGAATACAAGCGCGAGTCGTTCACCCTGTTCCAGGAGCTGCTCGAGTCGATCAAGCGCGACACCATCCGCGTGCTGTCGCACGTTCAGGTTCGCCGCGAAGACCCGGCCGAGGAAGAAGCCCGTCTGCGCCGCGAGGCCGAGGAACTGGCCAGCCGCATGCAGTTCCAGCATGCCGCTGCACCGGGCCTGGAAAGCGAGCAACTGAGCGAAGAAGGTGCCGAAGTGGCGGTAGCCTCGGCGCCGGTGCGCAACGACCAGAAGCTGGGCCGCAACGAGCCATGCTGGTGTGGTTCGGGCAAGAAGTTCAAGCATTGCCATGGCCAGATCGAGTGATCTGACCTGATTGCTGTATCGTGACAACCCTGGGGGCCGCATTGCGGCCCCCTTTTTCCATATTCACCGTTTTCTAGGAGCGCTCTAATGGCTGTTGGTCTTGGTCCTTTGCCCACCCTGCACCCGGTTCCGGGTTTTGAACTCGGCATCGCTTCTGCCGGCATCAAGCGCCCTGGGCGCAAGGACGTGGTGGTGATGCGCTGTGCCGAAGGCTCCAGCGTGGCCGGTGTGTTCACCCTCAACGCGTTCTGCGCAGCGCCGGTGATCCTGTCCAAGCAGCGTGTGCAGGGCACCGTGCGTTACCTGCTGACCAATACCGGTAATGCCAACGCCGGTACCGGCGCGCCAGGCCTGGTGGCTGCCGAGCGTACCTGCGCCAAGCTGGCCGAACTGGCTGGCGTGCCGGCCGAGTCGGTCCTGCCGTTCTCCACCGGCGTGATCGGTGAGCCACTGCCGGTCGAGAAGATCGAAGGTGCACTGCAGGCCGCCCTCGACAACCTGTCGGAAAACCACTGGGCTGAAGCCGCCACCGGCATCATGACCACCGACACCCTGCCCAAGGGCGCCAGCCGCCAGTTCCAGCACGACGGCGTAACCGTTACCGTCACCGGCATCAGCAAGGGTGCAGGCATGATCCGCCCGAACATGGCCACCATGCTCGGCTACATCGCCACTGACGCCAAGGTGGCACCAAAGGTACTCAAGGACCTGATGCTGGACGGCGCCAACAAGTCGTTCAACCGCATCACCATCGACGGCGACACCTCGACCAACGACTGCTGCATGCTGATCGCCACCGGCAAGGCCAACCTGCCGGAAGTCACCGAAGCCAGCGGCGCGCTGTTCGAAGCGCTGAAAAAGGCGGTGTTCGAAGTGTGCATGGAAGTGGCCCAGGCCATCGTTCGTGACGGCGAAGGTGCTACCAAGTTCGTGACCGTGCAGGTCAACGGCGGTGGCAATCACCAGGAATGCCTGGACGTCGGCTACGCCGTGGCCCACTCGCCGCTGATCAAGACTGCACTGTTCGCCTCCGACCCGAACTGGGGCCGTATCCTCGCAGCTGTTGGCCGTGCGGGCGTGCCGGAGCTGGATGTAAGCCTGATCGACGTGTACCTGGACAGCGTGTGCATCGCCAGCCAAGGCGGCCGCAGCCCAAGCTACACCGAAGCGCAAGGTTCGGCAGTGATGGCCCAGGAAGAGATCACCATTCGTATCGAGCTGGGCCGTGGTGCGTGCAGCGAAACCATCTGGACCACCGACCTGTCCCACGAATACGTGAAGATCAACGCCGAGTACCGTACTTGATGTACTGATCCTAAGGCCTCTTCGCGGGCAAGCCCGCTCCCACAGGTTTTGCACTGCCTGTAGGGGCGGTGCGGTCCCTGTAGGAGCGGGCTTGCCCGCGAAAGGCTGCGTAGCAGCCTGCGGGTTTTGCAATACAAACCTGATGGAGCCGAACCATGAGCTATCACCTGATCATCGGCGACAAGCTGTATTCCTCCTGGTCGCTGCGTGGCGCCCTGGCCCTCGAGCTGGCTGGCGTGCCCTACGAAGAAACCCTGATCAAACTCAACCAGCCTGACACCCGTCAGCGCATCCTCGCATTCTCCGCCACTGGCAAGGTACCGCTGCTCAAGACCGAGCACGGTGTGATCGCCGACTCCCTGGCGATTGGCGAATACCTCAACGAACAGCACCCTGACGCGCAGCTGTGGCCTGCCGATGTCGCTGCCCGTGCCCAGGCCCGTTCTGCCTGCGCGCAGATGCACAGCGGCTTCTTTGCCCTGCGCGGCGCCATGCCGTTCGATTTGTCGCGTGACAGGGCCCTGGACGAAGTGCCACTGGACGTGCAAGTCGACATCGACCGTATCGTCGCGCTGTGGTCCGAATGCCGCGTGGTGGCCAAGGACAACGGCCCGTTCCTGTTCGGCAAGCCGAGCCTGGCCGATGCCTTCTTCGCCCCGGTGGCCGTGCGCCTGCGCACCTACCGCGTGGCGGTGCCGCCAGAGGCGGCCGCCTACATCGAGACCATTTATCAGTGGCCAGCCTTCAAGGCTTGGCAGCAGGCTGGCCTGGCGGAGCGTGAAGGGTGAAACGGATTCATGTAGTAGCTGCCGTCATTCGCGGCAATGACGGCCGCATTCTGATTGCCCGTCGGGCGGATACCCAGCATCAGGGTGGCCTGTGGGAATTCCCCGGTGGCAAGGTGGAGGCGGGCGAAAGCGTGGAGGCAGCGCTGGCCCGTGAGTTGCGCGAGGAGCTGGGCATCGAGGTGACCCGTTCGCGTGCGCTGATCAAGGTCAGCCATGATTACCCGGACAAGCAGGTGCTGCTGGACGTGCGCGAGGTCGACGCGTTCACCGGCGAACCCCATGGCGCCGAGGGGCAGCCGCTGGAATGGGTGGCCCCGCGCGACTTGCCGCAGTACGAATTCCCTGAGGCCAACAAGCCGATCGTTGCCGCTGCGCGCCTGCCGGACCAATACCTGATTACCCCGGATGGCCTGGAAGTGCCGCAGATGCTCAAGGGCATCCAGAAGGCGGTGGCCAGCGGTATTCGGCTGATCCAGCTGCGTGCCCCGGACATGTACGACCCCAAGTACCGCGATGTGGCGGTGGATGCGGTCGGGCTGTGTGCGGGCAAGGCACAGCTGATGCTCAAGGGGCCGCTCGAGTGGCTGGGTGACTTCCCCTCGGCGGGTTGGCACCTGACGGCGGCGCAGTTGCGCAAGTACGCGGCCAAGGGCCGGCCATTCCCCAAGGAACGTTGGCTGGCAGCGTCGTGCCACAGCGCTGAGGAGCTGGCGCTGGCGGAGCAGATGGGCGTGGACTTTGTCACCTTGTCGCCCGTGCAGGCGACCCAGACTCATCCCGAGGCGGTGCCATTGGGCTGGGATGAGGCGCAGCGGTTGATTGCCGGGTTCAACAAGCCGGTTTACCTGCTGGGTGGGGTAGGGCCGGGTGAGCGCGAGCAGGCCTGGGAAGCCGGTGCGCAAGGTGTGGCCGGGATCCGGGCGTTCTGGCCCGAGATCTGAGTCGCCTGCAATTGGGGCCGCTTTGCGGCCCGATCGCGACACAAGGCCGCTCCTACAGGGAAGCGCGATTCCTTCATGATGGCACGGTTCTCTTGTAGGAGCGGCCTTGTGTCGCGACGGGCTGCAAAGCAGCCCCGGCAATATCAGCTCTGAGGCTTTTCAGCAGGCTGCCACAGCACCTCTGCAATGCCCTGCCGCCGCCCGATGATCCGCGCCGCCACGAACAGGAGATCAGATAGCCGGTTGATATACGCCAACCCAACCCCCTCCAGCGGCTCAACTGCATTCAACTGCTGGCACCGCCGCTCCGCACTACGCGCCAAGCATCGGCACACATGCGCCTGTGCCACCAGCGCCGAACCACTGGGCAATATGAAGTTCTTCAACGGCCCCAGCTCTTCATTCCACACATCGATAGCCGCCTCCAGCCGCTCGACCTCCGCCAGGTTCAACGCCTGGTAACTCGGCATTGCCAGCTCCCCCCCAAGGTCGAACAAGCGGTGCTGACACGGCGCCAGCACGGCGCTCACCTCATCCAGCCCTTGCTCGGCCAGCCCTGCCAGCAGCACGCCCAACTGGCTGTTCAGGCTGTCCACCTCGCCAATCGCCTCGATCCGCGGGTGGTCCTTGGGTACCCGGCGACCGTCGCCCAGGCCGGTTTCGCCTTTGTCGCCGGTGCGGGTGTAGATCTTCGACAGGCGGTAGCCCATGTCACTTCTCCGTATTGGCCGGCGCCGCCGGCTGGCCGAGGGGCAGGCGCAGGGTAAAGCAGGTGCCCTGGCCGGGCGTGGACTGCACTTCCATCTGCCCCTTGTGGTTATTGGTGATGATGAAGTACGAGACCGACAGGCCCAACCCGGTGCCCTGGCCAATTTCCTTGGTGGTGAAAAACGGCTCGAAGGTGCGCTTGCGCACTGCCTCGGGCATGCCGACGCCGTTGTCCTCGACCTGAATTTCCGCCCAGGGTGGGTTCAGCCGCGTGCGCAGGGTTATACGCCCGGGTTCACTCGGCTGAGGGCGCAGGTGGATGGCCTGGGCGGCGTTTTTCAGCAGGTTGAGCAGTACCTGCTCCAGTTCGTTGGCCGTGCAGGGCACCGGGCCCAGTGTGGGGTCGAACTGACGCACGATGGCCTGGCCCTTGAAGTCGAAACCGATGGTGAGGTCGAAGTCGTTGCTGGCAATTTCCACCGCCTGGTCGATCAGGGCCGGCAGGTCGCACGGCACCAGCTGGCGGTTGCTGCGGCGGCTGAAACTGAGCATGTGCGTGACGATCTTGGCGGCCCGCGCGCCGGCCTGCTGGATACCGTCCAGCAATTGCGGCACTTCGCGGCTGGCCAGGTAACGGTTGACCGTCGGCAGGTCGATACCCAGCTCTTCGGCCTGTTCCTGGTTGCGCGGGAGTTCTGGTGACAGGCGTCGGCGGATGTTCTGCACGTTGTGCAGGATGGCGCCCAGCGGGTTGTTGATTTCGTGCGCCATGCCGGCCGCCAGGCCGCCGACCGAAAGCATTTTTTCCGATTGCACCATCATCTCTTCCAGTGACAGGCGCTGGGTAATGTCGTCGATGCGGATGACCACACCGCGCCCGCCACCGCCGGTCAGCGGGTAGAAGGTCAGGGCGTAGTGACGCAGGTCGTCGTCCTTGGCCCAGGTGACCCGCTCGATTTTTGCCACCCGATGCTTTTCCACCGTTTCCTTCAGCTGCGGAAGGAACGGTTTGAGCGGCTCGAAGGCGATGAATACCGGTTGGTTCAGTGCTTCGTCCAGTGGTGTGCCGGAGAGTACCGTGGCTTCGTGGTTCCACTGGGTCACGTAAAGCTGTTCGTCGAGGGCGATCAGCGCCGAGGGCATCGAGTCGATGATGCTGTTGAGGTAGTTCTGGAAACCCGTGAGCTTTTTCTCGATCTTGCTGCGTACCTGTACTTCCAGCTCCAGCTTGCGGTTGGTGTGGCGGGTTTCCTCGGCCAGGCCCTGGGCCTGGTCATAGGCATCCTGGAACTCGTCGCGGGCGCGCTTGAGTTGCTGCTCGCGGGCTTCGATGCGTGACAGCATGGTGTTGAAGGCATCGGCCAGGCTGCCGATTTCATCGTCGTTGCCGCGCCGGGCGCGCAGGGCGTAGCTTTCTTCGCGGGTGACCTGGCGGCTGAGCTCTTCAAGCTGGTTGATCGGCTGGGTAATCAGGCGTTTTATCTGCCGGGCGATGACGATCCACAGCAGGATGCTGAACACCAGAATGCCCAGGCTGGCGCTGAGGGTGCCGGTGTAGAAGGCGGTGGGCAGCTCGCTGCTGGCCACCAGCAGCAGGTGCGCCGGCGGGTTGGCGTCGCGCGGGATGCGGATCAGCTGGGTGCTACGAAACTCCATCAGGCGCCAGCCGTCGATGTTGCGAAAGCGCTTGGGCAGGGTTAGCGGATCGCCATGCTGCAGTTGCGCCAGCATGCGGCCATCGCCACCGTAGACGGCGGCCGCACGCAATGGCGTGTAGCTGTCCAGCTCCTTGAGGAGGGCGTTGGCGGTTTCTGCGGTGTCACCCGCGCGGGCCGCAAGCTGCGGGTTGGCCACCAGCCGCCCGATAGTCTGCAGCGCCTGCGGGGCCATGCTCTCCTGGGTGATCCAGTAGGCGGCGCTGATGAAGGTGAGGTTGGCCACCAGCAGGATGGTCACCAGCAATACCAGCAGGGCCGCCAGCAGCTTCTGCCCGACCGGGAGGTTTTCCAGGCGTTGGCGCAAGGTCATGGGCTAGGCAATGTCCGTATCCGGTTGAAGGGCCGCATCAGTCGCAGGGCAAGCCACGTGTGCGCAAGTTATCGACCAAGCGCTGCAGCAAGTGTTCAAGCTGCGGCAATTGCAGGCCATGGCGCCCGGCTGCGCGGCAGGCATGGCCGAGCAGGTAATGCACCTCGGTGCGTCGGCCGGCGCGCACGTCCTGGTACATGGAAGAGTAGTTGGCTGCGGTGGCGAGGATCACCCGTTGCACTTCTTCGTCCAGCTCGACTGCTGCTTGCGGTTGGCCGCAGCGGCGCAGCAATTCGGCCAGTTCGGTGCACAGCGCGTCAACTTCGCCCAGGTGCCCCAGCAGCCCGCCGTTCTGGCAGTCGTGCAGCACGGTCAGTGGGTTGATGGCGCAGTTGAGCGCCAGTTTGCGCCACAGGCGGGTGAGGATGTCCACGGTCCATTCAGCGGGGATGCCTGCGTCATGCAGGTCATCGAACCAGGCGGGGATGGTCGGGTTGCGCGGGTCACCCAGCCAGTTGAAACCGTGGCCGGCAAAGCGCACCTGCCAGTCACCTTCGCGGAACGCCCCTTCGGTGCTGGACGCGAAGATGCAGCGTGCATGGGGCACCAGGTCGGCCACGTCGTCCTGGCTGCCCAGCCCGTTCTGCAGCAACACCACGTCGGCACCCTCGGCCAGCCGGTGTGCCACACCGGCAATGGCCGGAGCGGCATCGTAGGCCTTGCAGGCCACCAGCAGGCGGTGGATGGGGCCTTGCGCCTGCGCGGTTTCGGCGGGAATGGCGTAGTGGTGGGGCTGGTCCTGTTCGACCAAGGTCAGGCCGCCGGCTTGCTGGTAGGCCTGCAGCCGTTGCTCGTCGCGCAGGATCAGGCGCACTGCCTTGCCCGCGCGTGCCAGGCGACAAGCCCACAGGCTGCCTAGGCTACCCGCGCCGAGAATATGCCAGGTGCTGCTCATATGCGTTTCGCAACCCGTTATAATGAGCCCGCATTTTAACCGTCAAACCCAGCGCGCTCCATCTTCAGCCTGAGCGCGCTTTTATTTTGGGAGAACAACCATGCCTTCGTTCGACGTGGTATCGGAACTGGACAAGCACGAAGTGCAGAACGCGGTCGACAACGCCATCAAGGAACTGGATCGCCGCTACGACCTCAAGGGCAAGGGCACCTTCGAGTTCAAGGACAAAGAGCAGACCGTGATGCTCACCGCCGAGGAAGAGTTCCAGCTCGAAGCCATGCTGGAAATCCTGCGCCTGGCGCTGGTCAAGCGCAAGATCGACGTGAAATGCCTGGAAACCAAAGACCCGTATCCATCCGGCAAGGAAAAGAAACAGGAAGCCAAGTTCCGCGAAGGCATCGACAAGGACCTGGCCAAGAAGATCGTCGCCACCATCAAGGATGGCAAGCTGAAAGTGCAGGCCGCCATCCAGGGCGAGCAAGTGCGTGTGACCGGCAAGAAGCGTGACGACCTGCAGGAAGCCATCGCCCTGCTTCGTACCAAGGAATTCGACATGCCGCTGCAGTTCAACAACTTCCGCGACTGATGCAGGTAATGCCCGGAACCCCGATGGCCAAATGATGTCCATCGGTTCCATGGCCGCGTTGCGGGTTGCGGCCGGTTTTACCGTGTACATGCCTTCAGGCATCAGGAGATGAATATGGATTTGAACGCTGAAGTCGATCAGCTCGTCCGCCAGTCCCAGACGTGGATCCCGTTGATCATGCAATACGGCAGCCGCCTGCTGTTGGCGCTGCTGACACTGGCCATTGGCTGGTGGCTGATCAACCGGGTCAGCACGCGCCTGGGCAAGCTGGCCGGGTTGCGCGCCGATGCGGCCCTGCAAGGGTTTATCAGCACTTTGTCGAACATTGTGCTGAAGGTGCTGCTGTTCGTCAGCGTGGCGTCGATGATCGGCATCGAGACCACCTCGTTCGTCGCGGCTATCGGTGCCGCAGGCCTGGCGATCGGCCTGGCGCTGCAGGGTAGCCTGGCAAACTTCGCGGGTGGGGTGTTGATCCTGATGTTCCGCCCGTTCCGCATCGGTGACTGGATCGAGGCGCAGGGCGTGGCCGGTACGGTCGACAGCATCCAGATCTTCCACACCGTGCTGCGCACCGGTGACAACAAGACGGTGATCATGCCCAACGGCAGCCTGTCCAACGGCATCATCACCAACACCAACCGCCAGCCGACGCGCAAGGTGGTGTTCGATGTGGGCGTGGACTACGAGGCCGACCTGCAAAAGGCCCGCAACGTTTTGTTGGAGCTGGCGCAGGACCCACGCGTGCTGCCCGACCCGGCACCGCAAGCGGTGATTTCGACCCTGGGCGACAGCTCGATCACCGTGTCGTTGCGCCTGTGGGTCAAGACCGCCGATTACTGGGATGTAATGTTCATGCTCAACGAGCATGCGCGTGACCGGCTGAAGGCTGAAGGGATCGACATCCCGTTTCCACAGCGAGTGATTCGCGTGGTGCAAGAGGCTGCAACGCAGTAACACCGCGTTGAAACCGGGGCGCAAGGCCCCGGTTTTTACACTTGTTCACAGCAATATCCCGCCATTTCTGGCATATAGCCTGACCCCTCCTGCCACACCCGATACGCCATCATGAAACCACTGCTTTACATCACCCCCCTACGCGCCTTGTTGTTCGGCCTCACCCTTGCCCTGTTCGAGCTGCTGACCTACCTGGCCAGCGACGCGGTCATGCCGGCCATGCCGGTGGTGGTGGGCGACCTGAACGCCAGCCCGGAATACATCCCCCATGCACTCAACCTGTACCTGCTGGGGGGCGTGGTGCTGCAATGGCTGATCGGCCCGCTGGCCGACCGTTATGGCCGGCGCCCGCTGTTGCTGGCTGGCTGCGCGTTCTTCGGCCTGGCCTGCCTGGCCACGTTCTGGGTCCACGACATCGGCCTGTTCAACCTGCTGCGCCTGTTGCAGGGCATTGGCCTGGGCTTCGTGGTCACGGTCAGCTACCCGGCCTTGAATGAAGCGTTCAGCGAGGCTGATGCGGTGCGCATGATGGCCCTGCTGGCCAACATCGCCTTGCTGTCGCCGTTGCTCGGGCCGCTGGTGGGTACCTTGCTGCTGCAGTGGCTGGATTGGCGCTGGCTGTTCGTGGCCTTTGCCGTCGGCGCGGTGCTGGCCTGGGTGCTGTTGTACCGGTTGATGCCGGAAACGCTGGGCGTGGAGCGCCGTGACGGTTCACGCCTGGCGTTTACACCGATTCATCTGTTGCCACTGCTGGCAGGCTACGGCCAGTTACTGAGCAATCGCCGCTTCGTTGCCGGCAGCGCTGCCCTGGGCCTGGTTGGTTTGCCACTGATCGGCTGGATCGGCCTGTCGCCGGTGCTGCTGATTCACGATGAGGGGCTGAGCACAATGGAATACGCCTTGTGGCAGCTGCCGGTATTTGGCGGGCTGATCCTGGGCAACCTGATCATCAACCGCATCGCCGACCGCTACCCGCTGCCGGCCCTGGTGCGTGGTGCACTGTGGCCCTACCTGGCCGGCCTGTGCCTGATGGTGCTGGCGACCTGGTACTGGCCGAGCGTGACCAGCGTAGTGGCGGGCATGTCGCTGTACGCACTGGGGTTGGGTGTAGCCAACGCAGTGCTGTACCGCATGACGCTGTTCTCCAGCGAGCAGAGCAAGGGCCTGGTGTCGGCCATGCTGGGGATGATCACCATCGCCTTGCTGGGCTTGGGCGGGGCAGTGCTGGCGATGATTGGCGCCGGGGCCAGCTTGTTGCACTTTGCCTTGGCGGCGGGTGTGGCGGGGGCACTGGCGCTGTGGCCGCTGTGGTTTGTCGTAGGCGGGCGGCCTGGGGAAGGGGCTGTCGCTCAGTAATCTAAAGTGCCTGTCCTGGCCTCATCGCGAGCAAGCTCGCTCCTACAGGATCACCGTAGTCCTTGTAGGAGCGAGCTTGCTCGCGATGAGGCCAGGACAGGCTGTAGCAGTCTCTCAGGGCTGCTCGGCCGCTGACCCTTCCTCTGCCACCGGCGTCCCCCGCCCAGCCTCCTGGCGCCACTGCAGGGCAATCAGGATCAGCGTAGGCACACCCAGCAATGCGGTAATCAGGAAGAAGTCGTGGTAACCGAACTTCTCCACCATCACCCCTGAATACCCGCCGATCAACCTTGGCAACAACAGCATGATCGAGCTGAGCAGCGCGTACTGGGTCGCCGAGAATTTCAGGTTGGTCAGGCTCGACAGGTAGGCAACGAAGGCCGAGGTGGCCATGCCGGAGCTGAAGTTGTCCAGCGAGATGGTCACCACCAGCATTTCCAGGTTCGGGCCCATGTCGGCCAGCATCAGGAAGAGGATGTTGGTACCCGCCGAAGCCGCGCCGCCAATGAACAGGATCGGCATGATGCCAAAGCGCACGATCAGCAGCCCGCCAACCCCGGCGCCGACCAGGGTCATGATCAGGCCGAAAATCTTGCTGACGCTGGCGATCTGGTCTTTGGTGAAGCCCATGTCGATGTAGAACACGTTGGCCATCACCCCCATCACCGTGTCCGACATGCGATAGGTGGCGATCAGGCCGAGCAGCAGCAGCGCCTGCCAGCGGTAGCGGGTGATGAAGTCGTTGACTGGCGTCAGCACCGGGGCCAGGCCGCGACGGCCAAGGCTCGACAAGCACGCCCAGGTCAGCAGTACGTAAAGGATCAGGCGCAGGAACGCGCGGTCTTCCAGCAGCAGGTCAAGCGGCGTGGCATCACCGGAAATGACGCTGGACCAGCCGGTATTGAACATCTGGGTAAAGCTGGCCGGTACCGACACCAGCAGGATGATCAGCACGAACACCGAGGCCATCTGGTGCACCAGGCCGTAGCGCGCTGCCGACAGCTGGGTGCGCAAGGGCACCGGCGGTTCGCGCATGACCAGGGTCGTGAACAGGGCGGGCAGCATCATGACCCCGAACATCACATAGGTGCCGGCCCAGGCCTTGTGCAGGTAGCTGAAACCGGTGGAGCCGAACCACTCGGCGAAGAACAGGGCGCCGGCCGTGGCGAGCAGGGCGGCCACCCGGTAGCCAGCCATGTAACTGGCAGCCAGCGCGGCCTGGCGTTGATCGTCAGCGATTTCCAGGCGGTAGGCGTCGACAGCAATGTCCTGGGTAGCCGAAGCGAAGGCCACCAGCACGGCCATGGCGATCAGCCACGACAGGTGCTGTTGCGGGTCGCACAGGCTCATGCCGACCAGGCCGATGACCACCAGCGCTTGCGACAACAGCAGCCACGAACGACGCCGACCCAGGCCACCCAACAGGGGCAGGCGCCATTGGTCGAGCAGCGGCGACCACACCCACTTGAAGGCGTAGGCCAGGCCGATCAGGCTGGCGTAGCCGATGGTCTCGCGGGCAACACCGGCTTCGCGCAACCACACGGACAGGGTGGAGAACACCAGCATGTAGGGCAGGCCGGCGGCAAAGCCGAGCAGCAAAAGTACCAAGGTTGACGGGCTGGCATAGGCAGCAAGCGCAGCGCGCCAGGTTTTACGGGGCATGGGCCAACATCTGCCTCAAGTTTGCGAAAACAAAGCGCGCACTCTAACCGCTGTGCTCCATTGGGCGCCAGCCATGGCGCGTCATATCCACACGATTGTTGGTTACATTCACACCTTCCGCGCGTAATCGCGCCCGTTGTTCATCCCCCGACGGGGTACCCAATGCCAGGCTCAGCCGGCCACCTGCGCCGAGCACCCGGTGCCAGGGCAGGCGGGTGTCAGCGGGCAACTGCCCGAGGGTGCGCCCGACCCAACGCGCTGCACGGCCAAGGCCCGCCAGCTCGGCCAGTTGGCCATAGCTCACCACCTTGCCGGAAGGCACCTGGCCCAGTACTGAATATAGCGCCGTTCGTCGGCCCTCGGCGGATTCGAGCGCAGGCTCATATCCATCAGACATCACGCCCCCCTTGGGCTGCAGATGAAACCGGACAGGTGGTCCGGCAAATGAGAGTTGAACTCAACGGCATACGCTCGGTCTGTCCTTGCTCTGGTCGTCGGTATCTGGATAATGCCCGGCTTTTTTCGTCAAATCGAACCCGTAGTCCGCTTATGTATTCTAGATCCCTGTTGTGCTTGCTAGCTGCTTCCTTGTGCGCCGCCCCGGTGTTCGCCGACACCGTGTGGATGAAGAACGGTGACCGGCTCAGCGGCAAGATCAAAGTGTTCGACGGCGGCAAGCTGCTGCTGGAAACCCCTTATGGCGGGTCCATCGCGCTGGACTGGAAAGAGGTCCAGACCCTGGAGAGTGACCAGGAGATGCTGGTCAAGCAGGACGCCTACACCGGGGAAAAGGCCAAGTCGCTGAAAGCGGCCGAGCCTGGCAAAGTCACCTTGGCCAATGGCGAAGCGCCCAAGACCGTGGAGCTTGCCAGCATCGAGCAGATCATGAAGCCCAGGCCGCTGGTCGAAGACTTCGTGTGGAAGGGCAACGTGGACGTGGCCTTGGACTACAAGCGCGCCGAGAACGACACCGACGATTACGATATCGGCTTCAAGACCACCGCCCGCCACGGCCGCTGGCGGCACAATGCCGAAGGCGAGTACAACCGCGAGACCAAGGACGACGTCACCACCACCGACAACTGGAGCGCCGAGTACGCCCTGGACCGCTTCATGACCGAGAAGTGGTTCTGGCAGGGGCGTGCGGAGTACAAGCGTGACCGTATCGAAGACCTGGCGCGCCAGCGCACGGTCGGTACCGGCCCGGGTTACCAGTTCTGGGACGACGAGCTGGGCGCATTCTCGCTGGGTTCGTTGATCAACCGCACCGACTTCGAATACCAGGACGGCGCCAAGGACAACTTCTACTCTGCGGCGGTGAAGTGGGACTACACCCGCTACCTGATCGGCAAGAACGTGCAACTGTTCACCAACGGCGAGTTTGCCAAGCCGCTGGGGGGCGTGGCCGATTACTCGCTGGATGCCGAGGTTGGCTTGCGCTACAAAGTTACCGAATGGGCCTCGCTCAACCTCAAGGCGGAGAAGGACATCATCACCGGTACGCGCGACAGTGACCTGGACAAGACCCGCTATACCGCAGGCTTCGGCGTGACCTGGTAGTTTTTTGGGGGCCGCAAAGCGGCCCCATTGGCACTGGAACTGATAATGCTTATCTTGTCCCCATCCAGTCCGCTGCCAGGAGCCATCCCCAAGTGAGTACCAACGCCCTCCGCCCCGCCCGGGAACTGCTGCTCAAAGAGTACCGCGGCGTGCTCTCGACCCATTCCAAGTCGATGCCCGGTTTCCCTTTCGGCTCGGTCGTGCCGTACTGCCTGGATGCCCACGGCAATCCATTGATCCTCATCAGCCGCATTGCCCAACACACCCACAATCTGCAGAAAGACCCCAAGTGCTCACTGCTGGTAGGTGAGCGCGAGGCCGAAGATGTGCAGGCCGTAGGGCGCCTGACCGTGATGGCCGAGGCGCACAAGCTGGTCGACGAAGCGGCTGTCGAGGCGGCTGCCGAACGCTATTACCGCTATTTCCCGGACGCTGCCAACTATCACAAGGCTCACGATTTCGACTTCTGGGTCTTGCAGCCAGTGCGCCATCGCTACATTGGCGGTTTTGGCGCGATCCATTGGCTCGATCAGGTGACCTTGGCCAACCCGTTCGCCGGCAAGGCCGAGGCAAGCATGGTCGAGCACATGAACAGTGACCACGCCAATGCCATCGCCCACTACGTGGAACTGACCGACCTGCCACGCCATACCCCGGCGCAGATGGTGGGGGTAGACAGCGAAGGCATGCACTTGCGCATCGGCCAAGCGGTGCACTGGTTGCCGTTCCCAAGTACTTGCAACACGCCGACACAAGTCCGCGAAGCCTTGGTGCTGCTGGCGCGCGCCGACCAGTGGCCGGCTGTGGCGCAGGCAGAGGGTTGAAAAAGCGAGCACCCGCATCCATCTGTAGGTCCTACAGGAAGGTTCTCTTCCGACGAGGAATGCTTTGATGCGTGCTTTTCTACTGTTGCTTCTACTGTTTCCCGTGCTGGAGCTGTTCGTCTTCGTGAAGGTCAGCGCGGCCATCGGGTTCTTCCCGGCGCTGCTGCTGATCATCGCCGGCTCCGCCCTGGGTGTGCTGGTAATGCGCGTGGCCGGCCTGGCCACCGCGCTGCGCGCCCGTGAAAGCCTGCAACGCGGCGAGCTGCCTGCCGAGGACATGTTCCAGGGCATGATGCTGGCCGTTGGTGGTGGCCTGCTGCTGCTGCCGGGTTTCATCAGCGACGTGCTGGGCCTGCTGTGCCTGCTGCCGTTCACCCGCCATCTGGCTGCGCGCAAGATGCGCGAGCGTGCCGAGGCCCAGGCCATGCGCCAGCGTGCGTTTCAGGACGACCCGTTCCAGGCGCAGCCGCGTGACGGCGGCCATCGGCCGAACGTGATCGAAGGCGAGTACGAGCGCCGCGACAAGTAATACGCCCGGGGCCGCACAAGCGGCCCCGGTGTTTTTCAGCCTCAAGAAAAATTTTGTATATCAAGCCTTGTAATTGAATATGGCGGCCTCATGTATGTGGTCACCGCAAGGTTTCTGGTGGCAACGCCAGACATGACTCAGGTGGTTCGCCCAATGCGGGCCACCCCCCGGCAACGCCGGACAGCATCAACCCGCCGGTGTCGACACCGGCCGATGAAAACCACAATTTGGGAGAGATCGACAATGAAGCTTCGTCCTCTGCATGACCGCGTCGTTATCCGTCGCAGCGAAGAAGAATCGAAAACCGCTGGCGGTATCGTCCTGCCGGGTTCGGCCGCTGAAAAACCAAACCGCGGCGAAGTCGTTGCCGTCGGCACCGGTCGCATCCTGGACAACGGCGAAGTTCGCGCGCTGGCCGTGAAAGTGGGTGACAAAGTGGTTTTCGGCCCTTACTCGGGCAGCAACACCGTGAAAGTCGATGGCGAAGACCTGCTGGTCATGGCCGAGAACGAAATCCTCGCCGTTATCGAAGGCTGATTTCCCCGACTTCCCGTTACTCCAAAGAATTCCAAGGATTAAACGATCATGGCTGCTAAAGACGTAAAATTCGGCGATTCCGCTCGTAAGAAAATGCTGGTTGGTGTCAACGTTCTGGCTGACGCGGTAAAAGCGACCCTGGGCCCGAAAGGCCGTAACGTGGTATTGGCCAAGAGCTTCGGCGCGCCAACCATCACCAAGGACGGCGTTTCCGTCGCCAAAGAAATCGAGCTGAAAGACGCCTTCGAAAACATGGGCGCCCAGCTGGTCAAGGAAGTTGCTTCCAAGGCCAACGATGCTGCCGGTGACGGCACCACCACCGCTACCGTTCTGGCTCAGGCCATCGTCAACGAAGGCCTGAAAGCCGTCGCTGCCGGCATGAACCCGATGGACCTGAAGCGCGGTATCGACAAGGCCACTGCTGCTGTTGTTGCCGAGCTGAAGAACCTGTCCAAGCCATGCGCCGACTCCAAGGCCATCGCCCAGGTAGGCACCATCTCCGCCAACTCCGACGACTCCATCGGCAACATCATTGCCGAAGCCATGGAAAAAGTCGGTAAAGAAGGCGTGATCACCGTTGAAGAAGGCTCGGGCCTGGAAAACGAACTGTCCGTCGTAGAAGGCATGCAGTTCGACCGTGGCTACCTGTCGCCGTACTTCGTCAACAAGCCGGACACCATGGTTGCCGAGCTGGAAGGCCCGCTGCTGCTGCTGGTCGACAAGAAGATCTCCAACATCCGTGAGCTGCTGCCAGTGCTGGAAGCCGTTGCCAAGGCCGGCCGTCCACTGCTGATCGTTGCCGAAGACGTTGAAGGCGAAGCGCTGGCTACCCTGGTAGTCAACAACATGCGCGGCATCGTCAAGGTTGCTGCGGTCAAGGCCCCAGGCTTTGGCGACCGTCGCAAGGCCATGCTGCAGGACATCGCTGTCCTGACTGGCGGCCAGGTCATCTCCGAAGAAATCGGCCTGTCCCTGGAGACCGCTACCCTGGAGCACCTGGGTAACGCCAAGCGCGTGATCCTGTCCAAGGAAAACACCACCATCATCGACGGCGCTGGCGCCGACACCGAGATCGAAGCACGCGTCAAGCAGATCCGTGCCCAGATCGAAGAAACCTCGTCGGACTACGACCGTGAGAAGCTGCAGGAGCGTCTGGCCAAGCTGGCTGGCGGTGTTGCCGTGATCAAGGTCGGTGCCGGCACCGAAGTTGAAATGAAAGAGAAGAAAGCCCGCGTTGAAGACGCCCTGCACGCTACCCGTGCAGCCGTTGAAGAAGGCGTGGTGCCTGGCGGTGGTGTTGCCCTGGTTCGCGCCCTGGCTGCCATTGCCGACCTGAAAGGCGACAACGAAGACCAGAACGTCGGTATCGCCCTGCTGCGTCGCGCTGTTGAAGCCCCGCTGCGTCAGATCACTGCCAACGCCGGTGACGAGCCAAGCGTTGTGGCCGACAAGGTCAAGCAAGGTTCGGGTAACTTCGGTTACAACGCTGCTACCGGCGAATACGGCGACATGATCGAGATGGGCATCCTGGACCCAGCCAAGGTCACCCGTTCGGCCCTGCAAGCTGCTGCTTCGATCGGCGGTCTGATGATCACCACCGAAGCCATGGTTGCTGACCTGCCAGAAGACAAGCCAGCTGCTGGCATGCCTGACATGGGCGGCATGGGTGGCATGGGCGGCATGATGTAAGCCAGCCTTACCCCCTGCACCATCAAAAAGCCCCGGTTCGTGAGAACCGGGGCTTTTTGCTTGGCGTGAGTTATGTGGCGCCTGTGAGATCGAGCGCCGCCCGCGCGGCGCATCGCGAGCAAGCTCGCTCCTACATTTGTTTCGGGCCAGTTATGCCTGTGACAGGCGCGCTCGACGGCCTCGTTTGTACGGCGCGATATCGAGTCATACTCCAAGGCATTCGCGCGAAAATCTCACAGGAAACATTGGCCCGAAACAAATGTAGGAGCGAGCTTGCTCGCGATGCGCCGCGCGGGCGGCGCTCGGTTTACGCACCACATCAAAACTCAAGGCAGGCCCCTATATCAGGCGACGCTGCGCTCGACGGCGGGCACCTCAGCCACCCCCCGCCGATACAGAACCAGGTAATACGACCCCAACCCGATCAACCAGCAGAACACCGCCGTCCACACGTTATGCGACAGGAAGTGTGCCCCCTGCATCATCCTCCCTATGCCGAGTACCGAACCGGCCAGTAACGCCACCACAAATGCCGCCCGCGCCAGCCGTGGTTTGCGATCACGCAGCATGAAGAACAGGCCGAACAGGCAGAACCCGGTCGCTGCATGGCCGCCTGGCCAGCACAGCCCTGGCTTGTCGGTAGCAGGCCGTGGCTCCAGCAACTTGCTGTAGGTTTCCGTGCCGCCAAACTGGGTCAGGCTCCACGGGCACTGTACCTGGGTCACCTTCTTCAATGGCGTGACAAACGCCGTGGACAGGCCCAGTGCCAGCACCAGGCAGCCCAGCTCGCGGCGCCAGCCGAACAGGCGCTTGCAGAAGAAACTGGCAGCAAAGGTGAGCAGCGAGATCACCCCCAGCAAGATCACCACCTGCTTGACCCGGTCGTGCAGGATGTTTTCCAGCCAATAGCTGTGGCGGCCGATGAACTGCCCGGCAGCGGGGTCGAAAAACAGGTTGGCCACGTCCATGTCGACTGACGTCAGCTCCAGCAGAATCAAGGCCAGCGCGGTCGCCAAGGGGATGCCCAGATACAGCCAGAAATTGATCGGGCGAGGGCGGGTTCGTTGCTGCATGGTGGCTCCAGGGCACGAAAAAGATCGGGCATTGTCGGCTGCCCGCTATCCTGTGTCCGTGAAGGATCAGTGAAAAAACCGTCAAGTGGGGTGAATTTTCCTGGGGGCTGGCACCGTGCAAGCATAGGCCTTAAGCTGCGCCTGCCGCGCACCACTGCGAGAAGCGCCGCACAGGAGAAACCGATGCGCATTCTTTTGGTTGAAGACAACCGCGATATTCTGGCCAACCTGGCCGACTACCTGGGCATGAAGGGCTACACCGTCGACTGCGCCCAGGATGGCCTGTCCGGCCTGCACCTGGCCGCCACCGAACACTACGACCTGATCGTGCTCGACATCATGCTGCCCGGCATCGATGGCTACACCCTGTGCAAGCGCCTGCGCGAAGACGCCCGCCGCGACACACCGGTGATCATGCTCACCGCCCGCGACCAGCTGGATGACCGCTTGCAAGGCTTCCGCTCCGGGGCCGACGACTACCTGCTCAAACCGTTCGCCCTGTCTGAGCTGGCGGCGCGCATCGAAGCAGTGCTGCGCCGCGCCCAGGGTGGAGGGCGCCGGACCTTGCAGGTGGCCGACCTCAGTTACGACCTCGACACCCTGGAAGTTACCCGCCAGGGCCGCCTGCTCAAGCTCAACCCGGTCGGCCTCAAGCTGTTGGCCGTGCTGATGCAGAAAAGCCCGCACGTACTGCGCCGCGAAGTACTGGAAGAAGCCCTGTGGGGCGACGATTGCCCCGACAGCGACAGCCTGCGCAGCCATGTACACCAGCTGCGCCAGGTGATCGACAAGCCGTTCGAAAAACCCTTGCTGCATACCGTCCATGGCGTCGGCTATCGCCTCGCCGAGGGCCGCGATGGAGTTTAAGCAAAGCCTTGCCCAGCGCATCATCATCGCCTTTGCGTTGATGAGTGCGCTGGTGGCCGGGGCCTTCGCCTTCGGCATCGTCGCCACCGTGCACCTGGTTGAAGAACGGCTGATTTCCTCTGTGCTGGGTGGCGACCTGCAGCGCCTGCTGCGCATGGACAGCGTCAGCGACTGGAGCCACCGGCCGCGCCCCGACCAGCTGTTCTACTTCAGTGGCGGGCGTGACGACTTCGAACTGCCCAAGGACTTGCGCCACCTTGACCGGGGTTTCCACGAAGTATTCCGCGACCAGCTGTCGTACCACGCCATGGTCGAGATCGTCGATGGCCGCCGTTACGTGCTGCTGCAGGACCAGAGCGACTTCGAAGAACGCGAGCGCGTGCTGTTCGCGGTGGTGGTGGTGGGCTTCGTGCTCAGCCTGGTGCTGGCAGTCATCCTCGGCTGGCTGGTGGCGCGCCGGGTCATGGCACCGGTGATCCGTCTGGCACGCCAGGTGCGCCATCGCGATCAACTGTTGGGCCTGGCCCCACCATTGGCACCGGACTACGCGGCGGACGAGGTCGGCCAGCTGGCAGTGGCCTTCGACGATACCCTGGGCCGCTTACGCGATGCGCTGACCCGTGAACGGCTGTTCACCAGTGACGTCAGCCATGAGCTGCGCACACCGTTGATGGTGCTGGCCACCTCCTGCGAGCTGCTGATGGAGAACCCCAACCTCGACGCCCGCGCGCGTAGCCAGGTAGAGCGCGTGGCGCGTGCCACGGAAGAGATGCGCGAACTGGTCAAGACCTTCCTCATGCTGGCCCGCGCCCAACGAGACGAAGGCGCGGTGGCGTCGCGGGCGACCTTGCGCGAAGTGGCCGACGAACTCATCGGTGTGTGGCGAGATACCATCGAGCAGAAGGGCCTGACCCTGTATTTCGATGGCCGCGTCAGCGCCAGCCCGGTGCTGTACAACGCTACCTTCCTGCAGTCGGTGATGGGTAACCTGTTGCGCAATGCTGCCCACTACACCGACAGCGGCTACATCCGGCTGAGCCTGGAGGCCAACGGTTTCAGTGTGGAGGACAGTGGCGTGGGCATTCCCGAAGAGCAGCGCGAGGCGATGTTCAAGCCGTTCGTTCGTGGTGACGAGCGGCGTGGCGAAGGCTTGGGCCTGGGTCTATCGCTGGTGCAGCGTATTTGCGACGACCAGGGCTGGCATGTCACCCTCACATCGACCCTGCCGCATGGTTGCCGCTTCCAGGTGGACCTGAGCAACACCAAGGCCCAAGGCGGCCCGGACGCCATGGCCGAGTAATCTGTTGTAACAGGTTAAAGGACGCGCAACATTTTTTTCACATTGGCATGACCTGATTCCAACGCTTGCTTACCTAAGGTGAGCGGCACTGGAGTCAGGAGATGCCCAATGCGTAGCCCCATCAAGCTTGAATTTTCCGAGAAGTACGACAAAGACCACGCCCGCGAGTACTTTCTCAAGCACCAGGATGGCCTGGCGCGACGCCTTTCCCACAAGCGAGATGAGCAGCTGGCGCGTCGCGCCCTGGCATTGGCCGGCGAGCCCGGCCTGGTACTGGACCTGCCGTGCGGTGCCGGCCGTTTCTGGCCACTGCTGGCAGAAAAGCCCAACCGGGTGATCATCGGTGCCGACAACTCCGAAGCGATGATCGAGACAGCCTGTGCCGCGCAACCGCCAGAAGTGGTGGCGCGGGTACGCCCTTTGCAAACTTCAGCGTTCGCCATTGACCTGCCGGATAATTCAGTGGACAGCATCTTCTGCATGCGCCTGTTCCACCACATTGGCGAATCGGCGCACAGAAAGACCATACTTTCGGAATTTCAACGGGTTAGCCGCGATAGTGTGATTCTGTCGTTGTGGGTGGATGGCAACTTCAAGGCCTGGCGCCGGAAAAAACTGGAGCAACGCCGCAGTGCCAAGGCCGAGCAGGACAATTACCAGAACCGTTTCGTGTTACCAGCCGAAACGGTCGAAGAAGAATTCAGGGCCGCCGGCTTCAGAATCCAGGAACGCCTCGACTTCCTGCCGTTCTATGCCATGTGGCGGGTCTACGTATTGCGTAAGGGGTAGTGTTTGATGGCTGTAGCCCAGAAAGGGGAGTCGCGGTTCGATTTTTACTGGCGCCAGCAGGGCGAGTGGGTCGAGGAGCCTAACCAGCGCCGTGGCGGCGAGAGTGGCGTGCAACGCCTCAACGATGCCAATGGCAAGCTGCTGTATGCCAAGCGCCAGGTCGGGCATATCTACCGCAGCCTTATGCACCCTTTTGGGCGACCAACCGTATTGCGTGAGCTCGATGCACTGAACAGCTTCGAGCAACTGGGCGTTCGCGTCCCGCGCATCGTCTTTTGTGGTGCCGAGCGCGATGCCGACCACCAATGGCGTGCGCTGCTGGTCAGCGAAGCGCTGGACGGCTTTGTCGAACTCGACACCTGGCATGCCGAAGGTGCCCGTGAGCGTTACCCGCAGGTGGTGCATGAGCGCATGTACAAGGACCTGGCGGACAACCTGGCGCGTATGCACCTGGGGCACTGGCAGCACGGCTGCCTGTATGGCAAGCACGTATTCATCAAGGTGATCGGCGAAGGCGAGCAGGCGCGGGTCGAAGTCGCACTGCTCGACCTGGAAAAGTGCCGGCGGCGCATCAGCTGCCAGCGTGCGGCCGGTAACGACCTGCGCCAGCTGCGCCGCCATTCGTCGATCAATGACGCCGAATGGCAGACGCTGCTCTACTTTTACAAGATGGCGTTTGGCAGCGCTGTCAAAGGGTTAGAGTAATGAAACTAGAAATAGCTCGAGCTTTGTTCCTGGTAGCTGGCCTGGCGGTGACCACCGTGGCGGTGGCTGCCTGGGAAGAGCCGAGGCCAACAGTGTTCAGCAAGGCTGAGATGGCCGACCAGTGTGCACTGCCGCGGGAAGCGAAACCGCAGCAGGCACAGGTCGCGCCGGACCAGGACCTGTTGCTGTTCCTGTTCGGCCTGCGTCAAGGGTTGCGGCCATTTGGTTGAACCCTGCGTTAGCTAGAAAAGCCAGAGGCCTCGCGATTGCGGGGCCTCTGGCATTTTTGTGTCTGCTTTGCTGGCTTCTTCGCGGGCTCGCCCGCTCCCACAGGTACTGCACCAGTCTCAGTAGCGGTGCCGTCCCTGTGGGAGCGGGCGAGCCCGCGAAGAGGCCGGATCAGGCTACAGCAGGCTGCTTGGCCACCGCCTTGTGTGCCAGCAAGGTATAGATACAAGGCAGCACAAACAGGGTAAACAGCGTACCAATCGACATCCCGGTGGCAATCACCGTACCGATGTCAAAACGGCTCACCGCCCCGGCCCCGGTCGCCAGAATCAGCGGCACCATGCCGAACACCATCGCCGCCGTGGTCATCAGCACCGGCCGCAGTCGAATCGCCGCCGCTTCTTCGATGGCCTCACGCACGCTCAAGCCGCGCTCCTCACGCAACTGGTTGGCGAATTCGACGATCAGGATGCCGTGCTTGCTGATCAGCCCGATCAAGGTCACCAGCCCGACCTGGGTGTAGATGTTCATGCTCGATATACCCAGGAACAGCGGCAGTAACGCCCCGCAGATCGACAGCGGCACCGTTACCAGGATCACCAGCGGGTCGCGGAAGCTTTCGAACTGCGCCGCCAGCACCAGGAAGATGATTGCCAGCGCCAGGCCAAAGGTGACCCACAGTGCGCTACCTTCCTGCACGTACTGGCGCGCCACGCCGGCATAGTCGAAGGCGAAGCCTTCCGGGGCCTCTTCGCGGGCGATGTCCTGCACGGTTTTCAGCGCTTCGCCCAGGCTGACCATGGGCACGCCCTGGATGATCGCCGAGTTCAGCTGCTGGAACTGGTTGAGCTGGCGCGGGCGGGCGCGGTCGGTGAGGGTGATCAGGGTCGACAGCGGCAGCATCTGACCCTGGTCATTCTTCACGTAGTAGTTGTTCAGCCAGCCGGGGTTGTCGCGGTATGGCCGTTCGACCTGGGCAATCACCTTGTAGCTGCGGCCTTCGAGGGTGAAGCGGTTGATTTCCGCCTCGCCCAGCAGGGTGGCCAGGGTGCTGCCGAGGGTGTCCATCGATACCCCCATCTGCGCGGCCTTGGCCCGGTCGATGTCCACCACCACTTCGGGCTTGTCGAAGGCCAGGTCGATGTCGAGGAAGGCGAACTTGCCGGATGCCTGCGCGCGGGCCTTGATGCGCTGTGCTACGTCCAGCAGTGCCGGGTAGTCGCCCGCGGTGTTGATCACGAACTGGAACGGCAGGCCCTCGCCGGTGCCGGGCAGGGAGGGCAGGTTGAAACCGAAGATCTGCAAGCCGCCGATTTCCTCAAGTTTGGCCTGCACCAGCGGCAACAGCTCCATCTGCGTGCGCTCGCGTTCGTTCCAGGGTTTGAGCAGGAAGCCGCCGATGCCGGTTTGCACGCCGTTGAATCCGTTGATCTGGAACGATGAGTAGTACTCGGGGAAGGCCTTGAACAGTGGGGTGAATTCGTCGGTGTAGGCGTTGAGGTAATCGAGGTTGGCCGGCTGCGGCGAGCTGCTCATCATGAAAATCACCCCCTGGTCCTCGTTGGGGGCGAGTTCGTTCTGGGTGAACGTGAGCAGCACCGGGATCAGGCACAGGATGATCACGGCAAACACCAGCACCACCGGGCGGCTGTCGAGGGTGGCATGCAGCAGGCGCTGGTAGCGCACCTTCAGGCGTTCGAACAGCACGTCCAGGCGGTGGGCCAGGCCACTGGGGTTCTGCTCCTGGCGAAGCAGCAGGGCGCACATCATCGGCGACAGGGTGAGGGCGACGATGCCAGAGATGATTACCGCCCCGGCCAAGGTCAGGGCGAACTCCTTGAACAAGGCCCCGGTAAGCCCGGTGAGGAAGCCGATCGGTGCATACACGGCAGCCAGGGTGATGGTCATCGACACCACCGGCAGGGCGATTTCGCGGGCGCCTTCAAGGGCCGCATCGAATGGCGATTTGCCTTCTTCCATGTGCCGGTGGATGTTTTCCACCACCACAATGGCGTCGTCCACCACCAGGCCGATGGCCAGCACCATGGCCAGCAGGGTCAGCAGGTTGAGCGAGTAACCCATCATCTGCATGAAGAACAGCACGCCGATCATCGACAGCGGAATGGTCACCACCGGGATCAGCACCGAACGCAAGGCACCGAGAAACAGGAACACCACCACGATGACGATCAGCACCGCCTCGCCAAGGGTCTTGATCACTTCGTCGATCGAGGCCTGGATGAACAGCGTGGCGTCATAGGCAATCGACACTTTCAACGCCGAAGGTAACTGGCTCTCCAGCTCGGGCATGATGCGTCGCACTTCCTTGATCACGTCCAGTGGGTTGGCAGCGGGGGTGGCCTTGATACCGATGTACACCGACGGGGTGCCGTCGAACGAGCTGACCGTGTCGTAGTTTTCCGCTCCCATCTCGACCCGCGCCACATCGCCCAGCAGCACCCGGCTGTCGCCGTTGGTCTTGACCGGCAGGGCGGCGAACGCCTCGGCCGACTTCAACTCGGTGCTGGCGTTGATGCTGGTGACCACGTATTCGCCTTTTACCTCGCCGGCAGCAGAGAGGAAGTTGTAGCGGCGCACGGCGTTGGTCACGTCGGTGGCCGACAGGCCGAAACCGGCCAGTTTCATCGGGTCCAGCCACAGGCGCATGGCAAACACCTGGTTGCCGAGAATCTCCGCTTCGGCCATGCCCGGCAAGGTGGCCAGCTTGGGCTGGATGACCCGCGACAGGTAGTCAGTGATCTGCGGGTTGCTCATTTCCTTGCTGTAGAAACTGACGTACATCAGCGCCGAGGCGTCGGCGGCTTCCTTGCTGAGTACCGGGTCTTCGGAGTCCTGCGGCAGTTTGTTGCGCACTTCGTTGGCCTTGGCCAGCAGCTCGGTGAACAACCGGTCGCTGTCGGCGCCGATGCGCGCGTAGATGGAAATGATCGAGAAGTTCTGCCGGCTCACCGAGGTCATGTAGTCGATGCCTTCGGCACTGGCCAGGCTCTGCTGCAACGGCTGGGTAATGTAGCCCTGGATGGTTTCGGCGTTGGCCCCGGGGTAGGCGGTAGTCACCGTGATCAGGGCGTTTTCCATTTGTGGGTACTGGCGGATCTGCAGTTTGTTCCAGGCCTGGAAACCCAGCAGCAGGATCAGCAGGCTGACCACACTGGCCAGCACCGGGCGGCGGATGAACGGGTCGGTGAACGCCATGCCTGCCTCCTCAGTCCTTGCCCGGCGCGCCCTGTTCGGGCTTGAGGGCTTTGTCCTGGCCGATGCGGATCGCGGCGCCTGGGGTGAGCTTGAGTTGCCCGGCGGTAACCACCTGTTCCCCGGCTTGCAGGCCCTTGCTGACCACCACCACGCCGTCGCGGCGCTCGCCGGTCTGTACGGTGCGTTGTTCAGCGACTAGCTGGGGTTGGCCCTTGTCGTCGTTTTCCAGCTTGCCGTCCTTGTCCTTTTTCGGCGTGGCGACGTAAACCGAGTTGCCATACAGGGTGTAGGTAATAGCGCTTTCCGGCACCACCACTTGTGGCTGTGGATTAGGCAGCAGCACCAGCAGGCTGGCGAACATGCCCGGCAGCAGTTTGCCGTCGGGGTTGGCCAGGGTGGCGCGCACCAGCAGGTTGCGTGTGGTTTCCTCGACCTTGGGGTTGATGGCGCTGAGGCTGGCGGGGAAGGTCTGGCCTGGGTAGGCAGCTACCTGCACCAGTACCTGCTGGCCCAGGCTCAACTGCGGCAGGGCCTGTTCCGGTACGTTGAAGTCGACGTACAGGCTGGATGTGTCCTGCAGGGTGGCAATCACCGTGCCGGCGGCCAGGTACTGGCCGATGTCCACCTGGCGGATGCCGATGGTGCCGCTGAACGGGGCGTTGATGCTTTTTTTGATCTTCTGCGCCTTGAGTTGCTCGACCACCGCCTGGTTGCGGCGGTACTGAGTGGTGAGGCGGTCGAACTCGCCGCGCGAGATGGCCGAGTCGCCGACCAGCTGGCTGCCGCGGCCGAAATCGACCTTGGCCAGACCCAGGTCGGCCTGGGCGGTGCCAAGCAGGGCCGTTTCCTGGTCATCGTTGAGTTGCAGCAGTAACTGGCCGGCTTTGACCTGCTGGCCCGAGTCGAAGTGCAGGGTTTTGACGATGCCTTCCACCTCCAGGCTCAGCTCCACACCCTGCAGTGCCTTGAGGCTGCCCACGGCGGGCAGGCGCGCTTGCCACTGGCGCTGTTCGGCCAAGGCTGCCGCAACGGTGATGGGCGGCTTGGGGGCAGTGAACACCTGGATCTGCTGGTAGATCGAGAACGCCTTGTAGCCCCCCAGGGCCAGCACGATCAGCAGAACCACGGCCAACATGATGAGCATGCGGCGGCGCAGCATAAGTCCGGTTCCTTGGATTTGGTTGTTATTCGTTCAGACACGACAACGGGCGATCCTGCCCACGTGTGGATGGGGGAAGTATTGACTGTTTTTCGCAGAGAGGGGGGTGAAATGCCTGTACCGGCCTCTTCGCGGCTAAAGCCGCTCCTACACCGACCGCGTAGTCAGAGGCTCGCGCGGTCGGTGTAGGAGCGGCTTTAGCCGCGAAGAGGCCGGTACAGGCAACAGAAAAATCAGACGAGATGCAGGTGGTTGTCCCAGAAACCGGACGGCAGGTTCATCGGCTGCCCGACCAGCTCGGCCTTGCGGCAATCGTAGAACCGGCAACGGCCTTGCCCGGAAGTAACGACAAAACCATCCTTCACCGCACCAACCCCCGCGCAATCGGGCATCGGTGCATCCAGCCGCACCGCACCCGTGTCCAGGTCCCAGACAAACAACCGGTTGGCCCGTGGCGCAGTCAGCGCCACCAGCCGCAGCTCGCTGTGGATCGCGACACTGGCGGTGTACTGGGCCATGGCCTGCAACTGCCGCTCCGGCACCGGGAAGGCCTTGAACGGCTCGCCCGGGCGCTTGATCGCCAGCAGCTCGGCCGTTTCATCGGCATCACCCATGAACTGCTGGCAGGCGGCGATGGTGCCATCGCTGCCCACTGCCAGGTGACGCACGCTGTTCATCTGCTGGGCCAGGGTTTCCTTGCTCAGCAAGGTGCCGTCGCGCTGCATCAGCACCAGGCTCGGTTCCATGGCATTGAGGTTCATCTCTACCCGGCTTTCGGCTTCGGTACGAATGCCGCCGTTGGCCACGATCAGCGTCTCGCCGTCGGGCAACCAGGCGACCTCGTGCGGGCCGATGCCGTGGGTCGGGATCTCGCCGGTGTGTACCAGGCGTTCGCCTTCAAAACGGTACACGCCCAGCACGCCACGCCCAGGGTCGGTCGTGTCGTTCTCGGTGGCATACAGCCATTCACCCTCTTTGTGCACCACGGCGTGGCCGTAGAAGTGCCGGTTCGGCTGCGAGGTCACGGTTTGCAGCAGGCGCCCGTCGCGCAAGTCGACCAGGTAGCTTTCGGTACCGGGGCGGCGGGCGACGAACAGGGCGATCGGCTGCTCGGGGTGGTGGATGATGGCGTGGCAACGCTGGGCGACCTGGGTGCTGAACACCTGGGTGCCGTCCAGGCGGAAACCCACGGCATAGTGCTTGCCGTCGCCATCGTCACGCGCCGAAAGCAGCAGGGGTTCGCTGCTTTTGTTGCGGAACAGGCTCCAGCCGCCCAAGGTCAGGGCACTGAGCAAAACGCTACCGAGTTTGAGGGCCTGGCGTCGCAGCATGATCAGTCACCGTCGTTGGCATTGAAGCCCAGCTGAATGTTCAACGCCTTGGCCAGGTCGCCTTCGTGCAGGCGGTGGACAGCGTTGAGGCTGTCGTAGATCTGGTTCAGGGTTTGCTGGCCAGCGTCGTCGGCCAGCAGCTCGCCCAGCGACTTCTGGTTGTCGGCCAGCAGTTTGAGCGAGGTAGCGTAGGCGGCGTCGATCTTGTCCGCCAGCGCTTTCTGATCGCTGGACAGCAAGCCGCGCAGGCCCTGATTGTCGACCCCGACCCAGACGGTTTCGGCCGCCTTGAGGGTGGCTTCCAGGCTCTTCAGCGAGGAGTGGCTGCGCCAGGCTTCGGCCTGCAACGGCTGCGGGATGCCCTTGCTCTGGCGGCCCATCGGCGCACCCAGCTTCTTCTTCAGGGTATCCAGGGCGGTGACCTGGGAGCGCAGCAGGTCGGCGATGGCCTCGTGGGAGTCGGCGTAGCGCTGGTTGGGGAACTTGGTCATCTGCGACAGCATACCGTCGGTGCTGTTCCAGCTCTTGAGGATATCCTCGGCCAGGACCTTCTGGTGTTCACCAATGGCCACCAGCAGCGGGCAGTAGCGGGCTTTCTGCTCGGCAGTGGCGACGTCCGGTTTGCTGTCGAACAGGATGTACTCGTAGGCCGACAGGCCGCGTACCACCACGCTGGCCTTGCCCAGGGAAGCGACGTCTACCGGCTTGTCGCCGTTGACCAGCTGCTCGACCTGGCGGCCGACCAGGTTCTTCTTGTCGGGCCAGAACTGTACCTGCCAGGCGCGGTTGCCTTCGGCCAGCGGGCCGACCAGCAGCGGCTGCAGCTCGGCCCAGGCCTTTTGCGCATTGAGGAAGTCGGCACGGGCCTTTTCCAGGTCTTCCTTGCCTTCGCAGTAGGCCAGGGCGCTGGCGGCCAGCGTGCGGTCGGCTTCGACCCAACGGCTGTAAGTGGGCAGGATGACCTGCTTGGCGATGGCAGCGGAGGTGACGGCTTGCGGGTCCTGCGGCGAGCAGGCGCCGAGGGCGAGTGCAGCGAGGCTGGTGAACAACAGTTTGGGTCGGAACATGCCCGGCTCCTTTGCGCGTTTTAAAGTGAATTCAGGAACGCCAGCAGCGCAGTGCGTTGCTCGGCATTGAACGTGAGTACGAAGTTGCGTGCCGCCTCGGCTTCGCCCCCGTGCCAGAGCACGGCTTCCAGCAGGTTTCGGGCGCGACCGTCGTGCAGGAACTGGCTGTGGCCGCTGACCGTTTCGCTCAGGCCGATGCCCCACAGTGGTGGGGTACGCCAGTCCTGGCCATTGGCGGCGAACTCGGTGCGCTCATCGGCCAGGCCTGGGCCCATGTCGTGTAGCAGCAGGTCGCTGTAGGGGCGGATGACCTGGTTGGCCAACTCTGGCTCGGCAGCATCGGCGGCGGTGGTGAACTGCGGTGTATGGCAACCCTGGCAGCCGGCCTGGTAGAACAGGTTCTTGCCTGCCAGCACCTGCGGCGAGCCGACGTCCCGGCGGGCCGGCACCGCCAGGTTGCGGGTGTAGAAGGTGACCAGGCGCAGGATGTTGTCGCTGACTTCCTTTTCGCCATTGGCGCCGTCGCCATTGGGCGCGGCGAGGCAGTCGGTTTGTGCCGGGGTGCAATCGTCTTTGGGCTGCAGGGTGCTGGTCAGGCCCATGTCGCCGGCAAAGGCGTGCACGTTCTGCTGGTTGACGTTGGGCTGCCCGGCTTTCCAGCCGAAGCGGCCGACCACGGTCTTGCCCAAAGCGTCGTCCCACACGCGGTTGGCCCGCCCGCGGATGCCGTCGCGGTTGCGGTCATCGGGGTCTTCGTTGGCCAGCAAGTCGGCTTCGGGGATGGCTTCGAGCAGGCCCAGGCCGATCATTGGCGGTGCCACCCGCGCAGAAAAGCGCGTGTCGGGGTGCATGACGCCGTAGCCGAGCTGGCTGATCTGCAGGGTCGGCTTGCGCAGTTCGACCTGATGGCCGTCCTTGAACGACACGGTTTCGCGGGTGTAACTCACCCGGACCTTGCCTTCCGGCGCCACACCGGGGATGGCCATGTCCTGCAGCTGAGTGCCGTACACCGGCTCAGGCACCACGCCCAGGCGCTCGATGACCTTGGCCAGATAGGGCTGGTCGGGGATCGACAGGCGCACCAGCATGCCCACCGCGTTGCTGTTGCCCGGCGCTGGCGGGTGGCCGCGGCCATCGCGCACATGGCAGTTCTGGCAGGCGTTGGTGTTGAACAGCGGGCCCAGGCCGTCGCGGGCGGTGGTGGTGGAAGGGGCGATCACCCAGGGGTTGCGGAAGAAACTGTTGCCCACGGCGAAATCCACGCGACGTTCGGCTGCGAGGTTGGCCGAGGGCAGGGAATAGGCGTTGCGGTCACTCCGCTGCACGGTTGCCTTGCCGCCCGACAATGCTTCGCCGGGTTCGGCCTGGGTGAAACGCGGGGCGTCGTCACAGGCAGAGAGGGCGAGGACCAGCAGCAGCGGGGAGAGTCGGGACAGCGACGAGGACATGCAAAATCCTGGGCGTGGACGAAAAACCGGCGTGCAAGCTTAGCAGGCCAGCGTTTTTTGAATAAGAGCAATTTGCAATTGCTTGGGTGAAAAGGTTGTGAAATGCCAGCATTTTCATGTTCGGCGCCAGCCCTTTCATGATCCTGTGGGAGCGGGTTTACCCGCGAAGAGGCCAGAAGCAAAAAAGGCGACCCGAAGGCCGCCTCTTTTCAGAACCGCTACAGCAAGATCAGAATTCGTGATCCGCGGTATCCGGGTTCAGGTTGGCAATACCCAGCTTGCCAGCCGCCTGCTCGATCGCGCCGGTCTGCTTGACCAGTGCGGCGATGGCGTCACGCACGATCTGGTTGCCGGCAGCGTTGTCGGCCGCGATCAGCTGGTCGTAGTGCTCGCCTTTGAGGGCGTGGTCGACCATTACCTGGATCTTGGCTTCGGTGGCTTCCAGGTCGGCCTTGAGGGTGGCGTCGGCGGCCGGGTCGACCTTGGCTACCAGCGACGACAGGCTTGGGCCGGTCACCTTGGTACCGTCCGGGCGGGTGTACTCGCCCAGGTAGACGTTGCGGATACCCTTGGCGTCGTAGAAGTGCGAGTAGTGGGTGTTGTCGCTGAAGCAGTCCTGCTCGTCTTCCGGCGAGTTGGCTTCCAGCGAAACCTTCATGCGCTCGCCCGCCAGTTCGCCCAGCGACAGGCTGCCCATGCCGAACAGCATCTTGCGCAGGCCGTCGTTGACAGGCTCCGCTTCCAGCTTGGCGCGGTAGTTGTCGGCGACGTTCGGCGCCCAGTTGCCGACCATTTCTTCAAGGTCGGTAACCAGCAGCTGGGTAACGGCTTTCAGGTAGGCACGGCGGCGCTCGTTGTGGCCACCGGTGGCGCCCTGGCCTTCCAGGTAGTCGGATGCCGGGCGGTTGCCAGCGCCTGGGCCGGTGCCGTTCAGGTCCTGGCCCCAGAGCAGGAATTCGATGGCGTGATAGCCCGTGGCAACGTTGGCCTCGGAGCCAGCCAGTTCGTTCAGGCTGGCCAGTTTCTCTGGGGTAATGTCCTTGACGTCGACCTTCTCTTCGCCCACCTGGATCTCGGTGTTGGCGATGATGTTGGCGCCGGCGGCCGGGTTGCCCAGGGCATGCTCGTAGCTCTTGTCGACATAGTCGATCAGGCCTTCGTCCAGGGGCCAGGCGTTCACCTGGCCTTCCCAGTCGTCGATGATGGTGTTGCCGAAGCGGAAGGCTTCGGACTGCAGGTACGGAACGCGCGCGGCGAACCAGGCTTCCTTGGCGGCCTTCAGGGTTTCGTCGTTGGGCTTGGCCAGGAACGCGTCCACTGCGGTCTGCAGGGTTTTGGCGGTGCTCAGCGAGTCGCTGTACACAGCATGGACCATTTCGGCGTAATGCTTGACCACGGCTTTGCCGGCGGCTTCGTCGACAGCCCCGGGCGCGGCAGCGGTGGTGGCGGCAGCAGCAGGTGCCTGGGCTTGCGGCGCGGCGGCTTTGTCGTCCTTGCCTTCACCGCAGCCGGCGAGAGCGATGGCAATGGCCAGCAGACTGGCGGAGGCCAGAGGCATTCGAATCATTGTTGGTTTTCCTGCGTCGTGTGGTTGGACCAAGGGGTGGACCGTGCGCCGTGGCACGCGAAACCGCAACATCATGCGAAAGATTTGCATTTGCTGTAAAGAGGCGGGCGTGCAATTCATGTAAATGCCGGTCACAGCGTGTAACCGGGCAGGCACCCTCAGAACATCGAAACCTGGTTACGCTGCGCCTGCTTCAGGAAACTGGTCAGCTCGCGGGCCGACAGCGGCTTGCTGTAGTGGTAGCCCTGGCCCTCGTGGCAGCCCTGGGCAACGATGTAGGTTTCCTGCTCGGCGGTTTCCACGCCTTCGGCGATCACCTGCATGCCCAGGCTCTTGCCCAGCTGGATGATGGCGCGAACGATGGTCGCGTCGTCATCGTCGTCGAGCAGGTCCTGGACGAAGCTCTTGTCGATCTTGATCTTGTCCAGCGGCAGCGATTTCAGGTAACTGAGCGACGAATAGCCGGTGCCGAAGTCGTCGATGGCAATCAGTGCCCCGGAACGGCGCAGGCTCAGCAGGTGCTGGGCAGCGGTGCTGATGTCTTCCATCAGGCCGGTTTCGGTGACTTCCAGCTCCAGGCTGCGCGGCGGCAGGCGATAGGCCTGCAGCAGGTTGTTGACCACCCGTGGCAGCTCGCTGTGGTGCAGCTGTACGGTCGACAGGTTGACCGCCATGCGCAGCTCGCTGAAGCCCTGGTCGTGCCATTCGCGCAGTTGCCGGCAGGCCTGGTCCAGTACCCATTCGCCGATGCTGATGATGCTGCCGTTTTGCTCGGCCAACGGGATGAACTGGTCTGGCGGCACCATGCCCAGCTCCGGGTGCTGCCAGCGCAGCAGCGCTTCCACGCCGACCACACGGTGGTCGCGGTAGCTGATTTGTGGTTGGTAAACCAGGTACAGCTGGTTGCGTGGCAGGGCTTCGCGCAGGTCTTTTTCCAGCTCGCGGCGGCGGCGCATCTCGCTGTCGACGCTGGCGATGTAGAACTGGTAGCGGTTGCGCGAACGGGCCTTGGCCAAGGTCATGGTCTGTTCGGCTTTTTGCAGCAGTTTCTCGGTGCTGTCGCCGTCTTCGGGGAACAGGGTAATGCCGATGGTGGCGCGCAGGCGGATCTGCTGGTGGTGGTCGAGGTCGAACGGCACTTCCAGGTCGTCGAGGATGCTTTGCGCCAGTTCGGCTGCCTCGTAGGGCTGCTCGATATTGGCTTGCACCAGGGCAAACTGGTCACCGCCCAGTCGTGCCAGGGCCCCCAGCCGGCCACTGTGGGCGCGCAGGCGGTCAGCCAGGGCCAGCAGCAACTGGTCGCCGACCTGGTAGCTGAATTGCTCGTTGATGCCCTTGAAATCGTCAAGGCCCACGCACAACACCGCCACACGGTGCTGCAGGCGACCGCCGTCGACGAGGATCTTGTCCAGTTGCTGCTGCAGTTGCTGGCGGTTGGGCAGGCCGGTGAGAAAATCGTACTGGGCCATGCGTTGCAGGCTGTTTTCGGCCTCGTGGCGCAGGTGGGTGTTGCGCTCGATCGAGGCCAGCAACTGGTTGGCGGTGTTGACCCACAGGCCCAGTTCGTTCTTCTCGTGGCCCTTGAGCAGCGGTATCTGGTGCTGACTGGGGCGGTCGGGGTTGATCTGGGTGAGGTGCTCGATGATCTTGGACAGCGGCTTGGTCAGCAGCCAGTGGTACACCAGGTACAGCACCAGGCCCATGGCCAAGGCCCGCAACACGCCGGAAATGAAGATGATTACCGCATTGATCAGGAAGTCTTCGCCGTAGGACGACGTGTCGAGGGTGATGCTGAGGTCGCCGTAGTATTCGCTGTAAGGGCCACGGCCGACCAGTTGTGTGGTGTAGGTGCGTTCCTGGCCGAGGATAAGGTCGGTCAGCCAGCGCATGGACATGTCCTGCAGCGGGCGCGACTTTTCGGCCAGCATGGTTTCGTTGGGGTGCCCGATGGAGGCCATACGCACCGACTCGTCCTGGAACAGGCCTTCCATCACCTGCATGCCCATTTCGCGGTCGAGGCTGTACACCGCCTGGGTGGAAGGGTCGCGGAACATGTCGAGGATGCGCTGGGCATCGTTGTTAACGGCCTGGCGGGTCTTGTAGGTGTCGTAGACGATTTGCGCACAGCTGAGCACCACGCCGACTGCCAGCGCCGACAGCAGCACGACCCTGAGCAACTTGACCGACAAGCTGTTCCGCAATTCCAGCTTCAATGGGGTTTCCTTAATCCATGCGCATGGCATCATTTTGCCATCAACGATGACGATACACTATCGGCCGATCATGAGCAGTGTATCGGTTGCCTGACCCCGCAACTTGAATGCGCTGTGTCAATCTTCCAGAGGTTTGATGTTAGCGCGCTATGCGGGCTGAGCAAGCAAAACCGTGTTGGCTTTCGTGGGTGCGGGAGGCCGGTACTGGCATAAAAAAACCCGGCACAGGGCCGGGTCTTCATGTTCAGGGCTGAATGACTCAGGCCTTGAAGGTTTTGCCTTCGAACTGTTCGGCAACGAAGGCCCAGTTGACCAGGTTCCAGAACGCCTCGACGTACTTCGGACGCAGGTTGCGGTAGTCGATGTAGTAGGCGTGTTCCCAGACGTCGCAGGTCAGCAGCGGGGTGTCGCCGCTGGTCAGCGGGCAACCGGCGCCGATGGTGCTGGCCAGGGCCAGGGAACCGTCAGCTTTCTTCACCAGCCAGCCCCAGCCGGAACCGAAGGTGCCAACCGAAGTCTTGGTGAACTCTTCCTTGAACTTGTCGAAGGAACCGAAAGCGGCGTTGATGGCGTCAGCCAGGGCACCGGTCGGTTGGCCACCAGCGTTTGGCGCCAGGCAGTTCCAGTAGAAGGTGTGGTTCCAGACTTGAGCGGCGTTGTTGAAGATGCCGCCCGAAGAGGTCTTGACGATCTCTTCCAGGGTCTTGCCTTCGAATTCGGTGCCTGGGACCAGGTTGTTCAGGTTCACGACATAGGTGTTGTGGTGCTTGTCGTGGTGAAACTCCAGGGTTTCCTTGGAGATGTGCGGCTGTAGGGCATCGTGGGCGTACGGCAGCGGCGGCAATTCAAAAGCCATGGTGGATCTCCTGATTCAGGTCTAGTTCGCGGTTTGCGCAGGGCCGATCACGGGCGGCCCTATGTACGTCGGCGAGTTTGTACTCTTTGCGACGCAAGGGCCCGATCATAGCACCAGCCCCGGCGCATAACCACGCAACAAACATAGGGAATAGAGGTTCCAGAGCGGCTTGGCGGGTGCCGACCAATGGTGGTCGCTTTCAGGCGGTGCGCGTTACGCCGGTCCTTGCAGGCCTGACATCAGTTGAAGATCAACTGCGCCGCCACCGCGAACATCATCACCGCCACCATCAGGTCGAGCATGCGCCAGGTTGCCGGGCGGGCCAGCCACGGTGCCAGCCAGGCTGCGCCGATGGCCAGGGTAGAGAACCACAGCAGCGAAGCACTGGCCGCGCCCGCCACGTAGGCGCCGGGGGCGGTTTGCTGGGCGCCCAGCGAGCCGATCAGCAACACCGTGTCGAGGTACACGTGCGGGTTCAGCAGCGTCACTGCCAGGGCGCTGAGCAGCACTGCGCGGCGTGAGCGCATGCCTTGGCCTTCCTGGTGCTGCAGGCTCTGTCTGGAGCAGGCGCTGCGCAGTGCCTTGGCGCCGTACCAGATCAGGAACACCGCACCACCCCAGCGCGCGACCGCCAGCAAGGTCGGGTTGTGCGCCAGTACCGTGGCCAGGCCAAACACACCGGCAGCCACCAGAATGGCGTCACAGACGATGCACAGCGCCGCCACGGGCAAGTGATGTTCCCGGCGCAGGCTCTGGGCGAGGACGAAGGCGTTCTGTGCGCCGATGGCCATGATCAGGCCGAAGGCCACCAGCATGCCGTTGAGATAGCTTTGCCACATGGTGGGGCTCTCCAGAAAGGTCATAAAAGATGCTGGCTATTGTGATGACCGGCGCTGTATAAGAAAAACAAATAAAGCTGATAAGGCATTAGAGAAATCGATGTTCGACTACAAGCTGCTGGCCGCCCTCGCTGCGGTGATCGAACAGGGGGGGTTCGAGCGTGCGGCGCAAGTGCTGGGCTTGTCGCAGTCGGCCATTTCCCAGCGCATCAAGTTGTTGGAGGCGCGGGTCGGCCAGCCCGTGCTGGTGCGTGCCACGCCGCCTGGCCCGACCGAGGTAGGCCGCCAGTTGCTCAACCATGTGCAGCAGGTGCGCCTGCTTGAACGTGACTTGCAGCGCCAGGTGCCGGCGCTGGACGAAGAGGGTATGCCGGAGCGCCTGCGCATCGCCCTCAACGCCGACAGCCTGGCCACTTGGTGGGCCGGCGCGGTGGGGGATTTCTGCGCACAGCAGAACGTTTTGACCGACTTGGTGGTAGAAGACCAGGAAGTGGGCCTCAAACGTATGCGTGCCGGCGAAGTGGCGGCCTGCCTGTGTGGCAGTGAGCGCCCGGTAGCCGGGGCACGCAGCCAGCCACTGGGCGCCATGCGCTACCGGGCACTGGCTAGCCCCGGGTTCATGGCGCGGCATTTTCCCCAGGGTTTTGTCGCCAGCCGTCTGGCCCGTACCCCGGCGATCGTGTACGGCCCGGACGACTTCCTGCAGCATCGCTACCTGGCATCGCTGGGCATCGAGGACGGTTTTCTGCATCACCTGTGCCCGTCCTCCGAAGGCTTTCTGCGCATGACCGAGGCCGGCCTGGGCTGGGGACTGGTGCCCGAATTGCAGGCCCGGGAGCAACTGGCCAGCGGGCAGTTGGTGGAAATCTGCCGCGATACCCCTATCGATGTGCCGCTGTACTGGCATCATTGGCGCAATGGCGGGCAATTGCTCGCGCAACTGACCGACCACCTGCGGTACACCGCACGGCAATGGCTGGTGCCCTTGTAGCCACGGCTGGCGTCAGTTGCATCTGAAATCTGGCAAGACGGAGTCTTACATGCGAATTCTGGTCACCGGCGCGAGCGGCTTCATCGGCGGGCGCTTTGCGCGCTTTGCCCTGGAGCAGGGCCTGGACGTGCGGGTCAGCGGCCGCCGCGCCGAAGGGGTCGAGCACCTGGTCAAGCGCGGCGCCCAGTTCATCCCTGGCGACCTGAGCGATGCCGAGCTGGCCCGTCGTTTGTGCCAGGGCGTCGAGGCCGTGGTGCACTGCGCTGGCGCGGTGGGCAACTGGGGGCGCTACCAGGACTTCTATCAAGGCAACGTGGTGGTTACCGAGAACGTGGTCGAGGGCTGTCTGAAGGAGCATGTAAGGCGTCTGGTGCACCTGTCGTCGCCGTCGATCTATTTCAATGGCCGTTCGCGCCTGGATATCCGTGAAGACCAGGTACCGCGCCGCTTCCACGACCACTACGGGCAAACCAAGCACCTGGCCGAGCAGAAAGTATTCGGCGCGCAGGAGTTTGGCCTGGAAGTGCTGGCGCTGCGCCCGCGCTTCGTCACGGGCGCCGGTGATGGCAGCATTTTCCCGAAGCTGATGCAGATGCAGCGCAAAGGCCGCGTGGCAATCATCGGCAATGGCCTGAACAAAGTTGACTTCACCAGTGTGCACAACCTTAACGAGGCGCTGCTCAGCGCCTTGTTCGCCGACGACAGGGCGCTGGGCCAGGCCTATAACATCAGCAACGGCCAGCCGCTGCCGCTGTGGGATGTGGTCAACTACGTGATGCGCCAGATGCAGCTGCCGCAGGTTACCCGCTACCGTTCCTACGGCCTGGCCTACAGCATGGCGGCGCTGAACGAGGCGGCGTGCATGCTGTGGCCAGGTCGCCCGCAACCGACCTTGTCGCGCCTGGGGATGCAGGTGATGAGCCGCGATTTCACCCTGGATATCAGCCGCGCCCGGCAGTATCTGGACTACCAGCCCAAGGTCAGCCTGTGGACAGCGCTGGATGAATTCTGTGGCTGGTGGAAACACCTGCCGCCGGGGCAGTGAAGCCGCAGGGCTGACAATGGTCATCAATGCGCCGCGCTGGCGGTTTATACTCGTGCCTCTTTGCGACTACCGCGGTTGAATGTATCCATGCGTAACCATGCTCACGATGACTACGATGACGTGCCTACCTTGCGGGCGGGCACTGTTGATGATGACGAACTGATGCCGGCGCACGTCGTGCGCAGCCGCCAGAAGGCCGCGCGCGGGCCAAGCACGGCGCCGTTGTGGGCGTTGCTCGGTGCTTCGTTCATCGCCTTGGTAGGCCTGGGTTGGTGGAGCTTCCAGCAGATCTCGTTGATGGAGCAGCAACTGGTGGCGACCCAGGAAAGTTTTGCCCGCATCAGTGAAGAAGCGGCCGGGCGCCTGCAGGCGATCAGCGGCAAGGTGGATGCCAGTGAGTCTGGCGCTACCACCAGCAGCGAGGCATTGAAGCTTCAACTGCGCCAGTTGCAGAAAGGTGTGGCCGGGCAGACCGGCGACCTGGGCAAACGCCTGGAGCAGGTGCTGGCTGATACCCGTGAGCAGCAGAAGGCTGTGACCGAGCTGCAAAGCCAGTTGCAGGCGCAGTTGAAGCTGGTGAATGGCGAACTGGCCGCGCTGCGTTCGGGCCAGGTGGATGGGGGCAAGCTGGATGCCCAATTCAAGGGGTTGAACGAGCAGGTTGCCGCGCTGAAGGCCGCGCAGGTGGATGGCGGCAAGCTGGACGGGCAGCTCAAGAGCCTGGGCAGCGATATAGCGGCGCTGAAGAAGCAGGGGAACCCGAGCGCTGCCATTCAAGGCCTGGAGCAGGACATGCTGGTGCTCAAGAGCCAGATCGACAACCGCCCGGCTGCGGCGGCGTCCGGTGGTGCTTCGGTGCAGGAATTCGATGCTTTCCGGGCGCAGATGACGCGGAACCTGAATACCTTGCAAAGCCAGATACAGAACCTGCAACAGCAGATTAACGCTCGGCCGTGACAATGCATGGGAGGGCTTTGCCCTCCTATCGCGACACAAGGCCGCTCCTACAGGAGATCGCGTTCCCCTGTAGGAGCGGCCTTGTGTCGCGATAGGGCCGCAAAGCGGCCCCGGCAATTTCAGTTACAACCGCGGATAATCGATGTACCCCACCGGCCCCCTGCCATAAAAGGTCTCCGGTCGCGCTTCGTTCAGTGGCGCATCCGCCGCCAGCCGCGCCGGCAAATCAGGGTTGGCGATGAACGGCACGCCAAACGCCACCGCATCGGCCTTGCCGCTGGCCAACGCCGCATTGGCACTGGCCTTGTCAAACCGCTCATTGACGATGTACGGGCCGCCAAACGCGTCCTTGATCAGCGGGCCAATGCTGTCGTCGGCTTCCCGCTCCCGCGAGCAGATAAAGGCAATGCCACGCTTGCCCAGTTCACGGGCCACGTAGGTAAAGGTTTCGGCGCGGTCGGCATCGCCCATGTCGTGCGCATCGGCGCGCGGTGCCAGGTGCACGCCCACGCGGTTCGCGCCCCACACCTCGATGGCTGCATCGGTCACTTCCAGCAGCAGGCGCGCACGGTTTTCCAGCGAGCCGCCGTAGCGGTCGGTGCGCTGGTTGGTGCTGCTTTGCAGGAACTGGTCGAGCAGGTAACCGTTGGCGCCGTGGATTTCTACACCATCAAAGCCAGCCGCCTTGGCATTCTCGGCACCGCTGCGGTAGGCCTCGACGATGTCGATGATTTCTTCGGTTTCCAGCGCGCGTGGGGTGGGGTAGTCACTCAACGGGCGCACCAGGCTTACATGCCCCTTGGGCTGGATCGCGCTGGGGGCCACCGGCAGCTCGCCGTTCAGGTAGCTGGGGTGGGAGATACGGCCAACGTGCCACAGTTGCAGGAAGATGCGTCCGCCTGCGGCATGCACGGCCTTGGTGACGTTGTTCCAGCCACGTACCTGCTCATCGTTCCAGATACCGGGGGTATCCGGGTAGCCGACACCCATGGCACTGACCGACGTCGCTTCGCTGAGGATCAGCCCGGCGCTGGCGCGCTGCACGTAGTATTCGGCCATCAGCGCATTGGGTACGCGGCCTTCGTCGGCACGGCAGCGGGTGAGTGGGGCCATGATGATGCGGTTGGGCAGTTGCAGGTCGCCCAGGGTGATCGGATCGAAAAGCGTGGTCATAGCGGTTACCTGCTTTGTCAAAGTGCTTGGCGCAGTTGTTCGAGGAACGCCTCGATGGTGGCTTCGTCGCGTTTGAAGAAGTGCCATTGGCCGATCTTCTGGCTGCGGATCAGCCCGGCGCGCTGCAAGGTGGCCAGGTGGGCAGAGACGGTCGACTGCGACAGGCCGCAGCGTTGGTCGATCTGCCCGGCACACACACCGTTTTCGGTGCTGTGGTACTGGTCGGGGAACTGCGTTGCCGGGTCTTTCAGCCAGCTGAGGATTTCTCGCCTGACCGGATGGGCCAGTGCTTTTATGATTTCGTCGAGATCGAGAGGCATGGGTTGAGGCTCGTTGTAGCGGTATATCGCGATGGAACGAAATGTAAATCGTCAGTTCCCGATATACAAATATGAAGAGGTTCTGAGCTGAGCACGAATCGCTATATCGCGTTATGACGATATAGGAGCGAGCGGTGCTAGACTGCGCGCATGAACTACCTTGCGCACCTGCACCTGGGCGGCCCGGCGCCGCAACAACTGCTTGGCAGCCTGTATGGCGACTTTGTCAAAGGTTCGCTGGAAGGGCGCTTCCCGCCTGCGCTGGAAGCGGCCATACGGTTGCACCGGCATATCGACAGCTACACCGACCAGCACCCGTTGGTGCTGGCGGCACTGGCGCGCTTTCCGCGCGAGCGGCGGCGCTTTGCGGGCATTGTGCTGGACGTGTTTTTTGATCATTGCCTGGCGCGGCATTGGCAGGACTATGCCGAGCAGCCGCTGGCGCAGTTCACCGGGGATTTTTATCGGGTGTTGTTGGCGGAGCCCGAGCTGCCGGGGCGGCTGGCACGGATTGCGCCGTTCATGGCGGCAGATGACTGGCTGGGGGCGTATGGCGAGTTTGCCACGCTGGAGCAGGTGTTCAACGGCATTGCCCGGAGACTGTCCCGGCCGGAGGGGATGGCCGGGGTAATGGGGGAACTGGAGCGGCTGTATGAGCCGCTGCTGGCGGACTTCCGGGAGTTTTACCCGCAACTACAAGCGTTCGCGGTGGTGCGCAGGGCTGGGGATTTGCAGCGTCTGTGAGATCGAGCGCCGCCCGCGCGGCGCTCGATCTCACAGGCGACGCACTCGTTACACCAAGCTCAGGCAGCCCGCGCTTGCCGCCGTGGCGCCAGCTCGACTTCCTCAACCCCAAACAACGCCAGGTGAATCGCCTGCTGCGCCTGCAACGCCAGCACCGCCCGTTCCTTGCCCACACTGCCAATCGGCTGCAGCAGGTGAATGCAAACCTCCCCCCGTGGCTGGGCGAACAGGCGCATCAGGTGTGACACCAAATCGTCATCGCCAATGAACGGCGCAATCGGGTCGATCTGGCCATCGCGCAAGTACTGGATAGCCACCGGCTGCACCGCCACACCCCGGTCGATGGCGCCTGCCAGCAGCCGGCCGTGGAAGGTGCGCAAGGCGCGACCGCTGGTGGTGGTGCCTTCGGGGAAGATCAGCAGCGGCCGGGCCAGGCCCAGTTGCCCGGCGATCTGCTCGCGCAGGCGCTGGCTGTCGCCACCGCCACGTCGAATGAACAGCGTGCCGGCTTTTTCCGCCAGCCAGCCGGCCACCGGCCAGTGACGCACTTCGGCCTTGGACAGGAACGACAGTGGCAGCAGCATGCCCAGCAAGGGGATGTCGGTCCAGGAAACATGGTTACTCACCCACAACATCGGCCGCTGCGGCAGTTCGCCCACCACACGCACGTCGAAGGGCAGGGCGGCGACCAGGCGTTTCATGAACAGGCAGGTCCAGCGCTGGCGGCGTTCGATGGGGGCCTTGTAGCCCAGGCGTTCGCCAAGGGTGATCAGGCTGGCCATCAACATGCCCAGCAACAGCACCAGCAGCAGTCGAGCCAGGCGGGCCATTACCCGCAGCTTCGGCATCAGACTGCCGCCTTGAAGTGGCGAGCGTAGCGCGGGCACAGTTCGTCGCGCTTGAGCAGGATGAACACGTCAGCCACCTGGAAGTCTTCGTCCCAGCACGGCTCGCCGCAAATTTTTGCGCCCAGGCGCATGTAGGCCTTGAGCAACGGTGGCATTTCGGCGATGACGTTACCCGCAAGGGCCAGGTTCGGCAGCGGGTTCTTTGGCTCGGCGCGCAGGTGCTCGGTGCACAGGTAACGGTCACGCAGGCGCTGCATCACGGCATGGGCCTGCACGCCGCCGTCTTGCATGGGGATGCTGGCACAGCCCATCAGGTAGCTGTAGCGGCCCTCGTTGAGCACTTCGGCCAGTTCGCCCCACAGCACGGCAATGGTGCCGCCATTGCGGTAGTCGGGGGCGACGCAGGTACGGCCCAGTTCGAGAATGGGCCCTTGCAGCTGCAAAAGACCGTGCAGGCGGAATTCTTCTTCACTGTAGAAGCGGCCCAGGCTGCTGGCGGCCTGGTGGTCGAGCAGACGGGTGGTGGCGACCAGCTCGCCGGTGCTCAGGTCGCGAACACCGATATGGCGGCAATGCACGTCGTAGTCGTCCATGTCCAAACCTTGCTCGGCACCCTTGAGCTTGGCCTTGAATTCTGCGCTGAACACTTTGTAGCGCAGCGCCTGGGCCTCTTGCAGCGCCGTGGCGCCAACCAGGCGTTCGGCTTGCAGACGGCGTTCAGTGCTGTTGTCGCCAGAGAGAGCGATCCGAGTCATTGCGAGTCTCCATAAGCCAGCCATGAAGGGTTGCGGCCGGTCGGCTTTGTTGTGCAAAGTCAGCCTAGGTAGGCGCGGTGTCACCCCTGTGAATCTTTGGTGATGCTTGCGTGACACCCCTAAAACCTTGACCAGAAAGCCCCAGCAAGGAGCCGTCACATGGCCTGGTTGCAACGACTGAACGACCCGCTTCGCCAAGCGCAGGCGGGCACCCTGGGCGAAACCTACGCCGCGCTGCTTGAGCGCCTCGGCCCGGTTGCCCCTTTTGAACTGGCGGTGTTGGGCGGGTGTGCGATGGCCACGCCGGGCCTGGCGTTCCTGGTGGGTTACCAGGCTGCCTTGCGCGTGCTGTGGCCCAGTGCCCCGCCAAGCCTCGGCGCCCTCTGCGCCACCGAGCGGCGCAGCGTGCGGCCAGCGGACATGCATACGCGGCTCGACCACTTGCGGCTGACGGGCAGCAAGGATTTCGTCACGGCCGGGCTGGATGCCGAGTGGCTGCTGGTGGCGGCGCGTAGCGAGGTGGCTGGCGCGGCGCCACAGTTGAACCTGGCGGTGGTCTATCCCGGGGAGCCGGGGGTAACGCTGGAGCCGCTACCAACCCTGCCGTTGATGCCGGAAGTGGGCCATGGTCGGCTGGTGCTGGAGCAGGCCGCGTGCGAGTTGCTGGCCGGTGACGGTTGGGATGCCTATGTGAAACCGTTCCGCTCGCTGGAAGACTTGTATGTGCTGGCGGCGTTGACGGCCTGGTTATATGGCGTCGGACAGGCGTGCGCCTGGCCGCAGGGGTTGCGGCTGCAATTGCTTGGATTGCTGGCCGGGTGTGCCGAGGGCAGCCGGCAGTGTGCCGACAGTGTGGGGTGCCATTTGCTGCTGGGCGGGTTGTTTGCGCAGTTCCAGGCGTTGCGGGGGGAGATTGATGCGGCGCTGACAGCGGGGCCGGCGCATTGGGCGCAGATCTGGCAGCGGGACCAAGGGGTGATGGCGCTGGCGGCGGCTGCCCGGGAGAAGCGGCTGAACAAGGCCTGGGCTGCTGCGGGATTGTCATGAAATCCTGATAGGGTTGTGTGAACTTCTGAATCCTGGGGCCGCTCTGCGGCCCATCGCAGGCAAGCCAGCTCCTACATCGACCGCACTATGCCCAAGGCTTGCGCAGTACCTGTAGGAGCTGGCTTGCCTGCGATGGGCTGCGCAGCAGCCCCAAAATTGCGAGCCTTGAACCGGATGCTGAAAGGTCTGCTGCTTCTTTTCTGCATGGCCCTGGCACCCGCCAAGGCTGAGGACTGGCCTGATCCGCAGTGGCAGACCGAGCCAGCCATCCTCAACTGGCAAGCCGTAGACGCCTACGCCTTTCCCACCCGCACTCCCGACCGCAGTGGCATCCGCACCGACGCCCTGCTGATCATCCGCGACGGCCGCATCCTCCACGAACGCTACGCCGCCCCCACCACTGCCGCCACCGCACACCTGACCTGGTCGGTCAGCAAAAGCGTACTTGCCACGCTGATGGGTGTGGCCCAAGGAGAGGGGCGTTTCCAACTGCAAGATCCGGTTTCGCGCTTCTACCCCGCCATGCGCACCCACCCTGGCGTGCGCATGACCGACCTGCTGCACTGGGCCAGTGGCCTGGACTGGCAGGAAGACTACGAATACGCCCCGCTCAAGTCCTCGGTGGTGGCCATGCTGTATACCCGTGGCCACGAAGACATGGCCGCCTACACGGCAGCACGGGGGGCGACGGCCAGCCCCGGCCAACGGTTCCTCTATTCCAGTGGCGACAGCAACCTGCTGGCCGCCGCACTGCGCGGCATGCTCGATGCCGGGCAGTACGCCGATTACCCCTGGCACGCATTATTCACCCCGCTGGGTATCGACAGCGCGGTGTGGGAACGTGACCAGGCGGGCACCTACGTGGGCTCTTCCTACCTCTACCTCAGCGCCCGTGACCTGGCCCGTATCGGCTTGCTGATGCAACGCGAGGGGCGCTGGCAAGGCCGGCAACTGTTGCCCAAGGCCTGGGTGGCCTTCAACCGTACGCCGTTTGCCCATGCCGAACCTGTCCCCGCAGAGGCCAACCCAGGCGGCCACTGGTGGCTCAACCAGCCGCTGGCCGGCGCTACGCGGCCCTGGCCAAATGCGCCCGCAGACACCTTCGCCGCCCTGGGCCATTGGGGCCAGGCGCTGTACATCTTGCCCACGCAAAAGCTGGTGATCGTGCGCTATGCCGATGACCGGGACGGCGCTTACCAGCATGACGAACTGCTCAAGCGAGTGCTGGCCGCACTGGCCGGGGAGAGGGCATGAAGCGCGTACTGCTGCTGGTGTTGCCAGGGCTGGTGTTCTGGGCCTGGCACGAGCGTCAGGCTCTGGCAGACTTTCCTGGCATCCTCTCGGCCTACTCGGCCAAGGAATACTGCTCGTGCCGCTTCGTCATGGGCTTCGAGCAGGCGTATTGCCAAGGCTATGTAAAGCAGTGGCTGCCGCTGAGCCTGCTTGAAGAAAACACCCCGCAGCGGCACATCACTGCCGAGGGCCTGGGGCAGCGCAACCAGGCTGCCTGGCTGGGCCCGCGCGAGGGCTGCCGCTTGCTGCCATGAAGGCGGGCGGGTAAGGTTGGCGGCCTGGTTTCACGAGATCTGTCATGTTCAAGCTGCCCCGTCTTTTGCCCGCCCTGCTGCTGGCTTTGTGCCTGCCCGCCCACGCCAATTGGCACCTCGATGGCGAATCGTCGCGCCTGTCGTTCATTACCGGCAAGAACGGTGACACGGCCGAGGTGCATCGCTTTCTGGTGCTGCATGGCAAGGTCGACCGCATGGGCGCGGCCGGGTTGAGTATCGAGATGGATTCGGTCAGCAGCGGCATCCCGCTGCGTGACGAGCGTATGCGTGACGACCTGTTCGAGGTCGAGCGTTTTGCCGAAGCCAAGGTGCAGGCGCAACTGGACCTGCGGCCAATCAACGACCTGGCCAACGGTGCCCAGATCGAACTGCGCCTGCCGCTTACCGTTACCCTGCATGGCCAGTCGCACAGCTACAACGCCCTGCTGCTGGCCACGCGTCTGGATGAGCGACGCTTTCAGGTGGTAACCCTCGAACCTCTGGTGTTACGTGCCGAGGATTTCGGCCTGCTGCCTGGGCTGCAAACCCTGCGCAAGCTCGCGGGGCTCAAGTCCATCAACCCGTCGGTGCCGGTTAGCGCGGTGCTGATCTTCACCGCCCGCTGACATGCCGGGGCCGGTCTTCCCCTGGCGGGATGGCAACCAGTTCGAACTGCTGATCGACGGCCCCGAGTTCTTTCCGCGCATGCTCACGGCGATCGTGCGTGCCGAGTTCCAGGTTGACCTGGAGCTGTATCTGGTCGAAGCCGGCGCGTGTGCCGAGGCGGTGGTCGAAGCACTGGAGCAGGCCGCCCGACGTGGCGTGCGGGTACGCTGCCTGTTCGATGACTATGGCTCACTGGCCTTCAACAATGCCCTGCGCCAGCGCCTGCTGGAGGCCGGCGTGTACCTGCGTTGGTATAACCGCCTGCGCTGGAAGCGCGGCCTGCGCAACCTGTACCGCGATCACCGCAAACTGCTGCTGGTGGATGAACGCTGGGCAGTGGTGGGCGGCACGGGTGTTACCGACGAGTTCTGGACGCCGGGCGATGCGACCAGCGAATGGCATGAGGTGATGGTGCAGATCCAGGGGCCGGTAGTTACCGACTGGCAACTGCTGTTCGACCGCCAGTGGTCCGCCAACAACCGCCGCACCGCTTGGCGCCCGGCCGAAGGCTTTGGCTTGCCGCGCCTGCCCAAACTGCCAGCGCAAGGGCAAGGCATGGGGCGAGTGGCCTATGCCGACGCCCGCCAGCACCAGGACATTCTGCATTCGTTGGTGCGGGCGCTGAACAGTGGCAAGCAGCGGGTATGGCTGGCCACACCGTATTTTCTGCCGACCTGGAGCGTGCGCCGTTCGTTACGCCGTGCTGCCAGCAAAGGGCTTGATGTGCGCCTGTTGCTGACCGGCCCACGTACGGACCACCCGTCGGTACGCTACGCCGGGCACCGCTACTACCCACGGCTGCTGCGTGCCGGGGTGCGGATTTTCGAGTACCAGCCGTGCTTCCTGCACCTGAAGATGGCCGTGGTAGATGACTGGGTCAGCGTCGGTTCGTGCAACTTCGACCACTGGAACCTGCGCTTCAACCTTGAAGCCAACATCGAGGCGCTGGACCCGCCACTGACGGCGGCTGTGGTGGCCAGCTTCGAGCGTGACTTTGCCTTGAGCGAGGAAGTCGACCTCGACCACTGGCATGCCCGGCCGCTGTGGCGCAGGGTGAAGCAGCGGATCTGGGGATGGATCGACCGGCTGGTGGTCAACCTGCTCGACCGCCGTGACTGACAGGGGCTATCGTGCAGTATCTGTTAACCGAAGGAGTGGGTGCGATGACGGCGAAGAAGATCCTGATGCTGGTGGGCGATTACGTCGAGGACTACGAGGCGATGGTGCCGTTCCAGGCCTTGAGCATGGTCGGCCACACGGTGCATGCGGTGTGCCCGGAAAAACTGGCGGGGCAGACGGTACGCACCGCCATTCATGATTTTGAGGGTGAGCAGACCTACAGCGAAAAGCCGGGGCACAACTTTGCCCTGAATTATGACTTCGTGCGCGTGCGGGCCGAGAGTTATGACGCGCTGTTGATCCCCGGGGGCCGTGCGCCAGAGTACCTGCGCCTGGATGAAAAAGTGCTGGAGCTGGTGCGGGCGTTCGACCAGGCCGGCAAGCCGATTGCAGCGGTGTGCCATGGCGCCCAATTGCTGGCGGCGGCGGGTGTGCTGGAAGGGCGTGAATGCAGCGCGTACCCGGCGTGTGCGCCGGAGGTGCGGTTGGCGGGTGGGACATTCATTGATATTGCGGTGGACCAGGCCCATGTGGATGGCAATCTGGTGACCGCACCGGCATGGCCAGCGCACCCTGCGTGGCTGGCTGCATTCCTCAAGGTGTTAGGCACTCGTATTGCCTGACCGGGCCTCTTCGCGGGCTTGCCCGCGAAGAGGCCGGTACAGGCTTAGGCAACCTGCTCAACCCAGTCATTGAGGTTGTAGTAGTTGGTCACCCGGGCAATCTTGCCGCAGTGGATATAGAAGAAAGCCCCCGCCGACAGCACATAGGTCTGCCCGTTGGCCGCTGGCAGTCCTTCGTCATCGGCCAGGTATTCACCGTGCACCGTGAACTCTGCCGCCGCACAGCTGCCATCGGCGTTCTGCATCACCACGATGTCGGCCAGGCGCTCGCGGTAGCAGCAGTTCATCTTGTCCATGAACGCGGCAAACCGGGCCTTGCCCATCTCCCGCTCGCCCTGGTTGATGTCGTGGATCACATCCTCGCTCAGTAGCGCCAGAAAGCCTTGCATGTCACCGGCGTTGAAGGCGGCATAGTAAGCATTTACCAGTTCGGTAGCGGTCATGGAACAATACCTGTCGTGTAGGGAAAAGGCCGGTCGTTGCCCCGGATGATAGGGTTTCCCCTCAAGCCCGGCTTAGCCGAGCGCGTCATCCACATCGACAAAACGACCGCCAAGCATGGAAATACGCCTGTTGCACGGCGCCGCTATCGCGCCTTACATCGATGACCTCGCTCGCCTGCGCCTTAGCGTGTTCCGCGAGTTCCCCTACCTTTACGATGGCACCCCTGAGTACGAGGCCGACTACCTGGCTACCTATGCCCGCTCCGGGCGCAGCTTGGCGGTGCTGGCACTGGACGACGGCAAAGTGGTCGGCGCTTCCACTGGCCTGCCACTGGTAGATGTCGCCCCCGAATTCCAGCAGCCGTTCCTGGCCCAAGGGCGTGACCCGGCCAGCGTGTACTACTTCGGTGGGTCGCTGGTACTGCCGGAATACCGTGGTCAGGGCCTGGGGGTGCGCTTCTTCATTGAACGTGAATCTTACGCGCACAAGCTGGCCGAATTTGATTACTGCGCATTCTGCGCGGTCGAGCGGCCAGGTGTGCACCCGAGACGGCCAGCAGACTACAAACCATTGCACGGCTTCTGGCGTAACCGTGGTTTTCTGCACGACCCATCGTTGCGCACAAGCTTTGCCTGGCGAGACCTGGATGAGACGCAAAGCACCGACAAACTGATGTCCTACTGGCTGAAGGAACTGCCAATATGAAGAGGGAGGGGTAGGAGGGGCAGGTGCTTACCTGCAGGGACTGGCCGGAGCCGTTTGGTAGCTTCCGGTAAAAGCTGCAGTGCGCTCTTCGCCGCTTTATTGCGAAAAACGCACCGCAGTTGTATCAGGCTTACTTCACTTCGACTGCTAGGCTCTCGGCAATCTTGCTCTGCCACAGGGCAGGGCCAGTGATGTGTACCGACTCACCGTTGCTGTCTACGGCAACGGTCACCGGCATGTCCTTGACCTCGAACTCGTAGATCGCTTCCATGCCCAGCTCGGCGAAGGCCAGGACCTTCGATTTGCGGATGGCCTGGGCCACCAGGTAGGCAGCGCCACCCACGGCCATCAGGTAGACGGCTTTGTTGTCCTTGATCGCTTCGATGGCGGTCGGGCCACGCTCGGACTTGCCGATCATGCCCAGCAGGCCGGTTTGCTCGAGGATCTGGCGGGTGAACTTGTCCATGCGGGTAGCGGTGGTCGGGCCGGCTGGGCCTACCACTTCGTCACCGACCGGGTCGACCGGGCCTACGTAGTAGATGAAGCGGCCTTTCAGGTCTACTGGCAGCTCTTCGCCACGGTTGAGCATCTCGACCATGCGCTTGTGCGCAGCATCGCGGCCGGTCAGCATCTTGCCGTTGAGCAGGATGGTCTCGCCCGGCTTCCAGCTGGCGACTTCTTCCGGGGTGATGTCGTCGAGGTTGACGCGACGGGCGCTCGGGCCGGCTTCCCAGACGATTTCCGGGTAAGCGTCCAGCGACGGTGCTTCCAGCTCGGCCGGGCCGGAGCCATCGAGCACGAAATGGGCGTGGCGGGTAGCGGCGCAGTTGGGGATCATGCACACCGGCAGCGAGGCGGCGTGAGTCGGGTAGTCCATGATCTTGACGTCGAGCACGGTGGTCAGGCCACCCAGGCCCTGGGCGCCGATGCCCAGCTGGTTGACCTTCTCGAACAGCTCCAGACGGATTTCTTCCAGGCGGTTCTGCGGGCCACGGGCTTTGAGCTCATGGATGTCGATGGACTCCATCAACACTTCCTTGGCCATGACGGCGGCTTTCTCGGCGGTACCGCCGATGCCGATGCCGAGCATGCCAGGCGGGCACCAGCCAGCGCCCATGGTCGGGACGGTCTTCAGTACCCAGTCGACGATCGAGTCGGACGGGTTGAGCATGGCCATCTTCGACTTGTTCTCGGAACCACCGCCTTTGGCAGCCACGTCCACTTCCACTTTGTCGCCCGGGACGATCGAGTAGTGGATGACCGCTGGGGTGTTGTCCTTGGTGTTCTTGCGGGCACCGGCCGGGTCGGCCAGGATCGAAGCGCGCAGGACGTTTTCCGGCAGGTTGTAGGCGCGACGCACACCTTCGTTGATCATGTCGTCGACGCTCAGGGTGGCGCCGTCCCAGCGCACGTCCATGCCCACGCGCACGAACACGGTGACGATACCGGTGTCCTGGCAGATCGGGCGGTGGCCGGTGGCGCACATGCGCGAGTTGATCAGGATCTGGGCGATGGAATCGCGCGCAGCGGGCGACTCTTCACGCAGGTAGGCCTCGTGCATGGCCTGGATGAAATCGACGGGGTGGTAGTACGAAATGAATTGCAGGGCGTCGGCGACGCTCTGAATCAGGTCGTCTTGCTTGATCACGGTCATGCAGCGCGCTCCTCTTAAAGACGGGAACATTCAAAAAGACGCATCGACGGTGCCGACCAGCATGTCGAAGCGCCTTGCAAGGCGCCGGCAGGTCAGGCCGACGGAAAAAGGCGCGGCAGTATAGCGCGCATCCTTGCCGGGCACACCTGCGGCCGGTCTGGACCATGGTCGGCAGTGGTTGGGCATCCTTTTTGCTGCCGTTGCGCGCTTGGCTTACAGTGGACTGTGATTTGTGGAGAACGACCAACCATGCCCGAACTTTGCGTGGGCGAGCGCCGCTGGGCGGTGCCAACCGGCAGCAACCTGCTCGATGCCTTGAACGATGCCGGGCTCAACGTGCCTTACAGCTGCCGCGCCGGCAGTTGCCATGCCTGCCTGGTGCATTGCCTGGCCGGGCAACCGCTGGATGCCTTGCCCGAGGCCCTGGCGCTGGACAAGCATGCCTTGGGCTGGCGCCTGGCCTGCCAGTGCCGGGTGGTCGAAGACCTGCAGGTGGCGTTGTTCGACCCGCAGCGCGATGGCGTGCCGGCCCATGTCTGTGCGCTGGATTGGTTCGGTGATGTATTGCGCGTGCGGCTGCGGCCTGAACGGGCGGTGCGTTACCAGGCGGGGCAGCATGTGGTGTTGTGGAATGGTTCGGTAGCACGGCCGTATTCGCTGGCCAGTCTACCGGGGGAAGAGGACTTTCTGGAGTTCCACATCGATTGCCGGCGCCCTGGTGCCTTCTGCGACAAGGCCCGTGGCTTGCGGCTGGGTGATGTGCTGCGCCTGGGGGAGTTCAGAGGCGGGGCGTTGCATTACGATCCGGACTGGCAGGATCGGCCTCTATGGCTGCTGGCAGCGGGCACCGGGCTTGCGCCGTTGTGGGGCATCCTGCGTGAGGCGGTGCGACAGGGGCATCGCGGCGAGATTCGGGTGCTGCATGTGGCGGGGGACAGCGCCGGGCATTATCTGGCTGGGCCGTTGCAGGAAATGGCAGGTGTGACTGTCGAGTTGGTGATGGCGGAGCAGATGGAGCAGGCGCTAGCCGGGCTGCGGCTGGTGTCACGGCAGACGGTGGCACTGGTGTGTGGGGCGCCGGGGAGTGTCGAGCGGTTTGCGCGGCGGTTGTTCATTGCCGGGGTGCCGCGGGGGCAGGTGTTTGCGGATGTGTTTGTAGAGCATGCCTGAGGCATTTGTGTTGATTCTGCTGGCCTATTCGCGGGTAAACCCGCTCCTACACCGGCCTGTGCCGCTGCACCGATCAGTGGACTGCCCCCAAGAAGTTGGACACCAATCCAATTTCTTGGGGTGTCCACATGAGCAAGTATTCAGACCAATTCAAGCTTACTGCCGTTCAGGCTTACTTGGAGAGTGGTGAAGGCTTCCGAACAGTAGCCCGCCGATTTTCCGTGGATTTCAGCCTGCTGCGGCGCTGGGTCTCAAGCTTCCAGAAACATGGACAGTTCAGTCTGCGCAAAATAGGCCAGCGGTACAGTGCGACCTACAAGTGCTCAGTCCTTGAGTACATGCACAAGCATCAGCTTTCCTTGCGTCAGACCGCCGCCCATTTCGGTCTCGGCCAGTCCTCGCAGGTAGGCATTTGGGCGCGGCAACACTACAGTGGTGACCCTGCACTGCCTGCTCCCAAGAAAAGAAAACCTGCTGCCATGCCGAAAAAGCCTTATCCCATCAAACCTACGACTTCCGATGACACAGAGAAAAGCCGCGACCAGTTGCTGGCCGAGCTTGAGTGGCTGCGCATGGAGAACGCCTACCTAAAAAAGCTGGAAGAACTGAAGAAGCAGGAACGAAGGCAGCCCAAAAAGCCCTGATCGTCTCGGCGCTCAAGGACCGGTTTCCCTTGGCCGCCGTTCTACAGTTGGCGGATCTGCCACGCAGTACGTTTTATTACCAGCTTCAAGCGCAGGCCAAACCTGACAAGCATGCTGCTCTGAAGCAGATGATTCAGCGTGTCTATCACGAGGAAAAAGGGCTATACGGTTACCGGCGCGTTGCAATCGTGATCCGCAATGGCGGCACCTTGGTTAACAAGAAGGTGGTGGAGCGTTTGATGGTCGAGCTTGATCTTCGCTCACTAGTACGGCCAAAAAAGTACCGGTCGTACAAGGGGGTTGTCGGCACCATCGCGCCCAACCTGCTGGAGCGAAACTTCCTCGCGCAGCGCCCGAATCAGAAGTGGGTGACCGATGTTACCGAGTTCAAAGTGGCTCAGGAAAAGATCTATCTCTCCCCTGTGATGGACTTGTACAACGCCGAAATCGTGGCCTACGAAGTGGCCAGCAGGCCGTGCCTTGGGCTGGTTACCAACATGCTGGACAAGGCCTTCGAGCGCCTGGGAAACAAGCCGAAACTGGTGCTTCACTCAGATCAAGGCTGGCACTACCAACACTCGCAGTACCGCCACAAGCTGGCAGAGCAAGGGCTGAAGCAGAGCATGTCACGCAAAGGAAACTGCCTGGATAATGCGGCTATGGAGAGCTTTTTTGGTACGCTTAAGTCCGAGTTTTTCTACCCGAAGCGCTTCGAGAGCGTTGAAGAACTGAAAGCTGGTCTGGATGAGTACATCCACTACTACAACCATGACCGCATCAAGCTAAAGCTCAATGGCATGAGCCCTGTGAAATACAGGACCCATGCTGCGGCTGCTAGCTGAAACTGTCCAACTTTTCGGGGGCAGTCCACAGTGTAGGAGCGGGTTTACCCGCGAAGGGCCGCGGAGCGGCCCCCCTAAAGCAGGATCAGCCTACCAGCGGGTCACCGACATGCAGAATCTTCATGCCATTGGTGCCACCGATGGTGTGGTAGCTGTCACCCTTGGTCAGGATCACCCAGTCACCTTGCTCCACCAAGCCACGCTTGAGCAGTTCGTCGACCGCGGCCTGGCTCACCTTGTCGGCCGGCAGCGAGGCCGGGTCGAAGGCGATCGGGTACACGCCACGGAACATGTTGGCGCGTGCCTGGGTGGCGCGGTGCGGCGACAGGGCGAAGATCGGCACGTGCGAACGCAGACGCGACATGATCAGCGGGGTGTAGCCGCTTTCGGTCAGGGCGATGATCGCCTTCACGCCCGGGAAGTGGTTGGCGGTGTACATGGCCGCCAGGGCGATGCTTTCGTCGCAACGCTCGAAGGTGGTGTGCAGGCGGTGGCTGGACTTCTGGCTGGTCGGGTGCTTTTCAGCGCCCAGGCAGATGCGGGCCATGGCCTGAACGGCTTCGATCGGGTACGAACCGGCAGCACTTTCAGCCGACAGCATCACCGCGTCGGTATTGTCCAGCACGGCGTTGGCCACGTCGGACACTTCGGCACGGGTCGGCATCGGGTTCTGGATCATCGACTCCATCATCTGGGTCGCCACGATCACCGCTTTGTTGTTGCGGCGGGCGTGCTGGATGATCTTCTTCTGGATGGCGATCAGCTCGGCATCGCCGATTTCCACGCCCAGGTCGCCACGGGCAACCATCACCGCGTCGGAGGCGGCGATCAGCTTGTCGAGGGTCTCGTCGTCGGCAACCGCTTCGGCGCGTTCGATCTTGGCCACCAGCCAGGCGCTGCCACCGGCTTCGTCACGCAGCTTGCGCGCGTATTCCATGTCGCTGGCGTCACGCGGGAAGGACACGGCCAGGTAGTCCAGGTCCATTTCCGCAGCCAGCTTGATGTCGGCCTTGTCTTTTTCGGTCAGGGCCGGTGCGGTCAGGCCGCCACCTTTGCGGTTGATGCCTTTGTGGTCCGACAGCGGGCCACCGATGATCACCACGCAGTGCAGGGCATCTGCAGTGGCGGTTTCGACGCGCATGACCACGCGGCCATCGTCCAGCAGCAGTTCGTCACCGACGCCGCAGTCCTTGACCAGGTCGGGGTAGTCGATACCGACGATGTCCTGGTTGCCTTCGGTCAGCGGGTGGGCGGTAGAGAAGGTGAACTTGTCACCGATCTTCAATTCGATGCGCTTGTTGGCGAACTTGGCGATGCGGATCTTCGGACCCTGCAGGTCGCCCAGCAATGCTACATGGCGGCCGTTCTTGGCGGCGATGTCACGGATCAGGCGCGCGCGGGCCTTGTGCTCGTCCGGAGTGCCGTGGGAGAAGTTCAGACGTGCCACGTCCAGGCCGGCGAGGATCAGCTGTTCGATCACTTCCGGCGAGTTGCTGGCGGGGCCAAGGGTGGCGACGATTTTGGTACGGCGGATGCTCATGCACAGACTCCTATAGTGAAGCGCAGCGAAAGGCTACTCCTGAATCTCGCTGTAGTCATTGTTCCGTTGCACTACCTGCGACCTTCCGGGTAGGGCAGCTGCAAGCTACAAGCGGCAAGCTACAAGTAAAAGCGCGAGTGGCGCAGGCGCTGCTTTTTCTTGCAGCTTGCAGCTTGCAGCTTGCAGCTGAAGAAAACCCGATAGCGGCCGATATACTTCCCATCTAAGGAGATCCCCATGCGAGCCCTGATCGTTTTAGCCCTGGCCGCCAGCGTCGTCGGCTGTACCCGCTGGTCGATGGACCACCACCTGAACAATGCCTACCGTGCCTACGACCGTGGCGATTGCGCCCGGGTCATGCTGGAGCTGTCGCAGGTCGACCGCACCAGCCGTGCGCGGCCATTCATCCACCCCGAGGTGTCGCTGCTACGCGGCCAGTGCCTGGAGCGCCAGGCGCTTTATGTGGATGCCGCGCAGACCTATCAGTACCTGATCCAGCAGTACCCGGGCAACGAGTATGCCTATCGCGCCCAGGCCCGCCTGCAGACGCTGGAGAAACTGGGCCATTTGCGCGGCGGTGAAACGGCGGTGGCCAAGCCGGTGACGACCGTACCTTGGCGCTAACACCAAGGTGTGGTTTATTTCACGAGATTTGCAGCGCGTGCTGCGCTAATCTGTAACTCAGCTGTTACAACAACCGCCAGTTCCTTGTATTCCTGGCATCAGGTACGGAATACACTTGCGATCATGTTCAACAAGCGCCACATCGAACGCCATCAGCTGCCTTGTGTCCTCAAGGTGTTCAACCGGTTTACCAACCAGGAAATCGGCCAGCTAGGCAATGCCTCCGAAGATGGCTTGATGGTCATCAGCCAGCTGCCCGTGCTGGTCGGGCCGGATTACGAGCTGCAACTGCGCATGCCGTTGGTCGGCGGGGGGCATCAGTTCGTCAACCTCACCGCCAGTTGCCTGTGGTGCCGCGAAGACCAGACGCCCGGGCACTATGATTCGGGCTTCATGCTGCTGCAGGCCCCGCGCGAATACGACGAGTTCGTGCATTCGTTGCGTGATTACTTCAGTTTCCACCCCGCCAACGCTTCTGTCTGAGGCTGCGCTAGAATCGGGTCGACCTCGATACAGGACGACCCCGTGACCTCCAGCATTTTCTGGCACGACTACGAAACCACCGGCATCAATCCGCGCTGCGACCGCCCACTGCAGGTGGCCGGTGTGCGCACTGACTTTGACCTCAACGAGATTGACGAGCCGATCAGCCTTTATTGCCGGCCCTCCGACGATATCCTGCCGCATCCGGCCGCTTGCCTGGTGACCGGCATCACGCCACAGCTGCTGGCCGAGCAGGGGCTGTGCGAAGCCGAGTTCATGACCCGGGTACATGCACAGCTGGCTCAACCGGGCACCTGTGGTGCCGGCTACAACACCCTGCGCTTTGACGATGAAGTGACCCGCTACAGTCTGTACCGCAACTTTTTCGACCCTTATGCCCGTGAGTGGCAGGGCGGCAACAGCCGCTGGGACCTGATCGATATCGTGCGTACTGCCTATGCCCTGCGCCCGGACGGTATTGAATGGCCGCAGCAGGACGGCCGCACCAGCCTGCGGCTGGAGCTGCTGAGCAAGGCCAATGGCATTGATCACGGGCATGCCCACGAAGCGCTTTCCGACGTACGGGCAACCATTGCACTGGCCCGCCTGATTCGGCAGAAGCAGCCAAAATTGTATGACTGGCTGTTCCAGTTACGCAGTAAGCATAAAGTGATGGAGCAAATCCGTTTGTTACAGCCGCTGGTGCATATATCCGGGCGCTTTTCGGCGGCGCGTAATTACCTGGGTGTCGTATTGCCACTGGCCTGGCACCCGCGTAATCGCAATGCACTGATTGTGTGCGACCTGCATCAGGAAACCCTACCGTTACTACGGGAAAGTGCTGAAGTTTTGCGCCAGCGTTTGTACACCCGGCATGATGAATTGGCCGAGGGTGAATTACCGGTACCGCTCAAACTGGTGCAGATCAATCGCTGCCCGGTACTGGCGCCGTTGTCGGTATTGCGCCCGGCCGATCAACAACGATTGGGCCTGGACTTGACGTTGTTACAATTGCGCGGTGAAGCGTTGGCCAATCAACAGGCGCAATGGCAAGACAAGCTGGAGCACATCTATGGCAAGGATGAGTTTGCCCCGAGTGAGGACCCGGAACAGCAATTGTACGATGGTTTTATTGGCGACCGTGACCGGCGCTTATGCGAGCAAGTTCGTGCGCTGGAACCGGCGCAGTTGAGCCATGGGCACTGGATGTTCGATGACCCGCGCTTACCCGAACTGCTGTTCCGCTATCGGGCGCGTAACTTCCCCGACACCTTGAACAGCGAAGAACGCCAGCGCTGGCATGGCTTCTGCCAGCAGCGTCTGAGCGACCCGCGATGGGGGGCACCGAATACGCTGGGTGACTTTGAGCAGGCACGCCAGCAAGCCTGGGAGGGCGCTGACGAAGCGGGCCGGCGTGTGCTGGAGGCTTGGCAAGTGCATGCCCGGCAATTGCAGGCACAATTTGCAGTTGGCTGATGACCAGACAAACAAAAACGCCGGCGATGTGCCGGCGTTTTTGTTGCGATAAGCAAAAGGCGTAGATGGACAATCAGTCCAGCAGGGTCGCCCAGCTTTCAACCACATCGCCACCCCAAGTGGCTTTCCACTCTTTCAGGGTTTTGTGGTTGCCGCCTTTGGTTTCGATCACTTCACCGTTGTGCGGGTTTTTGTATTGCTTGACCTTGCGTGCACGCTTGGTGGCAACAGCTTTGACCGCACCACGAGGTGCCTTGCTCAGTTTCGACTCTGGGTCGAGCAGGGCAATCACGTCGCGCAGCGACTTGGAGTACTCGCCCATCAGTGCGCGCAGTTTGCCTTCGAACTCCAGTTCTTTCTTCAGCTTGTCATCCTGCGACAGGTTGGCCAGGCGGGCCTGAAGTTCCTTGATGGCTTCTTCGGTGGCGCGGTACTCGTTGATCAGGGACATGGAGTGTTCCTTAATGCGTGTTCAGAAATGTGTGGGGCAATAATAGACAGGCGATAGTCGCAAGTAAACATGCTATTGGGCAATTAACTGTTAATTAAGCTGTGACAACATTTCTCCACGTGAACAAAAATTTACATAAAGGCCCGCTATTTCGTCATGTCTGTCAGACAAGGCGCGCTGCTGCGTTTGCCGGCCAGCATTGACCCACGCGGCTGCGATCAATACTGCGTTTTTTCTGTCGGACCGCTAGAATAGGCGCCTTTGCGAAGTTCTGGAGTCTCATTCATGCGCACCTATCGTCTGGTGATCGCCTGCCCCGACCGCGTAGGCATCGTGGCGAAAGTCAGTAATTTCCTGGCCTTGTACAATGGCTGGATCAACGAAGCCAGCCACCACTCTGATGAGCACAGTGGCTGGTTCTTCATGCGCCATGAAATCCGCGCCGAATCGCTGCCGTTCGGTATCGAAGCCTTCCGCGAGGCGTTTGCGCCCATTGCCGAAGAGTTCTCCATGACCTGGCGCATTACCGACTCGGCGCAGAAAAAGCGCGTGGTGCTGATGGCCAGCCGCGAGTCGCACTGCCTGGCCGACCTGCTGCATCGCTGGCATACAGACGAGCTGGACTGCGAGATCCCCTGCGTGATCTCCAACCACAACGACCTGCGCAGCATGGTCGAGTGGCACGGTATTCCGTTCTTCCATGTACCGGTCGACCCCAAGGACAAGGCCCCGGCCTTTGCCGAAGTGTCGCGCCTGGTCAATGAGCATGCTGCCGACGTGGTAGTGCTGGCCCGCTATATGCAAATCTTGCCGCCGCAACTGTGCCAGGACTATGCCGAGAAGGTGATCAACATTCACCACAGCTTCCTGCCGTCGTTCGTTGGTGCCAAGCCTTACCATCAGGCCGCTCTGCGTGGCGTGAAGCTGATCGGTGCGACCTGCCACTACGTTACCGAAGAGCTGGACGCCGGCCCGATCATCGAGCAGGACGTGGTACGCGTCAGCCATGCTGACAGCATCGAAGACATGGTCCGCTTTGGCCGTGATGTGGAGAAGATGGTATTGGCCCGTGGCCTGCGTTATCACCTGGAAGACCGGGTGCTGGTGCATGGCAACAAGACTGTGGTGTTTGACTGATACTACTTGGTTGCCTGTGGGATTTTGGGGCTGCTTTGCAGCCCATCGCGACACAAGGCCGCTCCTACAGGAGATATGCGATGCAATGTCGGTACGCGATCCCTTGTAGGAGCGGCCTTGTGTCGCGATGGGGCGCAAAGCGCCCCCGGCAAACTTGAGGCATACGCCAATGGCCAAGCAACGCAACCAACCCACCGCTTCACCTCCACCCACTCTCGGCGAAGGCTGCCTGGCCCGCTACGACCCCGAAGCCCTGGATGACACTGACGGCACCGACTTCCCTGGCGCCGCCGAACTCTGGCAGCAGCTCAACCCGCCTGACGCCGCCAGCGCTCCAGCAACGGACGCGCCAGCAGGCACACGAACACCGGCCCACCCGCCAGCAGATAAAAGTAGTAAGTAACCGCCCGCCATATCAGGATCGCTGCCGCTGCGGTCGAACTGCCCACCAAGGGCGTCAGCAGGCTGGCTGAAGTCAACTCGGCGGCACCCGCCCCTCCAGGCAACAGGCTGAACTGGCCGGCACTGAGCGATAGCATCTGCACCAGAAAGCTCGGGATCCACGCCAGGTCCACACCCAACCCTCTCAATACCAGGTACAGCACGCTGTAGCGCAGGCCCCAGTGGGCGCAGGTCAGGGTGAATACCAGGCTCAGGGTGCGTTTGGGCAGGCGCCAGGTCTGCGCCAGTGCTTCGATGAAGAGCAGCAGTTTGCGCGCCCAGCGGCGCTGGCGCGGCTGGCCTACGCCCAAGCGCTGCAGCAGCCTGCCGTTCATGCGCATTACCGTGCGCCGGTAGCGCAACAGCCCGATCACCCCGGCCAGTGCCGTGCAGAGCAGCAGTGCGCTGCCCAGCAGCATGCTTTCCTGGCTGCGGCCCAGGCTGTGGAACAAGGCGTAGCCGGCTATCGCGAGCATTGCGCAGAAGAAGAACGCCAGATCGTTCAGCTGGTCCATGGCGAACACGGCGCCGCTGCGTGCCGGGCCGATGCGATGACGCGCCAGCAGGGCCATCAGGGTCAATGGCCCACCACTGCCACCGGGGGTCGTGCAGATGGCAAACTCCGTGGCCATGACCACGCCGAGGCTGCGTGCATGGCTTAACTGTTTTGCCTGCTCACCCAGCAACAAGCGCAAGCGCAGCGTGTTGATGACCCAGCACGACAGAATCATGCCAAACAATATGAGCAGCAGTTGCGGGTCGAACCGGCTTAGTCTGGGAAGCAGTTGGCTACCTCCCAACAGCGCTGGCACCAGAGCTGCGCCCAGCAATGCCAGCATCAGCAAGGCCCAGCGGTTCATGCTGCCACCTGGCGCTCCAGCCAGGCCGATTTGGTCAGCGGTTCGCGGCCATCCTTCAGCAGTTGTTCCAGTGTTCGCAGCCAATAGTCGCGGGACGAGCGATGGCGCATGTCTACCGGGTGCAGCCCCAGGCGTAATGTGGCCGCGCCTTTCCAGCGACGGCATTGCCAGTCGCACAGCACGCGGGACAACGTGCGACGCCATGCACTGCGGGCGCTCCAGACAAGGCCCGGTGCATCGATGGGGACGAAGTCAGGCAAGCGGTACAGGTGCTGTGGTGTGCTGGTGTACTTCAGCGGCAGGCGACGCAACGCTTGCCGAGTGCCTTGGCTCATGAGCCAGGCCGGTGCGACAAACCCTGCCACAGGCCAACCTTGGCCCTCGAACAATGCCAGGCCCTCCTGCAGGCGGGTAAGTGCTTCTTCTTCATCAAGGCTGTAGAACTCGCCCTCATGGGTATAAATGCGCCGCATGAAGTAATCGATGGGCCTGCGCGGTGGCGGCCCTTCGTCAGCATGGGCGTAGCCGTGCAGCGCCAGTTCGTCCCCGTTGGCCAGGCGTTTGTCCAGCAGACGGCAGAACGAGGGCGCCAGGTGCAGCGGATTGCGCCGATGGAAGTCCGGGACCACCAACCATGTCATGGGCACATTGCCCAGCGCGTCGACGGCCTCTACGAACGGCTCGTAGTCCGGCCAGGTTTCCGGGGCTACATCATGCAGTACCAGCATGAGGCTGCGGTGGCTGGAGGAAGGCTCAGGCATGGGCACGCACCTGTGGCTGATAGCCGAGCACGGCCTGGTAGTGCTGGAGCAGGCCCGCGACCACGTTATCCCACGAGTAATGCTGTTCTACATGCAGACGGGCCTGCGCCCCCAGCGTGCCTACGCCAGCCTCGAACGCTTCGCGCACAGCGGTTGCCATGGCGCGGCCATCGTTGGCGCGGCACAGGAGGCCGCACTGATCATTGATGATTTCACCAAAGGCACCCGCGCGCACGGCCACCACCGGCGTAGCGCTGGCCATGGCTTCGAGAATGACCAGGCCGAACGTTTCCTGGTCGCCCGCGTGCACCAGCAGGTCGGCGCTGGCCATCAGCCGGGCCACCTCTGCAGCCGGGCAGAAGTGGTCGATGACGCTGACATTGTGTGGCACGTTGGCGGGCATGTTCGAACCTACCAACACCAGGTGGTAGGGGGCGCCGAGCTGCTGCATGCAGTCGAGCAGCACCGGCAGGTTCTTTTCCCGCGAACCGCGGCCGGCGTAAATCAACAGGCGGCTGGTGTCGGCAATGCCCAGCTGCGCACGCAAGTGCGGGTCGCGCTGGTTGGGGTTGAACGTGGCCAGGTCCACGCCCAGGCGTTGCACATGCACGTCGCGTATGCCCAGGCGGCGCAGTTTGTCGGCCATGACCTGACTCGGCGCCAGCACCCGGTCGAAATTGCCGTACAGCTTGCTCACGTAGGCCTCGACATTGGGCGTGAACCAGTTGCCCATGCGGTTGCTGACCAGCAACGGCAGGTCGGAATGGTAGAAGCCGATCACCGGCACATCCAGTTGGCGCCTTGCCTCCAGTGCCGCCCAGGCGGTCAGGTAGGGGTCGCCGACTTCGATCAGGTCGGGTTTGAGCGTGCGCAGCGTCTTGCACCAGGGGGCCAGGCGTACCGGAAAGCGGTAGCCCTTGCCAAACGGCAGGGGTGGGGCGGGTACGTGAAAGATGCCATCGGCATGCCGGGCGCTGGCGCCGGGAATCAACAGGCTATGGCGTACGCCGTGGATGGCGTCGAGGCGGCGGTGTTTGGCATCAAGATAGGTACGTACGCCACCGCTGGCCGGGGCGTAGAACATGGTGATGTCGGCGATGTGCACGATCAGCATCCCTCCGGGATCGTCTTCGGGTCTGTCATCCGGCGGTAACGGGCCGGCGATGACGCGCCTAAAGGTTGACCTTTCAGAAGGATAGTTTGTTCGATCGGGGTTGGGCGGGTGAGCCGCATCGCCCGCGAAGCAGGCGATGCGGTGCGGGATCAGATGCGGAAACTGCCCACCAGATGTTTGAGGCGGCCGGCCTGCTGCTCCAGGTCCGAACAGGCGCGCAGGGTGGCCTGCAGGTTCTCTACGCCTTCCTGGTTGAGCATGTTGATCTCGTTGATGTCCATGTTGATGGCCTCGACCACGGCGGTCTGCTCTTCGGTAGCCGTGGCTACGGACTGGTTCATGCCGTCGATCTCGCCAATGCGCACCGTCACGCTGTCCAGCCGCTCACCGGCCTGGTTGGCGATCTGCACGCTGTCCTGGCTGTGGCGCTGGCTCTGGTCCATGGTCTCGACCGACTCACGGGCGCCGACCTGCAGCTCTTCGATCATGGTCTGCACTTGTTGCGCCGACTCCTGGGTGCGGTGCGCCAGGTTGCGCACTTCATCGGCGACCACGGCAAAGCCACGCCCGGCTTCACCGGCGCGGGCCGCCTCGATAGCGGCGTTCAGCGCCAACAGGTTGGTCTGCTGGGAAATGCTGGTGATCACCTCGAGGATCTGGCCGATGTTCACGGTCTTGCTGTTCAGCGTTTCGATATGCTCGCTGGACGTAACGATCAGGTTGGACAGGCGGTTCATCGCGGCTATGTTGCGCTCGACCACTTGCTGGCCTTCCTCGGCCAGCAGGCGCGCGGAGCTTGCATGCTGTGAAGCCTGGGCAGCATTGCCGGCAATTTCCTGGGCGGCGGCACCCAGTTCGTTGATGGCGGCTGCCACGCTGTTGGTACGGTTGGACTGCTCGTCAGAGTTGGTCATCGACGAATTCGAAGCACTGATCACGCGCAGGGCCACTTCGTTGACCTGCTCGGTGGCCGAGGACACTTCGCGGATGCTGCTGTGAATGCGCTCGACGAACCGGTTGAAGGCGTTACCGAGGATGCCGAACTCGTCGTGGTTGTGAATGCGCAAGCGCTTGGTTAGGTCGCCTTCACCTTCGGCAATGTCTTCCATGGCGCGCGTCATGGTGTGCAGCGGCTGCATCAATACGCGGATCAGCAGGCCCAGCAGGCCGATGATGATCACCACCGCTACCACCGTGGCGATCACCGCCGAGGTGCGGAAGGTGCTGAGCATCGAGAAAGCCTTGTCCTTGTCCACCGACAGGCCGATGTACCAGTTGGCCGACGGCAGGCCGGTGATCGGGGTGAAGGTCAGCAGGCGGGCCTGGCCATCGCTCTGCACTTCGGTCAGTTCACCGGTCAGTTTTGGCGTGTGCTGCGGGAACAGGTCTGACAGCGACTTCATCACCAGGTCTTTGTCCGGGTGCACCAGGATCTTGCCCTGATCGTTGACCAGGAAGGCGTAGCCCATGCCGCCGAAGTTCAGCGAGTTGATGATCTGCACCAGGCCGTCCAGGGCCAGGTCGCCACCCACCACGCCGACACTGCTGGACACCTTGCTGAGGATGCCGATGACCATCTTGTTGGTGGCCATGTCGATGTACGGCTCGGTCAGGGTCGCGCCCGCCGCATTCATGCCGTCCTTGTACCAAGGGCGGGTGCGCGGGTCGTAGCCATCGGGCATCTTGGCGTCCGGGCGTACGCTGAAGCCGCCGTCGGTTTTGCCCAGGTAAACGGTAAGGAAGCTGGAAATCAGGGCATTCTGGCCCATCAGTGTTTCGGCGTTGGCCGGGTCCTGGGCAATGTTCTGCGCCAGGTTCTCTACCAGTTTGATACGGCCTTCGAACAGGTTACGAATGTTGGTCGACGTGGAGGCGCCCATTTCAGCCAGATAGTTTTCCAGGTCCTCGCGGATCGCATTACGCTGGAGGTAATCGTTGTAGAGGGTGAAAAGGCTGAAGGCGAGCATCACGATCAGTGATGCGGCCAAAAGAATCTTGTGGCTGAAACGAAGGCTTTTGTTCATGGCGTAATCGGTTCCGCTAAGGTGTTATATCAGGCGTTCGCTCCGGGGGAGCGCAAGGCAGTGCAACATCCCGAAATATCCCTTTTCGGTTGTTCCTTTCTATTAAGGCGAATATCACCCAAAGGTATCGGCCGAATTAAGGTAAAGCTTGAGCAGAGGATTAATGAGATGTCGGAATCTTCGACCATCGTTGTAGGCGCTGGCCCGGATGGCCAGCCAGTAGGGCAAGCGATGCGGCTGGCTAACCGTCATGGTCTGGTGGCGGGCGCGACGGGAACGGGCAAGACCGTCACCCTGCAGCACCTGGCGGAAGTGTTCAGCGACGCAGGGGTGGCCGTGTTCGCGGCCGACGTCAAAGGTGACCTCTGTGGCCTGGGGGCCGCCGGTGCGCCACAGGGCAAGGTGGCCGAGCGCATCGCCGGCATGCCCTGGCTGGGGCATACGCCTCGGGCCTATCCTGTGAGCTTGTGGGATATAGCGGGGCAGTCCGGCCACCCCTTGCGCACCACCCTCAGTGAGATGGGGCCGCTGCTGCTGGGCAACCTGCTGGAGCTGACCGACAGCCAGCAAGCCGCGCTGTACGCCGCCTTCAAGGTTGCAGACCGCGAGGGCCTGTTGCTGCTGGACCTGAATGACCTCAAGGCGCTGCTCGCGCACCTCAAGGACAACCCGCAACTGCTGGGCGAAGACAGCGCGCTGATGACCACTGCCTCTACCCAGGCGTTGTTGCGGCGGCTGGCGACCCTGGAGCAGCAGGGCGCCGAGGCACTGTTCGGTGAGCCGGCATTACAGCTTGAAGACCTGCTACGGCCGGACCTGGATGGCCGTGGGCGCATCCACCTGCTCGATGCCAGCCGGTTGGTGCACGAAGCGCCCAAGGTTTACGCCACCTTCCTTTTGTGGCTGCTGGCGGAGTTGTTCGAGCAGTTGCCCGAACGTGGGGATGCCGACAAACCGGTGCTGGCATTGTTCTTCGATGAAGCGCACTTGCTGTTCAACGGCACGCCCAAGGCGTTGCAGGACCGGCTGGAGCAGGTGGTGCGGCTCATTCGATCCAAGGGCGTGGGGGTGTACTTCGTTACGCAGTCGCCCGGCGACCTGCCGGATGCGGTGTTGGCCCAGCTGGGCTTGCGTATTCAGCATGGCTTGCGGGCCTTTACCGCCAAGGAGCAGAAGTCGTTGCGAGCGGTGGCCGATGGCTTTCGCCCCAACCCGGCGTTCGACACCCTGGCAGTGTTGACCGAGCTGGGGATTGGCGAGGCGCTGGTGGGTACGCTGGAAGAGAAGGGCACGCCGGCCATGGTGCAGCGGGTGCTGGTTGCGCCGCCGCAGTCGCGCATCGGGCCATTGTCTGCAACTGAACGCAGTGCGCTGATTGCCGCCTCGCCGCTGGCGGGGCGTTATGACAAGCCGGTGGACCGTGAGTCGGCTTATGAAATGCTGACCCAGCGCAAGGGCGAGGCCGTGGAACCGGCGCCGCAGCCGAAGGCGGATGAAGAGAGCTTTGCCGACAAGGCGGGGGACTTCTTGCAGAGTGCGGCGGGGCAGGCGATCAAGTCGGCGGTGCGCCAGGCGGCCAATCAGCTGGGGCGGCAACTGGTGCGCGGGTTGATGGGGTCGCTGCTGGGGGGCAAGAAAAGGTAGCCGGCACAGGACTGACGCTCATGAAAAAGGCGCCACGAGGGCGCCTTCATTCATTGCGGTATCACTCAGCCAATGGCTTTGGACGCCAGCCAGAACAGGCCGGCCGCCAGGCCCATCGAGGCCGGCAGGGTGAGGACCCAGGCCAGCAGGATGGTTTTCACGGTGCCGCCTTGCAGGCCGCTTTTGTTGGCGACCATGGTGCCGGCCACGCCGGACGACAGCACGTGGGTGGTCGATACCGGCAGGGCGAACACGTTGGCCATGCCGATGGCGCAGGCCGCGGTGATCTGTGCCGACATGCCCTGTGCATAGGTCATGCCTTGCTTGCCGATCTTCTCGCCGACGGTCAGTACCACGCGCTTCCAGCCAACCATGGTGCCCAGGCCCAGGGCCAGGGCGACGGCCACGATTACCCAGAACGGGGCGTATTCGGTCGTGGCAGTGAGGTCTTTGCGCAGTTTTTCCAGGTCGGCCTTTTCACGGGCCTCCAGGCCTGGCAGCTTGCCAACCTTCTTCGCCGTGTCATCCAGGCACAGCAGGTAGCGGCGCACTTCGACACGCTTGTCGGCACTCAGGCTGTGGTAGTCGGTCACGCCTTGCAGCGAGGCCTGCAGCGCGGCAATGGTCGGCTCGGTCTGCTGCGGGTTGCAGCTGAACTGCTCCGGCAGGTCGCTGGACTTGGCTTTGCCCAGCGCCAGGAACTCGCCCAGGGTGGCGGCGTTGCGCTGATAGAACTGGCTCATGTGCAGGGTGGCGTCGCGGGTACGCTCGATCTGGTAGGTGGTGCTGTTCAGGTCGAGGACGAACTTGGCCGGGACGATACCGATGAGCACCAGCATGATCAGGCCGATGCCTTTCTGGCCGTCGTTCGAGCCGTGCACGAAGCTGACGCCCATGGCGGAAACCACCAGCACCATGCGGTTCCAGAACGGCGGGTGCTTCTTGTCGTCGAGCTTGCGGCGCTGGTCGGGGGTTTTGTGCATCTTCGACAGCGGGCGCCACCACTTCAGGCCGATCAGCACCAGGGCGGCAACGGCGAAGCCGGCCATTGGCGAGACCACCAGCGACATGGCGATGTCGATCGCCTTCTGCCAGTTGACGCCGTCACCCAGCGGAATGTCGTTGATCAGGGCGTTGGCCAGGCCGACGCCGAGAATGGAGCCGATCAGCGTGTGCGAGCTGGAAGCGGGGATGCCAAAGTACCAGGTGCCCAGGTTCCAGGTGATGGCCGCAGCCAGCAGCGAGAAGACCATGGCCAGGCCGTGTCCGGTGTTCACGTTGATCAGCAGCTCTACCGGCAGCAGGTGCACGATGGCATAGGCCACCCCGACACCGCCGAGCAGAACGCCAAGGAAGTTGAACACGCCGGAGAAGAACACGGCGAGGTGCGGCGGCATGGCTTTGGTATAGATGACGGTAGCTACCGCGTTGGCGGTGTCATGAAAGCCATTGATGAACTCGAAGGCGAGTACGAAGGTCAAGGCGAGCAGCAGGCTCACCAACACCCAGGCATCCAGTCCGCTGAATAAATCGATCATGAAGGTTGTCTGGCGGTCATAGGGGGGCGGGATTATGCCAGAAAACCTTGGCAATCGATGCACCTGCTACAGACCGATGGCAATCTTCATGGCGTGGGTGCGCCGTGCAAGGTGGGGCCTTCACGCAGGGAAATATCGGCTAAAAAGCGTAAAGCTTGGCGAAATCAGGCATAAAAGCCAAGAAAATGCTGGTTTGCCACCATTCAAACGATCGTATGAAATTTGTGTAATTCCATTTCATCATCGGTCAGGCGGTAAAGATCGAAGCAATTTTGACCGCGCCCGGGCTGGCCGGGCGACGACGCGCTGGCGTAGTCCTGGGGTCAGGGGGTGTCGCTGCGCAGTTCCTTTTCCATTCGTTCCAGTTCCTGGCTGAAAGCCTGGTCGCGCACACTGGCACGTTTGCGCCAAGGTTTGCGTTCCGGATCCGGTTGTGCGGCATAAGTGGTGACTTCGCCGCCGTAAACATCCTTGTAACGTTCAGCCTGGCGCTCGAGTTCTGCGCGCAGTTCATCTTTCGTCACATGCAGTACCTGAATTAAGAGTAATGACTGTTGTTATGCACTGTGCAGCATGCACAGGCCATGTGGGCCGCAACGGCTTGATACAAGGCTTGATACAACGGAAGGTTCCTTGACCACGCTGGCGTCGGCGGCCTGCGCAATCGATTATAGCAACCGGTAATTCGCCGAACATCGTTATTTACCCGGCCCTGGCATCATCTGACGTAAGTAGTGGGATGTGCCTGGAAACAGTTTGGACCTTTCGTACAAGTTTGAAAGGCAAGGCGGATAAAAGTTCGCTGCAACGCCGGGATGAGGCCCGAATGAAAAACGGCCTCGCCAGAAGGCGAGGCCGTTGCCTGGGGACTTCTACGGTGGGTACCTGACCAGTCTCTCCAAAGAAGCCACAAGTGGCATGAGAAAGGTATAAGCAAAAGTGTCGGCGGTCAATTGCGATTATCGGCCGTTTGTTCGATAATCGCACGAACCGGCGTTTTTTTTGAGGTGTGCGATGAGTGACGAAACCCTGGGCAACGATTCCGGCAATCCGGAGGTGGCACGGCCTGCTTCGGCTGCCATGGCGCCGCCGATCGTGGCTTCTCCGGCCAAGCGCATCCAGGCCTTTACCGGTGACCCGGACTTCATGACCTCCCTGGCACGTGGCCTGGCCGTGATCCAGGCGTTCCAGGAGCGCAAGCGCCACCTGACCATCGCCCAGATCAGCCACCGTACGGAAATCCCTCGTGCAGCGGTGCGCCGTTGCCTGCATACGTTGATCAAGCTGGGTTACGCCACCACCGACGGGCGTACCTATTCGCTGCTGCCCAAAGTGCTGACCCTGGGGCATGCCTACCTGTCGTCGACACCGCTGGCGATTTCTGCCCAGCCATACCTGGACCGCATCAGCGACCAGTTGCACGAGGCGGCCAACATGGCCACGCTCGAAGGTGACGACATCCTTTATATAGCCCGTTCGGCCACGGTGGAGCGGCTGATTTCGGTCGACCTGTCGGTGGGAGGGCGCCTGCCGGCCTACTGCACGTCGATGGGGCGCATTCTGCTGGCGGCCCTGGACGACACCAGCCTGCGCGAGTACCTGGAGCGTGCCGACCTGAAAGCGCGCACCAGCCGTACCCTGCATGACCCTGAATCGTTGTTCGCCTGCATCCAGCAGGTGCGCGCCCAGGGATGGTGCGTGGTGGACCAGGAACTGGAGCAGGGGCTGCGATCGATTGCGGTGCCGGTGTATGACGCTTCGGGGCAGGTGTTGGCGGCGTTGAACGTGAGTACCCACGTAGGGCGGGTAACGCGCAGTGAGCTGGAGCAGCGCTTCTTGCCGATTTTGCTCGCTGCCAGCCGCGACCTTTGCCATCAGTTGTTTGGTTGAAATTGCCGGGGCCGCAAGGCGGCCCCAAAATAGAACAGGCAAAACCGTTTCCTGTGCGATAAACGCACAGTGTCGTTCCGGGTGAATTGCTTCACCTGCGCCCGCTGATTAATGTTTCTCGCAACGGTCGGCCCTGCCTACCGAACAAGAAAAACATAAGAGGCACATAACATGAATACTGTCCCCTCGCTGCCGCGGCCGCACCCGCGCGCAGTACCGTTGTATCCAGGCTGACGCAGGCCATATTCCCCACTCATCGCCCTCTGTGCCGGTTGCCCGTGTGCAGTGGTCTGGCTGTGCCCTACATTCTGGATAACAACAATGAACCAAGCGCAAAACAACGTCGGCAAAAGCCTCGACGTTCAGTCGTTCATCAATCAGCAGCCGCTGTCCCGCTATCAGTGGCGGGTCGTGCTGTTGTGCTTCCTGATCGTCTTCCTCGATGGCCTGGACACTGCCGCCATGGGTTTCATCGCCCCGGCCCTGTCGCAGGAGTGGGGGATCGACCGTGCCAGCCTCGGCCCGGTCATGAGTGCCGCATTGATCGGCATGGTGTTCGGCGCCCTGGGCTCCGGGCCGCTGGCTGACCGCTTCGGCCGTAAAGGTGTTCTGGTGGGCGCGGTGCTGGTGTTCGGCGGTTTCAGCCTGGCTTCGGCCTATGCCACCAACGTCGACCAGTTGCTGGTACTGCGCTTTCTGACGGGCCTGGGCCTTGGTGCCGGTATGCCCAACGCGACCACGCTGCTGTCCGAATACACCCCTGAGCGCCTCAAGTCGTTGCTGGTCACCAGCATGTTCTGTGGTTTCAACCTGGGCATGGCGGGTGGTGGCTTCATTTCTGCCAAGATGATCCCGGCTTACGGCTGGCACAGCCTGCTGGTTATCGGTGGGGTCCTGCCGCTGCTGCTGGCGTTGGTGCTGATGGTCTGGCTGCCGGAGTCGGCGCGGTTCCTGGTGGTACGCAACCGAGGCACCGACAAGGTGCGCAAGACCCTGTCGCCCATCGCGCCACAAGTAGTGGCCGAGGCCGGCAGCTTCACCGTACCGGAACAAAAGGCCGTGGCCGCACGCAACGTGTTTGCGGTGATCTTCTCCGGCACTTATGGCCTGGGCACCATGCTGCTGTGGCTGACCTACTTCATGGGCCTGGTCATCGTCTACCTGCTGACCAGCTGGCTGCCAACCCTGATGCGAGACAGCGGTGCGAGCATGGAGCAGGCCGCGTTCATCGGTGCGCTGTTCCAGTTTGGTGGTGTGCTCAGTGCGGTCGGTGTGGGTTGGGCCATGGACCGTTTCAACCCGCACAAGGTCATCGGCATTTTCTACCTGCTGGCCGGGGTGTTTGCTTACGCCGTGGGGCAGAGCCTGGGCAACATTACCGTGTTGGCCACGCTGGTACTGATTGCGGGTATGTGCGTGAACGGCGCGCAGTCGGCAATGCCTTCGCTGGCGGCACGCTTCTACCCGACCCAGGGCCGGGCCACCGGTGTATCGTGGATGCTGGGCATTGGCCGCTTTGGCGCCATTCTCGGGGCCTGGAGTGGCGCAACGCTGCTGGGCCTGGGCTGGAACTTCGAGCAGGTGCTGACGGCATTGCTGGTGCCGGCGGCGCTGGCGACCGTGGGCGTGATCGTGAAAGGGCTGGTGAGCCACGCAGACGCGACCTGAGGCCGGTAAAGGGCAAGAAGGGGATCGGTAGGTTTGCAACAAATGGTTCGTTAATCGCACAAATAGTCGATTATCGGATTGTAAGCGACCTGCCAGTCTCCTTAATCTGAGCTCACTGAAGCACCCTGACCAGTAGCCTCCAGCAGACCACCCCCGAACCACTGAAGTCGAGCCGTCCGCCCTGCGTGACCTCGAAGCCCGTACCGCAGGAGAAGCTTAATGCGCGACGTATTTATCTGTGACGCCATCCGCACCCCGATCGGCCGCTTCGGCGGCGCCCTGGCCGGCGTGCGTGCCGACGACCTGGCTGCCGTGCCGCTGAAGGCGCTGATCGAACGCAACCCGAGCGTACAGTGGGATCAAGTCGACGAAGTGTTCTTCGGCTGCGCCAACCAGGCCGGTGAAGACAACCGTAACGTGGCGCGCATGGCGCTGCTGCTGGCCGGCCTGCCCGATAGCATCCCGGGTGTTACCCTGAACCGCCTGTGCGCGTCGGGCATGGACGCCATCGGCACTGCCTTCCGCGCCATCGCCAGCGGCGAAATGGAGCTGGCGATTGCCGGTGGCGTCGAGTCGATGTCGCGTGCCCCGTTCGTCATGGGCAAGGCCGAAAGCGGCTATTCGCGGAACATGAAGCTGGAAGACACCACCATCGGCTGGCGTTTCATCAACCCGCTGATGAAGGGCCAGTACGGCGTGGACTCCATGCCGGAAACCGCCGACAACGTGGCCGACGATTATCAGGTTTCGCGTGCTGACCAGGACGCGTTCGCCCTGCGCAGCCAGCAGAAAGCGGCAGCCGCCCAGGCCGCCGGGTTCTTCGCCGAAGAAATCGTGCCGGTGCGCATTGCGCACAAGAAAGGCGAAACCATCGTCGAGCGTGACGAACACCTGCGCCCGGACACCACACTGGAAGCCCTGACCAAGCTCAAGCCGGTCAACGGCCCGGACAAGACAGTGACCGCCGGCAATGCCTCGGGCGTGAACGATGGTGCTGCGGCGCTGATCCTGGCGTCGGCTGAAGCGGTGAAGAAGCACGGCCTGACTCCACGCGCCCGCGTTCTGGGCATGGCCAGTGGCGGTGTTGCCCCACGGGTAATGGGCGTTGGCCCGGTGCCGGCGGTGCGCAAGCTGACCGAGCGCCTGGGTGTGGCAGTCAATGATTTCGATGTGATCGAGCTGAACGAAGCCTTTGCCAGCCAAGGCCTGGCGGTGCTGCGTGAGCTGGGTGTGGCCGATGATGCGCCGCAGGTGAACCCTAATGGCGGTGCGATCGCCCTGGGCCACCCGCTGGGCATGAGCGGTGCGCGCCTGGTGCTGACGGCACTGCACCAGCTGGAGAAGAGTGGTGGGCGCAAGGGCCTGGCAACCATGTGTGTAGGGGTTGGTCAGGGTCTGGCTTTGGCCATCGAGCGGGTTTGACCTGTACCGGCCTCTTCGCGGGCAAGCCCGCTCCCACAGGAAGATTGTTGCCCACTGCACAACGAAAACCCGTGGGAGCGGGCTTGCCCGCGAAGAGGCCGGTCTTGTTAGACACAAGGCCAATTGCCAGCCAGCAAGCGGAACGAGTGTGTTACCAGGTATGTCTAGACTTACCTGGGACCCTCTTGGAGTAAAACCGTCATGACCTCAACCTATTACACCGGCGAAGAACGCAGCAAGCGCATCTTCGCTATTGTCGGTGCCTCATCAGGCAACCTGGTGGAATGGTTCGACTTCTACGTCTACGCGTTCTGCGCGATCTACTTTGCCCCGGCCTTCTTCCCTTCCGACGACCCTACCGTGCAGTTGTTGAACACGGCAGGTGTTTTCGCCGCAGGCTTTTTGATGCGCCCCATCGGTGGCTGGATCTTCGGCCGCCTCGCTGACCGCCATGGTCGCAAGAATTCCCTGATGATCTCGGTGCTGATGATGTGCTTCGGCTCCCTGATGATCGCCTGCCTGCCCACATACGCCAGCATCGGCACCTGGGCGCCAGCGCTGCTGTTGCTGGCCCGCCTGATCCAGGGCCTGTCGGTAGGCGGCGAATACGGCACCACTGCTACCTACATGAGTGAAGTGGCGTTGCGCGGTCAGCGCGGCTTTTTTGCTTCGTTCCAGTACGTCACCCTGATCGGTGGCCAGTTGCTGGCGGTGCTGGTGGTGGTGATCCTGCAGCAGTTGCTCACAGAAGATGAGCTGCGTGCCTGGGGCTGGCGCATTCCGTTCGTGGTTGGCGCCATTGCCGCGCTGATCTCGCTGATGCTGCGCCGTTCGCTGCACGAAACCAGCAGCGCCGAGACCCGCCAGGACAAGGACGCCGGCACCATCAAGGGCCTGTTCCGCAATCACGCAGCGGCCTTTGTGACCGTGCTCGGCTATACCGCGGGTGGCTCGCTGATCTTCTACACCTTCACCACTTACATGCAGAAATACCTGGTGAACACGGCCGGCATGACGGCAAAAAACGCCAGCTACGTGATGACCGGTGCGTTGTTCCTGTTCATGGTGCTGCAGCCGTTCTTCGGCATGCTGTCCGACCGCATCGGCCGGCGTAATTCGATGCTGCTGTTCGGGGCGCTCGGTACCCTGTGCACCGTGCCGCTGCTGATGGCGCTGAAAACGGTGACCAGCCCGTTCATGGCCTTTGTACTGATCAGCCTGGCGTTGTGTATCGTCAGTTTCTACACCTCGATCAGCGGCCTGGTGAAGGCCGAGATGTTCCCGCCGCAGGTGCGTGCGCTGGGTGTGGGCCTGGCCTATGCAGTGGCCAACGCGGCATTCGGCGGCTCTGCCGAGTACGTGGCCCTGGGCCTGAAGACCCTGGGTATGGAAAACACTTTCTACTGGTACGTGACGGCCATGATGGCGATTGCCTTCCTGTTCAGCCTGCGCCTGCCGAAGCAGGCGGCGTACCTGCACCACGATGATTAAGGACGTGGCATGACCAACCAACTGTTCGACGCCTATTTCACCGCGCCGGCCATGCGCGAGATCTTCTCCGACCATGGCCGCTTGCAGGGCATGCTCGATTTCGAAGCTGCGCTGGCCCGTGCCGAAGCCGCTGCCGGGCTGGTGCCGCATAGCGCCGTGGCCGCCATCGAGGCAGCTTGCCAGGCCGAGCGCTATGACGTTGGCGCGCTGGCCAATGCCATCGCCACCGCGGGTAACTCGGCAATCCCGCTGGTGAAGGCGTTGGGCAAGGTGATTGCCAGCGGCGTGCCCGAGGCCGAGCGCTATGTGCACCTGGGCGCGACCAGCCAGGATGCGATGGACACCGGGCTGATCTTGCAGCTGCGCAATGCTCTCGACCTGATCGAAGCCGACCTTGGCAAGCTGGCCGACACCCTGTCGCAGCAAGCCTTGAAGCATGCTGATACCCCACTGGTAGGCCGTACTTGGTTGCAGCATGCCACCCCGGTGACCCTGGGCATGAAACTGGCTGGCGTGTTGGGCGCCTTGACCCGCCACCGCCAGCGCCTGCAGGAACTGCGCCCGCGCTTGCTGGTGCTGCAGTTCGGCGGTGCCTCGGGTAGCCTGGCGGCCCTGGGCAGCAAGGCGATGCCGGTGGCCGAGGCCCTGGCGGAGCAGCTGAAGCTGACGTTGCCGGAGCAACCCTGGCACACCCAGCGCGACCGCCTGGTGGAGTTTGCCTCGGTGCTGGGCCTGGTGGCCGGCAGCCTGGGCAAGTTCGGCCGCGATGTCAGCTTGCTGATGCAGACCGAGGCGGGGGAGGTGTTCGAGCCTTCCGCGCCGGGTAAGGGCGGTTCGTCCACCATGCCGCACAAGCGCAACCCGGTGGGCGCTGCGGTGCTGATCGGCGCCGCCACCCGTGTGCCGGGCCTGGTGTCGACGCTGTTCGCCGCCATGCCTCAGGAACACGAGCGCAGCCTGGGCCTGTGGCATGCCGAGTGGGAAACCCTGCCGGATATCTGCTGCCTGGTTTCCGGCGCGCTGCGCCAGGCCCAGGTCATCGCCGAAGGCATGGAAGTGGATGCAGCGCGCATGCGCCGTAACCTCGACCTTACCCAAGGCCTGGTGCTGGCCGAAGCGGTGAGCATCGTGCTGGCCCAGCGCCTGGGCCGCGACCGTGCCCACCACCTGCTGGAGCAATGCTGCCAGCGCGCCGTGGCCGAACAGCGCCACTTGCGTGCCGTGCTGGGTGACGAACCGCAGGTCAGTGCCGAGCTGTCTGCCGAAGAACTTGATCGCCTGCTCGACCCTGCCCATTACCTGGGCCAGGCGCGCGTCTGGGTGGCGCGCGCCGTGACCGAACATCAACATTTCACTGCCTGAAGGAGACCGCTGTGGCGCACTTGCAACTGGCCGATGGCGTTTTGAACTACCAGATCGATGGCCCGGAAAACGCCCCGGTACTCGTCCTGTCCAACTCGCTGGGCACTGACCTGGGCATGTGGGACACCCAGATTCCGCTGTGGAGCCAGCATTTCCGGGTGCTGCGCTACGACACCCGTGGCCACGGTGCCTCGCTGGTCACTGACGGCCCCTACAGCATCGAGCAACTGGGGCGGGACGTGCTGGCCCTGCTCGATGGCCTGGACATCCAGAAAGCGCACTTCGTCGGCCTGTCGATGGGCGGCTTGATCGGCCAGTGGCTGGGCATCAACGCCGGTGATCGCCTGCACAGCCTGACCCTGTGCAACACCGCCGCCAAGATCGCCAACGACGAGGTGTGGAACACCCGTATCGACACCGTGCTCAAAGGCGGCCAGCAGGCCATGGTCGACCTGCGCGATGCGTCCATCGCCCGTTGGTTCACCCCAGGCTTCGCCCAGGCCCAGCCCGCGCAGGCCCAGCGCATCTGCCAGATGCTGGCGCAAACCAGCCCGCAAGGCTATGCCGGCAATTGCGCAGCCGTGCGTGATGCCGATTACCGTGAGCAACTGGGCCGTATCCAGGTGCCGGCGCTGATCGTTGCTGGTACCGAAGACGTGGTGACCACCCCTGAGCATGGCCGCTTCATGCAGGCCGGTATCAACGGTGCCGAGTACGTCGACTTCCCGGCCGCACACCTGTCGAACGTCGAAATCGGTGAGGCCTTCAGCCGCCGCGTGCTCGACTTCCTGCTGGCTCACTGAGGACAACGCCATGGACGAGAAACAACGTTACGACGCCGGCATGCAAGTGCGCCGTGCGGTGCTGGGCGATGCCCATGTGGACCGCAGCCTGGAAAAGCTCAACGACTTCAACGGCGAGTTCCAGGAGATGATCACCCGCCATGCCTGGGGTGATATCTGGACCCGCCCGGGCCTGCCGCGCCATACCCGCAGCCTGATCACCATTGCCATGCTGATCGGCATGAACCGCAACGACGAGCTGAAACTGCACCTGCGTGCGGCGGCCAACAACGGCGTGACCCGCGACGAGATCAAGGAAGTGCTGATGCAAAGCGCGATCTACTGCGGCATCCCGGCGGCAAACGCCACCTTCCACCTGGCCGAGTCGGTGTGGGATGAGCTGGGCGTAGAATCGCGCCAGTAAGCGTTATTGCTGAAGCCTGACCGGCCCTGCAGAGGTTTCCACGGCCGACTTCAGGGCCGGGCACAGGCCCAGCATGAACGCAGCTTCTGCCACCACGAACAGCGGCCCGATGATCAGGCCGCTGACATCGTCGACAAAGGCCGGTTTACGGCCTTCGTAGTAATGGCCGACGAACTGGATGATCCAGCCCACCACGAATGCCCCCAGCCCGGCGCTTAGCCACAGCATTGTGGTCTGCATTGCCAGCGCCTGGCCTACCCACAGGCACAACCCCAACAGCAGCCCCATCACCAGCCCGAAGCGCAGGTCCAGGCGCAGGTAGAACCATACCGAGGCCGCTGCGGCCAGCAGGGCGGGGGATAGCCACATGCCGGCCACTTCCCAGCCCGGGCGCGATAGCAAGATGGTGACGGCCAGCACGATCATGGGGATGCCGACGAAGTGGGTGGCGATGTTGCGTGGGTCGCGGTGGTAGCTGGCGTACTGGCTCAGGTGGTCGACGAGGTTTTTCATTGTTGTGCCTCCCTGTTCAGCGTTGTTTTGCCTGATAGTGAACAGGATAGCCCGCAGCCACCACCATCATCAGCTCAGCGAATGGCAGCAGCCCGCACTGGCATATCCAGCCCCACCAGCGTCTCGATCATCGCCCGTGCCGCTGGCGACAGTCGATAACCACTGCGGCTGACTACCCCACAGCGCACGCTCAACACTTCCAACGCAGGCGGTAAGTTGCGCCAGTGCAGGCGCACCAGTGTGCCGGCGGCCAGGTCTTCGGCCACGGCCTCTTCGCTGGCGGTACCGATGGCATCGCTGGCCTGCACAACGCTGCGCAGCACCGCCAGGTGCTCGGTTTGCAAATGCGGGGTGAAATCGCTGCGCCCGCTGAGGTTGGCCAGGCGCTTGCGTACGCCGGGGGCGAGCAGGGCGCTGGCCAGTGGGTAGCTGAACAGGTCGTTGGTCGACAGGCTGTCCTTGGCCAGCAGCGGATGGCCCGGGCGGCAGAAAAACAGCCCTGGGCGTGGTGACAGGGGCTCGGTGTGGAAGTTGGGGTCGGCTTCGAACGGGCGGATATCATCGACGAAAAACTCGATCTGTTCGCGGCGCAAGGCCTGACCGAGGCGTTCGCTGTTGTCCACCAGCAGGGAAGTGCGGATACCGGGATGGCGCTCGATGAAGTGGCGCAGGGCGTCGGGCACCAGGCGCACGGCCAGGGCCGGGCCGCTGCCGAAGTGCAACTCGCCGGCGTCGAGCTTGGTCATTTGCAGCACTTCGTTGCTCAGCTGCGCAGCGCCTTGAACCAACCGGCGGGCATGTTGCAGTACCACCAGACCTTCGGGGGTAGGCGGTAGGGCTTTGCTGGCGCGGTCGACCAGCGGGCAGCCGAAGGTGTGTTCCAGGCCTTGGATGGCTCGGCTGAAGGCGGGCTGGGTGATGCCCATGGCCTCGGCGGCACGGACGAAACTGCGGTATTCGGTAAGGGCGATGAAGTAGCGCAGCTGGCGGAGGTCCATGTCACGGCTCTGGGGCGGGGATCAGGGGCCTATTCAAGCGGTTGCAGCTTATGTCGTCAAAGAAGGTTTATCGATTTATTTATAGCTTATAGTTATTTGATGGTGCATCTGGCCTCATCGCGGGCAAGCCCGCTCCTACAGGGAATTGTGGGTCCCTGTAGGAGCGGGCTTGCCCGCGATGAGGCCAGTTCAGATCACAACAAATTCAGCGGGTAACTCACAATCAACCGGTTCTCATCGAACGCGTTGGTGCTGAAGTCCCGGCGCATGGTGGAGTTGCGCCATTTCACCGACAGGTCCTTGAAGCTGCCCGACTGCACCACGTACGCCAGTTCGGTCTCCCGTGCCCACTCCTTGCCATCATCCACGCTGCCCACGGTGACGTTGTCACCCTTGATGTAGCGGTTCATCAACGTCAACCCAGGCACGCCAACGGTGGCGAAGTTGAAGTCATGGCGCACCTGCCAGGAGCGTTCCTTGGCATTGTCGAAGCTGGAGTTGTAGCTGTCGTTGGCCAAGGTGCCACCACTGGTGCCGTTGACCCGCATCCAGGCATCGTCGCCGCTGACCTTTTGCAGGCCGACGTAGAAGGTGTGGCCTTGGTAGCGTGCCGAGAGCATGGCCGAGGCGGTGCGGTTGTCCAGCTTGCCGGCGCGTTCGGCACCGTCTTCCTTGCCGATGAAGTAGCCCAGGTTGGCACCCAGGGTCCAGTCGCCCAGCGGTTGGCTGTGCGTCAGGTTGAGGTATTGCTGGCGGTAGATGTCCTTGAGCTGGGCATCCCACAGGCCAATCATGGTGCGTTTGTCGTTGAAGGTGTACTCACCGCCGCCGAAGTTGAAACGGTCGGAGGTGAACGCGCCTTTGCCGTTCATCGACATGTCTTCCATGCTGGCGTCGTTACGCGGGCTGTTGCCGCGGAACTGGCCGGCGTACAAGGTCAGGCCGGCGATTTCCTTCGAGGTCAGCTGGCCGCCGCGGAAGGTCTGTGGCAGCGAGCGCCCATCGTCCGAGCGCAGGATGGGCAGTACCGGCATCCACTCACCGACTTTCAGCTCGGTTTCGGACAGTTTGGCTTTCAGTGCGACACCCAGTCGGCCGAAGTCATCGGCCGGGCGGCCGTCATCATGCACGGGCAGCAGGTGCGTGTTGGTGGTGCCTTTGCCGCCGTCGAGCTTGACCGAGTACATGCCCAGTACGTCCACGCCGAAACCGACGGTGCCTTGGGTGAAGCCGGAGCGGGCGTCGAGAATGAAGCTTTGTGTCCATTCTTCGGCCTTGGCCTGCGGGTGGGCGGGGTCGACGAAGTTGCGGTTGATGTAGAAGTTGCGCAGGTTGAGGGTGGCCTTGGCGTCCTCCATGAAACCGCCTTCGGCGGCGAACAGCGGGAAGGCGCAGGACATGGCCAACAGGCCGGGCAGCAGCTGGCGTGCGGGTTGCAAAGTGCTCATCTGTCGTGGATCTCTTGTTTTTATGGGGCGAGCCGGTGCACTGCCAGATCGAGCCGGCAGGTGCGGGTCTTTTGGATGAACTTGGGCAACGTTGCGTGAGGGGATGGTGCGGGGTTGTGCGGGGGTGAGGCAATTCGCCGCAAACGGAATGGGGCGATAATCGAACGGAATGTTCCGGTTGGTTAATTAATTTCCTCCGGCAAATAAAAGGCCCACCGCAAGGGTGGGCCTGATGCTGTTACAGCATGAGTCAGCTTTTCGGTACGTCTACCGATGCCTGCTGGTTGGCCTGCCCGGTCTGCTCATACCAGCCACCACCAAGCGCCTTGTACAGGTTGACCTCGCTGGTCAGCTGCGACAGGCGGTCGGTGATCAGCGATTGCTGGGCGCTGAACAGGTTGCGCTGAGCATCGAGGAAGGTCAGGTTACTGTCGATCCCGATGCGGTAGCGGCGTTCGGCCAGGCGGTAGTAGTCCTGGTTCGCCTGCACCAGGTCTCGCTGGGCCTGCAGTTGCTCTTCAAAGGTTTTTCGCGCCGCGAGGCCATCGGAGACTTCCTGGAAGGCGGTCTGGATGGTTTTTTCGTACTTGGCGACGTTGATGTCCTTCTGGATCTTCGAGTAGTCCAGGCTGGCCTTCAGGCTGCCGGCGTTGAAGATCGGCAGGTTGATCTGCGGCTGGAACAGCCAGGTGCCCTGGCCGCCCGAGAACAGGTGGCCCATGTCGGGGCTGATGCTCCCAGCGTTGGCCGTCAGGCTGATGCTCGGGAAGAACGCTGCGCGGGCGGCGCCAATATTGGCGTTGGCGGCCTTGAGCAGGTGTTCGGCCTCCTGGATGTCCGGGCGACGCTGGAGGATATCCGACGGCAGGCCGGCCGGTACTTCGGCCAGTTGGTCGGCATCGAGCTGCAGCGGCTTGGCCAGGTCGGCCGGAATACCGGTGCCCAGCAACACGGTCAGGCTGTTGACGTCCTGGGCGACCAGGCGCTGGTACTGCGAGTACTTGACCCGGGCGCCTTCCACGGCGGTGCGCGCCTGGCTGACATCCAGTGCCGAAGCCACGCCGACTTCGTTGCTGCGACGGGTGAGGTTGTAGCTTTCCTCGTAGGTCTTCAGCGTTTCTTCGGTCAGCTTGAACAGCGCCTGGTCGGCCTGCCAGGTGTAATAGGCGTTGGCCACGCTGGCCACCAGGGCGATCTGCGTGGAGCGGCGCGCCTGCTCACTGGACAGGTAGGTTTCCAACGCCTGCTCGGTCAGGCTGCGCACACGGCCGAACAGGTCCAGCTCATAGGCGCTGACGCCCAGGGTGGCCGAGTACTGGCTGCTGATGCTCGACTCACCGGAGGTCGACATGTTCGCCGGCAAGCGCTGGCGGCTGCCGCTGCCGGTGGCCGAAACCGCCGGGAACAGGTCGGCACGCTGGATGCGGTATTGCGCGCGGTAGGCGTCGATGTTCAACGCGGCGACGCGCAGGTCGCGGTTGTTGACCAGCGAGGTCTGGATCAGCTGCTGCAGTGCCGGGTCGTGGAAGAACTGGCGCCAGCCCTGTTCGGCGGCGGCAACGTCTGCCGACTGGGTCGGCGAGTACGCAGGGCCTTGCGGCCACTGCGCTGCCACCGGCGATTCCGGGGTCTGGTAGTCGGGAATCAGCGAGCAGCCGCCAAGAATGAAAGCGGTTACCGCCAGGGACAACAAAGACTTGGTCATTGCCCAGCCTCATAACGTGGAGTTTCAGGGGTGACGTCTTTTTCCGGCTCTTTGCTGCCGAACAGCGACGACACTGCGACGAAGAATAGCGGTACCCAGAAGATAGCCAGCACGGTCGCACTGATCATGCCGCCGATCACGCCGGTACCAATGGCGTGCTGGCTGCCGGCGCCGGCGCCACTGGCGATGGTCAACGGTACCACGCCGAGGATGAACGCCAGCGAGGTCATGATGATCGGGCGCAGACGCATGCGGCACGCTTCGATCGCCGCGTCGTACAGGCTGCGGCCTTGCTCGTGCAGCTCCTTGGCGAACTCGACGATCAGGATGGCGTTCTTCGCCGCCAGGCCGATGGTGGTCAACAGGCCGACCAGGAAGTACACGTCGTTGGACAAACCGCGCAGGCTGGTGGCGATCAGGGCACCGATGATACCCAGCGGTACTACCAGCACCACGGCGATCGGGATCGACCAGCTTTCGTACAGGGCTGCCAGGCACAGGAACACGAACAGTACCGAGAGGGCGAACAGCGCCGGCATTTGCGAGCCGGAGAGTTTTTCCTCGTAGGACATGCCGGTCCAGGAGAAGCCAATGCCGCTTGGCAGTTCGCCAGCAATGCGCTCGACCTCGGCCATGGCTTCACCGGTACTGTAGCCCGGTGCTGGCGCACCCAGAATTTCCATTGCCTCGACACCGTTGTAGCGCGACAGCTTCGGCGAACCGTAGGTCCACTCGCCCTTGGCGAAGGAAGAGAACGGCACCATCTCGCCAGCGCCATTGCGCACGTACCACTTCTGCAGGTCTTCCGGGCTCATCCGGGAGTTTGGTTCGCCCTGGATGTACACCTTCTTGACCCGGCCACGGTCGATGAAGTCGTTGACGTAGCTGGCACCCAAGGCAATCGACAGGGTGTTGTTGATGTCGGCGATGGTCACGCCCAGGGCGCTGGCACGTTCGTCATCGATGGTCAGCTGGTACTGCGGCTCGTCGTTCAGGCCGTTGGGGCGCACGGCACTGAGGATCTTGCTTTGTGCAGCCTTGGCCAGGAACTGGTTGCGCGCTTCCATCAGCTTCTCATGGCCGACACCGCCGCGGTCCTGCAGGAACACGTCGAAGCCGGTGGCGTTACCCAGTTCGAGCACTGCTGGCGGGGCGAAGGCGAACACCATGGCATCGCGGAAGGTGAAGAAGTGCTGCTGGGCACGCTGGGCCAGGGCGAACACGCTGTTCTCCTTGGAACGCTCATCCCAAGGCTTGAGCATGATGAACGCCATACCCGAGCTCTGGCCGCGACCGGCGAAGTTGAAGCCGTTGACGGTGAACACGGAGGCCACGGTGTCGGCTTCTTCCTTCAGCAGATACTCACGCATCTGGTCGACCACCACCTGGGTACGCTCGGCACTGGAACCGGCCGGGGTCTGTACCTGGGCGAACAGTACGCCTTGGTCTTCCTCAGGCAGGAAGGCGGTAGGAATACGGGCGAACAGCCAGATCATGCCAACCACGATCAGTGCATAGGCCAGCAGGAACGGCACCTTGTTGCGCAGGATGGCACCAACGCTGCGTTCGTAGCCGGTTACGCTGCGGTCGAAGTTGCGGTTGAACCAGCCAAAGAAGCCACGCTTGGCCACATGGTGCTCGCCCTTCTTCAGCGGCTTGAGCATGGTGGCGCACAGGGCCGGGGTGAAGATAAGCGCCACCAGCACCGACAGGCCCATGGCCGAGACGATGGTGATGGAGAACTGCCGGTAGATCACACCGGTGGAACCACCGAAGAACGCCATGGGCAGCAGTACCGCCGACAGCACAAGGGCAATACCCACCAGGGCACCCTGGATCTGCTCCATCGAGCGCTTGGTCGCTTCCTTGGGCGGCAGGCCTTCCTCGGACATTACCCGCTCGACGTTCTCCACCACGACGATGGCGTCGTCCACCAGCAAGCCGATGGCCAGGACCATGGCGAACATGGTCAGGGTGTTGATGCTGAAGCCCGCAGCGGCCAGGATGCCGAAGGTACCCAGCAACACCACCGGTACGGTCATGGTGGTGATGATGGTGGCGCGGAAGTTCTGCAGGAACAGGTACATCACCAGGAACACCAGGACCACGGCTTCGATCAGGGTGTGGATCACGCCGCTGATCGATTCGGTGACCACCGGGGTGGTGTCATACGGGAATACGGCTTTCACCCCCGGCGGGAAGAACGGTTCCAGGTCGGAGATGGTCTGGCGCAGCGCCTTGGCGGTGTCCAGGGCGTTGGCGCCGGTTGCCAGTTTTACCGCCAGGCCGGAAGCCGGCTTGCCGTTGAACTGGGCGCTGACCGCGTAGTTTTCACCGCCCAGGCCTACCTGGGCGACATCACCCAGACGTACCTGCGAACCGTCGCTGTTGACCTTGAGCAGGATCTTTTCGAACTGCTCGGCAGTCTGCAGACGGGTCTTGCCGATGATGGTGGCGTTCAGCTGGGTACCCGGCAACGCTGGCAGGCCGCCGAGCTGACCGGAAGACACCTGCACGTTCTGCGCGGCCACGGCGGTCTTGACGTCGACCGGGGTCAGCTGGAACTTGTTCAGCTTGGCCGGATCGAGCCAGATACGCATGGCGTACTGGGCACCGAACACCTGGAAGTCACCCACGCCCGCAGTACGCGAGATCGGGTCCTGCATGTTGGAGACGATGTAGTTGGCCAGGTCGTCCTTGGTCATGCTGCCGTCTTCGGACACCAGGCCGATCACCAGCAGGAAGTTTTTAACGGCCTTGGTAACGCGGATACCTTGCTGCTGCACTTCTTGCGGCAGCAGCGGGGTGGCCAGGTTCAGCTTGTTCTGTACCTGCACCTGCGCGGTGTCGGCGTTGGTGCCTTGCTCGAAGGTAGCGGTAATGGTCATGCTGCCGTCGGAGTTACTTTCCGACGACACATAACGCAGGTTGTCGATACCGTTGAGCTGCTGCTCGATCACCTGTACCACGGTGTCCTGCACGGTTTGCGCCGAGGCGCCCGGGTAGGTCACGGCGATGGCGATGGCCGGCGGCGCGATGCTGGGGTACTGGTTGATCGGCAACTTCAGGATCGACAAGGCGCCGACCAGCATGATCACCAAGGCGATCACCCAGGCGAAGATCGGGCGATCGATAAAGAACTTCGACATGGTTTACTCCGCTTTGGCGTCTGCTTTCGCCGCGTTGGCCTGATCAGGGCTGGCCGGCTTCTTGACGTTGGTGGCTTCGCTGACCTTCACTTCAACGCCCGGGCGCACGTACTGCAGCCCTTCGGTGATCAGGCGGTCACCCGGGTTGAGGCCTTCCTCGATCAGCCAGTCGCTGCCCAGGGTACGGTTGGCCTTGAGCTGGCGCAGCTCGACCTTGTTCTCCTGGTTGACCACCAGCGCGGTCGGCGCGCCTTTGAGGTCGCGGGTCACGCCCTGTTGCGGCGCCAGGATGGCGTTGGCGTTGACACCGGCCTTCAGCCGCGCATGCACGAACATGCCAGGCAGCAAGGTGTGGTCGGGGTTGGGGAAGATGGCGCGCAGGGTGACCGAGCCGGTGGTCTCGTCGACCGCGACTTCGGAGAACTCCAGGCGACCTTCCTGCTTGAACAGGCTGCCGTCTTCCAGCACCAGCTGTACCGAGGCGGTGTTGTCGCCGGCTTTTTGCAACTGGCCGCTTTCCAGGTCACGGCGCAGCTTGAGCAGCTCGGCGGTGGACTGGGTGACGTCGACGTAGATCGGGTCGAGCTGCTGGATGGTGGCCATGGCGTTGCTCTGGCCATTGCTCACCAGCGCACCTTCGGTGACCGAAGAACGGCCGATACGGCCACTGATCGGTGCCAGCACCTTGGTGTAGCGCAGGTCGATCTGGGCGCTTTTCAGCGAAGCCTCGGCCTGCAATCGTTTGGCATTGGCGTCGTCGTATTCCTGTTTGGAAACGGCTTGCTCGTCGATCAGTTGCTTGTAGCGCTCGGCCAGCGAGCGGGTAGCCTGCAGGTTGGCCTGGGCATTGGCCAGGGTGGCTTCGTACACGGAAGGGTCGATCTGGTAGAGCTGCTGGCCTTCCTTGACCTCACTGCCTTCCTTGAACAGGCGCTTGAGGATAATGCCGTTGACCTGCGGGCGCACTTCGGCGACGCGGTAGGCACTGGTACGCCCCGGCAATTCCGAGGTCAGGGTGAAGGCTTGGGGCTGGATGGTCACGACGCCGACCTGAGGAGCCTGCGCCGCTGGCGCTGCTTCTTCTTTCTTACAGCCACTGAGCAGGGTTGCCAGGGCGACGGCGGAAACCAGAGCGGTAACGGCTGGCTTGAATTGCATGAGGATCCTCGGGTCGCTGGAGCAGGGAGACGCTCAAGAGTAGTGGAAGTGTCTTGATCTGGAAAAGTTGCTATCCGGTGGATAAATAGCTTGCTAAGGAATATACTTACATTCATGGTTGTTTGTAAATACCGCTGAGTTGTACTTAGGTACCGCCACAGCCCTTGATTAGCTCATCCGCGAGGCCCCCTGCAGAGGTGCCCCCGGAGCGTTCCCCGTACGCGCTGCGCGTTCGGGCCAGATGAGGTTGTACTGCCATGGTCCGTCGAACCAAAGAGGAAGCCCAGGAAACCCGCGCCCAGATCATCGAGGCGGCGGAAAAGGCCTTCTACAAGCGCGGGGTTGCGCGAACCACCCTGGCCGACATCGCCGAACTGGCGGGTGTGACGCGCGGGGCGATCTACTGGCACTTCAACAACAAGGCCGAACTGGTGCAGGCGCTGCTCGACAGCCTGCACGAGACCCATGACCATTTGGCGCGGGCAAGCGAAAGCGAGGACGAAGTCGACCCGCTTGGCTGCATGCGCAAGCTGTTGTTGCAGGTGTTCAACGAGCTGGTGCTCGATGCCCGAACCCGGCGTATCAATGAAATCCTGCATCACAAGTGCGAGTTCACCGATGACATGTGTGAAATTCGCCAGCAGCGCCAGGGCGCGGTGCTGGATTGCCACAAGGGCATCACCCTGGCGCTGGCCAATGCCGTGCGCCGGGGCCAGTTGCCTGGCGAGCTGGATGTCGAGCGCGCGGCGGTGGCCATGTTTGCCTATGTCGATGGCCTGATCGGGCGCTGGCTGTTGCTGCCTGACAGTGTCGATCTGTTGGGTGATGTCGAAAAATGGGTCGACACCGGGTTGGATATGCTGCGCTTGAGCCCGGCGCTGCGCAAATGACACTTTGTTAAGGATTGTGAGGGAGTGTTTCCCCTTTGTATTAAGCGGGGATTAAAGGCGGGGCGGCGGGTGGCCCCGCGCCTCAGCGCCCCCGCAATTGCCGGTCGGGCAATGCCACGGCGGCTACCAGCCCGAGCACCGCAATCAGGGCACTCCCCATCAGTAAATGACGGAATGTTTCAGTCAGGCGCGCCTGTGTCACCAGGTCCACTTCACCGGCCTTCAGGCTTCCCAGCAACGGGTTACCCAGCATTTCAAACCCGCCCTGATGCAGCAGCGCCAGCAACAGGCTGGACATGCAGGCCACGCCCATGGCCCCGCCCAGCGAACGGAACAGGTTGGTGGTGCTGGTGGCCACACCAATGTCTTTGCTTTCCACCGCGCTTTGCGTGCCCACCAGCGATGTCGGAAACTGCAGCCCGCAGGCGATGCCGGTCAGCAGCATGAACAGCGCGCTGAGCAAAGCCGATTGTGGCGGCGTCAACGCCATGGCGAAAATGGCCACGGGCATCAACAACGCACCGGCCAGGATCTGCGGCTTGTAGCGCCCCGTGCGGCTGGTCATGCGACCGCCGGTGAAGGCGCCAAGGGGCAGGCCCATGGCCAGTGGCAACAGGTGCAGCGCGGCGCTGTCGGCGCCAGCACCCGTGATGCCCTGGTAGCGCAACGGCATGAGCATCGTCAGGGAAATCGACTGGAAGCTGGCGAAAAAGATCACCCCCCAGCACAGCACCGCCACCCGATTGCTGAACAGGCCCAAGGGCAATAGCGGCTCCGGGCAGCGCCGCTCATGTGCGATGAACAACGCCAGGCCCAGTACAGCGCAGGCGAACAGGGCCAGTACGGCAGGATCAATCCAGGCATGGCCCTGACCGACCAAGGTGATGCCCAGCAACAAGCTGCCCAGGCCGAGTATCAGCAGCACGGCGCCGAGGTAATCCACCTGGGCCTCGCGGCGTTGCGCCGGCATGCCACCGAGGGCACGGCGGATCGCCCACAAGGCAACCAGCCCCAGTGGCAGGTTGATCCAGAATACCCAGCGCCACGACAGGTACTCGGTCAGCCAGCCGCCCAGCACTGGCCCGGCGACGCTGGCCACGGCGTACATGCTGCTGAAATAACCCTGGTAGCGACCGCGCTCACGCGGCGGCACGAAATCGCCGATGATCGCCTGGCTGACCGAGACCATGCCGCCCGCGCCAATGCCCTGCAGTACACGGGCCAGCACCAGCTGTTGCATGTCCTGGGCCATGGCGCACGCGATGGAGGCCAGGGTGAACAGGCTGATACCGGTCAGGATCATCCGCCGCCGCCCGTACAGATCGCCCAGTTTGCCATAGATCGGCACGGCCACGGTCATCGCCACCATGTAGCCGGAGATGACCCAGGCCAGCAGGCCGACATCGTTGAACTGGGCCGAGATTGCCGGCAGCGAGACGGCGACGATGGTCTGGTCCAGTGCACCGAGGAAAATGGCCAGCATGAGAGCGGTGAGCACGTTGCGCAGGGTGGTGGGGGGCAGGGCGGCGGTCACGGGAATACCTTGTCTGTCTGTTACGGCCTCTTTGTGGGCAAGTCGGATTGTAACCCGAGTTAGGTAGCTTCCTATGTACTATCTGCATCCCCTATGCCGAATCGGCATTGGCGCATTCATCCAGTGCTGCATGGCTGCGTGATATCGTTGGTATGCCACAGAGGCTGAAATTCGCGGCCTGCACCAGCTTGGTGCAACATTCTGCCGCAGGTTTTTCAGTGTGCTGTCTCCCACACCTTTTATTCCTCTGCCTGCATGTCGAGCATGACCGCCCAGATGGCGACGGTTGGAACAGGTCAGGTAGACCCGATTACAGGGGTCGGTAGTTACCGTTCAAATTTCAACTTAAATTGCGGAGTGATCATGCCCAAGGCTTCCCATCAAGATCTGCGTTTTGCCTTCCGCGAGCTGCTCGCTTCAGGTTCCTGTTACCACACTGCATCGGTGTTCGACCCGATGTCGGCGCGCATTGCCGCAGACCTCGGCTTCGAGGTCGGTATCCTTGGTGGTTCCGTTGCTTCGTTGCAGGTATTGGCCGCGCCGGACTTTGCCCTCATTACTCTCAGCGAGTTCGTCGAGCAGGCCACCCGTATTGGCCGGGTAGCGCAGCTGCCGTTCCTGGCTGACGCCGACCATGGCTATGGCAACGCATTGAACGTGATGCGCACGGTGATCGAGCTGGAGCGCGCCGGCGTGGCTGCGCTGACCATCGAGGACACCCTGCTGCCCGCCCAGTTCGGGCGCAAGTCCACCGACCTGATCTCGGTCGAAGAGGGCGTTGGCAAGATTCGCGCGGCGCTGGAGGCACGGGTCGATTCGTCGTTGTCGATCATTGCCCGCACCAACGCTGGCGTGCTCAGCACCGAAGAAATCATCGTGCGCACCCAGAGCTACCAGAAAGCCGGTGCCGATGGCATCTGCATGGTGGGGGTGAAGGACTTCGAGCAGCTTGAGCAAATTGCCGAGCATCTGACCGTGCCGCTGATGCTGGTCACCTATGGCAACCCGAACCTGCGCGATGACGAGCGCCTGGCGCGCCTGGGCGTGCGTATCGTGGTCGATGGCCACGCGGCCTACTTTGCCGCGATCAAGGCCACCTACGACTGCCTGCGCCTGCAACGCGGCCAGCAGAACAAGTCGGAAAACCTCAGCGCGACCGAACTCTCGCACACCTACACCCAGCCCGAGGACTACATCCGCTGGGCCAAGGAATACATGAGCGTGGAAGAGTGACCGGCGGCGCGCCGTCAACTCAACGAACGGCGCTCAAGGTGGCGGTGTGAGGCACGCAATGTGCCTGCTCGCAGCTGTTGGCGGCACTGGGCTGGCTGCGTAGCAGCTCGGCGCGCCAACAGGCTGAGCCGTACAGCCCTGCGACAGCAGTCAGGGCCATGACAAGGGCGACTCTTCTTGATTTGATGCCCATGGTACTCACCTCCTGTTACAGCGACAGGTGATACCTTTAATCGTAGGTCATTTCTCACGCTACATCAGAGATCCCGGTCCCACTCGGGTTCGTCCTTGAACCGCTGCACCAGAAAATCCAGCATGCTGCGCAAGGTGGCCGGCATGTGCTTGCGTGACGTGTACACCGCATTCAGGTTCAGTTCGCGGGGCTTTGCCTCGGGCAGCAGGCGCACCAGTTCGCCCCGGCGCAGGGCATCGGCGGCCTGGTAGGTTGGCAGCATGGCGATACCCGCGCCAGCCAGCGCGGCCTTTTGCAATGTCATGGCTTCGTTGGCACTGATGTTCCCCGTCACCGGCACGACGACCTGTTGGCCGCCCACCTCGAAATGCCACAGGCTATGGCCGAAATAGGCATGGGTCAGGCAGTTATGCCGGCTCAGTTCTTCGACCCGCTGCGGCGTGCCATGCTCAAGCAGGTAAGCGGGGGACGCACACACCACTGAGCGGCATATGCTCAGGCGCCGGGCGATCAGGTTGGGGTCCAGGTCGTTGCTGGTGCGGATGGCCAGGTCGATACGCTCATCCACCAGGTTGACGGTACGGTCGAGCATCTGCAGTTCCACCTTCACGGCTGGATAGCGCCGCACATAGGCAGCCACCGCATCCACCAGTTGCGCCTGGCCAAAGGACGTACTGACGCTGATGCGCAATGCGCCCTTGGGCGCGTCATCCGGCTGTTGCACGGCCGCCTGCAGGTCACCGGCCAACTCCAGCAACTGCCGACAGCGTGGCAGGGTTTCCTGACCGGCGGCGGTGAGGCTGAGCTTGCGTGTGGTGCGCTGCATCAGGCGCGCGCCTACCCAGTCTTCCAGCTCTGCCAGGTAGCGCGACACCACCGGCCGCGATAGCTGCAAATGATCCGCCGCTGCCGACTGGCTGCCCAGGTCGACGACGGTGACGAAAACGCGCATGGCGTTGAGACGGTCCATGATTTGCCCGGTTTCAGAAACAAACTATGTTCGAGCATCGCATTTTTTGTCATGGATCGGGCAACTAAGCTGTTGGCCATCGTTATCTGGAAGGCGTTGCCAATGTCCCTGTTCACTCCCTTGCGTGGCCTGCTGCTGGCCTGCGTTACCCTGGCCGGCCCGGTGCTGGCCGCCGAACCCTTGAAGCTGGAAGTCTACAACCCTGGGCATGAGGCCATCTTCCCGGTCAGTTCGGTGATTGTCAGTGGCGAGCACGATGCCGTGCTGGTCGATGCCCAGTTCGGTAAGGCCCAGGCCCAGCAACTGGTGCAGCGTCTGCGAGCTGGCGGTAAGCACCTGACTACCATCTATATCAGCCACGGTGACCCGGATTACTACTTCGGCCTGGACACCCTGACAAACGCTTTCCCCGACGCCAAGGTGCTGGCCTCGGCTGCCACTGTCGCGCATATCCGTCAGACCATGGACGCCAAGCTGGCGTACTGGGGCCCGCAGATGGGGGCGGACAAACCGGCACGGCTGGTGCTGCCACAGGTACTGGAAGGCAACCGATTGACGCTGGAAGGGCAGGCCCTTGAAGTGGTTGGCCTTGACGGTCCGCAACCAGACCGCAGCTTTGTGTGGATCCCGTCGATCAAGGCGGTGGTCGGCGGCGTGGTGGTGTCCGAGCACATTCATGTGTGGATGGCCGATACCCAGACGGCCCAGTCGCATGCCGACTGGCTCGGCACCCTGGCGCACATCGAAGCGCTGGCGCCGCGTACGGTCATCCCGGGCCATTACCTGGGAGACAGCAGCCGCTCGCTGGAGGCTGTGCGTTTCACGGCGAACTACATTCGTGACTTCGATGCCGAAGCGGCCAAGGCAAAAGACGCGGGTGCCTTGATTGAGGCGATGAAGCAACGTTACCCGGGCCTGGCCGATGAAAGCTCCCTGGAGCTGGGTGCCAAGGTCGCCAAGGGCGAGATGAAGTGGTAATTCCGTTCAATTGATGGAGAGTATCCCATGAGCAAGATCGCAATCATCGGTGCCACTGGCCGTGCTGGCAGCCAGTTGCTGGAAGAGGCCCTGCGCCGTGGCCACAGTGTATTGGCCATCGCCCGTGACCCTTCGAAACTGGAGGGCCGGGAAGGAGTGACCGTCAAGGCGCTGGATGCCAAGGACAGCGCGGCCCTGCAAGCCGCGGTCGCGGGCGTGGATGCCGTGCTGAGCGCTGCGCATTTCTCGACCATCGAGCCGCACGCGATCATCGAGCCGGTCAAGCGGGCCGGGGTCAAGCGCTTGCTGGTGGTAGGCGGTGCGGGCAGCCTGTTGTTGCCGTCGGGGCACCGGGTGATCGACAGCCCGGACTTCCCGGAAGCCTACAAGGCCGAGGCCACGGCTGGCGTGCGCTTTTTGGAGGCGCTGCAGCGGGAGCCGAACCTGGACTGGACCTTCCTGTCGCCATCGGCGGAGTTCGTTGAAGGTGAGCGCAGTGGGCGGTACACGCTGGGCAAGGATCATCTGCTGATTGGTGCAGACGGCAAAAGCTGGATCACCTTCGCCGACTTTGCGATTGCCTTGATCGATGAGCTGGAAAAGCCGGCACATTCGCGCCAGCGCTTCACCGTCGGCTACTGAGTCACCTGTACGGCTCTTTGTGGGAGCGGCCTTGTGTCGCGAAAGGGGCGCAAGGCCGCTCCCACAAGGCCCTCACCGGCTGGCTTGTCTCTCCAGCCAGTCCAGCAATTCCACCAACCCCGGCGGCAAGCTCCTGGCCTGGCTCACCAGGTAGTACCCCTTACCGGTCATCACCTTCAGCGCAAACGGCATGCACAGCCGCCCCCCGCGCAGGTCATCACCAATCAGCGACCAGTCGCCAATTGCCACCCCGGTCCCCTGCGAGGCCATGGCCATCGCCATGTCCAGTGTCTCGAAGTGCTGCTTGGGCCCATGAGCGGCCAACGTCACCCCGGCCACCTGCAACCACAACCGCCAGTCATGCTCGTCCCTCGATGGGTGCAGCAACATGTGCCGCGACAGGTCATCCACCTGCCGCAAGGGTACTGGCCCGTCGCATAGCGACGGCGCACACACCGGCGTCAGCTGTTCATCGAACAACTTGCGCACCTGTAACCCGTGGTTCGGCGTGTCGCCATAGACCACTGCCGCATCGAAGCCCTCCCGGCGAAAGTCCACCCCGTGCTGCACCGTGGTCGTCAGCTCCACCGGCACATCCGGGCGCAGTGCTTGCCATTCCATCAGCCGTGGCAGTAACCAACGCATCACGCAGGTGGGTGCCTTGAGCTGCAAGGTCGTGCTGCGTCCGCCCACCTCATTCACGCCTTGTTCGATCAGTGCGAACACCTGCTGTACCCGTGGCAGCCAGTCCTGGCCTTCACGGGTCAGGCTCAGCCCACGGGCCTGGCGCTGGAACAGCGCATACCCCAGGTGCTCCTCAAGGGCCGCGATCTGGCGGCTGACGGCGCCTTGCGTGATGTGCAGCTGTTGCCCGGCACGGGTGAAGTTGCAGTGCTGGGCGGTTACCAGAAAGGTGTGCAGGGCGGGTAAGGGCGGTAGGCGTTTCATTGCGATAAGCCATGATTACAGGACATGGCTAGTATGTGTTTTTTTGCATTGTGGTGGTAGTCGTGGGTTGGGTCCAATAAGCACATAACCCAACCAGATTCATGGTGAACCCTGATGGCAACGTGCGGCGAAGTACTGGTCAAACTCCTTGAAGGCTATGGCGTGGACCATGTCTTCGGCATTCCCGGTGTACATACCGTGGAGCTCTATCGCGGCCTGGCGGGTTCGTCCATTCGCCACATCACCCCGCGCCATGAACAGGGTGCCGGGTTCATGGCTGACGGCTATGCGCGCACCCGTGGTAAACCCGGGGTGTGCTTCATCATCACCGGCCCAGGCATGACCAACATCACCACGGCGATGGGCCAGGCCTATGCCGATTCGATCCCGATGCTGGTGATTTCCAGCGTGCAGTCCCGTGACCAGTTGGGCGGTGGCCGTGGCAAGTTGCACGAACTGCCCAACCAGGCAGCGCTGGTGTCGGGTGTGGCTGCGTTTTCCCACACCTTGATGAGTGCAGCAGACCTGCCGCAGGTGCTGGCCCGGGCATTTGCCGTGTTCGACAGCGCCCGACCACGCCCGGTGCATATCGAAATCCCGCTCGATGTGCTGGTCGAACCGGCCGATTTCCTGCTGCCGGGCCGGCCCGTGCGCGGTAGCCGTGCGGGGGCTGCCCCGCAAGCCGTAACACAGATGGCCGAGCGCCTGGCCGGTGCAAAGCGGCCGTTGATTCTGGCAGGGGGTGGCGCGTTGGCAGCCGGTGTTGCCTTGGCACGCCTGGCCGAACACCTTCAGGCACCGGTGGCGCTGACCATCAATGCCAAGGGTTTGCTGCCGGCCAGCCACCCGCTGCAAATCGGTTCGACCCAGTCGTTGCCTGCCACGCGGGCGCTCGTCGCCGAGGCCGACGTGGTGCTGGCGATCGGCACCGAACTGGCTGAAACCGATTATGACGTGACCTTCAAGGGTGGCTTCGAGATCCCGGGAAGCCTGCTGCGCATCGATATCGACCCGGACCAGACCGTGCGCAATTACCTGCCGGAGCTGGCGCTGGTGGCTGATGCCGAATTGGCCGCCGAAGCGCTGCTCGGTGCTTTGCAGACTCAGCCGCAACCCGTGCATGAAAGCACCTGGGGTGTGGCCCGGGTGGCCAACCTGCGCGAGGCTCTGGCGGCAGGCTGGGACCAGCCGACACTGAGCCAGACGCGCTTGCTGAGCGCCATTCTTGAGCGCCTGCCCAACGCCATTCTGGTGGGCGATTCGACCCAGCCGGTGTACACCGGCAACCTGACCCTGGACATGGATCAGCCACGTCGCTGGTTCAATGCCTCGACCGGCTACGGCACCCTGGGTTATGCGCTACCTGCGGCCATGGGCGCCTGGCTCGGGAGTGCGGAGCAAATCGGCCAGCGTGCGCCTGCGGTGTGCCTGATTGGTGATGGTGGTATGCAATTCACCCTGCCGGAGCTGGCCAGCGCGGTGGAGGCGCAGGTGCCGCTGATTGTACTGCTGTGGAATAACCAGGGGTACGAGGAAATCAAGAAGTACATGGTCAACCGGGCGATCGAGCCGGTTGGTGTGGACATTCATACGCCGGACTTCATCGGCGTGGCGCGGGCGTTGGGCGCGGCGGCGGAGAATGTGGCGGATGTGGCGCAGTTGCAGGCGGCGCTGGGGCAGGCGGTGGAACGCAAGGGGCCGACCTTGATTCAGGTTGACCAGAATCAGTGGCAAGGGACAGTTTCGGGTTGAACTGAAGCTGTTGCCTTTACCGGCCCTTTCGCGGGCTCGCCCGCTCCCACAGATTGGACTGCCCCCGAAAAGTTGGACAGTTTCAGCTAGCAGCCGCAGCATGGGTCCTGTATTTCACAGGGCTCATGCCATTGAGCTTTAGCTTGATGCGGTCATGGTTGTAGTAGTGGATGTACTCATCCAGACCAGCTTTCAGTTCTTCAACGCTCTCGAAGCGCTTCGGGTAGAAAAACTCGGACTTAAGCGTACCAAAAAAGCTCTCCATAGCCGCATTATCCAGGCAGTTTCCTTTGCGTGACATGCTCTGCTTCAGCCCTTGCTCTGCCAGCTTGTGGCGGTACTGCGAGTGTTGGTAGTGCCAGCCTTGATCTGAGTGAAGCACCAGTTTCGGCTTGTTTCCCAGGCGCTCGAAGGCCTTGTCCAGCATGTTGGTAACCAGCCCAAGGCACGGCCTGCTGGCCACTTCGTAGGCCACGATTTCGGCGTTGTACAAGTCCATCACAGGGGAGAGATAGATCTTTTCCTGAGCCACTTTGAACTCGGTAACATCGGTCACCCACTTCTGATTCGGGCGCTGCGCGAGGAAGTTTCGCTCCAGCAGGTTGGGCGCGATGGTGCCGACAACCCCCTTGTACGACCGGTACTTTTTTGGCCGTACTAGTGAGCGAAGATCAAGCTCGACCATCAAACGCTCCACCACCTTCTTGTTAACCAAGGTGCCGCCATTGCGGATCACGATTGCAACGCGCCGGTAACCGTATAGCCCTTTTTCCTCGTGATAGACACGCTGAATCATCTGCTTCAGAGCAGCATGCTTGTCAGGTTTGGCCTGCGCTTGAAGCTGGTAATAAAACGTACTGCGTGGCAGATCCGCCAACTGTAGAACGGCGGCCAAGGGAAACCGGTCCTTGAGCGCCGAGACGATCAGGGCTTTTTGGGCTGCCTTCGTTCCTGCTTCTTCAGTTCTTCCAGCTTTTTTAGGTAGGCGTTCTCCATGCGCAGCCACTCAAGCTCGGCCAGCAACTGGTCGCGGCTTTTCTCTGTGTCATCGGAAGTCGTAGGTTTGATGGGATAAGGCTTTTTCGGCATGGCAGCAGGTTTTCTTTTCTTGGGAGCAGGCAGTGCAGGGTCACCACTGTAGTGTTGCCGCGCCCAAATGCCTACCTGCGAGGACTGGCCGAGACCGAAATGGGCGGCGGTCTGACGCAAGGAAAGCTGATGCTTGTGCATGTACTCAAGGACTGAGCACTTGTAGGTCGCACTGTACCGCTGGCCTATTTTGCGCAGACTGAACTGTCCATGTTTCTGGAAGCTTGAGACCCAGCGCCGCAGCAGGCTGAAATCCACGGAAAATCGGCGGGCTACTGTTCGGAAGCCTTCACCACTCTCCAAGTAAGCCTGAACGGCAGTAAGCTTGAATTGGTCTGAATACTTGCTCATGTGGACACCCCAAGAAATTGGATTGGTGTCCAACTTCTTGGGGGCAGTCCAGATCCGGCACAGCTTTCAGAGTATGTGCAGCACCTGTGGGAGCGGGCGAGCCCGCGAAGAGGCCGGTACAGCCACCAAAAAGTTCTAGACAGCAGTGGCTCTCAATCTGGCCACATCCCGAATCGGCGGCGCTCCATACAGCCTGCTGTACTCCCGGCTGAACTGAGACGGGCTCTCATACCCCACCCGATAAGCCGCCACCGCCGCCTCCAGCCCGTCATTGAGCATCAACCGCCGCGCCTCCTGCAGGCGCAGCTGCTTCTGGTACTGCAACGGGCTCATCGACGTCACGGCCTTGAAGCGGTGGTGCAGGGTCGAGGTGCTGAGGTTGACCTCCCGGGCCAGGTCCTCGATACGCAGCGGCTGTTGATAGTTGTTGTTGAGCCAGGTAATGGCCTGGCAAACCCGGTGCGTCTGGCTGTTGGCCAAGGCAATTTCGTACAGCCGATAACCCTGCGGCCCGCGCAACAAACGGTAGAGAATTTCACGGCGGAACAACGGCGCCAGCATCGCGATATCGCGCGGCGTGTCCAGCAGTCGGATCAGTCTCAGCAGGGCATCAAGCAATGGCGCATCGGTTTTGTCCACATACAAACCGCGGCCGGAAGGCCGGTTGGGCACCAGCATCGGCCCGCTCTCGGCAATCAGCTGGCTGATCTCTGCCGGGTCCAGGTCTATGCGCAACCCTAGGCTAGGGTGCTCGGGGCTGGCGTCGAGCTTTACACCGCTCAGTGGCAAGGTTACCGAAACCACCATGTAGTGCAGCGGGTCGTAGGCATATTGTTCGTCACCGAGGAACAGGCTTTTGCTCCCCTGGGCCAGGATGCACAGCGCGGGTTGAGCGAGGGTCGGCACCGAGCGCACGTTCTCGGTGTAGCGCACCAGGAACAAGCCATCGATGGCCGAGGCCGGGCCGTGGGGCTCGCCGGCATGGCGGCGGATCAGTTCCGCAAGCTCCTGGCGCTGCAATTCCAGGGGCGGGTCGATGGGTGTCGGTGTGGTCATGGTGGATTTCCTCTGCTGACCGACGCAGCATAGGTTTGGGCAATGGCGGGCGCTAGTCGAAAGCTGCACGTCGATTGCCTGATCCTGCCGCGCTGCAGGATTAGGCAATCGGCATGCAGTAATGGCCTAACGCGTCGCGCGAGGTAGCCCCTAACCTTGGCAGCCTGGCTTTTCCGTCCGCCTGCTTCAAGGAGATTGTGCAATGACCTCAAAACAACCGGTCACCCACCTTGCTTTCATCCGTGCCAGCAGCGGGCGCTCGGCCGAGTTGGGTGCGCGACTGCGTGACCTGCTCGAACCCTCGCTACGTGCGCCGGGTTGCCTGAGTTTCACGGTACAGCGCTCCCAGGCGGATGCCGACCTTTGGTTGCTCAGCGGTAGCTGGCAGGACCAGCAGGCGATGAGTGGCTACTTCGCTTCGCCAACGTTGGAGGTGTTTGGCGAGCTGGTGCAGGCACAGGTGGTCAGCAGCTTGGACCTGCATACCTTCGATTGATCAGTGATGGGTTAAAATGACCGCCTTGTTCAACCAAGTGGATAGCAACATGGCACGTAGGGAATTCCCGCATTTCGAAGCGGTTTCGGCAATGGTCCCGGTCGAGGGGGGCGGCTACAACGCGGCTATCGCGGTCAAGGCCTTGGGCATGGGCGGCGCGCCGCGTTTTCACAAGGTACTGGACGGGCAGGTGTTCAAGGGGGCCGTGGCCGCCGACGAGGCGGCTACGGCCGAGCTGCAACGCCTGCAAGGCGTCAGCGAAGAGGGCGAGCTGATCTGGTGATCAGGCCGGCGGGCGGGCCATCTTGAACAGGTTGCCCAGCTCGAAGTAGTCCGCCGGGCCACCGCCACGCAGGATCGGTTCGGCGGCAGCGGTGTCGTAGATGCCGTTTTTCAACAGGTGCTCGGCAATGTGCACCGCCACCACTTCACCCAGGATCAGCCAGCTGGGCACCAGCGCCTGGTCTGCCCGCTTGAGCTGCACGATCTGGCTGACCTTGCACTCGAAGGCCACGGGTGTTTCCCCCACGCGCGGTACGTTGACGATGCTCGACGGCGTGGCAGTGAGGCCGCTCAATTCAAATTCGTTTACTTCGGCCGCAACCGGTGCGCAGCTCTGGTTCATCTGCTCAGCCAGCGGGCGGGTGGCCAGGTTCCAGACAAATTCGCCGGTCTGTTCGATGTTGTTCAGGCTGTCTTTGCGCCCGACGCTGCAGAAACCGATGATCGGCGGGATGTAGTTGAACGCGTTGAAAAAGCTGTAGGGCGCCAGGTTCAGGCGGCCTTCACGGTCTTGCGAGGAGATCCAGCCGATGGGGCGGGGGCCGACGATGGCGTTGAACGGGTCGTGGGGCAGGCCGTGGCCTTTGGCGGGTTCGTAGTAATACATCTGTGCTGGGCTTGCTGGCCCACCTCCTGGGTTGCGAGGTGCCTAGTGTGCCAAGCCTGTGCCCGTCTGCAAATGATCAAGCCCGGCCAAAGCCGGGCTGGGTGCACACATCAGGGATCAGCTGATGCGGTGGGCGTTGGTGCGGTCGAAGCCGTCTTCGGCGAAGCGTTGGCCACCGGTGCGGTCGAAGCCGTCTTCGGCGAAGCGTTGGCCGCCAGTGCGGTCGAAGCCGTCTTCGGCGAAGCGTTGGCCACCGGTGCGGTCGAAGCCGTCTTCGGCGAAGCGTTGGCCACCGGTGCGGTCGAAACCGTCTTCAGCGTAGGTAGCGGACTGGCTCTGTACCGCTGCAAACGTGTGGGCGTTGGTACGGTCGAAGCCATCTTCGGCGTAAGCGCCAGCTGCGAAAACCGAGAGGGCCAGGGTAAGGATCAGTTTGTTTTTCATGGTCGTTGCTCCAAGGGTTACAGGGGTTGTTTGTTTCTATGGGTTTAATCCTACGCCGATTAATTTGATTAAAAAGCGCAAAAAATAGCGATTAAAAATCTAATTATTCGATGTATATAGAAACGCTTCGCGTGAATCAGGCTGTGGTATCACTCAGGAGCCGCATGCCCTCGCGTCGTTGTTCTGTCAGCTATTTCAGCTTGAAGGGTGGGAATTAATGGGACGTTAAGAACGAAATATCTTGTTTCAAAGATCTATCAACGCTTTTTTCATGCATCACCAACCGATTTTTCAAACGCTGATCAGCACCATCGCCGCACCTCAAACTGGAGCGGTACAACAATGAACAAACTCCCGCAAATCACCTTGGCCTTCTGGGTCATGAAGATCTGCGCTACCACCCTTGGCGAAACGGCGGGCGACTTACTGTCGATGACGCTGAACGTTGGCTATGCCGTCAGCTCGCTGCTGCTGATCAGCGTGTTCCTGCTGACCTTGCTCGGCCAACTCTACTCGCGCCGCTACCACCCGATGCTGTATTGGCTGGTGATCCTCTCCACCAGTACCGCCGGCACCACCATGTCCGACTTCATGGACCGCACCCTGGGCCTGGGTTATGCCACGGGGTCGGCCTTGCTCATCGGCATCCTGCTGCTGACCTTCCTGGTGTGGCGCCTGAGCGGTAACTCGCTGGATGTCACCCGCGTCAAGAACCGCACAGGCGAGCTGTTCTACTGGGTAGCGATCCTGTTTTCCAACACGCTTGGCACCGCCCTGGGCGATTACCTGGCCGATGATTCGGGGCTCGGTTTTGCTGGCGGCGCGTTGCTGATCGGCAGTGCCATTGCCTTGGTAGTGGTGGCCCGCTACTGGACGCGTATTCCAGGCGTCGTGCTGTTCTGGGTGGCGTTCGTGCTTACCCGTCCGTTTGGCGCCACGCTCGGCGATGTCCTGACCAAACCCCATGAAAAGGGCGGCCTGGACTTTGGCACGGTCGGCTCTTCGGCTGTGCTGGGCGGGGTGTTGCTGGTGCTGGTGCTGATGGCCAGCTGGTACCAGCGCCGTGAGCCGCGTCAGGCGTTGGAGATGTCCTGAGCCAGGTTTCAGGAGCTGGTGAGCCGATTAATTGAGCTATTCGGCTCACATGATGAGCCGAATAGGATTATTCATTGGCTCATCGAATCACATAATGAATTCACAATGCATGAAAAAAGGGCGCCCGAAACGGTGCGCCCTTCTTCATTGCGGCAGGTTCAAACTCACTCAGTAGTAATCCGCGAGTGCTGCTTGGTGTCCTTCATGGTTGCGTATACCAGCAGCGAACAGGCGATGCAGGCGGTGACGTACCAGTAGAAGCCGCTTTCCATGCCAGCGCTCTTGAACCACAGGGCCACATACTCGGCGGTGCCGCCGAAGATGGACACGGTCAGGGCGTATGGCAGGCCCACGCCTAGGGCGCGGATTTCCGTCGGGAACAGCTCTGCCTTGACCACGGCATTGATCGAGGTGTAGCCGCTGACGATGATCAGCGCGGCCATGATCAGGAAGAACGCGCCCCACCAGGTCTGGATGGTGTGCAAGGTGCTGAGGATAGGGACGGTGAACAGGGTGCCGAGCACACCGAAGGCGATCAGGATCGGGCGACGGCCGATCTTGTCGGACAGCGCACCAATCACCGGCTGCAGGCACATGAACAGGAACAGCGTGGCGGCCGAGATGGTGGTCGAGTCGCTGATGCTCATGCCCACGGTGTTGACCAGGTACTTCTGCATGTAGGTGGTGTAGGTGTAGAAGGCCAGGGTGCCACCCATGGTCAGGCCGACCACGGTCATCAGCTCTTTGGGGTGGCGCATCAGGGTGCGCATCAGGCTTTCCTTGGCTTTTTCCTTCTTGGTGAAGGAGGCGGTTTCTTCCATGCCGCGACGCAGGTACAGGGCCACCACGGCGCACAGCGCACCGATCACGAACGGCACGCGCCAGCCCCAGGCGTACAGCTGCTCGGTGGTCAGGGTCTGCTGCAGGATGATCAGTACTGCCAGGGCGATGAGCTGGCCGGAGATCAGGGTCACGTACTGGAAGCTGGAGAAGAACCCACGGCGGTCCTTGCTGGCCATCTCGCTGAGGTAGGTGGCCGAGGTGCCGTATTCACCACCCACCGACAGGCCCTGCATCAGGCGCGCAATCACCAGCAGGATCGGTGCGGCGACACCGATGGTTTCGTAGCCTGGGGTCAGGGCGATGACCAGCGAGCCTGCGCACATCAGCAGTACCGAGGCCATCAATGCAGCTTTGCGGCCCTTGCGGTCGGCGTACAGGCCCATCAACCAGCCACCGATCGGGCGCATCAGGAAGCCCACGGCGAAGATCGCGGCGGTGTTGAGCAGTTGTGCGGTGGAGTCGCCGGCCGGGAAGAAGGCCTTGGCGAAGTACAGCGAGAATGCGGCGTAGACGTACCAGTCGTACCATTCGACCATGTTGCCGATGGACCCGCTGAAGATCGACTTCAGGCGGCTGGCGGTGGTTTTTTCCGCGGCGGGCGCAGTGGCCGCCCCGGCGGGCAGGGAGGTGGCGTTATCCATCAGGGATACCTTCTCGTTGTTTTTGTGGAGTGCGCCGTGGCGCAGCTTGCCAAGGCAATTGCAGAAGGTGTGCCAAATGGGTGCAGGGTGATTCATTTGAGGGCGTTGCGAGTTTCTTGAGCCCCGAAATAGAAGGCCTTGAACGGCCCGTACAGGAGCGGCCTTGTGTCGCGACGGGCTGCAAAGCAGCCCCAAAATCTCACAGGAATAAGCGGAAACCCGCCTATCTCCAGTCATCCATAAGCGGAAATCCGCTCATTCTCGCTCGACAAAATCCTCGCGCACCAACCCGTGCCGCTGCATCTTTTCATTAAGCGTGCGCCGCGGCAGCTGCAGGGTCTCCATCACCGCCTTGATCTCGCCCCCATGCTGTCGCAACGCTGCGCGCAGGCATTGCGCCTCGAACGCCTCCATCTGCTCGCCCAGCGATTGCCCGGCAGGCGCTACCTCGATGTTCGGCGAACCTAGCCCCAACGCGTGCCGCTCCGCCGCATTGGCCAGCTCGCGAACATTACCTGGCCAGTCATGCGACAGCAGTTGTGCCAGCTGTGCCCCCGACAGCGGCGGTGCGCAGCGCCCAAGCTTTTCGCCTGCTGCACGGGCAAAGTGTTCGAACAGCAGCGGAATGTCCTCGCGCCGCTCACGCAACGGCGCCAGGCGCAATTCGGCCACGTTCAGGCGGTAGGCCAGGTCTTCGCGAAAACGCCCGGCACGGGCCTCGTCGAGCAGGTCGGGCTTGGTCGCGGCAATGATTCGCAAGTCGATGCTGATGCTCTGGTTAGCCCCCAAACGCTCCAGTTTCTGCTCCTGGATCACCCTTAGCAGCTTGGCCTGTTGCGCCAGTGGCATGCTCTCGATTTCGTCCAGGAACACCGTGCCACCGTTGGCGTACTCCAGTTTGCCGATGCGCTTGCCTTGGGCGCCGGTGAAGGCACCGCTTTCATGGCCGAACAGTTCGGCTTCGAACAGCGCTTCGGGGATGGCCGCGCAGTTGAGGGCAACGAATGGTTTGCCGGCGCGCGGGCCAAAATCGTGCAGGCAGCGGGCGACCCGCTCCTTGCCGCTGCCGGTTTCACCACGAATCAGCACGTTGACTGGCAGGCCGGCCAGGTCCAGCACCTGCCGGCGCAGTTGCTGCAGGCCCTGGGACATCCCCAGCAGTGTGCCTTCCAGGCGTGACTTGAGGTCAGCCTGTTCGTGCAGCCGACGGTTTTCAAGGACCAGCTGGCGCTTTTCCAGTGCCCGGCGCAGGCTACCCAGCAGGTGCTGCGGGGTGAAGGGTTTTTCCAGGAAGTCATAGGCCCCGTTGCGCATGGCTTCTACTGCCATGGGCACATCACCGTGGCCGGTCAGCAGGATCACGGGCAGGTCGGGGTCGTCCGCCTGCAGGCGCTCGAGCAATTGCAGGCCGTCCATGCCTGGCATGCGCACGTCGCTGATGATCACCCCCGGGAAGTGCCGTGGCAGGTGTGCCAGGCATTCTTCGGCGCGAGCGAACAACTGCACAGTGAAGCCGGACAGGCTCAGCCATTGCTCGACGGCAGTACGGATGCTGGCTTCATCATCGACGACGATCACTGAATTCAACATACAGGCTCCAGGTCACGGGGCAGGGTAAGGCTAAGGCGTGCGCCACCAGGTACGTTTTCGGCCAGCAGTTGGCCACCGGCCTCGTGGATGATGCCGTAGGAAATGGCCAGGCCCAGGCCCAGCCCTTCACCCACCGGCTTGGTGGTGAAGAACGGGTCGAACACCTTGGCCAGGTCGGCCTCGGCAATGCCGCCACCCGAATCCAGCACGCTCAGGCGCCACAGTTCGCCATCTGGCTCGATGCGCACCTCCAGGCGTTTGTAGCGCTTGTCGGCCATGGCGTCGAGGGCATTGCGCAGCAGGTTGATCAGCACTTGCTCCAGGCGAATGGCATCGCCGCGTACCCAGGCCGGGCGTGCCAGGTACAAGGCCACCTCGACCCCTTCACTACGGATGCGGGTTTCCAGCAGGTGCAAGGCCTGGTCGACCACGGTGGCCAGATCGAGGCGCTCGCGCAGGCCGACCGGGCTGTTGCGGGCAAAGGTTTTCAGGTGGCTGGTCAGTGCGGCCATGCGTGTGAGCATTTGCTCCAGCGGTTCCAGGGCCTGGCGCGCTTCGTCGTAACGGCCGTGGTCCAGCAGCAGCCGCAGGGTTTCCAGTTGCATGCGCTGGGTGGTCAGCGGCTGGTTGATCTCGTGGGCCATGGCCGCCGACATCTGCCCGAGGGCGGCCAGTTTGGCCGACTGCACCAGGCCCTCCTGGGCGGTGCGCAACTCACGGGTGCGTTCTTCGACCTGGCGTTTGAGCTCTTGTCGGCTGCGCTGGCGCAGGCGGGCCAGGCGCAGGCGCTGGCTGACGAACAGGGCGGCGAACACCAGGCTCAGCCACACGGCTGCGGCGCCCAGGGCGGCATTGCGGCCATCGGCGGCCACCTGTGGCTTGCGCAACAGGTGCAAGGTCCAGTGGTCACCTTCCAGCGGCAGGCTTTCCCACAGGTACTCGGCACTGCCCTGCGGGCCTTGCACGCGGCTAAGGGTGCTGTACTCGGCAAAACGGGTCAGCACCTGGTGCTGCAGGGGCACCAGCGGCTGTTTGTCGTACTGGCGTGTTTCAGCCAGCTCGGCACGGTCGGCACCACTCAGCGGCTGGAGCTCGCGGTAGCGCCAGCCGTCCTGGTTGGCGATGAAGGTGATGCCACGGGCGTCGCTGACCAGCAGGATTTCGCTGCCCTGGCGCCATTCGCGTTCCAGCTCGGGGAATTCCAGCTTGACCACCATGGCACCGAGAAAGCGGCCATGCTCGTCATTTACCGCGCTGGCGAGGAAGTAGCCCGGTACGCCACTGGTTACGCCCACGGCGTAAAAGCGGCCACTGCCTTGGCTGCGGGTTTGCTTGAAATAGGGGCGGAAACCGTAGTTGGAGCCGACGTAGCTACTGGGCAGCCGCCAGTTGCTGGCGGCAATGGCCAGGCCGGTGCGGTCGAGCAGCTCGAGGGTGGAGGAATTGGCCGCGCCATTGATGCGCTCCAGCTTGCGGTTCAGGGCGTCCTGCACCTGTTCATTGACCGGGCCGCGCAGGGCGGCGATCAGTTCCGGGTCCAGCGCCAGTACGGCGGGCAGGGCACGGTAGCGGTCGATCAGGGTGTGCAGGGCATTGGCGTACAGCCCCAGTTGCTGACTGGCACGCCGGGCGTCGTCTTCCATGGCCTGGCGCTTGGCCTGGTGCATGGCCCAGCCGGCACTGAGGGCGGTGCCCAGCAGGATGAGCAAGGTGATCAGCCCCAGACGCAGGGCGCGAAAGGAAAAGGGCATTGGGGCGGATCCGGAATATTTGGGGATCGGGGCCGGCCCTTGCGCAGGTCTACCTGCGAAAGGGCCGGTACAGGCGGCCGGTTTCAGTTACAGCAGTTCAAAGCTCTGCTGTTGCACCGCTTGGGAGTCCAGGCCTACCTGGACATTGAACTCACCTGGCTCGGCAACCCGCTGCAGCTGGCCATTGTAGAACTTCAGGTCATCCTCGTTGATGCGGAAGGTCAAGGTCCGCGACTCACCGGGCTTGAGCATCAGCTTCTGGAAGTTCTTCAGTTCCTTGACCGGGCGGCTCATCGAGGCCGACACATCCTGCAGGTACAGCTGCACGACGGTTTCGCCGGCCACCTTGCCGGTATTCTTCACCGTCACCTTGGCCTCCAGGTTGTCACCGCGCTTGAGGTCCTTGTGCGACAGCTTCAGGCCGGACAGCTCGAAGCTGCTGTAGCTCAGGCCATAGCCGAACGGGTACAGCGGGCCGTTAGGCTCTTCGAAGTACTGCGACGTGTAGTTACCCGGCTTACCCGGCGTGAACGGCCGGCCAATGCGCGTGTGGTTGTAGTACATCGGGATCTGCCCGACCGAACGCGGGAAGGTGATGGCCAGCTTGCCGGATGGGTTGTAGTCGCCAAACAGCACGTCGGCGATGGCATTGCCGCCCTCGGTACCGGCGAACCAGGTTTCGAGGATGGCGTCGGCCTGCTCGCGTTCCCAGCCGATCGACAGCGGCCGGCCGTTCATCAACACCAGTACCAGCGGCTTGCCGGTCGCCTTCAGGGCCTTGATCAGCTCACGCTGGCTGGCTGGAATTTCCAGGGTGGTACGGCTGGACGACTCGTGGGACATGCCACGCGACTCGCCGACAACCGCTACGACCACGTCGGACTGCTTGGCAGCCTTCACGGCTTCGTCGATCAGCACCGCAGGCGGGCGTGGGTCGTCGACGATTTCCGGTGCGTCGAAGTTGAGGAAGTTCAGGTAATCGAATATCGCCTTGTCGCCGGTGACGTTGGAGCCTTTGGCGTAGACCAGCTTGGCCTTGCCTTCTACGGCGCGGCGCAAGCCTTCACGCACTGTCACCGAGTGCACGGGTTTGCCGTCGGCAGCCCAGCTGCCCATCATGTCGATCGGTGCATCGGCCAGCGGGCCGACCAGAGCGATGGTGCCGGCTTTTTTCAGCGGCAGGGTCTGGTTGTGGTTTTCCAGCAGTACCAGGCTGCGGCGGGCCACATCACGCGCGGCTTCGCGGTGCAGGCGGTCGTTGCCGTAGTAGTCTTTCAGGTCGGTTTCGGCCTTGCCGATGCGCACGTACGGGTCCTTGAACAGGCCCATGTCGTACTTGGCGCCAAGCACTTCGCGCACGGCCTGGTCCAGCTCGCCCTGGGTCACTTCGCCGGACTTCAGCAGGCCTGGCAGCTCTTCGCCGTACAGGGTGTCGTTCATGCTCATGTCGATGCCGGCCTTGATCGCCAGCTTGGCGGCTTCGCGACCGTCGCGGGCGACACCGTGGCGGATCAGCTCCTGGATGGCGCCATGGTCGCTGATGGTCACACCCTTGAAGCCCCACTCCTTGCGCAGCAGGTCGTTCATCAGCCAGGTGTTGGAGGTGGCCGGCACGCCGTTGATCGAGTTCAGTGCCACCATCACCCCGCCAGCACCGGCGTCGAGGGCGGCGCGGTAGGGCGGCAGGTAGTCGTTGTACATCTTCGGCAGGCTCATATCGACCGTGTTGTAGTCGCGCCCGCCTTCCACGGCGCCATACAGGGCGAAGTGCTTGACGATGGCCATGATGCTGTCGGGGTTGGACGGGCTGCTGCCCTGGAACGAGCGCACCATCACCTGGCCAATCTTCGAGGTCAGGTAGGTGTCTTCACCAAAGCCTTCACTGGTGCGGCCCCAACGTGGGTCGCGGGCAATATCGACCATGGGTGCGAAGGTCATGTCCAGGGCGTCGGCCGAGGCTTCGATGGCGGCGGTGCGGCCAACCTTGGCCACGGCGTCCATGTCCCAGGTGGCGGCCATGCCCAGGCCGATCGGGAAGATGGTGCGCTCGCCGTGGACGGTGTCGTAGGCGAAGAACATCGGGATCTTCAGGCGGCTGCGCATGGCCGCGTCCTGCATCGGGCGGTTTTCGGGCGCGGTGCGTGAGTTGAACGTGCCACCGATACGGCCAGCGGCGATTTCCTCGCGGATCTTTTCGTGTGGCATTTCCGGGCCGATGCTGATCAGGCGCAACTGGCCGATTTTTTCGGCTTCGGTCATCTGGCTGATCAGATGGTCGATGAACGCCTGCTTGTCCTGCAGGGGCGGGGCGGTGGGGGCGGCGAGGGCCGCCTGACTGGCAAGGCCCATGGCCAGGCCCAGCAAAGACAATTTCATCATCAATTCCGTTGTGGGGCCTCTGCCGTATCCAGCGGTGATACGTGCGCGGCCGAAGTTTTCAGGCGGCTATTGTTGTACGATTGACACGCTCATTTTCCAGCGGCGGATTATGCCTGAATATGTCGCTTGGGGACGAAGCCCCGAATGCCGGGACAACAACTATAAGAACGCTCAAGAGACCGACGGCATGACCCCCCTCGACGAATACCATCAACGGCAGATTGCCGAAGCCATTGCCCGTGCTGAAAAGCGAACCGATGCCGAACTGGTGACGGTACTGGCCCGCCGTGCTGACGATTACGCGTATTGGCCGCTGTTGTGGGCCGCCGTGCTGGCGCTGGCTGTGCCGGGGCTGTTGCATTGGCTGCTGGGTTGGCCCAGCGTGCGTGGCTTGCTGGTGGCCAACGTGTTGCTGTTCGTCGGGTTGTGCCTGTTGCTGCGCAACCCGCTTCTGGCCGGCTGGCTGATTCCTCGTGCTTTGCGTCGCTGGCGCGCTTCACGGCTGGCTCGGCAGCAGTTTCGCGAGCAGAACTTGCAGCGCACGGCAGGCGCCACGGGCGTGCTGATCTTCGTCAGCGAGGCGGAACGGCATGTGGAGATCCTGGTCGACCGCGGTATCGAGCATTATCTGGATACCAATGCGCGGGCGGCCATTGTCGCCCGCTTTGCCGAGCAGGTGCGTCAGGGGCGGACCTTGCAGGGGTTTGTCGAGTGCATCGATGCGTGCGGCGAGTTGCTGAGCGAGCATGTGCCGCCTACCCATGCGCGCAACGAGTTGCCCAACCGGTTGGTGATCCTGGACTGACTTGGAACCTGCAGGGTGTAGAATGCGGTTCCCGCTATTCGAGGCACCGTTTCTCCATGTCCGCCAGTTCTTCCGCCCCCTCTGCGTCAGATGCACGCGCCCGGTTTCTCGGCCTCCTGAATGCAGCCTTGCACGGCAACACCTTGGTCAAACTGGTGCTGGCGCGCCATGTCGGTGCCGACCAGACCTTGCAACGGATCATCGCCAAGCCGCTGCAGGTCAAGGGCCAGCCATGCCTGTCGCTGGTCTACCGCCACCAGACCCGCGACATTACCCGCAACCTGTCGCTGGAACAGGCGCAGGCGCTGGTAGCCGAGCTGCTGCCGGACAGCTTCCGCAATGCCCACCTGTTCGACGCAGATGGCGAAGTGCAACTGACCTTCAGCAAGAAGGGCAAGCCGATGTTGCAACGTCACGGCGCGCAGGCTCCACGGGAGGCCACGACGAGCAGCGGCCATGACCGCGAGAAGAAGCGCTATCTGGATTTGTCGAGGCCGTTCCTGCGTGACCTTGGCGTGACCGACGCACAAGGTGCATTGATCCCGTCCATGTCGCGCAAGTGGAAGCAGATCAACAAGTTCATCGAGGTCTTCGACCACGCCCTGGCCAGTGCGCCGGTACCTGCGAAACAGGCACTGCGGGTGGCCGACTTCGGCTCGGGCAAGGGCTACCTGACCTTTGCCATGCATGACTACCTGAGCAACAGCCTGGGCCGTGAGGCACAGGTCACCGGTGTAGAGCTTCGCCAGGACATGGTCGACCTGTGCAACGCCGCTGCTTCGCGCCTGGAGCACCCGGGCCTGGAATTCCAGTGCGGGGATGTACGTAGCGTGGTGCCCGAGGCCATCGAAGTGATGATCGCCCTGCATGCGTGCGATATCGCCACCGACTACGCCATTCACACCGGTATCCGCTGCAACGCCGCGATCATCATGTGCTCGCCGTGCTGCCACAAGCAGATCCGCCCGCAACTGCACAGCCCGGGGTTGCTGCAACCCATGCTGCAATACGGCTTGCACCTGGGCCAGCAGGCCGAAATGCTCACCGACAGCCTGCGCGCGTTGTACCTGGAAGCCTGCGGTTACGAAACCAAGGTGTTCGAGTTCATCTCGCTGGAGCACACCAACAAGAACAAGATGATTCTTGCGGTGAAGCGGCGACAGCCGGTGGCTAACGGCGAGTTGCTGGAGAAGATTGGCCAGCTCAAAGCGTTTTATGGGGTGCAGGAGCATTGCCTGGAGACGTTGTTGCGGGCGGATGGGTTGCTTTGATTCGTCCCAGTTCTCTTTTCAGCCGTCATGCAAGGATATGACCACAACGCCAACCACGATCACCAGGATGGAGGTGATCTTGCGTGACACGCTGGTTGGCGCGATATCCTCGGTCAAAAAGGATGGGAAATAGCGTGTGGCTATGAACCCAAACAGTAGAACAAATAATGGGTGTATGCTGACGACGACGGACACCAGCGCAGCACCACCGCCAGCAGACAGCGCAGCCATAAAAAATATATAACCGCCAACATCGAAGGTGTTGGTGACGCCAAATACTCCAAATTGTCTGAGATTCAGCTGTTTTAGGTCGTGTACGATCAACTTTCGGCAGTGAGGTATCAAAAGTAGTAAGAAACCGCCGAGTGCATAACCAAGAAAGTTGAACAGTAGTACGGATTCCAGGCTTTTTAGCCTAAGTATTTCATCTGATAATACTGTTGAGGCTGCGCCGAAAAAGGCGGAAACCAGAATCATCAAGATGTGCTTTTTCTGGCCTAGCCCGTTTAGGGTCTTGCCCGAAACACATAGCAACAGGATGCCACCAGTTATAAAGAAAAAGCCGCCTGCCTGCCAGAGCGTAGGGATAGCATTGAAGAGAAATACTGACGCGATGAGGACGAACAGTGGCTCCGATTGGTGAATCGGGATCACGATCGATACGTCCATGCTTTCTAGCGAATAGCTATAGGCAAAATATTGCATGAATATAGCGAGGCCTGAAAGGATGTTTAGGGTTGCCGTTGTCAGAGCTATATCAGTTGGTGGCACTGCGGCATAAATTATGGCAGCGAAAAAAATATTCCCAATGCTGAGCAGGAATATGAATGAGATATAGTTGGATGTAATGTTGTTGATCGCGAATTTATCGATCATGTTGGATAGGCTCCACAATAATGGAGCCATGAGTGAAAGGTATAGCCAGGTCATGATGGTCTTCCCAGGATCTCAAGAATTGTGCATCTACTACGATTCAAGAGATCGATTGAGAAGTCGTCGGTGTCATGGTCGAAGATGAAGGTGTTTTGGTAATGGAACGTCTGGGCGGTCTCGAAGCTAACGATTTCATCCAGAAATTTTGATGCTTCCCCGAACCTTGAAGTGTGATGAAGTTTCAAGATTTTCATGGCGTTACCATAATGTGCTGCCTCGTCGCGGGCTGCATTTCTTATCCAGGTCGACAAGCAGTCGGGGCCAAGGCTGTCAAACAGATCAAAGTCCTGCTTGTAAGCTCTAGTGCTGGTGATCTCGTCGAACGCAATGGATAGTAGTATTGTGAATTCATCGCGAAGGAATGGTGATATTGAGCTAAAGTCTGGTTCTCTGGATTTTATTGCATGGTCAATAAATTCTTCACTTTGACTGTAAAGTACGCTATTTATTTTGCGAAGACCCCGGTAGTGATTCTGCTCGTCAAGATGCCATAAGCAAACAAACTCAAGGAATTCATCGCTGAAGCTCAAGTCTCTTCGTTTCATGAGGTAGGTAAGGAAGTGCTTTGAGTCGAATTCTGAGCTCATGTCGTGCCAGAAGTGTTGTTGGCGCTCCTCGATTTTTTTCTTACAGCCGACAATTGTTCTTGGGCTTAAATTTTTCAGCAGGTCGACAGATGACCAATCATAGCATTTCAGGCCGATTGCTGTTTTTGTATAGCTCATGTCGGTACTCCTTGTACTTACTCTAAGAAGTTTTCGAATTGCCAGATGTCGCTGGTATTGAACCTTCGTGGGAAAAGCCGTCCATCTTTGTCGACCGGAGTCCAGTCCGTGTAAGTGCCTACCATGTCGCCCAAGTAGCAGCGAGCAACGTCCAGTACAAATTGAAAATCCATTTCCTCCGACTCGACAATGCCTTGTCTTGGATGTTTGATGGCCCACTTCACACCGGCAAGTACGCCAGCTGCTACTTGCAATGTGGTCGCTGAGCTTGCAGGGTTCAAATTTTGGGCGGTGGCGTTATTAAGTATGGAGCCGTACCAGTAAGCATTTTTCTCGTGCCCCATGAGAAGTACGCCGAGATAGTCAGCTCCATCACATATTTCATGCCCTTGCAATACACGTTTACGCTGCTGGGGTTGCAAGGAATTTCCATTGAGTTCATGGAGCGATAGAACTGCATCATTGCACGGGTGATAGGCGTAGGTTACGGTGGGCCTATAATCATCCGTGTCGTTTATTGCATATGTAAAATAGTCGGCTAAGGAAATCGATTCGTTATGAGTGATAAGAAAGCCTAGGCATGGCCCGCAAGCAGGTGTCCAGGTTTTTAATCGAACGGAGGCGCCTGGGCGGTTAAAGTAAATTGACTTTCTATAGGCAGGCGCATGGAAGCAGGCGCCTATGGGTAATGTCAGTTCATGAGTTCCCCAGCCAAGCTCTGAAGGTTGACAGCCTTCTCCAATGAACCCATCGACAGACCATGTGTTTATAAATTCGCCTGGTTCTTTCGCGATGTTGGCTGTTTGAGTATCATGTTCGGCTATGTGTATGGTTTTAACATTCAATTGCCACGCAAGTCGCGCCCATTCTTGGCGCGTAGCGGGGATATAGTCGCTGGTCCCGTACACGTCGTGTCGAAGGTTGAGTAGTGCTTGCTTGACGAAATGGGATACCAGGCCGGGGTTTGCCCCGTGAGCGATGACTGCGGTAGGCCCATCTCGAAGAAGTCGCTTTTTCGCGAGTGCGCGGTCTCGTAATGAGTAGTTGGTTCTGTGTTGGAGGTCGATGCGGCTGTCAGTGTATTGTCCGGCCCATGGTTCAATGCAAGTGTCTAGATACAGTGCCCCTGCTTCATGGCAAAGAGATATTAATTGGAGGCTGGCTACATCCACTGACAGGTTGACGAGAAATGTTTGTTCATCCAGGTCGTTGAGAATGCTCTTATAATTTTCTCTTGTCAGCGTTTCAGTGTGCCAGTTGATAGTGATTCCATGTTCTATCGTACATTTATTTTCAATGTGTGGGGCAATGATTTTTAGTGATGTTATTTCTTCTTTCAATTCGCTGATCAGAATGGGAAGAAAAGCTGAGGATACTGCACCGTAACCAATGATGATCATCTTCATTCACTAATGCTCTGACTGGGTTTTTGTTTTTGTGCTAGGTGATGGGTGTGCTTCCCCGTAGTGCGATGGAGTTGAGCTGCTCCCGTGCTTGAATAAAGCTGAGGTTCTGATGGCTTGTCAATGTTTTCTGCAGTTTGTGTTGTATTTTAAAAAGTGGACTACAGATAAGTCTCAAAATCTCGTAGGAAATTTCTTGTATATAGCGAATTTCTGAAAATTTTTGATTTAATGGCTGGATTTTTATTGAGTGAAAACGAAGATCCCGATGCGCTACTGGAGCGTCTGGCCGAAGGTGGGTGTGATGATGTGTTGGTGGGTGTAGGCCAGCCGGGGCGACAGGCACTTGCATTCATCCGGGAGGCAGCCTCAGCGAAACAGGCTATCGAGAGCGCACTGAATGATGTTGGCAGGGTTGTTCCAGGCGCCCGCCTCATTGAAGCGACGCCTGACCTGGTAGGGCTTACCGATGTGGCGGAGATTATCGGCGTATCTCGGCAAAACATGCGCAAACTCATGCTGGCACATTCAAACAGTTTTCCAGCACCTGCTCACGATGGCACTACCTCTCTATGGCATCTTGCCGACGTTCTGGCCTGGTTGCAGGAGCGAGGTAGTTACTCGATAGGCCCGGGTACCTTGGAGCTTGCCCGCACTGCGATGGCTGTCAATGTAACGCGTACATATGAGCGGGTCTTTGGCAGGGCTGCATTGGCGCATTGAAGCTGTATTTCATGACCCGTTCATTTACGGGGGAGCGGCACTTCGATAGCTAATGTCGACAGCCCCAGCGGATGCGTACTGGCGTCATAGAAATGCACCTGCGTCCCGGCCAAATCTCCAAACCGATCAACAAAATGCTGCTTCTGGTTGATCACCGAAGCTTCGCTCACCGGCCGGATAGCAATCGAGAGCTGCTTCGGTCGGGCCTGGCGGATGGCTTCGAGCAGGTGCTGGTCACTGCTGTCCAGGTGCTGACCGAACAGGCATAACCCTTGGCTTTCCTGGGCCAGCTGCCCCAGGCACCAGCTGAGGTAATCCGAATGGCGGATGGCGCGCAGTTTTTCGTCACTGCGGTCTTCGTTGACGAACAGTGGCACTTCACCCGGGATGTTCACGGCAAAGCCATCAAGCAGTTCGGCGCTGTCGGCACTGCGTTGGCGGGTGGTGCCGTCTGGCAGCTTCAGCAGATGCAGGCCGCCGTGCAGGTGCATCACCCGCGTGCCTTCGCTGCGGGTGCGACGCACGTCGAAGAAGCCTTGTTCGTCGAACAGTTCGGCGAAGCCGTATGGGGCGCGCTGTACAGCCCACGGTAGCAGCAGGTCGTAGTTGCTGGTGTAGACGCTGCGGTAGCCACGCAGGGCCTGGTTGAGGGTCGCGAGGGTGGCTGACGGCATCAGCGGCCATGGCAGGTGTACCGTGCGCACGGCGTGAATCAACGCTTCCTTGATCGAGTAATAGCGGTTCAGCGGTGCGGTGGAGTTGATGGCCAGCGCGGCGTTGGTACGCACGGTGGTGTTGAGGGCGCTGAGCACCGGCTCGAACAGTTCCGTGCCCAACGACTTGAACAGGGCCTGGTCACTGACCGCCAGGCCTTTCTTGCGACCTGCGCGTTGTGCTTCCTCGAACAGCGAGAAATAGCCGAAAGGCTTCCACACTGCGCGGCTGGCGCCGTTGCCCAGTAGCAGGGCATCGCAGGGATGGCGGGCGGCGAGTTCTGGCCAGGGGGTGAGGATGGCGTCAAGTGCAGGCATGCTGGAGTCCGTTGGGTGGAGCGGGGAGCGGGGGCGACTTTAGCATGTCGTGCAGGGTGTGCGACGCCTACAGGCCCTTGTCAGTGCGCAAGGGCCTTTAATACATGATCAGGATCATTACGTATTGCGCGTAGTAATGCCTTGGCAGGCCCGGTAGGTTCTCGCCGCCCTTGTTCCCAATTCCTCAATGTTGCTACCTGAACATCGATGATCTCGGCAAAGCGTGCTTGCGTGAGTCCCGTTGCCTTGCGGATGTTACGCACCAGGAGTGCATCGATCTCGAACTCTCGAGAAGGCGCCTGCTTCCCTTGGACGATGTCGTCCATTTGTTGCACGCTTTCCATCAGTTCGTCAAAAAAGCGGTTCATGCGTGCCTCCAGTGTTCAATGATCGACCTCAGCGCCTTGCGTTGTTCATCAAGGAGTTCCTTGACTCGCTTGGTGAACAAGGCTGTTTCGGTAAAAAGCATAACAGGTTGTACGCCATTGGCGTAGCTGCTGGTGGTCCAGCGCCACAGAGAAGGATTGCCCGGCCGTATTCAGGATCGGGTCAGCGAGGCTAGCGAATCCGCTCTTCACTGGGCGATCATCCTTTTCCGGGGGGCGGGTAGTCCTTTTCTCTGTAGGGGCCGAATGGGTTGCGATAGCGTTCTGTTCAGCCCTCTCCGGTAATGAGCGTGCTGCGGTTGCGGTTACGCCACACCCGATACGCCCGAATTCCCGCCCGCACCGAGCCGAACAGCAGTTTGTCTTCCATTTCCCGTGCCATCCCCGAGCGCACCAGCATGCGCAGGAACGTGCCCCGGGCGCGGGCGATGGCAAAGAAGATGCCTTGCGCGGCCAGGGTGTCGCGCACTTCACGCAAGGCGGCGATACCGCTGACGTCGATGCTGGTGACGGCTTCGGCATCGAACAGCACGGCCTTGGGCTGGTCCTGGCTCTGCACCGCTTCGAGCAGGCGCATCTTGAAGTAGTCGGCGTTGAAGAACAGGATCGCGTCGTCGAAGCGGTACACCACCAGGCCCGGCACGGTGCGGGCGTCCTTGTGCTTGCGGATGTCGACCTGGCCTTCGGTGCCCGGCAGCCAGCCGAGCACGGCGTCGGTGGGTTGGTAGATGCTGTAGAGCAGGCGCAGGATCGCCAGGGTCACGGCAAACACGATGCCGGGCAGCACGCCCAGGCCCAGCACGCCCGCCGTGGTCAGCAGGCAGAGCCAGAACTCGAAGCGGCTCAGGCGGCGGATGAGCCCCAGCGACTTGATGTCGATCAGCCCCCAGCCGGCCATCAGTAGCACGGCGCCCAATGCTGCCTGCGGGATCCACGCCATCGGCGCGGTGAAGAACAACAGGATCAAGGCAATGACCAGCGCGGCGACGATGCCCACCAGCTGGCTCTTGCCACCCACCATGTCATTGACGGCGGTGCGCGAGTCGGCGCCGCTGATGGCAAAGCCCTGGGACACCCCGGCCGCCAGGTTGCTCACGCCCAGGGCGACGAATTCGTGGTTGGCGTTGATCGCGTAGCCGTGGCGGGCGGCAAAGCTGCGTGCGGTGAGCATGGCGCTGCAGAAGCTGACGGTGGCGATACCCAGGGCGTCGCGCAGCAGGCTCTTCATTTCTGCCAGGTTGCTGTGCGGCCAGGCCAGCTGCGGGATGCCGGCGGGCACCGGGCCGAGGATGGCGACGCCGAAGCGGTCGAGGCCAAACAGGCCGACCAGCAACATGAACAGTGCCACCACGGTCAGCGCGGCGGGCAGGCGTGGGAAACGCCGTGGCAGCCAGATCAGCAGGCCCAGAGCGGCCAGGCCGATGAACAACGTGATCCAGTGGATCTCACCCAGGCGCTGGAAAAAGTTGATCAGGCTGAGGATAAAACCGTCACCCTCGATCTTGAACCCCACCACCTTGGACAGCTGCCCTGCGATCAGGCTCAGGCCGATGCCGTTGAGGTAGCCGATCAGGATCGGTCGCGAGAAGAAGCTGGCGATGAACCCGGCCCGTGCCAGGCCGGCAGCGATCAGCATCACCCCGACCAGCACGGTGACGATCACCGACAGTTCGGCAATGCGCTGCGGGTCGCCCATGGCCAGCGGCGCCACGGCACCGGCGATCATCGCGCAGGTGGCGGCGTCAGGGCCTACCATCAGCTGGCGCGAGCTGCCGATCAGGGCATAGACCATCATTGGCAGGACGCAGGCGTACAGGCCGTACTGTGGCGGCAAACCGACAATTTGTGCGTAAGCGATGGCGATGGGTATCTGAATCGCCGCGACCGAGAGGCCTGCCTGCAAATCGGCATGGAACCATTCGCGGCGGTAGTGCAGCAGGTTGGCAAGGCCCGGTAGCCAGCGGGAGAGAAACATGCGTCGTCCTTTCGAAATGCTTCACGTAACCATCTACGCATTGAAGCGGATCGGCAGGCAATTGGCCATGGGCCAGATCAAACCGGGAGGGCAGAAACGAAAAAAGGAGCCGAGGCTCCTTTTGACAGCGATGACGTTGCTGGAACGTCATGCGGTGATGCAATGTGGAGCGGGTAGAGGGAATCGAACCCTCAACTAAAGCTTGGGAAGCTTTCGTTTTACCACTAAACTATACCCGCGTCTGCGCAGCACTTTTTACCAGAACCCTCCACGAATTAGAAGCCCAAGTTATAAAAAAGCTTGTCGGCACCCTATAGCCTGCGGGATCAGCCACAGGGCGCCGATGCGCTCAAATGGCCAATGCATGCTGCCCCTGTTGTACCGGCTGGTAGCGTTGACGGGTTTCACGCACAGTTGGTTTGAGGAACCCCAGCATGACATTGCGGGTGTCCTCGCAGGCGGCCTTGGTTTCCATATCCAGGAAGTGGCCCGCATCGCGGATCACGCTGAACTGGCTTCGGCCCACGTGCTTGCCGAACTGCCGCGCATCTTCGACCGTGGTGTACTCGTCGCGGTCGCCGTTGATGAACAGTACCGGAATGTTGATATTGCGTGCGCCGTCCAGCGCCCGCTCCAGGTCGTGTTGCAGCACCTCGTTGATGTGGAAGTGCATCTGCGCGTACTCGTGGCTGTCCAGGCTGCTGACGTGGCGGTAGTTGAAGCGCTTGAACAGTGATGGCAGGTGCTTGCCGATGGTGTCGTTGACCAGGTTGCCGACCTGGTAGCGATCGCAGGCGGCCAGGTACTGGCAACCACGGTCCAGGTAGTCGCGCATCGGTTCGTTGATCACCGGCGAGAAGGAACTCACTACGGCCTTCTTCACGCACCGCGGCTGGTGCGCCAGCGCCAGCAGCGTACTTGCGCCACCCCATGAGAACGACATCACATGGTCGGCCTGGAAGTGCTCGATCAGCTCAAGGAGGATGTGCGCCTCGGTCTCCTTGCTGATCAGCCGTTCCTGGCGGTTATGCGGCTTGGACTTGCCGGCATACGGCTGGTCGAACAGCACTACGTTGAACTGCGGGTGCAGGTTACGTACCGTTTGGGCGAACGAGGCCGTGGTGGCCAGCGAGCCATTGATCAGGATGATCGTATTCTCGGCCGCTTCCGCGCGATAGAACTCCGTGTAAACCCGATACTGACCTTGGATATCAAGTACAGCGATTTCTGGCCTCATGTCATCGACTCCTGGCGCAAAAAGGGTATTCGCGTCACCTAGGGTGCACGTTCTTTATGACAGGTAGGCATTCGCCTGAAGAGTAACCGGGGGGCCCTGTGTCGATCCTTGGCACATGCGTCGACGGTATTGTTTTTGGCGGGCAATTTGCCGTGCCCCAAGGCATCGAGGCCCTGGGTGGCCGGCAAAAGGCGTCTTCGACTGCGGGCGTGACTTGTTAGTCACATGCAGACTGACGATTTGGATTCAAGCAGTGGGTCAGGGATCCTGCAAGTGCCGTTCGGGAGATTTTGTGACTTTTGTCGCTGAGCGGTCGTATGACCACCTTGGGCCAGAACGGGCAGCCTAGACAGTGGCGATTTCATCCGCCGTCAGTTCACGAAACGCCCCCGGAGCCAAATCAGGATCCAGGCGGATCGCGCCCATGCTTTCCCGGTGCAACCCCACCACCTTGTTGTCGAAGAACCCGAACATGCGCTTGACCTGGTGATAGCGCCCTTCGACGATCGCCAGTCGCGCCTGGCGCGGGCCGAGGATGTCCAGCTGGGCGGGCAGGGTGGTGAGGTCTTCAAAGGCGAAGTAGAAACCCTCACGAAACTTGGCCTCATAGTGCTCGCCAATCTCGTCCTCGGTGTCCACCAGGTAGTGCTTGGGCAGCTTGGTGGCAGGTTGGGTCAGGCGCCGTGACCATTGGCCATCGTTGGTCAGGATCATCAGCCCGGTGGTGTTGAAGTCCAGGCGCCCGGCTATGTGCAGGTCGCCTCGCAATGCTTCGGGCAGCAGGTCGAGCACGGTAGGGTGCTGCGGGTCCTGGGTGGCGCTGACACAGCCCGTGGGTTTGTGCAGCATCAGGTAGCGCGCCGGTCGGCCAGCCTGCAGCACCTGGTCGTCCAGCTCCACGCGGCTGAATTCGCGTACCTCGGTCAGCGGGTCGCTGACCACCTGTCCATCTACCCGCACACGACGTTGTACCAGCATCAGGCGGGTTTGTTGGCGGTTGAGGCTGGGCAGGTTGGCAAGGAAGCGGTCGAGGCGCATTGCAACAGGTCAGTGAGAAGTGGTTGATCGAAGTTGTTCTTCAACGGCCGCGCAGCGTGGGCACAGGCAGGCTTTGTCGCGTAATTCGGCGGGCAGGGCCTGGAGCACGGCCGGGTCGATACTCACGCTGTAGCACCAGCAGGCCTGGGTGGCGCGGCGTGGGTCGGCCAGGCTGCACTGGTTGAGGGCACCGCAAGCGGGGCAGTGTTGGCTGTCATTCATCTTGGGTTTCACTGCAGACGCGGTTACGGCCGGCCTGCTTGGCACGATAGAGCGCTCGGTCGGCGCGGGTCAGCAGGGCGTGCAGGGTATCTCCCGGTTGCAGGCTGCTCAGGCCGATGCTGGTGGTCAGGCGCAGGGGTTGTTCGTCGTAGCTGAACGTAAGCTGTTCGGTGCGGCGGCGGATCTTTTCCGCCACCTCGATGGCCTGCCGACCTTCGGCTTCACGCAGCAGCACGATGAACTCCTCGCCGCCCCAGCGGCAGAGTATATCCGATTGGCGCAGGCTGCCCTGCAGCACATTGGCGAACTGGCGCAGCACTTCGTCGCCTGCCAGGTGGCCGTGGGTGTCATTCAGCGCCTTGAAGTGGTCCAGGTCGATCAGCAGCGCCACCAGCGGCCCACTGTCGCGCTGGGCTTCGTGCAACGCCTGGGCGGCGAGCAAGTCGAAGCTGCGCCGGTTGGGCAGGCCGGTAAGGCTGTCGAGCGTGGCCAGGGCCTCGGTGCTGGCCTGATGGCGGCGCACCATGGCATGCACCAGCGCCAGCACCACCAACGTGATCATCGCGCAGATGGCCAGGTTCAGGTACAGGGAGTGGCGAATGCGGTCGAGGGCGCCGGTTTCGCGCTTGTCCACCAACAGGTACCAGTCCAGCTCGGGCAAGTGACGCACGTTGAGGAAGTGGCTGTGGTTGTCGCTGTCGTGGTACTCGTGGCTGCCTTCGCCGGGCACTCGCTGTTCGGCCAGCACATCGCTCAGTTCGGGGTTGTCGCTCAGTGGCTGGCCGACCCGCAAACCGTGCGGGCCACCTTCGGAACCGGTCAGCAACACTTTGCCTTTGGCATCGACAAACAAGACCGACCGCTGGTAGCGACGCTGGTACTGATCGATCAGCTTGACCACCGAGGACACACTCAGCCCGACCCCGGCAGCGCCAATGAAGCGGTGCTGGTAGTCATGCACCTGGTAGTTGATGAATACGGTCAGGCTGTCCTGGTTGGCCATGTCCAGGTCGACGTTGATCTCGTAGGGGGCCTTGAGGTCGCGCAGGCGGAAATACCAGGCATCGCGCCATGTGCCGGCTTGCACATGCTTGAGCACGCCCTTGGCTTGATAGTAGGTGAGGGTGCGGTCGGAGACGAAGAACGAGGTGAAGGTGTCCTGCTTGCCCATGACCTCGCCCAGGTAGCGTGTCATGCGCTGGGTGTCCTTTTCGCCCGACAGTACCCAGTCACGCAAAAAAGTATCCTGGGCCATCATCGAGGCGATCAGCACCGGGCGAATCAGGTCTTTCTGGATTTCCGAGTAGACCGTGTCGGAGGTCAGCGGCAATTCGGTATTGATAATGCCGTCGCGGATGGCGCTGCGCGAGGAGAAGTAGCTGAGCAGCGAGGTAGCAAGGAAGCCGCAGGCCAGCAGCACCAGCAGGGTAACGATCAGCGAGCGCTGCGAGAACAGAGCGGAACGTGAGGGCATGATCTTCCCATGATGTGTGCCGAGCCGCCCATTCTAGTGAGATGACCGATAAATGACTGCAAGTTTTTCGGGGTTATCGCACCTGTATCAAATTGTTGCAGAAATGGCACTGCACCTCGGCGTCGCTGTCTTATTCAGTGTCGATGAACGCATCACGCATCGATGCTCGCCAGCGCCGCTGTTCGGGCACTCCAGCGGTCCAGGAGGCCGCCATGTCCTATCGAATCCTGTTGATCGCCCTGCTGGGGCTGATGACTTCCGCCTGCGCCCCGTACTACGAGAGCGGGGGCTATTACCGTTCGGACTACTACTCCACCGACCGTTACGTCTCGCCGGGCTATTATCGCTATGACCGTTACTACGTCACGCCGCAACCGCGCTATTACTACCAGCCTGCGCCACGCTATTACTACCGGCCAGCCCCCGCGCCGCAATACCGGCCGTATCCGCAGCCGGGGATGAACCGGTGGCATGGCAACCCGCGCTACGACTATGGCAATCGTCAACGGCAAGACTACAGGCAAGACCGGGATCGCCATGACTATCGTGATGGCAGCCAGCGCTACCAGCGTGGCGATTCGCATTCCAACAGGCAGGGGAATGGTGGCGGGCGTTGGGATGGCCAGCGTGGCCAGGGGCAAGGAGGCAACTGGCAGCGGTAAGGTGAAGTGAAGCGGGGGCGCTTTGCGCCCCATCGCCGGCAAGCCTAACCCAGATCTGCCAATGGGTGCCGCCCCTCCCACACCTTGGCAAAATGCGCCTCGACCACCGCCGCCGGCACCTGCGCCACATCGGGCCAGTGCCAGCGCGGCTGGTCGTCCTTGTCCAGCAGGCGGGCGCGTACGCCTTCGCTGAACTCGGGGTGACGGCAACAGTTCAGGCTCATGCTGTATTCCATCTGGAACACCTGTGCCAGCGACAGATGCCGTGCCCTGCGGATTTGCTCCCAGACCAGGTGCGCCGTCAGTGGGCAACCCTGATGCAGCCGTTGGCCGGCCTCGGCCAGCAGCGGGTCGTCATGGTGCTTGAGCCCTTCCAGTGCACGCCAGGCCGCCGCCGCATCGGCCACGTCGAGCAACGCATCGATCACCTGCCGCCTTGGCAACCACTGGGCTTCGGGCAACTCGGCACAGGCGCGGTGCTGTTCGGCCTTGAGCAGGCTGTTCAGCTGCAGGGCGGTCTGCTCTTGCCAGTTCAACTGCAGCAGTTCTTCGATCAATGCCTCTTGCTGGTGCTCGCCCAGAAAGCGGTCGGCCAGGCCCAGGTCAAGGGCATCGCGGGCGTTGATCGGTGCCCCCGTCAGCCCCAGGAACAACCCCAGCTTGCCCGGCAGCCGTGCCAGAAACCAGCTCGCGCCCACATCGGGGTACAGGCCAATGCTGATTTCCGGCATGGCCAGCCGGCTGCTGGGTGTGACGATGCGCACGTTGGCCCCCTGCAACAGCCCCATGCCGCCACCTAGCACATGGCCATGCCCCCAGCACAGCAGCGGCTTGGGGTAGGTGTGCAGGGCAAAGTCCAGGCGGTACTCGGCGGCGAAGAAGGTGGCAGCCAGGGGCGGCACGCTGCCGGGGTGGTCGCGGCAGGCTTGTACCAGTGCGCGTACATCGCCACCGGCGCAGAAGGCTTTTGCGCCGTTGCCGCGCAGCAGCACGCAGACAACACCCGGGTCGTGGGCCCAGGCATGCAGTTGTTCGCCCAATACTTCGATCATGGGCAGGTTCAGGGCATTGAGTGCCTTGGGTGCATCCAGGGTGGCAATGCCGATGCGGGCGCCATCGGCGCCGGTGAGTACCTCGCAATGAATGGCCATGGACTACCTCGCTCAAGTCATCGCACAAGTATGGCCTGCCTGGCCGAACATGCCGGTTGTCGGTCGGATCGTTTGACAAGCGGGAAGGGCTTACCTAGTGTCGCGCCATTGTTTACGGATGGCCCCATGACTGACGACGATCGCATCAAACTCGAACCCGGCTGGAAGGCCGCACTGCGCGCCGAATTCGACCAGCCCTACATGCATCAGCTGCGAGCGTTCCTGCGCAGCGAATATGCCGCCGGCAAGGAGATCTACCCGCCAGGGCCGCTGATCTTCAATGCACTCAACTCGACACCGCTGGACCAGGTGAAGGTGGTCATCCTTGGCCAGGACCCTTACCACGGGCCGGGCCAGGCGCATGGTCTGTGTTTCTCGGTGCAACCGGGCGTGGCCACGCCGCCGTCGCTGGTCAACATCTACAAGGAGCTGCAGCGCGACCTGAACATCCCGATTGCCAGCCATGGCTACCTGCAAAGCTGGGCCGAGCAAGGTGTATTGCTGCTCAACACGACCATGACCGTGGAGCGAGCCAATGCGGCATCGCACGCCAAGAAGGGGTGGGAGTTCTTTACCGACCGGGTTATCCAGGTGGTCAGTGAGCAGTGCCCGAACGTGGTGTTCCTGCTGTGGGGCTCACATGCGCAGAGCAAACAGAAGCTGATCGATGGGACCAAGCACCTGGTGCTGAAGTCGGTGCACCCGTCGCCGTTGTCGGCTTACCGTGGGTTCCTGGGGTGCGGGCATTTCAGCCGGACCAACAGCTTCCTTGAGCAGCGTGGCATGGCACCAATCAACTGGGCATTGCCGCCGCTTTGAGGGTTACCGGGGCCGTGCAGCGGCCCCTAGTGCTGGTCCCTTACCCAATACCTGAACAACGGCTCCGCCAGAAACAGCACAAACAGCAAACGCATCACCTGCAAGGCCGTGACCAACGGTACCGACAGTTGCAGGGTCTCTGCTGTCAGGCTCATTTCGGCAATCCCGCCCGGCATCATCCCCAGCGTCAGCGAACGCAAATCCAGCGCGGTCATCACGCTAAGCACCCACGCGGCACTGCCGGCAATCGCCATGCACAGCGCCGTGGCTAACAGCGTGCGCCCCAGGAACGACGGTGCGCGGCGGAAGAAGGCGCGGTTGAAGTGGCAAGCCAGGCCGCTGCCTATCAGCCACTGGCCGATCTGGCTGGCACCATTGGGCAGTGCGATTTGCAGGTTGCCGGCCAGGCTGACCGTGGCCGCTACCAGCAATGGCCCGAACAGCCACGGATTGGGCTGGCGCAAGCGTTGCCAGAGCAGCGCAACGGCAACGCCCAACGGCGCGATCAAGGCCAGCCAGCTCCAGCTGACGCTGCCCGCGTGGTTCAGCGGTACCCCATCACCCAGCAAGAACTTGAACAGTGCCGGTACGCACAGCACCACCGCCAGCACCCGCAGGCTCTGCGCCGCAGCCACCTGGCTCAGTACCGCGCCGTTACGTGCGCCGAGGTTGACCATCTCCCCCGAGCCTCCTGGCATGCTGGCGAAAAACGCCGTGGCGCGGTCTTCACCGGTCTTTCGCAACAGCCACACGCTGATCACGCTGGACAGGGTCGTGAACAGGGCGCCGAAGAAAATCAGCGCAAAATGGCTGCCCACCTGCTCGATCACTGCCGGGGTAAAGTGCAGGCCAATGCCGATGCCGATGATGCACTGCCCGCACTTGCGGCCGTTGGGTATCTCTGACAGTTGCCAGGGCGTCAGGCAGCGCACCAGGATGATGGCCAGCAGCGAGCCGACCATCCACGGCAAAGGCCAGCCGACCTTGCTGGCGATGTAACCGCCAGCAAGGCCGACCAGCCCGGTTGCGACAAACAACGGCAACGCGCGATCAGGCATCGGCCAGGGCCCGGCGCTGCTGGCTGCGTTTGCGCCAGATGCGCAGCAGCGGCAAGGCGAGCATCAGCACCACCAGCGCCCATACGGCCATGCTGATCGGGCTCGACCAGAGGATGCCCAGCTCACCGTTGGAAATCGACAGTGCGCGGCGCAGGTTCTGCTCCATCAGCCCGCCGAGGATGAAACCGAGCAGGATCGGCGACAGCGGGAAGTCCAGCTTGCGCAGGATGTAACCCATGATGCCAATGCCGACCATCAGGAACAGGTCGAAGGTGGTGGCATGCACGGCGTACACGCCGATGGCGGTGATGATGGCGATCACCGGCACCAGCGCCCAGTTCGGCACGGCGAGGATGCGGGTGAAAATGCGGATCATCGGAATGTTGAGGATCACCAGCATGATGTTGGCGATGAACAGCGAGGCGATCAGGCCCCAGACGATGTCTGGCTGCTGTTCGAACAGCAGTGGGCCGGGGGTGATGTTGTACAGGGTCAGGGCACCGATCATCACGGCGGTGGTGCCAGAGCCCGGTACACCCAGGGTCAGCATCGGCACCAGGGCGCCACAGCACGAAGCACCGATGGCGGTTTCCGGCGCGGCCAGGCCACGGGCATCGCCCTTGCCGAACTTGCCGCTTTCACCCGCCAGGCGCTTCTCGGTCATGTAGGCCACGGCACTGGCCAACGTTGCGCCGGCGCCAGGCAGAACACCCATGATGAAACCAAGCAGACCGCAACGGATGTTCACCACAAACACCGAAGCCGCTTCCTTGAAGTTGAACAGCATGCGGCCGGTGGCTTTTACCGCCTGGTGGCCATGGTGGGTCTTTTCCAGCAGCAGGAGGATTTCGCTGATGGAGAACAGGCCCAGCACCAGCACCACGAACTGGATGCCGTCGGCCAGGTGCACGCTGTCGCCGGTGAAGCGGTAGACGCCGCTGTTGGCGTCGATGCCGACCGCTGACAGGAACAGGCCGATCAGGGCGGCAATGAACGTTTTCAGGGGTTTGTCACCGGCCATGCCGCCCAGGGCGACGATGGCGAACACCATCAGCACGAAGTACTCCGCCGGGCCGAAAGCAATGGCCCATTTCGCCAGCAACGGCGCGAACAGCACCATGCCGCAGGTGGCGATGAAGGCACCGATGAACGAACTCCAGGCCGACAGCGACAGGGCCACGCCGGCCAGGCCCTGGCGGGCCATCGGGTAACCGTCGAGGGTGGTCATCACGGTCGAGGCCTCGCCCGGGATGTTCAGCAGGATCGAGCTGATACGCCCACCGTACTCGCACCCCAGGTACACCGCTGCCAGCAGGATCAGCGCCGACTCCGGTGGCAGGCCCAGGGCGAAGGCGATGGGAATCAGCAGGGCCACGCCGTTGATCGGGCCCAGGCCTGGCAGCAGGCCGACCACGGTGCCGATCAGGGTGCCGGAGAGGGCGGTGACCAAATTGTAGGGGGACAGGGCGACGCCGAAGCCCTGGCCCAGGTAGCTCAAGGTATCCATGTGTCAGTTCTCCAGTACGCTCAGCAGGCCAAGGGGCAGGGGCACGTCCATTACGCGGTCGAACAGCCAGTAGAGAAAGACGCTCATGCCGACCACCACGATGGCACTGTGCAGCCAGCGACCGCCGTACAACCGGGCCATGGGCACACCGACCAGCATGGCGCTGAGAATGAAGCCCAAAGGCTCGAAGGTGGCGGCGAAAACAACCAGCAGGCCAACGCAGGCGGCAATCTTGGTCAGGGTTTCGCGGTCCAGTTCCGGTTCGTCGTCCTTGCGCACGATGGGCGTCGGGCGAAACACCAGGTACAGCAGGCCAAGGCTCATCAGGCCGAGCATCAGCAGCGGGTAGGCGCGTGGGCCGACCGGCTCATAGGAAAACGCCGCCTGGTAGGGCAAGGCCATCACGGCCAGGGCGGCGCACACCGCCAGCAGGGCCAGGGCGAAGATGCGTTGTAGGATCATTGCAGAGTCCTCGTTGAACGCGGACCCTGTGGGAGCGGGCTTGCCCGCGAACACCGGCAACGCCGGTGCCATTCACCGCGGTGCTTGCTTCGCGGGCAAGCCCGCTCCCACAGGTATCTGAGAAAGGTTGTGGATGACTTACTGAATCAGGCCAAATTCCTTGGCCAATGCCTTGTAGTCAGCCACTTGCTTCTTCACATAGCCGTCCAGCTCTTCGCCGGTCATGGCGAACGGGAACAGCTCGCGCTGGTCACGCAGCTTGGCGAAGTCTTCCGAGGCCAGCATCTTGTCGAACGAAGCTTTCCACCAGGCGTAGTCCTCGTCGCTCACCTTTGGCCCCAGGTAGAAACCGCGTACCACCGGCCAGACAATGTCGTAGCCCTGTTCCTTGGCCGTGGGGATGTCTTTCATCTCGGGCTCGTCCAGGCGGTTTTCCGAGAACACCGCTAGGATGCGCATGTTGCCGCTCTGGATATGCGGCATGGAGTCGGAGATGTCGGTCGAGCCAACCTGGATATGGCCACCCAGCAACGCCGTGGCAATTTCGCCACCGCCTTCCAGAGCCACGTAGCGCAGGTCACGCGGGTTGATGCCGGCAGCCTTGGCGATCAGGGCGGTCTGCATCCAGTCCTGGCTGCCCACGGTGCCGCCAGAGCCGATCACCACTTTGCTCGGGTCTTTCTTCAGCGCCGCGACCAGGTCGTCGAGGGTTTTGTAAGGGGAGTCGCTTTTCACCGCGATGGCGCCGTAGCTGGTACCGACAGCGGCCAGCCACTTCACCGCGTTCTCGTCAAAGCGGCCGAACTTGCCTTGTGCCAGGTTCAGCAGCGAACCACTGGACCAGGCCACCAGGGTGCCGGCATCGGCCGGGCGCTGGGCGACCACGGCGTTGTAGGCCACCGCGCCGACACCGCCAGGCATGTAGGTGACGCGCATCGGCTTGCTGAGGATCTTTTCCTGCACCAGGGCGCTTTGCACCAGCTTGCAGGTCAGGTCGAAGCCACCACCGGGCGAGGCGGGGGCGATGCATTCGGGGCGTTTCGGTTCGGCAGCGAGGGCATTGCCGGCCAACAGCAGGCAGCCGGTAGCGAGGACGAGGCGGCGCAGTGAAAAGGTCATCGTCTATCTCCGTGAGCGTTGTTGTTATTGGGTTACCACAGGGCGACGCTGTAGCTCACCAGCAGCCGCACTTCGTCCGCGTCACGGGCGAAGTTGGAGCGGAAGGTGGCGTTGCGCAGGCGCACGGCGACGTTCTTCAACGGGCCGCTTTGTACCACGTACTTGAGCTCGGTGTTGCGTTCCCACTCCTTGCCCTCGCCGCCGGCGGCGCGGCTGACGTTGTCGCCGCTGATGTAGCGGGTCATGAAGGTCAGGCCGGGCACGCCGAGGGCGGCGAAGTTGTAGTCGTAGCGCGCTTGCCAGGAGCGCTCGTCGGCGCCGGCGAAGTCGTTGATCTGGACGAAGTTGACCAGGTACGGGTCGGCACCATCGACATACGGGAAGGCGCTGTCCCCTGACAGCTGCTGCCAGGCGGCGCTGACCTTGTGCCCGCCCAGGGCGTAGCTGAGCATGCCGTTGACGGTGGTGTTGTCGATGTTGCCCGCCTTGGCCGCACCGGCGTCGTCGCTCACGGCCAGGCGCAGGTCGGCGCCGAAGGTGCCCGGGCCCCACGGCTGGGTGGCGACCATGCCGATGAAGTGCTGGCGGTAGATATCGTCGAGCTGGGCGAAGTGATAGCTGCCGGTGATGCGGTCGGTGAACTGGTAGTCCAGCCCGCCCAGGGCCAGGTTGTCGGCGCTGAAGCTGCCACCGAAGCGGCCGTTCTTGTTGTTCAGCGCCAGGTCTTCCCAGTTGGTGTCGTTGCGGTCCTTGGCCTTGTCCAGGCGACCGCCAGTGAAGGTCAGGCCCTTGATTTCCTTCGAGGTGAGCAGGCCGCCTTCGAACGTTTGCGGCAGGATGCGCCCGTCGTTGGGCTGCAGGGTTGGCAGCTCGGGGATCAGGGTGCCGATCTTCAGTTCGGTCTGGGAAATCTTCACCTTGCCGGTCAGGCCGAGCTTGGAATATTCGTCGGCGGCCTTGCCATCATCGTGGGTCGGCAACAGGCCGGTGTCGGTGCGGTCGGGGCTGGAATCGAGCTTGATGCCGAGCATGCCCAGTGCATCCAGGCCAAAGCCTACGGTGCCATCGGTGTAGCCGGACTCGAAGTTGAGGATGAAGCCCTGGGCCCACTCGTCGCGCTTGGATTGCTGCGCGCTGGTGCCGTCGCGGAAGTCGCGGTTGAAGTACATGTTGCGGGTTTCGAAGGTGGCCGTGCTGTCTTCGAAGAAGGCGGCCTGGCTCATCGGGGCGACACCGGCAAGCGCAAGGGCGCTGGCGATGGCGGAGGGGCGTGCGGCAAAGGAACGGGTAGGCGCGAACGCCTGCGGCTGCGATGACAGCATCGTCGATGACTCCGTTTATTGTTCTTATTCGTTGCACCTTGCTGGTGCTTTTTTCGGCGCGAAGGGCGACCGTGGTGCGATGCTAGGTAACGAACCTTTCGCTAACCTTTCAGCGTGAAAGGTTTGTTACAAGGGGCTTCACAGGCTTGGCGACAGCGGTACACTCCGCGCCAACCGCCCCACCCGAGCAGGGAGAATCCGATGCGTGTGCTGCTGGTCGAAGACCATCTGCAACTGGCCGAAAGCGTGGCCCAGGCCTTGAAAAGCCACGGCCTTACCGTGGATGTGCTGCATGACGGCGTGGCTGCCGACCTGGCTCTGGCCAGCGAGGAATACGCCGTGGCCGTGCTGGATGTCGGCTTGCCGCGCATGGATGGCTTCGAGGTGCTGGCGCGCCTGCGCGGCCGTGGCAAGACTGTCCCGGTGCTGATGCTGACCGCGCGCAGCGACGTCAAGGACCGGGTTCATGGCCTGAACCTGGGGGCAGACGACTACCTGGCCAAACCGTTCGAGCTGACCGAGCTGGAAGCGCGGGTGAAGGCGTTGCTGCGCCGCAGTGTGCTCGGTGGCGAGCGCCAGCAACGTTGCGGGCCGCTGGTTTACGACCTGGATACCCGGCGCTTTGTCCTTGGCGACGACAACCTGACCCTGACGTCACGCGAGCAAAGCGTGCTGGAAGCGCTGATCGCACGCCCTGGTCGGGTGATGAGCAAGGAGCAACTGGCTGCCCAGGTGTTCGGCCTGGATGAAGAAGCCAGCCCGGATGCCATCGAAATCTATATCCACCGGCTGCGCAAAAAGCTCGACGGCCACCCGGTGGCCATTGTCACCTTCCGTGGGCTGGGCTATCTGCTAGAGCACCGCGATGCGTGACAACGGCAGCTTGCGCGGGCGCCTGCTGGGCAACCTGGCCCTGCTGCTGGTGGTGCTGATGCTGGCCAGCGGCCTGAGCGCCTACTGGAATGGCCGTGAGGCCGCCGATACCGCTTACGACCGCACCCTGCTGGCCTCGGCGCGCACCATTGCCGCTGGCCTGTCGCAGCGTGACGGCTCGCTGAGCGCGGATGTGCCTTACGTGGCGTTGGACACGTTCGCCTACGACAGCGCCGGGCGCATCTACTACCAGGTGCTGGACATCAAGCAGCGGCTGATTTCCGGCTACGAGAACCTGCCACCGCCGCCGCCCGGCACGCCGCGCACTGATGATTACCCGGCGCTTGCGCGGTTCTACAACGCCACCTACCTGGGCCAGGACGTGCGGGTGGTCAGCCTGCTGAAGGCAGTGACCGAGCCGAACATGAACGGCATGGCGGAAATCCGCGTGGCCGAGACGGAGGAGGCGCGGGTGCGCATGGCCCGTGGGCTGATGGCCGACACCCTGTTGCGCCTGGGTATGCTGGCGCTGGGCGCGTTGGTGATGGTGTGGTTTGCCGTGAGTGCGGCGTTGCGGCCGCTGGAACGCCTGCGCACGGCGGTGGAAGAGCGCCAGCCAGATGACTTGCGGGCCTTGCCGGTGGTGCAGGTGCAGCGTGAGCTCGGCCCGCTGGTGCGAGCGTTGAACCACTTTACCGAGCGCCTGCGCGGCCAGTTCGAGCGCCAGGCGCAGTTCATTGCCGATGCCGCCCATGAGTTGCGTACGCCGCTGGCTGCCTTGAAGGCGCGGGTGGAGCTGGGCCTTCGCTCGTCCGAGCCGCAAGAGTGGCGGCAGACGCTGGAATCTGCGGCGCAAGGCACTGACCGCCTGACCCACCTGGCTAACCAGCTGTTGTCGTTGGCACGGGTGGAGAACGGAGCGCGGGCAATTGCCGAGGGCGGCGCGCAGCGCCTGGACCTGAGCCAGCTGGCCCGTGAGCTGGGCATGGCTATGGCCCCGTTGGCACACAAGCGCGGCGTTGCGCTGGCCCTGGAGGCCGAGGCGCCTGTGTGGCTGAAGGGTGAGCCGACGCTGCTCAACGAGCTGTTGAGCAACTTGGTGGACAATGCCCTGGCGCACACGCCAGAAGGTGGCAATGTGATCTTGCGGGTGGTGGCGCCGGCGGTGCTGGAGGTGGAAGACGACGGGCCGGGCATTCCCGAGGCTGAGCGTGAGCGGGTGTTCGAGCGGTTCTACCGGCGCAGTGCGCAAGGGAGCGGGCTTGGGCTGGCGATTGTTGGTGAGATCTGCCGGGCGCACCTGGCGCAGGTAAGCCTGCATGATGGCGAGAACGGCGGGCTGCGGGTGCGGGTGAGTTTTATAGCAGATTGATGTGTTGCTGTTCTGGCCCTATCGCCGGCAAGCCAGCTCCCACAGGTGCTGCACAGGTCTCAAGGCCTGTGCAGCACCTGTGGGAGCTGGCTTGCCGGCGATAGGGCCAGAACAGGCTGAAGCAAGTCAGCGGAACATGCTCCGCGCTTCAAGCAGTTCATCCACTTCCAGTTCAGTGCCAAACGGCAGCCCCAGGTGGCGGTACGCCGGCAGCGCAGCCAGTGGCCGATGCCGCCCGCGCTGGCTGATGCAGCGGGCGATCTGCACGATATCGATGTAATCGACCTTGTCAGTCTGCCGGTCCAGGTCCTGAACCTGGCTGGGCAGGTTGACCAGTTGCTCCGGAAACTCCCAGGCCTTGAGGATCTTGTCCCCCAGCACCGGCTGGATCTGCTCGATCACGTAATGCAGGCAAACCGGGTCGGACAGCAGTTCGTTGTGCTCTTCGGCGTAGATGAGTACCGGCAGTGCGCCAATCTGGTTGACCAGCCCGCCCAAGGTAGCCTGGTCGGGCTTGAGGTGCGTGTAGCGCCTGCAGATTTCGTAGCTGATACCCGCAACTTCCAGGCTGTTGGCCCAGATGTCGCGCAGTTTTTGTTCAACGGTCGGCGCGCGGGCATGGAAAATCTGCTCGATCACCAGACCAATGGCCAGGTTGCAGCTGTAATTGATGCCCAGCCGCGTGATGGCAGTGTGCAGGTCGGTGACCTCGACCGCTGCACGCAGCAGCGGGCTGTTGACGACCTTGATCAGGCGCGCAGAAAGGGCCGCATCGCGACCGATTACCTTGCTCAGGGCCGCTACGCTGATCTCGCTGTCTTCCGCTGCCTCGCGGATGCTCAAGGCAACCTCGGGCAGGGTCGGCAGGACCAGGTCATCCTTTTCGATGGCATCGAGCAACTGTGCTTGAACCATCTCGGCCAGCTTGTTCATGGGCGTGTCTACCGCAGTGGTGGTGCGGCCCCGCCACAGGGGCGGGGCAGGCTGGTCAGCGCTGGATTTCCCGGTCGCGGTCCAGTTCGTAAGGCAGGGTCAGCACTTGCAGGCGCGGGCCTTCCAGGCTGCCCAGGTGCAGGTTGTCGTCCTCCACTGCCTCGGCGCTGAGCACCGCAAGCAGTTCACAGCCTGCGCCGTTGCCAGCAGCAATGACCACTTCACCGACCGACGAACCATGGGTGGGCGAGAATATCTCGGCACCCGGGGCAGGAATGGCCTGCTGGTCCAGTGCCAGGCGGTACTGGCGACGCTTGAGCTTGCCCAGGTACTGCATGCGGGCGACGATTTCCTGGCCGGTGTAGCAGCCTTTCTTGAAGCTGACACCATCGACCGCTTGCAGGTTGATCATCTGCGGGATGAACAGCTCACGGGTCGGCCCCATGACCTGGCCGATACCGGCGCGAACCTGCCCAAGCAGCCAGTCGTTGAGACTGCCCTCGGGCAGGGCGCCGGCGAGCGCCTGGCGCACGGTGTCGGCGTTGTCTGCCGGCACCCACAGTTCTACGCGGCCTGCAGAAACGGCAATGGCAATCAGGCCCTCATGGCGCACGGTGCTGCCGGCAGCTGCGGGCACGTCGAGCCCCAGCGCCTGCAGCGCAGCGTCGCCACCTTGCAGGCCAAAGCGTGCCCAGGCGGCGCTTTCGTCGGTCAGCGTGGCCTTGGAGAACACGGCGTACTTCTTCAGGTCGGCCAGTTGCGCATCGAGCAGTTCACTGGCCATGGCCAGCAGGTAGCCGTTGCCTTCGGGCAGGATGCGGAAGCTGGACTGCATGCGCCCCTTGACCATGCAGCGGGCGCCGAGGCTGGCGTGTTCCTGGCTGAGGTAGTTGATGTTGCAGGTCAGCTGGCCTTGCAGGAACTTGCCTGCATCGGAGCCGCGGACGGCGAGGATGCCCTCGTGGGACAGGGGGCAGAAGAAAGCGGAATCGGCCATGGGTCATCGCGGTGGCTAAAGACTGGCGGCCATCATAGAACGCCAGTAACAAAATAGGTAGGTGACTAGACCAACGCCCGGTGTCGCATCGCTCGCCTGGCTGTATACTGGCGGGCCATTCGAGGAGGGCCCCATGGTCGAACAAACTGAACTCAACCGGCTTTTCTGGCACAGCCGCCGTGGCATGCTGGAACTGGACGTGCTGCTGGTGCCTTTCACCCAGGAAGTCTACCCCACCCTCAACGAGGCCGACCGCGAACTGTACGTGCGTCTGTTGAGCTGCGAGGATCAGGACATGTTCGGCTGGTTCATGGAGCGCACCGAGTCTGAAGACCCGGAGCTGCAGCGCATGGTTCGCATCATTCTGGACCGTGTCCAGCCCAAGTGAGTGCTTCGAGTGCCGCTGGCAAGGCTCACGCCTGCTGCTAGCGGCCTATCTGGTGTGCCAGGTACTGGCGTGGCTTGCCGTGTGGGCGAGCCCGCTGCCCGGGTGGCTGGCCCTTTCTGTTATCGCCGTCTGTATTGCCCACGCTGGCTGGGCCATTCCCCGACGTATCTTGTTGACGCATGAGCATGCCGTGGTTGGCTTGCGCCGTGATGTGCGCGGCTGGCAGGTGCTCAGCCGTGCCCGTGGCTGGCAGCCGGTGCGCTTGTGCCGGGACAGCGTGGCGTTGCCGGGGCTGGTGGTGTTGCGCTTCGAGCGGGTGGGGCGGTGGCTGGGGGAGAGCCAGTGCATACCGCGCGATGCGTTGGGGGCGGATGAGCATCGGCGCTTGCGGGTAAGGTTGAAGTTCAGCAGGCGCAGGTGGGCCGAGGTGGGGGCGAGTCAGGGCTGACAGGTGTTCGCCGTGGCAGGTTCAGCGCCTGTAAGATCGAGCGCCGCCCGCGCGGCGCATCGCGAGCAAGCTCGCTCCTACGTTTGTTTCTGGCCAGTAACGCCTGTGGCGGGCGCGCGCGACCGCCTTGTTTGTACGGCGCGATATCGTGTCATGCGCCAAGGCGTCCGCGCGCAAATCCCACAGGTAAAACTGGCCCGAAACAGATGTAGGAGCGAGCTTGCTCGCGATGCGCCGCGCGGGCGGCGCTCGATCTCGCAGACGCTACAGCTCTCAGAGTGGACTAAGGATGGTGTCCTTGGCCTCGTCCAGCATCCCCGGGTAGTCCAGGGTGTAATGCAGCCCACGGCTTTCCTTGCGCTGCATGGCCGACAGGATCATCAACTCGGCCACCTGCGCCAGGTTGCGCAGTTCGATCAGGTCGCGGCTGACCTTGTAGTTGCTGTAGAACTCGTCAATTTCATCCAGCAGCAGGCGAATGCGATGCTGCGCGCGTTGCAGGCGTTTGCTGGTGCGCACGATGCCGACATAGTCCCACATGAAACGCCGCAGTTCGTCCCAGTTGTGCGCAATGATCACGTCTTCGTCCGAGTCGGTCACCTGGCTGGCGTCCCAACCCGGCAGGGCCTTGGGCATGGCCACTGCCTCCAGGTTCGCCTGGATGTCGGCAGCGGCGGCCCGGCCATAGACGAAGCATTCCAGCAATGAGTTGCTGGCCATGCGGTTGGCGCCGTGCAGGCCGGTGAAGCTGGTTTCGCCAATCGCGTACAAGCCCGGTACGTCGGTGTGGCCACGGTCGTCGACCATCACCCCGCCGCAGGTGTAGTGCGCGGCAGGCACCACCGGGATCGGCTGGCGGGTGATGTCGATGCCAAATGCCAGGCAGCGCTCGTACACGGTGGGGAAGTGGCTCTTGATGAAATCGGCCGGCTTGTGGGTGATGTCCAGGTAGACGCAGTCCACGCCCAGGCGCTTCATCTCATGGTCGATGGCGCGGGCCACGATGTCGCGCGGGGCCAGTTCTTCGCGTGGGTCGAAGCGCGGCATGAAACGTTCGCCGTTGGGCAGGCGCAGCAGCGCGCCTTCGCCGCGCAGGGCTTCGGTGACCAGGAAGCTCTTGGCCTGCGGGTGGTACAGGCAGGTCGGGTGGAACTGGTTGAACTCAAGGTTGGCCACCCGGCAACCCGCCCGCCAAGCCATGGCGATACCGTCACCGCAAGCGCCATCGGGGTTGCTGGTATAGAGGTAGACCTTGGCCGCACCACCGGTGGCCAGCACGGTGAAGCGTGCGCCGAAGGTATCTACCTCGCCGGTATTGCGGTTTAACACATAGGCGCCCAGGCAGCGTTCGCCAGGCAGGCCCAAGCGGCGTTCGGTGATCAGGTCGACCGCTACACGCTGCTCCAGCAGCTGGAGGTTCGGGCGCAGGCGAGCCTGTTCCAGCAGCGTGGTGAAAATGGCCGCGCCGGTCGCATCGGCGGCGTGGATGATGCGCCGGTGGCTATGGCCCCCCTCACGGGTGAGATGAAACTCGAAACCGCCGTCATCAACGCTGTAGTGCTCGTCGCGGGTAAAGGGCACGCCTTGCTCGATCAGCCATTGAATGGCTTCCCGGCTGTGCTCGACGGTAAAGCGCACCGCCTCTTCGTTGCACAGGCCGCCGCCGGCATTGAGGGTGTCCTCGACATGCGACTGCACGGTATCGGTGTTGTCGAGCACCGCAGCGACCCCGCCCTGGGCCCAGAAGGTCGAGCCGTTGGCCAGGTCGCCCTTGCTGAGCACGGCAACGCGCAGGTGGCTGGGAAGGTTAAGTGCCAGGCTGAGACCGGCGGCACCGCTGCCGATCACCAGGACATCATGTTGGAATTGTTGGCTCATGTCGGGACACTAGTAATCTTTGGAAGGGGCGCGGCACAATAGTCACGCGCAGATGGCATTGTGAAACTATCGTTAAACTTGGCCGGGATGCCTTTATAGCAGCCCGGGGTGGCCAATTTCCATGCCACTTGCCAGGTTGCGGCAACCTTTGTGGGAACTTTCCGACATGGCCGGAAATCCTATGAAGGCTGCCCGCACGCCACAATTTGCCGCGGCGACGCAGGGCGGCAGGCCTGTCCGGGCTGTCTCTGCGTATTCGAAACCTGATTATCGACGTAGCCGGCCGTGACCGCGCCGCGTCTTCCGTGCAAGCCGACCAAGGGCTGCAGGAAACTTGCTTGGAGGGGAGAACTTTTGCGTAAAGCCCGAGTCTATGGTTGCAAGCCTGAACGATGGCTGTTGCAACGCTCCTTCGAGTTCACTGAGGAGTGTTCATGCTAACCCAGGAAGAGGATCAGCAGCTTGTCGAGCGTGTTCAGCGCGGTGACAGGCGAGCGTTCGATCTGTTGGTGCTGAAGTATCAGCACAAGATTCTCGGGTTGATCGTGCGGTTCGTTCACGATACCCACGAGGCCCAGGATGTGGCGCAGGAAGCCTTTATCAAGGCCTACCGTGCGCTTGGCAATTTTCGCGGTGACAGTGCGTTTTATACCTGGCTGTACCGTATCGCCATCAACACGGCGAAGAATTACCTGGTGTCCCGTGGAAGACGGCCGCCAGACAGTGATGTGAGCTCCGAGGATGCGGAGTTTTACGACGGCGATCATGGCCTCAAGGATCTCGAGTCCCCAGAGCGCTCGTTGTTGCGGGATGAAATCGAAGGCACCGTCCATCGCACCATCCAGCAACTGCCCGAAGACCTGCGCACGGCGTTGACCCTGCGCGAGTTCGACGGACTGAGTTACGAAGACATTGCCAGTGTCATGCAATGTCCGGTGGGTACCGTGCGCTCTCGAATCTTCCGCGCTCGGGAGGCCATAGACAAAGCCCTGCAGCCGTTGTTGCAGGAAACCTGAGACAGCGGCGACAGCCAAGAGAGGAACCGCCATGAGTCGTGAAGCTTTGCAGGAATCGCTGTCCGCGGTGATGGATAACGAAGCGGACGAACTGGAATTGCGTCGGGTGTTGAACGCCGTCGACGATGCCGAAACCCGTGCCACCTGGTCGCGTTACCAGGTTGCCCGTGCAGCCATGCACAAGGAGCTGCTGCTGCCTAACCTGGATATCGCCTCGGCGGTGTCTGCTGCGCTGGCTGACGAAGCGGTGCCGGCCAAGGTCAAGAAAGGCCCGTGGCGCAGCATCGGTCGCCTGGCTGTAGCAGCTTCGGTCACCGTTGCGGTGCTCGCCGGTGTACGTATGTACAACCAGGACGAAATCACCGGTGCCGAGCTTGCAGCCCAGCAGCCTGCCCAGCAAGGCCTGAGCGTGCCACAAGCACAAGGCCCGGCCGTTTTGGCAGGCTATAGTGAGAGCAGTGAGCAACCGACCGGGCCAATGGCCAACGGCGTGCTGCAGAACCAGGCCGGCTGGGATCAGCGTCTGCCAGGCTACCTGCGCCAGCATGCCCAGGAATCTGCGCTCAAGGGCACTGAAACCGCATTGCCTTATGCCCGCGCTGCCAGCCTGGAAAACCGTTAAGTAAGGAGGATCATGCGCGCGCTACCTCTCCTGTCGCTGCTGATTGGCAGCTGCATGACGGTGCCAGCATTGGCGGCCAATTCCTCGCCCCAGGCGAGTGAGTGGCTGAACAAGCTGGCACAGGCCGAGCAAAAGCAGAGCTACCAAGGCTCTTTCGTCTACGAACGCAACGGCAGCTTCTCTTCCCACGACATCTGGCACCGGGTCGAGGACGGCAAGGTCAGCGAGCGGCTGCTGCAGCTCGATGGCGCCGCCCAGGAAATCGTGCGTGTGGATGGGAAGGTGGAGTGTGTCAGTGGGGCCTTGGTCAGCAGTGTCGCGGCACCGCCAGACACCGCGCCGCGTGTGCTTGATCCGCTGAAACTGATGGGCTGGTACGATTTGAGCGTGGCGGGCAAGTCACGGGTCGCCGGGCGCGACGCCGTGATCGTGACGCTCACGCCCCGCGACCAGCACCGCTATGCCTTCGAACTGCACCTGGACCGTAATACCGGCCTGCCACTGCGCTCGTTGATGCTCAACGACAAAGGGCAGTTGCTGGAGCGCTTCCAGATGACCCGCCTCGATACCGACGAGCCGCCTGGCGACGATGACTTGCGCCCCAGCGCTGCCTGCAAGCCTGTGCAGCATGGCGCGCCCGTCAGCAATGACAGCGTTGCTGGCTGGCGCTCGGACTGGCTGCCACCCGGGTTCGAGCTGGTCAACAGCTCGGTGCGCCGCGACCCCAAACACAACAGTTCGGTCAGCAGCCTGATGTATGACGATGGCCTCGCACGTTTTTCCGTGTTCCTCGAACCGGTGAACGATGACGGCGGCACCGACATGCGCACCCAGCTCGGCCCGACTTCGGCTGTTTCGCGTCGCCTCAATACGCCAAAGGGCAAGGTGATGGTGACCGTGGTGGGCGAAATTCCGCTCGGTACGGCAGAACGCGTCGCTTTGTCGATGCGCCCTCAGGATGCCCAGGCGCGCCAGTGATGGCGCGCGTTTGCGGGCCGTGCCAAGGCAGGCGGACATACGGCTGAAATGAAATTAAAGCATTGTCATTTGCAATCCATCGGCAAATTTTCTATAGGTCAGGCTTTCAGGAGCCTGGCCTTTCCTGCTTTGTGCAGGGGTCTTTCTAAACTACCGCTCGTTGTGACGGGAGCCGTATGTCAATACCACGCTTGAAATCCTACCTAACGATGTTCGCCGCCGTGCTGATGCTTGGCCAGGTGCTCACCGCCCAGGCCGAGGAAGCCCTGCCGGACTTCACCACCCTGGTCGAGCAGGCCTCGCCGGCCGTGGTCAACATCAGTACCAAGCAGAAGCTGCCTGACCGCGTCGCCGCCGGGCAGATGCCGGACCTGGAAGGCCTGCCGCCGATGTTCCGCGAGTTCTTCGAGCGCAACATGCCGCAGCAGCCGCGTTCGCCGCGTGGTGACCGCCAGCGCGAGGCGCAGTCGTTGGGCTCGGGCTTCATCATTTCCAGCGATGGCTACGTGCTGACCAACAACCATGTGGTGGCCGATGCCGACGAGATCATCGTCCGCCTGTCGGACCGCAGCGAGCTGCAGGCCAAACTGGTCGGCACCGACCCGCGCACCGACGTGGCCCTGCTCAAGGTCGAAGGCAAGAACCTGCCGACGGTCAAGCTGGGTGACTCCGAGAAGCTCAAGGTGGGCGAATGGGTACTGGCCATCGGTTCGCCGTTCGGCTTCGACCATTCGGTGACCAAAGGTATCGTCAGCGCCAAGGGCCGTACCTTGCCAAACGACACCTATGTACCGTTCATCCAGACCGACGTGGCCATCAACCCGGGTAACTCCGGTGGCCCGCTGTTCAACATGAAGGGCGAAGTGGTGGGTATCAACTCGCAGATCTTCACCCGCTCCGGTGGCTTCATGGGCCTGTCGTTCGCCATCCCGATCGATGTGGCGATCGATGTCTCCAACCAGCTGAAGAAAGACGGCAAGGTCAGCCGCGGCTGGCTGGGCGTGGTCATCCAGGAGGTCAACAAGGACCTGGCGGAATCCTTCGGCCTGGACAAACCGGCCGGTGCCCTGGTGGCCCAGGTGCTGGAAAACGGCCCGGCAGCCAAGGGCGGCCTGCAGGTGGGCGACGTGATCCTGAGCATGAACGGCCAGCCAATCGTCATGTCGGCCGACCTGCCACACCTGGTTGGCGGCCTCAAGGATGGCGAGAAGGCCAAGCTGGAAATCATCCGCAACGGCAAGCGCCAGACCCTGGACATCAGCGTCGGCGCGCTGCCGGACGATGATGCCGACATCGGCACCGGTGCCGATGGCAGTGCCGAGCGCAGCAGTAACCGTCTGGGCGTATCGGTCGCCGACCTGACCGCCGAGCAGAAGAAATCCCTGGAGCTCAAAGGCGGTGTGGTCATCAAGGAAGTGCAGGATGGCCCGGCAGCGCTGATCGGCCTGCGTCCGGGTGATGTCATCAGCCACCTGAACAACCAGGCCATCGGTTCGGCCAAAGAGTTCACCGAAATCGCCAAGGAGCTGCCGAAGAACCGTTCGGTGTCGATGCGCGTGCTGCGTCAGGGCCGTGCCAGCTTCATCACCTTCAAGCTCGCTGAATAAGCGGCCTGGCAAGGGAGAAAGGGCAGCTACGGCTGCCCTTTTTCATGATTATTCACAATTGGACGGTGGATTGCTGTGTACAGTCGGACAGAGGAATCTCCCATATCCCGGCAGCTTGAGGTACAATTCCCGGCTATTTTTCGGCGGGCGTCCGGCTCGCAGCCTTTTCGAGTGTTGACCCGTGAGTGATTTGAGTCATATCCGCAATTTCTCCATCATCGCCCACATCGACCATGGCAAGTCGACGCTGGCCGACCGTTTCATCCAGATGTGCGGTGGCCTGTCGGCACGCGAAATGGAAGCCCAGGTGCTTGACTCCATGGACCTGGAGCGTGAACGCGGTATCACCATCAAGGCCCACAGCGTCACGCTTCACTACAAGGCGCAAGACGGCAAGACCTACCAGCTGAACTTCATCGACACCCCCGGCCACGTCGACTTCACCTATGAAGTCTCGCGCTCGCTGGCGGCCTGTGAAGGTGCGCTGCTGGTCGTCGACGCCGGCCAGGGCGTAGAGGCCCAGTCCGTGGCCAACTGCTACACCGCCATCGAGCAGGGCCTGGAGGTCATGCCGGTGCTGAACAAGATGGACCTGCCCCAGGCCGACCCGGACCGCGTCAAGGACGAGATCGAGAAGATCATCGGCATCGATGCTACCGACGCCGTGGCCTGCAGTGCCAAAAGCGGCATGGGCGTGGACGAGGTGCTCGAGCGCCTGGTGCACTCCATTCCTGCACCCGAGGGCGAGATCGATGCGCCGCTGCAAGCGCTGATCATCGACTCCTGGTTCGACAACTACCTGGGCGTGGTCTCGCTGGTGCGCGTGCGCCAGGGCCGCGTCAAGAAGGGTGACAAGATCCTGGTCAAGTCCACCGGCAAGGTGCACCTGGTCGACAGCGTGGGTGTATTCACCCCGAAGCACACCCAGACCGCAGACCTGAAAGCCGGCGAAGTAGGCTTCATCATCGCCAGCATCAAGGACATTCACGGTGCCCCTGTGGGTGACACCCTGACCCTGTCCTCGACCCCTGAGGTCGAAGTGCTGCCAGGCTTCAAGAAGATCCAGCCGCAGGTTTACGCCGGCCTGTTCCCGGTCAGCTCCGACGATTTCGAAGACTTCCGCGACGCCCTGCAGAAGCTGACCCTGAACGACTCGTCGCTGCAGTACATGCCGGAAAGCTCTGACGCCCTGGGCTTCGGCTTCCGTTGCGGCTTCCTTGGCATGCTGCACATGGAGATCATCCAGGAGCGCCTGGAGCGCGAATACGACCTGGACCTGATCACCACCGCACCTAGCGTGATCTATGAGCTGGAGCTGAAAACCGGCGAAACCATCGTTGTCGACAACCCGTCGAAGCTGCCAGACGTATCGGCTGTCGCTGACTTCCGCGAGCCGATCGTCACCGCGACCATTCTGGTACCGCAAGAGCACCTGGGTAACGTCATCACCCTGTGCATCGAGAAGCGTGGCGTGCAGCGCGACATGCAGTTCCTCGGCAGCCAGGTTCAGGTGCGTTACGACATGCCGATGAACGAAGTGGTACTGGACTTCTTCGACCGCCTCAAGTCCACCAGCCGCGGCTATGCTTCGCTGGACTATCATTTCGACCGCTACCAGTCGGCCAACCTGGTCAAGCTGGATGTGCTGATCAACGGCGACAAGGTCGATGCTTTGGCATTGATCGTGCACCGCGACAACGCGGCCTACAAAGGCCGTGCGTTGACCGAAAAGATGAAGGAACTGATCCCTCGGCAGATGTTCGACGTGGCGATCCAGGCAGCTATCGGCGGCCAGATCATTGCGCGGACAACCGTCAAGGCGCTCAGAAAGAACGTACTGGCCAAGTGCTACGGTGGTGACGTCAGCCGTAAGAAGAAACTGCTGGAGAAGCAGAAGGCCGGTAAGAAACGCATGAAACAGGTGGGCAACGTGGAGATTCCACAAGAAGCCTTCCTCGCCGTGCTCAGGTTGGATAGCTAGGTCCTATGTCGCTAAATTTCCCGCTGTTGCTAGTCATCGCCGTCTTCGTCTGCGGTCTGCTGGGCTTGATCGACCTGCTGTTCCTGGCCCCGCGCCGGCGCGCAGCAATCGCCAACTACCAGGGCAGCGTCAGCCAGCCCGAGATGGCCGTGGTCGAGCGCCTGAACAAGGAGCCGCTGCTGGTCGAGTACGGCAAGTCGTTCTTTCCGGTGCTGTTCATCGTGCTGGTGCTGCGCTCGTTCCTGGTCGAGCCGTTCCAGATCCCTTCGGGGTCGATGAAACCGACCCTGGAAGTGGGCGATTTCATCCTGGTGAACAAGTTCTCGTACGGCATTCGTTTGCCGGTGATCGACAAGAAGGTCATCGAGGTCGGTGACCCGCAACGCGGTGATGTAATGGTGTTCCGCTACCCGAGCGACCCGAACGTCAACTACATCAAGCGTGTGGTTGGCTTGCCGGGTGATGTGGTTCGCTACACCAACGACAAGCGGCTGTTCGTCAACGGCCAGCCGATTGCCGAACAACTGGTGGGCACCGAGCCAGGTACCTTGGGCAGCGCCGAGCTGTACAAGGAAAAACTCGGCGAGGCCGAACACCTGATCCGCAAGGAAATGAGCCGTTATCGCATGCCGCCGGACCAGCAATGGACCGTGCCGGCAGGCCATTACTTCATGATGGGCGACAACCGCGACAATTCCAACGACAGCCGTTTCTGGGATGACCCGAACATTCCCAAGGAGCTGCACGGCATGGTTCCGGACCGGAACATCGTCGGCAAGGCCTTTGCGGTGTGGATGAGCTGGCCAGAGCCCAAACTCAGCCACCTGCCCAACCTGTCGCGGGTTGGCCTGATCCATTGATACCCATCGGCGCTGTCCAGCAGACAGCGCCGAATGCATTTCTGACATAGGCTGTGTTCTCAGGGATCGGGAGATTCGCCGCACATCGCGTGGCGAACCACAGCCAAACAGTCTTTCAGGATGTTGATTTGAACAACGCGTTGAACAACGAACGGGTGGCCGCATGAGTGCTTCCCTTGCCCGTCTGGAGCGAAAGCTCGGTTATACCTTCAAGAACCAGGACCAGATGCTCCTGGCGCTGACCCATCGCAGCTATGCCGGGCGCAACAACGAGCGCCTGGAGTTTCTCGGTGACGCCATTCTCAACTTCGTCGCCGGCGAAGCGCTTTTCGAGCGTTTCCCGCAGGCCCGTGAAGGCCAGCTGTCGCGCCTGCGTGCGCGGCTGGTCAAGGGCGAAACCCTGGCCCGGCTGGCCCGTGGTTTCGACCTGGGCGAATACTTGCGCCTGGGTTCGGGCGAGCTCAAGAGCGGCGGTTTTCGCCGCGAGTCGATCCTGGCCGACGCCCTGGAGGCACTGATCGGTGCCATCTACCTGGACGCCGATATGGAAACCGCACGGGAGCGCGTCCTGGCCTGGCTTGCCGATGAGTTCGAGGGCTTGACCCTGGTCGATACCAACAAGGACCCGAAAACCCGCCTGCAAGAGTTTCTGCAGTCGCGCAGCTGTGAGCTGCCGCGCTACGAAGTGGTGGATATCCAGGGTGAACCGCACTGCCGTACGTTCTTCGTCGAATGCGAAGTGGTGCTGCTGAACAACAAGAGCCGTGGTCAGGGTGTTAGCCGGCGTATTGCCGAGCAAGTCGCTGCCGCGTCTGCACTGATCGCCCTGGGCGTGGAGAATGGCAATGACTGATAACAACCCGACCCGCTGCGGCTACGTCGCCATTGTCGGCCGCCCCAACGTCGGCAAGTCGACCTTGCTCAACCACATCCTCGGCCAGAAGCTGGCGATTACTTCGCGCAAGCCGCAGACCACCCGACACAACATGCTCGGCATCAAGACCGAGGGTGACGTGCAGGCGATCTACGTCGATACCCCGGGTATGCACAAGGCCAACGACAAGGCCCTGAACCGCTACATGAACCGCAACGCCTCGGCGGCCCTGAAGGACGTCGACGTGGTGATTTTCGTGGTCGACCGCACCAAGTGGACCGACGAGGACCAACTGGTGCTGGAGCGTGTGCAGTACGTGACTGGCCCGCTGATCATCGCGGTCAACAAGACCGACCGCATGGAAGAGAAGGCCGAGTTGATTCCGCACCTGCAGTGGCTGCAGGAGCAACTGCCGAACGCCGAGGTGATGCCGATCTCTGCGCAGCAGGGTCACAACCTCGAAGCGCTGGAAGCACAGATCGCCAAGCACCTGCCTGAAAACGATCACTTCTTCCCGGAAGACCAGATCACTGACCGCAGCAGCCGTTTCCTGGCCGCCGAACTGGTGCGCGAGAAGATCATGCGCCAGCTGGGTGCGGAGCTGCCGTATCAGATCACCGTGGAGATCGAGGAATTCAAGCAACAGGGCCATGTGCTGCACATTCACGCGCTGATTCTGGTCGAGCGTGATGGCCAGAAGAAAATCATCATTGGCGACAAGGGCGAGCGCATCAAGCGCATTGGCTCCGAGGCACGCAAGGACATGGAAGTGCTGTTCGACTCCAAGGTCATGCTCAACCTCTGGGTCAAGGTGAAAGGTGGCTGGTCCGACGACGAGCGCGCCCTGCGTTCGCTGGGTTACGGCGACCTCTAAGGCTCGCACGGTCCCTGTAGGAGCGGCCTTGTGTCGCGATAGGGCCGCACAGCGGCCCCAGATTTTCAGCTTCACAGCATAAATCGCCGGGGCTGCTGTGCAGCCCTATCGCGACACAAGGCCGCTCCTACAAGGGCCAGTGCAACCCTGGGGCAAGTAACTTCCATGGAACAACCCGTCGGCCAGCCAGCCTATGTGCTGCACAGCCGTGCCTACAAGGAAACCAGCGCGCTGGTAGACTTCTTCACCCCGCAGGGCCGCATGCGCGCTGTACTGCGCCGTGCGCGCGGCAAGGGCGGCAGCCTGGTGCGGCCGTTCGTGCCGCTGGAGGTGGAGCTGCGCGGGCGTGGCGAGCTGAAGAATGTCGGTCGCATGGACAGCGCCGGAATTGCGGCCTGGCTACACGGTGATGCCCTGTTCAGCGGCTTGTACCTCAACGAGCTGCTCATGCGCCTGCTGCCGGCTGAAGCGCCGTTCCCGGCCCTGTTCGAGCATTACACATTGACCCTGCAAGCCTTGGCTGCCGGGCGCCCGCTGGAGCCGCTGCTGCGTTCGTTCGAATGGCGGCTGCTGGACGAGCTCGGTTATGCGTTTTCCTTGAACCATGACGTCAACGACCACCCCGTCGTGGCCGACGGCCTTTACCGCTTGCGCGTGGATGCCGGTCTGGAGCGGGTCGAGCTGGTACAACCCGGCCTGTTCCGCGGCACCGAGCTCATGGCCCTGGCCGAAGCCGATTGGAACGCCCCGGGCGCCTTGCTCGCCGCCAAGCGCCTGATGCGCCAGGCATTGGCCGTTCACCTGGGCGCAAAACCGCTGGTCAGCCGGGAACTGTTTCGCAAGCGCTGATCACGACGTATGCTGTGGGGCTCAATCTTCAGGAGAGCCTTTCGTGACTCACAGCAACCGCATGCTTCTTGGCGTAAACATCGACCACGTGGCGACCCTGCGCCAGGCCCGGGGCACGCGTTACCCTGATCCGGTCAAGGCTGCCCTGGACGCCGAAGAGGCGGGCGCCGATGGCATCACCGTGCACCTGCGCGAAGACCGCCGGCACATCCAGGAGCGTGACGTGGTGCTGCTCAAGGATGTGCTGCAGACGCGCATGAACTTCGAGATGGGTGTCACCGAAGAGATGATGGCCTTTGCCGAGAAGATCCGCCCGGCGCACATTTGCCTGGTCCCCGAAACCCGTCAGGAGCTGACCACCGAAGGTGGCCTGGACGTGGCCGGGCAAGAGGCGCGAATCAAGGCAGCTGTGGAGCGCCTGTCGCGCACCGGTGCCGAGGTGTCGCTGTTCATCGATGCTGACGAGCGGCAGATCGAGGCTTCACGCCGCGTAGGCGCGCCGGCCATCGAGCTGCACACCGGGCGTTACGCCGATGCCGAAACCCCGACTGAAGTGGCTGAGGAACTCAAGCGTATCGTCGATGGCGTGGCCTTTGGCGTGGGGCAGGGGCTGATCGTCAATGCCGGTCACGGGCTGCATTACCACAACGTCGAGGCGGTGGCGGCGATCAAGGGTATCAATGAGCTGAACATTGGCCATGCGCTGGTGGCGCATGCACTGTTTGTTGGTTTCAAGGCTGCCGTGGCCGAGATGAAGGCGCTGATCGTGGCGGCTTCGCGCTGATTTGATGATCACCTGTACCGGCCTCTTCGCGGGCAAGCCCGCTCCCACAGGTATTGCACAAACCTCAAGGCCTGTGGAGTCCCTGTGGGAGCGGGCTTGCCCGCGAAGAGGCCGGTACAGACAGCTGATTACTCGGCAGGAAACACCAGGGTAAAACGGGTAGGCCCTAGGGGGCTGCTGTTCACTTCGACCCGCCCACCATGCAATTGCATGATCGACTTCACGATCGCCAACCCCAACCCGGTCCCGCCCTCCAGCCGTGAGCGCCCCGATCCCACCCGGTAAAACCGCTCGAACAAGCGCGACTGATGCTCGGCAGCAATGCCAGGCCCTTGGTTCTCCACAGATAGCCGTACTTCGCTGCCAGAGCGTTCGATACGCAGTTCGATGGGCTCACCCTCAGGGCCATGCCGTATCGCATTGCTCAGCAGGTTCGACAACGCCCGCTGGAACATCAACCGGTCACCCAGCGCCGTACCCCAGCCCTGAACCCGCAATTCAATCGTTTTCACTTCGGCGCTGAAAGCAAACAGCTCGACCACCCTTGCAGCCTCGTCGGCCAATGCCATCGGCTTGAGCGCGATCTGCACTTGAGGCTGGCTGACCTGGGCGAGAAACAGCATGTCGTTGATGATGCGGTTGAGCCGCGTCAGCTCCTCGATGCTGTCTTCCAGCACTTCCCGGTAGTTGGCGTTGTCCCGCTCACGGGCCAGGGTCACCTGCGCCTTGCCCATCAGGTTGCTCAATGGGGTGCGCAGTTCATGGGCCAGATCGTCGGAGAACTGCGACAACTGGCTCACGCCCTGATCGAGGCGATCGAGCATGACGTTGATGCTGCTGGCCAGTTCTGCCAGCTCCTGTGGCAAGCCAGTGGCGGGCAAACGATGCTGCAGGTCCTGGGCCGAGACCTGCCCGGCAATGCGCCGGAAGTGCCGCAGGGGTTTCAGGCCGCGTTGCATCAGCCACCAGGCGCCCGCGCCAATCAAGACCAGCAGCAGTGGCAGCGCGAGCAAAGTGGAATGCAGGTAAGCCTGCAGCAGGGCGTTGTCGTCGGCGCGGTTGAGCGACATCATCACCTTCACCGGCGTGTTGTCGCGCAGGCGCATCAGCCGGGTCACGGTGAGGATCTGATTGCCGCTGCTGTCGCGCCAGGCGTGAAAGCTCAGGCGGGCACCAGTGTGCAAATCGCCCACCTGCGACTCCAGAGCCGGGCCGAGGCTGAGCAGGTGCGGGTGGCGGCCCTCCAGGGCCATGACGCTGAGGCTGAGGTTGTCATGCCCCATTACCAGGTCGAGCAGGGGATGGGCGCGGCTGCCCAGGTCTTCGCTGCGCAGGTCAACGCGCAGGTTGTGCTCGACCTGCAGCATCTTGCGCGCCAGGTCTTTGCGTGCGCGGTTGTCCAGTTCGTGATCCAGAGCGAACACCGCCAGGCAGGCAAGCAGCAGCACGAGTGCGGCGCCCATCAGTGTGACGCTCAGGCCCAGGCGCAGCGACAGGCTGGGGTTTTTCAAAAGCGCGCCTCAAGTACATAGCCTACGCCACGCAGGGTGTGGATGAGCTTGTTGTCGAACGGGTCGTCTATCTTCGCCCGCAGGCGCCGGATCGAGACCTCGACCACGTTGGTGTCGCAGTCGAAATTCATGTCCCAGACCAACGAGATGATCTGTGTGCGCGACAACACTTCGCCGGTCTGACGCATCAGCAGGTGGAGCAGCGCGAACTCCTTGGCGGTCAGGTCGATGCGTTGCCCGGCGCGGTAGGCGCGGTGGCGGCCGGGGTCCAGCTCCAGGTCGGCGACGCGCAGGGTGCTGGGCTGCAGTTGCTGGTCGTTGCGGCGCAGCAGGCTGCGGATGCGGGCCAGCAACTCGGGGAACTCGAAGGGCTTGAGCAAGTAGTCATCGGCACCCAGGTCCAGGCCTTTGACCCGGTCGGCGAGACGACCGTGAGCGGTGAGCATCATGATGCGCGTGGCCGACTCGGCACGCAGCCGCTGCAGCACGGTCCAGCCATCGAGTTCAGGCAGGTTGACGTCGAGGATGACCAGGTCATACGGCTGCTGGCGGGCCAGGTGCAGGCCGTCGGTGCCCGTGTGAGCGCAGTCGACCACGTAGCCGTTTTCGCGCAGGCCCTGTTGCAGGTAATCGGCGGTACGCAGTTCGTCCTCGATGATCAGTAGGCGCATGAAGGGGCTCGGTGTGATGAAAGGGGGCGATTCTCGACCCTGTAGTGGCATCAGGGTCAAGGGGCGGGATGTTACGGCATGAGAAAGGAATCGCGGCGCAGATAACGGATTTGTAATGCTGCGGTTATCTGGCTGTCTGTTCTGCGCAGATTGCAGGACTGTAATCCCCGCCTCACCTTGCTGTTAGCTTCCCCTCACTAGGATGGCCGTGTCTGATCGGTTATCACGAGGCAACCACGATGAACCTGACCAAATACCTGCTGTTGGCCACCCTTGCCCTGGGCAGCGCCAGTGTTTACGCCGAGGGCGGTGCGGAACGCTCGAAGCAGTTCTGGCAAGCTTTCCGCGAAGACCAGCAGCGCCTGCACGGCGACAAGCAACAAGCCGTTGCCGAACGCGAGCGCAAGGCGCAAGAGAAGGCCCGCGAGGTGGCCAAGGACTGAGGTAACAGCACCTGCGCGCGACAGCTCCTCGGCGCAGGTGTATTCAGGCGCCCGATCGGGCGCCTTTTTTATTTGCGCGCCAGCAGGGTGGCACGGCGTGGGGCCGGCAGGCCTTCGATGGTCTTGCTGTGGTCGTTCGGGTCGAGGAAGTCGCCCAGCGACTGATAGCGCATCCACTCGGTGCTGCGCTGTTCCTCGACGCTGGTCACGCACACATCGACGCAACGCACATCGCTGAAACCGGCACGGCGCAACCAGCGCTCCAGGGCCGGAACCGATGGCAAGTACCAGACGTTGCGCATCTGCGCGTAACGGTCTTCAGGTACCAGTACCTGGTTTTCGTCGCCTTCGATCACCAGGGTTTCCAGCACCAGCTCGCCACCTTTGACCAGGCAGTCCTTCAGCGCCAGCAAGTGTTCGATGGGGGAGCGGCGGTGGTAGAACACGCCCATGGAAAACACCGTGTCGAAACCTTCCAGGTTGGCGGGAAGGTCCTCCAGGGCGAACGGCAGATGCCACGCCGGCAGCTCCGGCAGGTATTGCTGCACGGCCTGGAACTGGCAGAAGAACAGCCAGTTGGGGTCGACGCCAATCACCATGTCGGCCCCGGCACCGAGCATGCGCCACTGGTAGTAGCCGTTGCCACAGCCCACGTCGAGCACGCGCTTGCCTTTGAGGTCCAGGTGCGGCGCAACGCGTGACCATTTCCAGTCCGAATGCCACTCGGTGTCCACATGCACGCCAAACAGGTCGAACGGGCCTTTGCGCCAAGGTGACAGGCCCATCAGTGCCTGGCGCATTTGTGCACGGGTGGCGTCGTCGCAGTCGCAGTCCAGACGCAGCCCGTTGACCAGGTCAATCTCGCTGGGCTTTAGCGCGGGCAGGGCATCGAGCGCACCACGCCAGCGGTCGAGGTCACCGTGGCCTTTCTCCAGCTTGGCTTCCAGTTGCGCTTGCAGGCCTTGCGACCAGGAAGCCAGGGGCGTGCCCGCCAGGCGGCGGACGAGGGGGGACAGATCGATCATGGCAGGGCTATCAACGAGGCGAAGTTAAGGCATTGGAACCAGGGCACCACTTTCGAGAAACCGGCGGCGCGCAGGCGCTCCTGGTGGGCTTCGAGGGTATCGGGGCGCATCACGTTTTCAATGGCGCTGCGCTTCTGGGCGATTTCCAGTTCGCTGTAGCCATTGGCCCGCTTGAAGTCCAGGTGCAGTTCATTGAGCAGGTCCTGCTCTTGCTCATCGGCGAACCGCAGCTTTTCCGAGAGGATCAGCGCGCCACCGGGCAGCAGTGCCTGGCGGATACGGCCGAGCAGTTCCAGGCGCTGGTCGGGGGCGATGAACTGCAGGGTGAAGTTCATCGCCACTACCGAGGCGGGCTCGAAGGGCAGGGTAAGGATATCGGCCTCCAGCACCTGCACCGGCAGCAGCTCCTGGAACATCGAGTCCTGGGCGGTGAGGTACTGGCGGCAACGCTCGACCATGGCGGCGGAATTGTCCACCGCGATCACCCGGCAGCCGTCGCTGCGCACATGGCGGCGCAGCGACTGGGTGACTGCCCCCAGCGATGCGCCCAGGTCGTACAGCGCGGTATTTGGCTGGGCGAAACGCGCGGCCAGCACACCGAGGTTCTCGACGATGGTCGGGTACCCGGGCACCGAGCGCTTGATCATGTCCGGGAACACACGCACCACGTCCTCGTTGAAGACGAAATCAGGCACCTGCTCCAGGGGCTGGGAGAAGAGGCGGTCGGGTTGTTTGCTCACGGCAGGCTCGATACAGGGTGAAACGGGGGCGCATTTTATCCAATGGCCGCGCATCTTGCCATGGCAATGCTTCAGGGTCGGAGCGTTCAGACCGGGAGCAGTGAACTTTCCCACAGTGCTAAGTTATCAAGATGAATGAATTCAGTCGGATGAAGAAGGACACTTCGAATGCAGGTTGACTGGATTTGAAAAAGGATATTGGGTTAAGTGATGAGTGCCAATACTGGGCGGGAAGAAGTTACCGTAGATGAACTGGACCCGGTGTCCAAGGTCAAGATGTTGCCGGAACGCTATTTTACGTTCATCGAGAACCGGCTCGAGGGTGGCCAGCACGTTGGCAGCTTATTGACGGCTGATAATCTGAAGGTCATCAAACGATACGCCAATACTGTAAATCAGTTGCCACACACGCGAGCTGAAATCGAACGCGAAGTCGATTATGCGGCACTCGGCCTTGACGCCTCGATGGTTCATGACCTGTATACGGCACTGCACAGGCATGTGTACGAATGGGACATACTGGAGCGTAGCATCAAGCAACTGGGTCCTGAAATTGAACTGTTCGCTGAAAGCCTGGTACAGCGTGGCGGCAGCCTGCTTGCGCACCTTGAAAACAGTGATGTCTTTTTGGCAATCAAGCAGCGACAGGCCGAGCAGGGCGATGATGTTTATACGTCGGAACTGAGTGAAGAAGATCAAGCGCAGATCGCCAGTGTGCTGACACTTGGCATCAACGAACTGGTCAGGGAAATTGAAGGCACTCGCCGGCGAATCGATGACGTCGATGCACGTGCCAACTGGTTCAACAGTGAGATCAAACGCGAGCTGAAGCCGCGAATGGTACGGTTGTTGAAACACTTCGACGAGAAGGTTTCCCATGAAGACATTCTGATGAAACGGCGGCAGCTGGATCAATGGGACGAACAGATTGACCAGTTGAAGTCCGAGTACGATGCCAATGTGGGCTACGCGTTCACGGGTATCTTGTTGGGGCCGATTGGCCTGGTCATCACCGGCGGTGTGTTCGGTGACAAGGCAGAAAAGATCCGGGCCAGAAAAAACGCGTTGATCGAAGAGCGCGAAGAACTGGCGAATGCGCTGGGCAGGATGGCCCCCGCGCTGAACGACTTCGAGCGTATCTCGACATTGGTCAGGGACCTGCAGTTCAGGTGCAAGGACCTGTCGGCAGCAACCCGCCGCCTGGCAGATGTATGGCTGTTTCTGGCCTCGTACGCCAATAACTCCGTGAACGAAGCCAAAGAGCTGAGCACCCTCACTCAACTTGAATCGTTTGTTCACGATTTCTCTGAGGTTATCAAACCGTGGAGCAAGATAGGCAATATCTGCCACACATTGTCTGAGTTATTTAATGAATTGATTGAAGAATATGAGGACGTTTGACATGGACGTGACCAACGTTAATGCGACCCTGCCGGATTTCGTGCAGATGCAAACCGTGCAAGATCAGGTATTCCACCTGATACAAAGCTGGGACATGAACGTGTTGCCCGGGGCGCGTGAGCAACTGGGTGAACTGCGTACATTGTTGCTGGGTGTCGAACGCGCCTTCAAGGAGAGCCTGATAGGCGCTATCGTTTTGCTGGAGGACCGCGATTTCATTCCGAGCAAACTGGGGGGCGATACCCATTACCGGCTTGCCAGTGTGCTAAGCCGTTTAAACCAGCTTCATGCGCTGTTATCCAGGCAGAATCTGCGGTTGGAACTTTTCACACTGTCTGCCTTGGTAGAGCCGTTATCGGAACTGGACAAACGAATCGTCAGCCTCCAGAGCCAGGCGTTAGCCTTCGATCAACGACTGGCCCAGTTGCGCCAGCAGCGGGCAGATATTGGCCAGGCTATCGAGTTGTTCGAAAGGCCGTCCGTTGCCAGTGCGCTGAAGGGCTTGATCCCGAGCGATGATGACATTGACCAGGTCATCGGGTTGATCACGGACCCGAAAGTTGATGCCAGCCTGTTGAAGGCTGTGACAGGGAAGTTGGCCAAGCATGCTGATGCACTGGAGGGGGCCAAGACGTTCAGTGACTTGAGCAAGGTTCGCACCCGGCTTGATGCAAAAATAGAGGAAGCGCTGGGCGACCAGCGGCAGCTGCAGCGAGCCTTGCAGAGTGCGCAGGGTGAGCGGGAGGCGATCACGGCGTTGTCTGGCCTTGAACCACTCAAGAACGCGTGGTTGCACGAACTGCGCAAGGTGGAACTGGAGTGGCAGGCGCAGGCCGTGAAGCTCAACGCGACGATGGGCCTGGATGCTGCCACGGTCGCGTTGAAAGACCTCTGTGACTACCTGAAGGTCGTGCAGATGGCGTATGACCGCAGCTGATCGTGCTCAGCGGACGATAATCTTGCAGTCGAAGGTTTGCACCGGGGCGACGTCTGCGGCCCACGGCTGCTGGTAGACCAGCACCAGTTGGGCGTCTCCGGTGCTGCAGGCCTGGAAGCGCCAGGTGGAAACACCGGCGCTGCCGACCACGTCTTCTTCTTCGGGGGCGCTGTATACCTCCGGGCCAAGGCTGCGCAGTACGCTTGAGGCTGGGTTTTCGACACGCCAGCGATAACCGGTGGACGGGTTGCTGGGCAAGCTCAGGGTGAGTGCCTGGCCTACCTGCAGCCGTGTTGGGCATTCACTCTCGGCATCCAGTTCGATGGGCTGTGTGGGGTGCTGGGCACAGGCGGAAAGCAGGGCGAAGCTCAGGGGAACGAGCAGACGAGGGGCGGTCATGTTGGCTCCGGGGGCTGGCGATGGCCCGAGGATAACCGATGATCGAGGGTTTTGTGTTGTCGGTGCTGGCCTCTTCGCGGGTTTAGCCGCGAAGAGGCCGGTGCAGGCTAGAACAGGACCTTGGCCACATCGGCAAAGCGCTTGGCGAAGTGAACCGTCAGGCCTTCGCGCAAATAGTCCGGCAGTTCTTCAAAGTCCCCTCGGTTAGGCTCTGGCAAGATCAGCTCGAAGATTTTCTGCCGCCGCGCCGCAATCACCTTCTCGCGCACACCACCAATCGGTAGCACCTGGCCGGTGAGGGTCAACTCGCCGGTCATGGCCACGCCTTTTTTCGGCGCCTGGTCGCGGGCCAGCGACAGCAGGGCACTTGCCATGGTGATGCCAGCGCTCGGGCCATCTTTGGGCGTAGCCCCTTCAGGTACATGCAGGTGGATGAACGCTTCGTTGAAGAAGCCAGGGTCACCGCCAAACTGCTTGAGGTTGGAGCTGACATAGCTGTAGGCAATTTCGGCCGACTCCTTCATCACGTCACCCAGCTTGCCAGTCAGCTTGAAGCCACGGTTGAGGGTGTGAATGCGGGTCGCCTCGATTGGCAGCGTGGCGCCGCCCATGCTGGTCCAGGCCAGGCCCGTGATCACGCCTTTGCCAGCCAGTACCTGCTCGCTGCGGAACACCGGCGTGCCGAGCGCGGCTTCGAGGTCCTTGGTGCCGATCTTCAGTTTGGCTTCAGGGTCTTCCAGCAATTTGACCACGGCCTTGCGCACCAGCTTGCCCAGTTGCTTCTCCAGCTGGCGCACGCCGGCTTCGCGGGCGTAGCCTTCGATCACCATACGCAGGGCGCTGTCGCTGATGCTGAGGCTGCTTTTGGAGACGCCGGCCTTTTCCAGTTGCTTGGGCCACAGGTGGCGTTTGGCGATGGCCAGTTTTTCCTCGGTGATATAGCCGGACAGGCGGATCACTTCCATGCGGTCGAGCAATGGGCCGGGGATCGAGTCGAGGGTGTTGGCAGTGCACACGAACAACACCTTGGACAGGTCCAGGCGCAGGTCGAGGTAGTGGTCGAGGAAGTCGACGTTCTGCTCCGGGTCGAGGGTTTCCAGCAGCGCTGAAGCCGGGTCGCCCTGGTAGCTCTGGCCCATCTTGTCGATTTCGTCGAGCATGATCACCGGGTTCATCACTTCGACGTCTTTCAGGGCTTGCACCAGCTTGCCGGGCTGGGCGCCGATGTAGGTCCGGCGATGGCCCTTGATCTCGGCCTCGTCACGCATGCCGCCGACGCTGAAACGGTAGAACGGCCGGCCAAGCGACTCGGCGATGGACTTGCCGATGCTGGTCTTGCCCACCCCGGGCGGGCCGACCAGCAGCACGATCGAGCCGCTGATCTCGCCTTTCCAGGCCCCCACGGCGAGGAACTCGAGGATGCGTTCCTTGATGTCGTCGAGGCCGGCATGGTACTGGTCGAGGACCTTGCGCGCATGCTTGAGGTCGAGCTTGTCCTTGCCGTAAACACCCCACGGCAGGGCGGTGGCCCATTCGAGGTAGTTGCGGGTGACGGCGTATTCGGGTGAGCCGGTTTCGAGAATGGCCAGCTTGCCCATTTCTTCATCGATGCGCTTGCGTGCCTGGGGCGGCAAGGTCTTGCCCTCCAGGCGCTGCTCGAACTGTTCGAGGTCGGCACTGCGGTCGTCCTTGGTCAGGCCCAGCTCTTGCTGGATGACCTTGAGCTGTTCCTTGAGGAAGAACTCGCGCTGGTGTTCGCCGATCTGCCGGTTGACCTCGGCCGAGATCTCGTTCTGCAGGCGCGCGACTTCCACCTCTTTGCGCAGCATCGGCAGCACCTTTTCCATGCGTTTGAGCATGGGTACGCAGTCGAGTACTTCCTGCAACTGGTTGCCGGTGGCCGAGGTGAGCGCGGCGGCGAAATCGGTGAGCGGCGACGGGTCGTTGGGACTGAAGCGATTGAGGTAGTTCTTCAGCTCTTCGCTGTACAACGGGTTGAGCGGCAGCAGCTCTTTGATCGCGTTGATCAACGCCATGCCGTAGGCCTTGACCTCGTCGGTGGGCTCGGCGGGCTGGCGCGGGTATTCGACTTCAACCAGGTAGGGCGGGCGGTGGTGCTTGAGCCAGGTGCGGATGCGTACCCGGGTCAGGCCCTGGGCAACGAACTGCAGCTTGCCGTTCTCACGGCTGGCATGGTGCACCTTGACCAGCGTGCCGTACTGCGGCAGCGCGGCGGTGTCGAAGTGGCGGTGGTCTTCTGGCGGGGTGTCCATGAAGAACAGCGCCAGGCAGTGGTCCGGCGACTTGGCCACCAGGTCGAGGGTTTCGGCCCAAGGTTCTTCGTTGACGATGACCGGCAGTACCTGGGCCGGGAAGAACGGGCGGTTGTGGATCGGGATCACGTAGACCTTGTCCGGCAGCTGCTGGCCGGGCAGGGCGAGGGCATGGCCGGTTTCGGCCTGCGTGGTGGTGTGTTCGACTTCGCTGTGTTCGTCGGGGTGTTCCGGGAAATCCTGCTGGTCGCTCATGGGGCACCTGCGTGAATGACTATGGTGCTTAGATGGGGCAGGGTGGGATGGGTTTCAATGGTAGACGAAGGCAGCAGGCAGGGCTTTCATCTTTGGTTGGCTATCCCGGCCTCTTCGCGGGCAAGCCCGCTCCCACAGGTACGGCGCCTGCCTTGAGGGCAGCACAGAACCTGTGGGAGCGGGCTTGCCCGCGAATGCGGCAGCACAGTCACCGCATCACTTGAGGGTTATTCCGCGAGTTTGTAAGCGATGATGTAATCGCCCATTTTGGTGCCCAGCGAGCCATGGCCGCCGGCAGTCACCAGCACGTACTGCTTGCCATCCTTGCCGGTGTAGCTCATCGGCGTGGCCTGGCCACCTGCCGGCAGGCGGGCTTTCCACAGTTCCTTGCCGTTGTTCACGTCATAGGCGCGCAGGTACTGGTCGAGGGTGCCGCTGAGGAAGCCGACGCCACCAGCGGTCACGATCGAGCCGCCCATGCTTGGCACGCCAACCGGCAGGCCGATCGGGACCGGGGTGCTGTCGCGGGTGGTACCGTTCTTGTGCTTCCACACCACCTTGTTGGTGAACAGGTCGATGGCGGCAACGTAACCCCAGGCCGGGGCCTGGCACGGTACGCCCAGTGGCGACATGAACGGGTGCATGGTCACGGCGTACGGCGCGCCGGTATTCGGCTGCACGCCGCTGGTCTCGCTTTCGCGCTTGCTGCCTTCGGCAACCTGCTCACGCGGGACCATCTTCGACACGAAGGCCATGTAGTTGGGCGAGGTGAACAGCAGCTGGCGCACCGGGTCGACCGACACGCTGCCCCAGTTGAACACGCCGACGTTGCCTGGGTAGATCAGTGAGCCCTGTTCGGACGGCGGGGTGTACTGGCCTTCGTAGCGCAGCTCGCGGAACTGGATGCGGCACAGCATCTGGTCGAACGGCGTCGCGCCCCACATGGCCTGTTCAGTCAGCTCAGGGCCGAGCAGGTTGAGGTCGGAGCGGGCCTGGGTCGGCGAGGTGTGGTCGCCCTTCACCGCGCCTTGCGGGGTAGGGATTTCGCGAATCGGTACGATTGGCGTGCCGTCGCGGCGGTCGAGCACATACAGGCTGCCTTGCTTGGTCGGCACGATGATCGCCGGTTTCACGCCATCGTCGGTCTTCAGGTGTACCAGGGTCGGCTGGCTGCCGACGTCCATGTCCCACAGGTCGTGGTGGGTGAACTGGTAGTTCCAGCGGGCCTTGCCGGTGGCCAGGTCAAGCGCGACCACGCCGGCGCTGTACTTCTCGGCGCCCGGGGTGCGGTCGGCGCCCCACTGGTCCGGGGTCTGGTTACCCAGCGGCAGGTAGATCATGCCAAGGTCTTCATCGACGCTGGCGATCGACCACATGTTGGCCGAGTTGCGGCTGTACAGCTTGCCCGGAGCCAATGGCTTGGTGTCGTCCGGGTTGTTGCTGTCCCAGTTCCATACCAGGTGGCCATCGTGCACGTCGTAGGCACGGATTACGCCGGACGGCTCGTTGGTCGACTCGTTGTCGGTCACGTGGCCGCCGATGATCACCAGGTCACGGGTAACCGCAGCAGGCGAGGTGGAGTAGTAGCCGCCGGCGGTGAACGGGCCGATGCCGGTGGTGAGGTCGATCACGCCCTGGTTGGCGAAGCCTTCGCATACCTTGCCGTTGTCGGCGTTGATGGCGATCAGGCGGGCATCTGCGGTAGGCAGGTAGAGGCGGCGCGGGCAGGCCTGGGCCACGGCTTGGCCTGCGTCGGTGATTTTCGGTGCCGGGCTGCCGTCGCGGCTGACGTAGCGGTTTTCGTCATAGTACGAAACGCCACGGCAGGTCATGTGGGCAAAGCCCTTGAAGGTGCCGACCGGGCTTTTGACCTGAGGGTCGTAGCGCCAGATTTCCGCACCCGTGTCCGGGTCCAGGGCCAGCAGGCGGCTGTGCGCGGTGCAGGCATAGAGCATGCCGTTGACCTTCAGCGGGGTGTTCTGGTTGGTCAGCTCCACCGGGTCGTTTTCGGTCGGCAGGTCACCGGTACGAATACGCCAAGCTTCTTCCAGGCGGTAGGCGTTTTGTGGGGTGATCTGGCGCAGCGGCGAGTAGCGGTCGCCATGTTCGGTACGGCCGTAGGCCTGCCATTCACCGTCGGGCATGGCCGGGGCGGCACTGGCCATTTCACTGCTTTCGCGGCCCAGTTCGCCGAACACTTCACCGGGGTGGGTGAACTGGCTGGCGACCGCGCAAGCGCCCGATGCGACCACGGCAACGCTCAGCAGCGCAGTGTTGGCTTTGCTGGCCGGGCCGATCAGCGGGCGACGTGCCCATGGCAGCAGCAGCACCACGCCGATGGCGAACCAGATGGCCAGGCGTGGCACCAGTTGCCACCAGTCCAGGCCCACTTCGAGCAGGGCCCAGACGGTGCTGGCCAGCAGTACCAGGCCATACAGGCCCAGGGCAATACGGCGCTGAGCCAGCAGCAGGATGCCCGACAGGGCAAAGCCGATACCGGCGATCAGGTAGTACAGCGATCCACCCAGCTGGCTCAGCTTGATGCCGCCAGCCAGCAGGGCCAGGCCCATCAGCAACAGCAGCGCGCCCATCAGGCGCGGTAGCCAGCGGCTTCCATTGTTGGCACTTTCAGTGCTCATCGTAGGTTCTCCGTCAGGTCAAAAAGGGGTTAGAAACTGCTCTGGATCTTCAGGCCGCCGACCAGGGCGCCATCGACCTGCGACACCCCGCCCGGGTGGCGGATGTACTGCAGGTTGGGGCGAACCGTGAGCCAGTCGGCCAAATGAATGCCGTAGTACAGCTCGGCGCTGTATTCGGTGTCCTGCACGGGCAGGAAGCCGGGGTTGTCGTAGTCATCGAGGCCGGCGGCCTGGTTGGCCAGGCGGGCGTTCTTGCGGTAGGCAGGGTTGACGTGCACGCGGGCCAGGGCGAAGCCGATGTCGTCCTTGGCGCGGGCGTCGAAAGGCCCTTTGTATACCAGTCCTGCCTGCACATAGTTGTCGATGGCATTGGTCTTCTTGTCATGCACCGTGGCGTTGGCGAACAGGCTCAGGCCACGCGACTGGTCGGAGGCCAGCGAAGTCACTTGCTGCTGGGCGCCGAGCCACATGCCGTGTTTGCTGGAACTGCTGCGGTAGGCGGCGCCGCTCAGGGCTGCCGGCTGGCCGTTGCTGTCCTTTAGAACATCCTGTGCCTTGGCATTACTGTAGTAGTAGCCGGCGCGATATTCCCCTTTCAGGCCATTCAGGCGCGGGCTCCACACCAGTTCCACTGGCATCACCGCGCCCTGGGTGCCGCTGCCGCTGAGCTTGAAGCCGTTGCCGGATTCAAGGTTGGAAGGGTTCTGCTCGAAGACGCCCACCTGCGCGTAAAGCTCGGGGGTAAGGTTGTAGCGCACGCGCAGGGCCCACTGGCTGACCGGCCAGTTGTACCAGATGCCGCCGACCCAGTTGCCCACCTGCGAGCCGCAGAAGGCCAGGTTCTGGAAGTCGCAGGGGAAGCTGTTGAAGTCCTCGCCTTCGCCGAAGCGGCCGAATTTCACGTCCAGCGCGCCGTCTAAGTACTTCTGCTTGATCCACATCTGGGTCAGCCGCCAGGTTTCGCCACGGCCCCAGACTTCCTGGGCCGAGGTGAAGCCGCCGACGCGTGGGTCGTTGATGCGGTCGTTGCTGATGTTGTCGCCGTGGCGTTCGGTGATGGTCAGCTGGAACTCGGTGTCATGCCAGCCCAGGATCTTTTCCAGGTCCAGGTGGCTGCCAAAGGTGAACTGGTCGCTGTAGCGCGCCGTGCGGTCGTGGTTGTAGCCACCGTGCAGGTTGCTGCCCATCTCGCCGGTGTAGCCGAGGGTGAAGTCGTAGCCTTTTTCCAGCAATTCGCTGCGGGTGCCGCCCCAGTCGCCGAGCATCCAGGGGGAGTCGTTGGCGAACATTTCGCTGGCACTGGCGGGTGTCGCCAAGGCACTGAGGGCAAGGCCGATGTAACAGGGTTTGGGCAGTTGAAACATGAGATAGCGCTATCTTTTGATTATTGAAAAAACGGCAAGCGCATCGAAGGGCGGGCCCTTCAATGGATATGGCGACAAGATGGTTTCGATGAAGCGTTTCAGCTTGCGGCGAGGAGGATATAGGGGAAGTTGTAAGAAAAAAAGACAAAATGTCGCAGGGCATTATTGTTTGTCTGGTAACAATGGCCTGTAGGGGGCGCAAAGCGCCCCCGCGATTTCAGAAGGTAGTACGCAGGCCGACTTCCACACTACGCCCCGGCGCCGGGGCAATATCGCGCAGAATAGAGCTGGCATAACGCACAGTCTGGTCGGTCAGGTTTTCACCGCGCACAAACGCCAGCCACTGGCTTTGGCCAACCTCGAATCGGTAGCCGACGCTCGCCCCCAGCGTGGTGTAGCCATCGGTGCTGGTTTCGTTGGCCGGCTTGCGGTGTTGCGATGCCGCATGTTGCACATCGACCCGTGCCTGCCAGCGGTCCAGTTCCCAGACCAGCCCGCTGTTCAGGCGCAGCGGGGCGATGCGTGGCAGCGGCTCGCCACTGTCGAGGTTCTTGGCCCGGGTGTAGTCGCCAGACAGTTCCAGCGCGAAGCTGCCGTAACGGTTCTCGGCCAGTTGCCAGCGGTCCTGGGCTTCGATGCCATAGAAGCGCGCACGCACGCCCTGGTACTGGTACTCCGGGAAGCCGTCGTGGTCATGATCGTGGTCATGGTCATCCTCGTCATGGTCGTGGTCATGCCCACCTTCGCGGGTGTTGCCGGTGCCGATCAATCCGATGTAGTTGCGGAAGTGGCTGTAGAACACCCCGACACTGCCCTTGTGCGTGCCATTGTCGAAGCGTAGTGCCAGGTCGGCGGAAATGGCCTTTTCCTTGTTCAGGCTGGCATCGCCAACTTCAAAGGCGCCAGTGGCCACGTGTGCGCCATTGGCATACAGCTCGTAGAAGGTCGGGGCGCGTTCGGTGTAGCCGAGGTTGGCGGCCAGCGACCAGATCGGGTCAAGCTGGTACACCGCACCTGACGACAGGCTGAAGGCGTTGAAGCTGCTGGCGCTGTCGGCATCGACGAAGTTTTCGTTGCCTTTGGCGTCGGGGTCTACCCGGGTGTGCTCCATGCGTGCACCCAGGCTCAGGTTCAGGCGCTCGGTGGCCTGCCACTGTTCGAGCATGAACAGCGCCAGGCTGTCGGTATCGGTGTGCGGGACAAAGGCTTCTTCGCCCAGGGCAGAGAACTCGTTGCGGCTGACTTGGGCGCCAATCACCCCTTCCACCGGCCCGAGCGGTTGGTGGCGGGCTTCGATGCGTGCTTCGTAGCCTTTGTTCTTGAAGGTGGTGTGCACCTCGCCTTCTTCAATCTCCCTGTGTTCGTAGTCGGTGTAGCCGGCATCGACCTTGACCGAACTGAACGGGCCGTCGAGGTCGCGCAGTTCGGAGGCGAAGGCGTAGTGGTCCTGCTTCATGTCCAGGCGCACGCCGGATTCGGCCACCGAGCCGTAGTTGCTGTCATAGCTGCTGTAGGACAGGCCAGCGTAGCCGTGATCCCAATGGTACGCGCCACCGACCGCACCGCCATCCTGGCGACCGTCGCTGTTTTCCAGGCGGTGCTTGCTGCCGGGCTCGTCAGCGTCACGTACCTTGGAACTGCGGGCGTAGCCGGGGATGCGCAGGTCGTTGAACTGGCGACTGTTGGCATCCAGGTGCAGGGCAAAGGCACCGTTACCGGCCTCCAGCTTACCGGCGCTGCTGCGGGTGGTGTCGGCGCCGCCGTAGCGCAGCTCACCGGCACCGTGAATGCCCTCGATGGGCGCATCCGGGATGCGGTTGTCGAAGGTGTTGACCACACCGCCGATGGCGTTACCGCCGTACAGCAGGGCGGCAGGGCCACGGACGATCTCGACGCGGTCGACGGTGACCGGGTCCAGCGGCACGGCGTGGTCATAGGACAGCGACGAGGCATCCAGCGCGCCGACGCCATTGCGCAGGATACGAATGCGGTCGCCGTCCAGGCCACGAATCACCGGGCGGCTGGCGCCTGGCCCGAACCAGGTGGAGGCGACACCGGGCTGTTTGTTCAGGGTTTCACCGAGGCTGCCGTGCTGTTGCTGCAACAGGTTGTCGCCTTCCAGCACGGTGCTGGGAGCGGCCAGCTGGCGATTGCCCAGCGGGTTGGCGGTGATGACCTGGGGTTCGAGTTCCACGGCCTGGCTGGGCGATGCAGCCAGCCAGAGCGCGACGGCAAGGGGGGAGAGGCGAAGCGGTGAGTACAGCATGGGGATGGGGCGTTCCTTGGCAGAGGCTTTTGTAATGTTACAACATAACATATCTATTTCAGCACAGAGGTTTTGCCTATGGCCAGCGGTTTTTCTGTCGAGTCGACTGATCCCACCCACCACTACACTCGTGTAAGGTGCGCATCTTTCCTACGGAGCACAGCATGAGCACGGCCCAACACAACGCGCTACACGGCAAGACCCTTGAGCAGATCCTTACCGAGCTGGTGACGCACTACCAATGGCAGGGCCTGGCCGAACGCATCGATGTGCGCTGCTTCAAGAGCAACCCGACCATCAAGTCGAGCCTGACCTTCTTGCGCAAAACACCGTGGGCGCGGGAAAAGGTCGAGCAGTTGTATGTGAAGCTGCAGCGCCAGGCCTGACATGCCACAGCGTCCTTGGCTGACCGGTATGGCTGTACTGGGCTGGTTCGGTCTGACTGTGCAGGTGTACCTGGTGCTGGTGGCGCGTTGGCAGGAACAGGCCAGCCTGATTGGCGGCCTGATCAACGTGTTCGGGTACTTCACCGTGCTGAGCAATACCTTGGTGGCGACGGTGCTCAGTTATGCGGCGTTCGGGCGGGAAGGGCGTGCCAAGCGTTTTTTCCTGTCTCCTTCGGTGAGTTCAGCCATTGCTGCCAGCATCCTGCTGGTTGCGTTGGCCTATAGCCTGTTGTTGCGCCATTTGTGGCAGCCGCAAGGCTGGCAGTGGCTGGCGGATGAACTGCTGCACGACGTGATGCCGGTGCTGTATGCCTTGTATTGGTGGTGCGAGGTGCGCAAGGGCACGTTGCGGCTATGGCACCTGGCGGTCTGGGCGATTTACCCGGCGGTGTACTTTGCCTATGCGCTGTGGCGGGGGAGCGAGATTGGCGTGTATGCCTACCCGTTCATCGATGTGTCGAGCCTGGGGTATGGGCAGGTGATGCTCAATGCCTTGGGGGTGCTGGCGGGCTTTTGGGGGATTGGTCTCGTTTTGCTGGGGCTGGATCGGTGGCGGGGGCTGCACAGACTTGCTTGACCTGCACTGGCCCTATCGCCGGCAAGCCAGCTCCCACAGGTGCCCACAACCTTCGGAGGCTGTGCAATACCTGTGGGAGCTGGCTTGCCGGCGATAGGGCCGGTAGAGCAACAAACAATCACTCGTCGTCCGCAGTCCCGTCAGCACGCCAGTAGGCCGCAGCCTTCAGCGCATCTTCCGGCACCCCTTTCTCCAGCAGCAGCGCCTTGGCCTGGCGGGTCAGGGCTTTTTCCAGCGCCACCCAGCCATACAACCGGCCTTGCGGCAAGGTCAGGTTCTTCACCAGTGCCAGCAAATCTTCCTGCTGGCGGCGTACCCAGATCACTTCGACCTGAGCCTTGCTCGGCAGTGGCTGGCGCTCCTGCTCATCTTCGATCTGGATCACCGCCAGCACCTGGCGGCCCGCTGGCAACTCTTCCAGCCGACGGCCAATTGCTGGAATGGCTGTTTCGTCACCAATCAGCAAATAGCTGTCGAAAATGTCCGGCACCACCATCGACGCCCGTGGCCCGGCGATATCCAGCGTTTGCCCCGGCGCGGCCTGCGCAGCCCAGGTGGAGGCAGGGCCGTCACCGTGCAGCACAAAGTCGATATCCAGTTCATTGGCCACCAGGTCGATACGCCGTGGTGTGTACTCGCGCATGGTCGGCCGTGCACCACCGTCACGCCCCAGATTACGGGCCTCGATGGCCTGCTGTTGTTCTGGCGTTTCGGCGAACAGCAGCTTGATATGGTCGTCGCTGCCCACGCTGGTGAAGCCTTGCAGCTCGGTACCACCCAGGGTGATGCGGCGCATGCGTGGGGTGAGGTCGGTGACCCGCAGTACCTGCAGGCGGCGTTGGCGGATCTCGTGGTTGACGCGGTGGATGGTGTCACTCATGGGGAGTCTCCCTGACAGGTTCGGCCGGCCCGGAGGCAATGGCCTTGGCGGTATGGTTGAGCAGGTCGCGAACCCGTTCGATTTCTTCCGGTGTCCAGCGGCCGCTGTGCATGTGCAGTGCGTGGCGCAGGTTGCCGACCGCTTCGTGAATTTCTGGCGGGCGGTCATGGCCGCGCAGGGCGCGTTTGCTGACTTCGATGCGCATACGCACGCCGTCCAGCGCGACAGCTTGCTCGGCCAGCGCATGGCGGCCGGCATCGGTGATGGCGTAGAGGCGTTTGCTGCCCTGTATCTGGCCGCTGATCAGCTCGGCTTCTTCAAGGAAGTTCAGCGTGGGGTAGATCACCCCGGGGCTTGGGCTGTAGCTGCCATCGAACAGGTTTTCGATCTGGCGGATCAGGTCGTAACCGTGGCCGGGCTGTTCGGCCAGCAGGTCGAGCATCAATAGCTTGAGGTCTCCGGGGGCGAAAACGCGTGGGCCGCGCTCGCCACGGCCAGGGCGCCGTTCGAAGGGATCATGGGGGGTGTGTTCGCGCATGGGGACAGGGCTCCGTCGTTTGCGATATATCGTAAGATATTACTCAAGATATATCTAAAGACAAGCCCTTAAATGCAGATGATTATCATCTAGTCATTCGATACGTTCCCTGCCGCTGGTGGTGTGTGCACGGCAACCTGCGGCGGTTTGCATTCATTCGGATTGCCTGGCTGCAGGTACGGCATGAGGATCGGGGCCATGCCCTTGAGCACCTGCACGGGCAGCGCCGAGGTGAATTTGAACGCCTCTGCCGAGCGCCCCGGGACGAAGGCGGTGAGGGTGCCGAAGTGGTTGTCGCCCAGGAAGAACACGAATGTGGCGGTACGGTTCAGCGAGCGCGAGCCAATCAGCCGACCGCCGGCGCCGAAGCTTTCGATGCGGTTGTCACCGGTACCGGTCTTGCCGCCCATCACCAATGGCGTGCCGTCCTGCAGCTTGAAGCTGCCGGAAATACGCCGCGCGGTACCTGCGTCTACCACTTGCGACATGGCGCCTTTCAGGGCGCGCGCGACTTCAACCGGCAGAATCCGCACGCCTCGGTCAGGGTCGGTGATCAGCTTGGTTTCGTAAGGTGTGTTGGCCGCAAAGTGCAGGGTATCGATACGCAAGGTTGGCAGGCGAACGCCGTCGTTCTGGATGATGCCGACCAGTTCGGAAAGGGCAGCAGGGCGGTCGCCCGAGCTGCCGATGGCAGTGGCCAGCGAAGGCACCAGGTGGTCGAATGGATAGCCCACGCGTTTCCAGCGTTGATGGATGTCGAGGAAGGCTTCGATCTCGACCATGGTGCGGATGCGGCTGTCGCGGGCGCCTTGGTGGCGGCTCTTGAACAACCAGCCGTACACCTCCTGGCGCTCGAAGCGGCTGGCGTTGACCATCTCGGTCAGGGTCGAGCTGGGGTTCTTCAGCAAGTAGCCGAGCAGCCACAGGTCCAGCGGGTGGACCTTGGCGATGTAGCCTTGGTCAGGCAGGTCGTACTTGCCTGGGCCGTAGGCGTCGTACATTTCCGACAGGCGACCGTCGGTCAGCTTGCCCAAGGCAATCTTGTCGCCCTTGAGGTGGGCACGGACGAAGGCATTGAAGGTTTCCTGGCCGGCTTCGGGGAACAGGTAGCGGTGCACCGCCGCCAGCCGCTGCGGCGTCACGCGCATGCTGTCGAGGAAGGTGTCCAGACGCTGCTGCGAGGTCTTGCGTTGGTATTTCTTCCAGAAGCGCATCAGGTAGTTGGTGCCTTCCTTGTCGGCGAAGCGGGCCAGGTATTCCTGGCGGCGCGGGTCGGCGTCGTCCTTTAGCAGCGGCACGCGGTTGTACGGCTGCTGGTAGGTCACGTAGCGCACCAGGTCGCGCATCAGGCGGATGAACGGCAGGTTGATCGATTCGCGCAGGGCATCTTTGAGCGTCGGGTTGCGGTTGTTGTCTTCCTTGCGGAAGTTGTTGAACACATGCATGCCGCCGCCGGTGAAGAAGGCTTCACCGGTGTTGGCGGAATACTTGCGCTCCAGCGCCGCATCGAGCATGGCATCCAGGCTCTGGTTCTTGCTGTTTTGTGCAAGCCACTCCAGCGACCACTGGGTAATGCGGTCGAGTTCGGCGACTTCGACCTTTTTCAACTCGGCGGCGGGTTTGCCCGCGTACTTGTCGTGCAGCTCCGCAATGATTTCCAGGTAGGTGGTCAGTACCCGCAGCTTGGCGGTCGAGCCCAGCTCCAGCTTGCTGCCTTCGTTGATGTCGAAAGGCTGGTTGGTGCTGTCGGTCTGCACACGCACCCGTGAGCCGTCGCCGGTGCGCTCGAACAGGGTAAAGCTGTAGCTCACCTGGTCGGTGGTCTTGCTGGTCAGCAGGCGCTCGCCGATCAGGCCGATCTGCGCCGCGAATTCGGGGTCGGCAAGGTTCTTCAGGTACTGGCTCACTTGCAACTGCAAATCTGCCTGCAAGGTGCTGGTGGCCGACAGGTCGAGGCGGTCGAGGTCGTACAAAGGGCGGTTGAGCATGGCGGCCAGGCGGTTGCGTGCCAGGCTGATGCCCTTGTTGGTCACAATCGGCACGATGGTCGGCTGCGCGACCCAGTCGCGGTAAACCGCCTTGCTGGCCAGCGCGGCGTCGGCCAAGGGCTGCTCGATCACCTTGTTGGCGGCCAGCACGCGGATGTGCGAATCGGTGAGTTCTGCCAGCTCGACGCGGCCCTTGGACAGGTAATGCGAGGGGCGGCGCTGGGCAATCATCAGTGACAGCACCTGGCGCAGGGCCAGGCCGCGTGCGGCCATGCTCTCGGGGGCGCTGGCGGTGGAAGTCAGGGCCTGGTTGACCTGGTCGAAGTCGGCGCCGTACCACACCCGTAGGCCTTCGGCCATGCCATGCACTTCACCATGCCCCGGTACAGCCGAGAGAGGCACGCTGTTGAGGTAGTCACGCACGATACGCTGACGAGCCTCAGTCGTGTCAGGGCCGCCTTGGTAGGCACGTACGCTGGCGGAAATCATCTGGCGGATTTTCTCGGCCCCCGAGACGGTCAGGCCGTCTGGGGAGTGACGGTATTTTTCCAGCTGCGTGGCCAAGGTACTGCCGCCAGCGGACTGGCCAGGCAAAGCCAGGTACTTGGCCACCTGGCTGTAGGCTGCCTTGGCAAAGCGTGGCCAGTCCACGGCCGGGTTGTTGCGCGGGTCCTGGGTGTCGAGCAGGTCGCGGTTTTCGATGAACAGCAGGCTGTTGACCATCACCGGCGGGATCGCTGCAAAGTCAGGGTACAGGTGCTGCGGGTAGTTGTACTGGTACAGCGTGTCGCCACGGCAGTCGGTGATCGACAGGCCGGCCTGGATTTTCTCGATGTAGGGCACGAACAGCCCGTGATCGACGTAGTTCATCAACGCTGGCGAGAACTTCACCTGCTCGCTGATCAGGTAGTCGCGCTTGAGCAGGCGTGGCAGGAATTCGCCCAACGCGCTGTAGCCCAGGCGTTTGTCGAACGGCCCTTCACCCGGGTACACGATGGCATCGCTGGGGCCTGGCTGCAGTGAATAGGTCAGCGTGCCGGCCAGTTTGCTGAATTCTCGCGATTGCAGCTCGGACGTGCGGAATTCGTCATACGCCGCAAAGCCGATGGCAACCAGCGCCACCAGCAGAATAAGGATGATCAGCCGCCACCATAGCCGACGCTGACGGGGTGACTTGGGTTGTGGCGTCTCGGCCGGAGGTATCTCGGGTGCTTCCGTTCTGGTTGGTTCCGATTGCCACAGTGCGCCCATAGTCTTCTATCCGGCCAGGTATTTTCGTCTTGCTTGTCTGAAGCTTAGACGTTGAGCGGGTGAGGTGAAAAATTTGTAGGAAGGGAAGAAAGGCGAGGTAGGGCTATGCGGCTTTGGTGTGGGTTTCTTCGTACCGGGATGTTGCTATGGTGCCCGGGCGATCGTGATGAGTGTGACGCGATCCCGGGGTTCTCGCCAAATTTCTGCACATATACAGTGAAAACCCCTACAACGCTCTTCCTATACTGCTCGCCCCCTTCGACCTGCCGGGCGCTCTATTCCGGCATACGGGCCGGCCCACAAGGCCAGCCTGGCAAGCCAACGCCACGCCTATCGGCATGGCCGGTGCTGCACGAAGGTCAAATCCAATAACAAAATGAGGTTGTATTGCTATGCCAGTCGGCAACCACCCTGCCCACGGCCCTGCCACTGAAGGCGGCCCGCTCAAGCGTGAACTGGGCGAACGGCACATCCGTCTGATGGCGCTGGGCGCCTGTATCGGTGTCGGTCTTTTCCTGGGTTCGGCCAAGGCCATCGAAATGGCCGGCCCTGCGATCATGCTGTCCTACATCATCGGCGGCCTGGCCATCCTTGTGATCATGCGCGCCCTTGGTGAAATGGCCGTGCACAACCCTGTCGCCGGCTCCTTCAGCCGTTATGCCCAGGACTACCTCGGCCCGCTGGCGGGCTTCCTCACCGGTTGGAACTACTGGTTCCTGTGGCTGGTGACTTGCGTTGCCGAAATTACCGCAGTGGCCATCTACATGGGCATCTGGTTCCCCGACGTACCGCGCTGGATCTGGGCCCTGGCGGCGCTGGGCAGCATGGGTGCGGTCAACCTGGTGGCGGTGAAGGCCTTCGGTGAATTCGAGTTCTGGTTCGCCCTGATCAAGATCGTCACCATCATCGCCATGGTCCTGGGCGGCATCGGCGTCATTGCCTTTGGTTTTGGCAATGACGGTGTGGCTATGGGCATTTCCAACCTGTGGAGCAACGGTGGCTTCATGCCCAATGGCGTGACCGGCGTGCTGATGTCGCTGCAGATGGTGATGTTCGCTTACCTGGGCGTGGAAATGATCGGCCTGACCGCCGGCGAAGCACGCAACCCGCAAAAGACCATCCCGCAGGCCATCGGCTCGGTGTTCTGGCGCATCCTGCTGTTCTACGTGGGCGCGTTGTTCGTGATCCTGTCGATCTACCCGTGGAACGAAATCGGCAGCCAGGGCAGCCCGTTCGTGATGACTTTCGAGCGCCTCGGTATCAAGACTGCGGCCGGCATCATCAACTTCGTGGTCATCACAGCGGCACTGTCGTCGTGCAACGGCGGCATCTTCAGCACCGGGCGCATGCTCTACAGCCTGGCGCAGAACGGCCAGGCCCCGGCGGCCTTCGCCCGCACTTCGAAGAATGGCGTACCGCGCAATGCGCTGCTGCTGTCGATCGGCGCGCTGTTGCTGGGTGTACTGGCCAACTATCTGGTGCCGGAAAAAGTCTTTGTCTGGGTCACCTCGATCGCTACCTTCGGCGCGATCTGGACCTGGGTGATGATTCTGCTCGCACAGCTCAAGTTCCGTGCAGGCCTTACCACTGCCGAGCGCAAGGCATTGAAGTACCGCATGTGGCTGTGGCCGCTGAGCTCCTACCTGGCGCTGGCGTTCCTGGTGCTGGTAGTTGGCTTGATGGCGTACTTCGAGGATACCCGCGTGGCCCTGTACATCGGCCCGGCGTTCCTGGTGCTGTTGACGGTGTTGTATTACGCGTTCCGCCTGGCGCCGAAAGAAGTGCAGGGTGTAGCAAATACCGCGTCCTGATCTGAAATAACCGGGGCCGCTGCGCGGCCCCGGGGCTCTCTCAGGCAGCTACTTCGCTGTGCGGCTCAAAACTGTCGGCTCGCGCCAGTTGCCACATGCGTGAATAGAACTGCCCGTTCACCTCGCCCGTCAGCAACTCCCCCGGCTTCAAGAACACATGCATCTGCGAGAACAGTTTGATCTCGGTGGCCGAGATGCGCCGCACCAGGTGCTTGGCCTCCAGCTGCGCAGGGTGCTCCAGGCCTGCCGCGGCAAGCATTTCAGCCAACGCGCGCAAGGTGTTGTGATGGAAGTTCAGCACCCGCTGGGCCTTGTCCGGCACCACCAGCGCACGCTGGCGTAGCGGGTCCTGTGTCGCCACGCCGGTCGGGCACTTGTTGGTGTGGCAGCTCTGCGACTGAATGCAACCGATGGCGAACATGAAGCCGCGTGCCGAGTTTGCCCAGTCAGCGCCGATCGCCAGTACGCTGGCGATGTCGAAGGCGCTGACAATCTTGCCGCTGGCCCCAAGCTTGATCTTGTCGCGCAAGTTAAGGCCCACCAGGGTGTTGTGCACGAACAGCAGCCCTTCGCGCAGCGGCACGCCGATATGGTCGGTGAATTCCACTGGCGCCGCGCCGGTGCCGCCTTCCTTGCCATCGACAACAATGAAGTCGGGCAGGATGCCGGTTTCCAGCATGGCTTTGGCAATACCCATGAACTCCCAAGGGTGGCCCAGGCAGAATTTGAAACCGACGGGTTTGCCACCGGACAATTCACGCAGCTGTGCGATGAACTGCATCATCTCGATTGGCGTAGAGAAAGCGCTGTGGCGCGACGGCGAAATGCAGTCCTCACCCATCAGCACGCCACGGGTCTCGGCGATTTCCTGGGTGACCTTGTGTTTGGGCAGGATGCCGCCATGGCCGGGTTTGGCGCCCTGGCTCATCTTGATCTCGATCATGCGCACCTGCGGGCTGCGCGCCTGGGCGGCGAAGCGTTCGGGGTCGAAGCGCCCGTCTGGCGTGCGGCAACCAAAGTAGCCACTGCCCAGTTCCCAGACCAGGTCGCCACCGTGCTCGCGGTGGTAAGGGCTGATGCTGCCCTCGCCGGTGTCATGGTGGAAATTACCCAGCTTGGCACCCTGGTTGAGGGCGCGGATGGCGTTGGCGCTGAGCGAGCCGAAGCTCATTGCCGAAATGTTGAAAATCGATGCCGAGTACGGCTGGCTGCACTGCGGCCCGCCGACAATGACGCGGAAGCTGGACGGGTCGGCCAGCGGCGCCGGGCGCATGGAGTGGCCGATGAACTCGAAGCCGGACTCGTACACATCGATCAGGGTGCCGAATGGCTTGTCCGAGGCTTCGTTCTTCGCCCGGGCATACACCAGCGAACGCTGGGCGCGGGAGAACGGCAAGGCGTCGCTGTCCGATTCCAGCAGGTATTGGCGGATTTCCGGGCGAATGGCTTCGACCAGGTAGCGGATGTTGCCCAGGATCGGGTAGTTGCGGCGCACCGCATGGCGTTGCTGCAGCAGGTCGAATACGCCGATCAGGCTGAGGATGCCAGTGGTCAGGGTGAATGGCCACAGCCATTCGTGGTGGGTGAAGGGCAGGCTCGCCAGGGTGAACAGCACACAGGCGGCGAAGAAGGCATAGCGACTGAGAAGTGACAGGCTCATACGGGGTCCTTGCGATGGCGCGGTCAGGCTCAGGGCCTGGGGGTAAACCCCGACCATAGCCAAGTTGCGGGGCGCTGCAAATTAAAATCGGGGTAGCGAAAATCATTCTCGAATCGAGGTTGTGAGCGCAGCCGTTACACATGCCCTGTGGGTGCAGCGGTCTTCTTGTGGGCGCTGGCCTTGTCAGGCCAATGAGCCCCATGGGATCCTCCCCGGCCATTGTTTCCAGCGAGCCCTCCCATGCCCAACATCATCCGCATCGCCGCTGCCCTGCTGATCGACCCCCAGGGCCGTACCCTGCTGGTGCGCAAGCGCGGCACCGAGGCTTTCATGCAGCCAGGTGGCAAGATCGATGCCGGTGAATCACCGGTGCAGGCGCTGGTGCGTGAACTGCATGAAGAGCTGGGGCTGAACATCAACGCGGACCAGGCCGTGCACCTGGGCCGGTTCAGTGCCCCGGCCGCGAACGAACCAGGTTTCGAGGTGCAAGCCGAACTGTTCCGTGTCGACAGCGCCGCGCCGGTAACGCCGGCTGCGGAGATCGAAGAGGTGGTGTGGCTGGCTGCCGATCAGGCACCAGCCCTGCCGCTGGCGCCTTTGACCCGCGACCTGATACTGCCGCTGTACCGCCAGGCAGTCAGCGCACCGCGCTGACGCCGTCGAGCGTGGCGAACGAGGTATCTTTGGCGGTCAACAGGAAGTCGCGCATGTACGGCGCATCGAGCATGTCGGTGCGTACGGCAGCATAAAGGGTGGCGAACAGGCCTTTTTCACCCAGGCGCTTGCCCTTTACATAGCCGCGTGAGCTGTACTCGTGCAGCGCCCAGTGCGGCATGCCGCAGACCCCACGGCCGCTGGCCACCAGTTGCATCATCATCACCGTCAGTTCCGACGTGCGCACGGCAGCCGGCTCGATGTCGGCCGGCTCCAGGAAACGGGTGAAGATGTCCAGGCGGTCGCGTTCCACCGGGTAGGTGATCAGCGTCTGGTCGAGCAAGTCTTGCGGCACGATGTAGGGCTTGCTGGCCAGCGCGTGCTGGTTGGCCACGGCCAGCATCGCTTCGTACGTGAACAGCGGCACATACGTGATACCTGCCAGGTCCACCGGGTCGGAGGTCACCACCAGGTCCAGGTCGCCGCGCGCCAGGGCCGGCAGCGGGGCGAAGGCAAAGCCGGAGGCCAGGTCCAGCTCCACTTCCGGCCAGGCATCGCGGAACTGGTCGATGGTCGGCATCAGCCACTGGAAGCAGCTGTGGCATTCGATGGCCATGTGCAGGCGCCCGGCGGTACCACCGGCCAGGCGCGCAATGTCGCGCTCGGCGCCGCGCAGCAGTGGCAGGGTGGCATCGGCCAGTTGCAGCAGGCGCAGCCCGGCACTGGTGAAGCGGATCGGCTTGGTCTTGCGCACGAACAGCGGCAGGCCCAGGCGTTCTTCCAGCTCCTTGAACTGATGCGACAGCGCCGACTGGGTCAGGTGCAGGCGCTCGGCGGCTTCCACCAGGCTGTCGGCTTCGCGCAGGGCATGAAGGGTTTTCAGGTGACGGATCTCCAGCACAGCTGACTCCGGGGTGTGGGATTGAAGAAACAGGGAATGAGTTGAGTTTCTCTCATGTTGCCGTGCCTGTCGACTGGACGTTCAGCCGCACCGCCTGGCGGGAGTCATGAAACTGTCACTGAACTGTGGCAGCGCGCCCGAACAGAATTCATCAGACTCGCGCTTTACTGGGGATCTGCATTCTGGTGTTTCTTTCATGCGGGCTTTTTGGCTTTTTCTTTTCTTCCTTTTCAGCGTACCTGCCAGCTTCGCCGAACAGCGTTGTGACGCCCACGTACCGGTGCAGCGCGCCGAGCTGGGCGCGGTCAGCCTGGTGTACCAGAGCGTGGGCGCGCCGCGTGATCCGGCCTTGCTACTGGTCATGGGCCTGGGCGGGCAACTGATCCACTGGCCGGACGATGTGGTCGAGGCATTGTGCCGCCAAGGTTTCAGGGTTATTCGCTACGACAACCGCGATGTCGGGCTGTCACGCTGGAACCAGGTGCCACCGTCGGCCAACCTGACGGTGGAGCTGCTGCGCTACAAGCTGGGCCTGCCAGTGGCGGCGCCTTATACGCTGACCGACATGGCAGACGATGGTTTACGCCTGATGGATGCCTTGGGGGTGCGCCAGTTTCATGTGCTGGGCGTGAGCATGGGCGGCATGATCGCGCAGCACCTGGCGGCCATGGCTCCCGAGCGCGTGCGCAGCCTGACGTTGGTCATGTCCAGTTCCGGGGCGGCGGGGTTGCCGGCGCCCGACCCGGCGCTGGTGCAGTTGCTGGCCCGGCGCAGCGCGCCCAACCGCGAGGTGGCCATCGAGCAGCAGGCAGACTTGTTGGCGGCGTTGGGCAGCCCTGAGGTGCGGGATGACCGCGCCGTGTTGCTGCACCAGGCAGCGGTGGCCTACGATCGGGCGTTCAACCCGGACGGGGCCAAGCGCCAGATCATGGCGATCCTGGCCGAGCCAAGCCGCGTCGAGCTATTGAACCAGTTGAGGGTGCCGACCCTGGTGGTGCACGGCACGGCTGACCCGTTGCTGCCGGTGATGCATGGTGTGCACCTGGCGGCGCATATACAAGGCAGCCAGCTGCGCTTGATACCAGGGCTGGCGCATCGCTTCCAGGAGCCGTTCAAGGCGCCGCTGCTGGGGGCTGTGTTGCCTTATCTGCAAGCGCATCGGCAGGATGTCACGCATATCGCAGGGCTCTGAAACCAGCACCGACATCAATCAGTGTATTCGCACCCACAAGGTCACCAGCACGGTCGCGGCCATCAGCCAGGCCACCGTGGCCAGTGCCAGCGATGCCTCCAGGCGCAGGCGGTCAACCAGTACATACAGGGTCGCCAGGTACACGAAGTACGGAATGATCGACCACATGCCGAACAGGATGGTGGTCTTCAGGTCGGCAATGCTGCGCCCCTTGCCAACAATGTAATGGGCAATCAGGGCAAAAGTGGGGAACAGCGGCACCAGCCCGGCGATGTAGTAGTTACGCGTCTTTGACAGCACCGCCAGCAGCAGTACCACGCCAGCGCCCAGGGCCGCTTTGAATACCAGGTCCACGTTGTTATTCCAGTTTGGGTTGAGGTCAGCCGAGGCCGTATTTCTTCACTTTGTCGAACAACGTGGTCTTGGCCATGCCCAGCTCCTGGCTGGCCTGGCTCAGGTTGCCCCCGGTGCGTTGCAGGGCGTCGCTGAGCAGGTTGCGTTCGAACGCCTCCACAGCCTCGGCAAAGCCCAAACCTTGGCTGGCGCCGCCGCTGGGGCCTTTCTTGAAGGCCGGCAGGCCAAGCGCATAGCGTTCGGCCACGTTGCGCAACTCGCGCACATTGCCCGGCCAATCGTGGGCCATCAGGCGCGACAAGGTCTGGCTGTCCAACGTCGGGGTTTCCCGGTCGAAGCGCAGGGCCGACTGCTGCAGGAAGTGCTCGAACAGTTGCAGGATGTCTTCGCGGCGCTCGCGCAGTGGCGGCAGTTCCAGGGTGACCACGTTCAGCCGGTAATACAGGTCGCTGCGGAACTGGCCGCTCTGGCCCAGGCTGTCGAGGTCGGCCTTGGTCGCGGCAATTACCCGGCAATCCACCGGGATGCTCTGGTTAGAGCCTAATCGTTCCAGGGTCCGTTCCTGCAGCACGCGCAGCAGCTTGATCTGCAGGTTGATCGGCATGCTCTCCACTTCATCGAGGAACAGTGTGCCGCCGTTGGCGTGCTCGATCTTGCCGATGCGGCGTTTGCCGGCGCCGGTGAAGGCGTTGGCCTCATGGCCAAAAATCTCGCTTTCGAACAGGTTTTCCGGCAGGCCGCCACAGTTCAGCGCCACGAACGGTTGGCTCTGGCGGCGGCTGAAGTCGTGCAGGCAGCGTGCGACCAGCTCCTTGCCGGTACCGGTTTCGCCTTCGATCAGCACGTTGGCTGAGGTATCGGCGACGTTGGCGATCAGTTCGCGCAAGTGCTCCATGGCGGGGGAGCGGCCAATGATGCGGCCCTCAAGGCTGCTCTGTTCGGCCAGTTGGCGGCGTAGGGCCACCACTTCTCGCGACAGCCCGCGTTGCTCCAGTGCGCGGCGCACCACATCGACCAGGCGCTCGGGGGAGAACGGTTTTTCCATGAAGTCGTAGGCGCCGTTACGCATGGCGCCGACGGCCATGTCGATATCGCCATGGCCGGTGATCAACACCACCGGCAGGCTGCGATCACGGGCCTTCAGGCGGTTGAGCAGTTCCAGGCCGTCAATGCCCGGCAGGCGGATGTCACTGACGACAATGCCGGCGAAATCGTCGCCGATGCGTTCCAGCGCCTGTTCGGCGCTGCCCACGCCTTCGCAGGCGATATCTTCCAGCGCCAGCGCCTGCTGGCAGCCGAGCAGCACATGCGGGTCGTCTTCGACGATCAGGACGGTAAGAGGCGCTTGGTTCATGGGTGCTCTGCCGATTCGCTAGGGGGAGAAACCAGGGGCAGGGCCAGGACGAAGGCGGTGCCGCCAGTGGCGGGGTGCTCGACGTTGAGGCTGCCCTTGGCGGCGGCGGCAAGGCTCGCCGACAAGGTCAGGCCCAGGCCCAGGCCATGTTCGCCCGGTTTGGTGGTGAAGAAAGGTTCGAACAGGTGCTTGCGCGCCTCGGCATCGATGCCGTGGCCATTGTCGCGCACCTGCAAGCGGTACTTGTCGCCCTGCAGTTCGCCTTCCAGCCATAGCTCGGGCAGCGGTTGTGCGGCCATGGCATCAAGCGCGTTGCCGATCAGGTTGACCAGAATCTGTTCGAGGCGCGTCTGGTCGATAGCCAGTTGCTGATCGTCGAACTGGTGGTGCAACTGCAAATGGCAGGCGCTGATGCGGTTGGCCAATACTTGCAAGGTCGCTTCCACCGCCTTGGCCAGCGAGGCCTGGCCGCTGTCATCGCCGCGCCGGGCGAAGGAGCGCAGGCTGGCGGTAATGCGGCCCATGCGGTCGATCAGGTCGTTCATGGTGCGCAGGTTGGTGCTGGCGGTTTCCAGTGCCCCACGTTCGAGGAAACGCACCGTGTTGCCAGACAAGGTGCGCAACGCGGCCAGCGGCTGGTTCAGCTCATGGGCGATACTGGTGGACATTTGCCCGATGGCCGCCAGCTTACCGGCCTGCACCAACTCATCCTGGGCGTGGCGCAAGGTTTGCTCGGCATGCCGGCGTTCGCGAATTTGCCCCTTCAGGCGTTCGTTGCTGGCACGCAGGTCGGCGGTGCGCTCGGCAATCCGCCGCTCCAGCTGGCTATTCGCTTCCTCAAGGGCTTCACGGGCTGCCAGGCGGGTGGCGATGACCTTGCGTCGTTCGTTCCAGGCGATGCCGAGGATCGCCAGCAAGGCGAACGCCACGCCCACCAGAATGCCCTGCACCATGGACTCGCGACGCAGGTCCTGCAGCGGGGTCAGCAGGGTGAAATGCCAGGGTGTATCCACCAGGCGACGGGTCTGCGCCAGGTAGGCAACCTCGTGGGGTTTGCCTTTTGCGGTTTCGCTGTTGGCCGGGAAGGTCAGTTTTTCCACGCCATCGGCCAGGGTTTCCCGGGCCAGTGGCTGCAACTCGTTCAGCGGCCACCAGTAGTATTGTAGGCTGCGCGCCAGGCGCTCCTTGATTTGCGGGGTCAGCGGGCGCACCGATTTCAGGCGTCGGGCCGGGTCGCTGGAAAGGATGATGATGCCGTTCTCGTCACTGACGAACGCCTCCAGACGGGCACGCTGCCAGCGTTCCTCGAGCGTGTCCAGGCGCACCTTGATCACGGCCACGCCGATGATCTTGCCGTGCTCTTCCAGGCCATGAGCCAGGTAGTAGCCAGCCTCGCCAGTGGTGCTGCCGATGCCATAGAAACGCCCAGGCTCACCGCGCACGGCTGTCTGGAAGTAGGCGCGGAACGACAGGTCTTCACCCAGGAACGAGTCGGCGTCGCGCCAGTTGCTGGTGGCCTGTACCCGGCCATTGGTATCGAGAACGAAGATGGCCCGGCTGCGGCTGCGTCGGTTCAGGCCCTCAAGGTATTCGTTTACCGTTTGCCGTGAGCCGCCGTCCGGGTCGGTGAGCAGGTGCGAGACGCTGTCTTCCAGCTCCAGCAGGCTCGGCAGGTAGGTGTACTTGCTGATTTCGCTTTCGACCGTGCGCGCGTGCAGCTCCAGCTGGCGCTCACCGTTTTCGCTGAGGGTGCGAATGCCGTTGCTTTCGCTGATCAGGTAGCCAGCCATTCCCAGGCCGACCATCAGCAGAATGATCAGGGGCGGCAACAGCAATTGGCGGAGCAGGCGGGAATTCACGGCAGGCTTGGCAGGGAGAAGAAGCGAAGGGTCGCATTTCATCACAGTGGCCTTGTCACGACCAGCGCCAACTGCCCGAAAGGGCAGCGGCGCCGACCGGTTCAGTGAGGCAAAATCAGTGTTGCAGGATCTTGCTGAGGAAGTGCTGGGTACGCTCGTGGCGGGCCGACGGGTTGCCGAAGAAGTCTTCCTTCTGGCAGTCCTCGATGATGTTGCCCTTGTCCATGAAGATGACGCGGTTGGCCACTTTGCGGGCGAAGCCCATTTCGTGGGTCACGCACATCATGGTCATGCCTTCGTGGGCCAGCTCGACCATGACGTCCAGTACTTCATTGACCATTTCCGGGTCCAGCGCCGAGGTCGGTTCGTCGAACAGCATGACGATCGGGTCCATCGACAGGGCGCGGGCGATGGCCACGCGCTGCTGCTGGCCACCGGACAGCTGGCCGGGGTGCTTCTTGGCGTGGGCACCGAGGCCGACGCGGTCGAGCAGGGCCAGGCCCTTCTTGGTCGCTTCCGCTTCGCTGCGGCCGAGCACCTTGCGCTGGGCAATGGTCAGGTTCTCGGTGATGGACAGGTGCGGGAACAGCTCGAAGTGCTGGAACACCATGCCAACCCGGGAGCGCAGCTTGGGCAGGTTGGTCTTCGGGTCGGCAATCGAGGTGCCATCGACCACGATGTCACCTTTCTGGAAGGGTTCCAGGGCGTTCACGCACTTGATCAGGGTGGACTTGCCCGAACCCGACGGGCCACACACCACCACCACTTCACCTTTCTTGACCTCGGTGCTGCAATCGGTCAGTACCTGGAAGTCCCCGTACCACTTGTTGACGTTCTTGATGGAAATCATACGGTGATCCTTTTTTGCAGGCGCTTGACCAGCCACGAAGCGGAGAAGCTGATGAGGAAGTACACGACACCGGCGAAGATCAGGAACTCATGGGAGCGCCCGATGATGTCGCCGTTGGAGCGTGCCGAGTTGAGGAAGTCCACCAGGCCCACGGTGTACACCAGCGAGGTGTCCTGGAACAGGATGATGCTCTGCTGCAGCAGCAGCGGAGTCATCTTGCGGAAGGCCTGGGGCAGGATGATCAGGCGCATGGTCTGGCCGTAGGTCATGCCCAGGGCTTGGGCGGCGCCCATCTGGCCCTTGGAAATCGACTGTACGCCGGCGCGGACGATCTCGCAGAAGTAGGCGGCTTCGAACATCATGAACGCCACCACGCACGAGGTGAAGGCACCCACCGGGGTGTCCTCGCCGGTGATCCAGCGCAGCACGAACGGCACCGCCAGGTAGAACCAGGTGATCACCAGCAGCAGCGGGATGGAACGGAAGTAGTTGACGTAGGCGCCGGCCACGTTCGACAGCAGCTTGTTCGACGACAGGCGCATCAGGGCCAGGATAGTGCCCAGCACGATGCCGCCGACCACGCCCATGACCATCAGTTGCAGGGTCATGACCATGCCTTCCCACAGGGCAGGCAGGGCCGGGATGATTTCGCTGAAATCCATGTCCATTTATTTGCCCCCTACGGAAATCAGGCCAGGCACCGAGACTTTCTTCTCGACCATGCGCATCAGCAGCATCAGGCCCATGTTCAGGGTGAAGTAGATCAGCGTGGCCAGGGTAAAGGCCTCGAACAGGTTGGCCGAGAACTCGGCGGTTTGCTTGGTCTGCGCCAGCAGCTCCATCAGGCCGATCAGCGACGCTACCGAGGAGTTCTTGAACACGTTCAAGAATTCTGACGTGAGCGGCGGAATGATGATCCGGTAGGCTTGCGGCAGCAGCACGTTGGTGTAGATCTGCGGCAGGCTGAAGCCCATGGCACGGGCAGCGGCTTCCTGGCCGCGGGGCAGCGCCTGGATACCGGTACGTACCTGTTCACAAACGCGGGCGGCGGTGAACAGGCCCAGGCAGATGACCACGCTGATCAGTGCCGAGGTCGTCGGGTTGAGGTCTTGCTTGAACCATTCCTGCAGGCCTTCGGGCAGCAGGTCCGGTACCAGGAAGTACCAGATGAACAGCTGCACCAGCAGCGGCACGTTGCGGAACAGCTCCACATAGGCGGTCGCGATACCGGATACCACGCGGTTCGGCACGGTGCGCATCACACCGAGCACCGAGCCCAGCAGCAAGGCGATGATCCAGGCGGAAATGGCGATGGCGATGGTCCAGCCCAGACCGGTGACGTACCAGTCCAGATAAGTTTCGCTGCCCACGCCGGTGGACTTGAAGAACACGCCCCAGTCCCAGTTGTAATTCATCGGGATTTCCCCTCAGACGGTTGTTTCACGGGCACCTTCGAGCATCCGGGGGCGCTGGGCGCCCTCGGATGAAAGGGTAGACACTAATGCGTGGCCTGTGGGTTCAATCGTGCGCGGATGCGCACCAGGCCACTAAACGCTGAGGATCAGGACTTCTTCTCGTCCGCTGCCTTGTCGGTCGGCTCGGCGATCAGTTTCTTCAGCTCGTCGCTCATCGGGAACTGCAGGTTCAGGCCCTTTGGCGGGATCGGCTGCTGGAACCACTTGTCGTAGCTCTTGTTGACTTCGCCCGACTTGAAGTAACCGACGATGGCGTCATCGACCGCTTTCTTGAAGGCTGCGTCATCCTTGCGCACCATGCAGCCGTAGATTTCGTACGACTGCGGGGTACCGGTGATGACCCAGTCCGACGGTTTGCGGGCCTTGGCCATTTCGCCGGCGAGCAGGGCGTCGTCCATCATGAAGGCCACGGCGCGGCCGCTTTCGAGCATGTTGAAGGCTTCACCGTGGTCCTTGGCGGAAATCACGTTCATCTTCATCTGCTTGTCGGCGTTCATCGCCTTGAGGATGCGTTCGGACGTGGTGCCCGCGGTGGTTACCACGTTCTTGCCGGCCAGGTCCGGGAAGTCTTTGAATGCAGGCTGACCGTCCTTGACCTTGGTCAACAGGCGGGTACCGACTTCGAAGATGCCGACCGAGAAGCCGACTTGCTGCTGGCGCTCGACGTTGTTGGTGGTGGAGCCGCACTCCAGGTCGACGGTGCCGTTCTGCACCAGCGGGATACGGGTCTGGGAGGTGACCAGGTTGTAACGGACCTTGATGTCCGTGCCCAGTTGCTTCTTCAGGGCGTCGACGACAGCCAGCTGGATGTCATGCGAGTAGCCCACGGGCTCGGGCTTGCCGGCCAGGTAGGAAAACGGGATGGAGGAGTCGCGGTGGCCCAGGGTGATGGTGCCCGATTCCTTGATCTTCTTCAGGGTGCCGGTCAGTTCTTCAGCCATGGCTGGCGAAGCGATCACAGCAGCCGCGATGGCGGCGCCCAGCAATTGACGAACGATACGCATCAAATTTTCCTCGACGTGTTTGTTTTTTTTATGGAGCCGTTGGCGGACTCTTTCGTTCAACGAATACCGCAAGAAGCGAGTGCATTCGGCTACCAAGTGTAGAGCATGACTCGTGCCAAGCCCTGACTCCGATCATAACGCCGCGAAAATCCTGGGGTTTGAAGTTTTCCAGGCAATTGCAACGTAATTTTTCGGACGGTATTCCGAACGCGTTGCATTTTGGTGTTCGGTAATCCGAATGGGTGGGCTGATTAGTTGAAAGCCCCTATATCTAATTACCACTTTCGCAGTATGACGCCGTGGCCTGCTACCTGAATTTCAGGAGGCAGAACCGATGACCGATACGCGTGAACACCCTGGCTCAGACCCCATCCCTGCGGACTCCATTGATGCCGTGATCGCCAGGCAAATACCCGACTGGATCAAAAACGCATCTGTCGAGGCGATCAGGGGGCTGCACCTTGCCTTGCGTGCGGAACAGGCGAGTGCTGAACAAGTGAGGAAGTTGCTGAAAGGTCTTACCGGGCTGGTGGCGTTCTGCGCGCCAAGGCTGGAGAAACAGCTGCAGGCGAAGCACAACATCAAGGTGGATGTACGCGCCGCCTCGCTGTGCACGGTGGTGCGCAAGGAATACGCCAGTATGTTTCCACTGCCCCCCGTCGTGCGGGTTGTACGTACCGCCTCGGTGCCATTGTTGTCTGCGGCCCTGCATAACTTCGCGCTGGATGAAGTGCAGGCCCGGCCTCTTGTTCGTCGCCGGCTCGAGACCCCTTCGGGCGCGGTATTGCCTGTCTCGTTCGTGCAGTTTGCCAAGCTTTGCCGTGAACTGGATCTTGGCGGCCTGTACCAGGCCACGCTGCATCAGACATTGCTGCCGGCTGATGTGCAGGCGCGGCAACACGTGGCGAGCCTGCTTGAAGAGGCTTCCAGGGCAGCCATGGAGGCTGCGGTGCGGGTCTCGGCACTCAAAGGGCTGATTGATGAGCACACGTCTGCGCAGCTATTGAGCCTCTGCGAGAAGCCGGCATCGGGCGGTGAGCAGGTGGGTGAATCGAGTGCGGCCTCATCGACCATGTTCAAGGCTCGGCAACTTTACGTATTGGGCAAATGCGTGCACGGGGTTGTGACGGTTGAAGTCAGCGACAACAGGGGCGCAATGCGTGGCCTGTTGGTGTGGATCCCGGGTGACCCCGTTCAGGCCGTTCAGCACTTCCGGTCCTGGGAGGCGTTCTATGAGGTATTGGGGGGGCGCTTGCGCGAGGCAGCCTACGCCGGGTTTTTCGGCCGCTTCATTGCCGAGCGGGACCGTCTTTCATTCAGTACCCAGCTAGAAGGGCGCAAAGAGAAAACCAGGGCGGGCACGCCGCTCGGGCTCGATTATCGAAACCTGATCGTTGAACAATCGCTGTTCCCCTATCTGCGAAGCCAGCGCATCAACAAGATCCTTGATGACGCGAAGGTTCTGGCCATCCCGACCGGCGTCAAGGATGCCGAATCGCGTAACGCCGAACTGAAGTCCTATGCCAGCACCGGGCTGGCGCTGCTTGGGCTGGCTGGATTATTCGTACCCGTGCTGGGTGAGGTCATGTTGGGCGTTGCCGCGCTTCAGGTCGCCGACGAAGTGTATGAGGGCTATCAGGACTGGCGGATCGGTGACCGGCAGGCTGCGCTGGGGCATTTATTCTCGGTGGCAGAAACGATCGTCGTCGGAGCGGCCTTGGGGGCGGGCGCAACGGCAGGCGCACGGCTGTTGGAGCGCGTGAGTTTTGTGGATGGACTGGTACCGGTACTGGTTGGCAACGAGCGCCTGAAACTGTGCTCCAGCGACATGAGTGCCTACCGCGTCGAAAAAACGGGCAGCCCGCCGACAGGGCAGGTCGCTATCGATCGCCAGACCGGGCACCTGCGTTTGTCTGAAGGGGATTTCAAGCTGGCAAGCTCTCGGGATGGCAAGGAACTGCAAATTCGCCACCCCGAACGCGAAGGCGCATACCGGCCGCTGCTGGAGCGAAATGGCAGTGGTGGTTGGCGCCATTCGCTCGAGCAGCCACAGGAATGGCAGGGAGAGCACCTGTTACTGCAGAGACTGGCGTCCAGGTTCGCGGATATCAGCCCAGAGCAGGCCACAGCCGTGCTCGATTGCACAGGTTTCGACGAGGCGCAATTGCGGCGCTTGAACGTAGAAAACGCGCCGGCACCTGCACGCCTTCAGGATGCATTGGACCGTTACCGGTTACATGCTGCGCACCCTGTGATGGAAACCGCTGCTTTCGACATGTTGGTCGCCGCTGCCCAGGATGCCGAAGAGGTGGAAGATACGCTACTGCGTCGGCACTTCCCGGGGCTCAGCGTGCGAGGCGCAAAGGAAATACGTCAGCAAGTGAACAGTGGCGATCTGGAGCTACTCAATAGCACCGGGCGGGTGTCGCTGGCCATGGCAGAAAGAGCGCGCTGGTTTCTCCGTGACAGCCGCCTGGACCGAGCCAGCGCGGGCCTGAGGCAAGCCTCTGCGGTCAACACCGATACTGAGCGATTGGCCTTGGGGTTGGTACAGGAGCTCGCTGCCTGGCCCGATTCGCTTCGCGTCGAGTTACGGGAGGGCTCACCCGAAGGGCGTGTGCTTGGCCAGGTGGGGGCAGAAGCGACGCAGCAGGTCATTTGCATCGTGCGCGAGAAAAGCCGTTACAGCATTCATGATCTGACGGGGGGCGGCCAACCCGAAGTGACCACCACCGACAGCCTCATGAATGCGCTCTTGCTGGTCATGGGGGAAGACCAGAAGTTGCTGCTGGGGGATGCAACGCTTAGCGAGCCGCAACTGGTAAACGTGCTGGCGGCTCACGCCCGGCTTCACCGCGATGTTGCTTCCCGGCTCATCGGGCAAGTCGCTGTCCCCGGGGGCGTACGGCCACCCGTGCGCTTTGCCGATGGTCGGCTTGGCTACCCGCTAAGCGGACGGGGGAATGGCCGTGCGCAAGCCACCAGGCGTGGTATCAGGCAGATTTTTCCCACGCTCGACGATGAGCAACTGCAGCGCTATGTGCTGGATGCCATGGCGGCGGGGGCTGACCCGTGGTCACGGTATGAGCGGTTACATGGGCAGTGGGTGAGCCTGCGTCAAGGCCTGGCGAGTTGGCGAGCGGAGTATACAAACCTTCTCGACTTGCTACGGCGCAACAGGGTGATAAGGTCAATTCGCCGTTGTTGGCGCCGTAAAACAGGGCTGCTGGGCGATGGTACTTACGCGTTAGAAATCTGTGCCGAACGGGTGGGGCGTTTGCCTCCCCTGCCGCCGGGCATCATGTTCGAGCACGTGACGCGGCTGGTTATGCGCGACATGGCGTTAGGCGAGATCGACGTCGATTTCCTCAGGCGTTTTCCAAACCTGAGGGAGCTGGACGTGCGTAACAATCGCTTGTTGTCGATTCCATCGGGCCTGGACCAACTGCCCGAGCTTCGACAGCTTCGTCTGGATCACAACGAGATCATTTTCACGCAGGCAGATAGCGAGCGGTTAAGGGGGCTGCGTAACCTTGAAGACCTTGAGATCAACTTCAACCCGTTGGGTATTGCCCCGGAGGTGAGGGGGTTGTTGAACTTGCGGAATGTGGGGCTGCGCGGAACAGCGCTTGCCGAAATGCCGGAAAACCTTCAGCAACTGCCATGGCGCGGGCTTGTCGACCTGCGTGAAAACCAGATCCAGCAGGTCAACCAGGATCTGCAAGGCCTGCGGGAGCGCCTGCAACAAATGGAGCTTCGCGGCAATCCGTTGGACGAAGCCAGTGAAAGCTATGTGCAAGCGCAGCCCGGCCCATCGGGCGCGGTACAACCCGTTGCGCAGGGAAGCCCGAACTATCGTGAGCATCTGCTGCAGCAGGCAGAGCTGTCTCAGTGGCTGACAGGGGCAGTCGGTGCACTGCGGACCACGCGTGAGCAGGCTTGGCTCAATTTGCGCAATGAGCCGGGTTCCAGTGACTTCTTTCACTTCCTGCATGACCTTGGCAGGTCGCCAGACTTCTTGAAACACCCGATGTACTACCGGGCAAGGGTATGGGCCATTATCGAGGCGTGCGAGCAGAACGGTGAGTTACGTGAGCTGATGTTCGCGCAGGCAGGGGGTGTGGCGACCTGCGAAGACCGTGTGCTCTGGTTGTTTAGCCAACTGGAGGTTCGTGCGCTGGTTCATCGTGAAACGGCGGGCCTGTCGCAGATGCAGAGCGAGAGGGCCTTGGTAAGGTTGGGGCGCTCGCTGTATCGGTTGCAGGAAGTTGACAGGGTGGCTGCGCAAAAGCTCAACAGGCTCAGAGAGGCCCTGGCCAACGACCCTGCACGGCTGGAGCACATCGACGACATCGAAACGTACCTTGCCTATCGGGTCGGGCTTGCCGGGCCTTTGCAATTACCGGCCCAGCCGGTGCGCATGCACTACCTGGCAGAGTCGTTGGTGACGGTTGAAGACATCAATGTCGCCAGAGTCGAGATCCTGTCTGCAGAGAGCGATGCACGGCTCAGGCAGTCACTCGCCGACCAAGCCTATTGGCAAGACTACTTGCGAAACACGTACTTTCTGCGATTCAGGGCGTTGGTGGATGAGCAGCGTCTGGCGCTGGAGCATGCCGACGCACTGGTCAGTGACGGAACGATCAGTGAGAACACTTACCTGGAACAGTGCAAGGTACTGGCCAAGGAACTGGAAACGAAGGAACGTACATTGATCGAACAATTGACTCAGGAAGCCTTGATGCGTTGGCAACGTTGAAGGGGCATCGACGCGGTGCATTGCCTGCATGCACCGCGTCGAATCCATTCAAGCAGCCTGATCGCCCAGCGAGATTTTGCGGGCGGTTTCTTTCAGATAATCTTTCAGCGTTTCTTGTTCGCTTGCCGAAGTGAACAAGCCCAGCTTGGTGCGCCGCCAGAGAATATCCTCGGCACTGATGGCCCACTCCTGGCTGCGCAAATAATCGACTTCCCGGCTGAACAGCCCGCCACCGATGGCCTGGCCCAGGTCGTCTGGCCCGTTGACACCTTCCAGCAGGGCCCAGACGCGGCTGCCATAGGTCACGGCCCAGCGCTTTGCAATGTCGACCGGTAACCAGCCATTGCGGGCAAGGATGGCATCGACCAATGCCTGGACGGTCGTCATGTTTTCGCCGCCTGGCAAGGCCGCTTGGGCAGTCCAGCTGTCGCGCATCTGGGTGAAGAATGGCTTGAGCTCTGCCATGGCCGACTCGGCCAGCTTACGGTAGGTGGTCAGCTTGCCACCGAACACCGACAACAACGGCGCTTCTCCCTCGGCGGCAGACAATGCCAGGGTGTAGTCGCGGGTTACCGCCGATGGGTTGTCGGACTCGTCATTGCACAGCGGACGTACGCCGGAATAAGTGTGCAGGATGTCGGCGCGGCTGAGTTGATGGTTGAAGTGTTCGTTCACGACCTTCAACAGGTAATCGGTTTCCTGCTCGGTAATCGCCACCTTGGCCGGGTCGCCGCTGTATTCGCGGTCGGTGGTACCGATCAGCGTGAAGCGGTCCAGATAAGGGATGCAGAAGACGATGCGTTGGTCTTCGTTCTGCAGGATGTAGGCATGCTCGCCTTCGTACAGGCGTGGGACGATGATGTGGCTGCCCTGGATCAGGCGGATGCCGTAGGGGGCATCAAGCTTGAGGTCGTCCTTGATGAAGCTGGCGACCCATGGGCCGGCGGCGTTCACCAGGGCGCGGGCGCGAATGGTCTGCAGGCTGCCATCGGCGTGTTGCAGCGACACCTCCCACAGGCCATCGACGCGCTCGGCGCGCAGGCAACGGGTGCGGGTGCGCACATGCGCGCCATGTTCGCGAGCTGCCATGGCGTTCAGCACCACCAGGCGGGCGTCGTCCACCGCGCAATCGGCGTATTCGAAACCGCGGGTGATCGCCGGCTTGAGCGGGTACCCCGGGCCGAAGCGCAGGCTGCGCGAGGCACCCAGGCGCTTGCGCTTGCCCAGGTGGTCATACAGGAACAGGCCTGCACGAATCATCCACGCCGGGCGCAGGTGCGGGCGGTGTGGCAACACAAAGCGCATCGGTTTGACGATGTGCGGTGCCTTGGCCAGCAGCACTTCACGTTCAGCCAGCGCTTCACGCACCAGGCGGAACTCGTAGTGCTCCAGGTAGCGCAGGCCGCCGTGGATCAATTTGCTGCTGGCTGACGAGGTGTGTTGGGCCAGGTCGTCCTTCTCGCAAAGAAATACCTTCAAGCCACGCCCAGCGGCGTCGGCAGCGATGCCCACGCCATTGATGCCACCGCCGATCACGGCGAGGTCATAGCAGTCGGCGAGTGGGGGCTGGGACGAAACGGGCTGGGACACGGGCAAGGCCTCCTGGGGCTGTTCACATCGAATATGAACATTGATGTTCGTTTTCGAAAATACTAGCGCAAGAGAAAGCCGGTCGCCAGTCAGTCTTTATAGAAAAAACTGATCAGATGACAATAAAGTGAACATTTACGAAAATGGCGGGCCGCTTGGCAGCCCGCAGGCGGCTCAAACCACTTCGAGGCGGATCTTGTACTGGTTGAGCAACTGGGTGAGGGTGGTCGTCGGCGCCTGGTCGGTCACCAGGCAATCGACCAGGCTGATCGAACCCAGGCGCACCATGGCGTTGCGCCCGAACTTGCTGGAGTCGGCGGCAAGGATCACTTGCCTGGCATTGGCGATGATGGCCTGGGATACCCGCACTTCCTGATAGTCGAAGTCGAGCAGGCTGCCGTCTTCATCGATGCCGCTGATGCCGACCAGGGCGAAGTCGACCTTGAACTGGTTGATGAAGTCGACGCTGGCCTGGCCGACCACCCCGCCATCGCGACGTACCGTGCCACCGGCCACCAGCACTTCGAAGTCATCCTTGGCCGCGAGGATTGCAGCCACATGCAGGTTATTGGTGATGACCTTCAGGTGGTTGTGATTGAGCAGTGCCCGGGCGATGGATTCGGTGGTGGTGCCAATGTTGATGAACACCGAAGCATGGTCGGGAATCTGCCGGGCTACGGCTTCGGCGATGCGTTGCTTTTCGTCGCGCATCTGGTCGGCACGCATGGCGTAAGCGGTGTTTTCCACGCTCGAGTCGTAGGCCGCGCCACCGTGGTAGCGACGTAGCAAATTGAGTTCGGCCAGCTGGTTGATATCACGGCGGATGGTTTGCGGTGTCACGACGAACAGCTGCGCCATTTCTTCGATACTGACGTAACCGCGCTCACGCACCAGTTCGAGGATTTGTTGTTGGCGGGGGGGCAGATTCATGGGGCGGTCCTTTGGGGCTGCCGGACAAATTCTGCAATGATGCCGTAGGACGCGGATGACGGCCAGTAGACGATTGGGGCCGCGTGGCGGCCCCGATAGGCATTACGCCTCGTGATCTTCCCAGTCACGGGTGCGCTCGACCGCCTTTTTCCAGCCGGCATACAGCTTCTCTTTCTGCGCTTCATCCAGCTGTGGGCTGAATTCGCGCTCGATGATGGCTTTATCGCGCAGCTCGTCCAGGCCACTCCAGAAGCCACAGGCCAGGCCAGCCAGATAGGCGGCGCCCAGCGCTGTGGTTTCGCGCATCTTCGGCCGCTCTACGCAGGTGCCGAGGATGTCGGCCTGGAACTGCATGAGGAAGTTGTTGGCCACCGCACCGCCGTCCACGCGCAGCTCGGACAGGCGCTGGCCGCAATCCTGCTGCATGGCGTCGAGTACATCGCGGGTCTGGTAAGCGATCGACTCCAGTGCCGCGCGGATGATGTGGTCCACCTTCACGCCACGGGTCAGGCCGAACAGCGCGCCACGGGCATACGGGTCCCAGTACGGGGCACCCAGGCCGGTGAAGGCGGGCACCAGGTAGACGCCGTTGCTGTCCTTGACCTTGCTGGCGAAGTACTCGGTATCCAAAGCATCGTTGACGATTTTCAGCTCGTCACGCAGCCATTGTACGGTGGAGCCACCGTTGAACACCGCACCCTCCAGCGCGTAGGCCACCTCGCCACGCGGGCCACAGGCGATGGTGGTGAGCAGGCCATGGGACGACGTTACCGCCTTGTCGCCGGTGTTCATCAGCAGGAAGCAGCCGGTGCCGTAGGTGTTCTTGGCCTGGCCTGGCTCCACGCACATCTGGCCAAACAGTGCCGACTGCTGGTCGCCGGCGATACCGGCGATGGCGATGCCGCTCTTGGTGTGGCCGTACACTTCCGAGGACGGGCGCACCTCTGGCAGCATCTGGCGCGGGATGCCGAGGATCTCCAGCAGCTTGTCGTCCCACTGCAGGCTGTGGATGTTGAACATCAACGTGCGAGAGGCATTAGTGTAGTCGGTGACGTGTACCTTGCCGCCGGAGAACTTCCAGATCAGCCAGGTATCGATGGTGCCGAACAGCAGCTCGCCACGCTCGGCACGTTCACGCGCGCCTTCGACGTTGTCGAGAATCCACTTCAGCTTGGTGCCGGAGAAGTAGGGGTCGGTGACCAGGCCGGTTGTTTCGCGAATGTAGTCTTCATGCCCGTCACGCTTGAGCTGGGCACAGATTTCGGTACTGCGGCGGCACTGCCAGACGATGGCGTTGTACACCGGGCGACCGGTTTCCTTGTCCCATACCACGGTGGTTTCGCGCTGGTTGGTAATGCCCAGTGCGGCGACCTGAGCGTGGCTGATACCGGCCTGGGCCAAGGCTTCGACCATGGTCGCGCTTTGCGTGGCGAAGATCTCCATCGGGTCGTGCTCGACCCAGCCCGCCTGCGGGTAGTGCTGGGCGAACTCGCGCTGGGAGGTACCCACCACATTGGCGTCGCGGTCGAAAATGATCGCCCGCGAACTGGTGGTGCCCTGGTCCAGGGCGATGATGTAGTTCTTATCCTGGGTGTCTGTCATGGTCGTAGGCCTTGCAAAAATAGGGGGTCAGGGCTGGGCGTGATGCCGGCATCAACTGGCTTGAGTATCGCCCTGGCGGATGTCATTTGTCTCAGGGTTCGCGGCAGGTGCCGTTGGCAAGTTGCGGGCGATAAGGCCGCGATAGGTCGCGGCACCCATGCAGGCGCCAAGGATCGGTGCGAACACCGGAACCAGGAAATAAGGAATATCCCGCCCGCCAGTGAAGGCGATTTCGCCCCAGCCGGCCAGGAAGGTCATGAGTTTTGGTCCGAAGTCGCGGGCCGGGTTCATCGCGAAGCCGGTCAAGGGGCCCATGGCACTGCCGATCACGGCAATCAGCAGGCCGATCAGCAGCGGAGCCATGGCACCGCGTGGCAGGCCGTTGTTGTCGTCGGTCAGGGCCATGATCACGGCCATCAGGATGGCGGTGATCACCACTTCCACCAGAAATGCCTGGCCGGTGGACAGCGACGGGTGTGGGTAGGTGGAGAACACCGAGGCCAGCTCCAGGCTGGCTTCGCTACCGCGCAACATGGTGTGGGCCTGTTCGAAATCGAAGAACAGGTTGCTGTACAGGGTATACACCAGCGCTGCGCCACAGAACGCGCCGCACACCTGGGCCAGCATGTAGAAGGGCAGCTTGCGCTTGTCGAAGCCGGCAAACAGGGTGAGGGCGATGCTCACGGCCGGGTTCAGGTGCGCGCCGGAAATGCCGGCGGTGAGGTAGATCGCCATGCTCACGCCGACGCCCCAGATGATACTGATTTCCCATAGGCCGAAGCTGGCGCCGGCGACCTTGAGGGCGGCAACGCAGCCGGTACCGAAAAAGATCAGCAGGGCGGTGCCGAGGAACTCGGCCAGGCATTGGCTGGACAGCGTGGGTTGGCGTAGAGCAGTCGTCATGTATGACCTCGTTTTTTTTGTTGTGAGGCGCGTGGCGCTCGACAGCAAAGCCCGGTGTCTATCCCCATTGACCCCGGGCAGATGTAGGAAATGCACCTTATAAGTGCACCATTTATTCAGAAACGAAAAAATATAGACAAGAAACGCTGATGTCAAAGGTCGAAAGTGAACGACTAGTCACGATATGGCCGCTAAAATCAGCCGCGGATCCCCGTGCTAGAGGCGCCCAATTGCGGTGCGCTGGCTGGGATGTGGGAATTGTCCTAAAGTAGCCGCCGAGTCGTCCAAGACCGGAGCCCCTGCATGACCCCCGCCCTAGACCTGTTGAAGAAGCACCGTGCCGAGCACCGCGTGCACAGTTATGAGCATGACCCGAAGTCGGCGTCATATGGCCTGGAGGCAGCGGAAAAGCTTGGGCTTGACCCGCAACAGGTGTTCAAGACGTTGTTGGCGAGCAGCGAGAAGGGGGAATTGTTGGTGGCGGTGGTGCCTGTGGTGGGCACTTTGGACCTGAAGGCCCTGGCCCATGCTGCGGGGGTGAAGAAGTGCGAAATGGCCGACCCTGCGGCGGCGCAACGCGCCACGGGTTATCTGGTCGGCGGGATCAGCCCGTTGGGGCAGAAGAAGCGTCTGCGGACGTTCATTGATGATTCAGCGCAGAACTTTACAACTATCCATGTCAGTGCTGGACGGCGTGGGCTGGAAGTGGAGTTGGCCGCAGCGGTGTTGGCCGAGCATACCCAGGGCAAGTTTGCCGGGATCGGCAGAGGCTGAGTATCTGGGGCCGCAAAGCGGCCCCAAGGATCTAAAGTCAGGTCGCCGAACTGTACCGACGTACCCCGTTCTCCTGGCGCGGCAATTGCGCCGCCACACTGCCCGGTACCGGGAACAGCACCAGGTGATCGGCCTTCACCGCAATCCCCACATCCCCACCCACCTGATGGTCGACATGGCTGGGAAAAATCGCTTCCAGCTGGCTGCCGGTCGGCAGTTGCAGGCGATACAAGGTCGATGCCCCCAGGAAGCTCTTGCCCACGATAGCCGCCCTCAGCGCGCTGTCCGGCGCATACACGATATCGTCCGGTCGCAGCAGCACATCCACCGAGCTGCCTGGCGCCATGGTGTAGGCGCGGTTGCCGCGCAGTTCACCCAGTTCGGTATTGACCGCCTCGTGGCTGCTCATCTGCCCCCGGATGAAGTACCCCTGGCCGATGAAGCTGGCCACGAATGGCGTCTGTGGCTCGTGGTAAAGGTTGTAGGGCGTGTCCCACTGCTCCAGGCGGCCTTCCTTGAACACGCCGACCTGATCGCTCACGGCGAACGCTTCTTCCTGGTCATGTGTCACCAGGATGGCGCTGGTGCCGCGGCTTTTGAGAATGTCGCGAACCTCGTGGCTCAGGCGCCGACGCAGCTCCACGTCAAGGTTGGAGAACGGTTCGTCGAGCAGCAGCAACTGCGGCTCTGGCGCCAGTGCACGGGCCAACGCGACCCGTTGCTGCTGGCCACCAGACAGCTCATGCGGATAACGCCCGCCCAGGCCGCCCAGCTTGACCAGTTCGAGCATCTCTTCGATGACGGCGGCCTGGCGTGGGTGCTTGGCGATGCCAAACGCAATGTTCTGCGCCACGGTCAGGTGCGGGAACAGCGCGTAGTCCTGGAACACCATGCCGATGCGGCGTTTTTCCGGGGCCAGGGTGAAGCCGGCGCGGGAAATGACGTCGCCGGCCAGCTGGATTTCACCGTCATGCACCGGCTCGAAGCCGGCAATGGCGCGCAGGGTGGTGGTTTTGCCACAACCGGATGAACCCAGCAGGCAACCGATGTCGCCTGCATTCAGGTGCAGGTTGAGGTTCTGGACGATGCGCTGGTCGCCATAGCCGCAGGCGAGGTTGCGCAGGTTGAGCAGTAGGGGTTGACTCATGCGTGGTGGTAAGCCGGTTCTACAAGGAATTCGAGAAGCGCCTTCTGTGCATGCAGGCGGTTTTCAGCCTCGTCCCAGGCGACCGAACGAGGGTCGTCGAGCAGGTCCTGGCTGATTTCCTCGCCACGGTGGGCGGGCAGGCAGTGCATGAAGAGGACATCGGGTGCCGCCAGGTCGAGCAGTTCGCGGGTGACCTGGTAAGGCGCGAAATGCGCCAGGCGCCGTGCAGTTTCCTCCTCCTGGCCCATGGAAGTCCAGACATCGGTGACCACAAGGTGTGCGCCACGTACGGCTTCCTTGGCGTCACGGATGATCTGCACGCGGTCTCCGCCCAGCGCCATGAAGCGTTCATCCGGCTCGTAGCCTTCGGGGCAGGCGATGCGCAGCTGGAAATCGAACTGCCGGGCAGCCTCGATATAGGAGTTGCACATGTTGAAGCCGTCGCCGATCCAGGTCACGGTCTTGCCCTGGATCGAACCGCGGTGTTCCAGGAACGTCTGCATGTCGGCCAGCAGCTGGCACGGGTGCGACTCGTCGGACAGGCCGTTGATGACCGGTACGCGCGATTTGGCGGCGAATTCGGTCAGGGTGCTGTGGGCGTGGGTACGGATCATCACCACATCGACCATGCTCGACAGCACGATCGCGCTGTCGCCGATCGGCTCGCCACGGCCCAACTGGGTATCGCGCGGCGACAGGAAGATGGCCTGGCCACCGAGCTGGATCATGCCGGCTTCGAACGACACCCGGGTGCGGGTCGAGGACTTCTCGAAGATCATGCCCAATACACGGTTCTTCAGGGGCTCGAACAGCACGCCTCGCTTGCGCAGGTCCTTCAGCTCGATGCCGCGGCGGATCACCCCGAGCAATTCGTCGGTGGTGAAGTCCAGCAGGGAGAGAAAGTGCCTAGCGCTCATGATTGACTACCTTATCTGCAACGGTATGCAGGTCGACCGTATGGTTTTTTTTGACAACGGGAGTGACCTGCGGCGTAAGCCGCACGGGGCGGACGAAATAGGGAAAGGCGCAATACTATAAGTAAATGTCGCCTCAAGCCAAGGGGGAAACAGCGGCCTATTCGAAAGGATGTTGCAAAGGGTGTCTTTACCCGCTGGCCGGTGCTGTTTTTTATTTACTACACAGGGTTGTACACGGCTTGCTGGCAATTTGGCAAATGGCTGTCGCGAATCGTGCGCCTGATGTCGGTGGATTCACGCGGCGAAGGGCGCTGGCCCGGGGGAGGGGCCGGGCGCATAGTCACTGTTCGACAACAACAAGGCAGAGGCGGCCATGACCAAGACCCTGCACCACCGTGCCTGTCACCTGTGCGAAGCGATCTGCGGGCTGAACATCGAAGTCAGCCACGAAGACGATGGGCGGGCGCTGATCAGCTCGATCAAAGGCGACCCCGAGGACCCGTTCAGCCGCGGCCATGTCTGCCCCAAGGCCGTGGCCCTGCAAGACATCCAGAACGACCCCGACCGCCTGCGCCAGCCGCACAAACGGGTGGGGGAGCGCTGGGAGGCCATTGGCTGGAACGAGGCCTTTACCCTGGCCGCCGACAAGCTGTGGGCGATCCAGCAGGCGCACGGGCGCAATGCCGTGGCGGTGTACCAGGGTAACCCGAGCGTGCACAACTATGGCCTGATGACCCACAGCAACTACTTCCTTGGCCTGCTCAAGACGCGCAACCGTTTCTCGGCCACGTCGGTGGACCAGTTGCCACAACATCTGGTCAGCCACCTCATGTACGGCCATGGCCTGCTGCTGCCGATCCCGGATATCGACCAGACCGACTTCATGCTGATTCTCGGCGGCAATCCGCTGGCCTCCAACGGCAGCATCATGACCGTGCCCGATGTAGAGAAGCGCCTGAAGGCCCTACGCGGGCGGGGAGGGCGTCTGGTAGTGGTGGACCCGCGGCGCAGCGAGACGGCGGCCATGGCCGATACCCATCTGTTTATTCGCCCCGGTGGCGATGCGGCCTTTTTGTGTGGCTTGCTCAACACCCTGTTCGAGGAGGGCCTGGCGCAGGGTTCGCACTTGCCGGTCAACGGCCTGCAACAAGTACGCGAAGCGCTTGCGTCGCTCAGCGCCGAGGCCATGAGCGTGCATTGTGGTATTGCCGCAGCGGATATCCGCCAGCTGGCACGGGATTTCGCCGCTGCAGGCAAGGCCGTGTGTTATGGGCGCATGGGTGTCTCTACCCAAGCCTTCGGTACCCTCTGCCATTGGCTGGTGCAACTGATCAACCTGGTGACCGGCAACCTCGATCGTGAAGGTGGCGCGTTGTGTACGGAGCCTGCCGTCGATCTGGTGGCGACCACCTCGGGTGGCCATTTCAACGCCTGGCAAAGCCGGGTATCGGGCTTGCCCGAGTACGGTGGCGAGCTGCCCGTGGCGGCCCTGGCAGAAGAGATGTTGACGCCAGGCGAAGGGCAGGTTCGCGCGCTGGTGACAGTGGCCGGCAACCCCGTGCTATCCACCCCTAACGGTCGCCAGCTGGATGCAGCGCTGGAGGGGCTGGAGTTCATGCTCAGCATCGACCTCTACATCAACGAAACCACCCGGCATGCCGACCTGATCCTGCCTTCCACCAGCGCGCTGGAAAACGACCACTACGACAGCACCTTCAACCTGCTGGCCGTGCGCAACGTCACCCGTTTCAATCGGGCGATCCTGGCCAGGCCGGAAGGCGCGCTGCACGATTGGGAAATCTTCGTCGGCCTGGCGCAGGCGTTTGCCAGGCGTGCCGAGCTGGAGTTGAAACCGACCTGGGCCCCGGCGCAGATGATCGACATGGCCCTGCGCAAAGGGCGCTACGGTGAGGCGACGCCATGGAAGCTCTCGCTGGCGACACTGGCCAATCACCCGCACGGGCTCGATCTCGGGCCTTTGCGCAGTAACCTCGTCGGGCGCCTGGCAACTGCCAGCAAGGCTGTCGAAGCGGCCCCCCAAGTGTTGCTGGACGACTTGCAGCGCCTGGCGCAACAGGCGCCTCCGATAGCCGGCGAACTGTTGCTGATTGGCCGCCGACATGTACGCAGCAACAACTCGTGGATGCACAATTTCCATCGCCTGGTGAAAGGCAAGCCGCGTCATCAGTTGCTGATGCACCCGCAAGACTTGCAGCAGCGGCACCTGCAGGACGGCCAGCGGGTGCGTATCCGCTCGCGCACGGGGGCCCTCGAAGTCGAGGTGGAGGCCTGCGAGGACATGATGCCGGGTGTGGTCAGCCTGCCCCATGGCTTCGGCCATGGCCGCCAGGGCGTGCACATGCAGATCGCCCAGACACAACCCGGCGTGAGTGCCAATGACCTGACCGACGAGCGCTTTCGGGACGCGGTTTCCGGCAACGCTGCACTCAATGGCGTGCCCGTGCAGGTAGAGGCCGCATGAGCAATGGTAAGGCCGAGCACGCCGCTCGGCTTTCCGTTACAATGCGTCACCGTGCCGACGACCGCGTCGGAAAGTTCAGCTGAGGTGCTAGATGGATATCATCGATACGATCAAAGAGCAGATTGCCAACAACACCATTCTGCTTTACATGAAAGGCTCGCCGAATGCCCCGCAGTGCGGGTTCTCGGCCAAGGCATCGCAGGCTGTGATGGGTTGTGGCGAGAAGTTCGCCTACGTCGACATCCTGCAGAACCCGGAAATCCGCGCCAACCTGCCAAAGTACGCCAACTGGCCGACCTTCCCACAGCTGTGGGTAGCCGGTGAGCTGGTTGGCGGCAGCGACATCATGCTGGAAATGTTCGAGAAGGGTGAACTGCAAACCCTGATCAAGGAAGCGGCTGCCAAGGCCAAGGCTTCCGAAGCCTGATTTTCCGGCAAGCATAAAAAAACCCGCGGATCGCGGGTTTTTTTATGCGCTGAAGAATTACTCTTCGCCCATCTGCGACTGCAGGTAATTCTCGATAGTGATCTTGTCGATCAGACCCAGTTGGGTTTCCAGCCAGTCGATGTGCTCTTCCTCGGACTCGAGGATATCTTCAAGCATGTCACGCGAGCCGAAGTCGCCAGCCGTTTCGCAATGCGCAATGGCCGCCTTCAGGTCTACCAGGGCTTTCTTCTCAAGCTTCAGATCACACTCGAGCATTTCCTTGGTGTGCTCGCCGATCATCAGCTTGCCCAGGTCCTGAACGTTCGGGATGCCCTCGAGGAAGAGAATACGCTTGATCAGTTTGTCAGCGTCTTTCATCGCGTGGATGGATTCCTTGTACTCGAGCTTGCCGAGTTTGTTCAGGCCCCAATCTTCGTACATGCGTGCGTGCAGGAAGTACTGGTTGATCGCGACCAGCTCGTTTCCGAGGATCTTGTTGAGATGCTGGATGACGCTTACGTCGCCTTTCATTGCGGGTTCCTGCCCTGTAGAAGTGTGCCAATACAGTGAAGTTTGATCCCGATACTTAGGAGTGTCAAACCTAAGTTATTGAATAATAAGTGAAAATTAATAGGAATAAGAATGTTTGTGAACCGCGTTGCGGCGCTAACTTATTGAATTACAGGCATAAAAAAACCGGACACAGGGTCCGGTTCTTTGAATTCTGGGGTTTCAGGCTGCGGTAAATTCTACGGGGTAGGGCAGGGCTGCCTGGCTGACCTGAAGCTCGGTCAGGGTCTCACGGACCACCTGCTTGGCCAGGCAGGCGCATTTGCCACACTGGCTTGCGACATTGGTCGCGGCTCGCACTTCCTTGTAACTGCAGCATCCTTCATAGATCGCATCGCGGATCTGTCCGTCGGTAACGCCGACACAAAGACACACATACATAAGGGCTGACCATCGCGGGTTGAGTCGATGGGTTGGAGCTTAATGTTAATGAGAATGCTTGTCAAAGGGCTTTCTGGAAGGGCCGTGCTTGAGCGACCGGCGGTTGCCTGCCTGATGGATTCGGCCTGTCATCAGAAGCCGTGTATGATGGTCGGCCTTTGTTGGATGTCGGGCAAGCCCGTCTGGCCCGGCAAACGGTTTTTCACCCTCATCAGGAGATTACAATGAGCGTACTCGTTGGTAAGAAAGCCCCCGATTTCACCGTTCCGGCCGTGCTGGGCAATGGCGAGATCGTCGACAGCTTCAACCTGGCTTCGGCCATCAAGGGCAAGTACGGCCTGGTGTTCTTCTACCCGCTGGACTTCACCTTCGTCTGCCCGTCCGAGCTGATCGCCCTGGACAACCGCATCCCGGACTTCCAGGCCCGCAACGTTGAAGTGATCGGCGTGTCGATCGACTCGCACTTCACCCACAACGCCTGGCGTAACACCCCGGTCAACAACGGCGGCATCGGCCAGGTGAAGTACACCCTGGCTGCCGACATGACCCACGAAATCTGCAAAGCCTACGACGTCGAGTCCGAAGGCGGCGTGGCTTTCCGTGGCGCCTTCCTGATCGACACCAACGGTGTTGTCCGTTCGCAGATCATCAACGACCTGCCACTGGGCCGTAACATGGACGAGCTGCTGCGCCTGGTTGACGCCCTGCAGTTCCACGAAGAGCACGGCGAAGTTTGCCCTGCCAACTGGAAAAAAGGCGACAAAGGCATGAACGCTTCGCCAGAAGGCGTTGCTGCCTACCTGAGCGAGAACGCCGGCAAGCTGTAATTGCCGCTCGCATAAAAAAACCGGCCTTCGTGGCCGGTTTTTTTAGCTTCAAGTTTCAAGCTACAAGCTTCAAGAAAAAACTGAGCGCATGCGGCCTGCTTTTCCTTGTCGCTTGCAGCTTGAAACTTGAAGCTTCTAGTCGTTGAAGTCGCGCCAGCCGCCCATTTCTTTCCAGCGGTTGACGATGCCGCAGAACAGCTCTGCCGTCTTCTCGGTGTCGTATCGCGCCGAGTGCGCTTCACGCCCGTCGAAGTCGATGTCCGCACTTTGGCAGGCGCGCGCCAGTACGGTCTGGCCATAGGCCAGGCCCGCCAACGTAGCGGTGTCAAAGCTGGAGAACGGGTGGAACGGGTTACGCTTCAGGTCGTTGCGCGCTACCGCTGCATTGAGGAAGCCCAGGTCGAAGCTGCTGTTATGGCCGACCAGGATCGCCCGCTTGCAGCCATTGGCCTTGAGCGCCTTGCGCACGCCACGGAAGATGTCGGTCAGCGCGCTTTCCTCGCTGACGGCCATGCGCAGCGGGTGGTCCAGCTTGATACCGGTGAACTCCAGCGCCGCGGCTTCGATATTGGCACCCTCGAACGGCTCCACCCGGTGGAAGTAGGTGTGCTCGGGGAACAGGAAGCCTTTCTCGTCCATGCCGATGGTGACGGCGGCAATTTCCAGCAGGGCATCGGTGGCGCTGTTGAAACCACCGGTTTCCACATCCACCACGACCGGCAGGTAGCCACGGAAGCGCTCGGCCATCGGGTGGCGAGAGCCGCTGCTGCCCTGGGAGTCCAGGTCGTCTTCGTAGAGGTCTTCGCTCACGCGTTGTCCTCCAGCAGGCGCCAGCGCAGTTTTTCGCCAGCGCGCAGCGGGATTACCGTCTGCTCGCCAAACGGCAGGCTGTCCGGGGCGGTCCATTCTTCGCGGACCAGGGTAATGGTGTCGGTGTTTGCCGGCAGGCCATAGAAAGCCGGGCCGTGCAGGCTGGCAAAGCCTTCCAGCTTGTCCAGTGCGTTACGTTGTTCGAACGCTTCGGCGTACATCTCGATGGCCGCATAGGCGGTGTAGCAACCGGCGCAACCGCAGGCGGCTTCCTTGGCGTGACGGGCGTGAGGTGCCGAATCTGTGCCGAGGAAGAACTTCGGGTTGCCGCTGGTGGCCGCATCCAGCAGCGCCACCTGGTGGGTGTTGCGCTTGAGGATCGGCAGGCAGTAGAAGTGCGGGCGAATGCCGCCAACCAGCATGTGGTTGCGGTTGTACAGCAGGTGCTGGGCGGTGATGGTCGCGCCAACGTTGGCCGGGGCCTCGGTGACGAACTGCGCGGCATCGCCGGTGGTGATGTGTTCGAACACCACTTTCAACGTAGGGAAGCGCTCGACCAGGCGGCGCATGTGCTCGTCGATGAAGCGCTTCTCGCGGTCGAACACGTCGATTTCGCTACGGGTCACTTCGCCATGCACCAGCAGGGGCATGCCAACTTCCGCCAGCGCTTCGATGGCCGGGAAGATGTTGTCGATGCTGGTCACGCCCGAGTCGGAGTTGGTGGTGGCGCCGGCCGGGTACAGCTTGGCAGCGTACACGATGCCGCTGGCCTTGGCCGCGCGGACGTCCTCGGGGCTGGTGCGGTCGGTGAGGTACAGCACCATCAGCGGCTCGAAGCGGCTGCCGGCCGGGCGCGCGGCGAGGATGCGCTCACGGTAGGCGCCAGCCTCGGCGGCATTGCGCACCGGTGGAACCAGGTTTGGCATGATGATGGCACGGGCGAAGGTACGCGCCACGTCGCCAACGGTGTGGGGCAGGACGGCACCATCGCGCAGATGGATGTGCCAGTCGTCGGGGCGCAGGAGGGTCAGGCGATCGGACATTGGGGATTCCAGGCGGGTCGAACTCAAGCCCCAATGCTACCGGAAAACCCTGGGTCGAGCACGGCTATCAAGTTTTCCGGCCAGCGTCCGATAGCCTGCAGGTAAGCCGTCAGAATTTGTGGAGCCGCCCGTGCGCCAGCGTTACCTAGCCCTGTTGACCCTGTTCGCCAGCCTGCCGGCCGGTGCACTGACTTTCCAGACGCGCATGGAAAACATTGCCTGGAAGGTCGAGGGTGACCAGTTCGAGTGCCGCCTGATCCAGCCGATCGAAGGTTTCGGCAGCGGTGAGTTCGTGCGCCGGGCGGGTGAGCAGCCGGTGTTCCAGTTGCGCTCGGACAGCAACGTACTGGGTGCAGGCACCGCCAGCTTGCTGGCAGCGGCGGCCCCATGGCAACCCGGGCGCGGCGACATCAACCTGGGCAGTGTGCGCATGGCCCGTACCGGTGTGTTGTTCAGCTCGTCCCAAGGCCAGGCCAGCCGCCTGATCAATGGCCTGCTCGACGGGCGCAGCACGGTGGTGCGCAACTATGCGGGTGAAGCCGGCAAGTCGATGGAAGTGCGTGTGCTGCCGGTCAGCTTCGCCAAGGCCTACAGCGACTACCTGGCCTGTGCCGGCAAGCTGCTACCGATGAATTTCGATCAGGTGCGCCAGACGCAGGTGGGCTTCCCGGGGGGCGGCACCGACCTGGACGCGTCGGCGCGTGCACGGCTGGATGTGATCCTCGATTACATGAAGGCCGACCCTACGGTGAACCATATCGAACTCGACGGCCACTCCGACAACAGCGGCAACCGCCTGACCAATCGTGACCTGTCGCGCCGTCGCGCGCTGGCGGTGGCTGATTACTTCAAGGCCCATGGCGTGGCGGAGGATCAGATCATCGTGCGCTTCCACGGTGAGCAATACCCGTTGGTGAAGAACAACAGTGCTGCCAACCGGGCGCGAAATCGACGGGTGAATATCGAGCTGGACCAGATTACGGTGGTTGTGAAACCGGTAGAGAAACCGGTTGAGCCAGCGGCGCCTGTTGCTCCGGCCCCAGCTCCAGCCGCAGCCAGCCCGGCTGCTGCCGCGCCGGGGGCGAAGGCGCCCTGAGACCGTATTGGCCATAGGTGCTCACCACAAGGTCTTCAGCGCCTATCAGATCGAGCGCCGCCCGCGCGGCGCTCGATCTGATAGGCGCTAGAGATGTGGAGGCATGCACCCCGTCGCGCTTGCGAAAGTTCCTGTCGCTTTGTCGTCAGAAGCTGTCGCCCCACTGTAATTTTATCTGCAAGGCCGTTAGAATCGATCCCTTTCCGTACAACCCCGTGGAGTGATGGCATGGCGGACGTAAAAAAGGTCGTACTGGCGTATTCCGGCGGCCTTGATACTTCGGTGATTCTCAAGTGGCTGCAGGATACCTACAACTGCGAAGTGGTGACCTTCACCGCTGACCTGGGTCAGGGCGAAGAGGTCGAGCCGGCCCGTGCCAAGGCTCAGGCAATGGGCGTTAAAGAGATCTACATCGACGACCTGCGCGAAGAGTTCGTGCGTGATTTCGTGTTCCCGATGTTCCGCGCCAACACCGTCTACGAAGGCGAGTACCTGCTGGGTACTTCCATCGCCCGTCCGCTGATCGCCAAGCGCCTGATCGAAATCGCCAACGAAACCGGTGCTGACGCCATTTCCCACGGCGCCACCGGCAAAGGCAACGACCAGGTTCGTTTCGAGCTGGGTGCCTATGCCCTCAAGCCTGGCGTCAAGGTCATCGCCCCGTGGCGTGAGTGGGACCTGCTGTCCCGCGAGAAGCTGATGGACTACGCCGAAAAGCACGGCATCCCGATCGAGCGCCACGGCAAGAAGAAGTCGCCGTACTCAATGGACGCCAACCTGCTGCACATCTCCTACGAAGGCGGTGTCCTGGAAGATACCTGGACCGAGCACGAAGAAGACATGTGGAAATGGAGCGTCTCGCCTGAGAACGCCCCGGACCAGGCGACCTACATCGAGCTGACCTACCGCAACGGCGACATCGTTGCCATTGATGGCGTCGAGAAAACCCCGGCCACCGTCCTGGCCGACCTGAACCGTATCGGTGGTGCCAACGGCATCGGCCGCCTCGACATCGTGGAAAACCGTTACGTCGGCATGAAGTCGCGTGGCTGCTACGAGACCCCTGGCGGCACCATCATGCTCAAGGCCCACCGTGCCATCGAGTCGATCACCCTGGACCGCGAAGTCGCTCACCTGAAAGATGAGCTGATGCCGAAGTACGCCAGCCTGATCTACACCGGCTACTGGTGGAGCCCTGAGCGTCTGATGCTGCAGCAGATGATCGACGCTTCCCAGGTCAACGTGAACGGTGTCGTGCGCCTGAAGCTGTACAAGGGCAACGTTACCGTGGTTGGCCGCAAGTCGGACGATTCGCTGTTCGATGCCAACATCGCGACCTTCGAGGAAGATGGCGGCGCCTACAACCAGGCCGATGCTGCAGGCTTCATCAAGTTGAACGCACTGCGCATGCGCATTGCCGCCAACAAGGGCCGTTCGATGCTCTGATTGCGCGCTCGTGCAATGAAAACCCCGGCTTGAGCCGGGGTTTTTTTTGCGTGCAGAAAAGTCAGGGCATTCAACTGTGTTGGCTCACAACATCACCCTCGAGTGCACTGATCGACAGCTGCGCACATTGACGTTTGTCCAGGTTGCAAAAGCGCCATATTCGGGGCGGCACGGGCGGTTGGGCAAGTACATGCAGGAGTTGTTGTTCCATCATGCGATAGGCGTCGGGGCCGGAAAACATGAACGTGACAGGCTCGCCTTGCGCCGCCTCAGGGGCATCACTGATGACACTGTTCACAGTTGGCGTTTTGTCGTGTGCCATCTTGTTTGGTGGCGGGCTGTAGAACGACTTGTAATTGAAGTTGAGTGTGAGAAAAAACAGTGCCGTCAGAAAGAACGGAAAGCCTACCAGGAACCAGGTGTAGAGCTTTTGGCTGGACTCACTGAGAAAAGGCAGTGTGGCAAGGGCGGAGGCTTCGATAATCCCCGCGAAGATGGCAATGATCGTCAGCGGGGCAACAGGTTGTGCTTGGGTCATGTGGGCCATCTCCAGCGGTTTTGCCCATCATTACCTTACTGCGGTACTCAACTAAAGACTGGATTGTTTTCCCGGTGAGGAATAATCGACATAAAGCCACTCGGCTTTGTTTTTTCAGCGCGTTTGAGTTGGACGTTTCGCCAGCAGATGTTCAGTTTTCAACTGGTGCGTTTTTGCAGGCGGGTGATACCGTTGTTTTGGTACTAAGGAGCGCGTTTGTTACAACCTTGGTCATGAAGTGTAGGAAATTTCTGTAAGTGTTGTAAGTTTTGTCTGTCCATGAGTTTCGTCAGTAAATCGCCGCGCCAGCAAGCGTCCTGTCGGTTATCGTGGCGTGCCAAAGCAAAACAATGAATGAATGGATATCGCATGAATAAAGTGCTTATCGTGGATGATCATCCGGTCATACGCCTGGCCGTACGCATGCTGATGGAGCGGCATGGGTATGACGTCGTGGCGGAGACCGATAATGGGGTGGCTGCGCTGCAGCTTACTCGGCAACACCTGCCGGATATCGTGGTGCTGGATATCGGGATCCCGAAACTGGATGGTCTGGAGGTGATCGCCCGCATGACGACGTTCAGCCCGGCTAGTAAGGTACTGGTGCTGACATCGCAGGCCCCTGGCAACTTCTCGATGCGTTGCATGCAGGCGGGCGCTGCGGGATACGTGTGCAAGCAGCAGGAACTTACCGAGTTGTTAAGCGCCATCAAGGCGGTGTTGTCGGGTTACAGCTATTTCCCCAACCAGGCCTTGCATGCGTCACGTGGCAGGGGGGCGGGAAGCGAGGTGGACATGGTCAATCGCCTCTCCGCGCGTGAAATGACGGTGCTGCAACAACTGGCGCGAGGGCGTTCGAACAAGGAGATTGCCGACAGCATGTACCTCAGCAACAAGACGGTCAGTACCTACAAGTCGCGGCTGCTGCTCAAGCTCAATGCACGGTCGCTGGTCGACCTGATCGAGCTGGCGCAGCGGCAAGGACTGAACTGACTGCCAAGCCTTGAAGCCTCCAGTCAGGAGGCTTTGCCAAGGCTACAGGTCCGGCTTTACAGGTCGTAGTCGAAATCGGCCAACTGCTTTTGCAGGCGCCGTTCTTCCAGCATGTTATCGATGGTGCGGCGTTTGCTCAGGTTGGTCTTTGCGGTTTCCACCTGGGGCTCCGCGTCATCGTCTGCGGCAACAAAATCATCTTCGATCGACAGGTCGTCTTTATCGCTACTCATGAGTCGCTCCAAGCCAAGGGGCCATTGGCCGTCCTTATAACCAGAAAGCAGACGCCGGTAAAAAAGATTTTTTCAATCGTGGTGAGGGGTTTCCAGCTATCGCCTCAATCGTCGGAGGTTTTGTGCTTGTACTCGCACAAATCTTCGATCCTGCAACTGCCGCACCTTGGCTTGCGTGCCTGGCACACGTAGCGCCCGTGCAGGATCAGCCAGTGGTGGGCATCGAGCAGGTAATCTTTTGGCACGAACTTGACCAGTTTCTTCTCCACTTCCAGCACCGTTTTGCCAGGTGCAATACCCGTGCGGTTGCTCACCCGGAAGATGTGGGTGTCCACCGCCATGGTCGGTTGGCGGAACGCTGTGTTGAGCACCACGTTGGCGGTCTTGCGGCCCACACCGGGCAGCGCCTCCAAGGCTTCGCGGGTTTGTGGCACCTGGCTGGCGTGGCGTTCGATCAGCAGCCGGCAGGCCTCTATGACGTTCTTGGCCTTGCTGTTGTATAGCCCGATGGTCTTGATGTATTCGCTAAGGCCTTCAACGCCCAAGGCATAGATGGCCTCGGGCGTATTGGCGACGGGGAACAGGCGGGCAGTGGCCTTGTTGACGCCGACGTCGGTGGATTGCGCGGACAGTGTCACGGCGACCAGCAGCTCGAACGGGGTGGTGTAGGCCAGTTCTGTCTTCGGGTCTGGGTTGTCTTCGTGCAGCCTGCGAAAAATCTCCAGGCGTTTGGCGGCATTCATGAAATCAGAGCTTTCCTTGACGACGTGGGTGGGCAGGGCCCGGACGCAAGCGATTGTACAAGGCCAGCAGCAGTCCGAGCAGTAGCAGGGCGCCCGGGGCCAGGCTGGCCACGTGCAGGTCGGCAACGTTGGCCAGCCATTGGCGGCTGGCGCCGAGCACCAGGCAGAGGGCAAATACCGCACAGAAATACCTGGCGAGCATGCGCCAGCGGCCTTGATCGGGTAGCTGATGATCGCAGGCCAGGCACTGCAGGCACAGCAGGGCGGGATAATGGCCAAGGGCAAGTGCCAAAGGCAGCGACCCTGCGCGCAGGGCCATTTGCAGGCAACTGGCCAAGGCTGCCAGCATCAGCAGACTGGCTAGCACATAGGCCCAGCTGGCCAGACGCTGGCGCAGCGGTGTCAGCAAAAGCTGATGCAGGCTGCCCATCACTACTGCGCACAGGCCAATGGCGATGCCCTCATGCAGTGTTCGGGTAGCACCCAGCAGGGGCGTCAGGCTTACGGCCAGCAGGCAGAACCTATTCATGTGCTGCACCCTCCAGCAGTACGCTGCGCTGCTCATCGAAATAGCTCAGCGCCTCTTGCAGCGCGGTGATCACCGCCCGTGAAGTCACGGTCGCGCCGGCCAGTTGGTCAAAGTCACCCTGGTCCCGCTTCAGCGCCCAATGGTCGCCCTGATGGCGGTTGTCGAACTGCCCAAGCCAGTGCAACTGCGGGTCGCCCAGGCGTGCGCCCAGACCGGGGCTTTCCTGTTGCTCCATGACCTGACTGCCAATCAGCCGGCCGTCTGTGGCGATGGCCACGCTCAGTACGATTGGCCCGGCATATCCTTGGGTTTGAGTGACCAGAACGATCGCGCTTGGTATGCCCGCCATCGTGGCACGGTAAGCCGCGAGGATGCGGCTGTTGGGTCGCTGCGCCTCGGGCTTCGCGAGCGGGCTGTCCAACGGCTGGTTGTCATAACTGCCCTCGGGCAGCACGGCCAGCCGTTGACGGCTTTGCAGTTGCTTCTCGGCACCGGTGATGGCAGGGCCGGTCAAGTGCCGCCATGCCAGCGTGGCAGACACTGCCAATACCCCAATCAGTACCAGCAGGCTCACATCATGCGTCAGGCGTTTCATCGGGCGGCCTGTTGGGGTTGTGCCGCAAGGCGTTCAAGCGTTGGTGCCATGAGGTTCATCAGCAGGACGGCGAACGCGGTGCCATCCGGGTAGCTGCCCCAGGTGCGAATCAGGTAGATGAGTAGCCCGACACCCAGGCCGAAGTACAGCCTGGCCCGTTCGTTCCTGGGCCCCGACACCGGCTCGGTGGCAATGAAAAAGGCTGCCAGCATGGTCGAGCCGGAGAACAGGTGCAGCAAGGGTGAGCCATTGGAGTCCGACCCAGAGCCGTTCCAGCCCAGCAGGCTGAACACGAACAGCCCTGTCAGCAGGCCCAGTGGTGCATGCCAGCTGATCACCTTGCGCTGCAACAGGAACAGGCCGCCGAGCAGGAATGCCAGGTTGACCCATTCGCTGCCGCGCCCGCCGATGTTGCCGAAGCCTGGATGGCTGGCGAACAGCTCCTCGATGGTCAGGCTGCGGTTGTGGCGCAGGCCGTCGAGCAACGTCGGCCGGGCCCAGGCGTCGATCTGTTCGCCTCCGGTGAATACCTGCTGCAAACTGTCGAACAGGCCTGGGGGTTGCCCCGGCCAATGGTTCATCTGCAACGGGAAGCTCAGCAGCACGAAGGCATAACCCACCATGGCCGGGTTGAACGGGTTGCGTCCGACGCCGCCAAAAGCCTGTTTACCGAAACCGATGGCAACGCTTGCCGCGACCACCGGCAACCACCACGGGGCCAGGGTGGGCAGGGCGGCCGCCAGCAGCACGGCGGTTACCAGTGCGCTGCCGTCGCCTAGCGCCGTGCTCAGCGTTTGGCCGCGCAACGCCAGCAGCACAGCTTCGCACAGCAATGCGGCGGTGGCACTTAGCAACAGGTTCAGCAGCATGCCCCAGCCATGCAACCACAACAACGCCAGCAGGCCAGGCAAACAGGCCAGCAGGACCAGGCCCATACTGGTGCGCAGTCGCGGATCGGGCTGGCTGATCATTGTCCGAACATACCGTTAAAGCCGGAAAACGCCATGGCCATCACCCCGGCGCCGATCAACTCGAGCGGCAGGCCGCGCAGTGCGCCGGGGATATCGGCATGGGCACTGCGCTGGCGCAAGTCGGCGAACAACACCAGTGCCAGCCAGAAGCCGCCGCCCGCCAGTAAACCTTGCAGCAGCGTCGAGGGCCAGGTGCTGTCATCGCCTGCCTGCTGCAGGGCGAGCCCCAGCACTGTGGCATTGCTCGACAGCAGCGCTGGCAACCCGACTACGGGCCAGGCCGGGCGCCACTTCGCCAGCAGCCACGGCAAGCCCCAGGCGAGCAGTGCCAGCCAGGGCAACAACAGGAACAGGGCAAGGTCGGGGATGTGCAGCGGGGCAAGTACCCCCCGCATCAGCAATTGTGCGCCGATCGTGCCCAAGGCAATGCAAAGGGCGCAGGCCAGGCCATGCACATGCAGGTTCAGCCGGGGGATTGGCTGCTGCAACAGGCACAGGTGATTGACCAGCGCGGCGCCGATCAGGACCAGAAGGTAATCGCTCATGAGATGACGATAGCCGGGAATACGGGTGATTGTCCGGTAATCAAGGCGCAGAAGAAACTGCCCCGGCACGAGGGCCGGGGCAGGGGGGGTTACTTGATGCGCTGGCCTGGCTTGGCGCCGCTGTCCGGGCTCAGCAGGTAGATTTCTTCACCGCCAGGGCCGGCAGCCATGACCATGCCCTCGGATACGCCAAAACGCATTTTCCGGGGCTTGAGGTTGGCGACCATCATGGTCAGGCGGCCTTCCAGTTTGGACGGGTCGGGGTAGGCCGACTTGATGCCGGAGAACACGTTGCGGCGCTCGTCACCGATGTCCAGGGTGAGTTGCAACAGTTTGTCGGCGCCCGGTACGGCTTCGGCTTTGACGATCAGCGCCACGCGCAGGTCGACGGCAGCGAAGGTGTCGAACTCGATTTCTGCCGACAGCGGGTCCTTGGTCAGCTCGCCGTTGCCGGCCGGGGCCTTGGCTTCGGCGGCCAGCAGGTCTTCCTTGCTGGCGGCGACCATGGCTTCGACCTTGGCCGGTTCGATGCGGCTCATCAGGGCCTTGAACGGGTTCAGTTTATGGTTTTCCAGGCGCGACAGGTGGTCGTTCCAGGCCAGCGGGGCAACGTTGAGGAAAGCCTCGGCGTCCGCTGCCAGCACCGGCAGTACCGGCTTGAGGAAGATCACCAGCTGGCGGAACAGGTTGATGCCCTGGGCACAAATGGCCTGCACTTCATCCTGTTTGCCTTCCTGCTTGGCCAGCGACCACGGCGCCTTGTCGGCGATCCAGGCGTTGGCGCGGTCGGCCAGTGCCATGATTTCACGCATGGCGCGGCCAAAGTCACGGCCTTCATAGGCTTCGGCGATGGACGGAGCGGCAGCCAGGAAGGCTTCGGTCAGCTCAGGCGCGGCATCACCGCTTACCATCACGCCTTCGTTGCCTTTGTGGATGAAGCCGGCGCAGCGGCTGGCAATGTTCACGACCTTGCCCACCAGGTCGGAGTTGACCTTCTGCACGAAGTCTTCCAGGTTCAGGTCCAGGTCGTCGACGCCACGCCCCAGCTTGGCTGCGTAGTAGTAACGCAGGTATTCCGGCTGCAGGTGATCGAGGTAGGTACGGGCCTTGATGAAGGTGCCGCGCGATTTGGACATCTTCGCGCCGTTGACGGTCAGGTAGCCATGCACGTTGACGGCAGTCGGCTTGCGGAAACCGGCACCTTCGAGCATGGCTGGCCAGAACAGGGCGTGGAAGTTGACGATGTCCTTGCCGATGAAGTGGTACAGCTCGGCCTTGGAGCCTTCGTTCCAGAACGCATCGAAGTCCAGTTCCGGGCGGCGTGCGCAAAGGTTCTTGAAGCTGGCCATGTAGCCGATTGGCGCGTCCAGCCACACGTAGAAGTATTTACCCGGTTCACCCGGGATTTCGAAGCCGAAGTACGGCGCATCGCGGGAGATGTCCCACTCTTGCAAGCCGGAATCCAGCCATTCGGCCAGTTTGTTGGCTACCGCGTCCTGCAGGGTGCCGCTGCGGGTCCACTGCTGCAGCATGGCCTGGAAGTCTGGCAGCTTGAAGAAGAAGTGCTGGGAGTCACGCAGTACCGGGGTGGCGCCGGAGATCGCTGACTTGGGGTTCTTCAGCTCGGTAGGCGCGTAGGTGGCACCGCATTTTTCGCAGTTGTCGCCGTACTGGTCTTCGGCCGCGCACTTGGGGCAGGTGCCCTTGATGAAACGGTCGGCCAGGAACATGCCCTTTTCCGGGTCGAAGTACTGGGTTACCGAACGGGTGGCGATGTGCCCGGCTTCACGCAGGCGCGTGTAGATCAGGCTCGACAGCTCGCGGTTCTCTTCGCTGTGGGTAGAGTGGAAGTTGTCGAAATCCACCAGGAAGTCGGCGAAGTCGCTGCTGTGCTCGGCCTGAACGTTGGCGATCAGTTGCTCCGGGGTGATGCCTTCCTTTTCGGCGCGCAGCATGATGGCCGAGCCGTGGGCGTCGTCGGCGCAGACATAGATGCACTGGTTGCCACGCATTTTCTGGAAGCGGACCCACATGTCTGTCTGGATGTACTCGAGCATATGGCCTAGATGGATGGATCCATTGGCATAGGGCAGGGCGCTGGTGACGAGAATCTGACGTGGCTCGGACATGGTGGCTCGGCTACTTATCTGGCTACGGGGTAAAAATTAAGGGTGATCGGCCACTATAAAGGGCTGGCGAAGATATTTCACCCCGCATGCGCATCTACTGACGATTGACGGGTTAGGATAGGCGCCTGTTTTACATTCAGTTTGCCAATGGGAGTCTCCATGAGTGCCGTCACCCGTGCCGCCGTCGAAGGCGTGCTTCGCCAGTACACCGACCCCTACCTGAACCAGGATCCGGTCAGCGCCGGTTGTGTGCGCGCCATCGACATCCAGGGCGGGCAGGTCAGCGTGCAATTGCAGCTGGGCTATGCCGCAGGTTTGTTCAAGAACGGTTGGGCCCAGGTGTTGCAGACGGCCATCGGCAACCTTGAGGGCGTCAGCAGCGCCCAAGTGTCGATCGACTGCGTGGTCGCTGCTCACAAGGCCCAGGCCCAGGTGCCGGCCATGGCCAACGTCAAGAACATCATCGCCGTGGCCTCGGGCAAGGGCGGGGTGGGCAAGTCGACCACTGCGGCCAACCTGGCGCTGGCGCTGGCCCGCGAAGGCGCACGGGTGGGTATTCTCGATGCCGATATCTACGGCCCTAGCCAAGGCGTGATGTTCGGTATTGCCGAAGGCACCCGCCCGCAGATTCGCGAGCAGAAGTGGTTCGTGCCGATCAAGGCCCATGGCGTGGAGGTCATGTCCATGGCCTTCCTCACCGACGACAACACACCGATGGTCTGGCGCGGCCCGATGGTTTCCGGTGCGCTGCTGCAGCTGGTCACCCAGACCGCCTGGGATGACCTGGACTACCTGGTGATCGACATGCCGCCGGGTACTGGCGACATTCAGCTGACCTTGGCGCAGAAAGTGCCGGTGGCGGGCTCGGTGATCGTCACCACGCCGCAGGACCTGGCGTTGCTGGATGCCAAGAAGGGTGTGGAGATGTTCCGCAAGGTCAACATCCCGGTGCTGGGCGTGGTCGAGAACATGGCCGTGCATATCTGTTCGAATTGCGGCCATGCCGAGCATCTGTTCGGCGAAGGCGGTGGTGAGAAGCTGGCCAGCCAGTATGGCGTTGACCTGCTGGCGTCGTTGCCATTGTCGATGTTGATCCGCGAGCAGGCCGACAGCGGCAAGCCGACGGCGATTGCCGAGCCGGAAAGCCAGATTGCCATGGTCTATCAAGAGCTGGCGCGCCAGGTGGGTGCGCGGATTGTGCTGCAAGAGGCGGCGGCGCCGGCGATGCCGAGCATTACCATCAGCGAAGACTGACCTGAAACCGAGTCGCCTGCTTCGCGGGTAAACCCGCTCCTACACGGTCGATGTAGGAGCGGGTTTACCCGCGAAGCAGGCGACTCGGTTTTTCAGGCAGGCATAAAAAAACCCGCCAGAAGGCGGGTTTTTTTGAAAGCTAAAAAGCTAGATCGACTTAGGCGATCTGAACTTCTTCAGCCTGCATGCCTTTCTGGCCGCGGGTAGCGACGAAAGTAACAGCCTGGCCTTCTTTCAGGGTTTTGAAGCCGTCAGCTTGGATGGCTTTGAAGTGCACGAACAGGTCGTCGCCCGACTGAGGGGTGATGAAGCCGTAGCCTTTCTCATCGTTGAACCACTTAACAACACCGGATTGACGGTTGGACATTTTTCTGTCTCCTTGGACAATTTGATAACGGTCAGGAAAAACCCTGCCCGGGACTGAGCGCAAAGAGAGCAGAAAATTCAGCGATGGGCCGATCAGGATCGTGCATCAAACTAGAGATTCTCGGTGTCACGTGCAGCACAGTGGCGCCACCTTACCCCACTTTCCGCAACCTGCCAATGGTCAGAAGGCGCTTTACGCAAATTCGGATCGACGGCGGCTGCAGCCCCCGCCCGGCGCGGGATGAGGCATAGAACTTTAACCTGGGCGCCGGGACCGGTAAGATGTGCGTCACGATTTTCACCACGCAACTCTTCAGGACACCCCCGCCATGAGCATCAAATCGGACAAGTGGATTCGCCGCATGGCGCAGGAACACGGCATGATCGAACCGTTCGTCGAGCGCCAGGTGCGCGGCGAACAAGACAGCCGGGTGATCTCCTTTGGCGTCTCCAGCTATGGCTACGACGTACGCTGCGCTGACGAATTCAAGGTGTTCACCAACATCAACTCGGCTACCGTCGACCCGAAAAATTTCGATGCCGGCAGCTTTGTCGACATCAAGAGCGACGTGTGCATCATCCCGCCAAACTCTTTCGCCCTGGCGCGCACCGTCGAATACTTCCGCATTCCGCGTGACGTGCTGACCATTTGCCTGGGCAAGAGCACCTACGCCCGTTGCGGCATCATCGTCAACGTCACCCCGCTGGAGCCCGAGTGGGAAGGCCACGTGACGCTGGAGTTCTCCAACACCACCACGCTGCCGGCGAAGATCTACGCCAACGAAGGCGTGGCGCAGATGCTGTTCTTGCAGTCTGACGAAGAGTGCGAAGTGTCCTACAAGGACCGTGGCGGCAAATACCAAGGCCAGCGCGGCGTCACCCTGCCGCGCACCTGAGCCGACAAGCGCGGGGAATTACCCGCGCCTTTGGCACTCCAACGAAGTAATGCCGGTGCGCATGATGTGCATCGGCTTTCGTCAGGAGCAGCCAATGAAACTCCATCCCGCAATCAGTGCCAAGCTGGCAGGCCTGCAGCCCAACCACGTGGGGTTGTTGCCCTGGTCATTGCTGGCGCACCCGCTGCCCATGCAGGCGGGGGGCGTGCCCCATCAGCCTGACCCCGATACCCCGCAGCCACCAGAGCCTGGCGAGAGGCCACCCATGGAGCCGGGCGAGCCGACCTTGCCGGATGAGCCGCCGCCAGCACCTGTCGCCTGAGCGCCGTTACAGCGGCCAGACGCGCCCTGCGCCAGCCAGGTATACCCGGCTGGTGCCGGATGGCGCGATCTTCCAGCCGCCGGTGAATTCACCGAAAGCCGGCAGTAGGCTGACGTGAGCGTCGATCAGGAAGCACGGCAGTCGCAGGCGCTGGCGGGCCGTGCCTCGCAGCACAAAAACCGGGTGCACATGGCCCGCCAGCACCGGGTAAGCCGGGTGAGGCGCGGGTTCGTGTTGTAGCGCGAAAGGTTCCAGTATCCAAGGCTCATCCTTGACTTCAATGCGAAGCGATGCAGGTGGATCGCCGGCATTGCGATCATGATTGCCGCGTATCAGCACAATGTTCAGGTACGCGTGGCGCTGCCGCCACGCATGCAGCCTGGCCAGTGTTGCTGGCGCCCGGGCAGTGCGTGCATGGAGGAAGTCCCCGAGGACGATCAGCTGGTCGCAGTCATGGGCTGCCAGCAAGGCATCCAGCCGGGTGAGCGTCGCGTCTGTGGTGCCACGCGGCACAGGTTGGTGCAGGGCACGATAGCTGGCAGCCTTGCCGATGTGCACGTCGGCCACCAGCAATGCTCGGCGGCTGGGCCAATAGATGGCCTTGTCGGCAAGCAACCAGAGCACCTGGCCTGCGTGTTCGATGGGCTGGTCATTCATGCCTTGCCCGCCGCTTGTTCCAGTTCTGCAACCATTCGCGCAATCCGGTCTGCCAGCTTCTCGGTACTCAGCGTCTCGCGCATGCCCTCTACCAGCAAAGCGAAGGCCAGCGGCCCCGGTCGCTTCAATACCTGCAGGTCCAGCTTCAGGCTGGCCATTTTCAGCAATTGCCGACGCAGCCGCTCGATCTCCAGCTCCTCGCCCAGCACTTCGTCCCGTGCCTGGCCGAGTAGCAGGTTACCGGCGTCATGCTTGCGAAACACTTCATAGAACAGCCCGCTGGATGCCTGGATCTGTCGGGTGCTCTTTTGTGCCGCCGGGTACCCGCCAAACACCAGCCCGGCAATCTGGGCAATTTCGCGAAAACGCCGCAGTGCCATTTCCCCCGCATTCAGGCTGGCCAGCACATCTTCCAGCAAGTGCTCGGTACCCAGCGCTTTTGGCAGGTGCGTTGTCCAGTCCACCGGTGCAGGGCTGAGCAGTTCGAACCCGTAGTCGTTGACGGCAATCGATACCGACAGCGGTTGTACGCGGCTGACCCGCCAGGCAATCAGGTTGGCCAGGCCCAGGTTGGCCAGGCGCCCGGCAAAGGGGTACAAGAACACGTGCCAGCCCTGGCGGGACTTGAAGGTTTCGGCCAGCAGCGTGCCGGTGGTTGGCAACGCCGACCACTGTGCCTGCAACGCCAGCAGCGGGCGCACGGTTCGCATCTCCGGGCCGTCAAAGCGGCCATGGGCCGCAGAATCGAGCTGCTCGACCAGCGCGTCGGCCAGTTCGCTCGATAGCGGCATGCGCCCACCGTTCCAGCGTGCCACCGCAGCCTTGCGTGCGGTGCTGCGGCGCACATAGGCGGTCATGTTTTCCACGCGTACCAGTTCCAGCACCCGCCCGGCAAACACCAGCGTGTCGCCGGGACGCAGGCGGGCGATGAATGCCTCTTCGACACTGCCCAGCGTCTTGCCCCCGCCGCCCTTGCTCCAGTATTTCAGTTGCAGGTTGGCGTCGCTGACGATGGTGCCGATGCTCATGCGGTGGCGCCGTGCCAGGCGTTCGCTGGCAACCCGGTAAACGCCGTCGGGCCGGGGCTCGACGCGCTGGTAATCCGGGTAGGCGGAAAGTGAACTGCCGCCGTGGCAGACGAAGTCCAGCGCCCACTGCCACTGGCTGTCGCGCAACGCGCGGAAGGCCCAGGTGCTGCGCACTTCGGCCAGTAGCTGCTTGGGTCGAAAGCCACTGCCCAAGGCCATGCTGACCAGGTGCTGCACCAGCACGTCCATGCACAGTTGCGGCGAGCAGCGGGCTTCGATGTGCCCGGCTATCAGTGCCTGTCGGGCTGCAGCTGCCTCCACCAGTTCCAGGCTGTGGGTAGGCACCAGGGTGATCCGCGAGCGCCGCCCCGGTGCGTGCCCGGAGCGCCCGGCGCGTTGCATCAGGCGGGCGATGCCTTTGGCCGAGCCGATTTGCAACACCCGTTCCACGGGTAGAAAGTCCACGCCAAGGTCAAGGCTGGAGGTGCAGATCACCGCTTTCAGGCTGCCCTGCTTGAGGCTACGTTCCACCCAGTCGCGGGTATCGCGGGCCAGCGAGGCATGGTGCAGAGCAATCAGCCCGGCCCAGTCAGGGCGGGCTTCAAGCAGGGCCTGGTACCAGAGCTCGGCCTGGGCGCGCGTGTTGGTGAACACCAGGCAACTGGCACTGGCCTCGATTTCCTGGCTGACCTGGTCGAGCATCTTCAGGCCGATATGCCCAGCCCAGGGGAAGCGCTCGATCGCTGTTGGCAGCAAGGTATCGACTTGCAGCGCCTTGTCTTGTCGCCCCTGTACCAGCAGGCCGCCTTGCGGCAGCAGAACGTCCCGTGCATGTTGCAGGTTGCCCAGGGTGGCGGAGAGGCCCCAGGTCGGCAGGCCTGGATGCCAGTGGCGCAGGTGGGCCAAGGCCAGCTGCAGTTGTACCCCGCGCTTGTTACCCAGCAGTTCGTGCCATTCATCCACCACCACCAGCCGCAGGGTGGCGAAATCTTCGCGGGCCTGTGTACGCGTCAGCAGCAGCGTCAGGCTCTCGGGTGTGGTGACCAGCACACTTGGCAGGCGCCGAGCTTGTCGGGCTCGTTCGGCGCTGCCTGTGTCTCCGCTGCGTACCCCAACGCTCCACGGCAGCGCCAGTTCATCCACGGGCACCTGCAGGGCGCGTGCGGTGTCGGCGGCCAAGGCGCGCATGGGCGTCACCCACACCACCTGCAATGGCGCCGGTTGGCTGCCTTGGGGCTGGGTCTTGAACGCACGAAGCGCGGCGAGCCACACGGCGTAGGTTTTGCCGGCCCCGGTACTGGCGTGCAGCAGGCCGGACTCGCCGCGCGCCACAGCCGCCCAAACGCGGCGCTGGAAAGCGAATGGCTTCCAGCCACGCCTGGCAAACCAGGCATTGGCAAGGTCGGTGGCAGCGGGCATGAGGGAAGTGGTCCTTCGAAGGCTGTGCTTCTACAGACCGCGCGCCAGGCGCAATGGTTTTACCGAATCAGTTGCCCAGCAGGTAGCCACTGCGACATACCTGCTCGCCAGCAACATGGGCGATGACCATACCGGAAGTGGCCATGCGCCTTACGCTGCGGGCATACAGCAGGCCCGGTTGGCTGTTGCGCACAGCCGTTACCCGGTCACTGAGCGGGTCGATGACTTCGGCAATCAACTGCCCGGCTTCCAGGTGCTGTCCGGGTTTGGCGTGATACACCAGCAACCCGCCCAGCGGCGTCACTACCGGTTCGACAGCAGCCAGCGGCGTGGCCGGGCTGGGCAAGGGCGGCAGGGCAGGGCTGGCGCCTTCGATAACGCCTGCGTGGGTAAGGAAGTCGAGTATCGCCTGGCAGTCTTTGCTGGCCAGGTCATGGCTGACATCGGCCTGGCCGCGCAGCTCGACAGTGACCGAGCAGCAGCCCAGCGGGATCGGGAAGCGTTTGCCGAAGCGTTGCTGCAACTGCCACCAGACCAGGCTGAAACATTCGTCGAACGACTGCCCGCCCGAGTCGGTGGCCAGCAGGCTGGCCTGGGCGCCCAGGTAGCGGGCCAGCGGCTCGATATGTGGCCAGGCATCGGGTGTGGTGTACAGGTGTTCGACTGCTTCGAAGTCGCAGTGCAGGTCCAGCACCATGTCGGCATCGCAGGCCAGGCGCTGCAGGATCAGGCGCTGGGCTTGCAGCGGTGTGCGGGCCGGGTGCGCGTCCAGCCCACGACGCAGGTATTCGCGGATCAGCTCGACGTTGTGCGCCGGGTTCTGGGTCAGGTGCTCTTCGATCTGGTCGCCGATGCTGTCCGACAGGTCGACGAAGTTGCGGTTGAAGTTCTCGCCGCTTTGCAGTTCGAAGCGCCCCAGCGGCGCATCCAGCAGCACTTGCTCCAGGCCGACCGGGTTGGCCACCGGCACCAGGATGATCTCGCGCTGCAGGCGGCCTTGTTCTTCCAGCGCTATCAGGCGCCGCTTGAGGTGCCATGCCACCAGCATGCCGGGCAGTTCGTCGGCATGCAGGGAAGCCTGGATATAGACTTTGCCGCCACTGCGAGGGCCGAAGTGGAAGCTGTGCAACTGGCGGGTGATGCCCGGAACGGGTGAGAGCAGGTCGTGGGTTGAATGGTGCATGGTGGTCCTGGATGCGTGGCGAATACGGTCTGCGACACAGGTCGGCACACTGATAGAAGCATAGTTTTCAGCGTTGCGCCTCAATGGGGTCGCGACCTTTCAGGCCAGCAGTGCCTGCAAGGTGCCCAGGTCATCCGCCTCTTCCACCGGCTTGTCCAGCCGCCAGCGCAGCATGCGCGGAAAGCGCACGGCAATACCGCTCTTGTGGCGCCTGGACAAGGCAATGCCTTCGAAGCCCAGTTCGAACACCAGCGTAGGCGTTACGCTGCGCACCGGGCCGAAGGTTTCCACCGTGGTCTTGCGGATAATGGCATCGACCTTGCGCATTTCTTCGTCACTGAGCCCCGAATAGGCCTTGGCAAAGGGTACCAATGCTCGCCCCGGGGTGCCGGCCGGTGCGTCCCACACGGCGAAGGTGTAGTCGCTGTACAGGCTTGCACGTCGGCCGTGGCCGCGTTGGGCGTAGATCAGCACGGCATCGACGCTGAACGGGTCGATCTTCCACTTCCACCAGGTACCCATATCCTTGGTGCGCCCCACGCCGTAAAGGGCCTCGCGTTGCTTGAGCATCAGGCCCTCGACACCCAGGCTGCGCGACTGTTCGCGCTGGTGGGCAAGGTCGGCCCAGTCCGGGCCTGTCAGCAGCGGCGACAGCAGCACGGGGGCAAGCGGGTACGCATCGACCAAGCGTTCCAGCTGGCTGCGGCGCTCGTGCTGCGGCCGGTTGCGCCAGTCTTCGCCTTGCCACTCCAGCAGGTCGTAGGCCTGCAACACCACCGGTGCGTCGGTCAGCAATTGCTTGCCCAGCGTTTTTCGCCCCAGGCGCTGCTGTAGCAAGGAAAAAGGCTGCACGGCCAGTTCAGCCCCTGTATCACCTGGTTTCCAGACCAGAATCTCGCCATCGAGCACCACGCCATCGGGTAGCGTCTGCGCCAGGCTGTGCAGTTCGGGGAAGCGCTCGGTCACCAGCTCTTCGCCGCGCGACCACACCCACAGCTGGCCCTCGCGCTTGACCACCTGGGCGCGAATGCCGTCCCACTTCCACTCGATTTGCCAGTTGCTTGGCGGCCCGAGCAAAGTATCGAACTGGTCGATAGAGGCTTGTAGCGGGTGGGCCAGGAAGAATGGGTACGGCTGGCCGCCGCGCTGGCGATGCTCATCGGCGGACTCCGGGGCGATCAGCTTCTGGTAGCTGGCTGCGGTAGGGCGATGGCCAATATCGGTGTAACCGACCAGGCGTTGGGCCACGCGCTTGGCGTCCAGCCCGGCCAGTTGCGCCAGGGCGCGGGTGACCAGCAACTTCGATACGCCCACGCGAAAACTGCCGGTGATCAGCTTCAGGCACAGCATCAGGCTGGGGCGATCCAGCTGCGCCCAGAGCGGCTGCAGGCGCTGCTGAACCTGCTCAGGCGGTAGCCCGCGCAGGGGCAGCAAATGCTGCTCCACCCAGGTGGCAAGGCCTTCATCGCTGCCATCGGCGTGTAGGGGTAGCAACAGCGAAATGGTTTCGGCCAGGTCACCCACTGCCTGATAGCTTTCTTCGAAGAGCCAGTCCGGCAACCCGGCCTGAGCCGTTGCCTGTGCGCGCAACACGCGAGTGGGCACCAGCTGGCGCGGGCGCCCGCCGGCCAGAAAGTACACGGCCCAGGCGGCATCCTCGGCGGGGGCATTGGCGAAATAGTCGCGCAGTGCCTCAAGCTTGGCGTTGCTGGACGTGGTCGCATCCAGGCGCAGGTACAACGTGGCGAAGGCTTTCATGGTGTGGGTTCGGCAGTGACGACGTCGTCTTCGTCGCCGTATTCGGTGGCGAAGGCGCGGGCATCGAGGCCTTGTTCGTTGAGGTAGCGCACCAGCACGTTGACCGAGCCGTGGGTGACCATCACCCGTTCGGCGCCGGTCTGGCCGATTGCCCACAGCAGGCCGGGCCAGTCGGCATGGTCCGAGAGGACGAAGCCCCGGTCCACACCGCGTCGCCGGCGGGTGCCGCGCAACAGCATCCAGCCACTGGCGAAGGCATCGCTGTACTCACCAAAGCGGCGCATCCAGCTACTGCCGCTGGCTGACGGGGGCGCCAGGATCAGCGCTTGGCGCAGCAGTGGGTCGTTGCGCGGTATATCGCCGGCGTAGAGGGTTTTCGGCAGGTGGATACCGGCGTCCCGGTACACCCGGTTGAGCGGCTCGACGGCGCCATGCACGAGGATCGGGCCGATGCTGGCGTCCAGCCCATGCAAAATCCGCTGGGCCTTGCCGAAGGCATAGCAGAACAGCACGCTGGCCTTGCCCTGTGTGCTGTTGGCCCGCCACCAGGCATTGATGCCCGCGAAGACCTCAGCCTGGCCGGGCCAGCGATAAATGGGCAGGCCGAACGTCGACTCGGTGATAAAGGTGTGGCACGGCACGGGTTCGAAAGGCGTACAGGTGCCATCGGGCTCTACCTTGTAGTCACCGGACGCGACCCAGACTTCACCTTGGTACGCCAGGCGCACCTGTGCCGAACCCAGCACGTGCCCGGCCGGGTGCAGGCTCAGGGTCACCCCATGGTGAAGCAGGCGCTCACCGTAGGGCAGGGTCTGCAAATCGATGCCCTGGCCCAACCGGCTACGCAGAATGCCAGCACCTGGGCTCGCGGTCAGATAATGGCCATTGCCGGTACGTGCATGGTCACCGTGGCCATGGGTGATCACGGCGCGGTCCACGGGCCGCCAAGGGTCGATGTAGAAATCACCGGGCGGGCAGTAGAGGCCTTCGGGGCGGGCGATGACAAGGTCCATAGGGCGAGCGCGGGTTGCCGAGAATACTTGTTAAGAGCTCGGAACGGTCTCGGGAGTTCGAACGGTTTCAATTAGCGAAATGGACTACACGCCATTCAGAAATGCCGAAAGGCCTTTTGCGGTTAACTGTGTAATCCGGTTGGCGTGTGCAACAAAAATGTTGCGGCCTTTACGCATGAGGGGTTCAGAGAGGCATGTGATGATATTCGAGTATCCGGTGGTTGTTCATCAGGAAGGCGGCAGTGTCTGGGTGAGTTGTCCCGATGTGCCAGAGATGGCCTGCGCGGGTGATACTTCGGAGGAAGCATTGTTCGATGCGGTGGATGCCTTGGAGTCTGCGCTTTCGTTCTATGTGGATCAGAAACAGGCTATCCCTCTACCTTCAGCGCCTACGGCGGGCCAGCCCGTGGTACGCCTGCCAGCCCTGACGGCAGCGAAGGCAGCGCTGTGGAATACGATGGTGGGACAAAAAATCAGCAAGACCGAGATGGCACGCCGGCTAGGGGTAAATCGTCCCCAGGTCGATCGTCTGGTCGATCTGTTGCATCGCTCGAAAATCGAGCAGGTTGAGCATGCCTTGCATGTGTTGGGACAGCGGATCGAGCTCTCAGTCGTCGCTGTTTAAAGCCCGAGCCGCCGCAGCTGGCGGCTCGGGCCGAGGGCTTACTTGCCAGGCACCAAGGTCAAGCGCTGGCTGCCATACGCCCGCCCGAAGTTCTGCTGCTGCAGCGGCAGGCTCATGAACCGGCCTTTGAACCAGGCATCCAGCCCGTCGCTGTAGTGCGTGCTTGCCGGGTTACCGGACTGGCCGCTGCTGGTCAGCACCTGCAACGGTTCGGCCTGGCCGAAGTCGACGATCATCCGCGCCGAGGCCGGCAGGCGGGTGTCGAAGTCGCTGCCCCAGGCGTATGGCGTCAGGGCCAGGGTGGTGAAGTCGCCACCTGCAGCCAGCGGTGAGCGGCTGATGGCTTCGCCCAAGCCATGGTAGGCCGGTGCTGGCCAGCGGTACTGGTGCAGCTTGCCCCACTGCCAGGCGCGGCGGTCGGCGCCCAGTTGCGCGATCCCGGCGTCCATTGCTCCCGCCAGGCTGCGGGCGAGAATGGCGGGCTTGTCTTCTTTTTGCGGGGTGTTGCGGTCATCCCAGAACGGACTGTCGTCGCGGCCCAGCAGGTGATCGGCCTGGGCCGAGAACGACAAGCGGGCATTGCTGACGAACGCCTGCCAGGCCGGGCCGGATTCCGGGCCTAGGTCGTCGAGGAAGGTCTGCCGCGCTACCTCCTGCAAGAACAGCTCGTACAGTGCGGCATCCGCTGACACCGGGCTCAGTCGGCCATCGAAGGCCTTGAGCCGGGCCAGCGTGTCGCGGGCCTTGTCGCGTTGTGCGGCAGGCAGGGCGTCTATCGCCTGCTTCAATGGCTGGGCCATGCCGGGGGCGTCGAACATCTGCTTGAGCTTGTCGGCCAGCAGGGTCACCTGGTCGTTCTGCAGGGCCATCAGGCTGCGGCTGTCGTGGCGGCCATTGCCGGCCAACTGGGCCAGGCGCTCGGCGCGCTCAGGGTAGTACCAGGTGCTGGACAGCTGCATGCCATAGCCGCGCGGCAGGCTGCGCTGGTTGGCGTGGCCGATCCAGCCAGCGGTTGGGTCCTGGTCGTACGGGTGCAGCATCGGGTCGGCATAGCCGTCCCAGTCGTAGCGCCCGTCCCAGCCCGGCGAGGGCAGCAGGCCCTGGCCTTCGCGGCGGTTGGGGTAGCGGCCGCTGACTTGCCAGCCAATGTGCTCTGGCTCGGCGAAGACGAAGTTGAGGGCCGCGGCGGTCACTTCGCGGGTACTGTCGAAGGCGCGTTCCACGTTCCTGGCCCGGGTCAGGTCGAACAGTGCATCCAGGCTGCGGTCGCCCTTGAACTGCGGCAGGTTCAGCGCCAGGCCCAGGCTGGCGTTGTCTGGCTGGGCCAGCAGGGTGCCGTGGCGGGTGTCATACATCACCTCGCGCAGCGGGCGTTGGCCTCGGACGAAGAACGTTTCGCTCCGGGCGCGGGCCGGCAGCCATTTGCCGTCGGCCAGGTAGCTCAGCTGGCTGCCTTGACGACGCAGTTGTTCCAGGAACAGGTCCTGGTTGTCGGCCATCACGGCGCTGCTGCTCCAGGCCAGTTTGCCGTTGTAACCGGCCAGCACGATCGGCAAGCCCGGCAACGACAGGCCGGCCACCTGGTACTTGGCGGTGTGGATCTGTACCGGGCTCAGGGCCCAGGTAGCGCGGCTGTCGCTGGCCAGCAGGCTCTTGCCGCTGCGGCTGCGCTGCGGGGCCAGGGCCAGGTTGGCCGAGCCCGGGCTGCCGAGCAGGTCGAGGTCGGCCAGTTTCTGGCTGGCGGCTGCCAGCGCTGGCAGGCCCGGCAGCTGGCTGGCCAGGTTCAGGCCCTTGAGCTTGTCCACTTCGCCTTCGGCCAATGGCTCGTCCGGGGCGCCAGGCAGCAGCCAGGCCAGCTTGTCGCTGCCGGCTTTCTGCGCCAGGGTCAGGGCACTCAATTCTTCCTGCAGGTTCACCGATTGGCTGAACGCGTACAGGTTGAAGATCAGTGCCGAGTCTTCGGGCTTCCAGTATTCCGGGCGATAGCCACTGCTGGCCAGGCCGGCCGGCAGCTTGTCGCGGTAGCGGAACAGGTAGGCGTTGACCCCGCGTGCGTACACTTCGAAAAAGCGCTTGAGCCGTGGCGAGGCGTCGGCGTACTGCTGGGCGGCGCTTTGCTTGAGGTTGGCCGCGCGCATCAGGCGGTCGATGTCCAGCGCTTCGCTGCCGGCCAGTTCGGCCAGGCGGCCCTGGGCCAGCAGGCGCATGGAGACCATCTGCTCGATGCGGTCACCGGCATGCACATAGCCCAGGCTGAACAGCGCATCATGGAAGCTGCTGCTTTCGATCAGTGGCGCACCCATGGCATTGCGGCGTACTGAAACATTCTGCGCCAGGCCCTTGAGCGGCTGCACGCCACTGGTCGGTGGCACGCTGTCCTGGTAGCCGCCCGTCTGGCAGCCGGCCAGCCCGAGCATGCCGAGCAGCGTGGCAGCGGTTGCGAACCGCGGGCGGAAGGGAGGAAAGGCGGGGGCGGCCATGACAAGGGCTCCTGCAAGGCGTGGCGGGTTTCGAAAGGCGCTAAGGTAGTAAGCGCGCAGGCGCCATGCAAGGTCCCAGGTCGGTTTATTTGCCAGCGCTGCCTCAAACGTTGAAGTGGTCTGCCAACGTCTCGGAAAAGTGCGTGCAATTGATGCGCGCATAGCGCCGGTAGTCACGGGTAACGGCGAACGCCGAGCCGGGCATCAGCAGGATCTTGTTTTGTTCCAGTTTGCGCACCAGGGGTTGCAGGTCTGGCAGGTCCGGGTGGTAGACCCAGAGGAACATCCCCCCTTGCGGGGCGATTTCAAACTGCCAGCCTCGCTCGATCAGAAGCCGCTGGGTCTGGACCTGCTGCCTGATCAGGCGCTGCTGCACATCATTCATGTGCCGGGCATAGGTGCCATCCGACAATATGGTGTTGACGAAGCGTTCGCAAAACGCCGGGACGGCAACACAGGTCAGCAGTTTCAGGCGTGTCAGCGGTTCGATCAGGTCTTGTGAGCAGGCGATGAAACCCACGCGTAGCGATGCTGACAGGCATTTGGAGAAACTGCCGATGTAGATGACCCGGTCAAGGTTGTCCAGCTCGGCAAAGGTCTGGCGTACGGCCGGGCTGAAGTCGCCATACACATCGTCCTCGACCACGAAGAACTCGTGCTCTACCGCCAGGCGCAGGACGCTGAAGGCGTTGTGCGGGCTGATGTTGCTGCCGGTAGGGTTGTGGAAGGTGCTGTTGCAGAAAAATGCCTTGACCTTGTGCCTGGCCAGGTAGGTTTTCATCTCTTCCACGTCTGGCCCGTCCTGGGTTCGCCGTATGCCGACAACGTGCCCGCCCGCCAGCTGGATCAGCTTGATCAGGTTGCCGTTACCCGGCTCGTCGACGAAAACGTGGTCGCCCGGCTTGATCAGCAGCCGCGCAACCAGGTCCAGGCCTTGTGTGGCGCCCAGTGTGGTCAGCAACTGGTTGGGGCGAACATCGACACGGGTCAGCCGTTTCATGTGTACGCACAGCTGTTTGCGCATGGGCAGGTAGCCCTGGATGTCGCCGTATTCGGCCAGCGAGCTTTGCTCCAGCCGCGCCGTGCGGCGAATGGCCTTGGCCAGCAACTCGGTGTCACGCCAGGCAGGGGGGAGCCAGCCGCTGCCCAGCTTGGTGTAGTGCTGGCCGCCTTGCAGCAGCTTGAAGAGCGGGTCGCCCGCCATGCACTCGGGCTCGTGGATCACACTGGTTTGCCGTGACCGGGTCGCGACGAAGTAGCCCCTGCCTGGTGAAGCCGTCAACACACCTTCGCTGACCAGCTGGGCGTAGGCCGAAACAACGTCGTGGTAGCTGAAGTCGACCGCAGCCGTCAGTTTCCGGATGGAGGGCATGCGCTGCCCGGGCAGCCACTCCCCTGCATCCAGGCGTTGTCTTAACTGGTGATGAAGGCTGCTGGTGTTCATGGCAGGTCTCAAACCGTTAGAAAAAAAAGCCTAACAGTTAACGGAAATGCTTGTCGACTGTTCGTTTGCAAATGGCCAGTACCTGCCACTATTCCCTTGTCGGAAGTGTTGGTTGCCCGCAAAGGCAGCCCCTGAAGCGTCTGTTCAACCAGACAACTGGATATCGAGCCCATGCACTCTATGGATATGCAATCAGCCGTCATTGCCAGGCTACCTGTGCCTGATGAACCGGAAACATTCAAGGTTGTAAGGAACCTTGTTACATCGGCGCTATTGGAGTGTTGTTCAGTTGATGAATTCGAAGCGTTTAAAGAAACTGCGGTTATTCAGTGTGTCACCGAACAAGCCCATGCCGATTTGCAGGCCTTTGCCCTGAAAGATCCGGCAGCTGGCCGCGACCTGGTATTCATTGCAAGAACGTACACCTCTTATTCTGCCGTTCTGCATTATCGGCTCGCCCACTGGATCTACAACAATACCGCTGCTGCCTATGGCGCCGGCGGTCAATGCCTGGCGGCCATGATCTCCAGGCGCGGCAAAATGCTCTCCGGGGCCGAGATCCACTTCCGTAGCCGTATTGGCGCACGCTTCATCATCGATCACGGCATGGGCACCGTCATAGGCGAAACCTCGACCATTGGTGACGATTGCTACGTGCTGGGCGGCGTCACCCTGGGCGCCCGCGGTATCAGCGGCAACCCTTCAAGCCCCAGGCACCCGACCTTGGGCAACCGGGTACAAATCGGCGCGTTCGCCAGTGTGCTGGGCGCTATCCACGTCGGTGACGGCGCATTTATCGGGCCGGGCTGCATTATTACCAAAGATGTTCCCGCTGCTGCCCGGGTACAGGTTAAAACATCATTGCAGGTGGTACTGGAACCATGAACGCTCTGAACTATGAAGTTTTACGCAATACCGAAAAGCTGTATTACAAAGACCAGTACCTGGCCGGCGTTGATACGCAAGTAACACGCGTGCACAGTGATGGCATTGAATTGCAGAGTACCGTGGCTTATCCGGAAGGCGGCGGCCAGGAAGCAGACTTCGGCACCATTGAATTACCTGTGGGAACTGTGCGCTTTGTCTGGGTGAAAAAACTGTATGGCAGCCCGATTCGCCTCGAAGGTTTCAAAGGCGGAAAACTGGGCGGCATCATTATTCACAGTCTGCACCCTGATGACCTGCACTTGCTGGATGACGTCACGCCAGGCATGCCGGCCCGCATCACCATCGATATTGAACGGCGCGAACGGCTGACGCTGTCTCACAGTGCCAGTCACTTTCTGTATGCCGCTGCTATCGGGCTGCGTGAAGAGCTGCAGCAATGGACCATCGGCTGCCACATCAAAGAGGATTCGGCACGTTTCGACTTCCTGGTCGAGGACGCTTTCACGGCCGAAGAGGTGGTTGAAATAGAGCGGCGGGCCAACGACCTGATCGGCTGCGATGCACCCATCGAGCACTACGCGGTCGAGGGCCTGGAAGACGCACGTTTGTGGACCTACAACGGCATCGAAATTCCGTGCGGTGGCACACACCTCGATTCACCAGGGCGTATCGGGCGCCTGAGCGTCAGGCGCAAACGCCTGGGCAAAGGTAAGGAACGGCTGATCTGCGCGTTTCCCGATGCCGAAATCGACCTGTCCACCTACCACGGGCACGCACTATGAACAGCACGTTACCGCGGCGCACGTACCTGTATTTCACCGCACAGTCGATCAACCTGACCACAGCGGTCATGTCCGTGACCATGGCCGCCATTGTCGGCGCGGCGCTGGCGCCTGATGCCGCGTGGTCCACGGTGCCGTACGGGTTTCAGTTTCTGAGCCTGATGCTGGCAACCTACCCGGTCTCCAGGCTGATGAGCCGCATCGGCCGCAAAAAGGCCTTCATGCTGGGCGCCATTCCTCTGGCATTGTCGGGTGTCAGCGGCTTTCTGGCGGTGGAGCACCAGCATTTTGCAACGCTGGTCCTTAGCCATTCTGCGTTGGGTGTGTATATCGCCTTCGCCAACTTCAACCGCTTCGCGGCCACCGACAATCTGTCTCAGGCCCTGAAACCCAAAGCCCTTTCGCTGGTTGTGGCGGGGGGCGTCATCGCCGCGGTGGTCGGGCCGACGCTCACCGAGTGGCTGCGTGATGTTGGCGGCTATCCACTGTTTTCGCTGTGTTATGCCGCGTTTGTCGGCCTGGCGCTGCTGTCACTGCTGATTGCCCTTTGCCTGCCAGACGATGGCGGTGTGACCCGCACGGTCAACAGCGCCGCCCAGTCGGCCCGCCCACGTACCGAGCCGTTAAGCCCGAGTGTGGTGGTGGCAATGGGCGTTGCTGCACTGAGCTACGGGATCATGAACCTGCTGATGATCCAGGCCTCGATGCACATGAAGCACATGCACGAGGACTTCTCGGACGTACGCCTGGCGATCCAGTGGCATGTGATTGCCATGTTTGCCCCGTCGTTCTTCACCGGTGCAATTATCCAGCGGTTGGGTATCAGGACCACCATTTGCGCGGGCCTGGCCCTGCTGATCGGCTGCTCGGCCCTGAATATCTGGTCGCACAGCTACGCCATGATGACCTTGGCACTGATTGCCCTCGGGCTGGGTTGGAACCTGACGTATGTAGGCGGCGGCGCCTTGCTGGCCCAGTCGCTGCAGAACAGCCCGGCAGCGATGCAGATGCAGGGCAAGAACGACCTGGCCATTGCCATCTTCGCCACCCTCGGCGCGTTCAGCCCTTCGCTGTTGCTGAGCACGGTCGGCTGGGATGGCACCAACGCCATCTGCATGGCCCTGTGCATCGGGCTGCTGGTTGCCACTGCCGGCCTGCTGCAGAACAAGGCCTGCCTGCATACTTCAATGGAAGGTAGCCGCAAATGAGCGAGCTCATCAGTGTCAGCGATCGCATCTACACCAAGCTGGAAATGAACAACCCGGGAGGAAGCCACAAATACCGGGCGGCCCGGCGCATCGTCGAGCATGCCGTGCGCAATGGCGACATCATTCCCGGTGTGACAACCGTCATCGAGAAAACCGGTGGCAGTTTCGGCTTCGGCTTGCTGGCGGCCTGTCACCAGTACCAGGTTGCGGTGGAGCTGGCGGTCGGGCTGAGCTTCAGCCAGACCAAGCGGGATTTGCTCGAGTGTTTCGGCGCCCGGCTGATCGGCAAGGAAATGCTGATGGCCGGTGCCACCCCCAAGGATGTGGTCATGCACCACCTGGATAACCAGGCCGCGTTGGGCAAGTCATACTTCTATACCGACCAGTTCAACAACCCGGTGGGTATCGAAGCCCACCGTTACCAGACGGCCAGCGAGCTGGCCGTGCAACTGACCAACGCCGGGGCAGGGCGGGAAGTCCTGTTTGTTGGCTGTGCGGGTACGGGTGCAAGCTTCACGGGCATTACGCTGGGGCTGAAAGATCACGGTTTCGAAGTGTCGACGGTGTTGGTCGACCCCAGCGGGTGCGACTCAAGGGCGGGTGTGTTTGCCGACCACCGCTTCGAAGGGATGGCGGTTGGGGTTTGCCCGCCCTTCATGGACTGGTCGCTGGTGGACGAGCGGGCCCAGGTGCAACACGCAGAGATGCTGGCTGCGCAGCGCTGGTTCTACATGCAAAGTGGCATTTTCGTGGGCAATACCGCTGCCGCCTGCCTGGCCGTTGCTCAGCGCATGGCCCAGCACCCGCGGTATGCCGGGACCACTGTGGTGACCATCGCCTATGACGCCGGCCTGTGGTACCAGGACCTGCTGGGGGCGAGCCGGCGCAAGGCCGCCTAGGCCAAGGCCCTCAGCAGGGGGCAACGTCAGATCAGGCGCCGTGGCACTTCTTGAACTTCTTCTCGCTACCGCATGGGCACGGGTCGTTACGGCCAACGTCCTTCAGGGCGTTACGTACCGGCTCCTGGTGGCCGTGGTTGCAGTGCGGGCCGTGAACATGGCCATGGTCATGGTGGTGATCATGGTCGTGGTTGCAGTCAGGGCCATGAACGTGGGGTTGTTGGGACATTGCAGGGTTACTCCGGGATGTGATCGCCGGGGATTATCTCACCACTGCGCGATAAGTGCAGGTCCCGATGGATAAGCAGCCCGGTCGCCAGTTCGCCCTGCAGGGTGTAATGCAGCGGTTGCTTGCTTCTGAGCAGCTTGGCCAGCGGCTTGAGGTGCTGCCACAGGTTGGTACGCGCGGTGATCTTGAAGGTACGCCGGGCATGCCCGCCCACGCTGCGCCATACGCTGGTTTCATCCTGCACCAGCAGCAGGTCGTTCAGGCGTACGGCATACGACAGGTTGCGGATGAACAGGCGGCTGTCATTGGGGTTGTCGACTTGCAGGTGCAGCACGAATTCCTGCTCCAGCAACCTGGCCTTGACCGTTTCGACCTCGACCAGGCGCACCTCGGGTTCGCGCCAGTCTTCACCGCCCCAACTGCTGCAGCCCGCCAGCCATGCCATCAGTGTACCGAGCAGCAGCAGACGGGCGCGGGCGTTCATGTTCAGCTCCCGACGTAACTGGCACAGCATTTCTTGAACTTCTGCCCGCTGGCGCAGGGGCAGGGGTCGTTGCGCCCGGCCTTCAACCCGACCGTAGGGTCGATGAAGTACCAACGCCCGGCATGCTGGACGAACGCCGAGCGTTCACGGTGCTGGTGGTCGCCCTCCTGGTCGTGCCAGCGTGCGGTGAAGGTGACAAAGCCGTGTTCCGGTTGGCCACCGAGTACTTCGGCGCTTTCTACCTCCAGGCCCAGCCAGGTGCTCTGGGCGCTCCAGGCGGCCATGGCGGCACGGTCCAGGTCGGCTTGTTGGGCGGGCAAAGTGGTGGCCACCAGGTAGTCGACCAGGCCCAGTACGTAGGCACTGTAGCGTGAGCGCATCAGCGCCTGGGCATCGGGTGCCGGGGTGCCGGCATGGTAATGCCCACAGCAGGCGTCAAGCAGGTTGCCACTGCCACAAGGGCAGACCGAGACACTCATCATCACCACCAGTACTTGCCGAAGTTTTCAGGGTTGGCCCAGAACCTGGCGTTGAGCCAGTCCGGGACCTGCTTGTAGTCATGTAGATCATAGGTGAACAGGCTCAATACCTGCTGGTCACGGCAGAATTTCTCGCTGGCCGACAGGGCCAGGGCGAAAAAGTCGGTGTCTTGCCAGCCGCAGGCGGCCAGGTCGGCCAGCACGGCAACCCGGCTGGCATTGAGGTTGCGGATGCCGCCGAGCAGTTCCAGGCCCGTGCGTTTGGGCAGGTGCTCCAGGCAGTCCACCAGCACCGCCAGGTCAAAGCGCTGGGCCGCAAGCTCGGCCGGAAGCGGGCCGGGGGCCGCTGTGGCGATGGTCACCTGCGGGTGTGCCGCGGCGAAGGCGTCGAGCGCCGGGAAGCGTGTGCCCACCAGCAGCAGGCGTTGCGGGGTGAAACGCTCCAGCAGGGCTGCCAAAGCCTGCTGCGGCGTACGTTGGGAGAAACCTTCGGTCATTGCCAATCCTCGTTCAAGTCGTCCAAGACTAGCGGGCCGCAGCCTGCGGGCAAAGAGGCATGTGACCGCGTCGTGGCTTATTGCTGGCAGGGTTGGAATGCGCGGTCTTTACTCCCAGAGATCGGCCTTATGCCGATTCCCCCTAGGAGAAGCAATGAAATGAGCATAGTACGCACAGCGATACCCCTGGTACTGCTCACCAGTGTGTTGACTGGTTGTGCAGGTTTGCAAAAAACCGACTGGCCGAAATGTGCCGCCGTCGGGGGTGTAGGCGGCGCCGCATTGGGCGCTATTGAAAGTTCCAGCTGGGCTGGCTGGGGCGCGTTGCTGGGCGGTGGCCTGGCGGCGGGTTACTGCTGGGCCCATGGAGATGGCGACGAGGATGGCGACGGCGTGCCGGACAGCCGTGACAAGTGCCCTGGCACCCCGCGTGGGGTGCAGGTCGATGCCAACGGGTGCCCGCCTGAGCCGGCAGCCGTGGTCGAGGAAGTGGTGGTGCAGAAAGAAGAGGTCATCGTCATTCGCGATGTGCACTTCGAATTCGACTCTGCGAAGCTGACCGCCCGCGACAAAGAGCGCCTCAACACCATTGCCACGCGCCTCAAACAGGAAGCGCCATCCGCCCGCCTGAGTGTCAGCGGCCACACCGACAGTGTCGGTTCCGACAGCTACAACCAGAAACTGTCCGAACGTCGTGCCCACTCGGTGACCGATTACCTGGTCGAGAGCGGCGTACCGCGCAGCAGCTTCGTTTCGGTGGTCGGTGCCGGTGAAACCCAACCGGTGGCTGACAATGCCACGGCCGAAGGGCGTGCGATGAACCGTCGTACCGAGATCAAGATCCAGCGGTAACACGGCATGCGCCCGTGCCTTGAGCAGTGGCACGGGCGCGTCTTGATGCCGGTCAGCCGTTTGTGGCCAATGACACAGGAGCATTCAGCATGAGTGTGACGTCGAAGGCGGCATTGCCGCTGTTGGTGGCTGCCAGCCTGCTCGCAGGCTGCGCTACTCACAGTGATGGCAGCGCGCCCCTCAACCAAAGGACCTGGCCCATCTGCAGCCTGTTGGGCGGCCTGGTCGGTGGCGGCCTGGGCGCTATCGAAAGTTCTGCCTGGGCCGCAGGTGGCGGCGCCCTGGGCGCCATTACCGGGGGGCTGATCTGCTACGCCCAGGACGGTGACGAAGATGGCGACGGTATTTTCGACCGCCGCGATCGTTGCCCCGACACCCCAGCCAACACGGCGGTCGACCACATGGGGTGCCCGTTGAAGGTGTATCCGGCAGCTCCCCCTGCTACCGCACCCGAACCTGCACCTGAGGTCATCATCCTGGATGACAACGGCGCGGTGATGTTCGCCTTCGATTCCGCCGACCTGACCCCGGCGGCCCAGCAACGGCTGCAAGGCCTGGTGGCGAAGCTCAATTCACCGACGGTAGCCAAGGTCGCCGTGATCGGGCATACCGACAGCGTGGGCTCCGACACCTACAATCAGGCGCTTTCCGAGCGCCGTGCCAGCAGTGTTGCCGAGTACCTCATCAGCCAGGGCCTGGAGCCCGGCAAGGTCACCAGCCAAGGGCGTGGGGAAAGCGAGCCGGTCACCGACAACGAAACCGAGGAGGGCCGCGCGCGCAACCGACGGGTGGAGCTTCACCTCAACTGAGCGGTGCTGGCGCCTGCCTTGGCATTGCAGTTAATGTGGGTCGCACGGCCCGCTCGATCGGGCCGTCTCGACATAACAACAATCGATAGGGGCGGGGTATGAAGTTCATCCTGGGCCTGGGCAAGGTCCTGACGGTCGCTTTCTGGGGTGTGGTGTTGTTCAATCAGCTGTTGCCACAACCTTTGCCCTTCAATCTGCTGATCAATGCCGCTGGTATCTTCCTGTTCGGCCTGCACCTGCTCGAAGTGCTGTTCTTCAATGGCAGCTTGCGTGGGCGCAGCCACCGCTGGTTCGACCGATTGCAGATCCTGTTGACGGGTATCTTCCATGTCATGTCCATTCCCCGTGCGCAGGAGGCGCCGCGAAATGCGTAATCTGATGTTGCTGGCCATGTTGGCCACTCCCCTGGCTCAGGCCGAAAGCCTGGAAGTCGCCGCCAATTCCATGCTGCGCCTGCCCGACAAGTCGGCCAGCGTGCACCTCACGCACTTGCGTGTCGCTGATTCGGCAACCCTGCTGCTGCCTGCCTCGCTTGCGGAATTGAAGGTCGATCAGCTGGAGCTGGGGCGTGATGCGCGTATCGCCATTGCACCTTCCGATAGCCCGTTGCTGATCGAGGCGCGCAGCGCCAGGTTGGGCGAAGGCAGTGAATTCAGTGCCCCAGGGGCTGCCGGTAGCTACCAGCGGGCAGCCCGCTCGGGCCGCAGTCTGGACCTGAAACTGGCTGAGCTGGATGCCGAGCGGGTGGCGATCGATGCCCGTGGCGGCGCCGGTGCGCCGGGGTACGTGGGGCTTGATGGTGCCAATGGCCAGGCAGGTGGTTGCACATGGGGCCAGGCCAGTCGCGGTGCCAATGGCGATAATGGCGGCAACGGGCACGACGGTGCTCCGGGTGGGCGCATTCGTCTGAGCCTGCCGCAAGGGTTCCCGCAGGAGCACGTTGTGGTGCGCCTGGATGGCGGCGCACCGGGCAAGGCCGGGGCGGCAGGCAAGGCGGGTAAAGGCGGGGCGAGTAAAGGTTGCCTTGTGTACAGCACCGACGCCGGGGCCAATGGCCGGCCGGGACAGCCGGGCCAACCTGGGTTGGCGGGTGCCGCGGGTGAGCTGATCTTGCAGCGGCTCTGAACCACGCCGCGCCCCCCTGTAGGAGCGGCCTTGTGTCGCGATGGGCTGCGCAGCAGCACCAGCAATTTGTGTGGAAACGCTGAAACCTGGGGCTGCTGCGCAGCCCATCGCGACACAAGGCCGCTCCTACAGGGACCGCGTAGAGCCTGTCAGAACATCAGCCGCGAACTGGCCACGGCGACCACAGCCAGCCCCAGCAGCAGATTGATCCCCACCATCCGCCGAATCCGCCCGAGTACTGCCGCACCCGTCGGCCAGTCCTCGGCTTGCACCGCTGCCTTCAGCTCGGGCAACAGCAACGCCTGAATGCGCATGAACAAGGCAAACATGGCGATCCCGCCGCCGATCATCACCTGCACGTACTTTGGCGCAGTCTCGAAGCCACTGAAGCGCATGTGCAACATGCCGATACCACTTATCGCCAAAATCGCCACGGCCACCCAGACCCAGCCGAAGAAGCGTCGGAAAACTTCCACCCACAGGCGCAGCCGCGCAGGGCCCTCAAGGGCTGCAACCGTTGCCGGGCGCAGCACCAGCCAGGCGAAGAACATGCCGCCGACCCATACCAGGGCAGCCAGGACATGCAGTGTGTAGGGCAGGGCAAAGGCAAGCATCCGGATCTCCATGCGGCATAATAGGCAATAGCGGGGTATGATAGCCGCCCCGTGTGAAACACTGAAAATATATCCAGCCCTTCGGGCGCCTGCAGACCATGATCAGCAACGAACTCAAAGCCACCATCCAGGGCGCCTATTCGCGTTTTCTCGAAGCCAAGAGCCTCAAGCCGCGCTATGGCCAGCGCCTGATGATCGCCGAAGTGGCCAGGGTGCTTGGCGACATCGCCTGCGACGATGAAGGCCGCCGTGCCGGCGAGCCTGCCGTGGTGGCGGTCGAGGCGGGCACCGGTACCGGCAAGACCGTGGCCTACAGCCTGGCAGCCATCCCGGCCGCCAAGGCCGCCGGCAAGCGCCTGGTGATCGCCACCGCGACCGTGGCCCTGCAGGAGCAGATCGTTTTCAAGGACCTGCCCGACCTGATGCGCAACAGCGGGCTCAACTTCAGCTTCGCCCTGGCCAAGGGCCGTGGCCGCTACCTGTGCCTGTCCAAGCTCGACATCCTGCTGCAGGAAGGCCATGCCCAGTCGGCCACCGCCCAGCTGTTCGAGGAGGAAGGCTTCCGCATCGAAGTCGACGAGCGCAGCCAGAAGCTGTTCAACAGCATGATCGAGAAGCTCGCTGGCAACCGCTGGGACGGTGACCGTGACAGTTGGCCCGAGGCCCTGGAAGACCAGGACTGGGCACGGCTGACCACCGACCACAGCCAGTGCACAGGCCGCCACTGCCCGAACTTCCAGCAGTGCGTGTTCTACAAGGCCCGCGAAGGCATGGGCAAGGTCGACGTGATCGTCACCAACCACGACATGGTGCTGGCCGACCTGGCCCTGGGCGGTGGCGCAGTGTTGCCCGACCCGCGCGATACCCTGTATGTGTTCGACGAAGGCCATCACCTGCCAGACAAGGCCATCGGCCATTTCGCCCATTATTCGCGCCTGCGCTCCACTGCCGACTGGCTGGAACAGACCGCCAAGAACCTGACCAAACTGTTGGCTCAGCACCCGCTGCCCGGTGACCTTGGCAAGTACATCGAGCAGGTGCCGGAGCTGGCGCGGGAAGTGCGGACCCAACAGCAGTTCATGTTCACCCTGTGCGAGCAGGTGGCAGACTTCCGCCCCAGCGAGGATACCGAAGGCCGCGAACGCCCGCGTTACCGCTTCGAGGGCGGTGTGGTGCCAGAGCAGATCCGCGAAGTGGGTATCGAACTGAAAAAGGGCTTTGCCCGTCTCAACGACCTGTTCACCCGCCTGGCCGACCTGCTCAAGGAGGGCATGGATGGCGAGGTCAATATCGGCATCGCCAGCCATCAGGCCGAAGAGTGGTACCCGCTGTTTGGCAGCCTGGTCACCCGTGCCCAGGGCAACTGGGAACTGTGGACGGCCTTTACCGCCGAGGACCCGGAAGACAGCCCGCCCATGGCTCGCTGGCTGACGCTGGCCGAGAGTGGTGCACTGTTCGACATCGAAGTCAACGCCAGCCCCATCCTCGCCGCCGAGATGCTCCGCCGCAGCCTGTGGAGCGTTGCCCACGGCGCACTGGTCACGTCGGCGACGTTGACCGCGCTGGGCAAGTTCGATCGCTTCCGCATGCGCTCGGGGTTGCCGCGCGATGCCGTCACCTGCGTGGTGCCCAGCCCGTTCGTGCATGGCGATGCCGGCCTGCTGCGGGTCCCCGACCTGCAGGCCGACCCCCGCGATGCGGCGGCACATACGGCGGCGATCATCCGTGAGCTGCCAAACATCGTCGAGGATGCCCGTGGCGCGCTGGTGCTGTTCTCGTCACGCAAGCAAATGCAGGATGTGTTCGACGGCCTGGACCGTGACTGGCGCAAGCTGGTGCTGATCCAGGGCAACCTGTCCAAGCAGGAAACCCTGAACAAGCACAAGGCGCGGGTCGATGATGGCCAGCACAGCGTGTTGTTCGGCCTGGCCAGCTTTGCCGAAGGTGTCGACCTGCCAGGTGCGTACTGCGAGCATGTGGTCATCGCCAAAATACCTTTCTCCGTGCCCGACGACCCGGTGGAAGCCGCTTTGTCGGAGTGGATCGAGGCTCGCGGTGGCAACCCGTTCATGGAAATTGCCGTACCCGACGCCTCGTTGAAGTTGATCCAGGCCTGTGGCCGTCTGCTGCGTACCGAGCAGGATCGCGGCGTCATCACCTTGCTTGACCGGCGCCTGGTCACCCAGCGCTACGGCAAGGCTATTCTCAATGCGCTGCCGCCGTTCCGGCGGGAGATTTCCTGACCGCCGGAGCACTTGCTCCGGCGCGTTGTCCATTACTCAGTCTTGGGCCATGACGGCCCTGAAGGAGAGCCCCAGCCTTATGGTCCGCCGTACCCTGCCCGCCGTTTTCGCCCTGTTGTTCAGCTCGCCCTTGCTGGCCGGGCAGCAGACGCTGTTCAGCTTCGTGCGCCCGGCCTCGGTGGTCAACGTGGCGACCGAAGATGCAGGCATGCCGCAGTACAACGCGGAGCAAACGGCCGAGGGCGAGGTGCTGCGACGTGTGGTGTTCAACCCGGCCCCGCGACCGACCTTGCGCCTGAGCCCGCAAGGCGGGGTGTGGGACTGGTCTGCAGGGCAATTTCTCACCTTGCGCCTGCAAAGTGCCATGGACTGGGCACTGACTGTTGATGTTACGGTGCAAGGCAGCGATGGCCGCACCTTGACCAGCCGCATCGACCTGCCGGCCGGCCCTGCGCAAACCGTGATGGTGCCACTGACAGCCAGCTCGCCGTTGAGCCAGGGCATGCGCGCCGGCCCTCCCATGCCCTGGAACCACGGCGGCCAGCGCCTGCTACTGACCAGCAGCGCTGGCGCGGTTGACCTCAAGCAGGTGACCTCGGTCAGCCTGAGCATCCCCAACCCCAAGGTGGCCCAGAACCTGCTGATCGAACGGGTGGGCATCCAGGATGACGACCAGGCCTACCAGGCGGCCTACCACGAGCTGATCGATGCCTACGGCCAGTCCACCCGCGCCAACTGGCCAGAGAAGGTCGCCAATGACGATCAACTCAAGGCGGCCGATAAGCGCGAGCAGCAACAGCTCAAGGGCTGGCTGGCTGAGCGTGACAAGCAGCAACTGGACAGCTACGGCGGGCTTGTTGCCGGGCCGGCGTTCGAGGCCAAAGGGTTTTTCCGTACCGAAAAGCGTGATGGCCGCTGGTACCTGGTAACGCCCGAGGGGCACCCGTTCTATTCCCTGGGGGTGAATGCGATAGCTGCAGATGGCGGGCGTACTTACGTCGCCGGCCGTGAAGGCATGTTCAAGGCATTGCCGGGTGAGGGCGAGGCATTGGCGGCATTCTATGGCGAAGGCAACAACGACGATGGCAATGCCTCGTCGCAAGGGCGCAATTTCAAGCAAGGGCGCTGGTTCGACTTCTATGCTGCCAACCTGCAGCGTACCTACGGTAAACCCTGCCCGCCGGCCCTGGAAGGGCAGCCAGCCAACTGCCCGCCGCTGGTACTGGATGCTGCCCGCTGGCAGGCGCATGCGCTCGACCGGTTGCAGGCCTGGGGGTTCAACACGATCGGCAACTGGAGCGAGCCTGCCCTGGGCCAGGCCAAGCGGATGCCCTACACCTTGCCGCTGTCGATCGTGGGAGACTACGCCAGCATCAGCACCGGCATGGACTGGTGGGGCAGTATGCCCGACCCGTTCGACCCACGTTTTGCCATGGCTACAGAGCGCGCCGTGGCCATTGCCGCCCGCGATCACCGCGACGACCCTTGGCTGATCGGCTACTTCGCCGACAACGAGTTGGCGTGGGCTGCCCCCGGTAACGACCCCAAAGCCCGCTATGGCCTGGCCTATGGCACCTTGCGCCTGACCACCGACGTGCCGGCCAAACGCGCCTTCCTCAAGCAGTTGCGCGACAAGTACCGTAACCAGGAGGGGCTGTCCAAGGCCTGGGGCATCGAACTGACCGCCTGGGAGCTGATGGAAGACCCGGGCTTCGAGGCACCGTTGCCCAACCCGGAACACCCGGAAATCGAGCGCGACTACCAGCACTTCCAGCAGGTGTTTGCCGAGACTTACTTCAAGACCATTGCCGACTCATTGAAATGGCATGCCCCCAATCACCTGCTGCTGGGGGGCCGCTATGCGGTCAGCACGCCGGAGGCGGTCAAGGCCTGTGCCGAATTCTGCGATGTGCTCAGCTTCAACTTCTATACCCTCAAGCCGCAGGACGGCTACGACTTCGCGCGCCTGGCCGAGCTCGACAAGCCGGTGCTGGTGTCCGAGTTCCAGTTCGGTTCGCGCGATCGCGGGCCGTTCTGGCCAGGGCCGCTGGAGGTGGCGCGGGAAGAGGACCGTGGCCCGGCCTATGGCAACTTCCTCAAGGCGGCCCTGGCGCAGCCGATGATCGTGGGTGCCCACTGGTTCCAGTACCTCGATCAGCCGGCTAGCGGCCGCCTGCTCGACGGCGAGAATGGGCACCTGGGGCTGGTCGCGATTACGGATATGCCCTACCCAGGGTTTGTCGACGCGGTGCGCAAGAGCAACCTGCAGGCCGTGAGCCAACTGCGTACCCAGCTGGAAAAGCCGGCGCCTTGAGTGCAGGTTACCGTTCGTCGCGACCATTTGGCCCAAGCCAGTTTGCAAAACACCCAACTACTGAAACAATGCACACCTTTTTTGAACATGGTCGTACGGGGTACAGCGGGTGCAGATCCAGGGTCACTATGAGCTGAAGTTCGAAGCCGTGCGCGAAGCCTTTGCCGCGCTGTTCGATGATCCCCAGGAGCGTGGCGCCGCGCTGTGCATCCAGGTGGGGGGCGAAACCGTCATCGACCTGTGGGCCGGCAGCGCCGACAAGGACGGGCAACAGGTCTGGCACAGCGACACCATCGCCAACCTGTTCTCCTGTACCAAGACCTTCACTGCCGTCACTGCCCTGCAACTGGTGGGCGAGGGCAAGTTGGCCCTCGATGCGCCAGTGGCCAACTACTGGCCCGAGTTTGCCCAAGCGGGTAAACAGTCGATCACCCTGCGCCAACTGCTTAGCCACCGTGCCGGCCTGCCTGCCATCCGTGAACTGCTGCCAGCCGAAGCCCTGTATGACTGGCAGGCCATGGTGGATGCCCTGGCGGCCGAGACACCTTGGTGGGCTCCAGGTACGGAACACGGCTATGCGGCCATCACCTACGGCTGGCTGATCGGCGAACTGATCCGTCGTGCCGATGGCCGTGGCCCTGGCGACTCGATCGTGGCCCGTACCGCCCGCCCGCTTGGGCTGGACTTCCATGTTGGCCTGGCAGATGAAGAGTTCCACCGCGTGGCGCATATCGCCCGTGGCAAGGGCAACCCCGGGGATGCCGCCGCGCAGCGCCTGTTGCAGGTGACCATGCGTGAGCCCGAGGCGTTGTCGACCCGCGCCTTCACCAACCCGCCAGCAATCCTGACCAGCACCAACAAGCCGGAATGGCGGCGCATGCAGCAGCCGGCGGCCAATGGCCATGGCAATGCACGCAGCCTGGCGGGTTTCTATGCCGGGCTGCTGGACGGCAGCCTGCTCGAGTCCGAACTGCTCGATGAACTGACCCGTGAACACAGCCTGGGCCAGGACCGTACCTTGCTCACCCAGACCCGTTTCGGCCTCGGCTGTATGCTCGACCAGCCCGATGTGGCCAATGCCACCTTCGGCCTCGGCGCACGTGCCTTTGGCCACCCCGGTGCCGGTGGCTCGGTCGGTTTTGCCGACCCGGAGCACGATGTGGCGTTCGGCTTCGTGGTCAATACCCTCGGCCCTTATGTGCTGATGGACCCACGAGCCCAGAAGCTGGTGCGTGTCCTTGCCAGTTGCCTTTGATCGGGTAATGCGGGTATTGCCCCAGCCCTTTGACTATCCTCAATGCCAACGCCTTATGTGTGTGGGCAAAATTTCTTTTAATTTCATGGTGTATCGCTGATGTCTTCACATAAAACCTTAGCACTCGCCCTGTGCCTGACCGCCGTTACCGGCTGTGCCAGCCACTCTCCGGAAGGCTCCAAGGCAGGTGGCTCCAGCTGGTGGCCTTTCGGTTCGGACAAGGTCGCCGAGCAGGAAGTGAAGGCAGCCGTCACTGAAAACGTGGCCAAAGCCGATGCCAAGTCTGAAAGCGCCAGCCGCTGGTGGTGGCCGTTCGGTGGTGATGACAAGCAAGCCAAAGGGCCTGTGGTGCCGAAGATCGACCAGAAGGCCACCCAGGCCTGGCTGGACGAGTACGAGCCCAAGCTGCGCGAAGCCATCAAGGACAGCAAGCTGGAGCTGGAGCGTCGCGACAATGTGCTCGCGGTAACCCTGCCGGTAGACAGCTCGTACAACCCTGACCGCCCGAACATGCTGCTGCCCATGACGCTCGGCCCGATCACCCGAGTGGCCAAGGCCGTCGAAGGTGACCCGAAAACTGCCGTGCTGGTGCTCGGCCACGCCGACAGCAGCGGTGTTGCAGCTGCCAACCAGAAGCTCAGCCTTGAGCGCGCCGCGTCGGTATCGGCCATTTTCCGCCTCAGCGGCCTGCAGCGTGACCGCCTGACCCTCAAGGGCATGGGCTCGGTGATGCCACGTGCCGCCAACGACAGCGCCGAAGGCCGTTCCCTGAACCGCCGTGTTGAAATGTTGCTGACCCCGCAGAACACCATGGTCGCACTGCTGGCCAAATACCAGCAGGCCGGCCCGGCACCTGCGCCGGCTTCGATGGTTGCGGTTCAGGATGCCAAGGCACCGGCTGCCAAGGCCGCCGACAGCAAGCCAGCAGCGAAGAAGCCAGTGGCGAAAAAACCAGCAGCCAAGGCCAAGACTCCAGCCAAGACCACCGCCAAGAAGAAAGCCGCGCCGGCCAAGCCAGCCGCCAAGAAAGCTACCACTGACAAGAAAGTAGCTGCCAACAGCCCTGCGAAGACCAACTGATCGTCAAGGAACGCAGCAATGACCCAATCCCTGGCCGATATGCGCCGCGACTACACCCGTGATGGCCTGGCCGAAGCCCAGGCTCCGGGTGAGCCGTTCGCCCTGTTTCACCAGTGGTTTGCCGATGCGGTGAAAACCGAGCAGGTACCGGTGGAAGCCAATGCCATGACCCTGGCCACTGTCGACGGCGAAGGCCGCCCGCATTGCCGTGTGCTGCTGCTGAAGGGGCTCGACACGCGTGGTTTTACCTTCTTCACCAACTACGACAGCGCCAAGGGCCAGCAGCTGCAAGCCAACCCCTTTGCAGCCATGACCTTCTTCTGGCCGGCGCTGGAGCGCCAGGTGCGCATTGAGGGGCGGGTGGAAAAGGTCACGGCCAAGGAGTCGGACGACTACTACCAGGTGCGCCCGCTGGGCAGCCGCCTGGGGGCCTGGGCTTCGCCGCAGAGCCGGGTGATTGCCGGGCGTGAAGAACTGGAGGGGCTGGTCAAGGCGACTGAGGCACGCTTCTCGGACACCCAGCCACATTGCCCTGAGCATTGGGGGGGGTACCGTTTGCTGCCTGAGCGCATCGAGTTCTGGCAGGGCCGGGCGAGCCGCCTGCATGACCGGCTGAACTATCGGCTGGTTGATGGGCAATGGCAGCGCGAGCGTCTGGCACCCTGAGAATTTGGGGCTGCGTTGCAGCCCATCGCGACACAAGGCCGCTCCTACAGGAGATCGTGTATCCAGCAACTGGCGCGTTCCCTTGTAGGAGCGGCCTTGTGTCGCGATGGGCCGCAACGCGGCCCCGGCGATAGATCAGGCTACCCCGAATACCCCGCCGCCTCACGCTCCAACCATCTCCCCAGCTGTTTACGCCCCACCTTCTCCCGCCGCGCCTGCGCCAACCTTTCCAGCATATATGCGCGCTTCCCCGCATCCGCCCCCGCCAATGACAACGCCAGGTCACGGTCCATCCAGCGGCGCATGCGCACATACAACCACCCGTGAAAATACAGCCCTGCAACGGTGGTGACCACGACGATGAAGTAATCCATGGCTATCCTTGGTCTCACTTGAAAGGCCTTCGACACAGCCCGGCAGGCTGTCCCCCGGCTGAATGAAAACAATTTTATTACGTTTGTACCGTGACAGCCGTCAATGTGCAGCGTCTAATGAGCACCTGACTTATGGAGACTTTACCCATGCGTAAATCCGCTTTGCTGGTGGCGACTTTTACCACCATGTCGCTGCTGCTGGGGGGCTGTGCCTCGAGCCTGACCGGTGATAGCTACTCCCGTGACGAAGCCCGCCGCGTGCAAACCGTGCGCATGGGCACCATCGAATCCCTGCGCCCGGTCAAGATCGAGGGTACCAAGACCCCGATCGGTGGTGGCGCTGGCGCCATCGTGGGTGGCGTTGCCGGTAGTGCCGTAGGCGGTGGTCGTGGCAGCATCGTGGCAGCTGTGATCGGTGCTGTTGCCGGCGGCCTGGCCGGGTCCGCTGCCGAGGAAGGCCTGACGCGCACCCAAGGCGTCGAGATCACCGTACGTGAGGACGATGGCAGCATGCGCGCCTACGTTCAGGCCGTGCAGGAGAATGAAATCTTCCGCGTGGGCGACCGTGTACGCATCATGACCGTTGACGGTACCAGCCGCGTTTCGCACTGACCGTAGCGCAGTAAAACAAAACCCCGACATGGCGCTTGCCAGTCGGGGTTTTTTAATGCCTGTCAGGGCCTCTTCGCGGGTAAACCCGCTCCCACAGGTACAGCACAGCTTTAAAATGTTGTGCGATCCCTGGACTGCCCCCGAAAAGTTGGACAGTTTCAGCTAGCAGCCGCAGCATGGGTCCTGTATTTCACAGGGCCATGCCATTGAGCTTTAGCTTGATGCGGTCATGGTTGTAGTAGTGGATGTACTCATCCAGACCAGCTTTCAGTTCTTCAACGCTCTCGAAGCGCTTCGGGTAGAAAAACTCGGACTTAAGCGTACCAAAAAAGCTCTCCATAGCCGCATTATCCAGGCAGTTTCCTTTGCGTGACATGCTCTGCTTCAGCCCTTGCTCTGCCAGCTTGTGGCGGTACTGCGAGTGTTGGTAGTGCCAGCCTTGATCTGAGTGAAGCACCAGTTTCGGCTTGTTTCCCAGGCGCTCGAAGGCCTTGTCCAGCATGTTGGTAACCAGCCCAAGGCACGGCCTGCTGGCCACTTCGTAGGCCACGATTTCGGCGTTGTACAAGTCCATCACAGGGGAGAGATAGATCTTTTCCTGAGCCACTTTGAACTCGGTAACATCGGTCACCCACTTCTGATTCGGGCGCTGCGCGAGGAAGTTTCGCTCCAGCAGGTTGGGCGCGATGGTGCCGACAACCCCCTTGTACGACCGGTACTTTTTTGGCCGTACTAGTGAGCGAAGATCAAGCTCGACCATCAAACGCTCCACCACCTTCTTGTTAACCAAGGTGCCGCCATTGCGGATCACGATTGCAACGCGCCGGTAACCGTATAGCCCTTTTTCCTCGTGATAGACACGCTGAATCATCTGCTTCAGAGCAGCATGCTTGTCAGGTTTGGCCTGCGCTTGAAGCTGGTAATAAAACGTACTGCGTGGCAGATCCGCCAACTGTAGAACGGCGGCCAAGGGAAACCGGTCCTTGAGCGCCGAGACGATCAGGGCTTTTTGGGCTGCCTTCGTTCCTGCTTCTTCAGTTCTTCCAGCTTTTTTAGGTAGGCGTTCTCCATGCGCAGCCACTCAAGCTCGGCCAGCAACTGGTCGCGGCTTTTCTCTGTGTCATCGGAAGTCGTAGGTTTGATGGGATAAGGCTTTTTCGGCATGGCAGCAGGTTTTCTTTTCTTGGGAGCAGGCAGTGCAGGGTCACCACTGTAGTGTTGCCGCGCCCAAATGCCTACCTGCGAGGACTGGCCGAGACCGAAATGGGCGGCGGTCTGACGCAAGGAAAGCTGATGCTTGTGCATGTACTCAAGGACTGAGCACTTGTAGGTCGCACTGTACCGCTGGCCTATTTTGCGCAGACTGAACTGTCCATGTTTCTGGAAGCTTGAGACCCAGCGCCGCAGCAGGCTGAAATCCACGGAAAATCGGCGGGCTACTGTTCGGAAGCCTTCACCACTCTCCAAGTAAGCCTGAACGGCAGTAAGCTTGAATTGGTCTGAATACTTGCTCATGTGGACACCCCAAGAAATTGGATTGGTGTCCAACTTCTTGGGGGCAGTCCACCCTGTGGGAGCGGGTTTACCCGCGAAAGGGCCGTTACTGGCGATACAAAATTACAGGCCGAGCATATCCCGCGCCACCGCCTCGGCAATGCGGATGCCATCGACACCCGCCGACAGAATCCCGCCCGCATACCCGGCCCCTTCACCCGCCGGGAACAGCCCCTTCAGGTTCAGGCTCTGGTAATCCTCACCCCGGGTAATGCGCAGTGGCGACGAAGTGCGCGTCTCGATCCCGGTCAATACGGCATCGTGCAGGTTGTAGCCCTTGATCTGCCGGTCGAACGCTGGCAACGCTTCACGAATTGCTTCGATGGCAAAGTCCGGCAGGCTTGGCGCCAGGTCGCCCAGGGTCACGCCCGGCTTGTAGGACGGCTCGACACTGCCCAGGGCGGTCGAGGGCCGGCCAGCTACAAAGTCGCCTACCAATTGCGCAGGTGCCTGGTAGTTGCTGCCCCCCATCACATAGGCATGGGCTTCCAGGCGCTCTTGCAGTTCGATGCCGGCCAGCGGGCCACCCGGATAATCTCGCTCCGGGTCGATGCCGACGACGATGCCGGAGTTGGCGTTGCGCTCGTTCCGCGAGTACTGGCTCATGCCGTTGGTCACCACCCGGCCCGGCTCGCTGGTAGCCGCAACCACGGTGCCGCCCGGGCACATGCAGAAGCTGTACACCGAACGGCCGTTCTTGGCGTGGTACACCAGCTTGTAGTCGGCAGCGCCCAGTTTCGGGTGGCCGGCGTACTTGCCCAGGCGCGCCTTGTCGATCAGCGTTTGCGGGTGCTCGATACGGAAACCGACCGAGAATGGCTTGGCTTCCATGTACACGCCTTTGGCGTGCAGCATGCGGAAGGTGTCGCGGGCGCTGTGGCCCAGCGCCAGGACCACATGGCGCGAATGCAGCTGCTCGCCGCTCTCCAGCACCACGCCGGTCAGCTGGCCGTCTTCGACCAACAGGTCGGTCACCTTCTGCTGGAAGCGTACTTCGGCACCCAGGGCGATCATGTCCTGACGCATCTGCTCGACCATGCCGGTGAGGCGGAAGGTACCGATGTGCGGTTTGTTGATGTACAGGATCTCGTCGGGCGCGCCGGCCTTGACGAACTCTTCCAGCACTTTGCGGCCGTGGTGCTGCGGGTCCTTGATCTGGCTGTACAGCTTGCCGTCAGAGAAGGTGCCGGCGCCGCCTTCGCCGAACTGCACATTGGACTCGGGGTTGAGTACGCTTTTGCGCCACAGGCCCCAGGTGTCCTTGGTGCGCTGGCGTACTTCCTTGCCACGTTCAAGGATGATCGGCTTGAAGCCCATCTGTGCCAGCAGCAGGCCGGCGAAGATGCCGCAGGGGCCGAAACCGACCACGATCGGGCGTTCTTGCAGGCCTGCCGGGGCCTGGCCGACGAACTTGTAGGTGACGTCCGGCGCCGGGCCGATGTTGTGATCGTCGGCGAACTTGCTGAGCAGTTCGGCTTCGTTGCTGGCTTCCAGGTCGATGGTGTAGATGAACAGCAGTTCGCTGTTCTTCTTGCGCGCATCGTAGCTGCGCTTGAACAGGTTGAAGCTGAGCAGTTGCTCGTCGCGGATGCCCAGGCGCTGGACGATGGCTTCACGCAGGGCTTCGTCGGGATGGTCCAGGGGTAGCTTCAGTTCGGTGATTCGTAGCATGGCAGGGTCCAGTATCCCGGCCATGGGCGGCCGGCGGCTTTACACAAACCGCCAAGTATAAGCTGTTAGCCGCCCCGACTGGCAGGATAAAAGTGCCCGGCGATCAGTTGTCGCGTGCGCCGCCGTAGTAACCGCAGCCCTGCAGGGTCTTGCCGTCGATGCGCAGCTCGGCACGCAGGTGGTGGATGGCACCGGTGGCGTTGTCTACACAGCGCTGCGGTGAAACCCACAGTTCCACGTGCTGATTGTTGGCTTCGCTGGTCAGGGTCAACCCGCCACCAGGTACTTCTTCTTCCAGGAAGGGCAGGGGCAGGGGCTCTTGACCGACGCGGTTGAGCACCATGCCTTTGCCGCTGGCCTTGATGTCCCACTCGGGCTCATGGCCATTGGCGCGCAGGGTCAGCTGCTTGAAGTTGGGGTCTTCGCAGGCGCGAGTCGAAGGTTCCAGGCGGTACAGGCGGCGCACTTCGAGCTGACCATCATTGTTGGCCTGCTTGCTCCCGGTGAGGCGACCACGGACGTCGGCGAACAGCTTGTCGTTGGCGTCCTTGGCGAGGTTTGCGGCCTCTTGCAGGATGCCCGTCGCACCGACGTCGTTGATCACGAAGGTGCGGCTTTCGCTGCACGGCTTGAACAGCAATTGGCCACCGGCGGCACGCAGTTCGCCCTGCATGCGCGTGGTGCCGATGTTCGGGTCGCTTGGCGGGCTAGCCATCAGTTGGCAGCCGGCGAACAGGGGCAGCAGGGCGGTGAGCAGCAGGGTGGGGGTGAGGCGCATGGGGCGAACTCCGGGGATCTTTTCCAAAGAGCTGGCCACGTTACGCAGGCTGGCGGCGGATCACAAGTTATTGCTTTCCAGTGCTGGCGATACATTTCTGGCAGGCAGAAAAAAGGGCCCGAAGGCCCTTTCCCGATTAACCCCCCAGGTACGCGTCGCGCACCTTCGGGTCTGTCAACAGCGCTTCTCCCGTCCCTTGCATCACCACCCGGCCGTTTTCCAGCACATACGCCCGGTCAGCGATCTTCAGCGCCTGGTTGGCGTTTTGCTCCACCAGGAACACCGTCACGCCATCACGGCGCAGCTGTTCGATGATGTCGAAGATCTGCTGGATGATGATCGGTGCCAGGCCCAGCGAAGGCTCATCGAGCAGCAGCAGCTTGGGCTTGCTCATCAGTGCCCGGCCAATGGCGAGCATCTGCTGTTCTCCACCGGACATGGTGCCGCCGCGCTGGATGTAGCGTTCCTTCAGGCGCGGGAACAGCTGCAGCACCTTGTCCAGCTGCTCCTGGTAGTCGCCCTTGTCGGTGAAGAAACCGCCCATTGCCAGGTTTTCCTCGACGGTCAGGCGGGCGAACACGCGGCGGCCTTCCGGCACGACGGCGATGCTCTTGCGCATGATGTGCGAGGACGGCTGGCCGACCAGTTCTTCACCCAGGTACTTGATGCTGCCACTGTGCGCCTGCGGCGAGCCGCACAGGGTCATCAGCAAGGTCGACTTGCCAGCGCCGTTGGCGCCGATCAGGGTAACGATCTCGCCCTGGTTGATCTCCACGTTGACGCTGTGCAGCGCCTGGATCTTGCCGTAGAAGGTGGAAACGTTTTCGAACTTCAGCATTTACGCTTCCCCCAGGTAGGCTTTGATCACATCAGGGTTGTCGCGGATCTCTTCCGGCGTGCCGTGGGCCAGGGGGGTGCCCTGGTTGATCACCACGATATGGTCGGAGATGCTCATCACCAGCTTCATGTCGTGCTCAATCAGCAGCACGGTGACGTTGTGCGACTCACGCAGGTAGGCGATCAGTGCCTTGAGGTCTTCGGTTTCTTTCGGGTTCAGGCCCGCAGCCGGTTCGTCGAGCATGATGATGCGCGGCTGGGTCATCATGCAGCGGGCGATTTCCAGGCGGCGCTGCTGGCCGTAGGCGAGGGTGCCCGCGGTACGGTTGGCGAACTCGGTCAGGTTGACCTTCTCCAGCCAGTACTGCGCGCGCTCCATGGCCTCTTTCTCGCTGCGGCGGAAGCTCGGGGTCTTGAACAGGCCGGCGAAGAAGTTGGTATTGAGGTGACGATGCTGGGCGATCAGCAGGTTTTCCAGCGCGGTCATTTCCTTGAACAGGCGCACGTTCTGGAAGGTCCGCACCACGCCCTTGCGGGCAATCTGGTGGCCGGCCAGGCCCTGGATCGGCTGGCCATCGAGCAGGATGGTGCCACCGCTGGGCTTGTAGAAGCCGGTCAGGCAGTTGAACACGGTGGTTTTGCCAGCGCCGTTCGGGCCGATCAACGCCACCACCTGTTTTTCCTTGACGGTCAGGCCTACGCCGTTTACCGCCAACAAGCCGCCGAAGCGCATACTCAGGCCGCTGACTTGCAGAATTTCGCGGCTCATCGACGCAGCTCCATGTGTGGACGTTGCATAGGCAGCAGGCCTTGCGGACGCCAGATCATCATCAACACCATCAGCGCACCGAACATCAGCATCCGGTATTCGCTGAACTCACGCATCAGCTCGGGCAGCAGGATCATCACGATGGCCGCGAGGATCACGCCCAGTTGTGAGCCCATGCCGCCGAGCACGACGATGGCGAGGATGATCGCCGACTCGATGAAGGTGAACGACTCCGGCGTCACCAGGCCTTGGCGCGCAGCGAAGAAGCTGCCGGCGAAACCGGCGAAGCAGGCACCCAGGGTGAATGCCGAGAGCTTGATCACGGTCGGGTTCAGACCCAGCGCACGGCAGGCAATCTCGTCTTCACGCAGGGCTTCCCAGGCGCGGCCGATCGGCATGCGCAGCAGGCGGTTGATGACGAACAGCGCCAGCAGGGCCAGCAACAGCGCCACCAGGTACAGGAAGATCACCTTGTTGATCGAGTTGTATTCCAGCCCGAAGAACTCGTGGAAGGTCTGCATGCCCTCGGCGGCGCGGCGTTCGAAGGTGAGGCCGAAGAACTCCGGCTTGGGGATGTTGCTGATGCCGTTGGGGCCGCCGGTCCAGTCGGTGAGGTTACGCAGGAACAGGCGGATGATCTCGCCGAAGCCGAGGGTCACGATCGCCAGGTAGTCACCACGCAGGCGCAGCACCGGGAAGCCAAGCAGGAAGCCGAAGGTGGCGGCCATCAGGCCGGCGATCGGCAGGCACACCCAGAAGCTCCAGCCCAGGTAGTGCGAGAGCATGGCGTAGCTGTAGGCGCCGACGGCGTAGAAGCCCACATAACCCAGGTCGAGCAGGCCCGCCAGGCCGACCACGATGTTCAGGCCCAGGCCCAGCAACACGTAGATCAGGATAAGCGTGGCAATGTCGACTGCACCGCGCGAGCCGAAGAACGGCCATACCAGTGCCGCGACGATCAGGCCAATGATCACGTAGCGCTGGGTCTTGGGCAGGGTCAGGTAGTTGCTGACGGCCGGCGGGATCAGCTTGCGATCCGAACGGCTGCCCATCACCGCACTCCACTGCTTGTCGAACAGCACGCGCAGGAACATCAGCACCGAACACACGGCGATGATGCTGATGGTGAACGACCCCTGGCTGTGCACGATCAGGCTGATGCCGTCGATGCTCAGTTTCAGGCCCAGTACCGGGAAGGCCACGGCCCATACCAGCAAGGCGCTGAAGAACGCCTGTTTGAGATTTCTGTTCATACTTTTTCAACCTCCGGGCGGCCCAGGATGCCGGTCGGCCGGAATAGCAGGACAAGAACCAACAAGCCGAATGCCACCACGTCCTTGTACTGGTCGCCGAAGATGTCGGCGCCGAACGCTTCGGCCACACCCAGCACCAGCCCGCCGAGCATGGCGCCCGGGATGCTGCCGATGCCACCCAGCACCGCCGCGGTGAAGGCTTTCAGGCCCACCAGGAAACCGGCGTTGGGGTTGATCACCCCGTACTGCATGCTCAGCAGCACGGCCGCCACGGCGGCCAGGGCGGCACCGATGACGAAGGTGAGGGCGATGATGTTGTTGGTGTTGATGCCCAGCAGGTTGGCCATCTTGATGTCCTCGGCGCAGGCACGGCAGGCGCGGCCCAGGCGGGAACGGGAGATGAACAGGGTAAGCAGGGTCATGGCCACCAGGGTGACCACGAACACCAGGACCTGCATGTAGCTGATCAGTACTTCTTCAGCACCACCTGGCCCGAAGGAGAAGCTGCCGGGGATCAGGTTGGGAATGGACTTGTCCTTGGAGTCTTGCGACAGCAAGACGGTGTTCTGCAGGAAGATCGACATGCCGATGGCGGAAATCAGCGGGATCAAACGGTTGCTGTTGCGCAGGGGGCGGTAGGCAACGCGCTCGATACTGTAGCCATAGGCACTGGTGACGAAGATCGTCGCGACGAAGGCGACGGTCATCAGGATAGGCAGCGAATGGATACCCATCATGGCCAGGCCCGCCAGGGCGATGAAGGCCACATAGGAACCGATCATGTACACCTCGCCGTGGGCGAAGTTGATCATGCCAATGATGCCGTACACCATCGTGTAGCCGATGGCGATCAAGGCATAGGTGCTGCCGATGGTCAATCCATTAACCAGTTGTTGGAAGAAATGGTAGATCTCAGGCATTACAGCGCTCCTAAAAACCTGATTTGCATTTCGCTGGCGGGGGTAGGCCAGGAAACCGCGGGTGACGGTTTTAAGATTTTCAGGTGAGCCTGCCCCCGGATCGCGGGGATCGGGCCCATGAACCTCGTAAAACAAAGCCCACTGCTCGCACAGTGGGCTTCTTCGGTCAGCTATTAGTCACGCAGTTACTGAGGGGAGACTTCGGTCTTCGGCTTGCCGAAGTGCCATTCGTAGACCACGAATTTGAAGTCTTTCAGGTCGCCCTTCTCGTCGTACGACAGGGTGCCGGTCGGGGTCTTGAAGGAGCCGGCGTGGATGGCAGCTGCCACCTTGTCGGTGTCTTCGGACTTGGCGGCCTTGATGCCTTGGGCGATCAGCTCGACAGCCGAGTAGGCAGGGAACACGAACGGGCCGCTTGGGTCCTTGCCGTCAGCCTTGATGGCGTCGACGATCTTCTTGTTCTCCGGGTCGGCATCGAACGACTTCGGCAGGGTGACCAGCAGGCCTTCGGAGGCGTTCTGGGCGATCTGCGAGATCGAGTCGTTACCCACGCCCTCTGGGCCCATGAACTTGGCTTTCAGGCCCTTTTCCTGAGCCTGGCGCAGGATCAGGCCCAGCTCTGGGTGGTAGCCGCCGTAGTAGACGAAGTCGACGTTGTTCTGCTTGAGCTTCTGGATGATCGAGGAGAAGTCCTTGTCGCCGGCGTTCAGGCCTTCGAACACGGCAACCTTGGTGCCTTTCTTCTCGAGGGTTTGCTTGACCGCGGTGGCGATGCCTTCACCGTACTGCTGCTTGTCGTGCAGTACTGCAACCACTTTCGGCTTGACGTGGTCGGCGATGTAGTTGCCGGCAGCCGGGCCCTGGGCGCTGTCCAGGCCGATGGTACGGAAGATCAGCTTGTAGCCACGGGCGGTGATTTCCGGCGAGGTGGCGGCCGGGGTGATCATGATCACGCCTTCGTCTTCGTAAATGTCGGACGCTGGCTGGGTGGAGCTGGAGCACAGGTGGCCGATGACGAACTTGACGCCGTCGTTGACCACTTTGTTGGCGACTGCCACGGCCTGTTTAGGGTCGCAGGCGTCGTCGTATTCCTTGGCTTCGAGCATCTTGCCATCGACGCCGCCCGCGGCGTTGATATCCTTGATGGCTTGCTTGGCGCCGATGAACTGCATGTCGCCGTACTGGGTCACAGGGCCGGTTTTAGGGCCAGCAATCCCGATCTTGATGGTATCGGCGGCAAACGAATGGCTGGCTACCCCGGCCAGTACCATTGCGGCGAACAGCTTGGAAATCTTGATCATAGTGCTCCACTCATTCTGTTGTAATTCTTATAGTCCTGGCGGCCAGGGCTACAGACCGGGCGGGATTTGCGGCGTGGCCATGCCAACGCGCAAGCCCACCTTCCCCCGGAACATGTCCCGGAACTGTACCGGTACAGTGTAGAGCGCTGTTCGAGCGCTTGAAAAGCGGTCGAAAAGTGCCTGTTTCCTGGGTTGTCGCTTGATCGACAGAAAGATACAGAAAGGCGCCATCAAACTGCCTGTATCTGTGACCCCACCCCACAACTTCGGGGTCAATCGACCAAATTACATATTTGAAACCGGGTTTTTCTGCAAAAATGCCGGCCTTTTTTATTGGCCGATTTTTGCGGATACCACCCATGACTGATCAAACAAGCACCCTCTATGCCAAATTGCTTGGCGAGACGGCAATCATCGAGTGGAAAGCGCTGGAGCGTTTCTGGGCCAAGGGTGACCTGATTTGGGTCGACCCCAGCCTGGACCTGATCACCGTTGCCGAGGCGATGGCCGAGAATCGCAGCGAGATCTTCGCCAAGTGGCGTAGTGATGGCACTGTTGGGCCGGTGTCGGCCGAACAAGCGCTGGACCTGCAAAGCCGCGATCCAGAGATCTGGGCGGTAGTGGTTTCGCCGTTCATCGTGATTCAGGTGAAAGGCCCGGAAGTGGCGTGATCGTTTTTGGTGCGCAAAAATGCGCAGCAGCCCCTAATTGGTGCTTGAAAGCATTCAAGGCGGGTAGAGGGAAGTAACAATTCGGCGTGGCGGTAACAGTTTACGGGATGCGTAATGTGTCTACCCCTCTGCCAACCTGTAAAACAATTCGAATAGTCGGGAGTCATTGATGAGCACAGCACTACCTTCGCTTGGATTCGCCGGCATCGGCCTGATGGGCCTGCCCATGTGCCGACGCCTGCTGGCGGCGGGGTACCCGCTGACCGTGTGGAACCGCAGCCCGGACAAGTGCGCTGCACTTGTCGCCGCCGGCGCGCGCCTGGCCAACAGCCCCGCCGAACTGTGCCAGGGCAGCGACATGGTGCTGCTGTGCCTGGCCGATACGGCTGTGGTACGCGAGGTAGTGTTCGGCGAACACGGCATTGCCCAGGGTGGACGCAGTGGCCAGTTGCTGATCGATTTCTCCAGCCTGGAGCCCACCGCCACCCGTGAAATGGCTGCCGAACTGGCCGCACTGTGCGGCATGGCCTGGCTGGATGCCCCGGTGTCCGGCGGCACGCCCGGTGCCGAAGCCGGTACCCTGGCGATCATGGTCGGTGGCGAGGCGGTTGACCTTGAGCGTGCCCGGCCGGTGCTGCAGGTACTTGGCCAGCGGGTGACGCATATGGGGGCGGTGGGCGCAGGCCAAGTGACCAAGGCCTGTAACCAGATGATCGTGGCGTGCAACGCCTTGGTCATTGCCGAAGTCGTGGCGTTGGCCGAGCAGTCCGGGGTGGATGCGACGTTGATCGCCGAAGCGTTGGCCGGTGGCTTTGCCGACTCCAAGCCCCTGCAGATCCTGGCGCCGCAAATGGCCGAAAGCCGCTTCGAGCCGATCAAGTGGCATGTGCGCACGCTACTCAAGGACCTTGATGGCGCGGTCAAATTCTCCCGCGAGCAGGGTTCGGCGACGCCACTCAGTGGCCTCGCCGCGCAATTGATGCGCCTGCACGGTAGCCAGGGTTACCTGCAAAAAGATCCGGCGACCCTGGTAGAACTTTACCGTAACAAGGGTTGAGCACGCCGTCCTGACGCTGCAACCGCTCCAGCAGTGGTCGCAGCTCGGCCAGTGGTACCGGGCGACCCAGCAGGTAACCCTGCAGATAGTCGCAGCCGTGGGTTTTGAGGAACGCTTGTTGTTCCGTGGTCTCTACGCCCTCACTGACCACTTGCAAGTGCAGCGTGTGTGCCATGACGATGATCGCCTGGACGATTTCACGATCCTTTTGGCTACCCGGCACATCCTGCAGGAACGTGCGGTCGATCTTCAGTACATCCAGCGGCAGGCGTTTGAGGTAGGCCAGAGATGAGTAACCGGTGCCGAAGTCATCGATCGACAGCGCGACACCCAGGGCGCGAACGCGCTTGAGCAGGTTCACCGTGCGCTGGAGATCACCCATGAGGGCGTTCTCGGTCACTTCCAGCTCGAGTTGCCGGGCGCAGAGCCCGGCGTGAAACAGTGCTTTCTCCACTTCGTTGGGTAGCTCGTCATGGCTAAGGGTCACGGCCGAGCAGTTGACCGTGACCTTGAAGTCGCCGTAGCCATAGCGCTGCAGGTGGGCCAGATCGTTGCAGGCGTGGCGCAGTACCCACAGGTCGAGGTCGATGATCAGCCCGTTGGCTTCGGCAATGCCGATAAAGCGTTCGGGGCCGAGCAGGCCATGTTGCGGGTGCTGCCAGCGCACCAGGGCTTCCAGCTTGGCCAGCTGCCCGCTGCGCATATCGAAGATGGGCTGGTAATGGACGCAAAGCCCGCGTTCTTCGAGCAGTGCCATGCGCAGTTCTTCTTCCAGATGCAATGCCATCGTGGCCTGGGTCTTCAAGTTGTCGTTGAAGAAGTTCAGGCTGTTGCGCCCGTTGTCCTTTGACTGATACAGGGCCAGGTCGGCATGTTTGAGCAGCTCTTCGACGCTGGTACCGTCGTCAGGGAAGATGCTGATACCGATGCTGGTGGTCATGACCATACGCCGCCCACCCAGGTCGATGGGCTCTTTCATTCGTTGCATGATGCGCTGGGCCAGATGGCGGGCTTCGTCGCGGTTATTGAGGCTGGTCACGATGCAGAACTCGTCGCCCCCGAAGCGCGCGACCAGGTCCTGGCTGCGGGTGGCGGCCTTGATGTGGTTGGCGATCACCTTGAGCAGCTCGTCACCGGCGTCATGGCCGAGGCTGTCGTTGATGCGCTTGAAATGGTCGATGTCGAGGAACATCACTGCCAGGCGGCTTTCACTGGCCTGGTGTTCGGCCAGCCGCTCGGCGAACACCTGGTTGAAGCCACGGCGGTTGACCAGATTGGTGAGCGCGTCGTAATGCGCCGCTTGTTGCAGCGAGGCGCGGGCCTGGTCCAGCTGGCTGAGTAGCACGCTGACCCGGCGCAGGTCGTGCTCTTTACTCTGCAACTTCTTGTCGGCCAATGCGGCACTGATACTGGCACCACTGATGAGCAGGGTGATGAAGCCGATGCCCAGCCCAAGTTGCAGGCTGTTGTCGCCAGAAGGCAGGCGCAGGGCGGTATCGGCCGGGATGACCAGCGTCATGGCCGACATCGCGGTGAAATGGGTAGCGACGATTCCGGCAGCCATCAGCAGGCTGGCGCCGTACTTCATGGCCTGGTACAGGGTGCCGCTGCCATTACGGAAGTAGCGGGCCAGGCACAACGCGGCCAGGCTGGTGAGCAGGGCAATGGCGCCAGAGGCCAGCAGCAGGCCGGTCTGGTAATACTGCACGGCGCCGGTTTCCATGGCGGCCATGCCGACAAAGTGCATGAGAATGATGCCCAGGCCAATCAACACTGCGCTTTGCACAAAGTGATGCGTGCGCATTTGTGTGCGTTCCAGGCTGTGCATGGCCAGCCAGGCTACGCCCAGGGCGATGAGCAGCGAAAGAATGGTCAGGGAAACGTCGTAGTGCACTTCCACCGGCGCCTGGAACGCCAGCATGCTGATGAAGTGCATGGCCCAGATGCCACCGGCCAGGCAGCAAGCGCCGAGCATGTTCCATTGGCGGTGGGCAGTGGGTTCGGGGCTGTGGGATTGTCGCTCGGCCATGTCGAGCGTGGCGAAGCAGGCCGCGCAGGCGACGAAGTAGGCGAGCAGAACCAGAAACGGTTCATGGCGGCAATCAATGACGATACGCCCGGTTGCCGGCAAGTCGGCGAACAGTTGCAGCCCTAGCCATTCCATGGAATGCCTCTTGATCGAGTTTTCACTCGTCTGCGCTACAACCCTGTGCAGACTGTCCAGAGGCAGTATAGGAAAGAGTATTTAAGCCTTCCTGACTAATGGCATATTGATTCCAATGATTTGGTTATCAGTGTGATTGCAGCCAGGAATAAAGGATTTGGCCCTTGTGCTATCTCTGTAGGAGCGGCCTTGTGTCGCGATGGGCTGCGCAGCAGCCCTAGATTTCTGCACTGATGCAAAATAACCGGGGCTGCTGCGCAGCCCATCGCGACACAAGGCCGCTCCTACAAGAGACCGATGGGATCAGCCGGCCACCAGCACGCGAATGGCTTCCAGGCGCAGGGCGGCCTTTTCCAGCATTGCCAGGCCATCTTCACGCTGCTTGCGCAGGGCGTTGATTTCGCTGTCACGCACACTCGGGTTGACCGCTTGCAGTGCCACCAGGCGGGCCAGCTCTTCGTCGGCCTCTGCCGCCAGGCGGCGCTGGGCTTCGGCCACGCGCTCGATGTGGGTCGGCAAGATTTTCTCTTCACCACCACTGATACGCTTGGCCAGCACATCGCGCTGGGCCTGGACGAACTTGTTGGCGCTGGCGCGCGGCACGCTTTCGAGCTGGTCGTTGAGGGTTTCGAAGGCCACGCGCGATGCCAGGTCGTTGCCGTTGGCGTCGAGCAGGCAGCGCAGTGCCGCTGGCGGCAGGTAGCGGCCCAGTTGCAGGCTGCGCGGAGCCACCACCTCACTGACGAACAGCAGTTCGAGTAGCACGGTGCCCGGTTTGAGCGCCTTGTTCTTGATCAGCGCCACGGCGGTGTTGCCCATCGAGCCGGACAGTACCAGGTCCATGCCGCCCTGCACCATCGGGTGCTCCCAAGTGAGGAACTGCATGTCCTCGCGCGACAGCGCCTGGCCACGGTCGTAGGTGATGGTCACACCTTCGTCGTCGCCCAGCGGGAAGCTGGCGTCGAGCATCTTCTCGCTTGGCTTGAGGATCAGGGCATTCTCGGAATGGTCTTCGCTGTCGATGCCAAAGGCGTCGAACAGGGTTTCCATGTAGATCGGCAGGGCGAACTGGTCGTCCTGTTCAAGAATGGCCTCGACCAGTGCCTGGCCCTCGCCAGCGCCGCCAGAGTTGAGCTCCAGCAGGCGGTCGCGGCCAGTATGCAGTTCGGCCTCCAGGCGCTCGCGCTCGCTGCGGGCGTCGGCCACCAGTGTATCCCAGGCCTTGCTCTCGCCACCTTCGAGCAGCGGCAACAGGCGCGGACCAAACTGGTGTTGCAGGGCGTTGCCGGTCGGGCAGGTGTTGAGGAAGGCGTTGAGGCCTTCGTGGTACCACTGGAACAGGCGCTCTTGCGGGCTGTCCTGCAGGTACGGGATGTGCAGCTGGATCGTGTGCTTCTGGCCGATCCGGTCCAGGCGGCCGATGCGCTGTTCGAGCAGGTCGGGGTGTGCTGGCAGGTCGAACATCACCAGATGGTGGGCGAACTGGAAGTTACGGCCTTCGCTGCCGATCTCGGAGCAGATCAGCACCTGCGCGCCGAATTCTTCGTCGGCGAAGTAGGCGGCGGCACGGTCGCGTTCGAGAATGCTCATGCCTTCATGGAACACCGACGCCGGGATGCCGGAGCGCACGCGCAGGGCGTCTTCCAGGTCCATGGCGGTTTCGGCGTGGGCGCAGATCACCAGCACTTTGGTGCGCTTGAGCATCTTCAGGGTATCGATCAGCCAGTCGACGCGCGGATCGAAACGCCACCAGCGTTCGTCGTCGGCTACCTCGCCCTGGGCCTGGAAGGCCACTTCCGGGTACAGCTCAGCGTGTTCGCCAGCCGGCAGGTCGCGGTATTGCTCGGGCGTGGCCAGCGGGTAGGGGTGCAGCTGGCGCTCAGGGAAGCCCTGAATTGCGGCACGCGTGTTGCGGAACAGCACGCGGCCAGTGCCGTGGCGGTCAAGCAGTTCGCGAATCAGGCGCGCACTGGCCTGGGTATCGCCATCGTTGACCGCGGCCAGCAGGGCTTCGCCTTCGGCACCCAGGAAGCCCTGGATGGTGGCGTGCGCCTTGGGCGACAAGCGGCCCTCGTCGAGCAGTTCCTGTACGGCTTCGGCAACCGGGCGATAGTGCTCGCTCTCGGCACGGAAGGCGGCCAGGTCGTGGAAACGGTTGGGGTCGAGCAGGCGCAAGCGGGCAAAGTGGCTGTCCTGGCCAAGCTGCTCTGGGGTGGCGGTGAGCAGCAGCACGCCCGGGATCACCTGGGCCAGTTGCTCGACCAGGCCATATTCGGCGCTGACCTGATCTTCGTGCCAGGCCAGGTGGTGAGCTTCGTCGACCACCATCAGGTCCCAGCCGGCAGCGAACAGCGCATCCTGGGCCTTTTCGTCGTCGACCAGCCACTCCAGGGCAACCAGCGCGAGCTGGGCGTCCTCGAACGGGTTGCTGGCGTCGCTCTCGATGAAGCGTTCAGCGTCGAACAGGGCTACCTGCAGGTTGAAGCGGCGGCGCATTTCCACCAGCCACTGGTGCTGGAGGTTTTCCGGTACCAGGATCAGTACGCGGCTGGCACGGCCCGACAACAACTGGCGGTGAATCACCAGGCCAGCCTCGATGGTTTTGCCCAGGCCCACTTCGTCGGCCAGCAATACCCGTGGGGCGCTGCGGTCGGCGACTTCGCGGGCGATGTGCAATTGGTGGGCGATCGGTTGCGCGCGGCAGCCGCCCAGGCCCCACAGTGCCGACTGCATCTGCTTGCTGGTGTGCTGCAGGGTGTTGTAGCGCAGGCTGAACCACGACAGTGGGTCGATCTGCCCGGCGAACAGGCGGTCGCTGGCCAGGCGGAACTGGATGAAGTTCGACAGCTGGGTTTCTGGCAGGGTACGCGGCTGGTTCTGCCCGTCCAGGCCGTGGTACACCATGAGCCCGTCGATGTCCTCGACCTCGCGCACGGTCAGCTTCCAGCCCTCGAAGTGGGTGATCTGGTCACCGGGCGAAAAACGCACGCGGGTCAGCGGCGCATTGCGCAGGGAATACTGGCGGGTGTCGCCAGTGGCCGGGTAAAGCACGGTCAACAGGCGGCCATCCTGCGCCAGGATGGTACCCAGGCCGAGCTCTGCTTCGCTGTCGCTGATCCAGCGTTGCCCCGGTTGATACTGCTGCGCCATACTGCCTGAACTCCCGCGATGAAAAAGCCGATTATGTTAACGGATCGGCCGGTCAGACCAAAGTGCGAACGCACCGAAAGGTGCCGAACGACAACAGGAAGTAAGTCAGTCTAGCTGTTTCATCGCCTCGCACTGTGCAGCCGACGAGGGCACCGCTTCTATATGTCTGCCAAGCACCGCTGGATGAGCGCTTCCATGGCCGTGGGCAGCCTGCTGCTGCTGAGTGCCTGCGAGCAGAAGAATTTCGAGACCTTGCCCCCCATTCCGATGGAACAGCTTGAAGTGCTGGGCGTCCAGACACCGATCAAGAGCGTGCACTACCGTGACCGCGACGGTGAGGGCCTGCTGGTACTGAGCCGCAGCGATGGCCAGGCCAGTGACCCGGAAAGCGAACAGGAAGTGGACAAGGTGGTACTCAAGGCCACCTTGTACGGGCGCACTGCCGAAAGCGATGCATTCAAGGCGCGTTGGCAGATCGAACAGGAAACCACCTGCCCGGGGCTGGACCTGGACGTGGACTTCTACACCGACGTCAGTGATGTCAGCGACTTGAACAAGGACGGTGTCGCCGAGGTGACGGTAGCCAGTCATGCCTTCTGTGGCGGCGGTATCGACCCGCACGACATTGCCATCGAGATGCGCGAAGGGCAGGCCAGCTACACCATTACCGGCCAGTCGCTGATCACCCCGGCGGGCGAGGAACCGGTCGGTGGCGAGCGCGAGGACAGTGCCTCGCTGAAAACCGCGCCGCAGGTATTGCGCGACCATATGGACGCGGTCTGGCAGCAGGTTTACAAGCGGCCCTGGAGCGAAGCCAGCCCGCCAGATGACGACGAGCCTGACGACGAAACCGAGTAAATGTTGTCCATGACATCAAGGTAAACCCGCACCTGCCGATACAGGGGCACAGGAGAACGTCCATGCTGCCGCCGATCATTCCGCTCAGTGCCGCACCGGTGACCTCGCAACAGGACCCGGTCAAACCCACCCCCGACATCAAACCGGTGGTGCCGACGCAGCCTGCGTCCGGCGAAAGTGCCATCGACCTCAAGCACCAGCGTGACCCGCAGGAGCAGGCACTGTTGCTGCGCGATGAGCAGCGTCGCCAGCAGCAACGCAGGCAGAAGGGCGATCAGGAACGCTACAGTGCCATGCCCGGTGATGAGGTCAACGCCGACAACACCGTGCCGGTGGCCCCGTTGATGGGCGAACACGTACGCCAGGGGCTGCTGGTGGACATCGAAGTCTGACAGGGGACTGGTCAGCACCTGCGGCTGGCCTCATCATGCAAGTCTCAGTTGATCGTCGAGCCCACCCATGAGCCAAGACAACCTCATCGATTTCGATGCCGAACGCGCCAAGCGCGTCCACGACCTCAAGGAAAAGCGCCTGAACGACATGCGCAACGCGTTCGAGCAGGCCCTGCCGTTGAACAGCAGCAAGAAAAAGAAACCCAAGAGCAAGCCGAAGAAGCGCTGAAATTTGACGCAGGTCAACCCTGCACCCGCCTCGCGTGCCCGGCCTCGGGCACCATTGATCCCGATCAATTTTCCCCCCCGCCACATTGGTTACCTTGCACCCATCGGACAACGGCAAACGAATGGGGAGGCCAGCATGTTCTTCGACAACGTGGTTATCGCCGGTGTGGTAACGGTCGGGTTGATGTTTGCCTTCTTTGCCGGTCTGGGCATTTTCATCTGGAAGGACTCGAACAAGCGCAAGCCGCGCTGACCTTCCGGGTACACGAGCACGCAAGGCATTTAGGGCGACTTCGGTCGCCCATTTTTTTTGCCTGGGATTTGTGCTCTGGTTGCATGCCGATAAAGATGATTAGCTAGCTAATTATTCATTTCCACTTTATCCTGCTCGCCATTGTCTATCTTTTCTACAAGACCATCCCCGCAAGGTCCGCTTCGTGCCCATTACCTTCCAGGCCCTGTTCGCCCCCAGCAGCCTCGCCCTCAAGTTCGCCATCAAGACCCTGCTCGGTGGTGGCCTGGCGTTGTGGCTGGCGATGCGTTGGGGCCTGGAGCAACCGGCATGGGCACTGATGACTGCTTTCATCGTCGCCCAGCCGCTGTCGGGCATGGTGGTTCAGAAGGGCCTGGCGCGGCTGGCGGGTACCTTGGTTGGCACCGTCATGTCGGTGTTGTTCATTGGCCTGTTTGCACAGACCCCAGGCTTGTTTCTGCTCACCCTGGCCCTTTGGCTGGCCCTGTGTACCGCCGCCTCTACCCAACTGCGTAGCGCCTGGGCCTATGCCTTCGTGCTGGCCGGTTACACCGCCGCCATCATCGCCTTGCCGGCCATCGACCACCCGCTGCAGGTGTTCGACCAGGCGGTGGCGCGCTGCACCGAGATCTGCCTGGGCATTTTCTGCGCCACCGCCAGCAGTGCCTTGCTCTGGCCCATGCGCGTGGAACAGCAACTGGGCGGGCAGGCCCGACAGGCCTGGCAGAACGGTCTGCAAGCCGCCAGTGCCATGCTGGGTGGCGAGGACGAGGCGCGCAAAGGCTTGCTGGAGAGCCTGGGGCGCATCGTGGCCATCGACAGCCAGCGCGAACATGCTTGGTTCGAAGGCAACCGTGGCCGGCAGCGTGCCCGTGCCATTCGTGGGCTCAGCCAGAAGCTGATGGTGCTGTTGCGTATCTCCCGGTCGGTACGCCGTCAGTGGCGGCAACTGGATGAGCGGGAGGCTGAGCACCTGGCGCCCTGGTTGCACGAAGTGCGCACACTGTTGGGCAAACCCGACAAGCCCGGCCTGTTACTGCTGCGCCAACGTATCTGGGATGCCGCCCACGATGAGCAGATCAGTTCGGCGGAGCACTTCTGCCTGGCGCGCATGGCCCTGCTGCTGGATTACGCCATGGCTGCCGGCCAGGCGCTGGAGGATGTGGAGGCGGGCAGGGCGCCCAAGGATGTGTCCCAAGGCCTGGCTGCGCACCGCGACTGGTCGCTGGCCTTGCTGTTTGGTTCGCGCAGTGCGCTGGCCTTTCTGGTCATGAGCGGGTTCTGGTTGGCCACGGCCTGGCCTTCGGCGCCGGGGGGCCTGGTGCTGACCTGCGTAGTCTGTAGCCTGTTCGCCAGCCGTGAGAACGGCGCGCAGATTGGCTTGAGTTTTTTGCGCGGGATTTTCCTGGCCATACCTGCTGCGTTTCTGGTCGGGCAGATTGTGCTGCCGCAGTGGAGCAGCTTCGCCATGCTCTGCCTGGCCATGGGTGTGCCGCTGTTTCTGGGTGCGCTGGGCATGGCCCACCCCCGTACCGGGGCTACGGCCACTTCCTATTGCCTGCACTTCATTGTGCTGGTGTCGCCGCTCAACGCCATGCAGTTTGGCGTGGCGACCCTGCTGAACAGTGCCTTGGCCATGCTGGTGGGGGTGTCTGCAGCAGTCATGGCCTTTCGTTTATTGGTGTTTCGTCACCCGGCCTGGTTGGGCCGGCGACTGCGCGCAGCCACCCAAAGCGACCTGGTGCGCCTGACCCGGCGCGACCTGCGTGGGGCCGACAGCTGGTTTGGCGGGCGGATGGCTGACCGCCTGATGCAACTGGCGCGGCATGCCAGTGAATTACCGGAAGACGAGCGCAAGCGCTGGGACGACGGCCTGCATGGGCTGGACATGGGTGATGAACTGGTACACCTGCGCATGTGCCTGGCGGTCGCCCAGGCCCCCTTGGGGCGTGCCGAGCGCGAGTACCTGCAACAGGTGGAGGCGGTACTGGCTAAAGGGCCTGCCGCCGGGCGCGGGCAGCGCCTGGACACCGCCAGTGAGCAATTCATCGCTGCCCTGCGCCGGCTGCCTGCCAGCGACCCGTTGCGGCTGGCTGAAGGTGCGGTGCTGCAACTGCAAAAAAGCTGGGGCAAGTGGTGCCGCTGGCAGGAGGAAGCCCATGGGGTTGCGTGAATGGGAAGTGGGCGGCGTGCTGCTCAGCCCGTTTCTGCTTTATGTGTTGCTGGCGCTGCTGCTCACCGGCCTGTTGCGCCTGGTGGTGCAGGCCACGCCGCTGGGGCGCTGGATCTGGCATGAGGCGCTGTTTGATGCGGCGCTGTTCGTTTGTGTGTTGTTCCTGGTGGTACGCCTGCTGGGGCCTTTATGAAGGAGTGTTTCGATGCGTGCGGCCGTACGTACCTTGGTGACGCTGTGTGTGGTGGCCTTGGCCGTGTTGGCCGGCTACCAGCTGTGGCAGTACTACATGCTTACCCCCTGGACCCGCGACGCCCGTGTGCGCGCCGATGTGGTGGTGATTGCGCCTGACGTGTCCGGCTGGGTACGCGGGCTCAAGGTCCATGACAACCAGCAGGTCAAGGCGGGCGACCTGTTGATGAGTATCGACCGCGAGCGCTTCCAGGCCGCGTTCGACCAGGCCAGCGCCGTGACCGAGACCCGCGCCCAGCAATTGCGCCTGCGCGAACGCGAAGCCGCCCGGCGAACGGCCTTGGGGCCCGAGGCGATCAGTGCCGAGTTGCGTGAGAACGCCCAGATCAATGCGGCCATCGCGCGTGGCGAGTTGCACGAAGCCGAGGCGCAGTTGCAGGTGGCCAGGATCAACCTTGCGCGCAGTGAAGTGCGGGCGCCGCGCAGCGGGCATATCACCAACCTGCGTCTGGCCGAAGGCAACTATGTGAACACCGGGGAAGCGGTCATGGCCCTGGTGGATGATTCAACCTTCTATATCCAGGCGTACTTCGAGGAAACCAAGCTGCCCCGTATTCGTGTGGGGGATACCGTGAAAGTCTGGCTGATGGGGGCGGGTGAGCCGATGCAAGGGCATGTGGAGAGCATCAGCCGCGGTATTACCGACCGCAACAGCAACCCGGACAGCCAACTGCTGCCGGAAGTGGAACCTACCTTCAACTGGGTGCGTCTGGCCCAGCGCATACCGGTCAGGATTCGCCTGGACCAGGTGCCGGAAGGGGTGACCCTGAGTGCGGGGATGACGGCCAGTGTGCAGGTGCATGAGCAGTGAAAGCGGGGCCACTGTGTGGCCCCAAGCTGGCGGGCTCAGAGGAACATCCCGCCCGACACCTCCAGCCGCTGCCCGGTAATCCAGCCATTACCGTCTTCCAGCAACAGCGCAATGGCCGCCCCGATGTCATCTGGCAAGCCCACGCGCCCCAGCGCCGTGTTGCCGGCAATGAAGGCATTCACCTGCTGATTATCCCGCACCACCCCGCCGCCAAAATCCGTCTCGATTGCCCCCGGTGCCAGAATGTTCACGCGAATGCCACGCGCACCCAGTTCCTTGGCCTGGTAGCGGGTCAGCACTTCCATTGCGCCTTTCATCGCGGCATAGGCGGCATACCCTGGCAGCGCAAAACGCGCCAGACCGGTGGAAATGTTGATGATGCGGCCATTGTCGACCAACAGTGGCAGCAGGCGCTGGGTGAGGAAGAACGGCCCTTTCAGTTGAATGTTCAGCAACTGGTCGAACTGCGCCTCGGTGGTATCCACGTACGGCACATTCAGCCCGATCCCGGCATTGTTCACCAGGAAGTCGAAGCGCTCGCGGCCAAAGTGCTGCTGCAGGGTCACGCCCAAGCGCTCGGCGAAACTGGCAAAACTGCTGCTGTCGCTGACGTCCAGTTGAAGCATGGCGGCCTTGACCCCGGCCTTTTCCAGCCGTGCGACCACCGCGTGGGCTTCGTCCGCCTTGCTGTGGTACGTGCCGATGACATCGATACCGCGCGCAGCCAGGTGTTCGGCAGCATTTCGGCCGAGGCCGCGGCTGGCGCCAGTGATCAGGGCAATTTTGCGGGTCATGGTGAAAACCTCATGGTGGGTGGATGAGGACAGGTTATTGGTCGCTGCCTGGCTGTTAAATCCTGCAAAAACGGAAATACTGTTCGTGAAAACCGGATAGTCGAGGCCCGCAGTGAACAAGCTTGAGTTATTGCGCACCTTTGTGCGGGTGTGTGAGGTCAACAGTTTCACCTTGGCCGCCGAGCGCCTGGGGTTGCCACGGTCGACCGTGTCGGAGCAGGTGAGGGCGCTGGAACGCTTGCTGGGCACACAGTTGTTCAACCGCACCACCCGGCGTGTGCAGGCGACCCAGGATGGCGCCTTGTTGTACGAGCGTAGCAAGGACCTGCTATCGGGCATGGACGAGATCGAGAGCCTGTTCCGTGCCGATGATGCCGAGCTGGCTGGGCGACTGCGCATCGACCTGCCGACCATGATGGCCCGTCGGGTCATCATCCCGGCGCTGCCGATTTTTATGCAGCGTTTTCCGCAGCTGGAGGTGGAGCTTAGTTGCACCGACCGCCAGGTTGACCTGCTGCGCGAAGGGTTCGATTGCGTGATGCGTATTGGCGCCTTGCATGACCTGGACGTGGTGGCACGGCCGGTCGGGCAATTGAGCATGCGTAACTGTGCCAGCCCCGCCTACCTGGCCCGTTATGGCATGCCGCGTACCTTGCAAGACCTGGCCGGGCACCAGTTGGTGCATTACGTACGCACCTTGGGCGCACGCAGTGCCGGTTTCGAATATCTGCAAGGCGGTGAACTGCAGTACCAGGCCATGGCCGGTGGGGTCACGGTCAACAATGCCGAGGCCTATTCGGCGGCTTGCCTGGCCGGGCTGGGGCTGATCCAGGTGCCGGCGGTAGGTGTCGACGAGTACCTGCGGCGAGGTGAGCTGGTTTCGGTGCTCGAAAACTGGCAGGCCCCGGCTATGCCTGTCTCTTTGTTGTATGCAAGGCAACGGCATGTGCCCCGTCGGGTCCAGGCCTTCATGCAGTGGCTGGCGGAGCTATTGCGCTCCCAGGTCGACGCGGTAAACGGTGAGCGCTGAAAACCATGGCGCGGTCATGCGCACCTGCGTTAGGCTGCGGCTTGCGAGTTGCCCGGTAGAGGCGACCCATCCCCCGCCAGGCGTGCGTATCTTCCGATATCATTGCGAGGTTACGTCATGGCCATCACTTCCCAGGACATCTGCAACGCTGCCGACCAGCTCAAGGGCTTTGTCGGTTTTCATGGCAAGCGTGGTGTCCATATTGTGCGTTTTTCCGAGGATTCGTTCGGCATGGACGTGGCCGACGACAGCATTACCCCGTGCAACGAGTTTGTCTGGCGGCCTGAGCAAGGGCAGCGCATGGCGTTGTGTCGTGAGCGGCTGGCGCTGTTGCTGGAGCAGCATGTGGATGACCGCTTGAATATTGGTGAGCCGCTGCGTGCTTACCTGCGCCGCCAGGACCTGCCAGAGATCGTGGCCGAGCGCAGCCTGCAACAGCCCTGATGCCCCCTGCAGAAGCTGACTTGCCCGCGAAGAATCCGACGCGGTGCATGGCACCGGCTTTGCCGGTGTTCGAGGGTAAACCCGCGCCTACAGAGGCTGTGTGCTGCTTTGGGATGTTTGGTGCAACAACGCCTCCAGCCCGGCATTGTCCAGCGGTCGGCTCATGAAATAGCCCTGTACTTCGTGGCAGCGGTCGTTCTCCAAGGCTTTGAGCTGCTGTTCGCTTTCGACGCCTTCGGCAGTCACCGTCAACCCCATCGCTTCGCCCAGGTTGATGATGGCCTGAACCACCGCTCGGTCGCTGCCGCCGTTGTTGTTCAGGCCACTGATGAAGCGCTTGTCTATCTTGATGCTGTCGAACGGGTAGGTACGCAGGTAGCCCAGCGATGAGTAACCCGTGCCGAAATCATCCATGTTCAGGCGCACGCCCAGCTCCTTGAGCGACAGCATGGTGCCCAGCGCGCCTTCGATGTCGTTGAGCATCACGTTCTCGGTGATTTCCAGCTCCAGGCGCTGGGCCGGGAAGGCGGTTTCCAGCAGGATTTCACGCACGTCGGCTACCACGTCGCTGCGCAGGAACTGCGCGGGCGACAGATTCACCGAAACCAGAATGTCGGCTGGCCAGTCATGGGCTGTGCGGCAAGCCTCGCGCAGCACCCAGCGGCCCAGCGCGACGATGATGTCGCTTTGCTCGGCCAACGGGATGAACGTGTCCGGCCCCAGCAACCCTTCCTGCGGGTGCTGCCAGCGCAGCAAGGCTTCGACCGCTACGATGCGTCGGTCGCTGAGGCGGTAGCGCGGCTGGTAATGCAGTTCGAACTCCTGGTTGCGCAGGGCCCGCCGCAGGTCGTTTTCCAACTGGCGGCGGTACTGGATCTGCTGGTTCATCTCGGCAGCGAAGTAGCGCCAGGTATTCTTGCCATCGGCTTTGGCCTGGTACAGGGCAATGTCGGCGCAGCGGATCAATTCGCCCGCATCGAAACCCTGGGTGCGGGTTTGGGCGACGCCAATACTGGCACCGACATGCAGGGGTTGGCCGTCGAAGGTGATGGGTTGTTGCAGCAGGCTGATCAGGCGCGCGCAGAAGCGGTCGATTTCGTTGCGGTTGTCCATGCCGCTTAGCACCAGGATGAACTCGTCGCCGCCCAGACGCGCTACCAGGTCACCGTCGCGGGTGGTATCGCGCAGACGCGTCGCCACCTCTTGCAGCACAGCATCCCCGGCAGCATGGCCGAGCGAGTCGTTGATCGGTTTGAAGTTGTCGAGGTCCAGCAGCAGCAGGCTCAAGGGTGGCGAGTCGGTGCCACGCAGCAGGGCTTGCTCCAGGTGCCTGGCGAGCTTGTTGCGGTTGGCCAGGCCGGTCAGTGGGTCGTGCAACGACAGGTGCTGAATGCGCGCGTGGGCGTCGACTTCGTCGGTGATGTCGCTGGCGGTGCCGCGAAAACCGCTGGGTTTGTCGTCATACCAGATGGCGCGGGCCGAAATCCTGCAGTAGCGGTTTTGGCCATTCTGGTCGCGGTAGGTACAGCGCAAATTGGCCAACTGTTGTGGGTCGGCGCTGGTCAGGGCGTCCAGCCAAGGCGAGAGCGGGGTGGTATCGCAGGCCAACAGCTGGTTGAGCGGTTGGCCCAGCCAGTCCTCCACGGGGTAGCCGGTGACGTTGGCAAAGCGTTGCGACAGGTAGGTCAGGCGTTGTTGCCGGTCGGTTTCCCAGATCCAGTCAGACGCCGATTCGGCCACCGCGCGAAAACGCTGCTCGCTGGCTTCCAGCGCCTGGTTGCTCTGTTGCAGGTGAGTGAGTGTAAGGCCGATTGCCCGCGAGCTGCGCAGGGTGAGGCGGAACAGGTACAGCATGATCAAGCCAAGCATCAGCAGCGCGCCTACCAGTGGCGGCAAGACGGCCCACAGCAGCTGGCGCCCCGGCAACGGGCTGTTCCAGGCCAGGTGGTAGCCGGTATCGCCCAGCTCGATGCGCAAGTGGCCGTGCTCACCCCTGTTGTCCTTGTCCACATGCATGCCGGTAAGGCCGGCGCCGGTGCCCAGCCGCGTCAGCTTGTCTTCGGTGAGTTGATCGATGAACAGCATCACCGGGGCCTGGCGTACCTCACTGTCGGTGACATCGCGGTCCGGTCGAACAGCGGCGGCAGTCAGCACGGCCGGCCAGCCATTGAACAGCACGTAACGGGTGGTCTGTTCCCGTGGTACGGCCGCGGCGCGGGCCTGGTCGATGATCGGCTGCAGGGGCGCATCTATATAAGTGTTGGCGCCTGCCTGGCTGGGCTGTCCCTTGAACAACGCGTAGGTGGTGCGGCTGTCTTCTACAACGAACACCCCTTCGTAGCCGCTGGCGCTGTACAGCGACTCGCCTACGTTCTTTTCTTCATAGGCCCATTTCCAGTCTACCTGGCCTGCCAGGTGTTCGAAGGCAGCATCCCACACGGCATAGCTGGACAAGAACTGGCGCGAGGCGATCAGTCGCTGCTCCAGGGCCTGGTTCGCATGGAAGGCGCTACGCTGACGCTCCTGGTGATCAAGGGTGGCGGCGATGTTGAACAGTGCGCCCAGCGTAACCAGGCAGGCCAGGCCGAAAACTGCACTGAAACCGGCAATCAGGCGGCGCACCTGAAAGCGCGGTGTGGGGCTGGCGGGGTGGAGTTTGGCAGTCCTGGCCATGCGTGAGCGGCTCCTTCAAGCAGCCTCCCGCCAGGCAGTCAGGAAGGAGGTTCAATCAGGATAGGCCAGCTTGAGCGTAGAAGCCTCGCCGCGGGCAAAATTGACCTGGTCGCGGCCAGCGTGCTTGGCGGTGTAAAGCGCCTTGTCTGCCTGGTCGAGCCAGTGTTCGGGTGACTCCAGGGTGGCTTCGAAGGGGGACAGGCCGATGCTCAGGCTGATGCGCAGGTGCGGCAACTGTGGGTTGCGGTAGTTGGCGACCCGTTCGCGCAGGCGCTCCATGGCCTGGCAAGCCTGGGCTTCACTGGTGTCTGGCAGCATCACACAAAACTCGTCGCCGCCATAACGCCCGGCCTGGTCGCCTTCGCGCAGATTACGGCGCAGCTCGGCGCTCAGCTGGCGCAGCACACAGTCGCCGACCACGTGGCCGAAGGTATCGTTGATGGTCTTGAAATGGTCGATGTCGATCAGGGCGATGACCGCGTGCCCCTGCTGTTGTTTACAGGCCTGGAACTTCAGCAGTAGCAGGTCTTTCCACGCGCCATGGTTGAGCAGCCCGGTCAGGCTGTCGGTGAGGCTCAGGGCGCTCAGCCGGCGCTTGTGGTCAGCCAGTTTGATCGCCAGCTGGTAGCACACCCAGCCCAAGGCCAGCGGGTACAGCGTCAGCATTGGCAGGCAGGCGTACACCTGCAGGGAGGTGGCGGTCAGCTGAAGGCCGGGGCCAAGCAGCAGGATGGAGACAAGCATGCCGGCCAACTGGGCCAGCAGCCCGCGAAAGACCATGCGCTTGCCGCCGGCTGCGACGTTGTTCATGGTCATCATGGAAAGTACCGTCACGCCGGGGAGCGGGTTGAAATGCATGGCGGCAGTCCAGAACCCACCCATCAGCGAGTCCAGCAGCAGGTTGCGCTGTTCTGCCTGGTAGGGCATTGCCGAGCGGCTTGCCCACAGGTAGGCCATGTGCGGCCACAACAACCCGTTGAACAGCACCAGCAGCCATGCCCAGGAGGGGGGAGACAGCGGCGCGATGGCCGCCATGACACTGAACAGACCGATGCCCAAGCCAATGACGCGCGGCAGGTAGATGCGCTTGACGAATGAAAGGCCTTTGCCGCTGCGGTTGTCCATCGTGTTCATCGCTATTCTACCGGGGTACCGTTTATCGCATAACTCGCATGAATATTGTTGAACAGTGTTTCATCGGCGAAAAATGACCTTACAAGCCAATTCACGGTTGATCTGATCACTGTGGGGTAACATGAAGGCTTTCCTGTTGCTCGGAGTGTTGCTGATGATCCCTTTGGCCAACGCTGCCGGCGAGCCGGCGCCACAGCGGGATGGGCGTTTTCACAACCAGGCATCGTTGCCGCAGGATGGGGTGCTGAAAAAGCTGCGCATCGGGCTCAAGTACCTGTTCTTGCGCAAGCCCCCGCAAACCCGGCCGGCCACCCCGATCAGCCTCCAGCCCATGACCCGCGAGCAGGTGCTCGACGCCCCTGATCACAGCGTATGGCGCCTGGGCCATTCCACAGTATTGCTCAAGCTGCGCGGGCGCTTCTTTATTACCGACCCGGTGTTCGCCGAGCGCGCCTCGCCGGTGCAGTGGGCGGGGCCGCTGCGCTTCCATGCGCCACCACTGGCGCTGGACCAGTTGCCGCCACTGGCTGCGGTGGTACTGTCGCACGATCATTTCGACCACCTCGACGAGCAGGCGATTCGCCAGTTGGCGCCACGCACCGGGGTATTCCTGGCCCCACTGGGCGTGGGCGACCTACTTATAAGCTGGGGCGTGGCTCCGGCGAAGGTGCGCCAGCTGGACTGGTGGCAGGAAAGCGAGGTGGAGGGCGTGCGCTTTGTCGCCACCCCGGCACAGCACTTTTCCGGGCGCGGGCTGCTGGACAGCAATCGAACGCTGTGGGCGTCCTGGGTGATCATCGATGACGATGTGCGGGTGTTCTTCAGTGGCGATACCGGGTACTTCGACGGTTTCAAGCAGATAGGCGAGCGTTTCGGGCCGTTCGACCTGACCTTGATCGAAACCGGCGCCTACAACGTCGCCTGGCCCAACGTACACATGCAGCCGGAGCAGAGCCTGCAGGCCCACCTGGATTTGCGCGGGCGCTGGATGCTGCCGATTCACAACGGTACGTTCGACCTGTCTACCCACGGCTGGCAGGAGCCTTTCGAACGCATACTGACGCTGGCCAACCAGGCCCAGGTGCGCTTGAGCACGCCGCAGATGGGCGAACGGGTCAGCCTTGACTCACCGCATGCCGGGCAGAACTGGTGGCAGCCACGGCCTGTGCGTCAGCGGGGCCACGCCAAAGAGCGCACGATGGCGGCACGCTGAGATTCAGTTGTTGTCATCCTTGCTGCGCCGGCGCGGGGCTTGGTCGTCTTTCACCAGTTGCGAGGGTGGCTTGCCACTGTCGCTGCGCACCTGGGCATGGCTGATCAGGGCGAAGATGAAGCTGCCACCAATAATGTTGCCTGTCAGGGTCGGCAAGGCGAACGCCAGCCAGAAGCTGCGCCAGGTTTCTTCGCCGGCCCACACCAGATAGGACACTTCGACGGAACCCACCACTATATGAGTGAAGTCGCCGAGGGCCATCAGGTAGGTGATCATCAGGATGATCCAGACCTTGGCGTGCTCCATGGACGGGATCATCCAGACCATGGTGGCGATCATCCAGCCCGACACGATGCCTTTGGCGAACATCTGGCTCAGGTCGTTCTTCATGACCTTGCGGCCAACCTCCAGAAAAGCCACGTCCGTCTTGCTGTCGAATATCGGCAGCTCCAGCATGACCCAGGCCACTAGCAGGGTGCCGGCCAGGTTGCCGAGCAACACCACGCCCCACAGGCGCAGCAGGCGACCGAAGTTGGCCAGGGTGGGGGAGGTCATGACGGGCAGCACGGCGGTGAGGGTGTTCTCGGTGAACAGTTGCTGGCGTGCCAGGATCACGGCGAGGAAGCCAGCGCTGTAGCCGATGCTGGCGACCACCTGGGCACTCTCTCCTTCCGGCAGGCGTGCGTAGAACAGCCCCATGGCCATCAGCGACAGCCCCATGGACAGGCCGGCAGCCAGTGCCGACCACCACAACGCGGCGAGGGTACGTTCCAGTTCCTGATCGCCCTGGTAGCGGATCATCTCGTGCAGCACTGCCGCCCGCGGCGGCTGGTTGTGGCTGACCTCCTGTTCTTCATCTGCAGACAGACCCGGGGTTTTCTCGCTTTGCGCATCGCTCATGGCCGCTACGCTCCGTGGGGGTGTTTCTCTACAGATCCGTGGCGCTTTCATTAGTTGCCAGGTGGGGGGTAAAACACGCGCGGAAAGTTTTTTCAGATCAAGGTGTTGACTCTGATTTCAAAGCGCGTATTATTCGCCTCCTCGCAGCGATGAACGCTTCGAGGCAAGCGGTAAGTGTTTGAAGTTGTTAGCTTTCGAAAGAAAGCAGTAGTAAAAAACTTCAAAATAAACACTTGACAGCAAATGAGGAAAGCGTAGAATGCGCGCCTCGGTTGAGACGAAAAGCTCTTAACCAAACGCTCTTTAACAAATCGAATCAAGCAATTCGTGTGGGTGCTTGTGAGTACGGACTGATAGTCAAAAAGATTATCAGCATCACAAGTGACCATGCGAGAAATCACATAGTCATTTGAGATTGCTGAGCCAAGTTTAGGGTTTCTTAAAAACCCAAGCAGTATTGAACTGAAGAGTTTGATCATGGCTCAGATTGAACGCTGGCGGCAGGCCTAACACATGCAAGTCGAGCGGATGACGGGAGCTTGCTCCTTGATTCAGCGGCGGACGGGTGAGTAATGCCTAGGAATCTGCCTGGTAGTGGGGGACAACGTTTCGAAAGGAACGCTAATACCGCATACGTCCTACGGGAGAAAGCAGGGGACCTTCGGGCCTTGCGCTATCAGATGAGCCTAGGTCGGATTAGCTAGTTGGTGGGGTAATGGCTCACCAAGGCGACGATCCGTAACTGGTCTGAGAGGATGATCAGTCACACTGGAACTGAGACACGGTCCAGACTCCTACGGGAGGCAGCAGTGGGGAATATTGGACAATGGGCGAAAGCCTGATCCAGCCATGCCGCGTGTGTGAAGAAGGTCTTCGGATTGTAAAGCACTTTAAGTTGGGAGGAAGGGCAGTAAGCTAATACCTTGCTGTTTTGACGTTACCGACAGAATAAGCACCGGCTAACTCTGTGCCAGCAGCCGCGGTAATACAGAGGGTGCAAGCGTTAATCGGAATTACTGGGCGTAAAGCGCGCGTAGGTGGTTTGTTAAGTTGGATGTGAAAGCCCCGGGCTCAACCTGGGAACTGCATCCAAAACTGGCAAGCTAGAGTACGGTAGAGGGTGGTGGAATTTCCTGTGTAGCGGTGAAATGCGTAGATATAGGAAGGAACACCAGTGGCGAAGGCGACCACCTGGACTGATACTGACACTGAGGTGCGAAAGCGTGGGGAGCAAACAGGATTAGATACCCTGGTAGTCCACGCCGTAAACGATGTCAACTAGCCGTTGGAATCCTTGAGATTTTAGTGGCGCAGCTAACGCATTAAGTTGACCGCCTGGGGAGTACGGCCGCAAGGTTAAAACTCAAATGAATTGACGGGGGCCCGCACAAGCGGTGGAGCATGTGGTTTAATTCGAAGCAACGCGAAGAACCTTACCAGGCCTTGACATGCAGAGAACTTTCCAGAGATGGATTGGTGCCTTCGGGAACTCTGACACAGGTGCTGCATGGCTGTCGTCAGCTCGTGTCGTGAGATGTTGGGTTAAGTCCCGTAACGAGCGCAACCCTTGTCCTTAGTTACCAGCACGTTATGGTGGGCACTCTAAGGAGACTGCCGGTGACAAACCGGAGGAAGGTGGGGATGACGTCAAGTCATCATGGCCCTTACGGCCTGGGCTACACACGTGCTACAATGGTCGGTACAGAGGGTTGCCAAGCCGCGAGGTGGAGCTAATCTCACAAAACCGATCGTAGTCCGGATCGCAGTCTGCAACTCGACTGCGTGAAGTCGGAATCGCTAGTAATCGCGAATCAGAATGTCGCGGTGAATACGTTCCCGGGCCTTGTACACACCGCCCGTCACACCATGGGAGTGGGTTGCACCAGAAGTAGCTAGTCTAACCTTCGGGAGGACGGTTACCACGGTGTGATTCATGACTGGGGTGAAGTCGTAACAAGGTAGCCGTAGGGGAACCTGCGGCTGGATCACCTCCTTAATCGACGACATCAGCCTGCTGATGAGCTCCCACACGAATTGCTTGATTCATTGTAAAAGACGATGCTGTAACGCAACCCTGTTATAGGTCTGTAGCTCAGTTGGTTAGAGCGCACCCCTGATAAGGGTGAGGTCGGCAGTTCAAATCTGCCCAGACCTACCATTACATGGTAAAGCCGTAGAATACGGGGCCATAGCTCAGCTGGGAGAGCGCCTGCCTTGCACGCAGGAGGTCAGCGGTTCGATCCCGCTTGGCTCCACCACTTACGCAGTAACAGTAGCTTGTCAGAACTTAGAAATGAGCATTCAGTTTGAATGTTGATTTCTGACTTTTGTCAGATCGTTCTTTAAAAATTCGGATATGTGATAGATATAGACTGATGACCAGTTTCACTGCTGGAAATCAGGCTAAGGTAAAATTTGTGAGTTCTGCTCTTAATTGAGCGAAATGCGAATTTTCGGCGAATGTCGTCTTCACAGTATAACCAGATTGCTTGGGGTTATATGGTCAAGTGAAGAAGCGCATACGGTGGATGCCTTGGCAGTCAGAGGCGATGAAAGACGTGGTAGCCTGCGATAAGCTTTGGGGAGTCGGCAAACAGACTGTGATCCAGAGATCTCTGAATGGGGGAACCCACTCAGCATAAGCTGAGTATCTTGTACTGAATACATAGGTGCAAGAGGCGAACCAGGGGAACTGAAACATCTAAGTACCCTGAGGAAAAGAAATCAACCGAGATTCCCTTAGTAGTGGCGAGCGAACGGGGACCAGCCCTTAAGTTGATTTGAGATTAGTGGAACGCTCTGGAAAGTGCGGCCATAGTGGGTGATAGCCCCGTACACGAAAATCTCTTGTCAATGAAATCGAGTAGGACGGAGCACGAGAAACTTTGTCTGAATATGGGGGGACCATCCTCCAAGGCTAAATACTACTGACTGACCGATAGTGAACCAGTACCGTGAGGGAAAGGCGAAAAGAACCCCGGAGAGGGGAGTGAAATAGAACCTGAAACCGTATGCGTACAAGCAGTGGGAGCCTACTTGTTAGGTGACTGCGTACCTTTTGTATAATGGGTCAGCGACTTATATTCAGTGGCGAGCTTAACCGAATAGGGGAGGCGTAGCGAAAGCGAGTCTTAATAGGGCGTTTAGTCGCTGGGTATAGACCCGAAACCGGGCGATCTATCCATGGGCAGGTTGAAGGTTAGGTAACACTGACTGGAGGACCGAACCGACTACCGTTGAAAAGTTAGCGGATGACCTGTGGATCGGAGTGAAAGGCTAATCAAGCTCGGAGATAGCTGGTTCTCCTCGAAAGCTATTTAGGTAGCGCCTCATGTATCACTGTAGGGGGTAGAGCACTGTTTCGGCTAGGGGGTCATCCCGACTTACCAAACCGATGCAAACTCCGAATACCTACAAGTGCCGAGCATGGGAGACACACGGCGGGTGCTAACGTCCGTCGTGAAAAGGGAAACAACCCAGACCGTCAGCTAAGGTCCCAAAGTCATGGTTAAGTGGGAAACGATGTGGGAAGGCTTAGACAGCTAGGAGGTTGGCTTAGAAGCAGCCACCCTTTAAAGAAAGCGTAATAGCTCACTAGTCGAGTCGGCCTGCGCGGAAGATGTAACGGGGCTCAAACCATGCACCGAAGCTACGGGTATCATCTTATGATGATGCGGTAGAGGAGCGTTCTGTAAGCCTGTGAAGGTGAGTTGAGAAGCTTGCTGGAGGTATCAGAAGTGCGAATGCTGACATGAGTAACGACAATGCGAGTGAAAAACTCGCACGCCGAAAGACCAAGGTTTCCTGCGCAACGTTAATCGACGCAGGGTTAGTCGGTCCCTAAGGCGAGGCTGAAAAGCGTAGTCGATGGAAAACAGGTTAATATTCCTGTACTTCCAGTTATTGCGATGGAGGGACGGAGAAGGTTAGGCCAGCCTGGCGTTGGTTGTCCAGGTTTAAGGTGGTAGGCTGAAATCTTAGGCAAATCCGGGATTTCAAGGCCGAGAGCTGATGACGAGTTGCCTTTAGGCGACGAAGTGGTTGATACCATGCTTCCAAGAAAAGCTCCTAAGCTTCAGATAACTGGGAACCGTACCCCAAACCGACACAGGTGGTTAGGTAGAGAATACCAAGGCGCTTGAGAGAACTCGGGTGAAGGAACTAGGCAAAATGGCACCGTAACTTCGGGAGAAGGTGCGCCGGCGAGGGTGAAGGACTTGCTCCGTAAGCCCATGCCGGTCGAAGATACCAGGCCGCTGCGACTGTTTATTAAAAACACAGCACTCTGCAAACACGAAAGTGGACGTATAGGGTGTGACGCCTGCCCGGTGCCGGAAGGTTAATTGATGGGGTTAGCGCAAGCGAAGCTCTTGATCGAAGCCCCGGTAAACGGCGGCCGTAACTATAACGGTCCTAAGGTAGCGAAATTCCTTGTCGGGTAAGTTCCGACCTGCACGAATGGCGTAACGATGGCGGCGCTGTCTCCACCCGAGACTCAGTGAAATTGAAATCGCTGTGAAGATGCAGTGTATCCGCGGCTAGACGGAAAGACCCCGTGAACCTTTACTATAGCTTTGCACTGGACTTTGAATTTGCTTGTGTAGGATAGGTGGGAGGCTTTGAAGTGGGGACGCCAGTTCTCATGGAGCCATCCTTGAAATACCACCCTGGCAACTTTGAGGTTCTAACTCAGGTCCGTTATCCGGATCGAGGACAGTGTATGGTGGGTAGTTTGACTGGGGCGGTCTCCTCCCAAAGAGTAACGGAGGAGTACGAAGGTGCGCTCAGACCGGTCGGAAATCGGTCGTAGAGTATAAAGGCAAAAGCGCGCTTGACTGCGAGACAAACACGTCGAGCAGGTACGAAAGTAGGTCTTAGTGATCCGGTGGTTCTGTATGGAAGGGCCATCGCTCAACGGATAAAAGGTACTCCGGGGATAACAGGCTGATACCGCCCAAGAGTTCATATCGACGGCGGTGTTTGGCACCTCGATGTCGGCTCATCACATCCTGGGGCTGAAGCCGGTCCCAAGGGTATGGCTGTTCGCCATTTAAAGTGGTACGCGAGCTGGGTTTAGAACGTCGTGAGACAGTTCGGTCCCTATCTGCCGTGGACGTTTGAGATTTGAGAGGGGCTGCTCCTAGTACGAGAGGACCGGAGTGGACGAACCTCTGGTGTTCCGGTTGTCACGCCAGTGGCATTGCCGGGTAGCTATGTTCGGAAGAGATAACCGCTGAAAGCATCTAAGCGGGAAACTTGCCTCAAGATGAGATCTCACTGGGATCTTGAATCCCCTAAAGGGCCGTCGAAGACTACGACGTTGATAGGTTGGGTGTGTAAGCGCTGTGAGGCGTTGAGCTAACCAATACTAATTGCCCGTGAGGCTTGACCATATAACACCCAAGCAATTTGCGCGTCAGAGCCAAATTGTGGTGGTGAAGATGATACGAACCGAAAGTTCGCAACCACAAATTCACATATCCGAATTCGCTAGAGCATCCATCTGGATCTTCTGGCAACAGAATTTCTTGACGACCATAGAGCATTGGAACCACCTGATCCCATCCCGAACTCAGCAGTGAAACGATGCATCGCCGATGGTAGTGTGGGGTTTCCCCATGTGAGAGTAGGTCATCGTCAAGATTCATTTCGCAAAACCCCTATCTGCACATGCAGGTAGGGGTTTTGTCTTTCTAGGCAAAAAAAATCAAGACTGCGACAACATTGCTGTCACATCAACGTGACTTTCCCTCGCCCACCCTACGTCAAGACTTTGGTTCAGGGCACTCCTGCCCCTGAGCCTGGCGATGCCAGCGTACCGTGCTGCGCATTTCTGGACTTCCACCGTCCCATCACTTGAGGTAGCAAGCAAGATGGCCAAGGCCGCCGATGTTGTAGTGCAATGCCTGGAAAACGAAGGTGTCGAGTATGTATTCGGCATTCCCGGTGAAGAAAACCTCGACCTGCTCGAATCCCTGCGCAAGTCGAAGATCAAGCTGGTATTGACCCGTCACGAGCAGTCTGCAGGCTTTATGGCTGCCACCTATGGCCGTCTGACCGGCAAGACCGGCGTCAGCCTGTCGACCCTCGGCCCCGGCGCCACCAACCTGGTTACTGCCAGCGCCTACGCCTACCTGGGCGGCATGCCGATGATGATGATCACCGGCCAGAAGCCGATCAAGAAGTCCAAGCAGGGCCGCTTCCAGATCATCGACGTGTGCGGCATGATGGACCCCATCACCAAGTACACCCACCAGTTCGCCTCGGCCGACAACATCCCGTCGCGCATGCGCGAAGCCTTCCGCCTGGCCGAAGAAGAAAAGCCGGGTGCGGTACACCTGGAGCTGCCGGAAGACATCGCCGCCGAGCAGACCGATGCACTGCCGATCCCGCGCAGCCTGCACCGCCGCCCGCTGGCCGAGCATGTGGCCATCGAAGCCGCCGTGCAGAAACTGCATAACGCCCGTAACCCGATCCTGGTGATCGGCGCCGGCGCCAACCGCAAGATGACCGCCAAGGTCCTCAAGCAACTGATCGACAAGACCGGCATCCCGTTCATCACCACCCAGCTGGGTAAAGGTGTGGTCGACGAGCGCCACCCGCGCTTCCTGGGCAACGCCGCGCTGTCGTCCGGCGATTTTGTGCATCGCGCCGTCGAGGCCGCCGACCTGATCGTCAACATCGGCCACGACGTGATCGAGAAGCCGCCATTCTTCATGGTCCGTGGTGGCACCGAAGTCATCCACATCAACTTCCGTTCCGCCGAAGTCGATGCCGTGTACTTCCCGCAGGTAGAAGTGATCGGCGATATCGCCAACGCCGTGTGGCAGATCAGCGAAGCCCTCACCGAGACCTCGCACTGGGACTTCACGCGCCTGATGGCCATCCGTGAAGCCAACGAAGCGCAAATCGCTGAAGGCGCCGACGACAACCGCTTCCCGGTCTACCCGCAGCGCATGGTCGCCGACATCCGTCGCGTGCTGCCGTCCGAAGGCATCGTCGCCCTGGACAACGGCATCTACAAGATCTGGTTCGCCCGCAACTACAAGGCGCACAAGCCAAACACCGTGCTGCTGGACAACGCCCTGGCGACCATGGGCGCCGGCTTGCCATCGGCCATGGCGGCGCACCTGGTGCACCCGGACCGCCCGGTGATTTCGGTATGCGGCGACGGCGGCTTCATGATGAACAGCCAGGAGCTGGAAACCGCAGTCCGTCTGGGCATGCACATCACCGTGGTGATCCTGCGTGACGACGGCTACGGCATGATCCGCTGGAAGCAGGCCAACATGGGCTTCACCGATTTCGGCCTGGACTACGGCAACCCGGACTTCGTCAAATACGCCGAAGCCTACGGTGCCAATGGCCACCGCGTGGAAAGCGCCGAAGGCCTGCTGCCGCTGCTGGAGCACTGCATCAAGACCCCAGGCGTACATGTGATCGACTGCCCGGTCGATTACAGCGAAAACGACCGCATCCTCAACAGCGAGCTGCGTGAGCGCGCGCTGGCGGTGTAAGGCGTAGCTTCAAGCTGGCACCCACAGGGTCTAGACGTCCTGTGGGTGTTGGCTGGTGGTGCAAGCAACCTCTCAACCGATCTCCAAATTGGACATTCTCAGGCTCTTCAATTCATGGGGAGCACGAGAATATGACCATCGGTTCGGCACATAACCATCCTGCTGATCTGGCTTCAACGAGATGACGGGCTGTTGACGGACACTTCGGTTTGTTCACTGCAAAAACTGGATGGGGGCGGCATTCGCGTCGGATACCGTTGGCACAACAGTGACCCTGAGCATCAAAACCTTCAGTACGATGACTTCGACAGCGTGATCTTGACCCTCCCGTCCTGGTTGATTGAAACCAATATACGCCTCGAAGGTTTCAGCCGTCGGGTACTGCCGCAGTCGATTGTGGACGCCTGGAAGCATGCTCACTGGGAAACCAGTTGCAAGGTCTATGCACCACTGAAGAAGAGCTTTCTGGACCGACAGCCGGCGCTACCCCAGATTCTTGTTACCGACAGCTTTGTCCACGATGTCTATGCCTATCGGTACAACGACCGTTACACAGATGACTGTATCTTGCTCAGTTACACCTGGGAGGACGATGCAACGAAGCTAGCTGCATTTACTGATGAAGAATTGGCCAGCAAGTGCCTTGAGGAACTCGACCGGATCCTCCTGCGCTGCAGCAATGTGACTGAACCTATATCGCCCTACATCGATACCCGAAACATTCGCATACAGCGCTGGGCGACGGACAAAAATGCGCTCGGCTGCGCGAAGCTGTATCGCGCAGGTACCTACTACGACGCGGTCGGCCTGATGAAATACAACCGCGATTACAGTGCCAGCTCGGGGTTGTACCTGGCTGGAGAGTCCTTCTCTGTTGACGCCGGCTGGACCGAGCCGTGTTTACGCACCGCGCTCGATGCAGTCATCAATCTTTGCAACAACACATCCGCAACGTTCAATGGAGGCTTCACCCTTGAGCACTATCCGCATTATCAACTTGGGAAATAGCGGCGTCTGGGTGTTTTTGTGAGATTCGTCCTACTGCACTTACTCGCTTCTCCTTCGCTCCCATAGGACCTGCCCGACTGTCCCTCCCAAGCGCAACCCCGCTCTACTGGCGACCTTCCAGAACAACCACAAAAAGGAAGTCGCCATGTCTGAACAACGCACCCCCGTCAGCCCCGTACGTATCGCTGTCATCCAGTACGACCCACAGGTCGGGCTAGAGTACTGCGATGGCAACCTGAGCAGAGGCCTGGCACTGGCCCGGCGTGCGGCGCGTGAAGGTGCCAATCTGATCGTGCTGCCCGAGCTGGCCAACACCGGTTATACCTTTCACTCCCGTGCCGAGGCCTATGCCCATGCCGAAACGCTGCAGGCAGGCCGCAGCCTGAAAGCCTGGGCTGATTTCGCCAGGGAGTATCAGGTGTACCTGGCAGCAGGATTTGCCGAGTGTGATGGCTTGAAGCTTTACGACAGCGCCGTATTGTTCGGCCCCGACGGCCTGCTTGGGCACTATCGCAAGGCTCACCTGTGGAACCAGGAAAAGCTCTGGTTCACCCCTGGCGATCTCGGTTTTCCGGTATTCGAGACGCCAATCGGGCGTATCGGCCTGCTGATCTGCTGGGACATCTGGTTCCCTGAAGTGCCGCGGCTGATGGCAGCGCAAGGCGCAGACATCATATGCAGCTTGAACAACTGGGTGTGGACACCGCCACCGCTGTTTGATGAAGCAGGGCGTTGCATGGCGTCGTACCTGACCATGACGGCCGCGCACGTAAACAATGTCTACATCGCCGCCGCAAACCGTATCGGCAATGAGCGAGGGGGGCGCTTTCTCGGTTGTTCGTTGATTGCCGGAACCAATGGCTGGCCCATTGGTGAGGTGGCTAGTGCGGAGGAGGAAAGCATTCTGTATGCCGATGTCGACCTCAGCAGCGCACGTTCAGCGCCGATCTGGAACAGCCTCAACGACCTGCAGCGTGATCGCCGTACCGATCTCTACGATGCTGCGCTTGGCTACCGCCTGCATGCGCCTATGCCACGCTGAGGATCCACAGATGAAGCCATTATTGCTGCCCAATCGGCAGCGTTCCCCTGTGTTGATCTTCACCTGCCTGTTAATGCTGCTGGTAGCCAGCCTTGCGTCAGGCCAATGGCCAGACTACGGGCAACTGGCGGCAACACTCGACCAACCGCTGAGCCGTTTGCGCTGGATAGTGGGCGATATCAGCGAGGTCGCTTTCTACAAGCATGAGCTGCCAGCGCTGGGCTTGCTGCTAGGCGCTAGCCTGGCACATTGGGCCCATCTTCGCGGGTATCGCTGGCAGGGTTTTGCCATCTGCTATGGAAGCGGACTATGGCCATGGGTGTTCACCAGCTCGCTAATGGGCCTTTTACTTAGCCACGCCTTGTGGGGATGGACCTTGGCCAGTGGCACCTGGCAACCAACGTTTGTGGCCTTCGTGTCACTGCCGGCAGCCATGGTGCTGCTGTTTGGCGCGGGCTGGCGAGTGACGATCACAGGCGCGCTACTGGGGGCACTACTGGTAACCCCGGCGAGTCTGCTGATGGTCAACTACCTGTGCTATCCCCTGCAGTTGCCTGTGGTCATCGGCAACGTGAGTGGTATGGCCGTGGCAAGTGTCGTCGCTTTCCTGCTGTGCAGGCGCTTCCCGTCATGGGTACGTCAAAGCCACGAACCCGACGTTGCGAAACCTGTGGCCAGCCAACCAGACTACGGTGTGGTCTGGACCTTGCGGCGTGTGCTGGCCGACTTCAGCGAAGCGCCGTTCTTTGGTAATGAACTGGCCAGCCTCGGTCTACTACTGGGCGTGTTACTGGCTTACCTGTTGGCCCCGGCGGCCCCCGCATACGGTTCAATGTTGGTGATGCACATAGTGGCTGGGCAGGCCTTGGCGTCTTTGGTCGGGGTCGTATTCTGGCGCGGCCAGTGGCAAGCCCGTGGGTGGTACCCTACCTACATTCCGATCGTCTCGATCGTGCCGGCCGCAGTGCTGACGCATGGAGGCAGTTGGCAAGTAGTCGTGGCCAGTGCAGTGCTGGGTGCGCTGGTGGCTCCGCCGCTGGCAGTGGCGATCACTCAGCGGTTGCCGACCTATGTGCATGGCTACATCGGCAACGTAGTGTCGATGGCCGTCAGCACGTTGGGAATCGTACCGCTGATCGGGTTACTTGTGGGGGGAGAAGCATGATTGAGCATTCGGGCCTGCCCAGGCTGTCGATCGCCAGTTTGGGGGGGACAGTCAGTATGCAGGCTGCGGCGGTTGGGTGTGGTGTAACGCCCACTCTGGATTGTGAGCAGCAACTGCTTCAGGTCCCACAGTTGCGCGAGATGGCGCAGTTGAACGTAACGTCATTGTGCCTGGTGCCCAGTGCATCGCTCAGCTTCAGGGCGCTGCTGGATGTGCTGGCCTGGGCTCGCTGCGAGGTCGAGCGCGGTGCCCGGGCCGTGATAGTGACCCAAGGCACCGACAGCCTTGAGGAAACGGCCTATTTCCTTGATCTGCTCTGGCCATTCGATGCGCCGTTGGTGATGACCGGTGCGATGCGCTCGGCCAGCCAGCCAGGCAACGATGGCCCGGCCAATCTGCTGGCTGCGGCACAGGTTGCATTGGCACAAGGCAGCAGTGGGCGTGGTGTGCTGGTGGTGATGAATGATCAGGTTCATTGCGCGGCAAGGGTTCGCAAGACGGCCAGCCTGGCGATGGCGGCATTCGAGTCGCCTGGCTTTGGTCCTCTGGGCGAAGTTGTAGAGGGCGTTGCAACGTACCGTCATCCACCAGACAGGCGGGAAGTGCTGCCGTTACCGGGACGTACCGACCAGCGCGTTGCCCTGCTCGAGGCGTGCCTGGACGCTGACACGGCATTGCTGCAGGCTGTGCCCACATTGGGTTACGACGGGTTGGTCATCGCCGGCTTTGGCGCTGGCCATGTTTCCGGCAGTTGGTCTGATGTTCTGGAGCACATGACGCCAACCATGCCAGTCATTGTCGCCACTCGCACAGGTAAGGGACCTACAGCCGGGGCAACCTACGGGTTTTCCGGCTCCGAGATCGACATGCAGAAAAAAGGCGTACACATGGCCGGGCACCTTTGCCCGCGCAAGTGCCGCATCTTGCTGTGGCTGCTGATTGGCACCGACCGGCAGCATGAGTTGCCGCGTTGGTTGCCCTCCTGAAAAATCTGCCCGTGCAGTGGCACGCACGGGCAACCCTTCAAGCGTTGCTGTGCTAGGGTGCACACACTTTTGCTTCTCAGGATGTACGCCCATGCTCCCCGCACTCAGCGAAAAAGAACTCGACCGCCTCGAAGACCTGCTGATCACTTACGGCAACGACTACTCGGTGCTGAACCTGGCCGAACTCAATGGTTTTTTCACCGCGCTCGCCAGCTCGCCGGTCACCGTCTACCCCGAGCAATGGCTGCCTGCGGTAGCCGGTGGCAAGGTGCCGAAGTTCAAGAAGCCTGCGCACGAAGAAGCGTACACCGCGTTGATGCTGCGCTATGCCAACCAGGTGGCAGAAGAGCTGGGTGACGACGTCGACCACTTCGAGCCGCTATTCGAAGAAAACGAAGGTGATGAAGGCAATGTGATCGTCATGGAAGAGTGGTGCTTCGGTTACATGCGCGGTACCCAGGTTGCCGGTTGGGAGGCGTTGCCGCCAGAGCAGGATCAACTGCTCAAGGCTATTTCGCTGCATGGGCTGGAGGACAACTTCGAGTTGTTGGACCAGATGAGCGAAGCCGATATCCAGGCGTGTGTGCCACAGGTGGTCGAGGCCGCGCGGGGGCTGTTCCGGTATTTCAACAAGCTGCACTGATACAGAGTTTGCAATAAGGCTGCTGGCCTTTTCGCAGGTAAAACCGCGAAGAGGCCAGCAGATCCAGCACACAGTCGGCTCAGAACCCCAGGCTCACCGTTGCCACCAACGATGCCGGCTCACCCGCATAATTCCCCGCACTGGAAATGGTCTCGATGTAATCCTTGTCCAGCACATTGCGCGCGTTCAGCGACACCCGCAGGTGCTCGTCGAAATCGTGGAACACACTCAAGTCCAGCCGCCCGTAACCACCGGCACTGTAACTGTTGGCCAGGTCGCCATAGCGCTTGCCGGCAAAGAACACGCCCGCACCAAAACCCAGCCCTTGCAGCGGGCCATCCTGCAATTGGTAGGTTGACCACAGCGAGCCACTGACCACAGGCACACCCTCCAACCGGTTGCCTTCCTCGTAACGCGTATCCTCGACCAGCTTGGCATCGAGCACGGCTATGTTGCCGATCACGTTCCAGCCGTCGCGAATCTCACCACTCACATCCAGCTCCACACCACGCACCCGCTGCTCGCCCGTCTGGATCGAATAGTTGCTGTCCAACGGGTCATTGGCCGCCAGATTCTTGCGGCGGATCTCGAACGCCGACAGTGTGGCAGCCAGGCGTTCGGGGATGATGTCGTACTTGGCGCCCACCTCGTATTGGACACCAGTTTCCGGGTCGAGCACGCTGCGGTCGCGGGTCAGGCGGTTCTGTGGGGCGAACGAGGTGCTGTAACTGACGTACAGCGCCAGCCGATCGGTAGGCTGGTAAACCAGGCCAGCACGGGGCGATGTGTCGGAGGGCTCGATGTCGATATCGGCGTAGTCGCCTGCTTCGGTGTAGTTGCGGTTACGCTGCTTTACCTGGTCGTGGCGCACGCCCAGCAGCAGCTTCCATTGCTCACCCAGCTCTATCTGGTCCTGGACATACACACCGTAAGTCTCCTGGTCGAAGCGCGAGTCCTCACCAAAGCGGAACCGCCCTGGCTGCGCACCATGCACGGGGTTCCAGATATTCAACGGGGCAACATCGGCCCGTAGCATGGTCACGCTGCGCCTGCCCGTTACCGACTCCACCCCCGCCAGCAACTGATGCGCCAGCCCGGCAGTGGCGAAGCGTGCGATGGCCTCGAACTGGGCGCTGAGCGAGCGCTGTGTTTCGTCGAAGTCGGTGGCACGTCGGGTCAGGGTAAAGCCGTCCTTCTCCAAAGTGCGCTGGGAGATGTTGAGCATGGTCTTGTTCGACTTGTCCCAGCGGGTGACCTGGCGCAGGGTCAGCCAATCGTTCAGGTCGTGCTCCAGCTTGAACCAGGCGGCAGTCTTGTCGCTGTTGCTATGTGACCAAGGTTCTTCGAGAAACACCTTGTGCCGTGAGTCGACCCGGTCGCCGATCACTTGCAGCCCGCGGTCGTACTGGGCATCGGTCTCGGTGTATTCCAGGCCCATGTCTACCCGGGTGTGCTCACCCGGTGTCCACGACAGCGACGGGGCAAAGTGGCGGCGGTGGCTGTCGCGGTACAGGTCACGAAAACTGCCCTCGGTCTGGTAGGCCATGGCCAGGCTGCCGGCCAGGTTGTGTTCGGCCGACAGGGGGCCACTGAGCCAGGCCTGGCCGCGCTGATAGTCGTAGGAGCCGGCTTGCAGCTTGACCTGGGCTTCCGGCACCAGCGTCGGCTTGCGTGTCACCACGTTGATCAGCCCGCCCGGGTTACCGCGACCATACAGCACCGAGGCCGGGCCTTTGAGCACTTCGATTCGCTCCACGCCGGCCAGGTCGGTGAGGATTTCCGGGCGTACGGTCAGCGAGTTGGTCAGCACCCCGTCGATGGCATAGGTGGTGCCCTGAAAACCACGCACGATAAAGCTCTCGACACTGCCACCGTGGGTGTTGCCGCGCTGGATGCTGCTGACGTTGCTCAGGGCGTCGGCCATGCTGTTGGCCTGCTGGTCTTCCAGCACCTGGCGCGGTACCACCTGGATCGATTGGGGGATGTCTCGCAGTGCGGCGTCGGTCTTTGTGCCCACTGTGCTGCTTGAGGCCTTGTAGCCTTGCTGCGCACCGATGGCCGAGTGACGCAGATCGTGCAGGCCGTTGATGTTGGTCGACTCCAGTTGCAAGGCCGAGGAGGTGGGCCTGGTGCGCAGGGTGTAGGTGTTGCCGCTCTGCGGTACGGCCTCCAGGTGGGTGCCGCGCAGCAACAGGTTAAACCCTTGAGCGGTGCCTACGTCGCCTTGCAGGCCTGGGCTTTGCAGGTCGCCGAGCATGGCTGGGTCCAGGGGCAGGGTAACGCCGGCCTGGGCGGCGAATTCGGCCAGAGCCTGGCCCAGGGGGCCGGCGGGGATCGCGTAGTGACGGTCGTCCTCGGCCCAGGCGAGGGGCGAGGCGATGAAGCTGGCGAGCAGGGTGAGGCGCAGACGCATGGGGCTTCCTGATGGGCTGAAGTGTGGTTTTCAGGAAGAGGACACCTGAGGCGGGTAAAACACGACACGGTCATTTTCATGTGCTGGTTTTGCTGGCCTCTTCGCGGGTTCACCTGTGATGAGTCCAGCCGCAGGGACTCATCCCTCGGCCGGTAGCACCGTCACCCAGTAACGCGACACGTACTTCACCTTCAGCGGAAACGCCATGGCCAACGCCCGCAGCGCAGCATCGCTGTCCGCCAGCTGATAAACCCCGGAAATCTCCAACCGGGCAACCTCGGGTGCACACCGCACCCATCCATGGCGATAACGCCCCAGCTCTATCAGGAACTGTGCCAGCGGCATGCGCTCCACCCGCAACACGCCATCGATCCAATCCACCCTGGCCGGCACCGTGGTCAAACGCGTTACCTGGGTATCGCTGACCAGTGCCTGCTCCCCGGCCATGATGCGCAAGGTCGCACCCGTATTCGGCGTTGCTGCGACCGTCCCCTCCAATACTTTGAGTTCGTCATGCCCGGTGAACTGGCGCACGGCAAAACGCGTGCCCAGCGGCTGGAACATGCCCCACGTTGAGCGCACCAGCATCGGCCTTGGGTCCTTGCCGGTACGCACATGCAATTCACCGCGGCGCAGCACCAACAGGCGCGCACTCGCGCTGTAGCGGATGTCCACGGCTGTATCGGTGTTCAGGCGTAACTCGGTGCCATCGTCGAGGGTCAACTCGCGCTGCTCACCGACACCGGTACTGGCATCCGCCAGCCAGGTATCCACTGCCCCCGTGCGTGACAGCGTCACCCCAAGCGAGCCCAGTACCACCAGCGATGTCAGCGCCTTCACCGCCGCACGGCGGCCCAATGCTGCCGGCCGCTGCAACGTCGAGCGGGCCAGCGTGGGCGGTATTGACTGCACCTGGGCACTGAAACGTGTCGCCAATTGCCAGGCCCTTTCGTGATCGGCACTGGCCGCGCGCCAGGCTGCGCAGGCCTGCTGCTGCTGATCGCTGGCGCCACCTTGCAGGCACAGAAACCAGCGCGCCGCTTCCTGGGCTATACGCCGTGATACTGGTTGTGCCGTCATGCCCATTCCCCCGACGCCAGTACGATGCATTCCTCAAAGGCCCGTACCAGCCAACGTTGCACCGAGCGCACGGTCACCCCCATCTCCCGGGCAATCTGCTCTTGGCTGAAGCCTTCCACCTGCGACATCAGGAATGCACGTCGTGCCTTGCCCGGCAGGCGCGCCAACACCCGATCCACGGCATTCAAGGCCTCGAGCAAGGCCGCTTGGTATTCGGCACTGGGGGCCTGGTCCTCTGGCATGTTCGCCAGTGCTTCCAGGTAGGCCTGCTCCAACGAGCGGCGACGATAAAGGTTGAGTAGCAGGCGCCGGGCGATGGTTGCCAGGTAGGCACGCGGTTCGCGCAGCTCGGCGGGTGGTGCGTGGGTGAGCAGTTTCACGAACGTGTCCTGGCTCAGGTCTGCTGCATCGCAGCGGTCATTCACCCGGCGGTACAGCCAGCTTTGCAGCCAGGTGTGATGGCTGCGGTAGAGCTGCTGGATGGGGGCGCGATCCGAGGGCATGGGCAGGCTGATTTCGTTATTGAGAATTAGTTGCATCATTCTATGCGGGGTCGCGCTGGCGCGGCAATTGGAGTTTGGCACGACCGATCTGGCGAATTATTTCGCGCAGCGAAATTATGGTTTCCTCATCACACGGATTCTGCTCTGTGCCGATCAGGTGCAGCATGTGCTCCATCAGCCCACTCCGGTGCTGACCAAGAGCCAAGCCCATGTCGAACCCGATCAAGCTTTACAACTTCCCCAAGTCTGGCCACGCCCATCGCATTGAACTGATGCTGTCTCTGCTCAACCTGCCCACCGAGCTGGTGTTCGTCGACCTGGCCAAGGGGGCGCACAAGCAGCCGGACTTCCTGGCCCTCAACCCGTTCGGCCAGGTACCGGTCATCGATGACAACGGCACGGTGATCGCCGATTCCAATGCCATCCTCGTTTACCTCGCCAAAAAATATGACAACGGCACCTGGCTGCCTGAAGAGCCAGTCGCTGCAGCGCGCGTTCAACGCTGGCTGTCGGTCGCTGCAGGCCCGCTGGCCTTCGGCCCCGCCGCCGCCCGCCTGGTGACCGTGTTCGGTGCTGCGTTCAACACCGACGAAGTGATCACTCGCGCCCACACCCTGCTCAAGGTGATCGATGCCGAGCTGGCCAAGTCGCCCTTCCTGGCTGGCAACACAGCCACTATCGCCGACATCGCCAACTACTCGTACATCGCTCACGCACCAGAGGGCAATGTGTCGCTGGAGCCCTATGCCAACGTGCGCAGCTGGCTGGCACGGATCGAGTCACTGCCGGGCTTCGTGCCCATGCCACGTACCGTGATCGGGCTGCAGACCAGCGCCTGACACCCCGCCCTCGGGAGGAACGCCGCCATGCAACAGACGCCGGACCAACGCCCCTCGCCCTGGCATGCGGGCGAGAAAACCCTGCAGGAAAAGGTCGGTGTAGCAGAGCGCATGGAGGCGTTCGGGCAAAAGGTCATTCGTGACTACATGCCCGACCAGCACCGCACGTTCTATCACCAGTTGCCGTTCATGGTGGCGGCCAGCGTTGACGCTCAGGGGCGGCCCTGGGCGACGCTGCTGGAAGGGCCGGAAGGTTTCGTCAGCTCGCCCGACCCACGCCAGTTGACGATTGACACCAGGTTACCGGCAGATGACCCCGCCACCCCGGGGCTGGTCGCCGGGCAGGCAATCGGCCTGCTGGGCATCGAACTGCACACCCGCCGGCGCAACCGCCTTAACGGGCATATCCGCCAGGCTGCTGCGGGGCAATTGCAGGTGACGGTGGACCAGTCGTTCGGCAACTGCCCGCAGTACATCCAGCTGCGCGACTACACCCGCGTCACCGAACCGGCCCAGGGGCGCGTCGATGCGACAACACTGGATGCCACGACCGTCAGCATGATCCAGTCTGCTGACACATTCTTCGTCGCCAGCTATGTCGAGCATGAAGGCGGCCAGCGCTCGGTGGATGTTTCCCACCGAGGCGGTCGGCCAGGGTTCGTCAAGGTCGAAGGCAACACGCTGACCATTCCCGACTACGCCGGTAACCTGCACTTCAACACCTTGGGCAACTTGTTGGTTAACCCGAGGGCAGGTTTGCTGTTCATCGACTTCAGCAACGGCAACGTACTGCAGGTGTGCGGGCGTGCCGAGGTGCTGCTGGAAAGCCCGGCCATCCAGGCTTTCGAAGGTGCAGAGCGGCTGTGGACGCTGGAGGTCGAGCAGGTGGTGTGGCGGCCGGCTGCGGTTTCCCTGCGCTGGGCCTTCAAGGAGTACGCACCGACCAGCCTGATGACCGGCATCTGGGCCGAGGCCGAGGCGCGTTTGCAGCAACGTCAGCAACAGCGCCAATGGCAAGCCTGGCGCGTGCTGCGGGTGGAGCAGGAAAGCCGCGATATCCGTTCGTTCTACCTTCAGCCGCCCAGCGATAGCGCTGTGGTGTTTGCACCTGGGCAACATGTTCCGGTGCAGGTACAGCGCGACGGTGAAGCGCCGCTGATACGCACCTACAGCTTGTCCAGCGCACCTTCAGACGGCTATTTGCGCATCAGCGTCAAAGCCCAGGGCCCGGTTTCCCGGCATTTGCATGAGCGCATCGCGCCCGGCGATGTGCTTAACGTGCGTCCACCCATGGGCAGCTTCACGCTGGACGTGCAGAGCACGCGGCCGCTGGTACTGATTGGCGCGGGGGTGGGTATCACGCCATTACTGGCCATGCTGCGCGAGCAGTTGAGCAAGGCCCAGACGCGGCATATCCATTTGTTCCATGGCGCGCGTAGCCTGGCCGACCTGCCGTTCAGGCAGGAGCTGGCGAGCTTGCGGCAACAGGCGGGAGGCTTGCTGCACATCCATCGCGCCCTGAGCCAGCCGGAAGGCCATGCGCTGCTTGGGCGAGATTACGAGTTTGCCGGGCGTCTGGGCATCGAGCAGGTCAAGGCGACGCTGGCGCTGGACGACTACGATTTCTACCTGTGCGGACCGGGCAGTTTTACCCAGGACTTGTATGAAGGGTTGCGCGGTGTGCATGTGCCGGATGCGCGGATTCACGCAGAAGCCTTTGGGCCGTCGACGTTGCGGCGGCACACGGACGCCGACCAGCCCACCTTGCAACAGCCCCCCGCCGCCAGCGAGCCAGTACCGGTGTACTTCGCGGCGTCAGCCAAGGAAGCGCGCTGGGCACCCGGTAGCGGTACCTTGCTGGAGCTGGCCGAGGCGCGCGGGCTGGCGCCGGAGTTCAGTTGCCGGGGTGGCTCGTGCGGTACCTGTAAGACCAAACTTGTGAGTGGCCAGGTCCATTATCCGAATCCACCGGCAGAGCTGCCGGAGGCGGGGTCGGTGTTGATCTGTTGTGCGGTGCCGGCGCAGGTGGAGGAGGGGTTACAGGCATTGGTGCTGGACATCTGACAAACCAGTCCCGGCGCTCTTCGCGGGCAGCACAAAATGCCCAGATGAATAATAATCCCGGCACCTCATGTCCTCAGGAGCCCGCATGGACCAGATCCACCTGATGAAGGTGTTCGTCGCCGTAGGTGAGCTGGAAAGCTTCGCCGCTGCTGCCCGCCGCCTGGATATTTCCCCGGCCGCCGTCACCCGCGCCGTCAGCGCCCTGGAAGACCAGCTTGGGGTAAAACTGCTGCTGCGCACTACCCGCAGCGTACGCCTGACCGAAGCGGGAGGCCGCTACCTGGAAGACACCCGGCATATCCTCGCCAGCATCAACGAGGCCAACGCCGCCGCAGCGGGCATCAACGCCACCCCCAAGGGCGACCTGGCGGTTACCGCGCCGATCCTGTTCGGCAAGAAGTTCGTCATGCCGTGCATCGTCCGCTACCTGCAGCAGTACCCTGAGGTCGATGTGTCTGCCTACTTCCTGGACCGCGTGGTGAACATGGTCGAGGAGGGCATGGACGTTGCGGTGCGCATCGGCCCGTTGCCGGACTCGGGGTTGAAGGCGTTGCGGGTCGGCAAAGTGCGGCGAATGTTGTGCGCATCCCCCGATTACCTGGCGCGACATGGCGTGCCGAAACATCCCTCGGACCTGGCCGGGCATGCGGTAATCGGCACCACCAACCTGTCGCCCCGTGCCGGCTGGCGCTTTGGTGTGACAGAAGAGCCGACCATGGTACGCATGAAGCCGAGGCTGACGGTCACCAGCAACGATGGGGCAATCGCGGCTGCCAGTGGCGGGCTGGGTATTGCCCGGTTGTTGTCGTACCAGGTGGCCGATGAACTGGCCGACGGGCAACTGCAGGTGATTCTGGCCGAGTACGAAGAGGCGCCTTGGCCAATTCATGTGCTGCACCGGGAGAGCAAGTATGGCTCGGCCAAAGTCAGGGCCTTCATCGACATGCTGGCGCAGGCACTGCGAGCCCAACAACTCGATTGAGATCGTACAACAAGGGTTAAAACAGCTTGAAATAATATTTGTTGTACGACGACCTATGACGTGGCACTCTTCCACCTGAAACAATTTGTCGCAAATAGCCCTGCCGGCGTTTGCGCCAAACGCTCGCCACTCTAAAAACAAGAAATTCAGGTGAACCATGAAGATGAAAGGCATCCGTTGGTGGATGGTCAGCCTTGTCACGGCTGGGCTCGTCGTCAACTACCTCGCCCGCAACACCCTCTCGGTGGCTGCCCCCACCTTGATGACCGACCTCGCCATCAGTACCGAGCAATACGCCAAGATCGTCGCTGCCTGGCAGGTGTGCTACGCCCTCATGCAGCCCATTGCCGGCTGGTTCATCGACTTCATCGGCACCAAGCTGGGCTTTGCCGTGTTCGCCATGGCCTGGTCGCTGGCTTGCGCCGGCGCGGCCCTGGCCACCGGCTGGCAGAGCATGGCGTTCATGCGTGGGTTGCTGGGCATGACCGAAGCCGCCGGCCTGCCGGCCGGGGTCAAGGCCACCACCGAGTGGTTCCCGGCCAAGGAGCGATCGGTGGCGATTGGCTGGTTCAACATCGGCTCGTCGCTCGGCGCCTTGCTGGCGCCGCCGCTGGTGGTGTGGGCGATCCTGCACAGTGGCTGGCAGCTGGCGTTCGTGATCGTTGGCGTTTCGGGCATTGTCTGGACCCTGTTGTGGATGCTGCTGTACAAGCACCCGCGCGACCAGAAACGCCTGAGTGACGAGGAGCGCGACTACATCCTGGCCGGGCAGGAAGCGCACTTCAAGCAGGACACCCGCGAGAAGGGCGCGTGGAAGCGTATCTTCAAGGCCCGTAACTTCTACGCCATCGCGTCGGCGCGGATCCTGTCGGAGCCTGCCTGGCAAACCTTCAATGCCTGGATTCCGTTGTACCTGATGACCGAACGGCACATGAACATCAAGGAAGTGGCGATGTTCGCCTGGCTGCCGTTCCTGGCTGCCGACATCGGCTGTGTGTTGGGCGGTTACCTCAGCCCGCTGTTCCACCGCTACTTCAAGGTATCGCTGTTCACCTCGCGCAAGATGGTGCTGGTGTTCGGTGCCAGCTGCATGATCGGCCCAGCCTGCATCGGCCTGGTGGAAAGCCCGTACACGGCGATCCTGTTGCTGTGCATTGGCGGGTTTGCCCACCAGACGCTGTCGGGGGCGCTGTACTCGATCACTTCCGACTCGTTCAGCAAGGACCAGGTGGCCACGGCGACCGGTATGGGCGGCATGTGCGGATACCTGGGGGCGGCGGCGTTTACCCTGGTGTTCGGCGTGCTGGTCACGCAGATTGGGTACAGCCCGTTGTTCGTGGTGCTGGCCGCTTTCGATATTGTGGCGGCGGTGTTGGTGTGGAAGGTGGCACGGGAGGTGCGGGGTACTTCGGCTGAAAAGCCGATGGCGACACCAGTTGAGGTAGTTGCGTAGGGTTTGAGATTTTGGGGCCGCTCTGCGCCCCATCGCGACACAAGGCCGCTCCTACAGGGACTGCGCAACCCAGACCGAACGCGATCAACTGTAGGAGCGGCCTTGTGTCGCGATGGGCTGCGCAGCAGCCCCAATTCCAGGCGACACGATTACAACGGCTGATACTGCATCCTGAAGCCCAGGCTCACCGCTTCCCCACGCTGCAACAACCTCAGCCCTGGCCGCCCCGGCAGGTGATGGGCATTGACCGGGTGGGTAACCGGCTCAAAGCAGAAAAAGCCTTGTCCTTGCGGACAAAACAGCAAGAAATGCTCAGCCCCACTGGCACTGCACGCCAAGCGATACCCGGCACCGGGCTGTTCGATCACGCATTCCCCCGGCCAGCCATTGAACGCGTGATCCACGACTGTGTCAGGCAATCCTCGCAGGGTTTCAAAACGCCAACGCTCTGGTATCTCGGCCTCATACGACGGCAACCGCCCATCTTCGGCCAGCCACACCTTGCGTGCCGCTGCATGCAGCTTGGTATCGGGATACCGCGGGAAATAGGGATGCAACCCCAACCCATACCAGTTAGCCTGCTCATCCAGGTGCGTGACATGCAGGTCCAGGTTCAGGCACCCCTCGTGCAAATGCACATCCAGCGTGGCCTGGTAGGCAAATGGCACGTCACTGCGCAGCGTCAGGCGTGCGCGCCGCTCGCTGTGGTGCTCCACCTGCCAGGGTTGTTGCCAGGCGCTGCCATGAATCGGGTAAGCGTCGTGCGTGGTATTGGGCGCCAGTGCCTGCCAGCCTTCGGGCCGGGAAAAGCCACCCTCGGAAATGCGGTTGGACCACGGCGCCAGCGGGTAACAGGCCAGCCGTCGTGGGGTACCGCTGGCCAGTGCGGCCGCGTCGGAATGGCGTAGCAATGGCTGCCCGGTTGCCTTCACTTCCCAGTTGACCAGGCTGGCGCCCAGTTCCGGGGCCAGGCTCAGGCGGGTCAGGTTGTCTTGCAGGTGCAGCTCGGTCACAGCCATTCAAGGCTCCTTTCAAATGAACAATCAACGGGCCCGACGGTAGGTCAGCAGCACGATGCCGCACACCACCACGGCGGCGCCGATCAGTTGCGGGGTACTCAGGTGCTGATCGAGCAACGCCCAGCCCAGCAGCAGTGTCGCGATGGGTTCGACATTCATCACCGGCGCGTTCTGCGCCATGTTCAGCCTTGGCACACACACAAACAGCAAGGTGAAGGCCAGGCCGTACAGCACCACCAGGCTGCCCAAGGCGACCCAGCCACCGCTGCTGCTGGGCAGTGACAAGCCCGACGGCATCACGCCGCTTGCGCCTGCAACCAGCATGCTGGAAAACACGATCAGCAAGGTCAGCAGGCTGCGCACCGGCCCGCGTACGGCAGCCAGTTTGTGGTCGGTGATCCACAAGGCGCAGGCAAACGCACAGGCGGCACCAAAGGCCAGGCTGACGCCCAGCGCCCAGTGCGGGTTGGCTGCGCCACTGTCGGCCAGGCGAGCCGGCACATCCAGCGCCAGTACCAGACCGCACAGAATCAGGCCCATGAACAGCACCGTGCGGCCGCTAGGTCGCGCGCCACCCAGCGCCCAGGTAAGCAATGCCAGCAACATCGGGAAGGTGTTACCCACCAGCAGCGCCAGGGCCACCGGGATGCGCGCCACTGCCGAGTAAAGGCACAGGCTCTGGGTGGCGATCAGCAGGCCTAGCAGCAACTGCCAGTGACGGGTGCCCGCAGGCAGGCCTATCGCCTGGCGTTGCCACAGCAACAGGCAGGCAAGTACCAGCAAGGTGATGCCTGAGCGACAGAGAATCGCCAGCAGCACGCCGGTGCCGTCATCGAAGGCGATGCGTGCGGCGATGTGGTTGCCGGCGAATGAACACGCCAGGAGAGCAAGCAGGGCAATTGCCAGCTTGCGCGGGAACAGGGGGGCAGCAGAGGAGGGAACAGCCATGTGCAGGGTCCATTTGCAGAGAGAACCCGGGGCCGCAAGGCGGCCCCGTTTTCAGTTAAAGCACCACGCTAGGCAGCCACAGGGAAATGGCCGGAATGTAGGTCACCGCCATCAGCACCAGGAACAGCGCCAGGTAGAACGGCAGCAGCGCTTTCACCGTCGACTCGATGCTCACCTTGCCGATGGCCGAGCCCACGAACAGCACCGCCCCCACCGGCGGGGTGATCAAGCCTATCCCTAAGTTCACCAGCATGATCATGCCGAAGTGCACCGGGTCCACGCCGATACCGGTGATGACCGGCAGCAGGATCGGGGTGAGGATCAGGATCAGCGGCGCCATGTCCATCACCGTGCCCAGCAGCAGCAACATGAAGTTGATGCACATCAGGATCACGTAGCGGTTGTCCGACAGGGTCAGGAACGCCGTGGTGATCTTCGACGGGATCTGCATCAGCGTCATCACGTAGCCGAAGCTGGCGGCAAAGCCGATCAGGATCATCACGATGGAGATAGTGCGAACCGTGCGGTGCATCAGCTTGGGCAGGTCGCGCCACTTGTAGTCGCGGTAGATGAACATGGTCACGAAGAACGACCACACCACCGCCACGGCTGCCGATTCGGTCGCGGTGAACACGCCCGACAGGATGCCGCCCAGGATGATCACCATGGCCATCAGGCCCCACAGCGCCTCACCGGCAATTTTCAGCGCCTGGCGCAGCGGGATCACTTCGCCCTTGGGGTAGTTGCGCTTTTTCGCGAACAGCAGGCACAGGCCCATCATGACCGCGCTAAGCAGCAGCCCCGGCATCACGCCGGCCATGAACAGCGAGGCGATCGACACCGAGCCGCCAGCGGCCAGCGAGTACAGCACCGAGTTGTGGCTGGGCGGGGTCAGCAGCGCCTGTACCGAGCCACTGACGGTCACGGCGGTGGAGAACTCGCGCGGGTAGCCCTTGCGCTCCATCTCCGGGATCAGCACCGAGCCCACCGAGGCCGTGTCGGCCACCGACGAGCCCGAAATCGCCCCGAAGAAGGTCGAAGCCATGATGTTGACCAGTGACAACCCGCCGCGCACGAAGCCCACCAGCACCCCGGCGAAGGCCACCAGCCGCCGTGACATGCCACCTTCGGCCATGATCGCGCCGGCCAGCACGAAGAACGGAATGGCCAGCAGCGAGAACTTGTTAACCCCACTGGCCACCTGGATCATCATCGCCTGCAGCGGGATGTCGATCCACCACGCACCGATCAACGCCGACAGGCCCAGTGCATAGGCCACCGGCATGCCCAGCAGGATGAGCGCAACGAAACTGCCCAACAGAATGAACGCATCCATTTACGCCACTCCTTCGCTTTCTTCTACGTGGTCGAAACGCACCACCTTGCGCTGGCTCTGGTCGCCGAGCAGCAGTTTTTCCAGCACGAAGACCAGGGTCAGCACGCCGCCCACCGGGATCGGCGCATAAGTCATACCCACCCGTACACCCGGCAGCGACGCCAGAAACTGGTTCCAGGTGGTGATGCACAGCTTGGTGCCGTAGTAGGTCATGAATACACACACCAGAATCATCAGCACCTGCACCAGCAGCGCGACCAGCTGACGCTGCAGCGGTGGCAGGCGATCGGTAATCATCGCCACCGCCATGTGCGCCCCGGCGCGGTAGCTGGCGGCGGCACCGACGAAGGTGAACACCACCATCAGCAGGATGGCCACCGGCTCCGGCCAGCTGGCGCCAGTACCGAGCACGTAGCGGGCAAAAATGCCCCAGGGAATGATCAGCGACATCGCCAGGATCGACAGGCCGGCGACCCAGATGCAGCTGCGGTACAGCGTGTCGTTCGCACGCAGAACAAGGTTTTTCATGGGCATCACCAAAGCGGCAGGGCGGCGGGCGCCGCACTGCCGAGGTCGTTCAGAAAAGGGGCCGCTGTTACTGGACGGCGTCGATGCGCTTCATCAGGTCGGCGTACTGCGCGCCGTATTTTTCACGCACCGAGGCGGTGGCGTCGTAGAACGGCTTCTTGTCGACGGTGATGAACTCGACACCGGCGGCCTTCAGCTTCTCTTCACTGGCGGCGGACTTGGCGTCCCACAGCGCGCGCTCTTCCATCTGCGCCTCACGCGCGACCTTTTTCACCAGCGCCTGCTGCTCGGGGGTGAGCTTGTTCCAGGTGGTCTTGGACATCACCACCGGCTCCGGCAGGATCAGGTGGCCGGTCAAGGTGTAGTACTTGGCGTTCTGATAGTGGTTGTGTTCGAGCAGGGTCGGCGGGTTGTTCTCGGCGCCATCGATCACGCCGGTTTGCAGGGCGCTGAAGATTTCCCCGGTGTCCATGGCGATGCCGTTGCCGCCCATGGCGTTCATCATGTCGATGAACAGCGGGTTGCCTTGCACGCGAATCTTCATGCCCTTGAGGTCTTCAAGGCTGCGTACGGGCTTCTTGGTGTAGATGCTGCGCGAGCCGCCATCCATCCAGGCCAGGGCCACCAGGTTGAAGTCGGAGTTGGTGATCTTGTCGAGGATCTCCTGGCCGATGTCTCCGTCGATGATCTTGCGCATGTGCTCATGGTCGCGGAACACGAACGGCATGTTGAACACGTTCACATCCGGCACCACCGGGCCGACGATCCCCAGGCTGACGCGGGTCATCTGCACGGCACCGATCTGCGCCTGTTCGATCACTTCCTTTTCCGAGCCCAGCACGCCACCGGCGAACATCTTGAAGGTGATGTCGCCATTGCTGGCTGCTTCAAGTTTCTTGCCCATGTTCTGCTCGGCCACCACGGTGGGATAGCCGGCCGGGTGGATTTCGGCGAACTTGATGTCCAGTGCCGAGGCGGGCATGGCCACGCTGAAGGCGAAGGGGAGTACGGCAAGAAGCAGCTTGCGTTTGAACGTCATGATGAAACTCCGTGGTTTTTATTATCTGGTTTCGTACGTGCAAGTGTGGGTGTGGCAGGTGGGGCTCAGCCCCGGTAGGCAGGCTCCTCCAGGCCTTTGGTGCCAGGGTTGAGGGCAAATACCCCGCCAGCCAGCGGCTGGTCGCTGAGGTCGATGCCCGCAGGGCGGATCGAGGTGACGTAAAGGGTGTCCAGGTTGGCGCCGCCGAAGGCGCACATCGCGGGCTTTTTCACCGGCACGTTGAGCGAGCGGTCCAGGCGGCCATCGGGGGTGAAACGGTGGATCTGCCCGGCATCGTTGCCGCAGATCCAGTAGCAGCCGTCCTGGTCGATAGCCGCGCCGTCGGGGCGGCCGGGGTAGCCGCGCATGTCGACGAACAGTCGCTTGTTGCGCGGCGTGCCGCTGTCGGTGTCGTAGTCGAAGGCCCAGACTTTCTGCACGTTGGGGTGCGAGTCGGAGAGGTACATGCGTGTGCCGTCGGGGCTGAAGGCCAGGCCGTTGGGCACGATCATGCCGTCCTGCTGCAGGTGCAACTGGCCTTCGCCGTCATGCCGGTACAGCGCGCCCACGTGGGCACCTTGCTGCATGTCCAGCAGCATGGTGCCGGCCCAGAAGCGGCCCTGGCGATCACAGCGGCCATCGTTGAAACGCATGCCTGCCTGGGCATGTGCCACGCTGCTGAGCAGCCGGCTGTCCAGGCTGCCGTCGGCCTTGGCCTGAAGCTGGAAGATGCCGCTTTCCATGCCGGCAACCCAACCTTGGCCGCTGCGGGCGATGCAGGCCAGCATCTCGTCGCCCTGCCAGACCTGGTGCTTGCCATCGGCCGCCTGCCAGCGGTGCAGTTGGCGAGCGGGAATATCGACCCAGTACAGGGCCTGTTCAGCGGCGTGCCACACGGGGCTTTCGCCAGTGCCGTTGCGGGCGTCGACGATCAGTTCGCAGTTCATGGCCGTGCCTCCTGGCGTGCGTGGGGTCAGTTGAACGGGCCGGCCACGGCGAAGGCGCCGCCCTGGTAGACCATGCTCGGGTCATCGGCGGCGGGCGCCGGCTGGGCTTCGACGGCGGCGCGGAAGGCTTCGGAGCTGTCCTTGGGCACATAGCCCAGGTGCTCGGCATGGCGGTTGTCCCACCACACGGTGCGGTTGTCGGAGGCGCCGTAGACGATGGTGTGGCCAACGTCGGGCGTGAACAGCCCGCGCTCGATCAGTTGCACCAGGTCGTCATAGCTCAGCCAGGTGCAGAGCATGCGTGGGTTCTGTGGTTGCGGGAACGACGAGCCAATACGGATGCTGACGGTCTCGATGCCGTAGCGGTCGAAGTAGAAGCTGGCCACATCCTCGCCGTAGCACTTGGACAGCCCGTAGTAGCTGTCGGGGCGGCGCGGGGAGTGGGCGTCGATGCGCTCATCCTGGCGATAGAAACCGATGGTGTGGTTGGAGCTGGCGAAGATGATGCGCTTCACCCCATGCTTACGTGCTGCCTCGTAGACATGGAACACGCCGCAGATGTTGGGGCCGAGGATGTCTTCGAAGGAATGCTCGGTGGACACGCCGCCGAAGTGGATGATGGCGTCAACGCCTTCGACCAAGGCATGTACCGCCGCCTTGTCGGCCAGGTCGCAGGTGATCACTTCTTCATGCGGGCCTGCAGCAGGTGTCATGGGGCTGATGTCGGAAAGGCGCAGGACCTCGGCGTAGCCTTGCAGGCGTTCGCGAAGGACCTTGCCCAGGCCGCCTGCGGCTCCAGTGAGCAGCAGGCGATTGAGGGGAGTAGGGGTCATGGCCGGCTCTTGTTGTTAATTGTTGTAGGTTGTCGTATGACTAAGCTGATTATTGGCGGTGGGTTTGGGTGTTGTCAATGAGACTTGTATGGCTTTTACCGGCCTCATCGCCGGCAAGCCAGCTCTCACAGGTACTGCACATGCCTTGAAGTCAGCGCGGTCGGTGTAGGAGCTGGCTTGCCTGCGATGGGCCGCAAAGCGGCCCCAATAAAGGCAGCACCAATGTTCCGGTTAAAGCAGCGACAACGGATAGTTAAAGATCAACCGGTTCTCATCAAACTCGTTATTGCTGTAATCCCGCCGAATCGACGAGTTACGCCACTTCACACTCAAATCCTTGAACGCCCCGCTCTGGATCACATACGCCAGCTCCGTCTCGCGCACCCACTCCTTGCCATCGGTCACCGACCCGGTATGCACATCACGCCCGCTGATATACCGGTTCATCAAGGTCAACCCCGGCACTCCGACGGTGACGAAGTTGAAGTCATGCCTCACCTGCCACGAGCGTTCGTTGGCATTGTCGAAGCTGGAGTTGTAGCTGTCGTTGGCCAAGGTCCCGCCACTGGTGCCATTGACCCGCATCCAGGTATCGCCATCGACTTTCTGCAGGCCCACCCAGAAGGTGTTGCCGCCGTACTTGGCCGAGAACATCCCCGAGTAGGTCTTGTTGTCCAGTTGCCCGGCGCGCTCGGAGCCATCCTCATCGCCATGGAAGTAGCCCAGGTTGGCGCCCAAGGTCCAGTTGCCCACCGGCTGGCTGTGGCTCAGTTGCAGGTACTGCTGCTGGTACACATCCTTCAGCACCGCATTCCACAGCCCCACCAGCGTGCGGTCCTGGTTGAACTTGTACTCGCCACCCACAAAGTTGAAGCGGTCCGACACGCCACCGCCGTAGCTCATGTCTTCCATACTGGCGTCGTTGCGCGGGCTGTTGCCGCGGAACTGGCCGCCGTACAGGGTCAGCCCGGCAATCTCGTTAGAGGTGATTTGCCCGCCACGGAACGTCTGCGGCAACGAGCGCCCGTCGTCCGAACGCAGGATCGGCAGCACCGGCATCCACTCGCCAATCTTCAGCTCGGTCTTGGAAATGCGCGCCTTGCCAGCGACTGCCAACCGCCCGTAATCATCCGCTGGCTTGCCATCGTCATGGCGCGGCAGCAACGCTGTGCCATAGGTGCCGCCGCCGCCGTCGAGCTTGACCGACCACAGCCCCAGCACATCCACGCCGAACCCGACCGGCCCTTCGGTGAACCCCGAGCGGGCATCGAGAATGAAGCTTTGCGTCCATTCCTCGGCCTTGCTCTGAGCGTTGCTGGGGTTGGTGAAGTTACGGTTGATGTAGAAGTTGCGCAGCCCGAGGGTGGCCTTGCTGTCCTCGACAAAACCCGCAGCCAGGCTGGTACCCGGCAGGCCGGCGATGACCCCGGCGCCAACCAGGGCGAAGGGCAGGGTGTGGCAGATTTTCATTATTGTTGTGCTCCCGAAGGGTATGGCAGCCCGTCCACCGGGCACGCGCAAGCGGCCTTCGGCAGGGGCGGGTAGGTAACGGGCCGGTCAGGGCCAGGGGTGAGTGCGCGGTAACCGGGTGCTAGGTACTGACGGGCGTACGCAGGCAGGCCGGGGGAAGAGGGGTGTGCAACAGACGTGGGTGTCTCGGGATGGGTGTCGACATGAGTTCGTCCACTGATTGTTGTTTTTGTTATGTGTTGTCGTACAACTGTTGGCGATTATTAGCAAGGGTAAGGTGGGCTGTCAACGCTTGATGGCTGAGCAAATTAGGGGGGACATGGCAAAAATCGGGCTGTAGAAGCTCTACTGTGAGCGTTCTAGAGACATACTACGACCAAGGTAGCCCCAGCCACTATCCCAACAGCTGTGCCGTACCCCTATTGTTGGCGTGGGCGGGGCCTCTTCTTTTGCGGAGCGACTGACCGGATGAGATCGAGCGCTCCCTAGCTCCAGCAGTTCATGCAAGAAAGCAGAAGCTGTGCCGTCGCACTCCTCTTTCCTTCAGCCAGTTCATCAAAATTCCCAAACCCGGCTCAGGTAGGCATTGATGAACCAATCTGGCATGTCGTCCTGATGAAACTCCAACGTGGCGCCATCAGTAATCTCTGCGAGAAAGACCGACTCATCTCCGGAGTTATCGAAAATATAAGCCCGATTCGCCGCGGAAATGGCCTCGGGGAGCAGTGAGAGTGTACGGGCATAGCGCTGGGTAATTTTGTCTCTCGGGACGTCATGCCCGCCATCATCGACCCGGTTTGCTACCCGAAGAATATTGATCTGCGGTGAATCGGTGGCAACGAAATACAGGTAGGTTCGGTAGCCCATCTGCTGGGCCATCTCCATGAATCGAACCTTCTCCGAAGAAGACATTACTGTCTCGAACGTGAAGCTGATTCTGCGTTCGAGCAATTGATGTCGGATGAGGTCTGCAATGACGGCAGCGTGGTAGGAATTTATATCCACGCCTCGGAGGTCGATTTTTTGGCCTACGAGTGTTAGCCGGCCTGTGCTCTCCTGCAGGCCTGCCCTTATGATCAATGGATGCTGGGTGAGATACGCCTGTAATGCCTGTTCGGTCAGCTCAAGGCCATAATCACTCAGGTCGATGAGCCCTGTCGTTTTGGCAGACTTTTCAAGCTCATCAGCATTGACGTAAAGGTTGACCAGCCGAGCAGGAATCTGGTCCTTTATGGTGCTTTTGCCAGACCCATTAGGTCCGGCAAAAACGCGAAGCTTAGGCGCGCCCACTGAGCTTGCGCACGGTGAAGCGCTGTCCGGTCTTCACCTTCAGGCCCGGTTTGGTTTCTGCAAGCACTTCAACATGGCCATCAGCGTGGGTTGCGATGATGTGGTTGTTGTCGACGGTGACAACTGTATGCCCCGCTGCAACAGCCCGGAAATACGCAAGGCGTGTAGCAGCAGCGGCCATCTCTGGGATCTGGTTCTCCAGATTCTCGATAGCCTCGTCGCTAAGCTGGTTTTCGCGCAAGGTTGCCATAGCTTTTCCTGGTTCGATCACACGCGTGGATTGAATACACATCAGTGTAATAGCCCAGGCAGGTAACCAGAAGGCCGCGAGTGTGGTTTTTGCTGGCAGTGTTGAATCAAGATCCTACAAAAGCAGTACGGCTTGCCCGCGAAGGGCCGTAAAGCGACCCCAATTGGCTCACTGACTGGCAGTAGACTGATCCCGCTCCCACTGGTTCTGCAATAGCCGGAGCCGCGTAGTAGCAGAGCTCGCAAACGCTGTTCAGGCTAACGGAATCAGTCCAGGCATCCGAGTTCGGTGTGGGAGCGGGTTCGCCCGCGAAGGGGCCCTTACAGGCAAAAAAATGGCCCGCTAAACCCCATGCATCCGCAGCGCCCGCTGCGCACACTCCCGCCAACTCAATTTGCGCTTCTCCACCGGCCCCGGCAGCTCGACTTCCCCGGCCAGCACCACCGGCATATCCCGCATCCTCACCCAAGGCTCACTCTGCCAATACAGCAACGTAGCGCTCCGCCCACCAGGCCAGCACATCTGCCCCAGCCGCGGCGCATCGTCCACCCCATCAGCCTGAGCATCACGCAGCACCGCCACCACCTCATGCGTCAGCCACCAGCGCAAATGGCGGTTCTCCGGCACATGGTGATGCGCCAACAAGGTATAGGCCCCGGACTCGCTGACCATGGTGGTCTCCTGGTACTTGCCATAAAAATAAAAAAGGCTGCCAATCGGCAGCCTTCTCGATGCTTCAGCCCGGCCTTATTTTTCACTGACTTCCGAATGATAGGCATTGATAAATATAGTTTTTTTCAGCGCGGACCGAACAAAAATATCAAAAAAATTGAACCAGAAGAATTTTAGTCACTGGCAATCGTATTGATGTTATCAAGGGCGCCTAGGTTCGAGTTCTGATCGCTCAGACGCTAGCGCAGGTGGACGTCTATAGACTATGCAAGCGCCAAAAAGGTGACCTGCTCTCTGGGCGATTGCGACCGCTTCTGTAGCACAGGGATTTGTGGTGGGCCGAATGATTGAGTGCGCTCCTCTCGCAGACTATATTGATGTCTACAAAGGCAGTCGATTGGACCTAAATTAACTACAGCCCTGGAAGGTAAGTTTTTGAAGTGTAGGCTGTCATATTAATGACGCCTACCGGGTGACGATTCAAAACGCTTGATTTGAATTGCGACTGCCCGTTTGCTGATGAATATCCCACCCGCTAATTGGGGCGGAAGCTTGGTTGCGATGCGTATTGCACCTATGTCTATGAGATATTTAAAGCGCCCTTTTGCACCTGCGCGTGAATCTGCCATGGCTAAAGTGCAGTAGGCTTTCAGAAACTGGCTAACCTTGTTGTGATCTTCATGAGAGATCCAATCCTTGTTCATTGCGCGGATGGTGTTCACGTACCCCGTCTTGGTGAAATTCTTGGTAAAATCTGGAAGGGAAATCTTAAGCTTATTGCATGCATCTGGCAGTGATACGAAACCATCTAGATATGTTTCGTTCGAACTGTTGGTAACGAGCTTGAAGCCTAGCTGTTGAAGATTCCTGAGAAGAAAAAAAGTTTCAGACGCTTCGTTGGGGTTTTTATGTGTCGGTAATATATTTCTATTTTTTAAAAATGTTTGTATTTTTGAAGGGCTGATACCAATCATTTTGGAGGCTTCGGTGGCACTGATATGATTGATTAGAAATTCATCTGCCTTCGATTTGTCGATGAATAAGTTGCTTGGCGCACCATTGCAATCAGCAGATATCTCACGAGTTGTCAATAATGTTGTTACAGTGCTTACCGAAAGCTCAAGGTAGCTGCTGGCTTCAAGGATTGTCATCGTTTCATTATTGTGGCTTGAGTTTTTGCGGACTATTTCTTCAATGTCTTTACGGTGAAATATTGTAGTGTCACCGCAGCCAGTAAATGGACCTGCTAACGGCTTCAATCCCAGGCTTATAAGCAGCTTGGTTGCTAAGTTATGGACGGTTCCAATAATTTTTGCGAATTCTTCCGCTTTTAAGAAATCATATTTTGCTGCCTCAACATCCGTTTTTAGCAAGTATAAAGAGTTACCCCTCCGTTTTCTTCGTCGAGCGATGAGCCAACCATCTCTAATAAGCTTAGCGATTGTGCAAGGTGAGAGATTTGACAGCTCTGAGGCTTTCTGCGAACAGCAATACTTATCGATTTCTGCCTCATCAATAAACTCCAGTTGAGCTCTTTGAGCTCTTGGGTGCTTCTCATGCGGCACTCGTGCTTCCAGATATGCACCGAGCCGATCGGTAACAGAGCGCTCTAGAGGGACCGCATAAGTGAATTGCTGGGCTGGAGGGGGAATTATATCGAGGGCCTGCATAGCCAATATCACTGAATTTCTATCCGTGTTAGTTCTTGAGCAGAACTGCGCTAAGGTTTCGTACCTATTTTCAAAATTTCGAATCTGACGCTCGTTGACGCTATAGGAATTGTCACCATGAACTGTAACCTCAAGCAGACCCTCTTGGATGATTCGATTAAGCCTATGCCTAGTTACACCGAGTCGTTGCGCTGTAGACCCTAGAGTCAATCCTTTTGTTTCTGGCTTCTTGATTGGGCGATTTCTGAATTCATCGGATTTTTCTATCAGCTCAAGGATAAGGTTTTCAGGAATCATACGTTGGCGACCAACGCTTTTCCAAATGTGCTGAGTTTCTTTGTAGAGGGCTAGCAGCACACTTTGAGGTAGGTTTAAGAGTTTCCTGACTTGTGTTCTAGCCAAGGAAAACGTTTTTCCTGGTTGTATGTGAGATGTGCTGGATGAACCAGAGATAGCGGGATGGCCTGCGTCTTTGTTATCCAAGAACGATTCAACCACCTTTCTAGAAGCTTCAGTTTCTACACTCGATAATGCCGCCGCAATGATGCGGCGTTCCAAATGCGGATGGCAGGAGTGAAGGGTGTTAAGAAATTCACTCAGGGTTTTTTGGTCATTTTCAACAATCGCCACTGCAACAAGGAGCGTAGCCCTGTCAGGGTCACTGTTCGAAACAGGATAAGTGTAATTTAGAGCGTGGAATGCATGCTCTAGCAACTCAATATTTTCTTGCTTTGACTCACGAAACCAGTTAAGTAATTTCTGTTCTGGATTTGTATCCTCGATAGTGCATGGTGGAGAGATCAATTCATTCTTGCAGGCTCTGCAGTGTAGCGTCAGTGCATCAAACCACGAGATGAGAGCGCTGCAATGTGGGCAATTAAATAAATAGGTTCTGCTGTGCAGTGGGCAATGGAAACAAAATCGAATGTCCTTAAGAAAGTGCTCCATGCCTTCATGCCAGCAGTCGGAACACAATCCTCGTGCCGACCAGCGTATCATCGAGTTCTTGATCAGAAGGTTGTTGACGGAGTGTTGCCTATTTGATCGAAACGTAGTTAAAGGGGCATAAAATCCTGATAATACTTTATCTTTATAATCGCCTGATCTGTCGCCGAGCCATACTGCCGGTTCCCCATTGCGGCTGAGTGCGTTAAACATAGATAATGGGATGCCGAGACTCGAAAATTGAGCGCGTGTAATGCAGCCGTGTTTTAAAGCGAATCGTTTCAATAAGCTTGTCGGGCTTTCCTCAGGCAAGGGGAAGGGCAAGTAAAATACTTCATTCATGCTGATACCCGATACGATTTTATCTTTTCTTGAACCTCTTGTGATTCTATAAGTCGAAGATTGCTCACTAGATCTGCTGCGAAGGGGTTGCGAGATGACAGCCTGGTATCTAAACTGAGGTGTTCACAGGAATAATGCAGGTCGGTTAGCTTTAAACCCTTGCCATCATCGCGTAAAAGACATCGTTTCAGCGCAACGAAGAGAATCTTCCTGAGCCAGCCAAGATTACCAGCTGTTGCTATAAAAAGGCCCAAAGCAATGGAAGGGTCATGAAGATTAATGTCACTGGAAAGGCCTGTGACCGTGAAAAGGGCCTCATTTAGCTTTTCCAATGTGCGAAAGTATTCTGAGTTTGGATCGTCACTGTACGTGAAAAACTCCAAAGTTACTTGATATGGGAAGCGTGTCGCGAATGCGCCGAGATGCGACCGTATGTCAACACATTCTTCGGTGCCGCTAATAATCACCGGCTTACCTAGTTTCGTAGTAAAAGATGCTATCCAACCAAGAGTTTGCGGGCGTATTTTTTGGGCGGCGCCGATACAAAGGCGGTTGATTTCATCTAAGAATACAAGCTCTACACGTAGTTGTTTCAGGAGGCTTACAAGTTGTTGTGTCATTTCCTCAAGACTGCCTCTGGGTTTGCTAATGCCTAGCGCGATTAACATCTGTCGCGGCATGCCCTTTACGGTCACGTCGCTAGGGACTTCGAAGTAGATGACGGGCTTGCATAGGTCGACTCCACCTTCGCCAATGCTTGCATACCTTTCTACGTATTGTTCCATAGCACTAAAGCATAGCGTTGTTTTTCCTGTGCCCGTCCTGGCGCACAATATTGCCCCATAAGGTTCTTCTGATACCTTCGTATCCTCGATTGCATCCAGTAGAACCGAATGCGCAGCATTGAATCTTGGGAAGTGAACCCTACAATGCTTGAATGCATTGAGCATTGAATTAATCCGTGCGGTCTCCATCTCGACGGCCCCCTATTGAAAGTGTAAAGTCTTCAGGAGTTGCAGTGTTGTATTCGTGACAAGGCAGTACGTTGTCCAATGGCAATGATGGTTGCTCATAAATTTCTGTCACTTGCTGCGTACTCAACTTCCCATCCTCTAGCGCTGTCAAAAGTGTTTGGTAGCCCTTTTTGTTGGCCTTAGCAATCTTCCAGAGTAGTTGTGTTCGCGCCTCCAGTGCTTTGCAATAACACTGCGTCTTCCTGATAGCCTTTTGCTGCGCTCGGATCACATGATGAAAATGCAGCGTTAGACCGTTTTGGTATTCAGGGTGCATGGGGATTAGCGGCTGGATGTCATGCGGATAGCTGGGGTGGCAGATCCAGGCTTGGCTTACGTCGCCAGCATCAAAATAAAGGATAAGCTTCTTTACTAGGGGTTGCTTTGTGGCTAAATAACTAACTGCAGGCCCATACCAGTGCAGGTTCTGGTGGCGTACCCGTCCGCTTGGATTTCCCGTTACTTCGGCAGATCGCCAAAAACAGCGACGTAGATCCTCGTCCGAAAATCTCTGAGGCGGAAATTGGGTAGCCAAGGCTTGTGACCAAGCTTCGTCGGGGGACATTTCCAACGAACTGTGTTTGTCCGCATGATACGTATCAAGCCATTGGGTGAAAATGCTTTGGATTTGTTCGAGCGTATACATCGCTTGCCCTTCAGAGTCGTAGTCACCTCTCGCCTCAATACTTTTGTGGGTCGTGCCGCGCATCATGTGCTCTATTTCACAGGCCCAGGTCTTAAAGAAAGCTTCGATATGCGGTTTCTGATTCGGTTCGTCTTGCTCGCAAAAAGTGACCGCTGAGCCCAAGAAGTGAAGAAGTTTTCTCAGGGTTTTAGCGATAAATTCGGCACCGTTATCAAAGATGTATAGTTCAGCCAAGCCACCCCGCGGATTGTTGGAGCTTAACGAACTCTGTAGGACATTGATGGTAGTGTCCAAGGACGCCGGATTAAATGAGATCAGCCAAGCGATAATATAGCGGGTCTTAACGTCGATAAAGGCAGTTAGTACAGGCTTTCCGACTGGCTTGCCATGCTTATTCACCACTATGACGTCCAAGGGGCGTGAGTCGGCCTCTACGCGCTCAAATAGCCGAGCAGGCTCAGGTATCGGCGCGCCCCAGTAATGAGTTTTCTTGGCAGCTTTTCGGCCGCGCTGATGAAGTATGGTCTCGTGAGCGTTAACCTCGTTGATGATTCTATAAAGAGTTGATATGGATGGAACGCGAAACTGCTCAGTGAGCCGGCGGCGTTCATTCAATGCTTTCAGCATCAACCTAATGCTGGAGATTAGGGCTGTTTTAGTAAAGGGGGTTGGGGTCCAGAAAAGTGTGGCGATGTTGGACTTTATCAGTTGCTGCACTTCCAGGGGTTGATGAGAAATGTGCTTATTGATTGGCCTGAAAGTGTTAGGTATTAAGGCGGTAAAGTTTCTACCGGCATTTAAAAATGCCCGTTTCCATTGCCACAAAGTAGTATAACTGGGAGCCTTATGAGGCCCGATTTTTTTGATCATGATTTCGACAAAATCATGATGAGTCCGGCGTGTGACCCACCCGCAGTCTCCTAAGAAGGCTTCGACATAGGCGGTGCGAGTTTCGAGAGCACGAGCTTCCCTCTTGGGTAGGCGGGAAATTATTAAGTTGGGATCAGTTTGTATTGGTGCTTCCTGCAGTTTAATCATCTTGCCCTGGTCAATGGCTCGACGAAGCGTGGTGACATATTGATAAACAACTTGAGCAGGGCCGTAGATCGAACGTAGTTGGGCGCGTTCGCCGTCAACCTCCATTACCTGGTAATCTTTGCCGCAGTAGTGATAACGCTCTCCCGCCCGAATTTCAATCAAAGCGCGCATGTTGAGAACTACGCAGGCGGGTATCGAGGTTGAATGGTTGGCTGAGATTGACAGAGGTCATCTGGTAGAAAATTGAATAAGCAATGTCTTTAGCCGGATGGCCACTGCTGAGCAGATGCTGGACTGATACCTCATCAGAAGCGAAATTATTAATTGTTGCAACTACCCGGCGCGCGCCTTCTGATGTGCCATGCAGGGCGTGATGGTAAAGATGCCTAAGGTTAAGAGTTTTTGGGGATTGGCTAATGCTGGCGAGCATGATTATTTCCAGGTTTAGCCCCGCTTCGCTAAAGAGTGCGCGGAGCCCGCTCTGCCTATCTTTTTCTACTTGAAGAATTACAGTTGTAGGCTTCAATAGTTCGTAGAAGACTATATGGTCTTCGTCGAACAAGGCGCAGAAGTCAGGGCTGTAGCACTGATTAGTTTTTTCGAAGCGAATTTTTCCGGGCCGGCTGCAGTAGCCTGTGACTCTGGGTTCATATTCTAAGTGAATACAAAAATCTGAATGCTGCAGTACCGTGCAGCCCACAGCGGACTTGTTTTTATTCGATGGGAAGTGGGTGATTCGCCTATGGTGTTGACCAGTCGTTAATTCAGCACGCGCGGTGATCGTAACCGTGCCTGGCAGATGGCGTTTCAGATCAAGTTCCATAAAGTCTCCGTATAGACGGGCTTTGGGCTCTCTAATCAAAACTGTGATCTTCCCCTGCCTCAGGCACTGACTGTGGGCTTGACGCGGGTCAGCGGGGAAGGCATCCCCGTTGACTCCATTTTCACCCAGCTCGGTTCACCTTGACAGACCATGATATGAATAAAATCTATTGTTCTGACGTAGGCAGTTTTTCGAAAAATCAATAGGTTAACAAATGCGAAAACTTCTGCATTTGTGAATAGGGACGGCAATGACCGCTCCTTTGTAGTGCCGCAAGTCCGTCATGTAGTGGTAAGGCTTGATGTGTAGTGCTGCTACATTTTCTGTTGCGACACTACATTTAGATGCGATCCGTTTGATCCTCATGGGTTAGGGCGACATTGGAAAGGAGTTCTTGTTATGAGGGATAGCCGGTTGGATTTGCCCGAGCTCAGACGTGCTCGAGGCATCGCTTTTTCCGTTTCGGTGGCTGAATGCTATGGGTGTCAGGACAGTGCTGCAGCGGTAGCAGCCTGTGAAGCTGCCCACGACATCACCGTTCTCCCGCAAACGGGAACACCTCTAGAACTGCTCAAGCTTTGGCGACGCCGATTCAAGGGCGCCGTTGCCTCTGAACCAGCTCGAGTGAGTTTGTATGAGCGCTTTCCCGACCTCCGCAGCGTTTTCGATTCCTCCTTGTGGAGCTTGCTCAAGCCAGATTTATTGCCCACACGCGCTGAAGAGTTAGCGCAATCGGTGCGCGTGAATGGCAAGCAGTTGGCAGGCTTCAGCTCGAAGTCATTGGCAATACTCTCTGGCTGCCCGCATTGGCAGCGGCTAGCTCCGCTGCTCGCGATCCTTCGCTCGAAATCGAGCACGTTCCTCATGCAGCGCCGATGGTTAGGTAAGTCCTTTGCCGCTTTTTGCTGCTTGATGTGTGTGCGACCAGGTCATAGAAAACTGGCAGTACCGCTTTGGAAGGCAATTCATTCACTAGAGGCCCAGGGCAAGCTGGGTGACATAGCGTTTTGGCCGGCGGATGCTGGGTGGTTCGAGCGCCTCTTGGTGAAGCAGATCAAACTGGGTGATCGGCTGATTAGTAACGGATGGGTCGACGGTTGGGATGATGAATGTCTGCTTTGGCTTTGGTCTTTGGCTGAACAGCAACACACTGAGTTGGTGGAAACGCTGCTATCCACGGAGGTCTTCCCGCACGGCATGAAACCGCCCGCGGTAACCATCGAAGTGCAACGGGCGTTAGTCAAAAGGGCACGATTTGTTGTCACGCTGTCGATGTGAAGAAGGATCAGATTCTCCAAATCACAAAATGATCGCCGAGCGATAGGCTCAGCTCGGTCAACCTTTGTTTGCCTGGCTACCGGCCCAGTAGCAACACTTCGGGCCCTGCCAATATTCCCGCTTGCTCTGGCGTTGATCCATCTACTGGACGAGTCAGTTGTCATCTGCCCCAGACGTAAATGCCAAGCGTCAGTGGCGTGGAGTACATGTGTACTCTAGTCGAAATATCAGGATGGTAGTCTCGTGCCGGCACGTGCAGAGGATTCATCGACTGGACGGTGTGGGAGGACTGCTTGTGGTACCCGTGAGGCATCGTTTGCCGGTATCGAAATCCGGAGATGGGTCAACAACTCTGCACATTTTTCTGCATAAATTCCTATCCACCCTGAATCAGATGACGCGGGGCTTTCCTCGCTTTCTCATCGGTTGAACATGGCTGTTTTCTACACATTTTTTTGCAGACATTTTCGGACATATCTACGCGCATTACCGCGGCAGCCGATCCGGAGTAAGGGACCGGCCTGTAGCGGCGCCGAGACACCTAACCGGTCCCTCCCGACAGGTCAATGGCCGGCGCTTCCTAGCGATGGCGGGCAGGCCTCCGGATGAGTTGAATTTTATCGCCCATTGAAAGGCTGGCCGAGGGACAACTTCACTGAGTCCAGGATGCCACGGGGCTGGACGGATTTTCTCCAGCCTGGATACTTCCGTCAGTTTCATCAATGCGCCACGCTACGACTCAATCGCCCACCCGTTGGTGTCTTCATTGCCGTAGCTGCTCAACGATCTCATAGGAATTGCAAGATTAGCGATCAAATACCTTCTCAGAGCTCCCCTGGCGCAAAGCTCGTTTTCCACTCTTGTTATGCAACGGTGCTCAGAGCCGCTGATGCCCGTTACGATGTTCGTGGCTACGTGTTATCAGAGCTGGTCAGCCTGTGCTTAGGCAATCGCGCTACTGTACCGCTTGTATATCGCGCCCATTACGAACGGTACGTGCAAAGGGAGGCGATGGCGTTCGTGGAGTCTTTCACCGCTCAGTTATTGTTTGGGGCGGGACGATTCTCTCCTCACGAATACCGTTACAAACCAGAGGCATCCGCAGCGCCTGTGGGCAATCACCAACCGGAGCCGCGCATGACGGCATTTAGAGTTCTCGCACTCAGCTCGCCTTTTCCTAACAGGTGTTGGAGTCTGAACCATCACTGCTTCATGAGACGACGCCATGAGATTTTGATAACCGGTGAGCAGGTGTTCGGAAATCGTGAGCTGGCTGAAGCATGGTTCACCAAGCCGGCGATCGGACTTGGCCGGCGTCTGCCGTGCATGCTGTTGAAAACCAAGAACGGTTATACGGAGCTGGCGGAGCTCCTCGTCCGGCTCGATTACGGTGTTTATTGATCGCCACCCGGCTTCTAAGTTGCACGCCTAGCGTGCTCCGGACTGTTACTGTCCAGTATGATGTGAGGACGCGTCTTGTCATCGTCACCGCCCAGCAATCCTATCCACCCGAAGGTCACGACACACGAGGTGTCTATGAGGCAGATCAAGCAGGAACCCAAACCCTTGATGGCCGCCCGCTTTCAAGCAGAAGCGCGCGAAGCGCTGGCCAAGCGCAGTAGCCAGGGCCGCTTCATCGATATTGCCGCCTCTAAAGACCGGAGTTGGGAGCCAGTAGGGCGCTTGGCTGGTTGAGTTTTCCGGCGAAAAAATATTGCTTAGGGCTTCATGGGCAGATATGCCCACAGAGTTGGCGACGCTAACGCGAAATGTACAGGCAATCTGTCACCCATGCAGCGCTCCGTACGCCTCACTTCGGGCTGCATCCAATACCCGCGCTTGCTCGTCCATCATCACATCCTTCGGCATCTGGCCTTCCAAGTAGCTATTGGATGAGCCGAACCAGAGCGCCATAGCCCAGTCAGCCTTGCTGAGGCCGAGCGTCGCGATGATGGCTGTCAATGACGAAAATGGGCGGAAGCCGGAAGCGGAGTCAAAGGCATAGAGGGGAAAGTATTCCTTGTCTTCATGAGCCAGCGAAAAAATGCTTCCCGCCCGTTTCCACGCCATGAGTTCAAGAGCACCTTGTTCCATGCTCAGCTGAGCCAGGACTGCGAACGCTTCGGCAGTCAAGAAGTCACCGCTGCCCAGGAGACGTACTTTGCCCTTTTCCAGCATGGCCGTTTCTCGGGAAAGGGTAGGGCGCATAGACATGGATATCCGTCTGGTGATCAGTGGTTGCCTACCCCTCAATTCTGCGATGTGATCCAAGGGTCCAACAATTTGTGCTGGGCGGGCAGGACCCCGCGTCGTAAGTCGGGATCGCCAGGTTGCTGTGGCAGGCTAGCTTAGTGCTTGAGTGGATGAGGCTATCCGGGAATTTTCTGTTCAGACAGGCCCTATCGTCAGCTTTTTCTTAAGTGGCCCATGAAAATCTTCATTTTTGAGGTTTTTCTGCATTTTTTCTTAACTTTCCTGCCCCGCATGCGTTGAGGTACACAGCGACGCTCGCGTGAGGTGGGACGACTCCGCGCCAGGTTTGATCCATCATTGAGGAATTGGACTGTCGGATGACCCCGGCTCGACCACGCCCTGCAGGCGTGCCAGTTGTTGCGCCTGCGCCCGCAGGAGGCGCTGGTCATGACGGTGGGCGATGAGGTAAGACCTGGACTTCTCGCGGAGCAAGGTGATCTCACTCGCCATGATTTCTGCCTGCTGATGCGCCTGGTACATGTTCAGCTTCTCGGCCGCCAAGTGCTGCTGCGCGGCGTTCAACTCCCGCTCGAGCTGACGGAGCTGTTGCTGCTGGTAGCCCTGCGTGCTGGTCGAGCGTTCCAGGTCTCGGTAGAGCTGTGTCAGTTCTTCCTGGCGGACAGCGAGTTGTTCACGCAATCCCCGCACCTCGGCTTGCAACTGACTCAACTGCTGATCATGCCGTTGCAGTTCTTCCTGGCGTTGTAACTGATGCTGGTGGCGAAAGTGCTCCAGGGATTCACGCGCCTGTTGGTGTTTGGTCTCGAGCGAGTGGATCGTCGTCGCTCGCTCCTCGAGCATCTGCAGCTGCTGCCGGCACGCTTCTTCAAGACGCCGTCGCTCACCTTCGGCCAATTGCAGTTGACCCGTCAGCTGCACTTCCCGCAGACGCAACTGCCGATGGGCTTCCATTTCTGCGGTGTGTGCCACCTGCAACTGCTCGAGGCGCGCGCCCTCTACCGCGCGCTGCTGCTGATAGGCCGCTTGTTGTCGTTCCAGGCGGGCACGATCGACGGCGACCGTGGCCTGCGCTTCGTTCGCCAAACGCTCAGCTAGACTCTGCAGCAGCGCCTGCAATTCTTCCGACAGATTCACCTGTGGCGGATGGGGTTCTGCTACGTCCAGTTCACGCAGGTAGCGAAGGATGGTGGTCTTCGAGCCCGTGTGGCCGAGTTCTGCTCGCACGGCCTCGATACTGGGTGACAGACCACGGGCGAGGAGGGCATCGCGGGCGCGCTGCACGAGGGCTTTGTTGATTCCGGCGCGGGCCATGCTGTTGCTCTCACTTTTTCGTACTGTTCAAACAGTATGGAAGTACACGTGTATAGATGCCTGATCCGATCCGAATAATCGGACAGACTGACGTTTGAGAAGCCAAGTTTCTCGAACGTGATAGCGCTTTTTAGTGGCTGTTTGGCGGGATGAGGGGTACAGCAGGAGGCGTTGGTGGACACTTCGCCCGAGCGTTATCTCCGGGCCGCGCGTCGCGCCAGTACCGAGCGGCGCTATGCCCAAGCCATTGAGCACTTCGAGGCGGAGTGGGGTGGATTGCTGCCCGCGTCCAGCGAAAGCATCGTGCGCTACCTCACGCACTATGGTGATCAACTCAGCAGCAGCACGCTGAGGGTGCACTTGGCCGCCTTGGCGCGGTGGCATCAGCAATTAGGCTTTTCCGACCCCACCAAGTCGACGCGAGTGCGCGACACGCTGCGTGGCATCCGGGCACTGCACCCGCAGCCGGTCAAACAAGCCGAAGCCTTGGCGCTGAAGGAGTTGGAAAGCTGCATCACTCAACTCGAATCTGAGCTTGCCAACCCTGCACGCGTGGTGAGGTTGCGCGCTGCGCGTGACCAGGCGCTGATCTTGCTTGGCTTCTGGCGGGCGTTTCGCGGTGATGAGCTGAGTCGGCTGCGTATTGAGCACATCAAATCGCGTCAAGCGCAGGGTTTGGAGCTGTTCCTGCCGAGTAGTAAATCCGATCGCAGCAACCAAGGCCGGGTGGTTAAAGTTCCAGCACTCAAGCGCTTGTGCCCCGTCGCAGCTTATGAGGTGTGGTTGAATGAAAGTGGGCTTACCGAGGGCGCGCTGTTTCGCTCAATCGATCGTTGGGGGCATATCGGAGAGCAAGCGCTCAACGCCAACAGCCTTTCGCGGTTGCTGCGTCAGGTTTTTCTGCGCAGCGGTGTAGAGTCGCAAGGTTACTCGGCGCACTCCCTGCGGAGAGGCTTTGCCACCTGGGCGAGTGAAAATCAATGGAGCAGTAAAGCCCTGATGGACTATGTCGGGTGGCGCGATGTGCAGACGGCTGCGCGGTATGTCGAAGGCGATGCGCCGTTCGGGGAGTGGGCACGTTGACCCTGCCGATCCAAAGCGAAAGCAGTTCGACTACATCAAGACCACCAAAGATGAACTGTTGTATTTTGCAGTCTTGGCGGAAGTCCGCAGCGGGTTCGTCCCACCAGGAGCAGGACGGTTTTGTGATCATCACGGCAGCAGCAGACCTGGGCCGGGAGGACATCCGTGATCAAAAGCCGTTGGTTATCAGCCTTTAGATTGCCCCAGAATGGGTTGATCCTGATGCTCGTCTCGAGCGACTGACAGATATCGTCCAGGCCGGCTGCGGACCCGCAGTCGATTTTCAATGGTTCCCGGTGAGCAAAGAAGTGGGGAATGTTCGAAGCCAGAGTGCGCAATTAGTTCTGCCAATGGCGTTACAGTAGTTACATATTAATTTCAGTTACTCAGTGAGCTTTATGAAACCTCAGAAAAAGATTAATCCAGTTGATATTCCCTTGGCCCAAGGGCTGGTCCTTGAAAATGGAACGATAGCAATTGACCTGCCAACACTAAGCTGCTTGGAGCAGTTTTGGAAGGCCAATAAAGACCAGCTTCCCTATGCATGTCAAGGTATCGAGCACGGAAATAAGCCTGACTATATGCGTGACTATCAGTGGGTGTTCGGTCCCACGAAGGCCAGTGTAATTGAGACGGTCCTGCGCTTGGGGCAGTCCGATATACATGTATGCTGGTTCGATTGGAAGACGTCTAGCCCGGACGAATGGAAAATGTTCTTTGTGGACATGAATGCAGGTCGAGATAATTTGAAAGAGAAGGGGATCTGGACAGCTAAAGATGAGAGAAGTTGGCAATCCCGGACTCCGGAAAATTATCATGGGTGGTGGAGGTTTGAGGGAGTTCCAGATTCTTTGTGTGTTGATGAGTGGTTTGGCATAGGCACCTCAGCGGAAGAGTTGTGCGATCCAAGTATGCCTCTGGCGGAAGTCACCCATAGACTTTGTGAGCAGACTTTCGAAGCGTGGAGGGATGTGGGTATGTGGGAGCTTGAAACTCATACGCCTGTATCAGTGGGCGAAACGATAAATTACTGGTTGAAAGAAAAGGCCATGGGTGAAGATTATTACGGACGGGAAAACGAAGTTGCCACTGGCAAGCATTAGGTTGAATAGGGCCACCTCGCGGTGGCCTGCGGTTCAGACCGTAGTGTTGAATACTGAAATAACAATGGTATTAAGTTTCGTGTCGGCACCGTACTGGAGAGACAGTCTGGCGGCAGAATGAAGGTTGCGGTCTAGCTGGAACGTGTCGTAGGCCGGCAGTCCCTCAATTGGCTTGGCCTCGAAGCTGGCGAGGGGGATGCCCAGGTGGTTGCAAACGTCACTTCTGTTAGTGATGAGGCTAAATGGATTTGGCAGCGGAGCGGAATAAACGGGAAGGTCACAATCCGTATCGTCTCTGAGCCGGATGTATACAGTCTCAAATCGACATGCGACTGGCTCAAAAACAAGTTCTAGACCAGGGATGCTTTCAATTTCAAACGATTCGCAATCCTCGTATTGAGATTCACGGAGCGAATATTTCTCAATCAGCCCAAGCTTCACTAGATCATGATAGGACTTTCCCAGATTGTTGATCAGTAACTCAAGTTGTTCTTTCATTGGTATTTCCATCGGTGGCTCAATTTCATACAAGTTGTACTGCGCCCGGGTAAAAAAGGCCACCCGCAGGTGGCCATATGCTATGCGGCGATCAGCGGTCTAGCTAGCGCCATTTCAACTGAATCACCGTCCTGGTTCAGGGCGTCGAGCCCCGAGTCAGGCACGTTGCCCGAAGTGCTTTGTGCCGCAGCAACCTTCTTCGTCATCAACTGCAGGCGGGTAATTTCTGGGCTGCCGGCGTAGCCGAAGAACATCAGACACAGCGGGTGCAGTTGCCTGATCCTCCACGAACGTCGCGCGGCCAGCTGCAGGGTGTGCACGTTGTACCCCGTCTACAGGAACGCCATGGTCGGTAAGTCCCCAGCCCGTTCTTGACCAGCTACGGGTTAGTGAGCAACACGTCGACGCCGTGGTCGATGCGGTGGAGGACCTTTTTCAACCTGGACGTCGTATCGCGTATCCCACTGCAGACGGCGTCGGTGAGGACCATGCGGCCTTTCGCTTTCTCATCGAGGAACAGGTTCAACAGCGCCTGCTCTTTTGGCATCAGTTCATTGCCACCTTACAGCGCTGGCATGTAGGCCAACGTGTCACGACTGCGTGGATGTCTGACGGTCTCCGCCCGGAAATACCAATCCGGCCATGCCCGCAGCACCTGAAGCACCACACCCATAGGGTCGTGTCGCGGCGTGCCAGGACTTGGCGGAGTATCGTCGCCAGTGTTCCAGCCAAGCGCTGGCAGGCCGAGGACTGCTCAGGCGAAATCCCGACCGGGAGCAAGGTAGTCAATCGCCACTTTACCAAGGTTATGGAATGCCATAATTTATCATGGCTTTTCTTATTTGTTGGGTTTGATCCAGTGTAAAAAATTGTGTGGCCAAAGAGTTATATGTGTCAGCGATTGCAACCCCCTGGATTTGTTCTACTGGTACATGGTGCGGGAAAATGATCTCCATCTCAGCCTGATGAAGTGTAACGGGGTGCAGAAAGTCGTTAACGCAGATGCCATTGTCTGGCTTTAATTTATAGACCCATTTTGACCCGTGCTGGCTCGCAAACTCTATCGCAATGGGAAGAGATCTGGTGGCACTAATGTAAATGCTTTCGCTGGTGAAAGCCTTGTGCCTTATTACCCCTTTTTGGGTGCCTAGAGGTCTAAAACCACCAACCTTCAAGATCTCAAAAGGGTTTCTTGATTCTCCCCGATAAACACAGGCAGGAAGTTTCTGTTTAGCAGTGACGCTTGGGATGAAGTCAAGATCTTTTAGGATTGCGTACAAAGGCGCTATGCAGCCTCCAACGCCTCTCCTGGCAATAAGTTCATGTTTTAACTTATCCAGTTCGGAGGGGTGATTATTTATGTGATATATAATATCTTGCAGGGCGGCTGTTGTGTCGTCGTCGGATAATGATGATTCTAATTTTTCAACGAGTCGCTTCATGCGTTTTCATACCCTTTAAGGAAGAGGTCAGGTTGTGTGTGCTCTCAGTATTTGAGAATTATGCAACTTGCGCCGTAGTTAGTCTTGCCGTCGTCGCGAGCAGTACCCATTGCTGCAGTAATTGAAGGGCTTGCAATGCGGCGTTTCTGGCCCAGAATAGCAGAGGCGATCAGTGGTGCCAATGAACACAAGGTCGAGCGTATGGCCGCTAAGGGGCGTGGCGTTAGCCTTAATTCGCCGAAGGATACTTCCAAGGTGAAGGCGCAGAGTTTGACTCGACTCATTGAGCATGGGGCACCGATGTTCAAATCATCCAAGATCTTACTGGCCGATCATCCTGCCTACACCGAGGCAGTTGATGCGATGCGCCGGTATCACGACGCTCAAAATTCAGGTGTACCGGCGGTCGAAGTTGCAGGGTTGCGTCAAATTGCAGAGTTTTTGTTCCACGCTATAACCGATTACCAAATGAGAGCGTGCGGTGTCGACAGCGTAACTACTTACTGATCGGCAATTGCTCGCGAGGTGGTATGCCTCACTGGGGGGGCTCTTGCGGGCCGTTGGGGCTGTTCGCAGAAATCCTGGGAGTCTGCGACTGCTTGGTGAGGTGGCATACTGGGCGAAAAGGCAGCGGTAGCAACAGGTACAGGGCAGCCGCCTGTAAGTGCTCCTACCTAAAAGCCGATCATTTCGTTACGTTTTAGCACTAGGCGAGCTTACAGTTCAGTCGCTCAGACACGCGCGCACAGAGATTCTGTTGCACGTAGCCGAAGAGTCGGCATTGAAAAACCACCATATGCTCATGAGCTGCGCCCTCGACTGCAGCGGGGGGCGGTGAGGTTATCGCTTCAATCATCCCGTCTTGAACACGACCGAGCCGGTGGACACGGAACTCACAACGTAATCGAAACGCAGGTGGAGGAGGCACGGATCTTCGCCTCGCAGTCGTTCATGGTGCTGTTCGGATCTTGCCCGGCTCTGGCGATGGCCATGTGTAACCGTTATTTAGTTCTGACTTCGCCTGAAAATCGCCGCTTGCCACAGCCTGGAGACCGTCGCATCGGCTTGACGTGTGGCTTCCAAGTCTTCCGGTGGATGTTGTGTCGCAGCAGGCACGCTGAATCAGTTCCCAAGTAAAGAGTGGTTCGGAGAATCTGCGATGTCGAAGGGCATGACTAGGGTGACACGGCTGGGAAGGCTGATTACCAGCCCCTTGAGCAATCAAACATGCGAGGCATCGGGCCCAAGAGAAAGGGACAAGCTAGGGCTACCTTGTGAAGTTGCGCACTGGACTTATGCCGCAGTAGGCGAACGCCCTAGGCTGCTTAGAGGTGCAAGGAGAAGAAGACTCTGGACAGGCAAAGCTTCTTGAAGATGTCAAAGTCGTAGCCGGCGATGGTGCTTTCAGCCTTGTCTAGGAGGGTACTCTTTCACGCTAATACGTTTGCAGGATGACTGCAAACGCATGTCTAATCGAGTGGCCAAGCCATGGGGGGGCACACCGTCACATCCATGGTGTAGGGGCGGAGCGATGGTGGGGCACAGTTCCAGGTGACTTACTCATATGTTCTGTCGGGTCCTATTGGAGCCGAGAGGGACGGAATGGCTTCAACGCCGCGTGCCTATCATGAACAAAGTGGGTTATGGAAATGTGGTCACCTACTTATTCTAGCTTTTTCACATTTCACGGCTTAACTTACATACTGCGCAGCTATTTTGTGTCTGCAGCATATTATCAAAGGTTGAGTTGTTAGGGAGGGGGCGTGCAGCGAGCGGTGATTGATGAGTTGTATCGGGCAGTGGTCTTTGACGAACCCGAGGTGTGGAAACGGTTGGAGGAGCGCTCGGAAGAGTGCGCTTTTCTGAGAAGCATGGTCTGTACGGACCACTCAGGAGGGATAGAAACAGATCTTAACCTGGGGGGCGGAAGTAATAAATGCATCATCCCGATTTTTCTTGGTCCTAAGGCGTTTTTTATCTCGGGCATGACTGCTGCGCAAGGAGTGCTGCAAAACGGCCGTTCCTGCGTTACTCTAGATTATTCACTCAGCTTTGATTCTAACTTCGCAGAGAAGCTCAAGCTTCTGGTCAATCGTACAACTGCTGGAGAAAATAGTGAATTACTGGATGTCGAAAGTGTCCTGATGCTCAAGGCGCATAATGAGCGTGTTCAGTTTGATCTGTTGCCTTTCCTCTATGAAAATGTCCGGCTTTCTCGCGCTAATTCTAGTAATACTCGGCCAGTCGATACTTTGGTGGCATTTCGTGTGTTGGACTATGTAGATTGGCAAGAGTTTCGGAGTTCGCGCGTACTTCGAGTTGACGGCATGACACTGGAAGCCTTGAAAGCTAAGCTGCGTCCCGCTGCAGAAGAATTGATTGGCAAACTCCAACACTCCGAGGATTTTATACGTCACGAGGCAACCGCACTGGCCACCGAGGCGTTGTTACTACGATTGGCGGCTCTTTGGAAAGTGCCCAATCGTGACATTAAGAAGATTTTTGGGCAGCTTCTTGATTTTTGTATCGTTGAACTGGGCTTCACTCCGCTGACGGATCTCAGTTTGATTTGGAGCGCTATTTCCCCAAAGCAGACCGCGGCATTTCTTGGCCCGATATTGGGATGCCCTAGCACGATGCTTGAGAAGGTTAGCGGAATGGCCTGGGATATTGCCCATTTACGTCTTCTTGAGCGGTTAGCCACGCAGAGAGCGCATGGTGACTTTTACGTCCCATTTTTTGTTTCGTTGGATGCAAGGTGGCGCGACCTGCTGCGGCAGAATCCGATTCGCTTCATGTTATTTGACGACCGGTCACGGACGATGCGTTCAGGCCGTGTCGACGAGGCGAGCTTCTTGCAAATATGTCATTTCAGTGCATCGGAGGACGCTAAACGCCTTCTATCAGTTGAGCAGAGCGCTGAGCGTAAAGCGTATGCGTCGGCTTTGCGGATTGAGATTATGCAGGAACTGGTAGCGAAGGAACGACGCCGTTGGGCGTGAGCGGCGGATGATAGGTATGGCGCAACTTTAATGGCCGGCTTGAAACGGTACATAGCTTGGCGTTGATGCGCGCTGATCACAATAACTGTGCCTTGCCATTCGGGGCCTAAAATAATCAAAGGGCGCTTGCTAGCGCCCTTTTTGCTCAGCTTTATACAACGGCCTTGGCTTACAGAGCGAGTCGTTGTCGGTGTCGCTGCTAGGAAGGATGAGAGATATTAGGTGGAAGCACTTACCGGGAAGGGCGGTTTTTTTCGAGCCACGCATTAGTGCCACCTAAGGCATTTGAGTAGTAGTGGTTTCTTGTAAGCTCAGAGACCCAGATCCGATCATCACCGTCAATAAAGTTTTTCAAGTGGTCATGAAGCTCTTTGGCTGTATTGTTAACAGCGATCAGCCAGAACGACTCTTGTGTGCGATGGCCGCCCAGGCGTTTCAGCTCATCGAGTAATGTCTGGTAATCTTTGCTTTTGATAAGGTCGTATGTGACGGTATAGGTGGTCATTAGTTTCTCCGATGAGTTTTTGTTAAAGCTTGATATGGTGGGCTGTGCAGGGCATGCACAGCCCGATATTCAGGATTAGGTGAGGTCAACAGTGGGTGCATTTTTACCGTATGCCTTCACTGCCGCGATGCCGTTGTCGCGAGCCTGGGTTGAACTGTAAGTTTGACTTGTACCAATCACTTGGTTGTTCGCAGCACGCAGCACGAAGTAAGGGCGAGAATTCTGCGCTACCCGCTTGTCGTAGTAGACATCAAAGGGCGAGTGAACCTTACATGACGAAATTCCGTTCTCGCAGCTGGACTTTTGAATATAGCCCTCGCTGGCTAGGATGATTTCATTGTTGGGTGCTTTGAGATGGAAGTAGTACTGCTGGTTCTGAGTGGAGCGGAAAATCTCGTAACGTTCAGCCATGGTGAAACCTCTGATTTGCCTCTCAAATTGAGGCCTGGATGTGAATGACCTTGTGCAGGGCACAAGATTCTTGACCGGGTTGCCGGCTTGAAATCTAGGCTACGCAAGGAGTCGTGAGGGTTGAAGGTCGTAACGATTGGATCCAGATGCAGACGTAAGGGGGAGCAGTGGATTCAGAGGATTTGTGATTGAACGCTTGATTTCTTGGGTGAACGTGAGCAAACGCTCACGTTGGCCGGCAGCCGAAGGGGTTGTACAACTGATATTCTTCCCCAATGTGCGCATGAGGTAAAAGGCATGAAAAAGATAGCAATCGTAGAAGACTCAACTGAAACCAACAACGCCCTGGCTGGCTTCTGCAGAAGCATCAGTAAGGATATTGTCGTAGATCAGTTTCATGATAGAGAGTCAGCAGAAAAAGCCATTATTGAAGGTGGTTACAGTTTGATAGTTCTGGATATTGAGCTTCCGCCAGAAAAGAATGCCGGGGTTGGCATATTGCGGACCAATATTGAGAATCATAAAACACCGGTCATGGTGGTTTCCGGGCTTGATCCTTCGCTTTATAGAGGGGTAATGCGTCAGCTCGATGTTTGGGACTACATGGAAAAGCCAATTCCGCCAGATGGGCAAGAGTTTATAGAAATGGTCTGGCAGGTCTTGAGAAGTAACAGTGCACCAGATGCCGAAGATAAAGAGGCAATTATTACGTATGAGCAAGCTACAGGTAAAATGAGATTTAAGGGAAAGCCTTTAAATATACCTCAGACCGCTAAGAGTATCCTTTGGAGGATATATGGGCGTAGAGGCTCTTATGTGCCGTATTCCGAGTTTCATGAGCTTGTGAAAACTGGAAAGAATCCAGAAGCCATTCGTCAGCATGTCAAGTTAATACGTGACTCTTTAGAAGAAGTCGGCGAGTCTCCTGATCACGTGGTCGTGATAAGAATGAAGGGTGTCCAGTGGCAAGACTTGTCGAATCGTTAATAAGCCTGAGAAGTAATCTGAGAAAAGCAACTGCTCGAGTTCTCATTGTCGGAATCATGAGCTTCATGGTAGTCGTTGTAATCGTCGGTACATTTGCAGTTTTGAGATTTAGCTATATCCCGGTAGCAAAGCAGTACCAGGCGGCGCTGCAGCGTACTTTGCAGCGAGTCGCGGCTGAGTTGGATAGCCTGGATGGGGAGATAGCTTTAAATAACATGCATCAACAACGCTCTGATGAAAATGGTGTTCCTGTAGCAAAACTACCGCTTGAATTTCTAAGTATTATTCCCGGGCATGCGGAGGAGCTCAGGCCGCTTCGAGGTTGTAGCTTTGCAACCATGGCGGATCCTGACAGTCACCTTTGCGCTGGCGTGCTGGAAAATAAGAATTACGGCTCAGTCGTGTACCTTCGAGGTCAATTTAGAATTAATGCGGCTTTAATGTCGCCTACATATTCAAAGTCGCTTTTTGAGTCGCATCATTTTACCATCGCTATTACCGCAAAAAATAAAGTTAGCAGGTTTATCGCTACTTTTGATCCGGTTCTCCGCTCGGAAAATTACGAATCAGCTGTGTTTTCTCCGGCATGGAGTATTGCAGGATTTAAAATCATTCCTGACAACCCCGAGCGGTTTTCTCGCGAGCCCTATATTAAAGGGCGTGTATTGGCGCACGGCTCGACGAGGGAAGGGATGATTGCGTATGAGTTTATACTACAAGTGCCGATGTATGCATACATGGATGAGCAACGCGGTGGAGGATGGCCACCAGCAAGTATTTCAGACGCACGTGTTTTGCTCAAACTGGTCGGGCCTACTAACGATAAATTAGCTCCTGTTCTCATGGATGGGGGCAGGCTGGCCCAGAAACCACAGTTTTCCTTCGATTCAATGAGCCAGTACCTTGCGCCTGGTGAAAGTCTCAAATTTACCTCTCAAGATCGCACACAGTCCGTTGACGTCCAAGCGACTGACAGCCCTAGTATGCGTGGTGAGGGGCGATCATTGCTCAGCTCGCTTGCAAGTGTCATTGTGGGTGTGGTTACACCGTCTATCACTACCAAAAAAACTATTCAACTACTGAATGGTGGTGAAGTCGAAATAAATGGTAATCCCGCGCTCGTCCTAGGGGGATGGAGTGCTGCTGCAAAAGCAATCATTGCCTTCGCGCTCTTTCTAAGTTTCCTGCTGATCGTTAGTGGCTATGCATTCTATTACTTTGTCGTCGCGCCACTTAGCCGAGTTAGGCGAAATACGATTTATATGCGCGGGCGTTACTCGGATGCTGCTGGATTCAGGCTGCCGTATTCCATCCCGAACCGACGTGATGAGATTGGCGTCCTCTGGGCAAGTATTGAAGATCTTCATAAATCTATCACTACCTATGGTCGAGAGGCACTGGAACGGGCAAGAAATGAAAGTGAATTATTGCGTGCTTTAGGTCACGAGATTAAATCTCCATTGCAGGAGCTATTGTTGCGCCACAACCAAGTAGGAGATCCGAGCGCGAAGAGTTTGCAGCGAATTTCCTATGCGCTGAAAACGCTCTCAAGTACGTATTCTGGTCAAAGCTCGGAAAAAGTATTAGGACCGAAAGAAGCCATCAGCGCTTCGTCTGGAAACATCACAAGAGAGGATATCACTGAGTATTTAGAAAATGCGGCTGAATCCAGCGAAGGAATCATTGTTTTTAATCGGCCGCCTGGTGAAGTCTATGTGAGTGCGGATGGAGATATGCTTGAAGCGTCTCTAATGGCTATATTGAACAACGCCAAGGAATTCAGGGGCGATGGTACAGTGGTGACTTTACAGGTTTTTTCTGATCTGAATTGGGTGTTGATTCATATTTATAATTGCGGTCCTCATATTCCGTTTTACCCTATAGATGAAGTTTTCGAATATGGTGTCAGCAGTCGAGATGTCTCGGGTGATCACCAGGGGCTTGGGTTATTTATAGCCAAGCAGTACATAAACAAAATGGGTGGCAGCATAGCAGCCAAAAATATCAAGGGCGGCGTGCGGTTTGAAATAAAGCTTGCCAGGGCTCATTGAGGTTCTTGGGAGTTGTTAAACTCCCAAGTTGATGCCTCAGGTGGCCCCATTTTGGATGCCTGGATTTCGCAATCCTCGGCATCATTGAGTGGGTTGAATGACTCTGCCGATACGGGAGGAACTCTGAGAGAATATTCTAGTGGTGCGACCCGCTATGGACAGCCTCACTTTGCGGTTTTTCGACGGGATCTATCAGGCCTAGCATCAAGGCCTCTCGGTCAGGGTTTAGATGGCTTAGCAGGTGCGATTTCCATTCGAGAATCCTGCATCTACATACATACTGGCGCATGCTAGCAGTTCACTTCATCAGTGGGGAGGCCGCTTCCCGCTCAAGACCGAAGACCTAGGCTCTGTACGAAAAGAGTTGTCGCAAACACCGCATGGAACAAGCCAGTGAGACCATTGCGGCATAGCTTTTTGCAAGCTTGTCGAAGCGTGTCACGATCCTGCGATTCTCTTTCAGCCAGCCAAACATGCGCTCGATGATGTTGCGCTGCCGGTACTTGGGCCGATCAAACAGTCTGGGTAAGCCAGGTTTGGGCTTGCGCTTCATTGAGCGTAGCGGGATGACAGGCTGCATCCGATATTGATCGCAGTAGCGGCGTAGCGCGTCGGCGTCGTAGCTCTTGTCGGCAAGCAGCCATTTACAGCGTTTACGCGGACGACCACGTTGGCTTGAAGGAATGCTGACGCCTTCCAGCAGAGGCTGGGCGTAGCTGATGTCACTGGCTTGACCGCCAGAGAGAAGGAAGCGCAACGGTATCCCGTTAGCGTCGCAGAGCATGTGGATCTTGGTTGTCAGGCCACCGCGACTGCGGCCTAGAGCGTGATCGGCAGGTTCGTCAGGCCCCCTTTTTTCCGAGCGCCAGATGAGGCTCGGGTTGCACGTACTGCGGTTGAGTCGATCATCCAGGTTTGCAGATCAATCAAGCCTTGCTCATTCAATCTCAGGTGCAAGCGTTTGAGCATCTGATCGAACGTCCCCTGGTTTCGCCAGCCGCGAAACCGTTGATACACCGTTGACCATGGGCCGAAGCGCTCCGGCATGTCTCGCCACGCAGCGCCCGAGCAGAGCACCCAGAGCACGCCATCGAGCATCAGGCGGTCGCTCAGGCGTGGCCGCCCTCGGCTATGAGTTTCGATGAAGAGATCGGAGACTACATCCCAGGCCTCGTCCGAGAGTTCGTAACGCTTTGCCATCACAGAATTCCTTTCCGTAGATGGCCGGAAACCCTACAGAATTTCAGCTTCCGAAAGGCGCCGATTGGGTTTCTCAGGATTTCTTACAGAGCCTAGGTAGACGTTAGTACGGCGCGGCCAATCAAATACTTTCATAATACTAATCTGCCGGGTGGAATCAGACTCCGGCTTCTAGCTACCAAATGCAGCAGGCCTAGACGCCCTAATCTCAACCTTGGACGGCAAAGGATCAATTACCGAGACACGCTAGTGCTCGCTCTCAACGCCCTGGCTGTAGTTTGTAGACGAAAACTGGCAACCATAAGCTCGCCCCAATATGTGGCTATAGAGTGTAAAAGTCAACTATAGCTATCTGTTGTACCATACGTGACAATTAGTCAGTCGCCTTCTCGAAAACTGGGCGAAACCTATCGCCAATATACTGATTTAAGTCCGCATAAAGCCGCGTAAGACTTGAGTCAATGGAAAATATGCTGCTGTGCGGAAACGTCTCCAGATAAGCCTTTTCCGATATCTTATCTCGCATCGCACCAATTTTATCAATATAGCTCTCAAGAAATTCAGCTGAGTTGGCGTCGTAGAAAAAATAGCTGGTGCAACGTCTAACTAGCAGAGTCAAGGACGACTCTAGCAAGTCAAGCTTCATATTACAGACCGCCTCATAAGTATTAGCCCTCCTTTTATCTATATCCAGGGTATCTTGAGCGGTAACGACATAGCCTTCGAAGTACCGATGCGTGATATCTGAAATCTCTTTCAGCAGCGCGTGAATATTATTAACTTGTTGATGCGATTCATTTCTTACACTTGAAGATTTAGCAGCCAAAAAAGTTGCAATAATTGCAATTACGGCGACTAGCAAAGCGACCTTATCCATATCTCAGCTCGCAAGTTACTTGATTTTTTCGGCGGCTTCATTAATATAATTTAAAATATTTCTCTTGACACTTTCATATTTATAAATGACCTCCACTCTTGCTTTCAGCTCCTGCGGCCCCAGCACCCTTTTTCGAATAATTCCACCGAATATTTCTTCAAGAAATGAAGGTGTAGTACCCATCGTCTTCGTGAAATCTAATTTCACCCGCTGATAGTCATCAAGTGCTGGAATCACGTAATTATCTCGATAATCAGAGCCGTTCTTTGGCCCATCCAAAGCATCTCGTCCTATCGGAGTATCCGTATACTTTGATACGTCTAGTGTTATTTCAGGCTTCATTGTCTTCACCATTAGCCTCACCTAAAGCAATGTTCCACTGAATTATTGTACCTGGGAAGCAATCAATCAAATTAGTCCACTTCGTAAAGTTGCCTCTTGATCGATATCTATAAAGGCTTCTCCCAGACATTATGTGCAATTGGCCATCTGGGTTGATTTCAACAAACCTTTTCACCGCCGGCAAACCATTACCTCTACCTTGCACTTTATAGCGCGACGTACCATACTCGAGAGCAGTCTTTATATCTCTGCTATCTGGACTTAACCCTCCCAAGGCACTAAGAATTTCCCCGCTCAGCGACTTGTACCATTCTTTTTTTCTTGTGCTCGCAGGAATTCCCACGCCGACGTCGTAAACAGCTATAAATAGTTGCCCCTCGAAATGCTGAAGCGCGATCCACCACTTTTGTGCCCTTGAGGTTACACAAAGAGTGCTATGTTTTTTATTTATATCTTCAGCATAAGCATGCTGCCACACATTTGAGAATGATTCAGAGACAGCGGCAAATAGAGCTTGATCTGTTTCGCCCTCGGAATCTTGCAGACCATAAGAAGCAATAGCTTTTTCTGCATAGCGGATAGCTTCTTTCAAGGGTCTTTTATCATCATTTTCTTTCTGCTGATGGGAAACTGAGCAGATTTTTATACTGCCCTCTTTGGCTTTATAAGCTCCACCCATTACCTCCCAAAACCCTAGGTCTGCGAGTTTTTCATTAGCTATGGCATCCTCAGGAGGGTGCCATAGCACCCTTACTTTCGGACGAGACTCAATCAATATCTCCAGGTGCGCAAACAATATCAATGCTGCAGATATTTTGAATTTGCTCAGGCCTCTAAAATCTAGAAGGATCTTACATTTTTCTGGGGTTCCTTTTATTCTTCGAAGCAGGACGTATAAATCTTGCCTACCCTGCTCTGTGAATGACGTTAACTCATAGGGTACAGTAATCGGGTACAACCCCAGCACCGAATTAACGAAAAATGGATTTCGAGAGTATTCAGGTCGATAGATGCTTCTATGACTGCGATAGCTGGCATTCCGTTGTCTTGTCCAGTCGGACTCTTTGCGCTTTTTCATATTTCTCCATGCTTTGGCTTGCTCTTCGCAACCAATAAACTTCCCCGTTTAGCTATCTTACCCGACTCCCCTAGGATTGTCGCATGAACCAGGTTCGGCCAGGATTCCACCTTAGCCAAACTTGCGAAGCTCGTGCTGCTCAAAACTGAAGAGTTCACCAACAGCAGTAGCTTCGCGCCCTCCACCACGTCGGCGCCTTCAAGACTGATCCCGCGCGCTTCGTCTTGAACGCAGCTCGTGGGGTACCAACCTGCTAACCGAGCTCGAGCCACGATGGAGCACTCGACGCTCACAAACAATTTGGCCCGGAGCTTGAACAGGGATATGAAGACAAGCTGTCTTTCAGCAATCGAAGGCTACTGCCATGTGTAAGAAGATATCGACCTGGAACACCTGCCCCCAGCGACCCAAGCCCGCCTCACACAGCCGCATGCATTGTGGTCGTAAAGCCCGAAATCCTCTGGCAGCCTCCCTGCCTAGGCGTACGGTCCCGGAATGAGATGGTGCGGATTGATAGTGAAGTGCTCTGGGTTTTTCGTCCAGGCCTCACAGATCACCTTGAAGGGTGTACGCCATCTCAAGGCCTTGAGGTGTCTGGCGAAGTTGTAGGCCATGACAAAAGCCAGCACATGCGCCTGTAGCGCAGCGAAGTCGGGATAGTGGAAGGCCTTGATCGTGGCCTCTTTGATCGTCCGGTTCATGCGCTCAACCTGGCCGTTGGTCCAGGGATGGTAGGCCTTGGTCAGACGGTGCTTGATGCCGTTTTCGTGGCAGACGCGATCAAAAATGTGTCCACCGAACATATTTGTCGCGCCGTTGCGATACCGCGGCTGCTCAGTGAACGCCACACCGTTATCAGTCAGGACGGTGTGGATCTTGTACGGAAACGCCTGCACCACCTGGCGTAGAAACTCAGCACCGTTGCGCTTGGTCGCAACGTCGAAAAACGCAACGTATGTGAACTTCGTTACGCGATCAATCGCCACGAACAGGTGCTGCTTGCCGCTCTCAAGACGCAGCTCCGAGCTATCGATGTGCAGATAGCCCATCTCTGTTTTGTCGAATTTTCCACGCCTGGTTGCAGTGCCGCTTTTGGGGGCTTGGCTGATCCCGTGGCGCACCAGACAACGGTGTAACGCGCTGCGGCTCAACTGCGGAAAGTAATCAAGGAGATGGCCCAGCATGTCGTCCAGGGGCATCATCGTGCGCTGTCGGAACTCGACCACCATTGCCTCTTCAGCGGCTGTCAGCTTGGCGCTGCATGGCTTGGCAGGCCCCATCCGAGCATCCTGCGTGGTAGTTCGTGATCGCCATTTGATGACCGTCTTTACGTTCAGCCGGTAGCGTGCGGCGAGCTTTCGATTCGACTCTTTCGACGCTTGGAGCTCGGCTCGGATTCGCGGCGTCGTGCGGGCTGAGCCATGGATACGTCCTTCCAAAATGCATCCTCCTCATGAGGCGTTAAGGATGCACCATGACTCTCTGGGACTGAACACCTAGGCTCTGTACGAAATCCCGAGAAACCGAATCGGCGCCCTTCGGAAGCTGAAATTCTGTAGGGTTCGCGACCATCTACGGTCAGGAATTCAGTGATGGCAAAGCGTTACGAACTCTCGGATGAGGCCTGGGGTGTCGTCGCCGATCTCTTCAGTGAAGCTCATGGTTGAGGGCGGCCGCGCCTGAGCGATCGTCTGATGCTCGATGGCGTACTCTGCGACGCCAACGAGACTCCGTTGCGCTTCCTCTACTCTGGCGGCCAAGCCAGTGACATCAGCTACGCCCATCCTTTGTTGGGCGAGGTCAGCACTCCGTCGAGCCAATGTGGTCGCCCGCGCAAGCGCTGTAAATGGCTACTTGCCGACAAGGGCTACGACGTCGAAGCATTACGCCACTACTGCGACCAATATCGAATGCAGGCCGTCATCCCAATGTGCACGATGAAACGCAAACCCAAGCTTGGTTTACACAGACTGTTTGATCGACTCAAGTTCCGACAACGCAACATCATCGAGCGTATGTTTGGCTGGCTGAAAGAGAGCCGCCGCATCGTGACACGCAGCGACAGTTTGCAAAAAGCTATGCCGCAATGGCCTCGCTGGCTTGTTCCATGCAGTGTTTGCGACATTTCTTTCGTACAGAGCCTAGTCTAATGTGTTACTTTGAGGGAATATCGCTTTCATGTATCGGAAGCTTATGGTAAGGAGAGCCCTGCTAAGGAGGATGAGTGGAAAGATACAAGTTCCTGTACGAGCTATCCAAGAAGGCTTTGGATGATGAGCTTGACCGCTACAAGAGGCTCGATGAAAAAGCAAGTCGCTTCCTCAGCATTTTGAGCGTGGGTATCGTTGCGTACACTGCCCTTATAAATGCGGCCTCACCAAAGATGCTCATGATAAATCATCCAAGCTGGCGTACCTACTTATTTATAGTGTTGGCTTCTCTAACTCTGGTTGCGTTGATCTCAGCGTGGTATAGAATATTTGCTACTATAAAATTATCTAATGTCCCAAGGGTGCAAATCGGGGAGGCCGCGAATCAGTTAGCCGAAGAGGAAGAGCTCATTACAATGTACTTCCGCGTAGCCATGACTTGCCAAGAAGCGGTAGGCAGAGCCCAGGAGCTTTTGGAGAATAAGATCAAGAACCTCGGAGTAGCATACAAGGAAATACAATTTTCGACAGGTTTACTAGTTGCATTGCTGGTGACATATTTCTGTCTTATTCCCTAAAGTTTCTAGGAAAAGTGTATGAGCGATTCAAAAAATTCATCTCAAAAACAGACTCAAACAGAAAAGGCTGCTGACCGTGAGCAACCGAATAAGAATTCCAGACCTCTTCCAATTGTAGAGGGTTTAGAAAACTATAAGCCTCCTGAGAGAAAGTAATCGTAGCGCCATTAGTGCCCGCGTTAATGGCGTCAATATGGCGGCCATTAACGCCTTGAGTCGGCCTACCTACTCCTGGCTCTTTCACCCGTGTAGTTTAAGAAGCTTGTATCGCCTCGTGTCGAAATATTGAGGGCTCGTCCTGGGCGTGGGAGGGAAGGGCAACACCCCAGGGATAAGCCGGGATGGATGACCGTTCGTACTGATAAACAATTGCCGAAGGTAGCAGTCGTCGATCATAGATACGCCCCAGATTGAATACCACACTGTTTGGGGCGGCGATGATGAGATGAATTGTCTTAGCCCCTTTAGCTGACAGTTCCTTGAGGATTTGCAGGAACTGTTCTGCCAAGGCGCTTTGCTTTTCAAGGGACCAGTGGGCGTTGGACGAGAGATTGTTCATTTTCATATGTAAAATGGGCAATCCTGGAAAGGTGGTTGCGATACCGGGCTCGTCCACTGGGTAAGAAATCGAAAGCGCTAGGACAACTTCCTCTACCTGGCCGGTGATTTTAGACACAGTTTGAAGTCTCTGATTGTCGTCAACACCGTTTTGAATCAAGCGCCATTGTCCGGCTCCCAGGCGGTCCCAATCGAAAACCTTAATTTTGCCTCCCCCGTCATCAATCAGGCAGCCAGTCAAAAACGTGAATGGCACGGCCATGAGTCCGCCGTAGACGATCTCAATATCGTTTTTGTTCTGCCCATCAAGGCGTCGGACCAGATCGCCTCTGCCGTCTATCACCTTTTTCAGGGCGGCCTCTGGGTTGGTGATGCGGCCCTCGGTAATTCCTTCGCGAATGTCGACAAGGATGGTGTCGACGTTGCCTCCGATGGTGTCTCTTACTGCGGAGTCCAAAGGGCTATCAATCTTGAATAGACCTTTCTGCTCAAGGATGATGACGCGTTGTCGGGCTAACTGCTTACGGTCCTGCAGGTTGAGGAAAACCCCAGCCAAAATCATCAGTACGCCAACGCCGAAGGCAATCAGGCTGATCCAGGTAGCAGACCCTCCTGATGTGTCTAAGCTGGCTTGTAGCTGGGTAGAGTCGCTTTTATACGCAATCTGTCCGGCTATTCCGCCGGCTAGCGAGAGCCCTATCACCACAGCGCCGTTGCGGATCAGTGTTACGCCAAGATTTTTGGGGCGGACAAACCAGTCGACTAGCTTTCTTCCCCAGTTCAGCAATTCTTCCTTAAGCATAAGTACATCCTTACGTCTGATGGGACACTGCAGCCTCACGACTGACTACAGGTGATTAGTTGATCGAGGATAAATACGGTGAGCCAATAAAAATTTACATATCAGCGGGTCAAAAAAGCTGTTAACGCTGGCAGGCATGATATCAAAATGTCCTCATGGTTACGGTTTTTTTGCAAGCCTTGGACGCGGCATGTTTCCGCCGGTCGTAAATGGAGACTGCGTCGGGTTGACATGCTAAGCAAGCTAATGATTGAATGTTTTCACTTACTCACTTAGGGTTTTTCTCATGTCTAAACTCGCTGAATTTCGCGCTCTTGAGCAGAAGCTTGCGGCGCAGCTGGCCGAGCTGGAAAGCTTGAAAAATGACAACGCGTTGAAACAAGAGATTGAGTTCGAAGGAAAGCTGCGTACTTTGTTGGGAGATTACGGTTATAGCTTGCGCGACGTGATTCAGATTTTGGACCCGAGCGCTCGCGCAGAAGTAGCCGTCTTGCCGGCCAAAAATGCTCGGAAACCTCGCCAGGTGAAGGTCTTTAAAAACCCCCATACGGGAGAAGTGGTTGAAACCAAGGGCGGGAATCACCGTACATTGAAAGAATGGAAAGCTCAGTACGGCGCCGGCACGGTAGACTCCTGGCTTTCCTGAGCCCCCCCACTGATGCTGTTTTTCAGCAGAGGGGCCGGATGGGCAGCGGCCCCTGTACGCTTCGAGGTTTGAGTGCTGATGCGTTGGTAGAGTCAGGCGCTGAGCAGGACAGGTGTTGTAGGATTTCTAAGGCGTGGCGGGGTTTGGAGTGACGATGAATACCCGATTCAGAGTAACCATTGAAGACTGGGATGGAGACGGAGCAGTCCGCATACCTGATCAAGCCTTGCAAGAGCTTGGCGTTGACGTTGGGGACTCCCTCTATCTGATTGAAGAATTCGTCGGCACCAGTCGCTGTTTGGTCTTGTCGAAGACGCCAAAAATTCCTGATCGGGTGGACGAGCTGTTTGGCGCTTAAATAAATATTGCCATATTTCTGAACGCTCGAATGCTAGCCATTTTTTCTAGTAGGATGGTGAACTGGGCCGCACAGATCGTTAGATTTCTATCCAGGGGGTAGGGGAGTGAGTAGTGAAGAACTTTATATTTCTGTAGATATCGAGGCTTCAGGACCAATCCCTGGAGAGTACAGCATGCTTTCCCTTGGGGCGTGTGTTGTCGGGCAGCCAGATCAGGCTATCTACCTGGAGCTAAAGCCAGAAAGCCGAAGACATGATCCTGAAGCGTTGGCTGTAACGGGATTCGATCTGAAGGAGTTGGCAGTTACAGGAACCGCCCCTACGAAGGCGATGCAGGCGCTTGCAGAATGGTTGGCCGATGTCAGCTCGCCCGACCAAAGAGTGGTATTTGTCGGTCTGAATGCTCCCTTTGATTGGTCGTTTGTCAATTATTACTTTCATAAGTATGTGGGTGAGAACCCCTTCGGGTTTGCGGCGCTTGATATCAAGGCGTATTACATGGGGGCTTTCAATCTCGATTGGAAGCAGACCAAGTCATCGCACATGAGTGCAAATTTACTACCGCAGACATCTGCCACACATAACGCGCTAGATGATGCACGCTACCAGGCAGAGCTTTTCCAACTGATGCTGCAGCGCAGGGCTACGCTGCTCTGATCAGTTAGCCAGGGCGGCCTCTACGCACTTTCCGTCACGGAACAACCACGCCTTGATGCCGTCGGGGTTGGGGGATAGGCCCACAATCACTGCGATCGGGTGGGGTAGTTCCTGCGCGTAGCGTGCTGCGAATCGAGAGAAGCTTGCTATATCCGTCGGTGAAATAGCCGGGACGGTTTGTGGGTGAGTATGCCAATACCCCACAAGTCGGAGCCCTTGTGAGTTGGCCAATTCAATTTCCTTCCGGCAACGATGAGCGTCGAGTTCCAACCAGGTCCATCCCGCGCGGTCTGCTGCATGTGGAGGTGTGGCGAGGCTCATCGTCAAACCCTCGGGGTTGGCTAGGTCGATAAACAGTTGGCCACCTCGTTCAGTTCTCCATGTCCGTTGCCTGTACTGATCGAGTACATCGGCAACAGCATGCGAAACACGCAAGCGAACATCAATGCCGGGCCATTGCCATGTCCACGCTATCGCACTCACTCCTTACCACTCTCCGCATTTGGCCACTCGCGTTCTAGCACAGTGTGTTGGGCGCCATCTGCCAAGGCTGGCCCACTGTAAATGCCCCCATGCACAGGAATGTCTTGAGGCCGATAAATACTTGTGGTCCACACAGGCTTGCCGATCTGCCCAGTCAGCGCCCTTAAAGCTACTTGCGTAACTAGAGATGCCACGTTGGCCATACCTGAAGCGTTTCCAGGGATGAAGGTTTGGCCACACGCCGGCAGTGAAACGACTCCGTTACCGTTCGGCCACTCGGTGTACTTGAAGTTGAAATTCCCAGCGTCATCGAACAAGGACCGTCCATCATGCTCACCTTTGGGTGCCAAGAGCGCATGACCAACAAATGAGTGGGGCTCGCTCCACGCTTGCAGGAGACTCCAGCCTGCAGCTTGCGCTTTGCGGAACCAGAGTGCTACTTCCGATGACCAGTCTGCGGTGGTGACGATTACCATGTCTGCGTTTTCGAAAATTTCCGGCATCCTGAGCAGCATGAGTTCGGCGAAATCCATGAAGCCCGTAACCTTAACGGTAGGTAGATCATGCGTAATCTTCAGGGCGAGAGCAGCCGCTTTTGACTGAGCGAGATCATCTGTGCCCAGTACATGGCGCCCTAGATTCGCCGACTCTAGGATGTCAGGGTCAATGAGAACGAGCTCTCCTACTCCCGAGCGGGCGAGTTGTAAAGCAACGGTACTCCCTAGCGAGCCGACGCCGACCATTACGACCTTGGACTTTTCCAAGCTCTTCGCAGTATCGCTGAGGTCACGGGAAAGGATGTCGTTCCGATCCAACACATTGAGGAAGGCCCCTCTCACCAGAACAGGCGAGTGGGATGGCTGGTTCTTCCCTGACCATCGCCGAGCTGAGCGAAAACCATACCAGCGGCCATGGTCTGGCTGTTTGCTGTAAGAGCGGACATCTAGGCAGTACAGGGGCGCACCTGGGGGGCCTGGCAGCTCAATTACAAGCCACCGATTGGCCAGTGAGCCCTTACCGGAGAACCAGGCCAGGAATTTCTTGCTATCGTCCGGACTAAGGTGCGGTGTCAACCATTCCAGTAAGTGATCAGGTGCTGGGAATCGGATATCGGGATAGGTCAGCAACTTCAGATAGAACCCCGCGACCGCCGGTGCTTGGATTTTCGCGCTTAACTCAAGAGTCCGTTTGCTATGCGTTCTGAGTAATTGCACATCTGGTGCAAGCCAGGCAGTACGGGTGCGTCGGGCTGGGCGGGGGTCGCTAGTTGCAAACAGTTCTGATGCCGCCTTAGGCCTCTCCAACAGCAAGACATCTTGAGGAGAAAGATCAAGCTGCATGTTCCAATACGAGGTAAATTCGTTTTGGAACTCGGCATCCCGCAATGCGGGATCTGCATCTATTCGAACAAACTCAAGAATTGCCCCAAGCCGGACGAGGCAGTCCTGTACCACTGTTTCTGGATCTCCTGTAATTGGCCGTTCGCGGAAACCGTGCAGACAGAGCCCTGATTTCGTGGCATGCGGCCATGCGAGCCAGGGGGACGGCTCGACTTGGATCCTCAGCGAGACCAATGGAAACTGGTTTGGAAACGCGATGCGCAGCTGCCTTTCAACGCCGGTGTAGTCGGGGGGGAGAGGCAACAGAAAGCAGGCAGCTTCGCCTTGTTTTCGATCGGTGGTTCTAAGGATCGAAGTCGCGACTTCCTCACCCACAAAGGCGCGAAGCGCGGCGATGCCACGCTCCACGGCCGGGGACAGATTGGGCTTAACCGAGGCGTTCAACTGGCTTCACATTCGTTTGTGGAGTGGCGTGGCTGGAGCTGCCAAAGATTGCAGTGGCGGCTAGAATATTTTTGGTGGTGCCAACTTTTCGACCAGCCATCGTCCAATGCCCAGGTATTTCGTTATTGACTTCCGTAATCACACTTTGGCCGATCCCAAAGCTTCGCTTCATGACGTTGGCGAATGAATCAGCGCTGTCGTGGGGCTGCAGGCCAAGCATAAAGGCAACCAATGCACTCGCATGCCAATTGTCGAAGGCTTGGCAATATTTGTGCCCTTCCTCAGGCCTATTCCATTTCTCGGCGAAATTTTCACCGGGGTCCCGTGGATTCAGTACATAGTACTGTCCTGCAAAGACTCTGATCTCTTCCGGTATTTTTTCCACTATCTTGAGGATCGCATCGATCGGAGTCAGCGGAGTGTGATGTGACTCCTTTACCACCTTGAGATAGGCATGAGTTGCCAGGGTGGTGATCACAGCAGAGATGGGCCGGTAGTTCTCATTTCGCGTTTCGATTGCCCATTCATCGCGGTGCCGTTTAAGCAGCTTGATAGTGGCTCGCAAAGGATCGAGCTTGTCGTACTCCTGATACGAGGGAAGGGGCTCTTGGGTGGCAGAGTCCATCGCCCGACTCTCATTGGCTACAAAGCTCTTGAATAACGCCAGAGAGATCTTTTGCTCTGAAGCGCTATGTAGCCAATCCGCGTAGGGGATTGGGCTGCTGGCCTTCCAGCCGGTGACACGGTCAGGTACCTCAAGTTTTCCTTGACCGTCACTCTCGTCGTTACCTTGCACCGCGCGCGCAGGGGTGACATCAATGTGGAATCCTGGATTTTCGTCAGCGTATTCGATACGAATGCCCCGGCGCAGCTGGACTATCTCGGATTGCACTCGGCTACCCTCGCGGAAACGCTGCTCTATAGCTGCTAGAACTGTGTCCGCATCCGCATGACCGGCATTTGGAAGCCAGACGATTGCATCAGCATCGATAGTGCCGAGATCTTTGGGGGCATCTTTGACTGGATTGATCGTAGTCCTGAGGCGCATTGAACCCTGGGGGAAGATATGTGCCCCAGCGAGCAAAGGATTTGTAGAGGCCGAGAGAATTTTCTGCAGTTGTGAATACCTATCCTCGATCACCTCGTATTGACTCGCAGTCAAAGAGATGCTGCTTGCAGCGCGTAGCAGTAGGCGCTCCCAGCTACTACGCCTGGTCGATTCATCTTGCGTAATCATGGTCGAGTCTCGTCAGAAGTGTGGCCCAAGGTCATAATGCGTCTGAATGGCTGCAATAGCTCCATTCTTTCGCGCATTCAACGCATATGCTTCCTGATGCTCCGGCGTTGCCAGAATCAATCTCGTTAGATTTACCGGCAATGAAGGTATTAACGCTTGCCAGTTGTAAGTTGTGCGCTTGTAAATCATTTGTGCGACCGCAGAGTGAAATCCCTAAGGTGCTCACAAAGATTGTTTGGCTAAAGTTGCCACAGGCTATAGCTTGTGCTCCTGTGGTGCTCGCTGTCATATTGACGGCGCTTTTTTGACATCGCTGTGCTGAAGATTAAATCCTCACGGCTACGCACTGAAGATAGGGGGCTGGATATTCTTTCTAGGCAAGATTTGACCACGGATTCATTTGGAAGTCAAAGTAGATTAATTATGATGAAACGTTTCATCTGGTGTATATTTTGAAACAAAACAAAGTGTTTTCGAATCGTAATTTGCAATTTAATTCGTACGGGGTGAGTGTGACTTAATATGTCGCACTCGGGCTGCATGTGTACTACTGTCGACGCTTTCCTTATTTTGAAGCACTCAACTGCTGAATAGAGGGACATGGGTCGTGTGCGAACGGAAAGAGCGTGATTGTTGCAACTAATTTCAAGCGCTGCACGTTTCAGGGGGAGGCGCAGCCGTCGCAGGCTAGATGACTACTGCTTGTTTACTTTTCTTGAGGGGCGGCCGCTTTGAGCGCGCTTTGTATACTGATTTTAAAATTTGCTGACCTTGGTCTTTACGCTTTCCGTACACTCGATCCTCATAGTAGGTTTCGTCAATCGTGTGGTAGACGATCGAGTTTGGCACTTCATTGTCATCGAAGCCTATCTCAAGTTTGACCAGTGCTTCGGTGCGCCAGGTCCTGGACCGGTTAGCGTGAGGAGGGGTTGAAATAATAATTTGTACAATACGTATTTGCTCATCCCGTTGACAGCATTCGAGATAGTCTATGAGTGCTCGCGGTGTCGCCAGCAATATTACGCCGAAGGTGAGCTTGGGATCTCCTCGCTGCTTAGTGTGAACCTGGAAGAATGTCTCGCTGGTATCGACTCTAGGCCAACTCTTATGGCTGGGGTCGACCTTGCCTATATGAGTGATGACCTCTTCCTGGGGATCTGAAACAAACACGGCTTGAAACCTCGATCAAAACGGATACGGAGCGGGGGTCGTACTGATTAATTGGTAGTACATCGAATTTTCTCATATATGCTGCATGCAGCATAGTGTTTGAGTCCGCATCAGGGCTTCATCGTTCCTTTTGTGGGTAACCCGATGGAACGCAAGTTGGCTTTTGGCTCCGCGCTTAAGGAGGTGCGGGTACGAAAGGAGATCGCACAAGAACAGCTGGGGGCGAGTCAATCTTTCGTTTCCACGGTTGAGCGCGGCATTCGCAGCCCAACGATCGAAAAAATGGAAGAATTTGCTGAGCGACTAGGCGTGAATCCTGCGACCTTGATTGTCTTGATGCAGGTCGGTCAGGAGGGAGATGTGGACGTGCTTCTGGCTAAAATCCGGGATGAAATCAGAGCGCTGAAGCGGGTAGGGGTTTAGCCGTTCTTGTGATTGCCGCAGTACCGATCAGGTACAGCTCTAGTCTTTACGAAAAAGCCACCTTGGCCCTTGCGGCCCAGGTGGCTTTTTTCATTTCATGCGCTTATTTGGTGCGAGAATTCGGAAAGTCTGAAATTTGTTCGGTGCTCGCTGAAAAATAAGGCCCGGACAATCAGTCCCAGCTCAGTGCACCACCGGTCTGATACTCAATCACGCGCGTCTCAAAGAAGTTCTTCTCTTTCTTCAAGTCCATGATCTCGCTCATCCAAGGGAACGGGTTGGTAGTCCCTGGATATTCTTCTTTCAGACCAATCTGGGTCAAACGACGGTTAGCAATGAACTTGAGGTAATCCTCCATCATCGCCGCGTTCATGCCCAGCACGCCGCGTGGCATGGTGTCTCGGGCGTATTCGATCTCCAGCTGGGTCCCTTGCAGGATCATCTGGGTCGCTTCTTCCTTCATCGCCGCGTCCCACAGGTGCGGGTTCTCGATCTTGATCTGGTTGATCACGTCGATGCCGAAGTTCAGGTGCATCGACTCGTCACGCAGGATGTACTGGAACTGCTCGGCCACGCCGGTCATCTTGTTACGGCGGCCCATGGACAGGATCTGGGTGAAGCCGCAGTAGAAGAAGATGCCTTCCAGTACGCAGTAGTAGGCGATCAGGTTGCGCAGCAGCTCTTTGTCGGTTTCGACGGTGCCGGTGTTGAATTCCGGGTCGGAGATGGCGCGGGTGTACTTCAGGCCCCAGGCGGCTTTTTTCGCGACCGACGGGATCTCGTGGTACATGTTGAAGATCTCGCCTTCATCCATGCCCAGCGACTCGATGCAGTACTGGTAGGCGTGGGTGTGGATCGCCTCTTCGAAGGCCTGGCGCAGGATGTACTGGCGGCACTCCGGGTTGGTGATCAGGCGGTACACGGCCAGGGCCAGGTTGTTGGCAACCAGCGAGTCGGCGGTGGAGAAGAAGCCCAGGTTGCGCATGACGATGCGGCGCTCGTCTTCGGTCAGGCCGTCCTGGCTCTTCCACAGGGCGATGTCGGCGGTCATGTTGACCTCTTGCGGCATCCAGTGGTTGGCGCAGCCGTCCAGGTACTTCTGCCAGGCCCAGTCGTACTTGAACGGTACCAGCTGGTTCAGGTCGGCGCGGCAGTTGATCATGCGCTTTTCGTCTACCGCAACGCGGGCAGAGGAACCTTCCAGCTCAGCCAGGCCTTCGGCAATGTCGAGGGCGTCGAGGGCGGCCTTGGCACGTTTGACCGCTTCGGAGTCAGAGGCGGTGGCCGCGCGGGCTTCCAGGGCGGCGGCACCACCGGCGCTGTCGAGCTTGTCGAGGGTGGCGGCGGCAGCGGCCTGCGCAGGGGTGTTGCCTTTGGCGGCTACTTCGCCGTCTTCCTTGTCGAATTCGTCCCAGCTCAGCATGGTGATTGGCTCCTGCTTGAGGGTCGCCCTGGGGCAACCGGTTGGATTTTAAGAATGTGATGCCTGACGCACGGCCAATGGGCAAATGATCAGCTCGAGAGGCTGACTCTCGTTTACATCTGAATGTGTTCTGGCTTGTACCTGGCCAGGCCTCGGGGAGGGGCCAGGACAATTGAATGGTGCTCTTTTCAGAGGGCGCAAAGTATACCGGAATTCAGCTTCGATCGGGGCGCGCGTGTTGCCGGCGAGGGTAACTTTTTCGACCGGTTTTGCGTGCGTCCGTTCATGAAATGGCTGTGTTCGTCTACGGGGGGAGAGTGTAGCGCCAACCTATATGTTGTGCCAGTTCAAATTTAAAGGCACACCATATAGTGTTTTCGGGTGGCATATGTTGTCTGCGCCGGCCTCATCGCCGGCAAGCCAGCTCCCACAGGTACCGCGCCATTCTGGAGGGCGATGCAGTACCTGTGGGAGCTGGCTTGCCGGCGATGAGGCCAGGTCAGGCAACACTAGCTGCGGTGGGTATGCAGCGTTTCGACAATGTGCGTCTTGGGCTGCTTGCGTGCTGCTTCGACCGAGGTGAAGCGGCCGGTTTCTGCGTTACGGCCAATCTTGCGAGTTGCCACTTTTTTCCGCGCCATGGGCTTGCGTCCTTTTTAGAGAGGTCCAGTCCTTTTACCGAACCGCATCCGCAGCGGGAAAAGGGCAGGGCTTCTCAGTGACGCAGATACAAAAATGCCGCGCGGGGCACCCGTAGGCACCCCGCGCGGCATCCAGGCCTTACTGGCAGGCTTCGCAGTCAGGCTCGTCGATCGCGCAGGCCTTCGGCACTGGCGCTGGGCCGGCTGCCTGGACCGGGGCGCTGTCGCCACCGCTGGAAACGGCGTTGAGCTTGCCGGTGTTGATGGTCGACTTCTCGGTGCTGGTCGCGGCCAGGGCACGGAGGTAGTAGGTGGTTTTCAGACCACGGTACCAGGCCATGCGGTAGGTCACGTCCAGCTTCTTGCCCGAAGCGCCAGCGATGTACAGGTTCAGCGACTGAGCCTGGTCGATCCACTTCTGGCGACGCGAGGCGGCATCGACAATCCACTTGGTCTCGACTTCGAACGCAGTGGCGTACAGGTCTTTCAGCTCTTGCGGGATACGCTCGATCTGCTGCACCGAACCGTCGTAGTACTTCAGGTCGTTGATCATGACCGCGTCCCACAGGCCGCGGGCTTTCAGGTCGCGGACCAGGTACGGGTTGATTACGGTGAACTCGCCCGACAGGTTCGATTTCACGTACAGGTTCTGGTAGGTCGGCTCGATCGACTGCGAAACGCCAGTGATGTTGGCGATGGTCGCGGTTGGCGCGATGGCCATGATGTTCGAGTTACGAATACCTTTCTGTACGCGAGCACGCACTGGAGCCCAGTCCAGGGTCTCGTTCAGGTCGACGTCGATGTACTTCTGGCCACGGGCTTCGATCAGGATCTGTTGCGAATCCAGTGGCAGGATGCCCTTGGACCACAGCGAACCCTGGAAGGTCTCGTACGCACCGCGCTCATCGGCCAGGTCGCAAGAAGCCTGGATGGCGAAGTAGCTGACCGCTTCCATCGACTTGTCGGCGAACTCGACCGCAGCATCGGAACCGTAGGCGATGTGCTGCAGGTACAGAGCGTCCTGGAAGCCCATGATGCCCAGGCCGACAGGGCGGTGCTTGAGGTTCGAGTTACGCGCTTGTGGCACCGAGTAGTAGTTGATGTCGATCACGTTGTCGAGCATGCGCACGGCGGTGTTCACGGTGCGTTGCAGCTTGGCGGTGTCCAGCTTGCCGTCGACGATGTGGTTCGGCAGGTTGATCGAGCCCAGGTTGCAGACTGCGATCTCGTCCTTGTTGGTGTTCAGGGTGATCTCGGTGCACAGGTTCGAGCTGTGGACCACGCCCACGTGCTGCTGCGGCGAACGCAGGTTGCACGGGTCCTTGAAGGTCAGCCACGGGTGGCCGGTCTCGAACAGCATCGACAGCATCTTGCGCCACAGGTCTTTGGCCTGGATGGTCTTGAACACCTTGATCTTGTTGTACTCGGTCAGGGCTTCGTAGTACTCGTAGCGCTCTTCGAAGGCCTTGCCGGTCAGGTCGTGCAGGTCTGGCACTTCCGAAGGCGAGAACAGGGTCCACTTGCCGTCATCGAAGACACGCTTCATGAACAGGTCAGGGATCCAGTTGGCGGTGTTCATGTCGTGGGTACGACGGCGGTCATCACCGGTGTTTTTACGCAGCTCGATGAACTCTTCGATGTCCAGGTGCCAGGTTTCCAGGTAGGCACATACGGCGCCCTTGCGCTTGCCACCCTGGTTCACGGCAACGGCGGTGTCGTTGACCACTTTCAGGAACGGTACAACGCCCTGGGACTTGCCGTTGGTGCCCTTGATGTAGGAGCCCAGTGCGCGAACAGGGGTCCAGTCGTTGCCCAGGCCACCGGCGAATTTCGACAGCATGGCGTTGTCGTGGATCGCGTGGTAGATGCCCGACAGGTCGTCCGGCACGGTGGTCAGGTAGCAGCTGGACAGCTGCGGGCGCAGGGTGCCGGCGTTGAACAGGGTCGGGGTCGAGGCCATGTAGTCGAAGGACGACAACAGGTTGTAGAACTCGATCGCGCGGGCTTCCTTGTCTTTCTCTTCCAGCGCCAGGCCCATGGCCACACGCATGAAGAACACCTGCGGCAGCTCGAAGCGCACGCCATCCTTGTGGATGAAGTAGCGGTCGTACAGGGTCTGCAGGCCCAGGTAGGTGAACTGCTGGTCGCGCTCGTGGTTGATCGCCTTGCCCAGTTTTTCCAGGTCGAAATCAGCCAGGGCAGGGTTCAGCAGCTCGAACTCGATACCTTTGGCGACGTAGGCCGGCAGGGCCTTGGCGTACAGGTCGGCCATTTCGTGGTGAGTAGCGCTGTCGGCTACGCTCAGGAAGCCCAGGCCTTCGGCGCGCAGGGTGTCCATCAGCAGGCGGGCGGTGACGAACGAGTAGTTCGGCTCGCGCTCTACCAGGGTACGGGCGGTCATCACCAGGGCGGTGTTGACGTCCTTGATGGCCACGCCGTCGTACAGGTTCTTCAGGGTTTCGCGCTGGATCAGGTCGCCATCGACTTCGGCCAGGCCTTCGCAGGCTTCGCTGATGATGGTGTTCAGGCGGGCCATGTCGAGCGGCGCCAGGCTGCCGTCGGCCAGGGTGATGCGGATGGACGGGTGCGGCTCGACCACGGCATCGGTGTTGGCGCGGGTGGCACGCTCCTTGGCACGCTGGTCGCGGTAGATCACGTAGTCACGGGCGACTTTCTGCTCGCCGGCGCGCATCAGGGCCAGTTCGACCTGGTCCTGGATTTCTTCGATGTGGATGGTGCCACCCGATGGCATGCGACGTTTGAACGTGGCGGTAACCTGCTCGGTCAGGCGCGCGACGGTGTCGTGGATGCGCGACGAAGCGGCAGCGGTGCCGCCTTCAACTGCGAGGAACGCCTTGGTGATGGCCACGGTGATCTTGTCGTCGGTGTAAGGGACGACAGTGCCGTTGCGCTTGATCACGCGCAGTTGGCCAGGGGCGGTGGCGGCCAGATCCTGGTTGGAATCGGCAGCTTGCGGCACCTTGGCTTGCGGGTTCTCGCGAGTTGTGTCGGTTTGCATGGGTGGGTGTCTCCACAGTTTCTATAGTGTTCAGGCGCCTTTTGGGCGCCCACCGTTCCGTCCACTTGCTCGATGCCCCGGCGGGGATGCGCAATGCATGCGCATCCGCCCGCGCGGGCGTACCGACTTCGGGACAGACTCAGGAATTAGGGCAATAGCTCGCCGCTCCCTGGCCGAAGTCAAAGGTTCTGGGCCTGAGCCCAAAATCTGTTGCTGATGAGTGTCAGGCCTGGCCTGCAACACCCATACCCGAACAAGGCCCTGGAAGGGCTTGCCTCGGTCGCCTCCGCAGGAGCGGTTTGGCTGCTGAAATCACTTGAAGTTCAGCCCGGAAAATCGCTCGATTTTGCGGGTTGACTTTTGTGTGTGATTTTGCACGAACCCCAACATCTAGTGGTTCGCTGCGATCGGGATACAAGATAATGCGGTATTGGGGCCTTTGCAAGGCGAGCGCCTGTGGATAACTTGTGCGTACTTTGTGTGTGAATGGTGGGTATTCGCTGTAGGCCTTGTGCCAAGTGGTTTGCAGTATTTTTCTGCGCCTTGCTGCCCCGGGGCAGTTTTTTTCGGGCGCGAACCCTATCACAAAAAACGGTTCAGTCGAGGGGGCGGCAGGCAGGTTGGCAGTATCCGGAAGCGGGACGTAGTATCCGGGGCAGATGTTGCCTTTTGGTTAAAAGGTTATGTTGCCTGTGCCGGCCTCTTCGCGGCTAAAGCCGCTCCCACAGGGATCGCACCGCTTTCGAAACCTGTGCAGCACCTGTGGGAGCGGCTTTAGCCGCGAAGGGGCCGGCACAGGCAACAGAAAAACAACAATTAAAGGCAGAGGCCATGGACCACCCCGCACCCCGAATCCTTATTGTCGAAGACGACCAGCGCTTGGCCGAGCTCACCGCCGAGTACTTGCAGTCCAATGGCTACGAGGTCAGCGTCGAGGGCGACGGCGCCCGCGCCGCACGGCGCATCGTCGACAGCCAGCCCGACTTGGTCATCCTTGACCTCATGCTGCCCGGCGAGGACGGCCTGAGCATCTGCCGGCGTGTACGCAGCCAGTACCCCGGCCCGATCCTGATGCTCACTGCCCGCAGCGACGAACTCGACCAGGTCCAGGGCCTGGACCTGGGGGCCGACGACTATGTTTGCAAGCCGGTACGCCCACGCCTGCTGCTGGCGCGTATCCAGGCCCTGCTGCGCCGCAGCGAAACCGTGGACAACAAGCGCCAGGAGCTGGCCTTCGGCGCGCTGCGTATCGACAACCGCCTGCGCGAGGCGCGCCTGGGGGAACAGCTGGTCGACCTGACCGGCGCCGAGTTCGATTTGCTCTGGCTGCTGGCCAGCAACGCCGGCCGGGTGCTGACCCGCGAGCAGATCTTCACCGCGCTGCGTGGCGTGGGCTACGATGGCCAGGACCGTTCCATCGACATCCGCATTTCAAAAATTCGCCCCAAGATCGGCGATGATCCACTCCAGCCTCGCTTGATCAAGACCCTGCGCAGCAAGGGTTACCTGTTTGTCGGCGAGGCGCCATGAACAACTCGATCTTCCTGCGTATCTACGGCGGCATGCTGGCCGTGCTGGTGCTGGTGGCCCTGCTTGGCATACTCAGCCTGCATCTGGTCAACGAAGTGCGCGCCGCCCAGCACCGCGAAGGCCTGGCCCAGGGCACCTTCAGCCTGATGGCCGACAACCTCGCACAGCAGAATGACACCGAACGCAAACGCTCGCTGCTGATCTGGGAGCGCCTGCTGGGTGTGCCGCTGGCGTTGCAGCCCATGACTGCGCGCACCCTCGACGGCGGCCAGCGGGCGCGGCTGTACCGTGGCCTGGTGGTGGTCGAAAAGAGCGGCCCGCATGCGGCACAAGTGCTACGCAAGGTCGGCCAAGAGGACCTGATGCTGGTCGCGCAGATCAAACAGATCAGCGAACAGCTGGCGCGGGCCACCCTGTACCTGCTGGCCGATGAGCTGGTGCGCTACCCGGTCACCGAACAGCAGCAGCGGTTGGCTCAGATCAAGCAGGAGAAGGGCTTCGGCTTTGGTGTCGCCCTGCAGCGCATCGAGCGGGTAAGCCTGGACGATGACCAGCGGCGCCGGGTCGAGGAGGGCGACACCGTGATGGCGCTGGGCAGGGATGGCGACTCGATCCGTGTGTTTGCCGGGCTGTCAGGTTCGCCCTGGGTGCTGGAAATCGGCCCGTTGTACCAGCTCAACCCGTATCCGCCGCAGTTGCTGATATTGATCGCCTTCCTTGGCCTGTGCCTGATCGGCCTGGTGGTCTACCTGCTGGTACGCCAGCTGGAGCGCCGTGTGTCGGGCCTGGAGGTTGCCGCCACACGCATCGCCCAGGGCAGCCTGGACACCCGTGTGCCCGCTGGCGACGCCGACTCGGTCGGGCGCCTGGCCGCTGCCTTCAACGGCATGGCCGAGCACTTGCAGCGCTCGTTGACCATGCAGCGTGAGCTGGTGCGGGCGGTGTCCCACGAGCTGCGCACGCCGGTTGCGCGCCTGCGTTTTGGCCTGGAGATGATTGAAAGCGCCACCACCGAACAGGCGCGGGCCAAGCACCTGGCGGGCATGGACGGGGATATCCAGGACCTCGACAAGCTGGTTGACGAGATGCTGACCTATGCCCGGCTGGAGCAGGGCGCGCCGGCCTTGAAGTTCCAGCGGGTAGACCTGGATGCCTTGCTCGACCGCGTGATCGAAGAGCTGGCACCGCTGCGTGCCGAGGTGCAGGTGGTGCGTGGCGACTGCCAGGGGGCGGATGCCGACGGCGCCTGGGTCGAGGCCGAGCCGCGTTACCTGCACCGGGCCTTGCAGAACCTGGTCGGCAACGCCATGCGCCATGCCGAGCGCGAAGTGCGGCTGAGCTACCAGCTGGGGCAGCAACGCTGCCGCATTGATGTGGAAGATGACGGCCCAGGTATACCCGAGGGCTTCTGGGACCGTATTTTCACCCCGTTCACCCGCCTCGACGACAGCCGTACACGGGCCTCGGGTGGGCATGGCCTGGGCCTGTCGATCGTGCGGCGGATCATCTACTGGCACGCAGGCCGGGCCACGGTGGGGCGCAGCGAGGCGCTAGGCGGCGCCTGCTTCAGCCTGAACTGGCCGCGCCAGCAGGCCCCTTTGTAAAGGTCAGGCGCTGACCAGGCTGAGCAGATGGCCGTCTTGCAGGCAGAACTGGCCCTGCAATTCTGCGCCGTGCCGCCATTGTGGCGACAGGTCGGTGAGCAGGCGCAGGCGCGCCAGGCCATCGGCGGACCATTCCAGCACCTCGGCGTGCTCGAAATAGAAGCGCTGGCGAGTGAGCGGGTAGAGGGTCTTGAACAGGCTTTCTTTCAGCGAGAAGGTCAGGGTGACCGTCAGGCCGAGCTGGCGAAGGTCCAGGCGTTCGAGTTCGGGCGGGGTAAGGATTTCGCCCATCAGCCGTTCGGCGCGTTCGTCATCCAGCAGGGACTCCTGATCCAGCCCCAGGCCTTGGCAGCTGCCCTGGGCCGCGACCACGGCGGCGGCCCAGCCTTTGCCATGGGTGATCGAACCGAGGATGCCTGCCGGCCAGATCGGTGAGCGGTCCTCGTGGGTGCCGGGCACGTAATTGCGGCCATCCAGGCGTTGCAGTGCAGCACGGGCGCATACGCGGCCGGCCAGGTACTCGGCCTGGCGCTTGGCCACCGAGCGTTGCAGGCTGGCACTGGGCACGATGCCGGCGCGCTGGAAGTCATCGGCGGCCAGGAGGGCGGGGTCAAAGGCGCAACTGACCAGCACTGCGCCGGGGAGCGGGCGGGGCAAGGGCCAGTGGTGCTGGAGCGGGGCGCAACAGGCGGGGAGTGTGTTCATGGGGCTTATTGTGCCTGCCCCGGCAACGGGCCGCAAAGCGGCCCCCGGCAATCGTTACTTGAACACTTTCTTGAAGAACGCCTGCATATCCGCCCAAGAGCTTTCATCCGCCGCCTTGTTATAGCCAATGTCCGGCCCGCCATGCTCGCCATGGCTCAACCGGTCGGCATCCGGGTTGGTAAACCCGTGCTTGGCCCCCTCAATACTGACGAACTCATAGTTGACCTTGGCCGCCTCCATTTCTGCCTTGAACGCATCCACCTGCTGTTGGGTGACCATGCTGTCCGCCGCCCCGTGCTCGACCAGGATATCGGCCCGCACCACGCCCGGTTTTGCCGGTGTCAGGGTAGCCAGCGCGCCATGGAAGCTCACCACACCGTCCAGCTTCTCGCCCCGGCGCGCGGCATCGAGCACCACCTTGCCGCCGAAGCAGTAACCGACAGCACCCAGTTGATGCTTGTTGGTATTCGGTTGCAGCTTCAACAGTTCAAGGCCGGCGTCGAAGCGTGCTGCCGCCGCTGCCGGGTCCTTCATGGCGGCAGCCATGAACGCCTGGGCGTCCTGCGGGTGCTCGGTGTGCTTGCCGTCGCCATACATGTCGATAGCCAGCGCGTTGTAGCCCAGCGCCGCCAGGTCGCGGGCGCGGCGCTTGGCGTAGTCGTTCAGCCCCCACCATTCATGCACCACGACAATGCCAGGGCGTTTGCCCTCGATGGCGTCGTCGTAGGCGTAATAGCCGACCAGGCGGTTGCCATCGGCGTCCTGGTAAGGGATTTCACGGGTTTGTACCGCCGCTTGGGCTAAGGCGGCGCTGCACATCAGGGTCAGGGCCAGCAGGGCACGCATGGTTACTACTCCTTGTCTTGCAGACAGTTCGTTCAGCCGGTGTTCAGCCAGGGTTCAGTCGCGGTTCAGGGTGCCCTGCTTACTCTAGCTTCCAGACCGAAACAGCGCACCCAACTGGAGTATCCAGCCATGAAAACCTTCAACACCCTGCTTGCCGCCATGGCCGTCTGCGCCGCTGGCATCACCACCGCCCAGGCCGCCGACGACAACTTCGCCAGCCTGACCTACGGCCAGACCAGCGACAAGGTTCGCAAGTCCGGCCTGCTGCAGCGCAACACCGACCACCTCAACGCCGATGGCATCATCGGCAAGGACGACACCTGGGGCGTGCGTTTGGGCAAGATCAATGACCAAGGCCGCTACTACATGACCTATGACAACGTCTCGGGCGACCACAGCGGCCTCAAGCTGCGCCAGGAAAACCTGCTGGGCAGCTACGACCTGTTCCTGCCGGTGGGCGATACCACCAAGCTGTTTGGCGGTGGCAGCCTGGGTGTGACCAAGCTGACCCAGGACTCGCCAGGTGCCAGCCGCGATACCGACTACGGTTATGCCTATGGCCTGCAGGCGGGTGTGATCCAGGACATCACCGACAAAGCCTCGGTCGAACTGGGCTACCGTTACCTGCGCACCAACGCCGCGACCGAAGTGGGCGAGCGTGGCGGGCCGAAGGACGGCACCCTGCGCCTGACCAGCAGCGCGCAGACTTACCTGGCTGCAAGCTACAAGTTCTGACGGGCGAGCCGCGTTATCCTGTACCGGCCCTTTCGCGGGCAAGCCCGCTCCCACAGGTACCGCACGGCTTTTGAAGCCTGTGTAGTACCTGTGGGAGCGGGCTTGCCCGCGAAAGGGCCGCTACAGGCAATACACATAAGGAGCTGCACATGAAACTGCTGGTGGTCGAGGACGAAGCCCTGCTTCGCCATCACCTCTACACCCGACTGGGCGAAAGCGGCCATGTGGTCGAGGCCGTCGCCGACGCCGAAGAGGCCCTGTACCAGGCCGGGCAATACCACTTCGACCTGGCCATCATCGACCTGGGCCTGCCCGGCATCAGTGGCCTGGAGCTGATCACGCGCCTGCGCAGCCAGGACAAGACCTTCCCCATCCTCATCCTCACCGCCCGTGGCAACTGGCAGGACAAGGTCGAGGGCCTGGCGGCCGGTGCTGACGACTACCTGGTCAAGCCGTTCCAGTTCGAAGAGCTGGAGGCTCGCCTGAATGCCCTGCTGCGCCGCTCCAGTGGTTTCACCCAGTCGACCATCGCCGCCGGCCCCCTGGTGCTCGACCTCAACCGCAAACAGGCCACCCTCGACGAACAGCCCCTGGCGCTGACGGCGTACGAATACCGCATTCTCGAATACCTCATGCGCCATCATCAGCAGGTAGTGGCCAAAGAACGCCTGATGGAGCAGCTGTACCCGGGGGACGAGGAGCGCGACCCCAATGTCATCGAGGTGCTGGTCGGCCGCCTGCGCCGCAAGCTTGAGGGCGAGCACGGCTTCAAACCCATCGACACCGTGCGCGGCCTGGGCTATCTGTTCACCGAGCGCTGCCGATGATCCGCTCCCTGCGGGTACGCCTGATGTTGGCCGCCGCCGTGCTGGCGCTGCTGTTCATGCTGGCGCTGCTGCCGGCCTTGCAGAAAGCCTTCAGCCTGGCCCTGCAGGAGTCGATCGAGCAGCGGTTGGCCTCGGATGTGACCACACTGATTTCCGCCGCGCGCATCGAGCATGGCCAACTGCAGATGCCGACGCTGCTGCCGGACGAGCGTTACAACCTGCCGTATACCGGCCTGCTGGGCTACATCTTCGACCGCGACGGCAACCTGGTCTGGCAGTCGCGGGCCACTGCCGACCGGCACATCAATTACAGCCCGCGCTACGATGGGCGGGGTAACGAGTTTGCCCGCATTCACCAGTCCGATGGCGAAGAATTCTTCGTTTACGACGTCGAGATCAAGCTGCTGGGCGGCCAGAGCGCCGCCTACAGCATTGTCGCCCTGCAGCCGGTGAGCGAATACAAGGCCACCCTCAATGGCCTGCGAGAAAAGCTCTACCTGGGCTTTGGTGCTGCCTTGCTGGCATTGATGGTGCTGTTATGGGCGGGCTTGACCTGGGGGCTGCGCTCGTTGCGGCGGCTCAGCCACGAGCTGGATGAGGTGGAATCGGGCGCACGCGAAGGCCTGAGCGGCGAGCACCCTCGCGAGTTGCTGCGCTTGACCCGTTCGCTCAACCGCCTGCTACGCAGTGAGCGCGAGCAACGCACACGCTATCGCGATTCACTGGATGACCTGGCCCACAGCCTGAAAACGCCGCTGGCGGTGTTGCAAGGTGTGGGCGAGAGCCTGCAGCAGCGCAGCGGCGAGCGCGAGCAGGCGCGGGTACTGCAAAGCCAGATCGAGCGCATGAGCCAGCAGATCGACTACCAGTTGCAACGCGCCAGCCTGCGCAAGAGCGGCCTGGTGCGCCACAGCGTGAGGCTGCTGCCGTTGCTCGACAGTTTGTGCAGCACGCTGGCCAAGGTTTACCGGGACAAACAGGTGAACGTGGCCCTGGAGGTGCCTGATGCGGCGCAGGTGCCGATGGAGCAGGGCGCCTTGCTGGAGATGCTCGGCAACCTGCTGGAAAACGCCTACCGGCTGAGCCTGGGCCAGGTGCGGGTAAGCCTGGAGCAGGCGCCCGGGCAGTTGACCTTGTGTATCGAGGACGATGGGCCGGGGGTGCCGGCCGATCAGCGTGAGCGCATCCTGGAGCGGGGGGAGCGGCTGGACAGCCAGCACCCGGGGCAGGGTATCGGGCTGGCGGTGGTCAAGGACATTGTCGACAGCTATGACGCCGTGTTGAGCCTTGGCGATTCCCCGTTGGGTGGCGCGGCGTTCAGGATCACCTTCAATTTGGAATGAACCGTCGCCTGTACTGGCCTCTTCGCGGGCTTGCCCGCTCCCACAGGTACTGCGCACGAGCTGAATGCAGTGCGGTCCCTGTGGGAGCGGGCGAGCCCGCGAAAGGGCCGGCATAGGAAAACTGCAATGGGCGGATTCCCGCCAACGCCCCTGTACAAATCCCGCCACCGGGCGGAAATCCGCCAGCCTTCCTCAGGCAAATCGCCCCGTCGTTGGGCATTTATCCCTAGCAAATACGGCCTTTGCACCCTTCATGGGCATTTTGGCACCACCCTTGCTATTGATCCCTTCAGAGGCCTGCCCAGGCAGCTCGAACACAACGACAAATCCCTCCGGGTGCAGGAGGGTTAGCGATTCAGGTGCCCCATCACCCTGGGAAGGGTGGGCCGGCACACTTGAGGAAAATGAGCCATGACGACACGTCAGCCGCTGTACAAATCCCTGTATGTCCAGGTGTTGGTCGCCATCACCATCGGTATTCTGCTCGGCCACTACTACCCGGAAACGGGCGTCGCCCTCAAACCTTTGGGTGACGGCTTCGTCAAACTGATCAAGATGGTCATCGCCCCGATCATCTTCTGCACCGTGGTCAGCGGCATCGCCGGCATGCAGAGCATGAAGTCGGTCGGCAAGACCGGCGGCTACGCGCTGCTGTACTTTGAAATCGTCTCCACCATCGCCCTGATCATCGGCCTCGTCGTCGTCAACGTGGTCAAGCCAGGCGCTGGCATGCACATCGACGTCAGCACCCTGAACGCCAGCAGCGTGGCTGCCTACGCCGCCGCCGGCGCGCAGCAGACCACCGTCGGCTTCCTGCTCAACGTCATCCCCAACACCGTGGTCGGCGCCTTCGCCAACGGCGACATCCTGCAAGTGCTGATGTTCTCGGTGCTGTTCGGCTTCGCCTTGCACCGCCTGGGCAGCTATGGCAAGCCGGTGCTGGACATGATCGACCGCTTTGCCCATGTCATGTTCAACATCATCAACATGATCATGAAGCTGGCCCCGATCGGTGCCTTCGGCGCCATGGCCTTCACCATTGGCCAGTACGGCGTTGGCTCGCTGGTGCAACTGGGCTACCTGATGGCCTGCTTCTACATCACCTGCCTGCTGTTCGTGCTGGTGGTGCTGGGCGGTATCTGCCGCGCCCACGGCTTCAGCGTGCTCAAGCTGATCCGCTACATCCGTGAAGAGCTGCTGATCGTGCTGGGTACTTCCTCGTCGGAATCGGCACTGCCACGCATGTTGGCCAAGATGGAGCGCCTGGGTGCCAAGAAGTCGGTTGTCGGCCTGGTGATCCCGACCGGTTACTCGTTCAACCTGGATGGCACCTCGATCTACCTGACCATGGCCGCGGTGTTCATCGCCCAGGCCACCGACACCACCATGGACATCACTCACCAGATCACCCTGCTGCTGGTGTTGCTGGTGGCCTCCAAAGGTGCTGCCGGCGTTACCGGTTCGGGCTTCATCGTGCTGGCCGCCACCCTGTCGGCTGTTGGCCACTTGCCAGTTGCCGGCCTGGCGCTGATCCTCGGCATCGACCGCTTCATGTCTGAAGCCCGCGCCCTGACCAACCTGGTAGGTAACGCCGTTGCTACCGTGGTGGTTGCCAAGTGGGTCAAGGAAATGGACAACGACAAGCTCGCTTCCGAGCTGGCTTCCGGTGGTGCTCCGCTGGTCGATACCCGTCCTACCGATGACCTGGGCGTGGCCGAAGGCCCGGCTCGCTGATCGCGGGATGGTTGTCTAGTCCTGAAATAGGTTTACACCTGTTCAGGTAGGCCGATAGGCCTCAAAACGCCCGATGCACCGCATCGGGCGTTTTGTTTTTCAGGGCCATGTGGGGCCGCTCTGTGTTGTAGATTTGCACTGCCTCATCAACCATCTTCCTTGCCTGCTCCAGGTTTTCAGGGTTACTCAGCAGCAGTTCTGTTTTGAGGATTCCGTTAATGCGTTCGGCTAACGCGTTCTGGTAGCAGTCATATCCATCAGTCATCGAGCATTGGACTCCGTGCCGCGCATGCAGTGACTGGTACAGCGCCGAGCAATATTGGATGCCGCGGTCCGAGTGATGGACCAGTGGCTGGCGATGCCGCCGCTTGCGCAGAGCCTGTCTGAAGGCTTGCGCAACTGACTCGGCGTGCAGGCTTTCGTGTACGTGGTGACCAACAATTTTTCTGGAGTACGCATCCGTTACCAGGCTTAGGTACAACGGGCCGCTACTAGCTGGCAGGTAGGTAATGTCCGCGACCCAAACGTGCTCCGGCCCTGACGGGATAACCTGATTCGGGCCCGGTTTGAGTAGGTTCGGATGGCGGTAGAAGTGATGAAAGCTTTGTGTTGTCTTGTGATACGCCCGCTTGGGTAGCACCAGCAAGCGGCGCTCTCCCAAAACCTGAAATAGTCGGTCTCGACCAACCTGGACTCGCCTATCAGGCTGGCAATGCAGCAGATAGTGCAGCTTCCGTGTGCCTAGCCGTGGCTGACGCATCCGGATTTGTTGAACAACCTCGACAACCCGATCTGCCTGGCGATCTTTGCCATCAGCAGCTCGATTGCGCTTGTAGTAAGCCTGCCGGCTAATGCCTAGAAACTGACAAGCCCTGGCAATGCTCAGTCCTGCGACTTGACCTTGCGAGAGGACTTGCCGGATCGCTTTTTTACGACTGATACACCGTAGTCATTTTTCAGGACATCAACGACGGTCTCGAAGAACTGAGCCTTCTGGCTCATCAGCTCAAGCTGCTGCTCAAGCTCTTTGATCCGCTGCTCTGGAGTGAGCGTTTTAGGGTCGGACATCGCGCAGCTCCTCTCGGCCCGGATCGACGCCCCTTGGCTCCAATCCTGCCGACCATGCTTACGCAACCATACCAGAACCGTCGAGCGACCCTGGATGCCATACCGCACCTGAGCCTGCTTGTAGGTCAGCTCGCCTTTTTCGATCTGATCAACGACGGCCAATTTAAAAGACAGCGAGTAATCTCGCTGTGTGCGCTTTACACCTTGCTCCATCTAGCTCTCCGGAAAATCGGGATGAGAGGTGTAAACCTTATTCAGGACGGGACAGGTTAAATGAAAAAGGCGACCCTTGAGGTCGCCTTTTTCATGTTCGTGCCGCGCTCAGGCCAGCACCACTTCCAGCACCCGGATCACCTCCGGCTGCGGGTAATGCCACCTCACTTGCACATCCCAGAACTTCACCCCATACACCCGCTCGGGCGGTGGTATCTGATAGGCCGGTCGCGGGTCCTGGGCCAGGCATTGCTCGATCAGCTCTACCAGGGGCTCAGCCAGGCGTAGTGCATGCTCGCGGGCCTGTGGAAGGGCGTTTTCGCCCCACTGCACGGCAATCGCAGCGGGTGCTTCACTGGCCATCTGGTTGCTGGCGCCCGCGATGCTGTCGGCGTAGGGCACATAGGGCTTGATGTCCAGTACCGGCGTGCCATCGAGCAGGTCGATCCCGGACAGCAACAGGCGGCCAGGCTCTACCCCCTCCAGACGCACCACTGACTGGCCGATGCCGTTGGGCCTGTGGGTGGCGCGGGTGGCGAACACCCCCATGCTCTTGTTGCCGCCCAGGCGCGGTGGCCGCACTTTCAGGCGGGGTTTGTCTTCCAGGGCCTGGTGGAACAGGAACAGCAGCCAGACATGGCTGACCTGCTCCAGGCCTTCGACTGCATCACCCTGGTCGAACGGCGGCAGCAGTTCGAGCACGCCGCGCGCCGCAGGCGCCAGCTGCGGCTGGCGCGGGATGGCGAACTTCTCCTTGAAGCAGGAGCGCACAATACCGACCGGGGCAACCGTGTGCTGCATGGCCACTCAGCCGCGCACGCGCAGGGTCAGGCCCTTGAGGAAGTTGCGCAGCAGCTGGTCACCGCACGGGCGGTAGTTGTCGTGGCCGGCCTTGCGGAACAGCGCGCTGAGCTCCGGCTTGCTGACCGGGAAGTTGACCGACTTGAGGATCGCATGCAGGTCGTCTTCCTTGAGCTCGAAGGCCACCCGCAGCTTCTTGAGGATGAGGTTGTTGGTCACCGGCAGCTCGACCGGCTGCGGTGGGCGGCTGTCATCCTTGCCACGGCGGTGAATCACCAGGCCATCGAGGAAGTGCGCCATCACCCGTTCAGGGCAACGTACGAAACCTTCCTCTTCTTCTTTCTTCAGGTAGGTGGCCAGCACCAGAGGATGCACTTCGAGGCCGGAAAGCCCGATGATTTCGGCCATCTTGGCGTCGTTCACCTTGAGCATGTAGCGCAGGCTGCGCAGGACATCGTTGTGGTTCATTGCTGCAGAATCCTGTTCAGGTGCCACGCGTGTGCGTGGCGTATTGCTTAGAAACGTTCGGTAGTGGCCAGGTAGCGCCATTGGCCTAGCGGCAGTTTGCCCATCGATACGCCACCCAGGCGAATACGGCGCATGCTTACCAGCTCCAGGCGCAGGTAGGCGCACAGCTCGGAGATTTGCCCGGGCTGCGGGTTTTTCAGCACCATGCGCAGGTGGGTCTCGTTTTGCCAGCTGGCTTTGGTCTTGGGCAGTTCGCGATCATTGCGCGTGGCCCCGCGCGCCAGGCGTTCCAGCGCCTGAGGCGTGGTTTCGCCGCGTACTTCGACGATGAACTCCTGCTCCAGACGGCGCAGGTCGGCGTTGATTTTGCGCGTTACCCGCCAGTCCTGGGTGAATACCTGCAGGCCGGTGGCGCCGCGCTCCAGCGGCGCCACGCAGTCCTGCCGGGCAAAATGCCCGTGCAGGGCGCGCACGCCTTCGCGGTGAGCCTCGCTGAGGTTGCCCATGTTCATGCTGGCGCGGGCGGTTTCACTGTCGATACCGGCGGGTTGGTTCATCAGCAGGGTCACCGGTTCCAGCGTTTCGGCGCGGGCGCCTGGCAACAGCTCGACGCGCTGTTGCTCAACCTTGAACTGCGGCTGCTCGACGACCACGCCATCGACCGTCACCCAGCCGCCTTCGATATACAACTCGGCCTCGCGACGGGAGCAACCCAGCTGCTCGATAAGGCGTTTGGACAGGCGGACGGGTTCAGACATGACGGTAATTCGCAAAGGCAGGGAAAGACCCGCATTGTACCTGCCTGCGCGACAGAGGGGCTGGGAATCTGTGTCATTTACGCCGTTTTGCGCAGGCGCATGTGCAGCAGCGGGTAGGGCTGGTCCAGGCCGTCGGTTTCCGAACGGCCGAACACTTCGAAGCCCTCATGCAGGTAGAAGCCCAAGGCTTGCGGGTTCTGTTCATTGACGTCCAGGCGTTCGGCGTTCAGTTCGTCGATCGCGTAGTGCAGCAGGCGCTTGCCAACCCCTTGGCCACGGTAGTCAGGTGCGACGAAGAGCATGTCCACGCGCCCGTTGGCGACCCCGGCGAAGCCACAGATACGTTGCCGGTCCTTGCAGCAGACCAGCATCACCGCATCCAGGTAGCGGCGCAGCACGTGGTCGCGCAGCAGCAGGATATAGCCCTCTGGCAGGAAGTGATGGGTGGCGCGTACCGAGTCCTCCCACACCTGTACCAGCTCGCCGTAGTCGCTCAAGCGCGGCGTTTGCAACGTCAGTGGTGCAGGCATGCCGGTGGTCCTCCATGGCGATAGGGAAAACATAGCAGCCCAACCACCGGTCGGCTTGTCTGTGTAGCGCTTGAACGGCGGGGGGTAGAGGTCTATTAATTAAGCGTGGGAAAAAATCCCACGCAAAGAAAAACTAAAACTGACAACAAGACTTTTACTGATTTGGCGTTCTCGTGGCGACGACCTGGAGACGGACTATGCAAATCCACCTGCTGTTCAAGAAGGCCTTACTGGCGGTTGCCGTGGCTGGCGTGCTTTCGACGTCCATTGTTTTGATCCCTGACACGATTTCTCACGGCTCCAGCGCCTATGCCAAAGATGGTGGCGGTGGCGGTGGTGGTCACGGCGGCGGTGGAGGCGGCGGTCACGGTGGTGGTGGAAGTGGCGGTGGCGGCGGAGGCCACGGCGGCGGTGGGAGTGGTGGCGGTGGCGGTGGCGGAGGCCACGGCGGTGGAAGTGGTGGTGGCGGAAGTGGCGGTGGTGGCGGCGGCCACGGTGGTGGCAGCGGAAGTGGCGGTGGTGGCCATGGCAGTGGCGGAGATGGTGGCGGCCATGCCGGCAACAGTGGCAGCGGCCACGACGGTAATTCAAACGCTGGTCGCAGCAGCAACCATGCTGAAGCGGGTGACGATCATGGCAATCACGTGGGTGGTGAGCCCGGTGACGATCACGGCAATCACGTTGGCGGTGAGCCCGGTGACGATCATGGCAACCATGTTGGCGGTGAGCCCGGGGATGATCATGGTAATCATGTCGGCGGCGAGCCTGGCGATGATCACGGCAATCACGTGGGTGGTGAACCTGGTGACGATCGCGGCAACCATGTGGGTGGCGAACCGGGTGATGACAACAGCAGGAGCTGACAGGCGTTGATCAGCCCAACTTCTCCCCCTTCGATGTTAAGCGCACTGCGGCGTGTCATGCGTCCGCTGGTGCGCTTGATGTTGCGCAAGGGGGTGACCTACACGATGTTCGCCGACCTGCTCAAGGACGTGTTCGTCGACGTAGCCCACCGCGAGTTTCGCCTGGACGGCACCCCGCCCACCGACAGCCGTATCAGCCTGCTCACAGGCGTACACCGCAAGGACGTCCGGCGGATTCGCAGTGAAGGCGGCACGGCGCTCGCAGCCCTGCCGGCAAACATCACCCTGGGTGCACAGCTGGTCAATGTATGGACCACCAGCCCGCCGTTCTGCTCGGCACCTGGCCAGGCGCTGGCACTGCCGCGTTTGGCCAGTGTCGGCGGCGACTGTTCATTCGACGCCTTGGTGGCCAAGGTCAGCACCGATATCCGTGGCCGGGTTGTGCTGGATGAGTGGTTGCGCCTTGGCATCGTCCGGCTCGATGAGCAGGATTGTGTGCACCTGGAGGCCCAGGCATTCGTGCCGCAGACGGGTTTCGATGAAAAAGCCGCCTACTTTGGCCACAACCTGCATGACCATGCCTGCGCAGCGGTGCACAACCTCAGTGGCGAAGGCCAACCATTCTTTGAACGCAGTGTTCACTACGATGCCTTGAGCCTGGCCAGCGTCGAACACGTGCGTGAAGTGGTTTCCACGGATGGCATGCAGACACTGCTTGCTTTCAGCCAGCTTGCAGCAGAGCTGGAGGGTGCTGATGAACCCACTGTCGAGCAACGTCAGCGCATCACCGTAGGGCTTTATTTCTACACTGAAGCTACCCAACCCGATTTGTCGAAGACACCCGGCCCATGACTTCTCTTGCGCGCTGCCTCAGTGCCATCATGCTCGCCCTGGTTTTCGGGTTGAACCTGATGGCGCCTGCCGAGGTGGCCGCAGCGCCGGTGTGTGTCAGCCGTGATGAAGTGGGGATGGCCGGTGCCGCAGGCATGCAGTTTCCGGGAGGGACGGGCGGCACCGGTGTGCGCAGTGAAAACGGTGGCGTTGGCGGCACGGGCGCACCGCATCCGCAGCGCCCCGGTGGCACAGGCGGTACGGGTGCAGTGGCCGAGGGTGTGGACGGCACCTACTTCGATCACAGCAGTGGCGGTGTTGGCGGTACCGGTGCGCCAATCCTGCGCCCGGGCGGTACTGGTGGTACCGGCATTGTCGGCACCATCACCGGGTTTGCCTCGATCTGCGTCAATGGCATGGAAGTGCACTATGGCAAGGACGTACCGGTGAATCAGAACGGTGCACCGGCCAGCAGTACTCACCTGGCCATCGGGCAGGTTGTGGCGGTGGAGGCCATTGCCACCCAGCGCGGCCTGCAGGCTGGGCGTATCTCGATCCTCAACGCCTACGAAGGGCCGCTGACGGCGCTCCCCAGCGCTTCGGCCCCGCTGCGGGTGATGGGGCAACCGGTGCGCCTTGCCGCAGACGCGCGGGTGGCGGAAGGGCTGCGCCCGGGCGAGCCGGTCCGGGTCAGCGGTTTGCGCGATGCCAAGGGCGAAGTGGTGGCGACCCGTATCGAACGGGCGCCGGGGCTGCGAGAGGCCAGTGCCATTGGGGCGATTGATCGCCCTGGTAGCCTTCAAGGGCTGCAACTGGGTACCCGCGTAGCCCCGGCACGGGAAGTGCTGGTGCGCGGCCAGTGGACCGGGCGTCAGCTGGAAGTGGCGCAAGCCCGCCCTGACCCGAGCCTGCCGTTTGCTGGCCGTGTGCAGCAGGCGGTGGTCGAAGGGCTGGTGCAGCGTGCGCAGGCTCGGCAACTGGTGGTCGCAGGCATCAATGTGACGCTGGGGCAGGGCACCGTGATCGTTGGCAAGCCGGTGGCGGCGTTGGCGCTCGATCAGCGTGTGCGGGTGAGTGGTGTACTCAATGGCGCTCACGAACTGCGGGCAACGCGTGTGGAGTTCCAGGATGACCGCGCCGACAACCCGGACAGAGGCCATTCGGGGCATGGCAGCGAGCACGGCAGCAGTGATTCCGGCAGTTCCGGCAACAGTGGTCATGGCACACGCGAAGCGACCGCTGTTGGCAACGAAGGCCGTGAGGATCACAGCGGTGGCAGCGACATTGAAGACACCAGCGGGCACGGCAAGTCAGACAGCGTGGACAAGTCTGGCAAGACAGAGCATGTCGAAACGCTGGAGCAGCCTGAAAGCAGCAACAGCGGCCGTTCTGACCGGGTAGAGCGGGTCGAAGTCGAAAAGGTAGAAAAGGCCGAGAAGGTTGAGAAGGTCGAAAAAGTAGAGAAAGTTGAGAAGGTCGAAAAAGTAGACAAAGTCGAAAAGGTGGAGAAAGTCGAGAAGCCTGAAAAGGTCGAGAAGGTTGAAAAAGTCGAGAAGGTAGAGAAGGTCGAAAAGCCCGAAAAAGTAGAGAAAGTCGAAAAGGTGGAGAAAGTCGAAAAGCCTGAAAAGGTCGAGAAGGTTGAAAAAGTCGAGAAAGTCGAAAAGCCGGAGAAGATAGAGACCGCCGAAAAAGTCGAGCATCCGGAGCGTTCCGGGCGTTAGGCAACTAGGCTGGGTATGTCCGCTCACACTTCCCGACGGGATTCCGAGGTGCCGATGAGACCGACCCTCCCGCTCCTCGCCTGCCTGCTGTCATGCACCAGTGCATCAACCTTGGCTGACACCTTCAGCGCGGCCATCGGCATGGACTATTCAAGCGGCGACTATGGCACGGGCACCACGTCGGAAATCTGGTACGTGCCCGTGGTCGGCAAGTATGAAACCGGCCCCATGACCTACAAGGTCACCGTGCCCTGGTTACGCATCACCAACCCGGAAGTCGGCCCGAATGGTGACCCCTTGCCCGGCGGTTGCCGGGATGTGGAAAGCGGGCTGGGCGACACGGTTGCCAGCGCCGGGTACGCCCTGCTCGATGGCAGCGACGGCGGCCTGATGCTGGACCTGATCGGCAAGGTCAAATTCCCCACTGCCGATGAAGACCAGTGCCTGGGTACCGGCGAATACGACTACACCGCCCAGGTCGACATCACCAAGGGCTTTGGCCCGGTCACCGGCTTCGCGACACTGGGCTGGAAGAAGTTCGGCGACCCACCCGACAGCGACTTCGACGACCCGGTATTCGCCAGCCTCGGCTTTGCCATACCTGTGGCTACGGGCACGTCGGCGGGCGCGTCCTACGACTGGCGGCAGAAAGTGGTCTCGACAGGGTCGCAGATCAAGGAACTGACCTTGTTCCTGACCCACAAGCTCAACCCGCAATGGAAAGTGCAACTGTATGCGGTCAAAGGCTTTTCGGATGCCAGCCCGGATGCAGAGGGGGGCCTGATGCTGTTTCACACGTTCTGACAAAAAAGCCCCTGCGCCGGATTACCGGGGCAGGGGCTTTTCAGTGTTTCAGCCGCTTTAGACAGGCTCGGCCCACATGTCGTACTCGTCGGCATCCACCACACGGCAGCGCACTTTGTCGCCTGGCTTGAAGCCATGATCGCCGTCGATGAACACGCTGCCGTCGATTTCCGGGGCATCGAAGAAGCTGCGGCCAACCGAACCTTGCTCCTCGACTTCGTCGATCAGCACGTCGATTTCCTTGCCGATGCGCAGTTGCAGGCGGGCGGCGCTGATGGCCTGCTGGTGGGCCATGAAGCGGTCCCAGCGGTCCTGCTTGATGTCGTCCGGCACTTCTTCCAGGCCCAGGTCGTTGGCCGGTGCGCCTTCTACCGGCGAGTACTGGAAGCAGCCCACGCGGTCCAGCTGGGCTTCGGTCAGCCAGTCCAGCAGGTACTGGAAGTCTTCCTCGGTTTCGCCCGGGAAGCCGACGATGAAGGTGGAGCGGATCACCAGCTCGGGGCACTGTTCGCGCCAGTTCTTGATGCGCGCCAGGGTGCGGTCTTCGAAGGCCGGGCGCTTCATCGACTTGAGCACTTTCGGGCTGGCGTGCTGGAACGGGATGTCCAGGTACGGCAGGATCTTGCCGGCGGCCATCAGCGGGATCACGTCGTCGACGTTCGGGTACGGGTACACGTAGTGCAGGCGTACCCAGGCGCCCAGGCTGCTCAGTGCTTCGCACAATTCGAGCATGCGGGTCTTGACCGGGCGGCCGTTCCAGAAGTCGGTCTTGTACTTGACGTCGACGCCATAGGCGCTGGTGTCCTGGGAAATCACCAGGATCTCCTTCACCCCGGCCTTGACCAGGCGCTCGGCCTCGCTCAGCACTTCACCCACCGGGCGGCTGACCAGCTTGCCGCGCATCGACGGGATGATGCAGAAGCTGCAGCTGTGGTTACAGCCTTCGGAAATTTTCAGGTACGCGTAGTGGCGCGGGGTCAGCTTGACGCCCTGAGGCGGCACCAGGTCGATCAGCGGGTTGTGGTCCTGGCGTGGCGGTACCACTTCGTGCACGGCGTTGACCACCTGCTCGTACTGCTGCGGGCCGGTGACCGACAGCACGCTCGGGTGCACGTCACGGATGCTGCCTTCTTCGACACCCATGCAGCCGGTAACGATGACCTTGCCGTTTTCCTTGATCGCTTCGCCGATCACTTCCAGCGATTCTGCCTTGGCGCTGTCGATGAAGCCGCAGGTGTTGACCACCACCACGTCGGCGTCCTCGTAGGTGGGCACGACTTCATAGCCTTCCATGCGCAGTTGGGTCAGGATGCGCTCGGAATCGACCAGGGCTTTAGGGCAACCCAGGCTTACGAAACCTACCTTGGGGGTGGCGGGCGTGGTGGACATGACTAACCTCGGTATTGAATGCAGGTCGCCCGGCCGGAATCGGGGGCGATCTTGACGGGCGCTTTGGGCGCCTCTGATCAAAAAGTGCGCAATTCTAGCGAGCGTAACGTCGCTTGACCAGCAGAAATACGACGAACGCTGCGCTATGCAAGCCAACCGGACTGTGCACGACTGGTAAAACCTCGAAACACAGCCAGGTAATGCCCCCCTTGAACTGATGAGGGGCCGCTCGTCACCCTATAAAGCCTTTTCCGATAACTAGTGGGTCGATCGAGGAGGTCAAAAAGCGCGATGAGCACACCTACTAATGTACAGATCATCAATGGCGCCGACGGTCGTCCTGCCTTTGTCGTGTTGCCCTATGCCGATTACATCGCCAGCCGCCCGCAACCGGACTTGGTGCCCAACGAGGTGGTTGGCTATATGGTGAAGGACGGCATGACTGCCATTGCTGCCTGGCGCAGGCATCTTGACCTGACTCAGGCTGAAGTCGCCCAGCGCCTGGGGATCTCGCAGTCAGCCTATGCCCAGCAAGAAACAGCAGAGCGCCCGCGTAAGGCTACTCGCGAAAAGATTGCCGCTGCCTTGGGCATACCCATGCAGTGTCTGGACCTTTAGTTTTTGCCGCCATCTTGCTCTGACAAAGGCGGACCAGCAGAAAATCGACGAACGCTGCGCTATGCTTCGCGCCATTGCGTCCGGGGTGTCAGTGTTACTTCGGCGCAGGTGAGAATTCTACTGGCCTAAAAGGCCGTCTGCGGGAGTGGTCGATGGTTCAGGCAAGCAGTCACGCCGAGGGCGGGCACGAGGGGAAGCAGGGCGCGGCGCGGTCGCTGGGCCTGCTCGTGGCGGCGGTCGGGGTGGTTTATGGCGATATCGGCACCAGCCCGTTGTACACCCTGAAGGAAGTCTTCACCGGCGGTTACGGGGTGCCGGTCAACCACGATGGCGTGCTGGGGATCCTGTCGCTGATCCTGTGGTCGCTGTTGTGGGTGGTGTCGTTCAAGTACGTGATGTTCATCCTGCGTGCCGACAACCAGGGGGAGGGCGGCACCATGGCGCTGACTGCGCTGGCGCGGCGTGCCACGGCGGCCTACCCGCGGTTGCGTACGCTGATGGTGATCTGCGGCCTGATCGGCGCTTCGCTGTTCTATGGCGACAGCATGATCACCCCGGCGGTGTCGGTGCTGTCGGCGGTGGAGGGCATGGGCCTGGCGTTTGACGGTATCGACCATTGGGTGGTGCCGATTTCGCTGGTGGTGCTGGTGGCATTGTTCCTGGTGCAGAAGCACGGTACCGAGAAGATCGGCAAGCTGTTCGGCCCGATCATGGTCACCTGGTTCGTGGCGCTGGGCGCACTGGGCGTACATGGCATCTCGCAGAGCCCGGAAGTGCTCAAGGCCTTCAACCCGAGTTGGGCGATCAATTTCTTCGTGGTGCACCCCGGCATGGGCGTGGCCATTCTCGGCGCAGTGGTGCTGGCGTTGACCGGCGCCGAGGCGCTGTACGCCGACATGGGCCACTTTGGCCGCAAGCCGATCGCGCGGGCCTGGTTCATCCTGGTGCTGCCCGCGTTGGTGCTGAACTATTTCGGCCAGGGGGCACTGCTGCTGCAAAACCCGGACGCAGCCCGTAACCCGTTCTACCTGCTGGCGCCGGGCTGGGCGTTGCTGCCGTTGGTCGGGTTGGCGACCATGGCCACGGTAATTGCCTCGCAAGCGGTAATCTCGGGGGCGTTCTCCCTGACCCGCCAGGCCATCCAGCTGGGCTACATTCCACGCATGCAGATCCAGCACACCTCCAGCGACGAGCAGGGGCAGATCTACATTGGGGCGGTGAACTGGACGCTGATGGTCGGCGTGGTGCTGCTGGTGATCGGTTTCGAGTCGTCCGGCGCCCTGGCGGCGGCTTACGGGGTGGCGGTGACCGGCACTATGCTGATGACCACTATTCTGGTGTCGGCCGTCATGTTGCTGCTGTGGAAATGGCCCCCAGTGCTGGCGGTGCCGATTCTGGTGGGTTTCCTGTTCGTCGACGGGCTGTTCTTCGCCGCCAACGTGCCGAAAATTGTTCAGGGCGGTGCCTTCCCGGTGTTGGCGGGTGGTGTGCTGTACTTGCTGATGAGCACCTGGAAGCGCGGCAAGCAGATTCTGGTCGAACGCATCGACGAAGGCGCGCTGCCGCTGCAGCTGTTCATCAGCAGTATCCGTATTCAGCCGCCACATCGGGTCGAAGGCACGGCGGTGTTCCTCACCGCACGGGCCGACGCAGTGCCCCATGCGCTGTTGCACAACATGCTGCACAACCAGGTGCTGCACAGCCAGGTGGTACTGCTGACGGTCGTCAGTGAAGACCGGCCGCGCGTGCCGGAGCACGAACGTTTCGAGGTGGAGGCATACGGTGATGGGTTCTTCCGTGTGCTGCTGCACTTTGGCTTCATGGACGAACCGGACGTGCCGGCAGCATTGAAACTGTGCCACCTGGACGACCTGGATTTCACCCCGATGCGCACCACTTACTTCCTCAGCCGCGAGACGGTGATTGCTTCACGGCTGGAGGGGATGTCGCGCTGGCGGGGTAACCTGTTTGCGTTCCTGTTGAAGAATGCCAACGGTAACCTGCGCTTCTTCAACCTGCCGCTGAACCGGGTGATCGAGCTGGGGACCCAGGTCGAGATCTGATTGCCAAGGGGCTGCTTTGCAGCCCATCGCCGGCAAGCCAGGCTCCCACAGGGACCGCGCAATGCTGAAGGTCTGCGCAGTACATGTGGGAGCCTGGCTTGCCGGCGATGGGCCGCAGAGCGGCCCCAATCTTTGTCAGTTCTGTTCGGCGACGCTCGATTTGCCTTGGCGCGTCTCGATCTCACCAATCAAGCGCTTGGCCAGCGCCGGGTAGTTCTCGTCGAAGTGGTGCCCGCCAGGCAGCTTCAGGCGTTCACCCACAGCGGTCTTCTCAGTGCAACCGCTCTCATCGGTCTCTTCAACGCCATATACGCACACCACCTTGGACGCCGGCAGCCTGGCCATTTCCGGCCCGGTCGGTGCTTCCTGACCTTCCTTGCCCAACCAGCCCTCGACCTCGATCTCGAAGCTGCCACTGCGGGCAAACGCCAGCAGCATTACGGCATCGATACGCTGTTGGTCCTCTGCCGGCAGGCGGTTATAGATGGCTGGCAGCACATCGGCGCCGAATGAATAACCTGTCAGCACGAAGCGCTTGGTGCCCCACTTCTGCCGGTAATGCTGCATCAGCTCGGACAGATCGGCGGCGCTTTGCTCCGGGGTCTTGTGCTGCCAGTAGTAGCGCAGCGTGTCGATGCCTACCACCGGGTAGCCCAGTTTGGCCATTTCCCCGGCCACATCACGGTCCAGGTCGCGCCAGCCACCATCACCGGAGAGGAACAGGGTGACCGTGTCGGTGGTCTGCCCGGCCGGTACCTCGACCACCGGAATAGCCAGGGCGTTGCCGTCACGGCCAACCAGGGCCTGGGTCAGCTGGGCCTTGAGCACTTGTGGCAGGTGAATGTCGTAGTCGCTGATGCTGGTTTCGGCGTTCGCCTGGTCACGTACGAAAGCGGCGCTGGCGTCATCCGGGTTGTCGTTCCAGGCGACGTTCCAGTGGCCATGAGGTGCCGCCTTGGGCAGTGGGGCCTGACAGCCGGGTTGCTCCAGGCTGAAGTCCACTGAAATGGCCCGCGCTTTGTCATCGCTCTGGCTGGCCAGCCAACGCCAGGCCTGGGCGGCACCAGGGCCAATACCGGCGACCAGCGTCGGCTTTTCCGACAGTTCTGCCAGGGCCTGGTCCATGGCCTGTTGCTGTTTGCTACAGTCGTTCGGCGGCAGCACCACCTGCACCAGCTGGGCTTCGCCGGCCTGGCTCAGGTCCAGCAGTTGCTTGTCGGTCAATGCCTGGTCCTGTGGCACACCAATGGCTACCCGGGCCTTCGGATGTACGCCAGGGGTCACCCGGGTGATGTGGGTGTCATTGATGCTCAGTTGCTCCAGGCGCGCCTCGGGGGCCGGGCGCGTCCACAGCCAGAACGCCAGCGCGCCACCCAGGGCGGCCAGCAGCAGGGGAACCAGCAGGTACAGCCAATAGCGTCGGGTCATCAACGTTTCACCAATCCAGTCAGGCCGCCTGCAATGAGGGCGGCGGTGTCGGCCAGTGCTACCAGCGGGTCGAGCCCGGCCGGCACGGCCATGTAGCGGGGTTCCCAGTCCGGTTGGAATTTGTCCTTGAAGCGGCGAAGCCCCTGGAAGTTGTACAACTGCTCGCCCCGGCGGAACACCATCGAACCCAGGCGCTGGGTCAAGGGCGCGCCACGCCGCGGTTGCAGGCCGGAAAGCGGCACCATGCCAAGGCTGAAGCGGGCGTAGTCATGGCTTTTGTAGTGCAGGATCAAGCCGATCATCATGAACTCCATGGTCAGCTTGGGGGCCTCGGGGTGCGCGCGCATCAGGTCGAGGCTTGCCAGTTCGTTGCCATGGGTTTCCAGCAGGTTGGCGAAGGCTACCGGGCGGCCCTGGAAGCGAATCAGCGCGATGCGGAAGTGTTGCAGGTAGTCCGGGCTGAAGCGTCCCAACGAAAAGCCTTTCTCACGCACGTTCTTGCCGCCGAGCCAGGCATCGGAAATTTCCTTCAGTTCTGCCAGCGGGGCGTGGCCGGGTTCATGGATTTCCAGGCTCAGGCCGTCGCGACCACCGCGATTCCAGGTGTAGCGCAGGTCTTTCATCTCCTTGCCCTTGGCTTCCAGGTCGAAGCGGCGCAGGTCGACACGGGCTTCTTCACCCAGCTTCAGCGCCGTCAGGCCAATATCCATGTAGAACGGCAGGTTTTCGGCACGAACCTGGTAGAACACCGGGCGAGCGTGGTGCAGGTCGCACAGGTCGCGGAACTGCCAGATCATCTCGGCGCGCTCTTGGGCCGGGCCAATGGGGTCGTACAGGGCCACCAGGCTGCGGCCACGCCGCGCGTACATGAGAAAAGCATTGTCACGCGGGTGGAACAGCAACGCTTTGTCGCCCGTCAGGGCCAGGCCGCCGTCGGGTTGGTCGGAAGCCAGCAAGATACGGTTGGCGCGCTGCAGTTCCGCTTCGTCGGGCAGGTGGATCACAGGAGGGGCGGTGCGCAGCAGCCAGGTCAACGCCACGGCAGCCAGCAGCAAGGCGCTGCCCATGGCGGCACGCAGGCCGCGTGGGGCATCGGCATCGAGGGTGAACTGCCACCACAGCTGATGGCTGTAGGGCACATCCTGGTAGGCGAACAGCAGCAGCCATACCGAAGCGCCGACTGCGCAGGCACTGGCCACCAGGAACACCGGCGAGAATGGCAACTCCAGCAGGCGGCTGGGGCGGTAGAACGAGCGACGGAACAGGGCCAGCAGGGTCGCGGTGAAGGTCAGCAGGCACGCTTCTTCCCAGTCAAACCCCTTGAGCAGCGACAGCAGGGCGCCCACCAACAACAGCACGGTAGTCAGCAACCAGGCGGCGGACAGGCGCCGACGCAGGCCCTGGGCCAGCAGCAGGCACAGCACGCCGATCAGGCTGGCGCCGAAGTGCGAGGCATCGATAAGCCGGTGCGGCACCAGGAAGCCCATATGTTCCAGGCGCGTGTCGATTTCGGGTGTGGCGCCCGAGAACAGCAGCACCACGCCGGACAGGAATACCAGAATCGACAGGATCGGTGCGGCCAGCCCGGAAGCTGCCTTGATGGCCTGCTGGGCGAACAGCAGGCGCCGTGCTTCGTTGGCCAGCAGCAGCACACAGGCCAGCAGCAATGGCAGTACCACGTAGATCAGCCGGTACAGCAGCAGGGCGGCTGCCAGCGGTGCAGCACCGAGCTGGTCGGCAAAGGCTGCCAGCAGGATCGCTTCGAACACCCCGACGCCACCCGGCACATGGCTGAGTACGCCAGCGGCCAACGCCAGCAGGTACACCAGCACGAATGCCCCGAAAGGTGGTGCTTCGGGCAGCAGCAGATACAGGACGGTGGCGGCGGCTGCCACATCCAGCGCGGTGATCAGCAGTTGCAGGGCGGCCAGCCGTGCGCCAGGCAGGCGTAGCGTGCGGCGGCCCACCTGCACCAGCAGGTTGTTCGCCAGCGGTTGCTCGGCCAGGCGCCGGCGGTACAAGCCGAACACCAGCAGGGCAGATGCCACCAGCACGGCGGTGGCGATGCCTGCCAGCAGGCCCGGCGCCAACCCCAATGCAGCCGAGGCTGCCGGCAGGTCGCTCAAGGTCGCCAAGGCTGCCAGGGGAGGCAGCGCGCAGCCCAGCGACAAGCTGGCAAACACGGTCATGCGAGCGACTTCGCCAGCCCCCAGCCCTTGGCGTGCATAGAGCCGGTAGCGCACCGATCCACCTGACAGCATCGACAGCCCGATGGCATTGCCGATGGCAAAGGCACTGAAGCCGCCCAGCACCAGGCTGCGCACTGGCAACTTCACCCCGGCATAGCGGCTGGCCGACCACTCGTAACCCAGCAGGATCACGAAGCCCGCCACCGTCGCCACAAACGCGCCCAGCAACGACTGGGTCGGCACACTGAGCATGGCGTCGTGCAAGGCATAGATATCCAGCTCGCTCAGCAGGTGGCGGCAGGCAATCAAAGCCATGGTGAACAGCACCAAGGTCACTGCCAGGCCGATGGGCTGGCGGTAGCGGCTCAGGCGTTCGAGCAAGGGCAGGCGTTGCACGGCACCAGGCAGCGCCGAGGCGAGCGGCACCGGAGGTTCGGGGTTATGGGAGGTCATGAGTTGCCCCGGGCATGCTGCGCGAGGTAGAGGGAAGGTGCGGCCAAGTGAAAGTCCCTTAGGAAAACGTATCCAATATTACTCCGGCTTCAGGCGCTTTCAGCGGCCTGGCAGGGTTAAAGATAGTTCATCCGGGGCACGATGCCTCAAGCCTGCGGGATGGCTGGAGGGGCGGGGAAAATGAAGCGATGAAATGCAGGGGCGTAGAAACAACAAACCCCGCGCTGCTGTTAAACAGGCGGGGTTTGTTCTGACGAATATGGTTGCGGGAGCCGGATTTGAACCGACGACCTTCGGGTTATGAGCCCGACGAGCTACCAGGCTGCTCCATCCCGCGTCAGAGGGGCGCATTCTACAGTCTGCCAATTGAATGTCAAGCATTCGGCTTCGGTTTGACGGGTTTTTATTCGCCGTGTTTTTCAGCGAGCAAAGAAAAAGGCCACTGTGTTAACAGTGGCCTTTTCTTGAATCTGGTTGCGGGAGCCGGATTTGAACCGACGACCTTCGGGTTATGAGCCCGACGAGCTACCAGGCTGCTCCATCCCGCGTCAGTGGGGCGAATTCTACAGTTTGTAATGTGTATGTCAAGCGCTACGCTTTGATTTTTCGAGCTTTTTTTGAAGTTGCCTTTCAGCAGGCAAAGAAAAAGGCCACTGTGTTAACAGTGGCCTTTTCTCGAATCTGGTTGCGGGAGCCGGATTTGAACCGACGACCTTCGGGTTATGAGCCCGACGAGCTACCAGGCTGCTCCATCCCGCGCCTGTGAGATCGAATTCTACGGATTTACTTCCTGCTGTCAAGCAAATATTCAGGAAAAACCTTTTTTGTTCAAACCCTTAGCACTCGTCGGCAAGATGCAGCTCAGGCGCGGCGCGGCTTTCAGGCCAATTGTCGAATGCTGGCGCGGGTAGCTGTTTCAGGGCAGGGTGCATGCGATACTATCTGTATGAATTTACAGTGCTGACAGCCATCCATGTCCTTGCGCAAGATCATCCACGTCGACTGCGATTGCTTTTACGCTGCAATCGAGATGCGTGACGACCCGCGTCTGGCCGGGCGCCCCATGGCGGTGGGAGGTTCACCCGACCACCGTGGGGTGATCGCCACCTGTAACTATGAGGCGCGTGCCTATGGTGTGCGCTCGGCCATGTCGTCGCGCCATGCACTTAAACTGTGCCCCGACTTGCTGATCGTCAAGCCGCGCTTCGAGGCTTACCGGGAGGCCTCGCGCGAAATCCATAGCATTTTCCGCGACTACACCGAGTTGATCGAGCCGTTGTCGCTGGACGAAGCCTATCTGGACGTGAGCGATAGCCAGTGGTACTCGGGCAGCGCCACGCGCATTGCCGAGGATATTCGCCGGCGGGTCGCCCGTACCTTGCATATCACCGTATCGGCGGGGGTGGCGCCGAACAAGTTCCTGGCCAAGATCGCCAGCGACTGGCGCAAGCCCAATGGCCTGTTCGTGATTACCCCGAGTGAAGTGGAGGCGTTCGTGGCTGCCTTGCCGGTGGCCAGGTTGCACGGGGTGGGCAAGGTGACGGCAGACAAACTGGCACGGCTGGGTATTGAAACCTGTCTGGAACTGCGCGAATGGTCGCGCCTGGCGCTGGTGCGCGAGTTTGGCAGTTTTGGCGAGCGCTTGTGGGGGCTTGCGCGGGGGATCGACGAACGTGCGGTGCATAACGACAGCCGTCGACAGTCGGTGAGTGTGGAAAACACCTACGACACCGACCTTCCAGACCTGACCAGCTGCCTGGCGCGGCTGCCCGAGCTGCTGGAAAGCCTGAATGAACGCATCGCCCGCATGGACAGCAGTTACCGGCCAGACAAACCCTTCGTCAAGGTGAAGTTCCACGACTTCAGCCAGACAACCATGGAGCAGGCCGGGGCGGGCAGGGACCTGGAAAGCTATCGACAGTTGCTGGGGCAGGCGTTCGCCCGTGGTGGCAAGCCGGTGCGCTTGCTGGGGGTGGGGGTGAGATTGCGCGATTTGCGCGGGGCGCATGAGCAGTTGGAACTGTTCCCGCCCAAATGAAAGGGGCCGCGAAGCGGCCCCTGTGTGTTATTGCGCGCCCGGATCAGCCACCAACCGGCCAGTGGCCTTGGTCAGCGACTGTAGAAACTCCTGCTGCAGCTCCGGATCGTTGCGGGTCAGCTCGATCAGGCTTTGTTCCATTTCGCTGGCTTCTTCTTCAAGGCCCAGCTCGGACAGGCGCTTGACCCGGTGGACCCATTGGCCGACATCGTCATCTTCTAGGTCATCGAAGATCAGCTCATGGGCTTCGAGCAGCTTGTTACGCAGGGTGGCGCTGACCAGCAGGCTGGCATCGCCACGCACCGCGTTGTCCTCGTCGAGTACCTGCAGGTGCAGGGTGCCGATGTGGTTGAGGTTCTGCTCCGAGAACGGGCTGTCGAGCAGGTTCAGGCGCAGTACGCCGTTCCTGTCGGTCGTCAGTTCGTGGGTCATCTTGCCAGCCTTGACCTCGACCAGGCGTTCGCTCCAGGGCACGCTGGTCGATTCCTCGCGTTTGCCTTTCTGCACCTCGCTGATCCCGGCCAGGTTCTGCTGGGCGCGGCCGTTGGACGGCACGTTCATGAACGGGTTGAGCCCGTCCACGCCGTAGCTGAGCCAGTCGTGAGTGATGCTTTCCGGCAGGTTGCCCAAGGCGAAGACGTTGACCACGTTGGCCCCGACGCCTGCCACCACGGCCACTGCACCCAGCGGGATCTCGTAGATCTCGCGCCAAGGCTGGTACGGCGTGTAGCGGTCGTAACGACGGGTAACTTCGAACTCGGTGACTTCGAAGCGCTTCTGCTCATGCACACGCACACGTCGTTGCGGAAGCTCCATCACCTTCGGCTCGCCGACATCGATCTGCAGGGTATGCTCGAGCAATTTGCGCTCGACGCGCTCCTCATGGTCGCTGCGCTGGGACATCTGGTTGGCGCAGCCGCTGACGAGCAGGGCGCCGCACAGTGCGGCGCCCCCCAGGGTAAAGGTACTTCGCTTGAACATGATCACTCGTGCATTGGTTATCAGCGGCGAACGCGGGCCTGCAGGAAGCTCAGCACTTCATTGAGCGGCAACGCCTGGGCGTCCTGCTCGGTGCGGTGCTTGTACTCAAGGCTGCCTTCGGCCAGGCCGCGATCGCTGACAACGATGCGGTGCGGGATGCCGATCAGCTCCATGTCGGCAAACTTGATGCCTGGGCTGGTTTTCTTGTCGCGGTCGTCCAGCAGCACTTCAAAGCCGGCGGCGGTCAGTTCGGCGTACAGCTTGTCGGTTGCCTCGCGGACCACGTCGGTTTCGTAGCGCAGCGGTACCAGGGCGATCTGGAACGGGGCCAGGGCGTCGTTCCAGATGATGCCTTTGTCGTCATAGCTCTGCTCGATGGCAGCGGCGACCACGCGGGACACGCCGATGCCGTAGCAGCCCATGGACAGGGTTACCGGCTTGCCGTTCTCACCCAGTACCTGGCACTTCAGCGCTTCGCTGTACTTGGTGCCCAGCTGGAAGATGTGGCCCACTTCGATGCCGCGCTTGATCACCAGGGTACCCTGGCCGTCCGGGCTTGGGTCGCCTTCGACCACATTGCGCAGGTCGGCCACCTGTGGGACTGGCAGGTCACGCTCCCAGTTCACGCCGAAGTAATGCTTGTCGTCGATGTTGGCGCCGATGCCGAAGTCGCTCATCAGGGCAACCGAACGGTCGATGATGCATTCCAGCGGCAGGTTCAGCGGGCCGAGCGAGCCGGCACCGGCGCCAATGGCGTCGCGCAGTTCGGCTTCGGTGGCCATGACCAGCGGGTCGGCAACCTGTTCCAGCTTGGTGGCCTTGATTTCGTTCAGCTCGTGGTCGCCACGAACGACCAGGGCAATCAGCTTGCCTTCTTCGGCGCCGCGCACGATCAGGGTCTTGACGGTTTTCTCGATGGCCAGGCCGAAGTTTTCCACCAGCTGGGCGATGGTTTTGGCGTTTGGCGTGTCGACAAGGCGCAGCTCCTCGGTAGGGGCAGGGCGCACGGTTTCACGCGGGATGGCCTCGGCCTTCTCGATGTTGGCGGCGTAGTCGGAGCTGTCGCTGAAGATCACGTCGTCTTCGCCGGACTCGGCCAGTACGTGGAATTCGTGCGAATAGCTGCCACCGATCGAGCCGGTGTCGGCCTGCACTGGGCGGAAGTCCAGGCCCAGGCGGGTGAACACGTTGCTGTACGCCTGGTGCATGCGGTCGTAGGTTTCCTGTAGGGAAGCCTGGTCGGCATGGAACGAGTAGGCGTCCTTCATGATGAACTCGCGGCCACGCATCAGGCCGAAGCGCGGGCGGATCTCGTCACGGAACTTGGTCTGGATCTGGTACATGTTGAGCGGCAGCTGTTTATAGCTGGACAGCTCGTTACGGGCCAGGTCGGTGATGACTTCTTCGTGGGTCGGGCCAACGCAGAAATCACGCTGGTGGCGATCCTTCAGGCGCAGCAGCTCTGGGCCGTACTGTTCCCAGCGGCCGGACTCCTGCCACAGCTCGGCGGGCTGAATGCTTGGCATCAGCACTTCCAGGGCGCCGGCGGCGTTCATTTCCTCGCGTACCACGGCCTCGACCTTGCGCATTACCCGCAGGCCCATCGGCAGCCAGGTGTACAGGCCGGAGGCCAGTTTGCGGATCATGCCGGCACGCAGCATGAGCTGATGGCTGATGACCACTGCGTCGGCAGGGGTTTCTTTCTGGGTGGCGAGCAAATATTGACTGGTGCGCATGGTTAGCCGTGTCGATTGCCTAAGACGTTGAAATAGCCCCGCATTGTACGGGGGTGAAACGAAGGCGTACAGGATGCCCCAGGGCGTGACGCTTGTCAGCCAAGAAAAAGCCCGGCGTGATCGCCGGGCTTTTTCAGGTGCGGGGCACTGCAAGCCAGGCTTACAGGATGCTCAGCGGGTACTCCACGATCAGGCGCAGTTCGTCGATCGAGCTCGAACCGTAGTAAACGCCGTCGGCGGAACGGTAGGTGGCCTGACGTACGCGGAAACTCAGGTCTTTGGCCGGGCCGCTTTGCAGCACGTACTTGACGTCTACGTCGCGTTCCCATTCCTTACCGTTGTTGGTGCTTTCGGTAGTGGCACCGGAACCGCGCACATAGCGGGTCATGAAGGTCAGACCAGGTACGCCGTATTCGGCGAAGTTCAGGTCGTAGCGAGCCTGCCAGGACTTCTCGTCTTCGGCGTTGAAGTCGGAGCGGGCAACGGAGTTGGCCAGGAAGATGGTGCCGCCACCGTCGACGCCGTAGGCGTAGTCACCGTCGCCGCTGACTTTCTGGTAAGCCAGGGTGAAGGTGTGGGCGCCAATGTTGTAGGCGGCCGAGAGGCTGGCTGCGATGTTGTCCAGTTCGTTGCTGCCGTCAGCCTTGCTGACGAAGGCGCCGGTCAGGTTGTCGCCGATGGACTTGGTGTCATAGATGTTGAAGTCGAACACCAGGCCTTGCTTGTCGCTGATCGGCAGCGCCCAGTTGATGTTGCCGTACCACTTACGGAAGTGATCTTCGACGCGCGAGTAGTAGACGCTGGTGCTGAGGTTTTCGTTGATGGCGTAGGTGCCACCGAAGACGTTGGCCTCGGTCAGGCGCAGGCTGTCGTGGTAAGTCTGGGCCTGCGCGTTCAGGGCAGTGAAGTGACCGGCGTGCAGGGTCAGGCCATCGATTTCGTTGCTGGTGATCAGGCCGCCTTCAGCAACTTCTGGCAGCAGTCGGCTGTCGTCGGTGGCGAATACCGGCAGGGCGGTGAACTGGTCACCGAACTTCAGCACGGTATTGGAGACGCGCAGTTTTACTGCGCCGCCGCCTTCGGAGTAATCATCTTGCGAACGGCCGTCGGAACCGGTCGGGAACAGGCCGGTGCCGGCGCGGCCTTTGCCGCTGTCCAGTTTCAGGCCCAGCATGCCGATGGCGTCAACGCCGAAGCCCACGGTGCCTTGGGTGAAGCCCGACTCGAAGGTACTCAGGAAGCCCAGGCCGGTTTCTTCGACGCGGCTCTTGCCGCTGTCGTTGTTACGGAAGTCACGGCTGAAGTACAGCATGCGGGTTTTTACGTTCAGCTTGCTGTCTTCGAGGAAACCTTTGGACTCGTCTTGTGCCGAGGCCATTGCCAACTGCGAGGTCCCTGCCGCAACGGCCAGGGCGATCATGCTCCACTTCATCACGCGCATCGTGATTTGCTCCTTTGGTTTTTAGGAAGAGTACCGCTGCATCCATGTGTTTTAGTTATATGGAGCAGCTCTTTCTTGTTATGTCGGCGAAAATGTATAGCACGCTGACTGTTGTTGGCGATATGGCTATAAGCACTCTTTTCGGAACTTTTTCACCCTGTCGCTTTTAGGTATTTCCATGTCGCAAATCACGCCCCGGTTTAAGGGCCGTACAACGCCAGCGCTGTTCCTGTCACCGTAACAAACCTGTAACTACCGGTTCCGGTTAGGGGAACTCCCTGGTAACCAATGCCGCTGTTGTTATTTGTCGCGTTCACCTGCCATTGCAGATGTCGTGCCGACTTGGCGTGAAGGGAATGCAACAAGCGTGCTCAAAATTCGCAACACTTCATGAAATTTTCACAAAACCTGCTACCGAGGGTCGGAAAGTCCCGTAAACACGGGGTGAAGCCGGGTCGCGCACAGGTTGGAGTCGAGAATCATTAAAATTTAAAAAGCTGCCATTAAAGTCAATGTGTTACCGCAACTTGTTCATCCAGAGTCGTTTGTGGGGTGACAGGTGTGGAGAGCGTGGACAGAAGGCCTCATTTTGGTGCGAAAAGTAGCGCTGTGTTACCGGGAGTGTGCAAGGTATCCTTGCAGGCCTGATTTCCGCTTGAAGCGGGTTGGTTTTGCCTGAAGGAGATATGCCGTGTTCGTCCTCGATTCGCGTTTGCAGCAGGATTCCCTGGTGCTGGGGGAGTTTGCACTGTGCCAGTTGCTGCTGAGCAAGGATGCCAACTACCCATGGTTCATCCTGGTGCCCAAGCGCGCCGGTGTCAGCGAACTGTTCGAGCTTGATGCGGCGGAGCAGCAACAGTTGTGGCAGGAAACAACCCTGTTGGCTGAGGCGCTGAAAGCCAGCTACAGCGCCGACAAGATGAACGTGGCCACCTTGGGCAACGTGGTCAGCCAGTTGCATATGCACGTGATCGTGCGCCAGCGTGACGACGCCGCCTGGCCGGCACCGGTGTGGGGCAAGTGTCCGGCGGTGGCCTACAGCGACGATCAGTTGAATGCCATTCGCCAGCGCCTGCGTGGGCTGCAACTTGCTGGTTACCAGGAGGCCTGAGATGTCGCTGGAGTTACGTATTGTCGAACTGGAAACCCGCCAGGCGTTCCAGGATGACACTATCCAGGCGTTGAATGACGTGGTGGTCGAGCAGGCGCGGGTGATCGAGCGGCTGCAGTCGCAGATGGCCGAGCTGATCAAGCGTTATGAAGAGATGGTCGGCCAGTACGGCAGCGAAGGGGAGGAGGCGCCACCGCCTCATTATTGATGCGTCGCAGAGGCATATTCACCGGCATGTCGGTAAATATGCCTCTGGATGAAGCGGCAATCAGCGGCGGGTGACCGCAACCACATCTTCGGCCTGCAGGCCTTTGTCGCGGTGCATTACCGAAAACTCAACGCGCTGGCCTTCGACCAGAATGCGATGGCCTTCGCCGCGAATGGCGCGAAAGTGCACGAAGATGTCATCACCCGAATCGCGGGAAATGAAGCCAAAGCCTTTCGACGTGTTGAACCACTTGACGGTGCCGGTATCGCGGTTGCCGGCATCCTGAACGGCATGCTGGCTGTTGCGTGCCCTGCGCGGGCTGCGGGCAAAGCCCACGGCCAGGTGCAGGGCCACTGCCAGTGCCGCGCAGACCAGTGCCGCGAGGTTGCCCATTTCCGGGCGGGCCAGCAATGTCAGGGTTTGCAGCACCACCGCCACCACCAGCAGGGCGCAGGCAAGGTGCTGCAACTGCTGCCGCGCGCCGCGGTAATACAGGGGCACGACCGGGGCCAGAACCAGGTTGAGCAGGCCGAGGAGTGTCAGGTAGACCGCGTCAGGTTGTTGCAGGAAGGGTGTCGCGTCGGTTTTCAGGCTGGGTATGAGCGATAGCAGCAAGGCTGCCACGCCCGTCACCAGATGGACGATCTTGAACATGGGGTTGGCTCACAGTTGATAAGGCCGATCACAGGAAGAGCGGGCAGCACGGTGCGCATGAGGTGTAGAGCGCGAACACGTGGCAGGCCAGCCTATGCACCCGGCAATGACAGTCCGCACGGGTGGCACGGTGCCTATTTAACAGTAAAGCCGCAGGCTACTCAAACCGCAGGCCGCCCGGCGGGCAATGTGTTGCGCCATGTCACATGCGGCAGGGGGGAAGTGTTGCTACAGTGGTCCACGTCCGCTTGAGTCTCAAGCCTTATGGAAAGGGGAGCTTCATGGCAATCGATATCGGTATCAGCGAAGAAGATCGCAAGTCCATCGTCGATGGGCTGTCCCGCCTGTTGTCGGATACTTACGTGCTGTATCTGAAAACCCATAACTTTCACTGGAACGTCACCGGCCCGTCGTTCCGTACCCTGCACCTGATGTTCGAAGAGCAGTACAACGAGCTGGCGCTGGCGGTTGACTCCATCGCCGAGCGTATCCGGGCCTTGGGCTTCCCGGCGCCGGGGTCGTATGCATTCTATGCGCGGCACTCGTCTATCAAGGAGGAGGAAGGTGTACCCCCGGCGGACGAGATGATCCGCCAGCTGGTGCAGGGGCAGGAGGCCGTGGTGCGCACGGCGCGCAGCATTTTCCCGGTGGTGGACAAGGTCAGTGACGAACCTACCGCCGACTTGCTGACCCAGCGCATGCAGGTGCACGAAAAAACCGCGTGGATGCTGCGGGTGCTGCTCGACGGCAAATAGAAGTTGCTCAAGACTCACGCATGACTCTGTGGGAGCGGCTTCAGCCGCGAAGCCGGCACCGCGGTGCTTGGCACCGGCTTTGCCGGTGTTCGCGGCTAAAGCCGCTCCCGCAGTGGTCGCGTCAGCTTCAGATTTTGTGCAGGAAGATTTTGCCGCTGCTCTAAGCCCGGCTATCAGCGCTTCATACGCCACCTGGTACTTGTGACGAGGAAGTGTGGCGCATGATGCAAGTGAGCAAGCGTATGGCTGGGCAGGGGAGCTGGCCGGCAAAGCAGTGCATTGATCCGTTCAAGGCGGATTTCGACATGTTGCAGATCCAGCCGGTGTCGCGTTCGGTGCGGTTGAACGGGTTTTCCACCTGCTTGCGTCTGGAGGCCGTCTACTGGGGCATCCTGGAGCGTATCGCCGCTGCTAACCGCTGCTCGGTCAGTGCGGTGTTGTCCTACGTGGACCGCGAAGTGCACTTGCGCCAGGGTGGGGTGCGTAACTTCAGTGGGCTGATCCGGGTCATCTGCGTCGCCTGGCTGCAAAACCCGCCAAGTGTGCGCTGATCGCCGGGCGGGCTGCGCAGTGCCTGTTAACCATATATAATCCCGCTTTTTGCTGCCCCGGCAGCCAGCGTTGTGGTTGACGAGAGACACCCATGCCCCTTTATGACTATCAATGTGCATCCTGCGAGCACCGCATGGAAGTGCTGCAGAAGATCAGCGCCGCGCCGCTGACCGATTGCCCGGCCTGTCAGGCCCCGGCGCTGAAAAAGCTGCTGTCGGTGCCAGGCTTTCGCCTGAGCGGTAATGGTTGGTACGAAACCGACTTCAAGACCGGGGCAAAAAAGAATCTGGCAGGCGGCGACAAGGCCGACTGAGTTGAATGCTGTGACCGGGTCTTGCAGTATTAGCCCTCCGGGCGGCCAAGGCCTCCACCGAATACACGAATCACGAGAAGCGAAACCACCATCATGATGCGCAGCCATTATTGCGGCCAACTGAACGAGAGCCTGGACGGCCAGGAAGTCACCCTTTGCGGCTGGGTCCATCGTCGCCGCGACCACGGCGGGGTGATCTTCCTCGACATCCGTGACCGCGAAGGCATGGCCCAGGTCGTGTTCGACCCGGATCGCGCCGAAACCTTCGCCGCCGCCGACCGCGTGCGCAGCGAATACGTCGTGCAGATCACCGGCAAGGTGCGCAAGCGCCCAGACGGTGCGGTGAACGCCAACATGGCCTCCGGCGCCATCGAGATCCTCGGCTACCAGCTGAACGTGCTCAATGAAGCGGAAACCCCGCCGTTCCCGCTGAACGAGTACTCCGACGTTGGCGAGGAAACCCGCCTGCGCTACCGCTTCATCGACCTGCGTCGCCCGGAAATGGCCGACAAGCTGCGCCTGCGTTCGCGCATCACCAGCAGCATCCGCCGCTTCCTCGACGAAAACGGCTTCCTCGACGTCGAAACCCCGATCCTCACCCGTGCCACGCCAGAAGGTGCGCGTGACTACCTGGTGCCAAGCCGTACCCACGCCGGTAGCTTCTTCGCCCTGCCGCAGTCGCCCCAGCTGTTCAAGCAGCTGCTGATGGTGGCCGGCTTCGATCGCTACTATCAGATCGCCAAGTGCTTCCGTGACGAAGACCTGCGTGCCGACCGTCAGCCGGAATTCACCCAGATCGACATCGAGACCAGCTTCCTCGATGAAAGCGAGATCATGGGCCTGACCGAAAGCATGATCCGCAAGCTGTTCAAGGAAGTGCTGGACCTGGAGTTCGGCGAATTCCCGCACATGACCTTCGAAGAAGCCATGCGCCGCTACGGTTCCGACAAGCCAGACCTGCGTAACCCGCTGGAACTGGTCGACGTTGCCGACCAGCTGAAAGACGTCGACTTCAAGGTGTTCGCCGGCCCGGCCAACGATCCGAAGTGCCGTGTGACCGCCCTGCGCCTGCCAGGCGGTGCCAGCATGCCGCGCAGCAAGATCGACGAGTACACCAAGTTCGTTGGCATCTACGGTGCCAAGGGCCTGGCCTACATCAAGGTCAACGAGCGCGCCAAGGGCGTCGAAGGCCTGCAGTCGCCGATCGTCAAGAACATCCCTGAGGCCAACCTCAACACCATCCTCGACCGCGTCGGTGCTGTAGACGGCGACATCGTGTTCTTCGGTGCCGACAAGTTCAAGGTGGTCAGCGAAGCCCTGGGCGCGCTGCGTATCCGCCTGGGTCACGACTTCGAGCTGCTGACCTGCGAGTGGGCGCCGATGTGGGTCGTCGACTTCCCGATGTTCGAAGAAAACGAAGACGGCAGCTTCACCGCACTGCACCACCCGTTCACCGCGCCGAAGTGCACCCCGGAAGAGCTCGAGGCCAACCCAGCCACAGCCCTGTCGCGTGCCTACGATATGGTTCTGAACGGTACCGAGCTGGGTGGCGGTTCGATCCGTATTCACCGCAAAGAGATGCAACAGGCGGTATTCCGCCTGCTGGGTATCGAGGCAGAAGAACAGGAAGAGAAGTTCGGCTTCCTGCTCGACGCCCTGAAGTTCGGCGCACCGCCTCACGGTGGCCTGGCCTTCGGCCTGGACCGTCTGGTCATGCTGATGACCGGCGCCCAGTCGATCCGTGAAGTGATCGCCTTCCCGAAAACCCAGAGCGCTGCGTGCGTCATGACCCAGGCCCCTGGCATGGTCGACGCCAAGGCCCTGCGCGAGCTGCACATCCGACTGCGCGAACAGACCAAGGTCGAGTAAGCAGTCCCGGGCGCATCCACATGGATGCGCCTTTGCGTTTCGGCGCAGGTATTTTTCCGTCCCGCCCCGTATAGGGGCGGGGCTGTTTGTGAAACAAAGGATTCGGAGTCGTTATGGCTGGTCATTCCAAGTGGGCGAACATCAAGCACCGCAAAGAGCGCCAGGATGCCAAGAGAGGCAAGATCTTCACCAAGTGGATCCGTGAGCTGACAGTCGCTGCCAAGCAAGGTGGTGCTGACCCGGCATCCAACCCGCGCCTGCGTCTGGCGCTGGACAAGGCGCTGGGCGCCAACATGAGCCGCGACATCATCGATCGCGCCGTGGCTCGGGGTGCTGGCACCAACGAAAGCGACAACGTCGAAGAGCTCAGCTACGAAGGTTATGGTCCGGGTGGCGTGGCGATCATGGTGGAAGCCATGACCGACAACCGCAACCGTACTGCCGCCGCCGTGCGTCATGCCTTCACCAAGTGTGGTGGCAACCTGGGTACCGACGGTTCGGTGGCCTACCTGTTCGAGCGCAAAGGCCAGATCAGCTTTGCGCCGGGCGTGGACGAAGACGCGTTGATGGAAGCAGCGATGGAGGCTGATGCCGACGACGTTGTGGCCAACGACGACGGCTCGTTCGACGTGTTCACTTCGTTCAACAGCTTCTATGCCGTGCGTAATGCGCTGGAAGAGGCGGGCTTCAAGGCCGCTGATGCTGAAATCGTCATGCAGCCGACCACCAGCGCCGAACTCGACCAGGAAGGTGCTGAGAAGGTGCTCAAGCTGATCGACATGCTCGAAGACCTGGATGACGTGCAGAACGTCTACTCCAATGCCCAGATTTCCGATGAGATCATGGAAAACCTTGGCTAAGGTTCTTTCGTTGGCCTTGAGGGCCTATTCGCGGGCAAGCCCGCTCCCACAGGGGCCGTGCGGTCTTTGTGGGAGCGGGCTTGCCCGCGAAAGGGCCGGTACATTTTGAACAAACAGGCACTATGACTCTGATTCTTGGTATCGACCCCGGCTCGCGCATCACCGGCTATGGCGTGGTACGCCAGACCGCCCGTGGTTGCGAGTACGTGGCGTCGGGCTGTATCCGCACCGGCAGCGGCGAGCTGCACGAGCGGCTGCAGATCGTTTTTCGTGGTGTCAGTGAAATCATCGCCCAGCATGGCCCGGTGACCATGGGCATCGAGCGGGTGTTCATGGCCCGTAACGCCGACTCGGCGCTAAAGCTCGGCCAGGCCCGCGGCGCGGCCATCGTCGCGGCCGCCGAAGCCGGCCTGGAAATCGCCGAATACAGCGCCACCCAGGTCAAACAGGCCGTGGCCGGCACGGGCGGGGCCAACAAGGAGCAGGTGATGATGATGGTCATGCACCTGCTGAAATTGACGCAAAAGCCGCAGATCGACGCTTCCGACGCGCTGGCCATCGCTTTGTGCCATGCCCATACCCGTTCGAGCCTGGTGCCGCACGGCCTGAGCACGGCACGGCGACGCGGCGGGCGCTTGCGTCTGTAGGCGCTTCATGCGCTGATACACATTTTGTTCGGGTGATGCGTTCACCCGCTGCATTTGCTGATAGGGTTGAGCGGTCTTTGACCGGCTCCCCGAGAGGAAGGATCGGAACGTGATTGGACGTTTGCGCGGCACCTTGGCGGAAAAACAGCCGCCGCACCTGATTATCGACGTCAACGGCGTGGGGTACGAACTGGAAGTTCCCATGACCACGCTGTACCGTCTGCCCAAGGTGGGCGAAAGCGTCACCGTGCACACTCATCTGGTGGTGCGCGAAGACGCTCACTTGCTATACGGCTTTGCCGAAAAGCGCGAGCGCGAGCTGTTCCGGGAGCTCATCCGCCTCAACGGCGTGGGCCCGAAGCTGGCGTTGGCGCTGATGTCCGGCCTGGAGGTCGACGAACTGGTGCGCTGCGTGCAAGCCCAGGATACTTCGGCCTTGGTGCGCGTGCCCGGTGTCGGCAAAAAAACCGCCGAACGCTTGCTGGTCGAGCTCAAAGACCGCTTCAAGGCCTGGGAAACCTCTCCCGCCATGTTCACCTTGGTGTCCGATGGGCCGTTGCCGGTCGCCAGCGAGTCCACTGCCGAGGCCGATGCGGTCAGCGCACTGGTCTCGCTGGGCTACAAGCCGCAGGAAGCCAGCAAGGCAATCGCCGCGATCAAGGACAAGGCCGGCCTGAGCAGTGAAGAGCTGATCCGCCGCAGCCTGAAAGGGATGATTACCAAGTGATCGAAGCCGACCGCCTGATCGCCGCCAGTGGCCGCGACCGTGAAGAAGTCCAGGACCGGGCGATTCGTCCGCTGCGCCTTGACGAGTACATCGGCCAGCCGGTCGTGCGCGAGCAGATGGCCCTGTTCATCCAGGCCGCCCGTGGGCGCAACGAGTCGCTCGACCACACGCTGATCTTCGGGCCGCCCGGGTTGGGCAAGACCACGTTGGCCAACATCATCGCCCAGGAAATGGGCGTTTCGGTCAAAAGCACCTCGGGCCCGATCCTCGAGCGTCCAGGTGACCTGGCGGCCATGCTGACCAACCTCGAACCCCACGACGTCCTGTTCATCGACGAGATCCACCGGCTGTCACCGGTCGTCGAAGAGGTGCTGTACCCGGCCATGGAGGACTTCCAGCTCGACATCATGATCGGCGAAGGCCCGGCCGCCCGTTCGATCAAGCTCGACCTGCCACCGTTCACCCTGGTGGGTGCCACCACCCGTGCCGGCATGCTCACCAACCCGCTGCGGGACCGCTTCGGCATCGTCCAGCGCCTGGAGTTCTACAGCGACAAGGACCTGGCCACCATCGTCAGCCGTTCGGCCAACATCCTTGGCCTGGTCATCGAAGATCAGGGCGCCTACGAAATTGCCCGCCGTGCCCGTGGCACGCCGCGTATCGCCAACCGCCTGTTGCGCCGCGTGCGCGACTACGCCGAGGTGCGCGGCAAGGGCCAGATCACCAAGGCCGTGGCCGACATGGCGCTGAACCTGCTGGACGTCGACGAGCGCGGTTTCGACCATTCCGACCGCCGCCTGCTGTTGACCATGATCGAGAAGTTCGATGGTGGCCCGGTAGGCGTGGACAACCTGGCGGCGGCGATCAGCGAAGAGCGCCACACCATCGAGGATGTGCTCGAACCGTACCTGATCCAGCAGGGCTATATCATGCGCACGCCGCGCGGCCGCGTGGTTTCCCGGCATGCCTATCTGCACTTTGGCCTGAATGTTCCCGGGCGCTTGGGGGAGGGCGGTGATTTTTCAGAACCAGGCGATGAATGACAGATCGAATGCGACTTTTCGTGGTCCTACCGCTGGCATGCCCAAGGTGCGCTGGCAATAAGACATTAATGAAGAAAAAACAGTTGCCACAGCGGATTGGCAAGCTGAGGAGTAAGCACTAGAGTATGCGCGCGCAAAATCAGCTCGAACCGTTCGCACACCGTTGTCGCGTCTATTACGAAGATACCGATGCGGGCGGCGTGGTGTATTACGTCAACTACCTGAAATTCATGGAGCGCGCGCGCACCGAACGCCTGCGGCACCTGGGCTTTTCCCAGTCGCAACTGGCCGAAGACAACCTGCTGTTCGTGGTCCATTCCAGCGAAGCGCGCTATCACGCGCCGGCGCGGCTGGATGACGAATTGCGGGTAACCGCGCAAGTACTTGAACTCAATCGCGCCAGCCTGCGTTTCGTGCAGCAGGTCTGGCGGGAAAAGGATGAAACGCTGCTTTGCGAAGGGCAGTTCCTGGTGGCCGCCGTGCGCGCCGACACTTTCAAACCCCGAGCCATACCCCCCCAGCTGCGCGACGCCTTTGCGGCGGACGGCTCGGGTAATCAATCGAATGCAGGAGAATAAGCGTGGAAGCTAACGTCGTCGACCATACCTCCATGTGGAGTCTGGTCAGCAATGCCAGCGTGGTGGTACAGCTGGTAATGCTGACCCTGGTGGCCGCCTCGGTCACTTCATGGATCATGATCTTCCAGCGCAGCACCATGCTGCGCGCCGGTCGTCGTGCGCTGGATGCCTTCGAGGAGCGCTTCTGGTCGGGCATCGACCTGTCCAAGCTGTACCGCCAGGCAGGCAGCAACCCAGACCCGGACTCCGGTGTAGAGCAGGTATTCCGTGCCGGCTTCAAGGAGTTCTCGCGCCTGCGCCAGCAGCCGGGCGTTGACCCGGATGCGGTCATGGAAGGCGTTGGCCGTGCCATGCGCGTGGCCATTTCGCGCGAGGAAGAAAAACTCGAACAGAGCCTGCCATTCCTGGCCACGGTTGGTTCGACCAGCCCGTACATCGGCCTGTTCGGTACCGTGTGGGGCATCATGAACTCCTTCCGCGGCCTGGCCAGCGCCCAGCAGGCCACCCTGGCCACCGTTGCCCCGGGTATCGCCGAAGCGCTGATCGCTACCGCCATCGGCCTGTTCGCGGCAATCCCGGCGGTCATCGCCTACAACCGTTTCGCCGCGCGCAGTGAAGTGCTGATCGGTCGTTACTACACCTTCGCCGACGAGTTCCAGGCGATCCTGCACCGCAAAGTGCACACCAGCGAAGAGTAATCAGGTAGAAGCCCATGGCCCGAGTTCGCCACAAACGCAAGCCCGTCGCCGAGATGAACGTGGTGCCCTACATCGACGTGATGCTGGTGCTGCTGGTCATCTTCATGGTGACGGCGCCCATGCTCAACCAGGGCGTGAAGGTCGACTTGCCCAAGGTTTCCAGCGAAGCCTTGCCGCAGGACAACAACGTCCAGATCCTCACCATCTCCATCAAGGCCGATAAAACCTATTACTGGAACCTCGGCAGCGAAGTCGATACCGACAAGCAGATGGACAAGGCCATGACCTTGCCCGCCATGACCGACGCCGTGACCAAGATCATTGCTGCCGGCCGTGACCAGGGCAAGCAGACCCAGGTGTTCATTCGTGGCGACAAGGCTGTCGACTATGGCGCGGTCATGGGTGCCATGGGCGGGTTGCAGAAGGCCGGTGTCGGTAACGTTGGCCTGATTACCGAGGCGCCCTGATGCAACAGCGAGAGCCATCCGCCTCGGAAAGCTACTTCTGGCCCAGTGTCTGGGCCATCGGCCTGCATGTGTTGGTGTTCGCCCTGCTGTTCGTCAGTTTTGCCATGACGCCTGAGCTGCCGCCATCCAAGCCGATTGTTCAGGCTACCCTGTACCAGCTCAAGTCCAAGAGCCAGGCGACTACCCAGACCAATCAGAAGATTGCCGGGGAAGCGAAGAAAACGGCTTCGCGCCAGACCGAGGTCGAGCAGCTGGAGCAGAAGAAGGTCGAGCAGGAAGCCGTGAAGGCCGCGGAACAAAAGAAAGCCGACGCTGCTCAAAAGGCCGAAGAGGCCCGCGAAGCCGCCGAGGCGAAAAAAGCCGAGGACGCTGCCAAGGCCGCCGAAGCCGCCAAGGCTGCCGAGGCCAAGAAAGCCGCCGAAGCCAAGAAGGCCGACGAGGCGAAGAAGGCCGCCGAGAAGCAGCAGGCTGACATCGCCAAGAAGAAGGCCGAGGAAGAAGCCAAGAAAAAAGCCGAAGAAGAGGCCAAGAAAGAGGCCGCTGAAGAGGCGAAGAAACAAGCCGCCGAGGACGCCAAGAAAAAGGCAGCCGAAGAGGCCAAGAAGAAAGCAGCCGAGGACGCCAAGAAGAAAGCGGCGGCCGAGGATGCGAAGAAGAAGGCAGCTGAAGAGGCCAAGAAAAAGGCCGCTGCAGACGCCCAGAAGAAAAAGGCACAGGAAGCGGCCCGCAAGGCGGCAGAAGACAAGAAAGCCCAGGCCCTGGCCGAGCTTTTGTCTGACACCACCGAGCGGCAGCAAGCGCTGGCCGACGAGCAGGGTGACCAGGTGGCCGGCGACTTCGACGACCTGATCCGCATGCGCGCGGCCGAAGGCTGGGCGCGTCCGCCTTCCGCGCGCAAGGGCATGACGGTGGTCCTGCAGATCAACATGTTGCCGGACGGTACCATCACCAGTGTCAGCGTGGCCCGTTCCAGTGGTGACGGCCCGTACGACAGTTCGGCGGTGGCTGCGGTGAAGAACATTGGTCGTTTGACCGAGATGCAGGGTATGAAGCCGAGCGATTTCAACCAATATCGTTCGTTCAAGATGACATTTACACCTGAGGATCTAGCGTTGTGATTAAACGTCTTAGAGGACTGCTGGTCATGCTGTGCTGCGTGGCAGGCATGGCCGTGGCAGAGGAAAAGAACATCCTGGTCACCAGCGGCAGCGACCGGGCAACGCCCATCGCGGTAGTGCCGTTCGGTCTGCAGGGCGGTAGCGTGTTGCCAGAAGACATTGCCGATATCATCGGCAACGACCTGCGCAACTCTGGCTACTACTCGCCCATTCCGCGGCAGAACATGATCAGCCAGCCGTCGCAGGCCAGCGAAGTGATCTTCCGTGACTGGAAAGCGCTGGGTGCACAGTACGTGATGGTGGGCAGCATCGTGCCGGCAGGCGGTCGCCTGCAGGTGCAGTACGCGCTGTTCAACGTCGCTACCGAGCAGCAAGTGCTGACCGGCAGCGTCGCGGGTAGCACCGACCAGTTGCGCGACATGGCGCACTACATTGCCGACCAGTCGTTCGAGAAACTCACCGGCATCAAGGGTGCGTTCTCCACCCGCATGCTGTACGTGACGGCCGAGCGTTTCTCCACCAACAACACCCGCTACACCCTGCAGCGTTCGGACTACGACGGTGCGCGTGCAGTTACCCTGCTGCAATCGCGTGAGCCGATCCTGTCGCCGCGCTTTGCGCCGGATGGCAAGCGTATCGCCTATGTGTCGTTCGAGCAGAAGCGCCCGCGTATCTTCATCCAGAACATTGATACCGGCCGCCGCGAGCAGGTGACCAACTTCGAAGGCCTGAACGGTGCGCCAGCCTGGTCGCCGGACGGTTCGCGCCTGGCGTTCGTATTGTCGAAAGACGGCAACCCGGACATCTACGTGATGAACGTGGCATCGCGCCAGATCAGCCGTGTTACCGCTGGCCCGGGTATCAATACCGAACCCTTCTGGGGTAAAGATGGCAACACGCTTTACTTCACTTCCGACCGTGGCGGCAAACCGCAGATCTACAAACAGTCGGTCGGTGGTGGTGGTGCCGAGCGCGTAACCTTCGTGGGTAACTACAACGCCAACCCGAAACTTTCGGCGGACGAAAAAACCCTGGTGATGATCCATCGCCAACAGGGCTTTACCAACTTTAAAGTGGCGGCACAGGACTTGCAGCGCGGAAGTGTAAAGATTCTGTCTGAAACAAGTCTTGATGAGTCTCCCACTGTTGCGCCTAACGGCACCATGCTAATCTACGCCACCCGCCAGCAGGGCCGGGGAGTCTTGATGCTCGTGTCGCTTAATGGCCGCGTGAGGCTCCCACTTCCTACCGCTCAAGGCGAAGTCAGAGAACCGTCCTGGTCCCCTTACCTGAACTGATTGCGGCGTAATACGTTTTGCTTAACACACTGGGGTTTCATTAGGAGTTTCACGATGGAAATGCTGAAGTTTGGTAAATTTGCTGCGCTGGCTCTGGCCATGGCCGTAGCTGTAGGTTGCTCCTCGAAGGGCGGTGACAACGCAGGCGAAGGCGCTGCTGTAGACCCGAACGCTGGCTACGGTGCCAACACTGGCGCAGTTGACGGCTCCCTGAGCGAAGAAGCTGCCCTGCGCGCAATCACCACCTTCTACTTCGAATACGACAGCTCGGACCTGAAGCCAGAAGCCATGCGCGCTCTGGACGTTCACGCCAAGGACCTGAAGTCCAACGGCAACCGCGTTGTTCTGGAAGGCAACACCGACGAGCGCGGCACCCGCGAGTACAACATGGCTCTGGGTGAGCGTCGTGCGAAAGCCGTTCAGCGCTACCTGGTTCTGCAGGGCGTTTCCCCTGCTCAGCTGGAACTGGTTTCCTACGGCGAAGAGCGTCCAGTTGCCACCGGCAACGACGAGCAGTCCTGGGCTCAGAACCGTCGCGTAGAACTGCGTAAGTAAGTTCTTATGCGTATGTGCCGCCGTGTAGTAACCGTCCTCGCACTCAGCCTGCCGCTCGCGGCCTGGGCTGAGGTCCCTGTAGTAGATGACAACGCAGGCAGTTATCCGCCCGCGGGTTATGGCACGAGCGGCGCCTATGCCGGGTCGGGGGCTTCGGCCCCTGCCTCTGCACAGGGCCAGCTGTTCATGCAGCTGCAACAGATGCAGGACCAGCTTTCCCGCCAGCAAGGCATCATCGAAGAGCTGCAAAACGATGTGTCGCGCATGAAGCAGGAAAACCTGGAGCGATACCAGGACCTGGACCGTCGCATCAACAGTGGCGCTGCGCCTGCCGCAACCCCTGACAATTCCTCCGGTGGTGGTGCTTCCAATGCCGCCCCCGATGCAGCAGCAGGTGCTGCTGCGCAACAACCGGCCGCCAGTAGCGAGCCCGGTGATCCGGCGAAAGAAAAGCTCTACTACGATGCCGCTTTCGACCTGATCAAGCAGAAAGACTTCGACAAGGCCAGCCAGGCGTTCAATGCCTTCCTGCGCAAATACCCCAACAGCCAGTACGCCGGCAATGCCCAGTACTGGTTGGGTGAAGTGAACCTGGCCAAGGGCGACCTGCAAGGTGCCAGCCAGGCCTTTGCCCAGGTTAGCCAGAAGTACCCGAAACACAGCAAAGTGCCGGATTCGCTCTATAAACTGGCCGATGTCGAGCGCCGCATGGGCCACACCGACAAGGTCAAGGGCATCCTGCAGCAGGTCATCACCCAGTACCCCGGCACCTCCGCCGCGCAACTGGCTCAGCGTGACCTGCAGAAGCTCTAAGCGTTGTAGCTGTACCTTTCGAAAGAAACCCGCGCCAGTCGCGGGTTTTTTCGTTAGAATCACTGCCCTTTTTTCGTAAACACGCTGCTGCGGATAACGCGATGTCGAGTCCGCGACAGTGCCTGACGGAGGCGGACAGCCTGTTTAGCTGTCACGCCCGTGGCGAGCATGCAAGACACACTACGCATCACCGAAGTCTTTTACTCTTTGCAGGGTGAAACGCGAACGGCTGGGCTGCCCACGGTTTTCGTGCGCCTCACCGGTTGCCCCCTGCGCTGCCAGTACTGCGACAGTGCCTATGCCTTCACCGGCGGCACCATTCGCACCCTCGATTCGATCCTTGAGCAGGTTGCCGGCTTCAAGCCCCGTTATGTCTGTGTCACCGGCGGCGAGCCCTTGGCCCAGCCGAATGCCTTGCCGTTGCTGCAGCGCCTGTGTGACGCCGGTTACGAGGTGTCGCTGGAAACCAGCGGCGCGCTGGATATCGCTGGCACCGACACGCGCGTTAGCCGCGTAGTCGATTTGAAGACCCCGGGCTCCGAGGAGTCGCACCGTAACCGCTATGAGAACATCGAGCTGCTGACCCGCAATGACCAGGTCAAGTTCGTCATCTGTTCCCGAGAGGACTACGACTGGGCGGTGTCCAAGCTGATCCAGTACAACCTGGCCGAGCGTGCCGGCGAGGTGTTGTTCTCGCCGAGCCACCATCAGGTGAGTGCCAGCGACCTGGCAGACTGGATCGTAGCGGACAACCTGCCTGTACGCTTCCAGTTGCAGTTGCACAAGCTGCTGTGGAACGACGAACCCGGACGTTGATTGAGGAGCAAGCACACATGACAGAAAAGCGCGCAGTAATCCTGTTGTCCGGCGGCCTGGACTCCGCCACCGTGGTCGCCATGGCCAAAGCAGAAGGCTATAGCTGCTACACCATGAGCTTCGACTACGGCCAGCGCCACCGTGCCGAGCTGAACGCTGCCGCACGCGTGGCCCGCGACCTGGGTGCGGTCGAGCACAAGGTGATTGGCCTTAACCTTGACGGTATTGGTGGTTCGGCGTTGACCGACAGCAGCATTGACGTGCCGGAAGCCCCCAGTGAAGGTATCCCGGTCACCTACGTGCCGGCCCGCAACACCGTATTCCTGTCGCTGGCCTTGGGTTGGGCAGAAGTGCTGGAGGCGCGCGACATCTTTATCGGCGTCAATGCCGTGGATTACTCCGGTTACCCGGATTGCCGCCCCGAGTTCGTCGAGGCCTTCGAGCGTATGGCCAACCTGGCGACCAAGGCGGGCGTAGAGGGGCAGGGCTTCCGCATTCAGGCGCCGCTGCAGAACATGAGCAAGGCGCAGATCGTGCAGGCTGGTATCGCCCGTGGCGTGGATTACAGCTTGACCGTTTCCTGCTATCAGGCCGACGATGACGGCCGTGCCTGTGGTAAATGTGACAGCTGCCGCCTGCGTGCAGATGGCTTCAAGGCAGCCGGTGTCGAAGACCCGACACGGTATGTTTGACAAAAAACCTTTGATGGAGTGTTGATTTCCCGTTAGAAATCAGTATTATACGCGCCATCCAACGGGTCGTTAGCTCAGTTGGTAGAGCAGTTGGCTTTTAACCAATTGGTCGTAGGTTCGAATCCTACACGACCCACCATACTCAGTACGTCAAAGCCCGCTACCGGTAACGGTCGCGGGCTTTTTCGTTCTCGGTGCGTCATGCGCTCCCAGCTTACTCGGCCCACTCCGGATCCCCGGTGAATACCACCGTCAGCCAGCGGTCCGGCCCTTCGCCACCGACGGCATCGCCAATCTCGTTGCGCCATGCGTCCCATTCGTCGATGGTCTTCGCCGCCATGGCCTTTGGCACGATGAAGTACAGCTCGATCTCCCGCGAGCGCCCGACCTTGGCCACATAGGCGCGGTATGACTGCAGCCCGTGGCGGGCAACGAAGGCCTTGGCCACCTCATCCACATGCAGCTTGAGGTCGCCGGGGGTGACCAGAAATATTTCTGACAGCGCCTGGCGTACCACCGACATCGGCAACGGCACGATTACCAGGCACACCAGCGCCAGCACGGCCGGGTCGATGTACGGTGATACCCACTCCAGCGACGTGCCTTGCACTGCGTAACCAAAGCAGAACGCAATCAGTAGCGCGGCGGTGATGCTGGCCGACATCACCCAGCCCTTGACGTCCATGCGCACGAAGTCTGATTTCAGCTTGCGGTTGGCGCGGGCCTCGACCACGGCGATGGTCACGCAGGTGATCACGGTCAGCACCGCATAGATCATGGCAATGCCGAATTCGAGGTGACGGCCGCCTTGCAGCAGGCTGCTGACGGCGTTGATCAGTGCGTAGATGGCCACGCCGCTGAGCAGAATGCCGTTCAGAGCCAGCACCATGGGTTCCAGGTGCCAGAAACCCATGGTGAAGCGCTCGCGCAGCTTGCGCGACATCTGCACGCTGGTGGTGTGCGAGGTGATCAGTTTGACCACAACAAGCGACAGGCCACTCATGCTGGCGTCGACCAGCGAATAGACGCCGTCGAAGACGATGGAGTAGGAGCCGGAGGCCACGCCGAAGGCGATACCGATGCTGGCGATGAACAGGGTGACGGCAATCGAGGTGCGTAAAAGGCCCTGTTCGCTGGTGATGTCGAAGAACGATTGTTTGCTTTGTGATTCCATGAAATGAACTCAGTCGTAACGAAGTGACTATCTTCAGTTTTGCGCAATTATTGTAGGAGCGGCCTTGTGTCGCGATCGGGCTGCGAAGCAGCCCCACGATTCTAGCTGTGTCGCACAAATTGCCGGGGCTGCTGCGCAGCCCGATCGCGACACAAGGCCGCTCCTACACGCGGAATTGCTCCATCAGCGCCTGTTGTTGATTGGCCAGCCGGTTCAGCGCCTGGCTGATGCGTGCCGATTCGTCGGCCTGGCCCGCCAGCGACTCGGTCACATCCCGAATGCCGGCGACGTTGCGGTTCACCTCCTCAGCCACCGCGCTCTGTTCTTCCGCGGCCGAGGCAATCTGCAGGTTCATGTCGCTGATCACGGTCACCGCCTCGCCAATGCGCTGCAGTGCCGGCAGCGCCTGTTCCATGCGCGCTGCGCTGTCCTGTGCCTGGCGCTGGCCCTCGTGCATGGCGCCCACGACATCCTGGGTGCCTTGCTGCAAGCCTTCGATGACCTGGCGAATCTCCTCCACCGACACCTGCGTGCGCTGGGCCAGCCCGCGTACTTCATCGGCGACCACGGCGAAACCGCGCCCGGCCTCGCCAGCACGGGCCGCTTCGATGGCGGCATTCAGCGCCAGCAGGTTGGTCTGCTCGGCGATGGTGCGGATCACTTCCAGTACCGAGCCGATCTGCCCGCTGCGGTCTTCCAGGGCACGTGCCTCGTCCATGGCGGTGTCCATGCCGGCAGCCAGGCGGTCGATGCCCTGGCGGGTGCTGTCGATCAGCTGCAGGCCTTCGCGGCTGGCCTGGTCGGCGGCGCGCGCGGCCTGAGCCGCCTGCGAGGCGTTGTGGGCGACATCCAGGGCGGTGGCGCTCATCTCGTTGGCAGCCGTGGCCACCTGCTCGATTTCGCGGTGCTGCTGTTGCATGCCGTTGCTGGTCTGGCTGGCGATGGCGGCTGACTGGTCAGCGGTATCGCGGGCTTCCTGCAACGAGCCTTTGACCTGGGCGATGATCGGCTGCAGCTTGTCGAGGAAGCGGTTGAACCACCCCGTGAGCTGGCCCAGTTCGTCCTCGCGGGCGTATTCCAGGCGGCGGGTCAGGTCGCCTTCGCCGCTGGCGATGTCTTTCAGGCGCGCAGCCACGGCCAGGATGGGCCGGGTAACGCCGCGTGCGGTCAGCCATACCAGCAGCAAACCCACCACCGCCGCGCCAAGGCCGATCAGCAGGCTGGTGAGGTTGGCGCTTTGGTTGTGTGCGTCCAGGCGTTGATTGAGGGCCACGGCGGGTGCCTGCAGCACGCTTTCTGGCAGCTCCAGCAAAACCTGCCACGGGGCTGCGTCAGGGATTGGCGTGAAGGGGTGCGCCACGCGCAGCAGGCCGTCGGCTACCGCCTTGTCCATGGGCTGGCCGAGCGCGCTGTCGTCGCGGCTGTTGCCTGCCAGCAGGCCGGCAGCACTGGCGATACTCACCTGGCCCTGGCCATTGAACAGTTCGCGGCGGCCATCCACGCTCAGTTGCTGGAGGTTGGCAAGGCCAATGTCCAGGCCCACCACACCGACCACCTTGCCGTGCTCCAGCAGCGGCAGGGCGATGCTGGTCATCAGCACCTGGCGGCCGTTGACGTCGTCCAGATACGGCTCGAGCATGCACGTTTTGGCGGTGTCCTGCGGGCAGGTCAGCCAGCGGTTCTTCGCCGCGCCGTTGCTGCCGATGCTGGCATCGCCGAGCATCGATTCCGGCATGGCCTCACGTTCCAGTGCGCCGGGGCTTGGCTGCGACCAGTACAACGAGAAGCGCCCGCTGTCGTTGCTGCCTGCGGCATCCTGGCCGACGAACTGGCTGTCCTGCTGGTCCAGCGCGTTGGGCTGGAACACGAGGTACAGGCCTATCACGTCCGGGTTGCCGGCCAGGCTGGCACGCGCCTGGCGGGTCAGCTCGGCGCGCAGGTCACTGCCGCCACGGGCCTTCAGTACTTGTACCAGGCGGGCAAAGCCATTGCCGTACTGGTAAGCGTCCATGAAGTAGCGCTGGATACGCAGGGCCTGGGTTTCGGCGTGGGCCTGCAGGCGCTGGCGGGCGCTGCTGTCGAGCATGGCGGTGTTGGCCTGGTTGACCAGCGCGGCACTGCGTTGTGCCTGGGTCAGCGAAGTGGCCACCAGCAAGGCGACGATGGCCAGCAGGCACAAGCCGGCGAGCAGGGTGATCTTCCATTGGATGGAGAGGCGACGCAGCGGCATGAGGGCTTTCCTTTTCGAGCAAGTACAACGCCCGCGGTCAGGCGCGGGCGTTGTTGGCAGCGTGGGTCATTCGGCGACGTAGTTGGGCGGTGCCGATCGGAAGGCTTTGGTCAGCCAGCCCAGGTAGATCAGCCCGAGCGCAGCCCAGATGCCGCCAAACATCAGCGAGTGTGCATTCAGGTCCAGCCACAGCGAGACGATGATGCAGAAGCCGACGGTAGGCAGTACCAGGTATTTCAGCTGGTTGGCCAGGCCTTTGCGGTTGCCTTCGCGCAGGTAGCAGTGGTTGATCACCGACAGGTTGACGAAGCTGAACGCGACCAGGGCGCCGAAGTTGATGATCGAGGTGGCGGTCACCAGGTCGAAGAAGATTGCCGACAGCGAAATCAGCCCCACTACCGCAATGTTCAGCACGGGGGTCTTGTAGCGTGAATGCAGGCGGGCAAAGACGCTGGCCGGGATCACGTTGTCGCGGCCCATCACGTACAGCAGGCGCGACACGCTGGTTTGCGAGGCCAGGCCAGAGGCGATGGTGTTGATCACGGTGCAGGCGATGAAAATCGACTGGAACAGTTTGCCACCCACGTACAGGGCGATTTCCGGCAGGGCCGCTTCATGGTCGTGGAAGCGCGCCATGGTCGGGAAATAAGCCTGGATGAAGTACGACACGGTGATGAACACCACGCCGCCGATCAGCGCAGTGAGGAAAATGGCACGAGGGATGGTCTTGCTCGGGTCACGGGTTTCCTCGGACAGGCAGGTAACAGCGTCAAACCCCAGGAACGAGAAGCACAGGATGGTCGCGCCAGCGGCCAGGGCGCTGAACTGGGTCTGGCTGTCGCCGAAGGGGACCAGGCTCCAGGCGGTACCCAGCCCTTCACCGTGGTCCAGGCCGCGCACGCACAGGTAGATGAACACCGCGATGATCGCTACCTGCACGCCCACGAACAACAGGTTGAAGTGTGCCACCAGGTTGACGCTGCGCATGTTGATCAGGCTGATCAGGGTGACGAAGCCGGCCACCCACATCCACTCTGGTACTTCCGGGAACATGGCCGAGAGGTAAAGCTTGGCCAGCAACGCGTTGACCATCGGCAGCAGCAGGTAATCCAGCAGCGACGACCAGCCGACCAGGAAGCCTACATGCGGGTTGATGGCGCGTTGGGTGTAGGTGTAGGCCGAGCCCGACTGCGGGAAGCGCTTTACCAGGGTGCCGTAGCTCACGGCGGTGAACAGGATGCCGGCCAGCGCCAGGATGTAGGCGCTGGGTACGTGGCCGGCGGTAATCCCGCTGACAATGCCGAAGGTGTCGAACACGGTCATCGGCGTCAGGTAGGCCAGGCCGATGATGATCACATGCCAGAGACGCAGGGTTTTGCGAAGTTGGCCGTTGCCGGTAGCGCTGTGGTCATGCTGCATGCTGGCATGGCTCCTGCTGCTGGGCGTAAACGACGGGCACGGTGTATTGCGCATGCGGCAAGGGCGAGCGGGTGGGCTCCATGTTGTTCACCTTTTATGTTGGAGCGGCGGAAGGCGCGGGGGGACGCGCAAAGTGGTGAAAATAAAAAACGATGGGTAGGTGGGTGTCAAGTTAAACATGACAAGATGTTACTGAATTGAAACATTTATCGATTTAAAGGCTGTTTTGTTCGGTTTTTGCGCGGTTTTTTGCGGTTTTGATCAATTTGAATGTTCGTAAAAATTAACGATTTAGCGTCGTCCTTGGGCTGGGTGTCAGACGCTTCCCAAAAATGCCATTTCTCGATCCGCACCCGCCTGTGTCACCTGTTGCAGTGGTAATCTTCGCTGCGTGGTCTTTGGTCGCCCAACAAGCCCTTACGGACAGCATTCGGTTCTATTCATGAAGAAATCAGTTGGCATCCTTTCCGGCCTGGCTATCGCCATTGCCGTCGCAACCACCGTTGGCGCCTGGTACACCGGCAAGCAGCTGCCGGCCGAGCTGGACAATGCCCTTGCCCGCAGCAACGCCGAGCTGAAGAAAGCCCTGGTGACCACCGGTGGCAGCATGAGCATCGAGCGGGTGTCGCTGGAGCAGCATTTCTTCAGCAGTACCGCCCAGTACCGCCTGAAAGCACGCGACATCAACGTGGGTGACGGCGAGGTGTTGAGTTTCGACGTGGGCGTGACCGACCAGATCGAGCACGGCCCGTTCCCCTGGTCGCGGGTCAAGGCGTTCAAGCTGATGCCGGTGCTGGCGGTCAGCAACAGCAGTTTGCAAAAGGACGAAGCCACCGCACCGTGGTTTGCCGCAGCGGGTGAGCAGGCGCCGGTCAGCGCCCAAACCAGCCTGGGCTACGGCGGTAATGTGGTCAGCCAGGTTCGGCTGGCGCCGGTCAAGCTCGACGAAGCGGACGGCAACAGCCTCGACTTCTCGGGTATGCAGCTGGAGGTCAGTGGCGACAAGGAAGGCAAGGCATCCAGATTCCACGGCCAGGCCGACCGTTTCGTGATGAAACTGGTGCATGACGACCAGCCGCCTGCCACGTTCGAGCTCAAAGGCCTGAAGCTTGGCGGTAACCTGGCAGCCACCGCGCACGACGCCATCTATGTCGGTAATGCCGACCTGACGCTGGCTGAAACCAAGGTCACCCTGGGGCCCAAACAGCAGGTACTGCTGATCAAGGGCTTTGAGCAAAATGCCCTGCAGACCCTTGATGGCCCGGATACCGTGGGCGGTCGCGTGGAGTACAAGGTTGGCGACATCACCTGGGATGGCCGTGCAGTGGGTAAGGCACAGATGGCGGTGAGCATTACCTCGGTCAACGCACCGGCGCTGCAGGCATTGTCGAAGTGGTACCAGGCGCATCTGGCGGAGTTCGAAGCTGCCTCTGCTGCCGGCCAACCCGTGCCGCAGATCCAGATGGACGACGCGGAAAAGGCCAGGTTCCAAGGGGATCTGAAGCAACTGCTGGCTGCCAAACCCAAGGTGGCGATAGAAAACCTGTCGTTCAAGACCGCCAATGGCGAAAGCCGCTTCAACCTGTCGATGGACTTTGCCGCCCCGTCCAGCTTCGACCTGCCGCCGGATCAGTTGAGCAAGCAGATGATCACCGAGGTGAAGAGCAAGCTCTCGTTGTCCAAGCCGATGATGGGTGACCTGGCGACCTTGCAGGCCCTGCTGGATGGTCAGACTGACGCTCAGGCGATTGCCATGCAGTCCAGCCAGGCGGGGGAGATGGTTGGCATGATGGCGCTGCAGAGTGGCATGGCGACTGTCGAAGGTAATGATGTGGTGAGCAGTCTGCACTATGCCGATGGCATGGTTGACTTCAACGGCAAGAAAATGACCGTTGAGGAATTTGTCATGCTCATGGCAGCGCACATGGCGGCCTTGTCGCCGCAGGGTTGATCGCCAGCCTGTACTGGCCTCTTCGCGGGTTTACCCGCGAAAGGGCCGGTGCAGCCAACACAAAAACCACTTTAGAATTCGCTGGATTGTCTGTAGCCTTCGGCCTCCGATAATAATCCGTGCCCGCAGAGGGCCGTGGCGGGCAGTATGCCGTCCGGCACCCTTAGCCGATCTGTCAGGGCCGGGTGATACACTCGATTTGACGCGCACGCGCGCCTGCAGGTCCAGCGATCATGACCCAGATTTCCGAACGCCTGTTGGTTCAGGCTCACCTCGACGCCAAGCAGCCCAACCCGCTGACAGCCGAGCAGGAGGCCGAATACCGTGCGGCCATCGCTGCCGAGCTCAAGGCCCAGAACGCAGTGCTGGTTGCCCACTATTACTGCGACCCGGTCATCCAGGCGCTGGCTGAAGAAACCGGCGGCTGCGTGTCCGACTCGCTGGAAATGGCCCGCTTCGGCAAGAACCATCCGGCCGAGACCGTGATCGTGGCTGGCGTGCGTTTCATGGGCGAAACGGCAAAAATCCTCACCCCGGAAAAGCGCGTGCTGATGCCGACCCTGGAGGCGACCTGCTCGCTCGACCTGGGTTGCCCGGTCGAAGAGTTTTCTGCGTTCTGCGACCAGCACCCTGAACGTACCGTGGTGGTTTACGCCAACACGTCCGCTGCCGTAAAGGCCCGTGCTGACTGGGTAGTGACCTCAAGCTGCGCGCTGGAAATTGTCGAAAGCCTGATGGATAACGGCGAGACCATCATCTGGGGGCCGGACCAGCACCTGGGCCGTTACATCCAGAAGCAGACCGGTGCCGACATGCTGCTGTGGGACGGTGCCTGCATCGTTCACGAAGAGTTCAAATCGCGCCAGCTGGCCGACATGAAGGCGCTGTACCCGGACGCAGCGATCCTGGTGCACCCAGAGTCGCCGGAAGCGGTCATCGAACTGGCCGACGCAGTGGGTTCTACCAGCCAGCTGATCAAGGCAGCGCAGACCCTGCCGAACAAGACCTTCATCGTCGCCACCGATCGCGGCATCTTCTACAAGATGCAGCAGCTGTGCCCGGACAAGGAATTCGTCGAAGCGCCTACTGCCGGCAATGGCGCGGCCTGCCGCAGCTGCGCACACTGCCCGTGGATGGCGATGAATACCCTGGAGCGCGTGCTGCACTGCTTGCGTAATGGCGGTGATGAGATTTTCGTCGACCCGGCGCTGGTGCCCAAGGCGATCAAACCGTTGAACCGGATGCTGGACTTTACCCAGGCTGCAAGGCTGAAACTGTCCGGTAACGCCTGACGACAGACCGCATCGTCTTCTTCGCGGGCTCGCCCGCTCCCACAGATACAGCGCCGCGCTCGCAGGCGGTGCAACCCCTGTGGGAGCGGGCGAGCCCGCGAAAGGGCCCTCAGCGCCCCATCATTTCCCGAACCATGCGCTGCTGCTCCATGATCTCGCGCTGGCGCTGGTCAATCTGCGAAGCCAGCGGGAAGTTGCTGCCCGACCGGCGCTTGGCGTAATCCAGTTGCTGGATCGCCTGGTCAAAGTCCCCCACCAGGGTGAAGTATTCAGCCCGCGCCCGGTGCAGGCCAATGGTATTGCCCGACAAACCCCGCACTTCAGCCATGTCGTACCACACGTCCGGGTCATCCGGCCGGCTCTTGACCAGTTCGTTCAGCACCTTCTCCGCTTCGGCAGGCTTGTTCTGCTTCACCAGCAAATCGGCGCGGACCTGTTTTAGCGGGTAGTTGCCCGGGTACAGCCCCTGCATCCGCTCGGCGCGCTGCTGGGCGTCGGCCAGGCGATTGTTGGTGATGTCCAGGTCGATCTGCGCCAGGTTGTAGGTGATGTCGTTGGGTGCTTTGGCCAGTAGCGGCTTGAGCATTTCACGCGCTTCGTTCAGCTGCCCGCCTTTGATCTGAGCCAAGGCCAGGCCGTAACGCGCGGCGTCCAGTTTTGGGTCTTCGTCCAGCTGGGCGCGGAAGCGCTTGGCAGCAAGCCCCGGTGTACCTTCGTAGGTCAGCGCCACCCGGGCGCGAATCAGTTGGTAGCGCATGCTGTCTTCAATGCCGCCCTTGGGCGCCTGGTCGGCCCGGTTGCGGGTATCGGCGATACGGGATTCGGTCACCGGGTGGGTCAGCAGGAATTCAGGCGGCTTGGCGTCATAGCGGTACTGGCGTGCCAGGCGCTCGAACATGGTCGGCATGTTGCGCGGGTCGTAGCCGGCCTTTTCCAGGTTCTGGATACCGATACGGTCGGCTTCCTGTTCGTTCTGGCGCGAGAAGCGGCGCTGTTCCTGGATTGCCGCCGCCTGGGTACCGGCAATCATGCCGATGCCCGCATCGCCGGCGCCACCGGCGGCCAGCACGATACCGGCCAGCAACGCCGCCATCATCGGCAGCTGCATGCGCTGCTGCGCCTCGACGCCTCGGGCGAAGTGGCGCTGCGACAAGTGCGCCAGTTCGTGCGCCAGTACCGAGGCGTACTCGCCTTCGGTCTGGGCGTTGAGGAACAGCCCGCCGTTGACCCCGACAATGCCACCCGGGGCGGCAAAGGCGTTTAGCTCGCGGCTGTCGATCAGGATGAATTCCAGGCGCCGGTCCTGCAGCTGGCTGGTTTCGGCCAGTTTGTACACGCTGGTTTCGACATAATCCTTGAGCTGTGGGTCGTTCAGCTGGTTGACCTGGCCACGCAGCAGGCTCAGCCAGGCGCGGCCCAGTTGGTGCTCCTGTTGCGGCGAAACGATCGCGGAACTGGCGTCACCCAGTGATGGCAGGTCGTCAGCATGGCCGGGAAGGGCCATCAGGCAGGCCAGCGTCAGCAGGGTAGGGCGCAGTAGATTCATGCATGAAGCTCGCGTCGGTCAAAGATACCTACTGTAGCGGGCTCACACGTTGGCGACCAGTGGCGCTATCCTAGCCGGCCCTGTCAGCAAGCAGTCTGGCAACGCCTTTGGAGACCCTGCGATGAGTGACACCCTGACCTGCGATGCCGAACTGGACGCCAGCGGGCTGAATTGCCCTTTGCCGCTGCTCAAAGCCAAGATGGAGCTCAACCGCCTTGCCAGTGGCGCGGTACTCAAGGTGATCGCCACGGATGCCGGGTCGCAGCGTGACTTCCGCACTTTCGCCCAGTTGGCCGGTCATACCCTGCTGCGGGAAACGGCCGAGTCCGGCACCTACACTTACTGGCTGCGCAAGGCCTGAGTCTTTACCAAGGATCGTCAATGTTCAAAGTGCTTCGCGACTGGATGCAGCGCTACTTCTCCGATGAAGAAGCAGTGGTGCTGGCGGTCCTTCTGTTTCTGGCTTTCACGGCCGTTCTCACCTTGGGCGGCATGCTCGCGCCCGTGCTGGCGGGTATGGTGCTGGCGTTCTTGATGCAGGGCCTGGTCAACGCCCTGGAGCGTGTGCGGGTACCGACGCGGCTGGCGGTAATGTTGGTGTTCGCCCTGTTCATGGGCGCGCTGGCGCTGTTCATGCTGGTGCTGGTGCCGCTGCTGTGGCACCAGCTTATTACCCTGTTCAACGAGCTGCCGGGCATGCTTGGCAAGTGGCAGTCGCTGCTGTTGCTGCTGCCCGAGCGCTACCCGCACCTGGTGTCGGACGAGCAGGTGCTGCATGCCATCGAGTCGGTACGTGGCGAAATCGGCAAGTTTGGCCAGTGGGCGCTGACTTTCTCGCTGTCGAGCCTGCCGTTGCTGGTCAACGCCATGATCTACCTGGTGCTGGTGCCGATCCTGGTGTTCTTCTTCCTCAAGGACCGCGAACTGATCGGGCGCTGGGTGAGTGGCTATCTGCCGCGCCAGCGCACCCTACTGAACCGGGTGGGCAGCGAGATGAACCGGCAGATCGCCAACTACATCCGTGGCAAGGGCATCGAAATTCTGATTTGTGGCATTGCTACCTACATTGCCTTCATCAGCCTGGGGCTCAACTACGCCGCACTGCTGGCGCTGCTGGTGGGGCTGTCGGTGGTCGTGCCCTACGTGGGGGCGGTGGTGGTGACGGTGCCGGTGACGCTGATTGCGCTGTTCCAGTGGGGCTGGGGCGACCAGTTCATCTACCTGATGACGGTGTACGCGATCATCCAGGCGCTGGATGGCAATGTGCTGGTACCGCTGCTGTTCTCCGAGGCGGTAAGCCTGCACCCGGTGGCGATCATTTGCGCGGTACTGCTGTTTGGCGGGTTGTGGGGGTTCTGGGGGATTTTCTTCGCCATCCCGCTGGCGACCCTGATCAAGGCCGTGCTGGATGCCTGGCCGCGGCAGGAGCCTAGCGTTTCACCGATGCTGTAATTTTTGGGGCTGCTTTGCAGCCCATCGCGACACAAGGCCGCTCCTACAAGAGAACGCGATTCCCTGTAGGAGCGGCCTTGTGTCGCGATAGGGGCGCAAAGCGCCCCCCATCAATCTCAAGCCTTGCTCAATGCCTGAGCCGCAGCCAAAACTGCATCCACATGCCCTGGCACCTTCACCCCACGCCATTCCTGGCGCAGTACACCCTTCTTGTCGATCAGGAAGGTGCTGCGGTCAACGCCCATGTATTCCTTGCCGTACAGCTTCTTCAGCTTGATCACGTCGAACAGCTGGCACAGGGCTTCGTCCTTGTCGCTGATCAGCTCGAACGGGAAGCCTTGCTTGGCCTTGAAGTTCTCGTGCGACTTGATGCCATCGCGCGACACGCCGAACACCACCGTGTTGGCTGCGGCAAAGGCGTCATGCTGGTCGCGGAACCCCTGGCCTTCGGTGGTGCAGCCCGGCGTGCTGTCCTTCGGGTAGAAGTACACCACCACTTGCTGGCCCTTGAGTTCGGCCAGGCTGACGGTTTGCCCGCTGGTGGCCTGGGCCTGGAAGTCGGCAACAGGTTGGTCGAGTGCTACAGCCATGGTGGTTTCCTTACATGGGGTTCTGTGGGCGCCAAGGTTCGATCAGCGCGTCCAGGTTCAGGGCATCGGCAAAGTCCAGGAACTGGTCACGCAACCAGCTGATTTGCGTGCCGGCCGGCAGAATCACGGTGAACTGGGCGTTGAGCATGCTGCTGCCGGTTTGCGGAGCCAGGTAGGTGTCGCAGGTCATGGCTTCCAGCTCGACGCGGTGGTCGAGGAAGAACTGGCACAGCTCGTTGATGATGTCCGGGCGATAGGCGGCGCTGACGTAGGCCACGTACGGCAGGGCCTGCGGGCGCACTTCCTGGTCGGCGCTGCGCACCACGTCCAGGGTCAGGCCATGTTTTTTGCCCAGGCCCGGCAGGGTGGACTCCAGGCGCGCCAGGGCGTCCCAGCTGCCGCCCACTTGCAGCACCAGGGCGCTGGTCTCGCCGTGGCGGCTCAGGCGCGAGGTGACCACCGCGCAGCGGTTTTCGAAAGCGGCGCGGCTGAGGACGTTGGCCAGTTCCATGGGGTTCGGGCCCAAGGCACTGATGACAAGGAATTGTTCGCGGACGGTGGGGGTGGACATGCAGCGTTCCTAAAGCGATGAGCGGTCGGTACAGGACGGGCGAAAGCCTCCTGTCGGCAGGGCCCGGGGCTCGCATGCGAGGTCGTGGACGCTGGCGGGGAGCAAGGTCGACGGCCCGGCGGGCCGCGCTGCACCGATCAAAGGATCAAGGGTAGCGAAATAAGGCGCCGAGGGGAATGCTCCGCCTGCCTGCTTCGCTTGTGCAAGGCCGATGCCCCCAGTACCATTACGGCTCTCTTTTTCCGGCAGGAGCAGTTACATGATTGCGGGCAGTATGGTGGCATTGGTCACACCCATGGATGCACAAGGGCGTGTGGACTGGGGCAGCCTCGACAAACTTGTAGACTTCCACCTGGAAAACGGCACCCATGCGATCGTCGCTGTCGGCACCACCGGTGAGTCCGCCACGCTGGATGTCGAAGAACACATCCTGGTCATCAAGCACGTGGTCGAGCGCGTCAAGCGCAGCAGCCGCCGCGTTCCGGTCATTGCCGGTACCGGTGCCAACGCCACTGCCGAAGCCGTGCACCTGACCCAGAACGCCAAGAGCGCCGGTGCCGATGCTTGCCTACTGGTAGTGCCGTACTATAACAAGCCGACGCAAGAAGGCCTGTACCAGCACTTCAAGCACATTGCCGAAGCCGTCGACATTCCGCAGATCCTCTACAACGTACCTGGCCGCACCTCCTGCGACATGCAGGCCGAGACCGTGATCCGCCTGTCGACCGTGCCGAACATCATCGGCATCAAGGAAGCCACCGGCGACCTGGTCCGCGCCAAGGCCATCCTCGATGGCGTCAGCAAGGACTTCATCGTCCTGTCCGGCGATGACCCGACGGCCGTTGAACTGATTCTGATGGGCGGCAAGGGCAACATTTCTGTTACCGCCAACGTCGCCCCGCGCGAAATGGCCGATCTGTGCGAGGCCGCCCTTGAGGGCAATGCCGAGAAGGCCCGCGCGATCAACGAAAAACTCATGCCGCTGCACAAAGACCTGTTCTGCGAAGCCAACCCGATCCCGGTGAAGTGGGCGCTCGTCGAAATGGGCCTGATGCAAAAGGGCATTCGCCTGCCACTGACCTGGCTGAGCGAAGGCTGCCACGAAAAAGTCCGTACTGCCTTGCGCCAGTCCGGCGTACTGGTTTAAGAGGAAGTACACCGCATGAAGCGACTGGCTGGTCTTTCCGCCCTTGCCCTGATTATCTCCAGCACCAGTGGGTGTGGCTGGCTGTGGGGCGAGGATGGCTATTTCCGCGACCGCGGCAGCGACTACCTGCAGGCGCACCCGACTGCGCCGATGCAGCTGCCGCCGGACGCCAGCAACGTCAAACGCCTTGACCCGCTGCTGCCCATTCCGCGTAACGTCGCCGACGATCACGTCACGGGCGAGTTCGAAGTGCCGCGCCCGCAACCCCTGACCGGCGGTGCCGCCCAGGTCACCGACTACAGCCTGCAACGCAGCGGCAGCAGCCGTTGGGTGCTGGCCCAGCACTCGCCAGCCGAAGTGTGGCCGGTGGCTCGCCAGTTCTTCGAGGACAACGGCTTCCGCATCGCTGAAGAGCGCCCTCAGACCGGTGAGTTCAACACCACCTGGCAGCGTTTTGACGAGCTGTCGGCATCGCTTGGCCAGCGCCTGGCGAGCACCGCCAGCAGCGGTGACAGCGAAGTGCGCGTGCGTGTCCGCATGGAGCCGGGCGTGCAGCGCAACACCTCCGAGGTGTATGTGGTCAGCGTCGAGCGCCCGGCCGGCAGCACCGCCGAGCCTGGCTTCCCGTCCACCTCCAGCAACACGGGTGCCGATGCCCTGCTGGTCGACGAAATGCTTGCCAGCATGAACCGCAGCGCCGAGAAAGGCGGTTCGGTGTCGCTGCTGGCCGCGCGCGATTTCGACGCGCCAAGCCGCGTCAGCCTGAGCGAAGACGGCAGCGGCAACCCGGTGCTGTACCTGGGTTCCGACCTGGACCGTGCCTGGTCTGGCGTAGGCCGTGCCCTGGAGCAGGGTGGCGAGTGGCGTGTTGAAGACATCAACCGCAGCCTGGGCCTGTACTACATCAACCTGTCGGAAAAACCGGACGACAAGCAGAACCAGCCTGGCTTCTTCGGTCGTATGTTCGGCAGCGAGCCGACCAAGGAAGAGCGTGAAGCCCGTGCCGAGCGCTACCAGGTTCGCCTGAGCAAGGTGGGTGATAGCGTGCAGGTCACGGTCGAGAAAAACATCAACACCGTGGCCCCGGCCGATGTCGCCCGCCGCGTGCTGAGCGCCATTCAGGACCACCTGGGCTAAGTGCGCTTCGCGGTACTCGGAAGCGGTAGCCAAGGGAACGGCACGCTGATCGCCAGTGGTGACACGTTCATCCTGGTCGATTGCGGCTTTTCCCTGCGCGAAACCGAGCGGCGCTTGGCGCTGCTCGGCGTATCGGCGGCCCAGCTCAGCGCAGTATTGGTCACCCACGAACATGCCGACCACGTGCATGGGGTGGGCTTGCTGTCACGGCGCTACAATGTACCGGTCTACCTCAGCCAAGGCACGTTGCGCGGCATGCGCAAGCCGGTGGAGGTGGCCGGTTTTCTCGCTTGTGGCCAAAGCCTGCGTATCGGCAGCCTGGAAGTGACCGCCGCGCGGGTCGAGCACGATGCCTACGAGCCGTTGCAATACGTGATCAGCGATGGCCAGCGGCGCTTCGGCATGCTGACCGACCTGGGCTCTTATGACGCGCTGTTGCTGGAGCGTTACCAAGGCCTGGATGCATTGCTGATCGAGGCTAACCACTGCCGCGACCTGCTGGCACGCGGTCACTACCCGGCCTTCTTGAAGCAGCGGGTAGGGGGCATGCAAGGGCATTTGAACAATCACCAGGCCGCGCGCCTGGTGCACGAGTTGGGCTGGAGCAACCTGCAACACCTGGTGCTGGCCCACCTCAGCAGCAAGAACAACCTGCCACACTTGGCCCGCCAGTGCTTCGTCGACACCCTTGGGTGCGACCCGGACTGGCTCCAGGTGGCGACTCAGGAACACGGGCTCGACTGGCGCGAAATCGCCTAGCCCAACACCTCAAGCAAGCGGAGCCCAATCATGGAAAAACGCGACGAACTCTACCGCGGCAAGGCCAAATCGGTTTACAAGACCGACGACGCCGACCGCTTGATCCTGCTGTTCCGTAACGACACTTCGGCGTTCGACGGCAAGCGCATCGAACAACTCGACCGCAAAGGCATGGTGAACAACAAGTTCAACGCCTTCATCATGCAGAAGCTGGAAGAAGCCGGCGTGCCGACCCAGTTCGACAAGCTGCTGGGCGACAACGAGTGCCTGGTGAAGAAGCTGGACATGATCCCGGTCGAATGCGTAGTGCGTAACTACGCTGCCGGCAGCCTGGTCAAGCGCCTGGGCGTGGAGGAGGGCATCAAGCTGGAGCCGTCCACCTTCGAGCTGTTTCTGAAGAACGACGAGAAGGGCGACCCCTTCATCAACGAATCCCACGTTGTCGCGTTCGGCTGGGGCACCGCCGAGCAGCTGGTCGAAATGAAAAAGCTGTCGCTGAAAGTCAACGAAGTGCTGAGCAAGCTGTTCGATGACGCCGGCCTGCTGTTGGTCGACTTCAAGCTGGAGTTCGGTGTCTTCCACGGCCAGATCGTGCTGGGCGACGAGTTCAGCCCGGACGGCTGCCGCCTGTGGGACAAAGAAACCCGCAAGAAGATGGACAAGGACCGCTTCCGCCAGGGCCTGGGCGACGTGATCGAAGCCTACGAAGAAGTTGCCAAGCGCCTGGGCGTGCCGCTGTAAGCGGCGCATTCACGCAAGCGCCTGATACCACGCGATTTTTTTGAAAAAAAGATTTGCGTTTTCAAAAAACGCTGGTAAGATGCGCGGCATTGGAGAGATGCCGGAGTGGTCGAACGGGACGGATTCGAAATCCGTTGTACTGGCAACAGTACCTAGGGTTCAAATCCCTATCTCTCCGCCATACATCGAGAAGCCCCGCAGATTTAGGTCTGCGGGGCTTTTTCGTATTTGGATGCTCAGTTAGTGTGGCGTGAGGGCGGATTTAAGCATTGGCAGCCTTTGTTAACCTTCAAGCGTTCGGCTGTGATAGCTGGTAGAGCTAAAAGCGAACTTGAGTGTTCAAGCAGAACTTAGTCGTGCTTAAACCGTATGCGTCGAATTTCAAGTTTTGAATCCTTCCATCCCTCGAGTTTTTTCAGGTGGTTTTTGACGTAGTCCAAGGTTTTGAAAGGTGTTAGATAATGGCCGCTTTCGTTATTCAGTTGAATAACTCCATCAGCTACTGTCAATGTGCCAGCGGAAACCACGGTAGGACTCGAAATTTTAAATTCAGCAGCAAGGGCCGCTATGCTTGAATGAGACGGATCAGTATCTGAGACGTCATCGTAGCTGCCGATGATGAATTTCCTATCTTGTGTCAGTACCCATTTGTGCTTCTGCTTCTGCTTCTGCTTCTGCTTCTGCTTGATGTCGGTTTTGAAAAAATCCGCGTTCGTAGGCATATGAATCTGTGCCTTATTATCGCGAAGATAGCCTTTCATTAGCTTGACCTCACTGCTGTTATTGCCTGCTTTAACATCTGTCAGTGGGGGCGGCTTTTTCCGCTTCCACCAACTATAGCCGCTAGGGTCAGTTCTGTTTAACGGGTCACAAGCGCAATAGGTGTACGCATTTAAGCCGCCACGATGAAATGGGCTGAGCGGATCTGGGCTTAGGAAACGCATCAGAACGGGACTAAAGGCTCGCTTGCCATTGCCGAGTAGATAGCAATTGATCCTGGTCTGCAGTGGTTCGCTATTGAACGCAAGCAGCATTGAAGTACCAGGCACTGGGGAGTGGTAGCCGTAGATTCCATAGGCACGTGGTAGTAAAAACGACGTTTCCGGGCTGCTTCGAGTGTTGCTCATAGTGGATGGGCCTGTCGATTTTCACGCTGGTAAATGCTGATGCCATTATGCATCGGCTCTAGTGGCTTCCTGAACTGGCAGAAATGTCGGGGTTTGACTGTTTTGAACTGGGTCCGCTCTGCCTCCCCTAGTCCAGCATCCACTTCTGTATCGTGGGGCCGCCTTTTTAATCACCACTCTTCCTGGGCTAACAAATTGATTCCTGATTGACGCCTGTGCCTTGCGCAAGTGATTCACGCTTTGACTTGGCTCGCTTAGTGGCTTTGTGCTGACCCGTTGTACCGCTACCGTTGAGCACCAGATAGCGGGGTATTTCCGGTATTCGGCGCAACGAACGGGCTTTGGGCTTGGCTTACTTTTTCATCATCCCCAATTCAGCATCATCCAGCAGCGCCTTGGCCATTGCACTGAGGTAATGCGAAGCCCAGATCAGTTTCTGGTCGCCGTCCATCAGGCCGGTGATGATCAGGTCGCGGACGTAGCCCATCAGTTCGGATGCCTGTTCGCGGGCGTCCTGGCAAGGGATGCCGGGCTCGATGCGGAACAGCGGGTGGGTGCTGATTTCGCCTTGGTAGAAGCAGGTTTTGCCGACGGTGGTGGGTTCTTTGGTGTTGTCGGTGGGCATTGTTTTTACTCCCTGAGATCTTGGTTGTCTGGGCTGGCCTCTTCGCGGCTGAAGCCGCTCTTACAGGTACGGTGATGACCCTGTAGGAGCGGCTTTAGTCGCGAAGGGGCCGGGCCTGCTAGTGCAAGGTGTACGGCTCGCTAGGTACATGCGGCCGCATCTGCAATTGCATCAATGCCGACTCGACCAGCCCCTGTACCGCCTCCATTTCATGGATGATGGCCTGCATCACGATCGAACTGTGGGCAGTGGGCTTGAGTTGCACGGATTGGCGGGCCACGGACAGGGCGCAGAGTACGTACTCTGAGGACTGGACCAGGGTGTCTTACAGTGCCTGGGTGTAATCGAGGGAGTAGGGTGGATCGGGGACCATCTTGCGCATACACAACTCCAGGATCATTGGAGCTGCCGCAAGCTTGCTGTCAAACAAGAGGGTGGCAGCTGTACATGGGTTGACAGGCCGAGGATCCCGGAGCAACTCGGCGCACCACGAGGGTGCCCTACATACAGCCGCCATAAACAGCGCACGTGTGCGGGAAATCGTCGGCCTGTCAAAGCCGGTCGTTGATTTTGCAACGACAAACCGAGACTAGAGCGCGACATAATCCGTCGCAAGCGTTTGAGCGGTTCGGCAGTATGTTTGGGAAACGGCCTACAAGGAAGGGGATAATTCTGAGCTCAAGCTATAGGGCGTGGTCTGATTTGCAGCACCTCAGGGTAGGCGCTACCGAAATCTACTAATAGATAGCAAAAATCGCTAGACTTCGCTATCTATCGCTATAACCCGTACCTGGAGGTAGCCCATGGACCCGTACCGCAACCCTTTCGCGCCTGGCGCAGGCAGCCGACCGCCCGAGCTGGCAGGGCGCGACGTGGTGCTTGAGCACGCGCGCGTTTCGTGTGGCCGGGCAATCAACGGGCGTAGCGCACGGTCCATGATGTTGCTTGGCTTGCGAGGTACCGGCAAAACCGTGCTCTTGAACGAAGTCGGCAAAATTGCCGAGCAAGAGGGCCTGCTGGTCTCCAAGGTCGAGTCGCCGGAAGAGGAGAGCCTGGCCCGACTTCTTTACCCGGAAATGCGCAAGGTCATGCGTTCGCTGTCCACGGTGGAAGCCGCCAAGCAGATTGCAAACCGGGGCCTCAAGGGGCTGCGCGGGTTTGCCTCCATCTTCAAGATCGATATCGCGGGTGTGGAGGTCGGAGTAGAGCCAGAGCCAGGGCTTGCGGACAGTGGCAACCTTCAATACGACCTGCCAGACCTTTTCAATGTGATTGGACGTGCAGCAAAGGCCGCAGGCAAGGGCTGGATTTTGCTGATCGACGAAGTGCAGTACCTGAGTGAGGCCGACCTCAGGGCATTGATCGTCGCCATGCACCGCATGTCGCAAGAAGGTCTGCCAATATTGCTTGTGGGCGCTGGGCTGCCTCAGGTAGCACGCCTGGCAGGGGAGGCGAAGTCATACGCAGAGCGGTTGTTCCTCTATCCCGAAATCAATGCACTCGATGCCGAGGCAGCTACTCAGGCTGTTCTTAAACCGATTCTTGACGAAGAGGCTTCCATTGCAGAGGCCGCCTTGAAGGAAATTGTCGTTCGAACGAAGGGCTATCCATTCTTTCTTCAGGAGTGGGCTTCCACGGCCTGGAACTACTCAGAAGGACCGGAAATTTCGCTGGACGATGTCGTTCAGTCTTATTCGGAGACCTTGGCTTTGCTCGATGCGGGTTTCTTCAGGGTGCGTATCGATCAGTTGACCCCGAGTGAAGTGCTCTTCGTCCGAGCCATGTCGGAGCTTGGTGATGGCCCTTATGCGGTCAGTGATATCGCCAAGGTTTTGGGGCGCACCCAATCCTCATTGGGGCCGACGAGGGCCAAGGTTATTGCCAAAGGGATGGCCTATAGCACCGATCATGGCGTGCTGGATTTCACCGTGCCGCTTTTCGCAGAGTTCATGCGTCGACAGAGTTGATCCTCGGGGCTGTAGGGGCTTGAGGTAGAGCGGCTTTTCGCAACATTTTGTCTTGAACTGTCAATGGCACCCTGCGCTACAATGCGCTCCTCTAATACGCCACTCACGCCCAGGCCAAACGCCGTAATGATTACGCGCGCTGGGCGATGACCTTTTTCTGACATGGATTCGTTGGATGCTTCGCGCCGTACTGGTCTCCCTCTACGCCCTTCGCTGGACGGCTGAATTGTCGTCTGCGGCCAGTGCTGCACCCTCTCTGAAATCCCCGCACAACGTCGAATGCTGCCGCCAGACCCTGGCTGCGGTACGCGGCTGTGCGCCCCACCGAAAATGGAGTGCTCCACTTGCGTAAGAAATTCGTCGCGTCCCTACTGGCGGTTGCCATCGCCTCTACCACGGCCTGTGCACAGCTCGGGATCAGCAAAGAGCAAGCGGGCACCGTGATCGGTGGCCTGGCCGGTGTGGCCATCGGCTCGACCATGGGCAGCGGCAACGGCAAGATCGCCGCGGCCCTGATTGCAGGTGGCATCGGTGCCTACGTGGGCAACCGCATCGGCCACATGCTGGACGAGAAGGACCAGCAGGCCCTGGCGCTGCGCACCCAGGAAGTGTTGAGCCAACAGCAGACCACCGCCAGCGCCCAGCCGGTGACCTGGACATCCGACCACTCGGGCGCTACCGCGCAGATCGTGCCGGGCAAGGAATACACCCAGACCAAGAAGGTTGAGGTGAAGCGTGCGCCGAAGATCCAGGCGGTGCCGTCGATGAAGCTGATCAACGAACCCTACGTGACCATCAGCGACAACCTGAACGTGCGCGCCGCGCCTAACCAGAACGGTGAAAAGGTCGGCAGCCTGAAGAACCACACTGAGTTCACCGCCGTCGGCTCCACAGGTGACTGGATCCTGGTCGGCCGCAAAGGCGTAACTGTTGGCTATGTGCACAAGAACTACGTCGAACCGAAGGCGCAGGCAGTTGCCAAGCGCGTCACCCCGGCGGTGAACCTGGACGAGCTTGATGTAGCCGCCAGCAAGGAAACCCAAGGCTTCGACCTGGATTCGGTGCAGTCGCTGCCGACCGAAACCGTCGCTGCCGAAGCGGCCTGCCGCCCGGTCACGGTCAACCTGAAGTCGCAAAGCGGCAAGACCGAGCAAGAGCAGAACACCTTCTGCAAACAAGCCAACGGCACCTGGGAACTGATCTGAGGAACTCCATGAAAAAGCACGCGCTCGCGCTGGCTGTGATCGGCGCTTGTGGTCTGGTACCGCAGGCGTTCGCCCATGAGCTGGCCTTCTCGAAGAAAGAAAACATCAAGGTCGAAGTACCTGGGGACGCCACCACCTGGTGCAAACCCGAGGTCGAGCTGACCATCACCCGTCCGGCCTGGGACAACCAGGAGCTGCTATCGGGCTTGCTGACCAAGCTGCCGTTCGTGTTCGCCAAGGACTGTTCGACCGCCAAGGTGAGCTGGAAAGCCGTGGACGCCAAAGGCAACCTCTACGCCAGCGGTTCGGGCAATGCCAGCAACCTGGGCCTGGTGACCCTGGCCGCCGCGCCTGCCGCTGTCACTGCTGCCCCGGCACCCGCTCCGGCTGCGCCAGCCCCGGCACCGGCACCTGCACCGGCGCAAGCCCCGGCGGCCGTTGCTTCAGCCCCAGCCCCAGCGCCGGAACCAGCTCCTGCGGTAGTCGAATCGACACCTGCGAAAGTAGAAGCAGCCCCTGCTCCAGTGCCAGCCCCGGCCGTTGCCGCAGAGGCCGCACCAGCACCGGCAGCCGAAACCCCGGCCGCAGTGCCTGCCGCTCCGCCCGTCGCAGCCCCTGCCGCCGCTGTAGCCGCAGCCCCCACCTCGGACTTCGGCCGCGCCGTGGTCCTGGAAAACCGCAACCTGATGCAGGTAACGGACGGTTCCGGCTGCAAATGGGTACTCAGCCGCGAGATCATCAGCAACGGTGACACCCTGTCGTTCGGCACCACCCCGGCCATGCCGTGCCCGGCGTCCGGTTTTGGCGAAGGCAACTTCGAAAAAATCAGCTGGAAGGCCGTGGGCACCTACCGTGGGGATAACTGGAACCGCGTATACGTTCACCCGAGCGGCTTGATCTTCAACAAGGTCTTCGAGCCTGCGGTCAAGGACAAGGCCGTTTCCTACCTCACGGCAGACGCTGGCCAGGCTGCATTCCTGGTGGGCGAGATCCCCAGCCGGCAGATGAAGGTGTACCTGGCCTTCACCCGTGGTAGCTACGGCGTGCTCCGTCCGTTCGGCAGCGACCCTTACTACGTGGCAGTAACCCCGGACGAGTCGTTCGCCCTGGACGCAGCCAAGTACAAGGAGGCTGCGCTGGAAATCTTTGACCTGATCAAGACCACCTCGCCGACCACCACCGACGTGGCCAACCTGCTCATCGTCAAAGACATTTCGGCGATCACGAACAACATGTGGGGCAACGACGCTCAGAAGATCACCCGCAACCGCATCGGCATCAATCGCCAAGGCCTGTTCTTCGATGTGCGTGATGGCGCGAACTGGGCCGTTCAGCGTGAGGAGCAGCGGGTGCGTGAGGCGCGCCAGCGTCAACAGGAACTGGCCAGCGTCCACACCCGGGTACTGGAGCGTTACCAGCAGTTGCAAGACGGCATGAGCGAGTTCAAAGGGCGCGAAACCGAAGCCCTGGCACAAATGGCCGGCATCAAGGTGCGCTTCGCTTCGCCGCTGGAACAGCAAAACCCGGCAACCTCGTCCCGCGTGGCGCCGATGATGGTCCACGTCACCGGCAAGCAGGGCGACTTCTACGCCATCGACTTCCCGAGCAAGGGCCGCCTGGTGGCGGACGAGGAATACAGCGAAGGCTGGTACGTGGCCCAAGTGGCCAACGCCACGCCGTACTACCCGCTGGACGATGGCCGCGCCGTGCCCACTTTCCGTGCCTACAACGCGGGCGAGCCCCAGGCGTGCAAGCAGGACAAGTGTGCCGACCTGGTGTCGTTCGGCGCCGTGCTGGGCAAGGAATTCCCCAACGCCGGTATCGATTTCAGCTGGACCCCCGAGGTCTCCCAAAAGTACGTGAACGACTGGAACAACGCTTCCGCCATGGTCCAGTGAGGCAAACACCATGATCAAACAGATGAACAAGAAGCAGCTGCTGATTGGCGGTGTGGCCGCAGCGGTGCTGGTGCTCGGCGGTGGTTACGCGATGCTGTCCAGCTCGGGCAAGAAGGCTGCGATGGCATACTACGACGACTTCAAGGAGCGCTACTTCCTTGAGGACGTGCTGTCTGAAGGTGATATTTCCTACTCGGCGTTCTCTGGCAACCTGACTGTCGCCGACCCCGAGATCCGCGTGGCGGCCGCGCAGACCAACGGTGCCCAGCAGTTCATGCGTGGCCTGTCGGGCCTGATGGAGTCGGTTCGCGGTGCCTCGGCGGAGGAAGGCCTGGCCGGTTGGGCCAAGTACCAACTCAACGCCAGCGGCAACGTTGCAGGCGTCTACCTGAAGGCCGATGCGCTGAAGCTGGCGCACGACGGTGACAGCAAGGACGGCACGATCCACATCCAGCTGCTTGGCATGCAGATGGGCAACCCTTTTGTTGCCAGCAAGGGCGCTGAAGTGGTGCTGGTGTCTGATGTCAGCGACGAGATCCAGCCGCGTGCCGAACTGGCCGCCAATGGCCGGGCCACCCAGTCGAACTTCGACTGGGGTAGCAACATGGCGGTGCGTCAGCCAATGACCGGCGCATTCCTGGTCAGCAGCACCGGCGATTTTGGTACCACGATCGACGTGGACTTCACCCTCAAGCGTTCCAGCGACGGTGAAGGCTCGATGGAATTCGTCGTGACCCACCGTAACGACGGCTCCAAGGTGGGTGAGATCGTGCGCAAGGCCGAGTTCCAGTCGCTGCCGGAGCTCGACGATGTCGAAACCCAGCTCAAGAGTGCGTTGAGCGCCATGCTGATCGGGGCCTACAGCACGTACACCGGTCAGGCAGTACTGGCCGAGGCGGTGAGTGGTTTTGCACGCAAGGCCAAGGTGGAGAACTACAGCGTGAGCTACAGCGGCTTCAAGCCGCTGAAAGAGGCTTACAGCGACTACCAGCAGAATGTACCGAAGGCGAAGTTCGCCGCCTTCTGTGAACAGGTCGGGTTGTCGACGTGGAGCAGTGATTTCGGTGCCAAGGGCAAGAACCACAGCGACTCGGAGTGTGCCATCGGGCAGAAGCTGGTCGAGGATGGCAAGTTTGAAGAGCAGTACACCTTCAAGGAAGGCAAGAGCCTGTTTGCGGCGTTGTTCGTGAGCAAGGCGTATGAGCTGGAAACCAATTGACCGGTTGATCGCTGATAAACAAAGCCCCCGGCAACGATGAGTTGCCGGGGGCTTTTTCAATTCTGCGAGTCAGAAGTTTCAGCGCATCGCCGCCAGCTTGATGCCGAACCCTACCAGGCAAGCCCCTGCCAGCCGCTCGAACATATTGGTAATGCGTGGGTTGGCGCGCATGCGTTCAGCCAGCCGGTGGGTCAGCACCACGGCAATCAACCCGTACAGGAACGTGATCACCGCCACCGTTGCCGCCATGAAGCCGAATGTCACCAGCCCCTGATGTTTCACCGGGTCGATGAACAGTGGGAAGAACGCCATGTAGAACATGATCGCCTTGGGGTTGAGCAGGGTGATCAGCATGGTCTGGCGCAGGTATTGGCCGTTGTCCATGCGGCTGGTGCGCGGCGCGTCACCCGGTTTGCTCAACAGCATGCGCAGGCCCAGGTAGGCGAGGTACGCGGCGCCGGCCCATTGCACGATGTGGAACGCCGCAGGGTAGGTGGCCAGCAAGGTGGCGACGCCGGCAACCGCCAGCCACAACAGGACCTGGTCACCGACGATCACCCCACAGGTCGCGGCCAGGCCTGCCTTGATGCCGCCCTTGCCGGTGGCAGTGATCAGGGCAAAATTGCCCGGGCCCGGGATGGCCAAAAGAATGATGAAGGCGATGACGAATGCGCCGTAGTCGGTGACGCCGAGCATGGTGAACTCCTGTAGAGCAGTGCAAAGGCAGAGTCATGACTATCGTCGCCAACCGCGTGCTTTACAACCTGTTGTTGCACATTCGCAATCCATCATTGCCAAGCGCGACTTGGATCCAATGCCTGTTTTCTGTATCATCCCGCCGCCATCAGACGATGGTCGAAGATGATTCATTTAAAGGACTTAGTAATGAAAAAGCTGTTCAAGGCCACCGTAGCCGTTGCTGTAGTTTCGGGTGTTGCCCTGCTGTCGGGTTGCACTGGCCAGGTTTACAACCAGCCGAAAAACTGCACCTACGACTACCTGTTCCACCCTTCGGTTTCCATCTCCAAGATCATCGGTGGCTGCGGCCCGATCGATAAACTGCCTCAGCAGCAGTAATCTTGGCGGTACCCTGATCGCGACGCTTGCGGCGTGATCCAAGGCCCCCGGTCATGTACATGGCCGGGGGTTTTTGTTTTTGGCGTGACAATCTGCCACTGGGGCAACCCGTCGTCTTGACGCCGGGGCGGGCAATTTGTTTGTGCTGGCATTTCATATACAATCAGAAAAACGATTCAGCGTTGCCGGTCAATTCGACAAAAGGCCGAGTCGTTTTATGGTTCTCTGGCTGCTGAACAATGATCAACAACAAGCCTGCGCTGAAGAACACGCTTTACCTGGGCCAGCCACAGGCCCGCCCTCTGTTCTCCTGACTGGAATTGATCAATGTTCAAGAAAGCTGGCAAGACCTTGCTGGGTCTGGCTGTCGCTGCAAGCTTCATGCAAGCGCACGCCGCAGAAACCAAGAAAGTAGACGTGCTGCTGGTCGGCGGCGGCATCATGAGCTCCACCTTGGCCGTGTGGCTGCATGAGCTGGAGCCAAGCTGGTCGATGGAAATGGTCGAGCGCCTGGACGGCGTGGCCGAAGAAAGCTCCAACGGCTGGAACAACGCCGGTACCGGCCACTCCGCGCTGGCCGAGCTGAACTACACCCCGGAAGACAAAGACGGCAACGTCAACATCGCCAAGGCCATCGAAATCAACGAAGCCTTCCAGATTTCCCGCCAGTTCTGGTCGTGGCAGGTACGCCAGGGCGTGTTGAAGAACCCACACTCGTTCATCAACACCACCCCGCACATGAGCTTCGTGTGGGGCGATGACAACATCAAGTTCCTGAAGAAGCGTTACGACGCGCTGCAGGCCAGCCCGCTGTTCCGCCCGATGCAGTACTCCGAGGACCACGCGCAGATCGCCAAGTGGGTCCCGCTGATGATGGAAGGCCGCGACCCGAACCAGAAGCTGGCCGTGACCTGGACGCCGATCGGCACCGACGTGAACTTCGGCGAGATCACCCGCCAGTTCGTTGGCCACCTGCAAACCCAGAAAGGCTTCGACCTGAAGCTGTCCAGCGAAGTGCAGGACATCACCCGCAACAAGGACGGCTCCTGGCACGTCGAGTACAAGAACCTGAAGGACGGTACCGAATCGGCCACCGACGCCAAGTTCCTGTTCATCGGTGCTGGCGGCGGCGCACTGAAGCTGCTGCAGAAGTCGGGCATTCCTGAAGCCAAGGAATACGCAGGCTTCCCGGTGGGCGGCTCGTTCCTGGTGACCGAGAACCCGACCGTGGCCATGCAGCACATGGCCAAGGCCTACGGCATCGCCTCGACTGGCGCACCACCCATGTCGGTACCGCACCTGGACACCCGCGTGCTGGACGGCAAGCGCGTGATCCTGTTTGGCCCGTTCGCCACCTTCTCGACCAAGTTCCTGAAGAACGGCTCGTACCTGGACCTGCTGAGCAGCACCACCACCCACAACGTGTGGCCAATGACCAAGGTCGGTATCGAGCAGTACCCGCTGGTCGAGTACCTCGCTGGCCAGCTGATGCTGTCGGATGATGACCGCTTCGAAGCCCTGCGCACCTACTTCCCGAACGCCAAGAAGGAAGACTGGCGCCTGTGGCAGGCCGGCCAGCGTGTGCAAATCATCAAGCGTGATGCCGAGAAGGGCGGCGTGCTGAAGCTGGGCACTGAAGTGGTGGCGTCGCAAGACCGCACCATTGCTGGCCTGCTGGGTGCATCGCCAGGCGCCTCGACGGCTGCACCGATCATGTTGAACGTGCTGGAAACCGTGTTCAAGGAGAAGGTCGCTACCCCTGAGTGGCAGGCCAAGATCAAGGAAATCGTGCCAAGCTATGGCACCAAGCTGAATGATTCGGCCGCGGCCACCCAGAAAGAGTGGAACTACACCGCTGAAGTGCTGCAGCTGGAGAAACCGCCGGTGATCGACGCCAGCGTCGACTTCGGTGGCGATGTGAGCAAGCCGGTTGAGAGCAAGCCGGAGAACGACATGGCGCTGTAACCGGCCATTGTTGTGACAGGAAAGCCACGGGGGAGACCTCGTGGCTTTTTTGTTGCCGGCGTAGCACAACCACTGATCGGAAACCCGATGAGAGACCAATAAAAACATATTTTGATGCTTAAATTAATCTTGTCAGTCGATCCCCTCCAGGAGGGTGCCGTCATGAACGTCAAGATTGCCGCACTACTGCTGCTCGCCCTGTGCGCCCAGCCGGCATGGAGCCAGAGCTACGCAACCCCGCCCCTCGCCGCCGAACCGGCAGAATCCGCTGCATTGACCACGCGCATGGCCCTGCGCGACCTGTGGGTGGAGCACATTTTCTGGGTGCGTAGCTACGCCGTCGCCAACCAGGCCGGCAACGCCAGACAAGCTGAAGCCGCCGCCAATGAAGTGGTCAGTGATGCCACTCGAATCGCCAACAGCATTGCCCCGCTGTACGGCCAGCCCGCTGCTGACCAGTTGTTGAAACTGCTGGCCGGCCACTGGGGCGCGATCAAGCACTACAGCGATGCCACTGTGGCCAAGGACAAGAAGGGTCAACAAGCCGCCGTCGATGAGCTGACCCGCAATGCCAAGGCCATCGCCGCGTTTCTGGCCAAGGCCAACCCGAACCTGCCCGAGCCGACCCTGCTGACGTTGCTCAGCGCCCATGGCGGCCACCATGTGGCGCAGATCGATCAGCTGGCGGCCGGTGACTACGCGGCCGAGGCGCGCACATGGGGAATGATGCGTGAGCATATCCTGACCTTGTCGGATGCCCTGGCCGCAGCGTTGGTCAAACAATTCCCGGACAAGTTCTGATGCTCGAAGGCCTGGGCCGTACCCAACAGGACCTGCTCCACGCGTTGCTGCACCAGCCAGCCGGCATGAGCATCGACGACCTGGCGCAGGCCCTGGCGATTACCCGCACGGCCGTGCGCCAGCACCTGGCCGCACTGGAGCGTGATGGCCTGGTCAAGCGCGGCGCTACCCGGCCTACCGGGCGTCGGCCGGAACAGCTGCACGAGCTGACCGATCTCGCCCGCGAACAGTTTCCCCGCCAGTACCCCTTGCTGGCCAATTTGCTGATTGGTGAAGTGGCTGGTTTGCTTGGGCCGGAAGCACTGCAGGCGCTGATGCGCCAACTGGGCCGCAGGCTGGCGGCGGATCTGGAGCACGAGGTGGTGGATGAAGCGCGCATTGTCGATCACATGAACACTGCCGGGTATGAGGCGCAGGTGTTCTTTCGCTCGTCAGGTGAGCCCGAGATCGTCGCGCACAATTGTGTGTTCCATCATCTGGCCAAGGCGCACCCGGTGGTGTGTGAGCTGGACCTGGCGTTGATCGGGGCCCTGGGTGGGGCTGAGGTCAGCCATGAGGAGTGCATGCTCAGGGGCGGGCAGGTGTGCCGGTTTGCCCTGGGCCAGAAGAACGATTGATGCAGCCTGTACCCGCCGGTACAGGGGACATCAGCTCTGCCGCAGGATGCACTCCAGCAACCCGGGAAACCGCTCACCCAGCATTTCGCTACGCAGCGAATTCATATGGGTTGTTCCCACATTGCGGGTATGCACCAACCCCGCATCGCGCAACACGCGGAAGTGGTGGGACATGCTGGACTTTGGCCGGCCGCCGTCCAGCTCGCCGCAGCTGGCTTCGGTGACACCGGCCAGGTGCCGGACGATTTCCAGGCGCACGGGGTCGCTCAGCGCATAGAGCAGGCGTTCGAGGATCAGGTCTTCAGCGGTGGGGTGTTTGTAGGCTCGCATGGCTCACATGATAACGGGGGTTTCATTAATTGCCATAGTTCGATTATGATCGAACAACAGTATTCAGATGAACCCGGAGTTTCCCATGTCCGCACTGTTCGAACCCTACACCCTCAAAGATGTCACCCTGCGCAACCGCATCGCCATTCCGCCCATGTGCCAGTACATGGCCGAGGATGGCCTGATCAACGACTGGCACCAGGTGCATTACGCCAGCATGGCCCGTGGCGGTGCCGGCCTGCTGGTGGTCGAAGCCACGGCGGTGGCACCGGAAGGGCGCATCACCCCTGGTTGCGCCGGCATCTGGAGCGATGCCCACGCCCAGGCTTTCGTGCCGGTGGTGCAGGCCATCAAGGCGGCCGGTTCGGTGCCGGGCATCCAGATTGCGCACGCCGGCCGCAAGGCCAGCGCCAACCGCCCGTGGGAGGGGGACGACCACATTGGTGCTGATGACGCACGTGGCTGGGAAACCATCGCCCCGTCCGCCATTGCCTTTGGCGCACACCTGCCAAACGTGCCGCGCGCAATGACCCTGGACGACATCGCCCGGGTCAAGCAGGACTTCGTCGATGCCGCCCGCCGTGCGCGTGATGCCGGCTTCGAGTGGATCGAACTGCACTTTGCCCACGGTTACCTGGGCCAGAGCTTCTTCTCCGAACACTCCAACAAGCGTACCGACGCCTACGGCGGCAGTTTCGACAACCGCAGCCGCTTCCTGCTGGAAACCCTGGCTGCAGTGCGTGAAGTGTGGCCGGAGAACCTGCCGCTGACCGCGCGTTTTGGTGTGCTGGAGTACGATGGCCGCGATGAGCAGACCCTGGAAGAGTCGATCGAGCTGGCGCGCCGCTTCAAGGCCGGTGGCCTGGACCTGCTGAGCGTGAGCGTCGGTTTCACCATCCCTGAGACCAACATTCCGTGGGGACCGGCATTCATGGGGCCGATTGCCGAACGCGTGCGCCGTGAGGCGAAGTTGCCGGTGACCTCGGCGTGGGGCTTTGGTACGCCGCAACTGGCTGAGGCTGCATTGCAGGCCAACCAGCTGGACCTGGTTTCGGTAGGGCGCGCGCATTTGGCTGATCCGCACTGGGCGTATTTTGCGGCCAAGGAGCTGGGGGTGGAGAAAGCTTCCTGGACCTTGCCGGCGCCGTATGCGCACTGGCTTGAGCGCTATCGCTGAGTGATGTCGGGGGCTGCTGCGCAGCCCTTTCGCGACACAAGGCCGCTCCTACAAGCGTACGCGGTCCCCTGTAGGAGCGGCCTTGTGTCGCGAAAGGGCCGCAAAGCGGCCCTCGAATCTAAAACCGATCCAACCTGTAGGCCCCCATCTCAGGCCTACTGGCCTGCTCAGCCAATCGCCCCACCCATTCCGCCGTCACCGCCGCCTGGGTCAGCCCCAAATGCTGATGCCCAAACGCCAACAGCACCCGCCCGTCACACACCCTGTCGATCACCGGCAACGAGTCTGGCAACGAAGGCCTGAAGCCCATCCACGGCGTAGCCCCTTCGGCATTCAAGTCTTGCCGGAACAACCCCTTGCTCAAATGGTGCAACTGCCAGGCGCGTTGCATGCTCGGCGGTGCCTCCAGCCCGGCGAACTCCACCGTGCCGGCCAGGCGCAAGCCGTCGGCCATGGGCGTCATGATGAACTTGCGTTCCAGCGACGTGACCGCAAACGGCAGGCGCTGATGCTCGCCCGGCAGCATCAGGTGGTAACCGCGCTCCGTGTCCAGCGGCACCCGTTTGCCGGTCAGTGCGGCAGTCAGTTTCGCAGAGTGCGCACCACAGCTGATCAGCACTTGACGGGTATTGAACGTGCCATGGTCGCTGACCAGGGTGACCCCGCCGCTGTGCAACCGGCCACCCTCGACCTGCGCCTGGGCAAACCGTACGCCACTGGCTTTGGCCGCTTCGAACAGCTCGCACACCACCCGGTACGGATCGATGAAATGACCGGTCTTCGGAAAGAACAGCCCGCCCAGCAATGACGGGTTCAACTGCGGTGCCGCTTCGCGTACGGCCTCGGCCGACCAGAAGTCCACCGGCACCGCCTGCTGTTGCATGCGTGCGCGCAAGGCCTCCAGGGCCTGGCGTGATTCAGGCTTCTCGAACACCAGCAGTGAGCCATCTTCCTGGAACAGCTCGCTGCGCCCGATCGAGCCCAGTAGTCGCTGCCAGGCACCCAGGCTGCCTTCGTTCAGTGTGCGGATGCCGGCCACGCTGCGCTGGAACGGCGCCGGGCGCAGGTTGAGCAGCAGACGGGTGAACCACGGCATGGCCTTGGGCAGGTACTTCCAGTCCAGGCGCAACGGGCCCATCGGGTCCAGCAGCATGCGCGGCAAGCGCTTGAGGATCGACAGGTCGGCGATCGGGAACACCTGCTCGGTCGCCAGGTGCCCGGCATTGCCATAGGATGCGCCCTGGCCGGGTGCCTGGCGGTCGACCAGCAGCACTCGGCGGCCCTGACGGGCCAGTTGCAGGGCGCAAGCGACGCCGACAATGCCGGCGCCAACCACCGCGATATCGGTTTCAGCGGTTTCGAGCATGCTCAGCCTTCCCGTTTACCGTCAAGCAGGCGCCGCAGCTGCAGCGGGTTGCCGTGCTGCAACGCCGACGGCAGCAAGGCTTCGGGGAAGTCCTGGTAGCACACCGGGCGCAGGAAGCGCAGGATCGCCGCCGTGCCCACCGAGGTGGTGCGGGCATCGGAGGTGGCCGGGAACGGTCCGCCGTGGACCATCGCATCGCACACCTCAACGCCCGTCGGCCAGCCATTGACCAGAATGCGCCCGGCCTTGCGTTCAAGGGTCGGCAGCAGGGCGCGGGCGCTGGTGATGTCGGCATCGGCCAGTTGCAACGTAGCGGTCAGCTGGCCTTCCAGATGCTCGGCCACCTGGCGTACCTGTTCATCGTTCGCGCAGGCCACGACCAACGATGCAGCACCGAACACTTCGGCCTGCAACGCCGGGTCTGCCAGGAAAGCTTCGGCCTGTGTCACGAACAGCTGTGCCTGGCACTGGTTGGGGCCTTGCCCGGCCTGGCCACTGGCCGCAGCCTGGGCATTGGCGTTATCCGCCAAGGCACCGATACCGGCCTGATAGGCACTGAAAATGCCCGGTGTGAGCATGGTCTGCGCGACTGCCTGGCGCACCTGCTCGCTGGCGGCGTTGATGAAGCGTTGCAACGCTGGGCCCTGCCGGGCGATCACCAAGCCGGGGTTGGTGCAGAACTGGCCGGCGCCCTGGGTCAGCGAAGCGACGAAGCCTTGCGCCAGCGCTTCGGCGCGGGCCTGCAAAGCGGCCTCGAAGAGGAATACCGGGTTGATCGAGCTCATTTCGGCGTACACCGGGATCGGCTCCGGGCGTGCCTGAGCGGCCTGGCACAGTGCGACACCGCCGCTACGCGAGCCGGTAAAACCTACTGCCTTGATACGCGGGTCACTGACCAGGGCGATGCCCACTTCTCGGCCAGAGCCGTACAACAGCGAGAACACGCCGGCCGGCAAACCGCACAGCTTCACTGCTTGCGCCACGGCCTGGCCGACCAGTTCGCTGGTGCCAGGGTGGGCGCTGTGGGCCTTGACCACCACCGGGCAGCCAGCGGCCAATGCCGACGCGGTGTCGCCACCGGCTACCGAGAAGGCCAGCGGAAAATTGCTGGCGCCGAACACGGCCACCGGCCCCAGGGCCACCTGGCGCTGACGCAGGTCGGCGCGGGGCAGGGGCTGGCGTTCGGGCTGGGCATTGTCGACCCGCACATCCAGCCATTCACCGGCCCGTACCACCCGGGCAAAGGTGCGCAACTGGGTGCAGGTACGGCCCCGTTCACCCTGGATGCGCGCTTTGGGCAGGCCGGTTTCGGCCACGGCGCGGTCGATCAGGGCATCGCCGAGGGCTTCGATCTGCGCGGCGATGGTTTCAAGAAATTGTGCCCGTTGTTCGAGCGAGGTTTCGCGGTAGGCATCGAACGCCGTCCAGGCCAGGGCGCAGGCCTGGGCCACGTGTTCGCCGGTGCCGCCGAGGTAGGCCGGTTCCAGCGTTTGGCCGGTAGCCGGGTTGATGGCGCGGATGGCTTCGCGGCTGCCGGTTACCGGCGTCTGGCCGATCAGCAGGTTGCCTGTGAGGGGCATGTAGCCTCCTTGGAATCAAATACGGGTATCAAGGGAAACCGCAGCCCCTGTAGGAGCGGCCTTGTGTCGCGAAAGGGCTGCGAAGCAGCCCCAGCAATTTGTGCATCTGCGCGGAAATCCCGGGGCTGCTACGCAGCCCTTTCGCGACACAAGGCCGCTCCTACAAGAGTCCGCGCAGGACTAAAGTCAGGCGACGTTCTGCTCAGCCGACCAGCTGGCATACCAGCTACGGAACAGCGCGTACTGCTGCTCGGCATAGTTGCGCTGGGCATCGGTCAGCACGTCGGTCTCGTTGAAGTGCAGGCTGTACTCGCGGTCACCGTTCAGCACCATCAGGTGCTTGTAGTACAGCACCAGGTCGCAACCCTCATCGAACGACGACAGCACCGCCAGTGCCGCTTCCAGCTCACGCGCCAGGCGACGGGCCTTCGCATCGCCCTTGGCCGCCTGCTTGCTCAGGCTTACCAGGTGCAGCACTTCACGCGGCAGGGCGTTGCCGATGCCGGTGATGGCACCGGTGGCGTTGCAGTTGACGAAACCATGCACCACCTGGGTATCCACACCGACCATCAGGGTCACATCGTCGTCCTTGGAGGTGATGTGCTCGGCGGCGTAGCGCAGGTCGGCGCCACCGCCGAATTCCTTGAAGCCGATCAGGTTGGAGAATTCGCGGCGCAGTTCGAAGAACAGGTCGGCGCGGGTGGCGAAGCCGTAGTAGGGGCTGTTGTAGATCACCGCAGGCAGCTTGGGCGCGGCGGCGAGGATGGCCGAGAAGTGGTGCTTCTGGGCGATCAGCGAGGCACCACGGCTAAGCACGCGGGGGATGACCATAAGGCCGGCGGCACCGACCTTGGCAGCATGGGCAGCGTGGGAAACCGCTTCGCGGGTGTTCACCGCACCCGTGCCGACGATGGTCGGAATGCCTGCGGCCACCAGGCGCGCCACGCCTTCCTGGCGCTCGGCTTCGGTCAGCAGCGGCCAGTCACCCATCGAGCCGCAGTACACCACGGCGCTCATGCCGGCCTCGATCAGTTCGCGGCCTTTGCGCACCAGGGCGTCGAAGTCCGGCTTGCGGTCGGCGGTGCATGGGGTCATCAAGGCGGGCATGGTGCCGGTGAAGATGTTGTCAGTCATTGTTGTCACTCCTCGCAATGTTCAGTCGGAAAAAGCCGGGGTCAGATGCCCCAGGCGAACGGGTCTTGTTCGTCGATCAGCAGGGTGCTGTCGGCGGTCATGTAGGCGCGGCCGGTGATGAACGGGCGAATGTGTTCGCCGTCGCGCTCGTAGCGGCCGTGGAACTGGCTGCCGGTGATGCTGGCCTGCACCCAGGTCTGGCCTTCGGCAAGCTTGCCGTCGGCGGCCAGGCAGGCCAGCTTGGCGCTGGTGCCGGTGCCGCAGGGCGAGCGGTCGTAGGCCTTGCCGGGGCACATCACGAAGTTGCGGCTGTCGGCGTTTGCGTCGTCGGCGAACAACTCGACGTGGTCGATGGGGGCGCCGTTTTCACCCGTGATGCCCTGGGCTTCGAGGGCCTTGAGCATGGCCCAGGTGTACTCGGTGAGCGCTTCCCGGTTGTCCAGCTCGATGCGCTGGCCGTGTTCGGAAACCAGGAAGAACCAGTTGCCGCCCCAGGCAATGTCGCCGTGCACGACGCCGTGCCCGGGCACATCCACCGCCACCTGCTGGCGGTAGCGGTAAGAGGGCACATTGCCGACGGTGATGGCGCCATCTTCATGCAGGGTGGCACTGATCTGGCCGACCGGGGTGTCGATCTTGTGCACGCCGGGCGCGATCAGGCCCAGGTGCTGCAACGAGGCGACCAGGCCGATGGTGCCGTGGCCGCACATGTTCAGGTAGCCGGCATTGTTGAAGAAGATCACCCCGCAGGTGGCGTCGGCCGACACCGGTGGGCAGTACAGCGCGCCCACCAGCACATCGTTGCCGCGAGGCTCCAGCAGGCAGGCACGGCGCCAGTGGTCGTGCAGCTCGCGCAGTTCGTCGCGCTGTTCGGCCATGCTGCGGCCATGCAGTTGCGGGAAGCCCTTCATCACCAGGCGGGTCGGTTCGCCGCCAGTGTGGGAGTCGATGACGTGAATCTGTTTCATGGGCTTGTCCCTTGCGTAAAAGATCAGGAGGCGACGGCGGCAGGGCGGCCGGCATAGGTGTCAGCGGTGGTTTCGCTTTCGTCCTCGCCTTCCAGGCGCACCAGGTGTGCAGGCACGCCAGTGGCCGCTCCCCAGTAGTAGATGCCCAGGGCACAAGCCGCCACGGCCACGGTGTCGAGCGGGTGACCGATGACCCCCAGGCCGCCGAAGCTGCCCAGCCACGACAGCAGGATGGTTACTGCGTAGAAGCCGATCAGCCAAGCCGACGAGCGCACTTGCTGGGCCAGCGACAGGTGCTGGGTGGGCACGAAGCGACCGCACAGCAGGTACAGCACGAACATCACGATTTGCAGGGCCAGTAGCCACGACACGGTATTCCAGCCGGACCAGTACACGATCAGCGCGGCGATGATGAACGACAGCGGCCCGAGCACGCCCATGCCCTTGACCCGGAACGGGCGCGGCATGTCTGGCGCATTGCGGCGCAGGGCGGCGACGGTGACCGGGGCCACGGCGTAGCTCAGTACCAGGGCAGCGGATACCACGTTGATCAGTGCTTCCCACGATGGGAAGGGCAGGGTCCAGAACACCGACAGGGCAAACGTCAGCCACAGGGCAGGGCGCGGGATGCCGGACTCTGCATCGATGCGGGTGAAGTACTTGAAGAAGGTGCCGGTCTGCGCCCAGCCATAGATCACGCGCGGGGTGGCGTTCATGTAGATGTTGCCGCAGCCGCTGGGCGAGATCACCGCGTCGGCCACCACCAGGTAGGCCAGCCAGCCCACACCCAGGGCAAGGGCGATGTCACGGTAGGGCAGGGCCAGTTCCTTGGTGACCGCAGCCCAGCCGTTGGTGAGCATTTCGGTCGGTACGCTGCCGAGGAAAGCCAGTTGCAGCAGGGCGTAGATGGCGGTGGACAGCAGCACCGAAAGAATCAGCGCAATCGGGATGGTGCGCTGCGGGTTCTTCACTTCGCTGGCCACCGAAATGATCGGTGTCAGGCCCAGGTAGGCGAAGATGATGCCGCCCGCCGACACGGCCATTTCCACCCCGGACAGGCCGAACGGGGCAAAACCGTGGACCTCGAAGTTTTCTGGCTTGAAGAAGGTGAACAGCACACCAATCACCAGCAGCGGCACGATGAACTTGAACACGCTGACCAGGTTGTTGGCCTTGGCGAAGGTTTTCACGCTGCGGTAATTGAGGAAGAAGAACAGCCCCAACAGTGCGAACTGCACGAGCCAGCCAAGCACGGTCGGGTCGCTTGAACCGGTTTTGGTCAGCCCGGGAAACCAGGCGGCGGCGTACTGGCGCGAGGCGACCACTTCGATGGCGATCAAGCTGGAAAAGGCGATCAGGGTGATGAAACCCATCAGGTAGCCCAGCAGCGGGCCGTGCGAGTAAACCGGGTAGCGCACCACGCCACCGGCGCGGGGCAGGGCGGCGCCCAGTTCGCAGTAGACGATGCCCAGCAGCAGTACGGCGAACCCGCCGAGGAACCAGGACAGGATGCCAGCCGGGCCGGCGATGGCCGAGACATGGCTGGCGGCGAACAGCCAGCCAGAGCCGAAAATGGCCCCTAGGCCAATGAAGGTGAGGTCCAGCAGTGATAACTGTTTTTTGAATTTGCCTGACATGGGTTCGCCTTTTTGTTGGTTATTGGATAGGCAGGTCTGATGTCACGAGATGCGGCTTTTTGGGCCGCGCTCTTGTAGGACTTGGGCGGCTTGCGTGGGGCATAGAGTGAACCGGTCGGGGCGACGGTTCTTGATGGTTTTCTGCAGAGGGAGTGACGAAATCGGCACAGTTTCAGAAATAGCTGGCAACTGAGCGGGTTGGATAGTTAGGCTGCAGGCCCTGCTGTATAAGGGCTGTGGATGTGTATGGGCATTGCCGGCCCATTCGCGGGGCAAGCCCGCTCCCACAGGTACGCCACCGCTCTTGAGCCTTGTGGAGTACCTGTGGGAGATTCTATGGTTTTCAGCAAGCTGTTTTGGCACCTTTGGTGATGTATTCGTCCTGATTTTTCATCAGGGCGAATGCCACCCGTGCGAGCTTCCTGGCGAGGATTACCAATGCTTGGGTCGTTGCCTTTCCATTGTTCCGATGCCGCTCATAGTCCCCTTTCCAAACGGGTGACTTGCTGGCGGCCATCGCTGCGTTATGCAACAAACGACGGATTTCTGAGCAACCGCGCTTAGTGAGGCGACGTTGCCCACTTTTCTGCCCAGAGTCACTGACTCGTAGATCCATTCCCAAGAATGCGATGTACGCGTCACTGCTCTTGAACTCACCCCTCATAAAAGCCATTACCAGCGCTGTGGCGGTTAGAAAACCAATACCCTCTACTGCCTGGCAGCGAGCGACTTGCTCGTGCAATCCAGCTTCTCGCAGCACTTCCTTAATCTTCTTTTGGATCAACAGCTCCAGCCGATCTATCGATTTCACGAAGGTACTGAACGCAGCCTTCAAGAGGCCTTCATTAGCCCAGCTCTGAGTCATTGCAGTGCGAGCACTTACCAAGGCTGCTCTGCGACGAAGCAGGCTCTGAAGCTTGCCGTAGACAGCGGGAGGCGGGCTCCAGGGACGAAGATCCTCCCCTTCGTTTCTCAGAAATCGGGACAGCAACCGAGCATCGGAAGGGTCGGTTTTAACCCGTCCTCCAACACTTTTCCGGTAGTTACTCAGTTGGAAACCATCGATGACATAAACCTCGAAACCCAAGCTATGGGCCAGCTCAACCAAGTCCAGGTGATAAACATTGGTCGCCTCAACCGCGATAGCGGTGTTCAGCGGTTGCTGCTTCAACCATTTTTTGATTTCGGGTTTGGAATTTTTCAGTCTGACGATCTCATCACGGTCATCGTGATGGATAACCAGCTCAGCTTTTGCGACATCCGCACCCACAATCAGCTTGCCTACCTGCATTGCCATGGGCGACTCCTCACGCTATGGTTTTTCGGCTTGAAGGGGTTTCACCAAGAGGCGCTGGCTTGCTTCTATCGTCGCTTGTAAACGATGCATTCTTTATCGGCGCTTTGGTGGAAGGGGTGGGGCGATGTCTCCCACGGTCTGTACTGATGCGAGCAGTCAGAATCGGGCATTTAGTCCCACCACCCCTTCAAGTCTAACCATACAAGCGGGCTTGCCCCGCGAAAGGGCCGGCAGCATCAACGAAGAGAATGCAGATGACACAAGACTCTCTGGCAACCCTGTACCAGTCCCTGGACCAGCACCGCCCCGCCACCCTGGAGGCCTTGCTTGCCGCCGTATCGCTGCTGCTGCCGATCCTTGACGCCATCCCCAACGCCGCCATCTTCATCAAGGACCCGGCCGCCCGCTACGTACTGGCCAACAACACTCTGGTCCAGCGCTGTGGCCTCAAGCGCTTGCAGCCGTTGCTGGGCAAGACCAGTGCCGAAGTGTTCCCGGCGCAGCTGGGCCCCGGCTACACCGAGCAGGACCGCCGCGTACTCAAGGAAGGCCTGGTGCTGGAAGACCAGCTGGAGTTGCACCTGTATGGCAGCCGCGAGCCCGGCTGGTGCCTGACCCACAAGCGCCCGCTGTACAACCCTGCCTGCGAGATCATCGGGTTGGTCGGCATTTCGGTCGACCTGCAATCAGCCGCCGACACTCACCCTGCCTACCAGCGCCTGGCCGCTGTGGACGAGCACATCCGCCAGCACTTCCACCAGCCGATCAGCATGGGCGAGCTGACCCGCATCGCCGGCATTTCCGTGGCTCAGCTGGAGCGCTACTGCAAGCGGGTATTTCACCTCACGCCTCGACAGATGATCCACAAGGCGCGCCTGGAGCACGCCCACCGCCTGCTGCATTCGGACCTGCCGATCACTGACGTGGCGATGCGCTGCGGCTACACCGACCACAGCGCCTTCAGCCGCCAGTTCAAGCAACTGACCGGCTTTACCCCGCGCCAGTACCGCCAGGCTACGGCGCTGTAGGCGCAGTGGCCGCAGGCGTCGCGATATTGGCCTGCCAGCGGTTATAGACCTTTTGCGCGCGTTCCATACGTGACAGTTTCAGCACAACCAGCACCAGTCCGAGCATGAGGATCGCGGACAATCCCGCCAGAATGCCACGTTGCCCCTTTACCCCGTTTTCTACTTGTGCGCCGTAGTCGGATGCTAGGAAGAACGAGCAGATCGTGTCGAGCTTCTCTTCCGGCATGTACCGGGTGAAGGGCGCGAGGCTTTCTGAAGAGCGGCATTGGTCCAGCGTCAGCTTTTCATCCGGAAACCACATTTCAAACTTGATGTCCTGCGGTGACAGATAGAAAAAGGGGGAGTCCGGGTCATTTTTGAGCGATACCATCAAGTATTCCGACTGGCTCGCCATGGGTAGAGGGGCCATCATCATGCCAAGTACGGCCAGCAAGGCAATGAACCCCTTGAAGCGGCGCGGGGAGAACCGCGCTGTAGCGAACTTGGGGGCGCTGAAGTCAGTCCAGTCGATGTAGGCGCGGTTGCGGCTCAGGTCGCCGGGGGCAACGCCGTTGTCGACGATCCAGCGGTGCGCCTGGCTGGCCTCGTCCAGGTTGTTGGCCGGGATGTTGAACTCATAACGGAAGAATTCGATCTCCCGCAGTTCCTTGCGCAGGGTATTCAACTGCGAGTGGCTGTCGAATTCGGTGGTGCCTCCAAAGCTGCGCCAAATAAGGTCTCGGAGAAAATACAGCGAGCCGGCCCGGCTGTAGATGAACCATAACGCCATCCCCAGCAGTATCGCCACACCGATACCGCCCAATGGGGCGAGCGTTTCTATGCTCCAGAATGAGGAGGCCAGGTTGGTGGAGGTCGTCATGTCAGCTCCTTGAGCGAAGTAAGCGGGCCTTGTGTCTGCATCAGGCCGGCGGGTCCGATAAGGTGACGATAATAAAAGTGCTCAAGCTGACATGTCGTTAGTGAAACTTCCGAGTTGATTGTGGGAAATTTCCTTATTGTTCGCGAAGCATGAACTTCAAGCGTTGGCGAACAAGCCGCGCGCCTCGGCAAAACACTGCTCGGCAATTGCCGAGCGCGGCTCGCTGCGGCGCAGCAACAGGCCGACCGGGCTGTGGATGGCAGCGTCGGCCACCGGCAGAATGCGCAGGTGCTCGCTGAGGTCTTCGAGGCCGCAGTCCAACGGCATGATCGCGCAGCACATGCCGGTGTTGATGGCCTGGATCAGCTGGAAGGTCGAGTCGCTTTCCAGTACCGCATGCGGTTCCAGGCCACGGCTGCGGAAGCTCAGGTCCAGCGACTGTCGGTAGTGCATACCCTTGCTCAACAGGCCCAGCGGTATGTCGCTGAGCGCGTCCCAGCGCAGGGTGTCGCTGTCAAACTGGAAGTGCCGGGTGTCGTGCAGCAGGCCCATGGTGGTGGTGCCCAGTTCCAGTACTTCGAAGAAGCTCGTGTTGACCTGGTCCAGGTAGCAGATACCCAGGTCGAGCTGGTTGCGGCTGAGCCCGTCGATGACCTGCTCCGAGCTCAGCGAGCTGAGCTGAAAGTGCAGCTCGGGGTATTTTTCGCGCAGCGGCAGCAGCAGGTGCATGGGGTTGAAGCTGGCCAGTGGCACTGTGCCCAGGCGCAGGCTGCCGACCACCTGGCCGCGGCAACTGGCGGCCTCGGCCTGCAGGCCGTCGTGGGCGGCGAGCAGGGTGCGGGCCCAGGCCAGAATACGCTCGCCGGCCTCGGTGAAGCCTTCGAAGCGCTGGCCGCGTTTGACCAGCACCAGGTCCAGCTCGTCCTCCAGGTTGCGCAGGCGCATGGACAGCGTCGGCTGAGTGATATGGCACAGCGCCGCCGCCTGGCCGAAGTGGCGGGTCTGGTCGAGGGCGATGAGGAACTTGAGCTGCTTGATGTCCATGAAAGTGCCTGGCGTATGGTTGTGCAGACCATAACCCACGTCTGCGATAGATGTCATTGATCGGCCGGTAAGCCATAACGATTGGACGCCCCCGAGCCACGCCTCTAGCGTGGTGACAATGCCATTCAAGGAGCTTTTACCGTGCGCGTCCAACCCGATGCGGTCTTCGTACCGCTCAACATCGCCGTGCTGACCGTCAGCGACACCCGTACCTACGACAACGATACCTCCGGCGAGCTGCTGGCCAGCCGGTCGGTCGAGATCGGCCACCGGCTGGTGGCGCGGGCGTTGCTCAAGGACGACCTGTACAAGATCCGCGCCCAGGTCGCCACCTGGATTGCCGACGAGCAGGTGCAGGTGGTGCTGATTACCGGCGGTACCGGCTTTACCGGGCGTGACAGCACGCCCGAGGCGGTCGAGTGCCTGCTGGACAAACGCATCGATGGCTTTGGCGAGCTGTTCCGGGCGCTGTCGATTCTGGATATCGGCAGTTCTACCGTGCAGAGCCGAGCGCTGGCCGGGTTGTCCAACCGCACGTTGGTGTGCTGCCTGCCGGGTTCTACCGGGGCGTGCCGTACGGCGTGGGAAGGGATTCTGGCGGAGCAGCTGGATGCCCGACACCGGCCGTGCAATTTCGTCAAACACCTGTTGCCGATCGAGGCCTGTGCCAGCCGGGGTTGATTCGACATTTGCTGGCTATCGCGGTCAATGTTGGAGCGGCCTTGCGTCGCGAAAGGGCCGCAAAGCGGCCCCGGCAATCTTTGTATCATGGCTGAGATCCTGGGGCTGCTGCCCCAGCCCTTTCGCGACGCAAGGCCGCTCCCACAAGAACCTTACAGGGGCTGCCTCAGCTCAACACATACCCCACCGGCAACAACGCCGGCGGCAACTGCGTCTCCCCCAACCCTGCCAGCACATCCCGCTCCACCGTCCGCACCATGGCATCGGTCGGCAAGTCGTTCTCATCCCGCCCGAACGGGTCCTCCAGTTCGTTGCCAATCGCATCCAGCCCGAAGAACGTGTACCCCACGATGGTGGTGAACAGCGGTGCCAGCCAGCCCAGCGGCTCGGCCAGGGCAAACGGCAGCAGCAGGCAAAAGATGTAGATGGTGCGGTGCAGCAACAGCGTGTAGGGGAACGGCAAAGGTGTGAACTTGATCCGCTCACAGGTGGCCTGCACCTCGGTCAGGCCTACCAGCCGCTGTTCCAGCAGGCTGTAGCGCCAATCGCTGATGTGCTGTTGTTCCGCCAGCCGCGAGCAATGCTGGCCAATGTCGCGCAGGATGCCATCGCACACGTTATGCGGGCTGATCGCCTCTGGCCGGGCCAGCCAGGGCCGGGCGGCCGCCAGGTCGTCCTCGTTACGCAGGCGGGCATTCAGCGCATGGGCATAGCCACACAGGCTGCGCAGCAGCTCTGCGCGCAGCGCCTCGTCAGCAATCACCACGCTTTCGCGCACGAACGAGCGGGTTTCGATAATCAGCTTGCCCCAGGCCTTGCGGCCCTCCCACCAGCGGTCGTAGCAGGCGTTGTTGCGAAAGCTCATGAAGATCGACAGCGACAGGCCCAGCAACGTAAACGGCGTGGCACTGACCGGGTAGAAAAACGCGGGGAAATGGCGCTCGACCAGCACGATCAGCGCGGCCAGCAGGGTCACCATCAGGCAGCGCAGGGCGATGCGCTTGACGATCGACCCCTTGAGGGTGAACAGCACACGCAGTACATCGGGGGTTGGGTGGACAATCATGGAAATCCAGAGACGGCCGTTCAGCCGCCGGTCATGTTCATGAAGCGCAGGATCTGCACATCGCCGCCCACTTCGAAGTGGTGGCGGTAGGGCTTGAGGTGCAGCGAGTCGCGGATGGCCTTTTCCAGGCGCTCGCGGTTGCCTGGGTGAGCACGCAGCACGTGCTTCAGGTCTACCGAGTGTTCGTTGCCCAGGCACAGCAACAGGCGGCCTTCGACCGTCAGGCGCACGCGGTTGCAGGTGGCGCAAAAGTTGTGGCTGTGCGGCGAGATGAAACCGACCCGGGTGTTGGCGGCTTCGGCCAGGCGCCAGTAGCGGGCAGGGCCCTGTGATGATTCGGTGGACTCCACCAGGGTGAACTGTTCTGCCAGGCGCTCACGTACTTCGTCGCTGGAGCAGAACGACTCGCCGCGCTCGTGTTCGCTGATTACCCCCAGCGGCATTTCTTCGATGAAGGTGATGTCCAGCTCGCGATCGATGGCAAAGCGCACCAGGTCGACCAGTTCGTGGTCGTTGCGGCCTTTGAGCACGACACAGTTGAGCTTGATGCGCTTGAAGCCGGCCTGGCGTGCGGCGTCGATCCCGGCGATGACCTGGTGCAGGTCGCCGGTACGGGTCAGCTGCTTGAAGCGTTCGCTATCCAGGCTGTCGAGGCTGATGTTCAGGCGCGACAGCCCGGCGTCGAACAGTGGCTGCGCCAGGCGCCCGAGTTGCGAGCCGTTGCTGGTCATGCACAGCTCGCGCAGCCCGGGCAGGGCGGCAATCCGCCCGCACAACTCGACGATGCCCTGGCGTACCAGCGGCTCGCCGCCGGTCAGGCGGATCTTGCGGGTGCCCAAGGCGACGAAGCGCTCGGCCACCTGGAACAGTTCTTCGAGGCTGAGGATTTGCTGGCGCGGCAAAAACTGCATGTCTTCGGCCATGCAGTACACGCAACGGAAGTCACAGCGGTCGGTGACCGACATCCGCAGGTAGTCGATTTTCCGGTTGAAGCCGTCGATCAGGGCCCGGCTGTTCTGTTCCACGTTCGCGCTCGAATGGGGTGGGTTCACTCCAAGCTATAACCTGGCCGCAGGGCCGTCAAATTGCTTTGCCCGACTGGTTGATCGATGGTTTCTATCACGGCTGCAGGCCCTATGCCTCAAAGCTTCCAGCCCATGATCGAAACCGCTTATCACGCCGTAAGATCTTTCGATTGGACGCCCCACCCCCACGCTCAATAGGCTGGAAAAAAGCATCGAAGCGTGAGGATTCATCGCATGAGCCAGGACGAACATATCAGGGACTACAAGGGCGCAGCCGCCGGCTGGGGAGCGCTCAAGAGCGTGACCAAGAGCTGGCTGGGCAGCGAAAATGCCTTCAAGAACCTGCGGGCCATGCTCAAGACCAACCAGAACGGCGGCTTCGACTGCCCCGGCTGTGCCTGGGGTGAGTCGCCGGAAAGCGACATGGTCAAGTTCTGCGAAAACGGCGCCAAGGCGGTCAACTGGGAAGCCACCGGCCGCTCGGTTGACCCGGCGTTCTTCGCCAAATACAGCGTCAGCGCGCTGAAGGACCAGACTGACTACTGGCTCGAATACCAGGGCCGCCTCACGCACCCGATGCGCTACGACGCTGCCACCGACCACTATGTCGAAACCACCTGGCAGGAGGCCTTCGAGCTGGTCGCCAGACACCTGCGTGCGCTGCAGTCGCCAGACGAGGCCGAGTTCTACACGTCGGGCCGGGCCAGCAACGAGGCGGCATTCCTCTACCAGCTGTTCGTGCGCGCTTACGGCACCAACAACTTCCCCGATTGCTCGAACATGTGCCACGAAGCCAGCGGTGCAGGCATGTCGGAAACCCTCGGGGTGGGCAAAGGCACTGTCGTGTTTCACGACCTGGAGCTGGCCGACGCGATCTTCGTCATCGGTCAGAACCCAGGCACCAACCACCCGCGCATGCTCGAGCCGCTGCGTGAGGCGGTCAAGCGCGGGGCTCAGGTGGTGTGCTTCAACCCGCTGAAAGAGCGTGGCCTGGAGCGCTTCCAGCACCCGCAGCACCCGTTCGAAATGCTCAGCAACGGCTCCGAGCCGACTTCCAGCGCTTACTTCCGCCCGGCCTTGGGCGGTGACATGGCGGCCATGCGCGGCATTGCCAAATTCCTGTTGCAGTGGGAGCGCGAAGCCCAGGCCAACGGTGAGCCGGCGGTGTTCGACCATGCCTTCATCGCCGAGCACACCAGTGGCGTCGATGACTACCTGGCGGCAGTGGACGCCACCTCGTGGGAGCACATCGTCAAGCAGTCGGGCTTGACCCTGGCCGAGATCGAGCTGGCCGCACGCATGTACCGCAAGGCTGAGCGGGTGATCATGTGCTGGGCCATGGGCGTCACCCAGCACCGCCATTCGGTGCCTACCGTGCAGGAAATCGTCAACCTGCAGTTGCTGCGCGGCAACGTCGGCAAACCCGGCGCTGGCCTGTCGCCGGTACGTGGCCACAGCAACGTGCAGGGCGACCGCACCATGGGCATCGACGAAAAGCCCAAGCCGGCGCTGCTCGATGCCATCGAAAAACGCTTCCAGTTCCGTGTGCCGCGTGCCCATGGGCACAACGCGGTGCTGGCGATCAAGGCCATGGAAGAGGGGCGGGCCAAGGTGTTCGTCGCCCTGGGCGGCAACTTTGCCCAAGCCACCCCGGACACCCCGCGCACCCACGCGGCGCTGCAGAACTGCGCGTTGACCGTGCAGATCTCCACCAAGCTCAACCGCTCGCACCTGGTCACCGGCCGCGATGCGTTGATCCTGCCCTGCCTGGGCCGGACCGAAATCGACCTGCAGGCTGAAGGGCCGCAAGGCGTGACCGTGGAAGACACCTTCAGCATGGTGCACATCTCCAACGGCCAGTTGCGCCCGCGTTCACCGCACATGCGCTCGGAGCCGTGGATCATCGCCGGCATGGCCAAGGCCACGCTGGGCAACCAGCCGATCGACTGGGAGTATGCGGTGGCCGACTACAACCGCATTCGTGACATGATTGCCGACGTGATCCCTGGTTTCACCGGCTTCAACGAACGCCTGCATAGCCCGGGCGGCTTCCACCTGGGCAACAATGCAGCCGATCGCAACTTCCGCACGGCCACGGGCAAGGCACGGTTCATGCCCCACGCGCTGCCAGAGGAGTTGATAAACGCCAAGGTGCTGGCGCGGGGTGACAAGCCCGACCTGATCCTGCAGACCCTGCGCTCGCACGACCAGTACAACACCACCCTGTATGGCCTGGACGACCGCTACCGCGGCGTGTTCGGCCTGCGTGAAGTGGTGTTCGTGAACGAGGCCGATATTCGCCGCCTGGGCTTCGAGCCGGGTGAGCATGTGGACCTGGTGTCGCTGTGGGAGGATGGCGTCGAGCGGCGGGTGTCGGGGTTCCGCCTGGTGGCCTATGACGTGCCTGAAGGGCAGGCGGCGGCGTACTACCCGGAGACCAATCCGCTGGTGCCGCTGGAGAGTTATGGCGTGGGAACCTATACGCCGACGTCGAAGTTTGTGGCGATCAAGGTCGAGAAAGCCAAGGCGGGGAACCGGATTGCGGCGGTGCTTGCTTCGGATTGATGGGTTGCCTGCAATGGCCCTATCGCCGGCAAGCCAGCTCCCACAGGTATTCCACCGTATTCGAGACCTGTGGCGTACCTGTGGGAGCTGGCTTGCCGGCGATAGGGTCGGTACAGCCATACAGGATCATGACCGATGCACCGGGTAGGCTGTGGTGTACTTCATTTGCTCCATGGCAAAACTGGACGTAATGTTCGATAGCCCATCGGTACGGGTAATCAGCTTTTTGTAGAACCGGTCATACGCCGCGATATCCCCCACCACCACCCGCAGCATGTAATCCCAGTCGCCGGACATGCGGTAGAACTCCATCACTTCCTCGAACCCGGTCACGGTCGCGGCAAACTGCTCAAGCCAGGCGCTGTCGTGGCGCTGGGTCTTGAGCTGGACGAACACCGTCAGCCCAAGGCCAAGCCGCTCGGGGTCGAGCAGGGCGACGCGGCCAAGAATGTAGCCTTCTTCTTCCAGGCGCTTGACCCGCTTCCAGCAGGGCGTGGTGGACAGGTTGACGGCCTCGGCCAGGTCCTTGAGCGATATCGAGGCATCGCGCTGAAGCAGGGTAAGAATGTGCTGATCGAAACTGTCCATATCGCGCGCGGGCCGTGAAGAAAATTTTTCACAGATTACCCCAAGGCCAGAACATTTGGGTTGTGCGATAGTTGCAGCCTTAACTCTGCCAATGGGGCTGACCATGTCCGACAAGCCGCGCAATTTCGCCACCCGTACCATTCACGCCGGCGAGCAGTTCAGCGTCGCTGAAAATGCCATTTTCCCGGCTATCGTCACAGCCAGCTCGTTCACCAAACGCAGCCTGGACGACAAACCGGAATACTCCTACAGCCGCGTTGGCAACCCCACCCGGCATGCCTACGAAACCTGTGTCGCCGCGCTGGAAGAGGGCGTGGGCGCGGTTGCCTGTGCCTCGGGCGTGAACGCTACAGCGACGGTGCTGGAGCTGCTGCCCAAGGATGCCCATGTCGTGGTGATGAACGGCGTGTACGGCGGCACTTTCCGTATCCTGGAAGACTACCGCAGCCGCACCTCGGGCCTGACCACCACCTATGTCGACCTCAACGACCTGGAGGCCGTGGCCGCCGCCATCAAGCCGGAAACCCAGCTGATCTGGATCGAATCGCCGACCAACCCGCTGCTGCACCTGGTCGACATCAAGGCCGTGTGCGACCTGGCCAAGGCCCGGGGCATCCTCACCTGCATCGACAATACCTTCTGCTCGCCGTGGAACCAGCGCCCGATCACCTTGGGCGTGGACCTGGTGATGCACTCGGCCAGCAAGTACATCGGTGGCCACTCCGACCTCACCGGTGGTGTGGTGGTGGCGGCCAACGATGCACTGCTGGCGCGCCTTCGCCGCATCAGCATGGCAATTGGCGCGGTGCAGGGGCCGTTCGACTGCTACCTGGCCCTGCGTGGCCTGAAAACCCTGGATGTGCGCATGGAGCGCCAGTGTGCCAATGCCCTGCAGGTAGCGCGCTTCCTCGAAAGCCACCCGCAGATCGAGCAGGTGTATTACCCGGGGCTGGAAAGCCACCCGCAGCATGAACTGTGCAAACGCCAGATGCGCAGCGGCGGGGCGGTAGTGGCGATGAAAGTGAAGGGCGACCGGGCCGCGCTCAACCGCTTGGTGGAAGCGTTGCAGATCTTTGTGCTGGCCGACTCGCTGGGTGGGGTGGAGAGCATGATCAACCATTCGTGGACCATGTCGCACTGCTCGCTGAGCCCGGAGCAGAAAGGGGTGATGGGGATCAGCGAGAACCTGCTGCGGTTGTCGATGGGGATCGAGGATTACCGTGACCTGATCGAAGACCTGGATGGCGCGCTCAAGGCTCTGGTTGCCGTGTAAGGGCTGCTGGCCCTATCGCCGGCAAGCCAGCTCCCACAGGTGCAGCACAGGTTCGAAATCTGTGGAGACCCTGTGGGAGCTGGCTTGCCGGCGATAGGGCCGGTAAATTCAAAGAAGATATTCAGTCAGGATTTCGGCGGATGAATGATCCGTTCGATCTTGTCCTTGATCAGCAACCGTTCCTTGCGCAGGCGGTTGACGGTGTCGTCGTTGGTGCCGTTGCCTTCGGCGGCAACCACCTCCTTGTCCTTGGCGTTGTATTCCTTGTGCAGTGAGTGCAGCGTCTGGTCCTTGTCAATGAGCGCCTGGAATGCATCAGCGGTAACGTGCAGGTCAGCGAGCAGATCATGCGGAACTGGCATTTCTTCACCTCTGTCAGGGTTGTCGGTAAGGTCCTGACCTCTGAGGATAGCCGCCTTTGCGCAGGCCGGTGATGTCGGTCAGCCTGAATGGCAGCTGAATGAAGCGTCGTTAATCACCGAAAGACGCGTCCTCACGAAATTGTTACCAACTTTTTCACAAAAAATTGATGACGCGCTTTCTAGAGTTCGCCCAACTTTCCCACGGTGCCACCCGGCCTGGGGGTTGATAATCACTCTTGATTGCGAACGCTAATGCTCAACTTCAAATCCCTGCGGACTGAATGGGTCACGCTGCTGGCCAGCCTTTACCTGCTGATTGGCCTGAACATGTTCCTTTGGGGGCACCTGCAAGAGGTGGTGCCTGCCGGGCTGTCCGGGCTGTGGCTGAGCCTGGCGTTTGCCGTGCTGATGCTGTTCGCTTTCAATCTCATCCTCACGTTGTTTGCCTTCCGATATGTATTGAAGCCGGTACTTATCGTGTTGTTCATGAGTGGCGCGGGTGTGGCTTACTTCATGAATCAATACGGCGTACTTATAGATGCGGGTATGTTCCGCAACATTGCAGAAACCAACGTAACCGAAGTACGCGACCTGCTTTCGCTGAAGTTTGCCTTGTACATCCTGGGCTTGGGCGTGGTGCCTTCGGTGCTGTTGTGGAAGGCGCCCATTGCCTACCGTCCCTGGCACCGCGAGCTGCTGGGCAAGCTGGTAGTCAGTGGCGCCTGCGTGGTAGCCCTGGGCTCGGTGGCGCTGGTCAACTATCAAGGGTTGTCCTCGCTGTTTCGCAACCACCACGAATTGCGCCTGATGCTGACCCCCAGCAATATCGTCGGTGCCTCCATTGGCTATGTCAGCGAACGCGTCGGTACCGCATCGCGTCCTTTCCAGCACTATGGCGAAGATGCCAAGCGTGATGCCGCCTGGCAGAAGCATGAGCGCAAGTCGTTGACCGTGCTGGTGGTGGGTGAAAGTGCGCGGGCCGACCACTTTGGCGTGTTGGGCTATGACCGCGATACCACCCCGAACCTGGCCAAGGAGCAGGGCCTGGTGGCGTTTTCCGATGTGCATTCGTGCGGTACGGAAACGGCTGTCTCGGTGCCGTGCATGTTCTCTGGCATGGCGCGCAAGGAATACGATGCCCGTATAGCGAAAAACCGCGAAGGGCTGCTGGATATCCTTCAGCGTGCCGGCCTGGCCGTGCAGTGGCGTGACAACCAGTCGGGCTGCAAGGGCACCTGCGACCGCGTGCAGTTCATCGATGTCAGCAACCTGAAGGACCCTCAGCTGTGCGCCAATGGCGAATGCCATGACCAGATCCTGCTGCAAGGCCTGGACGAGCTGATTGACAACCTCGACAAGGACACTGTGTTGGTGCTGCACCAGATGGGCAGCCACGGCCCCGAATACTTCAAGCGTTACCCGGAAGGTGATCAGCGCTTCACTCCTGTGTGCCAGAGCAATGCACTGAACCAGTGCAGCGAGCAGGAAATCATCAACGGCTACGACAACACCCTCGCCTACACCGACAAGGTGCTGTCTTCGCTGATCGACACCTTGCGCAGCAAGCAGGACAAGGTCGACACTGCGATGATCTACCTGTCCGACCATGGCGAGTCGCTGGGTGAGTACAACCTGTTCCTGCACGGCACGCCTTACGCCATCGCCCCGGAGCAGCAGAAGCACGTGCCATTGCTGACCTGGTTCTCCGACAGCTACAAGGAGGATTTCGGCATCGACACCGACTGCCTGGCCAAGCTCAGCGATGCGCCGCTGTCGCAGGACAACCTGTTCCACTCCATGCTCGGCCTGTTGCAGGTGCGCACCGAGGTGTATCAGCAGTCGCTGGACATGTTTGCCAGCTGCCGTCCGTGGTTGGCGGCCAAACGCTGACCCACGCAACACCACCACTTATCGATATCAAGGATGGCCCGGGTTTCACCAGCAGTGCCCGCGCCGTATATACTGCGCGCCAATGTTAGTGGGAGAGCCTTGTGGCCATCGAAATTCACTGGATCCGTGACGACCAGAGCCTGGCCGAACACTGCCGCGACTGGCACCAACTGCCTTTTGTCGCTGTCGACACCGAATTCATGCGGGTTGACACCTTCTACCCGAAAGCCGGGCTGATCCAGATCGGCGACGGCCAGCGGGCCTACCTGATCGACCCGTTGCTGATCGGTAACTGGCAACCCTTGGCCGACTTGCTCGAAGACAGCGGTGTGGTCAAGGTGCTGCACGCCTGCAGCGAAGACCTCGAAGTGCTGTTGCGCCTGACCGGCAAGCTGCCGCAGCCGCTGTTCGACACCCAGTTGGCAGCCGGCTACCTGAACCTGGGCTTCTCCATGGGCTATTCGCGCCTGGTGCAGGAGGTGCTGGGTATCGAGCTGCCGAAGGGCGAAACCCGCTCCGACTGGCTGCAGCGCCCGCTCTCCGACACGCAGGTCAGCTATGCCGCCGAAGATGCCGTGCACCTGGCCGAGCTGTTCACCGCCTTGCGCCCGCGCCTGAGCGACGACAAGTACGCCTGGGTGCTGGAAGACGGCGCCGAGCTGGTGGCTGCGTTGCGCCGTGAGGTCGAGCCCGAAACCCTGTACCGCGACGTCAAGCTCGCCTGGAAGCTGGCCCCCCAGCAACTGGCGGTGTTGCGAGAGCTGTGCGCCTGGCGCGAGCGTGAAGCCCGTAGCCGCGATGTGCCGCGCAACCGCATCCTCAAGGAGCACTCGCTGTGGCCCATGGCCAAGAGCCAGCCGAACAACCTGTCGGCGCTGGCCAGGATCGACGAGATGCACCCGCGCACCATTCGCCAGGACGGAGAGTTCCTGATCAAGCTGATCCAGCGCGCCGCCAGCCTGCCTGCCGAGCAGTGGCCAGCGCCTTTGCCCGAGCCGCTGCCGATCGAGGCCTCCGGCATCCTCAAGCAGCTGCGTGCCATCGGCCAGGCCGAAGGCGAACGCCTGGGGATCGCCCCCGAGCTGATGCTGCGCAAAAAAGCCCTGGAAGCGCTGCTCAAGAGCGGCTACCCCAATGGCCCTTATCAACTGCCCGATTCGCTGCGCGGCTGGCGCCGTGAGCGTATGGGCCAGGCCCTGCTGGACAGCCTTGCAGGTGCCGGAGAGACCCGATGAAACGCATTTGCTCGATCTACAAGAGCCCCCGCAAGAACGAAATGTACCTGTATGTGCTCAAGGCCGACGGCCTGGAGCGCGTGCCGGAAGGCCTGCTGCCGTTCTTCGGCACCCCTGTGCATGCCTTCGACCTGGTGCTCACCCCGGAGCGCAAGCTGGCCCGCGAGGACATCGCCAAGGTGCTGGAGAACCTCGACAACCAGGGCTACCACCTGCAGATGCCGCCAGCGGAAGACGAGTACATCGAGCACCTGCCTGAAGAGCTGCTGCGCCGAAACGACCCGGTCTGACCATGCGCGTACTGATTGCTGAGCATGATCATGCTCGTTACGCCGCGCTTTTGCGCGAAGCCGCGCCTGAAGTGGAAGTACTGACCAGCGATGATTCCGCCGAACTGGCCCGCCACGCACCACAGTGCAAGGTGTGGCTGGGCCAGCCGGACCTGCTGGCGAGCTTGCTGCGCCAAGGCCACAAGCCGGACTGGATGCAGTCGACCTGGGCGGGTATCACGCCGTTGCTGGCCGATGGCTTGCCGCGTGACTATCGCCTGACCCGCGCAGTAGGCATCTTCGGCCAGGTGATGGCCGAGTACATGCTTACCTACATGCTCGGCCACGAACGCGAGGTGCTGTCGCGCCTGGTCAGCCAGGTGGAGCGGCGCTGGGACGATCGCCCAGGACGTACGCTGGAAGGGCGCAAGGTGCTAATCGTGGGCACCGGCGATATTGGCCAGCGCGTGGCTGAGTTCCTGCAGCCGTTTGGTGTGGTGTTGTATGGGGTTGCCAGCAGTGCCCGGGAGCAGGCACCGTTCGTCGAGGTGGCGGCGCTGGCCGACTTGCCGCGCATGGTTGGCCAGGTCGACTACGTGCTCAACCTGTTGCCGGATACCCCGGCGACCCATGACCTGTATGACGCGGCGCTGTTCAAGTGCTTCCAGCCGAGCACGCTGTTCATCAATGCCGGGCGAGGCGCGGCGGTGGTGGATGCGGACCTGGTCGAGGCGCTGAAGGAAGGGCATCTGGCCGGTGCGGTGATCGATGTGTGCCGCCAGGAACCACTGCCTAAACAGCACCCGTTCTGGACCGCCTGGGGCTTGCTGCTGACCGGACACAGCTCGGCACCCACCTCGCCGGCGGCGATGGTGCGGCTGTTTGTCGAGAATATGCAGGCGTATGAAGCGGGGCAGGGGTTGCGGGGTGAAGTGGACTTTGCCAAGGGCTACTGATTTGTAGTGCCTGTACTGGCCTCTTCGCGGGCTTGCCCGCGAAGAGGCCAGTAGAGCCAGCACAAGGCTTAAAGGCTGAAATCACCCTCGGCAGCCAGCTCGCTCAGCGGCTTGCGCGGGCTCGGTACTTCACGTGCCTGCAACGCCTCATCCAGGCTGGCCTTGTCACCCAGCTTGCCGATCGCCACCATGGCATGCAGCACATAACCTTCAGGAACCTTCAGCTCCTGACGCGCCAGGTCCTGGTCGAAGCCGGCCATGCCATGGGTGTGCCAGCCGCTGATGCTGGCCTGCAGGGCCAGGTGCCCCCAGGCGGAACCGGTGTCGAAGGTATGCCACAGTGCCGGTTTTTCCTCCGTGGCGCCCGGGGCGGCGAAGGTGGTCTTGGAAATGATCAGCACCAGTGCTGAGGCCTGTTGTGCCCAGCTGCGGTTGAACGGCACCAGCAGGTTCAGGTAACGCTCCCAGTTTGGCGTGTCGCGGCGGGCATACAGGAAGCGCCAAGGCTGCGAGTTGTACGCCGACGGAGCCCAACGGGCGGCTTCCAGGAAGCTCAGCAGGGTCTCTTCGCTGATCGGCTCGGCGGTGAAAGCACGCGGCGACCAGCGGTTGATGAACTGCTCGTTGATGGCGTAATCGGCAATGCGAGGGTTGGCGCTCATGACAGCTCCTGTAAAAGGACGGGAAACCCGCACGCTACTGCGTCCCGTCGCGACTGACAAGCGGTCTGGCTTTGCGCAAGGTCAGGCTCTAGACTGGCGCCGCCGCGCGCCGTGGCCCAACGATGAATGCAGGAAACCGTGTGATGATCGCTGAAAACGCGCCGTTCTGGCGGCGCAAGACCCTCGAACAACTCAGCCCGCCAGAGTGGGAGTCGCTGTGCGACGGCTGCGGCCTGTGCTGCCTGCAAAAGCTTGAGGACGAGGACGACAACAGCGTCTATTACACGCGCATCGCCTGCAAGCTGCTGGACATGCACACCTGCCAGTGCAGCGACTACCCCAACCGCTTTGCCCACGTGCCGGACTGCATCCAGCTCACCCCAGGCAAGGCCGACCAGTTCAAGTGGCTACCAAGCACCTGCGGTTACCGCCTGGTCAGCGAGGGCAAGGACTTGCCCGCCTGGCACCACCTGGTCTGCGGCGATCGCCAGCAGGTTCATGAACAGCGTATTTCCCAGTCGGGGCGTATGCTCAGTGAACACGATGTGCACGAAGACGACTGGGAAGACCACCTGATCTTCCGCGCCAGCTGACCGGCGCGGCCCGCTGCCACGGGGAAACAAGGAGTTTCTGTATGCGTTGCCAGCTGTTGCTGTTGTTGGGCCTGATGGCCAGTTCGCCGGCCTGGGCGAAAAAGGTCGACCTCGACTACCAGGTGCGTTTGTTGCCTGCCAGTGGCCAGGCTGAAGTCCGCCTCACATTGGCCGAAGGCAGCGCCGTGCGCAGCCTGGACTTCGACCTGGGCAAGGCCGGGGCCTACAGCGGCTTCCAGGCCGATGGCCAATGGCAACTGCAGGGGCAGCGCGGCGTGTGGCAGCCGGCGGCCGGCAAGACCAGCCTCAGCTACCGCGTGCAGTTGGACCAGAAGCTCGCCAGCGGTGCCTATTCTTCGCGTGTTACCCCGCACTGGGCGTTGTTCCTCGGTGACCAGCTGGTGCCGCCCGCGCGCCTTGACCAGCAGGATGGCACCGAGCTGGTGGCACGCCTGGCGTTCGACCTGCCCGAGGGCTGGAAGAGTATCGAGACCTCCTGGCCGCGCATCGGCAAGGACAAGTTCCGCATCGACAACGTTTCGCGCCTGTTCGACCGCCCCACTGGCTGGATGCTGGCCGGCGACCTGGGCAGCCGCCGTGCTCGCCTGGGCGATACCGAGGTGACCGTGGCCGCACCGGTGGGGCAGGGTATGCGGCGTATGGACAGCCTGACCCTGCTGACGTTCGTATGGCCGCAGTTGCAGGCGGTGTTCCCGCGCAATCCGCCGAAGCTGCTGCTGGTCGGTGCCCGTGACGGCATGTGGCGTGGTGCAATGGCGGCACAGGGTTCGCTGTACCTGCACAGCGCCCGGCCGATGGTAAGCGAGAACGGCAGCAGCCCGTTGCTGCGCGAAGTGGTGCAGTTGTTTGCGCAGATCCATGGGCGTGACGGCAGTGACTGGCTGGTGGAAAGCCTGACCGACTACTACGCCAGCGAGTTGCTGCGCCGCTCGGGCGGGGTGAGCGATGACCGTTACCAGGCCTGGCAGGCACGCCTGAGCAAGCAGGGCGCCAAGGTCACCCGGCTCAAGGGTGAACGCGCCAGCCCTGCCCAGGTGGCGCGCGGGGTGATGCTGTTGCAGGCACTGGACAAGGAAATCCGTATTCATACCCAGGCCAAGCGCTCGCTGGACGATGTGGTACGCGGGCTGATGCGCCTGCCCAGCGTGAGCACCGAAGACTTCGTGCAAATCAGCGAGAACGTGCTGGGGCGCAAGTCCGAGGTGTTGCAGAGCAAGGCGTTGCGCTAGGCCGCGATAGCTCTATCTTGCCTGTTTAAACGTGTTCGATGTCATTTATGGTCAAGTCCGTGGCGGATCCAGGCAACTTGACCAGCCCCTCGCTGGCGTACCGTGACCGGGCGCGAAGCTCATCCACGCTGGGTTTCGATCCAGGAGCTTCACGTCCCCCACAAAGAAAACAAAAGCAGGGATCAGGATGACAATGACAAGCGCGAGTGGCGCCGGCAATCAGCTGGCGCAAGGCTTCAAGCAACGCCATGTGACCATGCTCTCCATCGCCGGGGTGATCGGTGCCGGGTTGTTCATCGGCTCCGGGCACGCCATCGCGGCAGCCGGCCCCTCGGCCATCGTCGCCTATGCACTGGCCGGTGCGCTGGTGGTGCTGGTGATGCGCATGCTCGGGGAAATGGCCGTTGCCAGCCCCGATACCGGCTCGTTCTCCACCTATGCCGACCGCGCCATTGGCCGCTGGGCCGGCTTTACCATCGGCTGGCTGTACTGGTGGTTCTGGGTGCTGGTAATTCCTATTGAAGCCATCGCCGCTGGCGTGGTCCTCAACAACTGGTTCCCGCACATCGATGCCTGGTTCTTCGCCCTGAGCATGACCGTGCTGCTGACCGCCACCAACCTGTTCAGCGTGGCCAAGTACGGCGAGTTCGAGTTCTGGTTCGCCATGCTCAAGGTCATCGCCATCGTTGCCTTCATTGCCCTGGGTGCTGCGGCCCTGGCCGGCGTGTTGCCGGGCCGTGAAGTCAGTGGCCTGCCACTGTTGCTGGAACAGCAGGGCGGCTTCATGCCCAATGGCTGGACGGCAATCATCGGCGCCTTGCTGACCACCATGTTCAGCTACCTGGGTACCGAAGCGGTGACCATTGCCGCCTCCGAATCGAAAGACCCGGCGCGCAACATCGCCAAGGCCACGCGCTCGGTTATCTGGCGTATCAGTGTGTTCTACCTGCTGTCGATTTTCGTGATCATCTCGGTGGTGGCATGGAACGACCCGCTGCTGCCGGTGCAGGGCTCTTACCAGCGGGCGCTGGAGATCATGAACATTCCCTATGCCAAGCAACTGGTGGACATCGTGGTACTGGTGGCGGTGGCCAGCTGCCTGAACTCGTCGATCTACATTTCCTCGCGGATGCTCTACTCGCTGAGCAAGCGCGGTGATGCCCCGGGCTTCATCCAGCGCACCTCGAAAGTGGGCGTGCCGCGCGCGGCAGTCATCGGCAGCACGCTGATCGGCATGCTGGCGACTATCGTCAACTACTTCGCCCCGGCCGAGGTGTTTGCCTTCCTGCTGGCCAGCTCCGGGTCGATTGCCTTGCTGGTGTACCTGGCGATTGCCTTCTCGCAACTGCGTATGCGCGCGATCCTGCAGAAGCAGAATGTCGAGATCGCCTTCCGTATGTGGCTTTACCCGTGGCTGACCTATGCGGTGATCGGTTTCATCATCTTTGCCTTGGGCACCATGTTCGTCATGCCCAAGCACCGGATGGAGGTGTCGCTGACCTTGGCGCTGGCGCTGGTGATCCTGGTGTTGGGGGTGATTACCAGCAAACGGCATGCGCGGCGGGAGGCGCTGACAACTGCGTGAATGGTTGAGGTAATAGCGGGGCGTACGCCGAGCGGTTTTTGGCGCCTGTGAGATCGAGCGCCGCCCGCGCGGCGCATCGCGAGCAAGCTCGCTCCTACATTTGTTTCGGGCCAATCATTTCTGTGACACCTGCGCGCGACCGCCTTGGTGCATGACTCGGTATTGAGTCGGACCAACAAGGCGGTCGCGCGCTGTTGTCACAGGCATAACTGGCCCGAAACAAATGTAGGAGCGAGCTTGCTCGCGATGCGCCGCGCGGGCGGCGCTCGATCGTATAGGCGCCACAAATGCCCGCTGTGTCGCATCTGGCGAAATACCTGTCCGGTTTGGCAATGCAGCCTCAAGGGTGTTTAATTCCACCCCTGTAACCCGCTAGAACCCTTTAAAACAGGGGCCTAAACAGATTTCACCGTTCATCGAAAATGCTGTAGACACATTGTCTAACAGTGCCCTATAGTCGTTATACAAATAGTAGACATAGCTCTATGACAACAAAGAAGGCCGCCATGAAAGCCACCGTCCAACCACTCGCTGCAGAAGTGCCGCAGGACCGCAAAGCCGTCCTGGCCGAAGCACTGCGCCGCCGGATCCTCAGCATGGAACTGGCCCCGGGCGCGGTGGTGGACGAACTGGCCCTGTGCGACGAATTTGGCCTGTCGCGCCCCCCGGTCCGTGAACTGCTGCGTCAGATCGCCGCCGAAGGCTACATCGAGCTGGAAGCCAACCGCGCGCCACGCGTTGCCGCCATGAACCACGAGTCGCTGCACAGCTTCTACGTTGCCGCACCGCTCATCTACGTGGCCACCACCCAGTTGGCCGCCACCTACGCCAGCGCTGAAGAAATCGAAGTGCTCAAAGGCATCCAGGCCCAGTTCCGTCAGGCTATCGAAGAGCGTGACGTGGAAAACCGCGTGCTCTACAACGACGCCTTCCACCTGGAAATCGGCAAGATGGCACACAACGACTACCTGTTGCCTAGCCTGCGCCGTCTGCTGATCGACCACACCCGCCTGGGCAAGATCTTCTACCGCCACCCGACCACCGACGACATGCAGCGCGACCTCGAAATCGCCTGCGAACAGCACGATCAGATGATCCAGGCCATCGAGCGCCGCGACCCGCAAACCGCCGGTCAGCTGGTGCGCGAGCACTTCGAGCTGTCGCGCCGGCGCATGGCCGAGTACGCCGCACCGCAAGGGCTGGATGTGCCGATTCAGATATGAGTTACACAGGTCAGCCCGCTGGCGCTGACCACCCGTCGACAACAAGAACCAGGTTAGTGACATGACAAGAATAAGTTCGTTACCTGCCGATGATGCCACCTGTGGTTGGTATCACCTGAGCAAGCCCCGCACGCCAAGGCCGGCCCACACAGGCCACAGCCAGGCACGCTGGGTGGTGGTCGGCGCCGGCTTCACCGGCCTGGCTGCCGCGCGGCAGTTGGCAACGAACTTTCCGCATGACGAGATCGTGCTGGTCGAAGCCCAGGAGGTCGGCTTTGGTACCTCCGGGCGCAACGCCGGATTTGCCATCGACCTGCCCCACGACATCGGCGCCGAGGACTACATCGGCGACATCGACATCGCCAAGACTGTCCTCAAGCTCAACCTAGGTGGCCAGCAGTACCTCAAGGACCTGATCGAGCGCTACGACATCGAGTGCCAGTTTCGCCATTGCGGCAAATACCAAGCGGCCATCGAAGACCGCGGCATCGCCGTGCTGGACGCCTACCGCCGGGGCCTGGACAAGCTTGGTCAGCCGTACGAAGTGATCGAAGGCCGCGACCTGCCCGATCACATCGGCACCCATTTCTACCGCAAGGGCCTGTTCACCCCGGGCACGGCCTTGCTGCAACCCTCGGCACTGGTCAAAGGCCTGGCCGACAGCTTGCCAGGTAACGTTTCGCTGTACGAGCGCACGCCTATCACCGACGTGGAGTACGGCGACAAGGTGGTGTTGCGCCACGCCAACGGCTCGATCACGGCCGACAAGCTGGTGCTCACCACCAACGCCTTCGGCATGAGCTTCGGTTTCCTCAAGGGCCGTATGTTGCCCGTGTTCACCTACGGCAGCATCACCCGCCCGCTGACTGAAGAAGAGCAGGCGCGCCTGGGCGGCAAACCCTACTGGGGCGTCATCCCTGCCGACCCGTTCGGCACCACCATGCGCCGCACCGTCGACAACCGCCTGCTGATCCGCAACAGCTTCAGCTACAACCCTGACGGCCGCAGTAACCGCAAATACCTGGAGCGCTTTGTCGAGCGTCACCGCGACTCGTTCGCCCGGCGCTTCCCGATGTTGCCTGGTGTGAACTTCGAATATACCTGGGGCGGTGCACTGGCACTGTCACGCAACCATATGGGTTTCTTCGGCAAGTTGGCACCCAATGTGGTGGGTGCGCTGTGTTGTAACGGCCTGGGTGTAACCCGTGGCACCGTCACCGGCAAGTTGCTGGCCGACTGGCTGGCCGGCGACAAGAACGAACTGATCGAATTCTTGCTCAATGCCCCCGGGCCTTGTGCGAACCCGCCGCAGCCCTTGGTTTCCCTGGGCTTGAACGCCAACCTGATGTGGGGGCAGTTCCGCGCTGGCAAAGAGAGCTGATCGTTACCTGAGTTAGGCCATAGAACATTTTTCGTCGGCGTGAGTTGGCCGGCACGGGCGCGGCTTGCCCGAATTTGATGATCGAGATGCGTTGTCCGGTCGCCCGGGGCTGAGTGTGGTTTTCAGTTTCGCGGACGCGCTCGCCTTGAAAATGTGCATGTAGCAGACGTGGTAGGAACAACAATGACAAGTCCGAATGTTTCGATTGAAGATGTACCGATCAACAACTTCCACCAGTTGCTGACCCTGCGTTCCGGTGGTGGTTCGTTCGTCGATGGCTATGTACTGAGCATCATCGGTGTGGCCATGGTGCAGATGTCCGCAGGCCTGGGCCTCACCAGCTTCTGGCAGGGCATGATTGCCGCCTCGGCGTTGATCGGCATTTTCTTCGGCGGCTTCTTCGGCGGTTGGCTGACTGACCGCTTTGGCCGCAAACGCGTGTTTTTCGTTGGTCCGACCCTGTTCATCCTGGCCTCGGTCGCGCAGTTCTGGGTCGAATCGGCGCTGGCGTTGTTCCTGCTGCGGTTCGCCATCGGTATCGCCGTGGGCATCGAATACCCGGTTGCCACCTCGCTGCTGGTGGAGTTCTTGCCCAAGAAAAACCGCGGCCCGCGCCTGGCTACCTTGACGGTGTTGTGGTTCGCCGGTGCCGCCACCGCCTATCTGGCCGGTGAAGCCATCCTGCGCCACGGTGGCGACGATGCCTGGCGCCTGGTGCTGGCCAGTGCGGCGGTCATCGGTGCATTGCTGTTCGCCATTCGCCTGGGTACCCCGGAGTCGCCACGCTGGCTGATCAGCAAAGGCCGCTCGGCCGAGGCCGAGCAGGTGATCAAGCGCGTCTATGGCAACGGTTTTTCGCTGAAGAACCTGCCGGAAGAGCCCAAGACCCGCAAGCTGTCGTTCCTCAGTCTGCTGCACTCGGGCTACGGCAAGCGCATGTTGTTCGTCACCATGTTCTGGACCTGCTCGGTGATCCCGGTGTTTGCCGTGTATGCGTTCGCCCCGAAAGTGCTGGGCGCGCTGAACCTGAAAGGTGACTGGGCCTCGATCGGCTCCATCGCCATCACCTTCCTGTTCGTGGTCGGCTGCATTGTCGGCACCCGCCTGCTCAACACCCTCGGCCGGCGCACCACGCTGCTGCACAGCTTCTTCTGGTCGGGGCTGGCGCTGTTGGGCCTGGGCGCCTTCAGCAATGGCAACGAGATGCTCATCCTGGTGCTGTTCGGGGCCTATGCGTTGTTCATCGGTGGCGCCCAGGTGCTGCAGCTGGTGTACCCCAACGAACTCTTCCCCACCGAAATCCGCGCTGGCGCCGTAGGCGTCGGCACCTCCATGTCGCGGGTCGGTGCCGCCGTCGGCACCTGGCTGGTACCCATCGCCCTCGACAGCTATGGCATCGGCGCCACCATGTATGCCGCCGCCGCCGTGACCTTTGTCGGCTTGGCCTTCTCGGTTGCCCTGGCCCCGGAAACCCGTTCGCTGAACCTGCAACAAGCCGCTTCGCTTGGCTGAAGCCTTACAACCCACCGCCGCGTCGTTGCGCGGCGGCCTTTACAACACTGAGCAACGCACTGGAGAACCTACCGTGAAATTCGAAGGCATCTACACCCCGGCAATCACTCCGCTGGCTGCGGACGGCTCGATCGACAAGGCAGCGTTTGCCGAGGTCCTCGAATACCTGGTCGAGTCGAAAATCCACGGCGTCATCATTGGTGGCTCCACCGGCGAGTACTACGCCCACACCACCCAGGAGCGCATCGAGCTGGCCGCCCAGGCCAAGGACGTGCTCAACGGCCGCCTGCCGCTGATCGTCGGCACCGGTGGCATCCGCACCGAAGATGCCGTGGCCTTTGCCCAGCATGCCAAGGAAATCAAGGCCGACGCACTGCTGGTGGGCACCCCGCCGTACGCGCTGCCAACCCAGCAGGAAATCGCCCTGCACGTCAAAGCCGTCGACGCCGCCGCCGGCCTGCCGATCATGCTCTACAACTACCCAGGCCGCATGAGCGTCAGCATGGGCGAAGAATTCTTCGATGCTGTTGCCGATGTGAAAAACATCGTCGCCATCAAGGAAAGCTCCGGTGACATGGCCCAGCTGCACCGCCTGGCCATCCAGCGCCCGAACATCCAGCTGTCGTGCGGCTGGGACGACCAGGCCCTGGAATTCTTCGCCTGGGGCGCCAAGAGCTGGGTCTGCGCCGGCTCCAACTTCATCCCGCGCGAGCACGTGGCCCTGTACGAGGCCTGCGTGATCGAGAAGAACTTCGACAAGGGCCGCAAGATCATGGCCGCCATGATGCCGCTGATGGACTTCCTCGAAGGTGGCAAGTTCGTCCAGGCCATCAAGAACGGCGTGGCCCTGAACGGCCTGAAGACCGGCGGCGTGCGCAAGCCGCTGTACGACCTGGATGACGCCGAGAAAGCAGAACTCAAGCGCGTGGTCACCGAACTGAAGGCCACCATCGCCCAGATCAAATAAGGAGGCTGGAAAAATGGCTGAATTGCTGAGCAAGGAACAATACGCGGCCATCGCCGCCGAGCTGCAACTGCGTACCCAGGCGTTCATCGACGGCGAGTTCCGCGATGCCATCTCCGGCCGCACCTTCGTCACCACCAACCCGGCCACCGGCAAGCAACTGGCCGAAGTGGCGGCCTGCGACGTCAACGACGTCAACGTGGCTGTGGCGGCTGCCAAGCGCGTGTTCGAAGAAGGCACCTGGTCGAAGATGCAGCCGAATGACCGCAAACATGTGCTGCAGAAGTTCGCCCAGTTGCTGGAAGACAACGCCCACGAGCTGGCCGTGCTGGAAGCGCTGGACAGCGGCAAGCCGGTCAGCGAGTGCCAGAACGTCGACGTGCCGGAAACCATCCACACTATCCGCTGGCACGCCGAGCTGATCGACAAGATCTACGACGCCACCGCCCCGACCGGCAACGCTGCCGTGACCATGGTGGTGCGTGAAGCCATCGGTGTGGTTGGCCTGGTGCTGCCATGGAACTTCCCGCTGCTGATGCTGGCCTGGAAGATCGCCCCGTCGCTGGCTGCCGGTTGCTCGATCGTGGTCAAGCCGGCCAAGGAAACCACCCTCAGCGCCCTGCGCGTGGCTGAGCTGGCCCATGAGGCGGGCATCCCGGCCGGTGTGTTCAACCTGGTGCCTGGCGGTGGCCGCGAAGTGGGTGAGGCCATCGGCCGCCACATGGACATCCCGATGGTCAGCTTCACCGGCTCCACCGACACCGGCCGCCTGTTCCTGAAGTACGCCGCCGAATCCAACCTCAAGCGCATCGTTCTGGAGCTGGGTGGCAAGAACCCGGCCGTGGTCATGAACGACTGCGAAGACCTGGACGAAGTGGCCCAGTTCGTCACCGCCGGTGCGTTCTGGAACATGGGCGAAAACTGCTCGGCTTCTTCGCGTCTGATCGTCCACAAGGACGTGAAGGACGAGTTGCTGGGCCTGATCGCCAAGCACCTGAAGGACTGGAAACTGGGCGACCCGCTGGACCCGGACAACCGCCTGGGCGCCATGGTCAGCAAGTCGCACTTCGAGAAGGTCAAGTCGTACCTGGAATACGCTGCCGAGCAGAAGCTCAGTATCGTCCAGGGTGGCGAGACCGAAGAAGGCGTGTTCGTGCAGCCGACCATCGTCGACAACGTGGGCCGCGACAACAAATTGTTCGTCGAGGAAATCTTTGGCCCGGTGCTGAGCGTGACCAGCTTCGAGACTATCGACGAGGCCATCGAACTGGCCAACGACACCGTTTACGGCCTGGCCGCTTCGGCCTACACCGGCAGCCTGCGCAATGCGCTGCGCCTGTCGCGTGAAATCCGCGCGGGTGTGGTGACGGTCAACTGCTTCGGCGAAGGTGATGTCACCACGCCGTTCGGCGGCTACAAGGAGTCTGGCTTTGGTGGGCGCGACAAGTCCATCTGGGCCCATGACCAATACACGGAGCTGAAGACCATCTGGATCAACGCTTCGTGATCTGAGCAAGACCGGTGCTGTTCTGACGGAGTTCGGCACCTGGCCGCCCTGCTATTGCAGTGGCGGCCTTTTTATTACTTGAACTTCGGCCCCGAGCGGGTATTCAGCCCCTTGGCCATGCGGTCGTACAGCACCACATTCACCGTCGCCGCCAGGTTCATGCAACCTTCGGTGGGTATGTAGATGGTCTCTTCACACCAGCCCCGCACATCCTCGCTCAACGAGCCGTCCTCTGGCCCGAAGATGTAGATGGCACGGTCCGGGTGGGTGTATTCCGGCAACGGCCGCGCCCCTTCCACCAGCTCCACCGCCACCGGCGTGCAGCCCAGCGGGATGATGCGTTGCAGGTCGTCGATGCCGATCAGCGGAATGTCGTAATGCACGCGCTTGGTGTCGGTGACGAAGTCACGCGCGCGTTCGTAGCGTTTGCCGGTGTAGAACACCGAATTGACGCCGTAGCAGCCCGCCGCGCGCATCACCGAGCCGACGTTTTCTGGCGACTTGGGGTTGAACAGGCCGATGCAGCTGTATCGTTTGTTTGCCACGTACCGGGGCCCTTCGCGAAAAAAGCGCGATTATACGGGCTGCCCGGTAGCAGCGGGGGGCGAATCGATGGTCAGTCTTTCTTCAGCATGCCCGCCAGCCCGGCGAACGGGTTGTGGGTGGCCTTGGCGATGCTCGGGGTGCTGGTGGAGCCTTCGCTGAAGTACTGCTGGTCGGTGTAGCGCGAGTGCTCGTTGTCGTGGCAGTACAGGCACAGCAGTTCCCAGTTGGAGCCGTCCTGCGGGTTGTTGTCGTGGTTGTGGTCGCGGTGGTGCACGGTCAGCTCGCTCAGGCGCTTGCCAGCGAACTCGCGGGCGCAGCGGCCGCACACGTGCGGGTACATTCTCAGGGCCTTGTCGCGGTAGCCCATTTCCTTGTCACGCTTGGCATCGGCCAGGATGCGGTCGAGGCGCGCGGTGGCGGCGGCGGAAGAGGTGGAGCTCATGGTGTTTCCTTTGTTCTGATCAGGCAAATGACGGTTATGTCATTGAGTCTAGCGCGCTTGCAGGGCGGGCGGACAGGCGAAAGCTTTGATTTAGGCGTAGCCTGTAGGAAGGTTCCCGACAGGAGGTTGCTGATGTTTCACGCGATCCTCACCGCGCTGTTGTTGGCTGGCTTGCCGCTGGCCGAAGCGGCCAGCACGCCACCCCGGTTGACGACGCCTGTGCCTGGTGCGCCGGGCACACCGACGCCCACGCCATACCCGCAGATAACCCCGAGTACACCGCCGAAGGCCTATGACAGCCAGCCGGGTGCGCCGCTGTTACCGCCCATGCCGGTGCCCGGGCCACCGAAGGACCAGCCGTTGCCGGGGTTGCGACCTGAGCCTGCGAAGCCGGCGGTAGATGATGATTGACTGGAAGATGTGTGTGGCTGTCGGCTTTTTGGGGCTGCTTCGCAGCCCATCGCGACACAAGGCCGCTCCTACAGGCGATCGCGTTCCCCTGTAGGAGCGGCCTTGTGTCGCGAAAGGGGCGCAACGCGCCCCCAGCCATCTCAAACAATACCTAGCTCGCCAAACACGAACGCATATTCCAGCGCCACATCCTTCAACCCCTGGTACCGCCCGCTCATGCCCCCATGGCCAGCACCCATCTCGGTCTTGAGCAACAGCAGGTTGCTGTCGGTCTTGCGGGTACGCAACCGCGCCACCCACTTGGCCGCTTCCCAGTACTGCACGCGGCTGTCGTTGTAACCCGCCACCACCAGCATCGCCGGGTAGGCCTGCGCTTTTACATTCTCGTAGGGCGCATACGCCTTGATCCGCTCATACACCTCGGGCTCTTCAGGGTTGCCCCATTCGTCGTACTCGGTCACGGTCAGCGGCAGCTCGGGGTCGAGCATGGTGTTGAGTACGTCGACGAACGGCACTTCGGCAATTGCACAGCGGAACAGCTCGGGGCGCAGGTTGAGCACCGCGCCCATCAGCAGGCCACCGGCACTGCCGCCACTGATGGCCAGGCGGTCAGAAGCGGTCACGCCCTCGGCGATCAGATGCTCCGCACAGGCGATGAAGTCGTTGAAGGTGTTGGGCTTGTGCTCCTGCTTGCCGGCGCGGTACCAGGCCTCACCCAGTTCACCGCCGCCACGCACATGGGCGATGGCAAAGGCCACGCCGCGTTCCAGCAGGCTCAGGCGCGCATGGGAGAACCACGGGTCGAGGCTTTCGCCATAGGCGCCGTAGCCGTAAAGGTAAAGCGGCACAGTCTTGCCCAGGTCCTGGCGGCGACGCACCAGGCTGATCGGCACCCGGGTGCCGTCTGCTGCGGTTGCCCAAAGGCGTTCACTCACATAGTCATCGGCATCGAACGCACCCAGTACAGGGGTTTGCTTGAGCACGGCCTGGGCGCCCGTGGCCAGCTCCAGCTGGCGCACCTGGGCTGGGCGGTTGAGTGCCTCGTAGCGCAGGCGTACGCGGGTGCTGGCGAACTCCAGGCTGTCTTGCACGTACAGGCTGTAGGCCGCGTCTGGCAGTTCGACGCGATAGGCCGGCAAAGCCTGCGGGCGTACTTCGATGATTGGCAGTCCGCCTTCGCGCAGGCTCAGGGTGAGGGCACCGGCATTCAGGCTGAGGCCTTCGAGCATGATCGTGTCGCGGTGCGCCACCAGCACCTGCCATTGCTCACGGCTTGGTACGGGTGTGGCCGGTGCGTGGTACAGGGCAAAGTTGATGCCGTCCTGGTTGGTGCGGATAAACCAGCGCCATTCGCCATCGAGCTGACCGTGGTCGGGGAAGTACTCGTGGCCTTCGACACGCGGGGCCAGGCAGGTAAACGGCGCCTGTGGGGTTTCGGCGTCCAGCACCCAGGCTTCACTGGTGGTTTTGCTGTTCAGCAGCAGCACCAGCTGGCGCTCGGAACTGGTGCGGTAGCAGTGCAGGAAGAAGCGCCCGTCGGGCTCTTCGAACACGGTCTGAGCACCGTCATTGCCCAGCGTGTGGCGGCGCAGGCGCCATGGCCGGTGGGTGTCATCCAGTTCGGCGAAGAACAGCGTCTGGCTGTCGTTGGCCCAGGTCAGGCTGCCGTCGCAGTCGTCGAAGGGCAGGGCAGTGACGTTGTCAGTGGCCAGGTCCTTGACGTACAGGGTATAGATTTCGTCGCCGCTGGTGTCGAGGCTGTAGGCCAGCAGGCGGTGATCGGGGCTGACGTTGAAGGCGCCCAGCGACAGGAAACCACCATTGGCCAGGGCGTTGGGGTCGAGCAGCAGTTGCTCCTGGCTTTCATCAACGGTATTGGAGTCGTCGGCCGGACGGGGGCAGCGGTAATGGCGTGGGTATTCGTCGCCAGCGGTGGTGCGGGTGTAATAGAGGTAAGGGCCCCAGGGAGACGGCAGCGACAGGTCGGTTTCCTGGATGCGGCCCTTGATCTCTTCGAACAGTTGCTCGCGCAAGGGGGCCTGGTCAGCCAGGCAGGCTTCCTGGTAGGCGTTTTCGGCTTGCAGGTAGGCGAGCACCTCGGGGGTGTCGCGCTGTTGCAGCCAGGCGTACGGGTCGGTGGTGTTGTCGGCGTGGGCGATGGGCGGCTGGGGCTTGTTGGGCATTGGTGATCTCTTGGCTAGGGACAGGCAAACACTGTCTGCGCCCGGAAAAGTGTTTATCATAGGCGTCTCTTTGCCTGGCTTGCACGAACACCATGACCGAGAACGACTACACCTTCGCCTGGGGCCTGTACGCTGTGGCCGCTTTGGGCTGCCTGCTGGTGGGCTTCAAGCTCACCGGCTGGATGTGGCGCTGGCTGCGCGAACCGCTGCGGGTGGTGCTGGCGGTGCTGCTGCTGACCCCGACCGTGGTCGACCCGGTCAAGGACAGCTTCGCCCCGGCCATCGCCATCACGGCCCTGGATGTCGCGTTCAAGGTCGGCAACAACGCCTGGCGTGCGGTGTCCGACTTCGCCATGTACGGCATGATTGCCTTTGGCCTGTATTTCCTCTTCGTGTTGCTGCGCTGGCCACTGGAAAAGCGCGCCCGCGAGCGCCGTGCGCAAGCCGAGGCGGCCGCCCAGCGCCAGGCGGCCGAAGATGACCAGCTCTCCGCCCAGGCGCCCTTGGCTGCCGAACGCGGCGACCGTTACCGCGACGACCCACGCCCTGCCGCACCGCGCGGCAATGGCCGGGTCGAGCCCCGTCTGTAAGCGCAGGAGACACGCCTATGTGCGAACTGCTGGGCATGAGTGCCAACGTCCCCACCGATATCGTTTTCAGCTTCACCGGCCTGATGCAGCGCGGCGGCCGTACTGGCCCGCACCGTGATGGCTGGGGCATCGGCTTTTACGAAGGCCGTGGTCTGCGCCTGTTCCAGGACCCGGCAGCCAGCAGCGAGTCGGAAGTGGCCAACCTGGTGCAGCGCTACCCGATCAAGAGCGAGGTGGTGATCGGCCATATCCGCCAGGCCAACGTCGGCCGGGTGTGCTTGTCCAACACCCACCCGTTCGTGCGGGAAATGTGGGGCCGCAACTGGTGCTTCGCGCACAATGGCCAGCTGGGTGACTTCAAGGGCCTGGCCAGTTTCTACCGGCCGGTGGGCGACACCGACAGCGAAGCGGCCTTCTGCGACCTGCTCAACCGCATCCGCAGTGCGTTCCCCGAGCCGGTGCCGGTGGAACAGCTGCTGCCGGTGCTGGTCGAAGCCTGTGCCGGCTACCGTGGCCAGGGCGTGTTCAACTGCATGCTCAGTGACGGCGACTGGCTGTTCTGCTTCTGCTCGACCAAGCTGGTACACATTACCCGGCGTGCGCCTTTTGGTGCCGCACGGTTGAAGGATGTCGACCTGATCGTCGATTTCCATACCGAAACCACCCCCAACGACGTGGTCACGGTGATCGCCACCGAGGCCCTGACCGAAAATGAGACCTGGCAGCGCTACGAGCCGGGTCAATGGGCCGTGTGGCGGCACGGCGAGTGCGTGGCGCACGGCCAGAGCTAAGGACGCTGCATGTTCAGAAGTTACCTGCGGTTGCTGCTGTTCACTTTCGGCCTGCTGGCCGGTATCCAGGTTCCGGGGCTGGTCAAGGACTACAGCCAGCGGGTCGAGGCGCACCTGTTCGAATCACGCGAGGCGCTGGATGGCTTCCGGCAAACGGCCGAGCGCTTTTTCAAAGGTGACTTGCAGGCGTTGCTGCAGCATTACCGCAGCAGTGACGACCCGGTGTTCAACAGTGATGCCAACAGCATCGAAAGCCTGATGATCCGCAACGAACTGTTGGAAAACGAATGGCAAGCGCTGCAAGCGCCATGGGCGCAACGTACCTGGCATGTGCTGGTGCAGGCTGATCAGCAGTTACGGGAAGAAACGCTTAATAGCTACAGCTACCAGATTCTGTTGGTGCCCGAGGCGGTCGGCTGGGGTGTAGGGGCCGGGTTTGTGCTGGCCTTTGTGGTTGAGAGCCTGTTGCTCGGGATTGGCTGGGTGATCCTCGGCGGGCGGCGCAGGGCGGTCAAAGAGAGCTGGCGTTGAGCTCGCCACAAAATTTGTAGCGCCTGTGAGACCGAGCGCCGCCCGCGCGGCGCATCGCGAGCAAGCTCGCTCCTACATTTGTTTCGGGCCAGTCATTCCTGTGACAGGCGCACGCGACCGCCTTGCTTGTACGACGCGATATCGAGTCTTGCGCCAAGGCGTTCGCGCGCAAATCTTGTAGGAAGAATTGGCCCGAAAAAATGTAGGAGCGAGCTTGCTCGCGATGCGCCGCGCGGGCGGCGCTCGATCCCACAGGCGCCGCAATTCCAACGGCAAGCATCTACGAAACCAACACAATCCGCTGCCCCCCCACATCTCGGGCATACAGCTCCAGCACCTGCCGGCAAACCCCGACCACTTCATCCACCAGCGCCACCCCGGTCTGCCAGGCCACCACCAGCTCCAGGCTGGGCGGGGGTTGTAGCCCTTCCAGCAACACCAGCTCGCCCCGGCCCAACTCGGCATCCACCAACGCTGGCGGCAACGCGCCAATACCAAACCCATCGCGCAACAGCCGGGTAATCGCCGCCACCGAGTTCACGCAGTTCAGCCGCGGCGCCTCAGCCCCCGCAGCTTGCAGCAAGCTCAGTACCTCCTGGTGCGGCCGTGAATTCTTCGAGAATGTGATGATGCGCTCGCGCCCAAGCTCGGCCAGCGATGCATAGTCCCGGTGCTGGTGCGAGCCTGCCGCCACCACCCAGCCCATCGGGTAGCGCGCCAGGTCCAGGCTGCGGATCGACTGCTCACGCAGCAGGTCGGTCTGCAGGATTACATCGAGAAAACCCTTCTGCAGCTGCTCGCGCAGGTTCAGCGCGGTGTCGGCCACCAGTTCGATCTCCACCTGCGGGTAGCGCTCGGTCAGCTCTGCCACCAGCGCGCTCATCCAGGTGTGGATCACCGTGTCCATCACCCCGATGCGAATGCGCCCGACCTTGGCCCGGTCGCTGTCCAGCGACTGCTTCATGGCCTTGGCGGTTTCCAGCATGCGCTCGGCGTATTCCAGCACCTTGCCGCCTTCCGGGGTCAGGCTGACCCCGCGGGAATCGCGCAGCAGCAGCTTCACGCCCAGGTCTGCCTCCAGCGCGGCAATGCGGCTGGACACCGAGGCCTGGGTGGTGAACAGCTTTTCTGCGGTCAGGCGGAAGCTCTTGAGCCGGGCGACCCAGACGAAGGTTTCGAGGAAGCGAAGGTTCATGATCAGTTTTTCTTGTTCCAGACCGGCGGTTTTTCTCGTTGGACGCAGGCGGCGTGGCCTCTGAACAATGGTGCCCAGGCCGCGACGCTTTATGTCGCCCATAAAACAATACCAACAAGCCGAGGCATCCATGAACCCCACCGGCGTGCAGCAGCAGGTCAGTTCCCCACCTTCGTCCGGGCCTTTCGCCTGGTACCGCGATATCGACAAACAGCAACGGCGCACCTTCTGGAGCTGCAAGATCGGCTACGGCCTGGACGGCATGGATACGCAGATGCTCAGCTTCGTCATCCCTACGCTGATCATGCTGTGGGGTATCACCACCACCGAAGCAGGGTTGATCCACACCAGCACATTGATCGCCTCGGCCGTAGGCGGCTGGGTCGCCGGCATCCTCTCCGACCGCATCGGCCGGGTGCGTACCCTGCAACTGACGGTGCTGTGGTTCGCCTTCTTCACCTTCCTGTGCGGCTTTGCCCAGAACTACGAACAGCTGCTGATCGCCCGCACCCTGATGGGCTTTGGCTTCGGCGGTGAATGGACTGCTGGCGCGGTATTGATCGGCGAGGTCATCCGCGCCCAGGACCGTGGCAAGGCGGTGGGCATGGTGCAATCCGGCTGGGCCATCGGCTGGGGCCTTACGGCGATTCTCTACGCGCTGCTGTTCTCCTGGCTGCCGCCAGAGCAGGCCTGGCGGGCGCTGTTCCTGCTGGGGCTGGTGCCGGCTGTCTTCGTGATCTTCGTCCGTCGCCTGGTCAAGGACCCTGAGGTGTACCGCGAGGCCAAGGCGGTGGAAAACGCCGAGGCACCTTCGCACTTCTACGAAATTTTCGCCCCGGGCATGCTCTGGACCACTGTACGTGCGTCCCTGCTGACCACCGGTGCACTGGGCGGCTACTACGCCATCACTTCGTGGCTGCCGACCTTCCTCAAGAACGAGCGCGGCCTGAGCGTGCTGGGCACGGGTGGCTACCTGGCCATGGTGATCGTTGGCTCGTATGTGGGTTATGTGGTCAGCGCGTACCTGTCCGACCTGCTGGGGCGCAAGAAGAACTTCATCCTGTTCGCCGTGGGCTCGTTCGTCATCGTGCTGCTGTACACGCAAATGCAGGTCAGCGATGGCGTGATGCTGTGGCTGGGCTTCCCGCTGGGCTTCTTTGCTTCGGGCATCTTCAGTGGCATGGGCGCGTTCCTCACCGAACTGTTCCCCACGCGCATTCGTGGCTCGGGGCAAGGCTTCTGCTACAACATCGGCAAGGTCATTGCGGCGCTGTTCCCGTTGATGATCGGCATGCTTGGCCAGAATGTGCCACTGGGCCTGGGTATCGGCGTGTTCTCCGCAGTGTCCTACGGGATTGTTATCGTGGCGGCCTTGAGCCTGCCGGAAACCCGCGGCAAACAGCTCAAGGCGCGGTAAGGTAGGGCTATGGACAACAACAAGGGAGACCGCGTGGTGGAACGCCTGCTACTCAATTGCGACATGGGCGAGAGCTTCGGCAGCTGGCGCATGGGCCTGGACGCCGAGGTGATGCCCTACATCGATTGCGCCAACATCGCCTGTGGCTACCACGCGGGTGACCCCGGCATCATGCGCCGCACCGTGGCCCTGGCGCTGGAGCATGGGGTGACCATCGGCGCGCACCCCGCTTACCCGGACCTGGTCGGCTTCGGCCGCCGCTCCATGGCTTGCAGCCCGGAAGAAATCCGCGACCTGCTGCACTACCAGATCGGTGCGCTGGAGGGTATCTGCAAAGTGCTGGGGGGCCGCGTGGCCTATGTGAAACCTCATGGCGCGCTGTACAACGACATGATGGCCGACCCGCTCAAGCTGCGCACGGTGCTGGAGGCCGTGGCAGCCTACGACAGCAACCTGCCGCTGATGCTCATGGCCACTGCCGACAACCGTGCTGCCCAGGCCCTGGGCGATGAAGTCGGCGTGCCGCTGTGGTTCGAAGCGTTCGCCGACCGCGCTTATACCGCCAGCGGCCACTTGGTGTCGCGACGCCTGCCCGGGGCCGTGCATCACGACCCGGCACTGGTCGTTGAGCAGGCCGTGCGTCTGGCTCGGGGCGACACCCTGGTGGCGGACGATGGCAGTGCCCTGCGCCTGCACGCCAGCACCCTCTGCGTGCATGGCGACAACGACAGTTCGGTGGCAGCGGTGCGGCAGATACGCCAGGCCCTTGATGCCCTGGAGGCACGATGAAGCCGCGCATCGAAGTGGTGGCCATCGACAGCCTGATGGTGCGCCTGTTCGACGGTATCGACGAGGCCAACATGCCGTGGATGCTCGCCGCCAGTCAGCGCCTGAGCGCCGCGTTCGGTAAGCACTTGGTGGACCTGGTACCGTCCTACACAACGCTGATGGTGCAGTTCGACTTGCCGCCGGGTGAGGCGAGGGCGCTGATCACCCAGGCGCTGGACGGTTTGCAGCCAGACGTCGGCAGCGGTGGTCGGCGTCATGAGATTCCAGTCTGGTATGACGCCAGCGTCGGCCCTGAACTGCCCGTTCTGGCGGCCCGCAGCGGCTTGAGTGAAGCCGATGTCATCCGCTTGCACAGCGAGCGCGACTATCCGGTATTCGCTTTGGGCTTCGCCCCCGGTTTCGGCTTCATGGGCCTGGTGGACGAGCGCCTGGCCAGCCCGCGCCTGAGCACCCCGCGCAAGCGCGTGGCGGCGGGTAGCGTGGGCATTGCCGAGCGGCAGACGGCAGCGTATCCGGCGGTATCGCCGGGCGGCTGGAACCTGATTGGCCGTACCCCGGTGCGCCTGTTCGACCGGGGTCGCGAGGGCTACAGCCTGTTGCAACCCGGTGACCGGGTGCGCTTCGTGCCGGTTTCGCGCAGCGAATTCCTGGCCTTGGGTGGTGATGTGGAGGCGCAGGCATGAAGCAGTTGAAGATCGAGGCCAGTACGCCGTTGTGCCAGTTGCAGGACGCCGGGCGCTTTGGCGTGCGCCACTTGGGCGTAACCCAGGGCGGCGCGCTGGACTGGGTGGCGATGCACTGGGCCAACTGGCTGCTGGGCAACCCGTTGGGAGCACCGGTGGTCGAGGTGGCGCTGGGTGGGTTCTGCGTGGTGGCGGAGCAGGATTGTGTGCTGGCCTTGGCCGGTGCCGACCTGGATGCGCGGGTTGATGATCAGCCGGTTGCGCCTTGGCGTAGCTTTGCCCTGGGCAAAGGGCAACGTTTGACTTTGACGCAGCCGAAGCAAGGCGTGCGGGCTTATCTGGCGGCGCCGGGCGGTTTCCAGGCTGAAGACGTACTGGGCAGTTGCGCCACGGTTGTGCGGGAAGAATTGGGCGGTATCGATGGCCAAGGCGCTGCACTTGCCAAAGGCCAGGCGCTGGCATTTACCGGCGGCCCTGCAGCCCTGTGCGAAGTGCCGCAAGCGTTGCGCCCGCAGTATGTACATAAGCCTGTGCTCGACCTGGTGATGGGCGCGCAGATTGGCGACTTCAGCGGTATCAGCCTGTTCGAGGCGTTCAACAGTGACTGGACGCTGGACAACCGGGCGGACCGCATGGGCATCCGCCTGCTGGGGCCGCAGCTGGTCTATCAGGGCGCGCCGATGATTTCCGAAGGTATACCGCTGGGGGCTGTGCAGGTGCCGCCGGATGGGCAGCCGATCGTGCTGCTCAATGACCGGCAGACCATTGGCGGTTATCCACGGTTGGGGGCGTTGACGCCGTTGGCGCTGGCGCAGTTGGCGCAGTGCATGCCTGGGACAGTGGTGCGGTTCAGGGCGGTGGTGCAGGATGAGGCCTGGCGGGAGCATCAGGCTTTTGGAGTGCGTTGGCTTTGAGATTTTTGGGGCTGCTTTGCAGCCCATCGCGACACAAGGCCGCTCCTACAGGGGATCGCGTATCTTTGTAGGAGCGGCCTTGTGTCGCGATGGGCCGCAAAGCGGCCCCATACTCACTTGGACAGGTACCGCATCCCTTCCTCCAACCCCTGCAAGGTCAGCGGGAACATCTTGTCTTCGATCAAATCCCGCACCAGATGGGTCGAAGCCGTGTAGTCCCAGGCCTGCTTCGGATACGGGTTGATCCAGATGATCTTCCTGAATTTCTCCATGAAGCGCTGCATCCACACATACCCGGCCTCTTCGTTCCAGTGCTCCACGCTACCCCCCGGTTGGGTGATTTCATAGGGCGCCATGGCCGCGTCACCCACGAACACCACCTTGTAGTCGTCGCCATACTTGTGCAGCAGGTCGAAGGTGGAATACCGCTCCGAGGTGCGGCGCAGGTTGTTCTTCCACACCGACTCGTACACGAAATTGTGGAAGTAGTAGTACTCCAGGTGCTTGAACTCGGTCTTGCACGCCGAAAACAGCTCTTCGCAGACCTTGATGTGCGCGTCCATCGAGCCGCCGATGTCGAACAGCAACAGCAGCTTCACCGTGTTGCGCCGCTCAGGGCGCATCTGGATGTTCAGCAACCCGGCATCACGCGCGGTGTGGTCGATGGTGCCGTCGATGTCCAGCTCTTCGGCGGCACCCTCACGGGCGAACTTGCGCAGCCGGCGCAGGGCCAGCTTGATGTTGCGCGTGCCCAGTTCCACCTGGTCGTCCAGGTTCTTGTACTCGCGCTGGTCCCACACTTTTACTGCCTTGCCCTGGCGCTTGCCGGCTTCGCCCACGCGGATACCCTCGGGGTTGAAGCCGCCTGAGCCGAACGGGCTGGTACCGCCAGTGCCGATCCACTTGTTGCCACCGGCGTGGCGCTCCTTCTGCTCTTCAAGGCGTTTCTTGAATTCCTCGATCAGCTTGTCCAGGCCGCCAAGGGACTGGATCTGTGCACGCTCTTCGTCCGTGAGCGAGCGCTCGAATTCCTTGCGCAGCCAGTCTTCGGGGATCAGTGCCTCGATGTGCCGGTCGAGGTTTTCCAGGCCCTTGAAGTAGGCGGCGAACGCCCGGTCGAACTTGTCGAAATGGCGTTCGTCCTTCACCAGAATGGCGCGGGCGAGGTAGTAGAATTCGTCCATGTCGGCGAACACCACGCGCTTTTGCAGGGCCTGGTGCAGGTCCAGCAGCTCGCGTACCGACACCGGCACCTTGGCCGCGCGCATTTCATTGAACAGGTTGAGCAGCATGGCCCGGCTCCTGTCAGCGGTTGCCGCGCCGGCTCATGAAGGCCAGGCGCTCCAGCAGTTGCACGTCCTGCTCGTTCTTCACCAGCGCACCGGCCAAGGGCGGGATGGCCTTGGTCGGGTCGCGCTCGCGCAGCACCGCTTCACCGATGTTGTCGGCCATCAGCAGCTTCAGCCAGTCGACCAGCTCGGAGGTGGACGGCTTTTTCTTCAGGCCCGGTACCTTGCGCACGTCGAAGAACACATCCAGCGCCTCGCTGACCAGCGACTGGCTGATGTTCGGATAGTGCACGTCGACGATCTGCTGCAGGGTAGTGCGGTCGGGGAAGGCGATGTAGTGGAAGAAGCAGCGGCGCAGGAAGGCGTCCGGCAGCTCCTTTTCATTGTTGGATGTAATGATGATGATCGGACGCTGTTTGGCCTTGATGGTCTCGTCGATTTCGTAGACGTAGAACTCCATCTTGTCCAACTCTTGCAGCAGGTCGTTGGGGAACTCGATGTCGGCCTTGTCGATTTCGTCGATCAGCAGGATGACCCGCTCTTCGGCCTCGAAGGCCTCCCACAGCTTGCCCTTTTTCAGGTAGTTGCGCACATCGTGCACCTTGTCCACACCCAGTTGCGAGTCACGCAGGCGGCTCACCGCGTCGTACTCGTACAACCCCTGATGGGCCTTGGTGGTGGACTTGATGTGCCAGGTGATCAGGCGCGCGCCGAACGAGGCAGCCAGCTGCTCGGCGAGCATGGTCTTGCCGGTGCCGGGCTCGCCCTTGACCAGCAGCGGGCGTTCGAGGGTGATGGCCGCGTTCACCGCCAGTTTCAAGTCGTCTGTGGCGACGTAGTCGCGGGTGCCTTCGAACTTCATGGGGTTGTCCTCTGTTGTAAGCCTGTATTGGCCTCTTGGCCGGTACAGGCAACACCTGTTTGTAAGTTGTTACCGACTATAACGCGGGGTCAGGCAGCTGCAAACGCAGACCGGGTATTCAGTCTCTGAATGCCCCGTCACATCTGCAGGCTTTACGGGCTTCGGGGGCAGGCTTACCCTTGAGGTCTTTCCCTGCTCTTTTTCATGCCAAGGACCCCTGCCATGAGCCGTATCTTTGCAGACAACGCCCACTCCATCGGTAACACGCCGCTGGTGCAGATCAACCGCATCGCCCCGCGCGGCGTGACCATCCTGGCCAAGATCGAAGGGCGCAACCCGGGCTACTCGGTCAAGTGCCGCATTGGTGCGAACATGGTTTGGGACGCCGAGAGCAGCGGCAAGCTCAAACCGGGCATGACCATCGTCGAGCCCACCTCGGGCAACACCGGTATCGGCCTGGCCTTCGTCGCCGCTGCCCGTGGCTACAAACTGATGCTGACCATGCCCGCTTCCATGAGCCTGGAGCGCCGCAAGGTACTGAAGGCACTGGGCGCCGAACTGGTACTGACCGACCCGGCCAAGGGCATGAAGGGTGCCATCGAGAAGGCCAACGAAATCGTCGCGTCCGACCCGGCCCAGTACTTCCTGCCGGGCCAGTTCGAAAACCCGGCCAACCCGGCCATCCATGAAAAAACCACCGGCCCGGAAATCTGGAACGATACCGACGGCGCAGTCGACGTACTGGTGGCGGGTGTGGGCACCGGCGGCACCATCACCGGTGTATCGCGCTACATCAAGCACACCCAGGGCAAGGCCATTCTGTCGGTGGCCGTTGAGCCCGCTTCGTCACCGCTGATCACCCAGACCTTGGCAGGCGAAGAACTCAAGCCCAGCCCGCACAAGATCCAGGGCATCGGCGCCGGTTTCGTGCCAAAAAACCTCGACCTGTCCATCGTCGACCAGGTGGAAACGGTAACCGATGAAGAGTCCAAGGCCATGGCCATCCGCCTGATGCAGGAAGAGGGCATCCTCTGCGGCATTTCCTGTGGCGCAGCCATGGCCGCTGCCGTGCGCCTGGCCGAAAAGCCGGAAATGCAAGGTAAGACCATCGTCGTAGTCCTGCCGGATTCGGGCGAGCGTTACCTGTCGAGCATGTTGTTCAGCGACATGTTCAGCGAGCAGGAAAACCAGCAGTAATCGGCCTTGCCGCTGACCCGGCGCAACAATCGGCGGCCTGGTTTATTGCAAAATCTTCATGAATGCGATCCCGCCCGGGTTGTTTTTACCTCGGCGGGATCGGTTTATGATGGCAGGATGATTTTCAGGAGAGCAGGACGCGCAGCCCTGGCTCTTCCCCAAGGAGTGAAAGCATGACCTTTTCCTTTGCAGCCAAGGCGGGTGTCTTGCTGGTGTTTTTCGGCAGCGTGCTGTTCGTGCACCTGCGCGGCAAGGCCCGCCTGCCGGTGTTGCGCCAGTTCGTCAACCATTCGGCGCTGTTCGCCCCGTACAACGCTTTGATGTACCTGTTCTCCGGCGTGCCGTCCAAGCCCTACCTGGACCGTCAGCGCTTCCCTGAACTGGACGTGTTGAAAGACAACTGGCAGGAAATCCGCGAAGAGGCCATGCGCCTGTTCGACGAGGGCTACATCCGCGCCGCCGAGAAGGACAATGACGCCGGTTTCGGCTCGTTCTTCAAGAAAGGCTGGAAGCGTTTTTACCTGAAGTGGTACGACAAACCTCTGCCTTCGGCCGAAACGCTGTGCCCGCGCACCGTCGAGCTGGTCAGCAGCATCCCCAACGTCAAGGGTGCGATGTTTGCCCTGCTGCCTGGCGGCAGCCACCTGAACCCGCACCGTGACCCGTTCGCAGGGTCCCTGCGCTACCACCTGGGCCTGTCCACGCCCAACTCCGATGCCTGCCGTATTTACGTCGATGGCCAGGCGTATGCCTGGCGTGATGGCGAGGACGTGATGTTCGACGAAACCTACGTGCACTGGGTCAAGAACGAGACCGACGTTACCCGCGTCATTCTGTTCTGCGACATCGAACGCCCGCTGAGCAGCCCGCTGATGACCCGCATCAACCGCCAGGTCAGTGCCTTCCTCGGTCGCGCCACCGCGCCGCAGAATACCGATGACGAGCGCGTGGGCGGGATCAACCAGGCGTATGCGTGGAGCAAGCGCTTCAGCAACAAGATCAGTGGCCATGTGAAGCAGTTCAAGCGCGCCAACCCCAAGGCCTACCGCGTGCTGCGGCCGGTGCTGGCGGTGGTGGTGGCTTACTTGCTTTATCGCTGGCTGTTCTGATGGCAGGGTCGGCCTCTTCCAGGGTTTAGCCGCGAAGAGGCCGGTTCAGGTTGTTGCCCAATCCAGCATTCACCGCTATATTCCGAAACACACATCTTCCCTGAAGACTTGAACATGCCAGCCATCCCTTCCACCGCAAGCTTTGCCATCGCGCCAGTCGCGGGCATGGTCGTGCGTGGCAGCCAGCAGCCGGCCATGATCAGTCACTACCCACCACCTGTCAGTGGCGTTGTAGGCGGCGTAGCTCCGCCTCCTTGCGTGGTCGTGCTGGGCTGATCGGCTTCTGGCCGAACCCTTTCGCACACGCAACCTACTGAACACGGTCGGCTACTTCCCCTGCTGAAGTCTACGCCCACCGTTCGGCTTATTTGCCCGAATACAGGTGCATACATGTCTGTCTTTTCCAAAACTTCCGTGGCCTCGGCGGCCACTACCAGCCTGTTCGTCCTACTGTGGAGCAGCGGCGCGATTGTCTCCAAGCTGGGCCTGGCGCATGCCAGCCCGTTTGCCTTCCTGCTGTTGCGCTCGGCGCTGGCCCTGGTCGGTCTGCTGCTGATCGGCCCGCTGCTGGGGCTGCGCTGGCCGCGCAGCCGTGGGGCTATCCTGCGGGCACTGGGTACCGGGTGTGTGCTGCTGGGCGCGTACCAGATCTTCTACTTGCTGGCGCTCAACACCCATGTCACCCCCGGCGTGATGGCCACGGTGATGGGGGTTCAACCTATCCTGACCGTGGTGCTGATGGAGCGCCAGCGTTCCTGGAGCCGACTGTTCGGCCTTGGGTTGGGGCTGGGTGGCTTGATCATGGTGGTCTATCAGGGCATCAACCTGGGCGGCGTTTCGCTGGCGGGGATGCTGTTCGCCTTGCTGGCGCTGGCCAGCATGACCTTGGGCTCTATCCTGCAGAAACGCATCACCGATAACCCCATGGGCACGCTGCCGTTGCAGTACCTGGCCGGCTTTGCCATGTGCGCGCTGTTCGCACCGATGCAACCGCTGCATGTCGAGTGGACAGGCGGCTTCGTCGGCGCGCTGCTGTGGATGGGCCTGGTCGTCTCGCTGCTGGCAACCTTGCTGCTGTACCGGCTGATAGCCAAGGGCAACCTGGTCAATGTCACCAGCCTGTTCTACCTGGTGCCGGCAGTGACCGCAGTGATGGACTTCCTGATCTTCGGTAACCGCCTGGCACCGCTCAGCCTGCTGGGCATGGGGCTGATCGTGGTGGGCCTGCTGTTCGTGTTTCGCAAACCCTCTGGCCGGTTGGCCGAGGCGTAAGCCTTAGCGGAACTCTTCGGGGATGGTGTGGCGCAGCACGCCTTCCTCGAAGTCCAGCAAGCCGGCTTCGCGCTGGGTGAGCAGGTAGTAGAGCAGGGTATCGAGCGATCGCTGCGACGGCACCTCGACAGCCAGCATCTTCACGGCCTGCTCGGTTTCGCAGTTGCAGCCGAAGTCCTGCAAGGCTGCGCGAACCTGGTCCAGGGTTTCCGGCGGTTTGACCACCACCCGAAACACCGAGCTGCCGCTGCGCTGGCGCAGTTCGGCGAACCAGGTCTCGCCGGCTTCTTCACGGGTGCCGATCACGTCGCCCGGGGCGATGCCGTAAACGTGGAAGGGAATATTGTCGACGGCATAGCCGCCTTCCACGGCTTTTGCCCACAGGCCCTCGACCGAGGCCGGTGGGTAGCCGGTCTCGTCCTGTTCCAGGCGGAACAGGACTTTCTTGTACGCGCTGTTCATCGTGTACCCCGCTTCAGCTGCGCGCCGGGCGCAGCACCAGCCACAGTGCCACGCCAATCAGCAAGCCACCGTACAGGTGTGCCATCGACAGTGGCTCGTCCAGCAACCACGCCCCCCACAATACGCCGAATGCCGGGATCAGGAAGGTTACGGTGCTGGCTTTTACCGGGCCGATTTCTTCCAGCAGGCGGAAGTACAGGATATAGGCGAATGCGGTGCACAGCAGGCCCAGGCCCAGCAGCGACAGCCAAACCTGCCAGCCGCCCCAGCTGGCGGGCGGTTGGGTGAGTGCGCTCCAGCCGAACAGCGGGCTCAACATGAGGGTGGCACCGAGCATGCTGCCCAGTGCTGAAAGGCGGCTGTCCAGGCCACTGACCCAGCGGCGGGCGATGAACCCGGCAAAGCCGTAGCAGGTGGTGGCCGCCAGGCAGGCGAGGGCGCCTTGCACCAAGGCCATGTCCAGTGCCACCGGGCCGGCGCCACTGAGGATGCCGACGCCGAACAGGCCCAGGAAAATGCCGCAAAGCTTGGGCAGGGTCATGGGTTCGCGGAAGAACAGCACGCCGATGAGTACGCCCATCAGTGGCGTGGTAGCGTTGAAAATGGCCGAATAGCCGGCCGGCAACACCTGGGCCGCTACGGAATAGAAGGTGGCGGGGATGCCGGAGTTGATCATGCCCAGCACCAGGCAGGCGCCGAGCTTGCCCTGGAAGTCCCAACGTACGCGGGCGGCGGCGACGATGGCGACCAGGCCCAGGCAAGCGATGGACACACGGAAGAACGCGGTCGGCACCGTGCCCAGCTCCGGGGCGATGATGCGCATGAACAGGAAACTCGCCCCCCAGACGGCGGCAAGGGTTAGCAGGCGGACTAGGGCGATGGGGCTCACAATGGTCTCCGGAAGCAGGGCAGGGGCGCGAGTTTACGCGAGGGGGCGGGGAGATTCTTGTGCTTTCTTGCGGTGTAATCCTGTGCGGCTAAGCTGTCTATCTCACCCCGCACCGAGGTGTTCCGCATGACCCAGCACTGGCCTGCCGGCGAGATCGCCCGGATGATCCTCGATGGCTTTGACGACTACCGCGAGCATTTTCGCCGCATCACCCTCGGTGCCCGTGAGCGATTCGAGCAGGCGCGTTGGCAAGATTGCCAGCGCGCAGCCGCCGCGCGGATCAACCTCTATGAAAAGAAGGTCGGCGAGGTCAACGGCTGGTTGCGGGATGCGTTCGATGACGAGGTGCTGCTGGAGGTCGGCCAGTGGCCCTTGGTGAAAAGTGCCTACATAGGCCTGATCGACCCGCGCCTGGACGATGAACTGTCGGAAACCTGGTACAACTCGCTGTTCTGCAGCCTGTTCAGCCATGACCAGATCAGCGACGGCTGCATGTTCATCCACACCACCCGGCCGTCGATCCGCAGCCACCAGCGCGCTGCGCAAACCCGAACCTATTGCCCCGATGGCAGCCTCAGGGGCCTGTTGCGGGCGATCTTCGCCGACTACGCATTCGTCTATGGCGACCTTGAAAGCGACCTGTCACGCCTTGAGGAACAGCTGCGCGAATGCCTGCCGGACTGGGTCTGCAAGGACCCGACGCTGGCGGTGGAGCTGTTTTCACCGGTGTTGTATCGCAACAAGGGGGCCTATCTGGTCGGTCGGCTTTACAACAGCGACGAGCAGTGGCCACTGGTGATCCCGCTGTTGCACCGCGAAGGGCATGGCGTAGAGGCCGATGCGCTGATTACCGACGAGGCCGAGGTGTCGATCATCTTTTCCTTCACCCGCTCGTACTTCATGGTCGATGTGCCGGTGCCGGCCGAGTTCGTCAACTTCCTCAAGCGCATCTTGCCCGGCAAGCACATTGCCGAGCTGTACACTTCAATCGGTTTCTACAAACACGGCAAGTCGGAGTTCTACCGGGCGCTGATCAACCACCTGGCGGGCAGCGACGACCGCTTCGTCATGGCACCCGGTGTGCGTGGCATGGTCATGAGCGTGTTCACCCTGCCGGGCTTCAATACGGTGTTCAAGATCATCAAGGACCGTTTTTCGCCCTCGAAAACCGTTGACCGCGCCACGGTGATCGACAAGTACCGGCTGGTGAAAAGTGTCGACCGTGTCGGGCGTTTGGCCGATACCCAGGAATTTGCAGACTTTCGCTTCCCGCGTGACAAGTTCGAGCCAGAGTGCCTGGCCGAGTTGCTGGAGGTGGCGCCATCGACCGTGGCGCTGGAGGGTGACACGGTGCTGATCCGCCACTGCTGGACCGAGCGGCGCATGACGCCGCTGAACCTGTACCTGGAGCATGCCAGCGAGGGCCAGGTGCATGAGGCGCTGGAAGACTATGGCCTGGCCATCAAGCAGTTGGCGGCGGCGAACATCTTCCCGGGTGACATGTTGCTGAAGAACTTTGGAGTGACGCGTCATGGCCGGGTGGTGTTCTACGACTATGACGAAATCAGCTTTTTGACCGAAGTGAATTTCCGCCATATCCCGCCGCCGCGTTACCCGGAAGACGAAATGTCGGGCGAACCGTGGTACTCGATCGGCCCGCATGATGTATTTCCCGAAGAGTTTCCGCCGTTTCTGTTTGCCGATATCGGCCAGCGGCGGTTGTTCAGCCGCTTGCATGGGGAGTTGTATGACGCGGATTACTGGAAGGGGCTGCAGGCGGCGATTCGAGAGGGGAAGGTGATTGATGTGTTTCCGTACCGGCGCAAGGGGCGGTGATTGGCAGTCACCCCTTCAAACACTTCAACTCACTGAAATCCGTCCGCACCTTGCCCAACCGATCCTGCAAAAACCGCCGCTGCTGCGGCGTGCTTTGCTGCACCAGGTCCACCAGTAAACTGCGGGCCTGCCGCTCGGTATTCTGAAACGCCGCACGATACGCCGGCGTCCACAAACTCTCCTTGCGCTGCAGCAACGTCGCCAGCCGCGGCTCGAAACTGGCGTCATTGCGCTGGTTCATCGCCAGCAGCAATTGCTGCTGCCAGTGGGCACGGTTGGCGATCCATTCGCGGTTCTGGTCACCCAGCGCCTGCGACCAGGCCTGCACCCGCTGCTTTTGCACTGGCGTCAGTTCCCCCAGCCATGGCGTCAGGCGTTTTTCCATGCGCTCGGTACGGCGGGCGATCTGTTTGGCCAGCGGTGTATCCACATACTGCTTCTGCCGTTCGCTGATGTCGTCGCGGAAGGCATCGCGCATTTCCGCCACTTGGGTGTCGCTCATGCCACGCAGCAGTTCAGTGGCCGACGGGGTGATTTCTTCTGCTACCCGGCCAATCGCCTCGCGGGCCTCATGGGTACGTTGCTGCAGGGCCTGGTCGGTCACCTGGTCGTCAGCGACCATGCCGCGTACCCGGTCCAGCCAGTCGAGGTAACCGGGCAGCTGGGTCTTGCAATGCCAGGCCAGGTGCTCGCGCAAGCGGTCGTCGAGCATGGCCTTCTGCTCGCGGTTCATGTCCAGGTAATCGCCCAGCGACCACGGCACCAGGCGATCGAGGTTGCGGTAGGCCAGGTCGATACGGCTGCAGGCGGCCAGGGCCAGGGCGAAGCCGATAGCGACAAGCAGGGCTTTGGGCAGGCGTACAGGCATGAGCTGTTCCTTGCGGTGGCGGCCAATCGGTAGAGGTAAGGGTAGCCTCAGGGTTCCATTGCATCGCGGCAATGGCAGTTTCCTTCCATCGGCAATGTCACTATTATTGCGACTAATTCTTATCCGCATCGTTACAAGGATGATTGCGTGTACAAGGTCCCGCCTGCACCGCACGATGACATGCACTGCCTGTACCGCGACCACAGCGGCTGGCTGCAAGGCTGGCTGCGCCGACGTCTGGGCGACCGGGAGCGAGCGGCGGACCTGACCCAGGACACCTTCGTGCGCCTGATCGCCAGCACGGTCGCCCACCCGTTGCGCGAGCCGCGCCATTTTCTGGCGACGGTGGCCAAGCGGGTGATGGTTGACCACTTGCGCAGGCGGTCATTGGAGCAGGCCTATCTGGAAGCCATGGCCCTGGAGCCGGAACTGGTGGAGGCGTCACCGGAACATCGGGTCGTGCTGCTGGAAACGTTGCTGCAACTCGATGCCATGCTGGACGGCCTGAACCACAAGGTGCGCCAGGCGCTGTTTCTTTCACACCTCGAAGGCTTGAGCTATGCCGAAATTGCCGAACGCCTGGGTGTGTCTGTCAGTTCGGTGACCAAATACATCGCCAAGGCCACTGAGCAATGCCTGTTGTTCGCGCTGGATGCCGAGCTGTGAGCCCGGCGCAGCAAAGGCAGGCGCTGCGTGATGCGGCGCAGTGGCATGCCCGCTTGAGTGCCGGGGTGGACTACCCGGCGCTCTATCAGCGTTGGCAGGCCTGGCACCAGGGCGACCCGGTTCATCAATGGGCCTGGCAGCGTTTGGAGGCATTTCACGCCGAGTTGCGCAGTGTGCCGGCGACCGTGGCGCAACGGACGCTGGTGGTGGAACCGCCACTGGCAGGCAGGCGTACCGTGCTCAAGGGCATGGTGCTGGGCCTTGGTGTGTCAGGCCTGGCCTGGACCGGCTATCGGCAGACGCCGCTGTGGCTGGCCGATGTGCGCACTGCCACGGGTGAGCGGCGTCAGCTGCGGCTGGAGGATGGCACAGAGCTGACGCTGAACACGGCCAGCGCCGTGGACATTCGTTATGACCACCAGCAGCGGCTGATCATCCTGCGTGCAGGGGAAATCATGGTGACCACGGGCAAGGACATACGGCCACTCAGCGTGCGCAGCCAGCAGGGCGAGATGCGAGCGCTGGGCACGCGCTTTGTTGTGCGCCAGCTAGACGGGCAGACCGAACTGGACGTGCTCGAACATGCCGTTGCCGTGCGCAACCGGGCAGACGCCGAGCCGCTACGGGTGGAAGCGGGCATGAGCCTGCGTTTTGGTCCAGGGCCATTGCCTGCGCCGCAGGTACTCGACCCCAATCGGGACGAGTGGGTGAATGGCCGGCTGGTGATCGACAACTGGCCGCTGGGGCGGGTGCTGGATGAATTGCAGCGCTATCGTCCGGGCTTTATCGAATGCGCCAAGCAAGTTGCGCACCTGCGCCTTTCCGGCGCCTTCCCGCTGGACGATACGGCGCGTGCGCTGGAGGCGATTGCCCAGGCGCTGCCGGTGCGTATCGAGACCCGCACACGGTTCTGGGTACGGGTGCGGCCTTTGGGCTGATGCTGTATCGGTTTTTTAAAAATATTTCTCGTTTGCATTGTCGGTTTTCCGGTTTCACACGACCCCTCCTGCAAACCGCCACTACAGGCCTTTGAAGGAGCCCCCCATGCATCGCCGCGTTACGCCCCACAGCTACCCTAGAAAACCCCTCGTCGTTGCCATGTTCAGTGCCGCGTTGCTGCTGCAGGCCGGCGTGGTCCATCCGCTGAGTACCGCTGGGCAGGCCAGTGCTGCCGAAGCCGCACGCAGTTACGCCATCGCCGCCGGACCGCTGGGCGCGGTGCTCAGCCGCTTTGCCAGCGATGCCGGGGTGGTGTTGTCGTTCGAGGCTGAATTGACCCAAGGCAAGCACAGCCCGGGGTTGCAGGGGGCATACAGCGTCGAGCAAGGTTTCGCCCGGCTGCTGGCAGGAAGTGACCTGCAGGTGATGGCCGCGAGCAATGGCAACTACGTGCTGTTGCCTCGCTCGAAGGATGGGGCGCTTGAACTGGGTGCGACCAGCATCAATGCTTCGGGTTTGGGGGCTACGACGGAGGGGACTGGGTCATATACGACCGGGTCGACCAGTACGGCGACGAAGATGAATTTGTCGATTCGTGAGACGCCGCAGACCATCACCGTCATTACCCGCCAACGCATGGATGACCAGCACCTGGCGAGCATGACCGATGTGCTCAACCAGACCCCGGGCATTACCATGTCCCAGGACGGTGGTGAGCGTTTCAACATTTACTCCCGTGGCAGCGCAATAAACACCTACCAGATTGACGGTGTCACCACCACGCAGGAAAACCAGACACGCAACATGCCCAGTACGTTGCTTGATATGGCCCTGTACGATCGAGTCGAAATCATTCGCGGCGCAACCGGCTTGATGACAGGCGCTGGCGACCCGAGTGGTGTTGTCAACCTGATCCGCAAGCGTCCGACCCGTGAGTTCAAGTCTCACATTCAGGCAGGGGTTGGCTCATGGGATTATTACCGTGCCGAGGCGGATGTCTCAGGGCCACTGACAGAAGACGGTAATATTCGTGGACGATTCGTTGCAGTCAAACAGGACAACGACACGTTTATGGACTGGTACAGTCAGAAGCGCGATCTGGTCTACGGCGTGCTTGAAGCAGACCTGAGTGAAACCACCGTTGGCCGTTTCAGCATTGACCACCAGAAGTATCGTGCCGATGGGGGGCCGGGTGTTCCCATGCTGTTCAGCAATGGTCAGCCGACTGATTTCTCCCGTTCCAACAGTTCCGGCGCACGCTGGATGTACGACGAAATAGAGACCACCAATTATACGTTTGGCCTTGAGCAAGAATTGGCCAACGACTGGCAGTTCAAGATCGCCGCCAACTACATGGATGTGGACCGCGATACCGATTCCGCCTATCTGCGTACGACAACAAACGTTGCCTATATCAACCAGGCAACCGGTGCAGTACCGATCATCCCGGCCAGGGCCAAGGCTACCCAGACCCAGAAGGGTGTCGACGTCACGCTTCAAGGCCCATTTGAGTTGCTGGGGCAGCGCCATGAAGTGATCATGGGCTACAACTTCCAGGATTATGAAAACCAGCACGACGAAGCCGACGCGCCTTCTACGACGATTGATTATTACAACTGGAATAACCAGGTGGCGAGGCCAGCTGACGACAGCTACGTGCCTTTTCTGGACTACAACGTCGCTAGCCGGCAGAGCGGGTACTACCTCGCAGGCAGATTCAACGTCACTGACGACTTGCACTTCATTCTCGGTGCCCGTGTTTCCAAGTACAACTACGATTACTCGCTGAATGTGCTGACCAGCATCACCCGAACGCCGCCAACCAAGATCCGCGAGAATGGTGTTGTCACCCCTTATGCCGGAATTGTCTACGACCTGACAGCTGAGCAGTCTGTCTATGCCAGTTATACCGACATCTTCAAGCCGCAGTCCTCGGAAGATGTCTCCGGGCATACCCTCGAACCTGTAGTTGGCAAAAACTACGAACTGGGTTGGAAAGGTGAATTTTATGAGGGCCGCCTGAATGCCAATGCGGCCGTCTACTTCATTCAGCGCGATAACCTCGCAGTCGAAGATGGCACCAACAAGACACCTACGCTTACCCAGGCCTATCGGGCTATTGATGGTGCAGAAACCAAGGGTATTGATCTTGAACTGTCGGGTGAGGTGCTACCGGGTTGGAACATCCAGACAGGCTACAGCCATTCACGCACTGAAGATTCCGACGGCAACCGTCAGAATACTCAGCTCCCTATGGACACCTTCCGGCTGTGGACGACTTACCGCTTTCAGGGTGACTGGAGCAAGCTGACCATTGGCGGTGGTGCAAACTGGAACTCGAGTTCGTCTCTGTCTTATGTACGCTTGAACACACGCGTGACGCAAGATGACTACACCGTTGCCAGTCTGATGGCCCGATATCAGATCAATGACAATTTGTCGGCCACGGTCAACGTGAACAACCTGTTCGATGAGAAGTACTACGCAGGTATGGCCGGTAGCTATGCCCACTACGGAGCCCCACGTAACACCATGCTGAACCTGCGCTACGATTTCTGATCCATCGCCCCACAAGCTCAAGTTCAAAGGGGCAACCGTCCGGAAGCTTTGACACCACCCCATGTCTATCCGGAAAATAGCCCCCTTGTCTTGAGGATCATCAGAAATGGCTCTGCTTGGGCGTTACAACAGTTTGCAAATCGTGAAACACGTGGATTTCGGCCTGTATCTGGACGGCGGTGCCGACGGCGAGATCCTGCTGCCCGGGCGCTACATCCCGAAAAACGCCGAAACCGAGGTGGATGACTGGCTGAACGTGTTCATCTACCTGGACAGCGAAGACCAGCTGATCGCCACCACCGAAAAGCCCAAGGTGCAGGTGGGCGAGTTTGCCAGCCTCAAGGTCAAGGACATCAACGGTGCCGGTATCTTCCTGGACTGGGGCCTGTCCAAGGACCTGATGATGCCGTACTCGGAAGAAGCACGGCAGCTGAAGATTGGCGATTACTGCGTGGTGCACGTCTACCTCGACAAGCGCACCCGCCGCATCACCGCCACCTCACGCCTGGACCGCTACCTCGATGTTACCCCGGCCGACTACAAAGTCGGGCAACCGGTCGAGTTGCTGGTGGCCGGCGAAACGCCAATGGGCTTCAAGGCCATCATCAACAACCGCCACTGGGGCCTGATTCACAAGAATGAGGTGTTCAAGTTCCTGCGTTCGGGCATGCACGAGAAGGGCTTCATCAAGGAAGTGCGCCACGACGGCAAGATTGCCCTGAGCCTGCAGCCAGTGGGTGCGGCCCTGGCCGACAGCCTGCAGGAGCAGATCATGGCACGCCTGGACGCTGAAGGTGGGGTGCTGGGCGTGTGCGACAAGAGCGACCCGGCGCTGATCAGCAAGCTGTTCAACGTCAGCAAGGGCAACTTCAAGAAGGCCATTGGCGGGTTGTTCAAGCAGGGTCTGATCGTCATCCATGACGATCGTATCGAAAAGGTCTGACTGCCCTTACGCCTGCACGAAGTTGCGGAAGTCCAGCTGCTCGCCACCCGGACGGGTGTCGCGCAGCAGCGAGTCGCGGTCGGCGCTGAGGGCCAGGCTGATGGTGGAGCGGCGCTTGCCGGGATTGCGCACTTCCATCTGCTCCAGGTGAGCCTTGAGGAAGTTGGTGGGCACCTTCAGGTGCTGCAGTTCATCGCTTTCTGGGGTGTGCAGCAGCAGGTTGACCCAGTCGGCCTGGCCTTTGCCCAGCAGCTTCACGGGCACTTCGAACCACCACAGGTTGCGTTTGTTGTCCAGGATGGCGAACAGCGTGTTGTTGCTGTTCAGCACCGGTTTGGCCAGTGCTTCGTTGCGCCGGGCGATGGCGGCGGGTTTGTCGAGTTTCATGCAGGTTCCTGCGGGTTGACGCTATGAAGGCCTGCATTGTGAGGGGTGGCACTGGGCGGGGCAAGGTTTGTGATTTGCGATGCCTGGACCGGCCTCTTCGCGGGTAAACCCGCGAAGAGGCCAGTAGCCTTACCGCCGAACCGGCAGGCTCAACTCGGAAGTAGCCCCATCAGCAGTCGTCACCGTCGCAGTAAAGCTGCGCAACCCGCCGATATTCTCCAGCACCTGGGCAAACCGCGCCTGCCCCTGCTCGTCACTGTTCACCAGCACGTCCCCAAGGTACTGCTCCGCCTCGGTGCCATCGGCCTGGGCATTACCAAAGAACTCCACGCGCAACAGGCTCGACACCGGCCCCTGCACCTCGCCGCGCAATACATTGCCTTCCAGCGCCATCAGCCGTGGCGCCTGCTGGTTGTGGTTAGGCAGCGGCTGGCAAGGCTTGGGCTCGCCCTTGGCATCACAGATGATCGCCTGGTCCTGCTTGGGCAAATCGGCCCCCACCCCGCGCGAACCCACATACAGCGCATGCGCCTGCGCCGGGACGCCAAACACGATGGCGCCGGTGCGCTGGTCGGGCACGCACGAACCGCCAGCCTCACAGCGGCGGATATCCTGGCTGTTACCCCAGATGCGGTTGGCGCTCAGGCGCGTGGCGGTCGTGTCCGGCTCCGGGCGCAGGGCCACGCCGATGCGGTTACCGTGGATCAGGTTGCCGTCGAGGATGTTGCCCTCGCCGGTCACGCTGACCCCGATCGAGTTGCCGCTGAAGGTATTGGCTGCCAGGTAATTGCGCTTGCCCCAGTTGATCTGCAGGCCGTCGGAGTAGTTCTCGAAGCGGTTGCGCACCACGCTGTTGTCGTTGCCCAGCAGAATCTCGATGCCTTGCGAGGGCTCCGGGTTGGCAGCGGTGGAGCGGAACAGGTTGTCGGCCACCAGGTTGAACGCCGCGCCACGGGTCAGCTCCAGGCCGTCGCCATTGTCGATCAGCTGGTTGCGCAGCACCTTGTTGTTGTTCGTGGTGGTGGCGGTGGGGTTACCGGCGCCGTCGTCACCGGTCAGCATGATGCCCGCGCCGCCTTTGTTGGCGACGATGCGGTTGTCTTCGATCACGTTGCCGCTGGCGCGGTTGACCAGGATGCCGATGCAGAAGTTGCGCACCTCCAGGCCGCTCAAATGCACGCCTTGAGTATCGCGCAGCACCAGCCCAGGGTGGGTGGTGGTGCGCACGTTGGTGCCGAACTGGCCGGGCAGGGCGCCGGGGCAGGTGCGCACGCCTTGGTCCTTGATGTAAGCCGAACCGTCGATGGCGATGTATTGGCCATCGCGTGCCCAGGGCAGGCCAGTGATGCGCACCGGGCCTTTGATTTCTGGCAGTGGGCTATTGGGGCGGATGACGTAGGGCGGCTTGCCCACTGCCGCAATGTCGATGCGGTAATGGCCGGGGTTCTGGTTGCTGGTTTCGATGGCCCAGCGTAGCGAGCCGGGTTGGCCATCGTCGGCGTAATGCTCGACACTCAGGGTTTCAGGGTTGGCCGGTGCGGCGGCCAGGGTGGGCAAGGGGAGCAGTGGCAGCAAGGCCACCAACGCAGGCATCAGACGCATGGGTGCGGGTATCCGGAAAACATTGTTTTTATGAAGTGCCAGCCTGCTTTGGGCGGACGTTTGCGGGGGATTCTAGGGCAGGGCTGATGGCATCGCGCGGGCGCAGGGGCGATTCGGTGCGGTATTCGCCCGTAGTTTTACCGCTTGGCGCACGCGTTACAAATCCATTGAAACTCCTGGCGAGGGCGTTGGGTCCACCGACTGTCGACACGGTTCACGTGTCTCCCATTGCAGGAGTTTTGCCATGAGCGGTACTACAGACAAAGCGAAAGGCCTGGCCAACGAAGCGATCGGCAACATCAAGCAGGGCGTCGGCAAGGTGACCGACAACGACAAGCTGCGGGCCGAGGGCAAGGCGCAGGAGCTGAAAGGCGAGGCGCAGCAGATCAAGGGCAATGTGAAGGATGCGGTGAAGAAGCCTTGATTCGAGGCTGGCTGACCCGGCCTGTTCGCGTCTGACCTGCGCGAACAGGCTGGTATTTACGTAAGCAAATTCTTCCAGCACGGCCGGGAGCAGCACAGCAACCGCATGGTCTATTAGACTTGTCTGTTGTAACGATCAAGCGGCGAAAGGAGACGCTATGATTTTCCCCGACCTGCGCGGGCTGCCCCTACACCGCGTGCTGGTACGCACCGTCAAGGAATTCCTTGACGACGAGATGTCCACCTATGCCTCCGCGCTGGCTTACCAAGCGCTGTTTTCGCTATTCCCCTTCTTGCTGTTCCTGATTGCCCTGATCGGTTTCCTGCACCTGCCAGACTTCTTCTCCTGGCTGCGCCTGCAAACCGAGCTGGTGCTGCCGCCCCAGGCACTGGAGCAGGTAAACCCGGTAATCGACCAACTCCAGCAGTCCAAGGGCGGGCTGCTGTCGGTGGGTATCGTGATTGCCCTGTGGACCGCGTCGGCGGGCGTGCGCCTGATGATGAGCGCAATGAACGCCGCCTACGACGTACCTGAAGGCCGGCCGGTATGGAAGCGCATACCCCTTTCCATCATCTACACCGTGGGCCTGGCCGGCATGCTACTGGTAGCGGCGGCGCTGATGGTGCTGGGGCCGCAAGTGATGGAGTGGATTGCCTCACAGGTGGGCATGCAGGAGTTCATCGTCACGCTGTGGACCATCTTGCGCTGGCCGGCAATCATCATGCTGCTGATGGTGGCGGTGGCCGTGATCTACTACGTGATGCCCGACGTGAAGCAGAAGTTTCGCTTCATCACACCCGGCTCGGTGCTGGCGGTGGTGGTGTGGATTGTGGCCTCGCTGGGCTTTGCCTACTACGTGAAAACCTTTGCCGACTACAACGCCATGTACGGCAGCATTGGTGCAATCATCGTGCTGTTGCTGTATTTCTATATTTCCGCCGCCGTGTTGCTGCTGGGCGCGGAAATGAACGCGGTGATCGAGCACATGTCGAGCGAGGGCAAGAACCCTGGCGAGAAGGATTTTGAAGGGCACAAGGCCCCGCAAACCATTACCGTGCTGGGCCACGAACACCCGCAACCGAGCGAGCCCCAACCCTCCGAGCCGAACTCCAGATGATCCGTGAAATTCTCAAGATGGGCGACGAACGCCTGCTGCGCATCGCCCCGCCCGTGCCCGAGCACCTGTTCGGCACGGCCGAACTGCAGCAACTGATCGACGACATGTTCGAAACCATGCGCCATGTGGGCGGTGTCGGCCTGGCCGCGCCGCAGATTGGCGTCGACCTGCAGTTGGTGATCTTCGGCTTCGAGCGCAGCGAACGTTACCCGGATGCCGAAGCGGTGCCGCAGACCATTTTGCTCAACCCGGTCATCACACCGACCTCCACCGAGGTCGAGGACGGCTGGGAAGGCTGCCTGTCGGTGCCTGGCCTGCGTGGCGTGGTGCCGCGCTTCAAGCACATCTGCTACGAAGGGGTCGACCCCCAGGGCAACCCGATCAACCGCTTTGCCGACGGCTTCCATGCACGGGTGGTGCAGCACGAGTGCGATCACCTGATCGGGCGGCTATACCCGTCACGCATTCAGGACTTCGCCAAGTTCGGTTACACCGAGGTGCTGTTCCCGGGGCTCGACGTCAGCGACGACTGAGCGCGCTCCAGCGCTACCAGGCGTTTGCTGCGCTGGTAGCGCAGCAGGCGGCTTGCCAGGCTTTCGGGCAGTTGCCCGGCCATGTGGAAACCCAGGCGCTGATAGAAGGGCACCAGGTCCGGGTGGCAGAACAGCCAGGTTGGGCCATTGGCCTGCTCCAGCGCCGCTTCGATCAAGCGTCCGGCCATCCCCTTGTTGCGCTGTTGCGGGTCGACGAACAACCCGGTCAGCCAATAGCCATCGCCCACGGGGCTCAGGCTCAAGCCTGCAATGATGTCCGGCGCCCTCGCCACCCACAGTTGCGCATCACTCGCAGCACGCATGCGCGAGCCGTGCTGACGGTAAAAATGGTCCAGTAGTCGGCGTTCTGTGTCCGAAAGCGTCGAGCAGTGAAGATAATTTAATGAAATGGCGAGTCCTGCCCTGAAAGCTGGCCAGAGGCTCTGGCTTGATGTTTTGCGGCCAATTTGACGCAGATTGTTGCAAATCCGGCAAGGGTGAATATCCGACTACGGGGTTCAACTATTGCCAAGCGGGAGTAGACTTTTACACATCCCCCCTGGCAGTACGAAGCGGGATCGGTACTTCGTGCCATCTTCACCGTAGATGGCAACTTCTCCGCGCCGTTCACGGCAATAGAAGTCAATCGATCAGCTTGAATGCTCAAAAGGCAAACCCACATGAAACCATTACTGATTCTTGCATTGGTCGGTATGTCCTCGTTCGCCCTCGCCGATGAGGCTACCCCCGTCTCCAGCCAGCCTGTGGCCCAGCAGTATGACTACTCCATGAACCTGGACATCAAACGGGTGATCAACCTGTCGACCATCCCCAATGTCTGCGAAGTGGTACCTGCCACCATGACCTATGAAGACCACCAAGGCCAGGTGCATACCATCCAGTACCGGGCCATGGGTGAGGGGTGTCAGCAGGGCTGATCAGGCCTTGGTAGGGTGCTGATGGCCCTCGCACCATCCTGTCGCCAGGGGGCCATCAGCTTTGTTGCAGCTCAACCGATGAAAAATCCTGAATGAATATCGAGGAAAAAGTGCTATCTTAATTTGATAGCATTTTTCGATGAACACTCGATACCGCAAAATTCTTGAAGCCATTTTCCGAACGCCGACCACGGCGTCGTTGGCGTTCTCCGAGATTGAGGCATTGGTACTTCACCTGGGTGGCCAGGTGCAGGAACGGCAAGGCTCCAGGGTCAAGATGATGCTGGGTGACCACTTTTGGAGGTGTCATCGGCCTCATCCAGGTAAAGAAGCCAAGCGGTATCAGATTGAAGAAGCCCGCGAATTCCTGTTGCGGGCAGGAGTCAGGACATGAGTTGCATGCGCTACAAAGGCTATGCCGCGCGTATCGAGTACGACGAGCGTGATGACATCTTCGTTGGCCGTGTGCTTGGTATGCGAGACATCATCAGTTTTCACGCAAGCTCGGTGCCCGAATTGCATGAAGCGTTCCGCGATGCGTTGGAAGATTACCTGGCTGATTGTGCAGAGCAGGGCATCACGCCTGAGAAGCCTGCCTCGGGTAAAGTCATGCTGCGAATCCGGCCGGAGGTTCATGCTGCCGCGAGTGTCGCTGCCCGTGCTGCTGGCAAAAGCCTGAACCAGTGGGCTGATGAGGTCTTCGAACAAGCTGCCATGGTCTGAGCCAGGCGGGCTTAAGCCAGCACATCGTTTTTCTGCAATCGCTAAACCAGAATTTTTCCAAGGCCTGTCGATTCCTCCGTTCTCCGTTCGACCATAGGTGAAGGCACCACCGTGCCCCCATGACCTGTCGGAGGAACCCCCGATGAGTACCGCAGCCGAAACCGAGATCCGCCAACTGATCGAGCGCTGGATGCAGGCCGTGCGCGATCGCGACATCCCCAACATCACCGCCCCCTATGCCGATGACATCGTCGCCTTCGATGCCATCCAGGCCCTGCAATTCAAGGGCAAGGCTGCCTATACCGCGCACTGGGAAATGTGCATGGGCATGTGCACCGGCCCCATGGTCTTCGAACTGGCCGAACTCACCGTACACGCCGCTGGCGACCTTGCCCTGGCCCACTGGCTGAACCGCTGCGGCCCGGGCGATGACGAAAGCCAGTGCGGCTTCATGCGTGCCACCGTGGGCTATCGTCGTCAGGGAGGCCAGTGGCAGGTGATCCATGAGCACTGGTCGGCGCCGTTCGACATGGAAACCCAGAAAGCCCTGTTCGATCTCAAGCCCTGAGCCGTTATCGCCAAACGCACTTTGCCAATGCCCTGGAGGCGACCATGAAATACCTGTGCCTGGTCTATTGTGACGAGGGGCTGCTGCACAGCCTGCCCGACAGCCCGGAAGACGCCGAATGCATGGCGTATGCCGAAGCCATCCAGGGCTCTGGGCGAATGCTGGCGGCCGAGGCGCTGAAGCCTGTGCAGACCGCCACCACGGTACGCGTGCGCAACGGGCACATGAGCCTGACCGACGGCCCGTTCGCCGAAACCAAAGAGCAACTGGCGGGTTTTTACCTGGTGGAAGCCCGCGACTTGAACGAGGCGCTGAACATCGCCAAGGGTATTCCTGCCGCACGGGTCGGTAGCGTCGAGGTAAGGCCCGTGCGCCAACTGCAACCCTGACAGCAAAGGAGCACAACAATAATGAGCCTTGCCCAACCTGCACCTGCCCAACACGAGTTGTCCATCAGCCGCTTGATCGACGCGCCCCCGGCCAAGGTGTTCCGCGCCTGGACCGAGCCCCAGTGGCTGATGCAGTGGTGGGGGCCGCACGGCATGACCACCCCGGAGTGCGAGATGCAGTTGTGGGCCGGCGGCCTGTTCCGCACTCTGATGCGCGCGCCGGATGGCAGCGAGTACCCGAACCAGGGTGTGTTTCTGGAAATTGCCGCACCACGGCGGCTGGTGTTCACCGATGCCTTCGGCCCCGGCTGGGTACCCTCGAACAAGGCCTTCATGACTGCCGTGATCAGCTTTGACGAGGAGCAAGGCAAAACCCGCTACACCGCCCGCGCCTGGCACTGGAATGCCGCCGACTGCCGGGCCCATGAGGAGATGGGCTTTCACCAGGGCTGGGGAGAAAGCCTGGACCGCCTGGTGGAGGTGGTGACCCAGCGGATGCCCGACTGATGGCGGCACTGGCGCAAGTGCGCACCGAAGTCGAGGCGGTGTACCGGCGGGAGTCGCGGCGCATATTGGCAACGTTGATCCGCTTGCTGGGTGATTTCGACCTGGCCGAGGAGGCCATGCATGATGCCTTCTTCATCGCCGTCGAGCGTTGGCAGCGCGACGGCATCCCCGAAAACCCAAGGGCGTGGCTGGTTTCCACCGGGCGCTTCAAGGCCATCGATGCGCTGCGCCGGCGCGCCCGTTTCGACCGCTCCCAGGCAGACCTGAGCATGCTGCTCGACGGGCAGGCACAGGACCCCAGCGAAGAAGAGTTGCTGGCCGATGACCGCTTGCGGCTGATCTTCACCTGCTGCCACCCGGCACTGTCCGCCGATGCCCAGGTACCGCTGACCCTACGCGAAGTCTGCGACCTGACCACTGAACAGATTGCCCGCGCCTTCCTGCAAAGCCCGGCCACGATTGCCCAGCGCATTGTCCGCGCCAAAGCCAAGATCCGTGATGCGGGCATTCCGTACCAAGTGCCGGAGCTGAACGAACTGCCCGAGCGCCTGGAGAGCGTTTTGCGGGTTATCTATCTGGTGTTCAACGAAGGCTATTCGGCGTCATCGGGCGAGGCGCTGCTGCAGCAGGACCTGAGCGATGAAGCCATTCGCCTGGCGCGGTTATTGGTGCAGTTACTGCCCGACCCGGAGGCGGTCGGCCTGTTGGCCTTGATGTTGCTGCAGGCTTCCCGGCAACGTGCACGCGTCGATGCCCAGGGCAACCTCGTGGTGCTGGAGCAGCAGGACCGCCGTTTGTGGGACCGGCAACGCATTGGCGAGGGCTGTGAGCTGGTACGCCAGGCTCTGCAAAGTCGCGCGTTTGGTGCTTATACCGTGCAGGCGGCGATTGCTGCGGTGCATGCTGAGGCGGCAACGGCGCAGGACACTGACTGGGCGGAGATTGTCGGGCTGTATGACGTGTTGCAGCGGCATTGGCCGTCAGCCGTGGTGGAACTGAACCGGGCGGTGGCAGTGGCCAAGAGGGATGGGCCGGAGGTTGGCTTGCGGGCGGTCGAGGGGATTTTGGCGCGGGGGGAGTTGCTGGACTATCACCTGGCGCATGTGGCACGGGCGGAGTTGCACTACCAGTTAGGGCAGGTGGAGGCGGCGCGAGCGGCGTGGCGGCAGGCGCTGGCCTTGACCCGACAGGCGCCGGAGCGGAGGCATATCGAGCAGCGATTGCAATCCATTGAGTGATGTTGGCATTGCCGGCCTCTTCGCGGGCACGCCCGCGAAGAGGCCGGTACTGGCTACATCAATCTTCAGCTAGCCACAAAGTTCGGCGGCGACACCAGCTCGACAGTCTGCTGCTTGCGCGGTGCCAGAATCTCGGCCTCACCCTCGACCACCAGCTCATCGTTCTGGTTGTAAACATTGGTGGCGATACGCACCTTGAACTTCGGCAGTTTCTCAAGAATTTCCAGGCGCACGGTCAGGGTGTCGCCAATTTTCACCGGCTTCTGGAAGCTCATTTTCTGGCCCAGGTAGATGGTGCCAGGGCCGGGCAGGGTGCAGGCCACTGCAGCACTGATCAATGCGCCGCTGAACATGCCATGGGCAATGCGCTCGCGGAACATGCTCTTGGCGGCGAACTCGGCGTCCAGGTGCACCGGGTTGTGGTCGCCGGACATGGCGGCGAACAGCTGGATGTCGCGCTCTTCAACAGACTTCTTGTATTCGGCCTTTTGGCCGACTTCGAGGGCTTCGTAAGGCGTGTTGGTGACCTGGGACATCGGGGCTTCCTTAAGCGGTGGGCGAGGGCGGCTATCATTCACTGCGCACAGGGCGGCCAAGGGCCAGCGCCTGTTCAAGCCAGCCGAGAATATCGGCGGTGACCTCGTCACGGTTGGTTTCGTTGAGCACTTCGTGCCGCGCCTCAGGATAGACGCGCAGCTGTACATGTCGATTGCCGGTCGCGCGCAGGGCGTCGGCCAGATGGGTGAGACGTTTGCCGGCACTGACCGGATCACATTCACCACCGATCACCAGCATCGGCAGGTTCGGATCGATCTGCGCGAGGTTACTCGGCTGGCTGATCTGCGCCAAGCCTTGTAACAGGTCGAGCCACAGCTGGTTGCTGCAACGAAAGCCGCACAGCGGGTCGTTGACGTACAGGTCGACTTCGGCCGGGTCGCGGCTAAGCCAGTCGAACGCCGTGCGGTTGGGCTTGAAAGCCGTGTTGAACGAGCCGAACGACAACCACTCGATCAGTGCACTTTTGCCCAACGGCCCCTGACGCCAGGCCTCCAGCCGGGCAATCTGCCGGGCCACGCGGTAAAGCGTCGCCGGCTGGTAGTTGGAGCCACTCAGGATGGCCCCGTGCAGGCTGGCACTGTGGTGCAGCAGGTAGGCCTGGGCAATGTAGCTGCCCATGCTGTGGCCGAACAGGAACAGCGGCGTGCATGGGTATTGCTGACCGATGTGCTGGGCCACCCGGCCGAGGTCGTTGACCACGGCATTCCAGCCATGATGGCGGGCGAACAGGCCGAGGCTGCCCTGTTCGGCAGTGCGTCCGTGACCGCGCTGGTCGGCCGCGAACAGGGCAAAGCCCGCCTCGCTCAAGGCCTGCCCCAGGCGCTGGTAGCGCCCGGCATGCTCGGCCATGCCATGGGCCAGCAGCACCACGGCTTTCACCGGTTTGGCCGGCAGCCATTGGTGCACGTACAGGCTGCAGTGCTCGCTGGCGGGTAGCCAGAAGGCGTCGTGAGGCATGGCGGGTCCTTGTGCGCACAGGTACCCGAACAGTGTATGCACAACCGGCCGGATTGCAGGAAGGGCACAAATAAGATTCACAATGTTAATGGCGGCACTTGGCGTATATGCCACCTTGGACTTACCTGCTAACGTCGGATCAACGCCTTTTCGCCCGATCGCGATCAGGTAATGGACTAAAGGACGCAGTGCAGGTCCAGGCAGAGGAACAATAATAAATGCAAGCCGACTTCTGGAATGACAAGCGCCCGGCGGGCGTGCCTTCCACCATCGACATCAATGCCTACACCTCGGTCGTCGAGGTGTTCGAGCGCTCCTGCAAGCGCTTTGCCGACCGCCCGGCGTTCAGCAACCTGGGCGTGACCCTCACCTACGCCGAGCTGGAGCGCCATTCAGCCGCCTTCGCCGGCTGGTTGCAGCAGCACACCGACCTCAAACCGGGTGACCGCATCGCGGTGCAGATGCCCAACGTGCTGCAATACCCCATCGCCGTCTTCGGTGCCATGCGCGCCGGCCTGATCGTGGTCAACACCAACCCGCTGTACACCGAGCGCGAAATGCGCCACCAGTTCAAGGACAGCGGCGCCCGCGCACTGGTGTACCTGAACATGTTCGGCAAGCGTGTGCAGGAGGTGTTGCCCGATACCGGCATCGAATACCTGATCGAGGCGAAGATGGGCGACCTGCTGCCCACCGCCAAAGGCTGGCTGATCAACACCGTGGTCGACAAAGTGAAGAAGATGGTGCCGGCCTATCACTTGCCCCAGGCGGTATCGTTCAAACAGGTGCTGCGCCAAGGGCGCGAGCTGTCGCACAAACCGGTGCCGCTGAGCCTGGACGACATCGCCGTACTGCAATACACCGGTGGTACCACGGGCCTTGCCAAAGGCGCGATGCTCACCCACGGCAACCTGGTGGCCAACATGCTGCAGGTGCTGGCCTGCTTCTCGCAGCATGGCCCCGACGGGCAGAAGCTGCTCAAGGACGGGCAGGAGGTGATGATCGCACCGCTGCCGCTGTACCACATCTATGCCTTTACCGCGAACTGCATGTGCATGATGGTCACCGGTAACCACAACGTGCTGATCACCAACCCACGGGATATCCCGGGCTTCATCAAGGAGCTGGGCAAGTGGCGTTTCTCCGCACTGCTGGGGCTGAATACCCTGTTCGTTGCGCTGATGGATCACCCGGGCTTCCGTCAGCTGGACTTCTCGGCGTTGAAGGTCACCAACTCTGGCGGCACTGCGCTGGTCAAGGCCACCGCCGAACGCTGGGAAGCGCTTACGGGGTGTCGCATCGTCGAGGGCTACGGCCTGACCGAAACCTCGCCGGTGGCCAGCACCAACCCCTATGGCAAGCTTGCCCGACTGGGTACGGTGGGCATCCCGGTGGCGGGTACCGCGTTCAAGGTGATCGACGATGACGGCAACGAGATGCCGCTGGGCGAGCGGGGCGAGTTGTGCATCAAGGGCCCGCAGGTGATGAAGGGTTACTGGCAGCAGCCCGAGGCGACGGCCCAGGCCCTGGATGCGGACGGCTGGTTCAAGACCGGCGATATTGCGGTGATCGACCCGGACGGTTTCACCCGCATCGTCGACCGCAAGAAGGACATGATCATCGTCTCGGGCTTCAACGTTTACCCCAACGAGATCGAGGATGTGGTGATGGGCCACCCCAAGGTCGCCAATTGCGCAGCCATCGGTGTGCCGGACGAGCGTTCCGGCGAGGCGGTGAAGCTGTTCGTGGTGCCGCGTGAGGAGGGGCTGAGCGTGGATGAGCTCAAGGCCTACTGCAAGGCCAACTTTACCGGCTACAAGGTGCCCAAGCACATTGTGCTGCGCGAGTCGTTGCCGATGACGCCGGTGGGCAAGATCTTGCGGCGGGAGCTGCGCGACATAGCTTGAATTAGCTGCAAGCTACAAGCTACAAGCTGCAAGCTGCAAGCTGCAAGCTGCAAGCTGCAAGCTGCAAGCCAGAGCCTTGGGCACGCTCTATCTTGCCGCTTGAAGCTTAAAGCTTGTCGCTTTAAGTTAAATACTCTAAAAATGACTTGTATTGTTCATTGAGTCATTTTTGTGACTGCAAGGCCTGTTTTGGCCTCTAGGCGACCCCAGGCAAAGCTGTTACTCTCGGCCCGCTTTCAGATGATCCGGTTTGCAACGAACCGCCGTCTCATATCAATAATAAGCGCATCGACGCGCCAATCGAACTTCGCTGTTGCTGAAGGAGTGGGCTTCCATGATCGAACATTTTTGGAAGGATAAGTACCCAGCCGGGATTACGGCGGAAATCAATCCTGACGAATTCCCCAATATCCAGGCAGTACTCAAGCAATCCTGCCAACGCTTTGCCGACAAACCGGCCTTTAGCAACCTGGGCAAGACTATCACTTATGGCGAGTTGTATGCGCTGTCGGGGGCGTTTGCGGCCTGGCTGCAGCAGCACACCGACCTCAAGCCGGGTGACCGCATTGCCGTGCAACTGCCCAATGTCCTGCAATACCCGGTCGCGGTATTCGGTGCCATGCGTGCCGGGCTGATCGTGGTCAACACCAACCCGCTGTACACCGTGCGGGAGATGGAACACCAGTTCAACGACTCCGGCGCCAAGGCCCTGGTGTGTCTGGCCAACATGGCCCACCTGGCTGAAAAGGTGGTGCCCAAGACCCAGGTCAAGCACGTTATCGTCACCGAAGTGGCCGACCTGCTGCCGCCGCTCAAGCGCCTGCTGATCAACAGCGTGATCAAGTACGTGAAGAAGATGGTACCGGCCTACAACCTGCCGCGTGCCATACGCTTCAACGACGCGTTGGCATTGGGCAAGGGCCAGCCGGTAACCGAGGCCAACCCGCAGGCCAACGAAGTGGCGGTGCTGCAGTACACCGGCGGTACCACGGGCGTGGCGAAGGGCGCGATGCTGACCCACCGCAACCTGGTGGCCAACATGCTGCAGTGCCGGGCACTGATGGGCTCGAACCTGCACGAAGGTTGCGAAATTCTCATCACCCCGCTGCCGCTGTACCACATCTACGCCTTTACCTTCCATTGCATGGCGATGATGTTGATCGGCAACCACAACGTGCTGATCAGCAACCCGCGTGACCTGCCGGCCATGGTCAAGGAACTGGGCAAGTGGAAGTTCAGCGGCTTTGTCGGCCTCAACACCTTGTTCGTTGCCCTGTGCAACAACGAGGCGTTCCGCGCCCTGGACTTTTCGGCGCTGAAAATCACCCTGTCGGGCGGCATGGCCTTGCAACTGAGCGTGGCCGAACGCTGGAAGGCCGTTACCGGCTGCGCCATCTGCGAAGGTTACGGCATGACCGAAACCAGCCCGGTGGCGGCAGTGAACCCGGCAGAGGCCAACCAGGTGGGCACCATCGGTATTCCGGTGCCTTCGACCCTGTGCAAGATCATCGACGACGCCGGCAACGAGCTGCCGTTGGGCGAAGTGGGCGAGTTGTGCGTCAAGGGTCCGCAGGTGATGAAGGGCTACTGGCAGCGCGAAGACGCCACCGCCGAAATCCTGGACAGCGAAGGCTGGCTGAAGACCGGTGACATCGCCCTGATCCAGGCGGACGGCTACATGCGCATCGTCGACCGCAAGAAGGACATGATCCTGGTCTCGGGCTTCAACGTGTACCCCAACGAGCTGGAAGATGTGCTGGCGGCGTTGCCGGGTGTGTTGCAGTGTGCGGCCATTGGTGTGCCGGACGAGAAGTCGGGTGAGGTGATCAAGGTGTTCATCGTGGTCAAGCCGGGCATGACCCTGACCAAGGAGCAGGTGATGGAGCACATGCGTGCCAACGTTACCGGCTACAAGGTACCGCGCCAGATCGAATTCCGTGATTCGTTGCCGACCACCAACGTGGGCAAGATCCTGCGCCGCGAACTGCGTGATGAAGAGTTGAAGAAGCAGGGCCTGAAAAAGATCGCCTGATCTTCTGAATCTATACTGACTTCACCGGCCTCTTCGCGGGTTTACCCGCGAAGAGGCCGGTGAAGTCAGCGCAGTTTTTCCAGCATCTGGTAGTACCACATCCCCGCCGCCAGCAGCGGGTTCCCCAGCAAGTCTCCCATCGGCACCCGCACATGCTTGCATTGCGCGAAGGTGTCGAACTTCTCCAGCGTCCCGGTCAATGCCTCGGCCATGATCTCGCCCATGATGTGGCTGGTGGCAATGCCATGCCCCGAGTAACCCTGGCAATACCACACGTTGTCCGACAGCTTGCCCAACTGCGGAATGCGGTTGACCACGATGCCCATGGCACAGCTCCACTGGAACTCGATCGGCACGCCCTTGAGCGCCGGGAAGGTGCGTTCGATGCACGGGCGCAGTTCGCCTTCGATGTCGCGTGAGTCCTTGCCCGAGTAATTGGCGCCGCCACCAAACAGCAGGCGCTTGTCGGCGGTCAGGCGGTAGTAGTCGAGCACGAAGCGGCAGTCGTACACCGCCAGGTCCTGCGGGTTGATCTGCTCGGCCAGCTCACCCAGCGGCGCGGTGGTGACGATGCCGCCCATGGCCGGGAAGATCTTGCCCTTGAGCTGGCGCTTTTCCAGCGTGTGATACACATCGCCGGCCAGCATTACCTGGCGCGCTTCGACCCGGCCATGGGCAGTGACCACTGCCGGGCGCGGGCCGTGGACGATGTCCAGCACTTCGGAGTTCTCGAAGATCAGTGCACCCAGGCTGTGGGCCGCACGGGCTTCACCCAGGCACAGGTTGAGCGGGTGCAGGTGCAGGTTGCGCAGGTTTTTCAGTGCGCCCAGGTACAGCGGGCTTTGCAGGTGCTCGGCCACTGCCGCACGGTCCAGCAATTGCACCTGCTCGCCCATGCCACGGCGGCGGGCCTCGGCCTCGAAGGCGCGCAGTTCGTCCATGTGCGAAGGTTTCATTGCCGCATGCAGGTGGCCGCGCTTGAGGTCGCAGTCGATGCCATAGCGCGCCACGCGCTGCTCGATCACCTGGTGACCGCGCCAGCGCAGGTGCCAGATGAAGTCGTCGACTTCGGCACCCAGGTGGTTGCGCATCTGCGAGCGCATGGCCTCATCACCCGACAGGCTGCCGGTGACCTGGCCGCCATTGCGCCCGCTGGCGCCCCAGCCGATGCGGTTGGTTTCGACGATGGCCACTTTCAGGCCACGCTCGGCCAGCTCCACCGCCGTGGCCACGCCGGTAAAGCCGCCGCCGATGATGGCCACATCCACCTGCACCGTGCCCTTGAGCTGCGGGTACTCGGTGTGGTCGTTGAGGGAGGCGGTGTAATAGGACGGCGCACGCTGCGCCGGGCCTTTGTTCAATGCTGCGTTCATGGGTGTTCCTTGTTAGGTAGGGGCTCAGGCCTGGTGCAGGTACCAGCGCCAGTCCTGCTCGCTGACTTCGGCCATGAACTGGCGGTACTCGGCACGCTTTACCTTCAGGTACACGCCAAGGAAGTCGTCGCCCAAGGCTTCGCGAGCCCAATGGGAATGCTGCAGGGCATCGAGGGCAGTCAGCCAGTCGGTGGGCAGGTGCTCGGTGGCCTGGGCATAGCCGTTGCCTTCCACTGGTGCGCCTGGGTCCAGCTGTTCGCGGATGCCGCGATGGCTGGCGGCGAGGATCGCTGCGGCAGCCAGGTAAGGGTTGGCGTCGGCGCCGCAAATGCGGTGCTCTACATGTCGGCTGTTGGCCGGGCCGCCGGGCACGCGCAGGCTCACGGTGCGGTTGTCCACGCCCCAGGTCGGGGCCAGCGGCGCATAGCTGTTGGCCTGGAAGCGGCGGAACGAGTTGGCATTGGGGCAAAACAGCAGCAGCGAGTCGCGCAGGTGGCGCAGCATGCCCGCCACGGCCTGGCGCAGCAGCGGGGTGCCGGCCTTGTCTTCGCTGGCGAACAGGTTGTTGCCCGCGCTGTCGGCCAGGCTCAGGTGCATGTGCATGCCGGTGCCGGCCAGGTTGGCAAACGGCTTGGCCATGAAGCAGGCCTGCATGCCGTGGGCATGGGCCACGCCCTTGACCAGGCGCTTGTAGCGCACGGCCTGGTCCATTGCCTGCAGGGCATCGCCGTGTTCGAGGGTGATTTCCACCTGGCCCGGGGCGTACTCCGAAATCGCAGTGCGCGCCGGGATGCCCTGCGCCTTGCAGGCGGCGTACAGGTCGGCGAGGAAGGGTTCGATCTGTTCCAGCTCGCGCAGGCCATAAACCTGGGTGGTACGTGGGCGGCCACCATCGTTGTCCAGCGCCGGTTGCGGGCGGCCCAGGGCATCGCGTTGCTGGTCGAGCAGGTAGAACTCCAGCTCACAGGCCATTACGGGGTGGTAGCCGTCGGCTTTCAGGGCGTCGATGGTGCGCAGCAGCACATGGCGCGGGTCGGCGATGCTGGCTGGCAGGCCCTCGGTAGGGTGCATGCTGACCTGCACGGCGGCGGTCGGCACCCGGCGCCAGGGCAGGCGCACCAGGCTGCCTTCGAGTGGGTAGGCGCGGCAGTCGATGTCGCCCACGTCCCACACCAGGCCCGAATTTTCCACGTCGTCACCGTTCAGGGTCAGGCCAAGGATGGTGCTGGGCAGCGGCCGGCCGGTCTGGTACACGGCCAGCAGTTCATCACGGTGCAGCAGCTTGCCGCGCGGTACGCCGTTGGCGTCGAGGATGAACAGCTCGAACAACTCGATATCGGGGTTGTCGGCCAGGAAACGGGTAGCCTGCTCTACAGGTGCAAAGTGCATGATGAATTCGCTCACAAGCGCACAGGACATTCGCGCAAAACGCGCGGTCCAGTTGAGTCAAACGGCCAGGCGATGGCCGGGTTTGGTCACAAAGGCGTGAGCGAAGTGTCTGGTGGGCGTGCGTGGCGGCAGTGCCACAGTGCCCAGAAGGCGAGGATGATGTGCACCAGCGGATTTTCCCCGGCACGGCTCCGGGCCTTCGGTAGCGAAGGGCGGGAAGACGGTGGGGCGATGGGCTGGGCGGGAGTCATGCTTTTGATACTCACATGCGGCGTAAGGTTGATTAAAGCAGTGAATGGCAACCTTTACATATGCCCTTGCTAAACTTTAAGCCGTTGTGCCATCCCTGTAGGAGCGGCCTTGTGTCGCGATGGGCTGCGCCGCAGCCCCAGGATTTCCGCCCAAGCACAAATTGCCGGGGCTGCTGCCGCAGCCCATCGCGACACAAGGCCGCTCCTACAGGGGCCGTGCCAGCCTGGACAGCAAAGTAGGCCCAAATCTGCGACAATCGCCCAACTTTCCGAATGCCGATCATGAAAAAGCAGGGCCACCTGCATCACTAAAAAGCCCCATGACTGACCACGCCATCGACAAACTGCTGCAAAACCTCGACCACGCCATGATTGCCGACCGCCATCGTCTGCGCCGGCAACTGCACGAACTGCGCAAGCGCCCCGACGAGGCGAAGCTTTCGCAGTGGGTGGAAAAGGTCCAGGCCTCCTGCGCCCAGGTCACTGCACGTCAGCAGAGCGTGCCGACCGTGCGCTACGACGACAACCTGCCGATCGCCGCCAAGCGTGATGAAATCAAGAAGGCCCTGGCCGAAAACCAGGTGCTGGTGATCGCCGGCGAAACCGGTTCGGGCAAGACCACCCAGCTGCCGAAGATTTGCCTGGAACTGGGCCGCGGCAGCCATGGCCTGATCGCCCACACCCAGCCACGCCGGATCGCCGCGCGCAGCGTGGCGGCGCGGGTTGCCGAAGAACTGGGCACGCCGCTGGGCGGGCTGGTCGGCTACCAGGTACGTTTCGAAGACCAGAGCGATGCCAATACCCTGGTCAAACTGATGACCGACGGCATCCTGCTGGCCGAAACCCAGCACGACCGCTTTCTTGAGCGCTACGACACGATCATCGTCGACGAAGCCCACGAACGTAGCCTGAACATCGACTTCCTGCTTGGCTACCTGAAGACACTGCTGCATCGCCGGCCAGACCTGAAACTGATCATCACGTCGGCCACCATCGACCTGGAACGCTTTTCCAAACACTTCGATGGCGCGCCGATCATCGAGGTGTCCGGGCGCACTTTCCCGGTGGAAACCTGGTACCGCCCGCTCACCAGCGAGCAGGATGAAGAAGGCAACCAGATCGAGGACGACCTCACCGTCGACCAGGCCATCCTCGCCACCCTGGACGAGCTGGCGCACCACGAACGCAGTGAAGGCAAAGGCCCGGGCGATGTGCTGATCTTCCTGCCCGGCGAGCGGGAAATCCGCGATGCCGCTGAAATCCTGCGCAAGGCGCAGTTGCGCCACACCGAGATTTTGCCGCTGTATGCACGCCTGTCGCCGGCCGAGCAACAGCGCATCTTCCAGCCGCACACCGGGCGCCGCGTGGTGCTGGCCACCAACGTGGCCGAAACCTCGCTGACCGTGCCGGGCATCCGCTACGTGATCGACACCGGCACCGCACGCATCAGCCGCTACAGCTACCGCGCCAAAGTGCAGCGCCTGCCCATCGAAGCTGTGTCCCAGGCCAGCGCCAACCAGCGTAAAGGCCGTTGCGGCCGGGTCGAGCCGGGCATTTGCGTACGTCTGTACAGCGAGGAGGACTTCAACAGCCGGCCGGCGTTTACCGACCCGGAGATTCTGCGCACCAACCTGGCGGCGGTGATCCTGCAGATGTTGCACCTGCGCCTGGGCGCGATCGATGCGTTCCCGTTCATCGAGCCGCCGGATGGCAAGGCCATCAGCGATGGCTTCAACCTGCTGCAGGAACTGTCGGCGGTCAACCGCGAAAACCAGTTGACGCCGATTGGCCGCCAACTGGCCCGCCTGCCCATCGACCCACGGCTGGGCCGCATGCTGCTCGAAGGCGCCCGACTGGGCAGCCTGCAGGAAGTGCTGATCGTTACCAGCGCACTGTCGGTGCAGGACCCACGCGAGCGCCCGCCAGAGCGTCAGCAGGCGGCTGATCAGGCCCATGCGCAATGGAAAGACGTGGACTCCGACTTCGCCGCGCTGGTCAACCTGTGGCGGGGTTTTGAAGAGCAACGCCAGGCGCTGACGGTCAACCCGCTGCGCAACTGGTGCCGCAAGAATTTCCTGAACTACTTGCGCCTGCGTGAGTGGCGCGATGCCCACCGCCAGTTGGCGCTGATCTGCCGTGACCTGCAGTTGACGGTGAACAAGGAACCGTCCGACTACCAGAAGATGCACAAGGCCATCCTCAGCGGCCTGCTCAGCCAGATCGGCCAGAAGACCGAAGAGGGCGACTACCAGGGGGCGCGTCAACGACGCTTCTGGGTACACCCGTCTTCGGGCCTGGGGCGCAAGCGGCCGCAGTGGGTCATGGCCGCCGAGCTGGTCGAGACCACCAAGCTGTATGCGCGCATGGTCGCCAAGATCGAGCCGGACTGGATCGAACCGCTGGCCGGCCACCTGGTCAAGAAAAACCACTTCGAACCGCACTGGGAGAAGAAGCGCGGGCAGGTGGTGGCCTATGAGCAGATCACCCTGTATGGCCTGATTCTGGTCGGCCGCCGCCCGGTGCACTTCGGCCCCATTGACCCGGTCACCTCACGCGAGCTGTTCATCCGCGAGGGCCTGGTGGGTGGCGAAATACAGTCGCGGGCCAAGTGCCTGGCGGCCAACAAACGCCTGCTCGAAGAACTCGACGAGCTGGAGGCCAAGGCCCGCCGGCGCGACATCCTGGCTGACGAAGAAACGCTGTATGCCTTCTACGAAGCGCGCCTGCCGGCGGAGATCCACCAGACCGCGACCTTCGACAGCTGGTACCGCATGGGCAGCCAGAAGGATGCCAACCTGCTGATCATGCGTGAGGAAGACGTGCTGGCCCGCGAGGCGAGCGAAGTCACTGCCGCGCAGTACCCCGACAGCCTGCAGGTGGGCGAGCTGCGCCTGCCGCTGAGCTACCACTTCGAACCCGGCCACCCGCGTGACGGCGTGACCGTGCGGGTGCCGGCACCGTTGCTGCCAAGCCTGCCCGGCGAGCGCCTGGAATGGCTGGTGCCAGGCTTGTTGGAGGCCAAGTGCGTGGCGCTGATACGCAACCTGCCCAAGGCCCTGCGCAAGAACTTCGTGCCGGTGCCGGACTTCGTCAAGGCTTCGCTGGCGCGTATGACCTTCGGTCAGGGCGCACTGCCGCAGGCCTTGGGCCAGGAGCTGCTGCGCATGACCGGTGCGCGGGTGTCCGACGAAGCCTGGGACGAGTCGGTCCAGCTGGTCGAAGGCCACCTGCGCATGAACATCGAAGTGGTCGACGGCCAGGGCAAGTTCCTTGGCGAAGGCCGCGACCTGGCCGAGCTGACCGCGCGCTTTGCTGCCGCCAGCCAGGCTGCCCTGGCGGTGCCGCGCACTGAAAAGAGCGAGCAACCGGTGCAGGCCAAGGCCTTCAGCGAAGTGAAGCAGACCGCCCAACAGAAGATTGCCGGCCTGTCGATGACCGTGTACCCGGCGTTGGTGGAAGAGGGCGGTAGCGTGCGCGAAGGGCGCTTCTCGACCCAGGCCGAAGCCGAGTTCCAGCACCGCCGCGCCCTGCAGCGCCTGTTGTTGCAGCAACTGGCCGAGCCGGCCAAGTACCTGCGCGGCAAGCTGCCGGGCCTGACCGAGCTTGGCCTGCTGTACCGTGAAATGGGCCGGGTCGAGGCACTGGTCGAGGACATCCTGCTGGCCAGCCTGGACAGCTGCATCCTTGAAGGCGAACAGCCGTTGCCGCGTGATGGTGCGGCCTTGGCCGGGCTGGCTGAGCGCAAGCGCGGCAGCTGGGCCGAACATGCCGAGCGGCTGGCGCGCCTGACGCTGGAGGTGCTGAAGCTGTGGCATGGGCTGCAGAAGCGCTTCAAGGGCAAGATCGACCTGAGCCAGGCGGTGGCGCTGAACGACATCAAGCAACAGCTGGGCAACCTCGTGTACCCGGGCTTTGTGCGTGAAACGCCCGGGGTTTGGTTCAAGGAGCTGCCGCGTTACCTCAAGGCGGTGGAATTGCGCCTGGAGAAGCTGGGTTCGCAGGTGCAGAAGGACCGGGTATGGAGCGGTGAACTGGCCAATTTGTGGGCACAGTACAAGGCCCGTGCCGACAAGCATGCCCAGGAAGGCAAGCGCGATGAGCAACTGACGTTGTACCGCTGGTGGCTGGAGGAATACCGGGTGTCGCTGTTTGCCCAGCAGCTGGGGACCAAGGTACCGATTTCCGACAAAAGATTGAGCAAACAGTGGAGCCAGGTGGAAGGCTAACCTGCCCGATTTGTGGCAAACTTCAGGGAGTTTGGGGCCGCGTTGCGGCCCTTCGCGGGCGAGCCCGCTCCCACAGGGGTCACGTCCGCCCCTGAATTGGTACTAAAGTGCCACTAAATTGTCATATTCCCAGCCAGCGCCCTGTGGCGATGGCCTTTGACCAGAGGAACGACCGTGCATAACGTCGTGATCAGCGGCACCGGCCTGTACACCCCGGCCCAGAGCATTTCCAACGAAGAACTGGTGGCTTCCTTCAACGCCTGGTCGCAGCAGTTCAACCAGGACAACGCCGCTGCCATCGAGCGCGGTGAGGTTGAAGCAGCGCCGCTGTCCGATGCGGCCTTTATCGAAAAGGCCTCGGGCATCAAGAGCCGCTTCGTGATGGACAAGGACGGTATCCTCGACCCGCAGCGCATGAAGCCACGCCTGCCAGAGCGTTCCAATGACGAACCCTCGGTGCTCTGCGAAATGGCCGTGGCCGCTGCCCGCCAGGCCCTGGAGCGCGCCGGCCGCACAGCTGCCGATGTCGATGGCGTGATCGTCGCCTGCTCCAACCTGCAGCGCCCGTACCCGGCCATCGCCATCGAAGTGCAACAGGCGTTGGGCATCCAGGGCTTTGCCTTCGACATGAACGTGGCCTGCTCGTCGGCCACCTTCGGCATCCAGACCGCTGCCAACAGCGTGGCCCTGGGCCAGGCGCGCGCGGTGCTGATGGTCAACCCCGAGGTGTGCACCGGGCACCTGAACTTCCGTGACCGCGACAGCCACTTCATTTTCGGTGATGCCGCCACTGCGGTGTTGCTCGAGCGTGCCGACAAGGCTACCTCGGAGCACCAGTTCGACATCGTCAGCACCAAGCTGTGGACCGAGTTCTCCAACAACATCCGCAACAACTTCGGCTTCCTCAACCGCGCGGCGGAAGAGGGCGAGGGTGCGGCAGACAAATTGTTCATCCAGGAAGGCCGCAAGGTGTTCCGCGAGGTATGCCCGAAGGTGGCAGAGCTGATCGGCGAGCACCTGCAGGAAAACGGTCTGCAACCGAGCGATGTGAAGCGCTTCTGGCTACACCAGGCCAACCTCAGCATGAACCATTTGATCGTCAAGAAACTGCTGGGGCGTGAAGTGGCCGAGGAAGATGCGCCGGTGATTCTGGACCGTTACGCCAACACCAGTTCGGCGGGGTCGGTGATTGCCTTCCACCTGTACCAGGATGACTTGGGCAAGGGATCGCTGGGGGTGTTGAGCTCGTTTGGTGCGGGGTATTCGATTGGTAGCGTGATTCTGCGCAAGCGCTGATTGCCTGGTCTGATCCGAGATTGCAGGGGCCGCTTTGCGGCCCATCGCGACACAAGGCCGCTCCTACAGGAGATCGCGTACCGGCAAAGGACGCATTCCCCTGTAGGAGCGGCCTTGTGTCGCGATGGGCTGCAAAGCAGCCCCCTGCAATCTAAAAGGCAAAAAAAGCGGGAAACGCCGGATGGGGTCGGCATTTCCCGCTTCAGGTGAAGCAGAAGAGGGTGTCGCTTAGAACTTGGCTTCCAGGTCCACCTGCAGCGTGTCTACATCAGCATCGCTGTTCGGCAGGTTGGAGTAGTCGGTCTTGGCCATCATGTAGGCCGCGCCCAGGGCGAAGTTCTTGTCGATTTCGTAACCCACCTTGAACTTGTGGCCACGGGAACCGGTAAAGCCGTTACCGAAGTCGGAGTCGGTGAACAGGCTCACTACACCGTTACGCTGAACGTCGCGGTAGTTGTAGTCCAGGCTCCAGGCGCCGATCTTGCTCTTCAAGCCAGCCAGCCAGGCCTTGTCCTTGCCATCGGTGCTTTCGGTGTTCTTGACGAACTGGCCGTAAGCCGACAGTGGAATGGCGAAACCGGTGAAATCGACCTGACCGAACCCTTCAACCAGGTTGAACTCGTCGGTGGTGTTGCCCAGCGAGCGCAGGGCAGCCGAGGCCTTGTCGTTGTCGTAGCCGTATACGCTGCCGCCAACGGTAACCTTGACGGTGTCAGCCGCGTTGAACTTGGTACCCAGCTGGGCCGCATACAGCTGCGCGTCGTGCTTGAACTGCACGCCGTCGCCGTCGACGTTGTCCTTCAGGTTGTAGTGGCCGATGCTGCCGAACACTTCGGCCGGGCCGAGGTTGGTCTTGTAGGTAGCTGCCACGCCTTCCGGGTTGATGTCGCTGTCCCAGATGATGTCGCCCATGCTCACCCATGGCTGCATCATCTTGCCGCCAATCAGGTGCAGGTTAGGTACGGCAGTCGGGTGCCAGTCGAGGTAGGCCAGGTCGACCCACAGCGATTTCTTCTCGAAGTAGTTGTCCAGGCTCTGGTTGGTCGAACGGGCATCGGCGCTGCTGCCGGTGGCCACACGCACGCCAGCGTCAACCTGCGGGTTGATCTCGCTGTAGAAGCCGACACGGGCACGTACGCGCTCACGGTCCTGGTTGCCGCTGCGGGAGATCGGGTTGTCGACGTTGACGTCTTCGTAACGCAGGCGCACATCACCCTTGATCTGGGTCTTGGCGGCCCATGCCACTTTCTGTTCGAAGTTGCTCATCCGTTCAGACTGAGCTTTCTGGTCGGCCCTTTCCTTGGTTTCTTTTGCCAGGTCGCCCTGCAGTTCGTTGTACTGCGCCTGGTTGATCGAGCCGTTGGCGCGGAGCATTTCGAGCAGCTTGGCGTCGACAGCAGCACTGGCCGGGGCGCTCAGAGCCAGCATCATGCCGGTGAGGCTCACTCCGGTAAGTGTAGAAACAAGACGCATAAGGTTCTCCCTACTGAAAAAAATGGGGGAGGCTCAAGCGCCTGCCCCTGCGTTGGCATGTCTTCGGAAAGGGCCTGACTAGACAGGTTCTGAGGTTCCGGAAAACAGGCGCAAGTATTGCGGGGGCCAATGACAGATTAATGTCTGATTAGTGGCACTGCGGTTAAGTAATTGAGAATAAAAGGATCAGCCCGGCGTTCGTCATTTGAGTGCCGGGCCTTCCTTGGGGATACTGAAGGCCTTCACACAGCGAGCCGAAACCGTGACCAGCCTGTACAGCCTTGCCAATTTGCGTGATCTTCCGGCGGCCACCTGGGATGCCCTGGTGCCAGCAGGTCAGCCGTTCCTGCGCCATGCCTTTCTCAGTGCAATGGAAGACAGTGGCAGCGTCCAGCGAAACACTGGCTGGGCTGCCGAGCACCTGGTCCTGGAGCGTGAGGGGCAGGTGCGGGCGCTGATGCCGGCGTACCGCAAGTGGCACTCCTATGGCGAGTATGTATTCGACCATGGCTGGGCCGATGCCTGTGAGCGGGCCGGCATTGCCTACTATCCCAAGCTGTTGGGGGCCGTGCCGTTCAGCCCTGTGAGCGGCCCACGCCTTTTTGCGGCCGATCCGGCTGACGGTTTGATGATGTTGCAGGCCCTGCCTGAGTACTTGGCCAAGGGTGGGCTATCCGGAGCGCACATCAATTTCACCGACTCGGCGCTGGACCAGCAACTGGCAGCCCAGCCGGGCTGGATGGAGCGCTTGGGTTGCCAGTTCCATTGGCAAAATCGGGGGTACCGAGATTTCCAGGACTTTCTCGACAGCCTGAGTTCGCGCAAGCGCAAGCAGATGCGCAAAGAGCGTGAGCAGGTGGCGGGGCAGGGCATTGATTTTCGGTGGTACCGAGGCGATGAACTGGAGGAAGCCCAGTGGGATTTCGTCTTCCTTTGTTACGCCAACACCTATGCCGTACGACGCCGGGCACCTTATCTGACACGCGAGTTCTTCAGCCTGCTGGCCGAGCGCATGCCCGAGGCTGTGCGGGTGGTGATGGCGCGTCAGGGTGGGCGCGATGTGGCGATGGCGCTGAGCCTGGTGGGCGGCGACAGCCTGTTTGGCCGTTACTGGGGCTGCCTGGATGAATTCGACCGGCTGCATTTCGAAACGTGTTTCTATCAGGGCATGGACTTTGCCATTGCCGAGGGCTACCAGCGTTTCGATGCCGGGGCGCAGGGGGAGCACAAGCTGATACGCGGGTTCGAGCCGGTGTTGACGCGGTCGTGGCATTACCTGCTGCACCCCGGGTTGCGGCGGGCGGTGGAGGATTTTCTGGTGCAGGAGCGGGAAGGGGTGAGGGGGTATGCCGAGGAGGCGAGGGGGATGTTGCCTTATCGGCGCGATTGATGTGTTCCTAGCTGCAACGCGATCCCTGTAGGAGCGGCCTTGTGTCGCGAAAGGGCTGCGCAGCAGCCCTTGGTTTTCAGCTTCGCAGCAATAATTGCTGGGGCCGCTTTGCGGCCCTTTCGCGACACAAGGCCGCTCCTACAGGGATCGCGCTGCAGCTAGGATCAATCAACCCCGACAAACCCCCCGGTCTGGTGATGCCACAACCGGGCATACAACCCCTGCTGTTCCAGCAGCTCACTGTGGCTGCCACTCTCGACAATCCGCCCCTTGTCCAGCACCACCAGCCGGTCCATCCGCGCGATGGTCGATAGCCGGTGGGCAATGGCGATCACCGTCTTGCCCTGCATCAGCGTTTCCAGGCTTTCTTGAATGGCTGCTTCCACCTCCGAGTCCAGCGCCGAAGTGGCTTCGTCCATGATCAGGATCGGTGCATTCTTCAGCAGTACCCGGGCAATGGCGATGCGCTGGCGCTGGCCACCCGACAGCTTCACCCCGCGCTCACCCACATGGGCATCGAAGCCTGTGCGCCCTTGGGCGTCCGACAGCTGCGGGATAAACTCGTCGGCGCGTGCGCGGCGCACGGCGTCGAGCAACTCCGCCTCGCTGGCGCCAGGGCGGCCATACAGCAGGTTGTCGCGGATCGAGCGGTGCAGCAGCGAAGTGTCCTGGGTGATCATGCCGATTTGTGCGCGCAGGCTGGCCTGGCTCACCTCGGCAATGTCCTGGCCATCGATAAGGATACGCCCGCCCTGCACGTCGTACAGGCGCAGCAGCAGGTTGACCAGGGTCGACTTGCCCGCGCCGGACGGGCCGATCAAACCGATTTTTTCGCCCGGGCGGATGTTCAGGTCGAGCCCTTCGATCACGTTGGCAGCCTTGCCATAGTGAAAGTCCACGTCATCGAACCGCACCGCGCCACGGCTCACCTTCAGCGCTGGCGCATTGGGCTGGTCGGTGACAGTGACCGGCTGGGCAATGGTCTGCAGGCCGTCCTGGACCATACCGATGTTCTCGAAGATGCCGTTCACCACCCACATGATCCAGCCCGACATGTTGACGATGCGGATCACCAGGCCGGTGGCCAGGGCAATGGCGCCGACGGTAATCAGCGACTGGCTCCACAGCCACAGCGCAAGGCCCGTGGTGGTGACCACCAGTAGGCCGTTGAGGCTGGTGATGACGACGTCCATGCTGGTGACCACGCGTGCCGCCAGTTGGGTTTTTTCGGTCTGTTCGCTGATCGCTTCGCGCGCGTATTGCTGTTCGTAGTCGGTGTGGGCGAACAGCTTCAGGGTGGCGATGTTGGTGTAGCCATCGACGATCCGCCCCATCAGCTTGGAACGGGCGTCGGAGGAGATCACCGAACGCTCCTTCACCCTTGGCACGAAGTAGAAAAGCGCGGCGATGTAGCCGACGATCCACAGCAGCAGCGGCAGCATCAGGCGCCAGTCGGCCTCGGCGAACAGCACCAGCGAGGTAATGGCGTAGATCAGTACATGCCACAGCGCGTCCACCGCTTGCACGGCGGAGTCGCGCAGCGAGTTGCCGGTCTGCATGATGCGCTGGGCGATGCGCCCGGCGAAGTCGCTCTGGAAGAAGTTCAGGCTCTGCTTGAGCACGTAGGTGTGGTTTTGCCAGCGGATCAGGCTGGTCATGCCGGGGTTGATGGTCTGGTGCACCAGCAGGTCGTGCAGGCCGAAGAACACCGGCCGCAGCAGCAGGATCACCACCAGCATCCAGATCAGCTCGCCACGGTGCTCACTGAAGAAGTTGGCATTGGGCGTGCCCTGGGCCAGGTCGATGATGCGGCTGAGGTAGCTGAACATGGCCACCTCGATCAGCGAGGCGAACAGGCCGACCACCAGCAGGGCAAGAAAACTGGGCCATACCTGGCGCAGGTAATACAGGTAGAACGGCCACACGGTGGTCGGCGGCGATTCACTGGGTGCTTCGCGGAAAATATCGATCAGTTGTTCGAAACGGCGGTACAGCATGGGTAACGACACTCCTGTTCCATCCTGCCCTCAGGCGGTTTCACGTCCCTGTGAAGCCTGCGGTCAGTCGATGCGTTTGGCCGACTTGATGTAGACCGGGTCGGCCGGTACATCACGCATGCCTTTCTTGATGGTGGTCGGCGAGTTGACGATCTGGTCGACCACCTCCATGCCCTTGGTCACTTTGCCGAACACGGCATAGCCACGGTCACGCCCGGGGTTGAGGAAGTCGTTGTCGGCCACGTTGATGAAGAACTGGCTGGTGGCCGAGTTCGGGTCCGAGGTGCGCGCCATCGACAGGGTGCCGCGGGTGTTCAGCAGACCGTTGCTGGCTTCGTTCTTGATTGGGTCGTTGGTGTTTTTTTGCACCATCTGGTCAGTGAAACCACCGCCCTGGACCATGAAACCCGGGATTACACGGTGGAAAATGGTGTTGTTGTAGAAGCCGCTGTCAACGTACTGCAGGAAATTCTTGGTACTGACCGGCGCCTTCTCGGCGTTCAGCTCGATTTCGACCTGGCCGAAGCTGGTGTCCAGCAGAACGTGCGGGGTCTTGTCGGAGGCCATGACGCTGGTGGCGAAGGCGACCGAGCAGGCGGTGAGCAGGAGTTTTTTCAGCATGGGCTCAAAGATCCTTGAGAGGTGGAAGCGGCTGCGAGGAACTGCAGCAGGGTCTGGTTGAAGACCTCGGGTTGATCGAGGGGCGTAGCGTGCCGGGAATCGTCGACGACGACCAGCCTGGCGTTGGGCATCAGCGCGACGTAGCGTTCTTTCAGTTGTATCGGGGTGTAATCGTGGTCGGCGGCAATGATCAGGGTAGGACAGTGGACCTGCCCGATGCGTTCCTGCACGCCCCAGTCGACGATGGCGTCGAAGCTCTTGAGGTAGGCGCGCTTGTCGTTACGCGCCCAGCGTTGGGCCATCTTCTGTCGCAGTTCGGCTTGATGAGGTTTGGGGAACAGGCGTTCAGCCAGGCCCTTGCCGACGGTTTCAACACTGAGCAGCCGCGCCAGGCCCCAACGCTTTAGCCACCATATCCAGTCACTGCGGGTTCGGCGCTTGACCTCGGGGGCGCTGTTGACAATGCACAGGCTGCGCAGCCATTGCGGGTGATCGACGGCAAACTGGAAGCCGACCATGCCGCCCATGGACAGGCCGACGAAGTGCACGGGGCCTGTGTGCAGGTGTTCGAGCAGGGCGAGCAGGTCGGCACTGAAGGTGGCGATCTGGTAGCCATCGCGGGGCTTGTCGGAACGGCCGTGGCCGCGAATGTCCATGAGGATCACCCGGTAGTGGCGGCTGAGCGCCGGCACCTGAAGCTCCCAGTCCTGGCAGCTGGAGCCCAGGCCGTGCAGCAGTACCAGTGGTTCGCCCTGGCCATATTCCTCGTAATGCAGTGCGCATCCTTCGTGTTCGAAATAGGCCATGGGCGCGGTCCTCTCAAGCTTGTGGGGGGGCTGCGAAGGGCACGTCCAATGGCGCGGTGTCGAAGTTGCGCAGCAGGTCGATGAGAATCTGCGTGGCCGGGCCCAGGGTCTTCTCTTTGCTCGAATAAAGGTAGAACAGTGGGTGGCGGCTGCCACCCTGGTCCAGTGGCAATGGCTTGAGCACGCCTTCGCGCAGCTCACGCTCGATCATGTGCCGGGGCAGCCAGGCAAAGCCCAGGCCGCTGCTGACGAAGGTGGCGGCGGTGCCCAGGCTGCCGACGGTCCAGCGCTGCTCGGCACCCAGCCAGCCGACGTCGCGTGGCTGCGCGCGGCCGGAGTCGCGGATCACCACCTGCAACTGGCTCTCCAGGTCCTGGAAGGTGAGTTCTCGGCCCAGGCGGTGCAGGCTGTGCTCAGGGTGGGCGACGGCGACGAACTCCACTGCACTCAGTTCGGCGCCCAGGTAGCCACCGATGCTGTAGCTGCTGATGGCCAGGTCGGCGATGCCTTCATGCATGACCTCTTCCACGCCAGACAGCACTTCTTCCCGCAGGCGCACCCGGCAGCCACGGCTTTGCGGCATGAACGCGGCCAGGGCACGTACCAGGCGGGCGCTGGGGTAGGCGGCATCGACCACCAGGCGTACCTCGGCTTCCCAGCCTTGTTCCATGTGGTGGGCGAGGTCCTCGAGCTGGCTGGCCTGCTTCACCAGATGGCGCGAGCGGCGCAGTAGCACGTTGCCGGCGTCGGTAAGCACCGCCTTGCGGCCGTCGATGCGCAGCAGTGGCACGCCCAGTTGTTCCTGCATGCGGGCCACGGTGTAGCTGACCGAGGACTGCGAGCGATGCAGTGCCTCGGCGGCCTGGGCAAACCCGCCGTGATCGACCACTGCTTGCAGGGTTCGCCACTGGTCAAGGGTTACGCGCGGCGCTTTCATCTTTCGCTCCTGTTGTCCTAAGCTGCCCTCTTTCAAGGAGAGCGGCCCATGAAGAAATGTTGTGCGGCAATACTGATGTGCCTGCCCCTCGGGGCCATGGCCTACCCCATCGATGTGGAGAAGGAACTGACCGGGGTAAAGCTTGACTACACCGCCTATGACACGGCCTACGACATTGGCGCCATTACCCTCAACAACTATGGGCAGGTACCGGCGGCCTGCAAGGTGACCTTCCGCAATGGCCCTGAAGCACCCAGGGTTCGCCGGGTGAACGTACCGGCCGGTAAAAGCGTCGATGTCACCGCCAAATTCAACCGGCAGATCATCAAACTGCGTATCGCCTTGAGCTGTAGCGCGGAATAAACTGATTAATCGATTGATTGAACCCACTTTTTACGCTTTTTTATCGATAGGTCAAGCCTTAATCTCACCTCCATCGAATCGCAACCCTTTTTGCCGATGGAGGCACCCCATGTCCCGCGTACTGATCATCGAAAGCAGCGCCCGCCAGCAGGATTCCGTTTCCCGTCAGCTGACCCGTGATTTCATCCAGCAATGGCAGGCCGCCCACCCGGCCGATCAGATCACGGTGCGCGACCTGGCGGTGAACCCGGTGCCGCACCTGGATGCCAACCTGCTGGGGGGCTGGATGAAGCCCGAAGAGCAGCGCAGTGCCGCCGAACTGGAGGCCCTGGCCCGTTCCAACGAATTGACCGATGAAGTGCTGGCGGCTGATGTGCTGGTAATGGCCGCGCCGATGTACAACTTCACCATCCCCAGCACCCTCAAGGCCTGGCTGGACCACGTACTGCGCGCCGGCATCACCTTCAAATACACCCCGACCGGCCCACAGGGCCTGCTGACCGGCAAGCGCGCCATCGTGCTGACCGCCCGTGGCGGCATTCACGCCGGTGCCAGCAGCGACCACCAGGAACCGTACCTGCGTCAGGTGATGGCCTTCATCGGTATTCACGATGTCGATTTCATCCATGCCGAAGGCCTGAACATGAGCGGCGAGTTCCATGAGAAGGGCGTCAACCAGGCCAAGGCCAAACTGGCGGCCGTGGCCTGAGGCTCAACGAATTCCCAACCCTGACACCTGTTTTTGCTCCTTTGGGTGTACCTGCCCGGCCCGTATGGCCGGGCTTTTTTATTGTCTTGAGCTTTGTAGCGCTCGATTGACGCCCCAAATAAAAAAACCACGACAGGCGCCTGGATGGTTGAACTCATTTACCGCAACCCGCTAAGGTCGCGGCCTTGATTCACGAGAGGCAACCATGGGCTACCTGATAATCGTCGCGCTGATCCAGGCGTTTTCCTTCAGCCTGATCGGCGAGTACCTGGCCGGGCACGTCGACAGCTATTTTGCTGTGCTCGCACGGGTGGTGCTGGCAGGCCTGGTGTTCCTGCCATTGACCCGCTGGCGCCAGGTCGAGCCGCGCTTCATGCGCTCGATGCTGCTGATCGGCGCGCTGCAATACGGCATCACCTACGTCTGCCTGTACCTGAGCTTTCGCGTACTCACCGTGCCTGAGGTGTTGCTGTTCACCATCCTCACGCCGCTGCATGTGACGCTGATCGAAGACGCCATGAACCGGCGTTTCAACCCGTGGGCGCTGCTGGCCGCGCTGGTTGCCGTGGCCGGTGCGGCGGTAATCCGCTTCGACAGCATCAGCGGCGAGTTCTTCATCGGCTTCCTGCTGCTGCAACTGGCCAACTTCACCTATGCCGCTGGCCAGGTGCTGTACCGCCACCTGGTCGCGCGCCACCCCAGCGACCTGCCGCATTACGCGCGCTTCGGCTACTTCTACCTGGGCGCCTTGCTGGTGGTGTTGCCGGCCTTCCTGCTGTTCGGCAACGCCCAGCACCTGCCGAGCACCGATGTGCAATGGCTGGTGCTGCTGTTCCTGGGCCTGTGCCCGACGGCGCTGGGCCTGTACTGGTGGAACAAGGGCGCGTGCCTGGTGTCTGGCGGTACGTTGGCGGTGATGAACAACCTGCATGTACCGGTAGGGCTGTTGCTGAACCTGTTGATCTGGAACCAGCACGAGCCGCTGGGGCGGCTGTTCATTGGCGGCGGAATCATCCTGGCGTCGGTGTGGTTGAGCCGTCTGGGTGGGCGTGCGCAGTCGCCGCTGGCCGGCAAAGCCTGACATGCACACCATTTTTGTCATTGTTGCGCCGATCTTCGCCTTGATCCTGGTTGGCTACTTGTGCCGCAAGACCAACAAACTGGGCGACAAGGCCGCCGCCGAGATCAACAAGATGGTGGTCTGGCTGTGCCTGCCAGCGTTGCTGTTCAAGGTTACCGCCACCGCCACCTGGAGCGAGATCTGGCACCCTGGGTTCATCGTGGCCTTTGGTGCGGGTGCCTTGGCCATGTTCGTGGTCACGCTGGCGTGGCGGCTGTACAGCGGCCATGGCCTGGTGGCATCGAGCATAGACGGGCTCAGTGCGGGCTATGCCAATACCGGCTATATCGGCATCCCGTTGTGTCTGTTGCTGTTCGGCCAGGCGGGCTTGCAGCCGGCCCTGATCTCGTCGTTGATCGTCGTGTGCCTGGTGTTCGCCATTTCGCTGACACTGATCGAGATCGGTTTGCAGGAAGAGCGGCATATTGGCCGCGCCATCGTGGTGGTGGGCAAGGCGCTGGCGAAGAACCCGCTGGTGATTTCGCCGCTGGCGGGCGCTGGCTGGGCCATGACCGGGTTGGGGCTGGCTGAGCCGGTAATGCACTTTCTCGACATGCTGGCGTTGGCTACCACGCCGTGCGCCTTGATATCGCTAGGCGCGTTCCTGGCGGAAAAGCGTACCGGAGCACAGGCCAGCCCGTGGCCGTTGGTGGGGTTGAAGCTGGTAGGGCAGCCGGCGCTGACCTGGGTGCTGGCGTACAAGGTGTTCAGCCTGCCGAGCATGTGGGCGGCTTCGGCGGTGCTGCTGGCGGCACTGCCGACCGGAACCGGGCCGTTCATGCTGGCGGAGTACTACAACCGCGAGGCGGGGCTGATATCGCGGACGATCCTGCTATCGACCGTGGCTTCGCTGGTGACCTTGACCGGGCTGTTGTATCTGTTGGGCTATGCGGGGTAGCTGAAGGCCGCTTCGCGAGTAAACGCGCGCCTACAAACAATGCGTTTTCCTGCCGAAGCGGGGCAGCTCATCGGCCCTGACGTTATCGAGCATGCCATGGCGCAACCAGCTATGACGCGTTCGTTACTGAGCCCAAATCACGCTGGTGCCTACCCGATAATCATGAAAATGAATCGGGAGACCGGCGTGAAGCTAGAAACGCGAAGTATCGAATTTGTCCCACACGCTGAGCGTTATGGCACGCCTAAACGTCTGTTCACCATCTGGTTCAGCTCCAATTTCCAGATAACTGCCCTGATGGTCGGCACCCTGGGCGCTGCGTCGGGGCTCAGTTTTGGCTGGACATTGTTGGCGCTCCTGGTCGGCAACCTGATCGGCACCGTGTTCATGGCGGCGCACTCTGCTCAAGGGCCTCACCTCGGCGTGCCACAGATGATCCAGAGCCGAGCCCAATTCGGTGTGCATGGCGCGGCGATCCCGTTGTTGGTAATGGTCACGGCCGCCGTACTGTTCCTTGCTGCCAGCGGCGTGCTGATGCGTGAAGCGTTGCAGGCGCTGGTACCCATGAGCGATAACCTGGCCATTGTGGTGGTGGGCTTACTGACCTTTATCATTGGCTTTATCGGCTACGAACTCATCCACCGCCTGGGGGCATGGATGAGCCTGCTGTCCACCCTGGTTTTTGCTGGCGCCCTGGTGCTGATCCTGCTGCACCCTGGCGGCCTCGAAAGCACAACCGCGGTGAGCACAGGCTTTTCGTTCGCCGCCTTCAACCTGATCGTTGCCCAGTCTGCCTCCTGGACGCTGGGCTATGGCCCCTATGTGGCCGACTACTCGCGCTACCTCCCGGCCAACGTCAACCCTCGCGCCACGTTCTGGGCCACCTATTGCGGTTGTGCGCTGGGCTCCTTCGCCATGATGGCATTGGGTGCACTGGTGGCCGTGGAACTGCCCGCCGCACTGGGGCATGACCCTGCAACGGCCATTGCCGCGTTGTTTGGCCCGTGGGCGCCGTTGGCGCTGGCAGTGATCGCACTGGGAGTGATTCAGTACAACGTCCTGTGCCTGTACAGCGCGTACATGTCGTCAGTCACGATCTTTGGTGCGTTCAAGACGATCGCTCACGTGACCTCAACTGCCAAAGCCATGGTAATGGCCTGCCTGACCGCAGCGGCAACGGTGATCGCCATCGCCACCCAGTACAACTTCGACACGTTCTTTGCCGATATCCTGATCGGCCAGTTGTACCTGCTGATTCCATGGAGCGCGATCAACCTGGTGGACTACTACTGGGTGTGCCGGGGCCACTATGATGTGGGAGCGTTGTATGACGCCAAGGGGCGCTACGGACGTTTCAATCGTCGAAGCCTGGCGGTGTACGCCGTGTCGATCATCGGCACCATCCCGTTCATGAAACTGTCGTTCTACACGGGGTTCGTGGCCGAATGGCTGGGTGTGGACATCAGTTGGGCCATGGGCTTGATCCTGGCCGGCGCGCTGTATTGCATGGTCCATGGGCGCGCAAGCAAGCCACTTTCGACAACCGTGGAATACGCGCCCTAAGGCTGCTTTGAAAGGCGAAAGGGCTGCAATGCAGCCCCTGTGCTTTCAAGCCTCGCTCATCGCTTCCAGGCGGCGCGGCGCCGATTCCGGCGTTGCACGCCCCGCCAACCCGGCCCGCATGTCATTGCCGCTCGGCTGCTGATACAGGCTCAAGCCGAACTCCGGCAACACGGCCAGCAGATAGTCGAAAATATCCCCCTGGATGCGCTCGTAGTCTGCCCACACCGTGGTGGTGGTGAAGCAGTAGATCTCCAGCGGCACACCCTCGGCGGTGGTCTGCATCTGCCGCACCATGCAGGTCATGTTCGGGTGCACGTTGGGGTGGTTCTTCAGGTAGGCCAGGGCAAAGGCGCGGAAGGTGCCGATGTTGGTCAGTTTGCGGCGGTTGGCCGCCAGCTCCGCCACCGGCCCCAGGGCCTCGTTCCAGTTTTGCAGCTCCTGGCGCTTGCCGGCCAGGTAGTCGCCCAGCAGCTGCACCTGGCTCAGGCGCTGTTCCTCTTCGCGGGTAAGGAAGCGCACGCCAGCCGCATCGATGAACAGGCTGCGCTTGATCCGCCGGCCACCGGACTGCTGCATGCCGCGGTAGTTGCGGAACGACTCGCTCATCAGGCGCCAGGTGGGGATGGAGACGATGGTCTTGTCGAAGTTCTGTACCTTGACGGTGTGAAGGGTGATGTCCACCACATCGCCATCGGCACCCACCTGCGGCATTTCGATCCAGTCGCCCACATGCAGCATGTCGTTGCTGGTCAGCTGCACGCTGGCGACGAACGACAGCAGGGTGTCCTTGTATACCAACAGCAGTACCGCCGACATGGCACCCAGGCCAGACAGCAGCAACAGCGGCGAGCGGTCGATCAGGGTGGCGATGATGACGATGGCGGCGAAAATCCACAGCATCATCTTGGCCAGTTGCACGTAGCCCTTGATCGAGCGGGTGCGGGCGTGTTCGGTGCGGGCGTAGATGTCGAGCAGGGCATCCAGCAGGCACGACAGCGCCAGGGTCATGAACAGCAGGGTGAAGGCCAGGGCGACATTGCCGAGGAAGTGCTGGGCGGTGTCGGACAGCTCAGGCACCAGCTTCAGGCCAAACTGCAGCACCAGCGACGGTGTGGTTTGTGCCAGGCGGTGGAATACCTTGTTGTGGCGCAGGTCGTCCAGCCACTTCAGCGCCGGTTGGCGTGCCAGCAGGCGGGCGCTGTGCAGTACCAGGAAGCGTGCCAGCCGGCCGATGACCAGGGAAATCAGCAGCAGCACCGCCAGGCCAATGGCCGCGTGCAGCATGGGGTGTTGGTCGAGGGTGCCCCACAGGTCGAGGGAGTCACGCCAGATTCGTTGGATATCCATGGGCTTGCGTACAGTCTTGTTGCGAAACGAAGTGCCATTAGAGCGCGGATGGCGGCAAAGTTGCCAAAAGAAATTCGGCTAAGCCGGCAGAAAACGTTACCCTATGCAACTGAATTTCCCGCACTTGCCCGAGGTTACCTCCGTGTTCTCCCAATTCGCCCTGCATGAACGCCTGCTTAAAGCCGTGGCCGAGCTTAAATTTGTCGAGCCAACTCCGGTGCAGGCCGCGGCCATCCCCCTGGCCCTGCAAGGGCGTGACCTGCGCGTGACTGCGCAGACCGGTAGCGGTAAAACGGCTGCCTTCGTGCTGCCGCTGCTCAACCGCCTGGTCGACCTGAAAGGTGGACGGGTAGAGATCCGCTCGCTGATCCTGCTGCCGACCCGTGAGCTGGCCCAGCAGACCCTCAAGCAAGTGCAGCTGTTCTCGCAGTTCACCTACATCAAGGCGGGCCTGGTCACCGGCGGTGAAGACTTCAAGGAACAGGCCGCCATGCTGCGCAAGGTGCCGGACGTGCTGATCGGTACCCCGGGCCGCCTGCTCGAGCATCTCAATGCCGGCAACCTCGACCTGTCCCACGTGCAAGTGATGATCCTCGACGAAGCCGACCGCATGCTCGACATGGGCTTCGCCGAAGACATGGAGCGCCTGTGCAAGGAGTGCGAGAACCGCGAGCAAACCCTGCTGTTCTCGGCCACCACCGGTGGCGCGGCCCTGCGCGACATCATCGGCAAGGTGCTGAAAGACCCTGAGCACCTGATGCTCAACAGCGTGTCGCAGCTGGCCGAAGGCACCCGCCAGCAAATCATCACCGCCGACCACGACCAGCACAAAGAGGCGATCGTGCAGTGGCTGCTGGCCAACGAAACCTTCGACAAGGCGATCATCTTCACCAACACCCGCGCCCTGGCCGACCGTATCTACGGCCACCTGGTAGCCAAGGACGTGAAGGCGTTCGTGCTGCACGGCGAAAAGGACCAGAAGGACCGCAAGCTGGCCATCGAGCGCTTCAAGCAAGGCAGCTCCAAGGTGCTGGTGGCCACCGACGTCGCAGCCCGTGGCCTGGACATCGACGGCCTGGACCTGGTGATCAACTTCGACATGCCACGCAGCGGTGATGAATACGTGCACCGCGTGGGCCGTACCGGCCGCGCTGGTGGCGAAGGCCTGGCGATCTCGCTGATCACCCACAATGACTGGAACCTGATGTCGAGCATCGAACGCTACCTCAAGCAGCAGTTCGAGCGCCGGGTGATCAAGGAAGTGAAGGGTACTTACAGCGGGCCGAAGAAGGTCAAGGCGTCGGGCAAGGCTGTTGGGGCCAAGAAGAAGAAGGTCGACAAGAAGGGCGGCGACAAGAAAGCTGCCGCCAAGCGCAAGCCGACCGCCAAACCGCGGCCAAATGCACCGCTGGCCAGCGCTGACGGCCTGGCGCCGCTGAAAAAGCGCAAGCCGGCTACTGAGTAATCAGCGCGCTGCAAGGCCGATGCCTACTTTGTAGGAGCGGCCTTGTGTCGCGAAAGGGCTGCGAAGCAGCCCCTCGTTTTTCGCATTGATGCAGGACCCGGGGGCCGCTTTGCGGCCCTTTCGCGACACAAGGCCGCTCCTACATCGAGTGCGTTCCAGCTAGGTGCCTTACTCAGCCTTCTTCTCCGCCGTTTTCAACTCCTTGATCCGCTGATCTATCAGCTGACACTTGTCGGGCAAGTCCTTGCTCGCCGTCTCCAGGTCCATCCCCTGAAGCTCTTCATTGATTTCCTTGGCCTTCTGCGGGTTCTGCTCGGTCAACTGGGTAACCAGCCCGGCCAGCTCTTCACGTTTCTGCGTTGCTTCTTCCGGTGTGCAGGCCCAGGCGGGCAGGGCGCAGGACAGGGCGATGGCGCAAGTAAGGGGCAGCAGCGGTTTCATCCTTTTTACCTCCAGCGGTGGTTATGCGCGGTGGAGGGCAAAAGGCGCGGGCAAGTTCAGCGATTGCGACCGATGGCGATGACGGTCAGTCAGCCGGCGAGGTGGGGGCGCGCCGTCATATCTATGCCCAATGCTTTCATCACCGTTAGAAAAGACTTGAGCGTAGGGTTGCCATGTTCGCTGAAAGACCTGTAAAGCTGCTCTCGGGACAGTCCGGTCTCTCTGGCCAGCTCGCTCATACCTTTTGCACGTGCCACCACGCCTACAGCTTTGGCGACATAGCTGGCGTCTCCGGTTTCAAGCGCGTCGGTCATGAACAACGCGATGGCTTCAGGGGTAGTGAGGTATTCGGCAGGATCGAACTCAGAGAAGGTTTCAGTCATTTTGCATCCTCCACGAACGCAGAATCTGGCGGGCTGCCTTGATGTCTCGTTGTTGGCTGCCTTTATCGCCGCCACATAGCAGAATGACAATCGTTGTGCCCGCCTGATGGAAATACACCCGGTAACCAGGCCCACAGTGAATTCTGAGTTCACTGATGCCATAGCCAACCGGTGATACATCGCCTGGGAGGCCTTCGAGCAATCGGTTGATCCGGGAAATGATTCGGGCTCTGGCGCTGTCGTCGCGCAGGCCGGCCACCCAATGTCTGAAACTGCTGGACTCTATTTTCTTCATTGAGTGAATGTAGTTTATAAACTACACAAGGGAAGGCGGCAAATGGTTTCTGCCTATTGCCATACCAGGCACTCATCCATTTTTCCGGAACGTCACCACCCACTCTCCGGTCCCAACCTGTGTACCCCTTCCGTCCTTAGCTGGAGCCCATCACCATGAGCATCCCCTACGACTGGGACCTGATCGAGCGCTTGTTGCACGAGGTGCAGAACGGCGCTGGTCACAGCTTTACCCCGCGCCCCTATGCCGAGCAGCACGCCGCAGCGCTGGCTGCCAAAGGTGAGCCGGTGGGAGACCTGGACCTGCTTAAAACCCTGGCCTGTGAGTACGAGAAGCTGCTGTTCAAGCGTGGCTTCATCGAAAGCCGGCCCGAAGAAGAGGGCGGCAATGGCGAAAACTTCGTGCTGACCGAGCGCGGTTTGCGCCTGATGAGCCTGATCGACAGCAGCATCCCCGGCTTCGAGCACCCGCGTCAGGTGCTGGACGAGCAGGCGGATGCGCTGGATGAAGCCACCTTCGAACAGGTGTCAGCGAAGGCGCAGATTGCTTGAGGTCGTTTTGAGGCTGGCAACGGTGGGCATGGAAACCCGATAATCGGTAACTTCTGAATACTGCCGAGCCTTTGCCCATGCCTACGATCACCCCAGAGGCCCGCCCATGAGCGCGGTCCGCAAGAACCCTGACGCCTTCGCTTTCCAGGTGATGCTGGGGCTGTGCCTGATCTGGGGTTGCCAGCAGGTGCTGATCAAAACCGCCGCCGTGGATATCGCCCCGGTGATGCAAGCGGCCCTGCGCAATGGTATCGCTGCCGTACTGGTAGGCCTGATGTTGTGCTGGCGCGGTGGCTGGGAACAGGTCGGCAGTACATGGCGCGCCGGGGTGGTGGCGGGTGGGTTGTTCGGCCTTGAGTTCCTGTTCATTGCCGAGGGGCTGAAGCTGACGTCGGCCGCGCACATGTCGGTGTTCCTCTATACCGCACCGGTGTTTACCGCGCTGGGCCTGCATTTCCGGTTACCCAGCGAGCGCCTGAGGCTGTTGCAGTGGCTGGGGATTCTGCTGGCATTTGGTGGCATTGCCATGGCGTTTGCCGGTGGCATGTCGTTCGAGGAGATGGATGGCCGCATGCTGCTGGGTGATGCCTTCGGTGTAATCGCCGGCCTGGCCTGGGGCGCGACCACGGTGGTGGTGCGCTGCTCACGGCTGTCGGAGGCGCCGGCGACGTTGACCCTGTTCTATCAATTGGCGGTGGGTTTTGCCGGGCTGTTGCTGATTGCCTTGCTCAGTGGGCAGATCGGTGCCGTGTCGCTGACGCCATTGGCCATGGGCAGTGTGCTGTTCCAGGGGATTGTGGTGTCGTTCGTCAGCTACCTGACCTGGTTCTGGTTGCTGCGCAAGTACCTGGCATCAAACCTGGCTGTGTTTTCGTTCATCACCCCGCTGTTCGGGGTGACCTTTGGTGTACTGCTGCTGGATGAGCCGCTGAGCGTCAACTTTGTGATTGGCGCGTTGATGGTGCTGCTGGGGGTGATTCTGGTTAGTGCCGAGCCTTGGGTGAAGAAGCAGTTACGCCGGTATGTAGGTTAAAGGTTTGCCGGGCAGGCGCCGCCGGCCCGCTCGCTGTGTGCCAACCGCACCAGCCCCCCGGCCACCACCAGCCCGCCTGCCGCCGCCATCAGCGCCGGCTGCAGCCCACCGCTGTACTGGATGCTGAGTGCTGCCAGCAGCGGGCCACTCAGCTGCCCCAGGGCAAAGCATGCGGTCAATAACCCGGCATTGCGTTGCGTGGCATGGGGTGCCAGCTCTCGCGAGCGTTGCATCACCAGTTGCATGCAGGCCAGGAACGGCCCGCCACACAGCACCACGCCCAGCGCCAGCCCGATGCCCCCGCCCAACAGGCAGGCCAGCACGCCGACCCCTTGCAGCCACAGCGTGGCGGTCAGCCAGGTTGAGGTGCGGCCGCCACGGCGCAGGCTTACCAGCAGCACGCCCAAGGCCGCCGCCAGGCCAAACGCCGGCCAGAACAGGTCGGCCTGCCACTGCCCCTGGAACTGTTGGTTGGCCATTTGCGACAGGAAGGTGGCCGGCAGGATGTAACCCACGCCGTACAAGGCATACACCAGCCCCAGGCGGCCAATGCCCACGCTGCGGGTCGGGCCTTGGCGCACTGGCGACGGCGCTGGCGCCACTTGCAGGGCGCGTGGCAGCCATGGCCGCACGGCCAGCAACATCATCAGCGCAGCCACGGCATAGATCAGCCACAGGGCTGCGGAGCCCAGCCCCAGCACATGCGCCACCAAGGCCAGCAGCCCGGTCATGGCAATGCCCAGGCCGGGCCCGGCGAACACCAGGGCGCCTTGGCGCTGGCGGTTGTGTGCATTGGCCACTTGCTGGCTGAGGCTGGTGATCATCACCAGCACCCAGGCACTGGCCACGCCGGTACCAAAGCGCAGCAGCAGGTGGCTCCACAACCCGTCAGCGGCCCACGAGGCCAGGGTCAGCAGCACGCACAGCCACAGCCCGCCCTGCAGGCGCAGGCGCACCTGGCCGGGTGAGCGGGCGAACATGGCATCTACCGCGCCAATGAAATAGCCCAGGTAGTTGGCTGCCGCGACCAGCCCGGCAACCGCCAGGTCGAACTGGCCTTCGGCGATCAGTTGCGGCAATTGTGGCGTGAGGGCGAAACGGCCGATGCCCATGGCCATCATCAGCGCCACGGCGCTGGCCAGCAGTTGGATAAGTGGCGACATGACTAGTCTCCTGCACGGATGTAAGCGATAGCCGGCAGGTTAGGGCGGTTTCTTTTTCAATAAAATTGAATAATGATGATCAAGTTGTTCTGTTTTGGAGAATGTCTTGGAATTCAGCCAGCTGCGTATCTTCCAGACCGTGGCCGAGGAAGGCTCGGTCACCCGTGCTGCAGAGCGCCTGCATCGGGTGCCGTCAAACCTGTCGACGCGCCTGCGCCAACTGGAAGAGCAATTGGGCGTCGAGCTGTTCCTGCGTGAACGCCAGCGCCTGCAGCTATCGCCGGCGGGTAAGGTGCTGCTGGACTACGCACACCGCATGTCGGCCTTGCGCGACGAGGCGCTGGCTGCCGTGCGGGGCGGCCAACCGGCGGGGGATTTTGTGCTGGGGACCATGTACAGCACGGCGGCAACCCATTTGCCGGCGTTGCTGGCGCGCTACCACCAGGCCTACCCGGCGGTGAACCTGCAGGTGCGCGCTGCCCCTAGCGGCGAGCTGCTGGAAGGCTTGCTAAGCCACCACCTGGATGCTGCCCTGGTGGATGGGCCGCTGAACCTGGCCGGGCTGGATGGCGTGCCGTTGTGTGACGAGCATCTGGTGCTGATCACCAGCCCGGAGCACCCGGCAGTGCATACCGCCAAGGATGTGGCAGGGAAGGCGGTGTTCACGTTTCGCCAGGGCTGCTCGTACCGCATGCGCCTGGAGGCCTGGTATGCCCATGCGCATACCCCTATGGGCCGGGTCATGGAGATCGAGTCTTACCAGAGCATGCTGGCCTGCGTGATTGCCGGCGCAGGGGTGGCGATGATGGCCCAGTCGATGCTCGACAGCTTGCCTGGGCGCGACCGGGTAAGGGTGCACCGCCTGCAAGCACCGTTCGACCAGGCGGTCACCTGGCTGATGTGGCGACAGGGGATGCGCGGCGCCAATTTGCAGGCGTGGATCGACCTGCAACAAAGCGAAACGATTAACCAGTCGTCGGAATGCGCCGTTACGGCTTGATCCGCGTCAAAATGGCCCTTATCTGTAAGAGCAGAGGCATGCGTAATACAGGACATCGGGCTATGATCTGTATGAAACATCGCAGGATTGATTTGCCGTGAGGCTGACCCGTCAAGGGGGCATTATGAATAAACCACTGTCCAACTGGCTCCACGACCTGGCGGTTGCCCTGGGGCTGATTCCACCACCCTTGCAGCCGGTGCCGATCCCGACTGATGAAGAGCAGCGCAAGCGCCAGCCGCGTCGTCGCTGATAAAAACAAAGGCCGCTGCATCCGGTTGGATGCAGCGGCCTTGTTGTATCTGTCAGGGTCTATCAGGCCAGCTTCACCGCTGCCACCGACTTACGCGACATCAGGCTAACCACCACAAAGCTCACCAGGCCAACAGCCAGGCTGTAGTAGATCGGCGTATTGGCCTCCAGCCCGTCCTTGAACATGAACAGCAGCGCGGTGGCAAAGCCCAGCGACATGCTGGCAATGGCCCCGGCGGTAGTTGCACGCTTCCAGAAGATTGCCCCGATCAGCGGGATCAGCATGCCGCCGACCAGCAGGTTGTAGGCCAGAGTCAGTGCGTTGATCACGTCGTTCACCACCAAGGCGATGCCCAGTACGACCAGACCGGTCAGCAAAGTGAACAGGCGGCTCATGGCAAGGCTCGACTGCTTGCCGCCACGCAGCTTGGGCAACAGGTCTTCGGTCACGGTCGTCGAGGCCGCCAGCAGGCCGGCACTGGCGGTGGACATCATGGCTGCCAGTGCTGCCGCCATCAGCAGGCCACGGATGCCATCGGGCAGGGTGGTCTTGATCATTTCGGCGAACGCATTGTTCGGGTTGGCCAGGTCGGGCATCAGCACATGTGCAGCCATGCCGATCGCGGCGCAGGCCAGGCCGTACAGCACGCAGTACACACCGGCGGTGGTACCGGCACGCTGGCAGACCTTCTCGTCACGGGCGGTGAACACCCGCTGCCAGATGTCCTGGCCGATGAGGATGCCGAAGAAGTAGATCAGGAAGTAGGTGATGATGGTGTCCCAGCCAATGGTGGTCAGCTGGAAGCTGGCCGCCGGCAGCTTGGCCACCAGGGTGTCCCAGCCACCGGCCTTGTACAGGCACACTGGCAACAGGATGAACATCAGGCCGACGGTCTTGATCACGAACTGCACGATGTCGGTCAGGGTCAGCGACCACATGCCGCCAATGGTGGAGTACAGCACCACTACACCGCCGCCGAGCATTAGCGAGGCCCAGAATGGCAGGTCCAGCAATACTTGCAGTACGGTGGCCATGGCCAGGGTGGAGGTCACGCCGATCATCAGCGCATAGGCCAGCATGATTATGGCGCTGGCCTGGCGAGCGGTCGGGTTGTAGCGCTGCTCCAGCACCTGAGTCACGGTGAAGATGCGCAGGCGCAGCAACGGTTTGGCGAGGAACAGGTTGATGGCGATGATGCCCAGGCCCAAGGCTGCACACAGCCAGAAACCGGAAATGCCGTGGACGTAGCCCAGGCGTACGGTGCCAACGGTAGAAGCACCGCCGAGCACGGTCGTGGCCATGGTGCCCATGTACAGGACCGGGCCGAGGTTGCGCCCGGCTACCAGGTAGTCTTCGTGGGTTTTCGCGCGCCGCATGCCATACCAGCCAAGCCCGAGCATGCCGGCGGTATAGATCATTACAACAATGATGTCCAAGGCCATTGGGGGTCTCCCGATTATCTTTATTATGGCGAGATCGACCACGCGGGCGGTTGCACGGCGCCCGGCGGTCTTGTCGTGTTGTTGGCGGGCCTCAGTGGCCCTCCCTCATGGCTCCTGCCGGGGTGTAGCGGTATTAGCGACGCACTACGCCCGGTAGCACGCAGAGCATCTCGAACAGCAGGTTGGCACCGAGCAGCGAGGTGTTGCCGGTGGTGTCGTAAGGCGGGGAGACTTCGACAAGGTCACAGCCGATCAGGTCCAGGCCGTGGCAGCCGCGAATGATCTCCATCGCCTGGATGGTGGTCAAGCCGCCAATTTCCGGGGTGCCGGTGCCAGGCGCCCAGGCCGGGTCGATGCCGTCGATGTCGAACGACAGGTAAACCGGGCCGCCGCCGACTTTTTCCCGCACTTCGGCCATCAGTGGCTCCAGCGACTTGTGCCAGCACTCTTCGGCCTGCACCACACGGAAGCCCTGGCGGCGGCTCCAGTTGAAGTCGTCGGCGGTATAGCCCTGGGCGCGCAGGCCAATCTGCACCACGCGGTCGCAATCGAGCAGGCCTTCTTCCACGGCGCGGCGGAAGGTGGTGCCGTGGGCGATTTTCTCGCCGAACATGTGGTCGTTGACGTCGGCGTGGGCATCGATGTGCACTAGGCCGATCTTGCCGTGCTTCTTGTGCAGTGCGCGCAGGATCGGCAGGGTGATGGTGTGGTCGCCACCCAGGGTCATCGGGATGACATTGTGCTCGACGATCTCGTCATACGCTTCTTCGATGATGCGCACGGCGTCCAGCAGGTTGAAGGTGTTGATCGCCACGTCGCCGATGTCGGCCACCGACAGCGAGTCGAACGGTGCAGCACCGGTGGCCATGTTGTACGGGCGGATCATCACCGATTCGGCGCGGATCTGCCGTGGGCCGAAGCGGGTGCCGGAGCGCAGCGAGGTGCCGATGTCCAGCGGCACGCCAATGAAGGCGGCATCCAGGCCTTCGGCGCTCTGCAGGTGGGGGAGACGGAGCATGGTGGCGATGCCGCCGAAACGCGGCATTTCGTTGCCGCCCAGTGGTTGGTGGAGAGTCTTGTCCACGGTGGGCCTCATCAGTCGGTCGATTGTTCTGTTTGTTCGAACCTGTGCCGCCGCGCGCCATTTCAAGTGTGGTTTTGCCGGCGGGCAGGGACATTTCGGCCAAGTCTGCTGAAGGTAGTGGCGGGGAAGAATCGCTACCGACAAAAACTTAGTTCAGGAATTTCTGAACTAAAGGCGGACAGAGCGGTTAGACTGCGCGCAAATACCCCTGCGGAACCGTTGCACCATGGCCTCGACCTTGCCCGACCTGAAACTGCTGCGCATCTTTATCAGCGTGGTGCGCCACCAGGGCTTTGCCAACGCCCAGCGCGAGCTGAACCTTTCAACCTCGGCCATCAGTACTTACATGAGCCAGTTGGAGGGGGCCCTGGGTATCGTGCTGTGTCACCGTGGCCGGGGCGGCTTCAGCCTCACCAGCAAAGGCGAACTGTTCCACCAGGAAACCCTGCGCCTGTTGGCCGAGCTGGACGGCTTCGAGCAGTATGCCGCCGCCCTCAAGGGTGAACTGCGCGGCACCCTCAACCTTGGGGTGATCGACTCCACGGTCGGTGACCGGGCCCTGCCGCTGGCCGAAGCCATTGGCGCCTACAGCCAGGAGCACCCGGCGGTGCACCTGCACCTGTCGGTGTCCAGCCCCTACGAGCTGCAACTGGGTGTGCAGGACAACCGCCTGGACCTGGCCATTGGTGCGTTCTCCTCGCGCATGAGCGGCCTGCTGTACCAGCCGTTGTACCGTGAGCAGCACTGGTTGTACTGCAGCAGCCGTCACCCGCTGTATACCGAGCGGCGTATCCCTGAACCGGTGGTGACGCAGCAACGCATGGTCGGGCGTGGCTACTGGAGCCAGGCCGAGTTGGCCCGGCATGGTTTCAAGCACAGCGCGGCGACGGTGGAGAGTATGGAGGCGCAGCTGATCCTGATTCTGTCCGGGGCCTATATCGGCTATTTGCCCGAACATTACGCCCAGGCCTGGGTCGACAAGGGCGACTTGCGTGTGCTGTCGCCGTCGACGTTTGGTTACCAGGCCCCGTTTTCGCTGATCATCCGTCGCGGGCGTAGCCGTGAACCCTTGATCCAGACCTTCCGCGACCTGCTGAAAAGCCAGCTCAACGTGGGCTGAGAAGCAAGGTGTTCATGCATTCCGTCGGGAGGCGCTAAATTCCGGCAAAAGCAGACCGCTAACCTGATAGCGCTCTGCTACATATCAACTTGCGCTGATGATTTTCCCTCATTTCATCCTGCAAGGATCGCCCAAGATGCGCATGAATTTGCCCGTCACTGAGCACGAAAGAACCTTTTCCAGCGATCAACGCCTGATTTCCACCACGGACCTGAACAGCCGCATCACCTACTGCAACGACGCCTTCGTGGCGATCAGCGGCTTCACGTACGACGAGCTGGTCGGCCAACCCCACAACCTGGTGCGCCACCCGGATATGCCGCCGGCGGTATTCGGGCATATGTGGGAGACCATCAAGCAGGGCAAGCCGTGGATGGGCGTGGTCAAGAACCGGGCCAAGAACGGGGACTATTACTGGGTCAGCGCCTATGTCACGGCGATCTACGAGCAGGGCCGCATCAGTGGCTACGAGTCGGTGCGCTCGGTGCCCACGCGCGAGCAGATCCGCCGTGCCGAGGCGCTGTATGCCCGCCTGCGGGGCGGCAGGGCTGCCGTGCCATGGGTGGCGCGGCTGGGGCATGGGCTGGGCCATGGCTGGCCGTTGATTGGCGCAGGCCTGTTGTCGGCAGCCGGTTACCTGTGGTTGCCCCCCTATGCCGCGCTCGGGGTGCTGATGGCCAGCCTCCTGCTGGCCTGGTACCTGGTCGAGCACCGGCAGAACCAGGCCATCCGCCGCACGCTGGCCGAGCACCCCAAGGCCTTCACCAGCCCGCTGGTGGCACTGACCTACAGCGACAACCCGGGCCTGCAAGGCCAGCTTGACCTCGCCATCATCAGCGAGGAAGCGCGCTTGCAAACGGCCCTGACTCGCCTGGTGGACGCCGGGGTAGGGGTGAAGTCGAGGGCAGCGCAGTCGTCCGATTTGTCTGACGCCCAGGCGCAGATGCTCGACCGCCAGCGCAGTGAAACCGACCAGTCGGCCACGGCCATCGCGCAGATGGCAGCGACCATCCAGCAAGTCACCCACAACGTGCAAAGTACGGCTCATGCAGCAGGTGATGCCGACCAGTTGGCGCAGCAGGGTAGCGAACTGGCGCTGCAGAGCCTCAAGGCCATGGGCAGCATGAGCGATGCGGTCAATGACATCGGCCTGGCAGTCAATGCCTTGGCCGAGCAGACCCAGTCGATCGGCAGTGTGGTCGATGTCATTACCTCGATTGCCGAACAGACCAACCTGCTGGCGCTCAATGCGGCCATCGAGGCGGCGCGCGCCGGCGAGCAAGGGCGTGGGTTTGCCGTGGTCGCCGATGAGGTGCGTTCGCTGGCCCAGCGCACCCGTGCTTCCACCGACGAGATCCACCACATCATCGCTTCGCTGCGTGCAGGCGCAGAACGGGCAGTGAGCACTGCCAACCGGGGCGAGCAGATCTCGCGAGACAGTGTGCACAGTGTCGAGGCCGTGCAGGCTGCGTTGAGCGGGATAGCCCAGGCGGTCAGCCGGATTACCGGCATGAGCCAGCAGATGGCGACGGCGTCGGAGCAGCAGAGCCATGTGGCCGAGGACATCAACCAGCAGATCGTGAGGATTGCCCAGCTGTGTGACCAGAGTGCCGGGCAGGCCAGGCAGGGGGCTGAAATCAGCCAGGATCTGGAACGCATGGCGGAGTACCTGCATAGCCTGGCGGAGCGCTTCAACCGCTGAAATTGCCGGGCCCGCCAAGCGGGCCCCGGTTCTGTGGCAAACTGTCTCCGCCAAGGAGAACCCCATGCCCAGACCCCGCTGCGAGCGCTGCCAGCGCCCGCTCGACCATTGCCTCTGCCCACTGATCCCCGCACTCGACAGCCGCACCCGCGTCATCCTGCTGCAGCACCCCAGTGAAACGGCCCATGCCTTGAATACTGCGCGTCTCGCGGCCCTTGGCTTGAACAATGCCGAGTTGCGGATTGGAGAGGTATTCGAGGACTTGAGTGAACTGTTGGCGACGCCCGGTTGCCGCCCGGCTCTGCTATTCCCGGGTGACGACGCCCAGGTGCTCGCGGCGTATAGCGAAGCCGAAGACAAACCCTTGCTGCTGATCGTGCCCGACGGCACCTGGCGCAAGGCGCGCAAGCTGCTGTACATGAATCCGTTGCTGGAGGGGTTGCCGAGAGTGACCTTGGGGGCCGTTACGCCTTCACGTTACCGGCTGCGCAAGGCGCCGGAAGCGGGGGCGTTGTCGACGATCGAGGCGGTGGTGGGGGCATTGAATACGCTGGAGCAGCCAGCCTGCTTCGATGCACTGCTGGCGCCGTTCGAGGCGTTGATCGAGGGGCAGATCAAGGCGATGGGGATGGAGACGTTTCAGCGTAACCATGGCACCGAGTGAAGGCTGGGGGCTGCTTTGCAGCCCATCGCGACACAAGGCCGCTCCTACAGGGGATCGCGTACTCGTGTAGGAGCGGCCTTGTGTCGCGAAAGGGCCGCAACGCGGCCCCGGCAGTCTCAAGCCTGATCAACGCATCTCGGGCAGGCGCGCCTCGGTGCGTACCTCAGTGGTAGCCAACGCCTCTGGCGGCAGCGAGATATGTTGCTTGGTCAGCAACTCACCCATGGTCGCCAGTACGCGATAACGCGAGAACTCCTCGGTATAACGCACTTCGGTGTAGCGGCGGTCGGCGTTGTACAGCTCGTTCTCACTGTCCAGCACGTCCAGCAGGGTACGCTGGCCCAGGCCGAACTGGTCCTGGTAGGCGGCACGCACGCGCTTGGTGGTCTCGGCATATTCACGCGCGGTCGGCAGCTGCTTGCTGGCGTTGTTCATGGCGTTCCATGCCAGGCTCAGGTTTTCGGTCAGCTCACGCAGGGCGTTGTTGCGGATGTCCAGGGCCTGGTTGATCTTGTGCGCGTCAGACTGCAGGCGGGCCTTGTCGCTGCCACCGCGGAACAGGTTGTAGTTCATCTCTACACCGGCCTGCCAGTCGTTGTTGTTGTGGCCTTTCTCGCCGCCGGTGTTGTTGTTGGCACCGGTTGCCAGAATGGCGTCGAAGCGCGGGTAGAAAGTCGACTTGCCGACTTCGTACTGCTGCTCGGCGGCGTTGACGTCAGCCTGGGCAGATTTGATGTAGGGGTTGTTCTGACGCATGCTGTCGCGCGCGCCGTCGAGGGTTTCAGGCACCTCGGCCTTGATGGTCTGCGGGCTTTCCAGCTCGTCCGGGGCACGGCCGATCACGCTGAAGAAGTTGGCCTCGGCATCGGCCAGGTCGACTTCGGCGGTGTCCAGGTTGTTTTCTGCCAGGGCGCGACGTGCGCGGGACTGGTCGAGGTCGGCGGTGCTGCCAACGCCGCGCTCGTTACGCAGGCCGATCTGGTCGTTGACGCGCAGGTGAGCTTGCAGGTTGTTCTTGGCCAGGGTTACCAGCTCGCGGCGCTTGAGCACTTCCAGGTACACCTCCACGGCACGCAAGGCAACATCCTGGGCAACGGCCTGGGTGTAGTAGGCACGGGAGGTGGAGACTGCCTCGGTACGGCCCACTTCATTCGAGGTGTTGAAGCCGTCGAAGATCATCTGCCGCAGGCGCAGCTCGGACTGGGTGTAGTTGAGGGTTTCCTTGTTGTGGTTACCCTCGGCACGGGTAGTGGTGTTGTCCGAACGCTGGCGGCCATAGCCAGCGACCAAATCCACGGAAGGGTAGTAGCCACCACGCGCAAATTTCACGTCCTCATCGGCCGACAGCTTGCTGTTGCGGTTGGAGCTGACTTGTGGGTGGTAGTCCACGGCGCTCTGGACGGCCTCGGTGATCGACATCGCCTGTACGTTGGCACTCGCCAGGGCCAACAGTAATGCACTGGTGATGGGGTTCAAAACGCGCATGGTACATCTCCCTGATCCTGGAATTGATCCTGCTGCTCGCCAAAAAAATGACGATAATGTTATCGCGTATAGTGTTGCAGGTTTTTAACAACACAGCTAAGTACATTCAACGCGATATGTAAGAAGATTTATTCATATCAAATTGCCATATAAGATCTTTGTTGTCTAACAAAGATACCAATAAGTGCTGATGGCGAACGCGCGTAACGCTTTCAAAGCCAGTGTCTGCAAGGCTTTTGCAAGGTTCCAGAATTATTCTGGATAAAGGAAATGTCCGTTAGGCGAAAGTGATATTTGGCGACAAAAAAATGTCACTTTGGCTTATGCAGGGTTTTCTGTCTGAGGATGTACAGGCTCACCAGCACGGCACTTGTCAGCATGAATGTGCGCGCCCAGAAGAGGGGAACCAGATAGCACGATAGACCAATGCTGGCCCACATCAGGCCGATGGCGTAGACCTTGCCCTTGAGGGGAATGCCTTCACCACTGAGGTAGTCGCGAATCCACGGCCCGAGCCTGGGGTGGTTGACCAGCCAGTGGTGAAAGCGCGGCGAGCTGCGGGCAAAGCAGGCTGCCGCCAATAGCAGGAAGGGGGTGGTGGGCAGTACCGGCAGGAAAATCCCCAACACCCCCAGCGCAACGCTGAGCCAGCCGATGGCCAGCAGCAGGTAGCGCACAGGCAGATTAGTGGTGGCGTGGTTTGAGCAGCGCCGGTTTTTCGTCAGGGGCGTGCAGCAGCAGGAACAGCGCGGTCAGCGCTTCGGGGATCTGTACGATCATGTCGTCCTGCAGGTTGGCGTTGCTGGCGATGTCGGCGAACTCTGGCTGTTCGTCGAACAGGCCCGAGCCGACCATGATCGGCAGCAGCATCTCGCTGACTTCTTCTTCGGCGTTCTCGAACCAGGCCTCTTCACGCAGGAACACGCCTTCCATGAAGCCGATGCACCAGCCGCGCAGGTCGGAATCGTCCGGCTCGTCGGTCAGGTCCAGGTCGCATGGCAGTTCGAATTCGTCGTCGCTGGCCAGCTGGCGGGCGATGTGCGCCTTGAGGGCAACCAGCGTCGCCTCGATTTCGGTGCGCTGGGCATCGCTGCTGTAGTGCGGCTCTTCGGCGAACAGGGCGTCGATCCACTCGCGCTCCGGTACATCCTCGGCGTTGATCGACAGGGCGGTGAGGTAGCCGTGTGCGGCGACATAGTCCAGCGCTTCTTCGTGCAGCTCGTCGGCGTCGAGGAAGGCTTGCAGGCGGGTCAGTTGCTCGGCGAAGGACATTACAGGGCTACCTTGGGGAATAAACGATAACGAATTCTAGCACCTTGCAGCGGCAGCGGGGCAAAGGGAACGTCTATCGCCGTGGTGCCCTGCGCAGTGCGGTGCTGCGGTATACTCCGCGGCTTTTCATCCAGGGGCTGGGTTTACCGGCCGCCTGGCAAAAACCGCTTACGCTTTTGGCGTGTGCGGGGCGGGTTTTTCGTCCAGCCTGTTTCCAGGATGGTACGGCGATTTGGAGTTGCACATGCTCGAACAGGCTCAGCGCGTTCTCAAGGATATCTTCGGCTACGACAGTTTCCGAGGGCGCCAGGCAGCAATCATCGAATGCGTGGCCAACGGCGGCGATGCCTTGGTGCTGATGCCCACCGGCGGCGGCAAGTCGTTGTGCTTCCAGGTACCGGGGCTGCTGCGCCCAGGCCTGACGGTGGTGGTTTCGCCACTGATCGCGTTGATGGATGACCAGGTTGCCACCCTTGACGAGCTGGGCGTGGCGGCGGCTGCGTTGAACTCCACGCTGACGCCTGAGCAGCAGCGTGACCTGGCCGGGCGCCTGCGCCGTGGCGAAGTGAAGATGCTGTACCTGGCGCCGGAGCGCCTGGTGCAGCCGCGCATGCTCGACTTCCTGCGCGACCTGGACATTTCGCTGTTCGCCATTGACGAAGCCCACTGCGTCTCGCAATGGGGCCACGACTTCCGCCCCGAATACCTGCAACTGGGCCAGTTGGCCGAGCTGTTCCCGCATGTGCCGCGTATTGCGCTCACCGCCACCGCCGACATGCGAACCCGCGAGGAAATCGTCCAGCGCCTGCACCTGCAAGGCGCCGAGCGCTTCCTGTCGAGCTTCGACCGGCCCAACATTTTCTACCGCATCGTGCCCAAGGAAGCGCCGCGCAAGCAGCTGATGGCCTTCCTCGGCGAGCGCCGTGGCAACGCAGGCATCGTCTACTGCCTGTCGCGCAAGAAGGTCGACGAAACCGCCGCCTTCCTCTGTGACCAAGGCTTCCCGGCATTGCCGTACCACGCTGGCCTGGCTGCCGAGACGCGCGCGGCCAACCAGCACCGCTTCCTCAACGAGGAAGGGCTGATCATGGTCGCCACCATTGCGTTTGGCATGGGCATCGACAAGCCCAACGTGCGCTTCGTTGCCCACCTCGACCTGCCCAAGTCGCTTGAGGCCTATTACCAGGAAACCGGCCGTGCCGGCCGTGACGGCCTGCCCTCCGATGCCTGGATGGCCTACGGCCTGCAGGACATGGTGATGCTCAAGCAGATGCTGCAGAACTCCGAAGGTGACGAGCGCCACAAACGCATCGAGCAGCACAAGCTCGATGCCATGCTGGCGCTGTGCGAGGAAACCCGCTGCCGCCGCCAGTCTCTGTTGGCCTATTTCGACGAAACCCTCGAACAGCCCTGCGGGCATTGCGACAACTGTGTCGACAAGATCCAGACCTGGGACGCCACAGAGCCGGCCCGCCAGGCCCTGTCGGCGGTGTTCCGCACGGGCCAGCGCTATGGCGTCGGCCACCTGGTCGATGTGTTGCTGGGCAAGGACACCGAGAAGGTACGCAATTTCGGCCACGAGAAGCTGTCGGTTTTCGGCGTCGGCAAGGGCCTGGCCGAGGTCGAGTGGCGTTCGCTGTTCCGCCAGCTGGTGGCGCGCGGCCTGGTTGATATCGACCTGGAGGGCTATGGCGGCTTGCGCTTGTCCGACAGCTGCCGGCCGCTGCTGCGTGGCGAGGTCACCCTGCAATTGCGCCGCGACCTCAAGCCGCAGACCACGGCCAAGGCTTCGTCGTCCAGCGGCGGCAGCCCGGCCAGCCAGCTGGTGCGTGCCGAAGAGCGCGAGCTGTGGGAAGCGCTGCGTACCTTGCGGCGCAAGCTGGCGGAGGAGCACAGCGTGCCACCCTACGTCATCTTCCCCGACTCGACGTTGCTGGAAATGCTGCGCAGCCAGCCTGTCAGCCTCAGCGACATGGCCCAGGTCAGCGGCGTGGGTGCGCGCAAGCTGGAGCGCTATGGCCAGGCGTTCCTCGAAGTGCTGAACAACAGTGGTGGCACCGACGAGGCGCCGAAAGTGGTGCTCGACCTGCGCCACGAGTTGGTCAGCCTGGCGCGCGCCGGCATGACGCCGGCGCAGATCGCCGGGCAGCTCAACTGCAGCGAGAAGAACGTGTATAGCCTGCTGGCCGAGGCACTGGGCCGCCAGGAACTGAGCCTGGACCAGGCCCTCGACCTGCCGGAAGACCTGCTGATGGAAGTGCAGGACGCCTTCCTGGATGGCGAAGGCGAGCTGCCAGCGGTGTCGGCCATTGCGCCGTTGTTCGGCGCTCGGGTGCCGGAGGGCGTGCTGTATTGCGTGCGCGCAGCGTTGGCGGCGGAGTTCGAGCTGTAAACAGCGGCAGGATCGAAGGCAGAAGCGCCATCTGCTGACCTTTGTCATGCTTTTTGACGATTATCGTACACGCCCGCGTGCCCGAGCCTTGCCTCGTGGCGCCGGCCATGGTTAGCTGCCTAATAATTAGATCTATTCAATGAGTTGCTTATGCCCCTGACCGACAACCAACACCGCTTTGGCATGCAGCTGGCCCAGATGTCCCGGGGTTGGCGTGCCGAACTGGATCGCCGCCTGGCCGGGCTCAACCTGTCCCAGGCGCGTTGGCTGGTGTTGCTGCACCTGGCCCGTTTCGAAGAAGCCCCGACCCAGCGTGAGCTGGCCCAGAGCGTGGGCGTTGAAGGCCCGACCCTGGCGCGCCTGCTCGACAGCCTGGAGGCGCAAGGGCTGGTACGTCGGCAGGCGGTGCTGGAGGACCGGCGGGCGAAGAAGATTGTACTGTGCCCGCCGGCCAAGCCACTGATCGACCAGATCGAGACCATCGCCAATCAACTGCGGGTGGAGCTGTTTACCGGGGTGGACGAGGCGGACTTGCAGGTGTGCATGCGGGTGCATGCGAAGATTCTGGCCAACCTCGAGAAATCTTGAATACAGCTGCAAGCCCTAAGCTGCAAGCCTCAAGTAGAAGCAGATCTGTGTTTCGGCTCGATCTGCTTCTACTTGCAGCTTGCAGCTAGAAGCTTGCAGCTTATAGCTCAGAAGGTATGCCCAAGGTTCAGGTACACCGCCTGTTCATGCGCACTGTTGGTGCCATAACTGAAGTTCAGCGGCCCAAGAGGCGTCTCCAGCCCCAGGAAGATACTCGCCGCATTGATGTACCCGCTGTCGAACTCATTGTCGTTGTTCCACGCCCGCCCACGTTCCAGCGACCCGCCAATGTACAGCGGGAAGTCCAGCGGCACGTAGGCCCGTGGCGTCAGCCGGCGGTAGTAGACCATGCGCATCAGGCTCACGTTCTGCCCCGACACCGAATCCTGGCGGAACCCTGACAGCTGCCGCGCGCCACCGATCACGAAGCTCGACGTCACCACTTCGGCGTCATCCAGCGTGCGCCCGTAGCGCCCGCCCAGCACGAAGGTGTTCGGCCCGATGCTGATGGCCTTGTCCAGGTTGAACAACCACTGCCGATAATCCTGGTCCGAGTCCAGCGACTTGTCGTACTTGCGCAGGGTCAGGCCTATGTCCTCGCCGCTGTGGGGGAAGTACACGTTGTCGAGGGTGTCGAACGAGTACTTCAGCTCGTAGAAGCCTTCGTTGAAGCTGACTTTGGGCAGGTCCTGGTCGCCAATGCGCACCTCGGCCTCGCCCCACGCCTTGCCTACGCCCAGGCGCACTTCGCCGTTGGTGCCGATCTGCCGGCCAACGTTCAGGCCAAAGCCGTAGCGCTCCAGGCGGTACTCGGCGATGGGGTCGTTGTCCAGGGTGGCTTCGATGTTCTGCGAGCCGAAGTCCAGGTACGGTGCGATGAAGTAGCGGGAGCCCACGTCCAGCGGCTGGTAGAACTCACTGTACAGCTCTTGCTGGTCACCGATCTGGCCACGGGTCAGCCATTCGGCACCCAGGCTGTTGATGCCGTTGACCCGGTAGCTGGCACCCAGGTTGAAGGCGCTGTCGCCACGCAGGTCGTCCGACAGGTTCAGGCCCAGGCGCAGGTAGTCGGTACCGCCGCGTCGGCCGCGGGCATTGATCACCAGCGTGTTGTCGTCGCCCTTGTGCACCACGCGGTACTGCACCCGGTCGAAGTAGTCCAGGCCGTACAGCGTGCCCATGTCGGTCTGCAGGCGGTCCAGTTCCAGCGGGGCATCGATCGGCTGGCGAATGTACGAGCGGATCACATCGTCGCTGACCTTGGAGTCGTTCTCGATCCGGATCGCGGTAATTACCGGTGTGCGCTGACGCGGCGAGCGGGCCACGGCCAGGCTGCTGTCTTCGGGCTGGCGCAGGCTGGCAAGGCGCGGGTCGAGCAGGCGGGTGGCGCGGTAGCCTGCGTCAATCATGTCCCGGGCGCGGCCGAAGTCGGTTACACCAAACGCGGTCAGCGAAGGCTGGATGAGGATATCGTCGCGGTGCAGGCTGGCCAGTTGCTCTTCCGAGTTGCGTCGGGTCATCAGGGTGATCGACTGGTTGAGCACGTCGACCACCGTGGCCAGTTGCTTGCGGTCACGCAGCGGGGTACCGATGTCGACCACGATGGCCAGGTCCACGCCCATTTCCCGGGCAACGTCCAGCGGGATGTTGTCGACCATGCCGCCGTCCACCAGCAGGCGACCCTCCAGTTCGACCGGGGCGAACACGGCGGGGATCGACATGCTGGCACGGATTACCTGGGGCAGGTGGCCGCGACGGAACACCACTTTTTCGCCACTGGCAATGTCGGTGGCCACGGCGCGGAAGGGGATGGGCAGCTTGTCGAAGTCGCGTGTGTCGGCGGTATGTGCCAGCTTGCTCTCCAGCAGCAGCGCGAGGTTCTGGCCCTGGATGACCCCCAGCGGCAGGCCCAGGCTGCCGTCGTCGCGAAAGCTGAGCTTCTGTTTGACGAGGAAGTCGCGGTCATCCTGCTTGCGCCGGAACGGCACGTCCTTGCGCGGTGGGGCATCGGACAGGGCCTGTTGCCAGTCTAGTGTGGTGGCGAGCTTTTCCAGCTCTTCGACGCTGTACCCCGAGGCGTACAACCCGCCGACCACAGCACCCATGCTGGTACCGGCGATGGCGTCAATGCGCACGCCTTGTTCTTCCAGGGCCTTGAGCACGCCGATATGGGCCAGGCCACGGGCCGCGCCACCCGACAACACCAGCCCGACCTTGGGCCTGGCCGGTTCGGCGGCAATTGCCGTGAGGCTGGTGAGGGTGAGCAGAAAGCAGAACAGCAAACGGCGCATCGTGAGTCTCAAACCGTGGGCTAAAGACCGCTAGTATAAGCGGCCCCTTACCTGGAGATGCGCCACCATGGCCGACAGCAAGCCGGAAATCGTCATCACTTATTGCACCCAGTGCCAATGGCTGCTGCGTGCCGCCTGGCTGGCCCAGGAACTGCTCAGCACCTTCGCCGACGACCTTGGCCGGGTAGCCCTGGAGCCGGGCACTGGCGGTATCTTCCGCATCACCTGCAATGGCGTGCAGATCTGGGAGCGCAAGGCCGACGGCGGCTTCCCCGAGGCCAAGGTGCTGAAGCAGCGGGTGCGCGACCAGATCGACCCTCAGCGTGACCTTGGCCATAACGACCGCTGATCACGCACCTTCGGGCAGTGGCTGCTTGGGCGGCTGCTCGGCGGCCAGGCGGCTGGACAGCACGATGGCGAAGATGATCAGCGCGCCGCCCAGTAGCATGCGCAGCGTGGGGGTTTCGGCGAACACGACCCAGGCCACGGCAATGCCGTAGACCGGCTCCATGCCGAACACCACGGCGGCGGTACGCGCCTTGATCACCGCCAGGCTGGCCACGAACAGGCTGTGCGCCACGCCGGTGCAGAAGATGCCGAGCAGGGCGATCCACAGCCAGTCCATGGTTGCCACGTCTGCCAGGCCCGGGGCTGCGAAGGGCAGCAGGCACAGGCCCACCACCAGGTTTTGCCACAGCGCAGCCTGAACCGCAGGCAAGCGCCCGGAGCCGGCGCGGTTGGTGAGTGACAGCAGCGAGAACAGCAACCCGGAAAGCAGTGCCCAGAGCAGGCCGCCCGTGGCTTCGCTGGCCAGATCGAAGGCCGGTGTGACCAGAACCAGGCCAATGCTGACCAGCAGTACCAGCACGGCCTCGTTGCGGCGGATGCGTTCGCGGAACAGCAGGCCTTCGAGGATGACGGTAAAGGCCGGGAAGCTGGCGAAGCCGAGGGTGGCGATGGCCACGCCGCCGACTTTGACGGCGACGAAGAAGCTGACCCAATGGCCGGCCAGCAGCACACCACCGAGCAGCAGGCGGCGGATGTCCTGACTGCTCAGGCGTTGCCAGCCCGGGCCGGCGAGGCTGGCGAACAGGGCCAGGGCAAGCACGGCGAAGGCGGCGCGGCCGAACACGATGATTGCCGGGCTGGCGCTGGCGGCCAGCTTGCCGAAAACGCCGGTCAGGCCGAAGAACAGCGCGCCAATGTGCAGGGCGCCGAGGGCGGTGCGGTGGTTCATGGTGGTCCTTGCTCAAGATCTCTAATGGCTGTGCCGGCCCTTTCGCGGGTTTACCCGCGAAGAGGCCGACACAGGCAAAGTGTAAAACCACAGGCCAGCGATTTCTGTCGCAAGACTGCTGTCAGTTATCGCCAGGCTCTCGCCGCAACGCCAAAGGCGTACACCCGAACGCCCGCAACATCGCCGCCGAAAACGCACTCTGTGAGCTATACCCCACCTGCGCGGCAATATCCCCCATCGGCAATAAGGTTTGTGTCACCAGCCGCCGCGCCTTGAGCAAACGTCGCTGGCGAATGTAGTCCATCGGCGTCATGCCACACTCCGCCATGAATCGCGCATGCAGCCGGGCACTGGAAAGCCCGGCCAGCCGCGCCAGGTCGGCCACCTGCAGCGGGTAGGCGGCATGCTGCTCGATATGCGCATCGAAGGCCGCATAGGGCAGGCGCCGGTTGGCGGTAACGCTGGCTGCAGCGCTGGGGTTGAGGCTGGCCAGCAGCAGCGCCGCGCCTTGCCGGGCAATCAGCGGGTCGTCCATGGGGCTGGCCGCCAACCAGTCCACCAACTGCTGCTGGCGGTCGTCCAGGCCCAGCGCGGCAGGGCAGTCGAGCAGCCGGCGGCTGGCATCGGCATGCTCGCCCAACTGCTCGTGCAACCACTGCCCGCCAGGCACATCGAGCACCAGGCAGTGGCTGCCGCCGTCGCTGGCACAGGTGTGGTGCGCGCCGGCCGGTACCACGACCAGTCCCTGCCGATCGATACCGGCGCCTTGCCCTTGCACCTCGAACTCCAGGCGGCCGCGCAGGCCGAACACCAGTTGCGGGTGTTCGTGGCTGTGGGCGATCAGGCTGTGGCGGTAATGGCGCAGCGAGAGGATCGGGCCGGCGGTCATGGGAGGTCCTCGCAGGGCAGAAGCCCATTGTGCCTCATTCGCTGCACACCATCACTCGTCACCGTTTTGCCACGGCGCTGTCACGCGCGCCTGCCAGTCTCCAGCAAACTGCGCCGGAGCCTGCCCATGACCCATGCCGAACTGTCCCGTCCCTCGCGCAAGCAACGTGTGCGCACCCTGTGGATCTCCGACGTGCACCTGGGCACTCGTGACTGCCAGGCCGAACACCTGTCGCAGTTCCTCAAGGGCTACCAGGCCGACCGGGTGTACCTGGTCGGCGATATCATCGATGGCTGGAAGCTGCGCGGCGGCATCTACTGGCCACAAGCCCACACCAACGTGATCCGCCGGCTGCTGACCATGAGCAAGCGCGGTACCGAGGTGATCTATGTCACCGGTAATCATGATGAGTTTCTGCGCCGTTACTCCAAGCTGATACTGGGCAATATCCAGCTGGTGGACGAGGCCGAGCACCTGACCGCTGATGGTCGTCGGCTGCTGGTGATTCATGGCGACCAGTTCGACGTGATTACCCGTTACCACCGCTGGCTGGCGTTCCTCGGTGACCGCGCCTACGAGTTCACCTTGGTGCTTAACCGCTGGCTCAATCACTGGCGTGCGCGGTACGGCTATGGCTACTGGTCGCTGTCGGCGTACCTCAAGCACAAGGTGAAAGGCGCGGTGAACTTCATCAGCGACTTCGAGGATGCCATTGCCCACGAGTGCACCCGACGTGGTTTTCACGGTGTGGTGTGTGGGCACATTCATCACGCTGAAATCCGCAAGGTAGGCGAGGTGGAGTACCTCAATTGCGGTGATTGGGTGGAGTCGTGCACGGCGCTGATCGAGCATTGGGATGGCAGCATCGAGCTGTACCGCCTGGCGGATGCCCAGGCACGGGAAGCGCAGGTAGCCGCGGCGATGCGAGAACCGGCATAGAGGGCTGCTGTGCAGCCCTGATGCTTACAGGCTGATCTTGCCCAGCAGGATATCCCTGAACATCACAAAATCGCCGATCAGGCTGTAAAGCGGATAGGTAAAGGTTGCCGGCCGGTTCTTTTCGAAAAAGAAATGCCCGACCCAGGCAAAGCCGTAGCCGAACAGTGGCACGGCCAGTAACAGCAACCACTTGCCACTGCCGATGGTATAGGCCAGCAAGGCAATCACCAGGCTGGTGCCGACAAAGTGCAGGCGGCGGCAGGTGGGGTTGCTGTGTTCCCCCAGGTAGTACGGATAGAACTCGGCAAAACTGCGAAACTGCGCTGTGCGGTTCATGGCAGTGCTCCGGGATTAATACTTCTGGACAAGATGCACGGCGTGGAGCCTGATTCGAGTCTAGAGTGATTGGCGGGGCCTACCAGTGACAATAGGCGCCAATTGAGTATCCTTGGGGTTCACCGCAGGAGCGGTCGGTAGAAAGAAGCCTGTCATGAGCGAAAGAACCACGTCAGCCAGCTGGGCATCAGGGATTGTGAAGGCACTCGAACTGGAAGGGCTGGACTGCCAGGCCATGTTCAAGCAGCTGGGGCTGGACTTCGCGGCCCTCGACGACCCTGACGCCCGCTTCCCGCAAGACTCCATGACCCGGCTCTGGCAGCTGGCGGTGGAGCTGTCGGGTAATGAGGCCATCGGCTTGAACATGGCGCGGGTGGTACGCCCGGCGTCGTTCCATGTGGTGGGCTATGCGTTGATGTCCAGCCGCACGCTGGCCGAAGGCTTCGAGCGCCTGGTGCGTTACCAGCGCATCATCGCCGAAAGCTCGGACCTGAGCTTCGTGCTTGGCCCTGAAGGTTATTCCCTGATCCTGACCGTACACGGCGACCACCTGCCGCCCACGCGGCACAGCGCCGAGGCCTCGCTGGCTTGCGCGCTGGCACTGTGCAAATGGCTCAGCGGCCGCCCGGTGCAGCCGAGACGGGTGCTGGTGCAGGGGCCGCAGCCGAAGAATATCGAACCGTATAAGGTGGCGTTTCATTCGCCGCTGGTGTTCGGTGCGCCGCACGATGCGCTGGTGTTCGAGCGGGCCGACATGGAGGCGCCGTTGCCGACCGCCAACGAGGCCATGGCGGTGTTGCATGACCGTTTTGCCGGGGAGTACCTGGCCCGTTTTTCCGAAAGCCGGGTTACCCACCGCGTGCGCCAGGTGCTGTGCCGCATCCTGCCGCAGGGCGAGCCCAAGCGCGAGACCCTGGCGCAGGCCCTGCACCTGTCGCAGCGTACCTTGCAGCGGCGGCTGCAGGAGGAGGGCACCAGCTTCCAGACCTTGCTCGACGACACCCGCCGCGAACTGGCCGAGCAGTACCTGGCCCAGCCGGGCATGACCCTGCTGGAGGCCGCGTACCTGCTGGGCTTTGCCGACCCCAGCAACTTCTACCGGGCATTCCGCCGCTGGTTCGATGCCACGCCGAGTGAGTACCGTGCCCGTATGGGCGCGGAGGCCGACGCGGTCAGTGACGCCAGAACGCCGGCATACACAGCACCAGCACCGTAATGATTTCCAGTCGGCCGAGCAGCATGCCGGCCGCCAGAATCCACTTGGCTGCGTCCGGCAGCGTGGCGTAGTTGCCCGACGGGCCGATCACTTCGCCCAGCCCCGGGCCCACGCCCGAAACCGTACCGGCGGCACCGGTCAACGCAGTCATCCAGTCCACGCCCAGCAACGACAGCAGCAGGGCCATGACGCAGATGGTGATGGCGAAGAAGAACGAGAACGTCAGGATCGAACGCACGATGTCTTCATCGAGGCGGTGGCCGTTGTATTTCTGCTTGATCACCGCGCGCGGGTGGATCAGTTGGTTAAGGCTGGCCTTGAGCAGGATGTAGGCCACCTGGAAGCGGAAAATCTTGATACCGCCCGCCGTCGAGCCGGAGCAGCCGCCCACGAAACCCAGGTAAAAGAACAGCATCAGCGAGAAGTTGCCCCACAGGCTGTAGTCGCCCAGGGCGAAGCCGGTGGTGGTGACCACCGAGGTCACGTTCAGCGCCACATGGCGCAGGGCGTCGAGCCAGTGCAGGTTGGTGCTGTACCAGTACCAGGTGCCCAGCACCAGCCAGGTAACCAGCAACATGCCCAGCAAGCCCTGCACCTGCTGGTCGCGGATCAGCGCCTTGCGGTTGCCGCGCAGGGTGGCCACATACAGGGTGAACGGCAGGCTGCCCATGATCATCACTACCACCGCCACCCAATGCACGGCCGGGATGTCCCATTTCGCCAGCGACTGGTCAGAGGTGGAGAAACCGCCGGTAGAGATCGCCGACATGGCGTGGTTGATCGCATCGAACGGGCTCATGCCTGCCCACCAGAAGGCCAGCGAGCCAAGGATCGAGAAACCGACGTAAACCCCCACGATCGACTTGGCGACCATGTGCGAGCGCGGCATGACCTTTTCCGAGCGGTCGGACGATTCGGTCTGGAACAGGCGCATGCCACCGATGCGCAGCAGCGGCAGGATCGCCACCGCCATGGCGATGAAGCCGATACCGCCAAGCCAGTGCAGCATCGAGCGCCACATGAGAATGCCGGGTGACATGGTGTCGAGCCCGCTGAGCACGGTGGCGCCGGTGGCGGTGATGCCCGACATGCTTTCGAAGAAGGCGTCGGTGTAGCTGATGTGCTGGGTCAGCAGGAACGGCAGGGCGGCGAACACGCACACCACCAGCCAGCTGCTGACCGTCAGCAGGTACATGTCGCGTGGGCGCAGGTGGACATGTTCGGGGCGCCCCTGCACCACCAGGGCCAGCCCGGCGATGAAGGTGATCAGGCTCGACCAGAGGAACGACGGCATGTCACCGGTGCGTTCGAAAATTACCAGGGTCGCCATGGGCACGGCCATGCTGACGGCGAGGGTAATCAGGAAGATGCCGATGATGAAACCAATGATCCTTAAGGTCGGCAACGCCATGTGATCTGCTCTGACTCGATTCGGAAGGGCGCCATTCTACCTATGGGTTGGTGAGCTGCAAGCTACGAGCTTCAAGCTGCAAGAAAGAGCAACGTACGCCGGCCCGCTTCTGCTTGAAGCTTGCAGCTTATGGCTAGCAGCTTGAGAATGGCCGCACATTCAACTGCCAGGAGGGTAGCCGATGGAGGCTCTCGACGCATTGCTCAACCGTGTTTCCGTGCCACGCCTGACCGACCCGGCGCCTAACGCTGCCCAGCGCGAGGCGCTGTTCCAGGCCGCCTTGCGCGCCCCGGACCACGGCCAGCTGCGCCCATGGCGCTTTCTGACCATTGAAGGCCAGGGCCGTGAGAAGCTGGGCGAGCTGTTTGCCGAAGCCGTGCAGAGCAAGGGCGACGCCAGCCAGGCCGCGCTGGACAAGGCCCGCGCCATGCCGTTGCGGGCGCCGTTGCTGATTGTGGTGGTGGCCAAGCTGCAGGATCACTTCAAGGTGCCGAAGTCCGAACAGCGCCTGGCGGCGGGCTGTGCGGCGCATGGCATTCTGATTGCCGCGCATGCGCAGGGTATCGGCGCGGTGTGGCGTACCGGGGACATGGCGTTTGATGCCCATGTGCACAAGGGGTTGGGGCTGGCCGAGAACGAGGAGTTGATCGGGTACCTGTATGTCGGCACGCCGCTGACCGAGCCGCGTACGGCGCCGATTCTGGAAACGGCTGATTTCGTCAGCGTCTGGGGCGAGTAACAGCCGAGAATGCTGGGGCTGCGCAGCAGCCCCAGCGATCTCAAAGTGTGCTGTCTTCCGAGGGCAACTCCAGCCTGGCGACAAATCCACCCTGTGGATGATTATCCAAAACTAGGCTCCCGCTATGGCGCTCCGCCGCCTTGCGCGCAATCGCAAGCCCCAGTCCATGCCCCGGCGCCTCCTGCCCCGGTGCACGGAAGAACGGTTCCCCCAGTTGCACCAGATGTTCTGCAGCCGCCCCCGGTCCATGGTCACGCACGCTTATCACTATGCGGTCCTGCTCACGCACTGCACTCACTTCTACCGGCTGCCCGACCGGATTGAAGCGCAAGGCGTTGCGCAGCAGGTTGTCCACGGCCCGCTCGATGAGCGTCGGCCAACCTTGCAAGGTCAAGCCCGGTTGCGCCTCCAGGCGCACATCCTGGTCGGGCGCGCTGAGCAAGGCATCCTTGCGCACGCTGCCCAGCAGGGCGTTGAGGTCGACCGGTTCGGCATGAGCCTGCTCGGCATCCACCCGGGCCAGGGCCAGAATTTCGCTGATCAGGTCTTCCAGGCGGTCGCATTCGCGGGTCAGGCGAGGCCACAGGGTTTCCCGCTGCTCGGGCCCGGCGCGCTCGGCCAGCGCCAGGGCGATACGCAGCCTGGCCAATGGAGAGCGCAACTCGTGGGACACATCACGCAGCAACTGGCGCTGGCTGCCGATGGTGCTTTGCAGGCGCGCGCCCATCTTGTTGAAGTCCTTGGCCAGCACACCGAACTCGTCGCGCCGCGCTGCCAGCCGCGCCAGGCTGTTCTGCTGGTAGGTGGTCTGCCCCAGGTCATGCACCGCGCTGCGCAGGCGGCTGAGCGGGCGGGTGATGGACAGGGTCACCAGCAGGCTGAACAACGTCAGCACAACCAGGGCGATGCCCAGTGCACTGAGCGGCCACATCAGGCTTTCGCGGTGCCAGGCATCCAGTGCCGGGTGGGGAATGCGGTAGATCAGCAGGTAGGTTTCGCCGGTGTCGGGGCTGGTGTATTCCTCGGTCAGCCTGCGCCACGGCAGGCGCCGCTGGTCATTGTGCTGGCGCGCTTCGAAGGCCGCTGCACGGCGCGGGAAGGTGCCGGGCACCACGGCTTCGCCACTGTCGTCGAGCACTTGCACGTCGATCTTGTAGCGGTCTTTGCGCCGTTCCAGGAAGTGCTGTGCCGACTCCAGGCCTTCCTGCTCGTAATGCTTGGCCCACTTGCTGGCCAAGGTATTCAGGCCCGGGTGACGGCTGAGGATCCAGGCGTCCTGGTTGAGCATGTGGCCCAACAGGATTGACAGGCCTGCGACCAGGGTAATGGCCAGCCAGAAACTGGCCAGGATGCGCCAGAACAGTGAACGCAAGTGCACCTCCTAAACGGGAAAAGCCCGGCCCGCAGTGATGCGGGCCGGGCATTGGGCAGACAGCTTACTGAGCCTTGGTGCCTTTTTCAGCTTTCCAGGCCTGGAACTCCTGCCACTCGGCTTTCTTGGCGGCGCGTTCCTTTTGCAGTTCGTCGAACTTCTTCTGCTGCTCAGGCTTGAGCAGGTTGCGCACGGCGCTGTCGGTCTTGTCGCGGCTGGCTTTCAGCTCGTCCTTCATGGCTTTCTGGTCGGCGGCCGGCAGCTTGGACAGGTAGCGCTCGGTGATGTCGCGGCGCTGTTGCATCTGCTCGCCCATCAGCTTGCCGATCTGCTGGCGCTGGTCGCGGCTCAGGTCCAGCTGATGGAAAGGCGCATCACCGCGATGATGCGGGCCGTCGTGACGCGGGCCGCCGTCAGGCATGGCCATGGCCACGGTCGGCAGGGCGGCGGCGAACATCAGGGCGATAAGGGTCTTGCGCATGGTGTCTCTCCTTTCATAGGCCGGTGGTTACCGGATGAGCACAGTCTAGGGAGATCACCGTCAAGCGCAGTCAGGGGATGGTAAAGGCTCGGTAAAGAACAGCTTCAAGTTCCAAGCCTCAAGCTGCAAGTGAAGCCGATTGCGATCTTGCTCTTTCTTGTAGCTTGCAGCTCGTAGCTTGGAGCTATTTACAGGCAGTAGTAATAGCCACGGCTGCGCAACGCCACGATGCGTGGCCGGCCATCGGCGTGGGGGCCAATCTTCTTGCGCAGGTTGCTGACATGCATGTCCAGGCTGCGGTCGTACAGGGTCAGCTTGCGGCCCAGGCCGATCTGCGCCAGCTCCTGCTTGTCCAGCGGCTCGCCGGGCTGGCGCAGCAGCGCTTCGAGAATGCGGCTTTCGGACAGGGTCAGGGTCATTTCGCGGCCATCGATACTGGCCACGCCACGGGCAGGGCTGTACACCAGGTCGCCCAGCTCCACCTGGCTGGTGGTGGCGGTGGGGTGGCTGCGGCGCAGTACGGCACGCAGGCGGGCGGTGAGTTCACGTGGGTCGCAGGGTTTGGCCAGGTAGTCGTCGGCACCCAGTTCGAGGCCAAGGATGCGGTCCAGCGGCTCGCCACGGGCGGAGAGCATCAATACCGGCAGTTCGGTATGTTCGCTGCGCAACTGCTTGAGCAGTTCCAGGCCGCTGCCATCGGGCAGCATCACGTCCAGCACGACAGCAGCCGGGGCGTGTTCGGCCAGGGCCTGGCGTGCGCTCTGGCCATCGTGGCAGGCACGTACGGTGAACCCTTCCTGGGTCAGCCAGCTGCCGAGCAGCTCGCACAGCTCCTGGTCATCATCAATCAGTAACAGCTCGCTCATGACTCACTCAATTCAACCAATGACGGCGGCTATTCGGCCCGCCAGTGGCAAAGATACCGCAGACTGATGGCAACTGTGTAACTGCCTCTACCGTGTCGCCCGCGAAGCAGGCGACGCGGTCTCAGATCAAGGCAGCACTTGCTTGAACGGCTTGACCACCACCTTGTCGTACACACCCGCAGCAATGTACGGATCGGCATCGGCCCAAGCCTGCGCCGCAGCCAGGGTTTCGAACTCGGCAACGATCAGGCTACCGCTGAAACCCGCTTCGCCCGGGTCGTTGCTGTCGATGGCCGGGTGCGGGCCGGCCAGCACGACGCGGCCTTCGGCCTTGAGCTGCTGCAAGCGTTCGATATGCGCCGGGCGGGCGGCCAGGCGTTTTTCCAGGGAGTTTGCGACGTCGCTGGCGATGATGGCGTAGAGCATGTCAATCCTTGGGTTTGGAGGTAGAAGGGTCGTCGTGCAGGTGGCGCGACAGGTACACGCCTTGCGCCACCAGGAAGATCACGGTCATGCCCAGGCTGCCGAACACCTTGAAGTCCACCCAGAAGTCCTGGAAGGTGAAGGCGACGAACAGGTTGGCCGCGCCGCAGAACAGGAAAAAGGCAATCCAGGCCACGTTCAGGCGCGCCCAGATGGCATCGGGCAAGGTCAGCGCGTGGCCCATGATGCGCTTGATCAGCACCCGGTCACCGATGAAGTGGCTGCCGGCAAAGCCCAGGGCGAACAGCCAGTTCACCACCGGCGCCTTCCACTTCAGGAAGGTTTCGCTGTGGAACGTCAGGGTCAGGCCGCCGAACACCAGGCAGGCCACCAGGGTCAGCCACTGGCCCTTTTCAAGCTTGCGCTGGCGCAGGAACAGCGCGCCGTACACCACCAGCGAGCTGATGATCAGCATGGCCGTGGCGCTGTAGATGCCGCCGAATTCGAAGCTGTGGCCGGCGACTTCCAGGGGGCGCGGGTCCAGCTTGTAGACGATGAAGAACAGCAGCAGCGGGATGAAATCGATGAATTGTTTCACAATGGCAGCCAGAATCGGGATGTGACGGCATAATAACAAACATCGATTCCAGCGAAAGCGCTCCTCCATGAATGTTGATCTGCACTGTCACAGCACGGCCTCCGACGGCGCCCTGTCGCCCTCGGTACTGGTTGCCCGGGCCCATGAGCACGGGGTGCAAACGCTGGCACTGACCGACCATGACACCATCGAAGGCCTGCCCGAAGCACGCCAGGCCTGCATCGAGCGGGGCATGCGCTGGGTTAGCGGCGTCGAGCTGTCGTGCACCTGGGGTGGCGCGACCATCCATGTGCTGGGCTATGACTTCCCGCTCGACGCGCCGCCTTTGCTGGCGGCAATCGAAGCGTTGCACCGTGGCCGCTGGCTGCGCGCCGAAGAAATCGACAAACGGCTGGCCGCCAAGGGCATGCCTGGCACCCTCGAAGGCGCCCGTGCCGTGCAGCACGAGCTGGGCGACAGCGGCAACGCCCCTGCGCGCCCGCATTTTGCCGAGTACCTGGTGCGCGCCGGGCACGTCAAGGACCGTGGCGAAGCGTTTCGCAAGTGGCTGGGCGCCGGCAAGCTGGGCGACGTCAAGCAGCACTGGCCGACCCTCGACGAAACTGTCGCCACCCTGCGCCAGTCCAAAGCGTGGGTGAGCCTGGCGCACCCCATGCATTACGATCTGACCCGCAGCAAGCGCAGACGGCTGATTGCCGACTATATTCAGGCAGGCGGGCAGGCACTTGAGGTGGTCAACGGAATGATGCCGGCCGAGCAGGTGGGCACCATGTCCATCCTTACCCGTGAGTTCGGCCTGCTGGCAAGCGCTGGCAGTGACTTCCACGGCCCCGGCACCTGGGGCGAGATCGGTGCCTATCGGCCTTTGCCCGAGGACTTGCCACCTCTGTGGCGTCGATTCAGCCATGAACAGCCTTTGGCGCTATGAACAGGACGACTACGTGAGCCAATTTTTCCAGATTCATCCGGAGAACCCGCAGCAGCGCCTGATCAAGCAGGCCGTCGAGATTATCCGCAAGGGCGGTGTGGTGGTGTACCCGACGGATTCGGCTTACGCACTGGGTTGCCAGATGGGTGACAAGGCGGCCATCGAACGGGTGCGGCGCCTGCGCGGGCTGGACAAGACGCACAACTTCACCCTGATGTGCTGCGACATGTCGCAGCTGGGGTTGTACGCCAAGGTCGACACCGGCACCTTCCGCCTGCTCAAGGCGCATGTGCCGGGGCCTTACACGTTCATCCTCAACGGCACGCGTGAAGTGCCGCGCCTGCTGTTGCACGATAAACGCCGCACCATCGGGCTACGGGTGCCGGCCCATGCCATCACCCTGGCCTTGCTGGCCGAACTGGGCGAGCCGTTGATGAGCGTGAGCCTGATCCTGCCGGGCGACACCGAGCCCATGACCGACCCTTACGAAATCCGTGAGCGCCTGGAGCATCACGTCGACCTGGTGATCGATGGCGGCTTCGGCGACCTCAAGGCCTCTACCATCATCGACCTGTCCGGCGATGAGCCTGAGCTGATCCGCGAAGGCTGCGGCGACCCCACGCCGTTCCTGGTCAACGCGTGAGCCAGGTGGAAATGCCCGAGGCATCGGCCGAACAGGCCGAAGCGCCTCGGCAGTTGCAGTTGGCCCTGGTCTACGGCGAAGCCCTGACCGAGCTGCCGCTGGACCTGTACATCCCGCCGGACGCGCTGGAAGTCATCCTCGAAGCCTTCGAAGGGCCGCTGGACCTGCTGCTGTACCTGATTCGCAAGCAGAACATCGACATTCTCGACATCCCGGTGGCGGAAATCACCCGCCAGTACATGGGCTACGTGGAGCTGATGAAGAGCGTGCGCCTTGAACTGGCCGCCGAGTACCTGGTGATGGCCGCCATGCTCGCCGAGATCAAGTCGCGCATGCTGCTGCCGCGTTCGGCCGATGTCGAGGAAGAGGAGGGCGACCCACGCGCCGAACTGATCCGCCGCCTGCAGGAGTACGAGCGTTTCAAGGCCGCCGCCGAAGGCATCGATGAATTGCCACGGGTAGGCCGCGACGTGGTGGTGCCACGCCTGGAGGCGCCGCAGGCCAAGGTGCGCAAGCTGTTGCCGCAAGTCAGCCTGGAAGAGTTGCTGGTGTCCATGGCCGAGGTGATGCGCCGCAACGACCTGTTCGAGAGCCACCAGATCACCCGTGAAACGCTGTCTACCCGCGAGCGCATGAGCCAGGTGCTGGAGCGCCTCAAGGGCGGTGCTTTCGTGCCGTTCGTCGAGTTGTTTGCCGCCGAAGAGGGCAAGCTGGGCGTGGTGGTCACCTTCATGGCGATTCTCGAGCTGGTGAAGGAATCGCTGATCGAACTGGTGCAGAATGAACCTTTCGCCGCCATTCATGTGCGGCTCCGCCCGGCGCTTGTTGAAGAACCTGATGAACCTGAATGACCCCCGCGACCTGGCGTCGCTGATCGAAGCTTTCTTGCTGGCGTCGGGCAAACCGCAGTCGCTGGAGCGCCTGTACGAGCTGTTCGAAGAGGCCGAGCGCCCAGAACCCAAAGTGTTCAAGCAGGCCCTGGACGTGCTGGGCAAGTCGTGCAATGGCCGAGCGTTCGAGCTCAAGGAAGTGGCCAGCGGCTACCGCCTGCAAATCCGCGAGGACTATGCGCCCTGGGTCGGGCGCCTGTGGGAAGAGCGCCCGCAACGCTATTCACGTGCGCTGCTCGAAACCCTGGCGCTGATTGCCTACCGCCAGCCCATCACCCGTGGCGAGATCGAGGACGTGCGGGGCGTGGCGGTGAACAGCAACATCATCAAGACCATGATGGAGCGCGAGTGGATTCGCGTGGTCGGCTACCGCGAAGTACCCGGGCGGCCGGCGATGTTTGCCACCACCAAGGCGTTTCTTGACCACTTCAACCTCAAGAGCCTGGATGAGCTGCCGGCCTTGGCCGAGCTGCGCGAGATGGAGCCGGAGCCACTGCTCGACCCGGACGATGCGCCAGTGCCGGCGCACCTGCAGGCGTTGGCAGACGCCAGCCTTGGGGAGGAGGAAGAGGGTGTTGAGCCGAAGGAGGAAACCAGCTTCCGTAGCTTGCTGGTGGAACTGGATGCCATGGAAGAAGGGTTGAAAACCGACTTTGATGATTTGCGCGAGGAAGAGCCTGAGGCCTCGGTGGAAGAGGAGGGCAAGTTACAGCCCTGATCTGCTGTTGCCCATACACCACCATTAGGCAGAAACCCCAGCCAAAGCCCACAAAACCCTCTACCCTCCAGTGCGTTCCCTCGCCAAACCGCGTATGATGCGCGGCCTTTTGGCGCGCTCGTCGCCAAAAACCTGTTTTCATTCTTACACCGGGAGGTGCCCAGATGAGTGAGCAAGACCTGCAAGATACCGAAATCACCCCGCCATCCGGCGAAAAGCTGCAAAAAGTGCTGGCACGCATTGGCGTGGGTTCGCGCCGTGACGTCGAAGCCTGGATCAGCCAGGGCCGCATCAAGGTGAACGGCGTCGAGGCCACCCTTGGCCAGCGCGTCGACCTGCATGACGCCATTGCCGTAGACGGCAAGCTGATCAAGCGTGAGGAGGCCGCCGAGGCCACTCGCCGGGTGATCATGTACAACAAGCCCGATGGCGAAATCTGCACCCGTGACGACCCGGAAGGCCGCCCGACCGTGTTCGATCGCCTGCCACGGCCAAAAGAAGGCCGCTGGATCAACATCGGCCGCCTCGACATCAACACCACCGGCCTGCTGCTGTTCACCACCGACGGTGAACTGGCCAACCGCCTGATGCACCCGTCCTACGAGATGGACCGTGAGTACGCGGTACGTGTGCGCGGTGAAGTCGATGACGAAATGATCGAGCGCCTGAAAGCCGGTGTGATGCTGGAAGACGGCCCGGCCAAGTTCACCGACATCCAGAAGGCACCGGGTGGCGAAGGCTTCAACCACTGGTACCACTGTGTGGTGATGGAAGGCCGTAACCGTGAGGTGCGTCGCCTGTGGGAGTCCCAGGGCATGGTGGTCAGCCGCCTGAAGCGCGTGCGTTTCGGCCCGGTGTTCCTCAACTCCGACCTGCCGATGGGCCGCTGGCGTGAAATGACCCAGGGCGAAATCGACATCCTGGCCGCTGAAGTGGGCCTGCAGCCGGTTGCGCTGCCCGCCATGAAGCTCAAGGCCAAGGACAAGATGGAGCGCCTGCAGCGCAAATCGACCCGCCCGCTGGGCCGTGGCGAGCGTGTGCGCAACCTGCGCCCGGCCCACGAAGGTGCCGCTACCGGTGAACGCCCGGCGCGTCAGCCGCGTGAAGAGGCTCCGCGTAAAAACACCCGCGGCAGCACGGTGGCCGAGCGCCCGAGCGAAATGCGCAAGCGTCCGGCCAAGCCTGAAGGTGACAAGCCGGCAGGCCGTGGTCGCGGTAAACCGCGTGGCTGATCGGCCCGCGTGGTGATGAGAAACCAGCCTTCGGGCTGGTTTTTTTATGCCTGCGATATTTTGCGGGCACGGCAAGATATTGAACAAAAAGAATTTTTCTGACGACTGGCAAGTTCTTGAACCGGATTGTAAAGAAAATTATACAAATATGGCCGGTTTCAGCCCTGATTCCAGATTTACCCCAATCGTGTAAACAAACCTTGCCGTCACCGATGTGCCAAACCCGCCACCTCCACCTTGCCCACCCTTGCCCAAACCCCCGTCCCCACGGTGTTATAGCCGCCATTGCCGTGTGCAAGAGCCCGTCCACAGAGCCTGGCTGACAAAACAACAAATGGAGGCGCCATGTACGCCGATCACTCCGCCTTTGAAGGCCCATACCACAGGATCGCTGCGTTTTTTCCGGATGGAAGAGCGCAACGCGTTGACGCCTGCGCGCTTGCAGGGGTATACAGTGCGCCGCGTTTTACCTGTGACCCTTTTGCGTACCGCGCACTCTTGATCACGCCTGGTTGACCCGCTTCGGCGGCACCTGAGGTCAAGAAACCCAAGGTAACCACCTTGCCCATTCCGCTGCGCCACGAGCGCGGTGGGTCCGATTCCGTCACAGATAAAAACAATGCAGGTGACTTCGTTCATGAGTGGACAAAACATGCATTCAGGCGAGCTCAAGCGGGGCCTGAAGAACCGCCATATCCAGTTGATCGCCCTGGGTGGTGCAATTGGTACCGGCCTGTTCCTTGGTTCGGCAGGCGTGATGAAATCCGCCGGCCCGTCGATGATCCTCGGCTACGCCATCTGCGGCTTCATCGCCTTCATGATCATGCGCCAGCTTGGCGAGATGATTGTCGAAGAGCCGGTGGCCGGCTCGTTCAGCCACTTCGCCCACACCTACTGGGGCGGCTTCGCCGGCTTCCTGTCGGGCTGGAACTGCTGGGTGCTGTACATCCTGGTGGGCATGTCGGAGCTTTCGGCGGTTGGCAAGTATGTCCACTACTGGTGGCCGGAGATCCCGACCTGGGTCACGGCGGCGGCGTTCTTCGTGTTGATCAACGCCATCAACCTGATGAACGTGAAGTTCTTCGGTGAAGCCGAATTCTGGTTCGCCATCATCAAGGTCGTGGCCATCGTCAGCATGATTGGCCTGGGTGCCTACCTGCTCACCAGCGGCAGCGGCGGGCCGGATGCCACCATCGCCAACCTGTGGTCCCACGGTGGCTTCTTCCCGAACGGTGTCAGCGGGCTGGTGATGGCCCTGGCGTTCATCATGTTCTCCTTCGGTGGCCTGGAAATGCTCGGTTTCACTGCTGCCGAAGCGGACAAGCCGAAGACCGTGATCCCCAAGGCGATCAACCAGGTCATCTGGCGCATCCTGATTTTCTACGTAGGCGCCTTGGTGGTATTGCTGTCGTTGACGCCATGGGACAACCTGGTCGCCAGCATCGATGCCTCGGGTGGCAGCTATGGCAGCAGCCCGTTCGTGCAAGTGTTCTCGCTGCTGGGCAGTGACGTTGCTGCCCACTTGCTGAACTTCGTGGTCCTGACAGCCGCGCTGTCGGTGTACAACAGTGGCACCTACTGCAACGCGCGCATGCTGCTGGGTATGGCCGAGCAGGGCGATGCCCCGGCGTCGCTGGCCAAGGTCGACAAGCGTGGCGTGCCTGTGCGTTCGATCCTGGTGTCGGCTGCCGTTACCTTCGTGGCCGTACTGCTTAACTACCTGATGCCGCAGAATGCCCTGGAGCTGCTGATGTCGCTGGTGGTGGCGACCCTGGTGATCAACTGGGCGATGATCAGCTATTCGCACCTGAAGTTCCGCCAGCACCTGGACCGTACCGGCCAGAAACCGCTGTTCAAGGCGCTGTGGTACCCGTACGGCAACTACGTCGTGCTGGCCTTCGTGGTGCTGATCCTCGGCATCATGCTGATGATTCCGGGTATTCAGGTTTCGGTGTACGTAATGCCGGTTTGGCTGTTCGGGATGTTTGTGGTCTACATGGTCAAGCCGCGCCGCCGAGTGAATGCCGGTGGGGCTGCGGGTCACGTAGCCAAGTAAGCAACTCAAGACCGTATGCAAAAACCCGAAGTCAGGTGACTGGCTTCGGGTTTTTTGTTGCCTGTCCCGGCCCTTTCGCGGGTAAACCCGCGAAGAGGCCGGCACAGGAAAAATCAGATCTGCTCCAGTAACCAGCCCCTGAATGCCCGCAAAGAAGGCAAGGCCTCATTGCGCGGCGGGTAGATCAGGTAATAACTACGCTGGCTGGCAAACGCCACCCCCGGGCTGTACAGCTCACCCTTGGCCAATTCCTCTTCCACCAGAATACGCGGCACCAGGCCGATACCAATCCCGGCCCGCACCGCCTGGATCAGGTGCGAGGTCAGCTCGAAGCTCGGCCCCAGGCGCATGGCCCGGTGCGGCAGGCCATGGTGCGAGAACCACTCGCCCCAGGCATGCGGGTTGTTGGCCACATTCAACAGCACCTCTTCACTGATCCGTGCGGGGCTCCAGCCCTGGCTGTCGGCCCCAGCCTCCGGTGGCAGGATCACCACCAGTTCCTCTGCATGCAGGCGATGGCAGATCAGCCCCGGGAGGTCGTGGCTGGCCACACCGATGGCGGCGTCGATTTCGCTGGTGTCGAAGTTGATGGCTTCGATGCGTGAATGAATGTGCACCAGCATGCCCGGGTGGGCGCTGTAGAACGCATGCAGCCGTGGCAACAGCCATTTCGAGCCGAACGTTGGCAGGGTGGCCAGGCGCAAGGTGCCGACCCCCGACTGATACGCCAGCGCCTGCAAGGTGGCACTGCGGATGCGCCCCAGCGCCTCGCTGAGCTCGCGCTGGTACAGGCGACCGACATCCGTCAGCTGTACCTGGCGGCCTTCGCGGCGGAACAAGGTGAGGCCCAGTTGCTGTTCCAGCGCCTGCACCTGGCGGCTGACCGCGCTTTGCGTCAGCGACAGTTCGGCGGCGGCGCGGGTGTAGCTTTCATGCCGGGCGGCGGCCTCGAATGCCAGCAGCAGCGACATGGACGGTGTCAGATGGCGGTAATTCATTCATAAAAGTCATTGATAGCGGCAGGATTATCCGTTTGCCCCTGAAGCGAAACTACAGGAACATTGGCCTATACGTCATCCCTGCATGCATCAACCCATGCCGGAGCGACAGGAATCCCGTGAATTAGCCAATATCAAGAGGCCATCCTTCGATGATCGCCCAGCTGCCGACCGTTGCACCGAGCGCCAACTACCCCGAATTCCTCGAAGCCCTGCGCAACAGCGGCTTCCGTGGCCAGATCAGTGCCGACTATGGCACCCGCACGGTGTTGGCCACCGACAACTCGATTTACCAGCGCTTGCCCCAGGCCGCAGTGTTCCCGCTGGATGCCGACGATGTGGCGCGGGTCGCCACACTGATGGGCGAGGCGCGCTTCCAGGACGTCAAGCTGACCCCGCGCGGCGGTGGCACCGGCACCAATGGCCAGTCGCTGACCGACGGCATCGTCGTCGACCTGTCGCGTCATATGAACAAGATCCTCGAAATCAATGTCGAGGAACGTTGGGTGCGGGTGCAGTCCGGTACGGTCAAGGACCAGCTCAATGCCGCGCTCAAGCCGCACGGGCTGTTCTTCGCCCCTGAGCTGTCCACCTCCAACCGTGCCACTGTCGGCGGCATGATCAACACCGACGCCAGTGGCCAAGGCAGCTGCACCTACGGCAAAACCCGTGACCATGTGCTGGAGCTGCACAGCGTGCTGCTTGGCGGCGAGCGCCTGCACAGCCTGCCAATCGACGATGCCGCGCTGGAACAGGCCTGTGCCGCGCCCGGCCGGGTCGGCGAGGTGTACCGCATGGCCCGGGAGATCCAGGAAACCCAGGCCGAACTGATCGAAACCACCTTCCCCAAGCTGAACCGCTGCCTGACCGGCTATGACCTGGCGCACCTGCGCGACGAGCAGGGCCGCTTCAACCTCAACAGCGTGCTGTGTGGTGCCGAAGGTTCGCTGGGCTATGTGGTGGAAGCCAAGCTCAACGTGCTGCCGATCCCCAAATATGCGGTGCTGGTGAACGTGCGCTACACCAGCTTCATGGATGCGCTGCGTGATGCCAATGCGCTGATGGCGCACAAGCCGCTGTCGATCGAGACCGTCGACTCCAAGGTGCTGATGCTGGCGATGAAGGACATCGTCTGGCACAGCGTTGCCGAGTACTTCCCGGCCGACCCCGACCGCCCGACCCTGGGTATCAACCTGGTGGAGTTCTGCGGCGATGAGCCGGCTGAGGTCAACGCCCGGGTGCAAGCCTTCGTCGAGCACTTGCAGGCGGATACCAGTGTCGAACGCCTGGGGCATACGCTGGCTGAAGGCGCCGAGGCGGTGACCCGCGTCTACGTGATGCGCAAGCGTTCGGTGGGCTTGCTGGGTAACGTCGAGGGTGAGGTGCGCCCGCAGCCGTTCGTGGAAGACACGGCGGTACCGCCAGAGCAACTGGCCGACTACATCGCCGACTTCCGCGCCCTGCTGGACGGTTACGGCCTGGCCTATGGCATGTTCGGCCACGTCGATGCTGGTGTGCTGCATGTGCGCCCGGCGCTGGACATGAAGGACCCGGCCCAGGCCGCGCTGGTGAAGCCGATTTCCGACGCCGTGGCCGCGCTGACCAAAAGCTATGGCGGCCTGCTGTGGGGCGAGCACGGCAAAGGCCTGCGTTCGGAATACGTGCCGGAGTACTTCGGTGCGCTGTACCCGGCGCTGCAGCGCCTGAAAGGCGCCTTCGACCCGCACAACCAGCTCAACCCCGGCAAGATCTGCACACCGCTGGGCAGTGCCGAGGGCCTGACCCCGGTCGATGGCGTAACCCTGCGCGGCGACCTCGACCGCACCATCGACGAGCGCGTGTGGCAGGACTTCCCCAGTGCCGTGCACTGCAACGGCAACGGCGCCTGCTACAACTACGACCCCAACGACGCCATGTGCCCGTCGTGGAAGGCCACCCGCGAACGCCAGCATTCGCCCAAGGGCCGCGCCTCGCTGATGCGCGAGTGGCTGCGCCTGCAAGGCGAAGCAAACATCGACGTGTTGGCCGCAGCCCGCAACAAGGTGTCGTGGCTCAAGGGCCTGCCGACACGCCTGCGCAACAACCGCGCCCGCAGCCAGGGGCAGGAAGATTTCTCCCATGAAGTGTACGACGCCATGGCCGGCTGCCTGGCGTGCAAGTCGTGCGCCGGGCAGTGCCCGATCAAAGTCAACGTGCCGGACTTCCGTTCGCGCTTCCTCGAGCTGTACCACGGCCGCTATCAGCGCCCGCTGCGTGACTACCTGATCGGCTCGCTGGAATTCACCATCCCGTACCTGGCCCACGCACCGGGCCTGTACAACGCGGTCATGGGGTCAAAGTGGGTCAGCAAGCTGCTGGCCGACAACATTGGCATGGTCGACAGCCCGCTGATCAGCCGCTTCAACTTCCAGGCCACGCTGACCCGTTGCCGTGTCGGCGTGGCCAGCGTGCCGGCCCTGCGTGAACTGACCCCGGCCCAGCGCGAGCGCAGCATCGTGCTGGTGCAGGATGCCTTCACCCGCTATTTCGAGACCCCGCTCCTGTCAGCCTTCATCGACCTGGCCCACCGCCTGGGCCACCGGGTATTCCTGGCGCCTTACAGTGCCAACGGCAAGCCTTTGCATGTACAGGGCTTCCTGGGGGCGTTCGCCAAGGCGGCGATCCGTAACGCTACCCAGCTCAAGGCCTTGGCCGACTGTGGTGTACCTCTGGTGGGGCTGGACCCGGCGATGACCCTGGTGTACCGCCAGGAGTACCAGAAAGTGCCGGGGCTGGACGGTTGCCCGAAGGTGCTGTTGCCGCAGGAATGGCTGATGGACGTGCTGCCCGAGCAGGCGCCGACCGCACCGGGCAACTTCCGCCTGATGGCGCACTGCACCGAGAAGACCAACGTGCCGGCCAGTACCAAACAGTGGGAGCAGGTGTTTGCCCGCCTGGGCCTGAAGCTGGTGACCGAGGCGACGGGGTGCTGCGGTATGTCGGGGACCTACGGCCACGAGGCGCGTAACCAGGAGACATCGCGAACCATCTTCGAGCAAAGCTGGGCGACCAAGCTGGATAAGGAAGGGGAGCCCCTGGCGACCGGTTACTCGTGCCGCAGCCAGGTCAAGCGCATGACCGAGCGCAAGATGCGCCATCCGCTGGAAGTGGTGTTGCAGTACGCCCAGCGTTAATCTTCAGGGCCTCGGGGGCTGCTTTGCAGCCCATCGCGACACAAGGCCGCTCCTACAAGGGATCGCGTACCCCTGTAGGAGCGGCCTTGTGTCGCGAAAGGGGCGCAAAGCGCCCCCGGCTTTTAATGATCTCGATGTCGTCGCGCCTGCTTGTACAAATACAAGCTCAACACCAGCCCACAACCCGCCGCGCCCGCCGCAAACAGAAACATCGAAGCAAACCCGAACCCCGCCGCCACCGCGCCCACCAGTGGCCCAGTCACCCCCAGTGACAAATCAATGAACAGCGAATACGCCCCCACCGCCGCCCCACGGTTGGCTGCCGACACCTGATTCACTGCCTCCACACCCAGCGCCGGGAACACCAGCGAGAAGCCAAACCCGCTAAGCGCTGCCCCTGCCAAGGCCAACTCGGCGCTGGGCGCCAGCCACAGCATCAACAACCCCAGTGTTTCCACCGACAGGCAGGCAATCGCCACCCGGAATCCGCCAATGCGGTTGATCAGGTTGCCAAACAGCAGCCGCGCACTGATGAAGCTGGCGCCGAACAGGCTCAAGGTCAGCGCGGCATTGGCCCAGCCGCGGCTGGCGTAGTACAAGGTGATGAACGTGGCGATGGTGCCAAAGCCGATCGAGCCCAGCGCCAGCCCCGAGCCATGCGGGAACACCTTGCCCAGCACTTGCAGAAACGGCAGGCGTACACCGCTGACGATGGGCGCAGCCTGCCTGGGCCAGGCCAGCAGCAGGCCGAAGGTGCACAGCAGGATGATGCTGACGCCCATGCTCCACAGCCCCAGGCTCTTGACCATCAGCACGCCCAGCGGTGCACCGACGGCCAGTGCGCCATAGCTGGCGATGCCGTTCCAGGAGATGACCTTGGCGGTGTTTTCGGCGCCCACCCGGCCGATGCCCCAGCCAATCGCGCCCGAACCCACCAGGCTTTCGGCGCTGCCTAGCGCTAGTCGGCCGACCAGCAGGCAGACCAGGCTCAGCCAGGGCAGATGGGTGAGGAAGGCGCAGGCCAGCATGAATATCCCGCTAAGCCCGCAGCCTGCAAGGCCATACATGACCGCCTTCTTGCTGCCGTGGTTGTCGATGATGCGGCTGGCAGTAGGGCGGCTGAGCAGCGTGGCGAGGTACTGCACGCTGATCACGAGGCCCGCGACCACGGCGCTGAAGCCGAGGTCGTTGTGCACATAGCCGGGCAACACGGCCAGCGGGATGCCGATGTTGAGGTAGCCGATGAAGGTGAACAGCACAATCGAGACCACTTGGGCACTGATTGCCAGAGATGAAGGCTGCTGCTTGGGCATGAGGGGTCCTGGAGCGGTAAAGCGAGTAGCGGCTGATCATAGCCTTGTACAGGGTTCTGTGGATGAAGGTTTGCACGCGGGGTGACTGCGGCAGGTTTGGCCGCTGTCACCCAGCCGGAGGCAATCAGCCGTTGTTGTATGGCAGCAACCAGCTCACGCTGAAGTCGGCATCTGGATAATCGAGGCGCAAGCGAGGCAGTACGTAGCCACCACAGGAGCGGCACGTGTCCATCAGGGTGAAAACCTTGATGCTGGCCACATCGCTGCTCTGGGTGAGCAAGTCCTGGTTGATCGTAGAGGCGATCAGGCGCTCGGAGTCCAGGTGGCGTCGATGGTTCTTGATCATCAGCTTGTCTGCGCGACGCAGGACGGGCAGATGGGTAAAGCGTGGGTCCGGGAGTAAGCCATGCATGCGTGCGCGTGCATCGATGTAGTCAATAGGAGGCTGCGTGGCGCCTGGAGGGGGCTCGATCATGATCTTCTGCCTGGCCTTGCCGCCGGACAGCGAGAAGTACACACGGCGCTTGCCGTTCTTGAATGTGACCGTTGCGAATGCGAAGTTGGCACCAGACAGGTGTTGCCTCAATTGATTCTTGCCGGCTTCAGAGAGCATATCTGCGACTGTCATAGGCGTATAGGATGCGCGCACGCCTGAGGCCGGTAACAGCCGATTGAGCACACCGTTAATGTGCAACGTATCAACGGCGTTGAGCATGCCCAGGTAATGGAAGTCGGGAATGATGTGTTTGTTCAACCCGATCACGTCGTCCAGCGTGAAACCGGCCAGGTGATCCTGCGCACGTGGGGACGTCAGGATGTTCCGTGCAAACTCGGGATAGTGCGCCTCTTCCAGCGAGTCTAATGCCTGGCTGAATGCCTCAGGGGTCGGAGTTGGGCTTGTGCGTCGCCGGTAGGTTATCCAGTCCCGCAGGAGGCCGGCGATGTTGTCGATGTCCTGCTGCAGGTTCGCCCTGGAGGCCACGATGCGGTAGGTTTCGCTGACATCGAGGTATTGGGCGATGGCAGTCAGGTCGGTGACCCGGGTGAAGGTCAGGCGTGAATGTTCTGGCGGGACTGGGTAACGGGTTGGGGTCAGCGTGCCTTGCTGCAATGCTGTTGTCTGGCTGCTTAGCCAAGCGTCGAAGTCAAAGGGTGTGCCATAGAAGATACCGGTATCAGCTTCGACCATCAGCCAATCGCCATCAAGGTATTCGACACGTGCGCCGCGCAGCGTACGCCGGTCAGCAAGGCCCCGGGTCAGCCTGCCCAGCCGCACGGTTGGGCAGTAACCGGTGAAGAGGGCGACCTCACCGTGCGACATGTCGGCAGGCAGCCCGAACCAGGGTTCGGAAACCGGGTAGCCGAGCACGCCCTCGTTATAAAAGCTGGGAGGGTTGAGCAGCCCCATCGCATGGGCCTCCTCGTCGCTAAGCGGTTTGAGGATCATGCGCCCGGTAGGGCGAAGATGACCTTTTTGCGAAACAACCTCCGCCGTGTATTGCACCAGCTGATTATCCCGCACCATTACCTGTGCCACGCTGTCGCTGTTCGCGCCAGGTGCCCGGTAGATGATCGGCTGGGGCTCGATGCGCACGCTCTCGAATGCCCGGCTCACGTGCTGGCCGTATGCCGGGGTGCCTGCCTGATTGGCGATGGGCGCCAAGTGCAGAGCGATGCCCTGTGGTGGAGCATCGGGGTAAGGGCTTGGCTGCAGGGCCGGGTCTTGCGACCAGCGCAGAGGTGCCTGTCGCATGCGCTGGGCGGTGCCGGCGGGTTGCCCGATCCTATGTCGGTAGGCAACACCATTGACGATCACATCGACAACGTTCGGGTCGCGCCCGATGAATACGGGGAAGACGAACGGGTTGGAAGCCCGGTCCCACGCTCGGGTGATATCGTCACCTTCGCCCAGCAGAAGGCTGATCACATCGGGTTTCTGGCCGGGCAGCAATTTATGCAGTGGAACCGCTTCGGAAAGTTTCGTAGCGGCGTCCGCACCCGGGGTGCCCGCCCAGTGCTTGGGGGCTGCCCCATGTTGATTCAGCGTGTTGGCTAACGGCTTGCCCTTCCAGTGCCTGGCAGCTTTTAGCATCCCGAGGCGCATGAGAATTGCGTGCCTGCCTGCTGAGCCATAAAGCCTGGCTAGCGGCTTGATGACTCGCCCCCCCAAAGTAAATGCACTGCCCAGCGTACCGAGTGCGTCCAGCCCGCAGGACAGGGCTTCACCAGCGTTGCGGACATCGAAGCAGCCCAGCCCGGGCACGAGGTTGGAGAGCAGCTTGAACAGGTAGCGTCCCGTGCTGTCTTTGCGCCGCTCGGCAAGGAAATGTTCATGGGGCGTTGTGCCTTTGCCGCTGTTGTACAGCGCATCGCGGTTGGCGAGGGCTACGGTCTGGGCGTAACAGCGCACCAAGGCGTGCAAGCGGTCATTTGCCGGCGCATCGATCAGCCGTGCGGTTTTCGGCCAAGGGCTGGCCAGCCAAGGAATATCGATGTCGTTGTAGTCGCGGTACCGGAAGCCGAAGTTTTCGGCCCACGCTTCCCGTGATGTTGTGGCAAGGGTGTGGCGGCGCCACTTCAGGTGTTCGGGGAACAGCTCGTAGAGGAAGTCGCAGGTGTCGCCGGGGAGGTAGACGAGGATGCCCTGCGTACCCGTTTCTGCATGCCAGTCTGCTTCAGGTGAGTCGCCGTAGCTGGGCACGGCGCCTTTGACAGGGCCGATGTACACGGGCCACGTCACGCAGTGACAGCTCCAGGTGCTGTCTTGCAGGCGCTCCCGATCCGTTTGCGGAAGATGCCGCAGCAAACGGTACATGATCTCTTCGTAAGTGGCTTGAGCCCGTTGGTACCAAGCCTGGAACTCGCGGTCGTAGAGTGCCGTGGCATCGGGTAACGTGCTGTGCTTGTAGCCGGCACCATGATCCAGATAAGCGTTGAGGTGCAGTTGGTTGTCCACGTTGTAGCCGTCGGGGGCAAAACCCGCTTGCTGCAGCGCCTCTTTGGCCAGCGCGAAACGGTCAGGCAGGTCACGCAGGCTTTCCTGGTCCCAGGCGTTGAGGTAGTGGTCATACGCCAACTGGCATTGCGATTCAGGCCAGGGGCGAGTTTCTTCGAGAAACCCGTGTAATTGCGCCCACTCGACGACAGTCGTGGCCAGGGCTGTTTCGAATGCCAGGTTGTCCTTTTCGGGCCACTGGGTGGCTTGCTCTGCGGCAAAGAACGTTACGGGGTGGTTTTTTTCCAGCAGCAGGTAGGCACCCTGGCGCAGGTTGGCCCACCGTAGATCGTGGTCATGCAAATAGTCGTCGGGATCATCGTCGATGAGCAGTTCCGGGGCAAAGCGGCGTATCAGCAGTTCGGCGGCAAGCTCTGCCATGGCGGGTGCACCGCCGAGATGAGCGTGCAGGCTATTGATCAGGTCGAGGCGAATCTCGCGCAGGTATACGTACTTGTTGTGTTCGTTGAACAGTTCGAAGCCCAGTATGTGGCCTGGGCGGCGTTGGTGCGCAGGGTAGAGCGCATCAATCAGCGTTTGCTCCGCCAGGGCGCGGTACAAGGGGGCATTTGCGGGGGAGGTATCCCATTGCACCGCAGTTGCCAGGCGCCTTGCCAGGCGGTCGAAGGCCAAGGAGCCGAGCAGAGCATCGAGCACTTGTCCTGCCGGGGCGTTCAGGGCCGAGCCGGCAAGGCTGATGCGCCCATGCGGGTTTGGCAGCTTGCCTGCCTTGCGCTCACGTGCTGTGGGTGGCCGATATCGCGAGCCTTGGTAATAAAACGGCGCCTGTATTTCATTGAGCAGCTTTTCGAACAGGCTCTGATTGGGCGCCCGCTTGAATACATGCTCGGCCAGGGCAGGGAGGTCGAGGTAGTCATCAACGGCGAGCGGCGGTTGCCATGGGCGTAGCGGCGGCGAACCGGCCCGTTTGCCACGTAGCAACAATGCCGCTACGACATAGGCGTTTGCGTGCTTGAGTGGCTTTTGGTGCCAGAGTGTCTGGGCAAGGCTGCAAACTGCATAAGGCGCATCGAGGTGCGATTCGGGCCTCGATTCAGGGTGGATGGTAGCGCCCGTCTCTACGATCAGCTGTGCCGCCAAGGTCTCATAGAGCAGTGCACAATCGCTCGCGGTCGCCGGCATGGAGGCGTCGCGGCCGAGGAAATGATTGAGGTATTGCCGTGCGCTGTCGCTGCTCAACGCTGTAGCGAGGGTGTTTTCAAGCGCTTCATCCGAGAGTGCTTTTGCAAACAGCGGATCCAGGCCGAATGCCTGATCGAAATGATCGTTCAGCGAAGTGGCCAGGTCTTGCACCCCGGAAATCTCACTGGCGGTGAGGGCTTCGTCAGGCGTGAGTGCGAGGATTTTTTCTTTATCGGCAGCGCTGAGGTAGGACTGACTCGACATGGGGCCTCCAGTGTGTGGGAAGCTTCCAGTCTGTCGCGTGCGTGTTGGGCAGGGTGGTAACGGGTTACCCCGTGGGATGAGGGGCACTTGGACAGTGTGAAAACGTGATGACGGGGGTAGCCCGCAGGTCAGCCGTTTTCACACTGTTGGAGGTTGCGCGATTTATTCCTGGTCAGCGCTGGATTGATCGTCACCATCCTGCTCGACGGCAGCTGCCGGTTCGGCGTGAACGGTCACGGATGGCTCTTCTGGGTTCAGGCTTGGGAAGGGAAGATTCGGGATTTCGTGCATCTCGTCGTTCCTCGCAAGTGTGAGTGAAAAGTCTGCGCCAGGCGCGGTTGAAGCTTCGCAAGGCTGGGGCAGGATACACAAGTCTGGATGACAGTTTGGTTTTTTTACCGCTCGTTTGTCGGTTTTGCGGGCGAACAGCGCACAGGCTTCATAAAAAAAACGGGGCCGATTGCGGCCCCGTTTTTCAGCGATCACTTCCGGCCTTCGGCCGTTTCCGCCACCTTGTCGGTGCGGGCGCACATGATGAAGTCATTGCGGTGCAGGCCCTTGATCGAGTGGCTCCACCAGGTCACGGTCACCTTGCCCCACTCGGTCAGCAGCCCAGGGTGGTGGCCTTCGGCCTCGGCGATTTCGCCTACGGCGTTGGTGAACGCCAGGGCGTGCTTGAAGTTCTTGAACAGGAAGACGCGCTCCAGCTCCATGTGGCCGTCACGTACTTCGATGTTCCAGTCCGGGATTTCGCGAATCAGCTCGGCCAGCTCTTCGTCGGTGACTTTTGGTGCGTCAGCGCGGCAGGCTTCGCAATGGGCTTGGTTCAAGGCATTCATGGGTGTTTTCCGGTTCGAGTTGTTATCGGCAAGGTCGCTCAGGCGGCGACCTTGGGTGGAAACTTCGGTGCGTGCAGGCCCAGCTGCATGGCCTTGTGGACCATGCCCATGATGTCTTCGTGGGCCAGGTCGAACAGGCACTTCATGTTGGGGAGCACGAAATACAGCGGTTGCAGGATGTCGATACGGTACGGGGTACGCATGGCTTCGATCGGGTCGAAGGCCTGGTGTTCAGGCTCGCCAGACAGACTGTAGACGGTCTCTTTCGGTGACGAGAGGATGCCGCCGCCATAGATTTTGCGGCCCTGGGCGGTTTCCATCAGGCCAAACTCGATGGTCATCCAGTACAGGCGCGCCAGGTACACACGTTGTTCCTTGGTCGCCGCCAGGCCGAGCTTGCCGTAGGTGTGGGTGAATTCGGCGAACCAGGGGTTGGTCAGCAGCGGGCAGTGGCCGAAAATCTCGTGGAAGATATCGGGCTCTTGCAGGTAGTCCAGCTCTTCCGGGGTGCGGATGAACGTGGCGACCGGGAAGCGTTTGCTGGCCAGCAATTCGAAGAAGGTCTGGAAGGGAATCAGCGCCGGAACCCGGGCAACCTGCCAGCCGGTAGTGGCGCCCAGCACCTTGTTGATCTCGCCCAGTTGCGGGATACGGTCATGGGGCAGCTTGAGCTGGTCGATGCCGTCGAGGTATTCCTGGCACGCGCGGCCTTCGATCACTTTCAGCTGACGGGTGATCAGGGTGTTCCATACCGCATGCTCTTGCTGCGGGTAATCGATAAAACCATGCGCATCGGGCTCGCGTGCCACGTAGTGCGTCTGTTTCATGAGGCTCTCCTGGTGAGGGCTTTTCTTGTTATGTGCAGGACATGTCTAAGGAATATCCCTTCACTGGCCGTTTTGCACGGGTGCAAGCCGCTGCCGCGCCAGCGGGTGAAGCGGATTTCGTAACGATAATTTTACAAAAGAGCCTAGGTGTCGGAAAATTCGGGGCATACGGCTGATGATTGCGCTGTTTTTGTCAGCTTATCTTTACGACTTTTCCGCGCGATGTTGAAAAACATTGGCGCTTCGAGAGCCCTCATGCGTATCAAAGTGCATTGCCAGAACCGCATTGGCATCCTGCGCGACATCCTCAACCTGCTGGTGGAGTACGGCATCAACGTGCTGCGCGGCGAGGTGGGCGGTGACCATGGCAACGCCATCTACCTGCACTGCCCGAACCTGATCAACCTGCAGTTCCAGGCCTTGCGGCCGAAGTTCGAGGCGATTGCCGGGGTATTTGGCGTCAAGCGCGTGGGCCTGATGCCCAGCGAACGCCGGCACATGGAGCTGAATGCCTTGCTCGGGGCGCTGGACTTCCCGGTGCTGTCGATCGACATGGGCGGCAGCATCGTCGCCGCCAACCGCACGGCAGCGCAGTTGCTGGGGGTGCGTGTGGATGAGGTGCCGGGCATGCCGCTGGCGCGCTATGTGGAAGACTTCGATCTGCCGGAGTTGGTGCGGGCCAACAAGTCGCGCATCAATGGCCTGCGTATCAAGGTCAAAGGTGATGTGTTCCTGGCGGATATCGCACCGCTGCAGTCCGAACACGACGACAGCGAGGCGTTGGCTGGCGCCGTGCTCACCTTGCACCGCGCCGACCGCATTGGCGAACGCATCTACAACGTGCGCAAGCAGGAATTGCGAGGCTTCGACAGCATCTTCCAAAGCTCGCGGGTGATGGCCGCCGTGGTGCGCGAGGCCCGCCGCATGGCGCCGCTGGATGCGCCGCTGCTGATCGAGGGTGAGACCGGCACCGGCAAGGAGCTGCTGGCACGCGCCTGCCACCTGGCCAGCCCCCGTGGGCAGTCGCCGCTGATGGCGCTCAATTGCGCCGGCTTGCCCGAGTCGATGGCCGAAACCGAGCTGTTCGGTTACGGCCCCGGGGCATTCGAAGGTGCGCGGGCAGAGGGCAAGCTGGGGCTGCTGGAGCTGACCGCAGGCGGCACGCTGTTCCTTGACGGGGTAGGGGAGATGAGCCCGCGCCTGCAAGTGAAGTTGCTGCGCTTTTTGCAGGACGGCTGTTTCCGCCGGGTAGGCAGCGATGAAGAGGTCTACCTGGATGTGCGGGTGATCTGCGCGACCCAGGTGGATTTGTCCGAGCTGTGCGCGCGCGGCGAGTTTCGTCAGGACCTTTATCACCGCCTGAACGTGTTGTCGCTGCACATTCCGCCGTTGCGCGAATGCATGGATGGCCTGGAAGGGCTGGTGCAGCACTTTCTCGACCAGGCCAGCCGACAAATCGGCTGTGCCATGCCGCGGCTGGCGCCGGCAGCGATGGACAAACTTGGGCAATACCATTGGCCGGGCAATGTAAGGCAGTTGGAAAACGTATTGTTCCAGGCGGTTTCTTTATGTGAAGGCGGCGTGGTTAAAAGCGAGCATATACGTTTGCCGGATTATGGCGCGCGGCAACCGTTGGGTGAGTTTTCGCTGGAGGGCGATCTTTCGCAGATTGTCGGGCGCTTTGAAAAAGCGGTGCTGGAAAGTTTGATGGGGGAGTTTTCGAGTAGCCGGGCTTTAGGAAAAAGGCTGGGCGTTTCGCATACAACAATCGCGAACAAGTTAAGAGACTATTCGCTTGGCAAGTCTGCCGATTAGTTGGGTTTTGCAAAAGGTGAAAGGGGCCCGCAGGGCCCCTGATTCACAAGGTATCAGCCGTTAGAGCAGCCGTTCCCCATCACGCGGTATTCGAGAATGTGCTTCTGGCCCTTGGAGTCCTCGTAGGTCATGCGGGCTGGCACGACTTCGCACACATTGGGCACTTCGCTCATGGAGATGACGCGGGCAATGTCCAGGTGCTGCGAGTAACTGTACTGTTCAACCGGAATCTGCTCGGCATCTTTGGCTTCGCCGGCCATTGCCGCGCCGCAAAGACTGCCAAGTACCAATACCAGTAAAGCTTTCATTTTCTATTTACCTGTCTAAGGTCGTGAGGGGGCACGCGGCGCTTATGGCGCCGCGAGTACTGCTAGTTTTAACTATCGGGATTAGAGGGAGATTAACGTTTGCCTTCGTGGGGGCTGTTACCAGTTGTTAATCGCCTTGCCGTTGCTGGCGAGGTGAATTTTAGGGTTGTGGCCAAGGCCGAAACAGTGGGTCTTTTGATAAAGTGTTTTGACAGAATCTGTAACAATCCTCTGGTAAAGCCCCCCGTTTTTTCGTGGTCAGGGCTGTAAGCCGCATGCCAGAGCACTTTGGCGGAACGGGCGTACCAAATTACTACCAACGTCGAATGGCTTTTGTCGCTCTGGTACAGTTACAAACGGTTCCATACAAAAACAACTATTACACCGAGGTAACACAGATGAGTGCGGCTCCACTGTATCCCGTTCGTCCCGAGGTTGCGGCCACTACCCTGACCGACGAGGCCACCTACAAGGCCATGTACCAGCAATCGGTGATCAACCCGGACGGCTTCTGGCGCGAGCAGGCCCAGCGAATCGACTGGATCAAGCCGTTCACCAAGGTCAAGCAGACCTCCTTCGACGACCATCACGTCGATATCAAATGGTTCGCCGACGGCACTCTGAACGTTTCCTCCAACTGCCTGGACCGCCACCTTGAAGAGCGCGGCGACCAGCTGGCCATCATCTGGGAAGGCGACGACCCTTCCGAACACCGCAACATCACCTACCGCGAGCTGCACGAGCAGGTGTGCAAGTTCGCCAACGCCCTGCGTGGCCAGGACGTGCACCGGGGTGATGTGGTCACCATCTACATGCCGATGATCCCCGAAGCCGTGGTCGCCATGCTGGCCTGTGCCCGCATCGGTGCGATCCACTCGGTGGTGTTCGGTGGTTTCTCGCCCGAGGCGCTGGCGGGCCGCATCATCGACTGCAAGTCCAAGGTGGTGATCACTGCCGACGAGGGCCTGCGTGGCGGCCGCCGCACCCCGCTCAAGGCCAACGTCGACCTGGCGCTGACCAACCCTGAAACCAACAGCGTGCAGAAGATCATCGTGTGCAAGCGCACCGGTGGCGACATTGCCTGGCACCAGCACCGCGACATCTGGTACGAAGACCTGATGAAAGTGGCCTCCAGCCACTGCGCGCCGAAAGAAATGGGAGCCGAGGAAGCGCTGTTCATCCTCTATACCTCCGGTTCTACCGGCAAGCCGAAAGGTGTGCTGCACACCACCGGCGGTTACCTGGTGTATGCCGCCCTGACCCATGAGCGGGTATTCGACTACCGCCCGGGTGAAGTGTACTGGTGCACTGCCGACGTGGGCTGGGTCACCGGCCACAGCTACATCGTGTACGGCCCGCTGGCCAACGGCGCCACTACCCTGCTGTTCGAGGGCGTGCCGAACTACCCTGACATCACCCGCGTGTCGAAGATCGTCGACAAGCACAAGGTCAATATCCTCTACACCGCGCCCACTGCCATCCGCGCGATGATGGCCGAAGGGCAGGCAGCTGTTGAAGGTGCCGACGGCTCCAGCCTGCGCCTGCTCGGCTCGGTGGGCGAGCCGATCAACCCCGAAGCCTGGAACTGGTACTACAAGACCGTGGGCAAGGAGCGTTGCCCGATCGTCGATACCTGGTGGCAGACCGAGACCGGTGGCATCCTGATCAGCCCGCTGCCGGGCGCTACCGGCCTGAAGCCGGGTTCGGCTACCCGTCCGTTCTTCGGTGTGGTGCCAGCGCTGGTGGACAACCTGGGCAACCTGATCGACGGTGCTGCCGAGGGCAACCTGGTAATCCTCGACTCCTGGCCGGGCCAGTCGCGTTCGCTGTTCGGTGACCACGATCGCTTCGTCGACACCTACTTCAAGACCTTCCGTGGCATGTACTTCACCGGTGACGGTGCGCGCCGTGACGAGGATGGCTATTACTGGATCACGGGCCGTGTGGATGACGTGCTCAACGTATCCGGGCACCGCATGGGTACCGCCGAGATCGAAAGTGCCATGGTGGCCCACGCGAAGGTGGCCGAGGCTGCAGTGGTTGGCGTGCCGCACGACATCAAAGGGCAGGGCATCTATGTGTATGTCACTCTCAATGCCGGTATCGAGGCCAGCGAGCAACTGCGCCTGGAGCTGAAGAACTGGGTGCGCAAGGAAATCGGCCCGATCGCCTCGCCGGATGTGATCCAGTGGGCGCCGGGGCTGCCGAAAACCCGTTCGGGCAAGATCATGCGCCGTATCCTGCGCAAGATTGCCACCGGTGAGTACGATGCGTTGGGCGATATCTCGACCCTGGCCGACCCGGGCGTGGTGCAACACCTGATCGATACCCACAAGGCAATGAACCTGGCCTCGGCCTGATAGCGAAGCAGGGCCGTGTGAACAGAAAACCCCGCCCGGGCAACCGGGCGGGGTTTTTGCTTTACTGTTACCCGACATTCATCGGTAACTGTTCTGTCACCGGCGTTGCACACGTTCGGGGCGCGAGGAAACAGCGCGGACCTGTTTCGGTGCACTCCTGCAGCCATTTTGTACAACGCGGCACGCTACACTTGCCGTAGTACAAGGCTTTGCCAATAATAGGCCCAGGAATTGCTAGGTCTATTGGTTCTATTTCTTGTGCCTTCGCATATTTTGCGCTGGTCGTCAACATCGCCCGCAGCGGTTTCAGGCGCTTCTGTAAGTAGTTGTCGCTTTGAAGAAATATCGACTACCGGGCTGTCGCTAAAATGCCACTCACTCGCTCGTGGTCTGCGACCTTGGTCGAACCCTGCGCGGCTCGCGTTGTACCCATTCGCATATCGGGCAGCCGTTACCTGCCTTGTATTGCCCCGTACCGATGGAGTTACCTGATGAAGAAGCTCGCACTGCTTGGCGCTCTGGCGCTATCCGTTTTTTCCCTGGTGTCGCAGGCCGATGAAAAACCGCTGAAAATCGGCATTGAAGCCGCCTACCCACCCTTCGCCTTCAAGCAGCCCGATGGCAGCATCGCCGGTTTCGATTACGACATCGGCAACGCCCTGTGCGAAGAGATGAAAGCCAAGTGCACCTGGGTCGAGCAGGAGTTCGACGGCCTGATCCCGGCGCTGAAAGTGCGCAAGATCGACGCCATCCTGTCGTCCATGTCGATCACCGAGGACCGCAAGAAGTCGGTCGACTTCACCAAGCGTTACTACCTCACTCCGGCGCGCCTGGTGATGAAGGAAGGCACCACGGTCAGCGAAAGCCTGGATGAGCTGAAAGGCAAGAAGATCGGCGTGCAGCGTGGCTCGATCCATGACCGCTTCGCCAAGGAAGTGCTGGGCGCCAAAGGTGCCACCGTGGTGCCTTACGGCACTCAGAACGAAATCTACCTGGATGTGGCCGCCGGCCGCCTGGACGGCACCGTGGCCGACGCCACCCTGCTGGAAGACGGCTTCCTCAAGACCGACGCTGGCAAGGGCTTCGCCTTCGTAGGCCCGTCCTTCACCGACGCCAAGTACTTCGGTGACGGTATCGGTATTGCTGTGCGCAAAGGTGACAAGGCCAACGTCGACCGCATCAACGCGGCCATCGACGCCATCCGTGCCAACGGCAAGTACAAAGAAATCGAGAAGAAGTACTTCAACTTCGACATCTACGGTCCAGACTCGAACTAAGACGTCGGGTTTCACCTGTGCAATGGTGCAAACAGCAGAGGCTCTGAGGTTTGCACCATTTTTCATTCTTTAGGTCGAGGACCTCATCATGTTGAAAGGCTACGGGGCAGTCATCCTCGACGGGGCGTGGCTGACGCTTCAGCTCGCCCTGTCGTCGATGGCCCTGGCCATCGTGCTCGGCCTGATCGGTGTGGCGCTGCGCTTGTCGCCGGTGCGCTGGCTGGCCTGGCTGGGCGACCTGTATTCCACGGTGATCCGTGGTATTCCGGACCTGGTCCTGATCCTGCTGATCTTCTACGGCGGGCAAGACATCATCAACCGGGTGGCACCGCTGCTCGGCTACGAAGACTACATCGACCTGAATCCGTTGATTGCCGGTATCGGCACGCTGGGCTTCATTTTTGGCGCCTACCTCTCGGAAACCTTCCGCGGTGCTTTCCTGGGCATTCCCAAGGGCCAGGCCGAGGCGGGCGTGGCGTATGGCATGAGCCCGCGCCAGGTGTTCTTCCGCATCCAGGTGCCGCAAATGATTCGCCTGGCGATCCCGGGCTTCACCAACAACTGGCTGGTACTCACCAAGGCCACCGCACTGATCTCGGTCGTCGGCCTGCAGGACATGATGTTCAAGGCCAAGCAGGCGGCCGATGCCACCCGCGAGCCTTTCACCTTCTTCCTGGCGGTGGCGGCACTGTACCTGGTGCTGACCAGCGTCTCGCTGCTGGCCCTGAAGTATCTGGAGCGCCGCTACTCGGTGGGCGTCAAGGTGGCTGAACTATGATCTTCGACTACAACGTCGTCTGGGAGGCATTGCCGATGTACTTCGGCGGCCTGCTGACCACCCTCAAGCTGTTGGCGATTTCGCTGTTCTTCGGTCTGCTGGCGGCCATTCCGCTGGGCCTGATGCGCGTGTCGAAACAGCCGGCGATCAACCTGACTGCGTGGCTGTACACCTACGTGATCCGCGGCACACCCATGCTGGTGCAGCTGTTCCTGATCTACTACGGCCTGGCGCAGTTCGAAGCGGTGCGCGAAAGCTTCCTCTGGCCGCTGCTGTCCAGCGCCACCTTCTGCGCGTGCCTGGCGTTCGGCATCAACACCAGCGCCTACACCGCCGAAATCATTGCCGGCAGCCTCAAGGCCACGCCCCATGGCGAGATCGAGGCGGCCAAGGCCATGGGCATGTCGCGCATGAAAATGTACCGGCGCATCCTGCTGCCCTCGGCCCTGCGCCGGGCGCTGCCGCAGTACAGCAACGAAGTGATCATGATGCTGCAAACCACCAGCCTGGCGTCGATCGTCACCCTGATCGACATCACCGGTGCCGCACGCACGGTCAACGCCCAGTACTACCTGCCTTTCGAGGCCTACATCACGGCGGGCGTGTTCTACCTGTGCCTGACCTTCATCCTGGTGCGCCTGTTCAAGATGGCCGAACGCCGCTGGCTCGGCTACCTGGCGCCGCGCAAGCACTGACCGCTCTGTGAGAATCGACAGCATGTACAAACTCGAAGTCCAAGACCTGCACAAGCGCTACGGCAGCCACGAAGTGCTCAAGGGCGTGTCGCTGGCGGCCAAGGCCGGCGACGTCATCAGCATCATCGGCTCCAGTGGTTCGGGCAAGTCGACCTTCCTGCGCTGCATCAACCTGCTGGAGCAGCCGCACGCGGGCAAGATCCTGCTCAACAACGAAGAGCTCAAGCTGGTGGCCGGCAAGGACGGCGCGCTGAAGGCTGCCGACCCGCGCCAGTTGCAGCGCATGCGCTCGCGTCTGTCGATGGTGTTCCAGCACTTCAACCTGTGGTCGCACATGACCGCACTGGAAAACATCATCGAAGCGCCGGTGCATGTGTTGGGTGTGAACAAGAAAGAAGCGCTGGAAAAGGCTGAGCATTACCTGGCCAAGGTCGGTGTTGCCCACCGCAAGGACGCCTTCCCCGGGCATATGTCGGGGGGCGAGCAACAACGTGTGGCAATTGCCCGCGCGCTGGCCATGGAGCCGGAGGTTATGCTGTTCGACGAACCGACCTCGGCACTGGACCCTGAGCTGGTGGGCGATGTGCTCAAGGTGATGCAGGCGCTGGCCCAGGAAGGCCGCACCATGGTGGTGGTGACTCACGAAATGGGCTTTGCCCGTGAGGTGTCCAACCAGTTGGTGTTCCTGCACAAAGGCCTGGTGGAGGAAACCGGCTGCCCGCGTGAAGTGCTGGCCAACCCGCAGTCGGAGCGCCTGAAGCAGTTCCTCTCCGGCAGCCTGAAGTAAAAGCTGCATTTTTGCACCAGAATAGGGCATGCTGCGCGGCGAGCGCAGCCTGACCCGGCGCACAGACTCGAACGACCTCAGGTTTCGGACCGTACCCTATGACCACCCAGCGAATCGGTTTTCTCATCTGGCCCGGCACCAGGCCCTTGACCCTGGCGCTGGCCGAGGAAGTGTTGCTGGTGGCGCAGCGGGTACACCCGGATGTGGTCTACGAAATGGCCTTCCTGCAGGCGGAGCCTGCGCAAGAGGGTGGCTGGCGCCTGCCGGGCGAACCGTGGACTGGCCGCTTGGAGGGGTGCCACAAGCTGTTTCTGGTTGCTGACGAGCCGCCTGCGGCAGTAGGGGCAGCGTTGTCGGCTGCTCTCAAGCAGCAGGCGCGCAGCGGTTGCATGATCGGTGGCCTGTCTGCCGGGGTTTATCCTCTGGCGATGCTGGGCTTGCTCGACGGCTATCGCGCTGCCGTGCACTGGCGCTGGCAGGATGATTTTGCCGAGCGCTTCCCCAAGGTCATCGCCACCAGTCACCTGTTCGACTGGGACCGCGACCGGCTGACGGCCTGTGGCGGCATGGCTGTAACCGACCTGCTGCTGGCCGTGCTGGCCCGCGATCATGGGGCGGAGCTGGCGGGGGCTGTTTCGGAAGAGTTGGTGGTAGAGCGCATCCGCGAGGGGGGTGAGCGCCAGCGCATCCCGCTGCAGAACCGCCTGGGCTCCAGCCACCCCAAGCTGACCCAGGCGGTGCTGTTGATGGAAGCCAACATCGAAGAGCCGCTGACCACCGACGAGATTGCCCAGCATGTGTGCGTGTCGCGCCGGCAGCTGGAGCGCATCTTCAAGCAGTACCTGAACCGCGTGCCGAGCCAGTATTATCTGGAGCTGCGGCTGAACAAGGCGCGGCAGATGCTGATGCAGACCAGCAAGTCGATCATCCAGATCGGGCTGTCCTGTGGTTTCTCCTCGGGGCCGCATTTTTCCAGTGCTTACCGCAACTTCTTTGGCGCGACGCCACGGGAAGACCGTAACCAGCGGCGCAGCAGCAGCCCGTTCGAACTCAGCTCGGCACCGGCTGAAAAGGGCTGATATTTGGGTGGGTTCGGGGCGCATGCCTTGGGTTTGATGGTGCGGCGGAAATCGAGCGCCGCCCGCGCGGCGCATCGCGAGCAAGCTCGCTCCTACATTTGTTTCGGGCCAGTTATTCCTATGCCATTGGTGTGCACACCCTTTGGTGTACTCCTCGATATCGTGGCGGATCAACAAGGCGGTCGCGCACGTTGTCATAGGCGATATTGGCCTGAAACAAATGTAGGAGCGAGCTTGCTCGCGATGCGCCGCGCGGGCGGCGCTCGATTTCACAGGCACCACATCAATATCGTCGAACATCCCCGCCATAAACCTGTGTGAACACCCGTTCACCCAGCCCCCTCTCTCCCGTACACTGCGCGATTGCGACAGTGTTTGTCGCATTGCCGAAAACCTTGTCAAAACTGGGTTTTGCGCTGTAACAAGTTGTCGCTTGGCCGCAAGGACAGGCGCGGATCAGTCCTTACAATCCCCCCATCGCTCGCCACTTCCAGGCCAGCGTTCCTCTTCAGGAGACTCAGATGTCCGTTGAGCAAGCCCCGGTGCAACGTGCCGATTTCGACCAGGTCATGGTTCCCAACTATTCTCCGGCGGCCTTCATTCCTGTGCGAGGCGAGGGTTCCCGTGTCTGGGACCAGTCGGGTCGCGAACTGATCGACTTTGCCGGTGGCATCGCGGTAAACGCCCTGGGCCATTGCCACCCGGCACTGGTCAAGGCCCTGACCGAGCAGGCCAACACCCTCTGGCACGTATCCAACGTGTTCACCAACGAGCCGGCCCTGCGCCTGGCCCATAAACTGGTGGATGCTACCTTTGCCGACCGGGCGTTCTTCTGCAACTCTGGCGCTGAATCCAACGAGGCCGCTTTCAAGCTGGCCCGTCGCGTTGCGCATGACCGCTTCGGTCCGGAAAAACACGAAATCATCGCCACCGTGAACAGCTTCCACGGTCGCACCCTGTTCACCGTCAGCGTCGGTGGCCAGCCGAAGTACTCCGATGGCTTCGGCCCGAAGATCACCGGCATCAGCCACGTGCCCTACAACGACCTGGAAGCGCTGAAGGCACAGATTTCCGACAAGACCTGCGCCGTGGTGATCGAGCCGATCCAGGGTGAGAGCGGCGTGGTGCCGGCCGACAAGGCCTACCTGGAAGGCGCGCGCAAGCTGTGCGACGAGCACAACGCCCTGCTGATCTTCGACGAAGTGCAAACCGGCGTGGGCCGTACCGGTTCGCTGTATGCCTACCAGCACTACGGCGTGACGCCAGACATCCTGACCAGCGCCAAGAGCCTGGGCGGTGGCTTCCCGATCGGCGCCATGCTGACCACCACCGAGCTGGCCAAACACCTGGCTGTCGGCACCCACGGCACCACCTATGGCGGCAACCCGCTGGGCTGCGCCGTTGCCTGTGCCGTGCTGGATGTGGTCAACACCCCGGAAACCCTTGCCGGCATCAAGGCCAAGCATGAGCGCTTCAAGACCCGTCTGGAACAGATTGGCCAGAAGTACAACCTGTTCAGCCAGGTACGTGGCGTTGGCCTGCTGCTGGGCTGCGTGCTGACCGAAGCCTGGCAAGGCAAGGCCAAGGACGTGCTCAACGCTGCCGAAAAAGAAGGCGTGATGGTGCTGCAAGCCGGCCCGGACGTGGTGCGCTTTGCGCCAAGCCTGGTGGTTGAAGACGCCGACATCGATGAAGGCCTGGACCGCTTCGAGCGCGCCGTCGCCACGCTGACCAAAGGCTGATCCGCCTGCGGCCACTTCGTCGGCCCCAGCCATGGCTGAGCCGGGCCGGCGATACCCGATTCCAGTGCAGGTGCCCGTGCGCCTGCCGTTTTTCCGTGCCGCCGTAAGCGGCCCGTATTCCAAAGGAGTGACACCATGCTGGTGATGCGCCCCGCGCAAATGGCTGATCTGAACGAAGTGCAGCGCATGGCTGCAGACAGCCCCATTGGTGTCACCTCGCTGCCGGACGACGCTGCTCGCCTGGGCGACAAGATCGCCGCTTCCGAGACTTCCTTCGCCGCCGAGGTCATCTTCAACGGTGAAGAAAGCTACTTCTTCGTGCTCGAAGACAGCGAAACCGGCAAGCTGGCCGGCTGCTCGGCCATTGTGGCTTCGGCGGGCTACTCCGAGCCGTTCTACAGCTTCCGCAACGAAACCTTCGTGCATGCCTCGCGCGAGCTGAAGATTCACAACAAGATTCATGTGCTGTCGCTGTGTCATGACCTGACCGGCAACAGCCTGCTGACCAGCTTCTATGTATTGCCAGAGCTGGTGAACAGTGGCTGGGCCGAGCTCAATTCGCGCGGTCGCCTGCTGTTCATGGCCGCGCACCCGGAGCGTTTCGCCGACTCGGTCGTGACCGAAATCGTCGGTTTCAGCGACGAGCAGGGCGAATCGCCGTTCTGGGATGCCATCGGCCGCAATTTCTTCGACCTCAACTATGCCGACGCCGAGCGCCTGTGTGGCCTTAAAAGCCGCACCTTCCTCGCCGAACTGATGCCGCACTACCCGATCTATGTGCCGCTGCTGCCTGATGAAGCGCAGGAAGCCATGGGCCAGGTGCACCCGCGCGCGCAGATCACCTTCGACATCCTCATGCGCGAAGGCTTCGAGACCGAGCACTACATCGACATCTTCGACGGCGGCCCGACCTTGCATGCGCGTACCTCGGGCATTCGCTCGATCGCTCAGAGCCGGGTAGTGCCGGTGAAAATCGAAGAAGCGCCAGCCAAGGGCGGGCGCCCGTACCTGGTCTGCAACGGCCAGCTCCAGGACTACCGCGCAGTGCTGCTGGACCTCGACTGGGTACCCGGCAAACCGGTAAGCCTGAGCGTGGCGGCAGCCGATGCGCTGGGTGTGGGCGAGGGCGCCAGCGTGCGCCTGGTGGCGGTCTGAGGTCTGGCGACAGACGTTTCGGGATTGATGCGTTAGCAGAGTTTCGCGCCGGCCGATGCCGCCGCACAAGGAGATAGCATGATCGTTCGTCCTGTACGCAGCAGCGATTTGCCTGCGTTGATCGAATTGGCACGCAGCACCGGTACCACCGGGCTGACCACGCTGCCGGCCAACGAAGAGCGCCTGGGGCATCGCGTTGGCTGGGCGGAAAAAAGCTTCCGTGGCGAGGCCGAGCGTGGCGACACCGACTACCTGTTCGTGCTGGAAAACGACGAAGGCCTGGTGGTGGGCATCAGTGCCATCGCCGGTGCCGTCGGCCTGCGCGAGCCTTGGTACAACTACCGGGTCGGCCTGACCGTCAGTGCCTCGCAGGAGCTGAAGATCTACCGCGAAATCCCCACCCTGTTTCTGGCCAACGACCTGACTGGCAACTCCGAGCTGTGCTCGCTGTTCCTGCGCAGCGATTACCGCTCCGGGCTGAATGGCCGCCTGCTGTCACGTGCGCGCATGCTGTTCATTGCCGAGTTCCCCGAGCTGTTCGGCAAGAAGATCATTGCCGAGATGCGCGGCATGTCGGACGAGCAGGGGCGTTCGCCGTTCTGGGAAAGCCTGGGCCGGCACTTCTTCAAGATGGAGTTCAGCCAGGCTGACTACCTCACTGGCGTGGGCAACAAGTCGTTCATTGCCGAGCTGATGCCCAAGTTCCCGCTGTACACCTGCTTCCTGTCCGAGGCGGCGCGCAATGTGATCGGCCGTGTGCACAAGGACACCGAGCCGGCGCTGGCCATGCTCAAGCAGGAAGGCTTCAACTACCAGGGCTACGTCGACATCTTCGATGCTGGCCCGGCCATCGAATGCGACACCGCCAAGATCCGCGCCGTGCGCGAGAGCCAGACCCTGGTGCTGGCGGTTGGTACGCCGGGCGATGACGCCACCCCTTACATCATCCATAACCGCAAGCGCGACGACTGCCGCATTACCGCGGCACCTGCGCGGCTGGCCGCCGGTACTCTGGTGGTCGACCCGTTGACCGCCAAGCGCCTGCGCATGGGCGCCGGCGACAATGTGCGTGCGGTGCCGCTGTCGGCTAGCCGGGAGGCCCAGTAAATGACCACGCATTTCATCGCAGGCAAGTGGCAGGCCGGCCAGGGTGAAGCCCTGCAGTCGCTGAACCCGGTGAGCCAGGCCGTGATCTGGCAAGGGCAGGGCGCCGATGCCGGCCAGGTGGACGCCGCCGTGCAGGCCGCGCGCCAGGCTTTCCCGGCCTGGGCGCAATTGAGCCTGGAAGCGCGCATCGATGTGCTGGAGAAGTTCGCGGCGCAGTTGAAAGCGCACGCCGAAGCCATGGCTCAGTGCATTGGCGAGGAAACCGGCAAGCCGCTGTGGGAATCGGCAACCGAAGTCACCAGCATGATCAACAAGGTGGCGATTTCGGTGCAAAGCTACCGCGAGCGCACCGGCGAAAAGAGTGGCCCGCTGGCCGATGCCACGGCGGTGTTGCGGCACAAGCCCCACGGCGTGGTGGCAGTCTTCGGCCCTTACAACTTCCCCGGTCACTTGCCTAACGGCCACATTGTGCCGGCGTTGTTGGCAGGCAATTGCGTGGTGTTCAAGCCCAGTGAGCTGACCCCCAAGGTGGCCGAGCTGACCGTCAATTGCTGGATCGCCGCTGGCTTGCCGGCGGGCGTGCTGAACCTGGTGCAGGGCGCACGCGAAACCGGTGTGGCGCTGGCTGCGAACCCGGGTATCGATGGCCTGTTCTTCACCGGCTCCAGCCGCACCGGCAACCTGCTGCACCAGCAGTTCGCCGGCCGCCCGGACAAGATCCTGGCTCTGGAAATGGGGGGTAACAACCCGCTGGTGGTGGACGAGGTCAAGGACATCGACGCGGCGGTGTACACCATTATCCAGTCGGCGTTCATTTCTGCCGGCCAGCGCTGCACCTGTGCCCGGCGCCTGCTGGTGCCGCAAGGTGCCTGGGGGGATGCGCTGATCGCGCGCCTGGTCGAGGTGTGCAAAACCATCACGGTAGGTGCGTTCGATGAGCAACCGGCGCCGTTCATGGGCTCGGTGATCTCGCTGCAAGCGGCGCAGGCGCTGATGGCCGCCCAGGCCGAGCTGGTTGCCAACGGTGGCGTGAAGCTGCTGGAGATGACCCAGCCGCAGGCCGATGCCGCGCTGCTGACCCCGGGCATCGTCGATGTCACTGGCGTGGCCGGGCGACCGGACGAAGAGTTCTTCGGCCCACTGCTGCAAGTCATCCGTTATGCCGACTTCGATGCGGCCATCGATGAAGCCAATAACACCCAGTACGGCCTGGCCGCCGGGTTGTTGTCCGACTCCCGCGCCCGCTACCAGTACTTCTGGCTGCGCAGCCGTGCCGGCATTGTCAACTGGAACAAGCAACTGACCGGTGCCGCCAGCAGCGCGCCGTTCGGCGGTGTGGGGGCCAGTGGCAACCACCGCGCCAGTGCCTATTACGCGGCTGACTATTGCGCTTACCCCGTGGCTTCGCTGGAGACCGCCAGCCTTGCCTTGCCGGCGACTTTGACGCCGGGCGTCACCCTATAACAACAGGTCACGGAGCCTAGCCGATGAAATCCTATGAAGTGAATTTTGATGGCCTGGTGGGGCCCACCCACAACTATGGCGGCCTGTCCTACGGCAACGTGGCTTCGCAAAGCAACAGCCAGCAGGGTTCCAACCCGCGTGAAGCCGCGCGCCAGGGCCTGGCGAAAATGAAGGCGCTGGCCGACCTGGGCTTCAAGCAAGGTGTGCTGGCGCCGCAGGAGCGCCCGGATGTGGCCGCCCTGCGCCGCCTGGGCTTCAGCGGCAGCGATGCCGAAGTGATCCAGCGTGCGGCTAAAGAAGCGATGCCGCTGCTGGTGGCCAGCTGCTCGGCGTCGAGCATGTGGGTGGCCAACGCGGCCACGGTCAGCCCCAGTGCCGACACCGCGGATGGCCGCGTGCATTTCACCGCTGCCAACCTGAACTGCAAGTACCACCGCAGCATCGAGCACCCGACCACCAGCCGTGTGCTGGGCGCCATGTTCAACAACGAGAAACACTTTGCCCACCACGCAGCATTGCCTGCCGTGGCACAGTTCGGTGACGAGGGCGCGGCCAACCACACGCGCTTCTGCCGTGTCTATGGCGAGCCGGGCGTGGAGTTCTTCGTTTACGGCCGCAGTGCCTTCGACGCCCGTTACCCGGCGCCGCAGAAGTACCCGGCCCGGCAAACCCTGGAGGCCTCGCAGGCCGTGGCCCGGCTGCATGGGCTGAGTGATGACGGTGTGGTCTACGCTCAACAGAACCCGGCGGTGATCGACCAGGGCGTGTTCCACAACGATGTGATTTCGGTGGGCAACGGCGAGGTGCTGTTCTACCACGAGGACGCCTTCCTTGAGACCGACACGGTGCTTGGCCAGCTGCGAGCTAAACTGGCCAGCAAGGGTGGCAACTTCCAGGCTATCTGTGTGCCACGGGCGGCGGTGACGGTTGAGGATGCGGTGCGTTCCTACCTGTTCAATAGCCAGCTGCTCAGCCGTGACGACGGCTCCATGCTGCTGGTGGTGCCGGAAGAGTGCCGCAACAACGAGCGGGTCTGGGCCTACCTGGGCCAGCTGACCAGCCAGGGCGGGCCGGTGAAGGAGGTCAAGGTGTTCGACCTCAAGCAGAGCATGCAGAACGGTGGTGGCCCGGCTTGCCTGCGTTTGCGTGTGGCGTTGAAGGAATCGGAACTGGCGGCGGTCAACCAAGGCGTTATCATGACCGCCCCGCTGTACGACACCTTGGTAGGGTGGGTCGACAAGCATTATCGCGACCGCTTGAGCGACGCGGACCTGGCCGACCCACAACTGCTGGTGGAATGCCGTACGGCACTGGACGAATTGACCCAGATCCTGAAGTTGGGTTCGGTGTACCCGTTCCAACGACAACCTTGAAGAGAGACTTTGCAATGACCGACGCCCTGCGCCTGATCCTCGAAGATGAAGACGGCACCCAGCTGGAAACTTCCTGCACCCGTTTTGCCGTGGTCTGGCAAGGCAAGGAAGTGTGGATTCAGCAGGACGGCCGTGGCCAGCTGCTGATCGGTGTGGATGTCGAGGAAGATGACACCGAGTATGCCAACCTGCTGCTGCGCCCGATGGCCACCAATCTGGTCAGCCTGCAGCTGGAAATGGAGCCGGCCGAGGTTGGCGAAGACGACGATCACGTCCATGGCCCTGACTGCGGCCACCACCACTAAGGAAGCCCCTATGCTCGCCCTTGGCAAATTGCTTGAGCTGACCCTCACCGATCACGAACCGGCCGAGAAGACCCAAGTGACACCCAAGGGCGCGCGTTTGCGCTGGCTGGGGGAGGGCGCGCTGGAAGTGCGCCCTGCCGAGAACGAGGACTGCGGGCTGGATTTGCTGTTGTCCGCCGGCATCCATGGCAACGAAACAGCGCCGATCGAATTGCTCGAGCGGCTGCTGCACGGCGTGGCCAATGGCAAGATCAAACCCAAGGCACGGTTGTTGTTCCTGTTTGGTAACCCGGCGGCCATCCGCAAGGGCGAGCGCTTCATCGAGCAGGACATCAACCGGCTGTTCAACGGCCGCCATGAGCTTTCCAGTGGTTTCGAGGCATTGCGTGCCGCTGAACTGGAACAGTTCGCCCGGGTGTTCTTCAGCAAGCCGGGGCGCAGCCGCCTGCATTACGACCTGCATACCGCCATTCGCGGTTCGAAGATCGAGCAATTCGCCTTGTACCCTTATAAAGAGGGGCGCAAGCATTCCCGTCGTGAGTTGGCGCGCTTGGCGGCAGCGGGCATGGAGGCGGTGCTGCTGCAGAGCAAATCCTCCATCACCTTCAGTGCCTTCACCTATGAACAGCTGGATGCTGAAGCCTTCACCCTGGAGCTTGGCAAGGCTCGCCCGTTCGGCCAGAACGAGCAAGTCAACCTCGACAAGCTGGAAGAGCGGCTGATCCGCATCATCGAGGCGACCGAGCCAGAGGGCGAGGGTTCGCTGGATGGCCTGCAGCTGTTCAGCGTGTCCCGCGAGATCATCAAGCACAGCGACAGCTTCCACCTGCACCTGCCCGCGGATATCGAGAACTTCTCCGAGTTGAGCAAGGGTTACCTGCTGGCCGAAGACCTGGCCGAGACGCGCTGGGTGGTCGAGGAGGAGGGGGCACGTATCATCTTCCCGAACCCGAAGGTCAAGAATGGCTTGCGGGCCGGCATCCTGATCGTGCCGGATTCGGGGCAGCGGCTGGGCTGAGACCGCGTCGCCTGTTGCGCGGTTTCGGATCCCATCCATGATGAAAACCTTTTAATTCACCGCCTGTTCCATTTTCCCTCCCCATCGGCGGTAATTGGCTTGCCAGTGGCGAAAGGCAGGATTTAGCATCCGGTCATGTCATTTTCGTTTGCATAGCCCGAAAAACCGTTCAAACGACGGTTTCTATCGTATAAACACACTGCATCGAGATTGCAGGACCGATATAATGCGGCCCTTTGCCGTCGTTTCGTCGACGTGTTTGCCCACCAGGGCCGCCGTTTCCGTGGAAGAACCTATGAAAAGCGCAGAAATCCGTGAAGCCTTCCTTCGCTTCTTCGAAGAGCAGGGCCATACCCGAGTCGCCTCCAGTTCGCTGATCCCGAACAACGACCCGACCTTGCTGTTCACCAATGCCGGCATGAACCAGTTCAAGGACTGCTTCCTCGGCGCGGAGAAGCGTGCCTACACCCGTGCCGTCAGCAGCCAGAAGTGCGTGCGCGCCGGTGGCAAGCACAACGACCTGGAAAACGTCGGTTACACCGCGCGTCACCATACCTTCTTCGAAATGCTGGGCAACTTCAGCTTCGGCGACTATTTCAAGCGCGATGCCATCACCTTCGCCTGGACCTTCCTGACCTCGGACAAATGGCTGAACCTGCCCAAGGAAAAGCTCTGGGTCACCGTTTACGCCACTGACGACGAAGCCTACGACATCTGGACCAAGGAAGTCGGTGTGCCGGAAGAGCGCATGGTGCGCATCGGCGACAACAAAGGCGCCCCGTACGCCTCCGACAACTTCTGGACCATGGGCGACACTGGCCCGTGCGGCCCGTGCACCGAGATCTTCTACGACCACGGCGCAGACATCTGGGGCGGCCCACCCGGCTCGCCAGAAGAAGACGGCGACCGCTACATCGAGATCTGGAACAACGTCTTCATGCAGTTCAACCGCACCGCCGACGGCGTGCTGCACCCGCTGCCAGCGCCGTCGGTAGACACCGGCATGGGCCTGGAGCGCGTCAGCGCCGTGCTGCAGCACGTGCACTCGAACTACGAGATCGACCTGTTCCAGAACCTGCTGGCGGCGGCTGCCAAGGCCATCGGTTGCAGCAACGACGGCCAGGCCTCGCTGAAAGTGGTGGCCGACCATATCCGTTCGTGCGGCTTCCTGATCGCCGACGGCGTGCTGCCGTCCAACGAAGGCCGTGGCTATGTGCTGCGCCGCATCATCCGCCGCGCCTGCCGTCACGGTAACAAGCTGGGTGCCAAGGGCAGCTTCTTCTACCAGATCGTCGCCGCACTGGCCGCCGAAATGGGCGAGGCCTTCCCAGAGCTGAAAAGCCAGCAGGCGCACATCGAACGTGTGCTCAAGGCCGAGGAAGAGCAGTTTGCCAAGACCCTGGAGCAGGGCCTGCGCATTCTTGAGCAAGACCTGGCCCAGCTCAAAGGCGACGTGGTACCGGGTGACGTGGTGTTCAAGCTGTACGACACCTACGGCTTCCCGATGGACCTGACCGCCGACATCGCCCGTGAGCGCGAGCTGACCATCGACGAAGCCGGCTTCGAGCGCGAAATGGATGCCCAGCGTGAGCGCGCCCGTTCCGCCAGCGCCTTCGGCATGGACTACAACAGCCTGGTCAAGGTCGACAGCGCCACCGAGTTCCTCGGCTACGACGCCACTGAAGGCCAGGGCAAGATCATCGCCTTGTACAAGGACGGCCAGTCCGTTGACCAGCTGGGTGAAGGCGAGCAGGGCGTGGTCGTGCTCGACCGTACGCCGTTCTACGCCGAATCCGGTGGCCAGGTGGGTGACACCGGCTTCCTGCAGGCTGGCGCTGCGCGCTTCGACGTGCGCGACACCACCAAGACTGGCGGTGCCTTCCTGCACCACGGCGTGGTCGCCAGCGGTGCGCTGGTAATCGGTTCGCCGGTCGAGGCCAAGGTCGATGCCGACGTGCAGCAGGCCACCTCGCTGAACCACTCCGCCACCCACCTGCTGCACGAAGCGCTGCGCCAGGTGCTGGGCGAGCACGTACAGCAGAAGGGCTCGCTGGTCGACAGCCAGCGCCTGCGTTTCGACTTCAGCCACTTCGAGGCGGTGAAACCAGAGCAGATCAAGCAACTGGAAGACATCGTCAACCGTGAAGTGCGCAAGAACACCCCGGTGGAAACCGAGCTGACCGACATCGAAACCGCCAAGGCCAAAGGCGCCATGGCGCTGTTCGGCGAGAAGTACGGCGACACCGTGCGTGTACTGAGCATGGGCGGTGATTTCTCGGTGGAGCTGTGCGGCGGTATCCACGCCAAGCGCACCGGTGACATCAGCCTGTTCAAGATCATCAGCGAAGGCGGCGTGGCCTCTGGCGTACGCCGTATCGAAGCCGTTACCGGCGCAGCAGCGCTGGCCTACCTGAACGCTGCCGAAGAGCAGGTCAAGGAAGCCGCGCAACTGGTGAAAGGTAACCGCGACAACCTGATCGACAAGCTGTCGGCTGTGCTCGAGCGCAACCGTCAGCTGGAGAAGCAGCTGGAACAGCTGCAGGCCAAGGCCGCCAGCGCCGCCGGGGACGATCTCTCCAACGCGGCCGTTGAGGTCAAGGGCGCCAAGGTGCTTGCTGCCCGCCTGGATGGGCAGGACGGCAAGGCCCTGCTGGCCCTGGTCGATCAGCTGAAGAACAAGCTCGGCCACGCAGTGATCCTGCTGGGCAGCGAGCATGAGGGCAAGGTTGTGCTGGTGGCCGGCGTAACCAAGGACCTCTCCAGCCAACTCAAGGCTGGCGATCTGATGAAACAAGCCGCTGCGGCGGTGGGTGGCAAGGGCGGTGGCCGTCCGGACATGGCCCAGGGTGGTGGCGTCGACGTCGCTGCACTGGACCAGGCCCTGGCGCTGGCCGTGCCATTCGCAGAGCAGGGACTTTGAGATGAAGGGGCCGGTGGTCTAGTCGCCGGCCTCTTCATGTTGGATTGTTTTTTGGGGCCCTGTATGGGCTGAGGCACCATTGAAATGGCGTTGATCGTACAGAAATTTGGCGGCACCTCTGTCGGTTCCATCGAGCGGATCGAGCAGGTAGCCGAAAAGGTCAAGAAACACCGTGAAGCGGGCGACGACCTGGTGGTTGTATTGTCGGCCATGAGCGGTGAAACCAATCGCCTGATCGACCTGGCCAAGCAGATCACCGATCAGCCGGTTCCGCGTGAACTGGACGTGATCGTGTCGACCGGTGAGCAGGTCACCATCGCCCTGCTGACCATGGCCTTGATCAAGCGTGGTGTGCCAGCGGTGTCCTACACCGGCAACCAGGTGCGCATCCTTACCGACAGCGCGCACAACAAGGCGCGCATCCTGCAGATCGACGACCAGAAGATTCGCGCCGACCTCAAGGAAGGCCGCGTGGTCGTGGTAGCGGGCTTCCAGGGTGTGGACGAGCACGGCAGCATCACCACCCTGGGCCGTGGCGGCTCCGACACCACCGGCGTGGCCCTGGCGGCAGCGCTGAAGGCGGACGAGTGCCAGATCTACACCGACGTCGATGGCGTCTACACCACCGACCCGCGCGTCGTGCCGCAGGCTCAGCGCCTGGAGAAGATCACCTTCGAAGAGATGCTGGAAATGGCCAGCCTCGGTTCCAAGGTGCTGCAGATCCGTTCGGTGGAGTTCGCCGGCAAGTACAACGTCCCGCTGCGCGTGCTGCACAGCTTCAAGGAGGGTCCGGGTACCCTCATTACCATTGATGAAGAGGAATCCATGGAACAGCCGATCATTTCCGGTATCGCCTTCAACCGTGATGAAGCCAAGCTGACCATTCGCGGCGTGCCGGACACCCCGGGCGTGGCCTTCAAGATCCTCGGCCCGATCAGCGCTTCGAACATCGAAGTGGACATGATCGTGCAGAACGTTGCCCACGATAACACCACCGACTTCACCTTCACCGTACACCGCAACGAGTACGAGAAGGCGCAAAGCGTGCTGGAAAACACCGCTCGCGAAATCGGTGCCCGTGAAGTGATCGGCGACACCAAGATCGCCAAGGTCTCGATCGTTGGCGTCGGCATGCGTTCGCACGCCGGTGTGGCCAGCCGCATGTTCGAAGCCCTGGCCAAGGAGAGCATCAACATCCAGATGATCTCCACCTCCGAGATCAAGGTCTCGGTAGTGATCGAAGAGAAGTACCTGGAGCTGGCCGTACGCGCGCTGCACACCGCGTTCGAGCTCGACGCTCCTGCCCGACAGGGCGAGTAAGGCGCTGCCTGGAAGGGCGCGGCTGGTGCCGCGCCCTTCGCGTTTCTGCTCGCCACGCAGGCCCTGTCCTGCCCTGTGTGGCGCGTAACCGGGGTCCCGTCGTCGTCCACGACTGGCCCTGATACCCAAGACTGTTACCCCTGAATGTTTTGCGTAAGGAGAAAGCTATGTTGATTCTGACTCGTCGGTGCGCCGAGAGCCTGATCATTGGAGACGGCGAGATCACCGTGACGGTGCTTGGCGTCAAAGGCAACCAGGTGCGTATTGGCGTCAGCGCCCCGAAAGAAGTGGCTGTTCACCGCGAGGAAATCTACCTGCGGATCAAGAAGGAGAAGGATGAAGAGCCAAGCCTTTAATTTTTTTGAAGTTTTTTTCAAAAAAAGGGTTGCAAAGGTGAAAGAGGTTCTTTAATATTCGCCTCGTGTTGCGGTGAGGTGGCCGAGTGGCCGAAGGCGCTCCCCTGCTAAGGGAGTATACCTCATAAGGGTATCGGGGGTTCGAATCCCCCCTTCACCGCCATTATTTGCGTAGGGCGCTGTAAACGGTAAGAACGCTAAGTCGTTGATTTTAAACGAAAACGTTCTTGCAAAAATGTTTCAGCGACCTATAATGCGCGGCAAGACACGGACTCATAGCTCAGCTGGATAGAGTACTCGGCTACGAACCGAGCGGTCGCAGGTTCGAATCCTGCTGAGTCCGCCACTTTTGAAGTGGCTTTGTTTGCAAGGCTGCTTCAATCAACCAGCGGTATCTGGTCTAAAACTTCCAATCGCGGACTCATAGCTCAGCTGGATAGAGTACTCGGCTACGAACCGAGCGGTCGCAGGTTCGAATCCTGCTGAGTCCGCCACTTTCTTGAAGTGGCTCTGCTTGCAAAGCTGCTTCAGTCAACCAGCGGTAACCTGGTCTAAAACTGCCAATCGCGGACTCATAGCTCAGCTGGATAGAGTACTCGGCTACGAACCGAGCGGTCGCAGGTTCGAATCCTGCTGAGTCCGCCAATTTTTGAAGTGGCTCTGCTTGCAAAGCTGTTTCAGTCAACCAGTGGTAACCTGGTCTAAAACTACCACCACGGACTCATAGCTCAGCTGGATAGAGTACTCGGCTACGAACCGAGCGGTCGCAGGTTCGAATCCTGCTGAGTCCGCCATACACCATCAAGAAGCCCGCTCATTTGAGCGGGCTTTTTGTTTTTCTGCGCCAATGAATTGTTGGTGATGTCGATCTACGCTCTTCTGTAATGATTGTGGTGTAGCTTGGCGCCGCTGTGCGGCACCTCAAACAAATGTGCTTTCCCATCCACAACAACCGTCGCACTGATAGCTTCGAGCGTTGTCCTAGCTTTATCACGCAAACGATTGTTCTGGCCAAAAATTTAAGCGATCTGACAGCTTTAGCAGTGTATGATTGCGCCCGTCAGCCCCGCCGGGGCTTGTGGAAAACCACCATGGACTTACCCAGTAGTTACTCGCTAACACGATTCATACAGAAAGATCTGACCGATTGATTCTCCCGGCGTGCTCCGCTGCTGGGAGTGGAGTTCGCCTATGACTGAAGTAGAAGTAAAAAAAGCGCAAGAGAGCCTGCAGGATCGCCTGGCCCAGGTGGTCGAACTGCTGCAGCGCCAGCGTGTGGTCGAAGACCTGACTCACCGCCAGGAAGGCGCGCACAACGACCTGGTGGAAAACCTCGTCCACCGCCAGAACCTCGTCGAGCTGCAACGTAAGCTCGATGACCTACACCCCGCCGACATCGCCTATATCCTCGAAGCCTTGCCCCTGGAAGACCGCCTGACGGTCTGGCAGCTGGTGCGCTCGGATCGCGATGGCGACATCCTGCTGGAAGTATCCGACTCGGTTCGTCAATCGCTGATCGCTGACATGGACGATCACGAGCTGCTGGCCGCCGCCAAGGAGATGGACGCCGACGAGCTGGCCGACCTGGCCCCAGAGCTACCGCGCGACGTTATCCATGAGCTGATGGAAACCCTCGATGCCCAGCAACGCGAACGTGTACGTTCGGCGCTGAGCTACGACGAGGAGCAGGTCGGTGCGCTGATGGACTTCGAGATGGTCACCATCCGCGAAGACGTCAGCCTGGAAGTGGTGCTGCGCTACCTGCGCCGCCTGAAAGAACTGCCCAACCACACCGACAAACTGTTTGTGGTCGATTACGACGGCATCCTCAAGGGTGTACTGCCGATCAAGCGCCTGCTGGTCAACGACCCGGAGAAGAAGGTGGCGGAGGTCATGGCGACCGACCCGGTATCCTTCCAGCCCGAGGAAGATGCCTATGATGCGGCGCAGGCTTTCGAGCGTTACGACCTGGTATCGGCACCTGTCGTAGACAAGGGCGAGCGCCTGATCGGCCGTTTGACCATTGACGAGATGGTCGACCTGATCCGTGAGGAGAGCGAGAGCGAAGTCCTCAACATGGCGGGTCTGCGTGAGGAGGAAGATATCTTCGCCTCGGTCTGGCGTTCGTTCCGCAACCGCTGGGCGTGGCTGGCGATCAATCTGATTACCGCGTTCCTCGCTTCGCGAGTGATCGGGGTATTCGAGGGGTCGATCGAGAAGCTGGTGGCGTTGGCTGCGTTGATGCCGATCGTTGCGGGTATTGGTGGCAACTCGGGTAACCAGACCATCACCATGATTGTCCGCGCCATGGCGCTGGACCAGGTATCGCCGGGCAATACCAGCCGCCTGATGCGCAAGGAGTTGGCAGTATCGCTGATCAACGGCCTGGTGTGGGGCGGAGTGATTGGTGCCGTGGCTTTCTGGTTGTACGGTAGCTGGTCGCTGGGCGTGGTGATGACCGCAGCGATGACCTTGAACCTGTTGCTGGCGGCGTTGATGGGTGTGCTCATCCCGATGACGTTGGCCCGCTTGGGGCGCGACCCGGCGATGGGGGCGAGTGTGATGATCACTGCCGTGACCGACAGTGGGGGCTTCTTCATCTTCCTCGGTCTGGCCACCTTGTTCCTGCTGTAGGCTCGCCAGAACCAGCCACCCACAAGAAAGCCAGCTTACGCTGGCTTTTTTGTGCTCGCTTGCAGGCCTCAGGAGGCGTCGGCGGCCATTTCCACATCGTGAGCAATGAGGGCGACCAAGGCATTCTGCTGGCGGTGAGACAGTTGGCGGAAGCGCTGCAGCAACTCGCGCTCATGCAGGGACAGCTCAGGGCTGTCCAGGCGCATGCTCAGCTCGTCACCCAACGCACCTTCCTGGATAAGACTCTGCTCCAGGCGCGCGATGATTTCGGAGTTCATGCTGCGGTGATGGTTGCGCGCTACCTCGGCAATGCGCTCACGCATCCCGTCTGGCAGGCGGACGACGAACTTGTCAGCGGTGCGGCTCGAATAAATAGCCTGTTTCATTGGGCGCATATAAATTGACCGGAGTTTGGTTCAGGGGAAGCGGTTCTCAAATTGGCCGCACGGGGTGGAAGTACGACCGTGGCGACGACAAAATGTTCAACCGTCAGTGAAAAATGGATGCTCATCTTGCCTCATGGTCGCCGTTTCCTTGGCGTCAATTCTGTGACAAATAGTGAGCCGGATAAAGGCTTTATGCCAGTACCAATTATCAGAAATGAGCACTGGTTTGAAAAGTTTTACATGCTCCGGCTTGCCTGACCGTCAGTCTTTTGCCGTCAAAAACTGGTAAAACACAGCAAAAGGAGAGGAAAACCCCTAGAATGCGCCGGTTTCCCTCCATAGAGCATAGTGGCTATGCAACATGACGCAAGCGACCGCCGATCAGGGACAGGCCGGCTGATATTTCTGGTAGGACCGTCAGGTTCGGGAAAAGATTCCCTGATCGACGCTTCGCGTGAGCGGCTGGCGGCCGCTGGGGTAGAAATTGCCCGTCGCGTCATCACCCGCTCGGCCGAAGCCAAGGGCGAAGCTGCCCAAGGGGTCACGGCCGAACAGTTTGAAACCTTGTGCGCGCAGGGTGCGTTTGCCATGCACTGGCGGGCCAATGGGCTGGGTTATGGGATTCCTCGGCAGGTGGACCAGTGGTTGGCGGCGGGCAAGGCGGTGCTGGTGAATGGCTCGCGGGCTTACCTGCCCGAAGCGCGTCAGCGTTACCCGGACATGTTGGCAATACTGGTCGAGGTCAAGCCGCAGGTGCTGCGCCAGCGCTTGCTGGCCCGGGGCCGCGAAAGCGCCGAGGAGGTAGAACAGAGGTTGGCGCGCAGTGCTCGTTTGCAGGCGTTGTCCGATCCTTCGGTGCATGTGCTGGACAACTCGACAAGCCTGGAGGCAGCGGTCGCGGCCCTGTTCAAGCTGCTCCGCGATGAAGGTGCGCTGCCGCCGGTGTAGCCGTGCCAGAAAAGGATTACGCGAAAAAGCCAGGTAGGTGCATGACAAACGCCAGCATGCTGGTTAACATGCTGGCCGTCCCGCTGTGCAGCGCTCGCTGCCGGCGCTTGCGTCTCAGTAGCTCAATTGGATAGAGCATCCCCCTCCTAAGGGGAAGGTTGCAGGTTCAATTCCTGCCTGGGACGCCATTAAATTCAAGGCTTGTAACGTTTTTTGCTTAATCAACTTCGCGTCTGTGGGTGCGCCATGGGTGCGAAAATGGAGGCGTTCGTTATGGAAGCTGTTACAGTCGACACCAACATCCTGCCTATAGATGATCTCCAGGCGATTGCCGAATCGTCCGGATACGCCCTACAAATCATCAGCGTCACCTATCGCGAACTTGCAATAACCGATCTCTTAGAACAAGCATCGAGCCTTCCCCGGGTCCCGGAATCCGCGATGTTTGGCGAGTCGTTTTGGGGAGCTCATTTCGGAGGAGTCGAAGACGCTGAGATCTTCGAGGATGTCCTTCGGATCATCTCGAGCGGCAGCTTCCCGCCACCTGAAAAAAGAGAAAACCTGACGCCACCGCAAGTCAATCAGCTGCGTGATGCCCTGATCCTCCAAGCCCACATACGCACTGGCAACAAGGTTTTTGTGACCGGGGATGCGAAGGCTTATGTAAATCATGGCCGACGATCGATATTTGAAGATAAATACGGCGTCACCATTTTTTCGCGGGTTGAGTTTAAGGATCACTGTCTGACCAAAGGAAGCTTGGCTCACTGAGCATCTCTGATGCGCAGTACCGTGGTGGTGGAGCAGTTGGCGTGTCTGGCGGTACCTCTAATGCCCAGGCCGGCACCCAGCAGCTCCTTGACCCGCTTGTGCAGCTCCTCGTCCACTGGCCGGCCCTGATACTTGCCGGCCGCCTTTGCCTTCTGGATACCTTGAGCCTGGCGCTCGCGGCGTTGCTCGTAGTCCTTCCGAGCGATCGCCGCCATCATCTCCACCAGCATCGAGTTGATAGCGGCCAGCATCCGGCCGGTGAACTCGTCTCCCTGCGTGTCGCGCATACCCTGATGGCTGGTGGGCAGATCCAGGGCGACGATGCGCAGGCCCTTGGCGTCAATCGCACCTTTGAGCTTGGCCCAGTCGTCAGCGGGGAGGCGGGAGAGGCGGTCGATGGATTCGACCAGCAGCACGTCACCCTTGCGGGCATCCTTGAGCAGGCGCAGCAGCTCCGGTCGATCTGCGGCGGCACCGCTGGCGTTCTCCAGGTATTCACAGGCGATGACCTTGTTATGGTCGCTGGCGAACTTCTCTAGGGAGGCCCGGGCGCGGCCGGCGTCTTGCTCGTCGGTGGATGCTCGGAGGTAGGCGCGGATGAACATAGTGCAACCTGTATCAGTTAGGGTGTTGTCCTAATACTGTTGCATTTTGGGTGGTACTTATCAAGCGAAAAGGCTGATAAAGGCTCAAATTGCCCGTATCAGCCTAGGCATACCCAAGAGAACGGTCAGCCTCGCCCAGCCCGTTCGTCCCAGATCCTTCTCAGCGCCCCATGGGGCCCACAGACTCTTGCAGCACCGCTGCATCGCTCTTTGTAAAACCGCTCCTCATGCCTGATTTTGATTGCGATATCAGCGCCGATTGGGCCTTCGTGGGTTACGACTGCCACGGTTCGTCCAACCATCTCTCCGGCTTTTTCCAGTCGCGCTCGGATCTCGTGCATCGGGGTATTTTCGTTCACATCCCCAAGCCCGCAACGCCTGCAAAAGAAGTCGACCAGGTCTTTCACCAACTGCTCTTTGTCCAAATCAATCGCTTTCAATCAATGTTCCTCTTCATCACATATGACTGCTCAAGAGCCTGGGTGAATGTCCCCCAGCCCGTAGCTACTTGATCCGCTAAGCGGTTCTCAACCTCCTGGATGAGCACCTCAAGCCGGCCACCTTCACCGGTCCTGGTTTCCACCACCGCGTTGCTGTTGTTCACGATGAAGACCTCGTGCTTCACCTGGGGGGCGATACCGGCCTGTCCCGAACGCTGAGCGCCTGCAGGCGCGCTTGACCCGCTGTACACCGAAACACGCTCGTTTGAGTTGATCGACTCCAGCAACTGGCGGTTGCGCCTGGTGGCTGCGGCATTGACGACAAACTCGCCGTTGCTGAGGTTTGCGGGGATGCTGTCAGAGGTTCCAGTGCCTGGGCCTCGAACATAGCCACCGGTAGCCAGGTTGAGGCCGACCGATTGGATGTTGCCAACGATCGACGCGGTAGCAGCTGCCACAGATGCCATCGCCGCCAGGTTGAGCGGGAACGGGTTCGCTGCTGCCATCGCGATACCGGTCTGGATGCTGATAATTGACTGGGCAATCGACGCGGCCTTCTGCACCGCGAACATCGCCTTGTAGGCTCCGGACTGCTGGCCGGCGAAGGCGCCCACGATGCTCGTCAGATCGCCGAACATACCCTCGGCCAGCGACAGCCGGGCAACGCTCATGGAGCGCTCGTTGTTGAGCGTGTCAGCTGCGCGCTGCTTCTCCAGTTGTCGGATTGTCTCGTCATACTGAGCAGCATTTTCTACCTCGAGCTCGCGATACTGCTGGTACATGGCGATGCGCTGGTCGTACCAGGCCTGGAGCTGCTCATTCTCCTGGCTCATCCGCATCAGCTCAGACCCAGCTCCGCCAATGACGGCGTCGATCTGCGAGGTGTTCGGCTTACCGCTGAAAATCTGGCTGTTGATGGATGCGTCGATACCGGCTTGTGCGATCTTGCCAGCCGGGCCTTGTATCCCGGTAGCTGCTGCCGCTTGGGCGTAGAGCTCAGCCAGGCTCTGGCCTTTGACGTATTCGTCGTTGATCTGCTTCAGCCTGAGGAGGTGCTGATCCTGACCGTGAACAATGGACGCATAGTTCAGGGAGGCCTGAGCAATTGCCTTGCTGTACTCGATTTGACTGATCGCTCCCTTGTCGAGGGCGAGCTGAAGCTGCTGCTGCTCCATCGTAAGAGATCGCACAGCCTGTGCTGCCGGGTCGTACTGACCGTACAGCCGCGAGAACAAGCCGATAGCCTCAGGAAGGCCCTTGCTTGCATCTGCATTGGCCTTGGCGTTCGCTGCGCCAAGCTTTTTTGCGGCCGCTTCGGCGGCTTCCTTCGCATCCTTTTCTTGGGCGTACTGGAACAGCAACTTTTCCTGCTCGGGGAGCAATTTTCCGAGCTCACCGGTTTCGATGGCATAGCGAACCCGCGCAGCTTCACTGTTCTGCCCCTGCAAAGCGGCTGCTTTCTTGAGGTTGGCCAGTAGCTTCTCGTATTCGGCGTTTACCGGCGCCGCTGCGTCTTCCCCGGGTGGCTTCTGCTGCCCTGGGCTTCGCATCTCGGCGACGATCGATCGAATTGAGCCGGCCTTCTTTTCCAGGTTGGCGATTTCCGCGTCAATTTCCTTTCGGTCGTAGAGCTGAAACTTGAACAGCACCGTATCGCCAGGGTCGCTTTTGTCCAGGCGAGACCTGGCGTTCTGCAGGTCACGAATACCCGCGATAGTCACGCCCAGTTCGTTATTGAGGCCAGCAATGGTCTGCTTGTCTGCGCGGAAGAAATCGAAGAACTCGCCGGTACTGAACCCCTCAAGTGCACGGGTGAGGCTAGATATCCCGGTGGCCAGCCTGCTACTGGCACCGGAGGCCTCATCGAGCCTGCCGGCCATAGCGATGACAGCATTGTTAAAGGCGGTCATCGACTGGCTGACCGTCATTTTCATCGCCGAGCTGAGCTGGTCGACCTTATCCTTTTGGTTCTGAAGGGCCTGCACGACTGCTTCAGAGGTCAGCTTCCCCTCTGCCCCCATCGTGCGAAGTTGGTCGATGGTGACGCCAAGCCCGCGAGCAATGGCCTGGGCCAGCGCCGGGGTCTGCTCCAAAATCGAGTTCAATTCGTCGCCACGGAGCGTGCCGGATGCCAGGGCCTGACCAAACTGCACCATAGCGGCATCGGCCGCCTGTGTGCTGGCACCGCTCAAGGCTACAGTTTTGGCGACCGTCTCGGTGATACTCGCGACATCAGCAAAGTTGAGCCCAAGTTGCCGGGCGTTTTGGGCTACCCGTTGATAGACCTGGGCCGTAGTGTCAAGTGATTGCCTTGAGTTCTGCGCAACGTCGTACACAGACTGCTGGGCATAGGCCAGCTGCTCAGTTCCATCGGTGACCAGGCGCAGGCGGTTGGTTAGGTTGGTGAACTGCTCGGCCGCCATGGCGAACTTTGCGGCGCTGAAAGCTGCGGCCAGCGGTGCAGCCAGGCGAGAGGCTACTAGCGCAAAGCTTCCAGCCTGCCCCTCAAGACCTTTGAGCTTGGAGCCGGCCCCAGATGCTTTTGAGGCCATCTGATCCATGGACTGACTCATCTTGCGAATTGCAGGATCTACCTTGTAGCCCGCGGCCTCCATCGCATTGAGCCTGTCCGTGAGCGATTTCGCATCGCGCTGCGCGCCGCGCGAGTCAATTGTTACTGCTAGACGGGATTCCTGAGCCATTGGCTTTCTCCACAGGGGCGGAATCGTCTCGACCAGGCGATTGTTCCGCGCTTTCGAAAATGGTTTCCAGATCACCAGCGGCTGCGTTTGAGCCGCCGGCCGCCTCTGCCGACAACTCATCCATGAGCCGGCTTATCGCCGCGACGGTCGCGTCGTGCTCGGTGCGCCGGACTTGCTTCTGCAAGCCCCTGATGCTGTTTTTCACGCTCATGGCCGATCCTCGGAATGCGGGAGTGGTGCGGTGCGGCTTTCGATGACCTGCCGATAGATCTCGGCGGCATACTCCGCTGTAGTGGTGCCCGGTGGTGGCAGGCTGATGCGGCGGGAGCCAGCCTGCTCAAGTGTCATGTCGAAGATTCCTGCCGGGAACAGCCGCCCAAGGCGCTCGACCTGGCGGGTGTGCAGGATGATGGCGTGAGCGATCCCCTCGGCCTGCTCACTGGTCATGTCGGTGAAGGGGAAGAAAAAAGTCTCGTACTGGCCCTGGATTCGATAGCTGAGCGAATGGCCAACGATCTCTGGAAAGTCCATCGAGCCCGCCCCGCTGCTGGCATCTACAACGGCGATCGTGACCATGGAGATCGGCTCCTCATCCGCGCCGATGCGTGAGGTCAAGCGCCGAATCTCTGACTTCAGACCCTTGATGGTCATCGCTGCATCTCCTCTACCTGCTGGCGGAGTTCTTCGACGGCCTTTTCCAGTTCGGCCACCTCGATCACCCTGGCCACTGCGCTCAATCCTTCGATCAGGTGCCGGCCCTGGTCGGGAGGGAGGTCGCCAGCGGCAATAGCCTTGAGGATGGATTTCGCCGCGCTTGGCAGGTCGGTGTCGTCCAGCTCGAACTGGACTGGCTCGGCGGTCGGCTTGATCGGTGGCACCAGGCGCTCCAGGATCAGCCGGCAGGCCTGCATATCGCCTTTCTTGGCTGCCGCCATCACCTTCCTGGCCACTGCCTGAGAGCCCTCGGCAAGTTGATCGCGTAGGGCCTGGGTAAGCCCCGAGCGGCCGCCTGGGTTGCCGGAGAAACCAGGGGCGAATCGCCCCTTGTTGTCCCTGGGCTCTTTTGCTGAGCTCTCGGTCAAGCCAGGCCTCCGGCGATCTGGGCGCGCAGGCGCTGCTCTTCCTCGTCGGCTGCGTCGTCCTCGGCCTTGGCCTGGGCTGCGAGGCGCTCGCTGATGCGCTCGACAGTGCCGGGGCTGACACCAGTTACCAGTGCTGCCGCGCTCTCGCCAGCGGCATCAACCTTGTCGTCCAGGCTCATGCCGGAATCGCCTTGGATGATGTCGAACGCTACCCGGATAGCCTCCTGGGCGTCTTCGATAGCCTGGGTCATATCCTCGACTTCCTGAGCCTCGCGGGGGTGAGCCCGGGCAATGGCCTCTTTCAAAACCCTGGCGTGCCAGTCGGCGCTGATGCCTGTTAGCTCGCGCGGAAGCCGCAGAGCGGCGTTCACAAACACCTGATGGGTACCAGCAAGCAAAGCTGCGTTTCGGGCTGCTGGCTCCATCGCGCGCAGTTGGGCGGCCAATGCGAGGTCGATCTGCACAGACACCGCATCGCTGTCGCGGTAGGGTGGTACCGCAGTGAGCCGGGAGGCGCGCTCAAGGTGCTGGCTGCGCAGTGCGTCGAGGCCCCGCTGCAACTGACCGATGAAGTGCAGGCGTTCCTTTGCGGCCTTGTATCGATCGCCTGCTTTGGCTGAGTCGGAGAGGCGGTCATCGCTGTTGATATTCATGTGCGCGATCTGCAAGCCCTCGACGTGGCTGCGTGCTTCACGGGCGAACCGGAAAGCCTCGGCAAACTTGCCGTCTTCTGGATGGCGCCACAGGCCGACGATTCGCTCTTTGCCGCCAGATACGGCGCGTAGGGTCTTTACTGCCATTATTTTTCTCCTTGATTCGGTTTCGGGTGTTGGTAGCGCCTGGCCGAACTCAGGCCGCGCCGGACAGGCCGCGTACAATTTCTGGATCAGCGTTGACCAAGAACTCGGCCCGATCACCTGCCGCCTCGATTTGGGTAACCAGCTCTGCACCAGTGACCTCTACGACTAAGCGGAATGCCTTGCTAACCGCCTTTGTTGCCGAATCGAGGTCTTCGCCTTCCTGGGTGATCAGGGCAAACGCTTCCGGGTTCGCGCGTTCCAAAGTGACGTTGGCGATACGGCGGTGCTCGGCGTCATTCAGCCCAGACAGGAAGGGGGGAAGGCGCAAAACGGCCTCGGTGAGTCGCGGCTGCTCACCGGTGAGCAGCAGCAGGCGCCGTGCGCTCGCGTCGTCCATGGAGCTCAGCTTGCGAGCGATTTCCATATCGATCAGCGGGGTGGAGGTGTCGCCATCGCGATAGGGGGTCACGGCCGACAGGCGATTCATCCGCTGCTGATAGTCGCCCCGCAGCGCCTCCAGGCGCGTCGAGAACTTGGCCAGGCTGCGCAGGCTGTCCACGCCAGCCGATTTTCGGTCATCGCGCTTCGCTTCGGCGCTCAGGCGGGCGTCGCTGGTGATCCGGCCGAGGCGCAGGGCGGTGTGCTCAACCTCGCGGCCGGCAGCCTTGGCGATGTTGTAGAGCTCACTGGTCTGATCTCCCTGCCAAACGGCCAGAATGCGATCCCTGCCGTTCACAATGGTGGTGATCTTCTCGAACATATGGTTCTCCTTGGTGAGGTTAGGCCGGGAGGCTCATTACTGGTCGCTGCTCAGCCAGTGCGATAAGCAAAGCGTTGGCGTGAACGTCGCCTTTCCCGGCGGCATCGCGCAGACGTGCCCAGGCCGCATTCACTTCGGCAATGGTTGGCTTGATCTGCTGGCCGCGGGCCTTGGTGGGGGCTGTCATGGGGCATTCCTCTGATAGCTGTTGAAAGCCTTGCAGAGGTCAAATTAGGCCGTATCTGGCTTTCTATCCAGTGCTTTATGGGTACACCTAGGGTGATACACGCAACGGGACAGAACGGGACGAATAAGCCTGATTTCCAGGCCTCTGAGAGGTCTTTTTTCGTTGCACTATGTAGCGACAACCCTAAATGATACGAGCCGCCAAACTACGAAGTTTTCGAGGTATGGCCAGGTTCACACCGCTGGTGAAAACCTCGCGCCACAAAATGATGAGGTTCGGTTTCGTGGTGCGCGAACTACCGGAATGCCGGCAGTTTCGAGGTGATCCACCAGTGGCGAGAAACAACCCAATTGCTGGGTAGTTACAGTCTCATCATTCTTGAGGACACCCCCGGCCACCAGGTGAACGAATCGTTCACCCCCAGCGGGGGAATACCCGGCGAGCAGGAGGGGTTCGATTTGAAATCGCGCCCCGTACCCCATTGGGGGTTGGGCTTGATGCCGGAAAATCCGACTTCAGGCACCACCTTCCCGGGCTGGCTGCAGCGAAGTGGGATTTCCTCACATCGAGGAAAAGGCAGGGTGCGCACTTTGTCCAACCCCATTTGAAATGCCGATGGCTCAAATGTGAGCCGCCGTCACAATTACCTGTTCCAGCCTGCTGTCAGGAATATGATTGACCTACCCGCAGTCGGACGGTGGAGGGCGAAATGATCTCGGCCGAATATGACCGCTTCTTGAGAATCGCTGAGGTCGTGCGTGTGACCGGCCTGAGCCGCAATACGATCTACAGACGGATGAGAGAGGGCACATTCCCCGAGCAGGTGAGGATTGGACCGAACTCTGTGGCCTGGCTTCAATCCGACATTTCCGCCTGGATGAGCGCGCTCAAGCCAGCTCCATGAGGCGCCAGGCTTGAGGTCCGATTTTCGGACTTAAGATCCAGAAGTGGACTAGCCGGGTCGGAATTGTGGCTTAGCCAAAGTGGGAGTTCCCGCCCAGGCTTTTACGAGAAGGTCGCGAAAGGGCATCAGCTGGAATTTCAGCCGATCTCCAGTGTGTCGATTCCTACACGGTGTGTTGTTTTCCACACGCTGGATCATGTCGAGTCGACTGATTTTGGTAGTTTCGCCGCGGTGAGTGGCGGGGCTATTTCACGCTGGCAAGGGTTGGAGGAGGTCGGCGTTTCCGCCCAGGTTTGACTGACGCGTGAAGCCCGCTCTCCCACTCTCGCAAGAACTCCCTGACCGTACTGACCCGCCAGCAAATGCGACTGCCCTGTTTGAATGATGGCGGCAGCCAGGCGGCTCCAGCCTGCCTCGCGCTTCTGATTGCCGCCTCTGATCGTCCAAGCATCTGGGCAAGCTCTGGGATGTGGATGATCTCGGGCTCCATATCCGGCTCCTGGCGTGCTTTGGGGCACTGGTCTCGATCAGGCTACCACTTGCCCCTCAGCGCACTCGCTGGAGCGACAGCCGGGCCGATAGATGCGCTCAAATCTGAGCACATCCGCCGCCATGGAGATGCCCTCATACCTGAGGAGATCTGAGCAGCTTTGCTCACATCTCGCTGACCCGCTCCGGGAGAGATCCGTCCAGCTTTGGACGCATCGGCCTGGTTCATCCAGAAATGGATACATCCTCAATTTGAGGAAGAGTCACTTTGGTCACCCCCTTCGAGAGGGGTGCAAAATAATTTCATCCAACCCCTTGCGTTACTAGTCACGCTGATCCATTATTGGTTCATCGTAACTAGTAACGGAGATATTGATGACCGACGAGCAGAAACAGCCTCGCTCAGCGGCAGAGCGCCAGAGGCTCTACAAGGAGCGTCAGCGCGAAGCTGGGTTTCGGCTAACCGCACTATGGATTCATGAGGAAACAGAGCAGGAAGGGCGCCAGGCGGCGCTAGACGGCAAGCCACTTAAGCCCCAGGGGAGCAAAGACCCCATCAGTTGGGCAATCGGGTGGCTGAACGAGAAGGGCAAGCAGTAAAGGGTGGGATTTCCCCACATTTGAAGGTGGCCCTCCCGGTGTTCGAGCACCGGGAGGGCCTGCCACACGACGACACTTGAAGGTACACGTCATGCAACCTAAACAAGATACCAGCAGTAAGCCACAACTCAAAGTCGCAGAGCAGGTTAAGGCGCTCAAAATCACCGGTGAGGGCGCCTTGTGGGACCTGGAATCGGATATGGGCCAGTTCGAATGGCTCAAGACGCTCATGTGGGTTATCAAGCGTGAGGCCGAGGATGGTAAGGCCGGCTCAACCGACCGCATCAAGCAGTTGGCCGACATTGGCAATTACCTGGCCGAGGACCGCGCCAATATCCTTGACGGCATCTGCGAGCGCCTCAAGAGCAGCATGGATGCTATCGGGGGTGCCCAATGATCAATGCTCCCGACCTTGACGACAACAGCGACCTCTTCAGCGCTCTCTACAAGATGGTGTGCGGGCGCGCTAGGGAAACCGGCCTGCCAATCGAGGTGATCCTGTGCCAGATGATCTACCAAGCGACTTACGAGATCATCCTGGGCGGCGAAATCACGCGACAGATGATCGCTGGCATAGTGGAGGCCGCGGCGGTCCAGGTGGCGATCAACTCGCAAGCTGAGGACGCGCAAGGGGGTGACCAGTGAGCGCTGCATACTCAAGTCACCCAGCCTTGTCCGGCCTCGATGGTGAGCAGTTGGCGGAGCTGGCCCTGATGGGGCTGCGGTACCGGGCGCTCGGCGCGGGAACCATCGACTTCAGCGACCAATCGCGGCTGGATGTGTACTGGACCGGGACGCGAATGGTCGAGAAGGCGGTCAAGGAGGCTGTGAGGGCTGCAAAGGGTCGGTCGATCGACGCCGAACAAAAGGTCGGCATTGCAATTGGTCACCTGACCGGCCTGTTCAACTGCAGCGTCATCGACAATGACACGTACATGGCCCAGTTCAAGCTCCTGCTCGACAGGCCCCGCTGAACTCGGCTGGATTTCAAGCCGAGCAGATCAAGTTGAAACGGGCACTACCCTGATCCGGGGTGGTGCCCTTTTCATTGTGGGGAAGATGATCCAGATCTGGACCATCGCGTCTCCGCTCTGGCCCTGCGGTGCGCGTATTTAATACCCCTGGGGGTGGTAAATTATAAAGACTGGGAGTTTTTCCGTTCACATGATCCCCGCAAAGCCAGGAAATCCGGTGAGTGACTAGGAAAAAATCCCAGTCGCTTGCAGTGCCAGCAACAGAACCGGACACAACCGGAAAGCCGCATAGGAAAAAATCCCAGTCGCTTGCGGAAAAAATCCCACCGAAAAAATCGAAATCAGGTGAACTTGAATGGCGCCGGGCCTGGGGATACTTCGAGGTTTTTCCCGGGGCACTCGTCGATGTACGCCCAGGCGAGCGCATACAGCGCACACTGCGCCATACCAGGCTCACGGCCACCCTTCCTGTAAGTGCGGGTGCGGATGATCAGGCCAGCATCAATCAGCTCCTGCAGCGCAGATGCGAGCGTTTTGGCGTCCATCTTGCGGCCCTCGGCCATCATCTCGACAGTGCACGCCAGGTCGCCATTGTTGCGCCCGTTGTAGTGCCGCCCAAGCTTGATCAGGACGGTAACCGCCTTGGGGCTTAGGTTGTCGAACGCGGGGTGCATGAGCAGTCGATGGGGTAGGGCAAAGACCCTTCCGCCAAAGTCGACCTTGTACTGCTTCTTTCTTGCCATTCAGCGACTCGCACAAAGGCGCCAAGGGCGCGATTTGAAATCGCACCCCCTGGCTGTCGATTTAGTCTTTATCGTCGGAGAGGACGTAGAGGCCCACTCGGTGCGGGCGCCGCCCAGGAGCTGCCGCTTGGTAGCACCACCTGGTCAGAATCCCCCAGCCTTGCCGGCGCAGATGCCGGATAGTGGATGGCGGGTGAACGATGTCCAGATCCTGGGCAGCCTCGATCGAGGAGACTGGCCCCTTCTTCAGGGCTTCGATCAACCGCTGGGCATGCGCGTGGGTGGAATGGTTGTCAGGCAGATCGTGATCTGCGATAGTTTTTGCCGTCATACAGGCTCCTTTCGCTAGGGGTCAGGCCCGGGTGGTGGTGGTGCACTGCCCGGGCTGCTTTTCTCTCTCCTCCCATATCCTTCCGTCACTCCCCTGAACCATCTGCATTTGCAGCAGCGTCGAGCACAAGCCCGAGAAAGCCTTTGGTGGCCTCCGCGGCTTTGACTGAAGACTTGGCCAGCTTGATGACTTCCTGATGCGTACCGTAGCCGGCAGCGATCATTCGCAGGCCAGTGGCCAACAGGCTGACCATGGCGTGCGCCTCATCCACAGCCGTGTGAAGGTCGTCATAGGTTGGCCGCTCTGGGGTGGTGCTTTGGGCGGGGGTGTGGGTAGAATCGGGGCGCTGCTGAGCTGTCTGTCCAGATTGCTGTGCGGCACGCTGGGCCAGTGCCTCTAACACTGGCTCGGCATCCATCCTGACTAACGCCAGTTTTGGCGTCTGCTTGTCCCCAGCCATTACCGCGCCCCATCCTGAGCAACGCGCTCAATGAACGATTTGAGCTCTGATGCCAGGATCAAGCGGCGACGGCCGATCTTGAAGCTCTGAATCTCTCCCTTCCCGACCATCTCGTACATCATGGATCGGGCGATCCCCAGCGAGCGTGCAGCCTCCTCAATTCCAACTGAGAGCGGCTGAATGGCTTGTGTCTGCGCCATGAGGTGTCTCCGGTGTTCTGTTTAGTTTCGATTAGTCCGCCTATCAGGCGTTTGTAGGTTATTGCGTGTTGCATCGAAAAAGCAACACATTTTGATGTGGTGCAGCTTGCATGAGCGACAATCGTCTGCGAGCCTATGCTTCCTACAGAGAGGTGCACCTTGGCCAAGAAGCAAAAGCGCTCAGAGACGCTTTCCATCCGAATCAGCCCCAGGCTAAAGGCCGGCCTGCAGGTCGCGGCCAACATCGGCAAAACGTCGATGGCCTCAGTGATCGACACGACCCTGAGCGAGGGCCTCGAGAAAACTTTCGTCAAAGCCGAAGAGGTCCACCCGCGACTCTTGGAACGATTTGGAGCTCAAGGCGGAACGGTCCAGCTTTCAAAGGTGATGGAGGAGATTTGGACCGACGAGCCATTCCTGCTAACCCTTCGGCTGTATCTTCTTTTGCCATCAGGTCTTACCGACCGCGAGTTCCTGATGGCAACCACTGTCTTCAAAGACGAGACGTTCGCTGGTGTCGACGATGTGTTTGAAGGTGCGGCTATGCCAGGGCTGAGCTACCCATTGATTGATCTGGGCCGAGCTCAGCTCGAGCAAAACGAACTGGCAAGCTATGCCGATTATTCTTCTCATGAGTCTCAACGGCCAGGCGCAGGGCTGCACGTTGAATACGGGCAATACTTGCAGCTACACAAAGACCTAAGCGAAAAACGAACAACCAGAAAAGAACTACCTAAATGTGAGTTTCGCCTGCAAAGTGCAGATAACTCGATGTATGAGTTTACCTTTGCTGGTCGTGATGGTCGGGTGCTTTTAGAGGGCGAAGATAAAGGGGATCGCCTTTCTATCGTTGACAAAATCAAGCGTATTAAGCAGATCTGTCACGATCTTAGTTCATATGACTTGCACGAAAATCAAGATGGCGTTTATGAGTTTTTCGTTCAGTACAAAGGTGTAGTACTTGCCAGGAGCGTCGGGTTCCAGAGCAAAGCAGTGGCGCGGTCAGCAATCGATACAGTGGCTAAATCGGCCTCGGCGGCCGTCATCAAGACCGTATTCCTTGATGACCTAGACGAGTAAGTCTACAGCCGCCGCCTTGCTGTCTGGGGCAAGGTGGGCGTATCGAAGCGTCATCTTGATGTCGGAGTGCCCAAGCAGATCGCGCACCGTGTTCAGTGGCACTCCAGCCATCACCAGGCGCGAAGCAAAGTCGTGTCTCATATCGTGCCAGCGGAAGTCTGTTATTTCGGCTCGCTCAAGTAGGCCAAGCCACGCACTTTTTACATCTTCCAGTCGTCCGCCATTAGATGACGGGAATACAAATCCTGACTTCTTTCGGCATTCATTCTGCCACTCCCGAAGAGTTTCGAGAGCCTCTTTGTTTAATGGGATGTGGCGCGTCTCATTGGTCTTGGCTGTATCGCCGATGACAGTAAGTGTCTTTGTCGAAAAGTTAACTCTTGGCCATTCTAGATTGAATAGCTCACCGCGCCGGATGCCGGTATTGAGCGATACGAGCACCATTGGCTTTAGATGATCAGTGAAAGATCTGTTGGAAAATGATGGAAGCAGTTTCCGGCCCCTAGCAGCTCGCCACGTATTGGCGCTTTCTCGCTCTGCCCGGGCTTCATCCTGCCGATCGTCCAGGGCCTTGCGCAGCTGTTGATTCTCGTCGGCGCTCAGGTATCGCACCACCCCCTTACTGTCGACCTTCAGCTGTTTGAGTTTGGCCATGGGGTGGGTCGTGATGATCTCCCATTCGACCGCTCTGCTGAAAACGCCGCTGATGCTGCCCATTTTCCGATTCACCGTCGCTGGCTTGTTGCCGGCTTGCAGCCAGGTCGTGCGGATCTGCTCGAGGTCTCGGCCGGTGATGGCGTCGATGCGCTGGGGCATGATTGTCTCGAAGTTGTTGGCCAGCGTGTGGGCGGTCTTCTCGTAGCCTCGGTGGTGCGCCTTGAACCAAGGCAGATAGGTGTCGGTGATAAAGTCGCGAAGGGAGGGCAGGGCGGCTCCACGGCGACCCTGTGAGACTGCTGTGGGCTCACCGTGCTTACGAGCCTCAGCAAGGTACTGGGTTGCTTCCTGGCGCGCCTGGTCGAGGGTTAGGATGCCAACGCGTCCCAGCGTCTTCTTGCGCCCCCTGGCCCAAGTGACAACGTAGGACTTCGCTCCCGCGGCCGTGACACGCACAAACAGCCCTGTGACGGTGGTGTCGTGCACTTCGTATTCCCTGCCAGTAACGTGCAGGCCGGCCAGCAGCTTAGCGGTGAGCTTGTCTTTCACTTTGTCCCCATGGGTGCATTGTGGGTGCAAAAATAACTATACGGCTCTGTTTCGACGGACGCAATCGGACTGAGAGGCCCGTAGATACTGGGTTTGTCCATATTCTGCTGGGCCTAAAATGGCCCTCCTAAGGGGAAGGTTGCAGGTTCAATTCCTGCCTGGGACGCCATCCATCATTGCAACGCGCGATGGTGTTCTTCGTCTGCGTTGCTGCTGGTTGCCAACTAAAGCCCCCAGTGCTTCAGCGCCCACAACACCCCCATGCCCACAACCAGCGTCAGCATCGTGCTGCGTGTGCGCCAGGCTACCAGCGCAGCCAGTACCGCCGCGGGTATCTGCGGGTTCGTCCAGTCGAACTCGGCATGCCGGTCTGGGAAGACCACGGCCGGCAACACCAGCGCAGCCAGTACACTGGCCGGCACATAGGCCAGTGCGCGACGAAACAGTGGCGGGATGCGCAACACCGTGTGCAGTTCGATGAACGACAGCCGGATGGCGAAGGTGCCCAGGCCGATCAGCACGAAGGTTATCCACTGGGTCGTTTCGCTCATGATGCGTTCTGCTCTGTATGGGCTTCAGGTACGGCGTGTTGTTTTTGCCGGCTCTCGATGGCCAGCCCGGCGATGATTCCGCCGACAGCGCCGGTCAGCAGGCCAAGGTTGTAGGGCAGGTCAACGGCCAGCACCGCAAGCACGCCACCGGTCAGCGCGGCGCCGAGCATCGCGGTATTGCGAATGCCGGGTATCAGCAAGGCCAGGAACGACAACGGTATGGCAAAACCCAGTGACCAGTCTTCCGGAATGCCTGCACCCAGGTACATGCCCGCCAGTACCGAGAGGTTCCAGCCGAACCACATGGTGATCGCCGTGCCGGCGTAATAGGGGTAGGCATGCTGGCCTAGCCCGCCTGCGCCCATTTTCAGCGTGCACAGGGCAAAGGACTGGTCCGAGAGCATGAACGCCATTGGCCACTTGTGGCGGCGCGGGAGGTGGCCCAGGTGTGGGGCGAGGCTGGCGCTGTACATCAGAAAGCGCAGGTTGATCACCAGTGCTGTAACCACCATCGTCACTGGCAGGGCGGCGTTTTGCATCAACTGCATCACCACCATTTGCGCAGAGCCGGAGTAGAACAGCAAGGTCATGCCAATGGCGTCGGCCGGTGACAGGCCCATGCCGATTGCCGTAACCCCGGTGATCAGGCCAAAAGGCACAATGCCGGAGGTCAACGGCAGAACGCTTTGTGCGCCCTGCTTGAATGCTTGGGTCGCGCTTGGGTACTGCATGGGAGTTCCTTGGAGGTGTTCGGAAGGCGCATGGACACCCTCACGTTAATGCGCCTGACAGTTGGCCACAACGTCAGATTTCTGGAATAGTAGGCCTAAAAAATATAGGTCTCATACCGTGTATCTCGACAGCCCCACCCGGCACTCGCTCCAGCTCAATGCCTTGCGTGCCTTCGAGGCATCTGCGCGCCTGGGCGGTTTCGCGCGTGCCGCACTCGAACTCAAGGTGACCCCAGGGGCCATCGCCGCCTTGGTCAAGACGCTGGAAAACGAATATGGCGCTGCGTTGTTCGAGCGCCATGCCAAGGGCGTACGCCTTACGCCCCTGGGTGAAAGCGTGAAAAGCCAGTTCACCGAGGCGTTCGATGCAGTGGAAGCCGCTGCCCGAACGCTTCGACGCCTTGCTGCACCGCAGCGGGTGCACATCGTCACGTCGCCGGCCCTGGCGCAGTTGTGGATAGGACCACGCCTGCCGGAACTGACCCGCTTGCTGGCGCCCATCGAGATCTCGGTTACGGCGGTGGATGAGCCGCCCAACCTCAAACGCAGCCCATTCGACCTGTGCCTGTTCTATACCGAAAAACCCGAGCGCTGGCAGCGCAGGATCGCCACGGAAGAAGTGCTGCCCGTATGCGTACCGGCCCTGGCAGAGAGCATCATCACCCCTGCGGACCTTGCCAATGCCCGTTGCATTGCTGACGTAGGCTGGAATGACTGGGCGGTGTGGACCGGCGCAGCCATGCCCGGGCACAAGTTCGTGGCCCGTGGGCCGGGCTTTTCCCTGTACTCGATTGCATTGCAGCAGGCCTTGCTCGCTGCGGGTGTACTGATGGGGCGCAGAAGCCTGGTGCAACGCTACCTGGACAGCGGCGAACTGGTGGCGCCAATCGACTGCGCGGTGCCTTTGGGCATGACCATTGCCGCGTGGCGATTACCGGGTGCCAAGGGCAACCAGGTGGTGGCTGCGGTGGAGGAGGCGCTGTTGCAGTTGGCTTGAGCCTTGGCTCTGCCTGTCGGATGTCGCCCCCGACAGGCCTCGTCGCCAATCCTCACACGTGGCTTGCCGCGTCTTCATTGCCATCTGATGTGCCGTCTGCCTGGGAGAGCTGTTCTTGTGCTTTCTCCTGGATCCGGTTCTCGATCTCCTCTTGCAAGCGCTGAGCGATCAACTCGCCGACCTTGGCCTTCACCTCTGGCGGTAGGGCTTCGTACTGCGCTTCGGTCAGGCCAATTTCGCTCAGCAGTTTTTCCTTGATCATCTCGCCGTGCGATTTGGACATCAGGTCCTGAAACGCCTGCCTGGCACTGCTGGTTACTTCCGTGCTTGCGTCAGCGGACGGGCCGATGCTGGTGCCAGGGTTCTGCAGTTGCAGCTTGAGCTTGGCAAACGCTTCTTCGCGGGCGTCTTCGGCATCCTGCTGCGAGGTATTCTCACTACCCTGTTGCGCCGTGGCGTTGCTGGCCACTACCGGTAGGCGGAACTGCAGCATATCGCCTGCCGCCGGGTCGACGCCGCTGGTGCGTTGTTGCTGGTGGACTGCGGCCTGCCAGCCGAGGCCGTTGAGGGCGATAGTCATGAAATCCTCCTTGGAAATGTGAGTGGCAGGCGAGGAGGGGCAAATGCCATGCCAGTCGGGGCGGCGCGTAAATAGAGCGCTGGGGCTATTCCGGTCGTGGCACGGCGGGCATATGCTTGCCCGTCAGAGGCATGATCTTGCCGCCTGCGGCAAATTACACATTGTCGGCAGCCCCTTGACCGGAGCGCAGTTGCTGGGCATCAGGGAGAGCGTCCATGAATCAGGAAACCAGGCCGGCCCCCGCCGGCTTCAGTGAACAGCAGTTGCACACATTGTTCGAGTTGATCAGCGATGGTATCTGGGACTGGAATGCCAACACCGGCTACGTCTATCGCAACCCGGGCTGGTACGCGATGCTCGGCTACGCCAGCCACTCCATGGCCAACTCGGTACTGACCTGGGAAAGCGTGATTCACCCGGAAGACTACCCACGGGTAATGGCGCATTTCGAGGCGTATATCAGCCAGCGCAACGAGCGCTACCTCATCGAATACCGCTGCCGTTGCCACGATGGCAGCTACCTGTGGATCGAAGACAGCGGCTACATCATCGACCGTAACGAAGACGGTTCGGTGGCGCGCATGCTCGGAGCGCACCGCAACATCGACGCCGGCAAACGCCTGGTAGCGCAGCTGGAGCAGAAAAACCAGTCGCTGGAAGGGCAAGTGGCCGAGCGCACCCGTGAGTTGTCCTGGGTGAACCAGCAGCTGCAGCGGCAACTGGACGAGAACCGTGAGTTGGCCGAGCGTGATGCGTTGACCCGTATTGCCAACCGCTATCGGTTGGAAAAGGCCCTGCAGCTGGAGTGCGAGCGGGCGCAGCGTTTCCGCCAGCCGTTGTCGCTGATCGCCATGGACCTGGATGATTTCAAGCCGATCAACGACCGCTACGGGCATGCCCGGGGCGATGCTGCGCTGGTGCGGGTGGTCGACAGCCTGCGGACCTGCCTGCGCGAACTGGACCTGTTGGCGCGCTGGGGCGGGGACGAGTTTGTCATCGTGTTGCCGCAGAGCACGCTGGGCGAGGCGCTGGATGTCGCCGGGCGCTTGCGCCAGGTGATGGCGCAACTGGAGCCTGTGGGTGAATGCCGGCTGACGATGAGTTATGGCGTGGTGCAGTGGCAGGAAGGGGAGGACCAGCATGCACTGCTGGCACGGGCTGACAAGGCGCTGTACCGGGCAAAGGGGGCTGGCAAGAACGCCATTGCCGAGTAACCGGTGCTGGCCGCATGAATGAAAAAAGACCCGCAGCGCCTCTCGGCGCGGCGGGCCAAATCGGCCTCGGCCGCTTCAGTGTCAGATATGCAGGGCGTGGCCCAGGGCACGCAGTGCCGCTTCCTGTACCGCCTCACCCAGTGTCGGGTGGGCATGGATGGTACCGGCCACATCCTCCAGGCGGGCACCCATCTCCAGCGACTGGGCAAACGCCGTGGACAGTTCGGAAACCGCCACGCCAACCGCTTGCCAACCCAGGATCAGGTGGTTGTCACGCCGCGCGACCACGCGCACGAAACCGCTTTTCGACTCCAGGCTCATGGCTCGGCCGTTGGCAGCGAACGGGAACTGCGCGACGATGCAGTCCAGGCCTTGCTGGCTGGCCTGTTCCGGCGTCTTGCCGACCACGACCACTTCCGGGTCGGTGAAGCACACGGCGGCTATCGCAGCGGGTTCGAAGCGGCGTGCCTTGCCGGCGATGATCTCGGCCACCATCTCGCCCTGGGCCATGGCCCGGTGCGCCAGCATCGGTTCGCCGGCCACGTCGCCGATGGCCCAGACGTTGTGCATGCTGGTCTGGCAGCGCTCGTCGATGGCAATGGCGGCACCATTCATCTTCAGGTCCAGGCATTCCAGGTTGAAGCCCTTGGTGCGTGGTCGGCGGCCCACGGCCACCAGCACCTGGTCGGCTTCCAGGCGCAGTTGCCCACCTTTGCCATCGTTGGCCAGCAGGCAGCCATTTTCGTAACCTTCGACGCTGTGGCCAAGGTGCAGGGCGATGCCCAGCTTTTTCAGCGACTCGGCCACCGGGGTGGTCAGCTCGCTGTCGTAAGTCGGCAGGATGCGCTCGCGCGCTTCCACCACGCTGACCTGCGCGCCCAGTTTGCGGTAGGCGATGCCCAGCTCCAGGCCGATGTAGCCACCGCCCACCACCACCAGGTGTTGCGGCAGGGCTTTCGGTGCCAGGGCCTCGGTCGAGGAGATCACCGGCCCACCCAACGGCAGCATCGGCAGATCGACACTGCTGGAGCCCGTGGCCAGCAACAGGTGCTCGCACTGGATGCGCTGGCCATCCACCTCGACCTGCTTGCCATCAAGCACCTTGGCCCAGCCGTGCACCACCTTCACCCCGTGCTTTTTCAGCAGGGCGGCGACACCGGTGGTCAGGCGGTCGACGATGCCGTCTTTCCAGGCCACGCTCTGGCCGATGTCCAGGCGCGGCGAAGCCACGCTGATGCCCAGCGGCGAGGGCTCGGTAAAGCGCGAGGTCTGGTGGAACTGCTCGGCCACATGGATCAGCGCCTTGGATGGAATGCAGCCGATGTTCAGGCAGGTACCGCCCAGCGCCTGGCCTTCCACCAGCACGGTAGGGATGCCCAGTTGCCCGGCGCGGATGGCAGCCACATAGCCGCCAGGGCCGCCGCCGATGATCAACAGGGTTGTCTGGATAGTCTGTTGCATGCTCACTCCACGAACAGGCAGGCGGGTTGTTCGAGCAGGCCACGCACGGCCTGGATGAACAGGGCGGCGTCCATGCCATCGACCACGCGGTGGTCGAACGAGCTGGACAGGTTCATCATCTTGCGCACGACGATCTGGCCGTCGATCACCACAGGCCGCTCAACCATGCGGTTGACACCGACGATCGCCACTTCCGGGGTGTTGACCACCGGCGTGCTGACGATGCCACCCAGGGCGCCGAGGCTGGTCAGGGTAATGGTCGAACCGGACAGCTCTTCGCGGCTGGCCTTGTTGTTGCGCGCAGCGTTGGCCAGGCGTGAAATCTCACCGGCATTGGCCCACAGGCTGCCCGCTTCGGCGTGGCGCAGCACGGGTACCATCAGGCCGTTGTCACCCTGGGTGGCGATGCCCACATGCACCGCGCCATGGCGGGTGATGATCTGCGCTTCGTCATCGTAGGTGGCGTTGATCTGCGGGAAGTCACGCAGCGCCACGACCAGGGCGCGCACCAGAAACGGCAGCAACGTCAGCTTGCCACGACTGTCGCCGTGCTTGCTGTTGAGCTGCTGGCGCAGGGCTTCCAGGGCGGTGACGTCGATTTCTTCCACATAGCTGAAGTGCGCCACCCGGCGCTTGGCGTCCTGCATGCGCTGGGCGATCTTGCGGCGCAGGCCGATGACCTGCACCTGCTCGCTGTCGGTGCGCCTGGCATAGCCATTGGGGGTTTGCCCGGCAGCGCTTTGCGGTTTGCTCATGAACGCGTCGAGGTCTTCGTGCAGGATGCGCCCGGCCGGGCCGCTGCCGTGCACGTAACGCAGTTCGATGCCGGCATCCAGGGCGCGTTTGCGCACCGCCGGCGAGGCCAGCGGCTTGTCGCCCGGCTGGCGCGGCACGATGGGCGCTGCCTCGTGGTTGGCTGGCGCCTGGTACGCCGCCGGTTTAACGTCTTTCTGTGGTTCAGGTTTAGCGGCTACCGGGGCCGCAGGCGCTTCGGCCGGCTTGGCCTGCGGCGCATCCACATGGTTGCCGCTGCCTTCCACTTCGATGCGGATCAGCTCGCTGCCGACCGCCATCACTTCACCGGGTTGGCCACCCAGGGCCAGCACCTTGCCGCTGACCGGCGACGGGATTTCCACGGTGGCCTTGTCGGTCATGACGTCGGCTACCACCTGGTCCTCGGCAATGATATCGCCGACCTTGACGAACCATTCCACCAACTCGACCTGCGCGATGCCTTCGCCAATGTCCGGCATCTTGATGACGTGCGTGCCCATTCAGACCTCCATGACCTTTTTCAATGCCGCACCTACCCGCGAAGGCCCTGGGAAGTAAGCCCATTCCTGCGCGTGAGGGTAGGGGGTGTCCCAACCGGTGACGCGCTCGATCGGCGCCTCCAGGTGGTGGAAGCAGTGCTCCTGCACCAGCGACACCAGTTCTGCGCCAAAGCCACAGGTACGGGTGGCCTCGTGTACCACCACGCAACGGCCGGTCTTTTTCACCGACTCGACGATGGTGTCCAGGTCTAGCGGCCACAGGCTGCGCAGGTCGATCACTTCGGCATCCACGCCACTTTCTTCGGCGGCCACCTGGGCCACGTACACGGTGGTGCCATAGGTGAGCACGGTCACGTCATTGCCGGGGCGGGTGATGGCGGCCTTGTCCAGTGGCACGGTGTAGTAGCCATCGGGCACGGCGCTGTGCGGGTGTTTCGACCACGGCGTAACCGGGCGGTCGTGGTGGCCGTCGAACGGGCCGTTGTACAGGCGTTTGGGCTCCAGGAAGATCACCGGGTCGTCGCATTCGATCGAGGCAATCAGCAGGCCTTTGGCGTCGTACGGGTTGGATGGCATCACGGTGCGCAGGCCGCACACCTGAGTGAACATCGCTTCCGGGCTCTGGCTGTGGGTCTGGCCGCCATAGATACCGCCACCGCAGGGCATGCGCAGGGTCAGCGGGGCGATGAACTCGCCGGCCGAACGGTAGCGCAGGCGGGCCATTTCAGAAACGATCTGGTCGGAGGCCGGGTAGAAGTAGTCGGCGAACTGGATTTCCACCACCGGGCGCAGGCCGTAGGCACCCATGCCCACGGCGGTGCCGACGATGCCGCTTTCCGAGATGGGCGCGTCGAACACGCGGGATTTACCGTACTTGGTCTGCAGGCCTTCGGTGCAGCGGAACACGCCGCCGAAGTAGCCGACGTCCTGGCCGTACACCACCACATTGTCGTCGCGCTCAAGCATGACATCCATGGCCGAGCGCAGGGCCTGGATCATGGTCATGGTAGTGGTGGCCATGGCGGTTTCCGGGTTGATGCTGTTGTTGTGGTCGTTCATCTCAAACCCCCAGTTCCTGGCGTTGGCGGCGCAGGTGGTCGGGCATCTCCTTGTACACGTCCTCGAACATCGAGGCGGCGCTCGGGATGTGACCGTTGGCCAGGGTGCCGTACTGCTCGGCTTCTTTTTGCGCAGCAATCACGGCCGCTTCGAACTCGGCCGTGGTGGCTTGGTGTTCTTCTTCGGACCAGTGGCCGATCTTGATCAGGTGCTGCTTCAGGCGGGCGATCGGGTCGCCCAGCGGGAAGTGGCTCCAGTCATCGGCAGGGCGGTACTTGGACGGGTCGTCCGAGGTCGAGTGCGGGCCGGCACGGTAGGTGACCCACTCGATCAGGCTCGGGCCCAAACCACGGCGGGCACGCTCGGCAGCCCAGCGCGAAGCGGCGTAAACGGCGACGAAGTCGTTGCCGTCCACCCGCAGCGAAGCGATGCCGCAGCCCACGCCACGGCCGGCGAAGGTGGTCGACTCGCCACCGGCGATGGCCTGGAAGGTAGAGATGGCCCACTGGTTGTTGACCACGTTGAGGATCACCGGGGCGCGGTAAACGTGGGCAAAGGTGAGGGCAGTGTGGAAGTCCGACTCGGCGGTGGCGCCGTCACCGATCCAGGCCGAGGCAATCTTGGTATCGCCCTTGATGGCCGAGGCCATGGCCCAGCCGACCGCCTGCACGAACTGGGTCGCCAGGTTGCCGCTGATGGTGAAGAAGCCGGCCTCGCGCACCGAGTACATGATCGGCAGCTGGCGGCCCTTGAGGGGGTCGCGTTCGTTGGACAGCAACTGGCAGATCATCTCCACCAGCGACACGTCGCGGGCCATCAGGATGCTTTGCTGACGGTAGGTGGGGAAGCACATGTCGGTGCGGTTAAGCGCCAGCGCCTGGCCGCTGCCGATGGCTTCTTCGCCCAGGCTCTGCATGTAGAAGGACATCTTCTTCTGGCGCTGGGCAACCACCATGCGGCTGTCGAAGATCCGCGTCTTGAGCATGGCGCGCATGCCTTGGCGCAGGATCTGCGGGTCGATGTCTTCGGCCCACGGGCCTTGGGCGTCGCCTTGCTCGTCGAGCACGCGGACCAGGCTGTAGGACAGGTCGGCGGTGTCGGCAGCATCGACATCGACAGGGGGTTTACGGGCTTGACCTGCATCGTTCAGGCGCAGGTAGGAAAAATCGGTCTGGCAGCCTGGCCGGCCGGTGGGCTCGGGCACATGCAAACGCAGGGGGGCGTACTCGTTCATGCTTTTTACGCTCGCTCGGGTATTTGTTTTTGTGAGCTCTGAAGCGGCCGCCGCTGAGTACCGGCTTGTGACTGGTAAGTCAGCGTCCCCTACATCTTAGTGGTCCGGCAGGAGAATTTTTCTCTCAAGTTGATTGCCTTTGCCGAGCGGGGCAGATAAACATTCCGCATAAACACAAAAAACCGGTGATTTTGTCTCATGCGCAAACTCGATCGTACCGATATCGGCATTCTCAACAGCCTGCAGGAAAACGCCCGCATCACCAATGCCGAGCTGGCCCGCTCGGTCAACCTGTCGCCTACGCCCTGTTTCAACCGGGTGCGGGCCATGGAAGAGCTGGGGGTGATCCGCCAGCAGGTGACCTTGTTGTCGCCCGAAGCGTTGGGGCTGGATGTGAATGTGTTCATCCATGTCAGTCTGGAAAAACAGGTAGAGCAGTCGTTGCACCGCTTCGAGGAAGAAATTGCCGAACGGCCCGAGGTGATGGAGTGCTACCTGATGACGGGCGACCCGGACTACCTGTTGCGGGTGCTGCTGCCGAGCATCCAGGCGCTGGAGCGGTTTCTCGATTACCTCACGCGGTTGCCGGGGGTGGCGAATATCCGCTCGAGTTTTGCCTTGAAGCAGGTGCGGTACAAAACCGCTTTGCCCCTGCCGGCCAATGGCATGACCTTGCGGGAGTAGCGGGCAGCACAGGTGCTAAAGAGGGTGCTTGATATTTTAAACACCCCCAGCCTATGTTGTTGTCAGCGCACAACAACAAGGACAAGCGTCATGAGCACCGCTCAGCTTCAGGGCATTGATGAAATCGAATGCGTCACCCCCGACCTCAATGGCGTGCCGCGCGGCAAGGTAATGACCGCCGAGGGCTTCCTCGAAGGCCGCCGCCTGCAGATGGCACGCGGGGTGTTGCTGCAATGCATCATGGGCGGTTACCCGCCGGCGAAGTTCTACGGCAGCGACGACGGCGACCTGGCACTGGTCGCCGAACCCAGCCAGGTCCATCGCCTGCCCTGGAGCAACGACGCCCGCGCCCTGGCCATTTGCGACGCCAATGAACTGGATGGTCGCCCCTCGGCACTGTCCACCCGTGGCCAGCTCAAGGCCGTGATCGCCCGCTATGCGGCGCTGGGCCTGGCGCCAGTGGTGGCGACCGAGCTCGAATTCTTCGTCTTTGCCCCCAACAGCGACCCCCAGCAACCGTTCCAGCCACCCGTAGGCATCGATGGCCGCCGTGAGCTTGGCCACTCGGCATTCAGTATCAGTTCCAACAACGGCCTGCGCCCGTTCTTCAAGGAGGTGTACCAGTGCATGGCCGCGCTCGGCCTGCCGCGCGACACCTTCATGCATGAAATGGGTGTCAGCCAGTTCGAGATCAACCTGCTGCACGGCGACCCACTGCTGCTGGCCGACCAGACCTTCCTGTTCAAACACCTGCTCAAGGAAGTGGCACTCAAGCACGGGCTGACCGTGGTGTGCATGGCCAAACCGCTGGCGCGCACGCCTGGCAGCTCCATGCATATTCACCAGAGCCTGGTCGATACCAGCAGCGGGCGTAACGTGTTCAGCGATGAGCAGGGCCAGCCTACCGATACCTTCCACCATTTCATCGGCGGCCTGCAGGCCTGCATGGCCGACTTCACTGCGCTGTTTGCGCCCAACGTCAATTCGTACCAGCGGCTGTGCCACCCCTATGCTTCGCCGAACAACGCCTGCTGGTCCGAGGACAACCGTGCAGCAGGCCTGCGCATCCCGGCCAGTGCACCGGTCGCGCGTCGGGTGGAAAACCGCTTGCCCGGCGCCGACGCCAACCCCTACCTGGCCATCGCCGCCAGCCTGGCTGCGGGGTTGCACGGCATCGAGCAGCGCCTGCAACCTTCGCCGGCCATCCAGGGCGAGTTCGAAGTGCCGGAGCACTTGAGCTTGCCATGCACCCTCCATGCGGCGCTGGAGCGGCTCAAGCGCAGCGCGCTGGCGCGGGAACTGTTCGGCAGTGAGTTCATCGAAGGCTACATCGCCAGCAAGACCCTGGAGCTGACCGATTTCTTCGACGAAATCACCCCGTGGGAGCGCCGGGTCCTGGCGGCACAGGCCTGATCGCGACACGACCTGCACCGGACACGCCCCGGCTGCACCATTTTGCAGTCGGGGGCCTGCACTGACCGGCGTTTGCCCTTATGCTGCTAGCACCTACCGCCACCTGACCAGGGAGCATTGCGGGACGTATGCGAAATGTATGGAAGCCGTTTCAGTCGTTGTATTTCGCCGCGCTGATGATGTTGATCGGCTCGGGCCTGCTCAGTACCTACCTGGCCTTGCGCCTGGCGGCCGACCACGTCGACAGCCTGTGGGTGGGTGCGTTGATGGCGGCCAACTATTTTGGCCTGGCGGTGGGCGGCAAGGTCGGCCACCGGCTGATCGGCCGGGTAGGGCACATACGCGCCTATGCCACCTGCGCCGGCATCGTCGGTGCGGCAGTGCTTGGCCATGGGCTGACCAGCTGGCTGCCGGCCTGGGTCGGGCTGCGCATGATCGTGGGCCTGGGCATGATGTGCCAATACATGGTCATCGAGAGCTGGCTCAACGAGCAGGCTGACGTGAAGCACCGTGGCGCGGTGTTCAGCGGCTACATGATTGCCTCGTACCTGGGGCTGGTGCTTGGCCAGCTGATCCTGGTGGTGCACCCCGCGCTTGGCCCGGAGCTGCTGATGCTGGTGGCCATGTGCTTTGCCCTGTGCCTGGTGCCGGTGGCGATGACCCGGCGCATTCACCCGGCGCCCTTGCGCCCGGCGCCGATGGAGCCGAAGTTCTTCATCAAGCGTGTGCCGCAATCGCTCAGTACGGTATTGGGCTCGGGATTGATCGTCGGCTCGTTCTACGGCCTGGCGCCCTTGTATGCCTCCAGCCAGGGAATGACGACCGAGCAGATCGGTCTGTTCATGGGTAGCTGTATTTTTGCTGGCCTGCTGGTGCAGTGGCCACTGGGCTGGTTGTCTGACCGTTACGACCGGGCGGTGCTGATCCGCAGCGTGGCAATTGGCCTGGCGTTGGCCGCTGCGCCCTTGGCGATACTGCCCAGTGTGCCGCTTGAGTTGCTGTTCGGTATCGGCTTTTTGATTTCGTTGCTGCAGTTCTGCCTGTACCCGCTGGCGGTGGCGTTTTCCAACGACCACGTGGAAAGCGAGCGGCGGGTGTCGCTGACGGCCATGCTGCTGGTGACCTACGGTGTGGGTGCGTGTATCGGGCCACTGGCGGCGGGCGTGCTGATGAAGGTGCTGGGCGCACAGATGCTGTACGCGTTCTTTGTGTTCTTCGCCCTGGTGCTGGTGTGGCGCATTCGGCCGAAAGCGGTTACCGGGTTGCATCAGGTGCAGGACGCGCCGCTGGGGCACGTGGCGATGCCGGCGGCCGGCTCGCCATTGTCGGCAGCGCTGGACCCACGGGTGGATGAGCAGACCGTGCAGGACATGATGCAGGCGCCGGTGGCGGCTGAGGATACCGAGGATGAAGGGAAGGGGGCTGAACAGGCGCCAGAGCCGGAAGGGGAGGTCAGCAAGTCTGTGTAAGCCTGCACCGGCCTCTCGCGGGCAAGCCCGCTCCTACAGGTACGGCGCTGCCCTCAGGCTTAGCGCGGTCTCTGTAGGAGCGGGCTTGCCCGCGAGAGGCCGGTACAGGAAAAGCACAAACAAAAACGCCACCTCTACGGGTGGCGTTTTTGTTTAACAAGTGACGATCAATAGTCGTCCTTGTCGAACCGCCGCGCCTCACGCTGCAGCTGGTACACAAAGCTCTCGATCTTGCGCTGTGCCTGCCCGCTCAGGTTATGGAAGCGTACGCCGGCAAAGGTGGTGTTGATGCGCTCTTCATAGTGCAGGTGGCGCAGTTCGACCATGGTGTCCACCAGGCCCAGCGGGTTGCCCGCCTTGAAGCGCTCGTACACCTGGCCCAGTTGCAGGCGGTCTTCGACATTGCCGTCGAAGCGCAGTTTGCAGCCGGTAGCCGAGATATCCAGCAGTTTGCCACGCAGGGCGCCGTTGCCCTTCAGGTGGGCACCGTCGAGGATGATATCGACCAGCTGCGACAGCTTCAGCGCGGCGCGGAAGGCATTGCGGCGCTGGTGGTAGGTCATCTCTTCTGGCATGGGGCCGCTGTAGCAGCGGTGGCCGTCGACTTCGGTAATCTTCAGCTCGTGGTTGCATTCCCAGGCGATGCGCACGCCATCGTGGAAACCTTCGATGCGGAAGTGCTCGCCGTTCTCGATGAACTTCTCGCCGTCGCGGGGGATCATTTCGTCCAGGGCCAGGGTGTTGCTTTCACGGTCCACGTGCACCACATAGCTCTGGAAGCGCTGGCTACGGTCGTGGAAGGTGATGATGAGGGGGTCGTGGCTTTCCTGCAGCTGCCGCAAGTTGGCCGCAATCTCCAAGGGGGTGCTCAGCACCTTTGGCGGTTGCGGGGCATCGGATTCATTGAACACGGCTTATCGTTCTCCAGGCAAAAGCGACACACGCAAGTAACGGCATTTTGCCAGTATGTTCTGTGCCTTGATAGAAAAATCACACTTGGCTGAGGGCCCGCGGCTTGGCCAGCGGCGAGGTGCTGCCGCGGCTGTCGTACAGCGACGGCGAATCGCCGCCCATCAGGATCCGGATCTGGTTGCTGGTGACGTGTTGCTGCACCTGGATGATCCGGCCATTGGTCTCGTTAAGCTGTTGGCAGGCTTGCATCAACTGGCTGATCACGTCGAGTTGTTGCAGGATCAATTCACCGTTGGGTGATTGCGCGGCTACCGCCTGCACGCCGGCGCGGTCTGCGCTCAGGCCAAGGCTGGTAAGCAGGTTGTTGCGCCGCAGGCCTTGCTGCTCGAGCAGCACGATCAAAGACTGTTTGCGGGCCAGGATGCTTTCCAGCGGTGCCATATCGCGGCCATGCAGGGCTACAGACTCCTTTTGCAGGAGGTCGAGCAGTTCCTGCATCGGGGCAATGTCGTCTTCGATCAGTTGCAGCAAGGTGATGTCGTGCATGGCTAACTCTTGGCTTTTCTAGCGTCCGTGAAGTCAGCGCGCCGTACGGTCAGCGCTGGGCTTCGAAATCGAGCAGTTTGCTGGCGACCCGGCCGGCATCGACCTGGTAGCTGCCGTCGGCGATCGCCTGTTTCAACTGGGCCACGCGGGCGCTGTTGACCACGGGCTCGTCGCGCAGCTTGTCGCTGATCTTCTGCAACTGCTGGGCCTCTTGGCTGAGGTGCACCGCTTCTCCGCTGGCGCTGGTGGCGCTGGCTGCTTCCTGGCTGGCTGCCGGCTTTTCGGCGCTGCCAGACGCGGAGTTGCCGCGCACACCGCCCGTGACGGACGGCGAGTTATTCAAACGACTGAAGTCGATGACCATGATCAGAAACCTCTGGGTATTTGGACGCTTGCCTTGTTTTCGGCCAACCCGATAGAAACTTTAGGCACAAATGCATAGCCGCCTGTCGGCAGGCTCGCGTAACCCGTTTTCTGACACAGTTTAGGAAATGCGGTTCCTCACCGCCAGCGCAATCGGGTAGCTGGCTTACATACTGACCTCGACCTGGCCGGGGCCGGTCACCCTGGCCTTGACCACCCGCTTGGAATTGAGGTTGCGTACCCGGATCTGCTCGCTCAGCCCGCCCTTGCTCAGGGCCTCGCCCGGCATGCGCACGCTCAGGCTGCCGCTGCGGGCAATGATCACCACCTGGTCACCCTTGCGGACCACCTCGGCCTGTTCCAGGTGTTGCGGGGTGAGCACCTGGTCGATCACCGTAGGGCGCAGCATCTTCATGCCCACTGCCTGGTCCAGCTCGGTCAGAAAGCCCTGGCCAAGGGTGCCGACATCGCGCTCGCGCAGCGCCACGTCGCCTTCGCCAACCGTGTTGTCGCGCTTGAGCGGGCGGGTTACCACGACCACGTCGCGGAACAGCCGCACGGTGGCCGGCACAAATACTGTCCATGGGGCTGCGCTGTCGCAGCGAACCCGCACCGTCACCCGTCCCAGTGGCTGCGCGGGGCTTTCCAGCGAGGCGTCCAGTGGCTGGCTGCACAGCGGCATGCGCAGGCGCGGGTCCAGCGGGTTGACCTGGATTTCGTAACGGCCTGCGGTCTGGGTGGTGGCCAGGTAATCTTCTACGGTGAATTCAAGAAACCCTTGGGTGACACCGATAAGTTGTTCAGGCAAGGTGAACGCGTCCGCTAACGTACGAACGCCGGGCGCCAGCAGGCACAGCGTGGCCAGCAAGCCAGTCAGCAGGCGCGTCAATCGTCGGAAAAATGTCGTTTTCGTGTGCATGACGCTCAAAAAAGCAAAGCCCGTGCCGACTCGCTACCTGAGTTGCAACGAAAGGCTGAAAGATTAAGGAGTCTGGCATGGCGGGTGTTATGGATTCGGTCAACCAGCGCACGCAGCTGGTGGGGCAGAATCGCCTGGAATTGCTGCTGTTTCGCCTCAATGGCGAGCAGCTTTACGGCATCAACGTGTTCAAGGTCAGGGAAGTGCTGCAATGCCCTGCGCTGACCCTGCTGCCCAAGGCGCACCCGGTGGTGCGTGGCGTTGCCAACATTCGCGGGGCGACCATCCCGATTCTCGACCTGTCGATGGCCACCGGGTTGCGGCCGCTGCAGGAAGACACGCGCAACAGCTTCGTGATCATCACCGAGTACAACACCAAGACCCAGGGCTTCCTGGTGCACTCGGTGGAGCGCATCGTCAACATGAACTGGGAAGAGATCCATCCGCCACCCAAGGGCACTGGCCGTGACCACTACCTGACGGCGGTCACCCGAGTGGACAACCGGATGGTCGAGATCATCGATGTGGAGAAGGTGCTGGCCGAAGTGTCGCCATCGTCCGAGTCGGTATCGGCCGGGGTAATCGACGCCGAAGTGCAGGACAAGGCCGTGCTGATGCGGGTGCTGACCGTCGACGATTCGTCGGTGGCGCGCAAGCAGGTCAGCCGTTGCCTGCAGACCGTGGGGGTGGAAGTGGTGGCGCTCAATGATGGCCGTCAGGCCCTGAACTACCTGCGTCAGCTGGTGGACGAGGGCAAAAAGCCGGAAGAAGAGTTCCTGATGATGATCTCGGACATTGAAATGCCGGAAATGGACGGCTATACGCTAACGGCGGAGATCCGCAGCGACCCGCGCATGCAAAAATTGCACATCTGCCTGCATACTTCGCTCTCCGGGGTGTTCAACCAGGCAATGGTCAAGAAGGTCGGCGCCGATGACTTCCTGGCCAAGTTCAAGCCGGACGACCTGGCCCAGCGGGTGGTCGACCGGATCAAGGCAGCGCATTGAAGCAGCCGGGGCAGGCCCCCGGCACCAGTGATTGAAAAGAGGCGGCAGTAGTGTCTACGGGTAATTTGGATTTCGAACAGTTCCGGGTATTCCTGGAGAAAGCCTGTGGCATCCTGCTGGGCGAGAATAAGCAGTACCTGGTTTCCAGCCGTCTCAACAAGCTGATGGAACAACAGGGCATCAAGAGCCTGGGCGAGCTGGTACAGCGTATCCAGGCCCAGCCGCGCGGCGGTTTGCGCGAGCAGGTGGTGGATGCCATGACCACCAACGAGACCCTGTGGTTTCGCGATACCTACCCGTTCGAAGTGCTGAAGAACAAGGTGATCCCCGAGTTCATCCGCAACAACCCCGGCCAGCGCCTGCGCATGTGGTCGGCGGCCTGTTCGTCGGGGCAGGAGCCGTATTCCATCTCGATGGCCATCGACGAGTTCGAGCGCAGCAACCTGGGCCAGCTGAAGATGGGCGCTCAGATTGTGGCCACCGACCTGTCCGGCACCATGCTCACCAACTGCAAGACCGGTGAGTACGACAGCCTGGCGATTGCCCGCGGCTTGTCGCAGGAGCGCCTGCAGCGCTACTTCGACCCCAAGGGGCCAGGGCGCTGGGCGGTAAAGCCGGCCATTCGCAGCCGCGTCGAGTTCCGCTCGTTCAACCTGCTCGATAGCTATGCCAGCCTGGGCAAGTTCGACATCGTGTTCTGTCGCAACGTGCTGATCTACTTCTCGGCGCAGGTGAAGCGCGACATCCTGCTGCGTATTCACAGCACACTGAAGCCCGGTGGCTACCTGTTCCTTGGTGCCTCGGAGGCGTTGAACGGGTTGCCAGACCATTACCAGATGGTGCAGTGCAGCCCGGGGATCATCTACCAGGCCAAGTAAGCGCAAAGGCCGGCAGCGAAAGTTGCCGGCCTTTTTGTTTTTCTGCGCCGGCCTCTTCGCGGGTACAGGAAAAATGCTGACGTCAATTTTTTGATTTGCCGCTTTTGCCACCCGGCAATTGCCGCTTTCGCCGCCCAAGGCGGAAGGCCTTTGCCGCTTTTCTGGCATCACCCTGACACCACTCCACCTCGAAAGCCTGTGTTTCCGGGTTTTGCACGCGTTGGCACAGCCCTTGCTACACCTTGCTCAACGACATTCCGGTCAACCTCTGAAGGTTTCCCCGACATGAGCATCAGCTTCGACAAGGCGCTTGGCATTCACGAAAAGGCACTGGGCTTCCGCGCCCAGCGCGCTGAAGTGCTGGCCAACAATATCGCCAACGCCGACACGCCCAACTACAAGGCGCGTGACATGGACTTTTCTTCGGTGCTCGCCGCCGAAACCAGCAAGCAGCAAAGCGGCCGTTTCGCCATGGACCGTACCAACAGCCGGCACATCGAAGCCGAAGGCCTCGCCATCGCCGCTGACGATACCCTCAAGTACCGCACGCCGCTGCAGCCGTCGATCGACCAGAACACCGTGGACGCGCAGATCGAGCAATCGAACTACACCGAAAACGCCATTGGCTTCCAGGCCAGCTTCACCTTGCTCAACAGTAAATTCAAAGGGCTGGTTTCCGCCCTGCGGGGAGAATGACCATGTCCCTTTCCAGTGTTTTCAACATTGCCGGTAGCGGCATGAGCGCGCAGAACACGCGCCTGAACACCGTGGCGTCGAACATTGCCAACGCCGAGACCGTGTCTTCGAGCATCGACCAGACTTACCGCGCTCGCCACCCGGTGTTCGCCACCACGTTCCAGGACGCACAGGCCGGCAGCAGCCAGTCGCTGTTCGAAGACCAGGGTGAGGCAGGGCAGGGTGTGCAGGTAAAAGGCATCGTCGAAGACCAGAGCACCCTGGAGGCCCGCTACGAGCCAAACCATCCGGCGGCGAACAAGGACGGCTACGTCTACTACCCGAACGTCAACGTGGTCGAGGAGATGGCTGACATGATCTCCGCCAGTCGCGCGTTCCAGACCAACGCCGAGTTGATGAACACGGCCAAGACCATGATGCAGAAAGTGCTGACCCTGGGGCAGTGATAAGGAATTCAGACCATGGCAATCGATACTAACGGTGTGAACCTCAATGACGTGCTGTCGGCGTCGGGCGTGGGCACCAGCACCAAAAAGACCACGGACACTGCATCCAAGACCGGCACCGATTCGCTCGGCAAAGATGCCTTCCTGCAGTTGCTGGTCACCCAGATGCAGCACCAGAACCCGCTGGACCCGCAGGATAACGGCGAGTTCGTTGCCCAACTGGCGCAGTTCAGCAGCCTGGAAGGTATTACCTCGCTGAACGACTCGGTCAGCGCCATCACCAGTGCCATGGCTTCGTCCCAGGCGCTTCAGGCATCGTCGCTGGTAGGGCGGTCGGTGGTGGTTCAGAACGACAAGGCCGTGGTTGACACCGCTGAAAGCTTCAATGCCCAGTTCGTTGTGCCCCAGGCCATCAGTGAAGCGAAGATCACCATCAAGGACAAGGATGGCAACACGGTCAAGACCATCGAGTTGGGTGAGCAGAAAGCCGGTTACGCCGACTTCATCTGGGACGGTACCAACAACAGTGGCGAGAAAGTGGACCCGGGCACTTACACCTTCACCGCAAGCACCACAGTCGATGGCAAGGCGGTGCAAATGAGCACGCTGTTGCCGGCCAAGGTCACCAGCGTCAGCTTCAGTGCCGCCGGAGAAATGGTGCTCAACCTCGCCGGTGTAGGCAAGGTTTCCCTCTCCGACGTACAAACCATCGGTATCTAAGGCCCGCTAGAGCGGCAAAAGGAGCGAATTCATGTCTTTCAATATCGGCCTTAGCGGTCTGTACGCAGCCAACAAACAACTGGATGTCACCGGCAACAACATCGCCAACGTCAATACCACGGGCTTCAAGTCCTCGCGCGCCGAGTTCGCGGATGTCTATGCCGGCGCCAACCGCCTGGGTGTGGGCAAGAACCAGGTGGGCAATGGTGTGCGGCTGGCAGCCATTTCCCAACAGTTCACCCAGGGTGATGTAAACACCACGGGCAACGTGCTGGACATGGGCATCCAGGGGCAGGGCTTCTTCGTGCTGTCTGACAACGGCTCGAAGGTTTACACCCGGGCGGGCTCCTTCCAGCCAAGCAAGGACAACTTCGTCGAGACCTCCGATGGCCTGCGCCTGCAAGGTTACATGGCGGATGCCACTGGCAAGATCCAGAAAAGCGGCCTGACCGACCTGAAGATCGACACGTCGGCATTGCAGCCCAAGGCAACCTCGTTGATCGACCAGGGCATCAACCTGAACTCCTCGGCGGCCTCGATTCCTTTCCTGGTGTATGACAACACCAAGCCGCCGTCCATGGCCGCATTCGACCCGGCGGACCCAAGCACTTATCAGCGCTCCAGCACCAGTACCGTGCTGGATGCGGATGGTGTTCAGCACGAAGTGCAGCAGTACTACCGCAAGACCGACACCAACGAATGGACCATGTACACGCTGGTCGACGGTCGCAACCCGTTCGACCCGGCCAGCACCACCCCGCTGGCCGGCACCATCAACTACAACAGTGATGGCACCATCAGCTCCATGGTGGCTGACACCACGGGCGTGCCAAGTGGTGCGTCGTTCACGGTCAGCAATGGCGCGTTTGCCATGACCGGCTGGGTGCCGGCCACTCAGGATGCCAATGGTGACTGGGTTGCCAGTGGCGCGGCAGGTACCAACCAGTCGCTGGGTGTCACTTCGCCTGCCTTGGTGGCAAACAAGCCGTTCGACCCTTCCGACGATACGACCTATACCCGCTCGTTCCCGACCAAGGTGTATGACAGCCAGGGCAACGAACACACCATGGAGCAGTTCTACCGCAAGACCGGTACCAACGAGTGGACCATGTACACCCTCGTTGACGGGCGCAACCCGTTCAATCCGGGCAGCACAGAGCCGCTGGTGGGCACGATCGCATTCAACAGCGATGGCTCGGTCAATTCGATGACAGCCGACAACACGGGGCACCCGGCGGGCACCTCGTTCACGGTCGTCAACAATACCTTCAGCATGGTTGGCTGGGTGCCGGCAGCCGAAGATGCTTCGGGTAACTGGAGTGCCAACGGTGCGGTGGGCGATGCTGCCGGCATGAAAATGTCGATGGCCAGCACCACCTCCTACAACACTGAAACGGCGCGTATGTCCCAGTCCCAGGATGGTTATGCCACGGGCATCCTGTCCAACCTGAGCATCGACGCGACGGGTGTATTGTTCGCCTCCTTCAGCAATGGCCAGTCGCGCGCCATTGGCCAGGTCGCGCTGGCGAGCTTCGCCAACGAGCAGGGGCTGCAGCAAATCGGCAGTACCCGTTGGACCGAGACCTACAACTCGGGCATTCCGGGTATCGATTCGCCGAAAACCGGTACCTTGGGGGCGATCGAGTCCAACTCGCTGGAAGGCTCCAACGTCAACCTGACGCAGGAGCTGGTTGATCTGATCAAGGCGCAAAGCTACTACCAGGCGAACGCCAAGACCATTTCGACCGAAAGCACCGTCATGCAGACCATCATTCAGATGACTTGATCGCGATTGTTTGAGTGCGTACAGGCGAACCCCTTTCTCGTGAAGGGGTTCGTTGTTTTTGCAGGAGGGGTGATGAAAAGGCTGTTTGTCGCAATGCTGGTTGCCTGCTGTCTTGGTCAGCTGCAGGCGGCGCCGGCGCCTTACTGGCGATGGGAAAGCCTGGTGGATGGGCGTCTGGTGTGTTCGCAGTGGTCGCCAGGTGAGGGTTGGAGGCGCTTTGCCGGGCCTTACAACAATGCACGTTGCCGTGACGTGCCGTAGGCACAGGCTTGCCTGTAGATGAGCCCGTTTTGCCGCCAGCGGCAAAGCAGCGCCGGATAACCGGCGGCTGTCGCCGCCCGGGCTTTCCCAACTGCCCGTATTCATGGGCTTTTTCGTGCTTTTGGCAAGTTGGTTCGGAACTTGCTTTAGCCCCTGTAGAGCAACGGCGAACGGCAAACGGCCGCCAGTGCAACGGAGGATGATTGTGGACAAGATGCTTTATGTGGCCATGACCGGGGCCAGCCAGAACGCGCTGGCGCAGAAGGCGCATGCCAACAACCTGGCCAACATTTCTACCAATGGTTTTCAGCGTGACCTGGAGCAGGCGCGCTCGATGCCGGTGTTTGGTGACAGCTTTCCGGCGCGTGCCTTTGCCATGACCGAGCGCCCGGGCACTGACTTCAGTGAAGGCCCGATGGTGGAAACCGGCCGCGACCTGGATGTGACCGTGAGCGGTAACGGTTTTATCGCCGTGCAAGCGCCAGATGGCAGTGAAGCGTATGTGCGTACCGGTAGCCTGAACATCGATGCCCTCGGGGTGTTGCGTGCCGGCAACGGTATGCCTGTGCTCGGCAACGGCGGCCCCATTGCCATCCCGCCTGAGCAGAAGGTCGAAGTCGGCTCCGATGGCACCATCAGCATCCGCTCCATGGGTGAAGACCCGCGCGTGATGGCGGAAGTCGACCGCATCAAGCTGGTCAACCCCGACACCAAAGGCCTGACCAAAGGCCAGGACGGGCTGATCCATACCACCTCCGGCCAACCCGCCGATGCCGACATCAACGTGCGGGTGGTATCAGGCTTTTTGCAGGGCAGCAACGTCAACGCTGTCGAGGAAATGACCTCTGTACTGGCGCTGTCCCGTCAGTTCGAACTGCACGTCAAGATGATGAACGCGGCCAAGGAAGGCGATGAAGCCATGGCGCGTGTTTTGCAACTCGGCTAACCACATTTGAACGGGTGCCGTAAATCAGGCGCACGAGGAGAACACTAAATGCTTCCGGCTCTCTGGGTCGCTAAAACCGGCCTGTCCGCACAGGACACCAACCTGACGGTCATCTCCAACAACCTGGCCAACGTCTCGACCACCGGCTTCAAGCGTGATCGTGCCGAATTCCAGGACCTGCTGTACCAGATCAAGCGTCAGCCAGGTGCGCAGTCTACCCAGGACAGCGAGTTGCCGTCGGGCCTGCAGGTCGGTACCGGTGTGCGCATTGTCGGCACGCAGAAAAACTTCCAGACCGGCAGCTTGCAGACCACGGAAAACCCGTTGGACATGGCCGTCAATGGCCGTGGTTTCTTCCAGATCCTGCAGCCTGACGGCACCGTCTCCTATACCCGCGACGGTACGTTCCACCTGAACTCCGACGGCCAGATCGTCAACGCCGATGGCCTGGCGCTGGAGCCTGCCATCGTGGTCCCGAACGACGCCCAGACCTTCACTGTCGGCCAGGACGGCACCGTGTCGATCACCACCGCCGGCAACCCGGCTGCGCAGGTTATCGGCAACATTCAGACCGCCGACTTCATCAACCCGGCTGGCCTGCAGGCGATGGGTAACAACCTGTTCCTGGAAACCGCTGCCAGTGGTGCGCCGCAGGTCGGCACCCCAGGCCTCAACGGCTTCGGCACTACCCTGCAGCAGACGCTGGAAAACTCCAACGTCAGCACGGTGGAAGAGCTGGTGAACATGATCACCACCCAGCGTGCCTACGAGATGAACTCCAAGGTCATCTCCACCGCCGACCAGATGCTGTCGTTCGTTACCCAGCAGCTCTAAGCCCTGTCGCTTCGTTACACCCGTGAGGTATGCATCATGAATCGTCTGTTGTCCGTGTTCGCCCTGGGGGGGGCGGTGTTGCTGGCAGGTTGCGTCGGCCCGACGCCCAAGCCCAACGACCCGTACTATGCGCCGGTCCTGCCGCGCACCCCGTTGCCGGCAGCGGCCAACAACGGTTCGATCTACCAGGCCGGTTTCGAGCAGAACCTGTACAGCGACCGCAAGGCGTTCCGGGTGGGTGACATCATCACGATCACCCTGAACGAGAAAACCTCGGCCAGCAAGAACGCCGGTTCGCAGATCCAGAAAAACAGCAACGCCAATATTGGCCTGACTTCGCTGTTCGGCACTACGCCAAACACCAACAACCCGTTTGGCGGCGGTGATCTGTCGCTGGAGGCCGGCTACAACGGCGAGCGCGCCACCAAGGGCGATAGCAAGGCTACCCAGGGCAACACCCTGACCGGCTCCATCACGGTCACCGTGGCCGAAGTGCTGCCCAACGGCATCATCGCCGTGCGCGGCGAGAAGTGGCTGACCCTGAACACAGGCGAAGAGCTGGTGCGTATTGCCGGCATGATCCGCGCTGACGATATCGCCACTGACAACACCGTGCCGTCCACCCGTGTGGCCGACGCGCGCATTACCTACTCCGGTACCGGCTCGTTCGCCGATGCCAGCCAGCCCGGGTGGCTGGACCGCTTCTTCATCAGCCCGCTTTGGCCTTTCTGAGTACGGATGACCATGTTCAACGTGAGGCAGCTGATTGCCACAACCCTGCTCTTGTCCTGTGCGTTCGCTGCCCAGGCCGAGCGCCTGAAGGACATCGCCAGCATCTCTGGTGTGCGTTCCAACCAGTTGATCGGTTACGGCTTGGTGGTGGGGCTGAACGGCACGGGTGATCAGACCACCCAGACGCCATTCACCCTGCAAACCTTCAACAACATGCTGTCGCAGTTCGGCATCAAGGTGCCGGCCGGTTCCGGCAACGTGCAGCTGAAAAACGTTGCGGCGGTGTCGGTACATGCCGACCTGCCGGCATTCGCCAAGCCTGGTCAGGTGGTGGACATTACCGTTTCCTCGATCGGTAACTCGAAGAGCCTGCGCGGCGGCAGCCTGCTGATGACCCCGCTCAAGGGTATCGATGGCAACGTCTACGCCATCGCCCAAGGCAACCTGGTCGTCGGCGGCTTTGATGCAGAAGGCCGTGACGGTTCGAAGATCACCGTCAACGTTCCGTCGGCCGGCCGTATTCCGGGTGGTGCCAGTGTCGAGCGTGCAGTACCGAGCGGCTTCAACCAGGGTAATACCCTGACCCTGAACCTCAATCGCCCCGACTTCACCACCGCCAAGCGTATCGTCGACAAGGTCAACGACCTGCTCGGCCCTGGTGTGGCGCAGGCCGTGGACGGTGGTTCGGTGCGCGTCAGTGCGCCGATGGACCCAAGCCAGCGCGTGGATTACCTGTCGATCCTGGAAAACCTCGAAATCGACCCGGGCCAGGCCGTGGCCAAGGTGATCATCAACTCGCGCACCGGCACCATCGTCATTGGTCAGAACGTCAAGGTGTCGCCCGCGGCGGTCACCCACGGCAGCCTGACCGTGACCATTACCGAAGACCCGATCGTCAGCCAGCCTGGGCCGTTCTCCAATGGCCAGACCGCCGTGGTGCCACGTTCGCGGGTCAATGCCGAGCAGGAAGCCAAGCCCATGTTCAAGTTCGGGCCGGGCACCACGCTGGATGAAATCGTCCGTGCGGTGAACCAGGTAGGCGCAGCGCCTGGCGACCTGATGGCGATCCTCGAAGCCCTGAAACAGGCCGGCGCCTTGCAGGCCGACCTGATCGTGATCTGAGGACGGCGCGGATGAACAGCAAAAGCCTGGTTTCCGGCAGCGCCGACAGCGGTGCCTACACCGACCTCAATCGCTTGAGCTCGCTCAAGCATGGCGACCGCGACAGCGATGCCAACGTGCGCAAGGTCGCCCAGGAGTTCGAGTCGCTGTTCATCAGCGAAATGCTCAAGGCCTCACGCAAGGCCAGCGACGTGCTGGCTGACGACAACCCGATGAACACCGAAACGGTGAAGCAGTACCGTGACATGTATGACCAGCAACTGGCTGTGAGCATGTCGCGCGAAGGTGGCGGTATCGGGCTGCAGGATGTGCTGGTGCGCCAGCTGTCGAAGAACAAGGCCAGCCCGGCCAGCACCAGCCCGTTTCCACGTACCGAGGGCAATGCCCCGGCGTTGTGGGGCAACAAGGTGGCCGAGCCCGTGCATGCCGCCCAGTCGACCGCCACCCGCAACGACGTCGCTGCACTCAACTCGCGTCGCCTGGCGCTGCCGAGCAAACTCACCGACCGCCTGCTGGCCGGCATCGTGCCGTCGGCGGCCACTGCCAACACCGCCACTGTGCCTGCCCGTGACGGCCAGCAAGTGGCCAAGGCCTTCGCCGTACCGGACAACGGCCTGCGCATCGTCGGCCGCGCCGTGGCCCAGCCGCCGCTGGCGCCGAACAAAGCCTTTGGCGACAGCGATGAATTCGTCGCCACCATGCTGCCGATGGCCGAACAGGCGGCCAAGCGCATTGGTATCGACCCACGCTACCTGGTGGCCCAGGCCGCACTGGAAACCGGTTGGGGCAAGTCGGTCATGCGCAACACCGACGGCAGCAGCAGCCACAACCTGTTCGGCATCAAAGCCACTGGCAACTGGGACGGCGGTGAGGCGAGGGCGATTACCAGCGAGTACCGTGATGGCCAGTTCGTCAAGGAGACGGCGGCGTTCCGTTCGTACGATTCCTACCAGGACAGCTTCCACGACCTGGTCAGCCTGCTGCAGAACAATTCACGCTATCAAGATGCGGTGAAGGCCGCCGATAAACCAGAACAGTTCGTGCAAGAGTTGCAAAAGGCCGGGTACGCCACCGACCCGAATTACGCCAGCAAGATCTCGCAGATCGCAAGACAGATGAAGTCGTACGAGCACTACGCAATGCTCGGTACCGCAACAAAACTTTAAGGGTATGGAACCATGGCGAGTCTGATCAACATTGGTATGTCGGGGCTGGGTGCCGCGCAATCGGGGATGTACACCCTCGGTAACAACATCGCCAACGCCGATGTCGAAAGCTACTCGCGCCAGCAGAACGTGCAAAAGACCAAGGGCGGGCAGCAAGTCGGCCAGGTGTTCATTGGCACGGGCACCACGTTGGCGGACGTGCGCCGGGTGTACAACGCGTTCATCGAGAACCAGCTGCGTACCACCACGTCGCTGAGCAGTGAGGCGTCCTCGTACCTGGATCAGATCACGCCGCTGGATACCTCGCTGTCCAGCAGCGATACCGGTATTACCGCTGCGCTGCAGAGCTTTTTCACCTCCATGCAGGACGCGGCAGCCAAGCCAACCGAAGACGCTTCGCGTCAGCTGTTGCTGACCAGCGCACAGTCGCTGGCCAAGCGTTTCAATACCTTGTCGTCGCAGTTGAATCAGCAGTTGAGCAATATCAACAGCAACATGACGGCGATTACCGACCAGATCAACAACCTGACCAAGACCATCGCCGGGTTGAACGAGCAAATCGCCCGCGTGGGCGCTGTTTCCGGTCAGCCCAACGACTTGCTGGACCAGCGTGACGGCGCGGTGCGTGAGTTGAACAAGCTGATTGGCACAGACGTGGTCGAGCGTGACGGCACCTACGATGTCTACCTCAAGAACGGCCAGGCGCTGGTGCTGGGCAACACCACCCAGACGGTGGGTGTGGAGCCTACGGCGAGCGACCCGGGCCGTTTGAGCCTGGTGCTCAACCGCGGCTCGACCAAGATGGACATTACCAGCAGTGCCACCGGAGGCGAGCTGGGTGGGTTGATCCGCTACCGCAGCGAAACCCTCGACCCTGCGCTTAACGAGCTGGGGCGCGTGGCCCTGGTGGTGGCAGACCAGATCAATAGCCAGCTGGCCCAGGGTATCGACAAGGATGGCAACTTTGGCGCCACCCTGTTCGGTGACATCAACAGCGCCAAGGCCATGAGTGAGCGCAGCGTTGCCAAACTCGGCAACAGCATCGGGTCCGGCAACCTGGATGTCAGCATCAAGGACACCGGAAAACTGACTACCAGTGACTACCAGGTGACCTTCACCAGCGCCACAGGCTACAGCGTGCGCAAGCTGCCGGAAGGCACCGAAATGGGCAGCTACGACCTTAACGACACGCCACCGCCGGTCATCGATGGCTTTACCTTGTCGCTCAACGGCGGCGGTTTGAGTGCTGGCGACAGCTTCAAGATCACACCTACTCGCAACGCGGCCGCCAATATCGAGACGGTCCTCACCGACCCCAAGCGCCTGGCGCTGGCGTCACCCCTGACCGCCACCAACGGTGCCGGCAACAAGGGCACCGGGGTGATCACCCAGCCGACCCTGACCTCGCAGCTGGACATCTACGATGCCGCGCAGCGTTCGCAGTTGCAGGCAGGCCTGAAGAATTCCACCCCGGTCAAGCTGGTGTTCGGTGACGAAACCACTTCGCCCCAGGCTTACAAGCTGTACGACGCCAAGGGTACGGAAATCGGCAGCGGCACCATCGTGCCGGGCCAGGAGAACAAGCTGAAGCTGTCGGTGCCGATGGTCGATGGCAGCGGCAATGCGACCGGTAGCAGCTTCACCTTCGAAATGAGCGTTTCCGGTGCGCCGCAGAACGGCGACAGCTACACCGTGTCGTTGACGGGGGCTGGCTCGGCCGACAACCGCAACGCCCAGTCGGTGATCGACCTCCAGACCAAATCCACGGTTGAAGTGGGGGCCAACGGTAAGGGCATCAGCTTTACCGATGCCTATGCCAAGCTGGTTTCAAACGTTGGCGGCAAGGCTGGCCAGGCGGAAATGGACAGTGATGCCACCAATGCGCTGCACAGCTCTGCGCTGGAGAGCCGCAACAGCCTTTCCGGTGTGTCGGTCGATGAAGAGGTCGGCAACCTGGTCAAGTTCCAGCAGTACTACACCGCGTCGTCGCAGATTATCAAGGCGGCACAGGAAACCTTCACCACCTTGATCAATGCTCTTTAAGGAGGCGTAGACCATGCGCATTTCCACTTCGCAGTTCTACAGCAGCAACAGCGCCAACTACCAGCGCAGCTTCTCCAACCTCGACAAGACTCGGCAAGAGGCCTCTGACGGCATTCGGGTACGTCGGGGGGCTGACGATCCGGTAGGTGCGGCACGTCTGCTGCAACTGCAGCAGCAACAGAACATGCTCGACCAGTACACCCGCAACGTCACCAATGTGCGCAACTCCCTGGGCACCGCAGAAAGCACGCTGAATGCGATTGGCACCATCTTGCAACGCGTCAACGAGCTGGCCGTCAGCTCGGGTAACGCCGGTTTCACCGATGCAGACCGCAAGGCCAATGCCACCGAGCTGGCGTCGCTGGAGGACCAGCTGTTCTCGTTGATGAACAGCAAGGATGAAAGCGGTGCGTACCTGTTCTCGGGGTCCAAAGGCGATACACCGCCTTATGTGCGCAACGCTGATGGCACTTATACCTACCAGGGCGACCAGGGCAAACTGAACCTGCAAGTGGGTGACATGCTCACCCTGGCAGCCAACGAAACTGGCTACGATGCCTTCGAGCAAGCGCTCAATACCAGCCGCAGCGAAACCAGCCTGGTGTCACCGGCCACCGACGATGGCCGGATCAACTTGTCCAATGGCCAGGTGAGCGGCAGCGCAACGTACAACGACCGCTTCCGCAGCGGCGAGCCTTACACCATCGAGTTCACCAGCAGCACCCAGTTCAAGATCACCGACGCCGACGGCAAGGACGTGACGCTGGAAGCCAGCCAGGGGGGCACCTTCGACCCCAATGGCAAGAACACCACGGTCAATTTCCGTGGTGTTGACCTGCGTCTGGACATCACCTTCCAGGACGGCGATGCCGCCGACCCCGACGCGGCCATCGCCGGCCATGTCTTCAGCCTGAGCTCCAAGGCGGATGAAATCTCTGGCACCCGCAGTGCGGGCAACAGCTCGTCGGCCCAGGTGACCGGCGCTACCATCACCGATGCCGAGAAATACAAGTCGGCGTTCCCTGAGGGGGCGGTACTCAAGTTCACCAGTGCTACCGAGTTCGAGCTTTATGCCTCCCCCGTGAGCGCCGACAGCAAACCGATTTCCAAGGGCACGCTCAGTGGCAACACGGCGACCGCCATGGGGGTCGAGTTCACGCTTTCGGACACGCCCAGCGCAGGCGACAGCTTTGGCATCAAGGTCGACACGCACCAGACCCAGAACGTCCTCGATACCATCAGCCAGTTGCGCGCGGCGCTGGCCACCCCGGTCGACAACGATCCCGTGGCCAGGCAGAACTTCCTGGCATCGCTGGACTCGGCGATTGGCAATATCGCCAGCGCCACCAACCAGGTCAGTTCCTCCATTTCGTCGATAGGCGGCCGTGGCCAGGCAATCGATGTGCAAGTGGAAACCAATGAGGCCCTGAGTGGCGAAAACGCCAAGACCCAGAGCTCGATTCGTGAGAGCGATCCGGCCGAGGTGATGATTCGCCTTCAGATGCAATCCAACATGTTGCAGGCCTCGTTGCAGGCCTACGCCAAGATTGCCGGTCTCTCGCTGGTCAATTACATCTGATCCTCGCGGGCGTTTGCCCGTCATGACGCACGGGCACGCCGGCCTGGGTTGATAGCAACCGGTCGGCTTGCCCTTGTGTCGCCCAGGCCTGAACGCTCGCCTATTTCCAAGCGCACCGCCTCTCCAGCAAGGTCGTCATCGTGTCAGAGCAGCCACTCGTCAGTATCGCCATTCCTGCCTTCAATGCCGATTTTTTTCAAGCAACCTTGGTCAGTGCGCTTAGCCAGGACTACCCCAACCTGGAAGTCGTCATTTGCGATGACAGTGCCGGCGTCGAAATCGAGGCTATCTGCCAGGCGCTCGGCAACGGTGCTGCGGTGCCCGTGCGCTATACGCGCAACCCTGTCCGGTTGGGGTTTGCACGTAACCTGCAAGCGTGCCTGGAGCAGGCCAACGGGGAGTTGGTGAAGTTTCTGTGTGATGACGACCTGTTGCTCGACAGTTGCATCAGCCGGCAAGCGCATGTTTTGACGCAATGGCCTCAGCTCAGCATGGTGATCGGTCAGCGTCTGCTCTGGTCGGCTGATGACATCCTCTTGCCTTCCCGTGCGCTCAACAGTGTGATCGCGCCGCAAAGTGCCGTGATTGTCGGTACGGACTTGCTGGCCAGCATCGCCGAGAACGTCCCGAACCTGTTTGGTGGCATCAGCCATGTGCTGTTCCGTCGTGCCCAGGTGCTGGAATACTTGCCGCAACTGGTGCAGGGTGGCCAAGGGTTCGCCGCACGGTTGGACCTGGCCTTGTACGCATGCCTGCTGCGCCGCGGGCACCTGGCGAGCCTGGAGCGCATACTGAGTGTGGAGCGCATTCACCCAGGCCGGCTCAGTCATCACTCGAGCATGACCGAGGCCTACAAGCATGAAACCGAGTGGCTGCAGCAGATGCTGGCGGCGCGCACCGGCGAGTCGGCGCCGGCCAATGGCTGGGTGCGTTACCTGCCGCTGGAGGCTTACGACCCAGGGGCCGACCCAGCCTGGGAGGAGTTGGACATCCGCCGCTTCCATGCCGGCCAGGTTGCCAATTTCTCGCAACAGGTAGGCAGCAACGCCCTCAGCTTTACCGAGCTCTATGCTGAATGGCTGGCCTGCCGCACGCTGTCTGACGGGCAGTTGCGGTTGCTGCCAAAGCGGGTCGAGCAGTGGCCGGTACAGCCCGCCATCGTCCCGATCGTAACCTGTCGCGAGGGCGATGAAAGCGCACTGCGCGCCACCCTGGATTGCCTGGCTGCACAGTCCTATGCCGCCAGCCAGGTACTGGTGCTGGTGCCTGATGGCTTCCACAGGGTTGACGCGCCAGGCGTGCAATACCTTGCCTTGAGCGGCAGTGGCTACGCTCAACTCAATCAGTGGCTGGCAGGCGCACGCGTCGCCGACTGGGTGCTGCTGTTGCGTGCCGGTGATCGCCTGCGGCCACATGCGCTGGTGGTCATGGCCGAGCGCATGGCACTGCGCGACGAGAGCATGTGCCTGTACGCTGATGAAGATACCTTTGGCGCCCTTGAGCCCGGCAACCCGATTTTCAAGCCGGACTTCAACCTCGACTTGATGCGCAGCGTGCCCTATGTGGGCCGCACCCTGGCATTCAAGCGTACTGCGCTGCTGGCGCTGGAGGGGTTCGATACCCGGTTCGAGAGCCTGGCGCCACAGGATCTGCTATGGCGAATGGTCGAGGCTCATGGCTTGCATGTGGTAGAGCATGTCGCGCAGATGCTGGTGCATTGCCAGTCGGGGTACGCAGAGTGGATGAGCGAGCCGGCAGGGCAGGCTGAGGCGGCACGCGTGGTCGAGGCTCACTTGCGTCGCATAGGCGTCGATGCCTTGGTGGAGGGCACCGCTGGCAGCTTGGTCACGCGTGTGACCTATCGGCATGAGCAGCAGGCAAGTGTATCGATCCTGATCCCCGCAGGCTCCAACCTGAACGCGCTCAGGCGTTGCGTCGAGTCGCTGTTCCAGTACACCGAGTACAGCCATTTCGAAGCGCTGGTCATCGCCAATGGCGACGAGCCGCAGGCGGTTGCCGAGTGGTTGGCGGCGATGCGTGGCCTGGGCAGTGACCAGTTGCGCGTCATCGATGTTCAGGCGCAGGGCAGGGCGGCGATGCTCAACCAGGCCAGTCGCCATGCGCAGGGAGAGTATTTGCTATTGCTCGCACCGGAGTGTGCGCTGTTCGAACCGCGTTGGCTCAGTACCTTGATGAGCCAGGCGCAGCGTCCTGAGGTCGGCCTGGTGGGGCCGGCGCTCTGTGGCAGCAATGGCGAGCTGGTGTCTTCCGGCCTGGTGCTCGGCCTTGGCGGCGGTACAGCGGGTAGCCCGTTCCCGGGCAAATTCCTGTCAGCCGAAGGTTACATGGGGCGCCAGCAACTGGTACAGAACTGGAGCGCACTGAGCCTGGACTGCCTGCTCATTCGCCGGGCGCTGTTCGAGGAGCTTGAGGGGCTGGACACCTCGGCCTTCCAGGTCGCCTTGTTTGACGTTGATCTCTGCCTGCGTGCGCGTGAAAAAGGCTTCCTGTCGGTGGGAACACCGTTTGCTCGGGTCATGAGGCTACCGGGTGGGGAAGCTGTCGAGCTGGCTGACGAGCTTGCCAAGGCCGACCGGGACATTGCTTACGACCGTTGGCTGAGCCGCATTGCCCGGGACCCGGCCTACAACGACAACCTGAGCCTCAAGTTCGCCAATTTCAACCTGGAGCCAGGCCTGCGCAGTGGCTGGGACCCTTTCATTGCCCGTGCCATGCCGTCAGTGCTGGCGTTGCCGATCAATACCACGGCAGTGGGGCATTACCGGGTCATCCAGCCGTTCACCGAGCTTGAGCGGGCGGGCTGGATCCAGGGGCGGGTCAACCACGTCTCCCCTGGCGTTATCGAGCTCGAGCGCGAAAAGCCTGATGTGATGATCCTGCAGTGTCGTTACATGCCGGGCAACATCCGGGAAATGGCGCAGTTCAAACGCTTTTCGCATGCGCGGATGATCTACGAGCTGGACGACTACATCATCGATCCGCCGAAAAAGAACGACCATGCCCGCAACCTGCCCAGCAACCTTGCCGAGTTGGTGGCACAAGGCATCGGGCAGTGTGATCGGCTGGTGTGTTCGACCGAGCCACTGGCCGATGCGCTATCCAGCATGCACAAGGACATCCGCGTAGTGCCCAACATGTTGTCTGCCGCGCTCTGGGCTGGCCTGTCCAGCCAGCGTCAGACCAGTATCCGGCCGCGCGTCGGGTGGGCGGGTGGCACGAGCCATCGTGGTGATCTGGAGCTGTTGCAAGAGGTGGTGAAGATACTTGCCGATGATGTCGACTGGGTCTTCTTTGGTATGTGCCCGGAATCCTTGCGCCCGTACGTCAAGGAGTTCCACAAAGGGATCCCGATGGCTGGCTATCCACGCAAACTTGCCGGCCTGAACCTGGACCTGGCATTGGCACCGCTGGAGCAAAATCTGTTCAACGACTGCAAGAGTAACCTGCGTCTGCTGGAGTACGGTGCATGCGGGTTTCCGGTCGTGTGCACCGATACAAAGGCTTATGCGGGTTACTTGCCGTGCACCCGAGTGAAGGACAACACTACAGAACAATGGTTGGATGCGATCCGCATGCACCTGGCCGCCCCTCAAGCCAGCTACCGCCAAGGGGATGCTTTGCGTGAAGCGGTGCTACGCGACTACATGCTGATGCCACACCACTTGCAGCATTGGGCTAACGCCTGGCTGGCGGACTAAACGTGCACGTGCAATGGCCATGCACGTAAGAAACTCAACAGGTGCTCTATGATCAAAAACGCTATCGGCGCACGCCACGATGTGACCGTTGTCTTGCTGGAGGACGGAACGGCAACCAGCCGTGCCCGCGCGCAGTATTACTATGAACAGGAGGGTGTGCCCTGCGTGGCGCTCCCATTACAGCCTGGGTCAGACTCTGGCGATGTCGTCCATGCGCTTGAGTTGCTGCTGGAGCAGTTGACTACACCCTTCGTAACGTTGGCGCTCGAGTCTGATTTCGTGCTGGCTACAGCGCTTGAGAACGCTGCGGCGTGTTTGCATGCCCGACCTGGCGTGGTGGCTGCTCAGGGCCATGTACTGGGTTATGCGCCGGGCAATGGCAAGGTCGAGTACTACAGTGTGGGCGCGGCGTTCGCGCCCGCTGCGAAGGAGGCAGGATGCGCCAGGCTTTCGCAGTATGCATTGGCTGGCCAGCAGGCCTGGCGTGCAGTGATGCATGTATCGGCCTTGCAGGCAGCGCTGGCAGCGTTGCCGGTGAACCTTGACGCTGCCGCCTTGCGGATGGCGATCTCTTTCGCGTTACTGGCTCAGGGCCCGATCGTGCACTTGGCGCAGACCGACGTCGTCGCCGAGCACCTGGTTGATGTGGCCAGCCAGGTGGAGCGGGAGGAGCAGGTGACCCGGCTGGTGCGTACGTTGCGCCAGTGGGACGCCGAGCAGAATCAGCTGTGTATTGATGATGCGGGCTTCACCGTCCTGAACCAGTTCGTGCGCAATACGTACGGGCAGGGCATGGCCGCGCTGATCTTCACCTCCAGCTGGCGCAGCGTCATCGACGACCCGGAGCGCCATTTCGAGCCACTGCAGAATGTCGAGCTGCCTTACTACAATGCTGCGTTGTTCGCGCAGTTGACTGCGTTAGAGTTCCTTTGCCATGCGTGGCCGACCAGCCAGCAGCATCGTCATGCACTCGAAGGTATCTGGGTGCGTCAGCGTGACTTGCTGCAGTCTCACCCCAACGATACTGCCGAAAGCCGTCAGCACCGTTATTGGCAAGCTTTAGCGTTGAGCCTTTTCAATGTTGATGTTTGCCGACAGCTGTTGCCGATGCTTGCTAACGAAGGGGGGCACGCGCATGCGCGTGAACTGGGCGATTGGCTGGCACGGCTTGCGCAGGTTCCGGGCATCGATGCGCAGCCGCGTCTGGAGGGAACACCTTCAGGTCTGTTGATTGACGCGATCATTGCCGCTACGCCGGATGAAGGCGCTCGTCAGCGAGTGCTTGCGCACCTGGCCGAGCACCCGTCGGCGCAGATCGCATTTGTGGTTCTTGATCTGGAGAATAATGACGAGGCTCTGCAAGCTACCTTCGACAGCCTGCTGGCAAGCGGCTTGCGCAATTTCAAGCTGCTGGTGCTGAAGGCGGGCAAGGCGCCGGCGATTACCACGCCGCGCGATACCTTGCACTTCATTCAGGTCACAGAGAGCAATTGGGTCACTCATTTGAACCAGGCCATACGTCAGCTGACCAGTGAGTGGTTGATGTTGCTGCAGGCGGGTGATGTGCTACTCGGCGGAGGTCTGCTGCGCCTGGCAGTGGAGTTGGTGCAGGCACCGGCTTGCCAGGCCATTGCCGCCAATGAGGTGCAGCGTGATGATGACGGCCGCTTGCACAGCGTTGTGCGCCCTGGCGCTGATCTCGACCTGCTGCGCAGCCAGCCGGGGTTGATGTCGCATCACTGGGTTCTGCGGCGAAAGGCGGTGCTGGACCTCGGTGGGTACAGCGAGGCGTATAGCGAGGCCATCGAGTTCGATGTGCTGCTGCGTCTGGTCGAGACGCAGGGTACCGCCTCTCTGGCACACATGGACGATTACCTGGTCATCGGTCGGCAGGCGTCTCCGGCTCTGGCTACCCATGCGCAAAAGGTGTTGAGCCGGCACTTGACACAGCTCGGTTATCGCGGCCATGTCAGCGAGCAGGGGGCGGCAGGGCTGGCGCTCGATTTCCGGCACGGGACCACGCCTTTGGTGAGTATCCTGTTGGCTTTCGAGGGGGATGTAGCACAGTTGCGGGCATGCCTGACGGCGGTACTGCAGCGTACTCGTTACCCCCGTTACGAAGTGCTGATCAGCTGTGCTGATGCTCCGTTCGATGCGAACGATTCCGTCCTCGAGGCATTCGCAGGGCGTGCGCGTCTGGTTGTGGCCGATCGGGGCGCCTCCCGTGAGCAGTTGCTGGGCTTGGGTGCCAATGCTGCGCGCGGTGAGTATTTGGTGCTGCTGTCCGAGCGCAGTCGTGTGATCACGCCTGCTTGGATCGAAGGCTTGCTCAATGAGGCTCAGCGCCCTGAGGTCGGCATTGTCGGCGCCAGTCTGTTGTATGCGGCAGATGCAACCGTGGCACATGCAGGTTATGAGCTGGTGGCTGGCCCCGAGGTGTTCAGCCCGTGGCAGAGCCTTTCCCTGGCCCAGGTGGGCAAGGAGCAATGGGCCTCTTCGGTGCGTGGTTGCGCTGCTGTTTCCGGGGAGTGCCTGATGGTGCGAAAGGAAGTGTTTGACCATTGCGAAGGCCTGAAGCCGCAGGCCTTCGCCGACATCGATCTGTGCCTGAGTGCCAGGGATGCCGGTTTGATGGTGGTGTGGACGCCGCGTTCGCAGTTGTTGATCGACGGCGTGAAGCAGGCGCAGGACCCGGGCGCTGCGCAGGTGCTGAGCGCGAAGTGGCCCGGAGCATTCTCGAACTCGATACAGTTTGGCAATGGACATCTTCCAAAGGCCAACCTGGAGTGGTTGGCTGCCCTGAACTAAGTGGCGCGAGAATTGCAGAAGCCGGGTCCAGTACCCGGCTTTTTTATGCCTCATGGCAATTTATTGACGAACTGAAACCTGATTGTTTGCGGCGCTGTTGGGGATTGAGATGCACAAGAAAGTAGCGATATTGCAGTCGAACTACATACCTTGGAAGGGCTACTTTGACCTGATCGGCAGTGTCGATGCTTTCGTGTTCTACGATGACGTGCAGTACACCCGGCGCGACTGGCGCAACCGCAACAAGATCAAGACAGCCCAGGGTGAGCACTGGCTGAGTGTGCCGGTGAGGAACAAAGGGCGTTTCGAGCAGTTGATCAACGAAGTAGAGATCAGCGAGCCGGACTGGGCGGCACAGCACTGGAAGACCATCGCCATGAGCTATCGTCGGGCTCCATGCTTCGCTGAGCTGGAAACGCGCATTCGCAGTTTGTACGAGCAGGCAGCCAACCTTCCCAGCCTGTCACGCGTCAACCAATTGTTCATTGAAGGGCTGTGCCCTTTGCTGGGTATTCACACGCCGCTGTATCGCTCGGAAGAGCTGGGGCGGGCCGAGGGACGGAACGAACGCCTGATCCACCTTTGCAAGGCCGTTGGTGCTACCGAGTACCTCTCTGGCCCGGCTGCCAGCTGTTATCTCGATGAGTCGGCATTTGCCGCAGCCGGTCTTGATGTGTCCTTCATGAGCTATGCCGGTTACCCGGAGTACCCACAGTTGCACGGTGAATTTCAGCATGCAGTGAGCGTGATCGACCTGCTGTTCAACACCGGTGGCGAGGCCTCGAAATTTCTGCGGCGGCGCGCGACGGATGCCCCTTGATTGAAGACTGTTCCTTGCTGATCCAGACCTGGAGTACTCAGATGCTTAACCCCGCGCAGGCAGACATCCGGCAACATGACCATGCGCTGGCACGTTTGCGGCTTATGTTCGCCAAGCCGGAGCACCCCTACTACATCTATGCCCCAGGGTACCGGGAGACGTCTTCAGGTATCGTCGCGATGCACTTGCTTTGCCATGTGCTCAACCTTAGTGGCAGGGAGGCCTATATCGTTGGCGCTGACAAGCGCAATTCGGACCTCAAGACCCCCTTGTACGATGATTCTGTCCGCGAGCGCCACCGCTCGGAGGGCAAGGTACCTATAGCGGTCTATCCGGAGATTATCAGCGGAAACCCGCTCAACCTGGCAGTCGTGTCACGTTATCTGCTCAATTATGAAGGGTACCTTTCCGGCAAGGGCATGGAAGCGAGGCCCGCCGATCTGCTGTTCTATTACGCTGCCTTGTTGGCCAAAGATGCCGCCCCACACGAAGTCGATGTGTTGTGTGTACCTGCCATCGATATCGAACTGTTCCAGGCGGGCGTGCCTGCCAGCGAGCGCAGCGGTTGTTTTCTTTACCAGAACAGGTTCCCGCTCGATCGCATCGATTATTCACTGCTGCCGAATGATGTCCGATTGCTGAGTATCGCGAATGCGCTGTCTCTGTCGGAATTGGCCGACGTGTTGCGGCACGCCGAAGTGCTTTACACCTATGAGTGGTCGATGACTTGCGTGCTGGCTGCGCTGTGCGGATGCCCTGTGCTCTTCATTCCGGGTTTTGGTGTCGATCAGGCGTTTCTGGATAATTGCTTCTTTGGCTGTGTGGGGTTTGCCATGCTCGACGGGCCGCAGCCATTGGCTCGGGCTCGGGAAACGATTGGTGGTGCCCTTGCGCGATACGTGGAGCGAACTCTGGGTTTCTGGCAGCAGTTGGATGTGTTTGTCGCCAAGACGCAGGCGGCGGCTTGCCGGGAAGCTGTCGGTAACCGGTTAGGGGTTCTGGACTGGTTGCGCGAGCGCTATCCAAGCCCTCGGCAGTTGAATGTGATTCAACAACGGCTGGATAGTGTGGTTTCGCCAACGATTGCCGTGCTGGTACTTGATCGTGGAGATCCACATGCCTTGGCACTTACTCTGGACAGTTTGAAGCGGCCCCTCTACGAGCGTCTTCAGGTTTTCGTATTGGGTGGAGATAAGGTGGAGTCCGCCACGGTCCGGTGGGTTGCCTGTGATCCGCTCCATCCGGTACTGGCCCTTAATGACTGTTTGGCCGCATGCCCTGCCGAATGGTTCCTGCTGGTCGAGGCGGGCGCGATGTTCGTGGCCAGCGGAGTGCTGATGTTGGCGAAGGCTATCGCTGATGCACCGGCTGACTGCCTTGCGATTTATGCCGACGAAGCAGTGCGCGGACCTGATGGTGTAGTGGACCTCGCCCTGCGACCTGATCTGAACCTGGATCTGCTGTTGGCCTCTCCTGCGAGTCAGTCCCGGCATTGGGTGTATCGGCGTGCGGCAATGCTGCAGCATGGCTTCGAGCGCAGCGCAGGTAGTGCTTTTGAACTTGACGCTCAACTCAGGTTGCTTTCGGCCCACGGGCTCGGCAGTGTCGGGCATGTGAGCGAAGTGCTGTTGATTGCCCAGGCCGGCAAGCAGACTCCATGTACAGACGAGCAGTCCGTCATCCAGCGCCACCTGCAGGCCAGAGGGTACCCCGACGCCCAGGTGTTCACGTTCGAGTATGGGCGACAGGGGCACCGAATTGAGTACGGACCTGTGCATCACGCCTCAGTGACCGTGCTGATCTATCTGGAGGGCACGTTGTCTCAGTTTCAACGTTGCCTGGAGCGACTTCTGACGCAAAACCTGCCTGCGGCGCTTCAGATCATTTTGATCGACCCTGGTCATGATGACCCGCTGCTACGCCAGTGGCTGGAAATCGTCGGGCAGATGAGCGTTGAGCGCTTGCAGGTATTTCACTTCATGCCCGGGCAGCCCAAGGCGGCGATGTGCAACGCCGCTGCGCAGGAGGCAAGCGGGGAGTACCTGGTGTGGCTGAGTGCGCAGAGTGCGGTGCTCGATGAGGGGTGGTTGCAGCCGCTGATTGATCAGGCTCAGCGCCGCGAAGTCGGTGCTGTGGCAGGCAAGTTGCTGGCAAGTGATGGCAGTGTTCGCCAGGCAGGCCTTGTGCTGGGGTTGGGCGCTAGCCTGGGCCCTGCATTCGAAGGGTTGCCAGCGCACAAAGCGGCTTGCGGGCGGCGTACGGAGCTGGATCAGAACCTGTGCGCACTGAGTGGAGATTTGCTGGTCTTGCGGCGCGAACTGTTCTTGGCTGCGGGCGGTTTTGATGCAGACGCGCTTATCGAGCCCTGGGCCGATGTAGATCTATGTTTGAGGTTGCATCAGGCCGGCTACCTGAATGTGTTTACTCCACATGCACGGATGCTGGTCGACAGCAATGGCCGGCGACGCGCCACTGTCGAGCAGGAGGATGCGTGGTATGAGCGTTGGCTGCCCTTGCTTGCCCGCGACCCGGGTTATAACCGCAATTTCACTTTGCAGGCGGGCAGAAGCTTTACGCTGGAAAGTAATGCCCTGAGTTGGCGCCCGTTGCAAGGTTATGTGCCTACCGTGCTGGCCTGTTTCGATCAGGGCCACGCTCGGGCCCAGTCACGGCTCATTCAGCCCTTCCTCGCCATGCGTGAGCACGGCGTTCTGGACGGCGCGTTGACCACCCGTCTGCCATCTGTGGTCGAACTCGAGCGTTTCGAACCCACCAGCGTGGTCTTGCAGCGACCACTGGACAACGCCAGCCTGCTGGCCATGCGTCGTCTTCGTGCGTTTTCGCAGGCTTTCAAAGTCTACGATGTGGACGGTTATCTGCCGCAAATGGGCTTGCAGGGAGACTTCACCGCTGAAGAAGTCCTGACGCGAATGCAGCAGGGCGTGATGCAGGCTGATCGGGTGCTGGTGGCTACGCCGGCCCTGGCTGAACTGCTTGAGGGCAGGCACGAAGATGTTCGTGTGCTGGAAGCGTCTCTGCCCTTATCCTGGAAAACCCTTCGGAGCAAGCGCCAGACGGGCGTGAAACCACGGTTGGGCTGGCTGGGGAGGGAAGATGCCAGCATGCTGGGCGCGGTAGTGGCTGAGCTGGCTGATGAGGTGGAGTGGGTGGTAATGGGGGACTGCCCCGCAGAGCTACGCCCTTACCTGGCCGAGTGGCACTCCGCGGTAAAGCCAGGTCTTTTCCCTGAAACCCTTGCCGCGCTCAATCTCGATCTGGCGTTGGTGCCTATGGCGGAAACCCTGGCCAATGCCTGCTCGGGTGATATGCGTGTTCTTCAGCATGGCGCCTGCGGTCACCCCGTGATTTGCAGCCGTGTACGGGGCTTTGTCGGGGGGGAGACGCTACCGCTTACACGTGTGGCCAATGAACCCGAGGAATGGCTGCGTGCGGTTCGTTTGCACCTGAGCGATCCGGCGGCATCGGCGTCGTTGGGTGACACATTGCAGGCCACGGTACGAACGCAGTGGCTACTCGAAGGCGCGAGGTTGGATGCATGGCGCCAAGCCTGGTTGGCAGAATGATGAGCAAGGGAGGCGCTGTGCAGGGTCATGTAAACAAGCGGCTAGTTTTTTTGTGCTCGGGCGGCGGCGGCAACCTGTCATTTCTGCATCATGCGATTCGCGAAGGTGCTTGGCACGGTGGGGAAATCGTTGGGGTGCTGACAGACAGGCACTGCATGGCCAATGAATTTTCCGAGCGGGTGGGTTTGTATAACCGGGTGGTTAGCCTGGGGGGGGCTACGCAGCACGAACTGACCGCACAGTTGGAGCAGTTGCGCCCCGACTTGATAATTACCACGTTCCACAAAATTCTGTGCCCGGCTGTAGTTGCCCAATACCGTGACCGCCTGGTGAACCTGCATTATTCGTTGCTGCCTGCGTTTGCTGGTTTGATCGGCAGTGCTCCCGTGTTGGCGGCACTGCATCAGCACCTGTTGTTCAGTGGCGTTACGGTCCATCTCGTCGATGAACAGGTCGATGCAGGGCGGCCCTTGGTACAGGTTGCCATTGCGCTGGTTGCAGGCGACTCACTCGACAGTCTCATGCCGGTCGTTTTCCGTTGCGGCTGTATCGCTCTGGCACGGGCGTTGACGCAGCTTTCAGGCGGCGGTGCCCACTTGAGTTCGGCTGCTGGCCTGGAGGTGTCGGGCAGGGCTTGCCTGTTCAATGGCGGGGTGACGGCTGCTGAAAACCTGCTTGGCGATGAACGTTTCTGGGGCAGGGTGCAGTTAGCGGTAAAGCAATGATGAGAGGCCGGAACAGGCTGCGAGATCGTTGCGCGACCCACGCAGGCAGCCTTTCAGGTGGCATGCCATTTATGGAATGAATTCAGATGAGCGCAGACAAGATTTTCTTCAACCGTCCGCATATGACCGGCAAGGAACTGTATTACATTGCTGAGGCCAAGTTCGGCAACATGCTCGCTGGCGATGGGCAATTTACCAAGCGTTGCCACCAGTGGCTGGAAGCGCACACGGGGTGTAGCAAGGCATTGCTGACCCACTCTTGCACCGCTGCATTGGAAATGACGGCACTGATGCTGGATATCCAGCCGGGTGATGAAGTCATCATGCCATCCTACACCTTCGTCTCTACAGCGAATGCGTTCGTGCTGCGTGGGGCGGTGCCGGTGTTCGTCGACATCCGGGCCGACACGTTGAACCTTGACGAGCGGCTGATCGAGGCGGCGATCACGCCACGTACCAAGGCAATAGTACCTGTGCACTACGCCGGGGTGGCTTGTGAAATGGACAGCATCATGGCCATTGCCCGTAAACATGGCCTGCATGTGGTCGAGGACGCGGCCCAAGGGGTGATGTCAACTTACAAGGGGAGGGCACTTGGCAGTATCGGCGACCTCGGTGCATACAGTTTCCACGAAACCAAGAATGTGATATCCGGCGAAGGCGGTGCCTTGCTGGTCAATACGCCGGAGCAGGTGCTGCGGGCTGAAGTGATCCGTGAAAAGGGCACGGACCGCAGCCGTTTCTTCCGTGGCGAAGTGGACAAGTACACCTGGCAGGAGGTGGGTTCGTCATTCCTGCCGGGCGAGCTTATCGCGGCGTTTCTCTGTGCTCAACTGGAAGAGGCGCAGGTTATTACCGACGACCGCCTGGCAACCTGGCGAGCCTACCATTCGGCCTTGGCCGGGCTGGAGCAACAAGGGTTGCTGCGCCGCCCCATCGTGCCTGAGCACTGTCAGCACAATGCCCACATGTATTACGTGCTGCTAGCCCCGGGCATCGACCGGCAGGCCGTGCTCAGCAAGCTCAAGCGGTATGAAATCTACGCAGTGTTTCACTATGTTCCGCTGCATTCGTCGCCTGCTGGCCAGCGTTACGGCCGCACGCACGGTGCAATGGAAGTCACCGACTACAGTGCCGAGCGCCTGCTGCGGCTGCCGTTATGGTGCGGCATGCCCGACGCCACTCGTCATCGTGTGGTGCAAACATTGGGCGAGGTACTGCTCGAGCGGTAAGGGGTATGAGCTGACGCTCGAAGCAGCGGAGGTCTATTCGACAAAAAGAGCGTGACTCAGGAGTCAGAACGCGCATCTTCACTGTATATTGTCGAAACCGGGAGCCGCTGCGCCGCACCTGGAAAACGCTCAGGGATCGGTGGCCACCGTATCGCCTGGCGTCTTGCTGTTGCGCAGGCAGTGGGAACTTCGCTGTTATTGAATTGGGAAGCCATATGATTGGCATTAAAAGCATCGCCAGCTACGTGCCTACCGAAGGGGTGGACAACTACGCCCAAGGCGCGAAATTCGGCAAAGATCAGGACTTCATCTTTGGCAAGATCGGTTCGACCTTCTTGCCACGCAAGGAAGACAACCAGGAAACTTCCGACCTTTGTGTGGAGGCCGCAAGGAAGCTGTTCGCTGCCAATCCAGCCCTGGACCCCACAACCATCGACGCTGTCATCGTGGTTACCCAGAACGGGGACGCAGAAGGCCTGCCGCATACTGCCGCTATCGTGCAGCACAAGTTGGGCCTGTCGACCGCTGTTGCGGCTTTTGACATTTCTCTGGGTTGCTCCGGGTATGTCTACGGCCTGTATGCCATGAAGGGTTTCATGGAGGCCGCTGGGCTGAAAAATGGCCTGCTGATTACCGCTGACCCCTATTCGAAGATTGTCGATCCCGAAGATCGCAACACCACCATGCTGTTTGGTGATGCAGCAACCGCCACCTGGATGGGCGAGGGGGCCGCCTGGCAATTGGGTAAATCGCTGTTCGGCAGTGATGGTGCCGGTGCCGAGCACCTGCGTACCACTGATGGCAAATTCTTCATGAATGGGCGCCAGGTCTACAACTTTGCCTTGGTCAAGGTGCCGGCACACTTGCAGCAGTTGCTCGATGCCAGCGCGCTAAAGGCTGAGGATATCGACCTGTATTGCCTGCACCAAGGGAGCGCGGCGATCGTCGATGCTGTATCGGCGCGTTTCGATGAAGGTGAGCACAAGCAGAGGTTTGTCAAAGACATGGTCGAGACCGGTAACACCGTGTCGTCGAGCATTCCGCTGCTGCTGGAAAAACATGTGCTTGGTTCTCAGTGCAAGCGTGTCGCACTCAGTGGCTTCGGTGTTGGCTTGTCCTGGGGCTCGGCCATTATCGAACGGCTCGACTGACCGTTTGTCGCCGTGCAAAACGCCGTCACTGCCTGACGGCGTTTTACTTTCTATGCTGCATTAATCTGATGCCTGTAAATTGGCGTCAAGTCCTTGTTTTCATTGGGCTGGCATGATGCCAGTAAAATTTTTTGAAAATCCGCTAAAGCAAGACGCCCTGACGACGATAACTATTACGAAGGTTCTCTGTGCCACCTCCGGCGAATTGCCAAGGCCGGAAGCCGTAGTACCCAATCCAACGAGGAATTCGTCATGGCTTTGACTGTAAACACCAACACCACCTCCCTGGGCGTTCAGAAAAACCTGAACCGGGCTTCCGATGCGCTGGGCACCTCGATGACCCGTCTGTCTTCCGGCCTGAAAATCAACAGTGCCAAAGACGACGCTGCCGGCCTGCAGATTGCAACCCGCATGACCTCGCAGATCCGTGGCCAGACCATGGCGATCAAGAACGCCAACGACGCCATCTCCATCGCCCAGACCGCTGAAGGCGCGATGCAAGAGCAAACCAACATCCTGCAGCGTATGCGTGAACTGGCTGTTCAGTCGCGAAACGACAACAACAGCGAAGACGATCGCGATGCACTGGATAAAGAATTCCAGTCGATGCTCAAAGAGATCGACCGTATCGCTGGTTCGACCCAGCTGAACGGCAAGAACCTGCTGGACGGTACCGCCAGCGACATGACTTTCCAGGTTGGCTCCAACACCGGTAGCGACAACCAGATCACCATCAGCCTGAGCGATGCCATGAACACCGGTGGCGCGCTGAGCGGCCTGAGTGGCCAGAGCATCACTGGTTCTGACAGCGCCGCTGCCGAAGCGACCTTCACCGCCGCCCTGAGCGCCATCGATGACGCCCTGAACGCGATCAACAGCACCCGTGCCGACCTGGGTGCCGTTCAGAACCGTCTGACCAGCACCATCAACAACCTGCAGAACATCAACGAAAACGCCGAGGCCGCCCGTGGCCGTGTACAGGACACCGACTTTGCCGCTGAAACTGCCCAGCTGACCAAGCAGCAGACCCTGCAGCAAGCTTCCACTTCGATTCTGGCCCAGGCCAACCAACTGCCATCCGCCGTACTGAAGCTGCTTCAGTAATCGCTGATGGTGATCGGCGGGGGAGTGCATTCTAAGGCGCTTCCCCGCCTTTTCGTTATGAGGTGGTAGACATGGACATGAGCGTCAAGCTGAATCTGTCCTACCCGGCATCCCGCCCCGCCGAGCAGGCTGGCGAAAAACCGGTTGCCCGCGCCGAGCAAGCGTCGCGTAGCGGCAGTGACACGCTGGTACCCAATGCCATCAGTGCTGCCGAGCACAGCAATGATGCCGAAAAAGTAAAAAATGCTGTTTCGGAAATCGAAAAGTTTCTCAGCTCCACCCGACGCAACCTGGAATTCTCCACGGACGAAGAATCCGGAAAGATCGTCGTCAAGGTCATCGCCAGTGAAACCGGCGAGCTGATCCGCCAATTGCCTTCTGAGGAGGCCTTGCGGATTGCGCATAACCTGAGCGATGTAAACAGTATTTTGTTCGACGCCAAGGTTTGATCGGCGGAGAATGTGCTAAAGCAGGAATCACGTCGGGCTTGCAGGAGCAGGTGCTGACGGTCAACAAAGAGGGATAACTGTATGGCGAGCACCCTGGTTTCCAGTATCGGTCAAGGTACGGGGCTGAATATCACCGAAATGGTCGCGGCGCTGGTCAATGCCGACACGGCGGCCAAGAAGGCGCAGATCACTCGGCAGACCAGCAACAATACCGCGATGATTTCCGGTGTGGGCTCGCTGCGCAGTGCCCTGACGGCGTTTCAGGACGCCATGGCGAAGCTGAACAGCTCCACCAGCCCCGCGTTCAATGCCTATGCCGCCAAGTCGGCCAATGAGTCAGTGGTCAAGGTGACGGCTGGCAACACGGCAGTGGCAGGCAGTTACGACATTGTGGTCAACAAGCTGGCGACCGGCTCGAAAGTGGCCAGTGCCCCGATCGCTGGCGGTGCGGCTGCAACGGTGACGGGCGGTACGCTGACCATCGAGCAGAATGGCAACACCTATGAGCTCGAAGTTGAAGATGGCGCGTCGTTGCAGTCCGTGCGCGACCAGATCAACAAAGAGCTGGGCGTACAGGGTATCTCCGCCAACATCGTGAACGGCAAGGACGGTGCGCGGCTGGTGTTCAGCTCCACCACCACTGGTGCGAAGACCGACCTGATGGTCAGTGGTGTTCCTGAGCTTGAGATCGACGGTACTCAGCAGATGTCGGACACCGGCGCCGGGTTCATTACCGCCAAGGCGCAGGATGCCGAGCTGACCATCGACGGCCTGGTGGTCACCAGCAAAAAGAACACCATCACCGACGCCATCAGTGGCATCACGCTGGAGCTGACGGGCGTCAGCGCCAAGTCGGGCACCGATGGCGTGCCAACCAACGTCTCGGTGTCGCAGGACAATACTGGCCTGCAAAAGTCGATTCAGTCGTTCGTCGATGCCTATAACACGTTGCAAAAAACCATTACTGCGCTGACAACGTCCACGCGTGACGAAGATGACAACCTGTCGCTCGGCCCGTTGAGCAACGACCCGACCACCCGTTCGCTGGTCAACGATGTTCGCAAGGTGCTGTCCGAGGTGGGGGCGGGTGACCAGTTGACGACCCTGAGCCAGCTGGGTATCAACACCACGAAAGATGGTACCCTCGAATTCAACTCGACCAAGTTCACCGCGGCGATGAACGACAAGAAGCTGGGCTCCGAAGTTCAGGAGTTGTTCACCGGCTCCAACGGGTTGATCGAGCGCATGAACAAGGCCATCGATCCGTACAACTCCACGGACGGCAGCCTGGCCACGCGCAAAAGCAACCTGGATAAGGTGGCGAAGAACCTGGCAGACCAGCAGACCGCGCTGGATCGTCGCACCGAGGCGTTGACCGAGTCGCTGACTAAGAAGTGGGTGGCAATGGACACCGCTGTGGCCAAGTTGAATGCCCAGGCCGACCAGATCAAATCGGTTTTCGACGCGATCAACGCGCAGGCCAAGAACTCCTGATCGTTCTCTCCTTTTGCTACGCAAAAAGCCCGGCAGCGCCTCACGTCGCTCCGGGCTTTTTGCGTTGGCACTAAAGTTTTTTGACGCTCAGGCGATACACAGGTACAAGCAACCTTTTCGCTGCAACGAGGTAGATCCATGAACCCGATGTTGGCCCTTCGTCAATACCAGAAAGTCAACGGCGTGGCGCAGACGTCCGAAGCCAGTCCGCACCGGCTGGTACAGATGCTCATGCAGGGCGGCCTTGATCGTATGGCCCAGGCCAAAGGGGCCATCGCGCGTAATGACATCGCGCAGCGCGGTATTCTGCTCGGCAAGGCCATCGACATCATCGGTGGGCTGCGTGAAGGGCTGGACCTGGAAAACCATGCTGACAACCTGGCTGAGCTGGATAGCCTGTATGTCTACATGAGCCGCCGCCTGACCGAAGCCAATCTCAAGGGCGACCCGGCCATCATCGACGAGGTCGCGCGCCTGCTGATCACTGTAAAGGAAGGTTGGGACGCAATCGGCGATCAGTCGTCGGCTTCCTGATAAAGGAGCATGACATGAGCGAAGTAATCGCCCGTATCGAACAGACCCGGGACATGCTGCTGGCGGCGCTGGCCGAACGCAACTGGGAAGCGGTGGGGGAGTTGGACCTGGAATGCCGCTTGCGCATTGGTGACATGGTGTCCGAAGCCAAAGGCAATGAGGCGGATGTCAGTGCCAGCCTTGAGCAATTGTTGGCCGTATACCGCCAGCTAATCGAGGCTGCAAGTGGCGAGCGTCAATCCTTGGTCGATGAAATGACGAAAATCCGTCAGGCGAAGAACGCGGCAAAGGTATACCATTTGTTCACCTGACCACCGATGTTGCAAAAAGCCGTGCGCCATTAATTTGACTGACCGGTGTTTTTTGACTTTACTAGTGGCTGTTTTCGAATTTCAGACGTCCGAACACTGACCATTCAGTCGGAATGATGTCGAGCACGCCCACAGGGCGCCGATATGACTAGGGAAGTTGCTATTGCATGTGGCGTGAAACCAAGATTCTGCTGATCGACGACGACAGCGCACGCCGCCGCGACCTGGCGGTGGTGCTCAATTTTCTCGGCGAAGAAAACCTCGCTTGCTCAAGCCAGGACTGGCAGCAAGTAGTCGAGCCGTTGTCTTCCAGTCGCGAAGTGTTGTGTGTGCTTGTCGGCACCGTGAACGCATCGGGCAATCTCCTTGGGCTGCTTAAGACAGTGGCTGCCTGGGATGAGTTCCTTCCGGTTCTGCTTTTAGGTGAAATTTCTTCGGCCGAGCTGCCGGAAGAGCTTCGCCGCCGTGTGCTTTCCAACCTGGAAATGCCGCCAAGCTACAGCCAGCTGCTGGATTCGCTGCACCGTGCCCAGGTCTACCGCGAAATGTACGACCAGGCGCGCGAGCGTGGCCGCCAGCGCGAGCCCAATCTGTTCCGCAGCCTGGTCGGCACCAGCCGTGCCATCCAGCATGTGCGGCAGATGATGCAGCAAGTGGCCGACACCGATGCCAGCGTGTTGATCCTGGGCGAGTCGGGCACCGGCAAGGAAGTGGTGGCGCGTAACCTGCACTACCACTCCAAGCGCCGCGAAGCGCCGTTCGTGCCGGTCAACTGTGGCGCGATCCCGGCCGAGTTGCTGGAAAGCGAGCTGTTCGGCCACGAGAAAGGTGCCTTTACCGGTGCGATCACCAGCCGTGCCGGGCGTTTCGAGCTGGCCAACGGCGGCACCTTGTTCCTTGATGAAATTGGCGACATGCCGTTGCCGATGCAGGTCAAGCTGCTGCGTGTGCTGCAGGAGCGTACGTTCGAGCGCGTGGGTAGCAACAAGACCCAGAGCATCGATGTGCGCATCATCGCCGCGACGCACAAAAACCTCGAGACCATGATCGAGGACGGCACCTTCCGTGAAGACCTGTATTACCGCCTGAACGTGTTCCCCATCGAGATGGCGCCGCTGCGTGAGCGGGTGGAAGATATCCCGCTGCTGATGAACGAGCTGATCTCGCGCATGGAGCACGAGAAGCGCGGTTCCATCCGCTTCAACTCTGCCTCGATCATGTCGCTGTGCCGTCACGGCTGGCCGGGTAACGTGCGTGAGTTGGCCAACCTGGTCGAGCGCATGGCGATCATGCACCCGTACGGGGTGATTGGCGTGTCCGAGTTGCCGAAGAAGTTCCGCTACGTCGACGATGAAGACGAGCAGATGGTCGACAGCCTGCGCAGCGACCTGGAAGAGCGCGTGGCGATCAATGGCCATACGCCGAACTTCAGCAACCATGCCATGCTGCCGCCCGAAGGGCTCGACCTGAAGGACTACCTCGGTAGCCTGGAGCAGGGCCTGATCCAGCAGGCGCTGGACGATGCCAACGGTATCGTTGCGCGCGCGGCTGAACGTTTGCGCATTCGCCGGACCACCTTGGTCGAGAAAATGCGCAAGTACGGTATGAGCCGCCAGGGTGGCGAGGATCAGGCAGAGGACTGACGTCGCCTGGTCCGGCCTCTTCGCGGGTAAACCCGCGAAGAGGCCTCCACAGTCAACCTAATTCCCCATCCCCGGCACGGCTATTGCTACAACGCTGGCACCATACCGTTTTTATGACGGTCAGCCACGCGAGAGAGCACGATGCCCCAGGCCGCCCACGTATCCCTAGCCCCCGACCAGAAGGGGAAAACCCCGGTGGAACAGGAAAGCCGCCAGGGTGTCGAGCAAGCCTTCGCCTTGTTCAATCAGGTGTCCAGCCAGTTGAGCCAGTCCTACAGCCTGCTCGAAGCCCGGGTCAGCGAGCTCAAGGGTGAGCTGGCCGTGGTCAGTGCCCAGCGCATCGCTGAACTGAGCGAGAAGGAACGCCTGGCCAACCGCCTGCAAAACCTGCTGGACCTGCTGCCCGGCGGGGTGATCGTGATCGACGGCCAGGGTCTGGTGCGTGAAGCCAACCCGGCTGCCTGCGAGTTGCTTGGTGAGCCGCTGATCGGCCAGCTGTGGCGTCAGGTGATCGCCCGCAGCTTCTCCCCGCGCAAGGACGATGGCCACGAAGTCTCGTTGCGCGACGGCCGTCGCCTGTCGATCGCGACCCGTTCGCTGGACGCCGAGCCCGGCCAGCTGGTGCTGCTCAATGACCTGACTGAAACCCGTCGCCTGCAAGACCAGCTGGCGCGCCACGAGCGGTTGTCGTCGCTTGGGCGCATGGTCGCTTCGCTGGCGCATCAAATCCGTACGCCGCTGTCTGCTGCCATGTTGTACGCCAGTCATCTGGCCGATAGCGAGCAACAGCTGAGCGCAGAAACCCGCCAGCGCTTTGCCGGCACCCTGAAGGAGCGCTTGCACGAACTGGAGCACCAGGTGCGCGACATGCTGGTGTTCGCCCGTGGCGAGCTGCCGCTGGGTGATCGGGTAACCCCGAAAGCCTTGTTTCAGGCGCTGCAGCAGGCGGCTCAGGTGCATGTGCAGGGGCATGCCGTGCGCTGGCAGTGTGACAGCCACCTGGGTGAGCTGCTGTGCAACCGCGACACCCTGGTGGGGGCCATGCTCAACCTGGTCGAAAATGCCCTGCAGGCCGGCGACAGCCCGGCGCGGCTGAAGGTGCACCTGTACCGCCGTGAACGCACCTTGCACCTGTGCGTCAGCGATGCTGGCTGCGGTATCGATGCCGATTTGCTCGGCCGCCTGGGTGAGCCGTTCCTGACCACCAAAGCCACCGGTACCGGTTTGGGCCTGGCCGTGGTCAAGGCCGTGGTGCGCGCGCACCAGGGCAGGATCAGCCTGCGCTCGAAAGTGGGCCGTGGTACTTGCGTGCGGGTAGAGCTGCCCTTGATCGACGGGCAATTGGCGGAGGGGGTGTGATGGCAATCAAGGTGCTGCTGGTCGAGGATGACCGCGTATTGCGCCAGGCGCTGGGCGATACCCTGGAAATCGGCGGTTTCGCCTACCAGGCGGTGGGCAGTGCCGAAGAAGCGCTGGAGGCCGTGCTGGAAGACGCCTTCAGCCTGGTGGTCAGTGACGTGAACATGCCCGGCATGGACGGGCACCAGTTGCTCAGCCAGCTGCGCCGCCAGCAACCGCAGTTGCCGGTGTTGCTGATGACTGCACATGCCGCCGTCGAGCGTGCGGTCGAGGCGATGCGCCAGGGCGCTGCCGACTACCTGGTCAAGCCGTTCGAGCCCAAGGCGCTGCTCAGTCTGGTCGAGCGGCATGCCGCCGGGCGTGTGACCGGCGAAGAAGGGCCGGTGGCCTGCGAGCCGGCCAGCCGCCAGTTGCTGGAGTTGGCCGCCCGGGTGGCGCGCAGTGACTCGACCGTGCTGATTTCCGGCGAGTCCGGTACTGGCAAGGAAGTGCTGGCGCGTTACATTCACCAGCAGTCGCCCCGTGCCGCGCAGCCCTTCGTCGCGATCAACTGCGCGGCAATCCCCGACAATATGCTCGAGGCTACTCTGTTCGGCCACGAGAAGGGCGCCTTCACCGGCGCTATCGCTGCCCAGGCAGGCAAGTTCGAGCAGGCCGAAGGCGGCACCTTGTTGCTCGATGAAATCTCGGAAATGCCCATGGCCTTGCAGGCCAAGCTGCTGCGTGTGCTGCAGGAGCGCGAGGTGGAGCGGGTAGGCGGGCGCAAGCCCATCAGCCTCGACATTCGCGTGCTGGCCACCACCAACCGTGACCTGGCAGGCGAGGTGGCGGCCGGGCGCTTCCGCGAAGACCTGTATTACCGCTTGTCGGTGTTCCCGCTGGCCTGGCGCCCGCTGCGTGAGCGCCCGGGCGACATCCTGCAGCTGGCCGAACGCCTGTTGGCACGGCATGTGGCCAAGATGAAGCATGCCCCGGTGCGCCTCTCGCCCGCGGCCCGGGCCTGCCTGCAGGCGCATGCATGGCCAGGCAACGTGCGCGAACTGGACAACGCCCTGCAGCGGGCGCTGATCCTGCAGCAGGGTGGGGTGATCGAGGCGGCGGATTTTTGTCTGGAAGGCGCCATTCCATTGTCGGCCGGCACCGAGCCCTCGCCTGGGGTGGTTGTTGAGGCCAGCGGGCTGGGTGATGACATGCGTCGCCACGAGTACCAGATGATCATCGACACCTTGCGCGCCGAGCGCGGTCGCCGCAAGGAGGCGGCCGAGCGCCTTGGGATCAGCCCGCGCACCCTGCGCTACAAGCTGGCGCAGATGCGTGATGCCGGGTTCGATGTAGAAGCCAGCCTGTTCGGCTGAAGAGCTTTGGGGCTGCGCAGCAGCCCCCAATTGCTTGGCTCACATACATAGGCTGGCACCTTTGTTGCTTTAGGTAGGCTATCCGTCGCATGAGCGTCAAAAAAATGCGGCTGCAGGGAGAGAGAAGGGTCATGAGCCAAGGTGTTGAATTCAATCGTCTGATGTTGGACATGCGGGCCATGCAGGCCGATGCCATGTCGTTGCCGAAGGTCACTGCTGCCCCGGAGCTGGCGCCGGGGCAAAGTACCTTTGCCGACATGCTCGGCCAGGCCATCGGCAAGGTGCATGAGACTCAGCAGGCCTCGACCCAGCTGGCCAATGCCTTCGAAATCGGCAAGAGCGGCGTCGACCTGACGGACGTGATGATCGCTTCGCAAAAGGCCAGCGTGTCGATGCAGGCCCTGACCCAGGTGCGCAACAAGGTAGTCCAGGCGTACCAGGACATCATGCAGATGCCGGTTTGAGGACGGATGTAAACCATGGCTGAAGCAGTCGTCGACAACCCCCCTGCCAAGACTGGCGCACCAGCGGCCAAGCGGCCGCTGCCCGGTATGTCGTTCCTGGAAAACATCGCACAGATGCCCATGCTGCGGCAGATCGGCCTCATGGTCGGCCTGGCGGCCAGCGTGGCGATCGGCTTTGCCGTGGTGCTGTGGTCGCAACAACCCGATTATCGTCCGTTGTACGGCAGCCTGTCGGGCATGGACACCAAGCAGGTCATGGACACCCTGGCCGCTGCTGACATCCCTTACAACGTGGAGCCCAACTCGGGTGCTCTGCTGGTCAAGGCCGACGATCTCTCCCGTGCGCGCCTGAAGCTGGCCGCCGCCGGGGTGGCGCCGAGTGACGGCAACGTGGGTTTCGAGCTGCTCGACAAGGAGCAGGGCTTGGGCACCAGCCAGTTCATGGAAGCCACCCGCTACCGCCGCAGCCTGGAAGGTGAGCTGGCGCGTACCGTTTCCAGCCTGAACAATGTCAAGGGTGCACGCGTGCACCTGGCCATCCCGAAAAGCTCGGTATTCGTGCGCGATGAACGCAAGCCCAGCGCGTCGGTGCTGGTCGAGCTGTACCCGGGCCGTGCCCTGGAAGCCGGGCAGGTGATGGCCATCGTCAACCTGGTCGCCACCAGCGTGCCAGAGCTGGACAAGTCGCAGGTCACCGTGGTCGACCAGAAGGGCAACCTGCTGTCCGAACAGATCCAGGACTCCGCGCTCACCCAGGCCGGCAAGCAGTTCGACTACAGCCGCCGGGTGGAAAGCATGCTCACCCAGCGTGTACACAACATTCTGCAGCCAGTGCTGGGCAATGACCGCTACAAGGCCGAAGTGTCGGCGGATCTGGACTTCAGTGCGGTGGAGTCCACCTCCGAGCAGTTCAACCCCGACCAGCCAGCGCTGCGCAGCGAGCAGTCGGTCGATGAGCAACGCGCCAGCAGTCAAGGCCCGCAAGGCGTGCCCGGCGCACTGAGCAACCAGCCACCTGGCGCGGCCTCGGCCCCGCAAACTACCGGTGGCGCTGCTACCCCGGCTGCGGCCATTCAGCCTGGCCAGCCGCTGGTGGATGCCAACGGCCAGCAGATCATGGACCCGGCCACCGGCCAGCCAATGCTCGCGCCGTACCCGTCGGACAAACGCCAGCAAAGCACCAAGAACTTCGAACTGGACCGTTCCATCAGCCACACCCGCCAGCAACAAGGGCGTATGACCCGCCTGTCGGTCGCTGTGGTGGTAGACGATCAGGTCAAGATCGACCCGGCCACGGGCGACAGCACGCGCGCGCCGTGGGGCGCCGAGGACCTGGCGCGCTTTACCCGCCTGGTGCAGGACGCCGTGGGCTTCGATGCCAGCCGTGGCGACAGCGTGACGGTGATCAACGTGCCGTTCGCCGCCGACCGTGGCGAAGAAATTGCCGATATCGCCTTCTATCAGCAGCCGTGGTTCTGGGACATCGTCAAGCAGGTGCTGGGCGTTGTGTTCATCCTGGTGCTGGTATTCGGTGTGCTGCGGCCAGTGCTGAACAACATCACAGGGGGCGGCAAGCAGGCTGCTTCGGATAGCGACATGGAGCTGGGCGGTATGGTGGGGTTGGATGGCGAACTGGCCAACGACCGCGTCAGCCTGGGTGGCCCGACAAGCATTCTGCTGCCTAGCCCGAGCGAGGGTTACGAGGCACAGCTCAACGCAATCAAAGGCCTGGTGGCCGAAGACCCGGGCCGTGTCGCCCAGGTCGTGAAAGACTGGATCAACGCCGATGAGTGATAACCGAGCCGTTACCGCCAAGCTGAGCCGCGTCGACAAGGCGGCGATCCTTCTGCTCTCGCTGGGCGAGACCGATGCGGCCCAGGTGCTGCGGCACATGGGGCCCAAGGAGGTGCAGCGGGTGGGTGTGGCCATGGCGCAGATGGGCAATGTGCACCGTGACCAGGTGGAACAGGTGATGAGCGAGTTCGTCGACATCGTCGGCGACCAGACCAGTCTGGGTGTGGGTTCCGATGCCTACATCCGCAAGATGCTGAACCAGGCCTTGGGCGAAGACAAGGCCAATGGCCTGGTCGACCGCATCCTGCTCGGTGGCAACACCAGTGGTCTGGACAGCCTGAAGTGGATGGAACCGCGTGCTGTCGCCGACGTGATCCGCTACGAGCACCCGCAGATCCAGGCCATCGTGGTGGCCTACCTCGATCCGGACCAGGCCGGTGAAGTGCTGAGCAACTTCGACCACAAGGTGCGCCTGGACATCGTCCTGCGCGTGTCGTCGCTGAACACCGTGCAGCCAGCGGCGTTGAAGGAACTGAACCAGATCCTCGAGAAGCAATTCTCGGGCAACTCCAACGCAGCACGCACCACCCTGGGCGGCATCAAGCGCGCTGCCGACATCATGAACTTCCTCGATAGCTCTGTGGAAGGTGCACTGATGGACGCGATCCGCGAAATCGACAGCGACCTGTCGGAGCAGATCGAAGACCTGATGTTCGTCTTCAACAACCTGGCCGACGTTGACGATCGCGGTATCCAGGCGCTGTTGCGTGAAGTCTCGTCCGACGTGCTGGTGGTGTCGCTCAAGGGCGCCGACGAGCGGGTCAAGGACAAGATCTTCAAGAACATGTCCAAACGTGCTTCCGAGCTGCTGCGCGACGACCTGGAGGCCAAGGGGCCGGTACGGGTCAGCGACGTGGAAACGGCACAGAAGGAAATCCTTACCATTGCCCGACGTATGGCCGAGGCCGGCGAGATCGTGCTCGGCGGCAAAGGTGCCGAGGAAATGATCTAAGCGGCAAGCTTCTAGCTACAAGCTTCGAGAAACAGCAGCCTTCATGCGGCCTGCTTGTGCTTGAGGCTTGTAGCTTAAAGCTTGAAGCTCTTACCAACAGGCATGCCAATGTCCAGCAAAGAACACCACCCCAGCGACCTGATCCGCGCCCGCGACCTCGAGGGCGTGGACGTGTGGGCGCTGCCCAGCTTCGACCCGGAACCGGAGCCCGAACCGGAGCCTGAGCCTGAACCCGAGGTCATCGAGGAAGTCGAGGAAGTGCCGCTGGAAGAAGTCCAGCCGCTGACCCTGGAAGAACTCGAAGCGATCCGGCAAGAGGCCTACAACGAGGGCTTTGCCACCGGTGAGCGCGAAGGTTTTCACAGCACCCAGCTCAAGGTCCGCCAGGAAGCCGAAGAAGCCCTGAAGGCCAAACTGGAAAGCCTTGAGCGGCTGATGGCCAACCTGATGGAGCCAATCGCCGAGCAAGACACTCAGATCGAAAAAACCGTGGTGCATCTGGTCGCCCATATAACCCGCCAGGTGATCGGCCGCGAGCTGCGCAACGATTCCAGCCAGATCACCCAAGTGCTGCGCGAAGCGCTCAAGCTGTTGCCCATGGGGGCGGACAATATCCGCATCCACCTCAACCCGCAGGATTTCGAGCTGGCCAAGGCCCTGCGCGAACGCCATGAGGAAAGCTGGCGGCTGCTGGAAGACAACGCGCTGCTGCCAGGTGGTTGCCGTATCGAGACGCTTCACAGCCGTATCGATGCAACCATGGAAACACGCATAGAAAAAGCCGTGGCGCAACTGTTCGACCAGTTGCACGACCACGCACTGCACCCGGCAGCGCCGGATATGGCGGTAGATCTGGCCAGCCCGGTGGATACCCCTGATGCGCCTTGAACGCACCAGCTTCGGCAAGCGCCTGGGCAGTTATGCCGAGGCCATCGAGCTGCCGGCCCAGCCCGTCGTCGAAGGCCGCCTGCTGCGCATGGTCGGGCTCACCCTGGAGGCCGAAGGCCTGCGTGCTGCGGTGGGCAGCCGCTGTTTGGTGATCAACGACGACAGTTACCACCCGGTGCAGGTCGAGGCCGAAGTCATGGGCTTTGCCGGGCCCAAGGTGTTCCTCATGCCGGTGGGTAGCATCGCCGGCATTGCCCCGGGTGCCCGGGTGGTGCCGCTGGATGACAGTGGCCGCCTGCCCATGGGCATGAGCATGCTCGGCCGCGTGCTCGACGGTGCCGGCCGCGCGCTGGATGGCAAGGGCGGGATGAAGGCCGAGGACTGGGTGCCGATGGACGGCCCGGTGATCAACCCGCTCAACCGCGACCCCATCAGCAAACCGCTGGACGTGGGTATTCGCAGCATCAATGGTCTGCTTACCGTTGGCCGTGGCCAGCGGTTGGGCCTGTTTGCCGGTACCGGCGTGGGTAAATCGGTGCTGCTGGGCATGATGACTCGCTTCACCGAAGCCGAAATCATCGTGGTTGGGCTGATCGGTGAGCGGGGCCGCGAAGTGAAGGAGTTCATCGAGCACATCCTCGGTGAAGAGGGCTTGAAGCGCTCGGTGGTGGTGGCGTCGCCTGCCGACGATGCGCCGCTCATGCGCCTGCGTGCGGCCATGTACTGCACACGCATCGCCGAGTACTTTCGCGACAAGGGCAAGAATGTGCTGTTGCTGATGGACTCCTTGACCCGTTTTGCCCAGGCCCAGCGGGAAATCGCCCTGGCCATCGGCGAGCCGCCGGCCACTCGCGGTTACCCGCCATCGGTGTTCGCCAAGCTGCCCAAGCTGGTGGAGCGGGCCGGCAACGGCGAGCCGGGCGGTGGATCGATCACGGCGTTCTATACCGTGCTGTCAGAGGGCGACGACCAGCAGGACCCGATCGCCGACTCGGCGCGGGGCGTGCTCGACGGTCACTTTGTGCTGTCGCGCCGGTTGGCCGAGGAAGGCCATTATCCGGCCATCGACATCGAAGCGTCGATCAGCCGGGTCATGCCCCAGGTGGTCGATGCCGACCACTTGCGCCAGGCGCAGAAGTTCAAGCAGCTGTGGTCGCGCCTGTCGCAAAGCCGCGACCTGATCAGCGTAGGGGCCTATGTGGCCGGCGGCGATCCGGAAACCGACCTGGCCATTGCCTTGCAATCAAAGCTGGTGGAATTCTTGCGCCAGGGGCTGAGCGAAAACGTGGGCATGGCACAGAGCCGCGATCAGTTGGGGGCGATTTTCGCGCCCCCGGCAGGCTGATAGGCCATGGCGCTGCCCGGGCGCGCCGCGCGCTTGGCGCCGGTGGTGGACATGGCCGAGGAGGCCGAGCGCAAGGCCGCTCAGCGTGTTGGGCACTTCCAGCAGCAGGTGGCCACGGCCCAGGCCAAGTTGGCCGAGCTGGAGCGTTTTCGCGAGGACTACCAGCTGCAGTGGATCAACCGTGGCGGGCAGGGCGTGAATGGCAGCTGGCTGGTCAATTACCAGCGCTTCCTCGGGCAGCTGGAAACCGCCATGACCCAGCAGCGTCAAAGCCTGGTGTGGCACCAGAACAACCTCAACAACGCCCGTGGTACCTGGCAGCAGGCCTATGCCCGGGTGGAGGGGTTGCGCAAGCTGGTGCAGCGTTACAGGGATGAAGCCCGCCGGGCGGAAGACAAGCGCGAGCAGCGCTTGCTGGATGAGCTGTCCCAGCGCTTGCCCCGCCAAAACCTTTAGCCAGTTCCTTGCGCGGTGTTCTGTAGGAGCGGCCTTGTGTCGCGAAAGGGGCGCGCAGCGGCCCCAAGTTCTCAGCTTCGCAGCAAACAGTGCCGGGGCCGCGCTGCGGCCCTTTCGCGACGCAAGGCCGCTCCTACAGGGATCGGCGTTGCTTGTAGGAACAGCGTTCTTGCCACCCATGCCATCGCCTGCTAAACCTAAAAGGAGTTGCATCCGCCATCATCGAAGGAATCGCTAGCATGGCAGTCGAGACTGACTTTTCGCAGGACGGGAAAAAGCTGACGATCAAGATCAAGGGGCGCTTCGATTTCGGCAAGCATCAGGAATTTCGTGACGCCTACGAACGCCAGCCCGATCGCCCCGATTCGGTGATCGTCGACCTGAAAGACACCACCTACCTCGACAGTTCCGCGCTCGGCATGCTGCTGTTGCTGCGCGACCATGCGGGTGGCGATGAGTCGGATGTGCGGGTGGTGCATGCCAGCTCCGACGTGCGCAAGATACTCGCCATCTCCAATTTCGAAAAACTCTTCGATATCAGTTGAGCGCCGACATGCCGGCCGAACAGCCGTTGACCGTGCTGGTCGCCGAGGACGGTGCCGCCGACCGCCTGCTGCTGGCGCAGATCGTCCGTCGCCAGGGCCACCAGGTATTCACCGCGGAAAACGGCGAGCAGGCAGTGGCGCTGTTTCAGGAGCGGAGCCCACAGCTGGTGTTGCTGGACGCGCTGATGCCGGTAATGGACGGCTTCGAGGCAGCGCGGCAGATCAAGGCCCTGGCCGGCGAGGCACTGGTGCCGATCATTTTCCTGACGTCGTTGAACGAAGAGGAAGGCTTGGTGCGCTGCCTTGAGGCGGGGGGCGATGACTTCATGGCCAAGCCCTACAGCGCGGTGATCCTCGCTGCCAAGATCCGCGCCATGGACCGGTTGCGCCGGTTGCAAGCCACTGTGCTGGAGCAGCGTGACCAGATCACCCGGCACCATCACCACCTGCTCAACGAGCAGCGGGTGGCCAAGGCCGTTTTCGACAAGGTGGCCCACTCCGGTTGCCTTTCTGCGCCCAACATCCGCTACCTGCAGTCGCCGTATGCGCTGTTCAACGGTGACCTGATGCTGGCTGCGTTCACCCCGGCCGGTGACATGCGCGTGCTGCTGGGCGACTTTACCGGCCATGGCCTGCCAGCGGCGGTTGGCGCCATGCCGCTGGCCGAGGTGTTCTATGGCATGACCGCCAAGGGTTACGGCATGGCGCCGATCCTGCGCGAGATGAACGCCAAGCTCAAACGCATCCTGCCGGTGGACATGTTCTGTTGCGCGATGCTGCTCAACCTCAGTGTGCAGCGCGGCTCGGTGGAGGTGTGGAATGGCGGTATGCCCGATGGCTATCGGCTGTCGGTGGATGGCCAGGTGCTGTCTGCGCTGAGTTCGCGGCATCTACCGCTGGGTATTCTGGCTGCCGAGCGTTTTGATGACAGCACCGAGGTGCTTCCCTTGGCGCCGGGTGAGCGCCTGTTGCTGTTGTCGGACGGCGTGCTTGACACGGCTGACGATCAGGAGCGTTTGTTCGGTGTGCAGCGCCTGCTGGCGGTGCTGGCCGACAACCGCGACCCGGTGCGGTTGTTCGACGAAGTGATGCAGGCCCTGGCGCGCTTTGGCGGGCACCCGCGCGACGACATCAGTTTGTGTGACATCCGCATGTTCGGCGCTGAAGAGCGGGTGCCGGCACCGATGATCTACGCTGATAGCGGTCGCTTCAGCCCGCAGGACTGGTCGCTGGGCTTCGAAGTGCGCGGCGAGAGCCTGAAGTGCTTTAACCCGATCCCTTACCTGGTGCAGTTGTTGCAGGAGATTCATGGGCTTCGTGCGCGCACCGGCAGCTTGCACAGCGTCCTCAGCGAGTTGTATTCCAATGCCCTGGAGCATGGTGTGCTAGGGCTGGACTCGCAGCTCAAGCGCGATGTGCAGGGTTTTGCCGACTATTATCAGGAGCGCGCCCGGCGCCTGGGCGTGCTGACAGACGGCTTTGTGCGCATCGATTTCAAGGTTGAACCGCTTGCCGATGGCGGGCGTCTGAGTATCGAGGTCCGCGACAGCGGTGCGGGTTTCGATGTGCAGCGGGTACTGTCGCGGCCTTCGCTGGACCAGGGGCTGAGTGGGCGTGGCCTGAACCTGGTGCGGCGGTTGGCCAGCGACGCGCGCTGGAGCGAGGGCGGGCGTTGTGCGCATGTGGCGTTCGTATGGTGAGCCACTGGGTGGCTCGGGCATAATCTGGCTTGATCAAGGAGTGAACAAGTGACTGACATGCATATTGACCACAAGGTACTCAGTGACCTGCGTGAGGTCATGGAGGATGGCTACCTGCAGTTGGTGCAGACGTTTCTCGACGATTCCGAGCGGCGGCTGGGCCAGCTGCATGCGGCCAAAAGCGCCGAAGAGCTGGGTGCGGCGGCCCACAGCTTCAAGGGTAGCAGCAGCAACATGGGGGCTGTTGCCCTGGCTGGCCTGTGTCAGCAGCTGGAAGAGCGCGCACGGCGCCCCCCGCTGTACGGTATCGAAGACTTGATCAGCCGTATCGACCAGGAGTTCGTCGAGGTGCAGCGCTTCTACCGTGGTGAGCAGCAACGTATTTCAGCAGGCTGATACACAACTTGGCGCGAGTCTTGCCTGTCTCTGAGCGGATTATTTTTTTGTTTCTGGCGCGGAGACCGCTCGATGCCTGTCGCACCCAACCCTTTGTTGCAAGCCAACGCCATTGCCGGTGCCTCGCGCTCTGCCACCGCACAGGCGGACAAACCGCTGCAGGCGCCGGGCGACAAGGGCGACGGCTTTGGCCAGGTGATGGCACGGCAGGGGCGTGACAAGGCAGCCTCGCAGGATGACAAAGTCGCCCAGGCCAAGCCCAAGGACAAACCTGAGGCGCCAGCGCACGGCAAGAAAGACCCGGCTGACAAAACGGCAGTTGCCGATGACGGCAACAAATTGCCAGCAGACGATGCGTCCCAGGCCGATACCGGGGTGCGTGATGCCAATCTGGTGGCCGGCCAGGTCACCGACGCCCAGCCCGGTGCGCAGCTGATCCAGGCCCAGGCCGAGGCGGTTGCGCCGGTGCTGCAGGCCGCCACGGCGCAGGCCGAGGCACTGCCCGAAGGACCTTCCGCCGAAGACGCTTTCGACCCGGATGCAGACCCTCTGGCCAACCTGCCGACCTTGCGCCTGGCGCTGGAGCAGAGTGCGCAAGCCAAGGGGGCTACATCGGCGCATGCCCTTGACCCTTCCCAAGCGCAGGGCGAGGAGGGCCAGGCCGCCGTCAATACCTTGGCGAATCTGATCGAGAATGCCGAGGGTGAGGCGGGCGAGTCTGGCGACAAGGCCTTCGGTGCCTTGCTTGAAGATGGTCTGAAGGACACCAAGAGCGCCAGCAGCGACACCCGTGTCGATGATTTTGCCAACCGCCTGGCCAGCCTGACCCAGGCTGCCACGGCCAAGACCGCCAGCGCCGTGCCGGCCAACGCCAGCCCGTTGCACCAGCCGTTGCCGATGAACCAGGGTGCGTGGGCGGAAGGCTTGGTCAACCGGGTCATGTACCTGTCCAGCCAGAACCTGAAATCTGCAGACATCCAGCTGGAGCCCGCAGAGCTGGGCCGCCTGGACATTCGCGTCAATGTTGCGGCGGACCAGTCGACCCAGGTCACCTTCATCAGTGGCCACGCCGGAGTGCGTGACGCCCTCGACAGCCAGGTACATCGCCTGCGCGAGCTGTTTGCCCAGCAGGGGCTGGCCCAGCCGGATGTCAACGTGGCCGACCAGTCGCGTGGGCAGCAACAGCAGCAGGGGCAGGCGCAGGGCAGTAACCTGTCCGGCGTGGCCGCGCGGCGGGCGGAGCAGGGTGGGGGTGAGGTTGTAGACAGTGCTCGGCCTGTGGAGCAACAGGTCGTTATTGGTGACAGTGCGGTCGATTACTACGCGTGAAGTCGGGGTGTATGGCTTGGGTTTTTTGGCGCCTGTGAGATCGAGCGCCGCCCGCGCGGCGCATCGCGAGCAAGCTCGCTCCTACATTTGTTTCGGGCCAGTTATTCCTGTGCCATTTGCGCGCGACCGCCTTGTTTGTACGACGCGATATCGAGCGAGGCGCCAAAAGGGTTCGCGCGCAGGTCCGGCAGGAATCATTGGCCCGAAACAAATGTAGGAGCGAGCTTGCTCGCGATGCGCCGCGCGGGCGGCGCTCAATCTCACAGGCGCAACAGCTCTCAAGACGAAATCTGGCATAACACTTGCTCAAGCCAAGCCATCCTCCCTTGAACCCCCGATGGACGACGGATTATTGGCATGGCGAAGAGCGAAGCAGTCAAAGACCCCGCCACTAAAGGCAAACTCAAGCTGATCCTGCTGGCTGTCGTCGGCCTGTTGCTGGCGATCGGCCTTTCGGTGGGCGCTACCTGGTTCATCATGCACAAGAGCGAGTCGGCCCCGGCCGCCGAGCCTGCGGCCAGCAACGTCAAGCCTGCGGCCATCTATGAGGCGCTGACCCCGGCCTTCGTGGTCAATTTCAACCAGAACGGCCGCCAGCGTTACATGCAGTTGAGCATCAGCCTGCAGGCGCGCAACCAGGCCGATCTGGATGCGCTGAAGGTGCACATGCCGGTGATTCGCAACAACCTGGTGATGATGTTCTCCGGGCAGGGCTTCGACACCCTGGCCAGCAGCCCGGTCGGGCAGGAGATGCTGCGTCAGAAGGCCACTGCGGTGGTGCAGGAAGTGGCCCAGAAGGAAGTCGGCAAGCCGGTCATCGACCAGTTGCTGTTCACCAATTTCGTATTGCAGTAGGAGTCCGCAATGGCCGTACAGGACCTGCTGTCCCAGGATGAAATCGATGCCCTGTTGCACGGCGTCGACGACGGGCTGGTGCAGACCGAGAGCGCATCCGAGCCTGGCAGTATCAAAAGCTACGACCTGACCAGTCAGGACCGTATCGTACGGGGTCGCATGCCGACCCTTGAAATGATCAACGAGCGCTTCGCCCGTTACACCCGTATCAGCATGTTCAACCTGCTGCGGCGTTCTGCCGACGTGGCCGTGGGCGGTGTGCAGGTGATGAAGTTCGGCGAATACGTGCACTCGCTGTACGTGCCCACCAGCCTCAACCTGGTCAAGATCAAGCCGCTGCGCGGCACCTCGCTGTTCATCCTCGACGCCAAGCTGGTGTTCAAGCTGGTGGACAACTTCTTCGGCGGCGATGGCCGCCACGCCAAGATCGAAGGCCGTGAATTCACGCCTACCGAACTGCGCGTGGTGCGCATGGTGCTGGATCAGTGCTTCGTCGACCTCAAGGAAGCCTGGCAGGCGATCATGCCGGTCACCTTCGAGTACATGAACTCCGAGGTCAACCCGGCCATGGCCAACATTGTCGGCCCCAGCGAGGCGGTGGTGGTGTCCACCTTCCACATCGAGCTGGACGGCGGCGGCGGTGACCTGCACGTAACCATGCCGTACTCGATGATCGAACCCGTGCGGGAAATGCTCGACGCCGGTTTCCAGTCCGACCTGGACGACCAGGACGAGCGCTGGGTCAAGGCCCTGCGCGAAGACGTGCTGGACGTGGCCGTGCCCATGACCGCCACGGTCGCCCGGCGCCAGTTGAAGTTGCGCGACATCCTGCACATGCAGCCTGGCGACGTGATCCCGGTGGAGCTGCCCGAGCACCTGGTGCTGCGCGCCAATGGCGTGCCGGCGTTCAAGGCGCGGCTGGGTTCGCACAAGGGCAACCTGGCCCTGCAGATCATCGACCCGATCGAACGCCGCTGACGGCGTGCCGGTCGCTCATAACGAATTGAATGCCTGTCGAGGAAACCATGGCTAACGAAAACGAGATCACCTCCCCAGAGGACCAGGCGCTGGCCGACGAGTGGGCTGCGGCCCTGGAGGAAACCGGCGCGGCCGGCCAGGCCGATATCGATGCGCTGCTGGGTGGTGATACCGGCAGCACCAGCGGCCCTGGCCGCCTGCCGATGGAAGAGTTCGCCAGCTCGCCGAAGCCGAACGAAAACGTCAGCCTCGAAGGCCCGAACCTGGACGTGATCCTGGACATCCCGGTGAACATTTCCATGGAGGTGGGCAGCACCGAGATCAATATCCGTAACCTGTTGCAGCTGAACCAGGGTTCGGTGATCGAGCTCGACCGCCTGGCCGGCGAGCCGCTCGACGTGCTGGTGAACGGTACGCTGATCGCCCATGGCGAAGTAGTGGTGGTCAACGAGAAGTTCGGCATCCGCCTGACCGACGTGATCAGCCCCAGCGAACGTATCAAGAAGCTGCGCTGAGTGAAGGGCACGATGCGCGCCCTTGCGGCGTTGGCGGTGCTGCTGGCCAGTAACGCATGCCTGGCCGCGGCCACGCCGGCAGCTACCCCGGCGACGCCTCCTGGCAGCCTTGGCGGGCAGCTGGCGCAGATGGTTTTCGGCCTGCTGCTGGTGGTGGGCCTGATCTTCTTCCTGGCCTGGATGCTGCGGCGCCTGCAGAGCACGGCGGTGAAGGGCGGGCAGGTGATCGAGATTGTCGGCAGCCGTGCCATTGGCCCGCGTGACCGCCTGTTGCTGGTGCAGGTGGGTAAGGAGCAGATCCTGATCGGCCATACCCCGGGCAGCATCGAGGCCTTGCATGTGCTGGCCGAACCCGTGGATGTGCCGGATGGCGCTCGTCAGGCGACGCCGGAGTTTGCTCAGCGGCTGATGGAGCTGATGGGCAAAAACCCTAAGGACAACAAGTGATGAGCGGCGCGCTGCGTACGTTGTTGACTCTGGCGCTGCTGCTGGCTGCGCCGCTGGCCCTGGCTGCCGACCCGCTGTCGATCCCGGCCATTACCCTGTCCAATACCCCGGACGGGCAGCAGGAGTATTCGGTCAGCCTGCAAATCCTGCTGATCATGACTGCGCTGAGCTTCATCCCGGCGTTCGTCATCCTGATGACCAGCTTCACTCGCATCATCATCGTGTTTTCGATCCTGCGCCAGGCCCTGGGCCTGCAGCAGACGCCCTCGAACCAGTTGCTGACCGGTATGGCACTGTTCCTGACCATGTTCATCATGGCCCCGGTGTTCGACCGGGTGAACCAGGACGCCCTGCAGCCCTACCTGAAAGAGCAGATGACAGCCCAGCAGGCCATCGACAAAGCCCAGGGACCGCTCAAGGACTTCATGTTGGCGCAAACCCGGCAAAGCGACCTCGACCTGTTCATGCGCCTGTCCAAGCGTACCGACATCGCAGGCCCCGATCAGGTGCCGCTGACCATTCTGGTGCCGGCTTTCGTCACTTCCGAGTTGAAGACCGCTTTCCAGATCGGTTTCATGATCTTCATCCCGTTCCTGATCATCGACATGGTGGTGGCCAGTGTGCTGATGGCCATGGGCATGATGATGCTGTCGCCGCTGATCATCTCGCTGCCGTTCAAGATCATGCTGTTCGTGCTGGTCGATGGCTGGGCGCTGATCATGGGTACCCTGGCCAGCAGTTTCGGCGGCGTCTGACGCCGTCAAGGAGAGCCGCCGATGACACCTGAAATTGCTGTCGACCTGTTCCGTGACGCCCTCTGGCTGACCACCCTGATGGTCGCTGTACTGGTGGTGCCGAGCCTGTTGGTGGGCCTGGTGGTGGCGATGTTCCAGGCTGCCACGCAGATCAACGAACAGACCCTGAGCTTTCTGCCGCGCCTGCTGGTGATGCTGATTACGCTGATTATCGCCGGGCCGTGGCTGGTGCAGAAGTTCATGGAGTACATCACCACCCTCTACACCAACATCCCGCAGCTCATTGGTTGACGCGGCGATGCTGGAACTGACCGACACGCAGATCGGCACCTGGGTCGCCACCTTCATGCTGCCGCTGTTCAGGGTGACTGCGGTGCTGATGACCATGCCGATCTTCGGTACTCGCATGTTGCCGGCGCGGGTGCGCCTGTACGTGGCGGTGGCGATCACCGTGGTGATCGTGCCGGCGCTGCCGCCGCTGCCTGAGTTCGACCCGTTGAGCCTGCGCGGTTTGCTGTTGTGCGCCGAGCAGATCATCGTCGGCGCGCTGTTCGGCCTGGCCTTGCAGCTGTTGTTCCAGGCCTTCGTGATTGCCGGGCAGATCGTCGCGGTGCAGATGGGCATGGCCTTTGCCTCGATGGTCGACCCCGCCAACGGCGTCAACGTCACGGTAATCAGCCAGTTCATGACCATGCTGGTGAGCGTGCTGTTCCTGTTGATGAACGGGCACCTGGTGGTGTTCGAGGTGCTGACCGAGAGCTTTACCACGTTGCCGGTGGGGAGTGCGTTGGTGGTCAATCACTTCTGGGAGCTTGCCGGGCGCATGGGCTGGGTGTTCGGTGCCGGGCTGTTGTTGATCCTGCCGGTGATTGCTGCGCTGCTGGTGGTGAACATCGCCTTTGGCGTGATGACCCGCGCGGCGCCGCAGTTGAATATTTTCTCGATCGGCTTCCCGTTGACCCTGGTCATGGGCATGGCCATTTTCTGGATCGGCCTGGCCGATATCCTCTCTCACTACCAGGCATTGGCCAGCGAAGCGCTGCAATGGCTGCGTGAATTGGCGAGGGCGCGCTGAGCATGGCGGAAAGCGAGAGCGGTCAGGACAAAACAGAAGAACCCACCGAAAAGCGCAAGCGCACAGCCCGCGAGAAGGGCGAGATCGCGCGCTCCAAAGAGTTGAACACCGTCGCGGTGACCTTGGCTGGCGCAGGTGGCTTGCTGGCGTTTGGTGGGCACCTGGCCGAGACCTTGCTGGCCATGATGCATATGAATTTCAGCCTGACCCGCGACATCATCGTCGACGAGCGCGCCATGGGTGCCTTTCTTCTGGCTTCGGGCAAGATGGCCATCTGGGCGGTACAGCCGATACTGATCCTGTTGTTCGTGATCGCCTTTGTCGCACCCATCGCCCTGGGCGGCTTCCTGTTTTCCGGCAGCCTGTTGCAGCCGAAATTCAGCCGCATGAACCCGTTGTCGGGGATCAAGCGCATGTTTTCGATGAATGCCCTGACCGAGTTGTTGAAGGCGCTCGCCAAGTTTTTCGTGATTCTGGTGGTGGCGATGGTGGTGCTGGTCAACGACCGCCAGGCGTTGCTCTCCATTGCCAACGAGCCTTTGGAGCAAGCGATCATTCACAGTGTTCAGGTGGTCGGCTGGAGTGCGCTGTGGATGGCAGCAGGGTTGTTGCTGATTGCGGCTGCGGATGTGCCGTTCCAGTTGTGGCAGACGCACAAGAAGCTGAAGATGACCAAGCAGGAAGTGCGTGACGAATACAAGGACACCGAAGGCAAGCCCGAGGTCAAGCAGCGTATTCGCCAGTTGCAGCGCGAGGCTTCGCAGCGGCGCATGATGGCGGCGGTGCCGGATGCGGACGTGATCATCACCAACCCGACGCACTACGCGGTGGCCTTGCAGTACGACCCGGAAAAGGGTGGGGTGGCGCCCCTGTTGCTGGCCAAGGGTACCGATTTCATTGCCTTGAAAATCCGCGAGATTGGCGTGGAGCACAAGGTCCAGATCCTCGAATCGCCGGCGCTGGCACGGGCGATTTATTACTCCACCGAAATCGAGCAGGAAATCCCCGCAGGCCTTTACCTGGCGGTAGCGCAGGTGCTGGCCTATGTGTTCCAGATCCGCCAGTACCGTGCGGGCAAGGGCAAGCGGCCTGAGCCGCTGAAAGACGATTTGCCGATCCCGCCGGACCTGCGGCGCGACAGTTGATCTGTTCGCCTCGACACTTTCTGCGCCTATGAGATCGAGCGCCGCCCGCGCGGCGCATCGCGAGCAAGCTCGCTCCTACATTTGTTTCGGGCCAATATCGCCTGCACCGTAGCGCGCGACCGCCTTGTTTTTCCGGCACGATACCGAGGTGAGCACCAAGGGGTCGCGTGCGTCAGCCTCAGGAATAATTGGCCCGAAATAAATGTAGGAGCGAGCTTGCTCGCGATGCGCCGCGCGGGCGGCGCGCGGTCTCCAGGCGCAAAAAATCCCAAGGCGAACACCCATCAGGCAAAGTTGGAAAGCTTCTTGCAGAGCCACGCCCAGGCGCCCCCTGTGCGTCAAAGTTTTGCATCAAGAGGACTCGCGGTGGATCGCACTCAGTTAATCAGCAACGCCCGTAACAACCTGGCCGGGCTCGGCCGGGGCAATCTGGGTGTGCCGCTGTTGCTGCTGGTGATGTTGGCAATGATGATGTTGCCGATTCCGCCGTTCCTGCTCGACGTGTTCTTCACCTTCAACATCGCGTTGTCGATCGTCGTGCTGCTGGTGTGCGTCTACGCCCTGCGCCCGCTCGACTTCGCCGCATTCCCGACCATCCTGCTGGTGGCCACGCTGTTGCGCCTGGCCTTGAACGTGGCCTCCACGCGTGTGGTCATGTTGCACGGCCAGGAGGGTCATGGCGCCGCCGGTAAAGTGATTCAGGCCTTCGGTGAGGTGGTGATCGGCGGCAACTACGTGGTCGGTGCCGTGGTGTTCGCCATCCTCATGATCATCAACTTCGTGGTGGTGACCAAGGGTGCCGGGCGTATCTCGGAAGTGAGCGCGCGTTTCACCCTCGACGCCATGCCCGGCAAGCAGATGGCCATCGATGCCGACCTCAACGCCGGCCTGATCGACCAGGCCCAGGCCAAACACCGCCGTGCCGAGGTGGCGCAAGAGGCCGAGTTCTACGGCTCGATGGACGGTGCCAGCAAATTCGTCCGTGGTGACGCCATCGCCGGCTTGCTGATTCTGTTCATCAACCTGATCGGCGGCATGCTCATCGGCATGCTGCAGCACGGCATGAGCTTCGGTGACGCCGGCAAGGTGTACGCCCTGTTGACCATCGGTGACGGTTTGGTGGCGCAATTGCCATCACTGCTGCTGTCCACCGCCGCCGCGATCATGGTCACCCGTGCCTCGGGCTCTGAGGACATGGGCAAGCTGATCAACCGGCAGATGTTCGATTCGCCCAAGGCGCTGGCCGTGTCTGGCGCGCTGATGATCGTCATGGGCCTGGTGCCGGGCATGCCGCACGTAGCATTCCTCAGCCTCGGCTTGTTGGCCGGTGGTGGCGCCTACCTGGTGTGGAAGAAACAACAGAAGACCAAGCTGCAGGCGCAGCAGGAAGCGCAGCGCCAGCAGGACCTGCTGCCCTCGCCTCAGCGTGCGCTGGAGACCAAGGAGCTGGGCTGGGACGACGTCACGCCGATCGACATGATCGGCCTGGAAGTCGGCTACCGGCTGATTCCGCTGGTCGACCGCAACCAGGGCGGCCAGTTGCTGGCGCGGATCAAGGGTGTACGCAAGAAGCTGTCGCAGGACCTGGGTTTCCTCATGCCGACCGTGCACATTCGTGACAACCTCGACCTGCAACCCAGCGCCTATCGCCTGACCCTGATGGGGGTGATCCTGGCCGAGGCGGAGATCTACCCGGACCGCGAGCTGGCGATCAACCCGGGTCAGGTCTTCGGCACCCTCAACGGTATTGCTGCGCGCGACCCGGCGTTTGGCCTTGAAGCGGTGTGGATCGACGTTGGCCAGCGCTCGCAAGCGCAGTCGCTGGGGTATACCGTGGTCGACGCCAGCACCGTGGTGGCCACTCACCTTAACCAGATTCTGCAGAAGCACTGCCACGAGCTGATCGGCCACGAAGAGGTCCAGCAATTGCTGCAGGTGCTGGCCAAGGCATCGCCTAAACTGGCAGAAGAGCTGGTGCCGGGCGTCATTTCCTTGTCGGGCCTGCTCAAGGTGCTGCAAGCGCTGTTGTCGGAACAGGTGCCAGTGCGCGATATTCGCAGTATTGCCGAAGCCATCGCGAACAACGCTGGCAAGAGTCAAGATACCGCCGCGCTGGTAGCGGCAGTGCGCGTCGGATTGTGTCGCGCCATCGTGCAAAGCATTGTCGGCGTTGAGTCGGAGCTGCCAGTGATTACCCTGGAGCCAAGGTTGGAACAGATTTTGCTCAATAGTCTGCAAAGGGCCGGGCAGGGTCAGGAAGAGGGTGTTCTTCTGGAGCCTAGCATGGCCGAGAAGCTGCAACGTTCGCTGATCGAAGCGGCCCAGCGCCAGGAAATGCAGGGCCAGCCGGCCATTCTTCTGGTCGCCGGCCCGATCCGCGCCATGCTGTCGCGTTTCGGTCGCCTGGCTGTACCGAATTTGCATGTTCTGGCGTATCAGGAAATACCGGACAACAAGCAAGTCACCATCGTTGCCACCGTGGGCCCTAACGGCTGAGGTAGTGGATAATGCAAGTTAAGCGATTTTTCGCCGCCGATATGCGTCAGGCCATGAAACTGGTCCGTGATGAGCTGGGCGCCGATGCCGCGATCATTGGCAACCGCCGTATTGCCGGTGGTGTCGAACTGACGGCCGCGCTGGACTACAAGCTGTCCGCCCTGGCCCCACGCGTGCCCAACGCCGAGCTGGAAGAAGAGCTGCGCAAGACGCACACGCGCATCGCCACGGCCCAGGCTGAGCTGGACCACCGCCAGGACAGCAGTGACAACAACCGCCAATTGTTCGCCGGGCAGTCGCTGACCGCCGCCGAGCCATTGATCGAGCCGCACGTCGATGCTCCCGAGGCGGCTACTGCTGCCCCGGCCGCTGCGCCAGTAGACCCGCGCCTGTTCGATGCCATGCGCTCCGAGCTGTCGGGCCTGCGCGAGTTGCTGGAAGTGCAGCTCGGTTCGCTGGCCTGGACCCAGTTGCAGGGCAGCAAGCCGCAGCAGGCCAACCTGTGGCGGCGCCTGCAGCGCATCGGCCTGTCCGGCCCGATTGCCCGCGAGCTGCTGGACCTCACCACCGAGATCGAAGAGCCACGTCAGGCCTGGCGCATGCTGCTGGCGCACCTGGCGCGCATGATCGAAATCCCGGAAATCGAGCCGATCGAAGAGGGCGGGGTGATCGCCATGGTCGGCCCGGCCGGCATGGGCAAGACCACCACCCTGGCCAAGCTGGCCGCCCGCTATGTGCTCAAGTACGGCGCGCAGAACCTGGCGCTGGTGAGCATGGACAGCTTCCGCATCGGCGCCCAGGAGCAGCTCAAGACCTTGGGCCGCATCCTCAACGTGCCGGTGACCTACGTCGACCCGGGGCAGTCGCTGGCAGCCGCACTGGAGCCCTTGCTGCGCAAGCGCGTGGTGCTGATCGATACCGCCGGCCTGCAGGCCAGCGACCCGGCGCTGCGCATGCAGCTGGAAACCCTGGCCGGGCGTGGCATTGCTGCGAAGAACTACCTGGTGCTGGCCACCACCAGCCAGAAGCAGGTGCTGACCGCCGCCTACCACAGCTACAAGCGCTGTGGCCTGGCCGGCTGCATCCTGACCAAGCTCGATGAAACGGCAAGCCTTGGCGACGTGTTGAGCCTTGCCATCAGTCATGAACTGCCTGTGGCCTACCTCACCGATGGCCCGCGCATTCCTGACGACCTGCACCTGCCGCGTGGCCACCAACTGGTCTCCCGCGCAGTCAATGTGCAGCAGCAGGACGAGCCCAGCGAAGAGGCCATGGCCGACATGTTCGCTGATCTCTATCACAACCCACGGCGAGCGGGTTGACCATGAAGTGTGTGCAAAGTAGCTATGCCAAGGGGTACGCAGAATTGCCCCACGTGTGGCCTGAGTCCCAGCGAGACAAGGTAAAGAACAGACATGGGTAGCATGCATCCCGTACAGGTGATCGCCGTGACCGGTGGCAAAGGTGGCGTCGGCAAGACTAACGTTTCAGTGAACTTGTCCCTGGCGCTGGCCGAGCTTGGCCGCAGGGTCATGCTGCTTGACGCCGACCTGGGCCTGGCCAACGTCGACGTGTTGCTGGGCCTTACCCCCAAACGTACCTTGGCCGATGTCATCGAAGGGCGCTGCGAGCTGCGTGACGTGATGCTGCAAGGCCCTGGCGGTGTGCGCATCGTGCCGGCGGCCTCGGGCACCCAGAGCATGGTGCACCTGGCCCCGGCCCAGCATGCGGGCCTGATCCAGGCGTTCAGCGAAATCGGCGACAACCTCGACGTGCTGGTGATCGACACGGCTGCGGGTATCGGTGACTCGGTGGTCAGCTTCGTTCGCGCTGCCCAGGAAGTGCTGCTGGTGGTGTGCGACGAACCCACCTCGATCACCGACGCCTACGCCCTGATCAAACTGCTGAACCGCGACTACGGCATGAATCGTTTCCGCGTGCTGGCCAACATGGCGCAGAGCCCGCAGGAAGGGCGCAACCTGTTCGCCAAGCTGACCAAGGTCACCGACCGCTTCCTTGACGTTGCCCTGCAATACGTAGGCGCCGTACCGTACGACGAGTGCGTGCGCAAGGCGGTGCAAAAGCAGCGTGCCGTCTATGAAGCCTTCCCCCGCTCCAAGTGCGCGCTGGCCTTCAAGGCGATTGCCCAGAAGGTCGACAGCTGGCCGCTGCCGGCCAACCCGCGCGGCCATCTGGAGTTCTTCGTCGAGCGCCTGGTGCAGCCCACCAGCGCGGGACCTGTGCTATGAACGCCAGCGGTTTCAAGATGTACAGCCGGGCGGCCAAAGACGCCCAGTACGAGCTGATCGAGCGATATGCGCCGCTGGTCAAACGCATTGCCTACCACTTGCTGGCGCGGTTGCCAGCCAATGTGCAGGTCGAGGATCTGATCCAGGCCGGCATGATCGGCCTGCTGGAAGTGGCCAGCAAGTATGACGCCAGCAAGGGCGCCAGCTTTGAAACCTATGCCGGCATCCGCATTCGCGGGGCCATGCTGGATGAGGTTCGCAAGGGCGACTGGGCACCGCGTTCGGTGCACCGCAATACCCGTATGGTCAGCGACGCGATGCGTGCCGTAGAGGCCAGAACGGGCCGGGACGCTAAAGATCATGAAGTTGCTGCCGAACTCCAATTGAGTCTCGATGATTACTACGGGATCTTGAACGACACCCTGGGCAGCCGACTGTTCAGCTTTGACGACCTGTTGCAGGACGGCGAGCACGAAGGGCTTCACGAGGATGGTGCCAGTGGCCACGTCGAACCTGCGCGTGGCCTGGAGGACGAGCGCTTCCAGGCTGCCCTGACCGAAGCCATTGCCAACCTGCCGGAGCGTGAGCGTCTGGTGCTGGCGCTGTACTACGACGAAGAGCTGAACCTCAAGGAAATCGGTGAGGTGCTGGGTGTCAGCGAATCGCGGGTCAGTCAGTTGCACAGCCAGTGTGCCGCGCGTCTGCGCAGCCGTCTTGGGGAGTGGCGGGCACGTTGAGCCTGCTGTCGTTGCAGTCGTTTTCTACGTTGTACCGAATTGAATGAGTGCGTGCTCGGTAGGCCGGGCGCGTTTGAGACTGCTTGGAGGTCTAATTGGACAAGAACATGAAAATCCTCATCGTTGACGACTTCTCGACGATGCGGCGGATCATCAAGAACCTGTTGCGTGATCTGGGCTTCACCAACACCGACGAAGCCGATGACGGCACCACGGCGCTGCCGATGCTGGAGAACGGCCACTACGACTTCCTGGTGACCGACTGGAACATGCCGGGTATGTCGGGCATCGACCTGCTGCGTAAAGTGCGTGCCAGCGACAAGCTGAAAACCATGCCTGTACTGATGGTGACCGCCGAGGCCAAGCGTGACCAGATCATCGAAGCGGCTCAGGCCGGCGTCAATGGTTATGTGGTCAAGCCGTTCACCGCCCAGGTGCTCAAAGAAAAGATCGAGAAGATCTTCGAACGCGTCAACGGCTGAGTCACGTCAGGGGGCGCGCCATGGATTCATCACAAACCTCTTTGGGCGAGTTCGAATCGACCCTGAAGAAACACGCCCAGGAGTTGGTCGAAAGCCTGGAGCGGGGCCGCTTCGGCGAGGCGGTGCAGCTGATTCACGAGCTGAACCAGACCCGCGACCGTGGCCTGTACCAGGAAGTCGGCAAACTGACCCGCGAGCTGCACAGCGCCATCGTCAGTTTCCAGATCGACCCGACCATGCCGCAAGCCGAGGAGGTGTCGCAGATTACCGACGCCACCGAGCGCCTGTCGTACGTGGTCAAGCTGACCGAGGGCGCGGCCAACCGCACCATGGACCTGGTCGAGGAAAGCACCCCGGTGCTCAACGACCTGGCCAGCGAGGCCAAGGCCCTGAGCACCGACTGGCAGCGCTTCATGCGCCGCGAAGTGGCTGCGCCGGAATTCCGTGATCTGGTCAAGCGCGTCGACAGTTTCCTGACGCACAGCGCCGAAGGTAACCGCAAGGTCGCCGGCCACCTCAATGACATTCTGCTGGCTCAGGACTATCAGGACCTGACCGGTCAGGTGATCAAACGCGTCACCACATTGGTGACCGAAGTCGAAAGCAACTTGCTCAAGCTGGTGCTGATGGCCAGCCAGGTCGACCGGTTTGCCGGCATAAAACATGACCACGATCAACTGCGCGCAGAAAAAGATGCAGAAAAACATCCGACTCGGGGTGAAGGTCCGCAGATTCATGCCGATAAGCGTGAAGACGTCGTGTCCGGTCAGGACGATGTCGATGATCTGCTGTCCAGCCTGGGTTTTTAAGGAGCACGTTTGATGAGCTTCGGCGCCGATGAAGAAATCCTCCAGGATTTCCTGGTAGAAGCCGGCGAAATTCTTGAGCAACTGTCCGAGCAACTGGTCGAGCTGGAAAGCCGGCCCGACGATGCCGACCTGCTCAATGCGATCTTTCGCGGTTTCCACACTGTTAAAGGGGGCGCCGGCTTCCTTCAGCTGAACGAGCTGGTGGAGTGCTGCCATATTGCCGAGAACGTGTTCGACGTCCTGCGCAAGGGTGAGCGCCGGGTCGATGCGGAACTGATGGACGTGGTGCTCGAGGCACTGGATACGGTCAACAGCATGTTTGGCCAGGTGCGCGAGCGCGCCGAAGTGACCCCGGCCACCCCCGAGCTGCTGGCGGCGTTGTCACGCCTGGCCGAGCCCGGTGGCGCCGAAGTGGTTGCGCCCACTGCTGCTGTGCCCGAGCCGGTTGTCGAGGCGCCCGCCGCAGCCCCGGTCGAGGACCAGGACATCACCGACAGCGAGTTTGAACAGTTGCTCGACTCGCTCGATGCGGTCAAGGCGCAAGCGGCGGCCGACGAGCAGATGCAGGGCGAGACCGTCAGCGGCGCGGGTGACGAAATCACCGATGCCGAGTTCGAGTCGCTGCTCGACCAGTTGCACGGCAAAGGCCAGTTCAGCGCCGAGGTGGCAGCCGCGCCGGTAGCCGCGTCTGCTGAACCGCTCAGCGATGAAATCACCGACGCCGAGTTTGAATCGCTGCTCGACCAGTTGCATGGCAAGGGCACCTTCCAGGCGGATGCCTTGCCAGCCGCCAAGGCGCCGGCGCCCGCCGTGGAGGGCAACCCCGCAGCGACCAGCGACGAAATCAGCGAGCATGAGTTCGAGGCGTTGCTGGACCAGCTGCATGGCAAGGGCAAGTTCGGCGGTGACGTTGCCGCAGTCGAGGCGCCTGCTGCAGCCAAGGTGCAAGCATCCGTCGCAGCCAAGGCCGACAGCCCGCCGGTAGCCAAGCCTGCTGTCGCGCCAGCCAGCAAGCCAGCGGCGGCACCCCGTGCGCCGGCCCCGGCCGCCGACAAGCATGCTGTCAGCGAAGTGGAAACCACCGTGCGTGTGGACACTGCGCGCCTGGACGAAATCATGAACATGGTGGGCGAACTGGTGCTGGTGCGCAACCGCCTGGTGCGCCTGGGCCTGAACAGTGGCGACGAGGCCATGTCCAAGGCCGTGTCCAACCTCGATGTGGTCACTGCCGACCTGCAGACGGCGGTGATGAAAACCCGCATGCAGCCGATCAAGAAAGTGTTCGGCCGCTTCCCTCGGCTGGTGCGCGACCTGGCCCGCCAGCTGAAAAAAGAGATCAACCTGGAGCTGGTCGGCGAAGAGACCGACCTGGACAAGAACCTGGTCGAAGCCCTGGCCGACCCGCTGGTGCACCTGGTGCGCAACGCTGTCGACCATGGTGTCGAGATGCCCGATGAGCGTGAAGCTTCCGGTAAGGCCCGCACGGGGCGTGTGGTGCTGTCGGCCGAACAGGAAGGCGACCACATCCTGCTGTCGATTTCTGATGACGGCAAGGGCATGGACCCTAACATCCTGCGTGCCAAGGCCGTGGAAAAGGGCCTGATGGACAAGGACGCCGCCGAGCGCTTGAGCGAGTCGGACTGCTACAACCTGATCTTCGCGCCAGGGTTCTCGACCAAGACCGAGATTTCCGACGTGTCCGGGCGTGGCGTGGGCATGGACGTGGTGAAGACCAAGATCTCCCAGCTCAACGGTTCGATCAACATCTATTCGGCCAAGGGCCAGGGCTCGAAGATCGTCATCAAGGTACCGCTGACCCTGGCGATCATGCCCACCCTGATGGTGATGCTGGGCAACCAGGCGTTCGCCTTCCCGCTGGTCAACGTCAACGAGATCTTCCACCTCGACCTGTCGCGCACCAATGTGGTCGACGGCCAGGAAGTGGTGATCGTGCGTGACAAGGCGCTGCCGCTGTTCTACCTCAAGCGCTGGCTGGTCCAGGGCCAGGTGCACGAAGAGCAGCACGAGGGCCATGTGGTGATCCTGTCGGTCGGCACCCAGCGCATCGGCTTCGTCGTCGATCAACTGGTGGGCCAGGAAGAAGTGGTGATCAAGCCGCTGGGCAAGATGCTGCAGGGCACCCCGGGCATGTCCGGGGCCACCATCACCGGTGACGGGCGCATTGCGTTGATTCTCGACGTCCCGAGCATGCTCAAGCGTTACGCCGCGCGGCGTATTTGATTTCGGTGGCGCACCCTGGCGGGTTGCGCCGCCTAATGGAGTGTTTATGGCAGTCAAGGTCCTGGTGGTGGATGATTCCGGTTTCTTCCGCCGCCGCGTCTCGGAAATCCTCTCGGCGGATCCGACGATCCAGGTAGTGGGTACCGCGACCAACGGCAAGGAAGCAATCGACCAGGCGCTGGCGCTCAAGCCCGATGTCATCACCATGGACTACGAAATGCCCATGATGGATGGCATCACCGCAGTGCGGCACATCATGCAGCGCTGCCCGACGCCCGTGTTGATGTTCTCCTCGCTGACCCACGAAGGCGCCCGCGTCACCCTCGATGCCCTGGATGCCGGGGCGGTGGATTACCTGCCGAAAAACTTCGAAGACATCTCGCGCAACCCCGAAAAGGTCAAGCAGATGCTGTGCGAGAAGGTGCACACCATTTCGCGCAGCAACCGCCGCCTGGGCAGCTATGCCCGCACCGCACCGGTCGCTGCGCCTGCGCCAGCCAGCAGCCCAGCGCCGACAAGCAGCTTTGCCAGCCCGACGCCAGCCCGCGCTGCGGCGCCTGCCCGAGCGTCGGCCCCGGCCCCTGGCCCGGCGGCATCGCATTCGCCTGCTCCCAAGCGTAAGCCATACAAACTGGTAGCCATCGGCACCTCCACGGGTGGCCCGGTGGCCCTGCAGCGGGTGCTGACCCAGTTGCCGGCCAATTTCCCGGCGCCGATCGTGCTGATCCAGCACATGCCGGCGGCGTTCACCAAGGCCTTTGCCGAACGCCTCGACAAACTGTGCCGCATCAGTGTCAAGGAGGCCGAGGACGGCGACATGCTGCGCCCGGGCCTGGCGCTGCTGGCTCCGGGTGGCAAGCAGATGATGATCGATGGCCGTGGCACGGTGAAGATCCTGCCCGGTGACGAGCGCCTGAACTACAAACCGTGCGTGGACATCACCTTTGGTTCGGCGGCCAAGTCGTATGGCGACAAAGTGCTGTCGGTGGTGCTCACCGGCATGGGCGCCGATGGCCGTGAAGGTGCGCGCCTGCTCAAGCAGGGCGGCAGCACGGTGTGGGCCCAGGATGAGGCCAGCTGCGTGATCTATGGCATGCCCATGGCCATCGTCAAGGCCAACCTGGCCGATGCGGTGTACAGCCTGGATGAAATTGGCAAGCACCTGGTGGAGGCCTGCGTCTGATGGACGTCCTCAGCCTGATTGGCCTGATCCTCGCCTTTGTCGCCATCGTCGGTGGCAACTTCCTCGAAGGCGGCCATGTTGGTGCCCTGATCAATGGCCCGGCGGGGCTGATTGTGCTGGGCGGTACCCTGGCGGCGGCCTTGCTGCAGTCGCCGCTGTCGTCGTTCAAGCGTGCCTTGCAGATTTTGCGCTGGATCCTGTTCCCGCCACGCGTCGACCTGGCCGGTGGCATCGACCGCGTGGTGAACTGGAGCCTGACCGCACGCAAGGAAGGCCTGCTGGGCCTGGAAGGGGTGGCCGACAGCGAGCCTGACCCGTATGCGCGCAAGGGCCTGCAACTGCTGGTGGACGGCGCCGAGCCGGAAGCCATCCGCAGCATCCTTGAAGTCGACTTCCTGACCCAGGAAAGCCGTGATATCCAGGCCGCCAAGGTGTTCGAAAGCATGGGCGGCTATGCGCCGACCATCGGCATCATCGGTGCGGTGATGGGTCTGATCCACGTCATGGGCAACCTGGCCGACCCGTCGCAGTTGGGCAATGGTATTGCCGTGGCCTTTGTCGCCACGATCTACGGCGTGGCCAGTGCCAACCTGATCCTGCTGCCGGTCGCCAACAAGCTCAAAGCCATTGTCATGCGCCAGTCGCGTTACCGCGAAATGCTGCTCGAAGGCCTGCTGTCGATTGCCGAGGGTGAGAACCCGCGCTCGATCGAGCTGAAGCTGCAAGGCTTCATGGAGTAACCCATGCGTCGACGCCGTCATACCGAGGAACACGAAAACCACGAACGCTGGCTGGTGTCGTACGCCGACTTCATCACCTTGCTGTTCGCCTTTTTCGTGGTGATGTACTCGATTTCCTCGATCAACGAGGGCAAGTACAAGGTCATTTCCCAGGCTTTGCTCGGGGTGTTCAATGACCCTGAGCGCAGCATGAAGCCGATCCCCATCGGCGATGAGCAGCCGTTGAGCGTGCGCCCGGCAGAGCCGCTGGTGAAGGACAGCGAGCAGACCGAGGCGGGCCTGGCGGCAACCAACGTCGACCCGCTGAAAACCATCAGCGATGATGTGCGGGATGCCTTTGGCGACCTGATCAACAGCAATCAGATGACCGTGCGCGGCAACGAGCTGTGGATCGAGATCGAGCTGAACTCGTCGCTGCTGTTCGGCAGCGGCGATGCCATGCCCAGTGACAAGGCGTTCGCCATCATCGAAAAGGTGGCCAACATTCTCAAGCCGTTCGCCAACCCGGTACACGTCGAGGGCTTTACCGACAACCTGCCAATCCGCACCGCGCAGTACCCGACCAACTGGGAGCTGTCGTCGGCACGGGCGGCGAGCATCGTGCGCCTGCTGGCGATGGAAGGGGTGAATCCGGCGCGCATGGCTTCGGTGGGCTACGGCGAGTACCAGCCGGTGGCCAGCAACGACACCGTCGACGGCCGCGCGCGCAACCGCCGTGTGGTACTGGTGATATCGCGCAACCTCGAAGTGCGCCGCAGCCTGACCGGCTCGGGCAGTGCCAATGCCACGCCGGATGCTGCATTACGGCGCGCTGGCACACAAAGTGCACCTGCAACGCCAGCAACGGTGGCGGGGCAGTAACTCGTCAATTCTCCGTCACTGAATTTCACACCGTTCCCGGCAGGGCAGGCGGCCATACCGGGAGGAAGCAACGCACGATGAGAGTCTGGGCAGTAGCCAATCAAAAAGGTGGCGTCGGCAAGACCACCACGACCATCGCCCTGGCCGGCCTGCTGGCAGAGGCCGGCAAGCGCGTGGTCGTCGTCGATCTCGACCCGCACGGTTCGATGACCAGCTATTTCGGGCACAACCCCGATGCCCTGGAGCACAGCTGCTACGACCTGTTCCTGCACAAGGGCGCAGTACCTGAGGGCTTGCCTGGGCAATTGCTGCTGCCCACCAGTGACGAGCGCATCTCGCTGTTGCCGTCGAGCACCGCGCTGGCCGTGCTGGAGCGCCAGTCGCCGGGGCAGAACGGCCTGGGCCTGGTAATCGCCAAGAGTCTGGCGCAGCTATGGCAGGATTTCGACTTTGCCCTGATCGACAGCCCACCCTTGCTCGGCGTGCTGATGGTCAATGCCCTGGCCGCCAGCCAGCAGCTGGTGATCCCGGTGCAAACCGAGTTCCTCGCGGTCAAGGGCCTGGAGCGCATGGTCGGCACCTTGGCCATGGTCAACCGCTCGCGCAAGCAGGCGCTGCCGTATCAGATCGTGCCAACCCTGTTCGACCGCCGTACCCAGGCCTCGCTGGGCACGCTCAAGCAGTTGCGTGACAGTTACGGCCAGCAGGTGTGGCAAGGCTACATCCCGGTGGATACGCGCCTGCGTGACGCCAGCCGCAAGGGTGTCACGCCCTCGCAGTTCGACAGCAAGAGCCGTGGGCTGATTGCCTACCGGGCGCTGCTCAAACACCTGTTGACCTACAAGACTGCGGCGCAGGTGGCCTGATGACCCAGATACAGAAAACCGGCACTCGGCCGCAGTTGGCCCTGCAGTCGTACCTCGATGGCCTGCTGCAGGAGGCTACCGAGGCCGAAGGCCTGTTCGAGCAGCCGGCTGTAGCGGACGATTTCGCCGAAGCGGTGCGTGAGGAACAGGCGCGTGATGCCCGGCAACCGACCGTGCCGGCGCCGGCTGAAGCCGCCGCTAGCTTCCCGCCGCGGCCTTTTGCCGAGCCAAAGCTGGCGGTACTGCCTGCCGTCATGCCGGTGGAAGCACCGGTGGTGACGGTGGTCGAACACGCGGTGGTAGCCGAGGCCAGTATTCCGGTACTGGTTGAAGAGCAGGCCGTGGAGCTGGCGGTTCCGCTGGTGGATGTGCACTTGCCGGCACCGGACCTGCCGGTGCCGCCAGCCAGCGTCGACGGCCGTCCGGGGTGGGCCGCCGAGCCGTTCGAATGCCTGCTGTTCGACGTGGCTGGCCTGACCCTGGCGGTGCCGTTGGTGTGCCTGGGGTCGATCTACAACCTGGCCGGCCAGGAGCTGACGCCGCTGTTCGGCCAGCCCGACTGGTTTCTCGGCATCCTGACCTGCCAGGCGGGTAACCTGAAGGTGCTGGACACTGCGCGTTGGGTGATGCCCGACCGTTACCGCGATGATTTTCGCCAAGGCCTGAATTACGTGATTTCCGTGCAGGGCTACGAATGGGGATTGGCTGTGCACCAGGTCAGCCGCTCGCTGCGCCTGGACCCGTCCGAAATCAAATGGCGCAGCCAGCGCGGCCAGCGCCCGTGGCTGGCCGGCACCGTAATCGAACACATGTGTGCACTGCTCGACGTCGCCGCATTGGCCGAGCTGATCGCCAGCGGCGCGGTCAAGCAGATGCACGCTAAACAAAAATGACACCGAACACACCGCCAATGGCGGATTTTGAGGGCTAGGGGAATGAAAAAGTCGTCTGCACAAGGTTCCGAAGATCCGATCCTGCAGTGGGTTACCTTCCGTCTGGACAACGAGTCCTACGGCATCAATGTGATGCAGGTACAGGAAGTGTTGCGCTACACCGAGATCGCCCCGGTGCCGGGTGCGCCAAGCTACGTGCTGGGCATCATCAACCTGCGCGGCAACGTGGTGACGGTGATCGACACCCGCCAGCGTTTTGGCCTGATGCCGACCGAAGTCACTGACAATACCCGTATCGTCATCATCGAGGCCGACAAGCAAGTGGTCGGCATTCTGGTCGACAGCGTGGCCGAGGTGGTGTACCTGCGCCAGTCCGAAATCGAGACCGCGCCAAACGTGGGTAACGAAGAGTCGGCCAAGTTCATCCAGGGCGTGTGCAACAAGAATGGCGAATTGCTGATTCTGGTCGAGCTGGACAAGATGATGACCGAGGAAGAGTGGTCCGAGCTGGAGAATATCTGAGTTGATCCTACAGGTTGCTGTCATCTTCCTGGCGCTGGTGTGGGCGCTGAGCCTGTGGTTTTTCCTCAACTACAGCAAGCGCCAGCGCGAGCTGGCTGCGCAGCAGGCCGAAGGCGATGCGCTGCGTGACCAGCGCATCAAGGACCTGGCCAAACGCCTGGACGACTACCAGAACGGTACCGTGCGCATGGGCGAGGCGCTGCATGAGCTGAGCGTGGCGGTGGCGCCACTGCCCGACAAGATTCAGCAGCTGGAGCAGCGTGACCCCAACAACGTCACCTTCACCCAGGCCGCCAAACTGGTAGGCATGGGCGCCAGCGTGGCCGAGCTGACCGAAAGCTGCGGCCTGACCCAGGCCGAGGCCGAGTTGATGAGCAAGCTGCACCGCAGCGGCTGACGAAAGGTGATGCCTGCTGCCTGGTCAGGTCGTGGCCCAGGAATGCAGGCCGCCGACTTTGGCCAGGCGCGAAAGAGGCAGGCGCTGGAGCTGTAGAGCCTTGAAGTCGTCCTGGCCAACGTACAGGAAGCTGTTCACGCGCGGCATCATGTACAGGTTATGAACCTGACGCAGGCGGTAGAGCTCCGGCAGCACCCGGTCTACCACAGCATTGAACATTGCGGGGCCGCTCAACTGGCTCAGCCGGTTGGCGTAGCGGTAGAAGCCTGCCGGGTCATCCGCCAAGGTGGGGCGTGCCTGGTAGAAGTCCGTATTGACCCGATAGCGGGCACGCATCTCTTCGGAAATGGCCAATAGCGTCGGGTTGCCAGCGTGGCTGCCGATCATGCTTGTGTTGAACAGCGTGTTCATGCCCAGCTTCTCGTTATGCATGGGCGGGTGCAACAGCAAGCCATCGTCGGTGGTGACCAGGTCCACGCTATCGATGGCCGCGCTGTGCGGTGAGGCGTCGGCAGTCGCACTCAACAGTTGATCATCTACGTCCATGTACAAACCGCCTTCAGCATGCAGCATCGGGTAGCGCAATACATCCGAGGCCGAGGCGAAGTTGGTGGCTACGCCGCCGTTGCCGTCGATTGCCGCTTGATACTGGGCAAAGTGCGGGCTTTGCTCGAAGTCTGTGAAAAAAGGCTGGTCTTCCAGCGTCAGTACCTGCAACTCGGGTGCTTGTGCATGCAGTTTTCGCAGGTTCTGCGCATAGGCCTCGGGGTTTGCCTTCGACAGGAACAACCGATAGCGGTAAGCGCTGTTGCGCAGTGTTCGCGCATTGGTTGCCAGCGTGTCCAGCAACCCCTCGCTCAGGGGTTTATCGCCAACCCACAGTGATGAAATGAGCTTGGGGATGGGGTGGGCGCCTTGGGCCACAGGCGCCGGTAACTGTATGGGGAGCTGCACATCGATGCCCAGCGCACGCAGGGATGCCATGCGCATCTGGTCGGTGACTGGGCGGTCTTCGGGGTTGACGATGCGCATGTTGCCGGTCCCGGGCTCGGCTTCGTAGTAAACCGGCGCTACCTCGTTGGTGCCTTCCTCGGTGATGAACAGATCGGCTTCCATGTCGTAGACCAGGTCGAGCACTTCTGCGTAGTCGGGCACTTCTTCGTAGTAGCCGATCAGGTGGTCTACATCGCCGTTGTAGCGAGGAAAACGCCTGAGTGAGTTGGCCACTGCGGCATCAGCGTCTGCCAGCGGCGCTATACGCACCGGGCGGTGGAAATAAGGGGCGACCCCCACTTCCGGCAAATGAGGCGGGCTGACGGGGCTCAGGGGGTAGCCCCATTGGTCATTGACCTGGCGCGGCAGCACGAAACTGTCCTGCTGATAGCGGAACAGTGCAGTGCCCTTGACTACAGCCTCTGCGGCCAGAGGTGTTGCATTCAAAAGCCCATACGCGATATCGCCTACCCCTTGCTGTTTGTCGCGCAATGTTTTCCCGTTGATTGCCTGGTCCAGGCCAAGTGCAAGCTGTGCGACACCGCCCAGGGCGAGCAGCGGGGCCAGGCCCGGCACCACGAATGCCAACGGCGCCACAAGGTTCAGGGTGCTGTTCAGGTAGCTCGCCCATCTGGATTTCGTGACTTGTGCATTGCTGGTAATGATGAAGTCGGCATCGTCGTAGCAGCGTTGGCGCTGGCGCTCGGCCATGGCCTGGAACAGATCGCCGGTAATGCCTGGGTTGTATTTGCCCGGTCGGTAATTGACGTAGGTGCGGGGTGGCCATGTGCCGTCGTCGTTGAAAAAGCCGTGTTCCGGTGGCAGGCGATGGCTGTGCGGGTAAACGCCCAGGCCTTCCAGTGCTGTGTCCAGGCCGCTGAAGTCTATGCCCTGTGGGCCGTCGGCCAGGCGGAAGTGTTGCTTGAGTGCCTGGCGCCCGGCGGCGTCCCTGCACGTTTTGCCAACCCAGTCTTTCAGCAGGTTTTCGCTGGCGAACTCCAGCAATGGCGAACTGTTACCGGGTGCGTAGAGCACCGTCAGGTCGGTCCGGGTGTCGTTGATGTACAGCAGGTCGGTGGCGGCATAGCCGTAGATGCTCAGCGTGCTCAGGCGTAAACCTTTGCCGCGGGGGATCAGGTCGGCCGCCCGCCAGGCCAGCTTGCGTGCGGCATCGCTCAACTGGCCTTGTGCGACCTGTTTGTTGCAGGCGGCGATGAAGTTGAGTTTGCAGCACAGGCGATAGTCTGCAAGGCGCTCGCGCCAGTAGGTGTCGAGTGTCGTCTTGTAGAGGGTGTGAAAGTCCAGTGCTTCTATGTGGCTTTGCAATGCTTCGGCGTGGATGTCGAGCAGTGTCGAATGATCGTAACGGGCGGGTGTGGTGCGCCTGAACAGGCCATTGAACACTTCGTACCAGGCGCCATTGTCGTAAATGGGCTGTGGGGGAAAGTGGTCGACCAGCGTGATCGGGCCGTCGCCCGGCAACCTGCCGGCCCAGGGTCGCCTGAACAACCCGCCGAAGAAGTCGTTGCTGGATTCGCCTTGCCAGTTCGTCAGCACGGCCTGTGTGAGGCTGACACACTGTACGACTTTGGCCTGGTAGCTGGCGATGCCATGAGGGTGAACATGCAGTGTGACGACATCGATCAGATCCGGGTCGAGGTTCACACCTTGTGTGGCCAGCCAGTCACCAATCAGTCGTTTCGCCGTTCGGTCGGGGCGGGGAAGGGTGGCGAGGTGGTCGCGAACGCGCTGCACGCCGGCAGCATTGATCTGGGTGATGGACATGTCGGTCTCCGTGGCTTGGGAAAGCCACAGCATCGACCGACCACTCGGCAGGGGAGCGGTAAATAGTGCTGGCCCTGAGGCTTAGCCGGGCGGGCCAGGCAGGCGTGGTAGCACCTCGGTCACGTCACGTTCGCCTGTCGGTGAGTCGTCGAAGCCATACGGGACTTTGCCGCGCAGTTGCCAGGCGAACGCGATGATTTCGGCGATGGTCAGGTACAAGGCCTCCGGGATCTGCTCGCCCAGCTCCAGGCGCGCCAGCAGGCGCACCAGCTCGGCATTCTCGTAGATTGGTACCTCGTGCTCGCGGGCCAGGGCCAGGATGGCTTCGGCCAGCGCATCGTCACCCTTGGCGCTGAGGGTGGGGGCCTGCTGGCCGTCGTAGCTCAGGGCAATGGCCTGGCGTGTGTGCTTCTGGCTCATGCGTTTTCATCCACCCAACGTTGTTCTACCCGCGTGCGCGGGCCTTGTGGCGGCGTGCCGGGGTGGCATTCCAGGTCACCGACGTCCAGGCCACGTGCCAACAGGCGCTCGCGCAGGGCGCCGAGCTGGGTGTCGATCAGCCTGGCGGTTTGCTCACGCTCTGCCCACAGCTGCCCGCTCAGGCGGCCTTGGCTCAGTTGCGCCTGTACCTGCAGTGGGCCGAGTGGCGACAGGTCGAAGGCCAGCTCGATGCGCCACAGGGCTTGCAGTGGGTCTTGTGCTTCATGCTGGCGGTCGGCTTGCTGCTGCGGGGTTTCTTCGCGCTGCAGTTTGACCTGCAACGGGATGAATTCCTGGCCGTGGCGGATCGGCACTTCGGTTTGCCAGGTGGTCTGCAGGTTGCCGTTTTCCAGTGTTCCGGTCTGTTGCAGGCTGCTCATGGCATGGCTTTGCAGGCGCGAAATGGCAGCCGCGGCAAGGCGCAGCAGTTGTTGCAGGTCGCCTTCGTCTTCCAGGGCCTTGAGCAGGCGCGAAGGCAGCGGGAACGCGCCCGGCTGCGGCCTGGGGCTGACCCGTTCGAGCATGCCCAGCGCGCTGCGGGCCAGTGCCGGCATGGTCACGGCCAGGCTGGCTGGTGCAAGGTTGGCCGTGCCGGACGGCGTGGTCGAAGCCTGGGCGACCAGCCGCAGCAAATGCGCCTTCAGATCGGTGGCGACGCTGGCAGGAAAGCCACCCAGCAGTTTCGCTTCAAGGAAAGCGCCACTGTTGTTCAAGGCCTGGGCAACCGCTTTCGCATCGCCCAGCTGGCGGGCGTCTGGCAGGCTGACCAACAGGCGTTCGGCGCTGGCGCGCAGGTCGCCATCGATGCCAGGGTCTCGGGTGATCTGTTGCAGGGCGTTGAGCAGGCCAGGCAACGAAGCCTGGCGGTTCTGCTGGGTTAGCAACTGCTGGGCGATGTTGAGCTGGTCCTGCCTGCCGCTGAGTGGCACGAAACGCAGTGACTGGTCACCCTGCACCAGCGCGCTGAGCAGGCTGCCGATAGCCAGTGGGCGTGGGCTGTCCACCGTCAGGGTGGCGCCGGCCTGGGCGCTGTTGAGCAGGCTGATCAGTGCCCGGTAGGCCGCAGGCTGGCCAGCGGCCTGGGGCAGTAGCTGGTTGGTCATGACCTTGCCTTGCAGCAGGGTCCCGACGGGGACCTTGCTGGTGTCCAGGCGGGTGAGGGTGGCGACCTGGCTGGCGCTGGCCTGCTGCAGCATGATCGCCAGATGATTGCTTTCGGTCTGGCTGACGGTGACCTGGCTGCCTTGGGGCAGGGGCTGGCTGGCACTGGCTTGCAGTTGGGTCTGAAGGCCGTTGGCCTGCATCAGCCGTAGCACCAGCTGAAAGTCGCTGCCCACCTGCCGCATCGCAACCACTTCGGCCTGTGCGGTCTCGCCAGGGGCCATCAAGCCGGGCTGCGGTTGCGTCAGGCGCAGCAGTTCGCCGGTCATACCGGCCTTCATGGCTTGGGTATTGACTGCGGTTTGTGCAGCGAGACTATTGATTTCAGTCATGATTGTATACAACCTGTCGAACCCGGCCTCTTGGCAGCGCGGCGGCGCATGTAATAATGCCGAGCGCCCGTGGTTGCCAGTATAACGGCAGCGCTGGGGGCGACTTGAGACACAGGGCTTCAGGCGACGCCGCACTGAAGCCCTACAAAGATAAGGCGAAACCGTGACCCTTCACCTCCAAGCCGCAGGCCTGGCCTGCGAGCGCGACTGGCGCCTGCTGTTCGAGCAGCTCGATTTCGAGCTGGGTGCCGGCGACATGCTGCAGATCAGCGGCCCCAACGGCAGCGGCAAGACCAGCCTGCTGCGTCTGCTGGCCGGGCTGATGCAGCCGACTGCCGGGCAGATCCTGCTGGGCGGTAAGCCACTGGCCGAGCAGCGCCATGCCCTGGCCAGCATCCTGTTGTGGATCGGCCACGCCGCTGGCATCAAGGACCTGCTCACCGCTGAAGAAAACCTCACCTGGCTCTGTGCCTTGCACCAGCCGGCCAGCCGTGAGGCGATCTGGGCAGCGCTGGAGGCCGTCGGCCTGCGTGGTTTCGAAGACGTACCCTGCCATACCCTGTCTGCCGGCCAGCAGCGGCGCGTGGCCTTGGCCCGGTTGCACCTGGCCTGCCCGCCGTTATGGATTCTTGACGAGCCGTTCACGGCCCTGGACAAGCAAGGCGTGGCACAGCTGGAAGCACACCTGGCGGCCCATTGCGAACAGGGCGGCACGGTGGTGCTGACCACCCACCACACGCTGGAACGCAAACCCTCCGGTTACCGTGAACTGAACCTGGGGCAATGGGCGGCATGAGCGTATTCGTCTTGTTGTTGCGCCGCGAAGCGCGCCTGCTGTTCCGCCGTCCGGCCGAGCTGGCCAACCCGCTGGTGTTCTTCGCCATCGTCGTGGCGTTGTTCCCGTTGGCGGTCGGCCCGGAAAGCCAATTGTTGCAAACCTTGTCGCCTGGGCTGGTCTGGGTGGCGGCATTGCTGGCGGTGCTGTTGTCGCTGGACGGCCTGTTCCGCAGCGATTTCGAGGACGGCTCGCTGGAGCAGTGGGTGTTGTCGCCGCACCCGCTGGCACTGCTGGTGCTGGCCAAGGTGCTGGCGCACTGGATCTTTTCCGGGCTGGCGCTGGTATTGTTGGCGCCGCTGCTGGCGCTGATGCTGGGGCTGCCGAGCCATTGCCTGCCGGTGCTGCTTGGCTCGCTGCTGCTGGGTACGCCGGTACTGAGCCTGCTGGGTGCGGTGGGCGCGGCGCTGACGGTTGGCCTCAAGCGCGGTGGTTTGTTACTGGCGTTGCTGATTCTGCCGTTGTATATCCCTGTATTGATCCTGGGCAGTGGTGCGTTGCAAGCGGCGTTGCAAAATATGCCGGCAACCGGCCACCTGCTCTGGCTTGCCAGCCTCACGGCCCTGGCCGTGACCCTGGCACCCTTTGCGATAGCCGCTGGCCTGAAAATCAGCGTTGGCGAATAACGAGTCCCGGGCTTTCAAGCCCGGCCAATACCCTGGATGTACCCTGATGAAAATAAGCTGGACGTGGTTCCACAAACTGGGCTCCCCCAAATGGTTCTATGCCATCAGCGGCCGCATGCTGCCATGGCTGGCCGGCGCTGCCGTGATCCTGCTGCTGGTCGGCATCACCTGGGGCCTGGCCTTCGCCCCTCAGGACTACCAGCAGGGCAATAGCTTCCGCATCATCTACATTCATGTACCGGCGGCAATGCTGGCGCAGTCCTGCTACGTGCTGCTGGCGGTGGCCGGGGTGGTGGGGCTGGTGTGGAAAATGAAAATCGCCGATGTCGCCTTGCAATGCGCCGCGCCGATCGGCGCCTGGATGACCGCCGTGGCGCTGGTCACTGGCGCCATCTGGGGCAAACCGACCTGGGGCAGCTGGTGGGTGTGGGATGCCCGCCTTACGTCCATGCTTATCCTGCTGTTCCTGTACTTCGGCATTATTGCGTTGGGCCAGGCGATCAGTAATCGTGACAGTGCGGCCAAGGCCTGCGCGGTGCTGGCGATTGTCGGCGTGGTGAACATCCCGATCATCAAGTACTCGGTGGAGTGGTGGAACACCCTGCACCAGGGCGCCACCTTCACCCTTACCGAAAAACCGGCGATGCCCGCAGAAATGTGGCTGCCGTTGCTGTGCACGGCGCTGGGTTTCTACTGCTTCTTCGGTGCCGTGCTGCTGTTGCGCATGCGCCTTGAAGTGCTCAAGCGCGAGGCACGCGCCAGTTGGGTCAAGGACGAAGTGTTGAACAGCCTGGGGCGGAGGGCCGCACAATGAGCTTTGCCACCTTTGGTGACTTTCTCGCCATGGGCCACCATGGCCTGTACGTGTGGTCGGCCTATGGCATCTGCCTGGCCGTGCTGGCGCTGAATGTCGCTGCGCCGCTGCTGGCCCGCCGTCGCTACCTGCAAGAAGAGGCGCGCCGTTTGCGCCGGGAGAACAACCAGTGAATCCGCAGCGCAAGAAACGCTTGTTGCTCATCGTCGGCCTGCTGGTCGGCGTCGGGGTTGCCGTCGGCTTTGCCTTGAGCGCACTGCAGCAGAACATCAACCTGTTCTACACCCCCACCCAGATCGCCAATGGCGAAGCACCGCTGGACACCCGCATCCGCGCAGGCGGCATGGTCGAGAAAGGCTCGGTGCAGCGCTCGTCCGACTCGCTGGATGTGCGCTTCGTGGTCACCGACTTCAACAAGTCGGTGCCGATCACCTACCGTGGCATCCTGCCCGACCTGTTCCGCGAAGGGCAGGGCATTGTCGCCCTGGGCAAGGTCAACGCCGACGGTGTGGTGGTGGCCGACGAAGTGCTGGCCAAGCACGATGAGAAGTACATGCCGCCCGAGGTCACCAAGGCCCTGAAGGAAAGCGGCCAGGCCGCCACGGGCGGGGAGGCCAAGCCATGAACGCGGCGCTGGTAATCCCCGAACTGGGCCAGCTGGCGATGATCCTGGCTATCTGCTTTGCCGCCGTACAGGCCAGTGTGCCGCTGCTCGGCGCCTGGCGTGGCGACAGCCTGTGGATGAGCCTGGCACGGCCGGCGGCGTGGGGGCAGTTCGCCTTCCTGGCGTTTGCCTTCGCGTGTTTGACCCATGCCTTCATGACCGACAATTTCTCGGTTGCCTACGTAGCCAGCAACTCCAACAGCGCCTTGCCCTGGTACTACAAGTTCAGCGCTGTATGGGGCGCCCACGAAGGTTCGTTGCTGCTCTGGGCGCTGATCCTGGGCGGCTGGACGTTTGCCGTGTCGGTGTTCTCGCGCCAGTTGCCGCAGGTGATGCTGGCCCGTGTGCTGGCGGTGATGGGCATGATCAGCGTGGGCTTCCTGAGCTTCCTGATCATTACCTCCAACCCGTTCCAGCGCCTGCTGCCACAGGTGCCGACCGATGGCCGCGACCTCAACCCGCTGCTGCAGGACTTTGGCCTGATCGTTCACCCGCCGATGCTGTACATGGGTTACGTGGGCTTCTCGGTGGCCTTCGCCTTCGCCATCGCTGCCTTGCTAGGCGGCCGCCTGGACGCGGCCTGGGCGCGCTGGTCGCGGCCGTGGACCATCGTTGCCTGGGCCTTCCTTGGCGTGGGCATCACCTTGGGCTCGTGGTGGGCCTACTATGAGCTGGGCTGGGGTGGCTGGTGGTTCTGGGACCCGGTGGAAAACGCCTCGTTCATGCCCTGGCTGGTAGGCACGGCGCTGATCCACTCGCTGGCAGTGACCGAAAAACGCGGGGTGTTCAAGAGCTGGACCGTGCTGCTGGCCATTGCCGCGTTCTCGCTGAGCCTGCTGGGGACCTTCCTGGTGCGTTCCGGTGTACTGACTTCGGTGCACGCCTTTGCCGCCGACCCGTCGCGGGGCATTTTCATCCTGATCTTCCTGCTGTTCGTGGTCGGTGGTTCGCTCACCCTGTTCGCCCTGCGTGCCCCGGTGGTCAAGAGCCAGGTCGGCTTCGCCCTGTGGTCGCGCGAGACGCTGCTGCTGGCCAATAACCTGGTGCTGGTGGTGGCCGCGTCGATGATCCTGCTCGGCACCTTGTACCCGCTGGTGCTTGATGCCCTCACCGGGGCCAAGCTGTCGGTCGGCCCTCCGTACTTCGATGCCTTGTTCCTGCCGTTGATGGCGCTGTTGATGGTGGTGCTGAGCGTGGGCGTGGTGGTGCGCTGGAAGGACACCCCGGGCAAATGGCTGGCCAGCATGATGACCCCGGTGCTGATCGGCAGCGCCATCCTGGCCCCGGTGGCCGGTTTTATCGTCGACGACTTCGACTGGCCGACACTGACCGCCTTTGCCCTGGCCGCCTGGGTGGTGCTCGGCGGGCTGCGCGACATCCTCGACAAGACCCGCCACAAAGGCCTGCTCAAGGGCCTGCCCGGCCTGGGCCGCAGCTACTGGGGCATGCAGCTGGCCCACCTGGGCCTGGCGGTGTGTGCGTTGGGCGTGGTGCTGTCGAGTAACAACAGCGCCGAACGCGACCTGCGCATGGCCCCGGGCGAAAGCGTTGAGCTGGGCGGTTACCACTTCCTGTTCCAGGGCGCCAAGCACTTCGAAGGGCCGAACTTCATCTCCGACAAGGGCACCGTGGTGGTCAGCCGTGATGGCCGTGAAATCACCACCCTGCACCCGGAGAAGCGCCTGTACACCGTGCAGCAGTCGATGATGACCGAAGCCGGCATCGATGCAGGCTTTACTCGTGACCTGTACGTCGCCCTGGGCGAGCCGCTGGAGAACGGCGCGTGGGCCGTGCGCGTACATATCAAGCCTTACGTCCGCTGGATCTGGCTGGGCGGTCTGCTGACCGGCCTGGGCGGGTTGCTGGCGGCCCTCGACCGGCGTTACCGCGTCAAGGTCAAGACCCGGGTGCGTGATGCCCTGGGCGTGTCTGGAGCTGCTGCATGAAGCGTTGGATCATGGTAGTCCCACTGGCGGTGTTCCTGCTGGTGGCGGTGTTCCTCTATAAAGGGTTGTTCCTCAAGCCCGACGAGCTGCCTTCGGCAATGATCGGCAAACCGTTCCCGGCGTTTTCGCTGGCCTCGACCCAGGGTGACCGCACCTTGACTCAGGCCGACCTGATGGGCCGCCCGGCACTGGTCAACGTGTGGGCCACCTGGTGCCCGTCGTGCAAGGTCGAGCATCCGTACCTTAACCAGCTGGCACAGCAGGGTGTGGTGATTCACGGGGTCAACTACAAGGACGACAATGCCGCCGCGCAAAAATGGCTGGCCGAGTTCCACAACCCCTACCAGCTGGACATCCGCGACGAGCAGGGCAGCCTGGGTCTGGACCTGGGCGTGTACGGCGCGCCGGAAACCTTCCTGATCGACGCCAAGGGCATCATTCGCTACAAACATGTGGGCATTGTCGATGCCACGGTGTGGCGCGAACAGCTGGCCCCGCTTTACCAGGGCCTGGTCGATGAGGCCAAACCATGAGGCGTTGGCTGGCGGCTGTCGTGCTGGGCATGAGCCTGGCCGGCGTGGCCAAGGCGGCCATCGACACCTACCAGTTCCGCGACGAGGCCGAGCGCGAGCGCTATCAGCAACTGACCAAGGAACTGCGCTGCCCCAAGTGCCAGAACCAGGACATCGCCGATTCCAACGCGCCGATTGCCGCCGACCTGCGCCGGGAAATCTTCCGCATGCTGGGCGAGGGCAAGAGCAACCAGCAGATTGTCGACTTCATGGTCGACCGCTATGGTGACTTCGTGCGCTACAAGCCGGCGCTCAGCGGGCGCACCTGGCTGTTGTGGTTCGGCCCGGGGATTCTGCTGGCCGGCGGTTTCGTGGTGTTGGCGGTGATCGTGCGCCGGCGCCGCGGTACGGCTGTGCAGGGCGGCAATGAATTGTCTGCCGAAGAACGCGAGCGTCTCGCCAAACTGCTGGAAAAAGAACAGACCCATGATTGAATTCTGGCTTAGCGCGGGCCTGCTGCTGCTCGCTGCCCTCAGCTTTTTGCTGATCCCTATCCTGCGTGGCCGTCGTCGTCAGCAGGAAGAAGACCGCACCGCCCTGAACGTGGCCTTGTACCAGGAGCGTGTTGCCGAACTGGCCGCCCAGCAGGCTGCTGGCGTGCTGGATGAGGCGCAGATGACCAAGGGCCGTGACGAGGCTGCCCGCGAATTGCTGGCCGATACCGAAGGCGCCGAGGCACCGCGCCAGGGCCACTTGGGCAAGGCCCTGCCGCTGCTGGCGGCTGTGCTGGTACCACTGATGGCACTGGGGCTGTACCTGCATTTTGGTGCGGCCGACAAGGTGGCCCTGACCCAGGAATTCGCCGAGGCGCCCAAGTCGATGGAAGAAATGACCACGCGTCTGGAGCGCGTGGTGCAGGCCCAGCCGGATTCGGCCGAGGCCATGTACTTCCTGGGCCGCGCCTACATGGCCGAGCAACGCCCGGCTGATGCGGCGCGCACCTTCGAGCGGGCCGTGGCCTTGGCCGGCCGCCAGCCCGAGCTGCTGGGGCAATGGGCTCAGGCCCTGTATTTTGCGGCTGACAAACAGTGGAGCCCGCAGTTGCAGGCACTGACCGACGAAGCCTTGAAAGCCGACCCCAACGAAGTGACCAGCCTGGGCCTGCGCGGCATTGCTGCCTTCGAAGGTGAGCGTTACCAGGAAGCCATCGACTACTGGAAGCGCCTGCTGGCGCAACTGCCGGAAGGTGACGCATCGCGTGACGCCCTGCAGGGCGGTATCGACCGCGCTGTCGAGCGCCTGGGTGGTGCTGTGGCAGAAGCAGCGCCCACACCTGCGGCGGCCCGCCTGAAAGTGCGGGTGGAGCTGGCGGCGGCGCTGAAGGACAAGGTCAAGCCGGACGACACCGTGTTCATCTTTGCCCGCGCCAGCAATGGCCCGCCCATGCCGCTGGCGGCCAAGCGGGTGACGGTGGCGCAGTTGCCGATCGAGGTGGAGTTGTCTGATGCTGACGCGATGATGCCGCAGATGAAACTGTCGCAATTTGCCGAAGTCCAACTGGTTGCACGTGTATCGCGCGCTGGCCAGCCTACCCACGGCGAATGGATTGGCCAGGGTGCGCCACTGCCCAGCGCCACCCAGGCTACTCAGCGCCTGACCATCGACAGCCCCGACCAGTAAGAGAGCAATGCCATGCACAGCACCGTCCGCCTGACCCTGATTACCCTGGCCCTGGGTTTGTCTGCGTGTACGGTGCATCAGCCGTATGAGCAGCCTGAACCCCCGATTGAACGCGTGCCGCCACAGGGGCCGGTGGTCAAACCGTTGCCGGGTGGGCAGCCATCGACCCAACCGAGCAAGCCGGCGGCGATTCCCAAACCGATGCCGCGTACCTCGGCCAGCTTTGCGCCACCGCCTGGCGGGGCCAGCCACTGGGACCCGAAGCTGGGTGTTTATGTATTGGAGAAACAGCCCAACACCTTCTACCGGCAGCGTACATATTACCGGTTTGATAACGGCTGGAGCTGGTCGCTGAGCCCGAATGGGCCTTGGCAGGAAACTGACAGTAGCGGTGTGCCGGGTGGCTTAGGTCGCGCATTCGCCCAGTAACGCGAAAAGCGAAAAGCAAAAAGCGAAACAGTGCTGGTTCTTATATCGCGCAAAGTCCATTTGCTTTGGCGACGTTGACTCACCTTTTCGCCCTTACGGCGAGTCACTTTTTGTCAAACGCGACAAAAAGTAACCAAAAAACGCTGCGCTCCCATCATCCGGCCCCTGCGCTGCGCTCCGGGGTTCCCTCACTCCGGCCTTGCTCCCGGGAGGACCGCGCTGCAGGCCCCATCCTGGGGCCCAGCGCTTGACGGGCATCCATGCCCGTCACCTCCCTCCGCAAGGCCTGCGTTCGGCCTCCTGAAGTCGCGAAGATCAAGATCAAGATCAAGATCAAAAGCGGGGCTTTGTGTGGCGGTACAGTACAGTTTTACCTTGTTATTTCGGTTGACTGTACTGGTCCATCACTCCGCATAATGGCACCTCGAATTGACCCGCAGGTGGCTTGCGCAAAACTGCCCTGTCGCCGAAGGCTATCTGATGAATATCGCCCGTGCCAGCGCGCTCGACACTGATGCGCGGGCCACCGCACTGCCGCAAGGTACCCAAGTAACCCTTATCAGCCATCTGCCTGGCAACACCCGGGCAACAAGGAGTGTGTGCATGCAACTCGAAATCTTCCAGGTCGATGCCTTTTCCGCTGAACCGTTCGGTGGCAACCCGGCCGCCGTGATTCCGCTGCAAAGCTGGCTGCCGGACGATGTGCTGCAGCGCATCGCCGAAGAGAACAACCTGTCGGAAACCGCGTATTTCGTGCGCAATGGTGAAACCTACGACCTGCGCTGGTTCACCCCGACTGTAGAAGTTGACCTGTGCGGCCATGCCACGCTTGCCTCGGCCTATGTGCTGTTCGAGCATCTGGGCGAGCACGCGCAGGTGCTGCGCTTCAACACCCGCAGCGGCGAGTTGCGCGTCAGCCGTGGCGCTGACGGGCTGCTGGCGATGGATTTCCCGGCCAAGCAGCCGGTTGCAGTGGATATCCCGGCAGGGTTGCTGCAAGCGCTGGGTTTGAACCAGGCACAGGCGTTGTACCAAAGCGACGATTATGTGGTGGTGATCGATGATGCGTTGATCCTCGACACCCTGAAGCCGGACTTCGTTGCGTTGAACACGTTCGACGTGCGTGGTATTGCCGTGACGGCAGCAGGGCGTGGTTTTGATTTCGTCACCCGCTGGTTCGGCCCTCGCGTTGGCGTGAATGAAGACCCGGTAACCGGTTCGGCGCACACCTCGCTGGCACCGGTGTGGGCGGAGCGCCTGGGCAAGCGGGTACTGAGCTGTGAGCAGGGCGGGGTGCGCAAAGGGCAGCTGCAGTGCGAAGTGCCGGGCAATGGCCGGGTAATCATCAGCGGGCGGGCGGCGTTGTACCTGCGCGGTACCGTCTACTTCTGAGGCCCGTTCAGGCATCTATACTGGCTGGCTCTTTCCCTGTTCAAGGAGCCAGCCATGGCCCTGGAAAAACAAGGCACTTGCCTGTGTGGCGCCACCACGCTGAAGGTCACTGTAGACAACATCCATGTCAGTGCCTGCCATTGCAGCATGTGTCGCAAATGGACTGGCGGCCCGCTGCTGGTTGTGGAGTGCAGCCGGCCCCCGGTGATCGAAGGGCGTGCGCCCTCGGTGTATGAGTCGTCTGACTGGGCTCAGCGCGCGTTTTGCGGCCAGTGCGGCACGCACCTGTATTACCGGCTCAAGGCCAACGACTTCCATGCCGTGCCGGTCGGCCTGCTCGACGGTGACCAGGCGTGGGATTTCAACCTGCAGATTTTCGTGGAAGAGAAACCCGCCTGGTACTGCTTCGCCAACCAGACCAAGGAACTGACTGGCCAAGAGGTGTTCGAGCAGAACAGCTGATTACCCATCGCGTCCCGGTTCGAAGCGGTGGCATGAAACACCGCGCAAACTTGCAAAACCGGTGCATTCCTGAGAAAAGGGCGGCTTTGTTTTCCCGCGTTGGAGCGTGCCCATGAGCCAAGAACTGCAGATCATCGACCTGGTGGAGGGTGATGGCAAAGCCGCCGTCAAAGGCGCCCTGATCACCACCCAGTACACCGGCTGGCTGGCCGACGGCAGCGAGTTCGATTCGTCCTGGTCACGCGGCAAGCCGTTCCAGTGCGTGATCGGCACCGGCCGGGTGATCAAAGGCTGGGATCAAGGCCTGATGGGCATGCGTGTTGGTGGCAAGCGCAAACTGCAGGTTCCAGCACACCTGGGCTATGGCGAGCGCAGCGTGGGGGCGATCCCGCCAAATTCGAACCTGACCTTCGAGATCGAATTGCTGGATGTGCTGACGCGGGATGATTGAGGAAAAGGACTACACGCTCTATCGATCGATGCCTGATTGAGGTGCTATTTAGGGTCGGCTAACCTTGTAGGCTCAGTGAGCGTACAGGGTAGTCCTCTATGAAATCGCATTTTTCATCTCGAGTGGTTCGCGAAGCCAATGCGTTGCTGGTGGCATCAGGCGCGCGAATGGAAATCTCGTTGCCGCGTGAACTGGCGAGTGTGGTTACAAACACCCGGAAAACCCGTTCGGAGCTGAAGGCAGCATTTGCAACCGCTTATTTCCGCCTGCGCAAGGGGTGAGAGCCTCGACTGATGCACGACGGGATTTTTATGGTGTGGCTGAAATCGAGCGCCGCCCGCGCGGCGCATCGCGAGCAAGCTCGCTCCTACATCTGTTTCGGGCCAGTATCGACCGCACCATCCTATGTGACCGCCTTGTTTTTACGACGCGATATCGAGGCATGCGCCAAAGCGTTCGCGCGCGAAGCCCACAGGAATAATTGGCCCGAAACAGATGTAGGAGCGAGCTTGCTCGCGATGCGCCGCGCGGGCGGCGCTCGATTTTAGCAACACCGCAAATCTCAAGGCCCACATCCCGGCACCATCCAGCAACCCCAGGTTCTTGCTCCATACATAATTTAGCAACACCCATCCCCTAACCTAGGCCTTGCCTAGGGAACGGCATCTAGCTCCAGGGAGGAACCAAACGGGTTCAGGGCACTCTGACCCTCACTCGTTGCCAAGGATGGCATTCACTACAAGGGCGCCCTGCAGCTGATGGGGCGATGTGGCGGGTTGACCCGATTTTCTTTGCCACACGAGCCTGCCTTGATGAAGTTGCCAACATTCTTCCGCCGTCGCCGTCACTTGCTGCTGAGCCTGGTGCTTACAGCTGTCGCCGTACCGCTGGCGCTGGAGGCTGTCGAAAGCCGTGCGCAACCGGTGGATGGCACCCAGACCCTGGTGTTTCTGCGCCATGCCGAGAAGCCGGGCGAGGGGCTGGGCCAGTTGAACTGCCAAGGCCTGAACCGTGCGCTGGACCTGGCCACTGTGTTGCCCGAGCGCTTTGGCAAGGCCGATTACGTGTTTGCTGCCAACCCTTCGCGGCATGTCGAGGAGGGCAGCAAGGACGAAAGCTACAGCTACATCCGCCCGTTGATGACCATTACCCCCAGCGCCATCCGTCTGGGCCTGCCGGTAAACATCGACTATGGCGCCAACGACACCGACGAACTGGCTGACGAGCTGCTGAGCGACAAGTACCGCAATGCAACCATCTACACCGCCTGGTCGCATGGTTACCTCCCGGAGTTGATCAATACCGTGGCCGGCAAGGCGCTGGGTGAAGAGCGGGTGATTACCGATGACTGGAACGGCGATGACTTCGATACCCTCTATGTACTGACCCTGACCTGGCACGACGGCAAGGCCAGCCTGCTCAGCCGTAACGTACGCCAGGGCCTGAATGACGGTGCGCACAGCTGCCCGACCTGAGGTTATAGTGCAGCGTTAGCCCGAATGATGAGCTGACCTGTACCGGCCTCTTCGCGGGTAAACCCGCTCCCACAGGGTGGACTGCCCCCGAAAAGTTGGACAGTTTCAGCTAGCAGCCGCAGCATGGGTCCTGTATTTCACAGGGCTCATGCCATTGAGCTTTAGCTTGATGCGGTCATGGTTGTAGTAGTGGATGTACTCATCCAGACCAGCTTTCAGTTCTTCAACGCTCTCGAAGCGCTTCGGGTAGAAAAACTCGGACTTAAGCGTACCAAAAAAGCTCTCCATAGCCGCATTATCCAGGCAGTTTCCTTTGCGTGACATGCTCTGCTTCAGCCCTTGCTCTGCCAGCTTGTGGCGGTACTGCGAGTGTTGGTAGTGCCAGCCTTGATCTGAGTGAAGCACCAGTTTCGGCTTGTTTCCCAGGCGCTCGAAGGCCTTGTCCAGCATGTTGGTAACCAGCCCAAGGCACGGCCTGCTGGCCACTTCGTAGGCCACGATTTCGGCGTTGTACAAGTCCATCACAGGGGAGAGATAGATCTTTTCCTGAGCCACTTTGAACTCGGTAACATCGGTCACCCACTTCTGATTCGGGCGCTGCGCGAGGAAGTTTCGCTCCAGCAGGTTGGGCGCGATGGTGCCGACAACCCCCTTGTACGACCGGTACTTTTTTGGCCGTACTAGTGAGCGAAGATCAAGCTCGACCATCAAACGCTCCACCACCTTCTTGTTAACCAAGGTGCCGCCATTGCGGATCACGATTGCAACGCGCCGGTAACCGTATAGCCCTTTTTCCTCGTGATAGACACGCTGAATCATCTGCTTCAGAGCAGCATGCTTGTCAGGTTTGGCCTGCGCTTGAAGCTGGTAATAAAACGTACTGCGTGGCAGATCCGCCAACTGTAGAACGGCGGCCAAGGGAAACCGGTCCTTGAGCGCCGAGACGATCAGGGCTTTTTGGGCTGCCTTCGTTCCTGCTTCTTCAGTTCTTCCAGCTTTTTTAGGTAGGCGTTCTCCATGCGCAGCCACTCAAGCTCGGCCAGCAACTGGTCGCGGCTTTTCTCTGTGTCATCGGAAGTCGTAGGTTTGATGGGATAAGGCTTTTTCGGCATGGCAGCAGGTTTTCTTTTCTTGGGAGCAGGCAGTGCAGGGTCACCACTGTAGTGTTGCCGCGCCCAAATGCCTACCTGCGAGGACTGGCCGAGACCGAAATGGGCGGCGGTCTGACGCAAGGAAAGCTGATGCTTGTGCATGTACTCAAGGACTGAGCACTTGTAGGTCGCACTGTACCGCTGGCCTATTTTGCGCAGACTGAACTGTCCATGTTTCTGGAAGCTTGAGACCCAGCGCCGCAGCAGGCTGAAATCCACGGAAAATCGGCGGGCTACTGTTCGGAAGCCTTCACCACTCTCCAAGTAAGCCTGAACGGCAGTAAGCTTGAATTGGTCTGAATACTTGCTCATGTGGACACCCCAAGAAATTGGATTGGTGTCCAACTTCTTGGGGGCAGTCCAGGGATCCCAAAGTCTTCAGGCTTGTGGTTGTCCTGTGGGAGCGGGCGTGCCCGCGAAGAGGCCGGTACAGGCAAGTAAAGGGCTAGCGCCCGAACCGCATCGGCCAACCCACCACTTTCTTCGCCCGTGGCGTGGCATAGGTGCGTACCTTGGAGGTGCTCAAGCCCATCCGCACCAGCGACTCGGCAATGGTCACCGCCGCGCTCACCCCATCCACCACCGGCACGCCGGTGCGTTGGCGGATCTGCTCGTCCAGCCCGGCCATGCCGCCGCAGCCCAGGCAGATCACCTCGGCCTTGTCATCACGCACGGCTCGCTCGGCCTGCTCCACGATGGCTTCCACCGCACGCTGCGGGTCTTCTTCCAGTTCCAGCACGGCCAGCCCGCTGGCCCTTACCGAGGCGCAGCGGTCGTACAGCCCGGAGAGCTTCAAGCGGTCCTCGATCAGCGGCACGGTGCGGTCCAGGGTGGTCACCACCGAGTAAGCATGGCCCAGGTACATCGCCGTGCTGGCGGCTGCATCGGTAATGTCCACTACCGGTACGTTCAGCAGCTCCTGCAAGCCTTCACGACCGTGTTCGCCATAACCGGCCTGGATCACGGCGTCGTAGGGGCCTTCATAGGCCAGCACCCGGTCCATCACGGCGATGGCAGCCAGGTAACTCTCGAAATTGCCTTCCACCGACTCGGCGCCAAACCAGGGGGTGAGGCCAATGATCTCGGTGCCGGGGGTGGCGACACTGCGCGCTTGTTCGGCAATGGCCTCGGTGATGGCTTCGGTGGTGTTGACGTTGGCAATCAGAATACGCATGGGCAGTCTTCCTTGATCAATGGCTGCTGTGGTCGACGGCGATGCACTCGCCGCTGACATCGTGGTAGTGACGGTTGCGAGGCGCGATCAGCAGGTACAGGGCGGCGGCGATGCCGGCACCGATCAGCCAGGAGAACGGCGCCACATGCTGGAAGTGGGGTACCAGCGCCAGGACGATGGCCAGCAGTGCGGCCGGCACGAAGGCTGCCACGGCGCGCAGGTTGATGCCCTTGGTGTAGTGGTAGGCACCGGCCGGGTCTTCGCTGTAGAGCTGCGGCACGTTGATGCAGCCTTTGCGCAGCAACCAGTAGTCGGACATGATCACCCCGTACAGCGGGCCGAGCAGGGCGCCCAGGCCCGACAGGAAGTACACGATCACCAATGGGCTGTTGTACAGGTTCCACGGCAGGATCAGCACCGCCACGGTGGCACTGATCAACCCGGCGCGGCGGAAGTTGAGGTGACGCGGCGCCAGGTTGCTGAGCACGAAGGCCGGGGCGACGAAGTTGGCCATGATGTTCACCGCCACGGTGACGATCAGGAAGGCCAGGCAGCCGAGTACCAGGAAGGGTGTGCTCGGGATGGCAGCGACGATCTGTGTCGGGCTGTCGATGATCTGGCCGTTGATCTGGAACTGCGCGCCGCTCAGCACCACGGTGATGATGGCGAATACCAGGATGTTCACCGGCAGGCCCCAGAAGTTGCCCACGCGAATGGTTTTGCGGCACGGCGAGGAGCGGGCGAAGTCACAGAAGTTCAGCACCAGGGTGCCGTAAATCGCCAACCACAGCGCACCGCCGGCAAAGATGTTGCGCCACATCTCGTAGCCAGTCAGCGGCGTAGCCACCGACCAGGCGATGCGCGTGTCGGCCTGGAAGTACATGAACACCGCCAGGGCCGAGACGGTCAGCAGGATCACCGGGCCGGCGAAACCCTCGTAGCGGCGCACCATCTCCATGCCGTACGCTAGGATCACCAGCTGCACCAGCCAGATCGACACGAAGCACACCCAGCCCAGGCTTGAAAGGCCGAGGATGCTGTCATGGTCGTAGGCTGCCATGTGCGGCCACACGGCGGTCAGGAGCACGCGCAGTACCACGGAGGCGAGGTAGGTCTGGATGCCGAACCAGGCAATGGCAATGACGGCGCGGATCAGCGCCGGAATCTGCGCGCCGTGGATGCCGAAGGCGATGCGGCTGATGACCGGGAAGGGAACGCCGGTTTTCTGCCCCATGTAGCCGGACAGGTTCATAAAGAAGTACACCAGCGCTGCGCCAATGGCCAGCGACAGCAGAATCTGCCAGCCGCCCAGGCCGAGGGCGAACAAGCCCATGGCGAACGAATAGTTGGCGATATTGTGCACATCGTTTGTCCACAACGCGAAGATGCTGTATCCACCCCAGCGGCGGCCTTCGATACGGGTAGGCGCAAGGTCGCGGTTATGCAGGCGCGGGCTCAGGGCCAGCGCGGGCTGGTTGCCTTCAAGTGTGGAAGCAGGGTGGGTGCTGGCGACGGATAGTTCAGGGGCAAGGTCGAGGCTGCTACTCATTCCGGCGGGCTCCTGATGCACATGGACTGCGATGAGCGGGCATGCGCACGGGCTCGCCATCTCGTCAGTGCAGCTTGGCATCACAGGGTTCTGGGCGCGGCGGCCGGTTTTGGTCCGGCGTCGCGGGTTCTTGTGTATTTATGTTTTGTCGAGTTTGTATACAAAACACAAGGACACAAAAGCGAGTTCCATGCCAAGGAAAGAGCAAGCGTTAGAGGGCTATCATTTCGAATCTAGGGTTTAGAAAGATAAGTTCATGAAATTCAGGAATTATAAGTTGACCAAATAAACAGGTTTAAATTTTTAGACTGATAATTAGTTGATCAAATGGTCAAAATTAGTTGCAGGGTAGTGTGTAACGTATTGGGGCGTTACCGGAAAAATTGCACACAAAAATGGCACTTAAGGTGACATTCTTGTGTACAAAAAATAGTCAAGTTTTCCTGTGGCGCCTCTCAATCCATTGGCGGCAACCGCCGCTTCACCGGGCTTTTCTTGATGATCGCGGTGTTGGTGTCAGCCAGCACATTGATGCGGTCGAGCAGGGTGTCCAGCTGTTCCATGGAGCGCACATGCAGGCGGGCAATAAAGCAGTCCTCGCCGGTGACCTTGTCGCACTCGGTGAACTCGGGGATGGCAATGATCTGCCGCTCCACCTCCTGCAACTGCCCCGGCAGCGGGCGGATGCGCACGATGGCCTGCAACTGGTAGCCAAACGCGCGTGGGTCGACCTCCACGGTGTAGCCGCGCAGCACGCCACGCTCTTCCAGCCGGCGCAGGCGCTCGCTGACGCTGGGTGCGGACAGCCCGCTCACCTGCGCCAGGGCCTTCAGCGAGCGGCGCGAATCCTCCATCAGTGCATTGATCAAAAGTTGGTCGATAGCGTCAGTCATGGTCGCCTCAATAGGTAATTCGCGTTATTTGCCTTGATAGTAAAGGCATGTATGCCAATCTGCCTTCGTTATCCGCTGGATAGCACACCGGTATCCTTTGCATACTGTTGCCATCGTCAACGGGAGGTGTGAGATGGACAGTTCATTGCGCCGTGGCTCGCTGGAAATGATCGCTGCCATGCTGATTTCCGGGACCATCGGCTGGTTCGTGCTGGTGTCCGGCCAGCCCGTGCTTGAGGTGGTGTTCTGGCGCTGCGTGTTCGGCGCCGTGACCTTGCTGGTGATCTGCGCCGTTTTTGGCTTTCTGCGGCCGGGAGTGATCAGCCGCACGGCGTTCTTGCTGGCGGTTGCGAGTGGGGTGGCGATTGTCGGCAACTGGTTACTGTTGTTTGCCTCGTACTCGCGGGCGTCGATTGCCATTGGCACGGCGGTGTACAACGTGCAGCCGTTTCTGCTGGTGGGGCTGGCGGCGCTGTTCCTGGGCGAGAAAATCACCTTGGCCAAGGTGACCTGGCTGAGTGTCGCCTTCCTCGGCATGCTGGCCATCGTCAGTGCCCATGGCACGGGGCAGGGTGGCGGTGAGGATTACCTGCTGGGAATTGCACTGGCGTTGGGGGCGGCGTTCTTGTACGCAATCGCTGCACTGATCATCAAGCGCCTGAGTGGCACGCCGCCTCACCTGATTGCATTGATCCAGGTAACCACCGGTGTGCTGATGCTGGCACCCTGGGTCAGGCCTGGCGGGTTGCCCGGAGAAGTGCCGGCGTTGGCCAGTTTGTTGACACTGGGCATGGTGCACACCGGCCTGATGTATGTGCTGCTTTACAGTGCCATTCAGCGTCTGCCCACGGCGTTGACCGGGGCGCTGTCGTTCATCTACCCGATTGCGGCGATTCTGGTGGACTGGGTGGCGTTCGGGCATCGGCTGGCGCCGCTGCAGTGGCTGGGCGTGGGGTTGATCCTGGTGGCGGCGGCGGGGATGCAGCAGGGCTGGTGGTTCCGCTCTGCACAAGTGGCGGTCAAGGGGTAGAATGGCGGCCTTTTCATTTGTTTGCGACCCACCATGACTTCGCCGATCCACACCCTTGAGCAACACCTGCTCGCCGCGTTCGACCCTGCCCCGCAGGAAACCCGCCGACTGTTCCACGGTCGTGGCCGCTGCTGGGTGGGCCTGGAGCAAGTGACGGTCGACTGGTTGCAGGGTGTGCTGTCGGTCGCCCTGTTCCGCGAGCCACCCGAAGGCCAGCTGGCTGAACTGGAAGCCATGTTGCGTGCCTTTGCCGAACGCCCGCAGTGGTCTGGCCAGGCGATCCTCATTCAGCACCGTTACCTGCCCGACAGCCCGGGCCAGTGGCTGCTGGGCGAGCCGTGCCAGCAGCGTGAGGTGGTCGAGGATGGCCTGACCTACCTGCTGGACCTGGGCGTGCGGCAGAACAATGGCCTGTTCCTCGACATGCGCTACGGCCGGCGCTGGGTGCGCGAGCAGGCAGCCGGCAAGCGTGTCTTGAACCTGTTCGCCTACACCTGCGGTTTTTCGGTGGCGGCGATTGCCGGTGGCGCGGAGCAGGTGGTGAACCTGGACATGGCCAAGTCGGCGTTGTCCCGTGGCCGTGATAACCATCGCCTGAATGGCCACGATGCATCGCGGGTGGCTTACCTGGGGCATGAGCTGTTCAAATCGTGGGGCAAGGTGCGCAAGTACGGGCCTTATGACCTGATCATCATCGACCCGCCCACCTTCCAGCGCGGCAGCTTTGTGCTGACCCAGGATTACGCGAAGATCCTGCGGCGGTTGCCGGAGTTGCTGAATGCGGGTGGCACCGTGCTGGCGTGTGTGAACGACCCGGGGATCGGGCCGGAGTTTCTGATCGAGGGGATGGCTGAGCATGCGCCGACGTTGGCGTTTGTCGAGCGGTTGGAGAACCCGCCGGAGTTTCCCGATGTAGACCCGGCCGGGGGGCTGAAGGCTTTGGTATTCCGTCAGACCTGAGTTTGCCAGTACCGGCCCTATCGCCGGCAAGCCAGCTCCCACAGGTACTGCACAATGCCCAAACCGTGTGCAGTACCTGTGGGAGCTGGCTTGCCGGCGATAGGGCCGGACCTGCCTACATCAATTACTGACCGGTATAGATCTGGTCAAACACGCCGCCATCATTGAAGTGGGTCTTCTGCACGGTGCGCCAGTCACCAAAGGTTTTCTCCACCGACAGGAAGTCCACTTTCGGGAAACGGTCGGTGTACTTGGCCAGTACCGTCGCATCCCGTGGGCGCAGGTAGTTGTTGGCGGCGATCTCCTGGGCTTCTGGCGACCACAGGTACTTCAGGTATTCCTCGGCCACGGCCTGGGTACCCTTCTTGGCCACCACCTTGTCTACCACGCTCACAGGTGGCTCGGCCTCGGCCGACACGCTTGGGTAAACCACTTCGAACTGGTCGCGACCGAACTCGCGGGCGATCATTTCGGCTTCGTTCTCGAAGGTGACCAGCACGTCGCCGATCTGGTTGGTCATGAACGTGGTGGTGGCAGCACGGCCACCGGTATCCAGCACCGGCGCTTGCTTGAACAGTTTGCCGACAAAGTCACGGGCCTTGGCCTCGTCACCGCCTTGCTTGAGCACATAGCCCCAGGCGGACAGGTAGGTGTAGCGGCCGTTACCCGAGGTTTTCGGGTTGGGCACGATCACCTGCACACCGTCCTTCAGCAGATCGGGCCAGTCTTTCAGGGCTTTCGGGTTGCCCTTGCGCACGATGAACACGGTGGCCGAAGTGAACGGCGCGCTGTTGTTCGGCAGGCGGGTTACCCAGTTGTCCGGTACCAGCTTGCCGTTGTCGGCCAGGGCGTTGATGTCGGTGGCCATGTTCATGGTGATGACGTCGGCCGGCAAGCCATCGATCACTGCACGCGCCTGCTTGCTGGAGCCGCCGAAGGACATCTGCACGTTGACCTTCTCTTTGTGCTCGGCTTCCCAGTGCTTCTGGAAGGCCGGGTTGTAGTCCTTGTAGAAGTCGCGCATCACGTCGTAGGAAACGTTCAGCAGGGTAGGGGCGGCCTGGGCGAGGTTGCCCAAGGCCAGGCCTGCGGCGAGCAGCGAGGCGGTGAAGAGTTTTTTCACGTTGCTTCCTTGTTATGGTTCAGATGTTTGGCAGTGTGCCAGCGACTATAGCGTTTGGTTCTTGGGGCTTTAAAGACGAAATGGCTCTTTGCTTATTCGGTTTTCGGGAACAGCACATTCCCACACCGGGAACAGAAGGCGGCGCCATGCTCATGGGTTTTCTTGCTGCAGGTCGGGCAGTCATGTTGCAACTGCTCCCCGCGCATGGCATTGGCCAGTTCGGCGGTAAAGATACCGGTCGGCACGGCAATAATTGAGTAGCCCGTAATCATCACGAGCGACGACAGCACCTGCCCCAGGGGCGTCTTCGGCACGATATCGCCAAACCCCACGGTAGTGAGGGTGACGATGGCCCAGTAGATGCCTTTGGGGATGCTGGTAAAGCCATGCTCCGGTCCTTCGATCACATACATCAAGGTGCCGAACACGATTACCAGGGTCGAGACCGTGACCAGAAACACGATGATCTTCTGCTTGCTGCCGCGCAGTGCCTCCATCAGGTAATGGGCCTGCTTGAGGTACGGGCTGAGCTTGAGCACGCGGAAGATCCGCAGCATCCGGATTACCCGGATGATCAGCAGGTACTGGGCGTCGCTGTAGTACAGCGCGATGATCCCCGGCACGATCGCCAGCAAGTCGACCAGGCCGTAGAAACTGAAGGCATAGCGCAGGGGCTTGGGTGAGCAGTACAGGCGGGTGAGGTACTCGGCCAGGAAGATCGCGGTAAAGCCCCATTCGATGGCGGCGAGCAGGCCGGCGTAGCCTTGGTGTATTTCGTCGATGCTGTCGAGGATCACCGTGACCAGGCTGGCGAGGATGATCAGCAGGAGGATTTTGTCGAAGCGTCTTCCAGCCACGGTGTCGGTCTGGAAGACGATAACGAAGAGCCGTTCACGCAGGCTCGCAGGGTTGTTCATTGGCTCGGTCCACAAAAACGATGGGCTGAGCCTAGGGGTTGCGTTTCAGCTGTGCAAGCGGCTGGCATTGCGCTGTCTGGGCTGGGCCAGATGGTTGCCCGCATGCATCAGCCAGCAGGCGGCGACAAAGGGCGCAGTCAGACCTGCCACAGGCAGCAGCGTGAACACCGGTTGCAGCAGCAGGGCCAAGGCAATTGCCAGCATTGTCACCCACGGCTTTTCACCCTGCCTGCTAAAGGCCAACGCCGCCAGTGCCGCATTGAAACCATACAGGCCCAACCATGCAGCCTGCGCCTGGTCGGCCAGCAATGCCACACCGCCACCAATGGCTGAGCCGATCACGGCCCACATCGCGGCGTAAGGGTTGGCGATGAACATGCCGACCATGATCAGCAATCCGGCCAAAGGCTGATCGAGCAGGAAGATCTGGCCCACACCCCGCGCCAAAGCATACAGCGGGTCGGCTTCGACGAAGCCGCTGGGCGAAGGGCTGGTGAACAGCAGCGTGGCCCAGCCCAGCAGCACGAACGGCGCAGTGTAGGCGATCAGCAGCTTGCCGCCGCGCTTGCGCCACTGGTGGGTGATGATGCTGGACAGGCCGCCTGCAGCAATGATCAGCGGCGGCAGCATGACCGACCACGGCAGCATGGCGCTGATCAGCAGGCCAATCAGCACACCGTTGTAGCAGTACAGCCCGGCCTGGCGGTCGGCGCGGTCGTAACCACGGGCTTGGGCGGTGACCAGCCCGGCGAGGGCACCGAGCAGGGCGCCGCCGACCAGGTCGGGGGCGGTCAATAGGATGGCCAGCAGGCAGCACAAGCCACACAGGGGGTTGCGCAGCAGCAGCACCTGGCTGAAACCGTTGAGTAACGCCGTGGCCCAGTCGGGGCACGGGTTGACGAAATTTTTGGTGTACATGGGGCAGTCAGTGAGGTTGAAGGGAAGCGGTGGGCCTCTTTGGGCCTCGGGTTTTCCGCAGGTCTGATGTTTCGGTGTTCGGGGAGGGCTTTGCCCTCCAATCGCGACGCAAGGCCGCTCCTACAAATGGAGCGCGTGAGCTTGAAGGTTTCGCGGTCCTTGTAGGAGCGGCCTTGTGTCGCGAAAGGGGCGCAAAGCGCCCCCGGCATTCTCAGATCAAGGTCTCGATCCGCAGCGTGTTAGTCGATCCCGGCTTGCCGAAAGGCACACCGGCCGTGATCAACAGCGTGTCGCCACGGCTGGCCATGCCTTGCGCCTGGGCAATCTCCAGCGCAGTCGACACAACCTCGTCCACCTGGCGCAGGCGGTCGTTGACCACCGAATGCACGCCCCACGCCACGCTCAGACGGCGAGCGGTGTTCAGGTTCGGCGTCAGGTTTAGGATCGGTGCCCGTGGCCGCTCGCGCGCAGCACGCAGGGTGGAGGCGCCCGACTCGCTGTAGTTGACCAGCACCGCCACCGGCAGGATGCCGCTGATACGGCGGATGGCGCAGCTGATGGCGTCCGATACCGTGGCTTCGGCTTTTGGCCGGCCAACGTCGAGCTGGGCCTGGTAGTCCGGGCCGTTCTCCACCTGGCGGATGATCTTGCTCATCATCTGCACAGCTTCCAGCGGGTAGTCGCCCGAGGCGGTCTCGGCCGACAGCATCACCGCATCGGCACCTTCCGCTACAGCGTTGGCCACGTCGGTGACTTCGGCACGGGTCGGTGCCGGCGAGAAGCGCATGGATTCGAGCATCTGCGTGGCCACTACTACCGGCTTGCCCAGTTGGCGGCAGGTGCCGATGATGCGTTTCTGGATCTGCGGCACGCTTTCGGCGGGTACTTCCACACCCAGGTCACCACGGGCCACCATGATCGCGTCTGCCAGTTCGGCGATGGCTTGCAGCTGTTCGACGGCCGATGGTTTTTCGATCTTGGCCATCAGGTAGGCGCGGTCGCCAATCAGCTGGCGGGCTTCGACGATGTCTTCCGGGCGCTGCACGAACGACAGGGCCACCCAGTCCACGCCCAGTTCCAGGCCAAAGGCCAGGTCGCGGCGGTCTTTTTCGGTGAGCGGGGAGAGGTCGAGTACCGCTTGCGGCACGTTCACGCCCTTGCGGTCGGACAGCTCACCGCCGTTCAGCACGGTCGTGTCGATGGCGTCGGCGTGCTTGGCGGTCACCCGCAGGCGCAGGCGGCCGTCGTCCACCAGCAGGTCCATGCCCGGCTCCAGCGCGGCGATGATTTCCGGATGGGGCAGGTTGACCCGCTCGCTGTTGCCTGGCGTCGTGTCCAGGTCCAGACGCAATGACTGACCACGCTGCAGTTGCACCTTGCCTTCGGCCAGGCGGCCAACACGCAGCTTGGGCCCTTGCAGGTCCATGAGGATGCCCAGCGGGTGGTTGAGCTGCTGCTCGACTTCGCGGATCCACTGGTAGCGCAAGGCGTGGTCAGCGTGTTCGCCGTGGCTGAAGTTGAGGCGGAAGATGTTCACACCGGCTTCTACCAGCTGGCGGATGTCGTCTTTGCCTTTGATCGCAGGGCCGAGGGTGGCGAGGATCTTTACTTTTTTATCAGGCGTCATGATTGGGCAGTCTCAAGGATCAGGATGGCGCGGAAATCGTTGACGTTGGTGCGGGTTGGTTCGGTGACGATCAGCGCATCCAGCGCGGCGAAATAGCCGTAGCCGTTGTTGTTGTCCAGTTCGTCGCTGGCCGACAGGCCCAGGGCCTCGGCGCGGGCGTAGCTGCCTGGGGTCATGAACGCACCGGCGTTTTCTTCCGAGCCATCGATGCCGTCGGTATCACCGGCCAGGGCGTACACACCCGGCAGGCCTTTCAGGCTTTCGGTAAGGCTGAGCAGGAACTCGGCGTTGCGCCCGCCACGGCCATTGCCGCGCACGGTCACGGTGGTTTCGCCGCCGGACAGGATCACGCAGGGGGCTTTCAGCGGCTGGCCGTGCAGCACGATCTGCCGGGCGATACCGGCGTGCACCTTGGCCACTTCGCGCGATTCGCCTTCCAGGTCACCGAGGATCAGCGGGCTGAAGCCGGCCTGGCGGGCTTTCACGGCGGCGGCTTCAAGCGACTGCTGGGGCTTGGCGATTAGCTGGAAGTGGCTGCGGGCCAGGGCCGGGTCGTCGGCTTTGACGGTTTCGGAGGCAGGGTTGTTGAGCCAGTCGATAACGGCTTTGGGCGCTTCGATGTTGTAGCGTTTGATGATCGCCAGGGCGTCGGCTGAAGTGCTCGGGTCGGCCACGGTGGGGCCGGAGGCGATGACCGTGGCGAGGTCGCCCGGTACGTCGGAAATCGCATAGGTGTAAACGGTGGCAGGCCAGCAGGCCTTGGCCAGGCGGCCGCCTTTGATCGCCGAGAGGTGCTTGCGCACGCAGTTCATCTCGCCGATGGTGGCGCCGGATTTCAGCAGTGCCTTGTTGATCTGTTGCTTGTCGGCCAGGGTCAGGCCCTCGGCCGGCAGCGCCAGCAGGGCGGAGCCCCCGCCAGACAGCAGGAAGATGACGCGGTCGTCTTCGTTGAGGTTGCTGACCAGGTCCAGCACGCGCTTGGCTACGGCCAGGCCGGCGGCGTCGGGGACCGGGTGGGCGGCTTCGACTACTTCGATTTTCTGGCAATTGGCGCCGTGGCCGTAGCGGGTGACGACCAGGCCAGAGACTTCGCCCTGCCAGCTTTTCTCGACCACTTCGGCCATGGCGGCTGCGGCCTTGCCGGCGCCGATGACAATCACCCGGCCGCTACGGTCGGCGGGCAGGTAGGGTTCGAGGACTTGACGGGGGTGGGCGGCAGCGATGGCTGTGTCGAACAGCTCGCGGAGAATTTTTTGCGGATCGACCGACATGGCAGGCTCCCAGATTATTGTTGTTCTGCAGAATCAAAAACGCCCCTGGAACTGCCTCCGTGCAGGCCGAACCAGGGGCGGTCCCCACAGCTGCAAGCTTCAAGCTACAAGCCGCAAGCAAAAGCAGATCTGCTTTTACTTGCCGCTTGAGGCTTACAGCTTGAAGCTTATTTCTCGTCGCGGATCGAGAAGTTGGCCATGTGCTCCAGGCCTTTGATCAGCGCCGAGTGGTCCCAGTTGCCGCCGCCCAAGGCCTGGCAGGTGTTGAACACTTGCTGGGCATTGGAGGTGTTGGGCAGGTTGATGCCCAGCTCCTTGGCACCTTGCAGGGCCAGGTTCAGGTCTTTCTGGTGCAGGTTGATGCGGAAGCCCGGGTCGAAGGTGCCTTTGATCATGCGCTCGGCATGCACTTCAAGGATTTTCGACGAAGCGAAGCCGCCCATCAGGGCTTCACGTACCTTGGCCGGGTCGGCGCCGTTCTTGGCAGCGAACAGCAGGGCTTCGGCAACAGCCTGGATGTTCAGGGCAACGATGATCTGGTTGGCCACCTTGGCAGTCTGGCCGTCGCCGTTGCCACCCACGCGGGTGATGTTCTTGCCCATGGCTTCGAACAGCGGCAGAGCGCGCTCGAAGGCTTTCGGGCAGCCACCGACCATGATGCTCAGGGTCGCGGCTTTGGCACCGACTTCACCGCCGGATACCGGAGCGTCCAGGTAGGCGGCGCCGGTAGCCTTGATTTTTTCGGCGAAGGCTTTGGTGGCGGTAGGGGAGATCGAGCTCATGTCGATCACCACCTTGTTCGGGCCCACACCTTCGGCCACGCCGTTTTCACCGAACAGGACGGCTTCGACCTGCGGGGTGTCCGGGACCATGACGATGATGAATTCGGCTTCCTGGGCCACTTCCTTCGGGTTGGCCAGGGCCACTGCACCGGCGGCGATCAGCTCGGCTGGTGCGGCGTCGTGGTGGGTGGAAACGAACAGGCTGTGACCTGCTTTCTGCAGGTTCTGGGCCATGGGCTTGCCCATGATGCCGGTGCCGATGAAACCGATTTTAGCCATGACAATGTGCCTCTTTGTATTTGTTCACATCAGGCGCTGTGCGCCCGGCTCGTTCAGATTGCGTTGTGCGTTTTCAGCCAGCCCAGGCCTGCTTCGGTGGTGGTCTTGGGCTTGTATTCCGCGCCCACCCAGCCTTGGTAGCCAATGCGGTCCAGGTGCTCGAACAGGAAGCGATAGTTGATCTCGCCGGTACCTGGCTCGTGACGGCCGGGGTTGTCGGCCAGCTGGACGTGGTTGATCAGTGGCAGGTTGGCTTCCAGGGTGCGGGCCAGGTCACCTTCCATGATCTGCATGTGATAGATGTCGTACTGCAGGAACAGGTTGTCGCTGCCCACCTCGGCCTGGATTTCCAGCGCCTGTTGAGTGGTGTTCAGGTAGAAACCCGGGATGTCGCGGGTGTTGATCATTTCCATGACCAGGCGAATGCCGGCGGCTTTGAGCTTGTCGGCGGCGTAGCGCAGGTTTTCCACGAAGGTCTTGCGCACGGTGGCGCAGTCCGGGCCTTGCGGGCGGATGCCGGCCAGGGCGTTGACCTGGGTGTTGCCCAGCACCTTGGCGTACTCGATGGCCTTGTCGACACCGGCACGGAATTCTTCGATGCGGTCGGGGTGGCAGGTGATACCACGCTCACCTTTGGCCCAGTCACCGGCAGGCAGGTTGAACAGCACCTGGGTCAGGCCGTTGGCCTCCAGTTGCTGTTTGATTTCGGCAGCACTGAAGTCGTACGGGAACAGGTATTCGACACCGCTGAAACCAGCATCGGCGGCAGCCTTGAAGCGGGCCAGGAAGTCCTGTTCGGTGAACAGCATGGACAGGTTGGCAGCGAAGCGAGGCATGGGTTGTCTCCTTGCGTTGAAGGCCCCCAGGTAGGCCTGGGGGCGTCAGGCGATCAGTCCAGCAGCGAGATGGCGGTTGGCGCGTCGTTGCCGACCAGGGCCAGGTCTTCGAACTCGTTGACCGCGTTGATCTCGGTGCCCATGGAAATGTTGGTTACACGCTCGAGAATCACTTCGACCACCACCGGCACGCGGAACTCTTCGGCCATTTTCTGTGCCTTGATCAGGGCAGGGGCGATTTCTGCCGGCTCGAACACACGGATGGCCTTGCAGCCCAGGCCTTCGACCACGGCGACGTGGTCGACACCGTAGGTGGCAGCGTCGGTGGAGTTGATGTTCTCGAACGCCAGTTGTACACAGTAATCCATGTCGAAGCCACGCTGCGCCTGACGGATCAGGCCCAGGTAGGCGTTGTTCACCAGCACGTGGACGTACGGCAGGTTGAACTGCGCGCCCACGGCCAGCTCTTCGATCATGAACTGGAAGTCATAGTCACCCGACAGCGCGACAACCTTGCGCTTGGGGTCGGCTTTGACCACGCCCAGCGCGGCAGGGATGGTCCAGCCCAGCGGACCGGCCTGGCCGCAGTTGATCCAGTGGCGTGGCTTGTACACATGCAGGAACTGCGCGCCGGCAATCTGCGACAGGCCGATGGTGCTGACGTAGCAGGTGTCCTTGCCGAACACCTGGTTCATTTCTTCGTATACGCGCTGCGGCTTGACCGGCACGTTGTCGAAGTGGGTCTTGCGCTGCAGGCTGGCTTTGCGCTGCTGGCAGTCTTCCAGCCAGGCCTTGCGGCACTTCAGCTTGCCGGCGGCTTTCCACTCGCGGGCCACTTCCAGGAACACGTCCAGCGCCTTGCCTGCGTCGGAAACGATACCCAGGTCCGGGGTGAACACGCGGCCGATCTGGGTGGGTTCGATATCGACGTGCACGAACTTGCGGCCTTCGGTGTAAACGTCGACCGAACCCGTGTGGCGGTTGGCCCAGCGGTTACCGATACCGAACACCAGGTCGGATTTGAGCAGGGTGGCGTTGCCGTAGCGGTGCGAAGTCTGCAGGCCGACCATGCCGACCATTTGTGCGTGGTCGTCCGGGATGGTGCCCCAGCCCATCAGGGTCGGGATGACCGGCACGCCGGTCAGTTCGGCGAACTCGACCAGCTTGTCGCTGGCGTCGGCGTTGATGATGCCGCCACCGGCCACCAGCAGTGGGCGCTCGGCGTCATTGAGCAGGGCCAGGGCTTTTTCGGCCTGTACGCGGGTGGCGGACGGCTTGTTGATGGCCAGCGGCTCGTAGGCGTCGATGTCGAATTCGATTTCGGCCATCTGCACGTCGAACGGCAGGTCGATCAGTACCGGGCCTGGGCGGCCGGTGCGCATTTCATAGAAGGCCTTCTGGAAGGCGTAAGGCACCTGGCCTGGCTCCAGAACGGTGGTCGCCCACTTGGTCACCGGCTTGACGATGCTGGTGATGTCTACCGCCTGGAAGTCTTCCTTGTGCAGGCGAGCACGCGGGGCCTGGCCGGTGATGCAGAGAATCGGGATGGAGTCGGCCGAGGCACTGTACAGACCGGTGACCATGTCGGTGCCGGCCGGGCCGGAAGTGCCAATGCACACGCCGATGTTGCCCGGGTTGGCACGGGTGTAGCCCTCGGCCATGTGCGAGGCACCTTCGACGTGACGAGCGAGGACGTGATCGATGCCACCGACTTTCTTCAGGGCTGAGTACAACGGGTTGATGGCAGCCCCCGGGATGCCGAACGCGGTATCTACACCTTCACGGCGCATGACCAGAACGGCTGCATCGATTGCTCTCATTTTGCTCATGGTTTGTGCCTCATCTATTTTGTAATTGTATACAACTTGCGTTGCGACAGAGTGTATTCACGGCTGGCGCCTCAGGTCAATGGGTTTTCATCGGCTAAGCTGGCTTTCGCCAGAGCGCCCGTGAAAACGGTGATTTGCGCCATCGCATACGATCGTTTCAAAATATTGTATACAAAAACACATCTCGTTGTGTTCTATTTGTTCTATCGGTTTTCAACTGCCCTCAGGGCTTCTCACAACAAGAAGAGGACCTTTCCATGAACGCTTTGAACCTGAATGTTGCTGTCAGCCTGGTGAATGCCGCACTGGCGGCGGGCCGCAAGATCAACGCCGCGCCACTGACCGTGGCGGTGCTGGATGCCGGCGGGCACTTGCTGGCGCTGCAGCGCGAGGATGGCGCCAGCCTGATCCGGCCTGAGGTGGCCACGGGCAAAGCCTGGGGTGCGATTGCGCTGGGCAAGGGGTCGCGTTTGCTGGCACTGGATGCACAGCAGCGCCCGGCGTTCTTTGCCGCGCTAAACGGGATGGGTGAACGGCCGGTGGTGCCGGCGCCGGGTGGGGTGCTGATTCGTGATCAGGCTGGCAAGGTGCTGGGTGCTGTCGGGATCAGCGGGGATACGTCGGACATTGACGAACAGTGCGCGATCAGTGCGATCGAGGAGGTGGGGTTGCGGGCGGATGCAGGGGTAGCAGCGTAAGGTTCGAGATAGCCGGGGCCGCTTTGCGGCCCATCGCGACACAAGGCCGCTCCTACAGGGGATTGCTGGTTGAACGCGATCCCTTGTAGGAGCGGCCTTGTGTCGCGATGGGCTGCGAAGCAGCCCCACTGGCCCTATCAGGCCACCTCGGGCTCACAGCCCTTGAGCACCATGCGAATGATGGTCTCGGCCGCTGCGTCGTAATCGCTGTCGGCCAGCTTGGCCTTGCCGGTTACCGCAGAAATCTGCCAGTCGAAATCCGCATACGTCTGTGTCGCCGCCCAGATGCTGAACATCAGGTGGTGCGCATCCACATGGGCGATCTGCCCGCGGTCGATCCAGCGCTGGATGCACTCGATGTTGTGCCGGGCCTGTTCGTTCAGCTGCTCCACCTGGTTCGGCGACAGGTGCGGGGCGCCGTGCATGATCTCGCTGGCGAACACCTTGGAGGCGTGCGGCAGGTCACGCGAAATGCGGATCTTCGATCGAATGTATGAACTCAGCACTTCCTTCGGATCGCCGTCGGCATTGAACGGCGTCGACGCCTGCATGATTGGCGCGATGATGCTTTCCAGGACCTCGCGGTAGAGGTTGTCCTTGGACTTGAAGTAGTAATACACGTTCGGCTTGGGCAGGCCGGCCTTGGCCGCGATATCGCTGGTCTTGGTGGCGGCGAAGCCCTTGTCGGCGAATTCCTCGCTGGCCGCGCGCAGGATCAGTTCCTTGTTGCGCTCGCGAATGGTGCTCATGGTCAGGGATCTTCCTCGTGTCTGGCCACCTCTAAGAGGGATCGGGCATGGTAGCACCGGGCTCGACGGGGGCTCAAGGCAGCGGCTTTGGGCTAGAATCGATGGCACATACACATCTGGATACAGGCAAACATGGCAGGAAGCAGTCTACTGGTACTGATCGACGACATCGCCACGGTGCTCGATGACGTCTCGGTGATGACCAAAGTGGCAGCGAAAAAGACCGCAGGCGTGCTGGGCGACGACCTGGCGCTGAATGCCCAGCAGGTCACCGGTGTGCGTGCCGAGCGCGAAATCCCGGTGGTGTGGGCGGTGGCCAAGGGGTCGATGGTGAACAAGGCCATCCTGGTGCCGGCGGCGCTGTTGATCAGCGCGTTCATCCCTTGGGCGGTGACGCCGCTGCTGATGGTGGGCGGTGCCTACCTGTGCTTCGAGGGGTTCGAGAAGCTGGCACACAAGTTCTTGCACAGCAAAGAGGAGGATGAGGCTGAGCACGAAGCCCGTAAGGAGGCGGTGGCGGATGCCAATGTCGACCTGGTGGCGTTCGAGAAAACCAAGATCAAGGGCGCGGTGCGCACCGACTTCATTCTCTCGGCGGAGATCATCGCCATCACCCTGGGTACCGTGGCCGATGCGCCGCTGACCCAGCAGATCATCGTGCTGTCGGGCATTGCCATTGTCATGACCATCGGCGTTTACGGGTTGGTGGCGGGTATCGTCAAGCTTGATGACCTGGGGCTGTGGATGACCCAAAAGGCTTCGCGGCTCGCCCAGGCGGTGGGTACCGGCATACTGCGGGCGGCACCGTACATGATGAAGAGCCTGTCGGTGATCGGTACGGCGGCGATGTTTCTGGTGGGCGGCGGGATTCTGGTGCATGGCATTGCGCCCCTGCATCACGCCATCGAGGCGTTCAGCGAGGGGCGCGGTGGTGCGCTGACCGGTGCGCTGCTCAACGGTGTGGCCGGGGTGGTGGCCGGTGCCGTGGTGCTCGCGGTGGTCAGCGTGGTCTCTAAGATTTGGCGCGCCGTCAGGGGCTGACGGCCACGCCTTTTTCCTCATCGCCGGCTGCCGGCTTCCAGGCGAGTAGGCCTTTGCTGAAGTCGTTGGCCGCACTCTGGTAGTAGGCGATGGCCCTGCGTACCAATGGGGTGTCTGTGTTTGCGGTCATTTCCCGGCTGTTGCCCAATGCATCCTGATGCACACGCATGCCGCCGCGCGGGCTGAGGATCGCCAGGTCCTTACCGTCGAACAGGCCCAGGTGCTGATAGTTGCCGATCAGTACCCGTGGCGGCAGGGTGTCTTCACGCAGCAGGTCGCGGCCGAAGAAGGTCGAGGTGTAGCTGAGATTCAGCAGGCCGAGCAAGGTCGGTGCAAGGTCGATCTGGCTGGCCAGTTGCGCGTCCTCGCGCGGGGCAATCAGCTTGGGGGCGTAGATCCACAGCGGGATCTGGTAATTGTTCACCGGCAGGTCTTCGACGCCGGCGCTACCGGCGGTGTGGTCGGCCACGAACACGAACAGGGTGTTGTCGAACCAGGGCTTGCCCTTGGCTTCGCGCAGGAACTGCGCGATGGCATGGTCGGTGTACTTCACCGCGCCTTCACGGCCTTCACCCGAAGGGATGTCGATACGGCCGTCCGGGTAGGTGTAAGGGCGGTGGTTGGAGGTGGTCATCAGTTGCAGCAAGAACGGCTGCTGCTTGGCATGGTCGGCATCGGCCAGTTTGAGGGCCTGTCGGTACAGGTCTTCATCGGCCATGCCCCAGGCATTCTTGAAGCTGATTTCGCTTTCGTCCACGCTGCTCTGGTCGACGATACGGTAGCCGTTGCCGCTGAAGAAGGCGTTCATGTTGTCGAAGTAGCCACGCCCGCCATAGACAAACACGGGGTCATAGCCGACAGCAGCCAGTTGCTGGCCCAGGCTGCCGTAACCGCTTTCGCGGCCGATGCGTTTGACGATGGAGCGGCCCGGTGTTGGCGGAATCGACAGGGTGATGGCCTCCAGGCCACGGTCGGTGCGGGTACCGGTGGCGTAAAAATTGTTGAAGTACAGGCTTTCGCGGCGCAGGGCGTCCAGGTTGGGCGTGAGGTTACGCGGGTCGCCGTTGCTGCCCATGTACTTGGCGCTGAAGCTTTCGATGGTGACCAGAATGATGTTGGGCGTGCGTGGCTCGCCGCTGGCGTTGATATGGCGGCGGATATCCTCGGGCTCGCTGGCCTGGAACCGGGCGTTGGGCTCGGCCAGCTCCTGGTGCATCTGCGCACCGGCTTCACTGGCATCGAGGGTGGCGTAGAACTGGCTGTAGTCCAGTTCGTTGTTACGGAACGCGGCAAAGAACTGGTACGGGCCGTTGCTGGCCAGTTCGCGTTGGTAGGCGTTGCCGCCCTGGCCGCGGGGGAATTGCTGGTCGACCAGCAAACCGCTCAGCCCACCCAGTACAGCCAACAGCGCAATGCCGCCCAGGCGTTGGCGCAGATTGGCACCGGGGGCTGCGAGCGCCTGGCCGAGGGGTTTGCGCAAGACCAGTGCGAGCAACACGGCGACCACAGCGATACTGCCCAGCAGGGTGGGCAGTGGGTACGACTCGCGGATGTTGTCCAGCACTTCCTTGGAATAGACCAGGTAATCGACCGCGATAAAGTTGAAGCGTACCCCGAACTCGTCCCAGAACAGCCACTCGGCCACCGCGACGAACAGCATCACGAACAGGCTGACGACCAGTACGCCGCCCATCAGCCGGCGATGCAAGCGAGTGCGCCATAAGCCTGCCGGGCACACGGCCAGGTACAACCCCAGCGGCAGGGCGGCGTAGGTGAGGAAGCTCAGGTCGTACAGGGCACCACTGAAGAACAATGAGACGTAGTCGCCATGTACTTCATCCAGATGGGTGGCCAGTAATACCAGGCGAGTCAGCAGGAAGATGCCGAACCACAGTGAGCAAACTAACAGAAGATACCGCCACGGGGCGGCGAGGGACGTGCGCATTAAGTAGGCCTGTTTTCTTTTTTGAATGCGAGAATCCAAGCATGCTAAAGGGCAAAGTGCAAAAATTTTGTCAAAAATTTGCGGTGTTAAAGTGGAAAGCCTGGGCCTATAGTCAGTACTTTGCTTTTTCCTACAGCTCAGGAGGGAAAACCATGTTTGGTAAAGTATTGACTTACGATGTGTACCACCTGGCGCTCTACCTGGGTACGGTCATGGCCTGGGGGGCGCTGGGCCTGTGGCTGCTGCTGCGTGGGGCGGGCGTCGAGGCGTTGTACAAGTGCTGTGCAATGTTCGGCCTGGCGTTGACAATCAGCAGCATCATGCTGGTGCTGGACATCTTTCGAGTGATTGAACACTGGCAGGTAGAAGCGGGGCTATTGCTGTTTGGCGTGTTGTTGCCTTGCCTGCTTGCCCTGACTTTCAAGGCAACTTTAAGTGCGAATGGGATTGATCTGAATAAGTTGTAGGAAATTACTTACATGTTGCGCAACGTATTGCACATGACAGCGCGTTGTTAATGCAACGCGCTGTCACGTTTCAGCGCATCAGAAGTGCACTTTCACCAGCAAACTCATGGTGTTCTGGTCCGTGGTGAAAGCATCGCTGTCCTTGATGCCGTACTTGTTCTTCCAGTAGTCGTACTCCACACCCACATACAGTTGCTTCTCACCCAGGTGCAATGCCTTGCCCAGGTCGTACTTGATCTGCGGGTTGAAGTGCAGGTTGGCCTGGTAGGTGCCGCGACGGTTCTCGTCGTTGTCCACCACCCAGTCCATGAAGCCGTCGATCAGCACGTCGGAATCGCCGACCGGGATGGTGTACGACCACACCGGGGTGATCTGCCACACGTTGTCGCCAGCGCGGCTGCCGTCGGTGGTGCGGTTGTAGAAGTTCAGCTGGAAGTAGTCGAAGCCCGGGATAGCCAGGTCGAAGCCCGGGCCGATCAGGTACGACTCGGTGTCACCCTCGCCAAACTCGTAGGTCATGGCCAGCAGCACGTCCTTGACCGGGCCGAACTCCAGCTTCTGGTCGAAGATCTTGCCGAACGACAGGCGTGGGCTGAACTCGCCGTAGTAGGTGTTGGGGCCGTTGCTGGCGTCCTTCTTGCCCTGGTAGAAAATCTTGTCGATGAAGAAGAAGTTGTCGCCGTACTTCCACGCATCGGCATGCTCGAAGGTGAAGGTTTGCTGGGTCTCGGGGTTGACCTTGAAGTTCTTGCCCCACAGGTAGGTCAGGCTGTTGTTCTGCCATTGCAGCAGGTCGCCGCCGAAGGTGGTGCCACAGGCCAGCAGGCCGCCGGCGAGGATCAGGCTGTTGATGGTACGCATTGAAAGTGTCGCTCCCTTGATTGATCTGTTGTCAGCGCTCGTTGTTGGCGCTTTTTTGTCTTTTGAGTCAGCTTTTTTCGATAGGCCACAGCTGTTTGGCAAGGGTTGGGCCAACTTTCCTGGGTTGGCAAAACCTTCCTGCTCGACTTCGTTCTGAACGGATGAAAAGGGTCTTTCAGGCTGGCAACACGTTGGCCAACCGCCCGTATTCATTGACTGAGCGGTCAGTAAACGCAGGCAGAATCCGTTCTGCCCTGATCGAGGGGGCGCGCAGATTACTGGCTTGCGCGCCGCGCCTCAAGTGCTCCGTCCTGGAGCGGGGTGGTACAAACTTGTGCGTTTGGTCAGTTTTCTAGAAGTGCACTTTGATCAGCGCACTGGCGACACTCTGGTTGCTGTCCAGATTGCCGCGGCTGTCGATGCCGTACTTGTCCTTCCAGTAACTGTACTCAAAGCCCACGTACAGCTGCTTGGCGCCCAGGTTCAGCGCTTTGCCCAGGTCGTACTTCACCTGCGGGTTGAAGTGCAGGTTGGCGTGGTAAGTGCCACGGCGGGTCTGGTCGTTGTCGGTGACCCAGTCCATGTAGCCGTCGATCAGAATGTCGGACCTGCCCACGGGGATGGTGTAGGACCAGCCGGGGGTGATCTGCCAGACGTTGTCACCCGGGCGGCTGCCCTCGGTGTTGCGCACGTAGAAATTCAGGGTGAAATAGTTGAAGCCGGGGACGTTCAGGTCGAAACCAGGGCCGATCAGGTAGGCCTCGTTGTCGCCTTCGCCGCGCTCATAGGTCATGGCCAGCAGTACGTCCTTGATCGGGCCGAAGGCCAGCTTCTGGTCAAAGATCTTGCCGAATGACAGGCGTGGGCTGAACTCGCCGTAGTAGGTGGTGACGCCTTTGCTGGCGTCGGCCTTGCCGTTGTAGAAGATTTTGTCGACGAACATGAAGGTGTCGCCGTACTTCCATTTGTTGGCGTGCTCGAAGGTGATGGTCTGCTGGATATCAGGGTTGACCTTGAAGTCCTTGCCGTACAGGTAGGTCAGGCTTTCGCCGTGCCATTGCAGCCATTCGCCTGCATGCGTGGGGAGGGTGGCCAGCAGGCTGCTGCCCAGCAACAGGGACGTGGTGATGCGCTTCATGTTGTGATTCCCGGACTTATTGTTTTTGTTGGCGGTTTTTTTGGCGCGCAGGCGCCCCGGGCGGCCCATTCCGGCGGGCCGACGGTGTTGCGTTTACTGCTTATGTGAATGCGGGGCGGCCATGCGCCGCCCCGTCTGGCTCAATGCTGGTGACAAGCGTCGTTGTGCACCGCGCGTTCGGCGCCACCGAGGATGTTGAACAGTACGTTCAACACCAGGGCACTGACCGTGGCCATGGCGATACCACTGTGGGTGATGGGTTCCATCCACTGTGGCATCTGGGCGAAGAACTCCGGACGCACCACGGGGATCAGCCCGAAGCCGACGCTCACCGCCACCAGCAGCTGGTTGCGACGGTCGCCGATGTCCGCCTCCTGAAGAATCTTGATCCCGGTGGCGGTGACCATGCCGAACATGGCAATGGACGCGCCGCCCAGTACCGCAGGCGGGATCGAGGCAATCAGGAAGGCCGCCTTCGGCAACAGGCTGAGCACAATCAGCAGTGCACCGGCCACGATGGTGACAAAGCGGCAGCGCACCCCGGTCATCTGCACCAGGCCGATGTTCTGGGCGAACGAGGAGTGGGTGAAGGTGTTGAAGAAGCCGGCGATGAACGATGCACCGGCATCGCACAGCAGGCCGCGCCGCAGCATCCCTGGGGTGACTTCGCGATCGGTCACCTTGCCCAGGGCCAGGAACATGCCTGTGGACTCGACGAAGATGATCACCACCACCAGGCACATGGACAGGATCGGCGCCAGGCTGAAGGTCGGCATGCCGAAGTGCAGTGGGGTGACCACTTGCAACCACGGTGCGTCTTTCAGGCCCGACAGGTCGACCATGCCGATGGAACCGGCCAGGATGTAGCCAAGGCCCATGCCCACCAGTACCGACACGTTGACCCAGAACCCGCGCATGAAGCGGTTGATCAGCAGGATGACCGCCAGCACCAGGCCGGCTACCAGTAGGTAGATCGGCGAGCCGAAGGTTTCTGCTTCATGGCCGCCACCGGCCCAGTTGACCGCCACCGGGAACAGCGACAGGCCAATCGAGGTAATCACCGTACCGGTGACCAGCGGCGGGAAGAAACGCACGACCTTGGACATGAACGGCGCGATCAGCATGCCGAAGAACCCGGCGGCGATGGTCGCGCCGAAGATCCCCTGCAGGCCCACGCCGGGCATGCCGGCCATGGCCACCATGCTGCCGACGGCAGCGAAGCTGGCCCCCATCATCACCGGCATGCGGATGCCCACCGGGCCGATACCGAACGACTGGATGATGGTGGCGACGCCTGCGACCAGCAGGTCGGCGTTGATCAGGAAAGCGACTTCTTCACGGGACAATCCGGCGGCCTGGCCGATGATCAGCGGCACCGCGATGGCGCCACCGTACATCAGCAGAACGTGTTGCAGGCCAACCAGGATCAGTTGGAACAGGGGCAAGGGCTCGCGCGGCGGCGCAATGGGGATGTACGCCTTGCGTGACTCGGACATGCAGCACCTCGAGTTTTGTTTTTATTCTCGGATCCAAGCGTCGGCTTCAAGCGGCAGGCTCTCGGTGAAGAGAGGCTGGGGTTCCCGCTTTAGGCTGAACGCTCGATGCTTGCTTGTTGCGTATGGCTTGAAACAGAGGCCGGGGTTGCCGGCCTCTTCGCGGGTAAACCCGCTCCTACAGGGGAGCTGTGTTGACCCGATTGCGGTGTTTCAGTTGACCGGAGCGCCTTTGGCGATCCAGTCGCCGACGAGCTTGCGCTCTTCGGTGGTCATCTGGGTGATGTTGCCCAGCGGCATGATCTGGCTGGCAACCGCTTGCGCCTGAATGCGCGCGGCCTGGGCCTGGATCTGCTGCGGGGTGTCGAACATCACGCCGGCAGGGGCGGCGCTGAACAGTGGGCTGGTCGGCTTGGACGAGTGGCACACGGTGCAGCGTTCCTGGATGACGTTGTGGATCTTGTCGAAGCTGTCGCCGCCAGCCTGGGCAGTCGCCTGGGCGGGTGCTTCAGCCGGTGCTTCGGCAGGCTTGGCTGCTTCTTCGGCACGCAGTTCGGCGGCGGTCTTGCCACCTACGGCAGTAGCCGGCAGTGGCTGGTACTCCACTTTCGCTGCGGCTTGCTCAGGCGATACAGCCATCGGCTTAGGGCCGGTGACGTAGGCCAGGCAGATCATTGCCAAGGCGCCGACCGGCAGGGTCCAGGCGTACTTGTTGCTGTCGTGGCGGGTGTTGAAGTAGTGGCGGATCAGAACCGCGGCTACTGCAATGCCGGCCAGGATCAGCCAGTTGTACTGGCTACCGTAGGTGCTCGGGAAGTGGTTGCTGATCATGATGAACAGCACCGGCAGGGTGAAGTAGTTGTTGTGACGCGAACGCAGCAGGCCCTTGGCCGGCAGTACCGGGTCGGGCGTCTGGTTGTTCTCGATCGCCGCCACCAGCTGGCGCTGGGCCGGCATGATGATGCGGAACACGTTACCCACCATGATGGTGCCGATGATCGCGCCGGTGTGCAGGTAGGCGCCACGGCCACTGAACACCAGGCTGAAGCCGAAGCAGGCGGCAATGATCAGGACGAACAGTACGGCACCGAGCAGGGCAGGTTTTTTACCCAGTGGCGAATCGCACAGGAAGTCGTAGATGAACCAGCCGGCCACCAGCGAACCGATACCGATCGCCACGCCTTCGGCACCGCTCAGGGTGCTGCCAGGGGCCAGCAGGTACAGGGTCGGGTTCCAGTAGAACACCACGCACAGCAGGGCAATACCGGACATCCAGGTGAAGTAGGCTTCCCATTTGAACCAGTGCAGGTTCTCGGGCATTTTCGGGGGGGCGAGCTTGTATTTCTCCAGGTGGTAGATACCACCGCCGTGAATCGCCCAGAGATCACCCGACAACCCATCGCGCGGGTTGCTTCGGTTCAGGTGGTTCTCCAGCCAGACGAAGTAGAACGATGCACCGATCCAGGCGACACCGGTGATCATGTGAACCCAGCGAATGCTCAGGTTCAGCCATTCGTGAAGGTGTGCTTCCACAGTATGTACCTCTGCCGATCACCGTGAACGATGACCGACCTTTTCTTATTGGTGGGGATTGAGGATCAGCATCTGTTCCTCGGTGAAGTAATGCTCATCGCAGTTGTTGCCAGAACCGCTGCGATCAACCACCAGGAAGTCATCCCGCTTTTCGATCGTCAGCACCGGGTGGTGCCAGACGCCGCGATGGTAATTAACGCCCTGCCTGCCATTACTGCGGAAGGCCCGGACCAAGCCTGATACAGGTGCATCGCCAACGGGCGCGACCACGATCAGAAAGGGGTTGCCGAGCAGCGGGATGAAAGCCTGGCTGCCCAGCGGATGGCGTTCCAGCATGCGTACGGTCAGCGGCATGTCCAGCGCGTCGGCGCGGAAGATGCTGATGATCGCCTTGTCTTCAGGCTCGGCGGTTTCGACCGTGGCGAGCTTGTGAAAGCGCATGGTCGAGCCGTTGTTGATCATGAAGTGGTCGCTGCCGTCGGTTTCGATCACGTCACCGAAGGGGGCGAAGGCTTCTTTGGTCAGGGGCTCGATCATCAGGGTGCGCATGCGGGTCTCTCTTATTTATTCGTTGTACTGAAAAAGGTTCGGCTGTCGCTTACAGCTGCAGCAGGCGGAACAGGGCGATCAGGTTGATCTGCGCCAGGGCTTCCTTGAATTCGGCATCGGCATCGTTGTGGATGCGCTTCTCGAAGGAGGCGAGGATCTGGTGCCGGTTGCTGCCCTTCACCGCCATGATGAACGGGAACTGGAACTTGGCCTTGTAGGCGTCGTTCAGCTCGGTGAAACGGGCGAACTCTTCGGTGGTGCATTGGTGAATGCCGGCGCCGGCCTGTTCGTTGGTGCTCGATTCGGTCAGCTCGCCCTGGATGGCGGCCTTGCCGGCCAGGTCCGGGTGAGCGTTGATCAGTGCCAGCTGGTCGGCGTGGTTGGCGCTGAGCAGGATGTCGCTCATGCGCTGGTGCAGGGCTTCGATTTCGTCCAGCTCGCCCAGTTGGCCCAGGTCATAGGCCTTTTCGGCTACCCACGGCGAGTGCTCGTAGATGTCGGCGAAGGCGTTGACGAAGGCGTCACGGCCCAGGGCGGATGGCTTGAGGGTGTTGAAGGCGGTCATCAGGCGTTCTCTTTCTTGTACGGGTGGGTGGTGTGCCAGTGGCGGGCGATGTCCACGCGACGGGCGAACCAGACCTGGTCATGGCTTTTGGCGTAATCGACGAAGCGCTTCAGGGCGGCCAGGCGCGCCGGGCGGCCGACCAGGCGGCAGTGCAGGCCGATGGACAGCATCTTCGGTGCTTCAGCGCCTTCGGCGTACAGCACATCAAAGGCATCCTTCAGGTACTGGAAGAACTGCTCGCCGCAGTTGAAACCCTGTACCTGGGTGAAGCGCATGTCGTTGGTGTCCAGGGTGTAGGGGATCACCAGGTGCGGCTTGCCGGTAGGGTTGTTCGGCTCCCAGTAGGGCAGGTCGTCGTCGTAGGTGTCGCTGTCATACAGGAAGCCACCTTCCTCCATCACCAGGCGGCGGGTGTTCGGGCCGGTGCGGCCGGTGTACCAGCCCAGCGGGCGTTCGCCGGTGAGTTCGGTGAGGATGCGGATGGCTTCGAGCATGTGCTCGCGCTCCTGGGCCTCGTCCATGTTCTGGTAGTCGATCCAGCGGTAGCCGTGGCTGCAGATTTCGTGGCCGGCTTCGACCATGGCGCGGATCACGTCGGGGTGGCGCTGGGCGGCCATGGCCACGGCGAAGATGGTGAGCGGGACGCCGCTGTCCTTGAACAGCTTCAGCAGGCGCCACACGCCGGCACGGCTGCCGTATTCGTACAGCGATTCCATGCTCATGTTGCGCGCGCCCTGCAGTGGCTGGGCGGCTACCATTTCGGACAGGAAGGCTTCGGACTCCTTGTCACCGTGCAGGATGTTGCGTTCGCCGCCTTCCTCGTAGTTGAGGACGAAAGACAGCGCGATGCGAGCGTTGCCCGGCCATTGCGGGTGAGGAGGGTTGTTGCCGTAACCGATCAGGTCGCGAGGGTAGTCAGCGCTCACTGCAGTCTTCCTTCTTGTGCGTTTGTGCGGGGGGTGGGCGGGCCGCGTCGGGATGTCGCACCACCGGATGGGCTGATTGTATACAACTTCTGAAATCTTTTGTAAGCCTGTTTTTCCGCATTTCTTCCCTTTTGTCGCTTCACAGCGACCTGGAAATACAGTGCAAGAAACCTGCCTGATTGGTCAGCTAATGACATTGAGGTCGTTACAGTGCCTGTATTTGCGACCGATGGGTCGTTTACAGGCAGGAAACGCCGGGTGCGACGGATGGGTACAAAAAATTGTGTACAATTTTGCGATGAAATGTCTTAATGGCGTCATTCCCGCCTACCGCAGGCCCTGTTTGGGTGCATAGGCTGAGTATTTCTTGCCCACAGATTGAACAAGAGGCGACACGCAATGGGACGTTTGACCACACACGTACTGGATGCCGCGCATGGCTGCCCGGGCAGCTCGATCAAGGTCGAGCTGTACCGTGTCGAAGGCCAGCAGCTGGAGCTGGTGAACACTGCCCTGACCAACAGCGATGGCCGCGTCGACGCGCCGTTGCTGCAGGGTGACGATTACCGCACTGGCGTTTACCAGTTGCAGTTCAGCGCAGGTGATTACTACCGCGCCCGTGGCGTGCAACTGCCGGCCCAGGCGTTTCTGGATGTTGTGGTGCTGCGCTTTGGCATCGACGAGCAGCAGGAGCACTACCACGTGCCGCTGCTGATCTCGCCGTACAGCTATTCGACCTATCGTGGAAGCTAGTTGGTCGCTAGAAGAATCTTCGTAGGTCCTTTGGCCCGCTCTCACACTGGCGGGCTTTTTTTCGTCTGCTGCATTGATCTTTTCAGGTGGAAACAACGGTGCGACTGATATTTTTGTCAGTGGTCACTCAAGGGCTCAGTTGACATGATGGGGCCTCGTGTGAAGTCTGAGGGTTCGTCTGATGAGCACAAGCAATGCGTATTCGCCTTATGGTTACCGAAGCCCCAGAACGGCGCCGACCAGCGTACTAGGCTTCAATGGTCAGTTTTTTCAGGCTGCACTGGAAGGCTATTCACTCGGAAATGGACACCGAGTATACAGCCCTCGCTTGATGCGTTTTATCAGCCCGGATGGCTTGAGCCCTTTTAACAAAGGCGGAATCAACGCCTATGCCTACTGCCTGAATGATCCTGTCAACGGGCGGGATCCCAGTGGCAAAAATGGCGTTTTCGGCAATTTCGTTAATAAGACGTTGGGTTTGCTTACGCAGGTAGCCAGTCGCTTTAATGCGCTTACCTGGGAAAAGGGGCTGACGAACAATCAATACTGGAATATGAGCAAAGAGATGGAGTACGCGAATAAGCAAGTGAAAAAAAGCACGACCTTATACAGGGTGATAGAAAGCAGAAACGGCTTTGAGCAACTCGAGTCGGGGTTTAATCACAAATTTGTGTTCACCAATGAGCGCAGGTTGGTCGTGTTCAGCAGCAAGGATGACCTCACGATGCCAAGTCACGGTAGCCTCGCTGAATTTTCTGGGCTGGGTTTTGGCACGAAAGGTCTTGGCGAGACTGTGATCAGCGCAGGCTATATCGTCATCGGTGACGGTGGAGAATTTTCTTTCACAAACTATTCTGGCCACTTTCAGCCCCGCTTCGAGAATTTGTATGAATTAATCGACTTCTTGCGAGAGTGCGATGTTAAAGCGAATTTCATCCAAGCCCTTGGTTCTTGACACTTCATTGGGTCACCGGTTGTGCGCCGTGCGCTTCGAGTGCCTTACTCGCACAGCGATCGGTGCAACCATGAGTTCTGACAAGGGGCGCCGAAGCGCCCTTTGTTGATGCGAGAGCGTCAGAGAAACACAAACTTGGCGATGAAGATCGCGCACAGTACCCACAGGCTGGCGGAGATTTCCTTGTATTTGCCAGTCCCCGCCTTCAATGCCACATAGCTGATAAAGCCCAAGGCAATACCATCGGCGACCGAGAAGGTCAGCGGCATCATGATCACCGTGACGATCGCCGGAATGCTGTCGGTGGCTTCATCCCAATGGATATGCGCCATGCTGCCCATCATCAGCATCGCCACATAGATCAGCGCACCTGCTGTGGCATAGGCAGGAATCATCCCGGCCAATGGCGCGAAGAACATTGCGGCGATGAACAGCAGGCCGACCACCACGGCAGTCAGGCCAGTACGGCCACCCGCCGCAACACCCGCAGCACTCTCCACATAACTGGTCACCGGGGGCACACCCACCACGGCACCGAACACGCTCGAAGCACTGTCAGCCTTCAACGCCTTGGACAGGTTTTCGATACGCCCGTCCGGCGCCACCAGGTTGGCCCGCTGCGCCACACCCATCAGGGTGCCGGCAGTGTCGAACATGTGCACGAACAGGAATGCCAGCACCACGCTGATCATGCTGACGTTGAACACGCCGGCTACATCCATGGCCATCCAGGTGGGTGCCAGGCTTGGCGGCATCGACATTACCCCGCCGAATTTCACCAGCCCCAGGCCCCAACCGGCCAGGGTGACACCGATGATGCTGATCAGGATCGCGCCAAACACCCGCTTGTAGCTGAGGATGGCAATCAGCAGGAAGCACACGCCCGCCAGCAGAGGCCCCGGCTCATGCAGAGAGCCCAGCTTGATCAGGGTAGCGGGGCTGTCGACGATGATGCCTGCCGTCTTCAGGCCGATCAGCCCGAGAAACAATCCGACGCCGGCCCCCATGGCATGGCGCAGGCTGACCGGGATGCTGTTCAGCAGCCATTCGCGCACTTTCGACAAGGTCAGGAACATGAACAGCACGCCCGAGACGAATACCGCCCCCAGCGCCGTTTCCCAGTTGTAGCCCATGGTGCCGACCACGGTGTAGGTAAAGAACGCGTTAAGCCCCATGCCCGGCGCCAGGCCCACCGGCCAGTTGGCGTACAGGCCCATCAGCAGGCAGCCCAGCGAAGCGGCGATGCAGGTGGCGACGAAGGCGGCACCATGGTCGATGCCGGCGTCAGCCATGATGTTGGGGTTGACGAAGATGATGTAGGCCATGGTGATGAAGGTGGTCACCCCGGCGATCACTTCGGTTTTTACGGTGCTGCCGTGTTGCTTGAGTTTGAAAATCCGCTCCAGCCAGCTCGTTTCGAGCGGTGGGGCGAGATCCAGCGTAGGGGCTTCGGATTTGCGGCTTTCCACAGCGAGTACTCCTCAAGTCTTTCTTGTTGTTATGGAGCCATTGTCCTGCGCAATGCACTTGGCGGCTCCGCGAGGGAAGGCAGACGTCTGACCGTTTTGTTGACTCACGGGTCAAGAAGTTGCTCGGTGGATTATGCTTTTGTGTACAAAGAATGCAAATAATGTTTTATGTTTTGTGTGCGCAATGCGTCGTACAACGGCTATATAGGTAAAACGCCCCCTGCGGAATCGCCTCAGCCTGTGTACAATGGCGCCATACTTTCTCTTCGTGCCTCGAGAGCCCATGAACGAACAGCTGCAACCTCTGAAAAAACCTGCACGTGTCGGCAAGGCCGGCCGCAGCGGTACCCAGGACGACATCGTCTACGCGCACATTTTCGAGGCCATCCTTGAGCAGCGCCTGGCGCCGGGCACCAAGTTGAGCGAGGAAGCGCTGGGCGAAATCTTTGGCGTCAGCCGCACCATCATCCGCCGCGCCCTGTCGCGCCTGGCCCACGAAAGCGTGGTACTGCTGCGGCCGAACCGCGGTGCGGTGGTGGCCAGCCCGACGGTGGAAGAAGCGCGCCAGGTGTTCTTCTCGCGGCGCATGGTGGAGCGGGCCATTACCGAACTGGCCGTGCAACACGCCACCCTGGACCAGCTCAACGAGCTGCGGCAGATGGTGCGCGAGGAGCGCGACAGCTTCTCGCGCGGTGACCGGGGTGCCGGCATTCGTCTGTCCGGCGAGTTCCACCTGAAGCTGGCCGAGGCGGCGGGCAATGCGCCGCTGGTAAGCTTCCAGCGCAGCCTGGTGTCGCAGACGTCGCTGATCATCGCCCAGTACGAAAGCGGCAACCGCTCGCATTGCTCGTATGACGAGCACATGCAACTGATCGATGCCATCGAGGCGCGCGATGCTGAACAGGCCGTGAGCCTGATGATGCACCACATGGACCACATCGACAGCAAGCTGAACCTGGACGAGGAGAGTGCCTCGGACGATCTGCATGCAGTGTTCTCGCACCTGCTGAAAAAACCCAAGGCTTCCGCCAAGGGTTGATCGTTTGCCTGGGTGATTGAGAGGGGCCGCTTTGCGGCCCTCGGTCGTTACTGGCCATCAGCCAAAGGTCTGCTAAATTCTTGTGAGCAAACCTTCATCAAGCAGTTGGGCTTGCGCATTCGTTGCGTTCAACTTCTTGAGGAATGGATTCATGAGCATGTCCCTCGGTAAACGGATGGGGGCCGAACTGGTCGGCACCTTCTGGCTGGTCCTCGGCGGCTGTGGCAGCGCGGTACTCGCAGCCAGTTCCCCTGTCGGTATCGGCGTTCTCGGTGTTGCTTTCGCCTTCGGCCTCACTGTGCTGACCATGGCCTTCGCCATCGGTCATATCTCCGGCTGTCACCTCAACCCTGCCGTCTCATTCGGGTTGGTTGTGGGTGGGCGTTTCCCGGCCAAGGAGCTGTTGCCCTACGTCATCGCACAAGTGATCGGCGCCATCCTGGCAGCGGGTGTGATCTATCTCATTGCCAGCGGCAAGGCCGGTTTCGAGCTTTCTGCAGGGCTGGCTTCGAACGGTTACGCCGACCACTCGCCCGGCGGCTACACGCTGGGGGCGGGCTTTATCAGTGAAGTGGTGATGACCGCGATGTTCCTGGTGGTGATCATGGGGGCGACCGACTCCCGCGCACCGGCAGGGTTCGCACCGATTGCCATCGGCCTGGCCCTCACCTTGATCCACCTGATTTCCATTCCCGTGACGAACACCTCGGTCAACCCCGCGCGCAGCACGGGGCCGGCCCTGTTCGTCGGTGGCTGGGCCGTGCAACAGCTGTGGCTGTTCTGGGTGGCGCCGCTGATCGGGGCTGCAATCGGCGGCGCGCTGTACCGGGGCCTGGCTAAAGAGCCTTAACGCTGGTGTACGCACCGCCCGGCCGCGTACGTTTCGCGCACGGTGCGGTCGTCGCCCAGGGTGGTGAGCACGAACAGGGTCTCTTCAATGCTGTTGGACTGCTGAATACGGTAGTCCAGCAGCGGCGTGGCCTTGTAGTCCAGCACCACGAAGTCGGCATCGTTGCCGGGGCGCAGGCTGCCGATGCGGTCGTCCAGGCGCAGCGCACGGGCGCCGCCGAGGGTGGCCAGGTACAGTGACTTGTAAGGGTGCAGGCGCGCGCCTTGCAGCTGCATCACCTTGTACGCTTCGTTCAGGGTGTTGAGCAGCGAGAAGCTGGTGCCAGCCCCCACGTCGGTACCCAGGCCCACGTTGACCTTGAAACGCTCAGCCTGGGGCAGGTTGAACAGACCGCTGCCCAGGAACAGATTGGAGGTGGGGCAGAAGGCCACGGCAGAGCCGGTTTCGGCCAGGCGCTGGCATTCCTCGTCGCACAGGTGTACGCCGTGGGCGAACACCGAGCGCTCGCCCAGCAGCTCGAAGTGGTCGTAGACGTCCAGGTAGCCCTTCTGCTCGGGGAACAGCGACTTCACCCAATCGATTTCCTTGAGGTTTTCCGACAGGTGCGTGTGCATGTACACACCTGGGTGTTCCTTGAGCAATTGGCCCGCCAAGGTCAGCTGTTCCGGCGTGCTGGTCGGTGCAAAGCGTGGGGTGACTGCATAGTGCAGGCGGCCCTTGCCGTGCCAACGCTCGATCAGTGCTTTGCTTTCGGCATAGCCGGATTCGGCGGTGTCGGTCAGGTAGTCCGGTGCGTTGCGGTCCATCATCACCTTGCCGGCGATCAGGCGCAGGTCCAGGCGCTCGGCCTCTTCGAACAGGGCATTGACCGATTCCGGGTGCACGCTGCCGAACACCAGCGCAGTGGTGGTGCCGTTGCGCAGCAGTTCCTTGAGGAAGATCTTGGCCACCTTGTCGGCATGATCCTTGTCGGCGAACTGCTTTTCGCAAGGGAAGGTGTAGGTGTTCAGCCAGTCCAGCAGTTGCTCGCCGTAGGAACCGATCATGCCGGTTTGCGGGAAGTGAATATGGGTATCGATAAAGCCCGGGGTGATCAGTGCGTCCTGGTAGTGTTCAACCGGGATGCCGGCATCCAGGGTCGGCAGCAGCTCGCTGGCGTGGCCAACGGCGCTGATGCGGCCATCGTCGACCACCAGCAGGCCGTCCTCGAAGTACTCATGGGACGCCTCCAGGCCCACCTCGGCCGGGTCGGCGATGCTGTGCAGGATGGCGGCGCGGTAGGCTTTGCGGGTAACGGTCATAACACACTCGTCAAATGGCTTGGCTGCGCCGGGAGGGCGGCAGCAACTGGGCAATGGGGCCGGCATTGGCGGCAGCGTCGTGCTGGCCGAAGCAGGCGTTGTAGGTGGCGATGATTTCACCGGCGATGGACACGGCGATTTCGATGGGCAGCTTGCCCTTCACCTCGGGCAGGCCCATCGGGCAGCGCATGCGTGCCAGCACGGCATCGTCGTAGCCGCGCTCGCGCAGGCGATGCTCGAACTTGACCCGCTTGGTCTTCGAGCCGATCAGGCCGAACCAGGTGAAGTCGTTGCGCTTGAGAATGGCGGCGGTCAGTTCCAGGTCGAGCTGGTGGTTGTGGGTCATGACGATGCAGTAGCAACCTGGCGGCAGGTCTGCGACTTCGTCGACCGGTTCCTCACTGACGACCTTGGTCACCCCGTTGGGGATGAGTTCGGGGAATTCCTGTTCGCGCGAGTCGATCCAGCGCACCCGGCAGGGCAGCGCGGCGAGCAAGGGTACCAGAGCACGGCCGACATGGCCCGCGCCGAACACGGCGATGTGCGCCTGCACGGCGGCCATGGGCTCGAACAACAGCACGGTAGCGCCGCCGCAGCACTGGCCCAGGCTGGCGCCGAGGCTGAAGCGCTCCAGGTGTGGGGTGGTGCGCTGTTCTTCGAGCATCTGCCGGGCGATGTGCAGGGCCTTGTATTCCAGGTGGCCACCACCGATGGTGTCGAAAAGGCCATTGGCGCTGACGACCATTTTCGAGCCGGCGTTGCGCGGGGTGGAGCCGCGTTCTTCGATGATGGTCACCAGTACGCAGGCTTCGCCACGGGACTGGTGGTCGGCGAGGGCGTTGATCCATTGGTGCATGATGCAACCTCTCTAAAGATCGACACGGTCCCCTTGTAGGAGCGGCCTTGTGTCGCGAAAGGGCTGCACCGCAGCCCCGACAATCTATGCAGTAGCCAAGATCTTGGGGCCGCTTCGCGACCCTTTCGCGACACAAGGCCGCTCCTACAGGGCCTTGCGTTGTCAGTGAGTGACGGTTTCCAGTTCCGGCTCGGCAGGCTGCGTCGCGGCCACCGCCTTGCGCATCTGCTCACAGCCCCACAGCACCCGCTCCGGTGTCGCCGGCGCGTCGATGTTCGGCTGTACCCGGTAATCGGCAAGGCTCGCCACGGCATCCTTGATGGCGCACCAGGCAGCAATACCGAGCATGAACGGCGGCTCGCCCACGGCCTTGGAATGGAACACGGTGTCTTCGGGGTTCTTGCGGTTTTCCACCAGCTTCACCCGCAAGTCCAGCGGCATGTCGGCGACCGCCGGGATCTTGTAGCTGGCCGGGCCATTGGTCATCAGCTTGCCCTTGGCGTTCCACACCAGTTCTTCGGTGGTCAGCCAGCCCATGCCCTGGATGAAGCCGCCTTCCACCTGGCCGATGTCGATGGCCGGGTTCAGCGAGTCGCCCACGTCGTGCAGGATGTCGGCGCGCAGCATCTTGTATTCGCCGGTCAGGGTATCGACGATCACTTCCACGCAGGCGGCGCCGAAAGCGAAGTAGTAGAACGGCCGGCCGCGCGCCTGGCTGCGGTCGTAGAAGATCTTCGGTGTGCGGTAGAAGCCGGTGCTGGACAGCGATACCTGGGCGAAGTACGCCTGCTGCACCAGTTGCTCGAAGCTGACGATCTGGTCGCGTACACGCACATGGCCATTGCGGAACTCGACGTCTTCCTCGGTCACGTTGTAATGCCGCGCCGCGAACTCGGTCAGGCGCTTCTTGAGGATTTCGGCAGCGTTCTGCGCCGCCTTGCCGTTCAGGTCGGCGCCACTGGAGGCTGCGGTCGGCGAGGTGTTGGGCACCTTGTCGGTGTTGGTGGCGGTGATCTGGATGCGGCTGAAATCCACCTGGAAGATCTGCGCCACCACCTGCGCAACCTTGGTGTTCAGGCCCTGGCCCATCTCGGTGCCGCCGTGGTTCAGGTGGATGCTGCCGTCGGTATAGATGTGGATCAGCGCCCCGGCCTGGTTGAGGAAGGTGGCAGTGAACGAGATGCCGAACTTGACCGGCGTCAGCGCCAGGCCCTTCTTCAGTACCGGGCTGTTGGCGTTGAAGCGACGGATCGACTCACGGCGCTCGGCGTAGTCGCTGCTGGCTTCCAGGTCGGCAGTCATCTCATCGAGCATGTTGTGCTCGACGGTCTGGTAGTAGTGGGTGACGTTGCGCTCGGTCTTGCCGTAGTAGTTGGCCTTGCGCACCGCCAGCGGGTCGCGGCCCAGGTGGCGGGCGATATGGTCCATTACCTGCTCGATGGCGACCATACCCTGCGGGCCGCCAAAGCCGCGGTAAGCAGTGTTGGAGGCAGTGTTGGTCTTGCAGCGGTGACCATGCACGGTGGCATCGCCCAGGTAGTAGGCGTTGTCGGAGTGGAACATGGCGCGGTCGACGATCGAACCGGACAGGTCGGGCGAGTAACCGCAGTTGCCGGCCAGGTCGAAGTTGATGCCGTGCAGGCGACCGTTGTCGTCAAAGCCCACGTCATATTCGACATAGAACGGGTGGCGCTTGCCGGTCATGGTCATGTCTTCGACACGCGGCAGGCGCATCTTGGTGGGCTGGCCGGTCAGGCGGGCCACTACCGCGCACAGGCACGCGGGGCTGGCAGCCTGGGTTTCCTTGCCGCCAAAACCGCCACCCATGCGGCGCATGTCCAGTACCACCTTGTTCATTGGCACGTCGAGCACTTCGGCCACCAGCTTCTGCACTTCGGTGGGGTTCTGTGTGGAGCAGTAGACGATCATGCCGCCATCTTCGGTGGGCATCACCGAGGAAATCTGCGTTTCCAGGTAGAAGTGTTCCTGGCCACCAATGTGCAGGGTGCCCTGAATGCGGTGCGGGGCGCTGGCCAGCGCGGCAGCGGAATCGCCGCGTTGGTGGGTGTGGCTGTCGAGCACGAAGTGCTTCTTGCGCAGTGCATCGACCACGTCCAGCACCGGCTCCAGGTCTTCATATTCGACAATGGCGGCCATGGCTGCACGGCGCGCGGTTTCCAGGTCGCGGGCTGCGACGGCGAGTACCGGCTGGCCGAAGAACTCGACCTTGTCGATGGCCAGCAGCGGGTCGCCGGCCACCACCGGGCCGATGTCTTTCAGGCCGGGGATGTCTTCGTGGGTGATGGCGATGCGCACGCCTTCGAAGGCGTAGCACGGCGTGGTGTCGATGCGCAGGATACGCGCATGGGCACGGTCGGCGGTACGCGCATAGACGTGCAACTGGTTGGGGAATTCCAGGCGGTCGTCGATGTACAGCGCCTCGCCGGACACATGCTTGTCGGCGCTGTCGTGCTTGACGCTGCGGCCGACCCCGGTGGTCAGGTCCTGGCTGAACAGCTCGGCCATCTCGGCCTGGCTTTTGGCTACGTGATGGTTAGACATAAGCGGTCACCCGGGTTTCGATGTACGGCGTTTGCTGTTCGATGAAGTACTTGCGCAGCAGGTTTTGCGCGGTCAGCAGGCGGTATTCCTTGCTGGCGCGGAAGTCGCTGAGCGGGGTGAAGTCCTCGGCCAGGGCCTGGCAGGCGCGCTCGATGGCGGCCTGGTCCCACGGCTTGCCACGCAGCGCCGCCTCGCAGGCACGGGCGCGTTTGGGGATGGCCGCCATGCCGCCGAAGGCGATGCGCACACCGCTGACCACGCCGTCTTCGATGCTCAGGTTGAACGCCCCGCACACGGCGGAGATGTCATCGTCCAGGCGTTTGGACACCTTGTAGGCGCGGAACGCCCAGTCGCGGGTGGCACGCGGCACGATGATTTTCTCGATGAACTCGCTGTCCTGGCGGGCGGTAATGCGGTAATCGATAAAGTAGTCTTCCAGTGGCATTACCCGCTGACGCTCGCCTTGGCGCAGGACGACCTGCGCATCCAGGGCGATCAGCAGGGGTGGCGAGTCGCCGATTGGCGAGGCGTTGCCGATGTTGCCTCCGAGGGTGCCCTGATTGCGGATCTGCAGCGAGGCAAACCGGTGCAGCAAGGCACCGAAGTCTGGGTACTCCTCGTTCAGCGCGCCGTAGCAGTCGGTGAGCGGGGTGGCGGCGCCGATTTCCAGGTGGCTGGCGGTTTTCTCGATGCGCTTGAGCTCGGCCACGTGGCCGACGTAGATCATCACCGGCAGTGTCTTGTGGAACTGGGTCACTTCAAGCGCCAGGTCGGTACCGCCGGCCAGCAGGCGGGCTTCGGGGTGCGAGCTGTAAAGGTCGGCCAGGTCGGCCACGGTCAGCGGCACCAGGCAGCGTTTGTCGCCGCTGTTCAGTTCGCCGGTCTGGGTGGGTGCAATGGCCTTGAGGCGGCTGATGGTTTGCGCCTGCTGGGCATCGAACTGGTCGCGGCAGGGCTGGCGGCAGCTCTGCTCGGCAGCGTCGAGAATCGGCCGATAGCCGGTGCAGCGGCACAGGTTGCCGGCCAGGGCTTCCTGGGCCTGGTGCAGGTCGGGGCCGCTGCTGTTCTTTTGCAGGGCGAACAGCGACATCACGAAACCGGGGGTGCAGAAGCCGCATTGCGAACCATGGCAATCGGCCATCGCTTGCTGCACGCTGTGCAGCTGGCCCTGATGCTTGAGGCCTTCAACGCTGATCAATTGCTTGCCGTGCAGCGACGAGACAAACGTCAGGCACGAGTTGAGGCTGCGATAACGCAGGCTGTCGTTGCCCTGTTCGTCCTGGGTCAGTTCGCCGACCACCACGGTGCAGGCGCCGCAGTCACCACTGGCGCAGCCCTCCTTGGTGCCGGGTTTGCCCAGGTGCTCGCGCAGGTACTGCAGCACCGTCATGTTCGGGTCCAGGGCGTGCTCGCTGCGCAACTCCTGGTTGACGAGAAACTGGATCACGGGGATGGCCTCGCAATGGTTTTATTGTTGTTGGGCGGACTCTAAGCAAGACCTGTCTAGCAGGTCAATATTTTTCTGACTCAAAGGTCAAGAAATTGCTCGTGTCTACGCCCGGCCGAACACATTGCCTATGGAACAAGCATAGATCGCGCCGGGCGCGCGGCTGTCTGGCAGGTCAAATAAACCGCCTGGCCCCTCTGCGCGATTACCGCCCAAGTACGCTACAATCCGCCCCTTGTGCCCAGTTCAATGATTTTGAAGGAAAACCATGACGTTCAAGGCCCCGGACAGCCTCTCCGAGCAGATTGCCGATTACCTGGCCGAACGCATCATCCGCGGCGAGCTGGCGCCAGGCGAGCGTATCCAGGAGCAGAAGGTTACCCAGGCGCTCAACGTCAGCCGTGGCTCGGTGCGCGAAGCGCTGCTGATCCTCGAGCGCCGCCACCTGGTGGCGATTTTGCCGCGCCGAGGTGCCCATGTAACCGAGCTGGACGAGCGCAGCGTGCGCAGCCTGTGTTCGTTGATGGGCGAGTTCTACATCCTGCTGGGCAACGCGGTTGCGCAAAAATGGCGCACCGAAGCCGACCTGCGCCCGTTTCTGGAGATCCAGCAGCGCCTGCAGCGCGCCCATGACCAACTGGATATCAAGACCTTCGTCGCCGACAGCTTTGCGGTCATGCGTGCGGCTTATCCGTTCGCCGACAACCCGTTCCTGCAGGAAACCGTGGAAAACCTCCAGCCCGCCATGAGCCGTGCCTACTACCTGTCGCTGGACCAGCGCCAGGCCAACATGATCGACTACCTCGACTTGTTCGCCCGCCTGCTCGAAGCCGTGGTCGCCCGCGACCTGCCGCGCATTCGCGAGGTGCTCACCGCCTACGGCCAGCGCAGCTGCGAACTGGTGCTGGCGGCGCTGGCCCGAGGCTGACCGATGCGCCTGAAGTGCATTCGCCTGGCCGGGTTCAAGTCGTTCGTCGACCCGACCACGGTCAACTTCCCCAGCAACATGGCGGCGGTGGTCGGCCCCAACGGCTGCGGCAAGTCCAACATCATCGACGCAGTGCGCTGGGTGATGGGCGAGAGTTCGGCGAAGAACCTGCGCGGCGAGTCGATGACCGATGTCATCTTCAACGGCTCCAGTGGCCGCAAACCGGTCAGCCAGGCCAGCATCGAGCTGGTGTTCGACAACAGCGAAACCACCTTGGTCGGCGAATACGCCGCCTACGCCGAGATTTCGATCCGCCGCAAGGTCACCCGCGACGGTCAGAACAGCTATTACCTCAACAGCACCAAGTGCCGCCGGCGCGACATTACCGATATCTTCCTGGGTACTGGCCTGGGGCCGCGCAGCTACTCGATCATCGAGCAGGGCATGATCTCCAAGCTGATCGAGGCCAAGCCCGAGGAGCTGCGCAACTTCATCGAGGAAGCCGCCGGCATTTCCAAGTACAAGGAACGCCGCCGCGAAACCGAAAACCGCATCCGCCGCACCCAGGAAAACCTGGCGCGCCTGACCGACCTGCGCGAAGAGCTGGAGCGCCAGCTGGAACGCCTGCACCGCCAGGCCCAGGCAGCTGAGAAGTACCGTGAGTACAAGGCCCAGGAGCGCCAGATGAAGGCGCGCCTGTCGGCCTTGCGCTGGCGCGACCTGGATGAACGGGTGCGTCAGCGTGAGTCGGTGATCGGCGACCAGGACGTGTCCCATGAGGCGCTGGTGGCCGAGCAGCGCAACGCCGATGCCAGCATCGAGCGCCTGCGCGACGGTCATCACGAGCTGTCCGAACGCTTCAACCAGGTGCAGGGCCGGTTCTATTCGGTGGCCGGCGATATCGCCCGGGTCGAGCAGAGTATCCAGCACGGCCAGCAGCGCCTGCGCCAGTTGCAGGACGACTTCAAGGAAGCCGAGCGCACGCGCTTGGAGACTGAGTCGCACCTGGGCCATGACCGCACTTTGCTGGCCACCCTTGGCGAAGAGCTGGCCATGCTCGAACCCGAGCAGGAATTGACCTTGGCCGCTGCCGAAGAAGCCGCCGCCACGCTGGAAGAAGCCGAGCTGGGCATGCACGGCTGGCAGGAGCAGTGGGACAGCTTCAACAGCCGCTCCGCCGAGCCGCGCCGCCAGGCCGAGGTGCAGCAGGCGCGCCTGCAGCAGCTGGAAGCCAGCCTGGAGCGTCTGGGCGAACGCCAGCGCAAGCTGGGCGAGGAGCGTGAGCAACTGGGTAGCGACCCGCAGGATGCCGCCATGCTCGAACTGGCTGAGCAGTTGGCCAGCAGCGAAATGCTGCTGGAAGAACTGCAACTGTCCGAAGAGCAGGTGGTCGAGCGACTGGAAGGTGTGCGCGAGCAGTTGCACCAGGCCACCCAGGCACAACAACAGGCGCAGGGTGACCTGCAGCGCCTGGGCGGCCGGTTGGCTTCGCTGGAGGCTTTGCAGCAGGCCGCGCTGGAGCCGGGCGCAGGTGCTGCTGACTGGCTGCAAAGCCAAAGCCTGGAGCAGCAGCCGCGCCTTGCAGAAGGCCTGCGGGTGGAGCCGGGCTGGGAGCTGGCCGTGGAAACGGTGCTTGGCGCCGATCTGCAAGCCGTACTGGTGGACGACTTCGGCAAGCTCGATTTTGCCGGCCTGGAGCAGGGCGAGTTGCGCTTGCTTCTGGCCAGCGCTGACAACGTATCCTTGCCCGGCAGCCTGCTGGAAAAAGTTGAAGGCCCTATCGACCTGGCGCCTTGGCTTGGCCAGGTCAGACCGGTAGAAAACCTGACCGAGGCGCTGGCCCGGCGTGCAGCCCTTGCTGAAGGGCAAAGCCTGGTCAGTCGTGATGGTTATTGGGTTGGCCGGCATTTCCTGCGGGTTCGTCGTGGTGGTGAGGCCGAAGGCGGGGTTTTGGCACGCGGCCAGGAAATCGAACGGTTAGGTCAGGAGCAGCTGGAGCAGGCGGCGGCGCTGGAACAACTGGAACAGCAACTGCAAACCCTGCGCGAGCAGCAGCTGGACCTGGAAGAGCAGCGCGAACAGCTGCGCCGCCGCAGCCAGGAAGAAAACCGCCTGCATGGTGAACTGAATGCCAGTCTGTCGGCCAGCCGTGCCCGCGCCGAGCAGGTCGAATTGCGCCGCCGGCGCCTGCAGGAAGAATTGGCTGAGCTGGAAGAGCAGCGTGCCCTGGAACATGAGCAGCTGGGCGAATCACGCCTGCTGCTGCAAGAAGCCCTGGAGCTGATGGCCCAGGACACCGAGCAGCGCGAGCAGTTGATGGCGCGCCGCGACACGCTGCGTGAAAGCCTCGATCGGGTGCGTCAGGAAGCCCGTCAGCACAAGGACCACGCCCACCAGCTGGCCGTGCGCTTGGGCTCGCTGCGCGCCCAGCACGACTCCACCCGTCAGGCTCTGGAACGCCTGGAGCAGCAGGCCGCGCGCCTGACCGAGCGCCAGGAGCAACTGAGCCTGAACCTGGAGGAGGGCGAGGCCCCGCAGGAAGAGCTGCGCCTGAAGCTGGAAGAGCTGCTGGAGCGGCGCATGAGCGTCGACGAGGAAATGCGCAAGGCCCGCCTGCACATGGACGAAGCCGACCGCGAACTGCGCGATGCCGAAAAACGCCGCACCCAGGCCGAGCAGCAAGCGCTGGTGTTGCGCGGCCAGCTGGAACAGTTGCGCCTTGAGTGCCAAGGTTTGGATGTGCGGCGCAAAACCTTGCAGGAGCAGCTGCTGGCCGATGGCTATGACCTGCAAGGCGTGCTCGCCACCCTTGAGGCCGAGGCCAGCGAGCAGGGTACCGAGCAGGAGCTGGAGCAGCTTGAAGCACGCATCCAGCGCTTGGGTGCGATCAACCTGGCGGCCATTGAAGAATACGAGCAGCAGTCCGAGCGCAAGCGCTATCTGGACGCGCAAGACGCCGACCTGGTCGAAGCCCTGGAGACCCTGGAGAACGTCATCCGCAAGATCGACAAGGAAACCCGCAACCGCTTCAAGGATACCTTTGATCAGATAAATGCCGGATTACAGGCACTTTTCCCAAAAGTTTTCGGGGGTGGCAGCGCTTATCTGGAACTGACGGGCGAAGATCTACTCGATACAGGGGTGACGATCATGGCACGGCCACCGGGCAAGAAGAACAGCACCATCCATCTGCTGTCCGGCGGCGAGAAGGCACTGACCGCTTTGGCGCTGGTGTTTGCCATTTTCAAGTTGAACCCCGCACCGTTCTGCATGCTCGACGAAGTCGACGCGCCGCTGGACGATGCCAACGTCGGGCGCTACGCCCGTCTGGTCAAGGAAATGAGTGAAAGCGTGCAGTTCATCTACATCACCCATAACAAGATTGCCATGGAGATGGCGGATCAATTGATGGGGGTGACCATGCATGAACCCGGATGTTCACGCCTTGTTGCAGTTGATGTGGAGGCGGCCATGGCCATGGTCGATGCGTGATGCGCGACGATGGGGGCACATTCTGTAGCGAAATGCCCCCGCCATGTGCGACAGACGGTGTAAAGTTGTCTTTGGTCGTGCTAGCTTAATGTCACTCGTTTTTTGCGTGGGTAAAACGCCTGTCAGAACATAGAGTTGGCGCCACGTGTTAAAGGGCTTTGAACCCTTTGTTTTCAAGCATATTTTTATAGAGGCACGGGATTACATGGAAATCGGTCTGCGCGAGTGGCTGATCGTCATCGGCATCATTGTCATTGCCGGGATTCTTTTCGACGGCTGGCGCCGCATGCGCGGCGGAAAAGGCAAGTTGAAATTCCGTCTGGATCGCAGTTATTCCAACCTGCCGGACGAAGAAGGCGGCAGTGCCGAAGTGCTCGGCCCGTCGCGGGTGCTGGATACCCACAAGGAGCCTGAGCTAGACGAAAGCGACCTGCCGTCGCTCAGCGCTTCTGCGCGTGATCGTGAGCGCGAGCCCAAGCCGGTCAAGGCCGGCAAGCGCGGGAAGCGTGCGGCCGCCGACGTACAGCAGGGCGACCTGAACCTCAGCGCCGAGCCGCGTGAGCCGGATCTGTTCGCCGAAAGCGACGACGACTTTGCCGCCGACAACACCCGCAACAGCGGTGCGGCGCCTGCCAGCAGCAGCGTGAAGGACCTGCCGCCGGCCGAGGAAGTGCTGGTTATCAGCGTGATCTCCCGCGACGAGGGCGGCTTCAAGGGCCCGGCACTGCTGCAGAACATTCTGGAAAGCGGCCTGCGCTTCGGCGAAATGGACATCTTCCACCGCCACGAGAGCATGGCCGGTCACGGCGAAGTGCTGTTCTCCATGGCCAACGCGGTCAAGCCTGGCGTGTTCGACCTGGACGACATCGACCACTTCAGCACCCGTGCCGTCAGCTTCTTCCTCGGCCTGCCGGGCCCGCGTCATCCGAAGCAAGCCTTCGACGTGATGGTGGCTGCGGCGCGCAAGCTGGCCCACGAACTGAACGGTGAGCTCAAGGACGACCAGCGCAGCGTGCTGACCGCCCAGACGATTGAGCACTACCGCCAGCGTATCGTCGAGTTCGAGCGCCGCGCGCTGACCCAGAAGCGCTGATGTGCCCAAGTGGGCAGACCTCTGTCCACCCTGTTTCAAGCGCAAGAGCAGCCAAGGGCTGCTCTTTTGCTATGCAAGAGAACCTGAAAATGACCGCCGAAACCCGTATCCACGAACTGCGTGCCGAGCTCGACCAGCACAACTACCGCTACTACGTGCTCGACGAGCCCAGCGTGCCGGATGCCGAATACGACCGCCTGTTCAACGAGCTGAAGGCGCTTGAAGCCGAGCACCCGCACCTTGTCACACCCGACTCGCCCACCCAGCGCGTCGGCGGCGCTGCCTTGGCCGCCTTTAGCCAGGTGCGCCATGAAGTCCCTATGCTCAGCCTGGGTAACGCCTTCGAAGAAACCGACCTGCGTGAGTTCGGCCGCCGCGTTGTAGAAGGCCTCGATCAGCCCGGCGCGGTCGACTTCAGCTGTGAACCCAAGCTCGACGGCCTGGCCGTGAGCCTGCTGTACCGCGATGGCCAGCTGGTGCAGGGCGCTACCCGCGGCGATGGCACCACCGGCGAAGACATCAGCGCCAACGTGCGCACCGTGCGCAACATTCCGCTCAAGCTGCAGGGTGAGGGCTGGCCGGCGGTGTTGGAGGTGCGCGGCGAGGTGTACATGAGCAAGGCCGGTTTCGACCGGCTCAATGCCGCCCAGGCCGAAGCCGGTGGCAAGACGTTCGCCAACCCGCGCAACGCCGCCGCCGGTAGCCTGCGCCAGCTTGATTCGAAAATCACCGCCAGCCGCCCGCTGGAGTTCTGCTGCTATGGCGTTGGTCAGGTGTCTGAAAGCATCGGCGACAGCCATATCGGCATCCTTGAGCAGCTCAAAGCCTGGGGGATGCCGATCAGTCGCGAGCTCAAGCATGCGGCAGGCATCGAAGAATGCCTGGCCTACTACCGCGACATCGGCGAGCGACGTAACAGCCTGCCGTATGAAATCGATGGTGTCGTATTCAAGGTCAACAGCCTGGCCGCCCAGCGCGAGTTGGGCTTCCGTGCGCGTGAGCCACGCTGGGCGATTGCCCACAAGTTCCCGGCCATGGAAGAGCTGACCGAGGTGCTGGACGTCGAATTCCAGGTTGGTCGCACGGGGGCGGTAACGCCTGTCGCGCGCCTGAAGCCGGTCAAGGTTGCGGGTGTGACCGTGTCCAACGCCACCTTGCACAACATGGACGAAATCGCCCGCCTGGGCCTGCGCATCGGTGACACGGTAATCATCCGCCGTGCCGGTGACGTGATCCCGCAGGTGATGCAGGTGGTGCTGGAGCGTCGCCCGGAAGATGCCCGCCCGGTCGAAGTGCCGAGTGCGTGCCCGGTGTGTGGCTCGCAGGTCGAGCGTACTCAACTGGTCAAACGCAGCAAGGGCAAGGAAACCACCAGCGAAGGCGCGGTGTACCGCTGCGTTGGCCGCCTGGCCTGTGGCGCCCAGCTCAAGCAGGCGATCATCCACTACGTGTCGCGCCGTGCCATGGACATCGATGGGCTTGGCGAGAAGAGTGTCGAGCAACTGGTGGACGAAGGCCTGATCGGCTCGCCGGCAGACCTGTACAAGCTGGAATTCGACCAGATCGTTGGCCTGGAAGGTTTCGCCGAAGTGTCCAGCAAGAAGCTGCTGGATGCCATCGAGGCCAGCAAGCGCCCGGCCTTGGCGCGTTTCATCTATGCCTTGGGCATTCCGGATGTAGGCGAAGAGACTGCCAAGGTGCTGGCCCGCTCGCTGGGCAGCCTGGCGCGCGTGCAGCAGGCATTGCCGCAGGTGCTCACCTACCTGCCGGACATCGGCCTGGAGGTTGCGTACGAGATCCACAACTTCTTTGAAGACGAGCACAACCAGAAGGTGATTGAGCAGCTTCTGGCCAGCGGCATGCAACTTCAGGACGAAGGCGAACTGGCTGCCGAATTCGCTGCCAGTACCACCCTGGCGGGCATCATTGCCAAGCTCGACATTGCCTCGGTCGGCCCGACCGGTGCCGAAAAGCTGGTGGCCAAGCTCGACACCCTGGACAAGATCATCGCCGCCGACGGCATCGACCTGCGCCAGGCCCTTGCGGCCAAGCAGGCGGATGCCGTGCGTGAGTTCTTCAAGGATGAAGCGAACCAGAAGCTGGCGCGGGACATCGAAGCGCAGTTGCTGGCGTTCGGCATGCACTGGACCAGCGAGAAGAAAGTGGCCGAAGGTTTGCCGCTGGCAGGCCAGACCTGGGTGCTCACCGGCACCCTGGAGCGCATGAACCGCGACATCGCCAAGGACAAGCTGGAAAGCCTGGGGGCCAAGGTGGCAGGTTCGGTGTCTGGCAAGACCCACTGCGTGGTGGCCGGGCCAGGGGCGGGGTCCAAGCTGGCCAAGGCTGCCGAGCTGGGTGTGAAGGTGTTGGACGAAGATGCCTTTGTCACCTTCCTGGCCGAACAGGGCATTACTATCTAAGCGCTTGCGCGATCCCTGTAGGAGCGGCCTTGTGTCGCGATCGGGCCGCACAGCGGCCCCACGATCTCGGTTCCGCCACCTGCATCGCTGGGGCCGCTTCGCGGCCCGATCGCGACACAAGGCCGCTCCTACACAAAATCATTCGGCCATGTTCCGCCCCAGTCCTGACAAGTCATTGAGAAATGATGACTTTTTCTCCCGCTAGAGGTTGTATCTGCCCCCAAGACCGGTACAATGGCGCCACTCGCTGCTCAGCGAGGCATGTAGTGGTGGCCCCATCGGTCCCCCCGCATTGATTACCCGTTAACCTGGTCAGGCCCGGAAGGGAGCAGCCATAGCGGGAACATCGAGTGCCGGGGTGTGGCTGGTGGGGCCGCCTCCATTTCAGGCCCTTGAATTCTCAAAGCCTCCTCGCCTGTCGCGTTTTCCTTCACCTCCAGCCAGTGCTGCTTGGCGTTCAGTTACTTATTTGACGATCTCAACTCAAGCGAATGCTTGCCTTTGCTTTTGCCTTGCCGTGGTAGAAAGCAAGACCTGTCAGCAAGGACTGCGTCCATGAAATCGTCCAACGCCCTGCCTCGGTTGCAGCGATTCACTGTTTTCTGCATGGCCTGCTTTCTGCTGTCGATAAGCTACGGCACCACATTCCTGTTGCTGGTGCGGGTGGAGGCGCTAGGGGGCGGTGAGCGTGATGCAGGGCAGGTGTTCGCGGTCGCGATGGTGAGCACGTTGCTGTCGGTCGTGGGGGCGGGGCATTTGTTGCAGCGCCTCGGTGCTGCTCGCGCGATTGCTGTCGGGGCACTCTGCCTGGTCGTTGCGTCGCTCGGCTTCGCGTTGGCCTCCAGCGTGGGGGGCGCGTTGCTGGCTTGTGGCCTGATGCTCGGGATCGGCTGGGGGCTGTTCTACACAGTAGGCCCCATCATGGTTGCCCAGATGGTCGAGCCATCACGACGCACCCACAGTTTTGCGCTGCTGTCCGGCAGCATGCTGACTGGCATCGGGACCGGGCCATTGCTGGGCAAGCTCGCTGCTTTCGTTGCCCTGCCTTCCACGCTCGCCTTCTGGGTAGCCGCCTGCGCTGCCGCGTTGGCCGGTGTTTATTTCGCCTGGCTCGGTTCGACGCATGCACGCCAGCGCCCTACGGAAAGGGTTCAAGTAGGTATGGCTTCCTCGCTTGAAGTGCTGAGTTCGCGCTCAGGTCTCTCAATCCTGATGGTGGGGCTGGGCGGGGCTATTTTCGGCACCATGGGCAGTTTTCAGACCAGCTATGCCGCCCGCCTCGGGCTCGACTACTCCATTTTCTTCATCGGGTTCATGGGCGCTGCAATTGTTTGCAGGCTGCTGCTGGCCGGCTGGGTTGTGAAGCAACCACCGCTGGCGACCTCTTGGGTGTTAACCGTGATCATGGCAACGGCCGTGCTGGGGTTTCATCAATGGGTGCACAGCGCAGAAAGCTACCTGGCCACGGCCATGCTCCTGGGGGTCGGCTACGGCTTGAATTACTCCGTGATAAATGGGCTGGCCGCCAACGAGGCACCGGCCGGGCTTACGGCGCAGGCGCTGCTGCTGTTCAGCTTGTCGTATTTCATTGGTGTATTCGGCTTTCCCTTTGTCGTCAGCCGTTTGATCTCTCAGCTAGGGATTGATGCAATGCTGCTAAGCGTTGAGGGCGTTGCCGTGCTGGTGGTTTGCCTGAGTACGGGGCGGTGGCTGGCTTCGCGTTTTTTCAAGCCTTCCCTGGTCTAGGTGCCAAAGCCGGTTTGTCACCCAGCACGCCAGCTGCCGATAGCCTCATCAAGCGCTGAAATTTCGGGCAGCACAGGTGATCCTCTTCAGGGCACTGCGCCGCATGCCGCAAACCCTTGCTCATCGCTTGCAACCGTTTGATCCGTGCGTCCAGCGCATCTGCTTTGGCTAGCAGCATCTGCCGGTCGACTTGCAAGTCCACCAGCATCGCCCCCACTTCATCCAGTGAAAAGCCTGCAGCCTGCCCCAGGGCGATCAGCGCCAAACGGTCTGCCACATCGGCTGCAAACTGCCGCCGCTGGCCGCGCCCGGCGAGTGACTTGAGCAAGCCTTTCTTCTCGTAGTAACGCAGTGTCGAGGCGGGTACGCCTGTGCGTTTGGCGACGTCGGCAATGTCCATGTCGGGCCCTTGACTTGAAGTTGACTTCAACTTCTATGCTGCGCGTCATGGTGATGACCGTCAATCTTCGAGGGCTTGTTCAATGACGATTACTGCGATGTTTTCTGCTGCCTTGCCGATTGGCATTGGTGCCACGGTGGTGATGGACGTGTGGGGGCTGCTGCTGCGGCGCTTGGGTGTTGCCACGCTTGATTTCGCCATGGTCGGGCGTTGGGCGGGGCATTTGCTGGGCGGGCGTGTACGGCACCAGGCAATTGCCAAGGCGGAGCCGGTGCGGCATGAGCTTGCGTTGGGGGGGGGGATTCATTACGCCATCGGTGTGCTGTTCGCAATGCTGCTGGTTGTCATCGTAGGGGAGGGCTGGTTGCTGTCGCCTACTTTGTTACCTGCAGCAGTTGTTGGCGTGGGTACGGTCGTGGCACCGTTGTGCTTCATGCAGCCGGCGATGGGGGCGGGGTTCTTTGCGTCCAGGACGCCGAAGCCTGCGCAAAACTGTCTTAAGAGCCTGGCCACGCACCTTGTGTTTGGCGTGGGGATGTTCTTGAGTGCGGGTTTGCTGGTGTTGGTATGAGAGTAGGGCGCTCGGTCAGAGCGAGCGTACGATCAGCATGCCTGCTATCAGCAGTACCCCAGTAGAGATTGCACCGAGGTAAAACAGGATCACACCTGTCCAGGGCGAGGACGCTCTGAGGTTTCGCATTTCTTCGGCGAAGGCTTCCGCTTCAGTCAGCGCGCTTCTGGTGTGATCTTGGGTGGCACGGTGCATTTGCTACTCCTTGTGACTGTATTGATCGAAGCTCAGAGCTTGCTGGCCAGTGCCATGATGCCAACGATGGTTGTGACTACTGCAGAGCCCGTTGCGATTGGATACCAGAACGCCTCCTCCCTGAGCTTACGCGCTTCTGCTACAAATTTCTGTGTCTCGGCCCTTAGCTTGCGGCCTTCATTTTGTAACTTCTCAAGTTCGAGGTGTTCACGATCATCCTGAATCATCGGGTTGTCTTTTCGAGTGAGGGTGAATGTGCCTTTGTCGGGTTCTGACTATGTGCAATCGGGGGGGAGGGTGGAATCGCCGTCTTCCAATGGATGCTGTAGTCCATTTGCCCTCAAGCGCATTTTCCTCGCTACTGAGTCCCGCAGGGGGCAATGTCAGGTGGAAAGCAGTCAGGGGCGAGCCACAGACATGGGCTCCTGGTAGCCCGCCCCTCCATACCGCTGCACAATCCGCTCGATCTCCCCCGACTGCTTCAGCCGCACCAGCGCCCGCAGCAGCCCTTGGGTCGGTATCCCCGGATCGCTACGCACCATGCACCCCAGATCCTGTTCCTCCAGTACCGCCAGCACCTGCAACTGCTGATCAGCTGGCAACCCTTGGTTAAACCACTGCAAAGACAGTTGATTGGTCACTGCATGCCGGTACCGCCCCGCATGCAGTTTCTGCAGCACCAGCAACTGGCTGCGGCTGTCTTCACGGCGCAACTGGCCCTGATCCAGCAGCGGTTGCAGGGTCGAGTAGGTGTAGCCGAGTACCGTGCCGATAGCCTGGGGTGGCAGTTGCTCCGGGGGCATTGGGGTGCTGTCGCTGACGCGCCCCACCAGCACGTCACGCTGGTGTATCAGCGGGATACTCCAGACAAAATTCCCCGGCCGGTCGGTGATCCACTGGGTACTGACATAGCAGCGCACATCGATATCGCCGTTGCTGATGGCCTCTTCCAGGCGCAGGCGAGCCATGACGTGGTACTCGGGGCGCGCACCCACTTCCTTGGCTGCAGCCTGCATCAGGTCGTACAGCAGGCCTTCCACCGGCTGGCCACCTTCGATGCGCATCAGCGGCATGCTCCAGCTCTCTGCGACGGAGAAGCGCAGCACGGGCTGATCCGCCAGGCTGTAGGTGCTCCAGAGCAGTAGCAGGGCCAGCAGTCTTCGCAAAGGCGTATCCTCCCTGAACAACGCGCCTGCCTCAAAGCTTAGACGACTCGCGCAGGGTGCAATTTTGCCCCCGCTCCGCTAGCATTAGCGCTCTTCCGCTCTATCAGGCTACGATGGTTTTTCGATGAGTTATCAGGTTCTTGCACGTAAATGGCGTCCGCGCTCGTTCCGCGAAATGGTCGGCCAGGCCCATGTGCTCAAGGCCTTGATCAATGCCTTGGACAACCAGCGCCTGCACCACGCCTACCTGTTCACCGGTACCCGTGGCGTGGGCAAGACGACCATCGCCCGTATCATCGCCAAGTGCCTTAACTGCGAAACCGGCATCACCTCCACGCCGTGCGGCACCTGTTCGGTGTGCCGGGAGATCGACGAAGGCCGTTTCGTCGACCTGATCGAAATCGACGCCGCCAGCCGTACCAAGGTCGAGGACACCCGCGAACTGCTCGACAACGTGCAGTACGCCCCGAGCCGTGGGCGCTTCAAGGTCTACCTGATCGACGAAGTGCACATGCTCTCTACGCACTCCTTCAACGCCTTGCTCAAGACGCTGGAAGAGCCGCCGCCCTACGTCAAGTTCATCCTCGCCACCACCGACCCTCAGAAACTGCCGGCCACCATCCTGTCGCGCTGCCTGCAGTTCTCGCTGAAGAACATGAGTCCGGAGCGGGTGGTCGAGCACCTCAGCCACGTGCTGGAAGCGGAGAACGTGCCGTTCGAGCCAGATGCCCTGTGGCTGCTGGGCCGTGCTGCCGATGGCTCGATGCGTGATGCCATGAGCCTGACCGACCAGGCCATCGCCTTTGGCGAAGGCAAAGTGCTGGCTGCTGATGTGCGGGCGATGCTTGGCAGCCTGGATCATGGTCAGGTCTACGGCGTGCTGCAGGCCTTGCTGGAAGGCGATGCCCGGGCGTTGCTGGAGGCCGTGCGCAACCTGGCCGAGCAAGGGCCGGACTGGGCGGGCGTGTTGGCCGAGATGCTCAATGTGCTGCACCGCGTGGCCATTGCCCAGGCGCTGCCCGAAGCCGTGGACAACGGCCAGGGCGATCGCGAGCGGGTGCTGGCGCTGGCCTCGGCGCTGCCGGCCGAAGACGTGCAGTTCTATTACCAGATGGGCCTGATCGGCCGCCGAGACCTGCCGTTGGCCCCGGACCCGCGCGGCGGCTTCGAAATGGTGCTGCTGCGCATGCTGGCGTTCCGCCCGGCTGATACCGATGACGCGCCGAAACCGGTGCTAAAGCCAGCGGGGATCAGCCAGGCCACAGCTGATTCTGCAAAACCAGTGGCAGCGCCGGCAGTTGCCGTGGCGCCGCCAACGGTTGTGGTAGAACCTGCTGCGCCACCCGTTCAGGCCCCCGCGCCAGTCGAGCCGCCGCCTCAGCCTGCGGCCGAACCTGCTGCGACCGTTGAGCCTGAGCCTGTTCCTGCGGTTGAGCCCGAACCCGAACCCGAGCCAGCGGTAGAGGTGATCGACCTGCCATGGGAAGAGCCCGCAGCACCGCCGGCAGCGGTAGTGGCGCAACCTGAGCCTGAGCCAGTGCCCGCTGCGCCCGCAGTTCCAGTCCAGCAGGCCGCCCCGGCCCATGATGATGAACCGCCTTTCGACCCGTCCGCCTACTCCGCCGTAGGCATGGACCGGGACGATGAGCCACCCCTGGACGAAGACTATTACGGCGGTGAAAGCGACCCGGTCGGTTTCAGTTATCTGGACGAACTGGCCGAGCACATCCAGGAGGAAGCGCCCAAGCCGGTAGCCCAGCCGCTGCCAGCGGCCAAGCCGGCCACCGGCCTGGCCCTGCAATGGCTCGAATTATTCCCGCAGTTGCCTGTGTCCGGGATGACAGGCAACATCGCGGCAAACTGTACGCTGATCAGTGCAGAAGGCGACGACTGGCTGCTGCACCTGGACCCTGGCCAAGGTGCGTTGTTCAACGCCACCCAGCAGCGACGCCTGAACGAAGCGCTCAACCAGCACCTGGGGCGCACGCTGAACCTGCGCATCGAGCTGATTCTGCCCGAGCAGGAAACCCCGGCCCAGGCCGCCGCGCGCAAACGCGCCGAGCGCCAGCAGGACGCGGTCACCTCGATCGAGCAGGATCCGTTGATCCAGCAGATGATCAAGTTGTTCGGTGCCAAGGTGCGGCAGGATACTATTGAGCCTGTAGAGGCCCTGGCCAATCAGGGCCAGTAACGGATAACCATGCGGCCGGCCCTGCGCCGGGCCGCATCACATGACCCAATCGAGGTATACCCCCATGATGAAAGGTGGCATGGCCGGCCTGATGAAGCAGGCCCAGCAGATGCAGGAAAAGATGCAGAAGATGCAGGAAGAGCTGGCCAACGCTGAAGTCACCGGCCAGTCCGGTGGTGGCCTGGTGAGCGTGGTGATGACCGGTCGTCACGACGTCAAGCGTGTCAGCATCGACCAGAGCCTGATGTCGACCGACGAGGACGACAAGGAAGTGCTGGAAGACCTGATCGCCGCCGCGCTGAACGATGCGGTGCGCAAGGTTGAGCAGAGCAGCCAGGAAAAGATGGGCGGCATGACGGCTGGCATGCAACTGCCGCCGGGCTTCAAGATGCCATTCTAAGGGCATTGCAATACCGAAAACCGCCGCTGAATCCAGCGGTGGTTTTTTTTGCAAAGATTTCAGCCAGGGCGCGGTCTACTGATTTGACGCCACTGCCCTCGCTGGGTATAAACCGCCTCTTATTGAATTGTCAGGCCTTTCTCATGAGCTTCAGCCCCCTCATCCGCCAACTGATCGACGGCCTGCGTATTCTGCCCGGTGTCGGCCAGAAAACCGCCCAGCGCATGGCCCTGCAACTGCTCGAGCGCGACCGCAGTGGCGGGCTGCGCCTGGCCCAAGCGTTGACCCAGGCCATGGAAGGTGTAGGCCATTGCCGTCAGTGCCGTACCCTGACCGAGCAGGAGCTCTGCCCGCAATGCGCCGACACACGCCGTGATGACACCCAGCTGTGCGTGGTCGAGGGGCCGACCGATGTGTATGCAGTGGAGCAGACCGGCTACCGTGGCCGTTACTTCGTGCTCAAGGGCCACCTGTCGCCGCTGGACGGCCTGGGTCCGGAGGCGATTGGCATTCCACAGCTGATGGCGCGGATCGAGGAGCAGGGCACGTTTACCGAGGTGATCCTGGCGACCAACCCGACGGTGGAGGGGGAGGCGACAGCGCATTACATTGCGCAGTTGCTGAGCGAGAAGGGGTTGGTGGCTTCGCGGATTGCCCATGGGGTGCCGCTGGGTGGTGAGCTGGAGATGGTAGATGGTGGTACCTTGGCCCACGCTTTTGCGGGACGTCGGCCGATTTCGTTCTGATTCAGAATTGCCGGGGCTGAGAAGCAGCCCCGGAAGCCAACTCAGTATTCGCTGAGGGAAAACTCGGTCAGGCAGAAGGTAGGCACACCCGCCGCCTGCAACCGGCGCGACCCGTCCAGCTCTGGCAGGTCAATGATCGCCGCCGCCTCGAACACCTGCGCCCCGGTACGACGTACCAGGTTGGCCGCCGCCAGCAGCGTTCCGCCCGTGGCAATCAGGTCATCGAAGATCAGCACCGAATCACCTTCGCATAGGCTGTCGGCGTGCACTTCCAGGAAGGCCTCGCCGTACTCGGTCTGGTAGCCCTCGCTCAGCACGTCAGCCGGCAGTTTGCCTTGCTTGCGGAACAGGATCAGCGGCTTGTTCAGCTGGTGGGCGATGATCGAACCAATCAGAAAGCCCCGCGCATCCATGGCACCAATGTGGCTGAACTCGGCCTCGACATAGCGCTCGATGAACTGGTCGGCCACATAGCGCAGCCCGCGCGGCGACTGGAACAGAGGGGTAATGTCGCGGAAGATCACGCCTGGCTTGGGGAAGTCCACTACCGGGCGGATGAGGGCTTTGAGGTCGAAGGTGTCGCTGTGCATTGTTGCGGGTATCCTGGGAAAACGAATGCCCAAGTATACCCGCTAAACGCTGGCCTCAGGCCTCGATTGCACCACCGGCCAGCGCACACAGCTGGATCGGGTCGAGAATGTGCACTTCCTTGCCTTCGGCGCGGATCAGGCCATTCTGCTGGAAGCGGGTGAACACCCGCGAAACGGTTTCCACCGCCAGGCCAAGGTAGTTACCGATTTCGTTGCGCGACATGCTCAGGCGGAACTGGTTGGCCGAATAGCCGCGGGCGCGGAAACGTGCCGACAGGTTGACCAGGAAGGTGGCAATGCGCTCGTCGGCGGTTTTTTTCGACAGAAGCAGCATCATTTGCTGGTCGTCGCGGATTTCCCGGCTCATGACCCGCATCAGCTGGCGGCGTAGCTGCGGCAGCTGTACCGACAGCTCGTCGAGGCGCTCGAAGGGAATCTCGCACACGGAAGTGGTTTCCTGAGCCTGCGCCGATACCGGGTAGGCCTCGGTGTCCATGCCCGACAGCCCGACCAGCTCGCTGGGCAGGTGGAAGCCGGTAATCTGCTCTTCGCCGCTGTCGCTGAGGCTGAAGGTTTTCAGGGCGCCGGAACGTACCGCATAGACCGAGCCGAAATTGTCACCCTGGCGGAACAGGAACTCGCCTTTTTTCAGCGGGCGGCCGCGTTTGACGATTTCATCCAGTGCATCCATGTCTTCCAGGTTAAGCGAAAGAGGCAGGCACAGGGGGGCCAGGCTGCAGTCCTTGCAGTGGGCCTGGTTGTGTGGGCGCAGTTTGACTGGCTCGGACATTTGAATCGATCCTTGTGGGAAAGCACACATAAGTCGTAAGGGTAACCTACGACACAGGGTGTAGGCCAGTGTGCGCGTTTTTGGTGCGCACTGGCGAAACCCCGGCAGGTGCCCTGCCGGGAGTCCTTGTGTGCCCATAGTGTGCCCGGCAAGGAAACTTGTCCATGCGGTTGAACGCCTCGGTTTTCAGATCACCCGCGAGAAGCGCTGGCGGTTTTGCATGGCCAGGTAGGCGTCGAACACCATGCACACTGAGCGTGCCAGCAAGCGGCCCGCCGGCAAGATGCGGATGCCTTTGTCGTCCAGGCTGATCAGGCCGTCGCGCTGCAAGGTCAGCAGCTCGGGCCAGAGGTCGTTGAAGTAGCCGCGAAAATCGATAGTGAAGGCCTGCTCGATCGGCTCGAAGTCCAGCTCGAAATGGCAGATCAGCTGCTGGATCACGGCCCGGCGGATACGGTCGTCGTGGTTGCACAGCAGGCCGCGCTGGGTGGCCAGCTGGGCGTTGGACAGGCTGTCCTGGTAGGTGTTGAGGTCGCTGCTGTTCTGGCAGTACAGGTCGCCGATCTGGCTGATGGCCGACACGCCCAGGCCAATCAGGTCGCAGTGCCCGTGGGTGGTGTAGCCCTGGAAGTTGCGCTGCAGGGTGCCTTCTTCCTGGGCAATGGCCAGCTCGTCGTCGGGCAGGGCGAAGTGGTCCATGCCGATGTAGCGGTAACCGGCGGCGGTCAGTTGGTCGATGGTGGCGTGCAGCATCTCCAGCTTGGCCGCCGCGCTGGGCAGGTCGTTATTGTCGATACGCCGCTGCGGCATGAAGCGCTCGGGCAGGTGGGCGTAGTTGAACACCGACAGCCGGTCGGGCTGCAAGCGGATCACCTCTTCGACGGTGCGGGCAAAGCCTTCCGGGGTTTGCTTGGGCAGGCCGTAGATCAGGTCGAGGTTGATCGAGCGGAACTGCAACGTGCGTGCAGCTTCGATCAAGGTACGGGTTTGCTCAAGGCTTTGCAGGCGGTTGACCGCACGCTGCACGGCCGGGTCAAGGTCCTGCACGCCCAGGCTGACGCGGTTGAAACCCAGCTCGCGCAGCAGGCCCATGGTCGACCAGTCGGCTTCGCGGGGGTCGATTTCGATGCCGTAGTCGCCAGAATCGTCGTCCAGCAGGTGGAAGTGCTGGCGCAGGGTGGCCATCAGCTGACGCAGTTCCACATGGCTGAGAAAGGTCGGCGTGCCGCCGCCGAAATGCAGCTGTTCAACACGTTGTTTAGGGGCCAGGTGGCAGGCGATCAGCTGGATTTCCTGCTCCAGGCGCTGCAAATAGGGCGCAGCGCGGGCGCGGTCCTTGGTGATGACCTTGTTGCAGGCGCAGTAGTAGCAGATGTTGGCGCAGAACGGCACATGCACGTACAGCGACAGCGGGCGCACGGCTCGACGGCTCTCGCGCAGGGCGTGGAGCAGGTCGAACGAGCCCACCTCGCTGTGCAGTTGCACGGCGGTCGGGTAAGAGGTGTAGCGTGGTCCGGCCAGATCGTAGCGGCGGATCAGGTCGGTATCCCAACGTAGGTCGTCGAGCATGAGGGCGGTCCCCGGAAAGAGCAGCAGTGCACCGGAGTCTATGGCCGTCTGTAGGAAACTGTGTTGATTTGTATCAAGGGCATCGGGGCGTCAAAGCGGCCCCCATCAATGCCCCATCAGCCAATGCTGGTGCGGCCCGGGCAGGGTCCACACCCCAAACAGCATCACCAACACCCCGCCAGCCACCCGCACACTGCGCCGTCTCAACAAGGCATTCGCCCTCTCCGCCGCCAACCCGGTAGCCAGCAGCACTGGCCAGGTCCCCACCCCGAACGCCAGCATCAACGCCGCGCTATACCCGGCGTTGCCCTGGCTGGCCGCCCACAACAGGGTGCTGTACACCAACCCGCACGGCAGCCACCCCCACAGCGCGCCCAGCAACAATGCCCGGGGCAGGCTGGATACCGGCAGCAAGCGCGAAGCGACCGGCTGGATGTGCCGCCACAGCCCCCGGCCCAGCGCTTCGATGCGGGTCAGCCCGCTCCACCAGCCGGCCAGGTACAGCCCCATGGCAATCAGCAGCAGTGCCGCCAGCACCCGCAGTGCCAGTGCTGCCGGGCTGCTGGCCACGGCCCAGCCGGCCAGGCCCAGCAACAGGCCGGCACAGGCATAGCTGGTAATGCGCCCGACGTTGTACGCCAGCAGCAGGCGCAAGCGCCGGCCACGCTGTTCGGGCGGGATGGCCAGGGTCAGCGCGCCCATCAGGCCGCCGCACATGCCCAGGCAATGGCCGCCGCCAAGCAGGCCAAGGACCAGTGCCGAGCCCAGCAGGGGAAGCAGGTCAGGCACGGGGTGGTGGTTCCTTGTCGGTGTCGGCCTGCGCGTCTTCAGGCTTTAACGCCGCCTGGTGGCGCGGGTCCTGGTCGTCGAAGAGGATGCTATGGGCAGGGCCTTCGAGGTCGTCGTACTGGCCGCTGTCCACCGCCCAGAAGAAGATGTACACGGCCACGCCGACCAGCAGCAAAGCGGCGGGAATCATGACATAGAGGGCGGGCATGGCGACTTCCTCCCGGGTAGGGATGCTTCGGTTTTCGGCAAGGCCGCTGCCAGGGGCATGCGGGTCAGGCGCAGGGCATTGAGCACCACGATCAGCGAGCTGACCGACATGCCGATGGCGGCCCACACCGGGGTAATCCAGCCGAGTGCGGCAAACGGCAACATCAGGCCATTATACAGCGACGCCCACAGCAGGTTTTCGAGGATGTTGCGGCGGGTGCGGCGGGCCAGGTCGAAGGCCTGCACCAGTGCCTGAAGGCGGTTGGACAGCAGCACGGCATCGGCGCTGGTCTTGGCAAGATCCGTGGCGCTGCCCATGGCGATGCTGATATCGGCGGCGGCCAGCACTGGCACGTCGTTGACCCCGTCACCCAGCATCAGCACCTTGCTTCCGGCTGCCTGCAACGCTTTCAGCCGGTCCAGCTTGTCGTCCGGGCGCAGGCCGCCAATGGCCTGGTCGATACCCAGCTGCGCGGCCACTTCGGCGACCATGGGCGAGCTGTCGCCCGACAGCAGCAGCGTACGCCAGCCACGGGCCTTGCAGGCGGCGAGCAGGGCAGGGGCATCGTCGCGCAGGCGGTCGTCCAGGCCGAACCAGGCCAGCGGCCCTTGGCGGTCACCCAGCAGCAACCACTGGCCGCGCGGTTCCGGCACGCCGGGGATCTCCGCGCCGCTCAGGGCGCAGACGAAGGTGGCCTGGCCAATGCGCAGGCGCTGGCCGTCCACCAGGCCTTCCAGGCCCAGGCCGGGTACGGTCTGCACATCATCCGCGGGTGTGGCGGTGCGGCCAAAGGCGCGGGCGATGGGGTGCTCGGAGCGGTTTTCCAGCGCGGCTGCCAAGGCCAGGCAGCGGTCGGCGGGCAGGCTGCCGAGAGGGCGGATGCTGCGCAGGGTAAGGCGGCCTTCGGTCAGTGTGCCGGTCTTGTCGAAAATCACCGTGTCGATCTGGTTCAGGCCTTCCAGCACATGGCCGCGGGTGACCAGCAGGCCGAGCTTGTGCAGGGTGCCGGTGGCGGCGGTCAGCGCTGTTGGCGTGGCCAGGGACAGCGCGCAGGGGCAGGTGGCTACCAGCATCGCCAGCACGATCCAGAACGCCCGCGCAGGGTCCAGATACCACCACCACAGGCCGATGGCCACGGCGGCCAGCAGCGAGAACAGCAGGAACCACTGCGAGGCCCGGTCGGCGATTTCGGCCAGGCGTGGTTTTTCGGTTTGCGCACGTTCCAGCAGGCGCACGATGGCCGACAGCCGCGAATCGTGGTCCAGTGCTTCAACCTCCACGTTCAGCGTGCTTTCGACGTTCAGCGTGCCGCCGGTGACCCGTTCGCCCACCCGGCGCGGTTGTGGCAGGTATTCGCCGGTCAGCAGCGATTCATCCACACTGGAGCGGCCTTCGACAATCCGCCCGTCGGCGGGGATCACGGCGCCCGGCAGTACTTGCACCGTGTCACCGCACTGCAGTTCGCTGAGCAGGATGCGCTCGCTGCGGCCGATGGCGTCCAGGCGCAGGCACGAGGCTGGCAGCAGGTTGACCAGTTGCGCGGTGGCGGCGGCAGTGCGTTCGCGGGCGCGGCGCTCCAGGTAGCGGCCGGTGAGCAGGAACAGGGCGAACATGCCCACGGTGTCGAAATACAGCTCGCCACTGCCGGTGATGGCGGTCCAGATGCCGGCGCCGAAGGCCAGGCCAATGGCCAGCGACACCGAAACGTCCATGGTCAGGTGGCGGGTGCGCAGGTCGCGTGCTGCGCCTTTGAAGAACGGCGCGCAGCTGTAGAACACGATGGGGATGGTGAGGAACAGCGCCACCCAGCGCAGGATGGTGTGCAGTTCAGGCGACAGGTCGATGTTGAATTCCGGCCAGGTGGCCATGGTTGCCATCATCGCCTGGAACCACAGCAGCCCGGCCACGCCCAGGCGGCGCAGGGCGCTACGGTTCTCGCGGGCCAGCTGTTCGGCGGCCTGGTCGGGTTGGTAGGGGTGGGCGGCGTAGCCGATCTGGCGCAGCTCGGCCAGCAGGCGAGAGAGCGGCTGTTGCTTGTCGTCCCAGTTCAGCAGCAGGCGGTGGTTGGACAGGTTCAGGCGTGCTTCGGCGACGCCGGGCAGGTTGCGCAGGTGCTTTTCGATCAGCCAGCCGCAGGCGGCGCAGCTGATGCCTTCGACCAGCAGGGTGGTTTCGGCCAGCTCGCCCTGGTGGCGCACGAAGCTTTGCTGCACGTCGCTACGGTCGTACAGGGCCAGTTCGTCTTGCAGCTGTTTGGGCAAGGCTTCGGGGTTGGCGCTGTTGTCGCTGCGGTGCTGGTAGTAGTGCTCCAGGCCACCGGCGACGATCGACTCGGCCACCGCCTGGCAACCGGGGCAGCAGAACTGCCGAGGCTGGCCAAGGACCACGGCGGTGAAGCGGCTGCCGGCGGGGACGGGCAGGGCGCAGTGGTAGCAGGGGGTGGGTTGGGTCATAAAAGCAAGCACGACTGGTCAGGCATATATGAAACCCTGTGGGAGCGGGCGTGCCCGCGAAAGCGTCAGGCCTGAAAACACCGTTGCCTGGGCTATTGCATTCGCGGGCATGCCCGCTCCCACAGGGATTTGCGGTGTTGCTACTGTTGGTGTTCGGCACCTTGCAGGGCTTCGTCACCTAATTGCAAGGTCACACCATGCTCCACTTTTTCCTCTTCGAACAAGCGCCACACCTGGCCACCTTCGCTCCCCAGCAGCTCAACAAAGCGCCGCCCGTCCACCTTGTCCTCCAGTTGCCCCACATAACGCCCTGCTTCAACCCGGCTCAGCAGCACCCTGCGGTCTTTCTCTGGCTGGGTAGGCGAAATCAGGTTCAGCTCCAGGCTCTGCGGGCCGCTGTTGCCGGTCAGGCGCAGGTCCACTTCGCCGGTGAGCTCGTCCAGGTGCACGCTGGCCTTCAGCCCCAGCTGCTGCGCCAGCAGTTCACGGTCCAGCGAGCGGTTGATGCCCTTGCCGGCCTCGTAGTAGTTGTCGTTCACCAGGTTGTCCGGGTTGTTCACGGCGATACTGACCATGGTCAGGCTCAGGCACACCGAGGTGGTGAGGATGCCGATGATGATCCAGGGCCAGAGGTGCTTGTACCAGGGGCTGGCGGCGGTGGCGACAGGCATTGTGCGTTATCTCTCTTAGCGGATCTGTGGGCCGATGAAACGGCTCTTGGCTTCAACCTGAGCGTCACTGTCGTCGGCGCTTTTGAGGATGAAGGTGATTTCGTTGGTGGTCGAAGGCAGCTTCTCGGGGGCAACCGACAGCTGCACCGGCAGGCTGACGATATCACCGGCAGCCACGCGGATCTCGCGCTGGCCCTCGAGCTTGAGGTCTGGCAGGCCGGCGGCGTCCAGTACGTAGACGTGGTCGCGCTGGTCCTTGTTCATTACCTTCAGGCTGTACACGTTCTCGATCCTGCCCTGGGCGTTCTCGCGGTACAGCACGCGGTCCTTGCTGACGTCGAAGCCGACCAGCGAGCGGGTGGCGAAGGCAGTGGCCAGGCCGATGATCATCACCAGCAGCACCACGGCATAGCCGATCAGGCGCGGGCGCAGCATGTGGGTCTTCTGCCCGGACAGGTTGTGTTCGGTGGTGTAGCTGATGAGCCCTTTGGGGTAGTTCATCTTGTCCATGATGCCGTCACAGGCGTCGATGCACGCGGCGCAGCCAATGCACTCGATCTGCAGGCCGTCACGGATGTCGATGCCGGTAGGGCAGACCTGGACGCACATGGTGCAGTCGATGCAGTCGCCCAGCCCCTGTGCCTTGTAGTCGGCATCCTTTTTACGCGGGCCGCGGGTTTCGCCACGGCGCGGGTCGTAGGAAACGATCAGTGTGTCCTTGTCGAACATCACGCTCTGGAAGCGGGCGTAGGGGCACATGTAAACGCACACCTGTTCGCGCAGCCAGCCGGCGTTGCCGTAGGTGGCGAGGGTGAAGAACCCGACCCAGAAGTAGGCCCAGCCATCGGCTTGGCCTGTGAAGAATTCGATGACCAGTTCGCGGATGGGCGAGAAATAGCCCACAAAGGTCATGCCGGTAACGAAGCCGATCAGTAGCCACAGGCTGTGCTTGGCGAATTTGCGCAGGAACTTGTTGCCGCTCATGGGGGCTTTGTCGAGCTTCATGCGCTGGTTGCGGTCGCCTTCGGTGACTTTCTCGCACCACATGAAAATCCATGTCCACACGCTTTGCGGGCAGGTGTAGCCGCACCACACCCGGCCGGCGAACACGGTGATGAAGAACAGGCCGAAGGCGGCGACGATCAGGATGCCCGACAGCAGGATGAAATCCTGCGGCCAGATGGTGGCGCCGAAAATGTAGAACTTGCGCTCGGGCAGGTTCCACCACACGGCCTGGTGACCACCCCAGTTCAGCCATACGGTGCCGAAGTACAGCAGGAACAACACGGCACCACCGACCATGCGCAGGCGGCGGAACAGGCCGGTGAAGGCGCGGGTGTAGATCTTTTCCCGGGAGGCGTAGAGGTCGACGGAATCCTTCCCTTTGCTGGCAGGCGGGGTGACGTCATGTACCGGAATTTGCTTGCTCATCATCAAGTCCCACGGCAGTGGAGAAACGCCGCGGCCAGTGCGTGCCGGCCGCAGTCTCGCGCAATCTGCTAGCGCTCTACGGCCCATGATACGCCGCTGATGGCGGTATGGGGTCGCACTGCGACCTTTAGTCGCGTTGGGTTTGTGGTGTGAATCGTGTTATGGCGGGTGTCAATTGATCCAGGTCATATGGCCTGCAACAAATGTGTTGTCAGTGCCGGCCTCATCGCGGGCAAGCCCGCTCCTACAGGAATTTCACCACACTGTAGGAGCGGGCTTGCCCGCGATGAGGTCAGACCTGCTTACTCGGCCTTGGCCGGCTCAGCCTGGTGCGACAGGCTGTACACATAAGCCGCCAGCAAGTGCACCTTGTCATTACCCTGCAACTGTTCCTGCGCCGGCATCTGCCCTTGGCGACCATAACGGATGGTCTGTTGCAGCTGGGCAAAGCTGGACCCGTAGATGAACGCCTGCGGGTGGGTCAGGTTCGGCGCACCCATGGCCGGTGTGCCTTTGCCTTCCGGCCCGTGGCAGGCCACGCAGTTGGCGGCGAAGATTTTCTGACCGTTCTCGGCATCGGCCTTGACGCCTTCCGGCAGGGTACGGCCATCCAGCTTGCTGACCACGAACGCCGCCACGTCGGCCACGCCCTGATCACCGATCACCTCGGCCCAGGCCGGCATCACGCCGTGGCGGCCGCCCATGATGGTGGTCTTGATGGTGTCGGGCTCGCCGCCCCAGCGCCAGTCGTTGTCGGTGAGGTTAGGGAAGCCGAAGGCACCCTTGGCGTCGGAGCCGTGGCACACCGAGCAGTTGGAGGCGAACAGCCGTGCGCCCATTTTCAGCGCCTGCGGGTCCTTGGCCACGTCCTCGATGGGCATGGCGGCGAACTTGGCGAAGATCGGCCCGAAGCGGGCGTCGGCCTTGGCCATTTCCTTTTCCCACTCGTGCACGCCGGTCCAGCCCGGCTGGCCGTTGGAAAACTCGGTCTGCTTGTCGTTGTCCAGGTACGAGTAGCCCGGCAGCACGCCTTTCCAGTTGCCCAGGCCCGGGTACAGCACCAGGTAGCCAAGGGCGAAGATGATGGTGCCGACGAACAGCCAGAACCACCATTTCGGCAGCGGGTTGTCGTATTCCTCGATGCCATCGAAGGCATGCCCGACGGTTTCGTCGGTCACTTCTTCGCGCTGCCCCTTGCGGGTGGACAGCAGCAGCCAGGTCAACGAGAAGATGGTGCCCAGGGTCAGGACGGTAACGTACAGACTCCAGAAGGTTGTCATTGTTGTTTGCTCCCAGAAGCTTTTGCTTGCTCGACGTGCCGGGTGGCCTCGGGGTCATCCGCGAAGGGCAGTTGGGTCGCTTCGTCGAAGTCCTTTTTACGCCGTGGGTTGAACACCCACAGCGCCAGGCCCACGAAGGCCACCATCACCACGACGGTGCCCAGGCCGCGAATCATCCCGATATCCATCAGCGTCACCGTTTGCTTTTGATGATGGTGCCAAGACCCTGCAGGTACGCGACGATGGCGTCCATTTCGGTCTTGCCCTTGACCGCGTCACGCGCGCCGGCAATGTCGGCGTCGGTGTACGGGGTGCCGAGTGTGCGCAGCACTTCCAGTTTTTTCGCGGTGTCCTTGCCGTCGAGCTTGTTCTCGACCAGCCACGGGTAGGACGGCATCTTCGACTCCGGTACCACGTTGCGCGGGTTGTACAGGTGCGCACGGTGCCAGTCATCGGAGTAGCGGCCACCCACGCGGGCCAGGTCCGGCCCGGTGCGCTTGGAGCCCCACAGGAACGGGTGGTCCCACACGCTTTCGCCGGCTACCGAGTAGTGGCCGTAGCGCTCGGTTTCGGCGCGGAACGGGCGGATCATCTGCGAGTGGCAGCCCACGCAGCCTTCGCGGATGTAGATGTCGCGGCCTTCCACTTCCAGCGCGGTGCGCGGCTTCATGCCTTCAACGGGTTTGTTGGTGACGTCCTGGAAAAACAGCGGGACGATCTGGGTCAGGCCACCGACGCTCACGGCGATGACCATGAAGAAGGCCAGCAGGCCTATGTTCTTCTCGACGGCTTCATGCTTCATCAGTGCGCTCCCACAACGACGATCTTGGCGGCTTCCTCAGCCTGTGCCGGGTTGGCGGCACGTACGGTACGGAACACGTTGTAGGCCATCAGCAGCATGCCGCTGGCGAAGAACGCACCGCCCAGGGCGCGGACGATATAGCCAGGGTGGCTGGCCTGCAGGGCTTCGACGAAGGAGTAGGTGAGGGTGCCGTCATCGTTGATGGCGCGCCACATCAGGCCTTGGGTGATGCCGTTGACCCACATCGAGGCGATGTACAGCACGGTACCGATGGTGGCGAGCCAGAAGTGCGCGTTGATCAGGCCGATGCTGTGCATCTGCTCGCGGCCGTAGAGTTTCGGGATCATGTGGTACACGGCACCGATCGAGATCATGGCTACCCAGCCGAGGGCGCCGGCGTGGACGTGGCCGATGGTCCAGTCGGTGTAGTGCGACAGCGAGTTCACGGTCTTGATGGCCATCATCGGGCCTTCGAAGGTGGACATGCCGTAGAACGCCAGCGAAACGACCAAAAAGCGCAGAATCGGGTCGGTGCGCAGTTTGTGCCAGGCGCCCGACAGGGTCATCATGCCGTTGATCATGCCGCCCCAGCTTGGCGCCAGCAGGATGATCGACATCACCATGCCCAGCGACTGTGCCCAGTCAGGCAGGGCGGTGTAGTGCAGGTGGTGCGGGCCGGCCCAGATGTACAGGGTGATCAGCGCCCAGAAGTGCACGATCGACAGGCGATACGAGTAGATCGGTCGCTCGGCCTGCTTGGGCACGAAGTAGTACATCATCCCCAGGAAGCCGGTGGTGAGGAAGAAGCCCACGGCGTTGTGGCCGTACCACCACTGGATCATCGCGTCGGTGGCACCGGAGTAGGCCGAGTACGACTTGAACAGGCTCACCGGCAGCGAGATGTGGTTGACGATGTGCAGCATCGCGGTCACCACGATGAAGGCGCCGTAGAACCAGTTGCCGACATAGATGTGCTTGGTCTTGCGCTTGACGATGGTGCCGAAGAACACCAACCCGTAGGTCACCCAGACGATGGCCAGCAGGATCGCCAGTGGCCACTCGAGCTCGGCGTATTCCTTGGTGGTGGTGTAGCCCATCGGCAGGGTGATCAGCGCGCCGACGATCACCGCCTGCCAACCCCAGAAGGTGAAGGCCGCCATGCTGTCGGAGATCAGCCGGGTCTGGCAGGTGCGCTGCACCACGTAGTAGCTGGTGCCGAACAGCGCACAGCCCCCGAAGGCGAAGATCACCAGGTTGGTGTGCAGCGGGCGCAGGCGGCCGAAGCTGGTCCAGGGCAGGTCCAGGTTCAGTTGCGGCCATACCAGCTGCGAGGCGATGAAGACGCCGAGGCCCATGCCAAGGATCCCCCAGACCACCGTCATGATGGCGAACTGGCGGACGACCTTATAGTTATAAGCAGTCGGACTGATTGCTGTGCTCATTCTAAGGTTCCACGGTTTTGATGTTCTTGTTGGTCGAAAAATCGGCGCCAGTATTGATAACCATCAGGGTTACCGCAACGCAACTTTGGTACGCCGACCCGTGTCCGAGCCCGTTCGCTGATGTCCCGCAGCGATCGGGTCCGGACGATTGTACACAAATAAATATTTGTAATGTGTACCGTTTTTCATCTTTTTCTGATCGATCGGTCAGGCTTTTTATCGGGACGGCGACAGGCTATGCGCCGCGTCTGCATCGGTCCTTTCGGAGCGAAGCCCACTGAGGCAACAAGCTTAGTTCTGTTCGGAGGGGGTGCAAGGGAGGGCGTGCGGCGGGGGAGAGCTGGGGCTGCTCTGCAGCCCTTTCGCGACACAAGGCCGCTCCTACAGAGGGAATGCGGTCCCTTGTAGGAGCGGCCTTGTGTCGCGATGGGCCGCAAAGCGGCCCCGGGATACTACTTGGAGGTCACGGTTTCAGCAGCGCCATCCTGCGACAGGCTATACACATAAGCCGCCAGCAGGTGCACCTTGTCATTCCCCTGGATCTCGGCCTGCGCCGGCATCTGCCCTTGGCGACCATAACGAATGGTCTGTTGCAGCTGGGCAAAGCTCGACCCATAGATGAACGCCTGCGGGTGGGTCAGGTCTGGCGCGCCCATGGCGGGAGTGCCTTTGCCTTCCGGTCCGTGGCAGGCCACGCAGTTGCCGGCGAAGATCTCCTTGCCCTTGGCCGGATCGGCCTTGGCGCCTTCCGGCAAGGTGCGGCCGTCCATGCTGGTCAGCACGAACGCGGCCACATCGGCCACACCCTGCTCGCCGATCACCTCGGCCCAGGCCGGCATCACACCATGGCGGCCGTTCATGATCGACGCCTTGATGGTTTCTGCATCGCCGCCCCAGCGCCAGTCCTTGTCGGTGAGGTTGGGGAAGCCGAAGGCACCCTTGGCGTCCGAGCCATGGCACACCGAGCAGTTGGAGGCAAACAGGCGGCCGCCCATTTTCAGCGCTTGCGGGTCCTTGGCGACATCTTCCACGGGCATGGCGGCGTACTTGGCGAAGATCGGGCCAAATCGGGCATCGGCCTTGTCCATTTCCTTCTGCCATTCGTTCACGCCAGTCCAGCCGTTTTCATAACCCGGCAAGATGCCTTTCCAGTTGCCCAGGCCCGGGTAGAGGATCAGGTAGCCGACCGAGAACACCAGGGTGCCGACGAACAGCCAGAACCACCACTTGGGCAGCGGGTTGTCGTACTCCTCGATGCCGTCGAAGCTGTGGCCCATGGTCTGGTCAGTGGTGTTCTTGCTCTCGCCCTTGCGGGTGGCGAGCAACAGCCAGGTCAGGCCAATCAGGCTACCGATGGTCAGTACGCTGATGTACGTACTCCAGAAGGTGGTCATTGCCCGTTACTCCTTTTTGCAGCAGGTTCCTGCCCGGCAGGGGGCAGGCGGTCGTCGACGAAGGGCAGCAGGCGCGCTTCGGCGAAATCACGGTCGCGGCGGCGGTTGAATACCCACAGCGAGAGGCCGATGAAGGCGATCATCACCACCAGGGTGCCCAGGCCGCGGATCATGCCGATGTCCAGTTCCATCGCACTCACCTCTTGTTCTTGATCGCGGTGCCGAGCACCTGCAGGTAGGCGACCAGCGCGTCCATCTCGGTCTTGCCCTTGACCGCGTCACGGGCGCCGGCAATGTCGTCGTCGGAGTACGGCACGCCCAGGGTGCGCAGGGTGCGCATCTTGGTGTCGGTGTGGCTGTTGTCGACCTGCTGGGCGACCAGCCACGGGTACGACGGCATCTTCGACTCCGGTACCACGTTGCGCGGGTTGTACAGGTGCGCGCGGTGCCAGTCGTCCGAGTAGCGGCCACCGACGCGGGCCAGGTCTGGCCCGGTGCGTTTGGAGCCCCACAGGAACGGGTGGTCCCACACGCTTTCGCCGGCTACCGAGTAGTGGCCGTAGCGCTCGGTTTCGGCGCGGAACGGGCGGATCATCTGCGAGTGGCAGCCCACGCAGCCTTCGCGGATGTAGATATCGCGGCCTTCCAGCTGCAGCGCGGTGTAGGGTTTCATGCCTTCCACCGGCTTGTTGGTGACGTCCTGGAAGAACAGCGGGACGATCTGGGTCAGGCCGCCGATGCTGACGGCGAACACCATCAGCAGGGCCATCAGGCCGACGTTTTTCTCGATGACTTCATGTTTCATCAGGCGTTTCTCCTCAAGCCAACTGGGCGTTCGCAGGGGCGACGTCAAGCGCTGGCGAACGCACGGTGCGCCAGGTGTTCCAGGCCATCAGGAACATGCCGCTGAGGAAGATCGCGCCGCCAACGAAGCGCACGACAAAGCCTGGGTGGCTGGCCACCAGGGTTTCCACGAACGAGTAGGTGAGCGTGCCGTCGCTGTTGACCGCGCGCCACATCAGGCCCTGGGCGATGCCGTTGACCCACATCGAGGCGATGTACAGCACGGTGCCGATGGTGGCCAGCCAGAAGTGCGCGTTGATCAGGCCGAGGCTGTACATGCGCTCTTTGCCGAACACTTTCGGGATGGTGTGGTACAGCGCGCCGATGGAGATCATGGCTACCCAGCCGAGGGCGCCAGCGTGCACGTGGCCGATGGTCCAGTCGGTGTAGTGGGACAGGGCGTTGACCGTCTTGATGGCCATCATCGGGCCTTCGAAGGTGGACATGCCGTAGAACGCCAGGGACACCACCAGGAAGCGCAGGATCGGGTCGCTGCGCAGTTTGTGCCAGGCGCCCGACAGGGTCATCATGCCGTTGATCATGCCGCCCCAGCTCGGTGCCAGCAGGATCAGCGACATCACCATGCCCAGCGATTGCGCCCAGTCGGGCAGGGCGGTGTAGTGCAGGTGGTGCGGGCCGGCCCAGATGTACAGGGTGATCAGCGCCCAGAAGTGCACGATCGACAGGCGATAGGAATACACCGGGCGTTCGGCCTGCTTGGGCACGTAGTAGTACATCATCCCCAGGAAGCCCGCAGTCAGGAAGAAGCCCACCGCGTTGTGGCCGTACCACCACTGCACCATGGCGTCGGTGGCGCCGGCGTACACCGAATACGACTTGGTCAGGCTGACCGGCAGTTCCAGGTTGTTGACGATGTGCAGCAGCGCCACGGTCAGGATGAAGGCCCCGAAGAACCAGTTACCCACGTAGATGTGCTTGGTGTTGCGCTTCATCAGCGTGCCGAAGAACACGATGGCGTAGGCCACCCAGACGATGGTGATCAGGATGTCGATCGGCCATTCCAGTTCGGCGTATTCCTTGGAGCTGGTGTAGCCCAGCGGCAGGCTGATGGCCGCCAGCAGGATCACCAGTTGCCAGCCCCAGAAGGTGAACGCGGCCAGGCCCGGTGCGAACAGGGTGGTCTGGCAGGTGCGTTGCACCGAATAATAGGAGGTGGCGAACAGCGCGCAGCCGCCGAAAGCGAAGATCACCGCATTGGTATGCAGGGGGCGCAGGCGGCCGAAGCTGGTCCAGGGGAGGTCGAAGTTGAGGGAAGGCCAGGCGAGCTGGGCGGCGATGAAGACGCCGAGCCCCATCCCGACGATTCCCCACACCACCGTCATGATGGCGAATTGGCGGACCACCTTGTAGTTATAGGCGGTACTGCTGGTTGTGTTCATGTATGGGTTCCCATCCACGGTTATTTGGCAGGCTTTACAGCGAGGCAAGCATGATTAATGGGCAAAGTGCCGGTATTGACGGGGATCAATGGGCGAAGGTCGGAAATGTCCCAGGCTTGCGCTGCGATCCTCCACAGGCTCAAGGTAAAGACGGCTACAAGGGCTGCCTGATCCTGGCCCATGGCGCAGGTGCGCCGATGGACAGCGGGTTCATGGACGAAATGGCGCAAAGGCTTGTGGCACTTGGGGTGGCGGTCGTGCGCTTCGAGTTCCCGTACATGGCCGAGCGCAGGGTTACCGGTGGCAAGCGGCCGCCGAACCCGCAGAAGGTGTTACTGGAATGCTGGCGCGAGGTGTACCGGCAGGTGCGACCTTTGGTCGCGGGCAGGCTGGCGGTGGGTGGCAAGTCCATGGGCGGGCGCATGGCCAGCCTGCTGGCCGACGAACTGGGTGCGGATGCGCTGGTGTGCCTGGGCTATCCCTTTTACGCGGTGGGTAAACCTGAAAAACCGCGCGTGGAGCACCTGGCCGGGTTGAAAACACCGACGTTGATCGTGCAGGGCGAGCGCGATGCGCTGGGCAACCGAGAGGCGGTGGCAGGGTATGCGTTGTCGCCGGCGATCGAGGTGAGCTGGCTAGTGGCGGGGGACCATGACCTGAAGCCGTTGAAGGCTTCGGGGTTCAGCCATGAGGAACATTTGCAGGCGGCTGCGCAGCGAGTTGCCAGCTTTTTGGCAGGCATATGACTTGTAGGAGCGGCCTTGTGTCGCGAAAGGGCCGCGCAGCGGCCCCGGCAATTCACGCGGCGAAGCTAAAAACTGGGGCTGCTTCGCAGCCCTTTCGCGACACAAGGCCGCTCCTACAACGAGCGTGCCAATAGCGAACAATTAATCGCGGTACTCGCACAGGTAAGCGGTATCCACTTTCACCTGCAGCTGGAACTTGCTGTCAGCCGGTACATTGAACTTGTCGCCCGCCTTGAAGGTTTCCCAGTTGTCGCTGCCTGGCAGCTTCACGGTCAGCGCACCCGACACCACATGCATGATCTCGCGCTTGGCAGTACCGAACTCGTATTCGCCCGGGGCCATCACGCCGACAGTGGCCGGGCCTTCTTCGCCCGAGAATGCGATCGACTTGACGGTGCCGTTGAAGTACTCGTTGACCTGGAACATGGGCGACTCCTGAAAAGGGGGATGAAAAAGGGCTGGCCAGTATGCCCAAGCCCACTGCCTCCGTCATCTGCTTTCAGGGGCCATTGGCGGGGAGCGTCAGTGGCAGCAACCGCGCCGTATTGCGCGCGTCTTCCAGCGCCCTGTGCTGCTGCCCGCAAAAGTGCATGCCGGCCAGTTGCAAGGCCCCGTTCAAACCCGTGGGGCGTTGCAGGTGGCGGGCTTTGGCAAAGCGCTGTTTGAGGTTGATGTGCGGCAGGGTGCGCAGCAGGCTGTCGAGCCCGTGCTGCTGCCATTCCTGGTGCAGTTGCTGGCGGTCGTAGTCGCCCCAGCTGACCCAGGCCTGAAGTTGCCCACGGTGGTGCCCGAGCCAGCGCTCGAAGCTTGCCCACACCTCGTGAAACGGCGCGGCGCCGTCCACGCTGGCCTGGCTGATGTGCGTCAGCTCACGGCAGAACGGGGTAAGCTGCGGACGCCGCCGTGGCCGCACGAAACGCTGGAAATGGTCGACCTCGCGGCCTTCGCGGGTGACCAGGCTTGCGCCGATTTCAATGATTTCCATCTCTGTGACCGGCCACCCACCATCGTCGGTGGTGGCTTCCAAGTCGATCACCAACCAATGGCCCATACCAGGCTCCCTTGCAGATCCTGCTAGAGCGTAGCCAATGTCTGGGCATACGGCACCCTATGGCATTTTGCCGCCTGCTTTGGCACAAAGACTGGGAACCGGCAGTTGTGCCGCCAAGGGAAAACGCCTAGCTTAGACGGACCCAGGCATGAACCGTGATGAGTGTCCGTCTTGACTCCAGCGCCCGGCCTCAAGGCCCTGTCCTCCCTGATGCTGCTGGCCGTGTACTGGCTGGCGGTGCCGGCATGGGCCGCAGATGCCGTCGAGGTGAAGATCGGCGCTGCGCACTTCCCGCCATACACGGTACGCCCCGAACAGGGGGCCGACACCGGCCTGCTGCCGCAATTGGTCGACGCGCTCAACCGCTTGCAACAGGGTTACCACTTTGTCCTGGTGCCCACGTCCATCCAGCGGCGTTTTGGTGACTTCCAGCAGGGCCGCACCGACATGGCCATTTTCGAGAACCCGCAATGGGGCTGGGAGCAGATTGCCCACCAGACCGTGGACATGGGCCTAGAAGATGCCGAAGTGTTCGTCGCCCGCCAGGCCAATGGCCGTGACCCGCATTACTTCGACGACCTGAGTGATAAACGCCTGGCCTTGTTCAACGGCTACCACTACGCGTTCGCCCGTTTCAACTCCGACCCGGACTACCTGCGCGAAGCCTACAACGCGACCCTGACCTACTCCCACGACAGCAACCTGCTGATGGTGCAGGCCGGCCGTGCCGATATCGCCCTGGTCACGCGCTCCTACCTCAGTGATTTCCTGGCGCGCAACCCGGCCAGCAAGGCGCAGCTGGTGCCTTCGCAACGCATTGACCAGGTGTATCACCACTACGCCTTGCTGCGCCCGGGGGCACCTATCGGCGAGCAGTCGTTCGCCGGCCTGCTGCGAGACCTGCGTGACAGCGGTGAGCTGGCACGGATCTTCGAGCCTTACCGCATCACGGTTTCGGCCCCGAAAGACTAAATTCACGCGCCACGGCAACGTTCTCAGCAGTGAGCCTTTTCTTCATTTTCGTGAGTCAAGCCCATGCCGTTCGATGCCGCTTCGCAGCCCCCGTCACCACCACGCTGGCGCCACCTCAGTGCCGAGGAGGGGGGCGGCTGGCTGAGCCTTACCCTTGAAGGCCGACCGTTGATCCAGGTGCGCCTGGAGGCCGGTGCCACCTTGCATGTTCACCTTGAACGCCTGTGCCCCGAGCGCCCGTACCAGGCCTTGTGGGCTGCCTGCTACTGGTTGCTGTCTCGCGACACGGCCTGCCAGCGCCTGGTCTGGCACTTGCCCGAGGCGCAGCCTCAGGCGCTGGCCTGTGGTTTGCTGCGGGTGGGCGAGCAGCCTGGCCAATACCTGTGCGAGCGGGCGTTGTTCTGGCAGTTGCCACAGCCTTGGCTGGGGGAGTCGGTGGCGGCGGTGTACCCGCAGCAGATGCAGATCAGCAACGGCAAACGCCACCCACGCCGCGCACCCAAGCCGCGTGGTGAGGTGTACCGGCGCTTCGATGCGCGCCTGGGCAGTTGGGTGTCGTTGCGCACCCTGGAGATCGAGCACGACCTGGAGCGTTTCAACCGCTGGCAGAACAACCCGCGGGTAGAGGCGTTCTGGCAGGAGGGCGGTACGCTGGCGCAGCACCGCGAATACCTGGACAAACTCGAAGCCGACCCACACACCCTGACGCTGATCGGCTGCTTCGATGATGAGCCGTTTGCCTACTTCGAGGCGTACTGGGCCAAGGAAGACCGTATTGCACCGTTCTACCCGGCCGATGATTACGACCGTGGCATCCACATGCTGGTAGGGGAAGAGAGCCATCGCGGGCCACACAAGGTGGCCAGCTGGCTGTCGGCGCTCGTGCACTACCTGTTCCTGGATGACCCGCGTACCCAACGGGTGGTGGCCGAGCCGCGCGCCGACAACGGCAAGATGATCGGCTACATGCAGGACCAGTGCTTCCATTGCGACAAGGAGTTCGACTTCCCGCACAAGCGGGCGGCGTTGATGATTCTGGGGCGGGAACGCTTCTTCGATCGCTGCAAGCTCGCCTAGCGGCGAGAGCTACTAGCTACTAGCTGCAAGCTGCAAGAAAAAGCCAGGGCAGAACAGAGTTGGCTTTTGCTTGCAGCTTGCAGCTTGCAGCTTGCAGCTTGCAGCTTGCAGCTTGCAGCTTGCAGCTTCAGCCTTGGCGATTGGCCTTCTTGCGGCAATGCACCAGTGCATCGCGGATCATGAAGTTGACCAGTGTCGGCGAAACCCCCAGTTCCTTGGCGATGTCTTTCTGCGGCACGCCATGCAGGCGGTACATCTCGAAGGCGTAGCGGGTGCGCTGCGGCAGCTCGTTCAGCGCCTCGGCAATGTCGTCCAGCGCGGCGAGGTTGATGTGCGTGGCTTCGGGCGAGGCGTTCTGGATGACCACATTCAGGCCTTCCTCCTCGCTGCCGGAGTATTTCAGCTCCATCGCCTGCTTGCGGTAATGGTCGATCGCCAGGTTGCGCACGATCTGGAACAGGTAGCTGAGCTGCGCCTTGAACGACGATGTGATCTGCGGGGCGGCGCTGAGCCGGAAGAAGGCGTCCTGCACCACATCTTCGGCGCGTGAGCGGCAGCCGGTAATGCGCGCAGCGATCTTGACCAGGATGCTGCGGTTGTCGACGAAGGCCTGCAGTAATGGTGAATCGCACTTACTTGTGGATAGCTGTTCCGCCATGGAAATCACCTTGTCACAGAGGGGAAAGGAGGCACCCAAGGCTGGGAAGCTTCCTACGACGTGCGACAAGCTATTCAGAATGATAATGATTGTCAAATACGAAACGTAATTAGTATCTGTATCTTTCAGTTCTAAGGGCGCGCGCCTCTGTCCCGGGAATAACTGGCCCGAAACAAATGTGGGAGCCGGCTTGCCGGCGATGCGCCGCGCGGGCGGCGCTCGATCTCCCAGGCGCCACACCTCTCAAGACATGCCCCGTTAATTTCTGCCCCTGCCCATCCGTTCCCCTGTGTACATCCTTGGTCGCCATTCGCTGCCCGCCCACGTTCGCGCGGCAGCCGGCCCGCCCCAACCAGACACTGGCAGGAACACCCAATGACGGACGCCTTCGAACTCCCGCTCTCGCTGGTCCAGGCCCTGGCGCAACGCGCCACCCAGACCCCGGACAAGGTCGCCTTGCGCTTTCTGGCCGACGCCCCCGGCGAGCAGGCCGTGCTCAGCTATCGGGACCTCGACCAGCGCGCCCGTACCATCGCCGCCGCCTTGCAGGCCCGTGCCGGCTTCGGCGACCGTGCGGTGCTGTTGTTCCCCAGCGGCCCGGACTACGTGGCAGCGTTCTTCGGTTGCCTGTATGCCGGCGTGATCGCGGTGCCGGCGTATCCGCCGGAGTCTGCGCGCCAGCACCACCAGGAGCGTTTGCTGTCGATCATCGATGACGCCGAGCCGCGCCTGTTGCTGACCGTGGCGGCACTGCACGGCACCCTGCAGGGCCTGGAAGCCCTGGCAGCGGACAACGGCCCTGAACTGCTGGCAGTGGATAGCCTGGCCCCGGCGTTGGCCGCGAACTGGCGCGAGCCCGCGCTGAAAGGCGATGACATCGCCTTCCTGCAATACACCTCCGGCTCCACCGCGCTGCCCAAGGGCGTGCAAGTCAGCCATGGCAACCTGGTGGCCAACGAGCAGTTGATTCGCCAAGGCTTCGGCATCGACCTCAACCCCGATGACGTGATCGTCAGCTGGTTGCCGCTGTACCACGACATGGGCCTGATCGGCGGCCTGTTGCAACCCATCTTCAGTGGAGTGCCCTGTGTGCTGATGTCGCCGGGCTACTTCCTGGCCCGGCCACTGCGCTGGTTGCAGGCCATCAGCGAGTACGGCGGCACCATCAGCGGTGGCCCCGACTTTGCCTACCGCCTGTGCAGCGAGCGGGTCAGCGAGGCCTCGTTGGCCGGGCTCGACCTGAGCCGCTGGCGCGTGGCCTATTCCGGCTCCGAACCGATCCGCCAGGACAGCCTGGCCACCTTCGCCGACAAGTTCCGGGCCTGCGGTTTCGATGCGTCCAGTTTCTTCGCCAGCTACGGCCTGGCCGAAGCCACCCTGTTCGTCAGCGGCAGCCGCCGCGGCCAGGGTATCGCCGCGCTGGAGCTGGACGCCGAAGCCTTCGCCGCCAACCGTGCCCAGCCGGGCCAGGGCAGCGTGCTGATGAGCTGCGGCTACCCGCAGCCCGGGCATGCGGTGCGCATCGTCGAGCCGCAGCAGCTTCAGGTGCTGGGCGATAACCAGGTGGGTGAAATCTGGGCTGGCGGGCCGAGCATCGCCAGGGGTTACTGGCGCAATCCCGAAGCCAGCGCCCGTACCTTCGTTGAAATGGACGGCCAGACCTGGCTGCGCACCGGCGACCTGGGCTTCATGCGCGAGGGCGAAGTGTTCGTCACCGGGCGCCTGAAAGACATGCTGATCGTGCGTGGGCAGAACCTCTACCCGCAGGACCTGGAGAAAACCCTCGAACGTGAAGTTGAAGTACTGCGCAAAGGCCGGGTGGCCGTGTTCGCCGTCGAGCATCAGGGCGAGGAGGGCATCGGCGTGGCGGTGGAGATCAGCCGCAACGTGCAAAAGGCAATCAAGCCCCAGGGCCTGATCAAGACCCTGCGCCAGGTAGTCGCCGATGCCTGCCGCCAGGCCCCGGCCGTGGTCCTGCTGCTGAACCCCGGCGCGCTGCCCAAGACCTCCAGTGGCAAGCTGCAGCGCTCGGCCTGCCGCCTGCGCATGGACGATGGCAGCCTGGACTGCTATGCCCGCTTCCCGGATGTGAGCGAAGCCGCCACGGGCGCGGGTACTGCGGATGAACTGCAGGCACGCATCGCTGCGGTGTGGCGCGACATCCTCAAGGTCGAGGCGATTGCGGCCGACGACCACTTCCTGCTGCTGGGCGGCAACTCCATCGCCGCCACCCAGGCCACCGCCCGACTGGCCGATGAGCTGGGTATCAACCTGAGCCTGCGCACCCTGTTCGAAGCGCCGGTGCTGGCCGATTACAGTAGCGCTGTAGCGTCGATCATCGCGCAGGGCGCTGCCGAAACCGCCACTATCGCAACGCTGGAACGCGGCCAGGCCTTACCCCAGTCGCTGGCACAAAACCGCTTGTGGCTGATGTGGCAGTTGGAGCCACAATCGGCGGCCTACAACATTCCGGCCGGCCTGCAGCTGCGTGGCGAGCTGGACGAAAGCGCGCTGGAGGCTGCCTTCCAGGCGCTGGTGGCACGCCACGAATCCCTGCGCACCCTCTTCAGTGAAGAAGACGGCCAGGCCCTGCAACGCATCCTGCCGCAACAGCCGTTCAGCCTGCGCCGTCTGGACCTCGAAGGCCAGGCCGCCGAGCAGGTCAGCGCCCAGCGTGAAGCCGAGGCTCGCCAGCCGTTCGACCTGACCCAGGGCCCGCTGCTGCGTGTGACCCTGGCCCGGCTGGACGACGAAGACCACCAGCTGTGGGTGACCCTGCACCACATCGTCGCCGACGGCTGGTCGCTGAACATCCTGCTGGATGAGTTCGCCAAGCTGTACGCCGCCCGCTGCCAAGGCCTGGAGGCCAACCTGGCGCCGCTGACCCTGGGTTACGCCGACTATGGCACCTGGCAGCGGCAATGGCTGGCCGACGGTGAAGCCGAACGCCAATTGCAGCACTGGACTACACAATTGGGAGACGAACTGCCGGTGCTCGACCTGTGCACCGACCACCCCCGTGCCAGCCAGCGCGAGCACAGCGCTGCACGCTTCAACCTCAAGGTGCCGGCCAAGCTCGCCGAAGCACTCAAGGGCCTGGCCCGCGAACAACAGGCCAGCCTGTTCATGGTCCTGCTGGCCGGCTGGCAGGCGCTGCTGCACCGCTACAGCGGCCAGGGCGACATCCGCGTCGGCGTGCCCAACGCCAACCGCCCGCGCCTGGAAACCCAAGGCATGGTCGGCTTCTTCATCAACACCCAGGTGCTGCGCGCACAGCTCGATGGCCGCCTGCCGTTCACGCAGCTGCTGGCCCAGGTGCGCCAAGCCACCCTGGATGCCCAGGCCAACCAGGACCTGCCGTTCGAACAACTGGTCGAAGCCCTGCCCGAAGCGCGCGAACAAGGCCTGTTCCAGGTCATGTTCAACCACCAGCAGCGCGACCTGTCGGCCTTGCGCCGCCTGCCGGGCCTGCTGGCCGAGGAGCTGCCGTGGCACAGCCGCGAAGCCAAGTTCGACTTGCAGTTGCACAGTGAAGAAGACCACCAGGGCCGCCTGAGCTTGGCCTTCGACTATGCCGCCGAGCTGTTCGAAGCCAGCACCGTCAAACGCCTGGCCCATCACTTGCTGGCGCTGCTGGAGCAAGTGAGTGCCGCGCCACAGCGGGCCTTGGGCGAGGTGCAATTGCTGGACGAGGCTGGCCGAGCGCAACTGCTGGGCTGGGGCCAGGCGCCGGCCGCCGCGCCGCAACGGCTGCTGGTCGAGCAGCTTAACGAACAGGCCCGCCTGACCCCGCAGCGCACAGCGCTGGCCTGGGACGGCGGCAGCCTCGACTACGCCGAGCTGCACCAGCAGGCCAACCGCCTGGCCCATTACCTGCGTGACAAAGGCGTCGGCCCCGACACCTGCGTCGCCATTGCCATCGAGCGTTCGCCGCAGTTGCTGGTTGGCCTGCTGGCCATCCTCAAGGCCGGCGGCGCTTACGTGCCGCTGGATGTCGATTACCCGGCCGAACGCCTGGCCTACATGCTTACCGACTGCAACGCCGGCCTGCTGCTGAGCCACAGCAGCCTGCTGGGCAAGCTGCCGCAGGTCGACGGCGTCAGCGCCATCGCCCTTGACCAGTTGCACCTGGACAGCTGGCCCAGCCACGCGCCTGGCCTGCACCTGCACGGCGACAACCTGGCCTACGTGATTTACACCTCCGGCTCCACCGGTCAGCCCAAAGGCGTGGGCAACACCCATGCGGCTCTGGCCGAACGCTTGCAGTGGATGCAGGCCTCCTATGCGTTGAATGACAGCGACGTGCTGATGCAGAAGGCGCCGATCAGCTTCGACGTATCGGTATGGGAATGCTTCTGGCCGCTGGTCACCGGTTGCAAGCTGGTACTGGCCGGCCCCGGCGAGCACCGCGACCCGCAGCGCATCGCTGCGCTGGTACAGGCCCATGGTGTGACCACGCTGCACTTCGTGCCGCCGCTGTTGCAAGTGTTCGTCCAGGAGCCGCAGGTGGCCGCCTGCAACAGCCTGCGCCGCGTATTCTCGGGCGGCGAAGCATTGTCTGCCGCCTTGCGCGACCGCGTGCTGCAAGTGCTGCCGCAGGTGCAACTGCACAACCGTTATGGCCCGACCGAAACCGCCATCAACGTCACCCACTGGCACTGCCAGGTGGCGGATGGCGAGCGCTCGCCCATCGGCCGCCCGTTGGGCAATGTGCTGTGCCGCGTGCTGGACGATGAGCTGGAACTGACGCCCCCCGGCGTACCGGGCGAGCTGTACCTCGGTGGCGCAGGCCTGGCCCGTGGCTATCTGGGCCGCCCAGGCCTTACTGCCGAACGCTTCGTGCCCCAGGCCGACGGCAATGGCGAACGCCTGTACCGCAGCGGCGACCGCGCCCGCTGGCAGGTTCAGCTTGAGGCCCTGGAGTACCTCGGTCGCCTCGACCAGCAGGTGAAGGTGCGCGGCTTCCGTGTCGAGCCTGAGGAAGTACAGGCCTGCCTGTTGGCCCAGGCCGGTGTCGATCAGGCACTGGTACTGATTCACAAGGATGCCGTCGGCGCGCAACTGGTCGGCTATTACAGTGGCAGTGCCCAACCCGCCGACCTGCTGGCGGTGCTGGCTGAACAACTGCCCGCCTACATGGTGCCGGCGCAACTCATCCCGCTGGCACAGATGCCACTGGGCCCCAGCGGCAAAGTCGACCGCAAGGCGCTGCCGGCCCCGGTGTGGCAGCAACGCGAACACGTCGAGCCAAAAACCGAACTGCAACAGCAGGTCGCTGCCATTTGGCGTGAGGTGCTGAACCTGCCGCGTGTCGGCCTGCAGGACGACTTCTTCGCCCTGGGCGGGCACTCGCTGCTGGCCACCCAGATTGTCTCCCGCAGCCGCCAGGCTTGTGACGTCGAGCTGCCGCTCAAGGCCTTGTTCGAAGCCAGCGAGCTGGGCGCATTCTGTGCCGAGATCGCACGCATCCGCGCCGCCGGCGAGCGCAACCTGCAAGGCGAAATCGCCCGTGTCGACCGCCGTCAGGCCGTGCCGTTGTCGTATTCGCAGCAGCGCATGTGGTTCCTCTGGCAAATGGAACCGGACAGCCCGGCGTACAACGTCGGCGGCATGGCGCGCCTGCGCGGCACCCTGCATGTAGACGCCTTCGAGCGTGCATTGCAGGCGCTGATCGTGCGCCACGAAACCCTGCGCACTACCTTCCCCAGCATCGACGGTGTGCCGTACCAGTGCGTGGCCGAAGACAGCGGCCTGCAGCTGGACTGGCAGGACTTCAGCACCTTGCCCGCCGATGCCCGCCAGCAACGCCTGCAACAACTGGCCGACGACCAGGCGCACCAGCCGTTTGACCTGGAGCGTGGCCCGCTGCTGCGTGTCTGCCTGGTAAAAGCCGAGGAGCGTGAGCACTTCTTCGTGCTGACCCTGCACCACATCGTCACCGAAGGCTGGGCCATGGACATCTTCGCCCGCGAACTGGGCGAGCTGTACGAGGCCTTTGTCGATGACCGCGAATCGCCGCTGGCGCCGCTGCCGGTGCAATACCTGGACTACAGCGTGTGGCAACGGCAGTGGTTGGAAAGCGGCGAGGGCGCCCGCCAGCTGGATTACTGGAAGGCTCGCCTGGGCGACGAACACCCGGTGCTGGCATTGCCCGCCGACCGCCCGCGTCCGGCCGTGCAGAGCCACCGTGGCGAGCTGTACCGCTTCGAGCTCGACCCGGCAGTGGTCGCTCGCGTGCATGCCTTCAACAGCCAGCGCGGCCTGACCCTGTTCATGACCATGACCGCCACCCTGGCCGCCTTGCTGCACCGCTACAGCGGCCAGCGAGACCTGCGCATCGGCGCGCCGGTGGCCAACCGCATTCGCCCGGAAAGCGAAGGCCTGATTGGCGCCTTCCTCAACACCCAGGTGCTGCGTTGCGAGCTGGACGGGCAGATGACCGCCAGCGACCTGCTGGAGCAGATGCGCCACGCCGCCATCGAAGGCCAGTCGCACCAGGACCTGCCGTTCGACCAGCTGGTCGAGGCCTTGCAGCCACCGCGCAGCAGTGCCTACAACCCGCTGTTCCAGGTGATGTGCAACGTGCAGCGCTGGGCCTTCCAGCAAAGCCGTACGCTGGCCGGCATGCAGGTGGATTACCTGGTCAACGACGCCAGTGCCACCAAGTTCGACCTGTACCTGGAGGTGACCGACCTCGACGGCCGCCTGGGTTGCTGCCTGACCTACAGCCGCGACCTGTTCGACGAGCCACGCATCGCGCGGATGGCCGAGCACTGGCAACAACTGCTGGTCGGTCTGCTGGACAACCCGCAACAGCGCCTGTGCGAGCTGCCGATGCTGAGCAGCGCCGAGCAGCAGGTGTTGGTGGGGCAGTTGCAGGGTGAGCAGGACTTCGACCTTGACCACACGCTGCATGGCCTGTTCGCTGCCCAGGCGGCACGCACGCCACAGGCGGGTGCGCTGACCTTCGCCGGCCAGCACATGACCTACGCCGAGCTCGACCAGCAGGCCAACCGCCTGGCCTGCGCCCTGCGTGAGCGCGGTGTCGGCCCGCAGGTACGCGTGGGCCTGGCGCTGGAGCGCTCGCTGGAAATGGTCGTCGGCCTGCTGGCCATCCTCAAGGCGGGCGGCGCCTATGTGCCGCTGGACCCTGAGTACCCGCTCGACCGCCTGCGCTACATGATCGAAGACAGCCGCATTGGTTTGCTGATCAGCCAGCGCGAGCTGCTGCAAACCCTGGGCGAGCTGCCTGAAGGTGTGGCCCGCTGGAGCCTGGAAGACGATGCCGCCAGCCTGTCGGCCTACAGCGATGCACCGCTGGACAACCTCAGCCTGCCGCAGCACCAGGCCTACCTGATCTACACCTCCGGCTCCACCGGAAAGCCCAAGGGCGTGGTGGTCAGCCATGGCGAATTCGCCATGCATTGCCAGGCGGTGATTGCCGCGTTCGGCATGCGCAGCGACGACTGCGAGCTGCATTTCTATTCGATCAACTTCGACGCGGCCAGCGAGCGCCTGTGGGTGCCGCTGCTGTGCGGCGCGCGCGTGGTGCTGCGCGCCCAGGGGCAGTGGGGTGCCGAAGAGATCTGCCAGCTGGTACGTGATCAGCAGGTAAGCATTCTGGGCTTTACCCCCAGCTATGGCAGCCAGTTGGCCCAATACCTGGGCGGGCAGGGCGAACAATTGCCGGTGCGCCTGGTGATTACCGGTGGCGAAGCGCTGACTGGCGAGCACCTGCAGCGTATTCGCCAGGCCTTTGCGCCGCAGCAGTTCTTCAACGCCTACGGCCCGACCGAAACCGTGGTCATGCCGCTGGCCTGCCTGGCACCGGAAACGCTGCCGGCGGAGCTGGGCAGCGTGCCGATTGGCCGTGTCATCGGTAGCCGCACGGCCTACATCCTCGACGAAGACCTGGCGCTGTTGCCGCAAGGTGGCATTGGCGAGCTGTATGTCGGCGGTGCCGGCCTGGCCCAGGGCTACCACGACCGCCCGGGCCTCAGCGCCGAGCGCTTTGTTGCCGACCCGTTCAGCACCGAAGGCGGGCGCCTGTACCGCACCGGCGACCTGGTACGCCTGGGCACGGATGGCCTGGTGGAGTACGTCGGCCGTGCCGACCAACAGGTGAAGATCCGCGGCTTCCGCATCGAGTTGGGCGAAATCGAAAGCCGCCTGCAAGCGCATGCCGATGTCGACGAGGCTGTGGTGCTGGCCCTCGACTTGCCCGGTGGCAAGCAACTGGTGGGTTACCTGGTGTGCAAGCAGGCCGCTGCCGGTAGTGAGGCGCAACACTTGTTGCGCGACGCGGTGAAAGCCGATGCCCGCCAACACCTGCCGGACTACATGGTGCCTGCGCACTTGGTGCTGCTCGGAAGCCTGCCGCTGATGGGTAACGGCAAGCTCGACCGCCGTGCCTTGCCGCTGCCCGATCTGGAGCAGGCCCGCCAGCAATACCAGGCCCCCGGCAACGAAGTGGAGGCGCAACTGGCGCAGATCTGGCGCGATGTGCTCAATGTTGCCCAGGTTGGCGTGCAAGACAACTTCTTCGAACTGGGCGGCGACTCGATCCTGTCGATTCAGGTGGTCAGCCGGGCCCGTCAGGCCGGCTTGCAATTCACCCCGCGCGACCTGTTCCAGCACCAGACCATCCAGACCTTGGCAGCGGTGGCTCAGCGCAGCGAAGCTGCCAGCACCATCGAACAGGGCGAGCGCCAGGGCCAGACCGGCCTGACGCCGATCCAGCACTGGTTCTTCGACAGCGAAGTGCCGCAGCCGCAGCACTGGAACCAGGCGGTGTTGCTGGAGGCGCGTCAGCCGCTGGATGAAGCCGCACTGGCGCAAGCCTTGACGGCACTGGTGCAGCACCACGACAGCTTGCGCCTGCGTTTCAGCGAGGCCCATGGCCGCTGGCAGGCCGAGTATGCCCAGCCAGCCGCCGAGCAACTGCTGTGGACCGCCACTGTCGCCGACTTCACCGATTGCCAGGCGCTATACACCGACTTGCAGCGTAGCCTCGACCTGCAACAGGGGCCGCTACTGCGTGCCTTGCTGGTGCGTGACGGGCAGGGCAGCCAGCGCCTGTTGCTGGCGATTCATCACCTGGTGGTCGATGGCGTGTCCTGGCGGGTGCTGCTGGAAGACCTGCAGGCGTTGTACCGTGGCCAGCCGCTGCCGGCCAAGACCCACGCCATGGGCGACTGGGCCGCGCGCCTGGCCAGCTACGCGGGCAGCGATTCGCTGCGTGACGAACTGGGTTGGTGGCAAGGCCAGCTGGGCGGCGTGCGCCGCGAGTTGCCGTGCGACCATCCGCAAGGCGGCAACCTGCACCGCCACGCCCACACTCTGGCCATCGGCCTGGATGTGGAGCAGACCCGGCAACTGCTGCAACAGGCTCCGGCGGCCTACCACACCCAGGTCAACGACCTGCTGCTGACGGCGCTGGCGCGAGCCTTGTGCCGCTGGAGCGGCGATGAAGAAGTGCTGGTGCAGCTTGAAGGCCATGGCCGTGACGGGTTGTTCGAAGACATGGACCTGACCCGTAGCGTCGGCTGGTTCACCAACGCGTATCCGCTCAGCCTGCGCCCACAGCCAGGTGAGGACGACGCGGCGCGGGCCGGTTCGATCAAGCGCATCAAGGAACAACTGCGCCAGGTGCCGCACAAAGGCCTGGGCTATGGCGTGCTGCGCTATCTGGCCGACCCGCAAGGGCGCGAGCAGATGGCGGCCTTGCCGCAGGCGCGCATCACCTTCAACTACCTGGGCCAGTTCGACCAGCAGTTCGACAGCGCGGCGCTGTTCCAGCCGCTGGAAGCCCCGGCCGGTCTGGCTCACGACCTCGACGCGCCGCTGCCTAACTGGCTGAGCGTCGATGGCCAGGTGTATGGCGGTGCCTTGCAACTGCGCTGGACCTTCAGTGCCGAACGCTACGACGAACGCACCATCGCAACGTTGGCCGAGGCCTACCGCCAGGAGCTGCTGGCGCTGGTCGCCCATTGCCTGGCCGATGGCAACGGCAGCTTCACCCCGTCGGACTTCCCGCTGGCGCACCTGACTCAGGAGCAGATCGACGCGCTACCCGTGCCAGCGGCACAGATCGAAGACGTCTACCCGCTGACGCCAATGCAGGAAGGCATGCTGCTGCACACCCTGCTGGAACCGGGCACGGGCCTGTACTACATGCAGGACCGCTACCGCATCAACAGCGCCCTGGACCCCGAGCGTTTCGCCCAGGCCTGGCAGGCCGTGGTGGCGCGCCACGAAGCGTTGCGCGCATCGTTCAGCTGGAACAGCGGCGAGGCGATGCTGCAGATCATTCACAAGCCGGGCAACCTGGCGGTGGACTATCAGGACTGGCGCGGCCTCGCGGACGACGCTCAGGAGCAGCGCCTGCAAGCCCTGCACAAGCAGGAGCGTGAGGCCGGGTTCGCCCTGCTCAGCGAGGCACCGTTCCACCTGCGCCTGGTGCGCGTGGCCGACGAGCGCTACTGGTTCATGATGAGCAACCACCACATCCTGATCGATGCCTGGTGCCGCTCGCTGTTGATGAACGATTTCTTCGAGGTGTACCAGGCCCTTGGCGAAGGCCGTCAGGCCCAGCTGCCGGTGCCGCCACGTTACCGTGACTACATCGGCTGGCTGCAACGCCAGGGCCTGGACGACGCACGCGCCTGGTGGCAGGCGAATCTGGCCGGTTTCGAGCGCGCCACAGCCATCCCGAGTGACCGCCCGCTGCGCCATGACCACGCCGGCAGCGGCATGGTGGTGGGTGATTGCTACACCCGCCTTGACGTCAGTGATGGCGTGCGCCTGCGCGAACTGGCCCAGGCCCACCAGCTCACCGTCAACACCTTCGCCCAGGCGGCCTGGGCCTTGGTGCTGGCGCGTTACAGCGGCGACCGCGATGTGGCCTTTGGCGTGACCGTGGCCGGGCGCCCGGTGAGCATGCCGCAGATGCAGCGCACCGTCGGCCTGTTCATCAACAGCGTTGCCTTGCGCGTGCAGTTGCCGGTAGCCGGTGAGCGCCGCAGTGTGCGCCAGTGGCTGCAAGGCCTGCTGCAAAGCAACATGGAGCTGCGCGAGTACGAATACCTGCCGCTGGTGGCGATTCAGGAGTGCAGCGAGCTGCCCAAAGGCCAGCCGCTGTTCGACAGCCTGTTCGTGTTCGAGAACGCCCCGGTGGAAACCGCCGTGCTCGATCATGCCCAGCACCTGAATGCCAGCTCCGACTCGGGCCGTACCCACACCAACTTCCCGCTGACGGCGGTGTGCTACCCGGGCGACGACCTTGGCCTGCACCTGTCGTTCGACCAGCGCTACTTCGACTTCCCGACCGTCGAGCGCTTGCTGGCCGAGTTCAAGCGCCTGCTGCTGGCGCTGGTGCAAGGCTTCGAGGGTGAGGTAAGCGAACTGCCGCTGCTGGGTGCAGAAGAACAGCGCTTCCTGCTGGAAGACTGCAACCGCACCGACCGCGACTACCCGCTGGCGCACAGTTACATTGCGCTGTTCGAAGCGCAGGTGGCCGCGCACCCGGAACGTACCGTGGCCCGCTGCCTGGAGGCGTCCTACGACTATGCAGGGCTGAACCTGTCGGCCAACCGCCTGGGCCACGCCTTGATTGCAGCGGGTGTGAACGTGGACCAACCGGTGGCGCTGCTGGCCGAGCGCGGGCTGCCGCTGCTGGGCATGATCGTCGGCAGCTTCAAGGCCGGCGCGGGCTACCTGCCACTGGACCCGGGCCTGCCGGCGGCGCGCCTGCAAAGCATCATCCAGCTCAGCCGCACCCCGGTGCTGGTGTGCAGTGCGGCCTGTGCCGAGCAAGGCCGACAACTGCTGGGCGAGCTGGCGGCTGCGGTACGGCCACAGTTGCTGGTGTGGGAAGACATCCAGGCGAGTCAGGTTGCCAGCCATAACCCAGGCATTCACAGTGGCCCGGACAACCTGGCCTATGTGATCTACACCTCAGGCTCCACCGGCCTGCCAAAAGGGGTGATGGTGGAGCAGCGCGGCATGCTCAACAACCAGCTGAGCAAGGTGCCGTACCTGGCGCTGAGCGAGCAGGACGTGATCGCCCAGACTGCCTCGCAAAGCTTCGACATTTCGGTGTGGCAGTTCCTCGCCGCGCCGTTGTTCGGGGCCAAGGTCGAGATCGTGCCGAACGCCATCGCCCATGACCCGCAGGGCCTGCTGGCACATGTGCAGGCTACCGGCATCACCGTGCTGGAAAGCGTGCCATCGCTGATTCAAGGCATGCTGGCCAACGACCACCAGGCCCTCGACGGCCTGCGCTGGATGCTGCCGACCGGCGAAGCCATGCCACCGGAGCTGGCGGCGCAATGGCTGCAACGCTACCCGCACATCGGCCTGGTCAATGCCTACGGGCCGGCAGAATGCTCCGATGACGTGGCGTTCTTCCGTGTCGATGCTGCGTCGACCCAAGGCAGCTACCTGCCCATCGGCACGCCTACCGACAACAACCGCCTGTACCTGTTCGGCGAAGACCAGGCGCTGGTGCCATTGGGCGCTGTCGGCGAGCTGTGTGTTGCAGGAACCGGCGTGGGCCGTGGCTATGTCGGCGACCCGGTGCGCACGGCCTTGGCGTTCATTCCTCATCCTTACGGAACACCGGGCGAGCGCCTGTACCGCACCGGCGATCTGGCGCGGCAGCGCCCGGACGGTGTGCTGGAGTACGTCGGTCGCATCGACCACCAGGTGAAGATTCGCGGTTACCGCATCGAGCTGGGCGAAATCGAAGCGCGCCTGCACGAACAGGCAGAAATCCGCGACGCTGCGGTGGGCGTGCAGGAAGGCGTCAATGGTAAGCACCTGGTCGGTTACCTCGTGGCACACCAGGGTATCGCCGCTGACGCCGGGTTGCTGGAACAGGTGAAACAACGTCTGCGTGCCGAGCTGCCGGAATACATGGTGCCGCTGCACTGGGGCTGGTTCGACAACCTGCCGCACAACGCCAACGGCAAGCTTGATCGCAAGGCGTTGCCGGCCATCGACATCGGCGGCCAGCACAGCCAGGCCTATCAGGCGCCGCGCAACGAGCTGGAGGAGGTGTTGGCCGGTATCTGGGCCGATGTGCTCAAGGCCGAGCGGGTGGGGGTGCACGACAACTTCTTCGAGTTGGGCGGGCATTCGCTGCTGGCCACGCAGATTGCTTCGCGGGTGCAGAAACAGCTGCAACTGAACGTGCCGCTGCGGGCGATGTTCGAGTGCAGCACGGTGGAGGAATTGGCCGAGTATGTGCAGGGGCTGCAGGGCAGTGCGCTGGATGACGACAAGGTCGACCGGCTCAGTGACCTGATGGCTGAGCTGGAGGGGTTGTAGGGTTAGGGTTTCGCCTTGAGTTTTGCGGGGCGGCGCAAATCGAGCGCCGCCCGCGCGGCGCATCGCGAGCAAGCTCGCTCCTACATTTGTTTCGGGCCAGTAACGCCTGTGCCAACGCGCGCGACCGCCTTGTTTGTTCGGCACAATAGCGCGATGGACGCCAAGGGGCCGCGCGCCTCTGCCTCAGGAATTATTGGCCCGAAACAAATGTAGGAGCGAGCTTGCTCGCGATGCGCCGCGCGGGCGGCGCTCGATCTACGCCTCACCGCAAAACCCCCGACATGCGCTACCGCTTGCCGAGAATCTTCCCAAGCATCTCCGGCCGCGGTGCCCCTTGCTGGCTCTGCAAATTGCCCTGTTCATCCTGATAGAAAATCGCCGGCGTCGCCTGCAACCCCATCTCTTCCATCAACGCCATGTTCGCCGCCAGCTTCTGCTGCACGGCCTCTGGCACCTGCTCCAGTGCCTTCAACGTGCTGGCCTTGCCGGCTTTTTCATGCGCTTGCAATGCCTTGGCCGGGTCTTTCGCCGCCAGCAGCGCTGCCGACTTGCCCGGGCTGTCCTCGCGGATGATGCCGACCATGATATGGCGCAACTGCACCTTGCCCGACTCCACCCATGGCCGCGCCTGTTCCCAGAACATATTGCAGTACGGGCAGTTCGGGTCGCTGAACAGGTAAACCTTGCGTGGCGCATCGGCCTTGCCATCGGCAATCCACGCGGTTTTCTCCATCTTCGCCCAGATTTCCTTGCTCATCGGCGCATACACCAGCTTCTCCAGCGGCTCGGCGCTCAGGTCCTTGCCTTGCTCATCGAACAGGCTGCCGACCAGCACATGCTTGCCGTCGGGGGTGAGGTACAGGGCCAAGGCGTTGTTCTGGTACTCGGCGGCGTAACCGCGCAGGCCGTTGGGCGCGTCGAAGCTGCCTTTGATCACGGCGCCCTTGGCTTGCAGTTGCTGGACTGCCTTGGGCAGCTCTTCGGCCTGCAAGGCAGGGGCGGCCAGCAGGGCCAGGGACAGGGGCAGCAGTGCAGTCAGTCGCATGTCAGTTTCCTTGTGCGGCAGGGGCGGGCGCGGTGGCCCGGTCGAAAGGCTCCAGGGCGTGGCGCAGGCTGGCCCGGGACAGCTCGCCCAGGTGGCTGCCGACCAGCCGCCCGTCGGCGTCGTAGAACAGGGTGGTGGGCAGGGCCATGGAACCGACGCGCTGGGCCAGCAGGGCGGTGCCGTCAAACAGCACGTGGGTCAGGCTCAGGCCGGTGGTGGCAAGGAAGGTGCTGACGTTTTCCGGGGTTTCGCCCTGGTTGACGAACAGGAAGGTCACGTGCGGATAGTCGCTTTGCGCCTGTTGCAGCACCGGCATTTCCCGGCGGCAGGGCGGGCACCAGGTGGCCCAGATGTTGATCACCAGCGGCTTGCCACGGTAGTTGTGCAAGGCGACGGATTGACCGCCAGCGTTGCGCAGGCTCAGTTCCGGCAGCTCGGTGCCTTTGCTGTACAGGTGCCCGCCCAGGCTGGCCAGGCCCCAGAACAACGCGCCACTGAACAGCGCCCAACCCAGCGGGCGGCGCAGGCCCGGTTGGCGCCAGCCCTGCCACAGGGCTGCGAGGACGATACCGGCCAGGCCCGACCAGAACAGGAAGCCGCCGTCGCGGATGTCGATGATTTGCAGCGGATCGCCCTGGTACATCGGCCAGTAGGCCAGCACGAAGCCGGCACGGGCACACAGCAGGCCGATCAGGAACAGGTTGAACAGTGCCGACTCCGGGCTTTCGCCGCCACGCCGGGCGACGAGCCAGCCGACCACGCTGGCGATCCCCAGGGCGGCGAGCATCAGCAGGTGGTTGAGGGCCATGGTCAGTGGCCCGAGGGTTACGGTCAGCATCAGCCTTGGCTCCTGGTCTGGGCCCAGTGCTGCTGGAACGTGGCGGCGTCCACTTCACCGGTGATGCGCCGCGCCCGGCGTTCGTCGCCTTCCGGGCCGATCCAGATGATGCTGGGCGGGCCGGGTACCTGGTAGCGCTGCAGCAAGGCTTTGCTGGCCGGGGTGTCGGCGGTCACGTCCAGGCGCAGCAAGTGCACACCGGCCAGGCCGGCCTGCACGTCGTTGCGGGCGAACACCTGCTTTTCCATGACCTTGCACGACACGCACCAGTCGGCATAGTAGTCGAGCATCACCCACTGGCCACGGGCCTTGGCCGCATCCAGTTCACGTTGCAGGTCTTCAGGGCGGCTCACCGTCACGAAACGGTCTTCGGCATGCTGGGCGGCGGCCGGCGTGGCGCCCCCTGCGAACGGGCGCAGGGGTTGCCAGAGGTCATCGCCGCCGGCTGCGGCGCCCACCAGCAACAGGCCGCCCCACAGGGCGCCCAGCAGTGGCACGGCGCGCAATGCTGGCAGGCGCTGCAGGGCCGGCCAGCTGGCCCAGGCCAAGGCGATCAGCCAGGCGCCACTCAGCGCCAGCAGCAGGGTGTCGGGCAGCAGGCTGCGCAGGGTGTACAGCGCCATGGCCAGGAACACGAAGCCGAACACGCCCTTGACCCGCTCCATCCAGGCGCCCGGACGCGGCAGGTAGCGGTTGCCCAGGGTCACCAGCAACAGCAGCGGCAGCCCCATGCCCAGGCCGAGGGTGAACAGCACCAGCGCGCCGTGCAGCACATCGCCGCTCTGGGCGATGAACAGCAGCGCCCCGGCCAAGGGTGCGGTCATGCACGGGCCGAGCAGCAGTCCCGACAGCGCGCCCAGCAAGGCCGCCCCGTACAGGCTGCCGCCGCGTGTCTGTTGGCCCGCGCGGTCCAGGCGGTCGCGCAGGGCGGCAGGCAGTTGCAGTTCAAACGCACCGAACATCGGTAGGGCAAGGATCACGAACAGGGCTGCCAGGCTGCCCAACAGCCAAGGTTGCTGCAACCACGCCTGCAGGCTTGCGCCCAGCAGGGCGGCGACGACGCCCAGTGCCGCATACACCAGTGCCATGCTCAGTACGTAGACCCCGGCCAACACCCAGCCACGCCGGGCGCTGGCGCCGTTGCCCAGAACGATACCGGCCAGGATCGGCAGCATCGGCAACGAGCACGGGGTAAAGGCCAGCAGCAGGCCCAGGCCGAAGAAGGCCAGCAGGCTCCAGGCCAGGCTGCTGCTCTGCAGGCCGCTGGCCAGGGCCTGGTCACTGGCTTGGTCGGCAGCCGGTGCAGCGCTGCCTCCCAGGTCGATGACGGTGGTTTGCGGCGGGTAGCACAGGCCGGCGTCGGCACAGCCCTGCCAGCCCAGGCGCAATTGCCCTTGGGCATTGGCGGGCAGCAACAGCTCAAGCTGGTCGCGGTACACCGCGCTGTCACCAAAGAACTCGTCATGGTGGTTGAGCGCCGGCGGCAGCTGCGGGTGCTGGTCGGCGGGCAGGCCGTCGAACTTTAGGCGCTTCTGGTACAGGTAGTAGCCCGGCTTGATCTGGAAGTACAGGCGCATCTGGCCGTCGGCCTGGCGGTCGTGGGTGAGCACGAAGGCCTGGTTGACCGGTAGAAAGTCAGGTTTGACGTCGAACGGGTTGGCCTGCAAGGGGCCGGCCAGCAACAGTGTCAGGAAGAGCAGGAAAACGCGCATGTCTTCGCCTTGGCAGATCTCGGAATGGGGCCATGCTGGCGGGAGCCGATTAACCCAAGGTTAACCCCTTTTCAACGGATACGAATTGTGGCCCCCTGTATGTCGGTCTTGAATCCCTGCGATGCGTCGAACTGAAGGCGGAGCAAACGTGCAGCATTGTGAACGACAGGTGGTATGCCGGGCGCTGCAGTGGTTTGGCAAGCGCCAGAAGGTGGCGCTGTGAGTGTGATCGCGCTGGTGTTGGCGGCTGGCAGCAGCACGCGCTTCGGTTCCGACAAGCGCCGGGCGATCCTGTCCGATGGCCGCAGCCTGCTGGTGCACAGTGTGGAACGGGCCAGGGCGGTGTTCGACGAGGTGCGTGTGGTCTTGCGTGAAGGCGAGCGCGGGGAGGATTTCGGGTTGCCTGCCGGTTGCCGGGTAATCGGCAGCCCAGATGCCACGTCTGGTATGGGGCATAGCCTGGCTGTCGGGGCACGGTCGCTTCACGACAGCCAGGCACAGGCGGTAGCTATTTTGCTGGGTGACATGCCATGGATCGAGCCGGCAACCCTGGGCCGGCTGGTCGAGGCCGCCAATGCGTCCCGTATCGTGCTGCCACGCCACGCAGGGCAGCAGGGGCACCCGGTGATCTTCGGGCGGGATTTCTGGCCGGCGCTGGGGCAACTGCATGGCGATGAAGGGGCGCGCTCGGTGGTGCACGCTCACCGGGGTAGCTGTGTGGTGGTCGAGCTGGAAGATGCGGGGGTATTGCTGGATGTCGACACGCCGCAGGGCCTCGCTTAGTTCATAATCCCACCTTAATCCGCCCAAGGTGCAATGCCAGCCATACCACTCCGGGAGCCCCACCATGCACGTTCTGCTCTGCGAGGACGACGACCTGATCGCCGCCGGCATCTGCGCCGGCCTTACCGCCCAGGGCCTGACCGTTGACCGGGTGGGTAACGCCGCCGGTGCGCGGGCGATGCTGCAGGCCGCGCAGTTCGATGTGATGATTCTCGACCTCGGCCTGCCTGACGAAGACGGCCTGAAACTGCTGCGCCGCCTGCGTCAGCAGGGCGAAGCACTGCCGGTACTGGTGCTGACTGCCCGTGATGCCGTCACCGACCGCGTCGATGGCCTGCAGGCCGGTGCCGACGACTACCTGCTCAAACCCTTCGACCTGCGCGAGCTGGCCGCTCGTCTGCACACGCTGCTGCGGCGGGTGGCGGGGCGGGCGGTGAATGTGATCGAGCACGGCCCGTTGCGTTACGACCCCAGCAGCTGCGAGGCGACCCTGGCCGGGCGGCCGGTTGACTTGTCCCGCCGGGAGCAGGCCCTGCTCCAGGCATTGTTGCAGAACCCCGGGCGGGTGTTGTCCAGCGAACAACTGAAAGACTGCGTGTATGGCTTTAGCGACGAAGTCGAGAGCAACGCCCTGAACGTGCATATCCACCACCTGCGGCGCAAGCTGGGCAACGGCATCGTCGAGACCGTACGTGGCCTGGGTTACCGCCTGGGCCCGGCGCAGGCGCCGGAAGAGGCCGCATCATGAGCCTGCGGGTACGCCTTAGCCTGATCCTGGGCAGTGCCTTCGTGATCATCTGGGTGCTGGCCGCTGCGTGGATGCTGCGCGACCTGCGCCAGCAGATGATGTTTTCCCTCGACCAGCGCCTGGTGGCGTCGGCGCGTATGGTCGCCGGGCTGATCGACCAGTTGCCGCAGCCGCTCACCGCCAAGGGCGGGGAGGCGCACTTTTCCGCCGACCAGTTCAGCGTGCCGGACGGCATGGCCTGCCAGGTCAGCTCGCTGCGTGGCGAGATCCTTGCCAGCAACCACAAGCACGATGGCGCCATGGACGACGAGCGCAGTGGCTTCCGTGACCAGACGATCGACGGTGCACTGTGGCGTACCTTCACCTACAACCATGGTGATGTGCGCATTACCACGGCTGACCGGCACATGGAGCGTGAAGCGCTGAACCAGTCGATTCTGCTGGCGGCTTCGGCACCGGTGCTGATGGCCCTGCTCGGCAGCCTGGGGTTGTTGTGGATCGGCTTGGGCAAAGGCCTGGAGCCGCTCAACCGCATGCGCGATGCGCTACGGCGAAGGCGTGCCGATAGCGTCGAGCCACTGCAGGTGGCAGGCATGCCCAGCGAACTGCAGCCGTTGCTGGAAACCCAGAACCAGCTGTTCCTGCGCATTGCCCAGACCATCGAGCGCGAGCGGCGCCTGACCGACGATGCCGCCCATGAGCTGCGCAGCCCGCTGACCGCGATCAAGACCCACCTGCAAGTGGCGCGCATGACCGACGGTGCCGTGCGCGAGCAGGCGCTGGAGCATGCCGAACAAGGGGCCGACCGCATGCATCGCACGCTGGAACAGTTGCTGATGCTGGCGCGGGTGGAAGGCAGCCTGTCGTTCGAAGATGGCGTGCAGTGCAGCGCCGAACAGGTGGCCCGGCAGGCAGTGCAGGACGCAGGTGGCGGCGATAACCGGCGCATCGTGCTGCGTTTGCCTGAAGAAGCGACGCAGATCTACCTGGGCATGCCGGCCCCCTTGGCGGTGGCCGCGCTGCGCAACCTGCTGGACAACGCCTTGCGCCATGGTGGCGACGAGGCGGTGGAACTTGAGGTGCAGATGGCCGACGGGCAGGTGGGGTTCATGGTGCGCGACCATGGGCCGGGGATTGCCGACGCCGACCTTGAGCACCTGACCGAGCGCTTTTGGCGTAACGGACAGAGTGGTGGCTGCGGGTTGGGGCTGGCGATCGTGCAGGCGATCGTGCAGCGGTGTGCGGGTAGCTTGCGCTTCGACAGCCGTAGCGATGGGTTGCGGGTGCTCTTGCAAGTACCGGCGCGCGCAGGGGGTTGATCTTTTATGGCTGCACCGGCCCTTTCGCGGGCTAAGTAAAATTCAGTAACAACCGCTAAATCCTCCCGGCACTCAAGCGTTTTCCAAGCGATAACTGCCCATTCGCTTGTTTGCGAGGATTTACCCATGTCCACCGCTTCCAGCCTTGCCCAGGTTGCACCGGTCAGCGCATCGCAACCTTTGTATGAATTTACCGAATCGCCCCTGCTGCAACGCCAGCAACAACAGGAGTCCAATGCCCGAAGCTACCCACGGCGCATCCCGCTGGCGCTAAAGCGCGCCCGTGGCATCTACGTGGAGGATGTCGAAGGCCGCCAGTTCATCGATTGCCTGGCCGGCGCGGGCACGTTGGCGTTGGGCCATAACCACCCGGTGGTGGTCGAGGCGATCCAGCGGGTACTGGCCGATGAGTTGCCCCTGCACACCCTGGACCTGACCACGCCGGTCAAGGACCGCTTCGTCCAGGACCTGTTCGGCATCCTGCCAGAGGCGCTACGCCGCGAGGCCAAGGTGCAGTTCTGTGGCCCGACCGGCACCGATGCGGTAGAAGCAGCGCTGAAACTGGTCCGCACGGCCACCGGTCGTAGCACCGTGCTGGCGTTCCAGGGGGCTTACCACGGCATGAGCCTGGGGGCGTTGAGCCTGATGGGCAGCCATGGGCCGAAGCAGCCACTGGGGGCCTTGCTCGGCAATGGCGCGCAGTTCATGCCGTACCCTTACGACTACCGCTGCCCGTTCGGCCTGGGTGGCGAAGCCGGGGTGAAGGCTAACCTGCATTACCTTGAAAACCTGCTGCTTGACCCGGAAAGCGGTGTGCCGCTGCCGGCGGCAGTGATCCTGGAGGTGGTGCAGGGCGAGGGTGGGGTCATCCCGGCCGATATCGAGTGGCTCAAGGGCGTGCGCCGCATCACCGAGCAGGCCGGCGTGGCGCTGATCGTCGACGAGATCCAGAGCGGTTTTGCCCGTACCGGGCGCATGTTCGCCTTCGAGCATGCCGGCATCGTGCCGGACGTAGTCACCTTGTCCAAGGCCATTGGCGGCAGCCTGCCGCTGGCGGTGGTGGTGTACCGCGACTGGCTGGACACCTGGAAGCCGGGCGCGCATGCCGGCACCTTCCGGGGCAACCAGATGGCCATGGCGGCGGGGTCGGCGGTAATCAACTACCTGGTGGAACACCGCCTGGCCGAGCACGCCGAGGCCATGGGGTTGCGCTTGCGCAGGCACCTGCAGCAGTTGCAGCGTGATTACCCGCAGCTGGGCGACATTCGTGGGCGTGGGTTGATGCTCGGCGTGGAGTTGGTGGACCCGCAAGGCAAGCGGGATGCGCTTGGCCAGCCGCTGGCCAACCGCGATCTGGCGGCCAAGGTGCAGCGAGAGTGCCTGAAGCGTGGGCTGATTCTGGAGCTGGGTGGGCGGCATGGCGCCGTGGTGCGTTTCCTGCCGCCGTTGATCATCAGCGGCGAGCAGGTCGATGAAGTGGCGCAGCGTTTTGCCGAGGCGTTCATCGCGGCAGTCTGATCCATCCCTAGGGCCGCTTCGCGGCCCATCGCCGGCAAGCCAGGCTCCCACAGGTACAGCGCAACGCTCAAGTATTGCGCTGTACCTGTGGGAACCTGGCTTGCCGGCGATGGGCTGCGTAGCAGCCCCAAGGGTTTAGCGCTTGTTAATCGAATGTCCGCCCTGCGCGCCAATACCCCATCAACGTCAGGCATTCTCGCTGCAATCCACGTTCCTTGATCAGGTGCCGGCGTATCTCCATCACCGTCGCCGATTCCCCCGCCACCCAGGCGTGAAACTCGCTGCTGTCGCTACTGGCCTGTTCCCACAGGATGCGAGTATCGATATCCACGTCTTCCAGCTTCGCCCGTGGTGCGGCGTGCCCAAGCGGCAGGCTGGCCAGCTCGCGCACGGCGTGCTGCATGGCTTGGCCATGTGCGCAGCTCAGCAGTTCGCGCGGCAGCCAGTGCAGCGCAGTGGCATCGCCATGGCGCAGGTTCAGGCAATCCGCCTCCAGCGGCACCTCGATGAACGCCTGCACCGCCAGTTCGGGCTGGGTGTCGGCCAGTTGCTCCAGGATGCCGGCAATCGCCGGCAGTGCGGTTTCGTCACCTACCAGCAGCACATTGCGCACACCTTGCGGTGGCTTCCATTCATAACCGCCGGGGTCGCCTTCATAGGCCAGGTTGGGCGCGACGATCTGCAAACGGTCACCCACCTGCGCGTGGGAGGCCCAGGCCGAGGCGGGGCCGTTGACACCGTGCAGCACGAAGTCGATATCCACCTCCAGCGCCTCACGGCGCAAGGCACGGATGGTGTAGGTGCGCATCGGCGGGCGCTGGGCCAGTGGCAGGGCGCTGTGCGCGGCCTTCCAGTGCAGGTCGTTGTTCAGGCTGGGCGGTGAGCCGTCGGGGGCGGGGAACAGCAGCTTGACCCGTTGGTCTGGGGCCAGGGTGATCATTTCAACAACGTCTGGCCCGGTGAATACCAGCCGGGTGAGCGAAGGGCTGAGCGCGATCCGCCGCTTCAGCTGGACATTGAAGATTCGATAGCTGGGGCGTTTGCCGGGGAGCGCTTGAGTGACCCGCTTGCGCAGGTTGTTGGCCAGGGTGGAGAGCATCGCGAGGGCCGCCTTCTGGAGGATGGGTATGACGTTCAGACGAGTCGCCCACCCGGTGATTTAATCGCGCAGCCTGGGCTGCCGGCGGTGGCCGGGGCTTTGGCTAAATCAGCTCGCGGCTGTTTCGTCTTTGAGGGATGACTGGGCCCTGTGGTCCCGCTTCCTATCGCTAAGGACGCATTGCATGAATGCCGAAAACTCGTTGAAACTCGCTCGCCGCTTTATCGAACTACCGCCGGAGAAACGCCGTTTGTTCCTGGCCGGGCTAAAGGCAGAGGGCGTCGATTTTTCCTTGTTTCCGATCCCTGCCGATGTTGCCTGCGATGACCGCGATGGGTTGTCCTACGCCCAGCGGCGTATGTCGTTTCTCTGGCAGCTGGACCCCCAGGGCGCTGCCTACAACCTGCCCATGGCCGTGCGCCTGAAGGGCAAGCTCGACCGCCAGGCCCTGCAGCAAGCGTTCGATCGCCTGGTTGCGCGCCACGAAAGCCTGCGTACGCGCCTGCGTACCCAGGGTGAGCATCTGTACCAGGAGGTCCTCGCTGCCGAGGCCGTTGCCATCGTCGAGCACGACCTCACCGCCCAGGCAGCGGCGCAGCGCGAAGCCCGTGTCGCGTCACTGGCCGAAGCCCAGGCGCAGGCACCTTTCAACCTGCTGCAAGGGCCGCTGTTGCGCGTGAACCTGCTGCAACTGGCCGCCGACGAGCACGTGCTGCTGCTCACCCTGCACCACATCGTGGCCGATGGCTGGTCGCTGAACGTGCTGATCGACGAGTTCGTGCGTTTGTACGATGCTGCCTGTCAGGGCAGCGAAGCGACCCTGCCGGCGCTGCCCATCCAGTACCGCGACTATGCGCTGTGGCAACGCAGCTGGCTGGAAGCCGGTGAGCAGGAGCGACAGCTGAGCTACTGGCGCGAGAAGCTGGGTGATGATCATGCCGTGCTTGAGTTGCCGCTCGACCATTCCCGTGTCGGCGCACCGAGCCATCGCGGCGCGCGGCGCGAGTTGCAGGTCGACCCAGCGCTTGCCGAGCGTCTCAGGGCGTTGGCCAGTGCCCAGGGGGTTACCCTGTTCATGGTGCTGCTGGCATCGTTCAAGCTGCTGCTGCAACGCTACAGTGGCCAGCGCGCCATCCGCGTCGGCGTTCCGGTCGCCAACCGCCACCGTACCGAAGTAGAAGGCTTGATCGGTTGCTTCATCAACACCCAGGTGCTGCATACCGATATCGACCCGCTCATGGATGTGAGCCAGCTACTCGGCCGGGTCAAAGACACCGCCCTGGGCGCCCAGGCGCACCAGGACCTGCCGTTCGAGCGCCTGGTCGAGGCGCTCGAACTGGATCGCAGCAGCGCGCAAAGCCCGTTGTTCCAGGTGCTGTTCAACCACCAGGCGGCCATCGCCGACGCCGGTCAGGTCCGCCTTGGCAGTGGGCTGACGCTGGAAAAAGTCGCCCTGGACAAGCACAGCGCTCGCTTCGACCTTGCCCTGGACACCTATGAAAGCGCCGGGCGTCTGCACGCGGTGTTCACCTATGCGCTGGATGTCTTCGAAGAAGCCACGATCATCGGTTTCGGCGAGGACTGGCTGCGACTGCTCGACGGGCTGACCCAATCGCCCGCCACTGCGGTTGGCGAGCTGCCGTTGGCGACCCAGGCGGTACAGCCGCTGGAGCCGCAAGCTGCCGGGGCGCAAACGCCCGGCCTGTGCGTTCATCACCTGATCGAAACGGCCGCCAACCTCAACCTGCAAGGCCTTGCAGCGAGCGGCGACGCCGGTCGAATCAGCTATGCCACCTTGCAGGCACGCTCGGATGCCCTGGCCCACGCACTGCTGGCGCGTGGCGTACGGCTGGATCAGCGGGTCGGCGTGGTGGCCGACCGGTCCTGCGAGATGCTCATCGGCATCCTGGCCGTGCTCAAGGCCGGTGCCGCCTACCTGCCGCTGGACCCTGACCAGCCCCAGTTGCGCATCGACTTCATGCTTGCCGACAGCGAGGTCAAGTGGGTAGTGGGCCGAGCGGGGCAGATCAGCCTGCCTGAAGGCGTCGCAGCGATTGACGTGGCGGGCGACTACCCGTCAGCGTCGGCGCCCAAGGTGGCGGTCCATGCCGACAACCTTGCCTATGTCATCTACACCTCCGGCACCACCGGCAAGCCCAAGGGCGTCGCGGTCAGCCATGGCGCCTTGGTCAACTACGTGCGCGGCGTCAGCCAACGCCTGCCCATGGACCAGATCGGCAACCTGGCGATGGTCACCACGCCGGCGGCCGACCTTGGCCACACCATGCTGTTCGGTGCACTGTGCTACGGCAAGACCCTGCACATGCTGCCCAAGGAGACCGTGCTCGATGCCCAGGTCTTCGCCGCCTACCTGCAGGCGCATGCCATCGATGCACTGAAGATCGTCCCCTCGCACTTGCAGGCCATGCTCGCCGCAGGTGCCGAAGCCTTGCCACGGCGCTGCCTGGTGGTCGGGGGCGAAGCGTGCACTGCGGCGCTTCTGGGCCGCATCAAGGCCTTGGCGCCCGACCTCGACGTGATCAACCACTATGGCCCCACCGAGACGACGGTCGGCGTCCTTACCCATGCCCTGCAGGATCGCCCGGTGCTCGGCCAGCCGCTGGAAAACCTGCGCGCCCATGCGCTGGACAGCTGCCTTCAGCCCGTGCCCGGCAAGGCCAGGGGGGAGCTCTATATTGCCGGTGCAGGGCTTGCGCGTGGCTACCTGGGCCAGGCGGCGCTGACCGCCGAGCGCTTCGTGCCCGACCCCTGCGGCATCGAGGGTGCGAGGATGTACCGTACCGGCGACTGGGTACGCCTGAACGCTGACGGCGAATGCATGTTTGCCGGGCGCATCGATGGCCAGGTGAAGATTCGCGGCTACCGCGTCGAACTGGCCGAGATCGATGCCTGTCTGCGGCAGTTGCCGGGGATCGAAAGCGCCGTTGTGCGCGTGGTTGGCGAAGACGCCGATCGGCAGCTGGCCGCCTACCTGGTCCCGCAGCACTGGGCTGCGCAGGACGAAGCCCGTCAAGCAGTCGTCGACGGTATCCGGGCCGCGTTGAAGCTCGCCCTGCCTGAGCATCTGGTGCCGCATTACCTGATGCTGCTGGAGCATCTGCCGGTAACCCTCAACGGCAAGGTCGACGTCAAGGCATTGCCTGAGCCGGTCGCTGTCACAGCCCTTTACCGGGCTCCCGAGACCGCACTGCAGATGCAGGTCGCGGCCATTTGGGCCGACGTGTTGCAACAGGCCCAGGTCGGCCTCGACGACAATTTCTTCGCCTTGGGTGGCCATTCGCTGCTGGCCACTCAGGTGGTCTCGCGGATCAGGCAGCAACTGCGCCTGGACGTGGCCTTGCGGGCGCTGTTCGACACTGCCGACCTGTCCGGTTTCGTCGAGGCGCTGCAGGGGCTGGAGCAGGTCGCCGGGGGAGAGATCCAGGTGCTGGACCGGACGGTGCCACTGCAGGTTTCGCACGCCCAGTATCGCCAGTGGATGTTCTGGAAGCTGCACCCGCAAAGCACCGCCTACAACACCCCCCTGGCCATCCGCTTGCAAGGCCAGGTGGACCGGGCCGCGTTGCAGGCCGCGTTCGATGCGCTGGTGATGCGCCATGAATCCCTGCGCACGATCTTCGAAGAGCATGACGGCATCCCCCGGCAGCGCATACTGCCCGCAGCGTCGCCGTGCATCGAGTACCATGACCTCAGCACTGCCGACGGCCGGGCGCTGCAGCAGCGCCTACAGGACGAGGCGCTTACGCCCTTCGACCTCGAGCAGGGGCCGCTGATTCGGGTCAAGCTGTTCCAGGGTGGCTCGCAGGAGCAGGTGCTGACCGTGCTGTTGCACCACATCGTCTCGGACGGCTGGTCCATGAGCGTCATGGTCCGCGAGCTGGCTGCCGTCTACAACGCGCACACCACCGGGCAGTCGCTCGAGCGCCAGGCGCTGGCGGTGCAGTACGCCGATTACGCCGCCTGGCAGCGCGAACGCCTGGCCTCGGGCGAGCTGCAGGCCCAGCTGGCATTCTGGAAAACCACGCTGGAAGACGATTTTTCAGTCCTCGAACTGCCTGCCGACCGTATTCGCCCTCAGGTCCAGAGCTATCGCGGCGGGCGCGTGGATGTGCTCCTGCCTGCCGCGCTCACCGCCGATCTGCAGCGCCTGGCGGTTGCTGCCAATGCCACGCTGTTCCATGTGTTCCTGGCCTCGTTCGCACTGCTGCTGTCGCGCTACAGCGGGCGCGAAACGCTCAACATCGGCATGCCGGTGACCAACCGCAATCGCCTTGAGCTGGAAGGGCTGATCGGTTTCTTCGTCAACACGCTGGTCGCTCGCGTGGCGGTCGATCCGTTGCAGTCCTTCAGGCACTTGTTGCTGGCGGTCAAGGAGACCACCCTGCAAGCTCAGGCGAACAAGGACATCCCCTTCGATGTGCTGGTGGAAGCGCTCAAACCCGAGCGGGGGTTGGGCCACAACCCGCTGTTCCAGGTCATGTACAACCACCTGAGCGACCTTGGCGAGCGGGTTTCCGGCGACAGCGTGCAAGGGCTGCGCGTCGAGGAGGTCGACCTGGTCGAGCACACCACGCAGTTCGACCTGTCGCTGGACACCCTCGAACGCAGCGATGGTGTGATCGCTTCCTTTGGCTATGCATCGGACCTGTTCGACGTCGAGCGTATCGAACGCCTGGCATCGGTCTGGGTCAACCTGCTGGGCGCCTTGGCCAGTGACGCGGCATTGCCGGTGGCCGAGCTGTCTTTGCTCTCGGCTGTCCAGCACAAGCTGGCACTCGAAGCCGTCGACCCGGCCCCCTTGCGTTTCGCCGAAGGCCTCGGCGTGCATCAGCTGTTCGAGGCGCAGGTTCTGCGCGCACCGGAGGCTACGGCGCTGGTCCTCGATGATCAGGCGTTGACGTATCAGGCACTCAACCGCCGCGCCAACCAGTTGGCCCACAAGCTGCGCGAGCTTGGCGTGGGGCCTGAGGTGCGTGTTGGCATCGCCGTGGAACGCAGCCTGGACATGGTGGTAGGCCTGCTTGGCATTCTCAAGGCCGGTGGTGCCTATGTGCCGCTCGACCCGCAATACCCGCAGGAGCGCCTGCGCTTCATGATGCAGGACAGCGGTGTTCACCTGCTCCTGACCCAGCCCCACCTGGCACCGATGCTGCCGGTTTCCACAGCGGTGACCTGCCTTGAAATGCAGGCGGATGAGCACTGGCTGGGCAACTACAGTGCGGCCAACCCGGTGAGCCTGACCGTCCCCGACAACCTGGCTTATGTGATCTACACCTCCGGGTCTACCGGCAAGCCCAAAGGTGTGGCCATCGCTCATCGGGAGCTGTCGGTGTTCTGCAGCGTGGCGGCTGACTATTCGCGGCTCGATGCCAGTGATCGGGTGCTGCAGTTCGCCACGGTCAACTTCGACGGTTTTGTCGAGCAGCTCTACCCGGCCTTGTGTTGCGGTGCCCGGGTCGTCATGCGCGGCTCGCAGCTGTGGGACATCGAAACCCTCAAGCAGGCCATCGTCACCCACGGCATCACCGTGGCGGACCTGACCACCGCCTACTGGCGCATGCTGGCGGCGGAAAAGCTGCCCGCCGGCGCCTGCGCGTCGCTGCGTCAGGTGCACGTGGGCGGTGAAGCCATGCCGATGGAAAGCCTTGGCGACTGGTACGCCAGCGGATTGCAGCAGGCGCGCCTGCTCAATACCTATGGGCCTACCGAAGCGACCGTGGTAACCACCGTGCAGGATTGTGCAGGCTTGCAGCCGGGTGCCGGTGGCAAGGCCATCGTGCCGATCGGGCGGGCGGTGGGCGGCAGGGTGACGTATGTCTGTGACGATGGCCTTGTCCTGGCCCCGGCCGGTTGGGTGAACGAACTGCTGATCGGTGGTCGCGGCTGCCTCGCCCGTGGCTATTTCAACCGCCCGGCGCTGACCGCCGAGCGTTTCATTCCCGACCCGTTCGACCCGGTCGGCGGCGGCCGTCTGTACCGTACCGGCGATCTGGCAAGCGCCCGTGTCGAAGGTGTTCTCGACTATGTCGGTCGCATCGACCATCAAGTCAAGATTCGCGGCCTGCGCATCGAACTGGGCGAGATCGAGGCGCGACTGCAAGAGCATGCCAGGGTGCGTGAAGCACAGGTCATCGACATCGACGGGCCCACCGGCAAGCAACTGGTGGCCTATCTGGTGATCGAGGGCGGTGTTGAGCCGCAGGATGCGCTGCGTGAAAACCTGGCAAGCCACCTCAAGGCTGCATTGCCGGACTACATGGTTCCGGCGCACCTGATGTTCCTCGGCCAATTGCCGCTGACGCCGAACGGCAAGCTGGACCGCAAGGCACTGCCAAGGCCCGACCTGAGCCTCGACCAGCCTGCCTACGTGCCCGCTCGCAGCGAACGCGAAAAACAGATTGCAGCCATCTGGGCCCAGGTCCTCAAGGTTGAACGCATCGGCCTGACCGACCATTTCTTCGAACTGGGCGGGCATTCGTTGCTGGCTACCCAGGTCACCTCGCGCATTCGCCAGGCGCTGGGCCTGGAAATACCCCTGCGCACGCTTTTCGAAGCCCCGGTGCTGGCTGATTTCGTCGCCTTGACAGGGCAGGGCATGCACGGGCCTGCCCTGGCGTTGCAGCCGGTCGACCGCACGCAGCCGTTGGCCTTGTCTTATGCCCAGCAGCGGCAGTGGTTCTTCTGGCAGATGGCCCCTGAAAGTACCGCCTACAACATGGCCACGGTCCTGCGACTGCGCGGCGAGCTGGATGTCGAGGCACTGCGCCTGAGTTTCGAAGCGCTGATCGCGCGGCACGAGACCCTGCGTACCACCTTCCGCCAGGTCGGTGACCAAGCCCTGCAGGTGATCCACCCGGCGCAGCCGTTCAGCCTGGCCTGCGAAGGGGTCGAACCGTGCGAGGGAGACGAACAGGCCGCACAGCTCAAGCACCTGGTCGAGGCAGAGACGCAACGCCCGTTCGATTTGGAGCACGGGCCATTGCTGCGCGTGAAACTGTTGCGCGTGACCGAGGATGACCATGTCCTCGTACTGACCTTGCACCATATCGTCTCCGATGGCTGGTCGATGCCGGTGATGGTCGATGAACTGGTGCAGTTGTACCAAGGGCTGCGCAACGGGCAGGCGGCGCAGTTGCCTGAGCTGCCTGTCCAGTACGCCGACTACGCCGTATGGCAGCGGCAGTGGATGGAGGCCGGTGAGCGTGAGCGCCAGCTGGCCTACTGGAAGGCCCAGCTGGGCGACAGGCAACCGGTGCTCGAACTGCCCGGCGATCGCCCGCGCCCGGCTAACCAGGACTTCGCCGGCGCCAGTTTCGCCATCGACCTGGACCGCGACCTCGTGCAGGCGCTTAAGGCATTGGCCCAGCAGCAGGGCGTCAGCCTGTTCATGCTGCTGTTGGCCAGCTTCCAGACCCTGTTGCACCGCTATTCGGGGCAGGACGACATTCGCGTCGGGGTGCCGATCGCTAACCGTAACCGCCTGGAAACCGAACGCCTGATCGGCTTCTTCGTCAATACCCAGGTGCTCAAGGCCGAGTTCGACCTGCACACCACCTTCAGCCAGCTGCTGGAGCAAACGCGTCAGACGGCCCTGGCGGCCCAGGCCCATCAGGACCTGCCGTTCGAGCAGTTGGTCGAGGCGCTGCACCCTGAGCGCAGCCTGAGCCACAGCCCGCTGTTCCAGGCGCTCTACAATCACCAGACCGAACAGCGGGGGCAGGCGCGCAGCCTGCCCGGGCTGGAAGTTCAAGGCATGGCCTGGGAGCGCTATACCGCACAGTTCGACCTGACCCTTGATACCTTCGAGCATGCCGACGGGCTGGGGGCCTCGCTGGTCTACGCCACGTCGCTGTTCGACCGCCCGCGCATCGAGGCGCTGGCGCAGCATTGGTGCAACCTGCTGGCCGACATCGTGCGTCAACCCCATCAGCGTGTCGCCGAACTGGCGATGCTGGGCAGCCAGGAGCGTGAGCAACTGTTGGCAAGGTGGGACCAGACTGGCGACGACCATCCGGACGACCGTTTCGTCCATCAACTGTTCGCAGACCAGGTTACCCGCACGCCCGAAGCCATCGCGATCCGCTTCGACGATCAACGCCTGAGCTACCGCCAACTCGATGCGCAGGCCAATCGCCTGGCGCACCGCTTGATCGAGCAAGGCGTCGGCCCGGAGGTCAGGGTGGTCATCGCCATGCGCCGCTCCACCGACATCATGGTGGCGTTCATGGCGGTGCTCAAGGCAGGTGGCGTGTATGTGCCGCTGGACATCGCCTATCCGCAGGACCGCTTGCGCTACATGATGCAGGACTGCGCTGCGGCCTTGGTGCTGACGCAGAGCGATGTGCTGGGCACGCTGCCGATCCCGCATGGGTTGCCGACGCTGGCGGTGGACCTGCCGGCCGCCTGGCAGCAAGGCCCGGACACGGCGCCCGAGGTGGCGCTGTCAAAGCACAACCTTGCCTATGTGATCTACACCTCGGGCTCGACCGGCATGCCCAAGGGTGTCGCAGTGGCGCACGGGCCTCTGGCCTCGCACATTCTGGCCAACGGTGAACGCTATGAAACCGGCCCGCAGGATTGTGAGTTGCACTTCATGTCCTTCGCCTTCGATGGCGCCCATGAGGCCTGGATGCACCTGCTGATCAACGGCGCCAGTGTGCTGGTGCGTGACGACAGCCTGTGGCTGCCCGAGCAGGCCTACGCCGAGATGCACCGGCATGGCGTGACCATTGCCGTGTTCCCGCCGGTCTATCTGCAACAGCTGGCCGAGCATGCCCTGCGCGTGGGCAACCCGCCACCGGTGCGCATTTATTGCTTCGGTGGTGATGCCGTACCGCAAGCCGGATACGAGCTGGCCTGGCAGGCCCTGCGTCCGCAATACATCTTCAACGGCTACGGGCCGACCGAAACCGTGGTCACACCGTTGCTCTGGAGCGCGTCGCCAGGCGATACCTGCGGCGCGGCCTACGCGCCTATCGGCCGGCTGGTCGGGCGCCGCCGCAGTTATGTCCTCGATGCCAGCCTCAACCTGGTGCCGTTGGGGCACAGTGGCGAACTGTTCCTCGGCGGGCTCTGCCTGGCGCGTGGCTATCTCGACCGCCCAGGCCTGACCGCCGAGCGCTTCGTCCCCGACCCGTTCGCCGCGAACGGCGAGCGCGTCTACCGCAGCGGTGACCTGACCCGCACACGCGCCGACGGTCTGGTTGACTACCTGGGGCGCATCGACCATCAGGTCAAGATCCGCGGTTTCCGTATCGAGCTTGGCGAGATCGAGGCGCGGTTGCAGGATCACCCGGCGGTGCGCGAAAGTGTGGTCATCGACATCCAGGGCCCAGGCGGCAAGCAGCTCGCCGCGTATCTGGTCAGTGCGGATGTGCAACTCGACGACCTGCCGGGGCAAAGCCTGCTGCGCAGCGAACTGCGCGATCACCTCAAGGCGACCTTGCCGGACTACATGGTGCCCACGCACCTGGTATTCCTCGACACGTTGCCGCTCACGCCCAATGGCAAGCTGGACCGCAAGGGCCTGCCAGCGCCTGACGTCACTCAGCTGCAGCAAGTGTACGTGGCACCTCGAAATGCGCTGGAGCAGACCATCGCCGGGATCTGGGCGGATGTTCTGAAAGTCGACAAGGTGGGGCTGTCCGACAACTTCTTCGAACTGGGTGGCGACTCCATCATTTCGATCCAGGTGGTCAGCCGCGCGCGCCAGGCGGGTATCCGCTTCACCCCCAAAGAGCTGTTCCAGCACCAGACCGTCCAAGGGCTGGCCTCGGTCGCCAGGCAAGGGGACGAAGGTGGACTGCTGATCGAGCAGAAGGCTGCCACAGGCCAGACCCTGCTGCTGCCGATCCAGCAATCGTTCTTCGAGCAGGACATTGCCCAGCGCCACCACTGGAACCAGGCGCTGTTGCTCAAGGCAGGTCAGGCGCTCGACAGCCAGGCACTGGAGCAAGCGCTTCAGGCCCTGGTGATCCACCATGACGCGCTGCGCCTGCGCTTCGATTGTGCAGAGGGTGAATGGACGGCTCGGTACGGTTCGCCAGAGCCACAGCAAGGTCTGCTGTGGCAGGCTACTGTGGCGGATGCCGAGGCGCTTGAAGCGTTGTGCAATGACGTCCAGGGTAGCCTTGACCTGCAGCGTGGCCCGTTGCTGCGGGCATTGCTGGCAACCCTCGCGGATGGCAGCCAGCGCGTGTTGCTGGCGATCCATCACCTGGTGGTGGACGGGGTGTCCTGGCGTGTGCTGCTGGAAGACCTGCAAACCGCCTACCGCCAGTTGCATGCCGGCCAGCCAGTCGACCTGCCAGCCAAGACCAGCGCGACCCAGGCGTGGGCTGCGCACTTGCAGCGCTACGCACGCAGCGAAACACTGCAGGCGCAGCTGGCTTACTGGCAGGCGCAACTCGGCCAGGCTGATGCAGACCTGCCTTGCGACAACCCGGGTGGCTCGTTGCATGGCATGCATGTCGGCACCGCCCGCACCCGTCTTGACTCGGCCAGTACCCGGCAACTGTTGCAACAGGCACCTGCTGCCTACCGTACGCAGGTCAACGACTTGCTGCTGACTGCACTGGCCCGCGTCATCGCACGCTGGACCCAGCGTAGCGACGTGCTCGTGCAGCTGGAGGGGCATGGCCGCGAAGAGTTGTTCGATACCATTGACCTGACGCGGACCGTGGGCTGGTTCACCAGTGTGTTCCCGGTGCGACTGAGCCCCGAGCAGACGCTTGATGCGTCGATCAAGCAGATCAAGGAGCAGCTGCGGTCGATCCCGGACAAAGGCATCGGCTACGGTGCCCTGCGCTACCTGGGCGATGAGCAGGCCCGCGCAGCGCTTGCGCAGTTGCCGAACCCACGCATCACCTTCAACTACCTGGGGCAGTTCGACGGCAGCTTCGCGCCGGGCTCGGACGCCGATGCGTCGGCATTCCTGGTGCCCGCTGGCGAAAGCGCCGGCGCCAGCCAGAGCAGCGAAGCGCCGCTGGACAATTGGTTGTCGATCAATGGCCAGGTCTATGCCGGTGAGCTGAGCCTTGAGTGGACCTTCAGCCGTGACATGTTCAACGTTGACACGGTGCAGCGCCTGGCCGACCAGTTCGCTGCCGAGCTCAAGGCGATTGTCGAGCATTGCCTGGCGGATACCCACGCAGGTTTGACGCCTTCGGATGTTCCGCTGGCCGGGCTGACCCAGGCCCAACTGGACAGCCTGCCTGTTCCGGCGGCGCAGATCGAAGACCTCTATCCCCTTGCACCCATGCAGCAGGGCATGCTGTTCCACAGCCTGTTCGAGCAAGGCGGGGGGCATTACATCAACCAGATGCGCGTCGACGTCAAAGGGCTCGACGTGCCACGCTTCAGGCTTGCCTGGCAGGCCGCTGTCGATCGCCATGAGGTGCTCAGGGCCAACTTCGTGACCTGCTTCCAGCACCCGCTGCAGGTCATTCGCAGGCAGCTCGAATTGCCGTTCACGTACCTGGACTGGGCAGGCATCGCGGAGCAGGGTGCGGCCCTGGACAGCTGGGCCGAAGCGGATCTGCGCAAGGGCTTCGACCTGCAGCATGACCCCCTGCTGCGCCTGGCGGTTATCCGCACCAGCGAAGCATCGTGCCATCTGGTCTTCACCAGCCATCACATTCTGATGGATGGCTGGAGCAATGCGCAGTTGCTCGCTGAGGTGCTCCAGGCTTATGCCGGGGTGCCGAACGGTGGGCTGACGGGCCGCTATCGCGATTACATCGAATGGCTGCAGCGCCAGGATGCCCTGCAAGCTCAGGCCTTCTGGCAGCAGCAGTTGCATGACCTGAACGAGCCTACGCGCCTGGCACTGGCCATGCGTCAGGACAAGGCCCGCCTGGGTACCGGTTACGGTGAACACCAGCAGCGCTTGAGCGAGCAGCAGACGCAGGCGCTGGCTGCTTTTGCCCGGCAGCAGCGGGTGACCGTCAATACCTTGGTGCAAGCGGCGTGGCTTCTGCTTCTGCAGCGTTACACCGGGCAATCGTGCGTGAGCTTCGGCGCGACGGTATCCGGTCGCCCGGCGGAGCTGCGCGGCGTCGAGCAGCAGCTGGGGCTGTTCATCAACACGCTGCCGGTGGTCGCCAACCCGCGTCCGCAGCAGCGGGTGGCGGAATGGGTGCAGCAACTGCAGGCGCAGAACCTGGCGCTGCGCGAATACGAACACAGCCCCTTGTACGACATCCAGCGCTGGGCCGGATCGGGTGGGGAAGGGCTGTTCGATACCTTGCTGGTGTTCGAGAACTACCCGGTCGGCGATGCACTGCAGCAGAGCGCACCCGCCGGGCTCGTGTTCGGCAACGTGCACGGGCATGAACAGTCGAGCGTGCCGCTGACCCTGGCGATTGGTGCAGGTACGCACCTGTCGGTGCACTACAGCTACGACCGCCAGTGTTTCGCGCAAGAAAGCATCGCGCAGATCGCCCGCCACTTCGGCACGCTGTTGCAGGCGCTGGTCAATGGCGCAGATCAGAGGCTGGGTGACCTGGCAATGACGACCCAGGACGAGGACCTGCAAGACCTCGCTCATCGACACGGTGATGCCTTGTCGCTTTCGGACGCGCCCTGTGTACACCTGTTGATCGAAGCGCAGGCCGTTCGCACGCCGAACGCCACCGCGCTGATTTTCGGCGACCAACACCTGACCTATCAGCAACTCAACCGGCGTGCCAACCAGTTGGCGCACCACCTTCGCGAACGCGGGGTGGGCCCGGATGTGCTGGTAGGGGTCGCACTCGAGCGCGGCCTGGAGATGGTGATCGGTCTCCTTGCCATCTTGAAGGCAGGCGGTGCGTATGTGCCGCTGGACCCTCTCTACCCCCGTGATCGCCTGGCCTACATGATGCAGGACAGTCAGGCTCGCCTGTTGCTGTCCCAGGCTTCGCTGGCGGATCGCCTGCCGCAGGGCGGGACGGCCGAAGTCTTGCTGCTTGACCGGTTGCAGCTGCGAGACGACGCTGATGGGAATCTGGACAATGTCACCGCGCCGGGCAACCTGGCGCTGAGCATCTACACCTCGGGATCCACGGGACTGCCCAAAGGTGTGCTGATCGAGCACCGCAATGTCACGGCGCTGATCGGTTGGGCGCGGACGGTCTACACCACGCAGGACCTGCAAGGCGTGCTGGCATCGACGTCCATCTGTTTCGACCTGTCGGTATGGGAGCTGTTTGTCACGCTGGCTGCGGGTGGCTACGCGGTGCTCGCGCAGAATGCGCTGGAACTGCCCTACCTGGCTGCACGAGAACGCGTACGCCTGGTCAATACCGTGCCCTCGGCCATCAAGGCGCTGCTCGACGCCGGTTCGCTGCCTGCGAGCGTGCGCATTGTCAACCTGGCAGGCGAACCTTTGCGGCAGCCAGTGGTGGACAGGCTCTATGCACTGGGCCACGTGGAGCATGTCTACGACCTGTACGGGCCGTCCGAAGACACCACCTATTCCACCTGGACCCGCCGTGAGTCCGGTGGGCGAGCCAATATTGGCCGGCCTATCGCGAACACGACAGCGTACACGCTGGACATCAATGGTAAATCCATGCCGTCCGGGGTTGCGGGCGAGCTCTGCCTTACCGGTGCCGGTCTTGCCCGGGGCTACCTGGGGCGTCCGGCACTGACCGCGGAGAAATTCCTGCCCGATCCTTTCGATACTTCCGAGCAAGGCGGAGGCCGTCTGTACCGGACAGGTGATCTGGCGTCCTATCGCAACGACGGCATGATCGAGTACATCGGGCGTATCGATCATCAGGTGAAGATTCGTGGCTTCCGCATCGAGCTGGGCGAGATCGAACTCAAGCTGCTTGCGCATCCCGCCATTCGCGAAGCGGTGGTGATCGATAGCGAAGGCCCGGGTGGGCGGCAACTGGTCGCGTACCTTGTGGCTGACGCGTGCATGCAGGCGCTTCGCGACACCCTGCGTGAGTACCTGAAGGCCATGCTCCCGGAATACATGGTCCCGGCGCACTTCGTCGCGCTGGACGCTCTGCCACTGACCCCCAATGGCAAGTTGGACCGCAAAGCCCTGCCTGCACCGGATGCAAACACGCTTCAGCAAGGTTTCGTGGCGCCTTGTAGCGAACTTGAAGCGCAGGTGGCAGCGATCTGGGCCGATGTGCTGAAGCTTGAAAGGGTCGGCATGAACGACAACTTCTTCGAGCTGGGCGGGCATTCGCTGCTGGCAGTCCAGGCGACCCAGCGCGTGCAGTTGCTGCTGGGGCTGGAGGTGCCGCTTTCAGCCCTGTTCGGTGCCGGGCGACTTGCGGACTACGTGGCGACGATGGCTGAGCTGGCGCCTGCCAGCGCAGCGGATGTCGATGAGTTGAGTGATTTCCTGGCAGAACTGGAGAGTGTTTGAAATGACGGCCCAGAACATCGAGCTGGTTAAACGGTTCCTGCACCTGCCACTGGAGCAGCGCAAGCAATTCTTTGAAAAGATGCAGTCCAAGGGCATGAGCTTCGCTCGGCTGCCGATCCCGCGGATACGGGACGAATGGGGGCCCATCGGGTTGTCGTATGCCCAGCAGCGCCAGTGGTTCCTTTGGCAGTTCGAGCCCGAAAGCGCGGCCTACAACATCAGCATGGCCCTGCGTTTCAGGGGCGCATTGGACCCCGCGCTTCTGCAGCGTAGCCTGGAAGACCTGGTGCACCGCCACGAAAGCCTGCGCACCGCTTTTGCCCAGGACGGCGACCAGCCTGTCCAGGTCATTGAACCGAGTGTGCGGGTGGACATTGTGCGGGAGCCCTTTGCAGCGGCACCCGACGCTGATTTCGCCGAGCGCCTTGAACGTCGCATCGAAGAAGAGGCCGGCCAGCCTTTCGACCTGGGGCAGGCGCCCCTGTGGCGGGTAAGGCTGCTGCAGGTGAACGAGGCCGACCATGTGCTGATCCTGGTCATGCACCATATCGTCTCCGATGGCTGGTCGATGCCGATACTGCTGGACGAGTGGATCCGCAGTTACGAGGGGCATCGCCTTGGCCAGCCGGCGTCGTTGCCGGAACTGCCGATCCAGTATGCCGACTATGCCATCTGGCAACGCCGGTGCATGGAAGCGGGCGAGCTGGCGCGTCAGCTGGCGTACTGGGAGGCCGAGCTGGGTGGTGAGCAGCCGGTGCTGGAACTGCCGATCGACCGTCCTCGCCCGGCCTTGCAGAGCCGGGCAGGTGCAAGCCTGGATATCAGCCTGGACGACACACTGTGTGCCGGCCTCAAGCAGCTGGCGCGTGATCGGGGCGTGACGGTGTTCATGCTCCTGCTGGCCAGCTACCAGACCTTGCTGCACCGCTACAGCGGGCAGAACGATATCCGTGTCGGCATACCCACGGCCAACCGCAATCGAATGGAGACCGAAGGCCTGATCGGCTTTTTCGTCAACACTCAGGTACTCAAGGCGGACTTCGACCTGGGGATGACCTTCACTGAACTGCTTGAGCAGACTCAGCGACGCGTCTCGGGTGCTCAGGCCCATCAGGACCTGCCGTTCGAGCAGCTGGTCGAGGCCTTGCAGCCAGAGCGCAGCCTCAGCCATAGCCCGTTGTTCCAGGTCATGTTCAATCACCAGACCGAAGCGCGCGGGCAGGGTCGGCAGCTGCCTGGCTTGGCTGTCGAGACCCTGAACTGGGAACGCGGGACCGCGCAGTTTGACCTGACGCTGGAGACCGTGGAGCACGGGGCAGGGATTGCAGTGTCGCTGACCTACGCAACCGCGCTGTTCGACGAAGCCACCATCGCCCAGCTTGCCGGGCACTGGCAGGGCCTGTTGGCCGCCATCGTCGCCCAGCCGCAGCAGCGCATCGCCGAGTTGCCGCTGTTGAATGCCGCGCAGCAGCAACAGGTGGTTCACGACTGGAACCGCACCCACGCCGACTACCCGCTGGAGCAGTGTCTGCAGCAACTGATCGAGGCGCAAGCCGCCGCCACCCCGGACGCGCCGGCGCTGGTGTTTGCCGAACAGGCCCTGAGCTACCGTGAGCTGAACCGCCGCGCCAACCAGCTGGCGCACAAGCTGCGCGAACAGGGCGTGGGGCCGGACGTGCTGGTGGGCATTGCCGCCGAGCGCAGCGTGGACATGGTCATCGGCCTGCTGGGCATCCTCAAGGCCGGTGGCGCCTATGTGCCGCTGGACCCGGAATACCCCGCCGAGCGCCTGGCCTACATGATGCAGGACAGCGGCATCGGCCTGCTGCTGACGCAAGCCCACCTGCTGGCGCAGTTGCCGGTACCTGAGGGTGTGCAGCCACTGCTGCTCGAACCGCTGCCGGGCTACAGCGACGCCGACCCGGTGCACCACACCCGCCCGGGCAACCTGGCCTACGTGATCTACACCTCCGGCTCCACCGGCCGGCCCAAGGGCGCGGGCAACAGCCATCGCGCGCTGGTCAACCGCCTGTGCTGGATGCAGCAGGCCTACGGCCTGGATGCCGGCGATACGGTGCTGCAGAAAACCCCGTTCAGTTTCGACGTCTCGGTCTGGGAGTTCTTCTGGCCGCTGCTGGCCGGCGCACGCCTGGCCGTGGCGCAACCGGGCGAGCACCGTGATCCGGAGCGCCTGGTGGAGGTGATCAGGCAGTACGCGGTGACCACGCTGCACTTTGTCCCGTCGATGCTGCAAGCGTTCATGGGCAGCGCCGAGGTCGAGCGCTGCAGCAGTCTCAAGCGCGTGGTGTGCAGCGGCGAAGCCTTGCCTGCAGAGCTGGCGCAACAGACCCTGGCACGCCTGCCCGGCGCACAGTTGTACAACCTCTACGGCCCGACCGAAGCGGCCATCGATGTCACCCACTGGACCTGCCGCCCGGGCAGCGACAGCGGCGTGCCGATTGGCCGCCCGATCGGCAACCTGAAAACCCACATCCTCGGTGCCGGGCTGCAGAGTGTCGCCCCGCGCGCGGCTGGCGAGCTGTACCTGGGCGGCATCGGCCTGGCCCGTGGCTATCACCGTCGCCCGGCGCTGACGGCCGAACGTTTCGTCCCGGACCCCTTCGACAACACGGCACAAGGCGGCGGTCGCCTGTACCGCACCGGCGACCTGGCGCGGTATCGGGCCGACGGGGTGATCGACTACAAGGGCCGTCTCGATCACCAGGTGAAAATCCGCGGGCTGCGCATCGAGCTGGGCGAGATCGAGACGCGCCTGCTCGAGCAGCCGAGCGTGCGCGAGGCGGTGGTGCTGGACATCGACGGGCCGGGTGGCAAGCAACTGGCCGCGTACCTGGTCATGGCTGGCGACCTGCCGAGCGACCCACAGCAACAGAACGCGCTGCGCGGCGAACTGCGCGAGCACCTCCGGCTCGGCCTGGCCGACTACATGGTCCCGACCCACTTGCTGTTCCTCGAGCGCCTGCCGGTGACGGCCAACGGCAAGCTGGATCGCAAAGCCCTGCCCAAGCCCGACGCCAGCGTGCTGCAGGACAGCTACGTGGCCCCGTGCAGCGCGCTGGAGCAACAGATCGCGGCGATCTGGGCAGACGTGCTGAAGCTCGAAAGGGTTGGCCTGAACGATGGCTTCTTCGTCCTGGGTGGCCATTCGCTGTCGGCCACCCAGGTGATCGTGCGTGTGCGCGAGGCGACAGGCATCGACGCCACTTTGAAGGAGCTGTTCGAGCATCCCCTGCTGGCGGATTTCTCTCGTCGCCTCGAAGAGAAAAATCAGCAAATCGATCCGATTCAGGCAGAACTGGCTAAATCGCTGGAGGCGCTCAAACGTCTAACCACGGAGGAAATTGATGAACTGATTTCATAGGGGATACATCAGTGCAAGCGTTGCTCGACTCCGTCAAATCGTTGTCCACCAAAGAGCGTCACGCTCTGGCCATGCTCCTGAAGCGTCAGGGAATCAACTTGTACGGAGTCGCGCCGATCCCTGCGAGAGCGCCGGGGGAAGCGCTGGCGTTGTCCTACGCCCAGCAGCGGCAATGGTTTCTCTGGCAAATGGACCCCCAGGGCAGCGCATACAACATTCCGGTCGCCCTGCGTCTGAAGGGCGATCTTGACCTTCAGGCGCTGCAGGCCAGCTTCGATGCCCTGATCGCGCGACACGAAACCCTGCGTACCACCTTTCACCTCGACAACGACCAGCCGGTGCAGGTGATTCACCCCGAAGCGCCCGTCAAGCTGGTCATCGATACACTCAAGGCCGTCGATGCCGATGCCAGCGCGGCATTGAAGGCATGGGTCGAGCAGGAAGTTCAGCAGCCATTCGACCTTGAGCAGGGGCCCTTGCTGCGGGTCAAGCTGCTGCGTCTGGCGGCGGATGACCATGTACTGGTGCTGACCCTGCACCACATCGTCTCCGATGGCTGGTCGACACCGATCATGGTCGACGAGCTGGTGCGTTTCTACGAGGCCGGCAAGTCCGGGCAGGCGCTGCAATTGCCGCCGCTCCCTGTGCAGTATGCCGACTACGCGCTGTGGCAACGGCAGTTCATGGAAGCGGGTGAACGCGAGAAGCAACTGGGCTACTGGACGGCCCATCTGGGGGACGAACAGCCGGTACTGGAGTTGCCGCTGGACCGCCCGCGCGGTGCAGTGCAGAGCCATGCAGGGGCACGCCTCGACATCGCCATTGCCGATGCGCTGGCAGAGTCGCTGAAGCAGTTGGCCAAGCGTCAGGGCGTGACGCTGTTCACCTTGCTGCTGGCAAGCTTCCAGGCGTTGTTGCACCGCTACAGCGGGCAGAACGACATCCGCGTCGGCGTCCCGATCGCCAACCGCACTCGCAGCGAAGTCGAGGGGCTTATCGGCTTTTTCGTCAACACCCAGGTACTCAAGGCCGAATTCGACCTGAGCACCACCTTCGACGAGCTGGTCGCGCACGTTCACCAGGCCGGGCTCGGCGCACAGGCGCATCAGGACCTGCCGTTCGAGCAACTGGTCGAAGCCCTGCAGCCAGAGCGCAGCCTCAGCCATAGTCCGTTGTTCCAGGTGATGCACAACCACGGCAGCGAGGGCAGGGGCCAGACGCGGCGCCTGCCAGGCCTGACCCTGGAGGCGCTCGACTGGGAAATCCATACCACCCAGTTCGACCTTGCATTGAACACTGTCGAGCATGAACACGGCATCGGTGCGTTCCTGACCTACGCAACGGCCTTGTTCGATGAAGCCACCATCGCCCAGCTTGCCGGGCACTGGCAGGGCCTGTTGGCCGCCATCGTCGCCCAGCCGCAGCAGCGCATCGCCGAGCTGCCGCTGTTGAATGCCGCGCAGCAGCAACAGGTGGTTCACGACTGGAACCGCACCCACGCCGACTACCCGCTGGAGCAGTGTCTGCAGCAACTGATCGAGGCGCAAGCCGCCGCCACCCCGGACGCGCCGGCGCTGGTGTTTGCCGAACAGGCCCTGAGCTACCGTGAGCTGAACCGCCGCGCCAACCAGCTGGCGCACAAGCTGCGCGAACAGGGCGTGGGGCCGGACGTGCTGGTGGGCATTGCCGCCGAGCGCAGCGTGGACATGGTCATCGGCCTGCTGGGCATCCTCAAGGCCGGTGGCGCCTATGTGCCGCTGGACCCGGAATACCCCGCCGAGCGCCTGGCCTACATGATGCAGGACAGCGGCATCGGCCTGCTGCTGACGCAAGCCCACCTGCTGGCGCAGTTGCCGGTACCTGAGGGTGTGCAGCCACTGCTGCTCGAACCGCTGCCGGGCTACAGCGACGCCGACCCGGTGCACCACACCCGCCCGGGCAACCTGGCCTACGTGATCTACACCTCCGGCTCCACCGGCCGGCCCAAGGGCGCGGGCAACAGCCATCGCGCGCTGGTCAACCGCCTGTGCTGGATGCAGCAGGCCTACGGCCTGGATGCCGGCGATACGGTGCTGCAGAAAACCCCGTTCAGTTTCGACGTCTCGGTCTGGGAGTTCTTCTGGCCGCTGCTGGCCGGCGCACGCCTGGCCGTGGCGCAACCGGGCGAGCACCGTGATCCGGAGCGCCTGGTGGAGGTGATCAGGCAGTACGCGGTGACCACGCTGCACTTTGTCCCGTCGATGCTGCAAGCGTTCATGGGCAGCGCCGAGGTCGAGCGCTGCAGCAGTCTCAAGCGCGTGGTGTGCAGCGGCGAAGCCTTGCCTGCAGAGCTGGCGCAACAGACCCTGGCACGCCTGCCCGGCGCACAGTTGTACAACCTCTACGGCCCGACCGAAGCGGCCATCGATGTCACCCACTGGACCTGCCGCCCGGGCAGCGACAGCGGCGTGCCGATTGGCCGCCCGATCGGCAACCTGAAAACCCACATCCTCGGTGCCGGGCTGCAGAGTGTCGCCCCGCGCGCGGCTGGCGAGCTGTACCTGGGCGGCATCGGCCTGGCCCGTGGCTATCACCGTCGCCCGGCGCTGACGGCCGAACGTTTCGTCCCGGACCCCTTCGACAACACGGCACAAGGCGGCGGTCGCCTGTACCGCACCGGCGACCTGGCGCGGTATCGGGCCGACGGGGTGATCGACTACAAGGGCCGTCTCGATCACCAGGTGAAAATCCGCGGGCTGCGCATCGAGCTGGGCGAGATCGAGACGCGCCTGCTCGAGCAGCCGAGCGTGCGCGAGGCGGTGGTGCTGGACATCGACGGGCCGGGTGGCAAGCAACTGGCCGCGTACCTGGTCATGGCTGGCGACCTGCCGAGCGACCCACAGCAACAGAACGCGCTGCGCGGCGAACTGCGCGAGCACCTCCGGCTCGGCCTGGCCGACTACATGGTCCCGACCCACTTGCTGTTCCTCGAGCGCCTGCCGGTGACGGCCAACGGCAAGCTGGACCGCAAGGCCCTGCCCAAGCCCGACGCCAGCGTGCTGCAGGACAGCTACGTGGCCCCGCGCAACGCGCTGGAGCAACAGATCGCGGCGATCTGGGCCGAGGTGCTGAAGCTCGATCAGGTCGGCGTGACGGACAACTTCTTCGAACTGGGAGGGGACTCGATCATCTCGATCCAGGTCGTCAGCCGGGCAAGGCAGGCCGGTATCCGCTTCACGCCCAAGGCGCTGTTCCAGCATCAGACCGTACAAGACCTGGCCTCGGTGGCCACGCGCATGGAAGGCAACGGCCCGCAGATCGACCAGGCGCCGGTGATCGGCGAGACACGCTTGCTGCCGATCCAGCAGGCGTTCCTCGAACAGTCGATCGCCGAGCCCCATCACTGGAACCAGGCGGTTCTGCTGACCTCGACCAAGGTCATCGATAGCACCGCGCTGGAGAAGGCCTTGCACACGCTGCTCGAGCATCACGATGCGTTGCGCCTGCGCTTCATGCCACCCCAGGACGCGGGCGCTTGGCACGCCGCTCATTGCGCGCCGGGCGACGTCGAGGCCGGGTTGCTGTGGGCCGAAACCCTGACCGATCCTGACGCGCTACACGCCCTGTGCGAGCGCGCGCAGCGCAGCCTGAACCTGCAGCAGGGGCCGCTGTTGCGCGGTGTATTGGCGACCCTGCCCGATGGCAGCCAGCGCCTGCTGCTAGTGATCCATCACCTGGCGGTGGATGGCGTGTCCTGGCGCATTCTCCTGGAAGACCTGCAAAACGCCTATGACCGTCACGTGGCAGGTCAGCCTGCCGTGTTGCCCGCCAAGACCACCTCGACCAAAGCCTGGGCCGAACGGCTGCAGGCCTACGCGCAAAGCGAAGCGCTGCAGGCAGAGCTCGGCTATTGGCAGTCGCAGTTGCAAGGGGTTGACCCGCAACTGCCTCTGGACAGGGCGGATGGATCGTTGCATGGCCGCCACGGCGCGACGGTGCATGCGCGTCTGGATCGGCAGCAGACCTCACGGCTGTTGCAACAGGCGCCGACGGCATACCGCACCCAAGTCAACGACTTGCTGCTGACCGCGCTGGCCCGGGTGGTTGCCCGTTGGACTCAGCGCGAAGACGTGCTGGTGCAACTGGAAGGGCACGGCCGTGAAGACCTGTTCGATGCGGTCGACCTGACGCGGACGGTCGGCTGGCTGACCAGCCTCTTCCCCGTGAAGCTGACCGCTGCGTCGGACCTCGGCGCCTCCATCAAGCAGATCAAGGAGCAACTTCGCGCCATCCCTGACAAGGGCATCGGCTATGGCGCGCTGCGCTACCTGGGGGATTCGCACGCGCACAATGTGCTGGCTGGCCTGCCAGTTCCCCCCATCACCTTCAATTACCTGGGGCAGCTTGACAGTACCTTTGCCGAAGGCGCGGGCCCGGGCACCGAGCGATTCCTGCAGCCAGCCAGCGAAAGCAGCGGCGCCAGCCAGTCTGCCGAGGCCCTGCTGGAAAACCTGCTGTCGATCAACGGGCAGGTCTATGCCGGTGAGTTGAGCCTGGCCTGGACCTTCAGCCAGGCCATGTTCGACCGCGCCACGGTTCAGGCCCTGGCCGACGACTACATGACTGAACTCCAGGTGTTGATCGACCATTGCGTCAGCCAGGGCGCGGTGGGCCTGACACCGTCCGATGTGCCGCTGGCAGCGCTGGACCAGGCCCAGCTGGATGCGTTGCCGATCCCGGCGGCTGCCATCGATGACATCTATCCGCTCTCGCCCATGCAGCAGGGCATGCTGTTTCACACGGTCTTCGAGCAGGGCCAGGGTGAGTACGTCAATCAGATGCGAGTCAACGTCTCGGGGCTGGATATCGAGCGTTTCAAGCGTGCCTGGCAGGCAATGCTGGATCGACACGACGTATTGCGCGCCGCATTCGTCGCCCATCTGGAACGCCCGGTGCAGGTGATTCGCAAGCACGTCGAGCTGCCGTTCGACGTGCTTGACTGGGCCGACGAGGATGACCTCGAGGGGCGTCTGGATGCCTGGGCCGAGGCGGATCGTCGGCGTGGCTTCGACTTGCAGGCCGCACCGTTGCTGCGACTGACGGCCATCCGTACAGGCAGCGGCCGGCATCACCTGATTTTCACCAGCCACCATATCCTGATGGATGGCTGGAGCAATGCGCAGCTGCTGGGCGAGGTGTTGCAACACTACGCAGGCGTTGCCCTGGAGCGCCCGGCAGGCCGCTACCGCGACTATATCGAGTGGCTGCAGCGCCAGGACGCGGGGCAGAGCGAGACGTTCTGGCGCCAGCAATTGCTGCACCTCACCGAACCCACGCGGCTGGCTCAGGCGCTGCGTCAGGATCGCAGCCGCGTTGACACTGGCCATGGCGAACATCATCAGACGCTCGACCCGGCGTGCTTCCAGGCGTTGAGCGCGTTTGCCAGGCAACGGCGAGTGACGGTCAATACCTTGCTGCAGGCTGCCTGGCTACTGCTGTTGCACCGCTATACCGGCCAGGAAGGCGTGGCATTTGGTGCCACGGTTGCCGGACGGCCGGCAGACCTGCGCGGTGTCGAGCAGCAGCTGGGCCTGTTCATCAACACCTTGCCGGTGGCTGGCAGGCTGCAGCCTGACCTGCGGGTGGGGGAGTGGGTCGAACGTCTGCAGGCGCAGAACCTGAGCATGCGCGAACATGAGCACACGCCGCTCTATGACATTCAGCGTTGGGCGGGCTCGGCCGGTGAGCAGTTGTTCGACACGCTGCTGGTGTTCGAGAACTACCCGGTCGGCGAAGTCCTGCAGCAGGATTCCAGCGCAGGCCTGGTGTTTTCGGGCACGCAGAATCGTGAGCGGACCAACTATCCATTGACGCTGATGATCGAGTCGGGCAATGCGCTGACGATCCATTACCACTACGACCGCAGCCACCTCGGCGACACCGGCGTCGAACAGATCGCCCGGCACTTTGCCAATCTGCTGCACGCGCTGGTGCAACACGCCGATACCCCTGTCGGTGAACTGCAGATGCTCGATGACCAGGAGCAACAGCGCATCGTCCGCGACTGGAACCGTACCCAGATGCAGTACCCGCAGGCGCACTGCCTGCCCGAGCTGTTCGAAATGCAGGTCGCGCGTACCCCTGAGGCCCCGGCATTGCGGTTTGCCGAACAGACCTTGAGCTACCGCGAACTCAACCAGCGTGCCAACCGGCTGGCGAGCAAGTTGCGCACGTTGGGCGTCGGGCCAGATGTGCTGGTCGCGATTGCTGTCGAACGGTCGGTGGAAATGGTCGTGGGCCTGCTGGCGATTCTCAAGGCCGGCGGCGCCTATGTGCCACTGGACCCGGAATACCCCCGCGAGCGCCTGGCGTACATGATGGAGCAGAGTGGGGCGCACTTGCTGCTGACCCTCAGCCATCTGCTGCCGCAACTGCCCACGCACGGCGCGCAGGCCTGGTGCCTGGACAGCGACTGGCATCAGGTCGAGGCCTTCGATGGCGAGAATCTCGGCATCGTGCAGCATCCCGAGCATCTCGCCTATTGCATCTACACCTCCGGTTCCACCGGTCGGCCCAAGGGGGTCGAGGTACGCCACCAGGCACTGGTCAACTTCCTCGCCAGCATGGCTGTCGAGCCTGGGATCGACGCCAGCGACCGGGTCCTTGCGCTGACTTCGCTGTCGTTCGACATCGCCGGCCTGGAGCTGTACCTGCCGCTGTTGGCCGGGGCTTCGGTGGTACTGCTCGGCGAGCGCCAGAACAAAGACCCGTCGGCGCTGCAGGCGGTGATCGAGCGCCATGCCATCACCACCATCCAGGCCACACCGTCGACCTGGCGCATGCTGCTGCAGGCGCTGCCGGCGCAGACCTTGCGTGGCTGTAAGGTCATCAGTGGCGGTGAGGCACTGCCTGTCGACCTGGCCGAGCAGCTCCTGCCGTTGTGCGGGCGCATCTGGAACCTTTACGGGCCAACCGAAACGACGATCTGGTCGGCGGCGTACTGCCTGGACAACGAACACCCCTTGCCGTTGCTGGGCAAGCCGATCGCCAACACCACCTTGCAGGTCATGGCGCACGATCTCTCGACAGCCGCGGCCGGCATGGCCGGGGAACTGATGATCGGTGGCGATGGCCTGGCCCGGGGGTATCAGCGCCGTGCCGCGTTGACCGCCGAGCGCTTCGTCCCGGACCCCTACGATCGTAGCGGGCAGGGCGGTGGCAGGCTCTACCGTACGGGTGACCTGGCCAGCTATCGCAACGATGGCCTGCTCGAGTACGTGGGCCGCATCGACCACCAGGTGAAGGTGCGTGGCTATCGCATCGAACTGGGCGAGATCGAGGCAAGGCTGATTGATGATCCTGCGGTGCGCGAGGCGGTGGTCATCGACATCGATGGGCCTGGCGGCAAGCAACTGGCCGGCTACCTGGTCTCGAGCGGCGAAGCGGTCGCGACGGAGGAGCAGCGCAGCGCCTTGCGTCGGCACCTGCGCGAGCAGCTGCGCGCGTCCTTGCCGGATTACATGGTCCCCGCGTACCTGACCTGGCTCGATGCGCTGCCGCTGACGCCCAACGGCAAGCTCGACCGCAAAGCCTTGCCCCAGCCTGACCTTGGCGTATCGCAGCAAGGCCATGTCGCGCCGCAGAGCGAGGTCGAGCAGCAGGTCGCTGCCGTCTGGGCGCAGCTGCTGAATGTCGAGAAGGTCGGTCTCAATGACAACTTCTTCGACCTGGGAGGGCATTCGCTGCTGGCGCTGTCGGTGCTCTCGCGCTTGCAACTTTCCCTGGGATTGACCGTGGAACCGGCCGTGCTGTTCCAGCACCCGGTCCTGGGCGATTTCGCCAGATACATCGAATCCATCGGCGACGCGTCGGCTTTCGACGAAAAACTGCAGCGTCTGGATATGCTTTTTGAAGAGTTCGAGGTGAATGAATGAGTAATGATGCCGCGCTGAATATCGCCAAGCGTTTTGTCACGCTGCCGTTGGCCAAGCGCAAGCTGTATCTGCAGAAGATGCACGCCGAGAACATTTCTCCGGCCAACTTGCCAGTGCCTTGCGTTCAAACACTGTTCGACGTCATTCCGGTTTCGTTCGCCCAACAGCGCCAGTGGTTCCTTTGGCAGATGGACCCCCAGGGATCTGCCTACAACCTGCCTGTCGCCTTGAGGCTCAAGGGCGAACTGGATAGCGAGGCGTTGCGCGCGAGCTTCGAGGCACTGCAGGCACGCCACCAGACCCTGCGAACCACGTTTGGTCTGAACGACGATCAGGTGGTGCAGATCATTCATCCACAAAGCGTGTTCACGCTCGATGTCGAGCAGGTTGACCGCGAACCGGCAATCGATCTCGAACAGCGCCTGCAGGCGCTTGTAGAGGCCGAGGCCCGCGCGCCTTTCGATCTTGAGCACGAGCGACCTGTTCGAGTCAGGCTGCTACAGGTAGCAGAAGATGATCATGTGCTGATCATTACGCTGCACCATATCGCCACTGACGGCTCGTCGATGCACCTGATGGTCGAAGAGCTGATCCAGCACTACGCGCATCACTGCATGGGCCAGCCCCTCGCGCTTCCCGAGATGCCGATCCAGTACGCCGACTATGCCATCTGGCAAAGGCACTGGATGGAAGCGGGGGAGCAGGAACGACAGTTGGCGTTCTGGAAGCAGCACCTGGGTACCGAGCACCCGGTTCTCGAGCTGCCCAGCGACCGCCCGCGCCCAGCGAACCAGTGTTTCGAGGGCGCCAGTGTGCACCTTGAGATCGAACGCCGTCTGGCCGATGCCCTCAAGCAACTGGCGCAGCAGCAGGGTGCGACACTCTTCACGCTGCTGCTGGCCAGCTTCCAGACCTTGCTGCATCGGTACTGTGGGCAGGATGATATCCGCATCGGCATCCCGGTCGCGAACCGCAACCGTGTCGAAACCGAGCGGCTGATCGGCTTTTTCGTCAACACCCAGGTGCTCAAGGCCGAGTTCGGTTCGCTTGTGCACTTCAGCGACCTGCTGGCCCAGACGCGTCAGATGACGCAGGATGCCCAAGCCCACCAGGACCTGCCTTTCGAACAACTGGTCGAGGCGCTGCACCCTGAGCGCAGCCTGAGCCACAGCCCGCTGTTCCAGGTCATGTACAACCACCAGAAAGTCGCCGCAGGTACGCGGCGTAGCCTGCCTGGCCTGCTGGTCGAGAACATTGCCTGGCAACGCAAGACGGCGCAGTTCGACCTGACCTTGAACACCGTCGAGCACGACGAAGGTATCTCGGCAGAGCTCAATTACGCCACGGCGCTGTTCGATGAGCCAACCGTGCAACGCATGGCGCGGCACTGGATCAACCTGCTGCAATCGATCGTCGACCATCCTCGGCAACGGATCGGCGAGCTGCCCCTGCTCGCGGCCGGTGAACAGCAGGAAATTCTCGAACACTGGAACCACACCCAGGCACCTTATCCCGGTGATCGGAGCGTGCATCAGTTGATCGAGGCGCAGGCAGGCGAAACACCTGATGCCTTGGCCGTTCTGTTCGGCGAACAGCAGCTCACCTATCGACAGCTCAATCAGCGCGCCAACCGCCTCGCTCACGCATTGCGTGAGCAAGGGGTAGGGCCCGACGTGCTGGTCGGCATCGCGGTCGAACGCTCGCTGGAAATGGTCGTTGGCCTGCTGGCGATCCTCAAGGCCGGCGGCGCCTACGTTCCCTTCGACCCTGAGTATCCGAGGGATCGGCTTGCTTACATGATGGACGACAGCGGTATCGGGTTACTGCTGACGCAGCGTGCGTTGCTCGAACACCTGCCGATCCCTTCCAGTGTGCGCAGCATTGTGCTGGATGACGACGACAGTTGGCTGACGGCTTTCAGCGCCGACGATCCCGTGCACCTCACCCACCCCGAACACCTTGCCTACGTGATTTACACCTCGGGCTCGACAGGGCGACCGAAAGGTGCAGCCAACGCGCACCAGGCATTGGTCAATCGCCTTGTCTGGATGCAGAAGGCCTATGGTCTGGGCGCCACTGATACGGTCCTGCAAAAGACCCCCTTCAGCTTCGACGTCTCGGTGTGGGAGTTCTTCTGGCCCCTGTTGACCGGCGCCAGGCTGGCGCTTGCGGAACCGGGTGACCACCGCGACCCTGAGCGCTTGGTGAGCACCATTCAGAGACACGGCGTGACGACGTTGCATTTCGTGCCATCGATGTTGCAGGCCTTCATGACCTGCGAGCATGTCGAGCGCTGCGATACCTTGCGACGTGTCGTCTGCAGTGGCGAGGCGTTGCCTGCCGATCTGTCGGAGCAGACCTTGGCCCGATTGCCACACGCTGGCCTGTACAACCTTTATGGCCCTACCGAAGCTGCGATCGACGTAACCCACTGGACCTGCCGGCCATCGTGCCCGGGCAGCGTCCCGATCGGCACGCCCATCGACAACCTCAAGACGCACATTCTCAGCCGCGATCTGCTTGCGCTTCCTCATGGCGCAAACGGCGAGCTCTACCTGGGCGGCGTCGGCTTGGCGCGAGGCTACCATCGCAGGCCGAGCCTTACCGCCGAACGGTTCGTCCCGGACCCTCATGATGCCAGCCAGCAGGGTGGGGGGCGGCTGTACCGCACCGGCGACCTGGCGCGTTATCGAACAGGGGGCGTGATCGAGTACGCGGGGCGTATCGATCATCAGGTGAAGATCCGCGGCTTGCGCATCGAGCTGGGCGAGATCGAATCCAGCCTGCTTGAGCATGCGGGTGTTCGCGAGGCGGTAGTGATCGACATCGACGGGCTCCATGCCAAGCAGCTGGCTGCGTACCTGGTGCTTGATGAAGGGGCGGCCAGTCATGAGGAAATCCTGCAACATCTCAAGTCGGCATTGCCCGACTACATGGTGCCGAGCTACCTGGTGTCGCTGCAGGCCTTGCCGCTTACCCCCAATGGCAAGCTGGATCGCAAGGCACTACCCAAGCCGGATGTGAGCCAGCAGCAGAAAGCCTACGTGCCGCCGCAGAGCGCGCTGCAAGCGAAGCTCGTGAGCATCTGGGCCGATGTGCTGAAGCTTGAAAGAGTGGGCATCACCGACAACTTCTTCGAGCTTGGAGGCGACTCGATCGTGTCGATCCAGGTCGTCAGTCGGGCCCGTCGGGAAGGTATACGTTTCACGCCCAAGCAATTGTTCCAGCACCAGACCATCCAAGGGCTGGTGTCCGTGGCAGAGCAGGATGACGGCGGCACGTCGACGCTCGACCAGGGGCCGATCACCGGCAAGGTGCCCTTGCTGCCCGCTCAGGCACGCTTTTTCGAACTGCAGGGCAATGGTGATGCGCCTGGCAGCGTGGTGATGACGCTCAGGCCTACCCGTGCGCTTGACCCCGACACGACGGAAAAGGCCTTGCAGGCCGTATTGGCGCACCACGACGGGTTGCGGTTGGCGTTCAATGCCGCGCAGGAGGCGCACGGGGCGCCGCTTTCCGAACACCAGGCGCTTTGGCAGAAGGAGCCCGTGCTGTGGCTTGCAGCCGTGCAGGACCCGGCACAGTTGGACGCGTTGGCCAGGCAGGCGAGTGCCAGCCTCGACGTCCATAGAGGCATCCTGGTCCGGGCAGTCCTGGCGACGCTGGCAGATGGCAGCCAACGGCTGCTGCTGGTAAACCATGCGCTGGCGATGGACGAGGCATCCCGGGACATCGTCCTGCAGGATCTGCGCCTGGCCTGCGAGCAGCTCCAAGCAGGGCAGCCTGTGGCGCTTCCCGCCAAGTCCACCTCGGTTCAGAGCTGGGCGTATTCCGTGCATGACTCGCTCGAGGATGGCCCGAGCGTATTGAGCCATTGGCAGAAGGCACTGGCCGGGGTCAGTGACGAGCTGGTTGGCAGCCCACGACAAGCAGGGGCGCCCGCCGACAGTGCAACGTTGGGTACCTGGCTGGACCTCGACCTGACCCGACGCCTGACAGAGCAGGCCGCCGCAGCCTACCGCGCCGAGCCCGGCGACCTGCTGCTGGTCGCGCTGACGCGTGTCTTGGCCCGCTGGACAGGCCAGGACAGGGTCTTCCTTGGCGTGCAGGCTGATACCCGTCGCCAGACACGCTCGGGTGTCGATCTGGGCCGCACGGTTGGCTGCCTGGATTATCCGTTCCCTGTCGTTCTCGACATTGACAAGACCACGCTGGATGGCGCGATCAAGGGGCTCAAGCAACAGTTGCGTACGGCTGCCGACAAGCGCCTGTCGTTCGCCGCGTTACGCTATCTGGGAGACGAAGCCAGCAGGGAAACCTTGGCCGCATTGCCGGTGCCGCAGTGCTCCTTCAGCTACCGGAAGGCGCTGGCCAACGTGCTGTTCGAGCCATTGAAGGACGGGGAAGGGCGTGAATCGTCATGCGGCAACGGTCTGTCGGTCGATGCTCGGGTATGGCCGGAGGGGTTGCGCATCGACTGGCGCTTCAGCTCACGGCGTTTCAGCGAGTCCACCATTCAAGGCCTGGCTGAAGCGTTCCATCTGGAGCTTCTGGCGCTGATCGAGCACTGCACCCTGCCAGGCGTCGCAGGGGCCACCCCGTCCGACTTCCCGCTGTGTTCGCTCAGCCAGATGCAACTGGACGAGCTGCCGGTTCCGATCGCCGAGATCGCCGACATGTACCCGCTGTCGCCTGCGCAGAAGGGCATGCTCTTCCATTCGATCGAAGACAGCGGTAATGATCTCTATATCAACCAGGTCAGCCTGCCAATCAGCGGGCTCGATATTGAGGCGTTCGTTGGCGCATGGGCAGCGGTCATCGCACGGCACGAGGTATTGCGCACCAGTTTCCACTGGGTCGGGCTGGATGAGCCGGTACAGATCGTGCACGCCCAGGCGCACATGCCGATGCGCGAAATCGACGCCCGGGCGGATGCAGCGCCGGACAGGTTGGCCGGTGAGGTCGCGCGTGAGGAGCTGGTGGCAGGTTTTGACCTGACGCAGGCTCCGTTGCACCGCATGGTTCTGGTTCGACTGACGTCGTCGAGTTACCAGATGATATGGACGAGCCATCACCTGTTGATGGATGGCTGGAGCAAGTCCAGGCTGTTTGCCGAACTGATGCAGCATTACGCCGGCCAACCGGTCACTGGCACCAGCGGCCGCTACGGCGATTTCATCGCCTGGTTGCAGGCGCAGGACAAATCTCGTCAGGAAGCGTTCTGGCGCGGCAGCCTGGCGCACAGCGAGGTGACGTCGCTCAGTCAGGCCGTGTACCCACGGCACACTTCGGATGAACCGGGCCACCACGCGCTGTATACCCGGCGTGACGCCGCATGGACCAAACGTCTTCAGCAGTACTGCCGAACGTTGCGTATTACACCTAACACCCTGATCCAGGGCGCCTGGCTTCTGCTGCTGCAGCGCTACACGGGCAAGCGCAACGTCACTTTCGGCGCGACCGTGGCCGGGCGCCCAGAGTCGCTACAGGATGCCGATACCACCTTGGGCCTGTTCATCAATACCTTGCCTGTGTCGCAGACGCTGGACCCTCTGATGCGCCTGGCGGACTGGCTGCAGGCCTTGCAGGCCTACAACGTCGAGCTGCGCAACTGGTCGCATACGCCGTTGAACGAGGTTCAACGCTGGTCGGCCGTGCCGGGGCAGAAACTCTTCGACAGCATCATCGTCTTCGAGAACTACCCCATCGACGAAGGTTTGCGTGAGGCGCCCGAGGCAGGTCTGGAGTTCGGTGATTCCAATGACGTGGGGGTCACCAACTTCCCCATGGACCTTGCGGTTCACCTCAACGATACGCTGATGATCGAGTACCTTTACCTGCGCAATGCGTTCAGCGAACAGGCGGTCGACGGTATTCGCCAGACCATGGAGTCGGTGCTAGAAACCCTGCTGCAGGATGCGCAGGCACGCCTTGGCAACCTGGACATTGTGCCCGCTGCGCAGCGCGCCCCTGTCGCCGACACTGGCACGCAAGCGCTGGCAAGCTACCGCCCGGAACGGATGGCAGAGCTGATCATCGAGCACGCCCACGATCGCCCCGATGCCATCGCCCTGGTCTGCGGCGATGAGCGCATCAGTTATGCGGAGCTGGACCGCCGTTCGGGGCGCCTGGCGCTTGCCTTGCAGGCAAGCGGTGCCGGACCTGAAACGGTGGTTGGGGTGGCATTGCAACGCTCGGCGGAGCTGGTCGTCGCGCTGCTTGCGGTAATGCGTACAGGCGCCGCCTATGTGCCATTGGACCTGGAGTATCCGATGGAGCGCCTGGCCTGGATGATCCAGGATTCAGGCATGTCGTTGATGATCACCCGGCCAGAGTGCCGCGACGCCCTGCCGGAGCATGGCCACCTGCTCGTTCTCGCGCCTGATGCGCAGCCTGCCGATGCAGGCCCGGCGTTCGTCGACATTGCCGTGGACGAGCGTTGCCTGGCCTATCTGATCTATACATCGGGATCGACCGGCAGGCCCAAGGCCGTGGCGGTGTCTCAAGGCCCTCTGAGCCGGCATTGCCAGGCGATCATGCGGCTCTATGAAATGGGGCCTGCGACGCGAGAACTGCACTTCATGTCCTTCGCCTTCGACGGGGCCCAGGAGCGCTGGCTCAGCGTGCTTGCGAGCGGAGGCGCTCTGGTCATTCGCGATGGCGAGTTGTGGACCGCCGAACAGACGCTTCAGGCACTTTGGCAGCATGAAATCACGATCGCCTGCTTCCCTCCCGCCTACCTGAAACAGCTGGCAGAAGCGGTGCATGACGCGGGGCACGAGCCACCGCCAGTGGATATCTACTGCTTTGGCGGCGATGCCGTGCCCGAGCAGACCTTCGAGCAGGTCAAGGCTGCACTCAGGCCACGGCTGTTCACCAATGGCTATGGCCCGACCGAGACTGTGGTCACGCCGTTGCTCTGGAAGGTGGGCGGCGGCGCACGTTGCGAGGCTGCCTATGCACCCATCGGCCATGCGGTCGGCTGCCGTACGCTGCACATCCTCGACCATGACCTCAATCCGTCAGGTATTGGCTTTGCCGGTGAACTGATGATCGGCGGTGATGGCATCGCCCGTGGTTACCATGGCCGTGCGGGCCTGACGGCGGAACGATTCGTGCCTGATCCGGCTGGCGAGGGCGGGCGCATGTACCGCAGTGGCGACGTAGTCCGACAGCGCCTGGATGGGCTGGTCGATTACGTGGGGCGTACCGACCATCAGGTCAAGCTGCGTGGCTTCCGGGTCGAGCTTGGTGAGATCGAAGCGTGCCTGCGGGCGCAGCCTGGCATCCGCAATGCCCTGGTGGTGGTCAGGGAAAGCCCGGTAGGCAAACAGCTTGTAGGCTACGTCGTCAGTGAGCAGGCGGGTATCGCTGGCGAACTGAAGGCGCGCCTGGCCGACCACTTGCCCGACTACATGGTGCCTGCCTACCTGATCGAGCTGGCGCAATTCCCTGTCACGCCCAATGGAAAGATCGACCGCCTGCGATTGCCTGAACCCGAATTCGTTTCGACGCAGTTCCAGGCAGCGAGAAACCAGCGGGAATCGATCCTGGTGGATATCTGGGAACAGGTTCTGCAGGTCGACGATTTGAGCATCACCGATAATTTCTTCGAGCGGGGAGGGGACTCCATCCTCAGCCTGCAAGTCGTCTCTCGTGTCAGAAACCATCCGCAGCTCGACCTGGACCTCAAGCTGCGTGACTTGATGCGTTATCAGACGATCGAGGCGATCGTTGCCAATTGGGAGGCCGCGCCTGCGGTGGTTGAAGCGCCGCTGTCGACAGAGGTCGACCAGCGCCTGTTCAACCTGCTGCCTATCCAGCAGTGGATGTTCGAGCAGCATCTGCCTGATCCGGCCCATTTCAACCAGGCATTGATGCTCAGGCCCCGGGCGGCCCTGAACCTCGTCGCCCTTGAGCAGGCGCTGCAGCATGTCGAACTGCATCACGACGCGCTGCGGCTGCGTTTCTCCCAGCCGCACGGGCAGTGGATGCAGTGCTATGGCGAGCCTTCCGGTAGCACGACGCCCAGGCTGAGCCTGCACCGTGTCGAAAGCATGGAGGCGATGACGGCACTGGCCAACCAGGCGCAACGCAGCCTCGACCTGGCGCAAGGTCCACTCTGGCGCACCCTGCATATCCAGCTGCCGGATGGGCAGGCGCGGTTGCTGTTGATCCTTCACCACTTGGTCATGGACGGTGTGTCATGGCGCATTCTCCTCGAGGACCTTCAGACTGCCTATGCGGCGTGCTGCCTTGGAACAGACCCTGTGCTGCCCGCACGGACCAGCAGCTACCGGTCATGGGTCGAGCGCCTGCAGGCCGAGGCAACATCCATTGAAGCGCAGCAGGGCGACTGGTGGCTTGATCAGGTTCGTCCTTGCGCCGGGAAGCTGCCCTGCGACAACCCGCGCGGTCGGAATCACTCCAGCCAACAGGCGGTGAGCCATTTCCGGCTGACGCCGCAACAAACGACGCAGCTCCTGAAGCAGGCCCCGGCTGCCTATGGCACGCAGGTCAATGACATCTTGTTGACGGCGCTCGGGCGTGCACTGGGCCGCTGGACCGGCCAAGAGGCGGTGATGGTGCAACTGGAAGGCCATGGCCGCGAGGACCTGTTCGAGGGCGTCGATGTCTCGCGTACCCTCGGCTGGTTCAACAGCCTGTTCCCGGTCCGCCTCACATCACGCCAGGACGACACGGCAGCGCAAGCCATTCGCAGTACGCAGCGGCAGCTGGCAGCCATCCCCGAAAAGGGTATCGGCTACGCGGTCTTGCGCCAGTTCGGTTCGGGTGAGATGCGTCGGCAACTGCTTGAAGGTGCCCAGGCCGAGGTCACCTTCAACTACTTCGGGCAGTTCGATCAGCACTTCGACGAGCATGCGTTGCTGGAGCCAGCCGCCGATGATCCGGGCGATTGCTACCACGCCGATGCCAACCTGGTGAACCAGCTGCAGACGGTAGGGCAGGTCTACGACGGGGTGCTCTCGTTCCGCTGCATCTACAGCAAACGCCGCTACAGAGCCGAGACGATAGAGCGGCTGATGGAACAGTTCCAGCGCGAGCTGGTGGCACTGATCGAACATTGTGTGGGCGTGACTGTCCCGGCCTGACGGCCGAGGACAGCAGCGCCGAACATTTAGGGAGTTGCATGTTGAATAACGCTTTGGAAGCCTTCCTCGACCTGGCTGGCTTGAACCTTGATATCAAACCGCTGCACACGCTTTCTCCGGCCCAGGCACGGGCAACCTTCGAGTCGTCTTCGCAACGACTGCGCTGGCCCGTGCCTTGGGATCTGCGGGTCGAAGACCTGTCGGCTGTCGTGCGCGATGGCAGTTCGCTTGCGTTACGGCTTTACCGACCCTCGGTTGACGCGGGCGAGAACTTGCCAGTGGTGCTGTATTTCCACGGTGGGGGCTACGTGGTAGGCAGCCTGGATTCGCACGACGGCGTATGCCGAGAGCTTGCCGGGCGTACCCGTTGCGCGGTGCTTTCGGTCGGTTACCGGCTTGCTCCGGAACACCGGTTCCCGACGGCCCATGAGGACTGTGCAGATGCCGTGCAGTGGCTGGCGACCCAGGGTCGCCGCCTGGGGCTCGACCCGGCCCGGGTCGTGTTCGCCGGCGACAGCGCAGGGGCCACCTTGGCCGCTGCGCTGGCGATCGAAGCGGCAAGGCAGGGCCCGCAGGCGGCGATAACGCCTGTTGGCCAGCTGCTGTGCTACCCGATAACGGATGCAAGCTGCAAGCGTTCGTCGCACACCGTGTTCGGTGAAGGGTATTTGTTGGAAGACGAGACACTCGACTGGTTCTACGCGCAGTACGCGCAGTCCGACGAAGACCGCCGGGATTGGCGTTTCTCACCGTTGCTGGCGGATGAGCTTGCGGGGCTTGCACCTGCGATCATTCTGTTGGCAGGCCTGGACCCGCTGCTGGATGAAGGCAAGGCCTACGCGGCGCGGCTTGAGCAGGCCGGGGTGAACGTTGAATGTATCGTGGCAGAGGGCCTGACTCACGATCTGCTGCGAACACTGTCCATCGTGCCGGAAGTCACGGAGGTCTACGACCAGCTGGCAGTCGGCGTGCGCAGTTGGTTGCAGGCCGAAGGTACCGGCAGCCGATAACGCTGGCCGGGACGCAAAAAAATCCGATGCCCGTTTCCGGGCATCGGATTTTTTGCATTGCGGGCCAAGGTCAGCCCAGCGGTTTCAGTTTTCGTAGCGCAGGGTAAGGCCGAAGTTACGCGGCGCGCCGAAGTAGTTGCCCAGGTTGCTGTTGAAGACAGACGAATAGTACTTCTTGTCGAACACGTTGTTCAGGTTGAGTTGCACGCTCAAGTTGTTGTTGATTTTGTACTGCGTGTTGAGATCGACAAGGTTGTAGGCGCTCTGCTTCACATCGCCCAGGTAGATCTTGCTCTGGTGGTAGACGTTGCCACCGACTCTCCAGTCCTGGAAGCGGCCAGGCAACTGATAGTTGGTCGAGACCTTGAACAGTCGTTGCGGGGCCGTTTCGGTCGAGTAGTCAGTACCTTTCTTGGCGCCGGAGACATACTCGGGATGGCTGTAGGTGTACCCCGCCATCACGTTCCACTGCGGCAGGACCTCACCCCCGACCTCGATGTCGAAACCACGGTTGCGTACCTTGCCGCCTTCCTCGTAGCAACTGTAGGCACCGCCTGGGCCACATTTCCCTGTTCCGTTGATCTTCTCGGGCATGTGGCTCTGGTCTACCTGGAAGAGCGCGATGGCGGTGTTGACGCGGCCACCCAGAAACTCGTTCTTGATCCCGACTTCGTAGTTGGTGCCGGTGATCGGGCTGAGCAAGTGGTTATCCAGGCCATAGTTGGCCTGCAGTTGGTAGATTTCGGTGTAGCTGGCATAGACCGAGGTGTTGTCGGTGACATCGTAGACGATGCCGCCATACGGGATGATCTTGTTCTTTTCCTCGAACGGTTCCATCTCGTCCGGTGACTCGTACTTCACCGAGCTCAGGCGGCTGCCCAAAATCACGTGCAGGTCGTCGGTAGCGTTCAGGCGCGTCGCGGCATAAATCCCCTTGTCCTTGCGCACCGCCCGGTACTGCACGCGCTCGCCACTGTAGGTAGGGGGGGCGACCAGGTGAGGGTCGAAATCGAGAATGTCGACTGTCGTGGGGTTGTCGTTGTAACGCGATTCGTTGATGAAGCGATCCTTGCGTGCCGTAGCACCGAAGACCAGCTCATGCTTGCGACCGAACAGGTCAAACGCACCATTGAGCGCCGCATCGAGGCTGATCTGCTCGTCGTCGTACTTGGTATCGTTGGTACGCAGTTGGAGCTGGTCGTTGCCCACGTTGGTGCCATACAAGGCAAGGAAGTCAGCATTGGACCAGGTCATGCTGCCGTTCACGGTCAGCTTCCAGTCCTCGTTGAATTCGTGCCGAACGTCGCCGAACACGGTGCGGTTGATCTTGTTCAGGTGTGCCCAGCCCGGCGCGAAGGAAGTCGATCGGGAGAAGGGGTAAAAGCTGCCGCTTTTCTGAGTTGGCAGGCCGCCCCAGTCATATCCGCCATTGTTGTCCTTCTGCAACACGGTACCCAGGCTGACCGTTGTCCAGTCGCTCAGGTCGGCTTCGCCGATCGCATAGAACAGCTGGTTGTCCTTGTTGGCCCTGTCCACGAAACTGTTGCCGGCACTGTAGAGCATGACCGTGCGCCCGCGAAGGGTGCCTTCGGCATTGAGCGGGCCACCAACGTCGATCTGGCCGCGGTAGTTGTCCCACGACCCTGCGCCGATCTCCGCCTTCATCTGGTAGGTATCGCCCGGGCGCTTGCGCACCAGGTTGATCGCTGCCGAGGGCGAGCCGGCGCCTTGCATCAGGCCGTTCGCGCCGCGAACGAACTCGACCCGATCATAGATCGCCATGTTGTTCACCGAAGTGACGTCCATGGAGAAACTTTCCGAGATGCTGCTTGGCACACCGTCGTACTGCAGGTCGTTGACCTGGAAGCCCCGTGAGAAGTAACGCGAACGCTCGGTACCGAAGTCCTTCACGGTGTTGATACCGGTGGCAGCGCGCGCGACATCGTCGAGTGACTGCATGTTCTGGTCGTCCATCTGGCGACGCGTCACCACACTGACCGACTGTGGGGTTTCGCGAGGCGACAGGGCCAGCTTCGTTGCGGTATTGGTGGAACCGGTGATGTAAGACCCTGTTCCCTCGGTTGTGGCACCCAGGGTTCTGGACTGGATACTCGTGGCATCGAGCAGCATCGCGCTGCCACCTTCGTAGGCCGCCTGCAAGGTCAAGGTGTTGTCGCGCAACTGATAGCGCAAGCCACTTTCCCTGAGCAGCACGCGTACCGACTCATCCAGACTGTAGCGGCCGCTCAACGCACCTGAGCGCAGGTTCTGTACGGCATCGGGCTCATACAACACCTGCACGTCGGTCTGCTCCGCAAATGCCTTCAGCGCCGAGCTCAAGGGCTGTGCCGGAATATTCAAGGTCAGTTGCTGATCTTGCGCCTGGGCAGCCAAGGGCAGGGCCAGGCTCAGGGCCAGTGCTGGCAGTCGGGCGTTGAATGCGCGTCGAAGGCCAAGCGCCCGGGTCAGGTGATTCAATCGAAGGTGGGTGGGCATTTCGGTGCTCGTTGTAGATGTTGAGTGGATAGGCTGGGCAGATCTTTTTTTAGGGTGACTAGGGGTATGACGCACGGCTGATGACAAACCGGAATGCAAATGCTTCGCTTTTGTTGCATCAGGCGACGCACGCCTCGACGACCACCTTGCCGGCCGCCATGCGCACCAGCTGGTCGGCGACATCGAAATAGCGGTCATCGTGGCTGATGACGATGATTGTCTTGCCCAGGCGCTTCAGTTCGGGCAGCAGCTCGGTGTAGAAGATGCGCCGGAAGGTCGGGTCCTGGTCTGCAGCCCACTCATCGAACACCAGCACCGGGCGCTCTTCGAGCCAGGCATTGATCAGCGCCAGCCGCTTGCGTTGCCCGGTCGAGAGGTCGGTGGTGGTGAAGCTGCCGTCGCGGATGCTGACCTTGTGTGCGATTTCCAGCCTCTTGAGATAGACCTCGGCGCTCTCTGGCACCTGCTTGGCGCCCAGGAAGGGGTCGTCGAACAGGTAGTAATCGGAAAAGATGGTGGTGAAGAGCTGGCGATAATCGTCGCGATCCCGCGCGGTTATGGGCTGGTCGTTGATGCGAATCTCGCCTTGTTGCGGGGGGTACAGGCCTAGCAGCAGCTTGATCAGGGTGGTCTTGCCACAGCCGTTCTCGCCGACGATGAAGACGATATCGCCCTCGCGGATCTGCAGGTTTACCGGCCCCAGGGTAAACGGTGCGTTGCCGTCGACCGGAGGGAAGGCGAAGCGCACATCACGCAGCTCAAGGGTGCGCAAGGCGGGCAGTTGGCTGGCCTTGTCTTCGAGCAGCAGGTGCGGCTCTGGCGAGGAGAACCGCTCGGAGAGCTCGGCAACCCGGCGGAAGGCGATCTGGGCGCGGCTGATGATTGGCAGCGTGCCTATCAGGTATTCCAGTGGGCCTTTCATGTACAGCAGCACCAGGACGAAACCGCTCATGACCGCTTTGTCGCTGTTGGGCCATAACGATTGCAAGGCGAGCGCCAGGCCGATGACCACGAAGAACAGCATCGAGCCGAAGGTCTTGGCGATGACGAAGGTATTGATGGAGCGGATCTGGGTATCGCGAATCAGGTCGGCCGTGCCCTGGATGTTGCGGCTGAACATACGTTGGCGGCGAGCGCGGTGGATGCGCAGCTCCTTGGCGCCACCGGCGATCGCATTGTAGTGTCGTTGCAGCTCATCCTCGGCATCACGCGCCGCGACGAACCCCTGCATGCCCCGGGCCCGTGCGATGTACTGGACGACGGTGCCGAGGGCGATAGCGGTCAGGATCAGCAGGAACATGGGCAAGGACAGCATGGCCAGGTAGCCCAGGCAGCCCAGGGTGACGGTCAGGGCGATCGCCAGGGGCGCGAAGGCGAAGGCGAAATCGCTGATGGTGTCCACGTCGTGCGTCAACACCGGAATCAGCCGATGGCTGCGATAGCGCTCGATTTGTTCGATGGGGGCCGACAGCACTTTCTCGCCCAGCGTTTTGCGCAAGGCGGCAATGATGTGCTGGCCCACTCGGTTGCTACCGATGTCGGAAAACACCGAGCTGGCCAGGGCCACCAGGCAAAGCCCGGCGAAGCCCCAGACCACGCCTTGGGTCAGGCCGGAATCGTCGTGCAGGGCCCGGTTGATGGTGGCCAGCAGGACGGTGATGCTGAGGCCGCCGACCATGCCCAGGATGACGGAAAGCGCGACGGTGTATTTAAACGGCTTGAGCAGGGCGAAGAGGTCCTGCACGGCGCCGCGGGTGGGCTGGGACATGATGTGCTCCTGAGTAGATCAGCCGACGCTGGCGGGGGGGAGCAGCGCCTTGCGTGCGCTGCTGTTGGGTAGGTGTTAAACGAAGCCGCGGAGGGTGGATTTAGGCGGCTGACTTCAGCCGTGCATGACGTCAAGAAACGCCTTCAGGAAGGCCTGCATCTGCGCCGGCGTGCCGACACTGACACGCATCCACTGCGGCCACGCCTCGAATACCCGCCCGACCCGGATGTTGCGTTGCGCGAGTGCCTCGATCACAGGTTTGGCGGGGCGCCCGAGGGCCACCATGAAGCAGTTGGCCTGGGCGTCGGTGCAGCGGTAGCCGGCCTTTTGCAGGGCGTCGATCGTGTTCCGCAGAATGCCTCGATTGATGTGTTTTCGTTCGCTGACCAGGTCTTCTTGTTGCAGGCTGGCGATGCCGCCCATGGCGGCGGCAAGTGGCACGAAGTTGTAGCCGTTCAGGCGTTGCAGGTCGGCGAGCAATGCCGGTTTCCCGACTACCAGCCCCAGGCGGGCACCGGCCATGCCATAGAGCTTGGAGAACGTCCTCAGGACCATGACGTTGTCATGGCTGACCGCCAGGTCCAGGCAGGAGGGCGCGTCGGTAAAGTGGATATAGGCCTCATCGATGATCGCCAGGCTGCCTGCCGGCTTGTGGGTGACCAGGTGCTCGATGTCGGCGCGTGGCGTCAGCGTGCCCGTGGGATTGTTCGGGTTGCACAGGTACAGCACCCCGGGTTGCCGGGTGGCGGCAAGCATGCCGCGTACGTCATGGGCGTGACGGGCATCGAGCGGCACCTCATGCACGGTTGCGCCGACAGCCCTGGCGCCATTGGCCACCGAGTCATAGGTCGGCGCGGCGGTGACCACGCTGCGCTTGTCGGCGTGGCGAGCCAAGGCGTACTGCAACGGCGAGCGGGAGCCGCAGAAGACCGCCACATGGTCTTCGGGTACCTGGTTTTGCCGGGCGAACAGCTCAGCCAGGCGGTATTCGTGTTCCGGAAAGTAGTGCCCGCTCTGGCGAGCACCCTGGTGCATTGCTTCGAGTGCCGAAGGGCAGGGGCCATACGGGCTCTCGTTGTAATCCAGGCGGATGATGGCGTCGTCCGCCGGTGGATCGCTCGCTGCGCCCGCCGCCCAGGCGGGCATGGCGGGGGCAAGGCCGGTCAAGGTAGCGGCGGCGACGAAACGGCGTCTGCTCAAGGTGGGCATGGTCACTCTCCCTGTGGATTGTCAGTTGGGTTCACCGTCCTGAAGGGCGCGGGCTACCCGAAAGCCCAGCCAGTCGCCGCGCACGTCGGGTTCGCGCTCGTTGCGGTTGCCCGAGCGGGAGAAGATGGGCGGTTCCAGGTAGTCGTTGCCGCGAATCTGCCGGTGTGTGCAGGTACCACCGGTGGTCCAGGCGCTGCCGTCGGTGGGCGCGCCGACATAATCGGTATGCCAGCAGTCCTCGACCCACTCGTACACATTGCCATGCATGTCGTACATGCCAAATGCATTGGCAGGGAAGCTGCCGACCGGGGCCGTGTAGGTGAAGCCATCACGCGGCCCGTAGGTGTTGGCATGCTTGCTGATCTGATATTCCCCTTCCTGGTCGAAGGGGAACGGGAAGGGGCCGGTGGAGCCGGCACGGCCGGCGTACTCGCGTTCGGCCTCGCTGACCATGCGGTAGGGCTTGCCGGTCTTCTTCGCGAGCCAGGCGATGTAGCCGCGCGCCTCATCCCAGGTCATGCAGACCGCAGGCTGCGTCGGGCCTTGCGGGTAGCTGGGCTTGCCGTTCTTGCACAGCCGCCCCGGGCGGTCGTCGCCGTCGGGCAGCACCGTGTGGGTTTCCTTGGCATAGGCCTGCCATTGCCCGGCAGTCACATGGAAGCGACTCATGGCGAAGGCCTTGGCGAAGGTCACGGTGTGCAACGGACCTTCATCGTCCTGTTTGCCCAGTTCGTCATCGGGGGTGCCCATCACGTAGCTGCCGGCAGGCAGCACGACCATTTCCGGGCAATCCTTGCAGTCTTTGAAAACCTTGCCCGGTGCAGCCGGGTCGGCAGCGAGGGCTTCGAGCGACAGTGAGAGACAACCGAGGGCAATCAGTGAGGTCAGCCGTTTCATGGGTTTCCTTACGGGTAGTGGGCAACAGGAGGAGGGGCCGGCCTGGCGGCCTTCTGGGCGGCTTCCCACACACGCAGGAAGTTGGCGCCCCAGAGCTTGGCGATGTCTTCGTCGGAATAGCCGCGCTGCATCAGTTCGGCCGTGACGTTGCGGCTCTGGCTGACATTTTCCCAGCCAGCCACACCGCCGCCGTCGTTGAAGTCGGAACTGATGCCGACATGGTCGATACCGATCTTCTTCACCGCGTAGTCGATCGAGTCGACGTAGTCGGCCAGGGTCGCTTCGGGCTCGGCGCCGAGGATGTCGTAGAACGGCGTGAGGTATTCACCGAACTTTTTCTCCGACCAGATCGAGAACACCGGGTCGGTGGTGGTGCCCATCTGGGTCTGGTTCTGTACATCTGGCAGGCCATACTTGGCGCGTAACGCGTTCATCTTTTCGATGGTCGGGCGCGAGAACGGCTTGAGGTAGTGGGAGTAGGCCACGATGTTGACCAGCCCGTCGGTGGCCTTGATGTGTGCCAGGTCCGCGTCGCTGAGATTGCGGCGAATGTCCATCATGCCTTGCACCCCCGTGTGCGAGGCCATGACCGGCGCGCGGCTCAGCTGGGTGACCTGGGTCAGGGCCTGGCTGGACATCTGCGAGACGTCGATGACCACGCCAAGGTCGTTGAGCCGGGTGATGGCGCGACGACCGATGTCGGAAAGACCGCCCAGCGGGTCGACCGAATCGCCCAGGAAGGGCAGTGGGCGCGCCGAGTCGACCCAGCTGTTGTTGCCGACGTAGCCTGGCCCGAACACCCGCATGCCGCGTGCGGCCCAGTGGTCCAGCTTGTCGATGTCGTCGCCAAGAGGGGCGGCGTTGAGCAGGCTGATAATGATGGCGAACTTGCCTTCACTGACCAGTCGGCGGAAGTCGGCAGGGGTGTAAGCGATGCCGGCCTGCGCAGGGTAGTCCTTGGCGATGCTGGTGATGATCCGATAGCGAACTTCCAGTTCGTTGGCCATCGCCGCCTCGAACCCGGGTGTGGGGCGGTGCGGCCAATTGGGCCCACTCCAGAACTCCGGCCATGACCAGATTGCGATCGAGGCGCCGCTCAGGCGGCCTTTGGCGGCTTTCACCAGGTCGAACTGGGTCGGGCCGTCACGGTTTGCTTCCTCGCCATCGGTGCCATAGCTCAGCGGCACGTCAAGGTGCGCATCCAGGGCCGGGATGCGCGCCTGCAGGGCGTTGGCCCGCTGTTCGATTTCCCGGCCGTAGGGGTGTTTGGCAAGGTAGACCCAATACCACCAGGCGCCTGCGGCCGCCAGGAGCAAGAGCAGAAGGGCCAAAGCCCATGGCCATCTGCGCGAAAAAAAAGCCTGTTTCTTCATTGCGTACTCGACCGCCTGCACGACGGCCCCATGCCGTTCGAACTTGCTGGGTGAAACGAGCCGAGCCCAAGAGAATTTAGCAACCCTCTAAATCGCTCCCGCAACCATTCGTTTTCGCAGCAGGAGTCACGTCATGAGTACAGTGGATGAAAGTGTCACGTCGAAAGATCCTGGCGGGCCTGGTGGCTGCCGGTGTAGCACTGCCTGCCGGCTATTACGCACGGCAGGCGTGGCAGCGGGCCGAGGAAGCGGAGCTGAGCAGTGACGAGCCTGCGGTGCCGGTCGATGACCTGCCCAATGCGCTGTTAGGTGAACGCCTGGTCGGGATCTGGGACTGGCGCATGACGAGCGATCACCCGGCGCTGACCGAGCTGGCCCGGCCGCAGCAGCTGCTGCTCGATGTAGGGCAGGGTGCCCGTGCCGTGCGCGGCTACCTGGGCACTGCGCCCTATGGCGGTCAGGGTTTGCAGGTATACGGCCCGCTGGCTGCCGACCGGCTGCCGAAGGTGCAACTGAAGATGATGGCGGGCTCTGGCGAGGCGTATGACTGCGATGCCGTGCTGGATGAGATATGGGGCGACTGGAGCGAGGGGGGAGGCAGCGCGACCCTGAGTGGGCACGTACGCCTGGCAGGGACGCAGGCGGGGCATTCCGGGGCGCAGGCGAGCTTTGTCGCCGTCCGCCGACCGTTCGTGCTGGCGCGTGAGCGGCTGCCGTACGTGGCGGCCCTGCACGAGGACCTGATTTCACCGCAGCGTCGCTACTATCACCAGCTCTGGCACGCCAGCCGCGATCGCTGGCACCGCATCGATGAATCCCGGCGGCAGATGGTGCGTGCGCTGGGTTGGCAGGTCGGCCCGTTGGGCAAGGAGCGCAACGCACGCGGGCATGATCGCCATCGCAACGGCTCTGGCGAGGATTTTCTGTTCATGCATCGGCACATGCTGCATGGCGTGCGCGAGGTCCAGGACCTGCGTTCCTGGGCAAGCCTGCCTGCGGCACGTCCATCCATCGGGCATGGCGTTCAGGCGTTTTTCGATTACCTCGACAACCGCGACGGCTACAGCGTCCCGCCCAACTGGCAGGCGGCCGGCGATGAAGCCTTCAGCCAATGGCTGTACTACGTCAAGAGCAGCCAGGGGCTGCACGCCAACTTCCAGCTGTGGGAAGCCCAGCTGCATGATCCGCAATACCTCAGCACCCTGTGTCTGGGAGAGTTGGGTTCACGCATCGAATTGGGGATCCACGATTGGCTGCACATGCGTTGGGCATCCCTGGGGCGTGACCCGAACTCGGATTACCCGATGCCTTACGGGCGTCGCAACTACGATTTTTCCGAACGCTGGTTCCGCGCCGAGAACGACTTCCTCGGCGATCCGTTTTCCTCCCACGTCAACCCGGTGTTCTGGGCCTTTCATGGCTGGATCGACGACCGCCTGAACGATTGGTACCTGGCCCACCAACAGGCGCACCCAGGGGAAGTGAAGCCGCAGATGATCGATGGCATTCCGTGGTTTGCGCCAGGGCGCTGGGTGCGTGTGGCCGAGCCTTGGCTGGGGCCCACGCGTGAAGGTTGCGGTGCCTGGGGCCTGGGCAATGGTGGCGGCACCGGGAAACTGGACATCGAGACCATGAAGCTGGCCTTGCAAGTCATTTTCAGCCCTGAAGAAGACGGCGATCGCCTGGCCGGCAGGGTGCCTCAGCGGCCTTGGTATGCCCGTCATCTGGCACCCGGCCCGCGACGTGACGGTTTGTAGCGTTGAGGATTTTTGGCCGGTGTTGCAGCAGGTAGGGCTCCCGTCAGGGGGCTTGCCTACCTCGCTGTCATCAGTGTGTCCGACGCCGTCCAGCCGCCGCCCAATGCCTTGTAAAGCGCAACACTGGCCTGCAAACGCGCCTTGCGCAGCCGTACCCGTTCGGCCTGTGCTGTAAACAGGCTGCGTTGCGCTTCCAGCACGCTGAGCAGGTCTTCGGCCCCGGCCCGGTAGCGGTTCTCGGCCAGGTCGAAGGCACGTTGCGCCTGGGTGAGTGCTTCATGCTGCCAGTGTGTCTGGCGGTCCAGGCCGTCGACGCTGTTCAAGGCCTTCTCGACTTCGCCGAAACTGGTGATCAGCACGTTGCGATAGGCCTCGAGCAGCTCGTCCTGGCGAGCGATGGCGCGATCACGCTCGGCGCGCAAGGCGCCATTATTGAAAATGGGCGCCGTCAGACCGGCACCGAGGTTGAGCGCCGGGTTGCGCAGCAGGTCGATGGCTTTTCTGTCGCCAGTGGCCAGGCTGGCCGTCAAGCTCACCGTGGGGAACAGTGCTGCCCGCGCAACGCTGACATCCGCCTGAGCCGCAGCCAGGCGCGCCTCTGCGCCAGCGATATCCGGGCGGCGCGTCAGCAGTTGGCTGGGAATGCCGGCGGCAATGCTCGGGCCGCTCAGTTGATCGAAAGGCTGATCGGCCAGTTCAAGCGCCTGCACCGGTACGCCAAGCAGGGTTGCCAGGGTGATCTGCGCATCGCGGGCCTCTTGTTGGTAGAGCGGTAACTGTTGTCGCTGGTTGGCCACAAGGCTCTCTTGCTGGGCCAGTTCCAGGGCAGTCGACGACCCGGCCTGGAACCGTGTGCGTACAAGGCTCAGGACCTTGTCGGCGTTTTCCAGGTTAAGCGCGGCGATGCGTGCCTGCTCGCGAGCGGCGAGGGCGCTCAGGTAGGTATCGGCGACGCTGCTCGTCAGGCTCAGTTCTAGCGTGTCACGGTCACGTGCAGTGGCTTGCAGGCCAAGGCGGGCACTGTCACGCGCAGCGGCATTTTTACCCCAGAAGTCCAGCTCGTAGCTGGTCGTCAGGGCCGTGTTGAAGTAGCGGTAGGTCCGCTCGCGGTTCGACGTGTCCTGCTCGCTGTACCCTTGGCCTCGTAGCAGGCGCTGGTGATAGGCGTCGGCGCTGGCGTCGAGGCGCGGCAGCAGGGGGCCGCCGGCAATACGCAGGTCGGCCTGTGCCTGCCTGACCCTTGCCATGGCGGCGCGCAGGTCATGGCTGCCCTGGCGCGCCTGCTCGATCAGTTGGCTCAGTTGAGCGCTATTGAACGTTGTCCACCATTGCGCGGAGGCCGCCGTGCCGCCAGCCGGACTTTGCCAGCTGGCAGGTGCAGCGATACCGCTGTCCAATGGCGCAGGGTTGTGGCTGCAAGCACCCAGCAGGGTTAGCAGCGGTAGCAGTAAAAACGGGGTTCTGGTCATGGTCATTCACTGGTCAGGGCGGCGACAGGGTCGAGGGCGGCGGCTTTGCGCGCGGGCATGAAACCGAAGATGACGCCCGTGGCTACCGAGCAGGCGAAGGCACCCACTATCGCCAGGGCAGAAAACGCCACGGCCACCTTGGCCAGGCTGAGTACCACGCCGATCAGCAACGCCAGGCAGACGCCGATCAGGCCGCCGGTCAGCGAAAGCACCACGGCTTCAGTCAGGAACTGGCGCAGGATGTCGCGCTGTCGGGCGCCGGTGGCAATGCGGATGCCGATTTCGCGGGTGCGTTCGCGGACGGTCATGAGCATCACGTTCATGACGCCGATCCCGCCGACCAGCAGCGAAATGGCGGCAATGGCGCCAAGCATCAGGGACAACCCGTTGCGTGTCGCCGCCTCGGCCTGGATCATCGCCGCGCTGTTGTCGATCTCGAAGTCTTCGATGCCACCGTGCAGGCTCAGCATCAGTTGGCGTATTGCGCGTTCGGTGTCATGCACCTGGGTGCTGTCGGCGGCACCGATGATCACGTATTCCGGGTGTTGCGTGCCGGAAAGACGTATGGAAACCGCTGAGTACGGCACGGCGATGCGCAGGTCGTTTCGCTGGTTGGCGCCACTGGAGCCTTTGCTGGCGAGCACGCCGATCACCTGAAACGGCACGTTCTCGATGAGGATGTACTGGCCGATCGGGTCCTGGCCGTCGACGAACAGCTTCTTGCGCACCTCCGAGCCGATCACCGCCACGGTCGCAGCCGTGGCCAGGTCGTTGTCGGTAAAGAAGCTGCCTTCGCTGACGGGCCAGCTCATCAGCGTCGGGAACACAGGCGAATAGCCACCGATGGTCGACTCCAGGTCACGATTGCCGAAGCGCACCTGCGCTTCCACTGTCATGGCCGGCATGATGGACTTCACTTGAGGTAGCTCGGCCAGCGCCTGCACGTCGCTGAGGCGAACGTTGCCGGGCGGAGCGCGCGGTGTTGGAGGGGCACCGTTCATGAAGATGATGTTCGAGCCGAACGCGCCCATCTGGGCCATGACCTGGCGCTTGCTGCCTTCACCCACTGCCAGCATGACGACCACCGACGCGACGCCGATGATGATCCCCAGCAGGGTCAGCGCGGTGCGTGTGCGGTTGCTCCACATGACCCGCCAGGCGGCTTGCAGGGCGTCCCGGGTTTCGCCCAGCCAGGGGCTGCCCTGGCTGTCGGCACGCACCAGGCGCCCGGCCAGATCGACGGCTTGCAGCGCACCTGGGCGACGCGGTGGCGGCGCCTGGTCGGCGCCGCTGTCACTGATCACTTCGCCGTCGCGGATCTCGATGATGCGCTGGGCTCGGGCGGCCACATCGCGGTCGTGGGTGATCAGGATCACCACATGGCCTTGCTCGGCCAGTTCATCCAGCAGGCGCATGACCTCGGTGCCACTGTGGCTGTCCAGCGCGCCGGTGGGTTCGTCCGCCAGGATGATGTGGCCACCGTTCATCAATGCCCGGGCGATGGACACCCGTTGTTGTTGGCCGCCTGAAAGCTGGCGCGGGCGATTGCCGGTGCGCTCGCCCAGGCCCAGGCGTTGCAGCAGGGCCTTGGCCCTTTCGGCGCGCCGGGCCGCCGTGGTTCCGGCGTAGATCGCCGGCATCTCCACGTTTTCCTGCGCCGAGGCGGAGGGGATCAGGTGATAACCCTGAAACACGAACCCGAACGCTTCGCGGCGCAACCAGGCCAGTTCGTCATTGTTCAGGCCGGCAACATCCTGGCCGGCGAAGCGATAGTGCCCGGCGCTTGGGCGGTCGAGGCAACCCAGGATGTTCATCAGGGTCGACTTGCCAGAGCCCGAGGTGCCGACGATGGCGATGAACTCGCCGGCATGGACTTTCAGGTCGATGCCGCGCAACACATCGACCTGGGGGCTGTCGCCGCCCCCGTAGGATTTGCGGATGCCGACCAGTTCTATCAGCGGAGTGCTCATGTCAACCCTCACCGCCGACAGGGCCGATCAGCAGTTTGTCACCTTCGGCAAGCCCGTCGAGTATCTGCACGCGCAGGCGGTCGCTAAGCCCGGTACGTACCTGGCGCGTCTGTACGTCGCCTTTGCCGGTCAGAACATGGGCAGTCTGCAGCCCCTCGCCCTGGCCGCGTCCCTGAAGCGCCGCGATGGGCACGGTCAACACATCCTTGGCAGATCCGGCGACGAAGAACACTTGGGCAGTCATGTCGGCCATCAGCGCGTTGTCATCGTTGTCGACATCCAGCAGCACGGTGTAGAGCACCACGCGGCCGGTCCCGCTGCCGCTTGCCGTACCGGTGGCAACCGGGCTGCCGCCGCCCTGGCTGAGCTGGTCCAGCGGTTTGGGCGGAATCGGCAGAATCTGCCTGACGGTGCTGGTCCAGCGCCTGCCGCCGCTGCCCAGGGTGGTGAAGTAGGCTTGCATGCCAGTCTTGACCTGGCCGATGTCGGCTTCCGAGACCTCGGCCCATACCGTCATCGGCGACAGCTTGGCGATCCGCAGGATCAGCGGGGTGCGCTGTTGCGCGTTCAGGGTTTGCCCTTCTCGGGCATCGACAGCCACCACGGTACCGCCGATCGGGGCGTAGATGCGGGTGTAGCCCAACTGAGCTTGCGCGCTGCGCAACGTGGCCTGCGCCTGGAGAATCTGCGCCTCATACATGTCGATGCGCGCCTGGGTTGTCAGCACCTTGGCCTGGGCCGTCTGCACATCCTCTTCGCGCGTGGCGCCGTCGCTGGCCATCCGCTGCTGGCGACGCAACTGTTGTTCGGCCAGGAGATGCTCGGCACGCTGCTCCTTGACCTGCGCTTTCAGGGTCTGGATGGCATAGCGCTCGGCATCCAGCTGGGCCTGTTGCGTGGCAGGGTCGATTTCCACCAGCAGCTGCCCCTGCTTGACGGTGTCACCGACTTCTACGTGCAACGTGCGGATCTGCCCGGAGGCCTGCGCGCCCACGTCGACGTACTGACGGGGCTGCAGGGTGCCCAGCGCGGTGACACTGGATTCGATGTTGCCACGGCTGACGCTGACGAACGGCCGCTGCTCGGCCTCGCCGGGCAACAGTTGCCAGGTGGCGAATACGGCCACCGGAATAAGGCACAGCGCGAGCGTTACGGCACGACGGGTAAGGCGTTGAGGGATCATGCAGGATTTCCGACCATGAGAGGGCCGCTGTCACCAAGGATCAGCTAGGGAGGCTGCCGATTAAACGAAAGCGATCAGGGCGGATTTAGCGGGGAGCGCGCGTTGCGGGCGTGGAAATGTAACAACGTCTTTAAGCTTGATGAGAATTATTATATTTTATGCGCCAGCGGTGCCATTACTTGGCCTGCAGCGGTCTTCTACCATCATCGGATAACAGGGAAAGCGCTTCGATGCCGTCTTCGGGTGTACTGCTCGAGCATTACTACCGTGAACTGGTCGGGTTCCTTCGTTCGCGTCTGGGTAGCCACCATGCTGCCGAGGATATCGCGCAGGAGGCGTATCTGCGGGTACTCGAGCGGTGTGACGACACGCAGATCTCCCATCCCCGCGCTTTCCTTTACCGTACCGCCCTTAACCTGGTCACCGATGGTCATCGGCGCAACCAGCTTCGTCGCGCCGAGCCTCTGGAGGTTCTGGAAACCGATGAGCGATTCTTCGTCGCCCCCGTGCACGGCGCCTGTCGCCAGGAAGAACGCCTGGAGTTGCTGCAGCGTGCAGTGGCGGAGCTGAGCGAAACCTGCCGGGCGTGCTTTTTGCTGCGCAAGCTCGAAGGCCTGTCACATGGGGAGATTGCCGCGCGTCTTGGCCTGTCCAAGGCCATGGTGGAGAAGCATATCGTCAACGCCATGAAGCATTGCCGGCTGCGTATGCGTGAGTGGGCCGAGGCCTGAGCGCACGTTCGGCTTGTGCGGCCCACTTTCCGATAGCGTCAGCTGCCTGACGAGGTACCGAATGTGAGGGTGCCTTTCATCATGGTGGAATGGAAAGGGTAGGAGCAGAAGAACGCGTACGCCTGACCTGCCTGCAGCATGCCGGTGTCGAAAGTGACCGAATCTTTTTCGCCGCCACCGATCAGTCGGGTATGGGCGAGCACGCGCTTGTCGCCCGGCTGAAGGTAGTTATCGGCTTCACCTGCCGCAGCGCCATCGGTGGTCACGCCTTTGATGTCGTCCTTTTTGGCCAGCACCCAGTTGTGGCCCATGATGTTCCTGGGCAGCGTGCCGGTGTGCAGCAAGTTAACCGTGAAGCGCTGGCAAGTTGGCGGTACGGTGATCGTTTTCAGGTCGTAGGTCATCTGGTCGGTACTGTGAATGTCTACCGAACAGGGCTCGGCGGACCATGCGACGCTGGACAGGGTCAGGGCGAAAAAGGCTAGGGCCGGGCGAAACATCTGGGTTCTCCGCGAATGTAAGAGGCGATGCCTTGGGGCATGAGCCTCCTTTAAACGAAGGGCGAGCGTCCGGGTTTAGGCGCGCGGTTATCTGCACGGCTTGACGGGGTGAGCGCAAGTGGCAAACCGCAGTACCGGGCTAAAGGCAAATGCAAATTCCGTCAGTCAATCACTTGATTTATGCGGCATTCCCGACTTCTATCAAAGTAGACCGCTGCCAGGCATGGCCTTGGCAGTCGCCTTGACGGGCGCAGTAAGGTCATGGAATGTGCCCATTACCCAGCTGCCCAGGCCCGACCATGGCAAACAAGACCCTGCGCATTCTCATTGCCGACACCCACCCCTGCCAGCGGCTGCAGTTGGAGCGGCTGCTCAATGGCATGGGCTACTATCGGATCGCCCCCGTTGACAGCTTCGAGGAGCTGCAGCGTTTGGTGCAGTGCGCCTTGCAGCCTTTTCACTTGCTGCTGGGCAATATCGAACTGGCCAGCCATGCCGGGGTTGACCTGGAGCGTTTTTGTCGCGTCAGTACCCAGATCCAGCACGCCCTGCTTTACCATTCCAGCCAGTTGAAAGTGCCTGCGGTGCCGCAGGCCGAGCGCCAGGCGGTCAGCCTGAGCCTGCCGCAGGTGCCCGATAACGAGGCGCTGGAGTCATTCATGGCGATCATCGACGGACCGATGCTGGTCGGCAAGTTGCCGCTGCCGGGCGCCATGCCGACGGCTACGGCCAGGCCACGGCCGCGGGCCAACTTCGCGCACACGGTGTTCAACCGCTAGCGGCGCAGCAGGCGGGGCAACGGGGCAGCTATTTGCTATCCTCTTGCCCTTTGCCGATTTGCGGACCCTGCCATGACTGCCATCGATACCGCTCGCCCGCCCCGGTTCAGCCGCGGCGACCATCGGACCCTGGGCCTGGCGGCACTGGGCGGCGCGCTGGAAATTTACGACTTCATCATTTTCGTATTTTTTGCGCTGACCCTCAGCCAGCTGTTCTTCCCGCCCGAGATGCCAGAGTGGCTGCGCCTGCTGCAAAGCTTCGGGATCTTCGTCACCGGCTACCTGGCGCGGCCGCTGGGCGGCATCCTGATGGCGCACTTCGCCGACCACCTGGGGCGCAAGCGGGTGTTCAGCCTGAGCATCCTGATGATGGCCCTGCCATGCCTGCTGATCGGGGTAATGCCGACCTATGCCGACATCGGCTATGCCGCACCGTTGATCCTGCTGGCGCTGCGCATCCTCCAGGGCGCGGCCGTGGGGGGCGAGGTGCCAAGTGCCTGGACCTTCGTCGCCGAGCACGCGCCTGCCGGGCGGCGTGGGTATGCCTTGGGCTTCTTGCAGGCCGGGCTGACCTTCGGCTACCTGCTGGGGGCACTGACCGCGACGTTGCTGGCGCAAGTGTTCACGCCGCAGGAAATCCTCGATTACGCCTGGCGCTACCCGTTCCTGCTGGGTGGCGTGTTTGGTGTGATTGGCGTGTGGCTGCGCCGCTGGCTCAGCGAAACACCGGTGTTCCTCGCCCTGCGTGCGCGCCAGGAACAGCCGGTGAAATTCCCGCTGCGGCGGGTGCTGGGCGAGCACCGCCGGGCGTTGATTCCGGCGGCATTGCTGACCTGTGTGCTGACCTCGGCCGTGGTGGTGCTGGTGGTGATCACCCCCACGGTAATGCAGCAACGCTTTGGCATGAGCGCCGGGCACACCTTCGCCCTGAGCAGCGTAGGCATTGTTTTCCTCAACATCGGCTGCGTGCTGGCCGGGTTGCTGGTCGACCGCGTAGGGGCTTGGCGTGCGCTGATGCTCTACAGCTTGTTGCTGCCGCTGGGGATTGGTGCGCTGTACGCCAGCCTGGTGGGGCAGTGGGAGATGACCTGGCTGGCTTATGCGCTGGCGGGGTTGTCCTGCGGCGTGGTCGGTGTGGTGCCGTCGGTGATGGTTGGACTGTTCCCGGCCGAGATTCGCGTGTCGGGCATTTCCTTCACCTACAACGTGGCCTACGCGCTGTGGGCCAGTACCACGCCGCTGGCGCTGATTGCGCTGATGCCGTGGAGCCCGTGGGTGTGTGTCGGTTTTTGTCTGGTCATGGGCACGGTGGGGCTGCTGACAGCGTTGTATTTCGGGCGTCGTGAGCCATTGGCGTTCGCGGCGGAGCCGATGCCGATCATGTGCGGTGACAAATGAGCTGGTAACGGTCTCGGGGCATTGAGGCATCCTTCCAGGCGGGGGTTATTGGAATAACCTATTAGCCAAATTTAACCTGGAAGGTTAATTTCTCATGGAAAAGAGAACGCCTCATTGTCCGCTGGAGCGTGTGAAGGCGCTGTTGAGTCTGGGTAAGGTGCGTACTACCGGGGTAGCCGCGCAGGGTGCGCGGGCGCTGGGGATTGAGCCTTTCGCCATGCTGAACATTGTTCGCGAGCTAACGGCAGCCGACTTTCACAAGAGCATGACGGCCTACAACAATCATCGAGTCTGGCAGGACGTCTATCGTCCCCAGACCGCCGTAGGCAAGGTTTACCTCAAGTTGATGGTGGTTGACGACCTTCTCATCGTGTCTTTCAAGGAGCTATGAAATGAAATGCCCACTGTGTGGAGGTGCGGAATTGGTCGCGCAATCCAAGGACATGCCCTATCGCTACAAGGGTGAAGCTACTGTCATTCCAGATGTTTTTGGTGACTACTGCCCGGCCTGCGGTGAGGTGGTACTGCGCATGGGTGAGGCGCAGCGTATGAGTGACCTGATGTCGGCCTTTGAGCGACAAGTGAATGGCGCTGTTGTTGATCCTGCCTTCATTGCAGCCATGCGCAGGAAGTTTGACCTCGACCAGCGTGAAGCGGGGGAAATTTTCGGTGGTGGGGTCAATGCGTTCTCCCGTTACGAAAACGGCAAGACCACCCCGCCAGTGGCGCTGGTGAAGCTACTCAAACTGCTGGATCGCCATCCTGAGCTCTTCGAGGAAGTGCGTACTGCTTGATATTGGCAGCCAACAAAAAGCCCCCGTCTCGTGAGAGCCGGGGGCTTTTTGTTGCCGCCAGGGCAGGGGCCTTACATGTTCGGGTAGTTCGGCCCGCCCGCGCCTTCAGGGGTAACCCAGGTGATGTTCTGGGCCGGGTCCTTGATGTCACAGGTCTTGCAATGCACGCAGTTCTGCGCGTTGATCTGGAAGCGCTTGTTGCCGTCTTCCTGGGTGACCACTTCGTACACGCCTGCCGGGCAGTAGCGTTGTGCCGGCTCGTCGTAGAGCGGCAGGTTGCTGGCGATCGGCACGTTCGGGTCGGTCAGCTTCAGGTGGCAGGGTTGTTCCTCTTCGTGGTTGGTGCTGGAGAGGAATACCGAGCTGAGCTTGTCGAAGCTGAGCTTGCCGTCCGGTTTCGGGTAGTCGATCTTTTTCGAGTCGGCCGCGAGCTTGAGGCAGGCGTAGTCCGGCTTGGTGTCGTGCAGGGTGAACGGCAGCTTGCCGCCGAACCAGTTCTGGTCCACATAGTTGAACGCCGCGCCCAGCAGCGGGCCGAACTTGTGCATGGCCGGGCCGAAGTTACGGCTGGCGAACAGTTCTTCGTACAGCCAGCTGGCCTTGAAGGCGCTGACGTAGCTGTTCAGCTGATCGCCGCCCTCGCTGCCGGCGAGCAGTGCATCAGCCACGGCTTCGGCGGCGAGCATGCCGGACTTCATCGCGGTGTGGCTGCCTTTGATTTTGGCCACGTTCATGGTGCCCAGGTCGCAGCCGATCAGCGCGCCACCATTGAAGACCATTTTCGGCAGCGAGTTGATGCCGCCCTTGGCCAGGGCGCGGGCGCCGTAGCTGATGCGCTTGCCGCCTTCGAGGTATTGGCTGATTACCGGGTGATGCTTCAGGCGCTGGAACTCGTCGAATGGCGACAGGTACGGGTTGGCGTACGAGAGGTCGACGATCAGGCCGACCACCACCTGGTTGTTTTCCAGGTGATAAAGGAACGAACCCCCGGTGTTGTCCTTGGCCATCACGTCCAGCGGCCAGCCAGCGGTGTGTACCACCAGGCCCTGCTCGTGCTTGGCGGGGTCGATTTCCCAGATTTCCTTCAGGCCGATGCCGTAGTGCTGCACATCGGACTCGCTGTCCAGGTTGAAGCGTTTGATCAGTTGCTTGCCGATGTGGCCACGGCAACCTTCGGCGAACAGGGTGTACTTGCCACGCAGCTCCATGCCCGGGGTGTACATGCCGTCTTTCGGGTTGCCTTCACGGTCCACACCCATGTCACCGGTGACGATGCCGCGCACCACGCCGTTTTCATCGAACAGCGCTTCCTGGGCGGCGAAGCCCGGGTAGACTTCCACGCCCAGGTTCTCGGCCTGCTGGGCCAGCCAGCGGCACAGGTTGCCCAGCGAGATGATGTAGTTGCCTTCGTTGTGCATGGTCTTGGGCACGAACAGGTCAGGCACCTTGGTGGCGCTGCCGGCATCCTTGAGCACGTAGATGTCGTCGCGCTTCACTTCGGTGTTCAGCGGCGCGCCGAGTTCCTTCCAGTCGGGGAACAGCTCGTTCAGGGCGCGGGGTTCGAACACCGCGCCGGAGAGGATGTGGGCGCCCACTTCAGAGCCTTTTTCCACCACGCAGACGCTGATTTCGCTACCGGCTTCGGCGGCCTTCTGCTTCAGGCGGCAGGCGGCGGACAGGCCCGCCGGGCCGGCGCCGACGATGACCACGTCGAATTCCATGTATTCGCGTTCCACTGGTTCTCTCCTACTCATCAAGGCTCGTGCTGTTGCTTTGTCTTATGGGTGCTTGCGCGCAGTGGCTCATCACGGGAGCGGAACTGTAGCTGCGCAAATGACGGACTACACCGTTTTGTCTTGGTCGCGCATTATATCTACACCACTTGGCGGGTCCAATACAAACGTTTGTTTGAATTTGCCGCAGGCCAGTAAAATCACAGGAGCGCGGCTGGAGGGTGACCGATTTGCCGTATTGACCGGATGGGGTGTTACGGTCAAGATACGAGCGGTTTTACGTTCGCCGTAGGCTTGCAGCCGGGCGCAGGTACACCTCTAAAGACCAGGTGTGGAGCAGGGTTTTGCGGCCTTTGGCCGGTTTGTAGTGGAGTTTACACGCCACGACAGAAAATGACCCGTGAGTATTTGTCGCAATGGTCCGAACAAGACTGTTCGGTCACTGTGAAGTTATTGCCTCCCGATACGTTTTTAGAGGTGCCCTTGTACCCACGCGCATCGCAGGGCTCAGTCCCAGGCGACTATCTATTCACCGGAGAGTAACGAGGAATCCATGAAGGTTCTTGTAGCTGTCAAACGAGTGGTCGACTACAACGTCAAGGTTCGCGTCAAGGCGGACAACTCCGGCGTCGACCTTGCTAACGTCAAGATGTCCATGAACCCCTTCTGCGAAATCGCCGTGGAAGAGGCTGTCCGCTTGAAGGAAAAAGGCGTTGCGACCGAGATCGTCGTCGTTTCCGTCGGCCCGACCACTGCCCAGGAGCAACTGCGTACCGCCCTGGCCCTGGGTGCCGACCGCGCCATCCTGGTAGAAGCCGCTGACGAACTGAACTCCCTGGCTGTGGCCAAGGCGCTGAAAGCCGTTGTCGACAAGGAGCAGCCACAGCTGGTCATCCTCGGCAAGCAGGCCATCGACAGCGACAACAACCAGACCGGCCAGATGCTGGCTGCGCTGACCGGCTACGCGCAAGGCACCTTCGCCTCCAAGGTCGAAGTGGCTGGCGACAAGCTGAACGTCACCCGTGAAATCGATGGCGGTCTGCAGACCGTATCGCTGAACCTGCCAGCCATCGTCACCACCGACCTGCGCCTGAACGAGCCGCGCTACGCGTCGCTGCCGAACATCATGAAGGCCAAGAAGAAGCCGCTGGAGACTGTTACTCCGGACGCGCTGGGCGTTTCCCTCGCCTCCACCAACAAGACCCTGAAGGTTGAAGCCCCGGCTGCCCGCAGCGCTGGCATCAAGGTCAAATCGGTGGCCGAACTGGTCGAGAAGCTGAAGAACGAAGCGAAGGTAATCTAAATGACTATCCTGGTTGTCGCTGAATACGAAAACGGTGCCGTAGCCCCGGCTACCCTGAACACTGTTGCTGCTGCCGCCAAGATCGGTGGTGATGTACACGTGCTGGTCGCTGGCCAGAACGTCGGCGGCATTGCCGAATCTGCTGCCAAGATCGCTGGCGTGGCCAAGGTGCTGGTTGCCGATAACGCTGCCTACGCCCACGTGCTGCCAGAGAACGTCGCGCCGCTGATCAAAGAGCTGGCGAGCGGTTACAGCCACGTGCTGGCTCCGGCCACCACCAACGGCAAGAACATCCTGCCGCGCGTTGCCGCGCTGCTGGACGTGGACCAGATTTCCGAGATCATCTCGGTCGAGTCCGCCGACACCTTCAAACGCCCGATCTACGCCGGTAACGCCATTGCCACCGTGCAGTCGAGCGCTTCGGTCAAGGTCATCACCGTGCGTACCACCGGCTTCGACCCTGTCGCCGCCGAAGGTGGTTCGGCCGCTGTTGAAGCTGTTGGTGCTGCGCACAACGCTGGCATTTCGGCCTTCGTTGGCGAAGAGCTGGCCAAGTCCGACCGCCCAGAGCTGACCGCTGCCAAGATCGTCGTGTCCGGCGGCCGTGGCATGGGCAACGGTGACAACTTCAAGCACCTGTACAGCCTGGCCGACAAGCTCGGTGCTGCCGTCGGTGCTTCGCGCGCTGCGGTCGACGCCGGCTTCGTGCCGAACGACATGCAGGTCGGCCAGACCGGCAAGATCGTTGCGCCACAGCTGTACATCGCCGTCGGTATCTCCGGCGCGATCCAGCACCTGGCCGGCATGAAGGACTCCAAAGTGATCGTTGCGATCAACAAGGACGAAGAAGCGCCGATCTTCCAGGTAGCCGACTACGGCCTGGTCGCAGACCTGTTCGAAGCGGTTCCGGAGCTGGAAAAGCTGGTCTGATCCGCCTGCTTCACTTATAAAGAACCCGGCCCTCGTTTCGAGGGTCGGGTTTTTTTATGGGTTGAGGAGTGAGGGATGACGTTGCGTGAAACGGGCAGGGTGCTGGCATGCATGGCGGCGCTGTTTTCACCGCTGGTCATGGCGGCAGGCAAGTGCGAACGCCTGGTGGCAACCGGCAGCCCTGATGCACCGCCCTATTCGTGGCAAGACCCACAAGACCCTAAACACCTGATCGGCGCCAACGTGGACCTGCTGCGTCAGGTGGCTGGCGAGTTGGGTGTAAAAGTCGAAGTACTGAGTGCAGGTCGTCGTGACCAGGCGCTGGAGGAAGTGCGCAGTGGCCGCATGGATCTGCTGCTCGACACCCCCATGCAGGTGGAGCAATTGACCGCGCTGGACTACATCCACCCGCCGTTGCAGCTCAACGAGTACCTGGTGTGGACGCGTCATGATGCCCAGCTTACCTTCGATGGCCCGGCGGACCTGGCCAGGTATCAGGGCAGCTTGTCCGAGCGCGCACGGCTGACCCCGGCCTTCACCGCCTTCGCCAAGGCCCAGCTCAAGCTGGTGCCGGCGCAGAACCTTACCCAGGCCTTCCAGAAACTGGTGCTCGGCCAAGTGGATTATGTGCTGGCTGGCCGCTATTCAGGCATGGCCATGGCCCAGAGCCTGGGTATGAGCAATGACCTGATCGCCCGTGGCCTGCCGGTGGACCGGCCAGGCCTGTACCTGGCCCTTTCGCACAACTCGGCCTGCAATGACAGCTGGTTACGTGGGCAATTGGCGAAAAAACTGACAGAATTGCCGATCTCCGGTGCGTCCGAGGCGGTCCTGCAGCGAAATGTCGAGCGCTGGAAAGCGCAGTTGCAGGTGCCGGCGGACGCCCCCAAACACTAGGAAGATTGCGTGAGAACCCAACCACTAATCCTTGCCTTGGCCATGCTTGGCCTGGCTGGCTGCGCCAATGATCCGGCCCCTGACGAGCAGATGCGCATTTCCGAACAGGCCCTGGAGCAGGCCAAGGCCGTAGGTGCCACCGAGCAGGTCGAAACGCTGAAGCTGGCTGAAGACAAGCTGGCCCGGGCCAAGGCCAACATGCTGACCGAAGACTACCGCGATGCGCGCATGCGTGCCGAGCAGGCCGAGCTGGATGCACGTCTGGCCGAGGCCCAGGTGCTGAACCAGAAGAGCGAAGAGCAGCTCCAGCTGTTGCAGTCGCGGGTCAAGCGCCTGCGCAAGCAACTGGAGGTGCAGCCATGATCCGCCGCACACCGTTGGCTGCGCTGGTAGTGCTGGCGCTGGCCGCAGGCTTGCAAGGCTGTGCCAGCCAGCGCAGTTCTGCAGCGCTGGATGAAGCCAGTGCCGCCTTCGCGAAGGTCAAGGATGATTCCGATGTGCTGCGCAGTGCGCCGCGCGATGTGATCCGAGCGGGCGAGTCGCTGGCCCGTGCCGAGCGTTTGTCCAGCTACATCGGTACCGGTTCCGATGTGCGCCATTACGCTTACCTCAGCCAGCGCTACAGCGAAATTGCCCGTGAGCATGCCAAGCTGGCGCTGAACCAGGAACGCCAGACCAAGCTCGACCTGGAGCGCCAGCGCCTGCAGCTGGCCTTGCGCGAGGCCAAGCTGGCCAGCGTGCAGCAACAGGGCAAATGGGTCGAGTCGCAAATCGCGGCGCTGGCCTCGGAGCAGACCGACCGTGGCCTGGTGATGACCTTGGGCGACGTGCTGTTCGATACCGGCCGTGCCGACCTGAAGAACTCGGCCAGCCGCACCGTGCTCAAGCTGGTGCAGTTCCTTCAGCTTAACCCGCGTCGGGTGGTACGCATCGAAGGCTATACCGACAGCACCGGCGCGGCCGAGGACAACCTGAAACTGTCTCGCGACCGGGCGCAGGCCGTGGCTGACATGCTGGTGGACCTGGGCATCGACGAAAAGCGTTTGCAGGTCGAGGGCTATGGCGATCAGTACCCGATCGAGGCCAATGCCTCTGAGCGGGGCAGGGCGCAGAATCGTCGGGTAGAAATCGTATTCTCCGATGACAAGGGCAGGCTCGCGCCTGCGCGCTGAGTTCGACCCATAGAGGGGCCGCCATGCGGCCCTTCTTTTTGTCGGTTTAATCGTTTCGATAGTTATCACGCTGTTGTATTGTCGACTATGTTGCATTCTGTCCCAGTACACTTTGCAACTGTTACGGTATCCTTTACCGTCATCGAGCCGCACAAGAACAACGAGCCTGCCGCCATGACCAACCTGCTGCTGTACCAGCGTATCGCCCAGCAACTGGCCGATGACATCCGCCGTGGTGTCTACCAGCCAGGCGAGCGGGTACCCTCCGTGCGCAAGATGAGCGCCCAGCTCAACGTCAGCCATGCCACGGTGCTGCAGGCCTATGCCAACCTCGAAGATCAAGGGCTGATCCGCGCGCGGCCGCAGTCTGGCTACTATGTGCACCAGACGCCGGCCCTGACTGCGCAAACCCCCGACATCGCTCGGGTGGAGCGCCCTGGTCTGGTGACCCGTGCCAGCATCATTCAGCAAGTGCTCACCGAGGCGCGCCGTGACGGTGTGTTTCCGTTCGGCGCTGCGGTGCCGCATGTCGACTACCTGCCGGTGCGTGCCCTGCACCAGCAAATTGCCAAGGTCACCCGTTTTCACAGCCCGCGCGCGTTCAGTTACATGTTCAGCCCGGGTTTCGAGCCGTTGCGCCGGCAGATTGCCATTCGCATGCGCGATGCCGGTGTACTGGTCGACCCGCGTGAGGTGATCGTGACCCACGGTTGCGTCGATGCGCTGCAAATGTCATTGCGTGTGCTGACGCGTCCGGGGGACTTGATCGCCGCCGAGTCGCCGACGTATTACGGCTTGCTGCAGCTGGCGGACCTGCTGGGCCTGAAGGTGATCGAGATCCCCAGCGACCCGTCCACGGGCATCAGCCTTGAAGCTTTGCAGCTGGCGGCCAACCAGTGGTCGATCAAGGCCCTGGTGCTCACCGCGCGGCTGAGCAACCCGTTGGGTGGCACCGTCCCGGAAGAGCGACAGAAACAACTGCTGCGGCTGGCGTCGGACTTCGATATCCAGATCATCGAGGACGATATCTATGGCGAGCTGATGTTCGAGCAGGGCAAGACCAAGGCGCTGAAGGCGTTCGACCGGCTGGACCGGGTTATCTATTGCTCAAGCTTCTCCAAGACGCTGTCCCCCGGCGTACGTGTTGGCTGGATGATTGCCGGGCGCTACCAGGACGAAATCCAGCGGCTGCAAACCTTCACTACCCACTCGGCGTGCAGCGTCACGCAAATGGGGGTGGCGGCCTATCTGGAGAATGGCGGCTACGACCGGCACCTGCGCTACATCCGCCAGGAGTATCGCAAGAACCTCAGTGCCTACCAGTTGGCAGTGCAGCAGCACTTCCCCGAAGGCACCCAGATGACCCGGCCCACGGGCGGTTTCATTCTGTGGGTGAGCCTGCCCGGGCGGGTCAACACCCAGGAGCTGCATGTGCGGGCGCTGGAGCAGGGCATCAGCATTGCGCCAGGGCTAATATTCAGTAATACAGAGCAGTTCAACCACTGCATCCGCCTTAATTGCGGTATTCCGTGGAACAAGGAGGCCGAGCGTGCGGTGATTACCCTCGGCTTGCTGGCTCAGCAGTTGTGCCGGGAGCCTGCGCTCACACTTTTGTAAGGCTTGCCAGCTGCCTGTGGAACAGGGAGCATACGCACCTTTCCTGCCAGTCTGTCCATTTGCCATGAATGCTTTACGCCGTTTTGCCCTGATCTTGTGCCTTGCACCGTTCTGCTGTGTGCCAGCCATGGCTGCGCAGCCGGCCAGCCAGGCTCCGGTAACCCAGGGCAAGCCAGTGCAGAAGAAGGCGACAGCCGAGCCTGCGCAGAAGCAGGTGGTAAAAAAAGCCGCCAACAGCAAGACCAAGGCGCACAAGCCGGTCAGCAAGGCGGTGGCCAAGCCACTGCCAAAGGCAAAGCTTGACCTCAGCCTGCCGGTCGATATGGTCAACTCACTTGAGCCGAACGTTGGCACCCCGTCGCCGATTCAGCGACGCAAACCCTTGCTGCCGCCCATGTTTACCGAGAAACCAGAAACCAACGACAGCCCGTTCCAGCTCAATGGCCGGCTGATCAACAACGAAATGCAGTTGCAATTGCGCAACGACAGCCGTCATGACGTTGAAGGGGCGGCCATCGATTTCGAGTACCGGCAGTAGCAGTCAAACTGACTGCCGGGTCACTGCACATTTCATCGTGCCAGCAATTTCAAACGCCTGTTTGAGCGGTTACTATCCAGGGACGTTCGTCCCGTTTTGTTCCAGGGAGTCCTGATTTTGGTGAATAGCCATGAATTGCCGTGAGGGCTGTGGTGCCTGCTGCATCGCCCCGTCCATCACTTCTGCGATGCCGCGCATGCCCAATGGCAAGCCGGCGGGTGAGCGCTGCCTGCACCTGACGGCTGCCAACCTCTGCGACCTGTTTGGCAAGCCCGAGCGGCCGGCGGTGTGCGGTGGCTTCAAGGCGGATGTCGAGGTGTGCGGCAGCGACCGTGACGAGGCAATCAGGATTCTGGGTTGGTGGGAGCAGATGACGGCGGCGTGAGAGGCTGGATCTTCGACAACAAGGATAAACATGATGAGATCGTTCAAGCGTATTGCACTGCTGTGTGGCATGGGTGTTTTGCTGTCGCCGGTGGCCTGGGCTGAAAACTGGCAAGTGGCCAAGGACGAGGAGGGGATCAAGGTTTCCCTCAGTGAAGTGGCTGGTTCCAAGTACAAGGCCTATCAAGGCGTGACCGTGATCAAGGCGCCGCTGGCCAAGGTGCAGGCGTTGCAGGAAGACGTGGTCGGCGCCTGTGCATGGATTCACGAGTGCAAGTCGCAAAAGCTGCTCAAGCATGAAGGTGACCAGAGCTGGACCTACACCCAGTTCAACACGCCGTGGCCGGTGACGCCGCGTGATTCGGTGCTGCATATCACCACGGTCAAGGGGGCTGATGGCAGCTTGACCCGTAATCTGGTCGAAGAGCCGACCTATGTCCCGGAAGAGAAGGGCTTTGTGCGGGTGGCGAAAGTGGAGGGCTTCTGGAAGCTGGTGCCCAAGGGTGACAGCACCGAAGTGACCTACCAGGTGCACACCGAGCCGGGTGGTAGTGTGCCGGCAATGGTGGCCAACAAGTTCGTGGTGGATGCGCCGTTCAATACCCTGAAAGGGCTGCGGGAGCGGGCTGAGAAAAACTGAGGTTTTGTGCTGCCTGCGCCGGCCTCTTCGCGGGTTTACCCGCGAAGAGGCCGGCGCAGGAAAGACCATAAAAAGGCTGCCCAAGGGCAGCCTTTTTGCGTTCGGCCAGTAAAGCTTACTTGCGGTCCTGCAGCGCAACGATGTCGCGCTTCTGCTCGCCGGTGTACAGCTGGCGCGGGCGGCCAATCTTGTACGGGCTGGAGAGCATTTCTTTCCAGTGCGAGATCCAGCCCACGGTACGTGCCAGGGCGAAGATCACGGTGAACATGCTGGTCGGAATGCCGATCGCCTTGAGGATGATCCCCGAGTAGAAGTCGACGTTCGGGTACAGCGAGCGCTCGATGAAGTAAGGATCGGTGAGGGCGATCTCTTCCAGGCGCATGGCCAGTTCCAGCTGCGGGTCGTTCTTGATGCCCAGCTCGCGCAGGACTTCGTCGCAGGTCTGCTTCATCACGGTGGCGCGCGGGTCGCGGTTCTTGTACACGCGGTGACCGAAGCCCATCAGCTTGAACGGGTCGTTCTTGTCCTTGGCCTTGGCGATGAACTTGTCGATGTTCGAAACATCGCCGATTTCATCGAGCATGGTCAGTACGGCTTCGTTCGCACCGCCGTGGGCCGGGCCCCACAGTGCGGCGATACCGGCGGCGATACAGGCGAACGGGTTGGCACCCGACGAGCCGGCCAGACGAACGGTGGAGGTGGAGGCGTTCTGCTCGTGGTCGGCATGGAGGATGAAGATCCGGTCCATTGCCTTGGCCAGTACCGGGCTGATCGGTTTGATCTCGCACGGGGTGTTGAACATCATGTGCAGGAAGTTTTCCGCGTACGACAGGTCGTTGCGCGGGTACATCATCGGCTGGCCCATGGAGTACTTGTAAACCATCGCGGCCAGGGTCGGCATCTTGGCGACCAGGCGCACCGCGGAAATTTCGCGGTGTTGCGGGTTATTGATGTCCAGGGAGTCGTGATAGAACGCCGACAGGGCGCCGACCACGCCGCACATCACCGCCATCGGGTGAGCGTCGCGACGGAAACCGTTGAAGAAGGACTTCAGCTGCTCGTGAACCATGGTGTGGTTCTTGACGGTGCTGACGAACTGGGCCTTCTGCTCGGCATTCGGCAGTTCGCCGTTGAGCAGCAGGTAGCAGGTTTCGAGGTAGTCGGATTGTTCGGCGAGTTGTTCGATCGGGTAGCCGCGGTGCAGCAGGATCCCTTTGTCGCCGTCAATGTAGGTGATCTTCGACTCGCACGAGGCAGTCGCCATGAAACCAGGGTCGAAGGTGAAGTGACCAGTGGCCCCCAACCCGCGGACGTCGATTACATCAGGACCAACGGTGCCGGTTAGAATGGGCAGCTCGACGGGGGCAGCGCCCTCGATGACCAACTGCGCTTTTTTGTCAGCCATGTGGCCTCCTATTAATGCTAGAAATCATCAGACAGACCCCCCACGCAGGGCCCGCACCACTATAGAGGGATAAATTCAGATGTCAATTTGCCTAAAGGCTTGTTGAATCAAGCATTCAAGCCTGATTTTTCCCGAAATTCTCGCCCATTTACGCCTTTTGTTCGCTAAAGGCAATGCGCTATTTGGGCTACCCCGTCACGTTGTCATAAGCAGCCTAACTGTCTATACTCGGCACCCGACCGCCAGGGGCTTGCAAGCCCGAACTGCTGGGGGTCGCCGTTCCCTGGGTGGTGGGTACCTGACCAGTACACTTACCAACAACTTTGCCCTGATTCGCTAGGGGCTCTTCAGTGTGAAAAAAGCCGTGAAAAGCCAACGACCTGTAAACCTAGACCTAAGGACCATCAAGCTCCCCGTCACTGCGTACACGTCCATCCTGCACCGTATCTCCGGCGTCATCCTGTTCCTCGGTCTTGCCATCATGCTTTATGCACTGGGCAAGTCGCTGGGTTCCGAGGAAGGCTTCGGTGAGGTGAAGGCGTGTCTGACCAGCCCGCTGGCCAAATTCGTGACCTGGGGCCTGCTGTCTGCCCTGCTTTATCACCTCGTGGCAGGTGTTCGTCACCTGATCATGGACATGGGTATCGGTGAGACGCTGGAAGGCGGCAAGCTGGGCTCGAAAATCGTGATCGTCATCTCCGTGGTGCTGATCGTTCTGGTGGGAGTTTGGGTATGGTAACCAATGTCACGAACCTGTCGCGTTCGGGCCTCTATGACTGGATGGCGCAGCGCGTTTCTGCGGTCGTTCTCGCGGCTTACTTCCTCTTCCTGATCGGCTACGTGGTCGCCCACCCAGGCATCGACTACACCCAGTGGCATGGTCTGTTCTCCAACAACGCGATGCGGATCTTCAGTCTGCTGGCCCTCGTTGCCCTGGGCGCTCACGCCTGGGTCGGCATGTGGACCATTGCAACCGACTACCTGACGCCTATGTCGTTCGGCAAGTCGGCAACTGCGATTCGTTTCCTGTTCCAGGCGGTATGCGGCGTTGCGATGTTCGCTTACTTCGTCTGGGGTGTGCAGATTCTCTGGGGTATCTGATCCATGGCTAGCATTCCAACCATTTCCTTCGACGCCATCATCATCGGTGGCGGCGGCGCCGGCATGCGCGCCGCGCTGCAACTGGCTCAAGGCGGCCACAAGACTGCCGTAGTCACCAAGGTCTTCCCGACCCGTTCGCACACTGTATCCGCCCAGGGCGGCATCACCTGCGCCATCGCTTCGGCCGACCCGAACGACGACTGGCGCTGGCACATGTACGATACCGTCAAGGGTTCCGACTACATCGGTGACCAGGACGCTATCGAATACATGTGTCAGGAAGGCCCGGCTGCGGTCTTCGAACTGGACCACATGGGTCTGCCGTTCTCGCGTACCGAAACCGGCCGCATCTACCAGCGTCCGTTCGGTGGTCAGTCCAAGGACTTCGGTAAGGGTGGCCAGGCCGCCCGTACCTGTGCCGCTTCCGACCGTACCGGTCACGCGCTGCTGCACACCCTGTACCAGGGCAACCTGAAAGCCGGTACTACCTTCCTCAACGAGTACTACGCGGTTGACCTGGTGAAGAACCAGGAAGGTGCGTTCGTCGGTGTGATCGCGATCTGCATCGAAACCGGCGAAACCATGTACATCAAGTCCAAGGCCACCGTTCTGGCCACTGGCGGTGCCGGTCGTATCTACGCCTCCACCACCAACGCCCTGATCAACACCGGTGACGGTATCGGCATGGCCCTGCGTGCAGGCGTACCGGTGCAGGACATCGAGATGTGGCAGTTCCACCCGACCGGTATCGCCGGCGCCGGTGTACTGGTAACCGAAGGTTGCCGTGGTGAAGGTGGCTACCTGATCAACGCCCACGGCGAGCGCTTCATGGAGCGTTACGCGCCGAACGCGAAAGACCTGGCCGGCCGCGACGTGGTTGCCCGTTCCATGGTCAAGGAAATCATCGCCGGCAACGGCGTGGGCCCGAACAAGGACCACGTACTGCTGAAGCTGGACCACCTGGGCGAGGAAGTGCTGCACAGCCGCCTGCCAGGTATCTGCGAACTGTCCAAGACCTTCGCCCACGTCGACCCTGTGGTCGCGCCGGTTCCGGTCGTGCCGACCTGCCACTACATGATGGGCGGCGTTGCCACCAACATTCATGGCCAGGCCATCACCATGGACGCCGAAGGCCAGGACCACATCATCCCGGGCCTGTTCGCCGTAGGTGAAGTGGCGTGCGTATCGGTTCACGGTGCCAACCGTCTGGGCGGCAACTCGCTGCTCGACCTGGTGGTGTTCGGCCGTGCTGCCGGCCTGCACCTGGAGAAGGCGCTGAGCGACGGCATCGAACATCTCGACGCCAGCGACACCGACATCGATGTTGCCCTGAGCCGCCTGAACAACCTCAACGGGCGTACCACGGGTGAAGACGTTGCGAGCCTGAAGCGCGAACTGCAGAGCTGCATGCAGAACTACTTCGGTGTATTCCGTACTGGCGAATACATGCTGAAGGGTATCGAGCAGCTGGCTGGCCTGCGCGAGCGTATCGCCAACGTCAAGATCAACGACAAGTCCCAGGCCTTCAACACCGCGCGTATCGAAGCGCTGGAGCTGCAGAACCTGCTGGAAGTCGCCGAAGCTACCGCCATCGCGGCCGAAGCCCGTAAAGAGTCCCGCGGCGCTCACGCCCGTGAAGACTTCGAAGACCGTGACGACGAAAACTGGCTGTGCCACACCCTGTACTACCCGGGTGAGAAGCGCGTTGCCAAGCGCGGCGTCAACTTTGCGCCGAAGACTGTTCCAGCCTTCGAACCAAAAGTCCGGACTTACTAAGGGTGGCTGCTATGTTGAAAGTCGAAGTTTATCGTTACAACCCGGACACCGACTCGGCGCCCAAGATGGAGTCGTTCGACGTCGATACCGGCGGCAAGGACCTGATGGTTCTCGATGTATTGGCGCTGATCAAGGAAAAGGACGAAGGTTTCTCGTACCGTCGCTCCTGCCGTGAAGGCGTGTGCGGTTCCGACGGCATGAACATGAACGGCAAGAACGGCCTGGCCTGCATCACCCCGCTGTCGGGTGTGGTCAAAGGCAACAAGCTGGTTCTGCGCCCGCTGCCAGGCCTGCCGGTCATTCGTGACCTGGTGGTCGACATGAGCATCTTCTACAAGCAGTACGAGAAGGTGAAGCCGTTCCTGCAGAACGATACCCCGGCACCGGCCATCGAGCGCCTGCAGTCGCCGGAAGACCGTGACAAGCTGGATGGCCTGTACGAGTGCATCCTGTGCGCGTGCTGCTCGACGTCCTGCCCGTCGTTCTGGTGGAACCCGGACAAGTTCCTGGGCCCGGCTGCACTGCTGCAAGCCTACCGCTTCCTGGCTGACAGCCGCGACACCAAGACTCAGGAGCGCCTGGCGTCCCTGGATGACCCGTTCAGCGTATTCCGCTGCCGCGGGATCATGAACTGCGTAAACGTTTGCCCGAAAGGTCTGAATCCGACCAAGGCAATCGGTCACGTACGTAACATGCTGCTGCAAAGCGGCACCTGATACAAAGTGTTGTACCTGCAGTAAGCCGAGGTGCGGGTGGTGAGCCCGCACTGAGGTAAAACCCGAACAAAGGCCCACAAAGCCTGCGTTCATTACCTATGAAGATATGAGACCAGCAGGGGCTTTCCGGGCTGGTACCCGGAAAATCAGCAGGATCCAAGTGGCGTGGTTCAGTCGCTGTATTCGGACTTTTCCAGGTTTGCTGTGGCTCTCGCCGATCAGTCCCCTAATCGAGGGTGACCAAGCATGCAAGAAAGCGTGATGCAGCGCATGTGGGAAAGCGCCCACCTTTCAGGTGGTAACGCTGCATATGTGGAAGAGCTCTACGAGCTCTACCTGCACGACCCTAACGCTGTGCCAGAAGAGTGGCGCACCTACTTCCAGAAGTTGCCCGCCGACGGCAGCACCGCTACCGATGTATCGCACTCGACAATCCGCGACCATTTCGTACTGCTGGCAAAGAACCAGCGCCGCGCCCAACCGGTATCCGCCGGGAGCGTGAGCAGTGAACACGAGAAGAAGCAGGTTGAAGTTCTGCGACTGATCCAGGCCTATCGTATGCGCGGCCATCAGGCTGCCAAGCTCGACCCGTTGGGGTTGTGGCAGCGTCCTGCGCCCGTAGACCTGTCGATCAATCACTACGGCTTGACCAATGCCGATCTTGATACGACCTTCCGTGCCGGCGACCTGTTCATCGGCAAAGAGGAGGCGAGCCTACGCGAGATCTTCGAGGCGCTCCAGAAGACATATTGTCGCACCATTGGCGCCGAGTTCACCCACATCGTCGATTCCGAGCAGCGCAGCTGGTTCCAGCAGCGCCTGGAAAGCGTGCGCGGCCGTCCGGAGTTTTCCGCTGACGTGCAGGCTCACCTGCTCGAGCGCGTGACTGCCGGTGAAGGCCTTGAGAAATACCTGGGCACCAAGTACCCGGGCACCAAGCGTTTCGGCCTTGAGGGCGGCGAAAGCCTGATCCCGATGCTGGACGAGATGATCCAGCGTTCCGGCTCCTACGGCACCAAGGAAGTCGTGATCGGCATGGCCCACCGTGGCCGTTTGAACGTCCTGGTGAACACCTTCGGCAAGAACCCGCGCGAGCTGTTCGACGAGTTCGAAGGCAAGAAGATGAACGAGCTGGGCTCCGGTGACGTGAAGTATCACCAGGGCTTCTCCTCGAACGTGATGACCGCCGGTGGCGAAGTGCACCTGGCCATGGCGTTCAACCCGTCCCACCTGGAAATCGTATCGCCAGTGGTCGAAGGTTCGGTGCGCGCCCGTCAGGACCGCCGCAACGACACCGTTGGCGACAAGGTACTGCCGATCTCGATCCACGGCGACGCAGCGTTCGCCGGCCAGGGCGTGGTCATGGAAACCTTCCAGATGTCGCAGACCCGCGGTTTCAAGACCGGCGGCACCGTGCACATCGTGATCAACAACCAGGTGGGTTTCACCATCAGCAACCCGCTGGATGCGCGCTCTACCGAGTACGCCACCGACGTTGCCAAGATGATCCAGGCGCCGATCCTGCACGTGAACGGCGATGACCCGGAAGCGGTGCTGTTCGTCACCCAGCTGGCGATCGACTATCGCATGCAGTTCAAGCGTGACGTGGTGATCGACCTGGTCTGCTACCGTCGTCGCGGCCACAACGAGGCCGACGAGCCAAACGGTACCCAGCCGCTGATGTATCAGCAAATCAGCAAGCAGCGCACTACCCGTGAGCTGTACGCCGATGCACTGATCCAGGCCGGCCGCATCGATGCCGAGCGCGCCCAGGCCAAGATCGACGAGTACCGCAACGCGCTGGACAACGGTCTGCACGTTGTGAAGAGCCTGGTCAAGGAGCCGAACCGCGAGCTGTTCGTCGACTGGCGCCCGTACCTGGGCCATGCCTGGACCGCGCGTCACGACACCCGCTTCGACCTCAAGACCCTGCAAGACCTGTCGGCCAAGCTGCTGGAAATTCCGGAAGGCTTCGTCGTTCAGCGTCAGGTCGCGAAGATCTACGAAGACCGCCAGAAGATGCAGGCCGGTGGCTTGCCGATCAACTGGGGTTATGCAGAGACCATGGCTTACGCCACCCTGCAGTTCGAAGGTCACCCGATCCGCATGACCGGTCAGGACATCGGCCGTGGCACCTTCTCGCACCGTCACGCGGTGCTGCACAACCAGAAGGACGCCAGCACCTACGTACCGCTGAAGAACCTGTTCCCGGAGCAGCCGCGCTTCGACCTGTACGACTCCTTCCTGTCGGAAGAAGCGGTACTGGCCTTCGAATACGGCTACTCGACCACCACGCCGAACGCGCTGGTGATCTGGGAAGCCCAGTTCGGCGACTTCGCCAACGGTGCGCAAGTGGTGATCGACCAGTTCATCACCAGCGGCGAGCACAAGTGGGGCCGTCTGTGTGGCCTGACCATGCTGCTGCCACACGGTTATGAAGGGCAGGGTCCGGAGCACTCCTCCGCGCGTCTGGAGCGTTACCTGCAGCTGTGCGCCGAGCACAACATCCAGGTGTGCGTACCGACCACCCCGGCTCAGATCTACCACCTGCTGCGTCGTCAGGTTATCCGTCCGCTGCGCAAGCCGCTGATCGTGCTGACGCCAAAGTCGCTGCTGCGCCACAAGCTGGCCATCTCGACCCTGGAAGACCTGGCCGAAGGCTCGTTCCAGACCGTGATCCCGGAAATCGACACCCTCGATCCGGCCAAGGTCGAACGCCTGGTCCTGTGCGGTGGCAAGGTTTACTACGACCTGCTGGAAAAACGCCGTGCCGAAGGCCGCGAAGACATCGCCATCGTGCGTATCGAGCAGCTGTATCCGTTCCCGGAGGACGACCTGGTCGAAATCCTGGCGCCGTACACCAACCTCAAGCATGCGGTCTGGTGTCAGGAAGAGCCGATGAACCAGGGCGCCTGGTACAGCAGCCAGCACCACATGCGCCGTATCCTGGGCCGCCACAACAAGGCGCTGGTCCTGGAATACGCCGGCCGCGACGCTTCTGCCGCGCCAGCCTGTGGTTACGCTTCGAAGCACGCCGAACAGCAGGAAAAACTGCTGCAAGACGCCTTCACTGTCTAACGCCTTCGCGCACCTGAAACCGAATTTAAGGAAACACTGATAATGGCTATCGAGATCAAAGCCCCAACCTTCCCGGAATCGGTTGCCGATGGCACCGTTGCCACCTGGCACAAGCAGCCGGGCGAAGCCGTCAAGCGTGACGAGCTGATCGTCGACATCGAGACCGACAAGGTCGTCCTGGAAGTACTGGCCACCGCCGACGGCGTGCTGGGCGCCATCGTCAAGGGCGAGGGCGACACTGTCCTGTCCGACGAAGTGCTGGGTTCGATCGTTGAGGGCGGCGCTGCCGCCGCTGCACCTGCTGCTGCCCCGGCCGCTGCTGCTCCGACTGCCGCTGCTGCCGACGCTGGCGAAGACGACCCGATCGCTGCCCCGGCCGCGCGCAAGCTGGCTGAAGAAAACGGCATCGACCTGGCTGCCGTTGCCGGCACTGGCAAAGGTGGTCGCATCACCAAGGAAGACGTCGTTACTGCCGTCGCCAACAAGAAGTCGGCGCCTGCCGCTGCCCCGGCTGCCAAGCCTGCTGCCGCTGCTGCTGCCCCGGTTGTCGTCGCTGCTGGCGACCGCACCGAGAAGCGTGTGCCGATGACCCGCCTGCGTGCCAAGATCGCCGAGCGTCTGGTCGAAGCCCAGTCGAGCATGGCCATGCTGACCACCTTCAACGAAGTGGACATGACCGAAGTCATGGCCCTGCGTTCGAAGTACAAGGACCTGTTCGAGAAGACCCACAACGGCGTACGCCTGGGCTTCATGTCGTTCTTCGTCAAGGCCGCCACCGAAGCCCTGAAGCGCTTCCCGGCTGTCAACGCCTCGATCGACGGCAACGACATCGTCTACCACGGCTACGCCGACGTCGGTGTTGCCGTGTCCAGCGACCGTGGCCTGGTGGTACCGGTACTGCGTAACGCCGAGTCGATGAGCCTGGCTGAAATCGAGAACGGCATCGCCACCTTCGGCAAGAAAGCCCGTGACGGCAAACTGTCGATCGAAGAAATGACCGGCGGCACCTTCACCATCACCAACGGTGGTACCTTCGGTTCGATGATGTCGACCCCGATCGTCAACCCGCCGCAGGCCGCCATCCTCGGCATGCACAACATCATCCAGCGTCCGATGGCCATCAATGGCCAGGTCGTGATTCGCCCGATGATGTATCTGGCGCTGTCGTACGATCACCGCCTGATCGACGGCAAGGAAGCGGTAACCTTCCTGGTCACCATCAAGAACCTGCTGGAAGATCCGTCTCGCCTGCTGCTGGACATCTAATCGCGCAGCTGTAAGCTGCAAGCCGCAAGCTTCAAGCCGAAGCCTGCTGGTCTTGCGGCTTGCAGCTTGCCGCTTGAAGCTAAAAAGGAATCTTTTATGACCCAGAAATTCGACGTAGTGGTGATTGGTGCAGGTCCTGGCGGCTATGTGGCTGCCATCAAGGCTGCCCAACTTGGTCTGAAGACTGCCTGTATCGAGAAGTACACCGACGCCGAGGGCAAGCTGGCCCTGGGCGGTACCTGCCTGAACGTAGGTTGCATTCCTTCCAAGGCGCTGCTGGACAGCTCCTGGAAATACAAGGAAGCCAAAGAGAGCTTCAACGTCCACGGTATCTCCACTGGTGAAGTGAAGATGGACGTCGCCGCGATGGTTGGCCGCAAGGCTGGCATCGTCAAGAACCTGACCGGTGGCGTTGCCACCCTGTTCAAGGCCAACGGCGTTACTTCGATCCAGGGCCACGGCAAGCTGCTGGCTGGCAAGAAAGTCGAAGTCACCAAGGCTGACGGCACCACCGAAGTCATCGAAGCCGAGAACGTGATCCTGGCTTCCGGCTCGCGCCCGATCGACATTCCGCCGGCTCCGGTCGACCAGAACGTCATCGTCGACTCCACCGGCGCCCTGGAATTCCAGGCCGTACCGAAGCGCCTGGGCGTTATCGGTGCCGGCGTGATCGGCCTGGAACTGGGCTCGGTATGGGCTCGCCTGGGTGCTGAAGTCACCGTTCTGGAAGCCCTGGACACTTTCCTGATGGCTGCCGACACCGCCGTGTCGAAAGAAGCCCAGAAGACCCTGACCAAGCAAGGCCTGGACATCAAGCTGGGCGCTCGCGTCACCGGCTCGAAAGTCAACGGCAACGAAGTTGAAGTGACCTACACCAACGCCGAAGGCGAGCAGAAGATCACCTTCGACAAGCTGATCGTTGCGGTCGGCCGTCGCCCTGTAACCACCGACCTGCTGGCGGCCGACAGCGGCGTGACCATCGACGAGCGTGGCTACATCTTCGTCGACGACTACTGCGCTACCAGCGTGCCGGGCGTATACGCCATCGGTGACGTGGTACGCGGCATGATGCTGGCCCACAAGGCCTCGGAAGAGGGCATCATGGTTGTCGAGCGCATCAAAGGCCACAAGGCCCAGATGAACTACGACCTGATCCCTTCGGTTATCTACACCCACCCGGAAATCGCGTGGGTCGGCAAGACCGAACAGGCCTTGAAGGCCGAAGGCGTTGAGGTTAACGTGGGCACCTTCCCGTTCGCGGCCAGCGGCCGTGCGATGGCAGCCAACGACACCGGTGGTTTCGTCAAGGTCATCGCCGATGCCAAGACCGACCGCGTCCTGGGTGTACACGTGATTGGCCCATCGGCTGCCGAACTGGTGCAGCAGGGCGCAATCGCAATGGAATTCGGCACCAGTGCCGAGGATCTGGGCATGATGGTCTTCAGCCATCCAACCCTGTCCGAAGCGTTGCATGAAGCAGCGCTGGCAGTGAATGGCGGCGCCATTCACGTGGCCAACCGTAAGAAGCGTTAATTATAAGAAACCACGGCGGGCAGCCCGTCGTGAGTCTTGCGTGCATGACTCACCGCGGAACGTCCGCCGGACCGGATCACACGGGAAAACCCGGGGTCAACGGTCACAGGTGGTGCGGCGCCAGTAATGGCGCAGCGCCGAAGCGCAGTACCTAACGAAGACGGTAAAAAGCATGAATCTTCACGAGTATCAGGGTAAGCAGCTGTTCGCTGAATACGGCCTGCCAGTTTCCAAGGGTTTCGCAGTCGATACCCCTGAGCAAGCTGCAGAAGCCTGCGACAAGATCGGCGGGAGCGAGTGGGTGGTAAAAGCCCAGGTTCACGCGGGTGGTCGCGGTAAAGCGGGCGGCGTCAAGCTGGTTCGCAGCAAGGAAGACGCCAAGGCGTTCGCTGCACAGTGGTTGGGCAAAAATCTGGTTACCTACCAGACTGATGCCAACGGTCAACCCGTCTCCAAGATTCTGGTCGAATCCTGCACTGACATCGCCAAAGAGCTGTACCTGGGCGCTGTAGTCGATCGTTCGAGCCGCCGCATCGTGTTCATGGCTTCCACCGAAGGTGGCGTGGACATCGAGAAAGTCGCTCACGAAACGCCTGAGAAAATCCTCAAGGCCACCATTGACCCACTGGTCGGCGCGCAGCCGTTCCAGGGTCGCGAGCTGGCATTCCAGCTGGGCCTGGAAGGCAAGCAAGTTCAACAGTTCGCCAAGATCTTCGTGGGCCTGGCCAAGCTGTTCAAGGATCACGACCTGGCGCTGCTGGAAGTGAACCCGCTGGTGATCAAGGCCGACGGCGACCTGCACTGCCTCGATGCCAAGATCAACATCGACGCCAACGCCATGTACCGTCAGCCTAAGCTGAAAACCTTCCACGACCCGTCGCAGGACGACGCCCGTGAAGCCCACGCTGCCAAGTTCGAACTGAACTACGTTGCCCTCGAAGGCAACATCGGCTGCATGGTCAACGGTGCCGGCCTGGCCATGGGTACCATGGACATCGTCAACCTGCATGGCGGCAAGCCAGCCAACTTCCTCGACGTTGGCGGCGGTGCTACCAAAGAGCGCGTTACCGAAGCGTTCAAGATCATTCTGTCCGACAGCAATGTCGCGGCCGTTCTGGTCAACATCTTCGGCGGCATCGTTCGCTGCGACATGATTGCCGAAGGCATCATCGGTGCAGTGAAAGAAGTCGGCGTTAAAGTTCCGGTTGTTGTTCGCCTTGAAGGTAACAACGCCGAACTGGGCGCTAAAGTACTGGCAGAAAGCGGTTTGAACATCATTGCGGCAACCAGCCTGACCGACGCTGCTCAACAAGTTGTCAAAGCTGCGGAGGGCAAGTAATGAGCGTCCTGATCAATAAAGACACCAAAGTCATCTGCCAGGGCTTCACCGGCTCGCAGGGTACTTTCCACTCCGAACAAGCCATCGCCTACGGCACCAAGATGGTCGGCGGCGTAACCCCAGGCAAGGGTGGCACCACCCACCTGGGCCTGCCGGTGTTCAACACCGTCAAGGAAGCCGTGGAAGCTACCGGCGCTGACGCTTCGGTCATCTACGTACCGGCTCCGTTCTGCAAAGACTCGATCCTGGAAGCTGCCTTCGGCGGCATCAAGCTGATCGTGTGCATCACCGAAGGCATTCCTACCCTGGACATGCTGGATGCCAAGGTCAAGTGCGACGAGCTGGGCGTTACCCTGATCGGCCCTAACTGCCCAGGTGTCATCACCCCGGGCGAGTGCAAGATCGGCATCATGCCAGGCCACATCCACCTGCCAGGCAAGGTCGGTATCGTTTCGCGTTCCGGCACCCTGACCTACGAAGCTGTGAAGCAGACCACCGACGCCGGCTTCGGCCAGTCGACCTGCGTCGGCATCGGCGGTGACCCGATCCCGGGCTCCAACTTCATCGACATCCTGAAGCTGTTCCAGGAAGACCCGAAGACCGAAGCGATCGTCATGATCGGTGAGATCGGCGGTTCGGCTGAAGAAGAAGCTGCGGCCTACATCAAGGCCCACGTGACCAAGCCTGTCGTTTCCTACATCGCCGGTGTTACCGCACCTGCGGGCAAGCGCATGGGCCACGCCGGCGCCATCATCTCCGGCGGCAAGGGCACTGCGGACGAGAAGTTCGCTGCCCTGCAGGACGCGGGTGTGAAGACCGTGCGTTCCCTGGCTGACATCGGCAAGGCCCTGGCCGAGCTGACTGGCTGGGAAGCCAAGAAGTAATACTGCTACACCCCCCACGCGCACAGAGGCCACCTTCGGGTGGCCTTTGTCGTTTTAGCGTTGGGTATTTTTGTAAAGGTGGAAAATTCGATAGCCCTCATCAGGTTTTTCCACCAGACATTCGCACTAATTGGCAATAAATTATCGCCCGACACAGATAACCAGACGACAAACATGTACGCACATCGGACAAGCAGCACTGTAACAGTGCGTTTGTCGGGTAAAACGGTTAGTCTACGCGTTCACTCTGTGCCCGCTCCCCAAAAGGGAACGACACGCTAAACGGGTCTGGCCTATAAAGCCGGGCAGCATTTCCCTCACCCATAGGGAAATCCCCTCTCGAATCCCGATTTCAGCAGTGTGGTACTACCTTAAATGAAAGTTCTCAAAGGCCAGGACATCCTGGCGCTTGGCTTTATGACGTTTGCGCTTTTCGTAGGTGCAGGCAATATCATCTTCCCGCCTATCGTCGGTCTGCAGTCTGGCCCGCACGTATGGATGGCTGCACTGGGCTTCCTGGTGACCGCCGTGGGCCTGCCGGTCATCACCGTGGTCGCCCTGGCCAAGGTCGGCGGCGGTATGGATGCGTTGAGCAGCCCGATCGGCAAGTTCTTCGGCGGCCTGCTGGCGGCTGTGTGCTACCTGTCGGTCGGCCCGCTGTTCGCGACTCCGCGTACGGCGACCGTGTCGTTCGAAGTGGGTGTGGCGCCGCTGACCGGTGAAAGCCCGTTGGCGCTGTTTATCTACAGCCTGGTCTACTTCATCGTGGTGCTGGCAGTGTCCATGTACCCGGGCAAACTGCTCGATACCGTGGGCCGCTTCCTGGCACCGTTGAAGATCATCGCCTTGGCCGTGCTGGGCATTGCTGCCTTCGCGCTGCCAGCCGGCACCATTGGCGAAGCACAGCCTGCCTATGCTGCCGCTGCGTTCTCCAAGGGCTTCTCCGATGGCTATCTGACCATGGATACCCTGGGTGCCCTGGTGTTCGGTATCGTCATCGTCAACGCCATCCGTTCGCGCGGTGTCGAGTCGCCGAAGCTGATCACCCGCTACGCCATCATCGCCGGCCTGATCGCCGGTGTCGGCCTGGCACTGGTGTACATCAGCCTGTTCCGCCTGGGCGCCACCAGCCACGACATCGCGGCTGACGCCACCAACGGTGCAGCGGTTCTGCATGCCTACGTGCAGCACACCTTCGGTTCGTTGGGTAGCGGCTTCCTGGCCGTGCTGATTGCGCTGGCCTGCCTGGTGACCGCTGTCGGCCTGACCTGCGCCTGCGCCGAGTACTTCAGCCAGATTCTGCCGCTGTCGTACCGGGCACTGGTGGTGATCCTGGCGGGCTTCTCGCTGTTGATCTCCAACCTGGGCCTGACCAAGCTGATCATGTTCTCGATCCCGGTGCTTACCGCCATCTACCCACCTTGCATCGTGGTGGTTGGCCTGAGCTTCGTGAAGGACCTGTGGAACTCGCCGACCCGCATTCTGGCGCCGGTGATGCTGGTGTCGCTGGTGTTCGGCATGGTTGATGCGATCAAGGGCAGCAGCATTGCCCATGTGCTGCCGGACTTCATGGCGCACCTGCCGCTGAGCGACCAAGGCCTGGCCTGGCTGGTGCCTTCGGTGGTGACCCTGGTGGGTGCCGTGGCCTGCGACCGCATGCTCGGCAAGCCGCGCGAAGCGCTGGCCTGATAGTCGAAGCCTGAGGGCGGCACCGGCCACAAGCCAACAGGGTGCCCGCCAACGGCCCAGACTCGAAAACCCCGTATCCGGAAGGATGCGGGGTTTTTTATTGGCGGCATGATCAGTGCGTTTTTCAGGGTGGACTTGTGCCTTTTGCCGCTTGCCAGCGTCGAAACCCGGTCCCTATCCTCTAGGCATCTGGCCCATTCGGGAACCCTGCATGAACTTCATCCAAAGCAACTTCAACAACCTGCTGGCCATCGCCTGGTTTGCCCTGTGCTGGGGCGGTTATACCCGTTATGCCATCTGGAAGGGGCGTGACACCGCCTGCCTGGCCAGCGTGCTGCATTTGTACCGTGAAGACTGGATGCGCCGCATGCTGTTGCGCGACAACCGAATCGCCGATGCCAGCGTAATCGGCAACCTTGAGCGCAACGCATCGTTCTTTGCGTCCAGCACGCTGATCATTCTCGCCGGCATCCTTACCGTGCTCGGTGCCTCTGACCGGGCGCTGTCGCTGCTGGCCGACCTGCCGCTGGTGCAACAGACCTCCCAAGGCATGTCGGAGATCAAGCTGCTGTGCCTGGCCACAGTCTTCGTCTACGCCTTCTTCACGTTTAGCTGGTGCATGCGCCAGTACAACTTTGCCGCCGTGCTGGTGGGTTCTGCGCCAATGATCGGTGAACGGTTGGTCAATGAGCTGGAGCGCAAGGCATTCGCTTCGCGGGCGGCGCGTGTGCTGTCGCTGGCGGCCAACCAGTTCAACCTGGGGTTGCGCTCGTACTACTTCGGCATGGCCATGTTGAGCTGGTTCATCAGCCCGTGGTTGTTCATGGTCATGAGTGTCGGGGTCGTCTTTATTTTGTATCGCCGCGAGTTCCATTCGGATGTGCTGGATGTGATGGTGTTCACACCCACGGAAAGTGTGCCTAACGACGCGGGCAGGGAAAGTACCGTAGCGGGTAACTGAAACGTTTAATCTTTAAGTTGCAGGCACAAAAAAACCCGACAGCGTCGGGTTTTTTTGTTTTAGCCAATTACTGCTTGGCTGGTTCTGCCGGAGCAGCAGGGGCAGCTTCTGTCGCCGGAGCGGCTGGGGCGGCTTCTGGAGCCGGAGTAGCCGGAGCGGCTTCTTCAGCAGCCTTCTGCTCGGCTTCAGCCTGATCTTTGGCGGCTTCGGCGTTTTCCTTGGCGGCCTCGTTCATTTTATCCTGAGCTTCACCCATTTTTTCCTGGGCTTGCTCGGCGTGTTGCTGTGCGTCCTGGGCTTTGTCTTCGCTCGCTTTATCGCAAGCGGCCAGGCCCATGGCAGCGGCCAGCATCAGAGCAAAAGCAAAAGGTTTACGCATGGGGGTGTTTCTCCTTGGTGGAATAAGTGACTTGTTCCTTCGAGTGCAACTACGCGGAATAAGTTCCGCGAAGGTTACAGATATATAACGCCCCGTTCTATATAGACTTTTTAACGATTTTATGCCGCTGAGGCAGTACGGGTGGAAACAGTGAATGAGCGATTCAACCTTGATGGCCATGGCCGAGCGTTTTCTCTCGGCGCTTAAACATTGTCAGTTACTGCAAATGCGTGTGGCGAAAGCCGATGCCGATGGCATGACCCTGGTCATGCCCTGGTCGGCAGCCATTGTCGGCAACCCGCAGACCGGGGCTGTGCATGGCGGCGCCCTGACCACGCTGATGGACACCACCTGCGGCATGGCCACGCTGTGCGTGCTGCCGCGCTTCGAGGTGTGCCCGACGTTGGACCTGCGCATCGACTACATGCACCCGGCAGAAGCCGGCAAGGACATCTACGGCCATGCCCAGTGCTACCGGGTGACCCGCGACGTGATCTTTACCCGTGGTACCGCCTACCAGGACGATCCCGAACAGCCGATTTGCCAGGTGGTGGGCACGTTCATGCGCCTGGGGCAGGAGATCAAGGGCGGTATCCGTTTCGGCAATAGCCTGAAGGAGAGCGGGGCATGATTCCACACGCGGTTCGTCAACAGCTCAACGCCGCCCACGCGGTGGGCGACTACGGCCCATTGCTGGCGCTGATCCCTTACGCCGGGCTGATTGGTATCGAATGCGAGCGTCAGGGCGACGACCTGCTGTTCCGCCTGCCGGCCAGCCCGGACAACATCGGCAACCCGTTGCTGCCCGCCATCCACGGTGGTGTGATTGCGGGGTTCATGGAGCTGTCCGCGGCCTTGTACCTGTTGATCTACAGCGAAAGTGCGAGCATCCCGAAAATCATCGATTTCTCCATTGATTACCTGCGTGCCGGGCATTTTCGCGATACCTACGCCCAGTGCCAGCTGTGGCGCCAAGGGCGACGGGTGACGAATGTCGCCATTACCGCCTGGCAGGGCGACAGGCAATCCCCCATTGCCACGGCCCGCGCGCATTTCAAGATCGAACCGGAAAAGCCCTTGAAATCATCCGGGCAGCCCCCATCTGAATGACATCCGCCGCTAACGCAGGCCGAACTGGCCGCCAGGCGCCAACTGCCATCAGATCGGAGTTTCGAAGACCATGACTGTGGAAACACAAAAGGAAACGTTGGGCTTCCAGACCGAGGTAAAGCAACTGCTGCACCTCATGATTCACTCGCTGTACTCGAACAAGGAAATCTTCCTGCGGGAGCTGATTTCCAACGCCTCCGACGCGGCCGACAAGCTGCGCTTCGAAGCCCTGGCCAAGCCAGAACTGCTTGAGGGCGACGCCGACCTGAAGATTCGCCTGAGCTTCGACAAGGACGCCGGTACCGTCACCCTCGAAGACAACGGCATCGGCATGAGCCGTGAAGACGTCATCGCCCACCTGGGTACCATTGCCAAGTCCGGCACTGCCGACTTCATGAAGAACCTCACCGGTGACCAGAAGAAGGACTCGCACCTGATCGGTCAGTTCGGCGTGGGCTTCTACTCCGCGTTCATCGTGGCCGACAAGGTCGACGTTTACAGCCGCCGTGCCGGCCAGCCAGCCGCCGAAGGCGTGCACTGGTCGTCGAAAGGCGAGGGTGAGTTTGAAGTCGCCACTGTCGACAAGCCTCAGCGCGGTACCCGTATCGTCCTGCACCTGAAGCAGGAAGAAAAAGAGTTCGCCGATGGCTGGCGCCTGCGCAACGTGGTCAAGAAGTACTCCGACCACATCGCCCTGCCTATCCAGCTGCCGAAAGAACAGGCAGCCGCCGAAGGCGAAGAACAGCCGGCCGAAGAGTGGGAAACCGTCAACCGTGCCAGCGCCCTGTGGACCCGTTCGCGCACCGAGGTGAAGGACGAGGAGTACCAGGAGTTCTACAAGCACATCGGTCATGACTTCGAAAACCCGCTGGCCTGGAGCCACAACAAGGTCGAAGGCAAGCTCGAATACAATTCGCTGCTGTACGTACCGGCCCGCGCGCCGTTCGACCTGTACCAGCGCGAAGCACCGCGCGGCCTGAAGCTGTATGTGCAGCGTGTGTTCATCATGGACCAGGCCGAGTCGTTCCTGCCGCTGTACCTGCGCTTCATCAAGGGCGTGGTCGACTCCAACGACCTGTCGCTGAACGTGTCGCGTGAAATCCTGCAGAAAGACCCGATCATCGACTCGATGAAGACCGCGCTGACCAAGCGCGTGCTCGACATGCTGGAAAAACTGGCGAAGAACGAGCCCGAGCAGTACAAGGGCTTCTGGAAGAACTTCGGCCAGGTGCTGAAGGAAGGCCCGGCCGAAGACTTCGCCAACAAGGAGAAAATCGCCAGCCTGCTGCGCTTTGCCTCCACCCAGGACGACAGTGGCGAGCAGAGCGTCGCCCTGGCTGACTACCTGGCCCGTGCCAAGGAAGGTCAGGACAAGATCTACTACCTCACCGGCGAGTCGTATGCGCAGGTCAAGAACAGCCCGCACCTGGAAGTCTTCCGCAAGAAAGGCATCGAAGTGCTGCTGCTGACCGACCGCATTGACGAGTGGCTGATGAGCTACCTCAACGAGTTCGACGGCAAGGCCTTTGTCGACGTCGCCCGTGGCGACCTGGACCTGGGCAACCTGGATTCGGAAGAAGACAAGAAAGCCCAGGAAGAAGTGGCCAAGGACAAGGAAGGCCTGGTCGAGCGCCTGAAAGGCGCGCTGGGTGACAGCGTGGCTGAAGTGCGTGTGTCGCATCGCCTGACCGACTCCCCAGCGATTCTGGCTATTGGCGAGCAGGACCTGGGCCTGCAGATGCGTCAGATTCTGGAGGCCAGCGGGCAGAAGGTGCCGGAATCCAAGCCGATCTTCGAGTTCAACCCGACCCACCCGCTGATCGAAAAGCTGGACAACGAGCAGAGCGAAGACCGCTTCGCCGAGCTGTCGCACATCCTGTTCGATCAAGCGGCCTTGGCGGCCGGCGATAGCCTGAAGGACCCGGCGGCCTACGTTCGTCGCCTGAACAAGCTGCTGGTCGAGCTGTCTGCTTGAGTTGATGCATAGGAAAGCCCGCTTCGGCGGGCTTTTTTCATGGCGGGCTTTTTAGAATAAGTGCCTAAGGAGTGCTTGATGAGCAAGGTAATCGTCGAATCGCTGGTTTATCACCTGTCCGGCAAAACCTACGAAAGCCGCCTGGTCTATGAGCCAGGGGCGCTGGGCCGTCCAGGCCTGGTGATGGCGCCGAACTGGATGGGCATTGGCGAAGGGGCTGAGCGCATTGCCAAGGAAGTGGCCGAGAAGGGCTATGTGGTGCTGATTGCCGACCTGTACGGGCAGTCGGTGCGCCCGTCCAATGCCGACGAGGCTGGCGCGGCGATGATGCCGTTGAAGAACGACCGGGGCGAACTGCGCAAGCGCATGCAGGAAGCCCTGGCGCAGCTGTTGGGGCAGTCGAAGGCGCTGCTGGAGCCAGGCAAGGTCGGCACGTTTGGCTTCTGCTTTGGTGGCTGCTGTGCACTGGAGTTGGCCCGTACCGGTGCCGATCTGCGTGCCGCGGTGTCGTTCCATGGCACGCTGGATACGCCAAACCCGGAAGACGCCAAGCGTATCAAGGGCTCGGTACTGGTGCTGCATGGGGCTTCCGACCCGCTGGTGCCGAAGGAGCAGTTGCCGGCGTTTGAAGACGAGATGAACGCGGCCAAGGTGGATTGGCAGTTGCTGAGCTATGGCGGGGCGGTGCACTCGTTTACCGACCCGAGTGCCAATGTGCCGGGCAAGATGCAGTATGACCGGCGCACCTCGGAGCGGGCGTTCCGCTCGATGCATAACCTGCTGACAGAAGTGTTCCAGCGCTGAGAATGCAGGGGGCCGCTTTGCGGCCCATCGCGACACAAGGCCGCTCCTACAGGTATCGCGTGATTCATGGTCTGCGCGGTCCCTGTAGGAGCGGCCTTGTGTCGCGATGGGCTGCAAAGCAGCCCCAAAATTACCGGGGCAACTCGATTCTTGAGGTTTCCCCCGGCACCACCGGCCAATCCCCCGCCGCCCACCTTGCCCTGGCCCGCTCGATCAGCTCCGGATCACTGGCCACGAAATTCCAGTTCATTCGCCGCGGTCCATCCAAAGGCTCGCCGCCAATCAGCACCAGCTGGCACTCTTCCTCTGCATAGAGCACCACCTCTTCGCCTTCCGGCAGTACCACCAGGCTGCACGGCTCCACGTCTTCATCGTTCAACAGCAGCTCACCATCCAGCAGATACAGCGCTCGTTGCGCATGCTCGGTCGGTATCAGCAGCGTCGTAGCCGCCTGCATCCGCACATGCGCATAAAGGGTAGGGGACAGCACCGGCACCGGTGATTCCAGGCAGAACCCGCTACCGGCAATCATGCAAATGCGCACCCCCAGGTTTTCACTGACCGGCAGGCTCGCCGCCGGGTGATGGCTATAGCTTGCCGCGCCTTGTTCATGTTCACGTGGCGAGGCCAGCCATACCTGCAAGCCATGCAGGCGCGAGCCATGAGCCAAGGCGTCGTCGGGCGTACGCTCCACATGGGCCACGCCGCTGCCAGCCGTCATCCAGCTGACATCGCCGGGCAGTACCCGCTGCGCTGAGCCGAGGCTGTCCTTGTGCAGGATCGCCCCCTCGAACAGGTAGGTCAGGGTCGACAGGCCGATATGCGGGTGTTGGCGGATGTCCATGCCATGCCCTGGGGCATAGTCGGTTTCCAGCATATGGTCAAAAAACACGAACGGTCCGACGCTACGGCACTGAGCCGCTGGCAGCGGGCGCAGGATCGGCTGGCCCTCGACCGACTCGGCGCGAGGGCGGATGATCAGGGGGCTGCTCATGGGGTGGGCTCCAGGCGAAGTGGAAATGCCTCCAGCATAGCGGTTTGCCCGCTTCGGCTGAACCGTCTCGCTTAACGGCCGGTCTACTGTTTTCGCCCCCTTGGAAGGAAGCTGCCCATGATTGCCAAAGCGCTGGCCTGCGTGTTGTTGACGGGCTGGCTGTGCCAGGTGGCACAGGCGCGCGACTACCGCTACAGCGATGCCCACTTGCACTACGTCGACTTCTTCCAGGAAAGCGAAGGCATGCCGGCATTGATCAAGGCCATGGATGCTGCCGGTATCGAGCAGTCGATGATTTCCGGCATACCGGTGGCTAAGAAGTGGCACGAGGACGAGCCCAAACGCCCGCGCTATTACGCCGGTGACGATGCCGATGCGTATTGGTACAGCGCGACCGATACCTATGTGGCCGCAGCCCTGCAGCCATTACCGGAAGCGCAGCGTAAGCGCTTTCATCCGTTTCTGACGGGCTTTAACCCGGTAGACAAGAACGCAGTCAGCCACATCGAGCGGATGCTCGACCTGTACCCGGGGTTGTGGCAGGGCATTGGCGAGGTGTTCACCCGGCACGACGACCTGACAGCGCTGACCAGTGGCGACACGCCGCGCGCCAACAACGAAGCCATGACGCGTATCTACCACCTGGCGGCCGAGCGTGACCTGCCGGTGTTGCTGCATTCCAACATCACCTCCAAGCGCGAGCGCAACCCGTTGTACCTGGCGGAAATCGAAGAGCCGCTGCGCAACCACCCGCATACGCGGTTCATCTGGGCGCATGCCGGCAGCAGCATGGAGATACACCGGCACCAGACGCAGATGGACTTTCTGCTGCCGGTGCTGACGCGGCTGCTGGAGGACTACCCGAACCTGTATGTGGACCTGTCGTGGAGTGTGCTGGAGCCGTATCTGCTGGACGACAAAGGCGTGCCGCGCAAGGAATGGGTGGCGTTGGTCGAACAGTACCCGGAGCGTTTCATGCTGGGGTCGGACGTGGTGGGGCGGTTTGGCAGCCTGGGGGAGCAGATGCACGGGTTCAGGCCGTTTCTGGATGCCTTGCCTGAAGATGTGGCCAATAAAGTGGCCCGCGATAACTTTCTGGCTGTGCTGCCCAGGCAACACAAATAAAAACGCCCCGAACCAGTCGGGGCGTTTTCGATTACCGCATCAGCGTCTTACTTGCCTTCCCAGCGCTTGAGCACCAGGGTGGCGTTGGTGCCGCCGAAGCCGAAGCTGTTGCTCATGACCGTGTCGATCTTGGCGTTTTCTTCGGTTTTGCGCAGGATCGGCAGGTCGGCGACCTCCGGGTCCAGCTCGTCGATGTTGGCGGAGCCGGCGATGAAGTTGTTTTCCATCATCAGCAGGCAGTAGATCGCCTCGTGCACGCCAGCGGCGCCCAGCGAGTGGCCCGACAGGCTCTTGGTCGAGCTGATCTTCGGTGCCTTGTCGCCGAACACGGCGCGAACGCCCTTGATCTCGGCAACGTCACCGACCGGGGTCGAGGTGCCGTGGGTGTTCAGGTAGTCGATCGGGGTGTCGACGGTCGACAGTGCCTGCTGCATGCAGCGGATGGCACCTTCGCCGCTCGGGGCAACCATGTCGTAGCCGTCGGACGTGGCGCCGTAGCCAACGATTTCGGCGTAGATCTTGGCGCCACGGGCCAGGGCGTGTTCCAGCTCCTCGACCACGACCATGCCGCCACCGCCAGCGATGACAAAGCCATCACGGTCGGCGTCGTAGGCACGCGAGGCCAGTTCCGGGGTTTCGTTGCGCTTGGTCGACAGAGCGCCCATGGCATCGAACAGGAACGACTGGCTCCAGTGCTCTTCTTCACCGCCACCGGCGAAGACGATGTCTTGCTTGCCCCACTGGATCTGCTCCAGAGCGGTACCGATGCAGTGAGCCGAAGTGGCGCAGGCCGACGAGATCGAGTAGTTGATACCCTTGATCTTGAACGGGGTGGCCAGGCACGCCGAAACGGTGCTGCCCATGGTGCGGGTAACGCGGTATGGGCCGACGCGCTTGACGCCTTTCTCGCGCAGGGTGTCCAGCGCTTCCATCTGGTTCAGGGTCGAGGCGCCGCCAGAGCCGGCTACCAGGCCGGTACGCGGGCTGGAAACCTGCTCTTCGGTCAGGCCGGCGTCCTTGATCGCGTCCTGCATGGCCAGGTAGGCGTAGGCAGCAGCGTGGCCGACGAAGCGGTAGACCTTGCGGTCGATCAGTTCTTCGAGGTTGAGGTCGATGGACCCGGAAACCTGGCTACGCAGCCCCATTTCCTTGTATTCCGGGTTGTAACGGATACCCGGACGGCTGTTGCGCAGGTTTTCGGTGACGGTAGCTTTGTCATTGCCCAGGCACGACACGATGCCCAGACCAGTGATAACGACGCGGCGCATGCGAATAACCCTTAGAAATTGTCAGTGGAGGTGAACACGCCGACCCGCAGGCCTTCGGCAGTGTAGATCTCGCGGCCGTCGACGCTGACCGAGCCATCGGCGATGGCCATGTTCAGCTTGCCCTTCAGGACGCGCTTGATGTGAATGTTGTAGGTGACTTTCTTGGCAGCAGGCAATACCTGGCCAAAGAATTTCACTTCACCCGAACCCAGGGCGCGACCGCGGCCTGGCAGGCCCTGCCAGCCGAGGAAGAAGCCTACCAGCTGCCACATGGCATCGAGGCCCAGGCAGCCCGGCATGACCGGGTCACCTTCGAAGTGGCAGGCGAAGAACCACAGGTCCGGGTTGATATCCAGCTCGGCGACCAATTCACCTTTGCCGTACTTGCCGCCTTCTTCGCTGATATGGGTGATGCGATCGACCATCAGCATGTTCGGCGCGGGCAGTTGCGCATTACCTGGGCCGAACAGCTCACCGCGACTGCAGCGCAGCAGGTCTTCCCGAGTAAAGGCGTGTTGTTTGGTCATGCGAGCTCCTCAATAACCCCCTGTGGCAGGGGATGAACCTTCCCGGCCGGCCCGATACGCAATGCGTTCGGGGCGGCAGCCTACAGGTAGACTATTGCGTTGTGGTGAAAGTCACAGCGCACCTGGTGAAAGAAGTACAGGTGTGCACTGAAACGTCTATTTTCAGGTCCGATGAAGGTCCTGTCCAGTGTTTAAGACTGCCGCACTTTAGCATTTATCGCCAGTCGCGGTTGTCCGACCGGGTAACCAGCGCTGCAGCACCCGTTGCAGTTCGGTGCGGCGCAAGGGTTTGCTCAGGTAGTCGTCCATGCCGGCGGCCATGCAACGCTCCCGATCGCCCTGCAAGGCGTTGGCGGTCAAGGCGATGATCGGTAGCCCGGCGCCGTTGGGCAACTGCCGGATGCGCCGGGTGGCTTCATAGCCGTCCAGGTGCGGCAGGCGGCAATCCATCAGCACGGCGGCAAAGCGTTGCCGACCGACCAGGTCGACCGCCTCCAGGCCATCCTCGGCGGTGCATACGGCCATCCCCAGGCTGCGTAACATGGCCTCGATGACACTCTGGTTGACCGGATTGTCCTCTACCAGCAGTACCTGGTCATTGTCGGTGACCGGCGTTGGTGCAGCGATTGGCGGCGCGAGCGGGACGGGGGCAGGGTTGGCAAGTGCCAGCGGCATCTCCAGGGTAAAGGTCGAACCCAGGCCTTCGCGGCTTTCACCGCGCAGCTTGCCGCCCATGCGCTCGGCCAGGGTGCGGGCGATCGACAGCCCCAGCCCGGTGCCGCCATAACGGCGGGAAATCGAGCTGTCGGCCTGCTGGAAGGCGACGAACATCATTTCCAGCCGGGCATTGTCAATGCCGATGCCCGTGTCGCGCACGCTACAGGTCAGCCAGATCAGTTGCCGGTCAAGCACCTGCCAGCGTGCTTCGACCTGCACCTGGCCGCGCTCGGTGAACTTCAGGGCATTGCCCACCAGGTTCAACAGGATCTGGCGGATGCGTGTGGGGTCGCCGTTCACCTGCAGCTGCTTGATACCGGCAGGAAGTTGCAGGTGCAGGCCCAGGCCGCGTTGTTGGGCGCTGTGCTGGAACGACTGGACACTGCTGGTGATCAGCTCACCCAGGTTGAAGTCGATGTGTTCCAGTTGCAGCGCGGCGCGTTCGATGCGCGAGAAATCGAGGATGTCGTTGATGACCTTCAACAAATGCCCGGTGGACTCGCTGGCGACCGCCGTGTAGTCGGCCTGTTCGGTGCTCAGCGATGTGGTCTCCAGCAGCTGCAGCATGCCCAGCACGCCATTCATCGGCGTGCGCAGCTCGTGGCTCATCATCGCCAGGAAGTCGGATTTGGCGCGGTTGGCCTGCTCGGCCTCCTCACGGGCCTGAATCAGCTCGGCAATGGCCTGCTTCTGTTCATCGCTGGCCTGTTCCAGGGCGCTGGCCAGGTTGTTGATGTGGCGTGCCAGGTGGCCCAGTTCGCTGTCATCGACCACCGGCAAGGGGGTGTTGTACTCGCCTTGCTGAATCGCCTTTACCGCATGCCCCATGTCGCTGATGGGCTTGGCCAGGCTCAGGGCCAGGCGGCGCGCCAGCAAAAAGGTGAACAGCAGCGCGAACAGCGCCAGTATGCCGGCTTTGATCACGATTTCCTGCTGGCGCTGGCTGAAGGCGTCATCGGACATGCCAACGATGACCCGCCCCAGGTAGTCGTCACCGATGGCGGGGGTGGTGGCTTTGCCTTGTTGCAGGAAGTCGTTGTCCAGGCGGATTTGCTGCAGGCGGATGGGGGCCTGGAACACTTCAACCTGTTGCGCGCGGTTGGCGCTTTCGTCGGACTGCTCGACGTACACCAGAATGTGGTTGCGGCTGTCCTGCACTTCCAGAAAGCGTACGTGCGGGATGCTGAGGGTGGCCCGCATCAGCCCTTCGAGCACTTCGTTGTTACCCGAAATCACCCCGTACTCTGATGCCGGTGCCAGCTGATTGGCGATCAGTTGCCCGGTGTGATTGAGCTCCTGGCGCAAGTCCTGGATGCGCACGAAGGTAAAGAAGCTGATCAACAGCAAGGTCAGCAGCAGGGCAGGGCCCAGGCTGATGATCTGGGTGCGGGTGTGGATATCCCAGCTCAGGCGCTTGCTCATGGGGTGGGTTCTCCTGCGGCCAGGGCTTTGGCAGCGGCGTTCGGATCGATCGGTTCAAGGCCCAGGGCGCGGGCCACCTGCTGGTTGCCACTGACGCCGTAGCGCGCCGGGTACAGGCTGCGTGGCCAGCGCGCTGGCGGCTGGTCGAGCAACTGGTCGAGCTCCGCCAGCCAGTCGTCCTGATCGCTGTAGGTGCTGGCCAGGGCGCCGGCCCGCACAAACCCGGCGTTCGGGCCGATCAGTGCCATTTGCCGGCCATAGCTGCTCAGCAGCAGGTTTTTCGCCGTCTTGGAGTTGTACAGGTTGGGGTCGTCCAGGCCCAGCAGCACATCGCTGTTGCCCAGCAGGTGCTGCAGCGGCCGGCTGTCCCGTGGGTCGGACCAGTCCTGGGCGATGATCTCCAGGCCCATTGGGCGGGCAGCATGGCGCAGCTCGTCGAGCAAGAAACTGCTGTGTTCACCGTACAGCACGCCAATGCGCTGGGCCTGCGGCAACAAGTAGCGCGTCAGGCGCAATTGCCGGCCCAGCGGCGCGTCGCTCCACAACAAGGTAAGGAACGCTGGGCGCGACTTTCCCAGGCGCTGTTCAGCCTGTACCCGGCTGACCCGCATGGCCAGGGCCGGTGGGCCGGCGTTTTCACCCAGGCGCCACTCCAGCGCGGCGCTGTCGAGCAGAATCAGGCGCTGGTCCGCTTTGAGCTTGCTCGGGCGCGGCAGCTCGGCAGTGGTCAGGAAATGCACATGGTCATGCGGTCGACGGCTTTCCAGCGCGGCGACAAAACTGCGGATGCCGGGCTGATCCTCAGCCCCCACCAGCAGGATTTCACTGGCCGACAATGGCCCAAGCGGCCACAGGCACAGCAGCAACAGGCGCAGCAACACGGCCATCAGAACTCCAGCTCCGCGCTGACGCTCAGGCGGTGGCGGCTGTCGTAGCGGTTCTGGATTGCCGTGGTGGGCTCATCGTCCAGGCGCTGCTGCCACAGCGCCGCCAGCTCCAGGTTGCTGCCATGCACCCGAAAACGCTTGGCCAGGCGTAGGTCCAGGCGCTCGTAGCGGTACTGGTTGAGTGCATCGTCGCCGTAGTAGAACAGCGCGCTCGACCAGCCAGCCCCCCAATCGCGCATCCATCCGGCCGAGCCGCTGTTGTGGGCGCTGAGGCGGCGGTCGTCGGGGTTGCTGGCCCAGGCATCGACGTAGGCGTAGGTCAGGCGCAGGCGATCGCGCAGGGTGGGGCGCCAGTCCAGTTGCGCTTCGCTGCCACTGAAACGGGCCTTGTTGGCGTTGCTGGCGATGTACTGGTTGTTCTTCAAGGGCTCGCTGATCATTCCCGTGATCTCGTCGTAGAACAGCTTCACATCCATGTTCAGGTCGATGTCGCTGAAGGAGCCGTTGTAGCCCAGCTCGCGCGAGCGCATGCGCTCCTGTTCGAGGTCGCCGGGGCCACGGGTCTTGACGAAGTACTCGCCGTTCTGCAGGCCAAATGCATTGGGGGTGAGGTTCTTGACCGTGTAGCTCCAGTTGACGTTGTTCTCGAACATGTCGGGTGAGCGCACGGCCTCGGAATACACGGCGCGCAGGCCATGGCGCGGGGTAATCAGGTAGTTGACCGCCACGCGCGGGGTCAGCGAGCTGCCAGACAGGCGGGAGTCTTCGAACATGGCCCCGCCCTGCAGGATCCAGTGTTCGTCGGCGCGCCATTCCAGCTGGCCGAACAGGCGCCAGGTCTGGTCGTCGAGGCTGCCGTTGAAGTAAGTCTGCGAGTCGGCCCGGTCATAGCGGTAGTTCATGCCGCTGAGCAGGCGCAGGCTGTCGGTCAGGCTCAGGGTGTCCTGGATTTCCAGGTCGTAGCGGGTTTCGCGGGTGCTCTGGTCGACATCGCCGCACACCTGTTGCTTGCCACCGTTCTCCCACTGTTGCTGCACTTTTTGCAAAAGCCCTTTCAGGGTGGGGTCGTCGGTGGAAAGGGGGGCGCCGGTAGCGATGCCGCGTGCCACTTTTTCGGCGAAGTCAGGGTTCATTTGCCAGAGCTGGGTCAATTCGGGGCTGAACGACTGCAAGGCATCACAGGCGCGCCATACCTGCTGGCGGTCAAAGTGTTGCGCCGAACCCTGGATATAGAGGCTGTGCTCGGCGCTGAAATCCTTGGTCCAGCGCAATGAGCCGGCATAGTCCTTGGCATTGACGTCTGCGTTGTCGCCGGCCTCGTACCTCGCGAATACTGGCTGATAGGTATAGGGCCGCTGGTTGCTGCCTTCCTTCGCCGCCAGTTGCCACTCCAGGGTCTGGTCCACTGCCAGGTTGTGGCTGGCGCTGAGGTTGAAGCGGGTGAGCCGGCGGCTGTCGCGGTAATCCTGGCCAAACTGGTTCTCGTCGAAACCATCGTCCTGCTGGCCGGACAGCGACAGGCGCATGTCGCCGCCGTCCCAGCCAAAGCCGTGGCTGGCATAGAAGTCGTTGATGCCATCCTGGCCGTGGGTCACCTTCAGCCGCGTGCCATGGCTGTCAGCAGGGTTGCGGGTGAGGATGTTGACCACCGCCATCAGCGCGTTGGCGCCGTAGCTGACGGTGTTCGGGCCGCGGAACACTTCGATGCGCTCGATATCCTCCATGGCCAGAGGGATGTCGCTCCAGTCCACGGTGGCCAGGCCCGCGCGGTACACCGAGCGGCCATCGATCAGTACCTGCATGCGCCGTGCATCGTTGACGTTGCTGCCGTGGTAGTTGACCGTGGGTTGGTTACCGGCACCGTAGCCAATCATCATGCCCGGTACCAGGCGCAGCAATTCGGGGATGTCGCGGGCGCCACTGGCACGGATCAGCTCGCTGTCGAGCACGGTCATGCTACCCGGGACTGCCGCCGGGGATTGTTTCAGGCGTGTGGCAGTCAGAACCTGGGGCAGGTCGGTGTTGTCGATGAACAGGTCGTCGGCCACAGCCGGGCTGCCGAGCAGAGCGGTCAGTATGAGCAGGCGCGGGTACGGGGGCGTGCCAGGGAACACGGGGCGGCCTTGTATCAGGATTGAAACAGGCATGGTAACTGACCGTGGCGCATTTGCCAGTGACCTGGAGTGGTTTTGCAATGTGTCTGACTTGACGCTTTCATGGGGGCGAAAATCGAGCGCCGCCCGCGCGGCGCATCGCGAGCAAGCTCGCTCCTACATTTGTTGCAACGTGGCCATGACAGTGTCATCTGCGTTGCAAGCCTTGGCGCATGGCAGGCGAGCCGTATAATGGCGGGGTCGCCACTTAATTTTTGGCTTTAATGGATTGGATATGACTGAACAGCAACCTGTTGCAGTTCTGGGAGGCGGCAGCTTTGGCACCGCCGTGGCGAACCTGCTGGCGGAAAACGGTGTGCCGGTGCGTCAATGGATGCGCGACCCGGCGCAAGCCGAGGCCATGCGCGTCAATCGAGAGAATCCGCGCTACCTCAAGGGCATCCGTCTGCACGATGGCGTCGAGCCGGTCAATGACCTGCTGGCGACCCTGCAGGCCAGCGAGCTGATTTTCGTTGCCCTGCCGTCGAGCGCCCTGCGCAGCGTGCTGGCGCCCCATGCCGAGCTGCTGCGCGGCAAGGGCCTGGTCAGCCTGACCAAAGGCATCGAAGCGCAAAGCTTCAAGCTGATGAGCCAGATCCTTGAAGAAATTGCCCCCGAAGCGCGTATTGGCGTGTTATCGGGCCCTAACCTTGCCCGCGAAATCGCCGAGCATGCGCTGACTGCAACGGTGGTCGCCAGCGAGGACGAAAAGCTCTGCAAGCAGGTGCAGGCTGTGCTGCATGGGCGCACGTTCCGTGTCTATGCCAGCGCTGACCGCTTTGGTGTCGAGCTGGGTGGCGCGTTGAAAAACGTCTACGCCATCATCGCCGGCATGGCCGTTGCGCTGGGCATGGGCGAGAACACCAAGAGCATGCTGATTACCCGTGCCTTGGCCGAAATGACCCGCTTTGCCGTCAGCCAGGGGGCCAACCCCATGACCTTCCTCGGCCTGGCCGGTGTCGGTGACCTGATCGTCACCTGTTCCTCGCCCAAGAGCCGCAACTATCAGGTTGGCTACGCGCTGGGCCAGGGCCAAAGCCTGGATGAGGCGGTCAACCGCCTGGGCGAAGTGGCCGAAGGCGTCAATACCATCAAGGTGCTCAAGGCCAAAGCCCAGGAAGTGCAGGTCTACATGCCACTGGTGGCGGGCCTGCATGCCATCCTGTTCGAAGGCCGCACGCTGAACCAGGTGATCGAGCACCTGATGCGCGCCGAACCCAAGACCGATGTCGATTTCATTTCCATCAGCGGTTTCAACTGAGCCTTTGGCGGCTCTGACACGAGCAAGGAGCGACACATGAACGATACGCCCGAACGCGCCCAGCGCGAGTCGATCATCCTGCGGGTGCTGTGGATGCTGGTGTTCCTGGTGGTCTGGCAACTGGCCGAACTGTTGTTGGGTGGGCTGGTGCTGGTGCAGCTGATCTACCGTCTGGTGTACGGCGCACCCAGCGCCAGCCTGATGAACTTCGGCGACAGCCTGAGCCAGTTCCTGGCGCAGATCGGCCGCTTTGGCAGCTTCCACAGCGACCAGAAGCCATGGCCGTTCTCTGACTGGCCTGCGCCGCGCGCGCCGGAAGGTGAAGCAGCGCATGCCGTGGCGCCGGCCCCGCACCCGGTGCGTGACGAGGAACCCAAGCTGTGAAGCTTTGGGTACTGCGCCACGGCGAGGCGGAGCCACGGGCCAACACGGATGCCGAACGCCGTTTGACTGCCCAAGGCCGCGAGCAGGTGCTGCACAGCGCTGCTCGCCTGCTCGGGCAGCCGTTGCAGGCAATTATTGCCAGCCCCTACGTGCGCGCCCAGCAAACGGCGGCGCTGGTGCATGACACACTGGGCTTCGGCGAGCCGGTGCGTACCGTGCCCTGGCTGACCCCGGAAAGTGACGTGCAGCAGGTGATCGGTGAAATCGAGCGGCTGGGCCTGGAGCATGTACTGCTGGTCAGCCACCAGCCGCTGGTGGGGACCTTGGTCGGGGTGTTGGAGCATGGCCATCAGCAACATCCGGCAGCCATGAGCACCGCCAGCCTGGCTGAACTGGAAGGGGATTGGCCGCTGGCTGGGCTGATGACCCTCAAAGGGATCAGTTATCCGGCTTGAAACCCTGAAACCGGTAAGGCAACTGGCATTTTTGTCAGTTGCCGCGGTGAGTGGCCCCTTGCTAGCGTTGCCTGAAAGCAAACAGGCAGGGAGCAGCGAATGAAGGGTGAGAGGGGGGCGTTGTTGAGCTCCGTGGATTTGCAACCTACCCTGGACATGGTTGAGCAAGGTGTCGCTCTGGACTTCGCCCGATACAGCCTGCTACGCGATTCGGCCGATGCCAAGCTCTATGGCCTGATGAAAACGGTCAACGCCAGCAGCGTGCTGAATGCTGCTGACAGAGAGAACAGTCTGCAGGACTTTCTTATCCTTCAAGATACCTGCCAGCGGGTGTCTCATTTGCTGCAAACCAGTTGCCTGGCTCTGCGACGCCTTCAGCTTGATTATAAGGACCAGCGCCTGGCCCGCGAAGCGCTGGAAAGCCAGTTGGCCTACATGCAAGCCTGCCTGCGCCGTTCACTGGCCAGTTTCGACCGGTCGGCGTGACCTGATAGCCCTCGCCGATGACCTTTCCGGACGTTGCCGAACGGCGCGCCGATGCCGACAATGAGCCATCCTCCTCCGTCCGGACCAGGCGCCATGCCGCAGCAGATCTTCTTCGCCCATGCCAACGGTTTCCCCTCGGCCACGTACGGCAAGCTGTTCGCTGCCCTGGCGCCGGACTACCAGGTGCAGCACCTGGCCCAGCATGGGCACGATCCACGCTTTCCGGTGAATGACAACTGGCAGAGCCTGGTCGATGAATTGTTGCACCACCTGGCGCAACAGGACCAGCCGGTCTGGGGTGTCGGCCACTCGTTGGGTGGCGTATTGCACCTGCATGCTGCCTTGCGCTGCCCCGAGTACTACCGTGGTGTGGTGATGCTCGACTCGCCGGTACTCACCCGCGCCGATCAATGGCTGCTGCGCACCGCCAAGCGTTTTGGCTTCATCGACCGTATCACCCCGGCCGGGCGCACGCTGGGGCGCCGAGAAACGTTCAATGACCGCGACAGCGCCCGGGACTATTTCGCCGGCAAGTCATTGTTCCGCCATTTCGATCCCGACTGCCTCGACGCCTATGTCGAACACGGCTTGCAGGCGGCAGAGCAGGGCCTGCAGCTACGCTTCGACCCGGCTACCGAAATCAGCATCTACCGCAGCATCCCGCATACCAGCCCGGCGCCCGCGCGGCAGTTGCAGGTGCCGCTGGCCATGGTGCGCGGCGACCGTAGCAATGTCATTCGCCGCCACCACACCCTGGCCGTACGGGGCATGTCCCAGGGTGAATACCACAGCGTGCCGGGCGGGCACATGTTCCCGCTGGAGCGCCCCGCAGACACCGCCAGCCTGATCAAGGGCCTGTTCGACCGCTGGAGTCAGGCATGAGCGCACACGTCGAAGAAATCCGCCTGAGCCTGGGCCATATCGAGCTGGCCGCGCACCTGTTCGGCCCCGAGGACGGGCTGCCGGTGATTGCCCTGCATGGCTGGCTGGACAACGCCAACAGCTTCGCCCGCCTGGCACCGCAACTCAAAGGCCTGCGCATCGTCGCCCTGGACCTGGCCGGGCACGGTTACTCCGAACACCGCCCGCCTGGCGCCGGTTATGCCTTGGCCGACTATGCCCATGATGTGCTGCGGGTGGCCGAGCAGCTTGGTTGGAAGCGTTTTGCACTGTTGGGGCATTCGCTTGGGGCAATCATTTCGGTGCAGCTGGCTGGCGCCTTGCCCGACCGGGTCAGCCATCTGGCGTTGATCGACGGCGTCATCCCGCCGACCGGTGCCGAGCAGGATGCAGGCGAACGTTTGGGGATGGCACTGCAGGCCCAGCTGCGGCTGGACGGCAAGCGCAAGTCGGTGTACGCCACGCTGGAAGAAGGTGTGCATGCCCGGATGAAAGGCATGGTCGCGGTCAGCCGCGAGGCCGCCGAACTGCTGGCCCGGCGTGGCCTCATGCCGGTGCCGGGCGGTTACAGCTGGCGCAGTGACAGCCGCCTGACCTTGCCATCGCCAGTACGCCTGAGCGAAGCCCAGGCCATGGCCTATGTACGCAGGGTGAAATGCCCCGCGCAGCTAGTGGTCGCCGCCGATGGCATGCTGGTGCGCCACACCGCGTTGCTGGAGCAGCTACCCTTTGAGCAGGTGACGCTACCCGGTGGCCATCACCTGCACCTGAACGATGAGCAGGGCGCGGCCCTTGTCGCAGACTGTTTCAATCGCTTCTTTGGCTTTGCTTGACTTGCACCGGACAACTGTCGAGGCTTGGCGGGTTGAACAGGGAGACAACCATGCAACTGCCAGACATCCTGGAGCTTCATTTCGGCGCAGGGCGCCGCCTGGGTCGCCAATGAGCGCGCCTGTTGCCATCCGTAATGCCGTAGCCGCCTGCCTGGTGTTCGCCAGCCCCGTGTTGTGGGCCGGCAGCTTGCCGGTGCCGGTGGACGCCAAGGTCGTCGACCAGCGTCCGGCCGTGGAGCAGGAACGTGTTTACCCGATGGGCCCGCTGCGCAAGATCAGCGGCCGCCTGCGGGTCGAAGACAAGGTCGAAAGCCGTGGCCAGGTCAGCTCGGTCACCTACGAACTGCCGGTCGAACGCACCGCCCGCGAAGCCTTCACCACTGCCCGTGAAGAACTGCAACGCGACGGTGGTTACCCGTTGTTCTGGTGCCAGGGCCGCGATTGCGGCGAGGCCAGCCTGTGGGCCAACGATGTGTTTGCCAATGCCCGCCTGAACGGTGGTGACGAGCAGCAGGCGTTTATCTTGCTGCGTCGTTCGGCGGAAGAGGCCGACACCCTGGTCGCGCTGTACAGCGTTACCCGGGGCAACCGCCGTGCCTACCTGCATGTGGAAGAGTTCGTTGCCGGCAACCCGTTGGGCGAACTGCTGCCGACCGCCGCCACGGTGCTGCGCGAAATGCGCGACACCGGCAAGCTCGACTACCCTGACCTGGCCGCGCCGCAAGACACCTGGGTGAACTTGCTGGCCCGCAGCCTGAACCTGGACAGCACCCTGCGTGCCAGCCTCAGTGGCGCTCAGGCCGAAGCCTGGCGCGAGGCGCTGGTCAAGGCAGGTGTGCGCAATGGCCGCCTTGAAGTCGGTAGCGCGCCCACCGACGGCCTGCACCTTGAACTGATCCGTTGAACGAGCGCCGCCATGGTTAACAATGATCGCCTGCTGGTCCAGATTCTGCTGTTGGCGTTGCTGGGGGCCGGCCTGTGGGTGATGGCACCGTTCATCTCGGCGTTGCTGTGGGGGGCCATCCTGGCGTTTGCCAGCTGGCCGTTGATGCGCTTGCTCACGCGTGTGCTGGGCGGGCGCGAAACCTTGGCGGCCAGCCTGTTGACCACCGCCTGGATCCTGATTGTGGCATTGCCGCTGGTGTGGCTGGGGTTCAACCTGGCCGATCATATTCGCGATGCCACGGCGTTCGTGCGCGACGTGCAGGTGGACGGTTTGCCCGATGCACCGGCCTGGTTGGGGGGCATACCGTTCGTTGGTGAGCGCCTGGTCAGTTGGTGGCAGTCGCTCGACCAGCAGGGGGCGGCCCTGCTGGCGTCGGTCAAACCGTACCTCGGGCAGGTGGGCAACTGGTTGCTGGCGCGCAGTGCGCAGATCGGCAGCGGTGTGCTGGAACTGACCCTTAGCCTGGTGTTCGTGTTTTTCTTCTACCGCGACGGCCCGCGCCTGTCGGCGTTCGTACTGCGCTTGCTGCACCGCCTGATGGGTGACCGCGCCGAGTACTACCTGGAACTGGTGGCGGGCACCGTTCAGCGGGTGGTGAACGGGGTGATTGGCACAGCGGCGGCGCAGGGTTTGCTGGCACTGATCGGCTTCCTGATTGCTGGCGTGCCGGGTGCCATCGTGCTGGGCCTGGTGACCTTCATGCTCAGCCTGATCCCCATGGGCCCACCACTGGCCTGGATCCCGGCCACGGCCTGGCTGGTGTGGAAGGGCGAGTACGGCATGGCGGTGTTCCTGGGCATCTGGGGCACCTTTGTCATCAGCGGCGTGGACAACGTGCTCAAGCCGTACCTGATCAGCCGTGGCGGTAACCTGCCACTGGTGATCGTGCTGTTGGGGGTGTTCGGCGGATTGCTTGCCTTTGGCTTCATTGGCCTGTTCATCGGGCCGACCTTGCTGGCAGTGGGGTACAGTTTATTGTTGGACTGGAGCCGTAACGCCGCCCAGCAGCCTCCCCAGCAGTAAGCCTGCACCGGCCTCTTCGCGGGCTTGCCCGCGAAGAGGCCAGTAAAGACAGCCCACAAACCTGATTTTTACGCTTTCTTTATACCCACCCCCATCCGCCGATCTCGCCCCTTTACGCCCCTCCCTCAGACAATTTCCCCATAGCGGCACACGCCGCACCACGGGGAGAACCACTCATGAACATGCTCGACGGGCTGTCACTGCTGCTGGCAGTGGCCTTGGCGTTTTATCTGCTGGTGGCGCTGCTGCGCGCCGATCGCAGCTAAGGAGCGGCCATGCACAGTTACGATTTCGCCTTGCTGCTGGCGTTCTTCGCCATCGTGCTGTTACCGGCACCCTGGCTCGGGCGGTTCTATTACAGGGTCATGGAAGGCCAGCGCACCTGGCTGTCGCCGCTGTTGAGCCCGGTCGAGCAGGCCTGCTACCGGCTAGCGGGCGTGAACGCCAGCCAGGAGCAGAACTGGCGGCAATACACCCTGGCGCTACTGGCCTTCAACCTGGCCGGATTCCTGCTGCTGTTTGCCGTGTTGCTGTTGCAGGGCTACCTGCCGCTCAACCCGCAGCACTTGCCAGGCCAGGCGTGGTCGCTGGCGTTCAATACCGCCGTAAGCTTCGTCACCAACACCAACTGGCAGGCCTACAGTGGTGAGGCATCGGTCAGCTACCTAAGCCAGATGCTTGGCCTGACCGTACAGAACTTTGTCAGTGCCGCCACCGGCCTGGCCGTGCTGGTCGCGTTGTGTCGCGGCATTGCCCGGCGCAGTGCAACGACGCTGGGCAATTTCTGGGTCGACATGACCCGCGCCACCCTCTATGGCTTGCTGCCGCTGTGCCTGCTGCTGGCGCTGCTGCTGGTGTGGCAGGGCGTGCCGCAGACCTTTGCCGACTACGCCCATGCGCTGACCCTGCAAGGGGCTGACCAGACCATTCCGCTGGGGCCGGCCGCCAGCCAGATCGCCATCAAGCAACTGGGTACCAACGGCGGTGGCTTCTTCGGCGTCAACTCGGCGCACCCGTTCGAAAACCCCACGGCCTGGAGCAACCTGTTCGAGGTGGCGTCGATCATCCTCATTCCGGTGGCGCTGGTGTTCACGTTCGGCCACTACGTGAAGGACCTGCGTCAGAGCCGCGCGATCCTCGCCTGCATGCTTGCCCTGTTCCTGATTGGCGGCAGCACCGCGCTGTGGTCCGAGTACCAGCCCAACCCGGCGCTGGAAAGCACTCAGGTGCAACAGGCGGCCCCCATGGAAGGCAAGGAAAGCCGTTTTGGCACCACCGGTTCGGTGTTGTGGACGGTCACCACCACTGCGGCCTCCAACGGCTCGGTCAACGCCATGCACGATAGCCTCAACCCGCTGACCAGCATGGTGGCGATGGTCAACATGATGGTGGGCGAGGTGATTTTCGGCGGCGTCGGCGCCGGGCTGTACGGGATGCTGCTGTTCGTGCTGATCGCGGTGTTCCTGGCCGGGCTGATGATTGGCCGCACCCCGGAATACCTGGGCAAGAAGCTGCAAGCCCGTGAGGTGCAGTTGCTGGTGGCAACCCTGCTGGTGATGCCGGTCGGCGTGCTGGTGCTGGGCGCTATCGCCGCCAGCCTGCCTGGCCCGGCGGGTGCGGTCAGCAACCCGGGGGCGCATGGTTTCAGCCAGCTGCTGTACGCCTACACCTCGGGCACGGCCAACAATGGCTCGGCCTTCGCCGGCTTCGGTGCCAACACGGTGTACCACAACCTGATGATCGGCCTGGCCATGCTCATCGGCCGCTTCGGCTACATCCTGCCGATCCTGGCCTTGGCTGGCAGCCTGGCAGCGAAGAAAAGCGCACCGCAGGGGCAGAACAGCTTCCCCACCCATGGCCCGCTGTTCACCGGCCTGCTGCTGGTGACCATCCTGTTGGTGGGTGGCCTTACCTTCCTGCCGACCCTGGCCCTGGGGCCAATCGCCGAACACCTGAGCCTGGGTTTCTGAGGACTGACCATGAACATGCCCATTCCTGAAGTTAAAGCGCGGCACACCGCCAAGGACCAGACCCGCTTCGCCGCGCTGTGGCGCCCGGCGCTGGTGCAGGCGTTCGTCAAGCTCGACCCGCGCCAGCTCAAACGTTCGCCGGTGATGCTGGTGGTGGCCCTGACCGCAGTGTTGACCACTGTGCTGTGCTTCGCCCCCGGCAGTGGCGTGAGTACCGGCGTTGCCGTGCAAATCGCCCTGTGGCTGTGGTTTACCGTGCTGTTCGCCAACTTTGCCGAGGCGCTGGCCGAAGGCCGTGGCAAGGCCCGCGCCGACAGCCTCAAGGCGGGTAGCCAAGGCTTGACCGCCCAGCGTCGCAAGCGTGATGGCAGCTACGAAACCATTGCAGCCAGCGCGTTGCGCAAAGATGACGTAGTGCGCGTAGCCGCTGGCGAAATGATCCCCGGCGACGGCGAGGTGCTGGAAGGTATCGCGGCGGTCAACGAGGCCGCCATTACCGGTGAGTCTGCCCCCGTGATCCGCGAGTCCGGCGGCGACCGCTCGGCGGTGACCGGCAATACCCGGCTGGTCTCCGACTGGCTGTTGATCCGTATCACCAGCAACCCGGGCGAATCGACCCTCGACCGCATGATTGCCTTGGTCGAAGGCGCCAAGCGCCAGAAAACGCCGAACGAGATTGCCCTCGACATCCTGCTGATCGGCCTGACGCTGATCTTCCTGATCGTGGTGGTGACCTTGCAGCCGTTCGCCCATTTCGCGGGTGGCAGCCTGCCGCTGATCTTCCTGGCCGCGCTGCTGGTGACGCTGATCCCTACCACCATCGGCGGCCTGCTGTCGGCCATCGGCATCGCCGGCATGGACCGTCTGGTGCGCTTGAACGTCATCGCCCGCTCCGGCCGGGCGGTGGAAGCGGCCGGTGATGTGCATACGCTGATGCTCGACAAGACCGGCACCATCACCTTTGGCAACCGCCGCTGCAGCGCGCTGCATGCTGCGCCGGGCATCACCGCCAAGGAATTGGGGGAGGGCGCGCTGCTGGCCTCGCTGGCCGATGACACCGCCGAAGGCAAGTCGATTGTCGAGTACCTGCACCAACTGCACGACTTTATCGAACCGGCTGCCGGGCAGTTCGAGGCTGTGGCCTTCAGTGCCGAGACACGTCTGTCGGGTATCGACTTCCAGCAGCACCGCTACCGCAAGGGCGCCGTCGATGCGGTGCTGGCGTTCGTCGGCATGCAGCGGCTGGAAATGCCCCCGGCGCTGGCCCGCGAAGTGGAGCGCATCGCCCAGAGTGGCGGCACACCGCTGCTGGTGTGCATCGACAAGCGCCTGCTTGGCGTGATCCACCTCAAGGACGTGGTCAAGCCGGGTATCCGCGAGCGCTTCGCCGAGTTGCGCAAACTGGGCATTCGCACGGTGATGGTGACCGGCGACAACCCGCTGACCGCCGCCGCCATCGCAGCCGAAGCGGGGGTGGATGACGTACTGGCCGAGGCCACCCCTGAGAAGAAACTGGCGCGTATCCGCCAGGAGCAGAACGACGGCCGCCTGGTGGCCATGTGCGGCGACGGTGCCAACGACGCCCCGGCACTGGCGCAGGCCGATGTGGGCATGGCCATGAACGACGGCACCCAGGCCGCGCGCGAGGCGGCCAACATGGTCGACCTGGACAGCGACCCGACCAAGCTGCTGGACGTGGTACAGGTCGGCAAGGAACTGTTGGTCACCCGTGGCGCACTGACCACGTTCTCTATTGCCAACGATGTGGCCAAGTACTTCGCCATCCTGCCGGCGCTGTTCGCTGCCATCTACCCACAGCTGGGCGTGCTCAACCTGATGCACCTGGCCAGCCCGCAGAGCGCGATCCTGTCGGCCATCGTGTTCAACGCGCTGATCATCATCGCGCTGATCCCGCTGGCGCTGCGTGGCGTGCGGGTGCAGGCGGCCAGCGCGGCGCATCTGTTGCGGCGCAACCTGCTGATCTACGGGCTGGGCGGCATCGTGGTGCCGTTTGCCGGGATCAAGCTGATCGACCTGCTGCTCAATGCCCTGAACCTGGTCTGAGGAGGCCGCCATGAATGCTTATGTACGCCCGGCGTTGAGCCTGGCTTTGCTGATGACGCTGGTGACTGGCGCGCTGTATCCGCTGGCGGTGACGGGCATTGCCCAGGTCGCTTTCCCGGAACAGGCCAATGGCAGCCTGGTGCGCGACGACCAGGGCCAGGTGCGTGGCTCGGCGCTGATCGCCCAGGAATTCAAGGGGGATGGCTGGTTCCATGCGCGGCCGTCGGCAGGCGCTTACGCCACGGTGGCCAGCGGTGCGAGCAATCTGTCGCCGAGCAATCCGGTGCTGGCTGAGCGGGTCAAGGGGGATGCCGCAACGCTGTACCAGGCGCAGCAGGGGCCAGTGCCCCAGGCGTTGCTGACCACCTCGGGCAGCGGCCTCGACCCGCACCTGCCGCCAGAGGCCGTGGCTTATCAGGTTCCGCGCGTGGCAGCAGCGCGGCAACTGCCGGTGGAGCGCTTGCAAGCCTTGGTGGAAGAGGCCACCCTCCACCCATTGATCGGCCCGCCGGTGGTCAATGTGCTGGCGCTGAACCAGGCACTGGAGCAATTGAACCACTGATGTTGGGGCCGCTCTGCGGCCCATCGCCGGCAAGCCAGCTCCCACAGGTACTGCACATGACTTTAGGTTGCTGCGGTCGAGGTGGGAGCTGGCTTGCCGGCGATGGCCTGCAAAGCAGGCCCTTTGGTCGACCGTCGCAGATTCTGAAGGATGAAACATGAGTGATTCCGCCCGCGCCGATGCGCTGCTGGCTAACCTCCCTCGTACAGGCCGGGGCCGGCTCAAGGTCTTCCTCGGCGCCGCCCCCGGCGTCGGCAAAACCTTCGCCATGCTCCAGGCCGCCCACGCCCAGCAACGCCAGGGCGTGCAAGTGCTTGCCGGCGTTGTCGAAACCCACGGCCGCGCCGAAACCGAGGCGTTGCTCGCCGGCCTACAGCAGCAACCCCTGCTGCGCAGCCAGTACCGCGGCGTCACGCTTGAAGAAATGGACCTCGACGGCCTGCTCAAGGTCGCGCCAACACTGGCCCTGGTCGACGAACTGGCCCACACCAATGCCCCCGGCAGCCGGCACGCCAAGCGCTGGCAGGACGTGCAGGAATTGCTGGCCGCCGGCATCGACGTGTACACCACGGTCAACGTCCAGCACCTGGAAAGCCTCAACGACAAGGTGCGCGACATTACCGGCGTGCTCGTACGCGAAACCCTGCCGGACTGGGTGCTGCAGGAAGCCTTCGAGCTGGTGCTGATCGACCTGCCGCCGCGCGAGCTGCTCGAACGCTTGCGCGAAGGCAAGGTGTACGTACCGGAGCAGGCGCGGGCCGCGATCGACGCGTACTTCTCGCAAACCAACCTGACCGCGCTGCGCGAGCTGGCCATGCAGACTGCCGCCGCGCAGGTCGATGCCGACCTGGCCCATGGCTATCGCCAGCGCGGCCAGGAGGCCCCGGCCTTGCGTGGCCGGTTGCTGGTGGGCGTGGATGGCGACGACCAGGCCGAGCGCCTGGTGCGTCATGCCAGCCGCGTGGCCCAGCGCCGCCACCTGCCCTGGAGCATGGTGCATGTGGACAACGGCCGCCTGCGTGACGAAACCGCTCGCCATCGCCTGCAGGCCGCGCAGCAACTGGCCGAGCGCCTGGGCGGGGAGGTGGTGGTGCTGCGTGCCGGCGAAGTGGCGCGCACGTTGATCCAGCATGCCGCCGAACGACGGGCCAGCCTGGTGCTGGTCGGGCAGTCCCGCGACCGCCTGCGTCGGCGCCTGTTCGGTGCCGGGGTGGCTGCGCGGCTGTTGCGTGAGAGCCATGGCCTGGAAATCAACGTGCTGGACCGCGATGTGCAGCCGCAAGCGCCGCGTTCGGCGGTGCGGCGGGTGTGGGTGTGGCGGCATTACCTGTTGGCGCTACTGGCCACCGTCATGGCAGCAGGCCTGTCCTGGGCGGTGTCGAGTGTGCTGGCGTTGCCAAACATTTCGCTGGTGTTCCTGGCGGCGGTGTTGCTGGTGGCGGTACGCAGCAGCCTGGGGCCTGCGCTGGCCTGTGCTGCGTTGTCGTTCCTGACTTACGATTTCCTGTTCATTCCGCCCAACTTCTCGTTCAGCATCCAGCGTGAAGAAGATGTGCTGACCCTGGTGTTCTTCCTGCTGATGGCCGCGCTAACCGGCAACCTGGCCGCCCGCCAGCGTCGCCAGCTGCAGGCGCTGCGCGAGACCCAGGCACAAACCAGCCAGTTGCTCGACCTGTCGCGCCGGCTGACGGTGGCCACCGACCGCCAGGCCGTCTTCAGTGCCGCCGGCCAGCATCTGGATGGCTGGCAGGATATGCAGGTGTGCCTGCTGGAGCGCAACGCCGAAGGCCAGCTGCAGGTGGCCAGTGGTGAAGCCCACGCTTTTAGCGACAACGAACGCGCCGCTGCGCAATGGGCCTGGCAGCATGGCCAGGCCGCCGGCCATGGCAGTGACACCCTACCCAATGGCCGCTGGTGGTGGTGGCCGCTGGCGGTAGATGAACAACCCCTGGCGCTGCTCGGTGTACGCCCGCGTTCCGGCCAGCCGCTCAGCGACCCGCGGCGGCGCCTGCTCACCGCCCTTGGCCAGCCGCTGGCACAGGCATTGGCCCGCGCCCGCCTGGCCGAGCAGCTGGAGGCCGCACGCCTGCATGGCGAAACCGAGCAGTTGCGCAGTGCCTTGCTGGCGTCCGTTTCCCACGACTTGCGCACGCCGCTGACCGCCATGCGTGGCAGCATCGACAGCCTGCTGGCGTTGGGCGAGGCCATCCCGCCTGAAGACCGCCGTGAGCTGTTGGAAGGCACCCGCAACGAGGCCGAGCGCCTTGACCGCTACATCCAGAACCTGTTGGACATGACCCGCCTGGGCCACGGCGGCCTCAAGCTGGCACGCGACTGGGTGGCTCCGGGCGACATCGCTGGCAGTGCGCTCAACCGCCTGCGCGTGGTGCTCGCCCCGTTGCGTGTGCACACTGACGTGCCGGCCGAGCTGCCGCTGCTGTTCGTACATGCAGCGCTGATCGAGCAGGCGCTGGTCAATGTGCTGGAAAACGCGGCACGGTTCTCGCCGGCCAATGGTCGGCTTGATCTCCACGTATCGGTGCAGGACATGCAGTTGCGTTTTGCCGTCCTGGACCAAGGCCCCGGCATTCCGGTGGCCGACCGCGAGAAGATCTTCGACATGTTCTACACCGCCGCCCGTGGTGACCGTGGCGGGCAGGGTACCGGCCTGGGCCTGGCCATCTGCCAGGGCATGATCGGCGCCCATGGCGGGCAGATTCTGGTAGGCGAAGGCATCGATGGCCAGGGCACCGGCATCACTCTATGCTTGCCACTGCCCCCTCAACCTGAAGCCGAAAGCGAAACCCCATGAGCCAGTCCGCCACCCTGTTGGTCATCGACGATGAACCGCAGATCCGCAAGTTCCTGCGCATCAGCCTGGCCTCCCAGGGCTACAAGGTGATCGAAGCGGCAACCGGTGAGGAGGGGCTCACTCAGGCAGCATTGGGCAAGCCGGACCTGGTGGTGCTCGACCTGGGCCTGCCGGACATGGACGGCCAGCAGGTGCTGCGTGAGCTGCGCGAGTGGAGTGCGGTGCCGGTGATGGTGTTGTCGGTACGCGCCAGTGAGGTCCAGAAGGTGGATGCGCTGGATGGCGGGGCGAACGACTATGTGACCAAGCCGTTCGGCATCCAGGAGTTCTTGGCGCGGGTGCGTGCCCTGCTGCGCCAGGTGCCGCAGACCGGTGGTTCGGAGGTGGCGGCCAGCTTCGGGCCGTTGACCGTGGACTTTGCCTTCCGCCGGGTGACGCTGGAGGGCGTCGAGGTGGCGCTGACGCGCAAGGAGTATGCCTTGCTGGCGCTGTTGGCCGGGCATCCGGGGCGGGTGATCACCCAGCAGCAGTTGCTCAAGGACATCTGGGGGCCTACCCATGTGGAAGACACCCATTACTTGCGGATCGTGGTCGGGCATCTGCGCCAGAAGCTGGGGGACGACCCCACAGCACCTCGCTTTATCATTACCGAGGCGGGAGTGGGGTACAGGTTGGTGGCGCCGGCCGCTTGATCCGGATTCACGCCAACTCTGTGGGAGCGGGCTTATCCGCGAAAAATCCAACACGGTGCAGGGTGGTGCCCGAAGCGTAGCTGCGTCTGCGTCAGGACCTCGGTGATTCTGTTTCAAAGCATTGGCGCATCACATCCAGGTAGCGCCTTGCCCCCAGGCCCAGCGGTCGCGACTTGATCCAGATGATGTCCACCCACAAGCGCAAGCGGCTGGCCATGTTGTCAAAGCGCACTTCGGCCAGCGCACCTGAGGCAATCAAGGGTTCAACCAGTGGTTGCGGCAGGTAGGCCCAGCCCAGGCCGGACTGCACCAAGTCCAGTGTGGCCAGGTAGCTGTCGGTCAGCCAGATGCGCCGCGACAGCACCATGCGCGGGTCTGAACCGGTGGCCTTGCCCGACGCCACGATGATCTGCCGCTGTTCGGCAAAGGCTTCTTCAGGCAATGGTGTGCCGCTGTTCTGGCCGGCAGGGTGGCGGGGCGAGGCGACGGCCACCAGCAACTGGCTGCCGGCTTCAAGGAACGATTCACGCTCATCGATGCCGGGCCGTTCGAACACCAGCGCCAGTTGCACGCTGCCTTCATGCAACAAGCGAACAGCTTCGGTCTGTGTGGCCGAGCGCACTTCGATTTCCAGGCTGGGGAACTCCTGGGCCAAAATTTCCAGTGGCTGGCTCCAGCGGCCGGTTTGCAGTTCGGGAGCCATGGCGATGGTCAGGCGCTTTTCCAGGCCTTTGTGCAGTTGCAGGGCCTGGGCGTCCAGCAGGTTGAGCTGGCAAATCACCTGCCTGGCTTGCGGCTCCAGCGCCAGGGCGGCGCTGGTGGGCAAGGCCTTGCGCGTGGCCCGGTCGAACAGCACCAGGTCCAGTTCCGCTTCCAACTGGGCGACCGCCATGCTCACTGCCGAGGGTACACGGCCCAGCTTGCGCGCAGCGGCGGAGAACGAGCCGGCATCGAGCACGGCGAGGAATATTGCCAGGGAATCGCTGGAAAAGGCCATTGTCAGTAAACCTGATCATGGTGGGGCAAGTATGGGGTGTTTATTTGAACATGCATTGTGGGTTTTGGGGTGTTTGGCGGGGTGTTTTCAGCGCCTGTGAGATCGAGCGCCGCCCGCGCGGCGCATCGCGAGCAAGCTCGCTCCTACATTTGTTTCGGGCCAGTATCGCCTGTGCCAGAGCGCGCGACCGCCTTGTTTGTACGACGCGATATCCAGCCATGTGCCAAGGCCTACGCGCGCAAATCCCACAGGAGCAATTGGCCCGAAACAAATGTAGGAGCGAGCTTGCTCGCGATGCGCCGCGCGGGCGGCGCTCGATGTCCGCACCTCCAAAAATCCATCGATATGCGGCTGCACAATCACTCACAACCAGACCGCATCCCAGTGTGGATAGTCGCCGACTTTATCGACCAGTCCAGCCCTTATCGGATTAGCAATGATGTACCTGGCGACCTCGACCACTTCCTCGTCGTGTCGCAAAGCCCGATCGTGATAACCCGCCTGCCAGATAGGCGCAGCCCTTGATCCAGCTTTGCGCAAAGCATGACTGGTTCGGGGTTTGAAACGTTGCATCAGTGCTCCAAGCGTTACGTCTTTTAACTCAAGCAGCCAATGCACATGGTCGGGCATTACAACCCAGGCCAATGATCGGCAGTGCTGCTCTTGATCTGCTCTGCGCAGGTGATGGATCACCAGTCGAGCAAACTGGAAGTTCTGGAACAAGGGGCGACGGTGGTATGTGACGGAGGTAAGCATGTAGAGCCGGCCTGGTTCTGAGCACCTTCCACGGCGGAGCAAACAACCATGAGGGTTGGGCATGTGGTCATCCTTGAACAGACATGTCCCGAGGCAGAATAGCCATTGGCGGCAGAAGGTGATGAAGATTGGGGTTACAGGGTGTGAGTTTCCATCTGTATGGTTGAGGATTGAGTCAAGGCACACCAAGTACAAGATTTGGTTTTTGTAGTGGAGCGGAAATCGAGCGCCGCCCGCGCGGCGCATCGCGAGCAAGCTCGCTCCTACATTTTTTCGGGCCAGTGCAGCCTATGCCAACGCACGCGACCGCCTTGTTTTTTTGACTCGATTTCAGCCTTCACTTCACCCTACAAGCCTTCGGTCAGCACCCGGTCGATGCTGTCGACAAAGTAGTCCACGCTAGCGCGGGTGGTGCACATTGGCGGCTTGATCTTGAGAATGTTCAGGTAGTCGCCGGTGGGTTGCATGAAGATGCCCAGCTCACGCAGGCGGTCGCACAGGGCCATGGTTTCTTCGGTGGCCGGCTCCAGCGTTTCGCGATTGCGCACCAGTTCAAGCCCCAGGTAGAAGCCAGACCCATGCGCTGCGCCGGCCAGCGGATGCTTGTCGACCAGCGCCTGCAGACGGGCCTTGAAGTAGCGCCCGGTGTCGCGGGCGTTGTCCCACAGGCCTTCTTCCTGCATCACGTCCAGCACCGCCATGCCGATGCGGCAGCTGACCGGGCTGCCACCGGCCGAGGAAAAGAAGTAACCCTCGGCCTCCAGCGCTTCGGCGATTTCGCGGCGGGTGATGACCACGCCCAGCGGCTGGCCGTTGCCCATGCCCTTGGCCATGGTGATGATGTCGGGCACCACGCCTTGCTCCTCGAAGCCCCAGAAGTATTCGCCCAAGCGGCCATAACCCACCTGCACCTCGTCGGCGATGCACACGCCGCCACGGGCGCGGACCTTGGCGTAAGCATCGCGCAGATAACCGGCCGGCAACGAAATGCCGCCAGCGTTGCCGTACACCGGTTCACAGATGATGCCCGCCAGCTGGCGGCCACGGGCATCGAGGTCGGCCAGCTTGGCATCGACGTCACGCAGGTAGTCAGCCGCGCTGTCGGCACCGCGGAATCGGCCACGGAAGGTGTTCGGCGCCTCGACCGGGTGCACCCAGTCTGGTCGGGTTTCCAGGGCTTGCGGGTTGTCGGCAATGGACGTGGAGATGGCGTCGGTGGCCACCGACCAGCCGTGGTAGGCCTCCAGCACGCTCAGCAAGTCGCGCCCGCCGCTGTAGGCCCAGGCCAGGCGAATGGCCAGGTCATTGGCCTCGGTACCGCTGTTGACCATGAACACCCGGTCGAAGCCCTCGGGCGCCAGGTCCAGCAGGCGTTCGGAGAACTCGGTGATGGCCGCGTAGTGGAAGCGCGAGTTGGTGTTCAGCAGCGACCACTGCCGCGCCGACTCGGCGACCATGCGCGGGTGGCCGTGGCCCAGTACCGCGACGTTGTTGAGCATGTCCAGGTACGAACGGCCCTGCATGTCGATCAGGTAGTTGCGCCAGCCGCGCTCGATGTGTGGCGGTTGCGCGTAGTAGTGCTTCTGCGAGCGGGCAAAGCTGGCGTCGCGGCGGGCCAGCAGGGCCTGTGGGTCGGGCAGCGGCTCGGCATCGCAGTCCAGGTCCAGCAGCTCAGCCGGCGTCGGGCACAGGGCCAGCCAGGCCTCGGCTTGGGACGGGGTGGCGAAGAAGGGGGGCTGGATGCTGAGGTCCAGGCACAGCTGTACGCTGAGGAAACCACAGCTATGGCCCAGCGACTGGCCTTTATCCATCGCCTGCCCATCGGCGGGTGCATCTTCCAGGCCCTGCAACCACAAGGCCCAGTGCGCGGTTTGCAGGCAACCGCGGCCGTCGCCATGGCGCAGCCAGGTACCGGCTTCGGGTGCTTGCACCTGGCTGCCGTTGGGCACATGCAGCTCAACGCCGAGGGCGCAGGTAGCAGGCTCTTCGGGCCGGTCGATATGGGTTTGCGACAGGCGATATTGCCCGTGCAGGGTGCAGGCCGGGGCCGTTTGCGCGCTCAGCAGGTGTTGGTCGAAACCGGGTTGCTCCCAGTTACCCGCTTCACAATGGCGGCTGAGCACACCCAGGTCGACCCGTGTTACTTCCTGCCCGGCCAGTTCGGGGAGCAGGGGGGCGCAACGGTCCAAGTCTGGAGCGTCGATCTGCACGCCCGCCGCCTGCAGGATGGCGGCCTCCATCAGCGCGAAAGGCACGGCAGTGGCGGTGTCGAAGATTTCCCATTCATGGGCCACGTTGTCGCGGGTGTACTGGTTGCCGGGGTCCACGGCCAGTTGCTGCGCGCTGCTCAACACCAGTACCGCTGCGCGGTTGATCACCAGTGGCCACAGGGCGCGTAGCTCGGCCTCGGTCAGCGGGTTGAGCACCTGATAGGCTTCGATCGCCGGCAGGATGCGCAGCGGGTCGCCCTCGGCGTGGTGCAGCAGCGCCGCGCACGTCACAGACAAGTCGGCGATACGCCAGGTGCGCATCAGGTCACCGAAGTCGATCACCCCTTGCAGTTGCCACTGGCGCTCACTGTCGCGCGCCCACACGGTGTTGTCGTCGGTGAGGTCCAGGTGCACGGCCTGGCTCGGCAGTCGATCAATCAGCGGCAGCAAGCGCTCGCTGGCCTGGCGGGTAGCCTGCTCGATGCGGGCGCGCTGGGCACTGTCTTGCAGCACTGGCAGCAAGTGATCGATCAGCGCTTCGGCATGTTGCGGGTCCCATTGCAGGGTGCGTACAAGGCCTGGGTGATCGAAGTCGGCCAGGGCCTTGTTCAGCTTCGCACAAAGCCCGCCCAGTTCAGCCACCAGGCGTGGCGGCATGTGCTTGAGGCGGGTCAACGGTTGGCCTTCGATGTAGTCGAGCAGGCGCAGGCGCAGGGGTTGCCCGTCGATGTCCAGTGCCAGCAAGCCTTCGCCATTGCGGGCTGGGCGCACTTCCGGTACCGGCAAGCCCTGTTCGTGCAGGTAGGCCAGTGCGGCGTGCTGTGCTTCCAGTTCAAGCTGGGCATAGCTGCCGTGGCAGGCCTTCAGCACATAGCGGCCTTGTAGTGCCTCCACACGGAAGTTGAGGTCCTGCTGGCTACCCAGCGCGGTCAGGTCACCGTCGAGGCCATAGTGCGTCTGCAATACGGCGCGTGCCTGCGTTTCGCTGAGTGAGGGGCTAGGCAGGCCGGAACGGCTGATCAGCGTGGTCAGGGCGGGGGAGGCGGACGGGTGCTGTGGGCTGGACATGAGGCTCTACCGTTGCTGCTGGGAGTGGACGGAGAGAATCTATGCCTAGTCTGGCTGATGATGAAAGACGATTGTTGTCAGGGAAACTGATAATAGCGCTGAATTATGGAAATTATTGGCAGCCAATAATTATTGGCCATTCATAAAACTGGATAAAACCGCTGCAAGCTTTCATTCCAGACCTGGGCGTAGTGGGTAAACCAGCGTTAATCGCTGCAGTGTCGCGAGAGGGCCGCGTAGCGGCCCCGGGTTTCAACTTCATTGCATGAATTGCTGGGGCCGCTTTGCGGCCCTTTCGCGACACAAGGCCGCTCCCACAGCGACCGCGTTAGCCTGTCATGCGTTGACGTGTTTCGTCATCGAGTGTGCGCCTTAGGGAAGCCAGGAATGGAATGGCATCCGTATAACGGCGGCCGTATTCCAGGTTGAACGCGTAGTCGAAGCCAGGCGGGTTATCGCCCTGGGTGTGCTGCAGGATGGTTTCGATCTTGTCGAGTGCCTTGACCACCTTGGCTTCGGGCGAAGTGGCCGCTTCGTACTCGTCGAACAAGGCAACGATGTTGTCTTGCATCGAAGGTTCCAGCGTCGATGTGATGGCTAGCAGGTCCTGCCGTTCACCCATTCCCTTGTCGGGCATGGCCTGAGCCTCGGGGGCGGGGACATCGCCATTCAAGGCCTCCCCAAGGTCATGGACAAGGCAAAGCTTCAGCACCTTGCAGATATCGACATCACCCAGGTCTTCTTCAAACACCAGTGCCAGCAATGCCAGCCGCCAACTGTGCTCTGCGGTACTTTCACGCCGGCCCGTGGAGGTGTGGGCACTGCGGGTCACGCTCTTGAGCTTTTCGGCCTGGCGCAGGAACTCGAGTTTTCCATGAAGGTTTTGATCTGACACGGCGGGTGACCTCTGGCTATTGCAGGGGTAGATCTTCGGCTCGCCGCTTGCGGGCGTCCACGCATTAAATATGCGAGAGCGTTTCGACCAGCCGGGCAGTCGAGCCATCCGACAGGGTGAGTCGTGTCCAGCGGCAAAGGCTGTGCTGGATAGGCACCAACGCGGAGTCGTTCTCGCCAGTGGCAAACTCCAGTGCCGGGGAGGTCAGGTTTTGCCGCCAGCCTATGTCGGCCAGGCGTTGTTCCTGAGAGGCTATTTCCTCTGTTGCAAAGGGCCACAGCGAAACGCCCAGCAGCTCGCTGACCGGGACGTGGAACTCGGCTTCTCGGGGAGCTGAGCAGGCCAACAGGCGGTGGGTGAGGTCGCATACCAGGTGCACGGGTTGCGAGCTGCCCGATACAAGCCGCGCCAGTGCATGGTCGGCAGCGCTGCTGAGGCGGGCCTTGAGCAAGGCTTCGATGCGGGCGCGCTGCTCGGGCTCGGCGTCCTGAATCCCAGACTCCCAGCGGGAAACGGTGGACTGGCACACCCCGAACATCTGCGCAGCGTGCAGCTGCTTGACCCGGTTCAGCATGCGCCAGTGCCTGAGCATCGGGCCGATGGGGGATGGTGAGATAGTCACGAGGAAGCCTCCGATGCTTTGTGGTCCTGTAGAAGTCAGTGTATGGGCAGTTGCAACAACGCAGCCGCCCATACTTTGATCTTTAGCGCATCATGCCCAGTTCGGCATCATCCATCAGTGCTTTGGCCATCGCACTCAGGTAGTGGGCAGCCCAGATCATCATCGGTTTTTCATCCATCAGGCCGGTGATGGTCAGTTCGCGGACGTAGCCCATCAGTTCTGATGATTGCTCGCGGGCGTCTCGGCACGGGATGCCGGGTTCGATGCGGAACAGTGGGTGGGTGCCGTTTTCACCTTGGCAGAAGGTGGTTTTGCCGACGGTGAATTGGGTGTCTTCTGTGGTCATTGTTGTATTCCCTGAAGGTTCTCGACGTCGGTGGCCTGGATCAGGGTGGCTTCGGGGGAATGGGGGGTGTGGGGTGAGTCGGGGAGAATGTTCAGCATCGTGATTAACCTCTGGCGGTGCCGCCACCTGTCTGCTGTCAAACAGTTGGGTGGCAGCTGTACGTGGGTTGACAGACCGGTGGTTAATCACGCAAAAATTCCGGCGCACGCGAGCGTGCCCACACGCACAGCCACCATGAAGCGGAGACTGCCTGCGTGAATTAACCGTCACAGCCTGTCAAAGCTGTATCGCTGATCTTCAGCGACAAGCCGAGACTAGAGCCCAGCCAGAGCACCCGCAACGGAAAACACGCGGCAGGAGTATGTTTGGGAAATGGCCTACAGGGAAGGGGTTAAATCTGACATGGCAGTTGTTCCGCGCCCGACTGTGTTAGGGCCGCGAGGTGAACGGTTTGGATTTTTCGGTGGTGCGGAAATCGAGCGCCGCCCGCGCGGCGCTCGATCTTGAGGGCGCTACAAAACTTAAGACGAACCCGCCTCAACCTCCAAAAACGCCGCCTCCAGCAACTGCCGCGTATACGGATGCTGCGGCGCATGGAAGATCGCCTGCGCGTCCCCTTGCTCTACCACATGCCCATGCTTGATCACCATCAACTGGTGACTCAACGCCTTCACCACCGCCAGGTCATGGCTGATGAACAGATAGGTGAGGTTGTACTTTTGCTGCAAATTACGCAGCAACTCCACTACCTGCCGCTGCACGGTGCGGTCCAGCGCGGAGGTGGGCTCATCCAGTAGTATCAGCGCTGGCTTCAACACCAACGCACGGGCAATGGCTATGCGCTGGCGCTGCCCACCGGAAAACTCATGGGGATAGCGATGCCGTGTACGCGGGTCCAGCCCCACTTCCTCCAGTGCTGCAATGATCGCGGCTTCCTGCTCTTGCGCCGTACCAATGCCGTGAATGCGCAACCCTTCACCCACGATGTCCGCCACGCACATGCGCGGGCTCAGGCTGCCGAACGGGTCTTGGAACACCACCTGCATTTCCCGCCGCAGCGGTCGCACGGCTTTCTGGTTCAGTCCTTGCAGATTCTGCCCGTGGAAGTGGATGCCGCCCTGGCTGGAAATCAACCGCAGGATCGCCAAGCCGAGCGTCGACTTGCCCGACCCGGATTCGCCAACAATCCCTAGCGTCTGCCCTTGCGGCAGGCTGAAGTTGACGCCGTCCACCGCCTTCACATGGTCAACGGTGCGCCGCAGCAGCCCTTTCTTGATCGGGAACCACACCTTCAGGTCATCCACTTCAAGCAACGGCGCGCCCACCGGGTTGTGCGCCGGCAGCCCGCTGGGCTCGGCATTGATCAGCATCTGCGTGTAGTGGTGCTGCGGGGCACTGAACAGCGTGGCGCATTCGGCCTGCTCGACAATCTGCCCGCGCTGCATCACGCAGACGCGGTGGGCGATGCGGCGCACCAGGTTCAGGTCGTGACTGATCAGCAGCAGTGCCATGCCCAGGCGCGCCTGCAGTTCCTTGAGCAGGTCGAGGATCTTCAACTGCACGGTCACGTCCAGCGCCGTGGTGGGTTCGTCGGCAATCAGCAACTCCGGCTCGTTGGCCAGCGCCATGGCAATCATCACCCGCTGGCGTTGCCCGCCCGACAGCTCGTGGGGCAGGGCCTTCAAGCGCTTTTGCGGTTCGGGTATGCCGACCAGTTCCAGCAGCTCCAACGTGCGTGCCGTCGCTTCCTTGCCGGTCAGGCCCTTGTGCAGCAACAGGATTTCGTTGATCTGCTTTTCGATGCAGTGCAGCGGGTTGAGCGAGGTCATCGGCTCCTGGAAGATCATCGCGATGCGGTTGCCGCGAATGCGTTGCAGGGTCTTCTCGTTCTGCTGTAGCAGGTCTTTGCCTTCGTAGCGGATGCTGCCACTGGGGTGGCGGGCCAGGGGGTAGGGCAGCAGGCGCAGGATCGAGTGCGCGGTGACGGACTTGCCCGAGCCACTTTCGCCCACCAGTGCCAAGGTCTCGCCCTTGCGGATGTCGAAGCTGATGCCGTCGACCACGCGGTTGACCTGGTCCCCGGTCACAAACTCAACGGCCAGGTCGCGCACTTCGATCAGGTTCTGTTCACTCATGTCACTTCCTCGGGTCGAAGGCATCGCGGGCGGATTCGCCGATGAACACCAGCAGGCTCAGCATCAGCGCCAGCACGGCAAAGGCGCTGATGCCCAGCCACGGCGCCTGCAGGTTGGACTTGCCCTGGGCCACCAGTTCGCCCAGCGATGGCGAACCGGCGGGCAGGCCGAAGCCGAGGAAGTCCAGGGCGGTGAGGGTGCCAATGGCGCCGGTGAGGATGAACGGCATGAAGGTCATGGTCGAGATCATGGCGTTGGGCAGGATGTGCCGGTACATGATCGCGCCGTTGCGCATGCCTAGGGCGCGGGCGGCGCGCACGTATTCCAGGTTGCGCCCGCGCAGGAACTCGGCGCGTACCACGTCCACCAGGCTCATCCACGAGAACAGCAGCATGATGCCCAACAACCACCAGAAGTTGGGCTGGACGAAGCTGGCCAGGATGATCAGCAGGTACAGCACTGGCAGGCCGGACCAGATCTCCAGAAAACGTTGCCCGGCCAGGTCGACCCAGCCGCCATAAAAGCCCTGCAAAGCGCCGGCAATGACGCCGACGATAGAACTGGCCACGGTCAGGGTAAGGGCAAACAGCACCGAAATGCGGAAGCCGTAGATCACCCGCGCCAGTACGTCGCGGCCCTGGTCGTCGGTGCCCAGCCAGTTGTCCGCCGAGGGCGGCGCAGGGGCGGGCACGCGCAGGTCGTAGTTGATGCTCTGGTAACTGAACGGGATGGGTGCCCACAGCACGAAGCTGTCTTTCTTTTCCAGCAGTTCGCGGATGTACGGGCTCTTGTAGTTGGCTTCCAGCGGGAACTCGCCGCCGAAGGTGGTTTCCGGGTAGCGCTTGAACGCCGGGAAGTACCATTCGCCGTCGTAGCGCACGGCAATTGGTTTGTCGTTGGCGATCAGCTCGGCGCCCAGGCTCAGGCCGAACAGGATCAGGAACAACCACAGCGACCACCAGCCACGGCGGTTGGCCTTGAAGCGCTCGAAGCGCCGGCGGTTGAGGGGGGACAAGGCCATGTCAGTGCTCCCGGCTGGCGAAGTCGATGCGTGGATCGACCAGGGTGTAGGTCAGGTCGCCGATCAGTTTCACCACCAGCCCCAGCAGGGTGAAGATGAACAGGGTGCCGAAGACCACCGGGTAGTCGCGGTTGATGGCCGCCTCGAAACTCATCAGGCCCAGGCCGTCGAGGCTGAAGATCACCTCGATCAGCAAGGAGCCGGTGAAGAAAATGCCGATGAATGCCGAAGGGAAGCCGGCGATCACCAGCAGCATGGCGTTGCGGAACACGTGGCCATACAGCACCCGTGGCCGGCTCAGGCCTTTGGCTTTGGCGGTGACCACGTATTGTTTGTTGATCTCGTCGAGGAAGCTGTTCTTGGTCAGCAGGGTCATGGTGGCGAAGTTGCCGATGACCAGCGCGGTGATCGGCAACACCAGGTGCCAGAAGTAGTCCAGCACTTTACCAGTGGTGCTCAGCTCGTCGAAATTGTTGGAGGTGAGGCCGCGCAGCGGGAACCAGTCGAAATAGCTGCCGCCGGCGAACAGCACGATCAGCAGGATGGCGAACAGGAACGCCGGGATGGCGTAGCCGACGATGATTGCCGAGCTGGTCCACACGTCGAAGTGGCTGCCGTGGCGCACCGCCTTGGCGATCCCCAGCGGGATCGAGATCAGGTACATGATCAGCGTGCTCCACAGCCCCAGCGAGATCGACACGGGCATTTTCTCGATAATCAGGTCGACGACCTTGGCATCGCGGAAGAAGCTGTCGCCGAAGTCCAGCCGGGCGTAGTTCTTGATCATGATCCACAAGCGTTCGGGCGGCGACTTGTCGAAGCCGTACATGCGCTCGATTTCGGCGATCAGCGCCGGGTCCAGGCCTTGGGCGCCGCGATAGTTGGAGCCGGCCACGGAAACCTCGGCGCCGCCACCGGCAATGCGGCTGGTGGCGCCTTCGAAACCTTCGAGCTTGGCGATCATCTGCTCGACCGGGCCGCCGGGGGCCGCCTGGACGATGATGAAGTTGATGATCAGGATGCCGAACAGGGTCGGGATGATCAGCAGCAGGCGGCGCAGGATGTAGGCCAGCATCTTAGTTGCCCTCGTCCGCAGGGGCTTCGCTGACCGCCGGGGTTACCCCGGGCTTGATCCACCAGGTATCGATGCCGATGTCGTACTTGGGCGAAACATCCGGGTGGCCGATATGGTTCCAGTAAGCCACGCGCCAGGTCTTGATGTGCCAGTTGGGGATCACGTAGTAGCCCCACAGCAGCACCCGGTCGAGGGCGCGGCAGTGGTCGACCAGGCTCTGGCGCGAGTCGGCGTTGATCAGTTCCTCCACCAGTTGGTCGATAGCCGGGTCGCGCAGGCCGATGAAATTGCGGCTGCCGGGGTTGTCGGCGGCGGCGCTGGACCAGAACTCGCGCTGCTCGTTGCCCGGCGAGTTGGACTGCGGGTAGCCGCCAACGATCATGTCGTAGTCACGCGAGCGCAGGCGGGTGATGTACTGGGAAACGTCGACCCGGCGGATGTTCAGGTCGATGCCGAGGTCGGCAAGGTTACGCTTGAACGGCAGCAGGATGCGTTCGAACTCGGTTTGTGCCAGCAGGAACTCAATGCTGACCGGTTTACCCTGAGCGTCGACCATCTTGTCGTCGACAATCTTCCAGCCGGCTTCCTGCAACAGCTTGTAGGCCTGGCGCTGTTGCTCGCGGATCATGCCGCTGCCATCGCTGACCGGGTTCTTGAAGGCCTCGGTGAAGACCTGTTCGGGTACTTTGCCACGCAGTGGTTCGAGGATTTTCAGCTCGCTGGCGCTGGGCAGGCCGTGGGCGGCCATCTCCGAGTTGTCGAAGTAGCTGCCGGTGCGGGTGTAGGCGCCGTTGAACAGCTGTTTGTTGGTCCACTCGTAGTCCAGCAGCAGGCTCAGGGCCTGGCGCACACGCACATCCTGGAACACCGGGCGGCGGATGTTGAAGATGAAACCCTGCATGCCGGTGGGGTTGCCGTTGGGCAGCTCTTCCTTGATCAGGCGGCCGTCGCGCACGGCGGGCACGTTGTAGGCGGTGGCCCAGTTTTTTGCGCTGACCTCCAGCGCGTAGTCGAACGCCCCGGCCTTGAGTGCTTCCAGCGCGACAGTGGTGTCGCGGTAGGAGTCGAACGTCATGGCATCGAAGTTATAGAACCCGCGGTTGATCGGTAGGTCCTTGGCCCAGTAATCCTTGACCCGCTCGTAGCGCACCGAGTGCCCGGCTTTTACATCGGCGACCTTGTACGGCCCGCTGCCCAGCGGGATTTCCAGGTTGCCGCGGTTGAAGTCGCGGTTTTCGTACCAGTGCTTGGGCAGCACTGGCAGCTGGCCGAGAATCAGCGGCAGCTCGCGGTTACCCTTGTGCTTGAACGTGAACAGCACCTTGAGCGGGTCTTCGGCGACCACCTCGGCGACGTCGGCATAGTACTGGCGGTACAGCGGCGCACCGTCCTTGATCAACGCGTTGAAGGTGAATACCACATCGTCGGCGCGCATCGGATGGCCGTCGTGGAAGCGCGCTTCGGGGCGCAGGTAGAAGCGCACCCAGCTGTTGTCGGGGGCCTTTTCGATCTTGCCGGCCACCAGGCCGTACTCGGTGAACGGCTCGTCCTGGCTCTGGCGCATCAGGGTGTCGTAGATGATGCTGATGTTTTCGGCCGACACGCCTTTGTTGATGAACGGGTTGAGGCTGTCGAAGCCGCCGAAGCTGGACTGGCGGAAGGTGCCGCCCTTGGGCGCATCCGGGTTGACGTAGTCGAAGTGCTTGAAGTTGGCGGGGTACTTGGGGGGCTCGTCGTACAGGGTGAGTGCGTGTTGCGGTGCGGCCAGGGCGGGAAGGCTCAGGCAGGCGAGCAACAGGCTGCCTGCCAGCCGGCGCAGTGGGTGCGTTGGCGTCATTGGGCTTTCTCCGAAGTCTTGATCCACCAGCTGTTCAGCCCCAGGGTGTAGGGCGGCGTGGTGACGAAGGCGAACCGGTTGCGGTAGGCCAGGCGATGATTGTCGAGGTACCAGTTGGGGATCATGTAGTACTGCCATGAAAGCACGCGGTCCAGGGCGCGGGCGGCGGCGATCTGGTCGTCGCGGGTACGCGCAGCCAGCAGGGTGTCGAGCAGGTGGTCGACCACCGGGTCCCTGACCCCAGCATAGTTCTTGCTGCCCTTGGTGGCGGCCTGGCTGGAATGGAAGTACAGCCACTGTTCGAGGCCGGGGCTAAGGGTCTGGTTCAGGGTCATCAGAATCATGTCGAAATCGAACTGGTCCAGGCGTTGTTTGTACTGGGCACGGTCCACGGTGCGCAAGCGCGCATCGATGCCGATGCTGGACAGATTTTCGACATAAGGTTGCAGGATGCGTTCAAGGTTGGGGTTTACCAGCAGCAGTTCCATACGCAGCTGCTGGCCCTTGCTGTCGACCAGGCGCTGGCCATTCAGCTTCCAGCCGGCCTCGGCAAGCAGGCCCAGGGCCTGGCGCAGGGTCTGGCGGCTGATGCCGCGGCCATCGGTCTGGCTGACCTTGTAGGGTTCGCTGAATAGCTTTGCCGGCAGTTGGTCGCGGAACGGCGCCAGCAGCAGCCATTCCTTGCCGGTGGGCAGGCCGCTGGCGGCGAACTCGCTGTTGGGGTAGTAGCTGGTCGAGCGGCGGTAGGCGCTGCTGAACAGGGCGCGGTTGGTCCACTCGAAGTCGAGCATCAGCCCCAGCGCCTGGCGTACCCGCGGGTCGCTGAAGGTGGCGCGGCGGCTGTTCATGAACAGGCCCTGGGTTTGCGTCGGAATCTGGTGCGGGATCTGGGCCTTGATGACCTCGCCACGGCGCACGGCCGGGAAGTTGTAGCCGTTGGCCCAGTTCTTGGCCTGGTGCTCGATATAGATGTCGAATTCGCCGGCCTTGAAGGCTTCGAAGGCCACGGTGGCGTCGCGGTAGAACTCGTACTCCACGCGCTTGAAGTTGTACTTGCCCCGGTTGACTGCCAGGTCCTTGCCCCAGTAGTTCTTCACCCGTTCGAACACCAGCCGGCGGCCGGGCTGAACTTCGGTGATGCGGTAGGGGCCGCTGCCCAGCGGTGGCTCGAAGGTGGTGGCCTTGAAATCGCGCTTTTGCCAGTAGTGCTTGGGCAGCACCGGCATCTCGCCCAGGCGCAGGATCAGCAGCGGGTTGCCGGCGCGCTTGAACACGAAGCGGATGCGCAGCGGGCCGAGGATGTCTACCCGTTGCACTTCCTGCAGGTTGGTGCGGTAGATCGGGTGGCCGTCCTTGAGCAGGGTGCGGTAGGAAAAGGCCACGTCTGCCGAGGTGATCGGCTGGCCGTCATGCCAGCGGGCTTCCGGGCGCAGGTTGAACACCACCCAGCTGCGGTCTTCGCTGTACTCCACCGAGCGGGCGATCAGGCCGTAGCTGGAGGTCGGCTCGTCGCCGGACGGGTCGTACTGGCCGGTGCCGACCATCAGTGGCTCGTTCAGCTCGCTGATGCCGTATTGCTGGAAATTGGGCGTGGTAATCGGGCTCGACCCCTTGAAGGTGTAGGGGTTGAGGGTATCGAACGTACCAAAAGCCATGGCCCGCAAGGTGCCGCCCTTGGGCGCTTGCGGGTTGACCCAGTCGAAATGGGTGAAGGTGGCTGGGTACTTGAGCGTGCCGAACTGCGCGTATCCGTGGCTTTCGCTCACCATCGCGGCTGCGGGAAAGCTCAAGGCCAGGCTGAGTGACAGCAGGAGGGGACGTATCAAGTCGGCATCCGATCCAGAGGCGTTGGGCTTTGATCGGGGTACAGTAACAGCTTGGTGGGGTTGGAAAAAGAGAGCTGCAAGCTTCAAGCTTCAAGCTGCAAGAAAAAGCGGGTCGCATGCGATTTGCTTTGTTCTTGCCGCTTGTAGCTTTCAGCTTGTCGCTTTCAATGCGAGAGGTAGACGGTCAGGGTCTGGCCTGGCTTGAGGGCGTGGCCGCTGCGCGGGTTCCAGCGCTTGAGGTGCTGCATTTCCACGTTGAAGCGCTTGGCCACCAGGTACAGCGAGTCGCCCTTGCGTACCTTGTATTGTGTGGAGCGCTTGCCGGATGCAGCTACCCGGTTACCAGCGGCACTCGGTGCATTGCCGCCGCGCAAGGCCAGTACCTGGCCTGCGCGCAGGTTGTTACCGGAGAGGCGGTTCCAGCGCTTGATGTCCTTGACCGACACGCGGTTGGCCTTGGCGATGGCGACCAGGTTGTCACCGCGCTTGACCCGGTAGCTACGCGCTGCAACCGGTGCCTTGGCTTCGGCCACGGCACGGGCGAATACGGCTTTGTTCGGCTGCAGGCTGACCAGTTGCTCGGGCTTGAGGTTGGACAGGCTGTCGCTCAGCAGTTGTGCCTTGGCGGTCGGCACCAGCAACTGCTGCGGGCCGTCTACGGTCATGCGCTTCTTGAACGCCGGGTTGAGCTGGATCAGCTCGTCTTCGTCGATGTTGGCAAAGGCTGCCACCCGCGACAGGTCCAGGCGGTCGTTGATGGCCACCGCCTCGAAGTAGGGTTCGTTGGCGATCGGGTTCAGGTTCACGCCGTAGGCTTCAGGGGTGAGCACCACCTGCGACAGGGCCAGCAGCTTGGGCACGTAGTCGCGGGTTTCCTGTGGCAGGGGCAGGTTCCAGTAGTCGGTTGGCAGGCCGAGCCGTTCGTTGCGCTCGATGGCGCGGCTGACGGTGCCTTCACCGGCGTTGTAGGCGGCCAGGGCCAGCAGCCAGTCACCGTTGAACATGTCGTGCAGGCGGGACAGGTAGTCCAGTGCAGCGTTGGTCGAGGCGGTGACGTCGCGACGACCGTCGTAGAAGTTGGTCTGGCGCAGGTTGAAGTGGCGGCCGGTGGACGGGATGAACTGCCACATACCCGCCGCGTGGGCACGCGAGTAGGCCATCGGGTTGTAGGCGCTTTCGATGGCTGGCAGCAGGGCCAGTTCCAGCGGCATGTCGCGCTCTTCAAGGCGTTCGACAATGTAATGCAGGTAGAGGCTGCCACGCTCGCCGGCGCTTTCGATGAACGTCGGGTTGCTGGCGAACCACAGGCGTTGCTGTTCGATGCGCGGGTTGACGTCGATGCTGTCTTGCAGGGCGAAGCCCTGGCGCATGCGTTCCCAGACATCCTGCGGTGCCTGCTCGGCCGGCTTGACCAGCAGCGGTGAAGGTTTGTGCTTGATCCGCGCCTGGTAGTTGTGCGCGCGAACGCTATCGGATTCGTCGAGCTGACGGGTGCTCTGGCAGCCCACCAGGGTGGCGGCCAGGGCCAGCGCACTGATTTGGGCCAGGCGCGTCAGGGCGACGGAATGAGAGGTTCTGCGGCTACGGGAAGACATCGGCTGACACAGGTATCCGGGCGAAAAATTTCGGCGATTCTAGAAACCGCTCCGGGCCTGGTCAACCTTTGACCATCACTTGCGATATATCTTGCGGTTATCAGAAGGTGTCCTTCCAAGACCTCAAGGCAGCAAAAACAGTGACCTGCGAGTCGTTTGGATGTCCCTTCCATTCGTCTGCTTTTTGTTTAACTAATGTTTCAGAGGTACGCAGGAAGGGGTTGGTCAGGCGTTCCAGGCCAATGGTTGATGGCAAGGTGATGCGATTGTCGGCGCGCAAACGGGTAACGTCCTCGAACCGCTTCAGAACGTGCGGGTTGGTGGGTTCCACCGCCTTGGCAAAACGCAGGTTGCTGAGGGTGTATTCGTGGGCGCAGTACACTTCTGTTTGCGCCGGCAGCGCCGCCAGGCGGGCGAGGGCGGGTTGCATCTGTTCGGGTGTACCCTCGAACATGCGACCGCATCCGGCGGCGAACAGGGTGTCGCCGCTGAACAGCACGGGCGTTGCCGGCTGGTCGCTGAAGAATGCGATATGCCCCAGGGTGTGGCCGGGTACTGCCAGCACCTGGAAGGCCACGCCCAGCACAGTGACCTGATCGCCATCGTCGAGCGCCAGGTCGCGGCAGGGAATACGTTCGTGGGCCGGGCCGCAGACACGCGCATCGGTCAGTTGCTTGAGCCGTTCCACGCCGCCGACATGGTCGTTGTGGTGGTGGGTAATCAGGATATCGCTGAGCACCCATTCGGGATTGGCCGCCAGCCAGCGTTCCACCGGGCCGGCGTCACCTGGGTCGACCACCGCGCAGCGGCGTTTGGCAGTATCCTGTAACAACCAGATGTAGTTGTCGGAGAAAGCGGGGAGAGCATCGATCTGTATCATGGTGCGGATCCGATTCGCCTAGCGTGGCACATGAGGGCATCTTAGCCGCGATGGCGCGGTGCGAGAACCTTCGAGGGAGAGCGCAATGACCGACCAAGCCTTTGCCCAGGCTGACCCGGACTGGGTCAAGCTGATCAGCCTGGCCCGTGAGTGGTTCAACGGCCCACTCGGCCAGCTGATGCTCAAGGAGGAGGAAAAACTGCTGGAAGAAGAGCTGGGGCGCTTCTTCGGCGGGTACCTTGTGCATTACGGGCCTTGTGCCGAGCCGCCACCGAGCGCGCCCCAGGTGCAGCGCAACGTGCGCCTCGGCGCGCCGCTGCCGGGGGTCGAGATTGTGTGCGAGGAACAGGCCTGGCCGCTGAGCGAGCATGCTGCCGATGTGGTGGTGCTGCAACATGGCCTGGATTTCTGCCTGTCGCCCCATGGCCTGCTGCGCGAGGCCGCCAGCGCCGTGCGCCCGGGCGGGCATCTGCTGATCGTCGGGATCAACCCGTGGAGCAGCTGGGGCATGCGCCATTTCTTCAGCCACGGGGCGTTGCGCAAGGCCCGCTGCATCTCGCCGTCGCGGGTGGGGGACTGGCTCAACCTGCTGGGCTTCGCGCTGGAGAAACGCCGCTTCGGGTGCTATCGTCCGCCGCTTGCCTCACCGGCCTGGCAGCAACGCCTGGAGGGCTGGGAGCGGCTGGCCGGCGGCTGGCAAAGCTCCGGTGGCGGCGTGTACCTGCTGGTGGCGCGCAAGATGGTGGTCGGCTTGCGGCCGCTGCGCCCGGAGCGCCGCGAACCGATGGGCAAGTTGCTGCCGCTGCCGCTGGCCAAGGTCAACCGCACGGCGGTGAACCCTGATACTGAAAAGCACTGAACATGAGTGGTACATGAGCGAAAGCGTCGAGATGTTTACCGATGGTGCCTGCAAGGGCAACCCCGGCCCGGGTGGCTGGGGCGTCCTGATGATCTACAAGGGCGTCGAGAAGGAACTGTGGGGCGGCGAACGCGAAACCACCAACAATCGCATGGAGCTTATGGCCGCGATCCAGGGGTTGATGGCGCTGAAGCGTGAATGCGAAGTGGTGTTGACCACCGACTCGCAGTACGTGATGAAGGGCATCAACGAGTGGATGGTCAACTGGAAGAAGCGCGGCTGGAAGACGGCGGCCAAGGAACCGGTAAAGAATGCCGACCTGTGGCAGCAGCTGGATGAACAGGTCAATCGCCACAAAGTGACCTGGAAATGGGTGCGCGGCCATATCGGCCACCCCGGCAACGAACGTGCCGACCAGCTGGCCAACCGTGGCGTGGACGAAGTGCGCGCCCAGCGTTGAGCTGGGGTACAATTGCCGCCTTTGTAACTGATGCAAGTTGGAGCGCCCCGCGTGGAGCAGCAGCAAGATAAGCGGTTCGTCATTCTCGATACCGAAACCACGGGCATGCCGGTCAGCGAAGGCCACCGGATCATCGAGATCGGCTGTGTCGAAGTCATCGGCCGGCGCCTGACCGGGCGGCACTTCCACGTTTACCTGCAGCCGGACCGCGAGAGTGACGAGGGCGCGATCAACGTCCACGGCATCACCGATGCCTTCCTGGTCGGCAAGCCGCGCTTTGGTGATGTGGCCGAAGAGTTCTTCGACTTCATTCAGGGCGCCACGCTGGTTATCCATAACGCGGCGTTCGACGTTGGCTTCATCAACAACGAATTTGCCCTGCTCGGCCAGCACGACCGTGCGGACGCTTCGCAGTATTGCACCATCCTCGATACCCTGTTGTTGGCACGTTCGCGTCACCCGGGGCAGCGCAACAGCCTCGATGCGTTGTGCAAACGCTACGACATCGACAACTCGGGCCGTGAACTGCACGGCGCACTGCTCGACTCGGAACTGCTGGCAGATGTCTACCTGGCGATGACCGGTGGCCAGACCAGCCTTTCGCTGGCCGGGCATGGTGCTGATGCCGAGGGTGATGGGCAGGGGGCTGGAGGTAGCGAAATCCGCCGGATTACCGGGCGTGCGCCTGGGCGGGTGATCATGGCCAGTGCCGAGGAGCTGGAGGCGCATGCCGAGCGGCTGGCGGCTGTTGCCAAGTCGGCGGGTGGGCCGTCCATGTGGCAAGCCTTGACCGAGACACCTGCTGGTTGATTCTTTGTGCTTGCCGTGGGTTCTGTGGTGCCGATGAGATCGAGCGCCGCCCGCGCGGCGCATCGCGAGCAAGCTCGCTCCTACATTTGTTTCGGGCCAGTAACGCCTGTGCCGGGCGCGCGCGACCGCCCTGTTTGTACAGCGCAATATCGAGCCATGCGCCTAAGCGTTCGCGCGCAAATCCCACAGGCATAATTGGCCCGAAACAAATGTAGGAGCGAGCTTGCTCGCGATGCGCCGCGCGGGCGGCGCGCGATTTCCGCCTCCCCCCAACACTCAAGACATGCACCTCAACTACCCTGAAATGGACGCCATGTCCTTCGGAGGTAGCCACCTGATGTACAAGGACCTCAAGTTCCCCATCCTTATCGTCCACCGTGCCATCAAGGCTGACAGTGTCGCCGGCGAGCGCGTAAGGGGCATTGCCGAGGAACTGCGCCAGGACGGCTTCGCCATCCTCGCCGCCGCCGACCACGCCGAAGCGCGGCTGGTCGCCGCCACCCACCACGGCCTGGCCTGCATGCTGATCGCCGCCGAAGGCGCCGGCGAAAATACCCACCTGTTGCAGAACATGGCCGAGCTGATCCGCCTGGCCCGTCTGCGTGCACCCAACCTGCCGATCTTCGCCCTGGGTGAGCAGGTCACCCTGGAAAACGCCCCTGCCGAAGCCATGAGCGAGCTCAACCAGCTGCGCGGCATCCTGTACCTGTTCGAGGACACCGTACCGTTTCTTGCCCGCCAGGTGGCGCGTGCCGCACACACCTACCTCGATGGCCTGTTGCCGCCTTTCTTCAAGGCGCTGGTGCAGCACACCGCGCAATCCAACTATTCCTGGCACACCCCGGGCCATGGTGGTGGCGTGGCCTACCATAAAAGCCCGGTAGGCCAGGCCTTTCACCAGTTTTTCGGGGAAAACACGCTGCGCTCCGATCTGTCGGTTTCGGTGCCGGAGCTGGGGTCGCTACTCGACCACACCGGCCCCTTGGCTGAAGCCGAAGCCAGGGCTGCCCGCAACTTCGGCGCCGACCATACCTTCTTCGTCATCAATGGCACCTCTACGGCCAACAAGATCGTCTGGCACGCCATGGTCGGCCGTGACGACCTGGTGCTGGTGGACCGCAACTGCCACAAGTCGGTGGTCCACGCGATCATCATGACCGGCGCCATTCCGTTGTACCTGTGCCCGGAGCGTAACGAACTGGGCATCATCGGTCCGATCCCGCTCAGCGAGTTCAGCCCTGAGGCAATCCAGGCGAAGATCCAGGCCAACCCGCTTGCCCGTGGCCGGACGCCGCGCATCAAGCTGGCGGTGGTGACCAACTCCACCTATGACGGCTTGTGTTACCACGCAGGGCTGATCAAGCAGACCTTGGGCAGCAGTGTCGAGGTGCTGCACTTCGACGAGGCCTGGTTTGCCTATGCGGCGTTTCATGACTTTTTCACCGGGCGTTATGCCATGGGCACTGCCTGCGCGGACGATAGCCCGCTGGTGTTCAGTACCCATTCCACCCACAAGCTGCTGGCGGCGTTCAGCCAGGCGTCCATGATTCATGTGCAAGACGGGGCCAGGCGCCAGCTGGACCGCGACCGCTTCAACGAGGCGTTCATGATGCACATATCGACTTCGCCGCAGTACAGCATCCTCGCTTCGCTGGACGTGGCCTCGACCATGATGGAGGGGCCGGCCGGGCGCTCGCTGCTGCAGGAAATGTTCGACGAGGCACTGAGCTTTCGCCGTGCCCTGGCCAATCTGCGCGAACACATTGCTGCGCACGATTGGTGGTTCAGTATCTGGCAGCCGCCGAGCGCTGAAGGTATTCACCATCTGCAAGCGCAGGACTGGTTGTTGCAACCGGGCGCAGAGTGGCATGGCTTTGGCGAGGTGGTGGACGACTACGTGCTGCTCGACCCGCTGAAGGTAACCCTGGTGATGCCGGGCCTTAGTGCGGGTGGTGTGCTGGACGAGCACGGTATCCCGGCGGTGGTGGTCAGCAAGTTTCTCTGGGAGCGGGGGCTGGTGGTGGAAAAAACCGGCCTGTACAGCTTTCTGGTGCTGTTCTCCATGGGCATCACCAAGGGCAAGTGGAGCACGTTGCTGACCGAGTTGCTTGAGTTCAAGCGCCACTACGATGGCAATACTGCCCTGAGCAGCTGCTTGCCGAGTGTGGTGGCCGCCGATGCCTCACGCTACCGGGGGATGGGCCTGCGCGACCTGTGCGACCAGTTGCATGGCTGCTACCGCAGCAACGCCACGGCCAAGCAACTGAAACGGCTGTTCACGCGCTTGCCGGAGGTAGCCGTGAGCCCGGCCCAGGCCTATGACCAGATGGTGCGTGGCGAGGTGGAGGCGGTGCCGATCGAGGCACTGCTGGGGCGTGTGGCGGCAGTGATGCTGGTGCCGTACCCGCCCGGCATTCCGTTGATCATGCCGGGGGAGCGGTTCACCGAGGCGACCCGCTCGATACTCGACTACCTGGCCTTTGCCCGGGCGTTCAACCAAGGGTTTCCCGGTTTTGTCGCCGACGTGCATGGCCTGCAGAACGAGAGTGGTGGCTACACCGTGGACTGCATCAAGGAATGCGAATGATCTCGACACCGGAGCGTGCCAGTTCGAAACGGTTTTCACCCAGGTGGTTGACCTTGTCGCCGATGGCCAGACGGTAAGTGGTGATGGGGGCGCCCAGCGTGCTGCCGTCCAGTTGCAGGGTGGACTCCTGGAACTCGTGCACGGGGTAGATACGGCCTTCGGCGTCACGGGCGTGGAATTGGCCGACCATTACTGCTGCCATTTGGGTGGAAACCTCTGAATTACGTAGAAAATGTCTGAAGGCATAGACCGTACAACAGCCTCGGAAGTTTTCGCCATGAGGAAAAAAAACCAAAGTACCGAGGAACGGTCATCTATAACTAGAACGTCCCTTTACCCAGCACAGGATGGAAATTGCCATGAGCCAGGTGTATTCGGTAGCTGTTGTCGTCGGCAGCTTGCGCAAGGAGTCCTACAACCGCAAGGTTGCCCGCGCACTTTCGGAGCTGGCGCCGTCCAGCCTAGCCCTGAAGATTGTCGAGATTGGCGATTTGCCGTTGTACAACGAGGACGTCGAGGCCGAGGCGGCGCCAGAAGCATGGAAGCGTTTTCGCGAAGACATCCGCCGCAGTGATGCGGTGCTGTTCGTCACGCCGGAATACAACCGCTCGGTGCCGGGTTGCCTGAAAAATGCCATCGATGTGGGCTCGCGGCCCTACGGGCAAAGTGCCTGGAGCGGCAAGCCGACGGCGGTGGTGAGTGTGTCGCCGGGGGCCATTGGCGGCTTTGGTGCCAACCATGCCGTGCGCCAGTCACTGGTGTTTCTCGACATGCCATGCATGCAGATGCCCGAGGCCTATATTGGCGGCGCGGCGAGCTTGTTCGAGGAGGGAGGCAAGCTCAACGACAAGACTCGGCCGTTCTTGCAGGCGTTTGTCGACAAGTTTGCTTCGTGGGTGAAGTTGAACAGGGCGGTTTGATACCTGCTCATCCGGGGCTGATTTCATTGGGGCCGCGCAGCGGCCCCAGCTGTTTAGCGGAAGCTGTAGGAAACGCCCGCATACACGCCAAATCCTTCACCCGGCGTCGAACGGGCCTCATCCTTTCCTGCATCGTTGTAGCCAGGTGTCACCGTCGCCGCATAACGCTTGTTGGTCAGGTTGCGCAGGTCCAGCCAGGCCTGCCAGTCCTGCTTCGGTGAATCCCAGCCAAGGCGCGCACCGAGCAAGGCATATTCATCGGCATGGTAACTGTTGGCGTAGTCCACCTGCACCTTCGACGCCATCTGCGTATTCACCCCGGCATAAAAGCCGCTCGGCCAGTCGTAGCGCAGCTCGGCTTGGTAATAGTGCATGGGGATACCGGGCAGGCGGTTGTCGCCGAACTTGTCGTCATCGCGGTAGTGGAAGTCACTGAAGGTGTAGGCTTGGCGCAAGCTCAGCTTGCCAGTACCGGCACGTTCCCACAGGATGCTGTCGAGGCCGGCTTCCACGCCTTGATGCACGGTGGCGCTGGCGTTGAATTCCTTGGCCGGAGCGCCTTGCACGATTTCCACCGCCAGCAATTCATGGTGAACTTGCGAGTAGTACCACGCCAGGTCCCAATGCCCCAATGCCGATTCGCCGCGTGTGCCCAATTCCAGTGTGGTGGCGGTCTGGTTTTGCATTTCGATCGGTTGGTTCGCGGTGGGCGCGCTCCAAATCAGGGCCCACGGATGGGGAGGTTCGACCGATCGACTCAGGTTGCCGTACACCTGCAGGTCTGGGCTGATGTCATAGCGCAGTCCCATGCGTGGCGCATAGTCCCAGTCATGCTGGCTCACTTTTCCGCCCCCGGCAGGGTGGTAAGTGACGTCACTCTCGCGGCGGGTGTAGATCATCGCCAGGCCGGTGGTCAGCCACAGGTTGGGGACCAGTTCCAGGTCGTTGCCGGCATGCAGCACGGTGTCCGAGCCCTGATAGGTGAAGTCGCGGGTGCGTGGACCGAACACGTCACCACTGCGCGCGAACTGTGACGCGCCACTGTTGGGCAGGTGCTTGGTAGTACGCCAGCCGACAGTGGTCTTGCTCTCGTGGCCGAACAGGGTGTCGCGGCGCGAGTAGTTCAGCGTACCGCTGACATCGGTGTAGGCCACCTTCAGGCGCATCGGGCTTTCACGCAGGTCCATCGGGTAGTCGTGATAGACCAGCCCGGCTTCCAGGCGCGCATCGTCGTCGAGGTAGAAGGTGGTCTTGTTGCCGACCCAGGTGCTGCCCGGTTGCGGGCGGCTGTCGTCGCGGGCCAGGTAGGCCGGGTTGGCCGCGCGTGGGTGGTGCTTGATCTGATCCTTGGTCAGGCGCCCGGCCAGTTCGTTTTCGGTTTCCCGGTAGCGCAGGTAAAAGCGGGTTTCCAGGTTGGGGTTGAAGCGGTAGCCGACGTTGGCGGCAATGCCTTTGGCGCTGCCGCTGCTGTGTGCCTGATAGCCGTCATACTCGGAATCGGTCAGGGCCACGTAGTAGTCGAGGTTGCCCAGCACCTGGCCGGAGCTGACATGCCGGTGCTGGTAGCCACGGCTGCCGACCTCATAGCGCACTTGCAACGGCGCGGCGTCGTAGCCGGTGTGGGTGACGTAGTTGATGGCGCCGCCGAGCGCCAAGGCGCCTTGGTCGAAGCCATTGGCGCCGCGCAGCACTTCGGCGCGGCTGAGCCACAGCGGTTCGAACAACTCATAGGGCGTGCCACCCGGGCCCGTCAGTGGCAGGCCGTCGAACATCGTGTAAACCCCGGAGCCGTGGGCCCCAGGTGCGCGGTTGATGCCCGAGCCGCGGATCGACAGCTTGATGCCGTCGTTGCCCGCCGATTGGGCGAACACCCCTGGCTGGTAGGCGAGCACGTCCTGGTTGCTGGCCACCCGGCCTTGCCCCACGCGCTGCATGTCCACCAGGTTGCTGGCGCCGGGTACTTCGCGCAGGCGTTCGCTGGCTGCCGTCAGTTCGTTCTGCTCCTCATCGGTGATCAGCACCTGGCCCAGTTCGACCGAGGATGCCCCCAGGGCGGGCTGGGCGGCAGTCAAGGCAGCCAGCAGGCCGAGGCAGGACGAGAGGGGTAAATCGGAACGCATTGTACGACTCCAGGCGAAAGGCGAATGGACAACGGCGTTGAGACGAGCGAAATGCCGCCTGGAGCACGAAGAAAGTCAGCAAATCTTGCACAGCCTTCGTCAGACGGTTTTGTACGAAAGTTCTTTACAAGCCGCAGCAGTGGAGCGGCGCGGCATGCGCTTCGTAAGGTGACTGCAGATCGGCAGCGATGCCTCGCTCAATCACCCGTGGAGTACAAGCATGACTGACAACGCACGACACCCGCAGCAACCCCCGGCGGACGCCCCGGTTCGCCTGACGCCTCGTGAACGGCAAGTGCTGTTGTGGTGTGCCTACGGCAAGAGCTCGTGGGAGATCGGCCGTATCCTTGAGTGCAAGGAATCGACGGTGAACTTTCATGTGTCCAACATCCTGCGCAAATTCGACGTACCTACCCGGGTGGCTGCGGTAATCAAGGCCATTCGCTACGGCATGCTGGCCGAGCAGTGAGGGGGTAGGGCATGAGCAACGAACCTGTACTGCCACGCTATGCCGATAGCCATGACCCGTTCTGGCCCCGGGTAGACCTTGGCAGGCTACGCGAACGCTTGAACTTGCAGCGGCCTGTCAGTGAGGCCGCGCTGGAGGTGGCTGCACGTTGCGCCGCCATTGATGCTGCACGGGAGTTCGCGCGTTGGCGCGCAGTGCTGCGAGAGCGCGGTTACAAACGCCTTGAAGATGTGGCCGGGCACGACCAGGGGCGCGCTTTGCGGGTGTGCTACATCCGTTTTGTCGAAGCGGCGGTCATGTACAGCCTTGGCTCGAGCGCGTACCTGCCGACTTCCCGTCGGAGTGCTGCCCATGCCTGACGAGTCCTTTATCGACCGCTTTGCCTCGGCGCTGATCGAACTGTTGGGCGTTGATGGCAGTGTGTTGTTCGCTGCTTTGCTAGGGGCTTTGTTGGTGAGTGCTGCGCGTGACCGGTTGATCACCAATGCAACCAGACGCCTGACGCTGGGCAAGAAATTGCTGCTGGTGTTCGTGACCGTGGGGGTGGGGCACCTGTTCGAGCCGCTGGTTTCATCGCTGGCACCCTTGCTGACCCGAGGCATGGCGGCATTCGTGGCCGCCGTGGTGGTCATTCCCATCAGCCTCAAGGTCATGGTCTGGCTGGATACGCTCGACCCACGCGAGCTCATACAGCGTTGGCGCCGCCGGGGTTAACTGCCGGTGGCCTGGGGTAGCTGCCTGCGCAGTTCGCTCAATTGTTGTTCCAGCTGCTGGATACGTTGCTTGTCCTTGATGAGCAACAGGATGGTGTGGCGATCGTCCGGTGAGAGTGCGCGCAGGCGTTCGAGCACGTCGCCCTCCCAGCCGGCTTCACATTCGTGCCCGGGCCGCTGTGCCGTTTCACCCAGCAGTAGCCAGTCCAGGGAGCATGCATGCTGCCTGGCAATCTCCACGCAAAGTGCGTACGGGATGCTGTCGCGCACCTTCCAGCTACTGAGTGTTTGCGGGCTGATGGAAAGTGCACGGGACAGGTCGGCGTCGGACTGGGAGCGGGTAAGAAGCTTGAGGCGCGTGAGCACCTCGGCAAGTACGTGAGTACTCATAACAAATATCCATGACTGGTTTAATGATATTCCATGGGCTTAAACTACTCGTTATGAATACAGCCCTGCGTTTTAAGGAGCATTTCTGCAATGAGAACCACCAAATTGAAGAATACACCCATAGTTGCAGCCAATACTTACACACAGGCCTGCCTGGTCAATGCTAGCAGGTACTTGCCGTGAGTACTTACAAGCTGGTTTGTCCGCATTGCCACAGCCGTATGCGCATACGCACTAGCGAAGGGCGCCATATTTTCCTGCGGATCGCTTATTTGCAATGCACCACCGAGGCGTGTGGCTGGTCAGTGCGGGCCGAATTCGAAATGACCCACGAACTCTCCCCGAGCGGTATGCCCAACCCGGAAGTCTACCTGCCTTCAGCCAATGGTGATTTGCGCAAGGCCGCCTTGCCGGGTACAGGCCAGGGTAGCCCGCTTGGGTGAGGCGCCGTAGGGTACAGGCAATAAAACGTGCAGATAAAAAAACACCCCGCCTAGGCGGGGTGTTTTGTTTTGCCGAAACTGCCGGGGTAATCAGCCGATCAGTTGCAGGCCGGCTTGCTGAACCAGTTCCAGCAGTGGCTGCGGGTACACACCCAGCACGAAGGCGAGAATGGCGATGGCCAGCAGCATGACGCCACCGGTGCGCTGTTCCCACTTCAGTGGGGCGTCGTGGCGACGCAGGTTCGGCTCGACCAGGTACAGGGTGACCATGACGCGCAGGTAGTAGTACACGCCGATGGCGCTACCGATCACCAGCGCACCGACCAGCCACCACAGGTGCGACTCGACGCCGGTGGCGATGATGTAGAACTTGCCGATGAAGCCAGCGGTCAGCGGGATACCCGCCAGCGACAGCATCATCACGGTCAGTACTGCGGTCAGGTACGGACGGCGCCAGAACAGGCCGCGGTACTCGTACAGCGCATCGGCGTCACGACCGCCGTATGGCGAGGACATCAGGGTGATGACACCGAAGGCGCCCAGGCTGGTGATCACGTAGGTGACCAGGTACACGCCCATGGCTTCCAGGGCCAGGCCCTTGCTGGCGACCAGGGCAATGACCAGGTAACCGAAGTGGGCGATGGACGAGTAACCCAGCAGGCGTTTGAGGTTGCTCTGGGTCAGCGCCAGCAGGTTACCGATCAGGATCGAAGCGACGGCGATCACTGCCAGTACGGTGCTCAGCACGCCACTGCTGGCAGCAGGGGAGAGCATGAACAGGCGCACGACCACGGCGAATACTGCAACCTTGCTGGCGGTGGCCAGGAACGCGGCGACCGGCGCCGGGGCGCCTTCGTACACGTCCGGGGTCCACAGGTGGAACGGCACCAGCGACAGCTTGAAGGCCAGGCCAACCAGCATCATGCCCAGGCCCAGTTGGGCCACCAGGCTTGGCATGCTGGTGGTTGCCAGTGCCTTGCCGATCTGGTCGAAGCTCAGGCTACCGGCATCGGCGTACAGCAGGGCCATGCCGAACAGCAGGAAGGCGGAACCGGCAGCCGACAGCACCATGTACTTGATGCCGGCTTCCAGTGACCGCTTGTTGAAGAAGGCATACGCCACCAGGCCGTAGACCGGTACCGACAGCAGCTCCAGGCCGATGAACAGGCCTGCCAGGTGGTTGGCGCTGACCAGCACCAGGCCACCCAGGGCCGACATCAGCAGCAGCAGGTACAGTTCTTCACGGTTGCCCGGGAAGCCCTTGGACCCTTCGCCAAGGTAGGCGTGGGCCAGGGTGACGCAAGCCAGCGTCGCCACCAGGATGATCGCCATGTACAGGCAGGCGAACTTGTCGATGGTGATCAGCGGGGTGACCGCCAGTGGCGCGACCTTCAGCGCCGGCAGGATCGACAGCAGGGCCAGGTTCAGGCCCACGGTGGACAGCAGGAAGGTCTGCGAGTGGTTGCGCTTCCAGGCGATCGCCAGCATCACCACCACCGTGGTGATGGTGGTGATCAGCATCGGCGCCAATGCGATGAAGTGTTGAGTGGTGAATTCCATAGCGCTCTTACCGGGCCGAAGCGAGTTGAGTGAAAGCGGAACCGAGCCACTGCTGCACACCACTCATGGTGGCGGCAGAGGTGTCGAGGAACGGCTGCGGATACACGCCCAGCAGGATCAGCAACACCGCCAGGCCCAGCACCATGACCAGCTCGCGACCGTCCATGCCGGCCAGCACGGTATCGCTCTTGGCCGGGCCGAAGTAGGCGCGGTGGATCATGATCAGCGAGTACACCGAGCCAAATACCAGGCCGGTGGTGGCGATCACGGTGATCCACGGTACATGCACGAAGCTGCCGATCAGGATCAGGAACTCGCCGACGAAGTTGCCGGTACCTGGCAGGCCCAGCGATGCCGCCGCGAAGAACAGGCTGATGGCCGGCAGGTAGGCGATGCGATGCCACAGGCCGCCCATCTGGCGCATGTCACGGGTGTGCAGGCGCTCGTACAACTGGCCGGACAGGATGAACAGTGCGGCGGCCGACAGGCCGTGGGCCAGCATCTGGATCACCGCGCCTTGCAGGGCCTGCTGGCTGCCGGAGTAGATGCCGATCAGCACGAAGCCCATGTGCGAGACGCTGGAGAAGGCGATCAGGCGCTTGATGTCGGTTTGTGCAAAGGCCAGGAAGGCACCGTAGAAGATACCGATCAGGCCCAGGGTCATGGCGATGGGCGCGAACTCTGCCGAGGCGTTCGGGAACAGCGGCAGTGCAAAGCGCAGCAGGCCGTAGGCCGCAGTCTTCAGCAAGATACCCGCCAGGTCCACGGAGCCTGCGGTCGGTGCCTGGGCGTGAGCATCAGGCAGCCAGGAGTGGAACGGCACCACTGGCAGCTTCACCGCGAAGGCGATGAAGAAGCCCAGCATCAGCACGTACTCGACACCGGCTGGCAGCTCGGTCTTGAGCAGGTCGCTGTAGTTGAAGGTGAGCACGCCGGTGGTGTTGTAGTTGACCAGCACCAGGCCCAGGATCGCCACCAGCATGATCAGGCCGCTGGCCTGGGTGAAGATGAAGAACTTGGTCGCCGCGTAGATCCGGGTTTTCTTGCCGTCTGCCGAGCTGTGACCCCAGAGCGCGATGAGGAAGTACATCGGCACCAGCATCATTTCCCAGAAGAAGAAGAACAGGAACAGGTCCAGGGCCAGGAACACACCGACCACGCCGCCGAGAATCCACATCAGGTTGAGGTGGAAGAAGCCGACGTGGCGCTGGATTTCTTTCCAGGAACACAGTACCGACAGCACACCGAGCAGGCCGGTGAGCAGGATCATCAGCAGCGACAGGCCGTCGAGGGCCAGGTGGATGCTGATGCCGAAGCGCTGGATCCACTGGATTTTGTATTCCACGGCCCAGGCAGGCTCGGCGCCCGGAGCGGGGGCCAGGGTGTAGTCGCCGGTGCCCCACAGCCACAGGCCGATGCCGAGCAGCAGGGACATGGTCAGCAGCGCGATCCAGCGCGGCAGGGTGGCGCCGAAGCGCTCACCCAGCCAGCACAGGAAGCCGCCGATGAAGGGGATCAGGATCAGCCAAGGCAAAATCATGACGGGTTGGTTTCCTTTGGCAAAGTCGCAAGATTCATAGTCATACCGCAGCCACTACCACAGCGCCGAGCACCAGCACGGCACCCACGGCGATAGAGGCGGTGTACCAGCGCAGTTGGCCTGTCTCGGTCTTGCTCATGGCGACGTGGCCGCCACGCGCCATGCGAGGGATCAGGCCGATGCTGCGGTCAACCGGGTCCTTGCGCAGGATGTGGCTGATCAGCAGGTACGGTTTGACGAAGAGCTTGTCGTAGATCCAGTCGAAGCCCCAGGCGGCGAACCACCAGGCCGACAGGACGCGGCCGATGCCGCTGTTGGCAACTGCGCTGACGAAGGTGCGCTTGCCCAGGAACAGCAGGGCCGACAGCAGGATACCGGCGATGGCGATGGCACCCGAGGTGATCTCCAGCGCGTGCTTGGCTTCGCCACCGGCATGGCCGGCGCTTTCAGGCAGCACGCCTGCCAGCGGCGGGTGAATCAAGGCACCGACGGCGGTCGACAGCACGATCAGCACGCCCAGTGGCAGCCAGTGGCTGATGCCGTGGCCGGCGTGGGCTTCGGTCTTGGCTTCGCCGTGGAAGGCGATGAAGATCAGGCGGAAGGTGTACAGCGAGGTCATGAACGCACCCACCAGGCCGGCGTACAGCAGGCCGGTGTTGCCGCTGGCGAAGGCTTCCCAGAGGATCTCGTCCTTGGAGTAGAAGCCCACGGTCACGATTGGCAGTGCAGCCAGGGCAGCGCCACCGACCACGAAGCTGGCGTAGGCCAGCGGCAGTTTCTTCCACAGGCCGCCCATCTTGAAGATGTTCTGCTCGTGGTGGCAGGCAACGATCACCGCACCGGAGGCAAGGAACAGCAGGGCCTTGAAGAAGGCGTGGGTCATCAGGTGGAAGATCGCCGCGTCCCAGGCACCGACGCCCAGGGCCAGGAACATGTAGCCGATCTGGCTCATGGTCGAGTAGGCGAGGATACGCTTGATGTCGGTCTGTACCAGCGCGGCAAAGCCGGCCAGCACCAGGGTCACACCACCGACAACACCTACCAGGTGCAGGATGTCCGGCGCCAGCAGGAACAGGCCGTTGGTACGGGCGATCAGGTACACGCCCGCGGTCACCATGGTCGCGGCGTGGATCAGTGCCGAAACCGGGGTCGGGCCTGCCATCGCGTCGGCCAGCCAGGTCTGCAGTGGCAGCTGGGCCGATTTACCGACCGCACCGCCCAGCAGCATCAGGGTTGCCAGCACCATCCAGGTGTCGCCCGCCTGGAACTTCTGCGGTGCCAGCACCAGCAGTTCCTGCACGTTCAGGGTACCCAGCTGGGCGAACAGGATGAACAGGCCGATGGCCATGAACACGTCGCCGATACGGGTGACGATGAAGGCCTTGAGTGCCGCGTTACCGTTGTTGCGGTTGCTGTAGTAGAAACCGATCAACAGGTACGAGCACAGGCCCACGCCTTCCCAGCCGAAGTAGATGAACAGCAGGTTATCGCCCAGGATCAGGAACAGCATGCTGGCGATGAACAGGTTGGTGTACGAGAAGAAGCGCGAGTAGCCGGCTTCGCCACGCATGTACCAGGATGCGAACAGGTGGATCAGGAAGCCCACGCCAGTGACCACGCCCAGCATGGTGACCGACAGGCCGTCCAGGTACAGGGTGAAGTTCGGCGCAAAGCCGTCTACCGACATCCACTGCCACAGCAGCTGGCTGTACGCGCCGCCTTCAGGCGGGGCGACGTTGAATTGCCAGATGACATAGGCGGCGGTGGCGGCCGAAAGGCCCACCGAGCCGACGCCGATCAGGGCGGACAGGTTCTCCGAGAACCGACCGCGCGAGAACGACAGCAGCAGGAAGCCGACGAGGGGGAAGACGAAAGTCAGGAAGAGAAGGTTCATCCGCGCATCTCACTGGCAGCATCGATGTCGAGAGTGTGGAAGCGGCGATACAGCTGCAGCAGGATGGCCAGGCCAATACTGGCCTCGGCGGCTGCCAGGCTGATCACCAGAATGAACATCACCTGGCCGTCGGGCTGGACCCAACGGGCACCGGCGACGACGAACGCCAGGGCAGAGGCGTTCATCATGACTTCCAGGCTCATGAGCACGAAGAGGATGTTGCGGCGGACCATCAGGCCAACCAGACCTAAGCAGAACAGGATGCCGGCGACTGCCAGACCGTGCTCGAGAGGGATAGCACCCATGATTTACTCCTTCGCCTCGTTGCGGCCCAGGTGGAAGGCGGTGACGGCTGCAGCCAGCAGCAGCATCGACGCCAGTTCGACCACCAGCAGGTAAGGGCCGAACAGGCTGATACCCACTGCTTTCGGGCCCACGGTGGTACCGCTGATGCCAGCGCCGCTCGGGGTGACGAACAGCACGTACAGCAGCTCTGCCAGCAGCAGGGCGCCGAGGATCACTGGCCCGACCCAGATGCCGGGCTTGAGCCAGCCCCGTTCCTGGGCGACCGAAGCCGGCCCCAGGTTGAGCATCATCACCACGAACACGAACAGCACCATGATGGCGCCGGCGTAGGCGATCACTTCCAGGGCGCCGGCGAACGGCGCACCCAGGGAGAAGAAGATCATGGCCACGGAAATCAGCGAAATGATCAGGTAAAGCAAGGCGTGCACGGGGTTGGTACCGGTCACCACCCGAAGGGTGGAGACCACGGCGATCCCGGATGCGAAGTAGAAAGCGAATTCCATCTTTCTGTCCTTATGGGAGCAAGCTCTTCACGTTGATCGGCTCGGCTTCGTTCTGCGCAGAGCCTTTCGGCTTGCCAGCGATGGCCATACCCGCAACACGGTAGAAGTTGTAGTCAGGGTTCTTGCCGGGGCCGGAGATCAGCAGATCTTCTTTCTCGTACACCAGGTCCTGACGCTTGAACTCGGCCATTTCGAAATCCGGCGTCAGCTGGATCGCGGTGGTCGGGCACGCTTCTTCACACAGGCCGCAGAAAATGCAACGCGAGAAGTTGATGCGGAAGAATTCCGGGTACCAACGGCCGTCCTCGGTCTCGGCTTTCTGCAGCGAGATGCAGCCAACCGGGCAGGCCACCGCGCAGAGGTTGCACGCTACGCAGCGCTCCTCGCCATCGGGGTCGCGGGTGAGGACGATGCGGCCGCGGTAGCGCGGCGGCAGGTACACGGGTTCTTCGGGGTATTGCAGGGTGTCGCGCTTGCGGAACCCGTGGGAGAACACCATGGCCAGGCTGCGCAGCTGTGTGCCGGTGCCCTTAACGATGTCGCCGATATACTTGAACATGGGTCAAATCCTCACTGGGCCGCGACGGCTGGCGTGTTGTAGAGCACGATCGCAGCGGTCACCAGCAAATTGATCAGGGTCAGCGGCAGGCAGAACTTCCAGCTGAAGTCCATCACCTGGTCATAGCGTGGGCGCGGGATCGAGGCGCGCAGCAGGATGAACAGCATGATGAAGAACGCGGTCTTCAGCGCGAACCACAGGAACGACAGTTGCGGCAGGATGCCGAACGGGCCGTGCCAGCCGCCGAAGAACAGGGTTACCAGCAGCGCCGAGATGAGGATGATGCCGATGTACTCACCGACGAAGAACATGCCCCATTTCATGCCGGCATACTCGATGTGGTAGCCGTCGGCCAGTTCCTGTTCTGCTTCTGGCTGGTCGAACGGGTGACGGTGGGTCACGGCGACGCCAGCGATGAAGAAGGTGCAGAAGCCGAAGAACTGCGGAATGATGAACCACAGGTTCTGAGCCTGGTATTCAACGATGTCGCGCATGTTGAACGAGCCCACCTGCACCACCACGCCCATCAGCGCCAGGCCCAGGAACACTTCGTACGACACGGTCTGTGCCGAAGCACGCAAGCTGCCCAGCAGGGCGTACTTGTTGTTCGACGACCAGCCGGCGAACAGCACCGCGTAGACCGACAGGCCGGCCATGGCGAAGAAGAACAGCAGGCCGATGTTCAGATCGGCAACGCCCCAGGTCGGGGTGATCGGAATGACCACGAAGGCAATGAGCAGGGCGCTCATGGCCACGACCGGTGCCAGGGTGAAGATGACGCGGTCGACGAACGGTGGGTTCCAGTCTTCCTTGAAGAACATCTTCAGCATGTCGGCTGCGATCTGGAACATACCGAACGGGCCTACGCGGTTCGGGCCGTAACGGTCCTGCCACCAGCCCAGCAGGCGGCGCTCGACGAAGCTGAGCAGCGCGCCGCAGACCACTACCGCCAGCAGGACCACGATGGCCCGCAGCACGGTGAGGATCACGTCGATTACTTCGGGGGTGAACCAGCTCATTGTGCTGCCTCCTGCAGACCTTCGACGGATGCACCGAAGATGGCAGGCGGAATGCCGGCCAGGCCTTTCGGCAACGCGACCAGGCCTGCGCCCAGCTCTTCATTGATGCGCAGCGGCAGGCGCAGGGCCACACCGGCCACGTTCAGGCTCAGCAGAGCACCGTCGTTGACGCCCAGGCGGTCGGCTTCGGACTTGGCCAGGGCCACGTAGGCAGCCGGGATGCGTTCTTGTACTGGGGCGGCGCGCGAGGAGCTTTCTTCGCTGCCGAACAGGTGGAAGAACGGCACGGCGGTCCAGGTGCCACGGGCCGGGTTGAAGGCACCCGGAATGGCGTTGAACCAGTTCAGGCGGTCGCCTTGCGACTCGATCAGGCGCACGCCCGGGTCACCGGCGCGCAGGTGGCCACCGACCTCATCCTGAAACTTGTTCCAGGCTTGTGGCGAGTTCCAGCCCGGCGACCAGGCGAACGGCACCTGCTGGCGCGGTTCGGCGGAGCCCGAGTAGCCTTCCATGGAGAAGGCGAACGCGGTGTCCTTGTCTTGCGGGGTGCGTGGTTCGTGCACGCTGATGTTGGCGCGCATGGCGGTGCGGCCAGAGTAGCGCAGCGGCTCACGGGCCAGCTTCATGCCCTTGATGCGGAACGCGGCGCTTGGGGCGGCGTTGACGATGCCGGCCAGTTGCGGGGCGGCTTCGGCGCAGGCGCTGGTGACGTGGTCCAGCTGAGTCCAGTCGACCGGCTTGTTCAGCAGGGTGGCACGCAGGGCGTGCATCCAGCGCCAGCCTTCGTGGATCTGGATGCTGCTGTCCAGGTATTGCGGGTCGAACACCTGGAAGAAGCGCTGGGCACGGCCTTCCTGGCTGACCAGGGTGCCGTCGCCTTCGGCGAACGAGGCAGCCGGCAGCACCAGGTGGGCGCGGTCGACCGTCGGGGTTTTCGAGTGGTCGGCAACGATCACCACCTTGGCCGCAGCCAGGGCTGCGTCGACCTTGGCGGCCGGTACGCGGGCGTACAGGTCGTTTTCCAGCACGACAATGGCGTCGGCCTTGCCGCTGATGACAGCGTCCAGCGCAGCATCGACGGACTCGCCACCGAGCATGGCCAGGCCGATGCTGTTGGCTTCAGGCACCACCAGGCTCAGCGAGCCGTTCTTCTCGCGCAGCTTCAGGGCCTTGGCGATGTTGGCGGCCGCTTCGATCAGCGCCGGGTCGGCCAGGGACGTACCGGCGACCACCAGTGGGCGCTTGGCAGCGACCAGGGCGTCGGCGATGCGCTGGGCCAGGGCCTTGGCTTCGTCGTCCAGGCCAGCAACGGCAGGTGCGCTCGGGTCGATGGCGTGGGCCACGGCGAAACCGATGCGGGCCAGGTCGGCCGGGGCGGCGTGCACGCATTCTTCGGCAACGTCGTCCAGCTTGGTTTCAGCCAGGGAGGCGATGAACAGCGGGTACAGCGCGTGCTGGCCAATGTTCTTCACGGCGGCGTCGAGCCACGGCTGCACCTTCATGGCTTCGGCCATGGCCTCGGCTTTGCCTTTGGTGGCCTGGCGCACGGCCAGGGCAACGCGGGCAGCGGTCTGGGTCAGGTCTTCACCGAGCACGAACACGGCGTCGTGGTCTTCGATGTCGCGCAGGGTCGGCACTGGCAGCGGGCTGTTGTTCAGCACGTTCAGGGCCAGGCGCACACGGGCCAGTTCGCCCGCTTCCATACCGGCGTAGAAGTAGTCGGCGCCGACCAGCTCACGCAGGCCGTAGTTGCTTTCGAGGCTGGCGCGTGGCGAGCCGATACCGACGATGGTGCGGCCGCGCAGCAGGTCGGCGGCCTTGTCCAGGGCAGCGTCAAGGCTCAGCTTGGTGCCGTCGGCCAGGTGTGGCTGGCGTGGGCGGTCCTTGCGGTTGACGTAGCCGTAGCCGAAGCGGCCACGGTCGCACAGGAAGTACTGGTTGACCGAACCGTTGAAGCGGTTTTCGATGCGACGCAGTTCGCCGTAGCGCTCACCCGGGCTGATGTTGCAGCCGCTGGAGCAGCCGTGGCAGATGCTCGGGGCGAACTGCATGTCCCACTTGCGGTTGTAGCGCTCGGAGTGGGTCTTGTCGGTGAACACGCCGGTCGGGCAGACCTCGGTCAGGTTGCCGGAGAACTCGCTTTCCAGCACGCCGTCTTCGACGCGGCCGAAGTACACGTTGTCGTGGGCGCCGTATACGCCCAGGTCGGTACCACCGGCGTAGTCCTTGTAGTAGCGCACGCAGCGGTAGCAGGCGATGCAGCGGTTCATCTCATGGGCGATGAACGGGCCGAGGTCCTGGTTCTGGTGGGTACGCTTGGTGAAACGGTAGCGGCGCTCGTTGTGGCCGGTCATTACCGTCATGTCTTGCAGGTGGCAGTGACCGCCTTCCTCGCACACCGGGCAGTCGTGCGGGTGGTTGGTCATCAGCCATTCGACGACGCTGGCGCGAAACGCCTTGGACTCGTCATCGTCGATGGAGATCCAGGTGCCGTCGGAGGCAGGGGTCATGCAGGACATGACGATACGACCACGGGTGTCGTTCTCGTCGGTGTACTGCTTGACCGCGCACTGCCGGCAGGCGCCAACGCTACCAAGCGCCGGGTGCCAGCAGAAATAAGGGATGTCGAGGCCGAGTGACAGACACGCCTGTAACAGGTTGTCTGCACCGTTGACTTCGAGCGCTTTGCCGTCTACGTGGATAGTGGCCATTGTTCAAAGTTCTTCGTTGGCCCGCGTGAGCGGGCGTGGCTAATGGAAATCGGTGAGCTTGCGACACGCCACGATGGACTCGGACCTGTCGGCAAGCTGGCGAGTGGCACGGACCACCCGCCTTAATCGTCTTGTTATGCGCCGACCACGATCGGCTTGGCCAGGTTAGGGCGCAGGGTGCCAGCGCTTTCAGGCGCGACACCGGCCTCGAACTCGGACCTGAAGTATTTGATGGCACTGCCCAGCGGCTCGACGGCACCCGGTGCGTGAGCACAGAAGGTACGGCCTGGGCCGAGGAAATTGACCAGCCCCAGCAGCGTCTCGATGTCTTCGGCGCGGCCCTGGCCTTTCTCCAGCGCGCGCAGCATCTTCACGCTCCACGGCAGGCCGTCACGGCAGGGGGTGCACCAGCCGCACGACTCGCGGGCGAAGAACTCTTCCATGTTGCGCAGCAGCGACACCATGTTGATGCTGTCGTCCACGGCCATGGCCAGGCCGGTACCCATACGGGTGCCGACCTTGGCGATGCCACCGGCGTACATCTGCGCATCGAGGTGCTCGGGCAGCAGGAAGCCGGTACCGGCGCCGCCTGGCTGCCAGCACTTGAGCTTGAAGCCGTCGCGCATGCCACCGGCGTAGTCTTCGAACAGCTCGCGGGCGGTGACGCCGAACGGCAGTTCCCACAGGCCCGGGTTTTTCACCTTGCCGGAGAAGCCCATCAGCTTGGTGCCGTGGTCTTCGCTGCCTTCACGGGCCAGCGACTTGTACCAGTCGTTGCCGTTGGCGACGATGGCTGGCACGTTGCACAGGGTTTCGACGTTGTTCACGCACGTCGGCTTGCCCCACACGCCAACGGCGGCAGGGAAGGGCGGCTTGGAGCGCGGGTTGGCGCGGCGGCCTTCCAGCGAGTTGATCAGTGCGGTTTCTTCACCGCAGATGTAGCGGCCGGCACCGGTGTGCACGAACAGCTCGAAATCGAAACCGCTGCCCAGGATGTTCTTGCCCAGCAGGCCTGCGGCCTTGGCTTCATCGATGGCGCGGTTGAGGTTTTTCGCTGCGGTGGTGTATTCGCCACGCAGGAAAATGTAGCCACGGTAGGCCTTCAGGGCGCGGGCGCTGATCAGCATGCCCTCGACCAGCAGATGGGGCTGTTGCTCCATCAGCATGCGGTCCTTCCAGGTGTTCGGCTCCATTTCGTCCGCGTTGCACAGCAGGTAGCGGATGTTCATGGATTCGTCTTTGGGCATCAGGCCCCACTTCACGCCAGTGGGGAAGCCTGCACCACCACGCCCCTTGAGGCCGGAGTCCTTGACGCTTTGCACGATGTCGTCGGCCGACATCTGCGCCAGCGCCTTGCGCGCTGCGGCATAGCCGTTCTTGGACTCGTACTCGGCCAGCCATACCGGCTCGCCGTCGTCACGCAGGCGCCAGGTCAGCGGGTGGGTTTCGGCGGTGCGCGCAATGCGGTTGGCCGGGCCGAAGGAAGTAATGGTCATACGTAACCCTCCAGCAGTTTGGTAACGCCAGCTGGCTGTACGTCGCCAAAGGTGTCGTCGTCGATCATCAGTGCCGGGGCCTTGTCGCAGTTGCCCAGGCAGCACACCGGCAGCAGGGTGAAGCGGCCGTCGGCGGTGGTCTGGCCCAGGCCGATGCCCAGCTCGCTCTGGATCTGGCTGACCACGGACTCATGGCCGCCGATGTAGCAGACCATGCTGTCGCACACGCGGATGATGTGGCGGCCGACCGGCTGACGGAAGATCTGGCTGTAGAAGGTGGCGACACCCTCGACGTCGCTGGCCGGGATGCCCAGCACTTCGCCGATGGCGTGGATGGCGCCGTCCGGCACCCAGCCACGTTCCTTCTGGACGATCTTCAGGGCTTCGATGGACGCCGCGCGCGGGTCCTCGTAGTGATGCATTTCGTGCTCGATGGCCGAGCGCTCGGTTTCGCTCAGGGCGAAACGGTCTGTCTGGATAAGCGTGCTGTTCATGCTTAGCGGTCCACGTCAGCCATAACGAAGTCGATACTGCCCAGGTACGCAATGAGGTCGGCGACCATGCTGCCTTTGATCACCGAAGGGATCTGCTGCAGGTGCGGGTAGCTCGGGGTACGGATCCGGGTGCGGTAGCTCATGGTGCCGCCATCGCTCGTCAGGTAGTAACTGTTGATGCCCTTGGTCGCCTCGATCATCTGGAACGACTCGTTGGCCGGCATGACCGGGCCCCACGAGACTTGCAGGAAGTGCGTGATGAGGGTTTCGATGTGCTGCAGGGTGCGCTCTTTCGGCGGCGGCGTGGTCAGCGGGTGATCCGCCTTGTACGGGCCTTCCGGCATGTTGCGCAGGCACTGATCGATGATGCGGATACTCTGGCGCATCTCCTCGACACGGACCATGCAGCGATCGTAGGCATCGCCGTTGTGGGCCAGCGGTACTTCGAACTCGAAGTTCTCGTAGCCGGAGTAAGGGCGGGCTTTACGCAGGTCGAAGTCGCAACCGGTGGAACGCAGGCCGGCACCGGTGGTACCCCATTCCAGCGCTTCCTTGGTGTTGTACGCAGCAACGCCAATGGTACGGCCCTTGAGGATGCTGTTCTGCAGGGCAGCCTTGGTGTATTCGTCAAGGCGCTTGGGCAGCCATTCGACGAAGTCCTTGACCAGCTTGTCCCAGCCGCGTGGCAGGTCGTGGGCGACGCCACCGATGCGGTACCAGGCCGGGTGCAGGCGGAAGCCGGTGATCGCTTCGATCACGGTGTAGGCGCGCTGACGGTCGGTGAAGGTGAAGAACACCGGGGTCATGGCGCCGACGTCCTGGATGTAGGTACCCAGGAACAGCAGGTGGCTGGTGATGCGGAAGAACTCGGCGAGCATGATGCGAATCACGTCGACTTTCTGCGGCACCTTGATACCGGCCAGCTTCTCGACCGCGAGCACGTACGGCAGGTTGTTCATCACCCCGCCGAGGTAGTCGATACGGTCGGTGTAGGGGATGAAGCTGTGCCAGGACTGGCGCTCGGCCATCTTTTCGGCACCACGGTGGTGGTAGCCGATGTCCGGTACGCAGTCGACGATCTCTTCACCGTCCAGCTGCAGGACGATACGGAACGCGCCGTGCGCCGAAGGGTGGTTGGGGCCGAGGTTGAGGAACATGTAGTCCTCGTTGGCGCCCTGACGCTTCATGCCCCAGGCTTCCGGGTTGAAGCGTGCCGATTCCTCTTCAAGCTGCTGCTTGGCGAGGGTCAGGCTGTAGGGGTCGAACTCGGTGGCACGGGCCGGGTAGTCCTTGCGCAGCGGGTGGCCTTCCCAGGTGGGTGGCATCATGATGCGGCTGAGGTGCGGGTGGCCGGCAAAGTCGATGCCGAACATGTCCCAGACTTCACGCTCGTACCAGTTGGCGTTTGGCCAGATACCGGTCACGGTCGGCAGGTTCAGGTCGCCTTCGCTCAGCGACACCTTGATCATCACGTCGCTGTTACGCTCGACCGACAGCAGGTGGTAGAACACGCTGAAGTCGGCGGCTGGCAGGCCACGGCGCTGGGTGCGCAGGCGTTCGTCGACGCCGTGCAGGTCGTACAGCATGCTGTACGGCTTGGCCACGCCACGCAGGAAGCTGAGCACCTCTTTGAGCTGGGCGCGCTTGACCCACAGCACAGGCATGCCGGTGCGGGTTTCCTGGGCGACGAATGCTTCGGCGCCAAAACGGTTGTTCAGTTCGACGACCACATCCTGGTCGTCAGCCTTGTAGGGCGGAATGAAAATAGCGTTGTCCGCTGTCATGGTCTCGGTCGCTTTGGGTCAACGTTAAGAATGAAGCCAGGCCGCCGGCTCCTTCGGGAGCGGGCGGCAGGTCGCTGGATCAGACTTCGTCGGGGCTGCGCAGGTTGGTTACTGCAATGCGCTGCTCACGACGCAGGTCTTTCTGGGCTGGCATCTCGGCACGGTAAATACCTTGATCACCAACAACCCAGGAAAGCGGGCGTCGTTCTTGGCCGATCGACTCCTGCAACAGCATCAAGCCTTGCAGGAAAGCCTCAGGGCGTGGCGGGCAGCCAGGCACATAGACGTCCACGGGGAGGAACTTGTCGACCCCCTGAACGACCGAGTAAATGTCGTACATGCCACCGGAGTTGGCGCACGACCCCATGGAGATGACCCACTTGGGCTCGAGCATCTGCTCGTACAGGCGCTGGATGATCGGCGCCATTTTGACGAAGCAGGTACCGGCGATGACCATGAAGTCGGCCTGACGCGGCGATGCCCGGATGACTTCGGCGCCGAAGCGGGCGATGTCGTGGGGTGCCGTGAAGGCCGTGGTCATTTCCACGTAGCAGCAGGACAGGCCGAAGTTGTACGGCCAGAGGGAGTTCTTGCGACCCCAGTTGACCGCGCCACGCAGCACATCTTCGAGTTTCCCCATGTAGATGTTCTTGTGGACCTGGTCCTCTAGCAGCTGGTCGGTGACGGTTTCCCGTTCACCTACCGGGTACTGCTCGTTAGGCGCATCCGGATCGATTCTGGTGAGATTGTATTGCATTGCCAAAGCCTCATTGTTTCAGCTTCGCTTGCCGCTTGCGGCGACCTTCGGGAGCCCAATCAAGAGCACCGACGCGCCATAGGTAGACAAGACCTGCCAACAGAATTGCTATGAAAACGAGAGCTTCGACGAACCCGGTCCAGCCGCTTTCGCGGACGGACACAGACCATGCAAAGAGAAAGAGGGCTTCGATATCGAAGATCACGAACAGCATCGCGACCAGATAGAATTTGGCGGACAGGCGCAGGCGTGCGCTGCCGACGGGCAGCATGCCGGATTCGAAGGGTTCGTTCTTGGCGCGACCCCAGGCCTTGCTACCGAGCAGGCTGGACAGGCCGAGCATGAAGGCACACAGGCCGACGACACCCAGGAGGAAGATGGCAAAGCCCCAGTTGTGGGCGATGAGTCCTGCCGAATCGGACATGCTAGAGCTCCTTATACAGAGACCCAGCTCTGCAGTCTGAAATAAGTAAAGCGGCGACGTGGTGTCGCAGGTGCAGTGACCAAATGTCGCAGCTGAATCAATCGCGCTGATTTTATGGGTAAACCCGGTGCAAGTAAAATTTCTGTCGCAAATTTATTCGTAGGATTAAGAACAAAACACGCGTGTAACTGGCTGAAAGCCTTGAGATTCGGGCATTGCGTGCTGTTTTGTTAATTATGTTTCTTGCGAGTGGTAACGAATTACAAGTTTCGGAATGATAATTAATATCATTTGACCTGATGCCTTCTAATTTGGCTGTTCTGCGCCTTGTAAAGTTCATCTGGCGATTCCCCTACTTGCAAATGCGAAAGGCTCTTGTTCTAGCAGCTTCCGGCGCTTCGCGCACCGCTCTGGGTCAATACTTTATCGATTGAGCCATGACCGACTGATGAAGCGATCGCACACTGGCCGAGCCAGTAGGTAAGGATGATCAGGTAGGGCGCGGCAGCGAACGGGCTGACGAAGCGGTCGATGCCGATCAGGCTGTCGGAAAGCACGAACAGGCCGGCGCCGAGTGCGGCCAGCCCGCCGCAGGCCAGGGCGCGCCAGAGCATGGCGCTGATGGCCAGGGCATAAAGCGCGACGGGGGCCAGCAATGGGCCGAGACCGTGGCTCGCGAGTACGCTGAATAGGGTGATGCCGGTTATTGCGCTGAACGCCAGCGCGGGCAGGGCGAGGCGCAAGGTTTGGCCGCAATAGGCGCGCAGGTAGGCCAGGTGAGCGCAGAGGAAGGCGGCCAGACCGAAGACGAAGAGGTCGGCGGGGATGGCCAGCAGGATGTCGCCGAGTACCGAGAACCCCAGGCCGATAGAGATCCACTTGCGATAGGGTGAGGCGGGGGCGCTGCGCAACCAGGCAATCAGGGCCAGCACCGGGATGGGCTTGGCCAGCAGGGCAAGCACGGTGTTGTCGCTGGCCAGTGCATATATATAGAGAGCAGCGGCGGCCAGGGCGAGAATGATCAGGTGGCTTGGACGAGGCATGGGCGGTCCTTGCTGCTGTGCTGCCTCAAGCATAGACCTGATCCAGGGTTTTGCTGCGGCCTGTGCCGGCCCTTTCGCGGGTGAACCCGCTCCCACAGAGTCACCACAGGCTGCAAGGGAGATGCAGTGCCTGTGGGGGTTGCCCGCGAAACGGCCAGAACAGGCAAAAAAAGGCCCGGAGCTTTCGCAAGCCCCGGGCCTTCGTTCAACAGCAGTCCACTATCAGTGGAACTGCTCTTCCTCGGTCGAACCGGTCAGTGCAGTCACCGACGATGCGCCACCCTGAATCACGGTAGTCATGTCGTCGAAGTAGCCAGTGCCCACTTCCTGCTGGTGCGCCACGAAGGTGTAGCCTTTGCTGGCGTCCGCGAATTCCTGCTCTTGCAGCTTCACGTAGGCGGTCATGTCGTTGCGGGCGTAGTCGTGCGCCAGGTTGAACATGCCGTGCCACATGTTGTGAATGCCGGCCAGGGTGATGAACTGGTGCTTGTAGCCCATGGCCGACAGCTCGCGCTGGAACTTGGCAATGGTGGCGTCGTCCAGGTTCTTCTTCCAGTTGAAGGACGGCGAGCAGTTGTACGACAGGATCTGGTCCGGGTACTCCTTCTTGATCGCTTCGGCGAAGCGGCGGGCTTCGTCCAGGTCCGGTTTGGCGGTTTCGCACCAGATCAGGTCGGCGTACGGCGCATAGGCCAGGCCGCGGGCGATGGCCTGGTCGAGGCCGGCGCGTACCTTGTAGAAGCCTTCACGGGTACGCTCGCCGATCACGAACGGCTGGTCGTACGGGTCGCAGTCGCTGGTCAGCAGGTCGGCGGCGTTGGCGTCGGTGCGGGCCAGGATGATGGTCGGCACGCCCGATACGTCGGCTGCCAGGCGCGCGGCCACCAACTTCTGTACGGCTTCCTGGGTCGGTACCAGTACCTTGCCACCCATGTGGCCACATTTCTTGACCGAGGCCAGCTGGTCTTCGAAGTGCACGCCGGCGGCGCCTGCTTCGATCATGTTCTTCATCAGTTCGTAGGCGTTCAGTACGCCACCGAAACCGGCTTCGGCGTCAGCCACGATGGGCGCGAAGTAGTCGATGTAGCCATCGTCGCCCGGGTTCTTGCCGGCTTTCCACTGGATCTGGTCGGCGCGGCGGAAGGCGTTGTTGATGCGCTTGACCACGGTCGGTACCGAGTCGACCGGGTACAGCGACTGGTCAGGGTACATGGACTCGGCCGAGTTGTTGTCGGCGGCTACTTGCCAGCCGGACAGGTAGATGGCCTGGATGCCGGCTTTTACCTGTTGCACTGCCTGGCCGCCGGTGAGGGCGCCCATGCAGTTCACGAAATCTTTTTCTGGGCGGAAGGACGGGTGGGCACCTTCGGTGACCAGCTTCCACAGTTTTTCTGCGCCTTGGCGAGCAAAGGTGTGCTCCGGCTGGATGGAGCCACGCAGGCGAACGACATCGGCGGCGGAGTAGGTACGGGTCACGCCTTTCCAGCGCGGGTTCTCGGCCCAGTCTTTCTCGAGGGCTGCAATTTGCTGTTCGCGTGTCAGTGCCATGGAAATAAACCTCGTCGCATCGATCTTGGGTTAATTGTGCTGATGCCCGGGTGCAGATCAGGGTGCCTGGCGGCTGTCCTGTTCTAGAGAGTGCGGCGGCGAACGCGAAGGCTCGAAGGGGGAAGGGTGGGCAGGCCAGGCGAAGGTGTGCTCCGGCAGGTCGGCTCGTGGTTGCCTTGCTGCGGTGCTACGCGATTGCCAGTACTGCGGTGATGCGCTTCCGTCCCTCGGGACAACTTCTTCGTTGCAGTCGCAATCCCGTCGAACCGCCTTGTGGGCCGTATAGACACGAGGCGCCTCCAGGGGTGGGAGGAGCACGCCTCGAAGGCCCTTGCCAGGGCCCCTGATTAGCGGGAGCGAGGCCATCATGCCCTTGGGAAAAAGGGCATGTCAAATGTTTTGTAGTGGAATTTTTCACTTACTACATCTTTGGTCTAATGCGACTTGGCAGTCAGTTTCAAGGCCTTTGGTCGAGGCCTTGAATTGCCTGGGATCAGTCGAGAAGGTCGACTTTGACACGCAAAGTCATGTTTTCACCGCGCTGGGTGCTGTAACTGCGGCTTGACGTGCTGCGGTCGGCTTGGCTCTGCTGGTTGTAGCCTGCCAGGGTGATCCATTCGCCGAGCTTTCCGGTGACGGTCGTGTCGGTACTTTGCACTTTCACTACATCTGCACGTTCATGGCTGATGCGGTCATTATTGGTGCTTATTTGCAGACGAACCGTATCACCGCTCAGGCTTGGCGTAACGTAGAAACCCTGGGTCACGTTGCGGTATTCGGTGTTGCTCTGCAGGCGCCCGTATCCGTCGGTGCTGGTGCTGGTGCTGGTGATCGGGATGCTCTGGCCAACCTGGATCAGCGCCGGCTGGCCTTCGCTGGCCTGGATCTGTTGCATGCCGCCGTCACGGTTGCTGGTGCCGTAGTGGATAACACGGGCATTGCCACGGTTGTCCTGGAAGTTGCTGTCGTTGTTGTCGACGCTGATCAGCAGGCGTTTGGGTGCGGTGTCCAGTTGTTGCAGCAGGGCGCGCAGGTCGTCGATGCGCTCGGGGCTGGCGTTGACGATCAGCTTGTTCTCGAAGGCGCTGACTGTGCCGTCCTTGCCGATGAATGCCTGCGCCGCAGGCAGCAGTTCGGCGCTGGCGCGGTGCTGCAGCGGCACCACCTCGGTGGCGGCCTGGGCGACGAGGCTGGTAACCAGCAGCAGGGTGGTGAGAAGGGGGCGTAGCGGCATGTCCATGATCTCCGCGGGGGGAATCGCCAGAATGGCCAAGGCATCCTGCTTGTGCCGGGTGCACATTAAAACCTGCCATTTATACTGGCTTTATCCAGGCAACTATAAATTATAGTCAGCCAGATAATTGCAGATAATTCCACGATGCAGGCTTGGTTGGTCAGCCCGCGCACATCACGCTGTGGCTGCTGTCGGACAAATTACGTAACATTCCCGCTTCAATTTTTTGCCCGTTCTAAAGGCCGTAGGCTGCCTCGGGCGCTCCTGTGGCTCTGTGGGAGTGCTCCAGACAAGTGCTCGCCATACACAGGAATCACATGAAACCCGCCCGACTACGCGCCGACCTGCTCGCCGGCCTGACCACCTCGTTCGCCCTGGTGCCCGAATGCATCGCCTTTGCCCTGGTGGCCCACCTCAACCCTTTGATGGGCCTGTATGGCGCTTTCATCATTTGCACCCTGACGGCGCTGTTCGGCGGTCGGCCCGGGATGATCTCCGGCGCCGCTGGCTCAATGGCCGTGGTGATTGTCGCGCTGGTGGTGCAGCACGGCGTGCAGTACCTGCTGGCGACGGTGTTGCTGGGCGGCGTGGTGATGATCCTGTTCGGCGTGCTGCGCTTGGGCAAACTGGTACGCCTGGTGCCGTACCCGGTGATGCTTGGCTTCGTGAACGGCTTGGCGATCGTCATCGCCATGGCCCAGCTGGAGCATTTCAAGGACGGTGAGCACTGGCTCAGTGGCGCGCCGCTGTACCTGATGATCGGCCTGGTAGCGCTGACCATGGCGGTGGTTTATGTGCTGCCGAAACTCACCCGCGCAGTACCGCCGGCGCTGGTGGCGATCCTGGGTGTTGGCCTGCTGGTGTACCTGCTCGGGCTGCCCACCCGCACCCTGGGTGACATGGCGCACATCGCCGGTGGCCTGCCGGGGCTGGCGCTGCCGGATGTGCCCTGGAACCTGGAAACCCTGAAGATCATCGCCCCCTACGCAGTGCTGATGGCCATGGTCGGGCTGCTGGAAACCCTGCTAACCCTCAACCTGACCGATGAAATCACCGAGAGCCGAGGTTTCCCGGACCGCGAGTGCGTGGCGCTGGGTGCGGCGAACATGGTCTCGGGCCTGTGCGGCGGCATGGGTGGCTGCGCGATGATCGGGCAGACAGTGATCAACCTCAGTTCCAATGGCCGTGGCCGGCTGTCCGGGGTGGTGGCCGGGGTGATGATCTTGCTGTTCGTGTTGTTCCTGTCGCCGCTGATCGAGCGCATTCCGCTGGCGGCACTGGTGGGGGTGATGTTCGTGGTGGCCCAGCAGACTTTTGCCTGGGCGTCGCTGCGGGTGCTTAACAAAGTGCCGGTGAACGATGTGCTGGCGATCATTGCGGTGACCGTGGTCACGGTCTTCACCGATCTGGCCATGGCGGTAATGTTCGGCATCATCATCGCAGCGGTGAACTTTGCCTGGCAGCACGCGCGGGAGCTGTATGCCGACAGCCATGAGGATGGTGAAGGGGGCAAGCAGTACCAGGTGCATGGCACGCTGTTCTTCGCCTCGACCACACCGTTCCTCAACCAGTTTGACCCGGCCAACGACCCAGAGAAGGTCACGCTGGACTGCCAGCATTTGAGCTTTGTCGACTACTCGGCGATCGCGGCGTTGAAAACGCTGCGTGAGCGCTACGCCAAGGCGGGCAAGCAACTGCGGGTGGTGCATTTGTCGGAGCGGTGCAAGAAGCTCTTGAAGCGGGCGGGCGAGCAGCACTGACGCTTGAGGGGTAACATCAGTCCTCCAGGGCATTTGCAAAAACCTGGAGGACTGAACCGACGTTGGAGGGCTAGGTTTTGGATTTGCCCTGGCTCTTGCTGATGATCGTCTCGACGATGTTTGCCGGTGCTTCGGCGTATTTGGTGAACTCCATCGTGTAGCTGGCGCGCCCTTGGGTCATCGAGCGCATCGAAGTGGCATAGCCGAACATTTCCCCTAGCGGCACTTCGGCGCGAATCACCTTACCTGCAGGCGTCTCGTCGCCGTCCTGGATCATCCCGCGCCGTCGGCTCAGATCGCCCATGATGTCGCCCTGGTACTCCTCGGGCGTGACCACCTCGACCTTCATGACCGGCTCCAGCAGCACCGCGCCGCCTTTCTGCGACAGCTGCTTGGTGGCCATCGAGGCGGCGATCTTGTAGGCCATTTCGTTGGAGTCGACGTCGTGGTAGGAGCCGTCGAACACCGCGGCCTTGAGGTTGATCAGCGGGTAGCCGGCGAGCACGCCGTTCTTCATCTGTTCCTCGATGCCTTTCTGGATCGCCGGGATGTACTCGCGGGGCACTACGCCGCCGACAATCTCGTTGACGAACTCCAGGCCTTCCTTGCCCTCATCACCAGGCGCAAAGCGGATCCAGCAATGGCCATATTGGCCTCGGCCACCGGACTGACGGACGAAGCGCCCCTCGATTTCGCAGGTATTACGGATTTTTTCGCGGTAGGCCACCTGCGGTTTGCCGATGTTGGCTTCGACGTTGAACTCGCGGCGCATACGGTCGACGATGATATCCAGGTGCAATTCGCCCATGCCGGAGATGATGGTCTGGCCGGTTTCCTCATCGGTGCGCACGCGAAACGACGGGTCTTCCTGGGCCAGCTTGCCGAGGGCGATGCCCATTTTTTCCTGGTCGGCCTTGGTCTTCGGCTCCACTGCCACGGAGATTACCGGGTCGGGGAAGTCCATACGCTCGAGAATGATGGGTTTGTCGATGTCGCACAGGGTGTCGCCGGTGGTCACGTCCTTCATGCCGATCAGTGCGGCGATGTCGCCGGCGCACACATCTTTGATTTCGGCGCGCTGGTTGGCGTGCATCTGCACCATGCGGCCGATGCGTTCCTTCTTGCCCTTGACCGAGTTGAGCACAGCATTGCCGGAACTGAGCACACCGGAGTACACCCGGGCGAAGGTGAGGGTGCCAACGAAGGGGTCGGTGGCAATCTTGAAGGCCAATGCCGAGAATGGCTCCTTGTCGTCGGCGTGGCGCTCCAGGTGTTTTTCTTCGTTATCCGGGTCGGTACCTCTGATCGCCGGGATTTCGGACGGGGCGGGCAGGTAGTCGATGACGGCATCGAGCATCAGCGGCACACCTTTGTTCTTGAACGATGAGCCAAGGATGGTCGGCACGATCTCGTTGGCGATAGTACGCTGGCGCAGGGCGGCCTTGACCTCGTCGATGCTCAGCTCCTCGCCGTCGAGAAACTTCATGGTCAGCTCATCATTGGCTTCGGCCGCGGCTTCGAGCATGTGCGCGCGCCATTCGTCGGCCAGTGCCTGGAGCTCGGCGGGGATGTCTTCTTCGCGGTAACTGGTGCCCTGATCGTCGTCGTTCCAGTAGATGGCCTTCATCTTCACCAGGTCAATCTGGCCGATGAAGTTCTCTTCGCTGCCAATGGCCAGTTGAATCGGCACCGGGTGATGCCCCAGGCGCTTGTCGATCTGTTTGACCACGCGCAGGAAGTCGGCGCCCTGGCGGTCCATCTTGTTGATGTAGGCCAGGCGTGGCACATGGTACTTGTTGGCCTGGCGCCAGACCGTCTCGGACTGTGGCTCCACCCCGTCAGCGCCGCTGAACACCACCACCGCGCCATCGAGCACGCGCAACGAGCGCTCCACCTCGATGGTGAAGTCGACGTGGCCGGGGGTGTCGATGATGTTGAAGCGGTACTTGTGCGCGAACTGCTTGGTCGAGCCTTGCCAGAACGCGGTGGTCGCCGCCGAGGTGATGGTGATGCCGCGCTCCTGCTCCTGGGCCATCCAGTCCATGGTCGCGGCGCCATCGTGCACCTCGCCCATCTTGTGGTTGACCCCGGTGTAGAACAGGATCCGCTCGGTAGTCGTGGTCTTGCCGGCGTCAACGTGTGCGACGATGCCGATATTGCGGTACAGCTCGATGGGCGTTGTGCGGGCCATGGCGGACTACCTGCAGATGGGCGGATTCCACCACGTTAGCAGACCGGTGGAATCCTGCCCTGCCGCCGGGCCGTCAGTCGGCCTGGGCTTGCAGCATCCACTGGCCATCCACTTCACGGGCCAGGCCGCTGGCTGGCAGCAGGGCCAGCAGGCGCGGGTGCAGGGCGGCTTCGGTGAAGGTCTTGAGGGTGGTCAGGTCCAGCGCGCCGACCAGGTTGAGGTCGGCTTTGGTGTACGACAGCCAGGCCTTTTTCAGCGCTTGGGCAACATCGCTACCCGAGGTGCTGGCGAAGCGGCGGTGCCACTGACGGCCGTCGAAGGTGAAGCTGTGGGCGTGACTGTAGGTGCTCTCGTCGCCACCTTCGGCGCAACGGTGGCAGCGGCACGGGCCTTCGCCGAAGGCATTGCGCAGGTAGCTGTTGAAGTCCACGACGGGCTTGAGGGACAGGCGTTTGTCGACATCGAACAGGTCGGCGATCAGGGGTTCTTCGGCGCTCACTCGGGATCCTCGTGTGGTGTGGCGTGCATCGGCGGGCACCCTAACAGATCGGGGCATTCAGATCACCTGTAGAGACAACCGGGACCGCCTGCCGTACTCTACGCGCCCATATGCCTACACATCCACTGAGGTAACCCCGCTTGAGCACCAAGTACCCGTACATCGCCACCGTGACCATCAGCGCTGAAGACCGCGGCGGAGACACCGAGGCCTCGGAAAACCCCAACATGCGCGTTGGTCTGGAAGCGGTGACCGAAACCCTGAAGAAGGTGCATTTCGTCGGTACGCTCGCAGCCCCCGAGAAATCGGCCACGCACATTTGCGTGACCCTGGAGAACGGCCTGACCTACTACGGCCCGATCGTCAACGGCCATGCCGAACTCGAAGGCGGCTGGATTGCCTTCGAGTCCGACATGCTCACCCCGCAAGAACTGGGGCTGTAAGCCTCAGTTCAGCTCGGCCAGGCACTGCTCGAGGATATCCAGGCCTTCTTCGAGCACCTTGGCCTCGATGGTCAGTGGTGCCAACAGGCGGATGATGTGCCGTGCCTTGCCGCTGGGCATCAGCAACAAGCCTTTGGCCCGCGCGGCGTCCATCACCTTGGCCAGTTGTGCCGGCGCCGGGCTGCCATCGGCATTGACGAACTCGATGCCACGCATGGCGCCCACGCCGGTCAGGCGGCCGATGAACGGGCTCAGGCCCGAGGCCTGCCAGCGCTGGTGGCGGCTGACGATGGCCTGCTCCTGGCGCTCACCCCAGGTGGCGATGTTCTCGTCGGTCATCTGCGCCAGGCTGGCCAACGCCGCCGCACAGGCAATCGGGTTGCCCGAATAGGTGCCGCCCAGGCCGCCCTTGGGCAGGGCTGCCATCAATTCCTTGCGCCCGACCACCGCACCCAGTGGCATGCCGCCGGCAATGCTCTTGGCCAGCAGCAACAGGTCGGGCTCGATGCCAAGGCGTGGGAAGGCGAAGCGTTGGCCGGTGCGGCCGAAGCCCGACTGGATTTCGTCGATGATGATCAGGATGCCGCGCTCGTCGCAGAAGCGGCGCAGGGCCTGGGCGAAGGCGGGGTCAAGGGCGAGGAAGCCGCCTTCTCCCTGCACCGGCTCGAAAATGAACGCTGCCACGTCTTCCACAGCCAGCTCGACGCTGAACAGGCGGTCCATGGCCTTGAGCGCCTGCTCGCAGGTCACGCCGGTGTCGGCGCTGGGGTAGGGCAGGTGGTACACCGGCCCAGGCAGTTCACCGACCCGCTGTTTGTACGGGGCGACCTTGCCGTTGAGGTTCAGGGTGGCCAGGGTGCGGCCATGGAAGCCGCCGTCGAAGGCGATGATAGCCCGCTTGCCGGTGGCGCCGCGGGCAACTTTCAGGGCGTTTTCTGCTGCTTCCGCACCGCTGTTGGTGAGCATGCCGGCCAATGGGTAGCTGACGGGCACGAACTCGCTCAGTTGTTCCATCAGTGCCAGGTACGGGCCGTGCGGGGCGGCGTTGAAGGCGTAGTGGGTCAGGCGGGTGGCCTGGGTCTGGATCGCCTCGACCACGGCGGGGTTGCAGTGGCCCAGGTTGAGCACACCGATACCGCCGACGAAGTCGATGTAACGTTTGCCGTCGGTGTCCCAGACTTCGGCATTACGGCCATGGGAAAGTGTGATCGGGTGAACGATGGCAATGGATTGGCTGATACTTTCCTGGTTCATGGGCACGCGGGACCTTGTTCGAGTTTCTTATTATCCAAGCGTGTTGGCGGGTTATTCCGCAAACGAATTATTCGATTGCGGTCATTCCGTGGATTCGTGATCTTGCCGGCGCGGTCAATATCAATCGCCCTCAGCCACCCGCTCCCGAATCCACTGCACAAAAGCCCGGATCTTGGGCACTTCGGCCGCATGCTCGGCATGGGCGATGAAGTGCCGGCCATTGCTCGCCACCGGGTGGTCCCAGGCCACCACCAGCTTGCCCTCGCTCAGTTCCTCTGCCACCAGATAGCGCGGAATCAGGGCGATACCGCAGCCTGAAATCGCTGCGCGAATGCACAGGTAGAACGTGTCGAAACGCGGCCCGTGGTAGCTGTTCTGGCTATGCAGCCCCAGCCCCAGAAACCATTCGTGCCAGGCCTCCGGTCGCGACACGCATTGCAGCAGCCGGTGCTCGGTCAACGCCTGGGCACTGTCGAAGCGGTGATTGGCCAGCAGCTGCGGGCTGCATACCGGTACCACTTCTTCGCTGAACAGCTCGATGCAGGTTGCCCCGGGCCAGGTGCCCTGGCCGAAGAAAAAGGCAATGTCGGCCTTGGCCTGCACCAGGTCGAACGGCTCCAGTTCGTTGCGCACGTCCAGGTGGATGCGTGGGTAGCGGTCGCCAAAACCCTTGAGTCTGGGCACCAGCCAGCGGGCGCCGAAGGTGGGTTGGGTGGCGATGCGCAGCACTTCGGTCTCGTCCCCGTAGCTGAGGATGTAGCGGCTGGAAATGTCGATCTGGGTGAGGATCTTGTTCACTTCGGTGAGGTACAGCGCGCCGGCCGGGGTCAGGTGCAGGCGGCGGCGAATGCGCTGGAACAGCGAGTGCGAGAGCATGTCCTCAAGCTGCGCCACCTGCTTGCTGACGGCGCTCTGGGTCAGGTGCAGTTCCTGCGCCGCGCGTGTGAAGCTGAGGTGGCGGGCGGCCGCTTCGAAGCACTGAAGGGCGGTGGTCGAAGGCATCAGGCGTTTGGACATGACGGGCAAATACCGAGCAAAAAAGGAAGAAGTTCATTCCAAAGCGGAATCATGTGGTTCGAAAAGGTCGTTTGTTGACCCCGGCCTATAGATTAATACTGACCTGGATCAACGATTACAACCGGTCATGCGAAGAGGAGGTCAGTACCCGCTTCCGGCATCTGCAAAACAACAACAACGACTATCAGAAATTTAAAAGAATTCTGCTCCGACCTTCAGCCGCCTCGCTGCGGCCGACCCATTCGAGGGTTCTTCATGGCTTCGCAAGACAACAAGAAACAGCGTTCCCTGCAGCACGGCCTGACCTCCCGTCAGGTTTCCATGATTTCCATTGCGGGCATCATCGGCGCCGGCCTGTTCATCGGCTCCTCCAATGCCATCGCCACCGCCGGCCCGGCCATCCTCATCTCCTACGCCATGACCGGCCTGCTGGTCTTGCTGGTGATGCGCATGCTGGGCGAAATGGCCATCGCCAACCCCAACAGCGGCTCGTTTTCCACCTATGCCTCCGAAGCCATTGGCCCATGGGCGGGCTTTACCATCGGTTGGCTGTACTGGTGGTTCTGGGTGCTGATCATTCCGGTCGAGGCCATTGCCGGTGCGGACATCCTGCACGCCTACTTCCCTGGGGTGCCATCGTGGCTGTTCGCCTTCCTGATCATGCTGGTGCTGTCGGGCACCAACCTGATCAGCGTGAAGAACTTCGGTGCCTTCGAGTACTGGTTCGCCCTGGTCAAGGTGGTGGCGATCATTGCCTTCATCGTGGTCTGCACCTTGGCCGTGTTCGGTTTCTGGCCGCTGGCCGAAGTGTCCGGGGTTAGCCGACTGTGGGACAACGGCGGCTTCATGCCCAACGGCTTCGGGACCGTGCTGGGTGGTGTACTGATCACCATCTTCTCGTTCTTCGGTGCCGAAATCGTCACCATTGCCGCTGACGAAACCGCCAACCCGAAAGACAAGATCCGCCGCGCCACCAACCTGGTGGTGTACCGCATCGCCATCTTCTATCTGGCGTCGATCTTCCTGGTGGTGTCGCTGGTGGCCTGGAACGACCCTGAACTGAAGGCGGTCGGTTCGTTCCAGCGCGTACTGGAGGTGCTGAACGTGCCGGGTGCCAAGCTGCTGGTTGACCTGGTGGTGCTGGTAGCGGTGACCAGTTGCATGAACTCGGGGCTGTATACCGCGTCGCGCATGCTCTATTCGCTGGGTGCCCGTGGTCAGGCACTGAGCGTTACCAAGCGCATCTCCGGCTCCGGCGTACCGACCGTGGCGGTGATCTTCTCCACCTTGGCAGGCTTTGCTGGTTGCTTCGTCAACTATGTGTTCCCGGGCAAGGTGTTCGGCTTCCTGCTGTCCACCACCGGTGCCATCGCCTTGCTGGTGTATCTGGTAATTGCCGTGTCGCAGCTGCGCATGCGTGCCCGCGCCGACCGCGAAGGGCGCCCGCTGGAGCTGAAGATGTGGCTGTTCCCATGGCTGACCTGGCTGGTGATCGGCACCATCGTCATGGTGCTGGGCTACATGCTGTTCAGCGATGCCTACCGCTACGAAACCCTGATGACTGCTGGCGTAACCCTGTTCATCCTGCTGGTTTCGCTGACCCAGCGGCGTGCCAAGGTGGTTGCCCAGACGGCCTGATGTTTCTGCTTTAATGGGGGCGTTGCGCGCCCCCATTTCAATAAGCACAGGAAGCGTATGAACGACCAAGCCCTTTCCCTCCAGGCCCTCGCGGCACCCGATGGCACATGTTATGGCTGCGGGTGCTCCCACCCCAGCGGGCTGCACCTGCAAAGCCACTGGGACGCCGACGGCGTTCACCTGATATGCCGCCATGCGCCCGACAGCACCTTCATCGGCTGGCCCGGCCTGGTTTACGGCGGCCTGCTGGCGATGCTGGTCGACTGTCATTCCAACTGGACGGCCATGGCTTACCACTACCGTAATGAAGGCCGCGAGCCGGGCAGCCTGCCGCGTATCGACTGCGTCACGGGTACGCTCAACCTGAGCTACCTGAAACCCACGCCCATGGGCGTCGAGCTGTTGCTCAAGGCGCGTGTGGAAGGGGACGTGGGGCGCAAGAGCCGGGTGATCTGCGAGGTCTGGGCCGACGATGTGCTGACCGTGACCGCCGACTCGGTGTTCGTGCGTGTCGACACCGAAAAGCTCAAGCTCAAGGCCCACGGTCAGGCCTGAGTTGCCAGCGCTGATGCGTGGTCGGTGATGGTCAGCGGCCGGGGATGTCTCTAGAGTGACAGGTTCATTCCCCAGGCAAGGTTGATCATGACCGATCTCAGTGCTTTTCCGATTACCCGCAAGTGGCCCGCCAAGTACCCAGAACGCCTGCAGCTGTATTCGCTGCCGACACCCAACGGTGTCAAGGTGTCGATCATGCTCGAAGAAATCGGCCTGGCCTACGAGGCGCACAAGGTCAGTTTTGACAACGATGACCAGTTGAGCCCCGAGTTCATCTCGCTCAGCGCGAATAACAAGATCCCGGCCATCCTCGACCCCAACGGGCCGGGTGGTCAGCCGCTGCCGCTGTTCGAGTCGGGGGCGATCCTGCAGTACCTGGCGGAGAAAAGCGGCCAACTGCTTAGCCAGGACCCTGCCCAGCGTTACCAGACCCTGCAGTGGCTGATGTTCCAGATGGGCGGCATCGGGCCGATGTTTGGCCAGGTTGGCTTCTTCCATTTCTTTGCTGGCAAGGAATATGAAGACAAGCGTCCGCGTGATCGCTATGTCAACGAGTCCAAACGGCTGCTGGGTGTGCTGGATCGGCACCTGAAAGGGCGGGAGTGGATGGTGGACGCGTACAGCATCGCCGACATCGCCATCTTCCCGTGGGTACGCAACCTTGTGGAGCGTTACAACGCGCGGGAGTTGGTAGGCTTTGATCAGTTCAAGGAAGTGCAACGGGTACTGGCGGCGTTCCTTGAACGGCCAGCCGTGCAGCGCGGCCTGAAGATTCCTGCCTGACAGACCTAGAAGACCTGGTTCAACAACCAGTACAGCGACCCTGCCAGCACCATGGCTGCCGGCAGGGTCAGCACCCAGGCCATCAGCAGGTTGATCAGTGTGCGTTTCTGAATGCCTGAGCCGTTGGCGACCATGGTGCCGGCCACACCAGAGCTCAGCACATGGGTGGTCGAAACCGGCAGCCCGAACATGTCCGCCGCGCCGATGGTGCACATCGCAACCACTTCAGCCGAGGCGCCCTGGGCATAGCTCAGGTGGGTCTTGCCGATCTTCTCGCCCACCGTCACCACGATACGCCGCCAGCCAACCATGGTGCCCAGCCCCAGCGCGATGGCCACGACCACCTTCACCCACAGTGGAATGTAGCGGGTGGCATCGTCCAGCTGGGCCTTGAACAGTTTTACATGGCTGCGGGTGTCGGCATCGAATGCCACCAGGTGTTTTTTCTCGATCAGGCGAATGGCTTCGCTGGTCAGGTACATGTCGTTGCGCACATTGGCCATGGCTTCGGCCGGCACGCGCTTGAGCGAGCCATAGCCTTTGACCTGGTCGCCGATCATCCCGGTCAGCGCCGCGAGTGCCGGTATCAGTTCCGGGCTGGCCTTGGGCTCGGCAATGAACAAGGTCAGTACCTGGCGCGGGTCGACCGGGGCCGCTTGCGGATCGCTGCGCACCAGCGCCTGGCGGGTCACCTCGGCGATGGCAGAAAACTGCAGGGCCTGTTCGTTGGGCATGGTCTTGTTCAGGGCATAGGCCATGGGCAGGGTGCCGACCAGGATCAGCATGATTAGGCCCATGCCTTTCTGGCCGTCGTTGGAGCCGTGGGCAAAGGATACGCCGGTGCAGGTGAGGATCAGGACGCTGCGGATCCACCACGGCGGTGGGGTGCGGCCTTCCGGCGCCTGATACAGCTCCTTGCGCTTGACCAGTGCGCGCAACGCCATCAGCAACAAGGCCGCGCAGGCAAAGCCGATCAGGGGGGAGAACAGCAGGGCATAGCCGACTTTGCTTGCCTGGGACCAGTCCACGCCACTGGTTCCGTCACGCCCGTGCATCAGCGCGTTGGCCACACCCACGCCGATGATCGAGCCAATCAAGGTGTGTGAGGACGAGGCCGGCAGGCCCAGCCACCAGGTGCCGAGGTTCCAGATGATGGCTGCCAGCAGCAGGGCGAAGACCATGGCAAAGCCGGCCGAGGAGCCGACCTGCAGAATCAGCTCCACCGGCAGCAGGGCAATGATGCCGAACGCCACCGCACCGCTGGAAAGCAATACGCCAAGGAAGTTGCAAAGCCCGGACCAGACGACCGCCACCGGTGCCGGCAGCGAGTGGGTGTAGATGACCGTGGCGACTGCATTGGCGGTGTCATGAAAACCATTGACGAATTCGAAGCCCAGGGCAATCAGCAGCGCCAGGCCCAGTAGAAGGAACGGTGTGACCGTGGTGATCAGCGTGCCGCTGGCCGTCACATCCTGTTTCAGGCTCCAGACGGTATAGGCAATACCAGCCAGTAGCAGGCCGAAGAACAACACGAGGGTGGCGCGCCCTGGCGTGTGGGCAAGCTGCGGGCGGGAATCGCGCTGGGCCAGTTGCGGCTGGCTGGCCAGTGACGGGGTTGCCATGGGTGCTCCGGTTGGCGTTGGGCGTGGGTGCCGAAGGCCTTGAGCATAGAAACAATTCGTAACCCGGCCGTGACCTCGATCAATGAATTATCTAGGCTCAAGACAGACGGTAATGGCAGGGGCGCGCGATGATTCGCTACAAAAAACGCGAGGCGTACCTGCAGGGGCGGTGTTTGTGCGACCGTGTGTCATCCCCGATGAGCGATATGCGATGCCTTTACAGTTAACCCCCGCCAGCGACCGCCACTGCACCTTCGCCCGCGACCTCACGCGCCGCGCCATGTTGCCGTACTACTGCGAGTACGACCTGTTATGGATCGAAGAAGCCTTCGACGAGGCCTGGGGCTGGCGCGAGCAGTGGCTGGTGACCGAAGGCGACACCCTGCTGGGTTTCTGCAGCCTCAGCCAGGACCGCCAGGCGTTGTTCATCCGCGAGTTGCACCTGTTGCCCGAGCACCGTGGGCGCGGGGTCGGCAGCTGGGTATTGGAGCAGTTGGCGCTCTGGGCCAGGCAGCGGCGCCTGCCGCTGCTGCGGCTGATGGTGTTTCGCAGCAACCCGGCCCGTCAGCTGTATCAGCGCCACGGTTTCGTTGAAATGGGAGAAGACGATTGCTTTGTGCGTATGCAGCGCGCCATCAACTAATAGCCCAATGATGGCTTGTCGCGGTCCAAGAGCATGTGCATAGTGGATCCACGTGCCTAGGGCTGCCTGCAGAGGGTTGGCCGGGCACCAGGGATATCAAGGAAGAGGAGAAACCCCAATGAATGGAATCGGTCCGCGGTTGCGGGAAGAACGCGAACGACTGGGCATGACCCAGCGAGTTTTTGGCGATATCGGCGGTGTCGAGCCCAATGCTCAGGGCAAGTATGAAAGCGGTGAGCGTACCCCTCGGATCGATTACCTGGCCGCGTTGTCGGTCAGGGGGGTGGATGCGCTGTATGTGCTTAGCGGTACACGCACCCCTGCACCGCTCGAAGGTTTGAGTACGGATGAGTCCGGTTTGCTGGGGGCATTCCGCCAACTGCCGTTCGAGGATCAGGCGGCGATTTGGCACCTGTTGGGGCGTTTGTCCAGCAACGGTAAACCCCGGCAAACAGCGAGGCCTCTGCCCGTTGAGCGTCAGGCGTTTCTGACGGAATCAATGCGTTAGGCCCACCGTGAAAAATTTTGTTAAGGTGGCGGGATCCAATCGCCCTGCTGACGAGGTGTGTGCTTGATTAGGGTCTTAGTGGTCGATGATCACGATCTGGTACGAACCGGTATTACGCGCATGCTCGCCGACATCGACGGCCTGCAGGTAGTGGGTGAGGGGGACTCGGGCGAGTCGGCGCTCAAACTGGCCCGTGAGCTCAAGCCGGATGTGGTGCTGATGGACGTGAAAATGCCCGGCATCGGTGGCCTGGAGGCCACCCGCAAATTGCTGCGCAGCCATCCGGACATCAAGGTAGTCGCCGTGACGGTGTGCGAGGAAGACCCGTTCCCCACGCGCCTGCTGCAGGCCGGCGCTGCCGGCTATCTGACCAAGGGGGCAGGCCTTGATGAAATGGTCCAGGCGATTCGGCTGGCCTTTGCCGGCCAACGCTATATCAGCCCGCAAATCGCCCAGCAGCTGGCGCTGAAACCGTTTCAGCCGCAGGGTTCGCCGTTTGACGCATTGTCCGAACGGGAAATCCAGATTGCCCTGATGATCGTCGGCTGCCAGAAAGTGCAGATCATCTCGGACAAGTTGTGCCTCTCGCCCAAGACCGTCAATACTTACCGTTATCGGATCTTTGAAAAACTCTCGGTCACCAGCGACGTCGAACTGACCTTGCTGGCCGTTCGCCACGGTATGGTCGACGCAAGCCTGTAAAACCTCATGTCTCAAGTGTTTGATGCCAGCGCATTCCTGGCGACCTGCAGTGGTCGCCCGGGCGTTTACCGGATGTTCGATGCCGAAGCCCGGCTGCTTTACGTGGGCAAGGCCAAGAACCTCAAGAAGCGCCTGGCCAGCTATTTCCGCAAGACTGGCCTGGCGCCCAAGACCGCCGCGCTGGTAGCGCGCATTGCGCAGGTCGAAACCACCATCACCGCCAACGAAACCGAGGCGTTGCTGCTGGAGCAGAACCTGATCAAGGAGTGGCGCCCGCCCTACAACATCCTTCTGCGCGACGACAAGTCCTACCCCTATGTGTTTCTGTCCGATGGCGAGTTCCCACGGTTGGGCATTCACCGTGGGGCGAAAAAGGCCAAGGGCCGCTACTTCGGCCCCTACCCCAGCGCGGGGGCCATCCGCGAAAGCCTCAGCCTGCTGCAAAAGGCCTTTTCCGTGCGCCAGTGCGAGGACAGCTATTACGCAAACCGCACCCGGCCTTGCCTGCAGTACCAGATCAAACGCTGCAAAGGGCCCTGCACCGGGTTGGTGACTGCCGAGGAATATGCGGAGGATGTGCGCCACTCGGTCATGTTCCTGGAAGGGCGTAGCCAGCAGTTGGGCAACGAACTGAATGCCGAGATGGAAACGGCCGCCATGGCCCTCAATTTCGAGAAAGCTGCCGAATTGCGTGACCAGATTGCCCTGTTGCGGCGCGTGCAGGACCAGCAGTACATAGAAGGTGGCAGTGGCGATGTCGACGTCATCGCCGCGTTCGTCAACCCGGGCGGCGCCTGCGTGCACCTGATCAGCGTGCGCGGTGGGCGAGTACTGGGCAGCAAGAACTTTTTCCCGCAGGTGGGTATCGAGGAAGAGGTGGCCGAGGTCATGGCCGCATTCCTTTCCCAGTACTACCTGGGCAACGCCGAGCGCGAATTGCCTGGCGAGTTGATCGTCAACGTGGTTCACGAAGACTTCGAAGCCATCACCGAGGCGCTGCACACGCTGCGTGGCCGCGAGCTGACCATCAGCCACCGGGTACGCGGCACACGCGCCCGCTGGCAGCAGCTGGCCGTGACCAACGCCGAGCAGGCGCTCAACGCCCGCCTGGCCAACCGCCAGCACATGGCTGCCCGCTTCGAGGCCCTGGCCGAAGTGCTGGGCCTGGATGAAGTGCCGCAGCGCCTGGAGTGCTACGACATCAGCCATTCCAGCGGCGAAGCCACCGTGGCCAGCTGCGTGGTGTTCGGCCCCGAAGGCCCGCTGAAGTCCGATTACCGTCGGTTCAACATCGAAGGCATCACCGGCGGTGATGACTATGCCGCCATGCATCAGGCCCTGACTCGCCGCTACGGGCGTATCAAGGACGGCGAGGGCAAGCTGCCCGATGTGTTGCTGGTGGACGGCGGCAAGGGCCAGCTGAACATGGCCCGCGATGTTATGCAGGAACTGGGCTTCAACGACCTGACCCTGCTTGGCGTGGCCAAAGGCGTCACCCGCAAGGCAGGCTTCGAGACCCTTTATCTGAACGACGTGCACCACGAATTTACCCTCAAGGGCGATTCTGCTGCTCTGCACCTGATCCAGCAGATCCGCGATGAAGCCCACCGTTTTGCCATCACCGGTCACCGCGCCCGTCGTGGCAAGGCCCGTCGCGTCTCCAGCCTTGAAGATGTGGCCGGGGTAGGGCCGAAGCGCCGCCGCGACCTGCTGAAACATTTCGGCGGCCTGCAAGAGCTCAACCGCGCCAGTATCGATGAAATCGCCAAAGCCCCCGGCATCAGTAAAAAGCTTGCCGAATCAATTTATGCCAGCCTGCATAGCGAGTAGAATGCCGGGCTCAACTTGCAGCCAGTCGTACCGATGAATATTCCAAACCTGCTCACCGTTCTACGCGTCCTGCTCATCCCGATTTTCATCCTGCTGTTCTATATGCCCTACCATTGGAGCTATATGGCCGCCAGCAGCGTGTTTGCCGTCGCTGCCGCCACCGACTGGCTGGACGGTTATCTGGCGCGCCGGCTGCAGCAGAGCACCCCGTTCGGTGCCTTCCTGGACCCGGTGGCCGACAAACTGATGGTGGCCGTGGCCCTGGTGCTGCTGGTGCAGACCCACGCCAACTTCTGGCTGACCCTGCCGGCTGCGGTCATCATCGGCCGCGAAATCGTGGTGTCGGCACTGCGCGAGTGGATGGCCGAGCTGGGCGCGCGGGCGCATGTGGCGGTGTCCAACCTAGGCAAGTGGAAGACTGCCGCGCAGATGCTGGCGCTGGTGATTCTGTTGGCCAACCCACCGGCGGTGACTTTCTGGGTCATCCTGGGGTATGGGCTGCTGCTGGTGGCGGCGGGGCTGACGCTGTGGTCGATGGTGCACTACCTGCTGGCCGCCTGGCCGCACCTGCGCGAAGGTTCGGAGCAGAAATAAAAGTTTTTTTGAATCAAGGGGTTGACGCTGTTTTAGAAATCGCTAGAATGGCACCCATCACGACGCGGGAATAGCTCAGTTGGTAGAGCACGACCTTGCCAAGGTCGGGGTCGCGAGTTCGAGTCTCGTTTCCCGCTCCAAATAAAGATCTACAGATTTTTATTCGAAGTCTGTAAGTCGTGAAGAAAGGGCCTTCGGGCCCTTTTTTCGTTTCTCACTGTGCTCGCTTTACCATAGCCTGCTCAGCAAACAAACGACGAACCGGATGCCTGAGGTTGAAGCTGCGCAGGCATCGTATGTTCGTATCGTGCGGCATTCAATTTCTTTGCATGTGGTTTTGGACGGTATCCAGATACCACTCCACGAACTTGATCACCTTTTTTTCGTCATTCTGCGAGTATGGCCCTGGCACATAGCCGGCACCTTGCACGCCGAGGAAGTTGTTTTCCGCCAGCCATTTGTCTTGGTCGTTGGTGGCGTTCCATAGCGCGGTGAGGTGGGTGAGGTCGTAGTCGCGGCCTTCCACGGCGTCCTTGTGCACCAGCCACTTTCCCCGAACATGAGTGGTGCTGGCGTCGATCGGCCAGGCTTCAAAGGTGAAGGCGTGATCCCGCAGAGCGTGGCTGAAGGCGCTCGGTTCGGTGGCCCAGCGCAGGGTACCGATATTGCCTTCGCCATCCGGAATCAGCAGCTTCGTGCAGGCCAGGCGACCATCGAGGGTGAGGGACTGCACACTGTCCTTGATCGGAAAGCGCAGGATGTCGAACCATTTGCCTTCGGCCGGACCATTGATCAGCCCGTTGGCCCTGCAGGTTGCCTCGAAATCCAGCATCCATTGTGGCTGGCCGTCGAAGTAGTCCTCCTCGGTCGGGTCACGGAACGATGACAGCAGTTCCGGATGCCGCGCGCTGCAGTGGTAGCACTCGCGGCCGTTTTCCATCACCAGTTTCCAGTTGGCGTATTCGGGCAGCACCGCGCTGTGGGCGATCTTGGCGTTTTCCAGGTCATGGGGCGCCAGCATCGGCTCCAGCGCTCGGCGAAACTCGCCAAAATCCGGCACGTCGTCCGACAGGGCGATGAAGATCACTCCGGCCACCACCTCGCAGTGCACCGGGATTAGTCCATGCTGCTGTGGCGCGAATCCGGCGGGCATGTTGCGAGCGAAGATCAGTTTGCCGCTCAGGTCATAGGTCCACTGGTGGTATGGGCACACAAGGCGCCGTGCCGAGCCCTTGTCGCTGGTGCAGATCAACGCGCCACGGTGGCGGCAGGTGTTGAAGTAGGCGCGCACCGAGCTTTCCGCCTCGCGGATGATCACCACCGAGGTCTTGCCTGTCTGCACGGTGATGTAGTCGCCTATCCGCGGTACTTCGGCCAGATGCCCGGCCTGTAGCCAGGCGCGGGCGAAGACCGCTTTCATCTCGAAGTCGAACACCGCCTGTGACGTGTACAACGCCTGCGGCAGTGTGTGGCCGCGTTGGCACTGGCCGTACAGATCGGCCAGGGCGTTGAGGGGAAGGTCGGTCGGGGTGATGCCGTGGCTGCAGGCTGCCATGTGAAGCTCCTCATCGAGTGTCGCCGGCCGAGGCGTTGTTGTTATGTGGCCAGGGTTTTTATAGGGCAGGGGCAGGGTGATGCCAAACGAAACTCCGGCATGACCGTCATTCCTTTTTTCATGGGTTCGCCGGTCATTCCCCGGAGGCATGGGGGCATGCCGAATGATCCTTTGCCGAGGCCGGCGGAGCGCCTCGATACTCGCTCGCAGCCTGTGCGGCAGAACAACAATAACCAGTGGGATCGATATGACTACTTTCGTGCAATCCACTCCTTTGCGGTCATGGAGCAACGGCCGGCACCCGGTGCGCTGTGTCGGTATCGTCGAGGAAACCCATGATGTGCGGACCTTCTCTTTCAAGGCCGAGGCGCCGACGCTGTTCGACTTCAAGCCCGGCCAGTTCGTCACCCTGGAGCTGGCGATCGGGGGCGAGCAGGTCATGCGTTCCTATACGCTGTCCAGTTCGCCCGCCCAGCCCTATAGTTTTTCTCTGACCATCAAGCGCGTGCCGGGCGGCCTTGTGTCGAACTGGCTGCACGATCATCTTGCGGTGGGCGACCCGCTGGTGGTGCACGGTCCCATGGGCCAGTTCAACGCCTTTGACTTTCCGGCGGACAAGGTGCTGCTGCTCTCCGGTGGTGTCGGCATCACGCCGGTGATGTCCATGGCGCGCTGGTTTTTCGAGACCTTCGCGCCGGTGGACAGGGTCTTCGTTCACAGCGCCCGTACGCCGCAAGACATCGTCTACCACGACGAACTGCGCCGCATGGCTGCCCGCAGCGAGGCGTTCAGGCTGCACCTGGTGTGCGAACGGGACGGCAAGGGCGAGCCGTGGTCGGGCTATCGCGGCTATTTCTGCCGGGCGATGCTCGAACTGATGGCACCGGATTTTCTCCAGCGCGAGGTGTTCTGCTGCGGCCCGGCACCCTACATGACGGCGGTACGGCAGATGCTGGAAGACGCCGGGTTCGACATGTCTCGATATCACGAGGAAGCGTTTGTCGCGCCGCAGGCACCTGCGGCCGAGCAGGCTGGCGAAGGTTATCGGGTGAGCTTCGCCCGCAGTGGCCACTGCGTGCGCGTGGCGCCGGGAGAAACCCTGCATGCTGCGGCGGGTCGAGTCGGGTTGCATATCCCCAAGGCCTGCGGGATGGGCGTGTGCGGCACTTGCCGAGTCAGGAAACTGTCCGGCGAGGTTACCCTGGCGCACATCGGTGGCGTCAGTGACGAGGAACTGGCCGAGGGCTATGTGCTGACGTGTTGCGGGACTCCCCAGGGAGATGTGACCCTCGACTGTTGAGCGCCGTACCGGTTTGTCGCTACCCTCGGACGTTTCCGATATAGCGCCTGACCGGGGATTTCACCATGAGTACCAGGAAGTTGCCGCCACTGAGTGCCGTCGTGGCCTTCGACGCAGTCGTGCGGCTCGGCACCTTCACGCGTGCAGCCAGCGAACTGCATCTCACCCAGAGCGCCATCAGCAAGCAAATCAAACGCCTGGAGCAGAGCCTGGGCACGCCGCTGTTTGAGCGCCGTGGCAACGAGGTGATCCTCACTGCCAGCGGCGCCGTGCTGTACCGGGCCGTGACCCAGAGCCTGCAATGCATCAAGGAAGCGGTGCAGCAGATCGACAGTGCGCTGACACCGAGCCTGTCCATCGGTGCCAGTGCCGGGATTGCCAGTTACCTGGTGATTCCGCTGGTTTCCCGGTTCCGAAAGTTGCACCCCCAGATCGATGTTCGGGTAGTAGGCGCCGAGGACCGGTTGAAACTGGGCTTCAGTGAATCCGATTTCGTAATTCTTTATGGCGATGGGCAGTGGAAGGACCTTCGGGTGCTGCGCCTTGCCGAGGAAGAGATTTTCGCGGTGTGCACGCCGTGTTATCGGGATGCTCAGCAGGTCCGAGGGCTGGCGGACCTGGGGCGCTGCGACCTGATCGAAATGGAGTCCAGCGATCCGGCGACCCTTTCCACCCGGCAGTGGATGCGCCGCGTGGGGTTCCAAGGGGAGCATCGCGGCTCGATCATTCGGGTATCCAGCTACGAGCTGGCGATCAAGGCCGCGCTGGCCGGTGACGGGGTGGCGCTGGTATGGGCCGAGGCGGCGCCCGATGAGCTTTGCAGCGGGCGGTTGTGCCGGGTGGTGGATGACGCGCTGAAAACGGGGTTTGGGGAGTACATCGCTTATCCTGCTTCGCGGGAGCTGACCCCGGTGGCTCGCACGTTGTGGGACTGGGTGGGTGATTCTATTCGGCGTGACTGAGGCTCTCACCAGGGGGTGTCTTTACCTGTGAGGTGTATAGGTAACCATGCCTATTGCTTGCAGCTACAAAAGGTCCCTGTAAACCGTCATGCCATGAACAACCTGTTTTCAGGCTACGCCCCCCGTCACGGCGCTGCGCGCGATTTTGCATGCATGCCGCGCATGCAGCGCAGAACCATTATGCGCTTTTGCGCCCCCTGTTCCCCGCGTATGTTGGACCTGTCTGCGAAGCCCGCAGTATTCCTTCCAAACAAGAACAATGCTCGAGGGAACTCCATGATTTCGCCTTTCCTTTCCGGCCAGACCGCCACTGATCGTCACCGGCGATCAGGCTGATTCCGTCGCGTGCACTGCTCCCCCTATTAGCCCCGCACATAACCAATAAGAAAGCTCGCGGCGTCTCTCTGCGCGCCGGGCGGCTGGAGGTCAATATGTCCGTGCAGTCGAACAGTTTCAACGGCGCCTTGGCGCCAAGCAGGTCGTCCGTGGTCGCCAGCTCCGGCGCTTGGACCACGCTATTCATTCTGACGGCGGTGTATGCGATCAATATCGCCGACCGTTATGTCCTTTCCACACTGATTGAGCCAATCAAGCACGAGTTCCAGCTCAGCGATGCATCGGTGGGCTTTCTCACAGGGGTGGCCCTGGCGATTTTCTATGTCGCCGCTGGCTTGCCACTGGGGGCACTGGCTGATCGCACCAATCGCAAGCGCATGATCGGCACCGCAGTGACGGTGTGGTCGGCGATGACTGTGCTCTGCGGCCTGAGCGGCAACTTCTGGCACCTGTTACTGGCGCGTATCGGCGTCGGGGTCGGCGAGGCGGGCGGTACGCCACCGAGCCACTCGATCATCGCCGACAAGTTTCGACCCAAGCTGCGCGCCTTCGCCTTGTCGGTGTACGGTATCGGCGCCAGTGTCGGTGCGTGGTTCGGTGCATCGGGCGCGGGCTACCTGAACGATGCCTACGGCTGGCGCGCCACGCTACTGGTGTTCGGGCTATGCGGGCTGCCGTTCGCGCTGCTGGTCTGGCTGTTCATCCGCGAGCCGAAGCGGGTGCATGACGAAGGCGAAGCCCGCGACAGCGACGCCACCACCTTCAAGGACGCGCTGCGTTACACCCTGCAACGTCGGGCGCTGTTTCACCTGATCGCCGGCGCTACCGTCATTACCTTCTGGGGCTGGGGCATCTTGTGGTGGGCCACATCGTTCCTGGTGCGCACCTATTCGATGACGGTGGGCGAGGCGGGGGCGCTGCTGGGGCCGATCCACGGCATCGCTGGCACCGCAATGATGGTCATCACCGTCCTGGTGATGTTGCTGTTGCGCAGCAAGGCCATGCACCAGCAGTCGGCGTTCGTGGCTTGGACCACGCTGCTCGGCACGCTTTTCTCTGTCGCGCTGTTCGCCACCGATCGCCTGGAACTGGCCCATGTGCTGCTGTGGTTATTCGTGCCCATCACCTACATCTACATCGGCCCGTCCATCGGCCTGCTGCAGAACCTGTATCCCGCCGGTATGCGCGCCAAGGGCTCGGCGATCCTGCTGTTCACCGCCAACATCGCCAACCTGGCGATCGCCCCGCAACTGGTGGGCCTGCTATCGGACCTGGTGGCACCACACCTGGGCAATCCGCAAGAGTCGCTGCGCTACGTACTGCTGGGCTGCGCCTTCACCGGCTTCTGGGCCGCCTACCACTACCGGGCCTGCGCCCGGCACATGAAAAAGGAAACCGCATGAACCAGCCTCTCAGCATCAACGCAGCGCAGGTGCGCTACAGCCAGCGCCCGCTCTCGGGCAACTCCCGGGTCGAGATGGGCTGGTCGATTCCCCTGGATGACGAAGGTGCGCTGCTGGCTGGCTTCGCCCGCTGGGATGGCGATGATTCGCCGTTCAAGACGCTGAACTACGACGAGGTGCTGATCGTGCTCGAAGGCACCTTTGGCTTTGAACTGGCGTCCGGCGAGCGTTTCGAGGGTGGGCCAGAGACCACGTTGCGGATCCCGAAAAACACCGCGGTGAAGTACTTCGGCTCGCAGGCGAAAGTCTTCTTCGTCATCACTCCTCCACAAGCCTGAGGCCAGCATGGAAGCGCTCAACATGGACATCACCCTAAGACCTCACGACGACCGAACCAACGGCTGGTCGGCGATCTTGCCGCCACGGCGTCCCCACGCCAGCCTGCGCCAGCAACTGGACGCCGACTGGCTGATCGTCGGTGCCGGTTACGCGGGGCTCGCCGCAGCCCGGCGGCTGGCGCATAACCGGCCCGACGATCGAATCGTCGTGCTCGAAGCGGGCGAGGCCGGTGACAACGCCTCCGGACGCAACTCCGGCTTTGCCATCGACGTGCCGCACAACGTCGGCAGCTCCACCGCCGAGCTGGAGAAAGCGGTCAACTACAAGCGCCTGATGAAGGCCGGGATCGCCTGGCTCGACGGTATCGTCCGCGAACGTGGCATCCAGTGTGACTGGAGCGAAAAGGGCAAGTACCACTGTGCTGCCGCGCCGTACCTGGCCGAGACCCTGCTGCGCCAGCACGCCCACGAACTGGAAACCCTCGGCGAGCCGTACCAGTGGCTGGAGCACGACGAGCTGTCGCGGCGATTGGGCACCTCGTTCTTCCACGCCGGGATCTACACGCCGGGTTGCATCCTGCTCAACCCGGCGGCGCTGACCCGTGGGTTGGCCGATACCCTGCCAGACAACGTTACCCTGTTCGAAAACAGCGTGGTGACCCGCCTGGAACGCGGGCGGAGGATTTGCGCCAGTACTGCCCACGGCGGCGTCAACGCCGCCCAGTTGATCCTCGCCAATAACGGCAGTGCCTCGCAGTTACCTGGCTTCGAGCGGCAGATGTTCAACGTTGCCTCCTACGGCAGCCTGACCCGGCCCTTGACTGCCGAGCAGCGTGCCCGCATTGGCGATATCGAGGAGTGGGGCGTGACCCCGGCCAACGCGGTCAGCGGCGCGACCATGCGCTACACCCGCGACCACCGGCTGCTTATCCGCCAGCAGTTCGATTTCACCCCGGCTATGCGGGTCGACGAGCGTGTTCGCAGACGCATTCGCGAGCAGCACAAGGCGGTATTCCTGGCACGCTTCCCTGAGCTGGGGGACGTGGCGATGGAGCATTTCTGGATGGGTTTTTTCTGCATCACTCGCAATGGTGCACCGCGTTGGGGCAAGATCGAGCCCAACGTCTTCGCCGCGGTAGGCTGCAACGGTGTCGGTATTGCCAAGCAGACCATCGCAGGCCTGACCCTGGCCGACCTGGCCTGTGGTGTGGAAAACCCGCTGATCGCCGATATGCTGGAGCTGGGCGCGCCGAGCCGATTGCCGCCGCGACCCTTCCTCGACCTCGGGGTGAAAGCGTATCTGGCCAAGGAACGTTGGGTCGGGAGGCAGGAATACTGAATTAGCGAGCGGCCATGAGCACTTCCCGAAAACGACTCCCCCCATTGCAGAACCTCGAAGCCTTTGAAGCTGCCGCCCGACACCTGAGCTTCACCCGGGCGGCAGAGGAGATAAACCTGTCGCAGAGTGCTGTGAGCCGGCAGATCAAGCACCTGGAAGAGAGCATGGGCGTGCGTTTGTTCACCCGCAGCCACAAGACCCTCGACCTGACCAAGGCCGGGCGGACGCTGCTGAACGGCATCGAGCGCAGCCTGGCAGAGCTGCGCCGTACCGTGGAAACCATCGAAAACGACCGCAGTCCTACTGTCACCATCAGCGCCAGCATGGCCATCGCCAGTTTCTGGCTGTTGCCGGGTATCGCCGAGTTCAAGGAGCGGCATCCGGACATCCGCGTGCGGGTGATCGCGGGTGATGGCGAGGATTACGCCGGCGTCCAGAGCGATGAAACCGACTTCACCATCCTCTACGACCAGGGGCACAGGGGCGGTCAGGTTTCCGTCGCCCTGTTCGAGGAAGTGATTTTTCCAGCCTGTACACCGGCCTACCTGAAGGGGCGGGAAATCGACAGCCTTGCCGACCTGTCGCGGGAGAAGCTGATCGACTTCGAGGTCAAGCACCTGCGCACGGTCAAGGGTTGGCCAGACTGGTTCAGTCGCGCAGGCTGCGAAACCCGCGGCATCAATTACACCCTTTCGGTCTCCAACTACGACCTCGCCTGCCGCGCTGCACTGGCCGGCCAGGGTGTGGTGTTGATGTGGGCCTATGTGGCGCCGCTGGCGGACTTCGCCAGTGGCACGCTCTTGCGGCCGGTCGGCGAGGTAGTGAACACCGGGCATGTGGAATACCTGGTGTATGGCAAGGCGCTGGAACAGTCCAGTGCGCACATGGTGTTCAAGGACTGGATTCTCGAATACGCACGGCGCACCAATGACGCTACTCGCGATTTTCTGGGGCTTGCCCCTCAAGCCTGACGTCCCTGTCGCAGCATGCAAATCCAGCATGCACAGCACTGAAAATCATCGTTTGTCCGGCCCCGCGCGGGCCGGCAACACTGGCGGCTCCTCATACAAGAACGATAAGAGGCTCCGCCGTCATGTCCCATCCAATCCGTTATCCCCGCGCCCTCTGCGCCAGTACCCTGATGCTGTTCAGCCTGCCCCTGATGGCAGCTACCGAGCGGGGCTTCGTCGAAGACAGTACGCTGCGACTGGTCAACCGCAACTTCTACTTCAACCGTGATTTCCGCAGCCGCGACGATGGTGTGTTCAACCCGCGCCAGCAGAGCTATCGCGAAGAGTGGGCGCAGGGCTTCCAGGCATTTTTCAGCTCCGGCTATACAGCGGGCACGTCGGGTGTCGGCGTCGATGTCCACGGGTTGCTGGGGCTGAAGCTGGACAGCGGCGGCGGCACCTCGGGCACCAACCTGCTGCCGCTGGGCAGCCGCAATCGTGCCGAGGACGACTTTTCCGCCGCTGGCGGTGCCCTGAAGCTGCGGGCCTTCGACACCGAGCTGAAGGTAGGCGACCTGTTTCCGGTCACACCGGTCTTTCGTTATGGCGACGGACGCCTGCTGCCGCAGAGTTTCCGTGGCGTATCGTTGCGCAACACCTCCCTCGACGGCCTGACCCTGCAAGGCGGACACCTCCATGCCGCGCGCAACAAGGCCAGCAGTAACCACGATGGCGAGATGAGCACTGAATACGGCGGCACCCGCTACGGCTCTGCCAGTTACCTGGGCGGTGATTACAGCGTTGCCGGCGGTGTGTCACTGAGCGTGTACCAGTCGCGCTTCGAGGATGTGTGGAACCAGACCTACCTGAGCCTGAGCAAGGGTTTCGTACTGGATGAGGGCCGTTCCCTGGAGCTGGGCGCCAACCTCTACCGCACGCGCGATCAAGGCAGCGCTCGTGCCGGCGAAATCCACACCGACAGCTGGAGCGGTTACGCGCGTCTGCGGATTGCTGCTCACTCGGTGATGCTGGCCTACCAGAGAATCGATGGCGACCAGCCGTTCGACTACCTCGGTGATGGTGATTCCATCTACCTTGCCAACTCAGTGCTGTATTCCGATTTCAACTCACCCCAAGAGCGCTCTTGGCAGGTGCGCTACGACTTCGATTTTGCCGCGCTGGGTATTCCGGGGCTGAGCTTCATGACGCGCTACCTTCGAGGCTCGCATATCGATAATTCGAACGTTGATCCGACGGGGGCGTATGCCTACTACTCAAGGCTCGGCAGCGGAGGAAAGCACTGGGAAAGAGATTTTCAACTGCAGTATGTGGTCCAGAGCGGACCGGCGAAGAATCTCTCTTTTGTGGTGCAGCAGACGATCCACCGTGCAAATACCGCTCAGGCAGATGGCGATGTCGACCAAGTGCGAATTATTACGCAGTACCCTTTGGAGCTGTTCTAGGCGATCTGGAGCAAGGTTCCGAGCAGCAGTCCCGCAGGGGAAGCCCGGCTCACCGAAACTGTTTGATCGCCCCATGGTATCGCTGGCTTGTTTCATGCGGTGTTTGCGGCATCCCTATTCTGGTAGAGCCGAAGGAGGTGATCAGCCCCACAGCCCAAACAGCACCAACGCCGCCACACCAAGCCCGACCGCAACCGAACAACCGCCCAGCGACAACGCCGCCCGGCCCTGCCGGTACCAGCCGTCGTGGCCAAGCTGCCGAGCCGGTGCCAGCAGGCTGCGCCAGCGCAATTCCGTTTCGTGAAACGCCTGCAAGTTTGCCGGGTCTGCATCCAGCCAGCGGCGGAAGTCGATCCGTTCGCACGCCGTTACCTGAGGGCTTTGCAAGCGCACATACCATTGCCCGGCAACACTTGCCAGTACGTCCCGGCGCGAGCGGCCGGCCTGCAACGCCTGGTCCATGTGCCGCTCGATACTGGCCAATGGCAGGTCGAGGCGGGCGGCGATGCTGGCGAAGTCCAGTTGATCGAGGCGGTTGAGCAGGAACACTTGCTGTACGCGCCGGGGCAGCCGCTTCAGGGCATACAGCAGGGCGTGGTCGGCATCATGTTCGGCAACCGGGCCTGGGTGCTCAAGGGGCAGTAGCAGACGGGTCATGGACAGCTCCTTGCTTTACAAAGGGGGAGGGGATGGGGGCATCTTCCTTGATGCGTGATCAGCGTAGACGAAACGAGATTGATTCTCAACTGCTGATTCCGCAAAGTTTTGTAATGAGCGTTCACGCCCTGAAACACCTTTGCTATCATGCGCGCCATCACGATCTTCATTAGCCTGAAGAGCCAAAAAAAAGACCCGGCAAAAAGCCGGGTCAAAAACCGTGATTAGCCTGATGAGGAGATAATCTGAGAGCGACCTAAGCTCCAGGTTATCCAGCGGATCTCGCGATCAGCTGAGTGCAATAATAATCGTTATCATTTGCCAGTCAAATGAATTTTCGTCCTTTCGGTAAAAAAGTTTTACCGATGCGCTTCCTTGTCCCGGCAATCGGGGCCTTTGCCGTTACGCGGCTATCACGTTTTCTCCCTTCTTTCTTGCCTATAACCCCGGTTCTGCGGCGCGTTTGTGCTCCAGCAGTGCGCGGGCCATGTCCATCATGTGCATCAGGGCGAAGGTCAGCTCGCGCTGGCTGCCGTGCTGGTGGGTGGCTGTTTCCTGGGCGGTGGCGGCAGCGCACCGCAGCAGGGCGATGGCGTGCTCCTGTGCCTGGTCGCCGGTTACGCCCTCGTGCAAGGTCCAGATCTTGTTGTCCAGCGTGGGGCGTGGCGGGTTGGGGTTGAGGTAGTAGTCGAGCGCGCGACGGGCTGCTTCGCTGTCGAGATCTGTTTCGTCGTTTTTCGATGGTTTCATCCTGATACCTGCTAGAGCCAGTAAGGAAAGGGGTGAACCCGATACTAATACCTAGAGTATTTTTATGCGTTTAGATAAATAATACTGAATGTTTATTGAGCGCTTGAAGGCAGTCCGTATCGTGCCAGCGATGAATATGGATAAATGGATTGCCCTCGTCCGCGACCGGATGGAGGAGCTAGGGCTCACCCAGGAGCAGCTTGCCGAGCGCGTTGGTGTGTCTCAAGGCAGTGTGGGGCATTGGGTGAACAAGCGGCGTCAGCCGAAGATCGAGTCGATGAACCGCACGTTTGTCGAGATTGGCATGCCCCATTACAACGTCAGCCTGCAGCTGCGCATTCAGGGCCAGGTTGGCGAGGAGCGTGGCGCCTACGGGGTGGATGATGCTGAGGACGACCTGGACCTCATGCAGTACATCGTGTGTTTCCGCTACCCGGTCAAGGACTGGAGTGAGTTGGGTGCTATAGATGCTGAGGAACCCAGCGTGTTCGAACAGACGGATTACCTGGCCCAAGGCAAAGCATTCTGGCTGACAGTTGAGAATGACGCGATGAGCGCTGTCAGTGGTCGCAGTGTGCCACAGGGCATGCGGATGCTGGTTGACCCTGGAGTGGAGGCTGAGGCTGGGCGTTTGGTTATCGCTCGTCAGCCGGGCAAGCCAGCGATTTTTCGCGAGTTGGCTGAGGACGGCGGGCAGCGGTACCTGAAGGCCCTCAATAACAACTACCCGACGCTGCTCTGTGAAGAAGGTTGCGAGTTTCTCGGAGTGGTCGTGCGAGTGCACGGTGCCTTCTAGAATGAAGGGGCTGCAAAGCAGCCCCCGCTGACCTCACTCTGTCAGCTCGACCAGCACCGTCCCTTCGCTGACCATATCCCCTTCCTGGCAGAACAGCGCCTTCACCGTCCCGCCATGCGGCGCACGAATGCTGTGCTCCATCTTCATGGCTTCCAGCACCACCAGCGCGGCACCTGCTTCCACCACTTGCCCCGGCTCGACCAGTACCCGCACGATGCTGCCGTTCATGGGCGCGCCCAAGCCGCCCTGATGGCTGTGGCTGGCTTCGGCTTCGGCAATCGGGTCGAAGGCCTCGATGGCGTGCATCTCGCCATCCCAGTGCAGGTAAAGCGTGCCACCCCGGCGGATCGCCAGGTGCTGGCGGCGCACACCGGCCTGGTCATGCACCAGCTGTTCGCCCACCAGTTGGTAGGTGGAAGTAGCGCTGCGCTCCAGGGCAACCGCCTGGTCCTGCCCACTGCTTACCAAGTGCAGGCTGGTGCGTGCCGGCAGGCCCAAGCGCAAGCCGTTGCGTTCACCCCACGGCGAACGGCGGTCGTCATCACGCTGATGCCCGGCCTGGCCTTGCAGCCAGGCTTCGGCTGCTGCCTCCCAGAAGCTGGCCGGCAGCGCTTGCGGCGCTGGCAACAACACCGCCTGGTGACGCGGAATGAAGCCGGTATCCAACTCAGCTTCAGCAAATGCCGGGTGGGCCAGAATGCGGCGCAGGAAGGCGATGTTGGTTTTCAGCCCGCCAATGGCGAACTCGTCGAGCATGGCCAGCAAGCGCAGGCGTGCCTGTTCGCGGTCTTCACCCCAGGCAATCAGTTTGCCCAGCATCGGGTCGTAGAACGGCGACACCACGTCACCTTCACTGACCCCACTGTCCACCCGCCGGCCTTCACCCGGCGCCGACTCACGGTACAGCGTCAGCTTGCCGGTCGCCGGCAGGAATTCGTTGGCCGGGTCTTCGGCATACAAGCGCACTTCGATGGCATGGCCGATCAGCGGCACCTGTTCCTGGGTAATCGGCAACGCCTCACCGCAGGCCACGCGAATCTGCCAGGCCACCAGGTCCAGGCCGGTGATGGCCTCGGTGACCGGGTGTTCCACCTGCAGGCGGGTGTTCATCTCCATGAAGAAGAACTCACCGCGCGCGTCGAGCAGAAACTCTACGGTACCGGCCCCTACATAGCCGATGGCCTGGGCTGCGCGTACTGCCGCCTCACCCATGGCCCGGCGCAGTTCAGGTGACAGGCCGGGAGCAGGGGCTTCTTCGACTACTTTCTGGTGGCGGCGCTGAATGGAGCAGTCGCGTTCGTTGAGGTACAGGCAGTTGCCGTGCTGGTCGGCGAACACCTGGATCTCTACGTGGCGCGGCTTGAGCACGTACTTTTCAACCAGCATGCGCGCATCGCCGAACGACGACTGGGCCTCACGCTGGGCCGAGGCCAGGGCGTCGGCCAGCTGGCTTTCTTCCTCGACCACTTTCATGCCCTTGCCGCCGCCGCCGGCGCTGGCTTTGAGCAGCACCGGGTAGCCGATGCGTTCGGCAGCGGCGCGGAAGGTGTCCAGGTCCTGCGCTTCACCATGGTAGCCCGGCACCAGCGGCACCCCGGCAGCCTCCATCAGCGCCTTGGCTGCCGACTTGCTGCCCATGGCATCGATGGCGCTGGCCGGTGGGCCGAGGAAGATCAGCCCGGCCTGTTCGATGGCGCGTGCGAAGCCTGCGTTCTCGGACAGGAAGCCATAGCCCGGGTGGATGGCCTGGGCGCCACTGGCCTTGGCTGCGGCCAGCAGCTTGTCGACCAGCAGGTAGCTTTCAGCGGCCTTGGTGCCGCCCAGGTCGACGCGGATATCCGCTTCGCGGCTGTGCCGGGCCTCACGGTCGGTGCTGCTGTGCACGGCCACGGTGGTCAGGCCCATGGCCTTGGCGGTACGCATGACCCGGCAGGCGATTTCGCCACGGTTGGCGACCAGCAGGGTGGTCAAAACGGGGCGGCTCATGGGCGCGGTTCCTTCTTGTCATCGGTTTGCCAGGCGGGGCGGCGTTTTTCCAGGAAGGCGCGCAGGCCTTCCTGCCCTTCGGCGCTGACGCGGATGCGGGCGATGGTGTTCTCGCAGTAGCGACGCAGGGCCGGGCTGAGTTCGCCGTCGTCCACTTCGCGCAGCAGGTCCTTGGTGGCGCGCAACGCCTGCGGGCTGTTCTGCAGCAGGTTGGTTACCCAGGCTTCGACCTGAGCGTCCAGTTCACTGGCCGGATACACCTCGGCCAACAAACCCAGCTCGCGGGCCCGCACGCCACTGAAACGCTCGGCAGTGAGGGCGTAGCGGCGCGCGGCGCGTTCACCGATCGCCTTGACCACGAACGGGCTGATCACTGCCGGGGCCAGGCCGACGCGTACTTCCGACAGGCACAGCTGGGCGTCTTCGGCGCCAATGGCCATGTCGCAGCAGCTGATCAGGCCCAGCGCGCCGCCAAAGGCTGCACCTTGCACCACGGCCAGGGTAGGGGCCTTGAGCCGGTGCAGGGCGTACATCAGTTCGCCCAGTTCGTGGGCATCATCCAGGTTGGTGTTGAAATCCAGCTGCGCCGATTGCTGCATCCAGGCCAGGTCGGCGCCGGCGCTGAAGTGCCGGCCACGGCCGCGCAGCAGCACGAAGCGCAGGCTGGCGTCTTCGGCCAACTGGTCGATGGCCACGATCAGCTCGCGGATCATCTGCGCATTGAAGGCGTTGTTCTTGTCCTCGCGGCTCAGCCACAGGGTGGCGAAACCGCGTGGGTCGCGGATCACTTCGAGGGTGCTGAAATCGCTCATGGGTCACATCCGGAAAATGCCGAAGCGGCTCTGTTCGATCGGCGCGTTCAGCGCGGCAGACAACGCCAGGCCAAGCACGTCGCGGGTTTGTGCCGGGTCGATGACGCCGTCGTCCCACAGGCGGGCGCTGGAGTAATAAGGATGGCCTTGGTGCTCGTACTGGTCGAGGATCGGCTGCTTGAGCCTGGCCTCGTCCTCGGCACTGAACGGCTGGCCGCTACGCTCACTTTGCTCGCGCTTGACCTGGGCCAGCACGCCTGCGGCCTGTTCGGCGCCCATCACGCCAATGCGTGCGTTGGGCCACATCCACAGGAAGCGCGGGTCGTAGGCGCGGCCACACATGCCATAGTTGCCGGCGCCGAAGCTGCCGCCGATGATGACCGTGAACTTGGGCACCTGGGCGCAGGCCACGGCGGTCACCAACTTGGCACCGTGCTTGGCGATGCCGCCTTCTTCGTACTTCTTGCCGACCATGAAGCCGGTGATGTTCTGCAGGAACAGCAGCGGGATGCCGCGCTGGCAGGCCAGTTCGATGAAGTGCGCGCCTTTTTGCGCGGCTTCGGCGAACAGGATGCCGTTGTTGGCCAAAATCGCCACCGGGTAGCCATGCAGGTGGGCGAAGCCGCACACCAGGGTGGTGCCGAACAGCGCCTTGAACTCGTCGAATACCGAGCCATCGACCAGCCGAGCGATCACCTCACGTACATCGAAGGGTTGCTTGGCATCGGCCGGCACCACGCCATACAGCTCGTCGGCCGCATACAGCGGCGCCACCGGGGCCAGGCGCTGCAGCTTGCCCAGTTTGTGCCAGTTGAGGTTGGCCACGCTGCGCCGGGCAATGGCCAGTGCGTGTTCGTCGTTGTCGGCGTAATGGTCGGCCACGCCGCTGGTGCGGCAGTGCACATCGGCACCGCCGAGGTCTTCGGCGCTTACCACCTCACCCGTCGCGGCTTTCACCAGCGGCGGGCCAGCCAGGAAGATGGTCGCCTGCTGGCGCACCATGATCGCTTCGTCGGCCATGGCAGGCACATACGCACCGCCAGCGGTACACGAACCCATCACCACGGCGATCTGCGGGATGCCCTGCGCGCTCATGTTGGCCTGGTTGAAGAAGATCCGGCCGAAGTGCTCGCGGTCCGGGAATACTTCGTCCTGGCGTGGCAGGTTGGCGCCGCCCGAGTCCACCAGGTAAATGCATGGCAGACGGTTTTGCAGGGCGATGGTCTGCGCGCGCAGGTGCTTTTTCACCGTCAGCGGGTAGTACGAACCGCCTTTGACCGTGGCGTCGTTGGCCACGATCATGCATTCCACGCCTTCGACGCGGCCGATACCGGCAATCACGCCCGCAGCCGGCACGTCTTCGCCGTACACCTCATGGGCTGCCAGTTGGCCGATTTCGAGGAATGGCGAGCCTGGGTCCAGCAGGCGGTCGATACGCTCGCGTGGCAGCAACTTGCCGCGTGAGGTATGCCGCTCCTGGGCTTTGGGCCCGCCGCCTTGGGCCACCTGGGCGAGCAGGCCGCGCAGGGCCTGGACTTCTGCCGCCATGGCGGCATAGCTCTGCGCGTACTCTGGTGCCTTCGTATTCAACTGTGATTTCAGAATCATCATGACTCCTGGCGCAGAATCAAGCTGCTAGCTTCAAGCTGCAAGATTGTTCGATGTTGTTGCTATAAGCGCATGTTCACTTGCCGCTTTTAGCTAACCGCTTGAGCGCGTCAGCGCGTCTCATTGAACAGTTCGCGGCCGATCAGCATCCGGCGGATTTCGCTGGTGCCGGCACCGATTTCGTACAGCTTGGCGTCGCGCAGCAGGCGGCCGGCCGGGAATTCGTTGATGTAGCCGTTGCCACCGAGAATCTGGATCGCCTCCAGGGCCATTTGCGTGGCGCGTTCGGCGGTGTACAGGATGACCCCGGCGGCGTCCTTGCGGGTGGTCTCGCCACGGTCGCAGGCCTGGGCCACGGCGTACAGGTAGGCGCGGCTGGCATTGAGCTGGGTGTACATGTCGGCGATCTTGCCCTGGATCAGCTGGAACTCGCCGATGCTCTGGCCGAACTGCTTGCGGTCATGAATGTAGGGGACCACCAGGTCCATGCAGCTTTGCATGATGCCGGTCGGGCCGCCGGACAGCACCACGCGCTCGTAGTCCAGGCCGCTCATCAGCACGCGCACGCCGCCGTTGAGCTGGCCGAGAATGTTCTCTTGCGGCACTTCCACACCGTCGAAGAACAGCTCGCAGGTGTTGGAACCGCGCATGCCCAGTTTGTCGAACTTGTTGCTGCGGCTGAAACCTTTCCAGTCACGCTCGACGATGAAGGCAGTGATGCCGTGCGGGCCTTTGTCCAGGTCGGTCTTGGCATAGATCACGTAGGTGTTGGCGTCGGGGCCGTTGGTGATCCAGGTCTTGCTGCCGTTGAGCACGTAGTGGTCGCCGCGCTTCTCGGCACGCAGCTTCATCGACACCACGTCGGAGCCGGCGTTGGGCTCGCTCATGGCCAGCGCGCCGATGTGCTCGCCGCTGATGAGCTTGGGCAGGTACTTGAGCTTTTGCTCATGGGTGCCGTTGCGGTTGATCTGGTTGACGCACAGGTTGGAGTGGGCGCCGTACGACAGTGCCACCGAGGCCGAGCCACGGCTGATTTCTTCCATCGACACCACGTGGGCCAGGTAGCCCAGGCCGGCGCCGCCGTATTCTTCCGGTACGGTGATGCCCAGCAGGCCCATGTCGCCGAACTTGCGCCACATGTCGGCGGGGAACAGGTTGTCGTGGTCGATTTGCGCGGCGCGCGGGGCCAGTTCGGTCGCGACGAAGGCGCGGACCTGGTCGCGGAGCATGTCGATGGTTTCGCCCAAGGCGAAGTTCAGGGAGGGGTAATGCATGCTGGGGCACCTTCTTGTTCTTGAAATTGGGTTACACCGTAGCTTGCGGATCCAACCCCGCCCCCTGTGGGAGCGGGCTTGCCCGCGAATGCGTCGGCAGGGTCACCGTCATTGCCTGATCGATCGCATTCGCGGGCAAGCCCGCTCCCACAGAATTCGGCGTGTTGCCTGCAAGTGGGTGTCGTTCATCACCTTTACGTTAACGTAAACCTGCATGCGATCACTGTCAATCCACTCATCACCTTTACGTAAACGTAAATCTGCGCCAGAGTATTCCCGCTGCTTCAGCCGTGCCCAGAACAACCACAAGAAGGGACACCCATGAGTCAACCGAGCTATACCCGCGGTCGCCAGGACCAAGCCTTGCTGACCCAGACCATCGGCCAGGCCTTCGATGCCACGGTGGCCCGCTGTATTGACAGCGAGGCGCTGGTGTCGCGTCATCAGGGCTTGCGCTACAGCTGGCGACAGCTGGCCGAGCAGGTCGATACCCATGCCCGCGCCCTGATGGCCCTGGGCGTCAACACCGGGGACCGGGTCGGCATCTGGTCACCCAACTGCGCGCAGTGGTGCATCCTGCAACTGGCCAGCGCCAAGGTCGGCGCCATTCTCGTCAACATCAATCCCGCCTACCGCGTGGGCGAACTGGAATACGTGTTGCGCCAGTCCGGCTGCCGCTGGCTGGTGTGCGCCGATGCCTTCAAGACCTCCGATTATCACGCCATGGTCCAGGAACTGGCGCCGGAGCTGGCCAGTGCCACGCCAGGCGAACTGGCCTGCGAACGCCTGCCCGAGTTGCGCGGGGTCATCAGCCTGGCGGCCAACCCGCCTGCCGGCTTCCTGCCTTGGCAAGCGCTGGCTGAATGGGCAGGGCAGACCTCGACAGAGGCCTACACCGCTCGTCAGCAAAGCCTGCAGTTCGACCAGCCGGTGAACATCCAGTACACCTCCGGCACCACTGGCGCGCCCAAGGGCGCCACGCTCAGCCACTACAACATCCTCAACAACGGCTTCATGGTCGGCGAAAGCCTGGGCCTGACCGCGCGCGACCGCATGGTGATCCCGGTGCCGCTGTATCACTGCTTCGGCATGGTCATGGCCAACCTCGGTTGCATCACCCACGGCAGCACCATGATCTACCCCAACGACGCCTTCGACGCCGAGCTCACCCTGCGCGCCGTGGCCGAGGAGCGTGCCAGCATCCTGTACGGCGTGCCGACCATGTTCATCGCCATGCTCGACCACCCGGTTCGCCAAGGCATGGACCTGTCGACCCTGCGCAGCGGCATCATGGCCGGTGCCACTTGCCCGATCGAAGTCATGCGCCGGGTCATCGACCAGATGCACATGGCCGAAGTGCAAATTGCCTACGGCATGACCGAAACCAGCCCGGTATCGCTGCAAACCGGCCCCGACGATGAGTTGGAGCTACGCGTGACCACCGTCGGCCGCACCCAGCCGCAGCTGGAGAACAAACTGGTTGACGCCGACGGCTGCATCGTCCCGCGCGGTGAGATCGGCGAGCTGTGCACCCGTGGTTACAGTGTGATGCTGGGTTACTGGAACAACCCCCAGGCCACGGCGGACGCCATCGACCCGGCGGGGTGGATGCACTCGGGCGACCTGGCGGTGATGGACGAACACGGGTACGTGCGCATCGTCGGGCGCAACAAGGACATGATCATTCGTGGCGGTGAGAACATTTACCCGCGTGAGCTGGAAGAGTTCTTCTACACCCACCCGGCGGTGGCCGATGCGCAGGTGATCGGCATTCCGTGCAGCCGATACGGCGAAGAGATTGTGGCCTGGATCAAGCTGCACCCCGGGCACAGCGCCACCGTGGAAGAGCTGCAGGGCTGGTGCAAGGCACGCATCGCACACTTCAAGGTGCCACGACATATCCGTTTCGTTGACGAATACCCGATGACGGTGACGGGCAAGGTGCAGAAGTTCCGCATGCGGGAGATCAGTGTGGTGGAGTTGGCGGTAAACTCTGTGGGTTGATGTGCTGCGTACGCTGGCTCTGCGAGGTCTGGCCCTGCTAATGAGCCGGTAGGTTCAGCAGGGTCGTTCTGTCTCGCAGCTGCATCCACAAGAGACGACCCTTGTGCTCTGGTTGACCATAATTGTTACTGTGAGCGAAATTCACTAATGAATTCATTTAAATTCTGTAAACGCCGCTCCAAAAACCATGGCTCATATTTATCCATTGAGGTCCAATAATCGTAGGGCCTGGCGGTTGCGAGTAAAGTATTTGGTACGTTGTCAAGAAAGCCTCTATGGAGTTTATTTAGTCTTGCATCTGCATGGTAGTTTTCAGGCCGTCCACGCACGATTCGTTCGGCATGGTCGGCAGCGGCGTTCCGCGACAGGCTGAATAACCATTCCTCCGTCAAGGAATCTCGACTTCTTAGGTATTGTTCAGGGGCAAAAAAGGCATCCTCCAGGTCGCCGGAGGATAAGTGCATAGCTACCGATTTGAAGTTGCCTGGTTCAATTTCGGAGATTTCTCTGAGTAGTGCTACTGCGGATCGCCTGCTGGTATTGCTCTTTTGTAAGAGTGTTTCTTCTAATTCTTTTCCAGCACGGATGAGTTTATAGTCTTCTCGATGTAAGTTTATTTTTTGCGATGTTCTTTTGTGCCGAAGTATTTCAGTAAGTTTCTGATTCTGCTGGTTCCGTTTGGGTCTCTGAAGTTAACTGGATCCCCGTGGCAGTAACAGTATGAGTTTATCCCGCCCTTGCTGAATGGGCTAAGTCTGTCCGGTGAGGTAAATCTCAACAGTGCCGTACTAAGTGAGCGGCGCCCTTGGCCAAGGTGGTAAAGATTCGTGAAGGCGTCAAGACTATAACCGTTGAAACCCTTGATTTGGGGTGAGTTGACATGCTGTTTAGCGTAGCCGTAGACAGTATAGTTAATGTTACGTACTGCGTGCGGCAAGTGCACGCTTGATACTGAATCGCTTGAGTCAGTTTGAAGTAGCTGGGTGGTCCGAGCGTCAGATGTGTATGAGTGCTCAGCCAGAGGCAATTGCCTCCACTGGAAGCAGTGCTGGTTGTTTCCAGGGCGCAGCACATTGACCAAATGATCGTTATTGTAAAAATATCGATGTGTTGATGTCATTTTGTGAGATCTCGATGGCGTATAAATTTAGTGGTGGTCCCGTTCAAATGAGTCTGGACTAAAGTCACTGATGAGCGATTCGGTATTTTTGACACCGTTCACATCTGAATGCAGCTGGCTGGCATCGATAAAGACGTTCAGGGCAGTGCTGGAAGCATTACGCCGCATGCGGACCTTGTGGCGGGACGCGAGCAGTTTCAATGCATATTCGAATTTGTTCGGGCTGATATCCTCCAATCGGGTTCCCGAAGATGGAGCGACTACCCCCGCATCCTGCAGGCAATCAAACACGTCGCGCTCGCTTAGCGGATGCTTGCGTTGGCCAATCAGGTTCACGATGCCACCGCCTTCGGAACAAGAAGGTTCGATGATCATGCGGGTTCTCAGTTGCGCGCAACTGGCAAAAATATCAGTTCCCGTGGTCTACCCTTAGGCTTTCACCGGTGGCTCCTGGCTCGGCGGGTCGCCCACCGTCGGCGGCACAGTCGGCCTGATCGGCAGTTCGTCCGGTTCTTCTTCCGGCACGGGCGGCGGCAAGCTGGGGTCGTCGATGTTGGGATCGGGGGTTTCCGGTGGAATGGGAATGTTCATGGCCTGACCTCGCGTGGGTGAATGAAGAGGTGCTGCAGGCTTCGACTTCGCGCAGCTGCCGTTCGCTCAATTTTTTGCGCCCCGCCCGAGCAGAGGGGGCAGTTAAGCGAAACAGGTGCCGAGGTTATAGGATGATGCTCGACTCATGGGTCAATCGTTGCACTGTTGTTTAAAGTTATCTTGAACCAAGTCGTGGTTGTGCGCATACCCTTGTTCAATAATCATAGGTCTTGAAATGAGTTTGCCCGCGCGCTAGTGCGTTGCGAATTCCATTGGCGCGTTTAATGTTTGACGCTAGCTTGAATTCGGGCATGGCGTAGTCTCTGGTATCTTTTTGTTGATAAGGTCTGTTCGCTCTCAATATGGAATCTTCTAATGCGCCAAGGAAGAACATCGCGTCATCATTCAATTTTCCGTCAGTGTGGTAGCTCAGATTTCCAAGCATCACGTTATCATGATGTTTCACAAAGGCCTTGGCGGCAATGTGGCTTGTCCATATTTTCCGTGGGTCGTTGTCAGGGAGGTGGAGTGTTGCGTTTTCAAGATCTCTAGGCATAAATGGCGAGATTTTTTTTTCGAACAGCAGTGGTTCGGACTTTGAGTCATTGATTAGTCGAGTAATGACGTCTAATTGAGTTGGGCGCTCAGAGGCCAGAAAATCGTTTCTGGAAGACTGCATGTTAATTTCAGTAGGTGCTCGCCACCTATCTGGAGCACGCTTCTTCTGAACAGTTTTTCTCACGCCTGCGGCTCCAGTTGGGTCGATTCGGTTAACCGGGTCCCCATTGCAGTACGCATAAGTATTCATCCCGCCCCGTCCAAATGGACTGAAGCGATCTGTGCTAGTAAACCTCATCAGTGCAGGGCTATAAGCGCGATACCCTTGCCCGAGCTGGTAGCAATGTGTGTGAATGTTAAAGAACTCTCCGTTGAAACCTGTTAAGCAGGAGCTCTGGGTCAGTATCTTGCTGTAGCCGTAAGCATTGTAATTGACATGGCTGGTAGCGGTAGTCGTGTTCGTTGATCGCATAGGCTTTTCTCTGTCGAGTCTGAGACACATCAGGACGCTAACGCCGAAGTGGCTTGTCGGGCCATTTTTATCGACCAGGAATTGATGCTGTTTGCATGTTTGCCTTGAGTTAACTCGAGGCTATTTATGTTGCGTACTGCTACACGCGTGCTTTCAAATATTGATGCTCATTTTGTAAAATTATGAATCCACAGCACAACTGGCAGAATTATCAGGTGCCGTGGTCTACCCTCAAGCTTTCAACGGTGGCTCCTGGCTCGGCGGGTCGCCCCTCTACCGCCATCGGCACAGGCGGCAAGCTGGGGTCGTCGATGTTGGGATCGGGGGTTTCCGGTGGAATGGGAATGTTCATGGCCTGACCTCGCGTGGGTGAATGAAGAGGTGCTGCAGGCTTCGACTTCGCGCAGCTGCCGTTCGCTCAATTTTTTTGAACCCCACGCCTGTGCCCGGCTCTGAACCCTTACCGCCACCAGCCTGAGGGAGCAAGGTCGATGTCACGTAACGAGCCCTTTGAAAGCGTGCCCATGGCGAACGATCACCCGGACCAGGCCATCGGCCTGTCCCAGGCGCTGCTGGCGCCGCGTATCGTGATCGAAGACACCCAACCCGTGCTCGAAGCCGGTACCTTCGCCGCCAAGGCCATCAGCGGCCAGCCGGTGGCGGTCAGCAGCAACGTCTATTGCGATGGCCACGACCGCCTGGCGGTGATGCTCTGCTGGCGCCAGGCCAACAGCCGCCGCTGGCATTGCGTGCCCATGCACTCACCGGGCAACGACCTGTGGCTGGCCGAGTTCACCCCCACCGAGCTGGGCCCACACCTGTTCAGCATCGAAGCCTGGGTCGACCCCTTCGCCACCTATTGCCACGACCTGGAGAAAAAGTACCACGCCGGTGTCGAGGTAACGCTGGAGCTGGAAGAGGGCCGGTTGATGCTGGGCAAAGGCATCGACCTGTGCAAAGGCGCCCTGCGTGAGGAGCTACAGGCCACGCAGCAGCGCCTGGCCACACTCGGCACCGACGACCAGGTAGCGCTGTTTCTCGACCCGACCACCGCACGCCTGATGAGTGAGGCCGAACACCGCAGCTACCTGGCCCGCAGCCGTGAATTCCCCGTTGATGTCGACCGCCCGGCAGCCCAGTTCGCCAGCTGGTACGAGTTGTTCCCACGCTCGATCACTGACGACCCCAGGCGCCACGGCACGTTCAACGATGTGCATGAACGCCTGCCGATGATCCGCGACATGGGCTTCGACGTGCTGTACTTCCCGCCCATCCACCCCATTGGCCTGCAACACCGCAAAGGCCGCAACAACGCACTCACGGCCCAGCCGGGCGACCCGGGCAGCCCTTACGCCATCGGCAGCGCCGAAGGTGGCCACGACGCGATCCACCCGCAACTGGGCAGCCGCGACGATTTCCGCCGCTTGGTGGCTGCGGCTGGCGAGCACGGCCTGGAAATCGCCCTCGACTTCGCCATCCAGTGCTCCCAGGACCACCCCTGGCTCAAGGAGCACCCAGGCTGGTTCAGCTGGCGCCCGGACGGCACCATCCGCTATGCCGAGAACCCGCCGAAAAAGTACCAGGACATCGTCAACGTCGACTTCTACGCCCCCGACGCAGTGCCGAGCCTGTGGCTGGCCCTGCGCGATGTGATCATCGGCTGGGTGGAGGAGGGCGTCAAAACCTTCCGCGTCGACAACCCGCACACCAAACCGCTGCCGTTCTGGCAATGGCTGATTGCCGGCGTGCGCGCCCGGCACCCGGATGTGATCTTCCTCGCCGAGGCCTTCACCCGGCCGGCCATGATGGCGCGGCTGGGCAAGGTCGGCTATGCGCAGAGCTATACCTACTTCACCTGGCGTAACACCAAACAGGAGCTGCGCGAATTCTACGAGCAGCTCAACCAGCCGCCCTGGAGCCAGTGCTATCGGCCCAACTTCTTCGTCAACACGCCGGATATCAATCCGTACTTCCTGCACACCTCCGGCCGCGCCGGTTTCCTCATCCGCGCCGCGCTGGCCACCATGGGCTCGGGGCTGTGGGGCATGTATTCGGGCTTTGAGCTGTGCGAAGGCACGCCGCTGCCGGGCAAGGAGGAATACCTGGACTCGGAGAAGTACGAAATTCGCCCACGGGATTTCACCCAGCCCGGCAACATCATTGCCGAGATTGCCCAGCTCAATCGTATCCGCCGGCAGAACCGTGCCTTGCAGACTCACCTGGGCGTGGCGTTTTTCAACTGCTGGAACGACAACATCCTGTACTTCGCCAAACGCACGCCTGAGCGCGATAACTACATCCTGGTGGCAATCAGCCTCGACCCGCACAACGCCCAGGAGGCGCATTTCGAGCTGCCGCTGTGGGAGCTGGGCCTGGACGACAACGCCGAAACCCATGGCGAAGACCTGATGAACGGCCATCGCTGGTCGTGGTATGGCAAGACCCAGTTCATGCGCATTGAGCCCTGGCATCAGCCATTCGGTATCTGGCGTATCGAAAAAGCCCATTGATGATCGCACGCTGTTCCCCTGTAGGAGCGGGTTTACCCGCGAACACCGGCGAAGCCGGTGCCATACACCGCGGTGCCTGCTTCGCGGGTAAACCCGCTCCTACAGAGGATCGCGCAAGCTCAAGACAGCTTTGAAAGGAGTCCCCCATGGCCAAGCGTTCCCGCCCGGCAGCCTTCATCGACGACCCGCTGTGGTACAAGGACGCCGTCATCTACCAGCTGCACATCAAGTCGTTCTTCGATTCGAACAACGACGGCATCGGCGACTTCGCCGGCCTGATCAGCAAGCTCGACTACATCGCCGAGCTGGGCGTCAACACCCTGTGGCTGCTGCCGTTCTACCCCTCGCCACGGCGCGACGACGGCTACGACATCGCCGAATACAAGGCCGTGCACCCTGATTACGGCAGCCTGGCAGACGCCCGCCGGTTCATCACCGAGGCCCACAAGCGTGGCCTGCGGGTGATCACCGAACTGGTCATCAACCACACCAGCGACCAGCACCCGTGGTTCCAGCGTGCCCGCCATGCCAAGCGCGGCAGCAAGGCGCGCGATTTCTATGTGTGGTCGGACGATGACCAGAAGTACGACGGCACGCGCATCATCTTTCTCGACACCGAAAAGTCCAACTGGACCTGGGACCCGGTCGCCGGCCAGTACTTCTGGCACCGCTTCTATTCGCACCAGCCCGACCTCAACTTCGACAACCCGCAGGTGCTCAAGGCGGTGATCGATGTGATGCGCTTCTGGCTCGACCTGGGCGTCGATGGCCTGCGCCTGGATGCCATCCCCTACCTGATCGAACGCGACGGCACCAACAACGAAAACCTGCCCGAGACCCATTCGGTGCTCAAGGCCATCCGCGCCGAAATCGACGCCAACTATCCCGACCGCATGCTGTTGGCCGAGGCCAACCAGTGGCCCGAAGACACCCGCCCGTACTTCGGCGAAGGCGAGGGCGACGAGTGCCACATGGCGTTTCACTTCCCGCTGATGCCGCGCATGTACATGGCCCTGGCCATGGAGGACCGCTTCCCGATCACCGACATCCTACGCCAGACCCCGGAAATTCCGGCCAATTGCCAATGGGCGATCTTCCTGCGCAACCACGATGAGCTGACCCTGGAAATGGTCACCGACCGCGAGCGCGACTACCTGTGGAACTACTACGCCGAAGACCGCCGTGCCCGCATCAACTTAGGCATCCGCCGGCGCCTGGCGCCACTGCTGCAGCGTGACCGTCGGCGTATCGAGCTGCTTACCAGCCTGCTGCTGTCGATGCCCGGCACGCCAACCCTGTACTACGGCGACGAACTGGGCATGGGCGACAACATCTACCTGGGCGACCGCGACGGCGTACGCACGCCCATGCAATGGTCGCCGGACCGCAACGGCGGCTTCTCCCGCGCCGATCCACAGCGCCTGGTACTGCCGCCAATCATGGACCCGCTGTACGGCTACCAGACCGTCAACGTCGAAGCCCAGAGCCACGACCCGCATTCGCTGCTGAACTGGACCCGGCGCATGCTGGCGGTGCGCAAACAGCAGAAGGCCTTTGGTCGCGGCAGCTTGCGTACGCTCACGCCCAGCAACCGGCGCATCCTCGCCTATATCCGCGAGCACACCGATGGCGACGGCAATACCGAGGTGATCCTGTGCGTGGCCAACGTTTCCCGTGCCGCCCAGGCCGCCGAACTGGAATTGTCACACTACGCCGACAAAGTACCGGTGGAGATGCTCGGCGGCAGCGCCTTCCCGCCGATTGGTCAGTTACCGTTCCTGCTCACCTTGCCACCCTATGCCTTCTACTGGTTCCTGCTGGCTCCCCACGACCGCATGCCCAGTTGGCACGTACAGGCCACCGAGGGGTTACCCGAATTGACCACGTTAGTGCTGCGCAAACGCCTGGAAGAACTGCTGGAAGCACCGTCAAGCGACACCCTGCAAAACAGCATCCTGCCCCAATACTTGCCAAAACGGCGCTGGTTCGCCGGCAAGGAAGGGCCAATCGACGCCGTCAGGCTGTGCTATGGCGTACGCTTCGGCACCGCCACCACGCCGGTTCTGCTCAGCGAAATCGAAGTGCTCAGCGACGGCACGGCCAATCGGTATCAGCTGCCGTTCGGCCTGTTGCGCGAAGAGGACATCAACACCGCGCTGCCGCAGCAACTGGCCCTGTCGCGGGTGCGCCGCGCCCATCAGGTCGGCCTGATCACCGATGCCTTCGTCCTCGAACCATTCATCCGCGCCGTGCTGCGTGCCTGCCAGGAGGGCATGCGCCTGCCGTGTGGCAACGGCGAGGGTGAACTGCGTTTCGAAAGCACGGCGCCGTTGGCAGGCCTGGCGTTGAACGACGAAAGTGCAGTGCGCTACCTCAGCGCCGAACAGTCCAACAGCTCGGTGGTGATCGGCGACCGGGTGGTGTTCAAGCTGATCCGCCGGGTCAACCCGGGTATCCATCCCGAACTGGAAATGAGTGCCTACCTCACCGCTGCCGGCTTTGCCAATATCTCGCCGTTGCTGGCCTGGGTCAGCCGGGTGGACGAACGACATGCGCCCCATTTGCTGATGATTGCCCAGGGCTACCTGAACAATCAGGGCGATGCCTGGGCCTGGACCCAGAACACCCTGGAGCGGGCGATACGCGACCAGATGGAGCCCACCGCCACTGATGCCGAGTCGCACACCGACGCGTTGGCCGAACTCAGCGGCTTCGCGGCCTTGCTTGGCCAGCGCCTGGGTGAAATGCACCTGCTGCTGGCCGCACCCACCGACGATGAGGCGTTCCGCCCGCGCCCCAGTGATGCCAGCGACAGCCAGCACTGGGCCGCGCAGATCAGTGCCGAACTGACCCGTGCCCTCGACTTGCTGGCCCAGCACCGCGATAACCTGGACAGTGACAGCCAGACCTTGGTCGACGACCTGCAGCAACAACGCGACGGCCTGGCCCACCACATCAGCCAGCTGGCTGGGCAGGCCCAGGGTGGCCTGCTGATGCGCGTGCACGGCGACCTGCATCTGGGCCAGGTGCTGGTGGTTCAGGGCGATGCCTACCTGATCGATTTCGAAGGCGAACCGGCCCGGCCGCTGGAGGCCCGGCGGGCAAAACACAGCCCGTACAAGGATGTGAGCGGCGTGCTGCGATCCTTCGACTATGCTGCTGCCATGATCTTGCGCAGCGCGTCTGCGGTCGACCTTTCCGGCCCGGCGCGCCAGGCGCGTCAGCGGGTTGCCCGGCAGTACCTGCATCAGTCGCGCCACGCCTTCGTCGAAGCCTATGGCCTGGCCACCGCCGCCATGCCCCATGCCTGGCAACAGGTCGAGGGCGAACGCGCCGCACTGGAACTGTTCTGCCTGGAAAAAGCCGCCTACGAAATTACATACGAAGCCGAGAACCGTCCAAGCTGGCTGGCCGTACCTTTGCATGGCCTGCATGGACTGATCAGTACCTGGGGAGAGTCAGAATGAACGTTACAACGCGTGAAAACGGTGGCCTTCGGCAACGGGACCTCGACGCCCTGGCCCGCGCCGAACACGCCGATCCATTTGCGGTACTCGGCCCCCATGGCGACGGCGCGGGCGGGCAGGTGGTTCGCGCCTTTCTGCCCAATGCCCTGAATGTGCGCATCCTGGCGCGGCATGACGGGCGCATCCTCGCCGAAATGGAGCAGGGTAGCCTGCCCGGGTTGTTCAGTGCGCACCTTGATGAGGCACAGCCCTACCTGTTGCACATCGGCTGGGCCGGCGGCGAGCAGGTGACGGAAGACCCCTACAGCTTTGGCCCACAGCTGGGCGACATGGACCTGTACCTGTTCGCCGAGGGCAACCACCGCGACTTGTCCGGGCGTTTCGGTGCCCAGCCGATCCAGGTCGAGGGTATCGACGGCGTGTGCTTCTCGGTGTGGGCGCCCAATGCCCGCAGGGTCTCGGTCGTCGGTGATTTCAACAATTGGGACGGCCGCCGTCACCCCATGCGCCTGCGCCACAGCGCCGGGGTGTGGGAGCTGTTCGTGCCGCGCCTGGGTGTGGGCGAAACCTACAAGTTCGAGGTGCTGGGCAAGGAGGGGATTCTGCCGCTGAAGGCCGACCCGCTGGCCCGCGCCACCGAATTGCCGCCGAGCACCGCGTCCAAGGTCGCCCATGCACTCAGCCACGACTGGCAGGACCACGACTGGATGGCACAGCGCGCGCAGCGCCATGCCTACAACGCGCCGCTGTCGATCTACGAGCTGCACCCCGGGTCGTGGCGCTGCGAGCTGGATGAAGCGGGCGAAGTCGGGCGCTATTACAACTGGCGCGAACTGGCCGAGCGCCTGGTGCCTTACGTGCAGCAACTGGGCTTCACCCACATCGAACTGCTGCCGATCATGGAGCACCCGTTCGGCGGCTCCTGGGGCTATCAGCCGTTGTCGATGTTCGCGCCTACTTCTCGCTACGGCAGTGCCGAGGACTTCGCCGCCTTCGTCGATGCCTGCCACTTGGGCGGCATTGGCGTGCTGCTGGACTGGGTGCCCGCGCATTTCCCCACCGATGAACACGGCCTGGCGCGCTTCGACGGCACCGCCCTGTACGAATACGACAACCCCCTGGAAGGCTACCACCAGGACTGGAATACCCTGATCTACAACCTGGGCCGCAACGAAGTGCGTGGCTTCATGATGGCCTCGGCCCTGCACTGGTTGAAGCACTTCCACATCGACGGCCTGCGGGTCGATGCGGTGGCTTCCATGCTGTACCGCGACTACTCGCGCAAGGCCGGCGAGTGGGTGCCCAACCGCCACGGCGGGCGTGAAAACCTGGAAGCCATTGATTTCATCCGCCACCTCAACGGCGTGGCCGCCCACGAGGCCCCGGGCGCGCTCATCATCGCCGAGGAATCCACCGCCTGGCCTGGTGTAAGCCAACCGACCCAGCAAGGCGGGCTGGGCTTTGCCTACAAGTGGAACATGGGCTGGATGCACGACACCCTGCATTACATCCAGAACGACCCGGTGCACCGCACCTACCACCACAACGAGATGAGCTTCGGGCTGATCTATGCCTACTCCGAGCACTTCATCCTGCCCATCTCCCATGACGAAGTGGTGCATGGCAAGCATTCGCTGATCGACAAGATGCCCGGCGACCGCTGGCAGAAGTTCGCCAACCTGCGTGCCTACCTCACCTTCATGTGGGCGCACCCGGGCAAGAAGCTGCTGTTCATGGGCTGCGAGTTCGGCCAGTGGCGTGAGTGGAACCATGACAGCGAACTGGACTGGTACCTGTTGCAGTACCCCGAGCACCAAGGTGTGCAGCGGCTGGTAAGCGATCTCAACCGGCTGTACCGCGAGGTGCCCGCACTGCATGAGCAGGACTGCCAGCCGCAGGGCTTCCAGTGGCTAATCGGTGATGATGCGCAGAACAGCGTGTACGCCTGGCTGCGCTGGAGCAGCAGTGGCGAGCCGGTGCTGGTGGTAGCCAACTTCACCCCGGTGCCGCGTGAGGGGTATCGGATTGGCGTGCCGTTCGGCGAGCGTTGGCAGGAGTTGTTGAACAGCGATGCCGAGCTGTATGCCGGGTCCAATGTGGGCAATCTGGGGGCGGTGGCCAGTGAGGCAGTGGCAAGTCATGGGCAGCCGCTGTCGCTAGCCCTCAACTTGCCACCGCTTGGGGTATTGGTGCTCAAGCCCATCTAGTTGGCTGGCAGTCCCGGCCTCATCGCGAGCAAGCTCGCTCCTACAGGTATCGCACACCCCTGTAGGAGCGAGCTTGCTCGCGATGAGGCCGGGCCTGCCTACCACCGCATCCGCACCCCGAGGCTACCAATCAGCCCATTCAAATCATTGTCATCCACATCACTGCTGTAATCTGCACTCACAAACAAGGCCACCGAAGGTGTCACCCGTGCCACCAACCCCAAGCCCAATTCCACCGTGGTCGAGTAGCGCGAGCTGGAGATCTTGTCGACCTGGTCCAGCTTCACCTCGTCGGCATTGCTGAAGTCATACCACACGTTGGTCCGCACATAGGGTTCAATCGGCATGCCGCGCACTTCGTAGCGCCCGGACAATTTCGCACCTACCCGGCCACTCCAGCTCGGCTGGCTGTCGAAGGCCTGCAGGGTTTCTTCCTGCACCTGGTTACCGGGGAAGAACTGTTGGTTGATCAACTGTGCCTGAGGTTCGATCACCCAGTTGCCACCCAGGCGAATCGGGTAACCACCTTCCACCGAAAAAGTCATCGCGTGGCCGCTGTCGTCCACGCGCTGGCCGTTCTCGCCACGCCCCAGCACATCGATGCGCGAGCCCATGGCCACGGCGTCCAGGTGCCAGCCCTGTTCATGGGTCATGCTCCAGTAAACGCCCAGGCTTTCCCCGCTCAGGTTCACCGCATTGCGCTGCTTGTCGCCCAACAGTGGGCGCATGCCGTTGAAGCTGCTTTGCAGGTTGTTGTGCCCCACGAAAATCCCTGCGCGGTGCACATTACCCGCAGCCGTTTCACGCACGAACAGGTTCGGGCCGATCATCAGTTGCTGGCTGGGCGCCTCCAGCTGCTCCGGGGGTTGCGCGCCGTTGCGCGAAGTGGTCGGGAAAAACTGCGCCCACTGGCTGGCAACCAGGTCCGGTGCCGCCTGCCCGTGGCGCTCGCTCATCTTCTGTGAAAAGGCATTCAGCGTGCCAATGCTCAGGCCACTGGCGCTGACCGGGTCGAGCGACAGCTGCGGCAGCGCAGGCTGCTGCAAGAAGCCGGGCGAGGTGGGGTCACCTTGCAGCTCGTACGCGAACGTTTCCACCGGGGTTGCCAGAAGCAGCGACGTGGAAACCGCGTAGAAAATGCTGTCGAAGCGCAAGGGGTTCGAGGTGCATTTCATGGCGGATCTCCTTTGTTTTTGTGAGTTACAGCCCGAGGACCTGGCCTGTTGTCACGAGCTGTACGGCAAAAACAGAGGGCGACCCAAACCAGCACGCCAGCCTTCGCAAGCGCGCACAAAGGCGCGAGCTAGAGGCCCGGCGCGAGATCTTTACTGCTAGATAATGTTCAGCTAAGGAGACGACGCCGCTTGCGTCAAGAAAGCGTGAAGAATCTGTTCACGCTTCGTGGTTTGCTTCAACTTCTTGATTTCTTGAGCAAACAGGCAGGGCATAGCCGGGTTCGCTATTTACCGCGCCCCGGCTATGAAGAATGATTGCTAGCGCCTCACCCGCATCGCCACTGGCAGGTGATTCAGTCTTCCTCGTGCTGCAATACCATCAGCAGCATCGACCGCCCTTTGACCTCGAACGTGCTGTCGAACTGCAAGTGCTGCCCCTTGCGCAGCTCCGGCCGGTCGGTATCGACCAGGCAGCTCCAGTATTCGCCCTCGGGCACTGCCGGCAACTTGAACGGCACGATGTCATGGTGGGCATTGACGATCAGCAATACGGTGGCCTCGGCACCCGGCCGGGCAATACCGCTGACCTGCGCACGGCCGTCGATCAGCATGCCCAGGCAACGCCCGTGCGGGTCTTCCCATTGCTCCACGCTCATTTCGCTGCCATCGGGCGCCAGCCAAGTCACGTCCTTGACCCCGATGGCCTCATTGTAGTCGCCTACCAGGAAGCGCGAGCGGCGCAGCACCGGGTAGGCCAGGCGCAGGCGGGTGAGGCGTTTGACAAAGGCCAGCAGCTCCTCGCCGTCCTGGTCCAGGTCCCAGTTCACCCAGCCGATCTCGCTGTCCTGGCAGTAGGCATTGTTGTTGCCGTGCTGGGTACGGCTGAACTCGTCGCCGGCAACGATCATCGGCGTGCCCTGGGCCAGCAGCAAGGTGGCGAAGTAGTTGCGCATCTGGCGCATGCGCAAGGCATTGATGCCCGGGTCGTCGGTCGGCCCTTCCACGCCGCAGTTCCACGACAGGTTGTTGTCGGTGCCGTCCTGGTTGTTCTCGTCGTTGTCTTCGTTGTGTTTGTGGTTGTACGACACCAGGTCGCGCAGGGTGAAACCATCGTGGGCGGTGACGAAGTTGACCGAGGCATACGGGCGACGGCCACGGTTGTTGAACAGGTCGCCCGAGGCGGTCATGCGCGAGGCAAAATCGGCCAGCTGGCCTTCGTCGCCTTTCCAGAACGCCCGCACGGTGTCGCGGAAGCGGTCGTTCCATTCGGCCCAGCCCGGGGCAAAGTTGCCTACCTGATAGCCTCCGGGGCCGCAGTCCCAGGGTTCGGCAATCAGCTTGACCTGGCTCAGCATCGGGTCCTGTCGGCAGGCAACGAGGAAACCATGGCGCTCGCTGTAGCCTTCGCGGTAACGGCCCAGGATGGTTGCCAGGTCGAAGCGGAAGCCATCCACATGCATTTCGCCGGCCCAGTAGCGCAGCGAGTCGGTGACCAGTTGCAGCACGCAGGGGTGGCTCAGGTCCAGGGTGTTGCCGGTGCCGGAATCGTTGATGTAGTAGCGCTTGTCGTCCGGCATCAGGCGGTAGTACGAGGCGTTGTCGATGCCGCGCATCGACAGGGTGGGGCCACGCTCGTTGCCTTCGGCGGTGTGGTTGTAGACCACATCCAGAATCACCTCCAGCCCGGCGTCGTGCAGGTGCGCGACCATTTCCTTGAACTCGGCGATCTTGCCGCTGGCCAGGTAGCGCGGGTGGGGGGCGAAGAAGGCGATGCTGTTGTAGCCCCAGTAGTTGTTCAGGCCTTTGTCCAGCAGGTGCTGATCATTGACGAAGGCGTGGATCGGCAGCAGCTCGATGCTGGAAACGCCCAGCTCCTTGATGTGCTTGAGCAGTTCGTCATTGGCCAGGCCGGCGAAGGTGCCGCGCAGCGCTTCCGGTACGGCCGGGTGGCGCATGCTGATGCCGCGGGTGTGCGCTTCGTAGATGATGGTGCGTTCCCAGGGGATAAGCACGCGCTGGTCGCGGCCCCAGGTGAACGCGGGGTCGATCACCTTGCATTTGGGCACGAAGGGTGCGCTGTCGCGTTTGTCGAACGACAGGTCGCCGTCGGGGTGGCCGATGGTGTAGCCGAACAGCGCCTCGGACCATTTCAGGCTGCCGACCAGCTGCTTGGCGTAGGGGTCGATCAGCAGTTTGTTGGGGTTGAAGCGGTGGCCGTTCTCTGGCTCGTAGGGGCCGTATACCCGGTAGCCATACACAAGCCCGGGGTGAGCGTCGGGCAAGTAGCCGTGGTAGATCTCGTCGGTGTACTCGGGCAGTTCGATGCGCTCGATTTCCTGTTCGCCGCTGGAGTCGAACAGGCACAGCTCGACCTTGGTGGCGTTGGCCGAGAACAGGGCGAAGTTGACCCCAAGGCCATCCCAGGTGGCGCCAAGGGGGAAGGGCAGGCCTTCGCGGATGCGCGATGGGGCGACTGAGCGGGTTTTCTTTGGGGTGCGGGGGCTCATGGCAATCCTCAGGGGGCCTTGGTGGAGGGGAAGTTGTGCAGTCCTGCACCGGCCCTTTCGCGGGTAAACCCGCTCCCACAGGTTCATCGCAGGTGCTGGAAGCAGTGCAGTACCTGTGGGAGCGGGTTTACCCGCGAAGAGGCCGGGCCAGGCTTAACCAGCAGATGGCTTTTTCACTGCCCGAGGCTTTTTCGCCGCAGCGGGTTTGACGCCCGGCAGGGCAGCTACCTTGGGGTCGGCAGGCGCTTTGGGCTCAGCCGCTACCTTGGCCTTGGCCGGCGCCTTTTTGCGCGGCGCCGCCTTGGGCGCTAATGCCTCTGCCTCGGCCAGCTTGCGGCCCATGTCCCAGTGGCGGTCTTCCTGGCCGGCGGGCTTACCTTCGGACTCCCAGATCTGGTAGGCAAATTCGCGAATACGTTTTTCATCGACACTCATCATGACGCTCCTGATGCTCAAGATTGTTGTATCAACAGGTTGACCGGAAACTCCGCCAGCACGGCGCTCAACATCAGCTCCCTTGAAGGGCTGACCGCCGCACAAGGGAAAAGTCCCGTCGAGTTGGCAGGCGACAAGGCAAACGGCAGTACCAGCCGGGTGTCGTCCCAGTTCTGTGCCGGGATCAACGGGGTTGCGGCGCCGCCCAGCAGGCCACTGGCCAGGCGCGGGGCGACGACGATGGCGCGTTCGCCTTCACCCAGGCGGGCAAAGGCGATCACATGGTCGGCATGCCGGCCTTGCACCGTCAGCGGCAGGTAAGCGCCGCGGCGGAACAGGTCGGCATGGGCTTGGCGGCAGTCCAGCAGCCGGGCGATCAAGGCCTGCTTGATGCGGCCGTCGCGCCAGTGTGCCAGCAGCTCGGTGGCGGGCGTGGCATCGTCCAGGGTGGCACGCCTGCAAGCGTAGTCCACCGCACGGCGGTTGTCCGGGTCGACCAGGCTGAAGTCCCAATACTCGTTGCCCTGGTACAGGTCGGGCACGCCGGGCGTGGTCATGCGTAGCAACGCCTGCACCAGGCCATTGAGGGCCCCGGGGCAGGCCAGCAACTGCGCGGCATCGGCCACGGATTTGCGCAGCTGCTGGTTCTCGTTGTCCAGCAGCAGGCTGTCGATGTAACGGGCACAGGCGTTTTCGTAGGCGTCGTTCGGGGCGCTCCAGCTGCTGCGCAACTTGGCTTCGCGCAGGGCCTTCTGCTGCCACTGGCGGATGCGTTCGGCGTACTGGCGCAGGGCGTTGCCGTCCTGCAGGTCGAGGGCCAGCGGCCAACTGCCCAGCAGGGTTTGCAACAGCATCAGCTCGTCGCCGGGGCTGGGCGCCAGGCCATCGTCCAGCTGCGTACGCAGGGGCTCGGCCAGTTCGCGCCAATGCTCCACCCGGCTGGCCAGCCACGGGCCGCGCTCGCTCAGTACGGCCAGGCGTGCGCGGGTGTCTTCGCCGCGCTTGTGGTCGTGCGTGGCGGTGGCCAGCAGGTTGTCGGGGAAGTCGCGCAGGCGCCGTTGGGCTTCGTTATGGAAATGCATGGGCGGGGCGCTGAAACGTTCGGCCTCGAAGCCTACGTCGTTGCGCGACAGCAGCCGGGCACTGCGGTAGAAGGCGGTGTCTTCCACAGCCTTGGCGGCACTGGGCGCGGTCAGCTGCTGGAAGCGCACGCAGGCATGGCGCAACTGTTTGCGGGCGCGGCCCGGTGGCAGGTGCCGCCAGCCTTGCCCGCCCAGCCATTGCTCAAGGTGCTCCAGCAGCGGCCAGTCGGCTTCGCCCAGGTCTTGCCGGGCATTGGCCAACGCTTGCTGGAAAAACCCTTCGTCTTCAGCCGGGCGCCCGCAGGCGTTGAAGTAGGTGCGGTACACCGGGTAATGCGCCACCAGTGCCTGCAAGGCCCGGCGAATGGCGCCCAGGGTCAGGTCGCGGGTCATCAGGTCGTTGCGCGCGACCTGCAACAAGGCCTGGGCTACCGATTCGCAGTCCCCGGCCAGGCTGGCGTTGAGCACCAGGTGGCGCGCCTGACGCACTTCTTCAGGGAAGTCCGGGCGCTCGGTGACGTTGGCCCACAGTTCCGTCAGCGGCGTTTCGCCGGTCGGGTCGTGTTGCAGCAGCGAGACCTGGTTCATGAACTCGTAGCCGGTGGTGCCGTCGGTGAGCCAGTCTCGGTGCAGGTGCTCGTTGGCGCCGAGGATCTTCTCCACGTAGATCGGGAAGTGCTCCAGGGCAGCCTGCAAAGGCCGGCGTGGCAACAGGCCATCGACGCGCCGGCGCAGCTTGCGGCAGTAACCGCGCGGGTCGGCAAGGCCGTCGATATGGTCGATGCGCAGGCCGTCCACCAGGCCGCGTTCGATCAGTTCGAACAGCTTGGCGTGGGTGGCCTCGAACACTGCCGCGCGTTCCACCCGCAGGCCGCCCAGTTCGTTGATGTCGAAAAAGCGCCGCCAGTTGATGTCGTCGGCGGCGGTGCGCCAGCTGGCCAGGCGGTAGGTCTGGCGCTCCAGCAGCAGGTGCAGGCGCTTGAAGCCGGCCTCGCTGCGGCTGTCGAACGCCAGCAGGGCCGACTCGAGGTCGGCGCCCTCGCGGGCCAGGCGGGCCAGCTCGGCTTGCAGCGGGAGGGCATCGGCAAGCGGCGTGGCCGAGTCGTTCAAGGCGGTGAAGTGCTCGGCCAAGGCTGTCAGGGCCGGCTCCGGGCTGAGCGCCAGGATCCAGCCATAGTCAACCGGGCAGATCGGGAAGCGGTGCTCGTAATGCGCCACTTGCAGCAAGCCGTGATGCTTGTCGAATGCCAGCGGTATCTCGCCATGCTTCAATGCCACGCCATAGTCGCTGCCCAGGAACGGCAGCAGCAGTTGCCCGGCCAGCAGCGGGTCACTGGAATGCCACTGGATGTCGAAGAATTCTGCATACGGGCTGCGCCGGCCCCAGGCCAGCACGCTCTGCCACCAAGGATTGTCGGCGCCGCCCACGGCCATGTGGTTGGACACCGTGTCGAGGATCAGCCCCATGCCGTGCTGGCGCAGGGCGGCGACCAGCCGCTCCAGCGCGGCCTCGCCGCCCAGCTCGGGGTTGACGCAGGTCGGGTCGACCACGTCGTAGCCATGGCGCGAGTCAGCACGGGCTTTGAGGATGGGCGATGCATACAGGTGGCTGATGCCCAGCTGGGCGAAGTACGGCACCAGCGGCACGGCATGGTCAAGGGTGAAGTCGCTGTGAAATTGCAGGCGCAGGGTCGCGGTCAGCGGCTTCATCGGTCACGCTCCCAGGCCTGTTCGCGGGCCTGGGCCAGCAGCTCCAGGCGCCGTGCGGCATCTTCGTCATCAAGCAGGTCGCGGATTGGCAAGGCGAAGCGCCGGCGCCAGTTGGGGTGCCCGGCGGTGGTGCCCGGCAGGTTGGGTTGCTCGTCGCAGCCCAGCAGGTCTTCGAGTGGCACCAGCACCAGCGGCGCGCGGGTATGGCCGACGTAGCGGATGGCGGCATCGATCAGCGCGTCGTTGTCTTTCAACGCACCGTAGTTGGCTTCCAGGGTGCGGCGCAGGCCTTCGTGCTCTTTCTGGCGGTCGTGGCGCCAGTGCAATTCGGTGGCGGCATCGATCAGCTGCAAGCGGTGGCTCCAGTCGATGTCGCGGTTTTCCAGCCAGCCGGCCAGGGGCGCCAGGTCGTGGGTGCCGGTGGTGGCCAGGGCGTTGTCCGGCCAGTCGAGAATCGGCTTGAACTGGCCGGGCTGGGTTTGCTCGAAGGGCAGCACGCGCATGCCCAGCACGGCTTTCTCTGCCAGGGTTTCGCGCAGGCCATCGGGCACGGTGCCCAGGTCTTCGCCGAGGATGATTGCCTGGTGGCGCACCGACTCCAGCGCCAGCAGGCGCAGCAGGTCGTCCAGTGGGTAATTGAGGTAGGCACCTTCACTGGGCTTGGCGCCCTGTGGGATCAGCCACAGCCGGCGCAGGCCCATCACGTGGTCGATGCGCAGCCCACCCGCGTGGGCGAGGTTGGCCCGCAGCATTTCGATGAAGGCGCGGTAGCCATTGCGCTTGAGGCCTTCGGGCGAGAACGCGCAGATGCCCCAGTCCTGCCCGGCGCGGTTGAGGATGTCGGGCGGCGCACCCACCTTGAGGCCCGCCAGCAGTTCGTCCTGGCGGCTCCAGGCTTGGCTGCCGGCACCGTCGGCACCCACGGCCAGGTCGGCGATCAGGCCAACGCTCATGCCGTTGCTGCGGGCGGCTTCCTGCGCACGCTGCAGGCCCCGTTCGGTCAGCCATTGGCAAAAGGCATGGAACTCGACCTTGGCCGGGTAGGCGTTGGCGAAGGCTTCCACCTCAGGGTGGTACGGGTCGTGCCAGGCCTTGGGCCAGTTGCGCCAATCGGCACCCAGGCCATGCTCTACCGCCTGTGCTTGCAGTACCTCGAAGCGGCAGTGGTGCTCAAGTGCCTGGCCGCCGGCTTCGCGGAAGCTGTCGAAATCCGTGCGCAGTGGATGGTTGCCCTGGCTAAAGCCCTGGTACAGCGCTTCGAGCAGGCGCAGTCGGGCGCTGGCGGCGCGTGGCCAATCGACCAGTGAGCGTTGTTCCAGGTCTTCCAGTTGCTGCTCCAGGCCGCAGGCTTCGATGGCCATGCGCACCTCCCGTTCACCCAGCAGCGCAGCGGGGCTGGCGTACAGGGTGTTGAGCAGCAGGCGGCTGGAGGGCGAGTAGGGGCTGTAGTGCTCCTGGTCGATGGCCGACAGCGCGTGGATCGGGCTGATGGCCAAGGCATCGGCGCCGCGTTCGGCAGCGGAACGGGCCAGTTGTTCCAGGGCCAGGCAATCGCCGTAGCCGCCGTCGCCGGGGCGGCGCAGGCTGTACAGCTGCACGGCCAGGCCCCAGCAGCGCGGCGGGGGTTGCGGCACCTTGTCTTCCAGGCTGTGACAACGCGGCGGTGCCACGGCCACGGTGAAGCGGCGGCTGTCGATTTCCACGTGGTGGTAGCCGATGGGTAGCTCGCCGGGCAGGCGCGCCTGATCGTCGAGGCTGAGGGTGCGTGAGGTGTGGTCTTCCAGGGTGCAGTGCGCGACGCTGGCAGCACTGAAGTAGCGTGCCAGCGCCAGTGGCTGGCCAAGGTCGGCGGTCAGCAGGGGGGGCAGGTGCTCGCTGTCTTCTGCGGCCTCCACAGCGCGTAGGCTGGCGGTAATGGCGGTGTCATCGGCGGCGGGGTGGCCCAGGCCTTCCAGAATACTGCGCAGCACCTCATCACTGACGCGCTGGGGCCGGGCGTTGGCGTCGATCCAGTCGCGGCTCAGCCCGACGCGGTTTGCCAGGCGGTGCAGGGCGGTTTCGCTCATGGACGCTCCAGATCAGGGGGAAGCAGGCTGACCACACAGCTGTAGGCGGCCAGTTGGTTATCGGGGTGTCGGGTGTCGCTGCTGTCGAACAGCCGCGTGGACGCGGCGGGTAATTCGATGGACTGCGGTGTGTCGCCCAGGTTCAGGTCGATACGCAGGGTGTTGCCATCGCCCAGGCGCCAGCGTGCGGTCAGCGCCTTTTCGCCATGCACCTCGGTGCCCAGTGAACGGCTACCGGGCAGGTGCGGGATGACATGACGGCGGCGCAGGTCGAGCAGTTGCTGGTACAGACCGTGCCAGCCGGCGATCACTTCCTTGTTTTGCGGGCGTGACGCTTCGAAGGTCTGTTCGGCGTTGGGGTCGGGAATGCGCGCGCGTTGCTCGGGGTCGGCGAAGGCGTTGAAGTGGGCGAATTCGCCGCGCCGGCCTTCGCGCACGGCATCTGCCAGCTGGTCATGAAAGTCGGTGAAAAACAGGAACGGCCGGCAGCTGCCATCGTCATCACCCATGAACAGCAGCGGGATCATCGGTGCCAACAGCAGCAGGCCAGTGGCCGCCCGCAAGGCCGGCGGCGGGCACAGGCGGGTCAGGCGTTCGCCCAGGGCGCGGTTGCCGACCTGGTCGTGGTTCTGCAGGAACAACACAAAGGCGCTGGGCGCCAGGTGACCGCTGGGTTCGCCGCGTGGCGTGCCGTGGCGGTTGGCCTGGCCCTGGAACACGAAGCCTTCGGCCAGGCAGCGCGCCAGTTGCTCGATGGGGCGTTGCTGGTAGTCGGCGTAGTAGCCTTCGGTTTCGCCGGTCAGCAGCACATGCAGGGCATTATGGCCGTCGTCGTTCCACTGGGCGTCGAAGCCCTGCTCCAGCAGGCCGGCCTGGTTGTGCTCGTTCTCCAGCACCAGCCACACCTGGCGGCCAGGTTCTACGGCGGCGCGCACGCGTTGCGCCAGCTCGATCAGGAAGTCGGGCTGGTCGATGGCGTGGACGGCGTCCAGACGCAGGCCGTCGCAGCGGTAGTCGCACAGCCACATCAGGGCGTTCTGGATAAAGTACTCGCGCACCTGCGGGCGGCGGAAGTCGATGGCGGCGCCCCAGGGCGTCTGCCGGTCTTCGCGGAAGAATGGGCTGGCGTACTGGTGCAGGTAATTGCCGTCGGGGCCGAAGTGGTTATACACCACGTCCACCAGCACCATCAGCCCCAGGCCGTGGGCCTGGTCAACCAGTGCGCACAGCTGCTCGGGGCTGCCGTAGGTGTTTTGTGGCGCGTACGGCAGCACGCCGTCGTAGCCCCAGTTGCGCTCGCCGGGGAACTGCCCCAGCGGCATCAACTCAATGGCACTGATGCCCAGCTCGGCCAAGCGCGGCAACTGTCGGGCAACCCCGGTGTAACCCTCGAGCAGGCCCACATGCAGCTCCTGGATCACGGCCTCGTGCCAGGGGCGACCTTGCCACGGGTGTTGCCAGGCGTAACCGGCCACATCCACCACCTGGCTCGGCCCCTGTACGCCTTCAGGCTGGTAGCGCGAGGCCGGGTCGGCCACCTGCAAGTCGCCGTCGATGCGGTAGTGGTAACGGTCACCGGCCTGACACGGGGCCACGCCGGTGTACCAGCCATCTTCATCCGGCAGCAGCGCGATGGCCGGCTGCTGTTCCAGTTCCACGCTCACGCTGCGCGCATCGGGTGCCCAGAGGGCGAAGCGCGCCGACGTGGCGTCCAGCAAGTGTGCGCCATGCCTGTGCATCTTCTGGCCCCCGCTCAGTAATGGCTCAGCTGTGCCTGCTTGACCAGGTCCTCATAGAGGCGGGCATAGGGTTCCACCGCTTGGCACCAGTTGAACGGCTGAGTCATCGACAGGCAGCGCATGGCGTTCAGCAGGTCCTTCTTGCCGTACACATAGAAGGCGCGGCTGAGTGCCTGGCGGTAGCTCTCGACGGTGGACTCGTTGAACAGGAAGCCGGTCACGCCGCACTCGATGGTGTCGGCCAGGCCGCCCGTATTGCGCGCCACCGGTAGCGAGCCGAAGCGCTGCGCGTACATCTGGCTGAGGCCGCAGGGCTCGTAGCGCGACGGCATCAGCAAGAAGTCGCTGCCGGCGAACATGCGCCGTGCGTCGGTTTCGTTGAAGCCGATGCGCACGCCGATGCGGCCCGGGTGGCGCAGCGCCAGTTCACGCATGGCCTGTTCTTCTTCCGGCTCGCCACGGCCGATGATCGCAATCTGCCCGCCTTGCTCGACGATGTAGTCGGCCACACCCAGGGTCAGGTCCAGGCCTTTCTGGTAGACCAAGCGCGAAACCACGGCAAACAGCGGACCCTCGGAAGGTTCGAGGTCGAACAATGCACGCACTTCCTGGGTGTTGCGTGCCTTGCCTTCCCAGTCGTTGATGCTGAAGTTGTGTTGCAGGTGCTTGTCGGTGGCCGAGTCCCAGCTTTCGTCGATACCGTTGGGAATACCACCGAGCAGGCCTTGCTGGGCCTTGCTGGCCAGGAAGCCGTCCAGGCCGCAGCCAAATTCCGGGGTGGTGATTTCCCGGGCATAGGTGGCGCTGACCGTGGTGATGTGGCTGGAGTAGGCCAGGCCCGCCTTGAGGAACGACAGCTTGCCGTAGAACTCCATGCCTTCCTGCTGCATGGCGTGTTCGGGGATTGCCAGCTCAGGGCTGCAACCCCGGCTGTACACACCCTGGTAGGCCAGGTTGTGAATGGTGAACAGGGTAGGCGTGCTTAGCCCGCGCCAGTGCATGTAGGCCGGGGCCAGGCCGGCGGGCCAGTCATGGGCGTGCACCACTTCGGGTGTCCAGTGGATCTTGCCTTCGCCAGCCGCAATTTCGGCGGCGGCCAGGCCCAGGCGGGCGAAGCGGATGTGGTTGTCGGGCCAGTCGCGGCCATTGTTGGCACCATAGGGCGTGCCGTCGCGCTGATACAGTTCGGGGCAGATCAGCACATAGATCACCAAGCCATCGGCCATGTCCATGCGCCCGATCTTGCACGGCGGCAATGCCGCGTGGCCGCCCAGTTCACCGACAATATGGATGGGGTTGTCGCTTTCCATCACCTGGCGGTAGCCGGGGATCAGCACCCGCACATCGTGCAGGTGCGCCAAGGCGCGGGGCAGGGCGGCAGATACGTCACCCAGGCCACCGGTTTTCACCAAGTCGGCGATTTCCGAGGTTACGAACAGGATCTTGCGCTTGTTGGGGTTGTGCTGGCGCTGGGCGCCGGGTGCCGTGCCTGTCTTGGCGAAGTCCGGGGTGAGCGGCTCGCGGTTGTCCGGGTTGAATGAATCTACGTGAGGCTCGACAGCGGCACTGATCATACTTCTCTCCGTCCCTATGCTTGGCCGGGTGCTGGCACCCGTGGCGATATATCGTGTTGGTTCTCTCTGGTTCGAATCTGTGTAGTGCGTTCCATGCCCCTGAGTCGTGCGCGCAGGCACAGCGCTGTCGGCATTCCGGCCGCAGGCGATTGGACTGGTTGGGGTGGGTGGGCCGTGGATGGGAGTGTCCCATGCGTTTGACCTACTTAATTCCTGACCTGCCGGCTTTCCTTAAAGTTCGACTTTTTTACGTCACTCTTCCCTTGAGCAAATGGCGGGCCGAAAACCGAGTGTAGGAGAGAAAGTGATAAAAAGGTGACCCACTGGTCACTATTGTTAGGTGCGAAATAGACGCAAACGTTGGCGTATGTGACCAGATGTGAAAAGGTTTGCCGAAGGTCTCTGGCGAGTGCGCCAAATTGTGGCTGGAGAGGGGGTTTGCACCATAGCGGTGCGCCGGAAAGGTGTTTGGGTCTTTGCGGGTGACCCGCGAAGGGGCCTGACCTGAAAAAGCAGAATCAGCAAGGTGGGAGCCCTATAGCCCCCACTGAGAGAAAGGAAAGATCAGAGGCTGACGGCCTTGCCGTCGGTACGCGCTTGCGCCAGCAGCAGGTTCAGTTGGGCGACCTGTTGGCGCAGCTGGTCACGTTCGTCTTTCAGTTTACGCAGCTCATCACGGCGCACGGAGACATAGAGGGTCTGGGTTGGGGTTGCAGGCATCAAGGTACCCATGAGCACACCTCGCGGTTTTGGCTGGTGACAAGTCAAAGCGTAGACGCTTCACGCGGGGCGCATTCTGAATTCTTTCGCAGGGCTTGGGAACTTTTTTGTTTATCGTGGTCTCGCCGTTCGTCGCTGAACCCTCATGCGGTACGCTGGACTAATCTGAAAAGCTGGACTGTGTCGTCAACCATTTCGAAAGGGGAGCATCGGCTCATGCAACTGGGAATCGTCGGGCTGGGCCGCATGGGCGGCAATATCGCAAGGCGCCTGATGCGCGCCGGCCACCGCACTGTGGTACACGACCGCAACCGTGAGGCCATCACCGGGCTTGAAGGCGAGGGTGCTCAAGGCGCGCACGACCTCGGTGCGTTGGTACAAAAGCTCAAGGCACCGCGCGCAGTGTGGGTCATGCTGCCGGCCGGTGAGCCGACCGAGCAGACCATCGCCCAACTGGCCGAACTGCTGGAGCCGGGCGATGCGATCATCGACGGCGGCAACACCTTCTACAAGGACGACATGCGCCGCGCTGCTGAACTGGCCAAGCGCGGCCTGCATTACCTGGACGTGGGCACCTCCGGCGGTGTGTGGGGCCTGGACCGTGGCTACTGCATGATGATCGGTGGCGAAAAGGACGTGTTCGAGCGCCTGGAGCCTTTGTTCAAGGCGTTGGCGCCGGGCGTGGGCGACATCCCGCGTACTCATGGCCGCAGCGGTGAGCACCAGCGTGCCGAGCACGGCTATATCCACGCCGGCCCACCCGGCGCCGGGCACTATGTGAAAATGGTGCACAACGGCATCGAATACGGCCTGATGCAGGCCTATGCCGAAGGCTTCGACCTGCTGCGCAGCAAGGGCGGCAACGAACTGCCCGAAGACCAGCGCTTCGACCTGAACGTGGCCGAGATCGCTGAAGTGTGGCGGCGCGGCAGCGTGGTCACTTCGTGGTTGCTCGACCTCACCGCCGATGCCTTGGTGGCCGACCCGCAGCTGTCGCAGTTCAGCGGCTCGGTGTCCGACAGTGGCGAGGGCCGTTGGACCATCGACGCCGCCGTGGAACAGGCCGTGCCGGTGCCGGTGCTGTCCAGCGCGCTGTTCGCCCGCTTCCGCTCGCGTCAGCAGCAGGGCACTTACGGTGACAAGATCCTCTCGGCCATGCGCCTGGGCTTTGGTGGCCATGTCGAGAAAAAAGCCGAATGACCAAACAGACCATTCCTGCTGCACCACCTTGCACCCTGTTTCTGTTCGGCGCCAATGGCGACCTGGTCAAGCGCCTGCTGATGCCGGCGCTTTACAACCTTAGCCGCGACGGCTTGCTGGACCGCAACCTGCGCATTGTCGGCGTCGACCACAATCCGGCCAGCGCCGAGGATTTTGCCGGGCGCCTGCATGCGTTCATGGTCGAGCGGGACAAGGGCACGGCCAAATGCCTGGACGAGAAACTGTGGGCACGCCTGGCCAAGCGCCTGGATTACCAGACCGGCGATTTCCTCGATCCGGCGACCTATCAGGCCATCGCCAAGCGTATCGAAAAGACCAGCCACGGCAATGCGATCTTCTACCTGGCAACCTCGCCGCGTTTTTTCCCCGAAGTGGCCCAGCGCCTGGGGCAGGCCGGGTTGCTCGACGAGTCAGTCGGGGGCTTTCGCCGGGTGGTGGTCGAGAAGCCGTTCGGCACCGACCTGGCCAGCGCCGAGGCGCTCAACGCCTGCCTGCTGAAGGTGATGGGCGAGCGGCAGATCTACCGCATCGACCATTACCTGGGCAAAGAAACGGTGCAGAACATTCTGGTCAGCCGTTTTTCCAACGGCTTGTTCGAATCGTTCTGGAACAACCACTACATCGACCATGTGCAGATCACCGCTGCGGAAACCGTCGGCGTCGAAACCCGTGGCGCGTTCTACGACAGCACCGGGGCCCTGCGCGACATGGTCCCCAACCACTTGTTCCAGTTGCTGGCGATGGTAGCCATGGAGCCCCCCGCAGCGTTCGGTGCTGACGCCGTGCGCAGTGAAAAGGCCAAGGTGGTCGGCGCCATCCGCCCGTGGTCGGCGAAAATGGCCCTGAAAAACTCCGTGCGCGGCCAGTACGTCGCCGGCAAGCAGGGGCGCAAGCCGTTGCCCGGCTACCGCCAGGAGGCCAACGTCGCTGCCGACAGCCAGACCGAAACCTTCGTGGCACTGAAGGTCATGATCGACAACTGGCGCTGGGCCGGCGTGCCGTTCTACCTGCGTACCGGCAAGCGCATGAGCGTGCGCGATACGGAAATCGCCATCTGCTTCAAGCCCGCGCCCTATGCGCAATTCCGCGAGTCGGAGCTGGAGCGGCCCAAGCCCAACTACCTGAAAATCCAGATTCAGCCCAACGAAGGCATGTGGTTCGACCTGCAGGCCAAGCGGCCGGGGCCGGAGCTGGTGATGGAGAACGTCGAGCTGGGCTTTGCCTACAAGGACTTCTTCAAGATGACCCCGGCGACCGGCTACGAGACCTTGATCTACGACTGCCTGACCGGTGACCAGACCCTGTTTCAGCGCGCCGACAACATCGAGAACGGTTGGCGCGCGGTGCAGCCATTTCTCGATGCCTGGGCGCAGGATGGCGAGGTGCATGAGTATCCGGCGGGTGAAGACGGGCCTGAGGCTGGCAACGAACTGCTGGCGCGGGATAAACGCGAGTGGCACCGGTTGGGGTGACATAAAAGGAAAATTGATAGCGCGCTGAACCTGCACCGGGCACAGCGCCCGGTGCGTGACCTGGTGAGTTGCGGCTAGGTGCGTGGTTGCCTGCAATCAGTCTGTGACGCATGGCGTCACATATGTTATTTTGCTTCGTGTGATGCATGGGGTCACACTCTGTCCGTCTCCCAAATGGACGCGGCGAGCTAACCATGATCATCAGTTTTCGACACAAAGGACTGCGAGTCTTTTATGAGACGGGCAACACCCGAGGGATCCAGGCCTTCCACGCGAATCGCTTGAAACGGCAGCTTCAGTTTCTGGATCGTGCCATGGTTGCACAGGATTTGAGCGTCCCAGGCTGGCAGTTGCATCCGCTCAAAGGGGAGCTATCGGACTTCTGGTCAGTCAGTGTGTCAGGTAACTGGAGGCTTACTTTTCGTTTCGTAGGTTCGGATGTCGAACTGGTCGACTACCTCGATTATCACTAGAAAGGAGTGCTGATAATGCCTTTGCACAATCCGCCCCATCCCGGCGAAACCTTACGCGAAGATGTTCTGCCAGCATTGGGGCTCACGGTTAAAGCCTTTGCGGCTCACCTTGGTTTCTCCCGCGAAGCACTCTCGCGGGTGTTGCATGGCCGCGCGGCGATGTCTCCGGATTTGGCAGTGCGTCTGGAGATGGCGGGCATCAGTACTGCCCGCCTGTGGTTGGCTATCCAGGCCGACTACGATATCTGGCAGGCGCGCCACCGCCAGCAGCCCGTGATTACCCGGTTGTTTCAAGCTGCCTGATATCGAAGTCTTGAGCCCCGGAGTAGACTAGGGCAAACCCCTAGGCACGGAGCAAACATGGGCATTCGCGGTAATGATCGGCAGATTGACAACATCGAGTTCAATGTCAGCGACATCGCACGGAGCAAGGCCTTCTATGGCAGCGTGTTCGGCTGGGCGTTCACCGACTACGGGCCTACCTACACCGAGTTTAGCGATGGGCGGTTGACTGGCGGCTTTACCACTGGCGAGCCTGTGACTCCGGGTGGGCCGCTGATCATTCTGTATGCCGACGACCTGGAGGCCACGCAGCAGCGGGTCGAGGCGGCGGGGGCGAAAATCAGCCGGGCAACTTTTGCCTTCCCCGGTGGGCGACGCTTCCACTTCATCGACCCGGACGGTTATGAACTGGCGGTGTGGACGGCCCAGGGCTGATGGCCAACCACAAGATCGAAATCCGCCGGCGCAATATCGAGAAGATTCTGCAGGCGGCGGAAAAGGTGTTCGCCGAAAAAGGCTATGGCGCCACGTCCATGGGCGATATTGCCGAACAGGCCGAGTTGCCGCGCTCCAACCTGCACTATTACTTCAGCACCAAGGACGACCTGTTCCGCGCGGTACTGCAAGACTTGCTGGACGTGTGGAAGCAGGACGCGCTGTGCTTCGAGAACTTCGACGACCCACGCGTGGTGTTGACCAGTTACATCCGCGCGAAGATGGGCCATTCGCGCTCACGGCCATTGGGCTCGAAGATCTGGGCCGAAGAAATGCTGCACGGGGCGCCGGTGTTGGGGGTGAACCTGGATGAAAGCCTGGTGCCCTGGGCCAAGTTGAAAGAGACCAAGATCCGCCGCTGGGTAGAGGAGGGGCGCATTCTGCCGGTGGAGCCGTCGGCGTTGCTGTACATGATCTGGGCTTCGACCCAGCACTATGCTGACTTTGGCTACCAGGTTGAACTGCTCAATGGCGGGGAGATGCTCTCGGACATGGCGTTCGAGAGCGCGGTGCAGACGGTGACCAGTGTGATTTTGCGGGGTATCGGGCTTCAGCCGTGAGGGCATTGTGTTGCCCGGAAGTGAGCTACTACCTGATATTTTTGCCAGTTTCGAAAGTTTTGGCCAGCTCCTAGAGTGACGTGGCAAGTGGCGAGTAACGGCTGCTTGAGTTGGCACTTGTGTTCGGACTGCGTTCGAATGTGCTGGAGCTTACGAGCTGAGAGGGATAAGAAAATGTCCTCAAAAAAAGAGAATTTTGATGCATTTATTGCACTATTAAATGAGAAGGTGCCGGGGTTCAAGAAGTCGGGCGTAGTGTTGAAGGTTTCGGATATTCAGTTGCAGGCTTCGTTGGTACATGGGCATGGGGAAGAGAGCTACGTTGGATCTTCTCTGTTGTACACCGATGAAAAAGTGGTTGTTTTGAGGGTCCCTACTGATGACGGTAAGTTGACACTTTGGTACGGCATTTTATATGACTTCGTCAACGGCTTAAAGGCGGGAGATAAGTTCGCCGAGGACGGCATCAGATGCGCGTTTCTTGGGCCAGGCATCCGCCATGACCAGTCGCTCGAAGGTTCATGTAAGATAATCTGGGTGGATGGGAACATCAAAGAAATTAGTTTTAATGCCACAGGAAGTCGGGATCGCAGTACCATGAAAATGGTAGCCCCCGTTTTAAGAAGCAAGTGAACGTGTCGGCCAAGCAAGCGTGCAGTGATGAGGATGCCTCGTAAAAACTTGCCGTTATGAAGGAATAACGGCAAGTCCTCAGACCCGTTGCAGAACCTCTTGACGGAATGCGAGGGCAGCCCCAACCCCCTAGCTGGCCTCTCTATAGGGATTACGCGGATCCTGCGTCCAGTTCATGTACGGCTTGCCAGTCTCCTGCGCCTCCATCTCGATGCAGTTTTCCACCGGGCAGGTGATCTGGCACAGGTTGCAGCCCACGCATTCCTCTTCGATCACACTGTAGGCATGCGTGCCGTCAGCCTTCAGCGTGCTGGTAATGGCCTGGTGAGACGTATCCTCACAGGCTATATGGCAACGCCCGCAGCCAATGCACGCCTCCTGGTCGATATGGGCCACCGATTTGTAGTTGATGTCCAGGTACTTCCAGTCAGTGGTGTGCCCCACCGCCTGCCCGCGAAACGCCTCGATGTTGGCGTGCCCATGCTGGTCCATCCAGCGCGCCAGGCCGTCCTTCATGTCCTCGACAATGCGGAACCCGTGCAGCATCGCCGCCGTGCACACCTGCACGGCGCCGCTGCCCAGGGCCATGAACTCTGCCGCATCACGCCAGTTGCCGATGCCGCCAATGCCGCAGATCGGCAAGCCACGCGTTTCCGGGTCGCGGGCGATTTCCGCCACCATGTTCAGTGCAATCGGCTTGACCGCCGAGCCGCAGTAACCGCCGTGGGTGCTCTGGTCCCCCACGATGGGGTGGGCGACCATGCGGTCCAGGTCGACACTGGTGATGGAGTTGATGGTGTTGATCAACGACACCGCATCGGCCCCGCCCCGGTGCGCGGCACGGGCCGATTGGCGGATGTCGGTGATGTTCGGCGTAAGCTTCACGATCACCGGCAGCGAGCAGTGCGTCTTGCACCAGCGGGTGACCATTTCCACGTACTCCGGCACCTGGCCGACCGCCGCACCCATACCCCGTTCAGGCATGCCGTGCGGGCAACCGAAGTTCAGCTCGATGCCGTCGGCCCCGGTGGCCTCCACCAGTGGCAGGATGAACTTCCACGACTCCTCCACGCACGGCACCATCAGTGACACGATCAATGCGCGATCGGGCCAGTCCTTCTTCACCTGGGTGATTTCGCGCAGGTTGATGTCCAGCGAACGGTCGGTGATCAACTCGATGTTGTTGATGCCCTGTACCTGGCGGTTGGCGCCGTAGTGTGCGGAATACCGCGACGACACGTTGACCGCCGCCGGGTCCTCGCCCAGGGTTTTCCACACCACGCCGCCCCAGCCGGCCTCGAAGGCGCGGACCACGTTGTAGGCTTTGTCGGTGGGCGGCGCGGAAGCCAGCCAGAACGGGTTGGGTGCCTTGATACCGGCAAACACGATAGACAAGTCGGCCATTTACGCTGCCTCCACGTTGAGCATGAGTCGGGCATGGATGGCTTCGGCGGCCAGCTTGCCGTGCTGTACGGCCTGGACGGTGAGGTCCTGGCCCAGGGCGGTGCAGTCGCCGCCGGCATACACGCCCGGCAGGCTGGTTTGCAGGGTTTCGTCGACACGGATGCGCTCACCCTCGCGGGCTAGTTGTGCGGCCACCGGATCACCGAGGCTGGCGTCGTCGAAGCGTTGGCCGATGGCCTTGAAGATGGCATCGGCGGCCAGCTCGAAGGTTTCGCCAGTGTCGCGCAGGCGGCCGTCGGCCAGCTCGGTGCGGGCAAAGCGCATGCCGCGCACCTTGCCAGCCTCATCCAGCAGTACGGCATCGGGGCGGGCCCAAGTGTGCAGGCGCACCTGGTTGGCCTTGGCAATGTCTTGCTCGTGGCCGGTGGCGCCCATGTCGGTGTGGCCACGGCGATACACCAGGTTGACGTCGCGGGCGCCCAGGCGGCTCATCTGCACGGCCATGTCGATGGCGGTGTTGCCGGCACCGATCACCAGGCAGCGGTCGGCCAAGGGCAGTTGGCTCAGGTCATCGGCCTGGCGCAGCTCGCGGATGTACGCAGTGGCGGCGAGCAGGCCGGGAGCTTCTTCATCGGGCAGGCCCAGCTGGCGCACCGCATTCAGGCCGAGGCCGAGGAACACCGCGTCGTATTGGTCGCGCAACTCGCCCAGGCTGAGGTTGCCGCCCAGGCGCTGGCCATGGCGGATTTCGATGCCACCGATGCCTAGCAGGAATTCCACTTCACGTTGCGCATAGTCGTCGACCAGTTTGTAGCGGGCGATGCCGTACTCGTTGAGGCCGCCAGCCTTGTCACAGGCCTCGAACACCACCACGTCATGCCCGTGCATGGCCAGGCGATGGGCACAGGACAGCCCGGCAGGCCCGGCACCGACCACGGCGATGCGCTTGCCGGTAGCCGGGGAACGCTTGAACGGGTGTTCGGTGAAGTGGGCGTTGTCCAGGGCGTAGCGCTGAAGCTGGCCGATCAGTACCGGTGCACACTCCTGCGCGTTGTTGCGCACGCAGGCTTGCTGGCAGAGGATTTCGGTGGGGCATACACGGGCGCAGCTGCCGCCGAGGATGTTGGCGGAGAGGATGCGCTCGGCGGCGCCTTGCAGGTTTTCGTCACTGATGCGGTGGATGAACGAGGGGATGTCGATGTCGCTGGGGCACGCGTTGACGCAGGGCGCGTCGTAGCAGTACAGGCAGCGCGCGCTTTCGACTGCGGCCTGGCGAGCGGTGAGGGGTGGGGCCAGGTCGCTGAAGCGCTCGGCCAACTGGTCGGCACCGGCCCTTGGGCGCGGCAAGTGGTTCAGGGCGTCGATCACGGTTGTAGCCTCTCTATTTTTATAAGTGGCTTGGAATGGGGGCGCGGTGCGCCCCAATCGCCGGCAAGCCAGCTCCCACAGGTACAGTGATGTCCTTGAGGCTGGTGCTATCCCTGTGAGAGCTGGTTTTTCAGGAAAGTCATGCCTGTGAGAGCAGCACTATTCCTGTGGGAGCTGGCTTGCCTGCGATGGGCTGCATAGCAGCCCCAATAGCCTCAGCGCTGTACCGGAGTCGGGCGCTGATGCTCGGCCCTGCGCTCCAGCACCTCATACACCGACGGGTACGCCGGCCGTTCCACATACCGCCCCGCGCCCGCTTCGGCGCGCAGGTCGCCATCGGCCCACAGCACCTTGCCCTGGCTGATGGTGTGGCTGGGGATGCCACGCACGGTGCGGCCTTCGAAGATGTTGAAGTCCACCCGCTGGTGGTGGGTCTGGGCGGAGATGGTGCGGGTGCCCTGCGGGTCCCACAGCACCAGGTCGGCGTCGGCGCCAACACGGATGGCACCCTTGCGCGGGAACAGGTTGAAGATCTTCGCCGTGTTGGTGGAGGTGAGCGCAACGAACTCATGCATCGACAAACGCCCGCTGTTCACCCCGGCATCCCACAGCACTGCCATGCGATCCTCGATACCCGCGGTGCCGTTGGGAATACGGCTGAAGTCGTCGCGGCCCATGGCTTTCTGCTCGGCGCAGAAGCAGCAGTGGTCGGTGGCGGTGGTGTGCAGGTTGCCCGACTGCAAGCCCCGCCACAGGGCTTCCTGGTGCTCACGCGGGCGGAACGGCGGGCTCATCACGTAGCCGGCTGCAGTGGCCCAGTCCGGGTCACGGTAGACGCTGTCATCCAGCAGCAGGTGGCCGGGCAGCACCTCGCCATACACCGGTTGGCCCTTGCCCCGGGCATAGGCAATTTCATCCAGTGCCTCGCGGCTGGAAACATGCACCAGGTACAGCGGCGTGCCGAGGGTTTCGGCAATGCGGATGGCGCGGCTGGCCGCCTCGCCCTCGACCTGGGACGGGCGCGACAGCGGGTGGGCTTCCGGCCCGGTCAGGCCTTGGGCCAGCAGTTTTTTCTGCAGGTGGTACACCAGTTCGCCGTTTTCGGCATGCACGGTCGGCACGGCACCCAGTTGCAGGCAGCGCTCGAAGCTGGCCACCAGGGTGTCGTCGGCGGCCATGATGGCGTTCTTGTAGGCCATGAAGTGCTTGAAACTGTTCACCCCGTGCTTGGCCACCAGCTCGCCCATCTCTTCGGCCACCTGCTCGCTCCACCAGGTGATGGCGACGTGGAAGCCATAGTCGCTGGCGCTTTTCTGTGCCCAGCCGCGCCAGGTGTGGAAGGCCTCCAGCAGCGATTGCTGCGGATTGGGGATGACGAAATCGATGATCGAGGTGGTGCCACCAGCAAGGCCCGCAGCGGTGCCGCTGAAGAAGTCCTCGCTGGCCACGGTGCCCATGAACGGCAACTGCATGTGGGTGTGCGGGTCGATGCCGCCGGGCATCAGGTACTGGCCACTGCCGTCGAGAATCTCGCAGTCGGTCGGGGGTTCGAGGTTTTGCCCGATGGCGCGGATCAGGCCATCGGCACACAGGACATCGGCGGGGTAACTCTCTTCGTGGGTAACCACGGTGGCGCCACGGATCAACAGGGACATGCCGTTTTCCTCGCAGGCTGACCGGTCTGGGCCGGTTCTTGGAATTGTCACGGGTGCAGGGCGGGCAGGGCGGTTAATCCTGTCAGGCCTGACAAGATTCGAGGCTAGATGCTGATCCGTGATTCATCAAGAAAATTTTCCTATTATTTTTGTGGTTTTTAAGTAACTGATATTTAAAGATTAATAATTCAGTTAGCGCTGGTTGCGGGGCTTTCGGAGGTTTTTGACTTACTTGACAAGATGAAAATCTGGTCGAGATTTTTAAGCACGATTACGCGTGCGTACTCCGGCCATCGAATTAGCCCGATGAGCAAACAACTAAAAGAAAATCTGGAGAAGGGCCCATGCAACAGAGCAGATCGGAAGTGGTCGAGCAAGATGGCCTGTTCGAGCTGTCCGAGGGCAGTGATGTCCTCGACAGCCCGCGTTATAACCACGACATCGCGCCCACCAAAGTGCACCAGCGCACCTGGAACAAATGGCACATCACTGCCCTGTGGGTAGGCATGTCCATCTGCGTGCCCACCTACACGTTGGGCGGCGTGCTCACGGCTTACTTCGGCCTCAGCGTGGGCGAGGCGTTGCTGGCTATCCTGCTGGCCAACGTGATCGTGCTGATTCCGCTTACCCTCAACGCGTTTCCCGGCACCAAGTACGGCATCCCGTTTCCGGTGCTGTTGCGCTCGTCCTTCGGCATTCTCGGCTCCAATGTGCCGTGCCTGATCCGCGCGGTGGTCGCGTGCGGTTGGTTCGGTATCCAGACGATGTTCGGCGGGCTGGCCATCCACCTGTTCCTGGGCTCGGTGTTCGATGGCTGGAAGGCTTTGGGCGGTACCGGCGAGGTGATCGGCTTCATGATTTTCTGGTGCCTGAACCTGTGGGTGGTGCTGCGCGGCGCCGAGTCGATCAAGTGGCTGGAAACACTATCGGCACCGCTGCTGGTGGCGGTGGGCGTCGGGCTGCTGTTCTGGGCGTTGCCGCACATGTCGATGACCGAACTGCTGGCCCAGCCACCCAAGCGCCCGGAAGGGGCGAGCGTGGTCAGTTACTTCTGCGCTGGGCTTACCGCCATGGTCGGCTTCTGGGCCACGTTGTCGCTGAACATTCCCGACTTCAGCCGTTACGCCCGCAGCCAGAAAGACCAGATCCTGGGGCAGATCTTCGGCCTGCCGCTGACCATGTTCCTGTTCGCTTCGCTGGGTGTGGTGCTGACCGCTGCCTCGGCGTCGCTGGTGGGCGAAACGGTGTCCGACCCGGTCAGTCTGATCGGCAAGATCCACAGCCCGTTCTGGGTGGCCCTGGCCATGGCGCTGATCGTGATCGCCACGCTGTCGACCAACACCGCCGCCAACATCGTGTCACCGACCAACGACTTCCAGAACATTGCCCCTCGCCTGATCGGGCGCAGCCGTGCGGTATGGCTGACCGGCTTCATCGGTTTGGCGTTGATGGGGCATGAGCTGCTGAAAAAATTGGGCTGGATCGTCTCCGACCTGAGCCTGGAGAGCGTGTATTCCAACTGGTTGCTTGGCTATTCCAGCCTGCTCGGGCCGATTGCCGGGATCATGGTGGTGGATTACTTCCTGATCCGCCGACAGCAGCTGGACCTGGCCGGGCTGTACCGGGATGACGTGTACCCGGCGTGGAACTGGGCCGGGTTTGCCGCCTTTGCCTTGCCGGTGGCGCTGACCGTGATGGCCATTGGCAACAGCAGTTTTAGCTGGTTTTACGACTACGGCTGGTTCACCGGCTCGCTGCTGGGTGGGGGGCTGTATTACGTCTTCGCCAGCATGGCGGCGCGCAATCCGGCGCGGCTGGCGAAGCCATTACCTTGAGACCTCACTGGCCCTATCGCCGGCAAGCCAGCTCCCACAGGTACGGCGTAGCGCTCGAAACCTGTGGTGGTCCTGTGGGAGCTGGCTTGCCGGCGATAGGGCCCTGACAGACAACAAAAAAGCCTGAAGGAGAAACCCGTGACTCCAGTCCAAGACATCCTCAAGACCACCGCTCACCACGTCGACAGCACCCGCCTGTGGCAATCGCTGATGGACCTGGCACGCCTCGGCGCCACCGTGAAAGGGGGCGTTTGCCGCCTGGCCCTGACCGACCTCGACCGCCAGGCCCGCGACCTGTTCGTGCAGTGGTGCGAGGCCGCCGGTTGCACGGTCAGCATCGACGCCGTCGGCAACATCTTTGCCCGCCGCCCCGGGCGTAACCCCAAGCTGCCCCCGGTGATGACCGGCAGCCATATCGACACTCAGCCTACGGGCGGCAAGTTCGATGGGTGCTTCGGGGTGATGGCCGGGCTGGAGGTGATCCGTACCCTCAACGATTTGGGGTTGGAAACCGAAGCACCGCTGGAAGTCGTGGTGTGGACCAACGAAGAGGGCTCACGTTTTGCGCCATGCATGATGGGCTCGGGGGTGTTTGCCGGCAAGTTCACTCTGGAAGAAACCCTGGCCAAGCGCGATGCCCAGGGTGTGAGCGTTGGCGAGGCCTTGAATGCCATCGGTTATGCGGGCCCTCGTGCAGTGCTGGGCCACCCGGTGGGGGCGTATTTCGAAGCGCATATCGAGCAGGGGCCCATCCTCGAAGATCAGGCCAAGACCATCGGCGTGGTGCTGGGTGCCCTGGGCCAGAAGTGGTTCGATCTGACACTGCGTGGTGTCGAGGCCCATGCCGGCCCGACGCCCATGCACCTGCGCAAGGATGCATTGGTCGGTGCCGCTGCGGTAGTGGAAGCGGTCAACCGCACCGCCCTCGGCCATCAGCCCCATGCCTGCGGCACCGTGGGATGCCTGCAGGCGTACCCCGGGTCGCGTAACGTGATCCCGGGTGAAGTGCGCATGACCCTGGACTTCCGCCATCTGGAGGGCGAGCAGCTGAGTGCGATGATTGCCGAGGTGCGCGGGGTGATCGAGGCCACCTGTGCCAAGCATGGCCTGAGCCATGAACTGGTACCCACGGCGGACTTCCCGGCGCTGTACTTCGACAAGGACTGTGTCGATGCGGTGCGCGAGTCGGCCAAGGCATTGGGCCTGCCGCACATGGACATCGTCAGCGGTGCGGGGCATGACGCGATCTTCCTGGCCGAGCTAGGGCCGGCGGGGATGATTTTCGTGCCGTGCGAAAACGGCATCAGCCACAACGAGATCGAGAACGCCACGCCGGATGACCTGGCGGCAGGGTGCGCGGTATTGCTGCGGGCGATGCTGGCGGCATCGGAGGCCATTGCCAGCGGGCGCTTGGCTGCGTAGTACCGTAACGTCAGGCAGGTAGCGGCTGCGCAAGGCCAGACAAAAACGCCGCTATCTGCTGCTCCCCACGCAAATGCACCACTGGAACCTGCGGACCAATGGCTTGGCGGTTCGCTTCGATCCCTGGCCGATAACCCCGGTCGAACGTCCACACAAACTTCAGGAAACCCAGAAACGCCCGGTCCAGCCGTTCGGTACACCCGGCCGGCAGGTCCGGCCGTGGCTTGTTCAGTACGCTGCGAAGGATTACCCGCTTCAGGCAGGTCAGCCGTGGCGTATCCAGCCAGATGACGAGGTCGGCCCGTGGCAAGCGCAGGTCGAACGTGCGGCGGCTGTAGTTGCCCTCGCACACCCACGCATTCCCGGCAACCGCATCGCGTACCCTGTTGCGGAAAGTCTCGGCATCCGGTTCTACCCAATCAGCCTCCCAGAACAAGGTGTCGAGGTGTACCACCGGCACGCCCAAGCGGGCGCCTATCTGCCGAGCGAGGGTCGACTTACCACTGCCGGCGTTGCCCAGAATCATGATGCGTTGCATGGCCAAGTCCTTTTGGAAAAACCGGCAATCCTAATTCATTCGGCCCGCTCAAGACAGCCATCGCGTCCTATGTGATAGCGCTGCAGGTCCCGCGCCAGGACCAGTTGCCCGTGGTAGTGGGCGAGGGCTTCGTCACGCACGTTATCGATATTCGGGCTGCGTCTGGGATCGCTCTGGTAGCGGGCGCTGAAGTGCGTCAGCACCAGGTTGCGCACGCCTGCCGCTTCGGCAAAGTGCGCTACCGCTGCTGCGGTGCTGTGGCCGAAGGTGACCCCGGTGCGCTCGACCACTGCCTGGGTGAACGTGGCTTCGTGCACCAGCACATCCGCGCCTTTGGCGGCATCGGCCAGCAATTCCGGGTTGTCGTTGTCTCCGCACACGATCACCCGGCGCGGCGGGCGCGAAGGGCGCAAGTAGTCGTTACCGTCCAGCCACTGCCCGCCATGCTGCGTCTTCAGGCCTTTGGCCAGCTCGCCCCACAGTGGACCGCGTGGAATGCCTTCGGCTTCCAGGCGCTGGATGTCCAGGCGCGGCTCGGGGTTGAGTTCGGTGAACACGAAAGCAACGCTCGGTACCCGGTGTGACAACTGCACGGTGGTCACTTGCAGGGTCTCGCTGCGCCATTCGGCGACGTCCTCCACGGCCAGCAGGCGCAGTTCGAAGGGCAGGAAGGTGTCGCTGGCCAACAGGCCCTGACGTACCCAGTCATGCAGTGCGGCGGGCAAAATCAGCTCCAGCGGCTGGGTGCGCCCGCTCATCCCGGCACTGGCCAGCAGGCCTGGCAGGCCAAAGCAATGGTCGCCGTGCACATGGGTGATGAAAATGGCACGCAAGTCACGGATCGACAGCGGCGTGTGCAGCAACTGATGCTGGGTGCCTTCGCCGCAGTCGACCAGGTACCAGTGGCTGCCACTGGCTTCGATCACGGCAGTGGCGCTGACGTTGCGCGCCTTGGTCGGCACCCCGGCAGAGGTGCCCAGGAACAGCAGGTCCATGCTCAGGGCTCCTGATTCAGTCCAGCAGCGACAGGTTGCGCAGCATCACCTGCAGCCCCTGTGGCACCAGTGGGCCGATGCGAGCGAAGTCGGCGCTGTTGCACCAGCGGGCGCGGAACGGGCTGTTGTCCGACTCGTGGCCGTCCAGCCAGTCTTGCTCGTACAGGCTGGCGTCATCGAAGCGCGCATCGTACACCTGCACAATCTCATGCCCCGGCTTGCCGGCATAGGTGAACAGGCTTTCGAGGGTGCCGAGCAGTCTTGCATCGCTGATCGGCTGGCCCAGTTCTTCATGGATTTCCCGGGCAATGGCATCCTGGGCCAACTCACCGAACTCGACGCCACCTCCCAAGGGGCGGCACAGCGTCTGGCCGGTGGCCGGGTCGTCAAACACGTTAACCAGGATCTTGCCCTGGTGATGGAACACGCACAGGGCCAGAAAACGGATACGGGGTACTTGCAGCGGTTGAGTGCTCAACGGGCTCGTTCCTTCGAGTCGATAAAGGGCGCACACCTTAGCCGGATTGCCGCATGCCGTCGATGGTGAGCTAGTCTGCCTGCCGCCAGATGAGCTTGCTGGTGTCATAGCCTTGCTCCCGCGCGATGCTCAGCAGTTGCTCGCGTTGCTGGTCGGTGACCGCCGGCGTGCGCGACAGCAGCCACAGGTACTCACGGTCGGGGTGGCCGACCAACGCCACGCGGTAGTCCTTGTCGTGGTACAGCACCCAGTATTCGCCCTTGGTCAGGCCGGGGGCCAGGCGGCTGAACCAGTTGTCGAAGCGTACCCACAGCTTGTCGGTGCTGCCCGGTTGCTGGGCCTCGGCGACACCTTTGGCTTCATTCCACTGGCCGTCCTTCTCCTGGCAACGGTTGGTCACGTCGATGCGGCCATCGGTACGCAGGCCATAGTGCGCCTCGGACTGCACGCAGTTGCGCTGGAAGAACATCGGCAGCCGCGCCAGTTCGTACCAGGTGCCCTGATAGCGTTGCAGGTCGACCTGCTGGGTACGCGGCGGCGCCGGGTGATCGTTGCCGGCGCAACCGAGCAGGGCCAGGGTGATGCAGGACAGCAGCAACGGGGTGCGTAGTGCCATGGTGAACCTCCTTGGAACGGATGGGGGCTTACCTGTGTTTCGATGCGGGCGCGGGGCAAAAGTTGTACGGAATTTCCCTTATTCGAACGAGCCGGTCTGCACCTGGCCTGCGCGCACGTAGCGGGCGATGACCACGCCCTTGGGTGAAACCTGCGAGTGCTGCAAGGCGAAGGCCGCTGCGGCCGCGTCGTTACCGAACAGGCGTTTGCCGTGGCCAAGCAGCAGCGGATGGATCAGCAACTGCAGCTCATCGACCAGGCCTGCCGCCAGCAGTTGCTGCACCAGTTCGGCGCTGCCTTGGGTCAGCAGGTCGGCGCCGTCCTGCTGTTTAAGTGTGCGTACCGCCGCAGCGATGTCCGCGCCCAGGGCGTGGCTGTTGTGCCAGTCGAGGGTGCCTGGGTTATGGGTGGCCACATGCTTGGGCACACGGTTGAACAGGTTGGCGATGGAGAAATCTTCCGAGTCGTCTTTTATCTTTGGCCAGTAGCCCGCGAAGATGTCATAGGTACGCCGGCCCAGCAGCAGCTCGAAGGGCTGGCTGAACAGCGCCTGCATCGCCTGGCCGAAGACTTCCTCGGCGTAGGGGACGATCCAGCCGCCGTAGGTGAAGCCACCGCTGGTGTCTTCCTGCGGGCCGCCGGGGGCTTGCATGACGCCGTCGAGGCTGATGAAGGCGGCTACGATGAGTTTGCGCATGGGGACTCTCCGGTCGGCAGCCCGATGGCTGCTTTCATGAATAGTCGAATGGCACAAGACAAAATCGACAGGCTGTGCCGGCCTTTTCGCGGGCTGCCCGCGAAAGGGCCGGCACAGGCTCACATCACAACCAGTAGGTCACCGCCCACCACCCCAGCCCACCCATCACCACGGTATAGGGCAAGGCCATCCACACCATCCGCCCATACGACAGCCGGATCAACGGCGCAATCGCCGAGGTCAGCAGGAACAGGAACGCGGCCTGGCCATTCGGTGTCGCCACGCTGGGCAGGTTGGTACCGGTATTGATCGCCACCGCCAGTGTCTCGAAATGCTCGCGGCTCATGCCGCCATTGAGAAACGCCTGCTTCACTTCGGTGATGTAGATGGTGGCAACGAACACGTTGTCGCTGATCGCCGACAGCAGGCCGTTGGCCAGGTACAGCATGCCCGGCTGTTGCTCGGCAGGCAGCGTCAGCACCCAGCCGATCAAGGGGCTGAACAGTTGCTGCTGATGAATCACAGCCACCACGGCGAAGAACACCACCAGCAAGGACGTGAACGGCATGGCGTCCTGGAAGGCACGGCCCAGGCGGTGTTCGTCGGTGATGCCGGTAAAGGCCGTGATCAGCACAATCACCATCAGGCCGATCAGACCAACCTCGGCCACGTGCAGCCCCAGGCATACGATCAGGATCAGCGCAGCCAACCCTTGCACCCACAGCGCCAGGCGCTGGGCCTGGGTGCGCGCCGCGTCGTCTTCGGCCGCATAGGTGGCCAACACCTGACGCACGGGTTCAGGCATCAGCGTGCCGTAGCCGAACAGGCGAAGCTTCTCCAGCAGCACGCAAGTGAGCAGGCCGGCACCCAGCACCGGCAGCGACACGGGCGCCACCTTGAAGAAGAAGTCGGCGAAGTGCCAGCCCATTTCATGGCCGATCAGCAGGTTTTGCGGCTCGCCCACCAGCGTGCAAACACCGCCCAGGGCAGTACCCACCGCGCCGTGCATCAGCAGGCTGCGCAGGAAGGCGCGGAACTGGTCGAGGTCTTCGCGGTGCAATTGTGCCACTTGCTGATCGCTATCGAGCGCGCTGTCTTCACGCGGGTTGGCCCCGGAGGCGACACGGTGGTAAACGGCGTAAAAGCCCACCGCCGCGCTGATGATCACCGCCGTCACGGTCAGCGCATCGAGAAACGCCGAGAGGAATGCCGACAGCACGCAGAACAGCAGCGACAGGACTGCCTTCGAGCGAACGCCCAGCAGGATGCGTGAGAACAGGAACAGCAGCAGTTCCTTCATGAAGTGGATACCGGCGACCATGAACATCAGCAGCAGAATCACCGGGAAGTTGTGCTGCAGTTCCTCGTACAGCGCCTGTGGCGTGGTCATCTGCAACAGCAGGGCTTCGATCAGCAGCAGGCCGCCCGGCATCAGCGGGTAGCACTTCAGCGCCATGCCCAGGGTAAAGATGAACTCAAGCACCAGCGCCCAGCCGGCGGCAACCGGACCAAGGGTGACCAACAGCAGTGGGTTGAGCACCAGGAACAGGCAGATGACCGCCTTGTACCAAAGCGGCGACTGGCCCAGAAAACTGTGGGCGAGGGCGCCGGTCGGGGAGCGTGACATGTATTTGTATCCTTATAATTCGGCGATGGCGCACGGTGCCGGATCGGCGCGTCTTAGGCAAGGCGTGCAGTCCCGTTTTTGGCACAAGTGCGGTCATCGGGCTGGGTTACCATCCGAGCCATGAACCCTTCACCCGCAGGAGTGCCGCCCGTGACCGATTACAGCGCATTCAAGGTCGAACTGACCGATAACATCGCCCACGTTCAGATCAACCGCCCGGAAAAGGTCAACGCGATGAACGCCGCCTTCTGGGAGGAGATCATCGACATCTTCCAGTGGATCGACGACACCGATGCGGTGCGCGCGGTGGTGATCAGCGGCGCCGGCAAGCATTTCTCCGCCGGTATCGACCTGATGATGCTGGCGTCGCTGGCCGGGCAGATGGGCAAGGATGTGGGCCGCAATGCGCGCTTCCTGCGCAAGACCATCCAGCGCCTGCAGGCCTCGTTCACTGCCGTGGACAATTGCCGCAAGCCGGTGCTGGCTGCCGTGCAAGGCTACTGCATCGGTGGTGCCATCGACCTCATCTCGGCCTGCGACATGCGCTACTGCAGCAGCGATGCCCAGTTCTCGATCAAGGAAATCGACATGGGCATGGCCGCCGATGTCGGCACACTGCAACGTTTGCCACGTATCATCGGTGACGGCATGATGCGTGAGCTGGCCTTCACCGGGCGCAACGTTGCGGCGGACGAAGCCCTGCGCATCGGCTTGGTCAACCGGGTCTATGATGATCAGGCCGCGCTACTTGACGGTGTCTTTGTCATCGCCCGCGAGATTGCCGCAAAATCGCCGATCGCCGTGGCCGGCACCAAGGAAATGCTCAGCTACATGCGCGACCATCGCATCGACGATGGCCTGGACTACATCGCCACCTGGAACGCCGCGATGCTGCAGTCCGAAGACTTGCGCGTGGCTGTGGCGGCGCACATGAGCAAACAGAAACCGACGTTCGCCGACTGATCGGGCCGGGGGACGCGCAGTAAAGGAACCCCCGACATGTCAGCACGCTGGACTACCGCAGTACTCGACCCGCAGATCACCGGGGGGCTGGCCGTGGCCCGCAGCCCGGAAGGGTTTTTGGTGGACGATAACGGCGCGCTGTTCCCCCGCGACTGGCTCAAGCGCCAGGACCTCGACGTGCTGTGCGAGCACGGCATCGGTCATTTCGACGGCCAGCCCGTGTTCCTGCTGGAGCTCCGTAGCGCTACCGAGATGCCTGGGTGCAGCTGGCGTGGCCTGCGGACCTTCATGCTCGAAGGTGACTTCGACACCTACAAGGTGTTGGGTTATGCCGCGCAAATCGGCACCTGGGCCCGCGAGCACCGCTTCTGCGGCAGTTGCGGCCAGGCCATGACGCAAATTCGCTGGGAGCGGGCAATGTATTGCCAGCCGTGCGACCTGCGCAGCTACCCGCGTATTTCACCGAGCATGATCGTGCTGGTGACCCGTGGCGATGAAATCCTGCTGGCGCGCTCGCCACGCTTCGTCACCGGGGTGTACAGCACCTTGGCCGGTTTTGCTGAGCCGGGTGAGTCGGCCGAAGACTGTCTGGTACGCGAAGTGCGTGAAGAAGTGGCGGTGGAGGTACAGAACATTCAGTACGTCGGCAGCCAGTGCTGGCCGTTCCCGCATTCGATGATGCTCGGCTTCCATGCCGAATATGCCGGGGGCGAGATTGTGATGCAGCCGGACGAGATCGAGGATGCCCAGTGGTTTAGCGTCCACGACCTGCCGCCGCTGCCGGCCGGGCGCTCCATTGCCCGGTACCTGATCGATTTATATGTCGCTCGCCGTTTAGGCCTGCCCGAACCAGTGCTGCCACGCTAGGCGCACGGTCAACGCCAGCACCACGGTGATGAACACCGGGCGGATGAACTTGCTGCCGCCGCTGATCGCCGTGCGTGCGCCGAAGAAGGCGCCGACCATCACCGACAGGCCCATGCACAGGCCGACGATGTAGTCCACCTGCCCGGAAATGATGAACACCGTCAGCGCCGCGATGTTGCTGACGAAGTTCATGCTGCGCGCCACGCCGCTGGCGCGGACCAGGTCGATGGGGTACAGCAGCAAGGTACTGACGGTCCAGAAGGCCCCGGTACCCGGCCCGGCCACACCATCGTAGAAGCCCAGGGTGAAGCCTTGTGGTACTTGCCACTTTTTCTTGATCGGCGCATCGGCATCCAGCGGCGCCTTGGGCGTGCCACCGAACAGCAGGTAGATGCCACAGGCGAAGACGATCACCGGCAACATTTTGTTCAGCCATTCGGCGGGCATGTAGTGGGCGATGACGGCGCCGAGCAACGCCCCGGTCAGGGTGGCGAACAATGCCGGGCGCCACTGCGCCGGGTGGAAGAGCTTGCGCTTGTAGTAGGTGAAACCGGCAGTGGCCGAGCCGAAGGTGGAGCTGAGCTTGTTGGTGCCCAGTACCAGGTGCGGTGGCATGCCGGCGGTGAGCAGGGCCGGGGTGGTCAGCAGGCCGCCGCCGCCAGCGATGGCATCGATGAAACCGGCGACGAAGGCGACCAGGGCCAGGATCAGCAGGGTTAGGGGTTCTACGGTAAGTTCGAAGGGCATGGGGTATTGGCAGGCAGGGAGGCAGCAAAGGGCTGCACTAGAAGGGGTACATGGTAATCCTGGGCTGCATGTGTTGCCAGTGCTGGCCTCTTCGCGGGTTTGCCCGCGAAGAGGCCGGTGCAGGCTAACGACATCAACTACGGATAAACGCCAGCAAATCCGCATTGATCACATCGGCATGGGTAGTCGGCATGCCATGCGGGTAGCCCTTGTAGGTCTTCAGCGTGCCATTGGGCAGCAGCTTCGCCGACAACACCCCGGAATTCTCATACGGCACGATCTGGTCATCGTCCCCATGCATCACCAGCACTGGCTGCTGGATGCCTTTCAGGTCGTCAGTGAAGTCCGTCTGGGAAAACGCCACGATGCCATCGTAATGGGCCTTGGCACTGCCGATCATGCCTTGTCGCCACCAGTTGCCGATGATGCCCTCACTGGCTTCGACACCGGGGCGGTTGTAGCCGTAGAACGGCCCGGTCGGCACGTCCCGGTAAAACTGAGCCCGGTTGCTGGCGACCTGTGCCTGGAAGTTGTCGAACACCGACTTGGGCAGGCCGCCGGGGTTGGCGGGTGTTTGCACCATCAGTGGCGGTACGGCGGCGATCAGCACGGCCTTCGCTACCTTGTCTTCCGGATGCCGGGCCATGTAACGCACCACCTCGCCACCCCCGGTCGAGTGGCCGACATGCACGGCGCCCTGAGTGCCCAGGTGGGTGACCACAGCTGCCACGTCGTCGGCGTAATGGTCCATGTCGTGGCCATCCCATACCTGACTGGAACGCCCATGGCCTCGGCGGTCGTGGGCGACCACGCGGAAACCCTGGGCCAGGAAGAACAGCATCTGCGCGTCCCAGTCATCGGCGCTGAGCGGCCAGCCGTGGTGGAAGTGGATGACCGGTGCGTCGCGTGGGCCCCAATCCTTGTAGAAAATCTGCACCCCGTCCTTCGTGGTTACATAGCTCATGGTCGTGTCTCCTGTGTGCAGGAACCGAAGGGAGCTATTGAGAATAGGAGAGATTTCCGCGCAGCAAGCACCGGCCGTCTTCAGGCGCGGTCGCGCATTCTGTACCAGGCCTTGGCGGCAGCCTCCAGCGGTGCTGCCAGCATGTCGCCGCCGGGGAAGCAGCCGTTGTCGATGCCTTGGTACAGTGCCAGCAGGTCGTCGTCACCGAGAATTGCATCGCTGACTGCCCGTGCCGCTGCCAGGGTTGGCAGCACGCCATGGCCGGAAAAACCTTGCAGCCAGTAGCGTTGGCCCTCGCGGCCGACGTCCGGGGTGCGCTGGATACTGCAGTCGATATGGCCACCCCAGGCATAGTCGATGGCCACCCCGCCCAGTTGCGGGAAGACGCGCTCCAGGTAGGGCCGGGTGGCGCTGGCAACGTCCTTGGGGATGCCGCCCAGGTAGGTACAGCCGCCACCGAACAGCAGGCGGTGGTCCGGCGTAAGGCGGAAGTAGTCGGGTACGAACTGGTTGTCGATCACGCAGCTGTTGCGCGGTAGCAGCGAACGGGCGAAGTCAGGGTCCAGTGGCGCGGTGGCCACCTGATAGGAGCCGACTGGCAACAGGCGGCGCGACAGGCTGCGGTCGAGGCGGTCGATGTAGGCGTTGCAGGCCAGCACCAGCACGTTGCAGCGCACTTCGCCTTTGTCGGTTCGGGCAACGTAGCCATCGCCTGCCTGTTGGTAGCCAAGTACCTGGCTTTGTTCGTAGATATGGCCGCCAGCGGCTTCGATGGTGCTGGCCAGGCCTTGTGCCAGCTTCAGCGGGTTGAGGTGGGCGCCTTTGGCGTCATACAGCGCGGCCTGATAGCGCGGGCTGTCGATCCATTGCGGCAGCTCTTCATGGCCGATCAGGCGCAGGGCGTCGTAGCCCCATTTGTGCTCAGCCTCGTGCAGGGCTTCTTCAAGCAGTTTCACCCGGCGCGGTAGCACGGCGGTCCATAGGCTGCCCAGCCGGTAATCGATATCGAAGCCGTGGCGCTGGGGGAGGTCGCGCATTTCGTCAGCGGCCCAGCACATGCTGGCCCACAGCCGTTGGGTGCGTTCGATGCCCAAGGCCTTTTCCAGCGGCGGCATATCGCACGACCAGCCCAGTAGCGCCTGGCCGCCGTTGCGCCCGGAGGCGGCCCAGGCCACGCGGCTTGCTTCCAGCAGCGTCACGCGCTTGCCAGCCTGGGTAAGGCGCAGGGCGGTGTGCAGGCCACTGAAACCGGCGCCGATGATCAGCACATCGGTGTCGTGGGTGCCTTGTAGCGTTGGGCGTAGGGGGATGTGGGCGGGGTAGGTCTGGGCGTAGTAGCTGGCGACGTGCTGGGCGGACTGCTTGAACATGCATAGACCTCATGAAAATTATTGTTATTATTTTCATAAAAACTTAGCAGGTAAAATTCATGGTGCCAATCTATTAGTCCAGTTTGTGATTTACCCGCGAAGCGGCCAGTCCTGAAATGGCATAAACCTCAGGTTGTCGCTTTTCTCCGAGGCTGACGCGGCTTGCTGGCGGCCGACTTGCTGCCAGCCGTTTTGCTTTTCCCGCCACCGCGCCGCTTCTTCTTCCAAGGCGGCGCCGCCCCGGCAGCCGGCCCGCTGATGGTCATGCGCATGCCGCTGCAGCGCTCGACCAGCTTGCCCATCCACGCCGACTGCCGCGAAACGAACTCTTCCAGGCTCATTTCGCCACTTTGCACCATGTCCAGCGCCTGCTCCCAGATTGCCGTTGTGCCAGGGTCGGCAATGGCTTTCGGCACCGCATCGATCAGGCTGAACGCCGCCGGTGTGGCCGACAGCGCCTTGCCGTTCTTCACCAGGTAGCCGCGGTCGAGCAGGCCCTGAATGATGCTGGCGCGAGTGGCTTCGGTGCCGATGCCGGTGGTTTCCTTGAGCTTCTGCTTCAGGCGCGGATCATCCACCAGCTTGGCCACGTTCTTCATGGCCTTGATCAGGTCGCCTTCGGTAAACGGCTTGGGCGGCTGGGTCCACAGGTCTTTCAGTTGCAGGCCTTGTACATTGCAATCCTGGCCTTCGCGCAATGCTGGCAGCACTTGGGCGGGTGGCGCTTCGCGGCCCTTGGCCGGGGTCAACGCCTCGGGCAGGGCGCGGCGCCAGCCTGGCTCGACGATTTGCTTGCCTACGGCACGCAGGGCATGGCCGGCACAGTCGAAGTCGGCCTGGGTGCGGTCGTACTCATGGTTGGGCAGGAACTGCGCCAGGTAGCGGGCGCGGATCAGGGTATACACCGCCTTGTGCTTGGCCGGCAGGCGCGACGGGTCGCTGGCGGCGGCGGTGGGGATGATGCCGTGGTGGGCGCTGACCTTGGCGTCGTTCCATGCCCGCGAGCGGCGCTGCGGCTCCAGGTAGGGCTGTAGAGGCGCCAGGCTGGCATCGGCCCGTTGCAAGGCAGCGAGGATGGCCGGCGCTTCGGTGTGCTGGCTTTGCGGCAGGTAGCCGCAGTCGCTGCGCGGGTAGGTGATCAGCTTGTGGGTTTCGTACAGGGCCTGGGCGATGTCGAGGGTTTCCTGGGCGCCCAGGCCGAACTTTTTCGAGCACAGCTCCTGCAGGGTGCCGAGGTCGAAGGGGAGTGGTGCGGCTTCACGCACGCGCTCGGTGGCAACCTTGACGGCGCGGGCCGTGCCGGCGTTACCGATGTCGGTGGCCGCTTGTTGTGCCAAGGCTTGCTTCAGGCAGCGGCCTTGGTCGTCGCAGGCGTCCTCGGGGGCGCGCCATTGGGCATTGAAGTGTTGGCCGGCGTGTTCCAGTTGCACATCGATGGCCCAGAACGGCACGGGCACGAAGTCGGCGATGCTGCGGTCGCGGTCGACCACCAGGCGCAAGGTGGGCGTTTGCACCCGGCCCACCGGCAACACGCCCTGGTAGCCGGATTGGCGGCCCAGCAGGGTGAACAGCCGGCTCATGTTCATGCCAATCAGCCAGTCGGCGCGCGAGCGGCCGAGGGCCGAGTGGTACAGGTTGAAGGTTTCGTGGCCGGGCAGCAGGCGGGCCAAGGCCTTGCGGATGGACGCGTCGTCCAGTGCCGACAGCCACAGGCGTTGCACCGGGCCGCGATAGCGGCAATGTTCGACCAGTTCGCGGGCGATCATTTCGCCTTCGCGGTCGGCGTCGGTGGCGATCACCAGTTCCCGCGCTTCGCCAAGCAGGCGTTTGACCGCCTTGAACTGGCTGGCGGTCTTGGGCTTGACCAGCATCTTCCACTTGTCCGGGATGATCGGCAGATCGGCCAGGTTCCAGCGCTTGTAGCGTTCGTCGTAGCTGTCGGGCGGGGCGGTTTCCAGCAGGTGGCCGATGCACCAGGTGACGCAGACGTCGGTGCCTTGCCAGCAGCCGTCGCCCTTGCGGTTGGCGCCGAGCACTTTGGCGATGTCTTTTGCCTGGGAGGGTTTTTCGCAGAGGAACAGGCGCATGGCCGGGAACGCTTCATCGGGGGTGATGGGCACTAGGATGCGCAAGCGGGGGCGCGGAGGCAAGTTTTATCTGGATGGATGTACAGGTTTTTGTCAGTGAGCATGTCATTGACCTGTGCCGGCCTCTTCGCGGGCAAGCCCGCGAAAGGGCCGGTGCAGGTTGTGGGTCAGGCGCGCGAGTTGCGCACCATGTCCACGTGCGGGATGCCGGCTTCGAGGAATTCCTCGCTGACTACGCGAAAGCCCAGCCGTTCGTAGAACGGCGTGGCATGCACCTGAGCGCTGAGCATCTGCTGCTTCAGGTCGCGGTTCTGCGCTTCGACGATGACTGCGTTCATGAGCGCGTCACCCACTTTCAAGCCGCGCCAGTCCTTCAGCACCGATACCCGGCCGATCGTCCCGTCTGGCAACAGGCGGGCAGTGCCGATCGGGTAGTCGCCTTCCAGAGCCAGGAAGTGTGCAGCGGTCGGGTCATCCGAGTCCCACTCCAGCTCCGGCGGTACATGCTGCTCGGCAATGAACACCGCCTCACGGATACGGCGAATGTCGGCGTTGTCTTTGTGCCAGTCGGCGAGGCGAACGCTGATCTTATTCATTGGCGAATCCCAGGCTTCCTTGTTTGACCAGCTGCTGTACCAGCATAAGGCCATCTTCGTCTTGCAGCCAGTCTGCCAGGTTGTCGATATGCAGGGCATCGGCCGCGCACACCAGCTTCAGCAGCTCGCGCAGTTTGCCCGGCAGCGGGCAGCTGCGGCCGCTGGCGAACAGCAGCAGGTCGTCTTCGAATTCCGACCAGGCCAGGCGTGCGCTTGGGTTGCGGATCAGGATGGCGCCTTGTTCCAGGGCATCGATCAGCTCTTCTTCGCTCAGCTCTTCGCCAACGATCTGCTCGGGGTAACGCGGCTCGGTCATGAACTGACCGAACCAGGTCAGCAGCAGGTCCTTGTCGTTCATGTGCTTGTCGAGCAGCGCCTTGAGGCGGTCGAGGGCGTCGTGCTGGATCTGGTGCGGGTCGCTGGCCGGCTGGGCGTCGGCATCGCTGTAGCGCTCTTCGTCAGGCAGGAACTGGCCCAGGAAGTCGGTGAAGTGGGTCAGCACTTCGGCGGCGCTTGGGGCGCGGAAGCCGACCGAGTAGGTCAGGCAGTCGTCCACGGCCACGCCGTAGTGGGCCAGGCGCGGTGGCAGGTAGAGCATGTCGCCTGGCTCCAGGGTCCATTCTTCGCTCTGCTCGAACTCGGCCAGGATACGCAGGTCGGCGTGCTCCAGCAGCGGGCTGTCGCTGCTGCACATCTGGCCGATCTTCCAGTTGCGCTGGCCGTGGCCTTGCAGCAGGAAGACGTCGTAGTTGTCGAAATGCGGGCCAACGCTGCCACCCGGGGCGGCGAAGCTGATCATCACGTCATCGATACGCCAGCTGGGCAGGAAGCGGAAGTTTTCCAGCAGTTCGGCCACTTCCGGGACGAACTGGTCCACGGCTTGTACCAGCAGGGTCCAGTCTTTTTCTGGCAGCTCGGCGAAGGTGTCTTCGTTGAACGGACCGCGGCGCAGCTCCCACGGGTGGGCGCCGTGCTCCAGCACGATACGCGACTCGACTTCGTCTTCCAGGGCCAGGCCGGCCAGTTCGTCGGGGTCGATGGGGCTGATGAAGTCCGGGAAGGCCTGGCGCACCAGCAGCGGCTTCTTCTGCCAGTAGTCGCGCATGAATTCGCGGGCCGAGATGCCGCCGAGCAGCTGCAGTGGAGTATCAGGATTCATGTTCAACCTATTGAAAAAACGTAATTTTCGTACGGGAATAAAAACGCCCGGCCAGGCCGGGCGTTGTACGCGACGGTCAGCTTAGATGCGTTTGGCCTGCGCTGCCGCGTTACCGATGTAGGTAGCGGGGGTCAGCAGCTTGAGCTCGGCCTTGGCGTCGGCTGGCATGTCCAGGCCGTCGATGAAGGTCAGCAGCGCGTCTGGGGTGATGCCCTTGCCACGGGTCAGCTCTTTGAGCTTCTCGTAGGGGTTCTCGATGTTGAAGCGGCGCATCACGGTCTGGATCGGCTCGGCCAGCACTTCCCAGCAGGCGTCCAGGTCGGCGGCGATGCGGGCTTCGTTCACTTCCAGCTTGCCGATGCCTTTCAGGCTGGCTTCGTAGGCGATGACGCTGTGCGCAAAGCCCACGCCCAGGTTGCGCAGCACGGTGGAGTCGGTCAGGTCACGCTGCCAGCGCGAGATCGGCAGCTTGCTGGCCAGGTGCTGGAACAGTGCGTTGGCGATACCCAGGTTGCCTTCGGAGTTTTCGAAGTCGATCGGGTTGACCTTGTGCGGCATGGTCGACGAGCCGATTTCGCCAGCGACAGTCTTCTGCTTGAAGTAGCCCAGCGAGATGTAGCCCCACACATCACGGTCGAAGTCGATCAGGATGGTGTTGAAGCGGGCAATGGCGTCGAACAGCTCGGCGATGTAGTCGTGCGGCTCGATCTGGGTGGTGTACGGGTTGAACTGCAGGCCCAGCTCGTCTTCGATGAAGGCGCGGGCGTTCTCTTCCCAGTCGATCTGCGAGTAGGCCGACAGGTGGGCGTTGTAGTTGCCCACGGCGCCGTTGATCTTGCCCAGCAGTGGCACGGCGGCAACCTGGGCGATCTGGCGCTCCAGGCGGTACACGACGTTGGCCAGTTCTTTGCCCAGGGTGGTTGGCGAAGCCGGCTGGCCGTGGGTGCGCGACAGCATCGGCACGTCGGCGTGGGCGTGGGCCAGGGCACGGATGGCGTCGGCGATCTGGCGCATCAGCGGCAGCAGCACGTCGTCACGGCCGGCGCGCAGCATCAGGGCGTGGGACAGGTTGTTGATGTCCTCGCTGGTGCAGGCGAAGTGGATGAATTCGCTGACCTTGGCCAGCTCAGGCAGCTTGGCGGCCTGCTCCTTGAGGAGGTATTCGATCGCCTTGACGTCGTGGTTGGTGGTGCGCTCGATTTCCTTGACGCGCTCGGCGTGTTCCAGCTTGAAATCGGTGGCCAGGCTGTCCAGCAGGGCGTTGGCTTCGGCGGAGAACGCCGGCACTTCGCCGATCTGCGGGTGGGCGGCCAGGCGCTGCAGCCAGCGCACTTCGACCAGGGCGCGGAAACGGATCAGGCCGAATTCGCTGAAAATGGGGCGCAAGGCCTGGGTTTTGCCGGCATAACGGCCGTCTACAGGGGAAACCGCAGTGAGCGAAGAAAGCTGCATGGGGTGTTCTCGGACAGTCAGGCTTTTGGAAGGGCGCATATCATACATGAAATTTGCGCCCGAGTCGGGTGGCTGACCAAAGGTCGGGCCTATAAAAGCGTCTTCAGGAAGGCGAACGCATCATGTCGTACAGTTCGTTCAGCAGCTTGCGCCGGCTGAACACCAACTGCCAGCGGTGCCCGCCCAGCTGGCGCCACAGGCGCGCGGCGCGGATACCGGCCAGCAGCAGGGCACGGATCTTGGAAGCGTTGCTGGCCTGCTGCAGGAAACGCATGTCGCCATGCACCTGGATGCGCTGGCGCAAGGTGCTGAGCGTGTCCTGATACAAGGCTCCGCTGGAAGCGATGACGTTTTCATGAACCAGGCCGAAATGCTCGGCCTGGGACTGGATTTGCGGCAGGCGGTTGCCGATGGTGTCGAGCAGGTCGCCACGCTTGTTCAGCTGGCGCTCCAGGCCCAGCATCGACAGGGCATAGCGCAGCGGCTCGCGCTGCAGGCTGCTGGGGTCGCGCTCCAGGGCGCCTGCCAGTGCACGGTAGCCGTCACGCAGGTTCAGGTCGTCGCCACCGAACACTTCCAGGGTGTCCTTGGGGTCGCGGACCAGCAGGCTGCCGAGCATGCAGCCAATGTTGGCCTCGCTGGCCTGGCCGGTGCGGGCGATACGGTCAACCAGCACGGCAGCCTGGAATACACCGCCCAGGGCAATCAATTGCTCCTGCAGGTTGCTCATGCGCGCGAGCTCCACGGCTCAGCGGCTTCGATCACGCCACCGCCCAGGCACACTTCGCCGTCGTAGAACACCACCGACTGGCCCGGGGTGACGGCGCGCTGCGGCTCGTCGAACACAGCGCGGTAGCCGGTTTCGGTCAGCTCAAGGGTGCATTGCTGGTCGCTCTGGCGGTAACGCACCTTGGCAGTCAGCTGGCGTGGGCGGCTGAGGTCGATCGGGTTGACCCAGAAGATTTCCGAGGCGAGCAGGGCGCGGGAGAACAGCCATGGGTGTTCGTTGCCCTGGCCGACCACCAGCACGTTGCGGGTCAGGTCCTTGTGCAGCACGTACCACGGCTCGTCACCGGCATCTTTCAGGCCGCCAATCCCCAGGCCCTGGCGCTGGCCGATGGTGTGGTACATCAGGCCATGGTGGCGGCCGATCACTTCACCTTCGGTGGTTTCGATATCGCCCGGCTGGGCTGGCAGATACTGCTTGAGGAAGTCGCTGAAACGGCGCTCGCCAATGAAGCAGATGCCGGTGGAGTCCTTTTTCTTGGCGGTGGCCAGGCCGTGCTTTTCGGCGATGGCGCGCACTTCAGGCTTTTCCAGTTCGCCGACCGGGAACAGGGTGCGGGCAATTTCCTTGCCGCCGACGGCGTGCAGGAAGTAGCTCTGGTCCTTGTTCGGGTCCAGGCCCTTGAGCAGTTCGGTGAGCTCGCCAGTATCGCGGCGGCGTACGTAGTGGCCGGTGGCGATCAGGTCGGCACCCAGCGACAGGGCGTAGTCGAGAAACGCCTTGAACTTGATTTCGCGGTTGCAGAGGATGTCCGGGTTGGGCGTGCGGCCAGCCTTGTATTCTTCAAGGAAGTGCTCGAACACGTTGTCCCAGTATTCGGCGGCGAAGTTGGCGGTGTGCAGCTTGATGCCAATGCGGTCGCACACGGCCTGGGCGTCGGCCAGGTCTTCGCGGGCGGTGCAGTATTCGGTGCCGTCGTCTTCTTCCCAGTTCTTCATGAACAGCCCTTCCACCTGGTAGCCCTGCTCCATGAGCAGAAGGGCGGAGACGGAAGAGTCCACGCCGCCGGACATGCCGACGATGACGCGGGTCTTGGCGGGGTCTTTGAGTGCTGGGCTGGTCATGGGTACCGGTGTGTATCAGAGGGGAAAAACGCCGATTCTATCAAACCCGCGACGTTGCGTCAGTCGCGTAGCAGTTCGAGGCTGTGCAGGGGGCCCTTGAGGTAGTCGTCGAGGCAGCGCGGCACCAGCTCGCTGCGCCAGCGGGTGGGGTCGGCCAGCAGCTCGTCGCGGCTCAGCCACACGGCGCGGACGATGTCGCTGTCCAGGGCCAGGTCGGCGTGATGGCGTACGGGGCGGGCGGCGAAGCAGATGCGCTGGTAGGTCACGCCGTTGCTGGGGGCGGTGTAGAGGTAGATGCCGACTACACCGGTGAGCTCGACTTCCCAGGCGGTTTCTTCCAGGGTTTCGCGCAGGGCAGCCTGGGGCAGGGTCTCGTTGGGTTCGAGGTGGCCGGCGGGTTGGTTGAAGACGTGCTGGTTGGCTTTGAATTCTTCGACGAAGAGGAACTTGCCTTCGTGTTCGACGATGGTGGCGACGGTGATGTGGGGTTGCCAAGACACGGTCGATTCTCTCCCTTAGTTGCAAGTTTCAAGCTGCAAGTTTAAGCGGTACGCGAACTGCTTTGGCTTGTGGCTTGCAGCTTGAAACTTGTGGCTAAAAAAGCACAAACCCCGGTGCGTGGCCGGGGTTTGTGCTGTTACTTCAAGCGAACCTTACAGGGCGGCAATGGCGCTGTTCAGGGTCTGGCTTGGGCGCATCACCTTGGCGGTCAGCTCGGCATCCGGGGCGTAGTAGCCACCGATGTCGGCTGGCTTGCCCTGAACGGCGTTGAGCTCGGCGACGATAGTCTCCTCGTTCTCGGTCAGGGTTTTTGCCAGCGGGGCGAAGCGTGCCTGCAGGGCAGCGTCGTCAGTCTGGGCAGCCAGGGCCTGGGCCCAGTACAGGGTCAGGTAGAAGTGGCTGCCGCGGTTGTCGATACCGCCAACTTTGCGCGAAGGCGACTTGTTGGTGTCGAGGAACTTGCCGGTAGCCTGGTCCAGGGTGTTGGCCAGAACCTTGGCGCGCGGGTTGTCGTAGGTGTTGCCCAGGTGCTCCAGGGAAGCGGCCAGGGCCAGGAATTCACCCAGCGAGTCCCAACGCAGGAAGTTCTCTTCAACCAGCTGCTGCACGTGCTTCGGAGCCGAACCGCCGGCGCCGGTTTCGAACAGGCCACCGCCGTTCATCAGTGGCACGATCGACAGCATCTTGGCGCTGGTGCCCAGCTCCATGATCGGGAACAGGTCGGTCAGGTAGTCGCGCAGCACGTTGCCGGTCACCGAGATGGTGTCCTTGCCTTCGCGGATGCGGGCCAGGGAGAACTTGATGGCGTCGACCGGAGCCAGAACACGGATGTCCAGGCCGGTGGTGTCGTGATCCTTCAGGTACTTTTGTACCTTCTCGATCATCACGCCGTCGTGGGCGCGGGCCGGGTCCAGCCAGAACACCGCAGGGGTGTTGCTCAGGCGGGCACGGTTGACGGCCAGCTTGACCCAGTCCTGGATCGGCGCGTCTTTGGTCTGGCACATGCGGAAGATGTCGCCGGCTTCGACGTTCTGCTCCAGCACGACGTTGCCCTTGCCATCGACCACACGGACCACGCCGTCGGCCTTGATCTGGAAGGTCTTGTCGTGGGAACCGTACTCTTCGGCCTTTTGCGCCATCAGGCCAACGTTCGGCACGCTGCCCATGGTGGTCGGGTCGAAGGCGCCGTGTTTTTTGCAGTCTTCGATGGTGGCCTGGTAGATGCCAGCGTAGCAACGGTCCGGGATCACGGCCTTGGCGTCTTGCAGTTCGCCAGCGGTGTTCCACATCTTGCCCGAGTCACGGATCATGGCCGGCATCGAGGCGTCGACGATAACGTCGCTCGGCACGTGCAGGTTGGTGATGCCTTTGTCGGAGTTGACCATGGCCAGGGCTGGGCGCTCGGCGTACAGGGCCTGGATGTCGGCTTCGATTTCGGCCTGCTTGTCGGCTGGCAGGTCCTTGATGCGGGCGTACAGGTCGCCGATGCCGTTGTTGGCGTTGAAGCCTACTTCAGCCAGTGCGGCGGCGTGCTTGGCCAGCACATCGTTGTAGAACTCTTCGACGATGACGCCGAACATGATCGGGTCGGAAACCTTCATCATGGTGGCTTTCAGGTGTACCGACAGCAGCACGCCGGAGGCCTTGGCATCGGCGATCTGCTCGGCGATGAAGGCTTTCAGGGCCTTGCGGCTCATGGTGGCGCAGTCGATCACTTCAGCAGCTTTGACGGCGGTCTTTTCTTTCAGCACGGTGGTGCTGCCGTCTTTGCCGACCAGCTCGATGCGCAGGCTGTCGTCAGCTTCGATCAGGGCAGCTTTTTCGCTGCCGTAGAAGTCGCCCTGGGTCATGTGGGCAACGTGCGACTTGGAGTCGGCGGCCCAGGCGCCCATTTTGTGCGGGTGCTTGCGAGCGTAGTTCTTCACCGACAGCGGCGCGCGGCGGTCGGAGTTGCCTTCGCGCAGGACCGGGTTCACGGCGGAACCCTTGATGCGGTCGTAGCGGGCGCGGGACTCTTTCTCTTCCGCGGTGGCCGGCTCGTCGGCGTAGTCAGGGATGTTGAAGCCCTTGCCTTGCAGTTCCTTGATCGCGGCTTTGAGCTGCGGTACCGAGGCGCTGATGTTCGGCAGCTTGATGATGTTGGCTTCAGGGGTGGTAGCCAGCTGGCCCAGTTCCGCCAGGTGATCGCCTACTTGCTTCTCTGCGCCCAGTTGCTCCGGGAAGGCGGCAAGGATACGGCCGGCCAGGGAGATGTCGCGGGTTTCGACGGCGATGTCAGCCGAAGCGGTGAAGGCTTCGACGATCGGCAGCAGCGAGTAAGTGGCGAGGGCGGGGGCTTCGTCGGTGAAGGTATAGATGATCTTGGAACGGGTGGGCATGCGGGTTAACTCTCTGTGTGCTGAGCGTGCTCGAGTCTCGTGGTGCGCAGGGTAGGCGCATCGCCCTGGCAACGCCATGAGCGGAAAGTCGAGAGGCTGCGAGCGGTGATGGTGGATGCATCAGTCGAGCGTCAAGTGCTGAGCTGCGGTAACAGCCCAGGCTTTACGGCCATTCATGGCCTAGGGCGGTCCGCATTTTCCTGGGATTCGCCCCGATGACCCTTCGGTCGCGGCGGAGTATACCAAACCATTCGGGCTAATCAGCAAGGCCAAGTGATATCGGCCCATTTATAAGACCAAAGACTAAGCGGCAATGTGGCGGGTTGTCGCAGGAGAAGCTGCAAGCTGTAAGCTGCTAGTGTCCTTGCTTCGTGGCTTGCGCTCTGTGCGATTGTGGAGTGGGCACGGACAGTGGGGGTGAGGTGATCAGCTTGCAACTTGGCGCTTGAAGCTTGCAGCTGCGAAAAGCTGGTTTAGGCTCATTGCATCGCATGATGTCCAAACCACACCCGACCGCGGAGTAGTGCAAGCATGGGATACCAGAAAATCAAGGTTCCGACCGACGGCACCAAGATCACCGTCAATGCAGACCATTCGCTTAACGTGCCTGACCACCCGATCATTCCTTACATCGAAGGTGACGGGATCGGCGTCGATGTTTCGCCCGTGATGATCAAGGTGGTCGATGCCGCCGTGCAGAAGGCCTACGGCGGCAAGCGCAAGATTGCCTGGATGGAGGTGTACGCCGGCGAGAAGGCCACCCAGGTGTACGACCAGGACACCTGGCTGCCTCAGGAAACCCTCGACGCCGTGCGTGATTACGTGGTGTCGATCAAGGGCCCGCTGACCACCCCGGTGGGTGGCGGCATCCGCTCGCTCAACGTGGCCCTGCGCCAGCAACTGGACCTGTATGTGTGCCTGCGGCCGGTGCTGTGGTTCCAGGGTGTACCGAGCCCGGTGAAAAAGCCTGGCGACGTCGACATGGTGATCTTCCGTGAGAACTCCGAGGACATCTATGCCGGCATCGAGTGGAAGGCCGGCTCGCCCGAGGCCAACAAGGTGATCAAGTTCCTCAAGGAGGAAATGGGCGTCACCAAGATCCGCTTCGACCAGGACTGCGGCATTGGCGTGAAGCCGGTCTCGAAAGAAGGCACCAAGCGCCTGGTGCGCAAGGCCATGCAATACGTGGTGGACAATGACCGCGAGTCGCTGACCCTGGTACACAAAGGCAACATCATGAAGTTCACCGAAGGTGCCTTCAAAGACTGGGGGTACGAAGTGGCCCGGGATGAGTTTGGCGCCGAACTGCTCGATGGCGGCCCGTGGATGAAGTTCAAGAACCCCAAGACCGGCCGCGAGGTCATCGTCAAGGACGCCATCGCCGACGCCATGTTGCAGCAGATTCTGCTGCGCCCGGCCGAGTACGACGTGATCGCCACCCTCAACCTCAACGGTGACTACCTGTCCGACGCCCTGGCGGCGGAGGTGGGCGGTATCGGTATCGCACCGGGCGCCAACCTGTCCGACACCGTGGCCATGTTCGAGGCCACCCACGGCACTGCGCCCAAGTATGCGGGGCAAGATAAGGTCAACCCGGGGTCGGTGATCCTGTCTGCAGAGATGATGCTGCGGCACATGGGCTGGACCGAGGCGGCCGACCTGATCATCAAGGGCACCAATGGCGCGATTGCGGCCAAGACCGTGACCTACGACTTCGAGCGGCTGATGGACGGCGCCACGCTGGTCGGCAGTTCAGGTTTTGGTGATGCAATGATCAAACATATGTAAGGCAAGAGAAAACCGGTCGCCTGGTTAAAGGGGCGACCGGTTTTTTCGTATTACGACACGGGGCGGCGATCAGGCGCGCACGGTTTCGCTCGCGGTCTGGCCTTGGGCCTTGGCAGCCGCAGCGGTAGCGGCGTCCATTATCTTGACCGCGTGCAGGCCTTTGGGGCCTTGGATGATTTCGAACTCCACGGCCTGGCCCGCCTTCAGTGTCTTGTATCCGTCCATCTGGATGGCCGAGTAATGAGCGAAAAGGTCATCGGATTTACCTTCCTCGTTGATGAATCCGTAGCCCTTGGCATTGTTGAACCACTTGACTTTACCGCTTGCCATCCCTATGTCCCTCTGCAAAGGACTCCATCACTGGAGTATCATCCACTTCATCCGCATACGAACCTTGCGAAAAATCTGGTTGACTGCGCGGATCTTTATCGACCACGGTGGGTTCTTATTGGTTGTAACACCGTTTTGCCGATAGTCAAGGTCGCCCGGCGCCTGCGCCGTTCGTGGCCTGTGCGGTCAACCCACAACCTTAACCTGACGCTCATGATGAAATTCTTTCCATGCATGCACCTAGTGAGATTCGACTAACATTCAATCAGGATCGCCCGCAATCGAATGAGGACGACGGCTCAGGTCTTGCAGTTCAGGAAGCCAAGCCGATCCTGCAGGCGCCACCGATGTACAAGGTGGTTTTGTTCAACGATGACTACACGCCGATGGATTTCGTCGTCGAAGTGCTCGAGACGTTCTTTAATCTGAACCGCGAGCTGGCGACCAAGATCATGCTGACCGTCCATACCGAGGGGCGGGCAGTGTGCGGATTGTTTACCCGTGACATCGCCGAAACAAAGGCTATGCAGGTCAACCAATACGCCAGGGAAAGCCAGCATCCGCTACTCTGTGAAATCGAGAAGGACGGTTAATCGCCGACCACTTGGGTATGAGGTGAAGCTATGTTAAACCGCGAGCTCGAAGTCACCCTCAATCTTGCCTTCAAGGAGGCCCGTTCGAAGCGTCATGAGTTCATGACCGTCGAACATCTGCTGCTGGCACTCCTTGACAATGAGGCTGCCGCGACCGTTCTGCGCGCCTGTGGCGCCAATCTCGACAAGCTCAAGCACGACCTGCAAGAGTTCATCGATTCCACTACGCCGCTGATTCCTGTCAACGACGAAGACCGTGAAACCCAGCCGACCCTGGGTTTCCAGCGGGTGCTGCAGCGTGCCGTGTTCCACGTGCAAAGCTCTGGCAAACGCGAAGTGACCGGCGCCAACGTGCTGGTGGCGATCTTCAGCGAACAGGAAAGCCAGGCTGTGTTCCTGCTGAAACAGCAGAGCGTGGCCCGCATCGACGTGGTCAACTACATCGCCCATGGCATCTCCAAGGTGCCGGGGCATGGTTCGCAATCTGAAAGCGACCAGGACATGCAGGACGAAGAGGGTGGCGAAACCTCCTCTTCGAGCAACCCGCTGGACGCCTATGCCAGCAACCTGAACGAGCTGGCCCGTGCTGGCCGTATCGACCCGCTGGTGGGCCGCGAGCAGGAAGTGGAGCGCGTGGCGCAAATCCTGGCGCGCCGACGCAAGAACAACCCGTTGCTGGTGGGTGAGGCGGGCGTTGGCAAGACTGCTATCGCCGAAGGCCTGGCCAAGCGCATTGTCGATGGCCAGGTGCCCGACCTGCTGGCACAAAGCGTGGTGTATTCCCTTGACCTGGGCGCGCTGCTGGCCGGTACCAAATACCGTGGCGATTTCGAGAAGCGCTTCAAGGCGCTGCTCGGCGAGCTGCGCAAGCGCCCGCAGGCGATCCTGTTCATCGACGAGATCCACACCATCATCGGTGCCGGTGCGGCATCGGGCGGGGTGATGGATGCCTCCAACCTGCTCAAGCCGCTGCTGTCGTCGGGTGAGATCCGTTGCATCGGCTCGACCACGTTCCAGGAATTCCGCGGCATCTTCGAGAAGGACCGTGCCCTGGCACGTCGCTTCCAGAAGGTGGATGTCAGCGAGCCGTCGGTCGAAGACACCGTGGGCATCCTGCGCGGCCTGAAAGGGCGCTTCGAGAGCCACCACAACATCGAGTACAGCGACGAAGCCCTGCGCGCCGCCGCCGAACTGGCCTCGCGCTACATCAATGACCGGCACATGCCGGACAAGGCCATCGATGTGATCGACGAAGCCGGTGCCTACCAGCGCCTGCAGCCGGAGGCCATGCGCGTCAAACGCATCGATGTGCCTCAAGTCGAGGACATCGTCGCCAAGATCGCGCGGATTCCGCCGAAACACGTCACCAGCTCCGACAAGGAACTGCTGCGTAACCTTGAACGTGACCTGAAGCTGACCGTGTTCGGTCAGGACCAGGCCATCGACTCGCTGTCTACTGCCATCAAACTGTCCCGTGCTGGCCTGAAGTCGCCAGACAAGCCTGTCGGTTCGTTCCTGTTCGCCGGCCCTACCGGCGTCGGCAAGACCGAAGCGGCGCGTCAGCTGGCCAAGGCGCTGGGCGTGGAGCTGGTGCGGTTCGACATGTCCGAGTACATGGAGCGCCACACCGTGTCGCGCCTGATCGGTGCGCCTCCTGGTTACGTAGGGTTCGACCAGGGTGGCTTGCTGACCGAGGCGATTACCAAGCAACCACACTGCGTATTGCTGCTCGACGAAATCGAGAAGGCCCACCCGGAAGTCTTCAACCTGCTGCTGCAGGTAATGGACCACGGTACCCTGACCGACAACAACGGGCGCAAGGCCGACTTCCGTAACGTGATCCTGATCATGACCACCAACGCGGGTGCAGAAACGGCAGCGCGGGCCTCGATCGGCTTCACCCATCAGGACCACGCGTCCGATGCCATGGAAGTGATCCGCAAGAGCTTCACGCCAGAGTTCCGCAACCGCCTGGATACCATTATCCAGTTCGGCCGCCTGAGCACCGAGACGATCAAGAGCATCGTCGACAAGTTCCTTATCGAACTGCAGGCGCAGCTGGAAGACAAGCGTGTGCTGCTGGAAGTCAGCGATGCCGCACGCGGCTGGCTGGCGGTGTCGGGCTACGACGTGCAGATGGGGGCGCGGCCGATGGCGCGGCTGATCCAGGACAAGATCAAGCGGCCGCTGGCCGAGGAGATCCTGTTTGGCGAGCTGGCCGAGCATGGTGGCGTGGTGCACGTCGATCTGCGCGATGGCGAACTGGTGTTCGACTTCGAGACCACGGCTGAAGTTGCCTGAACCGTAGAGGGCCGCTTTGCGGCCCTTTCGCGACACAAGGCCGCTCCTACAAGGGTTATGCGATCCCTGTAGGAGCGGCCTTGTGTCGCGATGGGCTGCAAAGCAGCCCCCTACAATCTCGCAGGCACAAAAAAGCCCGGCACATGGCCGGGCTTTTTCATGGCTTGAGCTTAGCGCGCACGGTAAGTGATGCGGCCCTTGCTCAGGTCGTACGGCGTCAGTTCGACGCGGACCTTGTCGCCAGTGAGAATACGGATGTAGTTTTTGCGCATCTTTCCGGAGATGTGCGCGGTTACGACGTGCCCGTTTTCCAACTCCACGCGGAACATGGTGTTGGGCAGGGTGTCGACGACAGTACCTTCCATTTCGAAGCTGTCTTCTTTCGACATGCAGTAGAGCCCTCGGATCCAGTGTTGGCCCGACGCATATCCGCACCGGGCAAAAAAGTGGCGTGGATTATGCCCGAAAACTGTGTGTCAAGCCAATGCTTTCAGTTGAGGGTGACCCAGCGCTGGTTTATCAGCAATTCGATGGGCCGATACTGCGTCTTGTAGTTCATTTTCTTGCAGTTCTTGATCCAGTAACCCAGGTATACCGCCTCCAGGTCCTGGCGCAGGGCCTCGGTGATTTGCCACAGGATGGCAAAGCGGCCCAGGCTGCGGCGCTCCTCGTCCGGCTCGTAGAAGGTGTACACCGCCGACAGGCCGTTGGGCAGCAGGTCGCACACGGCCACCGCCATCAAGCGGCCTTCCAGGCGAAACTCGTAGAACCAGCAGAACGGCAGGTCGCGCACCAGAAAGGTGGAAAACTGGTCGCGGCTGGGCGGGTACATGTCACCGTCGGCGTGGCGTGTTTCGATATAGCGCCGGTACAGCTCGAAATACTCTTCCTTGAAGGTTGGGCGCGCCGCCGTCACGGTCAGGTCGGCATTGCGCTTGAGGATGCGCCGTTGCTGGCGGTTGGGGATAAACCGCGCCGCCGGGATGCGTGCCGGCACGCAGGCGTTGCAGTTCTGGCAGTGCGGGCGGTACAGATGGTCGCCACTGCGGCGGAAGCCCATTTCCGACAGGTCGGCGTACACGTTCACGTCCATCGGCTGGCTGGGGTCGAGGAACAGCGTGGTGGCCTGTTCCTCGGGCAGGTAGCTGCAGGAGTGGGGCTGAGTGGCATAAAACTTCAACCGCGCCAACTCTGTCATGATCAACCCCCTCGGTGAGACTTTGTTTTAAGTGTAAGCCAGCTACGGGAACTCGCCTAGGCAACCCACGTGGCGCTGTTGGGCTGGTCGAGGTGGCGTGCCAGGTAACCGGCGAATTCGGCGCGACTGATGGCGTGGGCACCCAGGCTGTGCAGGTGGTTGGTGGGCATCTGGCAGTCGATCAGCACGAACCCGGCCTGGCGCAGGTGGTTGACCAAGGTCACGAAGCCGACCTTGGAGGCGTTGTCGGCGCGGCTGAACATCGATTCACCGAAGAACAACTGGCCCATGGCCAGGCCGTACAGGCCGCCGACCAGTTCGCCGTCCTGGCGCACCTCCACCGAGTGGGCAATGCCGCGTCGGTGCAGTTCGCAGTAGGCGTTGCGCATGGTGTCGGTGATCCAGGTGCCGTCGGCGTAGTCGCGTGGCGCGGCGCAGGCGGCGATCACGGCCGGGAAGTCGGTGTCGAAGCTGACCTGGTAGCGGCCCTGGCGCATCAGCTTGGCCAGTGAGCGTGACACGTGCAGCTGGTCGGGCAACAGCACCGTGCGCGGGTCGGGTGACCACCACAGGATCGGCTGGCCATCCTGGTACCACGGGAAGCAACCGTGACGATAAGCCTGGACCAGGCGCTCGGGGGTAAGGTCGCCGCCGGCGGCCAGCAGGCCGTTGGGGGCGTGCAGGGCCTTTTCCAGGGGCGGGAAGGTCAGCGAGTCGCGGGTCAGCCAGGTGAGCATGGTCTATCGTGCGGTGGGGGAGGGGAGAGGGCAGCATGGCTTGCGCGCTGGGCAGGGTCAATGGTTGTGGCCTCTTCGCGGGTAAACCCGCTCCCACAGGTACTGCACAAGCCCTGAATGCAGTGCAGTACCTGTGGGAGCGGGTTTACCCGCGAAGAGGCCCGCACAGGCAATGAATTTGGGCAATTTCCTACACATTCATGAAACCGCAGGCACCATCCGCTACATTTGCTGTCACACCTGTGCAAAAACACAGCATAAGCCTTTGTCACAAAAGAAAATGCATGCTCAAATTGCAGGTATATGAAAGTCGCCCCCGGCCAACCCCCCATACGGCGTGCCGCCATGGCGGCTGTCGGGCAGTAATGTTAAAAGTAGTGGTTCATTGGCCGCACCGCCGGCCGATCACTATTGGACGCGCAGCACGCGCAGGAATAGACGCGTTTTGAAGAAATCCACCGCAACCCCAGCTCCCTTGCCCGTGCCCCTGTGGCGGCAGCAGCTGCATTATCGCCTCAAGGAAGGTGCGTTGATCGCTGTCGGCGCTCTGTGCCTGTACCTGTGGATGGCCCTGCTGACCTACGACACTTCGGACCCGGGCTTCAGCCACACCGCCACCGTCGACCAGGTGCAGAACGCCGCCGGGCGTGCCGGCGCCTACTTCGCCGATATCCTGTTCATGGTGCTGGGTTACTTCGCCTATATCTTCCCGCTGCTGCTGGCGGTGAAGACCTGGCAGATCTTCCGCGAACGCCACCAGCCGTGGGACTGGAGCGGCTGGCTGTTCTCCTGGCGGTTGATCGGCCTGGTGTTCCTGGTGTTGTCCGGGGCGGCGCTGGCGCATATCCACTTCCACCCGCCGGCCAGCCTGCCGTTCTCTGCAGGTGGCGCATTGGGCGAAAGCCTCGGTGACCTGGCGCGCAACCTGCTGAACGTGCAGGGCAGCACGCTGATGTTCATTGCCCTGTTCCTGTTCGGCCTGACGGTGTTCACCGACTTGTCGTGGTTCAAGGTGATGGACCTGACCGGCAAGATCACCCTCGACCTGTTCGAGCTGGTGCAGGGCGCCGCCAACCGTTGGTGGGAAGCCCGCAACGAGCGCAAACGCCTGGAGGCGCAACTGCGCGAGGATGAGCCGGTGGTCAAGGCCGCGCCGATGGCTGCCGAGAAGCGTGAGCCGGCCAAGCCGGCGTTGCGTGAGCGTATCTTCAAGCGTGAAGAAGCGCCGGCCACGGTCGTTGAACCCCGTGAGCCGACGCTTGGTCGTGAGCCTGTTGTGCCACCACGTGAGGCCGCCCGTGAGCCCGTAGTGCCGCGTGAAACCGTGGTCCCTCGCGAGCAGCACGCCGCCCCGACCATCGTGCCACCCGCCGCTGCCAAGGCCCCGGAGCCGAGCAAGCGGGTGATGAAGGAGAAGCAGGCACCGCTGTTCATCGACAGCGCGGTGGAAGGCACCTTGCCGTCGATTTCCATCCTCGACCCTGCCGAGCAGAAGAAGATCGAGTATTCGCCAGAGTCCCTGGCCGGTGTCGGCCAACTGCTGGAAATCAAGCTCAAGGAATTCGGTGTAGAAGTGGCGGTGGACTCGATCCACCCCGGCCCGGTGATTACCCGTTACGAAATCCAGCCGGCCGCTGGCGTGAAGGTCAGCCGCATCGCCAACCTGGCCAAGGACCTGGCGCGCTCGCTGGCCGTGACCAGCGTGCGCGTGGTCGAGGTGATCCCGGGCAAGACCACCGTGGGTATCGAGATCCCCAACGAAAACCGGCAGATGGTGCGCTTCTCCGAGGTGCTGGCCACGCCGCAGTACGACGAACAGAAGTCCCCGGTCACGCTGGCCCTGGGCCACGACATCGGCGGCAAGCCGGTGATTACCGACCTGGCCAAGATGCCGCACCTGCTGGTGGCCGGTACCACCGGTTCCGGTAAGTCGGTGGGTGTGAACGCGATGATCCTGTCGATCCTGTTCAAGTCCAGCCCGGAAGACGCGCGGCTGATCATGATCGACCCGAAAATGCTTGAACTGTCGATCTACGAAGGCATCCCGCACCTGCTGTGCCCGGTGGTCACCGACATGAAGGACGCCGCCAACGCCCTGCGCTGGAGCGTGGCCGAGATGGAGCGGCGCTACAAACTGATGGCGGCCATGGGCGTGCGTAACCTGGCCGGCTTCAACCGCAAGATCAAGGACGCCCAGGAAGCCGGCGAAATCATCCACGACCCGCTGTACCGCCGCGAGAGCATGGACGACGAGCCGCCAGCGCTGAAAACCTTGCCGACCATCGTGGTGGTGGTGGACGAGTTCGCCGACATGATGATGATCGTCGGCAAGAAGGTCGAAGAGCTGATCGCCCGTATTGCCCAGAAGGCGCGGGCAGCCGGTATCCACCTGATTCTTGCCACCCAGCGCCCGTCGGTGGATGTCATTACCGGCCTGATCAAGGCCAACATTCCGACCCGCATGGCGTTCCAGGTGTCGAGCAAGATCGACTCACGCACCATCATCGACCAGGGTGGTGCCGAGCAGCTGTTGGGTCATGGTGACATGCTGTACATGCCACCGGGCACCAGCCTGCCGATTCGCGTGCACGGTGCGTTCGTTTCTGACGACGAAGTGCACCGTACGGTCGAGGCGTGGAAGCTGCGCGGCGCGCCGGATTACAACGATGACATCCTCAACGGCGTGGAAGAAGCCGGCAGTGGCTTCGATGGCGGCGGCGGTGGTGGCGGTGATGGTGAAGATTCGGAGAGCGACGCCCTGTATGATGAGGCCGTGCAGTTCGTGCTGGAAAGCCGCCGCGCGTCCATTTCGGCCGTGCAGCGCAAGCTGAAGATCGGTTACAACCGCGCCGCCCGCATGATCGAAGCCATGGAAATGGCCGGCGTGGTCACCCCCATGAACAGCAACGGCTCGCGGGAAGTGATTGCCCCGGGCGGCCCGCGCGACTGAAGAACACCTTGCCGGGCGCCAACGGTGGCGCCCGGCCTTTTCAATGCTCAATGAGGATTCCCATGCGCGCGATTCGCATGCTGTTGGTTTCTGCCCTGACCCTGGGCTCGGTTACTGCTTATGCCGGTGAGCAAGACGTACAACGCCTGACCCAGCTGCTGGAAAAGTCGCAGACCATCGAGGCCAACTTCTCCCAGCTGACCCTGGGCGCCGATGGCACCAGCCTGCAGGAAACCTCGGGCAAGATGGCGGTCAAGCGCCCGGGCCTGTTCTATTGGCACACTGATGCGCCGCAGGAGCAGGTGGTGGTTTCGGACGGCAAAAACGTCACCCTGTGGGACCCGGACCTGGAACAGGCCACCATCAAGAAGCTCGATGTGCGACTGAACCAGACCCCTGCGCTGCTGCTGTCCGGTGATGTGTCGAAGATCAGCCAGAGTTTCGACATTGCTTCCAAGGAGCAGGGCGAGGTGATGGACTTCACCCTCAAACCGAAGACCAAGGACACCCTGTTCGACTCGCTGCGCGTGTCGTTCCGCAAAGGCCTGATCAATGACATGCAGCTGATCGACAGTGTCGGCCAGCGCACCAACATCCTGTTCAATGGCGTCAAGGCCAACCAGGCGGTGCCGGACAGCCAGTTCAAGTTCGACATCCCCAAAGGCGCGGACGTGATCAAGGAGTAACCAGAGCCCGTCATGGACCTGTTTCGAAGCGAACCCGTCGCCCAGCCCCTGGCCGCTCGCCTGCGCCCGTCCAACCTGGACGAGTACGTCGGCCAGGAGCACTTGCTGGCGCGCGGTAAGCCGCTGCGCGAGGCGCTGGAGCAGGGTGCGCTGCACTCGATGATCTTCTGGGGGCCGCCGGGGGTGGGCAAGACCACCCTTGCACGGCTGCTGGCGCAGTTTTGTGACGCGCATTTCGAAACCGTGTCGGCGGTACTGGCCGGGGTGAAAGAAATCCGCCAGGCCGTTGAAGTGGCCAAGCAGCAGGCCGGCCAGTATGGCCGCCGCACCATCCTGTTCGTCGACGAAGTGCACCGCTTCAACAAGTCGCAGCAGGATGCCTTCTTGCCCTACGTGGAAGACGGCACGCTGCTGTTCATCGGCGCCACCACTGAAAACCCGTCCTTCGAGCTGAACAACGCGCTGCTGTCGCGGGCGCGGGTGTACGTGCTCAAGAGCCTGGACGAGGCGGCATTGCGCAAACTGGTCAACCGTGCGCTGACCGAGGAGCGCGGGCTGGGCAAGCGCAACCTGCGGGTGGGCGACGATGCTTTCAAGATGCTGATGGCTGCCGCCGATGGCGATGGCCGGCGCATGCTCAACTTCCTTGAGAACGCCTCGGACCTGGCCGAAGACGGCAGCGAAATCGACGTCGAGATGCTGCAAAGCCTGCTCGGTGACAGCCGCCGTCGTTTCGACAAGGGCGGTGAGGCGTTCTACGACCAGATTTCCGCGCTGCACAAGTCGGTGCGCGGTTCCAACCCCGATGGCGCCCTGTACTGGTTTGCGCGCATGCTCGACGGCGGTTGCGACCCGCTTTACATCGCCCGGCGCGTGGTGCGCATGGCCAGTGAGGACATCGGCAACGCCGACCCGCGCGCGCTCAGCCTGTGCCTGGCGGCCTGGGATGTTCAGGAGCGCCTCGGCAGCCCCGAAGGCGAGCTGGCAGTGGCCCAGGCCATCACCTACCTGGCCTGCGCGCCGAAGAGCAACGCGGTGTACATGGGCTTCAAGACTGCCCTGCGCGAAGCGGCCGAACATGGCTCGCTGGAGGTGCCTCTGCACTTGCGCAACGCCCCGACCAAACTGATGAAACAACTGGGCTATGGCGACGAGTACCGCTATGCCCACGATGAACCCGACGCTTATGCCGCGGGTGAAGACTACTTCCCCGATGAACTGGAGCCTCGCCAGTACTACCAGCCAGTGCCCCGTGGCCTGGAACTGAAGATTGGCGAGAAGCTACGCCACTTGGCCGAGCTCGACCGCAACAGCCCCCGTCAACGGAGAAAACCGTGATTGCACTCATCGCCGCGGTCAGCGCGGGCGGTATCGCCGGCACCTTGTTGCGCTTTGCTACCGCCAACTGGGTAGCGGCCCACTGGCCACGGCACTTCTATGCCGGTACGCTGGCGGTCAACCTGGTTGGCTGCCTGCTGATCGGCCTGCTCTATGGCCTGTTCCTGCACAAGCCGCTGGCGCCGGTCGAGCTGCGCGCCGGCCTGATTGTCGGCTTCCTCGGCGGCCTGACGACCTTTTCCTCCTTCTCGCTCGATACCGTGCGCCTGATGGAAAGCGGGCAGGTGCCCCTTGCCTTGGGCTATACCAGTATCAGCGTGGTGGGCGGGCTGCTCGCGACCTGGGCCGGCCTGTCCCTGACCCGATTCTGAACCAACACCTACTTATAACGAGAGAACGATATGCTCGATTCCAAACTGTTACGCGGCCAACTTCAGGAAGTGGCGGATCGCCTGGCCTCCCGTGGCTTCAGCCTGGATGTCGCGCGCATCGAATCACTGGAAGAGCGCCGCAAGGCAGTGCAGACCCGCACCGAGCAGCTGCAAGCCGAGCGCAACGCCCGCTCCAAGTCCATCGGCCAGGCCAAGGCCAAGGGTGAAGACATCGCGCCATTGATGGCCGACGTCGAGCGCATGGCCAATGAGCTGGCCGCCGGCAAGACCGAACTGGACACCATCCAGGCCGAGCTGGACGGTATCCTGCTGACCATCCCCAACCTGCCGGACGCCAGCGTACCGGTCGGTGCCAGCGAAGACGACAACGTCGAAGTGCGCCGTTGGGGCACGCCGAAGGCCTTCGACTTCGAAATCAAGGACCACGTCGCCCTGGGCGAAGTCAGCGGTGGCCTGGACTTCGAAGCCGCTGCCAAGCTGTCTGGCGCCCGTTTTGCCGTGCTGCGTGGCCCGATCGCCCGGCTGCACCGCGCCCTGGCGCAATTCATGATCAACCTGCACACCGGCGAGCACGGCTACGAGGAGCACTACACCCCGTACCTGGTGCAGGCCCCGGCCCTTCAAGGCACCGGTCAGCTGCCGAAGTTCGAGGAAGACCTGTTCAAGATCACCCGCGAAGGTGAGGCCGACTTCTATCTGATCCCGACCGCCGAAGTGTCGCTGACCAACCTGGTGGCCGGTGAAATCCTCGACGCCAAGCAGCTGCCGCTGAAACTGGTTGCCCACACCCCGTGCTTCCGCAGTGAAGCCGGTGCTTCCGGCCGTGACACCCGCGGCATGATCCGCCAGCACCAGTTCGACAAGGTCGAGATGGTGCAGGTGGTAGAGCCGGCCAAGTCGATGGAAGCGCTGGAAGGCCTGACTGCCAACGCCGAACGCGTACTGCAACTGCTGGAGCTGCCTTATCGCGTACTGGCCCTGTGCACCGGCGACATGGGCTTTGGCGCCGTCAAAACCTACGACCTGGAAGTGTGGGTGCCGAGCCAGGACAAGTACCGCGAAATCAGCTCGTGCTCCAACTGCGGCGACTTCCAGGCGCGCCGCATGCAGGCCCGCTGGCGCAACCCGGAAACCGGCAAGCCAGAGCTGGTGCACACCCTCAACGGCTCCGGCCTGGCCGTCGGCCGTACCCTGGTTGCCGTGCTGGAAAACTACCAGCAGGCTGATGGTTCGATCCGCGTGCCGGACGTGCTGAAGCCGTACATGGGCGGCGTCGAGGTCATCCGCTAAATGGATTACCTGCCGCTGTTCCACAAGCTGCAGGGCGGCCGCGTGCTGGTCGTCGGTGGCGGTGAGATCGCCTTGCGCAAGGCACGCCTGCTGGCGGATGCCGGTGGCGTGCTGCGCGTGGTGGCGCCGGATGTCGACGGCCAGTTGGCTGCGTTGGCCCGGGAAGGTGGCGGTGAGGTGCTGGTGCGTGGCTATCAGGCCGCTGACCTGGTCGGTTGCCGGCTGGTGATCGCAGCGACCGACGACCCTGGGCTGAACGCCCAGGTGTCGGCGGATGCGCAGGCCCTCAGCCTGCCGGTCAATGTGGTGGATGCGCCGGCCCTGTGCACGGTGATCTTCCCGGCGATTGTCGATCGTTCACCCCTGGTGATTGCGGTATCCAGTGGCGGTGACGCCCCGGTACTGGCGCGGTTGATTCGCGCCAAGCTGGAGGCCTGGATTCCGTCGGCCTATGGTGAGCTGGCCGGGCTGGCAGCGCGCTTTCGGCACAAGGTGAAATCCTTGTACCCGGACGTCAACCAGCGCCGCGGCTTCTGGGAAACCGTGTTCCAGGGGCCGATTGCCGAGCGCCAGCTGGCCGGGCAGGGCGCCGAAGCCGAGCGCTTGTTGCAGGCGATGGTAGACGGCGCGCCGGTGCAGCAGGGGGGCGAGGTGTATCTGGTCGGTGCAGGCCCGGGCGATCCCGACTTGCTCACCTTCCGTGCCTTGCGCCTGATGCAGCAGGCCGACGTGGTGCTGTACGACCGCCTGGTGGCGCCTGCGATCATCGAGATGTGCCGGCGTGATGCCGAGCGTATCTATGTGGGCAAGCGCCGTGCAGACCATGCCGTGCCGCAAGACCAGATCAACCGCCTGCTGGTCGATCTGGCTCAGCAGGGCAAGCGTGTGCTGCGTCTGAAAGGTGGTGACCCGTTCATCTTCGGCCGGGGTGGCGAAGAGATCGAAGAGCTGGCCGAGCATGGCATTCCGTTCCAGGTGGTGCCGGGTATTACGGCGGCGAGTGGGTGTTCTGCTTATGGCGGGATTCCGCTGACTCACCGCGACTATGCCCAGTCGGTGCGTTTCGTGACCGGGCACCTGAAGGATGGCACCAGCAACCTGCCGTGGGATGACCTGGTGGCGCCGGCGCAGACCTTGGTGTTCTACATGGGTTTGGTGGGCTTGCCGACCATTTGTGCCGAGCTGATTCGCCATGGGCGGGCGGCCAGTACGCCGGCGGCTTTGGTTCAGCAGGGCACTACGCGTAATCAGCGGGTATTCACCGGTACCCTGGCGGATTTGCCGAAGCTGGTGGCCGAGCATGAAGTGCATGCGCCGACCCTGGTGATTGTGGGGGAAGTGGTGCAACTGCGCGACAAGCTGGCCTGGTTCGAAGGTTCGCAAAACAGCTGATATCGCTGGGGCTGCAAAGCAGCCCCAGCTATCTCAAGCCTGCCAAATCCCTTTACCTGCCAACCGCTCCCGATCATGCGCAAGGTTGAAGTTCTGCAACGGCCCCTTGGGCACGATCCCGGTCGGGTTGATGGTCTTGTGGCTCATGTAATAGTGCTTCTGGATGTGCTCCATATCCACCGTGCCCGCCACCCCAGGCCACTGATACAGCTCGCGAAGCCAGTTCGACAGGTTGTGATAGTCGCTCAGGCGGCGCAGGTTGCACTTGAAGTGCCCGTGGTACACGGCATCGAAGCGCACCAGCGTGGTAAACAGGCGCACATCGGCTTCGGTCAGGTATTCACCCGCCAGGTAGCGATTGCGGCTTAGCACGTCTTCCAGATAATCCAGCTCATTGAACACATCGTCGAACGCCGCTTCGTACGCCTCCTGCGTGGTGGCAAAGCCTGCGCGGTAGACGCCGTTGTTCACGGCCGGGTAGATGCGCTCGTTAAGCGCCTCGATGGTTGGGCGCAGCGGTTCGGGGTACAGGTCCAGTGTATTGCCGGTCAGCTCGTTGAACGCGCTGTTGAAGATGCGGATGATCTCCGACGACTCATTGTTGACGATGCGCTTCTCCTTCTTGTCCCACAGCACGGGTACGGTCACGCGGCCGGTGTAGTGCGGGTCATCCTGGGTGTAGCGCTGGTGCAGGTACTGCAAGGCGTCGAGGTGGTCACCCGTGGAGCCTTGCTGCACATCGAAGGTCCAGCCGTGGTCCTGCATCAGCCAACTGACTACCGAAACATCGATCAAGGGCTCCAGGCCTTTGAGTGCGCGGACAATCAGGGTGCGGTGGGCCCATGGGCAGGCCAGCGAGACGTACAGGTGGTAGCGGCCGGCCTCAGGGGCGGGCAGTTGATTGCGGCGTTGGGCGTTTTCACGTTTGAACGTGCCGTCCTTGCCGTTTTCATACCACTGGTCATGCCAGCGGCCGTCGATCAAAAGGCCCATGCGTAGGCTCCTCGGAACAAAGTTGTTTGTCGTTGGAGCCCAGTCTAGGCCAAATCGTTCGAATAAATAGCGCAAATAACCGGGGTTAATGATCGGTTAAATCGATTTGTTGCGTGTCTCCCAATAGCCTTGGGCGGTTGCGAACGCCTGCTCGCGGTCTTGCCCCAAGCCACGCAGGGCCAGGGCCATGGTGGCGATAAGGGCCTTCTCGCCATAGCTGTCTTCAACTTCGCCCCGCCAGAATGCCAGCAAGTGTTCGGCTTGTAGGCTGGCCGGTTTCACATGGCGGCGTTCGCTCAGTGCTGGCCACTCTTCGTCCCACGCTTCGCCTGCCGTGGTGCCGTACAGGTGGCTGATGACATCGGGGTTTACTTCGATCTCGCCGCCATCGCCCTTGATTACCACCGCATGGTCGCCCAGCAAGCGGCTAGCCTCGCGGTGCACTGCCTGGTAACCGGGGTGGAAGATACTTTGCAGGCCACAGCGTGCGCCCAGCGGGTTGAGCACACGCGCCAGTGAGTGGATGGGCGAGCGCAGGCCCAGGGTGTTGCGCAGGTCGATCATGCGCTGCAATTGTGGCGCCCAGTCGTGCAGCGGAAAAAACGCCAGCTGATGCTGGTCGAGGGCGCTACCGACAGCGGCCCAGTCGCGGCACAGCGGGATTTGCAGCAGGTCGAGCAGTTGCTCGGTGTACATGCGCCCGGCGGTGTGCGCGCCGCCACCGTGCATCAGGATGCGCACGCCGTTGCCGGCCAGGCACTTGGCCGCCAGCAGGTACCAGGGCAGGTGGCGTTTCTTGCCGGCGTAGGTGGGCCAGTCCAGGTCCACCGCAATGCTCGGTGCCTGCAGGTGAGCGCGCAGGGCCTCGGTGAAACCGGCAAGCTCGTCGGCGCTTTCCTCTTTATGGCGCAGCAGCATGAGGAATGCACCCAGCTGGGTGTCTTCGACTTTGCCTTCCAGCAGCAGGGTCATGGCAGCGCGGGCTTCTTCGCGGGTCAGGCCACGCGCGCCGCGTTTGCCTTTGCCAAGAATGCGCACGAATTCGGCGAACGGGTGTTCAGCCGGGGTTTCCAGGGTAAGTGGGCGAGGTTCGTTCATATGCAGTTGGTCGGCTTGGGCAGGCCCGCCAGCTTGGCGGCAAGTTTGGCGGGGGTGCCGTTGAACAGGCGGTTCAGATGCGGGCTGTTGCCCTTTTCCGGGCCCAGCTTCAGGGCCGTGTACTTGATCAGCGGGCGTGTGGCCGGGGACAGCTGGTATTCCTGGTAGAACTGGCGCAGCAGTTCGAGGATTTCCCAGTGGTCAGCGGTCAACGGGATGCCCTCGCGCTCGGCCAAGGCTTCGGCGGCAGCGTGGGACCAGTCTTGCAGGTCGACCAGGAAGCCGTCCTTGTCCAGGGCAATGGCGTTATCGCCAACGTTGAGCGTATTCATAGCCAGCTGTTGACCTTGTCGTAGTGCAGCGACAGTTCGACGAACGCGGCGTAGTCCACGGACTTGGCCAGGTCGTTGCCGACTGCGCGGGCTTGCACGTCTTCTTCCAGGGCGAACAGGCGCTGGGCCAGGCCGGCAGCTTGCAGCAGGTCGTGCGGCTCGCTGCCGCTGCGTAAGGCATACACCGCATCGCCGCACAGTAGCAGCGCGTCGTCGGCACCGAGCAGGCGCAGGCAGCTGGCCAGGCGCTCGTCGCCGAACGGGGAGTGGGCAATTACATGCAGGGTCGTCATCAGAGCGTTACCACCTGGTCGAAACGGGCGATCAGCGCGGTTAGCGCTGCGTCATCGAGCACTTGCACCGGCAGTGCCAGGGTGTCGGCTGCCAGGCCGCGGCGGGTGAGGCTGTGGCTACAGGCAAACAGCTCTTCAACACCGAACATCGGCAGTGCTTGCAGGTTGGCGGCCAGGTTCTTCTGTTGCACGGCGGTGGGTTGCTGGTCGGGCGCAAGCTGGAACACGCCATCGTCCAGGAACAGCATGCCCAGCGGCAGGTCGAAGGCGCCGCCGGCCAGGGCGATGTCCAGTGCTTCACGGGCGGATGGGCCGTTCCACGGTGCCTGGCGGCTGATGATCAACAAGGATTTGGCCATTTCAGTCGCCTCCGAAGCAGACAAGGCGGTCGGCTACCTGCGCAGCCTCATGCAACTGGCCCAGGCCGGACAGCTCCCAAGGTTTGGGCAGGTTCACGGCCGGGCGGTGGTAGCGGCTGGCCTCGGCTTCATCGAGCACGCCACGGCGCAGGGCAGCAGCGATACACACCACGGCGTCCAGTTGGTTAGTCTCGATAAAGGCGCGCCACTGGCCTGCCACGTCGAGTTCGTCCTGCGGGGCGACCACGTTGGCCGAGGCACTGTGCACCCCGTCCTGATAGAAGAACAACCGGGCAATCTCATGCCCGCCGGCCAGTACCGCCTCGGCATAGCGCAAGGCGCGCCGTGAAGAGGGCGCATGGGCCGGAGAGAACACCGCGATAGCGAATTTCATGGGTAACTCATGCAAAGGAATGGTGCCATGATAAAGCAAAAAAGCCCGCGCCCGCTTGTGCATGGCGGGGCGGGCTTTCTATCCAATCGTCAGGCTTGCGCGATCCCTGTAGGAGCTGGCTTGCCTGCGATGGGCCGCGCAGCGGCCCCATGGCCCAATCAGGAAGAAACTGAACTCAAGCCTGTTCCTTGCTCTCCGGCAAGAACCAGTTCAGCACCAGAGCACAGATACCCCCAGTAGCTACACCCGACTCCAGCACATTGCGGATCGCAGCCGGCATATGCGCCAGGAATTCCGGCACCTGTGCCACACCCAGGCCCAAGGCCAGCGAAACCGCAATAATCAGCAGCGCGCGGCGGTCCAGCCGGGTGCTAGCCAGAATATTGATCCCCGAAGCCGCAACCGCACCGAACATCACCATGGCCGCACCACCCAGCACCGGCTCCGGCACTGCCTGAATCACCCCGGCAACGCTCGGGAACAGGCCCAACAGCACCAGCATCACGGCAATCCAGATACCGATATGGCGGCTGGCAATACCGGTCAGCTGAATCACGCCGTTGTTCTGCGCAAAGATCGAGCTGGGGAAGGTGTTGAACAAGCCCGCCAGCAGCGAGTTGGCCCCGTTGACCAGCACGCCGCCCTTGATCCGCTGCATCCACACCGGTCCTTCGACCGGTTGGCGCGAGACCTTGCTGGTGGCGGTAACGTCACCGATGGCTTCCAGCGAAGTCACCAGGTAAATCACCAACATCGGAATGAACAGCGCCCAGGAGAAGCCCAGGCCGAAGTGCAGCGGTGTAGGCACCTGGAACAGCGCGGCTTCATGCATGCCGGTGAAATCCAGGCGGCCCATGTAACCGGCCAACGCATAACCAACCGCCAAGGCGATGACGATGGCGCAGCTGCGCATCCACACCACCGGGACGCGGTTGAGAATTACGATAATTGCCAACACCACACCCGACAGCAGCAGGTTATCGCCATTGGCGAAGGTGCCGTTGGCCATGGCGCCAAAGCCGCCACCCATGCTGATCAGGCCGACCTTGATCAGCGTCAGGCCGATCATCAGCACCACGATGCCGGTCACCAGCGGGGTGATCAGGCGCTTTACGAAGGGCAGGATGCGCGAAACGCCCATCTCCACGAACGAGCCTGCGATCACCACGCCGAAGATAGCCGCCATCACGCCTTCTACCGGCGTGCCTTGCTTGACCATCAGCGCACCGCCAGCAATCAGCGGCCCGACGAAGTTGAAGCTGGTGCCCTGAACAATCAGCAGCCCGGCGCCAAATGGCCCGAAACGTTTGCACTGAACGAAGGTGGCAATACCCGAGATCACCAGCGACATGGAAACGATCAGGTTGGTATCACGCGCCGAAACACCCAGCGCCTGGCAAATCAGCAGGCCAGGGGTCACGATCGGCACGATGATCGCCAGCAGGTGCTGCAGGGCCGCCAGCAGGCCGATCACCAGCCGTGGCTTGTCCTCAAGGCCAAGCACCAGTTCATTGGCAGGCGCCGCCGCGCCTGGGCTGTGTTCGTGTGAGCTCATTGCTGGAAGCTGCCCCGGAAGAAAAAAGGAGCGCATTCTACGGGGTGATGAGGGATTGCGGTAGAGAAAAGCACGATCGCGGCATGATCGGCGACCATGCGCCTAATTATCTGACTTTTTGGTCAGTTATTGGTTGTGCTTTCTGGGGCTTGGTAGCGCCCACAAAAAAGCCCGCCGAAGCGGGCTTTCTCGTACATTCATCAATCAGTCATCACGACCCATGATGCCGAACAGCTGCAGCAGGCTGACAAACAGGTTGTAGATCGACACATACAGGCTGATGGTCGCCATGATGTAGTTACGCTCGCCACCATGAATGATCGCGCTGGTCTGGAACAGGATGCACACCGACGAGAACAGCACGAAGCCAGCGCTGATCGCCAGTTGCAGGCCGCTGATCTGGAAGAAGAAGCTGGCCACGACAGCACCCAGCAGAACGAAGAAGCCAGCAGTGATGAAGCCACTGAGGAAGCTCATGTCCTTGCGGGTGATCAGCACATAGGCCGACAGACCACCAAACACCAGCGCAGTCATGGCAAACGCCGAGCTGACCACTTCAGCGCCACCGGCCATGCCCAGGTAGCGGTTGAGGATCGGGCCGAGGATGAAGCCCATGAAGCCGGTGAGGGCAAAGGTAGACACCAGGCCCCAGGCCGAATCACGCAGTTTGTTGGTGAGGAAGAACAACCCGTAGAAGCCGATCAGCACCACGAACACGTTCGGGTAGCCGACGCGCATCTGCTGGGCGACGAAGGCCATGACACCGCTGAAGGCGAGGGTAAGTGCCAGCAGGCTGTACGTGTTGCGCAGGACCTTGCTGATCTCCTGCTGCTCGACCTGCTGGCCGTGGTGTACGGCGTAATCCTGTTCGCGCATGGCGACACTCCTTGGTAAAACCTGTGGTTTCGAACGTTCAGATGCTAGGAGTCTATCAGAGCTCCCACAACCCGCGACACAGAGAGTTTGACAGCGTGTTTCATTAAGGTATTATGGCGGCCGCAAAACGAGCTGGAAGCGTGGCCGAGTGGTTTAAGGCAACGGTCTTGAAAACCGTCGATGGGCAACTATCCTAGAGTTCGAATCTCTACGCTTCCGCCATACAAGTGCTTGATTTCATTGATGTTCGCCACCGCTTGACCCTCAAATGGGAGCGTTTTGGGAACACTTTGGGAATGACAGGCAGAAGAAAGGGGCCCTTGCGGCCCCTTTTTTTGTGCGTTCAGGTCAGCCTGAGCGCCTGATTCAACAACCCCACCACATCAGGGCCGTCCTCGCTGATCCACTTCGCGTAGTGCTTGAAGATCATTGCCGTCGACGTGTGCCCCATCTGATCCGCAATCCACTCCGGCGTGGCGATACCGCTGCTCAGCATCTGGCTGGCGAAGGTGTGCCGGCAGGTGTTCGGCCCGCGCTGACGTACGCCAGCTTTTTCCAGATGTGTGATCCACCACCCATGGCGCAGAACATCGGAAGAGCGGTACGGCTCACCAGTAGCACTGTTGTGGAAGACAAAGCGCACGCGCTGCTCCCGTACTGTCCGATTGTCGCGATCGACGACCTCGATCAGTTCCGGCGCCAGGTGCTGGGTGAACTTGGCCTGCGCCTGCAGAGCGCGCAGGGCTGGAGCGAGCAGTTTGACCTTGCGTGTAGAGCGGCGGGTCTTGGTCACTTTGTACTGGCCGGCCACGCGGGCGCGACGAATCTCCACGGTACCGGCCACCAGGTCGACGTCCTCCCAGGCAAGAGCCATTGCTTCGCTGACACGCGGCCCAGTCCAGATCATGAACTCCGTCAGGTTTATTTCCTGCTCTCGGTCAGTGTGCTGGGTGAGAATCGCCGTGATTTCCTCACGGGTGAACGGGTCCGGGTCATCGGCGTCGGGCAGTGAGATGGTGATTCCATCGGTTGGGTCGAAGGCGAAGCGGTTTCTGGTGCGGTACAACTGGAAGATCTGACGCAGGTGGCTGACGATTTCGCGCACGGTCTTGTTGTGCAGCTTGGGCATCAGCACGGTTTGCACCCAGTGCTGGATGTCCAGGTGATCGATTCGGTCGGCCTGTTGGTCGCCCCAGCGCGGGCGTATGTGCTTCTCGGTGCGGCTGCGGTACATGGCGAAGCCGCTGGCTGCCATCTGGTTGCCCTTTATTTCCAGCCACAAGTCGATGTAGTGGCCGAGGGTGTTGGTCTTGACTCGGGGTGAGTCAGGAAAGTGCCGGGCATAGTTGAAAGTTCCGGCCTCTATCTCGTAATTGATGATCCCGACCAGGCGCTCGGCGTTGGCCAGGTTCGCGGGCGAGGCGTCGCCGGGGATTGTTTCCCGGCACAGCTCGCCCTGGTAACGGAAATACACGCGGACGTGGTTGCCGCGTACTTCGACTCCTGCTGCCATTTATTTCTACTCGAAAACGAAGATACGGCCCAGTGTATGGGCCGTGCTGAGGTGAAGGCGTATTTCCAGGCCTAGAAGTTCTGGGCGTCAGTTCTTGGCGTGCAGGGCGAAGTAATCACCCGACGTTTTCCCTTTGGGCAACGCTCAAACCCACTGCCACAGGGCGTACCCAAATCGGCATGCTGCTGAGCATGAAGGTTTCGCCCTGGGCGGCCAGGAGCAGCGTGGTCCCCATCACATGGGCGATGGCTTCCGCAGCTGCCGGCGGTACAGCGTTGCCGATTCGCTCACGCCAGGCCTGATCGCTGAGACCATCCAGCTCAATCTGTTCTTCAGGTTCGACAAGGCTTTGCAGCGCGGCCAGTTCCAGCGTTGTAAATGGCCGGTGCCAAGTGCCGTCGAGCGACTCGATCACGCAGGTGAGTCGGTCGTTTGCCTCGGGCAGGCGGGGATCGGCAACACTCCACCGCCCATTGTCATGCACGGCGCTGGCAGAAACGGCGCCGGCGGGGCCAGTCCATGGCACAACGCCGTAGTGCCCGCCAGTAAGATACGCATCACCCTTGGTGCGACGCATGCCTGGGCGTGGGTCTTGCACCGCGAACGCGCCCTGGCCAGTGGTGCTGCCGGAAATTACGCAATTGGCGTGGCTGCCGTATGGCGTCACTTGGTATTTGCCGAAGCCGCCACCGACCCGACGCGGGTCCGCAACGCTGAACGTCCCTTGTCCAGGGCTCTTTACCCCGATGACCGCGCCGCTTGTGTCCTGCCAGCGGCGAACACCGTATTGCTGGTATTGCAGGGCGCCCGCCTTCGCGCGTGGATCGGCAACCGAGAACTTGCCGTTTGTTGGGCCGCTACGTGCTGCCACGGTGCCGGCTGGCTCCTGCCAGTCGTGAACGCCCAGAAATCCGTCGCGGAATTGCGGGACGATGATCAGGTCGCGCAAGTAGCCGTCCTCGATTGCCAGGTCGTTCAGGCTGCGCCAGTCCTTGCCGGCCTCGACCAGGGCCAAGCGAACCCAGGTCTTCCATTGCAGCGCGGGTACCCGGTGCATGGGTCCTGCCTGTTCAATGTCGCCGGCCAACGGCATGCGCCCGAGGATGTCGCCCACGGCGCGCAGGTTCTTCTTCTCCGGCTCGTACAGGAACGGCGGCACCTTCTCGACATGGCGGGCCACCAGTAGGAAGCGCTTACGACTCTGGGCCAGGCCGCCAATGACGCCGCAGTCGTGGGTGGTTTCGGCGACCGCGTAGCCGAAGTGGCTGAGCAGGGCGCCGATCTGGTCCAACAGGTGCCGGCCGCGGCTTGCCAAGCGGGGGACGTTCTCGAACACCAGCAGCGGCACGGGGTCATCGCGCCAGGCCTCGCCGAACAGCCAGATGCAGCGCAGCGTCAGCTCGTTCAGGGCCTGGTACTTCGGGGTCATGCTCATGGATTCGGACAGCAGCCCGCTGGCGCCCTTGCATGGTGAGCTGATGAACACGGCGTCGGGACGGCGCCCACCGGCTGCGCGGCGGATGTCTTCCGGCGTAGCCTCACGCCAGCGAGGTGGCGGCTCCTTGCCGTGGAAGCGGATGTACTGGTCGCGGGTGAACAGATCGATGAGCGTCCCTTTGACGCCGCTCAAACGCTCAAAGTCGGCCAGCCCGGCCGGGTCAACGTCGACGCCGCCGATGCACTCCCATTCGGCCTGCATGTTGCCGACGATGGGCTTGGCCCGGTTGAAGCCCTTGGCGCCGCCGCCCAGGCCGCAGCAGAAGTGGAAGTGGTAAAGCTTGCGCTTAGCGAGCATTGCGACGGCCTCCTTGCGCTCGTTTGGCTTCGACGTTGGCCATGTAGGCTGACCAGTACGCAGATTGGCGCTGTTGGCGGAGCTTGCTGCAGCGCTGGTGGTTGCCGTGGGAGCGGGCCTTGTTGCAGATGTCGCAGTGATTTGGCAGGTCCAGGGCGTGGCTGGCCAAGCGGGGACGGATTTGTTGAGTCACGCTCAGGACTCCCCGAACAGGGCGCGTGTCAGCGCGTTGCGCTCGCCGGCCGGAGTTAACTCGGACACCGGTATCGCGACGTTTTGACCATTCCTGTATTTGACGATCGCGGTGATGCCGAGGATGCGAACAATGGTGGCTTCCTTGGCAGTCATACGGACTGTTTTCGCACCGCGCCGGATCTGAGTAAAAGTCACCTTGTCGCCTGGCTTGAAAGCGGGTGTGGTAGCCTGCTCGGCGCCGACTTCGGGGGTTTCTACTTGCATGTCGTTTCTCCTTGGGGTTGGTCGGCGCCGGGGAGTTGCAGCTCCTCGGCGCCTCTTTTTTATTACTTGAGGCGGTACTGCTTGCCGTCATCAATGACGTACAGCTCCACGTCACTCATGCGATACACACCACCTGGTCCACCACGAACGTTGTAGTCGGCGTGGGTCGGCTTACCGACGCTCACTGGGAACAGCTGATCGGACTGGTGGGCGTATTCGCTGCTCTTCTTGATTCGCGCGTGGAGCTGCTGCCCTGTTGGGCCGCAGCCGGCGGGACCATGAGCTGCCTCAAATCCGAGCCAAGCGGCGCGGGTTTCAAGGTTGGCGAAGGTCCCATCAGCGCTGACTTTGACGTCAAAGCCGCGCTCTTCCGCCCAGCTTTGAAAGCCCAGCTCCATGTTCAGGGTGTCCAGGCGTGCGCTACTCATGCCCAGTACTCGCGCAGTTGGTTGAAGATCATCTTGCCCTTCGGCAGGTACTCATGAACTTCGAGCTCAGGAACGTTATCCAGGCGTAGAACGGCCAAACAGTCGTCGAACAGCCCTGCATCTAGACTGCGGAGGTCAGTGAGGGTGAAGGGGAACTCAGGCCCGTTGTACAAACCGAGCAGGAAACGGCCGACCGTGCGGCTCTGGCCCGAGTCTTGGAGCGCAATAGGTACAAGGCGAGCAAGGGCTTGGATGCCCGCTTCTCGGTTGGTGGGCCGTTCGTCCTTGTCGGAGAAGAACTCATCGAAAATGATTCGACTGTCTGTGTTCGGGGCAGCCGTTTCGACGACCGCGTGCAGGGTGATGTGCGAAGAGCCTGGCAGATCCACGACGATCTCCACGATTTCGTCCAGCAGGTCTTTGGGGCATTCATCGATGAACAAGTCTTTTGCCCCGCGAGACACCAGCCGGCGAACAGTTCGTTTAAGCGCCTCCGCAGTCATCCGCTGGGCCACAAGAATGTGATTTTCGAGGCGTTTTTCCTCTGCCAGTTTGTGCAGTTTCGAGGATTTACCGGAGCCAGCTGGGCCGTCGATTACGCTGAGGTACATGGTGTTACTCCTTTGGCTGGTATCAGTTGGCGACAACTACGTGAACGGTGACGCTATTGCAGATGCGGTGTTTGACTCGACGGAGGAAGGCAAGCTGTTCCTCTCGGCATTCGTCGATGCAGATCACCTTTAGCCCGCGTAGGGCGAGCTGCAGGACCTTCTGCTCCAGCTCCTGGTCCACGTAGTTGGTACCGATCAGGATGTTTTTTTCCTTTATTCCGGCTTTCTTTGCCGTTTGCCGTAGGCGGATGGTCTTTCCAGTGGCCTTGGCGCCTCGGGAAATATTCAGTTGCATGTCGTTTCTCCTTGGGGTTGAGCCTGGTGTTGCAGCACCAGGTATTGATTCATCCGGCCTTGGCGGCCTTGAAGGTCCAGCACTTCACAGTGGTCGGCCGCAGGTTCGCTGCCGTTGTGCGGCTGTTGAATGTCGCTCGCACGGCGCTATCTACCGCGTGGTTGTTGCTTACGAAGGGGCGTGACTTGCTGTTGCGCAGCAAGGTGCGCAGGGTGGTGGCGTCAGCCAGCTTTTGTTTGTGCTCGGCCGCGCGCTCACAGAACTCGTTGAGATGGACGGCGATCAACTCGGCGTTCTTGCTGTGGTCCACCACCGGGTCTTCGCTCAGCGATTGCAGGTAGTCGAACACTTCCCAGAACTCGGCCACTTCTTTCGGGTCGGCGTTCACTGCGTGCTGACGGCCCACGGCCATGGCCCGAAGTTCGCGCAGTGTGCTTTCGTGTTGGCGGTCGCTCATTGGCACCACGACACGCAGCGCGTCGACCAAGGCCATCATCTGGGCGTGGTTCTTGATAATCCGCTCGATGCGGATTTCGCGTTGCTCACGCAGCGCCTGCTCATGCACCTTCACCTGGGCGCGGAAGGTTTCCATGACCTTGTGTTCCGCCTTGGCGGCCATCAGCAGGAAGTGGCTCACTTCGCTGGCCTGCAGGTGATTGAGGTTGTCAGCGGCCGAGCGGCTTTCGCTGGTTACGTCTGGCCGTACGAAGTGCAGCTTCACGATCCGCGTCAGGATTGCCTCGGACGCGACAACCGGGGCGTTCTGGCTGAAAACCAGAGTGGCGCGGAAGGGCGGGGCATTTGTGTCGTTGCCCCCGTTCTTGACGCCAGTCAGGCCAAGGCCGCGGCCGTTGAACAACGGCTTGAACTGGTCGAAGTCGAACGACTTGGCTGCACCAGTTTCAGCATCGCTGCGATCCGCCTCCAGCATCACCACCGGCATGCCCGAAGTTTGGCTCAGCCAGCGCCGCAACCCGGCCTTGGTCATCTTGATCGGGTCATCGCCTTCCTCGTCCTGCCGGCCGAGCAGCTTCCACAGGAACATCAGAAGCGTGGACTTGCCGGCGCCGGCCTCGCCGGTCACCTCCAGAAACGGGAAAGACTGGAACTCGGCACGGATCTGCTCGGCGAACAGCGAGCCAAACCAGAAGGCGAGGGCGATGGTTCCTTGCGTGTTGAAGCAGGTCCACAGCCAGTTGAACCAGTTCGGGCGGTAGCTTGTGGCGTCTTGGCTGATCTCCAGTCGGATCGACTTTTGCAGCGTTTTGAGGCGCAGCCCTTTGAATTCGAAGTAGTCCTCGGCGTTGGCCTTCTCCAGCACGCCACCGCGCACGGCCAGGTCGCCAAACACGTAGCAGCTGTGTTCCTTGCTGTACCCGACATAGTCGATGGTCTTGACGGTTTTCAGGCCGAATAGCTGATGCTGCATGATGCGATCGAGCTGGGAGCCGGTACCGGTGAATACGGCACCGGCAGCCATGCCCAGCAGGCGCTTCTTAAACTCGCTCGCCGCTGCGACCTGGCCACCGGTGAAGGTGTTCAGCACGCTCGGTTCATCGTGCGGGAAGTCGACGCGGAAGTAGTACCAGGACTCGTCCGTCACTTCATTGCGCTGGAAGTACAGGGCCTGCGGGAAGCAGTTGGCGATCTCGATCACCGCCCCGCATTGACGCAGTGCTTTGTCGCGGCGCTGGCGATCAGTGAGCACCAGGTCTTCCTGCCGCTCGGATTCGTCCAGCTGCTGCTGCGCCTTGTTGAATTTCTCCACGTCCATCTTGAACCAATACAGGCGGTTCTCGAATGAGAAGTGAAATTCCTGGCGCTCTCGCCAGTCGTACATCAGCACGCCTTTTTCTGCGGCGCTGTCGGCCAGCAGCAGGCTGCCGTTGTAACGAGCCTCGCGCAGATCCTTGTCGACTTGATCTTGGCGTTTATCTGCGTCGAGGAAGTGCCAGCGCTGGTGCAGGTCGTTCCAGTCGACCTTTCGCCCCTTCTGGGGAATCTGCGCCGCCAGGCAGGTGTAGCCCAGGTCGCGCGCCATTGCGGCATGCTTGCGTGTATAGCGGTGGGCTCCAGGCTCATTATCCAGCGCCCAGACCAAGCGAGGCAGCTTCTGGCCGGCGTCTCTGCGTTGCTGAGCAAGCGCTTTGAGTGATTCGAACGGGAAGGCGCCCGAACTCATGGCAGACACGGCGTCGACGTTGTTGTGCACCAGTGCAATGGCGTCGAAGATACCCTCGACGATCCACAGCTCATCTACCTCGGTCAGATCAACGCAAGGTGGGCGCCACCAGTAACCGCGCGGAGATTGGCCCGGGGCGAATCGTGCCTTCTTCTTGCCGAAACGGTGAGGCTGATCGATCAGACGCTCCCAATACTCGCCGTGTTCCAGCTTGAAACGCACTGTGGCGCTACCGATCCCGAGATGGCGATCCCAGTAGTTGTCCTGGCTATACCACCCCTTGACCATGCTCAGGTCGAAGCCGCGAGCGTACTGCATGTAGGCATCAGCCGAGGCGCGCGGTGCCTCCTGGGTTGTTGGGTAGCGCTTGCTGTAGTCGTCGAACAGGTCGTCGTACAGTTCCTTGACGTGCCACTGATCGCCGCATTTACCCCGGCCGCACTTGATGAACCACGGTTCATCTTGGCGCGAGTAGAGTTCGGGCTTTCCGCAGGTAGGGCACTTGCCCTTGCGCATGTAGTCGGTGTTCGCGATCGGCTTGAGGCCGTAGTCATCCTGCAGGCGACGGAGCAGCTCGGTGCGCAGGCTGTGTTCCATTGGCTGGCGGTTCACTGGAAGCGCTCCCCAGTGCATGCAAGTTGCTTCTTCAGCTCGCGACAGGTGCGGCCAATCCCGACCAGATGAGGAACATCCCGAAGTACCTTGGGCCCGCGCTCGCCGCTTGGGACGTGGCGATAGCGATCCGAGTGCCAAACCTCGGCCATGGTGCTGCTGTACTGGGAGTTGAGCCATTGCAGATATCGCTCTGCCTGCTGCTCGTCCAGCTCCAGCTGGATGGTGATTTTGGTCATGGTTGCCACCAATTGAATGCAGTTTCCCCTTACCCACGCGGAACGGGGCATCGGGAAGGGGTTGTTCGGGGTTACTTCAGCTGTCGCGGTGGTGGAGCATGCGGCGCGGTAGATAGCGTGCCGGCACCTGGTATCGGTGCTGGGTGATCGTGTCCAACAAGATGAGCCTTGGGCGGAAGATCCCACTGGATGCGCACACCCCTATCATCTGCAGCCGCTTGGTGGTCTTGCTTTCGAACTCAGCTACAGCCAGCTCGGCGATGCGTTGCACCAGGTGAGCCGGAACCTCCAGCGTCTGGGCCAGGTAAGCGCTGCAGATCTCCACCACCTGGTGGTCACCAGAAAGGTGCAGGCCTTCGCGCCGGAAGAGGTAAGCCACAGCAGCGCACTGCATGGCGTCCCGGTAGTCGGTTTCGTGATTGGTGGTCAGGGCAATGGCGTTCATGCGGTTACTGCCTCCATGGTCAACTGGTCGAGCAAATCGGGCTGGTTGTCAGATGAAGCGGATTTCATGGCCTGGCGGCGGATTGCGATAGGCGCTACGGGAAGCTGAACAGAAGGGTTCGGCATGCCGCTTGGGCTCATTTCATGGGTCATTTCGAACTGGGCCCGTACTGACCAGCCGCAGGCTTCGTTCACGCACTGCAGGTACGCAATACGCAGGAAAATGTGGGTACCTTCGCTGGTCCGAATACGCATCTTGCTGTTGCAGTGGGGGCATACGAGCTTGTAGGCGCTGCTCACTTCGCACCCCTTGCATTCACTGGGCTGTAGAGCTGGATGGTTGCAGCGACTTCAGCGGTGCGGGCGGCGAAGTAGCGAGTCAGGGCCTGGATGATGGTCATCGCCTCACAGGGGTCGATAACGCCGTCCTCTATCGCAGCAGCGATGAGCTGGTCGATGTGACCTAGCTTGGCGTCAGTCTTCAGTGAGCGGCGGAACAGCTCGACGTTGTCCAGGTCCTCAGTTTTGCTCAGTGGCACGAACATGCCGCCATAAAGTCGAGCGATGAACTCAGGTAGGTGGGTGGTGTTGGCTACCTGCTCCAGCTGGTGGATCTGGTCATAGCTCAAAGGTCGGCTGCCGGCGTTCTCATACACACGGTTGTCGAACTGCTTCAGCTGAAATCCGAGGTGTGCAGCTGCGCACTCACGGCCGCCCGGGTAAGCGCACACAACGGCGCTGACAACCTGGCGCAGGGTTTCTAGAACGGGGGTCTTCATGTTCTGGTTTCTTCCTTGGGCCAGGGTGGCTAGTTTTCTGTTTCGCCGTCTTTGATCCCGAGCAGCACTGCTGCGCGGTGAGACTCGCCTCGAAGGCACTTTTTCTGACCGTTGAGCACGGCGTAGACGGTGGATGGACTGAGGCCATGCTGCTCGGCCCATTCCTTCGCTGAGATTCCTTGTCGCGCGATTCGAGCACGGGCCGCTTGGCACGCTTGCTCGGTGGGGTAGCTGTTGGGCATAGTCTCGGTTCGTGTGATTTCGTGTGGTTTCGTGTGATGCTGTGGCGATTATTTCCCTCGTTTGAGGGAAAGTCAATCGTCTATGGAGACGTTTGTGGGAATAGGCGAGCGCCTGAAAGAAGAACGTGAGCGTCTGGGGTTGAACCAGACGGACTTTGCTGCGCTTGCGGGGGCGTCTAAAAACACCCAGTACAACTACGAAAAGGGCGAGCGCAGCCCTGATTCGAACTACCTGGCTGCAGCAGCTGCGCAGGGGGTGGACGTGCTGTACGTGATCACCGGAGTGAGAACGCTACAGCCGTCCTCCAGCTTCACAGCGGAGGAAACTGAGTTCGTGGAGATCCTCCGATCTGTTGATGAGGCTGACAGGGCAGTCTTGTTACGCACTGCGCGCGCCTTCGCAAGGGTGCACTCGTTGAAGTAACAGCTGAAATTTATGAGCTGAATGGATTGCTGTGGCCGGCCATGGGGGCCGGTTGATTGTCGAGGACGATGTATGGATGGATTGATTGGGCTGTTGTGCCTCGGCGTTGCCGTTGGCACCTGGTGGTGGCTTGCGAGCCGCATGAAAAGAAGTGGGCGCGGATGGTTTATTAGGAATGTTGCGGGCAGCTTCGCTGGTTGCTTTATGGCGTTCTTCCTGGTGGGCATGTCGATAGAAGCAGGAATAATTGAAAGCAAATCTCCTGAGAAATCAGAAGTTGTTGAGATCAAGTCTTTGCATATGACCCCAGCTCAATACGCCGACCGCATAAATTCGCTGCTTGAAAAGTTTGAGAAGCCGTATCGTGTAGATCCAAACTCGATTGCTGAGGGTGAGGTGCAGAACGTACTCAACGTCAAGTTGGGGCCGTATGCATCGCTGGTCGCTGGAGTCTCCAAGGAGACTGGCGATCTACTCGATGTGACTTTGATTGGCGCAGGTGACGGTAAGCCGGCATCAGGTCTTGAGATCATGATGATTGCTAGCGCAGCGCTGGCAGCCGCTACGCCTGATGCGGACCATCGAGATGTATTCAAGGGGTTGCCGGCCATGATCGACGGTAATCCAAAAACCTATGGACAGGTCAAGTTGAGCGTAAAGCCAACAGACATCATGGGCACCTGGTTTATGGCTGCTCCGATCTAGTTCAAGGGTAACTAGTGGAGGTGCTCCTACTTCCCGCTTGGCAGTGTGCGGTATCTCCGATGCCGCATATGTCTTATGGAAATGGAGTACCTATGATGGAAAACCTTACCCAGTTGGAACGCCTCTTTATCGAACTTCTGCGCACTCTGGACGAGCAGGGAAAAGAAGACTTGATGAGGTTGTTGGAGGTGCTTTCGCAGTCGGCTGAGTAATGGAGCTGTAAGAAGAAGCCCGGCATTCGTGCCGGGCTTCTTTTTTTCAAGTCGTTTGTTTCTGCAATTTTTCCCACTCCTTATCTGCCGCTTTCTTGGCCGCTTCCTTGCTGTCGAAAACACGCTTTATACGCTTGGGAGTCGTTGAATCTCCCGACACTACAGACAACTCTTTGCCTGTGGCCTTGTCCTTGTAGAACGCCACCACGCCCGTGAAAACTCCGTTCTTCGGTTCTTCGTAGAGGCCATCCACAGTGTCCTCTGGCAGCTTGCTCTCCAGCTCCAGGCTGGTCGTGAAGCCGCCGTCAGCTGTGAGGCTGTGCTGTACGTTCCCGCCGTACCAGACAATGGCACCGATCTCCGCTTTTACGCCGTGCAGACTGTAGGTCAGCTCCGGGATCAGGTCGGCGCGACCCTTGGCTAGGTTGTAGCTAAGCGTTGCACTGCCGCGCTGAAGGCGGTTGAGCTCCGAGCGTGCAGCCCGAAGGGCTGAATCCCGATCGCTGTACGTGTGACGCAACTCCTTGAACTTGTCGCCGCCGCCGGCAATCGCTTCCTGCTTTTTCGTGCTGCCTACGTCGTAGTAGAAGGCTTTCACCCCATCGTAGCTGTCCCGATCGGCCTGCAGGAAACGGTGGCCGTCGCCGTCGGCCCGAGTCAGAGTCACATGAGGAAGCGCCAAGCCGCTGGGTGTTTTACCGCCACCAGCTGGTAAGCACAGCAGCTTCCCAGCTTTGACCGTGATGACCGCGTCGTGCAGCTCGCCGAGGCGGGTGAGCAGGTTTGCGTCGGACTCGTTGGCCTGGTCCAGGTGCTTTACCGCACGCTCAGCAACTGCCGGCGCAATGTTGGTGTTGAGGCCGCTGGCACTGGCGATGTCGGCGAGCACCTGGCCAAGCGTGGTGCTGTTCCAGCTGCGCTCGCGCTTGGTCTTCAAACCCTTGCCCAGGTCGGCAGAGCGTGCACGGATGTTGAGCGTGTCCGGTGACCCGCTGTGCTCGGTTTCGTCGACAGTGTAGGTGCCTTTGTCGACCAGGCCTGTGTCGCTCCAGCCCAACCACAGGCGAATAGTCGCGCCCTTCGGTGGTATCTCCAGCAGGCCGTCGTGGTCGCTCAGGCTCAGGCTGAACTGATCCGCCTCGATACCTCGGTTATCCGTCAGCTGCAGGGAAATCAGCCGAGGACTGATGAGTTTGGCAATATCTTTCCCATCAACTGTCAGCCGGAAAGCGGGGGCCGGGTAGGCAGCATCCCGCTTGAGCGCGGCCCTTGCTTCGCGCATGACTGAAGCGACGCGTTGTTCTTCCTCGGTCACGATAGCTGTCTCAGAATGCGGGAATTGCGGTTGGCTGTACCTTCCTGGAGGTCCACACGGCCCTCATCCGTTCTTTGCAGGGAAAGGGTGAAGTCGATACGGCGTGGGGTGCCGTCCTGGAAGAACAGCGTTTGTCCTTCGCTCAGGCTCTCGATGACGTACAGACCGCGCATACGGCCGTTACCATCGACCATCGGCCAGGCCTTACCCGTGTTGGCCATCCCCCTGAGTTCATCCAGGCAGGTGATGTCGCCCGCCAGCTCGGGCAGCAGCACACCAGGAAGGGTCACGCTGTCATCGCCGCGGCCAACAAACTGCCGGGCTGGCTGCGCACCTACCCGATTGCTACTGGCGTGCCGCCAATCGGTTTGCCGGTTCATCTCCTGATAGGCCAGGGTGTCCAGGCTGAATACGAACATGCCCAAGGCAAGCATCATGGTTGGTTACTCCTGGTCGTACAGGCTACTGCGCCGGCGGGCGGATTTCTCGCGCTCGCGGCGATCCAGCTCCAGCCCCACGGCCCGGGCGATGGCTTGTGGGTCCATCCCGGCCGGCGCGGGGATCGTGATGTGGTAGGTGTCATGACTGTCGTTGACCACAGGTGGGGCGGCACCGATCGGTGGCCGGTTGTCCATGGTGATGCCGCCGGCGGCCGATACGCCTGGGTTATTCGCCAGCTCCGGTACTGCCGCCTTCAGGTCGAAGCTGCCGGCTTGGGAAAGTTGCCGGCCCATGCGGGTGACCGCGTCGATTGGGGCTTTTGCGCCGGCATCAAGGCCGAGTGCCAGGCCCTCAGTCGTGAACCCGCCGAGCTCTGCAAACACCCGGGATGGGCTGTGGATGCCAAGTTTTTCCTTGAACCAACCGATGGTCGATTCGCCGAGTGAGCTGATGGTCTCCTTGATCTTCCCCAGCCCGCCGACCAGGCCGTTGACCAGGCCGCTGACGATCATCCCGCCGAAGCCGGTGAACCTGGCTGGCAGGTCTACGCCTAGGTAGCTCAATACGCCGGCAAATGCCTGGTAGATCAAGCCGATCGGGCTGAAATTCGCCAGCACGGTGAGAATCCCGCCGATGCCAGAACTGAAGCCAGTACGGATCTCGCTCCAGGAACTGGCGAAGTACTGCTTCACCTGGTCCCAGTTGCGATAGATCAGATAGGCAGCCCCGGCCAGCGCGACCACGACCGCGGCAATGGCGAGCGCCACTGGGTTGGCCGAAAGTCCCCACAAGGCGATGCTCACCGCTCGAATTGCCGTAAGCAGCCCTCCGCCCAGCGTGGTTGCCAGCTTGCCAAGCACTGGAAGCATCGAGGCCCCTTTGATGCTGAACAGCGTCATGCCGTACCGGACCATCGCAAATGGGCCCAACATGCTGGCCAGCGCCACGGTGAGTGCACCCATACCGGTGACGAGAACAGCTAGCGCTGCTGCACCTTTGGCAATACCCGAAGCCAGCTCGGGGTTCGCTTCGATCCAGGTGCGTACCCTGCCAGTGACTTCCGTCACTGACTGCACCATTTCTCGCAGTGGACCATTTTGGCCGTCCATCAGCGCACCGATCAGCGCCCCCCAGCTGCCGGTGAGCTTGTCCAGGTCACCCGAAAGGTTGTCCCGGAAGGTCTTGCCCATCTTATCGGCGGCGCCGGCGGTTTCGCCCAGCGAGGACTGAGTTGCTGCCAGCGCCTGTAGGAAGGCCGGAATCTGGTCGATTGCCAGGTCCTCAACGGGCGTGCCGAACAGGGCGATAGCCGCGTTGGAACGCTCTGCCGGGTCCTTGATGCGCAACAGCGCTTGTGCGGTTTTCTGCAGCGCCTGGCGGGCGTCGTCGCCACCTTTGGCGATTGCAGTGGACATCTTTCCGGCATTGAGCCCGATCGAGGCGTAGGCCTCGGTGCTGGTTTTCGACATATCGGAGCCGCGGATCGAGAACTCTTTGATCGCGTCTCCGGTCTTGTCCAAGGCGAACTTGCCCTGTTGGGACATCTTCACCAGCAGGCTCATCGCTTCCGATCCGCTGAAGCCCATCCCGCGGAAGTGCGTGGAGTACTCGTGCAAGATTTCGGGGATCTCGCCCCGCATTTGCGTTGACACCTTCTGCATGCCGGCGGCGACCAGATCGAACGCCTCATCGCTGCTCTTGGCCAGGCCGTTCTTCATCAGGATGCCGACCATCTGAATGCTTTCGGCTACATCGATGCCCATAATTTTGGAGAGGTCCAGGGCTTTCCGAGAGGCGGCATCCAGCTCCTGGTCGCCCAATGTGCCCAGCGAGCCAAGCGTGCTTTTTGCGGCCGATACCGCTTCGCTGATCTCGGCAATGTCGGTGCTTTGGCCGTCAGTGCGGATGTTGCGCATGATCTGTGCGTACTGACCGGCACGCTCGGGTGAGTCTCCGGACTGGGCGGCGACCAGCGATCCCTGCCGGGCAAGCTCCATCTGGGGCGCCATCAGGGTTGCCCCGGCCATGCCCATACCTACGCCTACGCCAATACCGACTGCGCCGGCACCGGCCATGGTGGTTGCCCGACCCTGGGCTTTTTCCAGCCTGGCCTTGGCCTCGGCTGCCCTGCGCTGGGTCGCCGCCAGTTGTTTGAGCTTGGCCTCTTGCTGCTCGATCGCGTGGTTGGCCTGCGTCATTTCCTGGCGCAGGGCGGCATTGTGCTGGTTGAGGTTGCGCGTGCTGATACCGGCCTCGCCGAGCCGGCGCTGCAATCCCCGCAGCGCCTCCTGCTCTTCCTGCTGCCGTTGCTTCAGCGCATTGGTGGCCCTGATGGCGGCCTGAAACTCGGCCGTCATCTGCTTGGTGGGGTTCTCGACAGCGGACATATCCTTGCCCATCTGCCGGACCTTTGCCCGCGCTTCGTCCAAGGCCTGAGCGGTCTGGCGTGCTTGGGTGTGCTGTTGACGCCACGCACTGACGTCCTTTTGCTGTGCGTTCAGCTCTTTGAGGCGCTCGCGGGTGGCCTTGAGCGCCTGGGCGGTTTGGTGTCCGCTCTGGTTGATCTCCCGCAGTGGGGCGGTGGCCTTGTTGACCGCGTCCAGCACCACCCTCAGCCGTAGATCATTTGCCATTGTTGCCGCTCCTAACCCGCGCTCGCTCGCGCCAATCCATCAGTTCGGTGAGGGTCAGCAGGTCCATGTCCGCTGGCCCCCAGTGGAAAATCACGGCCAGATCGGCCATGGCGTCTTCTACGCAAGCAGGGAGGCGTCCGTCTTCGTTTGCTTCTGCAGCAAAAAACCGGTGACTTTCACCCCGATGGCTACCAGGTCGGCAGGGTCGAGCTGGGCCGCTTCAGGGGCGGTCAGCTGGGTGATGCGGGGCAGCAGCTTGATCAGGCTGGTGACGTCCATGTTGAGCAGCTCGGCCAGGTGAATGCCGCGCAGCTCGCCCGAGGCTGGCTTGCGCAGGGTGATTTCTTTCAGCAGGTGCGAACCACGCTTGATCGGAGTGTCCAGGGTGACGGTGTTCGGGGCGGCGGGTGCTGCGTTGGCTTCGACTTCGACCGTGGTTTGGCCGGTGCCTGGGCCTTGGAATTCGAGGTTTTCGGCGTTGTTGTCGACGGTTTCCATGGTGCTTCCTTGTGTGCAGTGGGGTTAGAGGCCGATGGCGCGGCGCTGGGCTTCGAGCATGTCGACGCCGTTGACCTTCTCGATGAAGTTCAAGAGGTCGATCTCGATGATGTCTTCGTTGTCCACGGTCAGCTTGTAGTAGCTGCAGGTGGTGGTGATGGAGTGCTCGGTGTCTTCACCTGGTGTGGCTTCGCCCATCTCGATGGTTTCGTGCCGGCCGCGCACCACGACCACGACGGTGGAGACTTCACCGGTGTCGTCACGTTGGTATGCACCCGAGAAGCGCAGGCCGAAGGCTGCGGCACCGATGGCACCGAACTGGCGCAGCGAGATCAGATCCAGGCCACCGGTGGTCCATTCGAGCTGGATGCCGTCATCCGACATGCCCAGGTCGGCCTTCACCGGGCCATTCATGCCACCGCCGCGGTAGCTCTCCATCTTCCGGCCAAGGGGCGGCAAGGTGACGGTTTTCGCTACGCCCTGGTAGATGTTGCCGTCGTTGAACAGGTTGAGGTTCTTGAGTTTGCTGGGCATACCCATGCTGGTTTTCTCCGATTAGGCGTTGATGCTGCTGGCGAACTGCATCAGGTAGCTGTCAGTGATGCGTTGGCGGAAGGTCAGGTCTTCCAGCGGCGGCACGGGGGTGTAGTCGTAGTCCAGCGTGAGCTTGCCGGCGTACAGCGTGTCCTTGCCGTTCGCTTCCTCGGCGTACCAGCAGCTACCGCCGATCAGGTAGCCCGCGGTGATGAGTTCGCGGAACTTGGCGTTGATGCCCTCGATGATGTCCTTGATGAGGCTGGGGGTCATCGGCTTGTCCACCGCCCACATGTGCGCTTCGGCCATGGTGTCGGCCAGGATCTGCGCGGTGCGGGTGTAGTTCTCGAACGCAAACTGCGGGTCTTCCGAGCAGGTCCGGCTGCCCCAGAAGCGATAGCCGCTCTCATTGATGAGGGTGGTGACCTCGTTGGAGTTGAGGTAATTGGCGTCGGTGGCCGGGTTCTGCAGGTCCCAGAAGACATCGGCGCTGATGCCGGTCACGCCGTTGACGGCCACGTTGGAGATGGTTTTGTGCCAGCCGATCTGTTGATCGATCAAGGCGCGCAGGCCCAGGGCTCGGGAAACTGCGTGGGTCTTGGCCTGGGCGTTCGCTGTGGTGTCCCAGCTCTCGAAGTCCGGCCAGATCACCATGACCTCGCGGGCACCGAAGTTTTCGCGGTAAGCCACCGCTTCTTCCTTGGTCTTGCTGTCCCGGGCGCTGATGTAGGCGAACGCTCGCAGGTCCTGGGCGATAGAGACCAGCGCGGTGGCCACGGGCAGGGTGTCCAGGCCGGGCACACCGAGGATGCGCGGGACCATACCGACCTTGGCCTTGGCTGCCAGCAGGGCCTTCATGCCGGTGTACTTGCCATCGGCCGTGGTGGTGCCGATCAAAGCAGTGTTGGTCTCGGCCTCGGTGGCGCCTTCCTTGACGCGCACGACGATGACATAGGGCTTGGTCTGGTCGGCAATGGCCTGCAGGCTGCTTTTCAGCGTGCCGGTGGTGCCGGCCTTGCCCACGGCGGTTTGCACGTTGGTGACCAGGACTGGCGTGTCTAAAGGGAAGGTGGCTGCATCAGCGTCTTCGCCGGTGCAGACCAGACCAATTACAGCGGTGGGGATGGTGCGGATCGGGCGAGTGCCATCGGAAAGCTCGATGACCCGGACGCCGTGGAGGTAGTCGGCCATGGGAAGTGCCTGTGCAGTGGAGTGGGGATACCTGCACAGGCTGCTGCACGCGCGCGCCCGAGACGAGCAAAGCGGCTTGTAGGCGGGGGCCTTACAACTGACCGGCCAGCTAGGCCGGTGCCGCCGGTCGATCCAGCGCCGACGGGAATGCTTCATTTTCCGGCCAGTCACGTAGCGCGAGCCGGTAGGCCTGCAGCTCCTGGTACTGGTCGGGCGTCAGCGTGGTGTCACTGCCTGCCTCGACTTCGTCACGGTGTCGCTGCACCAGGGCGTCGGTCGCGGTCAGGGTCGTATCGCGCCAGAGGCGTTCGAGCTCGGCTAGCTGTTCCTCAGAGGCCGGATTTGCTGAGGCACTGACCGGGAAGCCTTGGTCATCAGCTCTGATCACCAGGCCGCTTTGCTCGCCGGCCAAGAGTTCCTGGTGCAGATCGGCGCTGATCTCAACAAGCTCTTCAGCCGGCGGTAACCTGCAGTCAGGGTTCGCAATGGCAACGAGCGGCGCGACCTGGTCGTCACCCTCGGCCTGCCATTGCGGGTCCGGTACCAGGATTTCACGCGGGCCAAACCATTCTTCGAAGTAGAAGCCACCATCGATCGCACGGTAGAAAATTCTCATGCTCGGCCCTCCGCTTGCCACATAACGGTGACGTAGTCAGTGTCAGAACCGCCCAGGCGGCGGCTGGCCAGGGTGAATCCGGTGTTGTCGAGCGCCACGATGCTGGCTTGGATTTCGGTCTTGTTCTCGGTACTGGGGTTCACGTCAGCGGTCGAGGTCATGCCCCCGAGCGTAACCACCGGGTTTTCCGCAAAGGCGGCGGGGAAGGTGACCCGCTGCTCCATGATGTTGGTCATGATCGGAGCCACGCCGCGCTGCCGGACGGTGCCGGTGTCCGCGCAGCGCCACCAAGCTGGGTTGCCAAACGCAGCGGTGTTCTTCGGTCTATTGGTCTCTGTCCAGATTCGGCCGAGGTCTTGGCTGCCTGCCTGAGCTCGCAGGTGGTCTGTCGACCAGCCCAGATACACCTTCGTAACGCTGTCCTGGTACGCGCCACCACCTTGCTGAACGGGTGTGTACCCGAGATTGGGCTGCTTGGTTGCGAGGAAACCATCGACTTGGACCTTGGTGTATGCGTCCCCAATGCCATAGCCGCCGAGGGTTATAGCGTTGTTGGCCTTCTGGGAGAGCAGCAAGTCGATCTCGGATTTGGTGTAGGCATTCACGATGCCATAGCCCGCGAGGGTGTCAGGATTCCAACCTGCAATCACTTGCCCGCGGACGTTAACCTCGACCTTGGTGTAGATACCCGCTTGAACGCCGGTGGTCTGGTCGACATATTCGCGGAGGTCGTCCACCACAAGTCTCACATGCTGTTCAGTGGCCATCACGGCTGCTGGGTCGATTATCAGCACGATATCGGTGGCATTGGTGACATCGAGCATGATTCGGATCAACAGGACGCGACCTGTCCCGCTTGTGAACGGCGGCTTCCAGGTCATCGGATAATTTCCGATGGCAATGACGATGCCCTCAGCGTCGATTAAGGAAATCTCATTCACCTGCCAGCCGCCGGCAGTTGTGGGGATAGCCATTTCGGCGATCACCACAGAATTGTCTTCCTCTGGCGTGTAGAGCTTGTTGAGCGGTGCGCGGTACACCTCGTGCACCAGGTTGACCTGGTCGTCTTCAGGAGGGGTTTCGAGCGGATTGCCGTCCCCGACAGCCATCCGGTCGATAAGCAGGGGCTGGTTGAGTAGAGCTGCCCGGGCCAGTTTGTTCCGGCCCTCGGGCGTCAGGATGCAGTAATAGTCAGACATGGCCGTTGAGTCCTTTGCCCGCGTCAGCTGGTATCACTAACGCGGAGCTGGAATTGGGCGCTATCGCTTCAGGCAATGGCGTATTCGGTTTTCAGGGCGGCTACCAGCTTCACCAGCTCCGCCATCGCTGCCGGGCTTGTGCGAAGCGATTCTTCGAACAGGTAGACATCCCCAACCTTGGCGGCGCGCAAGCTGTTTACGCTGCCGTGATAGCCGATTTCGAAGTAGCTCTTGTCCGCTACCACCGGGTGATTCACCGACTTGACCTGCTCCACGAAGGCTTCCGCCTGGTTGACGGCGATCGACACAACGCGGGTGGCGTCGTTGTAATCAACCACGACCACTGCAAAGTTGCCAGCCGGGCGCTGCACCGATGCATGGGCGGGGTTGTTGTTGCTCCCGTAGGCCACCAGCTTTTTCTGGTCTGGCGAGTCGGTGGTGATGTCGTAGCGAAGCACCGTGGCGATCGGCGTTTCATCCGTGTACGACATCATGAAGTTCACGCGGTCGGTCGGATCGGCCACGCTGACGACCATCACGGCGGTGTACGACTTGCGGCCACTACCTGGCTGGAATGCCAGCGAGGCCTGATAGAGCGTATTGGCCTGGGAGAGCACGGGCTTACCGTTGAAGGTTTCAACCCGCAGGGTGAACGGCTGGACGCCTTTCAGGATGAAGGGCTCGCCGCTGACCTGGCAGTTGCCAGATACACCACCGCCATCGATGTTCTTCAAGTTCTTTGGTGCCATTACTCGGTGCACATAGGGCATGCCGGCCAGAATCCGGTCGGCAGCAGAGGTATTCAGCTTTACGGAGCCCGGCGCGGCCGGTGCTTTTACGCCGCGCAGAACGATGTGTTGGCCTCGAATATTCATGGTGATTCCTGTTGTTAAATGAGGGAGACGGCTACGCGCTGGTGGCAAGCCCAGTTGAAGACGGGCAGTCCGTTGAGATCCAGGTCGGGCGCGCTGTCACGGATACAGGTGCGCGGGCCTGTGGTTGGACCCGCTCGGGTGCTGGCCTCGCCAATGTCAGCGATGCCGACCTGAGGGTTGGCCCCGGTCGGTTCGGCGCTCAACTTCACCCGCAGCGTGTCGTAGCCAACCTGCTCGACGGCAATCACTGAGGCGCTATCCGCGCTGTCGATCCAGCGAATGCCGTAGTTGCCAGGGTCAAGGACGTTCACGGTGTCGATGACCAGTGGGCCGCTCGGAACGTGGAAACGGAGTTCCACGACAGTGCCGCTCCGGATCGCCTCGACGCAGTGCAACGGCATCCACTTCTGGCCACTGAGGATTGCCCGGGCAGCTCGCGCGACCATGACGCCATCTCGTGCATAGGAGGATGCTGGCAGGTGGATGCCGTCGTTGTTGCTGGGCATCCAGTACTGCGGGCCAGCCATGACGAATCGACCGGGGTTCTCCAGCGCGGCCTGCAGTTGCTCATGGGGGATGTTGCTGAATTCCCGCTTGTAGGTGGGCGCCGTCCAGTTGCTCATCTGGGTCAGCAGCAGCGGGATGGTTTCGGTCTGGCCAGTAATGGCCTGAATGTCGACCTGGTAATCAGCCTGCAGCTGAAGCAAAGCGGTCAGGTAGCGACCAGCGGCCCAGCCGCCATCGTGCTGGCCCTGGTTCCAGCTGACAAAGGGCACCTTGTAGCCGTAACCCAAGCGGGCGCACTCAGCCTTGGCCTCGGTCATCGCGGTCAGGCTGTTGTTGTAGGGAATGGTCCCCTTGTTGAGCGAGAGGATGCTCTGCCCGCCGCGACCGTGCATGCTCGTCAGCAGCCCCACGTCACTTGGTAGCGCGCGGGTGCGGTTCAGGTGCGCGGCCACTTGCAGTGCCGGCGGCTCCAAGCTTTTGGCTACCAGCGGCTTGAATGGCGCAACCATATCGGCAGTCAGCACGCCGGTTTCATCTGCGAGTTGAACACCATCCTTGAGCGTGAGCAGCCGATTCGCGGCTGGTGGCTGGGAGGTTGCTGGTGTGCCAGAACCGATCCCGCACTGCAGCGATTGACCGTTGAAAATGATGTGCCAGATGACGTTGACGTAGTCCGCCAGCTTCCCGGGCGTTGGGATATCGATCGTCTTGCGCGACACTTTTCCCTTTCGCTCGACGTAGCTGATGCTGTCAGCCAGTACTGCAGGCGAAGCATTGTCGCCCGACGAGGTCAACTGGTAGGGGACTGCATCGACCAAAGCCCAGATGTCGCGCTGGCCAGAGGGGCCGTCCTCCCACACAGCGACGGCGCTCTGGTGTGCAATCACGGCACCATTGATCACCACGTCGCCGGACCACTTCACGCCCAGTAGGACCGTCTGCTCTACGCTGTCATCGGTCATGACCCAGGCATAGTCACTGATCAGTGTCAGCCCAGGCATCCGGTCAAGGATGGCATCAACAACGCCATCATCCCGGATGCCCAGGATGACATTCATCACTTCATCAGTGATCAGCCACGGATACTTGAGTTCCAGGCTGCGGCGCACCGCGGCCTCGACGGCATATTTAGTGCTGTCGGAAACGGTCTTGACCTGGGCAGCAGAAGGCCAGGTGTCTTGGTAGACCGCCGTGCCACCGACATTCTTGTAAAGGTCGATGTAGCCTTCTTGCGCGGCCCTCAGGCTGAAATAGCCGTCATCCGGGGTGGCAAGCAGCGCTTTGTCCACAGAACTGAAGATCATCGCGCCGGCCAGCTGGCCGGCGACGAGCTCCAGCGCAGCAACAACCTTCTCTGCCTGCAGGCGTACCTGCTTGGCTAAAGAGGGCAAAGCGCCGCTCTCCGTATCGGCGTCTGTCACCGCGTCACCGTGAATGAAGACGTGCAGCAGCTCCATCGCCGCCTCACCCCGCGTAACCATTGCCTCTTCACGCTCGGGAATAGTCTCGTTATTTGCCATTTACTGCCTCGGGTACTGTGGTATTGACGAAGGCATGCAGCCGGCTGGCTCCCCGCTCACGGGGTGCCAGGTCGGTGATGTATCGCTTCGGGTAGATCAGGTCGGCGGCGTCAGAGCTCGCAATTGCAGCAACGACGCGGCTTGGGCCGAGTAGCCGGCCATTGATCGTGATGTGGTCGAATTTGCGGCTCAGCGGCTTTGCGTCCTCGATGAGGCGCTGCAGTTCGCGCTGAATTTCGTCGGGCATCGGCAAGTCGCGCTGGTCGATGCTGATGTAGAACGTGCCCGGAGTGCCCTCCGGGGTCTGCTGCCACCACTCGCTGACTTCCAGGGCGTAGCCAAGATTCTCAACGACTCTCCGCAGGGCGCCGATCGTGCCCTTGTGGGCGTGGACGAAGTAGGCATCCTTGATTGCTTTGCGCTTGGTCTCTACTGGCCAGGTCATGTGCCAGCGGTCGACGCTCAGTGCCCAAGCCAGGTAAGGCAGTAGCGGCTCAGGGCATCGATCCGGACTCAATAGGTCGCGCAGCGGCACCGAAACACGGTCGATATGCGCCAAGCCTTCCGCCGTGCGCTGTTCGAGCACGGTGGTATTTTTGGGAAGTAGGGTCTGTTGACCGCTCATTCGCCAACCTCTACGACCGTGAGGTTGATGGCCGTGCACCACGGGGCTTGCGTTTCGTTCGGGACGATATCCGTCCAGCCGGCTAGCTCGACAAAGCGCACGCCGTCGACATGCATGGCGGCGTCTAGGGCGGATCGGCGGACATCGAGGCCCAGGCGGCGCCGTTTGGTTACGAGCTTGGTCAGCCGATCCCGGGCCTGGGCTTCAATCAGCTCGGCCTCAGCTGTGAGGCTACCCAGGTGAATCGTCGCCGTGATCGAGTAGGGCAGCACCTGAGCCGCCTGCACGGTCAGTCGGTCACCGAGCGGGCGCACATCCTCATCATTCAGCGCATTTCTGACCAAAGTCAGCAGGTCCTGGTCTGGTACTCCCTCACCGTCAACAGACAGCACGCTGACGGTGACGCATGCCGGGGAAGGGCTGATCGCGCTGGCATCAGCTACACGGCCGGATGCGTTTCGGGCGTGCAGGATGTAGGCATTTCGCGGGCCCGCTGTGCTCAGGCCCTCCATCGCCATCTGGGTACGCTCCCTCAGCGCATCGTCTGTTTCCCAAACGGCAGCGATTGGAGGGATGGCATTCGAGTCTGCCGCCGTAACGAGCAGACGCTCGACGTTGAAGTTGGCAGCCAGCTGTTCCAGGTCGGTGCCTGTCGCGTAAGCCAGCAGGTTGGCCAGTGCCGCTTGGTTGACGCGCTGACGCCAGATCATTTCGCGATAGGCGTTTTCCTGCACCAGCTTCGTGAGTGGCTCGGACTCAAGCTCAAGGCGCCGGGCGATATCGGCTTGCTCTTCCGCAGGCCACAGGCTGATCAGGTGGGCCTTGCGCTCTTCCAGGATGACTTCGTAGTCCAGGATCTCGACCACTGAAGGTTCTGGCAGTTGTGAGAGATCGATCGGGGTCCAGGTGCTCATACGATGGCTCCCAACTGGAGCGGAACGCTCAGCTTCAAGGGTTCGTTGGTGTCAACGACCGTGCACTCGATGTCCATGACGGCCTGGCCCTGCAGCGATGCGCTCTGTAGCTGAACGCGATGCATGAGGATGCGGGGCTCCCAGCGGGCCAGCGCCATGGCGGTGGCCGCATAGGCCCGGAGCCGGGTCACATCGTTGGCTGGGTGGTCGATCAGGTCGGGCAGCAGGCTGCCGTACTCTCGGCGCATAACGCGGGTACCGATTCGCGTGGTCAAAATGTCCGCGATCGACTGGGCGATATGCTCGCTTTCACCGAGGTTGCCGCCGGTCAGGCTGTTCATTGGGGGACTCCCGTAGATCCAGGACCGGTCATCACACCGCCGTGCGTGTGCTCGACCAGGCTGATGCCCGCAGCCACTACGTCCACGGATACGTTCACTTCGCCGGTGACGGTCTGGTTGCCGGTCTGGGTGTAGTCACCGATGTGGGTGATCGGCCCTTCAAAGTGGATGCCGCCCTTGCTGATCAGGCTGGTGGTGCCGCCTTCAGGCAGGACAGCGCTCAGGTGGTGGCCTTCGCTGTCGTACTCGATGACAGCGCCGTCGGCGAATGTGCGGCGATACAGGCCGGTGCGGTCACCGTTTGCAGGGATCTTGTCGCTGAATAGCCCGGTCACGGCCACGCCGTTGGCCAGCTGCCCGCTGGGCGAGAACAGCAGCACCTGTTCACCGGCAGTGGGCGGGTCCCACACCTGGTCGGCGCCGGCACGCGGGGAAATCCAGGGCAACCACGTGGTCATGATGCCGCCGGTGCTCACCTTTACCCGGGGCGGCGAGAACTGCACCTCGGCAATGGTGCCAAGGCGGATCAGGTTTTCTACGAGGCGATTGAGTTCGGCGATGTCGTTCATGCCGGCGAGGATCGCGCTACACGCGCGCGGGCGCAGCCTGGCCGGCTTGTAGGAAGGGAGGTTACAGGCTGATGTGCGCGAGCATGCCGTCGCGGATGAGATCGAGGTCGGCGTTGCTTAGGCCCAGCAGTTGCCGCTTCTCGTAATTGGCCATAGGGCCGCGGGGTGCCACGCGATCACGCAGGCCGTACTGGTGAACGCGGGCGATCCGGGCAATGCGGCCGGTGAAACCTACCGTCACGGCGCGGCCGTCGCCGCTGGCCTTCAGGTAGGCCGCGGTGCGCATCTTCTGGAACATCTTGGCCTTGCGCTTCACCCGGCCGGCTTTTTCCCGCAGCTTGTGGGGCTTGCGCGGGGCGAAGGCTGAGCCATCAGGGTTGCGCTGGGCGGCCACCCGTTGCTGCTGGCTGCGGCGCAGCTGCTGCGCCAGGGAGCGGGCCAGCTTTACCCGGCCGGCGGGCTCCAGACGGCGCAGGATCGGACCGGCCCAGTCTTCCAGGGCATCGAGCTCAGACATTTGGCACGATCCATTCCGGGCCTTCACCCGGCCAGTTCGGGTTGCGTTGCGGCTCGCCGGCATGTTTCACCGTCTGCACCCCGTCTACATCCTTCACGATCACCCGCTCGGTCAGGGCCAGCGAGATGCTGAAGTCGACCTTGCTGTTGTCCAGGATGTCGGCCTCGAATTTCACGCCCTCGGCTGAGTTGGTCAGGTTCTCCATCAGCTCAGACTGGTTGACCCTGATCCAGCCCAGCAGCGGGATGAAGACGCTGTCCGGGTGACCGGCGTAGTCGGTCAGGATGATCTGCAGGTTGTAGCCGTACTCGAAGGACAGGGCGGCCGTGGCGATCGAACGAACCTTGCCCTCGTCAATGAACATCAGCAGGCAATCTGGGTTGTTGGCCAACCCGGGCACGGCTTCCAGCAGGTGCTTACGCAAGCTATCGGGTTTGTTCATGTTTCACCTGGTGCTCATAGACACGGTCGACCTGGGCAGCACATTCGGCCCAGGCCAGCTCGGTGCGCTCCTGGTCAGTCAGCAACTGACCGTTGCTGGTCGGAGCCGTCGCCTGGAGGGTGCACGGCACCACTACCGGACAACCACTTACGGTAAGCGTCGGCGCCGATGATGACGGGTCTTTCGCGCAGCCGGCGAGCAGCGCCAGGCAGAGGACGGTCAGCCCACTCCTGCAGTTCCTTGATTTCATGCTTGAGGTCCTCGATCTGGCGCTCGCGCTGCGCCAGGCCCGTGCGCAGCTCGCCCTGGAGCATCAGCAGCTTGGCCTGGCCGTCGCGGAGGGTCGTCAGGGTGGCTATCAGTTGGTTGGTGTTGGCGAGATTGCGCTCTGCCGTGGTCTGCGCGGTGGCGATCTGCTCTTCGAGGAGCTTGGTCTTTGCGTCATTGGCATCGAGATACTGATCGATGCCCCAGACCGCCAGGGTGAGAACCAGCGGTATCACTACGGCGCCGGCGAGCAGCAGTGGGGCAGGGCGCAGGTCAATCATTTCCGGTACCAGCCCAATGCGTTCATGTCGGACTCTTCCAGCTTCTCCACATCACCGATGACAACCAGGCAAGGTGAGGCGTTGAGCTGGTGCAGGGCTTTCCGAAGATCTTCGAAATGGTCTTGGTTGAAATCATCCGGTAAGACCAGGACATCGTTCGGTTGGAGACGGTGCACCGCGAGGCCTTCGAGCAGCTCTTTGTAGTTCATGCGGCCCCCTGGACAAGCGCGCGGTCCTGGTGGCGCTCGAAGGCACGCTCAAGCTTCACGTCGTACAGGTTTCGCTGGTAGTTGGGGCCGTTGTAGAGCTTGGCCACGGTCGCCCACTTCAAGGCCTTCAACGCTTTGTGCAGCATCTGGTCGGCTTCGATGAAGCGCACAAACGCCTCCAGCTGGTCCGCTTCGCTGCGGTTCATGGCTGCCACGAAGTCGTGGACATCGGCATAGCCGAGCCTCTTCGAGTGGTAACCCATCACCTGGAAGGCGCCCCAGCTTGCCGACTCCAGTGCGGCTTGCTCGTCGAACTGGCGCGCTTGAGCGAGACGTTGATGCTCAGCGGTGCCACCGATGTAACCGCCGGCCTTCGGGTTGACCAGGTTAGGTGCCTGTTTGGCAAGGTCGGCAGCGCGCCGGCGCAGTTGCTCCTGGTCATCCGCCGGATCGCGAGCCAGTTGCAGGCGTTCATACATGACGTGGCGCTCGAACAGGATGGCCGGCTTGCCGTTGTCGAAGAAGCCGCAGCCCTGGGATTCGACCTCGTTCAAGGCATACACCGCGGCTACCGGTACGCCAAGCCGCTGAGAAGCCTTGACCAGGTCGGAGTGTTTCAGCAGCTTCTGAACATCCAGGCCCATCAGGCTGGCCTGTGTTTTGGGCCCGGCCACCCCATCCGATACCAGGCCAACCTTCAGCTGGTAGGCGCGTACGGCGCCTTCGGTTGAGTCGCCATAGTCACCGTCGGTGACAAGCTTGGCGCCCTTGGCATTCAGCTTGCGCTGCAGATCGCGAACCGCTTGGGAGCGGTCGCCGTGGCGGAGGGTGATCACAACTGTTGCTCCTTACGCGTGAAGAATTTTTGCGCCGCAGCCCGGATGAACTCGACGCCCAGCAGGCCAATCACGCCGCCGAAGAACGGCGCGGCAGTGAGGGGAATTCCGACCAGCGACAGACCGTGGCTGACGGAGAGAGCAAGGGCGCCGCACAGTGGGGCCTCCACGGCAGTCCGGCGAATCGAGCCGCCGCCGTAGATCACCCGCAGGGCCGCGATGATGATGGCCAGCGCGCCGGCGTACAGGCTTGGCCAGTTGTGCTCAAGCCAGGTGGCGAAAAACGCCCAGGTATCGGGACGGTCAGGCATGGTTTTCCTTCCTTGGTGAAGTGGGGGGCACGATCAGTCCCATAGGCTCACCATCTGGCGCTCGGGCGCCGATGTCTGGATGTCGGGTAGGGTGATGAGCAGGCCGGCAGGCAGAACGGCACCGTGGCTGGCCAGCTCGGGGTTGGCATTGAGCACGGCCTCGACCACGCCGGCCGTCCGGCCGTAGTGCCGCCAGCAGAGTGCGTCGACGGTGTCGTTTTGCTGGGTGCGCTTCTGCTCGGCCATGGCTGTTAGCCTTCGGCCGATTCGTGGGACGGAACCGACAGGATGTCTTCGGCGTAGACGAAAGGACCGTCATCGGAAACCACGGCGCCTGGCGATTTACCGGTTGCAGGGTCGCGAGCGACGGCCAGGCCTAGGGGATGCATGATTTCGCGGTTGATCCGTACCAACAGGCCTCGATCGGAGATCTCATTCCAGTCGATGAATTTTGGTGCGCTCATCAAAGTAGCTCCACGGTGGTACGGGATTTGCCGAGGAAATCGCGAATCGCCCAACGCTGATCACGCCGGTAGTCGTCGATCGTCGGAGTGTTTTCTTCGGCATTTTTGGCACCGCTGGCTGTGGTGTCATAGCCGCGGTACCGCTCGCACACCTCAGCCCCGGCCGCTGCCTGAACAGCACGCAGGTACAGGTGCTCGTATGCGGACTTGTCCTGGATCTTCTCGCCCGGGACATCCACCAGGGCTGCAATGCCTTCGGCCTGTTTCCCGAGGCGCCAGGCGCTCAACTCGCGATTGACATTGATGATCGCGGCAACGACCGCAGTTTCGAGGCGGGCCGGGGAGACGCTGGAGTCGATGCGCAGGGTTGCCCGTAGTTCGTCCAGGTCGATGCCTGGCCAGAACGGGTCGCTGCTGATCAGCCCGGCAGCCGCAGGGGCTCCGGCAATAAATCCGCTCATGATCGCGTGCTCTGGAATAGGTCGGCGGTGGTCGGGACTTCACAGCTGAGCCAATGGCCGCTGATCCGTCCCGAGCCGCCGGGTTGCGTGGGACGCTCGGTTAGCTGGCAGGGCCAGCGAGTTTCTTCAGGAGGCGCTCGGCGGCCTCCAGTTCTTTCTTGCCGCCGCAGTGGGCGTCCTGCTCGATCGCGGCCTTGAGTAGGTCGATCCCGCGCTGCAGCTGACCCGGCTCGCCCGGGTTGCTTAGATCAAGCCCGCTCAGGGTGGCCCGGGCCTGCGCGAGTTTCAGTTTGGCGCTGACCTCATCGGGCATGTCCTGGTCTTTCGTCAGCTCGGCAGTGCGGAGCAGGATGTCAATCGGGAACGGCTTGTCCGCTTTCTGCGCCTTGAGGGCGTTCTCGGCGACTTCCTCGGCAATCAGGCAGCCACTGGTGCGATCGAAACGGTTGGCCATCTTCAGGCCATGCTTCAGCACGTAGGCCGCCACATCGAGGCCTGCATCCCAGTCGCCGGCATCGAAGCGCCACAGCATGATGGTGGTAACCACATCGTCTTGGGCGCCGCGGCCAGCCGACAAGACGCCGTCGATATAGGGCTTGTACTCGCCGATCAGTTGCGCTTTCAGCAGGCACTTACTCTGAATCGACTGGATCTGCTTCAACCGAAACTGATCCTGCTGCAGCTTGGCAAGCATCAACTCGTACTGATTGAGCCCATCCATCAGGGCGGCCGGTGCTGCGCTTGCCGCCTCCTTGGCGGCTCGCTTGCGCAGCTGGTTCGTTTGCGAAAGGGTCAGGGCCATGGGTTACGCCTCGGTCGGTGCCGGGTAGGTCAAGGCTTCGATGTTCTCCACCAGGGCAACGGCGCCGAAGTCCTCGATGACGTAGGCATCGTTGCTGGACTGGTAGTCAGCAATCCGGTCGAACTCAGGCTCGTCCTTGAGGTGACGGCGACGGGCGCCTTCCTGCCAGTAAATCGACAGGTTCTTCAGGAAGGTGACCAGCACGGTGCCGGCTGGCAGGAACGGGGCGTCGACCACTGGCAGACCACCCAGACGCGCGCGGCTGACGATTTCCTGCGACGCGTTCTCTTCCTGGTTGGAGGCCGCCCCCTTTTCCACAGCCTTGAGCAACTTCTCGTGCATCAGGTCACGGCTGACCAGGACGACCAGGTCCGGGCGAGCACGATGCCATGGGTCAAGCATCTGGATGGCGTCGAATACCACACCGTCCAAGGTCTGATAGTCACCGCTGATCTCTGTATCGACCCCGGCCACTTTGACGACTTTGGTCGCGCCCACGCGGACTTTGCCCGCGACAGCGCCCTCGTCCAGGACGCGATCGGCCGCACCTTCGCGGATTTTCTGCAGCCAGCCTTTGTTGACGTCCTGCAGCAGCGGGTTGGCAGCGCGGTCGGTAGCAACTGCCACCAGCTTGCCGTTGAAGCCGATCATTATGCGGTCAAGTGCCTGCCGCTCGATGATGGCGTTGGTCAGCAGCACCTGGAACTCCGGGAACTTCGCCCAGGCATCGAGCAGCGCGTAGGGGAACGACGTATCGAAGTTGGTCTGAACGCAGCTGTAGCTGTCTTTGGACATCTCAGCGACGTTGGCCGGATTGCGGCGATTACCCGCACCGGTGTTGGTGCGGCTGGCCACCGGGCCGTTGACGCCTGCGAGCAGGGCTTCGCCTTGCTGCTCATCGACGCCAATAATGTTGATCGCTTTCAGGAATGCCGAGGACTCCTGAGTGGCCTTTTCCAGGGTCTGCTGCACGGTCGGCGCGACGTTGAATTTTTCGGTGGCACTGGCCACCCCATTGACCAGCGCAATTTGCGCGGCCAGGGCGGTAAAGGCGATGCGGGTTGCGTTACGCATTGGGTGTTCTCCGGGTGTTCAGGCTGGATGGGTTCAGAACGGGGTCAGCACTTTGCCGTCGCCACCGGTGGCCGGCGGACGCGTTTTTTGGCTGTGGTCTTCGGTATCGCCGAGGCGCTTGACCAGGTCGTTGAAGTCGGTGGTCAGCTTGTCGACCTTCTCGACCAGGCCAGTGCGGGCGGCCACTTCTTCGGTGAACGCCTCGCCCTGTTCCTTGGCGTGCGTGGCCAGCGCCTCGATGGCCTCAGTCAGCTCGGAGAACTGGGCGTCGTCCTTGACGGCTTTGTCCTTGCTCTTGCCGAGGGCGTCCATCACCCGGGAGAACAGGCCGGCGACCTTGCTCTCGCTGTCGGTGACTTCCTCGAATTCCAACGCGATCTCGATGGCCTCGGAGAACAGGTTGTCCGGGTCATTTTTTCGCGACTTGAGTGGGTTGGCGTCAGGATGCTGGGCGCTGAAGGTGAGCATCTCGGTGCCCAGGCTGGCCGGGGTGTCGGTAACGGCAATGCCGTCCAGGTACGCGCGACCGCTGTCGGCGAACTTCGGACGGATCTCGATACTGGTGTAAATCTTCTGTCGGGCTTTGTTCAGGGCGATCAGGTCGGCGGTAGGCTCGATCTGCGCAAACAGGGCCAGTTTCTTCTTGCCGGCGATCTCGACTTCTTCGGTCTTCAACGCCACGACATCGCCGTAGGCCTTGAACGGCCCATCTGGCAGCGCGCTGCGGAAGTGCTCCAGCCAGACGCGAGCGCCGTAGGTGTTGACGTTGTAGGTTTCGGCAGCATCCACCAGCCACTGACGCTCGATGGTACGACCGTCGGTGGTTGCGCCTTCAACGGCGACGCGGAAGAACTTGCTGCGGAACTTTTTTGCGGCCATGGGGGGATGTCCTCATTGCGGTGGCGTTGTGCCTTGCGATGAGGGGCATGGTCCGCAGCGGGCTGCTATACGGCAACGCGCCGCACTTGTAGGCCTGCGGGCTACAGGGGGCGCCAGTGGGTGAACGCGCGCGCGAGCGGCAGCATCGGCGCCATGAAGACTACCGACCAACCCACGACCGATCCCCGCCGCCAAGCCAAGTTCATGTATTGGACGGGTTGGCGCGTCACCGATATCGCCGATCACCTGGGCGAGAAAGAGAAAACCGTCCATAGCTGGAAAGCCCGCGACGAGTGGGACCGGGCGGACAATGTCGAGCGGATCGGTGGCGCCCTTGAGGCGCGTCTCGTTCAACTGATCCTCAAGGACGAGAAGACCAGCGGCGACTTCAAGGAAATCGACCTCCTGCACCGGCAGCTGGAGCGGCAGGCACGTATTCAGCGTTACCAGGGCGGCGGCACTGAAACCGACCTTAACCCCAACATCGCCAAGCGCAACGAGGGGCCGAAGAAGCAGCCCAAACGCAACGAGCTGGACGAAGAGCAGATCGAGAAACTCGTCGATGCCTTCCGCGACAGCTGCTTCGATTACCAGCTCGACTGGTACCGCGCCGGTAACCAGCGCACCAGGATGATCCTCAAGAGCCGGCAGATCGGTGCCACCTTCTACTTTGCCCGGGAAGCGCTGATCGACGCCATCACCACCGGCCGGAACCAGATTTTCCTGTCCGCCAGTAAGGCACAGGCTCACCAGTTCAAGACGTACATGCAGGCGTTCCTCAATGAGGTGCTGGGCATCAAGCTGACCGGTGACCCCATCGTGCTATGGAACAACGCCGAGCTGCACTTCCTTGGCACCAACTTCCGTACTGCCCAGGGCCGCTCCGGCAACTTCTACTTCGACGAGTTCTTCTGGGTTCATGGCTTCGCCGAGATCAACAAGGTGGCCTCCGGCATGGCCTTGCACAAGAAGTGGCGGAAAACCTACTTCTCGACGCCGAGCAGCATGGCCCACCCGGCTTACACCTGGTGGACCGGCGAGCGTATCAACAAGGGTAAGCCCACTGCCCAGCACATCCAGCTGGACGTTACCCACGAGGCGCTGCAGCAAGGCCGGCTGTGTGAGGACAAGATCTGGCGGCAAATCGTCACGATCATGGACGCCGAAGCCCGGGGTTGTGATCTGTTCGACCTGGACGAGCTGCGGCTGGAGTACGACGCGGCAGCCTTTCAGAACCTGCTCATGTGTCAGTTTGTGGACGACGGTGCGAGCATTTTCCCACTCAGCATGCTGCAGCCCTGCATGGTGGAAAGCTGGGATTGGCCGGGTTACAGCCCGTTTTCTGCCAGGCCATACGGTGAGCGCCCGGTGTGGGTTGGATATGACCCGGCAGAAACCGGTGACTCGGCCGGACTGGTGGTACTCGCTCCGCCCCTGGTACCGGGCGGTAAGTTCTTCCTGCTGGAAAAGCATCAGTTCCGCGGGATGGACTTCAATTCCCAGGCTGAGACGATCCGCCAGATCACCCGGCGCTACAACGTTACCTATATCGGCATCGACACCACGGGTATGGGCAGCGCCGTGGCCCAACTGGTGCGTCAGTTCTTCCCGGCGCTTCGCACCTTCACCTACAGCCCCGAGGTTAAGACCCGCTTGGTCATGAAGGCGTGGGACGTCATAAGCAAAGGCCGTCTGGAGTTCGATGCCGGCGCAACAGACGTGGCGCAGTCCCTCATGGCTATTCGCAAAACCATCACACCTGGTGGTCGCCAATTCACATACACCGCGGGCCGGAACGAAGCCACCGGCCACGCCGACTTAGCCTGGGCGCTTTTCCACGCATTGCACAACGAGCCGCTTGAAGGGCAAACCGCAACCAATACTCGCATCATGGAGATCTTCTGATGGGCAACACCGATCTGGCCGGCGCCGCGCCGGGGCCCACCGGCGAGCTGCTCGCCAACCCCAGTGCCCGGGCCGAGGCTTTTACCTTTGGCGATCCGGTACCGGTCCTGGACGGGCGCGAGATCCTGGATTACCTGGAGTGCTACAGCAACGGCCGATGGTATGAGCCACCAGTATCTCTGGATGGACTGGCCCGGTCGTCGAAGGCCAGCGTCTACCTGCAGTCTGGGCTGATCTTCAAACGCAACGCCTTGGCCCGGACATTCATCCCCCACAGGCTGCTGACGCGCCAGGCGTTCGAGCAGATCGTCATGGACCTTGGGTGGTCGGGCAATCTTTACCTGGAAAAGCGCGACAACATGCTGGGCCGGGCGATGGGGCTTCGACCCTGCCTGGCCAAATACATGCGCCGTGGTGCGGATCTGGAGACCTATTACCAGGTGCGAGGTTGGCGTGATGAGCATGAGTTCAGGGCGGGCAGTATCTGCCACTTGCGGGTGGCTGATATCAACCAGGAGGTGTATGGCCTGCCGGAGTGGTTGCCAGCGCTGCAGGCCGCGTTGCTCAATGAGTCGGCCACCCTGTTCCGCCGGAAGTACTACCAAAACGGGAGCCATGCGGGCTTCATTCTGTACATGACCGACGCAGCCCAGAACGAAGACTTTGTCGACGACCTGCGCACGGCGATGAAGAGCAGCAAGGGCCCGGGCAACTTCCGCAACCTGTTCATGTACGCGCCCAATGGCAAGAAGGACGGCATTCAGCTGATCCCGATCAGCGAGGTGGCGGCGAAGGATGACTTCGGCGCGATCAAGAACATCAGTCGCGACGACCAGCTGGCCATGCTGCGTATACCGCCCCAACTGATGGGCGTGGTTCCGCAAAACGCGGGCGGCTTCGGCTCGGTTCGTGACGCCACTCAGGTTTGGGCCATGAACGAATTAGAGCCGGAACAGGCCAGGCTGTTGCAGATCAATGATTGGTTGGGTGAAGAGGTGATCCGTTTCCAGCCATATGAGGTTCCCGCCGGCAACGTAAACTGAGAAACCGAATGCAGAAAAGCCGCCCATCGAGGCGGCTTTTTTGCGTCCGGAGGACCTGAAAATGTGTGGGGCTTCAGCATGAAAAACCCCAGCAAATCTTATCACTGGTGCACCTTTCAAGCTACTCAAATCACCGGTTCGACCCAATGAATCGGGCACTTCGACCCTTCAAGAGGCTTCAGATTTCAGTTGCTCGAAGCGAGCATGTCCTACACCTGCAACCAGTAGATAAAGCTGCTCGATGGTCGCCGGGTCACGCGCTTTGGCCAGCTCAAGACCAATTATCACCCCCGTCGCACGCTCCAGGGCGAGCGAGCAGTCCGTCTTGGTCCTGGCATTCTCGATGCGGGCCAAGAGCTTGCGTAGTTCGGCGGCCCATCCAGCAGGCAGGACAAGTCCAGGGATCAGCTCGTCATCCCCGCCAACTGGGCTATTTCTCATGACTGCACCCGACCCATTGCAAGTGCTACCTGTTGTTCAAAGAACGGGGCGAGGTTGGCGGCTGCCACCTGCTGGCCACTGTCATTGACTCCGTCCAGGTAGCCTGCGATCCGCGCTGCGTAGTGCTCAACGGTTTTGGAATCGACTGCCTGCTCAAGGCACCTCTTCAGGTTTTCAAGTCGCATCACATTTGCCAGGGGCAAGCCTTGTTGGCCGATGACGCCAGGATCGCCTTCATCAGTGTCGTCGCGTTCGGTGCTGGACCAGTACTGCGAGCCGGCCAGGCCAGGTGAAGAGTCATGCATGGTCACGCTCCATCGTGTGAGTGATGGCCCAGTCTAATCGCTTCGATTCAAATCTGCTCGGGCTGACCCCGGCGCGCGCCCTCGTCCCCCCGCCACGCCTGCGGGCTAAACGTGTCGGAATTTCTGCGCCCCTGCAGCCAGAGGTAAGCCGCCCAGTGTCTGGGGTCTGGCAGAGAATGGGGGACCTCAGCGTTCTGCGAATCCCTGCAGTGATGGTGTTTTCTGCGGCCAATGCCTGGATGTTCCAGGACAGCTCCAGCATTTCTGAGTTGGAGTTTCAAAAATAGGTAATTTTGGTAATCCCCCCTTATCGATCACCTCCCAGACCACGGAATTCGTGGCTTGTAGCGATTACCAAAAAAGGTAAGAAACGGTAAGTGAAAAGGTAATTTTTTGCTAACCCCTTGATTTTACTGGGGTTGAGGATTCCCCGATCCAACCAACGGTTTGGGTAATTGGATTACCTACTGATTACTAAAAAATTACCTTTATGTATTTCTCTCAAGCCATTGATTTACAAGGCTTTCACGGCTGTTCTAAAAATCGATTACCAAAATTACCTTTTTTTGATGGGTCAACATGAAATGGAAAATCTCCATGGGGGGAGGGGTGGCAGGGTGACGCCTACACAAGAGCTGGGAACACTCTGGGAACACAAATGCGCGCTCACCCGCTCTCTACCTCACGTAAATCAAGGCCTCCAGCGATGCCAGCGCCAATATGTTGAGTTCGAATCTCTACGCTTCCGCCATATTCAAAGCCCTGATTATTCAGGGCTTTTTGCGTTTTTGGGGTCTGTAAAATGAGCCTCTGAAGACAGAGGGCCTGATTCCAGCAAGGCCAACGACTTCCAAGTCCAGAAAAGCCCAGATCTTCTCAGGGCTTCGGCATCATGCCTTGCGCAGAATCACATCAATCCGATGCCAGTTCACCGTTCCGGAATCGATGACCATGGCTGATTCGGTTTCGCGCAGCAGGACGGTTTCCAACCCCGCAGCAAGCGCCTGAACATTTTCAACGCTATGAAACGACATATGCCCCTGGCTAGTCCAGCCGTGCCTTAGCCCAAAGAAATGACCCGCAAAGACACCACCGGGGATCAGCGTTTTGAAAATCAGATTCCACAGGTGATCGAATCGCCCAGGGTGGCAAAAGGGAAGGGCAAGCCCGGCATGAATCAGGCTTGAAGGCGGTAGCTCGGCAAGGTACTCAAAGTCTGCCACCTTGGCGTCCAGCATTCGAGCCTCATCCATTGAGCATTTATTGGCGGTTCGAGCGATGGCCTCAGGTTCTTTATCGATGGCCAGCACCTGCCAGCCAGCCTGGATCAGTTGCAAGGTTTCATTACCGACACCGCATCCGAGGTCTACCGCATGCAGGGGGCGTAGGTGCCTGGCGTGATCAATGGCGCAACTGAGCAGCACAGAGGGCGCGCGTTCGCTCGTGCGTTCGTAAAAAGCGTTCCAGCTCGTCATGGAGAAAGCGTCCTTACCTTTCCATCTTGTACAGGGTGGTTACCGCAATGCATGAATGGGGGATGTTATCCCATTGGGGGTTACCGCTAGGCGGCTTGAGTATTTCCACAGGTTACCGGCCTGGTTACGAAATCCTGACCTGCGCTGGCACTGTCTCTGTGTAGACTGTGCCGCTTCACACATTCTGTCGCTCGCATTCGGATTACCAAAATGAACAAACTGATCCTGCCCGCCGCCATCTTCGTAAGCGTGATGATCGTAGGGACGATCGCCGATAACTTTGGCGTGGAAGGGGGCTGGAAGATAGGTGTGCTGTGCCTTGTGGCCGGTGCTGTTCAAATCGTGGTTACGCGCTTTCAGCGTGCCCGGCGCAACAACGTCCAGCCTTAAGCGCTGCGCCTAAGGCAAAGGCGGCCACACTTTGCGTGCTGTTGTTCTATGGGAGAGCGACGGAGCCTGTGATAATGGGGCAATTATCAGGGCCATGTCATGCTGACCATCTCCAACAACGTGCATCTGCCGGATGCCGAAATCGAACTGACCTACATCCGTGCGCAAGGCGCGGGTGGGCAGAATGTCAACAAGGTGTCCAGCGCCGTGCACCTGCGCTTCGACATCCCGGCCTCATCATTGCCCGAGTTCTACAAAGAGCGGCTGCTGGCGCTGCGCGACAGTCGCATCACCGGCGACGGTGTGCTGATCATCAAGGCCCAGCAGTATCGCACGCAGGAGCAGAACCGTGCTGACGCATTGGCGCGTCTTACCGAGTTGGTCATCGCTGCCGGCAAGACCGAGAAGAAACGCCGCCCCACCAAGCCGACCCTCGGTTCGAAAACCCGCCGCCTTGAAGGCAAAGCCAGGCGGAGCACCGTCAAGGCGGGGCGGGGCAAGGTGGAGTTTTAGTGCGGATGGTGGAACGTTGCTGGCAAGTATCCGTATCGCCTGAGTGAGCAATGACAGTGGCTTTTGGGTAGGCCACGGAGATTGCGTTTTGCCAGAAGGTTTCGCCGATCACTTGATCAGCGGCACGCCACTCAGCTTCTGCAACTCTTCAAAGTCGATATCCGCACAGATCTCGACCACTTTCAGCCCATCAGGTGTTACTTCGAGCACGGCCAAATCGGTGTAGATGCGGCTCACGCAACCAATACCCGTCAGCGGATAAGTGCACTCAGGCACCAGCTTGCTTTCGCCGCTCTTGGTCAGGTGGTCCATCATCACGAACACCTGGCGGGCGCCGGTGGCCAGGTCCATGGCGCCGCCTACGGCCGGGATCGAACCTTCGGCACCGGTGTGCCAGTTGGCCAGGTCGCCCTTCACCGACACCTGGAAGGCGCCCAGTACGGCGATGTCCAGGTGGCCGCCGCGCATCATCGAGAACGAGTCGGCATGGTGGAAGAATGCGCCGCCAGTCAGCAGGGTCACGTGCTGCTTGCCGGCGTTGATCAGGTCATCGTCTTCCTCGCCCGGGGCCGGGCTTGGGCCCATGCCCAGCAGGCCGTTTTCGCTGTGCAGGAACACTTCCTTGTCGCCCAGGTAGTTGGCCACCAAGGTGGGTGCGCCGATGCCCAGGTTGACGTAGGCACCTTCCTGAATGTCTGCGGCCACGCGTTGGGCCATCTCGGTGCGGGAGAGCTTTTTGGTGATGGTCATGGCAGGCCTCAGACAGCGTTGGCGATCGAAGAAGCGGCAGCGCCGGTAACGGCGACCACGCGCTGGACGAAGATACCCGGGGTAATGATGTGTTCCGGGTCCAGTTCACCGAGTTCGACAACCTGGTCGACCTGGGCGATGGCGGTCTTGGCGGCCATGGCCATGATCGGGCCGAAGTTGCGGGCGGCCTTGCGGTAGGTCAGGTTGCCCCAACGGTCGCCCTTGTGTGCCTTGATCAGCGCGAAGTCGGCGTGCAGCGGCATTTCCAGCACGTACATGCGGCCGTCGATTTCACGGGTTTCCTTGCCTTCGGCCAGCAGGGTGCCGTAGCCGGTCGGCGAGAAGAATGCACCAATGCCCGAGCCTGCGGCGCGGATGCGCTCGGCCAGGTTGCCTTGCGGTACCACTTCCAGCTCGATCTTGCCGGCGCGGTACAGTTCGTCAAACACGTAGGAGTCGGACTGGCGCGGGAACGAGCAGACCACCTTGCGCACGCTGCCTGCCATGAGCAGGGCGGCCAGGCCGATCTCGCCGTTACCGGCGTTGTTGCTGATGATGGTCAGGTCGCGGGCACCGGTGGCAATCAGGCCGTCGATCAGCTCGGACGGCATGCCAGCCGTGCCAAAGCCACCGACCATGATGGTCGAACCGTCGGTAATCCCTTCCACCGCGCTGGCGATGGACTCGTACGTTTTATTGATCAAGGCGAGCTCCTGGTTGTTCCTGGAGTTGTGGTTGTCGGGCTGGCCGGAGCGCGTGAAGCGATGGGGCCTGTCAGCGCTTGAAATTACTTGCTGACTTTCGCTATAGCGTGCCGCAAGATAGGGCAACAGTAGAGGGGGTTTGGCTGAATTTGTGCGATTATCGAACTGTTGTGCGATGTGCGAGCAGTTTCGGAAGCTATTTGCCTCACTCAAATTGAACGTGTGATCGCTTCATTGTCGCCCCTCGCTGGTGCGCTCTGCGCTTCTCTGCAACGGTTCTGCACTGATCAAGTGCAGCAGACTCGCGAAATCACCGATTAATCACCCCTGCCGCGTTGGCGTGCGACTTGCTATCAGATTGCCATTCGATGTCGCGTATGGTGAAGATAATGTCGCTTTCCAGTGGTTCGATGCAGTTGTCGTCGCATGAAAAGGGCTGGCTGCCGTGGTTTGGTAAAACCGGCAAATTCAGCATGGGCTGGGCGTGCCGCCTTAATCGGGCCAGTTACCCGCAGATCGAGCAAACCTTCGAAGCCATCGCCCACACCCGTGTGCAGTTGCTGCATGAGTGGGCGCGCGAGCAGTGGGAGCATCTGGCCGAGCTGGCCGATCAACTGGCGCCCGGGCTCGCTCAAGTCGATAGCGCGATGTTGCGCAGCACGCTGGCCCAGGCCGAGGACTTTTCCGAACTGTTTGTCGTCGATGCCCACGGCAACGTCATTGCTTCGACCTGGCCCCAACGTGGCACGCCGCGTATCGAGCACATGTCAGCCCTGGCACAAGGGCTGAAAGCCCCCTTTCTGCACGGGCCCTACAGCGACCCACTGACCTTGCAGATCGGCCCGTCATCCTCACGCTTTCACGATGAAGTCACGCTGATGTTCTACCAGCCCCTCAGGCACGCGGGCAAAGTGCTCGGTTGCCTGTGCGGGCGGGTGCCCAACGACGTGCTGGGCGATCTGATCCAGCGCGAGGCCGGGCACATCTACCCCGAGTCGGGTGACAACTACCTGTTCATGGCGCAATCGCGCTTCGACCTTGCCATTCAGCCTGGCATCGCGCTGTCCCGCTCGCGCTTCGAAGACGCCACCTTCACCCATGGCGAAAACCTCAAGAGCGGCGTGCACACGCCCTGGACCACGGTGCAGGTCCAGCGCCATACCGAACTGGAGCTGCGTTTCACCGACCCCTCCACGCGGGAACTGCACCCGGGCGTAAGGGAGACCATCAGGCGCGGTGAAAACCTGTTCGTGACCTACCCCGGTTATTCGGACTATCGCCACGTGCCGGTGGTGGGTAAGGGCGTGACCTTCCAGTTACCGGGCTCACCCGACCGCTGGGGCATGATGTGCGAGGCAGACCTGGGGGAGGTCTACCGCCGGCGCTCGCTGAGCTACGGTTTGATGAAGCCCTATGTGGCGATCATGGCGGGGCTGTTCGGCTGCAATTACCTGGTGCAGCACTGTGCAGGCCTGCCGCAAGGGCTGAACGACGCGATCGAGGCCGCGAGCATGCTCGGCGCCACGTTGCTGTTCGGTGTGCTCGGGCCCAAGCGCCTGGCGGCCAGGCTGAATGGCATGAGCGGCGTGCTGCGCACCATCGCCGAGGGAGAAGGCAACCTGCGCCAGCGGCTGGACACCAGCACCTTGGCCAACGACGAAAGCGGCGACATGGCGCGCTGGATCAACAGCTTCATCGACCGCCTGGACGCAGTGGTGGGGCAGGTGGTCAAGGCCAGTCGAACCGTCGGCAGCACCAACCAGATGATGCTCGGGCGCAGCCAGGAAGCCAGCGTGAGCTCCGCCGATGTGGCAGACGCCGTGCACCAGATGATGATCATCATGGAAGAGCAGCTTGGCGAGTTGCAGCAGGCTTCGGTCAGTGCCGAGCAGATGAAGCAGGCCATGGACGAAGTGGTCAGCCGCGCGCGCGAGCAGTACCTGGCGGTGCAGGCGGGCACGCAGTCGATCCGCGATGTGGTAGCGCGCTCGTCGTCCAGCGTGCAGCGGCTCGACAGCCGCATGGTCGAAATCGACAACATTACCGGGTTGATCAGCGAAATCACCAACCAGACCAACCTGCTGGCGCTCAATGCCGCCATCGAGGCGGCGCGCGCCGGGGAGCATGGCCGTGGCTTTGCAGTGGTGGCCGACGAGGTGCGCAGCCTGGCCGCGCGTACCTCGCGTGCTGCCGACGACATTCGCCATATGGTCGAAAGCCTGCAGGGCGAAACCCGTCAGGCCGTAAGCTTCATGGAGCAGGGCGTGCAGGACGTCGACAACAGTCTGCGCCTCGCCGAGGACGCCTCTTCGGAGAATGTGCAACTGCACCAGGCGGTGGAGGGCATGTTCGCCATCATCCAGCAGCTCAACCGGCGAAGTGTGGAATACGGCAAGACCATCGAGCAGGTCAACCAGTCGTCCAGCGAGATGCGCCAGACCGCCGTGGTGCTGCAAAGCAGTGCGCAGAAGGTGAAGGTGGATGCCGGCAAGTTGCAGAAGCTGGTGGGGCAGTTCGAAGTCAGCGATGATGGCGAACGAGGCGTTGCTGCTTGAGTAACGCACTATCCGGTAACCAGGGAGACCGTCATGATCCGGCTGGCCGTAGCAACCGATGAGCCTGAAGTCAGGCAGTGTGCTGAGCAGGCCTACGCTCGGTATGTGCCACTCATCGGGCGCAAGCCTGCCCCGATGACCGCAGACTTCGCCAGGCAGATAGCGGACGGTGTGGTGTACGTGGCGACGGATGATCGGGCGGTTCTTCAGGGTTTCATCGTGTTCTATGCCGAGCACGGCCACATGCTGCTGGAAAACGTCGCAGTCCTGCCCAGCGCAGCCGGGCAGGGTGTAGGAAAGGCGCTGATTCGCTTCTGTGAAGATGCGGCCCGGCAACAGGGGGTAGGCGCCGTCCATCTCTATACCAATGAGAAGATGACCGAGAACCTGTCGATTTACCCCAAGCTTGGCTATGTGAATGTAGGGCAACGGACGGAAGACGGTTTCAAGCGCGTTTATTTCGAGAAGACCCTGGTGCCCTGACAGGCCGTTCGTGCATGCGTACAAAGCATGCCCCGCACAAGGGCAATGCGCCATGCACCCCGGCTTCAGGCATCATGTACCCAGCCCCATCGAAAAGCTGAACGCGCCAAATGCCTGAATCCCCCAACCCTAACCGCGCCATCTACGACCTGGACATGCTCCGCACCGTGGTCATGGTGGCCGACTGCGGCAGTTTCACCACCGCCGCAGCCCGCCTGCATTCCACCCAGTCGACTGTCAGCCAGAAGGTGCGCCGGCTGGAAGAAATGGTCGGCCACCAGCTGCTCGACCGCAGCAACCGGGAGGTGCACCCGACCGACGCCGGTGAAACCCTGCTGCGTTACGCTCGGCACCTGCTGGCGGTGAGCAGCCAGTTGACCGAGGCCATGTCGGGTGGGGTGACGGTGACCGTGCGCATCGGCCTGCCGGACGATTTTGTCGCGGGCAAGACGATGCAGGCGTTGGCGGCGTTCAACCGGCGTAATCCGACGGTGAAACTGGAGATTACCGGTGGCCTTAGCCGTGACCTGATGAGCGCCTATGATCGGGGCGAACTGGACCTGGTGTTGATCAAGCAACGGCGCCACAGCCGTGAGGCCAATGCTTGCCAGCCAGAGCGTATCGAGTGGATCGACAGTGCGCAGTACCCGTGCTTTGCCCAGGACCCGATTCCGCTGGTGACCTTCCCGCCGCGTGGGCTGTACCGGGACGACATGATCAGTGCGGTCGAAGCCATGGGGCGGAGCTGGCGTATTGCGTTCACCAGCTCGAGCCTGGCAGGGATTCAGGAGGCGGTGGCCAATGGGTTAGGGGTGAGCCTGTTGCCATTGCGGGTGGTGACGCCGGGGCATCGGGTGTTGGGGGCGGAAGAAGGGTTCAAGCCGATCAAAGTGTTTGAGGCGGCGATTTTTCATCGGCCTACGGCGGATCCGATGGTTATGGAGTTGGCTGAGGTATTGATTGGTATTTTGAGGGCCGAGTGAGCGGTTCGTAGAGCGCAAAGGGGTGCAGTTGTGGTCAGGCAAATACCCATCAGGGCACTCAAGCTCTTGTGGCGTCCTTGTCTGGCTTGATCTCGTTCTTTTTAAATTCCTGCCAGTACGCGCCTTCGAAGAAGGTCATGGAAACAATGTTCTTTTGCAGAAGGCTGATACTGAACAGGCTGCCAATCTCATCGGCCCGGCTAGCGCGAGTGCAGCGGTCTTCCGTGCCGTCATCAATGCCTGAAACCGGACCTTTCTTGACCGCGTCGTATACACGGTCATAGAAGGTGGTGAACTCAACCGTCAACTGATCCTTGTCACGAAAGCCACTGTAGATGGGGATGATCGAGAAACCCTCATCGTGATTCGAGTCGTGATCCTGCAGGTTACCGAAGTTCTTTACCCAGCCGATGTACACCTTGCGGTCTTCCATGCTGAACATATACAGACGTTTGTTGAACAGTGAGTCAAGCAGCAATGCCTGATGGGTGCTGGTGGGCAGCATGGTTTCGAGGATGAAGGAGCGGGTAAGGAAATCGTTCTTCAGGCCGTGACGGTAACGGGTGACTTTAAAACGGACCTTTGCCGCCAGGTAGGCGTAAAGCGGTGCCGTGAGAATTGCTATCAGCATCGTCGAGAACAGATGCTGCTCTTTAGAGTGGGTAAAGCCCCGGTCCTCGAACAGTTCGGCCAGGCCAAAGAACCCCTTGGTACACCACTCGATCAAAAATACCAATGTCAGCCATGGGAATGCGAGGACAAGCCCCCTCATTGCAATATGCAAGTACAGTGACTGCCCCTCATATTTTGCGATGAGTGTTTTGTCGTAGAAGTTGTATTTGCAGTAGATGAACCCGCAGATCAGGATGGGCAGGACGAGTAGAAAGCCCACTACTGATGCCTAGTTCGACTTCGAAATCGCTTGCCTGGCTGCTTCACAGGCGCGTGCGAAATCTGCATCTTGCAGGATGGTGGATGCCGAAATGGATACGGCGCCATGTTCGCTGACCTGCACTTGCTCAGCGACTGCATTGAGCCGCCTGGCGATTGCCAAGGACTCTTCTGATGGAGGGGAAACCCACTGCAGGAGGGTTTCCCAGATGCTTTTGTGGCTCATGCAATCACTCCTCTTCCACGTATTGCCTGAACACTTGTCCCAAGCATAGCAGCGTGTTCGCTATAGGCCGCCAGCCTGCGGGCGGAGGGTAGCATACCGCAACTGGTGCACTTGTATGGGCAGATGAACGAGCCGGGGTGTTTCGTTTCGTGTCGAGGAGTGCCGCAGTGGTGAAGGTCCGGTGCAGCTTAGCGGCGTATCTCTGCAGCAAATTGAGTAGCCTTCAACTGCAACTGCGCAGGCCCGCCCCAGAACGCCCCGTGGCGCACGATCGCCCGCTCATGAATGGCAGCCGCCACCGCCGCAGCGGCATTCGGTGCCTTGAACAGGATGAAGCTGGCCTCGTTGCCCACCTTCAAGCCGTAATCCTGTTTGCCCATCACTGCAGCGCTGGCCTCGGTCGCCATGTGCAACGCCACCCGCAGTTCCTTGTCGGTGTTGAAGCCTGAGCGGTAGCTGACCAGCATGGCCCGTTGCAGCATGTCGCCGTTGCCGTAGGGCCACCAGGCATCCTGGATGTTGTCGTTGCCGGTAAACACCCGCACGCCGCCGTTACGCAGGCGTAGGACGGGTGGGAAAGCATGCTCGCCGGGGGCGTTGGTCATGATGGAAATGCCGGCGCCAGCCAGCACTTCGGCGGTGCGGTCGACCACGGCATCGGAGACGTCGCCCAGCCCATAGGCGTGGCTGACCGCCACCAGGCCTTGCATGCCCAGCGCCTGGGTGCGGGCGGCGATGCGTTCGAGTTGGGCGATACAGATATCGCCAGGCTCATGCAGGTGGATGTCGACCTTCACGCCATGTCGGTCGGCGATGCCGAACACGATGTCGAGCTGGCCATCGGCATCGCCATCAAGGGTGGTCGGGTCGATGCCGCCGACCACCTGCACGCCTTCGCGGATGGCCGCCTCCATCACTTCAGCAGTACCGGGGCAGGTCACCACACCGGCCTGGGGGAAGGCCACCAGTTCGATGTCGAGCAGGCCTTTCCACATGTCCCGGGCCTCGAGCATGGCATGCAGGTTGGTAAGGCCGGTGGTGGCGTCCACGTCCACATGGCAACGCATGGCCAGGGTGCCAAACGAGGTGGCCTGGCGCATCAGCGCATCGGCGCGCTGGACGATGGGCGGGGCGCTGGCCAGTTCGCGTTTTTCCACGGCCAGGCGTTCGCGCAGGCTGGCCACGGGCTGGTGCGGGCGCCAACGGTCGCCGACGAAGCTTTTGTCCAGGTGGATATGGCCATCGACAAAGCCCGGCAGCACCAGCAGGCCTTCGAGGTCGATGGTTTCGCGGGCGGGCGTGCTGGCGCGTTGCGGGCCGATGTGGCTGATGCGGCCATTGCTTACGGCAATGTTCAGCGGCAGGCCATCGGCGTCGATGGCGTTGATGAACTCACGGTCGTTCATGGTTGGGCCTTTTTTACTAACGGCTTGGGTGACGTACCACGGTAGGGCGGATGCGGGCATGTCTCCAATTAATTATCAGGATCGACAGCAGTGCGTTTCTGGATACAGGCAGTGGAGGTTGGCCTGCATTAAAAAGCCCACTGAAGTGGATTGCGATAATTAACTTTCAAAGCCTTCGGTCTCGGCACAGGATTGATCGCGTGCCCCGTCCGACCGCTTGCTGCGGCGTGTTCCGGGCAGGTCATCACACACAATAAAAACAAATGCCGTGTCGGAGTCCTTCCATGATCAATGATTCCAAGCTGCTGCGTGCCGCCTTGATTTTCATTGCCTGTACTTCATTCATCGTCTGTGGTGTGCAACCCATTTTCATGGGTTTGGTCACGGAACAACTGAGCCTGTCACTCGATCAGCAGGGCTGGGTGGTGTCGGTCGAGATGATCGGCATGACCCTGGGCACCTTGCTATGCCCGCTGCTGATGAAGCGCCATGGCGGGCGTAGCCTTTGCCTGTTCGTGGGGGCGCTGTGCGTGGTGTTGAGCCTTGCGACCGCCTTTGCCACCACCAATAACGTGTTGCTGATTGTGCGCCTGGCCGCTGGCACCTGTGCGGGGCTGGTGTATGCCTACGCGGTGTCTACGCTGGGGCGCTTGCCCAATCAGGATCGTTCGTTCGGGTTGATGCTGTTGCTGCAAACGCCCGAGTACTCGCTGTTTTCCGCTGCATTGCCGTTGCTGGCCGCGCAGAGCGGTACGGTGACCGCTTTGTGCGCGTTCGGCCTGTGGTACTTGCTGATCTGCGGCGCCAGCCTGGTGTTGCCGCGCCGTCCGGCGGCGTTGCTGGCCATTGGCGAAGGCTCACCTGCCCAGGGTGGTTCGGCACGTACCGGGCGTACGGCGCTGGTGGGCATGCTGTTCATGCAGATCGCCATCTACTGCGTGTGGGGCTTCATCGACCAGCTGGCGCGAGACCAGGGCATCAGCGGCGTCGACATTGGTTGGGCGTTCGGCCTGTCGGCCATTGGCGGCCTGCCTGGGGCAGGGCTGCCAAGCCTGCTGGGGGCGCGGGTCAACCGCCAACTGATGATTGCTGTGGGGCTGGTGGCGGTGTTCATTTCCATCGCCATGCTCACGGGCCATACCCGCACACCGATGCAGTTGTTCGTGGCGTTGTTGCTGATCAACTTTGGCTGGGTGCTGTCACTGTCGTACTACATGGCGCTGATCACCACCAACGACCCGACCGGCAAGCTGACGCCGCTGGTCAGCATCACGTTGATGGGGGCTGCAGCCGTGACGCCGGCACTGATTGCCATGCTGGTGGAGGGCTCCAACCAGCAGTTGATTTTCCTGTTGGGAACCGGGGCGTTGGTGATTGCTTTTGCGGTCACTTGCCTTGGGGTAGGTCGCAGGGGGATGCCCAGCAAGGCTGCTTACTGAGTATTCCCCTGGTGTCAGCCATTGCCGGCTCAGGCTTCAGCCCCCGGCAATCGGCTCCGGCAGGCCTTTCACGCCGGGGTTCAGTGCGAACACGCCTCCGGCCAGTGGCTGGTCGCTCAGGTCGATGCCTTGTGGGCGAATCGACGTCACGAACAGCGTATCCAGCTGCGGGCCGCCGAATGCGCACATGGTCGGTTTCTTCACCGGTAGCGGCAGGGCGCGGTCCAGTTTCCCTTCGGGGGTGAAGCGCAGTACCTGGCCGGCATCGATCGCGCAGATCCAATAGCAACCTTCGGCATCCACCGCGGCCCCGTCCGGTCGGCCGGCGTGCGGGTTCATGTCGACGAAGATTCGGCGGTTGTGCGGTGTGCCGCTGTCGATGTCGTAGTCGAAGGCCCAGATCAGCTGGACGCTGGGGTGTGAGTCGGAGATATACAGTGTTTTGCCGTCCGGGCTGAAGGCCATGCCGTTGGGCACGATCAGCTTGTCCAGTCGTGCTTGCAATGGTTTTACCGTTGCGTCTGCCGTCGCGTCATATCGGTAAAGCGCACCCACCGGCTCGGCGCCCATGTTTGTTTGCATCGTACCGGCCCAGAAGCGCCCTTGGCGGTCACAGCGCCCGTCATTGAAGCGCATGCCGGGCCTGGCGTGTTCGACACTGGCACGTTTGTCGGCCAGCAGGCGGCCGTCTGCCTGAGGGGTGAGGTGGAAGATCCCGCTCTCCTGGGCCCCCAGCCAATGGCCTTGCTGGTTGCGGACAATGCAGCCCAGCATTTCGTCTGCGGTCCAGTGAGTTGTCTGGCCGTCCATCTGCCAGCGGTGCAGGCGACCTGCCGGTATATCCACCCAGTACAAGGCATTTTCCTGTGGGTGCCAGACCGGGCTCTCGCCCGTGGCATTGCGTACGTCGATGATCAGTTCGGCTGTCATGGAAGCAGTCTGCGCTCTATCAGGGTTCAGTCGCCAAAAGGGCCGGCAGCGGTGAAGGCGCCACCTTGCAGATGGGCCGTCGGGTCATTTGCTGCGGGTTTTGGCTGCTGCTCCAGTGCTGCGCGGAAGCGTTCGGAACTGTCTTTCGGGTTGAAATCCAGGTGTGCGGCGTAGCGGTTGCTCCACCACAGGTCGCGGTTGGCCGAGACGCCATACACCACGGTGTGGCCAACGTTCTCGGCCAGCAATGCGCGCTCCACCAGGTGTGCCAGGTCGCCGTAGCTCAGCCAGGTGGACAACATGCGCACATTGCGGGGTTCGGGGAATGAAGAGCCGATGCGCAGGCTGACCGTTTCGATGCCGTAGCGATGGAAGTAGAACGTCGCCAGGTCTTCGCCGTAGGCCTTCGACAGCCCGTAATAGCAGTCTGGCCGGCGCGGCGAATGCGCATCCACTTGTTCGTCCTGGGGGTAAAAGCCGGTGACATGGTTGGAGCTGGCAAATACCACGCGTTTGATGCCGTGCTTACGGGCGGCCTCATAGATGTGGAAGGTGCCGACGATGTTGGCTTGCAGAATCTCTTCGAAGGCACGCTCGGTGGAGATGCCGCCCAGGTGCACGATGGCGTCTACATCCTTGGCCAGGGCCAGTACGCCGGCCTTGTCCGCCAGGTTGCAGTTGATGACTTCTTCATGCTCGCCCGTAGCTGTTGCCATGGGGCTGATGTCTGATGCGCGCACGATGGTGGCGTGCGCTTGCAGTGCTTCGCGAAGCACTTGTCCGAGCCCGCCGGCGGCACCGGTGAGCAGCAGGCGGTTGAAGGGTTTGCGTGTGATCGTGGTCATTGTCTTGGGGCCTTTTACTGAAACGGCATGAAGGTGCCGTGCGGGAACGACACCGGCATGGGCGGGCGGTTGCCCTTACAGGAAGTTGTACTGGATGCCCAGGCGCCAACGGGCCTGGCGATCGTCCGTGTAGCTGTTGACCTTGATGTCACCCACTTCCATGAACGGTGCCCACTGCTTGTTGAGCTTGTACTTGATGATCAGGTTCTGCTCGTAGTCGCGCTTCTTGTTGTCGTAGCGGATGTAGTCGGTGGTGAAGTGGATGTACTGGTACTCGAATGCCCACGGGCCGCTGGGGGTGTAGCCGAGCCAGCCTTCAAGGCGGGTGGTGTTCTGGTCGTCCTTGGCGCGGTCAGCCTTGCTGTGGTCGACCTGGTCCCGGTCGAGGCTACGTGCGTCGTGGCGCACGCGGGTGGAGACATACCAGGTGTCGCTGAGCTTGTAGCTGTACTTCAAGCCGAATTTGTAGGTGGTCGCATCCTTGGAGCTGTCCATCTGGAAGGCGGGGGTCCAGGTCGACTTGGGGCTCGTCTTGTAGTTGTAGTCCACGGTGAACTCATGGCCGTTGTTGACCATGTTGTCGTAGGCGACGTCTTCGCGGTCGCCGGCAGTCTTGTATTTGATTTCTGCGGCAAACCCCAGGCCGCTGTCCTTGCGGTAACTCAGCTTTATCCGGTCGGAGTGAATGCTGTCGTCTTCGGTGAAGCCGTGCCGGTAGTTGATGCTGGCGGAGTCCGCGCAGGCGTAGAACGACAGGCCGAGCGTACTGGCGGCGATGAGGCGGCGAAGTGTGATGTTCATGCGATCTCTTTTTTTGTTTTTGTTGAGGACGTGATGAGGCGTGTGAGCAAGGTGGGGTGAGGTGGTGAGCGCTCCGTGATTTTTCAAATAAGTTATCGTACGACCGTGGGGCTGTCTACGAATTATTGAAATGTTGTCTGATCACTTGTGTTGATGGCTCTATTTCGGTGTTTTCAGCTATAGCAATGCTTTGTGATGGGGTTCTCATGATTGCCGTAAGCATCATGAATCGGGGTTTTTGGCGACTTAAAAGTCATGCTTTTCAAATGTTGTATGATGACGTAGGATGACCTCCAGAGCGTGACTCACCCGCCACAAATCCAATAAGAAGGCTCAGACGTCCATGATCATTACTGCTGTAAACGTCCAGGTGTTTTCCTACCCCACGCGCCGCGCCGTAGACAGCGCCGGCCATGCCCACCCAGGTGATGTGACCCAGGCCAAGATGGCCCTGCTGCGCATCAGGACCGAGTGCGGCAGCGAAGGCTATGCGCTGGGTGCGCCCGAACTCATTCGCCCTTATGTGCTGGATAATTTCGTGCGCAAGGTGCTGGTTGGTGCCAATGCCTTCGACCGTGAAAAAATCTGGCATGACCTGGCCCACTGGCAGCGCGGCAGCGCCAGCCAGCTGACTGACCGCGCCCTGGCCCTGGTCGAGCAGGCGCTGTGGGACTGGGCCGGGCGCAAGCTGAACCTGCCCGTGCACAAGCTGATTGGCGGCTACCGCGACAAGGTGCCGGCCTACGGCTCGACCATGTGTGGTGATGAGTTGCCGGGCGGCCTGTCGACGCCGGAGGAGTACGGCCGCTTCGCCGAAACCCTGGTCAAGCGCGGCTACAAGGCCATCAAGCTGCACACCTGGATGCCACCGGTGTCGTTCGCGCCCAGCGTGAGCATGGACATCAAGGCATGCGCCGCCGTACGCGAGGCTGTGGGCCCGGACATCGCGCTGATGATCGATGGCTATCACTGGTACAGCCGTACCGAAGCCCTCACCATCGGCCGCGCCCTGGAAAAGCTCGACTTCGCCTGGTTCGAAGAGCCGATGATGGAAGACTCCGCCGAGTCCTACGCCTGGCTGGCCGGGCAGCTGGATATCCCGGTGCTTGGCCCGGAAAGCCTCGGCGGCAAGCACCTGAGCCGGGCCAGCTGGGTGAAGAACGATGTGTGCGACATCCTGCGTGCGGGGGTTGCCGGTGTGGGGGGCATTGCACCGTGCCTGAAGGTTGCGCACATGGCCGAATCGTTCGGCATGGATTGCGAGATCCATGGCAACGGTGCCGCCAACCTGGCGGTCGTGGGGGCGATCAAGAACTGCACCTGGTACGAGCGCGGCCTGCTGCATCCATACCTTGACTATGACGAGGTACCTGCCTACCTCAAACGCCTGGTCGACCCGATGGACGAAGACGGTTTCGTGCACCTGTCGAACTTGCCGGGCCTGGGTGAGGACATCGACTTCGACTACGTCGAAACCAATACGCTGCAGAGCTTCTGATTCGTCATGGCGGCACGCGTCGCTGCGTGCCGCCCGAGCGTCCAATAACTATAAGAAGGCGATCTCACATGAGCGTTATCCCCACACTCTGGGCGGGGGTCTTTGCTGCGTCTCTGGCGCTGACCTCGGTACCTGCTGCTTTTGCGAAAACCCCGGCCGATCAGTTGATCGTCGGCATGAGCATGATCAACCTGCTGTCCCTCGACCCGGCGGCAGCCACCGGGCTGGATGTGTCCGAGGTCAATGCCAACCTCTACGACATGCTGCTGGTGCAGGACGTGCGCCAGCCGGACCGACTGCTGCCGGCCCTGGCAGAAAGCTGGCAGGTCAGCGATGACCGCAAGACCCTCACGTTCAACCTGCGCAAGGGCGTGACGTTCCAGTCCGGTAACCCGCTAAGTGCCGAGGATGTCGCCTGGTCGCTGCAGCGTGTACTCAAACTCAACCTGGCCTTGGCGTCGACCTGGAAGGCCTACGGTTTTTCTGCCGGCAATGTCGACCAGCACATGCGCGCTGTCGATGACGCTACTTTCGTCATCGAGCTGCCACGGCCGACTGACCCGTTGCTGGTGCTCAATACCCTGGCAACCTCGCCCAGCGCTTTCATCCTCGACCGCAAGGTGGTGCAGCAGCACCAGAAGGGCGATGACATGGGCGGTGCCTGGCTGACCACCCACGCGGCGGGCAGCGGGCCGTTCGTGCTCAAGGAGTGGCGCGCCAACGATGTCATCCTGATGAACCGTTTTGACGGGTACTGGGGCGGCCCGGCCAAGCTCAAGCGCATTGTGATGCGCAACATGACCGAGTCGCAGTCACTGCGCTTGATGGTGGAGCGGGGTGACCTGGACCTGGCCAAGGGCATGTCCGCGCCAGACATCGAAGCGCTGGAGAAGTCTGACAACGTTCGCACCCAGACCGTGCAGCGCGGGACCCTGTACTACGTAGCCCTCAGCGTGAAGAACAAGCCCTACGACGATGTGCGCGTACGCCGGGCGGTGCGTTCGCTGATCGACTATCAAGGCATCAACCAGACGGTGATGCCGCACTATGGGCAGCTCAATCAGCGCCCGCTACCGCTTGGCCTGCCAGCACGGCTGGATGATCCGGGCTATGCCCTGAACGTGGCCGAAGCGAAAAAGCTGCTGGCCGAAGCCGGTTACCCCGAGGGTTTCAAGACCACCATCCGCGTGCTCACCGAGCCGCCCTTCATCAACATTGCGTCCAGCCTGCAGTCGACCCTGGCCCAGGCCGGTATCAAGGCCACCATCGTCACCGGTACCGGCAACCAGATCTACGGTGCCATGCGTGAGCGCAGCTTCGACATCCTGGTCGGGCGCGGTGGTGGTGGCGCTGAGCGGCACCCGCATTCAAGCCTGCGCACCCTGGTGTACAACCCGGACAACCGTGACGAAGCCAAGCTGAGCAACTTCCAGGGCTGGCGTACCTCGTTCTACAGCCCCGAGCTGAACCGCCTGATCGAGCAGGCGGAAGTCGAGCCCGACAAGGCGCAGCAACTGGCTCAGTACCAGCAAATCCAGAAAACCCTGGACGAGCAGGTGGGGGCCATCCTGCCTGTGTCGCAGATGACCGACACCGTGGTGCTCTACCACGATGTGCAGGACTACCAGGGCCATACCGCGGCCACCACCCGTTACAAAGACGTCTACAAGTCGCGTTGAGGCAAAGCCTGCGTGATTGGTGAATGCTTTTTCAGGAGCTTGTTATGTTTGCTTCGACTGCCTCTGTAATGGGTGCCCGTGTCTCGGGCACCGCTCGCCGGGCCAGCACGGTGCTGGTGACCTTGCTTGGCCTGCTGGCACTGACGTTCTTCATCGGACGGGTCATGCCGCTGGACCCGGTGCTGGCAGTGGTCGGCCCGGATGCCGACAGCTCCACCTACGACCAGGTGTACCGGGCGATGGGCCTGGACAAACCGATCTGGGTCCAGTTCGGGCTCTACCTGAACGACCTGCTGCATGGCGACTTCGGCAATGCGCTGCTCACCGGCCACCCGGTGCTTGAAGACATCAAGCGCGTGTTCCCGGCCACCATCGAACTGGCGACCCTGGCAATCCTGTTCGGCGTGCTGATCGGCCTGCCGTTGGGGGTGGTCGCGGCCAGCAACCAGGGCCGGGTCGGCGACCACGTGGCGCGGGTGATTACCCTGTTCGGCTATTCCACGCCCATTTTCTGGGTCGGCATGATGGGCCTGCTGGTGTTCTATGCCTGGCTGGGTTGGGCGGGTGGGGCAGGGCGCATCGACCTGGCCTATGACGGCATGGTCGATGAGGTTACCGGCCTGCTGTTGATCGACACGGCGCTGGCGCGTGACTGGGAGGCCTTCACCAGCGCGTTGCGCCATATCGTCCTGCCGGCGTTGATCCTGGGGCTGAACTCGGTGGCCTACATCAGCCGCATGACCCGCAGCTTCATGCTCGAGCAGCTGTCGCAGGAATACATCATCACCGCCAGGGTCAAGGGGCTGTCACGGCGCCAGGTGGTCTGGAACCACGCGTTCCGCAACATCCTCGTGCAGTTGCTCACGGTGGTCGCCCTGGCCTATGGCTCACTGCTGGAAGGGGCTGTGTTGATCGAAACCGTGTTTGCCTGGCCCGGCTTCGGCCAGTACCTCACCAGCAGCCTGATGCTCGGTGACATGAACGCGGTGATGGGCTGCGTGCTGATCATCGGCCTGATTTTCGTCGCACTCAACCTGATCAGCGACGCCCTGTACAAGGTGTTCGACCCAAGGACCCGCTAGCCCCCAATCAGCGTGAACACATTGAATAACTATAAAAAGAAGGATGCCCCATGAAGACTGTATTCCCGCCGCTGCGCATGGCTGTGCTGGGCGCGGCGCTGCTGCTCGGCCCGCTCGCTGCGGTGCAGGCGAAAACCCCTGCCGACCAGCTGATCGTTGGTATGAGCATGGTCAACCTGTTCTCCATCGACCCGGCCAACGCCCCCGGCCTGGATGCCTCTGGCATCAACGCCAACCTCTACGACACACTCATCAAGCGCGACCAGGGCAGCCCGGACAAGCACCTGCCGCAACTGGCCGAACGCTGGGATATCAGCGAAGACGGCAAGCAGATCACCTTCCACCTGCGCACTGATGTCACGTTCCATTCCGGCAACCCGCTCACTGCCGAGGATGTGGCCTGGTCGCTGTACCGGGTGATGAAGCTCAACTATGGCCTGGCCACCACCTGGAAGGCCTACGGCTACAGTGTCGATAACATTCAAACGCTGATCCGCGCGACCGATAGCCATACCCTGGTGGTCGACCTGCCGCAGCCGGTAGACCCTTTGCTGGTGATCGACTCGCTGGCCGTGTCGCCCAGCGCTGTGGTGGTCGACCGCCAGCAAGTGCTCAAGCATGAGAAGAACGGCGACCTGGGCGCGGCCTGGCTGGTCACCAACGAGGCGGGCAGTGGGCCGTTCACCCTGACCAAGTGGAGCGCCAACGATGCGCTGGTGATGACCCGCTTCGACGGTTACTGGGCAGGCCCGGCCAAGATGAAACGAGTGCTGGTTCGCCACATGACCGAGTCGCAATCGCTGCGCCTGATGCTCGAGCGCGGCGACCTGGACCTGGCCTATGGCATGGCGGCGCCGGATATCAAGGCCATTGAAAGCTCGGACAAACTCCAGGTACAGGCTCTGCAGCGCGGCACCATGTACTACGTCGCGATGAGCATGAAACAACCGGAGTTCGCCAACCGCAAAGTCCGCGAAGCGGTGCGCAACCTGATCGACTACCAGGGCCTGGACCAGCAGGTGATGCCGCATTACGGCAAGCTCAACCAGCAACCGATGCAGCTTGGGCTCGAGGCCCGGTTGCCCGACCCTGGCTACAAGCTGGATGTTGCCAAAGCCAAGGCACTGCTGGCCGAGGCGGGCTACCCACAAGGTTTCAGCACAACCATCCGCACGCTGTCCGAACCGCCCTTCATCGATATCGCCGCACGCATGCAGTCGACCCTGGCCGAGGGTGGCATCAAGGCCAGTATCGTCACCGGTACCGGCAACCAGGTGTATGGCGCCATGCGCGCGCGCAACTTTGAAATGATCGTGGCGCGGGGCGCCGAGCGTTACCCGCACCCGTATTTCAGCCTGCGCACCTTCGTCTACAACCCCGACAACAGTGACAGCGCTGGCTTGCCCAACTTCCAGGGCTGGCGAGCGTCGTTCTTCAGCCCCCCGCTGAATGACCTGATCGACCGGGTAGGTGTCGAGCGCGACGCGGCCAAACGCCTGGGCATGTACCAGCAGGCGCAGAAGCTGTACGACGACGAGGTGGGGCCGATCATGATGATTTCCCAGATGACCGACACCGCCGTGAGCGCAGCCGACGTCAAGGGCTTCAGCGGCGATGACGCCGAGGCCACCCGCTACCTGGGCGTCTACAAGCAACGTTGAGTACCACCCGGGGCACCTGCGGGTACCCCGAGTGGCCATGACTCCACATCGAGAACATGCCGATGATTGCCAACATCTCTTCCACCGAAACCACCGCCAAGCGGCAGGCCGACGCCCCCGCGTCCAGCCTTGAGGCCCTTGGCAACAGCAGCCTTAGGGTGCTGCGCCTGCTGGTGCGCAACCCGATGACCCTGGCAGGCCTGCTGGTGGCCTTGCTGCTGGTCGTGGTGGCGGCGTTCGCGCCGTGGATCGCCACCCACGACCCGGTCATCCAGAACCTCGCCAACGCCTTGCAGGCACCCAGTGCCGCGCACTGGTTCGGCACCGACGAATACGGGCGGGACATCTTCAGTCGGCTGGTCTACGGTGCCCGCATCACCCTCTACATCATCGCCCTGGTGACGGTCATCGTCGGCCCCATCGGGCTGTTCATCGGCACGGTGTCGGGCTATTTCGGCGGCATTGTCGATACCGTGTTCATGCGCGTCACCGACATTTTCATTTCGTTCCCCAGCCTGGTGCTGGCGCTGGCCTTCATCGCTGCACTGGGCCCTGGCCTTGAGCATGCGGTGGTGGCTATCGCGTTAACCTCCTGGCCACCGATCGCACGGCTGGCCCGCGCCGAAACCCTGTCGCTGCGCAAGGCCGACTTCGTGGTGGCTGTCGAGCTGCAGGGCGCGTCGTCGACCCGCATCATCCTGCGCCACATCGTGCCGATGTGCCTGTCGTCGGTGATCATCCGCCTGACCATGAACATGGCCGGCATCATCCTCACGGCGGCGGCGCTGGGCTTCCTCGGCCTGGGTGCGCAGGCGCCGTTGCCGGAGTGGGGGGCGATGATCTCCACCGGGCGGCGCTACATGCTCGAGTGCTGGTGGCTGGTAGCCGTACCGGGCGCGGCAATCATGGTGGTGAGCCTGGCGTTCAACCTGCTGGGCGATGGCCTGCGGGACATTCTCGACCCGCGTAGCGAGTAACCGGAGGCTTTATGTCAGCGCTCAAACTCAATGTCGAATCGCTCAATGTGCGCTTCGTCAACGGCAAGAAAGTGATGCACGCGGTGCGTGATGTGTCGTTCACCCTGGGCCGGGAAAAGCTCGCCATCGTCGGTGAGTCCGGCTCGGGCAAGTCCACGGTTGGCCGCAGCTTGCTCAAGCTGCACCCTGGCAGCGCGCAGATCACCGCAAAGGCCCTGCAGTTCGGCGATGTCGACCTGCTCAGTGCCAGCGAAAAGGCCATGCAGAAAATTCGCGGCCAGCGTATTTCGATGATCATGCAAGACCCCAAGTACTCGCTCAACCCGGTGGTACGTGTGGGGGACCAGATTGCCGAGGCCTACCTGGCACACCACAAGGCCAGCCGCAGCGAGGCCCGTGAACGGGTGCTGCAGATGCTCGACAAGGTGCATATCCGCGACCCGAAGCGCGTCTACGACCTTTATCCGCATGAGGTGAGCGGCGGCATGGGCCAGCGCATCATGATCGCGATGATGGTCATCACCAACCCGGAAGTGATCATTGCCGACGAACCGACCTCGGCGCTGGATGTGTCGGTACGCCAGCAGGTGCTCAACGTGCTCGAAGAGCTGGTGGTAGAGCAGCAGATGGGGCTGATTTTCGTCAGCCACGACCTGAACCTGGTGCGCAACTACTGCGACCGGGTGCTGGTGATGTATGCCGGGCGCGTGGTGGAGTCGCTGGCTGCCAGCGACCTGCACCGTGCCGAACACCCCTACACCCGAGGCCTGCTGGCCGCCTTGCCAAGCATGGACAACCGCCGCCCGCGTTTGCCTGTGTTGCAACGCGACCCGCTGTGGCTCTCCTGCTGAGGTAACTGACCATGTCCATGATCCAAGCACACGCGTTGAACCTGAGCTTTGGCGTTGGCGCCGCGCTCAACCAGGTGCTGCACAATGTCGACCTGAGTGTCGAAGATGGCGAGTCCTTTGGCCTGGTAGGGGAGTCCGGCTCTGGCAAGACCACGGTGCTGCGCTGCCTGGCCGGCCAGTACCGGCACTGGAGCGGGGCCCTGAGCATCGACGGTGTACCGTTGCAGCACAAGCTTCCCAAGGAACACTTTCGCAAGGTGCAGATGGTGTTCCAGGACCCCTATGGTTCGCTGCACCCGCGCCATACCATCGACACTGCACTGCGCGAGCCGTTGGTGATCCACGGCATGGATGAGCGCAACGATCGCATCAACGACATCCTCATCAAGGTTGGCCTCAACGACAGCTACCGTTACCGCTACCCGCACCAGTTGTCTGGCGGCCAGCGTCAGCGCGTGGCTATCGCCCGGGCGTTGATTCTTGAGCCCAGGGTGCTGTTGCTCGATGAGCCCACGTCGGCCCTCGACGTGTCGGTGCAGGCAGAAATTCTCAACCTGCTGTCGGACCTGCGCCAGCGCGAGAAGCTCACCTACCTGATGGTGACGCACGACCTGGGTGTGGTCAGCCACCTGTGCGACAAGGTCGCGGTGATGCAGCAGGGGCGTATCGTCGAGCAACTGGACTGCCGGGCGCTGAGCCAGGACCAGGCCACCCACGATTACACCCGAATGCTGGTGCAAGCCAGCCGCGACTTCAGCGCCGACGCCGCCCCGGCCCTGTCGGCCTGAACCCGGCAATTACAAGGAAGACAAGAACATGCCGAATGCCAACCCTGCGCCCGCTTCGCGGGTGCGTGCTGCCGTGGCTGCCCTGGCCATGGGCAGCAGCTTGCCACTGTGGGCCGTTGAGGCTCCTGCCAAGGTCCAGGTGCCGACGCTGGCCTACGACGACCGGCAGATCATCCTGGTGTGGGAAAAGCCCGCCAGCCATGCCGAAATCGTCGACTACCACGTGTATGCCAATGGCAGATTGCTGGGTGCCAGCAACGCCAACAACGATCAGGTGTCACCGGCCAAACCCTACATCGACCGGTTCTACGAGCAGGACCTGCACAACTTCCACCACCGCATCGCCATTCACAGCTTCACCGCCCAAGGGCTTGCACCCGATACCGAGTACCGCTTCACCGTGCGCTCGGTCGATCGCCATGGCAAAGAGTCTGCTGACAGCCCCGTGGTGGTGCAGCGAACCACCGCCGTACCGGCCCTGTTCAATGTGCAGCGCTATGGTGCCAAGGGCGATGGCAAGGCGCTCGACACGGCTGCTATCCAGCGTGCCATCGATGCGTGCAGCAAGGGCTGCAAGGTGTTGCTGCCTGCCGGCACGTACAAGAGCGGGGCGCTCTACCTCAAGAGCGACATGACCCTGGAAATCGCCGAGGGCGCTACCCTGTTGGGCTCCGAACGTGCCGAGGACTACCCGCGCCAGGGCTATATCCAGTACCCGTATTCCACCACCGTGCGCCCGGCTTCGCTGATCAATGCCTTGCCGCGCGACCCCCATGCGCATCAGGCCTTCGAGAACATCCGCATCGTCGGCAAGGGCACCATCGACGGCAATGGCTGGAAGCGTAACCCGGATGTGCTCGACGAGCGTGGGCAAGCCTTGCCCTTCTACCTGCCCAGCGACAACACCCGCTACATGCACGATGGCGTGCTGGCCAAGGCGCAAGTAGAGCGGGCGGTGGCCGAGGGCATGAACGTCAAGGATGCCTACGGGCAGATGCGCTCGTCGCTGATCACCCTGCGCAATGTGACGAACGTGTTCTATGGCGGCTTCACGGTGGTGAACCCGGCCTACCACGGCATCATGAACCTGGAGACGCAGAATGTGGTGCTGGCCAACACCACGCACCGTACCTACGACGCCAACAACGGCGACGGTATCGAGTTTGCCAACAGCCGCGGCGCGCTGGTGTTCAACAACTTCTTCGACACCGGTGACGACTGCGTCAACTTCGCCGCCGGTACCGGGGCGGATGCGGTCCACCAGAAGGCGCAGGAGGATGCCTGGATCTTCAACAACTACTTCCGCAAAGGCCATGGCATGGTCGTGGCGGGCAGCCATACCGGCGCGTGGATTCAGAACATCCTGGCCGAGGACAACGTCTCGGATGGCACCGATGCCGGGCTGCGCATGAAAAGCACCAACTTCATGGGCGGTGGTGCGCGCCACGTCACCTTCCGGGATTCGGCCATCCGCAACACGGCGAAACAGGCCTTCATCTTCACCCTGGATTACAACGACCCGAATGCCAAACTCGATTACAAACGCTCGACGGTGGCGGGGCAGTTCCGGGATATCACGGTCAGTGACGTGAGCGTGGAAAACGCCCGCACCGCCGCCATCGAGGTGAAAGGCGATAGCAGCCATGGCGCCTGGCACCAAGGCTTGGTGTTCGAGCGGGTGCGCTTCAGTGGGCCGGCCCCGGTGAAGATCGATGGCCTGAAGGATTCGCGCTTCGACGGGCTTCGCTTCACCGAGACCGGGGGCGCCAACCCTTGGCAGGTGCAGGGCAGCCAAGGGCTTGCCTACACGGACGTGGAGCCCGCACCGTAGCCTCAGGCCTCGCTGTAGAATGCCTGTAGCCGTTGCGCCTCCCGCAGGCGCATACGGCTGTTGCTCAGGTGCAGGTACATGGCGGCGCGCGCCGCGTCGACCTGGCGGCTGGCGATGGCGTCGTAGATCTGCTGATGTTCGGCGTTGATGCCGGCCAGGTAGGTGCTGCGGTTGCTCTGCCCGGTGTAGGCAGAGTTCATGCGCGTGCGGGGGATCATCTTGGTGCCCAGGTGCTTCATGATGTCGATCAGGTACTGGTTGCCTGCGGCCTTGGCGATTTTCAGGTGAAACTGGAAATCGGCGTTGGTCGTGCTGCCGGATTTTTCCGGGCCCTGCATCAGCGCCTCCAATGCTTGCTGCAATTCTTCGAGCGCTTGCGGCGTGGCCCGTTCGGCGGCCATGCCGGCGGCTTGCACTTCAAGGCTGAGGCGGTATTCCAGCAGGTCGAGCACATCGGACAGCAGGCTGATGGTTGCCGGCCCCACGTTGAAGCTCTCCGGTGCCGGCATGTCCAGCACGAAGGTGCCGACACCATGGCGAGTCTCGACCAGGCCCGCTGCCTGCATGCGCGATAGCGCTTCGCGTACCACAGAGCGGCTGACACCTTCGGTTTCGATCAGCGTCGCTTCGGTCGGCAGCTTGTCACCACGCTTGAGCGTGCCCTCGCGCATGCGTTGGGCAAAGCGTTCGACCAGCGCTTCGGCCAGGCGACGGGGCGGTTGGGTGGGGCTGGTGGTAGGGGCCGGCATTGCTGTGCTCTTGTGTGGGCAGCGGCCAGTATAGTGCGTTTTGGCCCCGGGCAGCGGGTATACTCCGGGCTCTTCCGTATTGCAAAGGTTCGCCCAATGGCTTCTGCCACCCCGGAAAAACGCCTGAATCTCGCCCAGCAACTGGTACAAGACCTGTCGCAGCAGATTCTCTCGGGTGAATTGCCGGCGGGTAGCAAATTGCCCACCGAAGAAGCCGTGACCAAAGCGCGTGGCGTAAGCCGTACCGTGGTGCGTGAAGCCATGTCACGGTTGCAGGCCGAAGGCCTGGTAGAAACCCGCCGTGGTATCGGCACCTTCGTGGTAGATGCCATCCCGGCAGGTGACTTCCAGAGTGCCAGCCCCGGAATGGGCGGCGCATACAACGCGGTGGCGATCATCGAGTTGCGGCTTTGCCTTGAGGTCGAGGCGGCTGCCATGGCTGCCCAGCGTGCCACCCCGGAGCAACTGGCTGCCATGCGGGCGGCGCTCGATGGGGCCGTCGATACGCAGTCTGCGCCCTGCATGCGTACCGACTTCGAGTTTCACTTGCAGATAGCCCAATGCACGGGCAACAGCTTTTTCATCGACACCATGACCCACCTTGGGCATACCTTGCTGGCGGCCCAGCCAGCAGTTTCAGGGGGTGATGCCGGGCAGCGGGCACTGGAAGCGCGGGAGCGCGAGCAAGTGCATGCCGCGATAACCCGCAAGGATGCCGGCGCTGCCCGCGCTGCCATGCGGTTGCACCTGATCAACTGCCTGACACGCGCCCGGCGAGCGGTCAGTGAGTGTCCGAAAACAGATCGAACATCAGTTGCCTGAGCCATCGGTTGGCCGGGTCCTTGTTGTACCGCCCGTGCCAGAACAGGTTGATCTCGATGTTCGGCAACGCCACCGGTGGCGGCAGTACGCTCAGCCCGAACGGCACCTCGCAACTGGCGGCAAACCGCTCGGGCACCGTCGCCAGCAAATCAGTGCGCTGCAAGATATGCCCCACGGCCACAAAGTGCGGCACTTCCAGGCGAATGTTGCGCACCACCCCCGCCCGCGCATAAAACGTATCCACCTCGCCATGCCCGGTGTTGGCTGCCACCACGTTCACATGATCGAAGCCTGCGAACCGCTCCACGGTCAGTGGCTGCCGCGTAGCGGGGTGCCCTTTGCGGCACAGGCACACATAGCGATGGTGAAACAGCCGCCGCTGGAAGAACCCCGCCTGCAAATGCGGCAACAGGCCAACCGCCAGGTCAATGGCGCCGTTCTGTAACCCTTCGGCGAGGGTGCCGGTGGAGTTGCGCAGTGTGCTGATGGTGCATCCGGGCGCCAGGCTGGCAAAGGCGTCCATCAGCTTCGGCATGAAGTAGATTTCGCCAATGTCGGTCATGGCCATGGTGAAGCGGCGGTTGCTGGTGCGCGGGTCGAAGGTGTCTTGCCTGGCAAACGCATCGCGCAGCGTGTGAATGGCAGTGGTCACCGGCTCGGCCAATTGCAGGGCGTAGGGGGTGGGTTCCATGCCCTGGTAGGTGCGCACGAACAGTTCGTCTTGCAGCACCGTGCGCAAGCGCTTCAGTGCGTTGCTCATCGCCGGCTGGGTCAGGTTCAGGTTTTCGGCAGCGGTCGAAACTTTGCGGTCGATCAGCAACTGGTTGAAAACCAGAAGCAGGTTAAGGTCCAGATCGCGTAATTCCATGATACCTCCCAGGTATTGATCGAGACGTGATGGGTATTGTTCTCTTATTGAATCAGCGTCCTGATGCAAAGCTACCCGAAACCAGACTTGCTGGGTATGTATAAGCAGTATTCACACGCGAAATAGCCACTATTCGGGTGGCTGCATGGGAGTGGTGTTACGCCTTGTTCATGATGGTGCTCGCAAGTCAATCAGGGGCATGCCCCACCCATAACAATTACAAGAACGAGCGATGCCATGCGAAACATCAATGCAGCCGCCCTGCTGGACGGGGCCCGGTTCAATGCCTTTCACGCGCGGTTACTGTTCTGGTGCGCACTTATCATCATTTTCGACGGCTATGACCTGGTCATCTACGGCGTGGTGTTGCCCTCGCTGATGGCCGAATGGAACCTGAGCGCCGTGCAGGCGGGCGCCTTGGGCAGCTGTGCGCTGGTCGGGATGATGGTGGGGGCGCTGTTCTTCGGTTCGCTTTCGGACCGCATCGGGCGGCGCAAGACCATCATGGCCTGCGTGTTGCTGTTCAGCGGCATCACCGCGCTGAATGGGCTGGCCACGTCCCCCGAAACCTTTGCCCTGTGCCGTTTCGTTGCCGGGCTTGGCATTGGTGGCGTCATGCCCAATGTGGTCGCGTTGATGAACGAATACGCACCCGGCAAGTTGCGCAGCACCTTGGTGGCAATCATGTTCAGCGGGTATTCGCTGGGCGGCATGTTGTCGGCCGGGCTGGGCATGCTGTTCATCCCCCAGTGGGGATGGCAGGCGGTGTTCTACGTGGCGGTGATCCCGCTGTTGCTGTTGCCTTTGCTGATCTGCCAACTGCCAGAATCCATGGACTTTTTACTGCGCAGTGGGCAAACCGAACGGGCCAAAGCCTTGCTGACCCAGGCAACGCCGGCCTATGTAGCGCAAGACGAAGATTCACTTAGCCCAGGCTCTGCGCGTGGAGCAAACGTATCGATCCGCGAAATTTTCACTGACGGCCGGGCAATCAACACGCTGACGTTGTGGGTCGCATTCTTCTGCTGCCTGCTGATGGTGTATGCCCTGAGCGCCTGGTTACCCAAGCTGATGAGCAGTGCCGGCTACGGGCTGAACTCAAGCCTGGCGTTCTTGCTGGTGCTCAACACGGGCGCGATCATCGGTGCGGTAGCGGGTGGGTGGCTGGGCGACCGTGTCGGTATCGCCAACGTCTTGTTGTGCTTCTTTGCCTGTGGTGCGTTATCGCTCAGCCTGCTTGCGCTCAAGGCGCCGGTGGCGGTGCTGTATCTGCTGATTGCAGTGGCGGGCGCTTCGACCATTGGCACGCAGATTCTGGCCAATGCCTGCGCAGTGCAGTACTACCCGCCGCACGTACGTTCCACCGGCCTTGGCTGGGCGATGGGCATCGGCCGGCTGGGCGCGATTGTCGGGCCGGTGCTGGGCGGGGTGTTGCATGGCGCGCACTGGCCTTACCAGAGCAGCTTCCTGGCGTTTGCCGTACCCGGTGCCATCGGCGCAGTCGCCATTCTGCTGTTCATCCGGCGTCAGGCGGGTACATCCGCTGTACGTCGCGCCCGGCAAATGGCCGGCTGAGGGATATTCAGGTGGGTGATGCCGGTTATGGGTTTCGCAGTATTTATCAATGGCTGGCCAGCCGTAATCATCGGCGTACTCCAATAACAATCAGCCTCGAGGTACCTTGCAATGCACAATGCTACTGCGCTTGAAGTTTCCATTATTGGTGGGGGTATCGCAGGTGTCGCACTTGCGCTCGACCTTTGCCGCCATGCGCACTTGAACGTCCAGCTGTTCGAATCGGCTGCCGCCTTTGGCGAAGTGGGCGCGGGCGTATCGTTTGGTGCCAATGCCGTGCGGGCCATTGCCGGCCTGGGCATTGCCGAACCCTACGCCAACATTGCCGACAGCACGCCGGCACCGTGGCAGGACGTGTGGTTCGAGTGGCGGGACGGGCGCGATGCGCAGTACCTGGGCAGCAGTGTGGCGCAGGGCGTCGGGCAGTCGTCGGTGCACCGTGCGGACTTTCTCGATGCGCTGGCCAGCCAGTTGCCGGCGGGCATCGCGCAGTTTGGCAAGCGCGCTCAGCGGGTCGAGCAAGTGGGGGAGCGGGTGCGTGTGTGCTTTACCGATGGCACGGAACACCACTGCGATTTGCTGATCGGTGCCGATGGTATCAAGTCGTCGATCCGTGACCATGTACTCGATGGCCTGGGTGTGCCACGGGTATCGCCTCGGTTCAGTGGCACGTGCGCCTACCGTGGGCTGATCGACAGTGAGCAGTTGCGCGAGGCCTATTGGGCGCGTGGCATTGGCGAGCATCTGATTGATGTGCCGCAGATGTACCTGGGGCTCGACCGCCATATCCTGACCTTCCCGATCAAACAGGGGCGGTTGATCAACGTGGTGGCGTTTGTGTCGGACCGCAGCCAGCCGAACCCGGCGTGGCCAAGCGATGCGCCATGGGTGCGCCAGGCAACGCAGGCCGAAATGCTGAAGGCGTTCGAAGGCTGGGGCGATGCGGCGCAGGTGCTGTTGGAGAGCATCAAGACGCCATCGTTGTGGGCGCTGCACGACCTTGCCGAATTGCCGGGGTACAGCCATGGCCGGGTTGGCCTGATTGGCGATGCAGCTCACGCCATGCTGCCGCACCAGGGCGCGGGGGCCGGGCAGGGGCTGGAGGATGCCTGGTTGCTGGCGCGGCTGTTGGCTGACCCGGCGGTGTTACAAGGTAGCCCGCAAGCGGTGTTGCAGGCGTATGACACGGTGCGGCGGCCGCGTGCCTGCCAGGTGCAGCGCACCTCGTGGGAGGCGGGGGAGCTTTACGAGTTTCGTGACCCTGCCGTGCTGGACGATCCGCAAGCGTTGGGCAAGGTGCTGGGCGAGCGGTTCGATTGGTTGTGGAACCATGATTTGCAGGATGACCTGAAGCAGGCACGGCAGTTGTTGGGGATGCAGGTGCAGGCTGCCTGATGCGTTGAGAGGGCCGTGGTGGCTGGCACCGGCTTTGCCGGGATTCGCGGATAAACCCGCACCCACAGGGACGGTGCTTGCCTTGGTACACAGGATGCAGCTCACTGCAAGGTCACGGGCTTGAAGCTATCCGGTAACTGCTGGATAGCCGCCTCTATCTTGGCGATCGGTTCAGCCAACGCGTCCGCCTCGTTGTCCTTACCCTCCCTTCTCAGACGATCGCGCTCAAGGCGCAGGTTCAGCAAATTCTTCTGCAGCTTCAGGGCCGAGGCATTGTACGGGTCCATGCTTTTCTCACGCTGTGGGCTTCCGTGCCGTTGTAGGAAAACCGGACCGTAGCAGCTCGATTTTGCTGCAGAAACTGATGTTTCATACAGGGAAGTCCCTTCGAGGCGAATACTCCTACGTTGCGCGGTAAAAGATCCTACAAGCTGCATTTCGAATCGTTTCATTCAATCTTGGCTGAACCCCGCGTGATACCTAGCCACAACGGGGCTTCGTCCTTACTGGCTCTCGGCAATTTCCTGTAAATGGCTTGCCGTGCCCTTCGCAACTTCGTGTAGCAATTGCTTGCGCGTTACAAGTGGTCCGCATCCACGACCGCCTGGGCAAACGCTTTTGGCGCTTCCTGCGGCAGGTTGTGGCCAATGCCACCGCTGATCAGCCGGTACTCGTACTTGCCGGTAAAGCGCTTTGCATACGCTTCTGCAGGCGGGTGCGGGGCGCCGTTGGCGTCGCCCTCCAGGGCAATGGTCGGTACAGTGATGCCGGGGAAGCTGGCCAGCTTGGCTTCCAGCGGGTCATAGCGGGTTTCGCCTTGGGCCAGCCCCAGCCGCCAGCGGTAGTTGTGCACGGTAATCGCCACTTGATCGGGGTTATCCAGGGCCTGGGCGCTGCGCTCGAACGTGGCGTCATCGAAAGCCCACTTGGGCGAGGCGGTTTGCCAGATCAGTTTGGCGAAGGCATGGCGGTTCTGCTCGTAGCCCGCCTGGCCGCGCGGGGTGGCGAAGTAGTACTGGTACCACCACTGCAGTTCGGCGCTGGGTGGCAGCGGGGCCTTGGCGGCTTCCTGGCTGCTGATCAGGTAGCCGCTGACCGACACCAAGGCCTTCACCCGCTCTGGCCACAGCGCCGAGACAATGTCGGCAGTGCGCGCACCCCAGTCGAAACCGGCAAGTACTGCACGCTGGATATGCAGCGCGTCCATGAACGCGACGACATCGCTGGCCAAGGCTGTGGGTTGGGCATTGCGTGGAGTTGCCGCAGACAGGAAGCGGGTTTGGCCGTAGCCGCGCACGTAGGGCACCAACACCCGGTAACCTTTTGCCGCCAGGGCAGGTGCAACTTCCTCGAAGCTATGAATGTCGTAGGGCCAGCCGTGCAGCAGGATCACCACCGGGCCATCGGCGGGGCCTTGCTCCACGTAAGCCACATCGAGCACGCCTGCGTTGATGTGTTTCAGCGGGCCGAACCTGTCTGCCACTGCGCTTGCTGGCTGTGGCTGTACGGGTGCGGCGGTGGCCATGGCCGCCGCCATCAGCCCGAGCGGCAGCACGGTGCAGGCCAGCAGGGCATGGTTGAAACGGCGTGACAGGGTGTGGGTCGAGTGGCGGGCAGGCATCGGGCATCTCCTTGGCATGAGCCAGTGGGGCGGGTTGATGTGTGCCAGTAAAGTTGACGGCTGTATCGCCGATATGTCCGGTTGACCCGTTGGAAACGTATTTGTGTATCAGGTCTCAATGGGTACACATAACGATACAAACGCGGTGCAGCGGTGGTTTTTCCGCTGCTGCTCCAATCGAAGGTTTACCCGGCCAAGGAGAGGCCCATGCATTACGTTGTCATTGAACCCCATCGCAGTGAATACCCGCGGCCCATTCGCTTCGCCAAGGGCACGTTGCTGAACATCGGGCCACGCTACGAAGGCGAGCCAGGCTGGCAGGACTGGTACCTGTGCACCTGCAGTGGTCAGGAGCCTGGCTGGGTGCCGGCCCAGTTGATCGAGCGGATCAGCGTGTGCCAGGGCAGGGCACTGGACAATTACTCAGCGCATGAGCTCGATGTCGACCCCGGGCAACGGGTGCAGATGCTGCGCCCGCTCAACGGGTGGGTCTGGTGCCGTCGCCATGGCAATGGCGAGCTGGGCTGGCTGCCTGCAGAAAAGCTTCAGCAGGTTTCCATCTGATCCGCTTTTTTTCCACAAAGCTGAATCTGTAACCGTATCAGCCCAAGGCCGAGAATATGCCCATTCCCGCATCACAACTGTAGAGGTTCCAATGGGCAAGCTGGCGCTATTCCTGGGTGGTTTTCTGCTACTGACCATTCTGATTGGTCTTCTTGGCACGATTCCGCCAAGCTGAGGTTCAACCTTCACCCGCGCATGGGATAAGTCATTCTTTGCGCTGGGAAATCTGTCCACAAAAAACGTGGGTAGGTCTGTGGATAAAGTGCTGTAAGCCAAGCCCACGGCGGGCTCTGTTAAATTGAGCAGAAATTGAACAGCCTTTTCAGTGGCTGTTTCATTGAGCCATGCCGGCTCGGCGCAGGGCCGCCAGCAAGTCACGTACCCGTGCCGGCAGCTCGCCGGCAGGGTATAGCGCATGCATCTGCGGGTCCTGGCCGCTGCTGGAGGTCAGGCGGTACTGCGGGCACACCCGCACCAGGCGCCCGGTTTTGACCTGCGCTTCGCCAACCCAGGCGGCCAGGCGGGCGATACCGGCACCGGCCAGGGTGCTGTGGTACACCGCATCGCCCGAACCCAGGCGCAGCCTGGGCCTGGGGCGCAGGCTGGTGATCTTGCCATCGCGGCAGAAATGCCAGGCCTTGAGGATGCGTGGCGCGGTATGCAGGATCAGCGTATGCCCCTCCAGGTCTTCCGGGTGTTGCGGTGTGCCGGCCAGGCCCAGGTAGGCGGGGCTGGCGTACAGGTGGCGCTGATAGGGCCAAAGCGGGTAGCCGATCAGCTCGCTTGATTGGGGGAAGGCGCCGCGCACCACGAAATCGAATTTGCCTTGCAGTGGGTCGAGGGCTTCGTCGCTGTACTGCACGTCCAGGGTCACTTGCGGGTGACAGCGAGAAAACTCGGCAAGCACCTGCGGCAACACATGCTCCCCCAGCAACTGCGGCACGGCAAAGCGGATCCAGCCTTGGGCACTGCCGCTGAGCGCTGCCAGTTCGTCGGCGGCATCGCGTTGCACATCCAGCAAGCGTTCGGCGTGCGGCAACAGTCGCTCGCCGGCTTCGGTCAAGGTCACGGCGTTGGCGTTGCGGTTGAGCAGCTTGCTTCCGGCGTTGTCTTCCAGGGTTTGCACAGCCCGGGTAACTGCGCTGGGTGAACGCCCCAGTGCGCGGGCAGCGGCGACGAAGCTGCGCTTGTGTGCCACGCTGACGAACGCCTGGATTTCCCGCAGCATGTCCAATGCCATCGTCTGCTCCTTATTGCAGTTTTCGCAATATGGCATTTCAACACAAGCGCGGTACTTTGATTAGCCTTGCAGGCGTCTTCTCTGCCTCTGGGCCTGCATCATGATGGATATCGCTGTACTTTCCGTGTTCGCTTTTGCCGCCGGGCTGATCGATGCCGCCGTGGGGGGCGGTGGGCTGATCCAGATCCCGGCCTTGTTCAATGTGCTGCCCACCGCACAGCCAGCGGCATTGCTCGGCAGCAACAAGCTGGCGTCGGTGTGCGGCACGGCCTTCGCGGCGCGGTCGTTTATCCGCAAGGTGACGCTGGACTGGGGGCTGATCGTACCCGCTGCACTCAGCGCCTTTGTCATGTCGTTCGCCGGTGCCGCCACGGTGTCGCTGGTGCCGCCCAGCGTGATGCGCCCGGCGGTGCTGGTGCTGATTGTGCTGATGGCCATCTACACCTTCTGCAAGAAAGACTTCGGCACCCTGCACAAGCCTGCGCAAATCGGCCGCAAGGAGCAGTGCCTGGCGGTGCTGATCGGCGGTGCGATCGGTTTTTACGACGGCCTGTTCGGCCCGGGCACCGGTAGCTTCCTGATCTTCCTGTTCATCCGCTTCTTTGCCCTGGACTTCCTGCACGCCTCGGCGTCGGCCAAGGTGGTGAACATCGCCACCAACCTGGCGGCACTGGTGTTCTTCGTGCCGACGGGCAACGTGTTGTATGCCATCGCCCTGCCCATGGCGGTGTGCAACATTCTGGGTGCGCTGACCGGTACCTGGCTGGCAGTGCGCAAGGGCGCCGGCTTTGTCCGCGGGCTGTTCCTGGTGCTGTTGTGCGTGCTGATCGCCAAGCTGTCGTGGGACTTGCTGGCCGGTTGACTTAGATCACCTGGCGCTGAGCCTCGGCCTGCTCGACGCGATTGCGGCCATGGGCCTTGGCCCGGTACAGCGCCTGGTCGGCGCTTGCCAGCAGCGCGTCCAGGCTGGGGGCCGGGCGGTCGGCGTCGCAGCCGGCCAGGCCGATACTGACGGTAATCTGCAAGCGCTGGTCGGCCTGCACCACATGCAGGTCCTGTACGGCGCGGCGCAGGCGTTCGGCGGTGAACTTGGCCCGTTCTGGCGCAAGGCCCGGGAGAATGACGACGAACTCCTCGCCACCCAGGCGCGCGAGCAGTTCATCGTTGTGCAACTGGTCTTGCAAGGTGCTGGCGAACTGGCGCAGCACCTGGTCACCGACTGCGTGGCCGTGGGCATCGTTGATCGACTTGAAATGGTCGATGTCCAGCATCATCAGGGTCAGCGGCAGCGCCTGGGCATGCTGCTGGCGGCTGTCCAGCAACGCGTTGGCGCGGCGGGTAAAGGCACTGCGGGTGAGCACGCCGGTAAGGTGGTCGATGGTCGCCTGGTGCGCCAGGCGGGCCATCAGGCTGCGGTTGGCCTGGCTGACGCAGGCCACCACCAGCGGGCCAAGCACCAGCATGGCGATGCCCAGGCGCGCCGACATCAGCGTGGTCACCCCTGGCTCGCTTTGCGGCACGCTAAAGTGCATGAGGTTTTGCGCCACGGCCACAATCAAGGTACTGCCGGCGGTGAGTGCCAGCAGCGAAACCATGAAGGGCGAGTAGGTCCAGGCACACCACAGCAAGGCGGCAATCGGGAAGGCAATGGCCCCGGGGCCGCCAAAGGCAATGCTGAACGCCAGTGAGGCCAGCAGCACCAGCAGCGGTGCCAGGCGGATGGCCTGGGCACCACCGCGCACCAAGGCCCGCACCGAGGGCGCAGTCAGCAGCACCGGTAGCACCAGCACGCTGGTCGAGAACTGTTCGCTGAACCAGGCCAGCCAAGTGGCGCGCAACGATTGTTGGAACCAGGGCGCGGCCATCGCCGCCGCCATGCTGGCCGCCACCATGGCGCCGGCGGCGCAGGCGGCAAATACGCTGAGTACGCCGTGCGGGGTTCGCATGCGTCGGTGCAAGCGCGACAGCAATTGCCAGAGGGTCACCACCACGCCCAGGTTGCACAGGTTGAACCACAGGGCCGGGGCCCAGGCGCTGCCGCACAGCAGGTCGGCACCGACCATGGCCAGCCAGACGAGGCCAAAGCCGGTAAGCGTGGCCTGGCGAGGGTAGCGCAGCAGTACACCGGCCAATACGGCATTCACCGGCCAGAACAGCGACAGCGATTCGATCGGGCGTGCCAGGATGCCGCCCAGGGTGAGGGCAAAGGTCAGGCAGAGCAGAACGACGTAAGGCAACAAGCGCGATTGGGCAGCAAAAACCATGGGCTCGACCGGCAAGCGGAAACGAAATCCAGGACAACGCCTTGAAGCACCTGGGACAATGACCCGCAGTGTGTTTCGTCAGGGCAGTTGATGTCAATCTGCCGCGATCGGTCGAGATAATGCCAAATTGCCTTCATTCCTCGGTGGTGTCGTCACAGCCCGAAGAACCACGGCACCATCAACACGGTCACCAGCATCACCAGCAGGGTGAACGGTACGCCGATTTTGACGAAGTCGGCGAAACGGTACTGCCCCGGGCCCAGCACCAGCGTATTGACCGGCGATGACACCGGCGTCATGAACGCCGCCGATGCGGCCAACGCCACGGTCATGGCGAACGGGTAGGGCGACATCCCCAGCTGTGCTGCGGTACTGACAGCCACCGGCGCCATCAGCACCGCAGTGGCCGTATTGGAAATGAACAGGCCAATCACCGCCGTGACGGCAAACAGGCAGGCGAGAATGGCACTGGGGCCGGCACCCCCCAGCACGCTGACCAGCCCGTTCACCGCCAGGTCGATGCCGCCGGTTTTCTGCAGCGCCTGGGCAAAGGGCAGCATGCCGACGATCAGCACCAGGCTTTGCCAATGAATGGCCCGATAAGCGCTGTTCATGTCGATGCAGCGGCCGGCGCCCATCAGCAGGCAGCCGATCAGCGCGGCCATGACATTGGGCACGGCACCACTGACCATCAGCCCGACCATCACCGCCAGGCTCAGCAGCGCTTGTGGTGCGCGGGTGCGGGCGGGGGCTACCTGGTCGATTTCGGCAGGCAGGCTCAGCACCAGGAAGTCCCTGGGCTTGCTTTGCAACTGGCGTACGGCCTTCCACGGGCCGACCACCAGCAGCGTGTCGCCAAGGCGCAGCTTTTCTTCCACCAGTTGGTCTTCGATCGCTGCCTGCTCGCGGCGCAGGCCGACCACGTTGAGGTCGAAGCGGGTACGGAAGGCCAGTTCGAGAATGCTCTTGCCAATCAGCTGCGACCCCGGTGGTAGCGAGACCTCGGCCATGCCCAGTTCCTGGGACTGGTCGATGAAATAGGCGGCCTTGAAGTGAAGTGGCTCCAGTTGCATGGTCTGGCACAGGCTGCGCAGGTCGTCGCGGTTGGCGAACAGGTCGAGCAGCAGCACGTCGCCCTGGTGCAGCACGGTGCTGGAGTCGGCAGCCATCACCCGTGTGGTGAACTTGTGCTGGCGCTCGATACCGATCACGTTGGCACCGTGCCGGGTGCGCAGTTCCAGTTCGCCAAGGGTGTGGCCGATCAGCGGCGAGTGGGGGCGGATGCGCAGGCGCCGTTCGCGGCCGTTGAGCTTGTAGTCCAGCACCAGGTCCAGCAGTGTCCGGCGGGTTTCCACGCGGCCGTCCTTGCGCACTTCGCCGTTGAGCCAGTGGCGGGTCAGCAGCATGTAGCCGATGCCCAGCACCAGCACCACCAGGCCAAACGGGGTAAAGCTGAAGAAGCTGAAACCGGCTTCGCCATTGCGCACCAGCTCGCTGTGCACCACCACGTTGGGCGGTGTGGCCACCAGGCTGAGCATGCCGCTGATCAGGCCGGCGAACGCCAGTGGCATCATCAGGCGGCTGGGCGAGAGTTTCAGGCGTGCGGCAATACTGAGCACCACCGGGATGAAGATGGCCACCACGCCGGTGGAGCTCATGATCGAGCCCAGCCCGGCCACCGCCACCATCAGCAGCACCAGCAGGCGTGCCTCACTGTTGCCGGCCCGCTCGCTCATCCATTCGCCGATGCGGTAGGCGATGCCGGTACGCACCAGGCCTTCGCCAATCACGAACAGGGCGGCGATCAGCACCACGTTGGGGTCGCTGAAGCCGGCCAGGGCCTGCTCGACGGTGAGGATGCCGAGTAGCGGCAGGGCGAGAATCACCAGCAGTGCGACCACGTCCATGCGCGGGCGGTTGATGACGAACAGGAGGATGACGATGGCAAGCAGGCCGAGGACCCAGAGCAGCTCTTGGTTCATGGGGAGGGGGTGTTCCTTCACACAGGGGCACGATAGACAGTAGCAGCCAGTGTGCCAGCTTGTGATGAAGGGGGTGTTGATGTGCTGCAGGGTTTGCCAAACAAAAGGGGCCGCAATGCGGCCCCTTGGGTCACCGGATCAGTGACGGTGACGGCGGTGCTTCTTGCTGCCGTTATTGTCGCCCAGGTGGTTGCCGATGGCACCACCGGCCGCGCCGCCAAGGCCGGCACCGACGGTAGAGCCGGTCTTGCCGCCCACCGCGCCGCCCAGCAGCGAGCCGCCAGCCGAGCCCAGGCCGCCACCGATGGCGGCTTCGGTACGGTTGCCCTTGCGTGCACCTACCGCACTGCCGGCTGCGCCGCCGAGGCCGGCGCCGATGGCCGCCCCGGTCTTGCCACCGATCGATTGACCGACAACGTTACCCAGGGCACCACCCAGGCCACCGCCAATGGCGGCAGTACCGTCACCGGCGAAAGCGCCCTGGCACAGCAGCAGGCCGAGGGCAAGGGAAGGCAGAGTCAGACGCATGATACGAACCTCAAAGGAATCATCAGGTTAAGGTGCCGCGCAACGGGCGGCGGGTCAGGGGTGCAAAGACGCTTCAGCGGTAGTAGCGGTCACCGCGATACTGGCGATTGTCATCGTCATCATCGTCGCGGTCATGGCGATGGTGGTGGCGATGGTCACGGTCGCGGTCACGCCAGCCATCGTCGTCGTCATGGTAGCGATGGCTGTGGCAGCCTGCGGTCAGCAGGACAACAGCAACCAGCGAAAGGCTTGCAAGGCGGGTCATCACGATATAGGTCCTTGATCCGCAATGGTTTACAGGGCACTTGCTGAGACTGGGAATGATCCATTTGGTTTCCCTGGCAGGCAAAAATTTGTCGCGCCAGTGATGAGCGGCGTGCTTGTGGGCTGCTGTTCTGTCCCATTCGGTCATGGTCGAGCCGGTAATGCCCCTCTAGACTGTGGGGTAAGCCGCAGGCAAGACGGCAATTTGCCACACAGTGAATCATGATGATCGCCCATACCCCCACGTTGTTCGCCGCCGTTGCCTTGGTTGCAACCATTCTGGCCTTCTGCCTGTTGCTGGTCGGGCGCAGTAACCGCCGTGACAACCTGTTACTCACGGGGTGCGGGCTGCTGGTGCATGCCCTGGCCTATGTCTGCTACACCGTCTACGCCCAGGCCCCGCTGTGGCTCAGCTATGGCCTGGGCAACAGCCTGTTGTCGCTGGCCTTGGCGTTCTATACGGCCAGCCTGTTCCGGGTGCGTCAGCAGGTGGTGCCTTGGCGCAGTATCTTCATTATCCCGGCGTGCATGCTGGTGGGGTTGATGCTGCTGCTCGATACGGTGGAGCCACGTATGCTGCTGGCAACGCTGGTGCTGATGCTGCAGTGTTCGATGATTCTGTACTGGGCGCGGCGCTATGCCGAGCGGCCGGGCAAGGCCCACTTGCTGCTGCAGATTGGTGCGTTGATCAGCCTGGTCGGCCTGGGCATGCGCGTGGTGGCGGTGGCCAATGGCACGGCGGTGGAGTTGCGCTACGACACCAGCAACCTCAAGCAGAGCATTTCCGTGGCGATTGGCACGGCCACGGTGATGATGTACTCGATCGGGCTGGTGTTGATGGCCAAGGAGCGCAGCGAATCCCGCTTGCAGCACCTGGCCCTGCACGATGTGCTGACCGGCACGCTGAACCGCAGGGCGATCCTCGAGCGCTTTGCCGTGGAGCTGGACCATGCTCGCCAGCAGCAGGGCAGCCTGGCTGTGGCGATGATCGACATCGACCATTTCAAGCGCATCAACGACCTGTATGGGCACCTGGCAGGTGATGAGGTGCTGTGCCATTGCGTGCGCCAGTTGCAACAGCGGCTGCGCCAAGGTGACTGCCTGGGCCGTTATGGTGGTGAGGAGTTTCTGTTGCTGCTGCCGGGCGCTGACCGCAGCGGGGCGATGGCTGCGCTGCAAGGGCTGCGTGAGGCCATTGCGCGCAACCCGGCGAGTTTCGCTGGTGACCAGATCGAACTGCGCTTCAGCGTTGGCTTGTGGTGCGGCGTGCCTGGGCTCAAGGACAGCACCGCCAGCCTGTTGGCCCAGGCTGACGCAGCGCTTTACCAGGCCAAGGCCGCCGGGCGCAATACGGTGCATATGGCGGCAATGGCCGAAGCGGGTTGAGTGCCAACAAGCATTCACGCGTGATGCCGGCCAGTGCTAGAGTCGCCTTCTTTTTTTACCCCGAGGATGGAACATGCGTGCGATTCTGCCGATGGCCGCAGCACTGATGCTGGTCGGTTGTGCTTCTGCGACCATGGAGACGGCCCGCGGCGGCAAGCCGACGGCGCAGCTCGATTCGCACAAGGCGCCAGAGCTGGTGGCCCAGTGCATTCAGTTCAGCTGGCAGGAAGAGAAGGTGTTCGGCGACGATGCCAGTGGCTATCTGGAGCCGCGCAAGCAGGGCGGGTTTACCGTGTATACCCGCGAAGCCGAAGCGTTCGTGGATGTTTACCCGCAGGCGGGTGGGGCGCGGGTTGACTATTACGCACAGAAAAATGACGGCGTGGCATTGCAGCGCCGGGCGGCTGCGGCTACGTGCCTGTAACGCAGGCGCTCACCCTATAGGGGCGGGCTTTACAATTTTTAGCAAGGCAGTTGTGTCGCAAGACGTGTGGTGACGGCTAGCATGGGCCGTTACCACTCAAGGACGACACCATGGATCGCTCACTGCAACTCAATCGTGCCAGCTGGGACGAACGCGCTCCGCTACACGCTGCCTCCAAGGACTACGAAGTCGAGCTTCTGGTCCAGCGCCCCGGGCACCTTTCCGAAACCGTCCGCTTCGACCTGCCATTGCTAGGCGATATCAAAGGGCTGAACGCTGTTCACCTGCAGTGCCACATCGGCACCGATACGCTCTCGCTGGCGCGCCTTGGCGCCAAGGTCTGTGGCCTGGACTATTCCGCAGCTTCACTGGCCGAAGCGCATGCACTGGCCAAACGTTGCGCGGTGCCCATCGAGTATGTCGAGTCTGACGTCTATGCTGCCGACAAGGTGCTTCCGGCAGGCACGTTCGACCTGGTTTATACCGGTATCGGCGCACTGTGCTGGTTGCCCCGCATCGAGCCATGGGCGCGTACGGTGGCAGCACTGTTGAAGCCAGGCGGGCGGCTATTCCTGCGCGATGGGCACCCGATGCTGATGGCGGTCAACGAAGACCATCAGGACCGCCTGCAGCTCGAATACCCGTATTTCGAGCACGAAGCGCCGACGGTGTGGCACAACGACCAGACCTACGTCGAAACCGAACAGCGCCTTGCCCACACCGAAACCCATGAATGGAACCACGGCCTGGGCGAAGTGGTTACTGCCTTGCTGGCGCATGGGCTGCAACTGACGGCACTGGTCGAGCATCAGAGCATCCCCTGGGAGGCGCTGCCGGGGCAGATGGTCAAGGGCAGCGACGGTGAGTATCGCTTGCGCGAGCAGCCTGCACGGCTGCCCTTGAGCTACACCTTGGTGGCAGTCAAAGCTTGATCAGGACAGGTAGCCGCCGTCTACATTGAGTGCCGTGCCGGTGGTGTAGCTGGACGCATCGCTGGCCAGGTACAACACTGCGCCGGCCATTTCTTTTGGGTCGGCCACGCGCTTGAGCGGGATCTGCTGCAGCGCGGCGTTCAGGATGGCATCGTTCTTCACCAGTGCCGAGGCGAACTTGGTGTCGGTCAGGCCCGGCAACAGGGCGTTGCAGCGAATGCCAAACTGGGCGCACTCCTTGGCGAAGACCTTGGTCATGTTGATGACCGCTGCCTTGGTTACCGAATAGATCCCCTGGAAGTGGCCGGGCGACACCCCGTTGATGGACGCCACGTTGATGATGCTGCCACCACCGTGCTCGCGCATCAGCTTGCCGGCTTCCACCGACATGAAGAAGTAACCGCGGATGTTCACGTCCACGGTCTTCTGGAAGGCGTTCGGGTCAGTATCCAGCACGTTGCAGAACTGCGGGTTGGTAGCCGCGTTGTTGACCAGCACGTCCAGGCGCCCGAACTGTTCGCGAATGCCGGCGAACACTTGCTGGATCTGCTCCAGTTCACCGATGTGGCAGGCCACCGCCGTTGCCTTGCCACCGGCGGCGATGATGGCATCGGCCACCTGCTGGCAACCGTCGAGCTTGCGGCTGGAAACGATCACATGGGCGCCTTGCTGTGCCAGCAAGTGGGCGATGGCCTCGCCAATGCCACGGCTGGCACCGGAAACGAAGGCAATCTTGCCGTCGAGGTCGAACAGGTGGGTCTTGGACATGCTGTTTTCCTTGTTATCCGTCGTCGTGGTCGGTGCTCAGAGGCTGGACTTGGCAATGACCTGCAAGGTCATCTGCTCCAGCAAACGGTTCATGTGGATGAACTGGGCGAAGCGTTTGTCCTGAGTCTGGCCGTGGAAATAGCGGTAATAGATTTGCTGGACGATGCCGGCCAGGCGGAACAGGCCATAGCAATAGTAGTAATCGAAGTTGTCGAGCTGGATGCCCGCACGCTCGGCGTAGTAATCGACGAACTGGCGACGGGTAAGCATGCCTGGTGCATTGCTTGGCTGGCGGCGCATCAGTTGCACGGGTGCCGGGTCATCGGCCTCGATCCAGTAGGCCAGGCTGTTGCCCAGGTCCATCAGCGGATCACCCAGGGTGGCCATTTCCCAGTCCAGTACCCCGATGATGCGCATGGGGTTGTCGGCGTCGAGGATCACGTTGTCGAAGCGGTAATCGTTGTGCACGATGCCGGGCTTCGGGTGGTCGGCGGGCATCTTGTCGTGCAACCAGGCGATCACCTGTTCCCAGCGCGGGGCATCCGGGGTCAGGGCTTTTTCGTAGCGGCTGCTCCAGCCCTCGATCTGGCGTTGCACATAGCCTTCCGGCTTGCCCAGGTCGGCCAGGCCGCAGGCGTTGTAGTTCACCTGGTGCAGCTCGACCAGGCGGTCGATGAAGCTTTTGCACAGGGCCTCGGTGCGGCTGGCGTCCAGGTTCAGTTCGGCAGGGATGTCCGAGCGCAGAATGATGCCCTTGACCCGCTCCATCACGTAGAACTCACCGCCGATCAGGCTGCTGTCGGTGCAGTGCACATAGGCCTTGGGGCAGTAGGGGAAGCCGCTGTTCAGCTGGTTGAGGATGCGGAACTCGCGGCCCATGTCGTGGGCCGACTTGGCTTTCTGCCCGAACGGTGGGCGGCGCAGTACGAAGTCACGGCCCGGGTAGCTAACCAGGTAGGTGAGGTTGGAGGCGCCACCCGGGAACTGGCTGATGCTGGGCAGGCCATCCAGGCCGGGGATATTGGCCTTGAGGTAAGGGGCGATGACGGCCGCGTCGAGTTCTTCGCCGGGGCGTACCTGGGTGGACTGGTCGGTGAGCGTCATGCGTTTTCCTTATTCTCGATCGCAAGGACTATTGGCTAATCTAATGGCCTGCCCGGGCTGGAACAAGCGTGCCAGGTGCCATATAGGTGCGGGTGTTGCCGGTGGATCACTGCACCGAATGCCGGGCAAAAAAAAACCGAAGCCGCGAGGGCTTCGGTTTTCGGTCATTCGGTATCCCCAACCCTCAGGACGGGAACAGCTCGCTGAGTTTCATCGACAGCATCATGTCGCCTTCAACGCGCAGCTTGCCGCCCATGAAAGCCTGCATGCCGTCGGTTTCGCCGCTGACGATACCCTTCAGGGTTTCGCTGTCCATTACCAGGGTGCAGTTGGCATCCGGGTTTTCGCCTTCCTGCAGGTCGCAGGTGCCGTCTTTGACGATCAGCGCGTACTGCTTGCCTTCGTCGGTGATGTTGAAGCCGAACACCAGGTCCAGGCCGGCGGCAGCGGATGGGTTGAACTTCTCTTGCATCTTTTTGACGGCATCAGCTACGGAGGTCATGGCGCATTCCTTATAGAGTGATTTACACGTCCCCGCAGGGACACAACAAAGCCGGGCTTATCGGTAGGTGACAAACTCCGGCGCCCTCAACAGTTGCACATGGGCTTGGCTGTTGAAGGAAGCCAGTGCCACGTCGCGGCCGCGGAACTTCAGCTGGCTGAGCGACGTGTTGATGATCTGCCAGTTCAGCGCGAACGCCTGGCTGGGGGTGATACGGGTAACCAGGTGGAGCAGGGCGGCAATGGTACCGCCCGAGGTGAAGATGGCGATATTGTCGCCGCTGCCGGCGGTATCCAGTACGCGTTGCAGCCCACCCTGTACGCGGGCAGTAAAAGCTTGCCAGGTTTCCAGGCCGTCGTCGGCATGCTCCCCGTCGTGCCAGCGCTGCACCATCAAGGCGAACAGGCGCTGGAACTCGCTGCGGTGCTGCGCAGCATTGCGCAGGATGTGCAGGGCGTTTGGCTCTTGCGGCAGCAGCCCGGGCAACAGTGCACGGATGACGCCGTCGGCATCGAACTCATTGAACGCCGCGTCGGTCTCAACCGCCGGCACCGGGCAGCCGTTGGCCTGCAAGGCCTCCAGGGCCAGGCGCGCGGTATCCTGCTGACGGCGCAGGTCGCCTGCCACGCAACGGTCCAGGCGCACACCCAGCTGGGCAAGGTGCTCACCCAGGGCCTGGCTCTGGCGCACGCCCACGGGGGAGAGGACGTCGTAGTCATCGGCACCGAAGGAGGCTTGGCCATGTCGGATCAGGTAGAGGTTGCCCACGAAAGGTTCCGGCCTGTTGGAGGTTGCTGCGAGGTTAGGATGCGGCACACGGGCTGTCAACGAAAAAACATACAAGCGTTTGAAAAGGTTGTTTGAAAGATGTTGCCAGCGTTTGCACCGGCTGGCAGCACCTCAGGCTCAACGGTATGCTTGCAACAGTTACGCGCCGCCGTGGCGCAGGTATTTAAGGAGTCAACGTGGAGTTTCTTGCCAACTGTCCTTGATTCCGGGTAAAGCCAAGCAGCATGGGGCTTACACCCAAAATGACCATCCTCACCGTTGAAACCAGTGTCACAAATCGTCCCAACGTGTCACAAATCGCTGTGCCCTACGTCTACCGTAGAGCCTCGGGCAGGTATCACCTTCGAGTCCGCCTCAAGGGCTGCCACGACTCCTGTACGATCTCCCTCAAGAGCACCAATCGACCTGCTTCCATGACTATCGCCAAGCACCTCCTTCAGACCCTCAAAGCGTTCCACCTCGACAATCCAGAGGCGAGCTTTGAGATGCTGCGGGACAACCTTCGGGATATCGCTGAGGAAGCGTTAGGTAATCCTCAGGGCGACGCCTATGGGCTGGTCCTGGATGACGTCTCTGAGAACCTCGCTGAGATTGCAGAAACGATGCCGATGGGGTTGGCACAAGCGCAGGCTGTTCTGATGGCTCAGAGAGTCCTTGCGGCTGCTTCGAGGGGACTCATGGTCGAGGCGCTGAGGTTAGCCCGCTGAGTGTTTGGGAAGGCGTTCTCGATGGCCAAGTGATACTATCAAGGTTTCGAATGGAGGCGCTATGAGAAACCTTGATCTATATGGAATCCAAAAGGTAAATAGTGAGTTGCACCAGCGGGCTGTAGTAGTCGACCGAATGGCTTCGCTTGGCGAAAAGACGGCTCGCATCATGGCATGGCAGTGCTTCATCCAAGACCAGATTCAATTGGATGACAGTAATGAACGAACTGCCAACCTTGCCCGTATTAAGCATGGAGAGGCTATTGCAGCTTTCTGCGAGACGGGCGATCAAATGGATATTGACTCCAATACTTTCGTCTCTCACTTTTTTGATGAGTTGGGAGTCATCAATCAGAAGGTCACCAAGAAAGGTGTGCAGATCGTATTCTATATATTCGTTGCGCTCGGTCTGTTCGGCCTCTATAAGATTTTCTTCTGATTTGAAGAGCGCAGTTTCATGGGTATCGAACTAGATGTCCTCGTGGATCACACTGGCCATTATGGACATCTTGGGATGCAGGGGAGCGGTTGCATTCCGGCAACATCCAATTCACCGTAAACGTAACGCTACAGGAGTTTCCAATGACTAAGGGACGTTTCGCTTTCAGTGCCACTTTTTGCATCGCCTTTCAGATGCTTTCCGTGCCAGCTATGGCAGAAAATCAGTTGTGGGTTAATACGGATCGCACTGATCGCCACACTTGCCCTTCTACTGACTGCGGGGTGGCAGGTCGTCTGATGTTTAGAGAGGGTGTCGAAGTTCTCGAAAAAAAATCTGGGTGGGTGAGGGTGACCAAACGGTACTCAGCGTCATGCGTCAACCGGAAAAGTGAATATGTGAAGGAAGGTAATGCAGCGTGCGTAGCCTCTAACGGCATTGCTGATGGTAAGTTTGCTGAGTGGGTTCAAACCAAGGATTTGGTTGTGGAGCGTCCTCAAGACCCGGCCAGTGGGGCAAGCGGTGATGATGCCCTTATTAAAGGGTCAGATGACTATCGGCTCTACAAGGCGCAATTCTCTCAAGGTGCAAGAAAGTTAATCAATGACGGGACTTGCACTGAGGGTGACTTTCAGGAAATGGGCGGCTGGATGTCCTCTCCCAATAAAGGCAAGGGGATGTATTTTACTTATTGCGGTGGTATGACCCTAAGCAACAAGGTGTACCTGAATGTGAACACCGGCGAGACCAGTCGCTAATTCGCCTTAAGGGCGTCTCAGAGGGTCAAGCAACGTACCGCTGTCAACCAGAATTTAAAAACCCTCACTATGGCCAGGACACACAGAGACCACCAAGAAATCACAAAGTGTCCTGCCATCCCTGCCGGGCATCCTTGCGATCCCGATCAGCGACGACCAAGCGATAAGAGACCAGCCACCACTACGGTGATGCGAGCCAGCGCCAACAGTCCCCGATAAGCAGACCTCAGTGTCTGGCTCCAGTAGAAAGGAGCACAGCTTGATATTGTCGATCCATGAACCGATACCCACGAAGGGCACCGTTGGGTAGACCATGTACGGGATTGGGGCCACCGTGTATCGCTCAAGATGCTACGCTACGTGCGCAAGGGCGACACTATCCACGTTCACAGCATCGACCGACTCGCCCGAAGCCTCAAGGATCTGCTGGGGCTGGTCGAGGACCTCAAGTCCCGTGGCGTGCAGCTTCATTTCCACAAGGAAGGTTTGATCTTCACGACCAAGAAGAATCATACGCAAGACTTGATGCTGAGCATGATGGGCGCGGTGGCTCAGTTCGAGCGCAGCATGATCCGTGAGCGGCAAGCCGAGGGGATCGCCAAGGCCAAGGCGTCCGGTGTCTACAAGGGCCGAAAGAAGGCCGTGGATGACGAAGCGATCCGAACCGCTGTGGCAGGCGGATTGAGTTTTCGGAAAGCGGCAGAGGAACTGGGTGTGTGTCTGAGCTCCGTTCAAAGGGCAATTCGCTCAAATCGGGAAGGTCAGAGCAGGCCGAAATAGCGATAATCGGCCTTCCTCTTTTCCTTACTCCGCAAGTCTGAACCAGTCCCGGAGGCTTAGGTCAAGCCTGAGTCGCTCATCTTCGGCCAGCACGCTGCAATGCGCTATTGGATTTCTGAGGGAGTTAAGGTTGGACATCACTTTTTCTACTGCTTTGACGTTGTTGAATACGCTTGCAAAAATATTCCAATTTGCTTTGATGATTTCCCCGAGTTCCCCGAAGTTTGTATAGTCAAGCTGGTCGATCGAACGGGGAGTTATTCCGGACTCGCGCTCTCGGGTAATTCTTTTTTTTACTTCGCCAAAAATATGCTGAGGCACTATCTTGTCATTCCACCAAGAATCTCCATGCACTGAGCTAAGAAGGTCAGTGATCTGGGATCTGATCGTTTTCTCGAGGCAGTAAAATAGCTCGTAGCTTCGAGCCATGCTCGCGGCTTCTGCTCGAAGTGCCTCTGTGAACTGGGGGAAATATGCTTTTTCGATATCGCTTAATTCGTCTCCCTGCGCAGTTTCGCTGCGGAGCTTTACGTCAAATCGACGTTCAAGCTGGTCAATTTCAGACTCTATAAGCATGTTGGTCATGCCGAAGGCTTTTACATTTTGCTCAAATGCCACGTTTTAATCCCCAAGTATGTGATCTTTGAGGCTTTTGAAGATCGCATTAAATACTTCGATATCTTTGGTCGCAGGCAGGTTAAGGTTAATGGTGTAAGCTAAATTTATGCCCTTGGTTCCGTGCTGGTTTGCGGTCGTGGCTGCTGTCTGGCCCGTGGCCTGGTGGGAGGATTGTATCTGGGGAGGCAGTTCTATTGCTAAGGTGCGCGCTTGATCTGCGCTACGACCATCAGGATAGTCATTGCTTTCAGTATCAAAGTCAGCGAGCTTTCGTAAGGCGTTTAACGTTCCAAGAGTGGATTTTGTCACTGTCGAGGCTTTTTCCCCGCCGGTGAACTCTACTATCATGCCAAGAATCTCTTGATCAGGCGCGTCATGAACGTACTCGTTCATTTCATATAATTTTTCGTAGAGTTTTCTAAAGGCTGTTCCAACAGCCAGTCTCGATTTGTGAGGGTTGCGGAATTCTCTGTAAAGGTCGGTAGGGGCTCCGTCACTTGCAACAAATCCCATTTTCTTTAGGAAGGGTATGCATGCTGCGGCGGTGCCGCCTTTCATCTGGAGCTTTGTAGAAACGAAGTCTTGCGTAAATCTTTCCGGAACAGAAGCTGTCTTGATTTTCTCAAGCATGTTAGTCAGCGTTCCTACGGATGTTACGTAAGGTAGATTTCCAGCCATCGTCTAAATCCCTTAAGAGTAGCTTGTATTAAATCGGAATGTGTTTCCGTACCGGTTGCTGTGCGAACATTTGTCGTCACATAAATGGCTGGTGAGTCTTTTAGAAATTTGCAAGCTCGTGATGCGCTATCCATTTTTTGCGACAATACTTCGACGTCAGCCTGTTTGCAACTGGCAGGATGAGCACCTTCGTGTACTGCTGCGTGTCGCGTGCCTGCCTGCTGAGCACAGGCATAAATGTGAGGCGCGAGTACTATCTACTTCGGAAATTTTCTTGATCTTTGACAAATGGTTAGGGTTAGAGCTTGCTGGGGCTCCCTCTGCAACCTTCCTTGATCTCAATAGGTGCTTTGCTCGTAGCGACTGAGGCTGAATTCTGGAATGCCGTGCCGGCAGACGAAGAATTTCGCATCGGCTCGTGACTCCCTGGAAGTGAGACTGTTTTTCGGCGACACATGTCAGTGTCACAAGACCGTACCAAAGTGTCACAAGCTTCGGTACGATGCCCCTTTAATTCCGAGATTCGAGGGCACTGTGGAGTTTCTTGCCGAATACGCAAGCTTTCTCGCCAAAACCGCCACCCTGGTCATCGCCATCCTGATGGTGCTGTCAGCCATCGCCGGGCTGCGCGGCAAGGGGCGGCGCAAACCGGGTGGGCAATTGCAGGTCACCCGCCTGAACGAGTTCTACAAGGACCTGCGCGAGCGCCTGGAGTCTGGCCTGCTGGACAAGGCCCAGCTCAAGGCCTTGCGCAAGCAGCAGGCCAAAGCGGAAAAACAGCAGAAGAAGGGTAAGGCCGAGGAAAAGGGCCGGGTCTTCGTGCTGGATTTCGATGGCGACATCAAGGCCTCGGCCACTGAAAGCCTGCGTAACGAAATCACCGCGCTACTGACCCTCGCCACCCCGCGTGACGAAGTGGTGCTGCGCCTGGAGAGTGGCGGTGGCCTGGTGCACAGCTACGGCCTGGCAGCGTCGCAACTGGCGCGCATTCGTCAGGCTGGCATCCCGCTGACCGTGTGCATCGACAAGGTGGCCGCCAGCGGTGGTTACATGATGGCCTGCATCGGCGAGAAGATTGTCAGTGCGCCGTTCGCCGTGCTGGGTTCGATCGGCGTGGTGGCGCAGCTGCCTAACGTCAACCGCCTGTTGAAGAAGCATGACATCGACTTTGAAGTGCTGACGGCTGGCGAGTACAAGCGCACCCTCACCGTGTTTGGCGAAAACACCGAGAAGGGCCGGGAGAAGTTCCAGGAAGACCTGGACATCACCCACCAGCTGTTCAAGGACTTCGTTGCACGCTACCGCCCACAGTTGCACATTGACGAAGTGGCCACCGGTGAAGTCTGGCTCGGGGTTGCGGCACTCAACCGAAAACTGGTGGACGAACTGCAGACCAGCGACGAATACCTCAGCGAGCGTGCGCGCAATGCCAACCTGTTCCACCTGCACTATGCCGAACGCAAGAGCCTGCAGGAACGCATCGGCATGGCGGCCAGCGGCACGGTGGAGAACACGGTGGTAGGTTTGTGGAGCAAACTCGGGCGTCTGCGCTAACACCTTGAACCCGTTGAAATTTTTTTTCGTTCAGGGGGTTGCAAGGTTAAAGGAATGAAGACATAATGGCGCCCATCGAAACGCAGCAAACTTTGAAAAAGGTTCAGCGTTTCAAGGAGATAGCAAAGCGCAAGCAGCTAGATCCGACCTTTGAGGCCGAGTAGCAAAGTGGTTATGCTCCGGATTGCAAATCCGTCTACGCCGGTTCGATTCCGACCTCGGCCTCCACCATTCGAAAGCCCCGCAGATTAACGTCTGCGGGGTTTTTCTTTGCGCGCTGGAAAGTCTGCTCATTTCCGCTTGGGCACTAGCCTTCAGGCAAGGTTACGCCACAGACAAAATCACGCGACCCCAGGCGATGCGAGCCGAACTCCACGACGTAACCTTCCCCTCGGCGCTTTGCCTCCGCTTCGGCCGTCTTCTGGTCGGCATAGACGTCGACGAAATGCCAGGGATGCCTGTCTCTCAGAACGCCCCATCCCAGAACCCAGCCCGCTCTGGAAGGATCTGGCGGTAGATGCTTGGCCAAGCTTCGAATCGACATGCCCATCTCCTCGTGTGTACAGGCTCGATGCTGCATCTTGAGTACTTATCTTGAACCGCACCACCCATACGCGGGTCATCAGAAGAGAGGGCGGTAATGACGCCCCGGTTCCCTCACCACGTATTGAAATGTTCGCAAGCTAAGGTTGAGCTCAAGCCCATTCCATCAGCGAGGTCGTCAGGAAATGGATTATTCCAGCATGGTTGAAGCGTTGGACAAGATGTTGGAGAAAGCGGCTGCAGCGCAGGTACCCGCCAATGAAAGTCAGCGATGCCTCCGTAACCATTCATCCGCGACGTCGCCCATAGTGGACGGCGTACCGCTCTTGATCCACGCCATGAAGGCTCGGTCGAACTTGAATGCCTGGCCACACTCGCCGAGCAGAAACTGACGCACCTTTTGCGTGTTGCGGTAGTGCTTGTCCAGGGGCGTGGTGCGGGTAATCGGCCCGGCGTGCCAGTCGAAGCTCATGGTCTGTTCCTTGACTATGAAAAGGGCAAAAGCCCGTGAATGATCATCCACGGGCTTTTGGTCGTTCGAAATGATCGGCCTTCAGGCTATCAACCTTCGAACTGGATCACCATGCGGCCTTTGATCTTGCCTTCCAGCATCTCGTCGAAGATCTGGTTGATGTCCTCGATCGGCCGCAGGGTTACCTTGGGCACTACTTTGCCTTCAGCGGCAAACTGGAAGGCCTCTTGCAGGTCTTGCCGTGTGCCGACCAACGAGCCAACCACTTCGATTCCGTCCAGCACCAGGCGGGGAATATTCAGGTCCATGGACTCTGACGGAAGCCCGACGGCAACCAGGCGGCCGCCTGCGCGCAGCGCATCTACAGCCGAGTTGAATGCACCTTTGGCAACGGCGGTCACCACAGCGGCATGGGCACCCCCGGTGTTGGCCTGGATGACCTTCGCGGCGTCTTCGGTGCGCGAGTTGATAACCAGGTCGGCGCCCATTTCGCTGGCGAAGCGCAGTTGCTCTTCGTTTACGTCAATGGCGATCACTTTGGCGTTGAACACGTTCTTGGCGTATTGCAGCGCCAGGTTGCCCAGGCCGCCGAGGCCGTAGATGGCGATCCATTGGCCGGGGCGGATGTTGGAGATTTTTACCGCCTTGTAGGTGGTCACGCCGGCGCAGGTAACGCTGCTGGCGGCGGCGGAGTCGAGGCCGTCAGGTACTTTGACCGAATAATCGGCTTTGACGATGCAGGCTTCTGCCATGCCGCCGTCTACGGTGTACCCGGAGTTCTTCACTTCGCGGCACAGGGTTTCGTTGCCGCTGGTGCAATAGTCGCAATGCCCGCACCCCTGATAAAACCATGCCACGCTGGCACGGTCGCCCGGCTTGAGCGAGGTAACGCCCGGCCCGACTTCCTGGACCACGCCGATGCCTTCGTGGCCCAGCACGACGCCGGTCTTGTCACCGAAGTCGCCATTTTTCACATGCAGGTCGGTGTGGCACACACCGCAGCATTGCATCTTCAGCAGCGCTTCACCGTGTTCGAGGGGGCGCAGGGTTTTCTCAACCACATCCACGCGACGGCCTGGCGCAACAACAGCAGCTTTCATAAGAGCCTCCGTGTCTATCCGAGTGAGCTTGGGTTATCGCTGGGTTAGCATAGCCCTTGCGTCGCCAGGCAAAACTGCTTCAAGTCATGGAGTGGGTTAACGCTATAAAAAGAAAAGCCCGCGGCAATGATGCGGCGGGCTGCAAGAACGTACGGAGCGGGGTCAGTGTGCCCATCCGTTTGTCAGTATTTCGTGAAGCGCAGGTCATGAGGCTGTCATGTGCGCAACACCATAAAAAAGCCCGCCATGAGCGGCGGGCAAAAGACGTTTGAAGGGAGAGCCTGCAGGTTGCGCCCAGCTGGTTAACCCAGGATTAAGTGGCAACGCATTGACCTCGGAACCTGATCAGCCTATACAGGCCTGCCATCACGCCAGGAGCCAGCATGCACGACGAAGACGACCTGCACGAACCCGAGCACGATCACCTGCTCGACCATGAGTTTCTCTACGACGACGTGGAGCACGAGGCAGATGCCCAGGGCGCCGAGGATGAAGTGGAAGAAGACGAGGAAACGCTGGATGACCTCGATGACGAGGAGCGGGATCACCCAGCCTGGTTCGACGATTGCGAAGACGACTGACCTAGCGGCCGTCCACCGAGAAGCGCCCTGGGCCGCTCACGGCCAGCAATAGCAGGCCGCCCATGATGGCGAGGTTTTTCAGGAACTGGGTCATGTTGGCGCTGCGCTCGGGGTCGACCATGTTCCAGAACGGGTGGCCCAGCAGCGCCGTGCCCAGCACGAACAGTGCGAACAGGAACGCCAGCGGCCGGGTATAGAAGCCCAGGATCAGCAGGATGCCGACCACGAACTCCATGAGCACGGCAATTGCTGCCGCCAGCATGGGGGCAGGGGCACCCAGCGAGGTCATGTAGCCGACCGTGCCGTCAAAGCCGGTCAGCTTGGCCCAGCCAGACAAGACGAACAGGATCATCAGCAGCACGCGGGCTATCAGGATAATGATGTCGCGTTGGCCATCGAACAGGGAGTAGCGCATGGCGGCGTTCCAGTGGACGAGTACAAGCTCCACTCTAGCAGCTGCGCGAGACATTGCCGGCAGGCAGCAAAAAGGCGCCGCAAGGGCGCCTTTTCAACGAAGTTTGGTGCGAGTGGCGGGACTCGAACCCGCAAGGCTCACGCCGACAGATTTTAAGTCTGCTGTGTATACCAATTCCACCACACTCGCACGCTTGAAGGGGTCGTAACGACCGGCTCGCTTCTAAGCAGAAGGGCTTCGCAATCAAGCGCGCTTTATAACCCATTGTTATAGTTGAGTCAACTGCAGCACCTATGATCAACAGAATGAAGGGTCGCGCGAACGGGTAATTGACACCTTGCTGTCATTGCGCCACTGTTGCCCTTTTATTGGATCCAAGAGTATGCGGCGATGACTCAGTCCGACGCTTGCGAGCGTGTCGTGCGCCCACGGCTGTTCTGGCGGCTGCTGTTTGCGCAGGTGATCGTGTTGGGGGCTTTTCTCTACCTCAGCCTGGTCAGCCTGGGTGTTTACCTGCTGATGTTGGGGTTCGATGCCGAACATCCTCAGTCGCAGCGGCTGATGGCCCTGGCAGGTGGCGGGGTTATCATGCTGGTTGGCCTGTGGCTCTTGAAAGTCGCCATGCCGCGACGCATCAGCCCGATACTGGTCGAGCCTGAACGGTGACCCACGGTAGCTGCACGGCTGTTTGTCACCGGGCGTGTTCGGCTAAGCTCATTTTGTTCCTCCCGCTGTGCCAGTGGAGCTTGCATGGTTTCAGCTGACTGCCCCGACCACCCCGTCATGCCTGCCCACCGCTACGAGCAGCTGGTTCAGTCGGTGGTGGACTACGCCATCTACATGCTTGACCCTGCCGGCCATGTGGTGTCGTGGAATGCCGGTGCGCAACGGATCAAGGGTTACCGCGCCGATGAAGTGATCGGCAAGCATTTCTCGCTGTTCTTCACGCCGCAGGACTGTGCTGACGGCCGCCCGGAGCGCTTGTTGCGCCAGGCGCTGGAGCAGGGTGTCGCGCAGGATGAAGGGTGGCGGGTGCGCAAGGATGGTACACAGTTCTGGGCCTTGGCGGCGCTGGACGTGATCCGCGACGACCAGGGCCAGATCATCGGCCTGGCCAAAGTTACCCGGGACATCACCGACCGCCGCGAGTCGGCGATGCAGCTGGACGCGGTGCGCGCCCAGCTGTTCCAGGCACAGAAACTGGAGGCCCTCGGCCAACTGACTGGCGGGCTGGCGCATGACTTCAACAACATGCTGACCATCATCATCAGTTCGGCGCGCCTGGCGATAGCCACCCAGGACCCGGCGCGTGCCCAGCGCATGCTGCAACATATTCTTGATGCCGGGCAGCGAGGCACCGAACTGACCCAGCAACTGCTCAGCTTTGCCCGCCACCGCAAACTCGATGTGGCGTGTGTAGCGCCGGCAGACCTTGTGGCTGCCACGCGTGGGCTCCTGGAACATGCCCTGCCCAGTTCGATAGACCTGCAGGTACAGTTGCAGGCGGACTTGCCGCTGATCGAAGTGGATGCCGGGCAATTGCAGATGGTGCTGCTGAACCTGTTGTTCAACGCCCGCGATGCCATCGCAGGGGAGGGCCGGATAGGCTTGACGGCCGAAGCGGTTGAACTGGCGGGCGAAGTGGAAGGTTTGCAGGGCCGTTTCGTGCGTTTTGTGGTGGAAGACAGCGGCGAAGGCATCGCGCCTGAGGTATTGCCACGCATCTTCGAGCCGTTCTTCACGACCAAGCCTTTCGGCAAAGGCACTGGCTTGGGCCTTAGCCAGGTTTATGGCTTTGCCAGGCAGAGCGGCGGCGCCATTTTTGTCGACAGTGAGCCCGGCCACGGAACTTCCATGCAACTTTACTTGCCAACGTATCAGGACAAGACCCACAGCAATCTCGACAGGTGAGCATCATGGCGCAGGCACTCAGGCGGCTGGTGACGGGTATCGAAGGGCTCGATGCCTTGCTCAAGGGTGGCTTGGTAGCCGGTGCCTCCTACATCATTCAGGGCCCGCCGGGCGCGGGCAAGACCATTCTCGCCAACCAGCTGGCCTGCGGCCATGTACGCGGCGGTGGCCGGGTGTTGGTGGCCACCTTGCTGAGCGAGTCGCATGAGCGGCTGTTCCAGTACCTGGGCACGCTGGACTTCTTCGACCCTGCGCTGGTCGGCGACCAGATCCAGTTTGTCAGTGCCTTCGACACCCTTGAGCAGGAAGGGCTGGATGCCGTTGTGCGGCTGCTGCGCCAGGAAATCGCCCGGCAGCAGGCCAGCTTGCTGATCGTCGACGGTGTACTGAATGCCCGGGTGCGCGCGGAAACTGCGCTGGACACCAAGAAGTTCGTCTCCGAGTTGCAGGGTCATGCGGCTTTCGCCGGCTGCACGGTGTTGCTGCTCACCAGCGCACGGCTGGACGAGGGCAGCCCGGAGCACACCATGGTCGATGGCGTGATCGAGTTGGGTGAGCAACTGGTGGGCAGCCGCGCCGTACGCCATATCCAGTTGCGCAAGACGCGCGGCAGTGGGGCGTTGTCGGGGCGCCATGAGTGCCTTATCGATGAAAGCGGCATGCATGTCTACCCGCGCCTTGAGGCGTTGTTCAGCCACCCCAGCCAGATGGGCAGCGCCATCCCTGCGCGCATCAGCAGCGGTGTGCCAAGCCTGGATGAAATGCTCGACGGTGGCCTGTCCACGGGGTCGGTCAGCTTGCTGATCGGGCCTTCGGGTATTGGCAAGACATCCTTGGGGCTGGCCTTTCTGGGGGCCAGCACTGCGCAAGCGCCGGGGCTGCATTTCGGCTTCTACGAAACACCCGAACGCCTGCGTAGCAAGGCTGCATCACTGGGTTACGACTTTGCAGCGATGGAACAGGCCGGCAGCCTGCAGTTGTGCTGGCAACCGACCACCGAAGGCTTGCTGGACCAGGTCGGGGCGCGCCTGCTCGAACGTGTCGAGGCGCAGGGCTGCAAGCGCGTGCTGATTGACAGCCTCGGCGCGTTCAGCCGGCTGGCTGTTGACCCGGCGCGTCTCAATGCATTTTTCCGCGCCTTGACCGGTGAACTGCGCGCGCGTGATGTGAGCGTGATGCTGACCTGGGAAATGCGCGATATCTTCGGCTCGGAAATCACTGCCCCGGCCCCGGACCTGTCGAGCATCGTCGACAACCTGATGCTGATGCGCTTCGTCGAGCTGGATTCGCAGCTGCGGCGCATGCTGTCGATCCTCAAGGTGCGTGACAGTCACCATGACCCTGCTTTGCACGAGCTGCTGATCGGGCCGCAAGGCATTACCCTGCGCAAGGCGTTCGAAGGCGCCTGTGGCGTGCTCTCGGGAACGCCGGTGCCGCAAGGGGGCGGGTGACGGAGCAGGCCCATGAACACCATCCTGATCGTCGATGACGAGTACCTGATTGCCGATATCCTCGGTTTTGCCCTGGAGGACGAAGGCTACCTGGTGGAAAAGGCGAGCAACGGCTGCAAGGCGCTGGAAGCGCTCAAAGAGAAGCGTGTTCAGCTGGTCATCACCGATTACATGATGCCGCTGCTAAACGGTGAAGAGCTGGTGCGCTCGATGCGTGAGGACCCGGCCTTGAGCGAGTTGCCGGTCATCCTCATGAGCGGCGCGCAGGCCAACCAGGGATGCCCGGAACTGTTCGCCGCGGTGTTCGACAAACCGTTCGACATGGACTGTATGATCGCCAAGGTGCACGAACTGCTCGGCACCTGAGGCGTGGGGCGATCAAGCGCGTCCGTGCGGCTTGAGGCAGGTCGCTCAGTGCGAGTCGTCGTGCTTTTCCGGGGCCGGGCTGCCGGCCTGGATGCGCTTGAAGATTTCTTCGCGATGAACCTGAACATCTTTCGGTGCATCGATCCCGATCCTCACCTGCATCCCTTTGACGCCCAGAATGGTGACTTTGATGTCATCGTTGATGACGATGCTTTCGCCAACCTTGCGGGTGAGTATCAGCATGTAGTTCTCCTTGGTGATGTAAAAGACCGCTGGGCTAATTGCCGTGGCGGCGGGAGCGGGTCCCTCTTCCTTCTCATTAAAGACGCTTTCGGCGGATAGTAATTCCCCGACAGACAAATTCTGTTGCGAGTCTTCAGTTGCAGGTGCCGAAGCAAACCGTCAGCGGTTTGTCGGTCAAGGTGCTCGGTGGCAAGAATAGGGGGCTTGGCGGCCAATGGGAAATTTCTTCGCATCATGGGGTGAATAGACAGGCTTAATGGTCATCCTGTTCCTCAAGTGCCTGCAGAAATATCAGCAATGCCACTTCTTCGGGGTCCAGCCCTTTGCGCACCCGGCTTTTCGGCAAGTTGGCCAGGCGCCCCAGGGCATAGTGCTCAAGTACGGCGGGGTGGATATAACAACGCCTGCACACTGCGGGCGTATTGCCAAGGCGTTTGGCGACCTGGCGCACTGCTGCGGCGACCTGGCGTTTGGCCTCGGTGTCCGGCTCCCAGGCCAAGGGCTTCAGCAGGTCCAGGGCCAGGCTGCTGCCGGCCCAGGTGCGGTAGTCCTTGGCGGTGAAATCGGCGCCGGTCAGCTGCTGCAGAAACTGGTTGACCTCGCTGGAGCCGACGCTGTGGCGCTGGCCGTCCTCATCCAGGTATTGAAACAGTGCCTGTCCGGGCAGTTCCATGCAGCGTTTGAGCAGGCTGGCAAGCCGCCGGTCGTTGAGGGTGACGTTGTGCTCCACGCCGCGCTTGCCGCGGAACTGGAAGCGGATGGTGCTGCCTTTGACCTGCACATGACGGTTGCGCAGGGTGGTCAGGCCATACGACTGGTTGTCGCGCAGGTAGCGTTGATTACCGATGCGGATCAGGGTGTGGTCGAGCAGGCTCACTACCAGCGCCATCACTTTTTCCCGGTCCAGGCCTGGCCGTGCCAGGTGGCTCTCCAGTTGTGCGCGCAGTTCAGGCAGGGCCTGGGCAAAGGCCAGCATACGCCCATACTTGTGCTGGTCGCGCAGCTCGCGCCACTGCGTGTGGTAGCGGTACTGCTTGCGGCCACGCGCGTCGCGGCCGGTTGCTTGCAGGTGGCCCTGTGGGTCGGTGCATATCCACACATCCGTGTAGGCCGGCGGAATCACCAGTGAAGCGATACGGGCGAGGGTTTCGCTGTCGCGCACCCGTTGGCCATCGGTATCCAGATAGATGAAACGGTCGCGCCAGCGTCGCCGGGTCAGGCCCGGCTGGCTGTCGTCAACGTAGTGCAGGGTGCGTGGCAGGGGGCAGTCGAGCATGGGCGGCAGGCCTCGATCAAGTCACTGATCAATGGACAACGCCCATGTAAAGGATGCTCAGCCCAACAGGGCCACCGACTTGATCTGGGCAAACAGCGCCTGGCCCGGGTGCAGGCCGAGCTGGTCTGCCGAGAAGCGGGTGATGCGGGCGAGCAAGGCATTGCCGCCGGCTTCCAGGCTCACCAGCACATGGGCCGGGTTATCGGCCGGGCGGCTTTCGCGCACACGCACCGGCAGGCGGTTGAGGATGCTCGATGTGCTGTCAGCCGTCAGCGCCAGGCTGACGTCCCGGGCCTGCACCTTGACCCGCAGGGTACTGCCCATCACATGTGCCGGGTGGGCGATGCGCAACAGCGGCCCGCCGCTGCCGGGCAGACGCAGGTCGAGCAGGTCGTAGTGCGGGTCATGCCCCACCACCATGCCTTCGAAGACGACGCCGGCATCCTCGCCCTGGGCCAATGACAGGTCCAGGCGTGCCAGGGTTTCGCCGATCGGGCCGCTGGCCACCGCCTGGCCTTGCTCCAGCAGCACCAAGTGGTCGGCCAGGCGTGCTACTTCATCCTGGGCGTGGCTGACATACACCAGTGGAATGTCCAGTTCGTCGTGCAGGCGCTCCAGGTAAGGCAGGATCTCGCGCTTGCGCGGCCCGTCCAGGGCCGCCAGGGGCTCGTCCATCAACAGCAGGCGCGGGCTGCTGAGCAGGGCGCGGGCAATGCCCACTCGCTGCGCTTCGCCGCCAGACAAGGTGGCAGGGCGGCGTTCCAGCAAGTGGCCGATGCCCAGCAACTGGCACGCCTGGTCGAGGCTGACCTTGCGCTCGGCAGCCGCCACCCGGCGCCAGCCGAATTCCAGGTTGCCGCGCACCGACAGGTGCGGGAACAGGCTGGCCTCCTGGAACACGTAGCCAACCGGGCGCAGGTGCGGTGCCTGGAAGTAGTCGCGGGTACTGTCTTCCCAGACTTCGCCGTTAACCTCGATGTAGGCGCTGGCGGCCCGTTCCAGCCCGGCCAGGCAGCGCAGGCAGCTGGTCTTGCCAGAGCCCGAGTGGCCGAACAGCGCGCTGATGCCGCGCCCCGGAAGGTGCAGGTCGACGTCCAGGGTAAAGTCGTCGCGCGCCAGGTTCAGGCGCGCCACAATCGATGCGGTCATATCAGCTCCAGCCAGCTTTGCCACGGCGCCCGGCGTACAGCAGGAGCAGCACCAGGAAAGAGAACACCAGCATGGCACCGGCCAGCCAGTGGGCTTGCGAATACTCCATGGCCTCGACGTGATCGAAGATCTGCACCGAAACCACGCGGGTCTTGTCGGGGATGTTGCCGCCAATCATCAGCACCACGCCAAACTCGCCCACGGTGTGGGCAAAGCCAAGAATGCTGGCGGTGACGAAACCGGGCCGGGCCAGCGGCAGCACCACATGCACGAAGGTGTCCCAAGGGCTGGCGCGCAGGGTGGCAGCGACTTCCAGTGGGCGCTGGCCGATCGCACCAAAGGCATTTTGCAACGGCTGCACCACGAACGGCATGGAGTACACCGTCGAACCGATCACCAGGCCCGTGAAGCTGAACACCACGCTGCCCAGGCCAAGCGCCTGGGTAGCCTGACCGAGCCAGCCGTGCGGGCCGAGGGCGATCAGCAGGTAAAAGCCGATCACCGTCGGTGGCAGCACCAGCGGCAGTGCCACCACCGCACCCACCGGCCCGCGCAGCCATGAGCGCGTGCGCGCCAGCCACCAGGCGATGGGTGTGCCAATAACCAGCAGGATCAGGGTGGTCAGGCTGGCCAGTTTAACGGTCAGCCAGATTGCCCCCAGGTCACTGGCATCCAGTGGCATCAGAGTTCATAGCCGTAGGACTTGATTACCGCTGCGGCTTTTGGGCCCTTCAGGTATTCGACCAGCGCCTTGGCGGCGGCGTTGTCCTTGCCTTTGTTGAGGATTACGGCATCCTGGCGGATCGGGTCGTGCAGGTTGGCGGGTACGATCCAGGCCGAGCCGCTGGTCACCTTGCCGTCCTTGTAGATCTGCGACAGGGCGACGAAGCCCAGCTCGGCATTGCCGGTGGAGACGAACTGGAAGGCCTGGGTGATGTTCTGGCCTTCGACGATCTTGCCTTTGGTGGCTTCGGTGAGCTTCAGCTTGTCCAGCACCTGGGTGGCGGCCAGGCCGTAGGGTGCCGCTTTCGGGTTGGCGATCGACAGGTGTTGGTAGGTGTTTTTCTTCAGTACTTCACCCTTGGCATCTACGTAGCCTTCTTTGGCCGACCACAGGGCGAGGGTGCCGATGGCGTAGGTAAAGCGCGAACCGGGGACGATTTCCTTTTCGTCTTCAAGCTTTTTCGGGGTGGTGTCGTCCGCGGCGAGGAACACTTCGAACGGTGCGCCGTTCTTGATCTGGGCATAGAACTGCCCGGTGGCGCCGTAGGCTGCGACCAGCTTGTGGCCGGTGTCTTTCTCGAAGTCCTTGGCAATGGCCTGGATAGGGGCTGTGAAGTTGGCTGCGACCGCGACCTGAACCTCATCGGCCCAGGCAGTGTTGAAGGCGAACAGGCTGGCCAGGGCGGTGAAGGCCAGGTGAGACGGGCGGATACGCATGAAAACAGCTCCTTGGGGTTATCGTTATGTCCTGAACTATATAGCGATAGGCCATTTGCCGGGAAGAGGGCCAGCCTGCTGAAGCAGAAGCCTAACGATAAACCACGGCCAGCGCCTGTTCGGCAATCGCCCGGGTCAAATCCCCGGCCGGCATGTGCCGCCCCAGCCGCAGCGCCTGCCCCGACCACAAGTTGCTGAAATCACTGTTGCCCTGCGGCTCGGCAATCGCCCGCAATGGCATCAATGCCCCACCCGCCAGCGGGAAGCGCGGTGCAAGCGCGCTCATCGGCCCCAGCTCACGCATGATGCGGTTGTTGATGCCACGCGCCGGGCGCCCGGTAAACAGGTTGGTCAACGCGGTCTCGCTGGCAGGGGCGCTGTCCAGGGCCTTGCGATGCGCCGGCGAAACCTTGGCCTCGGGGCAGAACAGGTAAGCGGTTCCGATCTGAACAGCCGAAGCGCCCAACGCCAGTGCCGCCACCAAGCCGCGGTGGTCACCGATACCGCCAGCGGCGATGACCGGCACACTGACTGCATCCACTACCTGCGGCACCAGGGCGAAGGTGCCGATCTGGCTGGTGATGTCATCGCTAAGGAACATGCCGCGGTGGCCACCGGCTTCGTACCCCATGGCGATGATCGCGTCACAACCGTGGCGCTCCAGCCACACCGCTTCTTCCACCGTGGTGGCGCTGGATAGTACCTTGGCACCACTGGCCTTCACCCGTTGCAGCAGTTCAGCCTGCGGCAGGCCGAAGTGAAAGCTGACCACTTCCGGGCGCAGTTGCTCGACCAGCTGGCAGCTTTGTTCATCGAACGGCGCACGGTTGGACACCGGCGTGGGTGCCGAAAAGTCGGCACCCGTTTCACTGTAATAAGGCGCCAGGGCCTGCTTCCAGCGTACATCGCGCGCGCTGTCGGGCGCGGGTGGCTGGTGGCAGAAGAAGTTCAGGTTCAGCGGGCGGCCCGGGCAACCGGCACGGAATGCGGCGATTTCCGCGCGTATCTGTTCGCCGGTAAGCATGGCGCAGGGCAGGGCGCCCAGCCCGCTTGCCAGGCCCACGGCGATGGCCATGGGCGAGCCTGTCGCACCAGCCATGGGGGCCTGGAGAATGGGCAGCTCGATGCCCAGCAGATCGAGGATTCGGCGGTCGGGCCAGTGGCTCATGCGGTTCTCCATGTGCGGGGCGGGCGGCGCTACAGGGGCTTGAAGCGGGTTTTACAAGGCCTTGCTGACCTGGATGTCGCTGATCTTCTCGGCGTCTTCGCCGTGGATTTTACGCAGGGCTTCCAGGGCTTGCTCCTGAGAGGCATCTGGCATGAGTGCGAAGTCCCAGCGGCGCTGGCCGTCGAGCTTGTATTTGATGACGTACTTGATGGTCTGGGTCATGGGGGCCTTATCTGAGTTTCGACGACGAACGACGGATGATCTTGATCTTGTGGGTCAGGGTCGGCTTGCGGGTGACCGAGATCGGGCGGGTGGTGACGGTATCGATGGTGATGTTCCAGAAGCCCGTGCTGGGTACGGTGATTTTCGCCGGGAACTTCTCGAAATGGCCGCCGTGGTAAGTGTGACGGCCGCCATTCTTGAAGCTGCGGAAGTTGGCGTCGTTCATCAGGCGGATATTGCAGCGCTGGGAGCACTCGATGACGACGATGTCGTCCTCGTTCAGGTGCTCGCGCTGGTGTACGAATTTCATGTGATGCTCCGCAAGGTTTGGATCTGCAAAGGCAAACGATACCACGATGTGCCGTTACACTGCCGCGCTGTTCACCCGGCGCAGATAATTCTGCCAAAGCAGGGAGCAAAACCGCCCGGCTGTGGTCGAACCGAACTCTTGAAGGCAGAGGTGTTGCAAATGAAGTGGATGGTGGCCGCGTTAGCGGTGACGCTCGGTGGCTGTGTGAGCGTTACGGAGCTGGAGCAATCACGCGAAACGCTGGATGTGATTTCTGGCAAGAGCCCGCGTGAATATGCCGACTGCGTCAAGCAGAAGCTGGCCGATACCCGCGACCCGCTGACTGAAGAGCAGCGCGGTGACGGCCTGCGGCTGATCGTGCCGCAGAAGCTCACGTCGGGTGCCGGGCCGGCGGCGCTTGTGGATATCGACAAGCGTGGCAGCGGTAGCAGCATCAAGCTGCGCGAGCGGCTGAACAACTTCCCCCTGCGCCTGGGCGATGTGCGTACCGCAGCCACGCAGTGCATCTCCGGACATTGATCTGAGGCAACGGACCTTCCGCTCTTTGCTTATATGTTTTAAGCCTAAACATATAACAAAAGAAAAGGAGTTTCGTGATGACACCGTTGAGACGCGTCGTGATCGGCAGCCTGCTGATCCTGGCCTGGCCGATGGCGCATGCCGCCGATGGCCAGAAAATCTTCACCCAGGGTGGGGCCAACCCCGCCGCCATGGCCTGCCTCGGCTGTCATGGCCCGGACGGCAAGGGTATTGCTGCTGCCGGCTTTCCTCGTTTGGCCGGGTTACCGGCCGGCTACCTCAGCAAGCAATTGCATGACTGGCGCAACGGCAGCCGCAAGCAGCCGGTGATGGAGCCGTTGGCCAAGGCCCTGAGCGAAGATGAAATCAAGGCGGTCAGCCTGTACCTGGCCAGCCTGCCGGCAGACCCCGTTGGCGACCTGCGCCGCCAGCAGATTGCCGATAACCCTACCACTCGCATGGCCCTGTACGGCGACTGGAACCGGCAGATTCCCGGCTGCGTGCAATGCCATGGCCCCGGTGGCGGCGGGGTCGGCGAACACTTCCCGCCCTTGGCCGGCCAGCCCGCCAGCTACCTGGTGGCGCAGCTCAATGCCTGGCGCGACGGTAACCGCAGCAATGACCCTAACCAGCTGATGGTCGGCGTGGCCAAGGCCATGACCGATGACGAGATCAAGGCCGTTGCCGAGTTCTTCGCCCATCCCGTCAGCCAGGAGGTCAAGCCATGAAACCGATGATTCCAGCCTTGTTGCTGCTGGCCATGGGCAGCGCCCAAGCCGCGCCGATCGCCATGGAAGACCAGTCGCAGTTGAAGGTGCCCGATGTGCAGGTGGCGCCGCAGTTCATGCCGCCCGCCGAAAGCGAGCTGCCTGACAATGCCTTTGGCAAGACAGTGCGTGAAGGCCATGCCTTGTTCGTCGATACCCGTCGCTTGATGCCAGAGGCCGTGGGCAACGGCATGAACTGCAGCAACTGCCACCTTGATCAGGGGCGTCTAGCCCATTCGGCGCCGTTGTGGGGCGCTTACCCGATGTACCCCGCGTACCGCAAGAAGAATGACAAGGTGAACACATACGCCGAACGTATTCAGGGGTGTTTCCAGTTCAGCATGAATGGCAAGCCGCCTGCTGCCGACAGCCCGCAGATGACGGCGCTGGCCGTGTACTCGTATTGGCTTTCGACCAAGGCACCCACCGGCGTGGAGATTGCCGGGCGTGGGTACCCTGAGGTGCCGCAACCCAAGGGTGGCTACGACTTCAAGCGTGGCCAGCAGGTGTACCGCGAGCAATGCGCGATTTGCCACGGTGACAGCGGCGAAGGGCAGAAGGTGGCGGGCGAATACGTGATGCCACCGCTGTGGGGCAAGGATTCCTACAACTGGGGTGCCGGCATGCACCGTATCAATACGGCGGCGTCGTTCATCAAGTACAACATGCCGCTGGGCAAACCGGGCAGCCTCAGTGACCAGCAGGCCTGGGACGTGGCGGCGTGGATCAACCGCCATGAGCGGCCTCAGGACCCACGTCTGGTGGAGGGCTCCATCGAGAAGACGCGGGTGAAGTTTCATGCCAATGATGGCGTGAACCTGTATGGGCAGAAGGTTGACGGGGTGCTGGTCGGGCAGGGCATGGGTAGTTGATGGGGTGCTTGTGCCGGCCTCTTCGCGGCGGTTCGATGCCTCGATAAACCCGCGAAAAGGCCGGTACAGGCAACATCATTTTGCTGTCATCCATCCGTCATGTATGACCTTAATATTTACGATCCCCCGGAACTATCTACACTGGGATATCTCTATGATGGCATCGGTCGATACCGGGGGGCATTGTAAGGTGACTGCCGCCTGATTAGACTGCGCCGAATTCCACAGGCCTAGCCTTTTGTAAGGACGTTTATGATCAAGAAATGCTTGTTCCCGGCAGCCGGCTACGGCACTCGCTTCCTGCCCGCTACCAAAGCCATGCCCAAGGAAATGCTGCCGGTGGTCAACAAGCCACTGATCCAGTATGGCGTTGAAGAAGCATTGGATGCTGGTCTGAACGAGATTTCCATCGTTACCGGCCGCGGCAAACGCGCGCTGGAAGACCACTTCGACATCAGCTACGAGCTGGAAAACCAGATCAAGGGCACCGACAAGGAAAAATACCTGGTCGGTATCCGTCGCCTGCTCGATGAGTGCTCGTTCTCCTACACCCGCCAGACCGAAATGAAAGGCCTGGGCCACGCCATCCTGACCGGTCGCCCGCTGATCGGCGACGAGCCGTTCGCCGTGGTGCTGGCGGATGACCTGTGCGTCAACCTCGAAGGTGACGGCGTGCTGGCGCAGATGGTTGCGCTGTACAAGAAGTACCGCTGCTCGATCGTCGCCATCCAGGAAGTCGATCCGCAGGAAACCAACAAGTATGGCGTCATCGCCGGTGAAGAAATCAAGGAAGGCATCTTCCGTGTCGACGCCATGGTCGAGAAGCCGAAGCCTGAAGATGCGCCGTCCAACCTGGCGATCATCGGCCGTTACATCCTGACCCCGGACATTTTCGAGAAGATCGAACAGACCGAACCGGGCAAAGGCGGCGAGATCCAGATCACCGACGCGCTGATGAAACAAGCAGCCGAAGGCAATGTGATTGCCTACAAGTTCAAGGGCAAGCGTTTCGACTGCGGTGGTGCCGAAGGCTACATCGAGGCGACCAACTTCTGCTTCGAGAACTTCTACAAGGCTGGCAAGGCTTACTGATAAGCCCTGCTGGTACGAGAGCCACCCTTCGGGGTGGCTTTTTTGTTTGCGGCGGCCAACGGCGTTATGCTGGGCGCCTGCCTAGGAGACTGAATACATGGCCTACGATTTTGATCTGTTTGTGATTGGCGCCGGTTCTGGCGGTGTGCGCGCGGCGCGCTTTGCCGCCGGCTTTGGCGCAAAGGTGGCTGTGGCCGAAAGCCGCTACCTGGGCGGTACCTGCGTCAACGTTGGCTGTGTACCGAAAAAGTTACTGGTGTACGGCGCGCATGTCGCTGACGAACTCGAGCAGGCCGCAGGGTTTGGCTGGACCCTGGAAGAGGGGCATTTCGACTGGGGTACCCTGATTGCCAACAAGAATCGCGAGATCGAGCGCCTCAACGGCATCTACCGCAACCTGTTGGTCAATAGCGGTGTGACCCTGCTGCAGGGCCACGCGCGGCTGACCGGCGCCAATGAAGTGGAAGTCGAAGGCCAGCGCTACACGGCCGAGCATATCCTGATCGCCACCGGTGGCTGGCCACAGGTGCCGGACATTCCGGGCAAGGAGCTGGCCATCACCTCCAACGAAGCCTTCTACCTCAAGGACCTGCCACGTCGGGTGCTGGTGGTGGGCGGTGGTTACATCGCCGTCGAGTTCGCCGGTATCTTCCAGGGCCTGGGGGCCGATACCACGCTGCTCTATCGAGGCGACCTGTTCCTGCGCGGCTTCGATGGCTCGGTGCGCACGCACTTGAAGGAAGAGCTGGAAAAGCGCGGCCTGAACCTGCAGTTCAACGCCGACATCCAGCGCATCGACAAGCTGGAAGACGGCAGCCTCAAGGCCACGTTGAAAGACGGCCGCGAGTTGGTTGCAGACTGTGTGTTCTACGCCACAGGCCGGCGCCCGATGCTGGACAACCTGGGCCTGGAGAACACTGGTGTAGAGCTTGATGCGCGTGGCTACATCCGCGTTGACGCGCAGTACCAGACCACCGCGCCGTCGATACTGGCGATTGGCGACGTGATCGGCCGTGTGCAGCTGACGCCGGTTGCCCTGGCCGAAGGCATGGCCGTGGCGCGGCGCCTGTTCAAGCCTGAGCAATACCGCCCGGTGGATTACCAGAACATTCCGACTGCGGTGTTCAGCCAGCCACCGATTGGCACTGTGGGCCTGACCGAGGAGCAGGCGCTGGAGGCCGGGCATAAGGTGCAGGTGTTCGAAAGCCGCTTCCGCGCCATGAAGCTGACACTCACCGACATCCAGGAAAAGACCCTGATGAAGCTGGTGGTCGATGCCGACACCGACAAGGTGCTGGGCTGCCACATGGTGGGCCCTGATGCTGGCGAGATCATCCAGGGCCTGGGCATTGCCCTGAAGGCCGGTGCGACCAAGCAACAGTTCGACGAGACCATCGGCGTGCACCCGACGGCGGCTGAAGAGTTCGTGACCATGCGCACCGTTACCCGCTGATGCTAACGGCCTCATTGCTGGCTTGCCGGCAATGAGGCCCAAGCGCGCCCCGCAATCCTTTGCTCAGCCGATTCCCTTCTATTAATAAACCCCGGTTATAGCCAAAACCAATCGCAAGCATGAGCTTTGCCAATGAGCCATCTGCGGGATGATTAGTTAGGATTCTATCCATCAACTGATTCCAACCCCATGAAGGAGCGTCTCTCATGCCAATCATCAACAGCCAGGTCAAACCGTTCAACGCCACTGCCTACCACAAAGGCGAGTTCGTTCAGGTCAGCGAAGCCGACCTGAAAGGCAAGTGGTCTGTCGTGTTCTTCTACCCGGCCGACTTCACCTTCGTATGCCCGACCGAGCTGGGTGACCTTGCTGACAACTACGCCGAGTTCCAGAAGCTGGGCGTGGAAATCTACGGTGTGTCCACCGACACCCACTTCACCCACAAAGCCTGGCACGACACCTCGGACACCATCGGCAAGATCGAATACCCGCTGATCGGTGACCCGACCCACGTCATCTCGCGCAACTTCGACGTGCTGATCGAAGAAGCCGGCCTGGCCGATCGCGGTACCTTCGTGATCAACCCGGAAGGCCAGATCAAGATCGTCGAACTGAACGACGGTGGTGTAGGCCGCGATGCTGCCGAACTGCTGCGTAAAGTGAAGGCTGCCCAGTACGTTGCCGCCCACCCAGGCGAAGTGTGCCCAGCCAAGTGGAAAGAAGGCGAGGCCACCCTGGCACCGTCGCTGGACCTGGTCGGCAAGATCTAAGGCCGTGTGCATGTCGTGGGCGGTAGCCAGCCGCCAAAGCTGAAGTAGTCACCGCCCCGTAAAAGCGCCCGGGCGACCTCGCCTGGGCGTTTTTGTATCCGAGTTTTGAAAAAAGGAATCGCCCGTATGTTGGACGCCACGCTTAAATCGCAACTGAAAACCTACCTGGAGCGGGTCACCCAGCCGATCGAGATCGTTGCCTCCCTCGACGACGGCGCGAAGTCCCGCGAATTGCATGACCTGCTGGTGGAAATTGCCAGCCTGTCAAACTTGATTACCCTGCGCGCGGATGGTGATGACGCCCGTCGTCCATCGTTCTCGCTCAATCGCCCCAATGGCGAGATCAGCCTGCGTTTTGCCGGCATCCCCATGGGCCACGAATTCACCTCGCTGGTGCTGGCGCTGCTGCAAGTCGGTGGCCACCCGTCCAAGGCGAGTGCCGAAGTGATCGAGCAGATCCAGGCGCTGGAAGGCGAGTTCACCTTCGAAACCTACTTCTCGCTGTCGTGCCAGAACTGCCCGGATGTGGTTCAGGCGCTTAACCTGATGGCGGTGCTCAACCCTAATGTGCGCCATGTGGCCATCGACGGTGCGCTGTTCCAGGCAGAAGTGGAAGCGCGCAAGATCATGGCGGTGCCGAGCATCTACCTGAACGGTGAAGTGTTTGGCCAGGGTCGTATGGGCCTGGAAGAAATCCTCGGCAAGATCGACACCAACGCCGGTGCTCGCCAGGCCGAGAAGATCAACGCCAAGGATGCCTTTGATGTGCTGGTGGTCGGTGGTGGCCCAGCCGGCGCGGCAGCGGCCATCTACGCCGCACGTAAAGGCATCCGCACCGGCGTCGCCGCCGAGCGTTTCGGCGGCCAGGTGCTCGATACCCTGGCCATCGAGAACTTCATCTCGGTGCAGGAAACCGAAGGGCCGAAGTTGGCCACGGCGCTGGAAGAGCACGTCAAGCAGTACGACGTGGACATCATGAACCTGCAGCGCGGCGAAGCCCTGATCCCGGCCACCGATGGCGGCCTGCATGAAGTACGCCTGGCCGGCGGCGCCTCGCTCAAGGCCAAGACCGTGATCCTGGCCACCGGCGCCCGCTGGCGCGAAATGAATGTGCCGGGCGAGCAGGAATACCGCGCCCGTGGCGTGGCCTACTGCCCGCACTGTGACGGCCCGCTGTTCAAGGGCAAGCGCGTGGCGGTGATCGGTGGTGGCAACTCGGGCGTGGAAGCGGCCATCGACCTGGCCGGCATCGTCGCCCAGGTGACGCTGATCGAGTTCGACAGCCAGCTGCGGGCCGATGCGGTGTTGCAGCGCAAACTGCACAGCTTACCGAACGTGAAAGTGATCACCAGCGCGCTGACCACCGAAGTGTTGGGCAATGGTGAGAAAGTGACCGGCCTGCGCTACAAGGACCGCACAACCGATGAACAGCCTGAAGTGGCGCTGGAAGGTATCTTCGTGCAGATCGGCCTGCTGCCGAACACCGACTGGCTGAAAGGCACCGTCGAGCTGTCGCCGCGTGGTGAGATCATCGTCGATGCCAAGGGCCAGACCAGCATTCCGGGTGTGTTTGCGGCGGGTGACGTGACGACCGTGCCGTACAAGCAGATCGTGATTGCGGTGGGCGAGGGGGCCAAGGCCTCGCTGGCAGCCTTCGATCACCTGATCCGGACCTCGGCACCGGCGTAAGCCTGTACCGGCCTCTTCGCGGCTAAAGCCGCTCCCACAGGTACTGCACAGGTTTTGAATTCTGTGCAGTACCTGTGGGAGCGGCTTTAGCCGCGAAAGGGCCGGCACAAGCAGAGCAGTAACTGAGGGTGTCTATGCTTAATGCAGATTACCTCAGGAGCTTGAACATGACCCTGATCAGCCGCGAACCCTGGTGGTTAGTCCCTCCAAAGCCCGGGCAGAAAGAGCACGACCTGCACTGGGGTTACCTGGAAATCTATGCCGACGGCCGCACCGTGTTCGTCGACCAGCGCCCCAGTGACCGGGAGCTGGCCGAGCGCAAGAGCTGCCGCAACTTCCCCGACCCCGAGCCGTGACGGCTCAGCCTTCCAGCTCGGCCAGGCGTGCCTCCAGCGCCGCGATGCGGGCTTCCAGGGCTTCGATCCGTTCTTCCGACACACTGGCGCCACTGCTGCGTACGCCACCTTCCTGCTGGCGTGCAGCGAGGATCGCCTCGATTTCCGCCGGGTCGCCCAAGGCATGGGTGTAGCGGTCTTCACGCTGGCCGGCCTGGCGCGGCAGGTGCAAGGCCAGATCCCGCGATATCAGGCGCTCCAGCTGGTGCTGGATCTGCTCGGTGTCGTCGAAATCGTGCAGGCGGTTACTGCGGGTCAGCAGTTCGTTGAGGGTTTGCGGGCCGCGCAGGAACATCAGGCCCATCAGCACCAGTTGGGCCGGTACCAGCTCCAGGGCCTTGTCTACCCGCTGTTCCCAGCGATCGGCACGGCTGCCCATCTGCAGGCGGGTCATGTCTTGCCCTTCGAGGGCACGCAGGGCCTGGCCGACCTGGCCTTGGGTAAGGTTCATCACCGGCTCGCGGCTGGTCTTCTGGTTGCAGGCCAGGACCAGGGCATTGAGGGTCAGTGGGTAGCTTTCCGGGCTGGTGGCCTGCTTTTCGATCAGCGAGCCGAGAATGCGGATCTCGATGCTGTTGAAGCGGCCTTCACCTGCGGTTTCGTGTTCTGACATGGCCCTGTCTCATTGCTGGGGAAAGGCCACTAGGGTAGGTAATGCCACGGTGTATAGCAATTGGGGCCGCGATGCGGCCCCGACAATCTCAAGCGTTGCGTCGTTCTTCGGCTTGGCACGCCGCTGCCGTGAACAGCACATCGGTCGAAGAATTCAGCGCCGTTTCGGCCGAATCCTGCAGCACACCGATAATGAAGCCCACCGCTACCACCTGCATGGCAATTTCACTGGGGATGCCAAACAGGCTGCACGCCAGTGGAATCAACAGCAGCGAGCCCCCGGCCACGCCCGAGGCACCGCAGGCGCAAACGGCTGCCACCACGCTGAGCAGCACGGCAGTTGGCAGGTCCACGGGAATGCCCAAGGTATGCACCGCCGCCAGCGTCAGCACGGTAATGGTGATGGCCGCACCGGCCATGTTGATGGTGGCACCCAGCGGGATCGACACCGAGTAGGTGTCTTCATGCAGGCCAAGGCGCTCCGACAGGGCCAGGTTGACCGGGATGTTGGCCGCCGAGCTGCGGGTGAAGAACGCGGTAATGCCGCTTTCGCGCAGGCACAGCAGGGTGAGTGGGTAGGGGTTGCGGCGGATTTTCCAGAACACGATCAGCGGGTTCATGATCAGTGCCACGAACAGCATGCAGCCAATCAGCACCGCGAGCAGGTGCAGGTAGCCGAACAGGGCGTCCAGGCCCGATTGCGCCAGGGTGGAACTGACCAGGCCGAAAATGCCCAGCGGGGCGAAACGGATGACAACCCGCACGATCAGCGTGACGCCGTTGGACAGGTCTTCGACCACGGTGCGGGTGGTTTCACCGGCATGACGCAGGGCCACGCCAAGGCCGATGGCCCAGGTGAGTATGCCGATGAAGTTGGCGTTGAGCAGGGCGTTGACCGGGTTGTCGACCGCGCTCAACAGCAAGTTTTGCATCACTTCAGCGATACCGCCCGGTGCGCTCAACGTGGCCTCGCCAGTACTGAGCGCCAGGTTGGAGGGGAACAGCATGCTGGCGACCACGGCTACCACTGCCGCGGCGAAGGTGCCCAGCAGGTACAGCCAGAGGATCGGGCGGATATGGGTTTCCTGGCCGTGGCGATGGTTGGCGATCGAGGCCATGACGAGGATGAACACCAGTACGGGCGCCACCGCCTTCAATGCGCTGACGAACACCTTGCCGAGGAAGGCCAGGTCGCGGGCGATGGCGGGCGCCAGAAGGGCCAAGGCAATACCGGCAAGCAGGCCAATGACAATCTGCGTCACCAGGCTGGTTCGGTTGAGTAGGCGAAGTACAGGGGACATGTGCAGCACAATCTCATTATTGTGAAAGGGCGCGACTTTAGCACAGAGCGCGGCGGCGCAGCCTCGGCTGTGTCGTCGCAGGGGCCAACGTCACCAGTGAAACAACTCCCGCCGTGCGCCTTCGGTAATCGCCACGATCCCCGGGTGCTTGACCTTGCGTTCCACCGAAATGGCATAGAACGACTCATGCACGGCCTCGGTCTGCCCGATCAGTTCCACGCCATACTGGCGGCACACTTCGTCGGTAATCACGCTGGGGGCGACGAAAATGCCGCTGCCTGACTGCCCGAACGCCTGCATCAAGGCACTGTCATCGAACTCGCCCACGATCCGTGGCTGCACCTGTTGCTCGCCTAGCCAGCGCAGCAGGCGGCTGCGCACCACGGTCTCCTGGCCGGGAACAAGCAGCGGTGCATCCTGCAGGCAAGCCGGGAAGGGGCCGTCCAGCCGTTGTGCCAGCGCCGGGGTGGCGAAGAAGCTCAGCCCGCATTCGCCCAGCTTCTGGCTGTAGCCTTTGATGTCCAGGTGGCTGGGCATGGGGCTGTCGGAAATCACCAGGTCCAGGCGCTGGATGGCCAGGTCTGCCAGCAACCGCTCGAGTTTGTCTTCGCGGCAGTTGATGCGCAGCACCTCATCCAGCTCCATGGTCGGTGCCAGCAGGCGGTAGACGATGGATTTGGGCACCACGTCGGCCACCCCCACGCGAAACAGGATCTGCTCTTGCGGGCCGGCGCGCAGCATGGCTTCCAGCTCACCGCCGATCTGGAACATCTGCTCGGCATAGACCAGCGCCTGGCGGCCTGTCTCGGTCAGCTCCAGCTGCCGGCCTGCGCGCTGGAACAGCTCCAGGCCATAGGTTTGCTCGAACAGGCTGATCTGCCCGCTGATGGTTTGTGGTGTGAGGTTGAGCTGTTCGCTGGCGCGGGTGATGCTGCCCGTCTTGGCCACGGCCCAGAAGTAATGCAGTTGGCGATAGTTGAGCACCGTCGGTCGCCCCGATTCGTAAAAACCGAAGTATACGCCATGAAAATACGAATTTTCCTGAACTATTGGCGTCTCTAGAATGCACGGCATCAGGCGCCATGCGCCGCCGGGATATTTCATGCGAGGACACCATGCTGCAACTCAAATCCATTGGCACCCCGTTGGTGCTGGCGTTGGCCCTGTTCACTCTTGCGGGTTGCGATCAGGCCGAGAAATCCGCCCAGCAGATGCTCGACCAGGCGGCGCAGTCGGCCAAGCAGGCGATCGACGACACCAACAAGGCCGCCCAGCAGGCCTTGAGTGAGGCCATCGGCAAGGAAGGCCACACGCCTGAAGATGCTGACAAGAAAAAAGACACTCAGGAAATCTGACCCCCAACCGCCGCTGCAGGATTTGAACAATGGAATACTTGCTGGAACTCGCCGCTAGCCCTACCGCCTGGGTTGCCCTGGCTACGCTGGTGGCCATGGAAGTTGTACTGGGCATCGACAACCTGATCTTCATTTCCATCCTGACCAACAAGCTGCCGGTGGAATACCGTTCCAAGGCGCGTCGCATTGGTATCAGCATGGCCTTGGTCATGCGCCTGGCCTTGCTCAGCACGGTGGCCTGGATCGTTCAGCTGACCGACCCGGTGTTCGAAGTGTTCGGCAATGCCTTCTCGTGGAAGGACGTGATCCTGATTGCCGGTGGCCTGTTCCTGCTGTGGAAGGCGACCAAGGAGATTCACGAAAGTGTTGACCCGCATGGTGCCAAGGAAGAAGCCAAGGTCGGTTCGACAATTACCTTGGGCTTTGCGGCGGCGATCTTCCAGATTTTGCTGCTGGACATCGTCTTCTCGGTGGACAGCATCATCACCGCCGTGGGCATGACCGAGCACTTGCCGATCATGATCATTGCCGTGATCACGGCTGTAATCGTGATGATGGTGGCCGCCGACCCGCTGGCCAACTTCATCAATGACAACCCGACGGTGGTCATGCTGGCCCTGGGCTTCCTGATCATGATCGGCATGACACTGATCGCCGAAGGCTTTGGTGCCCATGTGCCGAAGGGGTATGTGTATGCGGCCATGGCGTTCTCGACCGCGATCGAGATCCTCAACATCCTGGCTCGCAGGGCGCGATTGAAGCGTGAGGCGGCTGAAGGTTGATAAAAAGACGGGGCGCCATGCGCCCCGTTCGCGGTTTCTGAAAGCTTAGTGCACCCCGGCATGCCGCCGCGCCCGGCGCACAGGCTGCGGCCTGGCGGGGGCCTGCGGTGGCAGGTGGTGGTGGGAATGACGCCGCACGATACGCAGTACACCCCACAGCATGGCGGCTGCGACGCTCAGCCACATGCCCACCAGCATGAGGATTGCCATGGTCAGGCTCATCTGTGCCTCCATCTCCAAGGGCAGCGCACGGTCAGCCAGCGCTTGCCTTCCAGACACTGCTTTAGTCTAGCCCTTCGCCTGTGACGTTCCATCGAACAAAGGTCTATCTCTGGGTCCGATTTGCTCTAAGCCGCTGTCGGACTATACCCGCGCCGCTGTGGGACCTATGATCGTTGGCCAGAGCCAGGCGCTGCCTGCCTGGCGTTGAAGCAAGCGAGCATCCATGCAGCAACATTCCTTCAAAACCGTCCCTCGTCGGCTGCTGGCTGCCTGCCTGATTGCGGCCAGCCTGGCCGGCTGTGCCAGTGCACCGCCCGCCAACCTCAAGGGCCTGCCGCAGCGTGTCGAGATCAGCAGCGTGCCGTTCTACCGTGGCAACGCCAACCACAGTGGCGCCATGGCCCTGGCGGCCGTACTGTCGCAGCAGGGCGCGCCCATCACCCCGGGGCTGCTGGACAAACCGTTGAACCTGCCTCAGGGCGCCGAAGCGCTGGACACCGGCATTCCTCGCGTGGCGCGGGACTACGGCATGGTGGTGTACCCGTTGGACAAGCAGCTGGACGCGCTGCTGGCCCAGGTGGCGGCTGGCAACCCGGTGCTGCTGCGTTATGAGGACGGTTCGGCGTGGTGGGGCGAGCCGCGTTATGCGGTGCTGATCGGCTATGACCGTTACAAGCAACGGGTGCTGTTGCGCTCGGGCATGCACCGGCGGCAGGTGATGGCGTTCGATGACTTTGCCTCGGCGTGGGCGAAGCAGGGGAGTTGGGCGGTGCTGGTACAGCCGCCGAGGCAGCTTCCGGCACAGGTGGATCGTCAGCGCTGGTTGAAGGCGGCGGATGAGCTGGCGCGGGCGGGGCAGGAGATTGCGGCGAAGCAGGCTGTGAGTAGCCTGAACAAGTAACTTTTCCTGTGTTGGCCCTATCGCCGGCAAGCCAGCTCCCACAGGTACAGCACAGGATTCGAAACCTGTGTTGTACTTGTGGGAGCTGGCTTGCCGGCGATAGGGCCTGGCCTGCTTACATCAGAAGCCCAGGCGGTCGCGCAGGCTGTAGTACCAGGCACCGATGGCGCTGAACGGCACGCGCAGCATCTGGCCACCCGGGAACGGGTAGTGCGGCAGGCCGGCGAAGGCGTCGAAACGCTCAGCCTGGCCACGCAGGGCCTCGGCCAGCACTTTGCCTGCCAGGTGGGTGTAGGTTACACCGTGGCCCGAGCAGCCCTGGGAGTAGTAGATGTTGTCACCGATACGGCCAACCTGCGGCAGGCGCGACAGGGTCAGCAGGAAGTTACCGGTCCAGGCGTAGTCGATCTTCACGTTCTTCAGCTGCGGGAAGGCCTTGAGCATCTTCGGACGGATGATCGCCTCGATGTTGGCCGGGTCACGCGCGCCGTATACCACGCCGCCGCCGAAGATCAGGCGCTTGTCGCTGGTGAGGCGGTAGTAGTCGAGCAGGTAGTTGCAGTCTTCGACGCAGTAGTCCTGCGGCAGCAGGGTGCGTGCCAGCTCTTCGCCCAGAGGCTCGGTGGTGATCACCTGGGTACCGCACGGCATGGACTTGGCGGCCAGTTCCGGTACCAGGTTGCCCAGGTAGGCGTTGCCGGCGACGATGATGAACTTGGCGCGTACTTTACCTTGTGGCGTGTGTACGACCGGGTTGGCGCCGCGCTCGATGCGCACCGCCGGGGTTTGCTCATAGATGATGCCGCCCAGCGACTCGACCGCAGCGGCTTCGCCCAGGGCCAGGTTGAGCGGGTGGATGTGGCCGCCGCTCATGTCCAGCATGCCGCCGATATAGCTGTCGCAGGCGACCACTTCGCGGATGCGCTTCTGGTCCATCAGCTCCAGCTGGTTGTGGCCGAAACGTTCCCACAGGCGCTTTTGCGACTCCAGGTGGCCCATCTGCTTGCTGGTGAGGGCGGCGAACACGCCACCGTCTTTCAGGTCGCACTGAATGTTGTACTTGGCCACGCGCTCACGAATGATGCGGCCGCCTTCGAAGGCCATGTGGCCCAACAGTTGCGCCTGCTTGGGGCCAACGGTGCGTTCGATGACGTCGATGTCGCGGCTGTAGCTGTTGACGATCTGGCCGCCGTTGCGGCCCGACGCGCCGAAGCCGACCTTGGCCGCTTCGACGATGCTTACCTTGAAGCCGTTCTCCAGCAGGAACAGGGCGCTGGACAGGCCGGTGTAGCCGGCGCCGATGATGCACACATCGGTTTCCACCTCACCCTGCAGCGCCGGACGTGGCGGCACCGGGTTGGCCGAGGCGGCGTAGTAGGACTGGGGGTAGGGGGTGTTAGCCATGCTGCAGGAACCTCGTGTTTTATATTTTTAACGAATGTACCGATGCTATCAATAATAATAAACACCCGCTAGTCGTCTGATGAAAATCCTTTACGGGGTACCTGACGGCCCTTCTATCTATAAAGAGTTTAAGATTCAGTAGCTTAGCGCGAAAAAAAGTGTTGACAGGGTTTTAGGAATGCGTAGAATGCGCACCACACGACAGGCACATAGCTCAGTTGGTTAGAGCACCACCTTGACATGGTGGGGGTCGTTGGTTCGAGTCCAATTGTGCCTACCAAATCGAAGAAGGGGTGATCCGCAAGGGTCACCCCTTTTTTCATTGCCCGGTTCCGGGTGCAGCAAACCGTTGCATGGGCGCGAAGCGCTTACATTCGAAAGTTTTTGATTTTTCTCAAAAAAAAGCTTTACAGGTGTGCATTCGATCACTAATATGCGCACCACACGACAGGCACATAGCTCAGTTGGTTAGAGCACCACCTTGACATGGTGGGGGTCGTTGGTTCGAGTCCAATTGTGCCTACCAAATCCGAAAAGGGCGATCAGAAATGATCGCCCTTTTTGCATGTGCGCGTGAAGCAGCGTGTAACGTTTGGTCGCGGTTCGGGACAGAGGTCGGCGTGCTAGAATCCGCCCCTTCGAATCTGGAGGTACACGCGTGCGCAAACTGGCTGTGGTAATGGCAGTGCTCGCCCTGGCGGGCTGTGAGAACGAGGTCGAAGGCGTGCACAAGCAGGTGGCCGAACACCTGCACAACCCCAAAACCGCCAAGTTCGGCAACGTACGGATCGACACCCAGGGCACCATCTGCGGCCAGGTCCGTGGCAAGGATGATGCCGGGCAGTACGAAGCCTACCGCAGCTACGTGGCGATCAAGCGCGATGGCCAGTACGACATCATCGTCGACGACACCGGCAACAACCTGCGCATCCGCGAGATGTGCGGCGGTGCCGACCTGCAGCGCCGTGCCGAGGCGCTGGCAGACCAACCGGCACCCGAGGGCTGGGATGTAGAGGTGGTTCAGGGCGCCAACATGGGTGCGCTGAGCGACATGACCGCACGGCTTATCGAAAAGGGCATCCCGTCTTCGGTGGAATACCGCGACGGCAAGCCAGTGGTGCTGATGGGGCCGTTCCCTACCCGCGAAGAAGCACAAGCGCGCAGGGATGAAGTGATGGCCAAGCTGGGCACCGATTCGGTGGTTATCCAGCACGGGGCCACACGCTAACCGCCTCTTTCAGCCCCGCAAGGCACAGTTAACCGTGCGCTAGACAATGTTCACACAAGTTTGGCTATGCTTGGAGTGACGATGCCGAACGGGGAGGGGCCTCATGTCTACACTGGAGCGGGCCATTGCCGTGGCCGCCAGGGCGCATGAAGGGCAATACGACAAGGGTGGGGCGGCTTATATCCTCCACCCGCTACGCGTGATGATGCGGGTGTCCACACCCGAACAACGGATTGTCGCAGTACTTCACGATGTGATCGAAGACACCCCGCTGACCCTGTCCGACCTGGCGCGCGAGGGTTTCGCGCTTAAAATCCTTGCCGCCTTGCTGGCGCTCAGTCGCCGCGAGGGTGAGGCTTACCAGGACTTCGTGGTGCGTCTGGGCGATGACCCGCTGGCGCGCACCGTCAAACTGGCCGATCTGGCCGATAACAGCGACATTTCGCGCATCCCTTGCCCTGGCCCCGCCGACCTGGCGCGGTTGGCCCGCTACCGGGAAGCCAGCGCCTATCTGCAGGCGTTGGTCTGAGGCTCAGCCGCAGGCCTTGAGGTTCACTGGCCCGACGAACTCATTACCCCGGCCCATCACGCAAGCCACCTGCTGGTTGCGTTGCCGCTCCCATGCCTGCGGCGGATAGGTCTTGTTCCAGGCCTCGAACAACTGGCGGTCCTGCCGGGACAAGCGCAGGTTGTACTGCTTGCTCATGTAGAAGTAGGTGCGGGCGATCATGCCGCGTATCGAGGGGCGTGGCATGACCTTCTTGGCTTTGAAGTCGACCTGGGTCAGGCAACTGCCATACTGGCCGCGTTGCTCCGGCAGCCAGCCGAAACTGAAGTTGCTGCGGTCGCCATTGACCTCGCCAATGCTCGGTACAAGGTTGTGCAGGTCAGCCTCGGCACGTTTGTACACCGCGTCATGCTGCGAGCACTGCTTGCGCCCGCCGTCCTGCCAGCACTGGCGCTGATGGCCGATCTGCCAGGCGGGCACGATGTGCTCCCACTCGATACGTGACGCGCGCTGGGCGTTCTTGCGCGGGGCATAGCCGCAGGACGCCAGGTCGACCTTGTTGCCTTTGTATTTGCAGCCGCAATAAAACTCGGTCGATTGCGGCGCATACAGCTTCCAGGCGACCTTCTTGGCCTCCTGAAAGGTGCGTGGGGCATCGGCTTGGGCAAGTGGAGCGGTCAGTAACAGGCAGGCTGCGGCAAAAAACGAAACTCTCATGCGGGGTCAGTCTTCCTTCGGTACGGTCCAGAAAACCTGTACGCCGCCATCGTCGCGGTGAGCGAGGGTGACGTTGTCGTTTTCCGCAATCTCCTCCAGCAAGGTTTCCCAGTCTTCCGGGCTTTCCTGTTCCAGGCGGAAGATCAGCGCCGCTCGGCTGCGCTGGGCGGTAGGGCTGTTGATGATCTTCTGGATGCGTACACCCAGCTGTTCATAGCTGCTCGGGGTGGCGGAGGCGGTGCTGGACACAGGCATTTCCTTGTTTTGCTGTATGCACATACAGTATTTCACTGTAAGTAAATTCGCAACAGCTTGTCGGGGGAAATCCTTTCTTGGCCAGTCATGGCGTTTGCGAAATCGCCGTTGCCAGCGTTACGTATGGCCGCAGTTGCAAACGGCCCCACTCGTGCAGCGGGGCTGTTTGCGTTCTCTCTACCGATATGCGCTGCTTCTGTGGGCGCGCAGTTACCTGGTGCTGGCCAAGGCGCTGGCCACGGCGTCGAGGTTGCCCTCGTTGAGGCCGGCAATGCAAATGCGCCCACTGCGTATCAGGTACACCGCATGTTGTTCGCGAATGCGGTCAACGGCCTGCGCACTGAGGCCGGTGTAGCTGAACATGCCTTTCTGTTGCAGCAGGTAGCTTACTTCCTGCTCGGGATTCAGCGCCTTGATCCGGTCATGCAGTGCTTGGCGCATGGCGATCATGCGAGTGCGCATGGTCTCCAGCTCTGCACGCCAGGCGCGCTGAAGGCCATCGTCACTGAGGATTGTCACCACCAGTTCGGCGCCGTGCCGTGGCGGGTTGGAGTAGTTGGTGCGTACGGTGCCTTTCAGTTGCCCGGCAACACGCGTGGCGATGGCCGCGTGCTCACAGATCACCGATAACGACCCCACGCGTTCGCCGTACAGCGAGAACACCTTGGAGAACGAGTTGGCGACCAGTCCGGTAATGCCCGCCTTGGCCAGAGCACGGATGGCATAGGCATCCGCTTCGACACCGTCGCCCATGCCCAGGTAAGCGGCATCCAGGAAGGGGATCAGACGACGCTGGCGGCACAGCTTGAAGACGGTGTCCCACTGTTCAGGCGACAGGTCGATACCGGTGGGGTTGTGGCAACAGGCGTGTAGAAGCACGATCGAGTGCGCGGGTAGCCGGTCGAAGCAGGCCAGCAGGCGGTCGAACGCCACGTTGCTGCCGGTTTCATCCAGGTAGGGGTAGCGCTGCACGGTAAACCCGGCACCGCTGAAAATGGCCAGGTGGTTGTCCCAGGTCGGGTCACTGACCCACACCTGTGATTGTGGGTAGTAACGCTTGAGGAAGTCGGCCCCCACCCGCAGGGCCCCGGAGCCGCCTACCGACTGCAGGGTAACGATGCGTTCGCTGGTTTGCCGGTCGGGTTCACCGAACAAGTAGGCCTGCACCGCGCTGCGAAATGCCGGATGGCCATCCATGGGCAGGTAAAGGTTGGCTGACGGGGCCTGGGCATCGAGTTGCGCCTTGGCGGCCTGCACGGTATCGAGCACGGGCACTTGCCCGGCTTCGTCGTAATAAAAGCCAATGCTGAGGTTGACCTTTTCGCTACGCGCATCGGCGTGGAAGTCATCCATCAACGACAGAATGGGGTCGCCTGGATAGGCTTCGACCTGTTCGAACATCGGGGGTACCTCGGCAATCAGTTGGAGAAAGTGGGGTGCAGGAACTGCCAAGGGCTGCTGTCGCTGCCGCGTGGCACACTGACCTCGATCAGCACGGGCTTGTCGGCGGCGAAGGCGCGCTCCAGCACTGGCCGCAGGCGGGCGGGGCTGTCCACTCGGTGCGCCTCGACGCCGAACGACTCGGCAAACTTGACGAAGTCCGGGTTGACCAGCTCGGAGCCCAACAGGCGCCCGCCAAAGCTTTCCTGCTGGTCGCGGTACACGTTGCCAAAGGCGTTGTTGTTGAACACGATGGTGACCAGGTTGAGCTGGTACTGCACGGCTGTGGCCAGTTCCTGGGCGGCGAACATGAAACCGCCGTCGCCGCAGATCGACACCACCGCCTTGTCCGGGTGGGCTGCCTTCACGCCCAATGCCGTCGGGAAACCGAAGCCCAGGGTGCCCTGATGGCCCGAGGTAACGAGGGTGCGTGGCTTGTATACCGGGAAACCGAAGATCGAGGTGAAACCGACCTGGGAAATTTCTTCGACGAAGAAGCCATCGCGTGGCAGTACATCGCGAATCACCCGCAGGTAGTCCAGTTGCGGTTGCACACACTGGATAGCCTGCTCCGCAACCGCCTTCGCTTCGGCCAGTTCGGCGTCACGACGCTTGGGCGCGCCCTGCTTGAGCACGGCTTCGGCCAGTGCGGCGGAGGCTTCGGCGGCATCGGCCACCAGGTTGACGTCCGCCGGTATGCGCCGCACTTCTGCCGGGTCGATGTCGATCCGGATCAGCTTCAGCCCGGCCGGGCGATGGCGCCAGCGAATATCCAGCAGCTCGAAGCGTGAGCCGATGACGACGGCGACATCGGTCTTTGGCCACAGCCGCGCGCCAGCCGCCACGGTGAAACCCAGCGGATGGTCATCGGCCACTACGCCGCGCCCGCCACGGAAGCTGACCACTGGCGCGCCCAGCACCTCGGCTAACTGGTTGACCTCGGCGCTCGCGTCCAGCGCACCGGAGCCTACGAAGATCATCGGGCTGGCGGCCTGGCTCAGCAGCTTTGCCGCCACGCTCACTGCATCGCTGTCCACCGGCGGGGTCGGCTGCAGGGCCAGCGGCTGCTGAATCTGCACCGCAGCAGGGCGGGTGAAGAAGTCCCACGACGCTTGCAGTGAGACCACACCAGGCCGCCCCGATTGCATGTGCTGGAATGCTTCGGCAACACGCCAGGACGCCTCGGCGGGTTGTTCGATATGCGCAGCCCATTTGCCGATGCCTTGCAGCACTTCCAGCTGCCGGGGCAGTTCATGCAACTGACCGCGGCCACGGTCCTTGAACGGGCTCATCACGTCGCCGGTCAGTGCCAGCACCGGGGTATTGCAGCCGTGCGCAGTGAGCATCGCCGCGCTGGCGTTGAGGATGCCAGGGCCGGGTACCACAGCGAACACACCGGGGCGCCCGGAGGAGCGGGCATAACCGAAGGCCATGTAGGCGCTGGTTTGTTCATGACGTGCACCGAAGATACGCAAGCTGTCGCTGTTGCGGGCCAGGGCGTCGGTCAGGCCATAGATTTGCGCACCGGGCAGGGCGAACACGGTGTCGACGTTGTGGGCTTTCAGGCTGGCGACGATGGCATCGCCACCGGTCATCGTCTGCACGGGTGTTGGGTGGTTTTTCATTGGGGTACCTCTCAGGCGTTGCTGGAAACGGGGTGAATGGCAGCGGGGCTGTTTTTGACTTTTTGATACGTGATGGCCATGACCAACAGCCAGCAGGGGATGAGCAGGACGGAAATGCGCATGCCCGGAATGAAGGCGATGATCAGCAACAGGCCGGCAATGAAGGCGATGCACAGGTAGTTGGTCAGCGGGTACAGCGGCGAGTGATAGGCAGTCGGTTGCCCGGCCTCGCGTTTGGCCTTGCGGAATTTCAGGTGGATGACGCTGGTCAGCGCCCAGTTCATCATTGTGGTCGCCACTACCAGCGACATCAGGGTTTCCAGGGCGCCATCGGGGGACAGGTAGTTGAGCACCACCGCAGCCGCTGTCACCAGGCCGGTGAGCAGCAGGGCATTGATGGGGATGCGCCGATCACTCAGCTTGACCAGGGCGCGTGGTGCATGGCCTTGTCGTGCCATGGCGTGCAACTGGCGGGAGTTGCAGTACACCACTGCGTTGTAGACCGAAAGGGCAGCGGTAAGCACGACGAAGTTCAGCGCATGGGCGGCGTAATCCACCTTGAGCAAGCTCAGTATCTTGACGAACGGGCTGGCGCTATAGGGGGCTCCCGCCGCGCTCAGCGATGCGACCAGGTTGTCCCACGGGGTGAGCGCCAGCAGCACTGCCAAGGCCAGGACGTAGAACAGGCCGATGCGATAGAGCACGGCATTGATCGCACGGGGGATGGTTTTGCCCGGCTCGCGCGCCTCCCCAGCGGTAAAGCCGATGAACTCCAGGCCGCCAAAGGCGAACATGATCAGTGGCAGCGCCATGATCAAGCCCTGCCAGCCATTGGGCATGAAGCCGCCGTGGCTCCACAGGTTGGCGATGGTTGCCTGGGGTGGCGTATGTGGGCCGAAGATGAACCAGGCGCCCATCACGATCATCAGCAGTACAGCGCCGACCTTGATGATGGCGAACCAGAACTCCGACTCGCCGTAGATTTTCACGTTGAGGGTATTGATGCCACTGATCAGCAGCAGGAAAAAACCGGCGGTTGCCCACGTGGGAAGTTCGGGCCACCAAAACTGCATGTATTTGCCCAGTGCGGTAAGTTCGGCCATGCCGACCAGGAAGTAAGTGACGGTATAGTTCCAGCCGGTGAGGTAGCCCATGAAACCACCGCCGTATTTATTACCGAAATGACTGAGGGAACCAGAGACCGGTTCATCAACCAGCATTTCGCCAAGTTGGCGCATGATAAGGAATGCAATAAGGCCGGCGATCATGTAACCCACCAGCAGGCTTGGGCCAGCAGACTTGATAACCCCCGCACTGCCAAGGAAGAGGCCAGTACCGATGGCCCCGCCCAGGCCGATCATTTGTATATGTCGGTTTGAAAGATTTCGCTCGAATGTAGGTTCGGTACTTTCTGTTCTGCTCATCGTTTTATTCTCGATTGTTTCAGGTGCGCGAATGCCTTCTCGCGAACTAGAATGATTTGGCAGAATAATAGGGGCTTGCGCGCGATATTATTGTTAGGCGAGGTGTCGTGTGTTTAACGTGCCACCGCGTTGATTAACAAGTTAACAGTTATCGGCTTAATGTGAATTCCGGTTTCTGAAAGTGAATTATGCAGAGACTGGATAGTGGCTGTTGTCAGGGCGCAACGACTGCGACTGCTGGCAATGTGTGTGCACCAGGCGACGGAACCACGCTTGTTCCGGCGAGCTGTGCGTGCGGCTGTGCCAGACCACCCAGTAACGGAACTGGTGTTCGATGAAGTCGAGTGGGCGGTAGCAGACGGCGTCTTGCGCTGACCATTTTCGGGCAATGTGTTCGGGCAGCATCAGCAGCATGTCACTGGTCCCAAGCACGGCCAGGGCTGCGGAGTAGAACGGTACGCAGAGTTTCAGGTTGCGCTGCAGGCTGTGCCTGCGCAGGTAGGCGTCGAGGAAACCGTCTTTGTCTCCGCCAGTGGTGATCTTCACATGGCTCCATGCCAGGTAATCGTCGATACCCAGTGCCGTTCGCTTGGCCAGTGGGTGGTTGGCGCGCATGCAGCAAACGGCCCGGTCTTCACCAATGATTCTGCCGTGATAGGCCGCCGGCGTGTCCTGCAGCATGCTGACGGCGATGTCCAGTTCACCTGTGGCCAGCCAGTCGAAACGGTCGGGTTGCCACAGGCGAAAATCCACGTCGGCCTGTGGCGCGACTGTTGCCAGGTGCTCAAGCAACCCTGGCAGGATGTGTTGGGCAACGTAGTCGGAACCGGCCAGGCGAAAGCGCCGGTTGCAGGCCAGCGGGGTGAAGGTGGTGGGCCGGCTCATTTCCTGAAGCCTTTCCAGCAGGGTACGCACTGGCTCCACCAAGGCTTCACCGCGTTCGGTCAGCACATATTCGCGTTGCTGGCGGATCATCAGCGGGTCGGCGAAGGCGTCGCGCAACTGGGCCAGGTGGCGGCTGACGCCCGACTGGCTGGTGCCCAGACGGAGGGCGGCCTGGCTGAGGTTGCGCAGTTCCAGGATGGTCAACAGTGCCGTCAGTTGCGAAATGCTCAGGTTGCTGAAGGCACTGTTCATTGGCGGGCTCAGCCAAGACTGACTGTGAAGGTGGGCTGTTTGACATCGAGGATCGCTTGCCCGACGCACTGGCCGCCGCAGTAGGTGGTCACCAGCTCGACGATATCGGCCATTGCGGCGTTGACGGTTTCCCGCGATACCGGGGGCAGGCCATCGATGTCGAAAAACACGCAGTCGGTATCGGCGAGGGTACGGGTATCACCGGCCTGTCGCCAGGTCCAGCGGCGGGTCAGTACGCGGCTGTCTGCAGCCAGCACGATTTCGCCCGGCTGGATGGCTTCTGGTTCCTCTCCGGGTGTGGCGAGGAAGCGGTCATCGGCTTGAGTCTTGCGCAACGCCAGGCGCTTCGACTGAGGGCCTACCGGGTGCACGCCGGCTGGCAGCACGTGACGCAGGGACACCAGGTTACCGATATCGACCAAGGGGTTGATGTCGGGCAGGTTGTCGGGTTTGAGCACGCGCCGGCCCAGGGCCTCGATCGAGCTACGGTGCTCTGAAGGCTTGGCGCCGAACTGGCGGTATGCGTCACGCCAGGCGGCAATGTTGGGGTATTCGGCCGGGTTGCCGGTAATGCGCTGGCGCAGCTGGTTTTCGGCCTGCCGGAGCTGGGCGGTCAGTGCTTCGTGGGTTTGGCTGTTGTCCAGGTGCTTGAAGACGAGCACGCCGCGCAGGTAGTGCGGATGATCGGCAAAAACGTCCGGGCTGATGGTGTAGGTGAAAGAATTCACGCTTGCTCCTGTTCGGGACATGGACCACTTGTCTGAGGCCCCGAATATAGCACCGGCGCCATGGGCAATCGGCCCCAAGGACTGGGATGCAACTATGCGTAAACTGGATAGTCGGGAACGGTTGCTGCAGATGAGCCCGTTCCCGCAGGTGTCAGGCGAAGCGTTCGAAGCGGTAAGGGGCGGGGTCGATCAGCGGAGCAGCCTGGGACACCAGGTCCGCTGCCAGCTGGCCGGCCGCAGGCGAGGTGCCGAAGCCATGCCCGGAAAAACCGGTGGCCAGGGTCAGGCCCGGAAGACTGGCCACCGGGCCGATCACCGGGTTGGAGTCGGGGGTGACGTCGATGGTCCCGGCCCAGGCACTGGCGATACGTGCCTGTTCGAACACGGGCCAGGCCGCCTTGAGGTTGCGCATGGCTTCGTCATTGAGTGCCGGGTTGGCGTGCGGGTCTTGTACCCGTACGTGCTCGAAGGGGCTGACATCGGTGGCTTTCCAGCGCCGGGCCAGGGCCAGATCCTTGAAGAAGTACTTGCCAAAGCTGATGCGCAGGAAGTCCCGCTGAGCCCGCAACTGGGGCAGGTAGCGCTTGCCCAGCAGCAAGTGGTCCAGGGTGAGGAAGGCATCCAGTGCGCCGCGCTGGGTGATGATGTAGCCGCCGTCCTTGTGCTTGCGGAAGGAAAAGTCCGGTGCCCCGACGGCGATGTCGGTGGGCCCCTCCATGGGTTCGGTGCGCAGCACGGAGCAGGTCAGCGGCAAGGTTGGCAGGTTGATGCCCAGGTTGCCGAGGAACTTGCGTGACCACAGACCGCCGGCCAGCAACACCTGGTCGCAGCGGATCTCGCCCTGCTCGGTGACCACGCCGCTGACTCGGCCAGCAGCGGTGACCAGGGTGCGCACTGCGCAGTTTTCTACCACCACCGCGCCCTTGGCCATTGCCGCATGGGCAATGGCGCTGGCGGCCAGGGTGGGTTCGGCGCGTGCGTCCGACGGGGTAAAGATGCCGCCCGCCCAGTCTGCCTGGCCACCCGGCACCATCTGGGCAATTTCACGCGCGCTCAGCAAGCGCGAGTCCAGGCCCAGTGCTTCGACGCTTTTCAGCCAGCCTTCATGCATGCCCATCTGCGTGTCGTTGCGGCCGATGAACATGATGCCGGCCTGGCGATAGCCGACGTCGCTGCCCACCCGTGCCGGCATTTCGGCCCATAGCCGGTCGGCCGCCAGCGCCAGGGGGATGTCGTGGGCGTGGCGGTTGGTCTTGCGCACCCAGCCCAGGTTGCGGGACGACTGTTCGCCAGCGATGCGCCCCTTTTCCAGCACCACCACCGGGATGTTGCGTTCGGCGAGGGTCAATGCGGCGGTGAGGCCGATGATGCCGCCGCCGATGATGACCACGGTGGTGGCGTCGGGATGACGGGCGCTGGTTTGCACAGGGGCGATCGTGGGAGACATGGCTTTACTCGATGCAGGTCAGACAGGGGGAGTGCTCAGGGGCAGCCAGAGCCTTTACTGGCCAAGGCGGATCATGGTCACGTGTGCTTGCCCCGCGCCGCGATAGGCCGTGACTTCCAGCTCGACCTTGTACACGGTCGAGCCGAGAGGCGGGCAGGTGACCGTGGTGGCCGGGTCGATACCACGGAACTTCTCACCGATCACGTCCATTACCCGTGGCACATCGGCCGGGTCCTGGATGAACACGCGTGAGTTGATGACGTCAGCCAGGCTGGCATCGACCGCCGCCAGGGCGGTTTCGATGTTGGCGAACACCTGGTGGGTCTGCTCGATCACATCCTCCGGGATGACCTGGGTCTGCGGGTTGCGCCCGGCGGTGTTGGAGACGTGAATCCAGTTGTCCACCGCCACCAGGCGGGAGTAGCTGGCCATGTCTTCGAATTTGGAGCCGGTTTTCAGTTTGGTGATCTGTGCCATGGGCTTTGCCTTGTTATCCGGTAGGGGGGATCAGCTGAGAACGGGGGTTTCCCAGAGGTTGAGCTTTACGCCGATGCCTTGTTCGAGCGCCTTGCGGTACACCACGGTGCCCCAGGCCACGTCCTCGACGGGCATGCCGCCGACCGACATCAGGATGATTTCGTCGTCGTGCAGGCGCCCTGGTGCATCGCCGCTGATGATCTTGCCGATGTCCTCCACCTGCTCGGCGGCCAGCTTGCCTTCGGCAATCATGTCCATGAAGCGCACGCCAACCAGCGGTACGTGGTTGTGTGCGGGCTTGGGCAACTCGGCGAACCAGGCTTCGTACAGGCCGGTGTTGTCCACCACCTTGCGCACGTCGTCCTGCTCCATGCCGGCGTCGATGCTGCACGGCGCCGGCATGGCCAGGAACGCACCGGGCTTGACCCACTCGCGGCGTACCAGCGGGTACTGGCTGGGGTCACCGACTTCGCCCGAACTGCAGTAGCTGACCAGGTCGGAGCCGCGTACCACGTCTTCCAGGGTTTCAACCACCTGGATCGTCGTGATTTGCGGGAAAGTGGCTTTGACCCAGGCAACGAAGGCATCCAGGTTCTTCTGGCCGCGGCCCTTGAGCTTGAGGGTGTCGATCAGCGGGCAGACGGCCATGAACGCGGCGACCGTGGTCTTGCCCATCACGCCCGGGCCGGCCAGGCCGATGACCTTGGCGTCCTTGCGTGCCAGGTGGCGAGCGCCCACACCCGGGATGGCACCGGTGCGGTAAGCCGACAGCAGGTTGGCCGACATGTGCGCCAGCGGAGCGCCGGTGTCGGCATCGTTGAGGGTGAACATCAGGATCGAGCGCGGCAGGCCCTTTTCGCGGTTGGCGATGTTCGAGCCGTACCACTTGGCACCTGCGGTCTGGAAGTTGCCGCCCAGGTACGCCGGCATCGCCATCATGCGCCGGTCGGCGGTGGGCTTGGGCATGGTGGGGAACGGCGAGTGCTCGGGGAAGGTGATCATCGCGCCGTGCGAGTCGCTGTTCGGGCCGGCCATGCGGTAGTCGCCCTGGTACAGCAGGCCGAACATTTCTTCCATGGTGTCGACGCAGGCGGGCATGTCGGTCACGCCGGCGCGGATCATGTCCTGTTCGGACAGGTAGATGAAATCAATTCTGGTATCGGGGGTCATGGCGGGTCTCGCGGGGCTGGCTGCCGTCGGATTTATTGTTGGTGACGTGGCAGCCAGTTTCGCTAACGACTGGTAGGTCGTCTTGTGCCTGCCTGCCAGCCGAGTTGACCGTCAGTGCCAAGGCCTCAATGGCCAGCGAGCGAGAAGCTGGCGGGGGTGTCGCGCAAGCTGAGGGCCGTCAACAGGCACACCACCAAGGTGCACAGGGCGAGCAGCGCGGCCCAGGCGGTGGGGCCGTGACCGAGTACCACGGCGGCCAGCGGGGCAGCGCTGGCGGACACCGACAGCTGGATGGCGCCCAGCAGCGCAGCGGTGGAGCCCAAAGCCTTGTCTTGCGAGGCCATGACCAATGACATCAGCGTCGACTCGGCGATACCTAAACCGAACAGCGCCACCACCATGCCGCCAGCCACACCCGGTAGCCCCAGGCCAGTGAGCGCACCGAGCAGGCTGATGCAGGCGCCGCCAGCCATGCACAGCACGCCCAGGCGGGTGAGGTTGTTCAGGCCCAGGCGGCCGATCAGGCGGCTTGCGGCCATGGCGCCGAACAGGATCGACACCCCGGTGGCACCGAACAACAGGCCAAAGGCCTGGGCGCTCAGGCCGTAGTGGGCCTGGTACACCAGTGTGGCGCCGCCGATGTAGGCGAACAGGAAGAAGAACACGGCAGCCACGGCCAGGGTCGGGCGCAGGAAGCGGCGGTCGGCGAGGATGGCCAGGTAGGTACGGCAGGCGTGGCCGAGGTGCAGGGGGGCACGTTTGCAGACGGGCAGGGTTTCCGGCAGGTTCAGCAAGCTATTGACCAGCACCGCCAGGCCCATGCCGGCGAGTACCAGCATCACTGCGCGCCAGCCGAAGTGCGCATCGATCACGCCGCCCAAGGCAGGTGCCAGGATCGGTGCCACGCCTTCGATGGTCATCAGCAGGGCGAACAGCTTGGTCGCGGCAACGCCTTGGCTCACGTCACGGACCATGCTCATGATCACCACCAGGGTCAGTGCGCTGCCCAGACCCTGGAAGAAGCGCAGCGCAATCAGGGTATCGAGGCGGGGGGCTGCGGCTGCGCCAAGCGAACAGAGGATGAACAGCAGCAGGCCGGCCAGCAGCGGTTTTCGCCGGCCATAGGCGTCGACGATGGGGCCGAAGATCAACTGGCCGGCGCCCATGGCCAGCAGGAAGAAGGTGAGCGTCAGCTGCACACGGGTGAAGCTTGCCTGATAGTGGCTGGCGATTTCCGGCAGGCTCGACAGGTACATGTCGACAGCGGAAGGGCCGAGGGCACCGACCAGGCCGAGGCCCAGGGCGAAGCTGAAGCGTATTGGGGGGGAGGGATCTGCTTGCATGGTTTTCTCTGGCTGTTTTTTCGCCTACCGGTCGGTAGGTTGGCGAATCTTATTCGCCAGGCCAGGCAAGGTCAAACCCTTCGGAGCACAGATCTGGTCGATCTGCGCGGACCCTGTAGGAGCGGCCTTGTGTCGCGAAAGGGCCGCAACGCGGCCCCGGATTTCAGCGTAACATCAACAATTGCTGGGGCTGCTGTGCAGCCCTTTCGCGACACAAGGTCGCTCCTACATCGATCGCATCGACATTCAAGCAATGTGGTTTAGAACGGCACGGCCACGGTCAACTGGCTGTACACATTGGTGCCATTTCCTCCCACCTGGTTACCACCGTTACTCTCGTCCTTGCGCGGTTGGTACAGGCCCACCAGCGGGCTGATGATCAGGTGTTCGTTGACCGCCCATTCCACGTACAGGTCCAGCTCGCGGGCATCGAGGTTGAGGCTGTCGCGGGTGCGCACCGTGTCGAAGTCGAAGTACAGGGCGCCGACCGTGAGGTTTTCCAGTGGCGTCGCCTTCACGCCCACATGGTGGATGCCGGTGTTGCTGTTGAACGGGCCGGCATAATTGGCCGCGACTTCACCCTGGAACCAGGTGCCGTAACCGCTGGACAAGCCGCTGAACAGCGAGTCCCAGCCGGCCGAGTAGCGGGTATAGCGGTAGGTGATCGAGGGGGCCCAGGGCAGGTCGGCGAAGGTGTAGCCGGCCTGCAGGTACCAGGCTTGTTCTGGGCCGTCGGTCTTGTCTTGCCAGGCGTATTCGAAGGCGAAACTGGCATTGTCGATGCCGGCACTGCCTTCGCCGCGCACGCTGTACACGTCCATGCCTTCGCGGGCCTTCTGGAAGTCGCTGGCCCACTGGTCGGCGACGTCGATGCCGTGGATCCAGGTCAACCCCACGGTGCCCAGCGCATGGGTGTAGTCCAGTGTGCCGGCGGCCAGTTCGGTTTCGGCCTGGGCGCGGTTGTCGGATTTCAGCCACAGCAGGCTGCCGTGCAAACCTTCGCTGCCACCCAGGCGCAGCATCGCAGTGCGGTCGAAGGCGTGGCGGGCGGCCAGGTAGTAGGCGCCACCACGGTCCAGCGCACCCTCTGCCACGCCATTGCCCAGGTTCGGGCCGTCATCGTTGATCAGGAAGCCGCTGCCCAGGCGAATGGTCTGGCGGCCGGCGGAAATATCCACGCCATTCTTGCCCAGCACGGGGAACAGGTCGGCCGAGCGCCAGCCGAGGAAGGCGTCCTCGATCTTGGTGGTGCGTTCGGAGCCGTCGGTGTTGCCGGCTGCATCGCCATCGCCCCAGGTGGCCGAGCTTACCCAGTTCAGGCTGCCATACAGTGTGCCGTTGCCGGCCAGGCCCTGGTCGCCGCTGAGGCCATACTTGATGAAGCCCTCGCGCCAGGTTGATCCCCCCGGGGTGCCGTCGTAGTTCTTGCGGCTGTTGAACATGCCCCATACCGCCAGCATGTCGGCGTTCAGGTGGCTGTCGTCGTCTGCGTACAACTCAACAGCGTGCGCGGCCTGGCTGGCCAGCAACGTGGCCAGTGCCAGGGTGGACAGCGTTTGCGGTTTGACCATTACACATCCCTCGATTGTTCTCGGCCCGCTTCACAGGGGCCTTTGTTGTTCGGGGGCACCCTCGGCTTGGCGAGGGGCCATCGCGGTTGGCGGCGATGGCCTATTAGGGCGTGTGCGGTGGGGCGGGGTCTTGTTCGTGGCTGCCAAGGCGCTTGCACGCCTTGGCCAAGGGGAGGGTCAGTAGCGGATCATCACCGATTTGAGTTCGGTGAAGTCATCGATGAACGCCGAGCCGAACTCGCGGCCGATGCCGGATGCCTTGATGCCGCCAAACGGTACCGCCGGGTCGAGCAGGGTGTGCATGTTCACCCACAGGGTACCGGCCTGGATTTCCGGGATCATGCGCATGGCTTTGCCCAGGTCGTTGGTCCACAGGCTGGCGCTGAGGCCGTAGGGCGAGGCGTTCATCAGGTGCAGCAGTTCGTCTTCGTCGTCATAGGGCAGGAAGGTGGCTACCGGGCCGAAGGTTTCCTGGTTGAGCAGGGTGTCGCTGGCCGACCTGGCGAGGATTACCGTAGGCTCGACGAAGCAGCCGGGGCCGTCGCCCAGCTTGCCGCCATGGATGATCTGGCTACCCTCGGCGCGTGCGATGGCGAACAGTTCGGCCAGCTTCTGCTGGTGCGGTTTGTTGGCCACCGGGCCGAACTGGGTGGCTTCGTCCAGCGGCGAGCCGATTGTCAATTGGCCCAGGCGCTGGGACAGGGCGTTCAGCAGCGGGTCGATGCGCGAGCGGTGCACGTAGAAGCGCTCGCCCGCAGCGCAGATCTGCCCCGAATGCAGGAAGCCGGCTTCGATGATGCCGTTCACAGCCTTGTCGGTTGCTACATCGGGCAAGAAGGCCACCGCGTTCTTGCCGCCCAGTTCCAGCGTCGCGCGGGTCAGCTTGGCGCCCATGGCGGCCTGGCCGACGGCGATACCCGTGGGCACGGAGCCGGTGAACGAGACCTTGTCGGTGCCCGCGTGCTCGATCAGCGCCTTGCCCACCAGGCCGCCACCGGTCAGCACGTTCAGCGCCCCGGCCGGCAGGCCAGCTTCTGTGGCCAGTTCGGCAATACGCAGCAACGTCAGCGGGGTGAACTCGCTGGGTTTGAGGATGATGCTGCAGCCGGTGGTGAGCGCCGAGGCCAGCTTCCAGATGGCGATCATGGTGGCGAAGTTCCACGGCACGATGCCCACCACCACGCCGATCGGTTCACGCAGGGTAAAGGCGCTGTAGCGTTCCCCCGCAAACGAGGGCAGCGACGGGGTGATGGTTTGCCCGGTGATCTTGGTGGCCCAGCCGGCGTAGTAGCGCAGGAAGTGTGCAGCCTGCTCTACTTCGAAGGCGCGGGAGATGCCGATGAGCTTGCCGGACTGCAAGGTTTCCAGCTGCGCCAGTTCTTCACGGTTGGCTTCCAGCAGGTCGGCCAGTTTGAACAGAACGGCGGCGCGGGCGGCGGGGCTGGTGCGCGACCACGTTGTGAAGCCTTGGCGCGACGAGCTGACGGCCTGGTCGACATCGGCCTGGTTGGCGTCGGCGATGTGGGCGATGGTCTGGCCGTTGGCCGGGTTGACCACGGCAACTTTCGCGGACGACTGGCTGGCGAGGTGCTGACCGTGGATGAACACGCCATGCTCGCGGGCCAGGAATGCCGTGACGGCAGGAAGGAGGGTAATGTCGCTCATGCAAACTCCGGGGGCAGGAAGCCAAAGCCTGCAGCTTAGTGAGCAGGCGAGAGCGGTTCTTGTGCCAGCGTGACAGCGGCATGACTGTGGCTGCCAGGCGTTGGCAGGCAGCAACAAACCCGGCGGCAGCCATTGGCAAGACGCCATGCCACCCACAGCGCAGAGTAACCACTCGTTCAACGCCACAAAAACAAGCCGGGGCACAACGATGTCACTCAACAACAAGCTCACCGAGCACCTCAACCGCGGTACGGTCGGTTTCCCCACCGCACTGGCCAGCACTGTCGGGCTGATCATGGCCAGCCCGGTGATCCTCACCGCGACCATGGGCTTTGGCATCGGCGGCAGCGCCTTTGCCGTGGCCATGGTCATTGCCGCGCTGATGATGCTGGCGCAGTCCACCACCTTCGCCGAGGCCGCGTCGATCTTGCCGACCACAGGCTCGGTGTACGACTACATCAACTGCGGCCTGGGCCGCTTCTTCGCCATCACCGGCACGCTGTCGGCCTACCTGATCGTGCATGTGTTCGCCGGCACCGCCGAAACCATCCTCTCGGGCGTGATGGCGCTGGTGAACTTCGAACACCTCAACACCCTGGCAGAATCCGCCGGCGGATCGTGGCTGCTGGGGGTGTGCTTCGTGCTGGCGTTCGCGGTGCTCAATGCCTTTGGCGTCAGCGCCTTCAGCCGTGCAGAAGTGGTCCTCACCTTCGGTATGTGGACCACCTTGATGGTGTTCGGCGTGCTGGGCCTGATCGCAGCACCGGCAGTGGAGCTGGACGGCCCGTTTGGCGTATCGCTGGTGGGCACCGACCTGATGACCATCCTGTCGCTGATCGGCATGGCCATGTTCATGTTCGTCGGCTGCGAGTTCGTCACGCCTCTGGCGCCCGAGCTGCGTCGTTCGGCCTGGGTGCTGCCGCGTGCAATGGCACTTGGGCTGTTCGGCGTGGCCAGCTGCATGTTCATCTACGGTGCGGCGATGAAGCGCCAGGTGGAAAACGTGCTGCTCGATGCCGCCAGCGGCGTGCACCTGCTGGACACGCCCATGGCCATCCCGCGCTTTGCCGAGCAGGTGATGGGTGATATCGGCCCGGTGTGGCTGGGCATTGGTTTCCTGTTTGCTGGCGCTGCGACCATCAACACGCTGATGGCCGGTGTGCCGCGCATTCTCTATGGCATGGCGGTCGACGGCGCGCTGCCCAAGGTATTCACCTACCTGCACCCGCGGTTCAAGACGCCGCTGCTGTGCATCCTGGTGGTGGCGCTGATCCCTTGCCTGCACGCGTGGTACCTGGGCGGCAACCCGGACAACATTCTGCACCTGGTGCTGGCCGCCGTGTGTGCGTGGAGCACCGCCTACCTGCTGGTGACGTTGTCGGTGGTGATCCTGCGCATCCGCCGGCCGGACCTGCCGCGTGCCTACCGCTCGCCGCTGTTCCCGCTGCCGCAAATCGTCTCCAGCACGGGCATTCTGATCGGCATGGCGTTCATCACACCGCCAGGCATGAACCCCGCTGATGTCTATGTGCCGTTCGCCATCATGCTGGGTGCGACTGCGGCCTACGCATTGTTCTGGACGCTGTGCGTGCAGAAGGTCAACCCGTTCAAGCCGGCGCGGGTGGAGGATGTGCTTGAGAAGGAGTTCGCCGCCGAGCCTGGCCATGCCGTGGAGCACGTGCTGCATGATCAAAAGTTTGCGTAAGCAGCTGTTGGCGCCTCGGGCGCCTTCCGGCTACCGCCCAGGGGCGACGCTGGTGTGTCTGGCGCGCAACCTGGGGCAGCAGGGCATCGCGTCGGCCGGGGTGTTTCAAGACCCGGCTCAAGGCTGGCGGGCCGAGGTGCATGAACGTGTCGAGGCACACTTGCTGATGCACATCGTCACCTGCGAGTTCCGGTTGCAGGTCGCTGCCCGGCAAGGGGGCGATGTGAGCCTTGAGGTGCGCCATGCCGGTGCGTTGCGCCGCACGGGCCTCACCTGTGTATACCGCAAGGGCGACCAGGCGCGCTTCACCCGGCTGCGTGATGCCCTGCAACAGCATGAAGCATTGCAGGCGGCACTGATGCCGCTGGACTTCAAGCGCCTGACCCTGGCCTGCCACGAGGGCCAGTGGTTGCTGACGCTGGAGCACATGGGGGGCAGCGAAGTGGTCAACCGCATGCCTGCGTTTCGCCGCTACATTTCGATCAGCCCGCAACAACGGGCGCATCTGATGGCCAGCCTGGCCCATTTCAGCACCTTGCTACCCGCTCTTTGACGCCGCTTGGCATACGCCTTGCTGTATCTACCGACAAATGATGACAGTTGTGCGTACATAGATAACATGTTAACAATGTGCGCATAACAACAAATCCTGCGTCGAGGGCAGCCATGCATACTCAACAATCCAACCGTCAGGGGCTGGAACGCTGGACCACGGCCATGCAGCAGATCTGCGGCCGCTTCGAGACGGAGCTTGCGTCCAATCACTCGCTGTTCATTGGCGAGGTTTCCACCTTTTCCCGCGCCGGCTTGCCGCTGGCCAACCTGCGTACCAACGCCGGCAACATCCGCCGGCTGGGCGAAAACCCCACCCTCGACGATGACCAGCATTGCTTTCTGGTGAGCCAGCGTGCGGGCCATTCGACCGTGTCCCAAGGCGGTATGCAGGTCAGCCTGGCGCCGGGCGAGTTGCTGTTGATGGATTCGGTCGGGCGTTGCGAGATCACCCCCAGCGGTTTGATCGAGCACGTCTCGTTGGCGCTGTCACGCGAGCAGGTGCGCAAGTACGTGCAGGGCAGTGGCCCGATGTTCGGCAAGATTTCCTCGACCAACGCCTGCGGGCGCATGTTGCATGTGTTGATGGACCAGCTGTGCAAGGACGGCAATGTGAGCGGTGATGGCGCCCAGGGAGACGCGCTGCAGACCGCCTTTATCGCCCTGTTGGAGCCAGGCTTCGAGCGCCATGGCGAAACGCCGGGTAATCTTGGGGCCTTGAGCGGCGCCAATCTGCGGGGTTACGTGCAGCAGGTGATCGACGAGTCGCTGTCACAGCCTGGGCTTACTCCCTCCAGCCTGGCCGGGCGCCTGAACATTTCGGTTCGCCACCTGTACCGGCTGTTCGAGGAGGAGGGCGATAGCGTATGCCGCTACATTCAGCGGGCACGGCTGAAGCGCAGCGCCGATGACCTGGCCAACCCGTTCTTCAAGGGCGAGTCGATTACCTCGATCGCCTACAAGTGGGGGTTTACCGACTCGGCGCATTTCAGCCGTTCGTTCAAGAAGCAGTTCGAGCGCTCGCCCAAGGACTATCGGGCTCAGGTCACCGCCAGGTAATGCTTGACGAACGCCTCGCTGTCAAAAGGTTCAGCGACGGCCGTTGAAGTAGCCCGACAGCTGGTGCACGGTCTTGCCGGCGGTGAGCAGTAGCGGGCGGAAATGGTCCTTGCCGAAGATGCGCGCATGTTTGACCGCGCTGACCAGGTCATAGCGCTTCGATCCTTCCTGCATGCCCTCGGCGAGGACTTTGCAAATGATGTGGCTGGGCGTGACGCCAAAGCCCGAATAGCCTTGCACATAGAAGGCATTGGGCCGGTTGCTGAGGGTGCCGATCTGTGGGAACAGGTTGGCACTGGTGGCCATCGGGCCACCCCAGGCCAGGTCGATGCGCACGTCTTTCAGGTAGGGGAAAATCTTCAGCATCAGGGCGCGGTTCCAGGCCTTCAGGTCCAGCGGGAAGTGCTCGATAAAGGGCGTGGCGGCGCCGAACAGCAGCCGGTTTTCGCGGGTGACCCGGTAGTAGTCGATCACCGGGCGAATATCGCTGTAGGCTCCGCGAATCGGGCTGATGCGCTCGATCAGCTCGTCCGCCAATGGCTCGGTCATCATCTGGAAGGCATAGGTGTTGATGGTGCGTGCGTGCAGTTCTGGCTCCAGCTTGTTGAGGAAGCTGTCGCAGGCCCACAGCAGCTTGCTGGCGCGTACCGAGCCGCGGCCAGTGCGCACCTTGATACGCTCGCCGTAGGTCACTTCCAGAGCGGGGCTGTGTTCGAAGATGCGCGCACCATGGCCGACCAGTGCCTGTGCCTCGCCCAGCAGCAGGTTGAGTGAATGTACGTGGCCACCGCCCATGTGCAGCAGGGCGCTGCTGTAGGCATTGCTGCCGATGATCTGGCGCACTTCACTGCCGCCAAGAAACCGGATTTCGTCGTGTGTGTTGATCGCCTTGAATGCCTTTTCCCATTGGCGCAGGGTCTGTTCCTGGCGGCGGTTGAAACCCATGTACCCGTAGCCGTGGCAGAAGTCGGCGTCGATGGCGTAGCGGGCGATGCGCGCCTTGATGATGCCGGCGCCCAGTTCGCTGATCTCGAAAATGTCCCTCACACCCTGGTCGCCGACACTGCTGCGGATCTTCTCCAGGTCGTGGCCTATGCCTGCCATGATCTGTCCGCCGTTGCGCCCGGTACCGCCATAACCCAGGTAACGGGCTTCGAGCACGACGACATTGGTCACGCCTTTTTCTGCCAGCTCCAGTGCGGTATTGATGCCAGAGAAGCCGCCACCGATCACCACCACATCGGCCTCGATGTCGCTTTCCAGCGTGGGGAAGCTCAGGTTGTACTTCTTGGTCGCCGAGTAGTAGGTGGGGCTTTCGAGGGTGATCATGTCGCAGCCTGCTGAATTGAAAGGGTGATTGGCCGTTTCGAGGGGCGCCCGGGCGTTGCTGCAACGAAATGGGTAGAAACCATTCTATTAATGTATTAATGATTATGCACTGGCATACTCGCCGGTTTGCTATTCTCAGCCCCACGAGCCCGCATGACCACACCAAGACCCTCCCTGACCCTGACCTTGCTGCAGGCGCGCGAAGCCACCATGGCGTTCTTCCGCCCGGCGTTGAATGCCCATGACCTGACCGAGCAGCAATGGCGGGTCATCCGTATCCTGCGCCAGCAAGGTGAGCTGGAAAGCCATCAGCTGGCCGAACTGGCGTGTATCCTCAAACCCAGCATGAGCGGGGTGCTCAAGCGTCTGGAGCGCGACGGTATCGTGGGGCGGCGCAAGTCGCCGGAAGATCAGCGCCGGGTGTTCATCAGCCTGACGGACGCCGGCCAGCAGGCGTTCTTGGCGATGAGCGAGGAAATGGCGCGCAACTACGACAAGATCATCGCCCAGTTCGGCGAGGACAAGCTGCAGCAGCTGATGCAGCTGCTGGATGAAATGAGAAAGATAAAACCCTGACGCACCCGGCGTCAGGGGTTGAGCGACAGCGAATCTTCCAGCACTTTCAGCAGCGCTGCCGCGCGCCGTTCATAGGCGCCGGGGCCTGCGTACATCAGTTCCACATACAGGCTGTCGATGATGCCTTGGTAGGCATCGGCATACAGCGCCAGCCGGCTTTCTGCCCAGCCGTGGCGAGCTTGCAGGGCCTGGCAGAACCCCACACGTATGCCGTCCAGGTAGTGCTCGAAGCCCGATGTGACAACCGGCTTGATGCTTGCCGGGGGCAGGAACGCCGTGCGCAGCACAAAGCGCAGTTCGGCCGAGTCGCGATAACGGTCCGCCAGGTGCAAGGCCAACCAGTGACCGGGTGCCAGGCCGTCGCGGGTTTCCTGGGCGAAGGCGTGCTCGACAAAGGCCGTTTCCTGCACCAGCGCCCGCTGGAACACTTCCACGAACAAGGCATCCTTGTTGGCGAAGTGGGCATACAGGGAGGCCTTGCGCATGCCGGCCAGCTGGGCGATTTCGTTCAGCGAAGAGGCGTCGTAGCCGTACTCGGCAAAATGGCCGACGGCGGCATCGCACACACGCACCGCAGAAGGGGAAAGGTCTTTCAACTGCATCGCTCCGTCAGGGGCGCGGTGGCCCGCGCGCGTCTCGAGGGGGGATTGTGGTGATCGAAAATGCACGGGTCAATGCTTGTCGCAGGGCAATTTGACAGCGCCATGGAAAGTGCAATGTTCCCCTCGTAACGTGCATTCCGCCGCCCAATCACGGCTCACATACTGATCGCGTCTTCGAATCCAATAAGAAAGAGACCGTTCATGAAAAAGCCAAACCCGCTGCTGGAAGACCTGAAGTCCATCCTGCCGACCATCGCCGCCAACGCCATGCGCGCAGAACAGGACCGCAGTGTGCCGGCAGAGAACATTGCCTTGCTGAAAAGCATCGGCATGCACCGCGCTTTCTTGCCCAAACTTTACGGTGGCATGGAAATCACCCTGCCGGAATTCGCCCAGTGCATCGCGTTGCTGGCCGGTGCCTGTGCCAGCACCGCCTGGGCCATGAGCCTGCTGTGCACCCACAGCCATCAGATGGCGATGTTCTCGCCCAAGCTGCAGCAAGAAGTGTGGGGCGCCGACCCGGACGCCACCGCCAGCAGCAGTATCGCGCCGTTCGGCCGTACCGAAGAGGTCGAGGGTGGGGTTTCGTTCAGCGGCGAGATGGGCTGGAGCTCCGGTTGCGACCACGCCGAATGGGCGATCCTCGGTTTCCGCCGCAAGAATGCCGAAGGCAGCCAGGACTACTGCTTTGCCATCCTGCCACGCAGCGACTATGAAATCCGTGATGACTGGTATGCCGTGGGCATGCGCGGCAGTGGCAGCAAGACCCTGATCGTGCGCGATGCTTTCGTGCCCGAGCATCGCATCCAGAAGGCCAAGGACATGATGGAGGGCAAGTCGGCAGGCTTTGGCTTGTACCCCGACAGCAAGATTTTCTTCGCCCCGTATCGCCCGTATTTCGCCAGTGGTTTCTCCACCGTCAGCCTGGGTGTTGCCGAGCGCATGCTGGAGGTGTTCCGCGAGAAAACCCGTAACCGCGTGCGGGCCTACACCGGTGCAGCGGTTGGCGCCGCCACCCCGGCGCTGATGCGCCTGGCCGAATCCACCCACCAGGTGGCCGCCGCCCGCGCGCTGCTGGAAAAGAGCTGGGACGAGATTGCCGAGTACAGCGCCCGCCATGAATACCCCACGCGGGGCACGCTGGCGTTCTGGCGCACCAACCAGGGCTATGCGGTGAAGATGTGCATCCAGGCCGTCGACCGGCTGATGGAAGCGGCGGGCGGTGGCGCCTGGTTCGAGAGCAACGAACTGCAGCGGCTGTTCCGCGATTCGCACATGACCGGCGCCCATGCCTACACCGACTACGACGTGTGTTCGCAAATCCTCGGCCGCGAGCTGATGGGCCTGGAGCCCGACCCGGCCATGGTCTGAGCCGCCAGCTTTGTAACTATCCCCACAAGCACAACAACAATCAGGGCAGGCTGCCAGGCCTGCCCGGGAGCTTTGCATGTCCAACGAAACCTTCGATTCACGTGCCTTCCGCCGCGCCCTGGGCAACTTCGCCACGGGCGTGACCGTGGTGACCGCCGCCGGCCCCAGTGGCCGCAAGGTCGGCGTCACTGCCAACAGTTTCAACTCGGTGTCGCTGGACCCGGCGCTGATCCTGTGGAGCATCGACAAGCGCTCGACCAGCCATGAGGTGTTCGAAGAAGCCTCGCACTTTGCCGTGAACATTCTGGCGGCTGACCAGATCGACCTGTCCAACAACTTCGCCCGGCCGAAGGAAGACCGCTTTGCCGGTATCGACTACGAAACGGGAGCAGGCGGTGCGCCGCTGTTTGCCGACTGCGCGGCACGCTTCGAGTGCGAAAAGTACCAGCAGCTGGACGGTGGCGATCACTGGATCCTAGTGGGCAAGGTGGTGGCCTTCGATGATTTCGGCCGCTCGCCGCTGCTGTACCACCAAGGTGCCTATTCCATGGTGTTGCCGCATACCCGCATGACCCAGCGCGCAGAGGGGCAGGCACCGAGCAGCCACTTCCAGGGCCGCTTGCAGCACAACCTGTACTACCTGATGACCCAGGCATTGCGTGCCTACCAGGCTGATTACCAGCCGCGCCAGCTGTGCACTGGGCTGCGGACCAGTGAAGCGCGCATGTTGATGGTGCTGGAGAACGATGCGGGGCTGAGCTTGAACGAGCTGCAACGGGAAGTGGCGATGCCGGTGCGGGAAATCGAGGAAGCGGTTGCCAACCTCAAGCGCAAAGGGCTGATTGCCGATGACGACGGGCGGGTACGGTTGTCGGTGAAGGGCGTGGATGAGACCGAGGCCTTGTGGACCATTGCCCGGGAACAGCAGGACAAGGTGTTCGGGCAGTTCAGTGAAGAGCAGCTGGATACTTTCAAAACTGTGCTCAAGGCGCTAATCAATATCTGAAGTTGAAAAGCTGGGGCCGCTTTGCGGCCCATCGCCGGCAAGCCAGCTCCCACAGGGACCGCACAATGCTCAAGGGCTGCGCAGTACCTGGACTGCCCCCGAAAAGTTGGACAGTTTCAGCTAGCAGCCGCAGCATGGGTCCTGTATTTCACAGGGCTCATGCCATTGAGCTTTAGCTTGATGCGGTCATGGTTGTAGTAGTGGATGTACTCATCCAGACCAGCTTTCAGTTCTTCAACGCTCTCGAAGCGCTTCGGGTAGAAAAACTCGGACTTAAGCGTACCAAAAAAGCTCTCCATAGCCGCATTATCCAGGCAGTTTCCTTTGCGTGACATGCTCTGCTTCAGCCCTTGCTCTGCCAGCTTGTGGCGGTACTGCGAGTGTTGGTAGTGCCAGCCTTGATCTGAGTGAAGCACCAGTTTCGGCTTGTTTCCCAGGCGCTCGAAGGCCTTGTCCAGCATGTTGGTAACCAGCCCAAGGCACGGCCTGCTGGCCACTTCGTAGGCCACGATTTCGGCGTTGTACAAGTCCATCACAGGGGAGAGATAGATCTTTTCCTGAGCCACTTTGAACTCGGTAACATCGGTCACCCACTTCTGATTCGGGCGCTGCGCGAGGAAGTTTCGCTCCAGCAGGTTGGGCGCGATGGTGCCGACAACCCCCTTGTACGACCGGTACTTTTTTGGCCGTACTAGTGAGCGAAGATCAAGCTCGACCATCAAACGCTCCACCACCTTCTTGTTAACCAAGGTGCCGCCATTGCGGATCACGATTGCAACGCGCCGGTAACCGTATAGCCCTTTTTCCTCGTGATAGACACGCTGAATCATCTGCTTCAGAGCAGCATGCTTGTCAGGTTTGGCCTGCGCTTGAAGCTGGTAATAAAACGTACTGCGTGGCAGATCCGCCAACTGTAGAACGGCGGCCAAGGGAAACCGGTCCTTGAGCGCCGAGACGATCAGGGCTTTTTGGGCTGCCTTCGTTCCTGCTTCTTCAGTTCTTCCAGCTTTTTTAGGTAGGCGTTCTCCATGCGCAGCCACTCAAGCTCGGCCAGCAACTGGTCGCGGCTTTTCTCTGTGTCATCGGAAGTCGTAGGTTTGATGGGATAAGGCTTTTTCGGCATGGCAGCAGGTTTTCTTTTCTTGGGAGCAGGCAGTGCAGGGTCACCACTGTAGTGTTGCCGCGCCCAAATGCCTACCTGCGAGGACTGGCCGAGACCGAAATGGGCGGCGGTCTGACGCAAGGAAAGCTGATGCTTGTGCATGTACTCAAGGACTGAGCACTTGTAGGTCGCACTGTACCGCTGGCCTATTTTGCGCAGACTGAACTGTCCATGTTTCTGGAAGCTTGAGACCCAGCGCCGCAGCAGGCTGAAATCCACGGAAAATCGGCGGGCTACTGTTCGGAAGCCTTCACCACTCTCCAAGTAAGCCTGAACGGCAGTAAGCTTGAATTGGTCTGAATACTTGCTCATGTGGACACCCCAAGAAATTGGATTGGTGTCCAACTTCTTGGGGGCAGTCCAACCTGTGGGAGCTGGCTTGCCGGCGATGGGCTGCGCAGCAGCCCCAATGTGCCTCAGTAGACACCACCCCCGGCACTGCCAACCACTGGCGTACCCTTGAACTTCCCCGCCAACTCGCGCAACCCGCGCATCAGCACCGTGGTATCCACACCCACCGCCACAAACGCCGCCCCCAGTTCGATGTAACGCCGCGCCAGTTTCTCGTCCGCGCTGAGAATGCCTGCAGCCTTGCCCGCCATGCCGATGCGCACGATGGCGTCTTCGATCGCTGCCTGCACCTCAGGGTGCCCAGGATTGCCCCGGTGGCCCATCGCGGCACTCAGGTCCGCAGGCCCGATGAACACGCCATCCACACCGTCCACCGCAACGATCTCGTCCAGGTTGGCCAGGCCTTCCTTGTTCTCGATCTGCACCAGCAGGCACATCTGCTCATCCGCATGGTCCAGGTAACCGGGGATGCTGTTCCAGCGCGAAGCCCGCGCCAGTGCGCTACCCACCCCGCGAACGCCTTTGGGTGGGTAATGCATGGCCTTCACCAGCTGCTGCGCCTGCTCAGCGCTTTCCACCATTGGCACCAGCAAGGTCTGCGCGCCGATATCCAGCACTTGTTTGATCAGCGCGGTATCACCGATCACCGGGCGGATCACCGCCTGGCTGGGGTAGGGCGCCACCGCCTGCAACTGCGCCAGCATGCCGCGCAGGTCGTTGGGTGCGTGCTCGCCGTCGATCAGCAGCCAGTCGAAACCGGCATTGGCAGCCAGCTCGGCACAGTAGGCATCGGCCAGACCCAGCCACAGGCCGATCTGCGGCTCGCCGCTACGCAGCCGTTGCTTGAAGTGATTGATGGGCATGTCCATGGGCAGGTCCTCAAACGAAGCGGCAGGCGATGGAGCCGAGCATGTCGTAGTCGACGTGGAAGGTGTCGCCAGGGCGTGCAGCGACCGGGCGGGTGAACGACCCCCCGAGAATGATCTGCCCGGGTTGCAGGGTAACGTCGTACGCGGCCAGTTTGTTGGCCAGCCAGGCCACGCCCTTGGCCGGGTGGTTGAGCACGGCGGCGCTGACCCCGGACTCCTCGATTACGCCGTTGCGGTAAAGCACGGCTGGCACCTTGCGCAGGTCGATCTCGGTAGGGCGCACGGCGCGGCCACCCATGACCACGCCCGCATTGGCCGCGTTGTCGGAAATGGTGTCGAACACTTTGCGGGTCGCCTGGGTTTGCGGGTCGACCTGCTGAATGCGTGCGTCGATGATTTCCAGAGCCGGGATCACCCATTCGGTGGCGTCCAGCACGTCGAACACCGTGACGTTCGGGCCTTTCAGCGGTTTGCCGAGGATGAACGCCAACTCCACCTCGACGCGCGGCACGATGAAGCGCTCGAAGGGGATGTCGCTGCCTTCGTCGAACAGCATGTCATCGAGCAGGGCACCGTAGTCGGGCTCGGTGATGTTCGACGACACCTGCATGGCACGCGAGGTCAGGCCGATCTTGTGGCCTACCAGCTTGCGGCCGGCGGCGAGCTTTTTCGCCACCCAGGCGCGCTGGATGGCGTAGGCGTCTTCGATGGTGATTGCCGGTTGCTCCAGCGAGAACTGGCGCACTTGCTCGCGGCTGCGTTCGGCCTGGTCGAGGCGTTCGGCGGCGTGCTGGATGAAAGCGTTGTCTAGCATGGGGGAGGTCTCTTGATTCAAGGGTTGACGATGGCGGCCCGGGTGCGCAGCACCAGCAGGCCACCCAGGGCGATGAACACGGCCAGTACGTACAGGGCCAGGCTGGCGCTGTGGGTGGTGTCACGTACCCAGCCGATGAAGTAGGGCGTGAAGAACGAGGCAATGCTGCCCAGCGAACTGATCAGGGCAATGCCGGCAGCCTGGGTGCGTGAATTGAGAAATGCCGGTGGCAGTTGCCAGAACATCGGCAGTGCGGCGCTGGCGCCCATGCCGGCCAGCACCAGGCCGGCCATCACCGGCAGCGCTTGCTCGGGGGCAATCGCAGCAACGGCGATACCCGTGGCTGCCATCAGCAGCGGTACACACAGGTGCCAGCGGCGCTCACGCAGGCGGTCGCTGGAGCGGCCGCAGACCAGCATGAACACGCAGCCGGCCAGGTATGGCACAGCGCTGAGCAGGCCGACGCTGGCATCGCTGCCTACCCCGGCACTGTGAATCAGGCTGGGCATCCAGAACGCCAGGGTGTTGACCGCCAGCATCACCGCGCAATACACCGCTACCAGCAGCCACAGCGCCCGGCTGGCGAAAATGGCGCTGAACGAGGTGACCGGCTTGCGCTGCTCTTCCTCGCCAAACTGAGCGCGCAACGTGGCTTTCTGCTGATCGTCCAGCCAGCGTACCTTTTCGAAATGCTCCGGCAGCACGGCCAGCACCACCAGGCCCAGCAGTACCACCGGCGCGCCTTCGAGCAAGAACATCCACTGCCAGCCACGCAGGCCGGCGGTGTCGTGCATGAAGGCCAGGATAGCCCCGGACACCGGCCCGCCAACCACCCCAGCCAGGGGCACGGCAATGGCGAACAGCGCGGTGACCTGGGCTCGGCGCCCGGCTGGGTACCAGCGGTTGAGGTACACCAGGATGCCCGGGAAGAACCCGGCCTCGGCCGCGCCCAAGGCAAAGCGCAGCAGGTAGAACGCGCTGCTGCTTTCGATCAGCAGCATGCTGGTGGACAACAGCCCCCATACCACCATCAGGCAGGCGATCCAGCGGCGCGGGCCGACGCGGTCGAGCATCAGGTTGCTGGGTACGCCGAACAGCGCATAGGCGATGAAGAACAAACCGGCGCCCAGGCCGTAGACCGTGTCGGACAAGTGCAGGTCCTGGCTCATCTGCATCTTGGCGAAGCCGATGTTGATGCGGTCCAGGTGGGCGAACAGGTAGCACACCAGCAGCAGCGGCATCAGCCGCCAGGTGACTGCCCGATGGGTACTGTCGGCCCGTTCAGCGTGTGCCTCGCGCGGCGAGGCGTGTTCGAGTGTGCTCATGTTTTTGTACTTGTTCTGTAATGAGGCGGGGAAGGGGCTTTTGAGCCGGCGCGCTAGCGGTTGAACAGTGGGTGCAAGGTGCTGTGCTTGGCGTCGTAGACCTGGGCGGTGCTGTGGTCGATCTGCACGGTGATGCCGATCGGGCGCTGTTGCAGCAGTGGGTCCAGGCGGGCTTTCAACACCGCCAGCAGGTTGTCGCCTACGGCCTTGTGCACCTCGGCGCTGCGGCCGGTGGCCATGCGCAGGTTGGCGTACAGGAACCCGTAATCGCCCTTGCCGTCGGCCACCGCGCAATGGGCGGCGGGGTAGGCCAGCACGCGGGTGCCGCCGGTGGGGAACACCGCTTTGCCTTCGGCATCGCGCTGTTCCAGCATGGTGTCGGCCAGGGCACGGCACAGGCCGGGGATGTCGGCGTCGGTTTCCAGGTCGGGGGTGTAGAGCAGAACCAGGTGTGGCATGGGCGCTTCCTCGGTGAGGCGCGGCTGGCCATCCGTGGGCGGCCAGCCACAGACAGGTGAGTTACAAGCGGCTGGTGGACACCACCGCAGCCGGGTTGGCAGCCTGCGCCGCCGGGATGGCCTTGCCATCCTGCGGGGTGACCGGGAAGATCGCGTTGATCTGGCCGGTGCCGGACGAGCCGAAGTAGGGCGTAACCACTTCAGCCTTGCCGTCGTAGTCGGACCAGCCCAGCGCACCCAGCAGCATGGCCGTGTCGTGCATGAAACCTTCGCCGTGGCCCTTGGCGGCGTACTCCGGCAGCATCCCGCAGAAGGCATCCCACTCGCCGTCCTGCCACATTTGCACCACGCGGTGGTCGAGGGTTTCCAGGAACGGGCTCCACACCTTGGTGGCGAAGTCCGGCGCCTGGCCGTTTTGCGCAAAACGGTGCGACAGCGAGCCGCTGGCCAGGAACGCCACGGTGCCGTCGTAATGGTCTTCTACTGCCTTGCGCATGGCCCAGCCCAGGCGGGCGCTGTCGGCCAGGTAGTGCGAGGTGCACAGTGCCGAAACCGAGACCACCTTGAAGTGCTGGTCCTGGTTCATGTAGCGCATCGGCACCAGGGTGCCGTACTCGGGGGCAAGGGTGGTGGCGTGGTGGGCCATGGTTTCGACGTTGAAACGGTTGCACTCTTCGGCCATCAGCTTGCCCAGCTCGGGGTTGCCAGGGAAGGCGTAGGGCATGTTGCTGATGAAATGCGGCAGCTCGTTGCTGGTGTACACGCCCTCGAAGTGCGGCCCGCACAGTACGTGATAATTGGCGTTGACCAGCCAGTGGGTGTCGAACACGACGATGGTGTCTACGCCCAGCTCGCGACAGCGGCGGCTGATTTCGTAATGCCCGTCGATGGCTGCCTGGCGAAAGCCCTGGCGCGGGCCTGGCAGTTCGGACATGTACATGGACGGTACATGGGTAATCTTGGCAGTGAGAGCGAGTTTGCCCATGGGGGTCTCCGATACGACGTTGTTGTTGTCTTGTGGCAGACGCGGTCCCCTGTAGGAGCGGCCTTGTGTCGCGATGGGGCGCGCAGCGGCCCCGGCGATATCTGCGGCGAAGCTGAAATCTTGGGGCCGCTGCGCGCCCCATCGCGACACAAGGCCGCTCCTACAGGGACCGTGTCAATCATCCAGGGTCAGGTCACACGCCCCAGCGAGGAATGTGGTGGCTACCCATCGAAATACACACGTTCTTGATCTCTGCAAAGACCTCGAAGCTGTACTGCCCACCTTCGCGCCCGGTACCGGAGCCTTTCACGCCGCCGAACGGCTGGCGCAGGTCGCGCACGTTCTGGCTGTTGATGAACACCATGCCGGCCTCGATGCCGCGTGCCAGGCGGTGGGCCTTGCCGATGTCCTGGGTCCAGATGTACGAGGCCAGGCCGTACTCGGTATCGTTGGCCAGTTGCAGCGCTTCGGCTTCGTCCTTGAACGGGATCAGGCACACCACCGGGCCAAAGATTTCTTCCTGGGCAATGCGCATCTTGTTGTTCACGTCGGCGAACACGGTGGGCTGGATGAACTGCCCTTTGGCCAGGTGCGCCGGCAGGTTGGCCGGGCGCTCCAGGCCACCGGCGACCAGGCGTGCACCTTCTTCGATGCCGATGCGAATGTAGCCGGCGACCTTGTCGTAATGCTGCTGGGTAATCATCGAACCGACCTGGGTTTTCGGGTCGGTCGGGTCACCCACGATCAGGCGCTTGGCGCGGGCGGCGAACTCGGCAACGAACTGCGGGTACACGCTTTCCTGGATGAAGATACGGCTGCCGGCGGTGCAGCGTTCGCCGTTCAGCGAGAAGATGGTGAACAGTGCGGCGTCCAGTGCGCGTTCCAGGTCGGCGTCTTCGAAAATCAGCACCGGCGACTTGCCGCCCAGTTCCATCGAGTACTTTTTAAGGCCAGCGGTCTGCATGATCTTGCGACCGGTGGCGGTGCCGCCAGTGAAGGAAATGGCGCGCACATCCGGGTGGCGGACCAGTGCGTCGCCAGCGGTAGCGCCGTAGCCCTGGATCACGTTCAGCACGCCGTTGGGGATGCCGGCCTCAACCGCCAGGCGGCCCAGTTCGTTGGCGGTCAGCGGCGACAGTTCGCTCATCTTCAATACCGCCGTGTTGCCCAGTGCCAGGCACGGCGCGGTCTTCCAGGTGGCGGTCATGAACGGCACGTTCCACGGGCTCACCAGGCCACACACACCCACCGGCTGGTACAGCGTGTAGTTGAGCATCTGGTCGTCGACCGGGTAGGTGTGGCCGTCCATGCGGGTGCACACTTCGGCAAAGAAGTCGAAGTTATGCGAGGCACGCGGGATCAGCACGTTCCTGGTCTGGTGGATCGGCAGGCCGGTGTCGAGGGTTTCCAGCTCGGCCAGTTTCGGCACGTTCTGCTCGATCAGCTCACCCAGCTTGCGCATCAGCCGGGCACGTTCCTTGGCCGGGGTGTTGGCCCACTTGGGGAAGGCTTCCTTGGCTGCAGCCACCGCTTGGGCCACTTCTTCGGCGCCGCCGCTGGCGACTTCGCCAATGGCATCGCCGGTGGCCGGGTTGTAGTTGACGAAGGTGTCTTTGCTCTCGACCTCACGGCCGTTGATCCAGTGCTTGATCATGCTGCTCACGCCTTGTTGTTCTTGAAGAAGTCAGCTTCGCTGACGATACGGTTGACCAAGCGACCGACGCCTTCCACTTCCACCACCACTTCATCGCCCGGCACCACATCGGCCAGGCCTTCCGGCGTGCCGGTGGCGATCATGTCGCCCGGTTGCAGGGTCATGAAGCTGGAGAAGTATTCGATGAGGTGCGGGATGTCGAAGATCATGTCTGCGGTGGTGCCTTCCTGCTTCAGCTCACCGTTGATCCAGGTGCGCAGCTTCAGGTTGCTCACGTCCGGCACATCGGCGGCATCGACGATCCACGGGCCGACCGGGGTGGTGGCATCGCGGTTCTTCACCCGCAGGTTGGGGCGGTAGTAGTTTTCCAGGTAGTCGCGGATGGCGTAGTCGTTACACACGGTGTAGCCGGCTACGTAGTCCAGGGCGTTTTCACGCTTGACGTTTTTCGCCACCTTGCCAATGACCGCGACCAGCTCGCACTCGTAGTGCATGTACTCGACATTGTCCGGGCGCCAGGTGACCTGGTTGTGGCCGGTGTAGGTGCCCGGCGACTTGATGAAGGCCAGGGGTTCGGTGGGCGGAGCGAAGGCCAGCTCCTTGGCGTGGTCGGCGTAGTTCAGGCCCAGGGCGAACATGCTGCCGGTGGCGGGTGGCAACCAGGTGACCTGGTCTTGATGGACCAGGCGGCCGTCGGCCAGGCGCAGTTGATCGCCTTCGACGGTAACGTCATGAACCTGGCCGTCGAACTGGATACGGGCGTGTTTCACAGGTAATTCCTCACTCGGCGACGATGTGGTTGGTCAGCTTGCCCAGGCCGTCGATCTCGATATCGACGCGGTCGCCTGGCTGTACATCGACGCGGCCCTCGGGGGTGCCGGTGATCAGGATGTCGCCGGCGTGCAGGGTCATGAACTCGCTGATTTCGGCAATCAGCTGGGCCACCGTGCGCACGCAGTTGGCGGTGTTGTTGTGCTGGCGCAGTTCACCATTCACAAACAGGCGCAGGCCCAGGGCATCGGGGTTGGCCACCTGGCTGGCCGGTACCAGTTCGGGGCCGAACGGGCAGAAGCCGTCACGGCACTTGGCCTTGACGGCCGGGCGGTAGTAGCTGTCTTCGGGCAGGCTGACCTCGTTGACGATGGTGTAGCCCGCCACATGTTTCAGGGCATCGGCCACGCTGACGCGGCTGGCGTCCTTGCCAATCACCACGCCCAGCGCCGGGCCAGGTTGCAGGCGCTGCACGCCGGCCGGAAATACGACCTGGCCTTCGTGCTGGTTGCGGGTGTTCGGGGTTTTCACGAACAGCACCGGCTTGACCGGCAACTGCTTGTACGGTGCTTCGACAAACGCCGCGCGGTGCTGCTGCAGCAAACCCTGGTAGTTCAGCGCGACGCCGAACAGGGTGCCGCTGGCAACGTCATGCAGGGCATGGCTCATGCTCTTCTCCTGGCAGTGCAGGGCGGTGGCCGTCCTGCGGATTTTGTTAATGTGTTAATGTTATAGTTAATATGTTAACGATGGTCAAGGGGTGGCCAGTGGCGCCTGCCGACAAGGCGGTGCACCATGGGCCATCGTCAACAGGGTCAAGCGATTTGCGAGCAAGCAGCCATGAGCGACCGGCATCCGATACCGAACATCAACATCGGCCAGGTCTACGACCAGCGCTACAGCGACAGCGAGGTGCATTACGACCGGCTGGGCAACCTGGCGGGCTTTTTCGGGCGCAACATGCCGGTGCACCGGCATGACCGGTTTTTTCAGGTGCATTACGTGAAGTCGGGCACGGTGCGCGTGTATCTGGACGACCAGCAGTACATCGAATCGGGGCCGATGTTTTTCCTCACGCCGCCGACGGTGGCCCATGCTTTCGTCACCGAGGCGGACAGCGACGGGCATGTGCTGACCGTGCGCCAGCAACTGGTGTGGCAACTGATTGAAGCCGATGCCAGCCTGCTGCCGGCGGGCATGCAGGTGCAGCCGGCCTGTGTGGCGCTGGGTAATTTGCCGACCGAATACCAGGCCGAGGCGCAGCGCCTGCAAGGTTGGCTGGAAGCGTTGAGCGACGAATTTGCCACGCAACAACCGGGGCGCGAGGCGGCAATGCAGTCGCTGACGCGGTTGATCATGATCAGCCTGTTGCGCTTGTGCCCCCACTCGCTGGAGTCGACCCCGGCGCGGCACGAAGACCTGAAAATCTTCCACCGTTTCAATGCACTGATCGAAGCGCATTACCTGGAGCACTGGCCGCTGGCCCGCTACGCGCAGCAAATTGGCGTGACCGAGGCGCGGCTGAACGACGTGTGCCGACGCATCGCCGACCTGCCGTCCAAGCGCCTGGTGCTGGAGCGGCTGATGCAGGAAGCCAAGCGCCTGCTGTTGTTCTCTGGCAGCACGGCCAACGAAATCTGCTACCAGCTCGGCTTCAAGGACCCGGCCTATTTCAGCCGCTTCTTCAACCGCTACGCCAAGCTCACACCCGGGGAGTACCGCCAACGGCAGGCGGGCTTGCAGTGAAAGGGCCATGGCAGGGCACCCGGAATATGTTGTTGTTTGCAGCGGATGGTCGCAGCCCGCGCGCCGGGCTTGAATGGGTTTTCCGTGGAACAGATTGCACTTTCCATCGCGCATGCCCTTAAATTCGTGAACAGAGAAAAACCACAGGCTTGACCATGACCAAGACGCAACCTTCGCTCACGCTGAGCCTTCTGCAGGCCCGGGAAGCCGCAATGGCATTTTTCAGGCCGCTGTTGAACGAGCACGACCTGACCGAGCAGCAATGGCGGGTGATCCGTATCCTCAAGCAGCATGGCGAGCTGGAGAATTACCAACTGGCAGAGCTGGCCTGCATCCTCAAACCGAGCATGACCGGGGTGCTGGGGCGGCTGGAGCGTGACGGGCTGGTTCGGCGACAGAAGGCCGCGCAGGACCAGCGACGTGTTTTCGTGACGCTGACCGAGGGTGGGGAGGCGTGCTTTGCCTCGATGAAGGAGGGGATGGAAGCCAATTACCAGAAGATTCAGGCGCAGTTTGGCGAAGAGAAACTGCAGCAGCTGATGGGGTTGTTAAACGAGCTGAAGCGCATCGCGCCATGACCTTCTCCTGGTCTTGCGCGAGCTTTTTGTAGGAACGGCCTTGTGTCGCGATGGGCTGCGCAGCAGCCCCGACGATTTCTGCGGCGAAGCTTAAACCCTGGGGCCGCTGCGCAGCCCATCGCGACACAAGGCCGCTCCTACAGGGTGCGCGTGTTAGCCAGTAGGGTCGGAGCGAAGCCCCCAGTGCCGGCGTGCCGGCCCTGAGGGAGGAACGATCAATACTCCCAGAAGATCCGCTGCAGCTCTTTGCTGTCTTGGGTCTTGGTCATCGCCACCATCGCCAGAATCCGCGCTTTTTGCGGGTTCAGGTCATGGGCCACGACCCAGTCGTTCTTGTCATCCGGCTGTTCGGCGTTGCGCAGCACGAAACCACCCTGATTGACGTGCGACGAGCGGATGATCTGCACGCCATTCTTACGCAGCTCCTGCAGCGCCGGCACTACCCGCGACGATACCGAGCCGTTGCCGGTACCGGCATGGATCAGTGCCTTGGCACCGTTCTGCGCCAGCGCCTTGTAGGCAGTGTCGGTCACGTTGCCGTAGCCATAGGCGATGTCTACCTGCGGCAGGCTGCTGATCTGCTTGATGTCGAACTCGGAATTGACGGTGTGGCGCTTGGCCGGCAGGCGGAACCAGTACGACTTGCCTTCCACTACCATGCCCATCGGGCCCCAGGCGCTCTTGAACGCTTCGGTCTTGATGTTGACCGACTTGCTCACGTCACGGCCAGACTGGATTTCGTCGTTCATGGTCACCAGCACGCCCTTGCCGCGCGATTGCTTGTCGCTGGCCACGGCCACGGCGTTGTACAGGTTGAGCATGCCGTCGGCAGACATGGCAGTGCCCGGGCGCATCGAACCGACCACCACGATGGGCTTGTCGGTCTTTTCCACCAGGTTGAGGAAGTAGGCGGTTTCTTCCAGGGTGTCGGTGCCGTGGGTGATGACGATGCCGTCGACGTCCTTGCTTTCGGCAAGTTCGGCAACGCGCTTGCCCAGCTTCAGCAGGTCTTCGTTTACAGGTGTGTCACATCGAGCGGACGTAATCGAACTTGTCATTACGGACGGACATGACTTATTCGGGGGGGCGCCCTCGTAGCTTTCTGTCTAGCTGACCTTCACGGTCCTGTTCTTGCTTTATCAAGAAACAGATGATCCTAAGATCTTAGATTTGAAGGGTGGCGCAATCAAATGTTCGTGAGTTTTATCCAGGTGTTTGATTGAAGAAATGTCAATCAGGTTGTACAGATCTGCGTCTTGATTGGAAAAAATTATAGTGTTGCCGCGACTGTGTGTATAGGTGCGGCACGTTTAAAATAGTGTTGGGGTGTTCGATGAATAGTTTCGCATTTAGAGCTGAGTGCATTGGTGATGTTTGTGAGTTTCTCAAAGCTTTGGGTGAAAAATTTAGCATTGATCGCTGTCTCTTGTCTCAGGATACAATTTTTCCTGATGTTGAGGTTGTGGTTAAAGTTAGGGCTTTGATCTCGGACTTGAAAGAGGTGGCTTTTCAGATAGAGGATTGTCATGTGATTGCAGAGTCTCTAAAGGCTCAAGATATAACCGAGTATGAGAGGGTCTATTGGGAGCACGCTCGATTTCTTCTCAACGAAGGGAGGCGGCCCGCAGTGCTTCCGCTTGCGCTGTTAATTTGAAATGATTCGAAAGGCATTCCAATTTGATTGGGGGGAATGAATTTTTATTGAGGCGGTGTATAGCCAGTATTTGGCGGTTGAGTCAGGTATCTTTGTTATGAGCTGTCTTGCCGTCATCGTTAATGGAAAACAATGCCCTGTGCTGATGGTTTTGGGGCTGAGAGAGTTTATGTTGCATAATTGCATGCAGTAATTCGTTTGCAGGTGCTTCGATTCTCGCTGGTTTTTTGAACTCAGAAGCTTCTGTTTTGAGGGTTGTCTAAAGCCTTGATAATTTTTGCTGGATCCCGAAGCAAGGCTCTAAAGGTGATTTTTTACTTAGTGGTATAAAGATTGGCTTTAAGAATATTTTGAAAGTGAAATAGAAGGTGCGCAGTTGGAGTTGGAAGATGCTCTGCTTTCACTCCCAGTTCTGCGCTCAATCTTGACTCCTAGGTAGGATGATCACCGGTCTAGGAATTTAAAATCGTCTTCAAGCTTAGCAAGGATCTGATGAGTCTCTAGCTGCTCGTGCTGCTGATACGCAAGCATGAGTAGTGACAGAGGATGGACATTTAGAGCCCGAGCGATCGTGTCGATTTTGCCTAGCGTGGGCAGCTTCAGACCTCGCTCCAGGTCGCTCAGGTATGTGCGACCACTGACAAGCTTGGATAGCTCAAGGAGCGAAAGGTTGTGCCGCAGCCTCACCTTATTCAGCGCCAGTCCGAATGCCCTTGCCAGATCTTCCTCATCAGGTGTCATCGTCTACCCATGTGCTCAAAAGGCAGCATAGGGCCACAGTGGAGTGAATTTGACGACGGCCAATAGGCTGTTTTTGAATTTGCATAACATTGATAATCTGTTAGCCTAGAAATCGGCTTCCCTTCTAGCTCTTGCGCGAATGACTGATTTCACAATCGGGTGTTCGATTTTCTATGCATGAGAACGGGTATATAATTTAATTTTTAGTAGTGGTGTCAATGTCATTTACCTCTAACGACGAGGCGGTAGGAGGCTGCATGGATTTTGATGTGGAGCACGAATTGCTCACCCGTTTTCCTTCTCTGTTTGGTTTCAATGAGGGTGTTCCTGATGATGCCGTCTGGGGTATCGAGTGCGGCAATGGATGGAAGTCGCTAATTACCTCCATGTGCTACGCACTACAAAATCGAGCCAATCATACTGGGCGTCCTATCACCTTCAATTACATCAAACAGAAAATGGGTATTCTTCAGTGCACGCTCACTGGCTTTGATGAGTACACCCGAGGGGCAGTAGATGTTGCGTTCTGGATGTCCTATGTGACTTGTGAGATTTGTGGCGGGCAAGGTCGTATTGCGCCGGATAGGCAGGGATGGGTTCGAGTTCTATGCCCTGCCTGTAGATCAGCCAATCCAGGTTGATAAAATACTGCATGTCGAAGTCAATAAATTCGGGAGAATACGTCTATGTTTTATACGCATCCAGCGCTTGAGCGATCTAGCATGGGGGCTGCCCCTGGCAGTGTTACCCAGGCGTGGAAGATTGTTACGCGAATCTCTATGACAGAATGGTTCTGGATTACACATCTGCAAGTGAATGAAAACGCTAGCTGTCCTGAGCCGAGAATGGTGCAAATCGATGATGGAAATGAATTTCAACGATTTGTTAACACCGCATGGTCGAATACTAGTATCGGTGAAATCTACTTGATGAGCCCTGTGAAAACCTCAGACGGAAGCCGAGTTCTGACATGGCGATGCGAATTGTTGCTGGAGATGAAGCGCTTTTCTCCTGGTGATGATGGGCGCGTACGATACTCCTATATGACCGAGTTTGGGTCACGGTTTTCAGAGTTTCCCGATGGAGGATGGGCCGAAGATGAAGGAGAGCTGGTGTATCAGCATCCAGACATCTACAGAAAATCACAACTGATCCCCGAGCGTCAGGCGGCGCGAAACGTTCGCTACGCAAAGCAGGCAATCAACTGGGCCTGCGAGCTTTTCTCTGGAGATCTCCGAGCCGCTGCGCAGTGGCTTCACAACCCTTTGCCCGAACTGGGGAATCGTGCTCCGTGTGACATGGCTACCGCCGATGATGAGCGCTTGCTTGAGGGCGTCGTTAGCCGTCTTGAGCAATCGATGGCTGATCAGGGTGTCGTCCATGTTTGAGTGTCCAAATCTCCTGATGCCCAATAGGCCTGACCTTGTACAGAAGGTCAGAGAGTATCTCGATCAGTTCGACCCGCCCCATAAGATTGTTTACCTAAGATCTTTGGTTTCAAGCCCGAGACTGTCGGACCACTTCGTCCGCAATCTGGATTCGAGTGGCCTGGTCCTTGTCGCGGACAGCTTTCTTTCAGAGCACACAATGCTTGGCGATCACCCTCAGCGCAGCTATGGAGTATCGCTAGAGGCTTGGGCGGAGATGAAAGACAAGGTTGAAGTGGTCGATGAATTCCACTTCATGGACACTACCGTGAGCAGAGTCCAGGTCTGGCCTTTCGATCCGTCTACGTTGGATCTAGAGGCTATGAAAATTGCAGTGGCGCTCTCGATTACTGATTTGGAGATGGACTATGAACCGCGGATCTGTGGCGCAGTGAGGGATCTGCTGATCGATTACGAGATCGAACCATATTCTGGAGCCTAGGGTTCCACAAGGAATGCGCATACCGCTTGCTGCGGAAGGGCCCAGTGGGTGTGCTGTTGTCAGTTCAGTGCAGCGTGCCGGATGGACGACCCATCGAGCGTTGATAGTAGTCAGAAACGGCTTGGAAAAGCTCTTCAGCCTCACTCTTGTACTGCTGGATGACGTTGGCCGGCGCGCCTGCATCTACCGCTTCCTGATAGATCCTCAGCGCATCCAATGCCTGCTTCATCAGTGGGTCGTCGGGGCCTAGCAGCGCAACAAACGCTTTCATCCATTAGCCTCAGCATTACATTTCCTATAGGCAGGGTGAAGGGTAGCTTGAATGAGCACGAATACGAGGGAGTACATTTGTACTCTGTTCGTCTGTAGGCCCTGTAGCATGGGGTTTATAGGCTTTTATAGACGATTATAGAGTGATTATAGATTCAGGCATCTGCCTGCTGAGGACTGCCATATGTAGCAATCGTCTGGCGAACCCACCTTTCGAACTCCAGCATAAGGCTGATGGTGCACTTATGCACCAACTGGCACGCACGCCATATCTGAGCAGCGCCTAGACATCCCGAAAATGAGCGTGGTAGCTTTGTCGTCCACTGATCTCCCCCTGGATCAAACGGTCGGCTCGTGAAGGCTTAGCCACAGGGTGCAGCACTTTATTCTCTCGCACGCATCTCGATGAGTCAGCGGGCAGCCGACACCCTGACGAGCGGAGATTTGCATGCGCATCCCAGTCCATCCCGACGACCTGATCCGAAACCGTGGCTTCAAGAGCTTGGCCAAGCAGTTGCGCAAGCTGTTGCATGGGCCATCCAGGGTCTCCTTGTCCTTTGCGAAGGACATCCTCGCAAAAGGATTCGGCTACGAGAGCTTTTACGATCTCGAACAGACAGCCAAAGAAGGTTCTCCTGCACAAGCGACGATGACCGAGAATGAGGCCAAGTCAGCGATTTTCAACGCGATCACCTCACACTTGGTGCTGGGAAATACGACCGCTAAGCAAGATCAGCTGAGGCAACTGTTGGATTCGTTTGCTCTGGCGTCTCTGGTGGCGTTCAAGCAACCCTGCGTAGTCTCAATCGGCCCCAGATTGCTTTCTTTAGAGATTGTTCAGACCCTGAGAAAAGTGGCCAATCTTTCCGGAACTCCCAGGGAGCGGGCGCTGTTGGCGTGTATCCAGGCAGGCTTGCGCTCCTCAGAGTTCAAGACACTGCGATGGGTTGGTAATCAGGCTGTTTTCCAGAAGCTAAAGACACGTGGCGATGAATTCATTCCTCTACCAGAAAGCTGCCAAGACGCGATCGCCGGGTATGCGCGGGCCAGTAAGATCTCCGAAGGTGACCTGATCTTCCACTCTCACGGGGATAAAAAGTGTCCTATGCCACCGACAACATTGACCAGAATGCTGACCGCCCTGGCCCACAAAGCAGATATGAAGCTCCAGCCTGTAACGGTTAGCCAGATTCGACAAACCATGATAATGAATGGCATTGCCGAGATGACAGGACATCGTTAATGTGCCACCACGTCGGATTACATTTCCAAGGAGGGGTAGATCACGCCGACATTCAACTGAAAGAGCTGGCGCGTGTGGAGAAGAATCCATCTATCAGTGAACTGACTGTCCTGGCTTGCCGGCCTTGTGCATCTTGTAGTCGCTGACGGTTTGATCCATCCAACTGATTCCTATGCGGACCCTCAAGCAGGTCACCCTCAAGGCAAGCCAGGGGTTTAGCTTTACACCAATAATGGGGCGGAGGTTTTGTCGAAGCGGTCGACCACCTCGTGTATCTGCGTAGCAAATTGCTCAAGACTGAGGAGATCAGCCACACCTACGGCTACGGGAATCACACCGTATAGGCAGTAGTAGAGTGAGGCGGCAACTTCGTCTGGGGTTCCTGCGCCGACCTTATAGTTCCAGTATTTTCGGCCTTCTTGGGGTTCTATGTAGTGATCCAGGGATGAGGCGGAAACGTGCCCGGCGTTGTCAGACAGGGCCTGATAAACGAAGTAAGAGCCCTCCAGAGGGCCAAGCGCCGCTAGCGCCTTCGGACTGATGAGGCTGAGCGACTTTTCGAGCTGGTCTATCGCCGCCTGAAGGGCCTTTCGTGCCTCGGTGTCCGTGCTTTGAGTGTGAAGAGTTTGGTATCGATTGCGCCGGCTTTTCAAATGGTCATCCCTGAGCATCTGTATGAATGTGCCCTTGTTGCCGTCCATTGCAGAAACTGCAAGACTGACTTCGATCACTGATCTAGCCATAGAACGGCACTCGACAAACATCCCGCGCTCAGCCATCAGCAGTGCTCCCTGATAAAAGCCCGCTGCTCGCATAAGCAGCCGTACCAAAACGGCTTCTTCACTCATTGAGCTGGTGTGCACGGTATTCACCGCCTCTTGAGCAATCGCCATGATAAGGTGGTTCACGTCTCTGGCAAAGCCGAAAAGCTCATGGTTTGCTTGCAAGATGGCCGGTACTGCGTCCTCAACCTCTGAGCTGAGGAAGCCGGCTTTCGGGAGTTCAAATTCCATAGAGTGAACCTAGTGATCAATGGCTACAACCAACCTTAACTCGAAAACCGCAGTTTGCGTTGGTCGGCATGTTACGGCTAGACAAGTTAAAATTCCGGTAAGGTTGAAACAATCAGTTTTTTGATGTGTTGTGCTTCTTGGCGGTAGCGTCCCCTGTAACACAAGTAATTTGTTGAGTGTCTTAGGATTTATCAGCACGTAGGTCTAGGCTAATTAGCAGTCCTTTTACAATGTCGTGGCAGTCCTTTTCGGGTATTTCTGTTGTAATGCTAATCAAACCAACGCTGTTTCTTTTAACTGTGCAGCCTATGTCTTCAAAGTGGGTTACTACATCTGAGTAGAATGCCTCAAGCTTCTGCTCTAGCTCATCGGTGGAGAGTTCATCTCGCATTGGGTTAGCCGGGGTTGGGCCTTGGTAGTAGGGTAAGTAACTATAGGTTTTCATGTGCCATCATCGCTAGTTAGGTTATGGTCAACTCTATCTTAGCGTTTAGGTGGCTGCAATTATATTCATCTGCTCCGAGTATTTTCTGTTCGAAAAGTCATCCACACACAGAGTGCTACCAACCTCAAAGGAGCCTTGCTCATGCTGCTTGACATTTCCGGTGGCATGTTGTAATGGCTATTTGCTATGCCTGGGGATAGCTGGGGATCGCGGAAGGGGGTTTGGCGAAGGTGCGAAGGTGTATCGCGGTACTGTAGGCACTCTCGGAATTAACCACTCCAGCGGTAAGCTGCCTGACGGTTTTCGCGAAGCGCAATCACCATCATGGCTCGGCTGCTGGAGGCTCTAACCAATAGAACTCGGCTAATAATCAGTACTGACATTCAGTCAGAAAATTAGCAAAAATATCATTTTTACATCTCAAAAGGACTAACAGATGAACAGCCACGTAGACCCCCTTGATAGAATCGAGGTTGATGCCGCACATTTTTTCTATGATGCTCCCGGTACAAGGGGGACTGATCAGCAGTTGGCTCTTTATTACGATGAAACAAATAACTTTGGTAAGCTCAAGCTTTTAGAAAGCGGACTCAATGTTAGTAAGAGCGATAACTTTGTGCTGGGTGGTATAGTGCTGAAGCCAGGTCAGTCTGCTGGAGATGCACTTGAGTTAATGCGAAAGATTAGGGTGCAAGCAAGTGCTAAAGAAATTAAATTTGACATGGTCGCCCATGGGACGTTCGACAAGATACTCGGGTCCACTAAGCTAAACCACGTTCTCAACTGGCTGCTTGACCATGATCTTGGCATCCACTATACAAATTTGAACATTATAAGCTGGTTTACCTTAGATATAGTTGATTCAATTCTTGCTGAGGAGGAATTTTCCTCTTACTTCGTGATGCATCGCGAACTCAAGAGTGAACTGCACCACATTGCCAGCAGAAATCTCCCTGACTTTTTAACGTTAATCCATAAATACAATTACCCGAATATCCAAAGAAGTGAGACCGTTAATTTCCTTAAAGATCTTTACTATTTCCTAGTGGCCAATTGGCCAGATATCGTTTTCCCGCCCACCAACGCACTGAAAGAAATCATTCTCAGAGCAAGAGTTGTCCCGGAGTTGTGCTTCCTGGAAGGGAATGAGTCAAATGTTTTAATCAAGGGGATTGACACGTTTTTCCTGTACCGCCTGTGCGCATTCAAGAATGCTAGCCACATTTTTGACGAAGAAAAAACAGTCAGGGAGAATATTGAGAGATATAAGGTTTTAAATGTGGGTAGGGAGATTCCTTATCAATTCGTAGACTCAAAAGATCACTTTGAAATTCAACTGTCAGACGTGGTTGCGGGCTTTTTAGGGAAATACTTTTCTTTCATCGAAAAAACGCCAACCAATAGTCTAATTCATTTTAAAAACAACCTGAGCCAAGCTCAGCGTGATAATGTCACTGCCTTGAGGAAGCTGATTGAAAAGTCTGACGCCATCAGTAATGTCTTGCTTCATCGAGTAACAACTATGGACAGCGACAATAAGAGCGACTATTTTATTTTCGGCACGGGTCTCTCTCCCCATCTGAAATCTACCAATCGATAAAAGTTTCACGAGCGGAGAAAAATTGCCTCGGCCCTTTCCTTCGGCCAAAAAAATTTAAATATCATGGCAATAACTGATTGAAGATATATGTCCTCAGCACAATCGGTGAGATGTATAGTCCCAACTCGGTTAGAGCTGATATCAACGCGCAGTTGCTCATGGCCGAAAGTACGTGAGCGGCTGCTTTGGCTTGAAAGCGGTCAGACGTGATCGTCTGCTTTCCGAAGCAGCCTTTCGTGGAGGTCCGAAAACGACCAGAAACGGTGCTCAGAGCCCTCAGCGCGTCGGTCGATCAGGCCGCCTCGACGTATGAGTAACGTTATTTCATGGTAAAAGCACTTGGCGAACACGCCCTGTGAGTAGCGCTACTGATGGAGCATATTATAATGAAATCGCCAAAGGTTGATGCCAAATAACATTACAGAACATAGTGCTATGGCTTACGCTAAAATATAGTCGGGGTTAATCATGCGGCCAGAAAATATTGAGCTGATTCGGCATTCGGCGCTAAGGGCACTTGGTGTAATTAAAGCTGCTGATGGCAATACAAGGGCGGATAAGCATTTTTTGTTTAACCGCAAACAGGTGATTACGAAACGGAAGCTACCATCTTATTATTTGGTTTATTTTTTGCTGGTTGATTTGCTGGGATTCAAGAATCTTGGCCGTTTTGAGAAAATAGCATGGTCCATTCCCATCGATTATCTTGGTAAAGCATTTTTGCTTGAGCATGGGAAGTTTGGGATTGGTCTTTATGCTCATGATCCTGAAAGTGAAGGAGCTGCGGCAGAAGAAATCGCGACCCGCGTCCGTAAGGCTGTAAAAGCAGCGACACCATTTTTTGATTATATTGCCCGTCAGGCGGTAGAACGTTCTGAGGTGAACGTGGTTAACAATAGTATGGCGCTTTTATGCCGATTTGAATTCATGAGGGAGATCTACCAATCTAAGTGCGCTGAATTGGTGGCTCAGAGCGAGCTGCACGACCTGAAAATTAAGCAGAGAAACTTGCCATTGGGAGTGTGGAGTTTCGGGGGTGCGTTTTCAAATATCAAACAAGAGACGAGCTGGTTAGCGATCGCTGCTATAGAGGCATTTTTCAGCTGGACTGAGCACGTGTTAATACATATAGCAATACTATCTGGTAGAGTCACATCGGCATGTGAAATTGCGGATTTGGCAGCGGCAGATTGGTCGCGAAAGTTTAAAGCTGTGTTCGATATAACAAATGAAAAAGAGAAGGCTCTTTTTGATAGTGCGCTTTCCATGCGGCAAGAGCTTAGGAATTATATAGCTCATGGCGCGTTTGGAAAAGGCGGCGAAGCTTTCTCATTTCACTCCTCGGCAGGCGCCGTCCCGGTATTGCTTCCCGAAAAAGCTGGAAGTAAAAAGTTTTCTATCGGTAGTAACCTGGAATTCGACTATGAGTTGGCGTTTGGTGTTGTTGATAATTTCGTCATGCTGATTTGGTCAGGAAAAAGAGCGCCGGCACAGTTGTACATTCAAGGCAGCAACCTACCTGCAATTTTGACATTTTGTGCAGATGGAACTTACTCTCGTGCTATGGCCTCACTAGAGGAGATGGAGAATTTGGTTGATTATCTTTCTAACATGGCTGAGCAAGCGACAAACATGGACTGGTAGCGTTCGCTTCTGGCCGATTGCGGACTTTCGTAAGGGCAACTTTGGGTCGAAAGCAGCCGGTCGTGACTGACCGTAATCGACCCACGGCCACCGCTCGAAAAGGATGGGAGGTCGGAAAAAATTAGATACTCAATGTAGGCGCAACTTATGGTCAGGTGCACAAGTTAAGAAGTCTTATATAATGTTGAGTTTGATCTCCAATGCGCCGAACACGAGAAATAGAAAGTCAGTTAGGCTTTCTCAAGATTGATAGTTGTGCCTCATTGGGTTTTAGCGTTGGATCAATCTCGGCAGTAACTTTTATCCCGATCTCGCGCATAATGTTTAGTAATAGTGCATATCTGTGGTAAGGGTTATCGGTCACATCGGGACCGGCCCGCAGATTGATATCTGTATCACTGGGCTCCACCTGGATGATTTCATTTGGTAGATTGCCTCCGGGCGTGGGGTAGATATTGACATTCAGGCTCTTAAAGAGCGTTAGAAAATCCATGGCGTACATCTGTGCCTCTGTTTCTCCGACTGAAGCAACCCTTAGGTTCGCTTCAGGGTCGTACAGAAACTTTGGAGACTTCAGGAAGTCTGCTATCCGTGACGCTTGGTCGGATGTCAATCGACGAATACTTTGCATTTTTTGAATGCGCTCATTAACCCTAGCCGTTTCTGCTCGGGCTTGCTCCGCTTCAGCTCTTAGGAATTCAGTTTCTCTTTCCAATTTGGCAGCATGCTCACTAGCTTCAGCTGCCCTTGCATCGGCTTGAGCTATTTTTACTTCATTATTGGATTGCCGGATTTCGGCGTATTTTTCTCGTACAGTGCCTGACCAAACAAGTCCAGCAGCAGCTAAAAATACAATAATTGCCCCGATTACAGACCATAATCCAGACCAGGCGTACAGCTGATCCGCAGCTTTTTGCGATAAATCGAACATTCTCTTAAGTCCCGTGTCGTGACAGGAAGCGCGCCTGCTGCGCGTGTTCTGAAAATTATTCTTAATCAGCACCCGGAAGCCTGCATACCCCATTAATCGATCAAAATCCCACCTCCCTGCTTTCTTGACGAAGCTAGTGGATGCATCAGTTTTTATCAAGACTCTCCAAGTGAAGATAAGAGAGCTGCATCTACGGGTTAGATTTCTTGACGCGAGCAAGGGCCAACGCCAAGCAATGTGCTGTTGTACGGCTCCGTTCACCATCACGTGGAAGGAACAGGGCAGGTAGCCTTTTGGCGAAAGTCTGCTATGGGTCGTTAGCAGCCATTCGCGACCGACCGCTATCGACCCAGTGCAGACATCCAGGTCTGTCCGGTTTCATGGCGTTCAGCATGGGTGCCCGCTGCATAGGTTGATCGTCGCAGAGATGCTTTATGTAGCGTGGTAGAACATAATGCTGGGAACTGCATAAGCTGGACTCATCAATGGCCCGCGACAAATTCAGCGACCTAGTCGTATTTTTAGCAGTGGCGCGGGAAGGGAATTTTACCCGCGCGGCGGCAAAACTTCGCGTAACGCAGCCTGCGGTTAGCTACGCAGTGCGTGAACTGGAGTCTCGACTGGGCGTACAGCTCGTTATCCGCCGGACACGAAATGTCGCGCTCACGGAGGACGGTCAACGGTTGTTTGATCGTGTTGCTCCGGAAATCTCGGGTATCGATGCCGAGCTTGACGCTCTGAAAGACCTCCGCGATCACCCAACCGGAAAAATCAGGATCACCGCCATTGATTACGCGGTCAGAAGTACCCTGTGGCCCAAGCTCGCCAACTTTCTGCCTCGGTATCCAGACATACAGGTGGAACTCGTCAGTGAATACGCCAGCGTTGACATAGCTGCACAGGGTTATGATGCCGGCGTGCGATTCGGCGAAGCGTTAGCTCAAGACATGATCTCCATAAGGATTGCCCCGGACATCAAAAATACGGTGGTTGGCTCCGCTTCATACTTTTCTTCATACGCAATTCCATCCAACCCCAAAGACCTCATCGACCATCGTTGCATCAATCTGCGCCTGGCAACACATGGAGGACTGTACGAGTGGGAGTTCTCTAAGGGCGACCAGTCAATAAACACGCGGGTTGATGGGCCAGTCATCTTCAACAATGCCTACGACATCCTAGAAGCGGTCAGGGCTGGATTTGGCCTGGGCTATCTGCCTCAAGACCTGGTGAAAGATGACGTGGCGAGTGGCCGTCTAGTATCGGTGCTTGAGGACTGGTGCCCCACGTGGTCAGGGTTGCATTTGTATTACCCGAATCGCAGGCAACCCTCGCGCGCAATGACGCTTCTCATCGAAGCACTGAGGGAGCAATCATGAACTGCTGCCCGATCAGACACCCTTGCAGGAATGACAAAAATGGCCGGTGAGCATTTGCGCGAAGTTCTGGCGTTCCTGGCGGTTGCCAGAGAACGCAGCTTTACCCGCGCGGCAGTGCAGATGGGGGTGTCTCAATCCGCCTTGAGCCACACTGTTCGTAACCTGGAGGAGCGGCTGGGTCTGCGGTTGTTGACGCGCACCACTCGAAGTGTATCGCCAACTGAAGCCGGTCGGCGTCTCATGCAACGGGTCGCTGCCAGGTTTGAAACGATCGACGAGGAGCTAGCGTTCTTCAAGAACAGGAGCACTGCTTCGGAGAGCCGATTGCGTATTTCCGCTTCGGAGTTCGCGATGAACACGCCATTGTGGCCCAAGCTGGTGGCGCTACAGCACCAGTACCCAAAGCTTCACATCGAAATGAGGCTGGCGTCCGATTCAAGAGACGGCCTACCGGACGGCTACGATGCGATGATTCGCTGCGGTGACCTGGTGGCCAAGGACATGAAGACAATCAAAATTTCTTCCGAGTACCGAATGGCAATCGTTGCTTCACCCGGCTATCTGGCAGACCGCGAGGTACCGATGACACCGAACGATCTGGCTCAGCATCAAGTTATCAACACTCGCTACCATCCGGATGGCCCTATAGAGAATTGGACGCTGACCCACAGAGGACAGCAGAGGAAGATTTCTGTAGAAGGCCCATGGACGTTCGACAGGGCCTCGGCTGTGGTTGAAGCAGCTATTGCCGGCTGCGGTCTTGCATACCTTCCGAAGCCCTTGGTGGAGGAGCATTTAAACTCCGCCAGGCTGCTCAGCCTGATGGGTGATTGGTGCGCCCCCATCCCGGCTTTTCATCTCTGTTATTCCACGCAAAATCACGCTTGCGCAGCGCTCGATCTCATTGGGGCGGCCCTATCTGGCAAACTCAACGATTAATGATTTTTGCTTATAGTCATAAGCTGACTCAGCATGAATACAGCATGCGACGCACTTGTTAGGGTAGACGTCGAGAATATCGATGACCTGATGAGGTGGGTAAATTATGAATTTGTCATTCGCTAACAAGGTGGCTCTGGTCACAGGCGCTGCTATGGGCATGGGCTTCGCTGCCGCACGTAAATTTGCCGAAGCTGGTGCGACGGTGGTTCTGGCTGATCGCGATGCCAAGGCGTTGCAACTAGCTACTGAAGAACTTGAAGGCGCTGGCCACAAGGTGCTTGGCATTTGCTGCGATGTCTCGGATGAAACCCAGGTCGCCGCCATGATCCGGCAGACTGTAGAGGTATTTGGCCGCCTGGATGTGGCCTTCAACAACGCCGGCATCCAGATCGCGCATACCGATGCAGCGGACGTATCGAAGGAAGACTATGAGCGGGTAATGGCAGTCAACTTGAATGGTGTGTGGCACTGCATGCAGCACCAACTGCGTCAGATGCAGCAACAGGGCTGCGGTGCCATCGTTAACTGCTCATCCTTGGGTGGGCTTGTCGGCAATCCTGGCTTCGCCGCTTACCATGCAGCCAAGCACGGCGTGATCGGCATGACCCAGACTGCCGCGTTGGAGTACGCCTCGCGCGGCATTCGCTTAAACACAGTTTGCCCGGGTGTGATTGATACACCGATGGTCTCAACGCTGCTGGCCGATTACCCAGATGCTATGGACGCCATCATCAAGAAGCAACCCATCGGAAGACTGGGCGGCGCGGAAGAAGTAGCGGCTGCGGTTCTGTTTCTTTGTAGCGACGCTGCAAGTTTCATTGTTGGCGTGGCTCTGCCTGTTGACGGCGGTTACACCGCAATCTGAACGCCCGCTTTCCGGCGCTCGGTGGTCGCCTACCGACGCGCCGGGTCATCTTGTTCAACCCCTGATGCTCCCCCCCGTCGTCCGTTCTATACAAGGCTTGCTCAAGTAAGATCCAGCGTCTGCTATGGGTCGAAAGCGGTTTGAGGCGAACGGTAGCTTTCGAACCATCGCAAGCGTTCGCTGATGCCAAGGTTGTGAGTAGCCTAAGTTGATTTGCGTAACCTGTTACAGGCTGTGCGGTGAGCAGCGCGTCTTATCGGCAGGAAGGCTATCTCGTAGCGGGCTCAACATCGTTAATCGTCAATTTTGGGGTCGATCTGCTAGGTCCCGTCGACCGTAAGCGGCGCTTCGCAGGGCAGTAAGCGGTGCTTGCGTTGGCACAGTGATATCAGTGATTCTTCAGCAGAGGCGCTTTGAAGAGACCGGTTCTTTCTGGGCGCTAAATACTAGGTAATGTCACGCCAATGCCGTCGATCTCGTCAGCACATGAGATAGACCAGCTTGAATGGCGTGTTTTTCGCGCTCCTGGAGATAGAATCGACATGGCGACATGCACTGCACCGAGAAATGGCCACCGCTCCGCGAGCGCGCGAGCTAATTGTCCTGCTTGTAGAGACCGTTACAGCAGCTATGGGGCGCGCTCATTTTCGTCGACCGCCTATCCATCATCCTCAGCCTCCCCAACTTCGGGAGGCACGAGTAGGGCGACCACTCGGGGACTGACTAGTACGGTACCTGAAATTTATCGGCGCCCATTATCCGAAGTACCCAGCCTCGTGCGTAGTGATGTTCCAACGCCAGCGCAATCAGATGGTCAGACCTACGATGTATTCGTCTCACATGCGTCTGAGGATAAAGACGATTTCGTCAGGCCGTTGGCCAATGCATTGATCGCGGCAGGGCTTAAGGTATGGTTTGACGAGATGACGCTACGAATTGGAGACAGCCTACGACAGAAGATTGACAAGGGCCTCGTGAACAGCCGTGTGGGGCTTGTAGTTCTTTCTCCGGCCTTCATCAAGAAGGGATGGACTAACTACGAACTAGACGGCATCGTCACCCGTTCCGTCTCTGGGGAGCAAGTATTACTACCGATTTGGCACAATATCACGAAGCAGCAAGTGATGGATTTCAGCTCCTCCATCGCGGACAAGGTGGCGCGAAGTACCGCTGTTCATACCATTGATGAAATTGCAGCGGAGATCGCAGATTTGCTGAAATCTAGAGATTCAGGCGCTTAAATCGTCCGACATGGCGACTCGTTTGGCGCACTGGGGGAAACCAAGGGCGGCGAAAGCCGCTGACTGTCAGCGGGGGCCGTTAGGAGTGAGAGATAATAGTCGACCAATAAGCTGCCCTCGTTAGAGGGTAGCTAACAGCTAAAGCCGTCACTCCGTTTCGCTTCGCTCCGAATGCACTGCTGCAAGCAGTCTTACCCCTAACATCCTACGCTGGGCCGTGCCATTTGATTTTTGAAAGAGGCCCGCTTTCTCATTTTCATACTGCGCCAGTGCATTTGTAATGTAATCATCCAAACTTTTTATCCAATGGCCATTGCTGCAAAAGGAAAACGCTTTCCCCCAACCTAGGATTACCCGATCCAGATTCTGTAGCGCGCCAGAGTAGGAACCCTTGGGGGATATTTCTCCAGCTTCGATACTGAATTTCATCATGCGTATTGATGCGTCTAAATCGGATTTTATTCGTTTCTTAAACCGCTCCCTTGTGGCCGTAGAGGGCTGGACTAGTCCTTCTGAAACAAAGCACCCCAAGAAATCGAACCCTGTAGCGGTATGGCCCCTTGAGGCTTTGTCGCTTTTTGCTAACGGCGGATATGCTTCAAGTGAAAGCTTTTTGAGTTCAGTCTGGGCTTTGCTGAAGGCTCGATCCACGCAGCTCATGTCCTTCCCCAGGATCAGGAAGTCATCGATGTACCGGAGGCAAGTGACTTCACCATTGTTCATGACTTGATCAAAGTCATGCAGGTACAAATTCGCTATGAGTGGGGATAGGGGAGATCCTTGAGCAACACCCTCCACCCCGATGGGGAAAATGTCATCCAGACCCTGCCGTCGAAGCACGTCGATGTTCGCCAGATCTGTGGTGATAGCCGCTTGGAACAATGCGATTGTGTCAGGGCATTTGATGTGAGGGGCTACGAGCCGCATCACATAGGCTTTATCAATTCTGGTGAAGAACTCGGCGATGTCTGATCGGATATGAAAGCCAGCACCTTTCGCAATGGCTGCTTTGGCATCGGCTATCGCCATCGAGACCCGTTTGCTTTTTATCCCCCCGTAGCTCGTCGGGACAGCCATCGCTTCTTTTACGAATTTGATACGTGATAGAGCGTCGAGGAGAGCCCGCTGGACGATTCGATTAGGTAGAGGCGAAAGCACAATCGGGCGAGCATTTCCGTTGGCTTTGGTTTTCGCCACACCGGTCTGCTTCTGGAAGGTAAAGGTCTTTTTGGATAGCGCGCGCTGGATGTCGGAAAGCGACTGGGGGAGTTGGCTATCGAAGTCCCTGGCCTCGTTTCGGATGGTTTCGGATGACGAAGAAAAGGCGCTTTCTTTGACTTTCCTCCAAGCCGAATACAGTGAGTCGCCGCTGTAGATCCTACGGTAAAGCGAGGAGGCCACAAAAACTCCTTGTTTGTTGGGAGACACCAGTGAACTCTCACCCAACTGCTACAGGGGACCTTCAACCTTCGGGAGACCGCGAAGCCTTAACGGCGATCTTGGTCGCGACCCGGACAGCAACCTCCGAAGAGAGATGGCTGGCGTCTGTCAAACTTGGTTCAGTGCTGTGAGGCGGCTGCACCAGCAAGCAGGCGAGGCTGATCGCAGTCACGAAACTCCGTGATGCTGTGAGCGCCAAGCTGGCACGTTTTTGCATAAACGCATGATTATCCCCCAAGAATCCTTCAAAACACGATAAATCGTAGCTTTTTGGGCTTAGCGGTTAAGCTCGCGCCGCGCGCCAGGTTGACACGTTTTTGCACGAACTCGCGTTGCCTTCCGAAGACCCCGCCAAGGTGCAAATCGTACCTTTTTAAGGTTCGCGGTCAAGCGCAAGCCGTGCGGCTGAACATCGAACACCGCGCTGAAAATAAAGCTACTAACCGGCTGGTGACCCCAACCTACAGACAGAGTTACGGTTATTGACGCAGCAGTCGAGCGGTACTCTTTACCTTCGGGAGACCGCGAAGCCTTAACGGCGATCTTGGTCGCGACCCGGACAGCAACCTCCGAAGAGAGATGGCTGGCGTCTGTCAAACTTGGTTCAGTGCTGTGAGGCGGCTGCACCAGCAAGCAGGCGAGGCAGCCCGATGTTAATCAGCCATGCGGCCAAAAGCCACCTTTTTGGCGGCTCGTTTGTACTGCACACACCAGCTTCCAGCTCAAGCATGGTTCTCGATCGCCCCTTGCTGTATCAGGTCACTGATTCTTCGTTCTGCTGCTTTGGCGCATAAGTCATCATCGGCCTCACTTGCTCCCGATACACCGATGGAGCCTACGATTTCTCCATCGCACAGAAAGGGTTCGCCGCCCCCGAATAGGGCCATGCCTGGCTGAAGCGGCAAGCCTGTCTGTACAGCCGGAGAGCACCCTTGCAGACGATCTGTCCATTCTGAAGTAGATTTGCCAAACCCTCCGGCGGTAAGCGCCTTATTCAAGGCGATAGCTTGCGATGGTCTTGGTGCACCGTCCATATGTGACATATGGATTGACGTCCCGCTAGCGTCAACGATGACCATACTGACTTTGATGCCCAACTGCTGTGCTTGCTCGATAGCGGCCTGCATGCCTTGGACGGCGAGATCGAGCGTAATCGTCGGCTGCTGTCTCAACCAAAGGGTCATTCTGCCTTTCCTCATTTGAGGTTGACTGGGGGATGCTGCTTGCTGTCTTCACTGTGGGAATGCGACAGAAAGCTGTGTCATTTCTTAGAAAGGCCATGCGCATTCGCGAGTAGGCGGTAGCTCTGAATGCGATCTTCCAGACGATGTGTGACGGTCACGACACCAATTTCATCGCTTCCAAAGGTATGTGCCAGCTCTTGGATTTTGTCGTGACAGCTCTTGGGTGAGCCGACCACCATATCGCCGAGTGTGGCATCGAACTCCACGCGCTCAAGCTGAGTCATTTTCAGATAACGCGCCTTTACCTCTGAGGGTGACAAAAGAGGTTCCCGCGGGGCGGACCCGGCCATCATTTTTCTGTATACCGCCGTACCCGCGATGAACCGCGCTTCTTCATCTGTAGGCGCGCAAATCACCGCCAGCGCGAGCAGTCGAGGAGGGGATATCCCATGGCCGGCTCTCTGATAGACCTCGGCGTGAAGTTTGAAAATGGCAGGAGAGCAAACACGGGGAGCAATGAACTTCGCCAGCGCCAAGCCCATTCCCAGCTCGCCGGCAAGGTCGGAGCTACCGCCACCAGAGCCGAGCATCCATAGTGACGGCATGATGGAATCTTCAGTGGGAAATGCCAGTGTTGCGTACGGGTGTCCGGATGGAAAGCTTCCTCGTAGGAAGGCGCAGAGTTCAGCCGCCTGTTGAGGAAAGTGATCGTGCTGAATCAGAGTACCTGGCGCCGCCAATGCCGCAGAGCTGAGATGATTTCCTCCTGGTGCACGTCCAATTCCCAAGTCAATACGTCCTGGAAATAACCCTCCTAGCAGAGCAAAGGTTTCAGCGACCTTGTAGGGACTGTAGTGGGTGAGCATCACGCCACCACTCCCGACTCTGATCCGAGTCGTGGCACTTGCAATTCTTGTTACCAGGATCTCTGGAGCGGCACCTGCGAACTGGATGCTGTTGTGGTGCTCAGCCACCCAGTAGCGGTGATAGCCCAATTGCTCGCATATGATCGCGAGATCTACTGACATCGCCGGCGCGGTCACCGCGGTGCGATCCTCATGGATAGGTGTCTGGTCTATTACGGTTAGGCGCAAAGTCACAGGCGTGCTTCCGTCATTCGGGAGGTTTTGCGCAGATAGCGGTTCTGATCCAGGATCTTGTCGATCTTCGTAATAGGCACCGAATCTACAACTTTGTTCATATATTAACGAAATGGAGGCGAGCCTGCGACCGGGGTCAGAGATTTCCCATGAAAAGTGCAATTTTCTGCTCGTAACGTGCATTTTCGGATGGTGATAGGCGGCCACATACTGGAGTGGTCATCGAGTGTAAGGCCGACGGATACAGCCCTCGCAAGAGTGCGAGACGGCCATCGTCCTGGACAGAATTCTCCAATAATAAAGAGACCATCCATGAAAAAGCCCAACCCGCTGCTGGAAGATCTGAAGTCTGTCTTGCCTGCCATTGCAGCGAATGCTTCGCAGGCGGAAAAAGATCGTAGCGTGCCGGCCGAGAACATCGCCCTGCTCAAGGGGATCGGAATGCACCGAGCCTTTTTGCCCAAAAAATTTGGGGGCATGGAAATCTCGCTTCCTGAATTTGCAGACTGTATCGCCGTACTTGCAGGCTCATGCGCAAGCACCGCCTGGGCGATGAGCTTGCTTTGCACTCATTCACACCAGATGGCGATGTTCCCAGCCAAGCTCCAGGAAGAAGTGTGGGGCACCACGCCAGACGCTACTGCAAGCAGCAGCATCGCGCCATTCGGTCGTACCGAAGAAGTTGAAGGCGGCGTAACCTTCAGTGGTGAGATGGGCTGGAGTTCGGGTTGCGACCATGCTGAGTGGGCAATTCTGGGATTCCGGCGTAAAAACGCCGAAGGTACCCAGGACTACTGCTTTGCAGTCCTCCCTCGCAGTGATTACGAAATCCGTGACGACTGGTTCGCCATCGGGATGCGAGGCAGTGGTAGCAAGACGCTCATCGTCGAAAATGCATTTGTGCCTGAACATCGTATCCAGAAAGCGAAGGATATGATGGAAGGAAAATCTGCTGGCTTTGGTCTCTATCCAGACAGCAAAATTTTCTACGCTCCATATCGCCCATATTTTGCGAGTGGCTTCTCCACCATCAGCTTGGGTGTTGCAGAGCGTATGCTTGAGGTCTTCCGCGAAAAGACCAAAAACCGAGTTCGCGCCTACACCGGCGCGGCCGTGGGCGCAGCGACCCCTGCACTGATGCGCCTGGCCGAATCTACTCACCAGGTCGCAGCGGCGCGTGCACTGCTGGAGAAGAGCTGGAGCGAGATCGCAGAGCACAGCGAGCGCCATGAATATCCTGCCCGTGGCACCCTGGCTTTCTGGCGAACCAATCAGGGCTACGCAACCAAGATGTGCATCCAGGCGGTAGATCGGTTGATGGAGGCGGCTGGCGGTGGCGCCTGGTTTGAGAGTAATGAGATGCAGCGACTCTTCCGCGACTCTCATATGACAGGTGCTCACGCTTACTCCGATTACGATGTATGCGCTCAGATTCTTGGTCGTGAGTTGATGGGTCTTGAGCCCGATCCTTCGATGGTCTGAGGCCTTCTCTACGACCCAATCGACACATAAAAACAATGAGAGCGAGCCGTTTACGGCTTGTTCGGGAGTCTTGCATGTCCACAGAAACTACTGAACATGAGTTTGATGCACGAGCGTTTCGTCGCGCCTTGGGTAATTTCGCAACCGGCGTAACAGTGATCACAGCCAGGGACCCCAGCGGTCGTCAGGTGGGTGTGACTGCCAATAGTTTCAACTCGGTATCGCTCGACCCGCCGCTCATCTTGTGGAGCATCGACAAGCGTTCCAGCAGTCATGAGGTGTTTGAGGCAGCGTCCCATTTTGCAGTGAACGTGCTGGCAGCCGACCAGATTGACCTCTCCAACAATTTTGCACGGCCGAAGGACGACCGCTTCGCAGGCATCGCTCATGAACCAGGGGAGGGTGGCGCTCCTGTGTTCGCAGATTGCTCAGCGCGATTCCATTGCGAGAAATTCCAGCAGCTCGATGGCGGAGACCACTGGATTCTCGTTGGGAAGGTTGTGGCATTCGATGACCTTGGCCGGGCGCCGCTGCTCTACCATCAGGGTGCCTACTCCATGGTGCTGCCTCATACCCGCATGACGAAGCGTGAAGAAGGTCAGTTACCTAGCAGCAATTTCCAAGGTCGCTTGAACCACAATATCTACTACCTCATGACCCAGGCACTGCGGGCATACCAAGCGAGCTACCAGCCTCGTCAGCTCTCTACAGGCTTGCGCACGAGTGAAGCGCGGATGCTCATGGTCCTTGAGAATGACGCTGGTCTCGGCCTTCCAGATTTGCAGCGGGAAGTTGCGATGCCAGCCCGAGAGATCGAGGAAGCGGTGACCAACCTCAAGCGTAAGGGGTTGGTAGAGAATGCCGGCGACTGCGTAAAATTGACGGTCAGGGGTGTAGACGAGACCGAGGCGCTTTGGACCATTGCGGGTGAGCAGCAAGAGAAAGTATTTGGGCAGTTCAGCAAGGAACAGGTCGAGACATTTAAAGAAGTGCTGAAGGCCGTAATTCGGAGCTGAATTACATTTTTACCTGGAACAACGGCGCCCTGGAGCGCCGTTTTTTCGCTTTGTGAAATGAGCGGGAGTAATCATAGGCACCTTGCTTGATATACTCGCTGATCTGACAGCGATTGGAGGCCGACCTCATTGTCGTAATGCTTCTCGCGGCTGCCATGTTAGGTATTGATATTGCTCCATCGTTGGTGTTTCGACAATTGACTTCAAGGCGCTGCTCGGCTAGGGCAGCCATGATTAACGTGCTCCTTGAGCGCGAGAATATCTGATTTTGGATTTAGAAGGATTACGATTTGCTCCGATTTGGTAAGCTACCTCTAAGTGGAAAACATATAGCAATTGTTGCTGTCATTGTTGGTTTATATGCAGGTTTTGTCGCCTGGTTCGTATGGCCGGAAACCTCTATCAGCAGAGCGAGAGTGTGTGAGGTAGGTGGTTGCGCTGATGAGGTTTTCTTGGTTCATGGAAAGGTAAATGAACTAGGTGCGTGGCGGGTTAAGAAAAATCTAGAGGAGTTGATTGCTGCGCATCCTGAAATTAAAAAAGTCTGTGTGTCGTCGAGAGGAGGCGTAAGCGAGAGTGCTATGGAAATCGCTGACACCATTTTTTCTAATGGTTTGCAAACTTGTTTGGCACTCAAGTATCGGTTGGAGGGCACTGCGGGCGGCTACATTGAAGGGGAGTGTCAGTCAGCATGCATTTGGATGGTTTTAGCAGGTAAAGAAAGGATTTTATACGACGATCGTCTTTTGCTTGGATTTCATGCGGCTAGGTATCGAAGCGGCGGGATAGCTGTTGCAGATCTCCCGATGTATATAGACAGGTTGACTCGCTACGTTGGTGCGCGTAAAGGGGGATTTGAGGAAGTGGAGCCATTAACTAGTCTCTCATGGTGGGCTTTCCAGCAGGGAGCGGAAGTGGAAACCACTAATTGCACCGCTCGGGAAGTACAAAAACTATATCCGTATTTCACCACGGTTCGCTTGGTCAGTAATGCGCCTTATAAACATTGTGGCATTGTGCCGCCAGGCAAGGTGAAAAGGGCGCTCTAGAGTGTATCTGTGCGGATGGCTTCTCATTGAAGCGTAAGGTCCGTATTAGATCCGTTTGATTTCGCTTTCTCACTCAATATCGATTTGCATATCAGAAGAGGCGCAAATGCGCCCCTTTTGTGTTCTGCAAAGCTAGTACACGCCTCCGCCAGCGCTGCTGGTCACAGTGCTTTCCTTGAACTTGCCAGCGAGGGTCTGTAGGCCTCGCATGAGCACCGTCGTGTCTACTCCTACTGCCACGAAAGCAGCCCCCAGCTCAATGTAACGACGAGCCAGCTTTTCGTCGGCACTGAGGATCCCCGCGGCTTTGCCTGCTTTGCCAATCCTGACAATAGACTCTTCAATGATTGCCTGGACTTCTGGGTGCCCTGGATTGCCACGGTGGCCAAGAGCAGCGCTCAGATCAGCTGGACCGATGAACACACCATCTACGCCTTCAACAGCCAGGATTTCGTCCAGATTTGCGAGGCCTTCTTTGTTCTCAATCTGCACCAGTAGGCACATTTGCTCGTCCGCGAGATCGAGATAGCCAGGGATGCTGTTCCAGCGTGAGGCGCGGGCCAGTGCGCTGCCAACGCCCCGAATACCCTTGGGCGGATAGTGCACAGCCTTGACCAGTTGGCGGGCTTGCTCGGCGGTCTCTACCATCGGCACGAGTAATGTCTGTGCACCGAGGTCCAGGACCTGTTTGATGAGCGCAGTGTCGCCTATTACCGGGCGAATAACTGCTTGGCTAGGGTAGGGGGCTACAGCCTGGAGCTGAGCCAACATCCCTCGCAAGTCGTTCGGCGCGTGTTCACCATCGATCAGCAACCAATCGAAGCCGGCATTTGCAGCAAGCTCTGCGCAGTAAGCATCTGCTAGGCCGAGCCACAAGCCGATCTGAGCTTCGCCACTCCGCAGGCGTTGCTTAAAGTGGTTGGTAGGCATGTCCATTGGCAGGTCCTCAAACGAAGCGGCAGGCAATCGAGCCGAGCATGTCGTAGTCGACGTGGAAGGTATCGCCTGGGCGAGCGGCGACCGGGCGAGTAAAGGAGCCACCCAGAATGATCTGGCCAGGCTGGAGCGTAACGTCGTACGGGGCCAGCTTGTTGGCCAGCCATGCGACACCCTTGGCGGGGTGGTTAAGCACGGCGGCGCTGACCCCAGACTCCTCGATCACGCCATTGCGGTAAAGCACTGCCGGCACCTTGCGCAAGTCGATCTCGGTAGGGCGCACGGCACGGCCGCCCATGACCACGCCGGCGTTGGCAGCGTTGTCAGAAATGGTGTCGAACACTTTGCGCGTAGCCTGGGTTTGCGGGTCGACCTGCTGGATGCGCGCGTCAATGATTTCTAGCGCCGGGATTACCCACTCGGTAGCGTCCAGCACGTCGAACACGGTGACGTTGGGGCCTTTCAGTGGCTTGCCGAGGATGAACGCCAATTCCACTTCGACGCGCGGCACGATGAAGCGCTCGAAAGGGATGTCGCTACCTTCATCGAACAGCATATCGTCGAGCAGGGCGCCGTAGTCAGGTTCGGTAATGTTTGACGACACCTGCATGGCCCGCGAGGTCAGGCCGATCTTGTGGCCGACCAGCTTGCGCCCGGCTGCGATCTTTTTCGCCACCCAGGCGCGTTGGATAGCGTAGGCGTCTTCGATGGTGATTGCGGGGTGGTCGAGCGAGAACTGGCGCACCTGCTCCCGGGAGCGTTCGGCCTGATCGAGGCGTTCGGCGGCTTGTTGGATGAAAGCGTCGTCTAGCATGGTGGAAATCTCTCGATTCAAGATATGACGTTGGCGGCTCGGGTGCGCAGCATCAGCAGGTCACATAAGGCGTTGAATACGGCATTTACGTACAGCGCCAGGCTTGCGCTGTGAGTGGTGGCGCGCAGCTGGCCGATGTGAAGCGCTGACGGGAGTTGCCAGTACCTGGGAAGCGCTGCACTAAAACCCATGGTGCTAGCGGTTGAACAGCGGGTGCAGTGTGCTGTGCTTGGCGTCGTAGACCTGGCTGTTGCTGTGGTCGATCTGCACTGTGATGCCGATTGGCCGTTTCTGTAGCAGTGGGTCGAGGTGAGTTTTTAGGACGGCTAAGAGACTATCGCCCACGGCCTTATGCACCTCAGTGCTTCGACCCGTACCCATTCGCAGGTTGGCATACAGAAAGCCATAATCACCCTTACCGTCGGCTACCGCGCAATGGGCGGCGGGGTAGGCCAACACGCGGGTTCCGCCAGTGGGAAAAACGGCTTTGCCATCAGCGTCGCGTTGTTCAAGCATGGTGTCAGCCAAAGCGCGGCAGAGACCGGTTATGTCGGCCTCCGCTTCAACGTCGGGGGTATAAAGCAAAACCAGGTGTGGCATGAGGGCGTCCTCGGCGATGCAGGCTGGCCACCCTCAAAGGGGGCCAGGCGTGTTGTGGTATCACAGGCGGCTTGTGGGCATTACGGCGCTGGGGTTGGACGCCTGGGAAGGCGGGATTGCAGAACCGTCTTGAGGTGTTACTGGGAAGATGGCGTTGATCTGGCCAGTGCCCGACGAACCGAAATATGGCGTCACTACCTCGGCCTTACCGTCGTACTTTGACCAGCCCAGCACACCCAGGAGCATCGCCGTGTCATGCATAAAGCCTTCACCATGACCTTTGGCTGCGTACTCTGGGAGCATCCCGCAGAACTCTTCCCATTCGGCGTTTTCCCACATCTTTACTACACGATGATCGAGGGTTTCTAGGAATGGGCTCCACACTTTGGTGGCAAAGTCAGGTGCTTGGCCGTTCTGAGCGAAACGATGCGACAGCGATCCGCTGGCAAGGAACGCGACGGTGCCGTCATAGTGCTTCTCTACCGCTTTGCGCATTGCCCAGCCAAGGCGGGCGCTGTCTGCCAGGTAGTGCGAAGTGCAGAGCGCCGAGACCGAGATGACCTTGAAGTGCTGGTCCTTGTTCATGTAGCGCATGGGCACCAGAGTGCCGTATTCGGGGCCGAGAGTCGTCGCGTGGTGCGCCATGGTCTCAACGTTGAGGCGATTGCATTCCTCGGCCAGGATCAACCCCAGCTCTTTATTGCCGGGGAACTCGTACTCCATGTTGCTGATGAAGTGCGGCAGCTCATTGGAGGTATAGACCCCTTTGAAGTGCTCCCCACAGAGGACGTGGTAGTTGGCGTTTACCAGCCAGTGAGTGTCGAACACGACAATAGTGTCGACCCCTAACTCACGGCAGCGACGGCTAATCTCGTAGTGCCCATCGATGGCTGCTTGGCGAAAACCGTGACGAGGGCCAGGCATTTCGGAAAGGTACATGGAGGGTACGTGAGTGATTTTCGCGGCCAGGGCGACTTTACCCATGATCAGACTCCTTATTCTTGTAAATCCCGCAGCGTCGGGTAGATCCGGTGATCGTCAGAACAGCGGCCCGCCCAGCGCTTTGGAAAAAAGTCACACGCCCCAGCGAGGGATGTGATGGCTACCCATGGAAATACAGACGTTCTTGATCTCGGCGAATACTTCGAAGCTGTACTGACCGCCTTCGCGACCAGTGCCCGAGCCCTTCACGCCGCCGAACGGTTGGCGAAGGTCGCGCACGTTCTGGCTATTAATGAACACCATGCCAGCTTCGATGCCCCGGGCCAGACGATGAGCTTTGCCGATGTCCTGGGTCCAGATGTAGGAAGCCAGGCCGTACTCAGTGTCGTTAGCCAGTTGCAGCGCTTCGGCTTCGTCCTTGAATGGAATGAGGCACACCACTGGACCGAAGATCTCTTCTTGGGCGATGCGCATTTTGTTGTTCACATCTGCGAATACAGTAGGCTGGATGAACTGTCCCTTGGCAAGGTGTGCCGGCAGGTTGGCAGGGCGCTCCAGTCCGCCGGCCAGCAGGGTTGCCCCTTCCTCGATACCGATGCGGATGTAACCGGTGACCTTGTCGTAGTGCGCCTGGGTGATCATCGAACCGACCTGGGTTTGCGGGTCGGTTGGGTCGCCCACCTTCAGGCGCTTGGCGCGGGCGGCGAACTCGGCGACGAACTGCTTGTACACGGTTTCCTGGATGAAGATCCGGCTACCGGCGGTGCAACGCTCCCCGTTCAGCGAGAAGATGGTGAACAGTGCAGCGTCCAGCGCGCGGTCCAGATCAGCGTCTTCGAAGATCAGCACCGGCGACTTGCCGCCCAGTTCCATGGAGTACTTCTTCAGGCCGGCGGTCTGCATGATCTTCTTGCCGGTAGCGGTGCCGCCGGTGAAGGAGATGGCCCGTACGTCCGGGTGGCGCACCAGTGCGTCGCCCGCTGTGGCGCCGTAGCCCTGAATTACGTTGAGTACGCCATTCGGAATACCTGCCTCAACTGCCAGGCGACCCAATTCGTTGGCCGTCAGTGGCGACAGTTCACTCATCTTCAGTACCGCAGTGTTGCCCAGTGCCAGGCAGGGTGCGGTCTTCCAGGTGGCGGTCATGAACGGCACGTTCCACGGAGACACCAGACCACACACACCTACCGGCTGGTAGAGGGTGTAGTTGAGCATCTGATCGTCGACAGGGTAGGTATGACCGTCCATGCGTGTGCAGACTTCGGCGAAGAAATCGAAGTTGTGTGAGGCACGTGGAATCAGCACGTTCTTGGTCTGGTGTATCGGCAGACCGGTGTCCAGGGTTTCCAGCTCGGCCAGCTGCGGCACGTTCTGGTCGATCAATTCACCCAGCTTGCGCATCAGGCGGGCGCGTTCCTTGGCGGGAGTGTTGGCCCATTTTGGAAAGGCTTCCTTGGCCGCAGCCACGGCCTGTGCCACTTCTTCGGCACCACCGCTGGCTACTTCGCCAATGGCCTCGCCAGTGGCGGGATTGTAATTGACGAAGGTGTCTTTGCTTTCGACCTCACGGCCGTTGATCCAGTGTTTGATCATGCTGCTTACGCCTTGTTGTTCTTGAAGAAATCAGCTTCGCTGACGATTCGATTGACTAGACGGCCTACGCCTTCTACTTCGACCACCACTTCATCGCCCGGTACCACATCGGCCAAGCCTTCAGGTGTGCCGGTTGCGATCATGTCGCCCGGTTGCAGAGTCATGAAGCTGGAGAAGTATTCGATCAGGTAGGGAATATCGAAGATCATGTCCGCGGTGGTGCCTTCCTGCTTCAGCTCACCGTTGATCCAGGTGCGCAGTTTCAGGTTGCTGACGTCCGGCACATCGGCGGCATCGACGATCCACGGGCCGACCGGGGTGGTGGCATCGCGGTTCTTCACCCGCAGGTTGGGGCGGTAGTAGTTTTCGAGGTAGTCGCGGATGGCGTAGTCGTTGCACACGGTGTACCCCGCAACGTAATCCAACGCGTCCTCGCGCTTGACGTTCTTCGCCGGTTTACCGATTACCGCCACCAGCTCGCACTCGTAGTGCATGTATTTCACGTTGTCCGGACGCCAAGTGACCTGGTTGTGGCCGGTATAGGTGCCTGGAGATTTGATAAATGCCAGCGGTTCGGTTGGTGGGGCAAAGGCCAGCTCTGCCGCATGGTCTGCGTAGTTCAGACCCAAGGCGAACATGCTGCCTTCAGCAGGCGACAGCCACTCAACCTGATGCTCGGCTAGCAGGCGGCCATCGGCAAGGCGGACAGCGTGGTCGGCTTCTACTGTAACTGCGTGGATTGTGCCTTCATGGCGGATGCGCGCGTGTTTCATGCTTGTTCCCCCGACTCGGCGACGATGGTGTTGGCTAGGCGGCCTAGGCTGGTGATCTCGACTTCGACGTAATCGCCTGGTTTGACATCGACGCGTCCCTCGGGCGTACCGGTGATCAGTACATCGCCTGCGTGCAGGGTCATGAACTCACTCAGTTCGGCGATCAATTGTGGAATGCTGCGCACTAGGTTGGCGGTAGTGTTTTCCTGCACCACGGCGCCATTCACATACAGCTTCAAGGTCAACTGGTGTGGATCGGCGATGGCCGCTACAGGTACCAGTTCTGGGCCGATGGCGCAGAAACCGTCGCGGCACTTGGCCTTAACCGCAGGGCGGTAGTAGCTGTCTTCCGGCAGGCTGTACTCATTGACGATGGTGTAGCCGGCGACATGAGCCAGAGCATCGGCCGCGCTTACGCGGCTTGCATCCTTACCAATCACCACTCCCAACGCCGGGCCAGGTTGCAGCCTCTCACCGGTGGGGTGAATGACGTCTGCGCCATGTGCATTGCGGGTATTGGGGGTTTTGATGAACAGCACTGGCTTGATCGGAGCCTGCTTGTACGGCGGCTGTTCGAATTCAGCGAGACGTTGTGACAGCAGACCGTTGTAGTTCAGCGCGACGCCAAACAGGGTGCCGTTCGCAGCGTCATGCAAGGCATGGCTCATGCTTCTCTCCTGGCAGTGGTAGGGCGAAGGCCTTACCTGCTAATCGTTAATGTGTTAACGTTATATTTAATATGTTAACGATCGTCAAGCGTTCGTGTCGTGTCGTGTCGTAGCGTGGCTCAGCCGGCAGGTGCACCATGAGTGGGTAGCTAGCTGAGACGAAAAGAACAATGGGTACGAATTGATGACTGATCGGCAACCAATCCCGAACATCAACATTGGCCAGGTGTACGACCAGCGCTACAGCGATAGCGAGGTCCACTATGACCGTTTGGGTAACCTGGCAGGCTTTTTCGGGAGAAACATGCCCGTCCACCGCCACGATCGGTTCTTCCAGGTTCATTACGTCAAAACCGGGGCTGTCCGGGTTTACCTTGATGATCAGCAGTACATTGAATCCGGGCCGATGTTCTTTCTGACGCCACCAACAGTCGCTCACTCCTTCGTCACCGAAGCTAACAGCGACGGCCATGTATTGACGGTACGCCAGCAACTCGTTTGGCAGTTGATCGAGGCCGACGGAAGCTTGGTGTCTTCTGGGCTCCAGGTAGCGCCGGCGTGTGTTGCGCTGTCCAACCTCGCGCCGATGTACCAGGGGGAGGCCAGGCGTATTGAGCTTTTGTTTGAAGAGCTGAGCAACGAAGTCGCGGAGCGGCGGGCGGGTCGCAGTGCCGCATTGGAGAACCTTACTCGGCTGATCATGATCAGCCTCCTGAGGCTTTGCTCCAACTCTGTAAAAGCGACTCCTGCGCGGCGAGAGGATCTTAAAATCTTCCATCGTTTCAATGAGCTGATCGAAGCCCACTACCGCGAGCATTGGCCGCTTTCTCGGTACGCTGCGGGAATAGGAGTGACGGAGCCGAGGCTCAATGATGTCTGCCGCCGGATTGCAGATCTTCCATCGAAACGCCTCATCCAAGAGCGACTCATGCAGGAGGCAAAGCGACTTTTGCTTTTCAGTGCTAGTTCTGCGAACGAGGTTTGTTACCAGCTGGGATTCAAGGATCCGGCCTACTTCAGTCGTTTTTTCCAGCGTTACGCCAGCCTCACGCCTGGAGACTATCGGCAACGACACTCTGGACTGAGCTGATCTGGACACGCCTGGAGTGCTCCGGTCATCTGAATGGTTGTATCCAGATGGTCACAGCAAAGCCCCGCATGGAAAATGAGGTTTTCGTGGGGGAAGTTGTACTTTTCATGGGATTTGTCCAAGTGGGTGCGATGGCGCATCCCCGGTGTTCGGGGTGAGGCAGTCCACCAACGCAGGGCCGTTCTTGCACCCGTATAGGCATGCTAATAAGCTGCCGTTTCGCTCACTCGACGTGGTTTGATCATGGCTAAACCTAGACCTTCTCTTACTTTGACCCTCCTGCAAGCTAGAGAGGCCGCAATGGCATTTTTCAGGCCATCTCTGAATGAGCATGACCTGACTGAGCAGCAATGGCGGGTTATCCGAATCCTCAGTCAGCAAGGTGAGCTTGAAAGTCATCAACTCGCCCAGCAGGCATGCATTCTGAAGCCCAGCATGACTGGTGTGCTCAGTCGACTGGAGCGTGATGGCATCGTTCTTCGCCAAAAATCACAGCTGGATCAGCGCAGGGTTTTCGTGAGCCTTACCGAGCGCGGGCAGGCTTGCTTTGCTGAAATGAGCGGAGATATGGAAAGCAATTACCAAAAAATCCAGGCGCAATTTGGCGCGGAAAAAATGGCCCAGCTCCTCTCTCTACTTAACGATTTGAAGAAGATCGAACCCTAGGGGCGTTGCGCTTCAAGTGAAAAGGTTTGCTCAATAACGTTAAGATGTTATCGTTTTTGGGCCTGTCTTATCGCTTCGGAGCGCGCATGCTTGATTACCCTCGACGCCTCATTATTCTGTTGGCTGCCCTGGTGGCTTTTGCGCCGTTGTCGATTGACACGTACCTGCCCAGCCTGCCCTCCATTGCGGCTGATCTGAGCGCTAGCACTGAGAGCGTGCAGATGACCATAGGTGTCTTCCTCGCGGGCTTGTGTATAGGGATGCTCTTCTATGGCCCGCTATCGGATCGCTATGGACGCAAGCCATTACTGCTAGGGGGGATGTCGCTCTACCTGGTGGCTTCAATTGGTTGCATGTTGGCAAATACCGTTGAGCAGCTGATTGTCTGGCGCTTCTTCCAAGCGATTGGAGGGGCCGCAGCTTCGGTATTGGCTCGTACCATCGTCAGGGATCTGTTCTCCTTCGGAGATGCAGCGCGGACGCTGTCCATGATGCATCTGGCCACCATGGTCGCGACGCTGGTTGCGCCGCTTGCAGGCAGTTTTCTGATGCTGATACATGGCTGGCGGACCATCTTCGCAGGCCTCTTCGGCTTCGCTGCACTATGCCTGTTGGCTTGCATTTGGCGGATTTCAGAAACTCATCCTCCTGAAAGGCGCACACGCTCAGTCAGCTCCGCATTTGCTGGCTATTGGCGCATCGCATGTGATCCCACAGCAGTAGCTTTGATTCTCTGCATGGGGCTCACATTTGGAGGGATGTTTGCATTCATTACCGCCTCTCCATATGTCTACATTGAGTTTTTCGGAGTTTCACCGCGGCTCTATGGTTGGCTCTTTGCTTTGAACATTGCAGGCGTAATTGTCGTGACGGCGCTGAATGCTCGATTCGTCGGCCGCACAGGCCCGCTCAAGATGTTGGGCGTGGGCGCATTGCTTGCTGGAGGGGCGTCGTTGGGCCTTGCAGCTCTTGGTGGCGGGGGGATGCTCGGACTTTATGGCATCGTGGGTTTGGTAGTCGTATATGTCAGCGTGACCGGGCTGATGGGCGCCAACTGTGTGGCCTGCCTGTTGAAGCTTTTTCCAACTAACGCCGGCGCCGCTGCCGGGCTGGCTGTCTCCACGCAGTTTGCCATGGGTGCAGCCTTTAGCGCATTGGTTGGAGTCTTAGCAGACGGTTCTCCACGTCCTATGTGCTTAGTAATCGCCGCCGCAGGGTCGGGAGCGGTGCTGAGCTTTCTGTGGTTGAGGTTCAGGCGAGTAGGTGAGATTGCCGCAGCGTAGATCTCCTCCGGGCCAGTTCAGCTGAATTACGTTATCGGAGCCCATAAATGGCCAGCTTGAAATTGCACTACATGTTTGATCCCCTCTGTGGTTGGTGCTACGCAAGCGCTGATGCTCTGAGTCGGCTGGCTGAGCGTTTTCCAAACGAGCTGGAGATGCGCCCTACAGGTCTTTTCGCGGGCCCAGGTGCACGTCTCATCACCCCTGAGTTCGCACACCACGCGCGCACCAATGATCAGCGGATTGCGTCCTTAACTGGTCAACCCTTTGCTCCGGCCTACTTCGAAGAGATTTTGGGTGAGAGGCCTGTGCGCTTCGACTCGATGCCGATGAGCCGAGCGCTTACTTTCGTTCGAGGTAAGGAGAAAGCTCTAGAGCCGAAGCTATATGGCAAGCTCCAAACGGCCCGTTACGTTGAAGGGCTTGATACATCATCATCTGATGTAGTGGCGGCGTTCACCGCTGCCTTTCTGACCGAGGAGGGACATGCGGTCAGTGTAGAGGACCTTCGCGCGCTGATTACACACCACGAGCAGCTAACAGAAGATACGTCCCATCGCATCAGCGGCTCGCAGTCTCTGATGCGCGAGGTGTGCGCGGGTGGTGTGCCACTACTATTGGTTGAGATCGATCAGGTCATACGCCCCTTCAGCGGCATGGACCTCTACAGCGATCCGAGCCGCTTGATCGAAACCATCGAGCAATTTGTGCAATCTGCTCCCTGAACCTTCCGTCAGCGCTCAGTAATTGAGGTCACGAGTGCCAATGCTGTTTCAGCTTGATCGTGGTCACAATTGGCCGATTGGCGTTAGCTAGCCACGGTACGCATACCGGCATATCTGCCGGACATACCCAGGGTAGGTTGATGCCATTCCGTGGGTCATGTTGGCATTGATCTCGTGTCCAATGGATGCTTGTTAAGCCGGGGCGCCTGGCCAAAGTCATTCCTGCATGACTTAGGCTTCGAGGGGAAGACGATTTCGATGGCGGATGGAAATCCTGGGATCAGCGTAATCGTGTCCGCTAAAAAATAGACGGGCACCAACGCCTTAATCCCGGAATTCTGAGGTTTAGCCTGCTTGGTGCTTGAAAGCCGCTCGGCAAAGCTGAAGCTGCGGACGCGACAGCCTGCGCCCTTAGGAGGAGGCAAACGCTGAATGACTACGGCCCGGCTAAGCGGGCCTTACACCGTTCACCGCAAGGCTGCGCTGGCGGTTGATCAGTTCAGTCCGTTCACGAGGCCATTTGTTCGGAGGTCAGCCTGGTACCCTCCCGCAGAAACGCTGCGGCTCGCTCCCCAATCATCACGGTTGGAGCAGCAGTATTGCCGCGGATGATGTTAGGCATGATCGAGGCGTCAGCCACGCGCAAACCCTGTAGGCCATGCACCCGAAGCTGTGTATCAACCACTGCGTCGGGGCCGGTCCCCATGGCGCAGGTTCCGGCCGGGTGGAGCGCAGTACTGACGCGTGCGCGCACATACGCTCCCAGTTCTTCGTCACTGTCGCCGACGTCGCTGCCAGGCAGCGACTCCTGTTTCAGATACTTCGCCAAAGCGGGAGCTGCCATGATCTTGCGGGCAATTCTGATACCTTTGACAAGGTGGTCCACGTCCGCTTGAGCGCTGAGGTAATTCCCATACACCATCGGCATGTCATCAGGATTAGCGCTGCGCAGCCGTACCTCGCCGCGTGATTGGACAGCGTTGCACAGTGGCGCAAGTGAGAACCTGTGAACCTGTGGGATGGGCTCGCCCCAGCCGCACGATGAGGCCGCCAGCGCATTCAGCTGGACCTCGGATCGACCATCGCCATCAGTATCGAAGTAAGCGCCGCACTCTACGATGTTGGAGGTGAGAACACCGCTGCGAAACAGCGTCCACTGCAAGCCGTTCGACAGCGCCCTCCACCCCCTATCTTGCCCCATCAAACTGATTGGCTGCTTGAGGTCAGCGTCCACTGGTACAAGTACGTGATCTTGGTAGTTTTGGCCAACGCCAGGAAGGTCTAGAACTACGTCGATACCGTGTTGCTGTAAATGCTCAGCCGGCCCGACGCCCGACAGCATGAGCAGTTTCGGGGACATAAATGCCCCCGCCGACAGCACCACTTCATTTTCGGCCCGAACGTCATGCACCGTCCGACCGCGGCGAACTCTTACCCCCACAGCACGTGTACCCTTGAACAGGATTTTCAGCGCTGAGGAGTCAGTCCAAACAGTCAGGTTGTTACGCTTATCGGCGGTCTCGATGTAGGCCGTATACGTACTGCTGCGCTCTCCGCGATGACTCATCGTTTGGTAAAAACCTACACCTGCCTGTTTTTCACCGTTGAAATCGTGGTTGAAGGGAGCGGGTAGTCCAGGTGCGCCAGAAGCCTGCTGAGCGGCGACGATGAAGGCATCGCTCAGTCGGTGGCGGTGTATACCGTCGGAGACGCGCACTGGTCCGTCCGTCCCGTGAAATGGGCCAGCAAGCCGACTGTTATTCTCAGCACGTTTGAAGTAGGGCAGCACATCCTTGTAGCTCCATCCCTCGCAGCCGTTTGCAGCCCAAGCGTCGTAGTCTTCTTTCTGCCCACGGTTGTAGCACATCGCGTTGATTGCGGTTCCGCCCCCCAGGGTTTTGCCTTGAAGCAGAGACAGCTGCCTGTTGTTTGCACCGGGAGCGGGCTCGCTTTTGAACAGGAATGTCCGTGAGGTCCCGTGAAGCTTGAAGTACCCCCCGGCCATTTTGATTAGCGGGTGTCGAGCGTGTGGTCCCGCCTCAATCAGCAGCACGCGATTGGAGGAGTTTTCGCTAAGCCGAGCTGCTACAACGCAACCCGCTGCCCCACCGCCTATGATGATGTAATCAAATGCAGTCTGCATGCTATCGGACCTTATTATTGTTGTGATCAGAAATGCATGGGAGGCTAAGCCGACTCACTCGAACGTTCTCGGCTGGGCGTGCCAACCATTAGGTTGGGTGCGCCAGGGGGGAGGGCGGCATGATCATGCCACCACATGGATTCGACTCACTGTTGATCGTCGAACAGCTGGACCTGCTCAAAAATCCAGTCAATGAACATTAGTGGGCTTGAATTTTACCTAGCGCTCCTGCATTCATATTTCCTTGAAACGCTATTAACAAAAGCGAGCCCAATAGGACGCATGCCGCTCCAGCCCAGTAGGTGGAATTAATTCCAGCGCCATCTACGATTAGGCCTCCTACTACGCTACCAGCCGAAATCGCAATCTGGACAACGCATATAAACATTGCAGAACTAGCTTCAGGGGGATTTCCTGCAAGTGATTGATGGACGGCATTGATGCATAGGGGGCCAGTTCCCCATGCTGCTCCCCAAAGGAGCACGAAAATTGCCACTGTGGGTTGGTGTTTGATGCTTGGTAAAAAAGCTAGAACCAGCCCCAATAGGACGAATGTCGACAAGGCAGTCCTGGCTAAACTATGGGAGATAAACCTTGCAGCTACAAAGTTTGCGATGAAGCCCGCTGCACCGTAGCCCAGCAGCAGGAATGTTATTTCTGATGAATCAAAACCAGCTCGAACCAATAAAGGGGCCACGTAGGTATACGTACCGAAGTGCGCACCAAATATTAAGGTGGCGATAAGAAATGACTTTCGAGCATCAATGCGGCAGATAAATGAGAAAAGCTGCCGACTTTTGATCGCTGAGTCAGCTGGTAGAGAGGGCAACGAGACGGCCTGAAACGCGAGAGCAATGAAAGCGACTGCGGCTGCCGCAACGAAGGCTCCGCGCCAGGATGACCATTCGGCGATATATGCTCCTAGTGGTACTCCCAAAACCATCGCGGCTGAAACGCCTCCAAAAACAGCCGCGACTGCCTTGTGAGCATCTTTCGGATCAACCAAACGACTTGCCACAGCAAGCCCCATCGCCCAAAAAGCGCCTAATCCCGCGCCGACCAACGCTCGTCCTATCAGCATGGTGATAAATGATTCCGCAAATAGCGAAGTAGTGCGTGCAGCCAATGACCAGCAGGCATGAGAGAAGAATCAGGACCAGGCGCCGGTCCGCTTTGCCTGTCGCAATCATTAGGCCAGGGGCTGAAAGGGCAGCGAGCAAGCTTGGAAGGGTCATCATCAAGCCGGCTTGGCCAGACGTCACGTTAAAAGCTTCAGCCACTTCGGGCAGTACGCCCACAGGCAAGAATTCGGCCGTTACAAATGCAAATGCTCCAACGGCTAGGGATGCGACGCCAGCGACTGAAGGCTTCGTCGCGGCTATGGGGGAGGGTGCTAGCATTTTCTTAATCCTAGAGTCAGTAAGTACGTCGTGGCGGACGTGGTGCTCGTCTACGACCCGGCTGGCTATACTAATTCCCAACAAAGGAGCAAAAAATGCTAATTTATTGTTTTGATTAACAACCATGGGTGTTTAATGGTGGATCAGGTCAAGGCCATGCAGGTCTTTGTCTGCGTGTCGGAGACGGGCTCATTCGCGGGGGCAGCGGTGAAGCTGTCTATTTCTCCTCAGATGGTCGCAAAACACATTTTGAGCTTGGAAGAGCGTCTCGGGGTCCGTCTTATTAGTCGAACTACTCGTCGGCAGAGCCTGACTGAGGTCGGGGTAAGATATTTGCACCGGTGTAAGCTCATTCTGGCCGAGATTGAGAGTGCAGACGCTATGGCAACTGGGGCACTTACTGAACCGAAAGGTGTTCTTCGTATTAGTGCTCCGCAGGACTTCGGGTGTGGAAGCTTTATGGCTTTTTTTCGAGAATATCTCGAATTGCATCCTCTAACAGAGATTGAGCTAACGCTAACGGATCGTTATGTGGATTTAACTGATGACGGATTCGAAGCTGCGATTCGGATAGGGGGTCTGAATGGTCTAAGCAATTCTTCTATAGTGGCGCGCACGCTTAGATCTCATCAGCTTGTGGTCTGTGCATCGCCAGGGTACTTAGAAAGGTTCGGAACACCTACAACTATTGATGCACTCGCTGCGCATACAGGGATTTGCTATCTATACAGTGATCGGTCGGCTGAGGATAACTGGACTTTTAGCTGTAATGGAGAAATGTTTAATGCCCGTCTGAAAAGTCGGCTTCGGATAAATGACATGCGAGCATTGATCGGTGCTGCAATCAACGGCGAGGGCTTAATAATGGGGGCTTACGATAGCTTAGTTGACCATTTGGCAGCGGGTAGGTTGGTTCGGGTGTTAGGTGAGTATGATGGGCCCACGAAACCGCTCCATCTGATATATCGTGCTGACCGTAGACAAACCGCGCACCTAAAGGCGTTTATCTCCGAAGTTGTGAAAAGATTCGGAGATTAGACGCTGGGTGGTTGGGCAACCTTATCAAGCAGATGTACCTGCTCAAAAATCCAGTCAATGAAGAGGCGAAGCCTTAGGCTCTGGTGGCGATTAGATGGATATAGAAGGTTGTAGGTGACTGTGGGTTGCTCACAATCATCAAGCAGGGTGACCAGTTGGCCAGAGTCGATGAAGGGTTGCATCATTGGCCGGATTTCTTGCCCGATCCCAAGGCCGGCTACGAGCATTTTTATATGGCCATGGCTTTCGTTCGCAAGAACAGAGAAGGTCTGAATTTGGGTGTGTTGATCTGCTTTTTTAAGCTGGATCGGAAATGGGCGCGAAGTCGTGGCAACGAAGTAGCCCACAAGGTCGTGATTCCTCAAATCGTCAGGGGTTTGAGGCGTTCCCCTACGTTCAAGATATCCAGGTGACGCGCAGAGCGATAAATGCGCAGTGAATAGCTGCCGGCCGATGAGCGACGTGTCATCAAGCTTACCCGCCCGGATAGCACAATCGACACCTTCGCTCACGATATCGACTGTTCTGTCGGAGATTCCAAGCTCAAGCACGAGATCGGGATAGCGAGCCTGAAAGTCAGGTAGCCTGTCTATGAGGAAGAGATTGGCGAACGACGAGGTTACATCGACCCTCAGTCTTCCGCTCGGTCGCCCGCGGTGACCTCGAATCCGACTGTCTGCATCGTCGAGGTTTGCCACGAGTGGGAAAACCATTGCGTAATATTCTTCGCCTTCCGGCGTGAGCGTTGCAGCGCGGGTTGTCCGCTGAACCAATTTGGTCGCTAAATGCTGCTCAAGATCTGATATCAGCTTGCTCACTGTGGAGCGGGGGAGAGACAGCTGATCTGCCACCTTGGTGAACGATCCCGCTTCCGCTAGACGTACGAAGGCGCGGATCGCCAACATCTGGTTCATAAGTCAATCCCTTCAACCAGAAAATATTCTTCGCCTTCCGCACCAAGATCCAGGACGGCCTCCGCTGGTGAAGGCCGTCATAGTCAGTCACCGACTTACGTACATCTGAACGGCGATTTTACGTGCGATGGAGTAACGCGCACCTGCGTCATTCCTGAAGCTTGAGACCCAGCTCAAGTGCCATTTTCAGCTCTTCGCACATGAACCAAAGCTCGTCCATTTTACCGTCATCGTCAAAGCGAGCGATGCCGATTTCTTCCCAGCTGATTTTTTTCCCAGTTGCGGGCATGCCAACAAACTCGCCAACGTGGGTGACGGTCATGGTGAAATGTATCATTGCCTTATTGCCTTCGCCGACGATATCAGAAACCACAACTGGTTCGAATCGAAGAGCGTCGGTCAGTGGCTTCCAGCCCGCTTTAAGCCAGTTGAGAAAATTGCCTTTTTCAGGGATGGCATCGCCCCGAGCAACGAAGAGGCTCGCGAACCCTGCTCGGCGAGTAATGCAATCAGGGGAGACGAGCGCTTCCATTTGGTCAAAGCGACCGTTTGGCATTGCATCCTGCAACAGAGCGCGGAGGTTTTCTTTGTTGCGGGCGACGTTATCGATAGTACTCATGTTGAACTCCAGTAGCGGTCACTGTGACCGGTGGGTGTTGAGCTAACGATAGTCGCCCGCGCGGTGCAGCAGAAGCCGCTAATCTTGGAATGATTGTGCAGGCTCATGCACAATCTACCGGTGTGATGAGACCGTTCAGTGATCAATCCAGTCCTTGTCGTACTATGTCGCGACCGGGTGGATTCCTTTAGAGGCTGGCCCCTTCGGGAGACTTGAGTGTTTTAGCCTCCTCCTTTTCAAAAATCGAAATGACCCAGTCAATGAATACTCTGACCTTCATGGGTAGATACTTTCGAGCCGGATACATGACGGAGATAGGGGTATGCCCTGCATCCTCATCCGCCAGGACCTGCACAAGGCTACCTGCTGCTAACTCGTTCCGAACGCCGATCAGAGGAATCTGAGCCAACCCCAGACCATTCAACGCGCAGGCCACGTAGGCGTCATGATTGTTGACTTGTAGGGCGGGTCTCATCCTGATTGAACGCGGCTTGCCGTTTACCGTGAACATCCATTCCTTGACCTTCCGCTCTCGCCCATAAAAATAGACAACGCCCAAGTGGTTCTTCAGGTCGTCCAGGGACTTTGGTGCCCCGTGAGTCTTGAGGTAATCAGGTGACGCGCAGATGATGAACGGGTCACGGTAGATCGTACGGCTCACTAAGCTTGTGGGAGAGGACTCCCCAATCCGAAGCACACAATCGACCCCCTCTGCGATTAGATCCACCTGCTGGTCACTCACTCCTAGAATCACCTCAACCTGGGGGTAGGCTTTCTTGAAGGAGCTGATGTTCGGAATGATCATGGACTTCGCGAGCGAGTTACTCATGTCTACCCGCAGTCGTCCTTTGGGCTCCGATAAGCCACCGCCGAAGAAATTTCGAGCTTCACCGACTGCATTTAGGGTCATGGTTGCTTGTTCGTAGTACGCCACGCCTTCGGACGTTAGCGTCGTCCGCCGTGTCGTACGGTGTAAAAGCCGTGCGCCCACCTCTTTTTCAAGCTCATTTATCGCCACGGTTACGCTAGGCCTGGCAAGGCCAAGCGATTGGGCGGCTCTGGCGAAGCTCTGAAGCTCCGCCACGGTTATGAAAACCTGAAGCTTTTCAGCAAAATCCATGGGATCCCCTGGCAGTTGGCTTTTCGGAGTGTACTAACTGCCAGCCATTGGTCAAGCGATTGTTATTGGATTTGATAACAATGAGCTTGATTATTATGGTCTTCTGCTTTTATCCCTCGATACATAAAATTCAGGAAACCTTCCACTCAACCAATGGTGATGCAGCTCGCACCACCTCGTGTTGGCAGAATATTTCCTGAGAGGCTCCATGAGTTTGAATTTCCAAGAGATCGTGGCGCAACGGCGTTCGGTGCGAGACTTCCACGCTGATCCGCTATCTGATGAGCAGATCGAACAGATCTTGCTTGACGCACAACAATCGCCATCCAGCTGCAACACTCAGCCTTGGGTGGTGCACGTGGTTTCAGGCGACGCCAAAGATCGGTTGAGTGCAGCCCTGATGCGCGCCTTCGATGAAGGTGGTGACACTCATGATTTTGGCTATGACATTGCCAATTATCCCGGCGTATACGCCGAGCGTCGCGATGCCCAAGCAGCTAAATACTACGAGGCGTTAAAAATCGCTCGCAGTGATACTGCTGCTCGGACGGAAGAGGTCCGGCGCAATCTCGAATTCTTCAATGCTCCTCACGTAGCGCTGATCTTTATCCCGAATGTAGTCAACGGGGACGTTCAAAATTCCGCTGACGTCGGGATGTACACACAGACGTTCCTGCTTTCACTGGTTTCGCGCGGATTAGGGGGGATTGCTCAAGGCATGCTCTCGAATTTCCCTTCCACCATTCGCGAAGAGCTGGGCATCCCGAGTGATCTGCGGTTGGTACATGGCATCTCCTTCGGTCATGCCAACGAGCAAGCGAAATCAGCTCAGGTCCGTTTCGGCAGGGCACCTCTCTCTGAAAGCGTGACATTCCACCGTTAAGTGACTGGTAACCACCTGGAGGAATCAAAAAATGAGCACAACCTCAAGCACGACCCTTCGGCTGCTATTTCCTCAATGGCAAGGCGGTAATAACCCGCCTTACTTTTTAGGGGCCCAGCTATTGGCCTGGCTCGCTCCAGAAGCTAGCGGTCCCGTTGAGCATGTCCCAGTGCCTGAGCCCGACGGCAAGCCGCTAGCAACAGAGGATGGCATCGTTGGTCGGCAAGTGTTGCTGGATCAGCAAATCAGCGCCCGAGCCCTCATCGAAAAACACCAACCTGACCGGATAGTTGTGTTAGGCGGTGATTGCTTGGTCGACCTCGCTCCCTTCGCTTACCTCAATGAACGCTACGGTAGTGATCTAGCGGTTTTGTGGGTAGATGCCCATCCAGACGTGATGACTCCGAAGGACTTCAAGCATGCTCATGCCATGGTCATGGGAAATCTGTTAGGTCATGGGGATGAGGATTTCACCCGCCTGGTCAAAGCACCTATCAAACCTGAGCGCTTGCTCTACGCGGGCCTCCAGGAAACCCTAGCGGTGGAAAATGAGTTCATTCAGCACCACGGGCTTCAAAGCTTCGGGCCGGCAGCATTAGCCCAAACTAGCAAACCTGTACTGGATTGGCTGGCGAGTATCAATGCCAAACATCTGGCGATTCATTTCGACCTAGACGTGTTGGACCCAAATGAGTTTCGTGCCCTGTTGTTCGCAGATCCCCATGCCCCGGCAGGGACCTTTGACGGCATCGCACAGGGCAAGATGAAAATCGCCGAGGTGGTCCGACTGCTTCGTGATGTCGCTCAGGTGGTTGACGTTGTGGGCCTAGGCATTGCCGAGCATTTGCCGTGGGACGCTCTCGCGTTGAAAAACATGCTGGCTCAGTTGCCACTGATCGGTAGCAAGCGTTAATCCAGTTGTCTTGCTCCACGAAGCAACAAATCCTGAGGTAAATATGCAAACGACGACAACCGCCCATGGCCACTCGGCAGAAGAGTCACTGCCGATGGCGGGGCTTCTAGCATTAGCGATGACGGGGTTCATCGCCATTCTGACGGAGACCCTGCCAGCAGGGCTGCTGGTGCAAATGTCTCATGGCTTAAGCATCTCCCAGTCGCTCGCCGGCCAGACCATTACCGCCTACGCGATAGGTTCTCTCCTCGCCGCTATTCCCCTCACAATTGCCACTCAAGGGTGGCGACGCCGTCGAGTGCTGTTAATGGCGATAGGTGGCTTCCTTGTTTTCAACACTATTACTGCCGTTTCACAGAACTACTGGTTAACGTTGGGCGCTCGTTTTTTCGCCGGGATGGCGGCAGGCCTCGCTTGGAGTTTGCTGGCAGGGTACGCGCGAAGGATGGTTGCTCCCCACCAGCAGGGTAGGGCTATCGCAGTTTCATTGGTGGGTACGCCAATAGCGTTGTCGCTCGGCTTGCCGCTGGGCACCTGGCTAGGTTCTCTCGTGGGCTGGCGATCGGCATTCGGCATCATGTCGCTGATGACGATAGTTTTGATCTGCTGGGTTGTGATGAAAGTACCTGACTTCCCGGGGCAGGCTAAAGGTGAGCGGATGCAGTTGAAGCGAGTGATGTTGACTCCAGGCGTGCGGCCAGTGTTGCTGGTCGTGATGATCTGGATGCTAGCTCACAACATGCTCTACACCTACGTAGCGCCGTTCGTGGATCCTGCCGGCTTAACAGAGCGGGTTGATCTGGTTCTTTTTGTCTTTGGTGTAAGCGCTCTGGTTAGCATCTGGATCACAGGCAGAGTCGTAGATCGCTACCTGCGTGGGGCCGTGCTGACGAGTCTAGTTGCCTTCGTTGTAGCGAGCCTCCTATTTGCCTTGTGGCCTACATCCGCAGCGATGGTCCTCGTAGCCGTAGCCATTTGGGGGCTTAGCTTCGGTGGTGCAGGCACGTTGGTCCAAACTGCATTGGCGGACACCGCAGGCAAGGGTGCAGACGTAGCCATTGCGATTAACGTGGTGGGTTGGAATGGCGCAATCGCCGGGGGAGGCATCTTGGGCGGTTTACTGCTCAACGGTGGCGGTCTGAGCTTCTTCCCATGGGTGCTAATTGGTCTTCTGATCCTCGCTATCTTAATCGTGTGGTCAGCCAAACGGCGTGGGTTCCCGCCTGGATCTCGCCTGTCGAGCAACAATTAACCCCACCAACCAAACTAGCTACCGCACGCGGCGGGGCACCATTTCGCTTGGAGAAATCATGAAAGCAATCGTGACTCAGGCCTTCGGCAAACCACCAGTAAGCGTTGTTGAAGATCGGTTGAAGCCAGTGATTAGGGATGGGTTCAGTCTGGTTCGCATGCAGGCTGCCACCATCAATCAACTGTCCCGCTACATCCGCGAAGGAGACGTTCCAGGGTCGATCACACCGCTCGTGCTTGGAAACGAGGGTGCCGGCACCATTGAGCAAAGTACTCGCTTCGAGCCCGGAACGCGCGTCGGGATTTATGGCGGAAATCGATTGGGCATTAAAGAAGATGGGTTGTTTCAGGAATGGGTAGTGGTAGAAAACCATCGCCTATTCGAGTTGCCACAGACGCTGGATGTAGAGGTGGGGGCAACTCTCAGTGTCAACTTCCTCACCGCTTGGCGCGCTTTGACCCATTCCGTTCAGGTCCATTCGGGCCAAACCATCCTTGTCGCTGGAGCTACAGGTTCTGTAGGCAACGCAGTCGTCCAGGTCGCGGCCGCACTCGGGTTGCGCAGCATTGCGTTGGTTACGACCGCGGCCAAGGTTGATGGTGCCAAGGCAGCAGGTGCAAACGAGGTAATAGATCTCTCAGCTGAGCCTGATGTTGCGAACGCTGTCCGCGTTTTGACTGAAGGCAGGGGCGCTGATTTCGCTTTCGACCCGGTTGGCGGAGATGTACTTGGCAAGCTGGTGGAGTCAGTAGCTTTCCGTGGCACCGTCGTATCACTCGGATTTGCGGGAGGGATGTCCCCGAGCTTCCCTGCCTACGACCTGATTGCTGGCGAGAAAAAAATCATTGGCTATGCCTTGCACGCTGAGCGAGACGAGGACGTTATTGAGCCTTTGGGTCAACTCGTCAAGCTTGCTGCTGCGGGCAAAATACGTCCCCAAATTGACAGCCGCTACACGCTTGATAACTACGAGGACGGCTATCTGCGGCTCGTTTCTCGACAGGCCGTGGGTTCAATAATTCTGGCGCTTTGAAATGTCTAGGTTGGGCGGTGCAAAGGCGCTGTTCAACCTTTACCAGGAACTTTACTGATGCGCGAACTTCCGAATCCGCCTCCTTTTCGCTGGGCAATCCCAGCTATAGCAGCCGTTGCCGGTGCGCTTGCATTCGCTTTCGCCTGGAGTGCCGGCTTGATCGGCAGCGGGCCGACTAGCAAGTCTTTCGTCAACACCTCGACAGATTTCCCACCGGGCTTTCGCCGGGCCCATGGGAAGGGAATGTGTTTTGTCGCCACGTTTCGTCCAAGCGGCGAAGCCAGGGTTCTTTCTTCAGCGCGGGCGTTTAGCCAGCCTGAGGTCCCGGTAATTGGACGCTTTTCCATTGGCACCGGGAGTCCGTTTGCGTCTGATTTATCGACCAAAACCGTCAGTATGGCGCTGCTGATGGCGACCGATGATCATCAACAGTGGCGCCTGGCAATGAACAATCAGCCATTCTTTGCGACGAAGACCTCGCAAGGATTCTTGGATATGCAGGCTGCGTTTTCTCCGGATCCCGCGACCGGTAAGCCTAACGACAAGCGCGTAGCTGAGTTCCTTGATGAGCATCCTGAAACAAAGCCGTTTTTGAAGCTGGCTGACGAAGCGCCAACGCCAGGTAGCTTTGCAGGGGCAGAGTTCAACGGGGTGAATTCCTTCTATCTGGTATCAAACGAAGGCCGTCACACCGCCGTGCGCTGGGCAATGCGCCCTCACGAATCTTTCGTTGAATTGGCGGATGATCAACGTAGCAAGGTTGGAGAAAATTACCTGTTTGAGGATCTTAAGCGCCGCCTCGGGCAAAAGCATCTTTACTGGGATTTGGTCATTCAGGTAGCAGCTGCTAATGACCTTGTGGACGATCCCTCCAAGCCCTGGCCAGAGGACCGCAAGCTTCTGGTGGCGGGTACACTCGAAGTGACTGAAGTGTCCGATCAGAGTCAAGGCGCATGCCGCGATATCAATTATGACCCCACGATAGTGCCAACGGGGATTGAGGTCTCAAATGATCCTATCCTCTCAGCGCGATCTGCGGCTTACTCACACTCCTTCAACCTGCGAGAGCGCGATATCGGTTATGGGCGGGCAACCGACGCCATAGGCAAGGAGGTGGTGCAATGAGTCAGTCTGTTGAACAGTCTTCTCCGTCGTCCTTTAACGGGCTCGCTCGGGTGCTGCATTGGCTCATGGCCATCCTAGTGCTAGTGATGCTATTCGTTGGAGTTGGCATGGTCAGTTCCTTTCAGCACAGACTGTCGCTGATCGAGCTGCATCGGCCACTAGGCATTGCGATCCTGCTCTTAGCTGTGGTGCGCCTAATCAACCGCCTGGTTTCCAGATCGCCTTCATTACCGGCGAGGCTTCCAGCTTGGCAAAAAATTGCCGCTAAGGCTTCGCATCTCCTGCTGTACGTTTTACTGATACTCCTGCCGCTTATTGGTTGGGGTGTGGTTTCAGCGGGTGGATATCCAGTGACGATGGTCCAGGGCTGGAATTTGCCTGGCATAGTACCGGCCGATCCACAATGGTATGCGTGGCTACGTGATGTGCACGGTGTGATGGCATGGACGTTATTTGCACTCGTGATTGGGCATCTCTCAGCTGCGCTATTCCACGCCTGGGTCTTACGGGATGGTGTTTTCTCGCAAATGGCTAAAGGCTCCCGCTAGCTGAAGAAGAGGGTGGTTGATCCACCCTCAGTCGAGCCAATTTTTATTAGGATTTTGCAGCGAATGCCTGGCGACCACCCTCGTCCAGCTGGCGGAAATCTTCATCGGAAAGTTGGATGTTCACCGCGGCGACATTTTGCTCCAGATGTTTGATTTTCGATGTGCCCGGAATTGGGATGATCACTGGGCTTCGCTTCAGAAGCCAGGCCAGCGCGATCTGGCCGGTGGTTGCTTGATACTTGTCGGCGATGTCACTGAGCAGCGAGCCTGGCTTCGCCAGGGCACCGTCTGCCAAAGGATGCCAAGGAAGGAATCCGATCTGTCGGGCAGCGCAATAATCCAGTACATCCTCGTAGGTTCTGTCTGCCAGGTTATAGATGTTCTGAACGGTGGCTACCTTGAAGTATTTAGAGGCAGTTTCGATGTCAGCTACGCCGGCTTCACTGAGGCCAGCATGCCGGACAACTCCGAGATCGATGAGTGTCTTGATCGCATCGTATTGCTCGTCTGCCGGTACTCTCGGATCAATTCGGTGTAGCTGCCACAGATCTATCTGTTCCAGGCCCAGGTTACGCAGGCTTTTGTAAGCTTGCTGGATCAGATACTCGGGGTTCCCGAGAGGAACCCACGCATCTTTGCCTGGACGCAAAACACCTGCTTTCGTTGTAACAACGATGTTTTTTTCGTAAGGGTGAAGAGCCTGTTGAATGAGCTGTTCGGACACATCAGGGCCATAGGAATCCGCCGTGTCGATGAGGGTGATACCAAGCTCTGGTACTCGTTTCAGAGTACGCAGGGCCTCCTCTCGATCAGCAGGTTCGCCCCAACCGCCATCGCCGGTAACTCGCAGGGCGCCAAAGCCTAGACGGGCTACCTCAATCTCCCCTCCGATAGAAAACGTACCAGCAGTACGTGCCGTCAAATCGGTCATTGATAACTCCTTTTCGATGGGTGAAAGCCTAAATAAGCGTCTACCAAGCGGTTTTCGCCATCAGGCCCTACCCGATGTTAGGAGTGGTAAGGGGTCGGCAGAAGTTCGTGAATCGAGAACTCATTGTTATGTTAACTGCTAATAATCGGAGCAATTATGAGGCTGAACTCTAGGGAGTCCCCGTTCGGCGGGGGTTGAAGCGCGGCAGGGGAAGCGGATCAGTGGTATCAGTTTCCTGAGGCTAGAGCGGATTCTGGCACCAGCAACTCAATGGTTGGCGCAGCCATCCAAGCCCGGCTGCGGACCGAGACGTAGCATGACCGCCATACAGTCATAAAAATTACAATGAGCAGGTAAGTCATGAATACTGATGCCTTCGATTACATCGTAGTGGGCGGTGGTGCCGCCGGATGTGTGGTCGCTTCCCGCCTGAGTGAGGACGCTTCCAGGCAGGTTCTTTTGCTGGAAGCTGGTACGCACGATAAAAGCTTATTTATCCGTATGAATGGCGGCTATTTCCGCACCATGCACACAGAGCGCACAGTCACCTATCACACTGAACCTGACTCACACACCAACAACCGGACAATACCGGTCATGCAGGCTCGAACTCTTGGTGGTGGCCATTCAATCAACGGAATGGTGTACATCCGCGGCCAGCGCGAAGACTACGATGGGTGGGCGAGTCAGGGGTGCGAGGGCTGGTCCTACGCTGATGTGCTTCCTTACTTCAAAAAAGCTGAAAACAACCAACGCTTTAGCGGGGGGTTGCACGGCAACGATGGTCCCTTGATGGTTTCGGATAACAGCTATCGCCATGTGTTGAGCGAAGCCTTTGTTCATGCTGCTCAGGAGGCTGGGCGGGAGAATGGTATTTCCATTCGCTACAACGATGACTTCAACGGGGCGTTTCAGGACGGTGTTGGTTACTACCAGACCACGAGCAAGAAAGGTGAGCGGTGTAGTACTGCCCGTGGCTACCTGCGTCCGGCTATGAACCGGCCCAATCTCCAAGTGCGTACGCGGAGTCGCGTCGCCCGCGTGTTGATCGAGAACAAGCGAGCCGTAGGTGTTGTGCTACTGGATGAGGCAGGTAAGGAATTCGAGATCCGCGCTCGAAAGGAAGTCATCGTGTGCGCCGGTGCGTTGATTTCTCCCAAGCTGCTCATGCTTTCAGGCATCGGCCCGGCTGAACACCTGCGTGAGCTTGGCATTGATGTCGTGAGCGACTTACCAGGTGTTGGCGAGAACTACCAGGATCACCTGGTTGTGCCGGTCGATGGCAAGCTGAAAGATCCCATAAGCCTCCTGGGCCAGGATAAAGGGCTTAAAGCAATCCGACACGGAATGGAGTGGGTTCTTCGGCGCAGTGGATTGCTGAGTTCGAACCTGGTAGAGAGCGGGGGCTTTTTCGACCTCGATAATGATGGACGTCCCGAAATTCAGATCCATACGCTGGCGATGGCATCCACCAGTTGGGGCAAGCTTGAAGGCACAGTTGACGTCAGCGTCCCAGAGCATGGCTACTCCGTGGCTCCTTGCTGCCTTACAAGTCATTCTCGCGGTACGGTGCGGCTGCGTAGCGCCAATCCGAGCGATGCGCCGATTTTGGATGCGCGTTACCTCAGTGATTCCCGGGATGTACAAAACCTCATTCGAGGCGTACGCCTGGCTCGACAGATTCTTAAAGCACCAGCCATGGCGCGCTTCATGGACAGCGAATTGATGCCCGGCGCGAACGTGAGCGATGACGATGCTGCGCTCGAACAATATGTTAGGGAGCATGTGCAGAACGCATTCCATCCAGCCGGCACTTGTGCAATGGGGGTCGACGCAACTTCAGTTGTGGACCTCGAACTGCGCGTGCGTGGTGTGGATGGGTTGCGCGTAGCAGATGCTTCAGTGATGCCTGAACTGGTTCGGGGCAACACTACCGCTCCGACTTCGATGATCGCGGAGCGTGCGGTGGAATTCATCAGTCGGCAAGAAAAGACTGGAGGAGTCGGGACCATGGAGCGGCCCAGAGCGGGACTGGTCGGGGCTGCCTGAAAGTCTCCTTAGTTTTTTGGCGTTAGCTCTACCGTTTCAACCTTGCACAAACAACAATAACAAACCTGCACATTCGCCACTGTCCAACGGTGGCGAAGGAGACATGGCACCATGGATAAACTCTCTCAAAGCAGCGTACCGGACTACCTCAAAGGTATCCCCGTGACGCGAATATTTATCGCAGCTTTCGTCACTCAGTTTTGCATGGGCTTTGAGTTGCTGCTTCGGCTCAATGCTGCCAACACCATAAAACATGATTTCTTTGACGCCACCAATACGCTGACTTCCGGGGCCATGATCGGAGAGGTCCTCGGGGTGCTGTTTCTCGGGTTCGCAATCGCCAACATGGTGATGTCCGGTCTGGTGGATGTGCTCGGTTTGCGTCGTGTCCATGTTCTCAGCTTGCTGCTGCACGTGGCTGGTACTGCGACAGTCATATGTGCTCGGCCCGATGCGGACAATGCCTTCATGCTTCTGTGGGCCGGCTCTTTGATGCAGGGCCTTGCTTGGGGCTCAATCGAGGCGGCTCTTAACCCTCTTGTTGTTTCGATTTATCCGACCCGCAAGGTGGCTAAGCTGAACTTGTTCCATGCGGCATTCGCTCTTGGCATGCTCCTTGGGGCTCCGGCGTGTGTAATGGTTGAACATCTTGAGCTAGGCTGGCGAATTCAGCTAGCTCTGGTGTGCATACCCGCAGCGCTGGCTTTCCTACTTATAATTGGCGTCAAGTACCCGCCCAGTGAGCGTGTGGCTCAAGGCGTATCGCTTAAAGGTATGTTCCAACAAACTTTCGGCCGGGCGGTGTTCTATCTGATCATCTGCGTGATGTTCATTTCGGCGGCAACAGAGGTGGTTCCCTCTAGCTGGATTGATCTCACTCTGACGAAGATTGTAGGTATAGAAGGATTCTGGCTGGTGGCATTCATCTACAGCGTCCACGTGGTGGTGCGCTTGGCAGTGGGCGTGCTTCACGCACGCCTTGGTTCCAGTGGGATCCTTTTCTTCGGGGCCCTGTTCTCCATGGCAGGTCTTTACCTACTGAGCCAAGCAGCGAGTCCAGTCGCAGGTATCTTTGCAGCTCTCCTGTTTGGAGTCGGAACCAGCGTCATGTGGCCAACAATGTTGGCAACCACTTCTGAGCGCCTACCTGGAGGCGGAGCTTTGGCAATCGGTCTTACGGCTTCGGCTGGTATGTCCTCTAGCTATGTTTTGATGCCTCTATTCGGAAAATTATTCGATCATTCAAAGATTGCTAGTGCAGGGGGCGAAGCAGCATTTGCGGCGCTTAAAGAGGGCAGTGCGGAACTGGACCAAGTACTTGTGTCCGCAACCACGACAGTTTTCCAGACCGCCACATTGCTTCCCTGTGCGCTTGTAGTGATCTTCGCGTTGCTTTGGTTGTACGACAGTAAGCGCAAGCATGCACTGGGGATCGTTGGCGCAAAACCGAGCGCTAGTGCGATCCATTGAACCCACCTCTGGCACTGGCAGCTTAAAGGTTGGCCCGGCTGACCAAGCGCAGCAGTAAATGCTGCGCTTACCCTCAATCCTTCTTGTAACGGCCCTAATGAACAACCCTGTCATATGACTGGGCCGTTGTGGTGCTAACACAACGTCTGAGAGATGAATATGAGCGGGATCTTCCAGCCACTCAAGTTACGCGAAGTAACCCTGAAAAATCGTATCGTTATGGCCCCGATGCTCATGTACAGCGGCCAAGAGGACGGCAAGGTCAACGCGCTGCACGAAGCGCACTATGCAGCCAGGGCACTGGGAGGCGTGGGGCTGATTACGACTGAGGTGGTCGCGGTGCACCCTGCTGGTCGCATCAGCCATACAGACCTGGGGCTATGGTCCGACGATCAGATTCCAGGACTGAGAAAACTGGCTCAGCTGATTCGCACCTGTGGGGCAGCCAGCTGTTTGCAGCTTGCTCATGCCGGTCGAAAGTCCAGTACGAACGGAAAGATTTTTGCTCCATCTGCGCTGGCTCACAGCGAAAAATATCCGCAACCCGAAGCCTTAACGACCGAGGCGGTTCAGCAGATTATCGGTTGGTACGCTCAGGCGGCTGAGCGCGCAAGCATGGCGGATTTTGACTGCCTTGAAATCCATGCTGCCCATGGCTATCTGCTACACGAGTTCTTGTCGCCACTCAGCAACCATCGAATCGATCAGTACGGTGGTAGTGATGAAAATCGGTCACGACCGCTACTCGAAATTGTTCGTCAGGTACGGGACATATGGCCTGCTGAAAAGCCCCTAATGGTGCGCTTGTCCGCCGAAGATAAAGCCGGGCCTGGTGGCAATACCATCGAGTTCACAGTTGAGCTTTGCGAGCAGCTCAAAGCTCTCGGAGTAGATTTCTTGAGTATTTCCGCAGGAGGCCTGACCCCAACATTTGATGGCGAAATCGTGCCTGGCTACCAAGTGGGGTACGCCGAGCAAGTCAAAAAACAAGTGGGACTACCAGTGGGCTGCAACGGCTCAATCACCTCCAGCGAGTTGGTCGAATCGATTCTTCACTTTGAACAAGCAGATCTGGTGTACATGGGCCGTGAGCTGCTGCGCAATCCGTTCTGGCTACTGGATGTTGCTCGAACTACTGGAACTGAAATCCCGCTCGCAATTCCGGCATACGCGAGAGCCACCGGGCCGTACGAGCGCGGTCACTGATGAGCGCCTTTCTGAAGGGTACCGACATGAATATCGCTACTAATCAACTGAATGACCTCCAGATTCTTACCGATTTGTTGGGTCGTTACGCATGGGGGTATGACGCAAATGACCCCGCACTCCTGGGCTCCGCACTGAGCAAGGACGCCGTGTCTGGTGGGGTGATCACTGGCTCATCACAAAGCTGGGGACCGTGGACTGGTCGTGAAGCCATCGCCTCGAATCTCTCGGCCCTTCGGAGCGGCCAGACGGATCAGCGCCGGCACACCCTGTCCACTCCTCTTATCGTGTCTCTCACCGAGACTCAAGCGACACTGAAAGTTTATCTAACCCTGTATGTCATCCAGTCTCCCGCGCGCCCGCAGATCATGGCGACGGGTACCTACCATGTTGAATTCAGCAAGCATGATGGCATTTGGCTGATTGATCGCCTGGATGCGCAGCTCGACAGCGAGTTCTAACGGTCGCCTTGAATTCCAATTACTTCGTTCACCAATACACCAGGATGCCTGTATGTCTAAATTGTTCGATAGTTTTCAGCTGGGCGACCTGACGCTGCAAAACCGTATCGTCATGTCGCCCCTCACCCGTGCGAGAGCCGGAAAGGGAGATGTGCCAACACCACTGATGGCTGACTACTACGCTCAGCGTGCGAGTGCCGGCTTGCTGATTTCTGAGGCCACGAATGTCAGTCCCAACTCCAGGCCATTCGATCAGGCCCCGGGCCTCTACACCAATGCCCAAGTTCAAGGTTGGAGAGAGGTAACCAGTCGCGTACATGCAGCGGGTGGGAAAATTGTCGCCCAGCTGTGGCATGGCGGCCGAATCGGGGCCATGGGGCTGCTGAACTGGAATGACCCAATCTCGCCTTCCGCGGTCAACGACGATCTTGATGGCCTTAACGTTTGGGGGCGACTGGAGAGTGGCAATTACGTTCGAGTCACGGCCACGCCATCGCGAGCAATGACGACCGACGAAATTAAAGCCACTATTCAGGAGTACCAGCAGGCAGCTCGTAATGCCGTCGAGGCAGGGTTTGACGGCGTCGAAATTCACGCCGCTAGTGGCTATCTCCCACACCAATTCCTATCTGCTCATGTAAACCGCCGGGATGACGAATACGGCGGCTCTGTTGAGAAGCGTGCGCGATTCCTTGAGGAAATTATTGACGCGGTAGGAGAGGTTTTACCGCTCACTCGGGTTGGGGTGCGAATTTCACCGTATGCGGCGTATAACAACGCTCTCGATGACCAGGTTGTTGAGATGTACACCCATCTGGCTCGTCTGTTTGAAGCCAAGGGCGTCGCCTTCGTCCATATCGCTGACACCAACGGATGGTTTGGTCAACCTGACCTTCTGAAGGTTCTTGAAATCCTGAAGGGCAATTACCATGGGGTCTCAATTGCAAACGGGGGGCTGACCGTCGAAAGCGCGCAACAACTGATCGAGGAAGACACTGTTCCCCTGGTAGCGTTCGGCCGCTACTTCATCGCCAATCCGGACTTGGTTGAGCGAATCCGTAGTGGCTCGTCCCTGAATGCGCTCCAGGAGCGAGAAATTTATGGGGTAGGGGCCGAAGGATATACAGACTACCCATTCCTTGGGTAAGCAGATACGCAGCCATACGTGCCCTCCATCGGCATTACCATTGTCGGTGGAGGGCTTTTAAATGCTTAGTGCCGCAGCAGTTCGCTAGGTGATATGCCGTAAACCTGTTTGAAAAGTCTACTGAAATGGGAAAGGTCGTTAAAACCGTAAGTCAGAGCGGCCTCGCTGACCTGCCTCATCCGACCGTCACTAAGTGCCTTATGACTGGCAGCCAACCTCTGGAGCCAGAGCCAGCGCTTAGCGCTTGTCCCTTCAGAAGCGAACAGCCTGTGCAGCGTCCGAATTGAAACGCTGTGCTTCTTAGCTACCTCTTCCATATCCAGTTCGGGATCGCCCAGGTTGTTCTGGATATAGCTTTTGATCTGCGCCAATGGATTATGTCTTTGCCCGGCAGGCAGTATCCCCGACGCCGCATCAAGTGAAGCCCCAATCATGTCGAGCAGAGCGCTGCCCAATCGGGGGTCACCCAGCAATGGGTTCTCCTCCTGAATCAACCAGGTCTGGCGCATCATTTGGCCGACCATTGCACCGGCCGCAGTGTCACCGCGCAGGGTGTGCAAATTATGACTTTGCAAACACTGAGTACGTGTCGAAAGCGCAGCTTTAGGTATCTTCAGCAATAAGGTATTTGAGCCGGTCGGACAGTTCACGATCGACGGGCTTGCAGCGCTGTATAAAGCCAGATCGCCAGGCCTCAGAATGATCTCCCTGCCACCTTGCTGAACGATGCCGCTGCCGGTATTCCACAAGCAAAATTGGAAGTGGTCATCGTCGTCGCGGCTGATTTCGCTGGCGCCGCGCTCGTAGATCATAGGAGGTGAAAGTGACTCACTCAGCTCAATCGACCCTAAGTGAAGAACGCTGAGGGCCCCCTGTAAGGGCTCATCCGCCTGGGGCCTGCATTTGACGGTGAGATAGGTCTTACAGATGACCTCGTGCCAATACGCGAGGCGGTGGTGGTCATCTATGCCGTTTGTGCTGAAGGTAGTCGCCATGGCAGTAAGTCCGCTTTCTTGTGCTTATTTTTGTTAATAAGTTAATCAATTTACCTTCCGTGCGTCAATCCACCGCACAGCGGGGAGGCCTGGCATTTCCGGCTTTCCCCTGACTCCATTCCGGCACTGCTGGCATCAGTATCCGAATGTCGCGGGTGCTCTGGCGCAACCATGCCATGGTTTGGCACTGACAGGCGAGTCGCCTGGTCGTCCTGCTGCCTAAAATGCGCTTCGGTAGCGATCCTGTCCGCAACAAACCGCCAGGCGGTCAATCGTCGCAATTAACAGCCTATCTAGAAGGGGCTCCCATGCGTAGCCATGAGAACGAAGCACAAATCACCTTGGTCATCACCTTGCAGCATCGTGAAGGTGTATCCAAAGAGGACTTCTATTCCTACTGGTCCAACGTCCATGCTCCTGTGATGGCCAGAATTCCAGATGTGTGGAGCTACGTCTTGCACCACGTGGAAACCGCCCGTATCCCATTTTGGCCTCTGCCGAAGGGAATCGAGCAGGTGGCCCCGGTCGAATATCAGGTCGAGGGCTTTGCAGAACTCAGCTATCTGAACGACGAGGCAGCTGAGCGAGCCTTCGTTGTCAGCGACGCGCCTGGTGGTTATACCCATGATGATGCGCAGGTCGCTCTCTGGGCTGGCCTGTTCTATACCAATCGTGAGGCATCTCGCACCTTGCGGGATGACCTGGATGAACACGACCAAGGTCACTCGTACATTCTGGCATTCCAATTCAAAGACGATGCCGATCGGGAACGTGCCACAGCTTGGGTGACCGATCAGGCTAATCGAGCAGTGGGAATCGACAGCTTTGCTCGGGTCCGCCTTCACACCTTCCCCGAATATGACCACGAAATGGATGAAGGTCCTTTGCCACCCAATATGCGGCACACAGCTGTCCGTGGCGAGGCGCTGGATGCGGTCATCGAGATTGTGGCCCGCAGTCCTATTGAGCTATCTCGCGGCTTCAGCCAGTGGACAGTCGGTGAGGAGGCCTTGGACCACATTCGCAGCCTGCACGCTTATCGCCGTCATCGCCGTTACATCATGCGAGCCGGCGGCGTCATCACTGAACATGGTATTCGGACACCATACGTTACTGACCTTATTGCGTCCTTTGGTGCTATCAGCCAACTGCGACCAGGTATGCGTGAACTGATGCTTAATGGGACGCCTCCCGATAAGAAATAAAATCAAGTTTCATAACCAGAGCGTCAGAAAGGCCTTGCTAAGTTAAGGCCTTTTTTGTGGGTGGACGGAAAGTTAAGTGTTTTTCAGCGTCCTGGCATAGCCAATCAACAAGATGGCGTATACATCCAAGCTAGAAGTCTATGAGCTATGTAGATTTCCTCCTGCATGCCCTTCTTTGGGATGGTGTGGGTGGCCGTGCAAAATGGCTGCCTTTTAACAAAAATAAAAATAGTTCGCGAGAAACTGTCGCGCGAATAGTTACATCCGGAGAATATAAGATGCGAATCGCGAAGTCGCGCAAAGAGTTGTTGCTCTGCGGTGTTTTTCTGTCAGCAAATCTGGGGTTAATAGAAAGCGCGACAGCCGATGGGGCCTTTGAAAGCCAGTCTCCTTGGATGTTAGGTGATTGGGGCGGGGCGCGTTCAGACCTCCAGGAAAAAGGCTATACCATAGATGCTTCCTATATAAGCGAGTTAGCATTCAACGCCCATGGTGGCTATGACAAGAACGGCAAATTGGCCTATGTCGATCAATTCGCTTTCGGGGTGGCAATGGATCTGCAAAAGATCTTGAGTATTCCCAATGCTCGTTTTCAAGTGATGATCAGTAATCGGAATGGTGACAACCTTACCGGCGAACGACTCACTGATCCTAGGTCTGGGCCAGTAACGTCTACGATGGAGGTTTACGGTCGCGGGCAGGTTTGGCGTCTTAATCAAATGTTCTATCAACAGTCATGGCTCGACAACAAGCTTGACTTGAAGGTGGGACGCATGTCCCCGAGCGACGATTTTCAGAGCTTCCCGTGTGACTTTCAGAACGTGGCATTCTGTGGAGCACAAGCTGGCATGTGGGTTGGGGATGACTGGTACGCGTATCCTATAGGTCAATGGGGGACTCGCTTCAAAGTCGCAGTAGCCCCTGAGCTATTTTTCCAAGCTGGCGTTTATGAACACAATCGTACACTGAGACAAAATAATAATGGATTTAAGTTAAGCACTAGCGGTGCAAACGGCGTAATTCTGCCGGTTGAGCTTCTTTGGACGCCATCCAAGGCGCTATTCGATTTGCCCGGTGAGTATCGAGTGGGGGCCTATCGGATGAACATCAATGCCGATGACAAGTTTGAGGATGTAAACGGTCAGCCTAAGGCGTTGACAGGGGCTGAGGCGAAAAATCGTGACCGTAGAAGTGGTGTGTGGGCTATGGCAAGGCAGCAGGTTGCTCAGTTCGATGGAAACGCCAATCGCTCCGTGGAAGTTTTCGCTCAAGCTCATGCGAACGATCGTCATACCAGTTTTGTGGATCGCTTCTACAGTGCAGGCATCGTGGTCACTGGTCCATTTGCGGCTCGTCCTGGGGATCAGGTAGCATTTGCCGTTGGCAAGGCTCATGTGAATGAAAAGATTCGTGACAATCAACGGCTGCTGAATGGCTTAGCAGGCGCTACAAATTATGATGACCCGAATTTCACTCCAGAGCAGAGTTCCGAATACATGGCGGAACTTTACTACGGTATGAAGGCAACCAACTGGCTTACGCTTCGTCCTAATATTCAGTATTTACACAACCCAGGTGCAGTGCGGGAAGTGGAAGATGCAGTGGTCACCGGATTGAAGATCATCGCAGTGTTCTAAGTTTTGAGCTTGGCATGAGGTATTCAATCGTTTTACGGATCAAACCGTAGCTGCTTAGCGAAGCTACTTCGGCATGATTTTTCCAGTTTTAGTCCCAATTAGCAGGAACCTCAACGGCAGGAATATCCCGGAGTTCATCAGGGTATACAGATAACGGCGCTTTCATGCGCCGTTTTCTTATGCGTGATAAGAGCACGTGCCGTTTCGGAGATTTCCAATCTCCCAGCGGCGCTGGACCCACTCCAGAGCAAGATGGCCAGGGAGCGACTTGCGTAGTGACTGCCCGCATCGAGCAGGGCAGTCGTGAGAGGCTTTGCTTAGAAATTGGTGAGGATTTTCAAACCCACCACCAGAGCGTCATCGACTTCGTTGACCGCCCCAGGATGGCGGACATATTGAATGTTGGGGCGCAGAGTGAGCCATTTGGTCGGTTTCACGCCATAAAAAATTTCAGCATCCCATTGAGATCTTTGAACAGGCGTGAAACTAGGGTCATTATAATCAGTAACCCCGCGCTGCTCATTAAGCATTTTTTGGTGATCTCGTAGCCTATCATTAATATGCGTATTAGAGATAGCAAACCCAATTTGATCTGTTGGTCTGCTACTCCAGATCCCAGTTGCAATAATGCCTGCGCTATAGAATCGATCAACAAAACTCGTATCGCGGTCGTACAAATGAGCTTGGGCAAAAACTTCCAATGGCCTTGAAGAAACATCATCAAACCAAGCGATCTGTTGACGGCCAATGAACCAAACGCCATCCCTCGAACTTCGATTTTTAGCATTCAGCCCACTCATGGCCATTGGTCGACCATTTGCATCTTTAGAGATATCGGGAGCTTCAACGTTCATGTGGAATGCACCTACACGGTACTCACCGGGAAGCCCCATCAGGCCGTGCTTTGGTTTCCAGACAAATTCAATAGGTACGTTTGTTCCATTGGAGCCCTTAGTGCTGAGATTAAAGCCCTGGTCAGTTTCAGTATATCGCTCGTTATTTAAAAAGGCTCCAACCTGAAAGAATGTTTCCGGTGTCATGTGGTACCTAAGTCTGGTGCCCCAAGTGCTAACTGGATATCCATACCAGACTCTCGAAACCCATACGCCCGCTTGAGAGGAGCAAAATGACAGGTTTTGAAATGTGCACGGGAAGTCTTGGAAGTCTTCATTTGGGGATACCCTGCCAATTTTCCAGTCAAGTGCGCGCTCGAAATAGCTCTGTTCAAACCAAAGCTGGGAGAGTCGCCATACTTGGCCCCGCCCCGCTACTTCAGTAGTGGAGCCGACTTGGCCAGTCCGAGGGTCAACCAATCTCTCGACAGTCAAATCAGAGCCGTTGCGGTTTGATACCACAAAACGAAAACTTGCGTCATTCATACCCATTAGCTTCTCAAGGTCTAGCTGGGTTCCTAACTCAATGTTGTTTGCATACTTTACAGTTTTATCGGAGCTGTAACCTCCTTTTGCGTTGTACGCCATTTCATGCGCGTAGTTCGCGATGACATCTACCCCTTGCTCCAGCAGTTCGGTTCGCTTGCCGTTCCAGTCACCCAGCATCCACTGTGATGAGCCACCTTTGGGATCGCTTGCTTGAGCATTTAAAGCTAAACACGCCGAAATGCACGCACAGAATTTGAAGAGAGAATGGTATTTGAATTTTTTGCTTGCAGAATCCATGGGCCTTCCTGAGTTTTTGTTATAGGCAGCAATTCTTAACTGGGATGTGTTCTTGTGATTTTTGGTGTGGGAGCTTAATCATCAGTGCTTACTGCTATTAAACTTCGACAAAAGCAGTTTTGCACAGCTGCATTGTCTGGAAAATAGTGTGTAATCAAGATGGCAGTTCAGGATAAATTTGGCGCTAATGGTAAAAGCCCATTTGCTAATTTTATTGAGTGACGCTAAATTTTTCTGGGGGTGATAACGCTTTCAGTGGAAATCTTTTGAGAGATCAAGGGGAATAATTTGAGAGGCAGAAGGCATGTGCACATGCCAGGCAGCTTGTTTGGTACCGAGTTGGCCCAGTCACTAAACCTAGGGTACGGTCAATGATGAGAAAAGGGGAGCGTCTAACTCCCCTTGTCCTATTAGGCCCGTTCAATGGTTCCTATTGGTAGGCTCGCCGCGTGAGCAGAGGCTTGTTCTTCATGTTTAATCGGTATGAACTTGGTGAGCAGGATCGCCGATAAGTAGAGACCTGCATAAACCCAGACAACGGCGGCCGTACCCCCTACTGACAAGAGGAGGGTAGCAATCGCAGGCCCGACAAATGTCCCGAGACCCATGGACAAATTGTGAAGCGAAATTGCAGCACCTTTCTCATCCGGCGCGAGGGTTGAAAATACGGCCGAAATCGGAATCAGGCCGGTGAGACATGCTCCATGGAACGCCGCTATGATCAGCGCAACCGTCATGTCCTTTCCGAAGTATGCCGGTAGGTAATAGAAGAGGAGGGTCGTCAGCGAAAGTCCGATGCAGCCCTGCCAGCGGATGATACGCATCCATCCAACTCGATCAGCAATGATGCCAGTGACGGTGTTCATGATCATATTCACGAACAGCATCGTCCCCCAAATCCGCAGCCACTCCGAAGCCGTAAAGCCCAGGGTGTCGATGAAGAAAAACGGCATGATGACCGCAAAACCGAAGATGGCAATGGGTGCGATAGTCATCATGATTGCGGAACAGAGTAGGGCTCTATTTTCAAGTGCAAGCTCCACGCCGCGCGTCAACTGCTTCAACTTATTCTTTCCTGTCGCGGCGCCTGAGTCACCTGGACCGCTAGCCGGATGGCGTGAAAGAGCTGCGTAACCTATTAGTGCTCCCGCAGCGATAAATATCATGGCCAGCCAAAGTGTCTGTACTTTTCCCACAGCCGGAATTGTCATGCTAGGGATATAGCTTCCCGCGGTACCGAGACCAAATACAAATACTGTCCAAAACCAGCCCATGGCCGAGGCAAGTCTATTGGGCGGAACAACCCGCGAGATTAGAACTACAAAGGAATAGACAAAGAAGGGGTATCCAATAGCACGTATGGAGTAGAATGCCAATAGCGCTGAGTAGGATTTTTCCTCCACTCCATACTTGAGGAAAAGGCTGTGAAATATAAGCCAGATAATGGCTCCGATTAACATTATTTTTTTGGGGCCATAGATCTCGGCAAGTATCCCAGCGCAGCATCCAGCTAACCCGGCGATTAGACCGTAAACCGTAAACACAAAGGACGCTTGTGTCTTTGTGAAACCAATTTCGACGATGAGGTGGGAAAGAAACGCTTGTTCGAAACCATCGCCGGTCATGAACACTGCGATCGATAGATAGCCAATGATCACGCACACTGGAATTGTAATTTTTTTGCGATACGAAGCCGAGACTTCTATGCTCATGACGCACCCAATTTATAGTGGTATTTGAGGATACGGGCTAATCTTAATCTGTAAGGCGCTCTTGCTAAATTCTAGAGCGCCAAACTTCAATTTTTTCGACCGTATCAGAAGATGGTTGCGAAAATTCTGACGGGGAAGCTGCTCATTTCTACTCGTGGAGGTACGGCGGTAAGTAACGCTACGCGGCTCACAACGGCGGACAGATTGGTCATATTTTCAGCGATAACCACTCCATTGTTTAACAGGAGGTTATGCACTGGGACCGTGGTGGCGCAGTTATCAAGATCGTCTACTAATATGGAATCGATGCCGACAAGTGCTGCTTTATGTTCTACTAACCACTCAGCAAGTGGCGTAGAGATAAATGGCGCGTTTTCATTGTATTCCGGAAGGCCGAAGAAGCGATCTTGCTTAGTGTAGAAGAGCACCGCTTTGCCTTCAACACTGATGTCGCCCATGTCCTCAATTAAAAACATTCTGCGATCTTCGGGTTTTTTGATTACGACAATCGGCAGGTTTACTAGTGCTTTTAGGGAGTAATCTGAGATTTTCGGAGCACCATCTTTGACATGGTAGGGAGAGTCAATGTAGGTCGAAGTGATGCCGAGAACGTGCAGTGAGTCGACTAGTGAACCATTTTCATACCGTGGCTCATGATCGGTGATGTCCAATACACTTGTTCCTGGGAATGTGACCATTCCAGACCTGAGTACGTGATTCAGATCTACGTAGTCTTGAATATCCGAGAAGTTCATGGCGATTTCCTGTGGGCTTTACCAAATGGACCCAGTTTACTCTGCATAACGCTGGCCATCTGACTGTTTGCCTGCAAGGGTTGGCGCAGAGGTGTAAAAATGGCCAGATCGGAAAAATATATGGGAAACGTTGCGCCCTAAACGAAGATATCGCTAACCTGTGAAGGGTGCCTATGAAGCTCCGTGCACCGTTACAGGGCATCGCAGAATGGTCTTGATCCAGCTGGGGGCCCGAAATAGAGCGTCTTGCGCGGGCGCTTGGTCACCTTGACAGGCGGTCGTAGAAATCCTCAATCCCTCGGGAGATTTTCTGTCACGATAGTCACTGAAAGGTGCTGTGTGTTCTTTCGTTACGCAGCGGCTTCAGCGGATTACGGTTGGTATCAAATCCAGATAGAGTTGGTGGTGAACATGATCCCTAACAAAGCTGTCAGCAATTTTGAGTGCGTCGATGTCCAGGCTTGGCAAAGTCTTATCTGCCAAAATTATAATTCAACTGATGTGGCCTTATTGGACGGTGCGGCAGTTGATGGAAACCTTTCGCTGAGAGAATTTGGCGATACGAGCCTTAGTCACATCCGATCAAACCCGATCTCCTATACGAGCCCAGGTAGAGCCTCTGATGCCGATAGCTTTTATCTTAGTCTGACGATGTGCCGCCAAGCTCATGTTGTTCAGAATGGACGAAAGTCTTTACAGCGGCCTGGAGATATTGTTTTCTATGGCGGTGGTGAAACCTTCTCTTGCTCGTTTCCAGAGGGGGACGATCAGATCGTTATAACCGTTCCACATGAGCTGATGATTGAACATGTCCCCAATGCGCTGAGTTTCTCTAGTCGAACACTGGACGGAAATAGCACCTTAGGCAAAATCGTTAATTCGATGATAAGGGAAATGTGGGTGTCTGATGGCTTGGGCGTGGCGGTCGAGACGAAGCTAAGTGGGTCTTTGTTGGATGTCGTTTCGGCAGGTTTCGAGTCTGAGGTCGGTGAGCTGAATCGAGCTGCACCATGGCAGGTTCGAAAAATGGAGCGGGTAAAGAGCTATTTGATTGAGAATTTGCGTAACCCCATGCTTTGCATGGACTCAGTTGCAAGCGATAATTATGTTTCTGCGAGAACTCTCAACAGAATGTTTGCTCGTGAAGGAACCACTGCATCCAAATGGTTGTGGGAGCAACGGCTATTAGAGAGTCAGCGTGAATTGCTTGCCCATCCGGATAAAAATATTGGTGACGTTGCTATCGAAATGGGGTTTAGAAATTTTTCTCATTTCAGTCGTGCGTTTAAGGCTTCTTTTGGTCTTTCGCCTCGCCAACATCGAGATATGCTGCTTCCCGGGAAGAAAGGGGATTGAAAAAAGCCCCGGGTAACCGGGGCTTTATGATTATTTCTTGAGAAGTGGTAATTGGCCTAGCATATCTTTGATCGCGATCACATCCCACGGAAAGTATTCAGCGATGCCTAGGCCCACGATATCGGCTTTCTTGTTGACATCTTGCAATAAGCGAATAATTTGCGGGATCGACATTTTGCCTTTTGCAATCCCTTCGTAGGTGTCACTTGGCACATCTGGTGTGTGGAAGTACAGAGAGTGGAATTTGGTTGGGTCAAGCACATCGAGATCGAAATGCACTGCAATATGCTTTGCGCCGATTGACTCGATCCAGTCCAAAACAGGATTGCTGTTCTCAGCCAGTTCGTCACCTGAAGCATGACGCAGCCCGAATTTTTCGATGAACGATGCCTCGTATTCGGAAGGTTTCTCCAACCCGGCATACATCACATGCGTCGGTTTCACCGGGACTTTGACCCGACTTCTGAATTCGTCATCGCCTTGACCCAATAGATTGCCGAGTACCATGGCATGCGCGTTGGTATATTGCTTCGGCGTCATGATGTCGGGGTGTGCGTCAACCCATAGGATCGCGAAATCGTCACCATATTTCTCACTGAGATAGGCGAATGGTGCCAGATCGACTAGGCAGTCCCCGCCAAAAACGACAACACTGTCGGGGGCTTCGGAGTTCAATATGGCGGCTGCTTCATCGGACTGCCTCAGCAGTTGAGCCCGAGCAGTGATGCCATCTTCGACAGTGAGAGCTTCCTCCACGGGCTCTGGAACGTGAATAGTCTTCACGGTGCCCGCGGTCTCAGGGGCAAGCCAATTGAGCAGCTGCGAGCCGAAGTAGTACGGGGCCCGTGCTCCGCCCTGCCACTGTGGAAAAATCAGCCGAACGTTTTTGGATGATGTGCTCAATTCTGTCTCCTCATGAGGCCTCACGGTTTTAGCAGGCCAAACTATGATTTTCCCCTTTCTCCCAGCGCACGACTGTGCTTGGATCGCCAGGCTTTGTGCTCAGCCAGCCAACCTTCAGCCCATGGGCTCTGAGAGTTGACTCAACAAAGTCAGCCCGGAGACGTCCAGCTGCTGGAACAAAGAACCATCACTAGCACAACTGATTGGGAGGGTAGCTTGGCAAACTTCAGTGGTTTGAAGTGCGAGAGGACCAGGAATTCTGCGGGGCCTTCCCAAGCCTAGGTCTTTTACGGGTTATTGGCCCGATGCCTCAGTTGAGTTGCGGACGCCTCGGCGCGATGCAGCAGGTCCGGTAAATCGACTCGCTGAAGCTGACCATCTCGCTTGAGAACGCGCCCATCCACAATCACTGTGCGGACGTTGTCCGGTCGAGCCGAATAGACCAGTAGAGCTGACGGGTCGCCCCCGCCGAATCCGGCCAGGTTGATCGCATCACGCGCAATGATTTGCAGATCGGCACGTTTACCTTTTCTTATGCTACCGACCTCGTCTGCCAGGCCCAGCGCTTCAGCTCCACCAAGGGTAGCTAGCCTCAGAAGGGAACGTGGGGCGGGACCTTTCTCGTCGCGGGAACCGCCGCTCCAGGTTAGCGCTGCCAGACGCATGTTCGCGAACATGTCGGCACTGCCAGCCAGCGCGTTGCCATCGATGCCCAAACCCAGCCGCGACACCCCATCGAAGTGATCAAGTCGGGTCAGACCGTAGCCAACCCGTTGCTCGCTGAGTGGCGTCAGCACCAAGCTGCCGCCAGATTTATCCAGCGCTCGTAACTGTTCCGGTTGCGCGTCTGTGGCATGAACAACCGTAAGTCCTGGATACAGGAAGTTTCGTTTGATCAGCGCATCGAACATTGGGTGCGCTTCGCCACTGACATGCACTTGGATAGGAATCTGCAAACGTCGGGCAGTGTCGTACTCCTGCTGGCGCATAGCCCAGTTTTTGACGTCGTCGCGGTTCCGCGGCAAGCGCCACGCCAAGCCCATGCGTACGCGATGCTCAGTGCCTTGCTGCTTCACTAGCGTTTGGAGGTGGTCGAGATCAATGAGATTACGGGTAGTCTTGTCCGGTCCACCGTAATAAAGCGTGGCGCGGATACCGGCATCGTTCAGGGCGCGCAGACCTTCTTCGCCGTGTGCAGGGGAGAGCACGTTATCGAAAAAGTCGCCAGTGGTTGTTACTCCACCAGTTAGTAGCTCCACGGCACCCAAGTACATCGCGGTGTAGGTGTCGGCTGGAGTCATCTGTGCAGCCAGCCGGGAACTAACGGGGAAGAATTGCCCATCTTGATTACGAAATTGGCCACGCATCGTGGTTACGTAAAGGTGAGAGTGAGCGTCGACGAACCCCGGCAGCACTATTTGGCCGCGAGCATCGACAATTCTGGCATTGCCCGGCGGTAGATCACGACCCACTGCAACGATCCGGCCGCCCTCAACCAGCACATCACTTCTCTCAAGGTCACCGACGAGTGGGTCCATAGTCATGACATACCCGCCCTGTATCAGCAGTTTATCCGACGATTCCGCGGCGGTCGCGCCTTCCCAGCAGGCGCTGAGCATTAGCAAAAGAGCAGCTACACGTGTTTTCATGAGCGTCTTCCCTGTCAGTACTGACGATGCATTTGCATGGCGGCCCCTAAGGTCCCCCTTGCCCGTTCTACCTGGCTCGACTCAATCGCAGGGGCGGCATTGCCCCAGCTGTTCCGTACATAGGTAAGCACGGCAGCAATGTCTGCATCATTCAGTTTCCAATCGAATGAAGGCATGCCAGCACCGGTCACGTTGTGTTCGGTGGCCACCGCCTTGCCGCCTTTTAGTACCGTGGCGATCAGGTTTGAGCCGCTAGGCGTGCGAATGCCCGGATTGTCCGCAAACCCCGTCACCATGCCGCTTATCCCTTCGCCTGCCACGTTGTGGCATGCCATGCAGTTGTGCTCATAGACCTGTGCGCCTCGCTGCATTTGTGGAGCGGATGCTTCCACCACTTTGGGCGCAGTGGTGCCGGACCCTGGCAGAGATTTCAGGTAGTCAGCAATAGCTGCGAGGTCTTGGTCGTGGAGGTGCTGGGTCGAGAATTCGATGGCTTCTCCCATCGGTCCGGACGCGACTGCCTGATGATTCGAGCCAGTTTTGAGGTATGTCTGAATCTGCTCGCTGCTCCAACTGCCCAGACCACGGTAGGGGTCGCCGGTGATCTCCGGAGCGTAGCTGCCAAGCAGCTCTGCACCTTCAAGATAATCACTCGTGTCGCCGCCCAGCAGATTCTTTGGCGTATGGCAGGCGGCGCAGTGGCCCGCACCATCCACCAGATAGCGTCCACGATTCCACTCCTTGGATTTTTCCGGGTGAACGGTAAATGGCGCGTTGTCGAAGAAGAGCAGGTTCCAGCCCAGAAGGCTCAGTCGGATGTTGTACGGGAAACCGAGAGTGTTGGAAGTGGCCTGCTGCTCAATAGGCTCAAGCGTGCGCATATAGACCCAAAGGTCATGCATGTCGGCATCGCTAATTTTCACGTAGGCGTTATAAGGCATGGCGGGGTATAGCAGTTGACCGTTCTTGTGTTGGCCATGGCGCACTGCCCGGAAGAAGTCCCTTTCGGTCCAGTCGCCGATGCCCGTTTTGCGGTCCGGTGTGATGTTGGTTGAGTAGATCACCCCAAACGGTGTCTTCAGTCCATAACCACCTGCGTAAGCTTTGCCTCCCGGGACGGTATGGCAGGCGGCGCAGTCAGCCTGAGTGGCGACATAAGCACCACGGGCCGCAGCTGCCGAATCGGCTGTTGGCCCCGCAGCCGCGGTAGTGCGATCGTCTGCGACGTTGTCTGCGCTCGTATCGTTATTGATCAATATGGCCCCGCCAAGCACTGCCAACGTCACGAAGGCCAAGGCTGTAACTATCGTTTTCTTGTACATAGAGGTGTTCTCACGCCTGAACCAGCGGGCCGGGGTTTTTCAGGTACTGCTCGATGATCGCCTTGGCCGTCCAGAGCGCCAGGGCACCAATGGTCACGGTCGGGTTGTAGCCGCCGTTGTTGGGAAATGACGAGGCGCCGAGCACGAACACGTTGTGTGCGGCCCAGCACTGTTGATAGCGGTTGAGTGCGCTGGTGCGTGGGTCGGTGCCCATGACCACCCCACCGTTGGTGTGCGAGGAATCGTTGGCACGGAAGGGGGTGTAGTGATCAGCCGCGAAGTTGTAGGACTCGATGCGCGTGCCGCCGACTTCCCGGGCAATCTGCTCGCACTTCTGACGGATGAATTCGCCCGAGCGCTTGTCGTTGAGGTTGTAATCGAACGTCATGCGCATCAGCGGGCGCCCGTAATTGTCCTTGTAGGTGGGGTCGAGGTCGAAGTAGGCATCTTCGTGGGCGTAACTGGTCCCTTGCCCTTGGATCATTGCCCAGTTCTGGTAGCTGTGCCTGAACGCCTGCTTCCAACCCTTGCCCCAGGTGGGCGCCCCTTTAGGTAGCACCCCGGCCATCCCGATGGGCAGCCCGCTGTTGGATAGCGACTGGATGCCAGCCCCCCCGATGAAGCCCAGGCCCGTATGGTCGAAGTTGTCGGCGTTGAAATCGTCGACCTGGATGGCCAAGCATCCCGTGTTCATGAAGGGGTTGAGGTGCTCGTTCTCGAACCACAGATAGGCGTATGAAAGCGTCTGGAAGCTGTAGTTACGACCGATCACACCGCGACGCGTGCGTGGATCGTAGGGTTCGCCGATTCCAGAGAGCAGCATCAGGCGCACATTGTCCAGCTGGTACGCAGCGACGATGACGATGTCGGCTGGTTGTTCTCCGCGTATACCATTTTTGTCTATGAAGCTAACCCCGGTGGCTGTCTTGCCATCAGCCGACTTGTTGATGTGCAGAACTTCGGTTTCGGTCAGCAGCTCAAAGCTTGAATGGCGCATCAGCGCGGGAACCACGCAGGCATTCGGGCTGCTCTTGGACCAGTTGCCGCAGCCGAATAGCTGACAGTAACCGCAGTAAGTGCATGGCCCCATGCGAATGCCGAGGGGGTTGACGTAGGCTTGCGATATCGTCCCGGCAGGTACTGGGAAGGGGTGGTAACCCATCTCGCTGGTTTTTTGGCTGAAGATATCGTTCCAGTGGCTGGGCACTAGAGGCGGAGTAGGGAATTCACGGCTGCGCGAGCCCTCGAACGGGTTGCCGCCTGGCATTACCTGGCCTTGAATCACACCGGCTTTGCCACTGGTACCCGCGATCCGTTCGAAGCGATCGTAGAACGGCTCCAGTTCGTCGTAGGTCACCCCCCAGTCCTGCACCTGCAAACCCGGCACCAGTTGCTGTTTGCCGTAGCGCTCTACAGTCTTGCTATAGGGCTGGAAATCGAACGGATTGAATCGCCACGACGCAGCGGCCCAATGTGTGCCGGCCCCACCCACGTTGTTGCCAAGGGTGAGGTTGCTCCACTCACGAACCGGCAGCGCCACTTGGTTGGCGTTGTTGCGCACGGTGTAGGTTTCCAGGCTGGGTGGCTGGAGGATTTCCTTGCGGGTTGCCCAGCGTAACTCGTCGGTATCGACTGATGGTGGGAAGTCGGTGGCAGTATCGCGCCAAGCGCCGCGTTCGATCGCCACGACCTTTAGCCCGGCTCGTGCCAGTTCTTCGGCGATCACCGAGCCTGACCATCCCAGGCCGATGACGACTACGTCCGCTTTAGGTCTTGTTGTTTTCATATGCTTTCCTTGAAACGCGAGCAGCCGGAGGCCGGCTGGGCTGCGTGGCAGCCTCGCGTAAAATCGAATAAAGGGGCGTCCGCTTGCTTGCTCAGCCGGCCTTGTCGAGCAGGCTCACCGGCTCCAGGTCGAGCGGCATACCTTTGCGGTGGATGTAGGGGCGATAGTCGTAGCGCGCTCCGGGGAAGCCGATGAGCCTCCAGCCGACCATGTCGCGGTTGCCGCCATACATCGGGTCAGCCAGGTAGCCCTCCCGTACGTTCTGCAACATCAGGGAGAAAAAATCGGCGTCCAGCGGGACCGGCAAACGTGTGTCGCCGGCCTCCATGGCCTGCAACAGGGCATCTTGCTGTTCACCCGAAAGCTCACTGAACTGCTTGGCGTACTTGGCCTGGCAGTATTGCCCCAAGCGCTCCAGGCCTTCGCGATAGCGCTGTGCAGGTGTTTGTCTGAACTGTGGACCTTGCTCGGCGGTACCCGGGCTGAATGGGCCAAGGCGATAAGTGCTTGCGGCCTGGCCATACGGACCAGCTAACTGTCGATCAATGAAAGTCACACAGCCTGCCTGACTGGCACTCATGCCTAACTCGTCTTCGGGGATCAATCGGTCGAAGATTGCGGCAAGTTCGTGGGCTTCAACGGGAGCGAGGTAGGTCAGGCCGCCAGCTGCGACCGGCTGTGGCAAGGCATCGGCGCGGGTGCCAATAGCATGGTGGCTACTGCTAGGCAGGGCAGCACTGGCGCTGCCGATAGCGCCAAGGGCGCTCAGTTGAACGAGTGATATCAAGGCTTCACGTCGGTTCATGTCCATAATCCTCAGGACGTGCGCATGCCATGTGGGGTGCAGGCACACCGGCCTCTGGCAACGCTTGCGTTGTTGTTATACGCCTTACGTCACGATTGCTTCGAGACTGGCGGGCCGAGTCTAGGGCGCTCGATGCAAAACATGCCACGACCGTTTTGACGGGTTTCCTTCAAGAATTCCACAGGCTACTCTTGCCCGACTTGAAAATCAGATGCTGACGGGGTAGGGCAGTCATGGCCGCAGAAGGCAAGGGGCAGGGGCGCACGACGGTCACGTTGAGCGATGTGGCGCGTCTGGCCGGGGTTGCGCCGATGACGGTGTCGCGCTACCTGAACCAGCCAGACACCGTGCGCGAGCCCACGCGGCTGAAGGTGCGCAGGGCCATGGAGCAAACGGGCTATGTCCACAATCGCCTGGCCGGTTCGCTCAAGTCCAGCCGAACACGGCTGGTTGCGGTGGTGGTGCCGATGGTCACCAACCCGATCTTTTCGGACACCTTCCAGGCCATCAACGACCGGCTGGCCAAGGCTGGGTACCAAGTGCTGCTGGGTGTCTCCGGCTACCAGAGCGAGCAGGAGCAGGAGCTGCTGGAGGTGATCCTCAGCCGCCGTCCCGATGGCATCATCCTGACCGGTACACTGCACACCAGCACCAGCCGTAATCGCCTGCGCGCCGCTGGGGTGCCCGTGGTGGAGACCTGGGACTTGTCAGCAGAACCGATCGACATGCTGGTCGGCTTCTCCCATGAGCAGGCCGGTCGCGATGTGGCCAGGCAATTGACCGGTCAGGGTTACCGGCATTTTGCGCTGTTTGCCGTAGACGACCCGCGCGGGTTGCGTCGTGCCGACAGCTTCATCGCCACGTTGGCCGAGCAGGGGGTAACTACGGTCCATCGGCAGACATGGCAAGGTTTACCTACATTGGAACAGGGCCGACTTGGCTTGAGTGAGTTGCTCAAGGCGCAGGGCGAAGAGGGGCAGGAGCCATACGTGGTGGTATGCACTTCCGACACCATTGCTCAAGGTGTGCTCACCGAGGCAGCGGCCCGAGGCATTCGAATACCCGAACAGCTGGCTGTGATGGGTTTCGGCGACATGGCCTTTGCAGCACATACCTTCCCGGCCTTGTCGACCGTGCGAATCGACGGCAAGCTGATGGGCGACACTGCGGCTGGGCTACTTCTGGACCGCCTCGGCGGCCAGGTAGCGGCTCCTTCAACTGTCGATATTGGCTTTACCTTGGTGCAGCGCGACAGCACTGGCTTCCCTTCCCGATAGCGTTAACATCTCCACTTTCCCTCCAGAATTTTCAGAAAAACTCTTGTCCTGATCTCATCGGTGCGCTAGGTTTTTAAAAAGAAATGGTAACGATACCATTTTGAGGAATGGACTCAGGACAAGAACAATGTCGAAGATCACCTGCGTTAGAACCCTGCGCCTGCCCGAGCGCCCCAAGTTGGTTTGGCTAGAGATTGAGACGGATGAGGGCCTGATCGGTTTGGGCGAAACCTTCCGTGGTGCCGAAACAGTAGAAGCGGCCGTGCATGAACTCATCGCACCCGGATTGCTCGGTCGTGACTCACGGCAGATCGAAGCACTCTCCCTTGAACTGTCCACACCCTATGTTGGCTATCACAGCGCAAGCGCAGAGATCCGGGCTGCCAGTGCTGTGGATATCGCTTTGTGGGACCTGAAGGGCCAGCGTCACGGCATCCCGATCCATGAAGCGCTAGGCGGTGCTTGCCGTGAGCGCATCCGCGTGTACAACACCTGTGCCGGTTACGACTTCAACACTCAGCAGGGTGCTCGTCGTGAGATCGGCGCGGCCGATCATGCGCAGGGCCCATATGACGACCAAGTAGCCTTCAGTCGTGATGCCGGGGCCTTGGCCATCAGCCTGGTGGAAGAAGGCTATACGGCGATGAAGATCTGGCCGTTCGACCAATTCGCCCGCCAGCCGGGGGCCAACAGTATAAGCCTCGAAGAAGTACGCAAGGGCTGCGAGGCATTCCGCCAGATTCGAGAGGCAGTTGGCGATCGCATCGAGATCATGTGCGAATTGCACAGCCTGTGGGACGCCACTGCCGCGTTGCGTATCTGTCAGGCGCTGGAAGCGTTCGATGTGTATTGGGTCGAAGATCCGCTGTGCAAGATGGACGACGCCCAGGCGTTGGCCGACCTGCGTAACCGTACCTCGGTTCCTATCTGCGCCAGTGAAACACTGGGCGGCAGCACGGCCTACCGAGACTTGCTGGTTGCCGGCAGCCTCGACTACTTGATGCTCGACCTGGTGTGGTGCGGCGGTTTCACTGAAGCGCGCAAGATCGCCGCGCTGGCGCAGGCCTACAACAAGCCATTGGCACCTCACGATTGCACCGGGCCAGTGGCGCTCTTCGCGGGCTTGCACCTCGGGCTACATGCGCCCACCGCCGTACTGCAAGAGGTGGTCAGGGCTTCTTTGGCAACTTGGTATGGCGACCTGGTGACGCAGTTGCCTCAGATAGAGGCTGGCTTTGCCTTGGCACCTACGGCGCCTGGCCTGGGCACCGCCCTACGGCCAGAAGTGCGCAAGCGCGCGGACATCCTCATTCGCGAAACCTTAGCCAACTGACTGATAGGCAGCGGCACCTTGCTGCCGCACCGCCCATTCGGTATCGAGAATACAATGAAAAAAATACATTCTCTGCGCCGCTTCTTCGCTGAGCACCGGCGCCATGAAGTCATCTTCCTGCTCTTTGTGATGATGATCATCAACCAAGGTGACCGCGCCACGTTGTCCATTGCCGGCGCGAGCCTGGCAGATGAGATGGGCTTGGGCCATGCCCAGATGGGCTGGTTGTTTTCGGCCTTTGCCTGGGCCTACATGATGCTGCAACTGCCAGGTGGCCTGGCAATCGACCGTTTTGGCAGCATCCGCGTTCTGGGCCTTGCCATCATCGCCTGGTCGGTCTTCACCGGCCTGATAGGCACTGTAGCGATGATGCCGGTTGGCTTGGCATTCGTAGCTGTGTTCGCCCTGCGTTTTCTGGTCGGCGCTGCCGAGGCGCCGTGCTTTCCCGCTAACAGCAAAATCGTGTCGATGTGGTTCCCCACAGCTGAGCGAGGGACCGCTACCGCCATCTTCAATTCCTCCCAGTACTTCGCTGCTGTTGTTTTCACACCATTGCTGGCTTGGGTCTCGACCCGCTGGGGTTGGCCTTGGGTATTTTATGTGATGGGCGTGGCCGGGGTAGCTATGGGCGTGATGTTCATCCGGCGCATCAAGGCCCCGGTCGATCACCCGACGCTCACGCCGGTGGAACGGGAAGCTATGCGCCTGGGCGGCGCCAGCCTGCGCGAACACGCCGGTAGCCGACCGCAGGGGCAGGGCTGGCGCGACACTTGGGTTCGCGCCCGAAGCCTACTAGGCCAGCGGATGTTCCTGGGTATCTACCTGGCACAGTTTTGCATCAGCACGCTGACGTTCTTCTTCCTGACCTGGTTCCCGGTTTACCTGGTGCAGCAGCGCGGTCTGTCGCTGCTAGACGCAGGGCTGATGGCTGCCGTGCCGGCGATCTTCGGCTTTATCGGCGGGATTAGCGGCGGCATGTTCTCGGACTGGATGTTACGCAAGGGATTGTCGCTGACACTGGCCCGCAAGCTACCCATCTTCATCGGTATGGCACTGTCGATGAGCATGATCCTGTGCAACTACGTGTCGACCGATCTACTGGTGGTGCTATTCATGGCGTTGGCCTTCTTCGGCAAGGGCATGGGGGCGCTGGGCTGGGCGATCATTGCCGATGTGTCGCCGAAAGAAAGCATCGGTATGAACGGGGCTATCTTCAACACCTTCGGCAGCTTGGCAGGCATCGTCACGCCGGTAGTGATCGGCTACATGGTGCAGTCGATGCAGTCATTCAATGGGGCCTTGATCTACGTCGCTCTAAATGCCGCCGGCGCGTTTGTCTGCTACCTAGTGGTCGTCGGGCCATTGCGGCGTCCGGATGATACTTCGGCAAACTCGAACGATGGCCAAGCCAACCCCTCGCTAAACCCCGCTACCGCACGCTAGTACGCTCAGAACATTCCATGTAAAGGACAACAATAATGACTACCTCAGGACGACTCTCTCGCGCTCTGCTCGCTGCTGGCTTCGCTGTCGGTCTAACTTGCACCTCGCTGGCCCATGCTTACCCTATTCCTCCCAGTGGTCAGCCTTTGATCGAAGTGGCCAAGCTGGACTGGCTGTGCAATGCCGTGGCGCTCACCTCTGACGGGCGCTTGTTCGTCGGCCTGCCGCGCTGGCCGGGTTTCGAAAAAACACCATCGATCGCCGAGGTCATGCCCGATGGCAGCATCAAGCCATTTCCGGGTGGGCAGTGGAATGACTGGGCGCCGGGCAAGCCCAACGCCGAGGCGCTGGTCAAGATCAACACTATCCATATCTTCGACGATGACACGCTCTGGGCAATCGATCAGGGTGAGGATGCTGGAAAAAAGGGTGTAAACGCTGGGCAGAAAATCCTCCAGTTCGATACTCGCACTGGCAAGCTGCTGCGCAGCATCAGTCTGCCCGAAGCTGTGCTGCCGGCAGGCGCCAACCTCAACGACCTGCGCCTGGACAGCGAGCACGCTTATGTAACCGACTCAGGTCTGGGCGCTATCATCGTGGTCAACTTGCGCACCGGTGAGGCCGTGCGCCGTCTGGCTGGGCACCCCTCGACACAAATGAATCCCGAGCGCCGACCACTCGGCGAAAATAGCCAGCCATTACTGCTTGCCGATGGTAGTGACCACCAGGTGCATTCAGACCCAATCGAATTGAGCCCGGATGGTAAATGGCTGTATTACCAGCCATTGAGCGGGCCGCTATGGCGGGTGCCGACTAAAGCTCTGCGGGACGTCAGCGTGAACGAAGCGGAGTTGGCTAAAAAAGTTGAATTCGTCTACGACACTAGTCCGCTTACCGGCACTGCGATGGACAGCGCTGGCAATATTTTCCTCGGTGAGTACGACAAACCTCGGGTAACCGCGCTTGCCCCGGATGGCACGGTACGTGTAGTAGCGCAGGATTCTCGGCTTTGGAACCCGGACGCAATGATCATCTCCGATCAGCGTGAGCTGTACATCCCGGTACCTCAGAGCGCGCGCATGGCCTCGAACCGTGGCCCGGGAGGCAAGGACGCAATCGTGCCGCCCTTCATGGTTTACAAGGTGCAGTTGCCCGCAGCGTTTGGTACGCGAGCGAAGGTGCCGGCCACCAGCGCGAAATAACTTCTCATTCAGGCGTCATCGACGCCTGTTTTTCTTGAAAACCCACCCACGCTGCGAGCGCTATCGTGCTCGCGGGTAGCGCTTGCCTGCGCGAACGTTTCCGCCAGACCTGTGCAGTGAGCACAGGTCATCAAACCAAGGAGATTTACCCATGAAAACAACAATGACCATGGCCGCTTTGTCCCTCGCTTTTATCGCAGCAGCAATCGCACCTGCCCACGCCGCAGAAACCGCATCTGCCCCAGTGGTGAGCCAGCAAAACCTGTCGACTGCCGCCGCGTTGCAGCTCGCGCAAAAAGCCACAGACATCGCTGCCAGCCGCAACATGAAAATCTGCATCGCAGTTACCGATGCCGACGGCCACCTGCTGGCATTCACCCGCATGCAGGGGGCTTATGCCGGCTGTGTTGAAGCATCGATCGCCAAGGCAAAATCCGCCGCAAGATTTGCCATCAACACCATCACGTTCTATGACCTCGCCCGCAAGGAAAACCTGGCCATTGGCACGATCCCCGGAATTCTTCCTGCGGTCGGGGGCGTTGTGGTCAAGCATGGCGACAGTGTTATTGGCAGTGTGGGCGTAAGCGGCGCGACCGACCTAACCGAGCAGCAACTCGCCGTTGACGTGGCCGCAAGTCTGCGCTGATCCCGGCAGGGCTCCTGCGCCGGACAGTGCAGGGCCCACATCTTACTTCAAGCAAAGGAATTACCCATGAGCTTGCGACTGGAGCTTCGAGCAACTGCACGCCTGTCTTTCGCGTTTTCCGTCGCACTGCTGCTTGCGCCTTGCGCAATTGCGGCGCCGGGTGAGGCCTCGCTGCGGGCTGCAAACACCCTATCTTTGAGCGGAGCGTCCTCCTTGCTCGACACGGCAGTAGCCAGGGCGCGTGAGGAGGGCGTGCACCCCTGCATCGCAGTGGCAGATGCAAACGGATACCTGTTGGCCTTTAAGCGGATGGATGGCGCAGCCCCAGGCTGCGTCGAAGCCGCGATCAAAAAAGCCAACTCTGCGGCCATCAACGATGTGGACACGGTGGTGTTCTACGACCTGGCCCGTAAGGACAACCTCCAATTAGGCAGCATTCCGGGCATTCTCCCGGCGGTGGCTGGTGTAGTCATCCGCCAGCATAGTCAGCGGCTCGGTGCCATAGGCGTTGCCGGTGGAGCCAGCGATGCCCAGGAGCAGCGCTTTGCCACAGATCTAGTGCGCGCCTTTGAAACGACTCTGCCTGCTCCCCACGAGTGATCGAGACCGAAAATGAACAATTCCGCGCTAACCCTCGATGCCGTCGACGGCGCTTACGCCACTGACTACAGCATTCTCAAACCTTCAGTCATGCCTAACGCACTGAGTGTGTTGGGCCTCGCGGCAACCTTGTTGGCTTCCATCTATTGCAGTTGGGTCAACCATTCGCTGCCGGATTTCGCCGCTTGGGCGAGCACTTTTTGGCTTTGCATCGCCTTGTGCAGTGCATTGTTAATTACGCCCCGTGTGTTCGCGCCGGGATTTCTTTTATCGCTATTACCATTTCTAATCGCTTGGCGCGTGGCAGCAATGAACGATGCCAAGGTCATGGTCTGGGTCGCCAGCCTGGCTGCGGTACCCCTGTTTCTGCAATTTGTGGACTGCGCGCTGAGCGACCTGCGCCGTAACCGCGGTAAAGCGACGGCGTGGTTGGGAACGTTGCTTTGGCAAGCGACCCTTGTGCGCCTTTATTTCGGCCTCAATGAGCTTTGTCATAGCTCCGAGAAAATCTTCGCGGGTGTCGATTGGTTTCATCGACTGGAGGCGGGTTTCCAAGGATTCGGACTGGGCGAGGCGGCGGCGGCCTTCGTGGTTTTGGGAGGTTTGATTGAATTGGCCAGCGCAATCAGCGTCGGGCTTGGGTTGTTCGCCAGGGCGGGCGCCTTGCTCAGCCTGATCTATTTCCTGGTGGCCACTGTCGGGTTTGGTGGTGAGTGGAGTCGCGGTTATGCATGGGCATCGCCGGGTGGCGGGGGCTGGGAATATGTCATGCTGCTTATGGTGGTGTTTGTCGGCGTGATGTTCACCGGCGCGGGTAAGTTTTCGCTCGACGGCTGGTTGATACGTAACGGCTGGATGCCAAGAAAGCTCATGCCTCTAGCGGTAAATGCTGAGGGAGCGGATTAGAACTAGTGGTGAATGCGCGGAGTAGGCGAAACCCGTTCGTCATGGCAGACTCCGCGCTTTTGGTTACTGGATGTTTCGCCATGGACAAAACTGACCGCCGTCAAGGCATGGCCGATGTTGCCCAAATGGCGGGCGTCAGCCTAAGTACCGTGGATCGTGTACTAAACGAGCGTGGTAGCGTTTCCGACGCCAAGCGTCGGAAGGTACTTAAAGCTGCCCAGGCTCTAGGGCTAAAGAGGTTACTGCCTTCTCCGGTCCACGGTTTGCTTCGATTCGACCTAATGGTGGTGGATAGTGCCACCGACCATTTTCGCAGGCTAGCAGCGGCCTTTGCCCGGCAGGCGGAGATGCACCGGTCCCGTCTGGTACTGCAACGCCATATCTGGCAGGAGCGAGATCCTCTGCAATTGCCGGAGCTGATCAGCAACTCTGTAGTGCCCCGTCAGGGCCTCATCGTAGTGGCACAGGACACCCCAGAGGTACGTGAGGCTTTACGCAAGCAAATCGCAGCGGGCGTGCCTGTGGTACTGCTTACCAGCAGCCTACCGGGGCTGACTGAGGCCAATTATGTGGGAATCGATAACCATGCGGCCGGTCGAACTGCTGGGCGGTTGATGAGCCAATGGGTGCAGAATGAGAAGGGGGCTCGGGTGCTGCTGGTGACTAATTCTTTGCTCTACCACGCGCACCAACAGCGTGTGAAGGGGTTCCTTGAGGTCATGGCGGAGCGCGCCCCGGAGGTCGAGGTGATTGGGCCTCTCGAATGCTTTGACGATGACGATCTCAATGCTGCTGAGATCAGCGAATATCTTGAGCAACGTAGTGAAATCCATGGGCTCTATACAACCGGCAGCGGCTCATCGGGTGTTCACCGTGCGCTGTGTGAGCATGGGCAACGTTTAGTCTGGATCAGCCACGAAGCGACGGTGCAGCATGCTCAAATGCTCCGGGAAGGGCGGCTGACGTTGGTGCTTGACCAAGACCCTGAGGGGCAGGCTGAGGCAGCCATTCAGCACTTGCGGTATGCGAATGGCGACCTGGATGCACCTCCCCAGGTAAGCCCCCAATTGCGCATCGTGATCGACGAAATGCTCGAAGGCTCAGCGCCATGAAAGGGTTCTGACGTAAACACGTCAAACCTTTTATAGCGCGGCGTATTGCCGCGCCATACACTTTCGCGGCCGTAACTGGCAGGTCGCCACGTCCTAGTACGCGCCGCGTTTTTTCGTAAATTTGCCAATTCCTCAAGCTCCCGACGCACCCCGTGTGCACGTCGTGTGCACTTGCGCGCCCGAAAATCCGCCCCTGCCTCACGGTCCCGTGATTGTCGATAAGGAGAACTCCATGAAACGTAGGGACGCCTTGCGTTCAATGGGCGCGCTGTTTGCCGCCGCAGGCCTCGCGAAGGTCGGTGCGGTCGAGCTGAAATCTGTGCCGCCGGAAACCGGCCTGACCCGTGAAATGCTGCCGTCACCGGTCATGAGCGGCGGGCAGGGCAATGTTTTCAAAGGCCAGGCCCGGGCCACTCTGACTGCCGTATTTGACCGTCTGATTCCGCACGATGAGCTTGGTGCATCCGCCAGCGAAGCCGGCTGTGTCGACTATCTGGATTCACAGATGAATGGTCCTTATGGCGAGTCCAAGGACATGTACCTAAATGGTCCTCTGCGCGCGGATGAATCCGAGCTGATGGGCTTGACCATCAGCCTGCGCACCCGTCGCGATTACACCTTGGCCGGTCTGACATTTATCGATGCTCATGCCCGTAAAGTTCATAGCCGCGCATTTGCAGAACTCGACGGCGAGCAGATGGACGCGATCTTGGGCGCAATGGAAGACGGACATCTGGACTGGGAGGGCGTTGGCAGTGGCAGTCGGCTGTTCGAGTTCCTGCTGCTGAGCGTGCGTGAGGGTTACTTTGCCGACCCACTGTATGGGGGCAACCGCGGCATGGTCGGCTGGAAGCTTGTTGGGTTCCCCGGTGCCCGCTACGACTACCGCCAGTACATCGACCGTCGCGGACAGAACCTGGGCCTGGAGCCCATCAGCCTGATCCCCGTTAGCTGAGCCCAAGAGAAAACAAAATGACAATTACACGCAAGAAAGCCGACGTCGTTATCGTCGGCCTCGGCTGGGCTGGCTCGCTGATGGCCGAGGAACTGACCCGTGCTGGGCTCGAAGTCGTCGCTATCGATCGCGGCCCGTGGTTGGACACCTCCACCGATACGCCGCCCGCTGTCGATCCCGACGAATTGCGCTGGAGCCTGCGCCGCGAGCTGTTGTTGCAGCCAGGCGACTACACCCTGACCTTCCGTAACAACTCCGGCCAGACCGCAGTCCCCACCCGTGAACTGAAAGCCTTCCAGATGGGTAAGTCAGTAGGTGGAGCGGGCTTCCATTGGGCTGGAATGGCGTGGCGCTTCTCCGAATGGGACTTCCGCGTGCGCTCAGCCACTATCGAGCGTTATGGTGCGGCCAAGCTCAAAGGCCTGGAGCAGGTGCAAGACTGGGGTATTACCTACGCCGACCTCGAACCGTTCTACGATCGCTTCGAACGCATCGCCGGTATTTCCGGTGTGGCAGGCAACATCAATGGTGAGATGCGTCCCGGTGGCAACCCGTTCGAAGGCCCAAGAAGCCGAGAATTCCCGACCCCGGCGCTGAAAGACTCGCAACTGATGCAGATGTATCGTGCTAGCACTGAGCAAATGGGCCTGCATCCGTTCTACATCCCAGTTGCCCATGTTGGGGCGGCCTATGTAAACCCGCTGGGAGTAGGCATGGCGCCGTGCACCTACTGCGGTTACTGCATGTTCCATGGCTGTGGCAACTACTCCAAATCTTCTCCCCAGGCCTGTGTGATCCCGGCTCTGATGCGTCGCAAGAACTTTACCCTCATCACCCAGGGTTATGTGACCAAGATCCACAAAGCTGAAGATGGTAAGACTGCCACCGGCGTGAGCTACTTCGACGAGCAAGGTCGCGAAGTAATTCAGCCCGCCGATATCGTCGCCCTGTGCTCGTTCACCTACGACAACGCGCGCTTGATGATGATCAGCGAGATTGGCGAGCAGTACGACCCCGTCACACAGACCGGTACCCTCGGCCGCGCCTACAACTATCAGACCTGCGCCGGCGCCCACGTGTGGTTCGAAGGCCAGACGCTGAACCCGTTCATTGGTGCCGGTGGTTTGGGCATCCAGGTGGACGATTACAACGGCGACAACTTCGACCACAGCCAGCACGATTTTATCGGTGGTGCCGGCCTGCTTACTGTCTCCCGCGAAGGCATGCCCATCGGCCGGTCCGGCCTGCTCCCGCCAGGAACCCCACGCTGGGGTAAAGGCTTCAAGCAGAACTACAAGGACAACTACCAGAACTACGGGATCATCTTTGGCCAGGGCACCTCAATGCCGACCCGCGATGCCTACCTGTCGCTGGACCGGAACTACAAGGACCGATGGGGCACGCCGCTGCTGCGCATGACGTTCGACTGGAACCAGAACGACCGCAACATGGCTCGCTTCATCGAGCAGCGCGCAGTGGACATTGGTAAGAAGATGGGTGCCAAACACATTCAAACATTCAACTCCGCTGCCAAGGCATGGAGCCCGTACGACGAAAACTCCAACCATACCCAGGGCGGCATGATCATGGGTGAAGATCCGCGTACCAGCGCGGTGAACACCTACCTGCAAAGCTGGGATGCGCACAACGTATTCGTCGTTGGTGCCTCGGCGTTTCCCACCAACGCCGGCTACAACCCCACCAGCACAGTGGGCGCACTGGCTATCCGTACCGCCCGGGCGATCCATGAGAAATACCAGCACAACCCCGGTTCCTTGGTGTGAGGCCTGCCATGATTACGAAAAGAACAGCCCTGATTGGTAGCGGGGTGGCGGCGCTTGCCGGCGCCGTTATGCTCGGCCTAGTCATCCATGCCAACTCAACTCCCCGGTCCGAGGTGGCTGATGATGTGGTTCGTCTAGCCGACTTCAAATCCACCGACGCAGCGTTGATTAAGCAGGGGGAATATGTAATGCGTGGCGCCGACTGCGCAGCCTGCCACACCGCCAAAAGCGGAAACTTTGCCGGTGGTTACGTGATCGGTACGCCGTTTGGTGACATCCAGTCATCAAACGTCACTCCCGATCGTGAAACTGGCATCGGAAACTACACCCAGCGCGACTTCTTCAACGCTGTGCGCCAAGGCCAAGGTCGCCACGGCCTGCTGTTCCCGGCTATGCCGTATACCGACTACACGCGAATGAGCGACGATGACCTACGCGCGCTCTGGGCATTCTTCAGCACGATCGAACCCAAGGCTCACAAGGTCGACGAACTGGCCGGCATGAACTTTCCGTTCAATCAGCGCTTGTTGATGGCCGGCTGGAACTGGATGTTCTTCGAAAACAAACCATTCGTCCCGGATCCGGCGCATAGTCCTGAGTGGAACCGAGGCCGATACTTGGTGGACGGCGCCGGCCATTGCGCTGCTTGTCACAGCCCGCGCAATGCTCTCGGCGGCCCAATCGCCGCCGAGGCATTACAGGGAGGCTTGGTCGGCACTTGGTTTGCGCCGAACATTACCAATGATCCGCACCAAGGGCTGGGCGACAGCAGCGTCGAACAAATTGTCGACTACCTGAAAACAGGGAGCGATGGCGTGGCCGTGGCCAGCGGTCCGATGGCAGAGGCGATCGAGAACTCCACCCAGCACTTGAACGATGCCGACCTGCGAGCCATCGCCGTGTACCTCAAGTCGATGCCTGGTACGCCGCAACCGGCGCCGACCGCTTTGGCAGCGGGCGATGCCCGCATGCAGCGCGGCGGACAAGGGTACGAAGTGCATTGCTCGGCTTGCCACGGTACGGCGGGAGAGGGCGTCAGCCATATGATCACCGGCTTTGCCGGGAACAAGGCGATCCTCGCAGCTAACACCGACACGCTCACCAGCGTGGTGTTGGGCGGTGCCCGAGCGGTGCATACCCACACCTACGCCACCGGAGCTGGCATGCCAGCATTTGACTGGAAACTCAGCGACAGCGAGATAGCTGACATCCTCACCTTTGCCCGCAACACCTGGGGCAATAGTGCGTCGCCGGTGACTGCCGAAGAGGTGTCGAAAATGCGAAAGCAACTCGATCTCCCAGCACAGATGCGCGCAAGCGTTCAGTGATCCCAAGCTCTGGCCTCTCCGCGGTAAAGCCGCGGTGAGGCCGAAGTCATCGTTATTCAAATAAAAAACGAGATACCCATGGCCACTATCAAATATAGAGTTCTGCTCGCCGCGATGGCTTGCGCGCAGACTGTAAATGCCGCAGAACCGTTCGCCAGCAATTCGCCCTGGGCCCTTGGCGACTGGAATGGCGCACGTAGCAGCTTGGCCGAGCAGGGAATCGATTTCGAGTTTTCGTACGTCGGTGAAATAGGCTCCAATCTCGGCGGCGGCTACAACAACAATCGCAGTGCTCGATATAGCGACCAGTACTCGCTGGGTGCCCGCTTCGATTTGGATAAACTACTTGGTTGGCACGATGCCCGTTTCCAGCTGACCGTTGCCGACCGTAACGGCGACAATATTTCCAATGACCGCATCGGCGACCCACGTGTTGGTACGCTCAGCTCATCCCAAGAAGTCTGGGGTCGGGGTTCGCACTGGCGGATGACTCAGATGTACTACCAGCAGGCATTCTTCGACCGGCGTCTAGATATCAAGGCTGGTCGCTTCGGCGAAGGAGAAGACTTCAACAGCTTCGACTGCAACTTCCAGAACCTTACCTTCTGCGGATCGCAGGTCGGTAACTGGGGCGGAATTTGGTACAACTGGCCGATCACCCAATGGGCACTGAGGGTCAAATACGCGATCAGTCCTGAGCTGTATGCGCAGATTGGTGTGTACGAACAAAACCCCTCCAACACCGAATCACGCAACGGCTTCAAACTCAGTGGTAGCGGCACAAAGGGAGCAGTGCTACCTGTGGAGATCGTATGGCGGCCGCGCCTCGGTGGCCTACCGGGTGAATATCGCGCAGGGTATTACTACAGCAGTGCTGACTCCAAGGATGTACTTCACGACAGCAATGGCCGGCCCGCTGTGATCAGTGGTGCTGCGTACCGTAGCGCGTCGAGCAAGCATGGCCTGTGGCTGGGGGCAACGCAGCAGGTTACCCATAAGACCGGCGATGCGTCGCGTGGCTTGAGCTTATTCGTCATGGCGACCGCGCATGACAAAAAGACCAGCAAAGTCGACCACTATGTCTCAGTGGGCGCTGTGTACAAGGGCCTGTTCGCGGCGCGACCGAAGGATGACATCGGCTTGGCTGTTTCCGAGGTGCATGTGAACCCGGGATATCGCAAGAATGCGGCCCTGACAAACCTGGTGAATGGTGTCGGGGACTATGATGATCCAGAATATCTTCCCGTGCAGGAAACTGAGTACAATGCCGAATTGAATTATGGTCTGCATGTCACTGACTGGCTGACAGTGCGACCGAACTTGCAATACGTCCGGCACCCAGGCGGCGTGAAGCAGGTGGACGATGCCTGGGTCGGGGGATTGAAGGTTCAGGCCACGTTCTAGGTATCTTGTAATTCACCAATGGCAGGCTGGGCGAAGCGCATGAGTGTCCTTTACAATTATCGCCCAGCGTTGCTATAGGATTAAGACTTTAAGCTGCCATCCAAGTGGCGGATGAGGCAGGCCTGATCGACTGAGATAATGTGCAGCTTTTTGGCCAGAGTGCTAGGCGCTGGGCAGTGATGGCGCTACACGCAACAAAGTATGTGTTCCGCTCAGGAATCTCCCTGGCCGGTCTGAGCGATCTGGTCAGTTTTTCTACTCAACTGCCATGCTCTTCCGTTAGTGGATATTAAGGAGAAGCCATGGCAGGCCTCGCAACGCTATATGCACAACAACTTACTGTATCGGATTGATGCTGTTCATGCGCCATTGCTGCTGATGCAGAGAGGGGGGGGGCTGCCAGCGGGCCACGTCGCGCCTGCGCTGTGCCGTGCACGCTTTCGTTAACGGTGACCACGCTACCTGCTCGCAACCGCTGGATAAATTCGCCAATGAGGCGGTCTGGTCGGTGGTAGCCGTGCTAAACGTGAAGTCGTCGAGGTTACGCTGTTACTGAACCTGGCACCTCGGGGAGAGACGAGCGGGCGAGGTCGCTGTTAAGCAACCGCATGGGTCGCAGGCACTCGACCAGAGATATGAAATGGCTGGGTACCTTTTCAAGCCTTGGTGTGCAAGGCATCTACAAGCGAAGTGACTGCCAATTGCCATGTCTTCCATGGGGGCATTTACAATGCAGGGACCTGAGGGCGGGCGTAGCGAAGGGAGCCCCTGCAATCAGTGAGATTGCCCTCCTGAACCACTCAGAGCTTCGAGTTGGTACGTATTCACAGCGTCAAACTGTGCCTTGGCGATCAGTAGCAGCTTCTCTATATCACCTTGCGGTCGTCCTGAAGCAAGGGCTTCATAGTATCGCTTCATCGCATCAATAGCGTCTTGGTACATCTGGTGGTCCCAAGGTAATACCTGATGAGCGAGCTTCATCTGATGACCTCCCAGCTATTATTCACTGGATGATAGCTCGTACTCGCTCGGGGTGGGCTGTGAATCCGCCACCGGTCCATACCGCCGTATGGTTTTGTGCCTACAAAGCGTTGGATACTCGGCGTAGTCATTGACTGCACAGGAAGGCGATGTGATGAGTTCTAGCCCCCTCGACGATGAGCCAAAATGGGTATGCGCAGGGTGTATCGGCGAGAGTTTTTTGCAGAGAGAAATCGGCAAAAGCCCCTCCGGCCAATGCTCCTATTGTGATGAGGCAGATAATCCGCGTATCACTCTAGAAGTGCTTGCCGAGCATGTAGAAGAAGCGTTCGAGTCACATTACGAAAGGACGCCCCAGGAACCAAGTGCATACGAGTATGCCTTGAGCCGAGATAGAGAGATCGATTATTTCTGGGAGCGTGAGGGTGACCCAGTCCTAGAGGTAATTGCGGAAGCATTGAGTTGCGAGCAGAGCGTAGCAGCGGATGTTCTTGAGCTGCTCAGTGAAAAGTACGCACCGTATGATCCCAGCGATGCTTACGACGAGTCGGATTTTGATCCTGATTCCCACTACAGACAAAAGCGGGCAACGGGTGGAGATTGGGATGAGATGTGGTCCCGGCTGGAACACGTACTCAAGCATGAGAGTCGGTTGTTCAACCAGGAAGCATTGGTCATCCTCAACTCCGTCTTCGCGGGTCTGGACAGGGCTCGTAAGCTTTCCAGAGGCCTAGCGATAGTCTCTGCGGGGCCTGGCAAGAAAATCTCAGCACTTTACCGTGCCCGTGAATTCCGTTCTGGCCAATCGCTGCAAGATGCGCTCGAAAATCCGGTGGAGAGGTTAGGGCCGCCTCCCGGTCCCATGGCGGCAGCTGGAAGAATGAACTCGTCAGGGATCGCAGTTTTTTACGGGGCCCTGAATGTCAGATCAGCATTAGCTGAGGTTCGTCCTGTTGTTGGCAGCAACGTAGTAACAGCGAAGTTCGACATCATTCGCCCGCTCAGGCTGTTGGATCTCAGAGCGCTAGAGCGGCTTCGCTGCGAAGGAAGTATTTTCGACCCACTCTATGCAACAGAGCTGGGGCGTCACGACTTCCTGCGAACCCTTAGTAAAAGGTTGGTGCTTCCGGTGATGCCGCAGGAACAGGAGCACGAGTATCTCATCACACAAGCCGTGGCCGACTACCTCGCCTCGCTCCAAGCGCCTGCATTGGATGGCATTATTTTCCCCTCGGTGCAGGACGGGGTAGGGGTCAACGTTGCGCTGTTCCACAAGGCTGCAAGGGTAGCAGCTCTAGACGTGCCATTTTCCACTGCGTTTCACGTCCAGCTCGCGGAGTTCGATCCAGACTCCGGCGATGAATACCCTTCGTATTCTATTCAGATCGACCTACCTGCGTCTCCTATTGAGGAGCCGCCACTAACCTTCCCGTTCAAAAACTACGATTGGTCCCAAGTCTATGCATCACATCGCGAGCCCAGCCTCCGCTTGGATCTCGATACTTTACAAGTTCACGCGATCGAAGCAGTAAAGGTGAAAGCTAAAACGCAAAATGTGATGGTGACGAAAGGTGTCACAAGACAAAGGTGGGACGGGCCATTCGATGATTTATCGTTCTGAATGGACGGAAGAGGCTTCACTCGTAATCTAGGCAGTGTTTGGCTTGCTTGCTTGCTTGCTTGCTTGCTTGCTTGCTTGCTGGCTGGCGTCGCTAGTCGGTCAACCAGTTCGTTCGATCGAAAACTTATGATGACAGTAGGAAAGGGAGCCGAGGAAGAGGGCTGAATTGACCGGCGCTGTGCGGCACCGGTCTGCCTTAGATTAGAATCAGTACTCCCAGAAAATGCGTTGCAGCTCCTTGCTATCCTGGGTCTTCGTCATCGCGACCATGGCGAGAATCCGCGCCTTCTGTGGGTTCAGATCATGGGCCACCACCCAGTCGTTCTTATCATCCGGCTGTTCGGCGTTGCGTAGCACAAAACCACCCTGGTTGACGTGCGACGAGCGGATGATTTGCACGCCGTTTTTGCGGAGTTCCTGCAACGCCGGCACCACTCGCGATGATACCGAACCATTGCCAGTACCGGCATGGATCAGCGCCTTGGCACCGTTCTGTGCCAGTGCCTTGTAGGTGGTGTCGGTTACGTTGCCATAGCCATAGGCGATGTCCACCTGCGGCAGGCTGCTGATCTGCTTGATGTCGAATTCAGAATTGACCGTATGGCGCTTGGCCGGCAGGCGGAACCAGTAGGATTTTCCTTCTACCACCATGCCCATCGGGCCCCAGGCGCTCTTGAAGGCTTCGGTCTTGATGTTGACCGACTTGCTCACATCGCGGCCGGACTGGATCTCGTCATTCATAGTCACCAGTACGCCCTTGCCACGCGACTGCTTGTCGCTGGCTACGGCCACGGCGTTGTAGAGGTTGAGCATGCCGTCGGCGGACATCGCGGTACCTGGACGCATCGAGCCAACTACCACGATCGGTTTGTCGGTCTTTTCGACCAGGTTGAGGAAGTAAGCGGTCTCTTCCAGGGTATCAGTGCCGTGGGTGATGACAATACCATCCACATCGTTGCTGTCGGCTAGCTCAGAGACGCGCTTAGCAAGCTTTAACAAGTCCTCATTCGTAATGCTCTCGGACGCAATTTGCATCACCTGCTCGCCGCGCACATTGGCGAGATCCGCTAGTTCCGGCACACCGGCAATGAGCTTGTCGACCCCAAGCTTGGCGGCTTGATAGGTGGCGCTATTGGCAGCGCTGGCCCCGGCGCCGGCAATAGTCCCGCCAGTCGCGAGGATGACCACGTTGGCCAGCTTCTGCTGGGTTTCTGCTTCTTTAGCAGAAGCCGCGGTTGGCAGGATAAGCAGCAGCGCCAATACGCTGGGTGCGAAGGTTTTCAAAGCAGCATTCATTGTTTTGTCTCTCTTCCTGATGAGATTGGTTGCTATGTTGCGCCTACTCCAAGGCAGATTCCGTACCAGAGGCTGCCTTGCGCGACAGAATTGTAGACGACCCCCTTCTCGCGGCAGTTTCCCCAAGGCTGGAGCAGCTCAGCGTGCTTTTCATAGTCGGATCTTCGAACATTGAGGTGGGTGTATGTTCGGTTTTCCGGGGGAAGAGCGGGGATTTCGGTAGCGCCAGCGCGTAAGGAGGCTTGTTCAGGAAGGCGCCGTATTTGGCTATATGAAATTTATCGCGAATGGAGAGCCTGAGTCTTCACACTAGCCGTAGGCGGCTACGTCTAGAGTAAACCTAGGTGCAGTAAGGCCGCAAAACGACTACCATCTCGATTTAAATTCACCCAATAGGAACGATGTCAATGTCTAGACTTGCCGAATTTAGAGAACTTGAGCGGAACTTGGCCGCTCAGCTGGCAGAATTGGAAAATCTGAAGAATGACGCCGGCCTGAAGAAAGAAATCGAATTTGAGAAAAAACTCCGTGCATTGCTTGAGAGCTATGGCTACAGCCTGCGCGATGTGGTCAACCTCCTAGACCCTCAAGCAGCTCGTCGTAATCCCGGCGTAATGGCGCCAAAGGCTACCCAGCGTAAGGCCCGAGAGGTCAAGGTGTACAAGAATCCTCATAATGGTGAGGTAATCGAGACGAAGGGCGGCAACCATCGTCGCCTGAAAGAATGGAAGCAGGAGCACGGCAGCGACGTGGTGGAGTCTTGGGTTAAGCGCTGAAAAAGTGAGGGGGCAAAATGGAGACGCACTCTTCTACTTACGCCCCCTCTGGTTCATAGTTGCGAAGCAGTATTTCTAAGCCAAGACCACCCTGGTCTTTAAGGCGCCAGTACTCAGGCAACAAGTCGGGTCAGGAGCTTCAGCAAATATACAAAATTCAATTTAGGGGGAATTAAATTTTTTGCTGGATGCATTGGTTCAACCCACTGGAGGTCAACCATTCGTATTTATCTAGCTTTACTCACCTTCGCGGAGAGGTATCTCGAAGATACGTCGGTCTTTCCACCTGCTTGACGTGTCTGATACTGTCGTGCTGCCGATATGTCAAGGTACACGGGAGGATGTGTGACTGATCACAGCAAGCCAAAGGTAAATGAGCTGAGTTCCGGTAGAGCCAGCCCCAAATATTCTCTTGCAATTTGGGCTCGGCAGCACAGGGTCAGTCCAGAACTGTATGAAGAACGACGGCAAACAGCCTTGCGGCTGGCGATAGAAGGCATTAACGATGGTTCGATAGATTCAATTGACGGAATTAGTTCGCCTTTATCGCGTAAAATTCAAGCTCACCATGGCGGTAAGCTTTTTGAAATGAACCGGAACTGGATTGAAACCGCTCAATCCTGGGTATGTCCGTGCTGCCGCAGAAATAAGTTTGAGATAGCTAGGGTAGGTAGCAAGGGGCAGATACTTGCTAAATTAGTTCTTCATCACGACCATATGACAGATGCCCTAGAGGCAGCATTTCACAGAGTGTTCGTCGATAGCGGTTCTCATAAAGCTACTAACACCGGACTTGCGCTTATCGAGCGTATGGCGCCTGCTTTTTCGGCATATGCTCCAGTCTTGATTTGTGAAGACTGTAATAATGCTGACGCAGCTGCAAAAAAGCTCATCTCCGACATCGATGGGCGAATAAGATTTCATTCATTTTCCATAAGTCAGATCTATCAGTTCATCGTCATAGGCGCGAACTCATCGCACTTGGTTGATGAAGGGAAAGTATTTGCTGCTTGGGCGCTAATTCGTCAAGCTTACTTTGCACGCATGAAGTTGGTGCACGAGGTAGCAAAAGCTGCTGTGTTGCAGGACTACTGGTTCGAGAAATATCAGAGTGATATTGTTCCGGAGCCTACTTTGTCTAATGGCTATAACACCTATAATGGGCTGGAGTTCGTTAGCGGGGAGGCGCTGTTTCGTGAAATGACATCGACCTCTATTAAGCACGTATCGAATTACAGTCGGTGGCGTACGGAGACACAACCTGCGCGAGGCAAACCTCCGGAAAACTTTTTGGCGATGATAGACTCGTTCCCTGGGAGCGCTCGGATGTGGGGGGCGCTTCCCGGGGATTGGAGGTGCCCGACATGTGGGCGATCCAAGTATGAGACTGTGAGTTTCACGGAAGGAAAGATCAGCTTCCACACCCATACCCCTACAAGATTTAGCACTGCGTGGAATGAAATCAAACACATTTGCGCCGGCTGTTCCAACGTGGTTACAGCCATGAAGCGGGAACTAAAAGGATATGGGATAGATGTGGAGTTCGCGTACGACTGCATTTCTCCGGAATCGCTACGATTATTGATAACAGCAAGACCTCATTCACCACCATTGGTTAATAGGAAAATGGCGGAGGCGTTAATCAATAATTGGAGGTCTGGCGACAGGCAAAATTAGATTGATACTAATGCAAATATAGATATCGGTAAATGGATAGTAAAACCGTTGTGGTTTAAGGATTTTATGGGCGAATTTACTCCTAACGTGTGGTTTCCTGTCGTAACGCTCGTAGCCGGTGCACTGCTCAAAGCAATCTTCGATCTCTTTAATGAAAAGCGTCAAGAGGCACGAGAAAAGCGAGTTCGGCTCGAAAAACGGCAAGAAACCTTCCTGATGCAGCGTATCGAAGCGCAACGGGTTCTATTGCCTCAACTTCAAGAGTCACTAGTAGAGCTAATGCGATCTAGCACCCTCCTGAATCTCGAAGAAAATCTCAATGCACGACGTGTTGGAGAGTGGGGAAAGGAGCAGGTGTCAGACGAGATCGCGGAGCGATCATTGGCGGCGTTTCGCCAAGTAGGCCTTTTTCGTGTGCGGGTGCATGATGACGCTCTGCGTGAGGAGGTGACCAAGCTCACAGCGCTCTGCTCCGATGCTATACACACGCGGAATCACCACACTGCTGAGGCCAGGTTGAGGGAGGCGGGTGTCCTATTCGCGGATGTTAATGAGCGCCTGGGCGAGGTTTACAGGTCGCTCGATACTCAAGAGCAGGCTTATCTGCTTTAGGGAAGAAGTCCGTCACTAAGAGAACGAGAGGCCGAGGCCGCTACGGCTTCGGCCTAGCAGCTTTTGGGAGCTGAGCTAACGTTAAACGCATGCCGGCAGGTAGCCTTTGCTGTGTCCACTGGGGACCATTTGTCTGATCCTCGCCCCATTTTGAATTTTTTTTGAAGCTGAAATTTAGCGTTTGCCTAAAACTGTAATGCTATTTTTCATTAAGCACGATGTGATGACATTTCTTTGCACGCCTTAATATTCGTGGGGTGGGTAATTTTTTGTAATAGCATTAAGAATACCTAAACAAAATCTATTTTTTATCTTATTGATTTATTATTTGCTGGTGACACTGTTTTTACTAGCTGGACAACTTATCGAGTTCGTGATCTTATTTTTATTTGTCTGGCTATCAAGTTGTCTACTAATGTCTTCACTTGGGTTTATTGATTACTCTCCAGAAAGGATCTTGGTGTGCGGGACTACTACAGATGATCTTGTAGGGCACCCATTTCCAGTACCTAATCAAAGCACGAACGTGATTGATGGCTTTCCGCAAGTTTACCTCTCGGCTGGAAAAGCGTGGGATGTTGCTAATTTGTGGGCAGCATCGCAGCGCCACAGTATTGCTAGTGGTGGAAAGAAAAAAGTTACACTTGTTAGTTCAATGTATGGGCTAAGAGATCTTGCGGATTTTCTTGCGCGCGTCAATTTGCCATGGTTCTATTTCCCCAATGCCAAAGATGAGCGGGTTCTATTTCGATATCACGGTGATCTTACAGGGCGTATACGTCGCGGCGAGATTGAAGTAAAAACAGCCAAGAAATGTATGCGAGCCGCAATCAACCTTTACACGTGGGTTCATGAGTCGAATTTTTTTACTTCTAAAAGCGAATTTTTCGAAGATCTAACTTTGGCCGCAAAGGTTGAAAATTTCTCTGGGCTCAAACGGACGATCGAAAACGGGTTAAAGGATCTACGCATTAAATCTGGGGGCTCCCTTGCGAGTACGGTCGAGGGCGGATTGATACCTTTAGATATGGATACTCAGAGTTATGTTCTCGACTTGGCGTATGAGTGTTCGTCACCTGAAATTTATCTCATGTTGGCGCTAGGCTTTTATACTGGTATGAGAATTGGCTCGATCTCCGATCTTAAATTGCTCACCTTCAAACATGCGAGGCTAGCAGAAGATGGGAAATCATATTACCTGTCCATTGGGCCAGGTGTGAAGTACGCACCAGTAGCAACGAAATTCGGCGTTACTGGACAGGTAGCGATTCCGGTTCCTCTTTATGAGCTTGTGAATTCATATATTGGGTCAATGCGTCGACTGCTTAGGGTCGCTAAGGCAAGTATTGATGATAGGAGGCTTGTATTTCTCAACAAGAATGGACGATCTTACTGCCGAAAGGGTAGCGATAATAGTAATACGGTGAATGTTGATATTGCAAAGCTGAGGCTCATATCTCTTAGGCGGGGGCGAAAGCTTGAATTTAAGTTTCACCAGTCGCGGGCAACTTTTGGTACTCAGTTTGTATTGGATAATTTGGATAGGCCCGGTGTGTCTCTGATGTCGGTTGTCGGAACACTTAAGGGACTCATGTTGCATGTGCACGAGCAGACCACTATGAAATACATTAAGTTTGTTCAAGACCACAAGGCAAAAGCCTCTTGGTCAAATGAATTTACTCGTCGAAGTAAAGAGTTGCGAGTCAAATGGTGATGCAATTAATAGGTGAATTCGATCTCGGTTTCGAGCACTGCGTGGGAGATAGATTTACTGCTCCTCCAAGTCTTCGAGCTTTGCTCTATTGTGGCGGTAGTGCGGCTCACGGCTTTACAGTCGAAAAGCAGATCAGCTCGGGCTTGTTAGGTGCTCTTAAACCTTCGAGGCTTGAATTGGTTCGGCTTCTTCATGGCTATATAGTTAGGCGATTGGATAACGGTTACAGTGAATGGACCACTAAGCGAGATATTACTGCGTTCAAGGTTCTGTATTCGCATTATGACGCCTTGGGTGTTGATATAACCGTAGGGAATGTCTGCGAGCTTTATGAAAAGTACAGCTACGACAAAGCCTATGATATCGATATCAATAATCGTAAGGAGGGTACGTATTCTGCCTATACTGTAGATCGGATCTTGGTGCGTGTTATTGAAAGCATGCTGGAGTTGAGTCCGCGCTCATTAAAGTCCTCTTTTAATTACACTAGCCTAAAGCGTCGTGGGCTGATAGCTAGAGCAAAAAACGATACGGGTAGTATCAATGCAGGATTTCAATACGGCGCCGATTTACTCGATGTTATTGATAGCCTTAGTTATGAGGCATGTTTTGGCGAGCTTCCCTTGCAAGTCTCCTTTACAGATGGGGCGGTGATTGAGCATTGGGCAAGGATGAAAACCCCTGACAAGCTCCTCGGTCCCGAAGGACGAGATCCGTACAATGTAAAAGGTCAAGCTTCTCGGCGCGAGGAAAACAGGTTGCACGGAACTGTTAGGACTCGAAGCCCATTGATCAATCTGCGAATTGATGCGGAGTTTAATTTTTTTGTCGCGCAGACGGGAATGAATGCAAGTGATGCTTACGATCTGCCCATGGCGGATTATCGCTACTCTTCATGGGAAGGAGATTACAGAGTCTCTGCGTACAAAGATAGGCGTAAAGGTGATGTTGAGTTTTTTATATACAAAGAATATCGAGAAATTTTCGATGAGTATTTGGCCTTCATAAGAAGGCTGTATCCAGATGGGTGCGAATATCTTTTTCCATTCATTAAGACTAATTCCAAAAAGCGCGCAGATGCTTATAGTCAGGCAAGAATGAAAAAACTATTTTCATCTGTCGATAAAAAGTGCATAAATCTCAGGTCTTTACGAAATAGGCGAGTGAACTGGATGTTGAGGGAAACCCATGATCCAGTGCTCTCGGCCTTAATGGCGCAGCATACAACTACCACTATGTTCAGAAGCTATGTGGCGCCGAACCATAGCATTGCTACGAGAGAGTTTTCAGGGTTTTTTGCCCACGAGAAAACTGTTCGAGATTCTGTCGCTAAGGGAAGATGCACATCAGAAATCAAGGTCGTCGCCGTCACTGATTCTGCGCCAATCAAGCCAGATTGCATCAACCCGGCGGGTTGCCTTTTCTGTGAGCATTATCAAGGTATTCGCTCGTTGGACTATATCTGGTCTATGGCCAGTTATCACTATTTGAAGAATGCAGAGTTGGCGAGGTTGCCCCTCAATAAACGAGCAGAAGGCTCACCCCAGAAAGCAATTGTTGATCGTCTGAATGCATTAATGAATGAGTTCGAGGCGCAAGGTGGGCAGTGCAATGACTGGGTGGTGGAGGCCAGACTACGCATAAGCGAGCTGGACTTTCACCATTCCTTCCGTGGGATGATCGAGGTGCTACATTGAAAGCAACAAATATGCGACTGAAATTGGTTATGGAACATCCACCCACCAAGGCAAAAAATTATGAATTGCCGCAGTTTCCCCCTTCGGATGATTTTCCTGTATGTATTGACCCCGAAGGTAAAGTTTTAGCGCATTTCGGCGATGATCGTTGGCCTATGACTTACTGGTGTGGACGCATTTGCGCGTTCAACTTTGGACAGCTGTCGACGTCTAGGGCTGAGTCTTGGTCGAGCGAGCAGGAGTCGTTTCGCTTCAGATGTATTATGGCTTTCATGATGTGGTGCAGCCCTGAATCAATAAAGCCCAGTACTCTCTTTACTCGTTACGGTGCTCTGAAAAAAGTTTTCATCGTGTGTAATGATATGGGAGTCTCGGTAACTGATGTTCATAAATTCCCTGAATTAGTTGATAAGTTAATCGCTGCTTGCTCTGATAAAGTGCATCATCTGGTCAAGGTGTTGAGAACGATTTATGATCATCGTGATACCTTAGGTTTTATGATTTTGAACTTAAAGCAAATCGCTGATTTGCATGTGGCGCTCAAAAACTTAAAATCAAATCAAACTCCTTACATTCCTAAGCGCATAAATAACCTGCATCTTGAACGCTCGATGGAGCTTGTGAATGATTTCAACGTCCATTCACATCAATTTGAGCAGCTTTTTGAGGAGGCCTGGGGGGGATACCTATACAATAATGGTGACCCTGCGCGGTGGGGTGATCAAAGAAGGTTGTTTAGTCCATACTCCCAGCGCTCTACGACTGTAAGAAGGACTGTTTACTATGGATCTTTTTCTGAAGCCGCCACAAGGCATGGTGTTGATGCAGTACTTAAAAAGTGGATGTGTGGGCCTGGAAAATCATTCGAAGATCTCAAGGTTGGTGTACTGTCGAGATTTTTCGGTTCCATTGCGTTGGTTGGAGCCACATGCATTGCGAGTTTGACTGCAATGAGGAAAGAAGAGGTTAACAATCTCCGCGCAGACTGTTTTTTTACTGAGGACACGGATGATGGTCCTGCTTATTTCCTGAAAGGGCGTACCACGAAAACAATTCAGGATCCCGAGGCTTTGTGGGTAACATGCCAAGACACAGAAAAAGTGGTGAAAGCCATGGCCTCTGTATGCAGAATAAGGATGAAGTGTGCAGTTGCTCGTGGGGTTAAGCACGATAAATCGGAGCTAACAAATCCGTTTCTCATCCTGCGAGCATATGAGCCGTGGGGCGGTCATTATAGTGAGAGCGGAAGTGACGCCACTAGCATTCGGCGTGGCATGGCTGCCGCAACCATCGAACAGCAATGCCCGAATTTCTTTCCACTTGGCAGTACAGTCATTACCGAGGAGGATTTTGACGAGGCAGTCAAAATCAATCCAGGTCTTGATGTCGAGCGATTTGCTGTCGGCGAACCTTGGAGCTTCGCATTTCACCAGTTTCGACGCACTCTAATGGTCAACTCTCACATGTCAGGGCTTGTCTCACCTCAGAGCATGCAATACCAACTTAAGCATCTCTATCAAAGCATGAGTATGTACTACGGAAGAAACGGCTCGCACTTGGCAGTTAGTCAGAAGGTCGCTGAGGAATATGTCAGTAACTTCTATGAGTCCATGGCTCGGAATGCTGTTGAACTCAAGTCGCCAGATTTCGTGTCATTAATTAGCCCGCTTCATAAAGAGCGTGTCACCAGCTTCATGGAGATGAAGAATTTGAAGCAGCTAGTAGGTATGGCAAAGAAAGGTCTGTTCTCCATCAAGGAGACTATCATGGGGATCTGTCTCAATTCGGAGCACTGTGAACTGGGAAGTGCTGATTATGTATTAGGATGCGATCAGTGCGTCTCCGGTCTCGCTTGTAAGCAAAATCTTTCCAAAATCCAGAAGACTAATGACTGGATCGAAATCCAGTTGGAGGACGCCAAAGTGGATGGACCTCGGAGGGAGTCACTTTCTGCTCAGCACCGGTTTACCCAACGATTGATTAATGTGGTTTTGCAGGACTGAATCATGAGACGCAGCGCAGAACAAGATTACCGAGACGCCTGGCAACGTATCAGGGAGCGCAAGCCGATTCGGATTCCCGTCGGTGCTCCTGCTACCTTGGCTAACATCGCAAGGGAAGCTGGAAAGGACCCCTCAGCTCTAAAGAGATCTCGATTTCCCTCTCTGGTGCATGAGATAGAGATCGATAATCAGCTGGTCGCTGAGCTGCCGGCCTACGTTGATCGTTCCCTATCGTCGCAATTGAAAGGCGCAAGGGATGAGAACCGTAGGATCCTTCTTGATATGGACGTACTGCGGGCGGAGAGGGATGCACTGAAATCGCAAGTTCTGAACCTTCAGCTTGCGTTGCTGGAGCGGAGTCAACAGCTGGATGTCTACATAGGTCCGATCAGTGTATCGAGCCTGGATCACCACAAATGGAAGACAGTCAATGAGAGGGGAGGCGACGCTAAGTCGTAATCTCACTGCGGTGATGGAGAGAGTTGCCCCCCCGATCTACTGATGGAAAAAGGGCGCTGCCCGTGCTAAACAGCGATGCGAGATGGCTTGTCGCCATCAAGCACGAGGTGGCGCAGGGATGCAATTCGTAACACACGGTCCAGATATACCAGACGAACTGCTACAAGCCCACGAAGAGGGCAAGGTGGTCTTCTTCTGCGGCGCAGGTATCTCATACCCAGCAGGCCTTCTCGATTTCAAGGGTCTGGTGGAGCTTATCTATAAAGAAGCACATACGACATTTGATAGTGCAGAGAAGAAGGCATTCGAGAGCTACCAGTACGATGCCACATTGGACCTGCTTGAAAGGCGCCTACCGAATGGGCGGGGCGCCGTACGAGAAGCGTTGGTTCGGGCTCTTAAGCCAAACCTTCGACTCAAAGGGGCAACGGATACACATGCCGCGCTGCTGAGTCTGGGTCGTAGTCGCGGTGGTGCGCTCCGCCTGGTGACCACCAATTTTGATCGAGTATTCGACGCAGCTGCTCGACGTACAAAGCAGCAGTTCAGTTCATACTCCGCACCCATGCTCCCGCTTCCTAAAAACAGCCGCTGGGATGGGGTGGTGTACCTTCACGGATTGCTGCCCAAAGTCATCAGCCCCTCTGAACTCAATCGCCTCGTCATCACAAGTGGAGACTTCGGCCTTGCTTACCTGACAGAGCGTTGGGCTGCCCGATTTGTAAGTGAGCTATTCCGTAATTACGTGGTTTGCTTCGTCGGATACAGCGTGAGCGATCCGGTTTTGCGCTACATGATGGACGCACTGGCTGCTGATAGGATGCTCGGTGAGATGACTCCGCAAGCATGGGCGTTCGGGTCCTGTAAACCGGGTGAGGAAAGCCTGAAAACGGCGGAATGGAAGGCTAAAGGGGTCACTCCGATCCTCTACCAGACTCTGCCAGGCGCGAACTCGCATAGAGGTCTGCATCAAACCTTGAAAGCTTGGTCAGAAACTTACAGAGATGGCACGACTGGCAAAGAACGCATCGTGACTACTCATGCTCTATCCCGCCCCTCGGCTAGTACCCGGCAAGATGATTTTGTGGGGCGAATGCTTTGGGCTCTCTCCGACAAATCAGGTTTTCCTGCTCGTCGGTTTGCGGAATTTAGTCCCGCACCCTCCTTGGACTGGTTACTAGACGCATTCACTGATTCACGCTATTGCCACTCTGATCTGGGCCGCTTTGGGGTTCCCCCTCATGCTGAGGCCGATCCTAAGCTCAGCTTCAGCCTTGTTCAAAGACCAACGCCTTATCAGTTAGCTGCTCCAATGGGGCTTGTCGGGGGGCGGACTGGCTACTGGGATGATGTGATGTTCCAGATAGCCCGTTGGATCGTGAGGCATCTCGATGATCCTGAGCTTCTGCTTTGGCTCTCGACGCGTGGCGGAAATGTCCATGAACGGCTCGAATTTCTCATCGAGGAGCGCCTGGGATTAACAGCAAAGCTGGAGAGCGAAGGGAAAACGACTGAGCTAGAAGAGATTCGGAAAAGCTCTCCCAAGGGTGTGCCAGGGCCTCTCATGCGAAAGCTATGGGCACTGTTTTTAGCCGAAAGAATCAAGTCGCCTTGGCGAGAACTGAACCTTTTTAGCTGGGCCGACCGACTCAAGCGAGATGGTCTAACCGCCAGCCTGCGTCTACAGCTACGAGAGCTATTGTCACCCGTAGTTTCCATCTCAAAACCTTATCGATTGGGAGAAGAAATTGTCCCTTCACCAATCCGCCTTCGCCATCTCGTTAATTGGGAATTGGTATTGAGTTGTGATTATGTAAGATCTACGCTATTTGAATCATCGCATGAACAATGGATGGCCGCATTGCCACTCCTTTTTGACGATTTCCAGTTTCTCCTGCGTGATGCCCTAGACCTCTTACAGGAGCTGGCGGATACGGACGCGGATGAGGATCGATCGTACTGGGATCTTCCATCTATAACCCCTCATTGGCAAAACCGAGGTTTCCGTGAATGGGTCGTGCTCATTGAATTATTGCGAGATTCGTGGCTCGCTCTTAAGATAGTGAATAACGTGGCTGCGGTTAACGCGGCGCGGCGATGGTTTGAAATGCCGTATCCTACTTTCAAACGCTTGGCTTTCTTCGCTGCTAGCCAGGAAGGCACTATTGCAGCAGACGAGTGGGCCGGATGGTTGCTGGTCGATAATGGTAAGTGGTTATGGGAGATATCTACGCGCCGAGAGGTTTTGCGACTACTAGTTCTGCAAGGTCGTCATCTGCATGCATCATCCCAAGTTAATTTGGAAGCGGCACTATTGTTAGGCCCGCCGCGAGACAGTTTTGTTGATGATATTACAGATGAGCGATTTCAGCAGCTTGTAGATCACTCGGTATGGAGAGCCCTTGCGAAGCTTCAATTAAGTGGGCTTATTCTCGGGGGGCAAGCTCGGCAGCGACTTGATGAGCTATCTGCTGGCTACCCCTACCTTCGTCTGGCGGAAAATGAGAGTGATGAATTTTCCCACTGGATGAGTGGAACGGGGGATCCTGACTACCAAGAAAACCGAGTAATCAGAATTGCACCTCATAAGAAAGCAGCGCTTGTTGAATGGCTTAGAAGCCCTCCAACTGACCAAGGGTATTTTGATGAGGATACCTGGAGGGACGTTTGCCAGAAGCATATACTCAATAGTTTGTCTGCAATGGGAGAGCTTGCGCAGGAGGGCCAGTGGCTTATAGATCGGTGGCGAGAGGCATTCCAAGCTTGGAGTGAATCAAAGATTGCTCGAAAATCATGGCGTTATGTTGCTCCATGGGTCGAAGCAATGCCGGATGAGGTCATTTCTCAAGTTATTCATAGCCTCACGCGTTGGCTTGATGCCGTATCAAAGTCAAATCTTACTGATCATACTGTCTTTTTAAGAATCTGCCAGAGAGTGATGAGCCTTCCTCTCAATGCTGATACTGGCATGACTAGTAATGGCCAGCCACTTGACGAACCGGTCACTGAAGCCATCAATCATCCCATCGGACATATCACCCAAGCGCTGCTTAATATTTGGCAAAAAAATCCCCTCAGTGATAATGATCTTCTCTCCGACGAGATTCGCCGGTCTTTTACAGAGCTATGTGACTCTCGGATCGAAAGGTATCGTCACGGCAGGGTGCTTTTGGCATCGAGGCTCATTGCTCTGTTCAGGGTAGATCAGGCTTGGACAAAAGAGTATCTGCTTCCTCATTTCAACTGGGCGATCAACGCCATTGAAGCTAGAAGGGCATGGGAAGGTTTCCTATGGTCACCGCGGTTGTACCGCCCTCTACTCTTGGCATTTAAGGCTGATTTCCTCGAGACAGCGCGTCGCTATGAGAGCCTAGGAGAGCATGGTCAGCAATTCGCAGCCTTTTTCACCTACGCTGCATTAGGCCCTTTGGAAGGCTATAGCGCAGATGAATTTCGTCAGGCTTTCGTCGCGCTTCCTTTACAGGCGTTACAAGAGTCAGCCAGGGCAATGTCTCAGGCTTTAGAAAGTGCAGGGGAGCAGAGAGAAGAATATTGGCAAAATCGAATCCTGCCTTTCTGGAGAGATGTTTGGCCAAAGTCGCGAGAGCTAGTGACGCCGGCCATTGCAGAGTCACTCTTTAGGATGTCTATCGCGGCGGGAACCGAATTCCCCTCCGCGCTCGCAGCTATTTACGACTGGCTCGTACCTAGTGAACATATGCACTACTCAGTCCAGCAGTTGCTCAAATCTGGGCTTTGTACAAGGTTCCCGCAAGAAGCGCTCAGGCTTCTGGCGGCAGCGGTGGACAACCAAGGTTGGCCATCTCCTGATCTCCAGCCTTGTCTGGAGGAAATCGCTACAGCGCAAGTGGCTCTCGCTGAGACTGCGGACTATCAACGGCTGGCAGATTATGCGCGGCGTCGTGGCTAGCGGTGATGCACTAATGCTTCTGCGATGTAATCTTGATGGTTTAATATAAGGAAAAGGATATATGGAGATTCCAGAAACCTACGAATCAGAAGCCTGCAAAGTCGACCATGACGAGCAGGAGTTTTATTCGGGGTGCTCTAAATTCCTATATTCCTCTAGGCTTGACTGCTCATTCAGTCTTGCTGAGGCGTGCAAAATCCTTGTTCAATCCGATGCTTTCGCCTTTGCTCTTGATAACAAAGGGCAGGTTTATTTTAAAGACAATGCTTGCGTTAGGGTTCAGGCATTAACCATAAAAAGCAATATTCAAGGGACTGGAATGACCATTTCAGGTCATCAAAATTTTTTGAATAATCAGGATAAAGACTCAGTTAGTTATTCTTTCCTGAAGGCGTTAAATTTGCTGCTTTCAGAGCGGAAGCTATTCAATGGGATGTTTGGTTATCCAAGCGACAGTGCGCGGGTTTATCTTCGGCCTATGGCAATTCAGGCCGAGGGAGATGAAGAGTATGAGTTGCTTCTTCCACATCTAAAGATTTCGAGTGGAGGTGTTATCACTATCGTGTTGGAGGGGGTCTTCGGCTTTGAAGATCTGACTTCGGGTGAGGTTGTTTTTCAGGAGGTTAACAAATCGCTGCGGAACTTGGAGTCAGTTCTCTGCGACAAGGCATTACATAAAGCATCAGTCGAGTGTCAAATATCTCAGATGTCATTCTCCGAGAGGATGGCTCAAAAAGAAACATTCATGAAAATGATGGATTCCTCTCTGGAGTCGCCTACGACTATTGACTTTCTGGAGGAGGAGTTAGCTCTTTATGAGCTTGTGCATACAGATCAGATAACCTTGACTGATGTCGCAAGAAATGTACTGTCAATGGTGGCTCGCTCACTTGCCAGTAGAAAAGTGAAATCGGAAGTAAATTGGCGTGATGTCCGTAAGTCAGATCCTCCGGTTGGTAGATACTGGTATGGGAAGCCGTTGATTGGAATCCTTGGCCATACAGGGCAGAAGGGCGGAGCTGAAGAAAACTGGTCTGCTCATAAGTCTTTCGTGAACAGCGTCATGGTCCGAGCCGGCCTATCTGGGGCTTCGTACGAACAATCTATACAGCTAAAAGATCTAAGGTGTTTCAACGATTTCAATCACTTCTACTCAGAGCCGGTGTCGTTGATTTTGTCTTCATCCCAGGTTTCGAGTTTTATAGATCGGAGTGACGGCTACACCTTTGATAACTTGATTTCAGATGCGCAAATCCTAAATGAAGTGGCGCATTACATGATAGTGTTCTATGCGTATGCTTCTTCGGCGCTGGACGATTGCATAAAATCAACGGATGTGACTCGGATAGAGCTTCAGGTGTTGAGCTTTGAAGAGTCATTGTACTCGTTATACAAATATGGGGAAATTGCTGACTACATCGAAGAGGTTAAGCAGGGGACTCACCTCTCAATGATGAGCAAAATTTTTCATAAGAAAGTAGAGGCGATTAAGAAGTCCTTGGAATTGGATGAGAAAATCGCATCTGAGGCGTTCACTCGGCGCATCACCCTAATTTTCGGCATCATTGCGTCAGCGGCACTCTCGCCAGAGTTGGTACAACCCCTAGTGAAGCTTGCTGGATTTAGTTTGGATGAGCAGTGGTCCAAGTTGATTGGGCTGGTGGCGGCAATGGTGGCGGTAATTGCTTTCCTGATTGTTACGCACTATGGACTTAAGTTGATCGGAAGGGCCGTCAGGTTCTTGCGAGGTTGAGGCGCTCTAGGCCTGAGATTTTATGATGCAAGGAGAGGGTGTCTTTCCCTGGGTAGAGGGGGAATTGATCTCAAGTCGGGCAGCCAGGTTGGAGACGTAGTGAGGTATGGATGCTGGCAGGGGCGGCCGTGCGGTAGGGGTACGGACATTGCCATTTTCTTTTGGAGCCCTTGTGGCAGAAGGGCTAGAGCGATGTCCGTCCTTTACTGATAAACCTGTGAATATCGGTGATGCTCTCGGATGCAATCTGCATCACTTGCTCGCCGCGTACGTTGGCCAGGTCGGCCAATTCAGGCACGCCGGCAATCAGCTTGTCGACGCCCAGCTTGGCGGCCTGGTAGGTGGCGCTGTTGGCGGCGCTGGCGCCAGCGCCGGCAATGGTGCCGCCAGTGGCGAGGATGACCACGTTGGCCAGTTTCTGCCGGGTTTCGGCTTCTTTGGCCGAGGCGGTGGCGGGCAAGATCAGCAGCAGGGCTAGGGCGCTGGGGGCGAAGGTTTTAAGTGCAGCATTCATCGTTATTGTTCTCTCTCTTCCTAATGAGATTTTTTGTATGTCGCACAAGGTTTGAGGCATGTTTCATACCAGCTTGTGCAAACGCGTGCAGGCGCGGCCTTGAGCCGCGACAGGGGGCAGTATTCCATTCGAAAATCCGAACGGGCGTAGGAAAAGGTGTTCGGTTTTCCGGAAAAATTCTGGATAATCGGCACCAGCAGTGCTCAGGCCACCGAACGCCAAACGGATTTGACAAACCCCGGTCTTGTTTCCATAGTTAGGCAACGCAAACGTTTGCGATCCGATAAAAAACACAAGATTCGGAGTCATCGTCCATGAAACTGCCGTTCCCCGGCCGTCTGCTGGCCCTCGCTGTCGTTTCCACCCTGTCCCTCGCCCTGCCGTTTTCCGCCGCCCACGCCGAAGACAAGCCCAAGGTCGCCCTGGTGATGAAGTCACTGGCCAACGAATTCTTCCGCACGATGGAAGACGGCGCCAAGGACTACCAGAAAGCGCATGCCAACGAATTCGACCTGATCGCCAACGGCATCAAGAACGAGACCGATACCGGCGAGCAGATCCGCATCGTCGAGCAAATGGTCAACGCCGGCGCCAAGGCGCTGGTGATCGCCCCGGCGGATTCCAAGGCACTGGTCTTGGCAGTGAAGAAGGCCATGGACCAGGGCGTGGTGGTGATCAATATCGACAACCGCCTGGATCCTGAACTGCTCAAGAGCAAAGGCATCAGCGTGCCCTTCGTTGGCCCCGACAACCGCAAGGGCGCGCGCCTGGTCGGCGACTACCTGGCCAACGAGAAACTCAAGGCCGGTGACCAGGTCGGCATCATCGAAGGCGTGCCGACCACCACCAATGCCCAGCAGCGCACCGCCGGCTTCAAGGACGCCATGGACGCCGCACAGATGAAGATCGTCTCGGTGCAAAGCGGCAACTGGGAGATCGACAAGGGCAATGCCGTCGCTGCCTCCATGCTCAACGAATACCCCGACCTGAAAGCCCTGCTGGCCGGCAACGACAGCATGGCCCTGGGCGCAGTGTCGGCCGTGCGCGCTGCCGGCAAGACTGGCCAAGTGCAAGTGGTGGGCTACGACAACATCAACGCCATCAAACCCATGCTCAAGGATGGCCGCGTGCTCGCCACCCTCGATCAGGCGGCCAGCCAGCAGGCGGTGTACGGCATTCAGGCGGCGCTGAAGATGGTCAAGGGCGAGAAGCCGGACGTGGATGCCGACAACGTCATCCAGACCCCGGTCCAACTCATCACCAAGCCCTGATTGCTGGCAGGAGAAACGGCCATGCCTGCATCGGCCAACGAAGTGGTACTCGCCGCCAACGGGCTGGGCAAGACCTACGCCCAGCCTGTGCTCGGCGAGGTCAGCCTGAACCTGCGGGCCGGCGAAGTGCTGGCCCTGACCGGTGAAAACGGTGCGGGCAAGAGCACCCTGTCCAAACTCATCAGCGGCCTGGAAACCCCGACCACCGGGCACATGACCTACCGCGGTCAGGCCTACGCGCCTGGCAGCCGCAGCGAGGCCGAGCGCCTGGGTGTGCGTATGGTCATGCAGGAGCTCAACCTGCTGCCCACGCTGACCGTGGCGGAAAACCTGTTCCTCGATAACCTGCCCAGCCGTTTCGGCTGGATCAGCCAAAAGCGCCTGCGCCAGCTGGCCACGGCCGCCATGGCGCAGGTCGGGCTCGATGCCATCGACCCGGACACGCCGGTCGGTGAGCTGGGCATCGGCCATCAGCAGATGGTCGAGATCGCCCGCAATCTGATCGGCGACTGCCGTGTGCTGATTTTCGACGAACCCACCGCCATGCTCACCGCCCGCGAGGTGGAGCTGCTGTTCACCCAGATCGAGCGTCTGCGTGAACGTGGCGTGGCCATCGTCTACATCTCCCACCGCCTCGAAGAGCTGCAGCGGGTGGCCCAGCGCATCGTCGTGCTGCGCGACGGCAAGCTGGTGTGTGACGAGCCGATACAGCGCTACAGCAGTGCCGAGCTGGTCAACCTGATGGTCGGCCGTGAGCTGGGCGAGCATATCGACCTGGGCCGCAGGCAGATTGGCGCGCCCTTGCTCAAGGTCGACAAGCTCAGCCGCGCCGACAAGGTGCGCGACGTATCGTTCGAAGTCAGGGCAGGGGAGATCTTCGGTATCTCCGGCCTGATTGGCGCCGGACGAACCGAATTGCTAAGGCTGATCTACGGCGCCGACCGTGCCGACAGCGGCAGTATTGCACTTGGCCAGCCACCCCAGGCCGTTAACATCGATTCGCCCAAGGCGGCTGTGCGGGCGGGTATCGCGCTGATTACGGAAGACCGCAAAGGCGAAGGCCTGCTGCTGACACAGTCGATCAGCGCCAATATCGCCTTGGGCAACCTGGGCGCGGTATCGCGGGCCGGCATACTCGATGGCGAGGCAGAAAAGGCCCTGGCCGAGCGCCAGATCCAGGCCATGCGCATTCGCAGTGCCGGCGCGCAGCAAGTGGTGGGCGAGCTGTCGGGCGGCAACCAGCAGAAAGTGGTGATCGGCCGCTGGCTGGAGCGCGACTGCCAGGTGCTGCTGTTCGACGAGCCCACCCGTGGCATCGACGTCGGCGCCAAATTCGACATCTACGGCCTGCTGGCCGAACTGGCGTGCCAGGGCAAGGCGCTTGTGGTGGTGTCCAGCGACCTGCGCGAGCTGATGCTGATTTGCGACCGCATCGCCGTGCTGTCTGCCGGTCGCCTGATCGACACCTTCGACCGCGATCATTGGAGCCAGGACCAGCTGTTGGCCGCCGCCTTTGCCGGTTATCAGAAACGTGACGCACTGCTGCACGACGCAGCCCCCAGGATGGATGCATGAAAACCACCCCGCTCGATAGCCAAGGCGCCGCCCCCGTGCGCCGCAGTGGCACCTATTTTGGCCTGGGCACCTACCTGGGCCTGGCCGGCGCCTTGCTGGCGATGATCGTGCTGTTCTCGTTCCTCAGCAGCCACTTCTGGTCGTATAACACCTTCAGCACCCTGGCCAACCAGATTCCCGACCTGATGGTACTGGCGGTGGGCATGACCTTCGTGCTGATCATCGGCGGCATCGACCTGTCGGTGGGCTCGGTGCTGGCGCTGGCGGCTTCCACGGTGAGCGTGGCGATTCTTGGCTGGGGTTGGGGCGTTTTGCCCTCGGCGCTACTGGGCATGGCCGTGGCCGCGCTGGCCGGCAGCATCACCGGTGGCGTCACCGTAGCCTGGCGCATTCCGTCGTTCATCGTCTCGCTTGGCGTGCTGGAGATGGCCCGTGGCCTGGCCTACCAGTTCACCGACTCGCGCACCGCCTATATCGGCGATGCCTACGCCTGGTTCTCCAACCCGGTCGCCTTTGGCATTTCGCCGGCGTTCATCATTGCCTTGCTGGTCATCGTGCTAGCCCAGCTGGTGCTGACCCGCACCGTGTTCGGCCGCTACCTGATCGGTATCGGCACCAACGAAGAGGCCGTGCGCCTGGCCGGTATCGACCCGCGCCCGTACAAGGTGCTGGTGTTCGCCCTGATGGGCCTGCTCGCCGGCCTGGCCGCCCTGTTCCAGATTTCTCGACTGGAGGCGGCCGACCCCAATGCCGGCTCAGGCCTGGAGCTGCAGGTGATCGCAGCCGTGGTCATCGGCGGCACCAGCCTGATGGGCGGGCGCGGCTCGGTCATCAGCACCTTCTTTGGCGTACTGATCATTTCGGTGCTGGCCGCCGGGCTGGCGCAGATCGGTGCCAGCGAACCGACCAAACGCATCATCACCGGGGCGGTGATCGTCATCGCCGTGGTGCTCGACACCTACCGTAGCCGGCGTGCAGGCCGGCGGAACTGACAACATGGCAACCATCAAAGACGTCGCGGCACTGGCGGGCATTTCCTACACCACCGTGTCCCATGTGCTGAACAAGACCCGACCCGTCAGCGAACACGTGCGGCAGAAGGTCGAAGCCGCCATCCTCGAACTGGACTACGTGCCCAGCGCCGTGGCGCGTTCGCTCAAGGCGCGCAGCACGGCCACCATCGGCCTGCTGGTGCCCAACAGCGTCAACCCGTACTTCGCCGAGCTGGCACGGGGTATCGAAGACGCCTGCGAGCGCAACGGCTACTGCGTGATCCTGTGTAACTCCGACGACAACCCGCAGAAGCAACGCAGTTATCTGCGCGTGCTGCTGGAAAAACGCATCGACGGCCTGGTGGTGGCGTCGGTTGGCCAGGACAGTGACCTGCTGCAAAGCCTGGCCAGCGTGCGCACGCCAATGGTGATCGTCGACCGCGAGCTGGAAGGCGTCGATGCCGACCTAGTGCGCATCGACCACGAGCAGGGCGCCTACCTGGCTACCCAGCATTTGCTGGAGCTGGGGCATCGCGATATCGCCTACATCGGCGGCCCCGCCGAAACCGGGGTTACCCAGCTGCGCCTGAGCGGCTTCCGTCGGGCTATGGCCGAGGCCGGGGCACAGGTGCAGGGCAATCGTGTGCTGCATTGCGACTTCACCAGCCCCGGCGGGCACGCAGCGGCGGCGCAGGTACTGGAAGGCAAGCGGCCCACGGCGATTTTTGCCGGCAACGACATGATCGGTTTTGGTGTGCTGCGTGCTGCCGCCGAGCGCAATATCAATGTACCCGGTGAGCTGTCGGTGATCGGCTTCGACGATATTGAACTCAGCCGCTATGTGTACCCGCCGCTGACCACCGTGGGCCAGTCCATCCGTGAGCTGGGCGAAAACGCCGCGTCGCTGTTGCTGGCGCGCATTGCTGCACCTCGGCAAGGTGCGGCAGAGCAACGCATCGTTGCACCCCGCATTGTGCTGCGTGAGTCCACCGGGCCGCGCCCGGACCTGTTCAACGATTACCGCTAACGCTAAGGAAATGTCATGAGTGCCAAGGTCGTGGTGGTGGGTAGCCTGAATATGGACCTGGTGGCCCGCGCCCAGCGCTTGCCCCGGGCCGGCGAGACCCTTCCCGGCGAGAGCTTTTTTACCGTGCCGGGCGGCAAGGGCGCCAACCAGGCTGTGGCCGTGGCGCGGCTGGGCGGTAGCGTGGCCATGATCGGCAATGTGGGTGACGATGACTATGGCCGGCAGTTGCACCGCGCCTTGTATGTAGAGGGTATCGACTGCCAGGGTGTCAGTACCTGCCCTGGCGTATCCAGTGGTGTGGCGCTGATTACCGTGGATGCCGCCAGCCAGAACTGCATCGTCATCATCCCCGGTGGCAACGGCCTGCTGACGCCACAGTCGGTACAGCGCTTCGATGCACTGTTGCAAGCGGCCGAAGTGGTCATCTGCCAGCTTGAGGTGCCGGTGGACACCGTGGCCTGGACCTTGGCCAGGGCGCGTGAGCTGGGCAAGCAGGTCATCCTTAACCCGGCGCCCGCCACCGGCCCCTTGCCGGCGGAGTGGTTCGCCCGCATCGATTACCTCACACCTAACGAAAGCGAGGCTGAAACCCTGACCGGCATGCCGGTAACCGACCAGGACAGTGCCCGGCGCGCAGGCGAACGCTTGCGGCAAATGGGGGCAGGTAAAGTGATCATCACCCTGGGGGCTCAAGGGGCCTTGCTGGTGACTGAACAGGGCCACCAGCATTTCCCGGCGCCTGTGGTGCAGCCGCTGGATACCACTGCCGCTGGCGACACCTTCATCGGTGGTTTCGCCGCCGGTCTGGTGCGGGGCATGGGGGAGGGCGAGGCCATCGCCTTTGGCCAGCGTGCGGCGGCATTATCGGTTACCCGCGCTGGTGCACAGCCATCGATTCCCTATCTGGCGGAGCTTACGCCATGAAGAAAACCCCGCTGCTGAACATTGCCCTGTCGCGGACCATTGCGGGCATGGGGCATGGCGACATTCTGGTGATCGGCGATGCCGGGCTGCCGGTACCGCCAGGTGTGGAACTGATCGACCTGGCCGTTACGCCAGGCCTGCCGGATTTCGCCAGTGTCTTGCGGGCGGTGCTGAGCGAACTGCAGGTAGAGCGGCATGTACTGGCCGAAGAAATGCAGAAAGTGGTGCCACCGGCGCTGGTCGAGATCGAGCGGTTGAAAGGCAAACTGGGCAAGCGGGAATGGCTGAGCCATGAAGATTTCAAGGTGCTGTCGCGCAGTGCCCGCGCCGTGGTGCGTACGGGGGAGTGCCAGCCCTACAGCAACATCGCCCTGATCTCCGGCGTTACCTTTTGAAGGCGGGGGCTTTGCCCCCGATCGCCGGCAAGCCAGCTCCCACAGGGATGGACTGCCCCCGAAAAGTTGGACAGTTTCAGCTAGCAGCCGCAGCATGGGTCCTGTATTTCACAGGGCTCATGCCATTGAGCTTTAGCTTGATGCGGTCATGGTTGTAGTAGTGGATGTACTCATCCAGACCAGCTTTCAGTTCTTCAACGCTCTCGAAGCGCTTCGGGTAGAAAAACTCGGACTTAAGCGTACCAAAAAAGCTCTCCATAGCCGCATTATCCAGGCAGTTTCCTTTGCGTGACATGCTCTGCTTCAGCCCTTGCTCTGCCAGCTTGTGGCGGTACTGCGAGTGTTGGTAGTGCCAGCCTTGATCTGAGTGAAGCACCAGTTTCGGCTTGTTTCCCAGGCGCTCGAAGGCCTTGTCCAGCATGTTGGTAACCAGCCCAAGGCACGGCCTGCTGGCCACTTCGTAGGCCACGATTTCGGCGTTGTACAAGTCCATCACAGGGGAGAGATAGATCTTTTCCTGAGCCACTTTGAACTCGGTAACATCGGTCACCCACTTCTGATTCGGGCGCTGCGCGAGGAAGTTTCGCTCCAGCAGGTTGGGCGCGATGGTGCCGACAACCCCCTTGTACGACCGGTACTTTTTTGGCCGTACTAGTGAGCGAAGATCAAGCTCGACCATCAAACGCTCCACCACCTTCTTGTTAACCAAGGTGCCGCCATTGCGGATCACGATTGCAACGCGCCGGTAACCGTATAGCCCTTTTTCCTCGTGATAGACACGCTGAATCATCTGCTTCAGAGCAGCATGCTTGTCAGGTTTGGCCTGCGCTTGAAGCTGGTAATAAAACGTACTGCGTGGCAGATCCGCCAACTGTAGAACGGCGGCCAAGGGAAACCGGTCCTTGAGCGCCGAGACGATCAGGGCTTTTTGGGCTGCCTTCGTTCCTGCTTCTTCAGTTCTTCCAGCTTTTTTAGGTAGGCGTTCTCCATGCGCAGCCACTCAAGCTCGGCCAGCAACTGGTCGCGGCTTTTCTCTGTGTCATCGGAAGTCGTAGGTTTGATGGGATAAGGCTTTTTCGGCATGGCAGCAGGTTTTCTTTTCTTGGGAGCAGGCAGTGCAGGGTCACCACTGTAGTGTTGCCGCGCCCAAATGCCTACCTGCGAGGACTGGCCGAGACCGAAATGGGCGGCGGTCTGACGCAAGGAAAGCTGATGCTTGTGCATGTACTCAAGGACTGAGCACTTGTAGGTCGCACTGTACCGCTGGCCTATTTTGCGCAGACTGAACTGTCCATGTTTCTGGAAGCTTGAGACCCAGCGCCGCAGCAGGCTGAAATCCACGGAAAATCGGCGGGCTACTGTTCGGAAGCCTTCACCACTCTCCAAGTAAGCCTGAACGGCAGTAAGCTTGAATTGGTCTGAATACTTGCTCATGTGGACACCCCAAGAAATTGGATTGGTGTCCAACTTCTTGGGGGCAGTCCAGGGATGTCATCAGCCTTGAGGGCGGCGCTGTACCTGTGGGAGCTGGCTTGCCGGCGATTGGGCTGCAAAGCAGCCCCGGAAATCACTACTCAGGCAACAGGAGTGCCACCCCATGCTCAAGCCGCTGCTACAAGGACTCGCCCTCATGGCCACCGCCACCACCCTCCAGGCTGCCCCGATCGACCTGATCATCGACACCGACCCCGGCGCCGACGACGTGGTCGCGCTGTTCCTGGCCATGGCCTCGCCCGACGAACTCAACATCCGCGCCATCACCACCGTGGCCGGCAACGTGCGCCTGGACAAAACCTCGCGCAACGCCCGCCTGGCCCGTGAATGGGCCGGCCGTGAAGACATCCCCGTCTACGCCGGTGCCGCCCGCCCGCTGGTACGCACGCCCATCTACGCCGCCGACGTCCACGGTGAAGAAGGCCTGACCGGCGTCCCCGTACACGAACCGAAGAAGCCCCTGGCCCAAGGCAACGCCGTGCAATATCTGGTCGACACCCTCGGCGCCGCCAAACCGCACAGCATCACCGTGGCCATGCTGGGCCCACAGACCAACCTGGCCCTGGCACTGGTCCAGCGCCCGGAAATCGCCAAAGGCATCAAGGAAGTGGTAGTCATGGGCGGCGCCCATTTCAACGGCGGCAACATCACCCCGGCAGCGGAATTCAACCTCTACGCCGACCCGCATGCGGCCCAGGTGGTGCTGGCCAGTGGTGTACAACTCACCTACCTGCCGCTGGACGTCACCCACAAGCTGCTGACCAGCGACGCTCGCCTCAAGCAACTGGCCGCCGTGAACAATCAGGCCAGTAAACGGGTGGTGGATATCCTCAACGCCTACATCACCCACGACATGGACCTGTACGGCATGCCCGGTGGCCCGGTGCATGACGCCAGCGTCATCGCCTACTTGCTAAAACCCGAGTTGTTCAGCGGCCGGCGCATCCACATGAGCATCGACAGTCGCGAAGGCCCGACCTTCGGCCAGACCGTTGCCGACTGGTACGGTGTGCTGAAGCAGCCCGCCAATGTGATGTGGGTGGAGCAGGGCGATGCCCAAGGCCTGTTCGACCTGCTTAGCGCCCGTTTGGCGCGATTGGAATAGCCGCGTGCGGCGCGTAGCGCTCGAACACCTGGTCGATGAAGCTGCGCGCTGCCTCGGCGCCGTTGTCGCGCACCAGCAGGTCGATAGCGATCAGCAGCAACTCTTCCGGCGTGCCAGGGCTGTACGCGCTTTGGCCTTCGGCCCATTTGACCTTGATATCGGCATCGATGCTGTGGCTGCTCATGAAAGGCTCTCGCTTGGGCCCGGGGCGGAGGGGCGAATACCGGATCCTGGTATTCGGGGAGGCACTGTGCCTTCACTTCCTAAAGTAAATCATGACTTTGCAGCGCAAACCAAGCGCCTCGTCGGCTGACTGGTAAAATTCGGTCACGATTGCCTTTCGCTCAGGGCGCCCGGTTCAGGCAGACTTGCGCGGTTTTGCAACGAATTCTTGGTGGAGCTGTCGGAACAGACAGTTCCCAGATCGATTTAGGAGGCTTCATGTTCCGTACCCGTGCACTGTTGGCAACCCTGGCGGTGGCTGCTGTCTTGGCTGGTTGCAGCACTGGCGGTAGTTCTGATGGCGGCAAGGCGCCCGTGGCGGCGGCCGGTAACGATGGCCGCTGCGAAGCCAGCGGCGCCGACTTCGCCATTGGCAAGCAGGGCAGTGCAGAGCTGCTGGAGCAGGCACGCAAGGCCAGTGGCTCGCAGATGGCACGCATTCTCAAGCCGCACGATGTGGTCACCCTGGAGTACCGCTCCGAGCGCCTGAACCTGAATGTGGACGAGCAGGGCAAGGTCACCCGCGTTAACTGCGGTTGATGCAAGGGCTGTAGAGGCGGGTGCAACACCCATAAAAAAACCCGCCACAAGGGCGGGTTTTTTTACAGCTATCCGAATTACTCCGGACGAACCTGTGCAGCCTGCATGCCCTTCTGGCCGCGCTCGGCGACGAAGGAAACAGTCTGGCCTTCTTTCAGGCTCTTGAAGCCGTCAGATTCGATGGCTTTGAAGTGAACGAACAGGTCGTCGCCGCCGCCTGCTGGGGTGATGAAGCCGTAGCCTTTCTCATCATTGAACCATTTGACGGTGCCTTGTTGGCGATTGGACATGGGTGAATCTCCAGAACATTTAGTTTTTTCAGTGGTGCAATGCGGCCGAGGCTACGGAGCACGGGACACATCATAGTCTAATTCTGCGCATCTAGCGCCTTTTACCTTCGCAGGATATTGATCCAGCTCAAAGAATGGCTGGCTGATCCTGGCTTTAAGGTTTCAGCTCTTCGGCTTGCACGCCTGCTGAACGACCGTCTGGGCCTTCTGCATCAGCTTGGCGTCCACCCCGTCGTTGCTGTCCAGGTCGGCAATCTCCGCGTCGGTGAAATTCTTTTTGATGGCCTGAGCGCCGCAGTCGCAGTGTTTTTTTGCGGTGGCAGCGTCAACGCCTTGGCCCTTGGCCACTTGCGTGCACTGGGCCATGTAGCCAGCTTCCTTGCCTGGTGGGAAGTTGCCAGCGTTCGCCGCCATCGGCAGCAACAGGGCCCCAGCGGCCGCCAGGGCCAGAAGAGACGGAACTCGCATAACCAGTTACTCCTTGGGTTAAGGTCTCATCAAGAGTAGGTTGCTTCCCAAGGTCTGATAGGAATTTTTCCGCGTTAGTTCAGCCGAAGTCCGTAATTTCCAAATATTTCTGCCTGGCGTGCAACCCGCGTGCTAGCATGCCCGGCTTGCAGCTGACAACTTTCAGCGTGCAGCTATCTTTTTCTTTCCAGTCACTCTGGTTCGTCCCTCGCAAGCCGAAAGGCTTCTGCCACTGTGAGGCAGGCTTCCTTTAAAGGAGGGCAGGTCGGATCTTGTACTGGCTCATCCCAACCCACGTGACCTTTGGTAGGGGTCACCACTAGGAGAGGAGGCGCCATGCCCATTATTACTCTTCCCGATGGCAGTCAACGTTCGTTTGATCACGCCGTATCCGTAGCCGAAGTCGCCGCATCCATCGGCGCCGGCCTGGCCAAGGCCACCGTGGCCGGCAAGGTTGACGGCAAGCTGGTCGACGCCTGCGACCTGATCAGCCACGACGCCACCCTGCAGATCATCACCCCTAAAGATGCAGAGGGACTGGAGATCATTCGTCACTCGTGCGCCCACCTGGTTGGCCACGCCGTGAAGCAGCTGTACCCGACCGCCAAGATGGTGATCGGCCCGGTCATCGATGAAGGCTTCTATTACGACATCGCCTACGAGCGCCCCTTCACCCCAGAAGACATGGCCGCCATCGAAAAGCGCATGATGGAGCTGATCGACAAAGACTACGACGTGGTCAAGAAAGTGACCCCGCGTGCCGAAGTCATCGACGTGTTCACCGCCCGAGGCGAAGACTACAAGCTGCGCCTGGTCGAAGACATGCCGGACGAACAGGCCATGGGCCTGTACTACCACGAAGAATACGTCGACATGTGCCGCGGTCCGCACGTGCCGAACACCCGCTTCCTCAAGGCATTCAAGCTGACCAAGCTGTCCGGCGCCTACTGGCGCGGCGATGCCAAGAACGAGCAGCTGCAACGCGTGTACGGCACCGCCTGGGCCGACAAGAAGCAGCTGGCGGCCTACATTCAGCGCATCGAAGAAGCTGAAAAACGCGACCACCGCAAGATCGGCAAGCAGCTCGACCTGTTCCACCTGCAGGAGGAAGCTCCGGGCATGGTGTTCTGGCACGCCAACGGCTGGACCGTGTACCAGGTACTCGAGCAGTACATGCGTCAGGTTCAGCGCGTCAACGGCTACCAAGAGATCAAGACCCCGCAGGTTGTTGATCGCATCCTCTGGGAGCGTTCCGGCCACTGGTCGAACTACGCCGAGAACATGTTCACCACTTCGTCGGAAAGCCGTGACTACGCGGTAAAACCGATGAACTGCCCGTGCCACGTTCAGGTGTTCAACCAGGGCCTGAAGAGCTACCGCGACCTGCCACTGCGCCTGGCCGAGTTCGGTGCCTGCCACCGTAACGAGCCGTCCGGCGCCCTGCACGGCATCATGCGCGTGCGTGGCTTCGTGCAAGACGACGCGCACATCTTCTGCACCGAAGAACAGGTGAAGAAAGAGGCCGCCGATTTCATCAAGCTGACCCTGGACGTGTACAAGGACTTCGGCTTCACCGACATTGCCATGAAGCTGTCGACCCGCCCGGCCAAGCGTGTGGGCTCCGAAGAGCTGTGGGACCGTGCCGAAGGTGCACTGGCCGACGCCTTGAACGAATCCGGCCTGGAGTGGGAATACCAGCCAGGCGAAGGCGCCTTCTACGGCCCGAAAATCGAGTTCACCCTGCGCGACTGCCTCGGCCGTAACTGGCAGTGCGGTACCCTGCAGTACGACCCGAATCTGCCAGAGCGCCTGGATGCCAGCTATATCGCCGAAGATAACAGCCGAGTGCGCCCGGTCATGCTGCACCGCGCCATCCTTGGTTCGTTCGAGCGCTTCATCGGCATGCTGATCGAGCACTATGCTGGCGTGTTCCCGGCCTGGCTGGCGCCAACCCAGGCTGTGATCATGAACATCACCGACAAACAGGTCGATTTTGCCCTCGAGGTAGAAAATACCCTGAACGGTAGCGGTTTCCGTGCCAAGTCGGACTTGAGAAATGAGAAGATCGGCTTTAAAATCCGCGAGCATACTTTGCTCAAGGTCCCGTACCTTTTGGTTATAGGGGATCGCGAAGTCGAAACGCAGACCGTCGCCGTACGCACCCGTGAAGGCAAAGACCTCGGCTCCATGCCGGTGGCTGAATTCACGCAGCTGCTCAACAGCGCTGTTGCCCAGCGCGGTCGCCTAGAATCGGAGTAATGACTATTAAGCGTGAAATGAGAAACGATAAACGAACTGCACCGAAAGCCCCGATCAACGAGAATATCTCGGCACGCGAGGTTCGGTTAATTGGCGCTGACGGCGAGCAGATTGGCATCGTCTCGATTGATGAAGCGCTTCGTATCGCTGATGAAGCGAAGCTGGATCTGGTGGAAATCTCTGCAGACGCGCAACCGCCCGTCTGCAAGGTGATGGACTACGGCAAGCACCTCTTCGAGAAGAAGAAGCAGGCCAACGAAGCCAAGAAAAACCAGAAGCAGATCCAGATCAAAGAAATCAAGTTTCGTCCAGGGACGGAAGAAGGGGATTACCAGGTAAAACTACGCAACCTGGTACGTTTCCTTACCGATGGGGACAAGGCCAAGATCTCTCTGAGATTCCGCGGCCGTGAGATGGCCCACCAGGAGCTGGGCATGGAGCTGTTGAAGCGGGTCGAAGCCGACCTCGCCGAATACGGCGCCGTTGAGCAGCATCCTAAGATGGAAGGACGCCAGCTTATGATGGTCATCGCCCCCAAAAAGAAGAAGTAATCTCCCGGGCACGGCAGGCCTGATGATTATTGTGTAATTTTTATCGAATGCGGAGTTCCAACATGCCAAAAATGAAAACCAAGAGCGGTGCTGCGAAGCGCTTCCTGAAGACCGCTTCCGGCTTCAAGCACAAGCACGCTTTCAAGAGCCACATCCTGACCAAAATGTCGACCAAGCGTAAGCGTCAACTGCGCGGTGCCAGCCTGCTGCACCCGTCTGACGTGGCAAAAGTCGAGCGCATGCTGCGCGTTCGTTAATTCTGGTTAAGATAGAGGAAGTTACTCATGGCTCGTGTTAAGCGCGGCGTTATCGCTCGTAAGCGTCACAAAAAAATTCTGAAACTGGCTAAAGGTTACTACGGTGCACGTTCGCGCGTATTCCGTGTAGCCAAGCAAGCGGTCATCAAGGCTGGCCAATACGCCTACCGCGACCGTCGCCAGAAGAAGCGTCAGTTCCGCGCACTGTGGATCGCTCGTATCAACGCCGGTGCCCGCACCAACGGTCTGTCCTACAGCCGTCTGATTGCTGGCCTGAAAAAGGCTTCGATCGAAATCGACCGTAAGGTTCTGGCCGATCTGGCAGTGAACGAAAAAGCGGCGTTTGCTGCGATTGTCGAGAAAGCTAAAGCCGTTCTGGCTTAAGTACCCGCGACAATCACCCGGCGGCGCTTGCGGCGCCGGGCATTGAACGTCATCGATAGGGGAAGAGCCTTCAAAGCTCTTCCCCTATTTTCGTATCTGGAGTCTGTACATGGAAAACCTGGATGCGCTGGTCTCCCAAGCCCTGGAGGCCGTGGAGCGCGCTGAAGACATCACTACCCTGGAACAGATCCGGGTCAATTATCTCGGCAAGAAAGGCGAGCTGACCCAGGTGATGAAGACCCTGGGCAACCTGCCAGCCGAAGAGCGGCCGAAAGTCGGCGCGCTGATCAACGACGCCAAAGAGCGCGTTACCGTTGTGCTCAATGCCCGCAAGGCCGCCTTTGAAGAGGCCGAGCTCAGCGCTCGCCTGGCTGCCGAATGCATTGACGTCACCCTGCCAGGCCGTGGCCAGGCCACCGGTGGCCTGCACCCGATCACCCGTACACTCGAGCGCATCGAGCAGTTCTTCACCCACATCGGCTACGGCATTGCCGAAGGCCCAGAGGTGGAAGACGACTACCACAACTTCGAAGCGCTCAACATCCCCGGCCACCACCCGGCCCGGGCGATGCACGATACCTTCTACTTCAATGCCAACATGCTGCTGCGCACCCACACCTCGCCGGTGCAGGTGCGGACCATGGAGTCCACCCAGCCGCCAATCCGCATTGTGTGCCCGGGCCGCGTATACCGCTGCGACTCGGATATCACCCACTCGCCGATGTTCCACCAGGTCGAAGGCCTGCTGATCGATCGCGACATCAACTTCGCCGACCTCAAGGGCACCATCGAAGAATTCCTGCGCGTGTTCTTCGAAAAAGAACTGGCGGTACGTTTCCGCCCATCGTTCTTCCCCTTCACCGAGCCGTCCGCCGAAGTCGATATCCAGTGCGTGATGTGTTCCGGCAAGGGCTGCCGCGTGTGCAAGCAAACCGGCTGGCTCGAAGTGATGGGCTGCGGCATGGTGCACCCGAACGTGCTGCGCATGTCTGGCATCGACCCTGAAGAGTTCCAGGGCTTCGCCTTCGGCATGGGCGCCGAGCGCCTGGCCATGCTGCGCTATGGCGTCAACGATTTGCGTCTGTTCTTCGACAACGACCTGCGCTTCCTCGCGCAATTCCGCTAGGTCAATGCCCGACGCAACTTTCAGGAGAACAGCATGAAATTCAGTGAACAGTGGCTGCGCGGTTGGGTAAACCCGCAAGTCTCCCGTGACGAACTGGTCGCCCGCCTGTCCATGGCCGGCCTCGAAGTCGACAGCGTAACCCCCGCTGCCGGCCAGTTCAGCGGCATTGTCGTGGGCGAAATCCTCGCCACCGAACAACACCCGGACGCCGACAAGCTGCGCGTGTGCCAGGTAAGCAACGGCCAGGAAACCTTCCAGGTCGTGTGCGGCGCGCCTAACGCCCGCCCAGGCATCAAGATTCCGTTCGCCATGATCGGCGCCGAGCTGTCTGGCGACTTCAAGATCAAAAAGGCCAAGCTGCGTGGCGTCGAGTCCTTCGGCATGCTGTGCTCGGCTGCCGAGCTGGAAATCAGCGAAGAGAACGACGGCCTGCTGGAACTGGCAGCCGATGCCCCGGTTGGCGAAAACATTCGTACCTACCTGAGCCTGGACGACGCCAGCATCGAAATCGGCCTTACGCCGAACCGTGGTGACTGCCTGTCCATCGCCGGCCTGGCCCGCGACGTCAGCGCCCTGTACGACACCCCGGTCACGCGCCCGGTGGTGCCAGCCGTACCGGTTGCCCACGACGAAGTGCGCCCGGTCGAAGTCAGTGCCCCGGCCGCCTGCCCGCGCTACCTGGGCCGCGTTATCCGTAACGTCGACCTCAGCAAGCCGACCCCGCTGTGGATGGTCGAGCGCCTGCGCCGCAGCGACGTGCGCAGCATCGACGCCGCCGTCGACATCACCAACTACGTGATGCTCGAACTCGGCCAGCCGATGCACGCCTTCGACTTGGCAGAAATCAACGGCGGCATTCGCGTACGCATGGCTGAAGAGGGCGAAAAACTCGTCCTGCTCGACGGCCAGGAAGTCGCCCTGCGTGCCGACACGCTGGTCATCGCTGACCACACCCGCGCCTTGGCCATCGCCGGCGTCATGGGTGGCGAGCACAGCGGTGTAAACACCGAAAAAACCCGCGACCTGTTCCTGGAAAGCGCCTTCTTCGAGCCGATTTCCGTTGCCGGTAAAGCCCGTTCCTACGGCCTGCACACCGATGCCTCGCACCGCTACGAGCGCGGCGTCGACTCGCAGCTGGCCCGCGAAGCCATGGAGCGCGCCACCCAGCTGCTGCTGGACATCGTCGGCGGCGAAGCCGGCCCGATCGTCGAAGCCGTCAGCGAACAGCACCTGCCGCAAGTGGCCCCGGTCACCCTGCGCGACGAACGCATCACCCAGATGCTCGGCATGCAAATGGACCCAGCCCAGGTCGAGCAACTGCTCAACGCCCTGGAGCTGACCACGGCCAAGAGCGGGGAAGGGCAGTGGACCGTAACCGTCCCAAGCCACCGCTTCGACATCAGTCTGGAAGTGGACCTGATCGAAGAGCTGGCCCGCCTGTACGGTTACAACAACCTGCCGGTACGTTACCCGCAAGCCCGCCTGGCCCCACAAGGCAAGCCGGAAACCCGCGGTGACCTGCCAACCCTGCGCCGCCTGCTGGTTGCCCGCGGCTACCAGGAAGCCATCACCTACAGCTTCATCGACCCGAGACTGTTCGAACTGTTCAGCCCGGGCGTAGAGCCGCTGCTGCTGGCCAACCCTATCTCCAGCGACATGGCCGCCATGCGCGCGTCCCTGTGGCCGGGCCTGGTCAAGGCGCTGCAACACAACCTGAACCGCCAGCAAGACCGCGTGCGCCTGTTCGAAAGCGGCCTGCGCTTCGTCGGCCAGCTGGGTGATCTGCAGCAGCAGCCAATGATCGCCGGCGTTATCACCGGCAGCCGCCTGCCAGAAGGCTGGGCCAACGGCCGCGATGGCGTCGACTTCTTCGACGTTAAAGCCGACGTGGAAGCCCTGCTGGGTTACTCCGGCGCCCTGAGCGACTTCACCTTCAGCGCCGGCAAACACCCAGCCCTGCACCCTGGCCAAACCGCCGCCATCGAGCGTGATGGCAAGCTGGTCGGCTACCTTGGCGCCATCCACCCAGAGCTGGCCAAAGCCCTGGACCTGGACCGCCCGGTGTTCCTGTTCGAGCTGGTGCTGGGCGACGTGGTCGAAGGCCGCCTGCCGAAATTCAGCGAGCTGTCCAAGTTCCCGGAAACCCGTCGTGACCTGGCGTTGATTGCAGGACGTGATGTAGCTTCTAGCGCGGTGCTTGAATTAATTCGTGACAATGCAGGCGAATGGCTCACAGACCTCAGGCTGTTTGATGTCTACCAAGGTAAAGGCATTGATCCTGATAGAAAAAGCCTTGCCGTCGGCTTGACCTGGCAGCATCCATCGCGCACTCTTAACGACGATGAGGTGAACACTACCCTGCAAAACATCCTCACCTCGCTCGAACAAAGGTTGAACACCACGTTAAGGAAATAACGGCATGGGTGCTCTGACGAAAGCTGAGATGGCCGAAAGGCTGTACGAGGAGCTGGGGCTTAACAAGCGTGAGGCCAAGGAGCTGGTCGAGCTGTTTTTCGAAGAAATTCGGCACGCACTTGAAGAGAACGAGCAGGTGAAGCTGTCCGGTTTCGGCAACTTCGACCTCCGCGACAAACGCCAGCGGCCGGGCCGCAACCCCAAGACAGGGGAAGAGATCCCGATCACTGCACGGCGCGTCGTCACCTTTCGTCCAGGGCAGAAGTTGAAGGCCCGGGTTGAGGCCTATGCTGGAACCAAGCCATAACGACGAACTGCCCCCCATACCGGGCAAACGCTACTTCACCATTGGTGAAGTGAGCGAGCTGTGTGCGGTAAAGCCACACGTGCTGCGGTATTGGGAGCAGGAGTTCGACCAGCTTAACCCTGTGAAGCGGCGGGGGAACCGGCGGTATTACCAGCGCCAAGATGTGCTGATGATCCGCCAGATTCGTGCGCTGCTTTATGACCAGGGGTTCACCATCGGCGGGGCGCGGTTGCGGCTCTCCAGTGATGAGGCTAAGGATGAATCGAGCCAGTACAAGCAGCTGATTCGGCAGATGATTGTTGAATTGGAGGATGTGTTGGTGGTTTTGAAGAAGTGAGCTGGGCTTTTTCTGATGAGTGGAAAATTTTTTGAGAAAAAGCTTCCATTTATCAAAAGGTTAGGTTAGATTCTTCATCATTCTCAGAGGTTATGAGAATGTAGTCGGGGCGTAGCGCAGCCCGGTAGCGCACTTGCATGGGGTGCAAGGGGTCGAGTGTTCGAATCACTCCGTCCCGACCAATATATTCAACGACTTAGCCACCTTCGGGTGGCTTTGTTGTTTCTGGGCATAGTGACTTTTCGAGTGACTTCGCCTTTTTCATCATCCAATTCTCCTCTTCAAGATCGTCAGCACCGGCCCGCGAGAATCGGTAGCCGATACCTTGTTTGCCGCCTCGATCATCTGACCAATCTCCGCGCCGGAGTAATGACTGGTCACGCTGCCACTCTTGTGCCCAAGAAGTGACTTCCGATCTTCCAAGCTGACAGCTGCTGCTTTCAACCTTCGTCCGAAGGTATGCTTCAGGTCGTGAACCCTGATGGAAGCGAACCCAGGGTGTGCCGGCCGCAAATGCTGCTCCTGCCAGAGCTTCGCTGCGCGCACCCTTGCTTTCTTCCAGGCCGAGTCGTTCATCCGATGCATCGCGGTGCCGTTGTATGGGAAAACCCACTCACGACTGAGGCCGCGCTGCCCCTCGATGATCGACTTGGCCACGCTGTTCAGCACGACCAGGCGCTCCTCCCGATTCTTGACCCCGGAGTTCTGATGCCTGCCGCCGAACTCGGCTGGGATCAGAAACACACTGGCGTCCAGTTCCGGGACAAAAATCTCCCAGTCCCACCTCAGCTTGCAGACCTCCTGCTCGCGACAGCCTGTGTTCACCTTGAACAGGGCCATGCGTTGCAGATGGTCGGGCAATTCCCCAAAAAGAATCGATTGCTCTTCCCAGGACATAGGGTAGGGCTGTCGACTCGACTTCTTTTCGTCCAGCTTGGTGAGCAGCGGTACGCTGTCGAGCCAGGGCCTGCGCTCTTCATCCCGCCACTTCCGGCAAGCCAGCGAAAGGACACGAATGACTCGCTCAATCGCGATGTTGATCGTCCTGTTGCTGACTCCCTTCTTCACCTTCCCATCAGGCATCACCGAATCAGCCTTCCGGTCGCGGATGTATGCGGCCAGTGCCTCGTCGTCAATGTGCGTCAATGGAAGGTGGCCGATGTACTCGACCACCTGCTCCAGATAGATCGCCGTGAGCTTGATCGATGGCTGCTCTTTGTGTTCGACCAGGTACTTCGCCGCGGCAGTGGCGAATGTCTTGATCTCGCGAACCCCATAGACTTTGCGCTGGCGCATTTTTTCCAGCAGGTGGATCAGGTACTGCTCTGCTTCTTGCCGGTCACAAGTGCCAGTGCTCTCTTGAATTCGTTCTCCCCTGTAGACCTTGTCGATTTTCCAGATGCCGCTGGGCATTTTCTGGAGCCCTGTGATTGCCTTTTTGGCCATGGAGTCTCCTTGGATTCCATGACCCCACTTACGCTGCGGGGTCGATTGTTGTCCTGATTGATTGCCTTTTCAACGGCCATGGCCTCGATGTAGGCATCTGCCCAGGCATCAAGCTCCAGGCGGTCGAAGCCGATGCCCTGCTTCCCGATAGGGAATTCACGGACATGCGGCCTGACGGTGTTCTTGAATTCGTCCTTACACATGCCGAGATAACCCGGCGCGTCTTTTGCGCGCAGGAATCTAGGCTGCAAGGCTGTCGGTGCAGCTGAAGTGGCGTTCGCCATGTATTTCTCCTGCGGCCAGATCAAGCCGTGAAGTGGTATCCGACCTGCGCCGCCCGGGCGGCTTCCTCGGTGCGGAACATGAGCTGGGTTTTGCTGGTGCTACCCCAGGCGTTGTATTCGACGTCGACCCACCAGGCGCCAAACTTGCGGTACGGCTCGCCGAGGATCTTCGTGACGTAGCAGTCGATCTGGTTCATGGATGGCTCCTGGCTCAGTCCCAGTTGAGTTTCGTGGGCATGGGAGGAATTGTTTCGAGGGTGGCCAAGTCGAGCAGGGTGAAGAAGCCGCCGTCCTGCGGCCTCCATCCCATGGTGTCGATGTGGATGACGTTGCCGAGAGCCGCCGGCTTGTGCAGCGGGGTGTGGCCGACCACCAGCGCCTTAAGGCCTTGCACTCCATCGGTCTCGCCAAGCTCGATGCGGCTGCGCGACCACATGCAGGTGTTCTGTGTCAGCCTCAGCTTCTTGGCAGTCTCCGGCGCTTCAAGTGCGGCCCGCAGCTGGTCCCAGGATGGGAATGGGCAGTCGGCGTGCACGACGCCGACCAGGCCGCCGGGTGTCTCTACCTCGATGGCGATCGGCAATTCGCGGAACTGGGCGGCGTACTCGCGCTGTTCATCCCAGGCAAGGCCGGCGAACCAGGCGCCACCGTTGTAGATCCAGTTGTCGACGTCGCAGGTGTCGAACCGGCACACATAGTCGTCGTGGTTGCCGCGCACCGGGTGGAACCATGGCTTGGCCAGCCAGCCGAGCACATCACGGCACTCGGGACCGCGATCGACCAGGTCGCCCACGCTGAAAAGCCGGTCAACTGCCGGGTTGAATCCGGCCGAGTCTAGGGCAGCCTGAAGGCGGGTGAAGTGCCCGTGGATATCGCCGACCGCTAAATCGCGGCCAGCCGTGTTTGCGGCGAAGCGCTTGATGCGCACCACCTCGATGTTTTCGAGCATGCAGAATCCTCGCCCGCGCATGTCGGCGGGCTTTAGTAGTGGTTGGGTGTGACCATTTCGGCGGGGTCACCGATATGGTTCCGCCTGGCTGGCGGGCTTGAGTAGTAGGGGGGGGTTAGGCTCGCGCTTCGAACAGTTCGGTCTGCGCTGCCTGGGTGTCGCGAATTGTGATGGCTTCGGCGATGCGTTTTTGGGCGGTACCGAAGTGCTCCTTGACATCCTCGATGCCGATGAAGCGCCTGCCCAGGTGGATGCAGGCGACACCGGTGGTACCGGAGCCCATCGTGTTGTCCAGCACCATCTGGCCCGGGTTGGTGTAGGTGGCGATCAGGAACTGCATCAACGCCACGGGCTTCTGAGTCGGGTGGAAGCTGGCCTTCTGCTTGTCGCTCGAGAAGAACTGCACCGAGCGCGGGTACCGGTCCGTCGAATCGTACTCGGTGAGCGACAGGGCCTTGCCGTAGCACTCCGAGTTGACCGTTTTCCGCTTTGCAGTACGTCGCTCGTGGCCGGTGGTCATCTGCGGGTTGTACACGGGCTGGCGCCGATAGAAGACCTGGACGCTTTCATGCGCCCGTAGCGGCTGCTTCTTGGCGTTGAGAAAGCCGGTTGCATTGCCTTTCTCCCAGATCCACTCGTAGCGATAGTCTCGGGGGTTGCTGGCCACCACCAGCGAACTGAACGGCTGGGCTGCGCAGAGCACAATAGCGGCCTCGGGCTTGGCGATCCGCAGGTACTGCTCCCACAGCGGCTCGAAGGGGATGACAACATCCCAGGCGCACTGCGTGGTGCCGTATGGCAGGTCAGCCAGCACCATGTCGACGCTAGCATCAGGGATCAGCTTCATCACCTCCAGGCAGTCGCCGTGGTAGAGGCTGACTTCGCTCATCGCGGCCCCCTATATACCAGGTAGACCATGTACATCAGGGGCAGGATCATTGGCATAGCTCCTTCGGCACCTGGACGGTATCGCCGAGCTTGGCTTTGACCAGGCCCCGGCAGAAGGCAATTAGCGCGGTCGGGCCGTAGCACCAGAGCCCAGTCCTGTCCGGGCCAGAGCTGTAGCGGAAGTTTGCATCAGCCAGATGGGCCTCGTAGTGGAGGCCGCCGTGATGCTTGTCTACCAGCGGACCGCCCTGGCACCAGTCCGTGGATGGTCGGTAGCCGAATCCATTCTCCGCACCTCGCACGCTAACACTGGTGAACACGCCCTTCGGGCTGATGACGGTCAATCCATCGCCTTCGAGCTGCTCGCTGTCCGGCCTGTAGCCCTCGGCCATGGCCACCGCCCAGTCCAGCGCCGCGCCGATTAGGTTGGATACCCTCACTTCGATCAGGTCGGTCATGGCTGCACCTGCGCCGGGTAGGGCGGTTGGGTTGAGATGGAAAACGAGCCGATCAGCGGAACCCGCGCCCATGCTCCAAAGTGGCCATGGCCAACGAAGTACTTGGTACCTGCCGCCATGGATGGCCCGAAGGCCGGAAGGCACAGCGCTTTCTTTGGCTTACGCCACCAGATCGCCCACCGCCAGTAGCCGCACTTCAGCTCCCAGCTCAAGATCACAGCTTGGTCTTTCGCGCCGTAGCACCACTTCAGTCCGATAAAGAGCCTTCCAATTTTCACAGTTGATACCTCTCATCAATCCAGCGCCCAGGCGCCACATGGCGAGGCAAAGCGAATGCCTCACCAAGCGATGCAACGACGATTGCGCGGCAGGCGGCTATGTCGATTGTTTCGCCTCCGCAGACCACGTCACCGACTCTTGCCGAGAACGCATATCCGGGAAGCAGTTCATCGAAGCGCACCCTATGGGTGAGTATTTGTTCGCTGGCCAATCGGCTGTCCGATGTGGGGCTGAAACGCTTGAAAACGCTTCCGCCAACGGCCAGTCGAACTCCGGATTCAGTCATTCGAGCCTGTTTTCCATTTGCCACCAGGGTGCAGTAATCGAGCGCATGCCCAGTCAATTCCCTGGCTCTTACTTCGATCATTTCGCTCACATCGAATACCTCTCTGCGGTCCAGCGCCCAGGCGCCAGAGCGGGTGTAGGTTCGGGTTGGGTTTCGTGAGGGGAGAGCTGGCGCTCGTTGCCGGCCTGGTGATTGCTTCCGGTCACACCGCTCTGTTGCGAGCAGTTCTTGCCGCAGTCCTCTTCCCACTGGGTCGAGCCTGCGCAGTTGGTGAAGTACCGGGCCCGACCGCCGTCGTGGAATCGGTACACGGTGCAGCCATCGACAGTGAAGATCCGGTCGACCTTGAAGTCGGAACCTGCGCGCGTGGTTGATTCGGCTTCCCCTTGGCAGCCGGCCAGGGTGGCCAGCAGCAGGAGGCAGAGGGCGAGGCGGGTCATGGCTCGATCCTCTTGAACTCGACGACCCAGACCCATGGGTTGGCGTCCCAGCTGTTCTCACCGTTGATCTTTTCCCAGAGGTTCGCGAACGCCCACCTGGCTCGATCAAGGCATTGATCCGGGTGCGTTGCGTCGCCGGCGTGCCACCCTGGCGCTTGCTGAGGCTTCAGAGGGTGAAAAGTTTTACCGCCGTCGATGCTGGCCTTGCCGGGCAGCTCTTGCATGCCGAAGTCTGTGTACACCATGCCTTCGGCCTTGGCTTGGTCGTCGCTGATGTCCTGCAGCCGCTCCACGCGCACGTCGGTGATCTCCAGCAGGATGCGACTGGCCCAGCGCGGCATGTGGATGCTTGGTCGCCACCTCAGAGCAGAACCGTCCCAGGTTGCGCGGAAAATGCAGTGTTCTGGCTTCTGGAAGCGCTTGGGAATATCTGAAAGAGGCGAGCCTTTGCAGCCCATGTATTGGGTGTATGCCCAAGTTCCGTCGTCTTCTGGGTCTTCTAGCCAAGTCTCGCGCACCCACAGTCGGTCACCTGGTCTGCCGTATGGGCACTCGCGCACCTGTTCGTACCAAGGCTCACCCGACGGCAAGGCTGGCATCCACGCATGTGGCGCGCCCGCGTAGGGGAACGCCTCGGTGACTGAGGACGGGAAGCCTGGCTTTACCGGGCGTCGGGTGACTGCCTTCCGACCTTCCAGGATGGCGCGAACCATCGGCCCACTGAACAGGATCGGGCGCTCCTTTGCTTGAGACATAGCTTCGCCTTGGCCGCCATATCGCGGCAGTGAATAGAGGGGAGAGGGGTTACAGCTGAGGAGTACGGATGTTTTCTTGCTTGGCGATTACCTTAAGGCAGGTCTTGCAGGTGACTTCGGACTTGAACCTGGCCGAATCCCATTCCTCGCCGTCACGGTTCCCACGGCCCACGCCGCACGCAGAGAAGTGCTCATGGTCGTTGCCGTCGTGGTCGAACTCGATGTGGGCGGCCCAGTGGATTTTCATGGTCGGATCTCCCATTCGGCGCGAGCTTGCCATCCCTCCCAGGAATCCTGAACGCTTTGGTTTCGGTAGTCCTCAGGGCAGTCTTCGTCGCGCACTAAGTCGCAGATCCGGTGGTGATGCTCGAAGGCCGCCCGCTCATCGCGGTCAACAGGCGCAGTCGGAGTTGTGTTTCCCTTGAGCTCATCCAGGATGTCGCGCAGATACCCCGTGGCCACGCTGGGCTGGGTGCCCGAACAGTCGACCAGCCTTTGGACGAAAGCCGTGGCCTTGCTCATCCGCTTGACCTCACCCAGTTGCTCAAGGTGCCTGCGAGCGTACTCAGTGTTCGCAGCTACAAGCCGCTCAACCTCGCTGCTATCGGTCATCGGCCCCAGTCCAACAATCGGCAGCCCAGTCGCCGCCGCATCCCTCTCTGCCTCACCTTTGGTCCACCAGAAGGCAGTACCAACCATCCAGGCCATAGGCTCGGGGTGGGGCTGCGGGGCTGGCGGCTCGCTGCAGAACACCTGAGCATGAGCCGGCTGGCTGGCGCGCTGCGCCATAGCCATCAGCAGCGTCGACAAGGGCGAGCCTTGGCCAGCTACGGTGCCCGGCGGCAGCTTCACTTCGCACGGCAGCGCCTGGGGCACCTCTGCCTGCTCAACCGCGTCGGTTATTGCCTGCCAGGCGGCAGGGCCGAGGCGCATTTCTTCCTTGATGCGGTCGATGACCCACATCGGCAGGACCGCCACCTTGCTGCTGGATCGGATTTCAGTAGTCATTGGTAACCTCAAGCGAGACGTTCAAGTTGTTGTTGGATGCGTCGGCCGATCCAGCGGACGACGAACACGGCCTTGCTGTTGCCGATCGCCTTGTAGCGTGGCCCGTCAGGGCATTCGTCTGCAGGCTTGCCGCGATAGGGGATTCGGGTGTGGTCGCCGGGAAAGCCCTGAAGGTATTCACACTCCTTCGGTGTGAGGCGTCGAACTCCAGTAGCGGCGGTTACCATTGGCTGGCCCCGGCCGGTTCCGTCTTCACTAGCATCGAAGCCTTCAGCCTTCAGGGTGTGAGTGATGTCCCCAGTGATGCAAATCGCGTTCTCCTGACCGTTGTTCCGGCCAAGCGGGTGCACCAGGTCATGCAACACGTCAGGGTCCTGCGTGCCATGCACCACCAGCATGCCGTTCTCGGCATCCTGTTGGGTGGCACTGCCGGCCGCTTTGCCGTTTGCCTGCAGCGTTCCTGCAACCAAGTGCCCGGCCATGCCATGATCTACGTCGGCACCGCCATCAGTGCTGCGCAGCGTGCCGGCTACACGTTCCTGAATGCAAAACGTCTCGCTCTCCATGTCCATCCTGGTGTCCTTGGCCGTCAGCGTTGCGGCCTGGCTGACATCGCCCTGTAAGCTGTGGCCGCCGTAGGCGGGAACGCCGGCCAGCACCTCGACCGCCGGCCCTTCATCGCCCTCGCAGTTCGGGCATCCGTAATGGCCCAGGTCTAAACCGAAGACATATCCGCACCCGCACTGGAGCGCAGGGCCGAATGGAGCTCGTCCGGCAAGGTCTTGCCCCTGGCCTCGGCGCGGCGGAGTATCCCGGCGCACGCCTTCGCGCTCAAAAAGTACTTCGAGTGGATCGAACCCTGCTCGAGCACTTGCGACAACGAACACACGGCGGCGTCGTTGGGCCAGGCCGAAATATTGGGCATCCAGAACCCGCCATGCGACTGTTCTCGTGGGTCCATACACACAACCAGCGTCCTTCCATTTGCCCCCTGGCGGTTGGAGTTCTTCGGATTCGCCCACCAAGGCGCCGAGGAAGCAGCCAAACGCGTTGCCTTTGTCGGAGAGGACGCCGGGGACGTTTTCCCAAGTGCAGACAGCCTCGGGCTCGCCGCGCTTTGTTCGAACATGGTCAATTGCATCGAGCAGCTCCACGTATTTGATGGTGAGGGCGCCGCGGGGATCGGCCAGGCCTTCGCGCATGCCGGCCACGCTGAATGCCTGGCAGGGCGTGCCGCCGACCAGCACCTCGGGCGCCGGAATCTTGCCGGACAGCACCATGGCTGCCAGGCGGGTCATGTCGCCGTGGTTCGGTGTTTCGGGGTAGTGATGAGCCAGCACTGCGCTGGGGAATGGCTCGATCTCGGCGTACCATCCGGCACGCCAGCCCAGAGGCTCCCACGCGACAGTGGCCGCTTCTATTCCTGAACAGACGGATCCGTAGGTGATGTTGCCCATAACTTCCCTCTGGCGATCTCGCCGATAAGGCTGTAGGAAACGCCGAAATCGGCGGCTATCTTTCGCCGGCACTCGCCATCATTGATCCTGTGTTTGATGGCCTCGGCCTGATGCGCGCTCAGCTTTGCTGCAGGGTTCTTTTCTCCGCGCATGTCGTAGCTGACGAAGCGGCCTTTGCTGAGCATGTCTTGGACGTTGTCCGAATTTGTGCCGAGGAACAGGTGATCAGGGTTCACGCATGCGCGGTTATCGCACTTGTGGCAGACCTGCAGGCCTTCCGGTATCTCACCTCGGTGAATTCGATAGCTGAGACGGTGAGCAAGAAGCGTCTTGCCTCTTTTGCCGCCGGCCCCAATCTTTCCGTATCCACGAGAGTTCTTTGCCGCCCGCCATTCCCAGCAGGCGTCGCCAAGGCCTTTGGCGAACTTGGCCATGAAGCGCTGAATCAGAGCAGCTTCAATGCCGCTGCAGACGCTTCCGTAGGTGATGGGCATAGGGTCTCCGGTCAGGCGCGGGCGATGATGTCGGCCTCGGCCATCTCGCAGAAGAACGAGCAGGCCGGCAGCTTTTCGTTTCGGCGAACCGGGCCGTCGCCGAGCTCGCGGAGGGAGAACCGCACGTTGGTGGTTCGGTTACGGAACAGGTAGGAGCCTTCGCCCAGGTCGTCTTGGATGGCGCACAGGGCCTCGAATTGCTCCGGGAAGTCTTGGCGGATGGCACGGAAGTAGCCTTCGCCACCCTTCACGCAGCCGATGCAGTTGGCGTTTTCGTAGCCCATCCGGTACATCAGGGGCAGCTCGATGCCGGCGCGCAACAGAATGGCCTTGCAGTCGTCCTTGCCGAGGCCTCGATCAATCAGTGGGGCGATCACTGGGCGGTCTGGATTGCGCTCCCGAAAGTCATCCAGGCGATCTGCCTCCTCGGCGGTGTAACCGAACACCATCACGTCGCCTGGCTGCTTCCAAGTGTCGAGCAATCGCCGTTTGAGGATCTTGGTGCAGGGTGCGCCGGTTCGGCCCTTCATGTAGCGCTCGCGGCGGAACACCTCATGGGCGTCGGCCCCGTACTTTTCGTCACGCAGGACGGTGATCGGCTGGCCGAACCATGCTTCGCAGTCCTGGGCGAACCGGCGGTTGTCGGCTTCCTCGTTGGCAAGGAACGCGTTGATGATCTGCACGTCGTGCGTGCTGCCGTACTCGGCCAGGGCCAGCTTGGTGGCCACCGCCGAAGCGGCGCCGCAACTGAACTGGCAGACGATTCGATTGGACATGGTGGATCCTCGCCGGGGAGGCGTTATCGTTGAATAGGGGAAGGCGCTGGCGGGCAGCGCGGGAGAGTTAGGCCGCGAGTCGCTTCCTATCGGCGCGGCCCTTGGCCTGGTGAAGCCGAAGCGCTTCTTTGTAGCTGGCCTTGGCCGCCTTCAGGGTCGGAGCCCACTCGCCGGCAACCTCAAGCGTCTCGTAGGGCGACCACTGAACGAAGCTGTAATGGCGCCGGTACTGGTGGTACACGCTCCCACGGGGGTATCGGACCATCCGGTATTCGCGATCTCGCCACTCGCCGCGCTGCTGATAGAACGGTAGGTTGATGCCGAGGAAGTGAGCGAAGCCGTCGTAGCACTCGCACTCGTCGAGGTAGGCATCAAACTTGGTGTACTTCCGAGGCGGTGGAGCCGGCGGCAGCTTTTCCCGCGCAAACTGCTTCCCTTCGGGGGTTGCCCGGTAAACAACATCGCCAGGGTCACAGAAGGCCGGCGCCTTGCCGCGTGTCATCAGGCCGGCCTCGACCAGTACATCCAGGTTGTTGGCGTCGTCATAGCCTGGGCTGGTCAGGAAGTAGTTTCGGCTACTGAGTCGGCATTCTGGATGCAGGCCCAGCGTATGCCAGAGCAGTTCGAGCTGCTTCTCGGTCGCTTCGATCATAGCTTTCTCCATGCATGCGCCGCCCTCCGTGCTGGTGGCGGCATGGTGGCAATTTGGGTTGGGATGGGGTATTACGAAGGGCGATCGATTTCGTCGTCAGCGTCTTGGTCTGGATCGGAAATGATCTTGCGAACGCTGGCGTCTTTGAATGCCTGCACCACGTTTTCGCTAAGTAGGATTTCGTGGCGCACCATGAGGAATTTCTTTAGTTCATCGTCTGGCATGGCGTCCATCTTGAGGATCGCCATTTGAAGCACCTCGTTGATCTGCATGCCCTTGGATCGCTCGCAGATCCGGTCCATCGCCTGATGGATCCCTGGGCGTACCCGGTGCCTCAGCGCCTTCTCGTCAAACTTGATGCGCTTCCTCTCAGCGTTGTCATTACGCTGCTGCTGCGTCAGAGCCATCATCGCCTCCATTGCGCACAAAGCGGGTGCCCGGGGCGTACTCCAGCAGGTCGCACACCCGGTTGATGATCTTGAGCGCGGCGTCGAACACTTTGGCGTCGTCCGGCTCGCGAGCCAGGCGCTTCATGTTCGGCTGGTGCTCAAGGCAGACCTTGTCGACCAGGCGCCGGGCAAGCCTGCGCAGGTGATCGGCGCTGTCGTGCACGCGCAGGCTAAGCGCAAAGGCCAAAGCCACATCGTCAGGCCGGTACTGTCCGCCGCTTCGGGTGATGTACAGCTTTCGCACCGGCTTGCGAATCGATGCGTCGAAAAGGGATGCCATGCTCGACCTCCTGCAGGCCGCTTGGGGGAAGGTGCAAGTGCTCACGCCGCCTTGTTCTTTGCAGCGCGCTTCGGATTTTTCTGCTCAATCTCAAGGTCCATGTCGTTCCAACCAGCCAGAAACCAGGCGCCATGGAACGTGTGAGAGGCGAATGGGTTGGCCAGTTTGCTGCCACCGCTGCGGCGGCAGTCCCGGCCCGTGTAGTAGGTGTTGGGGTGCTCGCCGCGATCGCTCATGGCTATGCACCTGCCAGGTGGTGGAGCGGGGCGAACGGGATATCGTCGTCGAAGTCATCAGGCGGAGCCGCCTGCTGGCTTTGCTGGGGCGCCTGGCGCTGATGCTGGCGGGGCTGCTGCCGTTGCTGTTGAGGCTGGCGCTGTTGCTGCTGGCCACCGCCTTGGTTATCCGGCCTGCCGCCGAGCAGCTGCATGGTGCCGTTGATATCGACGTGCACCTCTGTGCTGTACCGCTTGATGCCGTCCTTCTCCCATTCGCGGGTTTTTAGCTTGCCCTCGATGTAGCACTGGGAGCCCTTGCGCAGATACTCGCCGGCGATCTCTGCGACCTTGCCGAACAGCACTACCCGGTGCCATTCGGTCTTCTCGACCTTCTGCCCGGTCTGCTTGTCCGTCCAAGCCTCGCTGGTGGCCAGACTAAGGTTGGTGACCGCGTTGCCATTCGGCAGGTAGCGGACCTCGGGGTCCTGGCCGCAGGTGCCGACCAGGATTACTTTGTTGATACCCCTCATGCTGCTTTCTCCGCGAGTTCTGCTTTGCGTTTATCTTTGGCGGCATTCAGCTGCGCCAGGTGGTCGGGCGATTGCTCAAGGATCCGGTATGCAGCCGAGTACACGCTCTGCAGCTCCTGCATCGTCTCGGTAACCGGGATCTTCGACAGCGCATCCTGCAGCGCCGTGGCCTGCAGGTCGGCCTGCGACTTACCGTCGTTCAGCCAGGCCAGCAGCCGGCGCCCCGTGTCCTCGCTGATCACCTCGGGCTGGTCGAACAGCTTGGTCCTGTCCTTGCTGGCGATGGCGGCGTGGCCGTCGTGCGTGATGTCGAGCACCACGGTGAATTCGTAGTCGGTGCCGTCACGCTGCTCGGACTTCATGCCGAGCTTGATCACTTTCTTACCTTCGCCCTGCACCGTCTCCGTCTTGCTCCGCATGGTGCAGATGATGTGCAGCGGGCTGGTCAGGATCTTGTCCGTCAGCTTGCGGTGGCGCGGTGTGGTTTCGTTCCAGGCCGCCCAGGTGTTGCCCTTGAACTTCTGGTGCGCGAGCTTTTCGTTCGACTCCAGGCAGCCGCCGGAGCCTGTCCACTCGTGCGAGTAGCTGTCGACGATCAGTACGCTATAGCCGGCCTGTTCGGCGGCGGTGATAGCCTCGGCGTATCGCTCTGGCGAGTAGGGCGCGTGCAGCTCGAGCACGTCGAAGTCAGCAATGTCGGCGTACAGCGAAGCGCTACCGTGCTCGGTGTCGATTACCGCGATACGGCCGCCCAGGCCCTTGGCCATGAGCAGCGCTGACATGGTCTTTCCAGACCCAGATGGCCCAGCAAGTGCCAGCCGTAGCTTGGCCTGCTTGCGTTCGGCTTTCTTGAACATGGGGATGCCCTCAGTTCGGTTGGTTGTCCCACTGCCGCTCAATACGAGCGGCCTCGTCTTCATACTCTTTGCGCTCTTCGCCCTGGTACCGCTCAGGCGAGAACGATCCGACCGTCATCCAGTCGAGCTGGGCGGCCAGGCGGGGCGTTGTGTTCATGGGCGCCTCAGTAAGAAATGGCGATGTTCGGGATCTTGCGTTGAGCGATCAGGGTGATCGCCTGCTTTGCGCACTGCTCAGTCATGCCGCCAGCCACGAAGGCCTCCAGGGCAGTGCGGTTGATGCTGGCCCGGTGCGCCTTGTCGGACTCGCGGGCTTCCTGCTGGCGAAGGATCTCAGCGGCAGCGGCATCAGCACGTCGGCGCTCGTCTTGACGCGCCTGCTCGGCAGCCTCTTCGGCCTGGCGGGCGGCAGCCTGCCGTTCTTGCTCGGCCCGCTGCTCGGCGGCTACGCGATCTGCCTCGGCCTGAGCCTTGGCGCGCTCCGCCTGCTCGGCCTGCAGTTTCAGCTCAAGTTCACGGCGGTCTGCTACTGCTTTTGCCTCCTGCTCACGACGCTGGGCGGCTTCGCGCTCGGCCTGGGCCTTATGCTCGGCCTCCAGCCGGGCGCGCTCTGCTGCTTCCTGGGCGATGCGCTCCTCGCGCTCCTTCTGCTCACGGGCGGCAGTCTCAGCGCGCAGACGCTCCAGCTCTGCCTGCTCGGCTTCGTGCTTTTCCTGCCTGGCCAAGGATGCGCGGAGGGATTCCAGCGTCTTGGCCTTGGCTTGATGCGCCTCCGCTTCGAACTCTTCAAAGCCTTCGTCAATCACAACTGCTTCGGCCTGACTGATCTTGAAGCGGATACCCTCCGCAAACAGCGTTTCAACGTCCACCAGGTCGCGCAGCTGCTGGATGCGAGCCTGGTGTCGGTCAACCCGATCATCTTCGGCAGCCTGCCATGCGTTCAACGGGCGGCGGACTTCTTCCTGCCAAGCATCCAGAAGGTCACGCATGCGCTTGCGTTCGGCATCGACCTTCTTGGGGGTCTCCTTGAGCTCAGCCACGAGCTCTTTGCCGACGTTGTCCAATGCGGTTTTGGAGCGGGCTACTTTGTAGGCGATCGAGGCGATAGCCTCACGACCTTTGCGAGTGGTCACATCCGGGACGAAGGCGTCGATCTCCTCGCGGATTTTACGAAGGTATGGGTCCAGACCGTTGGCAGCCTGGTAGACCTGGAGCGCGGTGTCTTTCGGCGGCACTGCAGCCAGTTCAGTTTGTGCGGACATGCGAATCTCCCGCGCCGTCCATGCGGTGGGCGCTGACAAGTTGGTTATTGGGTGATGCAGCCGGCTAGGGCGCTTGCGAGCATCCAGGCGGTGCACAGGGAGAGGGTGATGAAGCTGCCGCGCCACATGGCGTAGCGACGGGCGCGCTGGTAGCCGGCCATGGCCGCACGCGGACGGCGATGCGCCGGCCCTTCATGGTTACGGCGAGGCTGCGCTTGAGGCTAGCCACAGGTGTTTCACGCGGAAGACCAACAGCTTCATTGAAGGGTATGCCGAAGCTGATCACCGCCAGGCTTCGCTCGATCTGCTCGAGCTGTTCGTCAATCAGGGATTTAACCGGTGCTGTGGTCATGAGGCCATCCTGTTGGCGATAAGCCATTGTTGGTGATCAGCCACTACAAAGCGGTTCAAGCGCTCCTTGTAGCGCCGCTGCTCTGTCAGATCGATTGCGCCAGTAAGCCCCGCAAGGTCTATCGCGGTGTCGAGCTCGGCCCGAAGGACTGCGGTGAAACGCTCGCGCGCCCATTCAAAGCGCGACTCGATGAAGTCGACTACGTCTTGTCTCGTTTTCCTGTTCATGCAGTCCTCCGGGCGGCACCTGAGCCGCACCTGGCTTCCATCTTGTCGAGTGCCGCGGCAATCACCCGGCGGCTGGTAGCTTTTCGGTGTTCTTCTTGCTGGCGGATGATCGCAAGCCAGGCTTGATTGTTCGCAGCCGCCTGCTCGGGGGTTATGCCTGCGGCCCAGTGGACGTCGTGATCACCGGAGATCCGGCGATCAAGCTCGCGGCCCTGTGCGCTGTCTGCGTAAAGCTCATGCTCGTGAGCCATGATCGCCTCCAGGTGGTGGGTTACTCGGTGGGTGGGGAAGGGAGGGGTTGCCAGTGGGTGACAGGGAAAATGTCGTCTCCGCTCTCATCGCAGAACCCAGTGTCGCCGTCATGGAGTCCAGGTTCGTGCATGAAGTACTGCGCGGACATGACCCTGAGATCAGGCGAGTAGACAAGGACGCGCTGGCCCTGATCTGGAATCCTGTCCATGAGCCTGATCCAGCCGCTCATGGCTTCACCCGGGCGGCGAGCATGGCGTCGGCGTACTCATAGGCCATGCTGGCGGTATGAGCCGGGTCGCTGTTTGAGTGGTAGCTGCCGCTGGCTTCGTCACCAGTCCATGACAGCAAACCCTGCAAGGCCTTCGTGGCGAAGAAATCACGCAGGTTCATGCCCGGGTAAGCGCTGAAGGTTTGCGGCTTGATTTCTTCGCCGTTGAAACCCTTGATCGGCGTGATTCCGCTGTTGTTGATCTGCGTTGGGAAGGCGGGTCCGCCTGTTTCTCTGTTCATCGTGTGAACCTCGGTAGCCAACCGCATTGGTCGGATGCCAGGCGCAGTGACCAAACTGGGCGTGAAAAGCCAGCCTGGCACCCGCCAATGCGGTCGTATGTGAAGGGAAGGGGATGCAGAGGCCGGGCGCTACCCCGGCAGCTGGCTTGGCGTGGACCCATCCAGCGGCGCAATTCGTTTACCCCCGAAGCGAGGGAAGGGACGTCCACAGGTACCTCGTTAACCGCGCCCTGAGCTGGGCGCTTCTCTGCATCGGGTTTTGATCTGGCCGTACAGGTAACTGCCTGCGCTTAGCGGGTGACTATCAATGCGCCGATGTCGACGACTTACAGGGATCGTGTCCGCACCAAATCAAAACCCGATACAGCCTGCGATGGGGAGCAGGGCATCGGGCAGTTAACGTCAGGCGGACGTGGCGCTGGTTGTCTTTTCTCGGTCATCGTTGGTGCAGGCTTTGCCGCAGAGCGGGCAGTAATTGGCGACCACAGAGACCGTCTTATTCACGCGCTTCAGGCCGCCGGCTTTCTTGGGCGCCATGTAGTGGCCGGTGACCTCAACACAGAAGCGCCGCTCCGCTTTACCTGTCTCGATGTTCAGGGACAAGTTGTGACCCTCTGCGCGCATGTAGAAGGGTCCGGACCCAGGCGTCTCCTCGCCGAGCGTGTCGGTCACCAGCTTCACAGCGTCGCTGATGCAGGTGCAGTTCATCGTCTTGCCCTCCAGGGCGGTTGATTCAGTTCAATTCCCCCTGATGCGCCCCGCTTGAGGCGCACCGGGGAATCGTCTGCTACTTCCAGCCGTCACGATTTAGCCAGCCGGTAATTGCCTTGTGGATCGAGTCGATGTTGCAGGCGACGAAAACCCAAGCGGTCGCAACCATTGGAATTACCCAAAGAATCGCCAAAATGCTGCCAAGGGACAGCAGATAGGCGACAAGGGAGATAAAAAAGCCCGAAAGCGGTAGGCCGAACTTTTTCTGCTGCGAAGTGATTTTCATGTTGATGATCCTTTGCGATTTCCCTGATACCCCTCGCGAGAAGGGCATCAAGGAAATCCTGCTGGCTCCGTTACTCGCCACGGTGGCCTGGGCGATTGCTTGATTGCTGCAGCCTCCACTGGTTCCCCGGCGTGGCCCGCTGTGCCAGTGCATCAGCCCGTTCTTAGGGCTACCCGGCAGGGAGCGTTGCAGCTCAGCCCTTGGCCCGCTTGACGCTTTCAGTGAGGGAGCGCGCCACATGGCTTTGAGCTGGCCAGTTCCAGAGCTGGCATGGGGATCGAATTTATTGCTCGCGCTGTACCGTTGCCGGGATCGATCCGCGAGGTTCCCATCAATGTTAAAGAGCGGTCGGCTTGAGGGCCTGTCGAGGGGCTGTGTAGCGCCTCGATGGAGTAAAAGTAGCACTGCTGTTATTTAGGAGTCAACAGCAGTGCTGATATTTTTCTTCCGCCCACAAAAAAGCCCGCACGGGGCGGGCTTTCTGATCGCAGTTGTTTCTAGCCTACGTCAGAGATGTATAGCTTGACGATGACGCCATTCCGCAGCATTGCCTTAGCTACGACGCTAATTGGCTTGCCACTGATGAAACCTTGCAGGTAGGGGTTATCCTCGAGGCTCGCCACGGGATCGGTGATGTCGCAACTGATGCGTTTAGGCGAACCATCCTCGTCAACGAGCTCCTCGGTGTCGTGCTCCGTGAAGCTAGCTTTGCAGGTACGCTTTAGGCGATCCATCTCGCTGATGATTACGGAATACTTCTTCGCCGGGAGGATCTGGGATGGCTCGGAGGCCATGATCGCCTCTTTTTCAGCAAGACCGATAGTCGTCTGCTTTCCAGCCATCGAGTAGAGATCTATGCGATCACACGTGTCGCCAATGGGGGCTACAGACTTACGAGCGGACGGCTGCATAGCGTCCGTCAGCTTCTCGATTGTATTCAGAAGCCTTTCGACATATTGCTGATTGAAACCGAGCTGCTTTTCGAACAGTTCGCGTAGATGCTTCATTTCTTCCTTGGCGCCACTGCAGCTCTGATAGACATGGTTGAGTACCAAGGTAAGGATAACCCCACCTAAGCCCTGGAAAACGCCGTTCGTCGTAGCCCATTCCACAGCACCAGCCACACTGAAGCATTTGGCTTGAGTTTCCTGGGCATAAGCTTTCGCATTCAAGGCCTGGGTTTGCTTGGCATATTGCCCAGTTGTTGCGAAATGCGCGACTACTGCGTAAATCCGGCTGAATCCATCTAACGATTCAGCAAGAGCTGCCATGTCAATTCGGTGAACCTCCGCATCTCCACCCTCATAACGGATTTCAAACGGGAAGGCCCCTGCGCCCTCAGTGATAAATGCGTCCTGCTGCATCCCTGCGTTTCCTTGACTTCGTTTGTAGGTGGGTGGAGACGATTGATCTATGGGGTATCGGTAGCCAGGCCTGCAAGGCCTGCTACAAATCGCCACCTCGCCAGATAACCTTCCCGATGATTCTGTGCTCATTACCATTGCTGCGCAGGTGGTAACGGTCTGGGTGCTCTTCCTTGTCCTCGTTGTCGCTGCGCAGCACCCACTGCCCGAGCGGCCCTTGCACCAGGCGCTTCACAATCGCGCCGTCAGACCCGGCAAGCACAAACACCTGGCCGTCAGCGGGTTCGATGCGGGACCGATCAACCAACAACACGTCACCATCATTGATGGTCGGCCACATGCTCTCGCCCTCGGCATAGATCACGATCAGCTGATCTGGCTTGGCGCCCTTCACCCTCAGCCATTCGCGCTTGAACGCCAAGGTTGAGCGGATTTCTACGTGCGGGTTCTCGCTGCCCAGGCCTGCCGCTGCCTTGGCATCGTACTGAGGGACGTAGGCGTACCGGCCGTCTAGCTCGTCTTCATCTGCCCCTTCGGGCAGGGGAGAGTTAGCGGCCTCAGTTGTGTGTAGCGGCTGGCTCGATGCGCGCCTAATGCCTGCCGCCAGAGTTGGGCTTACCTTGGCGGGCTCGAAGTCCAGAGCCTCGGAGAGCTTTACAAGAGCCTCAAGGTTCAGCGCAACCTTGCCGGTCATGTACTGGCTGACGGTACTTTGCGGGGATTTCCACTCGCAGCGCTCCCCAACCTCAGTCTGGGTGAGTGCTGGCTTCGAGGGGTCATCCCGTGATTCCTTCACGCGCTGCTTGTAGATCTCGTGCAGACGCTTGGCATCGGCAAGCTGCTCAGCAGAAAGAGGCGTTCTGATCGGTTTTTTCATGCGCGTGATTTAGTAGCACAGCTGATTATTTAGCAAACAGCACTGCTACTCTTTGTCCTTGAATATTGTAAAACAGCAGTGCTAATATCCGGCTAAACCCCTAAGAGGCAGACCAGATGAAGACTGTATCCCTTGAGGATTACCTGGCCGAGCAAGGAACCCAGAGCGACCTCGCCAAGGCCCTGGGGATCCAGCAAAGCGCCGTATCCCAGATGTTCCGCGCCAAGCGGGATATCCGAATCACCATCTATGACGACGGCCGTATCGAGGCGAACGAAATCCGCCCGATTCCTGCTCGTAAGTCAGCCGCATAACCAATTCCAACCGCAAGGAGCAGTACCCCTATGGGATTCAAAGACCCACTGACACAACGTCGAGACCTGGCGAGGAAGGTCCGGCTTTATCCGCTGCTTGATCGGCAACTGCAGCGAGCTGCCCACAAGGCTCGCCGCGAGTACGCGACCTACCTGTTCGAGATGCTCGAGTGGGCCGCTGTGAATGGCGGCATCGAAGCCCTCATGCCTGACGACTTGAAGGATATCGCGGGCTAGAGGCCCTCAGGAGGGCACGATGGAATTTTGTGAAGAGAACGTGCCGCCAGAGACCAGAGCCAAGATTCACCGCCTAATGGAAGCTAGGGGCTGGACGTTCGAGGAGGCCGTGAACGAGGTCTTGCTCGAAGCAATTACGTCCGGCGCAACGGTGTTTGTAGGCAGGCGAAAGGCGCCGGTTCTGGAGCTGGTGGGACTGAAGAGACCCTCTACCGGATAGGTGAGGCCCTCATGGCGGGCCTGAAGAGGCCCTAAAACTTAGCAGGAGCAGGGCATGACCCAAGAAGAACTACAGCAGGAAATCCAACTGATCTTTGCGCGAGCCTGCGCTGAGTCGCTGAAGGAATCGGTCGGCTACATCTTGCGTGACGACCTTAATGAGGAGAAGGCCAGGGCTCACGGTGAAGCGTTCGCCTCGGCCTTCGTGTTCATGTCGCGCTACTTCACAGGCGGAGCGAAATGTTCGCTGGCGGAATAGGGGCATACATCCCAGTTGAGTAGTAGTTCCTCAACTGGCCCTCAATGGCGGCCAAAGCTTCTTTATCCAGCGTTAGGCCTTCTGACGTGAGATTCACTAGGGCGGTCTTGAAGTAGCCGCCAGCAATTAGGGAGTTGAGCGTGTCACGAGCCATTTGCTCGACAGATTTTTCAGCCATGTCCGGTCTCCTTGGACCTTTTCGTGTGGAAGCAAAAAGCTACCACGGATGCGCCGGACACCCAATGCAGCACCGCAATACCAAACCGCAGGCACAAAAAAACCGGGGTGCGATCCCGGCTTTTTCAACTGCATTCGTAACGCTTGTGTGAGGTCATCATATATGCACCAGACCATCCAAAGCAATACCGTGGCCCTCGCGCCACAAAATGCGAACCACGATTTCGTGGCGCGCACGATGTCGTCGCGTGAGATCGCAAGCCTGACCGGCAAGCGTCACAACAATGTGAAGCGCGACATCACAGCCATGCTCGCGGACCTGAAAGAAGATGCGCTCAGTTTTGAGCACATCTACCTGGACGGGCAGAACCGCGAGCAGGTTCAGTACTTGCTCGATCGCGAGCACACGGATTGCCTGCTGACCGGGTATAGCCCGGCCTTGCGCATGAAGGTTATCCGCCGCTGGCGAGAGCTGGAGGGCCAATCCGAGGCCCGCCAGGCCGTCATGGCCAATGGCACCAAGGTGATCGGCGAGATCGCAATCATGGAGTGTTTCACGCGTCTGCTGAAGCCTGCCGCATCGTGCCAGATGCAGATGCTGGCCAAGATCGCCGAGAACAACGGACTCGATCCGAAGTTCCTGCCCAGCTATGCCGTGGATGCGCCGCCAGATGCAGCAGGGGGAAGCTCGATGCCAACCAAGGCGCTGACTGCCTTGCTCAAGGATAACGGCGTCCGCATGTCGCCGGCATCGTTCAACAAGGCCCTGCAGCAGGCCGGCCTGCTCAAGGTCATGCAGCGCAAGAACTCCAAGCAGGAGACGGTCACTTTCTGGGCTATCACCGACAAGGGCCTTCGCTACGGCAAGAACCTGACCAGCCCGCAATCGCCTCGCGAGACGCAGCCTCACTGGTACGCGGATCGCTTCCCTGAACTGGTCGAGATGGTCAGGAAGGGGCGCCCATGAAATACGTGACCATTGTTGTAGAAGATACTGCCGAGCCGATTCACCTGGGCATGGCGCTGGCTGGTGGCCGCGTTACTGCGGCTGGTATCGGTGACTATTCCCTGTACTGCGACTTGATGGAGGCCGCGAAGGATCTCGTGCTGCTGATTGAGGACGGTGCACTCACACGTGACGCAGTTCTCGAAGCTTCGGCTCAGAAGGTGCGCGATCTTATAACCGCGCTCGACGACACTGGGGATGGCCTCAATTCCGAACATGGCGCATTACGCATTGATGCCAAGCGTTATCGCTACATGCGCGACTTCCCCTACAACAACTCAGCACGGGCGGTAGGGATCACCGACGGCCGCCATTTCTGGCTTCAGTACGCTGCTGCTGACCAGGCCGTCGATAAGGCGATGTATGACGACGCCGAGCTTCTTGCGTGCATGGCGCAGGAGCATGGCCAATGACCGACATTCCACGTCAATTCAAGGGCGTCTGGATCCCTGCCGAGGTCTGGCTTGATCACTCCCTGTCGATCACCGAGAAGGTGATGATGGTTGAAATCGGTAGCCTGCAAGACCCTGTGCGCGGCTGCTATGCCAGCAACAGCCACTTTGCCAGATTCTTCGGGCTGTCGAGCTCCCGCGTGTCCGAGATCATCAGCGCTCTCTCGGCCAAGGGCCTTTTGCGGGTCGAGCTGATCCGCGACGGTCGCCAGGTTGTAGAGCGCCGGGTGCGCCTTTCGAACCTATTCGGAAAGTCGAATACCTATTCGGAAAACACGGCGACCCTATTCGGAAAAGGCGGTGACCCCTATTCGGAAAAGGCGGAGGAGAGTAATACAAAGAGCAACAGTACAAATGAGGGTGAGCGCGCGGCCGCCAAGGCGTCCTCGGCCGCTTCGCGCAAGGCTTCGAAGTTCGACCCTCTGACTGCCTGCCCGACCAACGTCACTCTATCCGTATGGGCCGACTGGTGCCAGCACCGCCGCGAGATCGGCAAGCGCCTGACCAAGACCACCTGTGACCGCCAAGCCAAGACTCTGGCCGGCCACCATGCGCCTGACGCCGTGATCAACCAGTCCATCAGCAACGGCTGGACCGGCCTGTTCCCGGAGAAGGTTCTGCCTGGTGCCCAGCATGGCCGCACTGTCCGCAACGGCCCCGACTTCAACGACACCACATGGGCAAACGACCTGGGGGCCTTATGAGCGCACAACCGAAACTGCGCAGCGTGACGCAGATCATGGCTGCGACCAAGAACGTGCCGACCGAGGTGCATGCTGCCCCGGCCAAGCAGCTCGACCCTGGCACCACCGAAGTGGTCAACGCCCTGTTCAAGGAGCTCCAAGCCATCTTCCCAGCGTGGAAGCAGGCCTGGCCGGATGATGAGGCCCTGAAGGCTGCCAAGCGCAGCTGGATCAAGTCGTTCGTCGCCGCGGGCATCAACACGCTGGAGCAGATCCGCTTCGGCATCCAGAAGTGCCGGGTGCTGGGCACCGATTTCGCCCCGAGCAGCGGCAAGTTCATCAGGCTGTGCCAGCCGACGCCTGAAGAGATGGGCATTCCGCCGCTTGCGCGGGCCCTGGCAGAGGCGCTGGAGAATTTCCATCCCAGCAGGGCAGGGTCACGCGTTTGGACGCACGCAGCGGTGCGCCACGCAGCCCTGCAGTGCGAGGCGCACAACCTGGGTCACATGGAGCCCGAACGCGCCGAGAAGATATTCGCCCGGGCCTACGACATCACCATCCGCATGCTGGTCGCCGGCGAGTCTCTTGGCGACATCGCCACCGGCATCGGCCACGACAGCCAGAAGAGCGCCGCCCAGCTGGCCGACGAGTACGCCAACCAGAAGCAGGCCCGCCTGCTGGAGATTCAGCAGATCCCATCCGGCGCTGCCGCGTGCCGCGCTCACCTGCTGGCCAAGTTGAACATCAAGCGCGCCGGGCAGCCGGCCAGGGAGGGGGTATGAGCCTGACAGATCGCGAATTGCTGGAACTGGCGGCGAAGGCAGTCGGAATCAACGGCACCTGGTGCCAGTTCCCCGGGATGATCGAGCGCCACGGGTTGGATGGGGCGATCTACGACGAGGTCGAGTGCGAGTACTGGAATCCGCTCCAGGATGACGGCGATGCGCTGCGCCTGGCGCTTGAGCTGGAGATGCCGATTCACCCTTGTCGAGTGTGGAAGTCGTACCGCGTGGATAGCTGCAGCGATTTTGTCGAGGCGTCTCGGAGCGTTATGCCGCCGAGCGACCCAGCAGCCACCCGCCGCGCAATCGTTGATGTCGCCGCCGAGATCGGCAAAGCCATGCAGGAGAAACACTGATGGACACCAACAAGATGCGCGAGCTGAAGGCGCTGGCAGAGGCTGCAACCCAAGGCGAATGGAGTCACGAGCGTTTCGGCGTGATTCAGGCTGGGCCGGTGATTCAGTTCGCAAACGGCGCGGGGCGCCAACAGATCGCAATGGCAACCGGTGCCGACTGGATGGTCCAGGGTGAGCAGATCGCGAACGCTGAGTTCATGGCTGCCGCAAACCCTTCAGTTGTCCTGGCCCTTATCGCGGAGATCGAGCGGTTGGCGACCAGTCGCAGCAAAAAAGAGCGAGAGCTTGAGCAAGAGCTTGAGGTCTGGCACCACGGACCATTCTGCTGGACCTGCGGTGACACCGGCGACGTGCACGACATAACCGGCGAGTGGCGAGCCGAGTGCGATTGCCTATCAGCGCAGCTGATCAACGCCAATCGAGAGCGCGACCAGCTCAAGGCAGAGAACGAAGACTACAAGTCCGGGCAGGAGCGCTATGAGCAGATCATTGAAGATCTCAAGGCTGAGATCGAGGCGCTGCGCAAGGATGCCGAGCGGTATCGGTGGCTACGCAAACCATGGCAGGAGCAGCGCCAGGTGAAGGCCTGGACCTCGCTTGAGGTGATGGATGAAAACATCGACGCGGCCATGGCCAAGGAGGCGAGCCATGACTGACCGCATCAGCGTCAACAGCCAGGCCAAGCTCTCCGAGGCTGTGACCATGCTCACCCGCCTGTTCCGCGACAAGAAGTTCGTCGTGGTCACTATGCGCCCGGGCAAGGACCGTACCCTGGACCAGAACGCCCTGTGGTTCGCGTTCTACAAGCGAATCTCCGAGATGACCCAGATCGGCGACGCATCGGAGGCCCGCAAGTACTGCAAGCTGCACCACGGCGTGCAGATCCTTCTGAACGAGGATCAGGATTTCCAGGCGGCCTGGTACCGCGTGATGCGCCACCTCTCCTACGAGGAGAAGCTGGACATGATGGGCGACTGCAAGCTGTTCGGCCCGGACGGCATGCCGGTGACCAGCCTGTTCAATCGCGCACAGGGCATCGCCTACACCGAGCGGGTGGTAGCTGACTTCTCTGCCCGTGGCGTGGTGTTCAGCGATTTGCTCGGGGAGGAGGCGGCATGAGCCATCAATTCAAGCCGGGCGATCTCGCGCTGGTGATTGCAGGCGGTCATTTAGGTGAAACAGCCGAACTCATCCGGTACGTCCAGCCAGGCGAGGTGGTGGTGTCGCCCACTACGGGTAAGAAATATCAATTCAGGCCAGCTGCCAGGGTGGGCGGTTGGCTGTGCAGTTTCAGGGATTGCCTTGCGATCAAGCACAGCATGAACCTGATGCCCCTGCGCGGCGACTTTGAGCCTGAGCAGCAGAAAGCCAAGGAGGTTGATAAATGCGCGTAGCCGAGATCAAGCCGAAGAAGTGCAAGGCGCCAGGCTGCGGTCAGCGCTTCAAGCCGGCCATGACTACGCAGAAGGTGTGCAGCATCGCCTGCGCGCTGGCCATGTCGAAGGATTCGAAGGCGCAGAAGGTGGCGGCCAAGGCCATCACCCGGCAGGCCCGGGAAGACCTCAAGGAGCGCCGGGAGAAGCTGAAGACTCGCCGCGAGCATATGGCTGAAGCGCAGACCGCGTTCAACGCCTACATCCGAGAACGCGACGCCGGCCTGCCGTGCATCAGCTGCGACTCGTTGCCGAGCGACCACGACCTCATCACCGGTAGTCGCTGGGACGCCGGACATTACCGATCTGTGGGCGCCTGCCCGGAGCTGCGTTTCGAGCCGCTGAACGTCCACCGCCAGTGCGTCAAGTGCAACCGGAACCTGTCGGGGAATGCCGTCGAGTACCGAATCCGTCTGGTGAAGCGCATCGGCGCCGACAAGGTGGATTGGCTCGAAGGGCCTCATAAGCCCCAGCGCCTGACCATCGAAGACCTGCAGGCCATCAAGGCCCTGTACAGGCAAAAACTGAAAGACCTAAGGAGGGCAGCAGCATGACACCAGCATGGGGATTCCTGATTTTGGCCACCCTCATGGTGGTCGGTGGTGTGGCGTTGTCCTGGGCTGGCGCAGTGCGCCGTAAGCGTTGCTACGAAGAATTTCTGCTGAAGAAGAACAATCGCATCCAGGGAGAACGACCATGAAAGTAATCAGCGCCCGCCAAGTCTGGCACGACGCACTGCACGAGAACCGCGCATCCGCCCTGGCAGTTGCGGCTGAGCAGGCGGCCCTGGGCAAGAAGGGTGGCTCCGCCGACGTGAAGATCATGGTCATGCTGGAGAATCACGACGGGCAAGAGGTGTGCAAGGTGTATGAGGTTCGCAAGGAGGGGGTGCAGGAAACTCGCCCCGGGCGCCGTCTCACCAACGACCGCTGCGCGCACATGCTGACCGCCGGCCTGGTACTTCAGGCGATCGACTCCCTGGCGAAGTCGCTGCGTCACCTAGGGCACTTCCTGTACTCGCCAGTGGCCAGCGGGAACGACCTCAGCATCTCCCATGGCCTGGTATGGCTTGGGAGTGGTCTGGAAGCGCTCACAGACCGCAAGAAGCAACGAGCCTACTGGATGGCCATGGCTGCGCTCCAATCGCACAAAATCCTCGTGCACGGCGGCGAGGCGATGGGTCCAGGGGCGGTGTGCATGTTCGTCGAGGATCGCACCGGCGAGAAAATGAACCCGCAGAACTGGGCCAGGGATTGGCAAGAGGTGTGGGATGCGCTCTGCGCCCAGGTCGACAAGCTCGACAAGCAGGCCCTCAAGCCTGTTGCACGGGTGGTGGATAGGCTCCGTGAGCGCAATGACGAGGCACAGGAAATAGCCGCTTGACAGTTTGAGGAGTGTTTTGGCACTATTTCGCCATCGTCATAATTTCGCCTCTGGCGAAAATATCAAAGGCCCGGCCCAAAAAGCCGGGTTTTTTGTTCCCCGACTTGCTACTCTCTGTCGCCGCTCGAAACGAAAGCCGAGGCAGCTATGAGTCTTAGGGAAAGTGACCTGCTTAAAGTGATATCATCCGCAAGAGATGTAAGCCAGAGAGCTGGAGTCTCCTTGGACGCGGAGATTATTTCTGCTCAGTACAATGCCTACATGGCCAACCAGGGCAGAGAGTACGAATACGAGATGCGAGATCTGCAAGTGCGACTAGACGAGCTGATCCGCGAGGGTAAACTGGATGGCTGCGTGACGCGGCTGTCCGGGGTGATCGCAAAAGTGATCGTGCTCTAGCTACACATGAAACGACTAAACCCGGCCTTGATCCGGGTTTTTTATTGGCCGAAATAGGGCCTCAAAAAGTCCATCCATGGAGCGGAGCTTTTGCGTAATGGCGGGCCGATATCGCATGGTGGTAGATTCTTGTTCCCTATCCTCAACGTGTCCAAGAAAATGCCAAAAAGGATCCTGGCTCTCTCCGCAATTGCGCTCATGGCCAGCTGCACCAGCACACCATCACCTGAACTGATGTCTATGCCAGGGGTAAAAACCAGGGTGGTGAATGATGGCTATGGAACAATAGTCTTCGACAGCGTTGATTTTGAGCGCTCACCCGACTCCAAGGAAGAGACGCTTAGTTCCTGCATGAGCAAAAGTATCTCTCGCCCAGAAGGCGCCCCGGTGTCAGACAAGTCAGGCGTGCAGCTGAGCGGAGTTGAATCCGCCGAGCGACAAGGGTATGACATGCCATTCAGGTACACGCTTGTGGCAAGTTACGGCTCCCCAGCTCGATACCATTTTGATCGTATCCAGCATGCTCAGGATGGTGCTTACGGCCGTCCGCTCGGAGCGGCTAAGGTCTATACGCCAGTGAATGTTTATCAAGCGCTTGAGTCGGTTGTAGATCGGATTGAGATCTGTAAAAAGACTGCTCAGTAACCTGTGCCCGCACAGTGAGCCCTGGACTTATCTGGGGCTTTTTCGTTTTTGGAGATCAGTATGAAGAGCGAGTACCGCTGCATCGTTGAGGCGATCATCTGCGCTGAGCAGAAGCTGAGAGAGGCGAAGGCCATTCAGCGCGACGCGCAGGAAAAGCTGACCCAAGCCAATGGCTTCGTTTCCTACCAGGAAGCCAGCCTCCGGGAAAGCGAGCAGAGACTGGCAGGGCTTGAATCGAGACTTTTCCGGTCAGAAGCCCAAGCAGGTGCTTAGGGTGTTTGGGTACTCAACCAAGCCACAGATTTTCTTTTTGCGGTTCGTGAGATCGATGATGACCATCGTGTCTTTGCTGGGGCTGAATCTGCTTTCCAGGTAGAGGGCACTGTAAACCTCCTCAAGTGATCTCGAGCTGGTGAAGGCAGCAAAGGATGATGTTTCCTCCCAGGTGCCTCCATTCGAAACGATTGCTAGTTGCTCCATCAGCGACTCGTATCGCTCGTGATAGTCAGCTCCATTCTCCAGCCTGAAGGTAACGATAAAGTTTGCCATGGTTCCATCCTGTGTCGCAGTTGTAGGGATTGCGACGATAGCATGGAGCCATCTTTTTCATCTTCCTGCACTTGCCCGGTCTCTCAATAGGGACTCACCCCGGGCCTTTTTCTTCTTAGGAACCATTCATGGCCGAACCAGCAAGCACGACTGCCGGCGTCCTGCTGGTGAAGTACGGCGTGATCATTGGCGGCTTCGCGGGGGCGATCCTCTCGCTGACCTTCCTGCGCGGGCTCACCAGAGGGCAGGCGGTCGCCGCCTTCTTCACAGGCTTCACCTCGGCAGTATTCTGCACCCCGCTCGCAATCAGCTTCTTCAAGCTTGAGGCAGGCGGAGAAACCCAATACGGCGTGGCCTTTCTGATAGGCCTTCTGGCAATGAACATCATCCCGGTGCTGAAGTCGCTCGTGGGTCAGTTCGGAGCCAAGGGAGCTACCTGATGAGCTCGACCCTGATTTCAATCCTGATCGGCGCCAATGCGTTCTTGAGCGTGATGGTGGTGATCGCCGCGTGCGACTACCTGCGCCGGATCAGGCCAATGGATGCGCCACTGCTGGCCGTCGCGTTCTACCTGGTGGCCATCGGCGCGTTCGGCGCGTTCGTCCTGGCCATGAACGGCCATGTACCCACCCTGTACGGCGTGATCCTCAAGCTGGGGATCGTCCTGTATGCGGTCGCCCGGCGCGGCCATGTGTTCCAGCCGGGGTAGGGCGCGCCACAAATTCGAGATGCGCCGCTTCGTGGCGCGAGGACTTCAAATGCCTGCGCCATCCAGTTTTCATAGCCACGCTGATGGTAGAGGTTCCCGCGACGTTTTCGTCAACGGGATCAAGATCGACAACGTGATCTGGTGTGATACCGATGCCGGTATCTGCGTGTATGCGCCAAGACCGATCAAGGCAAAGCGCCCGGGGCGAGGCACGGTGTACACCAGGCGCCTGCGCGGCACCGTCAAGGTCTTCGCCACTGGTGGCTATTTCAACAATGCGCCAAGCCGGCAGAGGATGGGCGAATGAGCAACGTCACCCGCATTCGCCATGAGCTACCAGTGAGCATGGATATCGTCCATGCTGTGGCCGAGCTCGATGCGGCACTGGTGAAAGCGATTGATGCCGCCAAGGAAGCCGGGCTTCCTCAGGGGCTACTAGTCGGCCTGTTGCACGGCCACGCTCAAGCCGAAACCCACAAGATGGTGGCCGAATGAACGTGGTCGAGCTGAAACCGCGAGGTCGCGAAGAGCCGCACGCCTCCGGCGAATGCATCTGCGCGAGCTGTCGGCATGAATGGGTAGCGGCAGCTCCGGTAGGAGTCACGCAGTTGGAGTGTCCGAAATGCGGAACCCATCGCGGCGCGTTCAAATATCCATTCGGCCCGCAACCAGGTGACGAGGCATTCCACTGCAACTGTGGTAGCGAGACATTCTTCATCATGCGCAAGCCAGGCCAAGCCAGCGGCGCGGTCCACTGCCGTCGCTGTGGTGTAGAGGCTACTGGCTGGTTCAAGTGAGGTGTGCCGCAGGTGAGTGCGGCACGGGTCAGTCATGCTACTTGCAGCGCGGCCTGGATTTGATCTGCATAGGTGGAAAGGCGGTTCATCTCAGCACTGAGGTTTGTTGAGTCTGCGCCAGACGCCTTGGATGCGATCATGATCAAGGCGGCAGCTACTGCTTCGGTTCGCCGCACTTCTGCCGGGTAATCCGAGTCACCAGCTTTTTTGATGCTTTCATAGAGTTCGTTCATCTCATTCCCCCTGTTTGGATTGGATTCGTATCAATACCGGCAACTCGCCACCATTTCAAGCTATGCCCAAGAGAGGCACGCAAAGTCTCAAGGAATCCATATGGCGCTGACAGCAAAACAGCAGCGCTTCGTCGACGAATACCTGATCGACCTGAATGCCACGCAAGCCGCTATCCGCGCCGGATTCAGCGCGAAGACTGCACGCCAGGCCGGGAATCGCCTGTTGACAAATGTTGACATTCAGCAGGCCATTCAAGCTGGCATGGAGGCGCGCTCTGGCAGGGTGGCAATCACCCAGGACATGGTGCTACGCGAACTGGCCAAGATCGGCTTCAGCGACATCCGTAAGGTGGTTCGCTGGGGCGAGACGATGGTTCGCATGGCTGATGCCGACGATGAAGGCGTCGAAGACTTGGTGCCGTACCACGGGCTTGCATTGATCGACTCCACCGAGATTGACGATGACACGGCTGCCGCCATCGCTGAGGTGTCTCAGGGGCGCGACGGCCTGAAGGTCAAGCTGCACGACAAGAAGGGCGCCCTGGTCGACATCGGCAGGCACCTCGGGATGTTCAGTGCCCCCGGGCACGCTGACCTTGATGTCGAGCTGAAGCGAATCGAGGTTGAGAACAAGCGACTGGCCAACGAGAAGCTGCGCCGCGAGCTTGAGCCACCAAAAGAGGTTGAGGGCGAGTTCGCCCAGGCCGAGTACACCTTGAGTCCTGACGAAGATGGCCCGACTACCCCGTACCTATGAGGCTCCGGTCAAGCTGACGCCAAAGCAGGCGAACATTTATGTGTGGGGCTTCCAGCGTAATGCTCGCTTCCGCGATGCGGTGTGTGGTCGGCGATTCGGCAAGACGTTCCTCGGCAAAGCTGAAATGCGCCGCGCGGCCCGGCTGGCTGCGGAGTGGGGCGTCAGTGTCGAGGATGAGATCTGGTACGCGGCTCCGACGCAGAAGCAGGCCCGCCGGGTGTTCTGGCGTCGACTGAAGCAGGCTATCCCGCGAGAGTGGCGGGACTGCAAACCGAACGAGTCGGACATGCTGATCACGCTCAAGAGCGGCCACCTCATCCGCTGCGTGGGCCTGGAGAACTACGACGACCTACGCGGCTCCGGACTGTTCTTCGTGCTGGTGGACGAATGGGCGGACTGCAAGTGGGCTGCCTGGGAAGAAGTCCTGCGGCCGATGCTGTCGACCTGCGAGTACGTCATACCTGGCATCGGCAAGTGCAAGGGCGGACATGCGCTGCGCATCGGCACCCCCAAAGGCTTCAATCACTGCTTCGACACCTACCGCGACGGCCAGGCCGGTGGCGAGCCAGACCACAAGAGCTGGCTCTACACATCGCTACAGGGCGGCAACGTCCCGGCCGAGGAGCTGGATGCGGCCCGCCGCAAGATGGACCCACGCACGTTCCGGCAGGAGTACGAAGCCAGCTTCGAGAACTATGCCGGGGTCGTCTACTACACCTTCAGCCGAAGCGAGAGCCGCACTAGCGAGCGAATCAAGCCGGGCGAGGCCTTGCACATTGGAATGGACTTCAACGTCATGAAGATGGCTGCGGTGGTCTATGTCGTCCGCGATGGCCTGCCCCTGGCCCTGGATGAGTTCCACTCAGTGCGCGACACGCCAGAGATGATCGAGAAGATCAAGGCCAGGTTCCCCGGCCACGGCATAGCGGTCTATCCCGACGCCAGCGGCCAGAACACCAGCAGCAAGAACGCAAGCGAGTCGGACCTGTCCCTGCTGCGCAAAGCTGGATTCACGGTGATCGTGGACACGCAGAACCCCAGCGTCAAAGACCGGGTGAACTCGGTCAATGCCATGCTGCTGAACGGCTACGGCGAGCGCCGATTGAAGGTCAACATCGACCAATGCCCGCAGCTGACGCTGTGCCTGGAGCGGCAGACCTACGACAAGCATGGCGATCCGGACAAAGACCCAAAGAAGGGGCACGACCACATGAATGACGCCGCCGGCTACTTCATCGCCAAGCGATACCCGATCAACGTGGCGACGACCACAAGCCAATCCCTGAGAATGTGACCATGAGCGATAACCCGAGCATCACGCTGCCCGCTGTTGACGCGATGCGCGCCTACTGGGCCGTGATCTCGCCGCTCATGGGCGGGACAATGGCAATGCGCGCCGCGGGCAAGACCCTGCTGCCGCAGTACCCGGCCGAAGACGACGAGGCCTACAAAGAGCGCCTGCGCCTGTCGACCCTGCTGCCGGCGTATTCCGAGACGGTCGGCAACATGACCTCTCGCGTGTTCGCCGAGCCACTGCAGGTAGGCGACGATGTGCCCGAGGTCATTGTCGAGATGACCAAGGATATCGACCACGCTGGCAATGACCTCAACTCTTGGGCGGTCGGGTTCTTCACCGAGGGGCTGAGCCACGGTCTTTGCCACGCCTTCGTCGATCACCCGCCTGCGGGCGACCTTAAAACCCAGGCAGACGAGCAGGCCGCCGGTGTGCGCCCGTACGTTGTGATGGTGAGGCCTGAGCAGGTGCTGGGTTGGCGCTCCAAGGGCGGCGTGCTGACCATGATCCGCTACATAGAGGTGGTCGAGGAGGAGGATGGGGAGTTCGGCGCCAAGTGCGTCGAGCAAATTCGCGTGCTGGAGCCGGGCGCCTGGCGAACCTATCGCAGGTCGGCCAAGGCCGTACGGGGCAAGCAGGCCGCAGCCGGCGGTACCTGGGAGCTGCACGAGGAAGGCACCAATAGCCTGACCGCGATTCCATGGGTCACCTTTTACACCGGCCGTACCGGCTTCATGACGGCCAAGCCGCCACTGATTGAGCTGGCGCACCTGAACGTGAAGCACTGGCAGAGCCAGAGCGACCAGGACAACATCCTGCATGTCATTCGCGTGCCGATCCTGGTTCGCATCGGAATCCAGACCCAGTACGACAACCAGGGGAAGGTGATCCCGCCAGAGTTCAAGGTGGGTACCGGCCAGCTGACCGATCTGCCCAAGGACGGTGACCTCAAGTACGTCGAGCATACCGGCCAGGCCGTCGATGCGGGTCGCACCGCGCTGCAGGACCTGATCAACGAGATGCGCATGGCCGGGGCCAAGCTGTTGACGCCGGACAAATCGTCCACCAAGACCGCCACCCAGGCGGAAGAGGAGGCGGCACAAGAACTGTCCCCGCTGGCGCGCATGGCGCACCACTTCGGCGATTGCCTGGCCCAGTTGCTCCAGTTCATGGCCGATTATCGCGGCCTGGGCGATGGCGGAACCGTCGAGATGCGCGGCAATTTCGATGTCGACTACATGCCAGAGGTGTCGCTGCCGACGCTTGTATCCATGGCCAATGCCGGGATGATCAGCAAGGAGACGCTATTCACCGAGATGCAGCGCCGCGGCGTGATCAGCGACGAATACGACTGGGAAGAGGAACTGGCGAAGATTGAGGCCCAGGGCCCGGCACTCGGTACGCTGTGATGAAGACGGCCAACGAGAAGCTGCTAGATGAGCTGATCGGCCATGAGGTTGACCTGTCCAGGCTGAGCAACAGCCAGGTCGTGGCGATCATCAGGATCCTGAACAGTTCTGACCCTGAGCTGCGGGCGGCGCTCATTGCTGCCATCGACAGCCTGGACGCCGGTGCATCCGTTGCAGCGATCGATGCTGCTCTGGCGCCCGTGCTGCGGATCAATCAATCGACGTTCTTTAGCCTGCAGCAAGCGCTCACAGGCGTCATCGACGGCGTAGCCAGCTACGAGATTGCTTTTCAGGCCGGTGCGCTTACGGCGGCTGTTCCTGAGCTTGTGCAGGCGAGATTCCCGGTTGCGGTGGCTCAGTTCAGTCAGGTACGCGCCATTGCGCTGGCAAGGCCGTTCCAGGGGCGGCTACTGAGCGAGTGGATGGCCGGCATTGAGGCTGACCGTGCTGCGTCGATCCGCGATGCAGTGCGGTCTGGCGTGCTTGAAGGCCGAACGACACCGGAGATCGTCAGGCAGATCATGGGTACCAAGGCGGAGAAGTACGCTGACGGCATCCTGCAGAGGTCTCGCCGGGAGGTGGAGGCGGTTGTCCGGTCTGCAGTGTCCAGCACAGCAGAGACGGCCAGCGACAAGGCATTCGAGGCCAACAGCGACATCATCAGCCATGTTGAGTGGCTGAGTACGCTGGATAACCGGACATCGACGACCTGCCGAATCCGTGACCGCCTGCCGTACACGCTGGGCACGTACCGACCGATCGGGCACAAGGTGCCGTGGCTAGCCGGCCCTGGCCGAATCCACTTCTGCTGCCGCTCGACCAAACTGCCGATCCTCAAAAGCGCCATAGCGCTGGGGATCAGCGACGCCGCGACCCGGGCAAGCATGGACGGGCAGGTGCCGCAGCAGACCACGTACGCTCAATGGCTTGCACGCCAGCCTGCCGCCCGCCAGGACGAAATCCTCGGCCCGGAGCGGGGGAAGCTGCTGCGCCAGGACAAGCTGAAGCTGCAGGACTTCTACAACGACAAGGGCAAGTTCCTGACGCTCGATGAGCTGCGGGATCGGCTGTTGTAGCCCGCGCCACAAAACACCAAAGCGCCATTTCGTGGCGCGCAATTGCAAAGCCTCGCCCAGTGCGGGGCTTTTTCATGCCTGCGGTTCGGATGGACGGGGCGACCTGGGGCCGGATGGCTCACCAACAGGCCGGATGGCCCAGAGAGACGAAATGAAACTCAAGACTGTTGAAGTGGATGGCAAGCAGTACGCAGTTATCGAAGATGGCAAGCCTGTCTACACCGATGACGACGGAAAGGACGTCGCCTTCGATGCGGTCGGCACTCGCAACACCATCACCCGGCTGAATGCCGAGGCGAAGTCGCACCGTGAGCGCGCGGACAGCTTCGAGAAAACTGCGAAGGCGTTCGAAGGCATCGAAGATGCTGCGGCCGCCAAGAAAGCCCTGGAGATCGTTGCCAACCTCGACGCCAAGAAGCTGGTGGATGCCGGCGAAATCGAGAAGGTGAAGGGCGAAATCAGCAAGGCCTTCCAAACCCAGCTGGATGAAGCTAACGGCAAGGCGCAGACCTTCGAGCAGCAGCTGTACGCCGAGAAGATCGGCGGCAGCTTCGCGCGCTCCCAGTTCATCGCCGAGAAGATGGCTGTTCCCGCTGACATGGTCCAGGCCGCCTTCGGCAGCAACTTCAAGATCGAGGAAGGCAAGGTCGTCGCGTACGACGCCCAGGGCCAGAAGATCTTCAGCCGCGCTCGCCCGGGCGAACTGGCCGACTTCAACGAAGCGCTCGAAACCCTCGTCTCGCAGTACCCCCATCGCGACCACATCCTGAAGAGCTCCGGCGCCAATGGCGGCGGCGCGCCGAACGGCGGTGGCCAGCACAAAACCACGAAGGGCAACTTCGGTGGTACCAAGGCTGAACGTCTTGAAGCCATCAAGGGCCTGACCGCAAGCGAATAAGGAGGCCCAATGGCCCTTTCGAACATGAAGGTATTCAACGAATACCTCAAGCGCACCACCATCGAGACCCTGGCTCAGGATGTCGAGAAGTTCAACGCATCCTCGGCCGGCGCCATCCGCCTGACAACCCAGGGCATCGACGGCGACTTCCTGCAGGAATCGTTCTGGGCCGGACTGCACGGCGCCCAGCGTCGCGTCGACCGCTACGCCGACAACGGCGCCCAGGCGTCCACCCCGCTGGCCCAGAAGCAGTACGACTCGGTGAAGATCGCCGGAGGCTTCGGCCCGATCCTGTGGGAGCCTTCCCAGCTCTCCTGGATCCAGAAGAACCCGGAAGAAGCGCTGGAAGTGATCAGCCGGAACCTGTCCGAAGCCATCATGGCGGACCAGCTGAACACCGCCATCTCGGCCCTGGCCGGCGCCATTGGCAACCAGCCGACCGCCACCAACGACGTTTCGGCGACTGCTGGCGTGACCTACGTCGCGATCAACAACGCCCACGCGCTGTTCGGTGACGCTTCCCAGCGCCTGGTGGCCCAGGTCATGACCGGTGCCATGTACCACAAGCTGGTCGGCCAGAACCTCGCCAACGCCGAGCGTCTGTTCCAGTTCTCCGGCGTGCAGGTGGTCGACATCCTCGGCAAAGCCGTGATCATCACCGACGCCCCTGCGCTGTACGAGGCCGGCACCCCGAACAAGCAGAAGGTGCTCAGCCTGGCCGACGGCGCAGCGGTGGTGATGGATGGCTCCGACCTGATCACCAACATCGAGACCTCCAACGGCAAGGAGCGTATCGAGACCACCATGCAGGCCGACTACACCTTCGGCCTGGGCCTCAAGGGCTACACCTGGGACACCGCCAACGGCGGCAAGTCGCCGACCAACGCCGAGCTGTCCACCGGCACCAACTGGGATCTGGTGGCGAACAGCATCAAGGCCTCGGCCGGCGTACTGACCATCGGCGACGCCACCAAGTAACCGGTACCGCGCCCTCCGGGGCGCATTCCCCAGGAGATCGCCATGAGCGAGAAAGTGATTTACGAGAAGCACCCGGTCAGCCCTGAGCGTAAAGCCGAACTGCGGCAGAAGGGGTACAAGATTATCGATGCGCGTTTCGCGCCCGATGGCTACGAGCACCCGGAGCCCCTGAAGGAAGCCAAAGGCTCGAAGGCTGGCAAGTCCGCTGCCGACAAGAAGGCTGCCGAAGAAGTCGAGCTGAAGGCAAAGCTGCAGGCCTCCCTGATCGAAAAGGGCGTGCAATTCAGCCCTGACGCCAGCCTGGAAGACCTCAAGAAGCTGCTGGACGAGGCCGCGTAATGACCATCTACGTCACCGTCGAGCAGGTAGACGCCCTGCTTGGGCCGACCTGGGCGCCCGACGACCAGAAGGCCCGGGCGGTGCTGATGGCCAACACCTGGCTTACCAATCTCGGCCTGCCTGAGTTCGAGCCGGTGCCGGATGACGTGATTCAGGCCGGCGCCGAGATCGCCAGAGAGGCTGCGGCTGGCAACATCTACGGCAGTAAGGAAACCGGCGTGCTGAGCAAGTCGGTCCAAGCTGGCAGCGTTTCCAGCAGCAAGTCCTACTCGGAATCATCCCGCACCATCAGCGCCGGCGAGTCCTTTGCCCTTGCGTTACTGGCGCACTACCTGAACAGCAGCGGTCAGACAAAAGTCGTGAGGTGCTGACATGGGCCTGCGAAGCGATATCCAATCTGACCTGGCCTCTGCGTTCGATACCGATCTGGCTGATGCCGTATCCACATTCACCGGCACTTACATGGGGCCAGGCGCCTGGGATCCTGTGAACGAAACGACCACGGCCCAGCCTGTGACCTACACCGGGCGCGGCGTCCTAGACAGCTACGACAGCCGGCGCATCGACGGCCTGAACATCCTGGTGGGCGACCTTCTGCTGATCTGTCTGGCCAACGAAGTCACCGACAGGCCGGCCGTTGGGCACCAGATAACGGTCACTGACCTGATGACAGGGCAGCCCGCTGTGTATCGCGTGGTAAGCCCGGCGCCTGATCCAGCCAAGGCGCACTATGAAGTCCAGCTGAGGAAGTAGCCATGGCCAAGAGCAGGGGATGGAGTACACCGCCGAGCCTGTTCGTTGGCGTGGTCGAGGAGCAGCTTGCTCTGAGGGTCAGAACGATATCGCTGGAAGTTCTCCAGCAGATTGTCCTGGCTTCGCCGGTCGATACCGGGCGATTCCGTGGCAACAACATCGTCAGCATCGGGGCGCCTGTCTACACCAGTCTCGATATGGTCGACCCGTCAGGCGGGGAAACCATATCCCGAGGGCTATCGGTCATGACAGGCCTTGAGCCATACACCCAGGTGTTCATCCAGAACAACCTGATGTACGCCGTGCCGCTTGAAGATGGCCATTCGAAGCAGGCTCCCGCCGGTATCTACGGCGTTTCCTTCAACAGTGTCGCGCAGAAGTACAGCTCATGACCTTCGAACAAATCCGCGCCATCGTCATCGGGCGCATGGCGCAATGGACCGGCATCCCTGCTGATGCAGTGGATTACCCGAATCCACCAAAGCCATTTGATCCTGCTGGTCGCAGTATTTGGGCCCGCCTGGCGGACATACCCGGCCTGAGCAGCACGCCAGAGGTCGGAATCGGCCCATGCGTGCGCCAGACAGGAATCGTCGTCATTCAGCTGTTCGTGCCAAGCTACAGCGGCACCCTGGCTATCACAAGGGCCGTGGACACACTTGTCGCCCAGTTCCAGTACTACAGCGCGCCAGAGGGGCCTTTCGACTTCTTCGAAGCATCACCGCAGGTCGTCGGCGACGACGGAAGCAACTGGTACCAGGTCAACGTCCGGGTCCCGTACAGGGCCTACTGAGAGAAACAGCTACAGGATGCCGAGGTAATGCCGTAACTCAAACCACCACGCCCTTACCCCATGCTCATCGACGGCGTCCGAAAAATCCACTGGGATTTCGTCAACCTTTCCTTCTGGCCAGTCAGAGAATGCATGCACGATTACCGCGGATGATTTTTGAATTTCGCCTGTTGCGTAGTAGCCCTGAGGAAGTCGGTTGATTTCATTAAGCTTCAGATAAAACTGATGCCTCCAATGCTCCTCATGGCCTTCGCACTCCTGGATGAGAAGAGGTGAAGAGATCCTGTGCTTGGTTTTTTTATAATCGAGAATAAGGCGAGCAGAGGTTAACCATGCGAGTCGGTCTGATGGGGGGAATGCCAGTTCTTGATTGCCTCCCATCAACGCTGAAAAGGCGCGCTCAAGCGTAGATGCAGCATGGTTGAGTAGTCTTTCGTTTTCTCTAACTTCATCCGCAGCCTTCCTTTCTTCGCGAAGATTTAGGCTGTTTCTTCTGATTGTCCAGAATGCCCCGAACGCAGACGCTGAAGCAGCGATGGCTGAGGCTGCGCTTAGGGCGAGGGTCACTATGGTCGTGGTTTCAGCGTCGATCATGGCAGTCCTTATCACTTGTCGATACAGGACATCCTACTTGACGTTGTTATCACGAAAAACACCCACCGCCACATGGCGGTTTTTTTACGCCTATCGATAGGAGAAACCGCATGTCGAGCGGAGCCAAGGTCCAGCTGGCCTGGATCAAAGAAGTAACCCCTGGCGTGACCCCGGCCGGCGACTGGAACGTGCTGACCCGCATCAGCAACGGCCTGATGCCGACCTTCAACTCGGAAGAGAACAACGAGATCGGCTTCACCCGCATGTCGCAGGGAACCGCCCAGACCACCGTGGATGTGGGCGGCGATATCGAAACCAAATGGCGCTACGGCGCGCTGGACGAGTTCATGGCCTCCTGCTTCGGCAGCAATTGGGCCACCAACCAGCTCACCATGGGCGACGACCGCATCACCTTCTCGATCGCCTCCTACGCGACCGACATCGGTGTGTCGGCCATCGCTCGCGGCGTGCAAGTCGCCACCATGAACTTCGATTTCCCGGGCGACAACGAAGTCACGGTCACCACGACCATGGCGGCGCGGTCCTGGGATGACAAGGGCGATAACACGTCGTTCATCATCAACGCTCAGCCCGAGACCAGCCAGCGCCGCTTCAGCTTCAAGGACATCAGTGGCCTGAAGATCAACGGAGTCCAGGTGGGCGAGGACAACGCGTGCGTCGACAGCTTCAACCTGCAGTTCGACAACGCCGTCCAGACCCAGCGCTGCATCGGCAACGGCAACCCGTACCCGGGCAACATCATTGCCACCACGTTCACCCCGTCCGGCGCGATCACCATCAGCTGGTCGAAGATGGCCTACGAGCTGTGGAAAGCCCAGAAGACCAACGACGCGATCAGCCTGGAATTCACCATCGGCAACGCCGACGGCGGCTACAAGTTCCTGATCCCCGAGATGGAAGTTACCGCTGATTGGCCCGATGGCGGCTCGACCGACATCATCCAGGTGGAACTGAACTACACGGCCCGCCGCGTGACCCCGACCATCACCCGACTCCCGGCTCCGATTGTGGTGGCTGCAGTAGATGTCACCCCGGCCACCCTGAGCGTGGCAGTGGGCGATACCGGTGACCTCGAAGTTGTGGTCACCCCGGCCGGTGCCAGCCAGCAAGTCGCCTGGACCAGTTCTGCACCTGCCATCGCCAGCGTGAGCGAGACCGGCCTGGTCACCGGCCTGGCCGTCGGCACCGCCACCATCACTGCGACCAGCGCTGCAGACGGCACCAAGACCGACACCTGCGCTGTCACCGTCACCGCTTAACCATTTGCCTGGCGCGCCCTGCGGTGCGCGTCGGGCCTTTTACCGCAGAGGAATACCATGGGCATCACCATTGCAAATAAGCCTGAGCTGGATATCAACGGCGAGCGCTGGGTGCACTTCAAGGTCGGCGCCAATGGCCTGGCCGTAAAATGCGACAAGGGGCCGGACACTGCCTCGATTCTGGTCGCATCCATCGCCAACCCGATCTACAAGTCGCACCAGGCCGTGATCCGCAGGCACCTCGCCGCGCTGAACCAGCAGGCCGGGGTGGGCACTGCCGGCTTCACCATCGACTCCATCCCGGATGTTGAGCTCGAAACCGACGACGACCTGTTCATCAGCCTGGCCACCAAACACCTCATCAAAGACTGGCAGGGGATCGACGTCGAAGAGCGCCCTGGCGAGCCAGCCAAATACACCCCGCAGCTGTGCAAGGCCCTGATCGAGCAGCTGCCCAGTATCTACTTCCTGGCCCTGCGCACCGCCCTGGACATCGCCAAGCGCATCGAGGAGCAGGCCCAGGCCACTGCGGAAAAGCAGTAGCGGCATATCGCTGGGGTAGGGACTGGGCCGGGCCGGAGAACGAGAAAAAGCGCTGGAAGCATGAGCGCCTCGGGCTGGGCACCCAGGATCCTCCGGAGATCGACGATGTGGTCGCTGAGATCCTCGAGGCATACGGACACATTGGCAGGTCCCGGCAGTACGTCGGCATGATCGGCGCGCCGGCCACGATCGCGCCATCAGCGATCACCGAATACCTCGACCGCTACCCCACGGTGATATGCCGCGAAGAGTTCGATGCCGCCATCTTCGCTCTGGACGACGAGTTCCGGAAGCGGTGGGATGAGCAGCAGGAGAAAGCGCAGGCGGAATCAGCAGGCAAGAGCGGGCCTAAGCGGCGCTGAAGTCCACAAGCATGTGTTAGATTCTGGCCATCTTTATGGAGGAAGCCATGAATCGAACGCTATTGATCGCCGCCCTTGTCTGCATACCTCTACCCGCTCTCGCCGCGAGCGGGGCCGAGACCTGCAAAAAAATATCTGCAATGGCTGGCAAGGCAATGGAGGCTCGCCAGAACGGTGATCTTCTTGAGGATGCAATGGCATCTGTAGGCGATCAGAGCAAATTTTCTGACGCAATGGTGGTTAAGGCCTATGCCTTGCCAGTGGCCGCAAGCTCTGCAGGAAAGGAAAAGTACGTTTCTGAGTTCAGAAACGCCGCATACGCAGAATGCTACCGAAACATCATTGAGCCAATGAAATAACAGAACCCGCTTCGGCGGGTTTTTTAACCCCCGGAGAAAGGTATGGCGCAGGAATCCCGCCTGGCGGTAACAATCGACTCGCGGGGCGCAAAGCGCAATGCGGACGATCTAACCGGATCTCTTGAGCGCATGGAGCGTGCTGGTGACGCGGCAGCTGCGTCGGCGGATGGCGTGAGCAGCAGCCTCGACGATCAGCGAAAAGAGCTTTCCCAGCTGCTGGGGCAGATCAATCCAACTGTTGCTGCACTCGGTCGACTCGACGACATGCAGGAGAAGCTGTCCAAGCTCAAGAAGGCTGGAATTGTCGAGAGCGATACATTCGTCGAGTACACGCAGCGTATCAACACGATGCGCGATGCTCTAGGCGACACTGCCGAGGGCATGAACAAGGCGGGAATGTCAGCCAAAGCCTACCAAGCTGCGCTACGTGGTGTCCCTGCGCAGTTCACCGACATCGCTGTTAGCCTCCAGGGCGGCCAGGCCCCGCTGACAGTTTTCCTGCAGCAGGGCGGGCAACTTAAAGACATGTTCGGCGGGGTCGCTCCTGCCGCTAAGGCCTTGGGCGGATATATCCTTGGCCTGGTTAACCCGTTCACCGTTGCTGCGGCAGCAGCTGGTGCTCTGGCAGTGGCCTATTACAAGGGTTCTGAGCAGTCTGACGCCCTGCGCAACAGCTTGATTCTGACAGGCAACTTTTCTAAGGCCTCCGAGGCACAGCTGATCAGCTTGGCCGAATCAGCCGATCAGGTGACAGGGACGTTTGGCCAGGCTGCTGGAGCACTGGCGCAATTGACCGCTGCCGGCGAGAACACCACAGGTAATTTCAAGCTGATCACGACCACCGCCGTCGAGATGCAGCGAGTCACTGGCAAGGCGGTAGAGGAGACGGTCGCCGAGTTCATAAAGCTCGGCAAGGACCCTGTGGCCGGTATTGTCGAGCTCGATGAAAAATACCGGTTTCTTACTGCATCGGTGTATGCGCAGATCAAGGCCCTGTCAGACCAAGGTAATGCCGTAGCTGCTGCTGACCTGGCCGAGCGCACATACGCCGAGGCGATGGGGCAGCGAACCTCTAAGATCCGCGATAACCTGGGCGTGATTGAGCGCGGCTGGCTCAATATCAAGGACGCGACGAATGAAGTTCTGGATGCGTTCGCCAGCATCGGCAGAAGAAGCGCCGAGAGCGAAGAGTCGGCGATCAAGAAGCTTCAACAGGAATTGGCCTACCGGAATAGCTTGCTCAATACGGGCTATGAAGATGATACGACCAGATCTCGCATAGCTGAGATTGAGCAAGAACTGAGCAAGCGGCAGGAAATCCTCAGGGTTAACCAGAAAACGCTGGAAGAAGAGGAGAGGCGCCGACGGGTCCAGGAGGAAGGCCGCAAGGGCCTGGACGCGCTGGACGCCAGCTACAAGAGCGCCCTGACCCAGGTTCAGCGACTGAATAAAGACCTCGCCGATCTCGACAAGGCAAAGGCGAAAGCTGTTGAGGCTGGCGTTTTCACTGCCACTGAGGAAGCAAAATACGCCACAGCCCGGAAGAACATCGAGCAGGAAATCGCGGACATCAAAACCCGCGAGGCGAAGAAGAACGCACCGAAGAACGTCAACCGTGGCGTGGCCGAGGCAGAAAACACCTTCGCTCGTCTGTATGGCCAATATGACCCAGCGGCCCAGGCCGCCCGGGCGCTGACCAAGGAACAGGGTCAGCTTGATCTGGCGCTGAGCAAGGGCAAGATCACTCAGGAGGAGTACAGCAAGGCGCTGGCCCAGGCCTCGATCAACTACGCATCAGCTCTGAAAGGCGCACAGGGCCTGACCGCCGTCGAGCAGTACCGTGCCCAGTTGCAGCGCCAATTGGTGAATGAGCAGGCCCAGTACCAGCTTGATGCCGCCAGCATCGGCATGGGCGACCTTCAAGCCTCACGGATGCAGCAGCGGCTCAACCTGGAGATGCAAACCAACGACCGCCTGCTGCAGCTGCAGACCGAACTGGCCAACGCCACGGACGAGAAGCAGCGACAGGCGCTCCAAGGCCAGATCGATGCCATCAACGAGTTCCTGCCGCAGCAGCTTGCCGCGATGCAGGCAGGCTGGGAGCAGATCGACCAGGCCATGCTCAACCCGATCAACGGGTGGACTGCGGCGGTGCAGAACTTCGGCAACCAGGCACGCGACATCGCCGGGCAGACGGAGTCGATCTTCTCCAGTGCGTTCAACAACATCTCCACCGACATCACCGACGCGATCATGTCCGGGCAGCTGTCCTTCAGCAGCCTGGGCGACATTGCCAGCAACGTGGTGCGCGAGATCATCACGGGCTTCGTGCGGATGGGCGTGCAGATGGCGCTGAATGCGGCGCTGAACGCCACCTTGGGCACGGCAGCGGCAGGCCAGAGCATGATCCTGGCCGGCACTACGGCCACGGCCTGGGCCCCGGCTGCGGCGATGGCATCGCTGGCGACTCTGGGTGCCAACTCCGTGCCAGCTGCTGCTGCGCTGACCTCGACCACTGCCCTGGCCACCAGCCTGGCTGTGATCCCTGGCTTCGCCACCGGCGGCTACGTGTCCGGCGCCGGTACCGGTACTTCGGACAGCATCATGGCCCGCCTTAGCGACGGCGAGTTCGTGGTGAATGCCGCGGCGACCAAGCGAAACCGGGCGCTGCTGGAGGCCATCAACTCGAATGAGCGGGTATCGGTGGCCGGCGGATCTGGCGCGGTTGTCTCGACGCAAGCAGGGCCGTCCGGGGCATCTGGCATTCAGCAGAATATCTACATCCAGAACCACACCACCGCGCAGGTCGAGCAGCGCCGCATGCCTAACGGAGACCTTGAGTTCGTTATTCGCGAGGCAACTGACCGTGCCGTGCAAGAGGTGGCTGGTCAGCTTGCATCTGGTTATGGCGATGTAGTGGATGCAGGTGAGGGTGCTTATGGATGGAGGCGGCCAGGAGGGTAGCGCGGGTGGCATATAGCCACGATTGGTGCATAGAATGCCAATCCACTCACGGAGGATGTTTCATGGAAAATGCAGTGAATCTGGGTGCTGACGAGCCCAATGTAAACGATAAGGTGGACAGGGATTGGCTGCTTCAGCACCTTGTTACTCACGCGAATCTAGCAAAGGACTTCCATCAGCCGATCACACTTTGGATGGCTGGCGGCATGATCTCCGGGGTGTTGGTTTCTGGGCAAGAGTACTTCGATGCTTATACCGAGCAGTTCGTGTCCCGTTTCACTCCTGAGGCAGCAGAGGGGACACGTAAAACTCTTCGCAATATTGGCAGCAGGTACTATGAAAAAGATGAATCCCCTGATGCCGGCAACACTATCTTTATCCATCTGATCAATGCTAAGTTCTGGACTCCGAGCGGGTCAATACCTTCGAGCAAGGGAGCAGGGATGGTTTGGCGTGGAAGGTTGAGCCAAGTAACAGGGTTCAGCCTTGGCCAGCTAGAGAAAGCTGAGTAAGAAGTAGAAGGCCCCGTAAATCGGGGCTTTTTTATGGGCGCCATCCGGCGCAGAGCCGCAGTAATCCCACCTAAGAGCAAGCCATGACCACCGAAACCGAAGAGGCTGATGACGGGCCGGGCGCAACTGTGCCCGATCCTGTTGTCCCGCCAGACGAGAAAGAGCTTCTCCTGCAGCGGCGCCTCGCCCGCATCGAGGAAGCCCTGGGCCTCAGCCCTATCACATAAATCGAAACCTCAGCTGAGGAACGGCAATGATTCAATACCCGGCAGAATTGCCACTTCCTCTGCAGGAGGGGTATGGGCTGAGCACGGTTGATCCGATGCGGGCTACGCCGATGGTTACCGGGCGTTCGCGGTATCGGAAAGTAACCAGTAACCCGCCAACCTCCGCTCAGTTCACATTCAATTTCAGTCAGGAAGAGGCAGCCCTTTTCGAGGGTTGGTATACCTGGGCTCTGAACCTTGGCGTCGAGTGGTTCGAGATGCCTCTTCAGACTCCGCTTGGCATGCAGGTGCACCTGGTCCATTTCAAGGGCATTCCCACTGGAGGGGAACTGGCTCAAATAAAGCGCTGGCGTTTCTCTGCTCGCTTGGAGTTCAAGGAGCGCCCGGTCTACACCGAGGACCAGTACCTCGGCGCCTACCTGGGCATGCCGCTTGACCAGTTCAACGCCGGCCTGCAATCCATCCTTGATAAGTGGCACACGGAGTACTTCGGATGAGCCTGATCGAAGAGTGCTATGCCTCTGGCCGTGGCGAGCTGGTCGACACCATCGAGGCGCGGGAGGATGGCGGCACCGTCTCCCACCTGTACTGCTCTGGATGGGAAGACCGGGTGTGCGCCACCGAAGACGGCCGCACGCTGACCTTCATCGCGATGGCCATGGACCTGGCCCTGCCGAAGAACGACAACAGCGCGTTCCAGAACCTGGTGCTGGGCCTGGACAACGTGACCGGCGAGGTTCAGGAGGTGGTGGAGGCGGCCAAGGCTGCCGACAAGCGCTTCATCATCACCTTCCGGCGCTACCTGGCCGAAGACCTGTCATTCCCGAGTGAGCGGTACCGCATGACGCTGCTCAGCCGTGAATATGAGGACGACGTAGCCAAGCTCACCGCCGGCTTCTTCGATCTGCTCAATACCAACGGTCTGCGTACCGTCCTGACCACCTCTCTGGCACCTGGCCTGAAGTACATCTGACCATGATCGATAAATTCGAGCGCGCCCCGTATCGCGAGGGTGCACGGGGGCCTTTTGCCTTCGATTGCTGGGGGCTGTGCATTGCCGTGCGCCATGAGGTGTTCGGCCTGCCGCTGCTTCCCAGCCTTGGCGCCGTGGGCAAGAACAAGCTCAAAGCCAACACCGAGGCCTATCACGACCTGCGCCAGGGCATGCAGGAATGCGCCCCGGAGCCAGGGGCAATCGCCGCCGTGTTCCGCGGGGCGCTGTGCCTGCATGTCGGTGTGGTGGTGGAAAGCGAAGGGCGCCTGAAGGTGCTGGACACAAACCCCGGTGGCGCCTGCCTCCGCACAACCGGCGAGTTCGAAGCCGCTCACCCGAAGGTGGTGTACTACCGTGATCGAATTTTATCCGAACAAGCTGAGTGACACGGCGCCGCTCGGCACCTGGAAGACCGACCGCCGCATGTCCATCGAGGAATGGCTGAAGTCCTTGGCGCCGTCGTATGAGCGCCGGGAGAGCCCGCCAATCAGCATTGTCCTCAATGATGAGGTGATTGAGCAGCACCTGTGGCACAAGGTGAATTTCAAGCCGGCCGATCTGCTGCAGATCTACCGCGAGCCCAAGGGCACCGACCCATTTTCCATCACCTTCGCGCTGTTCAAGGGCGCCAAGGCAGTGCTGAAGTCGATCATGCCTAAGATGCCCGGCATGCCGTCAAGCGCCGGATCTCAGCAGGGCGATCCGCTGACCGAGGCCAGTGCCAAGGGCAACAAGGTCAAGCTGGGCGACCCGGTGCGCCAGGTTGCCGGCCACCAGCGGGTCTATCCGTCTTACCTGGCTCAGCCCCGAAGGGCATTCGTGGCGCCGCGTGACCAGCGTGTTGAAATGCTGCTCTACATCGGCGAAGGCGAGTACGACGTGCCGCTGGCAAAGGTAAAAGTGGGAGAAACCCCGCTGATCTCCCTGGGCGCGGACGCAACATTCACCATCTACCCGCCAGGCGCCGACCTATCTGCCGATCCGGCGCACATAAACTGGTTCAACGCGCCTGAGGTAGGGGCAAGCTCAAGCGGCTCGGCCGGCCTTGAGCTGACCATGGCCACGGACCTTACCAGGTCGGCCACGGCTTCGGCGTACCAGTTTGTTGGCGAAACCATAAGCGTGCCGGCCGGATCTGGCCAGTTCCCAGCTGACTGGTCGAACGGCATCATCGTCCGCGCGCTTGCGCCATACACCTACACCGTCATCGACGGCGGAGCAGGTCGCGACATCGTGCGCGGGCCACTGGAGATGCTGAACCCCACTGTCGGGATGCTGATCGAGGTTGCCGGGGCAAACGCAGGCCTGTACGTGGTGAACAGTTACACGCCGTACAGCCCCGCGGTGCCTGCTAACCCTGGCACCGCTTCCACACTGACCGGCTCGGCTGCACCGACTCGCTACGACTTCAACGTCACGCCGCTCAGCTTCAGCCTGGTGCGCGGCGCGTCGACTTATCCGATCACGCTCAACACTGCCACAACCGATCTCACCGGTCTGGTATCTGCGCTGAATACACTGCTCAGCGGCACTCCATTCCAGGCACAGCAGAGCAGCGGGCGCCTCCAGTTCATCGAATTGACTCCGTTCGCCGGCCAAGCCATTACCGCTACGGGCGCTTCGACAATCCTTGGATCGTCACCGGTCGGCGCAACTGGAACGGCAACCACCAGCGCAATCCCGGAGCAGCCAGCCGAGATGACGCTGGACTACGACGGCGGATCTCCCGTGGTTGGCCTTGCGCTTGGCCAGGGCTTGGCCACCATCGGCCCTCGCGGCCTTCGTTACAGGATCACGGCCTTCAGCACCAGCCTGCTTGAGGTGGAGCGCCTGACCTCGTCCGGAGCAACCGATGACGATTGGTCGGGTTTCAACGCCATGCAGACGGTCAACGGCCTTATCACTCTGGATGCATCGAACCTGCAGGGTGGTTATCGCGGCCCGTTCGCCTGCTGCCCAGATAACGAGAAAGTCATCGAACTTGAATGGTCGGTCACCTACGCCAATGGCCTGTGTGGCATTGGCCGGGAAGGGCAGATTTACGAGATTCCGACCTACTACGTGTTCGAGTACCGCGACATGGATGTGGCCGGTGCGTGGACTGTGCTGGAGCAGGTTAACTGGGGCGGTAGCCTTGATGCTCAGGGCTTCACTGGGCGAATCACGCTCCCCTACGCAATGCGCGCAGAGGCCAGGGTTCGCAAGCTGTACAAGGACCGCCCTGGTCGCATCAACGACGAAGCCAGAGACGATGCCACCTGGACTGACCTGCGCGGCCGGATGCAGAGCTCGCCAACCAGTTATCCGATGACAGTGATCACCTGCAACATCCGTGGTGGCGACCGTCTCTCTGCGCAGTCCGAGAGTCAAGTCAGCAGCGAGGCAACCCGTATCTTGCCGCTGATGGAGGGCGGTACCGGGCCGACCCGGGATATCGTGCCCTGGTGCATCTACCAGCTTAAGCAGCGCGGGTACACGGACGATGACCTGGATCTGCCCGAGTGGCAAGCCTTCCACAACATCTGCGTGGCGCGCGGTGACACGTACGACGAGACGCTGGAGTCGACGATCACGGTCAAGGACATGATCAACAACGCTCTGGCGTGCGGGTTCGGCGAGCTGGTGACGTTCCGGGGGCTGCTGCGACCGGTTCGGGATAGCGCCCGAGCCGCGTTCGACGTGACCTACGGCCCGAAAACGCAGACCTACTCACCGCAGAACATGACCAAGATGCTCAAAATCAGCGGCGCCATGCCGTCGATCAATGACTTCGACGGCGTGGATGTGGAGTACTTCTCGCGCGAGACCTGGGCCTGGGAAACGAGACCGTGCAGATGGCCAGGCGACCTGGGCACCAAGGTTGAGAAGATCAAGATGCCCGGGTTCAGCGACGAGACCAGGGCCTGGCGGTTCGGTATGCGCCGGCGTGGTCACCAGAAATACCGAACCGACATCTACACCTGGGAAACCGAGATGGATGGGAGCAACAGCGGCTATCTGAGTTTTGCGGCCGTCGCGGATGACGCGCCAAAGCGGTGCCAGAGTGCGATTTTGCTGGACTTCGAGGTCACTGGCTCGGGAACGCTGCTGTCCTCCTCTGAGCCACTGGACTTCAGCGCTGGCGGCGAGCACCGAATCGGTTTGCGCAAGCTTGACGGCACTCTGTCCGGCCCGTGGACCGCCACGCAAGTAGATCAGTACACGGTGAGGGTCGACGCGCTCGACTTCACGCCGGTAGTGGATGGTCCGCTGGAGCCGCCGCACATCCTGTTCGGCCCGGCCGCGCGCTGGGCCTACCCGGTGCTGATCACCAGTTCAGACCCAGCCAATGGAAACACAGCCATGAAGGGCATGCCCTACGACGCCCGCGTTTACACCTACGACGACCAGTTCCCGCCGGCATGACGCCGCAGCAGTTACCAAGCCCGCCATGTGCGGGCTTTTTATTGAGGAAGATTTGATGAGCGGCCAACAGACCCTTCAGGAGCTGGACCGGATTGTCGGGACGACGAACGAGCTACTGCTGTCCCCAGAAGTGAAGATGATGGATGTTGGTGGAGGTGTTATCCGTCCGACCAACGCGATGGTTATGACCAACCTGGCAACTCTACTTGGCGGGGCTATGCCCTATGCATCAGTTGCCCTAGGGTTGGCTGGAACTACCGAGGGAACAAACTTCAGCGTTCTTTCGAGCGCTGACGACGAGTACGTGAACGTGTACCGGAAATCTGCCGGCGTCGCGGTGTTTGTTGATACTTACCCGAATGCCAAGAAGGTCAAGCAGGTGCAGGACAGCACCCAGTTTGCTGTTGAAACAGCGCCGCCCCGCAATATGTCAGAAACGCACCCTTGGGCCCTGACGGACGAGCTGCTTCGGGTAATTCTCGGGGTGAGAACGGACGGTATCGTTGATGCGATTCTCGACAGAATGCCAGGCTTGTCACTGGTTGGTGATTTTGCCTGGGCGCTCTGTGATCAGAACGACACCGTGATCCTGGGCATCAAGTGGAGCGGGGAGGTGGTGTTCTATCAGCCGCCGGCCAGCGCCGCTACGTCCATGGCGTGGGTCGAAGGTGCCCCGGGCCAGCGGGATGTATGGGTATTGTCCAACGGCATCCCCTATCAGCTCACCTCTGATGGCGACAATAGCGAACCTCTGCTCAGTTCTGGCGTCGTCAACTACTTGCGTCGCTACAACACAGTGTCGGCCCAATCTGCTCAGGTTCCCTCCGCCGGCAGCGTTGCCGGGTACGTGACCAAGCTGCTACACATCCTGTTCAACGGCCAGTCGCTTATGAGGGGTATTGGCTCTGGCGCTGCGATCACCACTCAGCCGCCTGCCGCAAACCGGCTGCTCACCCTCAATGATGGGGTGCAACTGGCCGACGAGACTGGGACCTTGAGCGCTGGCATGGTTGCGCCGTTTAAACCGCTCACTGCTCGCTCGCTCGAATCTCCGGCGCTACAGGCTGCCGCCAACATCAACCGCAATCGCGGCTTGCCGGCGAACTGCGGCCTGCTCACCAGCGACCACTCCCGCGGCGCCCAGGGCATCACTTCGCTGAACAAGGGCACCATCCCTTACAACAACAGCATCACCGCAGCCACAGCGGCGAAGGTCGAGGCCGATCGGCTTGGCTATGGCTACGAGATTCCCTTTGTTGGCTGGAACCAGGGGCAGCATGACGGTGGTATGGCTGCCGGGGTGTACATCGGCCACCTTCTGCAGCTGCAAACGGACTACGACGCCGACCTGCGAGCAGTGTCCGGGCAGCTGAACACCATACCGATGCTGCTGACCCAGATGAGCAACTGGACGGCGCCGGCCTACAACCGGTCCTTTAGCAACATTCCGCATGAGCAGTTGCAAGCGGCGCTGGAGAATCCCGAAAAGTTTGTGATGGCCGGGCCACAGTACTCGCTGCCGAGCAATACCGACGGCATTCACCTGCCTGCAGCCTCGTATGCTCGCGATGGGGTGATGGTTGCCCGCGCGGCACGGGCGATCATCAATAAGCGCATATGGCTGCCGCTGCACTGCCTGTCGGCCAAACGCACTGGGGTCACAGTCGACCTGCGCTTCCACGTCCCGACCGGCCCGCTGGTAATCGACACAGTCAACGTGCTGGACCCTGGCTTCTACGGCCTGCGTTGGATCGACAGCACGTCCAGCGCGACGGTTACCAAGGTCGAGAAGACCGGCTTCGATACCCTTCGACTCACCTTGAGCAACGAGCCAACCGGTACCGGCCAGATGGTCGGTATTGCGGACATCGGTGTCGCCGGAAGCCGTGCGGGTCCGACCACGGGCGCCCGCACCTGTATCCGAGACAGCGCGCCCGACCTCGATGCAACCGGCACCCCGGTCTACAACTGGGCCTGCCACCAACGAATTCAAGTCACCAACTGATGGAGTGCACCTCATGGCTTTGCGAGGTCAACTGATTGTCCTGCCTGGCGTCCAGGCACCTGCTGCACCTGGTGCGGTAAAACTCAACGTTTCCGCCGCCGACCGGATCGCATCGTCGATGCCCTATATCCACCGAGCGATGGCGCCAAAGAGCTTGGTGGCTCTCGCTGAGGGTGGCGTCTCAGGGAATTGCCGGGTTACCGGCGAAAAGCTGTTGCAGAAGGGTTCTTCGCCTTCGGTCCTGCGCTTGAGCACGGTGGGGGGCAAGCCGGCGCTGGGGTTCTCTGCCGACAACAGCCTGGGCGCATTGGCGTTCCAGCCAGGCAGCCTGCCGGCCTCCTACACGGTGGTCATGCTCATCTCTATCACCGAGCCAACCGACCGACTGAACTTCATGATGGCCTACACCGGTGATGCAGCGATCGCGACGGTGCTTCGCTACGACACCACCACCGCCTCCCCAGAGGTCAAGCGTCTGGTTGCCTATGGTAGTACCAACAGCCCGCCACATGCCGAAGCGACACGCCCGGCCGGTACCTGGGCCGTCGCGATTGTTGATTATGACGACAAGACAAAGAAGGTTTCGATCGCGGTGAACCAGGTTGAGTCGTTCACCGAGAATACCAAGACAACTGGAAGTGCGGCCGGCGAAGAAAGCTACCTCGAAATCGGCTATCACGGCAGTGGCAACAGCCTGCGTAATGCGAAGGTAGGGGACACATTCGTGTTCAACCAATCCCTACGCACCAGCCCGACCAACCTGGCGCAACTTGACCAGCTGGTTGCCGCCCTGAAGACCGAATACGGCATCGCCTGATCTGCAGGCTTTTCCCCTGACCGCCTTGAGCGGTTTTTTTGTGCCTGAAATTCATGTAGCCCGCCCCGTGCGGGTTTTTTTGTGTCTGGAGAAACCATGTCCACACCGCGCGGAGTTCGCAACAACAACCCCGGCAACATTGATTTCAACCCACGGAACGCTTGGCAGGGCCAGCTTGGTGTGGAGGTGGGCGTGGCCAAGCCGCGTTTCGCCCGCTTCGACCAAGCCGAGAACGGCATCAGAGCCCTGGGCAAGCTGCTGCTGAACTACCGGGGCAAGGACGGCATGCCCGGCGTTGGCCGCCCAGGAATTGACACGCCGCTCGAGTTCATCAGCCGCTGGGCCCCATCCAGCGAGAACAACACGCTGGCGTACGCGCAGGCCATCGCCAAGCGCCTGGGAGTTGGAGTCCGCGACTCCATCGACATCTCCAAGCCGCAGGTGCTGCGCGAGGCTGTGGTGGGCATCATCGTCCACGAGAACGGCGGCAATCCGTACAAGGCCGAGGTAGTCGACGAAGGCATTCGGCGGGCGCTGGCGTGAGCTGGCTCGGCGCGGTACCGGCCTGGTGCTGGTGGTTGATCGCTCTAGTGATGGTTGCCGGTGGCCAGCAGTACCGGGTTGTGCTTGCCAATGGAGAGACGGCAGCAGCCCGCGGCGAAACCGAAACGGTACGAACCGAACTGGCCGACTACCGCCTGGAGGTTTCCGAACGCGACCGGCGCGCCACAGTTCAGGCCAGAGCCGAAGAACAGCGCCGCCAAGCCGTGGCGGACGAGGAGGGTGAGAGTGCACGACAACAACTGGAGCTGGCCCAAGGCCGCGCCGCTGCTGCTGAGTCTGCTGCTGGCGGGCTGCGCGGGGAAATCGCCAGACTGCGGGATGGCCACCGAGCCACCTGCGACACCATCGCTGCCCAGCAGCGCCAGGCAGGAACCTCTTCCGTCGTGGTGCTCGGGGGACTGCTTGAAGACGCTGACCGAATGGCGGGCAGCTGCGCAGCAGCGCTTGAGCGAAGTCGAATAGCTGGGCTGGCGTGCGAATCGGTCATGGACGGTATGAGGTCGCACCGCTGACCGTTGATTGCCTGAAGGCGTGACGGCCTATACGATACTGGTTTTATGTACAGTATAAGTCATGCCGCTTCCATACCCGCCACACTGGGTAACCGCACTCGATGACCGTGAGCCACTGATCACAGATCCAGAGGCGCGTGTTGCCGTGCTCAGGCAGATGGCCTACGACTGCTATCACCGGTCAGAGGTTTCCTTCGAGGATATGGGAGACATGCTTGAGCTTGCCGACGCGGCCCGCGACTGGGCGCTGATGGAGCACGAGGAGGCCTGGGCTATCGGCCTCTTTGGAGAGTACGAGCCAGATCACCAAGGCGAGTACCAGGTGATCAAGGGGGCCGGAAAACCGCACATCTGTGAGTAGCTATATAAAGGAAGGGAAACGGTCGGCAGGACGCCGGGGCGGGCTGGCCAAGGCCAGTGACTTTTGAAGTGACTTCGCTAGGATTCGTCCGGACGCGTGAGGCTTCGTTGCAGCGAAAGCAGGGCCGGAAATCCTGTGTTATCATGCCTTTAGGTAGGCTTGGCATGCATGGGGTGCAAGGGGTCGAGTGTTCGAATCACTCCGTCCCGACCAAAAATCCCTAAAAAATCCAGTCACCTAGCGGTGGCTGGATTTTTTTATGGGCGGCAGTTTCCTGTGTGCGCTGTACGGTTCCAGTATGAGGCGGAGTAGGACGTGCCGTAGGTTGGGTTGATCGCACTGCACTGTACAAAGTTCGGTGACGTCATAACTGTATCCCACGGAAATGATACTGCGCATTCACTTACCAAAACTGGTTTGCGCTGAGCGATTCGGCGATGGACACGGTATTGTACGAGGTCAGCTCGAAACATCAGTTTGCTCGGCTAAGACTCAGTTCCCCGATCTCCGATGACGCGGAAATCATGAATTGGCTGCACGTGTGTATCTCGACAAAGCTACGTCGCACGTGAGCCTGATTAACGATTGGCAATAGAGTTGAATCGAAACTCAAGCGCCAGGCGACTCGGGCGCTCTGCCTCATTCTCCGGTAAGTACAGCGCTTGCCCTTCGATCGATTCATACTCGCTATCCCTCAGCATCTCGGATATCTCGACTCGCAAATCATCTGGGTTGACCCACAACAAACCTAAGTCGAATAGAGTATGCACATCGGCTCTGAGCAACAGGCCATTGGATACGACATTCGTTGCATCGCCCAGGTAGGGGTGGATATGCGCGGCCTCCAGCACCTGCTTTAACGAGCAGGCGGTGATGGCACATCGTCCTTGGTAGGCCTTTAGCAATTGCTTTCTGAATTGAGGCTGACCCCGTCTACGGACGATGGACGATACTGTGCGTGTGCGTGCATCACTGAGGTCTTCGGGGTTGAACTCACCTTGAGTGTTGAGCTGCTGCTCGATCTTGGCTGACAGCGCTTCATCTGCCTTAGCCTGATTGCGATTCAATATAAAGGAGGTAGGAGCGCTGCCAGAATGTTGCTGGTAGGTGAAGATACCTTCGTATTTAAAGCCGGCGTGTGGATATTCGTACTTTGCTTTCCGATAGAAGAGAAGTAGCTCCAGACCGAGCTGGCGGTGATCCGAAATGAGAGCATCGGTTCGCCCCATGGGTTGGCCTTGCATGTGGAGGGTATCGCCCTCCAACGCATCTTCGTACTGAGTTCTATCGGATGTTTTATGCTCGGTAATGAACAGCCAAACGGAGTTGAATCCCTTCGGCCGAAATATGCCGGTGTTGAGCGTGGCATCTTTTATGTTGAATAGAGCTCTAAGGTCGTCTCGTGTATAAACGGCGCCTGGCTCCAACTGCTCCGATGCCAAAATCCCGTACGGTTTTATGTTTGGCGCTGAAGTGATAGGGGTGGGCACGTGCAGCTTCCTTGCGTGTGGCGTAGGTGAGGGGCTGATGCCTGCTTTTGCCTCTCTTAAAGATGCCCAACACCTTACTTCCTTCCGAAAAAATGTGGAAGAGCGTAGGAAAATTCTGTGTTGTCCGTAGGTCTAAGCCAGAATGGGCGAGATTATGGCGAAGATGTGGCCATGCTATGAAGTGAAGGACGCGTAGCCCCTGCAAGTCAGCGCCGCTGACGGGACTAAAGCAATCGGAGGTATCATCGTGTTTGTTCGCCCCATCGCCGCAAATGAATGGCGGCTTTATCGGAGTCTGCGTTTGCGGGCCCTGCGTGAGTCACCGGATGCGTTCGCAAGTACCTACGAGCTTGAGGCAATTAGAAGCGACGATGATTGGGAGGCCCGTATCGCTGCTGCGGCAACTTCTACCGGCGCACAGGCGTTTCTTGCTTTTCATCACGGCGAGCCTTGTGGCTTAGTGTGGTGCAAATCGTCAGAAGCTGAGCCAGATGTCGTTGAGGTTTTTCAGATGTGGGTAGACCCTGTCTCGCGCGGTATTGGAGCCGGCCGGGCTCTGCTGGCAAGTGCTATTGATTGGGCTGAAAATCGCGGGGCGCAACGTGTTCGCTTGGGCGTGACGATCGCACACACACCGGCGATGCACTTGTACAGGACAAGCGGATTTTGTGATGTTGGATTGCCAGAGCCTCTGCGCCTAGGTTGTACTTTGAAATCTCAGTCGATGGAACTGAGCCTGGTTTTCCGCTCTGGTCCTGATAGCTCGGCTCGATAGTTTCGGTGGTGGGTCGTGGAGCTGGAGTGTGAAAGGGGACTGTTAGCCGCATGCTTCCATCTGGTGAAAGGCCTTCAGAGATTTCTGAAGGCAGCCTTGGGTAACGAGTAGGCGCTTCAGCGCATCATGCCCAGTTCGGCATCATCCATCAGCGCCTTGGCCAGGGCGCAGAGATAGTGCGACGCCCAGATCAGTTGCGGCTTGTCTTCCATCAAGCCGTCCAAGGTCATATCCCGTGCATAGCCCATCAGTTCCGAAGCCTGTTCACGGGCGCTCTGGTAAGGAATACCGGCTTCGATGCGGAATAGGGGATGGGTCTGGTTTTCACCTTGGTAGAAGGTGGTTTTGCCGACGGTGAATTTGGTTTCTTCTGTAGACATTATTCAATCTCCCCGAAATCTCTAGTACCTGGGCGGGCTTCATCGCCAGCAATCCCCCACAGCTGCTCACAAGCGCTTGGGCCTGTGACGTAGGTCAGTTCACTGTTGGGGACTGGCTTGCCGGTGATGGGCCATGCCCAAGCGACACAATCAGTAAGGCCTCAGTGCGAAGTTCTGGGCTCGGTGGGCACCTGTAGCTGAACCAGCGCGGACTCAAGCAAAGCGCGCAGCGTCTCCAGTTCATGCATCGAGGTCATCATCAGAATCGACACAGGCGACTTGGGCTGCAGCAGTATGGCCTGATGCACAACGGTCGCAGCGCATAGCGCGTATTCCGTTGCCTGGATCAAGGTGTCTTCAAGGCAGAGAGTTTTGTGGGGTGGATCAGGAACGATCTTCAGCATCTTTTGGTCCTCAATGGAGCGACCAGCGCTTGCTGTCAAACAAGTGGTGGCAGCCGTGTATGGGTTGACAGACCGGTGAAGACCAAACCGGCGCACACGAGGTGCCCCACACACAGCCGCCATAAGCAAAGCCGCGTGTTTGGTCGTCAGTCAGCCTGTCAAAGCTAGTCGTTGATGTGCAACGACGGACCGAGACTAGAACGCTGAAAAAGCGACCGCAACGAAAAACAGGCGCAGGGAGTATCTTTGGGAAATGCCCTACGAGGAAGTTCTTTTTTCTGATTTTTTCCCGCCTTTGCCGTCGAATTCTGCAGTTTTCGCTGCTCGGTTAACCCTTCAAAGCTCTCAAAAAACGAGCCACTCACCCATCCCTGTATCAAGCCATGTCCCGATGATGTCAAACGGTCACCATGGACTTCCGCCCCCCATCCCCCGAAACTGCCCCTCTCGCACCCAGACCAAGGCAGGTCATGACCAACCTCAAGCGCGCCACCTCCCTCCTGCTCCTGCTGGCCACCGCCTCACTAACCGCCTGTCTCCCCTGGAAACGCGAACGTGCCGCCTACGCGGACCTCTGCGATTCCGAATTCCAGTTCAAAGTCCCAGGCCCAAAAGGCGAAACCACCCTCTACCTGGAAACCTACCTCTACGACCACGCCGCCCAATGGGGCGAAAAGCGCTACGAGCAAGGTCTGCACGTGCAATACCCCGGCGAGGAATACCCACGCCCGGAATTCTTCGTGCAGATGATCGCCTACAACAAGGACCGCCAGCGCCCGTCGACCGATTCCAAGCGTGGCGAGCCGCCAATCCCTGTGCTGTACGACAGCCGTCAGGCCTACATCACTTTTGAAGACGGCTCGCGCCTGAATGCACGGCCTGAGGTGTACGTGGGCCTCAACGATATCTACGACTTTCCGTCTGTGAATGAGCGGGCTGCCAGGCCATCGCCGTACGACATCAACAGCGATGAAGTGCACCGGATGATTCCCAAGCTCACCAACAACAAGCGCTACGGCTCGGCTTATGTGATCTTCCAGACGGACAAGCTGAACGCCGAGTCCAAGTGGACGATCACCCTGGGTAGCCTGCAGGTGCAGGGGCGAAAGGTGGAAATTCCGCCCCTGCAGCTGTGTTATCACCCGGTGAAAAAATGGATCGGCATCGAGCCGCTTATGAAGCCCTAATAGCAGCGGTTGAAGGTGGCATGTGCTTTTCTAGTTTTGCTGGGGAAGCCCGGCCCACCCATCCCGCATGCCTGCAAACACGTTCAGGCGCGCTCAACTGTACATTCAGGTGAGCGCAGTTGCGGTTCGCTCAACTTAAAAGTAGGTGGTTACCCCGACAAAATACGCCCGACCGGGCACGTAAAAGCTGGTCGAGTCATCACGTGGGTCTTCATCCAGCAAGTTCTGCACGCCGGCGTTCAGGGTTAACCAGTTGGTGGCGGCCCAGTTTGCGGTCAGATCATAGGTGGTGTACGACTTGACGAAGTCTGTGCCTAGTCCGCGTTGCTTGCCCACATGCTGAGCCGAAAGCTCGGTACCGATCCGCTCGCTGATCTGCCAATCGATGGCGCTGAACAACGAGAGCTTCGGCGAACTGATCAGATCCTTGCCGGTCGACAGGTTGCGGCTTTCGAGCATGTAGGTTGCGTTGGTGCGCCAGCTGGCATTTTCCCACAACGGCACCTTGGTGCTGCCTTCCCAGCCGCGGGTGCGGGCTTTGTCCGCATTCTCCAGCATGGTCCACCAGCGGCCCTGGAAATACCCCAGAGGGGCATATTCAATCTTGTCCTTGAAGTCGGTATGGAAGTACGTGAGGCTGGCCTCCCAGCCGTCGTGGTCGAATGAAACGCCGATTTCCTTGTTGGTACTGATTTCCGGGCGCAGGTTTGGGTTGCCTGCCATCCAGCAACTACCGGTCACGTAGCCAAGCGGGCGTAGAGAGGTACAGCCGCGACCGCCAGAGTTGGTCGCTGCGCCCGCACTGCCTTCTTTCAAGCTGGGGGCCCGGAACCCGCGCGACACCCCACCGCGCACTGTCCAGTCAGGATGAGGGTGATAGACCACATAAGCGCGTGGGCTATTGTGGTTGCCGTATTCATCGCTGTGGTCGAAGCGATTACCCAGTGTCAGCGATAGGTTATTGAGCAGGAACAGTTCATCCTCGACGAACAGTGCGGAATAGTCACCTTCAAGGTCCGACCCGCCCACTGCTGCACCTTGGTAATCCACGGGCACCGTGCCCAGCGTGTCAGTGTTGGTCAGCTGTTCTCGTTTCCACTGGCCGCCCACGGTCAGGCGCTGGTTGACCAACAGTTCGAACGGGATATTAAGGCTGCCCTCGACAATTTTTTCTTCCGAGTTGGCCTTGCCCTCGCCGATGTCATTGTCGAATTTATTCAAGTAAGCGTCGATACGCGAGGTTCCAAAGCCCCAGTCGCCATGGTGAGATACGACGAAACTGTCGCGCGTCAGGCGTCCGGCGCCGAAAGCTTCACCTACGGTATCCCCCCAATCACCGAACGTTTTCTTTGACGACCACGAACGCTCCACGCCGTGGATGACCTCAAAGGACAACTCATGGTTGTCATTAATTTGCCAATTGAGCAAAGCGTTGACGCTGTGGTCTTTGGAACCGCCGGCACCGTCGTTGTAAACGAAGTCACCCGTTGCGTCGAGGCGAGGCGCGGCCTCGTCGGCAGCGCGTCGAGTGACATTGGCGCCCAGGCGCAGGCCGATGGCGTTTGTGACAGGGCCAGACACGTTAATGCTCGTTTGGTTGGTCTGCCCACGGTCGGAGTCTTCCGGCATCGTGGTGTTTACGTTGAGCGACCCACTCCACTCACGGGAGACCTTGCGGGTAATGATATTGATGACGCCACCCATGGCGTCTGAGCCATACAGCGAAGACATCGGCCCGCGCACGATTTCGATCCGCTCAATCATGTTCGGCGAGATCCAGTTGATGTCCTGGCGACCCAGATCACGGCGGTAATTAGTGTCGGCGGAGCTACCGATGCGTTTCCCGTCCACCAAGATCAGGGTGTATTTGTCGTCAAGGCCTCGTAGCTTGATCTTCGACTGCTCGCCCACCGGGCCGTAACCGCCTGTCACGCCAGGGATGCGGCGTAGGAGGGTGTTGAGATCGTATACAGGCTGGCGTTCGATCTCTTCCCGAGTGATGACACTGACACTGGCCGGCGCATCTCGTACATCCGTACCGCCCCCTGTGGCGGTGACGAAGGAGGCTTGCAGTTCTGTGGCGGGAAGCGGCTCGAGCTCAAGGGATTCCTCGGCTTGCGCTGCAGCCGCAGCAAGCAATCCAACGGTGAGCAGGGCACGGGAGAAAGGAGGGCATGGCAGCATTGCGTAACAGTCCTTGTCGATCGGTAGGGTTGAAATCGAGGCGGGACGTTAACGCAAATGAGAACTATTTGAAATGAATTGTGTAAAATAATTTACATAAAACTGACAAAAAATTTACTCAGTGGCTCACCAACAACAAGCGCTATGGCTCGGCTTCTGCCTTTCGCGGTTCTATGGTTGAGCTAGGCGCGGTGGTTTGATGGCTGCTCGCACTGCTTTTCTTTGATTTTTCCCGCTGGCGTAGAGATTATCTTCTCCCACACAGGCGAGTGCATGCTCCATGGCGGGGCGTCTGAGAGGTGACCTGTAGGGAAGGGGGATTACTGGCTTCTTCATTCGGACCATTCACGGCATGCCGAAAGAGAAATCGCAGGCAAAAGAAAGCCCGCCGAAGCGGGCAAGGTCTATCACGTAGGGATGGCGAGATTGTCGCCGACGCCTTGTGAAAATCAGGTGAAAGAAAAGTCTTCAGGTTGTGATCATGCTGATCGCAACGCGGGCAAGTGCGCTTCAAGCCATACCGGGCTCCGGCAATTCTCGTCGTTTCATTGCCGCTGTGAGCGCTGAAACCGGCTGACTGTGCTGGCTAACCCGCGCCAGCCATCAGTGGCGTTGCTTCAGCTAGTCGGGTCTTGCCCCAACACCTTGCTCAACGCCACGCGTGCATCTTCAAGCTGTACCAGCGATGCATGCCGCGCCCCGAGCGCGTCGCCGTTCTGGATAGCCGTGAGAATCGCCTTGTGCCGGGGCAGGGCGAGCTGGTCGAAGTTCGGCCGCTGGTTGGAATAGCGTACCGATTCGCGCAGGGCCATCGACAACATGTTGCACAGGTAGGCCAGCAGGTCGTTGTGGGTGGCGTCGGCGATGCGGGCGTGGAAGTCCAGGTCGGGTTGCAGGCGCTCCTCATGGGTGCGCGCGGCTTCCATGCGCTGGTAGGCCTCGCCAATCGACTCTACATCCTCGGCGGTGGCGTTGGTGGCGGCCAGTGCGGCGGCGGCGGGTTCGATGACCCAGCGTACGCTGGACAAGGTGTTGAAGAAGTCTTTTTGCGGGGTGGCCTGCATCAGCCAGTGCAGCACGTCGGGGTCGAGCATGTGCCAGTCATGGCGGGGCCGCACCAGGGTGCCGACCCGCGGGCGGGCTTCGACCAGGCCCTTGGCGGTAAGGGCGCGCATCGCTTCGCGAAACACCGGCCGGCTGATCGCGTAGCTTTCGCATAGGCTGGCCTCGGAGGGCAGCTTTTGCCCAGGTGCGAGTTGGCCGGATACGATTTGCAGGCCGAGGTCCTGGACCAGGGTGGCGTGCATGCTTTTGCGCGTGGTGGGCTGGCGGTAGTTCATGGGCGCGGCGCGGTAGGTCCTTCAGGCGGGGGGGGCATCATAGCACTAGTGGGCGGGGGGCGGCCTGCGGGGGCAGATTTTGTGTTGGATGGCACGGGCTTCGCCCGTGATCGCGGGTGAACCCGCTCCTGCAAACATCTGCGCGGGGCAGCAATGCCATGCATGGCACTGCTTTGCAGGAGCGGTGTGGCGGGTTGGTTAGTGCGAATGCTTGGGCACTGCCGCTCCGCGGCAACCGACCAGGAAGTCGAAATCGCACCCTTCATCAGCCTGCATCACATGGTCCAGGTACAGCTTCGCATAACCGCCGCTGATCAACTGTGGCGGGGCTTGCAGGTCGGACAGGCGGCCGGCCAGTTCCTCGGCGGAAATGTCCAGGTGCAGCCGGCCTTCCTTGCAATCCAGCTCGATCCAGTCACCTTCGCGTACCGCTGCCAATGGCCCGCCTGCCGCCGCCTCGGGCGCCACGTGCAGCACCACGGTGCCGTAGGCGGTGCCGCTCATGCGGGCGTCGGAAATACGCACCATGTCGGTCACGCCCTGGGCCAGCAGCTTGGCGGGCAAGCCCATGTTGCCGACCTCGGCCATGCCTGGGTAGCCCTTGGGCCCGCAGTACTTCATCACCAGCACCGAGTTGGCGTCCACCTCCAGCTCAGGGTCGTTGATGCGTGCCTTGTAGTCCTCGAAGTTTTCAAATACTACGGCGCGGCCACGGTGCTGCATCAGTGCCGGTGTTGCCGCCGATGGCTTGAGTACCGCGCCCTTGGGCGCCAGGTTGCCGCGCAAGATGCAGATGCCGCCATCGGCCACCAGCGGTTTGTCGATCGGGCGGATGACTTCTTCGTCATACAGCGGCGCGGCCTGGCAGTTGTCCCACAGGCTCTTGCCGTTGGCGGTCAGCGCGGTTGGGTTGGGCAACAGACCATGTTCGCCCAGGCGGCGGATGACCGCCGGCAGGCCGCCAGCGTAGTAGAACTCTTCCATCAGGAAGCGGCCCGATGGCTGCAGGTCGACCAAGGTCGGGGTGCCACGGCCGACGCGGGTCCAGTCTTCCAGTTGCAGGTCTACGCCAATGCGTCCGGCAATCGCCTTCAGGTGGATCACGGCGTTGGTCGAACCACCAATGGCGGCGTTGACGCGGATGGCGTTCTCAAAAGCTTCGCGGGTAAGGATTTTCGACAGGCGCAGGTCTTCGCGGACCATGTCGACAATGCGCATGCCCGACAGGTGGGCGAGTACATAGCGCCGTGCATCCACCGCCGGGATGGCGGCGTTGTGCGGCAGCGAGGTGCCCAGCGCCTCGGCCATGCAGGCCATGGTCGACGCGGTGCCCATGGTGTTGCAGGTGCCCGCCGAGCGCGACATGCCGGCCTCGGCCGAGAGGAACTCGTTGAGGTCGATCTGGCCGGCTTTATAGGCCTCGTGCATCTGCCAGACGATGGTGCCGGCGCCAATGTCCTTGCCTTTGTGCTTGCCGTTGAGCATCGGCCCACCGGTAACCACGATCGCTGGCACGTCGCAGCTCGCGGCGCCCATCAGCAGCGCCGGGGTGGTCTTGTCGCAGCCGGTCAGCAGCACCACGGCGTCCACCGGGTTGCCACGAATCGCTTCTTCCACATCCATGCTCGCCAGGTTGCGGGTGAGCATGGCAGTGGGGCGCAGGTTGGACTCGCCGCTGGAGAACACCGGGAACTCCACCGGGAAGCCGCCAGCCTCCAGCACGCCCTTTTTCACGTGCTCGGCAATCTTGCGGAAGTGGGCGTTGCACGGGGTCAGCTCCGACCAGGTGTTGCAGATGCCGATGATCGGCTTGCCCTGGAATTCGTGGTCCGGGATGCCCTGGTTCTTCATCCAGCTGCGGTACATGAAGCCGTTCTTGTCGGCGGTACCAAACCACTGGGCAGAGCGCAGGGGGTGTTTTTTATCAGACATGGCGGGACACCTAATTAGTATTACTATTTGTCGTTATATGACTGACTCTACCGGCTAAAAAGGCATCTGTGAAGGCTTGTTGTTGTAAATAGTAATACTATATGATCGTTTCGCCAGGTTAGAGGTCTGCCATAAAGCCCCGGCCAGGTGTTGTGCCCATTACAAGAACAATTGGAGACATCGCCATGATTCAGGAGCAGCGGCTCGTCCGCCTGATCACTCTGAAACTCATCCCTTTTCTGGTTCTGCTTTACCTGGTGGCCTATGTCGATCGCTCGGCGGTGGGGTTTGCCAAGCTGCACATGGGCGCCGACATCGGCCTGGGTGACGCTGCTTATGGCCTTGGCGCCGGGCTGTTCTTCATCGGTTATTTTCTGTTCGAGGTGCCGAGCAACCTGTTGCTCGACCGCTTTGGCGCACGTCGGTGGTTCGCACGCATCCTGGTGACCTGGGGTGCGATCACTGTTGGCATGGCGTTTGTCACCGGGCCTAACGGCTTCTACCTGATGCGCTTCTTGCTGGGGGCCGCTGAGGCGGGCTTCTTCCCTGGCGTGCTGTACTACATCACCCAGTGGTACCCGGTGCGCCATCGCGGCAAGATCCTGGGCTTCTTCATCCTCTCGCAGCCACTGGCCATGCTGATCACCGGGCCGCTGTCCGGCGCGCTGTTGGGGCTTGAGGGCATCTACGGCCTGCATGGCTGGCAGTGGCTGTTTATCTGCATCGGCACGCCGGCGGTGCTGTTGGCCTGGCCCACGCTGCGCCTGCTACCGGACGGGCCTGCCAAGGTGCGCTGGCTCAGCGACGAGCAACGCAACTGGCTGCAAGAGCAGTTGGCCAACGACCTGCGCGAGTTCGGCCAGACCCGTCATGGCAACCCGCTGCATGCCCTGAAAGATGGCCGGGTGCTGTTGCTGGCGCTGTTCTACTTGCCGATGACCCTGAGCATTTATGGCCTGGGCCTGTGGCTGCCCACGCTGATCCACCAGTTTGGCGGCAGTGACCTGGTCACCGGTTTTGTCTCGGCAGTGCCCTACCTGTTCGGCATCATCGGCCTGCTCATCGTGCCGCGCAGCTCCGACCGCCTGAACGATCGCTACGGCCACCTTGGCCTGCTGTACGCATTGGGTGCCATCGGCCTGTTCTTCAGCGCCTGGTTGACCATGCCTGTGCTGCAGTTGGCCGCGCTGTGCCTGGTGGCGTTCGCATTGTTCTCCTGCACGGCCATCTTCTGGACGCTGCCGGGGCGGTTCTTCTCCGGTGCCAGCGCGGCGGCGGGCATCGCCTTGATCAACTCGATCGGCAACCTTGGCGGCTACCTTGGCCCGTTCGGCATCGGCGCGCTCAAGGAATACACCGGGCAGCTGTCGTCGGGCCTGTATTTCCTGGCGCTGGTGATGCTGTGCGGGGTGTTGCTCACGGGCGTGGTCTACAACCGCCTGGAGCGCCGCCAGCGCCTGGCTTCCACGCGGGCGGCCGATGCCTCCCGCTAATCCTTGCAACCGATAAGCGAGCACAAGCATGCGACTGATTCAATTCGAAACCGCTGGCGGCCAGCGCCGTGTGGGCGTGGTGGAAGGCGAGTACGCCCTTGAAGTATCTGGCGCCAACAGCACCCGTGAACTGGCGTTGCAGGCCATTGCCGCCGGCCGTGACCTGGCCAGCGAAGTGCAGGCCGCCGGGCTGGGCGAGCGCCACGACTACTTGGCCCTGTTGGCCGAAGGCCGTGTCTTGCCACCGCTGGACCATCCGGACCCGGCTCACTGCCTGGTGACCGGTACCGGGCTTACCCATCTGGGCAGCGCCGCCACTCGCGACAGGATGCACCAGCAGCAAGCCGAAGGTGCCGTGACCGACAGCATGCGCATGTTCCAGTGGGGCCTGGAGGGCGGGCGACCGCCAGCGGGTGAAGAGGGGGCGCAGCCGGAATGGTTCTACAAGGGCGATGGCGGCATCGTCGTGCGCCCCGGCGCCGACCTGCCGCTCCCGGCCTTTGCCGAAGATGCGGGCGAGGAGCCAGAGCTGGTCGGGCTGTACCTGATCGGTGCCGACGGCACGCCTTACCGCCTCGGCTACGCCCTGGGCAACGAGTTCTCCGACCATGTCATGGAACGGCGCAATTACCTGTACCTGGCGCACTCCAAGCTGCGTGCCTGCAGCTTCGGCCCAGAGCTGCGCCTGGGTGCTTTACCGGCCCATCTGGAAGGCACCAGCCGCATCCTGCGAGATGGCCAGGAACTGTGGAGCAAGCCGTTTCTTTCGGGCGAGCAGAACATGTGCCACAGCTTCGAGAACCTTGAGTTCCATCACTTCAAGTACGGCCAGTTCCTGCGTGCTGGCGATATCCATGTGCACTATTTCGGCACCGCCACGCTGTCGTTTGCCGACGGTATCCAGGCCCGCCCGGGCGATACCTTCGAGGTCAGCCTCGACGCCTTTGGCCAGCCGCTGCGCAACGGCATTGCAGCAGCGCCTGAACAGGTTCGCCCAGGTGTGGTGAAAAGCCTTTGAGCCCTATGCCAGTCAGTTATTGAGTTTGGGGCCGCCTTGCGGCCCTTCGCGGGCTTGCCCGCTCCCACATGACTGACAAGCGCCTTCGCGCCTTCTTTCTTTGTTACAGGAGTCAACCATGTCTGGAAGCAACTTCATTGGCGGCCAGCGCAGCGCTGCCGGCAGCGTGCGCCTGCACAGCCTCGATGCGCGCACCGGCGAAGCACTGCCTTTAGCCTTTGCCCAGGCCACCCCTGAGGAGGTGGCTGCTGCGGCACAGGCCGCCGAAGCGGCATTTGCCGAGTACAACGCCCTGGCGCCAGAGCGCCGCGCGCAGTTTCTTGATGCCATTGCCGACCAGCTGGACGCGCTGGACGATACCTTCGTCGCCACCGTGTGCCGCGAGACCGCGTTGCCGGCTGGGCGCATTCAGGGCGAGCGTGGCCGTACCAGCAACCAGATGCGCCTGTTCGCCAAGGTGCTGCGCCGTGGCGACTACCTGGGAGCGCGCATTGATCGCGCGCAGCCACAGCGCCAACCGCTGCCACGCCCTGACCTGCGCCAGTACCGTACCGGTGTTGGTCCGGTGGCCGTGTTCGGCGCCAGCAACTTCCCACTGGCCTTTTCCACCGCCGGCGGTGACACCGCAGCAGCGCTGGCTGCCGGCTGCCCGGTCGTGGTCAAGGCGCACAGCGGCCATATGGCCACTGCCGAGCGAGTGGCCGAGGCCGTCGAGCGTGCGGCGGTAGCCACCGGCATGCCTGCTGGTGTGTTCAACATGATCTACGGTGCCGGTGTCGGCGAAGCGCTGGTACGCCACCCGGCGATCCAGGCCGTGGGCTTTACCGGTTCGCTCAAGGGCGGCCGGGCCCTGTGCGACCTGGCGGCGGCGCGCCCGCAACCGATCCCGGTGTTCGCTGAAATGAGCAGCATCAACCCGGTGCTGGTGTTGCCCGCGGCGTTGCAGGCCCGTGGCGAGCAGGTGGCCAAGGAACTGGCCGCTTCGGTGGTGCTGGGCTGCGGGCAGTTCTGCACCAACCCCGGGTTGGTCATCGGCATCGCTGGCGAAGCGTTCAGCGCCTTCGTTGCGGTACTGGGCGCGCAACTGGCAGACCAGCCCGCGCAGGCCATGCTCAATGCCGGTACCTTGCGCAGTTATGCCAGCGGCGTGCAGCGCCTGCACCAGCACCCGGGCGTATGCCACCTGGCCGGTGCCGAACAGGTCGGCGACCAGGCCCGTGCCCAGCTGTTCCAGGCCGACGTGAGCCTGTTGCTCAACGGCGATGAGTTGCTTCAGGAGGAGGTGTTCGGGCCCGCCACGGTGGTGGTCGAAGTGGCCGACGAAGCCGAACTGCGCCGCGCTCTGCAAGCCCTGCACGGGCAACTGACCGCCACCCTGATCGCCGAGCCGGACGACGTTCAGCGCTTCGCAGCGCTGGTGCCGATTCTGCAACGCAAGGCCGGTCGGCTGTTGCTCAACGGCTACCCGACTGGCGTCGAAGTGTGCGATGCGATGGTGCATGGTGGGCCATACCCGGCCACTTCCGATGCCCGGGGTACGTCTGTCGGCACCCTGGCCATCGACCGCTTCCTGCGGCCAGTGTGTTACCAGGACTACCCGGACGCGCTGCTGCCCGATGCGTTGAAGAACGCCAACCCGCTAGGCCTGCAGCGCCTGGTCGACGGCCAGCACAGCCGTGAGGCGCTGGATGGGGGGCGCTACTAAGCATCCAGTGCCCGTTTCAACACGTCATAGATTCTGGCGTCCCCCGACTGCGCAACGTTGAACCGCAGAAAATCCCCCGCAGTCATGGACTGGCTAAAGGCATTCCCGGGCGCCAGCACCACCCCTTCATTCAAACAAGCCCTGGCCAGCGTTGCGGCATCCTTGCCTTGTGGCAGCTGGCACCAGGCGTACAGGCCCGCCTGGGGAATGATCCAGGGCTTGATACCAATCGCCTGAAGCCTGGCTACCGTTTTGTCCATTTGCTCGGCCAACCGAAGGCGCACGCTCTCCATGTGCTTTCGGTACCCGCTATCGGTAATCGCGTGGTGGATGATGTCCGCCGCCAGGCGCCCACCGCCGAAGGTGGTCGCAATCTTGAGGTCGACCAGGCCCTCGATCCATTCACCGCGCGCAGCGATGTAGCCGCAGCGGATTGAAGCGGAGATGGTCTTGGAAAAGCTGCCGATCTGGATGACCCGTGAGAGGCCGTCGAACGCAGACAGGCGTGGCGCGGGCGTATGTTCGAAGTCGCCGAAAATGTCGTCCTCGACAATCACCAGGTTGGAGGTGTCGGCCAGCTTCAGCAGCCTGTGTGCCGTGACCGGCGACAGGGTGGCCCCGGTCGGGTTGTGGATGCCGGAATTCGTGATGTACAACCGGGGTGCATGCGCGAGCAGGGCAGCGCCGAATGCATCGATGTCCGGGCCGGTCGGCGTGTAAGGCACGCCCACAACGTTCACCCGGTGTGCTTTCAGCAGTGCGTGAAAGTTGAAATAGCAGGGGTCGTCCACCAGCACCGTGTCGCCCGGTTCCAGCAGAAAACGGCAAATCAGGTCGATGGCGTGGGTGCCGGACTCGGTGAGCATGATCTGTTCAAGCGGGGCTTCGACCCCGATGCCTGCCAGCCGTCGCGACAAGAACTGCCGGAGTGGCGGATAGCCAAGCGGTGAGGCGTACTCCGTCAGCTTTGACGCGTCAGAACGGGCAACCATGCGAAGCGCTTTACGCACACCCGCTTCGTACATCCAGGAAGGCGGCAACCACCCGCACCCGGGTTTCAACGCATCGAGGGAGGTTTCAAGCGATTGGCGCGAGATCCACAGCGGGTCGACGACACGATCCAGTTTGGGGCCAAGTTCGGTCAGTGCCAATGGCGCCACTGGCCCTGCGACGTAAAAGCCGGAGCCAGGGCGAGAGCTGAGTACACCCTCGGCCATTAACCGTTCATAGGCCTCGAGCACGGTAGAAACCGACACCTGCATGGCCTGGGCCATGGCGCGGACGGATGGAATTCTTGCGCCGGGGGTGTAGGTGCGAGAGGCGATCCTGGACTGGATCTCGGCCATGACCGTTCGAATTCGCGTGCCGCTGCGTTTCATCGCGCCCTCAACTGTGCTGGATTAATGTGCATAACAGTTCGGTTGAACTGTATTGGATTGTACATGGCCTGGGTGAGCCCGTCAGTGATGTACTGACGCTTGGCTTATCGAGGAATGAATGATGGAAAGAACAACAAGCGGGTGGGTCAACGGCTTCATAGGCGTCGCAATTTTTGCGGGCTCGTTGCCGGCAACCCGCGTGGCCGTGGCGGACTTTGAACCGACGTTTCTGACCTGTGCCAGGGCTACCATTGCCGCCTTGTTGGGTGCGCTGTTCTTGATCGTGCTGCGCCAGCCTCGGCCGAAGCGGGGTGACTTGGCGTCATTGGCGGTAACAGCGCTGGGCGTTGTCATCGGGTTCCCGTTGCTGACGGCACTGGCGCTCCAGCATGTCACCTCTGCCCATTCCATTGTTTTTGTCGGGCTGCTGCCGCTGTGCACCGCTGGGTTTGCCGTTTTGCGGGGCGGTGAGCGGCCTCGGCCGTTGTTCTGGCTGTTCTCGTTCATGGGGGCCGGGCTGGTCGCGGGCTATGCGTTGATGAATGGCGGCGAAGGGTCGTTGGTGGGCGACCTGCTGATGACGGCAGCGGTGGTGGTGTGTGGCTTGGGGTATGCAGAAGGGGCAAGGCTGTCGCGCACATTGGGCGGGTGGCAGGTGATCAGTTGGGCATTGCTGGTGGCGTTGCCGTTCATGCTGCTGCTGACGGTCGTTAATTTTCCGGCACCTGATGCCTTTGCCAAGGTAAGTGCGCCGGCGTGGTTCAGCTTTGGCTACGTTTCGCTGTTCAGCATGCTGATTGGCTTTGTGTTCTGGTACCGGGGGCTGGTCCAGGGTGGCATTGCGGCTGTGGGGCAGCTGCAACTGTTTCAGCCGTTCATGGGGCTTGGGCTGGCGGCGTTGCTGCTGCACGAGCAGGTCAGCTGGTTGATGCTGGTGGTGACGCTGGGGGCTGTGATCTGTGTGGCCGGGGCCAGGAAGTACGCCCAATAAGTGAGTACGGCGGTGGCTGGGGCTCGCCTTGGTCGTTGCCAGTACAAACAGGGCGAGCATACCGCCACACAGCCCGGAGCGTGCTCGTCTCAGCAAGGCGGCGCTACATAAACAACCCGATCACGCCCGTTCTGTTTGGCGGTATAGAGCCCCTTATCGGCGCGCTCCAGTGCATCATCCAGCGTTTCACCTTTGGCAAACAGGGTGCACCCTATGCTCAGGCTTACCTTCAATTGACCACTGGGCAACTGCATCGCCCCGGCGCCCACCTGTTCCCGAATGCGCTCAGCAATCCGCTGCAGCTCTTCGCTGTCCTTGACCTGCAAAATCGCGACGAACTCCTCACCTCCATGGCGCACGAGCAGGTCATCGGGGCGCAGTGCAGCGCGCAGCCGGCGGGCAGTTTCGCACAGCACCTTGTCACCACCGCCATGGCCGTACTTGTCGTTGATGGCTTTGAAATGATCCAGGTCGGCATAAACCGCCCCCAACTGTAAGCCGTTCACCTCGGCCAAACGCCGTTCATGTGCTTCAAACGCCGACAACGCGCCGCGGTTCCAGAGTTGTGTCAAAGGGTCGAGCAGGGCTTTGCGCTGCTCGCGATCCATTTCTAGGCGCAGGTCGCGGTTTACCTGTGCCAGGGTGCGCAGCTGCAGATATCCCTCGGCGAGCGTGGCCAGGTCCCTGAAATTCGCTTTTTGGGCCTCGCTGAGCACGCGTGGCTGGGGGTCGAACATGCACAGCGTACCGATGGCTTTGCCGTTGCCGGCGCGCAAGGGGTGGCCGGCGTAAAAGCGGATATAGGGCGCGTTGAGCACGAGCGGATTGTCGACGAATCGCGTATCGCACATGGCATCCGGGATCATCAAGGTATCGTCACCGAGAATGGCGTAGCCGCAGAAGGAAACACTGCGCGTCGTCTCACTTGCCTCAAGCCCTATCCGGGCCTTGAACCACTGCCGGTCCTGGTCGATGAGGCTGATAAGCACGGTGTCCACATGGGCCAGGTCCTGGGTGAGCCGTACCAAGGTATCGAGGTAATGCTCGGCGGGTGTATCGACCAGGTTCATGTCATCGAGCGTGCGCTGGCGAAGCATTTCGTCAGCGGGTATGGGACAAGCTGGCATCGTTGGTCCTCCATTCCTTGGTTAGCGGCCACTGCACCTGGCGGTTGCACGTTCTCTATACCGTCGAGGCAACCACAGCATAGGTTATGGCATCGCGCCATGGGCTACCGGGTAGAGCGGCATTTCTTGCCGAGCGTGTGATTTCTTCCGCTCGACCTTCGTCAAGAAGGCTACCCCTTAGCCGTCGTCTGGGGACTGATACAGGGCCTTCCATGCAAACGCTGTTGAACGAGATTCTTGAAGAAGTACGTCCCTTGATCGGCAAGGGCAAAGTGGCGGATTACATTCCTGCGCTGGCCGATGTGCCGGCGAACCAGTTGGGCATCGCAGTCTATGGCAATGATGGCAGCTATCACTGCGCGGGCGACGCCCTGGTGCCATTTTCGGTGCAGAGTATTTCCAAGGTGTTCAGCCTGGTTCAGGCGATTGGGCACTCGGGTGAAGCCATTTGGGAGCGGCTTGGCCATGAGCCCTCGGGGCAGCCGTTCAACTCGCTGGTGCAGCTGGAGTTCGAGCGCGGTCGCCCGCGCAACCCCTTTATCAATGCGGGTGCGTTGGTGATCTGTGATATCAACCAGTCGCGCTTTGCAGCACCCACGTTGTCGATGCGCGATTTCGTACGACGGCTCTCGGGCAACCCCCACATCTCGATCGATGCCCGTGTTGCGGATTCGGAATATCAGTTCCGCGCGCGCAACGCGGCCATGGCTTACCTGATGCAGTCCTTTGGCAACTTCCATAACGAGGTGGAGGCTGTGCTGCGCAGTTATTTCAGTTACTGCGCGCTGCAAATGAACTGCCTGGATCTGGCCCGGGCGTTCTGCTTCCTGGCCAACGATGGGTTCTGCAAGCACAGCGGTGAGCAGATTCTGACCCGACGCCAGACGCAACAGGTGAACTCGATCATGGCCACCAGCGGGCTGTATGACGAAGCAGGGAACTTCGCCTATCGAGTGGGGTTGCCTGGCAAGAGTGGCGTGGGCGGCGGGATTGTGGCGATCGTGCCGGGGCAATTCACGGTGTGCGTGTGGTCGCCGGAGTTGAATGCGGCGGGCAACTCCCTCGCCGGGATGGCGGCGCTGGAGTTGCTGAGTTCGCGGATTGGCTGGTCGGTGTTTTGATCAGTGGGCAGGGTTGTCTGTAGCGGAGCCTGCTATCGCCTGAGCAACCCAACCCTTGAACGCCTCCGCGACCGGCGATGGGTGCATCATGCCTGATTGGGCCAGCACCACTTTTTGCGGCGATACCGCTTCCAGCAAGGGCCGACATAACAGTGGTGTGCCGTCATAGCAGTGGTCCCCGGCGGGCCGGGTGCATGACAGGGCAACGCCGTAGCCATGCGCGACCAGGCCCCGCTGCATTTCAAAGGTCTGGGTGTATTGCTGGCTACGCGGTTGCAGGTTATGCGCCCAAAACAGTGAAAGGAAATACTCACGCGTTTGTGCGATGTCCTCAAGAATCAGGCATTCCTGCGCCAGTTCATGCAGCGGTATCGCAGCCAGGTGGGCCAGGCGGTGGTCTGTGGCGATGAGCGCGTAAGGCTTCAGCTCAGCCAGCACCTGGCGCGGCAGCAAGGGATCAAGGCCGATGTCGTACGTCAGCGCGAGCTCGGCTTTACCGGCGCTCAGGTGGCGGTGCACGCCTGCCAGGTCTGTCTCGAACAGGGTGACCTCGACATCGGGATACTGCTTGCGAAAGCTCGATAACAGGCGTGGCGCGTAGTAGGGGCCCAGGTCTTGAAAGCAGATAAGCGACAGGTTGCCGCGAAGCGAGCCTTGGGGCGTCTCTGCATTCTGGTTCATGGCGATGGCCATGCCGATGATATCGCGTGCCTGGGCTAGCAAGCGCGTGCCTGCAGACGTCAGCTCTAGCCCGCGACTGACCTGACGCCGGAAAAGCCGCTCGTTCAGCGCCTCTTCAAGCTGGGCAATCGCAACCGAAACCGAAGGCTGCGAAACGTGCCTGGCTCTCGCCGCAGCGCTGATGCTGCCGTGTTCGGCCACGGCGACGAAATACTCAAGCTGCCTGAACGAGAAACCTATCATGTTTTCCTATACTCAGGATTAGGAAATATATTCTTTTTCTATTGGTGCCAAAAAGCAATACTCGCTGTGCACCTTGCTTGTTCCACTTAAAACGCTGGCAGTGGTGCTGTTGCCCAATAAAAAGACTAAAGGGTGCGTTATGAAACAGTCCGCCGAATTTCAACTCAGTGATGAAACCATCGAGGCTTTTCAGCGTGATGGTGCTGTTTGCGTACGTCATTTGTTCACGCCGGAAGAAGTTGCACTGCTGGAGACCGGCATTGAACAGAACCTGAAAGCGCCAAGTGAGCGCGCCAAAGTGGCCAGCCGCCCGGACGACCCGGGTTGGTTCTTCGAAGACTTCTGCAACTGGCGCGATATCGCGGCTTATCGCCAGTTCATCTTCGAGAGCCGGGTGGGCAGTGTGGCAGCGCAACTGATGAACAGCGAAACAGCCCGGCTTTATCACGACCACCTGCTGGTGAAAGAGCCAAACACGCGCCAGCGCACGCCTTGGCATCAGGACCAGCCCTATTACAACATCGACGGGCGCCAGAACTGCAGCATGTGGATGCCGGTCGACCCGGTCTCGAGAGCGTCCACCCTTGAATTCGTGGGGGGCTCGCACCTTGGGCCTTGGCTGATGCCACGCAGCTTCCTCGACAGCCAGGCGCAGTGGTTCCCGGAAGGCAGCCTTGCGGATTTGCCGGATATCGAGGCCGATCGCAGCGCCTGGAATATCCTCGGCTGGGACCTCTCCCCAGGCGACGCCGTGTTCTTCCACATGCTCACCTTGCACGCCTCGGGCGGTGTCGGGGGCAATCGTCGGCGCCGCGCCTTCTCGGTCCGCTTCCTGGGTGACGACATCACCCACGCACCGCGCCAGTGGAAAACCTCGCCACCGTTTCCCGGCCTGGAAACGCAACTGGCCAGCGGCGCCCAAATGGACCATGAGCTGTTCCCGGTGCTGTGGCCACGGGCTTGATGAATGTAGAAATGCGTGCCTGATAAAACCGCACGGCATCAGCGTTGTGCGGACCTGATAATAAAAGCAAGAAGGTATCTATGAACGCTCAATCTTCGCATCAGCTGAAGCGGGGTCTCTCTACCCGGCATATTCGTTTCATGGCGTTAGGCTCTGCAATTGGGACGGGCCTGTTTTATGGCTCGGCATCGGCAATAAAACTGGCAGGGCCTTCGGTTTTACTCGCTTATTTAATCGGCGGTGCAGCCATTTACATGATGATGCGCGCCCTCGGTGAAATGGCGGTTCATAACCCGGTGTCCGGTTCTTTTGGCCACTATGCCAGCCAATACCTGGGGCGCTACTTTGGCTTTCTGACAGGCTGGAGCTATGCGTTCTCGATGCTGGTGGTGTGCCTGGCAGACGTGACGGCGTTTGGTGTTTACATGGGGCTGTGGTTCCCTGAAACACCTGCCTGGATCTGGGTGCTCGGGATTGTGTTGTTTATCGGGGCGCTGAACCTGTGCAGTGTGAAAGTGTTCGGGGAGATGGAGTTCTGGCTGTCGCTGCTGAAGGTGACCGCCATCGTTGCCATGATTGTGGCAGGTGGGGCTGTGCTGCTGATGGGTATCCAGTTGAATGAGGAGGCAGGCACGGTTGCCGGCGTTTCCAATCTATGGAGCCATGGCGGGTTCTTCCCCAATGGCATCAGCGGGATGATTGCGTCCTTCACTGTGGTGATGTTCGCCTTTGGCGGGGTCGAGATGATCGGCATCACCGCAGGTGAGGCCAGGGACCCTAAGCGTGTGCTGCCAAAGGCCATCAATTCAGTGCCGCTGCGTATCCTGTTGTTCTACATCCTTACGCTGTTCGTACTCATGGCCATTTACCCATGGACCAGTATTGGCAGCCACGGTAGCCCCTTCGTTCAGATCTTCAGTGGCCTTGGCATCAGCTCAGCGGCAACCGTGTTGAACATCGTGGTGATTTCAGCTGCTGTTTCAGCAATCAATAGCGATATCTTCAGCGCCGGGCGCATGATGTACGGCATGGCGCAGAACGGCCAGGCCCCCGCTGGTTTCGCCTCACTGTCGCGGTTTGGTGTGCCGTGGATGACGGTCGCGGTAATGGGCGTCGCACTACTGCTGGGCGTGGTACTGAACTACCTGGTGCCGGAAGACTTGTTCCTGATACTCGCTGCGGTGGTCACGTTCTCGATTGTGTGGGTCTGGTTGATGATCCTGTTGTCTCAGGTGGCCATGCGGCGTGGCATGAGCAAGGAAGAGGCTGCTGCACTGGATTATCGGGTGCCACTGTGGCCGGTAGGGCCAGCTTGCGCGATTGCGTTCATGGTGTTCATTTTTGGTGTACTCGGTTGGTTCCCGGCCAGTCGCACAGCCATGTATGTCGGAGTTGGCTGGTTGGTCCTTCTATCCTTGGGCTACTGGCTGTGGGGTGTGCGTAGCCCACGCCCGGTGTCAGCCAGCGCTTGAGGGATAGAACCGTACGCCTCAGGCAACGCCGCCTGTACGGCCTCTTTGCGGGTTAACCCGTACCTGCAAGGCCCGTGCAGGCTTTGAGTTCGATGTAGGCGAGCAGGGCCGGTTAGCGCTGCTCACCGTCTATAGTTTGGGCAACGCTCATTTGCGAAGGATGCCGCCATGGCCAGAACATCACACCTGACAGCCCTGCTGACTTCGTTGGCAGTGGCATTCGCCGCTGGCCCGACCTTTGCCGACCCAGGTAACGGCAAAGGGCAGGGGCATGGCAAGGCACAGCATGCTCAAGGCCAGGGCAATGCAGGTGGCCACAAGCAGGGGAAGGGCGGTAACGATTGGCATGGTGGCCCGTCCATCGACCGCGGCGATGTGCTGGGCATTCTTGGCGGTCATCGCAGTTACTGGAGCCCGGGGCCTGCATTGCCGCCCGGCATTCAGAAGAACCTGGCGCGTGGCAAGCCACTACCGCCCGGCATCGCCAAGAAGCTGGACGGCCGCCTGCTGGGGCAGTTGCCTCACTACGATGGCTATGAGTGGATGCAGGCAGGTGCGGACCTGATACTTGTCGCTGCGGCAACCGGGATTATTTACGAAGTGTTGAACGGGGCGTTCGACTGAGCAGTGCTGAGCCACCCCGCGCAGGCTTGTCAGCGCCGCCGCAATACCGTGGCCAGCCCAACGGTCAGCGCCACGGCGCAGAGCATGGCCAGGCTGATGGCGACGGTAACGCCCCACGTGTCGAGCAATGCTGCCAGCACCAGGTAAAACGCAATTACGCCCACCGCCCCAATCGCATTGCCCCGCACCATGGCCGCCATGCCCGCCCGGCCATTCTGCACATGGGCGAACACCACCAGCGGCCAGGCAATCACTGGAATCGGCGCCAGCATCCCGCTGGTTGCCGGGCCCAGCCAGTTGGCCAGGTGGGTGGTGATCATCAGCAGGGACGTGGCAGCTACCATTCGCAGGGGGATCTCCCAGTACCGGTGCCGGGGGCGGGCCAGGGTATCGGGTTTGGGCTCGCGACCGCTGGCGCGTATCAGCACGCCGATCAGCACCAGCGCCACGGCAATCGACAGGTACAGGTTGCCCCAGTGCGTAAACGCATAGGCAGCCAGCCCATAGAACAGCAAAGCCAGCGGCACGGCCTGGGCGATGCCGAGCCTGCGTGTGGCCAACAGGTAAAACATATAGGTGGCTTGCACCGCCGCCAGGCCGCCCAGCGCGCCGGGCAATGCGCCCAAGGCGAAGGCTGTGCCCTGTTCCAGGCACAGGAAGGTCATCACCAGCGCGGAGGTGATCGGCAGGCCGGACAGCAGCCCACCCAGCAGGCCGCCCCAGCGCCGCGAGGCAAGGGAAATGACCCACATCAGCAGGGGCGTGACAATCAGCTTCAGGTAGAACAGGGTCATTGCGGGGGTGTCCAGGCTTGATGAAAGTGCGCCCGCCGTCAGCATTGGGTGGGGCGCGGATGAATCAGGCGCGGCTGGCCTCCAGGGCCTGGGCCAGGTCGGCGATGATGTCGTCGCTGTGCTCGATGCCGATCGATAGGCGCACCATGTCCCGTGGCACGCCGGCCCTTTCCAGCTCTTCATCGTTGAGCTGGCGGTGGGTGGTGGAGGCGGGGTGGCAGGCCAGCGACTTGGCGTCGCCGATGTTCACCAGGCGCACCACCAGTTGCAGCGCATCGATGAAGCGCGCACCGGCCGCCTGGCCTCCCTTGATGCCAAACGACAAGATCGAAGCGGGCTTGCCACCGGTGTAGCGTTGGGCCAGTTCATGCTCGGGGTGGTCCGGCAGCCCGGCGTACTTCACCCAGGCCACCTGTTCGTGAGCCTGCAGGTAATGGGCGACCTTCAGTGCGTTTTCGGTGTGGCGTTCCATGCGCAGGGCCAATGTTTCCAAGCCCTGCAGGATCAGGAAGGCGTTGAACGGTGACAGCGCGGCGCCGGTGTTGCGCAACGGCACCACGCGGCAGCGGCCGATAAAGGCGGCGGGGCCGAAGGCTTCGGTATAGGTGACGCCGTGGTACGATGGGTCGGGGGTGTTGAGCAGGGCGAAACGTTCCTTGTTGTCCGCCCAGGGGAACTTGCCGGAGTCGATGACGATGCCGCCGATGCTGGTGCCGTGGCCGCCGATGTACTTGGTCAGCGAATGCACGACGATGTCCGCGCCGTGTTCGAACGGTCGGCACAGCACTGGAGTGGCGACGGTGTTGTCGACGATCAGTGGCACACCATGGCGGTGGGCGGCTTCGGCCAGTGCGGCGATATCGACGATATTGCCCGCAGGGTTGCCGATGGACTCGCAGAACACCGCCTTGGTGCGTGCGTCGATCAACGCTTCGAGGGCCGCGATGTCGTCATGGGCGGCGAAGCGGGTATGGATGCCCATGCGCGGCAGGGTATGGGCCAGCAGGTTGTAGGTACCACCGTACAGCTTGGCCACCGAGACAATGTTGTCGCCGGCCTCGGCGACCGTCTGGATGGCGTAGGTGATGGCTGCCATGCCCGAGGCCACCGCCAGCGCGCCAACCCCGCCTTCGAGGGCGGCCATGCGCTGCTCCAGCACGTCGTTGGTGGGGTTCATGATGCGCGAGTAGATGTTGCCAGCCACCTTCAGGTCGAACAGGTCGGCACCGTGCTGGGTGTCGTCGAAGGCGAAGGAGGTGGTCTGGTAAATGGGTACGGCCACCGCCCGGGTGGTCGGGTCGGGGCTGAAGCCCGCATGGACGGCGAGGGTTTCCAGCTTCATGCAATCGTTCCTTGAGCGTGGGTGGAAGCGTTCGAGCATGCGGTGGTGCGAGGGCGTGGGTCAAGGGCGTCGTGCCGGCGCTCACTGGGCCTGGGCAGATTGTAAAGATAGGCAAAGATTCCCCGGGCCATCATGCCGCCGCTCTAGAATCCGCCCGCTGCCGTACCGGCCCACGGTGGGCGGCAGATCTAGCCTTGTGGAGCGTTCCAATGAAGTCGAAACACCTTTTCCGCGCAGCCCTGGTTGCGGCGCTGGTATCCGCCTTGTCGGGTTGCTGGATGTTCATGCCGCCGGGTGGTGGCGGTGGTCATGGGGGTGGTGGCCATGGCGGTGGCGGTGGCTTTGGTGGCCATCAGGGCGGCGGCCCACGCTAAGCTGATCCCGCGATGGAACGCACTGCCTCGGCCGGGCTGCAACAGTGCACCCGGCGCGAGCGCACTCACCATGCCGGCCCCGTCCAGGTCACTGGCTATCCTGCGCTGAGTGATCAGCTTGCAGGGTTTCAGCAGGTGCCGTGATTGTGTGAGAAAGCTTCGGCGTCGCGTGCCTGTTCGCCACCCCGAATGGCACATGCACCATTGGCAGATTCCCGGCAGGCGATTGCAAGTGAGTGCGCTGGTCGTCAAAGAACACATGCGGCTTGAGGATCGACAGCACCCTGGGCTTTTCCATCCCGCCTAGAAAGAAGCATTCATCCGGCGACACGCCCCAATCCTTCAAGGTCGTCACCACACGCTCATGCGAGGGGGCGTTGCGCGCCGTGACGATGGCAATGCGCAGAATCCGCTTGTAGTTCGGGTCTTCTGCCAGCTTGCGATCCTCCAGCATGCGAATCAGTGAAAGTTTGCGGTACAAGTCTGCCAAGGGCCCTGGCGAATGCGGGGTGCCTTTGTGTACGCGCTCATGTTCCTGAAAGTCGTTCAGGTTGTCGTTGCGCTTGTACACGCTCTCTGCCTCGTCGTCGGCAATCACGCCATCGAAGTCGAAGGCCACCCGTAGCTCTGTGTCTATTTCATCGTCGTAGATGCGTGTGGGCAGCACCCGCCCAGCCGGGTAGTTGGCGTCGATGGCCTTTTGCACATCTTCTTCGTTGGCACTGAGGAACAGCGACGCATTGAACGCCGGGATGTATTCATAGGGCGAGCGGCCCGACATGAACGCCGCGCGGGTAATGTCCAGCTGATAGTGGCTTATCGAGCGAAACACCCGCAGGCCGGTTGCCGGCGAGTTGCGTGAGAGCAGCACCACTTCCACTGGCAATTGGTCGGGGAAGGCCTGGTTGATGCTCAGGAAGCGGCGAATGAACGGGAACGCCACTCCCCTGGGAAACGGTTCGTCCAGGTTGTCTTCCTGGTGCTGGCGGTAGGCCTCAACCCCTTGGGTCTTGTAGATGTCGTCCGAGACGGTGAGGTCGAACAGCGCACTCGAGGCAACGCCGATGACCAGTTTCTGTTCAATGGGGTAAGGCATGAAGCTGCTCCTGCAAGTGGCCTGTGGCAAGTGTACGCGTACGCTGTGTGTAAAGCCCTCAGGCCTCCGGCGTCAGCCCGAGCAGCACTTGAATCTGGTACTGCAACTGGCTCACATGTTCGCGCTCTGCGCGCAGGGCCGCGAGCAATGTACTGTTCTCCTGTTTGTGAAGGCGGGCGGTTTGCTCCAGTTCACGGTCGCTCTGCAGCAAGTTCCACATCTCGCCTTGGCGGACGGATTGCAGGCATACAAGCAGCAGGGTGATGCCGCAGACACACAACAGGGAGATTTCCAGCGCTTCCATTTAACGTTTCCTTGGGACGTGGCAACAAGCCGGTAAGCGAGACGATATGTCCATTCTGAATACATGTCGATATTGGTGACTTGTACAGGTAAAGGAATGGTGCAGGTTCCGCGGGGCTTGCTGGGTGCGGCAGCATGCGAGATCAAGGCAATCTGATATCACGCCATGGATGCAGCGCCATTCTGGCAAGGCTTTGCCTGCAATCGGCCTGTTGTTGGCAGAAGAGGGGCGGTTTTGCCCGAATATGGCTAGTTAGTTGACATATCCGGGAGGCTTTACTTGGCTGTGAGCAAGCAGGTCAGGCTTCTCAGATGCTGACCAATCACTCAAATGCGCGATGCATCAGTGGATCCGGTGATGCCATTTTGATAGCTTTCCGCCCATTACCGCTGTATCCGGACAGGAATTGATGAACCAGCCACACGAACACAGCACTTTGAACCCGCTCGCGAAGCCGACGGTGGACAAGGTGATCGAAAGCACCTCTCAGGCAGATACTTCGCTTCAGCAGGCCGCTGAGCAAGGCACGTTGCAGGCCAGTATCGATGCACTGAACCAGAAGCTTGTGGCAAGTACTCTGGCCCGGGTGCAGAAGGAAGGGGCTATCCGCAAGCGCCTTGAACAGCACCAGCAGCAACTGGCAGAAGGCAACCTGGCCAGGGAGGGCCTGTCGAGCACGGTAACCACGGCGCTGAAGAAGCTCGCACAGGCGACCAACACCCAGGCAGACCGCGTGGACAGCGTGGAGGCGCGGTTGGCCAGCCTGGCCGAACGCCGGTGTGAGTGCGAGAGCCAGCGAGCGAACGGTTGGCCAGCGTATCTGGAGCGTCATGCCGTGTCGTTGGTGGCCTTGGCTGTGGCGGTGTTCACGCTGGGGCTGCACGTGCTTGGTTAATGCACCGCTATAGGGGCCTGCGCACGCTGCAAGACAGCTGCTCTACCAGAAAGTCCACAAACACCCGCACCCGCGCCGGCATCGCCGAGCCGCCAACGAACACCGCATGAATCGGCTCGCGATCGTCAGGGTTATAGGCCTCCAGCAGCGGTACCAGCTGGCCGCTGGCCAGGTCATCGACCACGGTGAAGGTACCGATGCGCGCTATGCCGGCCCCCAGCCTTGCCAGTTGCGCCAGGGCTTCACCGCTGCTGCATTCGATATTGCCGGTCACCTTCAGTGAAAACACTTCGCCATTGCGCCGAAACGGCCAGTCGGGCGCGGCGCGGCGAAAGTTGAAGCGCAGGCAGTTGTGCCGGGCCAGGTCCTCTGGCACCAATGGGGTACCGCAGCGTTGCAGGTACTCGGGCGAGGCGACCACTACCTGGCCGGTTTCGCCAATGGCACGCGCACTCAACGAGCTGTCTGGCAGGTGACCGAAGCGCAGCGCCACGTCGGTCTGGCCACCGAGAATGTCGGCAACCTCGTCGCTGAGGGTCAGGTCGACCAGCACTTGAGGATAACGCGCGCTGAACGCCGCCAGCAGCGGCACCACGGTCAGGCGGCCATGGCCCAGCGCCGCGCTGACCCGCAAGCGTCCGCGTGGCACGCCCTGGTCGGTGATGGCGTCCTCTAGCTCCAGCATGTCGGCCAGCACCCGTCGCGCACCGCGCAGGTAGGCCTCACCCTCGGGGGTGAGGGTGATCGCCCGGGTGGTGCGCAGCAGCAGGCGCGTGCCCAGGCGCTGTTCGGTACGGGCGAGGATGCGGCTGACGGCAGAAGGTGTCAGGCCCAGTGCCCGGGCGGCGGCGGACAGGCTGCCTTCTTGCGCCACCCTGGCAAAAATCTCCATCTCTCCGGATCTTCCACTGAAGTCCATTTGTGTCTCGCAGGCAAAGGTGATTCGCAAAAACGCAGTCTAGTGCGCTTTTTAAACAGTTTGTAGCATTTGCGGCATAGATAAGGAGCTTGCCATGCGTATCAATCCACCTCTGGTTGCACTCGCCATCGGTGCCTTCGGCATCGGTGTCACCGAGTTCGCCCCCATGGGCATGTTGCCCAGTATCGCCACCGACCTTGGCGTTTCCATTCCTGCTGCAGGGCTGTTGGTCAGCGCCTATGCCATCGGTGTGCTGATTGGCGCGCCATTGATGACCCTGGCCACGGTGAAGATCCCGCGACGTTACCTGTTGATCGGGCTGATGGCCATTTTCACCTTGGGCAACCTGATGTCGGCGTTGGCCAGTGACTACGCCAGCCTGCTGGTGGCCCGCGTGGTCACTTCGTTGAACCACGGCGCATTTTTCGGCATCGGCTCGATCGTTGCGGCCAGTGTGGTGCCGCCCGAGAAGCGCGCTGGTGCCGTGGCGGCGATGTTCATGGGCTTGACCCTGGCCACCATCGGTGGGGTGCCGCTGGCGACCTGGTTTGGTGAAATGCTGGGCTGGCGCACAGCGTTCTGGGGTATTGCCGGGCTGGGCCTGGTGGCGATGACCACGCTCTGGTATGCGCTGCCCAATGTCGCATTGCCCAAGGGTGATGGGGCCATGGCAGAAATCCGCGTGCTGGGCCGTGGGCCCGTGCTGGCAGCGTTGTTGCTGACGGTGGTGGGGTCCAGTGCGATGTTCACGGTGTTCACCTACATTGCGCCAATCCTGCAGAACGAGGCGGCGGCGTCCACGACCTTCGTGACAGTCATGCTGGTGCTGTTCGGGGTTGGCCTGACCTTGGGCAATATGTGGGGTGGCAAGGCGGCGGACCGCTCTATCGATCGCACGCTGATGCTGTCGTTGGCGGTACTGATTGCGGTGCTGCTGGTGTTCCCGCTGGTTCTGGCCTGGCCACTGCCAACGGCCTTGGCGGTGCTGGTGTGGGGGGCAGCCAGCTTTGCCCTGGTGCCGCCGTTGCAGATGCGGGTGATGGAAGCGGCCAAGGATGCGCCCAACCTGGCGTCGGCGGTGAACATTGGCGCGTTCAACCTGGGCAATGCGATTGGCGCGGCGCTCGGTGGTGCGGTGATCAATGCAGGGCTGGGTTACCCGGCGATTGCCCTGGCAGGGGCGGCGATGGCGGCTTTGGGGCTGGTGATGGTGCTGCTGTTTGCCTGGCGTGGTCGGGTGGTGGCGGGCCAGGTTGCGGTGTAACAAGCCTGTATCGCCGGGGCTGCACGCAGCCCCGGCGTCTTCCTTTTTGCTGTCAGGGCGTGCCGTTGCGACCATGCAGGTGATAGGCCGGGCGCTCGCTCAGGCGTTCGTAGTAATCGCGTACGGCCGGCAAGTGCGGGTGCTCGAACGGTGTTTCGAACCAGCGGTTGACCGACAGGCCGATAGGGATGTCGGCCAGGGTGAACTGGCTGCCGGCCACATAGGCACCGGTGCTGGCCAGCTGGCGGTCAAGGATGTGCATGTAACGCGACCACTCGGCGCAGCCGGCGGCGAGCGCCTGTGGGTCCTGGTGGGCGGGCGAATGCCTGACCAGCGACATGAATGCATAGCTCCAGGAGCGGTTCAGGTCCGAGGCCTGCCAGTCGATCCACTGGTCGATCCTGGCCCGTGCCTGCGCCTCGCTCGGGTAGAACGCGGTGGCACCGTAGCGGTTGGCCAGGTAGCGGATGATGCTGTTGGACTCCCACAGCGTAAAGTCGCCATCCTGGATCACCGGGATCATGGCGTTGGGGTTAAGCGCAAGGAACTCGGCACGGTCGGTGGGCTGAAAGCCCGAGCCCCAGTCTTCACGCTCGAACGCGACTTCGAACTCGGCACAGGCCCACAGGACTTTCCGCACGTTGATGGAAGAGGCTCGGCCCAGTATCCGTAGCATGGTATTCGTCCTTGTAGAGGGGGAGTTGATCGTCCGCCACTGCCCAGGGGCTGGTCAAGGGGCAGATCAGCGACCGAGCGCCCCTTTAGCCGGGTTCTTGTAGGCCATTTCCGAAAGTAACCCTTTCCACCCCATTGGCCATTGTGGTCGCGCCGACAGCCCCCTAGTCTCGGCACGCTCGTAACCCCGAGGAATGGACATGGACAACGACACGCCCCAAAACAGCAGCAAGCTCAATGTCGTGAGCGCGGCAAGCCGGTTTGGCAATGCCAATGCCGAACTGGTGCAAATGAAACCTCAGCTGCCATTGCGCACCGCACTGATGGAAGCTTCCAGCATCATGGGTTGCATCACCGAAATCACCCGCAAAGCCATCGACAGGCCAGGTGACCGCAAGGCGATGATGCAAGCCACGTTCTATCTGGCAGGCATGGCCAAGGCACTGATCGATGGCCAGTTGCTGCAGATGCGTCAGGCGCGCGAAGGCGAAGGTGACGCCTAGCCAGGCTTGCCTGGGGGCCACGAACTTGGCAACCTTGGGCGGTTTGAATCGCGTATCACCACAGAAGGAAGCATGCATTGAGCTGGGACAAGGTGGGGAAGCTTCTCGTCGCCGTGCTGATTGGCCTGATGGTCCTGTTGGCCGCCTACGCGCTGCTCAGGGGCAACCCGCGCCTGGAGGCGTCACTGACCTATGCCTACCTCACTTACCCCAGCCAGTTCAGCGAGCGTATCAGCAAGGCCAGCGAGCAGCTCAAGTACGAGCAGTTGCAGGGGCGTATCAACAGCATCGGCCAGGGCGAACTGAGCCATGACCAGGTCGAGCGGCTGATCGAAATGGCCCAGGCACCGTATGCCCAGCTGTTCGCCAAACCGTTCGAGGCCGGGCTGGTCGATCACCGTACGGGGTTGCTCATCGAGTTGCTCAACAGTGGAGACGCTCAGGTACGTCAGGTGCGCATTCGCTTGCCAGCCAAAGGGCTGGTGCAAGTGCGCGATGCTGCCGGTAACGACACGCTGCTGGAAAACGCCACCGCGCAGATAGATATCCCGGCCATCGAGCCTGGTGGCACCTGCAAGGTATGGGTGTATTTCGACGCCGACTTTTCGCAGATCCGCCAAGGCGGGGTCAGCATCAGCCACGCCGACGGTGTAGCCAATGTACAGGTGTACCACGAGGTCATCGGTTTCCCTGCCACGGTGGCCCGCTACAGCCGTGAGCTGATGGTGTTGCTGGGGGTGTTGGGGCTCAGTGTGTTGGGCCTTGGGTATGCCTGCCTCGCGCGACGTCGCGCGGTTTGACTGCGCCGGTCAACATTCGCCATCGTGCAGCGCCAGGCTCTGGCGCAACTGTTCCAGCATGGCCACGCGCAGCACGTGGGGCGCATGCACCCGGATCGAACCGGCCTGGGACAGCAGCCAGGTCATCAGCGCGCGGTTGTCGTCGACGCTCGCCTGCAGCGTGGCACCGCCATTTTCTTGTGGCGTCAGTTGCATATCCGTAGACAGTGGCTGCGTTTCCAAGCGTCGGGCCAGTACGTCATCGACCCAGGCGTGCAGTTCAATGCGCGGCGGCGGGACAAGTACGTCGGGCTGCAAATGTTGTGCTTCGTTCAGGTCCAGGCCCGGTTGCCAGTACCAGCCGTAAGGTATGCCTTTGCTGTTGCATTGCAGTGGGAACAGCGCGGCGAGCTCGACCAGGTCGCGCTCAACGGTGCGTTTGCTGGTGGTATGGCCCACGGTCTTCAGGGCGGCCTGCAGTTGGGTGGAGCTCATTCCCGGGTGGCGGCCGGGCAACAACTTGAGGAGCTGCCACTGGCGGGCAATGGTGTGGCGGGTAGGGTGGCTGGGCAAAGGGCTCGTCCTTGAAGCAGGCGCCAAACCTGTCGAGTGATGGCGTATGGCTATTGCCTCAGCATACCCTTTTGCTGAATGGGATCCAAGTTTTCGGTCAAGTCATTCAGTGGGATGCCTCTCTGAGCCCGAGCCATTGCATCTTGTTTGTGTCCTATTTATGGACCAAAATATAGCCCAATTTAGAGGGTGAAGAACATGCAATCCATATTCGCTGACGTGGCAGTAAGCGTTTCGGAACTGAAAAAGAACCCGTCCGCCGTTATGACCAGCGCTGCTGGCATGCCTGTCGCAGTGCTCAACCACAATCGTGTGATGGGTTACATGGTGCCGGCGGAACTGTACGAGGCCATGATGGAGCGCCTTGAAGATCTCGAGCTGAGCGAACTGGCCAAGTCACGGTTGGGTGAAAAGGGCGTACCGGTGTCTCTGGATGACCTATAAGCTAGAATTTCTGCCTTCGGCATTAAAGGAGTGGAGCAAGCTTGGCCACACTGTGCGTGAGCAGATCAAGAAAAAACTCGGCGAGCGTTTGCAATCGCCCAAGGTACAGGCCGATGCGCTGCGTGACTTGCCGAACCACTACAAAATCAAGCTCAGGGCCTCCGGGTATCGCCTAGTGTATCGGGTTGAGGACGAGCGAATCGTTGTCGTAGTGGTTTCGGTTGGTAAGCGCGAGCGCAGTGGGGTCTACCATGCGGCTCAAAAGCGTTAGGTGATGGCACGCCGGTGCATTCACATCGTGTTCAGCGCCCGCCATACACACTACACCCCACCCCGTCGCACATGCTTCACCAGCACCTTCTCCAACAACTCCCACATCGCCGGCTCCGTACTGAACGCCACATTGAACCGCATCCACCCGGTCGCCTTGGCATCCACCATGAACAACTGCCCTGGCCCAAGCATGATGCCTTTCTCCAGCGCATCATCCAGCAGCGCCGCGCTGTCCGGAATGGCCGGATGGCGGGTCCAGATGTACATGCCTTCATCCGATTCGATGAACAGTTCAAAGCCCAATCGATGCAAATGCCGGCCAACTTCCTGATGTGCCTCGGCCAACCGCTGGCGCAGGCGTTTGAGGTGTTTACGCCAGCGGCCGTCGATGATCGCGGCGTACACCACGCGCTCCATCACCTGTGAGGTGGTCAGGCCCGAACGCATCTTCAGGTGCAACAGTTTCTGCATCAGCTCAGGGTTGGCCAGCATGTAGCCGACCCGCACGTTGGGCGAAATGCTCTTGGAGTAGCTGCCCACGTACACCACCTGCTGCAGGTGGTCGAGGCTGGCCAGGCAGGGCTGCGGTTCGGCGACCATATCGGCGTACAGGTTGTTTTCCACCAGGCGGAAGCCGTGCTGGCTGGCCAGTTGCAGCAGGCGGTGCAATTGCGGCAGCGGGGTGCGGGAGCAGGTCGGGCTGTGCAGGTGCGGCTGGGTGAAGAACGCGGTCGGGCGGTGGTGGGTGAGCAAGTGCTCCAGCTGGTTCAGGTCGTAACCGGCCGGGGTGCGTGGCACGCCGACCAGTGTTGCGCCCTGGGTGCGCAGGATGCTCATCAGGTTGGGGTAGCCAGGGTCGTCCACCAGCACCACATCGCCTGGGCGCACCAGCGTGCGTGCGGCCAGGTCCAGGGCCTGGCTGGCGCCGTGGGTGAGCATCAGTTGTGCCGGATTGGCGACGATCGACAGCTCTTGCTGCAGGTTCTGCGCGGTCAGTGCACGCAGCTCCATCAGGCCCATGGGGTCGCCGTAACCGGACAATTCCAGCGGGCTGCCGGCCACCTGACGCAGGCCGCGACGCAAGCCGTCTTCGTACATCCAGTCGTTGGGCAGCCACCCGCACCCCGGTTTGTACGGCAACTGGCGGATCTCGAAGATCTGCTGCAGGTACCACTCGGAGTTGAACGTTGGTCGACTGGTATCAGCCTCGGCGTTGTGCGTGTCCAGCAGTTCGCCCGCCGCACGGTTGACGAAGAACCCCGCATTGCCACGGCTTACCAGCAGCCCTTGGGCGACCAGCCGGTCGTAGGCCTCGACCACGGTGAAGGTGCTCACCGAATAGCTCGCGGCAAAGGCGCGGATCGACGGCACCTTGGCGCCTGGCTTGAGGGTCTGGTTGTCGATCAGCTCGCGCAGCCCGTCAATGATCTGGTTGACCAGCGGGGTTGAGGAGTCTGGATGTAATTCGAACATTCGGGGCCTTCAGGGTGCGTATCGCCTGGCGTTTGCAGGGTGTACTGCATGGGCGACCTGTACAGTGCAGTGCGAGTTTCATGCCACTGTGCATGGCTCTCTGCGTCGGACATTTTTACATTAGGTGTCGGATATCGCCACATAAAGCATGTTCAGTTCGCTCCAGGCAGCCGCCCTGGGGCGCGTCAGCAGGCCGCCATGGAAGGCCTGCGTGTGTTCGTTCACACCTTCCTGCCCGCATTAGCACTGATGTACAGGTGAAACCGCCAGCCATCGGGGTTTCACGGTTTTCCTTGGATAAAAAGAAGCACGGGGTACACAACTGATGGACGCAACATCCACAACCACCACCGCGAAAAGCGGGCACGAGAGCAAGCTCAGTGCCTCGCTGAAGTCGCGCCACCTGACGATGATGTCCATCGCCGGGGTTATTGGCGGCGCCTTGTTCGTCGGTTCCGGCAGCGTGATCCACAGCGCCGGCCCAGCCGCTGTCCTGGCCTACCTGGCGGGCGGCATCCTGGTGGTACTGATCATGCGCATGCTGGGTGAAATGGCGACTTCCTCGCCAGACACCGGCTCGTTCTCCACCTACGCCGACCGCGCCATCGGCCGCTGGGCCGGCTTCACCATCGGCTGGCTGTACTGGTGGTACTGGGTCATCCTCATGGCCTGGGAAGCCTATGTGGCGGGCAAGATCCTGCATGGCTTCTTCCCCGACGTCAGCGTTAACGTGTTCGTGCTGGCCACGACGCTGTTGCTGATCACCGTCAACTTCTTCAACGTCAAACACTACGGTGAGTTCGAGTTCTGGTTCGCCTTGATCAAGGTGATCGCGATCGTCTGCTTCCTGATCGTGTGTACCGCTGCCGTGCTGAACGTCTGGCAGTTCGGTGAAGTGCGTGGCATCAGCCACCTTACCGCCGAAGGCTTCATGCCCAATGGCATCACCACCGTGATCGGTGCCTTGCTCGGGGTGATGTTTGCCTTCCTGGGTGCTGAAATCGTTACCATCGCTGCTTCCGAAGCCAAAGACCCGGCTGCGCAGATCGTCAAGGCCACCAACTCGGTGGTATGGCGTGTGTGCCTGTTCTACGTGGGTTCGATCTTCCTGATCGTCTGCCTGGTACCGTGGAACGACCCGCACCTGGGCGTTTCCGGCTATGGCGCCTACCGCCGTACTCTGGAACTGCTGGGCGTGCCGTATGCCGAGCTGCTGATGAACTTCGTGGTGCTGACCTCGGTGAGCAGCTGCCTGATCTCTGGCCACTACACCGCTTCGCGCATGCTGTTCTCCCTGGCCCAGCGTGGCGATGCGCCGTCGTTCTTCAAGATTACCCGCGCCGGCACCGGTGTACCGGTGTACGCGATCATGGGTTCGTGCGCCGTGGCCGTGGTGTGTGCGCTGATCAACTTCAGCGAGACCCTGCGCCCGAAAGACGTACTGGAAACCCTGATGAACACCACCGGCATGATTGCCCTGCTGGTGTACCTGGTCATCGCCTTCTCGCAGCTGCGCATGCGCCGCAAGCTGATTGCCGAAGGCAAGGAAGTACGCCTGAAGATGTGGCTGTTCCCGTGGCTGACCTACCTGGTGATCGCGTTCATCGTGGCTGCCCTGGTGACCATGGCCTTCATGCCTGACTACCAGATCCTGGTGATCTCCACCGGTATCGCTGCGGCGATCGTAGTGGCGATGGGTGTGGTGCACCAGATCCGTTCTGGCAGCAAGCAGCACTAAGCGTCACTCGCTTTTCGAAACGGCCGGCTCCCTTGGGGACCCGGCCGTTTCGCGTTGTTGGGCCTGGGCTTTTTCTGCGGGCATGTGGAAGCGCTGGTTCATCCAGGGCGAGCCGAGCAGGGCGGCGGCGGCGATCAGGGCCAGGATGGCGAGGGCGATGTAGGTTTTCATGGGTGTGCGCATAAATGGACTGACTTCAAGCATAGGTGGTCAGTTCCGGCCTCATCGCCGGCAAGCCAGCTCCCACAGGTACTGTACAGGCATCAGGCTCGGCACTGTACCTGTGGGAGCTGGCTTGCCGGCGATGAGGCCGGAGCAGACAAAAGCATGTCTCAGCCCCTACAATGCGAAGCATTATCACTTGGCATCGGCTCGTCATGTCCACCACACCGCCCAACCAGGAACTGCTTGACGCGCTGGCGTTGCACTATGACGACCTGGTTCGCTACATCAAGCAGCGCTTTCGCGACCGGCATTTTGCCCGCGACCTTGTGCATGATGTTTACCTGCAGATCCTCGACAAACCGCCACGCCAGCGCATCTCGCTGCCGCTGGCATTCCTGCGCAAGGTTACCTTCAACCGTGCCATCGACCGGGTGCGCGCCGAATCGCTGCGTGCGGCTCACTTGGCCGCAGCCAGCCATGACGAACCGGCCCTGGACAGCTGGGACGGCGCCCGCGAGCTGGACTTCGAGCAACAGCTGCATGCCCTGCTGGCGATTATCGAAGCCTTGCCTGCGCGTCAGCGCCAGGTGTTCCTGCTGCATCGCATCCACGGCATGGCCCAGCGAGACATCGCTGCCGAGCTTGAAATTTCGACCAACATGGTGACCCAGCATTTCAACCGTGCGCTGCACGCCATCGCTAGCCGTTGGGAACCGGCCCGGCGTGTGCGTGGCGAGGGGCGGGCATGAGCCAGGACAAGCGTGAAGACAAGCCTCAGGCCGACCCATTGGACGCGTTCAGCGAAGCCCTACGCGCGCGGGTAGCCTCCCGCGAGGCATTGCTTGCTGAAGGCAAGGCCATGACCGCACGCCGACGCAAGGCAGGCAAGGCGGCCAAGGCCAGCCTGTTTTCGCTGTTGCTGGCAGGTGGCCTGTGGTGGGTGGACCCGGCCTGGCAGACCGAGCACGTGCAGGTGGCTGTTGGCGCAACGCACGAGCTGGTGCTGACGGACGGCAGCCAGGTGCTGCTGGACTCCGGCAGCCGCCTGCTGATCGAACGGCGCCTGCGCAGCCGGCAGCTGGAGCTGGTCGAAGGGCAGGCGCGCTTTACCGTAGTGCATGCCGATGCGCCGTTCATTGTCCGCAGCCAAGGCGTGCGGGTGCGTGATATCGGTACGGTGTTCGACGTGCGTAGCGATGCGCGTGGCGTGCGGGTAGGGGTGCAGGAGGGTGCAGTAGAAGTCGGCAGTGCGCACGGCGCCGTGCAGCAACTGACGGCCGGGCAGCAACTGCTTGCGGTCGCCGGTGAGCTGGGGGCGGTGCAGGCAGTGCAGCCGAGCGCGATGGCAGCCTGGAGCAGCTCGGTGTTGCGCTTTGACGGTACACCGTTGCGCGATGCGATTGTGGACTTGCAGCGCTACAGCGAGGTGCCGTTGCGCTTGGCGGACGAGCGCACCGGTAGCTTGCGCTTGTCGGGTGAGTTCGACAGCCGGCAGGTGCGGGCGTTGCTGGAGCACTTGCCGGCGGTGTTGCCTGTGACGGTAGTGCGCGGTGCTGATGGTGGCCTGGTCATTGGCTGGACTGATTGATCGCCAGAACAGCCAACCAATAATTATTTTCATTAGCACATCAACTTCCGCCCATGCCGAACCGCCATTCCCATGAAGTCACTTGAATCGTATGGGGAACACATGGGTAACCACCTTTCACCGCTGACGCTTCTGGCCGCCAGCCTGTTTACTTGCGCCAGCGTCCAGGCGCAGGACGCCACCTTCGCCCTGGACATCCCGGCACAACGTCTGGACCGCTCGCTAAACACCCTGGCCCAGCAAACCGGCACCCGCATCCTGTTTTCCACCGATGCCGCCGAGGGCCGGCAGGCGGGGGCGGTACAAGGGCGCTTGAGTGTCGCGCAAGCCTTGCAACAGCTGCTGGCAGGCTCGGGCCTGCAGCTGCAGCGTGCCGGGGAGGGTTACCTGATTGGCGCGCCGGCCAGTGGCACCGCGTTGGAGCTGGGTGCTACCAACATCGACAGCCAGCGCTACAGCAACAGCACAGACGGCACCGGTGCCTACACCCTGGGCACCACGCGCGCCGGTACCGGCCTGAACCTGTCGCCGCGTGAGACACCGCAGTCGATCAGCGTGGTCACCCGCCAGCGCATGGACGACCAAGGCCTGAACGACCTCACCGAAGTGCTGCAGCAAACCCCGGGTCTGTCGGTACAAAGCCTGGGCAGCGAGCGTTTCAATATCTATTCGCGTGGATACTCGGTCGACAATTACCAGTTCGACGGCATCCCCACCACCCTCGATATTGTCAGCCAGGTGTCGGCCCAGAGCCTGGCCGACATGGCCATCTACGATCATGTCGAGGTATTACGGGGGGCCACCGGCCTGCTGACCGGTGCAGGTGACCCGTCGGCCACCATCAACCTGGTGCGCAAGCGGCCTACCGCCGCATTCAAGGGGCATGTCAGTGCGGGGCTGGGGTCGTGGAACAAGTACCGCACCGAGGTCGACCTGTCCGGGCCGCTGACCCCTACCGGCAACGTGCGCGGGCGCATGGTCGCTGCCTACCAGCAGAACGACAGCTTCGTTGACCACTATCACCAGGAAAAGCAGGTGTTCTACGGCATCCTTGAAGCCGACCTAAGCGACAGCACCTTGCTCACTGTGGGGGCTGACTATCAACGCAACCGCCCGGAGGGTTCGTCGTCGGTAGCGTTCCCGCTGTTCTACAGCAACGGCGAGCAAACCGATTTTTCCCGTTCCACCAACAGCGCAGCACGCTGGAGCAGCAATCCTCAGGACGCGTTGAACACCTTTGCCAGCATCGAGCAGCAATTGGCCCACGACTGGAGCCTGCGGTTGGCGGTGAACCAGATGTACATCAACCGCGACGACTATCGCTTGGCCACCGCCAGCTGGGGTTTCCCCGACAAGCAGACCGGCGAGGGCGTGCGGCTGTACGGCGGGGCCGGGAGTACCTGGCAGAAGCAGGTGGGTGTGGATGCCCAGCTCAAGGGACCATTCCAGGCGTTTGGCCGCGAGCATGAGCTGGTGCTGGGCTACAACTTCTCCCGCTACCAGAACCACCACGACCCACTGCGTGGCACCGCCATCGAAGGCACGCGGGTCAATTTCTACACCTGGGACAACTACACCACCAAGCCCAACACCGGTAACGGCAAGCTGTACGACGGCGACACCAGCATCTACCAGAGCGGCACTTACCTGGCCACGCGTCTGCGACCCACCGACGATTTGTCGGTCATCCTGGGCGCCCGGGTCAGCAATTACCGTTACCGCTACGACCTCACCACCCAGCCGAACAAGATCCCGGGTAACCGGGAAAGCGGCGTAGTAACGCCCTATGCCGGCGTGGTCTACGACCTTGACGACATCCATTCGGTGTATGCCAGCTACACCAGTATCTTCAAGCCGCAGACGGTGCGTGATGCCAGCGGTGCAACGCTGGCGCCGCGTGAAGGCGACAACTACGAAGTCGGCCTGAAGAGCGAGTACTTTGGCGGGCGCCTACAAACGAGTGTCGCGGCGTTCGAGATCAAGCAGGACAACCTGGCCGTGGTCGACCCGGGGCAGGTCGTGCCAGGTACCACCACTGCCGCGTATCGCGCCATTTCCGGCGCTACAACGCGTGGCTTCGAGGTGGAGGCCAGTGGTGAACTGCAGCCAGGCTGGAACCTCAGCGCCAGCTACAACCACAGCATCATCAAGGATGCTGATGGTGAGCGCATCAACACCGTGTTTCCGGCCAACATGGTCAAGCTGTGGACCACGTACCGCCTGCCGGGTGAATTGGAACGCCTGACCGTGGGGGGCGGGATGAACTGGCAGAGCGGCACCCATTTCACTGCCACACCAAGCGAGTTAGGCACCGTGAAGGCCAAGCAAGGGCAGTTTGCCGTGTTCAACCTGATGGGCCGCTACCAGATCACCGACCAGCTTTCGACCACGCTGAACGTGAACAACCTGCTCGACAAGAAGTACCTCAGTGCGCTGGATACCACGTTCTACAGCGGCTATTACGGCGAGCCGCGCAACTTCATGGTGACCACCCGCTGGGATTTCTGAAGGCACGCACGCGATCCCTTGTAGGAGCGGCCTTGTGTCGCGATGGGCTGCGTAGCAGCCCCAGGATCGAAACTCCAGCACGGATTGCCGGGGCCGCTTTGCGGCCCATCGCGACACAAGGCCGCTCCTACAACGACCGCGTAGGCTGTCAGATGGCATATGCTAGACACATCGCCCGCCCCAAGGAGCCCGACATGGCCTGGTCCGCCACCCAGTATTCCCTCTTCGAAGACGAACGCACTCGCGCCGTGCGCGACCTGCTCACCGCTGTGCCGCCACGCACGGTACGCCACGCCACCGATCTGGGCTGCGGCCCGGGCAATTCCACCGAAGTGCTGCTGCAACGCTACCCCGATGCCCAGGTAACGGCGCTGGACAGCGACCCCGACATGATCGACAAGGCCCGCGAGCGCAAACGACTGTGCATCCCCCGGGTGCGCACGGCCATCGCGGATATCGCCGGCTGGTCCGCCCCGGAACCGCAAGACCTGATCCTGGCCAATGCCTCGCTGCAATGGGTACCCGACCACGCTTCGCTGTACCCGCACCTGGTGCGCCAGCTGAGCGAAGGCGCCAGCCTGGCCGTGCAGACCCCGGACAACCTCGACGAACCGGCCCACCGGCAATTGCGCGAGATTGCCAGCCAAGGCCCCTGGGCGGCGAAGTTCGCGGATTTCCAGCTGCCACCACGGCACAGCGCGGCCTTCTACTACGACCTGCTCAGCCCACTGTGCGCGCGGGTGGATGTGTGGCGCACCACCTATCACCACCCGTTGCCGGGTGGCGCCGAAGCGGTGGTGGAGTGGTTCAAGGGTTCGGCCCTGCGGCCTTATCTGGCCAGGCTTGATGAACAGGAGCAGGCCGACTTCCTGCAGATGTACCTGCAGGCCATGCAGCGAGACTACCCACCGGCCACCGATGGCAAGGTACTGCTGCCGTTCCCGCGGTTGTTCGTGATCGCTACCCGCTAGGGTGGCGCCAGCGCCAGGCCACGTAACTGTAAACGCCGAGGTTGAGCAGCAGCACAATGCAACCCAGCAGCAGCTGGATGTGCGGCGTCAGCCCGGCGGGGTAGATCAGCGGCCAGATATAGTGCTCGACGAAACCGCCTTGGTAGCCTGCGTCACCGGCTGCGCTACGCATGCGGTTTTCCCAGGTGGTGAGCGGGCAGCCAAGGTGCAGGCATTCCACCGCAAGGCCCCAGGCCAGAGCTGGCAAGTGGACGAGCAGGGCGGGGCGCCATTTGAGCACCAGCAGGCCGCCGAACAGCACCAGCAGGATGAAGGCCAGGTGCAGCAGGACCAGGGTGTCGGCGGCAAGGCGGTAGAGCATGGGCAGTGTGCCTGGGGTTGACGTTACCCCAGCATAGTTGTTTGCCTGTTCTGGCTTCTTCGCGGGCTTACATCCCTTCCTCGACCATCTGCAAAAAGGTCGCCACCACCCGTCGCGTGCGCTGCTCGCTAAGGCAAACCAGCGTCTCGGTCAAATGCCGCTGGCAATCCACAATCGGCAGCGCACACACCCGCGCATCGGCGCCAAACTCCGCCGCCGACACCACCCCCACGCCAATCCCCACCACCACCGCTTCCCGCGCCGCCTCGCGACCTTCCACCTGGATCGCCGGGCGAATCCGCAGCCCGGCCCGCTGCATCTCTTCTTCCAGGGTCTGGCGCGTCACCGATCCAGGCTCGCGCAGCACCAGCGGTGTGTCGTCCAGGTCGGCCAGGCTGATCGAACCACGGCTGGCCCACGGGTGGTGGTGGGAAACGAACGCCACCATCGGGTCGCGGCGCAGCGGCAGGCAATGCAGCCGCTCATCGTCCACATCCCGGCCCAGCAGCGCCAGGTCGGCCTGGTAGCTGAACAGCCGGGCCAGCGACTCATCGGTGTTGCCGGTCTCGATCTTCACCTGGATGCCCGGGTAGCGCTGGCAGAAGCGGGCGATCTGCGGCAGCACGTGCACCGGCGCATCCACTGCCAGCACCAGGCTGCCGGTGTGCAGGGCACGCGAATCCTGCAACAGGTCATGGGCTTCGGCTTCGCAGGCGAACAGGCGCTGGCTGATGCCCAGCAAGCGCTCACCGAGGTCGGTCAACTGCACCGAACGCTTGTTGCGGTGGAACAGCAAAACGCCGAAGCGTTCCTCCAACTTGCGCACCTGGTCCGACACCGCAGGCTGGGTAAGAAACAGCTTTTCTGCCGCGCGGGTAAAGCTGCCGTGCACGGCCACCGCATGAAAGGCCTTGAGTTGTGCGTGGGAAACCGACATGACCACCTCAGTAACAAGCTGAGCTTATGTGTGAAATACGATAAATCGATTTTATTTATCTTAGCGCAACTGTTTCCATGCATGTCAGCCCGACGCTGGCACCACGAATGCCGCCAGGGCCATGGTGCCCACACGGTGCCATCTGACCCGATGACAGCCTCGTCATCGCTGTGCGTAACACAAGAACAAGACAGGCGTTTCTTCACATTCTGCCGGCACACTTGAGCAAGAGGTCAGACGTACATGAATCAATCACTAGCCGCGTTCAAACGCTGGCGCATCCAGATTTTCGCCATCACCTGGCTGGCCTACGCCGCCTTCTACTTCACCCGCAAAGCCTTCTCGGTGGCCAAGCTGGGCATCGCCGAAGACCCCAACTTCATGCTCGACAAGGCCGCCATGGCCAACCTCGACGCCATCTACCTGGCCGCTTACGCCGTGGGCCAGTTCACCTGGGGCATGCTCGCTGACCGCTTTGGCCCGCGCGTGGTGGTGCTGGGCGGGTTGCTGATTTCCGCCGTGGCGGCGGTGGTGATGGGCAGTTACGCCACCTTCCCGATCTTTGCCACCTGCATGCTGGTGCAGGGCCTGGCGCAGTCCACCGGTTGGGCCGGGTTGTGCAAGAACATCGGCAGCTTCTTCCCGGCTTCGCAGCGCGGGCGGGTATTGGGGTTGTGGAGTTCCTGCTATGCCTTCGGCGGCCTGGTGGCTTCGCCGTTCGCGGGTTGGTGGGCGTACACGCTGGTCGGCACCTGGCACGCGGCGTTCTTCTCCAGTGCCGCCGTGGTGGCGCTGGTGGCCGTGCTGTTCTTCATCCTGCAGCGCAACAAACCTGAAGATGTCGGCCTGCCGGCGGTAGAGCCCGAGCCGCAGAGCATGGCCCCGGCCGGCAACCTGTGCAGTGTGTGGGCGCCGCTGAAAGAGATCCTGCGCAACCGTACCGTGCTGACGCTAGGCCTGGCGTACTTCCTGCTCAAACCCGCGCGCTACGCCATCCTGCTGTGGGGCCCGGTGATCGTCTTCGAGCAGATGCCCTCGGTGGGCAAGGTGGGTGCGGCAATCATCCCGACCGCCTTCGAACTGGCCGGGCTGCTGGGCCCGATCATCATTGGCCTGGCCTCCGACAAACTGTTCGGCGCCCGGCGCATGCCGGCCTGTGTCATCAGCCTGGTGCTGTTGACCATGACCCTGGCGGCGTTCATGGCCGCCATGCACACCGGTAGCGTGATGCTGGTGGTGGCGTTGCTGTTCGTCATGGGCCTGACCCTGTACGGGCCAGACTCGATGATCAGCGGCGCGGCGGCCATCGACTTCGGCACCGCCAAGGCCGGTGCGACTGCAGCGGGCTTCGTCAACGGCTGTGGCTCGGTGGGGGCGGTGCTGGGCGGGCTGCTGCCGGGGTACTTCGATGGTGTCACGGTGTTCATCGTGTTCGCTGGCTGCGCGCTGTTCTCGGCGCTGGTGCTGCTGCCGCACTGGAACAGCCGCCCGGCCAGCACCCCGCAAAGCGCTGACGTGGCACCGAATACCAGCATGGCAATCAAGCCACTGCGTACCTAAAGGAAAGCGAGCGAATGAGACCCTTCTGGCTGCAACAGGCCCTGGATTCGGCGCAGGAGGCGGTGTGCCCACCGCTGCAAGGCGATACCCGTTGCGATGTGTGCATCGTCGGCGGCGGCTACACCGGCCTGTGGACGGCACTGATGCTCAAGGAAGCGGTGCCGGCGCTGGATGTCGTGCTGATCGAAGCCGATATCTGCGGCGCCGGCGCCAGTGGCCGCAACGGCGGTTGCGCATTGTCCTGGTCGGCCAAGTACTTCACCCTCGAACGCCTGTTCGGGGTGGCCGAGGCGGTGCGCCTGGTGCGCGAGTCGGAGCGCAGCATCGGTGATATCGGTACGTTCTGCGCGGCCAACGGCATCGACTGCGACTACCGCCTGGATGGCACGTTGTACACCGCCACCAACGCCGCTCAGGTCGGCGCCACCGATGCAGTGATCGCGGCGCTGGAGCACAAGGGCATCAACTCGTTTCGCCGCCTGCCGCTGGACCAAGTCCAGCGGCAGGCGGGTTCGGCACGGCACCTGGAGGGCTGGTTCTCGCCAGCTGCCGCCACGGTGCAGCCGGGCAAGCTGGTGCGTGGCCTGCGCCGGGTGGCGTTACAGCACGGCGTGCGCATTCATGAAGGCACGGCCATGAGTGGCCTGGAACACGGCGCCCCGGTGCAGGTGCGCACGGCCCATGGTACGGTGCGCGCCGACCGCGTGGTGTTGGGCCTCAATGCCTGGATGGCGCGGGCTTTCCCGCAGTTCGAGCGCAGCGTGGCGATCGTTTCCAGTGACATGGTAATCACCGAGCCGTGCCCCGAGCTGCTGCGCGAGATCGGCCTGGACAGCGGCATCAGCGTGCTCGACTCGCGCATTTTCGTGCACTACTACCACAACACCTCCGATGGCCGGCTGATGCTTGGCAAAGGCGGCAATACCTTTGCCTATGGCGGGCGCATGCTGCCGGTGTTCGACCAGCCGTCGCCATACCGGCCGCTGCTGCGCGAAAGCTTGGGCGGGTTTTTCCCGGCCTTGGCCGAAGTGCCGCTGGCGGCCAGCTGGAACGGGCCGTCGGACCGCTCGGTGACCGGCTTGCCGTTTTTTGGCCGGCTGGACGGGCAGGGCAACGTGTTCTATGGCTTTGGCTATTCCGGCAGTGGTGTGGGGCCATGCCACATGGGTGGGCAGATTCTGTCGTCGCTGGCGCTGGGGCTGGATAACCCATGGACCCGTTCGCCGCTGGTCAAGGGGCCGCTGGGGCTGTTCCCGCCCGAGCCTGTGCGCTACCTGGGTTCGCTGATGGTGCGCAATGCCATCCGCCGCAAGGAGCGCGCCGAAGACCTCGGCATGCGGCCGCGACGGCTGGATGTGCGCCTGGCGCGGTTTGCCGCGGCAGCAGGCAAGGCCGATAAAGGCTGATGAGATTTCTTGTCGATCCCATGCGTGAGGGCGTATAAAATGCACCCACTTTTGGCCGGTCGCTTCCTGAACCGGCCGCTGAAACAAGAGAGTCGACATGGGCGCACAGTGGAAAGCCAAACATAGAGAAACAGCGGCCAATGCCAAAGGCAAGGTCATGGGCAAGCTGTCCAAGGAAATCCAGATCGCGGCCAAGTCGGGCGCCGATCCTGACATGAACCCGCGCCTGCGCCTGGCCATCGTCCAAGCCAAAAAGGCCTCGATGACCCGCGAGACGCTGGAGCGTGCGATTCGCAAGGGCGCGGGCCTGGACGGTGATGCCGTGCAGTACCACGCCGTCAGCTACGAAGGCTTTGCGCCGCACCAGGTGCCACTGATCGTCGAGTGCCTGACCGACAACGTCAACCGTACCGTCGCGCAAATCCGCGTACTGTTCCGCAAGGGCCAGCTGGGTGCCAGCGGTTCGGTGGCCTGGGACTTCAACCACGTCGGCCTGATCGAAGCCACTCCGGAAGGCGATGCCGACCCGGAAATGGCAGCCATCGAAGCCGGCGCCCAGGATTTCGAGGAAGGTGAAGAAGAGGGTTCGACCCTGTTCATTACCGACACCACCGACCTGGACGCGGTACAGAAGGCCCTGCCGGAGCATGGCTTCACCGTGACCTCGGCGAAGATTGGCTACACCCCGAAAAACCCGGTGAGTGCGGCCAGCCTGAGCGCTGACGCATTGGCTGAGGTTGAAGCGTTCCTCGAGGCGATCGACGAGAACGATGACGTGCAGAACGTGTACGTTGGTCTGACTGACTGATCTGCTTTTCCGGGGCCGCTTTGCGGCCCATCGCGACACAAGGCCGCTCCTACAGGGACCGCACCTGCCCATGGCCTGCGCGGTCCCTGTAGGAGCGGCCTTGTGTCGCGAAACGAGGGCGAAGCCCTCGCCAGCGGTCTGGAGCCGAACCCGATGAACCCCACCTTCGCCTCCCTCAGCCTCGCCCACCTGCGCACCCTCGACCACCTGCTACAGCTGAAAAACCTCAGCCACGCCGCCGAGCGCCTGGGCGTCAGCCAGTCGGCCCTGAGCCGCCAGCTGGCCCACCTGCGTGAAGCCTTCGACGATCCGCTGCTGGTACGCCAGGGCCGCGGCTACGTATTGAGCGAACACGCCGAAGCCCTTGTCGAACCCCTGCGCCAGGTTCTCGAAGAACTACAGGCTCTGCGTCAGCCCGCCGTGTTCGACCCGGCACGCTGCGAGCGGCGTTTCTGCCTGGCTGCTTCGGACTACGTGGCCGAGCACATGTTGCCGCTACTGGTGGCCGCGCTGGAGCGTGAAGCACCGGGCGTATCGCTGGAGTACCGTACCTGGCAGGCCGGCCAGTACGCCTTGCTGGCCAGTGGCGAGATTGACCTGGCCACCACCCTGTTCGACGAGTCGCCGCCCAACCTGCATGGGCGTCTGCTGGGCGAGGACCGCGCCGTGTGCCTGATGCGTCGTGACCACCCGCTAGCTGCCCATGCCGCACTCAGCCAGGCCGATTACCTGGCGCACAAGCATGTACGTATTTCCGGCGGTGGCGACAAGGACAGCTTCATCGACCGCCACCTGCGCGCCCAAGGCTTGCAGCGGCGGGTCAGCCTGGAAGTGCCGTTTTTCTCTGCCACTGTGCAGGTGATCGCCAACAGCCAGGCCGTGGCAACCGTGCCCGAGCATATAGCCCGGCAACTGTGCCGCTTGCATGATCTGGCCTGGCGGCCGCTGGGTTTCATCGACCACAGCCAGCGCTACTGGGTGGTGTGGCACCAGCGCCTGCAGGCCTCGGCCGAGCACCGCTGGTTGCGTAACCGGGTGTTCGAGCTGTGGCGACAGTCGCAGTTTGGCGTGCAGGGTGGGCATGCGGGTTTGCCATAGCAGGTATGCGCAAGGCGGGGTTATTCGCTTCGGCACAGGTGCCTAGACTGGGGGCAGTGGAAAAACCACAGGAGCCCCCACGTGACCCCCGAACAATTTCGTCAGTACGGCCACCAACTGATCGACCTGATCGCCGACTACCGCCAGACCGTCGGCGAACGCCCGGTCATGGCTCAGGTCGAGCCCGGCTACCTCAAGGCTGCTTTGCCTGAAACCGCCCCCCAGCAGGGTGAACCCTTCGAAGCCATTCTCGCTGACGTCAACCAGCTGGTCATGCCCGGCCTGTCCCATTGGCAGCACCCGGACTTCTACGGCTACTTCCCCTCCAATGGCACCCTGTCTTCCGTATTGGGCGATTTCCTCAGCACCGGTTTGGGCGTGCTTGGCCTGTCTTGGCAATCCAGCCCGGCACTGAGCGAGCTGGAAGAAACCACCCTCGACTGGCTGCGTCAGCTGCTGGGCCTGTCTGGCCAGTGGAGCGGGGTGATCCAGGACACCGCGTCGACCAGCACCCTGGTGGCGCTGATCAGTGCCCGTGAACGCGCCACCGACTACGCCTTGGTACGCGGCGGCCTGCAGGCCGAAGCCAGGCCTTTGATCGTGTATGTCAGTGCCCATGCCCACAGCTCGGTAGACAAGGCCGCGCTGCTGGCGGGTTTTGGCCGCGACAATATCCGCCTCATCCCCACAGACGAACATTACGCCTTGCGTCCAGAGGCCTTGCGGGCGGCGATCGAGCAGGACCTGGCTGCAGGCAACCAACCTTGCGCGGTCGTGGCCACCACTGGCACCACGGCCACCACCGCCCTTGACCCGCTGCGCCCGATCGGTGAAATCGCCCAGGCCCATGGCTTGTGGCTGCATGTGGACTCGGCCATGGCCGGTTCCGCGATGATCCTGCCTGAGTGCCGCTGGATGTGGGATGGCATCGAGCTGGCCGATTCGGTGGTGGTCAATGCGCACAAGTGGCTGGGTGTGGCCTTCGATTGCTCGATCTATTACGTGCGCGATCCGCAGCACCTGATTCGGGTGATGAGCACCAACCCCAGCTACCTGCAATCGGCGGTGGATGGCGAGGTGAAGAACCTGCGTGACTGGGGCATCCCGCTGGGCCGACGGTTCCGCGCGTTGAAGCTGTGGTTCATGCTGCGCAGCGAGGGCGTTGACGCATTGCAGGCGCGGTTGCGGCGCGATCTGGACAATGCCCGATGGTTGGCGGGGCAGGTTGGGGCGGCGGCTGAGTGGGAGGTGTTGGCGCCGGTGCAGCTGCAGACCCTGTGCATTCGCCATCGACCGGCGGGGCTGGAGGGGGAGGCACTGGATGCGCATACCAAGGGGTGGGCCGACCGGTTGAATGCTTCCGGCGATGCCTATGTGACGCCAGCGACACTGGATGGGCGGTGGATGGTGCGGGTTTCGATTGGTGCGCTGCCGACTGAGCGAGGGGATGTCGAGCGACTGTGGGCGCGCTTGCAGGAAGTGGTTGAAGGTTGAAAGCGCCGGGGCCGCAACGCGGCCCCGGCAATCTGTCAGTGGCTCACTGCCTGAAAGCTACCTTTACGGCTAGCCTCGTAAGCATCCTTTTCCATCGGCTTGGCGTCTGGGTTACCCAGGTCTTCCATCGCCAGGCGATGGGTTTCAGGGGCAATGTAGGCCGCCAGGGCGCACACGCAGGTAATGAAGAACGCCAGGCTACCCACCACCAGCGGGATGTTGTCCGAGCCAGGCGGTGCGACCAGGGCGAACAGCGCAGGCAGCATGGCGGTCAGCATGGTGCCGATGTTCTGTGCGATGGCCATGGCCGAAACGCGGTAGCGGGTGTGGAACAGCTCTGGGTAGAAGCTTGGGAACACCGCGTTGTAACCCTGGTAGACCATGCCCCACATGATGATCGATGCGGCGAACGCCATGGGCACGTTCTGGATGCTGATTGCATACAGGTAGACGAACGCCAGCAGGCCAGAGCCCAGGCAACCGGCGATCATGGTCGGGCGACGGCCGATCTTGTCCGACAGGTTACCCACGAACGGAATCACCAGCACCGCGACGATGTTGCCGACCACCGGGATCCACAGGTACACGCTCTTGTCGAAGCCGATGCCATAGGCTGGCTGCACCGCGTAGGCCGCACCGAAGATGGTGGCCACCACCGGGATCACGTTCATCAGGGCCATGAACATCACCAGCACCATGTGCTTCCAGCTGTGGCGGAAGGCCTCGCTGATGGGCGACTTGGCAACCTTGTCCTGCTTCTCTTCCTTCACGAACGCCGGGGTTTCGTGCACTTCCTTACGGATGATGAAACCGGCAATCAGCACGATGGCGCTCATCAGGAACGGAATGCGCCAGCCCCATTCGGTGAAGGCTTCGCTAGGCATGAAGTAGGCCAGTGGTAGGAACACCGCCGCTGCCAGTACCTGGCCAGCCTGCACGCCTTGCAGGGTAAAGCTGGCGTAATAGCCTCTTCGGCCGAATGGCGCGTGCTCCATGATCATGGAACTGGCACCGGAAATTTCCCCGGCCACGGCAAAGCCCTGGATCAGGCGCAGCACCACCAGCAAGGCCGGGGCGAGGTAACCGATGTCGTGGTAGGTGGGCAGCAGGCCGACGGCCATGGTCGACAGGCCCATCAGGAACATGCACAGCAGCAGGACGTTCTTGCGCCCGCGAGTGTCACCCCAGTGGCCCAGTACGAAGGCGCCGACCGGGCGCGCCAGGTAGCCCACGCCGTACGTGGCCAACGAGGCAATGATGGCCATTTTCGGGTCGGTATTGGGGAAGAAGATCTGCGGGAAAATCAGCGCAGCGGCCTGGGCGTAGATGAAGAAGTCGTAGTACTCGAGTGCCGAGCCTATCCATCCACTGGCGGTCGCTTTTTTGGCTTGCGAGCTGGAGTGAGCCATCGTTGTCTCCGTTGTTATTGTTGTTTGCGCAGGTTCCGCCATCGGTTCGCCAAGGCAGGAGGCAGTGGTCGGTGTGCCTGCGTCTGGGTCTCATGTTGACCCTGGGCCTGCGGTCTAGCAATTCGTTAAATTGGGTTTTGTGCGATAATCGAACGCAAAACTAACCATTCCGTACAAAGAGATTGAAGCGGCGACTTTACCTGCGAATAATCGATCGTGCCATAAACTGTGACAGTGGTTTTTACCTGACTGGCACCGTCATTTTCTAACAACAAGGAACTCCCGCCATGCAGCGTTCGATCGCTACCGTGTCCTTGAGCGGCACCCTGCCGGAAAAGCTCGAAGCCATCGCCGCCGCCGGTTTTGACGGCGTCGAGATCTTCGAAAACGACCTGCTCTATTACGCCGGCAGCCCGCGCCAGGTGCGCCAGATGTGTGCTGATCTTGGCATTGCCATTACCCTGTTCCAGCCGTTTCGCGACTTTGAAGGCTGCCGCCGCGACCGCCTGCAGAAAAACCTCGACCGCGCCGAACGCAAGTTCGACCTGATGCAGGAGCTGGGCACCGACCTGGTGCTGGTGTGCAGTAACGTCCAGGCCGATGCCTTGGGCGAAGAACAGTTGCTGGTCGATGACCTGCGCCTGCTGGCCGAGCACGCCGGCAAGCGCGGCCTGCGCATTGGTTACGAAGCGCTGGCCTGGGGCCGGCACGTCAACACCTACCAGCAAGTGTGGAACCTGGTGCGCCAGGCCGACCACCCGGCTCTCGGGGTGATCCTCGACAGTTTCCATACCTTGTCCCTGAAGGGCGACCCCAGCGCGATCCGCGACATCCCCGGCGACAAGATTTTCTTCGTGCAGATGGCCGACGCGCCGATTCTGGCCATGGATGTGCTGGAGTGGAGCCGCCACTTCCGCTGCTTCCCGGGGCAGGGTGAAATGGACATGGCCGGTTTCCTGGCGCCGATCCTTGCCACCGGTTACCGTGGCCCGCTATCGCTGGAAATCTTCAACGACGGGTTCCGCGCTGCGCCGCCACGGCAAAATGCCGCTGATGGCCTGCGTTCGCTGTTGTACCTCGAAGAGCAGACCCGCCTGCGCCTGGAACAGGAAAACACGCCGATCGAACCTGGCGTGCTGTTCACCCCGCCAGCGGCGAGCACCTATGACGGTGTGGAGTTCCTCGAATTCGCGGTTGACGAAGCCGTTGGCGCGCGTCTGGCCAGCTGGCTGAAACGCCTGGGTTTTGCCGAAGCCGGCAAACACCGCAGCAAAGAAGTGCAGTTGCTGCGCCAGGGCGATATCAACATTGTGTTGAACGCCGAACCGTATTCCTTCGGCCACAACTTCTTCGAGGCCCACGGCCCGTCGCTGTGCGCCACCGCGCTGCGGGTCAAGGACCAGCAGGCAGCCCTGAAGCGCGCGACTGCCTACCGTGGCCAGCCGTTCCGGGGCTTGGTCGGCCCTAACGAATGTGAAGTACCGGCGGTTCGTGCGCCGGATGGCAGCCTGCTGTACCTGGTAGAGCAGGGCACCGCTGGCCAGACGCTGTACGATACCGATTTCAGCCTGGACAAGAACGCCACCGCCACCGGTGGCCTGCGCCGCATCGACCACATGGCCCTGGCCTTGCCGGCCGAGTCGCTGGACAGCTGGGTCCTGTTCTACAAGAGCCTGTTCGATTTCGCCGCTGATGACGAAGTGGTGCTGCCCGACCCGTACGGCCTGGTCAAGAGCCGCGCGCTGCGTAGCCAGTGCGGCACCTTGCGCTTGCCGCTGAACATTTCGGAAAACCGTAACACCGCCATCGCCCATGCGTTGTCCAGCTACCGCGGTTCGGGCGTGCATCACATCGCCTTCGATTGTGACGATATCTTCCGCGAAGTGGCGCGCGCCAAGCTGGCTGGTGTGCCGTTGCTGGAAATCCCGCTGAACTACTACGACGACCTGGCAGCACGCTTCGATTTCGACGACGAGTTCCTCAGCGAGTTGGCGTACTACAACGTGCTGTACGACCGCGATGCCCAAGGCGGCGAGCTGTTCCACGTGTACACCGAACCGTTCGAGGAGCGCTTCTTCTTCGAGATCATCCAGCGCAAGGGTGGCTATGCCGGTTACGGCGCGGCCAACGTTGCGGTGCGCCTGGCGGCCATGGCCAAAGCCCGCAGCGGGGCGGTGCGCAAGCCGGTGCTCTGAAGCTTGAGCTGGGTGGGGGCTTGAGCGCCTCAAGGGCGCTCAGCCACCATCAATAAGGACTGCGGCACCGCACTCTGCGGGTGCTGCGGCTCCTGCAGGCTGACCAATCGCAACCCCGCCATGTCCAGTGCATTCAGCCAGCTGGCCAAGGTACGGAAATACCAGGGCATTGGCTGCCAATCCCCGGCAAACCCGGTAAATGACTCCTCCCGCCAACCATCCTGATAATCCCCGCCCGCCACGCTCCACGGGTGCAGCGTCTGGATCACCAGCGCACCGCCAGGCACCAGTAGGTCGTGCATCGCTACCAGTAGCGGAATGATGTCCTGGTGCAACAACGCAAAATTGGCACAGATCAGGTCATAACCTTTGCCTACGTAAACGTGGGCCTCGGCCAACTGCGCATAGCTGGCCAGGTGCACCTCGGCCGAGCCCGCAGCCCGCGCGGCATCCACCAATGTCCTGTCGCCGTCGACGCCCACGGCTCCGATCCCGCGGTCACCCAGGGCGCGCAGCAGCCAGCCCTCACCGCAGCCCAGGTCCAGCACCCGTTCGGGCTGGCGGCCAAGAATGGCCAGCAGGATCGCCTGGTCGGTGACCTGGCGGCGGCTTTCGATGGCGCCGCTGCGCACGGCGTCAATCCAGGCTTGCGCGTTGTGCTGCCAACTGTCGAGCAAAGCGTCTTCAGGGTTGGGCATGATCATGGTCCTTTCTTGTTCAGCCGGCTGCGGTCCTCTGTCGCTTGACCTGATACATGTTTCCATCAGCGTGCCTCAGCAATAGGTCGGCATCGTGGCCGTCCTCAGGGAAACAGGCCACGCCGATGCTGCAGGACGGCGCGTCGACGCCGGGCAGTTGGACGCCGAGTGGCTCGGCCATGGCTGCCAGGATGTTGGCCACATGTTCGGCAATGGCCTCCGGCGACGGGTAATCCGTCAGCAGCACGGTAAACTCGTCACCGCCCATGCGCGCTACGGTGCCGTTTTTACCCACACAGTCTTCCAGGCGCCGTGCCAGTATGCACAGTACCCGGTCGCCCACGCTGTGCCCGTGGTTGTCGTTGATCTGCTTGAAGTCATTGATATCGAGAAACAGCAACGCCAGCCGGTGCTCTTGCTGCCGGGCTGTGGCAAGGGCACTGTCGAGCCGCTCATTGAACATGGCCCGGTTGGCCAGCCGGGTCAGCGGGTCGTGATGGGCCAGGAAGCGCAGCTCTTCTTCTGCCTGGTGCAGTGCCGTCACATCCCGCGCCACACCGATGCGCGCTTGCGCCTCATCGGACCAGCTGGCTGCCCACAGGATATGCACGATCCCGCCATCCTTGCGCACATAGCGGTTGCGGAAGTCGTAATGGGGCTGCCCGTTCATCACCCTTACAATCGACGCGCGGGTGATGGCCAGGTCGTCCGGGTGCATGTAGTCGGTGATCGGTGTGCCGATCAGCTCGCGGGCCTGGTAGCCCAGCAGCGCTTCGCAGGCATCGCTGACAAAGACGATCTGGTTGTCCCTGTCGACCACGAACACGGTGTCCAGCATCAGGTGGATCAGCCTGGGGTATAGCGCTTGCAGGTCTACGGGCATGGGGCAGGGTGTCCGCGGAGGGGTGACCGATCATAGCCTGACGCCAATAAACCGGCCACCGCTACCGTGTGTGCTCCGATCAATTGCTTACCATCAGTTCCGGCCCCAGGTAATCGTTGATCTGCTCGATGTCGTCATCGCCCAGGCTACCCACCGACGAGGCCAGCCGCAGCCGCGACATCAGGTAGTTCAGCTTGGCCTCGAACAGGTCGTGACGGGCGTCGTACAACAACTCTTCGGCATTGAGTACATCCGAGTTGGTGCTGGTACCGCCTTCCTTGAAGCCCTTGCGGGTGGAGGTCAGCGAGCGCTCGTTGGAAGCGACGGCTTTTTCCAGCGCCTGAATGCGCAAGGCACCACTCTGCACACCGCGGTACTCGCGTGTGGTGTCGGAAATCACCTCCTGGCGTGTGGCGTCCAGCTCGTCCAGGGCCTTGGAGCTGTTGGCGCTGGCCTGGCGGGTGAGGGCGCTGGTGCTGCCACCGCTGTACAGCGGAATGTTCAGCTCCAGCCCGATCGAGCTGTAGTGGTTGCGCTGGTTAATCTCGGAAATCGACTGGCTGCTGCCGGCGGTGTAGCCGGCCACGAAATCCAGCGTTGGCCAGTGCCCGGCGCGGGCACGTTTCACTTCTTCTTCGGCCAGCTCGTAGCTGTGCCGGCGTGCATGAATCAACGGGCTGTCTGCCTGGGCCTTGACCAGCCAGTCCTGCAGGTTGCCAGGCATCAGCGGCGGTGTATTGAAGCCTGGCTGCAAGGTGGTCAGCGACTGTGGGGTTTCACCAATGTACTCCTCCAGCTTGCGCCGGGTATTGACCAGGTTGTCCTGGGCGTCGATCAGGTCGGCCTCGGCCAGGTCGCGGCGAGCGACCGATTCGTCGACATCGGTGATGGTGCCAGCGCCCAGTTCCTTGCGCCGCTTCGCCGAAGCCAGTTGCTCTTCGAAAGCGTTCAGCTTGGCTTTGGCCAGGGTGATGGTTTCGCTGGCCAGCAGCACGTCGAAGTAGGCGTCGGCCAAGCGTACCGCTGCGTCCTGGCTCTTGGCATCGAACACCGCCACGCTGTAGTCGGCCCGTTGCTGGCCCTGGCGGTACTCGGCCATCTTCTGTTTGTTGAACAGCGGTTGGCGCAGGCGCACGTTGGCACCTTTGGAGTCATAGTCCAGGTCGTTGTCCTGGCCATTCTGGCGCTGGCTGCCATTGACCCTGTTGAAATAGGCCGAAGCGTTGATCTGTGGCAGCAAGCCGGCTTCGCCGATAGCGCGGTTTTCGCTGCCGGCCTGTTTCTCATGCACGGCGGCCTGGTAGATCGGGCCCTGGTACTGCAACAGGTCCCAGGCTTGCTTCAGGTCCATGGCACTGGCCTGTACGGCAACCCCCAGCAGGCACAACATCAGGCACGGGCGTTTCATGTCATTGCTCCTTGAACGCGGCGTCGACGCGTTCGAGCATCGGCTTGAGCAGGTAGCTGAGCAGGTTGCGCTCGCCGGTCTTGATGGTGACGGTGGCGGGCATGCCGGGGCGGATATGGTTGCTGCCTAGCAGGCCCATGCCGGCGGGCGTCACTTCCACCTGGGCCAGGTAGAACGGCTGCTTGCTTTCTTCGTCGAGCAGGCGGTCGGCGGAAATGGTCTTCACCCGCCCCGGAATGTTCGGCGTCTGTGCGTGGTTGAAGGCCGGGAAGGCGATGTCTACGTCCAGGCCCGGCACCATCTTGTCGATGGCCTGCACCGGGATCATTGCGTCTACCTGCAGGGGCTGATCGAGTGGCACCACCTCCATGATCTTGGCACCGGGCTGGATGATGCCGCCGACCGTGGCAATGCTCAGGCCCTGGACCATGCCATCGATCGGCGAGCGGATCACCGTGTGGGTCACTTCGTAGTCCAGTGCGCGCAAGCGGTCGGCCAGGGTGGTGTTTTCCTTGGCGGTGTCGGTCAGTTGCGATTCCACTTCTTTCAGGTAGTCGTGCTGGCGCTGCAGGATGCGCAGCTTGATCTCGGTGGCCTGGCTGCGTGCCCGGGCGATGTTGTTGAGGTTTTCTGCCTGGCCGGCGGACAGGTCGGCGTTGCTGCGCTCCAGCTCCAGCAGGCGGTTGCGCGGTACGTAACCTTCGGCGGCCAGCACCCGGGTGCCTTGCAGTTCCTGGTTGAGGAAGCCGATCTGTGAGGCGCGGGCCCCGTACACCTGTTGCAGGCCCTTGAGCTGCACCGCCGAAGCGGTGAGGTTTTCCTCAAGGATGCTCAGTTCACCCGCCAGCCCGGCGCGGCGGGTGTCGAGCAGGCGCTGTTGCAGGTCCAGGGCCGCCAGCAGGCGTGGATCATTGGCGTAGTGCTGGAGCAGGGCAGGGTCGAAGGTGACCGTGTCGCGGCCGTCGCGCTCGGCTTCCAGGCGGTTCTCCACGGTTTTGCTGACGATGTACTGGGCGCTGAGTGCGCCTTGCTCAGCGACCGCGCGCAGGGCGTCGAGCCGCACCACTTCCTGGCCTTTCCTTACCAGATCGCCTTCGCGCACCAGAATCGCCTCGACCGTACCGCCGGTCAGGTGCTGTACCGCCTTGCGGTTGCTGGTGACCTTGACCGTGCCGGTGGCTACCACGCCTGCGTCCAGCGGCGCCAGGCATGACCACAGCAGGAAGCCGCCAAAGCCGGCAATCACCATCCATACGCCCCAGCGTACTGGCCGGGCCGCATCCAGGTCGATCAGGTTCCTGGCTTCGGCGGGGATCAATTCAGCGTGTTGAGTCATCTGCATGATCGGCTACTCCCTTACTTTGACCGAAGCCAGCGGTGCCGCACCGGCCGCTGGAATCACGGCAGCCTTGCGCAGCGCCGCGAATACTTCGTCGCGGCTGCCGAGCATGTGCACAGCGCCGTCGCGCAACATGAGTATCTTGTCGACAGCACACAGCACATTGGGCCGATGGGAAATCAGGATCACCGTGGCGCCGCGCGCCTTCAACTCGGCCAGAGCATCCACCAGGGCCTTCTCGCCGACGTCATCGAGGTTGGCGTTGGGTTCGTCCAGCACTACCAGGTTGGGCTCGCCATACAGGGCGCGGGCCAGGGCGATACGCTGCTTCTGGCCGCCGGACAGCGGGGTGCCGTCGGCGGCCAGGCGCGTGTCATAGCCCTGCGGAAAGTGCAGGATCATGTCGTGTACGCCGCTGCTGCGGGCCGCGCGGATCACCGCATCGCTGTCCACTTCGGCAAAGCGTGCGATGTTTTCGGCGATGGTGCCCTCGAACAGCTCCACGTCTTGCGGCAGGTAGCCCAGCCAAGGGCCGAGTTCGGCCTTGTTCCAGGTGAAGATGTCGGCACCATCCAGGCGCACCTTGCCGGCCTGCGCCGGCCACACACCCACCAGCAGGCGGGCGAGGGTAGACTTGCCCGAAGCCGAAGGGCCGATGATGCCTAAGCTTTCACCTGGCACCAGGCTGAAGCTGACCCCGCGCACGATGCTGGTGGTGGTGCCGGGGGCACCGGCGATCACGTTTTCCACGGCCAGCATGCCCATCGGCCGCTGCAGCGACATGCTCGGTGGCCGCTGCGGATAGTCTTGCAGCAGGTCGTTGAGCCGGCCCCAGGCCAAGCGGCAACCGAGCAACTGCTTCCAGGAGGCAATCACCTGTTCCACCGGGCCCAAGGCGCGGCCGGTCAGGATCGAACACGCGATCATCATGCCGGGGGTGATCTTGCCCTCTATCGCCAGCAACGCACCGGTCCCGAGGATCAACGACTGCAAGGTGATGCGCACGAAACGCCCGGTGCTGCTGATCAGCGCCGCGCGGTCGGAGGCCAGGGTCTGCATCTGCAGGATGCGCAAGTGCCCTTGGTACCAGCGCTTGCCGATTGACGGCAGCATGCCCATGGCCTCGATCACTTCGGCGTTGCGCAGGTTGTTGTTGGCGTAGCTGGCCGACGACATGGCGGCCTGATTGGCTTCGGCCAGTGGCTTTTGCGTAGCCTTCTCCGTGAGGTAGGCCAGGCCCACCAGGATCAGTGAGCCAATCATCGTGACCAGCCCGAGCCAAGGGTGGATCAGGTAGCAGACCACCAGGTAGATCGGCGTCCACGGCGCATCGAAAAAGGCGAATAAACCGTTGCCGGTCAGAAACTGCCGCACTTGCGCCAGGTCCTGCAGGGCCTGGGCCGGGTTGCCGCCGGCGCGGCTCAGGTTGCGCTCGAACGCGGCGCTGAAGATGCGTCGGTTGAGGTCCATGTCCAGGCAGTTGCCTACCCGGACCAGCACGCGCGTACGGGTCATCTCCAGTGCCGACATCAGCAGGAACAACCCGACCACCAGCACGGTGAGCATGCCCAAGGTGGTGACGTTGCGGCTGACCAAGGCGCGGTCATAGACCTGCAGCATGTAAATGGCTGGCGTCAACATCATGACGTTTATCACGCCGCTGAAGGCGGCCAGGGCGTAGAAACTGCGACGAAGGCGAAACAGTGTGTCAGCCAGTTCGGAGCGGGAACGCGGCGGCTTGTGCATCGAAGGCCTCCCTTTTCACAAAACGGGGAGCCCTTGCGGCGCCCCGTACAGCGGTAGTCGTGGCTTCTGGTCGGCTCGCAGGCGGTGGGGCCGCTGCGGTCTTGTTGTAAGCAGCAGCGTAGGTTGCAACGAAATATTCGGTAATATCTTTTTGCTCTATAAATTCTTTGAACTTTTCATAAGTGTCTAGAAAACAGCGAGTTGCATCGCATTCTCAGGACGGGCTATTTTTTTGACGTGATATTGACAAGGTTTTCTCCTGCGACTTAAGTCTGATGTATTCCGCCCCTGTGTAAGGGATCTGAGACGGTATTCAGGCACCGTGATTGGACTGAAAAACTAAAAACCCGAAACAACAACTGCGCACGTCAACACTGACTGGGCGCGGGAAGGACCCTGTTGCCCTGTGATTTCTCCCGACAGATCGAGGGCAACTGAACATGGCCAATTTCAGCAAGTCGGACCTGGAATTCATCCTCAAGCAGATCTTCATCGCCGAGGCCCATGCCGCGGGCGCCAGCCTGATCGACCTGCTGCCCAACAGTCAGGTGCCGTTCGGCCTGCGCACCGTGGATGGCAGCTTCAACAACCTGGTCGCCGGGCAAAGCGAGTTCGGCGCTTCTGACAACGCGTTCCTGCGCTTGCTCGATGCCTCCTACCGCGCCAACTATGTGGGCACCGGCAATGTCGTCGATTCGCAACCACGCACCATCAGCAACCTGATCGTCGACCAGACGGCGAACAACCCGGCTGCGGTCGAGGCCAATGGCGGTGCCGCCCCGGTGATGAGCCCGGGTATGGACGGGGTGTTCGGCACCGCTGATGACAAGCCTGTGTTCTTCATCCCCAACGTCTCGCCCGACGCGGGCCTGACGGCTGGCTTCAACGCCTGGATGACCTTCTTCGGCCAGTTCTTCGACCACGGTCTGGACCTGGTGACCAAGAGCAGCACCGATATCGTGTTCATTCCGCTGCGCCCGGACGACCCGCTGTTCGTGGCCGGCAGCCCGACCAACTTCATGGTGTTGTCACGCGCCGTACGCACCGCCGGCGCCGATGGCGTGGTGGGCACCGCCGACGATAGCCAGCCCAATACCACCTCGCCGTTCGTCGACCAGAGCCAGACCTACAGCTCGCACCCCTCGCACCAGGTGTTTCTGCGTGAATATGCGTTGAGTGCCGCAGGCGACCCGGTGGCCACCGGGCGGTTGATCACCAACCGCGACCTGGGCGCGGACGGCAAGTTCGGCACGGCCGACGATGGCAACAGCGAGAATGGCGGCATGGCCACCTGGGCGGTGGTCAAGGCGCAGGCCCGCGACCTGCTGGGCATCAACCTGACCGATGCCGACGTGCACAGCGTGCCGCTGCTGGCCACCGATGCCTATGGCAACTTCCTGCGCGGGCCCAACGGCATGCCTCAGGTGGTGATGCGGGTGAACAATGGTGCCGATAACATTGCCGGCACTGCCGACGACGTCACCACGCTGGTCGAAGGCAACCGCGCTGCGCCGATCAGCCTGGCCAACGCCGTGAGCACCGGGCATGGCTTCCTTGACGACATTGCCCACAACGCCGCGCCCGTGGTGGTAGGTGGCGTGTTGCAGGCCGACGCCGACAGCGCAGTAGGCAACGCCCAGCCAGTTGGCCCAGGCGGCAACAACCTGACCTACGACAACGAACTGCTCGACGCCCACTACATCGCCGGTGACGGCCGGGTGAACGAAAACATCGGCCTTACTGCCGTGCACCATGTGTTCCACTCCGAGCACAACCGCCTGGTACAGCAGACCAAAGACACCTTGCTGGCCTCGGGCGACCTGGCGTTCCTCAACGAGTGGCTGATCGACGATGTCACCGCCATCCCCACCACGCCAGCCGGCATCGCCGCACTGGTATGGGACGGCGAGCGGTTGTTCCAGGCCGCCAAGTTCGGCACCGAAATGCAGTACCAGCACCTGGTGTTCGAAGAGTTCGCGCGCACCATTCAGCCGCAGATCGACGAGTTCCTGGCCCCCAACGGCTACGACACGTCGATCAACCCGGCCATCCTCGCCGAGTTCGCCCACGTGGTGTACCGCTTCGGCCACTCGATGCTGACCGAAACCGTCGACCGCTTCGACCCCGACTTCAACCCTGTGTCGGGTGACCCCGCCAACCCGGATCAGCAACTGGGCCTGATCGCCGCCTTCCTCAACCCGCTGGCCTTCGCCGGCAGCGGTGCCACCGCCGATGAAGCGGCCGGTGCGATCATTCGCGGCGTGACCCGCCAGCTGGGCAACGAAATCGACGAGTTCGTCACCGAGGCCCTGCGCAACAACCTGCTTGGCCTGCCGCTGGACCTGCCTGCGCTGAACATCGCCCGTGGCCGTGACACCGGTATCCCCAGCCTGAACGAGGCGCGCCGCGAGTTCTATGCCGCAACCGGCGACAGCCAGCTCAAGGCCTACATCAGCTGGGTCGATTTTGCCGACCACCTCAAGCACCCAGCGTCGCTGATCAACTTCATCGCCGCCTACGGCACCCACGCCACCATCACCGGGGCCACCACCGAAGCGGCCAAACGCGCCGCCGCCGTGGCGCTGGTGCTGGGCGGCGACGGCGCGCCTGCCGATCGCCTGGACTTCCTCAACAGCACCGGCGCCTATGCCAACGTGACACTGGCCGGCAAAGACGGTATCGCCGGCACGGCCGACGATATTGCCGGCGTGACGGTGACGGGTGTCGATGCCATCGACTTCTGGGTCGGCGGCCTGGCCGAGAAAAAAATGCCCTTCGGCGGCATGCTGGGTTCCAGCTTCAACTTCGTCTTCGAAACCCAGCTGGAAGCGTTGCAGAACGGCGACCGCTTCTACTACCTGTCGCGCACGGCGGGCATGAACTTCGGCACGGAACTGGAGAACAACTCCTTTGCCAAGTTGATCATGGCCAACTCCGACGTCACTCACCTGTCCAACACCGTGTTCCTCACGCCCACCTTCACCCTGGAGGTGAACCAGGCCAACCAGTTCACCGGGCTGGGCGCCGACGGCAAAGCCGACCCGACGGGCGGCATCGAAATCAACGGCGTGGAAATCGTACCGCTGGTGATTCGCGATAACCCTGACACTGTGGGGCCAGACAGCAACTTCCTGCACTACACCGGTGAAGACCATGTGGTGCTGGGCGGCACTTCCGGCAACGACATCATCATCTCCGGCGAAGGTGACGATACCGTTTACGGCGATGCCGGCGACGACGTGCTCGAAGGCGGCGCAGGCAACGATGCCGTACTGGGTGGCGCAGGTGACGACATCATCACCGACTCGTTCGGTGACAACCGCCTGGAGGGCAACGCCGGTAACGACGTGATCGTCGCCGGCAGCATGCTGGCGGCCGGCAACCTGATCCTGGGCGGCGACGGCCAGGACTTCATCATCACCACCGAGGACATCACCACCACCTTCGGTGGCCAGGGCGACGACTTCATCCTCGGCGCCAAGACCAACCTGCCGCCCACCGGCAACGAGGGCGACGACTGGATCGAGAAGGGTACCCAGGACGGTGCGCCCGGCGACAACTTTGCGCCGCTGCTGGGTGACGAAGTGGTCGGCAACGACATCTTCGTCGGGGGCGGTGGCTTTGACGAAATGATCGGTGAAGGCGGCGACGACATCTTCGTCGGCAGCGATGCCCAGGACAAGATGGACGGCATGTCCGGCTTCGACTGGATTACCAACAAGAACGACAAGGTCGGCGTTACCGTTGACCTGAGCCTGGCCGCACTGGCCCAGCCCCATGGCAATGCGCCAAATCAGAACGCTGGTGTATTCAACCCGGTCGGCGCCTCGCCGGCCAGCATCCTCGACCGCTTCGCCGAGGTGGAAGGGGTGTCCGGCTCGAACTACGCCGATGTGCTCAAGGGCGATGACGTCGATGCCGTGACCATTCTCAACCATGGCGGTGCCACCGGCAGCGCCCTGACCAACGTGGCACTGATCCGCGGCCTGCAGCAGTTCCTGGCCGATGCCGGGTTGCCGACCACGGGCTTTGCCACCGGCAACATCATGCTCGGCGGCAATGGCAGCGACCTGATCGAAGGCCGTGGCGGCGATGACCTGATCGATGGTGATAAATGGCTGAACGTGCGCATTGCGGTGTATGCCCCAGGCGACGTCAACCACACCGGCCCTGAGATCGCCAGCTTCGACAGCATGATCGACATGATCCCGTTCATGCTCGACCGCACCTACAACCCAGGCCAGCTCAAAGCCGTGCGGGAAATCCTGCCGGGCACCTCCACAGGCGGCGCAGCCTTTGACACGGCCATATTCTCGGGTGTGCAAAGCGAGTATGTAGTCACCCAGAACAACAAGGGCACCGCCGACGTTGCCGATGATGTCTGGACGGTGACCGATACCGTGGCCGGCCGCGATGGCGTTGACACACTGCTGCACATCGAGCGCCTGCAGTTCGCCGACAGCCAACGCGTGCTGGTGGAAGGGGTGAATGCGCAACCCACCGGCAGCCCGACCGTCACTGATGGCAACGGTGGCGCGATCACCGTGGGCGATATGCTGACAGTGAGCGTGGCGGGCGTACTCGACGCCGACAACATCAGCGCGGGCAACCCGACCGGTACGCTTGCCGACCGTTCGGTGTCGTACTACTGGCAGTTCGAGGCCGACCCGGGCAGTGGTGTGTTCCAGGACATCATCCTGCTGCCGGCCGGCGACCTGGCGTTCCAGAGCGCCGACGGTACGTCGTTCAAGGTGTCGCCAGACCTGGCCGGGCTGAGCCTGCGGGTCAAGGCGATCTACCAGGACGCCCATGGCACCACCGAAATACTGTTCTCGCAGCCAACGGCCGTGGTACAGCCGGGCGCACCTGTGGTGCCGACCCCGGCAACCCCGGTCGTGGATGCCACGGCTGGCGGGGAGGGGCTGCACATGGTGCGCTCCGACCTCAACTTCATCCTCGACCAGATCAAGATCGCCGAGGCCGATGCCGCGGGGCAGGACATCCTCTCGCTGATCCCCAACATCCGCGCGCCTTTGGGCCTACGTGCGGTCGATGGCTCTAACAACAACCTGATGAACCTCAACGGTAACAACAACACCCAGTTCGGTGCTGCCGACAACGTCTTCCCGCGCTTGACCGACCCGGTGTTCAACCCGGCAGAAGGTGCCCCGGCCGGCTTCTTCGGCCCCGGCTCGCCGGCGATTCCCGGCTCTTCGTACCAGCAGACCAGCGGCCCGGTGTTCGACTCGCAGCCACGCACCATCAGCAACCTGGTGGTCGACCAGACCTCCAACAACCCGGCGGCCTATGCCACCGCCTATGACCCGGGTGCGGATGGCGTGCTCAACTTCGGCACGCCTGGCAATGACGACGTGCTCAAGGATGGCGTGCGCATCGTCGCCAGCCCAGGCATGGATGGCCAGTTCGGGACCACCGACGACCACGATGTGTACCTGTTCGAAAACACCGCTGCCGATGCCGGGTTGTCCGCGCCGTTCAACGCCTGGATGACCTTCTTCGGACAGTTCTTCGACCATGGTCTGGACCTGGTCACCAAGGGCGGCTCGGGTACCATCTACATCCCGTTGCAGCCGGATGACCCGCTGTACGTGGAGGGTGGTTTCACCAACTTCATGGTTGTAACCCGTGCCACCAACCTGCCAGGGCCGGATGGCATCCTCGGCAACGCCGATGACATTCACGAGCACACCAACACCACCACGCCGTTCGTGGACCAGAATCAGACCTACAGCTCGCACCCCTCGCACCAGGTGTTCCTGCGCGCCTACATCATGACGGATGATGGCCCTGTCGCTACAGGCCGCCTGATCACCAACCGTGACCTGGGCGCCGATGGCAAGTTCGGCACCGGCGACGACACCGAAATCGGTGGCATGGCCACCTGGAAGGTGGTCAAGGCCCAGGCCCGCGATCTGCTCGGCATCAACCTGACCGATGCCGATGTCGACAACGTGCCGCTGCTGGCAACCGACGCCTACGGTAACTTCATCAAGGGGCCGAACGGCTACCCGATGGTGGTGATGAAGGGCCTGGACGGCATTGCCGGCACGGCCGATGACCAGCAGGTCGAAGGCAACCCGCTGGCGCCGCTCGACCTGACAAACGCTGTGCGCACGGGGCACCAGTTCCTCGCCGACATCGCACACAATGCCGTGCCGGTGTTCAGCGGAGGCGTGCTGGCGCCGGATGCCGACAACGTGGCTGGCAACGCCGTGCCCGTCAACCCGCAGACCGGTGCCAACCTGGCGTACGACAACGAACTGCTGGATGCGCACTACATCGCCGGTGATGGCCGGGTGAACGAGAACATCGGCCTGACCGCCGTGCATGCCATCTTCCACTCCGAGCACAACCGGCTGGTGGCGCAGACCATGGACACCGTGCTCGACTCCGGCGACCTGGCGTTCCTCAACGAGTGGCTGCTCAACCCGGTCACTGCCTTGCCGGTCACCCCGGCCGAGATCGATGCCTTGGTATGGAACGGCGAACGCCTGTTCCAGGCGGCCAAGTTCGGTACCGAGATGCAGTATCAGCACCTTGTGTTCGAGGAGTTCGCCCGTACCGTGCAACCACGGGTGGACCTGTTCTTTGCCCCGACCCAGGTGTACGACGTGGACCTCGATGCGTCGATCGTGGCCGAGTTCGCCCACACCGTGTACCGCTTTGGCCACTCGATGCTGACCGAGACTGTCGACCGCTTTGACGTCGACTTCAACGTCATCCAGGACCCGGCCAGCGCCAACCCCGAGCAGCAACTGGGCTTGATCGCGGCGTTCCTCAACCCGCTGGCCTATGCCGCCAGTGGCGTCACCCCCGAGGATGCCACCAGTGCCATCGTGCGCGGTGTCACCCGCCAGGCCGGTAACGAAATCGACGAGTTCGTCACCGAGGCGCTGCGCAACAACCTGCTCGGCCTGCCGCTCGACCTGCCGGCGATCAACATCGCCCGTGGTCGTGATGTCGGCATCCCCTCGCTGAACGCCGTGCGCCGCGACATCTTCGGGCAAACCGGCGATACCCAGCTCAAGCCGTACACCAGCTGGGTCGACCTGGTGCAGCACCTCAAGCACCCCGAGTCGCTGATCAACTTCATCGCGGCTTACGGCACCCACAGCAGCATCACCGGTGCCACCACACTGCTGGAAAAACGCGCTGCGGCCATGGCCCTGGTGTTCGGCGGCGATGGCGCGCCGGCTGATCGCCTGGACTTCCTCAACAGCAGTGGTGCCTGGGCCAACGTGACCCTGCCGGGCAAGGATGGCGTGCTGGGTACCGCCGATGACCTGAAGGCCGTGACCGTGACCGGTGTCGATGCCATCGACCTGTGGATCGGCGGCCTGGCCGAGGCGAAAACCCCGTTCGGCGGCATGCTCGGCAGTACCTTCAACTTCGTGTTCGAAAACCAGATGGAGAAACTGCAGGACGGTGACCGCTTCTACTACCTGGAGCGCACCTCTGGCCTGTCGATGAACGCCGAGCTGGAAAGCAACTCGTTCGCCAAGCTGATCATGGCCAACACCTCGGCCACCCACCTGCCGGGCCTGGTGTTCTCCGACCCTGGCTTCTACCTGGAACTGGACCAAAGCAAGCAATACAACGACGGCCTGGGCAACGCCGACCCGCTGGGCGAGAACGGCGAGCAGGTGGTGTTCCGCGACAGCCCGCTGACGGCTGGCCCGGACACCAACTACATCCGCTATGCCGGTGCCGAGCACATCGTGCTGGGCGGCACCAACGGTGACGACATCCTGGTGTCCAGCGAGGGTGACGACACGGTCTGGGGCGATGGCGGCAACGACCGCATCGAGGGTGGCGACGGCAACGACCAGCTGCGCGGTGGCGCCGGCGACGACATCATCAGCGACATGGGCGGCGACGACAACATCCAGGGCGGCGACGGCAACGATGTGCTGCATGGCGGTAACGGCGTCAACCTGATCATCGGCGGTTTCGGCAACGACTTCATCGTCACCGGTGAAGACGCATCCGAAGCCATTGGCGGCCAGGGCAACGACTTTATCCTGGGCAGCAAGGCCAACGAACAGGACATGGGTAACGAAGGCGACGACTGGATCGAGAAGGGCACCTCGGACGGTGCGCCTGGCGACAACTTCGACCCGCTCGGCAACGACCCGGTCATTGGCAACGACGTGTTCATCGGCGGCAACGAGAACGACAAGTTCAACGGTGAAGGCGGCGACGACATCATGGTCGGCAGCCTGGGCTTCGGCGACCGCTATATCGGCGGCTCCGGCTACGACTGGGCAACCTTCAAGGACCTGGCCCAGGGCGTGACCGTCGACTACAGCGACCGCTTCTTCGACGTGCCACCGGTACCGGGCTCGGGCGCGTCGGCGCTGGTGCGCTTCGACATCATGGAAGGCCTGTCGGGCTCGTCCCATGGCGACTTCCTGCGCGGTGACAACGAAGACGCCGCCAGCCTGCCGACCAATGGCGCCACGGGCAGCGTGCTGACCAACATCAACCTGATCAACGGCCTGTCCAGCCTGCTGGCTGCCGGGGCGACGTTCTACGATGGCGGCAACATCATCCTCGGCGGCAGCGGCAGCGACCTGATCGAAGGCCGTGGTGGCGACGACATCCTCGACGGTGACAAGTGGCTGAACGTGCGCATCAGCGTGCGCGCCAACAGCGACGGCACCGGCCCGGAAATCGCCAGTTTCGACAGCATGGAGCCGATGGTGCCGTTCATGCTCAATGGCACCTACAACCCGGGCCAGCTGGTGATCATCCGGGAGATCCTCAATGGCACCGACAGCTACGACACGGCGGTGTTCTCGGGGGTGGCCACCGACTACAGCGTGGTGGTCGATGGCAACGCGGTGATCGTCACCGACCTGGTGGCCGGGCGTGATGGTGTCGACCGCCTGACCGGTATCGAGCGCCTGCAGTTCTCTGACCGCTCGCAGGTCTCTGGCGTGGGCACTGCCGTGAACGCCGGCCCCACGGGGCATCTGGTGATTCTCGACGCCGCCACGGGCGTGCGTGATGACACACCGGTCAGCGGCCAGCTGCTGCGTGTAACGCCGTTGGCGGTACATGACGCGGACAACGTCAGTGCGGCCAACCTGACCGGCGCAGTCAACGGCCCGGTGGCGTACTACTGGCAAGTCGAGACCCTGCCGGGTTCGGGGGTTTATGACGACATTACCGTTGTCGCCGCAGGAGAGGTTCAGCGGGCGACGGGCGCTACCTACCGGGTCACGGACGATGTGGCTGGCCTTAGCATCCGCGTACGTGCGGTGTACCAGGACGCCAAGGGCACGCTGGAAATCGTCGACTCGTCACCGAACAGCGCGCCAAGCGCCGGGCCGACCGTGACCGGGCTGTTGGTGCAGAACCAGACGCTTACCGCCAACCCGGCGACCATCGTCGATGCCGACGGCATCAGCAACCCGCAGTTCACCTTCCAGTGGCAGTCCAACCGGGGAGTGGGCTGGGTCAACATTGCCGGCGCCATCGGCAGCACCTTTGTCCTGACCCAGGCGCAAGTGGGGCAGAACATGCGCGTGGTGGTCAGCTACGTGGATGACTTCGGCGTGCAGGAAAGTGTCGCCTCCGACATCCTCGACCCGGTGGCCAACGTCAACGATGCACCGACCGGTGCGGTGCTGATCAGCGACACCACGCCAGACCGGGGCCAGACGCTGACCGCGCTCACGGGCGGCATCGCTGACCTGGACGGGCTCGGTGCCTTCAGCTTCCAGTGGCAGCAAGGCACTGGCGGTACCTTCAGCAACATTGTAGGCGCTACCGCCGCCACCTTTACCCCGGGCTTCGCCCAAGGCAACCAGCAGTTGCGGGTGATCGTGCGCTACACCGACGGCTTCGGCACCCTGGAGTCGCTGACCTCGGCCGCGACGGCCGCAGTGGCGGTGCCGCCAGGTGTGACACTGGTGGGCACCAATGCGGCCAACACCCTGACCGGCGGGGTGGGCGACGACGTGATCTCGGGCCTGGGTGGCAATGACACGCTCAATGGCCTGGGGGGTGCCGACCAGCTGTTCGGCGGGCTTGGCAACGACACCCTCAACGGCGGGGACGACCCGGACCTGCTCAATGGCGATGACGGCAACGATACCCTCAACGGCGGGCTTGGCGCGGATGCCATGAACGGCGGTGCCGGCAACGACACCTTCGTGGTCGACAACGCGGGTGACACGGTAACCGAGGCGCTGAACGGGGGGACCGATCTGGTACAAACCAGCTTGTCCAGCTACACCCTGGGGGCCAACGTCGAAAACCTGACCTACACCGGCAGCAGTGCCTTTACCGGTACGGGTAACACGCTGGCCAACACCATTACCGGAGGTGCCGGAAACGATGTGCTCAATGGCGGAGCAGGGGCCGACCGCCTGGTCGGTGGCGTCGGCAATGACACGTACGTGGTCGATAACGCCGGCGATGTGGTGGTCGAGGCCACCGGCGCAGGCACCGATACCGTGCGCACCACGCTTGCCAGCTACACGATGGTTGCCAACGTCGAGACGCTGACCTTTACCGGCACGGGGAATTTCACCGGTACCGGCAACGGCCTGGCCAACATCATCAACGGCGCGGCAGGGAATGACACGCTCAATGGTGACGGTGGCAACGACACCTTGAACGGCAATGCCGGCAACGACACCCTGAACGGCGACGCCGGCAACGACCAGCTGTTTGGTGGCCTGGGGGCCGACAGCCTGAACGGTGGCGGTGGCGATGACAGCCTCGACGGCGGCGACGGCAATGACACGCTGCTGGGGAATGCCGGTAACGACACCCTGCTCGGGGGCATTGGTGATGACAGCCTGGACGGCGGCAACGGCAACGACACACTGCAAGGTGGTGATGGCAACGACACGCTGTTCGGTGACGTCGGCACCGACACCTTGATCGGGGGCGCCGGTAACGACTTCCTCAACGGTGCGGCGGGCAACGATACGGTGGTAGGGGGCGCCGGCAACGACACGATGATGGCCACTGATGGCAACGATGTGTTCCAGTTTGCAGTCGGCTTTGGCAACGACCTGATCATCAACTTCGATGCCATTGCGGCGGGTGGCCAGGACCGGCTGGACATCACTGCCCTCAACATCACCGCAGCCACCTTTGCCGCCAGTGTTTTCATCGCCGATGTCGGTGCGGATACGCTGGTCAGCATCGGTGCTGCCGATTCCATTCGCCTGGTGGGGGTGGCGGATGCAACCACGGTGACTGCTGCGGACTTCATCCTGGCGGGGTGAGGGGCTAAAGGACTGGCTGTTGGTTTGAAAAGCCGGGGCCGCAAAGCGGCCCCGGCTTACGTACCGTCCAACCGGCTCAGAAGTCGTAGCGCACGTTCAACGCAGCGTTCCTGGGTGCCCCGTAATGCCGATAGTTCCCCGCAAGGCCCGTCAGGCGATCACCATGGGCATTTTCCGTCCGTGAATGGCTATACCCGGTATGTACGTTCCAACCGTCGGCCACCTCGCCGGAGAGCTCAAGGTCGATCCCTTTGGTTTCAGCCCCTTTCACCGCGCGTGACGCGGTAGAGTTTGCCACGCCGGGTATCGGAACACCGGTGTCATCTTCCGCAAAGTTGTCTCGCTTGATCAGGTAGACCGCAGCACTGGCATTCAACCGGCCCTCATAGAACTCGCCCTTCCAGCCCATTTCGTAGTTCTTGCCGATGACGGGATCAAGCACCTTGCCGGTGCGATCTACGGCGGTCTGTGGCTTGAAGATATCGGTGTAGCTGGCATACAGGGATTGCTCTGGCGTCAGGTCATAGATCAGCCCAGAATAGGGCACGACCTCACCGCGTTCCAGCATGTTGGACGGCCTGTCAAAGCCGCTGGGCAGCGAACCTGGGCAGCCGCTCACCTTGCATCGTTTAATTGCGAGTGATTATCATGTGTGCCTTTCCAGCATGCAGACGCAGGCCACTTGCCAATGGGACCCCCAAGCTCCTTCGACCTGGATGTCGAGCACCTCTACACGCAGCACCACAGCTGGTTGAAGCGCTGGCTGATGAAGCGTCTGGGGGAGGCTGCGGATGCCGACGACCTGGCCCAGGACACCTTCGTGCGTATCATGCGCGCGCGGCGCCCGGTCAATGACCTGCAGCGCCCCTTGGCGTACCTGGCCACCATCGCCAACAGCCTGCTGATCAACCGCTGGCGGCGCCTGGCGGTGGAGCGCGCCTATGCCGAGGCCTTAGCGGCGCAACCGGAGCAATACGAGATATCCGCCGAAGAGCGCCACTTGCTGATTGAAACCCTCACACAGCTCGATGAGCTGCTGCACGGGCTGTCGCCACGGGTGCGCGAGATCTTCCTGCTGTCGCAGCTCGACGGGCTTACCTACAAGCAGATCGCCGCGCAGCTGGCGCTGAGTGTCGACCAGGTGCAGCGGGCCATGCTCAAGGCATTCGATCGCTGCTATGCCAGCCAGTTCGAGTGACGCCATGCCGCCTTCCGAGCCTGTTTCCCCCGCTGTACGCCAGCAGGCCATTGCCTGGTTCTCGTTGACCCAGTCCGGCGATATCAGCGCCGAGGAAGCCCGTGAGCTTGAACGCTGGCGCCAGGCCGACAGCGAGCACGAACGCGCTTGGCAGCGCATGGCGGGTTTGCCGGCGCTGATCCGCAACAACGCAGGCGCACTGCGCGACCCGGTGGCCAGGTCGGCGCTGCAACAGGCCCGCTACGTCAACGGCGACCGCCGCCAGCTCTTGAAAATGCTGATGGGCGCCAGCGTGTTGGGTGCCATCGGCTGGCAAACCAGGGAAAGCCAATGGCTGCAGGGCAGCCTGGCAGACCTCAGCACGGTGACCGGCGAGCGCCGTCGCCAGGTGCTGGCCGACGGTACCGAGCTGTGGTTGAACACTGCCACTGCGGTGGACATCGACTTCAACGCCAGCACCCGGCGCATCCTGCTGCGCTACGGCGAAATCAACGTGCGCACCGGCCACGACCCGCTCGGCCGGCCGCTGCAGGTGCACACTCAGGATGCGCTGATGCAACCACTGGGTACCCGCTTCACCGTGCGCTGCGGTGAGGGCTGTATAGGCACGTTGCTATCGGTGAGCAGTGGGCGTGTGGCGGCCACGTTACGAAGTGGGCGGGGGCAGCAGGTGGTCGAAAGCGGGCAGCGTGCGCGGCTCGAGGATGCTGGCATTTTCATCACGCCGCAGGCCGTGCAAGACGATGCCTGGGTAGAGGGTTTCGTGATCGCGCAGGCTACACGGCTGGATGAGCTGGTCGGCCAACTCGGCCGCTATCGCCCGGGCATTCTGCGTTGCGACCCGCGTGTGGGCGGGCTGCGGGTTACCGGGTCCTACCCGCTGGATGACAACGAACGCATCCTCGCGCTGTTGGAAAGCAGCCTGCCGGTGAGTATCCAGCGGCGCACGCGTTACTGGGTGACGCTGGTGCCCAAGGCAGAGGCCTGAAAAATTTTTTCGCGAAATGCGCAGTTTTTTCGTTCTCGATTGGCTTCAGGGCATACCCCGCCAATAACGCGGCCCTTTTGACCCATTCGGACGCTCCACATGACCCCTCGCATTACCCCGCTGGCCCGCGCCATCCACCTGGCATTCGCCACCGGCCTGACCCTGGGCAGCCTGGCTGTTACCCATGCCGCGCTGGCGCAGCCTGCGGCCAGCAGCATCATCCGTTTCGATATCGAGGCAGCCCCGCTCGACCAGGCGCTTAGCCAGTTTGGCCGCCAGGCGGGTATCCCGCTGTCGATCGATGCCAGCCTCACGGCCGGCAAGGCCAGCCCGGGGGTGAAGGGCAGTTTCAGCGTGGAGCAAGGCTTTGCCCAGTTGCTGGCCGGCACCGGGCTGAACGTGTTCAGGACCGACAGTGGCAACTACCTGCTGATGCAGGCAGCCGAGCCGAGTGGGGCGCTGGAACTGGGGGCCACGTCGATCAACTCGCGGCTGCTGGGTGAGACCACCGAGGGCACCGGGTCGTACACCACGGGGGTGACCAGTACGGCTACCAAGATGAACCTGTCGCTCAAGGAAACGCCACAAACCATCACAGTCATTACACGCCAGCGCATGGACGACCAACACCTGACCAGCATGACTGACGTGCTCAGGCAGACTCCGGGCATCACCATGACCCAGGACGGTGGTGAGCGCTACAACATCTATTCGCGCGGTAGTGCCATGAACACCTATCAGTTCGATGGCGTGACCACCACCCAGGAAAACATCACCCGCAATATGCCCAGCACACTGCTGGACATGGCGCTATATGACCGGGTCGAAATTGTGCGCGGTGCCACTGGGCTGATGACCGGGGCAGGCGATCCCAGTGGCGTGATCAATTTGATTCGCAAGAAGCCAATGCATACGTTCAAATCCTATGTTCAGGCCAATGCCGGCTCTTGGGACAACTACCGGGGTGAAGCCGATGTGTCCGGCCCGCTCAACGAGGCGGCAAATGTGCGCGGGCGATTGGTCGCGGCCAAGCAGGACAATCACACCTACATGGATTGGTACGATCAGAAGCGAGAGATCTTCTACGGCGTTGTCGAAGCCGATGTGACTGACACGACCTTGGTCCGTTTTGGCATCGATAACCAGAAGTACAAGGCAACTGGCGCCCCTGGCGCTCCGTTACTCTTTACTGATGGCCAAGCTGCACATTACTCGCGTTCGACCAGCTCGGGAGCACGCTGGGGCTACGAAAAATTCGACACCACCAATTACACTGCGACGCTGGAGCAAGCGCTCGCCAACGATTGGCAGGTCCGGGTTGTTACCAACTACATGAAGATCAAACGCGATACTGATAACACAACCCTGGACAGCTCCAGCGGCCGTTCGTGGTTGCGACCTGACGGGATCGGCTCTGCAGAGCGCGCCTACGTCAAGGCCGATCAGATACAGAAGGGTTTGGACATAAATGCCCAAGGACCCTTCCAGTTGTTCGGGCGAACTCACGAGTTGATCGCGGGCTACAACTATTCGGACTATCGAAACCAGCACTGGGGCGTTTCGGGTGTGATTGCAGCCTTCGATTACAACAACTGGAAAAACCAGATCGATAAAGTGCCGCTGACCTCTGTGATGGATTTTGATATCACCAGCCGGCAGAGCGGCTACTTTGTGGCCAGTCGCTTCAACCTCACCGATGAGTTGCATTTCATACTGGGAGCCCGTGTTTCCAACTATCACTATGACTACGATCTTGTGTACTCGACCGGGTATGTCAGTCAGTATCAGATTCAAGAGAGTGGTGTCGTCACACCTTACGCCGGGCTGATTTACGACATCACGCCTGAGCAGTCGGTTTACGCCAGCTACACCGATATCTTCAAGCCCAACTCGGCCGAGGACCGTAACCGCAAGACTCTGGATCCGCAGGTGGGTGCCAACTACGAAATGGGCTGGAAGGGCGAGTTCCTCGACGGTCGTCTCAATACCAGTGCTGCCATTTATTTCATCAAACGGGACAATGTGCCTGAAGAGGACCCGGAACCGGTCATCGACAACCCAAGCAGACCGGACGTCAAACGTACGGCCTACGTGGCCGTGAGTGGTGCAGAAACCAAGGGCATCGACCTGGAAATGGCAGGTGAAATCTTGCCGGGCTGGAGTGCTCAGGTCGGCTATAGCCATACGCGAACCGAGGATGCCGAAGGTCACCGCATCACCACCCAGTTGCCCATGGATACCTTCCGCTTCTGGACCACCTATCGTCTGCCGGGTGACTGGCAAAGAATGACCGTGGGCGGTGGCGTGGACTGGAACTCCAGCTCATCAATTGCCTATACGAACTACAGCAGCACCATTCGACAAGATGACTATGCAGTGGCAAACCTCATGGCACGCTATCAGGTTAACGACCATCTGAGCACCACGCTGAATGTCGCCAACCTGTTCGATGAAAAATACTATTCGGGCATGGGCGGCAGCTATGGGCACTATGGTGCACCGCGTAATGCCAATGTGAGTGTGCGCTACGACTTTTGAGAATTGCGCATGTCTCATTGATTTAACATGGAACGCACAGCGCCTGTGAGCTTGCTGCCGCTCAATGCCCCACCAGTTCCCCCAGCAACCGCTGTTTGTACGCCTGCAACACTTGGCTCTCGCGTTGGCGTGGGTGTGGCAGGTTGATACGCAGATCCTCACGAATCCGTCCCGGGTGTGCGTCCATCACGATCACCCGGTCACCGAGGTACAGCGCTTCTTCGATATCGTGGGTCACCATGATCACCGTGCAACGCTCCTGCACCCAGATGCGCTGCAACTCCTGTTGCAGCCGCACCCGGGTCAGTGCATCGAGTGCGCCGAGTGGCTCGTCCAGCAACAGCACCTTGGGCTTGTTCACCAGCGCCCGGGCAATCGCCGCGCGTTGGGCCATGCCACCGGAAAGCTGGTGCGGGTAGGCCTGCTCGTAACCGCTCAGGCCCACCCGTTCGATGTGCTCGGCCACCAATCGATTCTTCTCGGTCGTCGGCAGTGCATGGTTTTTCAACGCCAGGGCGATGTTCTGCTGCAGGGTCATCCACGGGAACAGGCGGTGGTCCTGGAACACGATGCCGCGCTCCAGGCCTGGCCCGCGCACGGGTTGCCCATCCAGCAGGATCTGCCCTTGGTAAGCCTGGTCCAGGCCAACGATCAACCGTAGCAGGGTAGATTTGCCGCAGCCGCTGGCGCCGAGAATGCTGACAAACTCGCCGGGGCGGATGTCCAGGTCGATGCCTTGCAGCACCGGCACAGCCTTGCCCTTGAGCGGGTACGCCTTGTTCAGGCCGCGAAGGGTCAGCGCGCCGGTGATGGCGCTGGTGGGTAAAGCATGGGCGATGGCGTTCATGGTCGGGCCTTTCAAGAAGTGGTACGCCAGCGCAGCAGGCGGCGGGTGAGGAGGGTGCTCAGCCAGGACATCAGGTAGCCACACAGGCCGATGCACAGCACGCAGACCACGATGATCTCCATGCGCGCCCCGGCTTCGGCGGTCATCATCAAGCTGCCAAGGCCGGCCCCGGCAGACAGGAACAGCTCGCTGCCCACCGAGGTTACCCAGGCGAACGCCAGGGCCTGCAACACCCCGGCGGCAATGCCTGGCAGGGCGGCGGGTAGCAGGATCAGCCAAAGTTGCTGCCAACGGCTGAGCATCAGTACCTGCGCGGCTTCACGGTGCTGACCGGCGACCTGGCGCAGGCTCTCGAACGTGTTCAGCACCATCGGGTACAACGCCGCCAGGCTGACAATCAGCAGCTTGGCGCCTTCGCCGTTCCCCAGCCATAAGGCAATCAACGGAATCCAACCCAGCATCGGCACCTGGCGCAGGGCGTGGAACAGTGGGGCGATCAGGCGGTTGGCCGGTGCGGACAGGGCCATCAGCGCGCCCAGGCCAACACCGCCGACAATGCCAATGGCCAGGCCGCTGCAGGTGCGCAGCAAGCTGGCCCACAGGTTGACCAGCAATTCACCGCTGCCCAGCAATTCGGCCAGGGCCGTGCCCACCTGCGCCAGTGGCACGAAGGCAAAGGCGCCGGCTGCGCCCTGGCGCGAGGCGTACTCCCAGGCGCCGAGCAGCAGCAGTGGCAACACCAGACCGCGCAATGTGTGCAGTTTCATCACAGCCTCCTCAGCGGCTTTGCCAGGCTGACAAGCGCCGCTCCACACGGCGCAGGGTGAAATCTAGGGTAAAACCGATCAGCCCGGTCAGCACCACGCCGACCATCACCACATCGATACGCAGCATCTGCCGGCCCATCTCGATCATCTGCCCCAGGCCGCTGTCCGCCGCCAGCAGCTCGCAGGCCACCAGCACCACCCAGGCGCGGGTCAGGGCCACGCGAATACCGGTGACAATGGCCGGTACTGCAGCGGGCAGGGCAATTCGCCCCACCAGCGTCGGCCAGCGCAAGCGGTACACCGCCGCCACTTCGAAATGGCTGCGCGGGATGGCGCGGATGCCTTCACAGGTGGCCAGTGCCACCGGGAAGAACGCGGTCTTGGCAACGATCACTACCTTGAAGGTTTCGTCGACACCAAACATCAGCACGAACATCGGGATCAGGGCGATGCTCGGCACCTGACGCAGGGTGTGGAACAGTGGGGCGCAGTACGCCTCCACCGTTTTCGACAGGGCCAGCGCCGCACCGAAGCCGAGGCCGGCCAGTGCGCCGCCGGTGAAGCCCAGGGCCAGGCGCGACAGGCTGCCGGCCAGGTGCGCCTGAAGTTCACCTGTGGCCAGCAGGTCGTTGAGGCTCAGCCAGACCTCTTGCGGCGGGACCAGCAGGTTGGCCGGAAACAGCCCGGCATTGGCCACCACGGCCCAGAGCGTGAGCAGGGCCAGGGGGGAGATGAACCAGGAAAGGGTGGAGAGCACGCGCATGGCTGGCCTTGGGGAAGCTAAGGGTACAGGGGTATCGCAAGAGATGTGCCAGGCGGTGGAAGCCCGGGATTGCGGGGGCGGACGGATGGGGTGGTGCTGAGGCAACAGTGGGTTGCTGATGTAGCAGCAATCAGTCAGCAGTATCGTGATCACAGGCATGCTCGCCCCTGTAGGAGCGGCCTTGTGTCGCGATGGGCCGCAGCGCGGCCCCGGCATTTTATGCGGCGAAGCTGAAACCCTGGGGCCGCTCTGCGGCCCATCGCGACACAAGGCCGCTCCTACAGGAGATGTGCAAGCCAGTCATATCAGAAGTCGTAACTCACGCTGGTGTAGTAGAACGCTCCCTGCGCCCCCTCCGGGCTGGTGATGGAGTATTTAGGTACGCCATACAACTGCGCGCCCTTGAGCTTGTCCGGGTGGCTGTCGAACAGGTTGATCGCGCCCGCCGACAAGGTCAGGCCCAGGTCGAAGCGGTACGACACATCCAGGTCGGTCACCCACTGCGGGCTGAAGGTCTGGTCCAGCGTGGGGTTTGCGGCGTTGCGGTTTTTCCACTCGCCATAGCGGCGCTGAGCCACGGTGACGCTCCAGTTGTCATACAGCCAGTTGGCGCTGAGCGTGAGCTTGTCCTTGGGCGTGCCATCCTCGATCAGCCCTTGGGTATTGCGGCCGATAATCTGGTTGCCGGGGATGTTGCCCACATCATCCAGCCCGGTGATGCGGGTGTTGTTGCGAGCATAGCCGCCGTTGAAGTCCACTCGCCCCCAGCGGCCCACGTCCAGCTGATAATGGCCCGCCAACTCGAAACCGTCGGTGCGGGTGTCGGCGATGTTGGTATAGAACGCCGCACTCTGGATGTTGGCGTAAGGGGTACCGGCGAAGATCGGGCCCACCACCGAGGCCGGCAACTGATCGGACAGGGTGATGCGGTTGTCGATGTCGATACGGTAGGCGTCGAGTGTGACCGAAGCGTTGGGCAACGGCCGCCAGACCAGGCCCACGGAGAAGTTGGTCGACTCTTCCGGCTTCAGCGCCTTGCCGCCTAGCAAGGCGGCTTCCGGGCTGTCGGCGCGCAGGGTGCGCTGCTGCACCTCGACCCAGTTGCCACTGCCTGGCGGCTGCTCTACCACTTGCACACTGAACGACGACAGCCCGCTCTGCACCAGCGAAGGCGCACGGTAGCCGGTACTGGCGCTGGCGCGCGCGGCAATCTGCGGGGTGAAGTCGTAGCGCAGCGACAGCTTGCCGTTGGTGGTGTCACCAAAGTCCGAATAATGCTCGCTGCGCACCGCCACACCGGCCTGGAATTTTTCTGTCAGTTGGGCTTCGACATCGACATAGGCGCCGATCACGCGGCGGTCCAGCGACACGGCATCGACCTGGGTGATGCCCGAGTAATAGCCGGGGATGCGTCGGCCAGAGGCCGGGTCAACGGTGTTGAACAGCGGGCCGTTGGACCAGCCGGCGGCGTCGCCCTCGGTCAGGTCGTAGTTTTCCTGACGCCAGGCCAGCCCGGCAGAGACTGTAAGCGGCTTGAACAACCAGTCGTTGGCAAAGTCGCGGGTCCAGTCAAGGGTCAGGTTGGTCTGGTCGGCTTCGCGGCGGCCGGTGTAGATCGTCGAGGGGCTCGCCGTACCCCAGCTGGGGTTGATGGCGTTACGGTCGGTGGAGTCGACCCGGTTGTCGCCGTAGTTCAAGGCCAGGTCGAAGTTGCCCAAGGTTTCGTCTTCAAGGCGCAGGCCGCCGGTGACCGCAAAGTCTTCCAGGCCATAGCGGGTGACCGGCAGGCGGCCGTCCGGGTAGCGCGCCAGGGCCACGCTGCCGTAGTTGCTGCGCAGGGTGGTGGGCGGGTCGAAGAAGTTCTCGGCGTCGGTGTTCTTGTGCGCGTAGGTGGCAAAGCCGTAGGCGCTAAGGCCGTCGCTCAAGCCCATTTCGGCGTTGGCGGTGAAGTTGTACTGGTCCGAGACATTGCCCGAACCCCAGCGCCAGTTGCGGTAGCGGTTGTTCTGCTCGCGCGCGGTGTCGACGCTGGTGGAGCCCGGGTAGAACAGGCGGTTGTCGTCGCGGGTGTCGCTGGCCGGGTCCTGAGAGCCTGCGTCGAAGGCCAGGGTGAGGAAGCCGTCGTTGGGCAGGGCAAAGCCTTTCCAGCCGCTGAGCTTGCGCTGCAGGCCGTCGCCTTTCTTGTAGCCGCCGAAGCGGTAGCCGGCGTTACCGCCTTCGTCGCGCTCCTTGAGCACGATGTTGATCACTCCGGCGATGGCGTCCGATCCGTACTGGGCGGCGGCGCCGTCACGCAGGATTTCCACGCGCTCGATGGCCGACAGCGGGATCAGGCTGAGGTCCACCGCTGCCGCGCCACGGGCGTTGACCAAACCCTGGCGGGTAACGTTGGCGCTGGTGTGGCGGCGCTTGCCGTTGACCAGCACCAGCACTTGGTCGGAAGCCAGGCCGCGCAGCGAGGCACCTTGGGCGATGGAACCTGCGAAAGCACCTTGCGGTGATTGCGGGAAGCTGAACGAGGGCGACAGTGCGGTGAGTGCGGTGGACAGGTCACTGGCGCCGGTTTCCTGGAGTTTTTCGCCGCTCAATACATCGACCGGGGCGGCGCTTTGCAGGGCGGTGACGTCGCTGCGGTGGGTGCCGACCACGACCACGGTGTCGAGGCGGTCATTGGGTTCGGCGGCGAAGGCGGGCACGGCGAGGCCGGCGATGGCCAAGGCGATGGCGCTGGCCAAGGGGGTGTGGTGGGGCATGGGGTGTTCCTGCTGAATGATGTATTGGCAGTGCTGGCCCTATCGCCGGCAAGCCAGCTCCCACAGGTACAGCACTGGACCTGAGATCTGCGGGGACTTGTGGGAGCTGGCTTGCCGGCGATAGGGCCCGGAAGGACAACCTAGAACCGGCTGGTAACGCTCAGTCCAACGGTGCGCGGGTCGCCGTAGGTGATCACGTACTGCCCGGCAGTGCCGTTGGGCCGGCCGTGCACCTGGTAGCGGCGGTCGGTGAGGTTGTTGACGAAGCCGGTCACGCTCAGCTTGTCGTCATGGCTGAACCAGCTCAGGCGGGCGTTGGCCAGGGTGTAGTGGGGCTGGCTGAGGGTGGCGTCGGCACTGCTCTGGCGGTCGGCCAGGAAGTACTCCTTGTCCCGGAAGCTCACGTCGCCACCGGCCACCAGCTTGCCGCCCACTTCCAGCGGGATGGTGTAGTCGGCGCCCAGCGACACCACGTTGCGCGGCGAGCGCACGAAGCTGTTGCCGCTGTAGTCGCCGGTCACCGCGCCGGTGGTAGGGTTGGTGTTCTTGAAGTCGGTGTACTCGGTGTCGAGGAACGACACCGCCGCGCGCAGGTGCAGGCGCTCGGTCGGCTGGCCTTCGATTTCCAGTTCTGCGCCTTTGACCTTGCCCTTGGCGCCGTTGGTCAGTGCGGTGGTGAGCACGCCGTTGTTCACCGTCAGCAGATTCACCTGGATGTCGGAGTAGTCGTAGTAGAAGAGGTTGGCGTTGACGGTCAGGCGGCGATCGAGCCACTCCGACTTCAGCCCCAGCTCGTAGGCATCCAGCTCTTCCGGGTCGACCGTGGTCAGCTGTGCCAGGCTGGTCGAGAGCCCAGTGTTGAAGCCGCCCGAGCGGAAACCATGGGCGTAGCGGAAGAACACCCGCAGGTTGTCATTGATGCGGTATTCGGGGGTGAGGTCGTAGGTCCAGGCTTCCCAGGTCTTGTCTTCCTGGCGGTTACCGTTGGTGCCCACACCGCCCAGCGGGATCAGCGGGCCGTTGGCGGTGGCGCGGGTCAGTTGCACCAGGTCCAGGTCGATGTCCTTCTTCTCCTGGGTCCAGCGCAGGCCGCCGGTGACGCTGAAATCATCGGTAAAGTCGTAGGTCAGGTTGCCAAACAGCGCATAGCTGTCGGTGCGGTGGTCGTAACCCAGGTCACGGAACACGGTGGTGCCCACCTGGTTCGAGCCGGTGCCGTTGGGCGTCGGCCCGGGGGTGACGATGCGTTGCGCCGAGCTGTCCAGGTCTTCATGGAAGTAGTGCGCACCCACCAGCCAGTGCAGCGGGCGGTCTTCCGGCGAGGCCAGGCGCAGCTCTTGCGACCACTGGCGGTAGCTGTTGTCGGTGATGGCCGCGCCGTTGACCTCGTAGGGGGTGTAGTCGGCATCGCTGGTGGAGCGGTTGCGGATGTAGTCGTAGGCGCTGATCGAGGTCAGGGTGTAATCGCCGAGGTACCAGTTGAAGGTCAGCGAGGCGCCGTCGTGGTCCAGGCGATAGTCTTCGTTGACGTTCAGCGAGATATCGCGGCCGTGCGGGCGTTCGTAGCCGACGTTGTAGTAGCGGCCAACCGGCAGCGAGCCGTTGCTGCCATCGCCTTTGAACTGGCGGCTGTGCAGTTTGAGCAGGGCGTCCAGGTCCGGGTTGAGCTGGGCCAGGAACTGCAGACGGATGGCTTTCTTGTTCACATCACCGTAGGTGTTGCCGTCGAAGTCGTTGTTCTGGAAACCGTCACGCTCTTCGGAATACAGCGCTACTCGCCCGGCCAGTTTTTCATCGACCAGCGCACCGCCGATGGCACCGGTGACAATACGCTCGTTCTTGCTGCCGAAGCCGACAGTGCCATAGCCGTCGGTGTCGAAGGTGGGCTTCTTCGAGATCACGTTCACTGCGCCGGCCGTGGTGTTCTTGCCATACAGGGTGCCTTGCGGCCCGCGCAGGATTTCGATGCGTTCCAGGTCGAACAGCGGCCCGCCACCGGCGATGGGCGCGTTGAGGTAGACATCGTCCGCGTAGATGCCCACCGGGAATACGGTTGCCGCACCGGTATCGCCGGTGCCCAGGCCGCGGATATACCAACGAGGGCGGCCGTCGCCGTCGGGGTTCTTGGCCGAGGCGTTGGGCACGAAGGTGGTGATGTCGCCCATCGAGCGCACGCCATCGGCAGTGATGCTGGTGCCCTTGATGGCCGACACGGCAACCGGTACTTCCTGCAAGGTCTGCTCTCGGTGCTGAGCGGTGACCGTTACGGTTTCAAGGGCGGGTTCGTTCTTGTTGTCTTCGTTGGCAGCGATGGCCTGGCTGCCGGTGCCGGCCAGCAGCAGCGCAAGGCTGATCTGGCGGGCCAGTGGGTTGAGCTGATGCATGGTGAATCTCCCCGTATGTAAAGCGTTGTTGGGGAGGGCTAGAGCAGGGACTGTGCCATATTGTTAAGTTATTGATATATATGGTTTTTATTGGATTTCTTCGGCGGTGTTGCAGGTTGGGCAGCAGTCGGGTGCTGGGCGGGTGCTGCTGGGGCAGCAGTGGTGACGTGCAACCTGCAGCGAGCGTTTTTGCGCCCTGCTCGCTGCCTGCTGGCGCTTAGTCTGGAACGATTGTGCAACCGTTGTTCAGTGCGCGAGCGCGCAGGGCCTCGAAGTGGTCGCGCAGGCACAGGTGCAGTTGCGACACCGCAGGCGTGAGTTGTTTGCGGTGTGGGCAAACCAGGGTTACAGGCACGGATTCACCCAGGTATTCGGGCAGGATGATCTGCAGTTCGCCGGCTGCAATATTGGCGCTTACGTCCAGCCACGATTTGTAGACGATGCCTTCACCTTGCAAAGCCAGACGGCGGATGACGTCGGCATCGTCGCTGACCAGCGGCCCGCTGACCTGCACGGTGCGGTTGCCCACCCGCCACTTGTCGTAGACCCGGTTGTGCTGCATGTACAGCAGGCAGGCATGCTCTTGCAGGGCTTCGGGTGTGATCGGGTGGCCGTGGCGGTCCAGGTACTCGGGCGATGCCACCAGCACCCGGCGGTTCCAGCTGGCCAAGGGCAGGGCGATGTAGTTGGCGTCCTGGTTGAGGCCATAGCGGATGGCCACATCCACCGGGTCACGGTTCAGGTCGGCAATCTGGTCGGACAGAAAGAAGCGCAGGTGCAGGGCCGGGTGCTCCCGGCGAAAGGCGCTCAGCCAGGGCAACAGCATGTTGCGGCCCAGGTCGGAAGGCGCCGACACCTGCAGGGTGCCGCGCAGGGTGCCGGGGTTGCCATGCAGGTCTTCGCGCCCCTGGCGAAGGCTCTCCAGCACATTCAGGGCGGTCGGCAGGTAGCGCTCGCCTTCGGCGGTAAGGCGCAGGCTACGGGTGGTACGGGCAAACAGGCGCACATCGAGGTCGCGTTCGAGGCGTTTGATCGCAGCAGCCACTTGCCCCGGCAGCAGACCGGCTTCATGGGCGGCGGCCGTAAAGCTACCCAGTACGCTGCTGCGCACGAACAGTTCGAGGTCAGTGATGCGCAGCATCTTCACTCCAGGTGTGAAAGTGTTGCTGCATTGTGCCGGTTTTTCTTTGCGGCAGGAAAGATAAGATGCCCGGCAAATCCCCCGTACATTCCGGAGTTGTTGCATGGATACCGTCTCGCTGGCCAAGCGCCGCTACACCACCAAAGCCTACGATGCCTCGCGCCGCATTCCCCAGGCCACTGTCGACGCCCTGCTCGAGCAACTGCGCCACAGCCCGTCCTCGGTCAACTCCCAACCCTGGCACTTCATCGTCGCCGACACGGCCGAAGGCAAGGCCCGCCTGGCCAAGAGCACCACGGAGCGCTTTGCTTACAACACGCCGAAACTGCTCGATGCGTCGCACGTGATTGTGTTCTGCACCCGTACCGAAATGCCCGAGGCGCACCTCAATGCCGTGCTCGAGCAGGAAGCTGCCGATGGCCGTTTCCGCGATGAGCAGGCGCGAGCCGCGCAGAACCAGAGCCGCCGTCACTACGTCGACCTGCACCGTCATGACCAGAAGGATGTGCAGCACTGGATGGAGAAACAGACCTATCTGGCATTGGGTACTGCATTGCTGGGAGCAGCGGCGCATGGCCTGGACGCCACGCCCATCGAGGGGTTCGACAGCAAGATCCTGGATGCCGAGCTGGGGCTGCGTGAGCGTGGCTTCACCAGCGTGGTGATCCTCAGCCTGGGCTATCGTGCTGAAACGGACTTTAACGCCGGGCTGAACAAGTCGCGCTTGCCAGCGTCGCAGGTGTTCACCTTCCTGTGAGGTTACCGGGGCGCTAGGTGCCCCGGTGACGCCGTGCGGCAGGCCGCGCCAGGGCGCGGCTTACCACAACACTGCAGATGCCGCTGTCAGTACCCGGGCAAACACCTCGATCGCTTTGTCCACTTCGGCTTCGGTGCTGAAGCGCCCGATGCTCAAGCGCACACTGTTGCGTGCCTGGTGCTCGTCCAGCCCCAGCGCCAGCAGCACATGTGAGGCGGCATGGCTGGCCGAGTTGCAGGCCGAGGTGGTCGATAACGCCAACTCGCTGGCCAGCGCCGCACTGTTGAAGCCCTTGCTGTCGATGCACAGGTTCAGGGTATGGGGAATGCGTTGGCTGGCGCAGCCGTTCAGGCTGACGCCGGGCAAGGCCAGCAGGCCTTCGCGCAGACGCTTTGCCAGTTGTTCCAGGTGCTGGTACTCACTGTCACCGGGTTGGCCGGCCAAGGCGAAAGCGCTACCCATGCCCGCGATCTGGTGGGTCGCCAGGGTGCCGGAGCGCAGGCCCTGTTCATGGCCGCCGCCGTGCATCTGCGCACGCATCAGCGTACGTGCGCGTGGCCCGACGTACAGCGCGCCGATGCCTTTTGGCCCGTACACCTTGTGCGCCGAAAACGACATCAGGTCCACGGCCATCGTGTTCAGGTCGATGGCCAGCTTGCCCACGGCCTGCGCTGCGTCCACGTGCAGCAAGGCACCGTGGGCACGCACCTGCTCACCAATGGCGGCAAAGTCGGTGACCGTGCCCAGCTCATTGTTGACTGCCATCAACGATACCAGGCGGGTATCGGGGCGCAGTGCGGCCTGTACGCTGGCGGGCTGGATCAGGCCGGCGGCATCCGGGGCCAGGCGGGTAACGGCCCAGCCTTGGCGCTCCAGTTCGGCCACGGTGTCGAGCACGGCTTTGTGTTCCAGTTGGCTGGTGATCAGGTGCCCAGGCTGGCCGGCGCCTTGAGCAATGCCTTTTAGCGCCAGGTTGTTGGACTCGGTCGCGCCCGAGGTCCAGACCAGGCGCTCGACGTGTGCGCCGACGCGCTCGGCCACTTGCTGGCGGGCTTGCTCAACGGCTCGTCGGGCAGCCTGGCCGAAGGCATGACCACTGGACGCCGGGTTGCCGAAGTTGGCGTGGCTGCCAAGGCTGGCGAGCATGGTTTCGATGACCCGGTCGTCGACTGGAGTGGTGGCGGCGTAATCAAAGTAGAGCGGGGCGCTTGGCATTGAGGCAGGTCCATGTCTGTCGCCGTGAAATCGGCGATTGATGGAGTAAGCGTATCCGCCATCTGAGAGAAATTTTTTACTTCCCACAGTGGATCTTTGAGTGCTGCCACATACATTTTCTATCTATTTGTAGTTTTGTAGGATTTTTTCCTCCGTTGTGGCCAGGAGCGATCCCTTGTATGCATCTTCAGGCGGGCTCCGAGGCTCTTTCTTCCTCGGCCACCACACGTTCGCACAGTTCGGTGATTTGCTCACGCATCCAGCGGTTGGCCGGGTCCTGGTCGGTGCTTTCATGCCAGTACAGGTGCGTTTCGAGCGCGGGTACTTCCACCGGCAGGGGGTGATAGCGCAGCTGATGGCGGCGGGCGAAGCGCTCGGGCACGGTCATCGCCATGTCGGTTTGCTGCAATACCTGCGAAGCCATCAGGTAGTGCTGCGAGCGCAAGGCCACTTTGCGCTGTACACCCATCTTGCCCAGCGCCAGGTCAACATAGCCCAGGCCGTTACGGCGGCTGGAAATATGGATGTGGGTCATGCCCAGGTAACTGTCGAGGGTCAGCTTGCTGTCGGCCAGCGGGTGGCCCTGGCGCAAGGCACAGACATAGCGGTCTTGCATCAGTTTGACGTGGCGTACCTGCGGGTCGGTGTTCAGGGGGGCGTCGATGGCGAAGTCCAGGCGGCCGGCGGCGAGCTCCTTGGTGGTTTCGCGGCGCTTGCACAGGAAACTCTCGATCAGCACCGCCGGCGCCAGGCGGCGCAAGCGCTGGAACAGCGGCGGCAGAATTACCGCCTCGGTCAGGTCGGTCATGCTGATGCGGAAGGTCTTGTTGGCTTGTTGCGGGTTGAAGATACGGCTTTCCTGCACCGACGTACGCAACAGTGCCAGGGCGTTGCGCACCGGGCCGATGATGTTCTGTGCCATGGGCGTGGGCACCATGCCCTGCGCGGTGCGCACGAACAGCGGGTCGTTGAAGGTTTCGCGCAACCGCGAAAGGGCGTTGGACACCGCTGGCTGCGTGATACCTACAATCTGCCCGGCGCGGGTCAGGTTGGCTTCGGTATAGATCGCATCGAACACGATGAACAGGTTGAGGTCGACCTTGCTGAGGTTCATGGGCGCCGCTCTTTGTTGGAGTTATTGGCCGATCATATATCGGTTATGAATGTTTATACACGCGGAAAATAGACTAGGTGGATGGGCGCAGGCTGCTCTAGGCTCTGGCCCATGTACTCCGAACCGTGAAGGTAGCCCCGATGGATTTCGCCTATTCGCCCAAGGTCCAGGCACTGCGCGAGCGCGTCACTGCGTTCATGGACGCCTATGTCTACCCCGCCGAAGCGGTGTTCGAGCGCCAGGTCGCCGAGGGCGACCGCTGGCAGCCCACTGCAATCATGGAAGAGCTCAAGGCCAAGGCCCGCGCCGAAGGGCTATGGAACCTGTTCTTGCCTGAATCGGAATACGGCGCCGGCCTGAGCAACCTGGAGTACGCCCCGCTGGCGGAAATCATGGGCCGCTCGTTGCTTGGCCCGGAGCCGTTCAACTGCTCGGCGCCGGACACCGGCAATATGGAAGTGCTGGTGCGTTACGGCAGCGAAGCGCAGAAGCGCCAGTGGCTGGAGCCGCTGCTGCGTGGCGAGATCCGCTCGGCGTTCGCCATGACCGAGCCGGACGTGGCCTCCTCGGACGCCACCAACATGGCCGCCACGGCAGTGCGTGACGGTGACGAGTGGGTGATCAACGGCCGCAAGTGGTGGACCTCCGGCGCCTGCGACCCGCGTTGCAAGGTGATGATCTTCATGGGCCTGTCCGACCCTGAAGGGCCGCGCCACCAGCAGCATTCGATGGTGCTGGTACCCACCGATGCGCCCGGTGTGAAGATCGTCCGCCCGCTTCCGGTGTTCGGCTATGACGATGCCCCGCATGGTCATGCCGAAGTGCTCTTCGAAAACGTGCGGGTGCCCTATGAAAACGTGATCCTCGGTGAGGGCCGCGGTTTCGAGATTGCCCAGGGGCGCCTTGGCCCGGGCCGTATCCACCACTGCATGCGTTCGATCGGCATGGCCGAACGTGCGTTGGAACTGATGTGCAAGCGCTCGGTGGAACGCACCGCCTTTGGCCGGCCACTGGCACGGCTGGGTGGCAACGTCGACAAGATTGCCGACTCGCGTATGGAGATCGACATGGCCCGGCTGCTGACGCTGAAAGCGGCTTACATGATGGACACTGTCGGCAACAAGGTGGCCCGCAGCGAGATCGCGCAGATCAAGGTGGTGGCGCCGAACGTGGCCTTGAAAGTGATCGACCGGGCGATCCAGATACATGGCGGGGCAGGGGTGAGCGGCGATTTCCCACTGGCCTACATGTACGCCATGCAACGCACTCTGCGCCTGGCTGACGGGCCGGATGAAGTGCACCGGGCGGCGATTGGCAAGTATGAAATTGGCAAGTATGTGCCAGTTGAGATGTTGCGTAGCGGGCGGTGATGGCTTCGTCAGCGGCTACTTACCTGTTCACGGGCGTGCTCGTGAACAGGGACTTTAAGCAAAGCTCGGGTAACCTGTAGGACGCTTCTGATTCTCTGCTCCAAGCGCTTGAAACCGCCTTGCGGGTGTTAGGTTCCGAACCTCAACCACGCAAAGGGAGCTTGTAGATGCGCGTCAGTCTAGAGGGAAAAGGTCAGGCAGTTGACGGCGATATCACCACAACTGGAGCCGTTTGTATTGCGACAGGGGCCGGCTATCTGGACGAAGGCCGAATGGTGCTCCGTGAAGGCGACCAGACCACGCCATGCCCTCTTTGTGGGCAGGTGGGAATGGTCGCCGAAGGTGTGGACCACTTCATTTCCGATGGACAGCGCGTGGCCATGGATGGTGCGTTGGTTGTCTGTGGCTGTTCGCCGGGCAGCAACCGGGTGGTCGCACCGCTGTATCAAGCACCGCCACCCATGCAGCCCGTAGCAGGGCTTGCCAATGCTCACTTTGCCGAGCCGGCAACCGCCGTCTACCCGGAGCGTTTCTCCCAACCTGTCATAGGTGCACTGCCTGGTACGCTAGAGCCTGGCTTCTACGTCATTCCTCGACGCATGTCCTTCCCGCAGGTGCTGCTGCAATTGGCCGAGCATGACGCCACGTTACCGATTTCCCGGTTGCAGCGGCTCAACCCGACGTTTGAGCAAGGCTTCAAGGCCGGGGAAATCTTCGTTATCGGTGATCCTGACAACGCAAATGCCTGCACGCGCGAGGAGGGAGAGCTGATGGCTGCGGCGCAGCATGCGCGGCGTGCGCTGGAAGTGCTCGACTACGCCGAAGCGGATTTCATGATGGAGCACCAGGCCGAAATCGCAGGCTTGCTCAGCAACGCCAGCCTGTCCATGGGCGTGGGTAAGGACATGCTGGATCAAGGGTTGAAACAGGTCAGTCATACATTGACGAGTATCGAGCAACTGCACCAGCGGGAGTTCATGCGTCATGGCCACTTGAAAAGCCCAGGCTTCTTTGCCGAGCGTCGGCGGCTTCTGCGACAACTGGATAGTCAGTTGAAGGTAGCGTTGCTCAACAAACAACTGAACCTAGGAAACTATGAGCGACTAAAGAAAAGCTTGAATATTTCCACCAAGAGCCTTGTGCATCATTGGTCGAAAGCGGGCGGGCCAGGGCAGATTCCTGGGTACGCGACGCATCTGGATAAGGTGGCGCGGCTCAGCAAGTACCTTAGTTATGGTGGACATGCTGCAATTGGACTGGGTGGGGCTTCTTCTTTTCTTAAAGTAGAGGAAGTGTGTCGCGCTGGAAGCGAAGAAGCCTGTGCAAAAATTCGATATGTTGAAACCGGGTCATTCAGCATGGGGGTAGGCGGAGGCATGGTGGGGGCAGCATTGGCAGGCGCTGCAGCTGGCACGTTATGTGCCGTTTTTAGCGTAGGTACTGGGGGGCTTGCAGTTCCAGCATGTGGGATTTTGGTCGTAGGCACGGGTAGTTTAACGGGCGTAAAGTTGGGAGAAATGGCCGGTGGGTCTATCGGGGAACTCATCTATGAGGCCTCAAATGATGAGCTTTGAAACCTGGTCTGTCGTTATGAAGCTCCTGTTTATGATTACCCCTTTTGTCATTGGCCTGCTAGGTGCTTTCATTAACCTTTACATCACGTTATCACGTGACTTTCACGTTGCCTGCTCAGCGATTACGAGTAACCCATACCTAGAGCAAGTGAAGGTGGCTTGGGGGACTTCAAGCTTGAAGTGGCGATGGCTGCTGATTTGTAATATAGGTGGTCTTGTCACGTTCCCCGGATTGGCGTTGCGTTATGGCAAGTTGGATGTTAATGAGTTGAAAGCATTCCCTCCAAAGCTCAAACGACGGCTTGGGATTTCGGTGTGGCTGTCAATTGTCGGGTTTGTTTGGATTGCGATTGCAGTTGCAGTAGCCGAGCTCTCCAAAGCGTAGTTAGCCCCAGAGCGGCTTCCAGGCGGATGTATGTCACCTGGGAGCGCTCTAGTGAGCTATTCACGATCAGGGTCCTTCCATTTGGCCTCGATTAACTTCGGTTTTTTTGCGCGTCTTCACCAACGAAACCACCACCCCACCCAGCAGCAACCCGAATGTCACCCCCAACGACAGCAACGCCGGCACCTTGCCCACCATGCCGTGGTAGAAAATCTTGCAGCCAATGAAGATAAGCACCAGTGCCAGCGCGTACTTGAGGTAAACGAACCGGTGCATCAGCGCCGACAGCGCGAAGTACAGCGAGCGCAGCCCAAGGATGGCGAAGATGTTGGAGGTGTAGACAATGAACGGGTCCTGGGTAATGGCGAAGATTGCCGGCACGCTGTCGACGGCGAACACCAGGTCGGCCAGTTCGATCAGCACCAGCGCCAGAAACAACGGGGTGGCATAGCGCAGGGCCTTGCTGTGCCCAGGCGGGGTCTGGCGCACGAAGAAGTGCGAGCCGTGGATCTGGTCGGTGACCCGCATGTGCCGGCGGACGAACTTGATGATCGGGTTGTTGGCCAGGTCCGGGTGGCTGTCTTCTTTCGACAGCGCCATCTTCACCCCGGTGAACAGCAGGAAGGCGCCGAACAGGTACAGCACCCAGGCAAAGTTCTGCACCAGCGCCGCGCCCACGCCAATCATGATCGCCCGCAGGAACACCACCCCCAGGATGCCCCAGAACAGTACGCGGTGCTGGTAGCGGCGGGGGATGGCGAAGTAGCTGAAGATCATCGCCATGACGAACACATTGTCCATCGACAGCGACTGCTCGACCAGGAACCCGGTGTAGAACTCCAGCGCCGACTGGGCACCCAGCTGGTACCAGACCCCTGCGCCGAACAGTACACCGACGCTGAAATAGCCCGAATACAGCAGCAGGCTTTCGCGCATTTCGATTTCCCGGTCGTGCCGGTGCAGCACGCCCAGGTCGAGCACCAGCAAACCGATGACGATGGCCATGAACACCAGCCACAACCAGGCGCTGGTACCGAGAACGGGGGTGGTGAGGAATGCGTGCAGAGCTGTCATGAGCCCCTCCTTGAATGTCGACGTTGCAAGGCAACAGTGATCCGACATGGCGGCTTGGCAGCCGTCAGAGGGGCCCGGTATCACATGGGCTTGAGCCTAGACCCGTTTGCCATGGATGCCGAATGGGGAGCTGTTACATTTCTTTGCCAGGGCCGCAATCACGCCTTCAATACACCCACACCTCTACCCGACGGTTACGCAGGCGCCCTTGCTCCAGCTCATTGCCGGCCACTGGCAGTTCATCGCCCATGCCCGTTACCTCAAGCACCTCCACACCATCGCGTGCCAGCTCGCGGCGCACGGCCTGGGCGCGCAGGCGGGAGAGCAGGGCAGCGCGCCCGGGCGTTTCCTTGGGGTCGCCAAACCCTACCAGCACGGCCTTGCTCTGCAACTTGCCGGCCTGGCGCAGGTATTCGACCACCCGCTGCACATCGCGCAGGGCCTTGTTGTCGAGGCTGGCGCTGCCTTCCTGAAAGCGGAAGTTCACGCTCAGCCGCTGCGCTTGCTGGGCCAGGGTGCGGTAGCGTGGCGGCATGTCGGCCTGGGGCGGAACCGGTTGGGCCTTGATCTGCTGTGACACGAACCCCTGTTGGGCAACGATCGCCTGGCCAGCCGGACTTTGGGCGAAATCGGCCAGGGCCTTGGCCTGTGGCTTAGGATTGGCCGGCAGATAGAAGTAAAGGCGCCGTGACAGCGGGTAGTCTTCGCTGGCCACCAGCGCGCGCTCCGGCAGCATGGCGGGTGCGTCGCCTTCTGCCACCGCCAGCACCTTGGCACCGTGCACTGCGGCCAGGCTGCTGAAGCCGATGGCCTGACGGTCGGTGGCTACTTGCGAAGCCAGTTCGTCGCTGGACTCGAAGCGCCGCGCTTTGGCTGATAGTTCGTCGTGCAGGGGCTCCAGCACAAGCGCCTTGAACGTCTCGTAGGTGCCGGAGCGGTCGTCACGGGCATAGAGGTGGATGGCGCCGCCAGCGATGCCCAATTGCTCCCAGCGCTGGATCTGCCCGGAAAAAATCTGCGCCAGTTGCTGGGTGTTCAGTTGTGGCAGCGGGTTGTCGGGGTGGACGATGACCGCGACGCCGTCCAGGCCGATAACTTGTTCGGCGCTGGCAGCGCGCAGGTCGCCCAGAGCACGTAACTGATGCACTTCGCTGTCGTTGATCGGCCGCGAGGCAGCAGCCAGGTCGGCGTCGCCACGGCCGAGGGCGACGAAGCCGGTGCTGGAACCATGGGCGGCAACATCGATGCGTACCGGCTGGCCATGATCGTCCTGCGCGGTGATTACGGTCTCGTTGGCGACGTTGCCCGGTTGCTGTTGGATGGCGGTGGCTTGCTGCGCACGCAATTGCCCCTGCACCAGTGCCGGCAGCAAGGCGGCGCCGATGGTGTTGGAGCCTTGGACGCGCAGGTGCGCGGGCTCGGCCAGGGTCGCTAGCGGTAGCAGGGTGAGCAGCAAGACAAGCAGGCGCAGCATGCCGGGTGGCCTATGGCATAGAGTTGGCCGGCAGATTACGACAGTGGCGTGATGATAATGTGACAGTCCGTAGCGACTGAATCTAAGACTTGGCAGTCCGTGTTATTGGGGCTGCTTTGCAGCCCATCGCAGGCAAGCCAGCTCCCACAGGTTCAGTGCCTGTCTTGAAGGAAGCACTCTACCTGTGGGAGCTGGCTTGCCTGCGATGGGCCGCAAAGCGGCCCCGACGATCTCAATGCGCCCCGGCCGACTTGCTCAAATCGCTTTCGGCCCACTCGGTATAGATACATGCATCCGCCACTGCCCAGCGCACTTTCACGCTGTCGCCCGGTTGCATAGGCATACCCGCAGCCGACAGCGCCTTCACCGTCAGTTCGGTACCACCCGCCGTCACCACATGGCAGGTTTGGCTCTCACCCAGGAACAGCACTTCGCCAACCTTGGCACTGACCTCGTTCCAGCCCGCCGGCAGCGGCTCACGCGCAGCCTGTTCGGTGGTCAGGGCCAGGGCCTTTTCCGGGCGCACCATGATCAGTGCATCCTGCGAGGCGGTAAGGCCCGGCGTCAGGCGAATGGCCACCGGCTGGCCCTCGAAGCTGCCCGCACCGTTGCTGCTGGCCTTGATGCGCAGGAAGTTGGAGTTGCCCAGGAACGACGCGACAAAGGCATTCGGCGGGTTCTGGTACAGGTCGTAACCGGTGCCCAGGCCGACGATCTTGCCATGGCTGAAAATGGCGATGCGCTGGGACAGGCGCATGGCTTCTTCCTGGTCGTGGGTGACGTAGACGATGGTGATGCCCAGCCGGCGGTGCAGCTGGCGCAGCTCGTCCTGCAGGTCTTCGCGCAGCTTTTTGTCCAGCGCACCGAGCGGTTCGTCCATCAACAGGATGCGTGGCTCGTACACCAGCGCCCGGGCAATGGCCACACGCTGTTGCTGGCCACCGGACATCTGCGAAGGCTTGCGGTGGGCGAACTTCTCCAGTTGCACCAGCTTGAGCATGGCATCGACGCGCTTGGCGGTTTCGGCAGCGTTGAGCTTGCGAATGGCCAGCGGGAAGGCAATGTTGTCGCGCACGTTCAGGTGCGGGAACAGCGAGTAGCGCTGGAACACCATGCCAATGTCGCGCTTGTGCGGCGGCACGTTCACCAGCGACTGGCCATCGACCAGGATCTCGCCGCTGCTCGGCGTTTCGAAGCCGGCCAACATCGACAGGGTGGTGGACTTGCCCGAGCCGCTGGAGCCGAGGAAAGTCAGGAACTCGCCGTCCTGGATTTCCAGGTCGAGGTTGTCCACGGCGGTGAAGTCGCCGTAGTGCTTGTTCAGGCCGCGCAGGCTGACCAGGGTCTTGCCTGGCGCGTTGTCTTTGATCACTGCACTCATTGTTGTTTTCTCCGCGCGCTCAGGCGTTTGTTTCGGTGCGCCGGCGCAAGGCGGCGGCAATGAACATCACAAGCAGCGACAAGCCGATCAGCAGGGTCGAGGCCACGGCGATGACCGGGCTCAGGTCCTGGCGCAGGGTGGTCCACATCTTCACCGGCAGCGTCTGCAGGTCGGGGCTGGCCATCATCACACTCAGCACCACTTCATCCCACGACACCAGGAAGGCGAACAGGCCGCCGGCGATCATCCCCGGGCGAATGGCCGGGAAGGTGACCTTGAAGATGGCCTGCAGGCGCGAGGCGCCGCAGATCACCGCGGCATCCTCGATCGACTGGTCGAACAGCTTCAGCGAGTTGATGATCGAGATGATGGTGAAGGGCAGGGCGACGATCACATGGCTGACCACGAAGGCGAACAGCGTGCCGGTGTAGCCGAGCTTGAGGAACAGGGCGTACACCGCCACGGCAATGATCACCAACGGCACGATCATCGGCATGGTGAACAGCCCGTACAACAGCTCGCGGCCCGGGAAGCGGCCACGCACCAAAGCGAATGCGCTTGGCAGGCCCAGCAGCACGGCGGCAATGGTGGTCAGCACGGCCACCTTGAGGCTGGCCAGCGCGGCGTCCATCCACTCCGGGTTGGAGAAGAACTGGCCGTACCACTTGAAGGTCCAGCCCGGTGGCGGGAATACCAGCCACTGCGACGAGCCGAACGACAGCAACACGATGAACACCACTGGCAGCAGCAGGAAGGCCGCGATGACCCCGGTGGTCAGGTACAGGCCCGTGCGCAGCGGGCGGCCCATGGCATTGGGAGACAGGAGCATGGCGGTTTACCTCGCGTTGCCAACCGGGGATTCCGGCTGCAGCTTCAGGTACAGGTAGAAGAGCACCAGGGTGATCACCACCAGCAGTGCGGCGGCGGCGCTGGCCAGGCCCCAGTTGAGGAACGACTGCACCTGCTGGATGATGAACTCGGGCAGCATCATGTTCTGCGCCCCGCCCAGCAGCGCCGGGGTGACGTAGTAACCGAGCGACATCACGAACACCATCAGCGCCCCGGAGAACAGCCCTGAACGGCACAACGGCAGGAACACCTTCCAGAAGTTGGTCCACGGGCTGGCGCCGCAGATGGAACCAGCCTGCAACACCATCGGGTCGATAGCGTGCATGGTGGCCTGCAGCGGCAGCACAATGAACGGGATCATGATGTAGCTCATGCCGATCACCACGCCGGTGAGGTTGTGCACCATTTCCAGCGGGGTATCGATGATACCCATGGCCATCAACGCCTTGTTGATCACACCCGAGCTTTGCAGCAGCACCAGCCACGAGTAGGTGCGCGCCAGCAGGCTGGTCCACATCGACAGCAGCACGATGTTCAGCAACCAGCGGCCCCAGCCCTTGGGCACCAAGGTAATCGCCCAGGCCAGCGGGAAGCCCAGCAGCACACTGATCAGGGTGACCACGCCGGCCACCGAGAAGGTGTTGAACAACACCCGTGCGTAGGCCGAGTTGGCGAACAACTGCTCGTAGTTGCCCAGCCCCGGCGTTGGCTCCAGCACCCCGCGTAGCAACAGGCCGACCAGCGGGGCGAAGAAGAACAGGCCAAGGAACAGCAGGGCCGGCAGCAGGTTGCGGCTGCCCTTCCAGCGCTGGCTCAGGCTGGCGCGGCGGGGGGCCGTACCCGAGGCGCCGGTGCCCGTGGGGGCACCTTGCGCGTTATGCAGGGCGTTGATGGCGACTTTCATTTGACCAACCACTCATTCCAGCGGGCCGCGATGGCCTGACCGTTCTTGGCCCAGTAGGCGAAGTCCAGGGTGACCTGATCCTGGGCGTAGGCGGTCGGCAGGTTGGGTGCCAGGTCTTTGTCGAGCTTGGACACGCTGTCGACGTTCACCGGCGCGTAGGCAGTCTTGTTGGCGAACTCGGCCTGGCCTTCGGCGCTGCTGGCGTTGGCCAGGAACTTCATGGCCGCGTCCTTGTTCTTGGCGCCTTTGGGGATGACCAGGAAGTCGGCCATGACCAGGTTCTGTTTCCAGCTCACGCCCACTGGTGCGCCATCTTGCTGCAGGGCGTAGACGCGGCCGTTCCAGAACTGGCCGAGCGAAGCCTCACCCGAGGCCAGCAGCTGTTGCGACTGGGCGCCACCGCCCCACCAGACGATGTCTTTCTTGATGGTGTCCAGCTTCTTGAAGGCGCGGTCCAGGTCCAGCGGGTACAGCTTGTCGGGCGCTACGCCGTCGGCCAGCAGGGCCAGTTCCAGCACGCCGGGGCTCGGCCATTTGTACAGGGCGCGTTTGCCGGGGTAGGTCTTGGTGTCGAACAGCGCGGTCCAGTCAACCGGCTTGTTGGCACCGAGCTTGCCTTCGTTGTAGCCCAGCACGAAGGAGAAGAAGAACGAGCCAACGCCGTGGTCGGAAACGAAGCGCGGGTCGATCTTGTCGCGTTTGATCTGGTTGAAATCGAGGGGTTCCAGCAGGCCTTCGCTGGCGGCACGCAGGGCAAAGTCGGCTTCGACATCGACCACGTCCCATTGCACGTTACCGCTTTCGACCATGGCCTTGAGCTTGCCGTAGTCGGTGGGGCCGTCCTGGACGACTTTGATGTCGGTGGCTTTGGTGAAGGGGACGGCCCACGCTTCTTTCTGGGCGTCCTGGGTGGTACCGCCCCAGCTGACGAAGTTCAGGCTGTCAGCGGCCACGGCGGCTTGACAGGCCAGGGTCAGCAGGCTGGCGGACAGCACTGCGGTTACACGTTTGCTCAACAGCATGGTTACGCCCTCGTTGCTTTTGTTATTCGAGGCGGGGCTTGTGGTGCGCCCGCCAACAGTGTTCGGGGAGCAGCTAAAACAAAGTGTCTTGGTGGCCGTTTGTGATTATAGGTGCCGGCCTGCAGATTCAAGGTCTACGGGATATCATATTATGGTATTCCAAACTTTTGGCAAGAGGTATGAGGCGACCGGCCATCACTCCGACCTGAGCGGCAAGCGGCAAGCGGCAAGCGGCAAGCAAAAGCAAAAGCGGATCGCGTGTTTGCGCAGATCCGCTTTTACTTGCCGCTTTCAGCTTTCAGCTTGTGGCTCAAAGGGAATGCTCTGCACCACCTCCAGTTCATACCCTGCCAACCCGGCATACTTCAGCGGAGGCCCCAGATGGCGCAGCTTGCCCACGCCCAGGTCCTGCAGAATCTGTGCTCCGGTGCCCACTTCGGAGTACACCTTCGATTGCCCGCGCTGATAAGGGCGCACCGGATGGGTCAGCTGCGGTACGCGCTCCAGCAGGGCTTGGGAGGATTCATGGTTGGCCAGGATCACCACTACGCCAGCCCCTTCCTCGGCCACCTTCTGCAAGGCCGCCCATAACGTCCAGTTGGCTGGCCCGGCGTATTCGGCACCTACCAGGTCGCGCAGCGGGTCGATCACATGCACCCGCACCAAGGTCGGCTGCTCGCGGCGGATATCACCCATGACCATGGCCATGTGCACGCCGCCTTCGATGCGGTCTTCATAGGTGACCAGGCGGAAGGTGCCATGCACGGTCGGCAGCTCGCGTTCACCGATGCGCTTGATGGTTTGCTCGGTGCTCAGGCGGTAGTGGATCAGGTCGGCGATGGTGCCGATCTTGATGCCATGCTGCGCGGCGAACACTTCAAGGTCCGGGCGGCGGGCCATGGTGCCGTCGTCGTTGAGCACTTCGACAATCACCGAGGCCGGGCTGAAGCCGGCCAGGCGGGCCAGGTCGCAGCCGGCTTCGGTGTGGCCGGCACGGGTCAGCACGCCGCCTTCGCGGGCGCGCAGGGGGAAAATGTGGCCGGGTTGCACCAGGTCTTCGGGGCGGGCATCACGAGCCATGGCCGCGGCCACGGTGCGTGCCCGGTCGGCGGCGGAAATGCCGGTAGTGACGCCAGTGGCCGCTTCGATCGACACGGTAAACGCTGTGCTGAACACGCTGCCATTGGCCGGCACCATCTGCTCCAGGCCCAAGCGCTGGCAGTGTTCGTCGGTCAGGGTCAGGCAGATCAGGCCACGTGCTTCACGGGCCATGAAGTTGATGGCCTGGGCGTCGCAACGCTCGGCGGCGATCAGCAGGTCGCCTTCGTTTTCCCGGTCCTCGTCATCCACCAGCAGGACCATCTTGCCTTGCCGGTAGTCCTCGAGAAGTTCCTCGATGGTGTTGAAAGCCATGTTGCACGCTCACTGTGGTGGGGTGATTTTTATGGTATACCATCATACACAAATATCGCCGTTACAGGAGAGCAGCGCATGAAGGCCTATTGGATCGCCCATGTGGACGTGACCGACCCCGAGCAATACCAGCAGTACACCCAGCGCGCCCCGGCTGCCTTCAAGGCGTTCGGCGGCCGCTTCCTGGCCCGTGGCGGGCGCAGCGAGGCGATGGAAGGGCGGCCTACCCCTCAGCGTAGCGTGGTGATCGAGTTCGATTCGTACGAGCAGGCAGTGGCGTGCTACCGGTCTGAGCTGTATCAGGAGGCCTGCAGCCATCGTCAGGGCGTGGCGAAGGCAGAGGTGATCATTGTCGAAGGGTTTGAACCCTGAGTTTGGGCTGATGGCCCTTTCGCGGGTTTACCCGCGAAAGGGCCGGTCCTGTTTATGGCATACCTGGCAATTCATGCGGACGCAGGTCAAACACCAGCACCTCGGCATCTACCCCATTGCCCAGCTCAAGTACCTGTTCCTGCCTCACCCGCACCCCATCCCCTTCATTCAGCAGTTGCCCATTGAGCTCGATGCTGCCCCGGGCCACATGCACATAGGCATGGCGGTTTCCCGGCAAGGTCAGCGTGGCGCGTTCGTCGCCGTCGAACAAACCGGCATACACCCGCGCATTCTGCCTGACCTGCAACGACCCCTCGGCACCGTCTGGCGAGATGATCAGGCGTAGCTTGCCGCGCTTTTCCTCGGCGCTGAAATGCTGTTGCTGGTAACGCGGTGTTGCGCCTTGCACGTTCGGCACGATCCAGATCTGCAGAAAGTGCACCGGCTGCGCCTGGCTGTGGTTGAACTCGCTATGGGCCACGCCGTGGCCTGCGCTCATCAATTGCACATCGCCCGGGCGTATCACCGAGCCGGTACCCAGCGTGTCCTTGTGCTCCAGCGCGCCTTCCAGCACGTAGCTGAAAATTTCCATGTCGCGGTGAGGGTGTTGGCCAAAGCCCTTGCCAGCGATGACGCGGTCGTCGTTGATCACCAGCAGGTCGGAGAAACCTTGCTCGTCCGGGTTGCGGTAATGGCCAAACGAGAAGGTGTGGAAGGACTTCAGCCAGCCATGGAAGGCCAGGCCGCGGTCTTGGGCGTTACGTATGGTAAGCATGACAGTACTCCTGGAACGACAGGGCGCCAGGCCCTGCCGTATGGGTAGATGAGGTTATTGAAGGTGTACTTTCAATTCCCCGGCGGCCTGCCTCATCGCCGCCTTCACCGCCGGCACCTGGCTCAACGGGTTCAACAGCCCATAGTCATGAATCATCCCGTTGTAGCGCACCGAAGTTACGGTTACGCCGGCCGCATTCAACTTGCGGGCATACGCCTCACCCTCATCGCGCAGCACATCGAATTCGGCAGTCTGCACCAGCGCTGGCGGCAACCCCTTCAGCTGTTCACTGCTGGCCCGCAGCGGTGAGGCGTAAATCTGTGCCCGGGCGTTGGCATCGGTGGTGTAGCTGTCCCAGAACCAGTTCATCATCCCGGTGGTCAGGAAGTGCCCTTCGGCAAACTGTTTGTACGATGCCGTTTCGAAGCTGGCATCGGTCACCGGCCACAGCAGCAACTGGAAGCGCAGGGCAGGGGTGCCGGCCTCTTTGGCCTTGAGTGCTACCACCGCGGCCATGTTGCCGCCCACGCTGTTGCCGGCCACGGCCAGGCGCTTGCCGTCAACGCCGATTTCCTTGCCATGCTCGGCCACCCAGCGGGTAGCGGCATAGGCCTGGTTGATCGCCGTCGGGTAGTGCGCTTCTGGCGAGGGGGTGTAGTCCACGTAGACCGCCACCGCACCCGAGCCGACCACCAGGTCGCGGATCAGCCGCTGATGGGTCGGGAAGTCACCCAGCACCCAGCCGCCGCCGTGGAAGAACATGAACACCGGCAGGTCGCCCTTGACGTTGGCCGGGCGTACCACTTGCAGCTTGATCGACTCGCCGTTGGCCTGGATGGTGCGTTCTTTTACCTCGATACCGGAGAGGTCGACTTTGACCGAAGCCTGGGCGCCGGTGAGCACTGCGCGGGCGTCTTTCGGGCTGAGTTGCTCCAGTGGCTTGCCGCCGCCTTGTTCCAGGGCTTCGAGGAAGGCCTGGGTGTGTTGCTCGACACCTGGGCTGCCAGCGGCGAAGGCGCTGGAGACGGACAGGGCCAGAAGCGAAGCGGTGAGGGCTTTGTGGACAATGTTCATGAGCGAATCCTTTTCTATGCAAGTGTTGGTAATGGGCGTCTTGCCTGGCCTGCTGGGCCATCGCTGCGACCTGTGCGTAGATTAGGGAGATGCACTGATGGGAAAAAGCCGCTATAAAGCGTTTGACTGTCACCAAGAGCGAGACAATGAACCCTTACGAAGACATGCGGATTTTTGCCCAGGTCATGGAAGCCGGCAGTTTCACCGCCGCTGCCGACCGCCTGGGGATGTCCAAGCAATCGGTCAGCCGGCGCCTGATGCAGCTTGAAGAGCGTCTTGGCGTACGCCTGCTGAACCGCTCTACCCGGCGGCTGGACGCCACACCGCTGGGGCAGCACTACTACCAGTCAGCCCTGCGCCTGCTGGGTGAAGTGCAGCAGGTAGAGCACGACATCAGCGGCCAGGCCCAGGCTTTGCGTGGCACCTTGCGCCTGAGCGCGCCACTGTCGTTTGCCATGGCGCACCTGGGTTGCCTGCTGACGGAGTTCCTGCAATTGCACCCTCAGGTGGATGTGGAGGTAGACCTGAGTGACCGGGCCGTAGACCTGATCGGCGAGGGTTACGACCTGGCACTGCGCATTGGGGCGCTGGAGGATTCCAGCCTGATTGCGCGGCGCATTGCCAGTGTCGAGCGGGTGTACTGTGCGAGCCCGGATTACCTGCAAGCGCGGGGCGTGCCGACAGCACCGGATGAACTGGTACGGCACGACTGCCTGCCTTATGGGCATTCGCGTCAGGTGCAATGGCAGTTTCGCCAGGGCGGCAAGGCGCAGGCGATTCCGGTGGCAGGGCGGATGCGTGCGAACAACGGTGAGTTGCTCCGGGATGCAGCCATTGCCGGGATGGGGGTGACGTATCTGCCGACCTTCATCGTGGGGCAGGCGTTGGCGGCCGGGCGGCTGGTGAGTGTGCTGGAAGACTGGACGCCACCGGCATTGCAGCTATCGGCGGTGTATCCGCAACACCGCCAGGTGGCGCGGCCGGTACAGGGGTTTGTCGATTTTCTGCGTGAGCGGCTGGTGCAGTTGTAGCCTGGCCTCAGCCCCGTGCCGCGAAGCGCAAGGCCAGCGGCAGGGCTAGCGCCCAGATCGGGGCCAGAACAAGTGCGGTTCGCAACTGCCCCATGGGCAACTCTATGCCCGCCACGCGAGCCCCGGCCAGGTAAGCCAAGGGGCCGCCCAACATGCCCAGCAGCGCGGCGCGCCAGAGCGGTCGGCCGGCCCATGCCAGGCTGTGGCGCAGCCCGCTGGCCAGTACTAGCCACAGCAATGCCAGCCAAAGCGGCAAGGGCCAGTGTTCGAAGCGCAATACACCCAGCATGCCCAGCAGGCTGTCGAGTAAACATCCGGCAATCGCCACGCCCAGCAGGACGCGCCGTTCACTTCCGGGGTGCGGACACAAGCGCAGGTGCACCAGCAGGCCGGCCATCGCGGCCAGCAGTAGCCAGGGTTGGCGTGCTCCCAGCACGCAGGCCCACCAACCCGCTTGCAGCCACAGTGCGTTGCCAATCAACCACCCGCGGGCCATGCTCAACGGTCCAGCAGCGGTGCCCGACGCGCCTGCGGTGCGGCCCAGAGCAATTGGGCCACGCCGATGGTCCGCTCCTCGAAACCGCCCTGGCAATAGCACAGGTAGAACTCCCACAAGCGCTGGAAGGTATCGTCATACCCCAGCGCCATCAGCTCTGCACGCGCCGACCGCAGGTTGTCGCGCCAGTGGCGCAGGGTGCGCGCATAGTCCTGGCCGAAGTCTTCCAGGTGCACCAGGTTCAGGGCGGTCTGGCGGCTGGCGGTATCCAGCAGCACGCTCAGCGAGGGCAAGGCGCCGCCGGGGAAAATGTAGCGCTGGATGAAATCCACTGAACGCCTGGCCTGGGCGTAGCGCTGGTCGCGGATGGTAATGGCCTGCACCAGCATCAGCCCGTCGTCCTTGAGCAGCGAAGCGCATTGGCGAAAGTACGTGGGCAAGTAGCGGTGGCCGACGGCTTCGATCATCTCGATCGACACCAGCTTGTCGAAGCGCCCGCGCAGGTCGCGGTAGTCTTCGAGCAGCACGGTGATGCGCTGCTCCAGGCCCAGGGCCTTTACCCGCTGCAGGGTGTGGGCATGCTGCGCCGCCGAGAGGGTGGTGGTGGTGACCCGGCAGCCATGCTGTTGGGCGGCGTGGATGGCCAGGCTGCCCCAACCGCTGCCGATCTCCAGCAAGTGGTCCTCGGGCTTGAGTTCAAGCTTTTGGCAAATGCGCTGCAGCTTGTTGGTCTGGGCTTGTTCCAGCGTTTGCGCCGGGCTGTCGAATTGCGCGGCAGAGTACATCATGGTGGGGTCGAGCAGGCGTTCGAACAGGTCGTTGCCCAGGTCGTAGTGCGCCAGGATATTGCGCCGCGCGCCGCGCCGGCTGTTGCGGTTCAGGCGGTGCAGCAGGTGCAGAGCCGGACGCGCCAGGCGTGCCAGGCCGCCCTCCATGGCATCCAGCACATCCAGATTGGCCACGAACAGCCGGGTGACTGCGGCAAGGTCCGGGCTGCGCCAGTAACCGTGGATATAGCCTTCCCCGGCACCAATCGAGCCATTGCCGGCGACCAGCCCCCAAGCCGCCTCGTCAACGACCTCGACTTCTGCATACAGCCGGCTGGCGACGTCGCCGAATGTCCACTGCTGGCCTTGGCTGATCAGGCGCAAATTGCCATGGCGCAACTGGCGCAATTGCGCGAGCACTGCATGCTTGGCCAGGCTGCCGAGCAGTGGGGCAATGCTGGTCGATTTGCTAACGCTCAAGGTCGGTTCGGGCATGGTCGGGCTCCTCGCATGTGGGTTGGCCGAGTGCCAGATCGTGCTGGCTGGCAACGTGGTCGTGTACGGGCGTGCGCTTGAGCAGCAGGCGCAGGGCCTGCCAGTAAATGCCGGTGAGGGTGCGCAGGCTCATCCAGGGGAAGGTGAGGATGTGCCGCTGCAAGCCGGCGCGGTCCAGCGGCTGGCGTAGCAACGCCAGGTCTGCTTCGAACACCATGTGCCCGGCGCGCCAGTTTTCCATGTGGATGCGCACCTGCTGTGCATCGAGGGCGAAGTGCAGGCGGTACTCCATGTCCAGCGGCATGAACGGCGAAACATGAAAGGCCTTGGCCACGGAAAATGGCCGCGCCAGGTCGCCGTCCACGGGGAGCACATAGTGGAAGCGTTCACGCCATGGGGTGTTGCGTACCTCCAGCAGCACGGCTACCAGCTGGCCCTGTTGGTCATGGCAGAAGTAGGTGCTCACCGGGTTGAAGGACAACCCCCAGCAGCGTGGTTGGGTAAGCAGGTGCACGGCGCCTTCGGGCACCTGGCCAATGGCTTGGCCAACCAGGTGCCGGGCGGCTTCGGCCAAGGGCTTGCCTTGGCGGGTGAGCGCTGGCAGGTAGTCGGTTTCGCGCCAGCACAGGGGGGCCAGCCGCGAGGGCCCAAGCCAGCGGCACAGGCTCAGCAGCTGCTGTTGTTCGTTCAGGTCCAGATAGAACATGCCGATCCGGTAGCGAAACGCATGCTGCCTTGGGCTCAGGCGCTTGTGGCTGACCCACCCTTGGCAAAGGCTGCTGTTCACAGCTGCTCTCCAAAATGCCGGGCCACGTTCAGCGCGCTCAGCACACCGTCTTCGTGAAAGCCGTTGGCCCAATAAGCGCCGCAGTAATAGCTGTGCAATGGCCCTTGCAGTTCGTGCTGGCGGGCCTGTGCCGCCAACGCGGCCAGGCTGTATTGCGGGTGGGCGTAGTCGAAGCGGGCGAGTATCTGTGTCGGGTCCACGAGTGTCGTCTGGTTGAGGCTGACGCAAAACGTGGCCGGTGCCTGGATGCCCTGGAGGATGTTCATGTTGTAGGTCAGTGCGGCGGGCGCCTGCGCGTTGTCGCCCAGGCGGTAGTTCCAGCTGGCCCATGCTTTACGCCGTTGGGGCAGCAGGCGCGTGTCGGTGTGCAGCACCACATCGTTGCTGGCGTAGCGGATGGCACCCAGGATGGCGCGCTCTGCTTCGCTGGGCGGTGCCAGCAGGGCCAGGGCCTGGTCGCTGTGGCAGGCGAACACGACTTTGTCGAAGCGTTCGCTGCTGCCTGGCCAGGTAACCGTGACGCCGCTTACGTCACGTTTTACCTGCTGTACCGGGCAGCCCAGGCGAACCCGATCGGCAAACGGCTTGCACAAGGGCGTGAGGTAGGCGCGCGAGCCACCTTCGATCACCTGCCATTGCGGGCGATGGTTGACCGACAGCAAACCGTGGTTTTGACAGAAGCGCACGAAGAACTGCAAGGGGAAGTCCAGCATGCCGGTGGGTGACATCGACCAGATAGCCGCCCCCATCGGCACGATGTAATGGTCGATGAAGCGCCGGCCATAGCCTTGGGCTTGCAGGTAGTTGCCAAGGGTGGTGGTGCCATCGATGCGCTGCTGAGCCAGGTCGGCTGGCGCCTGCCGGTTGAAGCGCAGCACATCGCGCAGCATGCCCCAGAAGCCCGCAGACAACAGGTTGCGCCGTTGGGCGAACAGGGTGTCCAGGTTGTGGCCGTTGTACTCGAACCCCGTGCGCGGGTCATGCACCGAAAAACTCATCTCTGTCGGCCGCCAGGCGACGCCCAACTGCGTGAGCAGGCGGATGAAGTGCGGATAGGTCCAGTCGTTGAACACGATGAAGCCGGTATCGACGGCATAGTGTTGGCCCTCCCAGTGCACATCCACGGTATGGGTATGCCCGCCAACTCGCTGCGCTGCCTCGAACACCGTGACCTCGTTCCGGCGTGACAGCAGGTGGGCGCAGGTGAGGCCGGCAATGCCGGTGCCGATGATCGCGATGCGCATGGGTCAGCCCTGTGAGGGGCGCGCCAGATGGCGGCCCAGCCTGAGGCGCAGGCGTGCTGGCAATGCGCCGAGCAACCGCAGCACCAGGGTGAAGGTGGCAGGGAAGGCAATCTCCAGTGGGCGACGTGGCAGGCGCGTGATGATGTGGTCGGCGGCGCGTTCGACGCTCCACAGTTGGGGCATGGGGAAATCATTGCGGCGTGTCAGGGGCGTGTCGACGAAACCGGGGCTGACCAGGGTGACGTCGATGCCTTCGGCAGCCAGGTCGATGCGCAGGGATTCGACCAGGTAGCGCAAGGCTGCCTTGGACGCGCCATAGGCCCCTGCGCGTGGCAAGGCCAGCCAGCTGACCGAGCTGCCCATGACCACCAGGTGCGGCTGCCGGCCACGGCGCAGCAAGGGCAGGGCGGCGGCCAGGCAAAAGCTGGTGCCGGTCAGGTTGGTGCGCATCACCCGCTCGACCAGCGCCGGGTCGAAGTGCCCCGGCTCCAGGTACTCGCAGGTGCCGGCATTGAGAATCACCTGGTCCAGTGCCCCCCAGGCCTGCTCGATCTGCCCGGCCATCTGCGCCACATCCCTTGGCTGGTCGACATCGCCCACCGTCAGCAGTACCTGGCCCGGAAACTGTGTGGCCAGTGTGGCCAGCTTCTCCGCCCGGCGTGCTCCCAACGCCACCTGGTGGCCTTGCTCCAGCAAGTGCAACGCCAGTGCCGCGCCGATGCCGCTGCTGGCGCCGGTGAGCCAGCAACGACTCATGCCAGCCTGCCTTTGAGCCAGCGAATCGCGCTGCCCATGACGGGCACATGCTCGTAAAGCAGGGCGCCGGCATCGAAGTAATCCTGGTGAAAATGCACCCGCTCCTGCCAGCGCAGGTGGCTGCAACCCTGCAGGCTGATCAGTTGCCCACGGGCAAGCTGCGGGTGGCGGTAGTGCAACGTCCAGCGGATGTAGCCGTGGCCCGGTTCCAGTTCGTCGGTGCCTTCGAAGCGGTAGTGCACGTCAGGCACCTTTGCGTACAGCTGGGCGAAGTAGGCCCGCAGTGCGCGAAGGCCAGTGAGCTGGTGCAACGGGTCGCGGAACGCGACATCCTCGCTGTACAGGTCGTTCAGCAGGTCGAGGTTGTGCGAATCGAGCGTGGCAAAGCGTTCGGCGAAGTACTGGAGGTAGGTGGACATGCACAATACCTGTACAAAACTAAACTGTTGTACAAGGTATAGTGCAGGTCACTGTATAAAGCTATACAAAAGAAATGTTTTGTACAGTTTTGCTGGGGCTACAGGTTCAGACTGCTATCAACCCGGTAATGCGCCCAACTCGATCAGCCCGCCATCGAACTCATCCATCGCATCCAGCACCGCCTCACGGAAATACGCCAACGACGCCCGATCGAACAGCAACTGTAAAGCCGGCTGCTCATCACTCCCCACGTTCACCACGATCACATTGATCCGCGCCGCAGAGGTTTGCGCCACGGCACCAATGGGAAATGCCTGCAAACGGAGGTCGACTCCGCACAACTTGGCCATTACCGCACTGCCATGCGCCCCCGACAGCTGCAACCAGGCATGGCTGTCCTGGCGCGGCAGCAGGTAGTTACGCTGGGCATCCTGCGCCCACTCGGCCTCTGTGGCGGCCACCCGCTTGCCTTCGTCAGCCAGGCTGCCCAGCAGCAGGTATTCGGTCTGTGACAACCGCGCTACCCAGCCGCCGTCGTCCTGGCGCACGGCCTGGTTCGGCTGCTGCGGCAACCGGTAGCCACGTTGCTGCAGGTAGGCGGCGCTGTCGACGCCGCGAAAGCCGGCCCGCGCCACTTCGGTCAGGTCGGTCAACGCGCAGGCGTGCAACAGTTCGGCCCGCGGGCTGCGGGGGATAAACGCTTTGGCTTGCAAACTGGTCATGGTTCAGAGCTCCTGGCGCAGGTTGTCGGGGTCGTGGAACGGCAGTTGCACCACCTTGGCCTGCACCATCGCGCCGCCCTCCACGCGGATCGGGATGTGCATGCCGGGGGTGGCCTGGTGGGCGCCGGCATAGGCCAGGCCGATGATCTGCCCCAGGGTTTGCGAGTATTCGCAGGAGGTGACGTTGCCGCTGATGTCCGGCCCGTCCAGCACCAGGTGCCCCTCCAGCGGCTGTGGGCTGCCTTTGGGCAGGGTGAAGCCGACCAGCTTGCGCTTGAGCGGCTGTGCTTCGAGGATTTCGATAGAGCGCTTGCCGACGAAGAATGGCTTCTTGCGGCCAATGGCCCACTGCATGTCGATCTCTGCGGGGTGGGTCATGCCGTCGGTGTCCTGGCTGATGATCACATGGCCTTTTTCCAGGCGCAGCAGGCGTTGGGTCTCGACGCCGAACGGGCGAATGCCCAGGCCCGCGCCGGCCTGCATCAGGGCGTCCCACAGGCGCTCGGCATGGCGCGCCGGCACATGCACTTCATAGCCCAGCTCACCGACGAAACCGACCCGCAGGATGCGCGCCGGGATGCCGGCCACCTTGCCCTGCCGTACGCCCAGGTACGGGAAGGCCTCGGCCGACAGCGCGACATCGTCACACACCTTGGCCAGCACCTGGCGCGACAGCGGCCCGGCCAGGTTGACGGCAGCCAGGGCGGCGGTGACGTTGGTGATGTCCACGTCCAGGCGCCACTGCGCATTCCACTTCAGCATCTGTTGGTAGATGCGGTCGACGCCGCTGGTGGTGGCGGTGACATAGAAGTGCTGCTCGCCCAGGCGCGCACAAACGCCATCGTCGATCACCACACCGTGTTCGTTGGTCATCAGCGCGTAGCGGGTGCGACCGATGGGCAGCTTGGCAAAGCCGAAGGTGTACAGGCGCTCCAGCAGCTCGGCGGCGTCCGGGCCACGTACGTCCAGGCCACCCAGGGTGGACACGTCGATCAGGCCGACCTTCTCGCGCACATGGCGGGCTTCTTCCTGCATGCAGCGCTCGCGGTCTTCGGGTTTGCCGTAATAGGCCGGGCGCTGCCAGATACCGGCAGGCATCATTTTCGCCCCGGCTTGCAGGTGACGGCGGTGCATGGGCGTTTGCCGATAGGGGTCGAAGGCGCGGCCGGCGACGTGTGCCAGTTTTTCTGCCTGGAACGGTGGTCGGGCGGTAGTCACTCCGGTCTCGCTGATGCTGCGGCCGGTGGCCTGGGCCACCAGGCGCGCCGTGGGCAGCGCCGAGTGGCGGCCCTGGGAAGGGCCCATGCCGACCGTGGAAAAACGCTTGACCAGTTGCACGTCACGGTAGCCGCTGCGGGTAGCGTTGACGATGTCGCGCACTTGCAGGTCTTCGTCGAAGTCGACGAAATCCTTGCCTTTGGGGTGGGGGAAAATCGGCCAAGGGAAATTGACCTTGGCTTCGGCGGTGAACACCGACTGCGCCGGTGCTTGCAGGCCCAATGCAGTTGCCGCGTCGGCGGCCCCGCGCGTGGCATCGGCCAGCACGTTGGCCAGCGCGTGACGGCCGTTTACCGAGCCTGCGATATCCAGCCCGGCCGGCAAATGGCTGATGGCGAATTCGTCGCGGTTGACGTCATAGGCCAGCTTGCCACCGGCCTGGCACAGCAACTGGTACACCGGCATGTAGCCCGCCGACATGCACAGCAGGTCGCACGCCAGGCGCAGCCCGTGCGGGCCGACCTTGCCCTGGCCAGTGATCGGGCGAATGTCCACGCCACTGACGTGGCGCATGCCCGCTTCATGCAGGGCTTCATACACGGTGCTGCCCAGGTGCACGGGGATATCGCGGCGCTTCAGCTCGGCAGCCAGTGCGGCATCGGCCGGCGCGGCGCGCATGTCGACCACGGCGGCTACGGCCACGCCTTGCTCCTGCAGATCGAGGGCGGCGAGGTAGCCGTCATCGTGGCCGGTGAGGATGACCGCGCGCTGGCCCGGCTTGACCGCGTACAGCTTCATCAGCCGCTGGGCAGCACTGGTCAGCATCACGCCCGGCAGGTCGTTGTTGCGAAACACCACCGGCTGGTCGAACGAGCCGGCGGCCACCAGGCAACGGGTGGCGCGCACCTTGTACAGCCGCTTGTGCTGGATTACCGGCAGGTAGTTGTCGGTGAACCAGCCGTTGCAGGTGGCCTCCAGCAACACCTGGATGTTCGGGTGGCCCTCGACGGCGGCCAGCAGTTCCTGGCGCAGGCTGGCGGCGCGGGTGCCGGCGATGTCGAAGCGGGCGTAGGTGAGCGAGCCGCCCAGCACCGGTTGTTGTTCGATCAGCAGCACTTTGGCCCCGGCATTGGCTGCGTCCAGGGCCGCACGCAGGCCAGCAGGGCCGGCGCCGATAACGGCCACGTCAACGAACAGGTAGGCCTTGTCGTAATACTGCGGCTTGAAGCCAAGGTCGAGTACACCCAGGCCGGCTTTCTTGCGGATCAGCGGCTCCCACACTTTCCACATACCCTTGGGCTTGTAGAACGAGCGGTAGTAGAAGCCCACCGGCATGAAGCGCGAGAACTTGCCCAGGTAGGCGTCGCGGTCATGCTGCAGGCTGCCGTTGAAGTTCTGCCCTTCGACCACCTGCCCGTCGCGGGCAGCCTCCAGGTCGGCCAGCACGTTGGGTTCGTCGGGCAACTGCACCAGGGTGTTGGCATCCTGCCCGGCCATGCTCAGCGGGCCGCGTGGGCGATGGTATTTGAACGAGCGCGACAGCAGCCAGCGGCCATTGCCGAGCAGGGCGCTGGCAATGGTGTCACCGGCAAAGCCCTCGCAGGCCTGGCCGTCGAACTGGAAGCGCACGGGCCGCTCGCGGTCGATCAGCAGGCCCATGGGTGCGGGGAGGCGAGTGTGGCTGTTCATCCGGCAATCTCCGGGGTGGCGGCGGGGGTGAAGTCGACGCGGCGGTCGAACAGTGCTTTCGGGTCGAAGGTGCGCAGTATCTGGTCGCTAACCGTGTGACGCTCGGCCAGGAACCAGTAGCTGGAAGCGTTGTGCAGCCACCACTCGGTCACCACCCCGGCCAGGTTGTCGCTGTTGAACACATAGTCGGCCCACTCGGCATCGCTGCAACTGGCCGGGTCGGGCATGTGCTTGAACTCGCCGCCGTAGGTGAACTCGCTGATGTTGCGCGGGCCGTTCAAGGGGCAGGTCAGGATCTTCATCGTCGTGTGCTCCTAGTGGCTGGCCGCCGTGGCGCCCATTTCGTTCACTTGCTGGAAGCGGCTGAAGCGCTCCAGGGCGAAGGGCGCGATCATTTCGGGTACTGTGCCGCCGCTGGCGACCAGCTCGGCCATGGTCTTGCCGCAGATGGGCGTGGCCTTGAAACCCCAGGTGCCCCAACCGGCGTCCAGGTAGTAGTTGTCGACCGGCGACAGGCCCATGATCGGGCTGTAGTCCGGGGTCATGTCGGTCATCCCGGCCCACTGGCGCATCAGCTTGGCGTTGGCCATGAACGGGAACATCTCGATGGCGTGGGCCAGCAGGCTTTCCTTGAGGTCGAGGGTGGAGCGGGTGTTGTACAGCGGATAAGGGTCGGAGCCGCCGCCAAAGACGATTTCGCCCCGGCTGGTCTGCTGTACATAACAATGCAGCGCCGACGAACTGACCAGCGGGTCGAGAAACGGTTTGAACGGCTGGGTGACCATGGCTTGCAACGGGTAGGTGTGGATCGGCGCACGGATGCCGGCCTTGGCCATCAGCACCGAACTGGCACCGGCCACGGCCTGGACCACGCAGCCGCACTGCACGGTGCCACGGTTGGTCTTCACCGCTTCGATGCGGCCATTGCGAATCAGCAGGTCCTGCACCTCGGTCAGTTGATGGATTTCCACGCCCCGCTTGGCCGCCTGCTTGGCATAGCCCCAGGCCACCGCGTCGTGGCGTGCAGTGGCGCCGTCGATGTGCCACAGGCCAGCCAGCACCGGGAGGTGACCGGGGTCGAGGTTGAGGCTGGGCACCAGTTCACGAATCTGTTGGCGGTCGATCATTTCGGTACGGCCACCGAAGTGCTTGTTGACCTCGGCGCGCTGGCGGAAGGCGCGCACGGTAGCGTCGGTGTGCGCTAGGGTGAGCTGGCCGCGCTCGGAATACATGATGTTGAAGTCGAACTCGTTCGACAGGTTCTGGAACATGCGCACCGATTCTGCATAAAAGCGCACGCCCTCGCTGGTGAGGTAGTTGGAGCGGATTACCGCCGTGTTGCGTGCGGTATTGCCGCCGCCCAGGTAGGCCTTTTCCAGCACGGCGACATTGGTGATGCCGTGATACCTGGCCAGGTAGTAGGCGATGGCCAGGCCGTGGCCGCCGCCGCCGATGATCACCACGTCATAGCGCGGTTTGAGTTCGCACGGTGGCGGCAGGTCGACCTCCACCGGGTAGTCGGCGCTCAGGCCGTATTTCAGCAGGGCGAAAGGCATGCGGTGCGCTCCTGGTGGGCGGCCTGTTGCTGCAGGTCGAGGGCGAGCAGGGTGTTTTTCATCAGATAGGCGATGGTCATCGGGCCGACGCCGCCGGGCACCGGGGTAATGCCGGCCACCTGGGGCAGGGCGGCTGCGAAGTCGACATCGCCGACCAGGCGGCTGTGGCCGCCTTCATCGATGCGGTTGATGCCGACGTCGATCACCACCGCGCCGGGTTTCAACCAGTCGGCACCGATCAGGCGCGGTTTGCCTACGGCTGCCACCAGAATGTCGGCCTGGCGGCACAGCGCCGGCAGGTCGTGGCTGCGCGAATGCACCACCGTCACTGTGCAGTCGGCCTGCAGCAGCAGGGCAGCCATGGGTTTGCCGACGATGTTCGAGCGGCCCACCACCACCGCGTGCTTGCCGCGCAGTTCGCCACAGGCGTCACGCAACAGTCGCATGCAGCCGCTGGGTGTACATGGGGTGAGCACATCGCGGCCTTGGGCCAGGCCGCCGACGTTTTCGCTGTGGAAGCCGTCCACGTCCTTCAGCGGGTTAATGGCCTGCAGTACGCGGTGCGTGTCGATGTGCGCGGGCAGCGGCAGTTGCACGAGGATGCCGTTCACCTCGGTATCGCGGTTCAGGCGGTCGATCAGGGTCAGTAGTTCGCCCTGGGTGGTGTCGGCGGGCAGGCGATGCTCCAGCGAGCGGATGCCCACTTCGTCGGCGCGCAGCACTTTATTGCGCACGTACACCTGGCTGGCGGCATCGGCGCCCACCAGCACCACGGCCAAGCCCGGTTGCACGCCGCCCTGACGCAGCTCCTGCACCTGCTCGCGCACCTCGGCCAGTACACGCGCGGCGGTGGCCTTGCCGTCGATCAGCTTGACGCTGGGGATGGTGTTCATTTGAAAATCACCGTGCGGTCGTGGTTAAGGAACACCCGGTGCTCAAGGTGGTACTTCACAGCGCGGGACAGGGCAATGGTTTCGGTGTCGCGGCCGATGGCCACCAGGTCGTCCGGGGTGTAGGCGTGGTCCACACGCTGCACTTCCTGCTCGATGATCGGGCCTTCGTCCAGGTCGCTGGTCACGTAGTGGGCGGTGGCGCCGATCAGCTTGACCCCGCGCTGGTAGGCCTGGTGGTAGGGCTTGGCGCCTTTGAAACCGGGCAGGAACGAGTGATGGATGTTGATCGCCCGGCCCGACAGCTGGCGGCAAAGGTCGTCGGAGAGGATCTGCATGTAGCGCGCCAGCACCACCAGTTCGGTGCCGGTGTCTTCGACGATGCGCAACAGTGCGGCTTCCTGTTCGGCCTTGGTTTCCTTGGTGACGGGCAGGTAGACGAAGCGGATGCCCTGGCGCTCGGCCATGGGGCGCAGGTCCAGGTGGTTGGACACCACGGCGGTGATCTGCATGTCGAGCTCGCCCTTGGCATGCCGGTACAGCAGGTCGGACAGGCAGTGGTCGAACTTGCTCACCATCAGCAGCACGCGCATCGGCCGGGCGCTGCTGTGCAGGCTCCACTGCATGTCGAAGCGTTGGGCCACGTCGGCAAAGCCCGCCTCCAGTTGCGGTGTGTCGCCCGTGGTGCCGGTGTTGTAGCGGAACACTGCGCGCATGAAAAAGCGCCCATTGTCCTCGTCGTCGAACTGCGCCATCTCGCTGATGTAGCAACCGTGCTCGGCCAGGTAAGTGGTCACCGCGGCGACGATGCCGGACACGGCCGGGCAACTGACGCGCAGGATGAAGTGATCGGGAGCGGGGTGCATGTCGGATAGGCCTCGTGAGGGAGTGGGGCAGGTCGGGCACAAGGGCAAAAGAGGCTTCGCGATAAGGCGAAGGGGTGTTTCTTGGTAGGAATATAAATTTCCTTTTGGCGATTTATAGGCGAAGTGAGGGGTGGCGGTCTAGAGGTTTGTGAAATTTTTTATCCTGGCAGGAAAGTTTTTTGAGGGCGCTTTGTAGGTCTATGCTTGCACCATGACCACACCACCCCCCTTGCGCCAACCATGCCCCCCTGGTGCCTGCGACTGCGGCCGCGAACATCTGGGCGAGCATCCGCAGGCCGCACAGCGCATCCTGCTACTGACCCGTCAGGAAGAGAAACGCCTGCTCGAACGCCTGGAAAACCTCAAGGACCTGGAGGACCTGCAGCGCCTGCAGCAACGGATGTACGACAATCTCGGCATCCGCGTGCACATCGCCCCCGGGTTCAACGAAGTGCGCACCATGCGCGGCATTGTCATCGAGCTGGATGACCAGCCAGGATTGTGCCGCAGGACCCGGCAATCGATCCCGGCGGCAATCCGGCGCGGGCTGGAGCGTAATCCGCAGGTGGCGTTCCGGTTGCTCGATGCGCACGACCTGTTGCGTGATGCCTGAAACGTTAATTTTTCGGCGGCCGGTTACGTCTACTTGAAAGCCCCCCTGCGCCACGCGCATAGCGGCATTCATCATTCAAGGAGACAGGCAATGACTTCCGTTTTCGACCGCGACGATATCCAGTTCCAGGTAGTGGTCAACCACGAAGAGCAATACTCGATCTGGCCCGACTACAAGGCCATCCCCAACGGCTGGCGTGCCGTGGGCAAGAGCGGCCTGAAGAAGGAATGCCTGGCCTACATCGATGAGGTCTGGACCGACATGCGCCCACTGAGCCTGCGCCAGAAAATGGCCGAAGCCGCCGCCCAGTGATCGCACTGAACCTGCTGTGCCTGCCGTATTCCGGGGCCAGCGCCATGGTTTACAGCCGCTGGCGGCGCAAGCTGCCGGCGTGGCTGCAGGTGCGCCCGGTAGAGCTGCCCGGGCGTGGCGCACGCATGGCCGAGCCGTTGCACACCGACATGCAGGCGCTGGCCCGGCAACTGGCCGCCGAGCAACGCCTGGCGGCCAATGGGCCCTATGCGTTGCTCGGCCATAGCCTGGGGGCGTTGCTGGCCTTCGAGCTGGCCCATGAACTGCAGGCGCTGGGCTGCCCGTCGCCACTGGCATTGTTTGCCTGCGGTACCGCAGCGCCGACCCGGCGCGAGGATTACGATGGCAAGGACTGGCGCGAGCCCAAAAGCGACGCCGAGCTGATCAGCGAGTTGCGCGAGCTTCAGGGCACGCCTGAAGAAGTGCTGGCCAACGCCGAGCTGATGAGCCTGACCTTGCCGACCTTGCGCGCGGATTTTCTGCTCTGTGGCACTTACGCCTACCGTCAGCGGCCGGCCCTGCAGTGCCCGCTGCACGTACTGGGCGGCGTGGACGACCGGGCCAGCGAAGAGCAGTTGCAGGCCTGGCGCAAGGAAACCCTGGGTGACTTCTCGCTGCAGATGTTCCCGGGTGGCCACTTCTTCATCCATGAGCACGAAGACCCCGTGCTCGACGCGTTGACCGCATCACTGCAGCCGCTTCGGCTGTCCGCCTGATTGACGTTGCCGCTTGCCTGGGGGAGGCTAGGCCTTTTTCCAGGCAAGGGGCAGACAATGCTGATCAATCTACACAAGGCCGTACTGCTGGTCGGTGAACAGCCCTGAACGGCCGGTTACTGGCCGTCGGGTTGATGGCCCTGGCGCTGCTGCAAGGCTGCGTCGGGCACCGTGCGGAAACGCCCGAGGCGGACCCGGCCAAGGTCCGTGCGCAACTGTTGCGGCTATTGCCAGCCCAGACCAAAGACCGCGAGGGCTGGGCCAGGGACATTCAGGTGGCGTTCGAAACCCAGCGCATTACCCCAAGCAAAAGCAACCTGTGCGCGGTGCTGGCCGTGACTGAACAGGAATCCACTTTCAGCGCCGACCCGCAGGTACCCAACCTGGGGCGTATCGCCCGCGAGGAAATCGACCGCCGTGCGGCACGTCTGCATATCCCCAGGCTGTTGGTTGACGGTGCGCTGAAGACGCCTTCGGGCAACGGCCAAAGCTATCAGCAGCGCTTGCAGGCGGTGCGCAGCGAGAAGCAGTTGAGCGCGTTGTACGACGAAGTGATAGCCCGCGTGCCACTGGGCAAGACCTTGCTGGACGGGCTCAACCCGGTGCACACCGGCGGGCCGATGCAAGTCAGCATCGACTTTGCCGAAAAGCATGCGCAGGGATACCCCTACAGCCACGATGGCAGCATTCGCCAGGAGGTATTCAGCCGGCGCGGCGGCATGTACTTCGGTATTGCCCACCTGTTGGGCTACCCGGTCAACTACGAGCGCCAGCTTTACCGCTTTGCCGACTTCAACGCCGGTTGGTACGCCAGCCGCAACGCGGCCTTCCAGGCGGCACTGAGCAAGGCGACTGGCGTGACGCTGGCCTTGGATGGCGACCTTATTGCGCCGGGGGCGATCATGCCAGGGAGCACTGAACTGGCTGCGCGCAAGCTGGGAGTGAAGCTGGGGCTGCGTAACCCGCAGATTCGCAGCCAGCTGGAGGAGGGCGACAGTTTGGCGTTCGAGGACAGCAAGCTGTACAGCGGGGTGTTTGCCTTGGCAGATGCCAAGGCTGGCAAGCCGGTGCCACGGGCGGTGTTGCCGGGGATCGAGCTGAAGAGCCCGAAGATCACTCGCAAGCTGACTACGGCGTGGTTTGCCGGGCGGGTTGATGAGCGCTACCAGCGGTGCATGAAGCGCTAGCTGGGTATTGGCTGTACCGGCCTCTTCGCGGCTAAAGCCGCTCCCACAGGAATTTCACCGGGCCATAACGCGGCGCGGTCTCTGTGGGGGCGGCTTTAGCCGCGAAGAGGCCAGCACAGGCGGCATCAGCTCTCGCCCAGTGCCCCAACCACCCGGTCGACACTGGCCTTCAACCCGGCAAACGCATCCTCAGGGTCACTCTCCACCACCACCAGTTTCGCCCCGGCCGCCTTGATCACCTCGACCACCGCCGCGTCCGGTTGCCGATGGTCCAGCACCAGTGCCACATCCTGCGCTTTCAGGTTCTCCCCCAGCGCCTTGAGCGCGGCAGCGTCCCATTCGGTTGGCAGCGGCTGCTCCACCACATCCAGGTTCAAGCCGCTGGCCAGGTAACCCAACCGCTCGGACAAGCTCACCACCGTCAGGTTATCGACCTTGGCCAGGCGTGTCTGGCTGCTGGCCGAAAGCTCCAGCAACTGACGCTTGAGCCCTGCCAGGTTGCCCTGGATCTTCGCCTTGTCGTCCGGTGCCAGCCGCTCCAGATCATTGGCCACTACATCGGCCATACGCCCGAGGTTGGTCGGGTTGAGCCACGGATAGGCGCCATAGGCATCGTCACCCGTGACCGCAATGCCGGGCAGCGCGCCATCCACCGGCCGTGCGGCATCGATTTCGACGATGCGGATGTTGCTGCGCCGGGCCATCGGGTACAGCGGGTCGTCACGCCAAATCGAGCGTACACCGATCACCGCATCGGCCTGCTGTGCGGCTTTTTCCAGGCTGGGGCCACCGCGCGAGCTGAAATACGACGGCTGGCGGCTGGCCGGCAGGTTGGCCGGTGCCGCACGTTTGAGTTGCACCGCCGTGCCGTCAAGCAGGGCGCTGGCCAGGCTATGGGTGATGGGCAGGGTGGTCAGCACTTGTGTGGCAAAAGACAGCGATGGCAGGCCGGCCAAGGCCAGCGCCAGCGTCAGGCGTTTCAGGTTCATGCCGGGTTTCCTTGCAGGCGTGGTACGAGGGCGCGGGCCAGGGCGGCCAGGGCAAAGCAGATGCCGGCGACCAGGATGATCGCGGCGCCCGACGGCACGGGCAGGTCGAAGACGATCGGCAGCAGGATGCCGAGCAGGGTGCTCAAGGTGGCGATCAGTACCGAGACGAAGAAGAACCCCTTGAGCGACTGGCTGACCAGGCGTGCAGCTGCTGCGGGGATGACCAGCAGTGCACCGACCAGGATGGCGCCGATCACCTTCACGGCGGCCACGGTTACCAGGGTTACCAGCACCACGAACAGGTAGTCCAGGGTTTTCACCGCCACCCCGCGTACGGCTGCCAGTTGCGGGTTGAAACTGGCCAGCATGATGCGGTTGTACAGCGGCACGGCCAGGGCCAGCACCAGTACCGCGACGATACCCAGCACCACCAGGTCCTGGCCGCTGACGGTCAGCACCGAGCCGAACAGCACGTTCTCGAGGATGTGCACGTTGATCTTGCCGGCCAGCATCAGCAGCAGGCTGGCGCCCAGTGCTAGCGACACCGACAGGAACACGCCGATCAGTGTGTCCGGCGACAGCCCGGTGCGGTTACGCAGGAAGTTGAGCAAGATGCCGAACAGCAGGCAGTAGCCGAACAGGCTGCCATAAGGGCCGGTGTAGGGCTCACCGAGCAGGATGCCGATGGCTACGCCGGTCAGTGCGGCATGGCCCACGGCCTCGGAGAAGAACGCAAAGCGCTTGACCACCACCAGGGTGCCCAGGCCGCCCAGTACCGGGCCAATCATCAGGCCTGCCAGCAAGGCATTGACCACGAAGCCGTAGGCCAGTGCCTCAGGCAAGTAACCAGCCGTGGCCCAGTCCTGGACCAGTTGGCGAAATGCTTCAAAACTCATGAGGCAAGGCTCTCGCTACGCGGGTGAACAGAGAACAGGCCAAGCAGGCGCTCTGGTGTGAGGGCCTGGGCCGGTGGGGCATCGAACAGCACCTGGCGGCTCAGGCCAGTGACCCGGTCGGCCAGACGCAGCACGGCCTCCAGGTCGTGTTCGATCCACAGCACCGTGGTGCCGGCCTGGCGCCAGCCCTGCAGTAACTGCTCGAACACCTGGATACCGGCTTCATCGAGGGCCGACATGGGCTCGTCCAGTACCAGCAACTGCGGCTCGGGGATCAGGCCCTGGGCCAACAGCACGCGCTGGCGTTCGCCGCCAGACAATGCGCCCATGCGCCGTTTGCGCTTGTCGAGCATGCCGACCCGCGCCAAGGCCGCATCGATGGCCGGCTGCACACGGCGCGACAAGCCGAGAAAAGCCGGGCGCCGCTGGCACATGGCAGCCATGAAGTCATCTACGGTCATTGGCAATCCACGGTCGAACTCCAGCGCTTGTGGCACATAACCGATCACCTCGCGCTCACCCGGCCAATGCAGGGTCAGTTGGCCCTGGTGTGGCATTTGCCCGAGCAGGGTCTTGATCAGCGAACTCTTGCCACCGCCGTTGGGGCCGACGATGGCATGCACGCTGCCAGCCGCAACGCCAAAGCTGACGTGTTCGAGGATGCGTGTGCGGCCCAGCGTCAGGTCGATGTCGGCGAACTCGATGCGTGGCCCACTGGCTGTCACCAGGTTGGCGGCGGCGGTCATGCGCGGTTCTCCTGAATGGCCCGCACCACGGTGTCGAGGTTGCGCTTCATCTCCACTTCGTATTTCTCTTTGGTGTATTCACCGTAGGAAATGTGCGTCAGCGGGTACAGGCGTACGCCGGATTCACGCTGGATGGTTTCGACATAGGCGGACGGGAAGTCCATTTCCGAGAAGATCACCTTCACATCCAGGGCTTTGAGCTGGTCGATGGTCTTTTTCAGCTGGGCCGGGCTGGGCTCGATGCCGTGGGCCGGTTCGACCACGGCGGTCACCTCCAGGCCGAAGTCGCGCACCAGGTAGTCGTAGGCGGCATGGATGGTGGCAACCCGGAAGGTGGCGCTGGGTGCTTCGGTTACCTTGGCCAGCGCCTCGGCACGCAGGGCGCGCAGGCGCTTGGCGTAGGCACGGGCGTTTTGCGTGTACAACTTGGCGTTGTCCGGGTCGAGCTTGCCCAGTTCGCGGGCGATGTTGTTGACCTGGGCGATGGTGGTGCTGATCGACAGGAAGGTGTGCGGGTTGACCACCTTGCCGGCGCCGCGCGCTGCAATGCCCGTGGCCGCCAGCAACGGTACGTTCTGGTTGGCCTCGATGGTCGCGATGTCGGGTTTTTCGCTGGCGGCGATCATGCGGTCGGCGAAGTCGTCATGGCCGACGCCGTTGAGCACCACCACGTCCAGCGTGCCGATACGCTTGATGTCCTCGGCCCGTGGCTCGTAGGCATGCGGGTTGAAGCCCGCCGGAATCAGCGGCACCACTTCGGCCTTGTCGCCGACGATGTTGGTCACATAGCTGTAGTAGGGGTGCAGGGTGATGCCAATACGCAGCGGCTTGCCGTTATCGGCCAGGGCCAGTGCCGGCAGGGCAAAGGCCAGGAGCAGGGCGAGGGCGGAGCGGAACATGGGCGGGAGTCCTTGGGTTCAGTGACGGTGTTCGCGGGTAACCCCGGCGTCGTAGTGGCTGACCACCTGTTGCCAACCTGCAGCGATCAAGGCCGCCTGGCCGAGATCGTCCGGGATGACGGCAGCGCTGTCGCGGCGCAACCAGACATCGGCCTGGCCGGTGCTGTCCGCCGGCAGGATCAGCAGCAGGCTGCCGGCGACTTCGGGGGCCTGACTGCGGCCCAGGTAGGCGCCGGACTCCAGCCACGACCACTGATGACTGCCACGGCTCTGGCTGCCAGCATCCACCACGAATGGCGGCAGGCCTTCTTCGGCCAGTGCCTGCACGCTCGGCACGGCGGCGTTTTCTTCACGCAGCAGCTGGATCTCGTCGAAGGCCACCCGCAGGTCGGTGTACAGGCCTTGCTCGGCAGCGGTGAGGTCGCGGCGGGCGTCAATCTGGTGGCTGGCGATGGCCTGTTCGTCTTCGCGCTCGCCACGCAACAGCACCACACTGGCGGCGAGCACCACGATCAGCAGGCTGGCCAGCAGCACGTACAGGGTTTCGTGCCCGGCGCCGGCCGGGCGAATCACTTGAGCGCGGCTCATGGCTGTGCGATATCGGCGTAGTCGACTTCCACCACGTGCCCGGGGCCGGCATCGAACAGCACGTAGAATTCGCCTTCCGGGCGCTTGAAGGTGAGCGTGGAGTCGTCGCCCAGCTTGCCGCCGACCAGTACTTGCTCGTCATAGCCGATCACGTCCAGGGTCACCCCGGCGGCACCGCTGCCGTCCGAGAAACCACCGGTGCATTTGACCTGGCCGCTGGCCAGTTCTTCGCATTCGCACATCGGGTTGTGCGCCAGGGCAGGGCCAGCGGCCAGTACCAGCAAGGGCAGGGCGAGGGTGCGCATCAGGTGTTTCATTTCTTGCCTCCTTGTTTCTCGAGCCAGGCCACGGTGGCAGGCGATGCCTTGGCCAGGGGGACGGATGCCTGGTGCATGCTGCCGTCCCAACCTTCCAGGGTGATCCAGATTTGCGCGTCGGGTTTGGTACGCGGTGGGATGGGCAGGTTGGTGCCCATGCGGTAGGGGGCGCCAAAGAAGATGGTGCCGGCAGCGCGCAGGCTGCGCGGTTTGCCGATGCGCAGGTAAACAGCCTTGACGTCTTTCATGCAGGCTTTGCACAGGGACGCGCTGAAGGACTTGAAGTGGCCTGCGGGGCCGTCTTCGCGTGGTGCTTCGTCACGCAATTCAGCCAAGTCCAGCGTGTAAGGGCCGGCCTGGATGCCGCTGACCACGTTCGCCCCCAGGCCTGCGTCGCCACGAAACAGCTTGGCGTCGCTGAAATACTTGGGCATGAAGCCCAGCGGGACGAGGATCAGCAGGATGTTCAGATGAAAGCGCCACTTCAGCCACCACTGCTTCAGCGGGCTGGCGGGCACGGCCTGGGCGTGGCTCATGGTTGGGTCTCCAGTGTGGTCTGGCTGCGTGCGGCACGGGGAGCGCGGTCGCTGCGCTTGAGGGCGGCTGCGGTGGCCTGGGCGGTACGCTTGGTCCAGATCAGCAAGCCGCTGAGCACCATCAAGGTGAGTATCAGGCCGAAGAAGAACCAGATCAGCTTGATGGGCAAACCGCCAAAGTCACCGGTGTGCAAGGGGCGCATGGACTCGGTGACGAACTCCAGCGTGGAGCGGTCGCTGAGCAGGAACTGGCTGTCGACGTTGCTTGTGTATGGGTTGACCGCTGCGCTCTGGAACATCAGTGGATACCACCCGCGCCCGCCCATGGAAACGTGGCTGTAGGCGGTCGCCGGCAACGAAATGAAGGTAATGTCCAGGCCTGGGATCGCCAGGCCGGCGATACGTGCCGCCTCATCGAGGTCAATGCGCGGGGCAGGGGTGCCATCCGGCGTTTGCGGCACATCTTCACGGGCGATCACCGGCACGATAGGCCGGCTGGAAATGGTGATGTGGTTGTCCGAAAGCAGCGCCTGGATCAGGAACCAGGTGCCGGTGATGGAAATGACCGCGATGAACCAGATCGACCACACCCCCGCCAGGCGATGCAGGTCGCCCCAGAAAATACGTGAGCCATGCCCGGTGCGCACCGGTTTGAAGAAGCCTTTCCAGAACTTCTTGTACACCACCAGCCCGGTGACCAGAGAGGCCAGCATGGGCAGGCCGAGAAGCGAAACCAGGTACCAGCCCCAGCTGAAGCCGTTGGTGAACGGCACCAGCCACCAGCCGTGCAGGGCACGGGTAAAGGCTTCGAAGTTGAAGTCAGGGGACTTGCCCTGGATGACGCCGGTGTAGGGGTTGACGTACAGCGTCGGGCTGGTGCCGTCGGGGTACGTGACATCGGCCAGCAGGGCAAAGTGCGAGCCGTCGGGCTGCCTGAGCGACTCCACGAACATGTCTGGCTCGGCTTTGCGCATGGCGTCCAGTACCTGTTGGAAGCTCAGGCGCTCGGCATCACCGTCGGGCTTGCTCGCGCGTACATCCGGGTTGGCCAGCCAGACGATTTCCTGGCTGACCACGGCGAGCATGCCGGTGAAGCACACGATCAGCACAAAGAACCAGATCGGCAAGGCGAGCCAGCTGTGGACCAGGAACCACAGCCTGGATTTGGATTTTTTCGGTGATTTGGCCATCAGACGGTCTTCTGCAATGGGTGGTCGAGCGTGTGCCCAACCAAAGAGGGCTGTACTGATAAGGACGAATGAGAATTGAAAACCTGCCGATTTAAATGCAAGCAAATGTTTCAGAAAGCTCAAGGCCGACCTGCGCGCGAGGCGACAGGCCGGCCTTGAGGGTGCATAACACAGGGGTCAGGCGCGGGTCAGGGCCGCAGCGGGTTGCGCTTTGCCATGCAATTGCGCCAGGTCCTGATACAGGGCGCGGCCAATTTCTGCAGCACGGGCCGGCAGTACCGAGAGCAGGGTGTCACTCAGGCCGTGGCTGTTTTCGCAGAAGCCTTGCAAGTACACCGAGGCCTGCAGGTCGGGGCTGGCCAGCACGCGGTAGTTGCGGTCGACGCTGAAGTCGTCCAGGTAACCGGCCAATGGCGCCAGCAGGTCACGGTGCGAGCGGCGCTCGTAGCCGGTGGCAAGGATCACGGCGTCGTAGCGGTGGGTTTGCTGCTGGCCGGTAGCGAGGTCGCGCAGGGTCAGCTCCAGGCCTTCGCGCGTGGCCACCACGGCCTCCACCTGGCGCCGGCACAGCACGTTGTGGCGGTGCTGGTGGGCGACTTTCTGCCGGTAGAGGATGCCGTAGATGCGTTCGATCAGGTTGAGGTCGACCACTGAATAGTTGGTGTTGTGGTACTCGCCCAGCAACTTGCTGCGCTGGTCGGCGGGTTCGTTGTAGACCAGGTCGGTGTAGTCCGGCGAGAAAATCTCGTTGACGAACGGGCTGTCGTCGGCCGGCTTGAGGGCCGAACCGCGCAGGACCATGTCGACCTTGACGGTCGGGTAGCTGTCGTTCAAGTCGATAAACGCCTCGGCGGCGCTCTGGCCCGAGCCGATCACGGCGATGCGCATCGGTTTGCCGTCGGCGCACGGCAGCTTGTTCAGGCTGCTCAGGTATTGGGAGTGGTGGAACACCCGTGGGTCATCCTTGAAGGCGCCAAACTTTTCCGGAATTTTCGGCGTGCCGCCGCTGCCGACCACCACCGAGCGGGTGCGGCGGCTGTATTCGCGGCCCTGTGCATCACGTGCGATCACCCGCAGGTTGTTTACCCGGCCATCCTGCAGTTCCGGTTCGATACGCAGCACTTCCTGGCCATACACGGCCTGGGTGGCGAAGTGTTCGGCGGCCCAGCGCAGGTAGTCGTTGTACTCCAGGCGGCAGGGGTAGAAGGTGCCGAGGTTGATGAAGTCGGCCAGGCGCTGCTTCTGGTGCAGGTAGTTGACGAAACTGTAGGGGCTGGTGGGGTTGCGCAGCGACACCAGGTCCTTGAGGAACGAGATCTGCAGCTCACTCTGGGTGGCCAGGGTTTCGCCGTGCCAGCGGTAGTCCTGTTGCTTGTCGATGAACTGCGCATCGAGGGCATGGCCCTGGGACTCGGCGAGTTCTTCCAGGGCGATGGCCAGGGCCAGGTTGGAAGGGCCGAAGCCCACGCCGATCAGGTCCTTGATAGTTTCCGGGTTTGCAGACTGGCTCATGGCTGCGGTTCCATAATGGTCGAATGTGGACGCCGCCGGGAGGGGCCGGCGCTAGCGTTTGTACATTGGGTGGAACGAGCCAAACGATGGGGAATTTACTGGCGCGCGGCCGACCCACTGCTACACGGGCTAAAGACCTGCGCTCTGCGGCCGATAGGCAGAACCATGCAAGGACCCATTCTGCAACGCAGGGAGACAGACATGACAGGTATTGCAGCAGTCAGCATCAGCACCACGGCCCAGGCGTTGAGCACGGCTCAGACGGCCGACAGCCAGGACGCGCAAAAGGCTGAAGAGGGTGGAACAGTCGCTCAGGCTGACGCCTCCAGGACGAACAGTGGCGGCCAGGCCCAAGGTGCCCAGGGCAGCAGCGAAAGCTCGGAGCCTGCGCACATCAAGCAATTGCGCGAGATGATCAAGAAGCTGCAAAAGCAATTGGCCGACGAACAGAAACAACTGGCCCAGCTGATGGCGCAGAAGATGGAAGAAACAGCCAAGATGGCCGCTGTGAGTGCCAAGCAGGCGAGCATCGCGACCATCAATGGGGAAATCCTGCAGGCAACCGCGCAGTTGCTCGAAGCGCTGCAGACGTCAGGTGGCAGCAGTGCAGGGGGGATGGTCAATACGCAGGCCTGATGCGACTGGGGCCCGCAAAGGCCCCAGCGAGACCGTTTGGGTTTACTCGGAAACCAGGCGCCCCTTGTTCTGCCGGTCCGCCTTGTACTGCATGGCCACTGCTGGCGCTGGCTTGGCGGCACCGGTTTCCAGCCACTGACGCATGCGGCTGGCATCGGCGAAGTGGGTGTACTTGCCGAACGCATCCAGAATGACCATGGCCACCGGGCGGTTGTCCATGCGGGTCAGCAGCACCAGGCAGTGCCCGGCTTCGTTGGTGAAGCCGGTCTTGGTCAGCTTGATGTCCCAGTTGCTCTTGTTCACCAGGTGGTCGGTGTTACGGAAGCCCAGTGTGTAGTTGGGCTTGCGGAAGGCCACGGTTTTTTCGCGCGTGGTCGACAGCTCGCTCAGCATCGGGTACTTGCGCGAGGCCATCAGCAGCTTGGCCAGGTCACGGGCGGTGGACACGTTCTGCGTCGACAGGCCAGTCGGCTCGACATACCGGGTATGTGCCATGCCCAGGCTGCGGGCCTTGGCATTCATCGCCTTGATGAACGCCGGGTAGCCACCTGGGTAGGCGTTGGCCAGGGAGTTGGCGGCACGGTTTTCCGACGACATCAGGGTAATCAGCAGGGTTTCGCGGCGGTCAAGCTGGCTGCCCAGGCGCACGCGCGAATACACGCCTTTCATTTCCGGGTTGTTGGCAATGGTCATGGTGAGCATCTCATCCATGGGCAGTTTGGCATCCAGCACCACCATCGCTGTCATCAGCTTGGTCACCGAGGCAATCGGCACCACGCGGTCGGCATGGCTGGCGTACAGCTCCTGGTTGGTGTTCAGGTCGATCAGCAAGGCGCTGCCTGAAGCCAGGTGCAGCTTGGACGGGTCGCGTTGAACCTGGGCCGGGGGTTGTGCAGCAGCGGTCGACGGAAGGGTCGCGGTTCCTGTGAGCAACAGCAGCAGGCTGAGGATAGACAGGGATGTTTTCACGTTGAGGCTCACTAAAAGTTGGTATGTCGTTGGCTGTGCAAGGGTTTTCCCCCTAAACCGCTGCATTGTGGAGTATGGCCCAAACGCTGTCGAATGCCTTATGACTAAAGGGCGCAAGGTGAAGGAAATTTAATCCTGTAATGGGGCAGTGGCTGATTTCAGGCGCACGGCCGCGCTGGCCGCTCGACGCGGCCATGATCAGGTCGGATAGCGAATCAGTCTGTACGCAGGATGGGAAACAGCTCTTTTGGGTTGCGTGATTCGGCGTTCATCAACGTGCACGCTGCCGCCGCTTCGGACTTGTTGATATAGCCCCGTTTGAGCCGCTGTTTTTCCTGGTTGTCGTAGATATCGAAGCCGCCCGAAGTGGTAGCGGCATAGAACCGGTTACCGATGCGGAAAGAATCACCTTCCACTGGCACGGCAGGGACAATAACGAATCTTGATTGCATGTTTCGCGCCTCCCCAGGCAGACAGTTAATTATTAGTCTGGGAGCGGGAAGTCAACAATATGACTCATCGAGACTAATCACTGGCGTGGCGTGTCACGGCGATCCCGGCGCAACCCGTGATGGGCAGGGCACCGGGATGCCTTTCGGGCTTGCATTGTTCAGCGGTGGATCAGTGACAGTTCGCTGATGATGCAGATAGAGCCGTCATCGGCTGGTGTAGCATCGGTATAGTCAACCTGGTTGTAGATGCCGCCGTGAAACTCGAACAAGCATGGTGCCCAGGTACTGTCGAGTTGCAAATTGCCTGACGAGCCGGAAACACCGTTGTATTTGGCCGTTACGTTGACCACGCCGGCAGACGTGGTGTGGATGCTGACGATGAACCTGCCCCCCAGCGGCACCCCTTTCAGCACTGTCGAGTTCACCGGGTCGGTCTGGTTGTAGGTGCGCCGAAACCCCAGCGTGATGTTGCCCTTGTTCCAGAACACCTTCACCGGCGGGCTATCGTCCCCACGTACGTGCATCTGGGCGATGACCACCTTCTGTGCAGCGTTGACCTTGGTCAGCGTCATGGTTTGGTAGTTCCAGTGATCCTGGGCGCTGGCCAGTGTCCAATCTTCAGTTTCCGTCCACTCGCAGCGGGTCCTGTGGGTGCTTTTGCTCGAGGCGCCTTTGGTGGGGGCTGAGAACTGGATCGAACCATCGTTTAGCACCTTCACGATGCTCGGGTAGCTGGCAATTGCTTCGGCACCGTTGAGTTCGAGTGCAACGGGGTTGGTCGAGGATACGGCTACCGGCGTAGCGATGATGAGGTTGCTGATGTCTACGGTCATGAAAACTCCTGACGCAAAGATAGGATTGGCTGGGGGCTCTGGCGGCCACGTTTGCGGCTGCGGGATAAAAATTAGCGGCAGGCTAAATAGCAGTCAATAGCTAAAAGCTAAATAAATTTCGCTTTGCGCAAAATTACCCAATAGCGAAAATTTTCAGCGGTGGGGGCTTTACGCTGGATTTGGCGGTGAGATAAGCTTTTCTCAGTCACTGTACAAATATACAGCTTTCAGGATGGAAATATGTCTATGCACATGCAGTCAACCTCCCGGCAGCGTCAGGCAATGACCGGAATCGAGCGTCTTAGCCTGCGGGTGTCGTCGATGATCAACCACCCGGTCGCGCAGACCCAGCGCTGGGTTGTGGTGAATCGCCTGGATACCGACGGTGATGCGGAGTGGGAAGAGGTGATGGGCCTGTTGTCCGAAACGTCCGAGTTGGACCTTACGTTCAACGATGACGAGAGCGTTACCGTACGTTGGGCGCGCAGCAGTGTGGAGGCGCGCGACGACTTCATCGTTGAGCAGGACAGCAAGGCGGAGGAGGTCGAAGAGGTGGCGCCTTTCTGAGTGCCATGAAAAGCCCGCCTGGGCGGCGGGCTTTGGCGTTAAACCAGGTGTGCATTCCACACCAGCAGCACCCGGGCCTGGATGTAGGTTTCTTCCCGGCGGATCATACGGTCCTTGTGCCGTGAGTTGTCGGAGATCATCTCGAAGTGGTCCTCGTCCGCGATTTGCAGCCGCTTGATGTAGATGTGATCGCCCCAGGAAAAGAAGTAGATCCCGTCGCCCACGAAATCCCGGATGCTCACGTCCACGATCAGTGGGTCACGGTGCCTGATGGTCGGCTCCATTGACTGGCCCCAGCCGGTCACCATCTTGAGGTGGTGGTGTTCAGTGAATTCCACGCCCAGCTCGCGAAGATGGCTGGGACTGATGCGAACGTCCTTGAACATTTCCGGGTAATCGTGGGGGATCTGGCCACCGCCCATGGCGGCCCGCACGTCGTAGTGGGCAATCCATACTTCATCACCCACCAGGCCAGGGCGGACAAGCTCAGCCTTCACCGGTGTGGCGTCCAGCGGCTCTTCAGCTGCGGCCAGCAACCGCTGCCGGGTTTCTTCGGGGATGCCTTTGCCACTTCTGGCAAGCATCTGCTTGACCAGGTCGGCCGCAGAAAGTTTGCCGTCGCCAGTTTCGACCGGCAGCTGCACCGGGTCACCTTTCGACAGTGCGTCGAACCACCCGCGTGGCAGGCCTTCGATGCCCTCGATTCGGCGGGCTACGTCATCGCCCAGGTTTTTTGCGGTCTTGTCAGAAAGGATCTGGCTCAGGTGTGCAGGCGCCATCCCCCAGCGCTCTGCGCAGGATCCCTTCCTCTGGCTGCCGATCAATTTGACCAGGTTGTGCTTGCGAATGTCGTAGATGTCCATAGGGCAAAGCATGCCAGTGTTTAGCTTGCTGCTAAATGTGCGCATGGCTAAATTGCCTCTTGTGATGAAATTAGCTGTAGGCTAAATTAAAGCAGCAAGCAAGGGAAGCCAGCGAGACACTTTTCTCCAGGGCTCATCACTTCATCATTGGTAATGAGGTTCACATGGATCCGACCGACCTCGGCCCGGGCACAGTCACTTGGCTGAGCGGTACGGGCACTGTGTTGCTAGGTGCGTTTCTGTGGCTGCGCAAGTGGTTGTCCAGGGATGCGGCCGAACGTGCGATGGACAGCGCGGATGTTGCAGTTATCCGCCGCCTGACCGAGCTGCTGGACATCGAGCGCGATGCCCGCCGAGAGGCAGAAACCAAAGCGGACCAGCTGGCCAGGGAGCGCAACGAGCTGGTGCTGACGGTAGGGCGGCTTCAGGGCAAGATCATGGTGCTGAGCAGCCAGCTGAGCCGTAGCTCGCAACGCTGAGGCGGCCCAGGCAAAAAAAAGCCCACCATCTTGGTGGGCCATAAGGGCGTAGGGAGCAACGCACAACAAATTCGGGTCAGGCAACCAGGGTGCCGGGTTGCAACTGTTCAACCAGTGCCTGGGCCGAGGCCAGTGTCGGCATCGGGCCGCTCACGGCTTCACCGTTGCGTACCAGGTACCAGCAAGCCAGCAGGCCCTGCTCACGCAGTGAGGCGGGGACGGCGCTGCCGACGACGGACATGATATGGATAGTGGCCATGGGGACCTCCTGCAAGACATGGCCCTACCATACGCAGCAGCCGGGGCGGTTTGAAATCAACGTGCTCAATAGTGGTCATTAGTTCTATCAACCCTTACCAGCGCGGCGGGCCGTAATACACCGGCGGCGGGCCGTAGTAGGTGCGGTAGCCCGGGGGCGGTGGTGCTGGTGCGTAGTACGGCTGGTAATACACCGGCTGCGGTGGTGGTTGCACATAGACTGGCGGCGGCCCGTAATAGACCGGCTGGCGTTCGACATACACGGTACGGTCACGTCCGCCATACACCGTTGCCCCGACCACCGCGCCGACCACCGCCGCGCCCAACAGCGGGCCCGGCCCATACCAACCGCCGCCGCCATGGCCGCCATGCGCAGCAGCAGGCCCGCTGACGGCCAAGGCACCGATCAGCAAGGCAATTCCGGGAATGAGACGGTTCATAACGCAACCTCGCAGGGAAACCCCTCGTTCGGGGCCTTACTACTATGACTCCGGTCTCCGTCAGCTGAGCACAGGGAAACGGTAAAGGTTATGTAAGGGACGACCAGTGGTTGCCTCTGGTACGCTGCACAAACGTTTCAGTTATGACAAAGGAGCAGGTTATGTCGACAACTCCCAGCAGGGACACTGTACTGTGCATCTCCCTGGCCGGGCGCCCCGGCACCTTCGGCGTGCGTTTTCACAACCACCTGTACCAGCAGTTGGGCCTGGACTTCTATTACAAGGCCATGCGCACGGATGACCTGCCAGCAGCCGTGGCAGGTATCCGCGCATTGGGGATCCGCGGGTGTGGCGTGTCGATGCCGTACAAGGAGGCCTGCATGGCCCTGGTCGACGAAATCGACCCGTCGGCTGCGGCCATTGAATCGGTGAATACCCTGGTCAACACCGAGGGGCACCTGAAGGCCTACAACACTGACTACCTGGCTGTCCGCCAGTTGCTGGCACAGCATAAGGTCGACCCGGGCACTGCCTTTGCCCTGCGCGGTAGTGGTGGCATGGCCAAGGCCGTGGCCAGTGCCTTGCGCGATGCCGGCTTTGCCGAGGGCTTGATCGTTGCGCGCAACGAGCAAGCCGGGCGCCAGCTGGCGGATGCTTGTGGCTATCGCTGGGTACCGGACCTGGGCGATATCTGCCCGCCGATGCTGGTGAACGTGACGCCGATCGGGATGGCGGGCGGACCGGAGGCTGAAGAACTGGCGTTTTCCGAGCTTGCCATTGCAGCGGCTGAGCGGGTGTTCGATGTGGTGGCGATGCCGGCGCAGACGCCATTGATCCGTCGGGCGCAGGCGTTAGGCAAGCCGGTCATCACCGGGCTTGAGGTGATTGCGTTGCAGGCGCTGGAGCAGTTCGTGCTTTACACCGGGGTAAGGCCGACGCGGGCGCAGGTGGATGCGGCGGTGGCGTACGCCCGGGATATCTAGTTACTCCTGTACTGGCCTCTTCGCGGGCTTGCCCGCGAAGAGGCCAGTACAGGCAATCGAGGGATCAAAACACCTTGTGCCCCTCATCCAGCTGCTGGTCAACCAGCGCCCGGCCGTGAGCCAGTGACACATGCTGCGCATTCTCAAGGTCCGAGAAAAACTTCATCGGCATCGACATGCGCCTGCTGGTGTGCCCGTCAGGGGCGGTGATCAGGCAGCCGGCGGCATAGGGCAGGGGGGAGTCGGGGTGGGGCATCACGCTGGCGGTGATGGTGTGCTTGCGGTATTCACAGTGAAGAGATTGCATCGTCCTTACCTCGCTGTGGCATGTGAAGCAGTTACCTTCATATACCACAGCAAGGGGCCGGGAGTTCCCGGCCCGACGAGCGCACGGCGATGAACGCTTAGCCTTTGAGCTCGGTTGGCTGGATCACTTCCACCCAGTAACCGTCCGGGTCCTTGACGAAGGCCAGGTGGTTCATGCGCCCGTCTTGCAGGCGTTTCTGGAACGGTACGTCCAGCGCTTCGAAGCGTGCACAGGCGGCGCGCACGTCCGGCACCGAAATGCAGATGTGGCCAAACCCGCGCGGGTCGGTGTTGCCGTTGTGGTAGGCAAACTCGGCATCGTTTTCGGTGCCGTGGTTGTGGGTCAGCTCCAGTACGCCAGGGATCGACTTCATCCATTGGTGGCGTGCGGCGTCATCGGCAGGGATCTGCGCCGGGTCGACCAGAGCCAGGAAGTACAGGCTGAAAGCGGCTTCGGGGAAGTCGCGCTTGTCTACCAGGCGAAAGCCCAGCACGCGGGTGTAGAAGTCCAGCGATTTCTCGATGTCCTTGACCCGCAGCATGGTGTGGTTGAAGACGAACTGGGCGGTGGCGGTGTCTGGCTGGGCGGTGACGCCAGGCAGCGTTTGCAGATCGTGCAGGCTCATGGGAACTCCTGAGACGGGGCCGGGCGCAGGGCACCGGCAAAACGGACAGGCTGGCCATGATACGGCAGTGCGCCGATAGCGCAAATGAAAGCGCCCTGCACAAGGCAGGGCGCTGGAATTAGAGGCCCGCATGTGCGGGCGCGTGATGGGGTCGCTAGTCCTTTAGCTGTCTCGATACTGAGCCAGTCCTTGTGAAAAAAGTGTGAAGTAAGCGTGGACGTTTCATCAGCGTACCCAGCTTTCTACCGTCGCGGCGCCGTACTGTTCTTTCCAGGCCTTGAGCCCACGGTGGTTGCCGCCTTTGGTCTCGATTCGCTCGCCGGTGTGTGGGTTTTGATACACCTTTACCACGCGCGGGCGGCGCTGTTGCTTGGGCGCGGCGCTGGATACCCGGGTCACGGCTTTCGGGTCGAGGATGGCGATGATATCGCGCAGGTTCTTGTCATAGCTTTTCATCAGGCCGACTAGTTTCTGCTCGAATTCGATTTCGCGTTTTAGGCCGGCATCCTTTTTCAACGCTTCCAGTTGCGCCATCTGTTCCTGGAGCGCTTTTTCGGCAGCACGAAACTCTGCAAGTCTGGACACTGTAATCACTCCTGTACGTCGGTCGTGGCAGGGCGTGACGAACATTGAAGAAGAATGAAAACGCCGGCCACGCGGGTGGGTTCTGCTGTTCGCTGATATCGAGTGTAGTCATTCATGGGTACTGGGTAAACTGCTAACTTTTTGTAAGTAAGTTGGGAACTTTCCTAGTTTTGCGTGCGTTATTTCTCCGGTTTTCTGCGGTGGCCTGCCTGGGCGCTTAGACCATGGTCCAATGGCCCGTGCCAGAGCCTTTGCGCGATCATTTCAGATGATGGTCGGCTATTGTTCTGGCCTGTCGCAGTACCGTGGCCAACACGTGCCACAGGTTGTTAACCCGTTTTCATTCTGGATGTTTCCTCGCATGTTTGCCCCTTTCCCCCTCGCCCCCGGGCGCCGTGTTGCCGGCCTGTTCCTGTTGTGTGCCGGCGTCAATGCCCAGGCCGCCGGTTTTCTGGAAGACAGCAGTGCCAAGCTTGAAGCACGCAATGTCTATTTCAACCGGGATTTTCGTGACGGCCACAGCAGTTCCAGCCAAGGTGCGTCCAAGCGCGAAGAGTGGGCACAAGGCTTCATCCTCAATGTGCAGTCGGGTTATACCCAAGGCCCGGTAGGTTTTGGTGTGGATGCACTGGGTATGGTCGGCTTCAAACTGGATTCCAGCCCGGCCGACAGTAACAGTGGTTTGCTGCCGTCTTCCGGCCACGACCCACGGCACTCGGCCGACCAGTACGCGAAGATGGGCCTGGCGGCAAAGGTCAAGGTCTCCAACACTGTGCTCAAGTACGGTTCGATGATGCCGGATGTGCCGTTGCTCAAGTACAACGATGGCCGCCTGCTGCCGACCATGTTCCATGGCGCCATGCTCACCTCTGAAGAACTGCACGACCTGAAGTTCACCCTGGCTCGCCTGGACAAATACACCGCTCGGGATTCCACCGACCGCCAGGACATTCGCGTGCACTGCAAGAACAAGCGCTATGCCTGCGATATCGAGGCCGACCACTTCGACCTGGCCGGTGTCGATTACCGTTTCAACGAGCGCTTCAGCGCCCAGTACCAGGTGGCCAAGCTGGAGAATATCTACCGCCAGCACTTCCTCGGCCTGGTGGCCAGCCAGCCGCTGGCAGTCGGCAGCCTATCGGCCGACTTGCGGCTGATCAAGAGTGACGACATCGGCAATGCCCGCGCCGGGGCAATCGACCACCGCGCTTTCAGTGGCATGCTCGGCTACAGCCTGGGTGGCCACAAGGTCAGTGCCGGCTGGCAGCGCATGTATGGCGACAGCGCCATGCCATACCTGGATGGCAGCAACCCGTACCTGGTCAACTATGCGCAGGTCAACGACTTCGCCGCCGCCCAGGAGCGCTCCTGGCAGGTGCGCTATGACTATGACTTCAAGGCGCTGGGTGTGCCCGGCCTGACCTTCTTCACCCGTTACATCAACGGCGACAATATCAAGGTGCCGGGCAGCACGGCCGAAGGCAAGGAATGGGAACGCGACACCGAGTTCAAGTACCAGGTGCAAAGTGGCACGTTCAAGGATGTCAGTGTACGCCTGCGTAACTCCACATACCGCAGTAACTACGAGAAGTGGGCGCGTGACATGGACGAGACACGGGTGATCGTAAGTTATAGCTTCTCGGTCTTCTAAGTGTTGCAGGGAGGAACCCGGTAGAGGTTGTCCTGGCTGCCTTCAATCCTTGAGATATTGGCAGCCGGATGTCCAGATATCCTTGCCGGCCAGTTGCGCCTTCCCACTGTGCCCATCGCTCGCACTCCAATAAAACACGTGATAGGTCATTGCGAAGGGGGCTCGGCCATGAAGCTGGTATCTAACGGTCTCTGTTGTGCTCCGGCGATCGTCCGCCAGGCTTCGCAGGACCCATAAAGGGTTACCGGGTTCGCTAGCCTCCACCTGAATGTAATAAGGCATTCGGAAACCAGGAACCGGGTTTTTCCATTTCAGCCTCAGGGTGCCCATGTCTCCATCGATATGGTCGACGCACAAATCGGTAGGGGCTTTTGCAAGCGCGGGTGTTGTGAATGTCCCTTTGTCTTCACGGGCAGCTGCCTCGCCTTCGGCCCGATAAATTTTGATGCTGTAACGATACTGCGTGTCTGGACGCAGGTCATAGAGCAGCGCGGCATTATTGGATATGTCGTAGCGCTTGAAGGGGAGGCCATCGAGCGAGATCTCCACAACGGGCAGCTGAGTGTCTCGCGGCCTGTTGGCGTACATGACAAGGCCCTGGATTGCATCGCCGCTCGGTTGGGTGCTGAACTGGAATGTCGGAGCCGGTGGGAGCAGGTGCAGAGGCGTGGAGTACGCCTTGGCGTTCTGGATGTCGTTGTCAGTGGCAACGCGAACGACAAGGCTGTTTTTCCCTTCATCCAGTTCGGCTGTCAGGAACCCTCGCAGGAAACTTGACCCCGCGTCATATACGGGTGTGTCGCCAATGGCTTGCCGTTTCGCGGCATAGTGGGTGTGGCCATGGAAGATACTCAGGACCCGGTATTGGTTGAGCAGGTTGTAAAAGCGGATTCGGTCGGCTTCAGAACCGAACGTCGAGTCCCTGGGCGGGCGATGCAGATTGATGACGATATACTTGCCATTTTTGTTTGCAATTTCCATCTGCTGTTCAAGCCAGTTGAGTGAAGCTGTCACGTCAAAATAGATTTTTTTGGGAAAAATCGGCCCACCGTTACTTGAGAAACTTTTTGTATAGGCGAAGTGGTTGTTGAGCTGGATGAACGTAATGCGGCCAATCGTCTTGCTGTAGCCGAAGCTACCCGTCCAGCGCTCGTAATCCGGTTTGTTCTCTTTGGCTAAATGGAATGAATCAACCTGCCACCCGGCTACCGCTGCCTCAAGGTGTTGTATGGAATCTCGCGCACAGCCGTTGTTGGCGCAGTCATCGACATTATTTTGGTAGTCGTGATTCCCCAAGCCCCAATAGGTCCCGGGCACCTTTGCCAGGTGTTCGAACATCTTGCTCCATTCGCTGCCATGGCCGAACTCGGTGACGTCGCCATTCAGGAAAACGGGAATGCTGCCGCCAAATGAATTTCGCCATTGATTGATAGCATTGTCCTGTTCTGTCATTAATCGGATCGATTCTCCCGGCTGGTTGCCGTTGTCTGGCCCGCGGGGGTATTGCGTGTCAGCGCGTATTACGAAGCGTTGAACCTCGTCCTGGGGGCTTGATATGTGTGGTGCTGTCGGCGCCGGTAGTGCAGCGTGCGCGGCCGCAGATAAACCCGCCGCAATCAGCGTCGCTCGAACCGTGTGAGTGATGAATCTCATTACTGGGTATTCCTGATTTAGATAAGGTACCCGAGCGTAAGGTTCTCACTTTATTGAATGTACTAGCAGGGCTGTGAGTGGTAGATATCCACGCTATTGTGTATATCGGCTTGTTTATACAAAAGGTAGGTACATGGTCGCCACAATACTGTTGATAGGCATTGGGCCTGGTGATCCGTGCCAGGTTACCTATGAGGCGGTCGAGGCGTTGCGCCGGGCCACGCACTTCTTCGTGCTGGACAAGGGCCTGGACAAGGACGAGCTGGTGCGGTTACGCAAGGTCATCCTTGAGCGGTACCGACCTGAAGGAGGCTATCGCCTGGTGCAGGTGGCGGACCCCCGCCGTGATAGCCTGGCTACAGACTATGTGGGTGCCGTCCATGACTGGCACCGCCAGCGCGCAGCCCTTTATGCCCGGCTGATCGGCGAAGAAATGAAACCTGGGGATATCGGCGCGTTCCTGTTGTGGGGCGACCCCGGCATTTACGACAGCACCCTGCGCATTCTCGATCTGGTCCGCGAGCGTGGGGTGGCGCTGCAGCTGCAGGTGATCCCCGGCATCAGTAGCGTTCAGGCATTGGCAGCGCGCCATCAGATCCCGCTCAACCGCATCGGCGAGCCGCTCACCGTGCTGCCAGGGCGGCGCCTGGCCGGGCAGGGCCGTATCGACAATGTGGTGGTCATGCTCGATGGGCAGGGGGCGTTCGCCCAGCTCGATGACCCGGCGTTGATGATCTATTGGGGCGCCTACCTGGGGACGGAGGACGAAGTGCTGATATCCGGACCGCTGCAGGTGGTGAAGGCGCGAATTTTGGCGGTGCGCGAGCAGGAGAGGCGTCGCAAGGGGTGGATCATGGATACCTACCTCTTGCGCAGGGAAGTGTAGTTGGCGACTGCGATTTCAAGGGTTACCCAGAATAGCCACCACCTTGTCCCGCAACTGGTCGATACTGAACGGCTTGCCGATCATGTGCATGCCCTCGGGCACATTGAGGCTGTCTGCATAACCGCTGGCGAACAGCACGGGCAGTAGTGGGCGCAATTCGCGCGCCTTGCCGGCGAGCACTTCGCCGCGCATGTCCGGCAAACCCACATCGGTCATCATCAGTGCCAGCGCCTGGCTCGGGTCTTCGAGCACCCGCAGGGCGGCTGCGGCGTCTTCTGCCTCGATCACTTCGTAGCCCAACTCATCGAGCACTTCGACCATCAGCATACGAACGATGTCGTCGTCTTCGACTACCAGAAGGTGCATGGTTCGGGTCCTGTGCAATGAATGTCTTTAATCTGTGCTCCGGGCGGCACCAGAAGTTCCCGAGGATACCGATCCATGCAATCAGATGGAACGATTGGCGCACGCCACCTTCAAATACTGGCTAAATGCCCTGCCAGACCCGCCAAAGCTGGTTAGACTCGCTTAACAGGACGGTGCAGTGGCAGATAACGACAGCGGTAGATCCGCCACGCTTTTCAATGGACTTTTCTTGCTCGGGCCCTTTCACATGATGCAATCAGCCTCGATGGACCAACGAAGCTTTCGCAAGCTGTTGAGCCGCAACATCGGTCTTCCTCTGGGGGTTGGCCTGTTGGGCGCCGTGGCCTTTGTCGCGGTGATCAACTACCTGCTGTCGGCCATGCAGTGGGTCGAGCACACCGATCGGGTGATCGGCAATGCCAACGAGACGCTCAAGCTGTCGATCGACATGGAAACCGGCATGCGCGGCTTCCTGATCACCGGCGACGAGCGCTTCCTTGACCCTTACGAGGTGGCCAAACCGCGCATTCTTGGCAGCTTGCAAAGCCTGCGTGGCCTGGTCGAGGACAACCCGCAGCAGGTCGACCGCATCGACCGGCTGGTTGCCCTGCAGCAAGCCTGGAACAATTTCGGCAGCGAGATGATCGCCCTGCGCCGCAGCCAGGGCGATTACCAGGCGTCGATCGGCAATGGCCGGGGCAAGCGCCTGACCGACGAGATCCGCAAGGAATTCGACGGCCTGATCGGCACCGAACAGCAATTACGCATGGCCCGCAACGAGAAAGTCAGCAGCGTTACCGTCACTGCCATTTCGGTGTTCGTGCTGTTCATCGTCGGCCTCAGCGCCATGTTGGCCTATCTGGGTCGGCGTGACCTGCTGGCGTTGTCGGGCAGTTACGAAGAAAACTTCAAGGCCCAGCAGCGTGCGGCCGAGCGCCTGGAGCACCAGGCCTGGCTGCGCAATGGCCAGACCCGACTGGCCGAGCAGGTGCTGGGGCAACTGACCTTGTCCATGTTGGGTGACAACATCCTGCGCTTCTTTGCCGACTACCTGGGAAGTGTGGTGGGGGCGGTGTATGTGCGCGATGAGCATGGCCGCCTGGTGCGCGTGGCCACCTACGGCCTGAGTGCTGAGGAGCAAGCCCGAGAGCAGGTGAAGGGCGATCATGACGGCCTGCTGGCTCAGGCCGTACGTGAAGGGCGCCTGCTGCATCTGGAAGACCTGCCGGAAGGGTATTACCAGCTGAGTTCCGGCCTGGGCAGTGGCCTGCCACGCAGTGCCGTGTTGCTGCCAGCCAGCGACGACGGGCAGATCAATGGCGTGCTGGAACTGGGCTTCCTGCGCCCATTGGACGACCGCGACGCCGAAATGCTGGAGCGCATTGCCGGCAACCTCGGCATTTCCATCGAAAGTGCCCGCTACCGCCAACGCCTGCAGGAGGTGCTGGCTGAAACCCAACAGCTGAACGAAGAGCTGCAGGTGCAGCAGGAAGAGCTGAAAACCGCCAACGAAGAGCTGGAAGAACAATCCCGCGTGCTCAAGGAGTCTCAGGCCCACCTTGAAACCCAGCAGGCGGAGCTGGAGCAGACCAACGAGCAGTTGTCCGAACGCACAGAGGCGCTGGACCTGAAGAACGACGAGCTGATGCAGGCTCAGGACGAACTGCAGGCGCGCGCCGACGAGCTGCAGCGCTCGAGCAAGTACAAGTCCGAGTTCCTGGCCAATATGTCCCACGAGCTGCGCACGCCGCTGAACAGCTCGCTGATTCTGGCCAAACTGCTGTCGGAAAACGCCGAAGGCAACCTGAGCGATGAACAGGTCAAGTTCGCAGACTCGATCTACTCGGCCGGCAATGACCTGCTCAACCTGATCAACGACATTCTCGACATTGCCAAGGTCGAGGCCGGCAAGCTCGAGGTGCGCCCTGAAAGCACCCAGGTGGAACGCCTGGTCGAGGGCCTGCGCGGCATGTTCGAACCGCTGGCCGGGCACAAGGGGCTGGCCTTCGAGGTAAACGCTGAACCGACTGTACCCGCCACCCTGTTCACCGACCGCCAGCGCCTGGAGCAGATCCTCAAGAACCTGCTGTCCAATGCCATCAAGTTCACCGAGCGTGGACAGGTTAGCCTGAACATCGGTTACCAGGCTGGCACTGGCATTGTCTTCGCTGTGCGCGATACCGGCATTGGCATTGCCGCCGACCAGCAGCAGGCCATTTTCGGTGCCTTCCATCAGGTCGACGGTACCAGCAATCGCCGTTACGGCGGCACCGGCCTGGGCCTGTCGATCTCGCGCGACCTGGCGCATTTGCTGGGCGGGCAGATCAGCGTTGACAGCAGCCCTGGCAAAGGCAGTGTGTTCAGCCTGATCCTGCCAGAGCACTACGAAAGTGTGGGGCACAGTGTGGAGCCCCTCAGCCTGCGCCCGGCGGTCGACACCCTGCCGCCCGCCCCCCAGGTGCCGGTGGCGGCTGCGCCAAAACGCCCGTTGCCGGCGTTTGACGACGACCGTGAGCGCGCACCGTTCGGCAACCGCTGCATCCTGGTGATCGAAGACGAACCCAACTTCGCCCGCATCCTCTTCGACCTGGCCCATGAACTGGGTTACAGCTGCCTGGTGGCGCAGGGCGCCGACGAAGGGTTCGAGCTGGCCGCCCAGTACATCCCCGATGCGATCCTGCTGGACATGCGCCTGCCCGACCATTCGGGCCTGACGGTGCTGCAGCGCCTCAAGGAGCAGGCCAGCACCCGGCACATCCCGGTGCATATCATTTCTGTCGAAGACCGGGTCGAGGCCGCCATGCACATGGGCGCTGTCGGCTACGCGGTCAAGCCCACCAGCCGCGATGAGCTCAAAGAAGTGTTCGCCCGCCTGGAGGCCAAGCTGACCCAGAAGCTCAAGCACATCCTGCTGGTGGAAGACGACGACCTGCAGCGTGAAAGCATTGCCCGCCTGATTGGCGACGACGACGTGGAAATCACTGCCGTGGCCATGGCCCAGGACGCCCTGGAACTGCTGCGCGAGAACATCTACGACTGCATGATCATCGACCTCAAATTGCCCGACATGCTCGGTAACGAGCTGCTCAAGCGCATGACCGCCGAGGATATCCGTTCCTTCCCGCCGGTGATCGTGTATACCGGTCGCAACCTGACCCGCGAAGAAGAAGCCGACCTGCTCAAGTATTCGCGTTCGATCATCATCAAGGGCGCACGCTCGCCGGAGCGCCTGCTGGACGAAGTCACGCTGTTCCTGCACAAGGTCGAGTCGCAGTTGTCCAATGAACGCCAGCGCATGCTCAAGACCGCACGCAGCCGCGACAAGGTGTTCGAAGGCCGCAAGGTACTGCTGGTGGACGATGATGTGCGTAACATCTTTGCCCTCACCAGTGCCTTGGAGCACAAGGGCGCGATTGTGGAAATCGGCCGCAACGGGCGTGAAGCCATCGAGCGCCTGGAGCAGCATGACGACATCGACCTGGTGCTGATGGACGTGATGATGCCGGAAATGGACGGCTTCGAAGCCACCCGCCTGATCCGCCAGCAACCGCGCTGGCGCAAGCTGCCGATCATCGCCGTGACCGCCAAGGCCATGAAGGATGACCAGCAGCGTTGCCTGCAGGCCGGGGCCAATGATTACCTGGCCAAACCGATCGACCTGGACCGCCTGTTCTCGCTGATCCGTGTATGGCTGCCGCAACTGGAGCGAATTTGACTAGCGAACGTAACACCGACATCGAGATCCGCTTGCTGATCGAGGCCATCTACCTCAAGTACAGCTACGATTTCCGCAACTATTCCGGCGCTTCGATCAAGCGCCGGATCCTGCACGCGCTGCGCCAGTTCGACTGCCTGACGGTGTCGGCGCTGCAGGAGCGTGTGCTGCACGACCCCGGCATGTTCATGCAGTTGCTGCAGTACCTGACGATCCCGGTCAGCGAAATGTTCCGCGACCCGGGGCACTTCCTGGCGCTGCGCAACGAAGTGGTGCCGCTGCTGCGCACCTGGCCTTCGATCAAGGTGTGGATTGCAGGCTGCAGCACGGGTGAGGAGGTGTACTCCATGGCCATCCTGCTGCGCGAGGAAGGCCTGTTGGAGCGCACCATCATCTACGCCACCGACATCAACCCGCATTCGCTGGACAAGGCCAAGCAGGGTATCTACTCGATGCAGAGCATGCGCGAGTACGCCGAGAACTACCGCATCGCGGGCGGGCGCAGGGACTTTTCCGAGTACTACACGTCGGCCTACGGCAACGCCATCATGGACAGCACCCTGCGTGACAACGTGACCTTCGCCGACCATAGCCTGGCCACCGACAGCGTGTTTTCCGAAACCCAGCTGGTGTCGTGCCGCAACGTGCTCATCTATTTCAACAAGGAACTGCAAGACCGCGCCCTGGGCCTGTTCCATGAATCCCTGTGCCACCGCGGCTTCCTGGTGCTGGGCAGCAAGGAGTCGGTGGACTTTTCGGCCTACAGCGACCGGTTCGAGCCGCTGGTCAAGCCTGAACGGATCTACCGCAAATCATGAAGGGCGTGCGCGCGGTGGTGATCGGCGCTTCGGCGGGCGGCGTGACGGCGTTGTTCGCCGTGCTTGGTGCGTTGCCCGCCGGCTACGGCATCCCGGTGGTGTGTGTGCTGCACCTGCCGGATGACCGCCACAGCCAGTTGGCCGAGGTGCTGCAACGGCGTTTGCAGCGCCCGGTATGCGAGGCTCGCGACAAGCAACCGCTGAAGCCCGGGCAGGTGTATGTGGCCGGGCCTGGCTACCACTTGTCGGTGGAGCGCGACTTCACCCTGTCGCTGAGCCAGGAGCCACCGCGGCATTTTTCCCGGCCATCGATCGATTTTCTGTTCATGTCGGCGGCTGACGCCTACGGTGACGGCCTGCTTGGCGTGCTGCTTACCGGTGCCAATGAAGATGGCGCCGAAGGGCTGGCCTACATCAAGAACAGCGGGGGCCGGACCATCGTCCAGGACCCCCGTGACGCACAGGTTGCGCTGATGCCTGAGGCCGCCCTGGCCCTGCACCAGCCTGACCATATACTTTCTCTGAGTGGCATCGAGCAGTTGCTCGCCGCCCTGGAACCCAGCGCATGCTAAGCCACACCATCGCCAAACTGCTGATCGTCGACGACCTGCCGGAGAACCTGCTGGCCCTCGACGCCCTGATTCAGGGCGAAGACCGCGAGGTGCATCAGGCCCAGTCTGCAGAAGCCGCATTGTCGCTGCTGCTCGAACACGAGTTCGCCCTGGCCATCCTCGATGTGCAAATGCCAGGCATGAACGGCTTCGAGCTGGCTGAGCTGATGCGTGGCACGGAAAAGACCCGCAACATACCCATCGTCTTCGTCACCGCGGCCGGACGCGAGATGAACTATGCCTTCAAGGGCTACGAAAGCGGGGCGGTGGACTTCCTGCACAAGCCGCTCGACACCCTGGCGGTGAAGAGCAAGGTGTCGGTGTTCGTCGACGTGTACCGCCAGCGCAAGGTGCTCGACCGCCAGTTGCAGGCGCTGGAGCGCAGCCGCCAGGAGCAGGAACTGTTGTTGACCCAGTTGCAGACGGCGCGAGGCGAGCTGGAACATGCCGTGCGAATGCGTGATGACTTCATGTCGATCGTCGCCCATGAGGTTCGCACGCCGCTCAATGGGTTGATCCTGGAAACCCAGCTGCGCAAGATGCACCTGGCACGCGGCAACCTTGCAGCCTTCAGTGGCGAGAAGCTGCAGGCGATGGTCGAGCGCGATGAACGGCAGATCAACAGCCTGATTCGCCTGATCGAAGATATGCTCGATGTGTCGCGTATCCGCACCGGCAAGCTGTCGCTACGGCCCAAGGCCTTCGACTTGAGCCAGCTGGTAGGCGGCCTGGTGGAGAATTTCGCTGCCCAGGCCACTGCGTTGGACACGCGTATCGAGCTACAACGTTGCGAACCGCTGCACGGTGAGTGGGACGAATTTCGCATTGAACAAGTGGTGGTCAACCTGTTGTCCAATGCCTTGCGATATGGTGAGCGCAAGCCGGTGCTGGTGCGGGTGTTCGAACAGGACGGCCTGGCGTGCGTGCAAGTGCAGGACCAGGGTATCGGCATTGGTGCGGCCAACCAGCAGCGCATTTTCCAGCAGTTCGAGCGGGTGGCCACCCAGCAAGCCAGCGGCGGATTGGGCTTGGGGCTGTATATATCGGAACAGATCGTGCAGGCCCATGGCGGGTGCATCCGGGTCGACAGTGAAGAGGGCAAGGGTGCCACTTTTACCTTGCAACTGCCGCTGGCAACCTACGAACAACAAAACGACCAGGCGCGGGCAACCTCTGCATGAGCCTGGGGTCTGATGGCCAACTGTAAGCATTTCAAGGCGTTAACATGAGTGAAGATGCACAAGATGTGGTGCTGATCGTCGAGGATGAACCGGCGATTCGCATGATTCTGCGGGACTACCTGGCGGGCGAGGGGTATCACGTGCTGGTGGCCGAGGATGGCGAGCAGGCGTTTGCCATCCTGGCCAGCAAACCGCACCTGGACCTGATGGTGACGGACTTCCGCCTGCCGGGTGGCATCTCCGGGGTGGAGATTGCCGAGCCTGCGGTGAAGTTGCGGCCGGACCTGAAGGTGATCTTCATCAGTGGCTACCCGGCGGAGATTCTGGAATCGGGCAGCCCGATCACTCGCAAGGCACCGATCCTGGCCAAGCCGTTTGACCTGGATACCTTGCACGAGCAGATCCAGGCATTGCTCCGCTGAGATCAGACAGCTTGAGACCGGACACGGTCCCTGTAGGAGCGGCCTTGTGTCGCGAAAGGGCCGCAAGGCGGCCCCGGCATTTTTGCATCTGGCTTGATACCCGGGGCCGCTCCGCAGCCCTTTCGCGACACAAGGCCGCTCCTACAGGATCTGCGCTTACCTTAAGGTTCTTTCTATTCCCCCCATCAACATACTCTCCATCAAGCCCAGCCCCTGCTCCTCAGGCAGTGCCTTCAACATCCCCGGCAACTGGTTGAGCAGCGTCGCCACCACATGCGCCGTCGCCAGCAGGGCTTCCCCTTGCAGCTTCGCCTGGGGCGCAATCAGCCTCAGCAGCCCCGCCTCGTAACGCGAACGCAACAACGCCAAACGCGCCCGCTGCTCGTCACTCAGGCAGCACAAATCCCGCTCGGCCAGCCGAAACTGCATGGGCCGCTCGGCATGCAACTGCCAGTGCGCCGCAATCAGGCAGCTCAACGCCGAGGCCCCGCGCGCCATGGCCCGACGGCCTTGGTCCAGGGTGGCCTGCAGTTCCTCGTACAACTCCTCGATCAGGTCGTACAGCAAGTCCTGCTTGCTCGGGAAGTGATGGTACAGCGAGCCTGCGGTCAGCCCCACATGGGCCGCCAGCTCGCGCATGCTGACCTGGCCAAAGCCCTTTTCGGCAAACAGCGCCATGGCCCGGTCACGTCGCTCTTCAAAATTGGCACAGCGCATTGCGGCATTGACCGGGGGCATGGTGCAGGGTCCTCAATAGGTGAAGAAGCCGCGACCGCTCTTGCGCCCCAGCCAACCGGCCGCGACCATTTCCTTGAGCAGCGGGGCAGGGCGGTACTTGCTGTCGTTGAAGCCCTCATGGAAGGCCTCCATGATCGCCAGCAGCGTGTCCAGGCCAATCAGGTCGGCCAGGGCCAGTGGGCCGATGGGCTGGTTGCAGCCCAGGCGCATGCCGGTGTCGATGTCCTCGGCGCTGGCCAGGCCTTCCTGGCGCACGAAGATCGCTTCGTTGATCATCGGCACCAGGATGCGGTTGACCACGAAGCCCGGGCGGTTGCCGGCGGTGATCGGTGTCTTGCCGACCTTTTCGGTCACCACCAGCGCCTGGGCATAGGTGCTGTCGCTGGTCTGCAGGCCGCGAATGATCTCCACCAGCGCCATCATCGGCACCGGGTTGAAGAAATGCACACCAATGAAACGCTCGGGGTGCTCGATGCTGGCAGCCAGCTGGGTGACCGACAGCGACGAGGTGTTGGTGGCAATCAGGCAGTCGGCAGTGACGTTGGCCGCCACCTGCTGCAGGATGCGTTGCTTGAGCTGCAGGTTCTCGGTAGCGGCCTCGATCACCAACTGCGCACCGCTGAGCTGGGTGTAGTCGGTGCTGGTGCGAATGCGGGCTTTGGCGGCTGCAGCCTTGTCCGTCTCCAGGGTGCCTTTGTTGACCTGGCGCTCTAGGTTCTTGCTCAAGGTGGCCACGCCACGCTCCAGTGCCGCGTCGGAAACATCCACCAACAGCACTTGGTAGCCAGCCACGGCGCACACCTGGGCAATGCCGTTGCCCATGGTGCCGGCGCCGATCACGGCGATTTGTTCAATGCTCATGTGTCAGCCTCCCTCAGACGCGTTCGAAGACCACGGCGATGCCTTGGCCACCACCGATGCACATGGTGGCTAGCGCGTAGCGGCCCTGGATGCGCTGCAGTTCATGGATGGCCTTGGTGGCGATGATCGCGCCCGTGGCGCCCACCGGGTGGCCCAGGGAAATGCCCGAACCGTTGGGGTTGACCTTTTCCGGGTCGAAGCCCAGCTCGCGGGCCACGGCGCAGGCCTGGGCGGCAAACGCTTCGTTGGACTCGATCACGTCCAGGTCCTGCACCTTCAGCCCGGTCTTTTCCAGCACCTTGCGGGTGGCCGGGATCGGGCCCAGGCCCATCAGTTCAGGCTCGACACCGGCGTGGGCGTAACCCACCAGGCGGGCCAGCGGCTTCAGGCCCAGGCGTCGCACGGCGTCGCCCGTCGCCAGCACCAGGCCGGCGGCGCCGTCGTTGATGCCGCTGGCGTTGCCGGCGGTGACGGTGCCGTCTTTCTTGAACACCGGCTTCATGCCGGCCAGCTGTTCAGCGGTCACTTCGCCACGTACATGCTCGTCGACACTGAACTGCACGCTGCCTTTACGGGTTTTCAGTTCCAGCGGCACGATCTGGCTGTCGAAGCGGCCTTCGGCAATGGCGCGGGCGGCGCGGCGCTGGCTGGTCAGGGCGAGTTCGTCCTGCATTTCGCGGGTGATGCCGTGTTTGGCCGAGACGTTTTCGGCGGTGATGCCCATGTGGAAGTGCTGGAACGGGTCCTGCAGCACGCCAACGGTGTAGTCGATGCCTTGCAGGTCACCCATGCGCGCGCCCCAGCGTGCCTGTGGCAGCAGGTATGGGCCACGGCTCATGGATTCGGCACCGGCTGCAACGGCCACGTCGGTGTCCCCCAGCAACAGCCCCTGGGCTGCCGAAACGATGGCCTGCAGGCCCGAGCCGCACAGGCGGTTGACGTTGAACGCCGGGGTTTCCTTGGGGATGCCGGCGTTCATCGCTGCCACACGGGCCAGGTAGGCGTCACGCGGCTCAGTGGGGATTACCGTGCCCATCACCAGATGGCCAACTTGATCGGCGGCCAGGCCCGAACGCTCGATGGCAGCACGGGTAATGGTGCTGGCCAGGTCGGCCAGCGGCAGGTCCTTCAGGGAGCCGCCAAAGCCACCAATGGCTGAACGGACGGCACTGACGACGTAGATTTCTGCGTTGCTCATAGGGGCTCCGATTGCGAAGGCATGGCGGGACCGGGCCAGGCTCTGCGAGAATGGCCGGCGGTCCCGGAGTGGGATCGAGTCTAGGCAAAGGCTCTGTTGCAGCCTATGCCGGAACTGTTCAAACAACCTGGCACTTTTTGCCACTCAGCATAGACAGCGAAAACCGCCATGCGCGATAGCGATTCGGTCGCCGTGTACTTTCTCAACGCCATGCTCCATGCCCTGCGCGACAGCCCCGCCGAGCGTGATGCGCAGCTGCGTGCCGTAGGCATCGACCCACAGCTGCTGGAACAGCACCAGGCACGCGTGCCGGCCAGGGCCTTCGCCCAGCTCTGGCTGGCGATGATTCAACGGCTGGACGACGAGTTTTTCTGCCTCGACAGCCATGGCATGCCGCTGGGCAGCTTTGCCCTGATCTGCCGGGGCTTGATACTTGAACCGAACCTGGAAAAGGCCTTGCGCCAATGCATGGGTGGCTTCGGCCTGTTCCTGCGCGACCTGCGTGGCAGCCTGACGGTACGTGGCGGGCGGGCGCTGATCAGCGTTCAGTCGAACATTGCCGACCCGCTGACCCGGGTGTATGCCGAGGAAACTTACCTGGTGCTGATGATCGGCATGCTGTGCTGGCTGGCCGGGCGGCGCATTGCCATCGACCGTACCGAGCTGGCGGTGTCGCGCCCGGCCCAGGAGGACGACCTGCTGCTGTGGGGGCCAGACCTGCGCTTGGGCAGCGGCCGTACCGAGGTGGAATTCGACAGTGCCTACCTGCGGTTGCCGGTGGTACAGGACCTGCCAGCCTTGAAAACCTTCCTGCGCACTGCGCCACAGGGGCTGGTGATTCGCTTTCGTAACCAGAACGGGCTGGTGGCCGAGGTGTACCGGCGCTTGCGCGCACTGCGTTATGGCCAGTGGCCGACATTGGCGGCGCTGGCCCAGCAGCAGGGGGTTAGCGCCAGTACCTTTCGCAGGCAGTTGGACCGGGAGGGGCGTTCGTATCAGCAGATCAAAGACGAAGTACGCCGGGCGATGGCCTTCGAGCGCTTGCGTGAAGGGGTGTTGAGCATTGCCGAAATCGCCGAGCAGGCGGGGTTCCAGGAGCCCAGTGCGTTCCACCGGGCGTTCAAGAAATGGACCGGGCAGAGCCCAGGGAGCTATCGGGCGCGGTTGGCTGGGCGTTGATATATCACCCGTGCCGGTTAATGATCAGGCCGGCACCATCGCAAACCCGACACCAAACCGGTTCCAGGCATTGATGGTGGCAATCGCCAAGGTCAGGTTGGCCACCTCGGCCGGCTCGAAGTGTGCCTGCAAGGCTTCATATTCCCCCTGCGGCGCCCCACGCTCAGGCAAGCGGGTCAGGCTCTCGACCCAGGCCAGTGCCGCACGTTCACGCGGGGTGAAGTAGGCGGTCTCACGCCATACGCTCAACGTCTGCAAGCGCGCCTCGGTCTCGCCGGCCTTGCGCGCATCGTTGGCATGCAGGTTCACGCAGTAGGCGCAGCCGTTGATCTGCGATGCCCGCAGGCGCACCAGCTCCAGCAGGGAACTCTCCAGGCCGCTCTTGGCCAGGGCCTGCTCCAGGCCGACCATGGCTTTGTAGGCTTCGGGGGCGTGCTTGGCCCATTCGATACGGTTGTGCATGGCTGTCTCCAAAGGGTGTGGGGTGGGAATGGCACTACTGTAGCGCCGCCCTTTGGCCACCCCGATAGCCAATCCTGCGCATATGCAGGAGGCCAATCGACCATTCAGGTGGCCACTGACAGGCATCCAATCTCTTCATTTCTGCCAGGCTGACCGAGCCGGGATAATGGCCGGGTCTTGCTACAAGAGAACCGATTCACAATGAGAGCTGCGTTGAACCTGTTGCTGGTGATTCTGCTGGCGCTGAACTTGCGGCCGATCCTGACCAGTATCGGCCCGTTACTCGAACCTATGCGTGCCAGCACTGGCCTGGGCTACCAGCAGGCCGCCCTGCTGACGGCGTTGCCGGTGCTGTGCATGGGGCTGGTGCCGTTGCTGCAACCCTGGCTGCGGCGCTGGATCAGCGAGCATGGCGGCATGCTCGGTGGCCTGGCTGCGATTGCCCTGGCCTGCCTGTGGCGCCTGCAACTGGACAGCGCCTGGGCGTTGATTGCCAGTGCAGTGGTCGCGGGCCTGGGCGTGGCGGTGGTGCAAGGCATGATGCCAGGATTGGTCAATCGATGGTTCCCCGGGCGGCTGGCCGGGGCGATGGGCCTGTATTCGGCGGCACTGATGACGGGCGGCGGCCTGGCGGCCGTGCTTGGGCCACATGTCAGTGGCCACTTCGGCCACTGGCAGGCCGGCCTGGGCCTGTGGGCAGCCCCGGCAGTGCTGGCGGTGCTGGCCTGGGCCGTGCTGCGGCCACGCCAGGAGGCACCGAGGTTGGCGGGCGCTGCGGGTGGACACTGGTTTGGCACTCGCCGGGCGTGGTTGCTGGCCTTGTACTTCGGCCTGATCAATGGCGGCTACACCAGCATGGTGGCCTGGTTGCCCGCCTACCATATCGAGCACGGTGGCAGTGCCCAGGGCGGCGCCGACCTGGTCGGCCTGATGACCATTTTCCAGGTGGCCGGTGCGCTCGGCCTACCGCTGTTGCTGCGGCGCTGGGCAGACCGGCGCCCAGGCCTTTGGCTGGCGCTGGCGATTCAGCTGGCGGGCTTTCTCGGCCTGCTGCTGGCACCCACGGTGGCTGCAGGACTGTGGGTCGCCATGATCGGCTTTGGCCTGGGTGCCTGCTTCAGCCAGAGCCTGACGCTGACCCTGGAACACCTCAAGACGCCTGCCGAGGCCGGCAGCCTGGCGGCATTCGTACAGGGGATCGGCTTTATCATCACCGGTATCGTGCCGTACATCACCGGTTGGTTGCGTGACGTGAGTGGCGACTTCCAGGCATCGTGGACGCTGCTGACCGTGACCGTGATGGCGATGCTGCTGGTAACCGCCTGTTTCAACCCGCGTGGCTATGCTGCGGCCATCGCGCGCCCGCCCGCGACGGGCAGGGCCGCGCCGGTCAGCTGAGGCGTTGCAGGGTATCGCGCACCCGGTCCAGTGCCGGGTCGATGTCCAGCAGCTCGATAGCGCCAAAGCCCAGCAACAGCCCCGGGCGTACCGGGGCTTCGCTGAAGAACGGCGCCAGCGAATACAGGCCCACCTCCACCTTACGCGCCAGGTTGGCCAGTAACTCGACATCGACCCCGGGCTTGGCCAGCGCGCTGAGGTGGAACCCCGCGCTGGCGGGGATGGCGCTGAACCACGGTGACAGGTCGCCGCCCAGGCGCGCCAGGATACGTTCGCGGCGGGCGCTGTAAACCTCGTGGCAGCGGCGGATGTGCTTGTTCAGGTGGCCTTCGCCCAAAAAGCGCGCCAGCGCCCACTGCAGCAAGGTCGGGCTGTGCCAGTCACTGAGGTGCTTGGCCACGCAGGCCGCCTGCAGCACGGCTGGCGGCAACACGGCATAGCCCAGCCGCAGCTCGGGCAGCAACGTCTTGGAAAAGGTCCCCACATAGGCCACCAGACCATGGCGGTCGAGGCGCTGCAATGCGTCCGCTGCCGGCCCGTGGTAACGGAACTCGCAGTCGTAGTCGTCTTCGATGATCAACGCGCCCAGCTCAGCCGCCCGGTCCAGCAGGGCGTGCCGACGTGGCTCGCTCATGGGCATGCCCAGCGGGAACTGGTGCGACGGGGTTACATAGATCAACCGGGTGCCATCGGCGATGTGCTCGACACGCAGGCCTTCATCATCCACCGGAACGGACTGCACGCGCGCACCAAGGGCCAGGAACAGTTGCCGGGCTGGTGGGTAGCCGGGGTCTTCCATGGCCACTTGGCAACCGGGTTCCACCAGTACCCGGGCGATCAGGTCCAGCGCTTGCTGGGCGCCGTTGCACACCAGCAGGTCGGCGGCGCTGCAGTGCACGCCGCGGGCGTAGGCGATGTGGTGGGCAATGGCCTCGCGCAGCTCCGGCAAGCCCTGGGCCGTAAACTGCCGCTCGGGGTGGCGCTGGCTGCGGCGCAGGGCGTAGTTCAGGCAGCTGCGCCACTGGTCGAAGGGGAACTGCGCCTTGCTTGAAGCACCACCGATAAAGTCATAGCGGGAGGGCGCTTGCAGCTGGCGTTGGCCGAGCACGGTGGCGCGCTGCTGCCAGCGTTCGAGGGACACAGCGCCGGCGAGGGGGATGGTGGTTGATTCATGGCTACGCAGCGGTTGGCGCGGCGTGATGAAGGTGCCACGGCCGACCACACCGCTGAGCAGGTTGTCGTAGGTGAGCCGCGAATAGGCCTCGGCCACCGTCTTGCGCGACACGCCCAGTTGCTCGGCCAGCAGGCGGGTGGGTGGCAACTGGGTGCCGGCGGCCAGGTGGCCACTGTCGATACCGGCGCGCAGTTGCTGATAGAGCTGGTCGGCCAGGCCTTTGCGGCCTTCCAGGCGAATGTGCAGTTCCATGGGGCGGTCCGGAGCGGGAGAGTGCTCAGGATAGCGGATTGGTCAGGGAAGGGCATGGGGCTGCAAAGCAGCCCCAAAAAGCTCAGAGCCGGGCCGTACTCACAGTGATATAGCCCTTGTCGGCGACTGCGATGCGTATCACCGTTTCATCCGCTGGCGCCTTGCGGTTGCGCTTGATGCGCACGCCATCGACTGCGGCCGCTTTCAGGTGTTCCGCGATGGCCCGCCCGTTCGGGTCGAAGAACACCTCGCTGGCCAGCAACTCGATACGCTCGATCAGTTGCCGGGAGTGTTCGTCGGTGGCGCAGAAGAACATCACCCCCGACAGGTGCGGATCCTCTTCGGGGTTGCAGATGTCATGGGCCAGCATTTCGCACAAGCTGCTGCGCAGTTCGGCAATGGAGCGGGCGTAAAGGTGCATACGGAGCCTCCTCTGGATCGCGACCTTGCGTTTTCCAGTGCCGATCTTGTTTTTTGCGTGCAGAGGCAGCAAGCAGGATGCTTCCGAAAACACTGTGGGAAATTTCTGAAGGCGCCGGAATACCACCCCTGACTGGCCGGCGGCAGATGTTTGCTGCCGGCGCGACACAAGGCCGCGCCAGCAGCACCGCGCAGCTTGGGCTAGCGTTGAGCCTGCTGCTTGAACCGCAATCGCCAGCCATGCAGCAACGGCTCGGTATAGCCACTTGGCTGCTCGCGCCCCTTGAACACCAGCGCTCGGGCGGCGCGAAACGCATGCGATGCCTCGAAGTTGGCCGCCATTGGCCGGTACGCCGGGTCCCCGGCATTCTGTTGGTCTACCACCTTGGCCATGCGTTGCAGCGTCGCTTCGACCTGCTCGGCACCCACCACACCATGGTGCAGCCAGTTGGCGATGTGCTGCGCTGAAATGCGCAGGGTGGCACGGTCCTCCATCAGGCCTACATCGTGGATGTCCGGTACCTTGGAGCAGCCGACCCCTTGTTCGACCCAGCGCACCACGTAACCGAGGATGCCCTGGCAGTTGTTGTCCAGCTCAGCCTGGATATCGTCGGCACTCCACGGCCGCTCGGGGCTGACCGGTACGCTGAGCAGGTCGTTCAGCAGCGCGTGGCGCTGGGCGTTCAGATCGACTGCTTCCAGCGCCTGCTGTACCGCTGCCACGTCTACCTGGTGGTAATGCAGCGCATGCAGCGTTGCGGCCGTCGGCGAGGGCACCCAGGCGGTGTTGGCACCGGCCTTGGGCTGGGCAATTTTCTGTTCGAGCATGGCCGCCATCAGGTCGGGCATGGCCCACATGCCCTTACCGATCTGCGCCTTGCCGCGTAAGCCGCAGGCCAGCCCCACCAGCACGTTGCTGCGTTCGTAGGCCTGGATCCAGGCACTGCCTTTCATGTCGCCCTTGCGCAGCATGGCACCGGCTTCCATGGCGCTGTGCATCTCGTCCCCGGTGCGGTCGAGGAAGCCGGTGTTGATGAACACCACCCGTGATGCCGCACTGGCGATGCAGGCTTTGAGGTTGACGCTGGTGCGCCGCTCTTCGTCCATGATGCCCATCTTCAGGGTATGCGCAGGCAGGCCCAACAGGGCCTCGACGCGACCGAACAGCTGGTCGGCAAAGGCCACTTCGGCCGGCCCGTGCATTTTCGGCTTGACGATGTACAGGCTGCCTTCGCGCGAGTTGCCTCGGCGCTTGAGGTCGTGCAGGCCGATCAGGCTGGTGACCACGGCATCGAGGATGCCTTCCGGGATTTCCCGGCCATCGCGGTCGTGGATCGCCGGGTTGGTCATCAGGTGGCCGACGTTGCGAATGAACAGCAGCGAACGGCCCGGCAAGGTCAGTGGCTGGCCGTTTGCACCGTGATACTGGCGGTCGGCGGCCAAGGTGCGGCTGAAGGTTTTGCCGCCCTTGCTGACCTGTTCGCTGAGGTCGCCTTTCATCAGGCCCAGCCAGTTGCGATAGACATTGACCTTGTCGTCGGCATCGACGGCCGCCACTGAGTCTTCGCAGTCGATGATGGTGGTCAGTGCGGCTTCCAGGAGGATGTCCTTGACCCCGGCCAGGTCCTGCTGGCCGATGACGTTGGTCGGGTCGATCCGGATTTCGAAATGCAGTTGGTGGTGCTGCAGCAGGATCGCGGTTGGCGAGTTCGGCTCGCCTTGGTAGCCACGCACTTGTGCGGGGTTTTGCAAGCCAACCTGGCGGCCATCGGCCAGGGTGACCTGCAGTGCGCCCTGGTTGACCGCGTAGGCCTTGGCGTCGCTGTGTGAGGCGCCGGCAAGCGGGGCTGAGGTATCGAGGAACTGCCGGCCATAGGCAATCACCTTGGCGCCGCGCACCGGATTGTAGCCTTGGCCGCGCTCGGCACCCGCGGTTTCGGCGATGGCATCGGTGCCGTAGAGGGCATCGTACAGTGAGCCCCAGCGGGCGTTGGCGGCGTTGAGGGCGTAGCGGGCATTGCTCAGCGGCACGACCAGTTGCGGGCCGGCTTGTACGGCGATCTCGCGGTCGACGTTGTGGGTGCTGATTTGCACGTTTTCGGGGGCATCCACGAGGTAGCCGATGCCTTGCAGGAAGTGCCGGTAGGCGGCCATGTCGCGGATCGGGCCGGGGTGCTGGCGGTGCCAGCTGTCCAGTTCGGCCTGCAGGCGCTCGCGTTCGGCGAGCAGGGCACGGTTTTGCGGGGCCAGGTCGTGGACCAGGGTGCTGAAGCCTTGCCAGAAGTGGGCGGCTTCGATGCCGGTGCCGGGAAGCACTTCGTCTTCGATGAAGCGCTGGAGGGTGGGGGCGATCTGGAGTTGATGGTTTGGCATTGTCTGTTCGCTCGGTGTTCAGTCTGCTCGATATGTGTTGCCTGTGCTGGCCTCTTCGCGGGCAAGCCCGCGAAGAGGCAGGTACAGGGCTCAGAGGGCCGCCGCCCCGACCTTGGCGACCTGGGCATCCTGTTCGGACTTGACCCCGGACACCCCAATCGCACCCACCACCTGGCCTTCCACCCGCAGGGGTACGCCACCCTCCAGGCTGGTCAGCAGCGGTGCGGTGACGAAGGCCGTACGGCCACCATTGACCATCTCTTCGTAATCCCGTGTTTCCTTGCGCCCCAGCGCAGAGGTCCGGGCCTTTTCCACGGCAATGTAGGCACTGGCGGGTGCACAGCCGTCCATGCGCTCCAGGGCCAGCGGGTGACCACCGTCGTCAACCACGGCGATGGTGACGTTCCAGTGTTGGGCCAGGGCCTCCTGGCGGGCGGCGGCCAATACGCGGGCGACTTCGGCCTGGCCGATCACGAACTTGCTATGCATGGGGGTTCTCCGGGTTCAAGGCTGCTTCGACAATTTCTATCCAGTGCCGTACCGGCGTACGCCCGGCCCCGTCGAGGTGGGCCTGACAGCCGATGTTGGCGGTGGCGATGACGTGCGGTTTGCCGCTTTCCAGTGCGTTGAGGCGGTTGTCACGCAGTTGCAGCGACAATTCGGGCTGGGTCAGCGAATAAGTACCCGCCGAGCCGCAGCATAGATGGCCGTCCGGCACAGCGGTGAGGGTAAAGCCCAGGCGCGTCAGCAGCGCTTCCACCGCGCCGCCCAGCTTCAGGGCATGTTGCAAGGTACAAGGGCAATGGAAGGCCAGGCGCTGTTCGGCGCACAGGCCCAGTTGCTCGACCGGCTCATCGCGCAGTACTTCTACCAGATCGCGGGACAGGGCGCTGACCCGCGCGGCTTTGGCGGCGTAACGGGGGTCTTTTTCCAGCAGGTGGCCGTAATCACGCACAAAAGCGCCGCAGCCGCTGGCGGTTTGCACAATGGCCTCGGCCCCCGCTTCGATGGCTGGCCACCACGCGTCGATATTGCGCCGCGCACGCTGCAGGCCTTGCTCTTGGGCATTGAGGTGGTAGTCCACCGCGCCACAGCAGCCGGCCTGGTGGATTGGCTGCACGCTGATGCCCAGGCGGTCCAGCAGGCGTGCTGCGGCGGCGTTGGTGTTGGGCGACAAGGCCGGCTGCACGCAGCCTTCCAGCATCAACACCCGGCGTGCATGGCGTGGTGCCGGGCGCTGGCCGGGGGCGATCACCCGTGCCGGCAGTTTGCGTTTGAGTGTGGCCGGCAGCAGCGGGCGCAAGGCCTGGCCGCCACGGGTCAGGGCCTTGAACAGCGCCGGGCGTGGCACCACGGCTCGCAGGCCCTGGCGCAGCAGGCGCTGACCGAGCGGGCGCGGCACCTGTTGTTCGACCACGGCGCGGCCGATGTCCAGCAGGTCGTGGTACTTCACCCCTGAGGGGCAAGTGGTTTCGCAGTTGCGGCAGGTCAGGCAACGGTCCAGGTGCAGTTGCGTGCTGGCCGTGATCGGCTCGCCTTCGAGCAGTTGCTTGATCAGGTAGATGCGCCCGCGTGGGCCGTCCAGTTCATCGCCCAGCAACTGGTAAGTGGGGCAGGTGGCGGTGCAGAAACCGCAGTGCACGCAAGACCGCAGGATGCTTTGCGCCTCGTCGGCGCGGGCCAGGCGTCGGGATGCTTCACTCAGGTTGGTTTGCATGGTCTGGCCTCACAGGTTCGGGTACAGGCGGCCAGGGTTGAACACGCCCTGGGGGTCGAGCTGTTGCTTCAGCGTCTGGTGGTAGCGCATCAGTGCAGCGGGCAGCGGCGGGCTACTGTCTGCGCCGGCGGCGTAGCAGGTGGCGTGGCCGCCCACGTTGGCGACCAGGTCGCGAATGGCCTGCGCCGGTGCGCTGGACGTGAGCCAGCGCTGCGCTCCACCCCAGTCGATCAGTTGCTGGCCGGGCAGGTCCAGCTCGCCGGTGGCGTTGGGCAGTGACAGGCGCCACAGCGGTGCAGGGCTGTTGAAGAATGCCAGGCGCTGCTCGCGCAGGTCGCTCCAGAACCGGCTGTCGAGGGTTGCGCCGCCCAGTCGCTGGCGTGCCGACTGTACCGAACCTTCACCGCCTTCCAGGCGCAGGTACAGCGCTTCGCCGTCATGGCAAGCCGCGCTGATCGGCAGCGGCTGCTGGCCCCATTCGGCCAACTCGGCCAGCGCCTCATGCCGGCCCATTGGCAGGCGCAGGCTCAGGCATTGGCGCGGCCGGGGCAGTACTTTCAACGAAACCTCGGTCAGCAACCCCAGGCACCCGAAGCTGCCCGCCATCAGCCGTGATACATCGTAACCGGCCACGTTCTTCATCACTTCGCCACCAAAGCGCAGCAACTTGCCGTGGCCGGTGATCACCCGCGTGCCGAGCACGTAGTCACGTACTGATCCGGCCCATGGCCGCCGGGGGCCAGACAAGCCGGCGGCGACCATGCCGCCCAAGGTGGCGTCCGGGCCCAGGTGTGGCGGTTCACAGGGAAGCATCTGGCCGGCTTCGTGCAGCGCCGCTTCGATCTCGCGCAGCGGTGTGCCGGCGCGGGCGGTAAGCACCAGTTCGGTCGGGTCGTAGCTGACGATGCCACGGTGGCTGCGGGTGTCGAGTACTTCGCCAGCTACAAGGTTGCCCAGCATGGCTTTGCTGTTACTGCCCTGGATACGCAGCGGTGTGCCTTGGTTCAGCGCCTGGCCGACCTGCTCCAGCAGGGCCTGGCTGTTGTCGCGGTCCATGCTCATCAGAAGCGCTCCAGCTCGGGGAAGGGCAATTGCCCATGGTGCACATGCATGGCGCCGAACTCGGCGCAGCGGTGCAGGGTGGGAATGTTCTTGCCGGGGTTGAGCAGGCCCTGCGGGTCGAAGGCGGCCTTCACCGCGTGGAACAGGGTGATTTCGTCGCTGTTGAACTGCGCGCACATCTGGTTGATTTTCTCGCGGCCTACGCCGTGCTCGCCCGTAATGCTGCCGCCTACCGCCACGCACAGTTCGAGGATCTTGCCGCCGATGGCTTCCGCGCGCTCCAGCTCACCTGGCAGGTTGGCATCGAACAGGATCAGCGGGTGCATGTTGCCGTCGCCGGCATGGAACACGTTGGCCACGCGCAGGCCGTATTCCGCGGACAGGTCACTGATGCCCTTGAGTACCCGTGGCAGTTCGCGGCGCGGAATGGTGCCGTCCATGCAGTAGTAATCCGGCGAGATGCGCCCCACGGCCGGGAAGGCGTTCTTGCGCCCGGCCCAGAAACGCACGCGCTCGGCTTCGTCGCGGGCCAGCCGTACCTCGCGGGCCCCGGCTTGCGCCAGCACGGCGGCCACCCGTTCACAATCGTCATGCACATCGGCCTCGACGCCATCCAGCTCGCACAACAGGATGGCCGCCGCGTCCACCGGGTAGCCGGCATGAATGAAGTCTTCGGCGGCGCGGATGGCCAGGTTGTCCATCATCTCCAGGCCGCCGGGAATGATACCGGCAGCGATGATTTCGGCGACTGCCCGGCCGGCGTCCTCGACACTGTCGAAACTGGCCAGCAGCACCCGCGCCACCTGGGGCTTGGGGAGCAGCTTGACGGTAACTTCCGTGACGATGCCGAGCATGCCTTCGGAGCCCGTGAACAGTGCCAGCAGGTCGAAGCCCGGGCTGTCCAGGGCATCGCTGCCGAGGGTCAGGCGTTCTCCTTTCACCGTGAGGATTTCCACCTTGAGCAGGTTGTGCACGGTCAGGCCGTATTTCAGGCAGTGCACGCCACCGGCGTTTTCGGCGACGTTGCCACCGATGGAACAGGCAATTTGCGAGGACGGGTCTGGTGCGTAGTACATACCGTGCGGTGCGGCCGCCTGGGAGATGGCCAGGTTGCGCACGCCGGGTTGCACACGGGCGTAACGGCCCTGTGGATTGACCTCCAGAATGCGGTTGAAACGCGCCATTACCAGCAGGATCCCTTTGGCCAGCGGCAGGGCGCCGCCCGACAGGCCGGTGCCGGCACCACGGGCTACCACGGGTACGCCGCGCTGGTGGCAGAGCCTGAGCAAGGCCTGCACCTGCTCCAGGCGCTCGGGCAGCACCACCAGCAGCGGCACCGTGCGATAGGCCGAGAGGCCATCGCATTCGTAAGGTTTGAGGTCTTCTTCGCGGTGCAGGATATCGAGGTCTGGCAAGGCCTTGCGCAGCGCCTGCAACAGGTCCGCCTGGTCTACGGTGGGCAGCGCGCCATCGACGCGTTCGTCGTACAGGATATTCATCGGCTCACTCGGCAACGTTTTTGTTGTTGTTGGCAAAGCGGTCACCGTTGCAGCCTGCACTTGCCAGCGGCCCGGGTCGAGTACGTCGTTCACTGGTCCTACCAGTTTTTCTGCAAAGGGCTGGTTGTTGACGGCTTTGACTGGCTAGATTGGAGCCATCGGTCTAAGTGGTCCTACCAGCAGGAGGAGCGTGATGGGTGCTGAAGGCAAGGCCAAGGTCGCCGACCAGGTGGCCGAGCGGGTGGAGCGGCTGATCGTTGACGGCGTACTCAAGGTGGGCCAGGCCTTGCCGTCGGAGCGGCGGTTGGTGGAGAAGCTGGGGTGTTCACGCTCGGCCCTGCGCGAAGGGCTACGCATTTTGCGGGGGCGCGGCATCATCGATACCGAACAGGGACGGGGTTCGTTCGTCGCCGACCTGACAGGGCAGTCGGGTGCCACACCGTTGATGCATTTGTTTGGCTCGCAGCCGCGTACGCTGTTCGACTTGCTGGAAGTGCGGGCGCTGCTGGAGGCCGAGTCGGCGCGGTTGGCGGCGTTACGGGCCACCGAGGTTGACCGCTTGCTGATTCGGCGGCGCTACGAAGAAATGCTGGCCGCGCACGAGGCACCAGACGCGATCGATGCCCGTGAACATGCCCGTCGCGACCACGCGTTCCACCGGGCGATCAGTGAGGCGTCACACAACCCGGTGCTGGTGCATACCTTGCAATCGCTCAGCGACCTGACCTTGAGCACGGTGTTTGCCTCGGTCAACAACCTGTATTGCAGGCCGGCGCAAAAGCGCCAGATCGACCGCCAGCATGCACGGTTGTATCAGGCGGTGATGGAGCAGTTACCGGAGCAGGCGCAGCGGGCGGCGCGCGAGCATATCAACGGAATACGCGACAGTTTGCGGGAGATCGAGCAGGAAGAGCAGCGGTTGGTCAGGGCGACCATGCGCATGGATGGCTGGGGGTGAGGTTGTCTGTGCCGGCCTCTTCGCGGGTAAACCCGCGAAGAGGCCAGTTCAGGTTTAATCAATGATCCGCTATACGGTCATCCTGCGACAGAATGGCCCGGGCCAGTTCTTCATCATTGGCTTGCAGCCCAGGGTGGTCCTTGCGGGCCTGTTCCAGCGCCGACTCCACATAGGCGCCACGGATAGCCCCACCGCTTGCGACGAAGGCAGAAAGTTCATCGCGTGCCGGGATGATCCGTTTATCGTCCTTGAAGGTCGAGTAAAGCGAGGCGGAGATACCGGCCGAGGTGGCGACGTCGCCCGCATCGACGCGGGCCAGGGCAGCACCGGCAGGCAGCAGGAGCAGCAGCGCAGGAGCGAGGAGTAGGTGGCGCATGTCGTGTTCTCCAGTAGCGTGAAGCCCAAGGGAATAAACCACTCAGTGATTAAGAAAGCACGGAGGTGGTTGTAGTTCCCTTGGGAGGCGTGGAGATTTCTGCGGCCGTTGCGCACCCTCTGGCAGGCCGATCACTTCAGATCGACAACCGCACCACCCGGTTGTCCAGCACTTGCTGTTCCTGCCCCCGCCGCTTGTTCACCACCAACTCGCCAATCGCGATCAGCCGTGTGCGGGTGATGTTGCGCGACAACCCCAGCAGCTGCGCGGTGTGCACCTGGTTGTAATGGCAGAATCGATAGGCCGAGCGCAGCAGGGCATTTTCCACTTTCTCATACAGGTCGCCCGACTGCTCCTCGTACAACCGGCTGAACGCGCGCTGCAGCAAGTCTTCCACACCATTGCCTGTCGGCTCTTCCTCTTGGCGTTCGAGGCGCAGGTGGGACAAACGCAGGTCCTGCGCTTGTACCGTACCGTCGCCGCAGGTGAGCAAGCTGTGGTGAATCACGTTTTCCAGCTCGCGAATATTGCCCGGCCAGCTGTATTCCACCAGCTTGGCCTGGGCTTTGGGGCTGAGCTCCACCGGGCCGTAGCCCAGCCGGTCGCTGTAGCTGCGGATGAAGTGCCGGGCCAGCGGCAGGATGTCACCCGGGCGGTCGCGCAGCGGGTGCAACTGCAAGGTCACCACGTTCAGCCGGTAGTACAGGTCTTCACGAAAATGCCCGGCGTTGATGGCCTTTTCCAGCTGCACGTTGGTTGCGGCCAAGACCCGCACATTGATCGGGATGCTCTTGCGCGACCCTAGCCGCACCACCTCGCGCTCTTGCAGCACGCGCAGCAGCTTGACCTGGATTGGCAGGGGCAGGTCGCCGATTTCGTCGAGAAACAACGTGCCACCATTGGCTTCCTCGAACCAGCCGGCCTTGGCCGCCAGCGCGCCGGTAAACGCGCCTTTTTCATGGCCGAACAGTTCGGCCTCCACCAGCGATTCGGAAAACGCCCCGCAGTTGACCGCCACAAACGGGCCGTTGCGCCGGCCGCTGAGGTTGTGGATGTGGCGTGCGACCAGCTCCTTGCCCGTACCGGTTTCGCCAATGATCAGGACGCTGGCCTCGCTGGGGGCGACCTGTTGCAAGTGGGCGAGCAGCGCCTGCGACCTGGGGTCTTCGAAGACCTGTGCGGTCGCCCTGATCGAGGTGGCCAGTGTCGGTGACGGGGGGAGGGTCAGCAGTTGCATGGGCAATCCTCAGGAATAGAAGGATGGGGCAGGGCGTTTGTCGTTGAGGGCCCACTCGCCGAGTTCGTGGATGCGGTAGTCCACCGGATCGTGCAGGGTTTGTGTGCGCAGGTTGCGCCAATGGCGGTCGAAGCGCAGCGAGGCATGGGTGGCGCGCGCGCCGGTGACCTCGAACAGGCGGTTGCAGATGTCCAGGCCGTGGCGGGTGGCGGCGACCTTGGCGGTGCCGATGGCCAGGGCCAGGTCGCCGCGCTCTTCTGCCGTGAGGGCATGTTCCTTGGCCCAGGCGGCATCCAGCTGGCGTGCGGCCCGTTCGATCAGCAGACGCACGCTTTCAAGGCCAACCCAGAACTCGCCGTAATGGCGCAGCACGTAAGGGTCTTCGGCAGTGCTGGCGGCGTTGGAGCGGAACCACGGCCGGCTTTCCTTGAGGGTGTACTGGCGGGCTTCTTCGAAGGCGCCTTCGGCAATGCCGAGGAACAGGTTGGCGAAGTGCAGCTGGGCAATCAGCGGGCGCAGGGCGGCGAACGGAGTGCTCAGCGGGCCTGGGTCGAGTAGCAGTTCGTTGTGCTCTACCCGCACCCGCTCGAACGTGGCGCTGCCGCTGTCGGTCTGGCGTTGACCGATGTTGTTCCAGTCGCTGTGCAGGCTGATACCGGTGCGGCCACTGGGGATGGCGGCAATCAGCAGCTTGCCGCCGGCACGTTCGTCCACCGCCGAGGCGATGAGCATTTCCGAGTCGCTGGCGCCGGAGCAGAAGCTTTTCTTGCCCGAGAACTCGCACCAGCCATCGAAGTGCTTGACCACGGTGCGGGTGTCCAGCGGGTTCAGGGCATTGCCCCAGAACCACTGTTTGCGGGCGGTTTGTTCGAACCAGGGCTGCCATTGGTCGGGGCGTGAGAACAGGCGCACGGTGGCCAGCATCAGGTGGTGAAAGCCGAACACATGGGCAATGGAGCTGTCGACCCGGGCGAACTCGCGCACCACCGCGAACGTGTCGTGCCAGTTGGCGCCCTGGCCACCGAAGGCCTGCGGGATCACCAGCGACAGCAGGCCGCTGTCACGCAGGGCATCGCGCTCGGCTTTCGGCGTGCCGCCGCGCTCGTCGCGTTCGACGGCGGTCTGGGCAAACTGCCCGGCCAGTTCGAGGGCAATCGCCAAGGCCGGGCGCAGCGGGGTATTCACAGGTGCATTCATGGCCGCTCCTCAGGCGCTTTTACGCAGTGCGTGGTGGGCGCCGAACAGCGGCACGGCACGCTCTGCAGCCAGGCGGATACGGGCGGCGAGGGCATCGCTGGACACGCGGTAGTCGGCCAGTTCTGCCTGGCTGGCGAACACGCCGATGGGCAGGGTCAGGGCTTGCAGGAAGCTGAACAGCGGGCGCAACTGGTGGTCAAGCACCAGCGCATGGCGTTCGCTGCCGCCAGTGGCGGCGAGCAGAACCGGGGTGTCGACAAGGGCGTCCTGGCCGATCAGGTCGAACAGGTGCTTGAAGTGGCCGGTAAAGCTGCCGCGGTACACGGGGGTGGTCACCACCAGCAGGTCGGCCTTTTCCACCAGGCGCAGTTGCTGCTCGACGGTGTCGGGCAGTTCGCTGCGCCACAGGGCGCTGCCCAGTGGGCGGGCGATGTCGCCCAGTTCGATCAGGTGCGGCCTGATGTGCAGGTGCTCGGCCAGCTCGGCGAGGATCGCCTCGGTCAGGGCCAAGGTGCGTGAAGGGCGGGAAGTGCCGCCGGACAGGGCTACGACGTTCAGTGGGGTGCTCATGGGCAGGTCTCCGGTTCGGGTTGAGCGGGGGACTTTGCTTGAGCAATCGTCGTGCCGGTTTCTAATGTTCTTCTAAATCAACACGTTATCGCGTTAGCAGGTTTGCGTCGCTGTTGCCGGGCGGGCGTTTCGTGTTGATTGGGTGTTGCGCTGCGAACAGTTGGCCAAGTGTTGGCGGCTGTGCAGTGGGAAGAGTTATAGAGGATTATCTTTGATTAAAAAAAGAATAAGAATTCATATTGTTATGCATTTTTATCGATAAGCCGCGGTCTTGCCGGTACCGACAATGCCCTGTACGAACGTCACCAGTTGATCCCTCGCGGTGATCACGCTTCCCCATTGCGCCTGCCCGCACAGCAAACCCAGTACGGCATGGGCAATCGACCGCGCTCGGAGTGCCGGCAGCCCGCATTCTGCGGCGACAATGTCACTGAGCAGCCCGCTGTATTGCGTTTTCAACTGTTCGATTTGCAACAGTTGTTCTGTGTTCAGGTTCATGGCTTCCCGCGTCAGCAACACCAGTTTGTCGGGGTTGGCCTGGCTATACGTCACGAAGGCCTGCACAAAGCACGGCAAGCGTTCACTGGTGGTACGGGCACCTTTGAGGCATTGTCGGGTTTCATACAGCAGGTCGGTCAGGCTCGACTCGATCAGTTCGAACAGCAGCCCCTGTTTGCTCTCGATGTGGTGGTACAGCGAGCCGGCGCGCAGGCCCAGGTGGCTGGCCAGGTCACGCAGGCCGATGGCCTGGTAGCCATGGCTGGCAAACAAGGCGCTGGCCGCATCCAGCAAGCGGTCCCGAGCGTGCGGGGTGGGTACGGGCGAGAGGCTGGAAGCGGGCATGGAAGCACCTGTCGGCGAATTGATGTTTGACCAAATGTAAGACAACAGGCATCTTACGTAAAGACTCAATCGCGGAGGTGTTTTGTGGAAAATCAAACGGTGGTGATCGTAGGTGGTGCCTCGGGTCTGGGCCTGGAAACAGCCCGGCTGATGGTAAAACGTGGTGCTGGCAAAATCGGCCTGATCGACCGCAACGAGCAGTTGCTGGTACAAGCTGCAGAAGAACTGCGCGGGCAGGGTGTAGAAGTGGCAATCGCGGTAGGCGACATTGCCCGCAAGGACACCGCCCATGCGGCCTTCGCCCAGATCGTCGAAGGCTTGGGGCGGGTGCATTGCCTGGTCAACAGCGCGGCCATCTACCCGCGCAAGGACATCTTCGAGATCACTGACGACGAGTGGGACCTGGAGAACGCCGTCAACATCAAGGGCACCTACCACATGATGGTCGCCGCGGTGCGCCACATGCAGCAGTACGTGGCGGCCCCGGCGGTGACCGGGCGTATCGTCAACGTGACGTCGGTGGACGCCTTCAAGGCCCACCCGCAAAACGCCCACTATGCCGCCACCAAGGCAGCGGTGGTAAGCCTGACCAAGTCGTTCGCCCAGGCCTGTGCCAAGGACCAGATCCTGGTCAACTCGGTAGCCCCGGCCGGTTTTGCCACCGAGCGCGCCAAACAGCTGGGCTTCCTCGGCGAACTGGCGGCAGCCAACCCGCTGGGCCGTGCTGCGGAACCGGCAGAAATCGCCGAGTGGATCGTGATGATGGGCAGCAGCCGCAACAGCTATGCCACCGGTGAAAACGTGATTGTCAGCGGGGGTTACATCTATGCCTGAAGTCGCATTTCCCGAGGGCTACCAGCGCGCGCTGGTGACCGGGGCTACCAGCGGTATCGGCAAGGCCATCGTACTGGCGCTGCGTGACGCTGGTTTGCAGGTGATTGCTGTCGGCCGTAGCCCTGAGGCGCTGGCCGAGCTGGCGGGCGAGCCGGGTGTGACCACCTTGCAGGCGGATGTGCGTGATTACCGTTCGCTGGCTGCCGCGCTGGAAGGGCAAGCGGTGGATGTGCTGGTCAACAACGCGGGCATTCTGTCCACCCGGGCGGCATTCCAGGACATCGACGAAGCCGAAATCGACAACATGCTCGACATCAACCTCAAGGCGCCGTTGCACCTGGCGCGCCAGGTGCTGCCAGGCATGGTCGAGCGGGGCAGGGGGCACCTGTTCTTCATTGGCTCCAGTGCCGGCCGTGCGCCGCACCCGGGGGCAGCGGTGTACGGCGCGTCCAAGGCCGGGGTTAGCCTGTTCTGCGATGCCTTGCGTTGTGACCTGCTGGGCAGTGGCGTACGGGTGACCGAGATTGCCCCGGGCCGGGTGCAGACCCAGCTGTACAAGACTGCCATGGGCATGCAGGCGGCGGGCAGTGAACTGTATGACGGTTATGAGTCGATCCAGCCGGAAGATATCGCCCAGCTGTTGCTGGCGGCGCTGAAGATGCCGCGGCAGGTGGATGTCTCGCGGTTGGAAGTGTTCCCCACAGCGCAGGCGGTGGGTGGCGGGCGGATGGTCAAGACGGCGGGTTGATCTGGCAGTACGGTTGCCTGTACTGGCCTCTTCGCGGCGGTTCGACGCCGCGATGAACCCGTTCCCACGAGTGCAGTGCAGGCAATGCAGATTTGAGCAAATAGGTGCTTGACCACCTGTAAGACAACATATAACTTACATGAAGGCCGCTTCAGCCGGTCGAGACAACTACAAAGCATTGCAGGGGATATGACGATGACTGCGACATCATGCCGGGTCGGCGTGGACATAGGCGGCACCTTCACCGATATCGCGCTGGACGTGAACGGCGTGCTGCATTCGACCAAGATCCTGACCGACTACGAGCTGCCTGAACGGGCCATCCTCACTGGCGTGCGCCAGGTGGTGGAGCAGGCGGGCCTGGCCTTGTCGGACATCGACCAGTTGATCCATGGCACCACCCTGGCCACCAACGCCCTGATCGAGCGCCGTGGCGCGCGCACCGCCTTCATCACCACCGAAGGCTTCCGGGACACCCTGGAAATGCGCACCGAAAACCGTTTCGAGCAGTACGACATCAACATCGCCCTGCCGCCGCCACTGATCGATCGTGAACACCGCTACACCCTGCGTGAGCGCCTGAATGTCAAAGGCCAGGTGCTGATCGCCCCTGCGCAGGCCGAGGTCGATGCCCTGGTCGAGCGCATTGCCGAAGGCAACTACGAAAGCGTGGCCATTGGCTTCATTCACAGCTACGTCAACGGTGCTCACGAACGCCAGTTGCGCGATGCCCTGCAGGCACGCCTGCCGCAGCTTTCCATCTCGATTTCCAGCGAAGTCTCGCCGCAGATGCGCGAGTTCGAACGCTTCAATACCGTGTGTGCCAACGCTTACGTCAAGCCGCTGATCAAGTCCTACCTGGACCGCCTGGTGGTGACCCTCAAGCAGGAGGGCGCCCATTGCCCGGTGTTTATGATCCACTCCGGCGGCGGCATCATCTCGGTGCAAAGCGCCGCTGAGTTCCCGGTCCGTCTGGTGGAGTCCGGCCCGGCCGGTGGCGCCATCTTTGCGGCCGACATCGCCCGCCGCTACCAGCTGGAGAACGTGCTGTCGTTCGACATGGGTGGCACCACGGCGAAAATCTGCCTGATCGAAGACCAGGTACCGAAAACCGCGAAAACCTTCGAGGTTGCCCGTACCTACCGCTTCAAGAAGGGCAGCGGCATGCCGATTTCCATCCCGGTGGTGGAAATGGTCGAAATCGGTGCTGGCGGCGGCTCCATCGCCAGCATCGACAGCATGCGCCAGATTCGCGTGGGCCCGCACAGTGCGGCCTCCGAGCCTGGCCCGGCCTGCTACGGCCGTGGGGGCCTGGAGCCGACCATCACCGACGCCAACCTGCTGCTCGGCCGCCTGGATGCAGACAACTTCGCCGGTGGCGCGCTGCGTTTGTCCACCGACAACGCGGCCAACGCCATGGCCCGGGTCATCGGCCAGCCGTTGGGCATGCAGGCCGACACCGCAGCGTTTGGCGTGTGCGAAGTGGTTGACGAGAACATGGCCAACGCCGGCCGTGTGCATGCGGTGGAAAGCGGCAAGGACATTGCCGACTACACCATGATCACCTTTGGCGGTGGCGGCCCGCTGCACGCTGCACGGCTGTGCGAGAAGATGGGTGTGGCACGCTTCATCGTCCCGGCGGGTGCCGGTGTGGGTTCGGCGATCGGCTTTCTGCGTGCGCCATTCGGCTACGAGGCCGTACGCAGTGCGTTCGTACGCTTGTCCGAGTTCGAGGCTGCGCAGGTCAATGACCTGATCGACGAGATGAAAGCCGAATCGCTGGGCTTCCTGCGCCAGGGCATGCCGGAAGGCGAACCGGAAATGGACTGCACCGCGTTCATGCGCTACGTGGGCCAGGGCTGGGAAATCCCGGTTGCCTTGCCATTCAAAGCCTTCAGCGCTGCCGACACGGTAGAGTTCAAGGCCCGTTTCGAAGAAGCCTACACCCGCTTCTTTGGCCGCCCCATCGAAGGGCCGGACATCGAGATCGTCAGCTGGTCGGTCAAGGCCAGTTCGCCCCTGCCACCCGTCACGCAGATTGAGGAAGTGGGCGCCGCCTACCGCGCCCATGAGATCTCCCGCCGCCAGGTGTTCGACGTGGCCGCCGGTGGTTTTGTCGAAGCCGGCATCCACCCGCGCGAAGAGCTGCAAGTCGGTGCCCGTGTCGACGGCCCGGCGATCATCGTCGAGCGCGAAACCTCGACCTTCGTCACCTCCAACTTCACCGCCACGGTCCAGCCAGACGGCTGCCTGCTGGTCGTGCGCCGCTAACGCCTGAATTCGGAAGCCAGAACCATGAGCGATACGTTGATCGACATTCAAATGCAGGTGATGTGGAACCGCCTGGTCTCGGTGGTCGAAGAGCAGGCCCTGACCCTGATCCGCACTGCCTTCTCCACCAGTGTGCGCGAAGCCGGCGACCTGTCCGCCGGGGTGTTCGACCGCGCTGGCAACATGCTGGCCCAGGCCGTCACCGGCACCCCTGGCCATGTGAACACCATGGCCGAGGCGGTGGTGCACTTCATCAATGACATCGGCGAGGACAACATTTTCGAAGGCGATGTCTACGTGACCAACGACCCGTGGAAGGGCACTGGGCACCTGCACGACATCACCATCGTTTCGCCGTCCTTCTACAAGGGCAAGCTGATCGGCTATTTCGCCAGTACTGCCCACGTGGTCGATATCGGTGGCCGGGGCTTCGGCCCCGATGCCCGCGAAGTGTATGAAGAGGGCCTGTTCATCCCGATCATGAAGTTGTTCGAGCGCGGCAAGGTCAACCGCGACCTGATCAACATCCTGCGCAACAACGTGCGTGAGAACGACCGGGTAGTGGGCGACTTCTATGCGCTGTCGGCGTGCAACGAAACCGGCCACAAGCGCCTGCTGGACATGCTCGAAGAGTTCCAGCTGGACGACCTGGAGCACATTGGCGGGTTCATCCTCGAACACAGCCGTCGCGCTACCCTGGAATGCTTCAAGTCGCTGCCCCACGGCACCTACAGCAACAGCATGACCCTCGACGGCTACGATGTGCCGGTAACCCTGGCGGTAACCATCACGGTTGGCCCCGACGGTATCAAGAGCGACTTTACCGGCACCTCGGGCATGAGCCAGTTCGGCATCAACGTGCCGCTGGGCTACGCCAAGGCTTATGCCTGCTATGGCCTCAAGTGCATCGTCGCGCCGGAAATCCCGAACAACACCGCCTCGCTGGCGCCGTTCGAAGTCACCGCGCCTGAAGGCTGCATCCTCAATGCCAAGCACCCGGCGCCGGTATCGGTGCGCCATGTGCTGGGCCATTTCGTGCCCGACCTGGTGCTCGGCGCGCTGCACAAGTGCCTGCCAGGCAAGGTGCCGGCCGAGGGGGCCAGCGCCCTGTGGAACCTGCACCTGAGCGTGCGTCCGCTGGAGAACAACCCCAACGGCCGCAACGCCGAGATGCTGATGTTCAACAGCGGCGGCATGGGGGCCCGCTCGGCGATGGATGGCCTGAGCGCCACGGCGTTCCCCAGCGGCGTACACACCATGCCGGTGGAAGCCACCGAGCATGCCGGCCCGGTAGTGGTGTGGCGCAAGGAGCTGCGCGAAGGCTCTGGCGGTGCCGGCCAGTTGCGCGGTGGCCTGGGCCAGGAAATCGAAGTGTCGGCGGCCGAAGGCTACAGCTTCCGCTTCAGTGCCATGTTCGACCGTATCCAGTACCCGGCACGCGGCCTGGAGGGCGGTAAGGAGGGCGCCCAAGGCTTCGTTGGCCTGGATGACGGCAGCTTGCTGCGCGGCAAAGGCCAGCAATTCGTACCCGCTGAGCGCCGCCTGGTGCTGCGCCTGCCCGGTGGCGGTGGTTATGGCGACCCGCGCCAGCGCGACCGCAAGCAGGTTGAGCGCGATGTGCGTGCGGGTTACATCAGCGCCGAACAGGCACGTAACGACTACGGCTTTGACGCCGCTCAGGAGCGCTAGAGGATGGACGTGCAAAGCAGCCGCGTGCGTGCGATAAAAAGCTCGCCAAGCATGGCCGTGTCGGTACTGGCCAAGCAGATGCTGGCCAAGGGCGAACCGGTCATCAACCTGGCACTCGGCGAGCCGGATTACAACGTACCGGCCCACGTGATCGAAGCCGCCTACCAGGCGATGCTTGCGGGTAACAACCACTACACCGGGCCCAACGGTCTGGAGGTGTTGCGCCAGGCCATCGTCGACAAGTTTGCCCGGGAAAATGACCTGGTCTACGGCCTGGACGAAATCTGCGTAGGCAACGGTGCCAAGCAGCTGTTGTTCAACGCCTTTCTGGCCACGCTCGAACCGGGCGACGAGGTCATCACCCCGGCGCCGTACTGGGTGTCGTACACCGACATGGCCATGCTCAACGGTGGTGTGCCCAAGGTTATCCCTTGCGGCGCCGAGCAGGGGTTCAAGCTCGAGCCCGAGCAGCTGGAAGCGGCCATTACCCCGCGCACACGCTGGGTGATGCTCAACTCGCCGAACAACCCGAGCGGGGCGATCTTCACCCGTGAAGAGTTCGCCGCGTTGGGCAAGGTGCTGGAGCGCCACCCGAACGTGCTGATCATCTCCGACGAAATCTACGAGCACATCGTGCTGGGCGATCAGCCGTTCGTGTCGTTCGTCACTGCTTGCCCGCAACTGCGCGAGCGCACCTTGCTGATCAACGGCGTGTCCAAGGCCTATGCCATGACCGGCTACCGCCTGGGTTACGCCGCCGGGCCGAAAGACCTGGTCGTGGCCATGAACAAGACCCAGTCACAGACCACCACCTGCCCGTCGAGCATTTCGCAGCTGGCCGCCGTGGCGGCGCTGAACGGGCCGCAGGACTTCGTGCGGGAGGCCAACCGTGAATACCAGGCGCGCGGCGCACTGGTGGTGCAAGGCTTGGCGCAGATCCCGGGCTTGCAGTTGCAGATGCCGCAGGGCGCGTTCTATGCGTTCCCCGAGGTCAGTGCCTTCATCGGCAAGCGCACCCCGGATGGCCAGGTCATTGGCAACGATGCCGACCTGTCGGCCTACCTGTTGCGGGTCGGCAAAGTCGCGACCGTGCCGGGCTCGGCGTTTGGCCTGGAGCCCTACATTCGTCTGTCGTTCGCCACGTCGCGGCAGGAACTGGAACAAGCCCTGGGGCAGTTGCGCGACGCGTTCGCGGCGCTGTCCTGAGCCCATCAAGCAATCGAGGTAACACATGAGCAAGCCTTTCAAACGCCTGCTGATCACCGGCGCCGCCGGGCGCCTGGGCAGCGTGCTGCGCAAGCACCTGGCCGCCTTCGCCGATGAGTTGCGCCTGACCGACATCGCCGACATGGGCCACGCTGCGCCCCATGAACAGTTGGTGCGCTGCGACCTGGCCAACTTCAACGATGTGCTGCCCCTGACCGAAGGCGTCGATGCCATCGTGCATGCCGGTGGCGTACCGGTTGAGGATACCTTCGAGAAAATCCTCAACGGCAACATCGTCGGCACCTACAACATTTACGAAGCTGCGCGGCGCAACGGCGTGAAGCGGGTGGTGTACACCAGCTCCAACCACGCCATCGGCTTCTACGACCGCACCGAGACCATCGATGCCACCGCCGCGCATCGCCCCGACAGCCTGTATGGCGTCAGCAAGTGCTTTGCCGAAGACCTGGGCCGCTACTACTGGGACAAGTTCGCCATCGAGTCGGTCAACCTGCGCATCGGTTCGTCGTTCCCCGAGCCGCTGGACCGGCGCATGCTCGCCACCTGGCTGTCGTTCGACGACTTCGCCCAGCTCACCGAGCGCTCGCTGTTGGCGCCACGGGTCGGGCACATGATCGTCTATGGCATGTCGGCCAACCGCGAAAGCCTGTGGGACAACCGCCTGGCCTCATCGATCGGCTATGTGCCCAAGGACAGCGCCGACGACTACCGCGACAAGGTCCTGGCCGAGCACCCGCCACTGCACCCGAATGAACCGGCTGCACGCTACCACGGCGGCAACTTCGCCGGCGCCGGCCATTTCGAAGACCCGAAATAACGCCCACATCAGAAGAGAGCTAATTCCATGGCTTCCACCGCTAAACAACAGAACTACGATGTGGTGATCGTCGGCGGCGCAGTCAACGGCAGCGCCACCGCCTACTTCCTGGCCAACAACCCGGACTTCAAGGGCTCGGTGCTGGTCATCGAGCGCGACTGGACCTACAACAAGTCGGCCACCGCGTTGTCCAGCAGTTCGATCCGTCAGCAGTTTTCCAACCCGATCAACATTGAAATCTCCAGGTTCGGCGCCGAATTCGTGCGCAACTTCCCCGACGTGATGGAAGTGGATGGCGACCGCCCGGATCTGGCCTTCCACGAGAATGGCTACCTGTTCCTTGGCGACGACAAGGGCTATGAAGTGCTGCGCCGCCTGCACGATACCCAGCTGTCTCACGGTGCGGATGTGCACCTGCTCGACCCCGAGCAGCTCCAGCGCAAGTTTCCCTGGGTGAACATCGACAGCCTCGCTGGCGCCAGCTATGGCCAAAGCGGCGAAGGCTGGTTCGACAGCCTTGGCATGCTCAACGGCTTCCGTCGCAAGGCGCGTTCCATGGGCATCGAGTACATCGAGAACGAGGTGGCGGGTATCCAGCGCGAAGGTGATCGCATTACCGGCGTTCAACTGGCCAGCGGCGAGCGCATCGGCTGCGGCCTGTTGGTGAACTGTGCCGGTACTCGCGGCACCAAGGTCGCGCGCATGGCGGGCCTGGATATTCCGGTCGAGCCACGGCGCCGCTCGCTGTTCGTGTTCGACTGCCGCACCCCGCTGGAAGGCACCGTGCCACTGACCATCGACCCGACCGGGGTGTTCTTCCGCCCCGAAGGCAAGTTCTACCTGGGCGGCACCTACCCCAAAAACGACCCGGAAGTGGACTTTGAAGACTTCGACGTGCTGCACGAGGAGTTTGACGAAGAGGTGTGGCCGATTCTTGCCGAGCGTGTGCCCGCGTTCGAGGGCATCAAAGTGGTCAACTACTGGGCCGGGCACTACGACTTCTGCGTGCTCGACCACAACGCCATCGTTGGCCCGCATAACGAAGTGAGCAACTTCCTGTTCTGCAACGGCTTCAGCGGGCACGGCCTGCAGCAGGCACCGGCCATTGGCCGCGGGCTGTCCGAGCTGATCACCTATGGCGGCTACCGCTCGCTCGACCTGGGCGCGCTGAGCTACCAGCGGGTGATCGACAACAAGCCGTTCCTGGAAGATTCGGTCATCTGACCGCTGCGCCTGAGGGAGAACAACAATGAGCAACTCCGAAGTGAAGCGCAGTGGCGGCCAGGTTCTGGTCGATGCCCTGCGGGTGAATGGTGTCGAGCGTGCGTTCTGCGTGCCGGGCGAAAGCTACCTGGCCGTGCTCGACGCGCTGCACGACGTGCAGGACGAAATCGACCTCATCGTCTGCCGCCAGGAGGGTGGTGCCGCCTACATGGCCGAGGCCTATGGCAAGTTGACCGGCAAGCCGGGCATCTGCTTCGTCACCCGTGGTCCGGGCGCCACCAACGCCTCGGTGGGCGTGCACACCGCCTTCCAGGACTCCACGCCGATGCTGCTGTTCATCGGCCAGGTGGCCCGCGACCAGATCGAACGCGAAGCCTTCCAGGAAGTGGACTACCGGCGCATGTTCGGCCAGATGGCCAAATGGGTGGTGCAGATCGACGATGCCGCACGCATTCCCGAACTGGTCAACCAGGCCTTCCAGCGCGCCATCAGCGGCCGCCCCGGGCCGGTGGTGATCGCCTTGCCGGAAGACATGCTGACGGACGTGGTACAGGTAGCCGATGCCCGCCCGGCCCAGCGTGTCGAAGCCGCCCCGGCGCCGCAGGCGCTGGGCGAACTGCAGGCGCTGCTGGCCAAGGCCGAGCGGCCACTGGTGATTGCCGGTGGCGGTGGCTGGAATGACCAGGCGGTGGCCGACCTGAAGCGCTTCGTGCAGGCGCAGCATTTGCCGCTGGCGGCGTCATTCCGCTGCCAGGACCTGTTCGACAACACCGACCCGCACTATGCCGGCGACCTTGGCCTGGCTGCCGGCCCGGTATTGGTCGATGCAGTGAAGCAATCTGACCTGTTGATCGTGGTAGGCGCACGTCTGGGCGAAATGACCACGGGCGGTTACGCGCTGGTCGACATCCCGACACCGAAACAGGCACTGGTGCATGTGCATGCCAGCGCCGAAGAAATTGGCCGCGTCTACCAACCGACCCTGGGCATCAATGCCGGCCCGGCGAGCTTCCTGAACCAGGCCGCCACCTTGCCTGCCGTGCGCCCGGCGGCGTTCACCGACTGGGTCGCCAGCCTGAACAGCGGCTACCGGGGCAACTTCGAAACCCCGCGTTCGCCGGGTGATGTGCAGATGAGCGAAGTGATCGCCTGGCTGAACAAGACCTTGCCGGCCGATAGCATCCTTACCTGCGGTGCCGGTAACTACACCGGCTGGGTGCACCGTGGCTACCAGCACCGTGTATTCCGTACGCTGCTCGGGCCTACCAACGGCTCCATGGGGTACGGCGTGCCGGCAGCAGTCGCAGCCAAGTTGACCTACCCGCAGCGCACGGTCGTGGCGTTTGCCGGCGACGGTTGCTTCCTGATGAATGGCCAGGAGCTGGCCACGGCGGCGCACTACGACGCTCGGGTGATAACGGTGGTGGTCAACAACGGCATGTACGGCACCATCCGCATGCACCAGGAGCGTACTTACCCGGGCCGGGTGTCTGGCACCGAACTGCATAACCCGGACTTTGCCGCCCTGGCGCGCGCCTATGGGCTGCACGGTGAAACGGTCACTCGCACTGAGGACTTCGCCGCCGCCTTCGAGCGTTGCCAGGCGTCCGGCAAGCCGGCGCTGATCGAAGTGCAGGTCGATCCTGAAGCCCTGACTCCGCGCATGACCCTCAGCCAGATCCGCGACAAGGCCTTGCAGGCCAAACGCTGATTCACCTCAGGTGGGGCGCGGTCCGGCCCCACCTTTTTCATTCTTCGAACGAGCCAATCGACATGAACCTTGCCGATCGTGATCTGCTGCGTGAAGTTTGCTATATCGATGGACAATGGCTGGCCGCCGACAGCGGCCAGCGCATTGCCGTGACCAACCCGGCCACAGGCGAAGTGCTCGGCCATGTGCCGCGCATGGGCGTAGATGAGACCCGCCGCGCCATCGCCGCTGCCGAGCGCGCCTTGCCGGCGTGGCGGGCACTGACCGCCAAGGAGCGCGCAGCCCGGCTGCAAGCCTGGTTCCGCGAAATCCTTGCCCATCAGGAAGACCTGGCGCGCATCATGACCGCTGAACAAGGCAAGCCGCTGGCCGAGTCCCGTGGCGAAATTGCCTTTGCCGCAGCCTATGTGGAGTTCTATGCCGAGGAAGGCAAACGCATCTATGGTGATGTGATCCCATCGCCGAACGGTGACCGGCGCTTGATCGTGACCAAAGAGCCGATCGGCGTCTGCGCGGCCATCACGCCGTGGAACTTCCCGGCAGCGATGATCACCCGTAAAGCGGCCCCAGCCCTGGCGGCAGGCTGCACACTGGTCCTCAAGCCCGCTTCGCAAACGCCATTCAGTGCGCTGGCGCTGTGTGTGCTGGCCGAGCGTGCCGGCATTCCGGCGGGTGTCCTCAGCGTGGTCACCGGTGACTCGGCAGCCATCGGCGGCGAGCTGACGGCCAGTCCGACGGTGCGCAAGCTGTCATTCACCGGCTCTACGCCCATCGGCATCCAGTTGTTGCAGCAGTCGGCGGCGACGGTGAAGAAGGTGACCATGGAATTGGGGGGCAACGCCCCGTTCATCGTGTTCGACGATGCCGACCTGGAAAAGGCGGTGGAAGGTGCGCTGATCGCCAAGTTCCGTAACAGCGGGCAGACCTGCGTGTGTGCCAACCGTTTCTATATCCAGGACGGCATCTACGCGCGTTTCGTGGCGCGTTTTGCCGAACGGGTGGGGGAATTGGTAGTCGGGCAGGGTGATGCGCCTGGCACACAGGTCGGGCCGATGATCGATGGGCGTGCGGCCAGCGGTGTCGAGCGGCTGGTGGGCGAGGCTGTGGAGGCCGGTGCGCGGGTGGTGGCGGGTGGGCGCCGGCATGCCTTGGGAGAGGCCTTCTTCGAGCCGACCTTGCTGGCGGATGTCACACCGGACATGCGTGTGGCGCGTGAGGAAATCTTCGGGCCGGTAGCGCCGATCTTCCGCTTCAGCAGCGAGGAGGAGGTGATTGCCCAGGCCAATGACACCGAGTTCGGGCTGGCCTGCTACCTGTATGCCCGGGATGTCGGGCGCATCTGGCGCGTGTCCGAAGCGCTGGAGTACGGCATGGTCGGGGTTAACGTCGGTGTAGTGGCGACCGAGGTGGCGCCGTTTGGTGGGGTGAAAGCGTCGGGGTTGGGCCGGGAAGGCTCGCGTTACGGGATCGAGGACTACCTGGAGCTCAAGTATGTGTGTCTTGGGCTTTGAATCGTGCCTGAGAGGCTGAAGGCGCCTGCGCCGGCCTTTTCGCGTTCTTACCCGCGAAGAGGCCGGCGCAAGCGCTGCAAGCGGGTCGATCAGAAGTCCACGGTGGCCGACAGCTGATACGTCCGCGGTGCCCCCAGCCCCAGGGCCTGGGTCAGTGGTACGCCCCAGTAATCCTTGTCACCCAGGTTGCTGATGTTCGCACGCAAGGTCACCGGCTTGCTGGCGACCTGGGTAGCATAGCGAGCGCCAACGTCAAAGATCGTGTACCCCGGGATCGACAGGCTGTTCTCGGCATTGATGTACTGCTTGGACTGCGATGTAACATTGCCAGTCAGGGTCAGCCCTTCAAGGCCTGGAATGTCCCATTCCATCCCCAGCTTGCCCTGTAGCTTGGGGTACGCAGTGGCGGTCTTGCCGTCATTGGCGCCGCGTTCAGTCTTGGTCAGCTCAGGGTCGACGTAAGCCACCCCGCCCATCAGGCGCACATCGTGCCGCGGCGCTCCGAAGAAGCTCCATTCCACGCCACGGTTACGTTGCTCGCCACCAAATGAAAAGATATCGGTCACCGGGTCCGTGTAGCTGCTTGGGCGTTTGATTTCGTACAGCGCCAGCGTGTGGCTAAAGGTGCCCAGGTCGAGCTTCAGGCCGATTTCCTTCTGTTTGGACTTGTAGGGGGCAAACACGTCGCCGCGGTTTTTTGCGGTAATCGGCGCGATGGCACCTTTGCTCAGACCCTCGATGTAGTTGGCGTACAGCGACAGCTCGTCAGTCAGCTTGAACAGGATCGCCCCTGCGGGCGTGGTGGCATGGGTGTCGTAGCCGGGCTTGTTGCGGGTGCCCGCTCGGGTGTTATAGCTGTCGGTGACCACCTCCTGACGGCGCACGCCCAGCGTCAGTTGCACCCTGTCCTCCAGCACCGAGAGCGTGTCGGCGATGCCGTAGCTTTTCAGGTCGTTCTCAACGTGCGAGAACAATGGCCAGGCCTCGGGCGCTTTCGGGCCCCAGACCGGGTTGTAGATGTTGGTCGTCCAGCTGGCGCCTGCGCCACGGCGGCCAAAGTCCTTTTGCTTGTCACTGTACTGGGTGGCATTGACCGACCACTGGTGGTTGATGCCGAAGGTGTCGAAATGGCCACGCAGGCCCACTTCGGCCGACGTCTTGTGGATTTCCATCTTCAACTGGCCCATATCGGTGGTGAAGTCGCCGGCACTGTTGGTCACCGTGGCTGTCAGTGCACCACTGTAGTGGTAGTCGGTCTTGCTGGTGCCGACCGCACCGTAGGCCAGCAACTGGTCATTCAGCTGGTACTCACCGCGCAGGATGACGCCTTTGTCCTTGGTTTCCACATAGGCCCAGTCGGGGTTGAGCAGCGTGTCGTTGCTGGGCGGCCTGGGTACAGGCACACCCGCGCCCAGGCCCATGCCACGGTTCTGGCCGTTGATGTGGTCATCGGCATCGAACAGGTCAAGCGACAGCTTGGCGCGTTCACCGCGCCAGTCCAGCGCCAGCGACGACAACACGTTGCGCTGGTTCTGATCGTCGATGGCGGTATCACCGTCGCGGTACATACCGTTGAAGCGCACGCCGAACTGGTTGCCCTCGCCGAAACGCCGGCCCACGTCGATATGGCCGCCAAGCTGGGCGTCGGAAGCATAGGTGGCGGTCAGCCGGGTCAGCGGGGTGTCGGCGGCGCGCTTGGGGATGAGGTTGACGATACCGCCCACCGAGCCGCCTGGAGGCATGCCGTTAAGCAGCGCCGACGGGCCTTTGAGCACTTCGATACGTTCGTACATTTCGGGGGAGGCGCGGTAGTAAGGGGCCATGCCGAACAGGCCATCGACTGTCATGTCGCTGACGCTGGTCTGGAAGCCGCGGATCGAGTAGTTCTCGCTGAAAGTGCCCGTCAGGCCGTTGCTGAACACCGACGGGTCGGTGGCGGCGATCACGTCGGTAATGTCCTTGGCCTGCAGGTCCTGGATGTAGGTGTCGGTATAGCTGATGGTGCTGAACGGCGTTTCCATGAAGTCTTTGTTGCCCAGCAGGCCCACGCGACCGCCGGTTGCCACTTGGCCGCCGGCATACACAGGGGGGAGGGCGTCGGCAGCGGTAGCCTGGGCGTCGATCAGTGTGGCTGGCAGCTCCGGTACGGCAGGTGTTTCTTCAGCCGCTTCATGGGTGGCAGGCGTTTGGGCATGTGCGGCTATCGGCGCCAGCGCGCAGCTACCAATAGCCAAGCCAATGAGTACCGCTTGTGACAACGGGGCGCGCTGAAGTGCAAGGGACGGACCGGTGAACAGGGGACGATTGGACACGCGAGGGCTCCAGAAGGTACAGAGGGCAGGGGTGTTTTTGGTTTTAAAAAGCGAAGACGTAAGGCAAATGAGAATCACGCGCTAACGCGGCGACAGGCGATTGCATTAAGGCATGGCTCAGTCCTGATAGCCCTTGATCACGTCATCGGCGATCAATGCCAGCGAGGTCGGGCTGGCGGCGGTGACGTACCAGGCCTCGGGGTCGACGAACACCACGCGGCCATGCTTCCAGGCGTTGGTCTGGCGCAGCAGCGGGTTGTCCAGCGTGTCAGCCGTCATCAGGGGGCGTTGCTCCATCACGGCAGTGCGGTCCACCACATAGAGAATGTCGGGGTTGGCCTGCTGGATGAACTCGCTGGAAATGGGCTGGCCATGCAGGCCGGTGTCCAGGGTGGTGGTGGCCGGTTTGACGCCCAGGTCGTTGTAGATGAAGCCATAGCGCGACTGCACGCCGAAGGCACTGAACGCGCCGTTGTTATGCAGCACCACCAAGGCCCGCTCCGGGCGGTCGCGGGTGACGTTGCGTGCCAGGGCCAGCCTGGCGTCCAGTTCGTCCGCCTTGCGCCGGGCCAGTTCCTGCTTGCCGAATACCTCGCCAAGGCTTGCCAGGTGCTGCTTGACCACCGCCACATGGCCGGCTTCGCTATCGCGGTAATCCACATCGAAGTGCAGGGTCGGTGCCATCTCGCTCAACTCGCTGTAGTGGTTGGCCTGCAGCGAGGTGATCAGGATCAGGTCGGGGCTTGTGGCGTGCACCCGCTCCAGGTTGGGCTGCACGATCGAACCGACATCTGCGGTTTGTGCGGCATCCTTGTAGCGGGCCAGAAAGTGCGGCACGAAATCCTTGGGCATGCCGGCCACGGCCACACCCAGCTGGTCGAGGAAGTCCACTTCGTTCATGTCCAGGGCCACTGCACGTTGAGGTAGCTGGCTGATCACCGTGGCGCCCAGTTTGTGTTGCACGGTCACTGGCGCGTAGTTGCCATGGGCTGCGGTTTTAACCGTTGCCGCCGTGTTTGCCGAAGGCTCGTTGCAGCCTGGCAGGGCGAGGGTGGCGCCGAGCAGCAACGCCAGTGGCCAGCTGCGGGTGGGGTGATTGCGGTTCATCGCTGTTCTCCGGGTGGATTGAAGTAATTGCACAGTCGGCCGCGCGCGCTGTGGCTGATTTCGAAAGTCAGCCCGTACAGCGCGTGCAGCTGTTGCTCGGTCACCACCTGGTCGACGCTGCCGCTGCAATGCACCCGCCCGCCCTGCATGGCGACGATGTGGTCGGAGTAGGCGGCGGCGAAGTTGATGTCATGCACCACCAGGATCACGGTGCGGCCGAATTCGTCGCACAGCCGGCGCAAGGCGCGCATGATCTGCACGGCGTGGCGCATGTCGAGGTTGTTCAACGGCTCGTCCAGCAGCAGGTAGTCGGTCTGCTGGGCAATGGTCATGGCCAGGAACGCCATCTGCCGCTGGCCGCCGCTGAGCTCATCGAGGTAGGCGTGGCGCAGCGACTGAAGGGCAAGGAAGGCGATGGCCTGGTCGATCGCTTGTTGGTCTTCCTCGGTGAGCGCGCCGCGGCTGTAGGGAAAGCGGCCGAACGCGACCAGCTCTTCGACGGTCAGGCGCAGGTTGAAATCGACCGCCTGGCGCAGGGTAGCGACGCGCCGGGCGTAGGCGCCGATGGGGATGCTGCCGATGCTTTGCCCGTCCAGCTGGATGTCGCCGCTGCTCGGCTCCAGCAACCGGGCCAGCATCATCAGCAAGGTGGTTTTACCCGCGCCGTTGGGGCCGATCAGCGAGGTCAGTTGCTGGCGAGGGAAGCATGTGCTCACCCCGCTCAACACGGCTTTGTTGCCGTAGCGCTTGTGCAACTCATGGACAGTAATCATGCGGCTCCCCGGTTACGCACCATCAGGGCGAGGAAATAGGTGCCACACACCAGGTTCACGAGGATGCCGACGGTGGTCCTGTAATTGAAGGCATGCTCGACCAGTAACTGGGCGGCAATGAACACGGCGATAGCCACAGCGCTGCCGAGGGCCAGGGTGACCCGGTGGCGGAAGGTGCCGGCCACGGCGTAGGTGATGTTGGCGACGAACACGCCCATGAACGCCGTCGGCCCCAGCAGGCTGGTCGACACCGCGACCAGCGCCGCAATCAGCGCCAGCAACAGGCGCACGTTGCGCCGGTAATCCACGCCCAGCGAAATCGCCTGGTCGCGCCCCAGCGCCAGCACGTCCAGCACCGGCACGGCCTTGGCCAGCAGCACGCACAACCCTGTCACCAGTACACCCGAATACAGCAGCAACTGTGGCGATGCCCGGTTGAACGACGCCTGGGTATAACCCAGCAGCATCGAGAACTCGCCCGGGCTGACTTTCAGCTGGACGAACTGGGTGAAGGTGGCCATGACCATGGTCAGCACCAGCCCGACCAGCAGCAGGAAGTACACGTTGCTTTTGCCGTCGCGAAACAGCCAGCGGTGCAGGGCCCAGGAGTAGCCGAGCATCAGCAGCACCGAGAGCAGGAAATTGCCACTGCTGCCGAGCATCACCAACCCCTGCACCCCCATGGCCAGCACCAGCAGCGCCTGCAGCAGCAGGTACACCGCTTCGTACCCCATGATCGCCGGGGTCAGGATGCGGTTGCCCGACAGGGTCTGAAAGGCGATGGCGGAACAGGCCACGCACACGCCGCCGATGACCATGGCAGCCAGGCGCGCGAGGCGCTTGGGGATGACGTAGTCAAAGTCCAGCCCCGCATTGGCGAACACGAACACCAGGGCCAGGGCGACGACCGCCAGCCACACCAGGTGACGGCCCCTCATCGCTGCCTCCCGATAATCAGCCCAAGGAAGACAAGCCCGCCCAGGCCGCCCGCTGTCAGGCCTATGGGCACTTCGAACGGGTAGATCAACAGCCGACCGAGCAAGTCGCACACCAGCAGCAAGGCTGCGCCACCCAGTGCCACCAGGGGCAGGGTGCGGCGCAGGTTGTCGCCATGACGCAGCGCCACCAGGTTGGGCACCACCAGGCCAACGAAGGGGATGGCGCCGACAGCGATCACGCTGGTCGACACGGTCACCGCGACCAGCAGCAGGCCCAGTGTGACGTTGGCCGAGTAGTTCAGGCCCAGGCTGGTGGCCATGCCTTCGCCCATGCCCAGCACGGTGAAGCGCTGCGCGTACAGGTACGTGAGCAGTACGACCGGCAGGATCAGGTAGAGGATTTCGTAGCGGCCTTGCACCACCTTTGAGAAATCACCCAGTAACCAGCCCTGCATGCTTTGCAGCAGGCTGAAGCGGTAGGCGTAAAACTCGGCCAGCGCACTCAGCACACCGCCGTACATCAGGCCGATGACCGGCACCAGCACCGCATTGCGGGCACGTATGCGGCGGATGATGGCAACGAACAGCAAGCTGGCGGCAAAGCACACGCCCAGGGCAAACAGCATGCGCGACATTGCCCCGGCCGCTGGTGCCAGGCTCAGCGACAGCAGGATGCCCAGGCGAGCGGCGTCCAGCCCGCCGGTGGTACCAGGTTCGACGAAGCGGTTGCGCACGATCTGCTGCAGGATCACCCCGCACACCGCCAGCCCGACACCCACCAGTATCAATGCTGCCAGGCGCGGCAGACGGCTGGCGGTCAGGGTCAGCCACGCGTCGCCATGCAGGGTGAGCAGCTGGGCCCAGGTCAGCTCACGGGCACCAACCGCCAGTGAGGCCACGCACAACAGCAGGAACAGGACCAGCCATGACGCGCGCATCAGTCGTGATCCACCTGCGGCGCGGCGATGCGCCAGCCACCAGCGGCGTGACGTTGTTCGAGAAAGCGTGCATAGCGCCCGCCACTGGCGCGCAATGCTGCCGGCGTGCCTTGTTCGACAACCTGACCTGCTTCCAGTACCACGATATGGTCGGCCATGGCCACGGTGCTGAGCTGGTGTGCGATGACCACCAGCGTGCAGCGCCCACGCAGGCTGTGCAGGGTTTGTGCAATCACGGCCTGGTTCTCGGCATCGAGGGCGGCGGTGGCTTCATCCACCAACAGCACCGGCGCTTGCTTGATCAATGCGCGGGCAATGGTCACACGCTGGCGCTCGCCGCCCGACAACCGCACGCCGCCTTCACCCACCGGGGTATCGAGGCCTTCTAGCAGGCGGTCGATAACGTTTGTCAGCCCGGCCATGTGCGCCGCCTGCAACACTTCGGCATCGCTGGCATCGGGTTTGCCGATGCGGATGTTGTCGGCGATGCTGCCCTGGAACAGCCAGGTATCCTGCAGTACCTGGCTGACGGTGTCGGTCAGGCTGGCGCGGGCCATTTTCCTGACATCCACACCGCCAATCCGTACGCTGCCTTGGGTGGTGTCGAAGAACCGCGCTATCAGGCGCATCAGCGACGTCTTGCCCGAGCCCGAGGCGCCGACAATGGCCGTCATGCTGCCCGCCGGGAGGCTCAGGCTCACGTTCTGCAGCACAGCCGGCCCGCCGGGGTTGTAGCGCAGGCTTATCCCTTGCAGGTCGATACCACCGTCCACCGGCTGCAGGGGCGAGTCGGGTTCCGGCAAGGGCGTGGCTGCCAGTATCCGCTCGATTTCCTGCAACTGGCCGTGCGCGCCACGCAGGATTTCGACATGGTTGGCCACGTCCTGCAGCGGGTCGATGAAGCGGCACACCATGGCCAGCGCCACAACCACTGCCACGGCATCCTGCAGTTGAGCACCTGCCCGATTGCCGAGCCACAGCCCTGCGGCTACCAGCAGTGCCGCGAACGTTGCCTGTACCGCCCAACTGTTAAGCAGTGCTGACAGCGAAGCACGCATGATCAGGCCCATGCCGCTGCTGCGCTGGCGCTCCAGGCTTTGCGCCAGCAAACGCGTGCCGCCACCACTGCCGTTGAAGGCGCGCAGCACCGACTGGGCCTGGGCGAATTCGACCATGCGCTGGCTGGCTGCGGCGAAGTGCTGGTGAAAGCGCTGGTCCGCGCCACGCCCCAGGCGTGCGCTGAACAGCAACACCGCCATCAGGCCCGGCAGCGCCAGCAATGCGATCAGCCCCAGCGGCGGGTGCAGGGCGAACAGCGCAAGCACCACCACCAGCGGCGTGACGCAGCCGCTGATCAAGGGGGTGAGGACATGGGCCGGCAACTGTGCAACGGCCATCGTCCCCTGGGTGATAACATGCCCAAGCCGGGCAGTGTTGTCGGGGGTGAACCAGCCCAGTGGCAGTTGTGCCACCTGCGCGCCGATGTGCTGGCGGCCGCCTTGCAGCACCGCCACCGCCAGGCTGATGCCGGCCTGTTCCACCTGGCGTCGCCAGGCCCAGCACAGCGCCATACCCGCCGCCAGCACGGCCAGCCAGGCATAGGCCGCCTGTAGCTCGTTGCTCAGCAGGTGCACCATGATCGGCGCCAGGGTACAGATGGTCAGGCCACTGAAAACCCCATACAGCACGGTCATCAGCAGGTAACGGCGCCAGGCCGGCGCGCTGTCGCCCAGCAGTCGAACGAACGTTTTCAGCATGCTGGCAGCGCCTCTTTCACGGTGTCCTGATAACCGCCCTGCGCCCAGAGCCGGGCGTACAGCCCCTGGCGGGCGAGCAACTCGTTGTGGCGCCCCTGTTCACGCACGGTGCCTTGGTCGATCACCAGGATCTGGTCGGCGTGCATCACCGTGTCTAGCCGGTGGGCGATGACCAGCAGGGTGCGGCCCCGGGCAAAGCGCGACAGGGCGTCCTGGATTGCCGCCTCGCTGTCGGTGTCGGCGGCGGCAGTGGCTTCGTCCAGCACCAGCACGGGCGGGTCGAGCAGCACGGCGCGGGCAATGCTCAGCCGTTGCTGTTCGCCACCGGACAATTGCGCGTCTTCGCCGACCACCGAGTCATAGCCGCGTGGCAACTGCAGGATGCGTGCGTGAATGTTGGCCAGCCGCGCCGCCGCTTCGATCTGCTCACGGGTAGCATCCGGCCGGCCCAGGGCGATGTTGTCGGCCACACTGGCGTGGATCAGCCGTACCTCCTGCAGTACGAAGCCGATGCGCCGGTACAGTTCGCGGCTTTCGATGTGCCGCAGGTCCACGCCGCCCAGGGTGATGCGCCCGGTGTCGGGGTCGAAGAAACGCAGCAGCAGGCGTGCGAGCGTTGACTTGCCTGCACCGGAAGGGCCGACGATGGCGGTGGTGGTGCCAGGGGCCAGGGTGAAGTTGACGTCGTTGAGCACAGGGTTGCCCGGCACATAGGCATGGTTCAGGTGCTCCATGCGTACCTCGCAGCCATTGGGCAGGCTGCCAGTAGCAGGGGCCGGCAGCACAGGCGTATCCAGCAGGGCCTGCACCCGTTGGGCTGCGGCCACTGCACCGTTCAGGTCGTGGGTGATGAAGTGCAACAGTTGCAAGGGGGCGCACAGCCCCGGCGTGACCAGGGCGAAGGGCAGTATCTGTATCGGCTCGATCCATCCCAGCGCCACGAACCCCATCCCGGCCAACAGCACAACGCCCAGCACGGTCACCGGTGCGATCAGCGCGTTGGCCCTGGCCATCGCTGCGACCAATGGGCGGGTGAAGCCGGTGAAGGTGCGTGCAAAGTCATCGACCGCGGCACGGTAGCGGTCCTGGGCGTTGCCACGGTCGCCGAACGCCTTCACCAGCGGCATGCCGTTGACGAACTCGACCACGGCATTGTCGATGCGCGTCATGCCGGTGACCACGTCGCCCATATGCGCTGCACTGGCCTTGATGGCACGGTGCAAAAACAGGAAGAACGCCGGGAACGGCAGCAGCGCGATCAGGGCAAGGCGCCAGTCCATGGCGAACAGGTAAACCACCGAAGTCACCACGGCGCCGACAGCGCGACCCAAGGTGGTGAAGAAGTGCGCGGTCAGGCTGTGCAAGGTACCGATGTCGTCCTGCATCGCCCGTTTCACTTCGCTGGATGCCCGCTCGCTGAACCAGCCCAGTGGCACCTGCATCAGCCGCTGGCCGATCGCTACACGCAGCTGGTGGGTGATGTGGTTGTCGGCCTGGTGCGCCAGCAGTTCGGCTGCGGTGATCAGGGCCATGCCTGTGAACAGGCTGGCAATGCTGGCGGCAATGGCCCAACCAATGGCGCCCGATGTGTTGCCTTCGCTCAAAGCCAGGTGGGCGATGTGCGCAATGCCTGCCAGCGGTACCAGGGCCAGCATCGAACCCGCAGCAGCCAGCACGGTCGCCAGGGCCAGCCGCCCGCGAATGGGGGAGAGCACGCGGCTCAGGGGGCTGCGCGCCTTGCTGTCGACAGCGGCGGTAGCGTCAAGAGGGGGGGATGAGTCAGACATGAAGCGGGCCTGGAAAGCTGAAAACGAATTAGTTGCATGACTATAAACTAATTTGCGAAAACCCGACAAGCCAGCTACAAGACTGTCTGCACAACACCTGGAGGACCTGATGCAACCACCTGAACGCGCACCCGGCCGAGGCCGCCCACGCACCATTACCCGTGAACGCATTGCGGACGTCAGCATCACCATAGGGCTGCCCAACCTCACCTTCGTTGGCGTGGCGGCCGCGCTGGGGGTGAGCCACATGGCGCTGTACAAGCATGTGGCGAACATCGAAGCGCTCAAGTGCCTGGTGGCCGAGGAAATTTTCCAGCGCTGGCAGATCCCGAAGGCGGGTGGTGATGCGGCTGAAGGCCTGCAGGCCTACCTGACGCGCTTTGCCACGTCTGTACAGGCGTTCGTCAAGGCGCATCCAGGGCTCACGCCGTATGTGATACGCAGGCTGGCGGCTACGGAAGCGATGATCGACAAGATCAACGACCACCAGGCGCACATCGCCCAGGCCTATGACCTGAGCCTGGAGCAGGCGCGCTGGTTGCTGTCCACCGTGGCATTCCATGGCTTTGCGGTGGCCGATACCGTGTACACGGTGTCCGGGCGCGAGCCGCTTCTGGAGGCCGACCGGGCGGGGGAGGAGTCGGAAATGGAGGTGGAGTTGCTCGAAGGCATGCAGGCGTTGATTGTCGGCGCACTGGTAATGCTGGAGCAGCGCGCGTCTACCTGACGGGATTGTGACCCGCCACGTTAATTTTTTCTGCCAACCCGGCAGAACCCCCGGCCGCACTCTACACTCCTGCCAAGATGGGCCAGGGCTATTGGCCACCATTCGGCCCATCTCGCTGCCTGCGAATGGCTTCGGCCCGCATGATCGTCCTGGCTGCTCCCTCAATTTGGCTCACATGGAGTACCTGGGATGGACTGCGTGTCGACGGGTCGTGATACCGGTAGGACCGGGCGTGGCATTTCACTGCAATGGCTGGTGGCGCTGGCCATCGTGCTGGGCATGCTGCTGCTGGGCGCCGCGCTGGCCTGGCAGGGCTATCGCGGTATCCGCCAGACCCTGGTAGCCGCCGCTGGCGATACAGCCCAGCAGGTGGGCAAGACCATCGACGAGCGCGCCCGGCGCCTGATCGACCCGGTGCAAAGCAGCATCCGCCTGCTTGCCCACAACCCTGCTGCGCATACCCAAGCGCAGCGCCTGGAACGGCTGCCGCAACTGGTCGAAACGCTGAATGCCAACCGCATGCTCAGTGCCGCCTACATGGGCTACCCCAGCGGCGATTTCCTGTTGGTGCGCCGGCTGCGCGACCCGCAGCTGCTGCAGCGCTTCGCCGCGCCGCCGGGCACGGCCTTTCTGGTGCAGCGTGTCAGCCGTGGCGAGGGCGGGGTGGTGCAGGGAGAGTGGCGCTACTACGACCAGGCGTTGAACCTGTTGCAGGCCCAGGCCAAACCCGAATACCGCTACGACCCGCGCACACGCCCGTGGTTCGCCGAAGCCAGTGTGCAGCCCGCCACCGTGCTGACGCCGCCGTACGTGTTCTTCACTACCCGTGAAATCGGCCTGACCCTGGCACAGCGCAGCGTTGACGCAGAAACGGTGATCGGCATGGATGTTTCGGTCAACGACCTGGCCAGCGAAACCCAGGGCTTGCGCATCACCCCCGGCACCGAAATTGCCGTGCTCGACGACCAGGGCAATGTTGTGGCCTACCCGGACTTGCAGCGGGTGATCGTGCATGAAGGGCAGGGCGTGCGCCTGTCGCGAGTCAGCGAACTGAACATTGCAAGCCTGCAGCACCTGTACGCTGACCTGCCGTCAGGCTCGCAGGCACAGCCGTATCAGGTGGACGGCCAGACCTGGTATGGCATGCGCATTCCGCTGACCAGCCTGGCCGGGCAGGATCTGCAGGTGTTGATTGCCGTACCGGGCCATGAGCTGCTGGCCGGTGCGCGCCAGGTGTTGTTCGAGCAGTTGCTCTGGACCTTGGCGTTGATGGCCGTGCTGCTGGTGCTCGGGGGTGTGCTCGGCCGGCGTATCGTCCGCCCGCTGAAGGTGCTGGCTGAACAGGTGCAGGGCTTGGCCAGCTTTGATTTCAGCCGCGAAGTGGGGGTGAAATCGCAGGTGTCCGAAGTACGAGAGCTGAGCCATGTATTAAGCCGCATGGCCGGCACCATTCGCGGTTTCCAGGCCATTACCCTCACGCTCAGCCGCGAGCGCGACCTGGCGCGTATGCTCGATGGCGTTCTGGCTCACCTGGTGCATGCTGCCGGGGTCGAGGCTGGTGTGGTGTATTTGTTCGACGCCGAGCACGCGTTGCTGCGCCTGGCCGCCGCCTGCCGGGGTGAGCAGTACCCCGGCGAGCTTGCCGTGGATGAGGGTGCCCGGCGCACGCTGGCTGCTGCGGTGACGCAGGCCCTCGGCCTGGACGAGCGCAGCCAGGCCGTGGTGCTAGAAGACCGTAGCCAGGCGCTGCTGGGCATTCTGGTGCTGCAACTGGATGAAGCGCAGGCGCGCGACCAGCTGGGCCAACCGTTCCGGCAATTTGTCGAAGAGCTTTCTGGCGTGGCGGCAGTGGCCATCGAGACACGCCAGCTGGCCGAAGCCCAGCAACGCCTGATGGATGCCATGATCAAGTTGCTGGCCGACGCCATCGATGCCAAAAGCCCCTACACCGGTGGCCACTGCGAGCGTGTGCCGCAACTGGCGCAGATGCTGCTGGACCAGGTGGTGGCCGCCGACAGCGGCCCCTATGCCAGCTTCAGCATGACTGAAGCCGAACGTTACGAATTTCGCGTAGCGGCCTGGCTGCACGACTGCGGCAAGGTCACCAGCCCTGAGTACGTGGTGGACAAGGCGACCAAGCTGGAGACCCTGTACAACCGTATTCATGAAGTACGCATGCGTTTTGAAGTGCTGTGGCGTGATGCCGAACTGGCCTACTGGCAAGGCCTGGCCAGCGGCGCCGACCCGCAGGTGCTGCAAGCTGCGCTAGCCCGAAGCCAGGCCCAACTGCAGGATGACTTCGCCTTCGTCGCCCAGGCCAACATCGGCGGCGAGTTCATGCAGGATGCCGATATCGAACGGCTGCAGCAGATCAGCCAGCAGCGCTGGCAGCGCCACTTCGACAACCGCCTGGGCATCTCCCGCGATGAGGCGCAGCGCTATACCGGCGTACCGCAACCCGCGCTGCCGGTAGACGAACCGCTGCTGGCCGACCGCCCCGAGCATCGTGTGCCCTGGGGCGAGCGCACGCCCCCGGTGACCAAGGGCGACCCGTGCAACCGATGGGGCTTCGACATGCGCTTGCCAGCCCACGCCAGCAACCACGGCGAGCTGTATAACCTGTCGATCCGGCGCGGCACGCTGAATGACGAGGAGCGTTTCAAGATCAACGAGCACATCGTGCAAACCATCATCATGCTCAGCTCGCTGCCGTTTCCGCGTCAGATGAGACGCGTACCGGCCATCGCCGGCAACCACCACGAGAAACTGGATGGCAGCGGCTACCCACGCCGGCTGGGTGAGCATGACCTGGGCATTGCCGAGCGGGTAATGGCCATTGCCGACATATTTGAAGCACTGACGGCGGCCGACCGGCCTTACAAACCGCCGAAGACGTTGTCCGAATCGGTGAAGATCCTGGTGTTCATGGCCCGTGACCGGCACATCGACGGGCAACTGCTGGAGTTGTTCCTCAGCAGCGGGGTGTACCGCCAGTACGCCGAGCAGTTCCTGCGTGCCGAGCAGATCGACGAGGTGGATGTGCCGTACTGGCTGGCGCAGATGCGCTGCCCGGCCTGAGTGCTAGCGCGAACCCAGGCGCTTGTACAAGGTGGTACGGGAAATCCCCAGCGCCTTGGCGGCAGCACTGACATTGCCCTCATGGGCCAGCAAAGCGCGCTCGATCACGTCGTGGGTGGCGTCTGAAAGCGAGCGCGGCGGCGCGACCGGCTGGCCTTGCAGGTCTTCTGGCAGGTGCTGCACGCCTATGCTGGGCTCACCCGCGGCCAGCACCCCGACCAGCCGCGCCACGTTCTCCAGTTGCCGCAGGTTGCCCGGCCAGTGGTAGGCCAGCAGCCGGCGCCTGGCCTCGGCCTGCAACGGCGCAAAGCCCGGACGCTGGAAGAAGGCTTCGATCAGTTGTTGTTTATCCAGGCGCTGTTCCAGACCGGGCAGGCTGACACGCAGGCCGTCAAGGCGGTAGAACAGGTCTTCGCGAAAACCACCGGTGGCTACCAGCGCGCCAAGGTCTTTGTGTGTGGCTGCGACAATGTGTGCCTTGAAGGGCGCTGCCGTGGTGCTGCCAATGCGGGTGACCTGCCGTTCCTGCAGTGCCCGCAGCAACCGGCTTTGCAGGGCCAGCGGCATGTCGCCAATTTCGTCGAGCAGCAGGATCCCGTCCCCGGCCGACTCCAGCAGGCCCATGGCACCACCTTTGCGGGCGCCAGTGAAGCTGCCTTCGGTATAGCCGAACAGCTCGGCTTCGATCAGGCTTTCGGGCAGGGCCGCGCAGTTGATCGCAACGAACGGGGCCTGAGGGCAGCAGTGGGCATGCAGGGCTTTGGCGAACACTTCCTTGCCGCAACCGGTTGGCCCGGTGATCAGCACCGGCAAGTGACCGGTCACGGCCTTGCAGGCATCTTCGAAGCGGGCATTTACCCGCCGATCGCTGCCCAGCGGCGTGTGGCTGGGCCGAAGTGGCCGAGTTTTGGCCGCAGGTTGCGCCAACAGCCGACCATACAGGCGCGAGCCATCGGCCAGGGCCAGCAACTGCGGCGAACCGTCGAGGCCGTTGTGGCCGGGGCGGTCAAACAGGTGCTCCAGGGTCAGCCCCTCAGGGCGGTAGTCGGGTACCCCGAGCAATTGTTGTGCGGCGCGGTTGGCCGCGTACACCGTGCCATCGTCTTGCACGGCCAGCAACGCCTGCAGCGGCGAGCCAAGCAGCCTGGGGTCGTGTTGCAGTTCCAGGATCCGGCAGCCCGGCAACGCGTGGAAAAAGTTGTTCTCGGTGGCCAGCGCCGCATGCTTGAGGCGTTCGAGCATGGTCCCGGCATTACGGGTGCCGATACCGGTCAGGTCCAGCGCCCCCAGCAGCTCGCCATTCACCCCGCGCAGCGGCACGCTGACGCAGAAAAAACGGGCAAACTCCTGCAGGTAATGCTGGTTACCGGCCACGATGGCCGGCAAGCCGTCCATCAGCGTACAGGCCGGGGCAGTGGTGCCGACGTCCACCTCGCTGACCCTGCGCCCGGCGTGCAGGGCCGACAGCGGGCTGTCGATGCCGCCCGGCTTGCGCGTTTGCACAATACGGTTTTCCGGGTTGACGCAAAACAGCATCCAGTGGGAATCGCCAATCAGCTCCCACAAGCGCTCCAGCTCGGGCTGCACGCAGGCGGCCAGTTGGGTGTCTGCGTCGGTCAGTGCCTGCACATCCAGCTGCCCGCGCGCCAGGCGTGGCTGCCAGGGGCTGAGCCCGGCAGCCCTGGAACGCTCCCACGAGCGCTCGATAGGCTCAGGCAGTAGCCCGGCGGGCAATGGCAAACCGTCGGCAAACTGCTGGCGGGCGCTGTGCAGCTGGAGTTGTAGGCGATCCATGGGTACACCTTGTGAGGGTTGACGGCACGCTACTGACTGCGCACGTTGCGCCGCTGCCAGCAGCGCGTCAAGGCTGGCGGGCCAATCAGAACAGCAACAGCGCTCGCAGGTTGACCCCGGTGTCTTCCTGGAAACCGCCGATCACGCGGGTGTCGTGGGTCAGCTGGCCGCTCAGTTGCACAGTCTTGCCGACCATCTGCTGGAACTCCAGGCGCACTTGCTGCACTTCGGTCTTCTGCCCGGTGTAGTCGCCTGACAGGTGCTGCTTGCCACCCTCGCTGGCTGAGAAGCCCAGGGCCAGGCGCTGGGCCGGGTTGAAGTCATAGCGCAGGTTGGTCTGCAGCTGGTAGGTCGGGTCCTGGCGCAAGGTCTGGCTGCCGCTGCCGGCCTTGTCATTGCTGCCGTAGAACACGGCATCGGCATACCACTCCATCGACCAGCGGCCCCACAGCGGCTCCACCCAGCCCAGTTGCAGGTCGCCTTTCCAGCGGTTTTCGCCCAGGTTCACACCGGCATCGCGGTCATACTGCCCCCATGGCAAGTACAGCAGCGGGGTGATGCCGAAGTAGCGGCCACTGGCACCCACGCCCGGCTGGTTCACCAGCCAGAACGTGGCGCCGATGATCGGGTCGGCCATGCCGCTGTTGCTGCCCAGCGGCTGCCCGCCCACCTTCACGTCGTAGACATGCCCGAAGGGCAGGAGTATTTGCGGGTCTACCGTGATGCCGCCGATTTCGGTGAAGTGAATCAGGCGCAGGATGCTGATGTTGGAGCGCAGACGGGTGTTGTGTGTGGCGTCGGGCGTGCCGTCGCCATTGAAGCGGTCGGCGCGGCTGAACTGCTGGTACCAGGCCGCGACGTTGGTGCCCGGCGGCAGCGCGGTGTAGTCACCGGCATTCACATCAACGGCCAGGGCTTTGGCCGAAACCAGCGCGCAGGCCAGCGCGCCCCAGGCAAGGCTGGAGAGTCGTGTCATATCAGGGTTTCCCTTGTTCTTGTTATGGGGTGAGGGCAGCGCGTGGCTGCCCCCTGAGTGCTTATTTCTGAATGCGGATGATCGGCTTGAGGGTCAGGCCTTTCTCGCTGTCCTCGGCGGCCTGGTTGATCTGCTCGAAGTCGTAGAAGCGCACCAGCTTGTCGAAGGCGAAGCGGCCTTGCAGGTACAGGTTGACCAGCTCGGGGATGAACTTCTTCGGCACGCTGTCACCCTCGACGATGCCGCGGATGACCTTGCCGCCCAGCAACAGGTCGTTGACGTCGAATTGCGCGGTGGTGCCCAGCGGCGGCGCGCCCACCACCCCCAGTGCGCCCCGGCTGCCAAGGGCATCGACGGCCTGGCGCAGCACTTCCGGGCGCCCGGTGGACTCCAGGGCGAACTGCACGCCGCCGCCGGTGATTTCACGGATGGCGGCGACCGGGTCGGCCTCGCGGCTGTTGACCACATGGGTGGCGCCCAACTCCAGCGCCAGGGCCAGGCGCGAAGGCACCACGTCGACCGCGATGATGGTGGCGGCGCCTGCCACTTGTGCGGCGAGCACGGCCGAAAGGCCTACCGCACCGCCGCCGAATGCGGCAAAGGCGCTGCCGGGGGTGACTTTCAGCGAGTTGATCACCGCACCCGCACCGGTCTGGATGCCGCAGCCCAGCGGGCCGAGCAGCTCGATGGGGGCTTCCTTGGGCACGCGTACGGTGTTGTTCTCACGCCCCAGTGCGTAGGTGGCGAACGATGACTGGGCGAAGAAGTGGTCATTCAGGGCGTGGCCCTGTTCGTCCTGCAGGGCATGCTCGCCTTCGGGGCCGGCGCCACTGAAGTTGCGCCCGAAAAAGTCCTGGCAGTAGGCCGCCTGGCCGGCGTCGCAGGCCAGGCAGTGGCCACAGTAGCCATAGGTCATCACCACATGATCGCCCACGGCCAGGTTCTGCACCAGCGGGCCAACCGCCTCGACGATGCCCGAGCCCTCGTGGCCGAGTACCGCTGGCAGCGGCACGGGGTAATACTGATCGCGCACGATCATGTCGGTGTGGCACATGCCCGTGGCCACGATGCGTACCAGCACTTCGTCACCTTGCGGTGCACGAATACGCGCCTGCTCCAGCACGAAAGGTGCGCCTTTGCCACGGGTTACGGCAGCCCGAACAGGACGGAAAAGGGGTGTTGTCATTGTTATTGTTCTCCGGGGTTACAGGGGGTAGGCAGGTGCTTCGCCCTTGAGGGTCAGCCATTGCCATTGGGTGAACTCTTCCCAGTTGGCGGCGCCACCGATGCTGGTGCCATTGCCGGATGCACCGACGCCGCCGAAGGGGTTGATGACCTCGTCGTTGACGGTCTGGTCGTTGATGTGCAGCAGCCCGGTACGCAGTTGCTCGCCCAGGCGCAGGGCACGGCCAGTGTCGCGCGACAAGATGGCCGCGCTCAGGCCGTAGTCGGTGTCGTTGGCCAGGTCCACCGCCTGCTCGTCAGTGTCGAACGGCACCACCACGGCCACGGGGCCGAAGATCTCTTCATGAAACGCCGGGTTGTCACGTTGAACGTTGCTGAGCACGGTCGGCTGGAAGAACAGCCCATCTGCCGAACCACCGGTTGCCAGCGTCGCACCGGCAGCGTGTGCGGCCTCGACGATACGCAAGGCGTTGTCGCGCTGGGCAGCATTGATCAGCGGGCCCAGGTGAACCTGGCCACTGGCCGGGTCACCCACGGTCAGGCTGCGTGCCTTGGCCACCAGGCGTTCGACGAAGGCGTCATAAATGCCGCGTTGTACCAGCACCCGGCCGGTCGACATGCAGATCTGCCCTTGGTGCAGGTACACCCCCCAGGTAGCGTTGGCGATGGCCAGGTCCAGGTCGGCATCGTCGAGGATGATCAGCGAGTTCTTGCCACCGAGTTCCAGCGAGACCTTTTTCAGGTGGCGGCCGGCAGCCTCGCCAACCTTGCGGCCGGCTGCGGTAGAGCCGGTGAACTGGATCATTGCCACGCTGGGTGACGCGGTAAGTGCAGCACCGGCTTCTGTGCCGCCCGGCAGCACATGCAGCACGCCCGCCGGCAAACCGGCCAGCTCGAAAATGCGGGCAATGACATGGCCGCCACACACAGCGGTGCGCGGGTCGGGCTTGAGCACCACCGCATTGCCCGTGGCCAGTGCCGGGGCAACCGCGCGCATGGCCAGGTACAGCGGGAAATTGAACGGCGAAATCACCCCGATTACACCCAACGGACGGCGCCGGGCGATGCTCAGGCGGCCGGCGCTGGACGGCAGTACTTCGCCCTGGCTGCGCGAGGGCAGGGCACAGGCTTCGTGCAGCGACTTTAGGGTGATGGACGCTTCAAAGCCGGCCTTGGCCTGAGTGGAGCCGCTTTCACGGACGATCCAGTCGGCGATTTCGGCCTGGTACTGCTCGGCAATGGCGGCGGCCTTGCGCAGGACTTTGGCGCGTTCGTCGTAGGGCAGGGCATACCAGCCGCGCTGGGCCGTGGCGGCCACGCGGGCACTTTGCTCTACCTGCCTGGCCCCGGCGTTGGCCAAGGTACCCAGTGCCTGGCCATTGCCGGGTGAGGTGATTGCGGTAGCGGGCAGTTCGCCGGGTACCCAGGTACCGGTGAACAGCCGCTCATTCCAGAGTTCGTTTGGCAGTAAGGTATTCACGCAAAGCATCCTGTGTGTTGTTGTGTTCACGGATGCTTGTTGCAGGGGGCATGCCAAAGCGTTGGAGGTGCAAACTACCGGGCTCCGGTGCGCTGTGCTGTTCATAAGCTGAACATTGGCCGGCTTTCGTGATGTTCAGTTTCTGGACACTGTCAGGCCATTTCAGCCCACCTCACTCATACGCCTGCACCCCGGCAATGTGCCGCCCGGCCACATAGCCAAAGGTCAGCGCTGGCCCCAGGTTGATGCCGCCCGACGGGTACCAGCCGCCAAACACGCTGGCCATGTCGGTACCCGCCGCATACAGGCCTGCGATGGGTTGCCCGGCTTCATCCAGCACCCGGGCACTGCCGTCGGTGCGCAACCCGGCAAAGGTACCAAAGCAGCCGGGCTGTACCTTCACCGCATAGAACGGCCCGTGTTCGATGGGCGCCACGCATGGGTTGGGGCCCTTGTGCTGCGGGTCGCCCTGTTTGCGGTTGAACGGCGTGGAGCCACGGCCAAATGCCGGGTCCTGGCCATTTCGTGCATGTTTGTTGAAGTCGCTGACCGTGGCACGCAACCCGGCCGGTTCAATGCCGCAGGCGTCCGCCAGCGCTTCAAGCGTGACACCCCGCTTGAGATAACCGCTGCGCACATGCGGCCACACCGGCAGCGGTGCCGGGCGGGCATGGCCCAGGCCAAACCGGCGCAAGAAGCGATGATCGCACACCAGCCACGAGCACACTTCTTCACCCTGCGGCACTGCCGCGACCATGGCCGACACATAGTCGTAATAGCCATGCGCTTCATTGACAAAGCGCTTGCCGTTGGCCAGCACGCCGATGATGCCTGGCTTGCCGCGCTCGATGATGTGCGGGAAGTGGCCGATGCTGCCATCGCGGTGTGGCACGCGTGAAACCGGCGCCCAGGCCACCGGCGACTTCAGGTTGGTGGCCACCACGCCGCCGGCCGCCTCGCCAAGGCGCAGCCCGTCACCGGAACACCCCTGTGGCGGCAGGGCCAGGTTGTCGTGGCCGCTGGCATCGCGCGGGAACAGCTGCTGGCGCCGGGCGCTGTCGTTGGGGAAGCCACCTGCTGCAAGCACCACGGCCTTGGCGCGGATCTGTCGCTCGCCCTGCGGCGTGGCCACCCGAGCCCCGCACACCCGGCCATCCTCGACCAGCAGGCTTTTGGCCGGCGCCGATTCCTGCAGGTGCACACCCAGGTCCTGTGCCGATTTGGCCAGCCGCGCCACCAGTGCCACGCCATTGACCAGGTGCATCGCCCGACCATACCGCGCCAGGTGATACAGGTGACGGCCAAACCGCTTGCATACGTGCAGCAGTGCCTTGGGCGAACGGGTCATGTTGAGGAAGGCCGCTAGGTCGGCACCGGCCATGATCGGCATGCCCATGAACGAGGTTTCGCGCAGGGTCTTGCGCAGGCGTGGCAGCAAGGTACCCACCTCGCGGGCATCGTAAGGCGCCGCGATCACCTGGTGCCCGCCCTGGGCTGCACCCGGCGTGTCGCCATGCATGTCCGGGATGCCGTTGCCGTCGGAAAACTGCAACGCCGTATGCTTCTCGAAAAACGCCACCATGTGCGGGCAAGCCTCAAGGAAGGCATCGACGCGCTCGGCGTTGTAGTGCGTCCCCAGTTCATGGCGCAGGTAAGTTCGCGGCTGCTCGATATCCTCCACGATGCCGGCCCGCTGTGCCAGCGGGTTACGTGGCACCCAGGCCCAGCCGCCGGACCAGGCGGTGGCACCGCCAAACACGGGCTCCTTCTCTACCACGATCACCCTCTGCCCATGCCAGGCCGCCGTCACGGCCGCAGCCAACCCGGCGGCGCCGGAGCCTATGACCAGTACATCGTATTCGGTATCCAGAGCAGCTGAGGGCATCGCGGTGTTCCTGTGTTGTTATTAGAACAAGGTTCCACATTTTTATCGGCAGCGCCTTTACCCGCAAGGGCATGGCAGCCCGCGCAGGCAACAACTGGGCGATAACCGGACACTTCAGCGCGACTTCGCTGTGGCCGCTATCGCTCATATGGAATCATCTTCTAGAATCCGCAAAAAAATCAGGGACCTGTAGTCATGGCTGGTAGTCAGATCGAACGCGCCTTCAGTCTTGTAGAAACCCTCACCGGCGAACCCCTGGGGCTGCCGTTGCAAACCCTGGCCGAGCGCCTGGACATTCCCAAAAGCGCCGCCCACCGCATGCTCACCGAGCTGGTGCGGCTGGGCTACGTGCGGCAGAACCGCGACAACAGCCGCTACCAACTGTCGGCCAAGCTGGTGGCTTTGGGGTTTCGCTACCTGTCGAGCAACGGTGCCGACATCATTCAGCCGATTCTCGACCGCCTGGCCCAGGACAGCGGTGAGCTGGTGCGCCTTGGCGTGATCGACGGTGCCCGCCAGACCTGGATCGCCAAGTCTCAGGGCGCCCGTTCCGGGCTGCGCTACGACCCGGACATGGGCCGCGATGCGCCGCTGTTCTACACCGCGTCCGGGCATGCCTGGCTGGCCAGCCTGGACGATGAGCAGGCGCTGCAGATGGTGTTGCGCCAAGGTATTGCCGACCCTGCGCAGTTCGGCCCCAACGCACCGCGTTCCACCGACGAGCTGCTCGCCTACCTGCACCGTGCCCGCGAGCGTGGTTATGCCTGGGTCGAGGAAACCTCGGCCATCGGCACCTCGGCCCTGGCTGCCGTGGTGCGCCGCCCGCACACTGACGAGGTGATCGGCGTATTGAGCATTGCCGGGCCCAGTGCACGGATGGCGAAAAGCCGCCTGACAGAGCTGGCGCCGCTACTGCTGGCTGCTGCACAAGAGCTGTCGGCGGCCAGCCGGGCAAGCGAATTGTTTGCCTGACGCGCATTTCCGGTCGATTACCGAACAGCTTGTCCTGCGGGTTCTTCTGAAAAGCTGAACTTGGTTCTAAATTGTGCTGTATGAATTATGGAATCGAATTCCATAATTCATACAACAACAATGACAAGAGGACAGGCTGTTGAACGCACCCCTTCGTATTGCCTTGATCGGCGCCGGTATCATGGGCCGCCAGCACTACCAGCACTTGCGCAATGTGCCACACGCCCAGCTATGCGCGGTGGCCGACCCCGGCCCGCAGGCCGAGGCTTTTGCCGCCGAATGCGGCGTACCCTGTTTTGCCGATCACCGGCAGATGCTGGAGCGCGCACGCCCCGAGGCAGTAATCGTTGCCAACCCGAACAACCTGCATGTGGCGACCGCCCTGGATTGCGTCGAAGCCGGCGTGCCGGTGCTGGTCGAAAAACCGGTGGGCGTGCACCTGGATGAGGTTCGCGTATTGGTAGAAGCATCGCGCCGTTGTGGCGTACCCGTGTTGGTCGGCCATCACCGGCGGCACAACCCGCTGATCGCCAAGGCGCACCAGGTGATTGCCGACGGCAAGCTGGGCCGGCTGATCAATGTCACCGCGCTGTGGCAGCTGCAAAAACCCGACAGCTATTTCGAAACGCCATGGCGCCGCGAACCGGGCGCCGGCTTCCTGTTGACCAACCTGATCCACGACCTCGACCTGCTGCGCCATCTGTGCGGCGAGGTGGTACAGGTGCAGGCATTCACCCGTAACGATGTACGTGGTTTTGCCAACGAAGACAGCGCGGCGGTGCTGCTGCAGTTCGCCAACGGCGCGCTGGGTAGCCTGACCGGCTCCGACGCGGTGGCGGCGCCGTGGAGCTGGGAGCTGGACTCTGGCGAAAGCCCGGTGTATCCGCGTCAGGATGGCCAGCCGTGCTACCTGCTGGCCGGCACTCAAGGGGCGCTGAGCATTCCCCAGCTCAAGCGCTGGCACTACGCCGAAGCGGGCTCGGGCTGGCACACACCGCTGCTTCAAAGCGAGGAGAGCATTCCCGCCGGCGAGGCCTTGACCCTGCAGTTGCAGCACTTCGTGCGGGTTGCCCGGGGCGAACAGGCGCCGCTGATCGATGCCGCCGACGGTGGCCGCACGCTGGCGCTGATCGAAGCGATCCGCCAGGCGGCGGAAACGGGCCGGGCTTGCGCGCCCGAGCACATCGCCTGACGCAACCTCTACTCTTTTGGTGACGATAAATGACTGACCGTATTTTCTCCCTTGCCGCCCTGACGGTACTCGAACTGTCCCCGCCAGAGATGGTCGAGGCGGCAGCCCGTGCCGGTTACAGCCACGTTGGCCTGCGCCTGGTGCCCGCCACCGAGCAGGAGCAGCACTTCCCGCTGGTGGCTGATGCCGAGCTGCGCCGGCAGACCCAGGCGCGCCTGCGCGACACCGGCATCAAGGTGCTCGACCTGGAAATCCTGCGCCTGAGGCCGGAGACCTGTGTGGCTGATTTCGAGCCGATCCTTGCGGTGGGCGCCGAACTGGGGGGCACTGAACTGCTGGTGGCTGGCAACGACCCCGATGAAGCACGCCTCACCGAGCGTTTTGCTGCCCTGTGTGAGCTGGCGGCGGGCTATGGCATTCACCCACACCTGGAGTTCATGCCCTGGACCGACGTGCGTGACCTGCGCCAGGCCATGCGGGTGGTAGCCAACGCCGACCGTGCCAACGGCTGTGTGCTGGTGGACGCGTTCCATTTCAACCGCTCCCGGTCTTCACTGGGCGACCTGGCGCAACTGGCGCCGCAGCGCATGCGCTATGCCCAGCTGTGCGACGTTGCCGGCCCGGTACCGGCCGACATGGATGAGATCCTGCGCCAGGCACGCAACGAGCGACGCTTCCCGGGTGAGGGTAATGCCGACCTTGCAGGCTTGCTGCGCGCCTTGCCGTCGAACGTACCGCTAAGCCTGGAAATTCCCACGCGGCAGTTGCTGGAACAAGGCATCAGCGGCGAACAGCGCGCACGTATGGCACTGGAGAAGGCCAGGGCGGTGTTGTCTTCAGTCTGACCGAGTACGTGGCGCATGGCACCGGCTATGCCGGTGTTCGCGGCTAAAGCCGCTCCCACAGGTGCAACGAATGGCTCGGGCTTGGCGTGCTACTTGTACGAGCGGGTTCACCCGCGAACACCGGCGCAGCCGGTGCCACGCTCACGGAATTGCGGACCAAAAAAAGGGCCCGCAAGGGCCCCGTAGAGGAAAGTGACTAGCGCACTCAGGCGCTTTCGACCTTGCGCGGTGCCATGAAGTACATCCACACCAGCGCCAGGAAGTACATGGCCGGAATCATGGTAAACAGCACGGCATAGTTGTTGTGGGTAGCGGTCAGCACGCTACCGACGATCTGCGTCATGAACATTCCGCCAATTGCCGCACACATGCTGCCAAAGCCGAACACCGTGCTCACCAGGTGCTTTGGCGTGTAGTCCATCACCAGGCTCCAGATATTCGCCGTCCACGCCTGGTGCGCGCCTACCGCCAGCGAGATGGCCGCCACCGCGACCCACAGGCCACTGGCGTTGGCGGCAAAGATGACGCTGAGCATGGTGCAGGCAAAGATCAACATGGATACCAGCCGCGCCGTGGTGGCACGCACGCCACGCCCGATCAGCCACGACGACAGAATGCCGCCGCCGATGCTGCCAAAGTCCGCAGTCAGCCAGATGATGATCAGCGGGATACCCATCTGGGTCACGTTGATGCCCAGGCTGTACTGCTGGTTAAGAAACGGCGGCAGCCAATACAGGTAGAACCAGAACACCGGCGCGGTAATCGCATAGGCCACCGCAAAAGCCCAGGTCCCGCGCAGGCGCAGGATGCGGCTGAACGGCACGCGGGTCGGCTCGGGCTCGTCATCCTGCTGGATGTACTGCACCTCGCTCTGACGCACGCTGGGGTGGTCTTCAGGGTTGTAGTACTTCAGCAGCCACAGCACCACCCACACCAGGCCCAGGCTACCCATGGCGATGAATGCGGCCTGCCAGCCCCACACGGCCAGAATCAGCGGCAGCAGGGCCGGGGTAACCATGGCGCCGACGTTGGTCCCGGCGTTGAACAGCCCGGTGGCAATCGCCCGCTCACCCGCCGGGAACCACAGCCGTACAGTCTTGACGCAGGCCGGGTAGTTGGCGGCCTCGGTCAGGCCCAGAATGAAGCGGCAGACCATGAAGCCGGCGGCCGAAGTCGCCAGGCCATGAGCACCGGTGGCCAGGCTCCACAGCAGCACGGCGAAGAAGAAGGCGCGTTTTACCCCCACCTTGTCGATCAGCCGGCCCTGCAGCAGAAAGCCGATCGCGTAACCGACCTGGAACCAGAAATTGATGTTGGCGTAGTCCATCGCCGTCCAGCTCATTTCCTTGGCCAGCACGGGTTGCATGATGCCGAGCGCGGCACGGTCGATGTAGTTCAGGGTGGTGGCGAAGAACACCAGGGCAAGCATGCCCCAACGGGTTTTGCCGACGCCGAACGCGCCGCGAAGCTTGTCGCCGATCGAACCCGGGTGCATCCGGGGTGCGGCGGGGGTGATCTTGGAGTGGTTCATAAACTGCTCGTTTCTTGAAATTGTATTCAGCTGCGGTGCTACGGATGCGTAACCGGTTCCCAGGCAGGGGGCACGCAAGGCCGGTGCATGGTGCGCAGTGAAGATGGCAGCGTCAATTCACGAGACGGGCTACTGTTCGGTTATCGAACGGTTGCGAGGTGCAAAAGAGACTGGCTAACGTGCTGATCGTCGTTGTCAGTCTATGAGCCAACCCGGGTCACCCTCGACTAGCGTGCCTCCATGGCTGGTGGTGTCCCCCTCCCTTGCTGCGGGCTGGCCCTCGATGATCGTGCAAGCTGCGCCCGTTTCGATGACGGCGCCACAACTGATGCGGTCGCCCACACGCGCCACGGCTCTGCCGTCCACGAAGGTTGCGCTTGCACCGGTCTGCACCGTGCCTTCGCCATGGATCGGGCAGCTGTGGCGATGGCCTACCAATACGATGGGTCTCATTTGCGCTTCCTTTTGTTGAGTTTAGCTGGGGTTTCTTCGAAGGCTTCAGGCGGCGGTGGCGCTGCTCTAACGTTGAACAGGCGGCAGATGCCGTACCAGCAAATGGCGACGGTGAGGTTGTAGGGGAACAGCACGGCCCAGAAGGGCAGTTGCCAGTTTTTCTTACCCTGCATTTCACCGGGCTCGCCGGTTCGCCAGGGGGCGTAGTGGCGCCAGGCTTCAGCCGGGGTCAGCCAGATGGCATGCAGGGGCTTGTGCCACCAGTTGGGTTCGCCGGGTGGGGGGAGTTTGTCGGGGCCGTGGGCCATGAAGTGGCGCAGGTATTCCCAGACCTCGGCGACGTGTCTGACGTCGGACTCGGTGGGTTCGTTGCTGTCGACCCACAGGCAGTCTTTTTGGTGGAGGCTGCCGTCCGCACGGCGCGGGGCGAAGGCGAGGGCGTAGCTGGTGCTGAAGGATGAACCGCCGTTTTCGGTGCGTTTGAAAAGGCCACCGCCGGTGTTGCTCCACTCAAAGACGAATACCTTGCTCAAGCGTTGATAGTAGATTTTTTGAGTTGAGCGGTTGAGGCAAATGGTTGATAAGCCTTTTATAAAGAAAATTCGATAAGCTAGGAAAGGAGTGAAGGCAAATGGAAAGATTAAAAATATGAGCATTAATGCAATGCTATCATTGTATAGGTCCAAGATGACTGGGAGTATTTGAGGGTAAAATCCAATGAGTGATATGGCTGTTATTGCGCAGTACAGTTTTCCCATAAATACGGAGTCTGTTACCCATGGGTTTCGCAGGCATAAAGTATTCTCGGATACGCTTGCCAGTTGTCCCCCAATTGCAGGCTTATGCCCAGAGTCTGACGTTGAATTGAATATCCAGATGGTTGCCATAATCAGCGCTCCAGACGAAAGATTGATTGGGCCTCATTGTCTTCGCTCAGGCCTTGATTGGCACTGTAAGTTAGATGCAGTGAGACATGGTCTTGGTCGGCTAGTGTGTTCTCGAAATGCAGAACCAAACCAGCACTTGTGATGTGGCCGGTCGGGACGATTGGAAACACGTCCATTCCTTGGTCATCACGGAGGGTGCCCAAGCTTCCTGACCATTCGCTTACGCCTAGAACAAAGCCTGGTAGCAGTACGGTGAACTCAACGGTTGGTTGAGGTGTGGCTACTTCATTATGTGTAATGGCTGTCCAGTTTGGTGGGGACCAGTGATCGTTCTGATGCCATCGGGTGTCGACTTTAGTTATGCCGAGTGATACAGCCTGCTCGGCGGATAGTAGCTTGGGTCCGTAATGTTCGTTGTGCCACGCTTTGACCTCGGCTTGTAGTGAGGCGTAAGCAGGAAGTTTTTTCTCATGGTTTAAGGCAATGTCAGGACGCACCTCTCCATCATTGATGCGATTGCCGAAGATGCTGCGTGCGGCCCAAAGCTCAATTGGGCTGTGAAGGCGTTCATGCGCCTTGGCATTTAGATAGAGGCCCCCTGCAATGATGCCTACGCCTACCAGGACCAGGGCAGCTGCAGCCCATCCGGCAAAGGGCACTAATGTTGTCGCGCCCGCAACGGCAAGAGCTGCTTCAAGGGTGACAGCAGAGCCAATGGCCATGATTAATCCACCAACCGCAGTGTAACCGGCCGCAGTTAGATCACCGTTGCTGTACTGTCGCAGCGCCTTAGCACCGTCCGCGAAGAAACCAAATGCTATTGCCGGATAACCAACCAAGCGTGCAAACAGATTACTGCTTAGAAACTTGATAATTCCATTGCCAAACGCCATCCCTGGCGCTGTCGAACTTAACCGCAGCATCACGGCCTTCTGCGTGGCCCTTACGCTAACCAGCGTCGCCGCTGCTGCACCGATCACCCCGAAAATCGACGAAGCAAAACCCAAGGTGTATTCCGGTGCATTGCTCTTTTGCAGGCTGTTGTAGGCCGTCTGGAGCGATAGGATGTTGTACCACAGCATCCCCGCGTTCAAACCACCGCCTCCACCCGAGGTAAGCATTCCGAGGAAGTTGGGCTTCACCCGTACATTGGTGGTCAGTTCGATCGAGATCGTCCGGCTCCCTGAGATGCTCAGCTGCTTCATCTCTTCAACCTGCGCCATGCCATTCTTCAGGTACTTCTCCACCTCCTGGCTGAACGGGTTGTTCTTGATGGCCTCCCCGGTGATTCGGTAGCGCGCTGCCAACAACCCCAGCGCTTTCTCGGCATTCGCTTCACGCGCCGCCAACAACACCTGCTGGCGCAGGCCATGGCTGGCGTCCCAGCGGGTTTGCCCGCGCAGGCGCTTGAGCACCACGGTATTGACCGACTGGGCGGTAAGGTCGGTGATGTTGGCCATGGCCGGGAAGCGACCGGCCAGCCCCTCGATCACATTGTCTACGGCGCCGAACAGGCTGCCGATCGAATCGGCCTTGTCCTTGAACGGGTTGAAGGGCGCCAGGGCGGTGTACAGCGGGCTGTCGTCCCGGTCCAGCCACTGTTCCAGGCGTTTGAAGCGCCGATCCAGCGCTTCGGCGCCCGGCGTCGGTTGGCCCATCGGGTGAATCAGCAGCGCCAGGGAGATTTCCAGGCCTCGGGCGGACACGATTTCGTCGCGGTCGTAGCAGGCCAGGGCGGCGGCCAGGCTGTAGGGGTTGTCGATATGTTCGGGCTCGGCCGTCGCCAGCCAGGCGTCATGGTCGTTGCTGGCGTGCAAAGCCTGGTTGCGCAGGGCGGCCATCCGGCGTCCCAGCGCGTCGCGTTCGGCGAGGAAGCGCCGGTATTTGTCCAGATCGAGGCGCTGTGCCAGGCGCGCGCCGTGGGGGGAGTAGTCCTTGTGGGTGAGGGCCTGGAAATGTGACTCGGCGGGCGACAGGGCGGGGCCCCGGCGTTCCGTGCCCAGCCGGAACGCGGCGAGTTCCGGCGAGGCAGCGTCGGCCGGATACATACTCTCCAGCGTCTTGTTCAGCAGCATGGCCACCAGGTTGCGATGGTGAAAATCACGGCTCTGCGTGCTCAACTGTTCGGCATCCAGCTGGAAGCACGCCGGTACGCGTTCGTGCTCGGGCGGTTGGGCGGGTTTGGTGTGTTGCAGCTGCTCGGCGGGCATCAGGTCGCGCAGCTGGTGCTGGTAGGCCGACACCGACAGGCTGAGGTCCAGGGCCATGCCTTCGGCGTCGGCGAGTGCGACCACCACCGGCACTTTGGGTTGGGTCCAGGGATAGTGCCGGGCCACGGCGACGAGGTTGCCGATGGGCAAGGTGTCGGTGATCGGGTCGCTGCTCCAGCTCAGCGGCATGCGCCGCTCGGTGGGCTTGAAGTCTTCGACCCAGGTTTGCAGGGCACTGACCGGCAAGACATGGGGCTGGGTCGAGGGTGCCCGGTTGCCGGCTATCAGTTCGGCCATGTCCAGCCGGCGCATGTGCCGTTTACGCAGGGCGGGCGAGCCGGTGATGCGGGCGGTCATGGCGTTGGTCCACAGGTGTGGGCTGTAACCGATCCACACCTCCTTGGCGGTATCGGGGCAGGTGTCGGCCCATACCCAGCCCATGGGGCGACTGGACAGGTAGCGGTCACGCCGGTGGTAGCCATCCAGCCCTTTGTAGAGCAGTTCCTTGTAGAGGCCCGCGCCAACGTACTCATGGATGACCAGCTTCTGGCCCAGAGCGCCTTTCATGAACACGTAGACATAACCCGGGCGCAATGCGCGGAGGGTATAGGCGGAGCGCTGCAGCGGGGCGAAGCCCTGTTCCAGGTTGAAGCCTGAGTCGGTGTAACGGCAGGCGGGTGCGTCAGCGGTGCGCGGCACGATGGCATAGCGAAGGGGCAGAATGGGGACGCGTGCGCTGCAGGCCGGGCCGGAGGTGGCGCTGCTGACACTGTTGTCATTCATGGTTGGATTCCTTGCTGTCGACCAAGGCGTTCAGTTCGTAGAGGCGGCCCTGTGGAGACTCCTCGAGGTTGGTGTAGATCTTCCCGGCCTGGTCATCGGTCATGAGCCACATGTGCCTGGCAATCAGCCTGATGAACTCCCCGGCGACCTCCTCATCGCGAAAGTTGAGGGCTTTCAGTTGTGGCAGCAGGCTTTCAATCCATTGCCTGATGTCGGCCAGTGTGTGGGTGGCGTGCTGTGGCAGGGCTACCACCTCGCGTGCCAACGTGAGCACGAAATGCTCGTGCATGCCTGCCTGCAGCCGCTCAAGTTCAAGCCTGCCAAGTGAGAGCGGGGCTTGCGAAAAGGAGCGTGCATCGGTCGGGCTGCGTTCGAGTGATTTCCACGCGTGAGCTGGCCCCCAGTTGACTCGCCAGGCCAGCGAAGTCACAGGCCCGAGCCATGCATCCCGATGCTCTTCATCCAGTGCATCCAGCCAGGCCGCCAGGTGGTCCGGGTTGAACTGGAAAGTGGCCAGCCCCTGATCTGGAAGCGAAATTTGTACAAGGCTGGTGAAATGGTCTGCCAACTGGGCAAGGCCAATCTCGGCATCCAGTGCAATGACGCCGCCAACGGGCATCCAGGTAGCGATTGCATGGGCAAGCAGTTCTGGTGCATCTGACACAGCTACCAGCAACGGCCCGAAGTCATGGCGTTCGTCCAGAGCGCTGCGCCTCCACAGCCACGCATGCTGGGTGTTCAGGCTGACATCATTGATAAGCTCAAGCACCGAAGGGGCATAGGCGGGTACCAGCTCACCATTGGCAAGTATTCGGGTTATAGGCCGGTAGGCCCAGTACTCGATCACGCGGCTTTCGAGCAGCAGAAAGCGAGCGTTCTTCCCGAAGTGCTCGCTGGGTTGTGAGAGGGTGGTTGTTGTACTCATTGGCCTGGCCCTCGCATACAGCGGCAGTCGGGCATGGCGCAGGTGCCATCGGCGCGGCGCCCGCACTGGCGCTCCAGAGGTTTGCCAGTGACCGGCGTACCGCTGATTGAAAAGGGGTTGGTTGCCCCGTCTGCAGACTTGAGCATCTGACCGTTGATGCGAATCGTCGGGCTGTCCAGCGTGATGCCTGTCTCGTCGATCCGGATGGCGCCCCCAGGGCCCTGGATGATCACCGCTTCCGCTGTGCGAAGCTCATAGCGGCGTGTTCGCCTGCGGATTTCCTCACGGGCTTCAAGCACTGCAAGCCCTTCGACCTGCTGATTGAGGTTACCGCCGATATGGGTGTGGTGATTGGCAGTGATCCGGTCGTGGCGGTGATTACCGATGGTTTCAACGCGGTCTTTGGCAATATTGATGGTCTGGTTGCGACCTATATCGAGCGCGGCGTCCTGGCCAATGGTGACGCGCTCATCATTGCCAACCGTTTCCGTGCGGTCACGGCCAATCAGAATGGTTTCGTCGTTACTGACCTGTTCATGGCGATCATTGCCGACCTGTGTCGTCTCGTCGTGCTTGACCACGTTGTTCTGGTCTTTCTGGGCATGGATGAACACCTCTTCCTGGCCCAGTTCATCTTCAAAACGCAGTTCATTGAAGCCATCACCCTTGTGGGTCTGGCTTTTGATGGTCATGCGGGTCTTGTGTCGGGGCAGGTCGTAAGGCGGTAGCTGGTCACCGCAGTAGGTGCGCCCGGTGATCATTGGCTGGTCAGGGTCGCCGTTGACGTAATGGATGATCACGTCCTGGCCGACACGCGGGATAGCCATCGAGCCCCAGCTACCGCCGGCCCAGCCTTGGGATACCCGTACCCAGCATGAACTGAACGCGTTGTCCTGGCTTTCGCGGTCCCAGGGGAAGCTGACCTTCACCCGGCCCCACTCATCGCAATAGATTTCCTCACCTGGCGGCCCGACAACGGTCGCCATGTGGGGGCCATCAACCCGTGGCCTGGGCAGCGGGGCAGGGCGCCATTCAGTTCGGCCTGGCACCAGTAGCGCTTTTTGTTCGTAGCGTGTGCCTTGGTCGGCACCGGCCGATTCTTCCTGCAGGCTGGTGAACTGGCTGCCTTCGTGGGTGACCGTGTTTGCCCGCCAGTGCACATTCAGGTCTTCCCGGGGGTGGCCGGTCAGGGTGAAACTCAGGCCCGGTTGCAGGCGTACATCGTCGCCTCGGACTTCGGCAATGCGTACGTCGTGGCGCAGGGCGGTGATGCGGTTTTCGGTGAACGGCTTGCCGACGGCATCGCGCTTGTAGCGGCCGGGGTAGTCGAAGCACTCATAGTCCGTGGACTGGTGTTCCAGATGGGGCCCCGAGGCCCGATGTTCCTGGCGATAGGCTGGGTGGGTGAAGGTGTAATCGCGCTGAACCTGGCGTGCGGTTCGCACATGTTCGCTGTAGCGCAAGTGTTGCAGACAAGGGGTGTGTCGGGCGCCCCCGCTGTTGGCGTGGTACAGCACGGTGTAAGGCTTGGCAGGTTCGTTACCCTCGACGAAGCCTTCGTCCTCATCCTCGCCATGGGCTGTGTCGCACTCGATATGCCCCAATGTGAGCAGCCGGTCGGTGATGATCAGCTTGTGCTGCTTTTCAGTGTGCTCAAACCGATAGACCATGCCTTCTTCAGCAGCGATGCGGGCAAAGAAGTCGAGATCGGTTTCGCCAGCCTGTACGCAGAATTCCCGAACGTGGTAGTCGAAGCCGGTGCCGAATTGGTACTGGACGATACCTTGACGCTTGAGCATCAGTTCGAGAATTTGCGGGGCGGTCTTGTGCTGGAAGATGCGCCAGTTCGAGCGCAGCCTGGCGCGGGCCAGTTGGGGCTCGACCAAGGCATGGTAGTAGGTACGGCAGAAGCCACTCTCGCCCTGGCTGAAGCTGCTGACCAGGCCGTGTACGTACCGTACGGGGCGTTCACCCTGCCAGATGGTGAAGAGCACGGGTTTGTCGAGCAGGTGGCCGAAGTCGATGTCGTGTTCGAAGCTGACCAGCTCCAGGGTCAATGTAAACGGTTGGCTGAGCGCTTCTTCGAGCTTGAATGACACCACTTCGAACTCAGCGTTGCCAACGAGGGGCTGGAAGCTGTATCGCAAGTCAGATTGGCTGGGCATAAGCAGTCCTTGTCCGTCGTCTGAGACTTCGAAGTGCCCAGGCAGATCATGGCTGCCCGGGCTTTTCGTTAGATCAGACGATCGGTTTACGCCAATCGTCAGAGCCTAACGTACCTGAAACCTCGTGTGTCCAAGTGATCTTGCGGTATGACAGGGCCACTTCGACCAGCTGCGTGTAATGCTCGTTTTTCTGATTCTGGGCATGCGGAAGGACGGTATTGATGTCCACGATGGTGGCGTCCTCCAGCTTGGTGGTGAAGAAGTGCTCCTGCTTGCCTTCCACTGAGGTGCGATACCAGTTCACTTCAACGACCGGCAGCATTTCGCCGCTGGCCAGGGCCTGGTACATCAGTGGTGTGGCTTTGTTCAATGAACTGGTGAAAACAAAGGACTTATGCACCCTTTGGCCAGCAGGCTGGCCACTTTGCGGATCGGTGGGGACGGTTACCTGGTGCTTGATCTCCTGCACCAGAATTTCGTCTTCATGGCCCTCGACGAACACATTGCCGACGGAGTCGGACGTGAATGCACCTGCGGTGATGTTGCCTTGGGTCTTGCCTTCGATCTTGATGTAAGCGGGTGTTGGCATGGCAGTTTCTCCTGCGTCCATGTGGATTAGCACGCACACCACAGGTGGCGTGGCCATCGAAAACGATGGGCTTTTCAATGAGGCAGATGCCTCGCTAATGGGGTGAATTCGGTGGGTGCATGTAGCCTTCGCCTACTGCTGCAGGATGGCGTTGAGCGACTCCAGTACCTCGGTGGTAATCAGGTGCAGGCGGTAGCTGTAGATGCCGTAGGCCACTGCCATGGCGATGGCGGAAATCACCAAAGGGCTCCACCAGGGCCATTGCCGGTTCATGCGGAAGTTGCGTGGGGCCACATTGGTGTAGGGGTCGCAGACTTCTTCAGGGGTGGGGCCACGCAGCTCGCGGATGATCCCGTGCAGTTGGTGAATCAGTGCAGTGACGGTTTCTTCACCTTTCGGCGCCAGCGCATACTTGCCCCTCAGCCCAAGGCAAAGGGCGAAGTACATGAACTCCAGCACGTCCTGATAACGCTTGGGCTCCTGCATCAGGCGCGAGATCACGGTGAAGATCTTTTCTCCGCCCCAGGTCTCGTCGTGGAAGATGCTCAGTAAGGGTTCCTGGCTCCAGCAACTGCTTTTGCCCCAGGGCCGCTCCATGACGGCTTCGTCGATGAACAGGCACAGGCCGTAGGTATACGCCAGCAGCTGAGCGGGCTCGTACCCGTGCTGGCGCATTTCTTCCTGAATGTTGTCGATCTGGTTGCGCACTTGCTGGTGCACATCTTTGATATTTGGCAATTCGTCCAGCGTACGCAGGCGTATGACCAAGCCAAACAGCGGTGATGCGGCATCCAGCATCAGGTTGGCGAACCCGCCCCGCAGTTGAAACTGCGGGTCGGCGGGATAGCCTTCATAAACAGGCTCAGGCTTTGGCGCAGAGGCTTGCGCATTGGCCGGCGCGGCCTGGTCGTCGGGTGCTGACGGTTTAAGGGTTGTAGTCAGCTGACTGACTTCGGCGTTTGTTGCATCGGTGCGGGTAGTCGTGTCATCTGCCATCTCACTGACTCCTGATCGCCCAGAACTGCAGTTCGAGGCCGGGGAACTCGCCCGCAATGTGGAGACCAAAGCCATTGGCCTCGGCCATGCACGCCCAGGCCGGGTCGCGCCTGTTCACCTCGAAGTAACTGAAACCCGCGTGAAAAGGCAGGTCGCGCGGCGCCACCGGCAAAGGCAACAAGGGGATGCCCGGCAGTTGCAGCGGCACCAGGTCGTACAGCGACTCCAGTGAGGTGATCTTGGCTTTCTGGATGAACATCTGGCGCAACACCTGCGGTGGCAGGTCGGCGCGCACGGCAAGGATGAAGTCGGCTTCGTCGATCAGACGGCGGTCTTCCAGCCTGGTCGTCATCACACCGAACGCTTCGTTCACCAGCGGCAGTGAAACGGCGCGCGGCTGCAGGACGGTGCTCAGGGCGCGGCGCAAGGTGTCTTCCAGCGGCTTGAACGAAGTACGCAGCGCCATGTGGTGATACGCGGGGTAATCTTGCGGGAGCCTGTTTTCGTCGGTGAACGTGACAAACTCGCCACAGGCCTGGCTCATGCACAGGTAAAGCTGCTCGGGGTGCGTTTGCGCTTGCCGGGCCAGGTGCTGAAAGCACGGCCACCAGCGGTTCATGGCCTGCAGCAGGTTGAAGTCGCGAATGTCGGCGATGCCGGACTGGCCCGAGGCGCCAATACGCTTGGCAAGGCCTCGCGCTCGCTCGCGCAGGGTATTGGTCATTTCGTCAAGGAACCGCTGCAGTGCCGGCACCGCCCGCACCGACACGCTGGTGGGGTAGAAGGTTTCGTCCAGTTGCAGGCTGCCGTCGGGGCGCCGCTCCAGGATGCGTGCCATGGCCAGGCGTGTGTAGGCACTGCTGTCTTCAGCCTTGCGTTTTAGCTGCAGGTTGGGCATGGCAAGGTCTACCTGTACCAGGTCACCGTCCGCAGAATGGGTGTCCTTGATTTCCTGTGGCTGGGCGGTGTAGCGGAAGTTGGCGGCATTGTCGGGCCAGCTCACTTCGCAGCCCCCCTCGGTGCGCAGCGGCAGGCACAGATACACCTCGCTGTCCTTGCACGCGTCGTCGTCGATTTCCAGCGGTGGCGGCGGCGGCAGGTCGGCGGGGATGTCGAACACCGTGCCGTCCGGCATGACACCCCGCGCCCGGGTGATGGCGATCTTGCCCAGGCTCAGGTACTCGTCGTTCAGCTGTAGCTCGCTAAAGCCGTAGAAGGCTGCGTTCAGGCTGGCAAGGCGCTGGTGGAGGGCGGCTTCACCCGCACGGGCTGCTTGCTGGAAATGCTGTGGTTTTACGAACAGGCCTTCGGGCCAAAGAACGGGATTGCGTGAACTCATGGGCACTCCGTGTCAGCGTGAGTAAGCGGGAAGGGCAAAGGGAAGTAGACGTGCCATCAGTCTTCTTCCTTGAGCACGATGTGCGTGTCGTTGACCAATACCGACAGCATGATCTGGCGGCCACGTGGCGGAATGCGCAGCACTTGCCGCCAGCTGGCGTCCTCAAGGCCTCGGTAGTCGGCAATCACCGCCACGAAACGGGTTTCGGCATGGATGGGTTCGAACGGGATGTACTTGAACTGGCCAGGGCGCAGCAGGTAATCGTCATCACGGATGTAGGTACTGCGCAGGGCTTTGGCCGGGTCCTGGTCCAGCAACTGGTACACGGTGTTGCGCAGTAGCGAGTCGTCGCGCAGCTGCAGGATCTTGATGGCAATCGGCGTGGCGACGGGTTCCGAGGCCACAGTTGTGGTGTGCGGCAAGGTCAACGTCACGGTCGGGTCGTCGTAGCTGCCGGGGGTGCTCTCTTCCAGAGGAGAGCGAGCCGGGTCATCGTTGCCTTCCTCATCCACCTCGACGGGGGACAGGGCTGGAAACTGCTCGTGCAGGTATTCCAGCAGGGTCACGAGCTTTTCCGTCAGTGCATAAGGGTCGCCCGCACTCAGGGTTACGGCGTAGGGGCTCGGCTCCAGGGTGCTGTGCTGTTCTTCGGCCGCTACCTCAAGGCTGTTCGGATTAGCATTGAGGGTAGGGCTCGCGTTGATGCTGAACGCAACTTCGGTCGGATGATCCTTCGGCGGCCCGATGGGCAACGTGTGGTCCATGGCCACTTGGCTCATCCTGCTTAACGAGGTGCAGCCGGCACCCCCGAGCATTGCAACCAGCAGGGCCGCGACCAGCAACGGTTGGCGGGTCATGGGCGATCTCCGGCAATCAGCCGCAGCAGCGGGTTCGACGGAGACGCCTCTGACTCAGTGGCTGCATCCAGCGCTGCCAAGGGATCGTTGCCCATGGGGGGCTCGAAGGCCGAGCAGATCTCGGTAGCCGGTTGGGTAGCAGAGGGTTCGATCGGCCAAGAGGCTGCTGTTTCTTCGGCGATCAGGCGGTCGAGTACCCCCTGATCCGGATAGAACATGTCCTCCAGCGAACGCGTGGCGGCGGGGTCGTGGGCGTACTGAACCTGTAGCCGATAAGCACCCACCCGAAGCTGGTCGCCCTCAAGCAGGCGTCTGGGTGGGTGTGCACCCAGGCTGGTGGCGCTGCCATTCAGATAGGTGCGCTGGCAGTGATCGATCACACAGAAGCTGCCTTCTATCCAGCGGATCTCGCAGTGGATGGGCGCAACGCTCTGATTAGGGTCGTCGAGCTGCCAGCTTGTCTTTCCGCTGCCAATGGTTCCGCCCTTGCAATCGAATCGGTGCCTGGCGATAACGCCATGTCGCAGTTGGTCCAGGTTGATGATGCTCACGGTCAATGTGTTCATGAGCGCCCCCTGAACCGTACAACGGGACTGATCTGGCCATGCCGGTCGTCGATGAAGCTGGTCCAGCCCAGGTAGGCGCCCTGGCTGCGGTGCAAGCAGAAGGGTGACAACGCGTTCTGCTTCAGGCGCAGTTCCAGGTCGTAGGCAAGGCCGTCACGCAGCAGAACGTCGATCAGTGCGCGCAAACGGCCGAAGTTGATGCCGCTGGGTAGCAGGTCCCGCAGCTGCGCCTGGTCGAGTTCGCTGATCACGATGGTGAACTTGCTGCTGCGTGTGCGTGTACGGCTGCCGATCATGAACGTGCTGCCCAGCTGGCCGTTGGCGCGCCCCAGGCTTACGCGTTGCCCGGCCGCAGTGGGTACCGAGCGGGTTTCGAATTCGCGGATCTGCACATGCTTGAGGTCGAAGCAGTGCGCAATGATGCCGGCCACGATGCCTGGTGCACGGCTGCGGCTGGCGATGACCCCGGCAAAACTGAGCAGGCGGCTCCAGGGCAGTGCCGTATCTCCTCGCAGTTGCTTGTCGTTAAGCCCCAGCAGGGCAAAAACGTACTGCGAGAACCCGTCACGGGCACCCGGCTGGAAGCGGATGTAATACCGGTATTTGCGCCAGCTGCGGTGCAACAGGCTGAGCAGGTAGTGGTTGAAAAAGTCGAAGAACGCCGGCCGTACACCGATGCCTTGCGCATGTTCATAGGCCACCTGCTCCAGGTAATAGGTGGGCAATGGTGAATCGGTACCGTGTAACCCGAGGAACGTGGCAACGACCCGATAGCGCGCCTCTTCGTCGGGCATGCGTTGGGCTTTGTAAACGTCCGATACGGGGAAGGTCAGCCGTGGGTCACAGGCCAGGCGCACGCGCAACCGGGTAGCCTCGTCAGGCCAACGGGGTTCCAGATCGTCGCCATGCAGCCCATGCAGCCGCTCCAGCAACTGGAAGAAGTTGTACTGGTGCGCCTCGGTGAGCAGTCTGTCGGCTAGATCAGCGGTTGTTTGCCGGTCTGTATTGGCCATGTGTAGTGCTCGTTGTTGGTGATGTTGATCACTTCCAGCTGATGGAAGGAGTTGATGCTGGCGTACAAGGCGAAGAAGTGGGCAAGTACGCAACTGAACAGGTACAGGTCGCCTTCGCAGAGGAAGGCGGCCTGGTCCAGCTTCAGCCGGGTGTGCAGGCCGCGAATGGGTTGCCCCTTGATTAGCCAGTCCATGGGCTGTGTATGAATGTCGCGCATGCCGTCCAGGCGCTTCTGGGTGGTACGCGCCTGCTGGATGTCGTGCAGGGCGACGAAGTCGTAGGCGCGGATCACCGCTTTGAGCGGCTCGACCGAGAGCAGGGACAGGTAGTTGAGCGACATGTTGGAAATCAATGCCCATTGCAACTGGCCGTCCAGCACCGGGCGACAAGGGCGGGTGGGCTTGCAGATGTTGGTGTAGGTGGCCAGTGGCGGCGTAAACTCGGTACGCGCGTTGATGTCACCGATGCCCAACGCCAGCGGCAGGTCTCGATTGGTGCACGTCAGGTCGATGGACGCGGTTTCCAGCTCGCCGATATAGCTGTTGGCATCGGCACGAACGAAGGCGATGCGGTGCGTGACACCATCGCCGCGCAGGCACGCCTCCAACTGGTAGCGGTAATACAGCGCAGTGCGTCCTTGAACGTGCTCGATTTCATGGGCGAACGATTCGAAGGGACGGAACGTTCGCAGGTGCTCACCGACACTCCCGTCGGTCGTCGTTCGCGTGCTGATGACCTGGTCGACACTGAAGATTTCGTAACCGTGTGGCTGTGCTCCCTTGGGTTTCAGTGGGACCAAGGCGTCCTCGCTGGACAAGTCGATGGGCTCGGCACTGTGCTGAAACAAGTTGACTGCAGGTGCGCAGAGCAAACTGAAATCTGCGTTGCTGACACGCAGTGTGTCGGGTAACTGGCGCGTGAAGTGAAACTCGAGGCTTACCGCCAGGCTGTCATGCGCCGGCCAGGCTCTATCCAGCCCGGTGACGCTGAAAAAGTGAAAGCGCTGGGGGAAGACAAAGTACTCCTGCAGGATCCGGTAGCCATCAAAGACGTTCTGCGGGTAGGGCAGCAAGGCATCGTCGGGGCTAAATCCCGGGAAGGAGATGCTGCCGGCTGGCAGCCGACGAACTTCACCCTTGACGATCACGTTGATGTGCTTGAGGTATTGGGAAACCCACAGGTACAACGTGCGGGCGGTGCGAATATCACCGCTGAGGTAAAAGTCGAGGCTGGAGCAGCCCAGGCTGTTCAGTGGCCGGTCGACCAGTACCTGTAGGCCGATGCGGATCACAGCGTTATCGAGTGTCTGGGTTGCACTCACCGTGTCGATCCTGAACGGATGAATGTTCACCGCAGTGCACGTGCGGAACTCGCAGGCTACGCCGTCCACGGGTGCCGAGCACAACCTCGACCCCTTCGGAATGTGCTGTGACTGACTGAGAGACTGCTTGACCGGGGTGAACTGGATGATCGTCGCGCTGGGCAGGGGCCGCAGGTAATTGGGCCACAGCAACTGCAGCATGGGGTGAGTCAGCTCCGGCAGGTCGTCTTCCAGTTTGAGCCGCAGTTTGGCGGTCAGGAATGCAAAGGCTTCCATCAGGCGTTCGACATCGGGGTCACTGGCACCTGTGCCAAGCAGCCTTGCAAGTTGTGGGTTGTCCTTGGCGAAGTCGTTCCCCAGTTCGTGCAGGTAACGCAGCTCTTCGCTGAAGCGGTCTTTCAGTGACATCGGTCACCTCACTCGGGTGTAGCGGTTGAGCCCGTTGACCAGCAGCTCGAGTTGCAGCTGCTCTGCGTGGTTGTTGACCTGCACCTGGCAATCGAGCCTGAAATGCAGCTCCAGCGGGGCATGGCTATCGGGCACTGCCTTGAGCGTGCGTATCTGGATACGTGGTTCGAAGCGCTGGAGGGTGCGGCGAATATCCGCGCTCACTTGTACGAGCAAGTCGCCGCGGTTCACGTCATGCCCGTTGAAATCACGCAAGCCCAGCTCAGGACTGCTCTGAGAGCACCCCTGGCGGGCGTTGAGCAGCGTTTCGAGGTGGCGCTTGATGGTGGCGAACGTGTGCGCAGCGCTTTCCTGTCGAGTGGCTTCCGGACGGGTACTCTGATCCACCGTCAAGCGTTCAAAAAATCCATTCATTGCGTATCGAGCCGCCCGACCAGAGAGATCTCGAAGTTCGCGCCCATGTACTTGAAGTGCGGACGCACGGCGATCGAAACCTGGTACCAGCCTGGGTCACCGGCAACATCCGAGACTTCAATGTGGGCGGCACGTAGTGGCCGGCGGCTGCGGACATCGGCAGACGGGTTTTCCTGGTCGGCGACATACTGCTTGATCCACTTGTTCAGGTCGGACTCAAGGTCTCGGCGTTCCTTCCAGCTGCCGATCTGTTCGCGTTGCAGCACTTTGATGTAGTGGGCCAGGCGGTTGACGATGAACAGGTAGGGCAGCTGGGTCCCCAGCTTGTAGTTGGTCTGTGCCTCCAATCCCTCGGGGGTTTTCGGGAAGTTCTTGGGTTTTTGCACCGAGTTGGCTGAGAAGAACGCCGCATTGTCGCTGTCTTTACGCATGGTCAGGGCGATGAAGCCCTCTTCGGCGAGCTCGAACTCCTTGCGATCGGAAATCAGCACCTCGGTAGGAATCTTGGCCTGCAATTGCCCCAGTGACTCGTACAGGTGGACTGGCAAATCTTCGACCGCACCGCCCGATTGCGGGCCGATGATGTTCGGGCACCAGCGGTAGCGGGCGAAGCTGTCGTTGATGCAACTGGCCAGCAGGAAGGCGGAATTGCCCCACAGGTAGTGGTCATGCCGCCCGGCGATGTCTTCGTTGTAGTTGAAGCTCTCGATTGGCTTTTCTTGCGGATGGTAGGCGGAGCGCAGCATGAAGCGTGGCCCGGTCAGTGCGACATGACGGGCGTCTTCGCTTTCGCGAAAAGCGCGCCACTTGGCATGACGTGGGCCGGCGAAGAGGTCTTTTATTTCCTTGAGGTTGGGCAACTCTTCAAAGCTGCTCAAGTTGAAGAATTCGGGGGAAGGTGCGGCCAGGAAGGGCGCGTGGGACATGGCACCTACGGAGGCCATGTAACTCAACAGTTTGATGTCCGCGGAGGCGGGGCCAAAGTTGTAGTTACCTACCATGGCCGCAACCGGCTCTCCCCCGAACTGGCCGTACCCGGCGGTGTAAACATGTTTGTAGAGGCCGCTGCAGGTAATGTCTGCGGCATTTTCGAAGTCGTCGAGCAAGTCCTCTTTGCTGATGTGCAAAATTTCGAGTTTGATGTTCTCTCTGAAGTCCGTGCGGTCGACCAGAAGTTTCAGGCTACGCCATGAGGATTCAAGCCGCTGAAACTCGGGTTGATGCAAAATGGCATCCATCTGTTTGCCTAGAACCCGGTCAACCTCTGCAATCATCTGGTCGACCCGGTGCTTGTTGATCAGTTGATCCGGGTCATTGCTTTTGAGGATTTCGGCGATGAAGGCAGATACGCCCTGCCTGGCAACCTGATAGCCCTCCTGTGTAGGTACCAGTTTGGTTTCTGCCATGATCTGGTCGAGCAAGTTGCCATTGCCCAATGTATCGAGGGTTGCGTCTGTGGTGACGGTGGTGGTGTTTGGCTTAGGCATGGGGACGCTCCGTTGTCTCAGTCTTTTTCTGGCGCTTCAGGTAACAGGTCCAGTTCTTGTGCGAGCTGTTTACGGGCTTGCTCGTTGTTCAGCAGGTGTTGCAGTTGCTTGCGGAAGGCCGGGACGTTGCCAAGCGGGCCCTTCAGGGCGACCAGCGCTTCGCGCAGTTCCAGCAGCTTGTTCAGCTCGGGTACCTGCCGCGCGATACGGTCCGGCCCGAAATCGTTGATGGACCTGAACTGCAGATGGACCGCCAGCTCGGCATCCGGGGCTGCACTGAGCACGGAAGGCACAGATACCGCCAGGCTCACGTTGGCGTCGTTCAACACGCTGTTGAACGTGTGTTTGTCGACACGCATCACCTGGCGGTCCTCGAGCGCGCGGTCTTCATCCAGGCCGAAGTCGCCCAGTACCAGCATTTTGTGGGGCAGCTCCACCTCAGCCTGCTCATCGCTCGTAGCGGGGACGTATTTGATATTGACGCGTTCTTTAGGCGCGACAGAACCCGTATTTCTAGACATCGGTACGTAACTCCCTGTTGGTTTGTAGGATGTTTAATTGTGGGGTTTGTTTAATGTGCTGTTTCTCTTGTAGGAAGTTTCTTACATATGTTTATCTGGTGGGGTGAGTTGCCTTGCTCCTATAAAAACCATGCAGGGTGAAGTGCTCTTTGGTCGAGCATGAAGATGTAAGTAAATATTTGTTTGTGTGCAGTCGTCGCTGTGTATTAGTCTCCATCCGGTTTTGTTTTGGTTGGCTATTTCTTGGCGCGTGAGTCGATATGTGTTTGTAGGAAAGTGGGCGCGGTCATATAGGCGTTTATACTGTTTTTGGAGAGTGAATCAGGATGATTAACCGTTCTGTATATGGCGCCGGTCTCTCGTTGCTGTTTTGTTTGCAGCCGGTACTGGCAGGCCCCACGCGGGACTGTTCACGGATTGTGTCGAACGTCGAGCGACTGGCCTGTTTCGACCAGGCTGCGAACACGCCGGCATACACGACAGAACGGCAGTGGTCTGCACCAGAGCAGCAGGCCCCGAGCGTGTTGCGCGTGATGGCAAATGAAGCGGCGCGGGCGCCAGATGACCTGACGTTTCACATCGGTAGCCGAACCGGTGACGGTGCCGGCGTTTCAGCGCTCGTGATATCAGCGCCTGCCATCGCATCGGGTAACGAACCTGCTTACCTGGCAATCAGTTGCATCCAGGCCATCTCCCGGCTGCAACTGATTGCCAAGCGCCCGATCGAGGCAAGCTGGGTCAAGGTACGGCTGACAGGGCAGGGCTGGTCTACCCGTGAAACGCTCTGGCAGGTGATGGAGAACGGGCAGGTAATCGATGCCGGCCGAGGCTTGCCAGCGATCGAGCAGATCAGGGCGCTGATTGGCGCCCATCGCATCGAAGTTGTGAGTGAGCACAGCGAGCTCGACGGGTTGATCTTCGATGCACAAGGGCTGACCCCGTTGATCAGCCAGGCGCGAAGCGCATGCCGGTGGTAGCGCAGGTGTCAGAGGGCAAGCTCACGCGACTGCTGGCGCCGATCGATCCGGCAGTACCGGCTGGCCTGTTCGATGTCGAGGACGAAACCTACCAGGCGATCGACCAGGAGATGGTCAAACTGGGCGGGCTGCAGGAGGCGATGATCGACTGGGTTTACATCGAAGAGGCGTCCTGTCAGTACCTGAGCCAACAATGCAAGCACCTGCGAATCGTCGCGCACTTGAGTGCCGCCTGGTTACGCAGCCGCTGCTGGGAGCGTTGGGGAGATACCTTGGCTTTGCTGGCCGGCATGATCGCGTGCTATTGGGAACCCGCCCACCCCAAGCCAGGGCCGAAAGGCTTCCTGACCAAGCGCAAGCTGGTCGGGCTGGTGATCAACCGCTTGACCGAGGCGCTGCCGCGTCTCGACCGTTTCACTTATACCCCTGCCCATGCAGCGGCAGCGCAGGCGGCGTTGAAACACCTGCAACAACAGCACGCGGCACAGCTGGAGGCTGCTGTTCTCGATGGGCTGGAGCGCCTGTTGTGCCAACACATTGAACGTGTCAGCGGTGCCGGCGAGGCTGACGTGCCCAAGGCGCCGGCTGCAAGCGTGAAGCCTGCGCCGCTGGCCGATGTCATCGCCGCGCCCATGCCGCGTGTGTCGATGGGCAGTGAACGTGAGACACGACGGGCCATACTGGCCATGGCCGAACTCATCAACCAGCAGGATCCTTACGATCCAACGGGCTACCAGTTACGGCGTTTCGGTTTGTGGGCACACATTCAGGCGGCGCCTCCGGCCAGGCAAGGCACCCGTACGGAATTGATGGCGGTGCCACTGGATATCACGCGGGTCTATGAAGAGGCCATTGCCAGCACAGCGATAGACCCCGCCTTGCTTCAGCGCATCGAAAAGAGCGTGGCGGCGTGCCCTTACTGGATTCGTGGCAGCTTTCTGGCTGCAACCGTCGCCACGCGGCTGGCGATGAGCGATGTGGCTGAGGCCATCCGTTGCGCGACCGCCCGGTTTGTACAGCGCATGCCGGCACTTCAGCAGCTGTGCTTCAGCGACGGATTGGTATTTGTCGATGACCAATGCCTGGCGTGGCTCAAGGGCGCGCAAGGGCCTTCTGGCCAAGCGGCCGCTCCCTACGCGTTTGGTGGCCTGCACGAGGAACTGGCCGGCCAGCTGGACAACGGCGGCGTAGAGCCCGTGCTGCTAAGGCTGCAAGCGCTGCAAGCGGACCTGGGTACCCCTCGAGACCGCTGCCATACCACCATGATCGCAGCCGACTTGCTGGCCGCACGGGGCGTGTCCTGGCTGGCCCAGGACTTGTGCGCCGGCGTTGCCCGAACGATGCAGCAAACCACCGCCAGTGCGTGGGAGCCAGAGGTATTCCAGCGGCTTCAGCAGTACGCAGCCCCTCCAACGCTGGCTGATCAACACAAGGACCAGGAGCCTCGATGAATCATATATGGAAGCAATTCAAAGGTTGGGGCTTGCCGTATGTAACGCGCATTGGCCTGGCGCTGCCGCTGTTACTTGGGCTGGCGGCCACGCTGCTGCTGGTCGCCATCTGGTGGCTCGGCCCACAATGGACGTGGCGCGAGCAACAGCCACTGGCCAGTGTGGCGCACCGCAGCGTGGCAAGCCTGGTACTCATGCTCGTGCCGCTAATAGGCTGGCTGGTGGTGCTGCGTACACGCTTTCGCCGATTGCAAGCGGAGCGCCGGCAGGCACGGGCTGCCGAACAGGATCGCGCGCTGCCGTTGGTGCAGGCGCAAGAGAAGGCGCTGAGCCAGGGGCTTGATCGGTACCTTGACAATGCCGGTGGGCCACGTGCCTTGTACCGGCTGCCCTGGTACCTGGTGATGGGTGATGAACAGGCCGGTAAAACCAGCTTCATCGACTGCACCGATCAGCGTTTTACCCTGACGCGTATCGATCAGGTCCAGGCACAAGGGCGACAGACTGAAGCGCTGGCCTACCCGGTGGGCTGGTGGGTCAGCGACGAGGCTGTGCTCATCGACCCACCCGGTGCGTTCATCCGTCAGCAGCCAGCGGCGGGCTTGGCAGCCGACGTCCCTGCCGAGTCAGCGCCCTCCTTTGTGCCGGGGGCCCAGGCCAGGTTGTGGGACCACCTGTTGGGCTGGCTACTGCGAAATCGCAGCCAGCGAGCGCTTAACGGCGTGGTGCTGGTCGTCGACTTGCCGGCACTGCTGCATGGCACGCCTGAGCAGCGCGTTGCGCTGGCCCACCGGTTGCGCACCCGCCTGTACGAAGTGAGCAGCCACCTGGGCTCGCGCTTGCCGCTCTATGTGGTACTGAGCAAATTCGATTTGCTGGACGGCTTCGATCAGTTCTACAGCAAGCTTTCGGCCGCCAGGCGCGAAAACCTGTTGGGGTTCACCTTCAAACTGGATGCGGTTGACGCGTTCGACGCCTGGCTGGATGAGTATGACGAGCACTACGGTCGGTTTCTCGTCACGTTGCAGGAGCAGCTCATCGATCAACTGGATGTACTGGTGAAGGCGCCACCGTGTGGGCGCCTGTTTTCGCTGTATGGGGCGCTGACCGGGTTGCGCCCCATACTGCTGGCATTTCTGCGTGAAACCCTGGTGAGTGACCGTTACTCCACGCCTGCCCTGGTACGCGGTGTGTATTGGTCGTCTGTGATGCAGCAAGGCGACATGCGCAATGCCTTTGTCCGTGAAGCCGCACAGCCCTACAAGACGAAACTTCCGCTGCGTGAAGGCAAGGCACAAGGCAAGGCATTGGCCTACTTCATTCAGCAAGCCTTCAGGCGGGTCATCTATCAGGAGGCCGGCCTGGCAGGCGACAACGTTCGGGTGGCGCGCAGCAAGCGTCAACTGCTGTGGGTCGGCTCGGGCGTGGGCATCCTTGCGTTCAGCATCGCCCTGGCGAGTTGGCAACGCTATTTCGATATCAATGGCGCCAAGGCCGCCAGCGTGCTCGCCAAAAGCCAGGAGTACAGCCATCGCCAGGTCGATCAGCGCCTAGACCCGACCGGGCGCAACCTGTTGGCGCCACTGGACCAGATCCGCGATGCGGTGGCGGTGTTTGGCGACTATCGCGTGGCATGGCCAGGGGTTGCCGATCTTGGCCTTTATCAAGGGCGCAACATTGGCCCCACGGTTGACGAAGCGTACCTCAGCTTGTTGTCCAGGCGTTTTTTGCCGGCCTTGGCCAGCGGCGTGATCGATGCCATGAACGCAGCACCGCCGGGCAGCGAGCAACAAATGGCGGCGCTCAGGGTTTACCGGATGATCGAGGACCGCCACAGTCGCCGGCCCGAATGGGTGGAAGACTGGATGGCGCGCCAATGGCAAAAGGCATTCCCTGGCCAGGGGCAGTTGCAGCGAGACCTCATGAACCATTTGAAATACGCCCTGGCCTACGCTGACACCGATTTGCCGCAGTACCGTGAGCATGTCAGCAACGTGCAGCAGGCATTGCGTAAATTGCCTTTGCCACAGCGGGTTTATGAGGGGCTGAAGCAACAGGCTCACGAGCAATTGCACACCGGCCTGAACCTGCGTCACCAGGTAGGCCCTGCATTCGATGTCGTGTATCAGCCTTCTTCCGGGGCCAGGCAAGGGGAGGAGGCTGTGCAGCTGCCCCCCATGCTCACAGCCAAAGGCTTCAGGGAGTACTTTGAACCGCGCAGCCAGCGGTTCGCTGAAATGGCGATCGTCGATCAGTGGGCGCTCGGGGAGCGTGCCCAGCTCGATTATTCGAGCGTTGATCGAGAGGCGCTGACTGAACGGCTGCACAACCTTTACAGCGCCGATTACGTCGACAGCTGGCGTCGCGCCTTGAACGCCTTCACCGTGGCGGACTTCCGTGATCTGGACCATGGTGTCACCGTTCTGGAACAGTTGACTGGCCCGGCAGCACCGTTGCAGCGGCTGCTGCATACGGTCAGGGATAACACGTCGCTCGCGTCACCGGCAGTTGTCGAGGCACCGGGCGAGGTGGGTTCGTTGCGACCCGTAACGGGCAACCCCGAAAAACAGCAAACACAGGCCATCCAGCGGGCTTTTGCAGGCCTGGGCGCCATGCTGCAGGTGACAGGAGACAAACCGAGCTACTACGACGAAACCCTGGGTGCCGTATCGGCTGTGCTGGACTATGCCAAGGCCGTACAGGACAGCCCGGACCGCGGCAAGGCTGCACTGCAAGCCGTGCATCAGCGCTTCTCGATGACCGGGCAGGACCCGATTGGCACCCTGCAACGTGTTGCCACAGGTTTACCGGAACCGATCAACCACCAGGTCAGAAAGCTTGCCGACCAGACAGCCCAGGTGCTGAACGTTGAAGCACTGCGCGAACTGGAGCGACGTTGGGATGCTGAGGTGTACAGCTTCTTCCAGCAAACTCTGGCAGGCCGCTACCCCTTTGTGGTGAGGGCGCCTGATGCTTCACTGGATGACTTCGAAGCATTCTTCGGGCCCAAAGGGCGCCTGCAGCAGTTTGATGATCAGTATCTCAAGGTCTTCCTCAAGGACAACCTTGAGGCGTTGCAGTCTGGCCAGCACGGGCAGTCGTTGATTCGCCCCGATGTGATCGAGCAGCTCGAGCTGGCCGAGCGGATTCGCGAAACCTTCTTCGATCAGCGCGGCAAGTTGAGCGTGCAGTTCAGTATCGAACCGTTGGGGCTCAGTGCGAACCAGCGTACCAGCCTGCTGGACCTGGATGGCCAGTTGATCTCCTACACCCATGGGCCTACCCGGATCACCGGTATCGTCTGGCCCAATACCATGGGGCAGCAGGTACGCAGCAACCTGACGTTACTCAGGCAGAACGGCAATAGCAGCAGCCTCGAATACCGTGGCCCATGGTCGATGTTCCGCTTGCTCAGCCGCGGCTCGCTCAATGGGCGGACGGCGACCAGCGTGGACCTGAGCTTCAGGACGGGCGACGGTGTAATGCGCTATCGGTTGAATGCTGAAAAGGCCTTCAACCCCATTACCCAGCAACCGTTCAAAGGTTTCCGCTTGCCACGCGGGTTAATGCAACAGCCCACCAAGGTTGCTCAATCGGGGCAACCCCATGAACAGCCTTTATGACGCCATGCCTCGCTGAGGTCATGCCGAGGCCACGCCGCTCAACGCCCTGCCGGCCAGATACCCGAAGGTCATCCCCGGCCCAAGGGTAATGCCACCGCTGGGGTAGTGCCCACCCATCACGCTGTGCATGTCGTTGCCCACCGCAAACAACCCGGGTATCGGCTGCCCAGCGTGGTCCAGCACTCGGGCCGAGGCGTCGGTGCCCAGCCCGGCGAAGGTGCCCAGGCTGCCCGGCAGTAGCTTCACGGCGTGAAACGGCCCGTGCCGCAAGGGCCGCAGCGACGGGTTGGGGGCTTGCAACGGATCGCCCTGAGCCCGGTTGTAGGCCGATGCGCCACGCTGGAATACGGGGTCCTCACCTTGGGCTGCATGCCGGTTGAAGTCGTGCACCGTGCGCTGCAGCTGCGCGGCGTCGATCCCGCAGCGCTGCGCCAGCTCCGTCAGGCTGGCGCTACTGTGCAAGTAGCCACGGCGTTGATAGAAGCGGGTAGGGAACGGAAAGGGCTTGGCCCAGCCAATGCCATAGCGGCGTTGTGCTGCGTGGTCGCAGATCAGCCAGGCTTCAGGTGCTTCGCCGTGCGGTGTAGCGGCGAACAGTGCGTTCATGAAGTCATGGTAGCAATCGGCTTCGTTGACGAAGCGTCGGCCATCGCGACGTACCGCGATGAAGCCAGGTTTGGCGCGGTCGATCAGGTGCGGGAAATGGCCGAAACTGCCATCGCCGCGTGGCACCTTCGATACAGGTGCCCAGGCCCCAGCCTGGGCCAGTGCCGTACTGACCAGGCCACCGGCTTGTTCACCCAACCGCAGGCCGTCGCCGCTGTTTTCCTTGGGTGCTGCGGAGTAGTGCTGGTCACCCTGCGGCGCATGCGGCATCAGTTGCGCGATGCGCTGGCGATCATGTGGGAAGCCACCGCAGGCCAACACCACACCACGGCGTGCCTGGATGACCTGGCCGTCGGCAAACAGTGCGCCACTGACCCGGCCTTCGCCCAGCAGGTGGCTGGCCGGTTTGTTGGTCAGCAGTGTCACATCGAGGTCCAAGGCGCTGCGCAGCAGGCGCGCCACCAGCGCGTTGCCGTTGACCAACTGCTGGCCGCGACGATGCAGCAGCAGGTCTCGCCCATGGCGCAGCAGGCGCTTGCTGACATGCAGCGCCGCCTTGGCCGAGCGGGTGGCGTTGAAGAAGGCGGCCATGTCGGTGCCACCGGCAATGCCCATGCCGGCCAGGCTGACGATGTCCAGCGGTGGGCGTAATGTGTGCAGACAAGGCCCGAGCTGGCGCCCGTCGTAGGGCAGGGCACACAGTGAGCGCCCGCCGTGTGCACTGCCATCGCCTTCACGCATGTCGGGCATGCGGCTGCCACTCTGGAACTGGACCGCCGTGTGCTGTTGGAAAAACGCCACCATTTCCGGGCCATGGCGCAGGAACGCACGTTGACGCGTGTCCAGTTCGTGGGTGTGGGTTTGCGCACGCAGGTAGCGCTCTGGGGCATCGTCGGCTTCGACGATGCCTTCGGCGATGGCCAGCGGGTTACGCGGTATCCACAACCAGCCCCCCGACCAGGCGCTGGTGCCGCCCAGCTGGCGGGCTTTTTCCGCAACGATCACCTGCAGGCCGTGATGCGCGGCGGTTACGGCGGCAGCCAGGCCCGAAGCGCCGGAGCCAATGACGAGTACGTCACATTCGAGGGGGTGCATGAAGGGGTTCCGCTCAGGCGTTGGTAGAGGATGGCGCGCTTTACTGCAGCGGCGAAAAACCGGTGGGCCGCAACAGCCGCGATTGCAGGCGCACAACGGCCCCGAGCTCGCGGTTAAGCCGCGAAAACGCTGCCCAGCGCGGGTCCGCTGCCATGGCTGTACGCCGTGCGATGCGATCGTCGAGGCTGGCATAGCCCCAGATGTGCACCACCTGGTTGACGTCGCCGAACTCGCTGGTGAAAAAGCCGACCAGGTTACCCAGGTGTTCGCTTTGCACTTCCAGCGCATGGCTTTGGTACAGGGCTAGCCAGTCGGCCATTTTCAGTGGGTCGAGGGTGTAGGTTCTCAGTTCGTAGTACATGCCGGGGTCTCCGTATGGGTGGCCGGCGCCTGCAGGCGCGCGGTGATGTGGTTGGCAGCGAGCCAGCCGAAGGTGAGGGCAGGGCCCAGGGTGATGCCGGGGCCGGGGTAGGTGCCCTTCATCAGTGAGTTCATGTCGTTGCCGACCGCATACAGCCCGGCAATCGGCTGGCCGCTTCGGTCAAGCACATTGGCATCGGCGTTGGTCACCAGGCCACGGGCCGACCCGAGGTCGCCGGTGTGAATGCGGATGGCGTAGAACGGCCCGTTGCTCAACGGCGCTAGGCAGGGGTTGGGCGTGTGTTGCGGGTCGCCCATGTAGCGGTTGTAGCTGTTGCCGCCTTTGCCGAACGCACGGTCGATGCCATTGCGGGCATCCGTGTTGAACTGCTCGAGGGTTTGCGCGAACACTTTGGGCTCTACGCCAATGGCCTGGGCCAGGGCTTGCGGTGTAGCGGCCCGGTACAGGTAGCCGGCGTCGATCAATGCCTGGTTGTTCACAGGCTTCGGCCGCGCCAGGCCGAGCCCATAACGGTTCATCGCCTCGGCATCGCACACCAGCCAGCAGCTGGCAATGCCGTTGGCGAACATGGTCTGCACGAAGTGGTGGTAGGAGTCGGACTCGTTGACGAAGCGCCGCCCGGCCGGGTCTACCGCAATCACGCCAGGTTTGGCACGGTCGGTGACCAGGTGCGGGAAGCGCTCTCGCTGGCCATCGGCATGGCGCCGTTCGGAAACCGGCGCCCAGAAGAAGTTGGCCGCCAGGCCTTCGCCCTCGGCGGCCGACACCGCCTGACCAAGGCGCAGGGCGGCACCGTCGTTGCTGGCGGGCGACATGGTCAGGTGCGGCGCCGCTTGTGCGGGGCGGTAGCTGGCGGCCAGTGCGCCTGCAGCGAACCCGCCCATGGCGCACACCACGCCGCCACGTGCCATTACCCGCTGACGTCGGCCCTCGTGCAGTACAACCACGCCGGTCACCACGCCGTGCTCGACGATCAGCGCTTCGGCTTCGCTGCGCAACCACAGTTGCGTGCCATGGGCGAAGGCACTGGTGGCCAGGCGGGCGATCAAGGCGTTGCCGGTGGTAAGCCGAGTGCCACGCGGGTGCTGCAGGCGGTCCCGCGCGTAGCGCGCCATCAGTTTCAGGCAATGCCACAGCGAACTGGGCGAGCGGCGAATACTGAGAAAATGCTGGATATCCACGCGGTTGACCATCATGCCGCCGAACAGCAGCATGCCGGGCGGTGGCATCTGCAGGTCCTTGAAGCGCTGGCCGAGGTGCTTGCCGTCGTACTCGACCATTTCCAGAGCCCGGCCGAACTGCGTGGCGCCGGGTGCATCCGGGTAATAGTCGGGCGAGTGCGGGCGCAAGGCGTAGCGCAGTTCGGTGTGCTGTTCCAGCCAGCGCAGCGCCTGGTGCCCATGCTCGATGAAGGCGTCGCCCAACATGGGGTCGTAGCCGTCACCGATGACGTGTTTGAGGTAGGTGCGCATGGCCTCGGGGGAGTCCTTGGCACCCGCGTCCCGGGCCTGATCGGTGCCGTACAGCCATACCGCACCGCCGGAAATCGCCGAGGTGCCGCCAAAGCGTTCGGCCTTTTCCACGACCAGTACCTTCAGCCCGCGGCAGGCCGCGGTGGCAGCCGCAGCCAAGCCGCCGGCGCCACTGCCCAGTACCACCAGGTCAACGCTGTGTTGTGTGTGTTCAAGGGTCGCCATGGCTTCAGATCTCCAGCGGCGTCACGCCCATGAAGGCGCCAAGGTGGCCGAGTTGGGCGTAGGCCATTTCCGGGCCGGTCTGGATCGGGCAGCCGACTTGCCGCGCGCGGTTCAGCAGTGGGGTGATCTCGGGCGACGTGACCACGTCGGCCACCAGGGTGTCGGGTTGCAGGGTAGCCAGCAGGGCGGCGGGCAGTGGCAGCTCGGCGCTTGTGCCCATGCCGACCGGGGAGGCGTTGGCCACCAGGTCGAAGTCTTCCAGCCCACTGAACTGCGTGCTGACCGTAAGCCCTGGGAAGGCATTGCCGAGCAGTTCGCACACCGCACCCATGCGCGTTGTGCTGGGGTCGCTGAGGGTAATGCTGGCAATGCCTGCCTCGCCCAGCGCATAGGCGATGGCACTGCCAACACCGCCGCAACCGATCACCAATGCCCGCTTGCCCGTCGGTTTGAAGCCATGCTTGCGCGCAGCGCCCAGGAAGCCGGCGCCGTCCACGTTGTCGCCCAGCAAGCGCCCGTCGCGCTCGCGGCGTATCACATTGACCGACCCCAGTGCCGCCGCACGTTCGCTCAGGCTGTCCAGGCGGTTGGCCAGGGCCTGCTTGTACGGCACGGTGATCACGCAGCCGCGCAGGTTTTGCCAGCCGCGCAGGGTGCCGGCAAAGCTGTCCAGCGCCGCCTGGTGCAGGTCGATGGGCAGCATGGCGAGGTTGCAGTTGTTGTGGGTGAACCAGGTGTTGAAGTTTTCCGGGGACTTCACCTGGGCGATGGGCGAACCGACGATGGCGACCAGTTCAGTTGAACCACGAATCATGCTGACCTCCTTATTGGCGTTGTTATGGCGGTAAGCGTGAAGCAGCGGGGTGTGGGCAACAATGCGCTAGTCGGTGGTTTAGTGCGATAATCGCAGTCATGTTCCGGTTATCGCGGTAATCGGCTGTTTTTCTCCCTGCTAGCGAGTTGAAGGCATGAACACCCCCGCCATTCACCCCCGTGACCTGATTGCCGGCTTGCAGAAAGGCCTGGCCCTGATGCAACTGTTCAGCGCCGAGCAGCCACGCCTGAGCGTGCCGCAGGCGGCCAGGCTGTCTGGCCTTACGCCCAGCGCCGCCCGGCGCTTTCTACTGACTTTGGTGCATGAGGGCTTTGCCGAAACCGACAGCCGCGAGTACTGGCTGACGCCCAAGGCGTTGCGCCTTGGCCAGGCGTATGTCGACTCGGCGCAACTGCCGCGCATGCTGCGGCCGATTGTCGAGCAGGTGGCGCGGCAAACCCAGGAGCATGTATCAGTGGGCACCCGCGATGGTGACGAGATCATCCACTTGGTGCGCAGCCGCTACAGCCACGTGGCGTCGTTGTCGATCAGGCCAGGCTCGCGGGTGCCGATGTATTGCACGGCGGGGGGGCGGATATGGCTGGCCTGGCTGGATGAACACGAGCGGGATGACTACTTTGCACGCAACCCACTGCGGGCACTGACGCCTTATACACAGGCTGACCGTGGGCTGCTGGAGGCGGAGTTGCTGCGGGTGAAAACGCAGGGCTTTTGCATGGTCGACCAGGAATATGAGATGGGGATGCGTGTGTTGGGGGTACCGCTGCTGGATCGGGCCGGGCAGTTGAAAGCAACGCTCACCATCACGACCCATGCTTCGCGCCTGAGCGTGGATGAAATTCGGCTGCGGTATCTGCCGACGCTGTATGAGGCGCAGGCGTTGTTGCAGCCAGTGATGGCTTGAGGCGGCATGGCTGGGGAATTGCGTTGCCTTCTTCCCGGGCAAGCCCGCTCCCACAGGTATCGTGCAGGGTGCCGGGCTTGCACAATCCTTTAGGAGCGGGCAGTACATGCCCTTAGAAAATATTGAGCGGATACTCGGTAATCACCCGTACTTCATCAATCTGGCCACCTCGCTCCGAGCTACGGTAGCTGGCCTGCCGCACCCGGAACGACAAGTCCTTGGCTACGCCGGCCTGCACCACATAGCGCACTTCAACGTCACGCTCCCAGGCCTTGCCGTCCAGGTCGCCGCCGGTGCCGCTCTTGAAGTCGGTACCTTTCACATAGCGGGTCATGAAGCTCAGCCCTGGTACGCCATAAGCGGCCATGTTCAGGTCGTAACGGGCCTGCCAGGACTTTTCGTTCTCGTAGTCGAAGTCCGAGTACTGCACCGAGTTGGCAAAGTTGTAGACCGCGTTGCCGTCTGGCCCGTACACGTAGTCGCCGGTACCGGACACCTTCTGGTAGGCCAGGGTGAAGGCATGAGCGCCCAGCGTCCAGGTACCGCCCAGGCTCCAGATGCGGTTGTCCAGGTCGCCACTGCGGGCCTGGCCGATGCTTTGCGTGTCGTAGGCGTTGAAGTCGAACTTCAGCGACTGGGCGGAACCCAGCGGCAACAGGTAGCGGGTGTTCACGTAGTACTTGCGAAAGTGCTCGGCAGTTTTGGCGTAGTACAGGCTGCTGGAGAGCCGCTCATTGAACGTGTACACCCCGCCCAGGTAGTCCACGGCGGTCATGCGCCCGCTGTCGCGGGATGACTGGTTGCGGTTGGTCAGGCCGGTGAAGTGCCCCGCGTCCAACTGCAGATTGCGGATTTCCTTGCTGGTGAGCGAGAAGCCGTCGACGGTTTCCGGCAGCAGGCGGCTGTCGGAGGTGGCCAGCACAGGCACTGCCATTACCTGCGTGCCGTATTTGAGCACGGTGTTGGACGCGCGCATTTTCAGCACTGCGCCGGCTTTGCTCATGTCTTGCTTGGCGCCATGGCTGTCCTGCTCCAGCAAGCCCGTACCGCCCCCCGTGCGGCCGTCACCCGTGTCGAGCTTGAAGGCGTACTGGCCGATCAGGTCGATGCCAAAGCCGACGGAGCCTTGGGTGAAGCCGGACTGAAAGGTACCGACAAAGCCCTGGGCCCATTCCTCGCCGTAGTTTTGCCGTGCGCCGCTGGCGCGGTTGTCACGCTGCATGTACATGTTGCGTGCCTTGACAGACAGCTTGCTGCCTTCGATGAAACCTGCCGATTCGGACTGCTCGCTGGCCTGCAGCAAGGGGCTGGCAGACGCCAGCAAAAGGGCGGTGACGCCGAGTGTGTTGATGCTCATTTCATGCTCCGTTTGCTTGTTCTAGTTAGGTGGCAGCGTGATGCAAGGGGTGCCTGAGCCGTTTTGCAGGCGTGCAGAAGCCCTGTCCGCGCCTGTGCAGGGCAGAGCATTCGTACGTTTACAGAGGGCTCAAGCGGGTGGTGCGCCCGCCGACCGGCACCCGAGGTGCCGACAGCGGGCCAGGTGGCCTCGGCCTATCGCTCGATCTGGCGATTCCAGCGGGCGTTCCATTCCGGACGTTGGGTGTTGACCTGGTCCCAGTCGATGGTCACGGCCGTTTGCAGGTAGGTCTGCATGGCCTCGACCTGACCACGGGTCTTGTCGCTGGTCGGGGTGTTGGGGTTGGACGGGATCTGGTCACCCAGCTCCAGAGCCGGTGCCTGCGCTTCGGGGCTCAGCAGGAATTCGGCGAGCTTTTGCGCAAGCTCCGGCTGGTCGTTGTTGGCGGTGACGCATTCGGCCTGGTTGAGCACCACGGCGCCTTCCTTGGGCGCTGCGTACTCCACCGGGATGCCTTTGAGCTTCAGTGCCGTCACCTGGGTGGGGGTGAGCGGGAACAGCGCGGCTTCGTCGGTTTGCACCATTTCCGAGAGCTTGGCCGAGTTGGGGATGTACTCCAGCACGTTCGGGCCAACGTTCTGCTTCCAGGCAGCGAAGCCCGGGTTGACGTCGGTATCGGTGCCGCCGTGCAGGCGGTTGTACATCAGGAAACCGTGCAGGCCGAAAGTGGACGAGGCCATCGACTGGAACACCACCTTGTCTTTGAAGCGCGGGTCGGCCAGGTCATTCCACGAGGTGGGTGCGGCCCAGCCCTTTTCCTTGAACAGGCGGCTGTTGTAGGCCAGCCCGGTTACCCCCAGGCTGACGGCGGCGGCCTTGTCCTTGATCAGGGCCTTTTCCGGCAGCTGGGCCAGGGTCGGGTTTGGCTTGAGCGTGCTGCACAGCCCCATGCCAATGGCGCGGTACATGATGCCGTCATCCAGCACCATCACATGGATCGACGGCTTGTTCGGTGTAGCCTGGACCTTGGCCAGGATGTCGGCCGACGTACCGGGCACGATCACCACCTTTACATCGTTGGCCTTCTCGAACCGGGGCAGGATGTTGTCGCTGAACAGCCGTTCCATGGTGCCGCCGTTCATGCCCAGGTACAGCGTGGGTTGGGCCATGGCGGGCAGGCAGGCGAACAGGCCGGGCACGGTGCAGAACAGGGCGAGCAAACGTTGCTTGTGCGTCATGACAGGTTTTCCTTGTGGTGGTGGTTGGGCTGAAAACGGTGGATGGAAAAGGCCGCGAGGCTGATGGCGGGTGCGCCCTGCAGGATGCATTGCGCCAGTGCTTCACCCGCCGCCGGGCCAATCTGGAAACCCGCGCCGGCAAAGCCGAAGCCGTGCAGCAGGCCGGGTTGGTGCAGGCTGGGGCCAAGCACCGGTTCGTCGTCGGGCAGGTAGCCTTCGGTGCCGCTCCAGGTGCGGATGGCCTGGGCGCCGGCCAGGGCCGGGTACAGTTCGGTGGCGTTGCGCAATATGTCGAGCACGGCGGCCTGGCCCGGGCGTGCGGTGGTCGGGGTCAGGGCAAAGCCGCGCCCGCCGCCGAGCACGCAGTTGCCGCGCGCTACCTGGCGGGCGTAGATACCGCCGCCTTCGACCCCGGTGCTGGCGGTCATGAACAGCGGCAGCGGCTCGGTGACCAGCATGGCCGGGTGGGCGGCGGTGAGAGGCACCGGTTCGCCGAACTGTTCGGCCAGCTGCGCCGACCAGGCGCCGGCGCAGTTCAACAGCCAGGGTGCCTCGAAGCACTGGCCGTTGCTGGTGTGCACGCTGAAGCGCTGGCCGTCGTGGTCCACATCAAGCACCTTGCACTGCTCGTGCACCTCGGCACCGCTGTGCCGGGCCGCCTGGGCGAACGCCGGCGATACAAGGCGAGGGTTGGCGTGGCCATCCTCGGGGCAATACGAGGCACCGACGGCGATGTCGCCCACCCAGGGGAAGCGCTGGCGCAGCTCGCGGCGCTCCAGCAGTTGCAGGCGCAGGTCAAAGGCCTGGGTACGGCGTGCATAGGCCTTCAGGGCATCGAAATCGGTTTCGCTACGGGCCAGCTTCAGGTGGCCGCTGCGGGCGTACTCGCCGTCGATGCCGATCCATTCGCGCAGCTGCCCCCAGATGGCATGGGCGCGCATCGACAACGGCAGCTGGGCCAGCGAGCGTCCCTGACGGCGCACGCCGCCGTAGTTCACCCCGCTGGAATGCGAGCCGCAGAAGTCGCGCTCCAGCAGCGCCACGTGCTGGCCAGCACGGGCCAGGGTCAAGGCAGCGCTGCTGCCGACGATGCCGCCACCGACGATGATGGCGTCCACTTCAAGCAGCCTCATGGCTTTATCTCCAGACCAAAGGGCAGCGGCTTGACCGGTGCCTGGCCGCGCAAGCGCCCGACCTGATCAAGGGGCCGACCGCTTTCGCAGGCGATCAGCTCGGCGGCAGCGGCGCCGCACACACGGCCTTGGCAGCGGCCCATGCCGACCCGGCACATGGCCTTGACCCGGTTGATTTCCCAGTGCCCGGCGCGCACGGTAGCGCGGATTTCCCCGGCGCTGACCTGCTCGCAACGGCACACGGTCAGCTGGTCGGAGGCTTGGCTGGCCCATTGTTCGGGGAACGGGAAGGCTTGCTCCAGGCCCTGACGAAAGCGCTGCAACGTGGCCAAGCGCTTTTCCAGCTGCCGCTGGCGTTGCGGGTTGCCAGGTTTGCCGAGGTCGGCCAGCAGCGTCAGGGCTGCCAGTTCGCCGGTCATCTCCGCACCATCGGCACCCAGAATGCCGGCACCGTCGCCCGCCAGGTACACGCCGGGGCTGCTGGCGCGGCCCTGGGGGTCACGTACCGGTAGCCAGGCGCGGTTGAGGGTGTTCCAGGCAAACTCGCAGCCCAGCAGGTCGGCCAGCTGGGTTTCGCTGCGCAGGGCGTGGGCGAAGGCCACGGCGTCGCAGGGCAGTTGATGCTGCTGACCGTTGAGTGACCAGCGAACGCCGCTGGCGCGTTGTTCGCCGTCAATGCCGAGCAGGGTTACGCCCTGGTGCACCGGTATGCCTTTGCGGGCAAGCCAGGTGCGGTAGTAAAGGCCTTTGGCAAAGGTGCCCGGCTGCAGCAGCAGGCGTGGCAGGGCACGTACCTGGGCGCTGAACGGCGAGGTGTCGAGCACTGCGCTGACCGTGGCGCCGGCTTTGGCGTACTGATAGGCCACCAGGTACAACAGCGGCCCACTGCCTGCCAGCACCACCCGCTCGCCGATGGCGCAGCCCTGGAACTTCAGGGCAATCTGTGCGGCGCCCAAGGTATAGACCCCAGGCAAGGTCCAGCCGGGGATCGGCAACACGCGGTCGGTGGCGCCGGTGGCGACAATCACCCGGTCGAACGCGAGGCGGTCGGCCAACTCACCCTGCTGCAAGGTGTCCAGCACCTGCTGCTCGGCGTTCCACACCAAGGTATCCGGGCGGTAGTCGAGTTGCCCGCGCAGTTGCTCAAGGGTGGTGTGCACGGATTGCGCCTTGCCGGCCTCGAAGCCGTACAACGCGTTGGCCGACCGGTGAAAGTTGGCCGGCTGCTGGCGGTAGATCTGCCCACCACCGCGGCTGGCTTCGTCCAGCAGCACCGGGCGCACGCCATGGGCCACCAGGGTTTGCGCGGCGCGGATGCCGGCGGGGCCGGCACCGATGATCACGATTGCAGTCATGGCCGGCGCCCCGGGTCGCGGGTGATGCACTGGCCGGCTTCCAGAAAGGTCGAGCAGGCGCGCACCCGGCGCCCATCCTGCAGGCGTACCCAACAGTCCTGGCAGGCGCCCATCAGGCAGAAACCGGCGCGCGGCTCGGCGTTGAAGTCGCTGCCGCGCAGGTGCGTGGCGTTGGTCAGGATGGCGGTCAGCAGGGTGTCGCCGTTCATGCCCTGGGCTGGCTGGCCGTCGAGCAAAAAGGGCAGCGGCTCGCGGTCGTGCTCGGCCACGCGCTTGAACAGGGGCATCGGGGCATTCCTTGTCATTGCTTGCCCACCAGTACGCGGTCCAGGCCGTAAACCCGGTCCAGGGCGACCATGGTCAGGGCGGTGACGGCGATCACCAGCGCCGAAACGGCGGCCATCATCGGGTCGATCGATTCGGTGGCGTATACGTACATGCGCACGGGCAGGGTCTGTGTGGCGGGTGAGGTGACGAAGATCGACAGCGTGACTTCGTCGAAGCTGTTGATGAACGCCAGCAGCCAGCCACCGGCCACCCCTGGCAAGATCATCGGCAGCGTCACTTTGCAGAACAGCGTGACCCGGCCTGCGCCCAGGCTCTGTGCGGCCTGCTCGGCGCTGCGGTCGATGCCAATGGCGGCAGCCAGCACCAGGCGCAGCACGTAGGGGGTAATCACCACCACATGGGCGAATACCAGCCAGGCGAAGCTGCCATTGACCCCAAGCAAGGCGAACAGCCGCAGCAGGGCCACACCCAGCACCAGGTGCGGGATGATGATGGGTGACAGCAGCAGGCCGTTGACAAAGCCCTGGCCCGGGAAGCTGTAGCGGGTCAGCGCCAGGCCTGCGGGCACGGCGATCAGGGTGGCCAGCGAGGCCGCTAGGGCGGCGAGTTTCAGGCTGTTGTAGAACGCGTCAAGGAAGTCGGCGCGCTCGAACACGGCGCTGAACCAGCGCAGCGAGAAGCCGGCGGTGGGCAGGCTCAGGGTGTTTTCCGGGGTGAATGCCACCAGGCACACCACCACCAGCGGGGCGAGCATGAACAGCATCACCAGGGCGTGAAAAGACAGGGCCAGCGGGCCGTTACGGGTCATGGGTTCAAACTCCAAGTGCGCGTTTGTAGCGGCGTTCCACCAGCCGGTTCCAGCTGAGCATCACCAGCAGGTTGATCAGCAGCAGGGCGACCGCGATGGTGGCGCCCATCGGCCAGTTCAGTTCGGCCAGGTACTGGTCGTAAATCATGGTGGCGACCATCTTCAGTCGGCGCCCGCCCAGCAGGCCGGGGATGGCGAACGAGCTGGCCGCCAGGCCGAACACGATCAGCGTGCCCGACAGCACGCCGGGCATGATCTGTGGCAGCACGATGCGACGGAACACCGTCCACTGGCTGGCGCCCAGCGACAGTGCAGCTTGCTCGGCGGCCGGGTCGAGCTTTTGCAGCGAGGTCCATACCGGGATGATCATGAACGGCAGCATCACGTGGACCAGGCCGATGATCACCGCAAACGGGGTGTACAGCAGCTTGACCGGCTGCCCGCCGAGGGCGCTGATACCTTGGTTGATCAGGCCGTCAGAGCCCAGCAGCAGGCTCCAGCCGAAGGCGCGCACCACCACCGAAATCAGCAGCGGGGTCAGCACCAGGATCAGAAAAATCGAGCGCCACGGCGCGCCCATGCGGCTAAGCACCATGGCCTCGGGGATGCCGATCAGCACGCACAGCAAGGTGACCAGGGCGCTGATCCAGAAGGTGCGGAAGAAAATCTCGTAGTAATAGGTGTCGGTCACCAGGCTCAGGTAATGGCTGAGGGTGTACTGGCCGGCCTGGATGCCGCTGGTGTAGTCGAACGCGTTGAACGACAGCAGCACGGTCAACCCCAGCGGCATCACCAGCAAGGCCAGGAACAACAGCAGGGCTGGGCTGCTCAGGCCGTAGCCCCAGGCGTTGTTGCGCAGTTTTGCCGTACTCATGCCGCCACCTCGGCCGCGTTCAGCACCCGCAGCAGGGCATCGTTCCAGTCCAGGCCAACCGGTGCACCTTCGTCCAGCGGCGCGCTGCCATCGTTGGCGCGGACCACGGCCAGGTTGCCCAGGGCAGTATCAACGCGGTACAGCCACTGGCTGCCGAGGAAGTAGCGGCAGCTGATGCGCCCTGCCAGTTTGCCGCTGCCCGCCGGGCCGAGGCTGATCTTTTCCGGGCGCAGGCTGAGGGTCAGCGGCCCCTGGGGCGCTGCCTGCGGTTGGCCGCCGGGGCCGGCGACGCCACGCAGGCGGTTGGCCTTGCCGACAAAGTCGGAAATGAACGGCGTGCCCGGGTGTTCGTAGAGGCGGTAAGGGTCATCGACCTGGGTGATGCGCCCGGCTTCCATCACCACCACTCGGTCGCTGATCGACAAGGCTTCGGCCTGGTCGTGGGTGACCATCAGCGTGGTAATGCCGACTTCATGCTGGATACGGCAGATTTCGAACTGCATTTCTTCGCGCAGGTGTGCGTCCAGGTTGGACAGCGGCTCGTCCAGCAGCAGCACGGGCGGTTCGATCACCAGCGCGCGGGCCAGTGCCACACGCTGGCGCTGGCCGCCGGACAATTCCCGTGGGTAGCGGTCGGCATGCTTGTCCAGGCGCACCAGCGCCAGCGCCTGGTCGACGCGGCGGGCGATGTCGGCATTGGCCACCTTGCGCATGCGCAGGCCAAAGGCAACGTTGTCGCGCACGGTCATGTGCGGGAACAGCGCGTAGCTCTGGAACACCACGCCCAGGCCGCGGCTGGCTGGTTTGGCGTGGGTGATGTCGCGGCCATCGAGCACGATGCGCCCACTGGTGACCTCGACGAAGCCGGCAATCATCTGCAGGGTGGTGGTCTTGCCGCAGCCGGAAGGGCCGAGCAGGGAGACAAACTCGCCTTTTTCAATGGCCAGTGACGAACTGGCCACGGCCTCCGTGGCGCCATAGCGCTTGCAGAGTTTGTCGATCAACAGAAAGGTCATGGCTGTGCTCCATCGCAAACGGAACCGGGGTAAACCGGCAGTTTCAGGGTGGGCAGAGCGCCAGCGGCGAAAAGCAATGCTTTTACGGACGTTGGCGCTCGCTTCTGTGGCGGCGGCCGATGTTGTGATATCGCCCTATGGACCGGAGAGTAGGGCAATGATTAGGATGGCGACAAAGGGTAATTTCACTGAGTGACAGCTATTTTGAAATTATTCCACTCAATGAAATTTGAAGGGGTTTAGCGAAAAATGGATTCCGATAAACGAAATGAGCAGGCCAGGGAAGTGGGCGTCAGTGCCGTGTCCCGTTTGTTCGCCGTGTTGCGTGCGCTGGGTGACTGCGGTGGCGAGGGCGAGAAGGTCAGCCAGCTGGCCCAGCGGGTTGGCCTGGCACAGCCCACCACACACCGGTTACTGCGCAGCCTGATCGAAGAAGGCATGGTCGACCAGTGTGCGACCAGCAAGCGCTACCGCCTGAGCCTGGATTTCTTTGCCCTGGCGGCCAAGGCCGGGCAGGCCGGCAATTTGCGCGATGTGGTGCGCCCCAGCCTGCTGCGGCTGTCGGCTTCGCTGGGTGATTCGCTGTTTCTGCTGGCACGTTCGGGGTTTGACGCCGTGTGCCTGGACCGCAGCGAAGGGCCTTACCCGATCCGCACCTTTACCGGCGACATCGGCGGCCGTGTGGCCTTGGGCGTGGGGCAGGGCAGCCTGGCGATCCTGGCCTTTCTGCCGGAAGAGGAACGTGACGAGGTGATCCGTTACAACCTGCCGCGGCTGAAGGACTTTCACCATTACGACGAAGTGCTGCTGCGTGCCGAAATCGACAATGTGCGCAGCCTGGGGTATGCCGGGCGCAATACCGGGGTACTCGACGGTATGGCCGGCCTGGCTGTGCCGATTCTCGACCGCAACGGCCACGCTGTGGCTGCGCTGAGCGTGGCGACCATCAGCGACCGCCTTGGGCCTAACCGCATGCCGACTGTGGTGGCTTTGCTCAAGCGCGAGGCGGCGGCGATCGGCGAACGGGTCAACCCGTTCGACCCGGTGCTGCGCCGCCCCTCGCATGTGTTTGGCTAAGGCCTATTCCACCGCCTCGGCCACACCTTGGTCCTCACCCAGAAACCCGCCGCTCTGGTGTTGCCATAGCCGGGCATAGGTGCCCTTTTTCGCCAGCAACTCAGCGTGGGTACCTTGCTCGATGATGCGGCCTTCATCCATCACGATCAGCCGGTCCATGGCCGCAATCGTCGACAGCCGGTGGGCGATGGCGATGACGGTCTTGCCTTGCATCATTTCATCCAGGCTTTCCTGAATGGCCACTTCCACCTCCGAGTCCAGCGCGCTGGTGGCTTCGTCCAGCAGCAGGATCGGCGCGTTCTTCAGCATCACCCGGGCAATGGCGATGCGCTGGCGCTGGCCGCCGGACAGCTTGATACCGCGTTCACCCACCAAGGTGTCGTAGCCACTGCGGCCTTGGCGGTCACTGAGCTGGCTGATGAACCCATCGGCCTGGGCATTGGCCGCAGCAGCGCGGATCTGCGCTTCGGTGGCATCCGGGCGGCCGTAGGCGATGTTGTCGCGGATGGAGCGGTGTAGCAGTGAGGTGTCCTGTGTGACCATGCCGATGGCGCTGCGCAGGCTGTCCTGGGTGACCTTGGCGACGTCCTGCCCATCAATGCGGATGACCCCGCTGTCCACGTCATAGAAGCGCAGCAGCAAGTTGATCAAGGTGGATTTGCCTGCGCCGGAGCGGCCGACCAGCCCGACCTTTTCGCCTGGGCGAATGTGCAGGCTCAGGTCGTTCAGCACTTGGCGCTCGCCGTTGTAGTTGAAGCTGACCTTGTCGAACGTTACTGCGCCGCCCTGTGTCACCAGTTCGCCTGCATCGGTTGCATCCTGCACCTTGGGGCCGCGGGTGAGGGTGGCCATGCCGTCCTGCACGGTGCCGATGCTTTCGAACAACGAGGTCATCTGCCACATGATCCAGTGCGACATCCCGTTGATACGCAAGGCCATGGCGGTGATCGCCGCGACTGCACCGGTGCCGACCTGGCCCTGGTGCCACAGCCACAGCGCGTAGCCGCCGGCGCCGAAGATCAAGCCCACCACCAGCGCCTGGTTGACGATTTCGAACTGGCTGACCAGGCGCATCTGGCGAAAGCCGGTCTGCTTGAAGTCCTCCATGGCCGCACGGGCGAAGTGCGCTTCGCGCCTGGAGTGCGAGAACAGCTTTACCGTCGTGATGTTGGTGTAGGCATCGGAAACCCGCCCGGTCATCGACGACCGCGCGTTGGCCTGTTCCTGCCCGACCTTGCCCAGGCGTGGCACGAAGTACAGCATGGCCAGCCCGAACAGCGCCAGCCAGGCAATGAACGGCAGCATCAGCTTCAGTGCAAAACCACCCGCCAGGGCGATGATTGCAATGAAGTACACGCCGATACCGGGCAGTATTTCGATGACGGTGAACAGTACCTCGCGTACCGCCAAGGCTGTCTGCATCACCTTGGTGGTGACCCGGCCCGAAAACTCGTCAGAGAAGAACGACAAGCTCTGGCGCAGCATCAGCCGGTGAAAGTCCCAGCGCAACCGCAGCGGCAAGTTGATCGCCAGCACTTGGTGCTGAACCATGGTACGCATTGCCACCAGCCCGATGCTGGCCACCAGGACGATTCCGATGCCCCACAGCACACGGCGTTCCTCAGCACCTACGGCGCCCCCGGCCTGCCAGCTTGAGAGCAGGTCGACCACCTGGCCGAGGAAGGCAAACAGCCAGGCTTCGTAAACCGACACCCCGGCACTGAGCAGGGCCAAGGCAAGGATGTAGCCGCGGGCGCCCCGGGTGCAGGCCCACATGAAACGCAGCAGGCCCACCGGTGGCGGTGGTACTTCGTCAGGGGGGAAGGGGTCGAGCCAGCGTTCAAAAACACGAAACATGTGGGTCTCCGCAAATCAGGTTTTGCTTACCGGGTAACCATACCGCACATCCAGGCATTCGCCTGCGGGTATAACCTTTTCTCATCAAGTCATCGCCCGAAATGTCGCTGTATGCACGGTGAGCCAGACTTTAGCCTTTTGCACAGAGCCGCAGCACGCTCGATGCCTGGCTGGAACGTCCAGCTGAAAACAAAAAGGAGTTACCTGATGTCTGCATTCACGTTTTCCGGCGTAAACCTGGCCATCACCACCCCGTTCGATGCACAGGGCAAGATCGACTTTGCGCGGTTCGAAAGCCTGATCGAACGTTACATCGCCGCAGGCGTGCAGGGTTTTGTGCTCAGTTCCGGGACCGGGATGCATGTGTACCTGAGCAAGGAGGAATCGAAGGCTCTGGTGGCCTTTGGTGCCAAGGTCATCAACGGCCGCGCCCGTGTCATCGCGCAGACTTCCGCGCTGCTGGTCGAGGAGGTGGTCGAGCGCACACGGCACGCCAAGGACTGTGGTGCAGACGGCGTGATGGTGCTGCCACCGTTCTTCGAAGGCCCCACCGACGACCAGGGCATTGTCGATTTCTACGCGAGCGTGTCCCAGGCCGGCCTGCCGATCATTGGCTACAACGTGCCTCAGGCCGTTGGCGTCGAGGTGACGCCGTCGCTGTTCAACAAGCTGTGCCAGATCCCCAACTTCGTGTCGGTCAAAGACAGCAGTGGCGACCTGGCGGCTCAGGCCTCGTTGTCACGCACTGGCCTGCCGACCATGAATGGCGCAGACCCGCTGGTGCCCTATGCACTGTTTGCCGGTGCTGCAGGTTTGATTTGGGGTGGTGCGAACATGGCGCCGAGGACCTGTGTTGCCGTGGCGAATGCGGCCAGTGAAGGCAGCTGGGCCGAGGTGCAGCAGATCTGGAAAAGCCTGGCACCGGTCATGTCGCTGATCTGGCAGGGTGATTATGTGCAGTCGGTTTATGCCGGTGCGCACATCATGGGGTATGACGCGGGCAACCCGCGCCGCCCTCTGGCGCGTCTGGCCGAAGCGAAACTGGGCGCACTGCGTGAGGCACTGGCCCCGTTGATCGAACAGGAAGCAGCGGGGTCTTGAACGCTTTTGTGGGCAAACCTGGGCGTGTCTTTTTTGTATCATTGACCAGCAGCGAACACCCTCCGTTTTCTGATTAAGTGGTGTAGTCAGTGGTCAAGCACACAGAGCCCGATCAGGCGCTGATTCAAATTCCATCTCTGCGGGCCGTCAAGGCGTTCGTTGCGGCGGCCAAGTACCTCAACTTCACCCGCGCGGCGGAGTCGTTGTGTGTCACCCAGGCTGCCGTCAGCAAGCAGATCCGCGAGTTGGAAAGTTTCATGGGCGCGGAGCTGTTCGTCCGCAACGGGCGTGCGGTGCAGCTCACGCCCGAGGGCGCCTTGTTTTTCGATGCAGTGCAGTTGTCACTCAGCAACATCGCCCAGGTCTCCAGCCGCATACGCCGGCAACACAAGGGCAAGCGGGTGGTGACAGTGTGCTGCACGCCGGCTTTTTCAGGGCTTTGGTTGACGCCCCGGCTGCCGGCGTTTCTGGCCGCGAACCCGGACATTGACCTGAACCTTGTCATCACGCAGAACTTCGTCAACATGGAGCCCGGCGTGCAGCCGGATATCTTCATCAACAAACTGTCGAAGATACGGGAAGGGTACAGCAGCCATCTGCTGGCTCACGATGTCATCTACCCGATCTGCAGCCCGGCCTTCCTGGCCAGCCACCCTGACGCCGTCACGCTGGAGGGCATCTGCAACAGTTCGCTGTTGAACCTCAGCCCCTACGGTCGCTCGCAGATTGCCGAGCATGTGGACTGGCACGTGTGGTTCGAGTACCACAACGTCGACTTGAGTGCGCGGGCGGTGGCGGGCGCACAGCTTTTGCATTCCAACGACTATGGTTCGCTGGTACAGCTGGCGATCATGGGGCAGGGGGTTGCCTTGGGATGGCATTACCTGGTGGACCCGCTCATTGAACAAGGCGTTCTGGTGCGTCCGGTGGCGCACGAACTGGTGCATAAGGACAGCCAGCACTTCCTCACATTCAACGAGCAGAAAAAGGACGACAGCGCCTGTTGCCGTGTGCGGGACTGGATCTTGTCGACGTTCTGATCACATACGCCTCATGCGCTTGCATGTCGTAAATGGGCATAAAATCGCACCTTTAAGGCATGCGCGGATATTTGCCATGCAGGGGGTGCCCCTGGGCGACATCCGGCACTGCAAAAAGCCCAAAAAAAGAGCAAAAAAAGTTTGCCGCTGACAACAACAAACCCACTATTCCTAGCCCTCCACCCGCGCCAGTAAGACGCCTGATCGCGACATTGATCAGGCCTGTTTTATCTATTTTTTTCATCGCCAATCGTGCGTGGGCCTTGACACGGTTGAATGCTTTATTTCCTCGTTCGTTAACCACATGAGCTGCTGGCCGACTCTGGGTCTGGCAGCGTTGACCACTGCTGAATCCCTCGCCTATGCTGTGTCTACACATAGTAGACAATAGGTCGGTGCGCTGTTTTTTATCTGCGCAGCGGGCCTGCGAACGTGCGCGTCAATCACGATAAGCGGTTGGCGTCAGTCAGCCTGCCGACGATGCCAGTCGTGCAGGTAGCCGCCGATCTATTACTGCGATGTCTCGCTAATAAGCGAGTGCCAGACGTCTTAAGTATCCAACAATAATTAATACCACAGGGGACACGCGCGGTGACGAGCAGTACTGTTTCAATCGAAGATGTACCATTGAACCGATTCCACCAACTTATGACCCTGCGCGCCGGCGGCGGCTGGATTCTGGACGGTTATATCCTGAGTATTATCGGGGTGGTGATCGTGCAGTTTTCCGATTACCTGAAACTGGACTCTTTCTGGCAGGGCCTGGTGGCCGCGTCGGCCATGCTGGGGACCTTCTGCAGTGGCTTCCTGGGTGGCTGGCTGACCGACAAGGCCGGGCGTCGCCGGCTGTTCTTCGTCGGGCCCATCCTGTTCATCGTAGGTTCTGTGGGCACCTTCTGGGTGGAGTCGGGCTTTGCGCTGTTCGTGCTGCGCTTCCTGGTGGGTGTAGGCGTGGGCCTCGAATACCCTGTCGCAGGCTCGTTGCTGACCGAATTCCTGCCACAGAAACACCGTGGCCGCCGCCTGGCCGGGCTCACCATTTTGTGGTTTGCGGGTGCTGCATTGTCCTACATCGTGGGCAACTTCATTCTGGCGCGTGGCGGCGATGATGCCTGGCGCTGGGTGCTGGCAAGCGCCGGGGTGCTCGGTGTGCTGCTGTTCATCATCCGCCTGAAAACGCCTGAATCGCCACGTTGGCTGATGAGCAAGGGGCGCTTCGACGAAGCGGACCGCATCATCAAGCAGGTCTACGGGCCGTCGTTCTCCCTCGCCAACATGCCTGAGCAGGCAACGGAGCAAAAGGTGTCGCTGAGCGCGCTGATGCGCTCGGGCTACGGCAAGCGCATGGTGTTTGTCGCGGTGTTCTGGAGTGCCGCGGTGGTGCCGATGTTTGCGGTGTACTCCTTCGCCCCGGTGGTGCTGCAGGCACTGAACCTGAAAGGCGATTGGGCCTCGTACGGCTCGGTGCTGATCACGTTGTTGTTCGTGGTCGGTTGCATTGTCGCCACACGCATGATCGATACCTTGGGGCGGCGCCCGCTGATCATCCACAGCTTCCTGTGGTCCACCCTCGCACTGTTGGGGCTGGGCGTATTCTCCAACGGTTCGGAGGTGCTGGTACTGGTGCTGTTCGGTGCCTACGCGCTGTTTATCGGCGGGGCGCAAGTGCTGGAACTGGTGTACCCCAATGAACTGTTCCCCACCGAGATTCGCGCGTTTGCGGTGGGCATGGGGTCGTCCATGTCACGTATCGGCTCTGCTGCTGGCACGTGGCTGGTGCCCGTTTCGTTGCAGAGCATCGGCATCGGCAACACCATGCTGGTCGCTGCACTGGTTTCGCTTGCCGGGTTGATCGTGTCGGTGTGGCTGGCGCCTGAAACCCGCGGCATGAGCCTGGAGGCCGCTTCTTCGCTTGAGCGTTGAGCCTGCCCTGAGCTGCAAAAAACGCCCCTGCAGGCTTGCCTGTTGGGGCTTCGAGTTTTGCGACGCTACAGCAAGGTCGAGGGTTGACACCTCGCGTGTCGCTCCACCATTATCCAGCCTAATCCACGCAACGGGCTTTCCCCCATGTCCACATCCAACCACGCCATCTTCGCTTCGGGCTTCACTGCCCAGGCAGGCGCGTGCGTTGCCGTTGCCAAGAAATCCAAGAAACAGCCGCTCATCTGACCGAGGCGCGCTGTCTCGTCAGGTGGGCTGACGAGACAGAAGGCGCCAGGTATCCCTGCCAGACCACTTCGACTCTTCACCCTCTGACGCTGACTTTCGGTCAACATCAGGAGTTTTTGCATGTCGAATTTCCGTGGTATCTGGATCGCCCTCGTCACGCCAATGCGCGCCAATGAAATCGACTTTGCCGCCTTGGAAAAGCTGGTGAAGAAGCTGCTCGAGGACGGCGTGGCCGGTTTTGTGGTGTGCGGTACCACGGGTGAGGCGGCGGCACTGTCCAAGGCCGAGCAGCTGGCGGTGCTGGATGCGGTGCTGGCCTGGGTGGAGCCGGGCAGGGTGGTGATGGGCCTGTCGGGTTACAACCTGCGTGAGCTGCTAGCGTTTCAGGCTGAAATCCAGCAGCGTGACATTGGCGGGTTGCTAGTCCCCGCACCGTGCTACATCCGCCCTTCGCAGGCCGGTCTCGAAGCCTTCTTCGCCACTGTGGCCGATGCCGCCCGCGTGCCAGTGATCGTGTACGACATTCCCTATCGCACTGGCGTGCGCATCGAGCGTGAAACCCTGCGCCGAATCGTGCGCCACCCGCGCATTGCGGCCGTCAAGGATTGCGGCGGCGACAGCGAGACCACCCTGGCCCTGATCGAGGATGGCCATGCCCAGGTGCTGGCCGGTGAAGACCTGCAGATCTTCAACAACTTGTGCCTGGGTGGTGCCGGGGCCATTTCAGCCTCCGCACATGTGCGCGCCGACCTGTATGTGCGCATGCTACAGCAGGTCGACAGCGGTGACTGGGTGGCCGCGCGTGGCACGTTCTACCAGTTGCTGCCCTGGATCAAGCTGGCGTTTGCCGAGCCGAACCCGGCAGTGGTGAAGGCGGCGTTGCAGTTGCAAAACCTGATGGCAGACGAGCTGCGCGAACCGATGCAAGCATGCACGGATACGACCCGGGACAGGCTGCAACGCGTGCTGGGCTCACTCGGCGCCTGAAGAGGCAGCGGCTGTTGCCGGGTTGACAAGCCGCCACACCCGGCATATACCGTTGGTTGTCAGGAGCTGCGCATCAATGGCGATGCCGCTGCCTCCACCCCGAACCCCAAAGAGCAAATGAGCTCTCTCCGCATGCGGAGAGGGCTTTTTGTCGTCCCTGAAAAATAACAACAAGAGGTGTTCAACATGCGTCATGGTGATATTTCCAGCAGCAACGACACCGTCGGTGTGGCCGTGGTCAACTACAAGATGCCGCGCCTGCATACCCGCGATGAAGTGCTCGAAAACGCCAGGAAGATCGCCGACATCATTGTCGGCATGAAGCAGGGATTGCCGGGCATGGACCTGGTGATTTTCCCGGAGTACAGCCTGCAGGGCATCATGTACGACCCGGCAGAAATGATGGAAACCGCCGTGGCCGTGCCCGGCGTGGAAACCGAAGTGTTCGCCCAGGCCTGCCGCAAGGCCAATGTCTGGGGCGTGTTCTCGCTGACCGGCGAGCGCCATGAAGAGCACCCGCGCAAGTCGCCCTACAACACCCTGGTGCTGATCGACAACAACGGCGAGATCGTGCAGAAGTACCGCAAGATCATCCCTTGGTGTCCGATCGAAGGCTGGTACCCGGGCGGCCAGACCTACGTTGCCGATGGCCCCAAGGGCCTGAAAATCAGCATGATCATCTGCGATGACGGCAACTACCCGGAAATCTGGCGCGACTGCGCCATGAAAGGCGCCGAGCTGATCGTGCGCTGCCAGGGCTACATGTACCCGGCCAAGGACCAGCAGGTGCTGATGGCCAAGGCCATGGCCTGGGCCAACAACTGCTACGTGGCAGTGGCCAACGCCGCCGGCTTCGATGGTGTGTATTCCTACTTCGGCCACTCGGCGATCATCGGCTTCGATGGCCGCACCCTGGGCGAGTGCGGTGAAGAGGAAATGGGCATTCAGTACGCTCAGCTGTCGATCTCGCAGATTCGCGATGCACGGCAAAACGACCAGTCGCAAAACCACCTGTACAAGATTCTGCACCGCGGTTACAGCGGCATGCATTTGTCCGGCGACGGTGACCGTGGCATCGCCGAATGCCCGTTCGACTTCTACCGCACCTGGGTGCTGGATGCCGAGAAGGCCCGCGAAAATGTCGAGGCCATTACCCGGCGCACCTCCGGGGTGGCGCAGTGCCCGGTTGGCAGCCTTCCCTACGACGCGAAGGAAAAGGAAGCCCGCTAAAGGGCGTGCCCGGCGTGCCTGCGGGCACGCTGTTTCACCGTTGAGGGGAAGACCATGCCGTTCTTGAACGACCTGCTGGAGCAGACGCGCCGCGACGCGTCCTCCAGCGCTGCACTGAATGCCGAAAACTGCCACACGCGGACAATCGTCGAAACCCACCTGCGTAGCGAAGACACCCTGCAGTCGCGATTCCGCTTCGATGTCGCCGCTATCATGCAGGTGTTACGCAGCGAAGTACTGGGCCAGGACGAAGCCCTGCAGGCCATCGAAGATGTGCTCACGGTGGTGCGTGCGGATATTCTCGACCCGCGCCGGCCATTGTTCACGGCGTTGTTCCTTGGCCCGACCGGGGTTGGCAAGACCGAGATCGTGCGCGCCCTGGCCCGCGCACTGCACGGTGATGCCGATGCCTTCTGCCGGGTCGACATGAACACGCTGGCCCAGGAGCATTACGCCGCTGCCCTGACCGGTGCGCCGCCGGGCTATGCTGGCGCCAAGGAGGGCCGCACGCTGTTCGACCAGGCGCTGCTGGACGGCAGCCAGGGGCGCCCGGGGATCGTGCTGCTCGATGAGCTGGAAAAGGCCAGCAAGGAGGTGTCCCAGGCGCTGCTCAATGTGTTCGACAATGGCTTGCTGCGCTTGGCTTCCGGGGAAAAGAGCTTCAATTTCCGCAATACCCTGGTGTTCATGACCAGCAACCTGGCGGCAGACGAAATACGCCAGCACCGGCTTGGCCCGCTGGCATCGCTGCGGCGTTTGCTGGGGCAGCGGGCAGGGCAACGGGAGCGTTTGCTGGCCCTTGTGCGGCGACGCCTGGTGAAGCGTTTTTCTGCCGAGTTCGTCAACCGCATCGACAGCACCGTGGTGTTCAACGCCATCGAACAGGAAGTGAGTGAGCGCATCGTGGAGCTTGAAGTGTCGCGCCTGAACCGGCGTCTGGCCAAGCATCACTGCCGCCTGCAACTGGATGCGGCAGTGGTCGGCAAGCTGGCCAGCGAAGGGCATGACGTGGAGTTCGGCGCCCGCGCACTCAAGCGGTTCATTCGCCACGAACTGGAGGTGCCGCTGGCCGAGTACCTGCTCGGCAACCGTATCCCCTGCCGGGCCGAAGTGGCCTGCATCACGGTGGCCGGACACCTCGAACGCGGGCGTATCCGTTTTTCGGTGCCTACATGATGGCTGCCACAGGACAGTGTGATGAGTAGACAAGACAGGCAATTGAAGGTGGGCTTGCTGTTCGCCGAAAGCGGCGTTACCGCAGCCATCGAGCGCTCGCAGCGCTGCGGCGCGTTGCTGGCAGCAGAGCAGGTGAACCGCGAAGGCGGTGTGCTTGGCCAGCCGGTGCTGACCCTGGTCGGTGACCCCGGGGGCGACCCGGACCGGTACCGCAACCTGTGCGACGACTACGTGCGCAACCACGGCGTGCGGCTGATGCTCGGCTGTTACATGTCGCATACCCGTAAAGCCGTGATGCCGGTGGTCGAGCGCGCGGATGGCTTGCTGTTCTATCCCACGCCTTACGAGGGTTTCGAGTACTCGCCCAACATCATCTATGGCGGGCCGGCACCCAACCAGAACAGCGCGCCGCTGGCGGCCTACCTGACCCGCCATTATGGCGCCAGGGTCGCCTTCGTCGGCTCGGACTACATCTACCCACGGGAAAGCAACCACGTCATGCGCCACCTGTACAAGCAGCATGGCGGCGAAGTGGTGGAGGAGGCTTACATGCCACTGTACCCCTCGGCCGATGACCTGGCCCAGGTGGTGGAGCGGGTGGTTCGCGCTGCCCCGGATGTGGTGTTCTCGACCGTGGTCGGTACGGGTACGGCAAGTTTCTATCAGGCATTGGCGCAGCGTTACGGTAATGGTCCTCGGCCGCCCATTGCCAGCCTGACCACCAGTGAGGCCGAAATCGCCGAGATGGGCGCCAAGGTGGCCTGTGGCAACATCGTCGTGGCGCCGTATTTCACCAGCGTCGACTTGCCACAAAGCCACGCGTTCGTCAGCGAGTGTCGGGCGTTTTTCCCGGCTGATGTGCGCATCACCGCCTGGGCCGAGGCAGCCTACAGCCAGATGCGCATGTTGTGCCAGGCGGTGAATGCCACCGAAAGCCTTGAGGTGGAGGTGATCCGCAATCACCTGTACCACGCGAGCCTGGACAGCCCCCAGGGCAGGGTGCATGTGGAGCAGCAGAACAACCATTCGCACCTGTTCGCGCGCATAGGCGAGATCGATGCGAGCGGGCAGATCTGCATCAAATGGCAGTCGCCTGTGGCTATCCGCCCCGACCCCTATGTGGTGGTGCACAACCTCGATGACTGGACGGCGAGCATGGCGGGAGGCGGCCCCTCATGAGCACCTCGAATATTCTGAATACGCTGCGTGAGCTGCATGTAGGCATTGTTTGCCCGCCCAGTGAAATCACCGATGCCCTGGTGTTGCAACTGATGCGCATCGGTTGTTCGGTGAAGCAGCACTGGCCACCGCCCAAGGCGTTCGACACCCACACCGACCTGGTGTTTTGCGGGGTATTCGAAGGGCGCCACCATGGCGAACTGGGCAAGCTGCTGGCGCAGGGCGGGGTTCGCCTGACCGCTGTCGCGCTGGTGGAGTACGAAAGCCCGACCATCCTCTCGCAGATTCTGGAGCTGGGGTGCCATGGCGTGATCGTGCTGCCGCTGGACAGCCACAAGGTACTGCCGGCGCTGGTGTGCGCCAGAAGCAATAGTGAAGCCCACGCCCGTTTGATGCAGAAGAACGCCCAGTTGCAGGAGCGCCTGGAACACCAGGCCGACATCAACAAGGCCAAGGTCCTGCTGATGGCGGCTCAGGGCTGGCAGGAGCCTGAAGCCCATGCCTTCTTGTCGAAAGAGGCAATGAAACAGCGGTTGTCGATGTTGGAAATGGCAAGAAAAACCCTAAAACAATTCGAATGAGAAGAGGTTGCCATGTTGTACGGACTGGTTCTGCTGTATGTGGGTGCGGTGTTGTTCATCAACAGCATCTGGCTGATGGGGCGTATCACCGACCGTGAAGTGGCGGTGATCAACCTGTTTGTCGGGTCGCTCAGCCTGTTGGTGGCGGTCTACCTGATTTTTGTGGTGGGCGCGGCCGAAGGCATCAAGGCGGGCGCCTTGACCATCCTGTTCGCCTTTACCTACCTGTGGGTGGCCGCCAACCAGTTGTTGCAGGTCGATGGCCGCGGGTTGGGCTGGTTTTGCCTGTTCGTCAGCGTGACGGCGCTGGTGGTGACAGTCAGCTCCATCCCGGGCGCCGAGGGCCTGATGAAGGTGTGGGATGTGCTGAACTGGGCCGCGTGGACGGTGTTGTGGTTCAGCTTTTTCCTGTTGTTGGCCTTGGCCAGGAAAATCCAGCGGCTGGTGGCGGTGATGACCCTGGTGTGCGCGATCTTCACCGCCTGGGTGCCTGGGTTGCTGATCCTGTGGCAGCAGATGGGCTAAGGGCAACACGACCGCTCTGAAAACGGGCCCGATCCCTGTAGGCGCGGGCATGCCCGCGAAACATCCAGCTTGGTGTATGGCACCGGGGTTGCGGGTGTTCGCGGGTAAACCCGCGCCTACAGGTCTCAGCCTTCAGAAGCCCTTGCGTACCGCTGTTTGAGCATCGGCCCTTTGCTGTGCTTGCCTGGCTTGCACCTGGGCGATCTGCTGTTTCTGTGCTGCTGCGTCATTGCCCCACAGCCGAGCCTGCTCGGCCAGGAAGTTCTGCTTGAACTGTTGAGCCCGCATGGACCCGTCTTCAGCGTGAACCGCGCCGGCCAGGCCAAGCAGCATGCTGCCTATCGCGATGGTATTTATCAGTTTCATGATGCACCTCGATGATCGCCCGCTTGTTTGGGCTACGGTCTGGCCACTTGGGCGCAGTGGGCCATGCCAGGTCCGGTTCAGCAGCCGCGCGTGTCATGCCGGGTTGCACGAATGCTGGCTTCGATGGCGGGTTGGTCGGCAGGTGCTTTACTTTCAATGTTGGTGTTCATGATGCCTGCTCCCGCTGTTTCGAAGTTGACGTGTTTCGATGGGTTCAGCTTCTCACCGAAGACAGATTCGGAAAATACAACGGCAGTAGTGCAACTTGGGTGGTGCTACAGGTGTGGTGCAACAGCTGTAGTATCAGCAGCGTGAGTGGCCAACATGACCAGATGGCAAGAGTTTCAAGAGGCAGCAGTTGAACTTTTCGGCCTGCCGCAGCCATTCGCCAATGCGCAGGATGAACAGGGTTTTCTCGCGACTCAGGCCGCAGAAAACCTTCGAAGACGGCGCTTGTTCATGTTTGTTGCGATTGCCGTTTGGGCCGGTTTCGGCTATTGGGATTATTACCACTACATCCGCCATGAACAGGCGCTTTCGCGCATGGACTTTTACTGGATTCTGCTATGGCGGCTGGCCGGTACCCTGGCGGTCGCCACGGCAACCTGGGTATCACTCACCACGCGCTTTGATAACGAGCGCTGGGTGAATGGAACCGTGGTGATTACGGTGTGCTTCGCCCAGACATGCCTGGTGGCGATGATACAAATTGTCCCTGCACCGTTGAATTACAATTATTATTTTGTCGGTATTGTCCTGGTTATCTTCTTTCAGCACGGGACCTTGGCACTGTTGGCACGCTATTCCTTGTTCAGTACAGGCTATTGCGTGCTGCTGCTTTGCGTGCAGGAAGTCATGACGGATGCGTTACATGTCAACTTTTTTCCCGCCATGTTTTATTTGCTGGCGTTTGCACTGGTGGGTTGGACCATCAGTGTGCGTGCCGAGAAAGTTGCGCGAGAGGGGTATCTCAAGTCCTTGGCGTTGAACAGGAAGAACGAAAGCCTTGAACAGGCCAACTTTCGCGTCCACCGCGAGAAACAGAAAGCGGACGATGCCCTGAAGGCCTTGTTTGACCAGGAAGCAAAAAAAGCCGTGGAAATCCGCGAAAAGGCCGAAGCCAGCACACGCTTCGTTCGTGCGGCCTACCACGACACCATGCAACCCTTGGCCTCGATTGCCTCCCTGGCGTACGCGGGCGAGCGTATGGTCGAGCAGGGCCAGCATCAGCGCCTGCAGGAGATTTTCCACGATATCGACGTGTCAGGCCGGGAGATCAGCACCCTGTTCGCTGGCCTGCGGGAGGTGTTCACCAGTGGTGAATCGCAGCCGGCCATCGAGCCGTTTTCCCTGAACGCGCTGATGAGCGAGCTCGAATCCCTGCATCAGCCGCTGGCGCAAGCCAAGGGCCTGCGCCTGAAACTGCTGCAACGCAGGCAGGACGCCGTGCTCAATTCTGACCGGGCGATTTTCAAGCGTGTGCTGGGTAATCTGATCTCGAATGCCGTCAAGTACACCGAGTGCGGCGGCGTGGTGGTTGGCAGCGTGGCGGGCAGAACCACCGTGCGCATCGATGTGGTCGATACAGGCGTTGGCATCCCCGATGCGTTCAAAAGCAAGGTTTTCGAGGCGTTCTTCCAGGTCGATAACCCTGACCATGACGCCCGACGCGGTTTGGGGTTGGGGCTGTCGATCGTGAAGAACTTCATCGACCGGCTACCGGGGCACCGGCTGAGCTTCAGCAGCCGCCCTGGGCGCGGCAGCCGTTTTTCGGTCGACTGCCCGTTGTTCCAGGGTGACGTGCTGCCGACGGACGTCGATGCGCCAACGCAGCAGGTCAATGGCCAACGCGTAGACATCACCGGTGCCTATGTACTGCTGGTCGATGACGACAAGCGTATCCTCGACAGCTTGTCGAAGTCGCTGAGCCTGCAGGGCGCCATTGTCGCCACGGCCGAGGACCGAAGCACCTTACAGGAAGCACTGGAGCGGGCGCCGGATCGTTACCCGGACTTGCTCATCTGCGATTACAAACTGCGCGATGGCCTGATTGGCATGGCGCTGATCGACCATGTCCGGGCGTTCTACGACTGGGCCCATGTGCCGGCGATCCTCTACACCGCCGAGCTGCTGCGTCAGCCGCTGCTGGACGACTGCCTGTCACAGGCGGTCAGCAAAGGCGAAAGCGCGGCCACCTTGATGGCGGCCGTTCAGCTGCTGTTGTCACGCGGGCGGCTGGCCAACGCTGGCGAGGCGGGTGAAGACAGCACCCCCAGCACTTGACCCGTCTTGGCGAACAGGCCTTGCAGGCCATACAGGTCGATTACCCCGAACTTGCCATAGAGCTTGCTCAGGTACTGGCGCACATTGACCGGGTTGATCTCCAGGATCGCCGCAATCTTCCACGGCGCATTGCCTTGCAGCGCCAGGCGCAGGATGTCGAATTCGCGCGGTGTCACGCCCAGGTCCTTGGGGCCGAGCGGGGTAGCGGGTTGCACGTGGAGCGAGGAGGAGGGGGCCTGGCCGCCTTTGCCGATCGCCTCGCTGGGCAGGTAGACCCCGCCGCTGAGCGCGCGGTTGATGGCCTCCAGCATCACTTCATGGGCACTGGCCTTGGGCACGAACGACGAAGCGCCACGGCGCATCACCTCATCCACGAAGCGCCGCTCCGACTCCGCTGACATCACGATCACCGGAGCCGTCACGCACTTGGCAGGGTCGGGGTCGACCGGCGCCTCGCGGCTGGACTTGAACAGCGACAGCAAGCTGAGGCCGTTGTCGGGCGTGAGGTCGTTGCTGGTGGCCGAGGTAGGGATGCACAGGTCGAGGAAGATCACGTCGAATGCCTGGCTACGCACCAGCTCCAGGGCTTCTGCGGTACACGAGGCTTCCAGCACCTGGGCGTCGTGGTGCACGGCCTGGATAAGGCTCTTGACCCCGGCCCTGAGGATGCCGTGATCGTCGATCAGCAGAATGCGCATCAGCCGGCTCCGGGTGGGGGATGTGCATGCAGTATTGCCGAGAATGGCGCAGGTGTACCTACTACGGCTGTAGTGGGTGTGGTCGGGCGTTTTCGTCAGGCGCCTGGCCCGGTTTGGTGATCTTCGCCGTCATGGTCGGGGCGCGCTTACGGGCTCAATCGGTAGGGCTAATCCCTTGGATGGAAGAGATGGAAGCTGGTATCAACCGAGCTGCCATGAGACATTGGAAGTCAGGTTAAAGCTTTTGGGCCAATGGTTGCTCTTTCAAACGTGATCGTTTGCTTTGGGTCGAAAGTGGCCGGTCGCGACTGACCGCCTCCGACCCATACCGGCCGTTCACGAATGGCTACTATCGGACATCAGTCGCTAATGATTGACCTCCGTCTGGAGCCACCGGCCGAAATGTTTGCACACGGCCTCGTGATCAAACTTGTCCTCTCCACGCCAGCATGCAGCCGCTTCCGACCAGTCGCTTCTGCTGTGAATAGGCCGTTCGAAAGACACTGGTTTGAGCACGCCCAAGTGCGCCAGGACGTCGATAATCACCCGCCGCTCGTTCTTTGAAGACTTCACCACGTCTGCCAGCCGCTTCTCCAAACTGCCGGCGTGGTCGCCAGGTTTGCTTAGGTCGATGATCCCAAGGATCGCTCGGAGAATTGCTAAATCCTCTTCCGTCGGATTGGGGATGTCGTCACGCAACAGTTCTTGGAGGTCGAACCATGTGTAGATCAACTGGCCGTGGCGGACTCCGCCCCATTTTATGCGCTCGAAATTAAGGACGTTGAGGTCCACATCCGTGTATTGATCTTCCCCGACCGTGAGGCCGGGGACCACATCGCGGCAGACCGCGCACGTATAGCTTGTGGTCGTGACCGTACCGTCGGGGAGGTAACTGTGACCACAAACAGTCGGCGTGTACTGATGAGGAACCATCTGGCAGGCGAGATGATATGAAGCCACGCCAGACCGCCAGTCCAGTCTTCTTCTGGAAAGGCTGGCTACAAACGCGCGGGCGGCCTTGGCTGGGGGGATTCGCTTGATCATATCCAGTACCTCGTCTAAGCACTGGTCATGGCCGATGCTGGCGGGTTCAAACATCAGGCCCTGCGCTTTTGCATACGCGAAATCTTCAGGATCCGTCTTCGGGGCAGGAAGCCAGCCATTGCTACCCCAGTATGTTTTGAAAAGTATATTTTTAGCCTGCTTGTCCATGTGCGCTCCGCTTTTCCAGTGCTGCGATTCTAGCGCTCCGTAACCAATACGATCGAGGGATGTCTGCTTTGGGTCGAACGCAGCCGTTCACGAGTGGCCGCTTTCGCCCCTGGCAGAGATAGCGTTCGTTGCTGATTTGGGCACGTCAGTAGGTCCAAACCCATCAGAGCCAACAACCCTTGAGATTCCACCTTGCCATTGCAGCATCCCACCGTCAGGATGGATGCTTCATCAGGCTTAAGGAGAGAGCCGTGTTCCCAATGGATGTGTGGTTTGCCTACACCGCCGCCTGCGTGCTTCTGGTACTGGCGCCGGGCCCTGACAACCTGTTGGCCATCGGCCGTGGCCTTAGCCAGGGCAAAGTCGCAGCGGCCTTATCTGGCATGGCGTCAGGCGCGGGCATTCTGTTTCACGTCGCAGCCGCTTCGTTAGGGTTGACCCTTCTGATGCAAACCTCGGTGGTCGCATTCTGGGTGATCAAACTCATGGGTGCTGGCTATCTGCTCTGGCTCGGCATCAAGGTCTTGCGCACCCGTAGCTTGATCAGCTTTCAGCCGGCGTCCCGGCAATCGTTGCCCAGCATTTTTCTAACGGGTCTGCTTTCGGCTGCGCTCAACCCGAAGCCAGGTTTGTTCGTTTTGGCATTCATTCCCCAGTTCGTTGACCCTGCACGCGGATCGGTCAGCGTGCAGATGGTGGTTTACGGGGTGTGGTTTGCTGTACTCACAGCTTTTGGTTTTGCCTTGATGGGCATTTTCGCCACCGCGTTATCTCGCTACTTGTACCCGCGGCCACGGCTGGTAAATGGTCTAAACGTCGGCGCAGGCCTCACCTTCGTCGCCTCCGGTGTTTCGATTGCGGCTTTGAGTCAGAGGTAGTGGGTGGGGGAAAGCGGCGGGGCTTTGGATGAGCCCCGTCATCCCCAGGCAATGCGCTCCGATCAAGTGCTAACCAACAACCCACGTAGCAGCAACTTGAGCGCGTCAGTCGCACTCCTGAAGCGTGCGGATGCTTGATCCCCGTCGGCGATCCAGAAGCTGGCTTCAGACAAGCTGCCATAGATCAGCAATGCCATCGCCTCGGAGTCCATTTCAGCTACCACGCCTTGCGCGATGAGGCTGTCGATCAAGTGCTGCATGGATTTGACGCAATGACGCTGTGCTTCTGGTGACGCATCCCCCAGAACGGCTCTGGCGTCCCGCAGCACAAGGCGCTGGATTTCAGGTTCCAGCGCCATCTGCAGATAGGCCTCGCAGCGCCCTTGAAAACCTTCCCACGCGTTTTCGGCGTTATCGGAGATTGCTTGCAGCCGCGCATCCATCTCCGAATCGATCTGCTCGACGACTGCCGCAAGCAACCCTTTCTTATCGCCAAAGTGGTGATAAAGCGCGCCACGGGTTAGGCCTGCCTGTGCAGTCAGGTCGTCCATCGATGTTTCGGCATAACCCTGTTCACTGAAAACCCTTCGGGCTGCGGCCAGTAAAGCCGCTCGGGTTTCTTCCATCTCGGCACGGGTGCGGCGAGCCATTTGCTCTCTCCTTACATACGAGCTGCATGATTATTTACATACGCGCCGTATGAATATACGATCCTATTCATACGCCGCGTATGTATTTTCCACCTCAACGCATTTGACGTGCAAGCTGGTTTCAAGGAGATCCACATGGCCACACCTTACCGAGAACTGTTCAACGCGCCTGGCAGCAGGGCGTTCTCCCTGGCTGGCCTGCTTGCCCGGATACCGCTGCCGATGACGGGTATTGGCATCATCACGATGCTGTCCCAACTGCGCGGCAGCTATGCGCTGGCGGGCCTGGTCTCAGCGACATTCGTGCTTGCCTACGCGCTGCTCTCACCTCAGGTATCAAGGCTGGTAGACCTGAAAGGGCAGCGCAAGGTGTTGCCTTTCGCTACCGCAACCAGTGTTATCGGGCTATTGGTTCTGGCCGCCAGCGCGAAGTGGCAGGCGCCAGACTGGAGCCTGTTCATCGGCGCGTTGCTGGCCGGTTTCATGCCAAGCATCTCGGCCATGGTGCGGGCCCGTTGGACAGCGCTCTATCGAGGCCAACCACCGTTGTCGACGGCGTACTCGCTGGAGACGGTCTTTGACGAAGTCTCCTTCATCCTGGGGCCGCCGCTGGCAATCGGGCTCTCCATCATGGTCTTGCCCCAAGCTGCTCTGTTGGTAGCGGCAGCGTTGCTGCTGCTCGGGGTGATCGCGTTACTGGTTCAGCGAACTACCGAGCCTGCGGTCGAGGCTCAGCCCCTTCTTTCAGCCCGCCCACACTCTGTCATCCGATTGTCGAGCGTACGGCTGTTGACGTTGCTGTTAATGGTCATGGGCGTCATCGTCGGCACCGTGGATATCGTCAGTGTGGCGTTCGCCGAGCAATTGAACCGCCCGGCAGCAGCCAGTGGTGTGTTGTCGGTTTATGCCGTGGGCTCCTGCGTGTCAGGGTTGTTGTTCGGAGCCCTTCGGCCGAAATTTCCTCTGCACCGTCAGCTGCTGGTGGCCGCGTTGGCGACGGGTGTGACAACGTTGCCCCTGGTGGCCGTGAACAGTATTCCTGGCCTTGCTGTTGCAATGCTGGCGGCTGGACTGTTCTTCGCCCCTACCATGATCGTGGCGATGACGCTGCTGGAACGCCTGGTGCCCGAACGGCAAGTGACAGAGGGTATGACCTGGCTGCTGGCCGGGCTGAATGTCGGGGTCGCGCTGGGGGCAGCCGGGGCCGGTCGTATTGTCGACGCCGCCGGTGTGCAGTGGGGATTTGCCTTGGCGCTGGCAGCAGGTGTCGCCGTAGCCGTGGTGGCGTTTCGGGCATCGAGCCATCTGCGTCGTCATCAGGCTCAGCCGCTGTCCGTCCAGGGTGAGGTTGCGTAGTTGTATGGCAATCGTCCTTGTCTGGTATCGTCCTGTCGCCAACTCCAACCTGTAAGTGGATCAAGGACCGAGCCATGACGACTTCACCAGAAAAAATCCTGTTCCTGCCGGGCGCTTCTGGCAACACGGCTTTCTGGCATCCGGCCGCCGCAGCCATGAGTACGCCAGCCATCGCCCGACACATGGGCTGGCCCGGTTTCGGCAGCCTGCCAGCCAACCCGGATGTTTCCAGCCTGCAGCACCTTGCAGCCCTTGCACTGGAGGAAATCGACAGGCCCACGGCTTTGGTCGCGCAGTCCATGGGTGGGGTGGTTGCGGTGCTGCTCGCGCTGCAGCGCCCAACGTTGATTACGCATCTGGTCCTGAGCGTGACGTCGGGCGGCCTGGACCTTTCCAGTTTTGGTGCCGCTGACTGGCGTGGGGAATTCGCGGCGGAAAACCCGAGCCTGCCCCGCTGGTTCCTGGATGACCGCACCGACCTTTGCGCACGCCTGCACGCACTGCAAATGCCTGTACTGCTGTTATGGGGCGGCGCAGACCCGATCAGCCCGGTTGCGGTTGGCGAGCGTTTGCTGCAGTTGATACCTCACGCCAGTCTGGAGGTGTTTCCCGAGGCCGGTCATGACTTGGGCCACAGCCATGCCGAAGCGGTTGCGCGCCTGATTGACGCGCACCTTGCGTCCTGACGGCCGTTTCAAGCTGCCGTAGCCACGACTGGCCTGGCCTCGCCAATCAGGATGTCTTCAAAGAACGCCCCGACCGGTTCGGTAGGGTGGCACAACTGTATTTCCAGTACCCATACCACCTCGCTAGGGACGATCTCTACCTCGGCCAGCTTGTCTTGCCCATACAGCACATGGGGGAAATCGGCGATGCGGTGCCCGGCCAGGTTGCGCTCGAGCTGCCAGCCTTTGGCCTGGGCACTGCGCTCGGCGAAGTCATACAGTTCGCGCCCGGTCAGCCCACGGCCCCAGGCCTGACGGGTTTCGTCGAACACCTCATGCAATGCCTTGACGCAGGCGTGGTGCAGCGCGTGCTGGCCGAACACGAAGGTGTCGCCATAGTCACCTTCGTAGCCATCCCAGACCGGGCCAACGTCGACCACAACGATATCCGTAGTACGTAATACGCGTTGCAGATCAATACCTTGCCGCGGGGTACGCACGGTGTCATCGCCGAAGCGGATGTAGGTGGGGTGCCAGGTGTGCGATGCGCCCATGGCCTGCAGGGTTTGCGCGGCCATTTCAAGCGCCTGGGCAGTGGTCATGCCGACCTGCAGTTGGCTGGCTATCGCGGCCACGGACCGTACCGACTGCTCGCGGGCTGCGAGCATGCCGTCCAGCGAATAGCGCGGGCCGACCTTTTCCAGCTCTGGGTGCAGTGTGCTGGCCGATGAGGCCTGCGCTGCCGGTGCGCCACTGGCGACAAAGGCTTCGGCGACAAAACGATGGGGGTGTACGCCTGCCGCAATGCAGTGTTCGCGGGCCTGGCTGATCATTGTGGCATTGCCGCAGGCGTAGACTTGGGTATCGTCCCAGCGATGCGGGTGGGCCAGCGCCGCCTGCTGCACTCGCGCCTGGTCCGAGCGTACCGGATGCCAGCGAAAGTGTGGGTGCGCATGGCTGGCCTGTTCGAGAAAATCATGGTCGTAGAAATCCGCTTGCGATGAACCGCCCCAATACAGCGTGACCTGCGCATCGCGGGCCAAGGCAGTCAGCAGCAAGGGCTTGATGCCGGCATAACCTGTGCCGGTGGCGAACAGCACCAACGGGCGTTGGTCCTCGTGTTGCCAGGTGCAGGCGCCCAGTGGGCCTTCGAGCGTTATTGAAGCACCTGCTTGCAGGGCGGGCAGCACGCCTTCGGTGAACAGGCCACCGCTGACCTTGCGAATGTGAAACACCAGTTGCCCCTGTTCCTGTGCCGGCAGGTTGGCAATGGAGAAACAGCGGCTGTCGCCATTGCCCAGCTGGAACCGCACATACTGGCCAGCCCGAACATCCAGTGGCTGGGCAGGCTGCAGCACGAGCTCGACGATATCCGTGCTCAGCGCGCGCTGGCCAACCACTTGGGCGCGGACTTCCAGTGCCGGGGTATCCAGTGACCAGCCGGGTATCTCCAGGCGCATGTCGCTGCAGGCGTGGCTCTGGCACAGCAGCATCTCGTCGGCAGCCAGGGGATAGGAGGGGGCCGGCGTGTCCGCATCTCGCTGCTTGTCGTGATACTGCCCCGACACCACCTTGACCTTGCACGAGCCACAGGCGCCTCGGCGGCAGGAGAAGGGTACCGGCAAGCCGCTGGCGAGCATGGCATCGAGCAGCAACTCGTGGCTGGCTTCGAAGGTTTTGCCCGAGGGCGACAATTCAATGACGTGGCGGCTTTGCATGAACACCTCGGCTCAAATGGAGCTTCGATTGTTGCTATAGTCCAGGACCAGCAGAACCTCCAGATTTGGATAATTCACATGGTCCAGCTTCGTAAATGGCAGCCGCTGCTCAAGCTCGACGGGGCGCAAGCTTCGTACCGGCAGATTGTCGAGGGTTTGGTGGCCGCGATCAGTGAGGGTCGCCTGCGCCCTGGCACGCCCTTGCCGGGCACGCGGGAGATGGCGCAATTGCTGAACGTCAACCGCAAGACGGTGATCCTGGCCTATGAGGAAGCCGAAACCAAAGGCTGGCTGCAAAGCGTGCAGCGCCGGGGCACCTTTGTCAGCCAGCAGCTGGCGGCCAGTGCGCGGGCCGAACCGGATGCCACCCGGCGCTTTGCCCTGACGCTGCCCGAGGAACCCGCCGTTGCCTACTTTGCGGCGAACGAGCAGGCCGCCGCGCAGCAGGGGCGGCCAGGTGCGTTGTTTTTCGACAACGGTGCGTGTGACCACCGCCTGCTGCCGCAGGCTGTACTGCACCGCTATTACCGCAATGCCTTGCGCAGCAGTTTCACCAGCAACAGCGTGCGCCACGGCAGTGAATGCAGCAGCCGCTACCTGCGCAGCGCCCTGGCCGACATGCTGCGGCACAATCGCAGCCTGAACGTTGGCGCCGAGCATATCTGCCTGACCCAGGGGGTGCAGATGTCGTTGTCGCTGGTGGCCAGCGTGTTGCTCAAGCCGGGTGATGTTGTGCTGGTCGAGCGCCTGAGTTATCCGCCTGCGTGGGAGATCTTCCGTCAGCTGGGTGCCCGGCTGGTCACTGTGGAGCTGGACCATGAGGGCTGCCGGGTCGATCAGCTCGATGCCCTGTGCCGGCAGCACAAGGTACGGATGATGTACATCACGCCCCATCACCAGTTCCCCACCACGGTCAGCCTGCCGGCCGGGCGCCGGCAGCAGTTGCTGGAGCTGGCGCGCCAGCACGACTTTTGCGTGGTCGAGGAAGACTACGACTACGAATACCACTTCTCCGGGCGGCCCTACCTGCCTTTGGCCAGCGACCGCCAGCAGCGGCATGTGATCTACATTGGCACGATGTCCAAGCCCTTGGGCAGCACGTTCCGCTGCAGTTATATCGTGGCGCCCGTGGAGGTGATTGCCGTGCTGGAGCGCCGGGCGACGCTGACCTTGGGGCAGGGCGATGCGGTGATGCAGCGCATGCTGGCGGACTTGATCAATGATGGCGAGCTGAAGAAGCACTTGCGCCGGGTCAACCGCGAGTACCGCCGACGCCGGGAGACCCTGTTGGCGTGTTTGCACGAAGCGTTTGGCGAGCACATTTGCGTACAGGAGCCGGAAGGGGGATTGGCGCTGTGGGTGCGCTTTGCCGACGCAATCAATGTGGATGAGTTGGTCGAGAAAGCGCTGGAGCTGGACCTGGTGGTGCGCAGTGGGCGGCAGTTTTCCCCGTTTGGCCATGCCGAGAACGCCCTGCGCCTGGGGTTTGCTTCGCTGGATGTGGATGAGATCCGGCTGGCCACGCAACGTTTGGCGCAGGCCGCCCAGCGGCCCCCTTGCTGAACCGCTATCGACGCCGCCACACCTCGCCTTGCTCGCTGACCACCCAAGGCCTGTCCGCCGCATCGATCAGCACCCCGCCAACCCAACGCGGTGCGGGGTTGCAATCGAGCCAGTGTACCTGCCCGGCAAGCACCTGTTCGGCAAGCGGGGTCAGCTGCAACTGCCGCTGTGCCCAGGCCTCTCCAGGGCCTTCCAGCAGCAATGGCTGCGGCCCATGGATCAGGGGCTGCAGCAGGACATGGAACATCATGTCGCCCAAGTAAGGCAGGGGATCATCCCGCATCATCAACTGGCCAAACACGCGCCCGGCCGCCATCTCGCCGCGTGACGCTAGCGCACGCAGCAGCAGGCGTTCGGTAAGGCTCAAACCATCGATCGCCCCCGGCAGCTCTTGCAGCTGGCGCGCCAGTGCCCGACCCAGCAATGGCAAGGCCGTATGCTGGCGGCCAGCCAGGCGTGCCCAGGCCTGTGGATCAGGTGCGGTGTAGGCCGCCCATGCCTGGCGCGCCAGGGCCAGTGCATCCTCGCCCAGTGCGCGACGTTGTGGCCACAGCCAGGCCAGCAGGTCGGGGGCCAGTTGGCCGATGCCGATGAAGCGCTCGATACCGGGCACCTGGTCAATTTCGATCAGCTCCAGCCGGCGGGGCAGGCCGGGCAGGCTGGCGAGCACGCGAATCAGGAACAGTTGGTCGTAGGCGTCGGCCTCGCACCACAACACGAGCTGGCTGTCGTGGCTCAGCCCGGCCAATGCATTGCGCTGTACCGCCTGGCGCTGTTCAAGGTCTTGTGGGGTCAACTTGAACGCCTGCTGCACGTAGGCACCCCGCACCTGCCAGTACTGTGCCTCGGGCAATGCCGGTACCGGCCCCATGACCATCGGGTCTTCGAACATCTGGAAGGCACCGGTAAACCCGGCGGTGCGCAAGCTGTGGGCGATGTCGTTGCCACAGCGCCAATGCTGTACGGCAGCCTCGTCATCAGCAGAAAAACCGGGATGGCGCGCGGCAAACGCCACGGCATCGGCATGGGCCTTGAGCCTGGGCCAGCTGGCAAATCCGGCCTCGCGGGCTACCAGCCATTGGGTGTCGGCAAGCCGGTAGTCGGGGCCGGGCAGGCCAAGCGTGCGCAATTGCTCGCGGGTGTCGTCGGCTTCGTGGTTTTTCAGTGCAGTCAGCAAGCGCTTGGCGCGTTTGCGCAAGGCGGGCAGGTCGAGCAGGCCGTGGTGGCGAGATGCATTGATGGCGGGCATGCCAACTCCTTTGGGGCTCGGTCCGCCGACAAGCCGGGAGCTGGTACGAAAATGTAGGGGTGCATGGCTCGGGCAACCCCTTCGCGCGGACCGCAGGCGCAGCCGGCGCCCAGGCCCCGACTTTAACGGTGTAGCGTACCGGGTTGCAAACGATAGTTTACCCATGCCGTGTGGCACGCCTTATAGTGGCGGGCTTTTCCAGGTTCAAGTCAAAGGAATGGCCACTATGCGTGTACGAACCCTGCTTGCGGCAATCGGTGCCAGCGTTGCCCTGTCTTCGGCGTTAGCCGCACCAGGCCAATCAGTGTCTACGGCTGATGAACGCATTTCTGTGCAGGTCGAGGGCGCCGGGCCAGACGTTATCCTGATCCCTGGGCTGGCCTCATCGCGTGAAGTATGGGCAGGGCTTGCCAGTGCGCTGCGCCAGCAGCACCGCCTGCATCTGGTGCAGGTTGCAGGATTTGCCGGCGCGCCTGCCGTGCCCGCTGCGCAGGGGCGCGTGGCAGCTCCCGTGGCCGAGGCAGTCGCAGGCTATATCCGCAGCCAGCACCTGGAGGCACCGGCCATCATTGGCCATTCGCTGGGCGGCGAGGTTGCGCTGATGCTCGGCGCGCGTCACCCCGAGCAGGTGGGACGGCTGATGGTGGTCGACGCGCTGCCGTTCTACACGTTATTGATCGATCCGGCGGCAACCGCTGAAACGGCAGCACCACAGGCTGCCGCCTTGCGCGATGCGATGTTGGCGGCACCGGCAGCGCAGGCCGAAACGATGCAGCGGGCAGCCATCGACCGGTTGGCCAAGACCGCAGCGGCCAGGCCGGCACTGGTTGATGCAGCGCTGCGCTCGGACCGCAAGACGGTAGCCGATGCCACCCATGAACTGATGACCACCGACTTGCGCCCGGAACTCGGCCGTATCCAGGCACCGGTAGAGGTCGTGTATGCCTATGACCCCCTGTATGGCATACCCGCGGCCCGTGTCGATGCAACCTTCGCTGATGCCTATGCCGGCACGCGGGGCATCAGTTTCAAGCGGATTGACGGCAGCTTCCACTTCGTCATGCTGGATCAACCCCAGGCATTTGCCACGGCAGTTGTCGAGTTCCTCGGCCGATGAGGCTGGCCTAGGCCCAATGCTGCCTTGCAGGCGGCAGCCTTCTGCGGCTCAGCAAACGCCCATGTTGGGCCCAGCCGGTATCAGGGCAGAATCCGGCCACCCTCCAGCGACGTCTGGATATCCCGCTCGGGTATTTCCCATATCAGCAGTTTCGGCGGCGTTTTTTGAAAGGCCGGGCTGGCCAAATAGGCTTTGGCTGCCCCGGAAAACGCACCGCCGTCCTTAGCGAAGTTTCCAATGGGGGCGCCCAGCGCCTTTTGCAGATAGCCCGAAAAACCGGAGTTACGGGAGAACGATGTGCCGATCAACGCTATGTTCGGCAAGGCGCTGTCGCCGAACAAGTCATCGAGGCCATTGTCCTCAACCTGAGAGGGCAGCGCCTGGATATGCGATGCTGCAACTTGCTCGACCGGCGGTTGCAGGGCAAGTGGTAACCAGTCGATACCTGCCAGGCGCACCAAGTCTCCAGGGCGGGGCGCGATGGGCCCTTGCGTAAGCTCGAAAGCCTGCCGTGGGGAGGGCGCGACCTGGAGCGCCGCAACCCCTTGCGCCACCTGCGCAGCAGCTGCCTGTGCGCCCGTCTCGCTCCAGTGGCTGTCGGTGCGCAAGTACGCCCGCTTGCCAAGCGGCGTCAGGCGCTCGCTCAAGTCGAGGACGGGCACTGCGCTTGCTTGCAAGAGCCCCCGCCAATGCGCTACACGTGATTCAAGCCTGGCAGGACGGTACAGGTGGCACAAAGCGCTACTGGCGATTCTGCTTTTATCCGGCACGATGGCCACCAGCAGCTGGATTCCCCGTTGTGATAGGTGCTGTTGCAGGTCGATCACGGCCTGAGCCTTGGCCCGGGCATTGCGTTCTGCCTGGGGCTGAGGGTGCAGTTCGTCGGCGAGGAACAGCCACCCAGGGCAACCTTCGCGCACGCGCGGACCAAGGTCGGCCAGCAGTATCCAACTGGCACCACGCTCCAGGTTGGCGGCATTTCGCGGCAGCGGTGCGGCTGTCAATTGCCTGGCCAAGTGGTGAGTGAATTCGCCATGCAGCAATGCGTCGTGGTCCAGGTTGGGGGTCAGCCAGGTGATCGGGCCACGCAACAGCCAGGCACACGAGAGCAGCGCGGCTGCCATGAACAGGACGAACAGGTAACCCGCAAGGGCGCTGGTTCGCGCCGCCAGAGACAATGGCTGGGGGGCCGCAGAGGGTGGTGTTTGAGGTGTCTGGTTCATCAGAACTGAAAGTACAGAAAGGGCACGGATTCGCGGCTGGCGATCAGACAGAACGACAACGCGAAGCCCAGCACGGGCCAAAGGGATGCCGACAGAAGGAACAGTGGATGGTCGGCAAAGTGCTTTTCAACGGTAGGCTGCAACAGCGGGGCCACAATCGTTAGCACACCCAGCACTGCGGCCAGCGCATGGACAGGGCGTAGGGTGGTGGCCATTACGTCGCCAATGGCGGTGCCGTGGAAGCCGAACTGGCCTGCATACATGTTCAGCGCCGTGGCGAAGTCGGGTGAGCGGAACAGCGTCCAGGCCAGGAAAACGAACAGCAATGTAGCAGTGTGTGCCGCCCAGCTCGGCAGGCAGGGCAGGTCCGAGCGTGACCATGCACGGTCAATGCACAGGGCAATACCGTGAGCAGAGCCCCACAGCAGGTAGTTCCAGCTATCACCACCGTGCCAAAGCCCGGCAATTGCCATGGTCAGGAACAGGTTGCGGTAGGTACGCCACTTGCCTCGTCGATTACCACCCAGCGCGATATACAGGTAATCGCGCAGCCAGCTGGACAGCGACAGGTGCCAGCGGCGCCAGAAGTCCTGGATGCTGCTGGCCAGGTAAGGGCGATTGAAGTTTTCCGGGAAGTGAAAGCCCAGCATCAGGCCAAGGCCGATGGCCATGGCGCTGTAGCCGGCAAAATCGAAAAACAACTGCAGCGAGTAAGCCAGGCAACCAATCCAGGCGTCGATCAGTGACGGCTGGTCAAGCGCGAAGGCGACATTCACCAGCGGGGCCAAGGTGTCGGCCACCAGGACTTTCATGCACATGCCGACCATGAACCGTCGTGCACCCAAGGTAAAGTTCTGCCAGTTGAACAGGCGTTGCTCCAGTTCACGGCGCACCCAGTCATAGCGAATGATCGGCCCGGCAATCGAATGGCCGAACATCGAGATGTAGGTGGCATAGCGCACGAAACTGCGCTCTGCCGGCACCACATGGCGATGCACGTCCACCAGGTACGAGATGGCCTGCAGCACGATGAATGACAAACCTGCGGGCAGGGCGACCCGCTGCCATTCCACAGGCATGGCGCCGTAATGGGTGAGCAGTTGGTTGTACGAGGCTGCAAGGATGTTGGCGTACTTGTACCAGCACAACACTGCGGTGTTGGTAACGATCAGCGCCACAAGCAGATACATCCGCGTCCGGTTGCGTTCATCCGTATGCGCCACCAGCAGACCGCCGACCCAGGCCAATACGGTCAGCGCCATATGCAACAGCAGGAACAGCGGGCTTAGCCAGCTGTAGAACAGCCAACTGCCGATCAACAGCACCAGGTTGCGCCAGGCGGGCCGTACGCACGCATAGACCAACAGGAATAACGGCAGAAACAGCGTGAGAAACTCAAGCGAAGCGAAGACCATGAGTGCCGTTTATCCAGTCAGTGGGCGGTATTGTCGGTGATGCTGCGAAGTTGCGTGCCAGAGGGCGAGGGGAGCAGGAACAGGCTGTAGCGTTCACCGGCCAGCAGAGGGCCCAAATCCTGGGGGGCGCCCACGGCCTTGCCGGCACACTGCAACTGCACACTCAGGCCAGAGCGTGGGTTTATTTCCTGGCGCCTGGGGTTACCCGCCGGGGCTTTGGCGAACAGGTCCAGATCATGCCCTGCAAGCTTCACCTGGGGCTCCACGCAGCTTGCGTCGGCATTGAACAGGGCCAGCGAAGCCTTGAGCATGTTCGGCAGTTCAAAGGTTTCATGCACGATCAGAGGGTCGATGCCGCCCTGGGCATTGGCCAGCGTGATAACCGTGATGAATTCGCCAGGCGCTGCCTGCAGGTGCAGGCGGGCCTGATGGCTGTCGCGCTCCAGGTTGCCGGTAATTCGCTGGCCACCCGGTATTGGCATGAAATCGCTGCTCAGTTGCCCGGCCTGCAATTGCAACTGCGACTGCCCGCCATCAGGTTGCAAGGCGAGTGCGCTAGCGCTCGGGTTCAGCAGGCGCATGTAGGCCGAATCCTGGGCAGGGCCGGTCGGGTAGAGGGCAATCTGTGCCGCCGGGCTAGCCACGCTGAACGCCAGGCTAGACGCAAATGCAAGAGGCAAGGACGCTTTCACGGGGTTGCTCCTTTCAATGCGCTGGCGGGCAACTGGCTGAGCGATGTTCCAAGCGCGTTGGCCCAGGCTTTGTAACCGGCGATGGTGAAGTGCTGGCCATCGGAGGTGACCCATTGCCCAGGCTTGGAAAGCTGGGTGGAGTCGATGTAGGTGCAGGGTGCGACCATCTTTGCCAGGGTGCTGGCGACCAGTTGCGTTCTTACCTGGTTTTTGCCGTACTGGTTTTCGTTGATGTTGCTGCCATTGGCCTTGCCCCAGGCGGGGCCGACCCACACGCAGGGTGTATGGGTAGCGGCAATTTGCCGGGTAAGCGCGGTGACGCTCTGGTAGGCCCACACTTTGGGGAATGGTGTGGTTTTGTAGGAGGCCAATGTGTCGCCGATGATCAGTACCACCACATCGGGTTTGTCGCGGGCGATCACCTGGGTAATGGGTTCAGTGCTCATGGTGCCGCGGCTCATCAGCTTGAGCGCGCCGCCGGGGTCGCGTGTGGCCCCGCAGTCAAGCTTGAGCTTGGGGGTCACCCAGTCTTCGGCGTTGGCACCACAGGCGCCAATGGCATGAACCTGGGCACCTTGTCGGGTCAGTTCGTCATACAAGGGATTCATCAGGGAATCGGGGAAGCTCATGTGGCTTTCGCCGATCACCAGCAGGGTCAGGCCTGCCAATACGGAAGATGTGGCCATGGGAGTCCTTGGCGGTCAGTTTGAATAGGGAGAAGTGAAAGGGCGGACGGGCAGGGGCATTGGCCTGCTGACTTCATCGAAGCCGTACCTCAGGTAGAGGCTGCCGGTGTACTGCTTGTAATCATTGGCGTTGTCCAGGCCCAGGTTGACACCCAGGTACAGGTTACGCTCGAGCCGGTATTCGCCAGTGGCGCGCAGGTTGTAGCCGATGCCGGTCTTGCTTTGGCCCGAGTAGCGCGACAAACCGACGGCATCGGCATTGGCCTGCAGCGCCGAATGGCCGGGGAAGATCGGCGCGCTGTCCTGGTCGATGTACTGCACCCCCACAGAGCCGTGCAAGGCATAGCTGAAACGCGGCCCTCGTTGTGCCCAATCCACGGGGATACCCAGGGCGAAGAATTTTTGTGGGCTGAAATAGCCGCCATGGCCATAGGTGTAGAAGTTCTGGTTGTCCGAATAGCTCAGGGCTGTTCCGTTCACGCCCAAGGTCAGGCGGCTGTCGGGAGTGTTGCGCAGGTACCAGTAGATACCGCTACCCAGTTCGAAGCGGTTGTTCGCTTCGACGTGTTCGCCAAGCAGGCGGTGAGCCGAGGCATAACCGTAGTAACCGGTGCGCTGATCGTCATGGCTAAGCTCGGCACGAATGCCATTGGCGGTTACGGCGCCCCACTTGGCGCCGCTGCGCGAGTCACGTGAACCGGCGAAGGCGGTAAGGCTGTCGGTGACCGATCGCCGCGAGGCGCTAAGCGTGTACCGATAGTCAGGGGCACTCTGCAGGGCACGCTCAAGGCTGATACCACCCACTGCTGTGCTGTAGGTGAAACCCAGCGGGCTTACGCCCAGGTCGCCTTTCAGGCCGCTGTCCTCATTCAGGTAGGCCACGGACAAACCGACACCGCTGTCTTGCTGGCGGCCCACGCTGCCCAAGCCACTGGTGCCAAATTGCGCCACGGAATAGCCTTTTGGTGTACCCGCCTGCAGCCAGGTCGGGGTAACGCGCAGGGCCAGGCTGCGACCCTCCTCGTCCATGGGAAAGCCGACGGCTAATGGGGCCTGAATATCAGTAAGCTTGCCCAGGCCCTTGTCGTTGTTGTTGTTACGTACGCTGAGCCCCTGGTTGAGGTAAGGGCCCTGGACTTGGCCCAGGGTGTCGAGTGTCTCTTGTGCGGGGCTGGTCCCGACAAGGGGCGGTTCGACGCTGTCGTAGGTGGCCAGCGATGGCCCGTTGGTAGTGGATGGGTCGCTGGTGACAGGGGCGGGGACCCAATCGTTGCTAGCCAGCAAGGTGGCCTGTTGGCGCTGCCCGGGCAGGCGCACGAACGGGTTGTCTACGCGTGTGGAGGGCGCCGGGGCTGCAGCCACAAGGCGGGGCGGTTGCTCGCGCTGTTCGATATCCAGCGCCTTGTTCAGCAGTTGGCGTGCCTTGCTTGCCTGGCCAAGGCTGCGGTACAGCTGGGCGGCCTGGGTCAGGGTATGCGGTGCGTCGGGTTGCAACGCAAGGGCTTTGGCCAGCGCTTGTTCTGCCTGGGGGTATGCGCGCCCCTTGACGGCCAGGTCGGCGAAGCCAAGCTGCAACGCAGCGTTGTCCGGGTCGCCATCGAGCAAGGGTTGGTATACCTGGCGAGCTTTTGGCCAGTTGCCACTGGCACTGTACATGCGCGCCAGCGAAGTCACGGCCGCAGGTGCATGCGGGCGCTGTGCCAGCGCCGGTGCAAGCATGTCATAGGCGGCTACCAGGTCATTTTTTTCGCGCAGCTTGTCTGCCTGCTTGACGCGGTACAGGTAGAGCAGGTCGGTGAATTGGCGGTGAGTTTTATCGTCCAGGTCCTGGTCTTTCAGTGCTTGCAGGATCTCGCTGGCCTCAGCGTCCTGGTCGGCTTTTAGCAGCACACCGGCCTTGAGCAAGCGCGTTGATGCGGGGTTATCCTGCAACCCGTGGATCAAACGCTCGGCCTGCTCGGCTTGGCCGGTCTCGGCGTAGGCCGATGCGATCAAGGCAATACGCTCGGGCTTTCCCGCTGCGGCGGGGGACGTCTGCGCCAGCAACCCCCAAGCCTGCTCGCGTTGGCCACGGCGGGCCAGTTCCAACGCTTTTTCGACCTGCAGGTGCAGTTGGCTGTCTTGCTCCAGCGTTTGCATCGCCTGGCTACGACGTGCCGGGGGAATGCGCTGCAGCGTGCGCTGCACCTCGGCCCAGGCTTGGCGGTGAGCACTAAGCAGTGCGTTGGAGTACAGGGCATCGGGGTCGTCAGGGTGGCGCTTCAGGTGGTCGTCCATCAGCCTTTGGGCCTTCTGGACCTGGCCGTTCTCCAGCAGCACGCGGGCCAAGGAAAAATGCGCCCATGGGTTTTGCGGGTCGTCAGCCAGCGCTGCCTGGTAGGCAGCTTGTGCGGCAGTGAAGTCGCCTTGCCGTTCGGCACGTTTACCGGCCTGAGTCGCGCGTAGCGCCTTGATGCGCAAGGTGGAAGAAAGGCGTGTGCGCTGTTGCGCGGTAAGCCCGTCAACCAGGCTTAGGGCTTGCTCTTCCTTGCCCGCCTGGGTCAACACGTTGATCAGGCCGCTGAGCGCGTCGGCGTAGTCGGGGGTACGGGCCAGTACTTGGCGGTACTGTGTTTCGGCGGCTTCCCATTGACCACGACGGGCATGCAAGGCCGCCAATGCGGTAGGGCCGGCCGGGTCGCTCGGCCGTGCATCGATGGCTTGGCCAAGCGTGCGTTGAGCATCGTCGAAGCGGCCCGCGCGCGCAGCGTTATCGGCGTCAGCCAGGTCCTTCCAGTAACGCACGTCCTGCAGGGCCGAGCGCCATTGCTCGCCACCAGGCAAGCGCGTGGCCTGTATCAGGTAATCCTCGGCTTCATCCAGCCGTTTTTGCTGTTGGCGCAGCACACCCATGCCGCCAAGCGCGTCGAAGTCCTGCGGTTGCTCCAGAAGCCGCGCCTGCAATGCTGCTTCGGCGCTGGCCAGGTCACCGGCGTCAAGCGCCTTCAAGGCTTTGCTCACACGCAGATCCCGTTGCCATGCCCCTTGGCCATTTCGGCTCTGTGCAATGCCTTTGTTCATCAACGCGCGGATGTGTGTGTCGTCCGGGTGTGCGTTCAGGTATTGCTGGAACAACACGATCTGATCGCGCTTGGGCGGCCCCAACCATTCAAGGGCAAAGCGCCAGGTCTCGTCGGCATTGCCACCGATATCAGGGTTGTGTGAAAGCTTGGCCAGGGCATGGATGCCGTCGGTACGGCTGTCGGGGTTTCGCGCCAGGTGCAAGGCCAGGAACAGCGCAAGGATTGAATCGTCTGGTCGTTGCCGGGCCAGTTGCTCCAGCCCTTTGCGTGCTTGCGGCCATCCAGCCTGGGTGAAGCCGAGGGTGTTGTAGTACTCGCGGGCAATCAACCCTTGCGGTTCGCGGCCTTCAAGCAAGCGGCGATAAAGCGACACCGCCTGTTCGCGTTGATCGGCATCGCTCAGCTCCCGAGCCTGTTCAAGCATCTGCTGCTTTTCAGGGGTGGCCAGACGGATGTCCTGCTCCAGCTGCAAGGCCTGCAGCGGGGTGGGCGTTAGTGTCCGTAGGCGCTGCAGGTAGCCGTTGGCAACCGTTGCCTGGTCCTTCTGTACGGCGATCAGCCCAAGGCCGTACAGGGCGTCGGGGTGCTCGGGTGCAATGTGCAGCAGCTTTTGCCAGGCCTCGGCTGCCCGCTCAGGGTGCTCCTTGTGTTGCCAGTACAGGCCTTGCTGAACCAACAGGGCCTGGGGGCTGGAAGGCTCGGCTGCCGAGGCGCAGGCGCTGTTTAACGCCGCCCACACAGCGATGGCTAAGGTTTGTTTGCGCATTGGTGTTCCCAAGACAATTGAACGCTCCCGTTGGGCGTGAACTGGTAGCGTTTTTCGCTCCACCCAAGGGAAAACAGGCTGAGCATCAGGTGGTAGTACTGATGCGTGTGGTAAGACGGGCTGGCAGGGTTTGCGTAGTCGCGCAATGCTTGCTCGACGATCGCCTGTTGCTGCGCTGCCGCCGCTCGTAATCCTTTGGCCTGAAGCAACGGCACCAGCGCCGCCGAGAACCCGTAGAATCCGGTGCCCTCGAACGTGCGGGTCAGCACATGAACCTTTTCCGGCGGTGTGCCCAGGGTTTCGGTGGCTTGTGCCATGCCGTCCAGGCTGGCGAGCAGGCGTTTGGTCAAGCGATCGTCACCAGGTGTCATCCCGGCCCAGAGGTAGACGCGGATAGCGTCGTAGCTGCCAATATCGTTACTGAAGGGATCGCTGCCAAAACGGCCGTTACCCTGGCCGTCACCACGGTAGGCTGCCCAGTCGGGGACGAAGCCGTAGGGGTTGATGTCAGGGTCGGCAAGCATGTCCACCGTGCTGTTGGCGATGTCGTTCCATGGGCCTTCCGGCCGGGCCTGAGCGAAGTAACGCAGCAGCGGCAGTGGCAGGTAGCTGGCATTGAAGCGCCAAAGCTGGTCGGGGTGTTCGTAACCCTGCGGGCCGGGCAGCAGCATGCGGCCCAGGCCAGGTACGTCCCGTACCAGCGTGCGCTCGACGTTATCCAGCATCTGCAGGGCTTCGGTGCGGTAGCGGGGCTCATGCCAAAGCCGGTCGGCTTCGAGCAGGGCGTAGGCCATCCACAAGTCAGCGTCGCTGGCCGAGTTGTGGTCCAGTACCGTCCAGGCTCCTTTTCCGTCGCTCCCCCACAACCAACCCGGCAGGTTGCGGCGGGTATCACCACCGGCCAGGTTATCCCGGCTCCATTGCCACAACTGTTCGAAGCGTTTGCGGTCGTTGGCCACCAACGCGAAGAACATGCCATAGGACTGCCCTTCGGAGCTGCTCTGGTCAGGGTTCATGCTGGAGCCGAGCATGCGCCCGTCCTGCTGCACAAACCGTCCAGCGTAGCCCTCCCACAGCGGCCAGTTGGCCATACAGTCAGCCTGGGCGGCACCGGGTACCGTCAGGGCCAGTGCCAACAGGGGCGCGCGAAGGCAGTGCCAGGTTCGCTGCATCATCTCCCGATCCTCTTCAGGCAAGGCGCTTGCGGGCGCGTGCACGCAATGCCAGGTAGAGCAACGAACTGACCACCGCCAGGCCCAGCAAGGTAACCAGCAGCATCAGTAGCGGATGTCGGGCAAGTTGCCATTGCACGTGCTTGAACACCCCGAGGTTGCCAACGTAGTACTGCTCTTCGGCCACCAGTGAGTCGATTTTCAGGCCATTGATAACGGCCAGGCTGCCTTGGATGCTGTCCTGGTATTGCTCGCCGCCGAGCATTGCGGCAGTGGCGTCGGCCAGCGATTCTGGCCTGCTGGCTGCGATCACCACGACGCTGCGCCCAGCACTGAGCGGTGATTCGAAGCCACTCAGGAAGGTGCTTTGGCTGGCGCCGGAGTAGTCCACTTTCAGTTGGGTCTTGTGTGCTTGCGCGTGAGCCGACGGGGTGAGCCAGTCGCGGGCTTGCAGGCCCAGGTCTGACAATGAGAAATAGGGGCGTGCCCCACTTGTGACTGCGGGCAGGTGTTTGGCCCACTGCTCCAGCAGCGGCTGGTTGTTGCCGGATGCAATCACCAGCAGGTCGCGGTCGGCAACTGCCTGAAGCGTGCTTGCATCCACCACGCGCAAGCCTGTGGTCGGATACCCTGTCGAACGGCCAAAACGCCCGAGCACCGTAAGCAACGTGCTCCACTCTTGCTCGCCGCTGCCATCCGGCATGACCACGGCACTCTGTGACAGGTCTGCCAGGCGAGTGAAGGGGAAGCCACTGTCGTTGAACACCCCCAGGTTCGGCATGGCGATGTAATGGTCATAGCCGCGCAGGTCAACGGTCGACTCCGGGTCGATCAGGCCACGCATGTTATCGATGATGATGTCGCGGCATTCCCCTTCCTTGATGTAGTCGAACATGAAGCGCAATTGCAGCTGTGAGCGCGGCGTGGCGTTGGCCAACGGCAGCAGCACGGTGGACTCGCGAGGCAGGCTTGCGTCCTTCTTGAGCATTGCAAGCAATTCGCTTTCGCCGAGGTTTGCAAGCGAGGGCAGCGGCATCGATTTGGCGAAGGCATCGTTGAAGCTCACCAGCAGCGACGAGTTGCTGGAGCGTTGCTGAGGTGTGTAACGGTACTTGAGCGTCAGCGGTACGCCGGTTTCCCGCCAACTGAACAGGTCTGGTGGCAAGTGCAGGGGGATGTCGATATTGCCCGGGTTGTAGCCCGAAACACTGAGCCGATCGGGCGCGATCAGTTCGCCAAGCTTGACCGGGCGGTCCGTCGGCAACCAGTTCGGTGCATCGTAGGGCTGCCGTGGTGTCAGGGGCTCGATGTGCGTGATGAGCACACTGGCGCCGTCCAGTGCCTTGTTGCCCAGTGCCACCGCATTGGCCGCCAGCTTGAGCTCGCCCTCGTCACGGCCGGTAATCACCAGTAGCTTGCCATAGGGATCGTGGGGGTTGCCCATCAGGCTCACGGTGGGGCCTTTGGCCTCGGCAAGAGGGAGCTCGCCCAATTGCAAGGGTGCGCTGGCTACCGCCAAAACGATTGCGCTGCCGTGGGCCGGAATTTGCCCGACATTGGCCTGGAACCTGGCGCCACGGTAGGCGGCCAAAGCACCGATCCAGGAAGACAGTGTACCTGCCGCCTCTAGGATGCCAGCCGATGGGGGCGCGGCGAATACGACAGGCAGCTCTACCCGACGCGAGTCGCGACGGTCGAAGAACGGCAGCGGCAGAATTGACAGGTCGTCTTGCAGGCGGATTGGCGCCACCTGCATCTGTAGCTGGCTTGCGGTGTTGATCTTGGCCCACAGGCTGCTGTGCAGGGGGTCTTCACAGCTTAGGGTGTAATGACCAATGAACTGCAGACGCAGGCGGTTGAACTCGCTAATCAGTGGCGCCGGGATCTCTACCGTTTGCTGTTGTGGCTTGCCTGCGCCGTCTTTGGGCAGTACCAGGCTGGCGGCTACCTCGTCGTTGACCAGCACGTTGATCTGTGAAAGGTCTGCGAGCAGTGCTGGCGAGTAGCTGTAGTCGAGTTGCAGCCGGGCACTGGTCACCACATGGTCGGCGCGCACGCCGAAGCTCACCCCATCGGAGGACTCAGTGCCTTGCAGGTTGATAGTGTCGGGGCGGCCAAGCTGCTTCAGCGTGAAGTTATAGCTGGCAGTGTCTGCCGGCGTTACCGGCTCCGATGCCGCTTGAGCGCTTAGCCCAAGCAGGGCTGAGCTGGCGACGGCGGCAAGTTGAAGACAGCTGCGAACGTTGGCGCGGCGTTGGGTATGTAGGTTCATGGCGAGTCCGAGTGCAATTTTGACTGGGGCGTTGGATGCGTGGGCGTTGGCCTGCTAGGTGCGCCGAAAGGCGGCATCGCGTAACAGGGCAAGCATTGCGCCCATGCCTATACGGCTGACTTTGCGCAGTGCGCTGAGTGGCGAGTCGGGTTCGCCGCTTCCCCAGTTGCTGGCCCAGGTGTCGGCGCGGGCGAACGTCAGGCGTACCAAGTCGCTCTGCTGTTGCAGGGTCAGTTGCGCAAACTCGGTGCCGACGGCGCGGTCTTTGCTGAAGACGACCGTGGTGTCGAAGTCGACGACTTGCTGGTTGCGAATGAGGCCAACCTGAATGCGCTCACCGCATGCCAGGTTGATGCGTGGCGGGAGCTCCAGACAAAGGCCGCGCTGTGAAAAGTCCAACGTGCGACAAAAGAACTGGCGACCATCGGGCAAGCTGACCCTGGCTTGCAGCCGGGCCTGAACCCTCGGTTCACGGCGAACTTGCCGCGTCTCGCTGGCAACGGCAACCGCAGCACTGGTGATCACCAGGTTGTAGAGCGTCCAGGCCAGGTTGATCAGTACCGTGGTGAGGGTTGAGGGGTCGCCCCAGATCAACTGATGGATGCCAAAACCAAGGCCTGTCAGGTTACACAGCAATAACACCAGATAGGGGCGGGCGAGGCGCCAGTCAAAGAAATGGCGGTCGATGATGCCGCCTTTGTCGGTGACGTTGAAACCACCGAATTTGGGGTTCACCAGCGCCATCAGCACGGGAGGCATGATGTACCAGGCAAGCACCGTCTCGTAGACCTCGTTCCAGAACGAATGGCGAAAACGCCCCTGAATGGTCGAGTTGGTCAGGCTGGCGTGGAACAGGTGGGGCAGCACATAAGCTGTAATCATCAGTGCTGATGCGTGGAAAATTTCTGCGCCAAATACCAGGTAGGCCAGTGGTGCGGTCAGGAATACCAGGCGCGGCAAGCCATAGAAGAAGTGCAGCATGGCATTGGCGTAGCAGATGCGTTGGCCGAGATTCAGCCCCTTGCCCAGCAACGGGTTATCCGTGCGGAAAATCTGGGCCATACCGCGTGCCCAGCGGATGCGTTGGCTGATATGACGTGAGAGACTCTCGGTGGCCAGGCCGGCCGCCTGAGGGATCGCCAGGTAGGCTGTGTTGTAGCCTGCGCGGTTGAGTTTGAGGGCTGTGTGAGCATCCTCGGTGACGGTCTCAACGGCTACCCCACCCACTTCTTCAAGGCTGGAGCGCCGCAATACAGCGCAAGAGCCGCAGAAGAAGGTGGCATTCCACAGGTCGTTGCCATCCTGCACCAGGCCATAAAACAACTCGCCCTCGTTGGGGACGTCGCGGAAGGTGTCGAGGTTCTTTTCGAACGGGTCCGGCGAGAAGAAAAAGTGCGGTGTCTGCAGCATTGACAACTTGGGGTCGCGAATGAACCACCCCATGGCGATTTGCAGGAAAGAGCGCGTCGGCACATGGTCGGCATCGAAGATCGTGATGTATTCGCCATCGGTGACCTTGAGCGCTGCATTGAGATTACCCGCCTTGGCGTGCTGGTTATCGGCACGGGTAAGGTAGTTGACCCCGATGTCGGCGCAGAACTGGCGAAACTCATCGCGTCGGCCATCGTCAAGCACATGTACGCGGAGTTTGTCTGCGGGCCAGTCCATCGCCTGGGCGGCGAAGATGCTCAGCCGAACGATATCGAGCGACTCGTTGTAGGTAGGGATGAACACATCAACCGTTGGCCAGTCACTGGGGCTGTCGCTGAGCGGGTGTGGCTTGCGCCGCAATGGCCAGGCAGTCTGCACATAGCCGAACAGGAGCACCACCAACGCGTAGACCTCGGCCAGCACCAGGCCGTAGCCAAAGCATGCCGATAGCCAATCGTCAAAACCAAGGGTTTCGGTGAGGCGCCAATACATGTAGCGCAAGGAGGCAATCAGCGACAGCACGACCAGCGCCAGTATGGGCAGGCGCCCCGGCAGTTTGCGCAGCAGTAGTGCAGCGCAGCAGCACACACCGGCAAAGAAGCACTGGCTGTAGAGGTCCAATGGCGCGCTGATGATACTTGCCAGCAACGTCAGGCCCAAAGCGCCGAGTATCGTCACCCAGGTTCTGCGATAAGGCCAGTGGCGTTTACCCAGATGGTCGAGCCAGTGATCGGGCTGCGGCGTTCTGGATGGGGCAGGGGCAGGCAGGTTCATGACGTACTCAGTTGCGTAGGCTGGGGCTGTGAAAGGGCAAGTTGAAGCGTCCGGGCCAGGTCCAGCAGGTCCAGACCGCCCTGGGTGCTGGGCAAACTGTCCAGTGGGGTACGCTCCACGGCCAGCGACTCGGCCAGGCAGTAGTCCTGATGGATAATGCCCAGCAGGTTGAGCCCCATGCGCTTGCGCATCAGGGTGAGCATGTCCAGGCTGGCGGCGCGCGTGGGGTCCACTTTGTTGATCACGTAACGCAGGGGGGGATGTTTTTGCCCGGCATCCCGCTTGATGAGCGCATGCTCCATGCGTTCGAGCGCGTGGTAGCTGACCGCATCGGGGGTCGCCACCATCAGTATGAGGTCGGCGATGGCAAGTGCCTGGTCAAGGTAGACCGAACTGCCAGTAGGGGTATCGATGACCAGGGTGTCTCGCGGACTGGTGTGAAGCTGTGAAAGCTGGCGAACCAACCACTCGGGGTCCTCGTGCAGGGTTCGTTCAAATTCATGCTGCTGCGCATGAGTGGCATTGCCATAGGGAATGCAGAAGCCCCTGAGGTCGTTGTGGTGGACGATTTCCGGCCAGGTAGCAAGGCCTTGCCAGAACTGCACGAGCCCAGCTTTTCTGGTACGAAACGCAAAGTTGCGCATTGCCGCGTTTTGCGGGTCCAGGTCTATCGCGTACGCGCGGTTACCCCGGTTCAAGGCGCAGGCCAGTGCGGCTGTCACAGTGCTTTTACCAACGCCACCATTGGCGGACACCACCACGACCACGCGCGCCGGCACAGCCCGCTTGGCGGCGGATGACGGGATGTGTTCGAGGCTGTTGGTCAAGCCAGGAGGCACAGCGTCCATGGGGGGTAGCGCAAGCGCCTGGGCGGTGCCAAGCAGGCTCGACATCTCCCGGTAGCTGGTTGGGCTGACCCCAATGCACTGGAAGAGATTGGCAATGTCGTCAGCGCGCGCCATGGGACAGGCCTTGAGCAAGCGATAACGGCTGACGGAGTGAATGCGAGAGACCGCAAACGGGCATGTTCATACGTTCCTTCGTAGTTGTTGAGTCCGGTACGCAAGCGGCATGGCACTTTGCCTTTTCAGGCTATGCGGTTGCTTGGGCCGTGCGCCATAGTCCAGATGGACTGGTTGCGCCTTTGTCCGTCATCGGGTCTCATTACGTTCATGAAAACCCTTAGCCTGTTGCTCGTCGATGATCACGCACTTTTCCGTTCAGGCATCGCCATGGTGCTTTCTACGGGTTTGGCTAACGTACGAATTCTCGAAGCGGGGGCTTTGGAAGAGGCATTGGCGTTGACCGATGCGCCTGATCTTGTGCTGCTGGATTTGCAGTTGCCGGGACTTAGCGGGATGGATGGCATGCCGCTGATGCGCGTGGTTTGGCCGGATGCACAGTTGGTCGTGGTGTCTGCAGCACACCCGGACGATGTGGCCGACAAAGTCAAGACCCTAGGTGCCCGTGCGTTCATCTCCAAGACGGAAAAGCCCGCGCAAATGCTGGAGCTGGTCAGTAACTTGCTGGGCCTCGGTTTGCCAGCGGTTACCGAAGCGCCACCCTTGACCCCTCGGCAACTTGACGTGCTGCGCTTGCTGCACCGGGGCTTGTCGAACAAGGCGATAGGCAAGCAACTGGGGTTGTCCGAGAACACGGTGCGTGGCCATGTCCAGGCACTCTTGGTTGCGCTGGAAGTTTCGAGCCGTTCGCAAGCCGCTTTCCGTGCCCAGCGCCTGAAACTGGTAGATTGACTGCCCAACCCGGTCGCAAGCGAGTGCTTGCCTTCGTACAAATGATGGAAGTAGCTTAAACGCCACATTGCGTTTGGCTAAACACTCAAAAAGGATTGGACACATTGTGATCAAGGACGATCTACCAGGCGAAGGGCCTCAGGACCTCGACCAGGCCAGCGGTATTCGCGTGGAGCAGGTGCGCCAGGTTTTTGAAGGCATGAAAAACTCGCTTTACCTGGGCCTGGGTTTGTCCGTGATACTGGTGATAGCACTGGATTCGCCGCAACGCAGGTGGCAGCTGCTCGCCTGGCTCGGGTTGGTTACAGTCGGGCGTGTAGTGTGCGTTGTCTATGCCATTCGTGCGTTGAAGGTGGGCATCACACCTGGCAACGCGCAGCGACTGATCAGGCACATGTGCCTGATCAAGGTGTTTGAAGGTTTCGCCTGGGGCGCGCTCACCTGGATCGAGATGGGCCAAGGCTCGTTGCCTGAGCAATTGCTGGTCATGGCCTCGTTGGCCGGGGTTAGCGGCAATGCTGTGTCGTTGCTGGCACCGGTCTTTCCCCTGTATGCCAGCATGCAACTGACTCAGTTGCTGGTGATCAACACCTGCCTGGTGATGATTGAGGGCGGTGCCTACAACGTATTGGCAATTGGTTGCACATTGTTCGTGGCGGGCCAGTATGGTCAGGCCCGGATTGCGCAGCGAGCATCCGCGCAGTCGATTGCACTACGCTTTGAAAACCTGAATTTAGTGGGGCGCTTGCAACAAGCCTTGAACAAGGCCGAAGAGGCCAACCAGGCCAAGTCCAAGTTCCTTGCTGCCGCCAGCCACGATCTTCGCCAGCCCGTTCACGCTCAGGAGTTGTTCCTGGAAGTATTGGCGTCGAGCGAACTGTCCGAGGTCCAGAGCAAAGTCCTGGGCAACGCGCGGGCTGCCAGTCAGGCGGCAGCGCAGATGTTGAATATCCTGCTCGACTTTTCGCGTATCGAAGCCGGCGTGATTGAACCGCAACGCTGTACGTTCCTTCTGCAGCCGCTGCTTCACAAGCTTGAAATCGAGCTTGGCGGGCAAGCGGATGCCAAGGGCATCGTTTACCGAAGCCGTGAAACCTTACTGGCGGTCGAGTCGGACCCGGCGTTGCTGGAGCTGATGCTACGTAACCTGATCACCAATGCCATTCGGTACACCGAGCGCGGTGGGGTACTGATTGGTTGCCGCAGACGGGGTGACCACGCGTTGATCGAGGTGGTGGATACCGGAATCGGGATCGATGTTGCGCATCAAGCAGCCATTTTTCGTGAGTTTCACCAGCTGGGAAACCCGGAGCGCGACCGGACCAAAGGCCTGGGGCTTGGCTTGGCTATTACCGATGGCTTGGCGACCTCGCTCAAGCATGACATGAGCCTGGTTTCTGAGCCCGGCAGAGGCAGCATTTTCCGTATCAGTGTTCCGCTCGCTCAGCGCTGCACGATTGATTACGCGCCCAATAGCCAAGAGGTGCTTGCTGATTATGGTGCCCCTATGCAAGGGCTGTGTGTGCTGGTCATTGATGATGACCTGATCGTTCGCCAAGCCATGGAGCACCTGTTGAGCGACTGGGGATGTGATTGCAGGACCGAAGAGCGCATGGATGACGCTGCTTTGCAGCGGTTGGCAGGCTGGCCTTTACAGGTCGTGATCAGTGATTTTCGACTGCGGGATGAGCAGACTGGGGCGGACGCGATACACAAGGTACGCACCGCCTTCGGCGCAACGCTGCCGGCGCTGCTCATTACCGGGGACACCGCACCCGAGCGGCTGCGAGAGGCGCGAGCCAGCGGTATTCCTCTGCTGCATAAGCCTGTTTCACCTCGCCAGCTGCATCAGGCACTGGCGAGTCGGGCGAGCGCGCAGTAGCAAGGGCTACTGAGTTCACGCTCACCGTCATTGGGCTGGGATGCCGGCAACGAAGTGGTGGTGCCTCAGCCCGGCTGCGCCGCCAGGCTGTTGCTGACGTTGCGGCCCAGCACCAACACCGTGACAAAGCCGCAGCCTACCAGCGCCGTAGCCAGGCTCAGCAGCACCGCTGTGCCCATGTGGTCGACCACCTGGCCGCCGAAGAACGAGCCCACGGCAATGATCACCTGGAACATGGCCACGAACAGCGGCATGCCACGCTCGACATCCTTGGGGGCTACGACAAACATCCAGATGTTGGCGCAGGCCGGGAACGCACCGAAGGCGAAGCCCCACAGTGCGATCAGCATCGCGGCGCCGGTCATGCCGGTGGCGAAGTGCGGGAACAGGGCAGTGCTGACGGCAATCATCAACGCGACCAGCATCAGGGTATGCCGCACGCTGCGGTTGGCTGCAAAGCCGGCGAAGATGTTACCCATGAAGCCGGCCACACCATACAGCAGCAACAAGGAGCCGATCGTAGGCCCGTCGAAGCCGGCATTCTGTTTGAAGAACGGTGCAACATAGGTGTACGCGGCAAAGTGCGCCAGGCCAATCAGCAACACGGCGATCAGGCCGACCCGTGCTTGCGGGTTGATGAACAGCGCCGGCAGGTCACTGATGCGAATGGCCTTTTCCGGCATCAGCCGCGGCAGCAGGAACACTTGCGCCAGCAGCACAGGCACACCCACCAGTGCGGTCACCAGGAAGGTCATGCGCCAGCCCATCAGGCCACTCAGCCAGGTGCCCACGGGTACACCCACGACGGTTGCCAGGGTTACGCCAGCCATGATGATGGAGTTGGCCTTGGCCACGCCCATGCCATCAGGTGCCAGTCGGCCGCTGAGGGCAATGGCGGTCGCCCAGAAGCCACCAATGCTGACACCCAGCAGCACGCGGCCGACCAACAACAGGTTGAAGTCGCCGGCATAGGCCACGATCGCGTTGGCGATGATCATGATCAGCGTCAGGCCGATCAGCAGGTAGCGTCGGTCCAGCGCACCCACGCCGACGGAAATCAGGGGTGCGGCCAATGCGGCCATGATGCCGGGCAGGGTCACCATCAGGCCGGCAAGGCCGGCACTGATGCCCAGGTCGCTGGCCACATCGTTGAGCACCCCCACCGGGAGGAACTCACTGGTGACCAGGGCGAAGGCACCCACGGCGACCGAGAGGATTGCCAGCCATTGCTGCAGGACACTCTGTTGACTATGTTCGGGAAGGCCGCGAGGGGCCTGGCGGTTGCTTGGCATGGGGTTCGGTTCCATGAGGGATATCGCCTGTAGCAGGCGCAGGAGCGGGGGGATTTGCAGGGGATTATAGGGACGGCCTTGTCAGGCCAACAGGCAGGCCGCGTGATAGTAAACATCAGCGCAATCGATGAAACACCTTGCGTAGAGCGCTTGTCATGGCGGTGTCGCCATAGGTGGCTGTTTCGGGACGACGCCTCCCAGCACCATCTGGATAACCGTGCGGGTGGCGCGATCAAAGTCCGATTTGTCAGGTTGGGCCACGCCTCTGACCTGCGACATTTGCCAGGCCAGGTTGGTATACGTGCGCGTTGCCGACCAGATGAAGATCATCAGGTGTTCAGGGTCACAGGGCGCCAGGCGGCCATGATCGATCCAGTCGCGCAGGCAGGCAACGTTGCGCCGGGCTTCCTCGTGTAGCAGGTTCTTGCACGCCTCCGGCAGGCGCCTGCCCCCAGAGAGCAGTTCCTGGCTGAACACTGCAGCGCTGAAGGGGTGCTCCCGAATGATGCGGATGCGGGCTTTGATGTAGGCCCGCAACCCCGCTATCGGGTCGTCGTTCTTTCGCAGTGCTGCCGAGGCCTTAACCAACGGCTCTACAAAACTCATCAGCACCTGGACGTACAGGTTCTCTTTTGTCTGGAAGTAGTAGTAGAGGTTGGCCTTGGGTACTCCGGCACGCTCGGCGATTTCGTGCGAATGGGTGGCGGTGAAGCCGGTCAAGGCAAACGACTCACTGGCTGCCTTCAGAATCAGCTTCTGATTCTTGCATCGTATACCGGGGTTACCCAACGCATGATCGATTTTGCCGTACGGGGGGCTAGCGTCTTCGTCGGCAGTGTCTGGCGTGTCGGGCTGAGCGTACATCACGGCATTGTTCGGGCTTTATGGATTCGCTGTATATAAAAGTATATAGCGAATTTGCATGCGATGTCCGCTCAGCTTGTTTCAGAGGCTTAGGGTGCCACCAGCACGTCACACTGCGATTCGTTCAGTACATGCTTGGTGACGCTACCCACCAACAGCTCCTCCAGCGCGCTAGTACCCTGCTTGCCGACCACGATCAGGTCGCATTCCAGCTCCTGTTCCTGTTCGGCAATGCGCCAGCCAGGGTCGCCATGCACCACGATCTGCCGTGCATCGGGCATGCCGGCTGCCTTGCTCAGGGCGGCGAGCTGTGCCACTGCATCCTTGCGGATCACATTGCGGTAGTGGGTGAGGGTGTCGTGGTCGATATGGGCGAAGCGCACGCTGCTTTCGAACGGTGCTTCGTACACATGTAACAGGATGATCTCGGCCTGTGGGGCAATACGCCTGGCCAACTCGATGGCACGCAGCGATACGGGGGAAAAGTCCACGGGAACCAGCACGGTGCGGTAGGCATCACGAGGGGCAGGCTTGACCACCAGCAAAGGGCAGGGCATGCGGCTGAGCATTTTCTGCACGGTCGAGCCCAGCAGCAGGCGCCGGGCCACGCTTTGGCCCCTGGCGCCGCACACCAACAGGCTGCTGTGCTTGTCCTGTACCACCCGGGTGATTTCCGTGGTCACCGAGCCGCTGGCAACCTGAGCACCTGCAGAGATGTCGTAGCGCTGGAACAGCATGGCGGCCAGCGCATGGATTTTTTCTCCGGCGCTATCCAGTACGCGCTTCAGCAGGTCGTCGTCAGGCACGACCAACTGCTTCAGGCGCTCGAAGGGTGCCGGGTTGGCAACGTAGAGCAGGTCAAGCGAGGCCTGTTGCGCCTTGCTCAGGTAGGCGGCGCGCTCCGCAGCGTTGCGGGCATAGGGGGACAGGTCGGTGGCAACCAGTATGTGTTTCAGCGGGTTCATGTGGGGCTCCTTGTCCAAGGTCGCGCACAAGGGTCAAGGGTGAACCTTGAGCTCTGTGCGCCTGGCAGTGCTTGAGTCATTCCGTGCTTGCAACCATCGTCGCGCGAACCCGGCGTGAGGGCTTGATGTGTGTCAATGGAATGGAGAAGCCGCAGCGGATCATGCTGGCAACAGCACGCGCAGCACCCCCGTGACGACAATGGCAAACACCACCACCGGCAAGAGTGAAAACCGCGTAGCTGCATACACCGTAAGCCCTAGCGCAATGAGGTCGGTCGGGTTCCCGGAAACGAACTTCGGTGCGATCACGGCAATCAGCACGCAGCCGGGTGCAGCGTTCAGCACTTGGGTCAGTTGTGGCCCCAGGGTGCGGTTACGCAGCATTAGAAAACCCAGCGCACGGGTCAGGTAGGTAACCACGGCCATGCCCACAAGGGTGACCAGCGTAGCAACGTCAATCATGGCTTGGCCCACAGGTAAGCGGTCACCAGGCCGGCTACGGTGCCCGCGAGCACGTACCAGCCACCGGGAATCAGCAGGTAGAACAGCGCTGCGGTGAACAGGCTGAACAGCCATGGCAGGGCGGCATGCACACCTTTCCACATGCCCTTGAGCAGCACCAGGAAGACCGCAGCGAAGGCCATGTCGAAGCCGTAGCTGCGCAGGTCGCCGAGCAACGGCCCGATTTGCGCGCCAAGGCTGGTGAAAGCCACCCAGGTTACCCATAGGCACAACGCTATGCCCATGAAGTATCGCAGGCTGAAGTCGCCGCGCTGACGTGCATCGGCCAAGCCCATGGCCCAGCTCTCGTCACACATGAAAAACAGCGCCGCCAATGCCTTGGGCAGGGGCAGATGGCGCAAATACGGTGCCAGGGTCGCGCCCATCAGCAGGTGGCGGCTGTTGACCAGCAGGGTCATGGCAACAATCACCAGGGTTGCCGGCGGTGATGTCCACAGCTCGATAGCGGCAAACTCCGAGCCACCACCGAAGTTGAGCCCGGTCATCAGTGCCACTTCGCCGGCTGCCAGCTGGTGCTGCGAAGCTTGCGCGCCGAGCACCAGGGCGAAGGGGATGAACCCCAGCAGCACCGGCACGGCGGCGATGGCGCCACGGCGCAGTTCTCCTTGCGGTGTGGTGGCGGGGGGATTGTTCAGTACAGGTTCAAGGGTATTCATGGTCACCTCCAGTGGAGGAAGAGTATTCCAATGAATCGCTGAAATTGGCTTGCGTAGTTGCATGGATGCGCAGAGCATTTGGCATCTGCTACCGAAAATATCGAATAAGAGGTTAGTCAATGCCAATCAAGCTTGATGCCATCGACCGGCGCATCCTGCGAGCACTGCAGCGCGACGGCAGGTTGCAGAACCAGGAACTGGCCAAACAGGTGGGGTTGTCTGCCTCGCCGTGCCTGCGACGGGTGCGCCTGCTGGAGGAGGCCGGGGTGATCGAGCGCTACGTAGCCTTGCTGGACCCGGCCAAGGTCGCGCTGGGCCTGACCCTGTTCGTGCGGGTATGGCTGAAACGTCAGGACCAGGACACCACTGACGCGTTTGTCGAAGCCGTGCGCCAGTTGCCCGAAGTGGTGGAATGCCATGTGATGGCGGGCGATTGCGACTTGCTGTTGCGGGTGGTGGCGGCAGACCTGGAAGCGTATCGGCGTTTTCAGATCAAGCACCTGACCAGCCTGAGCGTGGTTCAGAACGTGAAGACTGAAGTGCCGATGGAGAAGATCAAGCTGACCACCGAGCTGCCGGTGTAGCTGCAAGGGCTGTGGGCATCAAAGCCCTGCGCTGGCTCGCACCATCGCATAAGCCTGGCGCACCAGCGGGTTGACGGTGTTGGCCCGCACCCACAGGTGGTAGGTCACGTCGGGTAGCGCCGGCAGGCCATCGCTTTGGCCGAGCACACGCATGTCCGGCCCAACCATTTCCTGGCTGCGTGCAGTAATGCCCAGGCCGGCGCGCACTGCCGCCTTGACGCCGATCAGGTTCGACGCCAGGTACGCCTGGCGCCAGGCGATACTGGCCTGCTCCAGCGCCTCCAGGGCCAGTTTGCGGTAAAGGCTGGGTTCGTCCACCAGCACCAGCGGCAAAGGCTCGCCGGGCAGGTGCTGATACTGCGCCGCGCATATCCACCACACAGGAGAAGTGCGTAGCGCAAAGCCTTCCAGGCCGGGGGCCGTGCGCGTGGAAATAACCATGTCGACCTTGCCGCGCTGCAGGTCTTCCATCAGGAACGGGCTGCGGCCGACGTCGATTTCCAGGCGCAGGTTGGGCGCCGAGCGGGCGATGTGGCTGAGCAGCGGTGGCAGGATGGTGTCGGCGATGTCGTGCGGCGAACCGATCCGCAGCACACCGCTGGGGCCATCCAGGCGCAGGCCGGCCAGCGCTTCGTCGTTCAGCGCAAGCATTTGTCGGGCATGGCGCAGCAGCTGGCGGCCAGCGTCAGTCAGGGACTTTTGGCGGCCCTGCTTGCGTAACAGTGGTACGCCCACCTGCTGCTCCAGACGTTGCATATGCTGGGTGACTGATGCTTGGGTACGCCCCAGATGGCGGCCTGCTTCGGCAAAGCTGGCGTGGTCGGCGATGGTGACGAAGGTGCGAAGCAGGTCTAGGTCGAGGGCGCTCATGGCGTGCTCAGGCAAATGAGTGGGAGGGGCGCGCAGTGCGATTTCGCCGCTTTTTTACATTACTGATGCGTGATGAAAGATAACGAAGTGTTATCTATTGATCGATGCCGGAACAAGCGGAAATTAACAGAGCCCCAGTTTTACGGTGCTTATGCCTGTTTTTAGTATTTGCTGAACGTTCTGAGTTATAACGATAGGCAATATTTGAATTTCCCCTCATCCCTGCAACTTCCTAGGATGCGCCCTCATTGGCCGGGCGTTCCGGCTGCCGGGATGAGGAACCCCCACCATGTCGCTGACCACCGTTGCCCGTCGCGGGCTGTTCGCATCGTTGCTCGCCACTGCCACGCTGGCCGCCAGCGGCCTGGCCCAGGCGGATGCCACCCTGGACAAAGTCCAGCAACGTCACAAACTGGCTGTGGGTGTGGTGCTGTCCGGCGGCCCGTTCGGCGCCATCGACCCGGCCACCCGTGAACCGATCGGTTTCAGTGTCGACCTCGCGCGTGACCTGGCGCGTCAGCTGGGCGTGGCGGTCGAGCTGGTAGCGGTGCAGCCGGCCAACCGCGTGCAGTTTTTGCAGCAGGGCAAGGTTGACCTGCTGATTGCCAACATGGAGTGGACCCCCGAGCGCGACAAGTTGCTGGGCCACGTACCCACGCCGTTCTACCGCGTGGGCGGCAGCGCAGCGCTGGCCAAGGACAGCCCGATCAAGACCTGGGCCGAGCTCAAGGGCCAGCCGGTGTGCACCTCGCAGGGTAGCAGCTACACCCAGGCGCTGATTGGGTTGGGTGCCGACCTCAAGGCCTTCAAAACCTCCGCCGAGTCGCTGCTGGCGCTGCGCGGCAACAACTGCGTGGCTGCCGTGCACGATGCCACCCTGATCAACCCGCTGCTGGCCAAGGGCGGTGAGTGGAGCGCTTACCGCGCCCTGGCCCCCGAGCTCAACCCGGCCCCGTCGGTAATCTGGACGCGCTTGGGCGAGACTGACACCCAGCAACGGCTGGACCCATTCGTCAAACAGTGGCACCGCAGCGGCTGGCTGATCGAGCGTGAACACGCCAACCACATCACCCCGGCCTCGCCTGCGTTGGTTGAGCTGCGTGCCAAGCTGCAGGGCGAAGGCGCCTGATGAGCGAGGTTTTGCACGGGCTGGTCGGGCAGCTCGCCCAGGTTGGCCTGAACTACAGCTTCCTGCTCGACGCCTACGCCAGCGGCAAACTGCTCGAGGGCGCGCTGACCACCGTCTGGCTGTGTCTGTTCAGCGTGGTCGGCAGCCTGCTGGTCGGTGTGCTGCTGGCAGCGGCGCTTACGTCCGGGCGCCGCGGGTTGGCCTGGCCGGCGCGGGCCTTCATTGAAGTCACGCGCAACACACCCACGCTGGTGCAGTTGTACTGCGCGTTCCTGGTACTGAACATGCTGATCAACCAGAGCCTGGGCAATGCCAACCCGATGACGCCGTTCGCCTGGGTGGTGCTGGTGATTTCCCTGCACAAGGGCGCCTTCCATGCCGAGGCCCTGCGCGCCGGTATCGAGGCGGTGCCGGCGGTGACTCTGGAAGCCGCCAGCTCGCTGGCCTTCAGCCGCCGCCAGCAACTGCTGCAGGTGCAACTGCCACTGGCCGTGCGCTTTGCCTTGCCCGCGCTGGTCAACAACCTGATCGACCTGGTGAAGATGACCGCAGTGGCATCGGCGATTGCCGTCAACGACATCACCTACGCCGCGATCATGATCTGGACCCAGGGCGACAACGTCATCGAGCTGATGATCCTGATCCTGGCCTTTTATGGCCTGCTCAGCTTCGCCGTCAATTGTGCCGGTCGCGCCCTGGAAGCGCGCCTGAGGATGCCCGGCTATGGCCATTGAAAACCTCGCCACGCTGTGGCATTGGTCACCGACCCTGGGGGCGGGCCTGCTGCAAAACATCCAGATCAGCGTTGGCGCTATCGGCCTGGGCACGTTACTGGGCTTGCTGGTGGGCATTTTGCTGCTGTCGCCCTTGGCGCCGATGCGCGGTATCGCACGGCTGTGGGTGCAGGTGTTTCGCAATGCGCCTTGGCTGGTGCTGATCTACTTCACCTCGTACTTGTTCCCGTTCGATATCCAGGTTGCCGGCACCTGGTTCACTTTCCCCGATTGGCTGAAGGTCACGATCGGCCTGGCCCTGCCGGCCAGTGCCAACGTGGCTGAAATTTTCCGTGGTGCGGTGGCCTCGATCCCGGCCACTCAATGGGAGGCGGCGCGTTCGCTGGCCTTCAGCCGCGCGCAGATCTTCCGCTCGATCATTCTGCCGCAGTGCCTGCGGCGCATGCTGCCGCCATGGATGAACCTGTACGCCGTGGTCACCATGGGCACCGCCCTGGCTTCGCTGGTGGGCGTACACGACGTGATCGACAGTGCGCAGATCGCCGCCAACACCGTCAACCGCAGCGGCTTCACCGTGCTGGTGTATTTCAGCGTGCTGGCGCTGTTCTTCGCCTACTGCTACCCGATTGCCCGCCTGACCCAACGCCTGGAGCGCCGCTATGCCTTCTGAACCCTTGATCCAGCTGCGTGACGTGCACCTGGCCTTTGCCGACAACCCGGTGTTGCGCGGCATCGACCTTGACGTGCAGGCCGGGCAGGCAGTGTCGATCATCGGCCCGTCCGGCTCTGGCAAGTCGACCATCCTGCGCTGCATGACCGGCCTGCTACGGCCGCAGCGCGGCAGTATTCGCATTGGTGATACCCAGGTCGAACGGTTGCGCAGTGAGGCCGAGTTAATTGCCTTGCGCAAGCAGGTGGGCTTCGTCTTCCAGCAGTACAACCTGTTTCCGCACCTGAGTGTGCTGGATAACCTGCTGATCGCCCCGACCAAGGTGCTGGGCCGTGACCGTGGCGAAGCGCGCGACCAGGCCCTGGCACTGCTCGACAAGGTACGTCTGGGCCACAAGGCAGGGGCTTTTCCCGGTGAGCTGTCGGGTGGACAGCAGCAGCGCGTGGCTATCGCCCGTGCCCTGGCTATGCGGCCTAAGCTGATCCTGTTCGACGAGGTGACCTCGGCGCTGGACCCGGAAATGGTCGGTGAAGTGCTGGCGGTGATCCGCGAGCTGACCGAGGAGGGCATGACCTGCGTGCTGGTCACCCATGAAATGCGTTTTGCCGAAGAAATCAGCGATCAGGTGTATTTCACCGAGCATGGCCGCATCGTCGAGCACGGCAACGCCGAACAGCTATTCCGTGCTCCGCAACACGAGCGCACCCGTGCCTTCTTGCAGCATGCGCTGGGCGAGGGCAGCCAGCGCCCGAGCCGCCCGGCGCCCGATGTATTCAGCAACCTGGGGCGCTACAGCCTCAGCGTTTGATCTCCGTTAGCCAGAAGAGAGACCCGCAATGTCCCGTGATTCCGTGATCCAGCCGTTCCTGGCGCAAGTGCGCGCTATTCATGAGCGTGGCGTCGACCGCGCCGCGTTGCAGCAGATCGTCCTCTTGCTCGAAGGCCTTGCCGAGCGCCGGGATCTGTTCAATTTCGAGGGATTCCCGGCGCCGGATGCCGCGACCGGTGAAACCCAGTTCCGCTACCGGCTGAACGACGATGGCGAGTCGCCGACCTTGTATGTGAACTCGCTGCTGCCGGGCAAGGCGACCCTGCCGCACAACCACGAGACCTGGGCGATCATCGTCGCCGTCGAGGGGCAGGAACTGAACCGGGTGTACCGCCGTGAAGACGACGGCAGCGACCCGGCCCGCGCACGCCTGGTGCTGGAGCAAGAGATCGTGGTGCAACCGGGAACTTCGGTGGCTTTCCTGGGCGAAGACCTGCATGGCATTCGTGTCGAGGGCGATCAGCCGACCTTGCACTTCCACCTGTATGGCCGGCCGCTGGAGTCGCTGGAGAACCGCTACGGCGTCAAGGATGACGGTAGCGTGGTGAACTACAACAAATCGCAGATGGCGCCTTCGATCGAAGCTTACGGGCTCTGATTTTCGTTGCCTGTACTGGCCTCTTCGCGGGCAAGCCCGCTCCCACAGGGATCGCGCAATGCTCAAGGCCCGCGCAGTACCTGTGGGAGCGGGCTTGCCCGCGAAGGGGCCAGTACAGGCATTGCAATTTTCCAATCCAATCGACCACGGACTGCGTCCCATGACCCCCAGCATCACCCCTGCGCACCTGCATGACTGGCTGTTCGACGGCCAGGAGATCGCCCTGTTCGACCTGCGCGAGCACGGCCAGTACGGCGAGGCTCACCTGTTCTACGCGGCAAACCTGCCGTACAGCCGGCTGGAAATCGAGGCCCCACGCCTGGCGCCCAACCCGGCGGTGCGCCTGGTGGTTTACGACGCAACCGGTGGCGAACTGGCCCAGCGTGGCGCCCAACGCCTGCAGGCGCTGGGCTACTCCGCAGTGCATTGGCTTGAAGGTGGCAGCCTGGGCTGGCAGGCGGCCGGCTTCGAGCTGTTCGCCGGTGTGCACCTGCCGTCAAAAGCCTTTGGCGAGTTGGTCGAACATGCCTGCCACACGCCGCGCATCAGCGCCCTGGAACTGGCGCAATGGCAGCGCCAGGGCAAGCCGCTGGTGCTGCTCGACGGCCGGCCACTGGACGAGTTCGCCAAGATGAATATTCCCGGCGCCACCTGCTGCCCCAACGGTGAGCTGGGCTACCGCCTGGAAGACCTGGTGCAAGACCCACACACACCGATAGTGATCAACTGCGCAGGGCGCACCCGCAGCATCATCGGCGCGCAAACCTTGATCAACCTCGGCATCGACAACCCGGTCTTCGCCCTGGAGAACGGCACCCAAGGCTGGTACCTGGTCGACCTGCCACTGGAACACGGTGGGCAACGTGGGTACCCAGCGCACAGTGGCCAGGCACTGGGGCGGCAACGGGCACGCGCCACGGGGTTGGCACGCAAGGCCGGGGTGGAGTGGGTGGCGGCGGCGCAAGTGCAAGCCTGGCACCAGGATGCACAACGCACGCTGTTCCTGTGCGATGTACGCACGCCAGAGGAATTTGCCGCGGGCAGCCTGCCCGGCGCGCAACATTGCCCTGGTGGGCAGCTGGTGCAGGGCACCGACCTTTACATCGGCGTGCGCAAGGCACGGGTGGTACTGTTCGACGACGATGGCGTGCGCGCCCCGGTGGTGGCCAGTTGGCTCAAGCAGATGGGGCATGACGCCTGCGTGCTTGAAGGTGGCCTGAGCAGTGGCCTGGCATTACCGGCCAAGCCTCCGCTGGCAGTGACCTTGGTCGAAGCCAGTGCCGAAGAACTTGACGGCGCCTTGCTGCTGGACCTACGGCCGAGTACGGCCTATCGCAAGCGCCACCTGCGCGGCGCGCACTGGGCGATTCGCCCTTTACTGGCCGAGCACGTACAGCAGCAACCCCGACGTCTGGTGTTCATTGCCGACGACCCACGCGTCGCCGAGCTGGCGCTCAGCGAACTGCCCGATGACCAACGATTGGCCGCGCGTCTGTTCCCCAAGGCCCTGTTGGCCGAGTGGCCGCACGTTGAAGACGATACTTCGCTGGCAGACGCCGCGTGCATCGACTTCCTGTTCTTCGTCCATGACCGCCACGCGGGCAACAAGGAGGCGGCACGTCGCTACCTGGCCTGGGAAACCGGCTTGATCGCACAGATGAGCCCCGCCGAGATCGCCAGCTTTGCGCCACTGACCCACGGCGAGCCGGTCGCCACACGGTTGGTCCACGCCGGGCGTGGCGAGCCGGGCCAAGGTGCCCGTGGCGTCAACCCACCCGTCAGCCGGCTGAGCACGGTGCTGTTCGACAGCGTCGCCGACCAGCGCCAGGCGCGCAGCGTTCGTGACCAGCACCGGGTGCTGAGTTACGGCGCCCGTGGCAACCCTACGGCGTTCGCCCTTGAAGACCTGGTCAGCGAGCTGGAGGGCGGCTACCGCACCAAATTGTTCGCCACCGGGCTGCAGGCCATCACCCAGACGTTTCTCGCCTACCTGCGCCCCGGCGACCATGTGCTGCTCAGTGATGGCGTGTATGGCCCGGTGCGGCGCCTGGCACGCGAGCTGCTGCAGCCGTTTGGTGTGCAGGTCAGCTATTTTGCCGCAGACGGCCATGGCCTGGAGGCCGCGCTGCAGTCGAACACGCGCATGGTCTACAGCGAAAGCCCGAGTTCGTTGCTATACGAGCTCAACGACCTGCCGGCCATGGCCGCGTTGTGCAAGCCCCGCGGGATTCTACTGGCGGTCGACAACACCTGGGGTTCGGGCTACCTGCATCAGCCATTGGCGCTGGGCGCGGACATTTCGGTGATGGCCCTGACCAAATACCTGGGCGGGCACAGCGACGTGATGATGGGGAGCGTCTGCACCACCCGTGAGGCCTTCGCCGCGTTGTCGCGCAGCAGTGACACCTGTGGTTGCACGGTCAGCCCGGACGATGCCTGGCTGGTGTTGCGTGGCGCACGCAGCCTGGCCAGCCGCATGGCGGTGCATGAACGCCAGGGCCTGGAAATAGCCCGCTGGCTACAGGCCCGTGAAGATGTGGCGCGGGTGTACCACCCGGCGTTGCCGGAGCACCCGGGCCACGCCCTGTGGCAGCGCGACTTCAAGGGCAGCAATGGCCTGTTGAGCATCGAACTCGCCGATGCCAGCCTGGCGCGGGCCGAAGCATTCATCGATCGCCTGAGCCTGTTCGGCATCGGCGCCTCCTGGGGGGGCTATGAGAGCCTGGTGACCCTGGCCGAGCTGGGGGAACGCAGCTTCGCTACCCCCGTGCGTGGCGCCTTGGTGCGCCTGCATGTGGGCCTGGAAGATGTCGGCTCACTGCAGCGCGACCTGGACCAGGCACTGCGCTGATCAGGGATAAAACGGTTCATAACAATTTGTGATGCATTGCATCATGACAATATATTTATCCTTATCAATTTCAGGCCCTAGCATCTGTCGTCCGCCATCACCCATCCTCATGAGGTCTTGATGAACAGTCCGCTCTTCGTACACCAACGTACCGCAGCCTTGCTTCTGCAGCACTGGCACAGCGGTGACCTGCTGACGGAGCTGCCCGCCAGCCTCAAGCCCGAGACGCTGACGCAAGGCTACGACAGCCAGGACCAGTTGTTTGCCGCCGCCGCTGGCCCGCGCGCCGGGTGGAAGCTGGGCGTCGGCAGCCCTGCGGGCATGCGGGCAGCCAATCTGTCCCGGCCCTTGATTGGCCAGCTGGAAGCCAAGCGCTGCCACGCAAGCGGTGTGCACATCGAGCTGCCTGCTGTAACGCCCGTCACTGTCGAATGCGAGGTCGCCTTCGTGCTCGACCGTGATATCCCCCCGCAAGCCGGGCGGGTGCCGGTCAGTGAAGATATCCGCGCCACCTGCGTCACGTTCGAAGTGGTGCGTTCGCGTTTCGTTGACCGCAAGGCTGTCGGCTGGCCGAGCTTTGTCGCGGACAACGTCGGGTTTGAAGCACTGGTGGTCAGCGACAGCCTGGGCGCAGGTATCGACATCCCCCTGTTGGCCGACCTGGCGGAAACCACCGAGGTTTACGTGGACGGTGAATGCCGGGCACGGGGTTTGTCTGGCGATGCAGCAACCGACCCGCTGGTATCACTGGCTCACCTTTATGCCCATGCCGCCGAGCGTGGGCAGACCCTGAAGGCGGGCGATGTGGTGACCACCGGGGCGATGTGCCAGCCGTTCGACCTGAATGGAACCGGGCATCAGGTCAGTGCCAGGTTCCTTGGCCAGACGTTGTCGTTCACGCTGTAACTGTTCGAATGCCGTCTGCAGCCGCTGCCGTTTCAAGCGGGCTGATCGGGGCCGGCAGACCGCGCAAGCGCTCGATCAGTACCGGGTTGCTGAATGAGGGTATTCAGCGTTTTCCGGGCCTGATGAGCGCACGCGCAATTTTGCATGAGTCAGCTTGATGGTTTCCCTTAGCGGTACTAATACTAAAGAACTGCCGAAGAGGGATGATCATGCAGACGCGCTTCGTTGTGGTTCCTGCCGTGCCGCTCCAGAAAGAAATCTACCCACGCCGCCTCGGCTTTCCTGCCGTGTTGGCGGAGGGCTACGACCTTTATGACACGCAAGACAAGATGCGCCTGAGCCTCAACTTCCCGACCCGGGCTGCGGCGGAGTTCGAGTGCCTATGCCGTAACCGCTGCCCAGAAACAGATGAGGGGGGGATTGCCGGCCTTGGTTGATGCCGGTGAGCCGCGCATGGCATCAATCTGCCGTGATGGCGCAACCAGAAAGCTCTAACGTGCGGCCTGCCATTCAATAGTCACAAAGCTGTAACACAGCTGATGCAAAGTGTGCCGGCCATCACACGGAGCACATTTTGATGAAACGCCTGATGAAGTCTGCTGCACTCGCTGTTGCCGTTTCCCTCTGCGCCACTTCGGCAGCCTTTGCTTCCGAAAACGTTCGCCTGACCGGTTCCGGTGCCAGCTTCCCTGCACCCATCTACCTGACCTGGTTCAAGGACTTCAGCAAGAACACCGCTGGCGTCACCGTTGATTACCAGTCCAAGGGGAGCGGAGCGGGTGTACAGGACTTCCTGAACAAGACCGTCGACTTCGCCGCCAGCGACTCGGCCATGAGCGAAGCAGACATTGCCAAGGTTGGCGAAGGCGTGCAGTTGCTGCCAATGACCGCCGGTGAAATCGTGCTGGCTTACAACCTGCCGGGCAACCCTAAAGGCCTGAAGCTGCCGCGCGATGTGTACTCCAACATCTTCCTCGGCAAGATCACCCAGTGGAACGACCCGCAAATCGCTGCGGCCAACCCTGAGCTGAAGCTGCCTGCCACCCCGATCACCGTGGTGGTACGTGCCGACTCCAGCGGTACCACCGCCGTCTTCACCAAGCACCTTTCGGCCATCAACGCTGACTTCAAGCAAGGGCTGGGTGAAGGCAACACCGTTAACTGGCCGGCCACTGACAAGTTCATCAAGTCGCCGAAAAACGATGGCGTAACCGCCACCGTCCGCCAGACCCCAGGCGCCATCGGCTACATCGAGTACGGTTTTGCCAAGCTGGCCAAGGTCGACTTCGCCGTGCTGCAGAACAAGGCTGGCCAATACGTCGTGCCGAACGCCGAGAGCGGTGCCGAAGCACTGGCTGCGGTGAACATGCCGGAAAACCTGGTGGCCTGGCTGCCGGACCCAACCGGTGCCAAGTCCTACCCGATCACTTCCTACACCTGGATGATCTTCCGCAAGGACAACGGCAACCCGGCCAAGGCCAAAGCCATGCGTGAAATGGTCGAGTACAGCCTGACCAAAGGCCAGACCATCGCCGACTCGATGGGTTACATCCCGCTGCCACCGTCGGTTGTCGACCAGGTGCGCAAAGCGTCGGCCAACATCCAGTAATACCCAGGCGCTCCCGGTATGGCAGTGAAGCCGTGCCGGGCGTGTTTGTCCCTTGTCCCGGAATTTGCCCATGAACACACCCTTTGCCATACCGGATAACCCCGACTCCGCGTGCCAGCCACCGTCAGCGAAAGACTTCCTGGTTGATCGCACCTTCCGTGCGCTTGCACGCATTGGTGTGGTGCTGGTACTGGCGCTGGTCGTCGCGCTGGTCTACGAAGTGGGCCGCAAGGCACTGCCAGGCATTGAAAAACACGGTTTTGACGTGCTGTTCGGCACTGTCTGGGACGTTAACCAAGGCAAGTACGGTATTCTGCCAGCGATCTGGGGCACGCTTTACAGCGCCTTCATCGCACTGTTGATCGCCGGTTTCTTCGGCGTCAGCATGGCCATTTTCCTTACCCAGGATTTCCTGCCGGCACGGCTGGCTGCCGTGTTCCGCACCATTGTCGAGTTGCTCGCCGCCATCCCCAGCGTGGTGTATGGCCTGTGGGGCATCTACGTCGTTATCCCGGCCATCCGCCCGCTGACCACCTGGTTGAACAGCGAGCTGGGCTGGATCCCGTTCTTCGGCACCTCCCTGAGTGGCCCTGGCCTGCTGCCTGCGGCGCTGGTGTTGGCCATCATGATCCTGCCGACCATTGCCGCCGTTTCCCAGGATGCGCTTACCAGCGTACCGATGAAAACCAAGCAGGCGGCCTACGGCATGGGGACTACCCACTGGGAAGCCATCCTCAAGGTGATGGTGCCATCCGCCGCCACCGGCATTTTCGGTTCGCTGGTGCTGGGCCTGGGCCGTGCCCTGGGTGAAACCATGGCGCTGGCCATGCTGGTCGGCAACGCCAACACCATTTCCGTGTCCCTGTTCGCCCCGGCCAACACCCTGGCGGCGCTGTTGGCGCTGAACTTCCCGGAAGCCGGCCCGAACGAGGTCGAAGTACTGATGTACGCCGCACTGGTGCTGATGTTCATCACCCTGCTGGTGAACGTGCTCGGCTCGATGATCATGCTCTACGCCCAGCGGGGTAACAAATAATGACTGACCTCAGCACCCCAACAACTGCTTTGCCCAGCCTGCAGCGCAAGCTGGAAGGCCGTGCCCTGCGCAGCCTGATACTGACCACGCTGGCCTGGGTTGCGGCGCTGGTGGCCAGCGTGCCGCTGATTTCCGTGCTGTACATGCTGGTCACCCGCGGCGGTGCACGCCTTAATCTGGAAGTGTTCACCGAGCTGCCACCCACCGGCTTCGAGATGGGCGGTGGCTTCGGCAACGCCATGGCCGGTACCTTCGTCATGGTCGGTATCGCCGCAGCCATCGCGGTGCCGGTTGGCATCCTGGCGGCGGTATTCCTGGCCGAACTCGGGCCGGACAGCAAGCTGGCCAACGCCGCGCGCTTTGCCGCCAAGATGCTCACTGGCCTGCCGTCGATCCTGGCCGGTGTATTTGCCTACGCCCTGGTGGTGATGACCACCGGTACCTATTCGGCGCCGGCAGGTGGCGTGGCACTGGCGGTACTGATGCTGCCGATCGTGGTGCTGACCGCCGAAGAGTCGATGAAGATGGTGCCCAAGATCATGAAAGATGCTGCCTACGGCATGGGTTGCACCCGTGCACAGGTGATCTGGAAGATCGTCTTGCCCACCGGCCTGCCCGCCATCCTGACCGGCGTCATGCTGGCCGTGGCCCGCGCCGCTGGCGAAACCGCGCCACTGCTGTTCACCGCACTGTTCAGCAACTACTGGATTTATCACGACGGCAGCCTGGCGGTCATGAACCCCACGGCCTCGCTGGCCGTACTGATTTACAACTTCTCCGGCATGCCGTTCGACAACCAGCTGGAGCTCGCCTGGGCGGCCTCGCTGGTACTGGTAATGATCGTGCTGGTCATCAACATTCTTAGCCGTGTATTCGGCAAGCCCAAGTATTGAGAAAGGGAGCATCCAAACTTGAACGTATCCACTGCGCAAAAGGTCGCTCCCGTGGTCAACGAAACCCCCATCGTCATGGACTGCAAGCTGGACAAGATCTTCTACGGCAACTTCATGGCCGTACGCGACAGCCATGTGCCGATCCGCAAGAACGAGATCACCGGCTTCATCGGGCCATCGGGCTGCGGCAAGAGTACCGTGCTGCGTAGCCTCAACCGCATGAACGACCTGGTCAAAGGCTTCCGCTTCGAAGGGCATGTGCACTTCCTGGGCCAGGATGTCTACGGCAAGGGCGTTGACCCGGTAGTCGTGCGCCGCTACATCGGCATGGTGTTCCAGCAGCCCAACCCGTTCTCGATGAGCATTTTTGACAACGTCGCGTTCGGCCTGCGCCTTAACCGCTACAAGGGCGACCTGGGTGACCGCGTGAAGCACGCCCTGCAAGGCGCCGCCCTGTGGGACGAAGTGAAGGACAAGCTCAAGGTCAGCGGCCTGTCCCTGTCCGGCGGCCAGCAGCAGCGCCTGTGTATTGCGCGTGCTATTGCCACCGAACCGGAGGTGCTGCTGCTGGACGAGCCGTGCTCGGCACTCGACCCGATCGCTACCCGCCGCGTGGAAGAGCTGATGGTCGAACTGAAGAAGGACTACACCATCGCGCTGGTAACCCACAACATGCAGCAGGCGATTCGTGTCGCCGACACCACCGCGTTCTTCTCGGTCGATATCTCCCAGGGTACCCGTACCGGTTACCTGGTCGAGATGGGCCCGACCACGCAGATCTTCCAGAACCCGCGTGAGCAACTGACTGCCGACTACATCAGCGGCAAGTTCAGCTGATCACTTTTCAAGGTGGCCGGGCGTTGCAGCCAGGAAGGGTGCAACGCCCGGCCGCGTTACCTTCCGCTAAAGTGTTACCCGGGATTTCCAATGCGAGCGATGCGTCGTCTTGATCTGTCAGCGGTAGAGCGCGCACTGCGTGAGGTGCAAGGCCGCTTTGCCGAACTCAGCCAGCATTTCACCGAACCGAGGGACCCGTTCACCGACGAGGTGCTGCTGAATGTGCTTGAAGGCTATGCCCTGATTGACGACTATGTCGCTCGCGGTATCGACCTGTTCGACCTGCAACAGCTGAACCTGATGCTGGAGATCAATGCCACCGTGCTGTGCGGCAGCGACCCGGCCCGCCGCCTGGAGTTCGCCCCCCACCTGGCTGCAACCGAGGCGCACTTTTTCAACAACGTCGAAGGTGGCATCAAGGATTTGTACAACTGGTACTGCGCGTACCGCAGCGATTCGGTCTGGAAGCGGGCTGCCGGTGTGTATGTACGTATCCTCAGCAAGCCGCAGCTGTTCATCGAAGGCAACAACCGCACGGGTTCGCTCATTGTCAGCTATTTGCTGATGCGTGCCGGGCTGCCGCCATTCGTGCTGTCGCTGGATAACGCCGAGGGTTACTTCAACCCGTCCTCGGTCATTCGCAACTCCGCCAAACACGGTGTCAAGGCTTTGTACGAACTACCCAAAATCAAGAAAAAGTACGCCGCTTTCCTTGAGGCGAAGGCGCCTGAGCCCGGCAAGTTCTTCCTGAGCGGTACGCCCGTGCCTGCCTGCGAGAGGAGCCGCTGATGCTGCGTTCATCCATGCTCCAGCGCGGGCGCCAAGCCATCGAGCGCAAGCTCAAACGTGGCCAGGTCCGCATTTCCTTCGATATCGACGACACGCTCGCCTGCTTGCCTGAGCACGCTGACGCCGAGGACAGCAAGCTGCCGGGCTTCGTGCACCGCTGGTTGGGCGAACCCCTGCGCAGTGGAACGCGCTCGCTGATCCGCGACCTGCGCCGCCAGGGTTGCAGCATCTGGATCTATACCTCCTCGGGGCGCACACCGGCCTACATTCGCCGCTGGCTGATGCTGTATGGCATCCATGTCGATGGCGTGGTCAACAGCGACCGGCACCAACACATCCTGGCCCAGAAGGGCCTGGAGAACTCCCCCTCGAAGTTACCCTCGGCGTTCGATATCGACCTGCATGTGGATGACTCCGAAGGCGTGCGGCTGGAAGGTGTCGACCATGGTTTCCGCGTGGTGGTGGTGTGCCCGAAGGATGAAAGCTGGGCTCAGAAGGTGATGGACGCGGCTGTCGATGTACAGGCACGGCTGGCCTGGCAACAACCTCACCGCTATGAGATGCCCGTGCGCCAGCGCTCGCAGGCGCTTGCTTCCTGAAGCGGCGCGAAAATGGGGCCGCAAGGCGGCCCTGGTTCGTACAGATGTACTAATACCCGCCTGCTACCGATGTTTACTCGCTAAGTCTGCCTCCCGACCCAAGCAGGTATTGGGTCCAAATCACTGCGCCGCACCCGCCAGCCCAAAGCATCCGCTATTGCGCCCCAAAGCAGCGTATCTGGCAATTTGCCCTCTTCTGATAATCGCCTCCGACATCCAGTCCCTCGTTTGGAGCGCGCCATGTACAACAACAATAAGCACCTGCCGCCTCGTTTCCTCGCCGCCGCCATCGCCAGCTTTTCTGCCCTGGGCCTGAGTGGCGTCGCCGAAGCCGAGATCATGCTGTACGACAAAGACCAGACCACCTTTTCCACCGACGGCTACATCAATGCCTTCTACGTCAACAGCAAGGTCGACCGCGAAGGCGAGCAGTTCGACCGCCGCCAGTCGCGGGTGAAAATGGGCTTCCTGCCCAACTACCTGGGCTTCAACATGGGCAAGCAGGTGGATGACCTGAAGCTCGGCGCACGTGCCTCGTTCTGGGTCACCATCAACGACAGTGAAACCAACGGCACCGACACCGCCATCGACGTGCGCCAGTTCTACGGCACCGTGGCCAATCCCGAGTGGGGCGAGGTGTTGATCGGCAAGGACTTCGGGCTGTTCGCCCGTTCCAACATCCTGCTCGACGAACTGCTGGCCGGCTACGGCCAGGTCAGTGACACCTTGGGGCTGGTGGACGGCGGCGGGGTGTCGTTCGGCAACATCGGCAGTGGCTACCCGTACCCGTTCCCCACCTCGCAGATCACCTACCGCACCCCGGTAATGGACGGGCTGCGCGTGGCGGTGGGCATCATGGACCCGGTGGACACCAACGACAGCAGCCCGACCGGCAAGGCCTACCAGGAAAACCCGCGTACCGAGAGCGAGATTACCTACCAGTTCGACCTGGGCGGGGCGCAGATCTACAGCTGGGTCAACGGCAGCTACCAGACTTCCGACAACACCGACTCGACGGTGGAGACGATCACGTCCAAAGGTGTTGGCTATGGCGTGCAGGCGAAGATGGGCGGGCTGTCGCTGACCGGCTCGGGGTTCCAGGCCAAGGGTATCAACCCGTTCTTTACCAACAATGCCGGCGAACCGGTCTTGCGTAACGTCGACAGTGACGGCTACCTGTTGCAGGGTTCGTACAAGGTTGGCAAGAACCGCATTGCCTTGTCGTATGGCAAGACCAAGGACGACGGCAACGGCGCGGTGGGCAGCGGTGCGGACTACGAGACCCGTGGCGTGGCACTGTTCCATGACGTCAACGACAACCTGAAGCTGGTGGCCGAGTACAACCAGTTTTCCATCGACGGGCATGACACCAGTGCCCAGAACGAAGATACCGATACCTTTGCAGTGGGTGCGGTGTTGACCTGGTAGGCACCCGGGGCTGCTTCGCAGCCCATCGCAGGCAAGCCAGCTCCCACAGGTACAGTGCTGATCTCCGGCTTTACGCGGTCCCTGGACTGCCCCCGAAAAGTTGGACAGTTTCAGCTAGCAGCCGCAGCATGGGTCCTGTATTTCACAGGGCTCATGCCATTGAGCTTTAGCTTGATGCGGTCATGGTTGTAGTAGTGGATGTACTCATCCAGACCAGCTTTCAGTTCTTCAACGCTCTCGAAGCGCTTCGGGTAGAAAAACTCGGACTTAAGCGTACCAAAAAAGCTCTCCATAGCCGCATTATCCAGGCAGTTTCCTTTGCGTGACATGCTCTGCTTCAGCCCTTGCTCTGCCAGCTTGTGGCGGTACTGCGAGTGTTGGTAGTGCCAGCCTTGATCTGAGTGAAGCACCAGTTTCGGCTTGTTTCCCAGGCGCTCGAAGGCCTTGTCCAGCATGTTGGTAACCAGCCCAAGGCACGGCCTGCTGGCCACTTCGTAGGCCACGATTTCGGCGTTGTACAAGTCCATCACAGGGGAGAGATAGATCTTTTCCTGAGCCACTTTGAACTCGGTAACATCGGTCACCCACTTCTGATTCGGGCGCTGCGCGAGGAAGTTTCGCTCCAGCAGGTTGGGCGCGATGGTGCCGACAACCCCCTTGTACGACCGGTACTTTTTTGGCCGTACTAGTGAGCGAAGATCAAGCTCGACCATCAAACGCTCCACCACCTTCTTGTTAACCAAGGTGCCGCCATTGCGGATCACGATTGCAACGCGCCGGTAACCGTATAGCCCTTTTTCCTCGTGATAGACACGCTGAATCATCTGCTTCAGAGCAGCATGCTTGTCAGGTTTGGCCTGCGCTTGAAGCTGGTAATAAAACGTACTGCGTGGCAGATCCGCCAACTGTAGAACGGCGGCCAAGGGAAACCGGTCCTTGAGCGCCGAGACGATCAGGGCTTTTTGGGCTGCCTTCGTTCCTGCTTCTTCAGTTCTTCCAGCTTTTTTAGGTAGGCGTTCTCCATGCGCAGCCACTCAAGCTCGGCCAGCAACTGGTCGCGGCTTTTCTCTGTGTCATCGGAAGTCGTAGGTTTGATGGGATAAGGCTTTTTCGGCATGGCAGCAGGTTTTCTTTTCTTGGGAGCAGGCAGTGCAGGGTCACCACTGTAGTGTTGCCGCGCCCAAATGCCTACCTGCGAGGACTGGCCGAGACCGAAATGGGCGGCGGTCTGACGCAAGGAAAGCTGATGCTTGTGCATGTACTCAAGGACTGAGCACTTGTAGGTCGCACTGTACCGCTGGCCTATTTTGCGCAGACTGAACTGTCCATGTTTCTGGAAGCTTGAGACCCAGCGCCGCAGCAGGCTGAAATCCACGGAAAATCGGCGGGCTACTGTTCGGAAGCCTTCACCACTCTCCAAGTAAGCCTGAACGGCAGTAAGCTTGAATTGGTCTGAATACTTGCTCATGTGGACACCCCAAGAAATTGGATTGGTGTCCAACTTCTTGGGGGCAGTCCACCCTGTGGGAGCTGGCTTGCCTGCGATGGGCCGCAAAGCGGCCCCAACATTTACGCCCATGGAACCGCCCACCCGCTACCCAAGTAGCATTCGTCATACAGGGCGGCCTTCGTACACTTGCCACTCAGCCACCCCGCGCCGGAGACCCCAATGCAGCAGGCTCAAAACGACGGTGTGGTCAGCGCCATGTCCCAGGCCACCGACGCCCGGTTGGCCGCTCAGGACTTGGCGCGGCAATTGCTGCACCCGCACCTGGGTTTCGTGCTGTTCTTCTGCTCCGCCGAATACGACTTGCAGGCCTTGGGCGAGGCCCTGGAGCAGGGTTTCGGCGGCATCCGCCTGGTCGGCTGCACCAGCGCCGGCGAAATCACGCCCCAGGGGTACGGCCGTAATTGCGTCACAGCGGTAGGCTTTGATCACCGGCACTTCTCCATCGCCACTGCGCTGATCGATGAAATGGAGCGCTTCAGCCTGATCGACGCGCAGCAGATGGTCGAGCGCCTGGTCGGCACCTGCCGCAGCAATACGTTGGCCCCCATCAAGGGTCACAGCTTTGCCCTGACCTTGCTCGACGGCCTGTCCAGCCGCGAGGAAATGGTGCTTGCCGCGCTCAGCGCGGCTTTAGGTGACATTCCGCATTTCGGGGGCTCTGCCGGTGACGACAACTACCTGACACGCACCCATGTGTACTACGGCGGCGCGTTTCACAACGGTGCGGCCGTGGTGGTGCTGGTCAACACCTGGCTCGATTTTGAAGTGTTCACCACGCACCACATTTTGCCGCGTCAGGAAAAGCTGGTGGTAACCGGCGCCGACAGCGCCCAGCGCCGGGTTTTCGAACTGAATGCCGAGCCCGCAGCCGAAGAGTACGCCCGCCACATCGGCGTACCAGTGGCTGCGCTTGACCATCGGGTGTTCGCCGCCCACCCGCTGGCTGTACGTATTCACGACCAGTACTACGTGCGGGCGATCCAGCAGGTGCACCCGGACCTGAGCCTGAGTTTTTACTGTGCAGTGGAAAACGGCATCGTGCTCACGGCCATGACCCCGGGCCCGCTGTTGCCTAACCTGCACCAGCTGTTCGACGGCCTGCGCCAGCGCCTCGGGCCGCTGCTGCTGACCATTGGTTGTGATTGCTTCCTGCGGCGGCTGGAACTGGAGGCCCGGCATGGCCTGGAACCGGTCGGTGCGTTTCTGCGTGAGCAGCGGGTGATCGGCTTCAACACCTACGGAGAACAGTTCAATGGCATGCACATCAACCAGACCTTCACCGGGGTCGCCATTGCCCGCAACCGGCCTCCTGTCGGTCGCTGAACTGCAGGCCGAGGTCACCCGGCTGCAGCACGAAAACCAGAAGCTGCAGCGGATCAACGGTGCGTTGATCGAACGCATCGAGTCTGGAGTAACGCGGGGCAACGACCCCTATGCGGCGTTCCAGCACTCGGTGGTGCTGGCCGAGCAGGTGCGTGAACGCACCGATGCCCTGAACCAGGCCATGGCCGAGCTCAAGGCCGTCAACCGCTTGCTCAGCGAGGCCCGGCAGCGGGCCGAGACCGCCCACCAGCACCAGATTCGCCTGATTACCGATAATGTTCCGGCGTTGATCGCTTACCTGAACGCCGATCTGGTCTACGAGTTCACCAACAAGGTCTACGAGGAATGGTACTGCTGGCCGCACGGTGTGATGCTCGGCCAGAGCCTGCGCGAGGCCCACAGCGAGCAGCACTATCAGCGCCTGGAAGCCTATGTGGCACGCGCGCTGGCGGGGGAGAGCGTTACCTTCGAATTTGCCGAAACCAATATCAATGGCCAGGAACGCTACATGCTGCGCTCCTACGTGCCGAACCGCCTGGCCAGCGGCGAGGTGGTGGGCATCTTCGTGTTGATCCGCGACATTACCGAGCGGCGCAACACTGCCCAGGCGCTGCACCAGGCCTATCAGCACCTGGAGCAGCGGGTGCGCGAACGCACCGCCGAACTGACCAGCCTCAACGACCAGTTGCTGCGTGAAATCGAAGAGCGAAGCCAAGCCGAGGCGCGCCTGCGCGAGGCCAAGCGCGAGGCCGAACAGGCCAACCTGTCGAAAACCAAGTTCCTCGCAGCGGTCAGCCACGACCTGCTGCAACCGCTGAACGCGGCGCGGCTGTTCACCAGCGCGTTGCTGGAGCGCCGCGACCCGCAAGACAGTGCCCACCTGGTGCGTAACGTCAGCAACTCGCTGGAAGATGTGGAGAACCTGCTCGGCACCCTGGTGGACATTTCCAAGCTCGATGCCGGGGTGATCAAAGCCGATGTCGCCCCGTTCGCCCTGCGCGAACTGATGGACAACCTTGCTGCCGAATACGCACAGGTGGCACGCAGTGAAGGCCTTGAACTGCATTTCGTGGGCTGCTCGGCGGTGGTGCGCAGTGACATCCAGCTGTTGGCGCGGATCCTGCGCAACCTGCTCAGCAATGCCATTCGCTACACCCGCAGCGGGCGTGTGGTGCTGGGCTGCCGGCGCCTGCGTGGCGGCCTGCGGATCGAAGTGTGGGACAGTGGCATCGGCATTGCCGAAGAGCACCTGGACGACATGTTCCAGGAGTTCAAGCGCGGTGATGTGCAGCGCCCGGATCAGGACCGCGGGTTGGGCCTGGGCCTGGCGATTGTAGAAAAGATCGCCGGCATCCTTGGGCATCGGATACGGGTACGTTCATGGCTTGGCAAAGGCTCGGTATTCGCCGTCGAAGTGCCACTGAGCACCACCGCGCCCAAAACCCAGCCGAGCCAGGTGGTCAGCGAGCCGATGCTCGAACGCCTGCGCGGTGCGCGAGTGTGGGTGCTGGATAACGACGCGGCGATTTGCGCCGGCATGCGCACCTTGCTGGAGGGGTGGGGCTGCCGGGTGGTCACGGCGCTGTCGGAGGAAGACCTGGCGCGGCAGGTGGACAACTACCATGCCGAAGCCGACCTGCTGATAGCAGATTACCATCTGGACAACGACTGCAACGGCGTCGACGCCGTGGCGCGGATCAATGCCCGGCGCACCCAGCCATTACCGGCGTTGATGATCACCGCCAACTACAGCAACGACCTCAAGCAGCAGATTCGCGAGCTGGGCCACACCCTGATGCATAAGCCGGTGCGGCCGATGAAGCTCAAGACGGCGATGAGCCATTTGTTGGCAAACAGTGCGTTATAGCTGCCGGCCTCTTCGCGGGTAAACCCGCGAAGAGGCCAGAACAGGTTAACGCCGCAGGTAGTCAGCAAAATCGATATCGCCAGCGCTGAGAATGGCTTGCACCCGATTATGCACATTGAGCTTGCGCAAGATCGCCGATACATGCGCCTTCACCGTGGTCTCGGCGATATCCAGCGTGTAGGCAATCTGTTTGTTCGATTCACCCTTGGTCATGCGCTCCAACACCAGCAATTGCTTGCGCGTCAGAGCCTGGAGCATTTCCGGCGGGAAGCTCGGCGCCTCGTTGTGGCGCCGGCTGGTGCTGCTTTTCTGGGCGCGGATGATGTCCGGCGGCAGGTAGACATTGCCGTTGAGGATCTGCTCGATCGCTTCGATCATCTGCGAACGGGGCGAGGACTTGGTGATGAAACCCACGGCACCGTAGGTGATGGCCTGCAGCACGATCTGCTTTTCCTGCTCGGCCGAAACGATCACCACCGGGGTGGTCGGTGCCTCGTTGCGCAGGGTAATCAGGCCGTTTAGGCCATGCATGCCGGGCATGTTCAGGTCGAGCAGGATCAGGTCGAGGTCGTCGTGCGCCTGGGTCAGGGCCAGGGCGCTGTCCAGGTCGGCGGTTTCCATGACCTCGCTGCCCTGGAAGCCATCGCTGATGACGTTGTGGATGGCTTCGCGAAACAGCGGGTGATCGTCGGCAATCAAAATTTTGTACATGGCCTTTTCACCTTGTTTTTATTGGAGGGGGCGGGGCACGCATTTGCAGGCAGTTCAGGGAAAGGGCACGGGTTGCGCTGGCTGCAGCGGCAGGTTGGCCTGCTGCCAGGCGTCCAGGCCGTCGCGGTACCAGTACAGGTTGTTGTAGCCCAGGGCTTTAGCGCGTTTTACCGCGTTCCAGCTTAACCAGCAATCGGAGCGGCAATAAAAAACCAGGGGGTGCTCCGGGTGCCCGGCAGTGGCTTTTTGCAGGTTGCGCACGAAGTAGTCCTGCCAGGCCGGGCTCAGCTCGCCGTCGCCGGTGTTGGCCAGCCAAAGGCTACCGGGGAGGTTGGCGTGCGGTTCGTCTTCGATGAATTGGCCTTGCAGCCATTGGCGGCGATAGACGTCGATCAGTACGGGCCTGGGGCTGTGTGCCAGCAGGTTTTGCAGCGTGGCGGTGTCGATGACCTGGCCGCCCTCGACCTGTTGCGGGGTCGGGCTGCGATAGAGGGTGGCGCGGTAGCCTTCGGTGGAAAACAGCGGGGTGGTGTCGGCCTGGGCGATACCCAGTGACAGACACAGCGAAAGGGCAGCCAGCAAAGGGCGCGGGGCACGTGGCATGGTTTTATCCTTTTTGTTATAGGCCCATTACATGCCAGTGGTGGTGCGTTGTGAATGCGACGATCAGACAGCAAAGGCAGTACTAAAGTAGTAGGCGCTGCTCAGGAAGATGGGGCCGCAGAGCAGCCCCAGGCAGGAGGCTTCAGCGCGGCTTGCGCAGCGCGGCATGCTGGGGGTTGAACGTGAGTATCGCCAGCAGGGTGAACAGCACGGTCAAGCCAAGGCATACAGCCAGTGCCAGCAGGTTCAACCGCTCATACAGTGCGAACCGCACCAGTTCCACGGCATGGGTGAACGGGTTCACCGCACACAGCCAGTACAGCCACTGGCTGGCCTCGCGCATCTTCCACAGCGGGTACAACGCTGACGACAGGAAAAACAGCGGGAAGATCACGAAGTTCATCACCCCGGCAAAGTTCTCCAGCTGGCGGATCGCGTTCGACAGCAGCAGCCCCAGGGCACTGAGCATCAACGCTACCAGCAGCATTGCCGGCAGCGCCAGCAGCAGGCCCGCCGCTGGCGGCTGTACGCCGTACAGCCAGGCGATGGCGAGGAAGGCATACACCTGCAGCAGGGAAATCAGCGCGGTCGCCAACAGCTTGCTGCCCAGCAGGAACGGCCGTGGCAACGGGCTGGTCAGCAGCACGCGCATGCTGCCCATCTCCCGGTCATACACCATCGACAGCGAGCCCTGCATGCCATTGAACAGCAAGATCATGCAGGCCAGGCCCGGGATGATGTACACCTCATAGGGAATGTAGGTGTCGTAGGGCTCGATGATGGCAATGCCCAGGGCCGCACGAAACCCGGCGGCGAACACCAGCAGCCACAGCAGCGGACGCACCAGCGCACTGAGCAGGCGGGTGCGCTGCATCACGAAGCGCAGCCATTCGCGCAGCATGATGCCGTTGAAACATTGCCAGTAAGCGTTCATTGGGCATTGGCTCCTGAGGGCGCGCTGGTCAGCCGGGCAAAGGCATTGTCGAGGTCGCCACCGTGCTCCAGGCTCAGGGCGTCGGCGGTACCGCGTGCCACCAGGCGACCTTGATGCAGGATCAGCAGGTCATCGCTGGGCTGGACCTCGTCCAGCAGGTGGGTGGTCCACAGCACGCTGAGCTGCTGCTCGCGGCACAGCCGTCGTACGTGCTGGTTGAGCGCCAGGCGGCTGGCCGGGTCGAGGCCGACACTGGCTTCGTCAAGCAGTAGCAGGCGTGGTTCATGCAGCAGGGCGCGGGCAATCTCCACCCGGCGCCGATGGCCGATGTTCAGCGCACGAACACGCTCATGCCGACGTTCGCCCAGCCCTTGACGGGCCAGTTCGGCGTCGATTCGTTGGCTGCTCTGGCGCCGCGACAGGCCATGCAGCGCCGCGTGGTAGCGCAGGTTCTGTTCAACGGTCAGGTCCAGGTCCAGGGTGCTTTGCTGAAACACCACGCCCAGCTGGCGCAAAGCCGGGCGTGCGGCATTGCGCAGCGAGCAGCCGCCTACGCGGATGTCGCCGTGCTGCAGGTCGTACAGGCGGGTAAGCAGGGCGATAAGTGTCGATTTGCCGGCCCCGTTGGGGCCCAGCAACGCGGCGAAGCGCCCGGGCGCCAAGCTGAACCCGACCTGTTTGAGTGCCGCGCGCTGGCCATAGGCAAAGCTTACGTCACTGACGTCGAGGGCGTTCATGGTGTGACCACCACACCCCAGGGGTAGCGCCCGACCTTCACCGACTTGAGCACTTTGAGGTTTTTCGCATCGATGACCGAAACATCGCCGCTGACGCCGTTGGTGGCCAGCAACTGGCTCTGGTCCGGGGTGAACGCCAGCTGCCAGACACGCCGCCCGACCAACAGGTAGTCGAGCACCTCGTAGGTGTTGGCATCGATCACCGCCACATGGTTGGCCGGGCCCAGGGCGACGAAGGCGTACTTGCCATCGGCGCTGAGCTTGATGCCCACCGGCTGGACCTTGTCCGGGTGTACACCCTTGATCTGGAAGTTCAGGGTTTTGAGTACCTGGCGCGTGGCCACGTCGAGAATGGTCACCGTGCCGCCGATTTCCGCCGATGCCCACAGCCGCGAGCCGTCCTTGTTGAACTCGACGAAGCGTGGCCGCTGATCGACCAGGGTGCTGTCGGCCAGGGTCTGGGTGCTGGTGTCGATCCAGTGCAGCATGTTGGTGGTTTCGCTGGTGTTGACTGCCCATTTGCCGTCAGGGCTGACCGCCATGCCCTCGGGTTCGATGCCAACGTCGATCTGCCCCAGCACCTTGTCGGTGACGGTGTCGATCACGGTCACCAGCGCGTCGTCCTCGTTGGACACGTACAGCCAGCGGTCGTTGGGGTGCAGGGCAAACTGCTCGGGGTCCTTGCCGGAGGGCAGCTCCTTGATGATCTTGCGGGTGGCCACGTCCATCACCTGCACCCGGTCCGAATCGCTGGCGCAGATGTACAGCAACTTGTTGTCGTGGGACAGCAGCAGGCCGCGCGGGCGCTGGCCGACCGGCAAGGTGTCGGTGACTTCAAGCGTTTGCATGTCGATCAGGCTGAGGCTGTTGTCTTTCTCGTTGGAGACCCAGGCAGTGGCAGCCATGGTGTGCCCGCTGGCCAGTGCCAGGGCGGCCGATAGCAGGCTGGGGCAAAGCAGGGCCCTGTGAAAGAGGCGGCGCATGGCGAATTCCTTATTGTTGTGGTGATCGGGTCAGGGGTAGCTGCAGGTCACTTCGGGCTTGTCGTAGCCCAGGCTGTCCATTTCGTTGAAGGGGTGCAGGAAGCCTTCCTGCGGCGAGGTGCTGACCAGGGCGCGCGGCTGTACCAGCGGGATCGGCTGGCGCAGTTCGCCGTTCCACGGGCGGTAGCTGAGCTTGCGGCCCTTGAACCCGTCCAGCGGCAACTGTTCGCTGAGCAGCAGTTGCTGCAGCGCGCGTGGCTCGGCCTGGTGCAGTTTGCTGACGGCACTGGCGACGCTGCGCACGGCCATCCAGGCGGCGAAATCGCGGTCGTTCATCCAGCGCCCGGCCTGGGCTTCGAAGCGTTTTTGCAGCTGCGCGGCGCCGAAGGTTTCCACGGTCTTGTGCCAGCCCGTGGGGGTCAGCCCCTGGGTGCCTGCCACCGGGCGCGGGTACCAGGTCTGGTAGGGCAGGTACTCGCCGAAGTCGCCGCGTTCGTCCGCCACAAGCACCACGTCGTATTCGGCGGTTTGCGTGAACAGCGGCATGTCGGCCTGGGCGCTGCGGCGCTGGTCGTTGTCGAAGGTCCAGGCTTTTTCTGCAACCAGCTGCACACCAAAGCGCTTCATTGCCCTGCGCAGGGCGGCGGCGTAAGCCTGGTCGTCTTCGGTCTGGCCGACCACCAGCAGCGCCCGCTGCCATTTGCGCAATACCATGAACTGCACCAGGGCGTCGGCCAGCATGGCCCGGCTCGGCAGGCTGTGCAGCACATTGCCCAGGCACTGGCTGCTGCGCAAGCTGTCGTCGGGGCTGCCGGCGTTGAACAGCAGGCTGTCGGGCAGGGCGGCAGACAAGGCGCGAAGGCTGGCGGCCGGGGCATTCACCACGAACAGCCGCAGGCCCTGGTCGTGCTGGGCCTTGGCCGCCTGCAGCAAGGCTTCGGGGCTGTCGGCCGTGGCCTTGGCCAGCTGGAATTGCTGCTTCAGGAAGCGCCCTGTGCTGTTGCTGTCGACAATCGCCAGTTCCGCGCCTTGCAGCCCGGCATCGGCAGGCTCGGGGATGATGTTGGACAACAACGGGCCAGGGTCGGGGCGATAGCTCAGGTAGCCGATGCGTACCTGCAAGGGTTCTGCGGCGGGTGCCAGCGGTGCGCACAGCGCTGCGGCCAGGGCCAGCAGGCAGGTCAGGGCAAAAGGGGCAGGCTGGCGCATAACATACTCCACGGCAGATGGCGCCAGCATAGGAAGCCCACCGGGAGGGGGAAATATGCAGAAAGTAGCGCCCGGCCGGTACCAAGGTAGTAATTCGGCGCAGGTGCTGCGGCTTTACGATGGGAAACACGATGGGCTACAACGCCCAAGGAGAATCGCCTGTGCGCCCTGTCAACCTGTCGGCCCTGTGGCGGATCAACCTCTGGGTCACGTGCTGCTTCGCCCTGGTGACGCTGGCCTGTGCCGGCGTGCTGTTGCACCAGGCGGTGGCTGATGTCGAGCGTGAGTTGCAGTCTGCCGAAGCCGTGGTGGCTTACCTCGGCGACACCGCCGAACGTGACCCGGCAAGCCTGCAACCACGGCTGACCCAGAGCCTGCGCCATGTGCGGGTACACTGGCTGGCGGCGGGGGAAGCACCGCAGCTACCGCCGCAGAGCGGCCTGGATGCCTGGCTGGGCCGCCAGCTGTTGGGTGAGCGGCACAGTAGCAGCCGGCTGCTGGACCTGAATGACGGCGCCCGGGTGCTGATCGCTGTAGATGCGCGGGATGAGATCGACGAAGTCTGGGATGCCTTGCAGCAACTGCTCGGCTTGTTCGGCCTGGCGTTGCTATTGAGCCTCTTGACCATCCGCTGGGCGGTGCGGCGTGGCATGGGTTTGCTGGATGAGCTGCTGCAAGCCTTGCGTCAGGTCTCGGGCGGGCAGTTGACGGCCCGCCTGCGCGAGGCCGGCCTGCCGGAGGCCCGTCAGCTGGCGGAACACTTCAACCGCATGGCCGCCACCCTGGAGCAGACCCAGGCCGACAATGCACAACTGACGCAGGCCCTGCTGGCGGTGCAGGAGCAGGAACGCACCCACCTGGCGCAGACGCTGCACGACGACCTTGGCCAATACCTGGCAGGTATCCGTGCCCAGGTCTGCCTGTTGCGCATGGTGGCCGACCAGCCGACCGTGGTGGAACAGACGGCGCAAGCCCTGGCACTCAATTGCGAACGCCTGCAACAGGGCTTTCGTGCGTTGGTGCGTGACCTGTATCCGGTGGCGTTGCAACACATGCCGCTGGCTGAAGCCTTCGACCTGCTCGTCAACCAGTGGCAGGCCAGCCAGGGTATCGCTTGTCGCCTCCAGGTTGGCGAGCGCTTGCCCACGCTGCCCGGGGCAAGCCGCACGCACCTGTACCGGTTGCTGCAAGAGGCGCTGACCAATGTCGCCCGGCATGCCGGTGCCAGCCAGGTACGGGTACGCCTGCAACGCAGTACCAAGGGCCTGCGCCTGCTGATTCGCGACAACGGCTGCGGCGCCCGTCAGCCGCAACGGCCCGGCGTAGGCCTGCATTCGATGGCCGAACGCGCCCGTAGCCTGGGGGGCGAACTGCGCATTTTCAGCCGCCCCGGGGTTGGCTGGGCACTGGCCCTGAACATTCCCTTGGAGGTGTGATGAATATCGTATTGGTCGATGACCATGCCGTGGTCCGCCAGGGCTATGCCAGCCTGCTGCGGGCGGTGTTGCCCGCGATGGAAGTACGTGAAGCCGCCAGCGGCGAAGAGGCCTTGGCCCGGGTTCAGGAGCAAGTGCCTAACCTGGTGATCATGGATTTTGGCCTGCCTGGCATTAGCGGCCTTGAAACCACCCGCCGCCTGCGCCAGCGCCTGCCCCAGTTGCGGGTGCTGTTTTTCAGCATGCACGATGAGCTGCCGCTGGTGCGCCAGGCGCTTGAAGCTGGGGCCTCGGGTTACCTGACCAAAAACTCGGCGCCCGAGGTGTTGATCGAGGCGGTGCAGCGGGTGTTGGCCGGGCATGCTTATATCGAACAGCCTTTGGCTACCCAGTTGGCTTGCACTTCACAGCAAAGCGCCAATGACCCGCGTTTGCAGCGCATGACCCAGCGTGAGTTGGAGATTTTCACGATGTTGGCCAAAGGCACTCCGGCGCGGGTGATTGCCGAGCAGTTGTGCATCAGCGCCAAGACCGTGTCCAATCATTTGACCTTGCTCAAGAGCAAGTTGCAGGTCAGCTCGCATGCCGAGCTGGTGCATCTGGGGATTGATCTGGGGGTGGTGAGGGTGGCGGGGTAGATGTACCGCGATCCTGGCCCTGCGAGGCCCTCTGTAGGAGCGGCCTTGTGTCGCGATGGGCCGCAAAGCGGCCCCAGGATTTCAGCACTGAAGCACAAATTGCCGGGGCTGCTGCGCAGCCCTTTCGCGACACAAGGCCGCTCCTACAAGGGGCTCGCGCAAGCCATCATTTATCCCAGGTCTCAGGGCACCCCTTGCACCCCTCCATATTGGCCTCCTGAAAATTCCCGTAATGCTGCCGCGCCCCGCGCAAATCGGCGCGTTCCAGGTTGCTCTGGCCAAATTTGGCTTCTTGCAGATTAGCGTCCCCCAGGTTGGCCTCTTGCAGGTCCGTCTTGCTCAGCCAGGCCATTTCCAGGTCTGCGGCCTGCAGGTTGGTCTGGTGCATCTTTGCCCCTGACAGCCGGGCGAACTGCAAGTAGGCCGCGCCGAGGTCGGCTTTTTCAAACTGTGCGCCTTGGGCGAACATGCCCCAGCCCTGGATGGCGACCAACTTGCTGTTGCTCAGGTCAGCCAGGCGCAGGTTGCTTTGCTGCAGGCTGGCGCGAGTCAGGTTGGCGCCCTGCAACCGGGCTTTTTCCAGGTTGGCCAGGTCCAGCCGGGCATGGCGCAGGTCGGCATCACGCAGGTCGGCGCCGGCCAGGTTCATCTTGCGCAGGTCCTGGTTGGCCAGGTTGGCGCCGCGCAAGTCGGCTCCTGGGCACTGGCTGGCTTCTGCGATCACACAGCCGTTGATGGTCAGGGGGACATCGTTGCCATCGTCGTCGGCACTCACCGCCATGGCGGGGGACAGTACCAACAGCAAGGCAAAGGGCAGGTAGTTCATGGTGAAAGGCTCCTGGCGGAAGATGAGCAAAAGCGGGGAGGGGGTTGGCCCGCTCCCCGCTGGCGATCAACGCTGCGCGGTCTTGTTATCCCAGCTCGGGATCTTGAACACCCAGAACGAACCACCCTGGGCCACCGGCTTGGTCAGCTCGGCCATGTCGCCGCCCCACAGTGGCACCGCGCCGCCGTAACCCACGGTCACGCCGATGTACTGCTCGCCGTCCTGCTCCCAGGTGATGGGCGGCGAGACGATGCCGCTGCCGGTCTGGAACTTCCACAGCTCCTTGCCCGTCTTGGCGTCGAAGGCCTTGAAGAAGCCGTCGCCGGTGCCGGTAAATACCAGGTTGCCTTTGGTCGCCAATACACCGGCCCACAGTGGCAGGTGCTCCTTGTGCTCCCACACCAGCTTGCCGGTGGTCGGGTCCATCGCCCGCAGGGTGCCGACGTGGTCGTCGTACATGCGCTTGATACGGAAGCCCATGCCCAGGTACGCCGAGCCTTTCTTGTAGTTCACTTCCTCGGTCCAGTACTCCTCCTTCCACTGGTTGCCGGGGATGTAGAACAGGCCGGTGTCCTGGCTGTAGGCCATGGGGTTCCAGTTCTTGCCACCGAGGAACGGCGGTGACACTTCCACCGGTTTGCCCTTGGTTTCACCCGGCAGCGGCTTGGCCGGGCGCTGGCCAGGGTTTTCTACCGGGCGACCGGTTTTCAGGTCGATGTGGCTGGCCCAGGTGATGTTATCCACGAACGGGAAGGCGTTCTGCAGCTTGCCGTTGTTGCGGTCGACCACGTAGAAGAAGCCGTTGCGGTCAGCGTGGGCGGTGGCCTTGACCACCTTGCCGTCCTTGTCCTTGTAGTCGAACAGCACCAGCTCGTTGTTGCCAGAGAAGTCCCAGGCATCGTTCGGCGTGTGCTGGTAGAACCACTTCACCTCGCCGGTACTCGGGTCGACGCCGACCTGGCCCGAAGTGTAGAGGCTGTCGTAGTCGTGGGGGTTGCCATCCTTGGAGGTGCGTGCCCAGGTGTTCCAGGGGCCGGGGTTACCAGCGCCGACGATGATGGTGTTGGTCTCGGCATCGAAGCTTGCACTCTGCCAAGGGGCGCCGCCGCCGTGGCTCCAGGCCTCGACCTTGCCAGTTTCGGTGGTCGGGTCGTCTGGCCAGGACGGCGCCTTGACGTCGCCGGTCGGGGTGCTGTCCTTGCCGTTCAGGCGGCCCATATGGCCTTCGACGAAGGGCCGCATCCACACTTCCTCACCCGTTTCCGGGTCGCGGGCGAACAGCTGGCCGACCACGCCGAATTCATCGCCGGAGCTGCCATGGATCAGCAGCACTTTGCCGCTGGTCTTGTCCTTGATCAGCACAGGTGCGCCGGTCATGGTGTAGCCGGCGCTGTGGTCGCCGAACTTCTTGTTCCACACCACCTTGCCGGTGTGCTTGTCCAGGGCGATGACCCGCGCGTCCAGGGTGCCGAAGTAGATCTTGTCGCCGTAGATCGCCGCCCCGCGGTTAACCACGTCGCAGCACGGACGAATGTTGTCGGGCAGGCGGTGGTTGTAGGTCCACAGGCGTTTGCCGGTCTTGGCATCCAGGGCGAATACCCGCGAGTAAGAACCGGTGACGTAGACCACGCCGTCACTGACGATGGCCTGGGATTCCTGGCCGCGCTGCTTCTCGTCACCGAAGGAATAGGACCAGGCCGGGGTGAGCTTGAATACGTTCTTGTCGTTGACCTGGGCCAACGGGCTCCAGCGTTGGGCGTTGGTGCCCATGCCGTATTGCAGCACGTCCTTTGTGGTCAGGTGGTCGTTGGCGATGTCTTCCCAGGTCACGTTCTTGCCGGCAGGTGCAGCAGGAGAGGTGGCCGCTGTTGCCACATTGCCCAGGGCCAGGCCACCAGCCAGTAGCAGGACGCGCACGCTCAGGGCCAGAGGGGAAAGGGCGGGTAGCGATCTTATTGTCATGGTTGCAGTTCCCAGTGGAGGTTTTGGCCTGCACAGGGTGGAGCGGTGTGGCGGTTGCGGGATACGGAAAAAGTCCCGCCCTTGCCGGGAATAGTTCCCGAGCGGCACCTCAATTGGCCCTTCACCACAAGCCCTACTACCAAGGGAGTAAGGCCCGGCCACCAAAGCAGCATTCGGCCGCCTGCGGGCTGTTTTTAAGATGGCGGCACGGCCTCTGTGGTTGAGGCTTTGCGTGCAATGGTGAGGGCATAACAATGACAACAAAACGCAATGTGTTGCTGGCTACAGGGCTGCTGGCTGCGGCTGTGCTGAGCGGTACGGCCTGGGCTCATGGCAACGTGGTGCCCCAGGCGGTGGAGACCAAGGGCCTGACCCCGATCAAGGACGCTGGCGTAAGCCTGGACGGCGACGGCTGGGCGGCGGTCAACCCGTACCGTACTTCGCCGGAGCACGACAAGGCCGTGGAAATCGGTGCCTCGGCCTACAACCAGAACTGCGCCGCCTGCCATGGCCTTGAAGCCAAATCCGGGGGGATTGCGCCCGACCTGCGCATGCTCGATGCGGGTGAGGCGGGCGATGAGTGGTTCGTCGAGCGGGTACGCCATGGCGCGGTTCGCGACGGCCGCGTGTACATGCCGAAAATGGCCGACTACTTGAGCCAGGAAGCCTTGTGGGCGGTACGTACCTATCTGGACAGCGTGCACGTCGAGGAGTGACGGCCATGCGTCTGTGGGCGGTGCTGTTGAGTGGCCTGCTGCTGTGTTGCGCAGCGGCCCAGGCGCAGGTGCGCAACTATGACGCGATCATCGCTGCCGGCGAGTTGAAGGTGGCGGTGTACAAGGATTTTGCCCCTTACAGTTTCGAGGACCACGGCAAGCCCCGCGGTGTCGATGTGGAGCTGGCACAGGCCCTGGCCACGGCCATGGGGGTGCGCCTGCATCTGATCTGGGCGCCGCCCGGGGAAAAGCTCGACGATGACCTGCGCGACTATATCTGGCGCGGCAGCCCGCTGCGCCACCAGCAGTTGGCCGACCTGATGATGCGGGTGCCTTACGACCACGACTTCGCGCAGAAACGCAACGAGGTGGGCGAGCTGGAAAACGGCCAGGTGGTGATGTTCGGCCCCTATCAGGAAGAGCGCTGGCAAGTCGCGTACGACCGCCGTCGACTGGCATCGGTGGCCAGTGTGGCAGTGTTCCAGCAGCACCCCATCGGGGTCGAGGTGGACAGCGTGCCGTCGTTTTACCTGACGTCGGTATTCAACGGCATGCTCAGTGCCAAAACCCACCATTACCCCGGTGTGCAACAGGCGTTCGCCGCGATGCAGGCCGGGCAGGTGGACGCGGTGATGGCCATGCGCGGCGAGGTTGACTGGCAGCTGCACCAGGCTGCCGACCCGCAACTGGCGCTGGCGGAAAACGCCTACCCCAACCTGGGCAAGCAGGCCTGGGAGATTGGCATGGCGGTGCATGAAAGCAACCGCCAGTTGGCCTATGCCGTGGAAGAAGCCCTCGAAGCGATGATCCGTGATGGCCGGCTCAAGGCCATGTATGCCGCTTATGGCCTGCGTTATGAGGTCCCGGAGATGTATCAATAGGAGCAGGCCATGAACTGGCGAGCGACTTTTTTGCTGGCCTGCTGGATGCCTTGTGCGGCTCTGGCGGCCACGCAAGGTACCCAGACAGACCCGGTACCCTCGGTAATGTGGGACTTCTACCACAAGCAGCTACTGGGCCAGGCCGCGTTCGTCTTCGACGACCGGGTCAAGCTGCTGGCGCCGCCGTTTGCCGAGGACGCACGCCAGGTGCCGCTGGAGATCGATGCCCGGGCGTTTTCTGGCGATGTGGTACGTATCATCGCCTGGGCGGAGCTGAACCCTTTGCCGCGTATTGTCGATTTCCAGCCCGGCGGGCGCGTGCTGCCCTGGTTGTCGATCCGCATCCGCATCGAACAGGCCACGCCGCTGCGCGCTGCGGTGCAGACGCGTGACGGCCTGTGGCACGTCGGCTCGACGCTGATCGACGCCGCTGGCGGTGGCTGTACCGCCCCCAGTGTGGTGCGCACGCAACCTGGCTGGGAGGAGCACCTCGGCGAGGTGCTGGGCGGGCGCTACCCGCGTGGCGACAGCAGCCGCTTGCGCCTGCAGGTGGCTCACCCGATGGATAACGGCCTGGTCAGCGGCATTCCCGAATTCTTCCTCAATCAGGCCGAGTTGCAAGATGCGAACGGCCAGCGCCTGGCCCACCTCGAGCTGTACCCGGCCGTCAGCGAAAACCCCAACCTCGGGTTCGACATCCAGGGCCCCGGGCCGACCCGGCTGGTGCTGCAGGACAACAGTGGCAACCAGTTCGAGGCGGCGGTGCCCTGACCCTGTTGCCCGACCTCACCTGTGACCAGAGGCGCCTGTATGCGTTGGATACCCTTGTTGCTGCTGTGCCTGGGCCTGCCGGCCTGGGCTGACCTTGACTATCGGCTTACACCTCGGCAAATAGCCGCAGATACCTGGCTGCTGGAAGGCAGCACCGACAATTTCGCCAGGAGCAACGGCGGCAATATCGTCAATACCGCGTTCATCGTCACCGACAGCGGTGTGGTGGTGATCGACAGCGGCCCCTCGAAACGCTACGGCGAAGCGCTGCGTCAGGCCATCGCCGCCACCACCGACAAGCCGGTGCTGGAGGTGCTGCTGACCCATCATCACCCCGACCATGTGCTGGGCAACCAGGCCTTCACCGATGTGCCTATCGGGACCTTGGCGGGTACCGGTGATTTGTTGCGCCAGCAGGGCGATGCCATGGCCGAGAACATGTACCGCCTGGTTGGTGACTGGATGCGCGGCACCGAAGTCGTGCTGCCCACCCGTGTGCTGGAGGCGGGTATCCACGAGGTTGGCGGGCACCGGTTGCGTCTACTGGCGCTGGGCGGGCATACCGGTGCCGACCTGGCGATTCTGGATGAAAAGACCGGCGTGCTGTTCGCCGGCGACCTGGTGTTCTACGAACGTGCCCTGACCACGCCCAACAGCCCGGGGCTGGAGGTGTGGCTCAAGGACCTGGACACCTTGCAAGCGCTGCCCTGGAAGCAGCTGGTGCCCGGGCATGGTCCGGTTGCCAGCGATGCCCGGCCCTTTGCGCAGATGCGCGACTACCTGGGCTGGCTGGACGGCCTGATGCGCGACGGCGCAGCGCGTGGTGATGACATGGCCGAGATGATCCGCAGCCCCATCCCCGAGCGGTTTGCCGGTATCAGCCTGACGCGGTACGAGTTGATTCGTAGCGTCAGCCACCTGTATCCGCGTTATGAGCGTCAGCGTTTACAGCGCGTTGATAGCGAACCGTCCGCCAGCCTTGTACCAAGGAACTAGAAATTTCCGCACTGCGGGCAATTGTTGGCAACCGGGTCGGGACCAAGAATTCCCGGCACACCGGGAAATTTTCCCGGATACAACAAAAAACCAAAGGTAGCCGTCATGACCCGATCCCCGCGTCGCCCCTTGTTCGCCGTGAGCCTGGTGCTCAGCGCCATGCTGCTTGCTGGCGCGGCCCACGCCGCTGTCAGCAATGAAGAAATCCTTCAGGACCCGAAGAACCCGCAGCAGATCGTGACCAATGGCCTGGGCGTGCAGGGCCAGCGCTACAGCCCGCTGGACCTGCTCAATGCCAACAACGTCAAGGAACTGCGCCCGGTCTGGGCGTTCTCTTTTGGCGGTGAGAAGCAGCGCGGCCAGCAGGCCCAGCCGCTGATCAAGGACGGGGTGATGTACCTGACCGGCTCCTACTCGCGGGTGTTCGCCGTGGACGCCCGCACCGGCAAGAAACTGTGGCAATACGATGCGCGCCTGCCGGATGACATTCGCCCGTGCTGCGACGTGATCAACCGGGGCGTGGCACTGTACGGCGACCTGGTGTTCTTCGGCACGCTGGATGCCAAGCTGGTGGCCTTGAACAAGGACACCGGCAAAGTGGTGTGGAGCAAGAAGGTGGCCGACCACAAGGAAGGCTATTCCATCAGTGCCGCGCCCATGATCGTCAACGGCAAGTTGATCACCGGCGTGGCCGGTGGCGAGTTCGGCGTGGTGGGCAAGATCCAGGCCTACAACCCGGAGAACGGCGAGCTGCTGTGGATGCGCCCTACCGTGGAAGGGCACATGGGCTACGTGTACAAAGACGGCAAGGCCATCGAAAACGGTATCTCCGGCGGCGAGGCGGGCAAGACCTGGCCAGGCGACCTGTGGAAGACTGGCGGCGCTGCGCCGTGGCTGGGCGGTTACTACGACCCGGAAACCAACCTGATCCTGTTCGGCACCGGCAACCCGGCGCCATGGAACTCGCACCTGCGCCCTGGCGACAACCTGTATTCCTCGTCGCGCCTGGCGCTGAACCCGGACGACGGCACCATCAAGTGGCACTTCCAGAGCACGCCGCATGACGGCTGGGACTTCGACGGCGTCAACGAGCTGATCTCGTTCAACTACAAGGACGGCGGCAAAGAGATCAAGGCCGCCGCCACCGCCGACCGCAACGGCTTCTTCTACGTGCTGGACCGCACCAACGGCAAGTTCATCCGTGGCTTCCCCTTCGTCGACAAGATCACCTGGGCCACCGGCCTGGACAAGGACGGGCGGCCTATCTACAACGAAGCCAGCCGCCCGGGCGCACCGGGTAGCGAGGCCAAGGGCAGCTCGGTGTTCGTCGCGCCGGCCTTCCTCGGTGCCAAGAACTGGATGCCGATGGCCTACAACAAGGACACCGGGTTGTTCTACGTGCCGTCCAACGAGTGGGGCATGGACATCTGGAACGAAGGCATTGCCTACAAGAAGGGCGCGGCGTTCCTCGGTGCCGGCTTCACCATCAAGCCGCTCAACGAAGACTACATCGGCGTGCTGCGTGCCATCGACCCGATCAGTGGCAAGGAAGTGTGGCGCCACAAGAACTACGCGCCGCTGTGGGGCGGGGTGCTGACCACCAAGGGCAATCTGGTGTTTACCGGTACGCCAGAAGGCTTCCTGCAGGCCTTCAACGCCAAGACCGGTGACAAGGTCTGGGAATTCCAGACCGGCTCCGGCGTGCTCGGCTCGCCCGTGACCTGGGAAATGGACGGCGAGCAGTATGTGTCGGTGGTCTCCGGGTGGGGCGGCGCCGTACCGCTGTGGGGCGGCGAAGTGGCCAAGCGGGTCAAGGACTTCAACCAGGGCGGCATGCTCTGGACCTTCAAGTTGCCCAAGCAGTTGCAGCAAACGGCCAGCGCCAAGCCGTAACGCTGCGGCCCTGCCGCCTACTACCAAATGAGGAGAGCCCCGCTGCCAACGATGCATTCGCCTGGCACGCGGGGCTTTTTACCATCGCTGCATCGCCTGTCGCTGGACAGGCATCGACCCACAGAGGCTCAGCATGATCTACGCACAACCCGGAACCCCAGGCGCCGTCGTGTCCTTCAAGCAACGCTACGGCAACTTCATCAACGGTGAGTTCGTGGCACCGTTGGCTGGCCAGTACTTCACCAACAGCTCGCCGGTCAATGGCCAGCCGATTGCCGAGTTCCCGCGTTCCACCGCCCAGGACATCGACCGCGCGCTGGACGCTGCGCATGCCGCCGCCGAAGCCTGGGGCAAGACCTCGGTGCAAGACCGCGCCCTGGTGCTGCTGAAAATCGCCGACCGTATCGAGCAGAACCTGGAGGTGCTGGCCGTTACCGAAAGCTGGGACAACGGCAAGGCCGTGCGCGAAACGCTCAATGCCGACGTGCCGCTGGCGGCCGACCACTTCCGCTATTTCGCCGGCTGCATTCGTGCCCAGGAAGGCGGCGCAGCCGAGATCAACGAAGGTACCGTGGCCTATCACATTCACGAGCCGCTGGGTGTGGTCGGGCAGATCATCCCGTGGAACTTCCCTCTGCTGATGGCGGCCTGGAAGCTTGCCCCGGCCCTGGCTGCCGGCAACTGCGTAGTGCTCAAACCGGCTGAGCAGACGCCGCTGTCGATCACCATTTTTGCCGAGCTGATTGCCGACCTGCTGCCGGCCGGCGTGCTGAACATCGTCCAGGGCTTTGGCCGTGAGGCTGGCGAGGCGTTGGCCACCAGCAAGCGCATTGCCAAGATTGCCTTCACCGGCTCCACCCCGGTGGGCTCGCACATCATGAAATGCGCCGCCGAGAACATCATCCCGTCCACTGTGGAGCTGGGCGGCAAGTCGCCGAATATCTTCTTCGAAGACATCATGCAGGCGGAGCCCGCGTTCATCGAAAAGGCCGCCGAAGGCCTGGTGCTGGCGTTCTTCAACCAGGGCGAAGTGTGCACCTGCCCGTCGCGGGCGCTGATCCAGGAGTCGATCTACGAGCCGTTCATGGCCGAGGTGATGAAGAAAATTGCCAAGATCACCCGGGGCAATCCGCTGGACACCGAGACCATGGTGGGCGCCCAGGCCTCGGAACAGCAATACGACAAGATCCTCTCTTACCTGGATATCGCTCGGGAAGAGGGTGCGCAGTTGCTCACCGGTGGTGCGGCCGAGCGGCTGCAAGGCGACTTGGCCACGGGTTACTACATCCAGCCGACCCTGCTCAAGGGCACCAACGCGATGCGCGTGTTCCAGGAGGAAATCTTCGGGCCGGTGGTGGGCGTGACCACCTTCAAGGACGAAGCCGAAGCGCTGGCGATCGCCAACGACACCGAGTTTGGCCTGGGTGCCGGCCTGTGGACCCGCGATATCAACCGTGCTTATCGCATGGGCCGTGGGATCAAGGCTGGCCGCGTGTGGACCAACTGCTATCACCTGTACCCGGCGCATGCGGCGTTTGGCGGGTACAAGAAGTCGGGGGTGGGGCGTGAGACGCACAAGATGATGCTCGACCATTATCAGCAGACCAAGAACCTGCTGGTGAGCTACGACATCAATCCGTTGGGTTTCTTCTAAGGCGTACAATCTGGAAGGCTTATGCCGGTAGATTATCGGCGCTTTTGAGATCGAGCGCCGCCCGCGCGGCGCATCGCGAGCAAGCTCGCTCCTACATCTGTTTCGGGCCAGTGATGCCTGTACCAGCGCGCGCGACCGCCTTTTTTGTTCCCCGCAACATTGAGGTGAACGCCAAAGGGCCGCGCGCCTCTGTCTCAGGACTAACTGGCCCGAAACAGATGTAGGAGCGAGCTTGCTCGCGATGCGCCGCGTGGGCGGCGCTCGATCTCCCAGGCGCTGATAATCTACCGCCCTATTCGTTCCAAAGTAGCATTCAGTCCCGCCGCCCCCCGTGCATTAATGCCTCTACCGGAATCCCCCGGCATAAGAAGAGGATTGCCCATGTGGAATAAACCCGCCTTTACCGACCTGCGCATCGGCTTTGAAGTGACGATGTATTTCGCCAATCGCTGATGTGCCGCCCGGCCATCGCCACGGTGGCCGGTTCCCCCTGATTACCTGTGGTTGAGCCAGTGCCACGCTTTGGTCTGGTTGCTTTCGCTGCGGGATGCTTTACGCTGGCAGTTACCTTCCAGAACAATAAGAACAGGCTTCACGATGAGCCAGAGTTTCAGCCCGCTTCGCAAGTTTGTATCGCCTGAAATCATCTTCGGTGCCGGTTGCCGGCATAACGTTGCCAATTACGCCAAAACCTTCGGCGCCCGCAAGGTGCTGGTGGTCAGCGACCCCGGCGTGATTGCCGCCGGCTGGGTGGCGGATGTGGAAGCCAGCCTGCAGGCGCAGGGCATCGACTACTGTCTGTACACGGCCGTATCGCCCAACCCACGGGTGGAAGAGGTGATGCTCGGCGCCGAGATCTACCGGCAAAACCACTGCGACGTGATCGTCGCCGTGGGCGGCGGCAGCCCGATGGATTGCGGCAAGGCCATCGGCATCGTGGTTGCCCATGGGCGCAGCATCCTCGAATTCGAAGGCGTGGACATGATCCGCGTGCCCAGCCCACCACTGATCCTGATCCCCACCACCGCCGGCACCTCGGCGGACGTGTCGCAGTTCGTGATCATTTCCAACCAGCAGGAACGCATGAAGTTCTCCATCGTCAGCAAGGCGGTGGTGCCGGATGTGTCGCTGATCGACCCGCAAACCACCCTGAGCATGGACCCGTTCCTGTCGGCCTGTACCGGTATCGATGCGCTGGTGCATGCCATCGAAGCCTTCGTGTCCACTGGCCACGGCCCGCTGACCGACCCCCACGCGCTGGAAGCCATGCGCCTGATCAATGGCAACCTGGTGGAAATGATCGCCAACCCTACCGATATCGCCCTGCGCGAGAAGATCATGCTGGGCAGCATGCAGGCGGGGCTTGCGTTTTCCAACGCGATCCTGGGTGCAGTGCACGCGATGTCGCACAGCCTTGGCGGGTTCCTGGACCTGCCCCATGGCTTGTGCAATGCGGTGCTGGTGGAGCACGTGGTGGCGTTCAACTACAGCTCGGCGCCGGAGCGCTTCAAGGTGATTGCCGAGGTGTTCGGCATTGATTGCCGTGGCCTCAACCACCGGCAGATTTGCGGGCGCCTGGTGGAACACCTGATCGCCCTGAAGCACGCCATCGGTTTCCACGAAACCCTGGGCCTGCACGGCGTGCGCACGTCCGATATTCCGTTCCTGTCGCAGCATGCGATGGATGACCCGTGCATTCTCACCAACCCCCGCGCGTCGAGCCAGCGTGATGTCGAGGTGGTCTATGGCGAGGCCCTCTGACGAGCAGCAGCGGGCGCTGGCCGGGCTGCTGGGGCTGGGCGACCACTCGGCACGCAAAAGCCATTATCCGGAGCTTTCTGCCCGCCTTGACGAACTGGAAGCCGAGCGCAACCGCTATAAATGGCTGTTCGAAAACGCCGTGCACGGCATTTTCCAGGCCAGCCTGCAGGACGGCATGCGTGCCGCCAACCCGGCGTTGGCGCGCATGCTTGGCTACGACGACCCGCAAGCGGTGCTGTTTTCCCTGACTGACCTGGCCACTCACCTGTTTGACGGCGGCGCCGAAGAATTGCAGGCGATTACCGCGATCCTCGCCCGTGACCGCAGCCTGCACGGCTACGAAACCCGCTTGCGGCGCAAGGACGGCAGCCACCTCGACGTGCTGATGAACCTGCTGCTCAAGCCCGGGCAGGAAGGGCTGGTGGAAGGTTTTGTCGCCGACATCACCGAACGCAAGCAGGCCCAGCAGCGTTTGCAACAGCTCAACGACGAACTGGAGCAACGGGTTGCTGCGCGTACCGATGAGTTGCTGGAGGCCCGGGATGCCGCGCAAGCCGCCAACCGCAGCAAGGACAAATACCTCGCCGCCGCCAGCCATGACTTGCTGCAACCGCTGAACGCCGCCCGCCTGCTGATCTCCACCTTGCGCGAGCGGCCATTGCCAGAGGCAGAGCATGTGCTGGTGGAGCGTACCCACCAGGCCCTGGAAGGCGCCGAAGACCTGCTGACCGACCTGCTGGACATTTCCCGGCTCGACCAGGCAGCGGTCAAACCGGACGTGGCCGTGTACCGTCTCGACGAAGTCTTCGCGCCGCTGGTCTCGGAGTTCCGCACAGTGGCTGACGCGGCAGGCCTGAAGCTGCACGCACGCATCGCTGACCATGCCATCAGCACCGACCTGCGGTTGCTGACGCGCATTTTGCGCAACTTCCTCAGCAACGCCTGCCGCTACACCGACGAAGGCCGGATTCTGCTTGGGGCCAGGCGCCGTGGCGAGCATCTGCGGCTGGAGGTGTGGGACACCGGCCGGGGCATTGCGGCGGATCGGCTGGATGCCATTTTCCTCGAATTCAACCAATTGGACGTCGGCCGGGCTGCGGATCGCAAAGGCGTGGGGCTGGGGCTGGCTATCGTTGAACGGATTGCCAAGATTCTGGGTTACCGGATCGAGGTGCGTTCATGGCCGGGGCGCGGCTCGATGTTCAGTATCGAGGTACCGATTGGCAAAGAAGTGCCACTGGCCGTTCACCAGGCTGTGCCGCTGCCAAGTGCCGGCAACCCGCTGCCGGGCCGCCGCTTGCTGGTGCTGGACAACGAGGTGAGCATCCTCAAGAGCATGGGCGCGTTGCTGGAGCAGTGGGGCTGTGAAGTGGTCACTGCAACCGATCAGGAGGCAGCTTTGCTGGCGTTGCAGGGGCGGGCTCCGGAATTGATCCTGGCCGACTACCACCTCGACCATGGGGTGGTGGGCTGCGAGGTGGTCAAGCACTTGCGTGAGCATTTTGCGGTTGCGATACCGGCAGTGATCATTACCGCAGACCGCAGCGACCAGTGCCGTCGGGGCTTGCAGAAGTTGGGGGCGCCGCTGCTGAACAAACCGGTTAAACCGGGGAAACTGCGCGCGGTTTTGAGCCAGTTGTTGGCGTAATTCATCATCGCCCGTTAACGACGTACAGCGAACTAGAGCAATCAGGGCCCGCCGTGAAGTTTGGATCCAGTTGTGAGTAAAAACTTCCACTTCGGTCAACATTGTAGAATGTTAGTCTACTAACTAACGTGACTTTAAATACCGCTGGTCGGTGGTTGTGTTCAGGCAGTGAACGTTTTTGCTGTTGACGGCTCCTATTTGCCAGCAGGTGTAGTTCTCATGAACTGCACCTCGCGCCCCTCTCAGGAAGTCATACCCCAACCTCATGCGTATCACGGGATGCACATGGGGATTTTTATTACCTTTGATCATGGAGTAACGCCTATGCCCGACCGAGGCTTAACGGTTGAGCTGCTGTGTATCTAAGTATCAATCCGCTGTTTCAATTAACGATATGAATTGGGTCTTGTCGTTGCGATCACGCTGTTCGCACGCCTGTAGCAAGGCCCTCTAGCGCTAATGCATTACGTGGAGAAGACGTCGTGGAGATTAATACAATTATTAGCCTGTTCGGGCAGAAAGAATCCATGGAGCTGGTGCGGTTGTCGGTTATTTATGTTCACTTGCTGGCCTGCTGTGTCGCCATCGGGCTGGTGTTTGCCAGTGATGCCGAGATGGTCAGGGACTTGCTCAAAGGTCGTAAACAGGCCGGGCATGACGGTCAACATATGGCGCGTTTGCAAACGTCTGTGGCCAATGCCTTGATATTCTTGTGGCTCACAGGCGCAGCTGTTATTGGTATTGATTATCTTGAAAAGGGCATGAGCTATTTTGCCAACCCCAAACTTCATGCCAAGATTATTATTGTCCTGTTGTTGACGTTCAATGGCATGTTGTTGCATCGCTATGTATTGCCGGCCTTGCTGAAGGCAGGTTCTTTGCTCGACCTGAATATCGGCGTGCGCATGTTCGCGTTGTTTTCCGGCGCTCTGTCGGGTGTGTCCTGGTTGTATGCGGCGATGTTGGGTGTCGGTCGGCCGCTGGCGTGGAAGTATTCGCTGACCGAGTTGCTGTTGGCCTACCCGGTCATGATCCTGCTGGGCTTTGCCTTGATGGCCGCCCTGACCCAGTGGGCGCGAAAACGCAGCCAGGCCAAAGAGACGCAAGCGCCTGTCTGGCCACTGGCGGGTATACCGTGCTGATCGCCTGAGCAACGCCGCGGACCGCAAGCCCGGTTCGCGGCGTTTTGCTACAGGATCGATAGCGGATAACTCACGATTACCCGGTGTTCATCGAACTCATTGCTGTTGAAGTCCCGGCGCAAGGTCGAGCTGCGCCATCTGACCGTCAAGTCGCGCAAGGGGCCGCTCTGAAGGGTGTAAGCCAGTTCGGTTTCTCGGCCCCATTCCTTGCCATCCCGCAGGGCGCCGATATGCACGTTGTCGCCACGGATGTAACGCGTCATGAATTGCAGGCCAGGCAGGCCATCGACTGCGAAGTTGTGGTCGTAACGCAACTGCCAGGAGCGCTCATGGGCGTTGTCATAGCTGGAGTTGTAGCTGTCGTTGGCCAGGCTGGTGCCGGCAGTGCCGTTGACCCGCATCCAGCCGGTATCGCCGCTGACACGTTGCAGCCCCACGTAGAACGTATGGCCGCCGGTACGGGCCGAGAGCAGCAGCGACGTGGTGCGGTTATCCATCTCGCCTGCCAGTGAACGGCCACTGTCGTTGCCCACGAAGTACCCGAGGTTTGCCCCCAGGGTCCAGTTGCCCACGGCCTGGCTGTGGATCAGGTTGTAGTACTGCTGGCGGTAGATATCTTGCAGGTCCGAATGCCAGATGGCGAGCTGGGTGGCCTTGTCGTTGAACAGGTACTCGGCGCCGAGGATGTCCAGGCGGTCCGCCGTGGCGGTAGGCCGACCAGACATGAACAGGTCTTCCATGCTGGCGTCGTTGCGCGGGCTGTTGCCGCGAAAGCGTGCGCCGTAAAGGGTGAGGTTGTCGATCTCGCGTGAGGTGAGCTGGGCGCCCTGGAAGGTCTGGGGCAGCGAGCGGCCGTCGTCCGAACGCAGCACCGGCAGCATCGGCGACCACTCGCCAACCTTCAGCTCGGTGGCCGAAACACGCGCCTTGAGCGCCACGCCCAATCGGCCGAAGTCATCCGCCGGGCGGCCGTCGTCGTGCACTGGCAGCAACTGGGTACCGGCAGTGCCGCGTCCGCCGTCGAGCTTGACTGAATACAGCCCCAGCACATCCATACCGAAGCCGACCACGCCCTGGGTAAAGCCGGAACGGGCGTCGAGGATGAAGCTTTGCGTCCATTCTTCGGCTTTGCCTTGTGGATAGGCCGGGTCGACGAAATTGCGGTTGATGTAGAAGTTGCGCAAGGTCAGGCCGACCTTGGCGTCTTCGCTGAAGCCTTCGGCCTGGACGCTGGCGGCGCCAAGCAACAGACAAGCGCAAGCCGCCGTCATGCGGCAAGGGGGGCAAAGGATATTCATTGTTGTTGTTCCTTTCTTGCAGGCGAGTGAAGCCACGCAACCTCAGTGGTTGCGTGGCAGAGTGAGGGGGGGGCAGTTCAAGCGAACAGGGCGACGATGGCCGGCACGCTGAGCACGGCGGTGTAGTAGCCCATGAATTGCACACCGATGTTGAAGCCGATGAAGCGGTACAGGAAACCGCCCAGCAGGCCCACCGTAAGGATGACCAGCAGGCCCAGCAGGCCGCCTTCCCACAGGCCGATCACCAGGATCAGGCCGACGAAGGTGGCGATCACCGCCTCATGGCTGATGCACCGGGACACGAACGAAGCAGCACGGTGAGCGAAGTTCATCGAGAAGGGGTAGGCGATCAGGATGGCGATCACGACCGCCAGCATGCCGTAGGCAAGGAACTCGCTGGCACTTAGCAGGTTATGCAGGTTGTTCACCTGGCCGCTGGCACTGTCGACAGTGAAGCGTGGCGGGGCGTTGAACAGCGGTGCGGCCGGCCCGGCGGCTACCGGGCTGAGCGGCAGGCCAAAGGCGATCAGCGGGATCAGCGCCTCGGCAATGTAGGTGGACTCGGTAACACCGTTGCGCACGCTGATGACCGAGGTCAGGCGGTGATAGGCGTGCTTGATGCGTGAACCCACCACTTCACCGAGGATCACCGTCATGGCCACCGGGCTGAACACGAAGGTGGCACTGGACACCGTGGCGGTGGCCAAGGTCCAGCCGGCCTGGCGGCGGTCCAGCACCTTCAGCGGGTTGGGGAACCAGCCGCCCCAGCCCTTGACGTCGGGTGACAGCGCAAAGGTGCGCGGTTCGCTGCGTTTCATCCGCGCCCGCTCTGCCGGGGCGAGCATGGCGAACAGGGCGGCGATCAGTGGGCCGATGGCAATGCCCAGGAAGTAGCTGACGCTGAGCTTGACGCCGTGCTGGCCGGTCAAGGTCTGCAAGGCGATGATCACCAGCACGAAGGGCAGCAGCGCCAGTACCGAGGCCCAGCGGCCTGCCGAGAAATAGGCAATGGTGGTGGCGGCGGCGAGGAACACCCAGGGCGCTGCCCGTTTGATCGCATCACCAAAAGGTGCCAGCAGCACGGCGAACAGCACTGCCAGTGGCACTGCGACCAAGGCAGCGATGACCGCACCGGAGATCATCTTGCGCAGGGCGATATGCGGCACGCCCAGGTTGCGCAGGAAGTTGGCTTCGCGCATCAGGGGTGTTGCCATGGTGTCGCCGGGGATGCCGAGCAATGCCGTGGGGACTGCGTGGGTCATGTGCTTGGCCACTGCACCGGCGAGAAAGAAGGTAAACACCCCGGCAGCGGGCACGCCCAACAGCACGACCAGCAAGGTCAGGGGGGCGAGGGTGGTAGTTTCGTCGCTGCCGGAGATCAGACCGATGGCGGCAAACACCACGGCACCGATCACGCCCATCAGCACGGCTATCAGAACCTGGTCGAACAGGGCGTCCATCAGGCGGTACCTCGCTTCAGGGTTGCGGTGCTTGTGCAGGCCTCGGCTGTGCTTGCGGGTTCGGCTTCATCGAACAGGCGCTCCAAGCCCAGCTCACGCAACTCGTTGCGCACCTCCTGCGGCAGGTCACTGAGCTGGCCGATGCCGCCGTATTCGCTGCGCAGCGCTTCGATGACTTGCTGGCGCCAGGCCGGATCGGCCACATGCTCGACCACATGGCGCTTGGGTTTGAACAGGCAAGCGCTGACGCCGCCGCCCAGCAGCGAGCCGAGAATGCCCAGCAGCATGGCGTAGGCCCGGGCCATCTGGCTGGACTCGACCCAGCCGGTCAACAGGCGCTCGGCCAGGAAAAAGGTACCCAGGCTGCAAGCGGCGCCGATGGCGATGGCGGCGAGCAGGTGGCGGCTGTCCACGGTGTCGCCCCACACTTCATAGAGGTTGTCGTCAGCCATGGTCCACCTCCGGGGGGAGGGGGTGCAGGCGGCATTCAAAGGTCATTGGCATTCTCCTGCCCTTGCGGGCTTGTTGTTTTTGTTCGGGAGCCACAGGCGCTATCAGTGTTCGCGGGCGCTCCTTGCTGCCAGGGCAAGGCCTGCGCGGGAGCGGTTGGCGGTGCCCAGCTGCGCGCTGATACGCACGCCAACCCGTGCCACCGCCTCCAGATCGACACCGGTGCTGTAGCCCAGGCCGTGCAGCAGGTACAACAGATCTTCCGTGGCCACGTTACCGCTGGCGCCCGGCGAGTAGGGGCAGCCGCCGAGGCCCGCGACCGAGCTGTCGAAGGTACGTACACCCTGCGCGAGCGCGGCATGCACATTGGCGATGGCCATGCCCCAGGTATCGTGGAAGTGGCCGGCCAGTGCCGCTACCGGCAGTTGCCGTGCGCAGTGCTCGAACAACTGAGCCGTTTCATCCGGGCGGCCGGCGCCAATGGTGTCACCCAGGCTGATTTCGTAGCAGCCCAGTTCGTGCAGGCGGCGTGCGACCTTGGCCACGGCCTCCGGCGCAACGGCCCCAGTGAACGGGCAACCGAGCACGCAGGATACATAACCGCGCACCCGGATAGAGGCCTCTTTGGCGGCGCGCAACACCGGGGTGAAGCGCTCGAAGCTTTCATCGATGGAGCAATTGATGTTGTTGCGCGAAAACGCCTCGGAGGCGGCGGCGAACACCGCTACTTCGCGGCAGCCAGCCCGTTGCGCCGCCTCGAAGCCTTGCCGGTTGGGCACCAGGGCCGAGTAACTGACCCCGTCGTTGCTGGGCAACTGGCGCAACACCTCGTCGCTGCCGGCCATCTGCGGCACCCAGCGCGGCGACACGAAGGCGCCGGCCTCGATATGCCGCAGGCCGGTGCCAGCCAGCTCGCCGATCAAGCCCACACGGGCGGTCACCGACAGCGGCTGGCGTTCGTTCTGCAGGCCGTCACGGGGGCCGACTTCAAAGACCTTTACCGCTTGCATCGGGACCCTGCTCATTCGGCGCGCTTCTGCTTCAGCAGCTGCACGGCGCGATCGGCACGTACGTCGTGGTTCTCCACCAACTGCCGGGCAACCCAATCCACTTCATCGCCTCGGGCGCCAGCCACCACGGCAATATTGCGTGCATGCAGGGCCATGTGGCCGCGCTGGATGCCCTCGGTGGCCAGGGCGCGCATGGCCCCGAGGTTTTGCGCCAGGCCTACGGCCACGGCAATCTCAGCGAGCGCCTGGGCTGTTTTCACGCCGAGGATGCGCAGCGACAGTTGCGCCAGCGGATGGGTCTTGGTGGCACCGCCGACCAGGCCAACGGGCATCGGCATTTCCAGGGTGCCGACCAAGTGGCCGTTGTTGTCCTTTTCCCAGGTGGTCAGCGAGCCGTAGTGACCACTGCGGCAGGCATACGCATGGGCGCCGGCTTCCACTGCACGCCAGTCGTTGCCAGTGGCGACGATCAGTGGGTCGATGCCATTCATGATGCCCTTGTTGTGGGTGGCCGCGCGGTAGGGGTCGACCGCCGCGAAGGCGTAGGCGTCGAGGATGCCTTCGATCACTGCCTCGCCACTGAACTCGGTCGTTTCCAGTTGCTGTGGTGTAATCCGCACCTGGGCCCGAGCCAGGCGCAGGTCGGCCAGGTTGGACAAAATGCGCAGGCGTACCTGGCCCCCGGTGATGGCTTCCATCAGCGGCGCAACGGCCTCGGCCATGGTATTGACGGTGTTGGCGCCCATGGCATCGCGCACATCGACGATCAGGTGCGCCACCAGCATCGGGCCGCGCGGGGTGTCGGCGAAGGTGTGCACTTCGATGTCGCGGCAGCCGCCGCCGAGGCTGTTGAGCAATTGGTCCTTGCGGTTGGCCAGCTCAATGATTTCGTCTTTGCGGCGCAGCAGGCTCAGGCGTGCATTGAGCGGGTCCTTTACGCCGACGATCTGTACCTGGGCACGCATCAGCGGGGTGCTGCTGGAGGTGGTGAAGCCGCCGTTGGCACGGGCCAGCTTGGCCATGTACGAAGCAGCGGCGACGATCGAGGGCTCTTCCACCACCAGCGGCACCAGCACATCACGGCCATTGATCTGGAAGTTGCTGGCCACGGCATAGGGCAGTTCGAAGGTGCCGATGACGTTTTCGATCATGCCATTGGCAATCTCCATCGGCAGGGCGCCAGCGTCGGCCAGTAGGTTGACGTCGTCGTGGCTCAGGCCGAGTAACTGGCCGATGTGGTCCAGGCGCGCGGCGGGGGACAGGTTACGGAAAGCGGGCAGGCGGGAATCGAGGCTCATGAGGGTACCCTTGGCGTCATTGTTGTTGGGCGGCGGCTTGAGCGCGTCGCCGGCGTGGTGCTAAATGTGCAGCCACTGTGCCCTTGATTGAAGGTACAGTTTTGCCCAACAGTACCCAGACTGTACCCATGACAGCACAGGAGCCAGCCGATGCCTCGTGTCACCCTTGCCCAGCAGGTCGCCGATGCGGTCGAGCAGCAGATCCGCACTGGCGTGCTGAAGGTTGGCGACCGCCTGCCGTCGTTGCGCGAGTACATGCGTTTGCACGGGCACTCGAAAAATACGGTGATCACCGCGTACGAGATTCTCGCCTCCCAAGGGTTGGTGGAGGCCCGCCACGGGCAGGGCTTTTTCGTCGGTGCGCAGGTGCAGGCTGCCGAACTGGATGAAACACCGCCCTATACCCGGGCCATGGACACCATCTGGATGATGCGGCAGCAGTTCGTTCGCGAACCCGGGCTGGCGCCGTTGGGTGAAGGTTTTGCGCCGGTGTCCTGGTTGCAGGACATGCGCCTCGACAAATTCACCCGGCAAGCGATGCGCAGTGGCGCAGGGAACCTGTTTCGCTATGGCAATCGCCTGGGCAACCCCGGCCTGCGCCAGAGCCTGGTGCGCAAGCTGGCCAGCTACGCCATCAGTGCCACGCCCCGGCAAATCGTGACCACCCACGGCGCCAACCATGCGCTGGACCTGATCATTCGCCGCTTCGTGGTACCAGGCGATGCGGTGCTGGTGGAAAACCCGGGTTACTACCCGTTGTTCGGCAAGCTGCAACTGCACGGCGCACGGCTGCTGAGCGTGCCGCGCCTGGCCGACGGCCCGGACATGGACGCGCTGGAAGCCATGCTGCGGGTCGAACGGCCCCGGCTGTTCTTCATCCAGTCGGTGTGCCACAACCCTACCGGTTCGGATATCTCCCCGGCCAAGGCCCATCGCTTGCTGCAACTGGCCGAGCGGCACGATTTGTTGCTGGTCGAAGACGACGCACTGGCAGACTTCAAGCCCAGCTCGGCGCTCAAGGTGGCGGCGCTCGACCAACTGAGGCGTTCGCTGTACATCGGCAGTTTCTCGAAATCAGTGTCGGCGGCCTTGCGGGTGGGTTACATCGCAGGGAGCAAGGAGGTCATCGACGAGTTGGCCGACCTGCAGATGATGTTGCACACCAGTTGTTCGGAACTGTGCGAACGCACGGCGGATGTGATCCTCAGCGAAGGGCATTTCCTGCGGCACCTGATGCGCCTGCAGGACCGGGTGCGGGAAGCCACCGCTGGCGGGCTGCGGGTGCTGGACGAACTAGGTGCCGAGGTGTTCTGCCGACCGGAACAAAGCTTGTACCTGTGGGCGCGCTTTCCGGGGATCGAAGACACCGCGTTGCTGACCCGCGAAGTGCAGGGCAGGGGGGTAATGCTGGCGCCGGGGGCGATCTTCCAGACCAACCAGAAGGCCGTGACGCCCTGGACCCGGTTGAATGTGGCCTATTTGCAGGAGCCGGTGTTTGCTCAGTGCATCCGTGGTTGAGCCAGTTATGTGTCGCCTGTACCGGCCTCTTCGCGGGTAAACCCGCTTGTATGGTTAGACTTGAAGGGGTGGTGGGACTAAATGCCCGATTCTGACTGCTCGCATCAGTACAGACCGTGGGAGACATCGCCCCACCCCTTCCACCAAAGCGCCGATAAAGAATGCATCGTTTACAAGCGACGATAGAAGCAAGCCAGCGCCTCTTGGTGAAACCCCTTCAAGCCGAAAAACCATAGCGTGAGGAGTCGCCCATGGCAATGCAGGTAGGCAAGCTGATTGTGGGTGCGGATGTCGCAAAAGCTGAGCTGGTTATCCATCACGATGACCGTGATGAGATCGTCAGACTGAAAAATTCCAAACCCGAAATCAAAAAATGGTTGAAGCAGCAACCGCTGAACACCGCTATCGCGGTTGAGGCGACCAATGTTTATCACCTGGACTTGGTTGAGCTGGCCCATAGCTTGGGTTTCGAGGTTTATGTCATCGATGGTTTCCAACTGAGTAACTACCGGAAAAGTGTTGGAGGACGGGTTAAAACCGACCCTTCCGATGCTCGGTTGCTGTCCCGATTTCTGAGAAACGAAGGGGAGGATCTTCGTCCCTGGAGCCCGCCTCCCGCTGTCTACGGCAAGCTTCAGAGCCTGCTTCGTCGCAGAGCAGCCTTGGTAAGTGCTCGCACTGCAATGACTCAGAGCTGGGCTAATGAAGGCCTCTTGAAGGCTGCGTTCAGTACCTTCGTGAAATCGATAGATCGGCTGGAGCTGTTGATCCAAAAGAAGATTAAGGAAGTGCTGCGAGAAGCTGGATTGCACGAGCAAGTCGCTCGCTGCCAGGCAGTAGAGGGTATTGGTTTTCTAACCGCCACAGCGCTGGTAATGGCTTTTATGAGGGGTGAGTTCAAGAGCAGTGACGCGTACATCGCATTCTTGGGAATGGATCTACGAGTCAGTGACTCTGGGCAGAAAAGTGGGCAACGTCGCCTCACTAAGCGCGGTTGCTCAGAAATCCGTCGTTTGTTGCATAACGCAGCGATGGCCGCCAGCAAGTCACCCGTTTGGAAAGGGGACTATGAGCGGCATCGGAACAATGGAAAGGCAACGACCCAAGCATTGGTAATCCTCGCCAGGAAGCTCGCACGGGTGGCATTCGCCCTGATGAAAAATCAGGACGAATACATCACCAAAGGAGCCAAAACAGCTTGCTGAAAACCATAGAATCTCCCACAGGTACAGCACAGGTTTCGAAAACGGTGCGATCCCTGTGGGAGCGGGTTTACCCGCGAAGAGGCCAGTACAGGCAACCCATTCAGGGGCTGTGATAAGCGCAGCCTACAGGCCGCGGCCTTTCGCCAGATAAGCCTCAAACTCGGTTTCTGGAACCATGCTGCCGCCCGTTCCCCACACAAGGTGAGTGGCATTTTGCAGATGCGTTGGGGTAAAGCCCTGGCGAGCCAGATACTCGTCTGCCCGTAACACCCGTGCCATGCCAGGTACGCCAGCCAGCGCAGAGGGCTCCAGTTTGACCTTGTCCTGCTCATGGGCGATGACCATCAAGCGGTACAGTTCTTCGTCGGTCACGGTGTAGTAACCATCGATCAGCCGCTGCATGGCTTTGCCGACAAACCCGGACGGGCGCCCGACCGCCAGGCCGTCGGCGGCGGTGATGTTGTCGATGCCGAAGTCCTGCACACTGGTTTCATCGTGCAAGCCGGTGTACACCCCCAGCAGCATGCACGGGGAGTGGGTGGGTTCGGCAAAGATGCAATGCACCGCATCGCCGAACACCAGCTTCAGCCCGAATGCGACACCGCCGGGGCCGCCTCCTACGCCGCACGGCAGGTACACGAACAATGGATGATCAGCGTTCACCTGGATGCCGGCCTCGTCGAACTGCCGTGCCAGCCGTTCAGCGGCGACGGCATAGCCGAGGAACAGCTGTGGGGAGTTTTCATCGTCGACAAAATAACAGCTGGGGTCTGAAGCTGCCTGCTGGCGACCTTGCTCGACTGCCACGCTGTAATCGCAGGCGTGCTCCACTACCGTTACGCCGTTGGCGCGCAGCTTGTCCTTCTTCCATTGCCTGGCGTCGGACGACATGTGCACGCTCACCTGGAAGCCCAGCTTGGCACTCATGATGCCAATCGACAGGCCCAGGTTGCCGGTCGAACCCACGGCGATCTTGTACTGGCTGAAGAATGCGCGGGCCTCATCGTTGGCCAGTCTGGTGTAGTCATCTGACGGCGTGATCAAACCGGCCGCCAAGGCCAGGTCTTCGGCGTGCTTGAGCACTTCATGAATGCCGCCCCGGGCCTTGATTGATCCGGAGATAGGCAAGTCACTGTCTGCCTTGAGCCACAGGCTGCCCACGTTTTGCGGTGAGCCCTCCTCGATAAGCCGTTGGCGAAGCTGCGGCAGCGGGGTGATGTGCGACTCGATCACCCCGCCGGCAGCTGCCGTTTCAGGGAACACAGTGGCCAGGTAGGGTGCGAAACGCTGCAATCGCACGCTTGTCGCTTGCACGTCGTCCGCCGTCAGGCCTACGTCGTGCAGGGCTTCGGCAGCCTTGGCGATACCAGGGTTGAACCAGTTGGTTTCTTTCAGGGCAACCAGGTCGGCGATGATGGGGTGGCTTTGTTGCCAGGCTTCCAGGGTTTTTCCGTGAATCATGGTTTCACCAGTAGCGCAGTATTCGCCTAATTAGAGCTCAGTGGTTGGTGAGACTCAAACGATGGCTCCTCACAGCATGCACAAGATCATCGCAGCCTTCAGGTTATGCGCAGTACTTGTGGGAGCGGGCTTGCCCGCGAAGAGGCCTGCACAGGCAGCAGATGTTTCGAGCCGTGTGTTCATTCAGCCATAAGGCGGCGCAGGCAGTTCCGCCAACAACCTCTTCAACCCGTCGCTCCACTGCCTGCGAATCTGCTGATAATAGGCATCTTCATTGGTGATGCGCTTGCGCGTCATGCTTTCCAGGCTGCCTTCGCGGTACACCAGCAAGTCCAGCGGCATGCCCACCGACAGGTTGCTGCGGATGGTGGAGTCGAACGAAATCAGTCCGCAACGCAGCGCTTCATCCAGTGGTGTCTGGTACTGCAGGTTTCGGTCAAGAATAGGCCGCCCGTACTTGCTTTCGCCCAGTTGCAGGAACGGGGTGTCTGGCGTGGCCTGGAAGAAATTGCCCTGCGCGTAGACGTTGTAGATGGCCATGGGTGCGCCGGCTATCTGGCCGCCGACAATGAATGAACTGCTCAGGTCGATGTCGCCCGTAAGTTTGCTGCGGTCACGGTTGACCACTTCGCGCAGGGTGTCGGCGACCAGCACCGTTGCATCGTAGAGCGTGGCAACGTTCAGCAGGTGGGGGCCGCTGCCCTGGCTGCGTTGCTGCAGCAGGTTCACCACCGACTGCGAGGTTGCCAGGTTGCCGGCGGTCTGCAGCACGATCAGCCGCTCGCCCGGCACGCTGAACACGAACAACTTGGCAAAGGTGGAGATCTGGTCAATGCCGGCGTTGGTGCGTGAATCGCTGATGAAGACAAGCCCGTCCTCAAGGTGCATGGCGACACAGTAAGTCATGCGGTTTCCCTTGTATTGGGTATGGAGTGGTCTTGCCGCACCTGCGCGGCAAGACCGGCCTGCAGCAAATGTGTCACTGGCGGTGTACGTGGACGCTGGCCTGCATCGATTCGATACCGCCGCCGCGGCGCACGCCCCGGACCGGGCAGGCATCGAGGTAGTCCAGGCCAACCGCCAGCTTCAGGTGACGGTCTGGCCGCGTCAGGCGGTTGGTAATGTCGAAGCTGTACCAGGCGTCGTCGATCCAGGCCTCTGCCCAGGCGTGGCTGGCCAGGTGCTGCTCGTCCTCGGTGCACAGGTAGCCCGAAACGTAGCGTGCCGGCACCCCCAGGCTGCGGGCGCAGGCCAGGAAGGCGTGGGTGTGGTCCTGGCACACCCCGGCGCCGCCGTTGAATGCTTCGATCGCGGTGGTACCCACCGAAGTGGCCCCCGGGCTGTAGGGCATGTGCTCGGCCAAGCCTTGCATCAGCCCTGTCAGTGCCGCCCGGTCTCGATGCTCGCCACATTGTCGGGTGGCGAAGGCCTTGAGCGTGTCATCGGCCTGGGTCAGGCGGCTGACACGCAGGAATGGCAGGGGAGACTGGCTTTCAGCCTCCTGCTCGCAGTCCGGGTCGATCTCTACCTGCCCGCTGGCAGTCAGCGCCAGGTGGCCGTGGGGTTTGTCCAGGGTCAGCACATGCAGGATGTTGCCGTACGGGTCGATCTGGCTCTTGACCTTGCAGGGCAGGCCCAGTTGCCATTCATTGATACGTTGGCGTGCGCTGCTGCGCGGCGTCAGGCGCAGGAACTGGATGCTGTTGCTGACATCGCTGGCATAGCTGTAGGTGGTGTCGTGGCGAATGGACAGTTTCATACAACCTCCAGGTAGGAGTGATGGACCGCCTGGCCCAGTTGGTTGATGCGGCCGATAAAATCGCTGAGCCAAGGGTGCAGCCCTGCTTCGAGTATTTCATCGATGGCGGTGTAGCGCAGGCGCGCGTTGAGTTCGGCGGCCATGCGCTGGGCGGCGCGCCCGCTACTGCCCGGCAGACCGGCCAGGATCAGGTCCAGTTCCTCGATGCAGGCATGCAGCGAGCGCGGTACGTCCACCCGCAACAACAGCAATTCGGACACTGGCCGGGCACTGGGGGCGGCGCGATAGATCTCGTTGAAGGCTTCATACGAGGTCAGCGCACGCAGCAAGGCGCTCCACTGGTAATAGCCACGGGCGGAATCGTCGCTGACCTCTTCGGAGGCTTCGCCGAACATTTCATAGCGCGCATCGAGCAGGCGCAGGGTGTTGTCCGCCCGCTCCAGGAAGGTGCCCAGGCGGATGAAGCTGTAGGCATCGTTGCGCATGATGGTGCCGGAGGTGGCGCCACGGAACAGGTGCGAGCGTTCCTTGACCCAGTCGCAGAACTGGCTGATGCCATAGCGGCCCAGGCCATTGCTGGCGATATTGCGCATCTCGATCCAGGTGGCGTTGATGTTTTCCCACATGTCGGCGGTGATGCGGCCACGCACCGCATGGGCATTGGTGCGGGCGGCCTGCAGGCAGCAATAGATGCTGCTGGGGTTGGTCGCGTCGAGCGCGAAGAAGTGCAGCATGCGCTCGGTGTCGAGCTCGGTGTGCCGGCGGATGTAGTCGTCCAGCGTGCCGGATGCCAGCAGCGACATCGCCAGCTCGGCATGACCGTCGCTGCGCCCGGCCTGAGGCATCAACGACAGCGAATAGCTGACCTCAAGCATGCGCGCGAGGTTTTCTGCACGCTCCAGGTAGCGCGACATCCAGTACAGGTCGGAAGCGGTTCGCGAAAGCATGGTTCAGTCCTCCACCACCCAGGTGTCCTTGGTACCGCCGCCTTGCGACGAGTTGACCACCAGCGAGCCTTCCTTCAGCGCCACGCGGGTCAGGCCGCCGGGCACCAGGCGGGTTTCACTGCCCGAAAGCACGAACGGGCGCAGGTCGATGTGGCGCGGGGCGATGCCGCTGTCGACAAAGGTCGGGCAGGTGGACAGGCACAAGGTGGGTTGGGCGATATAGGCGTGCGGGCGGGCTTTGATGCGCGCGCGGAAGTCTTCGATCTGGGCACTGGTCGATGCCGGCCCAACCAGCATGCCGTAGCCACCGGAGCCCTGGGTTTCCTTGACCACCAGTTCGGGCAGGTGGGCCAGGACGTGGGACAGGTCCGCAGGCTTGCGGCACTGCCAGGTGGGCACGTTGTTCAGGATCGGCTCTTCGCCCAGGTAGTAGCAGATCATGTCGTCGACATAGGGGTAGATCGACTTGTCGTCGGCCACGCCGGTGCCGACGGCGTTGGCCAGTACCACATTGCCGGCGCGGTACACCGAGATCAGCCCTGGCACGCCGAGCATCGAGTCCGGGTTGAACGACAGCGGGTCGAGGTAGTCGTCGTCCAGGCGGCGGTAGATCACATCAACCTGCTGCGGGCCGGCGGTGGTGCGCATGTAGACATGCTCGTCACGCACGAACAGGTCTGCGCCTTCGACCAGCTCGATGCCCATTTCCCGGGCCAGGAACGCATGCTCGAAATAGGCGCTGTTGAAACGGCCGGGGGTGAGCAGCACGGCTGTGGGGTTGTCCAGCGGGCTGGCGCTCTTGAGCGTGTCCAGCAGCAGGTTGGGGTAGTGGTCGATGGGGGCGATACGTTGGGCGGCAAACAGCTCGGGGAACAGGCGCATCATCATCTTGCGGTCTTCGAGCATGTAGCTGACGCCGCTGGGGGTGCGCAGGTTGTCTTCCAGCACGAAGTAGCTGCCATCGCCATCGCGCACCAGGTCGACACCGGCGATGTGGGCATACAGCCCGCGGTGCAGGTCCAGGCCCTGCATGGCGATCTGGTAGCCCTCGTTGGCCAGTACCTGCTCTGGCGGGATGATACCGGCCTTGAGGATGCGCTGGTCGTGGTAGATGTCCTGCAGGAACAGGTTAAGCGCCTGCACACGCTGGATACAGCCACGCTCGACCGTTCGCCACTCGCTGGCGCGGATGCTGCGCGGGATGATATCGAAGGGGATCAGGCGTTCGGTGTCCTGGCTGTCGCCGTACAGGGTGAAGGTGATGCCGGCACGGTGGAACAACAGATCCGCTTCACGTCGGCGCTGCTCCAGCAGCTCCAGCGGGGTGTTCGCCAGCCAGCGGGCGAACTCCTGGTAATGCGGGCGGCAACTGCCGTTCGCTTCGTACATTTCATTGAAAAAAGCCCGGGACATACCCACTCCTTGCCACCGTTGCCGGCAGCTTCATTGCGGTTCATCTGCGTTTTTCAGGGTGCTGCCTTGCTGGGGTCGGTGGGTGCCGTGTCTCGCGTGAGCCTCGGTTGCAATTGATTGCCTGTGCGGTGAGCACAACAAGCATTGCAATGAAGGTGCCGAAAACGCCGTGCAGCGGGGATGTCGAGGGGAAAGGGCCGCGAAACACGGGATTTGGGCGGGCAATCCGTGTCAGTACGGGGCGGTGTTTGCTCTAGCTGCGAGTGAGCAACGCCGGGCCGACAGCCAGGCGTGCATCAAAAAAGGGCGCTTTGAACCCCGTTATCGATTTTGACCCGAATTGGGGCGTGGTCCGCTAAGGCCGCGCAGTTGTCAGAGTACGGGCCCTGACGCCACGCTGACACCTGCCAGCGTGGTGAAGGAGATGTCCTTGGCGGTGAGCAGAAAATCGCTCACGTATGGCACTTCCAGCATGTCACTGCGCAGTGCGGCGTAGAGCCTGGCCTGCAAGCCATGTTCGCCAAGGCGCTTGGCGGTTACATAGCCACGCGAGCTGTACTCATGCACTGCCCAGTTGGGCAGGCAGCAGACGCCGCGCCCGGACGCCACCAGTTGCATCATCATCACGGTCAGTTCCGAGGTGCGTACCTGCGCCGGCTCGACGTCGGCCGGGTCGAGAAAGCGGGTGAAGATATCCAGGCGAGTGCGTTCGATCGGGTAGGTGATCAGCGTCTGGTGGGCGATATCGGAAGGTTCCAGGTAAGGCTTGTCGCGCAGGGCGTGGTGGTTGTCGATGGCCAGCAGTGCCTCATAACCGAACAACGGCACATAGCTGATGCCCGGCAGTGTTACCGGGTCGGAGGTCACTACCAGGTCCAGGTCGCCGCGCTCCAGGGCTGGCAGTGGTGCGAATGAAAAACCGGAGGCGAGGTCCAGTTCCACCTCGGGCCAGGCGCTGCGAAACTCATCCACTGAAGGCATCAGCCACTGGTAGCAGCTGTGGCATTCGATGGCGATGTGCAGCCGCCCGGCCGAGCCCCCGGCCAGTTTGCCAAGGTCCCGTTCGGTACTGCGGATTTGCGGCAACACCTGGTCGGCCAGCTGCAACAGTTTCAGCCCTGCACTGGTGAAGCGCACCGGCCTGGATTTGCGCACGAACAGCGGCATGCCGATGCGCTCTTCCATGTCGCGGAACTGGTGCGACAGGGCTGATTGGGTTAGGTGCAGGCGCTCGGCGGCCTCGTGCAGGCTGTCGGTTTCACGCAGCGCGTGGAGGGTTCGCAGGTGGCGTAAATCGATCATGGGTAAAAATACGGGTCAGCTCAATTTGGGGCTTGTGTATGCATAGGCTTCAGTGTGCGTTGACGAGTTCCTGGCGGACGATTGCCGCGCCTGCACTCAACGCCTTGAGCTTGCCGCTGGCTACCTGACGAGGCAGGGGTGCCATACCGCAATTGGTGCACGGGTATAGTTTGTCGGCATCGACGAATTGCAGTGCCTTGCGCAGGGTGTCGGCAACCTGCTCCGGTGTTTCAATGACATGGCTGGCCACATCAATGGCGCCGACCATGACTTTCTTGCCGCGAATCAGCTCGATCAGGTCCATTGGAACATGCGAGTTATGGCATTCCAGCGAGATGATATCGATGCCGGACTGTTGCAGTTTGGGGAAGGCTTGCTCATATTGCCGCCATTCCGAGCCCAGGGTCTTTTTCCAGTCAGTATTGGCTTTGATGCCATAGCCATAGCAGATATGGACGGCAGTTTCGCACTTGAGGCCTTCAATAGCCCTTTCCAGGGTGGCCACGCCCCAGTCATTCACTTCGTCGAAGAAGACATTGAATGCCGGTTCGTCGAACTGGATGATGTCAACACCGGCTGCTTCCAGTTCCCTGGCTTCCTGATTGAGAATCTTGGCGAATTCCCAGGCCAGTTTCTCGCGGCTTTTATAGTGGCTGTCGTAAAGCGTATCGATCATGGTCATGGGGCCAGGCAGCGCCCACTTTATCGGCTGCGTGGTCTGTTGGCGCAAGAACTTGGCATCTTCGACAAACACGGGTTTCTGTCGGGCGACAGCACCCACCACGGTTGGTACGCTCGCGTCGTAACGATCGCGGATTCTAACGGTTTCCCGCTGCTCGAAATCAACACCACTCAGGTGCTCGATAAAGGTGGTGACGAAGTGCTGACGTGTTTGTTCGCCATCACTGACAATGTCGATACCGGCGTGTTGTTGTTCTTGCAAGGCCAGGCGCAGGGCATCCTGTTTGCCTTCGATAAGTTGCGCGTCTTGTAACTTCCACGGTGACCAGAGTGTTTCAGGTTGGGCAAGCCAGGACGGTTTAGGCAGGCTGCCGGCAGTGGACGTGGGGAGTAGCGTGTTCATGAGCGATGACCTTGTACTTTGAATGATTCAACGGGCGTATTGAGCGGACCATTGCTCAAGCGTGGCCTGGTAGGGTTTGACAAAGTTCGCCTCGGCAAATTTGCCCTGTTCGATCGCCAGCCGGCTGCGCTCATCCCGATCGTAGACAATGCGCGTGAGCGAGTAGTCCTGGTGCTTCAGGCTGGGCTGGTAGGCCTTGCCGGCTGCAGAGTTGGCATTGTAGATTTCGGGGCGGTAGATCTTCTGGAAGGTATCCATGGTGCTGATGGTGCTGATCAGCTCAAGGTTGGTGTAATCCGCGAGCAAGTCACCGGAAAAATAGAATGCCAACGGGGCAACACTGTCCGGTGGCATGAAATAGCGAACCTTCAAACCCATTTTCTTGAAGTATTCGTCCGTCAGCGAGTATTCATCCTGCTGGTATTCAGCGCCCAGCACAGGGTGCTGGTTTTCGGTGCGGTAGTAGGTTTTGCTGCTCGACACACTCAGGCAGATTACCGGCGGTTTGTTGAAGTGCTGCCGGTAGGTTTGCGAATTTACAAAGCACTTGAACAGGTTGCCGTGCAGCGCGCCAAAGTTCTCGGGCGTGCTGAAGGTTGGCTGATGCTTGTTGTGCTCCAGCAACAGTACACTGAAGTCATAGTCGCGAACGTACGAAGAAAAATTATTGCCTACCATGCCCTCGATGCGGGTATTGGTTGTGCGGTCGACAATATGGGTTTTCAGTATTTCTATCAACGGCAGGGTATTGCCGTGCTGTTCGGCTTCCATGTTCATTTCCACCGAAATGATTTCCAGCTCGACGTGGTAGCGGTCATTGTCGGGGTTATCCCAATGCGCCAGTGCGTTGAAGCGGTTGTCAATCATCGTCAAGGTGTTGCGCAGGTTTTCCTGGCGGTTCGCACCCCGCGCCAAATTGGCGAAGTTGGTGGTGATGCGGGTGTTTTCAGCAGGGTGATAATGTTCGTCGAAGGCAATGCGTTTGAGGCTAAACGTAGGTGCTGTATTCATGGTGCGCGGTGTCCTGATGTTTGAGGTCGAGCCTTCCAGTGCTGTCCAGTTGCACCTTCCGGGGCCTTCGCTCAACAAACTTTATGCTGATGCATGATCAGGACGTAGTTTAAGCAGGGCGTCTACATGAAGGGTATTGAAGATAATTCACAGGTTTTTTAGTGTTGCTCATGATGTGTGCCATAGCCAGTACCAGGCGAGTGCCTGATGGACGCGCCGAGCGAGCCCTTGGATGACAGCCTGTACAGTTGATGAGCGCTCCTCGGGCCATGCCTGGTTCTCAAGCGCGCGCAGAAGGTATTTGGGGACTTGGCACGAAAATCTCATGTCAATCGAAAGCCATACTATTCTTTTGGCTTTGCAACTACCCTTCATGGAAGAAGAATAAAAGGGGGCTTACATGAGTTGTCTGATCTGCGCAGGGCAGGCTGAAACTGTCGAATGCGCCCACGGATGGGAAGCACGATGTTGTTCCCGATGTGGATGTTACCGAATGTCCCAAACGCTCATCTTGGTCATGATGGAGGAGGGGCAGATTTTCGATACTGCGCGAATGCGTGAGTGGCTGACGGCTCGACGCGTTCAGGACGCTGTGCCTTCGATCGACCATCATCAGGCGATACTGGCCCGCTGAACAGGCGATGCGCCACATTCAGGGTGATATCATAATAATATTATCCGGCGCATTGCGCAGACAAAGTTGCATCAGAACATCACCCGGTTTAAAGAGTTCCTTGCGACAGGGAATAATTCTGCCTGTGCCTGTCGGGCCAGAGAATCGATTGAACAAGGGTTCTTGACCATGTTTAAATCGCGCCAGCTCAAACGCCTGGCAGCGCCTGGGCTTCGTGAGATACATGGACGGCTCGCAGTGAATCGCTAGACAAGCTTCGTGTTATTTCAACAGCGTAAAGGTTGCTGTGGCGTAAATTCACACACTCACTAAAGGGAATTAGGCTTACCATGCTGTTTTCGAACGAGCGGGAAATCATTGGCAGCTACAAGATGCTGCCAACCAAAGACGCGGACGCCATTTACTCGCAGAAAAGCATGCTCCTCAAGGCTGCCAAGTTCCTCAAACTGGTGGGCTGGTTTTGCATCATTCTCGGGTTGCCCATGCTGTTCATGCTTGTACCCGGCATCATCATGATTGGGCTCGGTGTTTTCTTGTTGGTACGTGCCAACAAGAATATCAAGGTGATCGAGCAGGCAACCGAAGCGTATTGCGCTGAAATCGGTGTGGCACCGGTCTGACTGAGTTGGGCCGCTAGCGCCATCAACACCCAAGCCGCAGCCTCTTGTTCGCGCAAGGGGCTGCGGCTTTTGCATTTCAGCTGCCAGGGTTATCAATCCGGCGCGGGAACCCCGGACATTTCGACCAGACTGCGGCATCATGGCGTGCTCAATCATCACCTGATGCAGGAGACAACGATGATCAAAACTGGCGATCAACTGCCCGACGTTACCCTTTACGAATACAACAACGATGCTGGCGTCTGCGCGATCGGCCCGAATGCCTTTTCTGTTCGCGAGCGCTGCAAGCAGAAAAAAGTGGTTATTTTCGGCTTGCCGGGCGCGTTCACGCCTACGTGCTCCGAACGCCACGTTCCGGGTTACGTAGCGCAGGCGCAAGCATTGTTCGCGGCTGGCATTGACGAAATTTTCTGTGTTTCGGTAAACGATGCCTTTGTCATGAATGCCTGGGGTAACAGCCTGCAGGTGGGCGATGCGGTGAAGATGATCGGCGATGGCAATGGCGAGTTCAGCAACGCACTGGGCTTGATCCAGGACCTGTCGGCCCGCGGGCTGGGGCGCCGTTCGCTGCGTTATGCCATGGTGGTCGACGACCTGATCGTCAAGCACGTTGCGGTGGAAGCGCCTGGCAAGTTCGAGGTCAGCGACGCGGGGAGCGTGTTGGCTGCACTGCGTTCGGTATGATGAAAGTGGATATCCGTAACGAACGAGCCGAAGACATCGAGCAGATTGCCGCAGTGACCATCGCTGCGTTCGCTCAGGCAGAACACTCTAGCCATACCGAACAGTTCATTGTCGATGCATTACGCAAAGCCGGGCAATTAACGGTTTCGCTGGTGGCAGTGGACCAGGAACGAGTCGTTGGACACGTCGCGGTTTCTCCAGTCACCGTCTCTTCCGGTGCGGCAGATTGGTATGGGCTTGGGCCCATATCCGTGCTGCCGGGCTGGCAAGGCCGGGGTATTGGCGCTTCTCTGATGAAGGCTGCTTTGAGCGAATTGCGAAGTAAGGGTGCAGCGGGTTGTGTCGTGCTTGGCGATCCTGCTTACTACAGCCGTTTTGGCTTCAACGCTCACGCTGAGCTGGTGTTGCCTGGCGTGCCTCACGTGTATTTCCAGGCGCTGTCCTTTTGCGGTGACGTTCCTGCAGGGACTGTGGCATATCACGACGCGTTCAATGCCACGGCGTGAGCGGGTTTTGACATCGCTCATGAAGCATCCGATGATGCCCCTATGACGACTTGCAGCCGCGTGTACATGATGCGTCCCCTGATGACCGCCTTGGGCGGGCCATAGGACGTTGCGCGCGTAAATCCTGACGTAACCCTAAGCCCCGCCATCAATGGTCGGGGCTTTTTCATGCTCCGGTCATGATCACCCATGACAAGGAGAGTGAGCATGTTACAGATCCGTCCAGCCAGGTACAGCGACGCCGAAGCTGCTTTCACTATCAGGCTTCAGGCGATACGGCACCAGTGTATTACCGTCTACACGGCGGAACAGGTTCAAGCCTGGACACAGGTGCCGCTGACGGAGCGGTACAGGCTCAGCGTAGAGCGGTGTTACCACATGGCATGGTGGGGCGAAGCGCCTGTGGCCACAGGGTACATCGATTTCCAGTCCGGGGAACTGGGGGCTCTGTTTGTACTGCCAGCGTTCATGGGGCAGGGAATTGGCAGGGCTATGGTCCAGTATCTGGAGCGTCTGGCGCTTGAGGCCGGGCTTTGCGAGATTCATCTGGACGCGACCCCCAATGCCACTTCGTTCTACCATCGGTGTGGCTATCTTGGGGAGGCTGAAGGGATCTACACCTCGCCTTCGGGGCTTGAGTTGGCATGCACACCCATGCACAAGCGATTGACTGGATGCGCATGAAGCCATGGGATGAACATCTGGGTAAGCGTCCGGGGAACCGGGCGTTTGCGGGTGAGTGCTTTAATCAGTACGAAAGCTGACAGCGCTACCACTGGCTGCCCTCAATGACGGGACAGCCATTCGGCACGACATGAGTATCGAAGTGTGAGTTTGACGAAAAAAACTGCTTGTGAGTCAAACTGTTGTGTCGACGGAGTTTTGCAGCGTGATCATTGTTGCCTGCATCGCCATCATGTTTGCCGTTACACTCGAAATCTGGGCTTGGATCGCTGCCACCTGCGCATTTTTTTCCTCACTGGATGCTTGAGCAGATTGGGCTTGCTGCAGTTGTTGTTGCAGCTCCTGGATTCGCTTCGCCGCTTCGGTGATCTGCTTTTGCAGTTTTTCCAGTATGTCTTTTTTGGACGTGCCAGCACCCGTCTCGGATCCGGCCTGTGTTTCTGCTTTTACGCTAATTGAACCGGTGGTTGTTGCGTCGTCTTTTGACGCAACGGGTTCAGGGCGCACCGATACTGAATAAGGTGTGGACGTGTTCGTGATGCCGTTGAGGTTTGCATCGATTGCCATGGCGGATGTCCTTGGTTTTGTTGCTGCTCGGTTCGATCGACGGGTCGGAATGTTAGCTGCTTGCGGAAGGCCGCGTTTCTCGCGGCCTTTGCGGGTTAGATTTGCGCTTGGCCGCCGTCGACGAACAGTTCGGCACCGTTGACGAAGCTGGCATCGCTGGACGCCAGGAAAAGAGCGGCTTTGGCAATCTCTTCAGGCTCTCCGACGCGTCCCAAGGGAATCTGCGAAGCCAGGTAATCCAGCAGGCCTTGCTGCTGAGCTGCGTCCGGGCCGGCAAGGTCTACCAGGCCCGGCGTGCGGGTAGCGCCGGGGCTGATGGTGTTGATCCGGATGTTGCGATCCTTCAGGTCAAGGATCCAGTTACGGGCGAAGGCACGTACTGCAGCCTTGGAGGCCGCGTACACACTGAATGCGGGCGTGCCCGAGCTGGCAGCAGTGGAACCGGTCAAAATCACCGAAGCGCCTTCAGCCAGAAGTGGCAGCGCTTTCTGAACCGTGAACAGCGTACCTTTGACGTTACGATCAAATGTGTCGTAGTAGTGTTCTTCAGAGATGTCTCCCAGCGGCAACATCGAGCCACCCCCTGCGTTTGCGAACAACACATCGATACGCCCGTGCGCTGCAGCGACTTGTTGGTACAAGGCATCGAGTTCGTCCGGCTTCGAGGAATCCACTCGAACCCCTACTGCGTTGCCAACCAGTGCGACGGCGTTGTCCAGCTCCGTCTGGCGGCGCCCAGTGATGAATACCCGCGCACCTTCCTGAGCGAAAAGCTTCGCGGTCGCCAGCCCGATGCCTGAGGTTCCGCCAGTCACGATTGCGATTTTGTTTACAAGCTTGCCAGTCATGAGCGTTCTCCAATGTTTGAAATGTTGCGGTGGGAGAAGCGTATCGACGACGAGAAGAAACCAAAATAGAATTGTCAGAAACTCATCGTTGCAGAAATGAAATGAGCAAACTTCCGGATTTTGAAGGTTTGGCGATGTTCGCCAAGGTAGCTGAAGAGGGCTCGTTCGCTGCCGCTGCCAGGGTTATGGGCGTTTCGGTGCCCACCGTGTCCAGGGCCATAGCTCGACTGGAGGAGCGACTGGGCGGGCGTCTGTTCAACCGCACGTCTCGACAACTTTCATTGACCGAGTTCGGTCAGAGCATGGCCGGCAAGGCTGGCGAAATCTACCGGCAGGCCGAAGAGGTAGAAGGCGAGGCGATGGAGCTCTCCGTTCGACCACGCGGCCTGGTTCGCCTCGCGATCCCCATGTCGTTCGGCTTGAGATGGGTCGCGCCCTTGATGCCCAAACTTATCCGGCAATATCCAGAACTCTCGGTAGACCTGCATTTGTCCGACGCTTCGGTCGACCTGATCGCGGATGGCTTTGACGCTGCCTTGAGAATCGCGGCACTGCCAGACTCATCACTGGTGGCTAGAAAGCTGTGTGCGGTAACCCAGTTTCTTGTCGCTTCACCGGCCTACCTCGACAAGCACGGAAGGCCACAACACCCCCGAGAGCTGGCCAGTGTGCCTTGCCTGAGCTACGCCTACCGCGCCCGGACGCAGGTCTGGCGATTCACGCATACCTCTGGAGTGGAAGAGGATGTCGTGCCTACCGGGCCTCTGCGGGTCACGAATTCGGACGCTATGATCCCACTGTTGCTAGAAGGGATGGCCATCTCCGAACTGCCTGAGTTCATCGCGAGTGAATACCTGATGGATGGGCGCCTGGAAAGAATCCTCCCGGAGTGGAGCATGACGCGGGGCGGTTTGTATTTCGTGACGCCGTCTGCGCGAACCCGGCCAGTGAAGATCAGAGCGGTTTCCGATTTCTTCTTTGAACACCTGTCCGAGCCGACGTGGCGCTGGGCACCCGGGTATGAGTCATTAGGCGATGTTCAAAAGTGAAATGATGGCTTTCAATCTTTGATATTTTTGTGCGGCCTGGGCTTCAGTAACGTTGACTCACTTCCCGCGAATGAGGCGTATAAATATGCAAAACGTTCATCCAGCAGCTGCATCCGACCACGACAAGACCCTGCCGACCAAGATTCTCGTAAGTGCGTACTACCGCGTTCATCCCGATGACCGCCAGACCTTCATCGACGCGGTGATCCCCGAGATGCTGGCGGCCCAGAAACTGCCAGGCTGCATTTACTACGCATTTGCGCAGGATCTGAGCAACCCGAACAATTTCCATTTGACTGAAGGTTGGGCGGATGAAGAAGCTTACGAGCGCCATGAAAACTCGGAGTCTTTCCTCACGGCTCTGGCCACGGTTGTGAAAAACGTCCGCATCCTGGATAGAGAGGGCATTCGTTACGATGTGGCCAAACAGCACATTGACGACCCGCGAGGGAAAGTCACCGAATAGGTGAGATCTGCGTTTCGAGGGCGCTTCGAAACGTGACCCCGTGCCTAGTTCGCGGGCAAGAGGATCACGAAGTTCTTTTTCATGTCTTCCAGCACGGTCCATTTGCCCTTGGCGCCCGGTTCGATAATGAACGTGTCGCCAGCGGCCAGTGTGATGGGGGCGCAGCCCTCGAGCTCGATGACGCAGCGTCCACTCAGCACATGGCAGAACTCCCAAACCTTGTAGTCGATGCGCCACGCTCCGGTGCTGGCTTCCCACTCTCCGGAAATGCGACCTTGCTGTTCATCGTGATAGTACTTGGACGTCAGCGTATGCGGGGTGCCTTCCACGACTTCTTCAAAAAAGGGAAGGTCGCGCACCGGTTGAATGTCCAGTTCGCGGAACACGGTCAGTTTCTTGTTCATGGTTTTTTCTCGAGCACGTTGTGGTTAGGGCGATACATTAAATAGGCCTCACCGGTTACGCCCAGCATCGGGTGCGGAACGATCTGGCAGGTTTTAACAATTTGAAAACCGTGACGTTCATAGAAGCGGCGTGCACCGTGGTTTTCTGCATAATCGATCAGGCATAGCCCATCCAGGCCAGCGTCCTCCGCACGCTGCTGGGCGTGGCGAAGAAACTGGACGCCCAGCCCCTGGCTGCGCCAGGCCTCATCCAGGGCCAGGCTGGATATGTACAAGGTGTCGGGTATTTCCATGTCGGAATACGGCGCGAGGACCGGGTCTGTCTCGACCGGCCTGTCAGGGGTCTCGCGCAAGGCATAGCTGTGCATCATGCCGATGACGCGCCCTTCGTAAGTGGCCATCAGGCAGTTCTTGTACGAAAAGTCGCCCTGTTCCCTGGCATAGCGAGACGCACCGACACTCAGCAATGCTTCTCCAGGTGCGGCAAGCTTGCTCCAGATGTAATCGGCCATGCCTTCCGATGTCAGTTGAAAGAAGCGCGCAATATCCTGCGCGTCCGAGGCTTGAGCGGGTCTGAAGTCGATAGGCACGTACGGTGCTCCCATGGGATCGGGTAGTTAGCTTTCAAGGATTACGCCTTTGACAGGGAGGCAGGGTAGGCGGATTGAAAGGTTCCCATCATGCTCGGGGCGAACAGCGTCAGCACCGCGTGCGACTACCGGCCGGAAACTACCGGTCAGTAGCGATAAAATCCGCCCCTTGTCTGGCTAAAACCGCTGCGAAACCAAGTAGCGAATGCCGAAGATGCACGTTCCCGAGCCATCGATTTCCAGTAATGCAAGCGAAGCCTGGTTTTACGGCCCTCAATACTGGATAGAAACCGATGGCCTCGGTTCAGCATGGCGCGTGCGTACGTCAGAGCGTGAAGGTGTGCAGGTCGGCACCGGTTTGTCGTGAACCCCTGCGTTCAGGTTCAGAGCACCTTGAACCCATGGGTGCCATCGCGCTCGAGTTGCGCAATCAGACCAAACTCCCAGTCCAGATACCCCTGCATCGCCTCGCGAGGATTGTCCGTACCCTCGTAGGGGCGCCGGTAGCGATCGCTGCGGGGAACGGCAAGCTGCGTTTCGCCGGTTTCCAGCGGTTGCCCGGCAGCGATCCAGCGCGTGGTGCCGCCTTCGAGCAGGTAAACGGGCGTGCGGGTGAGGGCCTGCAGGTCACGCGCGGCGAAGCGTGCCAGCAGGCTGGTGCCGCACGTCAGTACGTAGCGACTGGCCTGCGGCACCCGTTCCAGGGTTTCGGCCAGTTGCGCGCGAATCGCCCAGTGCGCACCGGGGATATGACGCTTGACGTAGTTGGCGCTGGTGGTGAAATCCAGCACCACGGTGCCGTCTTCCTGCAGCCAGCCTTGCAGCTGTTCGACACCGATCTCATTGGCCTTGGGTAGCTCCGGCAGCGGCGCTTGCCAATCGCCGGCGGCGCTGAAATCTGCCGCCGACAGCCCGTCCAGCACCGCCACCTGCCAGCCCATCTGCGCCAGCCACGACGCGCTCATGTTGGCGCGCACGCCATCGTCGTCCACCAGCACGATGCGCGCGCCGCGCACGCTGGCGACGTGGTCGGTTTCCTGCACCAGCTGCCCGCCGGGCACGCTGCGGCTGCCGGGCAGATGGCCTGCAACGTATTCTTCGGGCGTCCGCACATCGAACAGGTAAGTGGTACGGCTAGCGTCGGCCTGCCAGGTATCAAACCCGGCGCGCTCCAGGCGCAGCACGCCGGCGCGGTCGGCCACCGCGCGAGCCTGGCGGGCGGCGTTGGCGCGGGTGCCGGCGCTCACCTGGGCGAAGGTCTTGTCCTGGCCGTGAGCCAACTGCTGCCCGGCCAGGGTCCAGCCGATGGTGCCGTTGCGCAGGGCGGCCACCGGGTTAGGGATGCCGGCGTTGACCAGCGACTGGGTGCCGATGATGCTGCGGGTGCGGCCGGCGCAGTTGACGATCACCTGGGTGGCCGGGTTCGGCGCCAGCTCGGCCACCCGCAGCACCAATTCGGCGCCAGGCACGCTGATGCCACCGGGGATGCTCATGGTCTGGTATTCGTCGAAGCGCCGGGCGTCGAGCACCACCACGTTTGCCTTATCATCGAGCAGCGCCTGCACCTGCTCGGCGGCCAGCGAAGGGGTGTGGCGCACGCTCTCGACCAACTCGCCGAAGGCTTTGCTGGGGACGTTGACGTCACGGAACAGCTCACCGCCTGCCGCGCGCCAGCCGGCCAGGCCGCCGTCGAGCACGGCCACGTCGCTGTAGCCCAGCGCGAGCAGGCGCTGCGCTGCCACGGCGGCCAGGCCTTCGCCATCGTCGTAGACGGTGATGGCGGCGTCACGTCGCGGCACACGGGCGAAGATTTCCAGCTCCAGTTTCGACAGCGCCACGTTGGCAGCGAACAGCGGGTGCTCCTGGGCGAACGGGTCCTCTTCGCGCACATCGATCAGGGCCAGTTCCTCGCGGGCCAGCAGGGCGCGGCGGATGTCTTGGTAACGGCGGGTAGTGACTGTGCTCATGGGGCAGGGTTCTCTTTGGACAGGTCCCAGATGTTGGGCAGGCGGGTATTGGAATAGCCGGAAATGAACGCTTTTTCGCTGCCGTCCTCGGCGTACACCGCGCGCTTGACCGCGCCGATGTTGCCGCCGTAGACGTGGATGCTGATCGACACCTGATCACTGAAGGCATTGCTGACCTGGTGAATATCACCAATGCGCGGCGACACGGCCTCCACCTGACCTGGCGCCAGGCGCACCGGTGCGCCGCTGGGCTGCAGTGCGCCCCGGGCGTCGCGGGTGAAGTCTTGGGAATATTCGGCACCGCGCAGCATGCCGATCAGCCCCCACACCCGGTGATCGTGGATGGGCGTGCGCTGCCCCGGCCCCCAGACGAAGCTCACCACCGAAAAGCGTTGGCGTGAGTCGCAGTGCAACAGGTACTGCTGGTAGCGCTGCGGGTCGGGCTGGGCGAGGTCGTCTGGTAGCCAGTCGTCCTGCGCGACCAGGCTGGCCAGCAGGCCCTGGCCGCGGTCGAGAAGGGTAGCTTCGTCGGGCTGCTGTTCGAGCAACTCGGCCAGGCTGTCGATGAAGTGGCGCAGGCGTTCCGGGTTATGGCTCATGGTTCAGGCTCGGTGTTCAGGTTTCATATCACCCTAGCAAAGCCTGTTTCTATTCTCAAAATGCAAAATAATCATAAGCTAATATGCAAATAATGCATTTACAGATGAGCGTTTCTGCTTTCAAATCCCATCACGCCGAAGGCATGAGGTTATGCCCAAAGCGCATTTCACAGCGGCTTTATTGATCTATAGATTATAAAAATAGATCAAGTAAGACTTAAAAGATATAAACCCGTTGCCACGAGACCGCACCTGCGGATCGGCCCTGACATGCCCCAAGCGGGCATCTGGAGACCCCCGTGCGTTACTTCAAGCAACTGGCCGCCACTGTGCTGGCCACCACCTTCAGCCTTGCCGCCGCCGCCCAGACCTTGGTCGTTGGCGACCAGAGCTACAATGCCCGCGCGGTGATGGAAGCGGCCGGGGTACTCGACAACCTGCCTTATGAGCTGGAGTGGAAGCAGTTCACCGCAGGTTCCCCCGTGGCCGAGGCGCTCAACGTCGGCAGCCTCGACATTGGCCTGCTGGGCGATGCGCCGCCCTTGTTTCTGGGCGCCTTGGGCGCGCCGATCAAGGTGATCGCGGTCAGCCGCCAGAACCTCGAAGGGGTGGCGATTCTGGCGCGCAAGGATTCGTCGATCCATAGCCTGCAAGACCTGCGTGGCAAGCGCGCGGCGATCTGGAAGGGTTCGTGGAGCCAGCAACTGTTGTTCAGCGCCCTGGACAAGGCCGGCGTACCGCGTGATGCGTTGGAGCTGCGTTACCTCAGCGCGCTGGACGCTTCCCACGCCCTGGACGGCGGCTCGGTGGACGTGATCGCCACCTGGGAGCCCTACGTTACCCAGCAAGAACGCCAGGGCGCCCGCGTACTGGCCACTGCCGAAGGCGTGATCCCGGCGCAGAGCTTCGTGGTGGCCAACGCCAAGGCGGTGGACGCCAAGCGCGCGCAGATCGCCGACTTTCTGCAACGGCTGAAAAAAGCCCGCGACTGGACCCTGAGCGACCCGGCCCACACCGAGGCCTACGCCGACGCCTGGGCCAAGCGCACCCGCGCCGACCGCGACATCGCCCGCGCCTGGTTCGCCCGTGCGCGCACTGACCTTGCACCGCTGAACCCGCAGGTGATTGTCGATGCGCAAAAGACCGTGGACTTCTTCGCCGGGCTCGGGCTGATCCAGGCGTATCCGGCCAGCAGCCTGTTCGACACCTCGTTTGGTGCGGCTATCGAGCAGCCGAGCGTCAGCCAGCACTGAAGATCTTCACCGGCTTCTTCGCGGGTAAACCCGCTCCCACAGGCATCCACAATCCCTGTGGGAGCGGGTTTACCCGCGAAGGGGCTCCCACCGATTTCGAAGGACCACCCCCATGACCCAACGCAAAATCAAACTCGGCGCCCTGACCATGGGCTGCGGCGGCCCCGGCCGGCACAACCTGTGGCTGGACCCCGAACTGCCGGCGGACGCCAGCGTCAACATCGACTGGTACATCGACATCGCCCGCCAGGCCGAGGCTGCGCTGTTCGACCTGATGTTCATCGTCGACAGCCAGTTCATCACCCCTGGCTCCCCCTCGCACTACCTCAACCGCCTGGAGCCGCTGACCCTGCTGTCGGCCCTGGCCGTGAGCACCCGCCATATCGGCCTGGTCGGAACCCTCACCACCTCCTACAACGCCCCTTACAACGTTGCCCGCAGGCTCGCCTCGCTGGACCTGATCAGCAAGGGCCGGGCCGGCTGGAACGTGGTCACCAGTGGTGATGCCGGCACCGCCGGCAACTACGGGCTGGACGAGCACTACGACTACGACACCCGCTACGCCCGGGCCCAGGAGCATGTGCAAGTGGTACAGGGGCTGTGGCACTCCTACGAGGACGACGCCTTCCCCCGCGACCGCGCCAGCGGCCGCTTCCTCGACCCTGGCAAGCTGCATGGGCTGAGCCACAAGGGCGAGCATTTTTCGGTGGTGGGGCCGCTGAACATCCAGCGCTCGCCCCAGGGCCAGCCTGTGATCTTCCAGGCCGGCGACTCCGAGCAGGGCCGCGACCTGGGCGCGGCCACCGCCGATGTGGTGTTCACCCATGCCGCCAGCATCGAGCAGGGCCAGGCCTTCTACCGTGACGTCAAAGGCCGCGCGGCGCGCCTGGGGCGTGATCCGGAGCAGTTGCTGGTGCTGCCGGGCGCGGAGATCTACGTAGGGGACACCGACGAGCACGCCCGTGAGATCGAACGGCACTATCACCAGGCCGATCACAGCTTCGAGCTGGCGCTCAAGGAGTTCGGGCGCAATTTCGGCTGGCACGACTTCAGCCAGTACGAGCTTGACGCCCCATTCCCGCAAGAGAGCCTGGAGTATGCCCGCAGCAGCTTCTTCACCAATGCCAAGCGCATCGCCGACCAGGCCCGGGACAAAGGCTTCAGCCTGCGCCAGGCGGTGGAATTCGGTCGCCAGTTGCGTCCCGGCGCGTTCGTAGGTTCCGCGCAGACGGTGGCGGCGAAGATGGCCGAATGGTTCGAGGCGCGGGCTTTGGACGGGTTCAACATTTATATAGGGCATCCGGGGCAGTTCCGTCGCTTTACCAAGGAGGTGGTGCCGCTGTTGCAGGAGCGTGGGGTGTATCGCACGGCGTATGAAGGCAGCACCTTGCGCGAGAGCCTGGGGCTGTCGATTCCGCGGTTTAGCCGGTAGATCGCCGGGGCTGCAACGCAGCCCCCTTTTCAGAAGTTGTACGTCACCCGCCCAAAGTAATACCCCCCAGTAAAACCATACGGCGAGTAAACCCCATACCCCTTGACCATGGTCTTGCTGCTCGGCGCCTGGCGCTCGGGGTACACATCGAACAGGTTGCGCGCACCCACTGCCAGCTCCAGGTCCTTGGTCAGCTGGTAGCCCACATCCAGGTCGGTGATCCAGCGCGCCTTGTACTCGCGGTCCAGTGAGCGGTCGTTGGCGGCGTTGACCTCGCGCCACGAACCATAGCGGGTCAGCCCCAGGTTGACCCGGTAGCGGTCCAGCCGCCAGTTGCCGCCCAGGATCAGCTTGGTGTGCGGCTGCACCTCGGTGAGCAGGTTGCGGGCCTGGCGGTCCATCAGCGTGTAGGGGGCGCCGAGAATGTTCACGCTTTGCTTGTAATCGAGGATCTCGGTGTCGTTCCAGTTGAACGCTGCGGTCCACTTCACAGTGCCGGCGCTGCCTAGATCCTGGTCGTAGCTGCCCACCAGGTCCAGGCCCTTGGTGCGGGTGTCGGCGCCGTTGGTGAAGTACTGCCCGCCGGAGGTCGAGTCGATGCCGTTGTCCAGCAACGCCTGAGTGACTTCCGGGCCGAGCAGGGTGCCGGTGAGGGTGATGCGGTCGCGGACGTTGATCAGGTAGGCATCGGCGGTGAAGGCCAGGCGGTCGGTGGGTTGCCAGGTCAGGCCGAGGCTGTAGTTGGTGGATTTTTCAGGTTTGAGCGCTTCGGCTCCCAACGCCTTGGCCGCCGCCGAGTCCACCGGCAGTACGCCGTAGTTGATCGACTGATACACGCCATTGACCACCCCGTAGGTGGTGGAGCGCGCGCTGAACAGGCTGTTGGCCAGCGATGGAGCACGGAAGCCGTTGCTTACCGTAGCCCGCAGTGCCAGTTCCGGGGTGAACTCGTAGCGGGTGGTGAGCTTGCCGCTGCGGGTGGCGCCGATGCCGCGGTCGTAGTGCTCGTAGCGCACAGCCGCGCCCCAGTACCACTGTGGCAACGGGTTGAAGCCCACATCCAGGTAGCCGGCGTAGCTGTTGCGGCTGGCGCTGGTGGCCTCGGCCGGGGAGATGCCGTTGGTCACCTGTGCGCCGGAGGCGGCGCAGTTGCCTGGGGTGGGGCAGTAACCGCCGTCGGCCCAGCTGGCCCAGTCGCCGGCTTGCACCTGGTAGGTGTCGCGGCGCTGTTCAAGGCCCCACGAGAAGTCCAGCGGATTGCTCAGCCCCACCTCGAAGCTGCGGTGCAGGTCCAGGTTGCTGGTCAGTTGCGAGCTGACCCAGGTGCCGGACTCGAAGTGATTGGGCGTTGCCTCGCCCAGCGACGGGTTCTGGTTGTTCCAGGTGCCCTGGGCGGCTTCGTTGCGTCCGTAGGTGCTCGACAGGTCCCAGTTCCATTCCCCGGCCAGGCCCTTGGCGCCGAACGCGGCCTGGTAGTCGTACTCTTCGATGTACCAGGTGGGCGTGTAGCCGGACGGACGCCCGTTGGGGCCGGTGGTAACGGTGTTGGCGATGGTCGGCAGGCGGAAGTTCTGGCCTTGTTCGGCCTTGCGGTAGGACCAGGTGCTGAACGAGTACAGGGTCAGGTCGTCTTCGAGCGGCAGCTCGGCGTTGTAGCCCAGGGTCAGCAGGTTGATCTTCGGCGTGCCGTAGCCGCCGTAGGTGACCTTGCCGGCGCGGTCCAGCGCTTCGGCCTGGCTGTAGCCGTTGGCGCTGGCCTTGTTGTCGTCATTCTGGCTGCGCGCATCCAGCGCCAGTTGCAGGATGCCGTCACGGCCGATCTCGAAGCCCTTGTTCAGGCTTTGCTGCACGGTCTGCTTCTTGCCGTCGTAGCCCTGGCCGGCAGTCGTCACGGCGGTACCGCTGGTATCGGCCTTGAGGATCACGTTGATCACCCCGGCGATGGCGTCCGAGCCATACTGCGCAGCGGCGCCGTCGCGCAGCACCTCGACATGGTCGATGGCGCTGATGGGAATCAGGTCCAGGTCGCTGGGCGCAGCACCGGCGTTGATGCCGCTGATGTTCAGGGTGGCACTGGTGTGGCGGCGCTTGCCGTTGACCAGCACCAGCACCTGGGCGGCATTGAGCCCGCGCAGGTTCGGCGCGCGGGCCATGCCGCTGGCGTCCCAGCCTGTCTTTTCCGGCAGGGTGAGCGAGGGCGCGCTGGCGCTCAGGGCTTCCATCAGGCCGGGCTTGCCGGTCTCCTGCAATTGCTTGGCGCTGATCACGTCGATCGGCACGGGGCTTGTGGTGACGGTGCGCTTCTCGGCGCCACGGTTGCCGGTGACGATCACCGTGCCCAGGGCCTGGGCACTGGGCTCATCGGCCAGTGTCGGGGTGGTTTGCAGCCCTGCGGCGAGGGCCACGGGGAGTAACGAGGCAGAGGTAAACACTTGCTTCATGCACGCAGTTCCTTGTTGGGCGGGGTGGCGCGCTCAGGGCGCCTTGGCCGCGATCGCGTCGATTTCCACCAGCGCGCCCGGCAACGGCAGGGCCACCACCTGCACGGCGGTGCGGGTCGGGGTGTGGGGTTGATCGGCGGTGGCGAAGAACTCGGTGTAGGCCGCTTGCAGTCCGGCGAAGTCGAGGTTGCCGCCGTTGGCCGGATCGCCCACCAGGAACACCCGCAACTGGACGATGTCGCCCAGGTCCAGGCCTTGGCTCTGCAAGGCTGCGCGCAGTTTTTTCAGCACCGAACGGGCCTGTGTTTCGGTATTACCCAGGGCCGCGACGCTGCCCTTGGGCGCCTTGGGGTCTGCTACATCCGGCAGGGTGCCACTGATGAAGGTCAGCTGGCTGCCGGCCGGCACCGTGACCAGTTGCGAGATGGGGAAGTTCGAGCCAGGTGGCGCGACGCGTTTGATGCCGTCGGCGTGGGCGTTGAGGGTCAGGGACATGAGCACTCCGGCAAGTAGAAGAAGACGAGGCATGGGTAGAATTCCTTCAGGGTCAGGCGGCAGCGCCGCGGGTGGTCTGGCTGGCGTGTTGGGCGATCAGGCTGACCACGCGGCGGGCAGATTCGGCGGCGCTGTTCTGCCAGATGCCCACCCCGCCATGGGCCAGGGCGTCACTGGCGAGCCAGGTACGGCCCTGGGGCTGGTTGAGCCGGTCGTAGCCGGGCTGGGCGACTTCGTCGTGGACGATCCAAGGCGCCTCGCTGAAGGGGATCTTCGACCAGTTCACCACCACCGGCCGGCCGAGTTTCTGGCTGTGACCGGGGTGCAGCGATTCCACCGCCTGGCGCGACGAGGCAATCTGCGCGGCCAATGGCTTGGCGGCGAACTGCTGGGCCACACCACCGGTGTTGTAGGTGGCCACCAGCACGCCCTGGGCGCTGTTGAGGCGATCACTGGGGTACCACAGGGTGCGCGCCTCGTGGTTGATGTAGCTGAGGCCGCCGTAGATCTGAAAATCCGTTTCCCAGAACCGCGGCGACTGCCAGGCCACCTTGTTGGCCTTGTCGCCTTCGGCGCTGGCGATGGCCTGCTTGAACGGCGCGTCGAAGTTGTTCGGCAACTTGGCCAGCAGCGGCAAGGGCAGGGTAACGATGGCGTAGTCGGCCTGTTCGACGTGCTGCTGGCCGCTCTTGCGATCACGCCACACTACCTTGGCGCCGGTGTCGCCGGTTTCGACCCCGAGCACCTCGGCGCCCAGGCGTACGCTGTCCTGGACCTGGCGGTAGAAGGCCTTGGGGATCTGGTCCATGCCGCCCACTGGCTGGAACATGGTCGAGGAAAACTCGGGGATCTCGTCGAACACCAGCGGCAGTAGCAGGTTGCTGTCCAGCAACTGATCGAGCGGCACGGGTTGGCGCTGGATCGGCGTCTGGTCGCCGGCGCCGGCGAAGCGGGTGTAGCCGGCGCGCACCGAGCCGCGGTACTGCTGTTGGCTGTCGAGGTCACCGTAGACCTTGAGGAAGTCCAGCAGCGCTTTGCGCTGGCCACTGTCGAGTTCGGCATCCAGGCTGTTGCGGCTGACGCTGCGCGCCAGCAGTTCGCTGAAATGCCCACGGGTGTCGTTGACCGCCTGGCGCAGCAGCAGCGGTGGACGGGCAAGGTCGGGTTGGGCCAGGGCGTTGCGGCTGCTGTTGACCAGCACCTGCAACTCCACGCCCAGTTCGCGGCAGTAACCCAGGATGGTCAGGTGATGGCTGGGCAGGCGCGCGGCGCCGGCGTTGAAGAACTGGCCCTGGTCGAACTCCACGCGCTGCGTGGTGCCGTCGTTGTGTTCGATGCGGTCGCCCTGACGCAGGGTCCAGACCCGGCCGCCGACCCGCTCGCGGGCCTCCAGCACGGTCACGTTGAAGCCTGCCTTGCGCAGCTCGTAGGCCGACACCAGCCCGGAAATACCGGCGCCGACAATTACCACGCGCTTGCCGTTGCCACCGTTGGCGGCCAGTTGCAGGGGTTCGAAGGTGGCGGCCAGGGCGTTCTGCCCCAGCGCGGCCAGTGCCGCCGAATAGCCGCCGATGGCGGCGAGGCGGGCGATCAGATCTCTACGGGACAATCCCATGTCGCGGTCTCCGAGAAGTTGGGTTCGGATGTGCGCAACAGGGCAGGCGGACGCATGGCGAGGCCCGACGACGGTTGGCACGAATCCATTTGCCTCCGCCAGGTCGGGGTCGGTTTACAGAACTTAATGGTCTTTACGGGGGTTGTGAAAGGCTGTTTTGTTCTAAGTTAATTATGTAATTTAATGATTATATTCATTTGTCTAAATGCGTAAGTAGTATTTTACGATGTGCTGTTCATTTAATCGGCGACAACATGAAAAGGCCCCTTTGCGGGGCAAGCCCGCTCCCACGCGATGCACAACGGTCGTGCTTTTCGTGGGAGCGGGCTTGCCCCGCGAAGGGGCCGTTGCCGTTATGAAAATCTAGGCCGTACGGGCGCTACGCTCACCCTCCCGCAGCGCAACCAGCGCCTTGATCCGCGGAATCAACTCCTGCCCATACTCCACCGCATCGCGCAACTGATCGAACCCCCGGAACAAGAAGGTACTCACCCCCAGCTCGTAATACGCGTGCGCAGCCTCGGCCACCTGATCCGGCGTGCCCACCAGCGAGGTGGAGTTGCCCGCGCCCCCGCCGAGCGCGGCGATCTCGGTCCACAACCGGGTATCGTGCACCTTGCCGGCCAGCTGCACCAGCCGTTCGGAACCCACGTTGCTCTTGCCGAAGTTCTTCTCGCGGCGATTGCCCTGGCGGATGCCGATACGCTGCTTGGCGTCGGCCAGAATGCGCTCGGCGCGGGCCCAGGCTTCGTCCTCGGTGGCGCCGAGGATCGGGCGCAGCGACAGGCTGAAGCGGATGTGCTTCTCGCGCCCGTAGCGGGCGGCGGCCTTGCGGACCTTGGCAATCCGCTCGCGCACCTGCTCCAGCGGCTCGCCCCACATCATGTACACGTCGGCGTGCTTGGCCGCGACCTCCACGGCGGCGTCGGAGGCGCCGGAGAAGTAGATCGGCAGCTTGCCCACCGGCTTGACCAGGGTCAGGTTGTCTTCCACCCGGTAATGCTCACCCTGGTGGTCGAAGGGTTCGGTCTGGGTCCAGGTGCTGCGCAGCACCTCCAGGTACTCGTCGGTGCGGGCGTAGCGGGCGTCCTTGTCGAGAAAGTCGCCATCGCGCTGCAGGTCGCCGCTGTCGCCGCCGGTGATCACGTTGATCGAGGCGCGGCCACGGCTGAGCTGGTCGAGGGTGGCGAACTGGCGGGCGGCGAAGGTCGGTGCCTGAAAGCCAGGGCGGTGGGCCACCAGCAGGCCGATGCGCTCGGTGAGCGCGGCCACGTAGCTGGCCAGGATCATCGAGTCCGGCGCGCTGGTGTTGACGGCCAGCAGCGCTTTGTCGAAACCGCCGTATTCCTGGGCCTGGGAGAACGCCTTGATGAATTCCAGGTCTACCAGCGGGCCGCGCGGGGCCTGGGATTCGCTGCCTTCCTGGGGGCCGATGAGGCCGATGAATTCGAGAGTCATGGAGCAAAATTCCTTTTCTGGGGGGATGGGCGGGCCGGGGCTGTGAAGCAGCCCGGGCAGTCTCAAGCCACTGCGCTTTGTTCGCGGCGCAAGGTATTGCGGTTGGCCGGCACATCGAGCCCGAAGTTGGCGCGCAGGGTGTCGCCTGCGTACTCGCCGCGGACCAGCCCGCGCGCCTGCAACAGCGGCACCACCAGCTCGGTGAAGTACTGCAGGCCATCGGGCAGCAGCTGGTTGATGATGAAACCGTCGGCGGCGCCGTGCTCGAACCAGTCCTGCAGGGCGTTGGCCACTTGCTCGGGGGTACCGACGAAGTCGCGGCGCGGGCGCGAGAAGCGCAGGGCCAGTTCGCGCAGGGTCAGTTGTTCGTCCCGGGCCAGCTGCTTGAGCTGGTCGGCGGTGCCTTTGTGGCTGTTGTCGCCCAGGGTGCCCAGGTCGGGGAAGGGCGCGTCCAGCGCGTGCTGGCTGAAGTCGTAGTCGTTGAACGGGCGGCCCAGGGCGACGATGGCATCCTCGATGCTCACCAGCTCCACGGCCTGCTGGTAGCGGCGTTCTACTTCCTCCTCGTCACGCCCGACGATGGGGCGGATGCCCGGCAGGATGAACAGCTGCTCAGGGTCGCGGCCATGCTTGGCAGCGCGCTGCTTGAGGTCCTGATAGTAGGCGCGGGCGTCGCTGAACGACTCGGGGCTGACGAAGATCGCATCGGCGTTCTGCGCGGCGAAGTTGCGTCCGTCCTCGGACACTCCGGCCTGGAAGATCAGCGGCTGGCCCTGGGGCGAGCGCTGGATGTTCAGCGGGCCTTTGACCTTGAAGAACTCGCCCTGGTGGCCGAGGGTGTGCAGTTTGTCCGGGGCGAAAAACTCGCCGGTGTGTTTGTCGCGGGTGAAGGCATCGTCCTCCCACGAATCCCACAGGCCCTTGACCACCTCGACGTGCTCGCGGGCGATGCGGTAGCGCACGGCATGCGGCGGGTGCTCGGCCTTACCGAAGTTGTCGGCAGTGCCTGATAACCACGAGGTGACCACGTTCCAGCCGGCACGCCCACCGCTGATCAGGTCCAGCGAGGCGAACTGGCGCGCGACCTGGAACGGTTCGGTGTAGCTGACCGTGACCGTGGCCACAAGACCAATGTGCGAGGTGACTGCGGCCAGGGCCGAAAGAATGGTCAACGGCTCGAAGCGGTTGAGATAGTGGGGGCTGGAGCGGGCGTGGATGTGCAGGCTGTCGGCGATGAAGGCGAAGTCGAATTTGGCGGCCTCGGCCAGTTGCGCCTGCTGCTTGTAGAAGCCGAAGTTGACACTGGCATCGGCCAGCGCCTCGGGGTGGCGCCATTCGCCCCAGCCGTGGCCGACACCGTGGATCATCGCGCCGAGTTTGATTTGTCGCTTGCTCATGGGGAGTCCTTCTGCAATCAGGTGATGGAGGCCTCCGCCGGGTGTGGGGTCGGACTGGTAAAGGGGACGTTAGCGTGGGGAGAGGGGGTTGTGAAAGGCTTTGTGGTTCTAAGCTAATTATGCATAAGTATTATTTGATGTGATGATCAATATGCATTGTTTTTTGTTATTGCCTGATCCTGTCGCAGGCTTCGTCAGCTCCCATAGTGTCCGGTGTGAACCTTGTGGGAGCTTGCGACAGGGCCGTCAGAGCAAATCAGGGGATCCGCCTTTACACCGCCACCGGCAACACGCTGCGCGAATGCCCCGGGATCGCCGCAATCAACTCCCGGGTATAGGCACTGGCCGGACGGCTGAACACCTCCAGCGCCGGCCCTTGCTCCACCACCTGCCCGCGCCGCAGCACCAGCACCTGATCGGCCATGCTGGCCACCACCGCCAGATCATGGGACACCAGCACATAGGCGATCCCCAGCTCGCGCTGCAACTCATCGAGCAGCGCGAGGATCTGCGCCTGCACCGACACATCCAGCGCGCTCACCGGCTCGTCCAGCAGCAACACGTGCGGCTCCAGCGCCAGGGCCCGGGCGATCGCCACCCGTTGGCGCTGCCCACCAGACAACTCTCGCGGCAGGCGGTCGAGGAAGTGCACCGGCAGCTGCACCCGGGCGATCAGTTCACGCGCCTTGCGCTCCAGGGCCTGGCCCTTGAGCACACCAAACGCCACCAGCGGCTCGACGATGCTGTCAAACACTGTGAAGCGCGGATCGAGCGCGGCGAAGGGGTTTTGCTGCACCAGCTGGATGCGTCGGCGCAGTGGCCTGAACTGGCGCCAGCTGTGGTGGGTGACGTCCTGGCCTGCAAACTCCACACGGCCCTGGCTGGGCGCCTCTAGCCCCAGGGCGATGCGCAGCGCGGTGCTCTTGCCCGAGCCCGATTCACCGACGATGGCCAGGGTTTGGCCTGCTTTGACCTCCAGGCTCAGGTCGTGCAGGGCAGTGAAGTGGGCGTCCTTGCCCGGTAGCGCAAAGCGCTTGCCGACGTTGCTCAGACGCAGCAGCGGCGTTTCTCCCAGGGCCGTGTTCGGCCGCTGGCGCGGCACGAAGGCGGGCGCAGCGGCGAGCAGGTCGCGGGTGTAGGGCTGTGGCGTGCCCCACAGCACCTGACGCGGCGAGGCGTGCTCCACCAACTCGCCGTGCTTCATCACCAGCAGGCGGTCGGCGCGGTCGCAGGCCATCCCCAGGTCGTGGGTGATGATCAGCAACGAGATGCCGCGCTCGGCCACCAGCCGTTGCAGGTGGTCGAGGATGCGCCGCTGCACCGTCACATCCAGCGCGCTGGTGGGCTCGTCGGCGATGATCAGGCGCGGATCGCCGGCCAGGGCGATGGCGATCAGCACCCGTTGACGCATGCCGCCGGACAGCTCGTGGGGGTATTGGCGGGCGCGCAGGGCCGGGTCGTCCAGGCCCACTTGGGTCAGCAGCTCCAGCACATCGGCGTCCAGCCCCGGATAACGCCGACCGCGGGCCAGCAGCAGGGCTTCGGCGATCTGCCGGCCAATGCGCAGCGTGGGGTTGAGGCTGACCATCGGGTCTTGCGGTACCAGGCCGACGGTGCGCCCGCGCAACTGGCGCCGGGCCGGCTCGCTGGCCTTGGCCACATCGACCCCGGCGACCAGCAACTGGCCCTGGTCGATCCGTGCGTTGCCCGGCAGCAGGCCGAGCAGGGCATTGGCCAGGGTCGACTTGCCCGACCCGGACTCGCCGACGATGGCCAGGGTTTCGCCCTGGTTCAGGCTGAACGACAGTTGGCGTACGGCTTCGGTACGCTGCCCGGCGAAATGGTAGCTGACACTGAGGTCGCGGACCTCGATCAACGCAGGCTGGCTCATCGGGCATGCTCCTCGACGCTGCGCGCCAGGTGGTTGAGGCTGAACACCACGGCCACCACGAACAATCCCGGCAACAGGGACACCCACGGGGCTGTGATGAGGAAGTGGCGGCCGTTGGCGATCAGCGTGCCCCATTCGGCCGCCGGTGGCGCAGCGCCAAAGCCGAGAAAACTGAGGCCCGCGGTGGCGAGGATGGCCGCGCCGAAGTCCAGGGTGGCGAGCACCGCCACCGGCCCCCAGGCATTGGGCAGCACATGGCGCAGCAGCGTGCGCGCCCAGCTGGCGCCGCCCAGACGCGCGGCCTCGACATAGGGCAGGGTCTTGATGCGCAGCACCTCGGCGCGGGTGGTGCGGGCAAAGCCGGGGATGATGCCGACGCCTACGGCAATCGCCACCGGTACCGTGCCGAAGCCGATGGCTGTGACGATCGCCAGGGCCAGCAACAGACCGGGCAGGGCCAGCAGCACGTCGATCAGGCGCATCAACGCGGCGTCCACGCGCCCGCCGGCAAAGCCGGCCAGCACGCCCAGGCCCAGGCCGCCGGCCAGGGCGATGGCCACCGCGAGCAGCGCAGCCTGCACGCTCAAGCGCGCGCCGTAGACCACCCGGGTGTACAGGTCGCGGCCCAGCTCGTCGGTGCCGAACCAGTGCACAAGGCTCGGCGCGCTGAGTTTGTCGGCGGGGGAGGTGGCGTACGGGTCGAAGCTGGTCAGCAGTTGTGGAGCCAGCGCGCTCAGCAGAGCGAACAGCACTACCAGCAAGGCCAGGCTGAAACCGGGGCGGCGCAGCAGCGGGGCCACGGCCTCGTGCAGGCGTTGCCAGCGCGTGCGGCGCTGCCATTGCTGTGGAGCAGTTGAGGGGACTGGATGATAGAGGCGAGTATCGGAAGTCATATCAGCTCACCTTGGCGGTATGGGTGATGCGTGGGTCGAGGTACGGGTACAGCAGATCGACGATCAGGTTCACCACCACGAAGGCCGCCGCCGACACCGCGACGATGGCCAGCACCACCGGAATGTCCTGGCGCAGCACAGCTTCCTGGGCCAGGCGGCCGACGCCGTTGCGCGAGAAGATGGTCTCCACCAGCACCGCACCGGACACCGTGTTGCCCACCTGCAGGCCGACCAGCGTGAGAAGAGGCAGCGCCGCGTTGCGCAAACCGTGCCGCGCTTGCACCTGCGCCCGGCTCAGGCCTTTGGCGAAGGCGGTGGCGATGTACGGCTCCTGCCACACGCCCTGAAAGCCCCGTTGCAGCACCTGGGCGTACACCGCAGCGCTGGGAATGGCCAGGGTCACTGCCGGCAGCACCAGGCTGGCAAAACCCTGGCTGCCGGTGGCCGGGAACCAGCCCAGGCCAAAGGCGAACACCTGGATCAGCAGCAGCCCCATCCAGAACACTGGCACCGAAAAGCCCAGCGACGGCAGGCGGGTCAGCGCGGTCTTCAGCGGGCGCCATTGCAGGTAGGCGGTCAGGTAGGCAAGGCCCACGCCACCCAGCAACGACAGCACGATCGCCAGGCCCGCCAGCGACAGGGTCTGCGGCAGGCGCTCGGCCAGCAGCGCGGTGACCGGCCGGCCCAGCGAAAGTGACTGGCCCAGGTCGCCGTGCGCGGCACGCCAGAGCAGGTCGAAATACTGCTCGAACAGACCCTTGTCCAACCCGTAGTAGGCGCGGGCCTTGGCCAGGTCTTCGGGCGACAGGCCGTCGGCTTCCATGCCGGAGGCGCTGAGCATGATTGCCAGGGTGTCGCCCGGCAGCAGGTAGAGGATGAAATAGCTGATGGTGTAGGCGCCCCACAGCACCAGCAGCGCCTGGCCGATGCGGCCGATCAGGTAGCGCTTCATGGCTGGCCGACCTGGATGTCACTGAGGAAGGCGAAGCCTTCGGCGGTCCAGCGGAAGTCCCTGACCCGTGGCGCGGTGGCCGCCTGCCAGACCCGTTCGTACAGCGGGAAGGCTGCTGCCTCGTCCACCAGCAGGTCCTGCAACTGGCCGTAGGCGGCGGCGCGCTGTGGGTCGGCGGTGGCGGTGATGCCGCTGTCGAACAGCGCCTGGACCTTGGGCAGGGTGTGCGGCTCGTAGCTGTTGGTGGCCAGCGTTGCGCTGTTGGCGGCGCGCGGGTCGAGGATGGTCTGCAGGATGATCGGGTCGGCGCGGGTCATGTAGGTGGACGTCAGGTCGTAGTTGCCCGAGGTATTGCCGGCCACCCACTCGGCGCGGGTCAGCACATTGAGCTTGAGATCGATGCCGACTTTGCGCAATTGGTCCTGCACCAGCACATCGCCTGCGCTTTCGGCGGGGGTGAGGTTGTAGCGCAGGGTCAGGCGCTGGCCGTTCTTCTGCCGGTAGCCATCTTCGCCCTTGTGCCAGCCGGCGGCTTCGAGCAGTTGCTCGGCGCCTTTGGGGTCGTAGGCCAGCTTGTCGGCCTGGGCCTTGAAGTACGGCGTGGTCACGTCGTACACCCCGCTCACCACCGGGAACTCGGCGTTGTACACGGTGTGCGCGTAGCTGGTGCGGTCGATGGCTTTCTGCAGGGCCAGGCGCACCTGGCGGTCGCCCAGCAGTCGGTTGTTGCGGGTATTGGGGTAGAGGTTCAGCGCAGGCCCCGGCAGCGAGCGGCTCTGGATGGTCGCGCCCTTGGACTGGAACAGCTTGAGGTCGACCTCCGAGAACGGGTTGCGCGGCCACAGGATGTCGGCCTTGCCTTGCAGGAACAGGCCGTTGCGCACGCTTTCTTCGGGAATGTAGCTGACCTCGACGGTGTCCAGGTGGGCAGCGCCCTGGTTGCGCACGTTGGCCGAGGCCCAGGCGTAGTCCGCGCGCTTGACCAGCTTGGCGCCGACTTCCGGGGTGTAGTGTTCGAGTACGAATGGGCCGGTGCCGATGATCTTGCCCAGCGAGCGTTCCTGGGCGGTCAGCTTGTACGAGGCCGGGGCGAGGATCGCCAGGTTGGTGGTCGAGGTGGCTTGCAGGAAGCCTGCGTTGGGCTTGGACAGCACCAGGCGCACGGTGAAGTCGTCAATCACTTCGGCGTGATCGTAACCGGCCAGGTAGGTGGCGCCGAAGGTGGCGGGGAGTTGCGTGGCGAAGGCCTTGTTGCTGTCGAAGGCGGTCTTCACGGCGTGTGCGTCGAAGCGCTCGCCGTTGCTGAACGTGACGTCCTGGCGCAGGTGGAAGGTGTAGCTCAACGCATCGCTGCCGATCTCCCAACGTTTGGCCAGCCACGGGATGATGCGGCCGGTGTCCGGGTCCTGGTCGGTGAGCGATTCGGCGACGTTGCGCAGCAACACGCGGTGTTCCAGCCAGTAGACCTGGAACGGGTCGACGCTGACCAAGGTGGTGTTGTCGCCCCAGAAGGCGATGTTGAGGGTCTTGCTGGCGCTGCTGTTGTCGGCGGGGGAGCAGGCGGACAAGGCCAGGGCCAGGGAACTGATGGCGAACAGGCGGTGCAGTGGGGGCATGGGGTAATCCTTGATCAAGATGGAGTTTGCCTGTGCCGGCCCTTTCGCGGGCAAGCCCGCTCCCACAGGTACGGTGCTGTACTGGGAAACTGTGCAATCCCTGTGGGAGCGGGCTTGCCCGCGAAGAGGCCGGTACTGGCAGCAGATGCCTTCAGTCAGTCCTGATAGTCCCGCCCCTCCCGATCCAGCTGGCGAATCAGCGCATCCCAATGCCGCTGGATCCCCTCACCCTGGCCGTCGGAAAACCGCTTGGACTGCTCATGTACCTTGGCGATCGCCGCCGGCGCCGCATGCAGCAACTGATCATTGCCCCCGGCCTGGGCCGCCACCTGGATGTTGCAGGCCCGCTCCAGCCCGTGCAGCTCGCGGAAGGCGTGCTCCACGCTGACACCGCCCGTGAGCAGCCCGTGATTGCGCAGAATCAGGATGTTGCTCGCGCCCAGGTTGGCCACCAGCCGCTCTTGCTCGTCCAGGTCCAGCGCCACGCCTTCGTAGTCGTGGTACACCACGCGGCTGTAGTAGGCCAGGGCGTGCTGGGAGATCGGCAGCAGGCCATCGCGCTGGGCCGACACCGCCGCGCCGTCGCGGGTGTGGGTGTGCAGTACCGCCTTGAGGTCGGGGCGGGCGCGGTGGATGGCGCTGTGGATCACGTAGCCGGCCTGGTTGATGCCCAGCCCCAGCGGGTCGTCGATGATCGTGCCGTCGACATCCACCTTGACCAGGTTGGAGGCAGTGATTTCATCGAACAGCAAGCCGAAGGCGTTGATCAGGAAATGCTCCTCCGGCCCCGGTACGCGGGCCGAGAAGTGCGTGTAGATATGGTCGGTCCAGCGAAACAGCGCGGCCAGGCGATAGGCCGCTGCCAGCTTGATCCGTACCTCCCATTCCTCGGCGCTGACCCGTTGGCGAACGCTCTGGGCGGTATTGCTGGTGACGGCAGACAGTGAACTCATGGTGTGTTCTCCGGTGATCAGTAGCCGCGCGCGGTATCGACCAGGTTGGCCAAGGGCGCCTGCTCGCGGTAGCGGTGGAAGTTGGCGGTGAAGGCGTCGAGGAAGGCCGGGTAGCCGTCCTCGGAAATGGCCGAGGTGTGCGGTGACAGGAACACCCGTGGGTGGTGGTACAGCGCATGGCCCGCCGGCAGCGGCTCGGGCTCGGTGACATCGAGGCTGGCGCGGCCGATCAGGCCGCTGTCCAGCGCGTCGAGCAGCGCCTCCTGATCGAGCAGGCCGCCCCGGGCGATGTTGATCAGGTGCAACCCGGGGCGGGCATGGGCCAGCACCTGGCGGTCGATCAGCCCGCGAGTGGCGGGGGTCAGCGGGGCGGCCAGCACCAGGTGGTCGCTGCCGGCGAAAAGCTCACGCAGATCGGCCGCACGCTCCACGCCGGGAATCTCGGCGATGGGTTGGCCGGGGCGGCTCAGGGCCAGCACCCGCAGGCCGAGGGCCTGCGCCTTGCGCGCCAGGCTCTGGCCGATGCTGCCAAAGCCGAGAATCCCCAGGGTGCGGCCACGCACCGGGGCCAGCGGGGTCAGGCGCCAGTCGGCGTCCTTGACCCACAGCCCCGGCAGTTGCTTGGCGGCGGCGAACACCAAGGCCAGGGCGAACTCGGCCACGTGCTCGGCGTTGGCGCCCTTGCCGCTGGTGACCGGCGGGCCCTGGAACACCCAGTCGGGGTAGAAGTCGATGCCTGAGGACACCAGCTGCACCCACTTCAGGTTCCACGGCCAGCCCGGCGGCGGGGTGTCGACCCGCTGTCCGCGGATGTTCACCGGGCGCAGGATGAACACATCGGCGGGCACATCGACGTGCAACTGGCCGAAGGGGATGTCGACTACCTCATGGTCCACCAGTCGCTCGCGCAAGACTTGGTTGGCCTGGGTGTCCAGCTGGCTGGCGATGATCGAACGGCTCATGCTGCGACCTCCGTCAGCGCGTTGCGGCCGACCTGGCCGAACACCACATCGTCCTGGGGCGTGTGAATGCGGCTGCACAGCACGTTGCGGTAATGCCGCTCCAGTGGGTTGCGCCGCGACAGCCCTGGATTGCCGGCGGCCTCGACGGCCAGCTCCACGGCCTGGATAGCGTTGGCGCTGACCAGGTGCTTGATCTGCCCGGCATGGCTGGCGGCGATGTGCCCGGCAGCGGCCGAATCGAGCAGGCTCTGGTTGGCGAACAGCAGGGTGTCGATGCGCCCCAACACGTCCTGGAAGCGCGGTAGGCTGGCCAGCGGCGCGCCGAGGTTGGACGGTGTGCGCTCGGTGAGAAAGCGCGCCAGCCAATCCCGCGCGGCGCGGGCCACGCCGTCGTACACCGCCGGCAGCAGCACGGCCATCCACAGCAACCCGTCGCCATCAAGTTCGGCGCGCGGTGCGCTGGCGGGACTGACGCTGACGGCGTGGTCGAGAGGGATCAGCACGTCGTCGAAACGCACCTCGTGGCTGCAGGTGGCGCGCATGCCCAGGTGGTCCCAGTCGTCGATGATGCGGATGCCGGGGGTGTCGCGGTGGACCAGAAAACCACCGACCAGCGGGTCGCTGTCATCGCTGCGGCCCCATACCAGGAACCAGCTCAGGCCGTGGCTGCCGGTGGAGTAGATCTTGCGCCCGCTCAGGCGCCAGCCTTCGGCGGTGCGCCTTGCCACGGTGGCCGGCAGCCCGCCACGGGCCGGGGTGCCTAGCTCGGGCTCGACACGCAGGGCATTGATCAGGGCACCGTGGCGCACGGCTTCGTCAGCCACGCGCTGGCGCAGGTGGGCGGGCCAGCGGGTATCGTCCTGCAGGCGAAAGTGTTGCAGGTACTGCATCACCAAGATCAGCGCGGTGGCCGGGTCGCCCTTGCCGACCGCCCCGATCACCCGGCGCGCGCTGGCCAGGTCCGCGCCGCCGCCACCCAGGGCACGGGGCACGGTAAGGGCCAGCAGGCCGTGGCGCTGGAGCAGGTCGAAGTTGTCTTTGGGGAACTGCGCGCTGCGGTCGTAGCGCTCGGCGTTGGCCGCAAGGGCGGTGGTGAGCTCGGCCAGGACGCTGTCGGAAGGGTGACTCATGGGGGTTCATCCCTGAATGACGGTGTGTGGCTAAGACCGTATTCGTATGAATGGGCTCTGTAAAAGTCTTTTTTGTTCTATGCTAATTATCAGATTATGGAATTTATATTTTTACTGATTATGCGTAATTTGCATTTATAAGGGGCGTGGCGGGCTTCTCCCGCGATGGCGATCTCAGCGTTGATACCGCTATCGCGGGGCAAGGCGTCACGCTTTCACCCTAACAACCGATTTCCCGCCACCTCACCAAACAGCTCCACCGGCTCCTGCAAGTTCCCCAGATAGCGCGGATGGAACAGCCACAGATCCACTTGCGGCTTGAAGTCGCTCACATTCAGCACCTCCAGCGCATCGCGGTGCCGGCTGGCCATCAGCAAGGGCTCGGGCACCAACCCCAGGCCTTGTCCGTTGGCCACCAGCCCCAGTTGCAGCTCGGTGCCGAAGGTCTCCAGGTTGATCGACAGGCTCAGTCCCTGTTCGCTCAGCGCTCGCTGCAAGCCTGCGCGGAAACCGCAGCCATCGGGGTTGAGCACCCAGCCACGGGTGTAGCAGTCGCGCAACTTGTAGCTGCGTTTGCCGGCGCTGCCCTTGGCGGCCACCACCTTGAGCGGCATGCGCGCGATGGACTGGCTGGCGATGCCCTCGGGGAAGATCTTGCCCGGCGGGAACAGCGCGGCGGCGGCGTCCAGCTCGCCGTTCTCCATGCGCGCGATCAGGCTGCTGCCCCAGCCGCTGCTGACCTGGGTGCGCAGTTGCGGGTAGGCCTCGCGGATCTGCGCCAGGGCGTCGAGCAGCACCACATCGCCCAGGGTTTGCGGCACGCCCAGGCGCAGGGTGCCGGAGGGGGCGCCGTCGTTGGCCACCAACTCGCGCAGCGAGTCGATCTCGCGCAGGATCGCCTTGCACTGCTCGTACACCCGTAGGCCCATGGGCGTTGGCTTGAGCGGCTTGGTGTTGCGATCGAGCAGGGTGGCGCCGAGGTCTTCCTCGAAGTTCTGCACTCGGCGGGTGATGGCCGGTTGGGTGAGTTGCAGGGCCTCGGCGGCGAGGTTGGTCGACTGGCAACGAATGACCGCCACGAAGGCGTCCATGTCATCGATTTTCATGTTCGGTACTCACAGGACAGAACGGAAGAAATACGTTATCAGCATAATCTTGCTTGCGCTTGATGCTACAGACTTTACTCGTGCTGTCACGCCAGCAGGATCAACTACGTGGGAGCGGGCTTGTCCCGAGATTGGGTCTGCGCCTGGTTCGCCGGGGAAAGCCCGCTCCCACGCCTCCTATCGTACAATTTCAACAAATGCATATTAGGTTATTCCTAAAATCAATTTTTGTAATTAAGAACTTCTCGCTACAGTCGCAGCTTCCGGGCCGCAAGACGCCGCCCGCCACGACACCGAGGAGCGCCATGTCCATCCGTTCGAAGTTGCTGACCCTTGCCGCCGCCGTGCTGCTGGCCAGCCAGGCTGCCGCCAGCGAGCGCCTGACCCTGCGTATCGGCGACCAGAAAGGCAACATGCGCGCCCAACTGGAGGCCGCCGACGCCCTGCGCGATTTGCCCTATGACATTCACTGGGCTGAATTTCCCGCCGCCGCACCGCTGGCCGAGGCGCTCAATGCCGGCGCCATCGACGCCGGCATCATCGGCGATGCGCCGCTGTTGTTCGTGCTGGCCTCGGGGGCGCCGGTCAAGGCCATCGCGGTGGACAAATCCGACCCCTATGGCACCGCGCTGCTGGTGCGCCCGGACGCTCAACTGCACAGCGCCGCCGACCTCAAGGGCAAGCGCATCGCCACCGGTCGCGGTTCGATCGGGCATCACCTGGCGCTCAAGGCGCTGGATCAGGTCGGCTTGAGCGAAAAGGACGTGGAGTTTCGCTTTCTTGGCCCGGTGGACGCCAAGATCGCCCTGGCCAACGGTTCGGTGGACGCCTGGTCGACCTGGGAGCCCTACACCGCGCTGGCCGAACTGAGCGGGCAGGGCCGGGTACTGGTGAACGGCCGCGGCCTGTCCAGCGGCAACAGCTTCCTCGCCGCCACCGACAAGGCCCTGGACGAACCTGCCCGACGCGCTGCGCTACAGGACTACCTCAACCGTCTGGCCGGCGCCCAGGTGTGGGCCAACCAGCACCTGGACACCTACGCCAAGAACCTGGCCGCGATCATCGGCTTCCCCGAGGACGCCGCGCGCCTGCAATTCGAGCGACGCCAGTTGCGCTGGCAGGTGATTGACCCACGCACCGTGGCCGAACAACAGGAAACCGCCGACTTCTACCAGGCCCACGGCCTGATGAACCAACGCCTCAATGTGGCGCCGACCTTCGCCACCGGCTTTACCGTGCCAACCAACGCCAAGCTGGCCGCACAACCCTGACCCGGAGACCCGCCCCATGACCTTCAAACCTCTGCACCGTGTGGCCTTGGCGCTGCTGGCCAGCGCCTTGCTGCCGAGCTTTGCCAGTGCCGAGCAGACCCTGCGCATCGGCTATCAGAAATCCTCGACCCTGCTGACCCTGCTCAAGGCCCGCGGCACCCTCGAACAGCGCCTGCAAGCCGAGGGCATCCGCATTAGCTGGCACGAATTCCCTAGCGGCCTGCCGCTGCTGGAGGCGCTGAACCTGGGTAACGTCGACCTGTCGGCGGACGTCGCAGATACCGTGCCGGTGTTCACCCAGGCCGCCGGCGCCAAGCTTACCTACTTTGCCCGGGAAACCCCTTCACCCACGGCCCAGGCGATCCTGGTGCCGGCAGACTCACCGCTCAAGAGCCTGGCCGACCTCAAGGGCAAGCGCGTTGCGGTGACCAAGGCCGCAGGCAGCCACTACCTGCTGATCCAGGCCCTGGCCAAGGCCGGGCTGACCTTCAAGGACATCAGCCCGGCCTACCTGATTCCCGCCGACGGCCGAGCCGCCTTCGAGAACCACAAGGTCGATGCCTGGGTGACCTGGGACCCGTATGTGGCCAGTGCCCAGCGCCAGCAGAACGCGCGTATCCTGGCCGATGGCAGCGAGCTGGCCAGCTACCAGCGCTACTACCTGGCCGGCAGCGACTATGCCAAGACTCACCCCGAGGTGCTGCAGCAGGTGTACCTGGCTCTACGCGAGGCGGGTGCCTGGACCAAGGCCAATCCGGCGGAGGCTGCGCGTATTCTCGGCCCGTTGTGGGGCAACCTGGACAGCGCCACGGTTCAGCAGGCCAACGCCCGGCGCAGTTATGACGTACAGCCGGTAAAGTTGGACAACTTGGCTGAGCAGCAGCGTATCGCCGATGCGTTCTATCGCGAGGGGCTGCTGCCGAAGGCGGTGGATGCCAGCTCGGTGAGCCTTTATGAGCCGGCACAAAACTAGCCATTGTTCTTAGGTCAAGCTTCACCGAGCTGAAGGCTGTGGCAACAATGGGGTGTCGCGAATATCCGCGAGCGTGGCGGCGCCGGAGAGCTGCATGACGATGCGCAGTTCCTGTTCGAGCTGTTCAAGTACTGCTTGCACGCCTTGCCAGCCATTGAGCGCCAGGCCGTAAAGGACCGGGCGCCCGACGGCAACCAGATCGGCACCAGCCGCAACGGCCTTGAACACGTCCAGTCCGCGCCGGATACCACTGTCAAAAATGAGTGGGACCCGGCCACAGACTTCATCCGCGACCCGCTGTAACGAGTCGATGGCCGCTGGCGAGCCATCGAGCTGGCGGCCGCCGTGGTTGGAGACTTGAATCGCATCGACGCCGTGCTGGAGTACTGCGCGCGCATCCGCCTGGGTGGTTACGCCTTTGACGATCAAGGGCAAGCCGGAAGTGTGTCTACGGACAAAATCCAGGCTGTCGAGGCCGATGCTGCTATTGAGTGTCAGGTCGATATCCCGGTTGCGGCCCTCGCTGTCGAGAAAGTTGCCGGGTGTCGGCAAGCGCAGGGCATTGCGGCGATCCTGCTCCCGATTGCCACCGACTGTAACGTCTGCTGTCAGCACGATAGCCTTGTATCCAGCAGCCTTGGCGCGTTGCAGCAGCTCGCGGTTGAAGCCGCTGTCTCGGGTCAGGTAACACTGGAACCACTTGTCACCTTGGCTGGCAGCAGCGATCTGCTCAAGGTTCTGCGTTGCAACGGTGCTGACGCCCAACAGGGTTCCATACGCGGCGGCTCCACGTGCTGTTGCAGACTCTGCCGATGGGTGAACCAGGCCGTGAGCCGCCATTGCGCTGACCATGATCGGCGCCCTCAGTTGGCTGCCGAACACCTGGGTCTGCAGGTTCTGCACGGTCTTGCCACTGAGGATGCGCTGGTCGACGAAGTATCTTGAGAAGGCGTTGCGGTTTTCCCGCAACGTCTGCTCATCTCCGGCACCGCGTGTGATGTAGTCGAATGCTGCGCGTGGAATGATGCCAGCGGCAAGGCCTTCCAGTTCCAGCAAGTTGAAGAATGTCGGGGACGGTTGTTGCATCTGTCCTCCTGCAGGGAGAGTGTCTGGCATGCAGGAACTGCAGGCCAAGCGCGCAGGTTGCTGTTGGGCAGCCTGCGCATGTGGTCAGAAGTCGTAGGCGATTTTGCTGTACCAGAATCCGCCGCCAGGATGGAAAGGGGGGGATCCGTAGTTGTACTTGTAGGCAGCCTGGGTGATGCCGTTGTTGTCGGGGCGCACGTTGAACAGGTTGGTGCCGCCGATGCTGAGCGTCAGGCTGTCGAAAAGCACGTAGGACAGGTCCAGGTCGGTGATCCACTTGGCGCCAAATGAACGGTCATTGGCCGCATTCTGTTGCCAGGTCTCGACCTTTCCGTAGCGGGTGGTTTGCAGGTTGGCGGCGAAGTTTCCAAGTGTCCAGTTCGCGCCCAGTATCCATTTGCTACGCGGGGTGGCCGCCACCAGCAAACCCTCTGCGGCGTGACCCACGACACTGATGCCCGCGTTCTGCAGCGCAGCCGGCGTACCGCGGCTGCCTTCGACGGTCGTCTTGTTGTAGTTGAAGGCCGCGCTCCAGCGCACATCGCCCCAGGCACCGAACTGGCTGCTGTGATCGGCTACCAAGTCGATGCCACGCGTACGGGTATCGAACGCGTTGGTGTAGTAACTGACCCAGGTATTGCGTGCCACGCCGACGGATTCGAGGATGTCGCCGATCGCGCCGTTGCCGTTGTTGCGGTCATACAGGTTTTCACTGAGCAGGATGCGGTCGTCGATGTCGATCACATAGGCGTCGGCGGTGAAGCTGGTACGCGCAGCTGGCTGCCAGGTGATACCAAGCCCTGCGTTACGCGATTTCTCAGGTTTCAGATCCGTTGCGCCCAAGGCTTGAGCTACCTGGCTGTCCGGCGTTGCGGTGTAACGCAGGGCGGGTACCGCGTTGCCATTGGCATCAGCCGCCGTCCGGTTGTCGGTTACGGTGTAGCCGAGCTGGGTCAGAGAGGGCGCGCGGAAGCCGGAACCCAGCGTACCGCGGACGGCAACCTGGTCAGTGAGCTCGTAGCGGGAGTTCAGCTTGAAGCTGTAGGTGTTTTCCTTGATGTCGTCATAATGTTCGGCGCGCCCGGCGAGGCCGACGTACCAACGTTGGGTGAGATCGAAGCCAAGATCCAGGTAGGCTGCAAAGTTGTTGCGTTTCAGATCGGCTTCGTCTTGCGGACGGATGGCCAGTACGCCTTGGGCGCCCGTTGAAGGTTGGGCTCCGTTGGCGACATACAGCTGACTGCCCACCGGGAAGGTGTAGGGGCCGACGCTGTAAGCGCGTGGATCATTCCCGGCAAATGTCCTGAAGCGCTCCCAGCGGTGCTCCAGTCCAACGGACACTTGGGTGGGGACGGACACACCGAAAAGCCCATCGAAGTGGCGCGTGATATCCAGGTTGTTGACCCACTGCTCGAACTGCAAGGTCGCCAGGTCATCCCACTTGGTCGGGGACTGCGGGCCATAGGTCGGGTTGGCAGTCAGGTCGCTGGCATGTTCGATCTTGTCCCGGCCATAGGTGGTGGACAGGTCCCAGTCCCACTCTGCCGCGCTGCCTTTACCCCCGAAGAGGAACTGATAGTCGGTGTCCTTGAGGTTGTTCAAGGGGTAGTAGCCGTCCGGAAACAGCTCCGGGATCGATGCCGCGCCGTTGGCCGCGCGCAACTGATTGTTCGCTTCGGTCTTGCGCTCGCCATAGGTGGCATAGGAGTAGAGCTTGAGGTCGTCGGCCAATGGCAACTCGGCATTGTAGGCCAGATTGAATGCTTTCAGATCCGGGTCGCCGTTCTTGGTGCTCACATGATCCCAGGCGGCTTGGCGATCATCCTCGAAAAACGCACGGACGCTGTCCGGTGACTTCCCGACCCAGGTGGCGGTACCGCGTTTGCGGGCATCTGCAGACAGGTGCAGGAAGCCCCCGTCACCCAGCTCGAAGCCACGATCAGCAGCGCTCTTGATGGTTTCACCCTGGCCCGAGAACAATTGACCGTAGCTGGCCTCGGCATGACCACCAGAAGCATTGCTCTTGAGGATAATGTTGATGACCCCGGCTACTGCGTCCGAGCCGTATTGGGCAGCGGCGCTGTCCTTGAGCACCTCGATATGGTCGACGGCACTGATCGGGATCATGTCGATATCGACAGCGTTGGCGCCACTGGTGTCGATACTGCCATTGGCGGGGGCGGCGCCGTTATGCCGACGTTTGCCGTTGACCAGTACCAGCGTGTAGGCCGGCCCAAGGCCGCGATTGCTGAGCGGGCGTACTTGCGAGTTGACCCCGGCGATGTTGGTGCCGAAGTTGAACGATGGCAGCAATTTCGATATGGCTTCCGACAGTTCCGCCCGACCGGTCTTGAGCAGCTGCTCGCTGTTGATGATGTCGATGGGCGTTGGGCTGTCGGCGACCGTACGCTGCTGCCCACGCAGGCCGGTGGAAATAACCGAGACGGTGTCGAGCCGGGTCTCCTGCTGCTCGGCTGCCTGCACTGAAAGTTGCGGCAGCGCCAGGCAGGCGACGAGAGCTGCAGCCCTGATCGCAGTGGAAAGGGCGGGCGTTGGTTCATGTTGAGCTTTCCTTGTGTTGGCAAGCGGCAATTTGGGGCCGCGTTTTGTTAAGCCAGCACTGGCCCTTGGTGCGGGTACAGGATGCTTAGTCCCGATATATTGGGAGGTGTTGTTTAGCGGGTGGGTGGGTCTGAGCGTGGGGGCGTTGGCATGCAGCGTTGGTCTCTCATCACGGGTGTAGGGGCAGATCGCAGCGCCGATCGCTTTAGCGCCCCAGCGTGATGAGGTGGCCGTGTAAGACCGTATTCTTATACTTACTCTATGTAAAAGGTTTTTTTGTTCTAAGCTAATTATGATTATTGCTGATTAACTTCTGCTTTCAATATGCGAATTAAGAATTTTAAATTTTTAGATGACGAGCCTTCCATGGCCCCAGGGTCAAGGCGCTTCGGCTAACCAGGCGACACACCTGCGTCATGGTTCTGAGCGCCCGCTATGGGTCGAAAGCAGTAAGCCTTAAATGACTGCTATCGACCCATACCGGCCGTTCACGAATGGCTACTATCGGACATCAGTCGCTAATGATTGACCTCCGTCTGGAGCCACCGGCCGAAATGTTTGCACACGGCCTCGTGATCAAACTTGTCCTCTCCACGCCAGCATGCAGCCGCTTCCGACCAGTCGCTTCTGCTGTGAATAGGCCGTTCGAAAGACACTGGTTTGAGCACGCCCAAGTGCGCCAGGACGTCGATAATCACCCGCCGCTCGTTCTTTGAAGACTTCACCACGTCTGCCAGCCGCTTCTCCAAACTGCCGGCGTGGTCGCCAGGTTTGCTTAGGTCGATGATCCCAAGGATCGCTCGGAGAATTGCTAAATCCTCTTCCGTCGGATTGGGGATGTCGTCACGCAACAGTTCTTGGAGGTCGAACCATGTGTAGATCAACTGGCCGTGGCGGACTCCGCCCCATTTTATGCGCTCGAAATTAAGGACGTTGAGGTCCACATCCGTGTATTGATCTTCCCCGACCGTGAGGCCGGGGACCACATCGCGGCAGACCGCGCACGTATAGCTTGTGGTCGTGACCGTACCGTCGGGGAGGTAACTGTGACCACAAACAGTCGGCGTGTACTGATGAGGAACCATCTGGCAGGCGAGATGATATGAAGCCACGCCAGACCGCCAGTCCAGTCTTCTTCTGGAAAGGCTGGCTACAAACGCGCGGGCGGCCTTGGCTGGGGGGATTCGCTTGATCATATCCAGTACCTCGTCTAAGCACTGGTCATGGCCGATGCTGGCGGGTTCAAACATCAGGCCCTGCGCTTTTGCATACGCGAAATCTTCAGGATCCGTCTTCGGGGCAGGAAGCCAGCCATTGCTACCCCAGTATGTTTTGAAAAGTATATTTTTAGCCTGCTTGTCCATGTGCGCTCCGCTTTTCCAGTGCTGCGATTCTAGCGCTCCGTAACCAATACGATCGAGGGATGTCTGCTTTGGGTCGTAAGCTGTCATTCGCGACTGTTCGTTTTCGACCCATTGCAGCCGTTTAGACCAAGCAGTGGATGCCACGGCCTACGCTGCTCACTGATCAGCCAAGCATAGATACTGATGCAACTGCTCTCCAATAACCTCGAACGCCTGAACGATCCTGTTAATTTTGCGCAGGTCATTGTGCATTGCGATCCACACGTCTACCTCAAAGCCAAAATCGTGTGGTAGCACATGTACTAGGCCGTGCGATTTTGCGATTTGCGTCGGGCAAAGTCCGAAGCCCAAGCCCGCTTTCAGAGCGGCTAACTGAGCAACGTGATGATCAGAGGCAATAGCGAAGTGCTGATCGGCATCGCACAGACCGGCTTCGACAAGCCGACGCAAATCCGCTGAGCGTCTGTCCGGCCCGATTAGCGGCCCATGGCGCAGCGACAGCAGGGAGCCTGGATTACCGTAGCGCTCCAGGCAACCGGCACTGGCATGGATGCCAATCCGCAAACTGCCGACACGCCGTACCGTGATATCCGCTTCATTGGGCCGCATCAGCCGCACCGCAATATCCGATTGCAGCCTGGCGATGTCTTCAAGGGCATCGCTTATGCTCAACTCAAGTTTGAGTCCGACGTGTTCGTAATGGAAAGGGCGCAGCAGGTCGGGCAATACCTCGACGCCAAGCAACTCGCCACAGGTCAGCCGGATTGTACCGTGATCCATCGACGCTTCAGAGCTGGCCATGCGGTTGAAGGTTTGTGCGGCCAGATCCATGGCCTCCACATGTTCGATCAGGCGCTGCGCTCCGGCAGTAGGAGTCAGTCCTTGAGGTGTGCGGGTGAACAGACTCACACCGAGAGCGTGTTCAAGATGGTCGAGGCGCCGGCGCGCAGTGGCCTGGGCTATCCCCAGCAACTTCGCCGCGCCGCTCAGGCTGCCAGAGCGCAACACGGCGAGAAATACACGCTGGCTTTCCCATTCAATACCGCTCATACATTCTTAGCCAACAGTTGCTCCTAATTTGATCTTCTGCCCGAGTCCGTAAAAAGCGATGATTCGCCCACATTTTTCCGGGCGTCATTGTAAGGAACCAATGCATGAGAATCACCGGTCAGTGCCGATGTGGGCAAATCACCATTGAGATCGTGGCGCAGCAATTGCCGCCGCTGTATGCCTGCCACTGTTTGAACTGCCAGCGCTGGAGCGGCAGTGCGTTTGGTCTGCACATGCTGAGTGCGGCGTCGGCTGTTCAGGTGGCGGGCGAAACGGCGATCTTTCAGCATGAACACCAAGGTCAAACATCCACCCAACATGCCTGCGGTGTATGTCATACCCGGCTGTTCAATGAGACCACAGCAGCACCCGGCATGCGCGTTGTACGGGCCGGTATCCTGGAAGGCGCTGAGCGTTTCGAGCCGATTGCGCATATCTGGACACGGCGTAAGCAGCCATGGCTGGTGCTGCCGGGGACTATCGCGCAATGGCAGGAGAGCCCGACGCCTGAAGCATTCGCCGCCGCATTAGGCTAAAAGAGCCTAATCCTTCATCAGTGAATGTGTGGCTCGTCGAACAGCAAATTGCCCTAGATGAGTACGTCCGCCTTGGCCGATAAAGGTCATCCATGATCGACTGCTATCGGCCAGGAGCGGATACTCCAGACGACCCAATTTTTCTGGAGATGTCTTCGTCAAATGCGGTGAATTTCGATCTGGAGCCCCTCATCCTTATCGGGCGCCTGAAAGTAGTTGGTGATCAGATCAAACTCGGCGTCGGTCGCAGCAAATTCATGTTCGGCGCGGCGGTTACGAATATGCAATCTGCTTCGACAGACATCGTCGTGTACCTCGATATAGTGAACGCAATGGGCAACCCCGGCCGCGTCAGCCAGGCCCCGCAGCCATTGCCGATCCTGGAGAGTGTTGGCAGGGAAATCCAGGACGACTGTCACCCCGGCACGCAACACATCAGTGACGAGCGGGCCCACCACCTCTCTAATCTGGCGCGAGAAGCGTACGTAATCGGTTACTGACTTGATCTGGTCTGGGTAAAGCTTTGAGAGCCAATGATCCTCGCTTAGCAGAACCGCCGACAGTTCGGTAGCCAAACTTTTTGCCAATGTTGATTTGCCAGATGCAATCTTGCCAGACATGAGATGAAGCACTGGTGTGAGCATGGGGACGCCTCCTTGTCGAGCCCTGATGATGCTTATTGAATAGCTTCGAAGCAACTAGCGGCTCCTCACTGTCTGCTATGGGTCGAAAGCTGCCGGTCGTAGAGGACTGCTTTCGACACGAAGCAGTCGTAATGCGCTTCCGAGTCATGGCTTGAACGAATCGACCCAATCAGGTCGAAGTCCTGCCTCGTATTCTTGGCGTACGTAGTCGAGTGACTCTACGCATCCCATTTTCGCCTCGATAGCGCCTATGCATCTCCAACAATCCCCGCCGGTACTACCTGATAGCGGATCGTCCGGATTGTCGAGTAGGCGTGCGCAGATCGTGCAGTGGTGCGGCTTTTTGCAGTTTGTCATAATACTCTTCCGATACGTTCCGTCTTAGCCTTTCGCATGCCATCCGGAGGGGCACCAATCGGCCATAAGCGGTCTTGTTCAATGCCGCGAACCATCATCAATTAAATGCAGCCTACGCCATGCCCAAGCCCACAAGCCATCTGTTTGCATATGTAAGGACAGTCAGTGATTTCCGGCCTGACGTTACCGCTATCGTGATTTTCGGCTTGGAGGTAGCAAACGATGACCCGGTGTATCTGCTAATACGATTTAAGGACTACGAGGAAGTCCAGATTGAAGGTGACCACTTGTTCCCTGGATTGGATGAGGCACTGGAAAGCGCCGAGTTTGAGTACGGTATTTTGCCAAGTGATTGGCGCGTAATGACCGAGGCGGAAATTCAGCGAATTGATTGGAACATCCGTTCCAGCGATTTACCTGCTTAGAATCAAGAGTGGATTCTCACGAATGGCTCCTCTTGGCCGAATGCTGTCCCCCGCGAAGGGCCGCGAGGGGCGTCGGCAAAAACATGGATGAATCGCCTATGAGTTTTCTTTCCCAACTGTATCATTACCGCCAACGGGAGCAACGCAGCCCACTTGAAGATTACCTTACAGAGGCACTAGCCGAGTGGTTGCGGCAGGCCACGCTGGCCGGGGAGCTACCAGCAATCATCCGTGACGTGTTCCTTCTCGATTCGGTTGCACGGGCTCCTGCTAAAGACCTACGCGCGGTGAAGTGGGAAACTCAACACGTCATCGGCCATGGCCACGATAGCGCGACTAACAAGCGCCCCGACCTGGTAGGTCGGGGCCCAGGCATCTTCATCATCATCGAGAACAAAACTTGGGCACCCTTCACTGCGCACCTAGACGATGATGGTGTCGCCTATACAGACCAGTTGACCCTTTACCAACGTTACTTGGATAAGCGCCGCGAGAAGATCAAGGGCATTACGCTGCTGACCCACGCCACGCTTCCGCCAGAACACTGGAAGGGATCTATTTGCTTCTGGAGGGACGTAGCCCGCTATCTGTCTCAAACTCACAAACGCAGCAGCGGCAGCGCCCTAGCGTTCATGGCTAGTAGCCTGCTCACTTTCATCAAGGACCAGAACATGAGTGGTACCCGTATCGATCTTGCGGATATTGTCGTACTCCCAGCATTTGATCGCTTACAGGAAGGAATGAGGAGACTAGGTGCCATAGCCTCGAAAGCACTCAGTGAATCATTGAGGTCCGGTGGAGACGTTGCTCTCGCGAAGCTTCAGTTTCGGAAACCTACGGGGCCGCTTTCACCGCCTGCTTTTTTTGGGGGCACTCTGACACCCGCTGCACGTTCAACTACCGAAAGTAGCTTGGTCTTCTTGTGCGGTGTCATCGCTAGACAGGCGTACGAACTACTACCAGCTAACCCGGGCCTTCCGGATCTCATAGTAGGACTGGGCATTTGGAAATATGAATGCGGCCTAGAGCCTGAACAGCGGGCTTTACTTGAGAAATTCGTTAGGTCGCTAGGTGATCACCTCGGCTCCCCGGACTGGCATCTGACTATTCATGAGCGTGACGCTTACGGCCCGGTGATAGAAGTTAGCTCAAGGCTTAGCCTAATGGGCGTTTACCACTTAGCCAAAGACGACGATTGGGACGATGTTGCTAGCGACTTCTTCCATCAGCGCTGCGAGACAATGCTGGCGATGCTGACCTCGCTGGCCGATGATGGGGCGGTCACAATGGAAACGGCTTTGCACGCTCTCACTGGTGAAGACTGAGCCGCTCACACCACCGTAGACTCTGCGGTTGACCGATTCTGGCTGCTAGCTGTACTCCACGAAAGGCAGCAATGGGTCGTTAGTGGTCAGTCGCGACCGGCAGCTTTCGAGCCAAAGCGGACACCTGAAGCTGGGGCCGCGTTGCGGCCCCTCCAAGGCAATGTATCGTAAATGCCCCAAACAACAGCTCCGTGGTTTCAGAAACTATATTTCACGGTGGCTAGCAAGTTGCGTGGTTCGCCATAGAAGGTAGAGGTATAGCTGCCCATGCCGCTGAAGTATTTCCGATCCGTAACGTTGTTGAGGTTCAACGTACCGCGCAAGTTGTCGGTGAAATCGTACGCAGCCATCAGTCCTGCGAGTGTGTAGGCCTTCTGCTCGAAATGGGCATTGATGGCGTTGGCGCCGAAGCCCAGGGTAGTGTCGTAGTAAGTCTTGCTCTGCCAGGAGACATTGCCACCGACGGTCAGGCGGTTGAACAGGCCAGGCAACCGATATGTGGTAACCATGCGGGCAATTTGTTCGGGCTGAGTGGTGCTGACTTTATTGTCGTCTTTGTCTTCCGAATGCCGGTAGGTATAGCCACCATGGACATTCCAGTCAGGCATCAGCTCACCGGAGATTTCGACCTCAAAACCCCGAGTAGTGACGCCAGACGCAGCGCGGTAGGCGGTGGAGTTGGGCACATCAACGCGCAGGCCATCAGCCTCGGCTACGTTGTCTTGCTCAGAGGTGAACACAGCCAGGCTGGCATTGAGGCGACCGTCGAAGTACTCGCCTTTGATTCCCAGTTCGTAGCTAGCACCGGTCAGTGGGTCGATCGGTGTGCCGTTGCGATCCGGGTTGAAAGGTTGCGGCTTGAAGATATCGGCGTAGCTGGCGTAGACCGTGTGGTGGTCGTCCAGGTCGTATGTAATGCCGGCATACGGCGTTACCACTCCGCTGTCGCGGGTATTGTAATGAACATTCGGGTTGGCCAATGGTGGGATCACCCCCTCCTGATCCCAGTAGTAGTCAGTTACCCGCGTACCGAGGATTACGTTCAGCGCATCGGTGGGTTTGAATATCGCAGCGACATACGCCGCGCGCTCCCTCGCCACGGTATCGTACGGCACGGTGTAAAGTGCATTGGTAGGCTTGGCCGGATCATTGTCCCAGTTGAAGAAATCGTTGATTCGATAGCTACCAAACGAGATGGTTGCTGATTCATTCTCGTTGCGTGCCCAGTTCACACCCATGACCATCTCGTGCGTACGGCCGAACAGTTCGAACGGTCCGTTGGTGTAGGCTGCAAAATCTAGCTCTTTGGAAGTGGAGTAGTACTTGCTGGTGTACGCAGTGACCGAATGATCTAGCGCGTTGATCTGGCCATTGGCGGTGGAGGTCAGGTTGTCAACGTCGTAACGTCGGAAGTTGGCTTCCATCTTTAGCAGCCAGTCGTTTGCCAGACGATGCTCGACGCTTGTGAAGAAACGCTGGGTTTCTGTGTCGCTATAGGACCACTTGGCCCCGGAGTTGGTCGAACGCGAAGGTTTGACAGTAGCGCCGTTGGTAAAGAATGCTGGCAGGTTTGAGTTGGTTGAACCGTTGGCATGACCTTTCTGGTAGTCCAAGCCGATAGCGATGGTAGTGCTGTCGCTGAGGTCTGCTTCAAGGATGCCATAAAAAACGTGATCCTCACGCTTGAGATAGTCGATATAGCTGCCTTCTTCCTGGGTGGCAGCCACCATGCGGCCCTTTAGGTGGTTGCTGTCGCTGAGTGAGCCAGAAAGATCTACTTCGGTCCGATTCTGGTCCCAGGTTCCGGCACCTGCGCTGACATGCCCCTGGAACTCAGCCGTGGGCCGCTTGCGCACGAAGTTGACAACGCCAGAGGGGAAACCGGTGCCGTTGAGTAGACCGGCTGAGCCACGCAGTACCTCGATCCGATCGTAGATGGCAGTGCCGATCAGGCCATAGTTGTCACGCAATGGTGCGTTGGTGCTCAGGCTAGGCAGGCCATCGAACTGAAAATTGCTAATCTCGAAGCCGCGGGCATAGAAGGCGTTCACCTCGGTATTGCTTTGGCTGACCGTCACCCCCGGCGTCTGGTTGAGCACGTCGGCAACACTCAGTAGGCCTTGGTCCTCTATCTGCTGACGGGTGATAACACTGACTGACTGCGGCGTGTGTCGCAGTGACAGCTTCATCTTGGTTGCAGTGCTGGTGCTGCCAGTGGTGTAGGAACCTGTATTCTCGGTGGTTTCGCCCAAACGGTTGGCCTGGATACTGGTAGCGCCCAATTGCACGGTGCCAGCTTGCATCTCGGCTTTTTCGAGGGTCAGTGTACCGTTTTCTGTGGTGCGCAGTTGTAGGCCACTGCCGATGAGCGCTTGTTCAACGGCAGCATGGGGGCTAAACAAGCCGTTGACAGGATGGCTTTGCAGGCCACGTAGAAGGTCCGGGTCGGCTATGATCACTTGGCCACTTTGCCGGGCGATTTGGCTTAGCGTCTGGTCTAGCGGTTGGGCGGATAGCTCATACCGCATCTCATTCTGCGCAGCTGAAGCCGATGCGCTGGATAAGGCCGTGATACTGCCGGTGATGGCCAGGGAGACGGCTAGAGCCAGGTTCGCGGTGGGCGATCTAAGGGCGCGCATGGGAGAATTTTCCTCGCTATGTGAGTGGTGTCAGCTGCTCTGTCGCACGAGCAGGCGAAACCCCTCACAGCGGCGAAAATTTTTTTTGGCTAGGCCTACACGATGTCAATCAAGGTAATCGGGCCATAGCGGCTGAGCGTGATTGGCAGAACCTGGGCGAGCGATTGCAGGCTGCGTTCGCTGTCGTCCAATGGGAACACGCCGAACACCCGTAGCTTGGCTGCTGCCTCACTAATGCGCAGTACCCCGTAGCGGTATGGCCGCAGCGCATCGATGACCTCGCCCAGAGCCACATTGTTTACGTCCAGCAATCCTTCCAGCCACGCATTCAGCCTCCGCTGCTGGCCGTCGAGCGGGTAAAGCGTCTGGCTGTCGAAGCTCAGTGCGTGGCCTGAGTCAAGCCTTACGCTGGACCCATGCCGGGTGAGCACCTGTACGCTCTGTTGTTCAACGCTGACCAGTGTACGATGCGCCTGCTGGGCCACGATAAAGCGGCCGCCCAAGCAACTGATAAAGCCTTGAGCGGTACGCACCTCGAATGGGCGCTGGGCATCGTATTTCACGTCAATGCACAGTTCGCCTTGGCGCAAGTGGACCCGACGCAAGTCTACGCTGTATTCAACATCCACTGTGGTGCGTGCATTGAATGTGAGTACACTGCCATCAGCCAGCGCCATGCGTTTGCGTTCGCCAGTGCCGCTGAATGAATCGGTGAACAAGCCTTCGAGCGGCATACGTCGCTGTAAAGTGAGTAATCCGCTGAGTCCGGCCAGGAGCAACAGCGCACTACCTCCGCGCAAAAGCCGACGACGTTCGGGCGATATCGCGCCAGAGCGTAGTACCTGGGTTGCCGCACGCGCCGTGCCGGGTGACTGAACGGCGCTCAGTAACGGTTCAAAGGCAGGTGATATTGCACGGTTGAGACTTTCCCAGGCCTGCCGATGTTCTGTATTGCTGGCCAGCCAGCGGTCAAATGCTTGCCGCTCAGTGGCCCCGGCCTCCCCGGAATCGAGCCGCACTAGCCAATCAATGGCCTCCTGCACGGCTGGTGTTAGAGCAGAGTGGCGCACGGCATTAGCACCCTATGCCTAGACTGGCCAAGTAACACTGGGTGACCGCACGCTTGATCCATCGCTCGATGGTGGCAAGGGATACGCCTAATTGCTCGGCAATCTGCTGGTGGGTGAGCCCTTCGAGGCGATTGAGCAAAAATGCGTGGCGCACTTTCTCTGGAAGCCCGTCCAATAAGGCATCTACCGCTTCGAGTGCTTCGCGCAGTAGAGCAAGGTCTTCTTCGCTCGGCGCTACCGCTTCGGGCAAGTTGGCCAAGGCGTCGAGGTAGGCACGGTGAAGTTCGGTACGGCGCCAGAACGAACACAATACTCGCTTGGCGATCAGGCACAGAAATGCCCGAGGTTCTTCAATGCTCGCCAACTGAGAAGACTTTAGCGTTCGTACGAAAGTATCTTGCGCCAAGTCCGCCGCATTGGCATGGCATCCCAATCGGTGCCACAGCCAGCCTTGCAGCCAGCGATGGTTTTCACTGTAGAGGCGATGGAAATGTTGGCTGTGGTGTAGGCTTGAATCGGTCATCAACATGGCGGACCAAGAAGTTAATGCTCTTGATTCTCATTCATTGCTTGGTAAAGAGCAATGCTTTGATCGAGTACAGGCTTCAGTGTTTTTTTCTACTGGTGCGACTGGTTGCTGCGGCCACATTGTTGTCAGTCGATCTAGGACTGAATTCCGAAAGAACGTGTACGCGGCGCATACTTCAGCCGCAATGCAACCGCCATCGGTGGCAAGCATTTCTAGCTTGGAACAGGGCAGGAAGGCGGGCTTGAAGTGACTGACCGCTATGGGTCGAAATCAGCCGGTCGCGACTGACCGCCATCGACCCCAAGTGGACAGTTTGCGATACACGGCAGCCATGCCCTTCAGATAGCGCAGGCAGTTGCGAAGCACTCAGGTCGGGCGCTGTGCAATGCATCCCCACCCGTCGTAATCAAGATCGAACAGGCGTGCCAGGCAAGCCATGTAACCCGACAGGCACAGAATCACCTCTTGTGTGATCTGGCTGTGGATTGTCACCAATATCCTATGCTGCTCTTCAGATACGGTCTCAAGCTTGGCAGTGCCAAACCTGAAGTCGTTTATGAACCCTACCGCAGCTTCGCCCTGGTGCAGCTCCTTCGCATAGAAAAACGAAATCGACGTCCCGCTGCGTATTGAAATTGTCGCCTTGGGCATCAAGGCTGATGAGCACATCGATATCGGTTGGTACCTGGTTCATCAAATCTTCGAGAATGGCCAATGTCGTTCCTTTGATCAGGGGCGGTGCAAGGTAGAGGGATGCAATGTGGGCCCTCTGTTTGCGTGGCTGCGGATAGTGCCACACCTGCCTTCAATCCCGTGGCATCAGTTGAACAGGCACACGGGATTTTCTGTGCCTGAATTGCGCTAGAACCCGCTCTCCCGCAGGCCAATTCCCAGCACCCAGCGGCCGAACTCACCCAACATACTGCGGTTCTCGCCTTCGATCTTCAGTTTTCCACGCACTTCACGCCTATCAGCCAGAGGCGCGTCCAACCCCACGAGAACCTGAAACAACGCGTTACTCGGCACCAGAGATTGCGCTTGCGCAGTCGTTGGCACCGGCCCGCCGTAGTGCGACGACAGCATGCGGTGCGTTGTCGATGTGGCTGTCCGCCGGTTTGGCAGGGTCGGACTGATGGGCATCGGAAGCAGCGACGGCAGCGGCCCCATCGAACAGAATCCGTGGCTCCAGTGCAAGCGTTTGACGTTTAGGGTGTAGCAGCGAGGAGCCAGGAAGGTTGGCAGGCATTCATTCAACTCCCATGTTGAGGGGCACAGTCCGTTGTCAGCTGAAGCGTTGCCGCTTGACCCGTTGATAATAGGAAAGAAATGGAACTTTTCCAGAGCAGGCGAATGCGCCTTGCCACTCAACTGATTTGAGTCAATGACTGTGCGGGAGGGGAGTCGGAGAGCAGGTTTTTTTACGCCTGCTCAACGCGTGCCGATGCGATCCAGCGCGTGCTGGAGTTGTTCACGGTCGAGGTTGTCGAAAGGCAGTGCGAAGAAGGCTTTGCAGCGTGACGCGATGTGCGCCAAAGTGGCTTGGAACGCCGCGTCTACCGCCGCATCGTCACCCCGCACTTCGGACGGGTCTGCAAGCCCCCAATGCGCTTTCAGCGCGGGGCCGAAATATACCGGGCAGGCTTCGCCGGCAGCGTTGTCGCAGACGGTGATGACGATGTCCGGCGGGTTGCCTTCAAAGGCGTCGTTACCCTTGCTGCTCAGGCCCTCGGTCGAAATACCGGCTTGCTGCAACGTGCTCAGGCTGCGGGGCAGTACCTGCCCCCTGGGAAAGCTGCCGGAACTGACGGCCTCGAAGCCGGCCGGTGCCAGATGGTTGAACAGTGCTTCGGAAAGAATGCTGCGGCAGCTGTTGGCCGTGCACATGAACAGGACTCGCATGGAGGGCTCCTCCGCCTTGTGGCGGGCATCAGAGGCTCAGGCGCAATGCCAGGGCCGAAAGGGTGATCAGCAACACCGGCAGCGTCAGCAGGATGCCCACCTTGAAGTAGTAACCCCAGGTGATGCGCATGCCTTTGCGCGCCAGCACATGCAGCCACAGCAGCGTGGCGAGGCTGCCAATCGGTGTGATTTTCGGGCCCAGGTCGCAGCCGATGACGTTGGCGTAGATCATCGCCTCACGCACCAGGCCCTCCGCGCCGCTGGCCTGGATCGACAAGGCACCGATCAGCACGCTGGGCATGTTGTTCATCACCGAAGACAGCAGCGCAGAAATCAAGCCGGTGCCGATGGCGGCGCTCCACAGCCCTTGCTCGGCAAGCCGGTCGAGCAGGTGGGTGAGCATGTCTGTCAGCCCGGCGTTTTTCAGGCCGTACACCACCAGGTACATACCGAGAGAAAAGATCACCACCTGCCACGGTGCTTCGCGCAGCACGCGGCGGGTTGAAATGCGGTGACCGCGGGCGGCGACGGCGAACAGGATTGCTGCACAGACGGCGGCCACCGCACTGACCGGGATACCCAGTGGTTCCAGGGCGAACAGGCCTGCCAGCAACACCAGCAGCACCCACCCGCCCACTTTGAAGGTGGCGTGGTCGTGAATCGCCTCGCTCGGTTCCTTCAAGGCCTCAAGCGCGTATTGCCTTGGGATATCGCGACGGAAAAACAGGAACAGCACCAACAGGGTTGCCGCCACGCTGGCGAGATTCACTGGCACCATCACCGAGGCGTACTCGGCGAAGCCCAGCTTGAAGTAGTCGGCCGAGACGATGTTGACCAGGTTGGAGACCACCAATGGCAGGCTTGCCGTGTCGGCGATGAAGCCGGCGGCCATGACGAAGGCCAGCGTCGCAGCGGCTGAGAAGCGCAGCGCAAGCAGCATCGACATGACAATCGGGGTGAGGATGAGCGCTGCACCATCGTTGGCGAACAGCGCCGAGACAGCGGCGCCGAGCAGCACGCAGAAGGCGAACAGGCGGTAGCCGCTGCCGTTCGCCCAGCGCGCGACATGCAGCGCAGCCCATTCAAAGAAGCCCGCCTCGTCCAGCAACAGGCTGATGATGATGACGGCGATGAAGGTGGCGGTGGCGTTCCAGACAATGGCCCACACGGTTGGAATGTCGTGCAGGGAAACGGCTCCAACCGCCAAGGCGATGAGCGCACCCAGCGCAGCACTCCAGCCGACGCCAAGCCCTTTGGGCTGCCAGATGACCAAGGTAAGGGTGAAAACAAAGACGGAAATGGCGACCAGCATGGTTCTCTCGCTTGGTGATGATCAGCAGCAGGCGGCATCACGAACGGGGCGCCCGTCCATGTGCTTCAGCCGAAGGGCGTTGTCTGCCAGCCACTGTGCATTGGCCTGCAAGGTCAGCTGCAGCATCTCGTGTACCCAGCCGGGCAGTGCGGGGTTGAGGCGGTAGTACACCCACTGACCCTGGCGTCGATCCAGCAACATGCCATTGCTGCGCAGTTGCGCCAGATGGCGACTGATTTTTGGCTGGCTGTCGCCCAACGCACACATCAGTTCGCAGACGCAGAGTTCGCCCAGGCTGGCAATGAGCAAGACTGCACGAGCGCGGGTTTCGTCAGACAGGCTCTTGAAAACATCGGGCGGGGTAATCATGGCTACACCTGAATATATGGAAAATCAAATATACGTATTTCCATATGTAAATGGCAAGTGGCTCTGACTGAGTAGTCGCTGCGCGCGAAGTGTGGCGGCGGCCGCCACTTCAGATTCCATTCAGATTCGGCTCGGATAATGCGCTGCGTCTAACCCGATTGGGGGAGTTTCATGACCGAGTTTCAATGGAGCAGCCTGCTCCCGTTGCCCATCGGCAGCCATGCCGACCATCGAGCGCACTTGTCGCTTCACCGGGTGGGCGACCCGGCGCGTGGTGAGTTGGAGCATTTCATCCACCAGTGCTTTGCCGCTGTGCACCATGCGCGTGTGCAGCACTACCTGCCTGAGCTCTTGGCGTTGCATGACAGCCATGGGCGGCTGATCGCTGCCGCAGGCATGCGACCAGCCAGCGAGGGGCCTCTTTTCCTTGAGCGATACCTGGACGAACCTTTGGAGGCGTCGGTTTCGCGGATCGCTGGCGCGACACTGGACCGCAGTTGCATGGTCGAGGTGGGCAACCTGGCGTCGCTCAGCGCCGGTAGCGCGCGCGTGATGATCATTGCCGTGACGTGGTTGCTGGCTGCCCGTGGTCTTGAGTGGGTCGCGTTCACAGGGGCGGCGACGCTGATCAACAGTTTTCAACGGTTGGGGCTGGAGCCGACTGCCCTGGCCTCGGCCGACCCTGGCCGCCTGCAGGGGCAGGTAGACCAATGGGGCACCTATTACCAGCAGCGGCCTCAGGTATTCACCGGCAATATAGGTGGCGGCTTCGATGCGCTGACTCGCGCAGGCGTATTCCAGCGCCTTGGGTTCCCCAGCGTTGTCCAGGAGGCCGGCCATGCCGCATGAGTTGAGCGTCTTTCAGGCCTTGTTGCTCCAGCATGCCCGGGATAAGCCTGATGCCGTGGCGGTGCAGGGGCCCTTGCAGCGTTTCACTTACCGGCAATTGCTCGAGGAAATTGAGTCCCGTGTGGCCCGCCTGCGCTGTCAGCCGCCTGGCGCGTTGGTTTTGCTGCTGGACAACGGCCCCGACGCGTTGTTCTGGGACCTGGCGGCGCTGTTCGCCGAACGGCCTTGTATCACCGTACCTTCGTTTTTCAGCCAGGCTCAGCTAGAGCACTGCCTGGCCCAGAGTGGGGCCAGGACCGTGCTGAGCGACGCGCAGTGGGCCACGGTCCTTGGCGGGCAAGGTTTCGTGCAGGAGGCGCCTGGCAGCTTCTGGGTACGATCGGCTGTCGCCGCCCCGGTACTGCCCAAAGGCACAGCCAAGATCACCTACACCTCAGGCAGCACCGGGGCGCCCAAAGGCGTGTGCCTGAGTGCTGATGCCATGTTGAGGGTGGCACATGAGCTGGAGGTGGCTAGCCGGCCGACTGCGCCACTGCAATACCTGGCAGTACTGCCATTGGGTGTGTTGCTGGAGAACCTGGGTGTGTACGCCGCGTTCCTGGCAGGGGCCTGCGTACAGATCTACCCGCAGCAGCAGTTGGGCATGGGCGGCGCAAGCCAGGTTGATTTCAAACGCTTGCTGGCCACCATTGCCCTTGGTGGTGCACAGAGCCTGATCCTGGTGCCGCAACTGTTGCTGGGGTTGGTTACGGCAATTGAGCGTGGACTGATGCAGGTTGGGCCGCTGCGCTTTGTGGCGGTAGGGGGCGCGCGCGTGTCACCAACGCTTTTGGCACGCGCCAATGCGGTCGGGTTGCCAGTATTCGAAGGTTATGGCTTGTCCGAATGCGCCTCGGTGGTCGCGCTCAACCGGCCAGGTGCAGTGCGCCCTGGCAGTGTAGGCAAGCCGTTACCCCATGTGCAGGTACGCATCGCCGAGGATGGCGAGGTTCTGGTGGCCGGCTCCCTGTTGCTTGGCTATCTGGGCGACGAGCCGGTAACCCGGCATTGGTGGGCAACGGGCGATCTTGGTTACTTGGATGCCCAAGGCTACTTGTACCTCAATGGGCGCAAGAAGCACCAGTTCATCACCAGCTTCGGCCGCAACGTCAACCCGGAGTGGGTAGAAGCCGAACTGACTCAGAGCGGCGTGATCGCCCAGGCGTTCGTCCATGGCGAAGGCTTGCCACGCAATCTGGCGCTGCTGTGGCCACTGGACCCTTCGGCCAGCAATGAGGCCATCGAGCAAGCTGTACAGCAATGCAATGCGCATCTGCCCGATTACGCTCGGGTACATGCCTGGCGCCGCTTACCTGTCCCTATGAACCACATAGACGAAACGCTGACTGCCAATGGTCGGCCTCGACGCGAGGCGATCTTGCGGCGCTACCACACCCTGATTTCCGATATCCCTTTGTGAGGCTTAGCATGTCCTTTTTCGACACGTTGCAAATGCAGACTGCCCAAGAGCGAAATGCGTTGTTCAATGTACCGGTGATCCGCCAGGCCCTTGCTGGCCAAGTCAGCCTGGATAGCTACGTCGCGTTTCTGACCCAGGCCTATCACCATGTCCGTCACACGGTTCCGTTGATGATGGCCTGTGGCGCGCGATTGCCGTCGCGGCTGGAATGGTTGCGCGCTGCGGTGTGTGAATACATCGAGGAGGAATACGGTCATGAACAGTGGATCCTTGACGATATCAGGGCCTGCGGCGGTGACTGGCAGGGCGTTCGCGATGGCCGACCGGCGCAGCCGATCGAATTGATGGTCGCCTACCTCTACGACCTGATAGCCCGTGGCAACCCGGTAGGGCTGTTTGGCATGGTCAACGTGCTCGAAGGCACCAGCATCGCCTTGGCCACCCAGGCAGCGGGCACCCTCCAACGCACGCTTGCGCTGCCCGACAAGGCGTTCAGCTACCTCAGTTCCCATGGCGCGCTCGATCAGGATCACATGGTGACGTACAGGCAATTGATGGACCGTCTCGATGATGCCGATGATCAGCAAGCCGTTCTGCACGCGGCCAAGGTCGTGTATCGCTTGTACACCGAGATGTTCGAAGGCCTGCCGCGCGCCGGGCAGCACGAGGTGCGCCATGCGCTTGCCTGAGTCCGTGGTGATTCTTACAGGGGCGAGCGGCGGCATCGGCCTGGAATTGGCCGGGCAGTTATGCACGGCTGGTGCCCAGGTACTGGGGGTCAGTCGGCATGTTGGCGAGTTGGCAGGCCTGATCAAGCGTTATCCGGATCAACTGTGCTGGCAGGCCGCTGACCTGCGCACCCGGCAAGGCCGTGAGCAGGTTGTCAGGCGAGCCCATGAAATGGGAGGGGTCAATGTGCTGATCAATGCTGCCGGTGTGAACCGGTTCGCCTTGCTCGACCAACTGGACGAGCATGCGCTCGACGAGCTGCTGGATATCAACCTCACGGCACCGTTGCAGCTGACCCGCGCCTGCCTGCCACTGCTGCGGGCACAACCCAAGGCGTTGGTGGTCAATGTCGGGTCCATCTACGGCTCGATCGGCTACCCAGGCTACGCCACCTATTGCGCCAGCAAATTCGCATTGAGGGGTTTTTCGGAGGCGCTGCGGCGCGAGTTGGCCGATACCACGGTGAATGTACTGTACGCCGCGCCCCGGGCAACGCGTACGGGCATGAACAGCAGCGCGGTGACAGCGCTCAACCAGGCGCTGAAAGTCGGTATGGACGACCCCGCCGATGTTGCGCGCGCGGTGCTGGAGGCAGTGCAGTCCGAGCGTGGTGAGCTTTACCTGGGCTGGCCAGAGAAACTGTTCGTACGTATCAACGGCATATTGCCGGGTATAGTGGACCGCGCATTGCGCAAGCAACTGCCGGTCATTCGCCGCTACATCGGTAACCATTCCAAGGAGTCGATCAAATGAAGCGTGTTTTCATTGCCAGTCTGTTGGCGTTCGCTCCCTTGGCGTGGGCGTTAGACCCGGCAGGCACACAGCAACTGGGCGACCTGCAGCAACGTTGGGCCCGGATCCAGTACCAATTGCCCAAGGATCAGCGTGCTGAGGCATTCGAAAAGCTGGCGGGCGATGCGGCTGCATTTGTACACCGGTATCCCGGCGCCCCCGAGCCGTTGATCTGGGAGGGCATTATCAACAGCAGTTGGGCCGGGGCCACGGGTGGGCTGGGGGCGCTGGGCAAGGTCAAGGCCGCGAAGGCCAGCCTCGAACAGGCCGTGAAACTGGACCCCAAAGCATTACAGGGGTCGGCCTATACCAGCCTGGGTACGCTGTACGATCAGGTGCCCGGCTGGCCAATCGGCTTTGGTGATGCCGACAAGGCCGACGCCATGCTGCGTAAAGCCCTGCAGATCAACCCCGATGGTATCGACAGCAATTACTTCTGGGCCGATCATCTGTACCGGCAAAAGCGTTACGCTGAAGCCAGTGAAGCCTTGCACAAGGCACTGCAGGCGCCACCCCGGCCTGGGCGCGAGCTGGCTGACCAGGGCCGACGTGCCGATATCGCTGCTTTACTGAAAGCGATCCAGGACAAACAGGACTGAACATGCGGCTGCTGCTGATTGAAGACGACACCGCGTTGGGTGAGGGCATCTGCGACGGTTTGCGTCAGGAGGGTTATACGATCGACTGGCTGCGGGATGGCATGAGTGCTTTGCATGCATTGCAGCATGAAATGTTCGATCTGGTGATCCTGGATCTGGGCTTGCCCCGCCTGGATGGCATTGAGTTGCTGCGGCGCGTGCGGGCGGGTGGCAACAGCGTGCCGGTGCTGATCCTCACCGCGCGCGATGCCCTGGATGACCGTATCACCGGGCTCGATGCCGGTTCGGACGACTATCTGGTCAAGCCTTTCGACCTTAACGAACTCAAGGCGCGTTTGCGCGCCTTGCTGCGGCGTAGCGCCGGGCGCGCCAAGGTGCTGATCGAACATGCCGGGATCAGCCTTGATCCGGCCACGCAGCAGGTGCTCTACAACGGCGCTGAGGTCGTGTTGACGCCGAAGGAGTATGTGCTGTTGCATGAATTGTTGGCGCAGCCCGGCAAAGTCTTCACCCGTGAGCGCCTGTCCCGGCTGCTTTATGGCTGGGATGAGGAGCCTGAGAGCAATACGCTGGAAGTGAATATCTACCACTTGCGCAAAAAACTGTTCAACGGCCTGATTCGTACGGTGCGTGGTATTGGCTATCGGGTCGAGGCCAAGGCATGAGTTCGCTGCGCCAGCGTACGCTATGGCGGGTGATGCTGTTACTGCTGCTTGGCACCGGCTTGCTAGCGCTTTACAACTACCATGACAGCCGCCACGAAATTAACGAGGTGTATGACGCGCACCTTGCTCAGAATGCCCGTCTGCTACAGGGTGTCATGAGCATGCCGGTGCCGGAAGGCTCGCGTGAGGCACTTTATCGCGCCTTCAACGAGGCATTGGGGAAGGCCGGGCGTGATCGGGTAGGGCACCCGTATGAAAGCAAGCTGGCGTTCCAGGTTTGGGGGGAAGGAGCACGCCTTCTGGTACATACCCCCAGTGCGCCGACTCTCGAACCGCTGCCGACTGCGCCAGGCTTCTACGACTTTTCGGCGGGCGGTGTGCAATGGCGCGGGTTCGTCTTGCCCGTGCCCGAAAAGCACTGGGTAATCTGGGTGGGTGAACGTGACGATGTGCGTTACGACCTGATCGACCGCATCGTTCGCCATACCCTGTTCCCGTTCCTGCTTGGCAGCCTGGCGTTGGCCCTGTTGGTCTGGGCCGCGATTGGGTGGGGGCTGCGGCCGTTACAGAACATGGCCAATGTTATCCGAGGTCGTCACGCCAACTCTCTCGAACCGCTGCATATGGTGCCGCTCCCATCCGAGCTTGAGCCTATGCAAGCCGCAATCAATCGCTTGTTGGCGCAGATCAGGGACCTGCTGCGGCGTGAACATCGGTTTATCGCCGATGCTGCTCACGAAATGCGTACACCCTTGGCGGTGTTGCGCCTGCATGCACAGAATGCGCTGACCGCCAGTGACGATACCGACCGGCAAAAGGCACTGGGATTTCTGATGGGCGGGGTCGATCGGCTCACCCGCGTGGTCAACCAGCTACTGACACTGGCGCGCGTGGAGCCAAGACTCGGGCAGCGAGCCAGTAGCCGGGTCGACCTGGCCGAAGTTGTCACGGACACTTTGGCTGAGCTGGCCCCTTGGATACTGGACCGCGGCCTGGAGCCTTCACTGGACATTGGCGAAGGTGACCACCACCTGGCGATTGATGCCGGTGCGCTTGGTATTGCGCTACAGAACCTGGTTTCCAACGCGGTAGAACACTCGCCACCCGCCGGGCGGATAACAGTGTCACTCAGGCGCCTGGACAGTCGCTTCGAGCTGGTGGTCGAAGATGAGGGACCAGGTATCGATGAAGCGAGGCTGTCGCGAGTGTTCGAACGTTTTTACAGCCGTAACAACCCGAATGGAGCAGGTCTTGGTCTCTCCATTGTCGCCACCATTGTCGACCGTCTGGGTGGGCAGGTGCGTCTTGAAAACCGAGCTGGAGGGGGGCTGGCCGCTACCTTGTTGCTGCCATTCACTTGAGCCCGGCGCTGCCCTGCGAAGCCTGTGCTATCACTACAGGACTATTGGCCAGGGAGTGCGCAATGAACCGTCTTCTGACCGTGTTGTTGGTGCTGTGCGCGTTGCTGCCGCTGGCCGGGCAGGGCAAGGACTTGGCAGGCAGCGCTACTGATGGTGTGCCGGGTGAACCCGCAGAGCTGCGTATCGCCAACCGCAGCATTTTCACCTTTCACGCCACGCTGCTGGGCGAAACCCCTGCTGCACGCGCGCAGCGGGCCTCATCGGTTATCGACGAGGCCTTGCGTGGTACCGACGAGCTGAGGGTCAGTGTCGACCCGATCGTCAACAGCCACCTGGTGCTGCTGGGCGGGCGCAGGGCGTTCATTGTCGCGCCCCAGGACCTGGGCGTAGAGGGCGGCGATACCCGTGAAGCGGCCGAGCAGGCAGCCGCTACGTTGCGCCAGGTAGTGGATGAGACCGGCGAAGCACGCAGCCTGCGCTTCCTGCTCAAGGCGCTGGGGTTTTCTGCCGTCGCCACACTGGTGTTCGTGGTGCTGATCAAGGGTGCCAACCTGGGCCGGCGCAAACTGCGCGGGCGCCTGCCGCAACTGATGCGTGAACGTGCCCGGCAGATCAAGGTGGGCCAGCTGCCGCTGTTCGACATGCAGTACGTGTACTTTCTGATCGACCGCTTGCTGCGCCTGATGTACTGGGCAATCGTGCTGCTGCTCAGCTACCAGTGGCTGAGCTTTGTGCTATCGCAGTTTCCATATACCCGGCCGTGGGGCGAAAGCCTCAATGTGCACCTGCTCGACCTGTTGCGCTATCTGCTCGATGGCATTCTGCACGCCATCCCTGGCATCGCCGTGGCCGTCATGATTTTCTTCATCGCCCGGGGCATCAGTGGCTTCAGCCGGCGCATGCTGGAGCGCATGGCCCGCCCCGGTACGCTGAAATGGCTGACCGAGGAAACCCTGCAGCCCACCACGCGGCTGACGTCACTGGCGATCTGGCTGTTTGCCCTGGTGATGGCATACCCGTACCTGCCAGGCTCTGGCACCGATGCCTTCAAGGGCCTGTCGGTACTGCTCGGTTTGATGATTTCGCTGGGGGCTTCCAGCGTGGTCGGGCAGGCAGCGGCGGGGTTGATCCTGACGTATTCACGCACACTGAAGGCGGGTGAATACGTGCGCGTGGGTGACAACGAAGGCACGGTGACCGAGGTCGGGATGTTCAATACCACCATCCGCACCGGCCTGGGCGAGGTGCTGACTTTGCCCAACTCGATGATTACCGGTTCGGTGACGCGCAACTATTCGCGGGTGGTGCAGGGGCCGGGTTACATCGTCGACACGGTTGTCACCATCGGCTACGACACGCCGTGGCGCCAGGTTGAAGCCATGCTGGTAGAAGCCGCTCACCGCACCGATGGCATTCTGGAACACCCCACGCCGCAGGTATTCCAGACCGGTCTTTCAGACTTCTACCCCGAGTACCGCCTGGTGACCCAGGCAGTACCCAGCGCGCCAAGGCCGCGTGCGGAGTTGCTGAGCCTGTTGCACGCCAATATCCAGGATGTGTTCAACGAGTATGGGGTGCAGATCATGTCGCCGCATTACCTGGGTGATCCGGCGCAGGACAAATGGGTACCGCGCGAGAAATGGTTCGCGGCGCCTGCACGAGACCCATCGGCAAAGCCTGACCGGCAGTAGCTTTACAGCAGGGGGGCGCCGGTGACCGTTATCGGGTAAGCGCCAGGTGCGCCCCAAGCCCGACCAGCGCCGCCCCCATCGCCGCATCGATCGGCCGCCGCATGCCCGCGTAGATCAGGCGAACCCGTTGGGTCGAAAACATCAGGGCCAGCGTTGAAAACCACAGAAACGACACCAGCGTCACCACCACGACGGCGCTGCCAAGTACCCAGACGGGGGCATGCTGAGGCAGTACGGTAATGAAAAAGCTGCCGAAGAACACGGCGGCCTTGGGGTTGGTCATCGATACCAGAAAGCCGACCCGAGGCGCTGGGGTAGTGGTATTGCTGGAGGTGGTGATCGCCAGCTCCTGATAGGGGCGGCGGGCACCGAGCAGCATCCTGGCGCCCAGGTAGAGCAGGTAGCACACCCCGACCACGCGGATGGCGTCGTACAGCCAGGCCAGTTTGGTGAGCAGCACGCCCAGGCCAATGACCGCCATCACGGCCCAGACGCAGATGCCCAGGGCTGTGCCCAGGGCAACCCCCAGGCCGCGCTTGCGGCTGATCAGCGCGTTGGAGGTGACGGCGATGAAGTCCGGCCCCGGGCTTATGCAGCCCAGCAGCATGACCGCAGCAATGGTCAAGAGTTGAGGTATGTAGTCCACGTCGTGGCCTCCTGTAAAGTCGATTGCATGTACACAGCTTGCGGCCTGGTAACCGGGCAGTGCGGCCGATCAGTTGCCTATGTCGTAATGGACAGACAGCTGGCCCTTCTTTTCTTTGAACTTGAGCACTTTGACCGGACCGATCTCGCCAGCGGATACAACATGCGTACCCCCGCAACCGTGCATGGGCAGCGTACCGAAACACACCGTTCTCAGGCCGTTCTGGTCAAGCAGGTGGCGAGGTGCGTCATCGTTGATCAGTTGATTGACGGCGTGCTCCAGCTGCTCGGCCGTCAGCGCCTCGGATTGCGGCTGGCGCTCGAACACCACCCGGCACTCACCCGGCCAGTGGTGCCCCTTGACCGGCTGCCAGCCCAAGAGCTGACCTACGCCAGAGATCAGGTGGCCTGCGGAGTGCAGGCGGGCGTGCAAGCTGCGAATGTCAGGTGAGACAGCGATTTCGACGGGGCCAGGCGGAATCGGCTGCTCAAGGACATGGATGACCTGGTTATCATTCTGGCTTACGCCCTTGACCGGTATGCCAGCGATATCACCCTGATCGGCCAGTTGCCCACCGCCTTGCGGATGGAACAGCGTTTCTGCCAGTACCACCTGGAACTTGCCATCATCCGTTGGCGTGCAGCTCAGCACGTCTGTGCGCAGGGTGAGTTCATCGCTTGTGTAATACGCGCGCAGTGTCATCAATGGCTCCTTGACCGTTTCTATCAGTACGGGGCGGGGACAATGCGGTGTCCGGCCCGGTGCCCAAGGTTAAGAAGCCTGTGCGAGACGCGCTTGTATAAAATTGAGTGATCTGGAAGGGGGCGTGCGTCAGTACAGCGAGGGTGCCACGCCAAACGCCTGCTTGAAGGCCCGGTTGAAATGGCTTTGATCGTAAAAGCCGACTTCCTGAGCAACCTTGGTCAGCTCCCACTGTGTGTGGCTGAGCAGTTCGCAGGCGCGCTCCAGGCGCAGGCGAACCAGCCACGCATGGGGCGTCATGCCCACGGTCTGTTTGAACATTTTCAGGAACTGGAAGCGCTCAAGGCCGCACAACGCGGCCAGTTCCAGCAAGGTGATCTTGTCTGCCAGGTGGGCGTTGCAGTGCTCTGTCACCCTGCGCCATTGCAGCGGTGAGAGGGTGCCTTTGACGAACTGCTGCTTGACCATGCGGGTTTCGCTGAACAAGCGGCCCAGCAATGTCAGCCATTGCGACTCGACGAACAAGGGCGACGCGGGTATGCCCTGTGCCAGCGTGCTGTGCAAGTGCGCCAGCTCCATGGACAGCCCGGGGTCTTGCAACAGCGCGCCGCCAAGCGCAGAAAACCGGTCGTGCCCGGTCAGCTCCTCGGTGACATCCTTGAGCAGGGCGGCCGAAACGCGGAAGGTCTTGAGGGTGTAGGACGCGGTATCGGCACTGACACCGTCATGGATTTCGCACGGCGGCATCAATTGAATGGTGCCGGGGGTAAGCAGCACGGATTCGCCGTTCAGCCCTTGGCGCTGCACACCCTCGGTAATCAGGCCTACGTGGTAGTCGAGGTGATAATGGCGATCAAAGCGAAAACTGGAAAACCGTCCCTCGCTCAGCACCAGACCGGGGATTTCGCTATTGCGCTTGTAGTCAACATGGTCTGCCACCAGCCCCTCCCGAACTGCCTTTGTCTGCCAAGCCATCGCAAAACCGAGGCGCGAGCCTGATTTTACATCGGCGGGTCATCTCACGCCCAGCAGCCGATCAAGCGACAACGCACCGGCTCCCCGCCCGATCAACAACAGCAGCAAGCCGGCCCAGGACAAGTGCGTTGGCCAGGCATCGGGGTAGACAAACACTTCGATCACCGTGGTCATGCCCAGCAAGGCGAAGGCCGAAAGGCGGGTACACAGGCCCAGTACCAGCAACAGCGGGAACAGGTGCTCTGCATACGCGGCCAGGTGGGCCGCCAGCCAGGGGGATACCAGCGGCAGTGCGTATTCACTCTGGAACAGGTCATAGGTGCTGGGCGTTATGGTCAGCAGCCCCTCGACCTTGGTACGGCCGGACAGAAAGAAGATCGAGGCAATGGCAAGGCGTGCCACCAGGCATAACAGTGTGTCGCTCAGCAGCAGGTGCAGCCGTTCGGCGAGGTGGTTCCAGCGTTGGCGCAGGCCGTGGCCAGTGCGCGAAGTATGGGTGATGTCCATGGTGGTTCCTCAAGCGAAGGAAAGTGGACGAAACACCTGGGCGGCCAGCAGTCGGCCGAGCAGGGCGGCGAAGTCCAGGTCGGGCTGAGCCTGCTGCGCAACCTGTGAGGCCCGCTCCAGCGTCAGGCCTTGGGTGCAGGCATCGAGAAACGCACAGCCCCCCATTTCCAGCGCTTGTTGTACGACACCTTCGTCAGTGCCGCTCAACAAAGCGCCTTCTGCACGCCAGGGCTGGTCTTGCGGCCAGGCCAGGCCTTCACGGCTGTGGCGCCACAGGCTGAACGCCGGCGTTTGCGCGAACCAGTACCAGCGCACGCTGCTGCGCGGGGCCAGGTAACTGCACGCCAGGTCCGTGGGGGTCATGCCGGCAAGGTCGGCCAGGTCAAGGCAGGGCTCGCGAAGGGCACTGAAGGCTTCGCACCAGGCGAACCCATCGTTCACGTCAAGCTGGAGGGGTTGTCGGTGGAGGAGACTGCACGCATGACCGGGCTTTCTGCCTCGGCAGTCAAGGTTGGCATCCACCGGGGCTTGAAGGCATTGGCCAAGTTGATAGGAGGCAAGGGCGACGATGAAGACCGATGAACTGATTGCCCTGTTGGCCGCTGGGGAAGGGCCGGTGGACCGCCATGTGCTGGCGCGGCGTCTGGGTATGGCGTTGCTGGGCGGTATGCTGGGCGCGGTATTGCTGACCGTGACCCTGTTCGGTGTCCGTAACGACCTGGCGTTGGTTGCGTCCACACCGTTGTTCTGGGCCAAGCTGGCCTTGCCCGGCAGTTTGGCAATACTGTCGCTGTGGCTGACCCAGCGGTTGGCCAGGCCGGGTGTGCAGGGCGGTGCGTGCTGGGCCTTGTTGGGGCTGCCGTTGCTGCTGGTCTGGCTGGGCGCGGCAGTGAGCCTGTCTGGCGCTCCGCTGGAAGCCCGCGCCGAGCTGATCCTGGGCCGCACCTGGCGCACCTGCCCGTTGAACATCACCTTGCTCTCTGTGCCTGCCTTTATCGCGGTGTTCGTTGCCTTGCGCGGCCTGGCACCAACCCGCCTGCGTCAGGCCGGCGCGGCGGGGGGCTTGCTCGCAGGCGCCACGGCGACGTTGGCCTACTGCCTGCACTGCCCTGAAATGGGCGTGCCGTTCTGGGGGGTATGGTATGTGCTGGGGATGCTGGTGCCGACCATGCTGGGTGCGGTATTGGGGCCGCGATTGCTGCGGTGGTGACGATTTTTTACCTTGGTAAATACGTTAAACAGAGGCTTAAGTAAGTAATTTAAGCTTATGACACAAAATATGGGAATTACGTGGCGTTGATGTGCGAGGGTGCTAATCCTATAATTCGAGGGGCTAACACTGTCCGAGCAGGCTTTGCACACTATGTTGGATTTAAGCTTCAGCAAGCCAGGAGAGGTCGTCAAGCGACTCTGCGATCGCTTGCGCATTGAGCGCCTGGCGTTGGGCATGACACAAGCCGAATTGGCCGGCCGTGCCGGCATCGGCACCAACACGGTGTCCAATCTTGAAGCCGGGCGCAATGTCGGCTTCGAGAACGTGGTCAGGGTGGCGATGGCCCTTGGTCGTACCAAGGAACTCGAAGGCCTGTTCCTGCCAAAACTGGACAGCATCGAGGACATCCGGCGTTATGAAAGCAGCGCCAGTCGGCTTCGAATCAAAAGGAAGCCCGGCAATGCTTGAGCAGGTGAACGTCTTCTACGAGGGGTGGGGCGAGCGGTGGCAATGGGGCACGCTGGTTTCTACCACTGCCCTTACCGGACGACCACAGATCGTATTCGAGTACAGCAATGAAGCCCGGCAACGGGGGCTGGAATTGTGCGCCTACACGCTGCCGTTGCAGGGGCACCCGTTGCGTCGGGATTTCCCGGATCACCAACTGCACTTGCCAGGGCCTGTCTATGACGCGCTGCCGGACGGCTGGGGCATGCTGCTGATGGACCGTATGTTCAGGCGCCGTGGGCTCTCCACTGCGCGCATAGGCCCATTGGAAAGGCTCGCTTACGTCGGGAAGAATGCAATGGGCGCCATGACGTTCGAACCCGTGGCACCCGAAGGACAGGCGCTGAACATTCACATCCCGCTGGAGCAGCTTGCAACCGAAGTGCAGGCGGTAACCAGCGGAGACGGCGCCGAGTTCCTGCAAACACTGCTGCAAGTGGGCGGGTCGCCCCAAGGCGCCAGGCCCAAAGCTTTGGTCTATCGCGATCCCGACACGGACGTGTTCACCACTGCCGCTACACCGGGTCTTGAAGCTTGGCTGGTCAAGTTCCCAGCAAGGGATGAGCATGCCGAGGTATGCGCTATCGAAATGGTGTACGCCGAATGCCTGCGCCTGTGTGGCATCGAAACCCCTGACACCCGTTACTTCAGCTTGCCTGGCGGGTTGGCGGCATTTGCCAGCAAGCGCTTTGACCGTGAGGGTGATTGGCGCGTACCCATGCAAAGCCTGGCGGCCTTTACGGGGGCCAATTACCGCACCCCTGGTGTGCTGGACTACGTCAGCTTCTTGCGGGCAACGCAGATGTGTACCAACGATGTGCGTGAGATGGCGCTGGCGTTTGAGCGTGCCGTGTTCAATGTGGTGTTCAACAACCGGGACGATCACCCCAAGAACTTCGCCTGTATCATGTCGCGAGAAGGCCAGTGGAGACTGGCGCCGGCCTACGATGTGACATTCTGCGAGGGGCCGGGTGGCTATCACCAGATGGATGTGATGGGAGAGGCCTTGGCGATTTCCCGCACGCAAATGCTCAGGCTTGCGGAGGAAGCCGAGGTAGGCCAGGACGCTGCCCGCAGGATGATTGACAGCATGTGCAATGTGGCCAGCCGTTTTGCAACACTCGCCGAACAGCTGCATCCGCAGGTGATTACCCCAGGGACCTTGCGCATGATCCAGGGCTGCATCGACCAGAATGTGGCTCGGCTCCGTTGAGGCCGCTCGGGTGACCGATACTGACAACAACAAATGGAAAGGTGCTTTATGAGCGGTGCTTTGATTGATGCAAGCCAGGCGACGTTGCTGGTTGTCGATGTACAGGAAAAGCTGATAGGCGCCATGCATGAGGCCGAGCGCCTCACCGCACGGGTCGAGTGGCTGGTGGCAGCCTGCGCGCGGCTGGCCTTGCCCGTGGTGTTTTCCGAGCAGTACCCCAAAGGCCTCGGCCCGACCCTGGCACGGCTGAAGGAAGCCTGCGCCACGGCGCCAGTGGTGGAAAAACTGCATTTTTCTTGCGTACCCGCCGAATGCCTGCCGCAGGCGATGATGCAGCGTGAGCAGGTCATTCTCTGTGGCATCGAATGCCATGTGTGCGTGCTACAGACCGCACTCGACCTGCTGGCCATTGGCAAGCAGGTGTTCGTGGTCGCCGACGCCACGTCGAGCCGCACAGCGGAAAACCACCTCGCGGCGCTCCAGCGCATGGCGGCGGCTGGCGTACAGGTCGTCACCCGTGAAATGGTCGTGTTCGAACTGCTGCGCAGTGCAAGCCACGATCAGTTCCGTGAAATCAGCAAAGCCTTCCTGGCAGGCGAGCAGCCTTAGCGGTTGACGTTTTTCTGCAGGTGAGCCGGGTAGCGGTCGCCAACAATCTGGATGTGCTCCAGCGCGGTCGCAATGGCGGCCAGGTCGGTTTCGCTCAGGCTGACCTTGGCTGCCGCGATATTCTCTTCCAGGCGATGCCGTTTGGTGGTGCCTGGAATCGGGACGATCCACGGCTTTTGGGCCAGCAGCCAAGCTAGCGCTATTTGAGCGCGAGTCGCGCCTTGGTTGTCGGCGATGGCGCCGAGTACTTCGACCAGTTTGGCGTTCGCTGCGCGGCTTTCTTCAGTGAAGCGCGGTACCACGTTGCGGAAGTCGTCGGCTGCGAATTGGGTATTGGCGTCGATAGCGCCTGTGAGAAAACCCTTGCCAAGCGGGCTGAAGGGCACGAAGCCAATCCCCAGCTCCTCCAGGACGGGAAGAATGGCCTGCTCCGGTTCGCGCCACCACAGGGAATATTCACTTTGCAGCGCTGCAACCGGCAGCACGGCATGCGCGCGGCGAATGGCGTCTACCCCGGCTTCCGACATGCCGAAATGCAGCACCTTACCTTCCTCGACCAACGCTTTGACCGTGCCCGCGACGTCCTCCACGGGAACTTGCGGGTCGACGCGGTGTTGGTACAGCAACTCGATGCGGTCAGTTTTCAGGCGCTGGAGGGACTGCTCTACGACCTTGCGGATAGTCTCGGGACGGCTATCCAGCCCATCGGCAGGCACGCCATTCTTGAAGCCGAACTTGGTGGCGATCACCACCTGATCGCGAAACGGGGCGAGGGCCTCGCCGAGCAACGTTTCATTGGTGAACGGCCCATACGCCTCTGCGGTATCGAAAAAGTTCACACCTTTATCGAAGGCATCGCGGATCAACGCAATCGCCGCTTGCTTTTCCAAGGCTGGGCCGTATGCAAAGCTGATGCCCATGCATCCTAGCCCGAGGGCGGATACTTCCAACCCGCTTTTGCCGAGCTGACGTTTCTGCATGTCTGGTCTCCTTCACAAGGATGTAGATGACCCACAAACTGTAAACTCGTGTGTAATACTCAACAATTGGCAGATGCCTTCATGGGTAGTTGAGGAGAATTCATCAATGATTCGGGCTGGCGTGCCAGAGCTGACCGCGTTTGTTGCGATCGCCGAGCAAAAAAGCTTTACCGGCGCGGCGAAAGTACTCGGGCTTTCGCCTTCTGCGTTGAGCCATTCGATGAGGGGCCTGGAAGCACGCCTTGAGTTGCGGTTGTTCAATCGAACCACGCGATCTGTGGCGTTGACCGAGGCGGGGGAGGCGCTTTATCTGCGTGTTCAGCCGCTGTTGAAGGACCTCGAATGCGCGGTGAGTGACGTCACTTCCGAGCGCAGCACGCCGTCCGGCTCCATTCGGTTAAGTGCGTCGGAGTCGTCCTTTAAACCGTTGATTCGCCATGTCATACCGCAATTCTTGCGCGACAACCCTCAGATACATATCGAGTGCGTGGCCGATAGCCGGCTGGTCGACATCGTCGCAGACGGCTTCGATGCAGGTATTCGGCTGCATGACGATGTGCCCCGAGACATGATTGCCGTGCGGTTCGGCCCCGATATCCGGTTTGCAGCCGTCGCTTCGCCTGAGTACCTGACGCGTCATCCCGCGCCCAAGGCGCCTCACGACCTCAAGTCCCATCGTTGCATCCGGTTTCGTTTTGCTAGCGGCGCGCTGTTTCGCTGGGACCTCGATCATTCGGGCAGGTCTGCCAGCGTTGATGTCGACGGGCCGATGACGATGGACAACATCAACTTGATGATCGAGGCCGCACTGGCTGGCGTTGGTATTGCCTGGGTGCCTGATAACCAGGTTGAGGAGCACCTGCAGGCCGGGACTTTGGTTCACCTGCTCCCTGAGTGGGGGCCTTGCTACGGCGGCGCGTGTCTTTACTACCCGGCCAATCGGCACCCACCGATAGCCCTGCGGCTGTTTGCTGAAGCGGTGCGCGAGTGGGCGCGTCAGCAGCACAGGTAGCCCGCCGGCGCGCCTGGTGATCGGTTGCGGTAATGCCAATCTAACGGCATCATTTGCTAATAGTTCCCATTAGCAAGTTAGCCATGCCTTACGCGCCTCTCGATAATCAGCCCCTCGCGCTACGCAACCGCATCCTGCAGCAGATGTTCGGCGACCACCATGACTGGCTGTTGCAGCGCCTGCGCGCACGCCTGGGCTGCCGCCATGACGCGGCCGACATGGCGTCGGAGACGTTTGCGCAGGTGGTAAAAATGCCTGACCCGCAGGGCATTCACGAACCGCGTGCCTTGCTCACCACGATTGCCAAGCGACTGGTGTTCGCCAGTTGGCGGCGGCGCGACCTGGAGCGTGCCTACCTTGAAGCGCTCAGCCAGCAGGCGCCGGGTTATGAGCCCTCAGCCGAAGAGCAGGTACAGGCACTGGAAACCCTGAGCGCCCTCGACAGCATGCTCGCGGGCCTGTCACCGTTAGGGCGCAGTGCGTTTCTGTACAGCCAGCTGGAGAGCCTCACCTATGCCGAAATCGGTGCACGGCTGGGTATCTCGGCGCCTCGCGTGCATCAGTACGTGGCCAAGGGTTTGACCTTGTGCTACCTGGCCTTGGAATAAACATGCCCCAAACTCGACTGCCACCGGCGGTGGCCGAGGCCATCGACTGGCTGGCGCTCCACCGTTCAGGGGCCATGAGCGCTGCAGATCGCCAGCGCTTCCAGCAATGGCTGAGCCTTGACCCGGACCATGCAGTGGCCTGGCAACGCCTTGAACAGCGCCTGGGCATGGCGTTCGCCGATATGCCTCCACTGGCTCGTCAGGTGCTCAGCACCGAGTCCGCCAGCCGGCGGCGGCTATTGCGTGGTGCCTTGGCGGTCACCGGGGTGGGGGCTGGTGGCTGGTGGTTGCAGCGTCTTGGCTTGTTGCCCGTTCTGGGGAGTGACTTGCAGACCGGCCTGGCCGAGCGCAGGCCGTTCACCCTGGAGGACGGCAGCCTTGTGGTGCTCAATGCCCAGAGCCGCGCGGACATCGCCTTTACGGCCCGCTCGCGCACGCTGTTCCTGCGTGAGGGGGCGTTGAGCATTCAGGTTGCCGCCGACCCGCAGCGGCCGCTGATTGTTATCACCGCCTTTGGCGAGGTGCGCGCCTTGGGCACACGCTTTACCGTCAACCTGCGTGACCAGGCTGCCGACGTCTGGGTGCAGGAGTCGCGGGTGCAACTGCAGGCGCCGAACGGTGCCCGTCTGGAACTGGGCAGTGGTCAGGGCGCCGTGTTGTCCAGTGCGGGGATTCGTGCGCTGGATCCTGCCCGGGCTGGCGAGGGGACTTGGGAAGACGGCTATCTGGAAGTTCACGACCAGCCGCTGAGCGCCGTCATCGATGCCCTGCGTCCGTATCACCGTGGCCTGTTGCGTATCAGCCCTGACGCTGCGGCATTGCGGGTATCGGGGGTGTTCCCGCTGGATGAAAGCGGGCAGGTCTTGCGCACACTGCAAGAAACCTTGCCTGTGCGCGTCGAGCGACGCTTCGGTTGGTGGACCGAGGTGAGCCTTCACTGATTTTTTTTCATCACCCCCTTAATAACAGAGCCACTCGCGTCACATAGCTGGCATCGACCACCTTCCGGGACCGTTGCCCATGTACCGAACACACCGTTTCAGCCTGACACCGCTGGCCTTTGCCCTGGCTTTGGGCACACTGCACGCTCCCGCTGGCGCTGCGAGCGAGCCTGGCGGCCAACAGCACGTGCTTGCCTTCGACCTGCCGGCCGGCGCGCTGGATGCCACACTGACCGCCATCGCCCGGCAGAGCGGGCGCAGCATTTCCTATGACGCCTCGCTCACTCGCGGCTTGGCCGCACCTGCATTGCGTGGCCGCTTCAGTACCGAGCACGCCTTGCATCAGGCCCTGCAAGGCACTGCATTGCAGTTGAACGTTACGCCCGGCGGCGCACTGAGCATCGAGCCGCGTGCAAGCGATGCTGTGCACCTTGGTGCCATCAATGTGTCTGGCCAGGTGTACGAGCAGGATGCCTGGGGGCCGGCCTACAGCAAGGTTGCCCGACGCAGCGCGACCATGAGCAAGACCGATACGCCGCTGCTGGAGATACCCCAATCGGTGTCGGTGATCACGCGCGAGGAGATGGTGTCGCGCCAGCACGACAGCCTGGCGGATGTACTCGGCTATACCGCCGGCGTGGTGACCCAGCCCAATGGCTACAGCCGCGTGGCTGATGACTACCGGCTGCGCGGTTTTGACATTGGCCCGCGCACCGGAAGCGTGTTGCGCGATGGCATGAAGATGCAAAGCACGCAGTTCGAAGGCGGCCAGGAGCCCTATGGCCTGGAACGCGTCGAGGTGCTTAAAGGCGCCTCGTCTGTGCTGTATGGCCAACTGGCGCCCGGTGGCCTGATCAATACCATCAGCAAGCGGCCGACCCTCACCCCGCTGCACGAGCTCAACCTGGAATATGGAAACCACCAGCGCCGGCAGGTGTCCACCGACCACAGCGGCGCGCTGGATGAGCAAGGGCGCTTCAGTTACCGGTTGACCGCACTGGTGCGCGACAGTGGTACGCAGTTTGACGAGATCGATGACGACAAGCAGTACATCGCGCCCGCGCTGGCCTGGCAAATGGACGACGACACCCGCCTGACGCTGCTGGCCAGTCACCAGCGCACGCAAACCACGCTGACCCCGCCCATCCGCTACGACCTGACCACCTTCAGCAACACGCCTGGCTACAAAGTGCCCTATGGCCTGTTCCCCGGTGAGCCGGGCTTCGACGACTACGATGGCACCCTGCAAACGTTCGGCTATCTGCTGGAAAGCCGGCTGAGCGATAGCCTGCAATTGCACCATGCCACCCGTTATTTCGAATCGCGCAGCGACTATGACTACATCACCCTGAACAACAGCCGGGTTACCGGGGCGAACCTGAACAACCTGACCCGCAGCTACAACGTCCGTGAGGACATTTCCACCGGCTGGACCAGCGACAGCAACCTGACCCTCCAGCTTGCCCACGGTAACTGGCAGCACACGCTGCTCGGCGGCATCGATTACTACCGCAAGACCTACGACAGCCACCGGCACAGCGGCAGCGCGCCGACCCTGGACCTGGCCAATCCGGTTTATGGCAACCTGCCGACGGTGAACACCGCCGTCGACAGCGGTTCGGATTTGCACAGCACGCAAATGGGTGTCTACCTGCAAGAGCAGGCCAAGTTCGATGAGCGCTGGGTGGTCATGCTGGGGCTGCGCCAGGACTGGGCCGAAAACGACACACGCAACTACCGCGACGGCTCGCGTAGCACCGTCACCGATCGCAAGACCACCGGCCGTGTCGGCTTGGTGTACCTCACGGACAATGGCTGGGCGCCTTATGTCAGCTACAGCCAGTCGTTCTTGCCCTCCGCAGGCACCGACAGCAAGGGTGACACCTTCGAGCCTACCGAGGGCGAGCAGTACGAAGTCGGTGTGCGCTATCAGCCCGCCGACCGCGAGTTGCTGATCAGCGCTGCGGTGTATCAACTGACCCAGCGCAATGTGTTGACCTCGATCGCCGGGTCCGACTTCGACGAGCAAACCGGCAAGGAACGCAGTACGGGCTTCGAACTGGAAGCCAAGGCGCAACTGACACCCGACCTGGCAATGAACGCCACCTACGCCTATACCGACGCGCACATCATTTCCGACAACGACAAGGCACTCGAAGGCTCGCGCATCGAAGGCACGCCGTACCACAGTGCCGCCTTGTGGCTGGACTACCGGTTGAGCTGGCTAGGGTTGCCCGACGTCAGCGTGGGCGCGGGCGCCCGCTACAACGGCACGACGCACACCGTGCCGAGCGTGAGCGACCGAAAGATTCCGGCCTATACCCTGTTCGATGCCCGCATCACCTACCGGGTGAATGACCAATGGCAGGTGAGTGCTCGCGCCCAGAACCTGGCCAATGAGCGTTACCTGTATTGCGCCAACTCATGCCGCTATGGCGATGAACGCAGCGTGGTCGGTTCACTGAGTTACAACTGGTAGCAGTGTTGCCGGCCAGACTCGCACGGGGTGGCGCGCCTGGCGCGCAATCAGAAGCCTTCCAGCACAATCTTGCCGCGCGCTTTTCCACTTTCGAGCATGGCGTGTGCGCGCTTGAGATGCTCGGCGTTGATCGTACCGTAGTGTTCGCCGAGGGTGGTCTTGAGTACACCACTGTCGACCAGTTGCGAAACGCGATCAAGCAGTTGGTGCTGCTTGATCATGTCCTCGGTCTTGTACAGCGAACGGGTGAACATGAGCTCCCAATGCAGGGAAAGCGACTTGCGCTTGAGCGGCATGACATCCAGCTGCGCCGGGTCGTCGATCAACGCAAGCTTGCCTTGTGGGCGAAGTACCTCCACCAGCTGCGGCAGGTAGGTGTCGGTATGGGTGAGGCTGATCACGTAATCAACCGGGCCCAGCTTGAGCGCCTCCAGCTGAAGCGGAATCGACTCGGCGTGATCGACCACATGATGGGCGCCCAGCGCCTTTACCCACGCCTGGGTTTCGGGCCTTGATGCTGTGCCGATGACGGTCAGCCGAGTGAGTTTGCTGGCAAGCTGGACCAGGATGGAGCCAACCCCGCCACCGGCACCGATCACCAGAAGGCGCTGGCCTTCGCCACCGTTTTCTTCAACGCCCAGGCGGTCGAACAGCAGCTCCCAGGCGGTAATGGAAGTAAGGGGCAGGGCGGCGGCACCGGCATTGTCCAGGCTGCGAGGCTTGTGCCCGACGATGCGTTCATCCACCACATGCAGCTCGCTGTAGCTACCCGGGCGGTCAATGGCGCCGGCGTAGAAAACTTCATCGCCCGGTTGGAACAATGTGACCTCAGGCCCGACCTCGCGGACAACGCCGACAGCGTCCCAGCCCAGCACCTGTGGCTGGTCACCGCCGCGGCTTGCACGGATTTTCGTATCAACCGGGTTGACGGCAATGGCCCTGACTTCGACAAGCAGGTCCCGAGCACCGGGTTTGGGGGCGGGCAGTTCCGCGTCGTACAGCGATTGTGGAGCGTGGATCGGCAAACCGGGTTGGGTGTAAACGACGGCCTTCATTGGCGCTACCTCCAGGGTGGTCGAAAAGTGCATTCAGGCTAAGCGTTTCGATTTGCTCGAAAAATAGCCTGAATGCAGTAAGACTTTCTCGTCTTCAATGAAAATGAACGGTGAGGCTTGGCCTCCTGTTGATCACTCGGCCCTGTAGCGGGGCGCGAGCTGGTTGCTGGACAGTTGGCCGAACAAGGCCTGGCGGCTGGCTTCGTAGTGCTCGAACGCTTGCAGGTCGTGCACCGAAGGCAGAGAGATCAGCACACCCTTGTCGAAGTCCTGCAGGGCGCCGTCCACCAGGTCCTCGGCCGACATCACGATGGCAGGGTCGAGGTTTTCGAGCGGCAAGCCGCCTGTCTGCCAAAGGTCGGTAGCGGTGGCCCCAGGCAGTACTGCCTGGACCTGAACGCCTTTGCCGGCCAGCTCCTTCTCAAGCGCCTGGGTGAACGCGGTGACATAGGCCTTGCTGCCGCCGTAGACGCCGTTAAGCAGTTCCGGTGCCAGGCTGACGATGGACGAAATGTTGATGACCGCGCCCTGTTTGCGCGCCACGAAGCCCGGCACAGCCGCGTAGGTGAGGCGGGTGAGGGCGGTCACGTTGAGGCTGATCATTTCGGCCATGCGCTCGACGTCACTTTCCAGCAGGCCGGTATGGGTACCGATACCCGCGTTGTTCACCAGCAGGCTGATGCTGGCGTCTTCGCGCAGTTTGCGTTCGACCTTGGCGAGGTCGGCTGCGTTGGCCAGGTCGGCCGGGAACACTTCCACATTCTGCCGGGTTTCGCTGGTGAGCCGGGCGGCCAATGCGTTAAGACGTTCGCGGTTGCGTGCTACCAGCACCAGGTCATAGCCACGTCGGGCCAGATGGTCTGCGTAGATCGAACCGATGCCGGTGGAGGCGCCCGTGATGAGCGCGGTGCCTTTGAATTGCTGCGTCATGGTGATGCTCCGGTGTTTGGGTGTGGAGTCATCATGCAGAATGTGTTTTGTGACTTAAATGACGTATATGATACGTTTTCAGGACATTGCAAAGAGGGCTTCAATCATGCACCGGGTCGGCTACCTGATACCCGAAGGCTTCCAGGTCATGTCCCTGGCAACACAAACCGTATTCGAATTCGCCAATATCGTGGCGGGCGAAGCGGTTTACAGGATTGAGAGTTTTTCCATCGGGGGTGGCACGGTGCGTTCTTCCCTGGGGATGCATATCGACACGTTGCCATTGAGCGCCCCGGGCCTGGCCGACACCTGGATGGTCGCCGGTACGCTGACCCCGCTCACGCGCCCCAGTGAAGAGGTACTCGCCAGCGTGCGTGGATTCGTCGACGGTGCGCGTCGCACCGCAGGCCTTTGTACCGGCTGCTTCGTGCTGGCGCAGGCCGGTGTGCTGGATGGCCGGCGCGCCACCACCCACTGGGCTTATGCAAACAAGCTGCGTGAGTTGCACCCGAAGATCGACGTCGAGGAAGACCGGATTTTCATTGTCGATGGGCCGGTATGGACGTCCGCCGGCATGACCGCCGCCCTGGACATGGCGCTGGGCATGGTCGAAAAAGACCTGGGCACCGAGCTGGCAAGGTCGGTGGCGCACAAGATGGTCATGCACCAACGCCGCTCGGGTGGGCAATCCCAGCATTCCGAACTGTTATCGCTTTCGCCCAAGTCGGACCGTATCCAGAGCGCGCTGGATTACGCCCGCAAACACCTCAGCCGCCCGTTGAGTGTGGAGGAACTTGCCGATGTGGTGCACCTGAGCCCGAGGCAATTCACCCGTGTATTCACCGCTGAGACCGGTGAGTCACCCGCCAAGGCCGTTGAGCGCCTGCGGCTGGAGGCAGCCCGTTTGATGATCGAGCAGAGCCGGCACAGCCTGGATGTCGTAGCCAGGGAGACCGGGTTCAGGGACCGCCGGCACCTGCGTGAGGTGTTCATTCGTGGGTTTGGTGTGCCTCCACAGGCTGTGCGCAGGGATGCCAGGAGGTTGGTGTCCATTTGATAGTGGGCGCTATGGTGGCGGGTGCCAACACCCTGATGCCGCAAGATGAAAATTGGTGCGTGCCTCACTTGCGGGCCGCCAGGACTCGGCGCACCCGCAGGAGGTGTCTGGCAGGCTAACTGGCGTTCAAAGGCTTGGCGTTGGCGGCCTTTCTAATGCTTATGGCCCCCCACAGCAGCCCGACGGTGGCAGCAATGAGCGAGCCGGTAAGGATGCCGAGCTTGGCTGCACCCAGTGCGCCTGGGTCGGCAAAGGCAAGGTTGGCAATAAAGATCGACATGGTGAAACCGATACCTGCCAGCAAGCCGATCAAGGCAATGCCACTCCAGGTGACACCCTTGGGCAGCTCACACCAACCCAGGCGCACCATTAGCCAACTGATGCCGACGATGCCCAAGGGTTTGCCCAGGACAAGTGCCAGGGTGACAGCGAGCATGACGTGGTATGGCCCTTCGGAGGACAGGTCTACCCCAGACAGCCCGACCCCGGCATTGGCCAGCGCGAACAGGGGCATTATCACGAAGGCGACCCAGGGGTGCAGTGCACTCTGGACCCGCACCACAGGCGGTACCATTTCACGCTGGGCAAACCGCAGGCGTTTCAGTGGGTCAATCAGGTTGCTGCTGTCCTGCTCTGGCGCTTTTGCGCTGCCGAGCAGGTCGTTGGAAAACCGTTTGACGGCATCCACAGGGCGCTCACCCATGGGCGCTGAGCGAACGGGTGTCATGAGCCCAAGCACCACACCCGCCAGTGTGGGGTGGGCGCCGGTCATCAGCACACCGAGCCAGGTAATTGCGCCTGGAATCACGTAAGCGTAGGCCGAGCCAACGCCGATCTTCTGCAGCCCGACAACCAGCAGGATGCCGATGATGGCAACGCCAAAGCCTGCGTAGTCCAGGCCGCCCGAATAGAAGATGGCAATGATCAGCACCGCGATGATGTCGTCGATGATCGCAAGTGCCAGCAAGAAGATACGTACGTTGGACGGGATCGATTTGCCAAGCAAGGCGAGCACGCCAACCGCGAAGGCGATGTCGGTAGCCGTGGGGACTGCCCAGCCGTTCTGTTCTTGTGGTGCATGAGCGAACGCCAGGTAGATCAGGGCAGGTACAACCACGCCACCAATGGCTGCCGCCATGGGTAAGGTGGCTTGGCGCAGGCTCGCCAGCGCGCCTTCGTGGATTTCTCGGCGGATTTCCATGCCGACCACCAGGAAGAAGATGGTCATCAGGCCATCATTGATCCAGAAGTGCAGGGATTGCGAGAAGACCATCGAACCCACACCGAACGTGAGCGGTGTGTGCCAGAGGGCATCATAGCTATCAGCGAGTGAAGAGTTTGCCCAGGCGAGTGCAGCCAGGGCGGCGATGAGCAGCACGAAACCACTCACGGCCTCGACATGCAGGAAGCGCTCAAGCGTGGCGAACGCACGACGGGCAAGTTGTTGGGCAAGGGGAATTTGAATTTTTTGCATAGGCACAAGAGCACCGCAAGGCGGCCCGACCTGCGCTGTTCTTTAACCTGCGTTGCTGCGTTATGCAGCTAGCACCCGGGGCGAAGTCTACCATCCTGACGCGGTTTTGGGGGAATTGAGAAATGGCAGTAGTCCTGTTTGCCATCGGCAGGGCAGCTATTCATACTCGTTGCACTAAAGCCAGCAGTACCCGTGCGTGTCGTGCGGGTTCAAACAGCGGCGCCCCGACCGTGAACCTAGCCGTTTCCTCTGACAAGACGTGGAAGTGACGGATGTTCGAACAATACAAGCACCTTTCCAGACCCTGGCGCCTTGCCGGGGCACTGCTTGGCGCGCTGCTGTGCGTGATGCCGGCGCAAGCCGCAGAAAAGTTCAAGGTGGTGACAACGTTCACCATCATCGCCGACATGGCCAGGAACGTGGCGGGTGATGCTGCGGTGGTTGAGTCGATCACCAAGCCTGGTGCCGAAATCCACAACTATTCCCCAACCCCCGGGGACCTGCGCCGTGCCCAGGGCGCGCAGTTGGTGCTCTGGAACGGCCTGAACCTGGAATTATGGTTCGAAAAATTCTTCAAGCGCCTCGAACATGTGCCCGGCGCGGTCGTTTCCGACGGCATCGAACCCATGGGGATCGCGGCCGGGCCGTACAGTGGCAAGCCGAACCCGCACGCCTGGATGTCACCGCGCAATGCCTTGATCTACGTAGACAACATCCGTGATGCGCTGATGCGGTACGACCCCTCGAACGCCCAGGTCTATCAGCGCAACGCCGACGTCTACAAGGCACAGATCGAAGCGACCATCGCCCCCATTCGCGCACGCATCGAGCAGGTCCCGCCGGCCAGGCGCTGGCTGGTCAGCAGCGAGGGGGCATTCTCGTATCTGGCCCGAGACTTCGGCCTGAAGGAGCTGTACCTGTGGCCGATCAACGCCGACCAGCAGGGCACCCCGGCCCAGGTGCGCACAGTCATCGACGCGATGAAGGCCAATGCCATTCCGGCCATTTTCAGTGAGAGCACCGTGTCCGACAAACCGGCGCGCCAGGTCGCCCGTGAAACCGGCGCGCACTATGGCGGTGTGCTGTATGTCGACTCGCTCAGCGGGGAAGAGGGTCCGGTGCCGACGTACCTCGACCTGTTACGCGTTACCACGCAAACCATCGTCGAAGGGCTGAGCGAGGTCTCGGGGCAATGAACGGATACCACCGCCCACCTGGCAACACTACCCTGCACAATGGCATCGTGGTGCAGGGCGCCACCGTGACCTATCGCAATGGCCATACCGCACTGCATGAAGCCAGCTTCGAGCTGCCCACGGGTACCATCACCGCGCTGGTGGGGATCAATGGCGCGGGTAAGTCCACCCTGTTCAAGGCCATCATGGGCCTGGAGCGCTTGGCAGCAGGGCAGATCAGCGTTCTGGGCATGCCCGCCGCAGCCGCTCTGCGCAAGAACCTGACAGCTTATGTGCCGCAGTCGGAAGAAGTCGATTGGGACTTCCCTGTGCTGGTCGAGGACGTCGTGATGATGGGCCGCTACGGCCACATGGGCATGCTGCGCATTGCCCGGCAGGCTGACTATCAGGCCGTAGACGCCGCGCTGGAGCGGGTGGGGATGAGCGCGCTGCGCAAACGGCAGATCGGCGAGTTGTCTGGCGGGCAGCGCAAGCGGGTGTTCCTGGCCCGCTCGCTGGCCCAGGACAGCCAGGTCATCCTGCTCGATGAGCCGTTTACCGGCGTCGATGTGAAGACCGAGGACCAGATCATCCAGTTGCTGCGAGAACTGCGCGACGAGGGCCGGATCATGCTGGTGTCCACGCACAATCTGGGTTCGGTGCCCGAGTTCTGTGACCGCGTGGTGCTGATCAAACGCACCGTGCTGGCCCATGGTCCGACCGATGAAGTGTACACCCGCGACAACCTCGAGCGGGCATTCGGTGGCGTGTTGCGCCACTTCTCGCTGGTGCCGGGCGATGGCCCACTGCAGCCGCCCGTCAGTGTGTTCAGTGACGACGAGCGCCCGCTGATCCTGCGCAATGGCTTGCCGGCGCGGCGCGAACCGGATGGCGAGGGCGAAGCATGATCGAAGTGCTGATCGAGCCGTTCGCCTATGGCTACATGCGCAATGCGATGTGGGTGTCGATGCTGGTGGGCGGCGTGTGTGCGTTCCTGTCCTGTTTCCTGATGCTCAAGGGCTGGTCGTTGATCGGTGATGCGCTGTCGCATTCGATCGTGCCGGGTGTGGCGGGTGCCTACATGCTCGGCCTGCCGTTTTCGTTGGGGGCGTTCTTTGCCGGTGGCCTGGCCTCGGCGGCGTTGCTGTTCCTGCAGCGACGCACACGTCTGAAGGAGGATGTGGTGATCGGGATGATCTTCACCTCATTCTTCGGGGTAGGCCTGTTCATGGTCTCCTTGTCGCCTACTTCGGTGAACATCCAGACCATCGTGCTGGGCAACATTCTGGCCATCACCCCTGGGGATACGCTGCAACTGGCGTGCATCGGGCTGGTGTCACTGGCCGTGTTGCTGGCCAAGTGGCGCGATTTGATGCTGACGTTCTTCGACGAGAACCAGGCACGTGCGGTGGGTATCCGCCCGACCCGGCTCAAGCTGTTGTTCTTTGCGTTGCTGTCCGCCTCGACGGTGGCCGCCATGCAGACCGTCGGTGCGTTTCTGGTCATCTGCATGGTCATCACGCCCGGGGCTACCGCCTACCTGCTGACCGACCGCTTCGCGCGGCTATTGGTGATTGCCGTGGCCATTGGCGCCTCGACCAGCCTGACAGGCACCTACCTGAGCTATTTTCTCGATGGTGCGACCGGTGGTGTCATCGTCGTGCTGCAAACGGTCATCTTCCTGGCCGTCTTCGTATTCGCGCGCAAGCATGGCCTGCTTGCCGCCCGGCGTCGGCGGCGGGATGCGTTGGAGGTGCTGCCATGAACTGGCTGGAGACATTGTTGCAACCCTTTCAGTTCGACTTCATGGTCAGTGCCATGGTGATCGCCGTGCTGATTGCCATACCCACGGCCCTGTTGTCGTGTTTCTTGGTGCTCAAGGGGTGGGCATTGCTGGGCGATGCCATCGCCCATGCCGTATTCCCCGGCGTGGTGATCGCCTACATCGTGCACATCCCCTATGCCATCGGCGCGTTCCTGGCCGGCATGTTCTGCGCCGTGGCCACAGGTTTCCTGAAGCACAACAGCCGCATCAAGCAGGACACCGTGATGGGCATCGTCTATTCGGGCATGTTCGGCCTGGGGTTGGTGCTGTACCTGAAGGTCGAATCGGATGTCCACCTCGACCATATCCTGTTCGGCGACATCCTCGGCGTTGGCAGCGAAGACCTTTGGCTGTGTGCGGGTATCGCCGGGTTGACGGCGCTGGTCATCGCAACCAAGTGGAAGGACTTGATGCTGCACACCTTCGATGCCGTGCAGGCGCGTGCGGTCGGCTTGCGCACGGGCTGGTTGCATTACGGCCTGCTGTGTCTGATCTCCCTGGCGGTAGTGGGGGCGTTGAAGGCTTCTGGCCTGATCCTGGCCATTGCGCTGCTGATTGCCCCTGGGGCAATTGCTGCGCTGGTGACGCGTCAGTTCCGCCACATGTTGTGGGTGTCGCTGGTGGTCGCCATCGGCTGCTCATGGTTAGGCATTTACTGCTCGTTCTACCTCGACAGTGCCCCGGCAGCGACAATCGTCGTGGCGTTTGCGGGGGTATTCGCCCTGGTCCTGACCGGGCAGGCGGTCGTCACCCGGGCCAGCCGCTCTGGTGGGGCAGAGCGGGTAGCGCGTTAGTGTGACTTGTGGCGTGAGCGGCGGCAGCGTTCGGAACAGTAACGCACTTGTTCCCAGCAGCTGGCCCACCGCTTGCGCCAGGTGAAAGGCAAGCCACACTCGGCGCAGACTTTGCTGGGTAGAAGCGGCTTCTTCATGTCTTGGGCCTACCTTGGTGGATATGTAGCTCCTGCGGGGCTCAATCTCCTCGACCCGTTTCGGTCAGCCCAAGCAGTTGCTGGCGCAGCTGTGGATCGCGGGCCCGCGGGTCGAGCCAGATGGCAAAGAAGGCACGGGCAAAGGCGGGGTCGTTCACTTCCTGGACAAGTTGGCCATCGACGTAGAAGCGGCAGCCTTTTCCAGGCAGGTAAAGGCCACTGATGCGCATGCCCGGGCGTACATCCACAAAGGCTTGGCGCATAGCCTGGGACCAACGATTCAGGGTCTCTGCCGGCAGTGGGCGATCAGCCAGGCGTTGCATTTCATCCATGCTGGCCTGTACCAATGTGTCTCTGGACAGCGACCGGTGATAAATCAACTCGAGGGCGAACGGCTCGTTCCAGTTCCACGCGGAACCACTGTGCCAAAGCCGGGCGGTATACAGACGCAGGCCAAACCAGCTGAACTCGCCGCTACCGGCCATGTGTGCCGATGACAGCGATTGCCGCCAGTCTGCGCTTGCGGGCAGCGCCATTGCGGTCAGAATGGCCAAGGTGTACAGGCTGAGCGCCGCGCTTCTGCTTGCCATGCGTGTGACACCGGAAAACAAAATACTGTACAAATATAATTTGTTGTACAAGTTTTTGCACAGGTAAAGATGCGAATTCCAAGCGTGCGCTGAAACTGAACGAAAAAGCCGGCATTATCGAAATATGCCGGTTTCATGGCTTTCAGGAGCTGCCCGCAAGGTCAGACGATGAAGTTCACCAATCGGTTAGGTACCACGATCATTCTTCCAGCGCCTTCCAGATACTTGCTCAATATCGCATCGCTGAGCACTTGGCCACGTATCGTGTCATGGTCGGCGTCGGGCTGAACGAGAATCTCTCCACGCAGTTTGCCATTGACCTGAACCATCATCTTCACCTCATCCTGTTTCAAGGCTCCGCTGTCCGGGATCGGCCAGGCACTCTCATAAATCGCGCCCGGGAGTGCCAGTGCTTCCCAGAGTACTTGGGAAATATGCGGCGTTATCGGATGTAGCACCTGCAGAAGAATGGACATCGTTTCCCGGCAGACCTGGCGGCCAGCGCCGCGAGCTCCTTCGAGCACTTTGAACATCTTCATCGCGCCTGAGACGACGGTGTTGTACTGCAGGCGCTCATAATCGTTATTGATCTGTCGTAGCAAGCCATGGGTCTCAAAGCGCACACGGCGGGCCTGTAAAGCATCCGGCACCAGGTCGTCACCCTCGCTCCAGCGAGCTTGCTCGTCAACGGCAAAGTTCCAGAGACGGCGCAGGAAGCGATAAGCCCCTTCGACACCGCTGTCGCTCCAGATCGTGCTCTGGTCTGGAGGCCCTGCGAAGATGGTGAACAGGCGTGCGGTGTCCGCACCAAAGCGTTTTATGATGTCCTTGGGCTCGACTACGTTGTTCTTTGACTTTGACATCTTCTCTACGCCGCCCAGGCTCACGGGCAAGCCGTCCTCAATCGCCGTGGCGCTGACCGGGCGACCTTTTTCATCGTAGTGAACCGATACCTCGGAGGGGTAGAACCAGCGCCGGCTGCCGTCTTCGGCCTTGCGGTAGTAACTCTCCCTTAGCAGCATGCCCTGGGTGAACAGGTTTTTGAAAGGTTCACTGAAGTCCACCAATCCTTCGTCGCGCATCGCCTTGGTCCAGAACCTGGCATAGAGCAGGTGCAGCACCGCATGCTCGATGCCGCCGATGTACTGGTCGATGGGCATCCAGTATCGATTGCCTGGCCCGACCATTGAGGTGTGGCAGTCTGGGTCACAGTAGCGCATGAAGTACCAACTCGAGTCGACGAAGGTATCCATGGTGTCCGTTTCCCGAAGCGCGGGTGCGGCGCAACGCGGGCAGGCGACGCGGCGGAAAGCATCATGCTGCTGCAGCGGATTGCCACTGCCGTCGGGAATGCAGTCAGTCGGCAATACCACCGGCAGGTCCGCGTAAGGCACCGGAACATCGCCACAGTGTTCGCAATGAATGATTGGAATCGGTGTTCCCCAGTAGCGCTGCCGGGAGATGCCCCAGTCACGCAAGCGCCAAGTGGTGGCTTGCTCGCCGCATCCGCGCTCTGCCAGGGCATCGACGATCGCCAGGGAAGCCTGGTCCACCGTGAGGCCATCGTAGGCGCCCGAGTTAATCAGTCGACCTTCCCGACTGGCGTAGCGATCCGACCATGCGGCAGGATCATGGGTGGCCTCTTCGAGAGCAATGACGGGGCGCACGGGCAAGCCATACTGGCGGGCAAATTCGAAATCGCGCTCATCGTGAGCTGGTACACCCATTAAGGCGCCTTCGCCATACTCACCGAGTACATAATTAGTGATCCAGACGGCAACCGGTTCACCGGTCAATGGGTGCTCGACGTGCAAGCCGCTTGGTATACCGAGTTTCGCCTGCTCGCCGGCTGCAGGGGTGACCTGTGCCGACTGCCGGCACGCTTGCACCTGCAGTTCGAGCATAGGATTGAGCTCGATAGCGCGTTTGGCCAAGGCGTGATCTGGGGGAACTGCGCAGAACGTCGCACCCATTAGCGTATCGACGCGTGTGGTGAAAACCCACAGCTTGCCCGCTTCGATCAACTGCCCGTTGGTGTCTTCGATTGCGTGGGGGAAGGCCAGGCGCACGCCACTGGCCTTGCCAATCCAGTTGCGCTGCATGCTACGAACCATGTCCGGCCAGCCTTCGAGCGTATCGATGGCCGACAGCAGTTCTTCGCCATACTGGGTAATGCGCAGGTAGTAGCCGGGAATCTCGCGCTTCTCAACGAGCGCCCCCGATCGCCAGCCCCGTCCATCCACCACTTGTTCGTTGGCTAGTACGGTGTGGTCGATGGGGTCCCAGTTGACGATCTGGGTTTTCTTGTAAGCCACACCCTTTTCCAGCAGTTTCAGGAAGAACCACTGGTTCCACTTGTAGTATTGAGGGTCGCAGGTGGCGATTTCCCGTGACCAGTCGAACGCCAGGCCGAGCGGTTGCATTTGCGATTTCATGTCGGCGATGTTAATCCGTGTCCATTCGGCCGGAGGCACGCCCGACTGCATGGCGGCATTTTCCGCCGGCAGGCCGAATGCATCCCACCCCATTGGCATCAGGACGTTGTAGCCCTTCATTCGCAAGTGGCGGGCCAACATGTCATTGATCGTATAGTTGCGCACATGGCCCATATGCAGTTTCCCGGACGGGTAGGGCAGCATGGAACAGGCATAGAATTTCGGCCGACTTTCGTCTTCGACAGCCTTGAAGACTTCATCGCGAAGCCATTTGGCCTGAGCCGTGCTTTCAACCCAGGCTGGATCATACTGCTTTCGCATAGGCGTTCCTCAATGTTACCGGCTGCGAGTGGTAATCAACTTATCGACTCATGCGTTTATTTCTTACGTGTGTGCCGAGCACTGCCAGGCATCTATAGGGATTCATCGCGAAGAAACTGACCTGCTGTTCAAGTGAAGATCACAATCAAAAGAATTGAGTGGTCTGTTGGTCAGTGATGCTGAATATGGCCAAGCTCTAACTTTTATGTCAAGCCTTTATTTTAAGAGGGTGCGGTGAGGTTTTGAGTATTAGTCTCGGGGGTGATTGTTGATCGATTATCTAATCATGGTTGCGCGGGGCGCAGGCTCTAGGCTTTGGTGTATGAATTCGGAGTGCGTTAGATCCTGTGATCTGGTTGTTTGTAAAAGTTAGTTGAAGTGGTTAGTGGCTCCTGATGAGCTGTAGGAAAATTCGCTGGAATACGTAGGACTAGTTAACACAATACTTATTGTGCGACCTAAGCCACAATTCTTCCGTGAGTTGTACCTCTCTTGTTCTGGCGTGAAAGTACTGGAAAAGACTTGTTACTAAGGTGAGTAGTCGTGGGTTGGCACAGTCGACAAAGTGGTTGATCCGTGGAAAAACATTCATCATTGCCCAGAGCGTACGGCAGTGCCGATGGAGAAACCTATGACCCACCTCGAGCCCACCCACGACCCCGTCGAGTCATGCCTGAGCGCCTTGATCGCCCGACACGTCCCCAGCACAGGGGACCTGATTACCCGGCTGCCTTCCCTGAGCCTGCATCGGCGGGCCTCACCCACCGAGCCGATGCCCTGCATCTACGGCCTGGGCCTGGGTGTAGTGGCGCAGGGCAGCAAGCAGGTCATGCAGCAGCACGCCGTGCTGCATTACCAGGCGGGGCAGGGCATGTTGACCAGCATCGACCAGCCTGTGATTTCCCATGTCGCGCTGGCGTCACCCGCCAAGCCATTTCTGGGGCTGATGCTGACCCTCGACCCCAGCCAGGTCATGCGCACGGTCGAAGATCTTCAATTGCCACCGCCACCGAAGGCAGGCACTCACCAGGCCATCATCATCGCCGACCTCGACAGCAGCGTGGTGCGTGCGCTGGAGCGCTTGCTCGGGCTGTTGGACGAGCCTGCCTTGCTCGATCATCTCGCCCCGCTGGTACAACAGGAAATCATCGTCAGGCTGCTGGTCGGCCAGCACGGTGTCGCCCTGCGCCACCTGGTCGCCGCAGGTTCGCCCATGCAGCAGATCGCCAAGGTGGTCGCCTGGCTGAAGCAGCACCTGGCCGAGCCGATGCGGATCGACGACCTGGCCGAGCGGGTCCACATGAGCCCATCGACCTTCCGCCAGCATTTCCGCGAGCTGACCGGGGTGAGCCCGTTGCAGTTTCACAAGCAACTGCGCTTGCAGGAGGCCAGGCAATTGATGTTCAGCCAGCACCTGGACGCAGGCCAGGCGGCTGGAAGGGTGGGCTACGAAAGCGCCTCGCAGTTCAGCCGCGAGTACAGCAGGGCCTTTGGCGCACCGCCGCAGCGCGATGTGCGGCGCATGCGCCATGCAGGCCTGGGCACTTCGTAATAGGCAATCTGGTCATGGCCGCACTCGGGGCATGTACTCGGCATCCTTGCGCTCAAGGCTAGATAAAACCTGAGGCCTGGCTGGCCTTTAGACTGCCCGATGACTGCGCACTTTCCTTGAAATGTGCAAACAAGGCATCGAATCAGGCAATAACGCAGGCCCCTCTGCTTTCTATACTTGCCTCCAACGAAGGGCGCTTGCATCAGCCAACCCGCGCACGATCCCGCCCTGCGCAATCCAGCACCCGCGCCCCTTGCCCGGCGCGCTGCCCACCCGGAGACAACATCATGCAAGACGTCCAGTTCAGCAACCGCAACATCGTGATGGCCGGCCACCTTTACCTGCCGACTGGGTTCGATGAAAGCAGGCAGTACCCTGCGATCGTCACCGTTCACCCAGGTGGCGGCGTGAAGGAGCAGACTGCGGGCACCTACGCCCGGTTGCTGGCCGAGCAGGGTTTCGTCACCCTGGCCTTCGATGCGTCCTACCAGGGCGCCAGCGGCGGTGAGCCGCACTTCCTCGATGAGCCGATGAACCGTGTGGCCGATGTGTACAGCGCGGTTGATTACCTGACCACCCTTGGCTTTGTCGACGCCCAGCGCATCGGCGTGCTGGGAATCTGCGCCGGTGGTGGTTTTGCGGCCAAGGCGGCCTCGGTCGACCGCCGCATCAAGGCGCTGGCCACTGCCAGCGCGGTCAATGTGGGCACCGCCACCCGTAAAGGCTGGGAAGGCAAGGGTTCGATCAACGACTTGCTGCCAGTGCTCGATGCTCTGGCCGGGCAGCGAACGGCCGAAGCGGCCGGTGCCGAGCCTGTCTACGCCCCTTATGTACCGCAACTGGGTGACACCAGCGCGCCCCGTGACCTGCAGGAAGCCGCCGACTACTACCTGACGCCTCGCGCCCAGCATCCCGATGCGCAAAATAAGATGCTGATGAACGGTCTGGGCGCCTGGGTCGCTTTCGATGCCTTCGACCTGGTCGAGCAGTTGCTGACTCAACCCACGCTGGTTATCGCCGGCAGCGAAGCCGGTTCGCTGTGGCACAGCCAGGAATTGCACGACAAGGCACGGGGTAAAAAAGAACTGGTGGTACTGGACGGCCTCGCGCACATGGACCTGTACGATGGCCCGGGCGTGCATAAGGCCCTGCGGCATCTGGCGCCGTTCTTCCAGGCAAACCTCTGAGCGTAAGCAACTCGCGCCAGTCAATTCGGCCACTCTGGAGTATCACATGAGCGATTTCAGCATCAAGCACGTCCGTTACCAGAACCTGGGTTGGGAGACCGCAGCAGACCTGTACCTGCCACCAGGCTTCGACTCGGCCAAACAGTATCCGGCCATCGTCAGCACCCACCCAATCGGTAGTTGCAAAGAACAGACCTCGGGCAATGTCTACGGCGCGGGCCTGGCCAGGGAGGGCTTCGTGGTGATCGCCTTCGATGCCAGCTTCCAGGGCGCCAGCGGCGGTGAGCCACGCTTCATGGAGGACCCGTCGATCCGTGTGTCCGATATCCGCTACGCCATCGACTACCTGGTGACGCTGCCCTACGTCGACCCGGCGCGCATCGGCGCCATCGGCATTTGCGGCGGCGGTGCCTACACGGTTCATGCAGCCATCACCGACCACCGTATCAAAGCGCTGGTGTCGATCACCGGGGTCAACTTCGGCCGCCTGATACGCGAAGGCTTCAGCAACTTCCAGCCGGTCGCGGCACTGCAGGCCATGGCCGCCCAGCGCACCGCCGAAGCCCAGGGTGGCGCGCGCAATGTGATCAACTACCTGCCTGCCTCGGTCGAGGAGGGGCGTAAGGCGGGTATCACCGATATCGACGTGCTCGAAGCGACCGACTACTACAAGACCTCGCGCGGTCAACAGCCTAACGGCGCGACCAGCGGGCTGTTCTCGTTCAACAGCGCGGCGTTCGGTTGGGATGCCTTCCTCAATGCCGAGTCGCTGTTGACCCAGCCGCTGCTGGTGGTCATCGGTGACAAACCGGGCGCTTTCGGCGCGTACCGCGATGGCTGGGAAATCTACGGCCGGGCGGCCTCCACGGACAAGCAGATCTGCGTGGCCGAAGGTTGGTCGCACTACGACCTGTACGACAAGCCCGAACCTGTCGCACTGGCCATGGCGCAGGCCGTGCCTTTCCTGCGCAAGCATCTGCAATAGCCCGCTGTTCAATTCGCCGCTTGCGCCTGAGCTGAAGCACTGCCTTTCGGACAGCTGTCAACGTAGCGCAAGTTAGCGTATTGATTTCACGGTATAGCGCGGGCCGTCAAAAAAGCCGGGGCTGGGACGGACCTCGGCTCATGGGCTTCAGAGCAGAATGTAATCGCTGAACTGGCGGATATCTGCATGCTCGCCCTTGACCAGATGCACATAGCGTCCTGCCACCAGGTCGACCGGCAGGCAATCGTCGACATCCAGCACGGCGTCGGTGTGTGGCTTGAGCCAATCTTGCGCCATGCGTTGCTTGCCCAGGCACTTGGCCTCGGCCTTGTCGGTAGCCGCCACCAGCAGGTACCGGTGCGCTTCGCCAAATACCTGCCGTTCATAACCGCCCAGGTTCAGGAAAAACAAGCGCATGGCGCCGGGGCCGGGGGCTACTTGGCTCAGTTCGACACGGTAGCCATCGACCCCGCTGACTTCCAGCCAGGAGTCGATGTGCAGGCCTTGTGCGCTGCCGAACCAGGCTTCGCGCAACTGGGGATGGAGCTGTTCCAGGGTGTCGGCCTGGGCGAAGACAACATCGTGGACTTCGATACGGGCTCGAGGGTGGCGACCGCCGAGCATGACGATGTAGAGCATGAGTAATCCCTTGGGGCAGCATCAAGCGCTGTAGTGTGAACACCCTGGCGCTGTTCGCCAAGCGCACAATCCATCGGCACGGCGCCGTTCAGCACGCGTCATAGCAGCCAAGGGAAGGCAGCGCCTGGCAGGCCGGGATCCTTCAGGATCGATGCACTGCTGGCGATGTCCGGCGCCAGCCAACGGTCCTGGGCATAGGCCGGCACCCGTTCGCGCAACAACCGCCAGGCTACCTGGGTACCTGCGCCAAAGCGCTGCTCCTTGAGGAACTCGAATGCCTGGGCCGCCAACAGGTATTCGATGGCAAGGATCTGCGTACAGTTCTCCAGGGCGCGGTGCAGCTTCAACCCGGCGTTGGTGCCCATGCTCAGGTGATCCTCCTGCAGGCCAGAGGTGACGTAGTTGTCGACGACTGCCGGTAGTGCGAGCTGACGGTTTTCTGCACACAGTGAAGCCGCCACGTACTGAACAATCATCATGCCCGAGTTCACACCCGGCTGGCTGACCAGGAAAGCCGGCAAGCCGCTGACCAACGGGTTGATCAGGCGATCGAGTCGGCGCTCGGCAATCGCCCCGATTTCGGCCACCGCGATGGCCAGCAAGTCGGCCGCCATGGCCACCGACTGACCGTGGGGATTCGCCTGGGACACCACCCGATACGACTCGGGTGTACCGAGCAACATCGGGTTGTCGGTCGTTGAGTTGAGTTCGGTTTCGATCTGCCGCGCAGCGTGATCCAGCTGATCGCGCGCGGCGCCATGAACCTGCGGAATCGAGCGAATGCTCAAGGCGTCCTGGGTGCGAATGCCATGGCTATTGGCAATTATTTCGCTGCCGTCGAGCAGGCGACGCAAGTTAGTGCCTACGCGCTGCATGCCGGGGTGCGGTTTCATCGCGATGATTTCGGGGTCGAAGGCATCGAGTTGGCCCCGCAGGGCCTCGAAGCTCATGGCGCCGATAACGTCCGCCCATTGGCTCAGGCGCGTGGCGTCGTCCAGAGACAGGCAGCTCAGGCCCGTCATGCAAGGGGTACCGTTGACCAGGCACAGGCCATCCTTGGCGCCCAGTTTGATCGGCGCCAGGCCGACCTCGGCCAAGGCTTGCCGGGCCGGCACGATCTGGCCGCGATAACTGACCTGGCCGACGCCCAGCAAGCTGATGCTGATGTGTGCCATGTGGGTCAGATACCCCACAGACCCCTGTTTCGGAACCTGCGGGGTGATGTGCTGGTTAAGCAAGGTCAGCAGCGCCTCGACCACCTTGCGCTGAAGGCCGGAACGGCCCTGGCTGAAATTGATGATCGCCGCGCACATGATCGCGCGGGTTTGTTCGTCTGACAGCGCTGTGCCCACGCCACAGGCATGGCTGAGCAAAGTGTTGTGCGACAGCTGGCTGAGTTGTTCGTCCTGCAACGAGACATTGCACAAGGCGCCAAGCCCGGTGTTGACGCCATAGGCGCGTTCACCGCTGGACACGATGCGCCGGACAATTGCCTGGGCGTTCTCGATCCGCGCCCAGGCCGATGGGGCCAGTTCAAGCTTCGCCCCGTGTCGGGCCACTGCCACCACGTCCTGCCACCGAACTGGCGCGTCGGCGATGATGATTTTTTCGGCATGTGACATACACGCGGTTCCTTAGAGCGAAGCTACACGGCGCTGCACGAAACGGTCTACGTATTCGTCCGCAGGCTGGTAGAGGATTTCTTTCGGCGTGCCGACCTGGATCAGGCGACCGTCCTTGAGAATGGCAATCCGGTTGCCGATACGCACCGCTTCGTCCAGGTCGTGCGTGATGAAGACGATGGTCTTGTGCAGGGTCTTTTGCAGTTCCAGCAACTGGTCTTGCATCTCGGCGCGAATGAGCGGGTCGAGGGCACTGAAGGCTTCGTCCATCAGGATGATGTCGGTGTCGGCGGCCAACGCACGGGCCAGGCCGACGCGCTGACGCATGCCGCCTGATAACTGGTGTGGGTACGATTTTTCGTAACCCTTCAGGCCCACGGTGTTGATCCAGTGCAGGGCACGCTCGGTGCATAACGACTTGCTCTCGCCACGGACTTTCAGCCCGTAAGCGACGTTGTCCAGCACAGTGCGGTGCGGCAACAGGCCGAAGCTCTGGAACACCATGCTGATCTTGTGCCGGCGGAAGTCGCGCAGGGCTTGCAGGTCGTATTGCAGAATGTCTTCGCCATCGACCAGGATCTCACCGCTGGTCGGGTCGATCAGGCGGTTGAAGTGACGCACCAGGGTCGACTTGCCCGAGCCCGACAGCCCCATGATCACGAAGATTTCACCGCTGCCGATGGACAACGACAGATCGTTGACCCCGACCACGCAGCCGGTTTCGGCCAGGACCTGTTCTTTGGTTTTTTTCTGGCGGATCAGTTTCAGGGCATCTTCGGCGCGGGCACCGAATATCTTGAAGACGTTTTTGACTTCGATCTTGTTCATCGCTTGCTTGGCGCTCATTTGCCCACCCCATGCCGTGGTCGGCCATAGGCCTGGGTAATGCGGTCGATCACAACCGCCAGAATCACAATGGCCAGGCCCGCTTCAAGGCCGCGGCCCACGTTCAGGGTCTGGATGCCGACCAGGACGTCTTCACCCAACCCACGGGCACCGATCATCGATGCGATGACCACCATCGACAGGGCCATCATGGTGGTCTGGTTGATACCGGCCATGATGCTCGGCAACGCCAGTGGCAGCTGCACGCCGAACAGTTGTTGCATGCGATTGGCACCGAATGCGTTGATCGCCTCCATGACCTCACCATCCACCTGGCGAATGCCCAGGTCGGTAAGGCGAATCAGCGGCGGGGCGGCGTAGATGACGGTGGCAAAGATCGCCGGCACCTTGCCCAGGCCGAACAGCATCAGCACCGGAATCAGGTACACAAAGCTGGGCATGGTTTGCATGATGTCGAGCAGCGGCATCAACACCGCCCGCAGGCGATCGTTGCGCGCCGACAGGATACCCAGCGGAATGCCGACCAGGACCGATATCAGCGTTGCCACCAGCATCAGCGCCAGGGTCTGCATCAGCTTGTCCCAGAGCCCGACCGCACCGACCAGAAAGAGCAAGCCGACGATCACGGCAGTGGGCACGACCTTGCGGGTGGCGTGCCAGGCAACACCCGCGACGATGGCCAGCATCAGCCACCAGGGGGTTGCGCGCAGCAGGCCTTCGAGGTTGACGATGGCCCACAGCAGGATGTCGGAGATGTGCCGGAACACCTCACCGTAGTTGGTTACAAGCGCGTCGACCCAGCCATTGACCCAGTCGGCAATGGAAAACGTGAAGTTTTTGGGAAACATGGAATTCTCTCGAGCAAGTGTATGAAGCGGACTGTCGTGTCTTATCCGGCAGGCGCCGGAGGAGGCCACACGCTCAGAGTGCCGCGTCTACCTTTTTGGCTGCGTCTTCGCTGACCCAGCTGTGCCAGACTTCGGGGTGCTCCTTGAGGAACAACCTGGCCAGTTCCGGCGACTCGATACGTTCCTTGGTCATGCGCCCCAGGTTCTGGTTGAGCAGATCGACCGGCAGGTTGACCTTTTCCAGCACCGCCACCAGTTCCGGTGCCTGCTCGTGGAAGGCCTTCGATACACCCACCTTGATGGTCAGGGATTTATCCACGCCCGGCTTTTCGTCCAGCTTGACCAGATCTAGCTGGCCCATCAGCGGCGTCGGCGACCAGTAGTAGAACAGGATGGGCTCGCCACGCTTGTAGCTCGACAGTACGGCAGCATCCAGTGCCGGGCCGGTGCCAGGGCGGAAATTGGTATAGGTGCTTTCCAGGCCATAGCGCTTGAGCATCGCGCTGTTATCCAGCTCGCAGGTCCAGCCGGCCGGGCAATTGTAGAAGCGCCCCTTGTCCGGTTCTTCCGGGTCCTTGAATACCTGGGCGTATTGCCCCAGGTCGGCGATGGTCTTGAGGTTCGGTGCCTTGGCTTCGAGTTTGCGCTGGGCATCGCCCTCAATCACATAACGCGGCACATACCAGCCTTCGACCGCACCAACGACCGGCGCGCCGACGCCAACCACCTTGCCGGCAGCCGCAGCCTTGTTCCACACCTCGCTGCGCCCCACCCACTCTTCGGCAAATACCTGAATATCGTTGCTGCTCAGTGCGTTTTCCATGGAAATGGAGTTACCCGGCAGGCTATCGGTATCGCAGCCATAACCATGCTTCAGCACGAACTGCATCACGTCAGTGAGCAGCATCCCGCTTTCCCAGTTCAAACCGGCGAATTTCACCGGTTTGCCAGACTCGCACCAGCCGGCCGCCTGGCTGGCGTCAGCCGCCGCCAGCAGCCCGAACGATAGTGTCGTGGTCAACAGAGCCTTTGTAATTTTCATTGTGACGCTCCCAAACAAGAATGGAGTGCGGCAGTTGAGGGCATCCGGCCCCAAGAGGGTCGCCAAACGGGCTGATAAGCCTTGTAATCGGCGTCGGCGTGGCACTTCTGATCGGTGGCCACTGCGCAGGAGAAATATTTCACAACCTCAAAAAAGGATAAAATAATATGTGCTGATGTATCACAACGGAAAAAGCTATGAAGTTCACACTGCGTCAGCTTCGCTATGCGCTAGCAGCGGCCAAGCACGGTAACCTGACGACCGCCGCCATGGAGCTTCATGTTTCACAGCCCTCCATCTCGGCGGCCATCAGCGAACTGGAAGAGGTGTTGGGCCAATCCATTTTCGTACGCCAACGTGGCCTGGGCATATCGCTGACCCCATTCGGTCGTACCGTCATGGTCCAGGCCCGTCGCGTTCTGGCAGAGGCCCGGACCTTTGCCGAGATCAATGCCAATGCAGGGGAGTGCGTCGGCGAACTGGTGGTCGGATGTTTTGAAGACCTGGCGCCCTATTGCCTGCCACAAATTGTGCGGCGGATGCAGGAGTCTTGCCCAAGGGTCACTGTCGATATGCGCGAAGGCAGCTTCGACTATGTTGGCAAGCGGCTGGGTGAAGGGGCGATAGAGTTGGCAATCACCTACGATCTGGGTTTGCCGCCGAATACGCAATGCACCCAGTTGTGTGAACTGACTGCTCAGGTACTGCTGTCGGCCGATCACCCGTTGGCCAAGGAGTCGCGTGTCAGTCTCAAGGCGCTATCCGAACACACGCTGGTCGTTACCGATCAGGTCCACAGTTGGCAGCATGTGTTGGACCTGTTCAGCTTTTACGATCTTTCACCCGCCGTTGTGCACCGTGTGCGCACGTTCGAGTTGCAGCGTAGCCTCGTCGCCAATGGGTTTGGCGTGGCGCTGATTTATACCCGGCCGTTTGGTGACCGTAGTTATGATGGTCAAGCGCTGGTCTGCAGGCCGACCTTGGAGAAACTGCCAACGCATAGCATTGTACTGGCGCATGATCAGCGCTATCCGCTGACGCCTTCGGCCGAGGCGTTCAAGGAGCTGGCGGTGGCATGGTTTGCGGAACGACCGTCGTTTGCTTCCGAGTGAACAGCGGGTGGGGTGAAGTTGAATAAAGGGCGCAGCTTATACCTTGGACTCGCCCCAGTCGCTACGCGTCGCTGCAATCAGCGCATCCCAATCATCAGGAGGGTTGCCCCGGCCCAGCATCTTCTCGAACACGGCGTAGGGGTCGGATTTGCTGCCTGCGGAGCGCAAGGTATTTTCGTCGTTGACCCATGCATAGACGATGACCCTGGATCTGGAGTCGTAGCGAAAGAACAGGCGAAAGCGTCTGCCGATTTTCGCTCGCCGCCAATGGCGGTAGGCGGTTCCCAGCGTATTGCCTTGGCGGAACTCGTCACGGGCCGGGTCGGCTGGCACAGCCTCCATTATCAGATGGCTCAAGGCCCGGAACAGTTTGACGTTGGCGTTGCTTTCAAATCCCTGCGGGTCGTTCAGCTCGGCCCGGGCGGCGGCTTCCTGCAGTTTACGTAGCTGTAAGGTCACACCTTCATGGAACAACAGTGTCCAGCCATGGCGCTGCGTCAAAGCGCGACCTCACCGTCAATGTCTTCGTCCAGGTTCACAGGGGGGTGTGCGTTGGCGAGCATGGCTTGTGCCAGGTCGTCCGGTAGTGTGGTGATGTTGCGTCCGCTGCGGATATCAGCTTCCAGCAAATTCAGGAATGCGCCGATGGCAGGGTCTCGGTGATCGGCCTCCACCCGGCTGACCACGACTTCGTTCCCACGGACGTCGAACGCGACTTTGGTACCGGTACTCAGGCCCAGCAGTTGACGGACGGCTTTGGGTAGGGTGACCTGACCCTTGGAGGTGAGGGTGGCGATTTCGTGGATGGCAGGCATGAGTGTTCTCCTGGGCGTGCGGGAGAAATTGTAAGGAATAATCCTTACATGGTCAATTCCAGGGACACCCTCAGTTCGTGCCGGCATCAGCAGGTAGAGGCTGTTCGACAGCATTACGCGCTCTGTCAGAACCCGTGTGTTATCTTCCGGCAGGATTTGCAGAAGTGTGAACATGACGAGTGGGCAAGTAACCCTGGACGTAACGCACGGTCTTTTCCAACGTTCGCGCCATATCGGGATGTGCCAGTTGATACTTGTGTTCCAGTTGCTGGCTGTCACTCATGTCGAAGCGCTGCGTCTGGACGAAGTTCAGTGACTCGGCGCTGATCGATAATCGGGTGGCCAGTCCGGGAATCGCCAATAGCCACTTCAGCAATCCTATAGGTAAGTGGCGGCGGGGAGCCCTTATATTCAGCGTTTGTGCCAATTGCTCGAGCATACCCTGCAGGTTCGGCGTGTGCTCATACAGCGCCAGCACCTGCCGGTTGGCCATTGACGGGTCGAACGCCACGCAGGTCATCATCTTTACCAGGTAATCGACGCTGACCAATGGCAACCAGTGCCTGGCGGAACCAGGGATAGCCTTGAACCGGCCCAGTGCCAGATTTCGAATGAGATCTACCAGAGGTTGTCCTTCAGGGATATGCCCGCTCTCGCTGTGACCACACACCGTAGCAGGATGAACGATCGCGTAATCTGCGCCTACCTCCTGCATGTAACGGATGACGGCGAAATGGGACTCCAGCTTGCTGCCTTCGTAGCCACCCACACGGCCGTAGACTGCAGGCCAATTGGTGTTTTCAGGGTGCTCGTTATCAACCCCGATACTTGCAAGATGGGTAAGGTTCTGCAGCATATAACCGCCCACCATCAGCAAGCGCATGCGCTGGCTCGCCGCGAGCCTGGCGACGCTCAGCGCCCCTTGTACATTGACTGCGCGGGCCTGCTCCATTGTCAGGCCCCAGGTAAACTGTGCTGCGAGGTGGAAGACCACAGCGGCTGAAGCTACGCATTGCCTGTCTGCTTCGCTGAGTCCAAGCCCATCCCTGCTGATATCTCCCCCAACTGCATGGATATACGCAGGGTTACCTCCCAGTTGCCCGACTTGCGCTTTGAGGCGTCCGATATTTTCAGGGTTGCGCATGAGCACCCAGGTCTTGTGCCCTGCCGCAGTAAGACGGGCCAGCAGATGTTGACCCACAAACCCACTGCCGCCTGTGACGAAGCATTCCACGCTCATACCTGAATCCTTGTTTGAATGATCGGCGCAGGCTAAGGTGTAGAGGGTACTCTACAGTCAAGGGGTTTTTACTGTGAATGTTGGAGAGTTGGAGCGCCGGAGTGGAGTCGGCCGCCATACATTGCGCTATTACGAGCAACTCGGGCTTATCGTGGCCCATCGCCAAGCCAACAACTACCGCAGCTACAGCGACCAGACCGTTGTTGATCTGGCCTTTATTCAAAGTGCCCAGAGCGGCGGTTTTTCACTTGCCGAGATCGGCGACATCCTTGCGGCCAAGCGGGGTAATACGATCGATTGTGCGCAAGGCGCGATGTTGGTAGCCAGCAAGATGGTCGACATTCAAGCGAAGATCACCACGCTGCAAGCCGCCTATGCCCTTCTGGGCGCGGAGCGCGCAAAGCTTGAAGCCAGTGCCGTTGCCAACGGGCTGACCATTGCTCACCTTCCTGCGATTTAGCATACCGCAACGCTGCAGCTGGTTTATTCGCAATTATTTCTCATTTACGCTTGTGTCTTGTTTCGGAGTCTACCTCTTATCCAGGATGTTCGGGCAGCGCTACCAGCTCTGCCTCCAGCGGGGTGATCGTTTGCCTTGTGGCGAGGCGCGCCAAGTGGGTAAGGAAGACCAGTTCCATCGCAAGCAGGCTGCGCGGGAGCGGACGGTCGTATCCATAGCACTCGATAAATACCTCGGTGTACGCGTCGTGGAAGACCACATCCAGCGCCAAGGGACCACACAGACGCTTGTATTCGGCAAGCCGGGTGAGCGCTACGTTGAAGTCGGGGCTGCACAGGCAAGCAAAAAGAGCTGGATCGAAGGCTTCTACTGAAATGGCGCCACCGAGTCGGAGTGGTAGATGCGACTCTCCGACCAACTGCTCAAGGCTCTCGAAAAGCCGAAAATACTCAGGTGGCGAGAGCACGGCGTCCTTGCGGCTGAATAGATCAGCGGGTAGTTCGGCCAAGGCCAGCAGGTCCCCAGTCGCTACGCCCAAATCAGCAATGATCACTTTCCACCCAGCATGCACGGCGAAATTCTTGGCTTGTTTCATTATCGAGGCATCTCTTCGCAGCCCATTACCGTAGCTCGCACGTCAACAAGGGGAACGGGTAGGGCTTCTGTGGCCTTCTCAGGATGTCTTTTCCATTGCCTTGCGGGACATCCTGAGCACCAGTTTGCGAGGCAACAGCGGAACAATCCAGTCGAGCATGACGCGCAACTTGCATTCATTGAACGTAACCAGTTCACCGCGTTCCATGGCCTGGTAACCGCTTTGCGCCACGGATTGTGCCGTCTTGGCATTTTTCCAGACATCCACCCCCTGCAAATCCCCAGCAGCGACGAAACCTGTTGCGACCGCTCCCGGGCACAGTGCAGTGGCGGTTACACCGTATTCCCTGACTTCCTCGGCGATAGCCAGGGTAAAGGATGTCACGAATGCCTTGGTGGCGTAGTAAACCGCCTGAAGGGGGCCTGGTATGAACGAGGCGGTTGACGAGACGTTGAGAATACGCCCGCGTCGACGCGAGACCATTGCCTTCAGATAATGATGGGTCAGAGCGGTAAGCGCGCCCATGTTCACTTGCATCATGGCGAGATCGGCAGCGATATTGCGTTCGACAAATTTCCCGTGGCCACCGAACCCGGCGTTGTTGATCAGAACGTCAATGGACAATCCCAATGTTTCGGTGGCAGCGAATACCCGATCTGCTGCGCCAGGATCGGCCAAGTCTTCCACGATTACATACACTTTTACGCCGTATCGAGTCTGAAGTTCCTGCTTGATGGACTCCAGCTTGTCACGCGAGCGCGCTACCAGGACGACATCGCCACGCTTGGCTGCATGGAGGCGTGCCAGTTCCAGTCCGATGCCACCCGAGGCGCCAGTAATCAATGCGGTTTCAGTAACCATGTTGTCTCCTTGCTTGGTGCAATACGTTTGGGCAAGGAGATGCTACGGTGCGAGTTCGAGTATGGCACTAGCACAAAATGCCATGGCTAATTCCGATTGCGCCAAGCTGCGGTTCACGCGACGCGAGCCAATGTATCTAAGGGCTTCAAGATCCTTTGTGGAACTTGATTAGAGACTATCGGGGTCGCCAAAAAACATTTGGACAGGGCTCTAGAGCGGTAATTCAGGTTCGAAAAATGATAAATGTACCCCCAAAAATACCCGCGATACCCCCTGAAGGATACGCGATCGAGAAGGGCGATTTCTGACAGCTGTCGAGGTGGGGCACATTGGACTTCAGTGTAGCTCCATGGCTGAGTCGCAATATAGCAGGCCAAAATCGTTGAAACCCATGGCGGGCAGCTTCCTGCGGACCATGCGGTAGTCGTCGCCATCGGCCACTTGCGCTTCGTTCGATTCACGAGTGGCCATAGCTGATATGCCACTTAATGAATACCAGCTCAATCGAGCTGCTTCTATTATGGCGGACGTTATTCAACATCTGAAGGTTGTAGTGTGAACAGTGCTGTGCGTCTTCCCGGGGTTCTGGGCATTTTCTGCCTGGGTATGCTGCAGATCCTGGTCTGGGGTGGTTCGTTCTTTCTGCTGGCGGTGATGGCCGCGCCGATCACACAGGAGATGGGCTGGGACAGCCATTGGGTGTATGGCGCGCTGTCGCTTGGCTTGATGGTCTCGGCGCTGCTGGCACCGCTTTCCAGCCGGCTGGTGGCGCGCCATGGCGGGCGCATGCAGCTTGCTGGCAGCGGCGTGGTAGTGGGTATCGGCCTGTTGGTCGTTGCAAACTGCCAGAGCCTGCCGGTGTTCATGCTTGCCTGGATAATCATCGGTACGGGCATGGCGATGGGGCTGTACGAGGCCTTGTTTGCTACCCTGGGGGCGCTCTATGCCGAGCGGGCAGGCAGGGCAATCACCGGCATCACGCTGATCTCAGGCTTCGCTACCACGGTAACCTGGCCGCTGCTGGCCTTGGCCATCGAACAGTTCGGCTGGCGTGCGGCGGGCACGGGTTACGGCATCTTGTTGATTGTTGCGGTGGCGCCGTTGTACCTGTGGGTGCTGCCAGCCGGGCAACACAAACAAGCGTCAAAAAGCGCCCCCACCTCGATCACGACAATCGTGGATCGGCGCTTGTACCTTCTGCTGACCAGCATCTTCGCGCTCGGCGCGATCATCATGACCGCCATTTCCGTGCAGCTTGTGGCAGTGCTGCAAGGGCTGGGTCATTCGTTGGCTACTGCAATCGGGCTCAGCGCATTGCTGGGGCCGAGCCAGGTCGCCTCGCGCGTTTTGCAGATCCTCGCCAGCAAACGCCACCCGATCTGGACTGCGCTGGTGTCTTCGCTGCTGGTCGCGGTGGGCGTGACATTGGTGGCGCTGGCGCCCGGAGCGACCGCATTGGGCCTGCTGCTGTATGGCAGTGGCAACGGTCTGCGGGCCATCGTCAGGGGCTTGTTGCCGCTCGCATTGATGCCGCCGGCGCAGTATGTTGCGCTGATGGGCAAGATGTCGCGCCCCTCACTGATCGGTCAGGCACTGACGCCATTGGTGGGTGGGTATCTGTTCCAGCACTTTGGTGCCATGGGCGTGCTCGCCGCGCTTTGCGCACTGGCGCTGGCCAATGTCGTGCTGGTAGTGCTCGTACTTCGTTCGCTGCCACGTAACGCGGATGCGCAGCAGGGGGCGTGACGGCCACGGTTTTTTGCTTTCAGGATGCAATGATATGTCGAGCATAGAGCGGGAAGAAGTACTGATCGATGGGCCGGTCGGGCGCATCCAGTTGTTGGTGGATCATCCCGAGGGTCAGGCCAAAGGCATCGTACTGGTCAGTCACCCACAACCGTTGTTGGGTGGAAGCCCGCGTCATGTGGTGCCGCTGACCCTGGCTCGGCAACTCTGCGCCAACGGTTGGCGGGTGGTTCGACCGAGCTTTCGTGGCGTCGGGCTGACCGACGGCGCGCACGACGCCGGCCTCGGCGAGACTGAAGACAGCCTTGCCGTCATTGAGTATCTCGGCAAGCAGTATCCGCAGTCGCCCATTTCCATCGTCGGTTTCTCTTTTGGCGCGTACGTATTCGCCCGGGTTGCCTGCTCGCTCTCCGGGCAATTGCAAGCCGTTGCCTTGCTTGGCCTGCCGGTCGGCGATGTGCCAGGTGGGCGGCATTATCCGGCGTTGCCTGTGCCAACCGATTGCCTGCTGGCCCATGGTGAACTCGATGAAATGGCACCCTTGGCAAATCTGCTGCAATGGGCGGCGCCCGAGCATCGGAGTATCTCTGTCTATGCGGGCATCAATCACTTCTTCAAGGGCTGCCTGAATAGCGTGGCTGACCAGGTGATCGCTCACTTGGAGCAGAAGCGACTCCCCAATCTGTGATACAGCGGGCCATGCTCGGCAGGCATATCTGATAGGCCGCCTTCAGGTCTTCTCCCCAAACGGCGCTGTGCAAAGCTGTACCCGAGTCGGTAAAACAAGAACAACAAGGGTACTTCCATGAACGCAGAGCAAAGCACGGCGCGCCCGTTGACGCGCAAAGAACGCACCACCGCAATCGTCGGCGTCTGTTCCGGCAACCTGGTGGAGTGGTATGACTTCTTCATTTACGCCTACACCTCGATCTACTTCGCGTCCCTGTTCTTCCCCGCCGGGGACCAGACCAGTCAACTGCTCGCCACGGCCGGGATCTTTGCCGTGGGCTTTTTCATGCGGCCACTGGGTGGCTGGATCTTCGGCTACATCGCTGACACCCGCGGTCGCAAGATTTCGATGATCATCTCGGTTTTCATGATGTGCGGTGGCTCATTGATGATCGCCGTCATGCCCACCTATGCGTCGATCGGCGTGGCTGCGCCTGTCCTGCTGGTGTTGGCGCGGCTGATGCAAGGCCTGTCGGTCGGGGCCGAATATGGCACTGGCGCTACGTACATCAGCGAAGTGTCCAGTGCCGGGCGCCGCTCGTTCTTCGGTTCCTTCCAGTACATGACGATCATCGCTGGCCAATTACTTGCGCTGTTAACGGTGGCAGTATTGCAGCTGCTGCTGAGCGATCAGGAGCTGAAAGCATGGGGGTGGCGTGTGCCGTTCCTGATCGGTGCGCTGGCTTCCATCGTCGTGGTGTACTTGCGCCGGACCATGCGTGAGACCGCGAATGAACAGGACATGAAGCGCAAGGAGTCCGGCTCGATCAAGGCCCTGATGCAGCACAAGCGAGCCGTGTTACTGACCTTCACCATCACGATTGGCTGCTCTCTGTACTTCTATACGTTCACGGCGTACATGCAGAAGTTCCTGGTGGTCAGCGTCGGCCTCGCCGCGCCGACTGTGAGCATCATCATGGCGGCGGCGCTTGTGATCTTCATGTTTTGCCAGCCGGTATTCGGGCTCCTCGCCGACAGGATCGGGGTGCGCCGCAACATGATCATCTTCGGCGTGCTTTCCACCTTCCTGGTGATCCCGCTACTCACAGCGATCAAGCATGTTCACGATCCACTGAGTGCTTTCGCGCTCGTGCTCTGTGGTTTGCTCATCGCCGCGTTCTACACCCCGGTTACCGGTGTGCTGAAAGCTGATCTGTACCCTCCAACGGTACGTGCCCTGGGGGTAGGGCTGCCGTATGCGCTGGGTAATGCGATGTTTGGCGGCACGGCCGAGTATGTTGCGCTCAGCTTCCGCTCGATGGGCAGGGAAGAGGTGTTTTACGTTTACGTGGCGGCGATCGGTGCGATTACCTTGATCTCGGCCTGGTTGATGCCAGACATGGGCAAGCATGGCTACCTGGACGGTGACGGCAAGGTCGAGGAAAACATCGGCCTGCGCAAGCGCATTGCACGCAAGCGGTTTTCGGGTCAAGTCAGCAGTTGACCTTGGGGCGGTGGCCATGGACGGCGGTGCACCAGCGGGTTGCTCAGGTGCACCGTCGCAATCGGCATAGCGCGTTGATTGACGTGGTTACTCTGCACATCCAGCGCCGGGACGTCTGGCACCCACTAACACCGATGACTGGCATGGCCCGACCAGAAAGCGGGTCATACGCATCACCCATCGATCGATCGCCGCTTCTGCCATGGGCGCTTCCCGGCGGCGCAGGTTGTCGGCTGAGTCGAGCAAGGCAAGAACCGCTTCGCATACCCCGGTAGTGTCATCCGCCCCGTGCTGTTCGAGGGCGATGTACTGTTGAAGCGGATCACATAACCGTTGTTGTGCGGCCTGCACCCAGCCACGTTGCTTTCCGGTGAGATGCCGCACTTCGTGACGTAACAGCAGGTGCTCGCCAGGGTGGCTGCGTTGACGGTCCAGCATGAACCGCAGGTAGCCCTGCAGGTTGCGTGGGTACGTGCTGCAGCGCCAGGCCTCCAGGCGCTGCGCCAGGGCGAACAGCAGCACGTCCAGAAGCAGGTCCTGTTTGCTGGCGACATGATGATAGAGGCTGCCAGGCTGCAGGCCGGCGCGTGCCGCCAGTTGGCGCATGCTCATGGCGGCGTAGCCAATTTCGGCCATCAATTCGCTTGCCACCTGAAGCAAGCCGTCACGGCAAGAGTGTGCGTGCTGAGGCATGGCGATGGACATCTCGGGGTTGTCGAGGAGCCCCTGGTGTCGGGGGGCCGGTCCGTCAGAACGTGGGCGGCCCGGCACCAGGGGCGGTAACGCGGATTAAGCCTGCGGATCGACGAGCTGCAACAGTGCACGGGCGCGCAGGATCACCGGCGCGTCGACCATCTGCCCGTCCAGGGTGAAGACGCCCGCTCCGCCGTCAGCACCAGCGACCACGCGGCGGGCCCAGTCCAGCTCAGCGGCAGAAGGTTGCAGAGCACGGTGAATGACCGCGATTTGACTGGGGTGGATACACAGGGCGCCGCCGAAGCCCATGTCCCGGGCAAACTGCACATGGTCATAGAGCCCGTCTGCGTCCTGGATGCTCGGGTAGACGCCATCGAGCGGTGCCGCCAGGCCAGCGGCCCGGCTGTGCAGGATTACCGCGTAGCGGGCGTGGAATAAAACCTGCGTAGCCGCTTCGCTGCCGGTGCGCAGGTTCAAGTCAAGGCCTAGGTCCAGACTACCGAATGACAGGCGCTCGACGCCTGTTGCCGCTGCCAGTTGGGGCAGGGCGACCAGGCCCCTGGCACTCTCGATGATCGGCAGTACCGGTTTACCGGTAGCATGCGCGCGCTCGATCTGCTGAACGGTTTCGGCCTTGGGCAAGAGAATGCCGGTCACACCGGCATGGCGATGGCAGAGTGCAAGGTCGGCGTCGAATGCCCAGTGCCCGGGGGCATTGACCCGCACGAGCACCTTGGCCTGCGGATGATCGCTCAGGAACTGCTGCAGGTTTTCTCGCGCCTGCTCCTTGGCAGTTTCCGCGACGGCGTCTTCGAGGTCGACGATTATGCGGTCGGCACCACTGGCCAGCGCTTTGCCAATCCGCTCAGGCCGAGTGGCGGGGACGAACAGCGCCGTTCTGACAATTACCGAGCTCATTGCGTGTTCTCCAGGGTGAATTCGATTTCGCCGGTCTGGGCCATGCCTTGCGCTGCCGTCGCCCAGACTTGGGCCTTGCCCGCTTCGAGCAGACGCCCGCCGACGTCGAACGGCGCTGGCGAGATCAACGGGCGCAGGCCACGGAATGCAAAGCGCTGAACCTGTGCGTGCGGGTTGGCGCGCTGGAAGGCGCGCAGGTTCAAGGTCGCGATCAGCGGGCCGTGCACCACTAGCCCCGGGTAACCTTCGGTTTCGGTGACATAAGGCCAGTCGTAGTGAATGCGGTGGCCATTGAAAGTGACGGCCGAGTAGCGGAACAGCAGGGTCGCGTCCGGTGTGACCGGTTCCTGCCATTGCGCGTCGGGCGCGGCATCTGTGCCGCCGAGTTTGGGCGGGCTGGGCTCGCGGTAGACGATGTCGTGCTCCTCGATCAGCGCCGAGTTGCCGTCCTGCAGGTACTCATGTTGCACCGTCACGAACAGCAGTGCACCGCTACGGCCCTGTTTCTCTTCGGCCTTGATGACCGTCGAGCGACGCGTGACATCGGCTTCGACGCGCAGCGGGCTGATGAACTGCAGGCGGCTGCCGGCCCACATGCGGTTGCGGTTTTCAGCCGGAGGCAGGAAGCCGCCACGTGCCGGATGGCCGTCGCTACCCAAGCCTGCGGCGTCTACTGCCGGCTGGAAGAACGCCCAGTGCCAGAGCAGTGGCAAGGCTTCGCCGGGGGCCGGGCATGGTTCGCTCAAGGTCGCAGCGATGCGCTTGACCAGATTATGGGTAAGGCGCTCCTCGAAGCTTTCACTGCGACCGATCCAGGCGCTGAAGTCTTGTGTGGTCATGCTGATGTCCTCTTGTGGTCAGAGCTGGTCGCTGAGTTCAGGCACGGCTTCGAACAGGTCAGCCACCAGACCATAATCGGCCACCTGGAAGATCGGCGCCTCTTCGTCCTTGTTGATCGCGACGATCACTTTCGAGTCCTTCATGCCCGCCAGGTGCTGGATGGCACCGGAGATACCGACAGCGATGTACAGCTGTGGCGCGACGATCTTGCCGGTCTGGCCGACCTGCATGTCGTTCGGCACGAAGCCTGCGTCGACCGCGGCGCGCGAAGCGCCCACGGCGGCGCCGAGCTTGTCGGCCAGGCTGTACAGGTGCTTGAAGTTGTCACCGTTGCCCATGCCACGGCCGCCGGAAACGACGATCTTGGCAGCCGTCAGCTCTGGGCGATCGGACTTGGCCAGCTCTTCGCCAACAAAGGCCGAAATGCCAGCGTTGTGCGCAGCACCAACAGCTTCAACAGCAGCCGAGCCACCTTCGGCGGCCACGGCGTCGAAGCCGGTGGTACGCACGGTGATGACCTTTATCGCAGCGCTCGATTGCACGGTGGCAATGGCGTTACCAGCGTAGATCGGGCGCTTGAAGGTATCGGCGGACTCGACGGCAATGATCTCTGAGATCTGGTCGACATCCAGCAGCGCAGCAACCCGCGGCAGGATGTTCTTGCCGTTGCTGGTCGCCGGTGCCAGCACGTGGCTGAAGTCCCGGCCCAAATTGGCAAGCATGGGGGCAACATTTTCCGGTAACTGGTGCGCGTAAGCCGAGTCATCGGCCAGCAGTACCTTGCTGACGCCGGCGATTTGCGCAGCGGCAAAGGCTACACCCGCCGCGTCGAGGCCGGCGACCAGCACGACGATTTCGCCGCCGATCTGGTGAGCCGCTGTCAGGGTGTTGAGGGTTGCAGGGGCAAGTGAGTGATTGTCGTGTTCTGCAAGTACCAGAATGGCCATTAGATTACCTTCGCCTCGTTCTTCAGTTTCTCGACCAGTTCTGCCACCGATTTGACCTTGATACCTGCGCTGCGAGCAGCCGGGGCCTCAACTTTGACGGTCTTGTCGGTGGAGGCGAGGGAAACGCCCAGCGCATCTGGAGTAACGGTCTCCAGCGGCTTCTTCTTGGCCTTCATGATGTTCGGCAGCGACGCGTAGCGTGGCTCGTTCAGGCGCAGGTCGGTGGTGACGATGGCTGGCAGGTTCAGCGAAACGGTCTGCAGACCGCCGTCGATTTCACGGGTGACGTTCAGCTTGTCGCCAGCCACGATGACCTTGGAGGCAAAGGTGCCCTGGGCGAAGCCGGTCAGCGCGGCCAGCATCTGGCCGGTCTGGTTGTTGTCACTGTCGATGGCCTGCTTGCCGAGGATCACCAGATCAGGCTGCTCCTTGTCGACAACGGCTTTCAGCGCCTTGGCCACGGCCAGGGAGTTCAGTTCGTCAGTGGCTTCGACCAGGATGGCGCGGTCGGCACCCAGGGCCAGGGCGGTACGCAGTTGCTCCTGGGCAGTGGCTGGGCCGACGGAAACCACGACGATCTCGGTGGCGACGCCTATTTCTTTCAGGCGCACGGCTTCTTCCACGGCGATTTCACAGAAGGGGTTCATGGCCATTTTCACATTGGCCAGGTCGACCCCGGTGTTGTCCGCCTTGACACGGACTTTCACGTTGTAGTCGACCACACGTTTGATAGCGACCAGCACTTTCATAAGCAGTAATACTCGTTCTGGATCAGGGAACAGCAAGCGTTGAAAAAGAGGGGTCAGATGACCCCTGAAGTGCGCAGCTGTTGAATGCGTTCGGTTGGCAAACCTAGCTCACCCAGGATGGCCTCACTGTGCTCGCCAAGGGCAGGGACAGGGTCCATACGCGGTGTATAGGCGTTGCTGGTGGCGGGTGGCAGCAGGCTAGGCACGCTGCCGGTAGCCGTGTCGATCTGCCGCCAACGTTCACGCGCCTTCAATTGTGGGTGCTGCCAGACACCCTGCATGTCGTTGACCTTGGCGTTGGCGATGCTGGCGCCTTCCAGGCGCTGGATCACGGTGTCGAAGTCGAGCGTGGCAAAGGCTTGGACGATCAGGCCGCGCAGGGCATCGCGATTGGCAACGCGCTTGTAGTTGGCAGCAAAGCGCTCGTCTTCGGCCAGCGCAGGGTCGAGCAGCACTTGCTGGCAGAACAGCTGCCACTCCCGTTCGTTCTGCAAACCGAGCATCACCGTGCTGCCATCGCCAATCGGGAAAGGCCCATAGGGATAGATCGTGGCATGGGCGGCACCGGCGCGGGGTGGTGGTGGAGCACCCTCGTAGGCGTAGTACATCGGGTAGTTCATCCACTCGACCAGGCTCTCCAGCATCGAAATCTCGACCTGGCTGCCGACACCGGTCTTCTCCCGCAGCAGTACCGCCGAAAGGATGCCGGTATAGGCATACATGCCGGCGGCGATGTCGGCGATGGAATTACCCGCCTTGGCCATCTGGTCATCACCCGGGCCACCGGTTACCGAGAGGAAACCGCCTTCACTCTGGATCAAGAGGTCGTAGGCTTTCTTCTGCTCGTAGGGCCCGCCAGCGCCGTAGCCGGAAATGTCACAGACGATCAGCCTGGGGAAGCGCTCATGCAGCGTCTCGAAACTCAGACCCAGGCGGGCGGCGGCGCCGGGTGCCAGGTTCTGCACCAGCACATCGGCCTGCTCCAGCAATTGATCGAGGATGCCGCTGGCGATCTCCTGCTTGAGGTCCAGGGTGAGGCTTTCCTTTGAGCGGTTGGTCCATACGAAATGCGAAGCCAGGCCGTTGACGCGTTGGTCGTAACCCCGGGCGAAGTCGCCGCTGCCGGGGCGTTCGACCTTGATGACCCGGGCGCCCAGATCGGCCAGCTGGCGCGTACAGAAGGGCGCCGCGATGGCGTGTTCGAGGCTGATGACGGTGATGCCATCGAGGGGGCGCTGGGCCTTGGACTGGCTCATGAGTATGGTCTCTCTTGTCATGGCAGACCCCTTGCCGGGGCAAGGGGCGCTGAATCAGAACGAGCGTGGCAGTTCCAGGAGGTGCTCGGCCACGTACGACAGGATCAGGTTGGTGGAGATCGGCGCCACTTGGTAAAGGCGGGTTTCGCGGAACTTGCGCTCCACGTCGTATTCGTTGGCAAAGCCGAAGCCACCGTGGGTCTGCAGGCAGGCGTTGGCGGCTTCCCAACTGGCTTTGGCGGCCAGGTACTTGGCCATGTTCGCGGCAGCGCCGGCGTTCTGCCCGCTGTCGTACTGGCGGCAAGCTTCCCAGCGCATCAGGTCGGCCGCTTCGATCTCGATGTGCGCTTCGGCGATCGGGAACTGCACGCCCTGGTTCTGGCCGATCGGTCTGCCGAATACCACGCGGTCACGGGCGTACTGCGCAGACTTTTCGGTGAACCAGCGGCCATCGCCGATGCACTCGGCGGCAATCAGCGTACGCTCGGCGTTCAGGCCATCGAGGATGTAGCGGAAGCCCTTGCCTTCTTCGCCAATCAGGCTGTCGGCCGGGATTTCCAGGTTGTCGAAGAACAGCTCGTTGGTTTCGTGGTTGACCAGGTTGGCGATCGGTTGCACGGTCAGGCCGTTGCCGATGGCTTCGCGCAGGTCGACCAGGAAGATCGACATGCCGTCGACCTTCTTCTTCACCTCGGCCAGTGGCGTGGTGCGGGCCAGCAGGATCATGAGGTCGGAGTGCTGGATACGGGAGATCCAGACCTTTTGCCCATTGATCACGTACTTGTCGCCTTTACGCACGGCGGTGGTCTTGATCTTGGTGGTGTCGGTGCCTGTGGTGGGCTCGGTGACCCCCATCGACTGCAGGCGCAGCTCGCCATTGGCCAGCTTGGGCAAGTAATAGCGCTTCTGCTCCTCGCTGCCATTACGCAGCAGGGTGAACATGTTGTACATCTGCCCGTGGATGGTCCCGGAATTACCACCGCAACGGTTCACTTCCTCCAGGATTACCGAGGCCTCTGCCAGGCCCAGCCCTGAGCCGCCGAATTCCTCGGGGATCATCGCCGACAGCCAGCCAGCGTCGGTCATGGCTTTGACGAAGGCTTCGGGGAAGCCCTTTTCTTCATCGATCTTGCGCCAGTATTCGGCAGGGAAGTCGCCGCACAGGGCACGCACGCCTTCGCGGATGGCGTTGAGTTCTTCGTGGTTGTATTCGGTCATGGTCACTCTCCAGAGTGGGCAGGGCCAGTGGCGTCATCGTGGTTCTGCCAACAGCCCCACCCGCAAACACGGTCAGATGGGCTGGAAGCCCAAGGCGGCGCGGAAACGGTTCTTGATGTAATAGCCGTCGCGCGGCGGCAGCACCCGCGGCGGGTTTTCGGCCTTGATCTTCACGGTGGCGAGCTTGACCCCGTCGCGGTTGGCGAAGCGCTCACGCAGCCCATGCACGCCGTCCATCTCGCGGATTTCGTCAGTCCAGGCAAAGCCGCAGGTCGCGGCCACCTGGTCGAGCTTGATGCCGAACCCGGCGTGGCTGACCTGCATACCGGTCTCACCGAAGTGGCCGTTGTCGAGCACAACGATGGTCAGGTTCTTCGGCTGCTGCAGAGACACGGTCGCCAGCGCGCCAAAGCCCATCAGCAATTCGCCGTCACCGGTGATCACCACCACGCTCTTGTCTGGCTGGGCATTGGCCAGGCCCAGGCCAACGGTGATGGCGCTGCCCATGGCGGCCCAGAGATAGTAGTTGTTGTCGTGATCGCTGGCGGCCATCACATCGTACGAGGCGGAGCCCAGGCCGGTGACGACCAGCAGGTCGCTGCGGTCGGCGAGCAGCGTACGCACCACTTCGCGGCGGCACAGCACGTGGTTGGCGCTTACTTGACCCATTTCTTTTCTCCGATCAGGCGCTGACCGAGCAGCAGGGCAGTGGCGGCATCGCCGTTGAAGGCCATGGTGGCGGCGCCATGCAGCAGCGGGGCGACGTCCTCGGGCTTGTCGGCGCGCCAGGTCATGACTTTCATCAGGTTCAGCGAGGCTTCGGTGGCCTGGCCCATGGGGTTCTGCCAGGCGTTGAACTCAGCCCAGTCACCGCGCATGGTCACCACCATCAGCAGAGGGAAACCTGCGCAATTCTGCAGGGCGAGGGTATTGATGCAGTTACCGACGCCGCTGGACTGCATCAGCAAGGCGCCACGCTCGCCGCCAAGCCAGGCACCCGCGAGGTAGCCGATGCCTTCTTCTTCGGTGGTCAGGACCACGGCCTTGATATCGGGATCTTCATAGGACATGCGGATGGCGGCCGAGTGGCCGGCGTCCGGTACGAACACGACATGTTTGACGTCGTGGGCCTTGAGGACGCGGAACACGTCCTCTTGCCAGTTCTGTTCAGCTTCTTGCGATGACATGGGTATCTCCCGGCAGGGCTGCTCTTGTTTTTCCACATCATGGCGAGAGAAGGCCGGGAGGACGACTACCGTTTTTTTCTTTGAGATATGCCGCAAAAGCATAGCTTCTGGCGCAGGGGCAAGTATTCCCAGGGTGTGCGACCGTCAGACGCATCAGTTGGGGTATGGCTGCGCAGCGGCATGCAGGGTTATAGAAAATCGGCATAGCTGTTAGGCCCGGGTAGCGGTTAGTTAAGTGAAGGGCCAGACGTTAGTTTGAATGCGCGGCTGGGCAGTACGGGCACAGCCGTTCAAAACAACAAGAAGACTGAGGGTCGCATCATGTTCATTCGCAAACTGGGCAATCTCGTTTGGCGCTCGATCGAGCGAGAGCAGTCATCTGCAGCCGCTCTGTCCCCTCACAGCCGATTCCGGCTTCTTGCACTGTCCTATCTCGTTCCGTAACGGCCACGGTGCTGACGGATCCCCTTACTTGATAAAACAGGTGCTACATGAAATTCAGACTTCCGCTGGCGGGCTGGATACTGCTGGCCATGGCGCTGGGTGTGCTGCTGGGCTATGTCATTTTTCTCACCAGTGCGGACAAAGCCCAGGCGGTGGCGACTGCGGGCTACATTTCCGTTATCTCTGATGTGTTCCTGCGTCTGATCAAAATGCTCATAGGGCCGTTGGTGTTTTCCACGCTGGTGGTCGGCATTGCCCACATGGGCGATGCCAGTGCGGTCGGGCGCGTGTTCGGCAAGGCCATGCTGTGGTTTCTCACTGCCTCATTGCTGTCGCTGGCGGTGGGGTTGATGATGGCCAACCTCCTGCAGCCTGGGCATCACCTGGCGTTGCCATTGCCTGACATTCACCAGAGTGCATCGCTTGAGACCTCAGCATTCACGCTCAAGGCCTTCGTCACCCATCTGGTGCCGAGATCTTTTGCCGAGGCGTTGGCCAACAACGAGATCCTGCAGATCGTGGTGTTCTCGCTGTTCTTCGGCGTATCCCTGGCTGCGCTGGGTGAAAAAGCCAAAGGCCTGGTACGGCTGACGGACGAGCTGGCACAAGCCATGTTGACGATCACGGGTTATGTGATGAAGCTGGCGCCTCTAGCTGTCATGGCCGCCATGGCGTCAACCGTGGCGGTCAATGGCTTGTCGATCCTCGCGACCTTCGCCGTGTTCATGCGCGACTTCTATCTGGGCCTGGTGCTGCTCTGGTGCCTGCTGATACTGGCGGGCATGTTGTTCCTCGGCCGCCGTGTGTTCGCACTGCTGGCACTGATCAAGGAGGCATTCCTGCTGGCCTTCGCCACCGCAAGTTCCGAATCGGCCTACCCGAAATTGCTTGCGGCGCTCGATCGCTTCGGTGTGAACCGTAAAATCTCGAGTTTCGTCATGCCCATGGGGTATTCGTTCAACCTGGACGGTTCGATGATGTATTGCACGTTTGCCGTGCTGTTCATCGCACAAGCCTACGGTATCGAAATGACGCTCGGAACACAGATTCTCATGCTGCTGACGCTGATGCTCACCTCCAAAGGACTCGCGGGTGTGCCGCGTGCGTCATTGGTGGTGATCGCCGCCACGCTGGTGCAGTTCGATATCCCGGAGGCCGGGCTGTTGCTGATCCTGGGCATTGATACCTTCCTCGATATGGGCCGCTCGGCAACCAATGCGGTGGGCAACTCCATTGCCACCGCAGTCGTGGCCAAATGGGAAGGGGAGTTGCAGGCGCCCAGGTTGCAAGAGCCTGGCCTTGGCAAACCGGATGTAGCGGCTGCGCCCAGCAGGACGGACGAGCCTGTGATGAATTGAATGCAGGCATTGGTCATGCCTGATCAGCGACATGGCCAATGCCCTCATCAGCGAATGCTGCAGGTGACTACCTGATATATCCAAATTGTATAGCTGCTGCCCCGGCCGCTGATTAGACTGTCCCGAAAGCGCCGGTTGCAGGGCGCTGCCTTCCTGTTCGCAATGGTTGATCGATGGACGTAGTGCAACTCAAGACCCTCATTCATGTGGCCGAGCTTGGCAGCTTGAGCAAGGCGTCAGATCGCCTGCACGTGGCGCAACCTGCCTTGAGCCGGCAGATCCGGCAGTTGGAGAAGGAACTGGGCGTTTACCTGTTCGAACGGCACGGCCGCGGCATGGAAATCACCCCGGCCGGGCTTGAGGTACTGGAGCGTGCTACGCGCATCATGGATGAGCTCGAAGCCATCCGCACTTCCGTCGCCGGCGGGCGCGCTGCGTTTCGTGGCATGGTCGCCATCGGCACCACGCCGACCATCGCCGAGATCGTTACGGTGCCTTTGGTCAAGCGCATTCGCGATACCCACCCGGACTTGTCCATCCGCTTCTCTTCAGCGTTCAGTGGCTACCTGCTGGACTGGTTGCAGCGTGGCGAGCTGGAACTCGCCATCTCTTACGACCCGCAACCTCTGCACACGCTGCGCATCGAGCCGGTGATGATGGAAAACCTGGTGCTGGTCGGCCCACCCGAAGCAGGCCTGGACCGGGATACCGCCGTGCATTTCGCCGAATTGGCCGAGGAGCAGATGGTGCTGCCAAGCCCGCGCCACGGCTTGCGCAAGATCATGGACCAGTGCGCGCTGGAGCGCGGGTTCAAGATCACCACCAGCGTCGAGGCCGACTCCTTCGGCGCCATGATCGACCTGGTCCGCAACGGGTTCGGTTTCACGGCCTTGCCGCTGGCGTCGATATACGCGCAACTAAAGGACGGCACCTTGTGCGCCGCGCCGCTGATCGACCCGACCCCCATGCGCAAGCTGGTGCTGGTGTCCCCGGCAGACCGGCACGTCAGCCCGGCCACGCGTTATGTTGGCCAGACCTTCGTCGAGATTGCCTCGGAGCTGGTGGGTCAGGGGATCTGGGCTGGGCACATGCTCTGAGCTGCTGCCTCGCCTTAGCTATTCAATCGCAGCATAACTGCTAGAGCTCTGGCGATCTGGCCGCTGTCGGGGGGAGGGCGTAGCTTTGCCCGGGAATAAAAGTCAGTGCCCTTTGACTGACTTGTAAAATAATAGATCCCAAAAGGTACCCCCAAGATGTGTGTTACATCCCCTCGCGTTCTGCCGTGTTCCTCCCTCTTATCTAAAACGACTCCCAGCCAGTAATCCGACGCCGCTGTTCCTTTCTTGCGTTCGCCCAGAATCTGGAGTCCCCCATGCACGCCAACAACAATAATGCTGCCTCCCCCGACATCCGTAACCTGACCAACCGCCAACGCATCCGCGCCATTCTCGGCGCCTGCTCCGGCAACCTGGTGGAGTGGTACGACTTCTTCATCTACGCCTATACCTCGATCTACTTCGCCGCGCTGTTCTTCCCCCAAGGCGACCAGACCACGCAACTGCTCGCCACGGCAGGCATCTTCGCCGTCGGCTTTTTCATGCGCCCGCTGGGCGGATGGATCTTTGGCTACCTGGCCGACACCCGCGGCCGGCGATTCTCCATGATCATCTCGGTGTTCCTGATGTGTGGCGGCTCGCTGATGATCGCCGTACTGCCCACCTATGAAAGCGTCGGCATGGCTGCCCCGGTGCTCCTGCTTATCGCCCGCTTGATGCAGGGGCTATCAGTCGGCGCCGAGTACGGTACCGGCGCGACCTACATCAGCGAAGTGTCGAGCACCGGCAAGCGCTGCTTCTTCGGTTCGTTCCAGTACTTCACCATCATCGCCGGCCAGTTGCTGGCATTGCTTACCGTGGTGGTGCTGCAGAATGTGTTGGCGCTGGACGACCTGAAGGCCTGGGGCTGGAGAATCCCGTTCCTGATCGGCGCGGTGAGTGCGCTGGTGGTGGTATACCTGCGCCGCTCGATGCTGGAAACCGCCCACGCCAAGGACAGCAAGCACAAAGAGGCCGGGTCGATCAAAGCCTTGATGCGTCACAAGAAGGCGGTGTTGCTGACCATGGCGATCACGGCAGGCTGCTCGCTGCACTTCTATACGTTCTCGACCTACATGCAGAAGTACCTGGTGGTCTCCGCAGGTTTCGACCCCACCACCGTCAGCTGGATCATGACCGCAGCGCTGATCGTGTTCATGTGCCTGCAGCCGGTCTACGGGATGCTGGCTGACCGGATCGGCTCGCGCAACAGCATGATCACGTTTGGTGTACTTTCCAGTGTGTTCATCGTGCCATTGCTGAGCGGGCTGAAGAGTGTCAGCAACCCGTACGAGGCCTTTGCGCTGGTCATGGGCGGGTTGCTGATCGCTGCGTTCTACACGCCAGTCACCGGCGTGTTGAAAGCCGACCTGTACCCTGCGACGGTACGTGCGCTCGGTGTTGGTTTGCCTTATGCGATTGGCAATGCCTTGTGCGGCGGCACGGCCGAGTATGTCGCGTTGATGTTGCGAGGAGCCGGTGTCGAGTCGATTTTCTATTACTACGTTGCCGCCATGAGCGCGATCACCCTGCTGGCTGCGGTGCTCATGCCCGACCTGCGCAAGCACGGCTACCTTGACGGTTCCGGTACGGTCGAAGCAAACACCGGCTGGCGCTCGAGCCCGGACTATACGTCCGTCCGTAACTGAAATCCGCAGGCTTCGGGCAACTGCACGATGCGTTGCCTGAAACCATCATCGCTCATTTGTGACCGCACTCAGCCGAGCAGTGGCCAGAGCCGGTGATCTGCATCAGGCGCGGTCTTGCAATGCCTTGATGTGCTGCCACATCAGCGCCGGATTGGAATACATCGGGAAGTGGCCACAATCTGGGATGCAAGCCAATTGCACCCCTTGGGCCGCGATGTCGTCCAAATAGGAAAGGTGGGAGTTGGTGACGCCGTACATGTACTGGCGCGGGAAAGGCAACGCCAGGAATTTCTTCATCAGACCGCCGTTATCCGACAGCTCTACCATGGACTCGAAGATGCCGCGGACCGCCCCGGTGCGCACTTTGTGCGCCAGGCTAGCCGCATAAAGCGCGCTGGCAGGATCGGCGGCAAGTCGGGTGCGTTCGATGAATTCGCGAAAGAAACGTGCGTCATCCTCGCGTTTGTGAGCGTGGATCTGTCTGCTGAGGAAGCAATCCTCCGGCGCGATGTTGCCCTCGATGTCGACGAAACTCAGCACGCGCTCTGGCGCCGCGTCAGCGAGCATCAGCCCGGTCAAGCCCCCCATGGAGTGACCGACCAGATGGAATCTGTCGACGCCGAAGTGTTCAAGTACGGCCTGGGCAGTCTTCACCAGCAAGGGGATGTTGATGCGAGAGAGATCGCTGCATTGGGTTTCACCGCAACCGGGCGCATCGTAGGCAATGAAAGGGTGACCTTCGAAAGCGGGCTGCAGCGTGATGTCGGCATAGTCTTCTTTGGTCGAACCGAACCCATGCAGGAAAAGGATGGGTGTTTTGGGACCGGATCGATGGATCACCGCCAGATCCAGCAACACGCCGTCAATGTTCAACGGCAATTTCTCGTGAGTGAAGCGAGCAGGGTTTGCCACGGTGGGAACTCCTTTTACAGAGGCCTCAATGTCGTTCCAGCCCCGCACTTTGTAAAATACGAAGCCGCGAACCCAGTCATATGCCCAGCCTATGATGGAAAAATCTGTTTGGCCTGATCGATCATCGCATCCACCAGCGGGTTGCTGTTGACGCCATGCCATGCCATGGCGGTTGTGACAACTTTCACTTCCGGCTGCAAAGGCCGCACCAGCACATTTTCTGGCGCCAGTTTGTCCATGGACGTCGGCACCAAGGCGATGCCCTGGCCACAACTGACGAACGCCACCTGCGATGAGACCGAGCGGACCTGATGCACGATACGCGGTGCGAAGCCGCTGGATTTGCATAGCCCCACCAGATAATCGAAATACACAGGGCTTACGTCTCTTGAGGCCATCACCAGCGTTTCATCGGCAAGCGTCTTCAGGTCGATGGCGTCACTGGCGGCCAGAGGGTGGTCCTTGGGCATCGCGACGGCCAGTCGGTCCTCTGACAGAGGCATCGACTGCAGGTGCCGGCCAAGGTTGCCTTCAAGGCGCGCAAACGCGATGTCGATATCGCCAGCCTCGAGCGCCGGAATCGCCTCCGCGCTGTCGATTTCTCGAACCGAAACCGTGATCAACGGGTGGTCCTGCTTGAAGCGCTCGATCAGCCGGGGCAGCACATCGATCATTGCCGATGTGATCGCCCCGATGGTCAGCACACCGGCGTGACCGGTCACGGCCTCGTGGACCGCCAATTCCAGACGCTCCAACTGATCCGCAAACTTTCGCACTGCCGGGAGGATTGCAGCTCCGGCTGCAGTGAGCTGAGCGCCACGGCGCGAGCGGGTGAACAGTTGAACGCGAAGGGACTGTTCGAGCGCCTGGATTTGCTCGGTCAACGGTGGCTGCGACATGCCCAGTCGCTTGGCTGCGCGGCTGAAGTTCTGGTCCTCGGCAACTGCCAGGAACAGCCAGAGGTGGCGTATCAAGCGAAAGTTGATCACAGCACGCTTCCATAGGTTTTGGGTATGACAAGCTTAGCTTCTTCGTAATATACGTATCAAATCTCGTCGCAGATACTCAAGCCTCACCTACAAGAGGCCTGCAACCGATGAGCTTGAAAGCCCCGCTTGATCGCCTGGCTGCGCTCGATACCAACACGGTGTCGGACGCGCTGGATTTCCTCCAGCTGCCTGGTGCCACCAACGGCCTGATGCCGCTCTGGAACTGCCCGAAGATTGTTGGCCGCGCCAGCACCGTGCAGTTGGGGCCAAAGCAGGACGTGGCGCCCACCGTTCACCTGATTACCCCGGTCGTGGAGCAGATCAGCACCGATGACCGCGTGCTGGTGATCGCCGGTGGCGTCGACGGTATCTCCAGCTGGGGCGACATCCTGGCCAACGCAGCCCAGCGCAAAGGCATTCGTGGCTCGATCATCGATGGCTTCAGTCGCGACATCCGCGGCAGCGCCGATATCGGCTATCCGGTTTTCGGCCGCGGCGTGACCATGATCAGTGCACGTAACCGGCTCATCCAGATTGACGCGGCCGTGAAAGTTCGCATGGCCGGGGTTGACGTTGAGGAGGGCGACTACGTGATTGCCGATGAATGCGGCACCGTTTTTGTCCCGGCCCACGCTATCGAAAAGGTGCTCGACCTGGCCGAGCGTATCGATCGCCGCCAGGCCGGTATGGTCGACGCCGTCCGTGCCGGCCGTTCGGTCGAAGAGGTGATGCACGACACCCAATTCGAAGCCATCAAGGTGGAACACTGATATGAGCCTTTCCGATAAAGATCTCGTTGCTTTGTTCGAAGGCCTGGACACCCCAGGTGTGTCCGATGCGATGGACAAGCTGGGTCTCCCTGGCCAGGCCTTCGGTATCGCACCACTGGCCAACTACAGCCAAGTTGTGGTCGGGCCGGCCTTCACTGTTCAGTACGTCAGTGCTAGCACGCCGCCCGGCACTGTGGGTGACTTCATTGATGAAGTAGCACCCGGTGACGTTGTCGTCATTGCCAATGACGGCCGCCCCGATTGCACGGTGTGGGGCGACATCATGACCCAGTACGCCTTGGCCCGCGGTATTGCCGGCACGGTCATAGACGGTGTCTGCCGCGATGTGAACAAAGCACTGGGCGAAGGCTACCCGCTGTTCAGCAAGGGCCGCTTCATGCGTACCGGCAAGGACCGAGTGGAGGTCGTGGCTGTCAACCAGCCGGTATCGGTTGGCCAAGCCCGGGTTTGTGCCCGCGACATCGTCGTCGCTGACGTCAATGGCGTCGTCATCGTCCCGCGTGATCGTGCCCGGGAAGTCGCTGAAACGGCACGTCGTATCGAACAGGTCGAAGCGCAGATCCGCGAACAGATCGCCACTGGCAAAAGCCTCAAGGAAGCTCGCGCCGCCCTCGGTTACCACTCCCTGCAGAGCAAACAACCATGAGCCTTCCAGACGACTATCAGAACATCGCAAAAGTCCTCGGCAGCTCCACCCTGTACGAGGCCTCTGGGCTGCCGTGCGCGGTCGATCGTGATATTCGTGCGGTCTGGAAAGGCGCGTTCATCGCGGCACCAGCTTACCCGCTGCAATGCTCGCCAGGAGACAATCTGGGCCTGCACCTGGCTGTGGCGAAAGCGCCGCGCGGTAGCGTTCTGGTTTGTGATACTGCCGACTTCGTCGCCGGCTACTGGGGTGAGGTGCTCACTGTCGCGGCAGAGGCCGCGGGCATTGTCGGGCTGGTGATCAACGGCGGCGTGCGCGATATCGCCGCGCTTGAAGCCCACGGATTCCCGGTGTTTGCGCGGGGTATTTCGGTCAAAGGTACCGTTAAAGCAACCACGCCTTCGGTAGGCAAGTCGTTCGACTTCAGCGGTGCGCAAGTAAGTGTCGGCGATTTGGTAGTCGCGGACGAGGACGGCGTCATCATCATCCCGGCCGATGCCGTTGAAAGCACGCTACGCAAAGGCCAGAAGCGCGCCGACAAAGAGGCCGTGTTCATGGCCAAGCTACGCGAAGGCCAGACCACCATGGACCTGATGGGCCTTTCCCACCCGGAGGAGCACGCGTGAGCCTGGAAACGCTGAACCGTCGCCTGGAGGCTGCCAAGCCTTCGGCGACCTACACGATCATCGACCGCGTCGCTGCGCGCCGCGCAGAAGGGGCGAACATCATTTCGCTCTGTGCAGGCGAGCCTGACTTCGATACGCCGGAGCACATCCGTGCCGCGGCCATCAGTGCGATCAACGATGGCCACACTCGCTACACCCAGGTGGCTGGTCTTCGCGCACTGCGTGAAGCCATTGCCCGCAAGTACCAGCGCGAGAATGGTCTGGATGTCAGCTGGCAGGACACGCTGGTGTGCAGCGGTGGCAAGCAGGTCATCTTCAATGCCCTGGCCGCAACCTTGAACGAAGGCGACGAAGTGGTCATTCCTGCGCCGTACTGGGTCAGCTATCCAGAAATGGTCGAGCTGTGCGGTGGCGAGTCGCGAATTGTTGCCTGTGGCGCCGCGTCGAGCTTCAAGCTGACCCCGCAAGCGCTGGCCGAAGCCATTGGCCCGAAAACCCGCTGGCTGATCCTGAACTCGCCGTCCAACCCCACGGGCGCGGTGTACGACCGCAACGAGCTGCTGGCGCTGGCCGAGGTGTTGCTGGCCCATCCGCAGGTACTGATTCTGGCGGACGACATCTATGAACACCTGATCTTTGACGGTCGTGAGTTCCTCACGCTTGCCCAGGTCGAGCCACGACTGGCTGCACAAACACTGACCATGAACGGCGTGTCGAAAGCCTACGCCATGACCGGCTGGCGCATCGGGTTCGCCACGGGTCCTCGCTGGCTGCTCGAAGCGATGGAAAAGCTGCAAGGTCAGCAGACCTCGGGCGCCTGTACCATCTCGCAGCACGCTGCAATCGCCGCCCTGGACGGTCCGAAGGGCTTTATCGTTCACAGCTGCGAAGTTTTCCAGCGGCGCCGCGATTTCATGGTCGAACTGCTCAACCAGGCGCCGGGTATCAGTTGCGAAGTCCCGGGCGGTGCCTTCTACGCGTTCGCTGACTGTGCTGGCCTGATCGGCAAGCGCTCGTCAGGTGGCAGTGATCTCGTTGACGACGAGGCGGTTGCGATAGCATTGCTTGAAGAAGCCAACGTGGCCGTGGTTCAAGGTAGTGCGTTTGGTTTGCCTGGTTACCTGCGTATTGCCTATGCGCTCGATGATGAGTCGCTTCGCGCTGCGTGTCAGGCGATTCACAGTTTCTGCAGCACTACTCGGTAACCTCGGCTGGTGGTCAGTCAAGCATTTGTTCGGCGATCTCGATCAGGTTCAGGCCCGGGTCGCGCAGGTACACCGAGCGGATCGGGCCGGTGGCACCGGTGCGTTGCACTGGCCCTTCGACGATGGGCCAGTGTACCTTGCGCAGGTGAGCGATCACGACCTCGAGGGGGATGCTGGCGATGAAACACAGGTCCAGCGCGCCGGGCACCGGCAGGTGCGCCTTCGGCTCGAACTCACAGCCGCGCACATGCACGTTGATTTTCTGGTTACCGAAACGGAACGCCAGGCGGCCGGCGCCGAAGGTTTCCGGCTGCATGCCCAGAACGCGGGTGTAGAAGTCGCGGCAGGCGTCGATATCGACGGTGGTAAGTACCAGGTGGTCCAGATGGTCGATCATTAGGTGGCCTCCGTGTGGTCTTGTGCGAGGAGTGGCCGCCTGTATTGCCGGTAGGGTCAGTAAAGACTTTTACCGGTTGTTTTCAGGCATCCTCAGCGGCTATGCCGGCATAGGATCCGCCAAATTATTTCGTTTGTAGCTGTGCAGTGGCAGCCAGGCCTCTGTCTTCAGCGGTAAGTACTTCTTTAAGTGGCGTCTCTCCTACCCCCATCGCTCGCTCGATCAGTAGTTCGCTTCTGTGGCCCTCAAGTATCGCTTGCAGCCGGCCGAACTCGTTGCACCAGATCGTCTCGATATCCTTGTCGCGTTGGGTGTCGCGATCACTACTCAATGCCACCGCTCGCACTTGCAAGCGGCCGTTCTCTGCCTTGCCGCCCAGTTCTACGCCGTAGCCTGGTGTGGCTGGCTTGCGCAGCACGACCTTGCCCGACTCGGCCCACGCGGTGCTCATTCCTTCGCGCACTTCGTAGCCGAGTTCGGCCAGGCCCTGAAGCATGGCTGCGCGACGGGCGAGCGCGGCGTGCGCTTGCACATGGGCGGCAAGAATCGCTTCGCAGCGGCTCGTCAGCTCTTCCACCATGGCCTGCGAGGTGGCGGCCGTGCACTGGCTGACCAGCTCGAGCAATGTCTCGTTCCCTGCATTCAGGTGGGTTCGCACTTCGTTTGCCAGGTCGTGGAGCTTGGCCAACGAATCGCGACTGAGCTGGAAGTCACGACTATTGTTTGCCAGCTCGATCACCAGGCTGTCGAGCAGCAAGTTGCGCTGCTGTGCCTGGACCTGCGCTTCGGCCCGGGCCAAGGCTTGCACGAAGGGCGCCGCACAGGCAGCGCCTTGCAACAGGTGCAGTTCGGCGATATGTCGGTCGATCTGCTGCAGGCGGGGGTCGCGGATCGTTTGAGCCCGCTCGGCCAACCATGTGTTGACGTCGAGCGTGGGGGCGTCGTCCTTGAGCCGCTGAGCCAGCGACCGCTGCTGTTCGCTAAGGGTTTGCACTTCATTGCTGCTGCTCAATTGGGCGAAGCCTTCGGCCAGCAGCTGCTCGGCATTGGCCAGCTGGGCGCCATCGGCCAGCTGTCTCAGTGCTTGCGCCAGGTGCGCGGCGGTGCCGGTGCGGCCGCTCAGGGCCTTGAGCAGAAGCGCCGCGTTTTCCCGCAGGCGGCGTTGGTGCTGACGCTGCTCGGTCGCTTGCCGAACAGCGCGCTCCTCGCGGGCCAGTTGGTCGCGTCGCAGGTGCTCGATCTCAATCGGGACGGCTTTCTGCAGCTCTCGGAACTGGTCGTCAGTGAGCAAGGCGCGCAATCGTGCTTGCCGTGCTCGCGTGGCCGCGCGCTCCTGCTCGTTCAATTGGCCAAGCCCTTCGGCTTGAGCCTCCCAGCGGGCCACGGCCTGATCAAGAAGGCGCAGTTGGCCTTCGCAAATGGCGATGATTTCTTCACGGGTGACGATGCGCACCACCTTCGGGCCACTCATTGGCAGGTCTCCTTGTTGTTGGATGGGGCCGTCTGCTGCTCAGCCTGCATGGCGCCCTCGATGGCCGCACGCAAGCGGGCACGCTCGTTGTCGCCGTCGTGGTACCAGGCCTGGGACGAGACGCGGTGGATCTGCGGGATCGCCCGGCGCAGTACCGATGGCCGCCAGATCTCCCGGGCCCGGGCGCGTTCGAGCAGGGCGTGGCTGGGTGCGTCGCATTCGATGCCGATGGCATAGGTACCGGTCTGCGGGCTTGCGATGGCAAAGTCCAGGCCAAACGCGTCGCCTTCGCTGGCCGGGGCGGCGCTCCAGCCCAGGGACGCGATGAATGCACCAACGATCCTGGCGAAACCGTCGCGGCCCTGGTCGTGCCCATGCGTCGGCTTGCTGCGGTCGGTTTGCAGGCGGCTCAGCAGCTTGCCGCTGTAGTCGAATTCCCCGGCACACAGGGCTCGCGCGTATTCCAGGTAGCCTTGCAGGTAGTCGCGTGGGCTGGCAGGGGCGCGCTGGGTGTTGAGCATGTCTGAAATGTCGGCGATGGGCATCGAGGTGATCATCACCACCTTGCGTCGTGCACGGGTCACCGCCACGTTCAGACGGCGTTCGCCACCGGTCTGGCCGAGCACCCCGAAGTGGCGGCGGAAGGTGCCCTGGCTGTTGCGGCCGAAGGTGGAAGAAAACACGATCACGTCGCGCTCGTCGCCCTGAACGTTCTCGACGTTCTTGACGAACACCGACATGTCTTCACCGTCCTCGCTGCGTTCGCGCTCCTGGGCGTAGGCGGCGCGGAAGGCTTCGTTCTCGGTGGCATGGGCTTCCATGTGTTCCTCGATCAGTTCGGCCTGCTTGCGGTTGAAGGTCACCACACCCACTGAAGGGCGCTGCGCGTAAGGGAGCTGCCAGAGCGCCTCGAGGTACTGCACGACACGTTCGGCTTCGGCAGCGTTGCTCTGGTTCTGGTACAGGCCCTCGACCTGGATCAGTTCCAGCGGCTTGAGCTGTCGGATGCTCGCCTGCGGGTGGCGCACCGGCACGTTCAGGCGATTACCGTAGAACGAGGCGTTGGAAAAACCGATCAGCTCGCGGTAGGCCGAGCGGTAGTGGATTTGCAGGGTGGTGCTGGGCAGGGCGTTGCGCGCCAGTTGCAGCAGGTCTGGGCAGTCCTTGATCTCGCGGCGGTTCCAGGTGTCTTCGAAGGCCTCGCGTTGTTCTTCGTCGGCGTCCTCGTCCGGCTCGTCGCCATCGAACAGTTCGGCCTCGTCACTTTCGATCCGGCTGGAGAAGAACGCCGTCGGCGGCATTTGCTTCTCGTCGCCGCTGACCACGGTGACTCGGCCGCGGAACAGGGTTGGCAGGGCAAATTCCACCGGCATCTGAGATGCCTCGTCGTAGATTACCGTGTCGAACAGGCCGTTCTTCAGTGGCAGCACCCGACTGGCCACGTCCGGGTTCATCAGCCATACCGGGCGCAATGTCATCAGCCCCAGCGGTGCACCCAGTTCGAGAAACTCTCGCAGCCGGCGTGAGCGCTTGCCAGTCAGCCGGGTCACGTCCTCCCACTGCTTGCGGCTGCCCAGGCGCGCCGGGTCGATGCCGGTGGCCAATAGCTGGCGGTTGAGCTCACGCATCCGGGTATCGGCCTGAGCCAGGCTGGCGACCTTGGCTTGCGCCTCTTCCTGGCTGAACAGCAATTGCGGGTTGGCCTGTTCGATGCGGTGCTTCCAGCCCAGCCGCGCTTCTCGGTTGAGCAGACGGCGGACGGCGGCGTCGAGTTGTGCGGCGGGCAAAGCGTCGAGTTGCGCCTGGCGCTGGCGCAGCAGGGCCAGCAGGTCCAGGTCAGCCTCGGCGAGTTGCCCGGCGCGGGCCCGGAAACCCTGGTAGGCCTCCAGGTGGGGTAAGGCGTCGTGCAGGCTGCTGAGTGCCAGTTCGTTGCTCAAGTTGTGTTCCACGGCATGCCGCAACTTTTGAGCCAGTTCGTTGCCAAGCCAGTCGTCGAGCAGCTTGAGCTGGTCGAGGCTGGACTGGCGCACGCCCTGGCGCAACAGGGAGGCGTCAAGATCGCCGAGCAACGCCTCCAGGTGTTGTTTGTCGCCGGTAAGCACGGCGTCATCTGCCTGACGTGCGCGAGGCGACTGTGCCAGTGCCTGCGCCAACGCCTGGATCTCGACGAGCTGACGGATATCAGCCTTGACCAAGGCGGCCAGTTCCAGGCCCGCCTGGTCGGCGACACTGTCCAGGGTCAATGCTTGGTGAAGTGCAGCAAGTTCGGTGCGCAGGGGGCGCCATTGCTGTTCCAGATCGATGGCCGCGCGCAACCCTGGCAGGGCTTCATCCATACGGCTGTCACCCTGCGCTTCGAGGAAACCGCGCAGGCGCTTGCGCCTGAGCAGGTGCAGCGGATTGATGCGCGCCAGCCAGGAGCGAGCGGCCATGACCCGGGCGCAATCGCTTTCCAGGCTGCGCAGCGGCTTGCTATCGAGCAGGCTCAGCGCGGGCGACAGTGCAGGCAGGTAATCGCCTTCGGGCAGTTGGTCGAGCTGCTGTTGCAGCTGCCGCAACTCGTTCAGCATCGACTCGCCGCGTGGCAACTGCTCGCCGTCCTTGCTGCGGAACAGCGGCAGCCAGCGGGCCAGGCGCAGCCGCTGTTCCTGGCTCAGGCCGAGCAAGGCCGACACATGGGCTGCTATCCATGTCCGGTACGGCGCAGGGTCTTCAATCTCGAAGCTGGCCGGGTGTGCTTGCAGGGTTGCCTGGCGTTGCAGCTCAGCCTGGCTGAAGGCCTGCAGGTTGTCGGTAAAGGCCTGCAGGGTTGAGCGGTCCGTGGCGAACGGCTGCAACTGCGCCAGGGCACTGCCTTCGTAGCGGGCGGGCAGCCACAGGCGTATCAGGGGGGCGCAGTTTTCTTCCAGGCGGGTCAGGCTGGCAACATCGAGCACGGCCAGGCGCTGGCGCAATGCCGGGAACTCGAGGGGAGGCGGCCCATCTTCGAGGGCGATCAGCTCACCCAGCAGGCGTCGGTAGCTCAAGCCTGTGGCCGGGTCCGGGCGATGCAGGCTCTGGTGGAAGCGATCCAGCTCGCCTTCGAGCGCCTCGATCCGCGCCGCCGCCTGTTCGCGCTGGCGGAGCAGGCCCTGGCCTTCATCGCCACCGATGAACAGGGTTTCCAGCTGTTCGCGAATGCTGCGGATGATCGGCTCACGGTCGCGGTTGACGTCGTTGAGCATGACGATGCGCTGGCCCAGTCCTTCGGCCACCAGGCGCTTGTACACGACCTCCAGCGCCGCGTGCTTCTGGCACACGATGAGCAGGCTGCGCTGGCGGCCGATGGCGTCGCCGACCATGTTGACGATGGTCTGGCTCTTGCCGGTGCCTGGTGGCCCCTCGACCAGCAGGCCCGGGCCTTGGCGTGCTTGCAGTACGGCTGCTTCCTGAGAAGGGTCGCTGGCGACGGTGAAATAGCGGTGCAGTTCAGCCGGTGGGGGCACGGCCTCGGCTTGCTCGTCGGCCCTGAGCCGCAACGCTGTCTCGAGCCCGCTGCCAGCAGGCGAGAGCGACTTCAACTGGCGCAGGTCCTCGCCGATGGCCTGGCCCATGAAGGTGACGTGGAACAACACGCCGGCACAGGCCAGTTCGTCCTGGTAAGGCACGACTTCCATGCTGCTGGCCGGCAGGCCGACGATGCTCCGCGAGCGTGCGGTGGCAAGCATGCCGAACGCATCCATCACATCGCTGGCGCGGATCGAGGAGCGGCCAAGCAACTCGTCGGCCGTCTTGCGCCAGCGCTTGCAGGCTTCGGCCCCGAGTACGCTTTCCAACGCGGGGTTCAGGCGTACCTCTTCGCGTTCGCTGTCGAAGGCCAGGGCCGCAAGGCCGCGGCTGCCCACTTCCAGCAGCAGTTTTACCGGCCACAACAGCAGTGGAATGATGCGTGTGCGCGTGGTACCGCGTGGGTCGCGACTGAGCAGGAACGGGAAACCCAGGTACAGCCCGTCAATGCCGGTGTCACGTTTGTACAAGGCGCTCTGCCGGTGTAGCGCGTGCAGGCGTGAAGCAATCTGCGGCATGGCCTGGAGGCATTCCGGGTCCAAATTCACGGCCCGTTCGTTGCGCAGCAGCAGGTGGTCGAGCAGGGCGGCGGCCGGATGGCGCTCGCTGTGCAGTTCGTTGAGATCGACCCGGGCGGTGGTCTTGCCGATGCTCATGCGCACCAGCGGCCCGCGCATCACTGCCGTTACCACCTTCTTCTCGAAGAACTCGAGGATCTGTGACACATACTGCTGCTTTTGCGGCTCAAACCACTGGCTTGCCGGAATGGCTAGCAGCACCAGGGCCTGGGCCAGCGGCATACGCCGTTCCAGCCGGAATTGTTCGGCCCAGGCATCCACTGCGGCGACACCGCTGCGGGCGAACCCGCGTATGCGCTCATCGACGCTGTGATAAAGGTCCTGGCGCGGGTGCTGCAGTAGCGCAGTGGCAGCTTCGCTGTCGAACCAGCCGACCTCGACGCTGCTGGCCAGCTCAGCTGCTTCCTGGATGATCGCATCCACTGAACGGAATTGCCCGATCGAAGCACTGAGCAGCACAATCAGGTCTTCTTCGGCGATGACCCGTCGTTCCGCAAGTGCCTGCAGGCCAGGGTGCTCGGTATCCGGCAGCAGGCGCTGGCGCGCTTGCCATTCGCTGGTGAGCTTTGCCCGCGAGGTCGATAGTAGGTATACCCGCAAGGTCTCTTCGACCAGTTCGATCTGCTGATGCAGGGCGCGCTGGCGAACCTGTTCGGCGCGCAGTTTGAGGCGAGAAAGCCAGTTATCGGTCTGCAGCTGCTCCAGCAGATCGGGCACTGAGCCACTGATCAGCCGGTAGCCTTCCAGCGGATGCGCCAGCAACCAGCCCGGGGTGACGATATCGCCGCGGTGTATCAGCGGGATCTCCGGGTTGAGCAGTTTAAGCGCGAGCATCAAACGGAAATCGTCCTCGAGCCCGTCATGCTGCGCCACCTGGCGCAGGCCGGCGAGCAATGAGGGGGGGAGGCCGAGCTGCTCGGCCCAAGTGACGATGACGCCGCGCATCAGGTGGTCGAGAGCCTGCTGCCAGTGCTCGGCGTGCGCAGCGGCGAGCGCGAAAACCGCCGGTTTGTGATAGCAGGCTTCGCCCAGCTGCACGGTGGCACCTTCGCCGTAGTCGCGTTCGGCGAAGGCTGAAGCCGGCGCCTGTACCGAGCGACCGTCGAGCCAAGCCTCGACCTCGGACCATTGCCAGCGCTGATGCCGGTCGCGTGCCAGAAGGCCACGCAACAACAGGTGCAACTGCGGGTCGAGGTCGTCGGGAATCGGCACGCCGTTGGCCAGTACATGGATGAGGAAAGCATTGGCATGGATGCCTTCGAAGCAGGCACCCGCGGTCAGTTGCTCCAGCAGGATCATGCCCAGGCTCCACCAATCCGAGGCGGCAGCCACACCGCCAGCGATGGCTTCAGGCGCCATGTAGCGGCTGGTCTCCAGGGGCGAGACGATATCCAGGTCGAATTCTGACAGGCGCGCCGAGCCAAAGCCGCTGATCACCAGGTCCAGTGGCTCATGGGCACGAATCAGCAGGCTGGCCGGGCGCAGGTCACGGTGGCGCAGCCCGGCCTCGTTGAACGCATGCAGTGCCTGGCCCAGTTCGCGCAGCACATGGCGCACGCTGTGAGCTTCACGGATCACGCCGCCGAGGTCTGCGAGGCTGCCGCCGGTCAGCTTCTCGACCACTTCGAATGCACGGCCATCCCAGCGGCCGGTGGCGATGATGTCGGGCACGTGCTCGCGTGGCAGGCGGCGGACCACGTCGTAGACCGCTGGGTCGGGTTCCGCGCCTGGTCGATAAAGGGTCAGCACCGCTTGGCGAGCGGTTTCCTGGTGTTCTGCCAGGTAACGCTCTCGGACGCCGTCGGTATTGCTGATCTGGCTGATCAGCGACCAGCCTTCGATCAATGTTTCGCTGGTTGCGGGCTCCTCGTCGACCGGGGCAACGGGCACATCGTTGATTGAGGGCTGGGCGGGCAGGGCATCGCACTGCAGGCACATCAGGTCGCCGGGGTTCATGGCATGGCCGTTTTCACAGGCGATGCCATGGGCCGGGGGCGTATCCGTCGGCGGAAGCTTGTCCAGAGTATGGATGACCTGCGGGCGCCAGCCGTCAGCGTGGATCGGCTCACCAGCGAGGTCCCAGTTGCACGGGTGCTGGTCGACGCTGCCCTCGCAGAACATCTCCTGTACCGGGCGTGCAGTGTTGCAATTGGGGCAATAGCGAATCATCGGGCGAATTCCGGTCAGTGGCGGTGCGCGCTGGTGCGAACCTGATGGCCTTGCGCGTTCAAAAGGTCGCGCAGACGCAGTACGTCGTCACGCCGAGGGATCCCTGCCATCCACACGCTGCCGTTCTCGTCGAACATGAGGTCGAGGGCCTGGTCGGCGGGTTGCAGGGGGCGCTGGTAGCTGGTCAGGCGCTCATGGCCGAGCGGGGTCAGCAAATTCAGGCGCTGATTGTCGCTGCCGCGCAGCGCCAGGGATTGTTCGCTGCGCTCGTCGAAGGGGTCGCTGATCAACGCATCGATCAGACCTTCGGCTTGTTGCAGCAGTGGTTGCAGGTGTTCCAGCGAGTAGCCGCTGTACACCAGAATGTCCAGCGGGGTTGACTGGCGCAGCCCTTGTAGCAGAACGAGCAGGGCCGGGAACTGGTCGAAGGGTTCGCCGCCCGAGAGTGTGATGCCTTCGGCCTCTGCCAACCAGGGGGTCAGTTGCTCCAGCAGTTGTGCGATGCCCACGCGGCGCTTGCTTGGCCCCCAGGTGTCAGCGGATATACACCCCGGGCAGCGGATGCTGCAGCCCTGAAACCAGATGCCCAGGCGACGACCTGGGCCGAGGGTGGTGACGGGGAAGTGCACACGGGACAGGCTCAGCTCCATGGTCAGCGACGTTCCAGGGTCAATCCGCCGACTCCCAGTCGGCTGATGGTGAAATGCTCGCCAGGTTCCGCGTCCTGGTCGAACAGGGCCCGCGCCAGCGGGTTGAGCAGATGCGCTTCGAGTTGGTTGCGAATACCACGGCCGCCATTGGACAGGTCACGCAGGCACAGGGCGTGCAACGCTTGGCGCGCCTCAGGCGTGATGGCCACGTGCAGTTCCTGCTGTTGCAGGTCCTTGAAGGTGGCCTCGACCATATGTTCGAAGATCTGCTGGCCAACCTCTTCACGAATGAAGTCGAAAACGATGACATTCTCGCCGATACGGTTGAGAATTTCCGGACGATTGAGCACCAGCTTGAAGTGCCGGTCGACCTCGCTGTGGACTTTCTCCCGGACCTGCTCATAGGGCTCACCCGGCAGCACGTTGGCAACGCGCTCTCCGTTATCTCCCAGGCGGTAGATGCCCAGGTTGGAGGTGAACACGATCAGCGCCTCGGAGAAGTACACCCGCTCACCGCGCCCGGAGGTCAGCACGCCATCGTCGAGAATCTGCAGAAACTTGTCGAGGATACGCGGGTGGGCTTTTTCGATTTCGTCGAACAGCACCACGCTAAAGGGTTTCTCGCGAATCGCGTTGGTCAATTCGCCACCGACGTCGTAGCCGACATAACCAGGAGGTGCACCAATCAGACGCTGGTCGGCATGCTCGGCGCTGAACTCCGACATGTCGAAGCGGATATACGCGCTTTCGTCGCCGAACAGCAGGCTGGTGATGGTTTTGGCCAGTTCGGTCTTGCCCACCCCGGTGGGGCCGGCGAGGAAGGCCACGCCACGCGGGCGGTTGCCTTTGCGGCTGGCGCCGACGCCGGTCATCGCCCGCTTTACGATGTCGAGCATGTGGGTCACTGCGTGATCTTGGCCTTTCACCCGCTGGTGAACCAGCTCGTCGCCCTGGCGGATGCGCTGGCGGTCAATGCGCAGCCAGGGGTCCTCGGTGACTCCCACTTTATATCGGCGTACGGCATCGGCGATCTGCACCATGGCCACACCTTCCACCCGTGCGAGTTGCGCGATGGCGCTGAGGTCGAGCAGCAGCAGGCCCTCGGTGTTCTGCACAAAGGCGTCTGCAGCCTGGGCGATGGCGTCCTGGCTCGCCTCTTGGCTACCGGCGAGCCCCTTGAGCAAGGCGGGGGCCAGAGCGCGGCGGGCCAGCTGGTCGGGCTTGGAGACCGGTATGTGGCGGATACGTGGATTGTCGACCAGCAGCCAGTCAGGCAAGTCGCCTTCTCTTTCCACTAGCCACAGCAGCGTATTGAAGAAGGGTTTACGCGTTTGTGGCTGTGGCCGGCTGCGCGCCTGGTGGGCATGCACCAGTGCCTGGGTGAACAGTTGGTGTTCGGCCGCGCTCAGAGCATCGTTACGAACCGCCAGACGCGAGGCGAAGTCGATTATTAGGGCAACCGGCGCATCGGTGCGGGCCAACAGCCGCTGCACGGTTGCCGCGAGCAGATCGATGCCGGCAGGCGCAGCACCGTTCACTGGGGTCAGGCCGAGTTCCTGAAGTAGAGTCAGGCCGGGTGCCGGGTCGCTGCCGGGCCTGCCAAGCACGCGAAAGCCCGCCACTGGGTCCCAAGCCAGCACGTGGCTATAGCCGGTGTCGAGCAGCACGTCGCACAGGGCCTTGTTGAAACTCTGGGCCGTGATTGTGCCTGGGGCGACCTCGCAGGCCTGGAGGTCGCGGATATTGCCAGACAGCACGAATTGGCTTTTCAGTGGCAGGAAGCGTACGAGATCACGCATCCAGCGGGGCGGTTGATACGTTGTAATCCCTGACATGATCAACTCGTATAGGTTGTATTCTTGGCAGGGTATTGTTCCTTGCGCGTATTTTCCAGTATCGCTGTCTGAAAACTCAGCGTGTTGGATGGCAGCAGTTCATGGAGGCTTGGCGATTTCCCGCATACCTCACACATGAGCGGCGATCCTCGGGTGTGTTTTGCAGTAGTCAAAGACTGTCGCAATTTCCAGATGTTCGTTGGCAATGGTCCAGCATGAAGGTGTCACAGGCATGCAGGGTGATCTTGCAACCGTGCCAGAAGCAGGCTGTAGAGAGTTTCAGGATAGTTACAGACTATCCGGATCCCCAAAGAACATTTGGATCCTCGACCGCAACCACCGCTCCGCCGGGTCGTTATCCTGCGCTCCACGCCAAGCCATGTGCAGTTCGAAGCTGCGCACGGGTATCGGCAAGTCCTCGGCACGCAAACCACCCGCCGCAGTCAGCGCATCGGCCGTGTAGTCCGGCACCGTGGCCACGATATCCGTGCCCGCCAGCAAGCTCCCCAGCCCGTTGAACTGCGGCACCGCCAGCACCACATGGCGCTTGCGACCGATTTCTTCCAACGCTTCGTCGATAAACCCGGAAAGGTCCCCGGCAAACGACACCAGTGCATGCGGTCGGGCACAGAAGTCGTCCAGGGTGATGCTGCCGGGCACGCTGTCGGCCCGCAGCAGTTTCGGCATGCTACGGCGCAGTACTTTGCGCTTGGCGTTGGCCGGCAGTTCGCTGGTGTAGCTGACGCCCACCGAAATCTCGCCCGAAGCCAGCAACGTAGGCATCAGCAGGTAATTGACCCGTCGCACCACCAGCACGATACCCGGCGCTTCCGCGCGAATGCGCTTGAGCAACTGTGGCAGCAGGGCGAACTCGGCGTCGTCCGACAGGCCGATGCGGAAGACCGCATTGCTGGTGGCGGGGTCGAATTCGGCCGCGCGGCTGACCGCCGTGGAAATGGAGTCCAGCGCCGGCGACAGCAGGGCGAAGATCTCGTGGGCCCGCGCCGAGGGCTCCATGCTGCGCCCGGTGCGCACGAACAGCGGGTCGTCGAACAGGTTGCGCAGGCGCGACAAGGCCGCGCTGATAGCCGGTTGGCCGAGGAACAGTTTTTCCGCGGCACGGGTCACGCTGCGCTCGTGCATCAGCGTTTCGAACACGATCAGCAGGTTGAGGTCTACGCGACGCAGGTCGTTTCGATTCATCGGTGCGCTTCGCCTAAAGTGGGGCAGGGGTGAATCTTAAGGCCAAAGGCTGTTACCCTGCACGGGTTTAGGGGGACCAATTGCAGGGAAAGTGAGGTGCCCAATCGATGACAAGCATGTCGACTATTAATGACCGCTGATGGTCTAACCGGTAAAGCCCGGATAGAGTCAGTGGTAATTAGAGGTTCACAAAGGCGAGGTATGCGATGTCCCGCATGATCCGTTTCCACAAGTTCGGCGCTGCCGATGTGCTCCGTTGCGAGGAGCAGGCCGAACCGTCACCCGCTGCCGACGAGGTTCAGATCCGCGTCCAGGCGGTTGGCGTCAGCTGGTATGACGTGCTTTGGCGCCAGAACCTGGCGCCGTCCCAGGCACGGCTGCCTGCGGGGATCGGCCACGAAATGGCCGGGGTGGTGACGGCGGTCGGTGAAGGGGTAGAAGACATTGCCGTCGGTGATCGGGTTGCCAGCTTCCCGGCTACCAGTGCCAACGACCACCCGGTGTATGGTGATGTCATTGTGCTGCCGCGTTCAGCCATTACCCGCTACCCGGATGTACTTACCCCGATCGAGGCCAGCGTGCATTATACGCCGCTGCTGATCGCCTATTTTGCCTACGTCGACCTGGCGCGGGCCAAGGCCGGGCAGACTGCGCTGGTCACCGATGCCAGCCATTGCGCCGGCCCTGCCTTCGTGCAGCTGGGCAAGGCGTTGGGGCTGAAAGTGTTTGCGGCCACCAAGGAAGCGGAGCAACGTGAGTACCTGCTGGGCCTGGGCGCCGACAAAGTGATTGTCACCGAAGAGCAGGACTTGCTGCTGCAGGTCGGCAAGTACACCGATGGCCGCGGCGTGGACATGGTTCTCGATGGCATGGGCGGCCCGCAGATGTCGCTGCTGGGCGATGTGCTGGCACCGCGTGGCAGCCTGGTGCTGTATGGCCTGCAAGGCGGCAATCAGACGCCGTTCCCGGCGTGTGCGGCTTTCCAGAAGAACATCCAGTTCTATGTGCATTGCATCGGCAACTTCACCGGCAAGCCAGAGCTTGGCATCAGCCAGGACCAGGTGGCATTGCAGCGCGCCTTGCGCGACATCAACCAGTTCACCGCCGACCAGTTGCTGACACCGCAGATCATCAAGGTGTACCCGTTCGAGCAGGTGGTAGAGGCACATCGCTACATGGACCAATGCCCGTGCGGCGGGCGGGTGGTGCTGGACATGGCACAACACTGACGGTTGCATGCGTTACTGGAAAACCCGGGCGAGCCCCGGGTTTTTTTGTGCCTGCGGGGTGGGGTTGAAACATTAAAAATAGGAACGTTCCTACAATTTAATGTGACAACTACTACATCTAAGTGGGGTGGTTTTTAGTTGTCGGAAATATTCCGCCAAATAATCTGGCTTGAACGCATTCGCCTTGCGCTTCAATGTGCGCTAGTACTTCTGGTGAATGGTTTTTTTACCGCGATCTGTATCTTCAATTCGCTCTGCATCCCTCGATAATGGCCCGGTAGTAGTTTGCGCAAGGAGCGTGAAATGAGCATGGCTATGCCTAGGCCAGGGCAATGTGTGTTAGCGATAGGTCATCGTGGCGGAGGGCTTGTTTCGATGGCTTGGCGACAGTGAAGGGTTACGTCATTACTTCCATTTGATTGTAAGAAATTTCTTCTGGGTAAGTTTGGCGCAGGTTCAAGCTCAATGCAGTGGGCTCGGCATGTGTCGGCTGAATGAAGTGGGTGAGGTGATTTCGTGACAGCTATTCACGACCAGGCAATGCATTACGTCTACGAACAAGTGCTTGAACGCTTGCTGGGCCACATGTCACAGGCGCAGCGTGCTTCTCTGCAGTTGCTGATACAACGGCTGCTGGTGGCGGCGGGAGGGCTCGAGTATATCGGTACCTTCCGCTTGCAGGTGTTGCAGGGCAGCGATCGCCACAGTGCCAGGCTGTTGGCGATGCTGCGTGCCGCACAATTGAGTATTGCCCTGCGTGCGCCGGTAACCTTCCAGCTGCGGGTGCTGGTGGTCAGCTTGCCGGTTGCGGACAGCGCCAGGCTGGACGCGCACGAGCGTAGCTTCAGCGCACTGTTCATGCAGGATGACCCCCGGGTGCAGTTGCAGATGATCGAGGGTGGCGCAGTGGTGCCGTTTCGCCGCCAGCCCTCGGCCAGGCCCGAGCGGTGGGCACTGGCGAAAGACGCTTTGTTGATGTTCGGCCACCTGGTCGACGCCAGGCCTGAAGCCTTGCTGGGTAGCCGTCTGCACCTGGAGCTGGCGGGGGCCATAGGTTTTGCGCTGCAGGCACAGGCACCTGCCGATGCATTGGTCACCGCCATACCCGGTGCCCAGCGGCGCCGATACCTGGCATGGGCCCGGCGTAACCTGCGCCTGTCCGGCGAGCGCGGCCCGTATGCGATGCACCAGTGCCTGGCGGTGCTGGCCCAAGGTCTGGGCCGGTTGCATGGGGTTGTCGGGGGCGCCCCCAATAGCCAGCCGGCATTGGGCGACGCAGCGGAAAGGGAGATGGTGCGGCTGATTGCCCTCGATGACCTGCTACCGTACGTGGTCGAAGCACAGTCGCTTGATAGCATGCTGGATTGTAGTATCGAGAACGCCCCAGGTGCCTGGCCACTGTCGGCATTCGTCGATCCGCAAGCCACGGCACAGTTGCATGAACTGCGTGCACGCAGCCTGGATCCTCAGTCCAGCCGCCCCGCGTTGCGCCTGGCCGGGCAGTCTGGCGGTAGCAAGCAACACGAAATACATCAGTCGCAACTCGGCAAAACCTACGGCCTCAATCAGACGCAGCTGGTGTGCTTGCTATTCAGCCCTTTTGCCCGGCAAGGGAAGAACCTCGAACGTTTCCTGCAATGCCGGCATGCCGATATGTTGGTGGCGTTGCCGTACCTACACAGGGCGTTGCAGGGCAAACCCTGCCCAGATGCGGTGAAAGCCTGGCTGGTGAACACCAGTGGCCTGCCGCTGGTGCAGTTGCGGGCGATTTATAGCGGGCAATTGCCGTTGACCGCGTGGCGCCTGCTGAACAATCTGGCCCGTCGCGACGTGCACTTGAGGTTGATGCCTCGGCAGGCGCTGGGGCTGAGGTGTGGTTTTGCGGGGTTGTCCTGATGGGGCGAGTGGCCCCCGGCGAGTTCGCGTATCGCCAGGTATATCGCTACCTGGAAGCCATGATCGATCAGGCGGCAAGCGGTGGCCCGTGCCGCTTGCCGTCACTGCGCACACTGTCCCGACGGCTGCGGGTGTCGTTGGCAACCGTGCAGAGCGCCTACAGCCTGCTGGAAGAGGAGGGCCGCGTACGCTGCTTGCCGAGATCGGGTTATTACGTACAACACGCCGGCAAAGTGCAAGCGCTGACCACGCCCTGCCTGCCACCCCCCGTGCAACCGCTGCTGGAGCGTGCCCTGTTTGGCCACGAACGGCGTTTCGCCCGCCAGCGTGACCGCAGCGTGGAGCCCTGGGGGGCACTTGGCAGCACCCGCCTGCGCAGTGCGTTGGCAGAACGCTATACCCGTTCTTCCAGCCAGTACTGGTGTCGCGATGACGTGCAACTGGCACCTGATGTACCGGCGTTGCTGGAGACGCTGCTGGTGGCGTTGGCCTTGCAGGGCGGTACCGTGCTGGTGCATTCACCCTGTTGCGGGCAAGTGCTGCGCGCCCTGACGCGTGCAGGCATGCGTGTGCTGGAGGTGCCACCGGATGCCCGTGGTAATCCGGACCTGCACACCTTGGCCACGCTGCTGGGGAGCGAGCCTGTAAAGATGCTGGTCATGCCATCGTGCCTGGGCATGCCGCAAGGGCGGCTGGTTTCGCCTTACTATCAGCAACAGCTTGGTCTGTTGCTGGGCCAACACCCTGTTTGGCTGTTGGAAAACGATCTGGACAGTGAGCTCTGTTACAACGGGCCGCCCAAAAAGCGCCTGCGCGATTGGGTCGACCCGCGCTGGCTGCTGGTGATGGGCACGTTCGAGTCCACGGTCGGGGCCGAAGCACCGTATGCCTATTTGTTGAGCAAAGACACCGTGCTGGCCAAGGCGTTTGCCGAACGCGCGTTTCGGCTTGCGCCACTGCGTCTGCAGGCGCTTGCGCACATGCTCGGCAAGGGGGAAATGGACGTACAACTGGTACACCTGCGCACAGACCTGCAAAGGCGCACTCACGGCCTGGCGCATGTGCTTGAGCTGCAATTTGGCCAACAGGTGAGGTTTGAGATGCCGCAAGGTGGGCACATGCTGTGGGTTTGCTTTCGCCAGCCGCTGGTATGGGAGCGTGTCGCCGCAGCCTTGGCAGGTTCAGCGTTGCATGCGCTGCCTGGCGAGCAGTTCTGCCTGCAGGGGCGTTACCCGCAATACCTGGCGTTGGTGTGGCCGGGCGGGCTGCCGGACGACCTGCACCAAGCGGTGGAGCGTTTGGCATTGGCGCTGGAGCAAGGCTGCCGGCGCCGTGCTCGCCTTTCACATTGAAATTGAAGTGCCTGCAAGTGCAGCACAGGGCTGCGCTTGCAGGCGGTGCAGGCGTGCGTATTGCTCAGTGTTGTTCCTGCCCCTGGCGCAGGCGGGAGCTGACCAGTGCCGCCACTACCAGCAACGCAGCAATGATCCACAAACCGTTGCGGGTGCTGCCGGTGGCCTGCTCGATGAGCCCCATTACCGAAGGCCCGACGAAGCCGCCAAACAGGCCACAGGTGGTAACGAAGGCCAGGCCGGCCGCCAGCGCATTGCCGCTCAGGCGGCTGGAGGGGAAGACGAAGATGATCGACTGCACCACGAACAGCATCAGCGCCGTCAGGGAGAACCCGATCAGGCCAACGAACGAGTTGGCCAGCGAGGCCAGCAGCAGCCCGGTCGCCATGGTCAGCAGGCCGAAGAACAGCAAGGTGCGGCAGCGGCGTGGTGAGGTGGCCAGCCGTGGGAAGGTGGCGGCACCGATGGCGGCGGCAACCCATGGCACGGCGGTCAGCAGGCCGACCTGGAAAGGCGATAGCGCAGCGTATGTGCCGATGATGCCCGGCAAGAAGAAAATCACCGTGTAGATGGTGATCTGGTGCACGAAGTACACCACGATCGCCAGCCAGATCTGCCGGTCGCGGAACATCTGCCCCAACTTGCTTTGCTGCGGCGCGGCAGCCCGCTCCGCCGCCAGGCGGCGTTCGATATCCTTGGCATCGGCGGCCGACAGCCAGGGCGCCGACGCGGGGCCGTCCGGCAGCTTCTTCCACACCACGAAGGCCAAGGCCACGGCGGGCAGGCCCTCGAGCACGAACAGCCATTGCCAGCCGTGCCAGCCGAGTACGCCGTCCATTTCCAGCAGGGCACCGCCCAGCGGCCCGCTGAGGATATTGGCCAGGCACACGCCCAGCAGGAAATACCCCGTGGCACGGGCACGTTGTTCGCGGTCGAACCAGTAGGTCAGGTACAACATGACACCCGGGAACAGGCCCGCTTCGGCTACGCCCAGCAACAGGCGCATGATGTAGAACGAAGTTTCACCCTGGACGAAGGCCATGCCCGCCGAAAGCAAACCCCACGTAATCATGATACGTGTGATCCAGAAGCGCGCGCCCACCCGATGCATGATCAGGTTGCTGGGCACTTCGGCCAGCGCATAGGTGAGAAAGAACAGGCCGGCACCCAGGCCGTACGCCGCTGCCGAAAGGCCCAGGTCGATGCCCATGCTGGCTTTCGCCAAGGCGATGTTGGTGCGGTCAAGAAAGCTCATCACATAGACGACGATGAGCAGTGGCATCAATTTGCGCAACAGCAGGCCGTTCAGGCGCTGCTCAGTGGTGGCGGCAGGGGCCGAAGCCGCTGCACGGGTGAGGGTTGTCATTGTTTTTTTCCCCGTGAAATGTGCTGGTGACGTGCCGCGTAACCGCGACACGCCAAGGTCTGTGGGTCAGGAGCGGTTGATGTCGAGCCACACGGCGCCGTTGGGGTACTGGTAGCGCTCCAGGGTTTCAGCGTGCATTTCGATGCTGTAGCCCGGGCGTTGTGGCGGCATGTAGCGCCCGCGGCGGATCACCACCGGGTCGATGAAGTGCTCGTGCAGGTGGTCGACGTACTCCAGCACCCGGTTGTGCAGCGAGGCAGACACTGCGATGTAGTCGAACAGGGCGATGTTCTGCACATATTCGCACAGCCCGACACCACCACCGTGCGGGCACACCGGTACGTCGTACTTGGCCGCCATCAGCAGCACGATCAGCACCTCGTTCAGGCCGCCCAGGCGGGCAGCGTCCAACTGGCAGAAGTCCAGCGCACCGGCCTGGAACATTTGCTTGAACATGACACGGTTGTGGCAATGTTCACCGGTGGCCACGCCAATTGGCGCGATGCGTTGGCGAATGGTGGCGTGGCCGAGAATGTCGTCCGGGCTGGTCGGCTCTTCGATCCACAGCGGTTCGAAGGCGGCCAGGCGGCGCATGTTGGTGATCGACTCCTCGACCCCCCACACTTGGTTGGCATCCATCATCAGGGTGCGCTCCCAGCCGATTTCGTCGCGCAGGATACTGGCGCGGCGAATGTCTTCTTCCAGGTCGGCGCCGATCTTCTGCTTGATGTGGGTCCAGCCATCTTCCACGGCCTCGCGGGCCAGTTTGCGCATTTTCTCTTCGCTGTAGCCTAACCAGCCTGGCGCGGTGGTGTAGCCGGGGTAGCCTTCACGCAGCATCTGTGCCTCGCGCTGGGCTTTGCCTGGCGCCTGGCGTCGCAGCAGGGCAATGGCTTCTTCGGGGGTGAGCACGTCGGTGACATAGCTGAAGTCCAGGCAGCGCACCAGTTGCTCCGGCGTCATGTCGGCCAGCAGTTTCCATACGGGCTTGCCTTCGTGCTTGGCCCACAGGTCCCACACGGCGTTGATGATGGCGGCCGTGGCCAGGTGGATCACGCCCTTTTCCGGGCCCAGCCAGCGCAGCTGGCTGTCGCTGACGGTAAAGCGGTGCCAGAAGCCGCCCATGTCGGCGGTGATTTCATCAAGGGTGAGGCCGACGATCAACGGCGCCAGTGACTGCACCGCGGCCGCGCATATCTCGTTGCCGCGGCCGATGGTGAACGTCAGGCCGTGGCCTTCGAGGGCCTCGGCGTCGGTGTGCAGCACCACATAGGCGGCAGAATAGTCGGGGGCGCTGTTCATGGCGTCTGAGCCATCCAGCGACAGTGAAGTGGGGAAACGGATGTCACGTACGCTGAGGTGGGTAATACGAATGCTCATGGTCGGCTCTTGTTCTGTTCAAGCACTGGGAGCGCTGACTGTAGGTTGTCGAGCGATACAGGCATAATCGCCAAATCTTAACCAGCGATACCGGATTCGATATGTCTCGCTTGCCGCCCGATAACGCCCAGGCGCCTGCCAGCCTTGGCGCACTGAAAATCTCCAGCCGGCAGATCACGCTGCTCAATGCCTTGGGCGAATTTGGCAACCTGCGCCGCGCTGCGGCAGCGATGCACACCACGCAACCGGCGGCCAGCCTGTTGCTGCAGCAACTGGAAGAGCGTCTTGGCGTACGTTTGTTCGAGCGTTTGCCAAGGGGCATGCAAGCAACGCTGTACGGCGAGGTGATGATCCGCTACGCACAGAACGCGTTGCATGAGTTCGAGCATGCCCAGGCGCAAATCGCCGAGCTGTCGCGCGGGGCCTTGGGCCTGGTGCGGGTGGGTAGCGTCATGGGGCCGGTGCCCGGCGTGCTGACCAAGGCGATACTGGCTTACAAACACGACCACCCCAAGGTACGCATCGCCCTGGAGGTGGGTACCAGCGATACCTTGCTGCCCGCCTTGCTGCGCGGTGACTTCGACATGGTGGTGGGGCGCCTGCCGGACCAGAGCGACAGCCAGGCACTGAACATCGAGCTGTTCGAAGGCGGTGAGCAGATGCGCGTGATTGCCCGCGCAGGCCACCCCTTGGCCCGCGCCACCGGGCTGCAGCTGGCCGACCTGGTGAGCCTGACCTGGATCCTGCACCCCATCGGCAGCCCGATGCGCCGCCGCGTCGAAAGCGCGCTGCAGGCCGGTGGCATGGTGCAGTCGCTGGACATCGTCGAAACCGCCTCGATCCTGGCAACCACGGCCATGCTCGAAGCCTCTGAAATGATTGCGGTGGTGCCCAACGACGTGGCCGAGCATTATGCCCGCTATGGCATGGTCGCCATCCTGCCGGTGGAGCTGCCGCTGGCCATGGCCAACCTCGGTGTACTGACCTTGCGTTCACGGCCCCACTCGGTTGCCCTCGATACCCTGCTGCGCTACTTGCGGGCGCAATGACCTTCACTCAGCATGAGGCCCTGCGTCTATGCCGCCGGACATGACCCATTCTAGCTTTTGCAACTGGATCCGCTACAAGCACCTGGTGCTGATCGACACCCTGGCGCGCACGCGCAACATGCATGCAACCGCCACCCGCATGAACCTTAGCCAGCCGGCACTCAGCAAGATGCTGCGCGACCTTGAGGAGCAGTTCGGCTTTGCCCTGTTCGAGCGCCTGCCGCGCAGCATGCCACCCACCGAACTGGGCGAGTACGTAGTGCGTTACGCTCAGGGTGCGCTGGCCGAGTCGCAGCAGTTCGTCGACCAGGTCAACCGCCTGCGCAACGGCGGGCACGGCTTCATTCGTGTTGGCGGTATCTTTGCCGCGACTGCATTGGTTCTGCCGCAGGCCATCGCTGCCATCAAGGCGCGCAGCCCGTTACTGTCGATTGAAGTGGTGGAGCACTCCAGCGATCACCTGCTGGCCATGCTCGAGCAGAACAAGCTGGACATCATGATCGGCCGTTTTACTGAGGAACGCTTCAGCCAGCTGTTCGACTTCCAGCCCCTGGAGCCCGAACCTTTCAGCCTGGTAGTGAACAGCGAGCACCCGCTCAACCAGCTCGACAGCACACCCCTTGAAGCGCTGGGCGACTGGCCGTGGGTGCTGTACCCGGTGGGCACGCCGATCCGCAACCGCCTGGAGCAAGCGTTCCGGGTGGCCGGTATCGCCACGCCTGCCGACAGCGTCGAGACCATCTCCATGCCAATGTTCCTGCAGCTGCTGCAATCGGCTCCGATGATTGCCATGTTGCCGCGCTCGATGGTTGCTGCACAGCTGGCCAGCGGGCAATTCAAGGAGCTGCGCAGCCCCTTGCATGTACCTGCGCTGGAGTATGGTGTGGTCACCCGCAAGGATGAACCGCTGAGCGCTTCGGCTCGGGCGTTTGTCGAGATCCTGCTGGAGGGCGCGCAGCATCGCAGGGCCGTGCAGAGATAGCCCCGGGGGCCGTGTAGCGCCGCCCTCATGGCCTTACAGGTGATTGATAATCAGGTGCTGAAATCCCCTTGCGATAACTTAAGGTTATCGCTTGATCGGATCATCTCATTGGGAATGCCACGCAAGGCTTCTTAAAGTGGCCACAGCCATAACAAGAAGTCAGCCGCACCGCCCTGAGAGGTCCCATGCAACTGATTGCCAAATCCGGTGACCCTGCCGTCATCCGCTTAAACCCGCTGGACAATGTACTGATCGCCCGTCAGCCGCTGCCGCAAGGCCTGCGCCTGGAGGCCGAGGCGATCACCGTGCGCCAGCCTATCCCCTCGGGCCACAAGCTCGCCACGGTGCGTGTGGAGCAGGGCCAGCCGCTGCGCCGGTACGGCCAGATCATCGGTTTTGCATCGCAGGCCATCGACGCTGGCGACCATGTGCATGTGCACAACGTCCAGATGGGTGATTTTGCCCGCGACTATGCCTTCGGTGTCGATACCCGCAGCCAGCCGGGCAGCCCAGCGCACTTCCAAGGCATCGTGCGCGCCGATGGCCGGGTCGCCACCCGCAACTACATCGGCATTCTGACGTCGGTGAACTGCTCGGCAACGGTAGCCCGGGCGGTGGCCGACCATTTCCGCCGCGACATCCACCCCGAAGCGCTTGCCGACTACCCGAACATCGACGGTGTGGTGGCCCTGACCCACGGTGCCGGCTGCGCCGTGGACCCCAGCGGCGAAGCCCTTGGCCTGCTGCGCCGAACCCTGGCCGGGTACGCCGTGCATCCCAACTTCGCTGCCGTGCTGATCATCGGCCTGGGCTGCGAAACCAACCAGATCGAAAGCCTGCTGGAAACCCAGGGCCTGCAAGCCAGCGCACAGTTGCGCGCCTTCACGATCCAGGGCATCGGTGGCACCTCGAAAACCATCGCGGCAGGCATCGAGCAGGTTCGCAGCCTGCTGGCCGAGGCCAACCAGGTGAGGCGCCAACCGGTCAGCGCACAACATCTGGTAGTCGGCCTGCAATGCGGCGGCTCCGATGGCTACTCGGGGATTACCGCCAACCCCGCACTGGGGAATGCGGTTGACCGCTTGGTGGCCGCCGGTGGTACCGCGATCCTTTCCGAAACCCCGGAAATCTACGGCGCCGAGCACTTGCTGACGCGCCGCGCGGTCAGCCGTGAGGTGGGTGAGAAGCTGGTGGCGCGCATTCGCTGGTGGGAAGACTACTGCCAGCGCATGAACGCCGAACTGAACAACAACCCTTCGGCCGGTAACAAGGCAGGCGGGCTGACCACCATCCTCGAGAAATCCCTCGGCGCGGTGGCCAAGGCGGGTTCCAGCAACCTGGTCGACGTGTATCAGTATGCCGAAGCCGTGCGCGCACAAGGCCTGGTGTTCATGGACACCCCCGGCTACGACCCGGTCTCGGCCACCGGCCAGGTGGCCGGCGGGGCCAACCTGATCGCGTTCACCACCGGTCGAGGCTCGGCTTACGGCTGTGCCCCGGCGCCGTCGATCAAGTTGGCCACCAACAACCGGGTGTTCGAGCACCAGCAAGAAGACATGGACGTCAATTGCGGTGGCATTGCCGATGGCTCCACCAGCATCGAGGAGCGGGGTGCGTACATCTTCGAGCAGATGCTGCGCATTGCCTCTGGGGCGCGCAGCAAAAGCGAACAACACGGCTATGGGCAGAACGAATTCGTGCCCTGGCAGATCGGCGCTGTGACCTGATCGACCGCTCCCGTCCCATGTTCGAGGCAACCGTAATGACTCAACCCACACGTTACAACGTGCAAGCGCTGACCACCTTTGTCGAGCAACTGTTCGTAAAAGCCGGTGCCGATAGCGAAGTCGCCCAAGTGGTCACCCGGGTGCTGCTGGAAGGCGAATTGCTCGGGCACCGTACCCATGGCCTGAACCTGGTCAGCCGTTACATCGATGGCATGCTCAGCGGGCAGGTCAAGGCCCGCGCACAGGCGCTGGAGCAGGTGTCGGACAGTGGTATTTCCAGCGTGTTCGATGGCCACTATGTACTGGGGCCTTACTGCGTCAGCCGTGCACTGGACTGCGCAGCCCAAGGTGCGACGGCGCAGGGCATCGGTATCGCCGTGGTGCGCCGGGCTTCGCACATAGGTTGCCTGGCCGCCTACCTGAAGCCCTATACCGACCAAGGCCTGGTGGCCATGGTCTACTCGTCGGACCCGTCTGTGGCGCTGGTCTGCGCCCATGGCGGCATCGATCCCGTATACACCCCCAACCCGATTGCTGCCGGTATTCCGACCCAGGGCGAGCCGATACTGCTGGACGTCAGCATGTCCACGGTCACCCTTGGGTTGGTGGGCCAATGCCGCGATGCCGGCAGCCGCCTGCCGCACCCGGTGCTGGTGAGCAACGACGGGCAACTGAGTGACGACCCGCGCGATTTTTTCACGACCCCGCCAGGCAGCATCCTGCCTTTGGGGGGGCAGGCCTTTGGTCACAAAGGCTTCGCCTTGGCGCTGCTGGTCGAAGCCCTGACCTCGGGCCTGGCCGGTCATGGACGCAAGGACGAACCCACCCAGTGGGGCGCCTCGGCCACTGCCGTGGTCATTGACCCGCGCTTCTTCGGCGGCCTGGAGGCGTTCACCCACGAAACCAGCTTCCTTGGCCGCCTGATCCTGGCAAGCCGCCCGCTCGATCCCGAACGCCCGGTACGCCTGCCCGGGCAAGCCGGCCTTGCCCTGCGTCGCCAGGCACTGGCGCAGGGCGTAAGCCTGTCGCCTCAGTTGCTGGCCGACCTCGACCGCCTGGCCGGGCTGCTGGAACTGCCGACATTTTCCCAATGATGCACAGTAAGGGTACACAGATGACTGATGAACGATCGAACACCCATCAACCGCTACCGCTAAGTTTTGATGCCAGCGTGTTCGACAGTGGCAGCTGGGTAGGGCGCGTCTGGTTGCCGGAACAGGGGCCGGCGGTGGTGCGGGTGAAGGCTGGCGCCGTCTACGATATCAGCACCCATGTGGCGACGGTCTCGGCGCTGCTTGAAGTGGATGACCCGGCCGCTTACCTGCGTGCCTTGCCGCTGGCCGAGCCGCTCATTGCGCTACCGGCGTTGCTGGCCAACAGCGACCCCGCCCGGCGCGACCCGCGCCAGCCATGGCTGTTGGCACCTATCGACCTTCAGGCGGTGAAGGCCGCTGGTGTGACCTTCGCCACCAGCCTGCTGGAACGTGTGGTTGAAGAGCAGGCCAAGGGCGACCCGGCCAAGGCCGATGCGATCCGTGACACCTTGGCCAGCCGCATTGGCGCCGACCTTTCGCAGATCGTGCCGGGTTCGGCTCAGGCCGAAGCGCTGCGCAAGGTGCTGGTGGAGCAGGGCCTGTGGTCGCAATACCTGGAAGTGGGCATTGGCCCGGATGCCGAAGTGTTCACCAAGGCCCAGCCGCTGTCGGCGGTTGGCCATGGCGCGGACATCGGCATCCACCCCAAGTCCAGCTGGAACAACCCGGAGCCGGAAGTGGTGCTGGCGGTGTCGAGCGATGGCAGTATCAAGGGCGCCATGCTCGGCAACGACGTCAACCTGCGCGACTTTGAAGGGCGTAGTGCCTTGCTGCTGTCCAAGGCCAAGGACAACAACGCCTCCACCGCATTGGGGCCGCTGCTGCGCCTGTTTGACGAAAGCTTCGGGCTGGACGACGTTCGCACTGCCGACGTGGACCTGCGGGTCGAAGGTGAAGACGGTTTCGTCCTGTCGGGTCGCAGCTCCATGCGCCAGATCAGCCGCGACCCGCAAGACCTGGTGCAGCAGACGCTTAACGAAAACCATCAATACCCCGACGGCCTGGTGCTGTTCCTTGGCACCCTGTTCGCGCCCAAGCAGGACCGCGACCAGCCGGGCAACGGCTTTACCCACAAGCCGGGCGATGTGGTGAGCATCAGCAACCCGCAACTGGGTACCCTGTGCAACCGCGTGACCACCAGCGACCAGGCACCGCAATGGGCGTTCGGCCTGCGCGCGCTGATCGACAACCTCGGCCGGCGTGGCTTGCTGGAGGTTGCAGCCACTGCACGCAGGCCCTGAACGACACGCTGCGCCAAGGAGGGGCGCAGCATCAACGAGGGATCGCCAAGGCGCTGACAGCGCGGCAACAATAATAATAAAGGTCGACACATGAACCCTATGAAGAAGTACCAGCGCATCACCGTCGTGTTCCTGCTGCTGATCGGCATCGTCAACTACCTGGACCGTAGTGCGCTGTCGATCGCCAACACCTCCATCCAGAAAGACATGATGATCAGCCCTTCGCAGATGGGCATCCTGTTGTCGGCGTTTTCCATCGCCTATGCCTTTGCCCAACTGCCGATGGGCATGATCATCGACCGCCTGGGCAGCAAGATCGCCCTCGGTGCCTCGTTGCTGGGCTGGTCGGTTGCCCAGGCTGCGTTCGGCATGGTCAACAGTTTTGCCGGCTTCATGGGCCTGCGGGTATTGCTGGGGATTGGCGAGGCGCCGATGTTCCCGTCGGCAGCCAAGGCCTTGTCGGAGTGGTTCGATGCCAACGAACGCGGCACGCCAACCGGCGTGGTGTGGTCGTCGACCTGTCTTGGCCCCTGTCTGGCACCGCCGTTGCTGACGCTGTTCATGGTCAACTTCGGCTGGCGCGGCATGTTCATCATTACCGGCGTGATCGGCGTGGTACTGGCGGTGTGCTGGCTGAGCTTCTACAAAAGCAAGGCACGATACCTGGCCGAACTGGCCGCCGAAGGCAAGCCGCTGCCGGGTGAGCACCAGGCACCCGCGCCCTCGGTTCACGCGCCGAAGCCTTCTTACTTCGCCGGCTGGCTCGACCTGTTCAAGCACCGCAGCACCTGGGGAGCGGTACTGGGCTTCATGGGGGTGATCTACATGCTGTGGCTGCACCTGACCTGGTTGCCGGGTTACTTCGAGCGTGAGCACGGCCTGGACCTGTACAAGACCGCTTGGGTGGTGTCGCTGGCCTACGGTTTTGGCGCGGCAGGTACCATCGTTGCCGGCCGCTTCTGCGACTGGCTGGTAAAGCGTGGCATGAGTGTGCTGGGCAGCCGCAAGTTCAGTGTCATCACCGGCCTGGTGCTGGCAGCACTGTTCACCTTGCCGCTGTCGTTCGTCACCGGCCTGACCGGTTGTATCATCCTGCTGTGCCTGGCGCTGTTCAGCATCAACATGGCCAGCGCAACCGCCTGGATGATCGTCAACACCATCGTCGACAGCCAGCGCGTGGCCTCGTTCGGTTCGATCCAGAACTTCGGCGGTTACATCGCCGGCTCTGTCGCGCCGATCGTGACCGGCTTCAGCATTCAGTATTCAGGCTCGTTCACCACGGCGTTCATGATCAGTGCGGTGGTGGCGCTGTGCTCGGCGGTGGCTTACTTCCTGCTGCTGCAGGCGCCGCTTGGCAGCGTGAAGGCCGAGGCGGGGGACATGGTCACCGCGACGGAGTGACCCACGGTACTTGCCAGGCGTGCTGGTCTGTATGTATAACCAGTAGTTGTTCCAGCCGCCTGACTCTGTACTTGTGATCGCTCATTCCGTCGACGACCCGTTCTACTACCTGCACAATTTCCGCCAGGTGCTGCTGTGGGTAGAACAGCGCTACCAGGACCTGCTCGATGACCAGGAGCTGGCGTTCATCCAGGCCTTCAACCATCTGGAGGCGCCAGCTCAGGCCTTGATGGTGCGCATGGTCATGCGCAAGGGCGAGTTGTTTCGCAGCGACCGGCTGGACTACGTCGAAATCGGCGATACCGCGCTGGCGCTGCAGCCGTTGCAGGCGCTCGGCTGGGTACGGGAACCCGAGCAACTGGCACTGGAGCAACTGTTCGCCTTGCTGCGCAAAGACGAGCTGGTCCGTTGCTTCGCCCCGCAATTGAGCCGCCCCCGCGCCGCCAAGCAGGATCTGCTGGCACAGCTGCAACCCTTGGAACTGGCTGCCCGGCCACTGAGCGAATGGTTCCCCGACAGCGAGGTACGCCTTGTCCAGTGGTGCCTGCAGCCCCTGTGCGACCGCATGCGCTTGCTGTTCTTCGGTAATCTCTACCAGGACTGGTCAGAGTTCGTCCTTGCCGACCTTGGCTTGCTGCGCTACGAGCAGGTGCCGTTCAGCACCGATTCACGTGCCTTGCAACAACGTGCCGAAGTCGACCTGGCCATGGCGCTGCACCAGTGCGCCGAGCGCCTGGAGCAGGGCGGCGACCCGCTGCCCATCCTCGCGGCCTTGCAGGGCCTGCACAGCGACAACCCCTGGCTGGCCCGGCGCCATGCGCGGCTGCAGTTCGCCCTGGGCCAACACTGCGAGCGCCTGGCTGAATGGGACCTGGCCATGGCCGTGTATGCGCAGTGCAACCATGCCCAGGCGCGTATCCGCCAGGTGCGGGTGCTGGAGCGCAGCGAACAGTGGCACCAGGCCCACGCATTGGCGTTGCAGCTGGCTGCGGCACCAGCCAATGCGCTGGAAGTGCAGGCGCTGGAGCGCATGCTGCCGCGGCTGGCGCGAAAACTCGGCGGCCCGCCACAGCGGCGCCAGCGGGTTGCGCCACTGGAGCTGATCGAACTCGAACTGCCCCGCGAGCACGCAGCACTGGGCGTGGAGGAGGCGGTGCGCCAGCATTTGGCACAAGAGGGTGGCCAGGCACATTACGTGGAGAACACGCTGTTCAACAGCCTTTTTGGCCTGTTGTGCTGGGAGGCCATCTTCGCGCCGGTGCCCGGTGCGTTCTTCAACCCGTTCCAGGCCGGGCCGCAAGACCTGCACGACAGCGACTTCCAGCAACGGCGCAGTGCGCTGTTCGATCACTGCCTCGGTCGGCTCGACGATGGCAGCCATCACCAGGCGATTCTCGACTGCTACAAGGCCAAGCAGGGCTTGCAATCACCATTCGTGTTCTGGTCCATGCTCAGCGAGGAACTGCTGGAACAGGCCTTGGCTTGCCTGCCGGCGGCCCAGTTGAGGCAGTGCTTCCTGCGCCTGTTGCAGGACATTCGCAGCAACCGTGCCGGCATGCCCGACCTGATCCAGTTCTGGCCCGAGCAGGGCCGTTATCGCATGGTCGAGGTCAAGGGCCCCGGTGACCGCCTGCAGGATAACCAACTGCGCTGGCTGGAATTCTGCCGGCAGCACGGACTGCCGGTCGCGGTGTGCCATGTGCGCTGGAGCGAAACACCTTGAGCTACAGCGTGGCGGTGCGCGCCTTGTGCGAGTTCAGTGCCAAGGTGGGTGACCTGGACCTGCGCTTCACCCCGTCGCCCACCGCTCAAGAGGGCATTGAAGGGCACCAGCGGGTAGTGGCAAGGCGTGCTGCCGGCTACGAGTCGGAAATTACCCTCGAAGGCCAGTTCGAAACCCTCAAGGTGCGCGGCCGTGCCGACGGTTATGACCCGGCCAGCAATCGCCTGGAAGAGATCAAGACACACCGTGGCGACCTGGCGCGCCAGCCGGCCAACCACCGGCAGTTGCACTGGGCGCAGGCCAAGGTCTATGGCTGGCTGATGTGTCAGGCACGTCAACTGCCTGCCATCGAGGTGGCGTTGGTGTACCTGGACGTCGACAGCGATGGTCAGACGCTGTTCAGTGAGCATTACACGGCGACTGAACTGCGGGCCTTCTTCGAAACCCAGTGTCAGCGCTTTCTGGGCTGGGCTCAATGCCAGCAACGGCGTTTAGCCGAACGCGATCAGGGCCTTCAGGCACTGAGCTTTCCCTACCCACAGTTCCGCCAGGGCCAACGGCAACTGGCCGAAACCTTGTACAAGGCGGTGAGTACCGGCCGTTGCCTGATGGCCCAGGCCAGCACCGGCATTGGCAAGACCCTCGGCACCTTGTTCCCGCTGCTCAAGGCCATGGTCCCGCAGCAGCTGGACAAACTGTTCTTTCTTACGGCCAAGACGCCGGGCCGGGCGCTGGCGCTGGATGCCATGCGCCAGATTACCGATGCAACGCCGCAGCCCGCGTTGCGCACACTGGAGCTGATCGCTCGCGACAAAGCCTGCGAGCACCCGGACAAGGCCTGTCATGGTGAGTCCTGCCCATTGGCGGCGGGCTTCTACGACCGCTTGCCGGCGGCGCGCGAAGCGGCGGCAGCACGGCCGCTGCTCGACCGCGCCAACCTGCGCGAAGTGGCCTTGGCACATCAGGTATGCCCGTACTACCTGGGCCAGGAGATGGCCCGCTGGGTCGACGTGCTGGTCGCCGACTACAACTACTACTTCGATGCGCATGCGCTGCTGTACAGCCTTGCCCAGCTCAACCAGTGGCGCGTTGCCGTGCTGGTGGACGAGGCGCACAACCTGGTCGAGCGTGGGCGCGGCATGTACAGCGCCAGCCTCGACCAAGGCCAGTTGCTGGCGTTGCGCCAGAGCAAACCACCCGGGCTTGGCAGTGCGCTGGACCGGCTGAACCGGCAATGGAACGCACTGTATAAAGAGCAGCGTGCGCCGTATCACGCCAGCGAGTCGTTGCCCGAAGGCTTGTTGCGCGCCTTGCAGCAGTGCATCGGGTTGATTCAGGATCAGATGAACCAGGCGCCCGCGCACATGGACCCGCAGGTGCTGCAGTTCTTCTACCATGCCTTGCAATTCACCCGGGTGGCCGAGCTGTTCGACGAGCACTTCCTGTTCGACATCAGCCAGCGCCAGGGCCCACGCAAGCGCCGGCTGGCCACGCTGTGCCTACGCAATGTCACCCCGGCGCGCCTGCTGGCCCCGCGCATGCAGGCGGCGCGTAGCGTGACGCTGTTTTCCGCCACATTGAGCCCGCGGCATTTCTACAGCGACCTGCTGGGCATGCCAGCCGACACCGCCTGGCTGGAAGTGGCCGCGCCGTTTCGCGCAGAGCAACTTGAGGTGCGGATTGCCAGCCAGGTGTCCACCCGTTACCAGCAGCGTCACGCCTCTCTGGCGCCAATCGTCGAGCTGATTGCCCGGCAGTATGAGCGGATGCCGGGCAACTACCTGGCGTTCTTCAGCAGTTTCGAATACCTGCAGCAGGTGGCAGGGCTGTTGGCAGAGCAGCATGCGCAGATTCCGCAATGGGCTCAGGAACCGGGCATGGACGAGGCGGCCCGTCAGGCATTTCTCGATCGTTTTGTCAGCGACGGGCAGGGCATCGGCTTCGCCGTACTGGGCGGTGCTTTCGGTGAGGGGGTGGATTTACCGGGCACGCGGTTGATCGGCGCGTTTGTCGCCACCCTCGGCCTGCCGCAGGTCAACCCGGTCAACGAGCAGTTCAAACAGCGCCTTGGGCGGCAGTTTGGTGCGGGGTTCGATTACGCCTATCTCTACCCAGGGGTGCGCAAGGTGATCCAGGCGGCGGGCCGGGTTATCCGAGGTGACCAGGACCGTGGCGTGCTGGTGCTGATTGATGAGCGCTTCGCCGAGCCCCGGGTGCAGCAGATGTTCCCAGGGTGGTGGCCGACGGCCATTTAGTTGGCTGACAGGCTTGGCGCCGTACGGGCGGCCCTCGACGCTGTAAATGGGTTAAGATCTGGCCCGTGTCAGTTATAAAATCCCTGAATATCAAGATGATGGCACTTCTTCGGGTTCGAATGGCGTGCGCTTGAAACGTCATTGGCCCTTGTTCATCAATCGTTTCGACTTGCTTCAGATGCTGGCCGACTCAATACCGGCCGCCGCTTCGCTACAGGATTCACGTTTTGTCCGATCTCTCCAACAATCCGCTGCTGCAGTACATGGCCCGCCTGGCCCCATCCAGCCAGCAAACCATGCGCTACATCCTTCAGGACGCCGCCGATCGGCTGAGCTTTGTCGACTGCAACATCGTCGATGTGCCTTGGCATCGGCTCGAGCCCGGCCATGTGATCGCGCTGGTGGCTGCCCTGCGTGCCGACGGATACGCCCCCAACAGCTCGTCGCTGTACGTCAACGCGATTCGCGGGGTGATGAACGAGGCCTGGCGCCAGGGCCTGATCGATCATGAGCAGCTGTTGCGCATTCGCGAGGTCAAGCCGGCCACTGGCACCCGCCTGCCACCCGGGCGCAACTTGCGGCGCAGCCTGATTCGCGAGCTGATGGACGTGTGCGCGGCCGACCCTCGGCCGCAGGGCGTCCGCGATGCCGCGATCATTGCCTTGCTGTACGGTACCGGCATGCGCAAGTCGGAGTCGGTCGACATCGACCTGAACCAGGTCGATTTCGAGGCGCGCAGCCTGCAGGTGGTGGGCAAGGGCAACCACCAATTGGTCAAGTACGCCCCGCCATGGGCATTCGAGAAGTTGCAGGCCTGGCTCGACCTGCGCCGCCAGGACCTGCCTGCCGGTGCGGAGGACGACCCGTTCCTGTTCAACCGCATCCGCCGTGGCAGCCACATTACCCGGGCGCGCATTACCAAACATGCGATCTACTACATCGCCCGCCAGCGCGGCGCGCAGGTGGGGGTGAAGATCATGCCGCACGACTTCCGCCGGGCATTCATTACCCGGGTGATCGAAGAGCACGACCTGTCGATTGCGCAGAAGCTGGCACACCATGCCAATATCCAGACCACGGCCATCTATGACCGGCGCGATGACAACGAGCGCCGCCGTGCGGTGGACCGCTTCGACTACTGAGTCTTGATGTGTTTGGGGCCGCTTTGCAGCCCCGGTTGCACTTCTGTTGGCACCGAAACAGGGCCAGTGCGCGCCCCCGCTTTGTGCGCCATTCCCCCGTATGCCCTGTGCCAGAGCGGCTTTGAGAAAAGTTTCATCTGCCTTCACCTGCGGAGTTGGCCCGCAAACTGCTATATCCAGCCTGCGAATTTGATCGAGTGGTCAGGCCGTGCGCGCTAGCAGCCACACGCGCCGGACCCTCTAAACGGCCAGCAGGCCACGGATTTCAGGGGCCGCAGGATGTCGCTCGCGGAGCAAATCGAACAACAACAAGACGATGCAGGCTGGAGCGCCCACCTGCAGTTGCGCTTTGTCAGGCGCGACGATGTGACCCGCCTTGGTGCGTGGCGGCATTTCGGACCTCTTTTGGTGCAGCGGCCTTTCTATCCTGAAGGTGCGCCGTGCCATGTCTATGTGTTGCACCCGCCGGGTGGCATCGTCGCCGGCGACCGCCTGGAACTGGATATCCACCTGGAACCTGGCAGCCACGCGCTGCTGACCATGCCCGGCGCCAGCAAGTTCTACCGCAGCATCGGCCCCACCGCACGGCTGACCCAGCGTTTTCGGCTGGCGGCTGGCAGCACCCTGGAATGGCTGCCGCAAGACAGCATTTTCTTCTCCGGCGCCCGCGCCAGCCTCGACAGCCGTTTCACCCTGGAACCCGGGGCGCGGCTGCTGGCCTGGGAAACCTTGTGCCTCGGGCGCCCGGTCATGAACGAGCGTTTCGAGCAGGGCAGGCTGGACAGCCGTTTGCACATTGAACTGCCCGACGAAGTCGGCCTGCACGAACGCCTGCGCATCGAAGGCGGGCGCCTGGACAAGCTCGGCGGCCACCCGCTGCTCGCCACGTTCTGTGCGGCACCGGCCGACCAGGCGGTGCTGGAGCAAGTTCGCCCGCTGCTGGATGAACTGGCCACCCCGGCCGGCGCGACCCTGCTGGGTTCGTTGCTGGTCATCCGTGTGCTCGACCACGACAACCAACACCTGCAACGCACCCTGCAACGCCTGTGGCATGTGCTGCGTCCGGCCGTCCTTGGCCTGCCAGCTTGCCCACCACGTATTTGGGCCACCTGAGAGAGCGCCATGGAGCTGACCCCGAGAGAGAAAGACAAACTGCTGCTGTTCACCGCTGCCTTGCTGGCGGAACGGCGCCTGGCCCGTGGCCTGAAGCTGAACTACCCGGAAGCAGTGGCGCTGATCAGCGCCGCCGTGCTCGAAGGCGCACGCGATGGCCGCACTGTGGCCGAGTTGATGAGCCTCGGGCGCGAAGTGCTGACCCGTGAGCAGGTGATGCCCGGCATTGCCGAAATGCTCCACGACGTGCAGGTCGAAGCGACCTTTCCGGATGGCACCAAGCTGGTGACCGTGCATGACCCCATCGTCTGAACCTGCCAAGGAGCCCCGCATGATCCCAGGTGAAATCCAGGTCGCTGCTGGCGACATCGAACTGAACAGTGGCCGGGAAACCGTCAGCGTCAGCGTGGCCAATCACGGTGACCGGCCGGTGCAGGTCGGCTCGCATTACCATTTCTACGAAGTCAACGACGCGTTGGTGTTCGACAGAGCGCCCACCCTGGGCTTTCGCCTGGATATTCCGGCCGGCACTGCCGTGCGTTTCGAGCCAGGCCAGGCGCGCACCGTGCAATTGGTGGCCTACGCCGGCAAGCGTGAGGTCTACGGCTTCCAGGGCAAGGTGATGGGCGCACTGGAGGGCAGGGTATGAGCCGTATTTCCCGCCAGGCCTATGCCGACATGTTCGGCCCCACGGTGGGCGACCGCGTGCGGCTGGCCGACACGGCGCTGTGGGTTGAGGTAGAGAAAGACTTCACGATCTATGGCGAAGAAGTGAAGTTCGGCGGCGGCAAGGTGATCCGCGATGGCATGGGGCAGGGCCAGATGCTGGCCGCCGAAGCCATGGACCTGGTGCTGACCAATGCGCTGATCATCGACCACTGGGGCATCGTCAAGGCCGACATCGGCATCAAGCACGGGCGTATTGCGGTGATCGGCAAGGCCGGCAACCCCGATGTACAGCCGGGCGTGAACGTACCGGTCGGGCCAGGTACCGAAGTGATCGCGGCCGAGGGCAAGATCGTCACCGCCGGCGGTGTGGACTCGCATATCCATTTCATCTGCCCGCAGCAGGTGGACGAGGCGCTGAACAGTGGCGTCACCACCTTCATCGGCGGCGGCACCGGGCCGGCCACCGGCACCAATGCCACCACCTGCACGCCCGGCCCCTGGTACCTGGCGCGCATGCTGCAGGCCGCCGACAGCCTGCCGATCAACATCGGTTTGCTGGGCAAGGGCAATGCCTCGCGGCCTGAGGCGCTGCGTGAGCAGATCGCGGCTGGTGCGGTGGGCCTCAAGCTGCATGAGGACTGGGGCTCGACGCCGGCCGCCATCGACTGTTGCCTGGGCGTGGCCGAGGAAATGGACATCCAGGTGGCGATCCACACCGACACACTCAACGAATCCGGTTGCATCGAAGACACCTTGGCGGCCATCGGCGACCGCACCATCCATACCTTCCACACCGAAGGCGCCGGCGGTGGCCATGCGCCGGACATCATCCGCGCGGCGGGGCAGGCCAACGTGTTGCCTTCCTCGACCAACCCGACCCTGCCGTACACGGTCAACACCGTGGACGAGCACCTGGACATGCTGATGGTCTGCCACCACCTGGACCCAAGCATTGCCGAGGACGTGGCCTTTGCCGAATCGCGCATCCGCCGCGAAACCATCGCGGCCGAGGACATTCTCCACGACATGGGCGCCTTTGCCATGACGTCGTCCGACTCCCAGGCCATGGGCCGGGTCGGGGAAGTGGTACTGCGTACCTGGCAGGTCGCGCACCAGATGAAGCTGCGCCGTGGGCCTCTGGCACCCGACACCGCCTACAGCGACAACTTCCGGGTCAAGCGCTACATCGCCAAGTACACCATCAACCCGGCACTCACCCATGGCATCGGCCACGAAGTGGGGTCGGTGGAGGCGGGCAAGCTGGCCGACCTGGTGCTGTGGTCGCCGGCGTTCTTCGCGGTCAAGCCGGCGCTGGTGATCAAGGGCGGAATGATCGTCACCGCACCCATGGGCGATATCAACGGCTCCATCCCCACGCCGCAGCCGGTGCACTACCGGCCCATGTTCGGCGCCCTGGGCGCGGCGCGGCATGCCACGCGCATGACCTTCCTGCCGCAGGCGGCCATGGACCGGGGCCTGGCAGAAGAGCTGAACCTGCGCAGCCTGATAGGCGTGGTCAACGGCTGCCGCCGGGTGCGCAAGCCGGACATGGTCCACAACACCTTGCAGCCGCTGATCGAGGTCGATGCGCAAACCTACCAGGTGCGTGCCGATGGCGAGCTGCTGGTCTGCGAGCCGGCCAGCGAGTTGCCGCTGGCCCAGCGTTATTTCCTGTTTTGAAGGAGCACCGATGATTGTCTTGACCCGCCGCGTCACCGAGCCCGGCACGCTCACCGAAACCGGCACTGTCACCCTGGATGTGGACAGCCGTATCAAGAGCCGCCTGCGCGTGACCCTGGACGATGGCCGCGAGGCCGGCCTGATGCTCGAACGCGGCCACCTGCTACGCGGGGGAGAGTTGCTTGCCGATGCCGATGGCAGCCAGCTGATTCGCGTGCTGGCGGCACCCGAAACGGTGTCAACGGTGCGTTGTGCCGACCCGCACCTGCTGGCCCGTGCGGCCTATCACCTGGGGAACCGCCACGTGCCCCTGCAGATCGAGCCTGGTCTGCTGCGTTTCCAGCACGACCATGTGCTGGACGACATGCTGCGTGGTCTGGGCCTGACGGTGGAGGCCGAACAGGCTCCGTTCGAGCCTGAAGCGGGCGCCTACCAGAGCGCGCCGCATGGCCACAGCCATGCCCACGGCAACGACCACCCGTTCGTTCGCCTGCCTGCCCATTCCTGAACTGCCTGGAGCAACCCATGAAAAAGACGTTCGCCCTGTTTCTACTGATGCTGGCGCTGCCGGCTTTCGCTCACCCTGGGCATGACAGCAATCCGTTGCACGATGGCCTGCTGCACCCGCTGACGGGCCTTGACCACCTGCTGATGCTGTTGGGCACTGGCGTACTCGCTGCACTGACCCGGCGCAGCCTGACGCTGCCCTTGGCAACCCTGGCGGCGATGTTTGGCGGGGCAGTATGTGGCCACTTGTTCGGTGACGTGCTGGGCATGGAAACCCTGATTGCCGTGTCGCTGCTGGTGGCCGCCGGGGCGGTGCTGCTGCCGAGCCGGCAGTTGCTGCTGGCCATGGCCATGCCGGTGTTCGCCCTGTTCCACGGCTGGGCCCATGGCGTGGAAGCCACACCAAGCGCGTTCTGGCAGTTCAGCGCCGGCTTTGTCACGGTCAGCGGCTTGCTGTTGGCGGCGGGCTTCGCCGTCGGGTGCCTGTTGCGCCGGCACAGTGGCCTGCAGAAAGCCTTCGGTGGTGGCCTGCTGGCCGGTGCCGCGCTGGTGCTGGCCGGTTGATGGACAGCGACCTGGCGTTGCTGCGCCTGTTGCAGCTGGCCAGCCCCGGCTTGCCGGTGGGCGGCTTCACGTATTCGCAAGGCCTGGAGTGGGCGGTCGAGGCGGGCTGGGTGAAGGGCGTGGATGGCTTCGCTGCCTGGCAGCGCGAGCAGGTCGAAGACACCTTGGCTTGCCTGGACTGGCCGGTGCTGGCGCGCCTGTATCACGCTTGTCAGGCCGAGGACGCCGAGGCCTTCGGCCACTGGAGCCGCTTCTTGCTGGCCAACCGCGAAACCGCCGAGCTGCGCCTGGAAGAGCAGCAGCGTGGTGCGGCCCTGGCGCGGCTACTCGACGGCTGGCAACTGGGCCAGGCGCCGGCGTGGCGCGCCAGCCTTGAACTGACCCAGTTGGGCGGCATGGCCTGGTTGGCTGCGCACTGGGGCATTCCACTGCGTCAGCTGGCCCTGGGCCATGGCTTTGCCTGGCTGGAAGGCGCGGTCATGGCCGGGGTCAAGCTGGTGCCGTTCGGCCAGCAGGCGGCCCAGACCTTGCTGCGCGACCTGGGCACCGAACTGCCCGCTGCACTTGACCAGGCCCTGGCGCTGGCCGATGACCAGCTCGGTGGCGGCCTGCCATTGCTGGCCATTGCCTCATCGCGTCACGAAACCCAATACACCCGTTTGTTCCGTTCCTGAGGACTGCCTTCATGCAAAGCTATCAACAACCCCTGCGCGTCGGTGTCGGCGGCCCGGTCGGCTCTGGCAAGACCGCACTGCTGGAAGCGCTGTGCAAGGCCATGCGCGATCACTACCAGATTGCTGTGGTTACCAATGACATCTACACCAAGGAAGACCAGCGCATCCTCACCGAGGCCGGCGCCCTGGAGCCGGAGCGCATCGTGGGCGTGGAAACCGGCGGTTGCCCGCACACGGCCATTCGCGAAGACGCCTCGATGAACCTGGCCGCCGTTGAGGCGCTGGCGCGCAAGTTCGGTAACCTTGAGGTCATTTTCGTGGAAAGCGGCGGTGACAACCTCAGCGCCACGTTCAGCCCGGAGCTGGCCGACCTGACTATCTATGTGATTGACGTGGCTGAGGGCGAGAAGATTCCGCGCAAGGGCGGCCCCGGCATTACCAAGTCGGACTTCCTGGTGATCAACAAGACTGATCTGGCGCCCTATGTGGGGGCTTCGCTGGAAGTGATGGAGCGCGACACCCAGCGCATGCGCCCACAGCGGCCGTGGACGTTCAGCAACCTGAAAAAGGGCGAGGGGTTGCAGGCGGTGATCGACTTTATCGTCGAGCGCGGGATGTTGGGCGTACGCGGGCCTGCCCTAACGCCAGTCAGTTAAGCAGTTGGGGCCGCTTTGCGGCCCATCGCCGGCAAGCCAGCTCCCACAGCTACTGCGCAGATCTTCAAAATTACGCGGTCCCTGTGGGAGCTGGCTTGCCGGCGATGGGCTGCGCAGCAGCCCCAAAGTTCCGTGCGTGGTGCCTGGGTCATTTGTGGCAGCAGTGAGGTTTATCTGGCTGCCCTTCATACCGATCATGGTGCCGCACCCAGTCCATGGTCCCGCCTTCGTTGCGCCCCAGTGGCGCAATGTCCAGGAAGTTGTAGGTATTGACCAGAATGTCCAACCCACGGGCATAGGTCGAGTAGGTGTGGTAAACGCTGCCGTCCGCTTCACGGTAGAACGCACTCAGGCCAGGCAACTCGCTTTCACTGCCGTCATACGGCTCATAGTTGTACTGCCGTTCCCCCTCGCTGCCCACACTGACGCCGAAGTCTTCGTTGAAACCACTGCCCTGTGACGAGTACCACGGGAACTGCCAGCCCATGCGGCGGCGAAATGCCTGAAATTCGGCATAGGGGGCCCGTGACACCGCCACCAGCGACACGTCGTGGTGCGCCAGGTGCAGGTTGGCGCCGTCAAAGTGGTCGGCCAGGAACGAACAGCCGGGGCAGCCTTCGCTCCAGCCTTCGGCGAACATGAAGTGATAAAGCAGTAGCTGGCTGCGGCCTGCGAACAGGTCAGCCAGGCTCAGTTCGCCGTCCGGCCCCTGGAAGCGATAGCCTTGCTCGACCTTGACCCAGGGCAGGGCGCGACGGGCTGCGGACAGCGCGTCGCGGTGGTGGGTAAAGGCCTTTTCGTGCAGCCACAGTTGCCGGCGTGCCGCCAGCCACTGGCTACGGGAAACCACCGGGTGCCTGCTTTCGCTTGTGCTCATGGTGCTGTCTCCACGCTGGGGATTCACACACTAGTCGAGCACGCGTTTGCCGATTCGACAGGCACCGGTAGCCGGGCGATGAGTGGTTATCCGCTCAGCCCGAATGGGCAATGTGGCCCTCGGTCAGTTCATCTGCGGCGTCATCCTCTCCGGGCAGCGCGGTAATCACGCTGAAGTCGCTGACTTCCACCTTACCGCCGCCATACCCCAGCAAATGGAAGGAAAACGCTTTGCGCTCGGTCGGGTTGTCAAAGCTGAATTCCATCTCCAGCGGTTCGTCGGCGGTGACCTTCACCTCGGCAGGCAGGCCCAGTGGCACGTCCTGCTCCAGTTGCTTGGCCTTGAGCTGGATGTAGGCGACACGCTTGGGGTCCAGCGAGCGCACCTTCACCCGTACGCGAGTGTGCGAGCCTTCCGGCATTTCAAGGTACTGGGCGCCGATCAGGTTATCGGCCCAGTCATCGTGAATGCGCTTGCGCAGCTTGATCGGCGAAGGGCCGCCGAACTGGTAACGCAGGTTGAGCGGGGTTTGCAGCAGGGACTGGTCGAGCACCCCGGCCAGGGCGCCGATCTGCTGGCCGAGCAGGCTGTCGCCCGGCCCCAGATAGCGGGCCTGGTCGGCAATGAAGCCCTCGCTGGCGTAACGCCGGCAGCGCTGCTGGAAGTCACATTCGGTGAAGACGCCCTGGCCGTTGTGATAGCGCAGCATGCCATTGGTGTAGGAAATCATTTCGCGGCCGGTATCGTAGTCGCGGTACAGCGAGCGACCACCGAGCGCTATTGGAATAGGCAGGGCAAAGTAGTCGAGCACGGAGGTGGCCAGGTCGATATGGCCGTACGTGCCGCGCTTGATGTGGGGCAGTTGCGCCTGCTCCGGCGCCAGGGTGAGGTTGAAGCCCCAGGATGAGGCCAGGCGCACGCCGTCGATGCCGTGGGACTCGTCCGAGGTCACCACCACCAACGTGTCCTTGAGCACGCCCTGGCGTTCCAGGTTATCGAGAAACGCCCCGAGCGCATCGTCCAGGTAAGCCACCGCAGCCTGTTTGGGCGTGTCATAGCGTTCCAGGTACTCGGCGGGCGCCGAATACGGCTGGTGTGTGCCGACTGTGAGCAGGGTCAGCATCCAGGGTTTGTCCTGCTTTTGCAGCTGGCCGACGTAATCCAGGGCGCCTTCGAAGAATGAGCGGTCATCCTTGCCCCAAGGGAAGTCCAGGTAGTTCTTGTTGCGGAACCACTCCAGGCCGTGCACCGAATCGAAGCCGATGTGCGGCATGATGCGGTCCTTGGCCATGAAGCGCAGGCCGGCACCTTGCAGGTAGTGGGTAGTAAAGCCGGCCTGGCGCAGTTGCGCCGGCAGGCAGGCCTGGTTGCGTTCGTTCTGGGTTAGCAGCTCGACGCCCTTGGGCGTGCCATTGGCCAGTTTGTCGTAGTCACCACACAGCATCGCGTACAGGCCGCGGATGGTCTGGTGGGTGTGCAGGACGTAGTCCGGGGTGTTCATGCCGCGCTCGGCCCACTGGCTGACCTTGGGCATCAGGTCTTCGTCGAAGCGGCTGTGCAGGGCCTGGCGATTGGGCCGCAGGTAGGCCCCTGGGATACCTTCCACCGCGATGACCAGCAGGTTGCGAGCACTGCCTGGCCCGGCCAGCAGGCGCTGGCCATGCAGGTCGGATTGCGTCAGGCCGCTGCTGGCCAGCGGCGTGAACGTTTGCGTGCGGCCCATCCAGCCTTCGACCTTGCGCTCCAGGGTACCGACCCCGGCAGACATCAGTTGGTGGGTGAGGTTGTATTGCCGCCATTGATCGGCGTCGCTGGGTACCAGCTGCTGGCTGCCCCAGTGGGTAGCGAACAGCAGCGCGGGAATGGCCCAGGCCTTGCGCGGCAGCGGCTGGCTGCGCCGGGTGCGGCTACGCCACGCGGTGGCCAGCCAGGCCAGCAGGCCTGCGCCCATAAGCCAGGGCAGCCAGGCATGGGCCAGGCTGCCGCCGGTAGAGTTCTCCATGAATTGCGGGTCGACGAGGTACGTCAGGTCGGCGCTGGTGGGCAACCGGCCCACCGCGCTCACGAGTTCGGCCGAGGCCACCCACAGGGCAGCCCAGGCCAGCAGCACGGGCAGGGCCAGCCACCATGGCCGACGGTGCAGCAGCAAGACCAGCAGGCTGCCGAGGGCGAGGTCGGACAGGTAACCGAGCGGGTTGGACCAACCCAGCATGGCGCGCGTACCCAGTGGGATCACCAGCACCAGGGCTGCCAAGGCGGCAAGCCGGGTACGTGGGTGGTCGGACAGGTTCTTCACAAAAACTTCCCTTTTGCCATTAAATCGTCATGCATCTGTGCTTGATGATAACAGGCCGGGAAGGGGAAAGCGGTTGGCTACAAGGCTGGTAACCAAAAGCCTGGCCCGCTTGCACGGGCCTGGCTGAGGGCAAGTATCAGAAGTAGTAGGGGAATTTCAGGCTGAAGGAGAAGTCTGGCGCATCATCGGTCAGACCAATGGACAGGTTGGGGACGATGGTCAGGTTGTTGGTGGCGGCGAAGGTCATGCCGATGTTGAAGTTGGCGGCGTTGTAGTCACTGTTGGAGATCGATTGCCAGTCACCACCATCCGGTTTGATCTTGCTCTTGCGGGCGAACTGGTCGGACACCGAGAACGACATACTCATTTTTTCGTTCAGGGCGAAGGCGATGCCACCGCCAATCTGCCAGGAGTCGCCGAGCTTCACGTCACCCGGGACCTTGCTGTTGACCTGCGGGCTTATGTCGCTGAACGAGTCTTGCATGTTGTAGGTGTAGGACAGGCTGCCGAACAGCACGGCCGGGTCGAAGGTCTTGACCAGCGAGATGCCCGGCGTGATCGACCACACACCGTTACCGGTCGGCAGGCTTTCCGGTACTGACAGGTTACTGTTGCCGTCGACCTCGCGTAGCTTGATGCCATAGGGGTCCTTGCCGGTCGGTGCCTTGATGCGCAGGGTGGCCACAGCGTCAGGCCAGGTCTCGTCCTCGTCGAGGAACTTGTACGCTACGCCAACGTTGATGTCGCCGATTTCCGGGTCACGGGTCACGCTGGCGTCGGAGGTACTGGCCCCGGCGCCACCCGCGCCGCCGGAAGAGTAGGTAGACTCGCGGTACACCACGGGCACGTTGATGTCGAATTGCCAACGCTGCGCCAGGTTGTAGCGCGCGGTCATGTCCAGGGTCCAGTTGTCGGCCTTGATGCGGTCAAGGTTGATACTGCCGAGGAAAATCGAGTCCAGCGCCAGGAAACCGTTGAGCGTGAGCGCACGGGTATCGTAATGGGTGTAGGTCAGGCCGGTTTCGAAGCTGAACTTGCCGCCACCGAAGAAGCCGCTGGCTTCGTCATACAGGTTGGACACACTTTGCGCCGGCTCCGAGTCGGCGGTGAGCGCCTGGCCGTAGGAGCTGCCGGTGGTGCCCGGCGCGCCGGATGCAACAGTCTGCGCCCCCTTGACCCCTTCGGCGGGGGATTTGACCAGGCGTTTGGGTTGCGCTGCCGCCGGGGCCTCCTCGACCTGTCGCACGCGCTGCTCCAGCACCATCAGCGCTTGCTGCTGGGCTTCGTAACGGCGTTTAAGCTCGATCAGTTCCTGCTTGAGGGCCTCGACCTGTGGGTCGGCAGCTGCGTAGAGCATTGTGGCCGGGGCCAGGGTAGTCAAACACACAAAAGCTTTGAGCGTTAAAGATCGGTGCATGGATTTGCCGTCCCTTCCGACTACTTTTGATGAGACTGAGCGTAGATCAGTATCCGAAGGTGCGAAGACCTTTGAGCTGGTCGAGGCTACCGTTCAGCGAGGCGGCCGTTGGCACGCTTTCACGCATGACCACATTCAGGGAAGTGACGTTGTTGACCAGGTTGCCGTTGCCGAGCAGCGTCGAATTCTGCATCAGGCCGCCCTGGGCCAGGCGCTGCACGCTGCTGCCCTGGTTATTGCTGGCATTGATGTTGAGCTGCACGCCCACGCCGGTCGAGGACACGCTGAGCGAGCCGGCGCCGTTTTCACCGACCAGGGTCTGGCCAGCGGCCAGTACCTGGCCTTGCTGCTGCACGGCGGGGGCCTGGTTGGCTTTGGTGACGTTGATATCAACGTTGTTGTAGGCCGTGTTGTTGTCACCGGCTGCACGCACTACCTGGGTGACACCTTCGGTGGTGGTCAGGCCGTTGCCACCTGTGACCACGCCCGTGCCCGCAGAAGAGGCACCGCTCGACGCGGCACCGGTGCCTTTTTCGTCGATCATCGAGACATAGAACTGGGGCTTGATGGTCGACTGCTGGACTTGCAGCGTGGATGTCGCCCCGATCACGTCCCCTTTGGCATTTTGCCAGGTGCTGGACATGACAATCCCGAAACTCACGATGCGCCCCGGCATCACATAGCGGCCACGCAGATTGGCCAGTTCCTGGTCCTTGAGTTCGATGGGTTTCAACGCCTCGGCGTGGCTTGGCAGGCTGGCGGCCAGGCAGGCCATGGCCAGCCACAATGAAGTCTTCATGAAATGCTCCCTGGAGCATCATGCTCCTTGTCATTAGAACAGTCGTTAGAAGAAGTCGCTTTTGATGAAGCCGAAGTCCAGCAGCTCGGTGTCCTTCACTGGGGTGAAGTTGTTCACCCGGCCCTTGGCAGTCAGTGGCAGGGGCGGGTCGAGCAGGACATTGTTCTTGTCGTACCCTTGGCCGATCACAGCGAAGATGATGCCGTTCCAGCCCTTCAGGAAATCATCGATCTTGTAACGCTTGTGGCCCAGCACCGGGTCACCGATGTACACCCAGCCTTTGTCGACCTTCTGCATGACCACGAAGTGCTTGTAGCCACGCACGTCCATCAGCACCACGACCGGGATGCGCACACTGTGCAGGGTGTCGGGTGCTACCCGGTAGCCGCGGGCACGCATCCCCAGGCTTTCGACGTAGCGTTTCATGTCGAGCATGGAGAAGCCTTGCGTGCGCACCAGGTTCTGGTCGGCGTGGGCCAGCATGCCTTCGATGATCTGATGTTCGTCCACATCCAGCCAGTAGGCCTGGCGCAGGATGGTCGCCAGTGCGGCGGCGCCGCAACTGAAGTCGGTTTTCTGTTGCACCAGGTCGGCGAACTTGCGTTCACGCACGCTCTGGATGGGCTTGAATACCACGGCGCCGCCCGGCAGGACGGACAGCGGCATTTGTGCAGCTTCGCTCACGCTGGCCAGGCACAGCAAAAACGCCAAGGCGATAATGCGCATGATCGGATGCCTTCCGGTGGGTGTTGAAGAAAGGCCCCCCGAAGGGGGCCTCAAGCGCAGCGTTTAGAACGAGGTGTTGGAAATGGCCAGCGAGTTGCTCTGCTGGTTGCCCACACCGGCTGCCACGTTCACGCCCAGGTTGCCGCTGCCACCGTTCACCGAACCGCTAAGGGTTGCAGTATTGGTAACAGGATTGGCCCAGCCGGTCGGGGTCAGCACTTGGAAGGACACAGTATTGCTTAAGTCGTAAGCGCTGCTTTCGCTGTAGCTCTTCGAAACGTCGTTCGAGGATTGTTTCGATTTCTCGCCAGACTTTTCAAACGCCGAGGCCGAAGCATTCTCGTACGAAGAGTCGTGAGACTTGGTGTACGAAGAGTCTTTGGACTTGTCGTACGAAGACTCACGCGACTTGTCGTAGCTGGAGTCGAAGGCTTTCTCGAACGACTTGTCGTATGCACTTTCGCGCGACTTGTCGACCGATACGTCCAACGATGCATTGAGCGAGCCATCGAAGGTGCTGGAGCGGGTGCGTTCGCGGCGGCCATCATCGGTGGTGAAGGTGCGCGTAGCATTGGCTGCGGCATCCAGCGAAGCGTTCAGGCTGGCGCTGCTCGACGAGCTGTTGCTGCCGCTGGCAGAGCCACTGGCATTCCAGCCGTTGGAACCGCTTGCCGACATGCTGCTGGAGCCACTGGCGTTGCTGGATTTCGAGCCGCTGGAGTTCCAGCCGCTAGAGCCGCTGGAGCTGGCGCTTTGCGAGCCGGCCACGCTGAAGCTCGAGGACGAGCTGCGGTCGTCGGTCGAGTTGAACGTACCATCACGCGAGCTCGAACCGCTGGCCGAGGTGGTGATGGTGATCGTGTCGACGCGGTAAGTGCGGTCAGCACTGTTGTTCACGACCAGGCCTGGCCCGTCCTGTTCGGCAGAAGCCGTGGCAGTGGCATTACCCAGAGGCGCACCAGTGTTGGCGATGGCCATGGTGTTTTTCTGTTGGTTGAGGTCGCCACCGGCAATGTTGATGCCGATGTTGCCCTCAGCCCCGCTGGCCGAGCCGCTCATCACCGCCGACGACTGGGTCGAATAGTTGTCGACCCGGTTGTTGTCGCTGGTTTGCACGACATCGGCAGTGGCACTGGCCATGCCGAACACGAAGCTGTTGTCCAGGCTCGACTCGGAGCCGGCGTTGGCAATGGCTGCGGCGTTATCCTGCTGGTTGCCGTTACCGGCCGCCACGTTGATACCGACGTTGCCACTGGAGCCTTCACCCGACTGGCTCATCTCGGCTTCGTTGATGGTGCCTTGATTGCTGATACGGTTATCGGTGCTGGTTTGGGTATCCCAGGCATTGGCCGTTGCATACACAGGGATTTTGGTTGGAGGAGGCGTGTGATGACCATTGTTATGGTGGCCGTTGTGGTGGTCATTGCGCCGATCGTTTTGCCCAGCTTGTACAGCAACAGCCATGACCGCAGCAATTGCGAACACCAGAGGCTTGATTGCCATCGAGGGTTTCATGGTGATTCTCCGTACTCTATGTTGGTTAAGTGTCGTTCTTAACTGAAAGGGTCAATCCGCGACCCGGATGCTCAAGGTGTTGGCCATTCGGTTTCCCACCCCGGCACTCTGGTTCAACTGGATCACCCCGCGGCTACCGGTGAAGGCCTGGTCACTGGTGGTGACCTGGCGATGGCCTGTTGGGGTGTCAGTTGGACCGGAGTTGTTGAGCAGCGCCACGTTCTGTTGCATGAGGACGCTGTCGTCGATGCTTTGCGGTTGAGCACTGAGGGTTATGCTCAGGGCATTGGCTTGCTGGGTATTGGCGCCGGCACTCTGGTTGACGCCCAGCGCACCGCTGCCGTTGCTGAATGCGTTGCCTTGAATGGTCGAGCGGGCATCCATCGTCGGGTCGGCGGGTGTGTTCAGCCGTTGCCGGATCTGCGTGCTGGCATTCGCTTCGGGCCCGACGGCGATGGCCCGCGCATTGGCCTGTTGCTGTTTGTCGCCAGCGGCCTGGTTGACGGAGAGGTTGCCCTGATAGCGGCTGCCCGAGCTGTCGATGTTGGCATTGTTGATGACGGGAACCAGGGAGTCGGCGAAGCCTGGCGTACTGCACAGGGTGGCCAGAATCAGCAGCATGTGCTTCATGTCACTTGCCCCCGCCGGTCAGGATCTGCAACGGCGCGAGGCCGCGTTGCACACTTGAGTTGACCATGTTGGAGATGCCGTTACCCGCGCCCCCCGTGCCACGGCCGCCTGACAGGTTGGGCAACTGGTTCTGGTTGCCGAGGTTGCCCCCCAGGTTGTTGGTCTGCTGGGTAATCATGTTGCTGATGCCGGCGCCACTGCTGATGCTGGCGAAATCGCCATCGCTCAGTTCATTGGTTTGCTTGAGCACGTGGGCAGAAGGGTTGGCGTTGACAGTGGTCGGGCTCGGGTCAGGGATCAAGGGCGGGATCGTCGCGTTGCGCACCTGCACGTCGCGCTTGATGATGATGATTCCTTTGTCTGCGTGGGCCGTGAGGCTCAATGCCCCCAGTACACAACCCGCCAACAACAAGTGGTAGAGGCGTTTGTCACTCTTCCTCACGACGGCAACTCCTTCTTTGAGCGCTGGCCTTGTTCAGCGATGCAAAGGACAGAGCAGATGGTGTGCCGCTTTTGAGAATCGTTTTCAGATCAGATAGTTAGGGCAAGAGGCTGACAAACTGCGGCGCATTCTGTCTCAGCGGTGAAACAGCCAGCCGTGAGCGTTGCGGGCCAAGCCAGCTGTGGCCTTGATTGGAAGGGTTTTTGCAGGGGTGTTTCATGGGGTTGACACTGCCCCCGAAACGGGGGAAAGCCCCGCAATTTCGGGGGCTTTGCCCCACTTGAGTGTGTCAGTGGGTTAACACTCGGTCGGGCAGGATGGCGCATCGCTATCAAGCAGCGTAGCAACGGCTTGCAAGGCCAGCAACTGGCGCTGCGGCCAATTGCCCTCAAGTATCTGGTGCGCCTGATTATGCTGTTGCAGCCAGGCAAGGCTGTCGTCGAAAAAGCGCTGGCGGTCGTTGATGTCGGGTTGGTTGCGCTGTCCATCGGCAACCCAGTCCACCCCCTGTGGGCTCAGCAACAGGTGCAGGTCGTAGTGCCGTTCAAGCAAGGCTTGTTCCAGCCAGGCCGGGCAGTCATCGAACAAGGCGCGGCTCCAGAGCATGTTGCTGAGCAGGTGGGTGTCGAGGATCAGCAGCGGTGGCGCCTGTTCGCGCGCCCGGTCCTCCCAGGCCAGCTGGCCGTGGGCGATGGCAGGGATATCGGCATAGCAGGTATCGCGGCACTCCTGGTCGATGAAGTGGCGCACGTACTCGGCCACCACCACACCGCCGAAATGCGCCTGGATCACACCGCTGAGCCAGCTCTTGCCGCTGGATTCGGGGCCGCACAGCACCAGGACCTTCATGGCGTGTTGTGTGCTCATGGTTGCGCCAACGCCGGGTCGCGGCGCCATTCCAGCCAGCCGCGCACGGCAATCAGGGTGAGCACGGCAAAGAAGCCCGCCGTGAAGTACAGCTGCTGGTGCAGGTACAGGCCTACATAGACGATGTCTACTGCCACCCACAGCGGCCAGCATTGCAGGCGCTTCTGGGCCATCCACAGTTGCGCCACCAGACTGAAGCCGGTCAGGGTGGCGTCGAGCCAGGGCAGGGCGGCATCGGTCCAGTTGGCCATGGCTGTGCCCAGGGCTGCGCTCAGGAGTACTCCGGCAGCCAGGCCGGCACATAACGCTGGGCCTTGCAGGCGCGATACCTGGCGGGCGTCTTCGGTGCGGCCGGGGCGTTTCCATTGCCACCAGCCGTACAGTTGCAGGACGGCGTAGGCCAGTTGCAGCAGCATGCCCGAATACAGCTTTACCTCGTAGAACAGCCAGCCATAGATCAGCACCATGACCAGGCCGATCGGCCAGCACCAGGCGTTTTGTTTGACCGTGAGCCAGACAGCGGTGACGCCGAGGACGGCGGCGATGAGTTCAAGGCCGGACATCGGCGATCCTTGGAGACTGCGGGAGAGGGCCGCGATTGTAGCGGGTCGGCCAGGGAAGGTGTAGGGCGCAGGCCTGAAGGCTGTGAGATCTTTGTGGGAGCGGGTTCACCCGCGAACACCGGCAAAGCCGGTGCCATGCACCGGGTTGCATTCTTCGCGGGTGAACCCGCTCTCACAAGGTCGGTGGTGCGCTCACAGTTTTAGGTCTTTGCGTTACACCCGGAACTGCCGCAGCAACTGTTCCAGCTCTTCGCTCAACTGCCCCAATGCCACCCCAGCATCGCTGGACTGGCGTGCCGCATCGGCCGTCTGCTGGGATAGCCCGGCGGTATCCAGCACATTGCGGTTGATTTCCTCGACCACATGCGACTGCTGCAAGGTGGCACTGGCAATAGAGGCATTCAGCGCGGTCAGGTTGGTCAGTGCCTGGTTGATGGCGTCCAGGCTGGCGCCGGCTTCGCGGGCCTGCTCGACGGTTTGGCGCGAGGCTTCGCTGCTGGTGTCGATGGCTTTGACCGCTGCGTCCGACTGGCTTTGCAGGTGCTCGATCATGGTATGGATCTCGGCCGTCGACTGCGCGGTGCGCTGGGCCAGCAGGCGAACCTCGTCGGCGACCACGGCAAAGCCACGGCCTTGTTCCCCGGCCCGTGCCGCTTCGATGGCCGCATTCAGCGCCAGCAGGTTGGTCTGCTCGGCGATGGAGCGGATGACATCGAGCACCCCGCCGATGCGCGTGCTGTGGCCGGCCAGGTCGCGAATCACCTGCACGGCCTGGTCGATGGTCAGCGACAACCGGTCGATCTGCGCCAGGCTGCCATGAATCGCTTGCTGGCCATGGGTTACCTGCTGCTGTGCGGTGCGCATTTCCCCGGAGGCCTGTTCGGCGGTCTTGGCCACGTCCTGCACGGCGTAGGTCACCTCGTTCACGGCGGTGGCTACCTGATCCATCTGTAACGATTGTTGGGCGCTGTGCTGCTGCGCGGCACCCGCATTGTCACCCACTTGCCCGGCGGACTGGGCCAGCGCGTGGGCCGCCCCTTGCAGCTGGCCGACCACACCCTGCAGCTTGCCGTTGAAACGGTTGAAGTGCTCGCCCAGGTGGGTGATTTCGTCACGGCCGTGGGTGTCCAGGCGCCGCGTCAGGTCGCTTTCGCCGCTGGCGATGTTGCCCATGGCCTGCACAGCCTCCTGCAAGGGGCGGGCAATGCTGCGCGCAATCAGCAGGACCACCAGTGCCATCAGCAAGGCAATGCCCACACCCACCAGCGAGGCATCGCGCAACTGGCGGGCGAATTCGGCCTGCACGTCATCGACGTACACGCCCGAACCGATGATCCAGCCCCAGGGTTTGAACAGCTGTATATAGGAAGTCTTGGCCACCGGCTCGCTGGCACCGGGTTTGGGCCAGCGGTAGTTGACCGGCCCTGCATCCTGCTGGCGGGCCAAGGCGACCATTTCGTTGAACACGGCAAAGCCGTCGGGGTCGCGAATGGCAGAAAGGTCCTGGCCATCAAGCTTGGGGTTGGCCGGATGCATGATCATCTTTGGCCCCAGGTCGTTGATCCAGAAGTAGTCATCGTGGTCGTAGCGCAACGCACGTACCACCTGCAGTGCCTGTTGCTGGGCGGCTTCGCGGCTCAGCGTACCGGCCGCCTCCAGCCCTTGGTAATAGGCCAGCACGCCAGCGGCGGTCTGCACCACATGGCGGGTTTTTTCCGCTTTGGCCTGGTAAAGGTCACCGTGGATCTGGCGCAGCATGAGCAGGCCCAGCACCACCAGCATGGCCACCGCCACCACAAGGATCAGCCACAGGCGCCGGCTGATCGACATCGATCTCAACGTGTTCATCCAGGAGCTCCCGCATTGTTCTTTTTATTGAGGTGCATCCAAGCATGCTTTGCGACAGGTCCCCACCCGACTAATGGCTAAGTGCTATCTTTGAAATAGTCTGCAGCAGGTCGCGTAAAGCGATTGCAAAGGCGCTCTGCTAGGATTTCGGCCGCGCAAGATGAAACCTTTACCGGGCGTGAACTTTTCTACTGGCGTTGCGCCCAACAGTCGCTGTAAAACAGCCGGGCCGCGTGCGGCAAACTCAAGCAAATCAAGAACAAGGGGCCCGCAGCAAGCGGCGCTCCATCCGGGGGAATGATGGATTTTTGGACTGCCTTTCAGGCAATCATCTTAGGCGTGGTCGAAGGGCTGACAGAGTTTCTGCCGATCTCCAGTACCGGGCACCAGATCATCGTCGCCGACCTGATAGGTTTTGGCGGTGAGCGGGCCATGGCATTCAACATCATCATTCAGCTGGCAGCGATCCTGGCGGTGGTGTGGGAGTTTCGTGGCAAAATTTTCGAAGTGGTGTTTGGCCTGGCCAGCCAGCCCAAGGCGCGGCGTTTCACCGGCAACCTGCTGTTGGCGTTCATGCCGGCGGTCGTGCTGGGCGTGCTGTTCGCCGACCTGATCCACGAGTACCTGTTCAACCCGATCACCGTGGCGGCGGCATTGGTGGTGGGTGGCGTCATCATGCTCTGGGCCGAGCGCCGCGAGCACCGCGTGCAGGTGGATCATGTGGACGACATGCGCTGGAGCCATGCGCTGAAGATCGGCTTCATCCAGTGCCTGGCAATGATTCCGGGCACTTCCCGCTCGGGCTCGACCATCATTGGCGGCCTGCTGTTTGGCTTGTCGCGCAAGGCCGCGACCGAATTTTCGTTCTTTCTGGCGATGCCGACCATGGTCGGTGCGGCGGTGTACTCGGGTTACAAGTACCGTGACCTGTTCCAGCCCAGTGACTTGCCGGTGTTTGCGATTGGCTTCGTGACGTCGTTCATCTTCGCCATGATCGCCGTGCGCGCGTTGCTCAAGTTCATTGCCAACCACAGCTACGCGGCGTTTGCCTGGTATCGGATTGTGTTCGGCCTGCTGATTCTGGCGACCTGGCAGTTCGGCTGGGTTGACTGGTCGAAAGCTCATGGCTGAGGTGTTGCGCGGGCAACGGGCGGAGGGCGTACGCAATGTGCGCCTGAAGCTGCTGCTGTTGGGGGTGTTGTGCCTGTTGCCCGGGCTGGGCGCTGCGCGCATGGCCTGGAACGACCAGGCCTGGTGGCCGCTGGCGCTGTACCCGGCCATGAGCCTGATCAGCCTGTTGCTGTATTGGCAGGATAAGCAACAGGCGCGTACCCAGGCCTGGCGTACGCCCGAGAAAGTGCTGCATGCCAGTGAGCTGTTGGGTGGCTGGCCGGGTGCGCTGGTGGCGCAGCAGGTGTTCCGGCACAAGACCCGCAAGGTTTCGTACCAGCTGGTGTGCTGGGGGATTGTGCTGGTGCACCAGGTGTTCTGGGCGGACTGGCTGTTTTTTGAGGGGCGTTATCTGCCCTTCAATTGATTGTTGCCTGTGCCCGCGAAGAGGCCGGTACAGGATAACTACATCACCAACCCCACCTGCAATCGCTTCGGCAAGCGCCGGACCACCAGCTGGTGCGAGCGCTGCAACACATCGCACAGCTCATCTCGCCCCATGGGGTAGGGCAGCGCCAAGCTGATCCATTTCGCCCGCGCCAGATACGGCGCAGGCCGCACCCCAGGGCGGTCGCAATAGCCGAGAAACAGCTCATCGGCCACCTTGAACGACAACCCCGCGCCAGCCAGGTCGAGCACGGCGAACATCTTGTTGCCCGCCACTGAAAACACCCGAATGCCACCCCATTTGTAGTCTTCTCGCGCACCCGGCAGGCTCAGGCAAAACGCCGCCACCTGGGTTTCGCTCATCTTCCTTTCAGACATACCGCTCTCCACAAGCTTCGAATGACGCTGCCAGGTGATCGATCCACACCCGCACAGCCGGCAGCAAACCACGCCGGTGCGGATACACAGCCTGCAGATAGCCGCCCGGCAATGACCACTCTGGCAGCAGGCGCACCAACTCGCCGCGTTCCAGTTCTTCTTCGCAGAACATGCTGGGCAGCGCAGTGAACCCTAGTCCGGCCCGTACAGCAGCATTACGTACTACGAAATCATCAATGGCCAGGCGTGGCTCCAAAGCAATTTCCTGCTGCTTGCCCTGGGGACCGAACAAGCGGAAGTGTACCAAGCGGTCGGCTTCGGCGGCCCCCAGTACGGGCAACGACGCCAACTCTGCAGGTTCGCGAATGTGATCGGCGAACCCGGGTGCAGCCACCAGTTGCATTTGCGCCTGGCGAAGGCGACGGGTGACCAGCGCCGGGTCTTCATCGCCCAGGTCGCGCACGCGCAGCGCCACGTCGATGCCTTCGGAAATCAGGTCGACCCGGCGGTTGAGCAGCACCATGTCCAGTTGCACCAGCGGGTACTGCTCAAGAAAACGGCTGATCACATCTGGCAGGAACGCGTGTGCCAGCGCCACCGGGCAAGACACCCGCAAGCGCCCGCGCGGTTCACTGCTCATGCTGGCTACGGCTTCATCGGCAGCTTCGGCTTCCAGCAGCATCGCTTGGCAATGATGCAGGTAGCGTTCACCTACTGCGGTGAGCTTGAGCTGCCGCGTGGTGCGTTGCAACAGGCGCGTGCCAAGGCGCTCTTCCAGCTCGGCGATACGCCGCGACAGGCGCGACTTGGGGATACCCAGCTGGCGCCCGGCTGCGGCGAATCCACCGGCTTCGACGACACGCGCGAAGTAAAAGAGGTCGTTAAGGTCTTGCATGGGCATGTCTCACTGTTCCACCTGTGGGACAAACTAACGCATTTTTGCCTCCTTATCAGCCATTGCGCACCCCGGTAGGATTCTCCCCAATCGTGATCGCCCACTGGCGCGGTCTTCAATCACAGGAGAGTCCCATGAAACTGCTGCACATCGATTCGAGCATCTTGGGCGACAATTCCGCCTCCCGCCAGCTAAGCCGCGAAGTGGTCGAGGCCTGGAAAGCCGCCGATCCAAGCGTGGAAGTGGTTTACCGTGACCTGGCCGCTGACGCCATCGCCCACTTTTCCGCCGCCACCTTGGTAGCTGCCGGTACCCCTGAAGACATGCGGGATGCTGCCCAGGCTTTTGAAGCCAAGCTCAGTGCTGAAACCCTGGAAGAATTCCTGGCTGCTGATGCTGTAGTCATTGGCGCGCCGATGTACAACTTCACAGTACCGACCCAACTCAAGGCCTGGATCGACCGCGTGGCCGTTGCCGGCAAAACGTTCCGCTACACCGAAGCGGGCCCGGAAGGCCTGTGCGGCGACAAGAAGGTGGTGCTGGTTTCCACCGCTGGTGGCCTGCACGCTGGCCAGCCGACAGGCGCCGGGCATGAGGACTTCCTGAAAGTGTTCCTGGGCTTCATCGGCGTCACCGACCTGGAAATCGTCCGCGCCCATGGCCTGGCCTATGGCCCGGAACACCGTAGCCAGGCGATTGATGCTGCCCAGGCTCAGATTGCCAACGAGCTGTTTGCAGCTGCCTGATGGCAAGGATGGGGCCCGTCACGGCCCCATTGCGGGTAAGCCGTGTCAGGCCACCGGAATACTCGGATCAGCCGCCGCCAAAGCGGCTGTACGATCTGCCGCTGGCGGGTAGATCCATACGGTGTTGATCTGCGATTTCAACACCTTGGCCTCGGCCTTGTCCTCCGGCGGCGCCACCGCGCGCGCCCACCCTTCGGTATACACCGCGCCCCAGGCGCCCAGGTCCAGGCAGGTTACGTACTTGGGCTGGCTGTACGTCATCGGCGCCACGCCAATCAGCTCGGCCGCCGCATTGTTGCCCGCATAGCGCCCCAGTGGAATCGCGTGCTGGCAGGACATCACCGCGTAGTTGCCAAGCTCGTCGCAGGCGGCATACGCCACATCGCCGGCTGCATACACCGCATCATTGCCCTTGACCTTGAGGTTGCCATCCACATGCAATCGGCCCTGGCGGTCGCGCTCGCCGGTGATCTGTTCGGTGAGCGGGTTGGCCTTGAAACCTACTGTCCAGATCACCGTACTGGCATCGATGCGCTGGCCGTTGTCCAGTAGCACGCCGGCAGGGTCTACCGAAGCCACCGTGGCACCGCAGATCCAGTCCACGCCCAATGCCTCGCAGGCCTGTTCGATGGCCGGCCGAATGCCGTCGCCCAAGGCGGCACCGATTTTTGCGCCGCGGTCGACCACTATCACGCGTAACGCGGCGTCTTCACCCAGGATTTTGCGCAGCCGTGCTGGCAGTTCGGTTGCCGTCTCGATGCCGGTAAAGCCGCCACCGGCCACTACCACGGTGTTGCGTGCCGGTGTGTCGGGCAAGCTGGCCAGGGACTTGAGGTGGGCTTCCAGGCGTGCGGCGCTGTCGATCTTGTCGACATCGAAGACGTGCTCGATGCCGGCCATGTCAGGCCGGTTGAGCACACTGCCGCAGGCCATGATCAGGCGGTCGTAGGGCAGGGCGCACTGGGTGCCACTGCGGGTGCGGTAGCTGACCCGGCGGGCCTGTTCATCAATATGGAAGGCCGTGCCTTGCACGAAGCGGACGTTGACGGCATCGAACAGCGCCTGCAGTGGCGCGGCCATGGTGTGCACATCGGGCTCGTAGAAGCGCGGGCGTATATGCAGCTCGGCCTGGGGCGCGAGCAAGGTGACTTCGACGCCTTTGTTGCCGTTGAGGGCAAGCTGGCGGACGGCGCTGAGGGCACTCCACAGGCCGGCAAAGCCGGCGCCGATGATCAGGATCTGCTTCATGTTGTTGGCTCCTCGTGAGTTCGGTTGACAAGGTAGACCCTATCGAGGGTCAGCAGTGTTACCAAGGCCTGCGGGAGTGCTTCAAAAGGTTGGCGGCGTGATCACCCAGATCACCACGGCATCCACTTCGCCGGGGTTGCCATAGCGATGGGGTTCCTGGCTGGAAAAGCTGAAACTGTCGCCTTCACCCAGCTGGAAATGCCGCTCGCCCACCCAAAGCTCGAAGCTGCCGCTGAGGAGGTAGCCGGCTTCTTCACCCTCATGGCTGTAGCTTTGCTGGCTGTAGGTGCCCGGGGGGAAGCGTGAGTGCAGGATTTCCAGCTGGCGGTTGGGTTGGGGGGTGAGCAACTGATCGACAATGCCATCTTCGTAATGCACGCTCAGGCGGCTGTTGCGTCGCACCACGTAACCTTGGTCTTCGGGGGCGGTGGTGGCTTCGCTGGCAAAGAACCACTGGATGGTCACGCCCAGGCTGCGGGCGATGTTGAACAACGCAGGGATCGACGGATAGGAAAGGTTGCGCTCCAGCTGGCTGATATAACCGGCAGTCAGTTCACTGTGTGCAGCCAACTCCGCCAGGGTCATGCCACGGCGCTTGCGCAGGCCGCGGATGCGGGTGCCCAGGAACTGCGGCGCGGCGCCCCCGGTTTCACTGGCGGGGGGCTGGGGAAGTTGGCTCATGCACGTCGGTCCATCGTAAAAGCCGCAGTATGTACAGCCTCAGAGCGACCAGGCAACCGTCAGGCCGTCGTGAATCGCTTCTTCGGCGGTGCGCGGCGCCAGGCAGTCGCCAACGCGCCGCACTTCCACCAGGCCGGCCAGCTCGCTGGCCAGCCTGTCTTCAGGCTGATGACCCAGGCACAGCACCAGGGTGTCGATACCCTCGAAGATCATCGGCTCGCCACTGGCGGTGTGCTGCAGGTACACCGTGTTGTCGTCGCTGCCATACAGGCGCGCGTAAGGGGTGATGGGGATGCCCAGGCGATGCAACTCGCCGGCCAGTTGATCACGCACGTACAACGGCAGGCTTTCGCCACAATGGGTACCGTTAACCGCCAGCTGCACGTGATGCCCCTCGCGCACCAGGCGTTCGGCGATGCCCGGGCCGATCCAGTCGCAGCGCCAGTCGATGACCAGCACCGAGCGCCCCGGCTTCACTTCATTGCGCAGCACCTGCCAGGCGTCCACCACCTGCAAGTCGCCGGTGCGTTCGAACGCTGGCCAGTAAGGAGTGGCACCGGTGGCGGCAATGACCAGGTCGGGGCGCTCGCGCTCGACCAAGGCGCGGTCGACCCGGGTGTTGCGCACGACTTCCACGCCGGCCAGGGCCATTTCCCGCTGCAGGTTGGTGCTGGCCCCGCCGAACTCGGCGCGGCGCGGTAGCAACTGGGCCAGCAGCACCTGGCCGCCGAGCTGGGGGCCAGCCTCGTACAGTGTTACCTGGTGCCCTCGGGCAGCGGCCACGGCGGCGGCCTTCATGCCAGCTGGCCCGCCGCCGGCCACAAGGATGCGCTTGGGTGTGGCCGTGGACGTCAGTTGCCCGTACTGCAGTTCTCGACCGGTTTCGGGGCGCTGGATGCAGGAGATGGCCAGGCCACGGTGGAAGTGGCCGATGCACGCCTGGTTGCAGGCGATGCAGGCGCGTACATCTTCGACCTGGCCGCGTTCGGTCTTGTTCGGCATCAACGGGTCGCAGATCAAGGCACGGGTCATGCCGCAGACATCGGCCTGGCCGCGGGCCAGAATCAGTTCGGCTTCCTGGGGCTGGTTGATGCGCCCGGTCACGAACAGCGGGATAGCCAGCTGTTGCTTGAAGGTAGCGGCCTCGCGGGCCAGGTAGGCGGGCTCGATGGCCATGGGCGGCACGATATGCACGGCGCCACCCAGTGACGCTGAGGTGCCGGCGACGATGTGCAGGTAGTCGAGTTGGCCCTGCAAGGCAACTGCGGCGGCCAGTGACTCGTCCTCGCTCAGGCCCTGGCTGTCACGTTCGTCGGCGCTGATGCGCAGGCCGATGATGAACTGCTCATCGGTGGCGGCGCGCACGGCGGCCAGCACTTCACGCAGGAACCTCAGGCGTTGTTCCAGTTCGCCGTTGTAGCCGTCGCTGCGCATGTTCACCCGTGGGTTGAGGAACTGCGCGGGCAGATAGCCATGGCTGGCCACCACCTCGACACCATCCAGCCCGGCCTGGTGCAGGCGGCGGGCGGCGCTGGCGTAGCCCTGGACGATTTCATCGATCATCGCCTGGTCCAGCGCGCGCGGCATGACGCGGAAGCGTTCGTTGGGCACCGAAGACGCCGAGTACGCCACCGCCAACAGGCCGTCTGCCGACTCCATGATCTCCCGCCCGGGGTGAAACAGCTGCGAGAGCACCACGGTACCGTGCGCATGGCAGGCTTCGGCCAGCTGGCGGTAGCCGTCGATGCAGGCATCGTCGGTGGCCATCAGCACATGCGAGGTGTAGCGGGCGCTGTCATGCACCCCGGCAACTTGCAGCACGATCAGGCCGACGCCCCCGGCGGCGCGGTCGCCCTGGTAGGCGATCAGTTTGTCATTCACCCGATTGTCGGTAGGCAGGCAGGTGTCGTGGCCGGTGGACATGATGCGGTTCTTCAGGCGCTTGCCGCGGATCTGCAAGGGTTCGAACAGGTGAGGGAAGGCGGTCTGCATACAGGCGGCTCCGGTGCGGTGTTGTTCTTGTTTTGTTTATGAAAGTGTAGTAGCAGTAAAAAATCAACGTTTTTATTTACTGATAAGTCACCAGGTTTTGTTCACCCTCACGGCGGGGCGTGACCTCACAAACGAGCGCCTTGACTGGAAACGCCTGGGCCTGCCGCCGAACTGATCCTGATGCAGCCGGGCAGGGGAGCTGGCGGACCCGGATGCACTGCAATTGGCATGGGCGGCGCTGTTGCGGATGCTGGAAAAGACCGGGCCTGGCTTTCGGGATTGAACGGATGCAGTAACAGTCACTGTTGCGCAACCCTTGGCCACAACTGTGCTGGTCGCAGCGGAAGGAATAGCCTTATGCTGTAACGAAATATGTCTAGAAAAGCCTGAAGAAGGAACCCGCAATGCCGCTCAAGGACCTGCTCATCGCCCTGGTGGTGATTGTCGCCTGGGGAGTCAACTTCGTGGTCATCAAGGTTGGCCTCGATGGCTTGCCGCCGATGTTGCTGGGGGCATTGCGCTTCTTGTTGGTGGCGTTTCCGGCCATCTTGCTGGTCAGGCGGCCCAAACTGCCGTGGCGCTGGCTGATCGCCTACGGGGCCACCATTTCGCTGGGCCAGTTCGCCTTTCTGTTCCAGGCCATGTACAGCGGCATGCCGCCAGGGCTGGCCTCGTTGATTTTGCAGTCGCAAGCGTTCTTCACCCTCGGTTTCGCGGCGTTGTTCCTGGGTGAGCGGCTGCGCTTGGCCAGCGTGCTGGGGCTGCTGGTGGCGGCCAGCGGCCTGGCATTGATCGGCAGCGAAGACGGCGGCCATGTGCCCATGCTGGCGCTGGTGCTGACCCTGTGCGGCGGTGCCATGTGGGGCCTGGGTAACATCATCACCCGGCGGTTTGGTTCGGTTGACCTGGTGGCACTGGTGATCTGGGGCGGCCTGATCCCGCCGTTGCCGTTCCTGGCGTTGTCCTGGTGGCTGGAAGGGCCTGAGCGTATTGGCCATGCGCTGGCCAACATCAGCTGGAGCTCGGTGCTGGCGTTGGCGTACCTGGCCTTTGTCGCCACCATGCTTGGCTACAGCTTGTGGAGCAAGCTGTTGTCACGCCACCCGGCTGGCAAGGTGGCACCTTTTTCGCTGCTGGTGCCGGTGATCGGCCTGAGTTCGTCGGCATTGCTGCTGGGCGAACGGCTGACCGCAACCCAAGGCTGGGGGGCATTGCTGGTCATGGCCGGGTTGCTGGTGAACGTGTTTGGCGCGCGGCTTGGCCAGCGCTTGCGCGCGGCCAACGCGTAAAGCGGCCCCATCTGCCGGACTGCGCTCTGTTAGAATCGGCCTCTTTTGCCAGGCCAGCGGAGCGCACCCATGATCATTTCCACCACCAGCCAGCTCGAAGGCCGCCCGATTGCCGAATACCTGGGCGTGGTCAGCTCCGAATCGGTGCAGGGCATCAACTTCGTGCGCGATTTCTTTGCACGCTTTCGTGATGTGTTCGGCGGCCGTTCGCAAACCCTGGAGAGCGCGCTGCGCGAGGCGCGCGAGCAGGCTACCGAAGAGCTCAAGGCTCGGGCACGCCAGTTGCAAGCCGATGCGGTAGTGGGTGTGGATTTCGAGATCAGTATGCCGTCGGTACAGGGCGGTATGGTCGTGGTATTTGCCACCGGTACGGCAGTGCGCTTGAAGTAGAGCGGGTTGCCACTGGTCGGCTGCCGGAATCTTGTCCGGGCGGTCCGCAAATGACCAGCTAGTCTCATTTTCACAGGCCGCGTTTCCTGGGCAGCTCTTCTGGTTGCCGACGCGACCGCCACTGGAGGGAGACAGGGCATGAGCGAATCCTTTTTCGAAGACCTGAATGACGCGTTCCCGATCAACAGTCAGGTGCGTTGCGGCCAGGCGGCCTTTCGCCTGGGCTTCGCCCACATGACGCTGGATGATTCCGAACAGCTCCAGCCTGCACACCTGCAGCGCAGCAAAAAAGGCCGCTTCATGCCGCGGGTTCCGCTGAAGAAGTGATCCCGCCCCAGTACATGACCCCGCTGAATGGCGGGGTTTTTATTGCGCTTTGTTGATCCGCCTCATGGCATTGCCGGGTAGCACTCGCCGGCTGGCCGAGGTTGTGGTTTTCTGGCGGGGCATTCCAGTAACGGAGGATTGAATGCTCATGCGAGTCAGGGAACAGACCTATTGGCAGTGGGCCGACGCCCAACTGCACAGCCGCAGCCACGATGAAGCCCTCAGTGACGGCACCACGCTGGATGTGCAGGTGCGCCTGTCACGCCTGGGGGCCACCCAGCTGTTTTTGGGGTTGTACGCTGGAGATGGGCGCGCACTGCTGGAGGAGTACTACCCGACACGGCCGGGCGAGACCATGACCCGCGCCCTGGTATGGGGTGTCGACCGCGCCCGGGCGATGGCAACCGGTGCCTTGCCCTTGCCAGAAACCGGCAGCCAGCGGCGCCAGGCATGAAAAAGCCCGGCCAAAGTGGGCCGGGCTCAGGTAAAGGCGGGAACCCTCAATTGAGCGGTTCGATCACCTTGACTGCCTGCTGCTCACGGGCAGCGGGCCATTCTTGTTGCAGGGTCTGCAGCACGCGGCCAACGAACTCGGTGTCGGCGGCGGCCTTCTTGCCGACGTAGCCCTGGCCACGGCGGTAGACCTTGAAGCGTGCACGCATGCTGGGCAGGTGCTCTTCAAATTCATCTTCAACGGTGTTCGGTGGCAGGCGGTCGAGGCGCACTTCACCGGTTTGGCTGACCCACAGCAGGTGGTCGTCAAGGCTGTCTTTGCGCACGGCGAACAGCTGGGCCAATTGGTCGATAGTCGGATTGTTGTTCAAGTTCATCATAAAGCCCCCATTACCCATTCGTAGGTGATTTTCACAGTTGGCGCTACCACGGTGTAGCGCACTACCAAGGCTGCTACAGCAGCATCGCAACAGGGGCTTTCTCACGCTGCCTTTTGGACAGTTTCCCTCTCCACGGACGGCCTGCGTTACCGCGCAGGCCGTCTGGAACACCCTTGCCACCGCTCCCGATCGGGGAGACGGCTTCATCATGCACAAGGGCGATGAACGGCGTCAACCATTTTGTAGTGAATATTTTTTGGCACTACATTTCTGTCGTTTTGTTCGACAATCGCTGCTCGTACTACAGGCCGGACAGTATCTCGAAGGCGGCGCGCACCCGCGCTTCGTTCGGGTAGTTTCGGTTGGCCAGCAACACGATAGCCAGCTGTTCGGAAGGCACGAACGCGGTGTAGGCACCAAAACCGTTGGTTGAACCGGTCTTGTTGTACCAGGCGGCCGGCTGGGCGGGCAGGGCCGGTTGCAAGCGTGTGGTTGCCTGGGGTTCACGGATCAGCTGCGGGCTGTTGCCATCGACCAGCGTGGCCAGGGTTGCCGGATAGGGGTAGCGTTCCCAGCCCAGGCCCTGCGTCATGGCGCCGACCTGGAAATAGCCTTGCTGGGTGATGTCGATGGCTTTCACCAGTGCCGGTGGCAAGCCTTCAGGCTGCATCTGCAGGCGCACGTAACGCAGCAAGTCGCTGGCACTGGTCTTGATGCCGTAGGCTTCGTCGGCGTACGGGCCGGGGCCGACGCGCACCGGTTTTTCGGCGGCATCGTACCCTTGGGCATAAAGGCCCCGGGCGCTGGCCGGGATGTGCAGGTAGGTGTTCTTCAGGCCCATTTTCGGCAGCAGGCTTTCGGTCATCAGTGTGGCAAACGGCTGGTGCTGCGCGCGGGCGGCAAGGTCACCAAACAAGCCAAGGCTAGGATTGGAATAGCAGCGTTGCGTACCGGGCTTGGCGTGGGGCTGCCAGTGTCGGAAGAAATCGACGACCTGCTGCGGGGTTTGCACCGCATCCGGGAACTGCAAGGGCAGGCAGTCGGCACTGTAGGCGCCCAGTTCCAGCACCGTGGCGTCGCCGATGGGCGTGCCGGCCAGCGCCGGGTGGTAGCGCTTGGCCGGCGCGGTGAGGTCCAGCTGGCCCTCGGCACTGGCCAGTGCAGCCAGGGTGGCGGTGTAGGTCTTGCTCAGCGAACCGATCTCGAACAGCGTGTCACGGCTCACCGGCACGTTGTCGGCCTTGCTGGCCACGCCGTAGCTGAAGTAGTGCGCGTGGTCGCGGGCGTAGATGGCCACGGCCATGCCGCTGATGCCTTGCGCCTGCATCAGTGGGCGGATGATACGGTCTACCTTGGCTTGCAGCTGGTCATCGGCCTGGGCACCGGCATGGCCCAAGGTGAGGGTAATGGCGGCCGCAAGCGCGGCCAGGCGGGAGAGGGGCATGGTGGGGTCCTTTTGTGGAACGTGTCCGTTGAGCGACACCGGTGGGGGTTCCGGCGTTAGCGGCGAAAAGCCGCAGACCTTATCGTTTGCCCTTGCACAATGACAAGATGGACACAGTGATGAAGTATTTGCGCATGTTATTCGACAATTTCACCCTGGCCTTGCTCGGGGTGGTGCTGATTGCCACCGTGCTGCCTTGCTCGGGCGATGGCGCAGTGTATTTCGGCTGGCTGACCAACCTGGCCATCGGCCTGCTGTTCTTCCTGCACGGCGCCAAGCTGTCGCGTGAGGCGATCATTGCCGGTGCCGGGCACTGGCGCCTGCACCTGCTGGTGTTCTCCTGCACGTTCGTGCTGTTCCCGCTGCTGGGCCTGGCCTTCAAGCCGCTGTTCGTGCCGCTGGTGGGCAATGAACTGTACCTGGGCGTGCTCTACCTGTGTGCCTTGCCGGCTACCGTGCAGTCGGCCATCGCGTTCACTTCGCTGGCCCGTGGCAATGTGCCGGCGGCCATTTGCAGTGCTGCCGCGTCCAGCCTGCTGGGCATCTTCCTTACCCCATTGCTGGTGATGATGCTGCTGGGCGCCAGTGGCGATACTGGCTCTGGCCTGGATGCCGTGCTGAAGATCACCCTGCAACTGCTGGTGCCGTTCGTGGCGGGGCAGATTGCGCGGCGCTGGATCGGCGCCTGGGTCAAGCGCAATGCCCGTTGGCTCAAGGTAGTGGACCAGGGCTCGATCCTGCTGGTGGTGTACACCGCCTTCAGCGAGGCAGTCGTCACCGGGCTGTGGCACACGGTCTCGCCGCAGCACCTGGCCGGGTTGTTCGCCGTGTGCGGGATTTTGCTGGCGGTGGTGCTGTTTGGCACTCGCCTGCTGGGCAAGGTGCTGGGCTTTGACCTGGAAGACCGTATCACCATCCTGTTCGCCGGCTCCAAGAAGAGCCTGGCGACCGGCGTACCGATGGCCCAGGTGTTGTTCGTGGGCAGCGGCATTGGTGCGATGATCTTGCCGCTGATGCTGTTCCATCAGATCCAGCTGATGGTCTGCGCGGTGTTGGCGCAGCGTTATGCCAGCCGCGAGCAGGTGGCAGAAGAGGCATCGGCGGCGTCCTGAAAAACCAAGCGCAGCGGGCGCGCCCACAGCGTCGCGCACCGCTGCTGCTATCTGGCCTGGCCCGAGCCGCGTTCGCGCAGTGCCTTGCCCACCTCTGCCTCGATCTTGTACGCCGGTCCCTCCAGGTCGTCGTAGTTGCGCGTATAGCGCCGGGCGAATTCCTCTACCCCCAGTTCCTGATATTGCTGCACATGCTTGAGCTCATGCGCCCACAGGGCCACGTTGTCTTCGGCATCGCTCGCCCGGCGGAAGATGATCGTGTCGATCAGCGTCACAGCGTTCACATCAGGGTTCTGCAACAATGCATTGGCCGCGCTCATCTGCTGTTCGTCACCCACCCGGAAGCGCGCTGCGTCAAGCACGGCAAAGTCGTACCAGGGTTCGAGTTGCGCCCGGATATGCAGCGGGATCGGCTCGACGCCGTTGGCGGTGGCCTCATCTCTGGCCTGGCGCAAGGCGAACGTCAGGCTGGAAGACGCCATGACCTCCACATCCTTGAGAATCTGGCCGGCTTGACCCGGGTCTATCGGCGCACAAAAACACCCCATCAGGCACACTTGGTATTGCCCGGGTGGGCACGCTTGTTCGGCAAGCGCGGGCAGCGCCAGTGTGAGGCCAAGCAGCAGGCTAATCCGCTTCATGCAGGGCCTTTTCGACAAACTGGCGGCTTGCGTCCAGCACCTGCGACTGTACACCCTCAGTGGCCAGCATGCGCCCGACCATCAACGCACCGACGCATTGGCTGATGAGCACCCAGGCCAGTTGATCATCCTCCAGTGTTTCACGCCAGGCCTGGTGCAGGCTGACCAGCCAGTGCTCGGCCTCTTCGCGCACGGGTGCGGCGGCCCGGGCGATTTCCACACCCAGCGGCGGCAGCGGGCAGCCACCCTCGGCATTGTGCAGGTGGGCCAGGCTCAGGTACTGCTGCAGGCAACGGCCCAGCCGCTCGCGGCTTGCGCCCGAACTGGCCAGGCGTGCCAGCGGGCTGTTGCACAGCTCCTGGCGTACCACTTCAGTGAACAGGTCGTCTTTGGACGGGAAGTGGTTGTAGAAGGCGCCGCCGGTCAGGCCGATCGCTTTCATCAGCCCGGCCACGCCGGTGCTGGAAAAACCTCCCCGCTTGGCCAGCGCGCCGCTGCTGGCCAGCAGCCGCTCGCGGGTTTGCTGTTTGTGTTCATTGGAGTAGCGCATTCACATGCCTCTGCAGGCGGGCTTGACGATGACCGCGATCTTAACATAGCGTTCGTTTACTAAACGATCATTCACCAATGGAGGCAGGCATGGCAGAACAACAAAAAGTAGTGCTGGTGATTGGTGCGGGCGACGCCACCGGGGGTGAGATTGCCAAGCGCTTTGCCCGTGAGGGTTATGTCGCTTGCGTGACCCGGCGCCAGGCCGAAAAACTGCAACCGCTGCTGGAGGAAATACGCGCTGCCGGCGGCCAGGCCCATGGGTTTGGTTCTGATGCGCGCAAGGAGGATGAAGTGGCCGCGCTGGTCGAGACTATCGAGCGTGATATTGGCCCTATCGAGGCGTTTGTCTTCAATATCGGTGCCAATGTTCCCTGCAGCATCCTTGAAGAAACCCCGCGCAAGTACTTCAAGATCTGGGAAATGGCCTGCTTTGCCGGTTTTCTTACGGCTCAAGCAGTTGCCCGGCGCATGGTCCAACGTGAGCGTGGCACCCTTCTGTTCACTGGCGCCACCGCTGGCACGCGTGGTGCAGCCGGGTTCGCCGCTTTTGCCGGGGCCAAGCATGGCTTGCGTGCCCTGGCCCAGAGCATGGCGCGCGAGCTGGGGCCGCGGAACATTCATGTCGCGCATGTGGTGGTAGACGGGGCCATCGACACGGCATTCATCCGTGACAGCTTCCCCGAGCGTTACGCCCTCAAGGATCAGGATGGCATTCTCGACCCCGCGCACATCGCCGACAGCTACTGGTTCTTGCACGCCCAGCCGCGAGACGCCTGGACATTCGAACTGGACCTGCGCCCCTGGATGGAACGTTGGTAAGCCCCTCTGACCCAGCAAGGACCGAAACCCATGCATAACACTGTCGATTTCTATTTTGACCTGGGCAGCCCGGCCAGCTACCTGGCCTGGACACAACTGCCGGGCCTGTGCGCTCGCCAGGGTGCCACATTGCGCTACCGGCCAATTTTGCTGGGAGGCGTTTTCCAGGCGACTGGCAATGCTTCGCCGGCCATGATCCCGGCCAAGGGCCGCTACATGTTCACCGACCTGGCGCGCTTTGCCGCACGTTATGGCGTGCCGTTCGGCATGCCGCCGGGGTTTCCGGTCAATACGCTGAGCTTGATGCGCGGCGTGATCGGCACCCAGTTGCAGTCACCGGAGCGGTTCGAGTCGTTGCTGTCGGCGCTGTTCAATGGGCTCTGGGCGCAGCGGCGGAACCTGGGCGACAGCGCCGTTCTGGATGAAGCACTGGCAGCGGCAGGCTTCGATCCACAGGCTTTTCACGCACTGACGGCTGACGGTGAGGTGAAGGCGGCGCTCAAGCAGGCGACCGAGGCGGCTGTGGCGCGTGGGGTGTTTGGTGCGCCGACCTGTTTTGTGGGTGAGGCAATGTTCTTTGGGCAGGACCGCCTGGACTTTGTCGAGGAGGCGTTGAGTCAAGGGGCTAGCAGCTTTTCCAGCTGAGTGCGCTCCCACAGGCTGAGCAGGTCGACCGGGTTGGTGCCATAGCGCTGCCAATCTTCGAGCCCGGCTTGCTGGCCGCCCGGGGTATGGCAGTGGACGCAATGGGCAAGGCCTTCGGCATCCAGGGCCAACGTCAATCGCCAACCTTGAATGCTCACATCGACCAGGCTATCGGCGTGGCGTGCACACACTTCAAGTGGGTGCACGCCCAAGGCTGCGTTGCGCAGGCATTGATAAATGTCGCGCGTGTTCAGCGAAGCCTGTTGCGTCAAGGTCAGAAATTCGCCGGGGTGTTGGCGCTGATGATCTCGGCCTCGTCCGGGCCAATGTTCTTGAAACTGTGCGGCAGGGTAGTGGGAATGTAGTAGCCATCGCCCGAGTTGAGGACGCTGACCTGGCCATCGACCCACAGCTCCACGGTGCCGCGAGTGACCAGGCCACATTCTTCGCCCTCGGCATGCACGATCGGCTCGCCCGAGTCGGCGCCGGGGGCATACAGTTCGCGCAGCATGCGCATCTGTCGGCCTTCGACACTGGCACCGACCAGCAACATGCGCAAGCCATTGCGGCCCAGGTCGGGCTGTTCGCCACCCCGGAACACGTAGCGCTCTTCACGCACCGGCTCGTCGAAGCTGAAAAACTCCGCCAGGCTCATGGGAATGCCTTCAAGCAGTTTTTTCAGGGAGCTGACCGAAGGGCTGACGCGATTCTGCTCGATCTGCGAGATCGTCGAATTGGTCAGCCCGCTGCGACGGGCCAGTTCCCGTTGGGAGAGGTTGTTGCGTTCACGCACCAGTTTGAGTCGCGTCCCCGTGTCCATAGCCGCCTTGTAATCAGAGGTGTCAATAATAATGAGCGATGCGCATTAAAACACACTCTGCGCGCTTGCGCGCTGTGCTTGTCAAAGCCGCTGTTCACGCGGCATCGGCCACAACCCGACCAGCAACAACAGCACGGCCACGGCCAGGAATGGCAAGCGCGGATCGAGCGCATACACCAAGGTACCGGCCAGTGGCCCGATCACGGCGCCCATGCCTTGTGCCGCGCCAATGGAACCGGCTGTAGCGCCTTGTTCTGACGCCTGCATGGCATTGGCCGCCAGCGCTGAGAACGACGGGAAGACAAAGCCCATGCCGGCTGCCGCGACGAAGTAGCACGCCCATAGCCAAGGTGCGGTAGCCGCGAGCGAGCCGCAGGCAAAGCCTATGGCCGAAACCGTGGCGCCTACCCGGATCATCTTCAGCGGCGGCCATTCCAGCTTGCGCAGCAGTATCTGCGACAGCATCAGTGCCACGCCTACGGTAGTCAGCGCGATGCCGGCGGCCTGGGCGGCTTCTGCCGGGCCCAGGTGCAGGCGGTCGAGGGCGAAGAAACCGACGACGATCTGCGACACGGTGACACTGAGCATGGCGCTGAACGCCACCAGCAAGGGCCGACGCAGGCGCGGGTCGCCCAGCCGCACCGGGCTGGGGGCGTGGCTGTGGGGCAGGGCCTGCGGCTTGAGGGTGAACAGCAGCACAAGGAAGGCGCTGGCCGGCAGCAGCGACATGATATGGAATGGCAGGCTCAAACTATGCCGCGCCAGTAGCGCAGCCAGCGCTGGCCCCACCACCAGACCGACGGCGTTGGCCGCCCCTAGCGAGGCCATGGCGCGCGCGCGTCGCTGCGGCTCGACATGGTCTGCAATCAGTGCGTTGCAGCCCACCGGGATGGCGGCATAGAAAGCGCCGATACAGCCGCGCGCGATCATCAGGCCGAAGAAGGCCAGGGTCGCCCCCGGCATGAAGCGCAGTGCGCCTTCGACGAACAGGCACAACAGCCAGTACGCCAGGGTGAATCCGGCAGTGCCCAGCAACAGAATGCGCCGGCGGCCCAGGCGGTCTGAAGCCCGGCCCCAGGGCCGGGCCAGCAGCACCCAGACCACGCCGGCCACCGTTACGGCGGCGCCGGCCTGCCAGGTGGCCATGCCGAGTTGGCGGGCGATCGGGCCGATCAGGGCGACGAAGGCCATCATCGACATGGTACAGGCCATGTTGGCCAGCAGCAGCGGGCGTAAGTCCAGCGTGCTGGCAGGTAGAAGGGTTGCAGAGTCCTTTGCGACGTTCATGGGCAGTCCAGGGTAGTGCGGCAAGTGAAAGCCGATCTTATTAAGAATAATTATCGTTTGTCGAACCCCTGGGCTGCTGCCGGTCAGTCGTTGCCACGCAGGGGGCCAGGCCACATGCTACGCAACACGCCGTCGCGGCGCACCCATGCGTGCATCAAAGCCGCCGCCACATGCACCAGCACCGTGGCGAACAGCAGGTAGCCGGCCCAGCCATGGGCCTGACGCAGCACGGCATACAACTGCAGGTTGTGCGGGGCGATGGCGGGCAAGCCCAACGGGCGAGGGTAGTCGCCGGCCGACAGCATGGCCCAGCCCAGCAACGGCATGGCCAGCATCAGGGCATAGAGCAACAGGTGCGAGGCCCCGGCGGCCCAGCGCTGCAGTGTCGGCAGCGTCTGCGGCAGCGGCGGGTGAGGCACGGCCAGGCGTACAGCGATGCGCAGCACGACCAGTACCAGCAGGGCCAGGCCGGTGGCCTTGTGCAGGCTGATCAGCACGGGGTGGCGCGGTGACAGGTCGGCGACCATGCTTACGCCGATGAACAACATGGCCAGGATCAGCACGGCCATCAACCAGTGCAGCAAACGGGCGAACGGGTGGAAGGCTTCGGGTCTCATGGTTGGGCTCCGGTGCTGAGCGATTCACGGCTGCGGCGATTGAACGATTCCGAGTAGGCGGCGGAACGGGCGGCGAGAATCGGGTCGCCTGACGCCTCGATGCCGTGTGGCAGAATCAGCGGGTCGAAGTTGAGGTCGCGGCAGGCCCCTTGTTCCGGGGCGTCGACGTGCTCCAGCACCAGGGTGCCGGCGTCTACGCTGCGCCGCTCGGTGGGCCAGGGGCGGGCAGGATCGTCCACTGCATCGCCCGGGTCGGCCAGCACCAGGCGCAGCGTCCAGCGCAGCGGGCCTTGGGCCAAGCGCTGCTGCAGGTCGTGTTGCAGGAACTGCTTGTCATCTACCTGGGCGGGCAACGCGGCAAACGCGGCTTGTGGCTCAAGCTGCCAGCGCACCGGGTGGGCCACCCCGGCTGCATCGATCAGGCGGAAGGCATTGATGCTGTGGTATTGCGTGCTGGCGAAGCTGTCGCTGGGCTTGTAGCTGGCCGCCCATTGGCGAAACGCCGCGCTTTCCGGGTGGGCAGCGAAGAACGCCTGTAGCCTGGCGGGGTCCGGCTTGTGGGTGGTTGGGTCTGGTGCGCCCGCCAGCACTTGCTCGTAGAACCCTTTTGGGGTGCTGACCGCCAGCACTGGCGGGTTGTTCATGCCGGTGCGCCAGACCTGGCCGTCGTCGGTGCTCAGCTGAATCGCCAGGCTGCGTACCGGAATGCCGGTATCCGGGGCAAACGGGTTGGCACCGCCGATGGCGAAACGGCCGATCACTGGCACCCGCGACTGGCTGAATGCTCGCGCCGTGGACAGCTTGGCGGCCTGCCCGCTGGCCTGGAAGTAGCCGCTGACGCACAGGCCTTTGGCGTGGTTCTTGCGATAGCCCGGGTAATGCCCGGCCTGGGCTTCGAAGGTGTCGATGATGCGCTGCGGCGTCAGCCGGCTTTCGCCGAGCCAGCCGGCGGCATAGGCAAAGCCGGCGCCTGCGGCCAGCATCACGGCGCCGATGGCAGCCAGGCGCAACGCTTTGGCCGGGCCGTGCAAGGGTGAGTTCATGGTCATCGTCCGGTTGGGGGAATGTGCCGGTACGACGGCTCAGGGAAAAACTTATTCCATCGGCGGGAATAGAATTTGCTGCCAGGCGTCTGCCTTTTACACTGACAACTTCAAAGGCCGGGACTTTGCCATGCACGATCTGGACGACCACCAGTGGCGCGAGCTGCTGGCCCGCCTGCGCCGCTTTGCCGTGTGGCTGACCCGCGAGCCGGGCAGCGCCGACGACCTGGTGCAGGCCACGGTCGAGCGGGCCTTGAGCCGGCGTGACCAGCAACGCGATGCTGATGCGCTGCGCGCCTGGCTGTTCACCATTCTTTATCGGCAGTTTCTCGACGGTAAACGCCGCGAGCGCCTGCATGCGCGCTGGTTGTCCTGGTTCGGCCGCGCCGAGCGCGACGACGAGCCGGTTGGCGACAACCTCGAAGCCATCGTCCTGGCCCAGGCCGACCTGCAGGCGTTTGCCCGGCTGTCGGCAGAGCAGCGCGCCCTGTTGTTGCTGGTCAGCATCGAAGGTTTGAGTTACAAGGAGGCCGCCCAGGCCTTGGGCATCCCCATCGGCACTGTGATGTCGCGCCTGTCGCGCGCGCGCAATGCCTTGCGCGAACTGACCGAGGGCAACCCGCAGCCCCCGGCCTTGCGGAGACTGAAATGACGCGCCTGATCCCCAGCGAAGACGAATTGCACGCTTACGTCGATGAGCGCCTTGGGCCTGTGCGCCGGGCCGAAGTGCAGGCCTGGCTGGCGGCCAACCCGCAGGCAGCGGAGCGGGTGGAGGGCTGGCGTGCCGATGCCCGCCGGTTGCGTACCGCGTTGGCCGGGTTTGGCGAAATGCCCGGGGCCGCGCAGCTGGACCTTGGGCAGCTGCGGCGGCAATTGCGCCAGCGTCGTCAGCGACGCTGGGCGACGGCGGCGGTGGTGATGCTGGCATTGGGTGTGGGAGGGCTGGGCGGCTGGCAAGTGCGCGATGCCACCCTGGCGCGGGTCGACCTGCCCATGGCCGATGCTGTCCAGGCGCATCGCTTGTTTGCCGGCAGCGAGGCGCTGGATATCCAGGCCAGCGATCCGGGGCAGTTGCGCGACTGGCTGGGTCGACATTTCAATCGCGTGGGCCAGTTGCCCGACTTGGCAGGCTATGGTTTCAAACCGGTAGGCGCTCGCTTGCTCAGCAACGAGCAAGGGCCGGCGGCACTGCTGGTGTTTGAAGATGGCACAGGCCAGCGCATCAGCCTGTTCCTGCGCTCACCGGGCGAGCAGTACCGGCGCATGCCGGACGGGCAGCGGGTCGATGGGCAGCTGGAGGCAAGGTATTGGTCGCATGGGGCTTACAACTTTGCCCTGGTAAGCGCGGCGGACGATGTGCGCGGGGCGGGGGTGGGGGAGGCGTTGCGGTTGGGTTTGTGAGTATCAGCTTCGCCGCCAAAATTGTCGGGGCCGCACAGCGGCCCCAATGCTGCCTTTGAGGTCAGCCCAGCTCCAGCCAGATCGGTGCATGGTCCGACGGCTTTTCCATCCCGCGCAGTTCATAGTCCACGCCCGCTGCCTTGATCCGTGGCACCAGCTGCTGCGAGGCCATGATCAGGTCGATGCGCAGCCCACGCTTGGGATCGTCCTCGAAACCACGGCTGCGGTAGTCGAACCAGCTGAAGCGGTCGGTGACATCCGGGTAAAGGTGACGGAAGCTGTCGACCAGCCCCCAGCCTTTCAACCGCTCCATCCACTCACGCTCTTCCGGCAAGAAGCTGCACTTGCCGGTCTTCAGCCAGCGCTTGGCGTTGTCCGGGCCGATGCCGATATCGCAGTCCTGCGGCGAAATGTTCATGTCGCCCATCACCAGCAGCGGCTGGTCGCTGCGGAACTGGCCCTCCAGCAGTGCCTGCAGGTCGCTGTAGAAGCGCTGCTTGGCCGGGAACTTGGTGGGGTGGTCGCGGCTTTCGCCCTGGGGGAAATAGCCATTCATGATGGTGATCGGGTTGCCATCGGCATCGGCGAAGGTGCCCCAGATAAAGCGGCGCTGGGCGTCTTCTTCATCGGTAGCAAAGCCTTTGTGCACGCTAAGCGGTGCCTGGCGCGACAGCAGGGCCACGCCGTAGTGGCCTTTCTGGCCGTGGTAGTGCACGTGGTAACCCAGTGCCTGCACGTCGGCCAGCGGGAACTGATCGTCGCTGACCTTGGTTTCCTGCAGGCCGATCACGTCCGGCTGGTGCTTTTCGATCAGCGCCGCCAGCTGGTGCGGGCGGGCCCGCAGGCCGTTGATGTTGAAACAGACGATCTTCATGGAAAGATAATCCCGGTAAAAGGCGCGATGCTAGCCGACATCGCCCGTCATCACCAGCGTGGCGGCCAGGCGAACCTGCTGCTAACGTGCTGTTGGGGGTGAACGAAGCGCGCAGGGGCACCTCCAAGGCACTGTATGCCCATTCCAGGAGGTCTGCCCGCAATGCCCGATACCAACGCCGCCCCGGCCCGTGTCTGCCTGCTCGATGATGGTTACAGCCGCGAGGCGCGTTCGCTGCTGTACAACGCCTACCGCCATGAACCCACCTTTGCCTATATTTTCGAAGCCCAGCGCCCGGGGTATGAGCGGCGCCTGCGGGTGATGGTGCGCGAATGGGTGCGCCAGCATTTCTACCTGCAGCTGCCTGCCATCGGCCTGCTGGTGGATGACCGCCTGATCGCCCTGGCACTGATCGTGCCGCCGCTGCGCCGGCTGGGCGTGGCCGACAGCTGGGCCTGGCGCCTGCGCATGATCCTGGGTACGGGCCCGCGCTGCACGCGGCGCTACATGGACTACCAGGCCGCGCTGGCTACCTGCCTGCCCACCGACAAGGTGCATGTACTGCCGTTGCTGGGCGTACACCCGCAGTTTCAGGGCAAGCATTACGGTGAGCAATTGTTACAAGCGGTGCACGACTGGTGCGCGGACGACCCTGGCACCCAGGGTGTGGTGCTGGACACCGGCAACGAGCATTACCTGGCCTTTTACCAGCGTCAGGGTTATGAGGAAATTGGCGAGGTGGCTGTAGGACCCATCCGGGAAAGGGTGTTCTTCCATCCGAATCCGGTCTCTTCAAATTCCGCTTTTGCCTGAACAGGCTGCCAGGCGGCTCCCTTGAGCGCCTGGCTCTGGTAGCATTCGCCGCATGACGTATTCAGGAAGATTGACCTGGGGCCTGGTTTTCTGGGCCGCCAGTTTCGCAGCATGGGGCCAGAGCGAGTTGCTGGTGAAGGTAAAACCGGCCAACAAGGCGCTCAAGGCCAATGTCGAAGGCTATATAGGCACTTTGGGTGACCGCGATGAAGAAGCGCTTTTGCGCTTCAGTCGCGGGGCAGAGGAGCAGGCGCGCAAAGCGGCGCAGGCACTTGGCTACTATCAGGCGCAAATCGATACCGAGGTCAAGCCCGCCAGTGACGCTGACCATTCCCCACAACTGATCATCCGCATTGACCCCGGCGAGCCGGTTCGCCTGCGTAACGTGACCGTGCGCATCGACGGCCCGGCCAGCGAAATGAAGGCCTTCCGCGTTCCCGACAGCAAGGCGTTGCGTGCCGGGGAACAACTTAACCATGGCCATTACGAGGATGCCAAGCGCCTGATCCAGAACCAGGCATCACGTTACGGCTTCTTCAGCGGCCGCTTTACCCGCCAGCGCCTGGCGGTCGACCCGCAGGCCGGCGTGGCCGATATCGAACTGGTCTACCAAAGTGGCCCGCGTTATCGCCTGGGCGCCGTCACCTTCGGTGGCGACACGCCACTGGACGACGACCTGCTGCACCGCATGGTGTCGTTCAAACCGGGGACGCCCTACGATTCTGAACTGATCGCCGAACTGAACAATGACTTGCAGTCGAGCGGCTATTTTGAAGGTGTGCGCGTGGATGCAGCACCCACCGCCGCGGTGGGCGAAGAAGTCCCTGTGGATGTGCGCCTGGAAACCCGCAAACCTCGCACCATGGGCCTGGGCTTGGGCTTCTCGACCGACGTCGGGCCACGCGGCAAGGCCAACTGGACTCGCCACTGGGTTAACCCACAGGGCCACAGCTACGGTTGGGAAACCGAGCTGTCGGCGCCGCGGCAGAACGTCGGCCTGTGGTACGACATTCCCCTCGACCCGCCGCTGACCGACAAGCTGCGCTTCGCCGGTGGCTACCAGAACGAGGAACTTGCCGGTACCGACACCCTCAGCAAACTGTTGACGGTCGGCCCCGAGTGGCACAGCAAGCTGCCCAGTGGCTGGCAGCGGGTGATATCGCTCAAGTACCAGCGCGAGGAATATCGCCTGGGTGACGACTCCGGGCTGAGCAACTTGCTGATGCCGGGCGTCAGCTATTCCTTCCTGCGCAGTGACAACCGTATCGACCCGCATAACGGCTACCGCCTGCAGTTCGATGTACAGGGGGCCAAGGAAGGGCTGGTTTCCGACACCAACCTGTTGCATGGCAACGTGCTGCTCAAGGGCCTGACCACGCTCGGCCACAACCACCGTTTGCTCGGTCGCGTACAGTTTGGCGGCAGTGCGACCAATGGCTTCAAGAACAACATCCCGCCGTCGCTGCGCTTCTTCGCCGGTGGTGACCAGAGCGTGCGTGGCTACGACTACCAGACCCTGTCGCCCAAGAACAGCGACGGTGACCGTATTGGCGGGCGCTACCTGGTGGCTGGCAGTGTCGAGTACCAGTATTCGCTGACCGAGAAGTGGCGGCTTGCAACGTTCGTTGACCAAGGCAACTCGTTCAACAACCTGGAGCTACCCAGCCTCAAGACCGGGGTGGGCTTTGGTGTGCGCTGGGTGTCGCCGGTCGGGCCGCTGCGCCTGGACCTGGCCAAGGCGCTGGATGACGAAGGGGGCATTCGCCTGCACTTTTCCATGGGGCCTGAGCTTTGAAACGTGTGACCAAATACATTTTGCTGGGCCTGTTCGGGGGCGTCGCGAGCCTGGGCCTGGCACTGGGCCTGCTGGTGGGCACCGAGGCTGGCAGCCGCTGGGCACTGGGCAAGGTGCCCGGGCTTGAAGTGACCGATTTTCAGGGGCGCCTGGCGGGCAGTTGGCAGGCCAGCAGGCTGCGCTGGGCCGATGGTGGCAGCACAGTAGAGGTGCAGGCACCGCTGCTGGCCTGGTCGCCTGCGTGCCTGATGCGATCCACCCTGTGCATTGACCAGTTGCAGGCGCAGCGTATCGACATGGCCTTTGCGCCCAGTGCCGAGCCGGCCGACAGCGGCCCGCTGCAGCTGCCTGCGCTGCGCTTGCCGTTGGCCATCGAACTGGGTGAGGTCAAGGTCGGCCAACTGCGGCTGGACGGCAGTGACCTGCTGGGCGACTTGCAACTGGCGGCACACTGGACCAGCACCGGCATGCGCATCGACAGCCTGCACCTGCAGCGCGATGACCTGAAACTGACCCTGCAGGGTGACCTGCAGCCCGAGGGTGACTGGCCGCTGCAACTGCAGGCACAGCTGCAGTTACCGGCAGTGGAGGGCAAACCCTGGCAGCTGGCGCTGACCGCCACGGGTGATTTGCAGAAGACCCTGAAGCTGGCAGGCACCAGCAGCGGTTATCTCGACGCCACGTTGAACGGGCAGTTGCAGGCGTTGGCCGAGCACCTGCCAGCGACCTTGCAGATCCGTTCCGAGGCATTCAAACCGGCGGGCGCGTTGCCTGACACTTTGCAGTTGAACCAGCTCAAGCTCGATGCCAAAGGCGACCTGCTCAAGGGTTATCAGCTGTCGGGTACGGCCAGCCTGCCGGCTGAACAGTCGCCGATCGCCTTGGCCTTGTCCGGCCTGGTCGACAGTAAAGGCGCCAGGCTCGATGCCCTGGACCTGACCGCTAGCGACACCCAACGGGTCAAGCTGCAAGCCACGGCCGACTGGCAGCAAGGCTTGACCGCCGATGCGCAATTGGACTGGCAGGACTTCCCGTGGTTGCGCCTGTATCCATTGGAGACGCCGCCCCAGGTAACCCTCAAGGCCTTCAATACCCAGGTGCATTATCGCGATGGCAACTATCAGGGTACCTTCAAGGGTGACCTTGACGGCCCAGCGGGTGCATTCAGCGTGGCCAGCCCGTTCGAAGGCGACCTGAGCCAGGTGAAGTTGCCGCAGCTGGCGCTGACCGCCGGCCAAGGCAAGGCCGCCGGCAGTGTCGCCGTGCGTTTTGCCGACACGCTGGCCTGGGATGTCGACTTGCAGCTTTCGGCGCTCGACCCTGCTTATTGGCTGGCCGAACTGCCGGGCACGCTGGCAGGGCCGCTACGCAGCAAAGGCGAGCTGAAAGGCGAGACGCTCACCCTTGACGCGCAACTTGACCTGAAAGGCCGTCTGCGTGGCCAGCCGGCAGTGCTCAAGGCCGAGGCGCAGGGAGCAGGGCAGAGCTGGACGCTCGGTGCACTGGCTATCCAGCTGGGTGACAACCGCATCAACGGCAGTGGCAGCCTGCAGCAGCGCCTGGCCGGGCGAATCGACCTCGATTTGCCGCGCCTGGGCCAGTTGTGGCCAAGGCTGCAAGGCCAGGTCAAGGGCCGGCTGGACCTCGCCGGCACCTTGCAGGCCCCGCAAGGTACGCTGACCCTGCAGGGCCAACGGTTGGCCCAGGCCGAAAACCGCCTGCAGCAGCTGGGCCTGGAGGCCCGCCTGGACAACGCCCAGCGCGGTGTAATCGAACTCAAGGCCACAGGCATCCAGCTTGGCGACACCGCCTTGGGCACGCTGCAGGCCAACGGCAAAGGTGACATTCGCCAGCAAGCCTTGACCCTGGCGCTGGACGGCCCGCAACTCAAGCTCGACCTTGGGCTGGATGGCCAGTTGAGCAAGGGTGACTGGCGAGGGCGCCTGGCCAGTGGGCGTATTCAGGCCGGTGGCCAGGACTGGCAGTTGCAGGCGCCGGCACGGCTTCAGCGCCTGGCCAGCGGGCAGCTGGATTTCGGTGCCCATTGCTGGCGCTCCGGCCAGGCCAGCCTGTGTGGTGATGACCAGCGCCTGGCCCCCGAGCCGCGTCTGCGCTACCACCTCAAGCAGTTCCCGCTGGACAGCCTGGCCCAATGGCTGCCGAAGGACTTCGCCTGGCAAGGCCTGCTCAATGCTGATATCAACCTGGACATTCCGGCCAGTGGCCCCAAGGGTACGGTCGTGGTCGATGCCAGTGGCGGCACCCTGCGTGTGAAAGACAAGGATCGCTGGATCGACTTCCCTTACCAGGCCCTGCGCCTGGACAGCACACTGGCACCACGGCGCATCGATACGCGCCTGGTGTTTCGCGGCGAGCGCCTGGGTGAGTTGAACGTCACGGCCCGGCTTGACCCGCTGGGCAAGAACAAGCCGTTGTCGGGTGATTTCCGCCTGGCCGGGCTGGACCTGTCGGTAGCCCGTCCGTTCGTGCCGATGGTCGAGCGGCTGGCCGGGCAGCTCAATGGCAGTGGCCGGCTTTCCGGTACGTTGCTGGCGCCGCAGGTCAACGGCAACCTGATGCTCAGTGGTGGCGAAGTCAGTGGCGCCGAACTGCCGGCCAGCCTTCAAGACCTGTCATTGCAGGCGCTGATCGCCGGCGAGCAAGTGCAGCTTAACGGCAACTGGCGCAGTGGCGAGGCAGGGCGTGGCCAGTTGAGCGGCAACCTCACCTGGGGCCAGGCACTGGGCATGGACGTGCGCTTGCAAGGCCAGCAACTGCCGGTCACGGTCGAGCCTTATGCCACGCTGGAAGTTGCCCCGGACCTGACCCTGCGCCTGATCGACGACAAGCTGGCGGTTACCGGCAAGGTGCAGGTGCCCAAGGGCAAGATCACTGTTCGCGAGTTGCCGCCGTCTACCGTCAAAGTGTCGGATGACACGGTTATCGTCGGCCACCAGACAGAAGAGGGCAAACCGCCCATGGCGATGGCCATGGACATTGACGTCGAAGTGGGCCGCGACAAGCTGTCGTTCAGCGGCTTTGGCCTCACCGCCAACCTGCTTGGCCATGTACACATTGGCGATAACCTCGACACCCGTGGTGAACTGAGCCTGGCAGACGGACGCTACCGTGCCTACGGCCAGCGCTTGACCATCCGCCGGGCGCGGCTGCTGTTTGCCGGCCCGATTGACCAGCCGTATCTGGATATCGAAGCCATCCGCAAGGTTGACGATGTAATTGCCGGTATCCGCCTGAGCGGCAGTGCCGAGCAGCCTACCACCAAAGTGTTCTCGGAACCGGCCATGAGCCAGGAGCAAGCCTTGTCGTACCTGGTGTTGGGGCGACCGTTGGGCACGTCCGGTGAAGACAACAACATGCTCGCCGAAGCGGCCTTGGGCCTGGGCCTGGCCGGTAGCGCCGGCATTACCGGCAGCCTGGCTTCGAGCCTTGGGATTGACGATTTCCAGCTGGATACCGAGGGTTCTGGCAACACAACCAGCGTGGTCGCCAGCGGCAATCTGACCGAGAAGTTGAGCCTGCGTTATGGCGTGGGTGTGTTCGAGCCTGCCAACACCATTGCGTTGCGCTACAAACTGAGCAAAAAGGTGTACCTGGAAGCCGCCAGCGGGTTGGCCAGCTCTCTGGACATCTTCTACAAACGCGACTTCTGAAGGGGGATGGGGCTGCCGTCAGCGGACGGTGGCCGCCTCGATGAACTCATTGGTGTCGGGCGAGGGCGGGGCAGCGGGAGCACGTACCGGGACAATCAGGCTGGTGTACTCCTCGATCAGCCGGTTCAGGGCTTCGGGTGGTTCGCTGGCCTGGAACTGCATGCGTATCTGCACTTCGTCAGGGTCACGGCTGTCACCCTGACGGCCCTGGCCGCCGATGGTGACCTTGAAGCTGGCGGCCTTGTTCTCGCCTGCCGTCAGCAGGGCCTGCTGCGCTTCAGTACCTTTGACCCGCACCGACAAGTCGACCTGCATGCGCTCCAGGGCCAGGCCTTTGGGCGACACCAGCGCAAACAGGGGAACGCGCATGATGTGCTGGCCGTCCATTGCCACTTCGACCATCTTGGCCTTCATGGGAGCGCCCAACGCCTCGGTGTCGCACTCGAAAAACTGGTCGAACAGGTTGATGTACTGCTGTGCAATCAAGCTGTTGGTGGCGCTGGCGGCTTCCTGCAGGCCACGGGTGATTTCGCGCAGGTCGATGGAGGTCATGGGGGCGGGGGGCTTTTGCAACGATTCGACTCCTCAAGCCAGGTGGTGCCCCTCCCGTTGCGGGCAGGAGGGGTTGATGGGGGCACTCAAACGTCTCAGGGCGCCGGTGGGCCTTCCGGTTTTGGCCCTTTCAGGGTATCTGCCTGGGAAATCTCGTCCGGGCTTTCCAGTGCGGCGGTTCTGACAACGGTTGGCTTGGTCGCGGCGTCCGTCAGGAACTCGATCACCCTCATCATCGCTTCGGGCGGCTCCTGGCGCTTCAGGGTGGTGTTGAAGGCGTAACGGGCGCGTGTATCCGTCTTGCGGGTTTGCGTGGACTTGTGGCTGACGCTGCCTTTCACGTTCAGCTTGAACGGCCCCCAGCCCAGTGAGCCGGTCGCTTCTGCGTTCATGTCCTTGCTGGATGTATCTTCCGACATCTGGTTGATCACCAGTTCGAACTCTACGTTGCCCTCTTCAATCGAGATGTTCGGGTGCGTAATGGCAGCCAGCAGCGGCACTTTCATGGTCTTGCTGACCACGCCTTTGTATTCGCCCTGTTCATCGACGATGGTTTCGTCGTAGTCGAACTGGATGGCGACTGCCTTGCCATCCTGGACGCACACCTGCATCAGGAAGTCGGCGTACGATTTGCTGGCGGTTACCTGCGCCTGGACCATGGCCTGCAGGGGGCCGGCGATCATGCGGTCCATCGGCAGGGCGTTGATGACCGAGCCAATAAGGCTGTTGTCTATCGACATATCGGGATGCTCTTTCTAGTGGGTAAAGAAGCCGCCAATGGCGGCCACGGTGCAGTGGCGTCAGCGAGCGCAAGGCTCCTGGCGCCGAATGTTGCCGATCTGGCGCAGGCTCAGGCCGTATTTGTTGGCCAACAGGCTGCGGGACAAGCCGTTGGCGCTTTCCTTCTGGATTTGCTGGTTGCGCAGCTGGCGCAGGAAGTGGTCAGCCTTGGGGATCTCCAGGGCGACCCCGGCAAAGCGCTTGATCAGCGCATCGAGCGCATCGGCCGGCAGCACGTCGGCAAGCTTGGTGCGTTCGCGGTGCTTGGGGATGTACTTGGGCCTGCCACCAAAGGCGCAGGTCAGCTGGTAGGCGTTTTCGATGCCGATGCAGTCGATCAGGGCCTGTAGCGAGTGGGGCAGTTGGCTGATATCGATCTGGCTCAAGTCTGGCGTTTGCATATGGCGCTCCTTCGGGATGGGTGGGATGTGCGACCCGATCACCCGCGGCGGAATGTCGAAGGTGTGAGCAAATTCTGTGCGACTGCCAAGGCGCGTCGCTAGGCGGCATATGGGCTGGGAGTTGTAGCTTCGGTGAACAGGTTTTGCAGGCAGCGATATCCGGCGCTGTAGGAAATGGCATCGACATTTGGCGGGGACTGGTGATTTCTCATCTGATCATGCCAATTGTTGTGGGATGGGTCCGGCAATCTTCACTCGCACGGATAGCTGCTCAGCAAGCTGGCGCTGCTCAGGTAGGCTTGAGGGGTGGCGCGCATGCCTTGGGGCAATGTGCGCCAGTCAACCAACAGGCACAGCGCATGCAGGGGCTGGCCGTTGCGCTGGCCGATGACCTGGCCCGCAAAGTGGCGGCGGTACAGGGCCTGGGTCTGGCGCTGAGCCTGTACCTGATCGGCCTGGGCCAGGGTTTGCCGGGCCAGGTCGGGTAGCCGGGCCGCAGGCACACTGAAATGGACCGGCGCGGCATTGGCCTGCAGGTACCCGGCTTGGCGCACGCGTTGCCACAGTTGTTGCCATTGGCTGCTGCCGGCATGGGCAGCCAGCTCGCGCCCCAGTTCGAGCAGGTGCTCGGCGGGTGTTTGCCGGGTGTCCAGTGCATGAAGGGAAAAGGGGGTCAGAAACAGCGAAGTGAACAGCAGGGGTTTGTACATGGTGACTCCGGCTTGGGTGCTTGGGAGCCTCATGCTTTCAGGCTGACCCCGCCCCACCCAGCAGGAAATGCAGCGCCGGGGGCGGTGGCCGTTGTATCATTGCCGCGGCTCGTTGCGAGCCTTTTGCCCCTGATGTTGCAAGGAACCTTCGATGACACACGTGCAGCGCCTGAAATATTCCCTTTTGATCATCCTGGTTGTACTGGGCCTGATGCTGGGCCTGTCCCACCTGCAGAAGCAGGGCACGATCAGTGAGCAGACCTTCCAGATGCTGGCCATTGCCATTGCGGTGGTGGTCGTGGTGATCAATGGCATCCTGCGGCGCAAGGTCAAGCCCTGACCTGTGCGGGCCGGCCAGGTCTGGCCGGCCATACGCTCAGCGCAGCGGTGTTTGCTCCAGCACGGCGCGGGCCTGGGGGTTCAGGCTGTAGCACTTGTCGCTGCCCAGCTGAATGACGCCTTCGGCGCACAGGCGCTTGAGCACTTCGCGCACGCTGAGAAACGACAGCGGGATATCCAGCTGTTCCAGTTGGGCGTGCACACCGCGCACGCCAATGCTGCGGCCGTTGCGGTCGGCGGCGTGCAAGGCGTCGATCACCTTGAGGCGAATCAGGCTGGTACGCAGGCCAAAGGTGCGCAGCAGTTCGCGGATCTGTTCGTTGCCGGTGCGTTCCTCGGCAAAAATGCCCTGTCCCTTGGGCGCTTTGCCTGGGACGCGCCCAGCCTGGATCGAGGGTTGCGGGTTGTACATGTGAATGCTCCTTTTCGTGGACGAACCCGAAATGTGGTTGCCTCACTTACTAGGACGAATGAGAACGCAAAAACTGCAACCCACTCGTGAAAAAAATGCCTCTTTCTCATCAAGACGTTCCACCGCCTTGTAATACGTAAAATTTTCATCTGGCCATTCGTCTGATCGGGATGACCCCCGAACCCGAGGAGTGCCCGTGTTTCCACTTTCCCGTCCCATGACTTGCGCTGGCCTGGCCGCCGCGCTGGTGGCCTTCAGCGTTACCGTTCAGGCGCAGCCCGACCTTGATGCCAGTGCGCAGATCCGACGCACCAGTTACGGGGTGCCGCATATCGTGGCCAAGGATGAGCGTGGTCTGGGCTATGGTGTCGGCTACGCCTACGCGCAGGACAACTTGTGCCTGCTGGCCAACGAGGTGCTGACCGTGAGCGGCGAGCGGTCACGCCATTTCGGTGCCAAAGGCAAGACCCTGGAACAGCGTGACAACCTGGCCAGTGACCTGTTCTTCACCTGGCTCAACAGCCCGGCGGCGGTCAGTGCGTACTTGCAGGCGCAGCCCGCGCCGGTGAAAGCGTTGCTGGAGGGCTATGCCACCGGCTACAACCGGGCGTTGGCCGAGCGCCGCAGGCAAGGCTTGCCTGCCGAGTGCGGCAATGGCGAGTGGGTGCGGCCCATCAGTAGCGAGGACCTGGTCAAGCTGACCCGCCGGCTGCTGGCCGAAGGCGGTGTCGGGCAGTTCGTCGAGGCGCTGGCGGGGGCGCAACCTCCTGCACAGACCAGCCAGCAGGCACCGGCTGGCTTCGGCGCCGCACTGGCGAGGCAAGAGCGCTTTGCCACGGAGCGCGGCAGCAACGCGGTGGCCGTAGGCGCGCAGCGTTCGGCCAATGGCCGTGGCTTGCTGTTGGCCAACCCGCACTTCCCGTGGATGGGCGGCATGCGCTTTTACCAGATGCAGCTGACCATCCCCGGCCAGCTTGATGTCATGGGTGCCGCATTGCCGGGCCTGCCGGTCGTCAACATCGGGTTCAACCGGCACCTGGCCTGGACGCACACCGTCGATACGTCGAATCACTTCACCTTGTACCGTTTGCAGCTCGATCCAAAAGACCCGACCCGGTACCTGCTCGATGGCAAGTCGCTGCCACTGGCGAGGCAAACCGTCAGTGTTGCGGTCAAGGCCGAGGATGGCAGCGTGAGTCAGGTGGAACGGCAGGTCTACAGCTCGCAATTCGGCCCGGTGGTGCAGTGGCCTGGGCGGCTGGATTGGGATGCGCAGGCGGCCTACAGCTTGCGTGATGCCAACCTGGACAACACCCGGGTGCTGCAGCAGTGGTACCAGATCAACCGTGCCGACAGCCTGACCGCGCTGAAGGGCTCGGTCGAGCAACTGCAGGGCATCCCATGGGTCAATACCCTGGCGGTGGATCAAGGCGGCCGTGCGTTGTACCTGAACCAGTCGGTGGTGCCCTATGTGGATCAGCCACTGCTGGACGCCTGCAGTAACCCGAAGGGGCAGGGGCGTCTGGTGGTGCTGGATGGTTCGCGCAGCGCATGCCAGTGGAAGGTCGATGCGCAGGCCGCGCAACCGGGTATTTTCCCGGCGCGACTGCTGCCGAGCCTTGAGCGCGAGGACTTCGTGCAGAACTCCAACGACCCGGCCTGGATGGCCAACCCGGCCCAGCCGCTGACCGGTTATTCACCGTTGGTCAGCCGCAATGACCAGCCGTTGGGCATGCGCGGGCGCTTTGCCCTGCAACGCCTGCAGGGCACGGCAAAGCTGGGCGTGGATGACCTGCAGCGCATGGTGACCGATGACGAGGTTTACCTGGCCAGCCTGGTGCTGCCAGACCTGCTGCAGTGGTGCAAGGGCGCAGGCGTGGATGTGCAAGCCGTCTGCAGCAGCCTGGCGGCCTGGAATGGCAAGGCTGACCTGGACAGCGGCATTGGCCTGGTGCACTTCCAGAACCTGTTCAATGCCCTGGCCGAACACCCGGAAAGCTGGCGGGTGGCCTTCAACCCGGCCGATCCGCAGCACACCCCGCGAGGCTTGGCAGTAGAGCAAGCGGCCGTGAGCAAGCTGGTGCACGAGGCTGCGCTGGCTTCGCTCAAGCAGGTGAATGAAAGCGGCGTGGCGGGTGAGGCGCGTTGGGGGCAGGTGCAGCAGGCGCTCGATGGCACGCCGGTTCCGGGTGGCCCGCAGGCGCTGGGCGTGTACAACGCGATGTACAGTGTGCCGCACGGGCAGGGCAAGCGGCTGGTGGTGAGTGGTACCAGCTACCTGCAACTGGTCAGCTTCACCGACAAAGGGCCAGAGGCCCGTGGGTTATTGGCATTTTCGCAGTCGAGCGAAGCGGCTTCAGCGCATGCCAGCGACCAGACCAAGGCGTTTGCGGCCAAGCAGCTGGCGGTGATTCCGTTTACCGAGGCGCAGATCAAGGCTGATCCGGAATATCGGGAAGTGGTGATCAGTGAAAGGGACAAGGGGGCCGTGGCTCAGCAGTAAGGCATGCCGGCCTCTTCGCGGGTAAACCCGCTCCTACAGGGTTTACGCGTCCGTTGTAGGAGCGGGTTTACCCGCGAAAGGGCCGGCCCGGGCAACCCTGCAATCTCAGGAAAACTCGAAAGGCGCCAGCTGAAACCCTTGCTCGTCCACCTGCAAGGCCCAGCCCCGGCGGTCCCAGTCCCCCAGCACGATACGCCGTGCCGGCTGCCCATCGACCACCAGCTTGTGTATCGCCGGCCGGTGGGTATGGCCATGCACCAGCGTGCGCACGCCATGTTCCGCCATCACCTTGGGTACTTCCTCCGGCGTGACGTCGACAATCTCGGTAGATTTCATCCGCGTTTGCGTGCGGCTTTCGCTGCGCAGCTTGCGCGCCAGCTTGTAGCGGGCCGACAGCGGCAGGTGACGCAAGATCCACAAACTCAGCGGATTGCGCAGTAACCGGCGCATCTTCATGTAGCCCAGGTCGCGGGTGCACAGGGTGTCACCATGCATCAGCAGCACCTGTTCGCCGCCCAGCTCGATCACGCTGGGGTCACTCAACAGCGTGCAGCCAGCAGCGTCGCAAAAGGCCTGGCCAATCAGGAAGTCGCGGTTGCCGTGCATCAGGTAGATGGCCGTGCCGCTGTCGGCCAGCCGGCGCATGGCCTGGCAGATCGACTGCTGGAAGGGCGTCATGGCATCGTCGCCAATCCACGCTTCGAAAAAATCACCAAGGATGTACAGCGCCTTGGCGTGGCGGGCGCGGCCATCGAGCAGATCAAGAAACGCCCGGGAAATATCCGGGCGTTCTTCTTGCAAATGCAGATCGGAGATCAGCAGGATCACTCAATGATCTCGGCTTTCTCGATGATCACGTCGTCTTTCGGAACGTCCTGGTGGCCAGCTTTGGAGCCGGTGGCGACCTTTTCGATGGCGTCGACGATTTCACGGCCTTCGATCACTTCGCCGAACACGGCGTAGCCCCAGCCCTGCACGTTCTTGCCGCTGTGGTTGAGGAAGTCGTTGTCGGACGAGTTGATGAAGAACTGCGCCGAGGCAGAGTGCGGCTCCATGGTACGGGCCATGGCAATGCTGTACTTCTTGTTCTTCAGGCCGTTGTCGGCTTCGTTCTGGATGGTGGCGCGGGTTTTCTTCTGGCTCATGTTGGCATCGAAGCCGCCGCCCTGGATCATGAAGCCCTTGATCACGCGGTGGAACACGGTGCCATCGTAGTGGCCGTCCTTGACGTACTGAACGAAGTTTTCGGTGGTCTGCGGCGCTTTCTCGGCGTCCAGTTGCAGGACGATGTCGCCGTGGTTGGTGCTCAGTTTGACTTTGGACATGCTGAAACTCGCTTTTTCAAGGCAATCAGAAATTAGGGTGCGCAGGGCGCGGGTTATTACCTGACGCAGGATCAGGTGGTCGCGACACATGGCGCGCACTGGCCATTTTGCCAGGCTGCGGCAAAAAGCCGTGATAAATCACGCCAGTTTGTCCGGGCCCGACTGTCAGCAGCTTGACTGCTTCGGCTATGATAGGCCCTTTGATTCAATCGGCCTACCCAGGCCGGACACGTGCATTCAAGGATCCTATGAGCAAGCCCACTGCCGACAACGCGCCCAACGCCGCTGCCAAAGGCGCCCCCGCTGTCCCTGCGAACTTCCTGCGGCCGATCATTCAGGCCGACCTGGACTCGGGCAAGCACAGCAGCATCGTCACCCGTTTCCCGCCGGAGCCTAACGGCTACCTGCACATCGGCCACGCCAAGTCGATTTGCGTCAACTTCGGCCTGGCCAAGGAATTCGGCGGCGTCTGCCACCTGCGCTTCGACGACACCAACCCGGCCAAGGAAGACCAGGAGTACATCGACGCTATCCAAAGCGATGTGAAGTGGCTGGGCTTCGATTGGGCGGGCGACGTGCGCTACGCCTCCGACTACTTCGACCAGTTGCACGACTGGGCAGTCGAGCTGATCAAGCAGGGCAAGGCTTACGTTTGCGACCTTACCCCCGAGCAAGCCAAGGAATACCGTGGCAACCTCAAGGAGCCGGGCAAGAACAGCCCGTTCCGCGAGCGCAGCGTGGAAGACAACCTCGACCTGTTCGCCCGCATGAAGGCTGGCGAGTTCAAGGACGGTGAGCGCGTGCTGCGGGCCAAGATCGACATGGCCTCGCCAAACATGAACCTGCGCGACCCGATCCTGTACCGCATTCGCCATGCCCACCACCACCAGACCGGTGACAAGTGGTGCATCTACCCCAACTACGACTTTACCCACGGCCAGTCGGATGCCATCGAGGGCATTACCCACTCGATCTGCACCCTGGAGTTCGAAGGGCATCGTCCGCTGTACGACTGGTTCCTCGACAACCTGCCGGTGCCGGCGCACCCGCGTCAGTACGAGTTCAGCCGCCTGAACCTGAACTACACCATCACGTCCAAGCGCAAGCTGAAGCAGCTGGTTGACGAGAAGCACGTCGACGCCTGGGACGACCCGCGCATGTCGACCCTGTCCGGCTTCCGTCGCCGTGGCTACACCCCGGCTTCGATCCGCAACTTCTGCGAAATGATCGGCACCAACCGCTCCGACGGCGTGGTCGATATGTCGATGCTCGAATTCAGCATCCGTGACGACCTCGACCGCACCGCGCCACGCGCCATGTGCGTGCTGCGTCCGCTGAAAGTGGTCATCACCAACTACCCGGAAGGCCAGGTCGAGCAGCTTGAGCTGCCGCGCCACCCGAAAGAAGACATGGGCGTGCGCGTGCTGCCGTTCTCCCGTGAGCTGTACATCGACCGCGACGACTTCATGGAAGAGCCGCCGAAGGGCTACAAGCGCCTGGAACCGGCTGGTGAGGTGCGCCTGCGTGGCAGCTACGTGATCCGCGCCGACGAGGCCATCAAGGACGCCGACGGCAACATCGTCGAGCTGCGCTGCTCGTACGACCCCGACACCCTGGGTAAAAACCCTGAAGGCCGCAAGGTCAAGGGCGTGATCCACTGGGTACCGGCCGAAGGCAGCGTCGAGTGCGAAGTGCGCCTGTACGACCGCCTGTTCCGCTCGCCGAACCCGGAAAAGACCGAGGAGGGCGGCAGCTTCCTGGACAACATCAACCCGGATTCGCTGCAAGTGCTCAGCGGATGCCGTGCCGAGCCGTCGCTGGCCCAGGCCCAGCCTGAGGACCGCTTCCAGTTCGAGCGCGAAGGCTACTTCTGCGCCGACCTGAAAGACAGCCAGCCGGGCCGCCCGGTGTTCAACCGCACTGTCACCCTGCGTGACTCCTGGGGCAGCTGAGGAAACGCCGTGCTTACCATCTACAACACCCTGAGCAAAGCGAAGGAAACCTTCAAGCCGCTGGATGGCAACAAGGTGCGCATGTACGTGTGCGGCATGACCGTGTACGACTACTGCCACCTGGGCCATGGCCGCAGCATGGTGGCCTTCGACCTGGTCACCCGTTGGCTGCGCAAGAGCGGCTACGACCTGACCTACGTGCGCAACATCACCGACATCGATGACAAGATCATCAACCGGGCCAACGAGAACGGCGAAACCTTCGACGCCTTGACCGCCCGCATGATCGATGCGATGCACGAAGACGAGCGCCGCCTGAACATCCTGCCGCCAGACCAGGAGCCGCGTGCCACCGACCATATCGCCGGCATGCACGCGATGATCCAGACCCTGATCGACAAGGGTTACGCCTACGCCCCGGGCAATGGCGACGTGTACTACCGCGTCGGCAAGTTCGTCGGTTACGGCAAACTGTCGCGCAAGAAGATCGAAGACCTGCGCATCGGCGCGCGCATCGAGGTCGACGAAGCCAAGCAAGACCCGCTGGACTTCGTGCTGTGGAAGGGCGTGAAGCCGGGCGAGCCGAGCTGGGAGTCGCCATGGGGCCCGGGCCGTCCGGGCTGGCACATCGAGTGCTCGGTGATGTCCACGTGCTGCCTGGGCGAGAGCTTCGACATCCACGGCGGTGGCAGCGACCTGGAGTTCCCGCACCACGAGAACGAGATTGCCCAGAGCGAAGCGGCCACTGGCAAGCAGTACGCCAACGCCTGGATGCACTGCGGCATGATCCGTATCAATGGCGAGAAGATGTCCAAGTCGTTGAACAACTTCTTCACCATCCGTGACGTGCTGGAAAAGTACCACCCGGAAGTGGTGCGTTACCTGCTGGTGGCCAGCCACTACCGCAGCGCGATCAACTACTCCGAAGACAGCCTGCGTGACGCCAAGGGTGCGCTGGAGCGCTTCTACCACGCCCTGCGCGGCTTGCCACGCGTGGCAGCCAAGGGTGGCGAAGCGTTCGTCGAGCGCTTCAGTGTGGCGATGAACGACGACTTCGGTACCCCCGAAGCCTGTGCCGTGCTGTTCGACCTTGTGCGTGAGATCAACCGCCTGCGCGACAGCGACCCGGAGGCCGCTGCCGGCCTGGCGGGTCGTCTGCGTGAGCTGGGTGATGTGCTGGGTGTGCTGCAGCTGGAAGCCGATGACTTCCTGCGAGCGGGCGCCGAAGGCAAGGTCGATGCGGCCGAGGTTGAAAGCCTGATTCAGGCGCGGCTTCAAGCGCGTGTGGACAAGAACTGGGCCGAGTCGGACCGGATTCGCGACCAGTTGACCGCCATGGGCGTGGTGCTGGAAGACAGCAAGGGTACTACGACCTGGCGTCTGGCTGACTGATCGGTGTATAGGGGCTGCTTTGCAGCCCATCGCGACACAAGGCCGCTCCTGCAGGATTATGCGATCCCCTGTAGGAGCGGCCTTGTGTCGCGATGGGCCGCAAAGCGGCCCCCGGTTCTACTTGGCCTGCCCGGCTAATGGGCAGTGCAGCACAAGCTTTGCCCCGCCCAATTGGCTTTCCCCAATCTCCAATCCGAACCCGTGCAGGTCGACGATCGCCGCAACGATCGACAACCCCAGCCCGAACCCGGCATGGCGATGGCCTTCATCGCTGCGATAGAACCGCTTCAACACCGCAGTACGCTCTTCCTCGGGAATACCCGGCCCACTGTCCTCGATGGCCAATTGCAGGCGGTTGTCGTCCACTATCGCGCTAATCCCCACTTGCCCGCCTTCGGGCGTGAACTTGATAGCGTTGCCCACCAGGTTGGCCAGTGCCTCGAACAGCAGTTCGCGGTCACCGTGCAGAGCCGGCAGCTGCGCGGGCTGGTGCAATTCCAGATGAATACCACCATCTTCGGCCAACGGCAGGTAAAAATCGTGCAGTTCAACCAGCAAATCATGCGGATCAAGCTGGACGAACCCGGCCCGGCGCTGGCGGTCTTCCAGTTCGCTGATGCGTAACAATCCGCGAAAACGTGCCATCAGGGTGTCGGTTTCGCCAATGGCCTGGTCCAGCGCCTCGGCTTGCGCAGAGTCCACATCGCTCTGCTGGCGAATGCGGTACAGCTGGGCGCGCAGACGAGTCAGAGGGGTACGCAGGTCATGGGCAATGTTGTCGCACACACCCTTCACCTCATGCATCAACCGCTCGATACGGTCGAGCATGGCGTTGACGATGGCGGCCAGCATGTCCAGTTCGTCGCGCCTGGCCGACAAGGGCAGGCGGTGAGTCAGGTCACCCGCGACGATAAGCTCGGCCTGGGCCTGGATCGCGCGGATACGCTTTAGCGGCCGACGGCGCAACAAATACCAGCCTGCAAAGCCTGGGATCAGCGTCAAGGAGATACCCCAGAGCAGGGCATCGAGAATGATCCGGGTCACCACGAACAGTGAGCCGTTATCGCGGAACAGTACCAGCCAACGGCCATCTTGCACTTTGATCGCCACCGCATCGCAGCTGTCGCGCGGCAGGTGTGGGTCGTCGGCATCCAGGCAGCGTTTCAACTCATGGATCTTGCCGTCCAGCCTGAGCTCCGGTGGCAGGGCACGCACACTGCCGCCCATCGGGTTGAGCTGTGCGTCAAACAGGCCATAGGCGTCGAAGCTGCGCTCTTCGAAGGCCTGGCTGGCGATCAGGGCGTCATCCAGCTGCTTGCCGCTCATGTGCGCGAACAGGTGCTGGCGTTGCAGCATGGAGTGGCGGGTGAGTTTGTTCAGGTAGCTGGACACCTCGAAATACAGCACCCCCATGAGGATGCTGCTCCAGGCCACAAACAAAAAGCTGTACAGCGCCAGCAGGCGGCTGGTCGAAGAGCTCCAGCCTTTAGACGGGTTCAGCAATGGCATAGCCGGAGCCCCGTACCGTACGGATCAGCGGCGACTGGCCGGGGGAGTCGATCTTCTTGCGCAGGCGGCCGATGTGCACGTCGATCAGGTTGGTGCCCGGGTCGAAGTGGTAGCCCCAGACTTCCTCGAAAATCATCATCCGCGTGATCACCTGGCCGCTGTGGCGCATCAGGTACTCCAGCAGCTTGTACTCGGTGGGCAACAGGTTGAGGGTATTGTCACCACGGCGCGCCTCGTGGCTGATCAGGTCCAGCTGCAGGTCGGCGACCTGCAGGCGGGTCTGGGTCATGGGCACGCTGTTGCGGCGCAGCAATACCTCGACCCGCGCAGCCATCTCGTCGGAGGCGAACGGCTTGGTCAGGTAGTCGTCACCGCCGGCACGCAGGCCGCGCACCCGCTCATCGACGTCGGAGAGGGCGCTGATCATCAGGATCGGCGTGGCGATCTTGAGGCTGCGCAGGGTGGTAACGATGGTCAGGCCGTCGACCTCGGGCAGCATGCGGTCGAGGGTGATCAGGTCGTAGCCGCCGGCAATGGCTTTGGCCAGGCCTTCACGGCCATTGTCGGCCCAATCCACGTCCAGGCCGTGGCTGGTAAGTTCGGCGACGATTTCCTGGCCGGTGACGGCGTCGTCTTCGATGGTCAGTACGCGAGGCATGCTGGTTCCTGGGCATCTAATAGAGATTTGATTGTGCCAAAGAATAGACAACCGGCGATTTAAGAAAAATTCATCTAGCGTGCGCCGATACCCTCGGCATGCATGATCTGCGCAATGATCGGCACCGGCGTCATCAGGTGCGAGCGCATCATGGCGCTGGCGCGCTTGGCGTCGCGGGCGAGAATCACCTCCACCAGTGCCGCATGCTCCTGGCGCTTGAGCTCCAGCGCCTGTTCGGAAAACACCGTCTGCGTCAGCCACAGGTGGCGATAACGCTCGGCCTGGTCGAACAGGTAGGTGCGCGCCTGCAGCAGGTGCTTGGAACCGCAGCCCGAGGCAATGGCGGTATGAAACGCCTTGTGCCGTTCGTCCCACACATCCAGGCGCTGTTCGCGGGTTTTTACTTCCACGACCTTGGCCAGTGTATGCGAGTGAGCCAGCACTGATGCCTCCCAGGCGTCATCACCGCGCTCGATGGCCAAGGCAATGATCATCGCCTCCAGGTTGGCGCGGGCATCGTAGATGTCGTTCATCTCGTCCAGCGACATGGGCGCCACCCGGTAGCCTTTCTGGCTGATGGCGTTGACCAGGTGTTCGGCCACCAGTTGCGACAGCGCTTCGCGCAGCGGGCCCACGCCCAGGTCGTAGCGTTCCTTCAGGGCGCTCATCAACAGTTTTTCACCGGGCTTGAACACGCCACGGATGATGTCCTTCTTGAGCCTCTCATACCCGCTGAATGCTGAGTTTTGTCGGGGGGCGAGCGCTTCCAAGATCCTGTTCCTCAAAACGTTTTGGCGATCATACCGAAACCGTCTGCGGACGAAAAACAATGGACAATCATTGGTAATGGCTATGAAAGATAAAAATGTAGACATTTTTATTGGGTGGCGATATTTTTAGCTCGCCCGCACTGATCCAGGTCATCACTGGATAGCGCCAACCACCTTTTTGCCAGGACACTGCCATGAACGCCTTTACGCAGATCGACGAACTTGTGATGCCGCTGCCGCTCGAACCGCGTGGTTACACCATCGCGCCCTCGAAACAGTCGCCGCGCCTGCTGGAACTGACCTTTGCCCGCGAAACCGTCGAAGCGTTCGTCGAGGCCGTTGCCCAATGGCCGGTGCAGGCGCTGGAATACAAATCGTTCCTGCGTTTCCGGGTAGGTGAAATTCTTGATGAGCTGTGCCAGGGCACCTTGCGGCCCGTGCTGCTCAACACCATCCTCGATCGCGCGACCGGCGGCATGCTGATTACCCCGATCGGCCTGGATGACGTGAGCCAGGCCGAGGACATGGTCAAGCTCACCACCGCCTGTGCACACCTGATCGGTCGTTCCAACTACGACGCCATGAGCGGGCAGTTCTATGCGCGCTTCGTGGTGGTCAACAGCGACAACTCCGACAGCTACCTGCGCCAACCGCACCGGGTCATGGAGCTGCACAACGACGGCACCTTCGTGAACCAGATCACCGACTACGTGCTGATGCTGAAGATCGACGAAAAGAACATGGAAGGTGGCAACTCGCTGCTGCTGCACCTGGACGACTGGGAGCAGTGCGAGGAATTCTTCCGCCACCCGATGGCACGCCGCGAAATGCGCTGGACCGCGCCACCCAGCAAAAAGGTTGCCGAGGATGTGTTCCACTCGGTGTTCGACACCGATGGCGAAGGCCGCCCGACCATGCGCTACATTGACCAGTTCGTGCAGCCGGAAAACTACGAGGAAGGTATCTGGCTGAACGCCTTGTCCGACTCGCTGGAAGGCAGCGAGAAGAAGGTGTCGGTACCGGTAGGTGTAGGCAGCTTCCTGCTGATCAACAACCTGTTCTGGCTGCATGGCCGCGACCGCTTCACCCCGCACGAGGGCCTGCGCCGTGAACTGATGCGTCAGCGTGGTTACGTCGCCTTCCCCAAACCGCTGTACCAGCGCGGGCAATAATCAAGGGTGCCGGGCGGGCGCCCGCCCATGCGCTTTTGCAAAAAAACGATGCCACCAAGGCCCGCGCGGGCCTTGGTGAGCCAGCCAGGCAATGCCTGCGTGTGAGGTAAGGCTGTGTACGATTTCATCATTATTGGCGGTGGCATTGTGGGCATGTCCACGGCCATGCACCTGATCAAGGTCTACCCGGACGCGAAGATTCTCCTGCTGGAGAAGGAATCCGGCCCGGCCCGCCACCAGACCGGCCACAACAGCGGCGTGATTCACGCCGGCGTGTATTACACCCCCGGCAGCCTCAAGGCGCGCTTCTGTCTGGAAGGCAACAAGGCCACCAAGGCCTTCTGCACCCAGCACGGCATCCGCTTCGACGAGTGCGGCAAGTTGCTGGTGGCCACCAACGACCTGGAAATGCAGCGCATGAAGGCGCTGTGGGAGCGTACTGAGGCCAATGGCCTGGAGCGCTACTGGCTGTCGGCAGACGAGTTGCGCGAGCGCGAGCCCAATATTGTGGGGATGGGTGGCATCTTCGTGCCGTCCAGCGGCATCGTCAATTACACCGAAGTTACCGCCGCCATGGCCGTGCAATTCCAGCGTGCCGGTGGCGAAATCCGCTATGACGCCGAAGTGGTCGGTTTGCAGGAACAGGCTAGCGAAGTGATCGTGCGCACGCAGCGCGACGAATTCCGCAGCCGCTTCCTGGTAACGTGCTCGGGCCTGATGGCCGACCGCGTGGTGAGCATGCTGGGCCTGCGCACCGAGTTCGTGATCTGCCCGTTCCGTGGCGAGTACTACCTGCTGCCCAAGCAGCATGACCAGATCGTCAACCACCTGATCTACCCGATTCCTGATCCGTCGATGCCGTTCCTGGGCGTGCACCTGACCCGCATGATCGACGGCACCGTCACCGTCGGCCCCAACGCCGTACTGGCAATGAAGCGCGAGGGCTACCGCAAGACCGACGTCAGCCCTGGTGACCTGTTCCAGACCCTGACGACCCCCGGCATTCTCAAGGTACTGGCGAAGAACTTCCGCCCGGGCCTGATCGAGATGAAAAACTCGCTGTTCAAGGGCGGCTACCTCAAGCAGGTGCAGAAGTACTGCCCGAGCATCACCAAAGCTGACCTAACGCCGTACCCGGCCGGCGTACGCGCCCAGGCAGTGTCGCGCGACGGCAAGCTGATTGACGACTTCCTGTTCGTCAACACCGCGCGCAGCGTCAACGTGTGCAATGCGCCGTCGCCGGCCGCCACCTCGGCCATTCCGATCGGCGCCTACATTGTCGAGAAGGTGTGCGAGCAGGTCGGCCTGCAAGGGGGCCACTTCCCCAAGGCTGATCGTGCAGCCAGCCAGCGGGCTGCCAGCTGATACACCCGTAATACGTTTTGCGGTCTCCTCTTACTCAACCCGAACTGCCCTACTCACCATTTAGGGCAGGGCGGGCTTTTTCGCGCCTGCGTCGGTGATCGTGCCAGCCGACGGCCCCTTCGCGGGCATGACAAAAACAACAAGGTAGCGCCATGCAAACCCACAAGAACAATTTGAGTCATGGATTGAAATCACGGCATGTCACCATGCTGTCCATTGCCGGCGTGATCGGTGCAGGCCTGTTTGTCGGCTCTGGCCGTGCCATTGCTGAAGCCGGGCCGGCCACCATCCTGGCCTATATCCTGGCCGGTGGCCTGGTAGTGCTGGTGATGCGCATGCTGGCCGAAATGGCGGTTGCGTCGCCAGATACCGGGTCGTTTTCCACCTATGCCGACCTCGCCATCGGCAAATGGGCCGGCTACACCATCGGTTGGCTGTATTGGTGGTTCTGGGTGCTGATCATTCCGATCGAAGCCAACATCGCCGCCACCATTATCAATTCCTGGGTCCCGCAAATGGAGATCTGGGTATTGTCGCTGGTAATCACGTTGCTGCTGACCGCTACCAACCTGTTCAGCGTGAAGAACTACGGCGAATTCGAGTTCTGGCTGGCACTGGTCAAGGTGGTGGCTATCGTCAGCTTCATTGCACTTGGCGTATGCGCCATTTTCGGTTTGTTGCCGGGTTCCGGCGTCAGCGGCGTCTCGCGCCTGTGGGACACCGGCGGTTTCATGCCAAATGGCTTCGGCGCAGTGCTCAGCGCCATGCTGATTACCATGTTCTCGTTCCTCGGCGCCGAGGTGGTGACGATTGCGGCAGCCGAGTCAGACGAGGCGGGCAAGCACATTTCCAAGGCCACCAATTCGGTGATCTGGCGGATCACGCTGTTCTACATCCTGTCGATCTTCATCGTTATTGCACTGGTACCGTGGACCGACCCGCGCCTGGCCACCGAAGGCTCATACGTGACGGTGCTGGATACCCTGGGTGTGCCAAATGCCAAGGCCATCATCGACTTCGTGGTACTGACATCCGTGACCAGCTGCCTTAACTCGTCGTTGTACACCGCTTCGCGCATGGTCTATTCGCTGAGCCGTCGCGGCGATGCACCGGCTTGCGCCCAGGTGACCAGCCGCAGCGGCACACCGGTGGTAGCGGTGCTGCTGTCTACCGGCGCTGCGTTCCTGGCGGTGATTGCCAATTACCTGGTGCCGGCCAAGGTGTTCGGCTTCCTCATGGCAAGCTCTGGCGCCATTGCCCTGCTGGTGTACCTGGTGATCGCCGTTTCCCAGCTGCGCCTGCGCCAACGCTTGACTGCACAGGGCAAGACGTTGGGATATCGCATGTGGCTGTTCCCGTGGCTGACCTGGGGCGTGATCCTGTTCATCAGCGGCGTATTGGTGCTGATGCTGTTCCGGCCGGATCACCGCCTTGAGGTGGTGTCGACCATGGTGCTGGCGGTGCTTGTGGTGTGTTCCGGCTTGCTGGTCACGCGGCGCCGGGCACGCGCAGTGCCGGTGAACAGCGTAGGGCAGGGTGCCTGACACGTCTGGTCTGAAGACAGACGAGCAAGTCGCATCAGGCTGTGAGAGGATGTCCGCCATCGCAGCCAGGACCCCGAACACAGCCTGATGAAGACACCCAAAAGAATCGAACCCCTGATCGAGGACGGCCTGGTCGACGAAGTACTGCGGCCGTTGATGAGTGGCAAGGAGGCCGCCGTGTACGTGGTGCGCTGTGGCAGCCAGGTACGTTGCGCCAAAGTCTATAAAGAAGCCAACAAGCGCAGCTTCCGCCAGGCCGCCGAGTACCAGGAAGGCCGCAAGGTACGCAACAGCCGTCAGGCCCGGGCCATGGCCAAGGGCAGCAAGTACGGCCGCAAGGAAGCCGAAGACGCTTGGCAGAACGCCGAAGTGGCGGCGCTGTTCCGCCTTGCCAGCGCGGGCGTGAGGGTGCCCAAGCCCTACGACTTCCAGGACGGCGTGCTGTTGATGGAGCTGGTAACCGATGCCGATGGCGACGCCGCGCCACGGTTGAACGACGTGCACCTTGAAGCCGAGGATGCCCGCACGTTCCATGCCTTTGTCATTCGTCAGATCGTGTTGATGCTGTGTGCCGGGCTGGTGCATGGCGACCTGTCGGAGTTCAACGTGTTGCTGGGCCCGGACGGGCCGGTGATCATCGACTTGCCACAGGCGGTGGATGCGGCGGCCAACAACCATGCCTTCAACATGCTGCAGCGTGATGTTGACAACATGGCCCACTATTTCGGGCGTTTTGCGCCGGAGCTGAAAAGCACCCGGTATGCGCAGGAAATGTGGGCGCTGTACGAGGCCGGTGACTTGCTTCCCGACAGCCCGCTGTCTGGGGTGTTCGAGGATGACGAACATGAAGCTGACGTGACGGGGGTCATGCGCGAGATCGATGCTGCCCGCATGGATGACGCCCGCCGCCGTGCTGCGCGCGCCGAGGCCGAGCATGGGCCGGCCAAGGCAGAAGAGCCGACGCCGCCCTGGCTTCAGTAACAGGTTGCCTGTACGGGCCTCTTCGCGGGCATGCCCGCGAAGAGGCCCGTACAGGATAACCAGGGCGCAAAACAGTCATTGCCTTTGACGCAAGACAATATCTCGTCATTTGTCCTTTTCACTGGCGCGCCACAGGCATAAGGTATACGCCGTTCAAAATGCCCTGGAGCTGTCATGTCCAACCAATTCCCGTCCGTTCGTCCCCGCCGCCTGCGCCAGAACGAGTCCCTGCGCACGATCTTCCAGGAAACCGAGTTCCGCCTGGAAGACCTGATCCTGCCGATCTTCGTCGAAGAGGGCATTGATGACTTCGTGCCGATCACCAGCATGCCCGGTGTCAATCGCATCCCCGAAAAGCTGCTGGCCCAGGAAATCGAGCGCTACGCCCGTGCCGGCATCAAGTCGGTAATGACCTTTGGCGTATCGCACAACCTGGACGCTGTTGGCAGCGACACCTGGAACGAAAACGGCCTGGTTGCGCGCATGTCGCGCATCTGCAAAGACACCGTGCCGGAAATGGTGGTGATGTCCGACACCTGCTTCTGCGAATACACCAGCCACGGCCACTGCGGTGTGCTGCATGACCACGGTGTGGACAACGACGCCACCCTGGCCAACCTGGGCAAGCAGGCGGTCATCGCCGCCGCTGCCGGTGCCGACTTCATCGCCCCGTCGGCGGCAATGGACGGCCAGGTACAGGCTATCCGCAGCGCGCTGGATGGCGCCGGTTTCCATGACACGGCGATCATGGCCTATTCAACCAAGTTCGCCTCGTCGCTGTATGGCCCGTTCCGTGAAGCCGGTGGTACCGCGCTGAAGGGCGACCGCAAGAGCTACCAGATGAACCCGATGAACCGCCGCGAAGCGGTGCGCGAGTCGCTACTGGACGAGCAGGAAGGGGCAGACGTGCTGATGGTCAAGCCGGCGGGCGCCTACCTTGACGTGATCGCCGACATCCGTGCCGCATCGCGCCTGCCACTGGCGGCCTATCAGGTGAGCGGCGAGTACGCGATGATCAAGTTCGGCGGCCTGGCCGGCGCCATCGATGAAGGCCGGGTGGTGCGTGAAAGCATTGGCGCAATCAAGCGTGCCGGTGCTGACCTGATCCTGACCTACTTCGCCATGGATCTGGCCCGCGAAGGTATCTGACGTCAGGCCTTCAGGTATGAAAAAGCCGCTGCACATGCAGCGGCTTTTCTTTTTTACAGCGCTGCCGCTTCCTGCAGGCTCATCGACTTGGTCTCGGGTGCCAGCACCAGTGACACAGCCAGCCCCAGCATGGTGATCGCCGCTGCAGCGAACATCGTGTTGGCGATGCCGTAGTGCTCCAGCGAAATCGGTACCAGCCAGGTACCGATGGCCGAGCTGAAGGCCGCCAGGGAGGCGCCCATGCCCACCGCGAATGCGCGGATTTCGGTGGGGAACAGCTCGTTCGGGTAGACGAACTCCAGCACCTGGGCACCGCCAATGAACAGCGCGTAGGCACCGAACAGCGACAGCACCACCCAGCCCTGTGCATCCGGGAACAGGCCCAGCCCCAGCAGCGCCAGCCCCGACCACAGGAAGCTGTGGAGGATGATGGTGCGTCGGCCCAGGTAGTTGATCAGCCAGGTGGCGATGATGCAGCCCAGTACCAGTATCAGGGTGATGCCCATCGAGCCGTAGGCGGCCAGGTTGCCGGTCAGTTGCAGTGCCTGGAACAGCTTGGGCACGAAGGCATACACGGCGAACAGCGGGATCACTGCGCACGCCCAGAACATCACCACGAACAGGATGCGCTTGCCGTAGCCGGCACGCAGGGCGCCGATGAATGACATGGCCTCGCCCGGGGCGCTGTCGTCGCTGATGTTGCGCAGCGAAAAGTCACGCCCGTACACCTTGCGGATGACTTGCTCGGCTTCTCTGCGGCGGCCTTTGCTCAGCAGCCAGCGCGGTGACTCCGGGGTACCCAGGCGGGCGACCAGCAGCAGGCCGGCAATGATCGCCGGGCTGGCCATGACCGTGCGCCATTGTTCAGGGCCTGCATCGGCCAGCATGAAGTTGCCGGCGATGTACGCCAGCGCGGCGCCGACGAACCACAGCACGGTCAGCAGCGAGAGCCGCGAACCACGGGACTTCTGCGGAATGAACTCGGTCAGCAGCGAACCGGCAGCGGTGTATTCGATGCCGACTGCCAGGCCGCACAGCAGGCGCAGCAGCGACAGGGTCAGCGGATCTTGAACCCAGAGCATGGCCACGGACGACAGCATGACGATGGCCGGGGCGACGAAGAACAGCTTCTGCCGGCCCATGCGGTCGGTCAGCCAACCGCCGAAGAAGCCGCCGGCGAATACGCCGAGCAGGGCCATGGCGGCGACCATGCCTTGCCAGAAGCCGCTCAGTTGTAGCGAAGCCGACATGGGAAGGGTAGCCACGCCAATGATGCTGAGGATGTAACCGACCATCACCCAGCCCAGCCCGGTACGCAGGGTGAGCAGTTGATGGAAACTGTTGATTTCAACGTCGTCGATCATGACGGGTTGGGCAGTGGAACGCATGATTTTCTCTTGATCTGGTAATAGTGCAACGCAAGGCAGATGGCGGGCCTGGTAGCCCGCGTGGTCAGACTTCCAGGCCGGCGCGGAACTGGCCCCACTTGAGCACCGAGTTCACGCCAATGGACAGGAACGGCTGTGGCGGGGTCTTGTTCGGGCCTGGCGACGACAGCAGGAAGTCGATGTGCTCGTTACGTTCGCCAGCCAGCCAGTCGGCCAGCAGCTTGCCGGTGGCGGTACCGCGGGTGATGCCCAGGCCGTTGCAGCACAGCGCGCCGTACACGTTCGGTGCCAGCTGGCCGAAGAAGCCTTCGTGGTTTTCCGACAGGCAGATGGCGCCACTCCAGGAATATTCGAACTCGACATTCCCGAGCATCGGGAAGCGCCGCTCGAACGATTTGCGATGGGTCGGCAAATGGCTCTGCAGGGCGTTGGCGCGTGGGCGGCCGTCCGGGTAGAAGTTGAAGCTGTTGCGGATCAGGATGCGGTTGTCGGCGGTGCGGCGCACAGTGCTGCCGAACGGGTGCGCGGGGATCACGCCCCAGACCGGCTGGCCACCCAGGCGGGCTTGCTCTTGCTCGGTCAGCTGGCGGCTGAGGCTGGCGTACAGGAACGTCGGCAGCAGGCGGCCCTTGAGGAAACCGAATGCCGAGGCAAAGCCGTTGTTGGCCAGGATCAGCTTGTCGGTGACGATGGTGCCACGGTCATGCACCAGGGTGATCTTGTCGCCCTGGTCGATCGAGGTGATCGGCGTGTGTTCGTACAGGGTGACGTTGGCCGGCAGGTTGTCGGCCAGGCCCTTGACCAGCGCCGAGGGCTGCAGCAGCAAGGTGCCGGGGATGTGCAGGGCCTTTTTGTAGTACGAGGTGCCAATGTGTGCGGGCAAGTCCTGCTCGTCGATCAGGGTGGAGCTGCAGCCGATTTTCTCCAGGCCACTGCGGTAGGCCTCGAGGATGGCAATGCCCTTGGCGCCGACGGCGGCCTGGTATTTGCCGGAGTCAGACATCTGGCAGTCGATGCCGTTGCGCTCGACGATGTCGCGCAGGTAATCCTGGCCGAGGGTATTCAGGCGCAGGATCTTGGTCGCGACGGTGACGTCGCCGATGTAGTCCTTGGCGCCGATGTCATGCGGCACATCAATGGCGAAACCGGCATTGCGGCCGGCGGAACCAAAGCCGACTTCCTGGGCTTCGACCAGCACGATCTCTTCATTGGGGAAGTTCAACGCCATCTGGCGCGCCGCTGCCAGGCCGGTCAAGCCTGCGCCGATGATGGTCCAGCGCGCTTCCTTGCGACCCGAATGGCCCGGGCGCGGCTGACGCTTGGGGCTGGTGTGGTACCAGCCCGGACGGGCGTCATCGCCAGGCAGCGAAGTTACTTTTTGCATTTATCTACTCCGGTTAACGATCTTGCACGGTGACATGCCGCAGGCGGCACATCGGCCGTCGAGTGCGACATTTTGTCATTGTCTATCTGCATTATACAAATTGTCTACTATTCGTTTTTGCAGAGCTGTTCACAGCTGAACCGGCTGCTACAGGTACGCCGTGGCACTGGCGGCATCGGAAATCAAGGGCGTGCGAAAGCCGCCGCAGGAGCAGCACGGCACGTCAGAGCAGAAGATAGAGGGCGTCGACGCGCAGATCGTCGAGCAGAAGGCCAGGCGCAAGGTGCTGGCGTAGCAGCACCCACGCCGCGGGTCGTCAGCGAGGCATGTAGCCGCGCTGCCAGGCGCGCGGGATGAACCGCGATACCAGGGCCAGCACACACGCCAGCGCGCAGCTGCCGGCCAGTGCCTGCAGGCCCAGGTGTTGTTGCAACCAGGCGCCGAGCGCGGCACCCGACAGCATGCCGGCCCAAGGCACCAGTTGCACCCGCCAGCCGTTACGCCGCTCGCCCAGCAGCCAGCGCCCCAGGCCACGGCCGAAGCGGGACAGGGCGCCAGTAACGTAGGTCAGACCGATGGGCAGGCCGTTCACCTGTTCGACCACGGCATTGATCATGCCCATGGCCAGTGTGGCGGCCAGCAATGCCGGGAAGGTGGCTGCCAACGGCCACACGGCCGCGAACCCCAGCAGTGCGGCGACCACCAGCAACACGGGCCAGGCCCGGCGGTGAAAGCCGCGCGCCAGCAGTACGCCCAGCGCATTGCCGGCGACAAAGCCCAATACCGCGCCACTCAGGCGCAGCACCAGGGCCAGGTCGGCTTCACTGATGGCCACCGCCAGGCGCGTGGTGTTGCCGCTCATGAACGACACGAAGTCACCCAGCGCCAGCAGGCCAATGGCATCGGTCATGCCAGCCAGCACCGACAGGGCGGCGACCAGGCCGAGGCCGACACGACCACGCAGGGTTTGCAGCCGCAGCCGCCTGGCCGTGCGCGCGGGGAGGGCATTGGGCAGCATGCGCAGGCCTCAGGACAGCAGTTTTTCGCGGGCCAGGGTGCCTTTGAGGGTGCGCTCCACCACGTCGACCAGCACCATGGTCTGGTGATCGACCTCGATATTGAGCAGCTCGCCGGCCTTGTAGCGGGCGAAGGTGGTCTGGCGCAGGGTTTCCGGGATCAGGTTGATGGTGATGACATTGTCGTCGACATCGGCAACGGTCAGGCTGCAGCCGTTGACCCCGATGAAGCCGCGCGGGAACACGTACTTGCCCCATTCCGGCGGCATGCGAAACCTGATGAATGCACCGGTTTCCTTGATGGACAGCTCGACGATTTCCGCAGTGGTGGCGATGTGGCCTGCCATCAGGTGGCCGCCGACTTCGGCGTTCATTTTTGCCGAGCGTTCGATGTTGACGCCTTGGCCGGCCTTGAAATTGCGCAGGTTGGTGCGTTCCAGGGTGGCGTTCATGGCGTCGAACCTGACCCGCGTACCGTGAATCTCGGTGACCGACAGGCAAGTGCCCTCGACACTGACGCTGGCGCCGATCTTCAGTTCGTCGAGCAGTTCGGGGGTGAGGTCGATGGTGAACTGGTTGTGGCCCGGGTAGGTGGTCACATCAAGCAGAGGGCGGACGGCCTGGACGATGCCGGTGTACATGGAGTTGCTCCTGGGCACAAAAAGAAATCACCCGAACGCTATGCCTCTGGCGCTGCAAAATCAAGGTCGGCCTCTGCGCGGGTTTACACATGCCCGCTGCTGTTGACGATCCGCAGGCACAGCGCCTCGTACGGGTCCAGGTTCACCATCAGGCGCCCATCCTCGGTCAGGTCGCCTTCAACGGTCTCGTTGATCATGTCCACCACCGGCCCCGGCGTGAACCCGGTCAGTTGCAGTTCCTCCGCAATCACGTCCTGGCCAAAGTTCAACGCGCTGATCTGGATACCGCGCCCGGCCGGCAGTTCGTGCACCATCACCAGCAACCCCGGGCTACTGACTTCAGGCACCAGCACCTGGCGGCTGGTGGCGATGCCATAGGCCTGGCGTACGGCCAGCAGTTTCTTCACCTTGCAGGCAAACGAGTCGCTGTTTTCCAGCTGGCTGTCCAGGCTTCCATACAGGGCGCGTGCACGGGGCATGCCGCGCACCGATTGCTCGGCCTGCGTGTCCAGCCCGGCCAGGTCGTAACCGCCCCGGTGAATCCAGCGGGTGTCGCCATCGAGCATGCGCTCGGCCACCGCGTCGGCGGGCAAGGGCAGGGCACCGACCAGGTCCCAGCCGGACAACGCCACCACCCCCGGCTGCATGGCGTTGTACATGACCAGCAGCAGGTGCACCTTCTGGATCTGTTCGATTTCTGCCGCGCCGATCTGCTCCAGCTCGCGCAGGCCCAGTGCTGCGGCAATCAGGCTGGCCGTGGTGCAGGCGATGCCGTTGGTGACGAAGCGCAGGTTGTACGGCGCATGCTCGCCCGATAGCCGTTCGTAAATCTCTTCACGGATGTGTTCGCGCAGGATGCTGCCGGGCAGCGTCTGCCCCTTGTACAGGTACATGTCATGGGCGTGCAGGGTCCAGAAATGCACCAGTTCCACGGTCAGCTCGTCATGGTTTTGCAGGGCATGGATCAGCGAAGCCGGGTCGATGCCGAAGGCGTGCATTTCCTTGAGCATCAGGCGCAGGAATGCGGTGTCACCGGTCAGCAGTGCATGCTGGTAGGCCGGCCGGGTAATGAAATCGTAGGACAGGTCGGCGCCGCCTTTGGACATCTGCGCGATGTCGTCCAGGGTGAGGTTAAGCTCCTGGAAGCTGAAGCCGCCGGCTTTGCGGATCATGCCGCCGATCAGCTGATTGCCGACAATCGACAGTGGGTGGCTTTCCGACCAGGCGGTGTCGCTGGCCCGTGTTTCCACGCCGAGAAAGCCGTTGGCGTCCAGGCGCAGGCCACGGGCGCCCAGGCAGTCCAGGGCGTGCAAGGCATCGCCAATGATCATTTGCTGGGCGGCGAAGGTCGGGTCCAGCCAGTTCAGAGACGGCTGGCCTTCCTTGAAATAGTGCAGGTATACCCAGCGCCGCGTCTTGCCGTCCACGCCGGTAACCGGTGGTGTAGCGCTCCAGTCGGTTTCCTTCACACCTGGCTCGAAGAAGATGACACGTTGCAGTTGGCCGACGATGTAATGGCGGGCCTTGAGCGCGTCACACTGGGCCGGCAGCAGGTTGACCGCGTCACGGCCGGCGGGCACTTGCGGCAACAGCGGCCAGTCTTCCTCGTGGATTTCGACCATGTGGTACAGCCCCGGGTACGGCCCGTGTGCCAGTTCTGCCAGGCGGAAGTCAGCACCCTTGCCGGTGTGTGAGGGGATCAGGTCGTCGATGGTCACGGCGTTGTGCGCCGCAGCCATGCGGCTCATCTGGATCAGTTCCTGTTCGCTGCCGTACAGCGGGTCGATGTCAAAGCTGATGCGGTCGAAGTTGCCGTCCACGCTGGGGGTGAGTTCGCGACCGCGAATACCGCCGGACAACTTGATCGGGCCGGTGTGCAGGCCCTGGATGCCGATATCCGACAAGCGCTTCCACAGCGCTTCGTGGGCCAGGGCGCCTAGCACCGAGCAGCCTGGCGGGGCGATGATGGCGTCGGGGTACACCGTCAGCCACACCGAGGCGATTTCGGTGGCGCGGCGGGGCTGAGCTTCGGCGTACGGCTGCTGCCACAACCGGGACTGGCCTGAATACAGGCTGGCGCGCGCCTGGGAGGCCTTGAGCATGGCGCGGTCTTCAAGCCATTTGACGTATGACGGGTCGGGCTGGGTCATTTCGCGTCCTCTTTGCGTTTCGGCACCGGCTCAGGTTATGACGGCATCGTCGCCTGATCGTTCGGCCGGGAGCTGTGATGGCTTGCGAATCGGCATGCGGGCCGCTTCGCGCAAACTCTCCAGCAAGTCCAGCACCGCGCCTTCGATATGCGGCTCATCACGCCAGCACATGCCAATCGACCCTTCCGCTTCCAGCTCGAAATCCAGCCGCTGCAGCAACCCGCGCCCATGGAAATGCTCGGCGACTCGCCCCGAAGCCACCGACAGCATGTCGCTGTTCTGCATCAACCACAGGTTGGCCATCAGTGATGACGACTCGATACGGCACGGCAGCGGTTTGCGCCCGGCGTTGCTCAGGGCGGTATCCAGGCGATTGCGAATTGGCGTGGCCGGCGGCCACAGCAGCCAGTCGTACTGGTACAGGTCGTCCCAGCCCAGGCCTTTGCGCTGGGCCAATGGGTGGCCGGGGCGGGCGACCACCTGCATCGGCTCACGGAACAGCATTTCGCTGTGCAGCGCCTGGCTCGGCTGGTAATTGTCGACCCGCCCGACCACCACGTCCAGCTGGCACAGCTGCAGGCGCTCCAGCAGCACGTTCATGGTGCTTTCCTGCAGTGATACCTGCGCTTTCGGGTGCTTTTCCAGGAAGTAGAGGATGGCATCCGGCACCAGGCTCGGTGCCGAAGCGGGCGAGGTGCCGATGGCCACGTTGGGCGTATTGCCTTCGCGCAGGGCATCGAGGTTGCTCTGCGCCCGCTCCATTTCGCTGAGGATGCGCCGCGCATGGTTGACCAGCAACGTGCCTTCTGCGGTCGGCTTCAGGCCGCGGGCATGGCGCTCGAACAGGAGCGCACCGGCGTCTTCCTCCAGCTCCTTGAGGAACTTCGACAGGCCGGGCTGGGTGGTATAGGCCTGCCGGGCGGTGTCGCTGAGGTTGCCGGTTTCGGCCAAGGTCACCAGCAGTTGCAAGTGGCGCGGGCGCAGGCGGCGGGTCCAGTGCATGGCGTATCTCCCATCATCTTTTTTATATGGCTGCATATGAAAATATCATTTTTTTTGTATGTGGCGCGGGCGTTTAATCGGACCCACAACGGGGGCGCTGCCACGGTCATCCGCCCCTCCACAGCCCACCACAGGTGACGCGATGCATAACAACGACAACATCGACACGGCCCGCGCCGACTTCTATCACCGCATCGACAGCCAGGCGTTGTTCCCGCTGTGGGAGCAACTGCACAACCTGGTACCGGCACAGCCCACCACAACGTGCGTTCCCGCGCTTTGGCGCTTCAGCGAAGTGCGCCCGTATCTGATGGAAGCCGGCCAGCTGATCAGCGCCGAAGAAGCCGTGCGCCGGGTGCTGGTGTTGGAAAACCCGGGTATTCGCGGCCAGGCCTCGATCACCCCCAGCCTGTACGCTGGCCTGCAATTGATCTTGCCGGGCGAAATTGCCCCCAGCCACCGCCACAGCCAATCGGCGCTGCGCTTCGTGGTCGAAGGCAAGGGCGCCTACACGGCGGTGGACGGAGAGCGCACGACCATGCACCCGGGCGATTTCATCATCACCCCGTCCTGGACCTGGCACGACCACGGCAACCCGAGCGAAGCCGAGGGCGGTGAACCGGTGATCTGGCTGGACGGCCTGGACATCCCCACGGTGCGTTTCTATGGCGCGGGTTTTGCCGAGAACTACCCTGAAGCGGTGCAGCCCGTCAGCCGGCCCGAGGGCAACAGCCTGGCCCGTTACGGCGCCAACATGCTGCCGCTGCGCCATGAGGTACAGGGCACCACCTCGCCGATCTTCAGTTACCCCTATGCGCGCACCCGCGAAGCCTTGGCCACGCTTGAACGCCAGGGCGAAGTGGATGCCTGGGACGGCGTGAAGCTGCGCTACGTCAACCCGGCCACCGGCGGCTGGGCCATGCCCACCATCGGCACCTGCATGCAACTGCTGCCGCGCGGCTTCGTCGGCAAGACTGCCCGTTGCACCGACGCCACCGTGTACTCGGTGGTCGAGGGCCGTGGCCGAGCGGTCATCGGCGGGCAGACCTTCCACTTTGAACCCAAGGACACCTTCGTGGTGCCGAGCTGGGTGCCGTTGAGCCTGCAGGCCGACGACGAGTGCGTGCTGTTCAGCTATTCCGACCGGCCGGTGCAGGAGGCCCTAGGGCTGCTGCGCGAAGCCCGCGAACACCATTGATCCAAGGAACCCCTGCCATGACTTACCTGTTCGAACCTGCCGCTACCCCCAGCCTGCCGATTGCCGGCAGCGATCAGCGCTTCCCGGTACGCCGTGTGTACTGCGTTGGCCGCAACTACGCTGCGCACGCCCGGGAAATGGGCTTCGACCCCGACCGCGAGCCGCCGTTCTTCTTCTGCAAGCCGGCCGACGCCGTAGTGCCGGTGGCCGAGGGCCAGACCCTGGAGCTGCCGTACCCGGCAGAAACCAGCAACTACCACTATGAAATCGAGCTGGTTGCGGCCATCGGCAAAGGCGGGCGCGACATTCCGCTGGAGCAGGCCAACCAGCATGTGTTCGGTTATGCCGTTGGCCTGGACATGACCCGCCGCGACCTGCAGATGAAGATGCGCGAGATGGGCCGTCCGTGGGAGATCGGTAAAGCGTTCGACGCCTCCGCGCCAATTGCACCGTTGCACCCTGCAAGCCAGGTCGGCCACCCGGCGCAGGCCGGTATCTGGCTGCAGGTAGAGGGCGCGGACCGTCAGCGTAGCGACATCGACAAGCTGATCTGGTCGGTGCCGGAAACCATCGCCTACCTGTCGCGTTTCTTCGAACTGCAGCCCGGCGACCTGATCATGACCGGCACCCCCGAAGGCGTTGGCCCGGTGGTGGCGGGTGAGTTGATGGTGGGCGGGGTCGACGGTCTGGGCGAGCTCCACGTCCGCGTCATCTGACTGCCCTGGGCCGGCGCCGTCGGCCCTTCCTCCCGGTTTTACACGTGGCCTGCGCGCGGCGCCGGCCCGGAGGTTTCGCTCATGTCTTCCACTGACAAAAACAACACCGTGGATGTACAAGCCTTTATCGACAGCCAACCGGTTGCCACCTTCCAGTGGCGCATCCTGTTGCTGTGTTTTCTGGTGACCGCCATCGATGGCCTGGACACGGCGGCGATCGGTTTCATTGCCCCGGCATTGCGCGAGCACTGGCAGATCGGCGCCGCCGACCTTGGCCCGGTGCTGGGCGCGGCGTTGGTCGGTTTGATGCTCGGCGCGTTCATGGCCGGGCCGCTGGCCGACCGCTTCGGCCGCAAGCGCGTGCTGTTGCTGTCGGTGGCCTGCTTCGGTGCCTTCAGCCTGGCCGCTGCGTTTGCCCAGGACCTGCACAGCCTGGCGGTACTGCGCCTGCTCACCGGCCTGGGCCTTGGCGGGGCAATGCCCAACGCCATCACCCTGACCTCCGAGTACTGCCCACAGCGGCGTCGTTCGCTGATGGTGACCGGCATGTTTTGCGGTTTCACCTTGGGCTCGGCTTTGGGCGGGGTGGTCGCTGCGCAGCTGCTGCCAGTGTTCGGCTGGCGCAGCGTGCTGGCCCTGGGTGGGGTGCTGCCGCTGGCGTTGCTGCCAATCCTGGTACTGGCCTTGCCCGAGTCAGTGCGCTTTCTGGTGCGGCGTAACCCGGGCGATGCCAAGGCACTGGCTATCGTGCAGCGCATGGGTGCTTTGCCGGCGGGTTGCCAAGGCTTGCGCCTGGACAACGTGGTGGAAGGGCATTCGCCGGTCCGGCAAATTCTCGCCACGCCGTTACGTCGCGGCACCCTGGCGCTGTGGCTGGCGTTCTTCATGAGCCTGCTGATCATCTACGGCATGACCAACTGGCTGCCACTGCTGGTGCGCGACACGGGCCTTAGCCTGAGCCAGGCAGCGCTGGTCAGCGCGCTGTTCCAGATTGGCGGCACGCTTGGCGCGCTGTGCCTGGGCGCAGCCATGGACCGTTTCGACCCACACAACGTGCTGGTGCTAGCCCTGCTTGGCGGCGCGGCGTGCCTGTTCGCCATCGGCCAATGCCACGGCGACTACGCAATGCTGGGCCTGAGCGTTGCCGGCATGGGCTTTTTCATCAGCGGCTCGCAGGTCGGCGCCAATGCCCTGGCGGCCGCGTTTTACCCCACCGCCAGCCGCGCCACGGGGGTGAGTTGGGCGCATGGGGTAGGGCGTATCGGTTCGGTGTGCGGCACCTTCGGCGGCGCGCTGTTGGTGGATGCCGGGTTGTCCTTCGAGGTGCTGTTCGGCGTGCTCATGCTGCCGGCTGTGCTGGCCGCTGCGGCGATCTTCTTCAAGGGCGCGCAGCCTGCCACCGCACTGCGCGCCAATACCCACGTCACGCTCTGATCGAGCAGGAATACTGCCATGCAGCTCTACAGTTTTTTCAACAGTTCCACGTCGTATCGGGTGCGCATCGCCCTTGCCCTCAAAGGCCTGGAGGTGGACTACCACGGTGTCAACCTGCGCGCCGGTGAACAACGCCAGGCGCAGCACCGTGAACTCAGCCCGATTGGCGGCGTACCGGTGCTGGTCGGCAATGACGGCGTCAGCCTGACCCAATCGCTGGCCATTATTGACTACCTCGACGCGCTGTACCCCCAGGCGCCGTTGCTACCCAAACAGCCGCTGCTCCGCGCACGGGTGCTGGAAGTCGCACAGTTGATCGCCTGCGATATCCACCCGCTAAACAACGTGCGCGTGCTGGGTTACCTGCAACGCGTGCTGGAAGTGGGGCCTGAGGAGAAAGACCGCTGGTACGCCCACTGGGTGGCCGAAGGCCTGGCTGCGCTCGAAGCCTTGCTGCAACGTCATGGCGATGGGCCGCACTGCTTTGGCGAGCAACCCACCCTGGCGGATTGCTGCCTGGTGCCGCAAGTGGCCAACGCCGAGCGCATGGGCTGCGACCTGCACGCCTACCCACGGGTGATGGCGGTGTACGAGCACTGCCAGGTACAACCCGCCTTCCAGCGCGCCGCCCCGGGTCGCCAACCCGATTTTATCCAATAAGAACCGCAGCCAGTACGGAGACCCCAACCATGACTGCCCAACAACAAAAAATCATCATCGTCGGCGGTGGCATTGGTGGCCTTGCGGCTGCCCAGGCCCTGACCGCACAAGGTATCCAGGTGCTGCTGCTGGAGCAGGCCGACCACATTGGCGAAATTGGCGCCGGCATTCAGCTTGGGCCCAATGCCTATGCCGCGCTGGATGCCCTGGGCGTGGGCGATGCAGCGCGCAATCGCTCGGTGTTTACCGATCACCTGATCATGATGGACGCCATCGATGCCCATGAAGTAGGGCGCATCGAAGTGGGCGAGCGCTTCCGCCAGCGCTTCGGCAACCCGTATGGCGTGATCCATCGCGCCGACATTCACTTGTCGATTCTCGAAGCGGTGCAGCAGAACCCGCTGATCCGTTTCCAGACTTCGACCCATATCGCCGGTATGGAAATGCACGACCACGGCGTGACCCTGACCGACAGCAAAGGCAACCGCTACCAGGCCGATGCGGTGATTGGCTGCGACGGCGTCAAGTCAGTGATTCGCGAGCGCATGGTCGGCGACCCGGCGCGGGTCACCGGGCATGTGGTGTACCGGGCCGTGGTGGACGTGCAGAACATGCCCGAGGACCTGCGCGTCAACGCACCGATGCTGTGGGCCGGCCCACGCTGCCATCTGGTGCATTACCCGTTGCGCGGCGGCCAGCAGTACAACCTGGTGGTGACGTTCCACAGCCGTAACGAGGAACAGTGGGGCGTGACCGACGGCAGCAAGGAAGAGGTGCTGTCGTACTTCGAAGGCATTCACGAGCGGCCCCGGCAGATGCTCGACCGGCCAACCTCGTGGCGCCGCTGGGCCACGGCCGACCGTGACCCGGTAGAGCAGTGGGGCGAAGGGCGGGCCACCTTGCTGGGCGATGCTGCCCACCCGATGACCCAGTACCTGGCGCAGGGGGCATGCATGGCGCTGGAAGACGCGGTGGTGCTGGGGCAGGCGGTGAAGGCCTGCGAGCATGACCTGCAGGCAGCGTTCCGCTTGTACGAGTCGATCCGTATTCCGCGTACCGCGCGGGTATTGTGGTCGGCGCGGGAAATGGGGCGGCTTTACCATGCCAAGGGTGTCGAGCGGCTGGTGCGCAACCAGTTGTGGCAAGGGCGTTCGCAGGATCAGTTTTATGATGCGGTGCAGTGGTTGTATGGCTGGAGCATCGACACCTGCCTGAAACGCTGATTCCAGGTCTGGCCTCTTCGCGGGTAAACCCGCTCCCACAGATACGGCACCGGCCACGAACCCAGTGAGTACCCTGTGGGAGCGGGTTTACCCGCGAAGAGGCCAGACCTGCAGGCGCACAATCACCGCCGCGCAGACAACTGCTGCGGCGCCAGAAATGCATCATGAAAGTAGTTACGCACGGCCTGCATCGCCGGGCTGAACGCCCGCTCCCGGTGCCAGGCCAACCCCACGCTCATCGGCGTAACCGGGTCGCTGATGGTCACTGTCTCGATGCGTTTGCCCTCCAGCGACCAAGGCCGGTGTACCAGGTCCGACAGGATCGCTACGCCACTGCCATTAGCAACCATGCTGCGCACCGCTTCCACCGAACTGGTCCGCACCCGTACGCTTGGCCGTTGCCCGGCGTGTTCCCAGTAGCGCATGGCGCTTTGCTCGGCTTCGTCCACGGTCAGCAGAATGAACGGCTCACAGGCCACGTCGGCCAGGCTCACCGACGAGCGCTCGCACAGCGGATGGTGACCGGGCAGCCATAGCCGGCGCTCGGAGTTGAACAGCGTCTCCGAGACGATATCGGGGTGGGTGAGGTTGGCGGTGAGCACTACCGCCATGTCGAAACGCCCCTCCAGCAAGCCTTGCTCGATGGCACTGCGCTCTTGCTCGTACAGCTCCAGGGTCACGTCCGGGTGCCAGTGTTCAAGGCGCTGCAGGTGGTGAGGCAGGAAGTAGCCAATCACGGTGTAGCTTGCCGCCAGGCGCAGCAGGCCGCTTGCACGCACGTTCGGCAGCGGGCTGTTCAACGCGTCATCGACACTGCGCAGAATCACATAGGCGCGGTTCAGAAAGTGCCGGCCAGCTTCGGTCAGGTTCATGCCCTGAGCCGAGCGCTGGAACAGCAACACGCCAAGCATGGCTTCCAGTTCCTTGATGGCCGTGGTTACCGCCGACTGGGAGATATTCAGGTGGATCGCTGCCTGGGAAATCTGGCCGATCTCGGCGGTTGCGACAAAATAGCGGACCTGGCGCAGGGTCAGTGACACGGTTGGCTCCTGTGGTATCTGATTTTCCGAAGACACCCTATCTGTTTATAGATCTTCCCAAGGGGGTGTGGAGAATCTAACGTGGCTTGCATGCAGTCACAAGCGTCAGGAGAAACAGTCATGCAGGTGGTGGATTTCAACTCGGACATGGGGGAGGGGTTTGGCCCGTGGACCATTGGCGATGGCGTCGACAACGAGCTGATGGGCCATATCAGCACGGCGAACATCGCCACGGGCTTCCATGCCGGCGACCCCGGTACCATGCGCCGTACTGTAGAGCGGGCCAAGGCGTTGGGCGTTGCGGTGGGTGCCCACCCGGGTTTCCGAGACCTGGTGGGCTTTGGCCGCCGGCATATCAACGCCCCGGCCCAGGAGCTGGTCGACGACATGCTTTACCAGCTGGGTGCACTGCGAGAAATTGCCCGTGCACAAGGTGTGCGCCTGCAGCACATCAAGCCGCACGGTGCGCTGTACATGCACCTGGCGCGTGACGAAGAAGCCGCGCGCCTGTTGGTGGAGAACCTGCGGGTGATCGAGCCAGAGCTGTTGCTGTACTGCATGCCGGGCTCGGTGATCTGCCGTATTGCCCAGGAACTTGGCCAACCGGTGGTCCGCGAGTTCTACGCCGACCGCGAGTACGACCTGAGCGGTTCTATCGTCTTTACCCGCAATGTGCGTGGCTACGACCCCACGGCGGTTGCAGAGCGGGTACTGCGTGCTTGCCAGCAAGGCGTGGTACGTACGGTCGAAGGCCAGGACCTGGCCATCGCGTTCGATTCCATCTGCCTGCACAGCGATACTCCCGGCGCGCTCGACCTGGTAGAAGCCACGCGCAAGGCGCTGGACGCGGCCGGTATCGTGGTGCGTGCGCCACGTTGAGCCCATGAGGTATCCGGCAGGCACAAGCCGGAGCCCGTATAGGTTGTTTTCGCCTGCCTTTCTATAAAGATTCCAAAAAAGGAACAGTCATGGCCGAATCGCTTGCTACAACCCCGATCCGCTACAGCTTCGGCGCCGACGAGCACCTGTTTGCCGAAGTGAGCGACAGCATGTCGCTGGAAGCCTTCTTCAAGGGCATGGCCGTCACCCGTGCCGTAGAGCGGCTGGGCCTGGAGGGCGTGCTGGACGTGTGCCTGGCCAACGCCTCGTTCCAGATCCGCTTCGACCCGGACCGTATCGCCCCCGATGCACTGCTTGAAGCCGTGCGCGGTGCCGAAGCGCAGGCCGTGGCCGAGCGTTCGTTGCAGACGCGAATCATCGAGATCCCGGTGCTGTACAACGACCCCTGGACCCATGAAACCCTGATGCGCTTTCGTGACCGTCATCAAGACCCGGCCAGCACCGACCTGGAGTACGCAGCACGTATCAACGGCCTGGCCGATGTCGAGGCATTCATCGCCGCGCACAGCGGTGCGCCGTGGTTCGTGTCGATGGTCGGCTTCGTTGCCGGCCTGCCTTTCATGTTCCAGATGGTCGAGCGCGAACGGCAGTTGCAGGTGCCCAAGTACCTGCGTCCGCGCACCGACACACCCAAGCTCACCCTGGGCCATGGCGGCTGTTTCGGCTGCATCTACTCGGTGCGCGGAGCAGGGGGCTACCAGATGTTCGGCGTTACCCCGGCACCGATCTACGACCCGCAGCAGACCTTGAACTACCTGAAGGCACACATGGTGTTCTTCCGTCCGGGTGACATCGTGCAATTCAAACCCATCGACCGCCGTGCCTATGACCAGGCCGTGGCGGATGTTGAAGAAGGCCGCTTCGACCTGCGCATTCGCCCGGTCGAGTTTTCCCTGGACGCCTTCCTCGCCGACCCGGTCGGCTACCCCAAATCGCTGCAGGAGGTATTGGCATGATCAAGGTACTCAAACCGGGCTTGGCGACGTCTGTGCAGGACTTGGGCCGCGAAGGCTACTACCACTTGGGTATCCCGCCGTCAGGCGCCCTCGACCAGTACGCCCTGAGTGCGGCCAACCACCTGGTGGGCAACCCGGCCGGCGCCGCAGGCCTGGAGTGCGCGCTGGTGGGGCCGGAACTGGCGTTCCAGCAGGACGCACTGGTGGCCGTGTGCGGTGCGCAGATGCCAGCGTTGCTCGATGGCCGCGAGCAGCGCCCGGACACGGCGTTTGCCGTACGTGCCGGGCAGGTGTTGCGTTTCGGCTTTCCTACCGCAGGCGCGCGGGCTTACCTGGCGGTGGCCGGCGGCATCGATGTGCCCGAGGTACTGGGTAGCCGTTCCACCTATGCGTTGGGAGCGCTGGGCGGCTTTCATGGGCGCAAACTGATGGCGGGCGACCTGCTGCCCGTCGGTATGCCCAGCGGCAAGACCCGCGCGGGTGCAAGCCTGCCCATGGCCCTGCGCCAGGCCTTGGGCGGCGAAGTGGTGTTGCGTGTGGTGCCGGGGTTGTACTTTCACCGCCTCACCGAAGCAGCAGCGCAAAGCTTCTTCTCCGAAGCCTGGACCGTCGGCTCCGAAGCGGACCGTATCGGCTATCGCTACAAAGGCGGCAGTGCCTTGAGCTTTCAGCCACGGGAGCAACCGTTCGGTGCGGGGTCGGATCCGTCGAACATCGTCGACAGCTGCTACCCGATCGGCTCGATCCAGGTGCCGGCAGGGTTGGAGCCGATCATCCTGCACCGCGATGCCGTGTCGGGTGGCGGCTACGCCATGATCGGAACAGTGATCAGCGCCGACCTGGACCTGATCGGCCAGATGCAGCCCAACCAGCGGGCACGGTTCCTGGCGGTGAGCCTGGACCAGGCGCTGGAGGCGCGGCGTTCATACAAGAAGAAGCTGGCTTGCCTGGCCAGGCTCTTCGGAAATGTTTAGAAACTAGACGAAGAGAAGGATCCTACAACCGTTTAGGAAGCCCCAGACTCCTTGAAGAATTGATTCCCCGATAGTGTGCCTGTCTTCAGCCTGCTGGAAGACAAGGACCACTTCATGCCCGGCCCACTCGATATTCCTCCGGTAAAACCTGAGGGCGCTGCCGATGCCCGTGATGTAACCGAAAACACCCTGTACGGGATGCTCGATGGCCCGCAGGAAAGCGGTTCGCCTTACCCGGCCGACGAGGGAAGGCGAGCCGATCACCCGGATTACGAAGGCTACCCCGCCGACCCGCAGTTCCAGCTACGCGGCGGCTTCAAAAACCTGATGCTCGATGCGGCAGCCCCGCTGTTCGGCCTGGTCATTCGCCTGCGTACGCTGGATGACCTGCCCAACATCGCCTACGTGCACAAGACCGTGCAAAACCAGGTCAGTAACATCCGCGAAGAAATCCGTCAGCACGGCTACCCCATTGCCCACCAGGAAGTCTACTCCTACGCCCTGTGCCTGTTCCTGGACGAGGCCGTCATGAGCCGCCCCTGGGGCAACAATTCGTGCTGGAGCCACGAGTCGCTGCTCAGCATTTTCCATGACGAAACCCAGGGCGGCGAAAAAATCTTCGTGCTGCTCGAGCGCGTCATGCAGTCGCCCAAGGAATTCCAGGATGTACTGGAGTTTCTGTACTTCAGCATTTGCCTGGGCCTGCGCGGCAAGCACGCCCTCGACCCCAAGTGCGACGACATCATCAAGGCCCTGATCTCGCGCATGCACAAGGTCATCCGCGAACTGCGCGGTCCCACCCCCGAAGAGGTGTGCGACCCCTACACCAACGTCGTCCATCGCCCTTACCGCGGGCGGCGTTGGGAGTGGCCCTGGTGGAGCCCGCTGGTGCTCTCGGCCATCGCCATGGTCTGCACCTACAGCTACTACAGCTACCGCCTCGACCTGATCACCGCCGAAGTCCTGCAATCGCTCGACGCCATCTTGCAGCAGTAGCGGGGGATACCACATGCCTAGCCAAACCGATTTGCGTTTTACCTTCCAGCCGCTGGTTGGCCGCAGCGAGTTCGAGGTCGTGTCGTTCGAGCTGGACGAGGCCATCAGCACGCCGTTCCAGTTGCAACTGGAACTGATCAGCTTCGAAGACGATGTCGACTTCGGCCAGCTGCTCGACAAGCCGGTGCTGTTCACGATCTGGCGTGGTGAGCGCCCGCTGCGCTATGTGCACGGGCTGGTCAGTACCTTCAGCCAGGGCGAAACGGGCTTCCACCGCACCCGTTACCGGGCTCTGGTCGAACCCGTGCTGGCCCGTGCGGGGCTGCGCTCGAACTGGCGCATCTTCCAGCAGAAAACCGTGCCACAGATTCTGCAGATCATGCTCGAGCGCCAGGGCATCATCGGCTACACGCTGAAGAGCATCGACAAACACGAGGTGCGCGAGTTCTGCGTGCAGGCCGGTGAAACCGACCTCGACTTCATTGCCCGCCTGGCCGCTGAAGAGGGCTTCGTCTACCGCTTCGAACACACGCCAAAAGGCCACACGCTGATCATCACCGACCGGTTGCTGGCGCTGGGGCAGATCAGCCGGGGCGCCATTCAGGCCGACGATGATGACGAAGGTTTCTTCGAGCCGGACGACATCGACCCGGACAAGGTGCTGTACCATGCCAACAGCGGCGGCAATCAGGCCCGGCCTTGCCTGCGCCGCCTGCGCTACAGCGAACAGGTGCGTACCGCCCGCCAGGTACAGCGCGACTACACCTTCACCCACCCGGCCTACCGCCTGGAGCAGCGTGCCCAGGGCAACGACCTGACGCACCAGTCCACCGCCTACGAACGCTTCGACTATCCCGGTCGTTACAAGCGTGAGGCGGTCGGCGTGCCCTTCACCGCCACCCGCATCACCGCCCTGCGCCATGACGCCCGTATGGCCGAGGTGGAAGGCGATGATGTGCGCCTGCAACCGGGCCTGAGCTTCACCCTGATCGAGCACCCGCGCGAAGACCTGAACCTGCATTGGCGGGTCAACCGCGTGCACCACGAAGGCGTCCAGTTCACCAGCTTGCAAGAGGAAGCTGCAGGTGCCCAGCAAGGCACACGCTACAGGCAGGAAGCCGTGCTGGTCCCTGGCAGAACCGAATGGCGGCCGGCCCCGTTGCCCAGGCCGCGCATCGACGGGCCGCACATGGCCACGGTGGTCGGGCCGAAGGGCGAAGAAATCTATTGCGACCAATGGGGGCGGGTGAAAGTCAGTTTCCCGTGGGACCGTGAAAGCCAGAACAACGAGTTCAGCTCCTGCTGGGTACGCGTGTCGCAGGGCTGGGCCGGTGGCAGTTGGGGCTCGATGGCCATTCCGCGCATCGGCCAGGACGTGATCATCCAGTACGTCAACGGCGACCCGGACCAGCCGATGGTCACCGGGCGCACCTACTGTGGTGATCAGTTGCCGCCCTACGACCTGCCCGAACACAAGACACGGATGACCATCAAGAGCCAGACCCACAAAGGTGATGGTTACAACGAACTGCGTTTCGAGGACGAACTGGGCAAAGAGGAAGTGTTCATCCATGCCCAGCGGGACCAGAACAATGTGGTCGGCAATGATGAGACCACGCGTGTGGGGCGCAATCGTGTCGAGCAGGTCGGCAATGATGAGCAACTGAGCATTGGTAATAACTTCCGTCAGGAAACGGCATACAACCATACCCAGGTCATAGGGCAAAACAGCCTTTTGGACATCAAGTGTGACTTGGTCGAAACCGTGGCCAACAACCGCACTGAGTCAACGGGTGGCAATCGCCGCGTTGTCACGGGGAGCAACTGCGAGCTTGTGGTCAAAGGGGCTCAATCGATCAGCGTTGGGCAGGGCGTGCAACAACGCACGACAGTATTTCAGTTGCTGGCCAGTGAGCGCATCGAATTGAGAAGCCCTGGCGGCAGCATCGTGCTGGATGCCCAGGGCATTACCATCAATGGCCTGACACTCGACCTGAAAGGGCAGACCAAGGCCGTTGCGAAAGGGGATGGCGATAGCCCGTCATTTGAGCTTACGCCTGACACCAGCAGCAAGTGCGAGGTCAAGGCATGAATGTCGAGAGCCTGATCAGCCGCATCGAAGGGCATCATGCGGCGCACCTGCATTGCCATGTATTGGTAGACCCACTCGCGATAGCTGGCAAGAGTGACCATGCTTTGCTTGCACACCTGCGTGAAGCGTTGGGCGAGGCGGCATTGACGCGTGTGCACAGGGCCGATCTGGCCCATGCGCCCCACCTGCATCCCGTGTTGGCTTGCCTGGCTTCACCCGGAACATTGCCCAGCCGTGAGTTGCTGGCGCTGACTGCGCGTGCAGCATACCGAGGGCTGCACCAGCACCGGCGCTACCTGAGTGGCTGGTTGTTCAGTGAAGCAGACTCGGCCACGGTAGCCGCCCATCTCACGGCCATGTGCCGAATACCCGATGCCAAACGGGCGTTCAGCTTCTATCCGGTCTACGAGCCGGTTCGCCTGGAGCTGCTCGCGGCGACGTTCAAGCAGGTCGAGCATGGCCCATGGTGGCCGATCAACAACTGGTTGTTCCTGAGTAGCGGTGGCAGGTTGGCGCACCTGCAAGGGCAGAGCGGGCAGCGGCATGCTTTACCGGAGCCTGCCCAGCGTATTCAGGAGGATGTGAAGATGATCGAGCAGGTGCTCGCGGCCTGGAGGAAGTTGAGGGCAGGTTCTTCCGCAATGAACCAGCGCGAGATCCCGCCTTTCGCGGCCGTGCGCGCCTCCAACTTCATCGATGACGCACGCATGCTGGGCTTGAGCGCATCACATGACATTCAGGTGTTCGCCCTTTATCACCTTTGCCTTCACTCCCGCCTGCACACCGTACCCGCCGTGCGCAGCATGATTGACGCGGCAGCCCAAGGACAACGTCCGCTCGCGTCGATGTTTGCCCAGTACTCCGATGAGCAATGGCAACGCACGGTTGACAGCCTGCCCGGATCCGAGGACCGCCGATGAATATCAATGAAGCCGTGACCCTTGCGCTGGCAGAAGCTGCGCTCCCGCACGACCAGTGCATGGCCTGCGAACGCCAAGGCCTGCCGATCCTGCCCCTGCGCCGCGCCCTGGTGCCGGATACCCGTCCGCAGGGCCTCACCACCGTGGCCGGTAGCCTGCATGTCTCGGCCAAGCTAGGCGTGCGCACCTTGCGCATGGGCTACCTGTACGTGCTGCTCGACCAGCAGGTTTGGCATGCCTACGAAGTCAGCGAGCAGGGCCACCTGCGCCGCTTCAACCCCTACGAGCCGTCAGAGGGACTCCCCGCATCGCTGCCCGAAAAATGCGTGAATGAAAACCACGACATTCCCTCGTCCTTCCTGAACATCGACACCGACCGCTATGGCAGCGCCTGGCTGGCCTTCTCCAGCGACCCTTGGCCGGTCAGCGTGTTGGATGCCTACAAGACGGGCCAGGCGCCAGCCCATCGCTTCGAAGGGGTAGACCTGGCTCAGGCGCGTAACAACCCCGAGTTGCTGGGCATCGCCATGACGCCCGACAACCTGCGGGTCGACAAGGAAGTGTTCGAGTACGCGCAGCATGGGTGTTCGCCATTCGACAGTGCGCATGGCTTTCACACGCGCTGGCTGCGCCGGTTTGCCCTGAAGGGGTATCTGGTCAACGCGATGAACCGGCACACGCTGGAGAAGGGCGTGCTGGCGGTAGTGCTGGACGATACCGTGGGTTTGATTCAGGAGTTCAACCATCAGCGGCTGAGCTGGGTGGTGAAGCGCCAGGCCTGGCGCGAAGACCCCATGCGGGCCTACCAGCTGCAAACCTCGCAGATCCTGCAAGTCATTCGCGCCACGCATCGGGAGTGGGCGGCGCAGAAGGTGCCGTCGCTGGAGCCCATGACCGGCGACGGACCACCGGTGTTCACCGACCCGACGGTGGAGCGCCAGCGGTTGGTAGAGCGGGCACAGTTGGAGAGTGACGAGCGGCTTGAGGAGCGCTACGACGAAGCGAAACGGGCAGCGTTCCAGGCCGGGTATGGCCAGCAGGAAGCGGAATTTCAGGGTTACATCGACAAGAACGCGCGTGCTTATGTTGCGCTGTTCGACACACCCATGTTCAAGGTGGCCGAGCAGTATGACTACGACGGCGATCATCGTGAGTCTGGCGTCGCGTATGCCAAGACCATGGCGCTGTGCCTGGGGGGCGGTATCACCGAAACCGTGGCACCCGATGCGGCTCCCGCAGCCGGCACCAGCGAAACACTCTGGCTGAAATGGCTGAAGGATCCTGATAGTCCCCCGTACCGCGCGTTGCTGATGCGCGACCGTGCGTTGTTGGCCGGGTTGCTGCCCAGCTTTTCCGCTACCGACGTTATCAACTGGAATGACAGCGACAAATTCTACGGCATGCTGAGCAAGGTCATCGGCAGCGATGACGCCGGTTTGCGCATGCGCAACACCCTCAAGCAAGCCATCGCCGAAACCCAGGGTGCCCTCAATGCCGCCAGCCAGCGCTTGGCGCCCAGCCTGCCGCCAGGCATTCAGAACGCTGTGCGGCACCTGAACAGCGCGACGCAGTATCTCTACAACGGCGTGCACCTGATCGAACTGGAAGTGAAGATGAAGCTGGGCGAGTACTACGCATTGCAGAGTGCCCACTTGCGCGAATTGCAGCACAAGGCCAATGCCTCGATTGCCGAGGCCAGGGACCGCATGCATCGCAATATCGATGACTTCGACCTCCATTCAACCAAGGCCTGGAACAAGGTGCGGCCGATCATGCAGCACGGGCTGATGAGCCTGGCCGTGCTCGACCCACGGTTTACCCACACGATGATCAGCGTCACGGTGTGGGTGGAGGGTACGGCTGAGGAGGTGCGTGGTCGGTTGCTTGAGGAAGCCAACATGAAGGTGACCCAGGCGAGTAGCGCGGCACAGATTGCCTTGGTGGATGTCTCGGTGGTGGCGGGGACGCTGGAGACCAATGCCCGCAAGGTGTTGAAGGATTTGCGCATTACTTCGCAGCAGGCCGCGAAGCTTGTGCGGACCGGCTTTAGCGGATTGCGGGGTGTGGCAGCCAGTTGGGAAGTACTACTCGCGATAGGTGGGTTGTACTTGCAGCATGACAGCCTGGCCAGAAATCAGCAAAAAGCGGAATTGGAGATTGGGCCAAAGGCGCTTGAGGCCAAGCTGGCGTTGCAGGGTTCGCTGTTGGGGATATTGGGCGGGCAAATTGAGTTGGTCGGACTACTAATGCGGTCCAGTGGCAACTACATAAAAGCGCCCTGGTCCAAGGGCGTAGCAGTATCTGGAGTGGCTTTGGTCAGGGGCGGCGCCTTGTTCAGTGCAGTCGCCGGAATATTTGATACCGCACAGGCAGTAGCCGCCGCAATGCGAGCGTCTGCAGCGGGAGATGGGCTATCGCTAGCGCAATATCGATGGGCCGTTGGGTTTTTCGGATTCGGCACATTAGCTTTTGCAGGTGCAGTATTCAATCCATTAATCATAGGTCCTTTGGGCATAGCTATCATACTGACGCTGAGTGGATATGCTTTAAGTAAACGTGCCGAAAAAAATGAATCTACTGCGCTGGAACGCTGGGCAAGGCGCAGTTTTTTTGGGAGGAGTGGTGAAACACCCCTCGTACATTGGAATGTTCCAGAGTTTGCAGATATTGCATTCGCTGAGCTTAATGCTGCTACGCTTGGTGTTCAGGCAGTCCTGCATTTTGAATCGAAAATATCAACTAAGCCTGGCGCGCCAAAGATTGGCGGGCTGGTCAGTTTAGAGGTAGAGCAGAAACTTAAATTTCAAGTTGTATTGCCTCAATATAGGCAAGAAATCTCTGCTTACCGGTGTGACTTGATTGTCCATCGTCACGGTGATGGAGATTATCCGGAGTACAAAGGTGGAGAGACGCTTGTCTCTGAGAGTTATCATGCTGATGGTGCTGGGCCAGTTTCGAAATCTGTTATGTTTTCCGATTTTTCACCCCCGCCGCTGGCTGACTACAAAAGTGATATTTCTGTTATAAAAAAATTACGAAAGTCAATGGCTGAAGGTGGCGAAATTCAAGCGTTGGATTTTACGGGGGTAGTGGAACTATACCCAACCTTAGGAACGCACAGTATAGCGGCAGCCACGCTTTTGGTAATGTATTGGCCAGACAGGTCAATTCCAGGCGCCTATGTAGAAATATGTGACAGGAGGGAGAATGATTAGATTTCAGTCAGGAGTGTTATGGCCACGAGCACTAGGCTGGAGCCACGACCTACCTCACGTCACTGAAACCCCATCGCTCCGGCGTGAGGTGGAGAATACAAAGCCATCACCCAACAATTTTGATGAGATATATTTGGAGTTGCCTCGGTCTAGCATTAGCTTGCGAGGTGTTGTGGCTTTGCTCTGTATCCCTATTTTAGTGCCGTGTACAGGTTTGGTGTTTTATATGTACTGGACTTACTTGGTTGATGGTTTTACGCGTGACTGGATGTTTGATCTTTTCTCCATATTTATGTCTGCAGTTGGGGTGTGGGTCGGCACTTCCTTTGTGAAACTCGACCTGACGCTCCCAAGAGACGAACCAATTCGCTTCAATCGCTTGCGCCGAAAAGTCTACTTCTACCAATTTAGATTTCACTACTTCTACCTGTTCAGCCGCAAACACTGGGGCGTCAAACCTGTCGCCTACAACTGGGACGACGTAACTGCGGAGGTCTACCGCGTCTACGCCCCAGGCCACGGCGGCCTGATCGAAAATGTCATGCTCTCAGTCCGTAACCCTGAGACCGACGAAGTCATTGACCGTGTCCTCTTCACCCATACCCTGCATCAGGGCGAAGCCTACTGGGCCATCGCCCGTCTATTCATGCAACAAGGCCCCGACGCCTTGCCAACATTCGTGCACCCACCCCGCGACTGGAACGATGACGACGGTCTGAGCCACATGCACTGTCTGGCACCAAAGGTTGTGTGGCCAGCGGACATTGACCGTGAATCCCGTACCGCCCCGTCTGAAGGAGAAGCCCAATGAACCCGGTTGTCCTTGTAGGCCATCGACACAAATGCCCGCTGCATGGGGTTAACCAGGTAGAGAGCGGCAGTGCTGCCTACACATTCAATGGCAGGCCGGTTGCCAGGGTGGGGGACCGGACAACCTGCGGTGCAGTGATAGAGAGTGGGGCAGAGCATTTCCTGATCGAAGGTGCGGCGGTGGCGCGCAAAGGCGACCGAACGGATCATGGCGGTGTGCTGGAGGAGGGCGATGTCGGGTGGTTGCTGTAGGACCGTGTGGGTTTGCTGATCTGTTTGCCGGCCTGCGAGGCCACTTCAAGGGCTTGGCCGTCCCGTTGCTTGCCTTGGCGGGCAAGGCCTTCAAGCTGCGGTATCAGCATGCCTTCCGGCAAATGCCGCCAGAAACGCCCGGGCATGTGCAGGCGCAGGGCATCCGGGTTGAGGCGGGCAGGGTTGAAGGTATGGCGGTAATAGGTGCGCCACAGTTCGGCGCCAGGGTCGTCGGCGTTGCGTGCCCATTGCTGCCAATGCTCAGGACACTGGCGTTGGTAATCGAAATCCTGGCCGTCGAAGCGAATGCCATCCCGTGGCGTGGCGATCAACCAGCGTAAACGCCCTAGACGGTCGGCAAAATGAGGGCTGGCACTTTCCAGAACGTCATGCGCCGGTTCGTGATAGGCCACCAGATCAAGTTGCAGGCGATCAGCCAACGCCTCTGGCAGCGGTACGAAGCGCACAAAGGCATGCAGGTGATGCGCCTCCCGGGTGACTTGCTTGATACGCCGTTGCAACTCACTGCCCAACCGGTCACCCGCCAGCATGGCCGTGCGGTCGCCATGGGCAACACGCCAGAGCACTTCATACAGCAGGTTCCAGCGCTGTTCGCCACGATATCGGGCAGCCTGCTCCAACTGGCTCAGCAGCACGGCCGGGACTTTGGCACGAAAGGGGCCTGGGCCTTCCGGGGGCGCTGTCGGTACTGCCAGCAGGTCGGCCATCGGGCCTTGCGACCAGGTGACCTCGGCGGGGTCGATGCCATGCCCCAGCAATACCCGGGCCTGATCCCGCCAGGTGGCGAACTGGTCATCACAATCGAGCGCGATCATCCCCACAACCCCATCTGCACGGGCGCCTGCGGCTCACGCAAACGTGCCCTTAGCAGGCCGCTGCGCAGCTCGGCCTGGGCCGGACGATAATCGCTGGTGACGATGAACGGCCGTGCCTTGTCCAGCACGCAGCGCAGCTGAATGAGGTCGTCATAGCGGATGCGCCGCTCTCGGCGCAGTGCGACCAGGCGCTGTACGCTACGCAGACCAATGCCGGGAATACGCGCCAGCAGCGCGGGCTCGGCGCGATTCACGTCCAGCGGGAATACCTCTCGGTTGGCCAGCGCCCAGGCCAGCTTGGGGTCGATGTCCAGCGCCAGATTGCCGCTCTGGCCCAGCAGTTCACCCGCCTTGTAGCCGTAGCCACGCAGCAGGAAGTCGGCCTGGTACAGGCGGTGCTCGCGCAGTAGCGGCGGGGCAGCCAAGGGCACGCTGCCCGGGCTGTCGGGGATCGGGCTGAACGCAGAGTAATACACGCGCTTGAGGCCGTAGCCTTGATACAGCGACTCGGCATTGCGCAGCAGGGTGCTGTCGTCGGTGCTGTCGGCACCGACGATCACTTGGGTGCTTTGGCCGGCAGGGGTGAAGCGCGGGGCCTTGGGTTCGTTGGCCACGGCTTGTTGGCCCAGGTGAATCACGCCCATTGCCTGGCGGATGGTGTGCGCCTGTTTTTCCGGTGCCAGGCGCTTGAGGCTGGCGTCGGTGGGCAGCTCGATGTTGACACTGAGTCGGTCGGCCAGGCGGCCGGCTTCTTCGATCAGCAGGGGGTCGGCATCCGGGATGGTCTTGAGGTGAATGTAACCGCGGAAGTTGTGTTCTTCGCGCAGCAACCGGGCTACGCGGATCAATTGCTCCATGGTGTAGTCCGCCGAGCGGATGATGCCGGAGCTGAGGAAAAGGCCGCTGATGCAATTGCGCCGGTAGAAATCCAGGGTCAGGCGGACCACTTCCTCAGGGCTGAAGCGCGCGCGTGGCACATTGCTGGAGCGGCGGTTGACGCAATACTGGCAGTCGTACAGGCAGAAGTTGGTCAATAGCACCTTGAGCAACGACACGCAGCGGCCGTCGGGGGTGTAGCTGTGGCAGATGCCCATGCCGTTGGTGGCGCCCAGGCCGTCACCGCCGCGTGAATTACGCTTGGGCGCACCGCTGCTGGCGCAGGACGCGTCGTACTTGGCGGCGTCGGCGAGGATGCCGAGTTTGGCGATGAGCTGCATGTGACTGACTCGCTATACTGAATATTCATACAGTATTTTGAGAATTCATGAATTGCAAGGGCCACGAAGCTTCGCATTGAACATACCCGAGTAAATCCGTCAGCTAAGCTTGTGCTGGACTAACGGACAGCAACGAGGCACGGGAGAGGTTATGAAGATCACCATCAAGCCGGAACTGGCGCTGGCCGGGCTGGCGCTGGCATTGAGCATGCTCAATGCCCAGGCAGCGGAAACCAGAAAGGTGGATGTGATGCTGGTGGGCGGCGGCATCATGAGTTCTACGCTGGCCGTCTGGCTCAATGAGCTGGAGCCAGGCTGGTCGATGGAGATGGTCGAGCGGCTGGACAAGGTGGCCGAAGAAAGCTCCAACGGCTGGAATAACGCCGGCACCGGCCATTCGGCCCTGGCTGAACTCAACTACACGCCGGAAAAAGACGGCAAGATCGACATCAGCAAAGCCGTGGAGATCAACGAGTCGTTCCAGGTCACCCGCCAGTTCCTGGCCTGGCAGGTAAAGCAGGGCGTATTGAAGAACCCGCATTCCTTCATCAATACCACGCCGCACATGAGCTTCGTGTGGGGGGACGACAACATCCGCTTCCTGAAAAAGCGCTATGAGGCGCTGCAGGCCAGCCCGTTGTTCAAGCCCATGCAGTATTCCGAAGACCACGAGCAGATTCGCAAGTGGGTGCCTTTGATGATGGAAGGGCGCGACCCCAACCAGAAACTGGCCGTGACCTGGACGCCAATCGGCACCGATGTGAATTTTGGCGAGATCACCCGGCAGTACGTGGGCTATCTGCAGACCCGGCCTAACTTTGACCTCAAGCTGTCGAGCGAGGTGCAGGAAATCACCCGTAACGATGACGGCTCCTGGCACGTCGAGTACAAGAACCTGAAAGATGGCAGCAAGTCGGCTACCGACGCCAAGTTCCTGTTCATTGGTGCTGGTGGTGCGGCGTTACCGCTGCTGCAGAAGTCGGGCATCGACGAAGCCAAGGATTATGCCGGCTTCCCGGTCGGAGGCTCGTTCCTGGTCACCGACAACCCGGCCATTGCCCAGCGCCACATGGCCAAGGCCTACGGCATTGCCGCGACCGGCGCCCCGCCGATGTCGGTGCCGCACCTGGACACCCGGGTGCTCGATGGCAAGCGGATGATTCTTTTCGGGCCGTTCGCCACGTTCTCGACCAAATTCCTCAAACAGGGCTCGCTGCTCGACCTGCTTGCCAGTACCAGTGTGCACAACGCCTGGCCGATGGTGCGGGTGGGCGTACGCGAGTTTGACCTGGTGCAGTATCTGATCGGCCAGGTGCTGCAATCCGACAATGACCGCTTTGAAGCGCTGCGCACCTACTTCCCCGAGGCGAAGAAGGAAGACTGGCGGCTGTGGCAGGCCGGCCAGCGGGTGCAGATCATCAAGAAAGACGAAGCATTGGGTGGCGTGCTCAAGCTTGGTACCGAGGTGGTGACATCCAGGGACGGCAGTATCGCCGGCTTGCTGGGGGCTTCGCCGGGTGCCTCGACCGCACCACCCATCATGCTCGATGTGCTGAACAAGGTGTTCAAGGACAAGGTGGCAACGCCGCAATGGCAGGCCAAGATCAAGGAGATTATCCCGTCCTACGGCATTCGCCTGAATGACCACCCGGACCAGGTGCAGAAGGAATGGGCATACACCAATGAGGTGCTGCAGCTCAATCCGCCTGCGCCTTAGCCCATGTGAAACGGTAAACGTGGTTGGGCGCTGCGCTCTGGCATTGGCCGTTGTCGGCATCGGCGCCCACCACATACCATTCGGCCCGCGAGGTCTGGCCCAGCTTGCGGGCCTTGTTGGCACTGAAGCAGCGGTCCAGTTCGGTGGCTGGAATCAGGGCGAAAGCGGTGGGGTTCTGGCGTAACCAGTAGGCCGCTGTATCCGCCCTGGATTGGCCGGTAAAGCCGAAATGCACAATCGGTTGCCGGGCAAACAGCCAATGCCCCTCGCGCCAGTTCACCAACACCAACTCAGCGCCACCGGTGGCGCGTTTCGCCTCGCTCATCAGCGTTTCATGCGGATTGCGACCCTCCTTTAGCGGCTCGACAAAGCCACGTGCAAACCACAGGGTAAACCACACCAAGGCCACGGCTGTGAACACGCTGCGCCATCCCGGTCGGTGTTGAAACCAGTGTCTGAGTAGCCATGGCACCAGTGGTGCGATGGCCAGCACCAGGCCTGGCAGTGCGGGGAAGATATACAGCTTGCGCTTGCCGCTGCTGAGGCTGAAAAAAAGCAGCACCAGCGCCACCCAGCCAAGCAACAGCAGAAAGCGCCCATCGCGCTTCTGCAATTGTCGGCGCCAGGCGGGCACCAGCCAGGGCAGGGCGAGGATCAGTGGCAGCCAGTATTTGGGGATGACCTTGACGAAGAAGTACCAGAACGGCTCGCGATGGTCCCAGGCATTGGCATAGCGGCTGGCGGTCTGGCGCAGCAGGATTTCCTTCAGGTAGGCCAGCTCCGCTGCGCCACCGCCATGGGCGATCGACACCAACAGGGGCAGCAGCCACACCGCGCAACCGGCCAGCAACCACAGCAGCCCCAGGCTCCAGCGCCAGCCCTGGCCAGGCATGGCGACTACACCGTGCCAGCGCCGGCGTATCGCCCAGGCATAGGGAAGCAACATCAGCGCCGGGACAAAGCCCACGCCCTTGCTGATAATGCCTAGCCCCATGGCCGCACAGGCCAGGTAGAACCAGCCCCAGGCTGGGCCCAGCAGCAGGTGGCGCACCATGCCGTAAAAGCCCAGTGCCACCCACAAGCACAGGAAACTGTCGATCTGCCCCGTACGCAGGATGCTGTAGCTCTGGTAAGTGGCCAGGAACAGCAAGGCGGCGATCACGCCAATACGGCGGTTCCACAAGCGCCGCGCCAGGTCATGCAGCACCCAGGTGATGGTCGCCGCCGACAGCAGGCCTGGCAGGTAGAGGGCTATCCTGGGCGAGCCGGTCAGTTGGCTGAACAGGGCCACGGTCCACATGAACAGCGGCGGCTTGTCGCCATAAATTTCCGCTGCCCGGTGCGGGATGAACCAGTTGCCGCTCTGCAGCATTTCCAGGGCGACGCCGAGAAAGCGTTCTTCGTCCACATTCATTGGCTGGCGCCAGCCAATACCGGCGCCCACCAACAATACCGCGAGGGCAATCAGGGCCAGGCGTTCGGCCCCAAGGGTCTTGAACCTGGGCAAGGGCTATTCCTTTTGTTCCTGATGGCGGGCGATGAGTTGCAGGTTGCGCAGGTAAACCAAGAAGCCGAAGCTCTGCCCGATGATGAATACCGGGTCCTGGCGGTAAATGGCGTAGGTCAGCAGCAGCGCGCTGCCAAGCATGCTCAGGTACCAGAAACCTACCGGGATCACGCTGCGGCGCTTGAACTCGCTGTACAGCCACTGCAGCACGAAGCGCCCGGTGAACACCGCCTGCCCGGCGAAGCCGATGATCAGCCACAGGGTTTCGCGGGTCATCCTTCAAGTTCCTGCGGTTGGCTGCCCAGGCGGGTCCGGCGGATCAGCCACCACACCCCGAACAGGTCGAGGATGCCGACCAGCGCACGGTCGAGGTTGCCGTACTTGGATACCCCGGCATGGCGGGGGCGGTGGTTGACCGGGTGCACCAGCATGCGGCCGTTGTGGCGCAGGATCAGCGCCGGAATGAAACGGTGCATGTGGTCGAAGTAGGGCAGGCGCAGGAAGGCTGCGCGCTCTATCAGTTTCAGCCCGCAGCCGGTGTCGGGCGTGGCGTCCTTGAGCAGGCGGCTACGCAGGCCGTTGGCGAAGCGCGATGCCCAGCGCTTGCTGGCGCTGTCACGGCGGTTGACCCGGTGCCCAGCCACCAGTTTCACACCACCGGCCAGATCTTGATTGGCGCGTACCAGGGCCAGCATGGCCGGGATGTCTGCCGGGTCGTTCTGGCCGTCGCCATCGAGGGTGGCCAGCCATTGGCCGCGGGCAGCCTGCGCGGCATGCCACAGCGAGGTGCTCTGGCCCAGCGAGCGGTCGTGGCGCAGGATGCGCAGTTGCGTGTAACCCTGGCTTTTCAGGTGTTGCAGCACACTCAGGGTGCGGTCGCTGCTGCCATCGTCAACCACCAGCACTTCATAGTGTTCTGTCGCCAGTGCGCTGCGAATTTCCATCAGCAGTGACGGCAGGTTGTCGACCTCGTTCCTGGCAGGTATGAGCACCGAGAGGTCAAGTGGATCTGTCATGAGGCTACCTGTGATCGTGTTGTGATTGCGTGGCTTAAACCCGGTAGAAATCCCGGTACCAGCCCACGAAAGCGTTTACGCCGTGTTCCAGCGACGTGCCCGGGGTGAAGTCGATCCAGCGCGCCAGTGAGCCCACATCGGCCCACGTCTCCAGCACGTCACCCGCTTGCAGCGGCAGGTAGTCGCGCTGAGCCTTGATGCCCAAGGCGTCTTCCAGGCATTCGATAAAATGCAGCAGCCGCACGGGTTGGCCACGGCCGATGTTGAACAGCTGGCAGGGCGGTTGCCCTTCGCCAGGCTGTGGTGGCCTCAGGCGCAGGCGCAGGACGCTTTCGACGATGTCGTCGATGTAGGTGAAGTCGCGTCCCATCAGGCCGTTGTTGTAAACCTCGATCGGGCGGCCTTCGAGCATGGCGCGGGTGAATTTGAACAGCGCCATGTCAGGCCGGCCCCAAGGGCCATACACCGTGAAAAAGCGCAGGCCTGTGGTCGGTAGCCGGTACAGGTGCGCATAGCTGTGCGCCATCAGTTCATTGGCGCGCTTGCTGGCGGCATAGAGCGACACAGGTTGTTCGACCGGGTCATCGACACTGAACGGCAGCTTGGCATTGGCGCCGTACACCGAACTGCTGGAGGCGTAGATCAGGTGGCGTGGCGGTTGTTGGCGGCAGGCTTCAAGGATATTGAGGAAACCGACCAGGTTGGCCTGGCCGTATGCACTGGGGTTTTCCATTGAGTAGCGCACCCCGGCCTGGGCCGCCAGGTGGATCACTTCACTGAATGCCTGTCCGTTGAACAGCTGCTGCAGGTCGGCAGCATTGGCAATGTCGAGGGGCTGGAAGTGGAAATTGGCAAAGCCGAACAGCTGCCGCAGGCGCGCCAGTTTCAGCTCGACGCTGTAGTAGGCATTGAGGTTGTCGATGCCGACCACCTCGATACCCGCCTCGCACAGGCGCTGCGCGACGTGGAAACCGATAAAGCCGGCGACACCGGTGATCAGTACGGGCATGCTGGCTGCACCTGGCCACGGCCGATGCCGTAGTACGTCAGGCCAGCGGTGGCCATGTGCTCGGGCTCGAACAGGTTGCGCCCGTCGAACACGACCCGGTCGGCCAGCAACTGCGGCACCTTGTCCAGGTTGAGCACGCGGTAGTCTTGCCATTCGGTGACGATGACCAACGCGTCGGCACCCTCCAGTGCATCGTCCTTGCAGGGCACCAGTTGCAGGTCGGCACGCGGGCCGTAGTGCCGCTGGATCTCCTCCATCGCTTGCGGGTCGTGGGCCTGTACTCTCGCGCCAGCGGCCCACAGCGCTTCCAGCAGAACTCGGCTGGAGGCCTCGCGGATGTCGTTGGTGTTGGGTTTGAACGACAACCCCCACAAGGCGAATACCTTGCCCTGAAGACCGCCGGGATAGTGCCGCTGGATCTTGCTGAACAGCCGGCCCTTTTGATGTTCGTTGACCGACTCTACCGCGCGCAGCAACTGGGGTTCGAACCCTTCAGCCTCGGCGCTGCGGCGCAGGGCTTGCAGGTCCTTGGGGAAGCACGAGCCGCCGAAGCCGCAACCGGCATAGATGAAGTCGTAACCGATGCGCGGGTCGGAGCCGATGCCACGGCGTACCATCTCGATGTCGGCCCCCAGGTGCTCGGCCAGGTTGGCGATTTCGTTGATGAACGAGATCTTGGTCGCCAGCATGCAGTTGGCCGCGTACTTGGTCAGTTCGGCGCTGCGCGCATCCATGATCATCAGTTTTTCGCGGTTACGGCTGAACGGCAGGTACAGCTCGCGCAGCAGCTCTACCTCAGCCGGTTCTGCACCGCCGATGATGATGCGCTCCGGGCGCATGCAGTCGTCCACGGCAGAGCCTTCCTTGAGAAACTCCGGGTTGCTGATGACCTGGAAGCGACCGGGTTCGGCGCCGGCCTGGGCAATACGTGCCTTGATGCGGTGCACCGTGCCGACCGGTGCGGTGGATTTGTTGACGATCACCTTGGGGCCATCGGCATGTTCAAGGATGCTGTCGACCACTGCAAACACATGCTTCAGGTCGGCGCTGCCATCCGCTTGTGGCGGGGTGCCGACGGCGATGAATTGCAACTTGGCGTATTGGGCTGCTTTCCCGGCATCGGTGGTAAAGCGCAAGCGACCGCAGGCCAGGTTTTTCTCCAGCATTGGCGCAAGGCCCGGCTCGAAGATCGGGCAATGGCCTTCATTGAGGGTGCTGACCCGCTCGGCATCGACGTCCATGCACAACACGGAATGCCCCACTTGGGCCAGGCACACTGCCTGGGTGAGGCCGACATACCCGGTACCGAAAACCGTGACCTTCATTGTTCAGCTCCTTGATAAGAAAGCTGAAAAAAAATGTCACATCGTTGTTTAGGAATTGTTACCTGATAGATGAATTCAGCGGCTGTTTAGCCTGGATCGCGTTTCATCCGGGCAGAAGATCTAAACTTACCAACAGCTCGCGGTAACGCGCTGTACCACGAGCCCAAACCCTTGAACCGACCACCGCCTCCCCGGAGCGGATGTCCCTCGCTGGCGATGGCCTTCTTGCAGAGGAGGGCAGGTCATGGACGAGGCAAGGCTTCATGATTTCATGGGCAAGCTGGTGGGCGACATGGGCGCCGCAGCGACGCTGGCAAATGTCATCCTGGGTGACGAGCTGGGCCTGTACCGGGCGATGGCCGACAGCCAGCCGACCACGCCCGAGGCGCTGGCGGCCAAGACCGGCTGTCACCCTCGGCTGGTGCGCGAATGGCTGAACGCCCAGGCCGCATCGGGCTACATGACGCACGACAAGGGCCTTTTTGTGTTGCCCGAAGAGCAGGCCATGGCCTTGGCGCTGGAGGATTCCCCGGCTTACATGGCGGGTGGCGCTGCAGTGATCGCGGCCTTGTTCCATGACAAGGACAAGCTGGTCGCGGCCATGCGCGGCGATGGCGGGCTGGCCTGGGGCGACCACCACCCATGCATGTTCAGTGGTACCGAACGGTTCTTCCGGCCGGGTTACCGGACATTCCTGGTGGCTGAGTGGCTGCCGGCGCTGGAGGGTGTGGTGGCCAAACTGCAAGCGGGCGCCAAGGTGGCGGATGTGGGGTGTGGGCACGGCGCCTCCACGCTGGTCATGGCCCAGGCATTTCCGGCGTCGACTTTTGTGGGTTATGACTACCACGGTCCATCTATTACCACCGCCAACGAACGGGCTCGCGAAGCGGGGCTGGCGGAGCGAGTGAGTTTCCAGCAGGCAAGTGCCAAGGATTACCCGGGGCATGACCATGACCTGGTGTGCTTCTTCGATTGCCTGCACGACATGGGCGACCCGGTGGGGGCGGCCAGGCACGCCTACCGTGCATTGAAGCCTGACGGTACGGTGATGCTGGTAGAGCCTTATGCCGAGGATTCGCTGGACGGCAACCTGAACCCGGTCGGGCGGTTGTTCTATGCCGCGTCGACGTTCATCTGCACGCCGAATTCATTGTCGCAGGAAGTGGGCTTGGGGCTGGGCGCACAGGCCGGGGAGGCACGGTTGCGGGCGGTGTTCGAAGAGGCGGGGTTCAGCCGGTTCCGGCGGGCGACGCAGACGCCGTTCAACCTGATTCTGGAGGCCCGGAAGTAGAGGGCTGGCCTTGAAAAGCAGAAGGGGCGCCATATGGCGCCCCTTCCGTTTGCTGCTTAGGCTTCAGCGTCCCAAGGACGATCGCCTTTTTCATCTTTCACCCGGGTCGGCAGGCCCATCACGTCCAGCGCCTTGAGGAACGGCTCGGCTGGCAGCTCCTCGACGTTGACCATGCGCTTGGCATCCCACTCGCCACGGGCTACCAGCAGGGCGGCAGCCACTGGCGGTACGCCGGCAGTGTAGGAAATACCCTGGCTGTCGGTTTCGGCGTAGGCCTCTTCGTGGTCAGCCACGTTGTAGATGAACACTTCGCGCGGCTGGCCATCCTTGGTGCCTTTGACCAGGTCACCGATGCAGGTCTTGCCGGTGTAGCCTGGGGCCAGCGAGGCTGGGTCCGGCAGCACGGCCTTGACCACTTTCAGCGGTACCACTTCCAGGCCTTCGGCGGTTTTCACCGGTTGCTCGCTGAGCAGGCCCAGGTTTTTCAGCACGGTGAACACGTTGATGTAGTGTTCGCCGAAGCTCATCCAGAAACGCACGTTCGGCACGTTGAGGTTCTTCGAAATCGAGTGAACTTCATCGTGACCGGTCAGGTACAGGTTTTGCGAACCTACCACCGGCAGGTCGTCGGTACGCTTGACCTCGAACATGGTGTTGCTGGTCCACTGGCTGTTCTGCCAGCTCCACACTTGCCCGGTGAACTCGCGGAAGTTGATTTCCGGGTCGAAGTTGGTGGCAAAGTACTTGCCATGCGAACCGGCATTGACGTCGAGAATGTCGATCGAATCAATGCTGTCGAAGTATTGCTGCTGCGCCAGTTTGGCGTAGCTGTTCACCACACCCGGGTCGAAACCGACACCGAGAATGGCAGTGATGTTCTTTTGTTGGCACTCTTCGAGGTGTTTCCACTCGTAGTTGCCGTACCACGGCGGGGTTTCGCAGATCTTGCCCGGCTCTTCGTGGATGGCGGTGTCCAGATAGGCGACACCGGTATCGATGCAGGCACGCAGCACCGACATGTTGAGGAAGGCGGACCCCACGTTGATCACGATCTGCGATTCGGTTTCGCGGATCAGTGCCTTGGTTGCCTCGACATCGAGGGCGTTGAGCGAGAAGGCCTGGATGTCGGCGGGTACCTTGAGGCTACCCTTGGCCTTGACGCTGTCGATGATGGCCTGGCATTTGGAGATGTTCCGTGACGCGATAGCGATACGACCCAGTTCGTCGTTATGCTGCGCGCACTTGTGGGCCACCACCTTGGCGACACCTCCTGCACCAATGATAAGAACGTTCTTCTTCAATTTACCCTTTGCTCCTTACTTGAGTAGCCAGTCTTACGACAGGCTGGAAACGTAGTCTTCGAAACCGAACTCGCGGACGACTTCGACGCTGCCGTCGAGTTGCTTGACCACGATGGAAGGCATTTTCAGACCGTTGAACCAGTTTTTCTTGACCATGGTGTAACCCGCCGTGTCGACGAACGACAGGCGATCGCCAATGGCCAACGGACGATCGAATTGGTACTCGCCGAAAATGTCACCGGCCAGGCACGACTTGCCGCAGACCATGTAGGTGTGCTCGCCGTCATTCGGGGCCATCTTGGCATTGAGGCGGTAGATCAGCAGGTCGAGCAGGTGCGCTTCGATGGAGCTGTCGACCACGGCCAGGTGCTTGCCGTTGTACAGGGTGTCGAGCACGGTCACTTCCAGCGAGGCGCTGTTGGTGATGGCTGCTTCGCCCGGCTCCAGGTATACCTGCACGCCGTATTTCTCCGAGAAGGCCTTGAGGCGCGCGCAGAAGGCGTCTACCGCATAGTCTTCACCGGTGAAGTGGATGCCGCCACCCAGGCTGACCCACTCGACCTTGTGCAGCAGGTGGCCGAAGCGTTCTTCGATGTGCGTGAGCATCTTGTCGAACAGGCCGAAGTCGCCGTTCTCGCAGTTGTTGTGGAACATGAAGCCGGAGATCTGCTCGATCACCTGTTCGATCTTGGCCGGGTCCCATTCGCCCAGGCGGCTGAACGGGCGGGCCGGGTCGGCCAGCAGGTAGTCGGAGCTGCTGACTTGCGGGTTGACGCGCAGGCCACGTACCTTGCCTTCGGACTGTTCGGCAAAGCGCTGCAGCTGGCCGATCGAGTTGAAGATGATCTTGTCGCAGTTCTCCAGCATTTCCTCGACCTCATCGTCGGCCCAGGCCACGCTGTAGGCGTGGGTTTCGCCGGCGAACTTCTGGCGTCCGAGCTTGAGCTCGAAGAGGGAGGACGAGGTGGTGCCGTCCATGTACTGCTGCATCAGGTCGAACACCGACCAGGTGGCGAAGCACTTGAGGGCAAGCAGCGCCTTGGCACCGGAGTGTTCACGCACGTAGGCGATCTTCTCCATGTTGCTGAGCAGCTTGGTTTTGTCGATGAGGTAATACGGCGTCTTGATCATTTAAAGGCCCCCGGCCAGGCCGGCCAAAAAAAGGACACGCATTGTGCCTTCACTTGCCGCAGACCGAAAGGGTGCGATACGCATTTCGTCAGGGTTGACGCCGTTGCGAGGGCATTTTTCCGGTTGCAGCGGGCTTAGTAGATCAGGTGCATGTGACTATCGTAATCACCACCCACAGGTATTGCCGCGCATTCAAGGGCGATGCAATACCTGTTTTGCGCGAATGGGCCGCAAAGCGGCCCCGGTGAAACTCAGCCCAGGGCTGGGGTGCGTGGCGGGATCATGCGGCGCGAGCCGGTCGCCTCGAAGGCTGCACCAAAGCTCAACAGCGCATTGTCGCTGTAAGCCCGCCCGGCAAAGGTCAGCCCCACCGGCATGCCGATGTCGGCCATCACGCCCATCGGCACGGTGACGGTTGGCACGCCCAGGTGACGGATCGCCAGGTTGCCGTTGGCCACCCAGATACCGTTGCTCCAGGCGATGTCTGCCGAGGCCGGGTTGACATCGGCGTCGGCCGGGCCCACATCGGCAACGGTCGGGAATAGCACCGAGTCCAGGCCCAGATTGTCCATCCAGTCTTCCAGGTCCAGCTTGCGGGTCTTTTCCAGGCCGCGCAGGCCGTCAGGCAGGGTCTCGATCTGGTCCCAGGTCTTCAGACCACGCTTGGCCATGTTGACGTATTCGTCCATGCCGGCAGCCAGGTCGTCTTCACGGTTGGGCAGGGTGCCCGGGTCGTGGGGGAAGATCTGTGGGCCATCGACATCGGCCAGGCGGTTGAGTTTGGGGTCGTCGTTGGCGCGCAGGAAGTCGTCGAAGCCCCAGCCCGACAGCTCCCACAGTTCGTCGTGCAGGAATTCCTTGCTGACGATGCCACGGTTGTAAACAGTCGGGGCGCCCGGGCGGTCGCCTTCGCAGTTGGACACCAGCGGGAAGTCCACTTCCAGCACTTCGGCACCGGCCGCTTCCAGGGCCTGGCGCGCCTGCTGCCACAAGTCGATCACCGTGGCGCGGGTGTTGATGCGCTGGCCGGTCGGGCCGCCGATGCCCGGCTTCTCGGAGGTGCCAGCTTCGGCATCCGCATTGATGTACATGCGTGGCACACCAAAGCGCTTGCCTTTGAGGGCACCGGCATCCACGGCCAGGTCCAGGTAAGACGCAGGGCGCACCGTCGACGCTGCCGGAATCGGCACCCAAGGCTGCAAGCGCCACAGGTCGCCGCGCTTGTCAGCGTCATCGGCTACCACCACATCGAGGATTTCCAGCAAGTCGGCCATGGTGCGGGCGTAAGGCACCACCACGTCCATGGTCGGGGTCAGCGGCCAGTTGCCACGCACCGAAATCACCCCGCGCGATGGGGTATAGGCGCACAAACCGTTGTTGGACGCCGGGCCACGGCCACTGGACCAGGTTTCTTCAGCCAGACCGAAGGCGCTGAAGCTGGCGGCGGTGGCGGTGCCGGCACCGTTGGACGAGCCCGAGGCGAATGGCGCGGTCAGGTAGTTGGCGTTGTACGGGCTTTCGGCGCGGCCATACACGCCACGCTGCATACCACCGTTGGCCATGGGCGGCATGTTGGTCTTGCCCAGGCACACGGCACCGGCGGCGCGCAGGCGCTCGATGGTGAAGGCGTCGCGCTGGGCGACCAGGTCCTTGAAGGCAGGGCTGCCGGAAGCAGCGGTCAAGCCTTTGACCAGGTAGCTGTCCTTGGCGGTGTAGGGGATGCCGTCCAGCGGGCTCAGCACCTGGCCCTGTGCGCGGCGGGCGTCGGAGGCCTCGGCTTCTTTCAGCGCCTCGGGGTTGCGCACCACCACGGCGTTCAGGGCCGTGGCGGTGTTGGCGCCATCGTAGGCGTCGATACGCGCCAGGTAGGCCTTGACCAGCTCGACCGCCGTCGTGCGGCCCGACTCGAGTGCGTCGCGCAGCTCGGCAATGGAAACCTCGGTTACCTCGATCATGCGTTCACCAAAAAAATGTGCAGGTGGGGGCTAATGCGAGGAGTGTACAAGAAGGGCTTGACGGACGCAGGTTTGCGCGGGGGCAAATGGTTTTATGCAGGCGGGCATTGTTGGGGCCGCGTAGCGACCCCGGCTAGCCCTCAATCCAGGTCCGCCGCGCAATGCCGCTCGGGCACCTGGCTGTCTTCATCTCCCCAGGTCCGGTTCACCCGGGTGCCGCGCTGTACCGCCGGGCGCTGGGCAATTTCCTCGGCCCAGCGCTGCACGTTGGGGTATTCGTCAACCGCCAGAAACTCCGCCGCGCCATACAGGTTGCCGCGCACCAACTGGCCATACCATGGCCACACGGCGATATCGGCAATGCTGTACTCGTCGCCGCCCAGGTAGCGGCTTTCGGCCAGGCGGCGGTCGAGTACATCCAGCTGGCGCTTGGCTTCCATGGTGAAGCGGTTGATGGCGTACTCGTACTTCTCTGGCGCATACACGTAGAAGTGGCCAAAGCCACCGCCCAGGTAAGGCGCTGCGCCCATCTGCCAGAACAGCCAGTTCAGGCTTTCGGTGCGTGCAGCCGGCGATTTCGGCAGCAGGGCACCGAATTTGTCCGCCAGATACAGCAAGATCGACCCCGATTCGAACACCCGTACAGGTGGCTCGACACTACGGTCGAGCAGGGCAGGGATTTTCGAGTTGGGGTTTACCTGGACGAAGCCACTGGAGAACTGGTCGCCCTCGCCGATGCGGATCAGCCAGGCATCGTACTCGGCACCGCGATGGCCCAAAGCAAGCAGCTCTTCAAGGGCAACGGTGACCTTGACGCCATTGGGCGTGGCCAGGGAATACAGCTGCAGCGGGTGTTTGCCCTGCGGCAGGTCCTTGTCGTGCGTCGGGCCTGCAACCGGGCGGTTGATACTGGCGAACTGGCCGCCGGATGCTGCGTCGTTGCGCCAGACCTTAGGTGGCACATAGGCGGGCTTGCTCATGCATGAATCTCCTTCAATGGCGCGAAACGGTCACGTAAAGACGTGGACCTGCATCTATGCCACGGGTTCGACGCCATGCGCAAATGCATAGGGCGCGCACGCCGCATGCATGACGACGGTTTCATCCAGTTTTCATGCGGTTCCGGCCGGGCCGGCTCTATGCTGGGCTATCACTTCGCCCTGCAAGGAACAGCCGGCCGATGACCCTTCCACGCCGCATGTTGGCACTGGCCCTGCTCGGCGGCCTGCTGGCCCACGCCGAGGCTGCGCCATGGGTGGCAGGCCTGCACCACATGACACTGGCCGACCCGGTCGATAACCGGCCAATGCAAGCCCTGGCGTTTTACCCGGCCGTTGGTTCAACCCATCGCAGCCGTATAGACGGCTACCCGGTCGAGGTGGCTGAAGAGGCACCCGTTGCCATGGGCCAGTTCCCGTTACTGGTGTTGTCCCACGGCAACACCGGCAGCCCGTTGGCCTTGCATTACCTGGCCACGTCCCTGGCGCGCCAGGGGTTCGTGGTGGTAGCGGTCGTGCACCCGGGGGACAACGCCCGCGACCACAGTCGCCTGGGTACCTTGAGCAATCTTTATGGCCGGCCACTGCAAGTCAGCGCTGCCATCGGTGCTGCCCGTGACGATGCATTGCTCGGGCCTTACCTGAATGAAGGCAAGGTCGGTGTGATCGGCTATTCGGCCGGCGGCGAAACCGCGCTGATACTGTCTGGCGCGCGCCCCGACCTGGACCGCCTGCGCCAGTACTGCCTGGAACGCCCGAACGACGCCGACGCCTGCAAAACCCACGGGATTCTGATTGCCGACCGCAGCGAGCTGGCGCCGCAGGCAGACCAGCGGGTGGGGGCGGTGATGCTGATGGCCCCGTTAAGCTTGCTGTTCGGGCGCCATGCCCTGGCCGGGGTGCAGGTACCCGCCCTGATCTATAGCGGAGACAGCGATCAACTGGTGGCCGTGGACCGCAACGCCGAAGCATTGGCCCGCAAGCTGCCGGTTACACCGGATTACCGCCTGCTGGCCGGCGCTGGCCACTTTGTGTTCATGGCCCACTGCGACGCCGAGCAATACACGCGAATGCCCGTACTGTGCAAAGATGCCGAGGGCGTGGATCGCCGCCATATTCATCATTCGCTGGAGCGCGAAACGGCGGCGTTCTTCAGCCAGGCGCTGGGTGCACCGCAACCGGGCGAGCGGTCAGCCGAGGCGGGCGCGCCGCGACAGCAACAGCGTTAGGCCCACCCCGGCCAAGGCCAGCAGGGCCGCCACGCAGAAGATCGAGGCATAGCCGAAGTGCACGGCCACTGCGCCCATTACCGGCCCGGCGATGGCCAGGGCCATGTCAAAGAACACCGCATAGGCGCCTAGCCCCGCGCCACGGCTGCTGCTGGGGACCTGCTTGATTGCCTCGACGCCCAGCGCCGGGTACACCAACGACAGCCCGAAACCGGTAAGCCCTGCGCCGACCAGCGCCCAGGCCGGGGAAGGTGCCAGCCATAGCAAGCTCAGGCCAAGCACTTCGGTGGCCATGCAGGCGACCGCCACGTTGTAGCCACCAAAGCGGTTGACCGCATTGACGAACAGCAGCCGCGAAATGATGAAGCACACACCAAACGCACTCAGGCACCAGGCAGCGCCGGCCCAGCCGCGCTCCAGGTAGTACAGGGTGACGAAGGTGGTCAGGGTGCCATAGCCGATCGAGGCGAGAGTCAGGCCCAGGCCACACGGGGCGACACGGCCGAACGCGGACCAGAAGGGCAGGCGCTCGCCGCGCACCACCACCACGTCAGGACGTTTGCGCAGCACCAGCAGGGCCGCCACGGCCAGCACCAGCAAGGCGGGCCCCAGTACGCTGAAGTTCAGCCCGTCCACGGCCAGTACGCCCAAGGGGGCGCCTATCGCGATAGCACCATAAGAGGCAATCCCGTTCCACGAGATCACCCTGGCGGTGTGTTCGGGGCCGACCTGGCTGATGCCCCAGCTCAAGGTGGCTACACCAATCAACCCTTGGGCGATGCCCAGCAGCAAACGGCCTGCGAGCAGCAACGCAAGGCTCAGCAGCGGCAGCGTCAGGGTCCAGGCCGACAGCAGGGTCAACACCCCGCAGCCGGCAATCCCCAGCAGGCCGAAGCGGATGGCTTGCTTGCCCCCAAGCGTATCGGCAACGCGCCCGGCAAACGGGCGGCTGAGCAAGGTGGCCAGGTATTGCAGGCCTATGGTCACCCCGGCGATCACCGCGCCAAAACCCAGCTGGTCATGCACATAGCTGGGCAGTACCGCAATCGGCAAGCCGATGCAGAGGAAGGCAATGAAGGTGTAGAAAACGATCGACAGGATCTGCAGGGTGATGTGCAGGGTATTGCGGGTGGGGGCGGGTTGTTGCGCGGTCATGGGCTCTTTCGCGGGCGGGCGGTTGGGCGTGGTTCCATGATGGCTGTTACAGGAAGGAAATGAAAGCAGGCTAACGAATTATTCGTCGGGTTGTGCAAGCCTGTGGGATGGCGGCAGGTTCTTCGCGGGTGAACCCGCTCCCACAGGGCCCCCGCAATATTCGAGGCATGTAGAAATCCTGTGGGAGCGGGTTTACCCGCGAAGAGGCCGGCCCAGCCATTGCAAATGGCCGGGCCCTTACCCTTCAATCAGACCAGCACACCCTGGCTACGCAGGTAGTCGTCATAGGTACCGCTGAAGTCCACCACGCCATCGGCCGACAGCTCGATGATGCGCGTGGCCAGCGACGATACGAACTCGCGGTCGTGGCTGACGAACAGCAGGGTGCCCGGGTAGTTTTCCAGCGCCAGGTTCAGCGCTTCGATCGATTCCATGTCCAGGTGGTTGGTCGGCTCGTCCATCACCAGTACGTTCGGCTTCTGCAGGATCAGCTTGCCGAACAGCATGCGGCCTTGCTCACCACCGGAAATCACCTTCACCGACTTGAGAATCTCGTCGTTGGAGAACAGCATGCGCCCCAGGGTGCCGCGGATCACCTGCTCGCCAGAGGTCCACTGGCCCATCCAGTCGAACAGGGTCATGTCGTCTTCGAAGTCGTGGGCGTGGTCCTGGGCGTAGTAGCCCACTTCAGCGCTGTCGGTCCACTTGACCGAACCTGCATCCGGGGTCATCTCGCCGACCAGGGTGCGCAGCAGCGTGGTCTTGCCAATACCGTTGGGGCCGATGATGGCAACGCGCTCGCCCGCTTCGACGGTGATGTCGAAGTTCTTGAACAACACCTTGTCATCGAAGGCTTTGGCCATTTTCTCGACGACCACGGCCTGGCGGTGCAGTTTCTTGGTCTGTTCGAAACGAATGAACGGGCTGACACGGCTGGACGGCTTGACCTCGGCCAGCTGGATCTTGTCGATCTGCTTGGCGCGCGAAGTCGCCTGCTTGGCCTTCGAGGCGTTGGCCGAGAAGCGGCTGACGAAGGTCTGCAGCTCGGCGATCTGGGCTTTCTTCTTGGCGTTGTCCGACAGCAGCTGCTCACGCGACTGGGTGGCTGCGGTCATGTACTCGTCATAGTTGCCCGGGAACAGGCGCAGTTCGCCGTAATCCAGGTCAGCCATGTGGGTGCAGACGCTGTTGAGGAAGTGTCGGTCGTGGGAAATGATGATCATGGTGCTGTTACGCGCCGTGAGGATCGTTTCCAGCCAGCGGATGGTGTTGATGTCCAGGTGGTTGGTCGGTTCGTCGAGCAGCAGCACGTCCGGGTCCGAGAACAGCGCCTGGGCCAACAGCACGCGCAGCTTCCAGCCCGGTGCCACTTCGCTCATCGGGCCGAAGTGTTGCTCCAGTGGAATACCCAGGCCCAGCAGCAGTTCACCGGCACGGGATTCGGCGGTGTAGCCGTCCATTTCGGCGAACTCGGTTTCCAGCTCGGCGACGGCCATGCCGTCTTCCTCGGTCATTTCCGGCAGCGAGTAGATGCGGTCGCGCTCGGCCTTGACCTTCCACAGTTGACCGTGGCCCATGATCACCGTATCGATCACGGTGAATTCCTCGTAAGCGAACTGGTCCTGGCGCAGTTTGCCCAGGCGGGTGTTCGGCTCGAGCATGACCTGGCCACCGGATGGCTCCAGGTCACCGCCGAGGATCTTCATGAAGGTCGACTTGCCGCAACCGTTGGCGCCGATCAGGCCGTAGCGGTTGCCGTTGTTGAATTTGACGGAAACGTTTTCGAACAGCGGCTTGGAGCCGAACTGCATGGTGATGTTAGCTGTGGAGATCAAGTGCTTGTCCTGCGGGGGTTCCAGAGGTGTATTTAGGCCTTCGTGTCAGTTTTGGGCCAATTTTGGGCCAATTCGACTCGGGGCGGCAGCTTCTCCAGCTCCCTCCAGTCCGAGGAGGAGCTGATCCATTTCGCGTAGGTAGAAAGCAACATCTCAACGCTGTGGCCAAGCTGGTTCGCTATGAACGCAGGGTTCATCCCAGACATCAGGCACATGGTGGCGTAGGTGTGGCGGGTGTCATACTGACGGCGTTCACGGATGTTCAGCGCCTTGAGCGCTGATTTGAAGTGGCGGATTGTAACACTTGGCTCGTTGATCCACAGCCCACCTTTGCTCGGTTGGAACACAAAAGGGCTTACTGGGTGGGCAGACTTGGATGCCATGCGTCGAATTTTCGACATACGCTGGGCCGGTTGATCGCGTTCAGCACGCGCGCTCGTCAAGCATGAGTCTCTCCATGCTCGCGCATGCCGGCGGGCTCGTGTGATTTAATCGGAATTCAATTGGAGGAACGAGATGGCCAAGGAAACCAGAAAGCCGTTCGGCTACGTAGCTGTCACACTGATCCCCACTGGCATCGGGTTCGTGATGGGGGGGCTGTTGACAGAGCAACCTGCCTTCATCTACAGCGGCCTGGGTATGGCCATACCGGGTGTTCTGCTTGCCGCGACGCATTTCTGGTCGGCACGCCGCAGGCTTGAGTGGTAGGGGGAGGTGCTAATTCGGTTTGTCGGCCTCGTTATGTTTGCGAGCGTCTACGACCAAAGCCTTGCTGGCGCAGGCCAGGGCGCAGAAGTCTGAGCCGAAGACGCCGGTAGCGTTCGTTGTTCGTCGATCAGCGCCGTCTCGTCAGACGGCTTTTCGGTTGCGGGGGAAGGCGCTGGCGGGCAGTGCCGAATTGGGTTATTGCTTCCCTCTAGGTTTTTCCACTCAAGGAGCGCGAGATGAAGCGACTATTGATAGGTGCTTTGCTGGCGGCGTCAAGCGCGGCACAAGCCGGTATTCCGCTGGTGAACGCCACATGTCCCGGAAACATAGAGGTGCACGCCGACAAGGGCGGCCCGATTTACATTAATGGCAAGGAAGGCAAGCTGAAGAAGTTCAACGAGAACTACTTCGAAGCCAAAGGCAGCGGGGTGACAATTTCGCTTTCGATCAACCCGGACGGCTCTCCGAGCGTTTCCTATACCGGGAAGAATCGCGCCAATGGGATCTGCCAGGTGAAAGGCGAGGGCTCTTGAGGCGCTGGTGGGCAGCGCAGGAGGTTCAGGCCAGATCAGGGAGTTGCAGCAGAGTCTGATTCTGATCTGCCGCACCGGCAGGTATGTTGGCCGGGCTGCAGAAAAGCTTCGGGCCCAAGGCTCATTGTGCAAGCGCATGCGCGTGAGCATCCGTACTGGCATGTTCAATCCGGATGAGGCGCACTACGCCCAGAGCGCATTGGTAGAACTGCCATACCCGACTTCCGACACGCTACTGATGACCCAACTGGCTACCGAAGCGGTCGAACGGATCTTCCGGCCAGGGTTTCGCTACAGCAAGGCCGAGGTGCTGCTGATGGACCTGCGGCAACCAGGTGAATTTTCAGAGGACTTGTTTGCGCTCAAGCAATCGGTGGCATGTGACCGACTGATGCAGGTGATGGATAACATCAACGAGCGCTGGGGTAGGGGGGCAATGCGAGCCGCCAGCGTGCCAGCCACACCGGATTGGGGAATGAGGAGGGGGATGATGAGCCAATCCTACACGACGCGGATCGATCAGCTGTGGACGGTCAAGTGTTGAGCCTGCCTGCGTCTGGCTGGCCGAACTCAATGACCAGTCGGCGTTGGGGGCGGATCCTGACGGCCGAGCCGCGGTGCTTGCCGAACTCGCGATTTCAGCGCAGCGACGTTGATGCAGACCAGCTGGACTTCGAGGGTGAGGTCATCCCATCGTCCACAGCATTGTCTGAACAGTAATATGCGGATGGCTTTCCAGTGCCTCCCATTCATCCAGGAAGACAAAGCCCTGTTTCAAATAGAAGCTTGAGGCTCTGGTGTTTTCAGGAGAGACATCAAGAAAAACGCCGTCAAAACCTCTTTCAGTGGATCGAGCTTTGACGATATCCACCAGTTTTTTTGCGGTGCCAGAGCCCCGAGCTGCGGGCTCAACCCACATCCCGATCAAATTGAAGCGTTCTGATGCACTGACTGCTGCACCGACCATTCCAACGGGCCTGCCGCCATCGAATGCTAGCCAGAATTCGGTCCCTGTAGAGGAAGCTCTTTGTTTCCATTGGTCACAGTCATAGTCAGCGGCAGTTTTGTAGTTGACGCCAAAGGCCGTTGGCGAATCCAGAAGCGCGGCGAGCCTGACACGCTTGAGTAACATCCAGTCGTTCTCGCTTGTTGCTCGAATGCTCATATCTGTCCTTGGTATCGTCACTCGTACAGTGACACCTGAGTATAGATTGAGCAAACTGGAGCCCATCTGCGGTTGTCGCTTTTGGCCGAAGTCAGCCTTTCGTGGCCGTCCGCTGCGGGTCGATTTCAGCCGTTCAGGACAGGCTGCTTTCGACGTTGCGCGTTTTGTCGCATAGGTATGACGGCAGTTGTATGGGGGCGACGCCTGATCACCAATTCATTCAGCATCGGCACCCACTGGTTGTGCAGGTCGTAGGTCTGATTCACGTGCTCGGCGCTCTTCGGCGGCGGGAACAGCAACGGGGTTTTGGTCACCGCTGCCTTGCCATCTCTGCGGCGATCCGCGTACTACCTGGCGAACTGGATTGTCCGCAAGGCCCGATCGTTTAGCAGCACAGCAGGCCCTTTGGCACTTGGCTGGATTCTTGTGGTTCTGCGCAGCCCTCACCGCGGTGGCTTTATTGTTGAACAGGGGTGATATGCTTCGCCGCTTACCAAGCAGGGAGAGCGGTCATGCGGGTTAGCGAGAGACTTCGGGCGTTCCAGGCTTGGTTCAATCCGAAGCGCAGGAGGCGCGCAGGCGTAGCGTTGATCGTCCTTGGCCTGGTTGGGATGTTTATCAACCCGCAAAGCCGGTGGAGCCTGGTCTTCGGGACGGGGATCTACTGGTTCTTCACTGCCTGGTCGCCCGGTCTTCGTCGCAAGCGCTAGGTTTTGTCGAAGTGATACAGGTGCAATAGGGCCCGAAACAAAGGCTGAAGCAGGGAGCGCGGTGATGGGTAGACGGCTGGAAGAATTTCGAGAGTGGTTGACGCCACGGAAGCGGCTGTGGTCCGGGATAGGCCTTTTTGTTTTTGTCATTGTGGTGACGGCAAAGTACCCAGAGTCGCACCTGACTTGGCTTATCGGCCCTGCTGCCGTTCTCATCACCGGTAGTTTCATGGGGACGCCGAGTAAAAGGCGATAGGCACTGGCAGGCCGCGCCGGAGGAAGCGCGCTCCTGAGGTAAATCGACGCTTCAGTTCCTGCTGGTCAATGTACACCCGTGACACATGGACAGGTCCTGTACAATGGCTCCATACGAGCAAGGTCATTCAACTGTGATCTGGAACTGAACGCTACCAAGTGCCCGTTACTGGCTTACTACTGTCTCTGCTGAAAGTCGGTCTGACCGTGTCGTAAGCCGGCGCTCGCGACAGACCGCTATCGACCAAAAGCTGACATTCGTAGTGGCTAGCGCCATTCGCTCAACCTTGGACTGGAGATGAGACATTTCCCAGAGTCCAACCCTGATAATCGGGCCCTTGCTCAGCTTTCTGAATCAACATCACAAGGCCCGAAAATTGATCGTCAGGCGCCTGGCCCAGGTGTTTCCGGTGCTGCGTGACCCAGGGCATCCAACTCCGCATAGTCAGCGTCGCTGAGTTCGAAATCGGCTGCAGCGACGTTCTCTTCCAAGTGTTTGACCTTGCTGGTTCCGGGAATCGGCAGCATGACTCTGCTGCGTTTGAGTACCCAGGCAAGTGCGATCTGGCTTGGGGTGAAGCCTGTCTTTTTTGCCAGGCGATCCAGGAAGGAACCTGGTTTGGCGAGATCGCCGGCGCCCAGCGGGAACCAAGGGATGAAACCGATGCCCTGACCGGAGCAGTAATCGACAACGTCTTCGTAGCGACGTGTTACCAGATTGAACATGTTCTGAACGCTGACCACCGGGAAATATTTCTGGGCAGCCTTGATCTGTTCAACGCCCACTTCGCTCAAGCCAACGTGGCGGATCAACCCTTCTTTTTGCATTTCTTGGATGACGCCGAACTGTTCATCCTGCGGCACCTTAGGATCGATACGGTGAAGTTGCCAAAGGTCGATTTGCTCGACGTTGAGCCGGCGCAAGCTCATCAACACCGCGTGACGCAGATACTCTGGCCGTCCAACGGGTGCCCATTTGTTCTCACCATGGCGAACAAAGCCACCCTTTGTGGCGATCAACAGGCCGTCATAGGGGTAGAGAGCGTCGCGGATCAATTCTTCGCCAATTTCAGGGCCGTAGCTGTCGGCGGTATCAATGAAATTCACGCCAAGCTCGGGCAGCCGTCGCAGGGTAGCCAGGCAGCCTTCACGGTCTTTTGGCGGTCCCCAAATGCCATCTCCAACAATGCGCATTGCGCCGTAGCCGAGGCGATTGATTTCGATATCACCCAGCGTGAACTGGCCGGACGAAGCTGCGTTTATGTCGCTCATAGAAGTGTCCCTAGGGCTGTGAGTTCTACCGGTATTGTTGCGGTACACCCCAGGGATTGAGCTCCGTTTCTTGCTGCTGATCTGTTATTTGGCGTCGTGGAAAATGATGCCGAGGGTGCGGCGTGCGCCACTGTGAATACGGCTCACGCCATGTCGCATGCTGATGCGGTAAAACCCCCGGGTGGACCGGGCAGGACGGCTGTTCACAGCGAAAACCACCGCCTGACCCTGGCTCAGATCGACCACCTCTGCACGGCCAGGCTTTTTCGGGTCACTCTCGGTGAGGATGAGTTCGCCGCCGGTGAAGTCCAAGCCCGGCTCGTCGAGGAGAAAGACTACCTGGAAAGGAAACACGTGTTCACCGTACAGGTCTTGGTGCAGGCAGCAGTAGTCGTTTTCCTGGTAACTCAGAAGTAGCGGTGTGGGTCGGCACTGGCCCGCCTCATGGCATATCGTTTTGAATTCGCTGTGCGCTGCGGGAAAGCGCCCCTCCATCTTCAGCGCGGCATGCCAGCGATTGGCAATAGGTGCCAGTTGTCCGTAGAGACGGGTACGCAGGTCAGTCACCGTATCTGGAAGTGGGTAGGAGAAGTACTGGTATTCCCCGCGTCCGAAGGCATAACGCTCCATGACAATACGGCTTCTGAAGCGCTCGCTCTCCGTGTAGAGGGCAGCCAACTCCTGGCATTGCGCCCGGTTTAGCAGCTTCGGCAGTACCGCAAAGCCCTCTTTGGCCAGCGAGGCTTCGAGCGCTCTCCAATCCAGCGCCTCAATGCTCGTGACTGCAGCGGGGTCAGAAATGACATCGTCTTCAAAAGCCAACGCAGATTGGTTGCTCATTGGGGTTCCTGGTTGGTGGTAGTTGGCGGCCAGTTGCCGCTTTTCCATTCGCGGTACTCATTGGGCATGCAGACTGCGCAAGGGCGATACCCCGCCGATATCGCTGAGGGCTCGTCGAGAAAGAAAACGCGATACTTCACGTAGCCTCCTCGGGCAATGGCCCCAGCGCCGCACGGCAATCGAGTTTTCCGTAGAGTTTGGTGCGTCGGTGCCCGCCCAATGAGCCGACCTGTGCACTGTGGAAAGGCTTGCCGTCCGGGCCTATCAACACCCAGGTACGCTTAGGGGCCATTGCACTACCCTCAGGGAGCGAAATGGAAGCTGATTGACATACCGATGCGCTCACCGCTTCTTACGCGGCTGATGGCATGTTTCAGGTTCACGCGGTAGTAGCCTTTGCTGCCCTTGAATGGGCGCTGGGCAGTGGTGATGATCGCCAAATCACCTTGCTTGAGCGGGACGACGATGGGACGCGACTGCATCCGTGGACGCTGTTCTGTAAGCACAAGTTCGCCGCCGGTGAACCCTTCTCCATGCGCGCTCAGCAGACCGACCACCTGGAGAGGGAAAACACGTTCTCCGTCCGCATCCTGTTGCAGGCCCATATAGTCCTCTGTGCGCAAGCAGGTCAGCTCAGTCAGCTCGCGCTGCTGTCCCGCTTCGAGGCACTGCGCGTGGAACTGCTGCAGATTTTCAGGATAGCGGTATGGCTGCTCCAATATCTCGCACCAATGGTTCGCTACCCGTGCCAGGGGCGAGTAAAACGCTTCTCTGAGGCTGCTCAATGAGGCCGGGAGTTCACCCGTCCAACGGAAGGCCGATCCTTGCCCTTGTTGCTTTGCGCTCAAATTGACTTGTACCTGACCTGATGAGCTTTTCTGGAGCTGTACTAACTCCCGGATGGCGTCGGCATTCAAAAAATCGGGAAGTACCGCGAAGCCTTCCTGATCGAGTTGCGTGGTAATGCTCTGCCAGTCGAGGCTTCCGATGGCTTTGGCGAATCTGTTCATGGCGCTCTCAGGGTCTCAGGAAGTGGTTTCGCGCTTGAGGAGCTCGCGCTTGCGCTCTACACCCCAGCGATAACCCGAAATGTCGCCATCGCGACGGACAACTCGATGGCAAGGGATAGCCACGGCAATGTGGTTAGCGCCGCAGGCCTGAGCAACCGCACGGACAGATTTTGGCGAACCAATCCGTTCTGCGATGTCGGTGTAGCTGGCCGTGGTCCCTGGAGGAATTTCTCGAAGTGCTTGCCACACGCGCTCTTGGAAGGCCGTGCCTCTGACATCCAGCGGCAAGTTCAAACCCAGTGATGGGGCCTCGATGAATCCCACTACCTGAGCGACCAGTTGCTCAAACTCGTGATCGCACCCGATAAGATTCGCCTTGGGAAACTGGTCCTGTAGGTCCGTCACCAGGCCTTCGGGATCTTCGCCAAGCAGGATTGCGCAGATGCCCTTCTGGCTTTGGGCCACGAGAATGGCACCTAATGAGCATTCGCCAACGGCAAAGCGGATGGTTGCTCCAACACCGCCATTCCGATACTCCTTCACGCGCATGCCCAGCAACTGTTCGGAGGTCTCGTAGAATCGGCTATTGGAGTTGAAGCCTGCACCGTAGATGGCATCGGTCACCGAGGTGTCTTCATGTCCAAGCTCTTCACGTAGCCTGCGCGCACGCGACGCCGAGGCGTAGGCCTTCGGTGTCAGACCAGTCTCTGCTTTGAACACCCGGTGGAAGTGGAACGCACTCATCCCAAGCTGCGCTGCCAACTCATCCAGGGTCGGAGAGGTCTCTGAGCAGTCGATAAGGCGACATGCTTTTGCTACCAACTCGGCCCGTTGTTCGTTTGCACGTGTCTGATCGCCAGCGGCGCGCCGGCTTGGCCGATAGCCGGCTGCTTCCGCCAATTTCGCGCTGGCAAAAAAGGTCACGTTTTCTCTTTTAGGGAGCCTAGCGGATGAGCTGGGCCGACAGTAGATTCCTGTCGTGCATACGGCGTAGACGAAGTGACCGTCTGCAGCTGCATCTCTGTCCTGCACGGCCTTCCACCGTTGCTCGTCGGTGTCATAGGTCGCGCTCGACTGCGGAGGTCGGTTCATGACGATATCTCGCAAAAATCGAAGTGATGGCCAGTGTATGGAGAGGTCCAATCGTAAGAACTCCGGTTCTTGCGATTGAAATCGGCCTTGGTCACCGGGTGGGTATTCGCCACAGGTACCACGCTGCAACCGTGCGGTGAGGGCTCCACTGCTCACCAATTTCCCGCATCTTTTTCGGTGTCGGGGCTTTTTCGAGGCCCTTCAAACGGCGGTAACCTTCCCGCACTCCCAAATCGTCGACCGGAAGAATGTCGGAACGCTCCAGGCTGTAGATGAGAAACATCTCTACCGTCCAGCGGCCAACACCGCGCAGTGATACAAGCCGTTCGATCAATTCTGCATCGTGCATGCCTTTCGCTTCTGACAACGAGGGAACCACGTCATCAAGGCGGGCCTGGGCGATGCCACGGATCGTCGCCAACTTGGTTGCGGAGAAACCACAAGCCCTTTGCCGTTCGGGGTCTGTAGCCAGCAACTGCTCAGGGCTCGGAAAGAGCGTTTCGGGATACAGCGCGAGTAGCCTGGATAAAATGGCATCTCCGGCCTTGGCGTGAAGCTGCTGATAGGCAATCGCACGTACCAGAGCTTCGAACGGTTCTCGACCTGGCTTTGTCTCGTGCCGGCAAGGGCCAGTCGCGATCACATGGCGAAACCAATCACCATCAAGACCACCCAGAAATTGCGCGGCATGTGCATAGGCTTCGGGTAAAACGTCAGCAAGAATTTTCATGAGTCTCGACTTTAAAACCCTGGAAAGGAGGCGGTTTGTGGCGGTGGTGGCTCGATGGCTTTCTCGTGTTCGAGCAACCATCGTTTGCGATCTAGGCCCCAGGCAAATCCCTTCAAATCACCGTTACTGGCCACCACTCTGTGGCAGGGAATGATGAGTGCGATGGGATTACTACCCACAGCCGCGCCGATATCGATTGCCGCACGTGGATCAGTGAAATCCAATTCCCGGGCCAATGCGCCGTAGCTGGTGGTCTTGCCATCAGGTATCTCGCGCACAGATTTCCAGACACGCTCCTGCAACTGGTCTCCTGTAGGGACGATCACCAACTGCGATAAAGCAGCGATGTCGCCCGAAAAATAGGCCTACAACGCCGCAGCGATGAGTGTTGGGGGCTCGATGGGCTCCAGCAGGTGGTTGCCGAAACGCATGCGTAGCCCTTGATGCAGACGACTCTCGTAGTTGGCAAAATCAAGGGCTCCGATGTTTTGGTACGAATCTGTCACCAGCAACATCTCACCGAGCGGTGAGGTCAGGCGGCTCAAAAACAGATGCATGGGATTTACCTCAGATCAATCGGACGAGATCGTTTTCACCGATGAGAAATACCTCGCCACTGTTCAGGTGTAGCTCCGTGTCGCCGTCGTCGTTCACCCGCCACTGAGCGAGCCCTGCGTCAACGAACGCCTGTAGATCAGCCATGACCTGGTGCTTCGCTTCGGCTCTTTGTACCTCTGTCGACTCAGGGCCGGAAAGGATCGCGGGTGTCCAGGTCATGGGCATGATCAGCTCAACGTGTTCCAGAAAGTACGCAGGGCCTGGTTGAACGCGTCTGCCCGCTCTTCTGGGAAAAGCAATCGAGCATTGGGAATTTCAACCTGGACGACTGGACCGGCCAATCTGTAGCCGATACGACCCGATGGGGTATCGATAGAGTCGCTGGTAATCATGGGCGCCGGCATTGTCGGACCTGCTTTTCGTTGATGATGCGGTCACTACTTTAGTGACGCAGCATCCACAAAAAACTCCGACTCTTGCTGTTGAATCAGGTAGGGGCAGTAGAAACTTAGCGACCGGCGCGGCGGCGGTATTGGGAGCGTTGCTTCGCGGAGGCATGGTCCATCAGCGTCTGGCCGCTTAGGTGATCCATTTCGTGTTGAATGCAGGCTGCGAGCCATCCTTCAGCGGAGATTGAGAATGGCTTTCCCCGTGCATCATGCGCATTTATTTGAATGCTACACAGCCTGCGTACTGGCACATAGAAGTCCGGTATCGATACGCAGCCCTCGTCATAGTGCGAATAACTGCGACCCATTGCTGAAATGGCCGGGTTGATCATCACCAGTGGCTCATTTTGGTTGTTAGACAGGTCAACCACCATGATCTGCTTGCGCACGTTCACCTGAGGACCGGACAAACCTATCGCCTTGTGGTGATACATCGTTTCCAGCATGTTCATCACCAGGTCTTCTAGAGCGGTGTCATACTCCTGGACTGGTCGAGCAGCTTTGCTCAGCCGTGCATCAGGGTGTTGTAGAACGCCAAGAATCGCCATTTCATACTCTTCATTAACGGTTGAAAATTTCCTGCGCTCAGCGCGAATCGTCCACGTCAGGCGTTTTGCAAGGTCTCACAAACGCTGGTTTACGCACTCGGTTTCTTGCCATTCAATCTTCAATCGCAGATAAAACTTCAATGGCAAAAAACGGAGTTTGACCACCTGCTCCATCTCCTAAATTGGCTCCCAGATGTACATCACCACCTGCTCTGACACCGACGGGTGTCAGCGCGTACGTGAACTGAGGAGCGAACATGTCGCAAGATAAACTGCAAGCAAACAAAGAAATCGTTGAGCGTTGGTTCAAGGCATTCTGGGGTAACCCGGCTGACCTGAGCATCATCGAAGAGCTGCTGGCTCCGAACGGCCTCGTGCACTACCCAATGCACGGTCCGATCCGCGGCCATGAAGCGGTTCGCAAGATGATGACCGAATTCCGCGAAGCATTCCCAGACCTGAATTTCTGGGGAACCAGCCCGCTGATCGCTGAAGGCGACTACGTAGTAGGTCGTTGGGATGGCGGCGGTACCCACACCGGTCCAGCCTTCGCTGACCTGCCTGTTGGCGCGTTGCCAGGCGCTTCCGGTCGCAAGGTTCGCTTCACCGGCACTACCGTTTTCCGTATCGAGAACGGCAAAATCGTTGAAGAAATCGGCGAAGAAGGTGCTCTGCTGGCTCTGCAGCAGCTGAACCTGGTCAACCAGCCGAACGAGACCTACCTGGCTCTCTACGAGGCTGATAAGCAGTCAGCTTAAGACTGAATGGGTTGCCGGGAAATCGGCAGTTTCATGAAGAGGCTCCCATTTTGGGGGCCTTTTTATGCATCTGGAAATGGCAACTTTACTATTCAGGACACAGTAATCGGTCGCAGAAACGGGCGCGCCCAATGGCGCGCTTACAGGGCGTTATCCAGCTTTGCGGAAGGTGAAATTGATGCGTTGATTACCCAGGACCGGATGGGTTGTGTCCTTGATAGGCATCACACCGTGGTAGCGCATTCGGTCAACACCGCCCCAGACTACGATGTCGCCATGAGCAAGGGGGATCTTTGCCGTTTTGTCTGATCGCTCCAGGCCGCCAAATAGAAAGACCGCATTCACACCCAGCGATACCGACACGATGGGCGCATCGAAGTCGCGCTCGTTGCGGTCCTGATGCAGGGATAGCTTCGAGCCTGGCAGATAGCGATTGACCAAGCACGCGTCTGGCTCGAAGTTCTCGAAGCCGGCAGCAGCTGCGGCTTCTCGCGCAAGCTGTGCAAATACCTCTGGCATTACTGGCCAGGGCTGGCCGTTGAGCGGATCGTTGGGCGAGTAACGATAATCCCTGCGATCAGTAGTCCACCCAAGGGCCCCGCAGTTGGTCAATCCCACAGACATCGTGAAACCACCCGGTGTAACCATGTGCCGAAAAGGGGAGCTCTGCTGCAATACCGCGATAGCCTGGAGAAGCTGCGATGCTAGAGGCAGTGCAAACCCACGAAGCACAAAGGCTTGAGGGCCAATCTGCTCGCGGTGACTGGCTTGCTCGTCCGTGAACAGGTCTAGAGTCGTCATAGGTAACTGCTCACTTGGAGTCATGAAAAATTATCCCCACGGTGTGTCGGAGCCCTGCCTGTATGCGGCTAACTCCATGGCGCATGAGGACCTTTCTTGGTTTTCCGCGTCGTCCGGCCGCTGGCCGTGTTTGGACGGCGAAAATGACAGCGTCGCCCTGTTGAAGTGGTACTACTTCAGCTCGCTGGGAGCTAGACGAGTACTCAGTCATTACGAACTCGCCTCCCCAGAAATCGACACCTGGCTTGGAAAGCAAGATGGCCACCTGGAGAGGAAAAAGGTGTTCACCGTACAGGTCTTGATGCAAGCAGTTGTAATCGCCGGGCTGATACTGCAGTAGCAGCGGTGTGGCTCTCGTCTGATCGGCTTGATGGCATCGCTCAAGGAAAGGAGCTAACTCCATGGGGTAGCGCACGGCGGCACCGAGGCGCTCGCTCCAATCGTTGGCAATGGCTGCCAGATGGGGATAGAGCGAGTGCCTCAACGAGTCGATTAGTGGCGGCAGTGGATAGTCAAAGTATTGGTATTCACCGCTTCCAAACCCGTGGCGCGCCATGACCACTCGCGTGCGAAAAGGCTTCGGATCGCTGTAGAGGGCGGCCAACGCTTGGCACTGATCAGCAGAGATGATCGAAGGGATGATCGCGTAGCCCGAATCATCTAAAGACCGCCGCAGGCTCGGCCAGTGCAACCCATGGAGTTGACCGAGCGAACTGCAAGGCCGGAACATTAGCAGGACTCCTTTTCCAGGAGCGCACGCTTTCGATCCACACCCCAGCGATACCCCGAGATGGACCCGTCTTGTCGAACAACGCGGTGGCAGGGAATAGCAATGGCCAGTACGTTGGCGGCGCAGGCACCGGCGACAGCCCGGACGGCGTCAGGGTTGCCAATTTCACCTGCAACGTCACTGTAGGTGCGAGTTTGACCCGCTGGAATCTGCTGCAGGGCGGCCCAGACCTTCTGCTGAAAGATTGTGCCGCCGACATCCAGATCCAGGACCTTGGAAACCTTACCGGTATTGACCAGGGAGACTACCTGCTCAAGCTCCGATCCTAGCGCTTCGCTATCTTGAAGGAACTGACGCTGAGGAAATGCCTTATCCAACTGGTTCATTAACCCAGACTGCGTGTCATCCAGGAAAATTGCGCAAATGCCATGGCCGCTATGGCCAACCAGCACCTGACCAAGATTCGTCTGGCCTACTGCGTAGCGAATGGCCGTGGTTTTGGAGCCAACGGGGGAGCGGAAAATGAGGTTGATCGACGACAGCATCGAAGTGTTCATGGAAGGTGGTCCTGATCAGATCTATTGATGAGGTCAGGTTACGGCCTAGGTCCGATGCCGGCACTCCGCTCCTTGCGATTGAATTTTGCGTGGTTGCATGACTGTTGAGCCGATTGATCTCACTATTTATGAATGACCGCTATGGGTCGATTTCGGACCGTCAGCGACAGCTATCAGGCGATACCTGCAGGGGGCACCCAGTAAAGTCGCCCTCCAGCCCGAGAAGGAGCTGCTCCATCGCTCGATTACGGAGTGTTATCCTTCGGCACTTATCAAAACAGGGAGCGTGATGATGGGCTTGCGTGAAAGGCACAATGCATGGCAGCGCTGGCTCACGCCAAGGCGCAGGCGGCGTATTGGCGGGACGGTGATGGCCGCCTGGGCGGTTGGCGTGGTGGTGCATCCAGGCCAATACCTGCTTTACGTAGCAGTAACCGGAGTAATCATCCTGATGGGAGGTTGGCAGTTCGTGCCAGAATCCAGGCAGTAAGGTGCGGACAGCTAACGCTGCATTGCTTTAATACAGCGCTGGAACAGGAATTGCTGAGACCCTGAGACATTGATCATGCGGGGTACGCAGAAATGACTCAGGATGACCGCTATTACATGATTTTCAGCGTGGTGGCTGTGCTGGTACTGGACCTGGCGGCGACTTATGTGTTTCTCAATGCCATATCCTGACCCCGATTGTGGGGCACGCCATACGCGTAATCGGGCCAGCCGCTACATGAAACCTGTCGGGGAAGATGACCAGCGGCTCGCGCCTCCCTGAACATCCCGCTTGAGTGCGGTCCAACGTAAGCAAGCCTTGGCTTCGCTTGTCGGAGGTACGCACATGAAACGCAAGACTGCATGGGTTGTGGTGTTGTCCGGTTTGCTGCTGCTCAGCGGCTGCTGGCCATACTGGCATGACGGCCGGCACCATCGCCATTATTACGACGGTGATCATGGCGGGCAGGAGTACCGTCGCTACTGATGGAGGGCGCGAGGCGGCGCCCCGAGGGCCATATAGCCAATAAGCCTGACACCGGGTTGCCGTCAAGCAGTAACATGGGCACACGATAACCAAAAAAGGGCGGCTGGCTGGTAAAAACTTACCTGTTTCTCATGGGGCAACAGGAGCGTGTCGCGTGAAGAGCTCAAGATCGCTAACGGGCGCACTACTTGTGTCCGGGTTCGCTACGTTGTTCATGGCAGGCTGCGCACAAAACCCTGATGTGCGTGACAGCCACGATTACACCGTAGGCAGTACCGCGAAAAGCCCACCCGTGTATCTGGGGTGCGTCAAAAACGAACTTCAAGGTGATGTGAAAACTTACGAAGTCGAGGGCGATAACGCGGTCAGGCTGTTCATCGAAAGCACCGACCCCGACAAGGCGCAGGGGCTTGTAGAGTTACGGGGAACGGGAACTCAGCGCCAGTTCACGGCTTATCAACGTGATGCCTGGTACGACCATGGCAGGTTGCTGGACGCCGCACTGATGTGTTCCAAGGCATGATGGTTAGCACTGGAAAACACAAAAAGCCCGCTGTTGAGAGCGGGCTTTTTGCATTTGCGGGCCACGGCCGCAATAATCCGCCTATTTGGAAGGAGAATCGCGGGTGCAAGCAAGAAGCGTTGTCGCCGAAATGTTCATTGGGATCCCGACGCATTTCTGGGTGTTGCCCGTTGCAGGCCTGGTTGCGTATTACGGCTTGAAGTGGTCCGCCAGATCCAGCAATCGCGCTACCCTGCTGCAAGCCTCGACTTATTTGTTGCTGCTGGCGCTGGCTGTGCTGCCCAACGGTTTTTATACGCTGTTTCCGCCTGCGCCCGACCCGGATGTGTTGTTGAACAACGCGCCGTTACCCAACTACGCAGGGCGCCTCTACCTGGATGTGTTCTACGTCTTCGGGGGTTGGGCGCTGAGCAAAGTGGTGAAGCTCAAGTTCAGCTGAATCGCTGCCCGGGTACCTGATGCGCCGACTGGAACGGATATTGCTCGTACCCTTTCAAACCGGCGCATTTGGGGGATACGGCAATGCTTCCTGAAGACCTGTATGTCATGTTTCTGTTTGTCGCCAGCGTGCTGGCCCTCGATGTAGCGGCCATCGTGCTGTACCGGGGAGCCAAACCCTGACCCGCGTTTGGGGGGCTGGCACCCTGAACCGGGTATGTCGTCACGGTCAGGCATGGATTAGCCAGGCAAGCCAAGGCGATTTCCAGGCCGTGAAGTCAGTCAGCAAGCGCCTTCAATGTCGTCGATTCTTGCGGCGACAGAGCGCAACTCGTCCGCAACCACGTCGATGGACTTGATATGCGCAGCAACATCCACCTCGCTTTGCGAGCTACCGCGCGCCGCCATGAACCTGGCGTGACCGCTCATGGCCTGACTGAGCTGGTCCAGGTGGTCGGCTGTTCTGACCAGGTCTGACTTGATGCTATGAAGCGTTTCCATGGTGTTAAAGGCCTTCCTTGTCAGTTGCTCCAGCGGGCCTGTGAGCATCGCCGCAGGGCAGGGTGAAACGCAACCGATTTGTGGAAGGCGCTTTCTCGACCAAACCCGGAAGAGCCTACGCGATCATTGCTGGGGTGTAAGAGAGCGCCCAAGTTTTTCAGCTGTCTGTCTCCACTGCAGTACCGATCCTTTATCGTCCGTTACCAGCAATCCGATGGACTGGTTACCGTCTGATTGTTGCTCGGCAAGTGGCACGTCCGAGTTGCGAAAAATGCTACGGTTCTGTTCACCGGTTTTAAGGGTGATGAGTTTGCCATTCTGATAGAAAAAAAGTGTTTGGTTGGCGTTATTTTGCATTGCGTAACTCCTTGCCGACTTGTGGGTTTACCCCTTTACTGTCGCAGCCTCCACCTGCTCACGCTACTGGCAGAATTATCAGGTGCTTACCGTCTAGCCCTGTCTGGCCTCATCCAGCAGCGCTCTATTGCTGTGTCAATACCGCGAAAAACCTGCAGCCAGACCTTGGTTGATTAGTAACTCGCCGCAACCCCCGTTAGAATGCAGCGTATCCCTAATGGCCAATTGCAAATGTCTACCTTTCGTATTTTTATCACTTCTGCGTTAGTTGCCAGCCTTGCCGGCTGCGCAACCCCAGGCAAACCCACGGCCAGTAAACTGACCAAAAAATCGCCGCAGCAGTACGCCGCCTGTGTCCTGCCCAAGTGGCAGGCACTGGCGCCCCAGGCTACGCAGAAGTCGATAGCCCACGGTTATCGGCTGACGGCGCCCAGTGCCGTAGCGAGCGACGATGTGCTGGACGTGGTCGATTCTCGCGATGGCAGCCGCGCGACGTTCTACAAGGGCAGCTTCCTGTCGGGCGACAAATTGCGCCAGGCTGCCCGAGAATGCCTGGACTGAGTCAGTAGCCCGAGCCGCTCGAACCGCCCATGCTGGGCAGGCGGGCCTTGTGCTGGGCATTGCTCCATTCGGCGCAGGTCATGAAGGAGGTCTTGTCTACCTTGCCGTTGCCGTCGAAACTGACGCTGTAGGGTTGCCGGTTTCCGGCCTTGGACAGCGTGTAGTCGAAGCACGTGCCGGGTACGACGGTGCGTTCGGACTCGGCATCAGGTTTGCCGCCTATGTGCACGACCTGGTCTTTGCTCATGCCGGTATCGACCTTGGCCACCAGAGGCTGGTCGTGGTAGAGCGCAGAGCTGGATGAACAGGCAGCAAGTGCTGCCAGGGTGAAAAGCAGCGCGTAAAGGGGTTTGTTCATGGCAGTGCTCCAGTCAAGGGCAGTGCACCACATATCAATCCACTCGGCTTTTCATCATACGCCTGTACTGCCTTACCCGCAGTAAGGTGCAGCCTTGCTCCAGCAACAAGGCGCGCAACGGTGACGCATGGGCCTTGGGCTGGCTGCCGGCTGCCAGCCGGCGCATCTGCAGCTTCACAAGGGCCATGTACGCCAGTGCGGCCAACGCTTTGCGCTTCCAGCGAATCGGCTTCAGCTCGGCACTGGCTGTCGCCTCGCCCTTGTGCCAGCGCCGGGGCAGGCCAGGTTCGACAGCCAGCGCCGTGGCGATGCCGGCCATGGCCACGCCACTGGCGAGCACCTGCTCGACCACCGGCAGCCGGCGAATACCCCCAGTGACCATCACCGGCATCTTCGCGATCGCGGCGATATCCCGGGCAAACTCCAGAAAGTAGGCCTCGCGGGCCAAGGTGCGGCCGTCGCGTGCGTCACCTTGCATGGCCGGTGCCTCATAGCTGCCGCCAGACAACTCGACCAGGTCCACTGGCAACGTGTTCAGCCACAGCACCACCTGGCGGGCATCCGCAGGTTCGAAGCCACCGCGTTGGAAGTCTGCCGAATTCAGCTTCACTGCCACGCCGAAACCGGGCGAAACGACCTCGCGCACGGCCTTGACGACTTCCAGCAACAGCCGCGCGCGGTTCTCCAGGCTGCCGCCCCAACGGTCCTGGCGCTGGTTGCTCAACGGCGACAGAAACTGGCTTAGCAGGTAACCGTGTGCGGCATGTATCTGCACGCCACTGAAGCCGGCCTCTTCGGCCAGCGCTGCGGTACGGGCGAAGCGCTGGATCAGGGCGGCGATCTCGGCTTCGTCCAGTGCCTTGGGCAGGGGGAACAGCCTGGACAGGCCGCCCATGTCCAAGGCCACGGCCGACGGCGCCACGGTGGGTTGGCCAAGGTTGGCCTGCATCTGTCTTCCCGGGTGGTTGATCTGCATCCAGAATTGCGCACCATGGGCGCGGCCGACACGGGCCCAGTCGCGAAAGCGTTGCAGCGGCTGGCTGGCATCGAGCATTACCCCGCCCGGGCCAGTCATCGCACTGGGGTCGACCATCACATTGCCGGTCAGCAACAGCCCGGCGCCACCTTCGGCCCAGGCCTGGTACAGGCGCAGCAATGAGTCGGAAGGGGTCTGGTCGGGGTTGGCCAGGTTTTCTTCCATCGCCGCCTTGGCGATGCGGTTGGGAATGACACTGCCATTGGGCAGTTGCAGCGGCTGGAAGGGTGTCATGGCGATCTCCGGACAGGGTTACCACGCATCGGTTACTGACCGCGTGGACTAGGTTGCAGAGAAGGCTAAGGTTAAAGTCAACTTTAAGGTCAATAGGGGAATGACAGTGAAATGAAAATTGGTGAGTTGGCACGACGCACGGGCCTCAGTGCATCGCGGATCCGTTTTTACGAAGCCAGCGGGCTAATTGCCGCCAGGCGTCTGGGCAACGGCTACCGGGATTACCCGGAGCAGGTCGTGCGGGCACTGGAGATCATTACCTGTGGCCAGCAGGCGGGGTTCAGCCTGGATGAAATGCGCAAGCTTACCGACGCGTCCGGGGCAGCACCGGGCGATCATGGTTTGTTGCTGGCCAGCCTCAAGCGCAAGGTGGCGGAGATCGAGGCGATGCAGCAGCGGTTGGCGCAGAACCGTGCTCAGTTGCTGGCGGTAATTGCCGGTATCGAAGGCAAGCCACAGGGGATGGACTGCGAACAGAACGCCCAGCGTTTGCTTGCCGGTTGGCAAGAGGTTGAGGCCACAGGCGCTTGACCCCGGGTGGGGCAGCCTTGGCGGGTTTTATCCCGCCTCACCGCGCTTGTTCATCTGCTCGCACTGCACCTGCGCATCCGTCCTGCTCGGGTAGCTCGGCTTGAGCCGCTCCTTCACCTGGTTATCGTAAATGTCGAACCCTCCACAAACGGTAGCGGCGTAATAGCGGCTGCCCATGCGGAACGACTCCTTTTCGATCGGCACAGCGGGAACGATAACGAATCTTGGTTGCATGTTTCGTGCCTCCCCAGGCAGAGACTTAAGTATTAGTCTCGCCATGGATAAGCATCAAGCAGGCTCATCAATAAAACGGCGTTCATGCAGGGCAGGGCGACGATCGCGCTGTCATCAAATGAAAACCCGCTGTCGTCCGATGCGAAGCACCCTGCAAGCCAAGGGCATACAGTCCAGTCATCCAGAACTGACGCCAGGCGTCCAGATCGATGAGTGGAGAGACAAGCATGTCCAAAGTCGTACGTTTCCATCAGACCGGTGGCCCCGAAGTGCTGCGCTACGAGGATGCCGAGGTGGGCGAGCCCGGCCCGGGCCAGGTGCGCTTGCGTCAGGTGGCGGTGGGCCTGAACTACGCCGACACCTACTTCCGCAATGGCACCTACCCGATCCCGCTGCCCAATGGCATCGGCGTGGAAGCTGCCGGGGTGGTAGAGGCCGTGGGCGAGGGCGTGACTCAGGTGAGGGTCGGTGACCGTGTCACCTATACCGGCTTCCTCAATACCCTGGGTGCTTATTGCACCGAGCGCCTTATCCCCGCCGCGGCACTGATAAAACTGCCGGAGACCATTGCCTTCGAGACCGCTGCCGCCATGACCATGCGCGGCCTGACCTCGGCCTACTTGCTACGCCGGCTCTATGACTTCAAGCCCGGTGACAGCGTATTGCTGCATGCCGCTGCTGGCGGGGTGGGCCTGATTGTCGCGCAGTGGGCGAGGCTGTTGGGGCTGAACGTGATCGGCACCGTATCCACCGAGGCCAAGGCTGAAGTGGCCCGTGCCCATGGCTGTAACCACATCATCAACTACAGCGTCGAGGACGTGGCCAGCCGCGTGCGTGAGCTGACCGACGGGGTAGGGGTGAACGTGGTATTCGACAGCGTTGGCAAGAACACCTTCATGGGGTCGCTCGATTCGCTCAAGCGCCGTGGCCTGATGGTATGCGTCGGCACGGCTTCGGGCACCATCCCGCCGTTCGACCCGCAATTGCTGGCGATCAAGGGTTCGCTGCAGCTCACCCGCCCGGCACTGGCCGACTTCATTGCCGACCCGGCAGAAAAGGCCGATCTGGCCGGCGAACTGTTCGACCACGTCAGCAGTGGACGCATCCGGATCGAAATCAACCAGCACTACGCCTTGCAGGATGCCGTTCAGGCCCACCGTGACCTGGAAGCCCGCAAAACCACCGGCTCGTCGATCTTCGTCATCTGAAGAGGGCAACAGCATGCACATCGAACAACTGACCTGCGCGATCGGTGCCGAGGTAAGTGGCGTCAACCTGGCCGACGCGATTCACGATGATGACCTGTTCGCCCAACTGCGCCAGCAGCTGCTTCAACACCGTGTGCTGTTCCTGCGCGACCAGCACTTCAGCCGTGCCGAGCATGTGGCCTTCGCCCGTCGCTTCGGCGAGCTGGAGGACCACCCGGTGGCCGGTAGCGATCCTGAGCACCCAGGGCTGGTGCAGATCTACAAGCGCCCGGATCAGCCCAACGACCGCTATGAAAATGCCTGGCACACCGACGCCACCTGGCGCGAGGCGCCCCCTATGGGCTGCGTACTGCGCTGCGTCGAATGCCCCCCGGTGGGCGGCGATACGATGTGGGCGAACATGGTGCTGGCCTATGAAAACCTGCCAAGCGACGTAAAAGCCAAAATCGAAGGCCTGCGCGCCCGTCACAGCATCGAGGCCAGTTTCGGCGCCGCCATGCCGCTGGACAAACGCCTGGCGCTGAAGGCGCAGTTCCCCGATGCCGAGCACCCGGTGGTGCGTACCCACCCGGAAACGGGTGAGCAGGTGTTGTTCGTCAACGCCTTCACCACCCATTTCAGCAATTACCACACCCCACAGCGGGTGCGTTTCGGCCAGGACGCCAACCCAGGTGCCAGCGACCTGCTGCGTTACCTGATCAGCCAGGCGTACCTGCCCGAGTACCAGGTGCGCTGGCGCTGGAAGCCCAACAGCGTGGCGATCTGGGATAACCGCAGCACTCAGCATTACGCCGTCATGGACTACCCGCCGTGCCACCGCAAGATGGAGCGCGCCGGGATCAAGGGCAGCCGCACGTTCTAAGCCTGTCGCCGTCACTGGCGACAACCGCACAATAACAATAGCGAGGACTACAGCATGCAATTCTTCGACGATTCGTTGCACCCGGAAAACATGGAAAAGGTGGTAATCACCGTGGCCCCCTATGGCCCGGAGTGGATGCCCGAAGACTTCCCTGAAGACATTCCGCTGACCATGGACGAGCAGGTGCAGAAAGCCGTCGACTGTTACGAGGCAGGCGCCACCGTGCTGCACTTGCATGTGCGTGAACTGGACGGCAAAGGCTCCAAGCGCTTGTCCAAATTCAACGAGCTGATCGCCGGTGTGCGTGAGGCGGTCCCGGACATGATCATCCAGGTGGGTGGTTCCATTTCCTTCGCTCCGGAAGGCGAAGGTGAGGCGGCCAAATGGTTGTCGGACGATACCCGACACATGCTCGCCGAACTGACGCCGCGCCCCGACCAAGTCACCGTGGCGATCAACACCACGCAGATGAACATCATGGAGCTGTTGTACCCCGAGTACCTCGAAGGCACCTCGCTGGCCAGCCCCGCAATCCATGCAGCTTACAGCGAGATGACCGTGCCGGCCGGCCCGGCCTGGGTCCGCGAACACCTGCGCCGCCTGCAGGCCAGCAATATCCAGCCGCATTTCCAGCTGACCGGCATGCATGCCCTGGAAACCCTTGAGCGCATTGTGCGTCGGGGTGACTACATGGGCCCGCTGAACCTGACCTGGATCGGCATTGGCGGCGGTTTCGACGGCCCCAACCCGTTCAACTTCTTCAATTTCATCCACCGCGCACCGGACGGCTGCACGTTGACCGCCGAGTCGTTGCTGAAGAACGTGCTGCCGTTCAACACCATGGCCTTGGCCATGGGCCTGCACCCGCGCTGTGGCAACGAAGACACCATCATCGACCAGCACGGCAAACGCTTCACCTCGGTGCAGCAGATCCGGCAGACCGTGCGCGTGGCGCATGAACTGGGTCGCGAGATTGCCACTGGCAAAGAGGCCCGCGCCATTTACCGCATCGGCCAGCAGTACGACAGCATCGAGCAGACCCTGAAGGCCAACGGTATGGCGCCGAACCGTCAGCCGGGTGTGAAGGGGGTGCCGCAGCGCTGACCTCACTGGCCTGCGCTGGCCTTTGTAGGAGCGGCCTTGTGTCGCGACAGGGCTGCACAGCAGCCCCGGCAATAGTTGAGTTGACGCTTCAACCGGGGGGCCGCTTTGCGGCCCATCGCGACACAAGGCCGCTCCTACAGGGGGCGTGCCAATACATAAGAACAAGAAAAACCCACACCACACCCAAGGAGGCAACATGGCCACCTACCTCGCCAGTGCCGAAGACGCCGGCACCGAATCCGCCCACAGCGTGCCCCGGCGTTATGCCTGGGTGGTTTTTGCCCTGACCTTCGGCCTGTTGATCTCCGACTACATGTCGCGCCAGGTACTCAACGCGGTGTTCCCGCTGCTCAAGGGTGAATGGGCGCTCAGTGACAGCCAGTTGGGCCTGCTCAGCGGTATCGTCGCGCTGATGGTCGGCCTGCTGACGTTCCCGCTGTCACTGTTGGCCGACCGTTTCGGCCGGGTACGCAGCCTGGTGTTGATGGCGGTACTGTGGAGCCTGGCGACGCTCGGCTGCGCCCTGGCAGAAAATTACCCGCAAATGTTCATTGCGCGTTTTCTGGTCGGGGTCGGAGAGGCCGCTTACGGCAGTGTCGGCATTGCCGTGGTGGTCGCCGTGTTCCCCCGCGACATGCGCTCGACCCTGGCCGGGGCGTTCATGGCCGGTGGCATGTTCGGCTCGGTGCTGGGCATGGCCCTGGGCGGCGTGTTGGCGCAGCACCTGGGCTGGCGCTGGGCATTCGCGGGTATGGCGCTGTTCGGCCTGGTGCTGGCGATGCTGTACCCCATGATCGTCAAGGAGGCACGCATTGCGCCCAAGTGCACGCAGCAGGCGCTGGGCAAGGTCAGCCGCCCGCTGCGCAGCTTGTACAGCAGCCGCTCGGTCATCGCCGCCTATGTCGGCAGCGGCCTGCAGCTGTTTGTTGGCGGCACCTTGATTGTGTGGATGCCTAGCTACCTGAACCGCTATTACGCCATGGGCACTGACCGCGCCGGTGCGGTCGCCGCTGTCATCGTGTTGTGCAGCGGCGTCGGCATGATCCTCTGCGCCATGCTCTGTGACCGCCTGGGCCGGCAGCGCCCGGACCGCAAGATCAGCCTGGCCATCGGTTACTGCCTGGGCAGCTGCATGCTGCTGAGCATGGCCTTCGCGTTGCCCGCTGGCACCGCACAACTGGTGCTGATATGCCTGGGCATGATGATTGCCGCCGGCACCAACGGCCCGTCCAGTGCCATGGTTGCCAACCTGACCCACGCCTCGGTACATGGCACCGCTTTCGCCACCCTGACCCTGGCCAACAACCTGCTGGGCCTGGCCACCGGCCCGCTGATCACCGGCCGGGTGTCTGACCTGATCGGGCTGCAAGCCGCACTGCAGTTGGTACCGCTGACAAGCCTCGCGGCAGCGGCGGTGTTCTTGTTCGCTAAACGCCATTACCACCGCGACATGGACTGTCTGCGCACCAGGAGTTGAAACCGTGAAACAGCTGTTGTCCGTCGAGGTGTTCTTCGATTTTGTCTGCCCTTGGTGCCTGATTGGGCAGCGGCACCTGCAAGCGGCCCTGTTGTGGTTGCAACGTGAGCAACCCGAGGTAGAGGTGCAGGTGCACTGGCAGGGCGTGCAGTTGCTGCCTGGGTTGCCTGCCAATGGCGTGCCGTTCAGTACGTTTTACCTGCAACGCCTGGGCAGTGAACAAGCCGTGCGCGAGCGCCAGGCCCAGGTGCGCGCCGCTGCCAGTGTGGTGGGCGAGGATATCGATTTTTCGCGCATCCGCCGCATGCCCAATACCGGCAATGCTCACCGGTTGATGCAGCGGGCCGGCAGCCTGCTCGGTGCACCGCAACAGGAGGCGTTGCTGGCGCGGTTGTTCATTGCCTATTTCCATCAGGGCCGTGACCTGGGGGACAGCGGCACCTTGCTCGGTATTGCCCAGAGCTGCGGGCTGCAGGCGGCACAAGTGGTCGACTGCCTGCGTGACGACGGTAGCCCGTTTCTCGAGGGGGCAGGGCGCGCAGGCAGTGCCGTGCCGCGCTACCGCTTCAATCAGGGGCCGCTGATTGCAGGCGTGCGGCCGGCCGAGGCGCTGTTCGCGGCCATGAACGACGCCTTGCAGGAGGTGGCGCAGGCATGAAGCGACGTATGGCACTGGCCGCCGATCAAGTACCGCAACGCAACGGGCGGGTGCTGTTGGACCTTGCAGGCCACAGCGTAGCCTTGTTCAACATTGCCGATTCGTTCTATGCCGTCGATGACAGTTGCCCGCACCAGGGGGCATCGCTGTGCGGTGGTCGCCTGGAGGGCCGCGTCATCCAGTGTTGTGCCCACGGGTTGCGTTTCGACCTGGCCAGCGGTTATCTGCAGAACTCCACCGCGCTCAAGTTGAACACGTACCCTGTCGAGCACGAGAAGGGCGAGGTGTTTATCCTCATCGATGAGCCCGCAACGGGCGGTTAATGCAACTGCCCATTGTGCTGTGCGCGCCAGTTCGCCGGCGGCATGCCGTACTGGGCAATGAACCAGCGGGTGAATGAGCTGGGCATCGAATAACCGAGCATGTCGGCAATGCGCCCCAGCGAATAGCTGGGGTTTTCCAGGTAGCGCATCACCAGGTCACGGCGCACGCTGTTGATCAGGTCCTTGAAGGTCAGCGCGTTCTCTTCCAGCCGCCGCTGCAGGGTGCGCACGTTCATGCCTTGGGTCTGCGCCACTTGCTCGATGGTGGCACGGCCCATGGGTAGCAGCAGGTAGATGGTCTTGCGCAGCTCCAGTTCCAGCGACGGCACGCCGCTGGCCGGCAGTGTGTCCAGGTAGCGCCGCGCCAGCCGGGCCATGGCCTCGTTGGCCTGCGGGCTGGCGCTGTCGAGGTCGGCAGCGGGGCAGACGATGCCGTTGAATTCGCTGCCGAACACCAGTGTGCACCCGAAAATTCGCCGGTGAATGGCCAGGTCGGCAGGCGCTGCGTGGGTGAAGTTGGCACTGATCGGGTGCCAATGGGCACCCAGCAGCGCCGCGCACAGGCGCATCATCACGCCGATGGCCAACTCGGTGGCCTGGCGGCTGCACGGCGCTCGCTCGTTGATCACCTCTTCACGAATAACCACGGTCTTGCCGGCTTCCTCGATATGGATGGCCAGCGCGTCGTTGAGCAGGTGGCGGTACTGCACGATCACTTGCAGCGCATCGCGCAGGTTGCGTTGGTGGCTGAGCAGCAGGCTGATTTCGCCGAAGTCCGACAACTGACGCAATTCGGCCATGCGCAAACCGAAACTTTCGCACTTCGTGGCGCTGGCAGAGGCCTCCAGCAAGCTGATGACGCTGGCCACCGGGATACGCCGGTTGGGGTCGTCGAGCAACGCGGCGCTCAGGCCAACCTGTGCCAGCAGCGCATGGGGATTGAGGCCCAGGTGGCGGGACACTTCCAGGTAGTTGGTCAAGCTGGCGGCACGGACTAGAGCAGGCATTTTTTATTGTTGTCCCTAAAGCACGGGGGTTGCAGGTCCACTGGTTTTATAGCCTGCGTGTCATCAATTGAAAAGCAAAGCCCTGTTTTGACCGTTGTCATCAAATGAAAAGCGCCTGACGCCCAATGTAAAGCACCCGGGGGGAGGCCTGTTTACTGTGACCTTCAAGCGCTACATCGCCCATGAGGTTCACCGTGGAAAAACTGCAAACCACCGCCACCGTGCTGATTGTCCCCGGCCTGCGTGACCACGTCGCGGAGCATTGGCAAACCCTGCTTGCCGGCCGCCTGGCCAAGGTGCGCAGCGTACCGCCGCTGCAGGTTGACGGGCTGTGCTGCAATGCCCGGGTCGAGGCGATCCAGCGCGAGCTCGATCAGCTCGAAGGTGAGGTAATCCTGGTCGCGCACAGCGCTGGCGTACTGATGGTCGCCCATTGGGCGGCACGCTACCGGCGGCCGATCAAGGGGGCTTTGCTGGCGGCCCCGCCAGACCTCAATGCCCACTGGCCGGCGCATTACCCAAGCCCGGCCAGCCTGGCCGAGAAGGGCTGGTCACCACTTCCGCCCACGTCGCTGCCATTCCCGAGCATTGTCGCGGCCAGTAGTAACGACCATCTCGCCAGCTACGCCGCTGCCGGTGAACTGGCCCGGCGTTGGGGCAGCGAACTGGTTGGCCTGGGCGCTGTTGGCCACCTTAACCCGGCTTCCGGTTTCGGCCCTTGGCCGCTGGCCGAGGCGCTGATCCGCCGACTGGACGCCGCAAACCTGCAGTAACGCATGGACGCCCCAGCCACGCCCGCAGCAGACGGGCGGCGTAAAAAACAATAACAATACGTGGAGCCATCGTAATGCCAGAACACCGCATTCACCGTGCTGTGAAGCCACAGCGCTGCCTGCTTGCCTGCGCCATCGGCCTGCTCACGCTGCCTGCCGCCCAGGCCTTCGAAGTCGATACCGGCAACGAAGACTGGGCCGTGCGCTTCGACAATACCGTCAAGTACAACTACGGCGTGCGCACTGAAAGTGCCGACAAGCGCCTGCTGGGCACGCCCAACAGCAACGACGGCGACTACAACTTCCGCAAGGCGGGCACCAACGTCACCAACCGGGTCGACCTGCTGACCGAGCTGGACGTGGTGTACCAGGGCAACACCGGTTTTCGCGTCAGCACAGCCAGCTGGTACGACAAGGCCTACGACAACACCGGCTCCAACAGCAACCCGTTCGTCAACGGCAACGGTGACCAGTCAGGCATCAACCCCAGCCTCAATGGCCTGCCGGGCACCGGCACGCCGCTGGGCAGCCCGCATTTGAGCAACTACGCCCAGCGTTACTACAGCGGCCCCTCGGGCGAAGTGCTGGATGCCTTCGTGTTCATGAGCCGTGACGTAGGCGAAGCATCACAGGTCAGCGCCAAGCTGGGCCAGCACAACCTGTTCTGGGGTGAAACCCTGCTCAACCCGGTGCATTCGTTGAGCTACGGCCAGTCCGGCCTGGACCTGGCCAAGCTGGCGGCATCGCCGGGCACCGAGGCCAAGGAGCTGTTCGTGCCTCGTAACCAGCTGTCCACTTCGTTTCTGGTCAATTCCGAGCTCACCCTGGGCGCGCAGTACTTCTTCGACTGGGACGCCGCTCGACTGCCCGAGGCGGGTACCTACTATGGCGGCTCCGACGTGGTAGGCGAGGGCGCGCAGAGTTTTCTGCTGGGCCATACCGGCACCCCGGGGCTGATCCCGGTGCGTGGTGCGCTGACCACCCTGCGCCGTGGTCATGACCTTACCCCTGGCAAAAGCGGCGACTGGGGCGTCATGGCCAAGTGGTCGCCGGAGTGGCTGGGCGGCACCCTCGGTTTCTACTACCGCAAGACCTCCGAAATCCTGCCCCAGGCCTGGCTCGATGCGCGTGGCATGACCGTGGCCAACGGTCCGTTCGGCAACCCGCCGGGCAGCCGCCAGGGCGCGGTCGGCAACCTCTATAACTCACTGCAAAGCACCACCTACCAGTTCGCCTATGCCGACAACATCGACATCTATGGGCTGAGCCTGTCCAAGGATGTGGCGGGCATCAGCGTCGGCAGCGACGTGAACATCCGCCACAACATGCCGCTGGCGAGCATCCCGGCAATCGTCAGCGCCCCCGGCCAGGCAGGCCTGGGGGGCGGCTTCGGCCTGCTGCCGGCGCGCCTGCCCAGCAGCGGGGTGATCTATGACGTGCCCAAGGACGGCGACAGCCTGAGCGCCACCGGTGACACCCTGCACTTCACCCTCAACGGCCTGATGACCATCGGCGACACGCCGTTGTTCGACTCGGCAACCCTGCTCGGCGAGCTGTTCTACAGCAACCTGCTCAAGCTCGATGGCCACAACGAGGCCTTGTACAAGGGCAAGAGCAGCTACCGCGGTATCGACAAGGCCACCCGTGATAACTGGGGCATCGCCGTCAACTTCACCCCCACCTGGTACCAGGTGGTGCCGGGCATGGACTTGAGCATGCCGCTGTCGGTCAACGTCGGCATCGACGGTGTGTCGCCGGTGCAGGGCGGCGGTGCCGAAAACACCGGCAACTATGCCCTGGGCGTAAGCGCCGCGATCTACAACCAGTACTTCGTCGACCTCAAGTATGTCGACAGCTTCGGTGAGACCAAGGCCTGCAAGGATGGCCAGACCGACGGCAGCACCCCCAATGCCCTGGACGGCGAACAGGATTACACCTGCTACGGCGGCGGCTACGCCTCCTTCTCCGGTGGTGGTGCCACCACCGAGGACCGTGGCGCCCTGTACCTGACCGTCAAGACGACCTTCTGAGTCATGTTTCCTACCGCCTACACAGGAAGACAACCATCATGAATTTCGTACGTACCCTGCTGGCCTCGTGCCTGTCGCTGGCCGCGCTCAACGCCGCCCAGGCCGCCGTTTCCCCTGACCAGGCTGCCCGCCTGGGCACCAACCTGACGGCCATCGGTGCCGAAAAGGCCGGCAATGCCGACGGTTCGATCCCGGCTTACCAGGGCGGCCTGCAGACACCGCCTGCCAACTTCCAGAGCGGTGCCAGCATGCGCGCCGACCCGTTTGCCAGCGACAAGCCGCTGCTGGTCATCGATGGCAAGAACGCCGACCAGTACAAGGGCCAGCTGACTGCCACCACCCTGGAACTGCTCAAGCGTTACCCCAGTTACCGTGTCGACGTGTACCCGACTCATCGCAGCGTAGCGCTGCCGCAAGCGGTGCTGGACAACACCCGCAAGAACGCCACCGCTGCCAAAAGCCAGGAGGGTGGCACGGCGGTGGACAACGTGCTGCCGGGCATCCCGTTCCCCATTCCGCAAAACGGCGCCGAGGCCATGTGGAACTTCCTGCTGCGCTACCAGGGCGTGAGCATGACCGCCAAGTACGACTCATGGAACGTCGATGCCGCCGGCAAAGCGTCACTGTCGACCACCGGCCAGGCCAATATCAGCTACCCGATCTACGAAGACATGGCCAAGCCGATCGGTGCCAAGGACACCTATTACCAGATGAAACTGGTGTACACCGGGCCCGCGCGCCGTGCCGGCGAAGCCATGATGCTGCGCGACGCCGCCAACCCGCTGGTGCAGCCACGCAGCGCCTGGCAGTACCTGCCGGGGCAGCGCCGGGTCAAGCTGGCACCAAACCTGGCCTACGACACGCCCAACCCGGGCACGTCGGGCTCGGGCACCTACGATGACGTGTTCGTCTTCAATGGCGCCCTGGACCGCTACGACTGGACCTTGGTCGGCAAGCAGGAGATGTACGTGCCGTACAACACCTACCCGCTCACCTACAACACCGACGTCAAGCAACTGATCACCCCCAACCACCTGGCCCCGCAGTTCGTGCGCTGGGAAAAGCACCGCGTGTGGGTGGTGGAAGGCAAGCTCAAGGACGGCGCACGCCACATCTACCACAAACGCCGCTTCTACCTTGACGAAGACAGCTGGATCGCCCTGGCCTCGGACCAGTACGACGCCCGTGGCCAGCTTTATCGTGGTTCGTTCGCCTTCCTCACCCAGAGCTACGACAAGCAGACCCCGGACGCCACGCCTTTCATGATCTACGACCTGATCGGCGGCACCTACAACCTCAACGGCGTGGTCGGCGCCTACGGGGGCATCCGCTACATCGACCCATTGTCGAAAACCCAATGGTCGCCCGAGTCGCTGGCCGGCAATGGCATTCGCTGAGCGCACGGAGCATAGGTTGCCAATGTCTGTCCTCAAACGATGCAGCGTGGTGATGCTGGCCCTGGCGGTGCTGCAGGGCACGGCGCAGGCCGCGCCCTTCACCGACGTGCTGGATGTGCCCGCCATGCCCAGTGCCCTGGCCAGCAGCAGCGCCCTGCGCGACGTGACCTTGGCCGGGCCGCGCCTGGTCGCGGTTGGCCCGCGCGGGCACATCCTGTATTCCGATGACCACGGTGCGCACTGGCAGCAAGCCCAGGTGCCCGTCAGCACCGACCTGAATGCGGTGAGCTTTGCCACGCCCGAACTGGGCTGGGCGGTCGGCCACGACGGTGTGGTGCTGCACAGCCGCGATGGTGGCGTGCATTGGCACAAACAGCTGGATGGCCGCGCGCTGGCCGAGCAGTTGCCTGCGGCGGCCACCGACAATGCCTTGCTCGACGTGTGGTTCAGCGATGCCCGCAACGGCTATGCGGTGGGCGTGTTCAACCTGTTATTGCGCACCACAGACGGCGGCGAGCACTGGCAACCCTGGCTCGACCACAGCGACAACCCGCAAGGCCTGCACCTGACCAGCCTGGCGGCGGTGGGTGACGACCTGTACATCACTGGCGAGCAGGGCCTGCTGCTGAAGTGGAGCGGCGCACGCTTCAGCCGCGTCGACACGCCCTATGCCGGCACCCTGTTCGGCGCCGTCGGCAAACCCGGTGTGCTGCTGGTCTACGGCCTGCGCGGCCACGCCTACCGAAGCACCGATGGCGGCCAGCAGTGGCAGCCGGTCAACACGGGCATCAACACCAGCCTCACCGCCGCCGGCATCGACCGTGATGGCCAGCTGTGGCTGGCCAGCCAGGCCGGCGACCTGCTGCTCAGTCGGGATGACGGTGCCAGCTTCAGCCAGGTGCCGCAAAGCGCCCGTGGCCCGGTGACCGCGCTCGTCAGCGACACCGGCAACGGCCTGGTGCTGGTGGGCGAGCGGGGCGTGCGCAACCAGGCCGGTAACCCCACGCAACACCCATAACAAGAGAAGACCCTGATGGCCGCTACCCGCCAAGATACCCTTCCGATAATCCGCAACCTTGCCGACTTCGATCCACATTCGGGCAACGGCCTGGAACGCCTTGTGTTCAACCACCGCCTGCCATTTCTGCTGTGCATGCTGGTGGCGACGCTGGTGCTGGGCTTCATGGCGCTGACCCGCCTGGAACTGCGCCCCAGCTTCGACAAGATGCTGCCGCAGAGCCACCCCTACATCCAGAATTACCTGGAAAACCGCGCCTCGTTGCGCGGCCTGGGCAATGCGGTGCGGGTAGTGGTAGAGCACACACAGGGCGACATTTTCGACCCGGGCTACCTGCAGGCCCTGCGTCACATCAACGATGAGCTGTTCCTCAGCCAGGGGGTGGACCGGGCCTGGGTGAAGTCGCTATGGAGCCCGGCGGTGCGCTGGACCGAGGTCACCGAAGAAGGCTTCCAGGGTGGCCCGGTCATGCCTGACGGCTATCAGGGGGCGGCCGGTGACATTGAACAGCTACGGCAGAACATCGAACGTGCCAACATCGTCGGCAGCCTGGTGGCGCGCGACTTCAAGTCCAGCATGCTGGTGGTACCGCTGCTCGACCAGGATTCGGCCACCGGCAAAGGCCTGGACTATCATGCCTTTTCGCAAAAGCTTGAACAGCTGCGCAGCCAGTACCAGGCCAGCGGCCAGTACCGTATTCATGTGATTGGCTTCGCCAAGCTGATGGGCGACCTGATCGACGGCCTGATCGAGGTGATGGCGTTCTTTGCCCTGGCGGTGTTGACCAGCCTGGTGATCATCTACGGCTATACCCGCTGTATACGCAGCACCTTGCTGGTGGTGCTGTGTTCGCTGACGGCGGTGGTATGGCAACTGGGTATCGTCGCCTGGCTGGGCTATGCCATCGACCCGTATTCGATCCTGGTGCCGTTCCTGATCTTCGCCATTGGCGTGTCGCATGCCGCGCAGAAGATGAACGGCATCCTTCAGGACATCGGTCGCGGTACCCATCGGCAGGTCGCCGCTCGCTATACCTTCCGCCGGCTGTTCGTGGCCGGGGTGACCGCCTTGCTGGCCGATGCCGTGGGCTTTGCCGTGCTGATGATCATCGATATTCCGGTGATTCAGGACCTGGCGATTACCGCCAGCATTGGCGTGGCAGTGCTGATCTTTACCTCATTGCTGTTGATGCCGGTGGCACTGTCCTATGTCGGGGTAGGCCGCAAGGCCGCCGAGCGGGCGCTGCGTATCGATGCCCGTGCGGCTCGGCACCGCGGCTTCGGTCGGCTGTCGGACCTGCTCGACCGCTTCACTGAACGCAAATGGGCCAGCGCCGCTGTGCTGGCAGCCCTTGCCCTGGCCGCCCTGGGCATCTGGGGCAGCTTGCAGCTGAAAGTCGGTGACCTCGACAGTGGCGCCCCCGAGCTTCGCGCTGATTCGCGCTACAACCTCGACAATGCCTACATCACCCAGCACTACGCACTGTCCAGCGACACCTTCGCGGTCATGGTCAAGACCGCTCCAGAAGGCTGCCTGCAGTACCCGACCTTGATCCTTGCCGACCGCCTCGCCTGGGAGCTGCAGCAACTGCCGGGTGTGCAGACCACTGTGTCGCTGGCCAACGCTGTGCGCCAGATCACCGCCGGTACCTACGAAGGCAACCCACGGCTGAACAGCCTGCAACGCAACCAGGACGTGCTCAATTACGCCGCCCAGCAGGCTTCGGTCAACGCCCCGGAGCTGTTCAACAACGACTGTTCGCTGATGCCGGTGATCGCCTACCTCAAAGACCATCGCGCCGACACGCTGGCCGAGGTGGCGGCCGTGGCCGAACGCTTTGCCCAGGCCAACAGCAGTGCCGAGCACCAGTTCCTGCTGGCCGCTGGCAGCGCCGGTATCGAGGCCGCCACCAACGTGGTGGTACGCGAGGCCAACCACCGTATGTTGTTGCTGGTGTACCTGGCGGTCACGTTGTTCTGCCTGGTCACCTTCCGCAGCTGGCGCGCAACGCTGGTGGCTATCCTGCCGCTGATGCTCACCTCGGTGCTGTGCGAGGCGCTGATGGTGGCCATGGGTATTGGCGTCAAGGTTGCCACTTTGCCGGTGATCGCCCTTGGCGTGGGCATCGGCGTGGACTATGCGCTGTACCTGCTTAGCGTGCAGCTGCACTACCAGCGCGCCGGGCTGAGCCTGGCTCAGGCCTACCAGAACGCCGTGGCCTTCACCGGCCGGGTGGTGGGGCTGGTCGGCATTACCCTGGCCGCCGGTGTGGTTGGCTGGGCCTGGTCGCCCATCAAGTTCCAGGCCGACATGGGCCTGCTGCTGACCTTCATGTTCCTGTGGAACATGCTCGGCGCGCTGGTGCTGATACCCGCGCTGTCGCACTTCCTCCTGCGTGGCCAGGGCGCTCCGGCGGCTGCCGAAACCCGGGCCGTAGCACTTTCGCAAACCCAAGAAACCGAGTGTTCGCCTCATGTCTGATTACCTTCCGCCACTGCGCGACATGGATTTTCTGTTCAACGACGTGTTCGACATCCCCACCTGGTGGGCGCAAACGCCCGCACTGGCCGACCTGGTCGATGGCGACACTGCCCGGGCCATACTCGAGCAGGCCGGCAAACTGATTGCCGAGCAGGTGGCGCCGCTCAACCGCAGTGGCGACGAGCAGGGATGCCGTTGGGAGGCTGGCCAGGTTCGGACACCCGACGGTTTCGCCGATGCCTACCGGGCATTCGCCGCTGACGGCTGGGTCGGGGTGGCCGGTGCGCCGGAATACGGCGGCATGGGCATGCCGAAAGTGATCGGCGCACCGTTGCTCGCTGCCGTGCGCAACCTCGGCGAACTTCGAATTCCCGGACTTCGACGAGAATTCGCTGGCCACGCTGTTCTATACCAGCGGTACCACCGGCAACCCCAAGGGCTAATGCCAGTCTGTTAAGCCGCTTAGGCTGTAATAGGGCTTTGGGGGATTGATTAGGGGCCTGCATGCGCCTGCCTTGAGTCATGTAGGGCTGCTGATATCGAGCGCCGCCCGCGCGGCGCTTCGCGGGGCAAGCCCGCTCCCACATTTTTTGCAACGTGACCATGCCTGTGTAAGAGGCGTTGTCAGCCTTGAAGTAAGGCTTGAGACAAGCGGGGCGGCAGAAATGCCAGCACAGAGATCCAGCCAGCCCACCAAGGCTGACAACCATGACCTGTCAGGTTCGGCACGTTGCAAAAAATGTGGGAGATTCTATGGTTTTCAGCAAGCTGTTTTGGCACCTTTGGTGATGTATTCGTCCTGATTTTTCATCAGGGCGAATGCCACCCGTGCGAGCTTCCTGGCGAGGATTACCAATGCTTGGGTCGTTGCCTTTCCATTGTTCCGATGCCGCTCATAGTCCCCTTTCCAAACGGGTGACTTGCTGGCGGCCATCGCTGCGTTATGCAACAAACGACGGATTTCTGAGCAACCGCGCTTAGTGAGGCGACGTTGCCCACTTTTCTGCCCAGAGTCACTGACTCGTAGATCCATTCCCAAGAATGCGATGTACGCGTCACTGCTCTTGAACTCACCCCTCATAAAAGCCATTACCAGCGCTGTGGCGGTTAGAAAACCAATACCCTCTACTGCCTGGCAGCGAGCGACTTGCTCGTGCAATCCAGCTTCTCGCAGCACTTCCTTAATCTTCTTTTGGATCAACAGCTCCAGCCGATCTATCGATTTCACGAAGGTACTGAACGCAGCCTTCAAGAGGCCTTCATTAGCCCAGCTCTGAGTCATTGCAGTGCGAGCACTTACCAAGGCTGCTCTGCGACGAAGCAGGCTCTGAAGCTTGCCGTAGACAGCGGGAGGCGGGCTCCAGGGACGAAGATCCTCCCCTTCGTTTCTCAGAAATCGGGACAGCAACCGAGCATCGGAAGGGTCGGTTTTAACCCGTCCTCCAACACTTTTCCGGTAGTTACTCAGTTGGAAACCATCGATGACATAAACCTCGAAACCCAAGCTATGGGCCAGCTCAACCAAGTCCAGGTGATAAACATTGGTCGCCTCAACCGCGATAGCGGTGTTCAGCGGTTGCTGCTTCAACCATTTTTTGATTTCGGGTTTGGAATTTTTCAGTCTGACGATCTCATCACGGTCATCGTGATGGATAACCAGCTCAGCTTTTGCGACATCCGCACCCACAATCAGCTTGCCTACCTGCATTGCCATGGGCGACTCCTCACGCTATGGTTTTTCGGCTTGAAGGGGTTTCACCAAGAGGCGCTGGCTTGCTTCTATCGTCGCTTGTAAACGATGCATTCTTTATCGGCGCTTTGGTGGAAGGGGTGGGGCGATGTCTCCCACGGTCTGTACTGATGCGAGCAGTCAGAATCGGGCATTTAGTCCCACCACCCCTTCAAGTCTAACCATACAAGCGGGCTTGCCCCGCGAAGCGCCGCGCGGGCGGCGCTCGATCTCACAGGCGAAAAACCACCAAAGCCGAACACCTGCAGGCCAAAAGCCTTAACTGACTGGCATGACCCCAAGGGCGTTTACTTCAGCCACCGGCAACTGGTGCTGCATACCTTGGTCGAGGAGGGCACCCTGGCCGCGTGCGGCGACGTACCGCTGCTGCGAACGGGCGATGTGTACATGCCGATCACGCCCATGTTCCACGTACATGCCTGGGGCGTGCCCTATGTGGCCACCGCGCTGGGCGTCAAGTAGGGCTACCCCGGGCGCTACGAGCCCAATCGCCTGGTGCGCCTTTATCGCGACAACCGGAGCAAGGCGCGGCGCTGTGGCTGGGGGGCTGGATGCACACCGGTGACCTGGCCTGCATCGACGCAGCCGGCGTGGTGCGCATCCGTGACCGGATCAAGGATGTGATCAAGACCGGTGGCGAGTGGGTGAGCTCGGTGGCGCTGGAAAACCTCATCAGCCAGCACCCGTCCGTCGCCTCGGTGGCGGTCATCGGTATTCCTGACCCACAGTGGGGGGAACAACCGTTGGCACTGGTGGTCTGTTGTGACGGTGTGCAACTGAACCAGCCAGCATTGGCCAGGCACCTGCAGCCGTATGTCGACAGTGGGCACCTGAACAAATGGGCGATTCCACGGCAGCTTCGTTGTGTGGACGAGATCCCCAGGACCAGTGTCGGCAAGATCGACAAGAAGCGCATTCGCCAGGCTGAAATCTAGGTCTGGTTTGCGACTTCCAGGGGCGCAAAGCGCCCCAAATCCCCGCCAGGCAAGGGAGTGGCGGTTTGCTCATGTTCAGCCAGGTAAAGTTAGGTAAAAGCAGCCACGGCATATACACGGATCAGTATTGTGGTTTGTACTGTCCGGTCAAAGATGCCAAAGATGAACACACTTCCGTCGCAGCCAAGCGCTGAACGCGGGGCGTTCTCCAGTTTCGAGGCGTGTCGCAACACCCAGCAGGGCCCCGTGGTGATCCTTGCCTCCGGCGCTTCTGCCAGGCATTTTCCGTTGGGCGAGTTCGCACATTTGCCCATCATTGCCATGAACGGCTCGGTCGCGATGACCGCCGAACACGGTATCCATCCCTTCTTCTACGTGTGCACCGACAAAAGCTTTAGCCAGCAGCAGCCGGCCTTGTTCGCCACTGCCTTGCGCGACAGCGAACGCCTGGCACTCTGGCCCGAGCAGTACGAAGGTGCCGATGTGCCGGCGAGTACCGAGTGTTATGCCCTGCACAAAGCCGACACGCCGGGCTTGCTGGACGGTTTGCGCGGCCATGGTGACAGTTGCGTGTGCAACCGCGCGCTGTGGAGCAAGCGCAGCCGCTCGATTGCCTTCAGCAAAGACCTGACCCATGGTTTTTTCGATGCCCGCACAGTGGCCTATGTGGCCTTGCAGCTGGCGTATCACCTGGGCTTTGAAGAAGTGCTGCTGGTCGGGGTGGATCTGGACCAGACCGTGGGGCGCTTCTATGAAACCGGGCAGGGCCAGTGTTCGCCGTGCGGGCTCGACCAGCACTGGGACAGCCGTATCCTGCCGTCGCTGACGCTGATGGCGCGGGAGGTGGTGAGCGCGCATTTTCACGTCTACAACCTGTCGGCCACCTCACGCATCCCCGCCGAGCTGATCCCCAAGGTCAACCTCAACGAAGCGCGGCGGATTGCCGGTTGTGCCATTACCTGAGCAAGAAAGCGGATGCGCACGGGGCTGTGGATGCGTACAGTACGCCCATCGAAAACAGGCAGGTAAACGCTTATGTCCAGCGCATTCACCCTCATGCAGTCGCCCGTCGGCACCTTGACCCTGGTGGCGCGCGGCGAGTGCCTGGCAGCCGTATTGTGGGAAGAAGAGCGGGAAAACCGCGTTCGCCTCGGCGACTTGTACCGTGACGACGAGTGCCCGGTACTGCGGGAAACTGCACGACAGCTGGGGGAGTACTTTGCGGGTAAGCGGCAGCGTTTCGAACTGGCGCTGGATTTTGCCGGCACCGAGTTCCAGCGTCAGGTATGGGCCGCGTTGCTGGCGATACCCTTCGGTGAAACCCGCAGCTACAGTGACATCGCCCGGCAAATCGGCAACCCCAACGCGGTGCGCGCAGTAGGCGCCGCCAACGGCCGCAACCCGATTTCGATCATCGCACCGTGCCACCGCGTGATCGGTGCTTCAGGCAGCCTTACCGGCTTTGCCGGCGGCCTGGCGGCCAAGCAGTACCTGCTGGCGCTGGAGGGCCGGCAAAGCCTGGCACTGGACCTGTAACGTGTCAGCTGAACCAGCTGGCGACCACGCAGGCCAGTATGGCCAACACCGACCCGGCCATCAGGGTGTAGTGCCGGTGGGCCCGTCGTGCATGGGGCTTGACCTCGCGCAGGTACTCGCCGGGTGTCGGGGCGTCTGGCCTATGGCGTAAGCCTTCGGCCACATCGGCAAGCTGGCCCTGGATGAGCAGGCCGACCAGGTAGTAGGTGCAGGCGTAGCTCAGCAGCGCCAGTAACAGGTAGATCATGCCGGGCGTAGGTCCAAGGGCAGGGCCACGGCGCTGGTGTTGCCGGTGTCCAGCAGGATCAGCCCTTCACTGTGGTCATCCAGGCTCGCCAGCAAGCGTCCCTGGCTGTCCCACGCCGCCGAGCCGCCGGCGCCGATGAACGTGTCGGCCGGCCCCACGCAGTTGGCCATCAGCACCGGCATGCCCAGTTCACGCGCCACTGCCGGGTAATGCAGGTAGCCCTCGCGGATGCCCTTGGCGGTTTTCGCCACGCTGACCAGATACAGGTCGGCGCCGTGCTCGCGGGCGGCGGCAGCGTGCGCCATGAACATCGACTCGTAGCAGATCGCCGGTGCCACTCGGTGCTCACCGACCTGCAGCAGCAATGCCTGATCGCCCGGGGTGAAGTAAGGCAGCTCGTCTTCATGCAGGCGCCGTTTGGCATAGGCCTGGCGCGCAGCCATGGGGCTGAGAATCGGCATGCCGATGCGGATGCCCTCGAGTGTCGGCAGTGGCAAGCCAGCCGCAACGGTGATGCCCAAGCGGTCACAGGCGGCTTGCAGCGGGTCCAGCCGTGCGGAGCTGACCGGCAGGGCGGCCTGGCGCGCCAGGGTAGGCTCGTAGCCCGTCAGCGAGAGTTCGGGGAAGACCACCAGCTCGGCACCCAGTGCCGCCGCCTGCTCGATACAGGCCAGGTGACGTTGGAGGTTGCCTGGCACATCGCCCTTGAGCGACGCCAGTTGTACGGCGCACAGTTTCATCTAAACCCTTCCCTGGTACAGGTTGAAGGGCCGAGCATACTACCGGCACCAACGCCTGTACCAGTGAAGGGTTTTTCAGGTTGCCGGGTGCGCGGCGAAGCGTTGGCGGAACCAGTCGTTGAGCATGGCCTTCTCGGCATACAGGCGGTCGCTGCTGCTGGCGACCCGGCCCGGGCGGCTGAGGTACATCTTGTCGCTGACCCGCTCCTCCACTTGCCGGGCGGGTTTGCCCGGCTGGCTGAGGGTGTAGGTCAGGTCAATCGTCGGCCAAGTGATCTCGCGCATGAAGCGCACATCGTAGGCCTGGCTGTGCCAAGGCTCGAAACGCCCGGCCAGGTCGATGTCGCGGATGTCGATGACCAGTTGCTGGCCCGGTTGCAGGTAGCGTTGGCCGAGCTTCTGCAAGTACTGGGTGAGGGTTTTCATCACATAGTCATCGGCGCCACGCTCATAACCGTGGCTGTCCAGGCTGGCATCGCGGAATTTTTCCGGGTGGTCGAAACGCACCTCGACCTGCGCGGGCGGGGCACCTTGTGCCATGCTGTCCAGTGACAGCGCCATGAGCACGGCACACACGAGGGCGGTACGCATGATGCACCTCCGGGGTAGAGTGGGAGTGCTTCCATTTTACGCCTGCCATGGCGCCACCAGCAGAGGAAGATTGTAATGGGACGGTTTCGGCGGTTACTCGCCAACATCCGGGGGCGGGACCTGGCAGTGGGCGATATCCATGGTCACTTCCAGCGGCTGGAGAAGTGCCTGGAAGCGGTAGGGTTCGACCCGGCCGTGGACCGCCTGTTCAGCGTGGGTGACCTGGTGGACCGTGGGCCGCACAGCGAGGCTGCTCTGGAATGGCTTGCGCAGCCATGGTTTCACGCGGTGCAAGGCAACCATGAGGCGCTGGCAATCACCCGCGTGCGAGGGGGGCGGCTTGACCTGGAGATGTACCGTGCAGCGGGTGGGAGCTGGTTCCTCGACCTGCCGCGGGCCGAGCAACTTCGCTACGTGGAGCGCTTCGAGCAGTTGCCGATTGCGATAGAAGTGGAAAGCGCAGATGGCCTGGTAGGCCTGCTGCATGCCGACAGCCCGTTTGCCGATTGGTCAGCCTTGAGGCGTTGGCTGGAGCTGGAACTGGATGACGATCCCAAAGTGCGGGAAGTGTGCCAGTGGTCGCGGCGGCGGCTGAAGGAAGGCAATACACAGCCGGTGCAAGGCCTGCGCGCCTTGCTGGTCGGGCACACGCCGGTGCTGGAGCCCAAGCTGTTGGGCAATGTCTGGCACCTGGACACCGGCGGTTGGGCCAGCGGCCACTTCAGTTTGATGGACATGCGGACGCTGAAACTGCTCAACCCCGCGCCAGATGCAGCAGCAACGCCAACGCCAATGCCACCAGCATGACGCCCGAGGCTCGCTCCAGCCACGGCAGGCTGCGGGCGAAACGCCGCAGTACCCGCTGGTTACCGATGGCCACGGCAACCAGCAAGTCCCAGAGCAGCACGATGCTGAACATCCACAAGGCGTAAGCCGTTTTCCAGCTGTCGCTGGCACTGGCGACCATGCTGGCCAGGCTGGCATAGAACAGCGCGTTCTTGGGGTTGAGGATGCCGGACAAGAAACCCATGCCCAAGCCCCGCCACCAACCCGGTACCGCCGACTCGCCCGCGACTGCGCCCAGGCGGGTTTGCCCGGCATGGCGTAAAAACAGCACGCCGATGTACAGCAGGTAGCTGGCCCCCGCCAGTTGCAGGGCGGTGAACAGCAGGCTGCCTTCCTGCAGCACCGACAGGCCGGTGAACGCCATGGCGATGAACGCGCCATTGGCCAGGGCGATGCCCAGGCAGGCACCGCTGGCGATGCGCCAGCCGCTGTTGATCGAGGTACGCGCCACCAGGAAGAAGTCCGGGCCAGGTGATAGCAGTGCGAGGAAGTGGGCGAGGGCGATGATCAGGAACTGTTGCATGGGTGGGGCTGCTCTGCGGAAAACCGCAGTCTGCTGCAGGGCCTGTCAGGCGTATTGAACAATATTGCAAGCCCAGGCGGCGGGCCTTCAGCGCCCTCGGTACTGCCCCGGCGTCACCCCCACATGGGCCTTGAACACCCGCTGGAAGTGGCTCTGGTCGGCAAACCCGAGCTGGTAGGCCACCTCCGCCAGCGCCGCCCCTTCACTCAACAGCTGCCGCCCGCGATTGACCCGGGCATTGAGCAGGTAGGCATGTGGTGTAAACCCGGTAGCCGCACGAAACGCACGGATCAGCTGATAGCGCCCAAGCCCGGCCTGATGGGCCAGTGCTTCCAGGCTCAAGTGCGCCGGGTCTTGGCCTTCGATGCGAGCGACCAACCCGCTCAGCGCGCTCGCCTCCAGGGCGGGGGCTGCAGATAGCGGTGGCTGTGCCGAATAGTCCAGGTCCCCCAGAAAGGCAATCAGCGCTGCATCCTTCTCACCGTTGCTGGCGCAGGAAAACAACAGGCTGTTCAACTCGCAGAATTGCCGATACACCTGTGGTGCCCGGCAGATACGCGCTGGTTCGCCTGCCCCGGCACCGCTCAGCCCCGATTCCAGGCGCAACTGCGTCAGCCAGTCGGCGTCCACATGCAGCATCTGGTAGCTCCAGGCTTGCCCGGGCGCGGGGTTGCAGGCATGTACGCGGTGGGCCGGGACAAACACCAGCGTGCCGGGCGCAAGGCGTTCCTGCCCGTCGGCAGCCCCGGTGAAATGGCTGTGGCCAGCATCCACCGCGCCGATGGAAAACGTGGGGTGGCTGTGGGCCTTGTAGCAAGCCCGGCTATGGCAGGCGCGGCGACTTTCCACATGCGCAAGTGCCGGGTCGCGCCATAGCGCGGTGTGGGGGCAGGGCATCACAAGGTCCTCGGTTTTGCCAGCAGGGTAACAGTTGCCGCGCACCCGTACAGTTTTTAACGCTGGCTGTAACTTGACCGCAAGGCCCGGCACCCGCCGAAATAGACGCCTGTTGCCAAAGGAAAACAAGAATGGACCTTTCTAGCCTGCTGCTTTTCATCCCCGCCTGCTTCGCCCTGAACATGGCGCCCGGGCCAAACAACCTGCTGTCGCTTCATAACGCCAGCCGCTACGGCCTGCGCACCGCCTGCGTGGCGGGTGGCGGGCGTATCCTGGCCTTCAGCGGCATGATCGCCCTGGCGGCCATGGGCCTGGCGGTGGTGCTGCACACCAGCGAATACCTGTTCCTGACCATCAAGGTGGTGGGCGCGGCCTACCTGTTCTACATCGCCTGGCAGCTGTGGCGCGCACCGGTGGGCGAGGCCGTGGTGGCAACGGATCATCCGCGTGGTACCTGGCGCCTGGCGCGTCAGGAGTTCTGGGTGGCGGCAGGCAACCCCAAGGCCATTCTGATCTTTACCGCCTTCCTGCCACAGTTCGTTTCGGTCGGTAGCGCCACGCCGGTGAGCGAGCAATTCCTGTGGCTGGGTGTGTTGTTCCTGCTGCTGGAGTGGGCGGCCATTGCCATTTACTCAGGCTTGGGCGCCTACATGCAGCGTTGGTTCAGCCAGCCTGGCCCGCGCCGCCTGTTCAACCGGGTCAGCGCCTCCCTGCTGGGCTGCGCCGGCCTCGGCTTGCTGGCGGCACGCCGCTAGAACTGCCAGCGCACGCCCAGGTTCACGCCGCTGGCTTCCTGCTGGCGGCTGTCCAGGTTGGCGGTGTACTGCACGCCGCCATGCAGGCTCAGCGCCTCACTGACCTGCGCCACCACGCCGCCTTCCAGTTGTGCCGAGGTGTAGCGGTAGTCGGTCTTGATCTTGTCGACATCATCGAAGGTCAAGGTATCGCGGCCACCGTCGCCGTGCCACAGGTTGACCTGTGCATAGGGCTGCAACAGGCGCCCGCTGCTACCCGTAAACGCACCTTCCAGGCGTACCCCCAGCCGGCCGGTCAGTTCAACCTGTGCGTCATGACGGATGCGCGAGACACTGTCGCTTGCGCTGTCGAGCGAGACCTTCTGTGCAATCAGCTGGGCTTGTGGCTCCAGGGTCCAGCGCTCGGACAGGGCGATGGGGTAGCCGGACTCCAGCGAAGCCGTCCAGGCATGGCCGTCGATGTTCAGCTTGTCGCCACGGTCCGAGCGGGCGCGGCCATCGAGGTGGGTGTACTGCAACACGGTATCCAGATAAGCACCTTGTGGCCCGACCAGCGTCCAGTAGGTGCCCACGCTGTCGCCATCGAGTTCAAGATCGCCGACGCTGCGGTCATGTGCGGCAAGGGCAAAGCCTTTAACGTCGGCGTCCAGACGGCTATGGCTGACGTAGAAGCCGACATGCTGGCGATAACCATTGTCACCCACCTTGGCGTACAGGTCCTGGCCGACTTTAAAACCGTACAGGTCGCCATCCAGGCTCGGGCTGACCGTGCCGCTCCATTGCTGGCGTAGCGCGCCGCCGTAGGCCTGGCCCCAGCTGGCAGGCAGGGCGCCTTCAGCTTTGAGCAGTTGTTGGTCACCCTGACGTTGGTGGAAGGTACCCAAGGCTTGGCGGGCGATGATTGCGGCGCCTCTTGGGGCCGTGGCGTAAACCGGGACTTCCGGGCGATACAGCGGCAAGCTTTCGCCTTGCACGGGGGCGGGCAACTCAACTTGACCGGGTGCAGGGGCGGCAACCGGTGGCGTAACGGCCGGAGCGATCACCGGGGGCTCTCCCGGCTCCGTTGGTTGGGTTGGTTCTTCGGGTACAGTGGCAGGGGCGACCACGGTCGAGCGCAGGTACCAGCTGTTCTCGCTGCCAGCGGTTACGCCACCTTTGAACAGGCGGTAGTCGTAGGCCCCGGCCGACAGCGTCTGGGTCTGGACGAAGGCCGTGGCTGTGCTGGTGGCGCCGTCACGCGCTTCGACCACCTGAATGCCATTGCGGGACGTCACTGCACCTGCGCCGCCGAGGTTATTGACTTGCAGGCGGGTACTGCCGTTGATCGTACCCCGACTGACGACAAGTCGGTCAGACGCTGCATCGTCACCGGCAAGTACGCTGTTGACACGTAGCAGACCGTTATCGCCCTCGTAATTGCCGTTTATAGTCAGTCGGCCCAGGGCGTCATTACCCGTGCTGAGGTCTATCATCCCGGCATTCAGCACTGAGGCGCTTTGGCCGTTGCCCTTGGCGGTGATCGTGCCTTGACGGGAAAGCAGTGCGCTGCTTTCATCGATAATCAGGTCACCTGTGCCGGTGCCGTCGTCGCCGAGGGTCAATGTGTCGTCGAGCGTGAGACGGCTGTCATCGAACAGGCCTATGGCCTCCCAGTTCACGTACTGCGCGCCACCGTCTATTTGGCTTTTTTCGAACACCAGGCTATCGCTGCCGGGGCCCCCATCCAGGTCAGTGACCAATGTCTTCGAGTCGAGACCGATGATATTCCCTTGGTCGTCACCTGGTCCCATTCTTACCGGGCCGCCGATGCGCCCGCCCGACCAGGTAAAAATGTCGTTATCGTTGCCGGCACGTATCTCACCTTTGAGCGTACCGCCACTGAGGGTGATCTTGTCTACGCCGCTACTGGTGCTGATATCACCGCCGATGGTGCCACCGGTCATGGTGATCGTGTCATTGCCAAGCCCACTGACGACGTTGCCGACAACGAGGGTTTCAATCCCGAGATTTTGGGAAATATTGAGAATGTTGTCAGCAAGCTTGAGATCTATCCGGCCAATGCTGCCGCCCTGGAAGTCGGCGATGTCACCATCTTCGAACGCACCCGTAATAGTCCCGCCGGTCATGGTGAACGTGTCCATGTCACCGCCCTGGTTCAGCGAGCCCAACGTACCGCCAGTCATGGTGTACGTGTCTTGGCCATTGCCCTGCTGCAATGACAGGACCGTGCCGCCACCGATGGTGAACGTGTCGGCAGCATTCGTCTGCACGAGGGCACCCAGAGTGTCACCGGGTGAAACAGTCAGGGATTGAGCGTGAGCCAGCAAAGGCAGGGTGAGCAGGGGCCATGCAACAGGCAGCAGCAAGCGGTGGCAACGCATAGGCAGGTCTCCGTGTCCATGAAGGGTCCACTACCTGAAGCATCGCTTCGGCCCTGCCTGTGTTTTATGTAATGTGCAGTGACGGGACAACTGGCAGAAATGTCAGGTGGCCCGCTGCCATCAATCGCGGTAGAAGGTTTGCACCAGGTGGTAGCCGAACTTGCTCTTGATCGGCCCGTGCACCACGCGCAGCGGCTTTTTGAAGATTACCTGGTCAATGGCGCCGACCATCTGGCCCGGGCGGATTTCGCCCAGGTCGCCACCGCGTTTGCCTGATGGGCAAATGGAGAACTTTTTGGCCAGCACGTCGAAAGCCTCGCCGTTGGCGATGCGCTGCTTGAGCTTTTCGGCTTCGTCAGCGGTCTTGACCAGGATGTGGCGGGCTTGGGCTTTCATGGGGTACCTGTGCTTCGGGGAAAAGGGCGGCATTATGCCTGCTCGCGCAACTCCACGCGATCTCGAAACTGCTCCAGCGCTTGCGGGTTAGCAAGCGCGTCGGTGTTCTTCACCGGTAACCCATGCACCACGTTGCGGATCGCCAACTCTACAAGCTTGCCGCTGATGGTACGCGGTATGTCACTGACCTGGGCAATCACCGCCGGCACGTGGCGTGGGGTGGTGAATTGGCGTATCACCTGGCGAATGCGCTGACGCAGGGCTTCATCGAGCAGCAGGCCGTCTTGCAGGCGTACGAACAGCACCACGCGCACATCGCCTTTCCAGTCCTGGCCGATGGCCACGCTTTCCAGCACCTGTTCGACTTTCTCCACCTGGCGGTAGATCTCCGCCGTGCCAATGCGCACGCCGCCCGGGTTGAGCACGGCATCCGAGCGGCCGTGAATCACCAGGCCGCCATGGGTGCGCTGTTCGGCATAGTCGCCTTGGGCCCAAACTCCCGGGTACTGGCTGAAATAGGCGTCGTGATAGCGACTGCCGTCCGGGTCGTGCCAAAACCCCAACGGCATGCTGGGAAAGTTGCGGGTACACACCAGCTCGCCTTTTTCGTCCTGCACCGGCTGGCCGTGCTCATTCCACACTTCCACTGCCATGCCCAGGCCCTTGCACTGGATTTCGCCACGGCGCACTGGCAGGGTCGGGTTGCCCAGCACGAAGCACGAGACAATGTCGGTACCACCGGACATGGACGCCAGGCACAGGTCAGCCTTGATCTTGCTGTACACGTAGTCATAGCTGTGGGGTGACAGCGGCGAGCCGGTGGACAGCAGCAACCGCAGGCTGGCCAGGTTGTGGCTGGCTGCAGGCTCAAGGCCCGCCTGTTCCAGCGCTGCCAGGTACTTGGCGCTGGTCCCGAAGGCGTGGATGCCCTCGGCGTCGATCAGGTCCAGCAGCCGTTCGGGGCCAGGGTGGAACGGCGAGCCGTCGAACAGCACCAGCGTGGCGCCTATTGCCAGGCCGCTGGCCAGCCAGTTCCACATCATCCAGCCGCAGGTGGTGTAGTAGAACAACACGTCATCGGCTTTCAGGTCGTTGTGCAGGCCGTGTTCCTTGAGGTGCTGCAGCAACACGCCACCGGCGCGATGGACGATGCACTTGGGCACGCCGGTGGTGCCGCTGGAATAGAGAATGTACAGCGGGTGGTCAAACGGCAGCGGGGTGAAGCGCGGTTCGCCACCGGGCTGGTAGACGTCATCCCACAGGCTCACCCGGGCCGCGTGGAACTCGTCGGGGCGAGTGCCGCTGCGGGTATGAGGCACTACGATCAGCTGCTCCAGGCCGGGCAGCTGCTCGCACACCTGGTTGATCTTGGCCACCTGATCGATGTCTTTTCCAGCGTATTGATAGCCGGCACAGACGATCAGCAGTTTGGGCGCAATCTGGCCGAAACGGTCGATGATGCCATGCACGCCGAACTCGGGCGAAGAGGTCGACCAGATCGCGCCGAGGCTGGTGCAGGCAAGCATGGCCACCAGTGTTTGCCAGGTATTGGGCATCACGGCCGCCACACGGTCGCCTGCGACGATGCCTGCGGCCTTGAACGCCGTTTGCAACCCCGCTACGTGGGCGGCCAGCTGGGCGTGGGTGAACGCCTGGCGGTGGCCATCCTCGCGTATGGAAACGACGGCCGGGCGGTCATCGCGACGGCGCAGCAGGTGTTCGGCGAAGTTCAGGGTGGCGTTGGCGAACCACTGCGCTTCGGGCATTTGTGGCCCTTCACTCAGCACTTGGCTCGCCGGGGTGTGCCAGCGCACGTGGAAATAGTCGGCAAGGGTCTGCCAGAAGGCGGGCCGCTGTTCGATGCTCCAGCGGTGCAGCGCCTGGTAGTCGGTGAGTTGCAGGTTGTAGCGCAGGTTGACCCGTCGGCGGAAGGCATCCATCCGGCTGGCCTCGATCTGCGCCGTGGAGGGGCGCCAGAGTACATCGTTCATGCGGTTCCTCCCGTTACTGCCAACTGCGGGCTTGTCATCTGTGGGGCAGATGACGGAGGTCCCCTGTAGGAGCGGGTTTACCCGCGAAGAAGCTGGCGCGGTGCATGGCACCGGCGTTGCCGGTGTTCGCGGCTAAAGCCGCTCCTACAGTGACGGCGCAAGCTGTTTACTCTACTTTAGCCTTTTGCACGTCTTGCGATGCCGACCACACGCGGTAGCTCACTTCGACATCCTTGGGCACATACACCACCACTGGCAATTTGCTGTTGTAGCGCAGCAGGAAGCCGTCACCGACCACCGGCACGAAGGCCTCGGTCTTCTTGCCATCCGGGCAGGCCATCAGCGTGCTGGCCGGGCCGCTGACCTTGTCCAGGCGGTAGTAGTTGTAGCCCCAGCCTTCCAGGGTGCGTTCTTCCAGGCTGCCGCCCAGGCGTTGGCGATTGCAGTCCACCTGCAGCGTCTTGCCGGCGAGGATTTCCAATTTATAGGCCGACTCATCGGCCTGTGCCGGCAGGTGGATCACCTGCCGGGTGAAGCCTTTTTCTGCCTCGGGGTAGGGGGCGACGTCCTTCAGGCTGGCTGCCATCACAGGGGCTGCGGCAGCCAGGGTCAGGGCCAGAATCGCGGTCATCGGGGTAGGGCGCATAAGGCCTCCTTGCAAATAATCGAATGCGAGACCACCGCCAGGCCCAGGCCGCCCGTCACTGGGCCAACCAGCCACCATCGACGTTCCAGGCGGCGCCGCGAACCTGGCTTGCGGCCTCGCTGCACAAGAATAGTACCAGCTCACCCAGGTGTTCGGGGGTGACGAACGCCAGCGATGGTTGTTTCTCGGCCAGCAGATCATGCTGTGCTTGCAGCGGATCGCCACCGTTGGCAGCACGGTCGTCGATCTGCTTCTGCACCAGCGGGGTCAGCACCCAGCCTGGGCAGATGGCATTGCAGGTGACGTTGCTGGTGGCCGTTTCCAGCCCGACCACCTTGGTCAGGCCGACCACACCATGCTTGGCCGCCACATAGGCTGCCTTGCCAGTCGAACCGACCAGGCCATGTACCGAAGCGATGTTGACGATGCGCCCCCAGTTGCGCGCGCGCATGCCCGGCAGCGCCAGCCGCGTGCCATGGAACACGGCCGACAGGTTGAGGGCGATGATCTTGTCCCAGCTTTCCTGCGGGAACTGCTCCACCGGTGCTACATGCTGGATGCCGGCATTGTTGACCAGAATGTCGACACCACCGAATTGGCGTTCGGCCAGGGCGAACAACGCTTCAATCTGGGCCACGTCCGACAGGTCGGCCGGGTGGTGAACGGCCTTCACCCCGTGCCGGGTGATCTCGGCCAGCGCCGGTGCCGGGTCGCCAAAGCCGTTGAGCACGATATCGGCGCCCGCGCGGGCCAGCACCTGGGCGATGCCTAAGCCGATGCCGCTGGTGGAACCGGTGATGAGTGCAGTCTTGCCTTTGAGGGTCATGCATAGCTCCTTAGACGATGCCGGTGGCGTAGAACGTGGCGATGACCACGAACACCGCCAGGGTCTTGATCAGGGTAATACCGAAAATGTCCTTGTAGGCCTCGTGGTGGGTCAGGCCGGTCACCGCCAGCAAGGTGATCACCGCGCCGTTGTGTGGCAGGGTGTCCATGCCACCGCTGGCCATGGCGGCCACCCGGTGCAGGACTTCGAGCGGGATGTTGGCGGCATGGGCGGCGGCGATGAACGTGTCGCCCATGGCCGCCAGGGCGATGCTCATGCCGCCCGAAGCGGAGCCTGTGATGCCAGCGAGCAAGGTCACGGTGATGGCTTCGTTGACCAGCGGGTTGGGAATGCCACGCAGGGCATCGGCCAGCACCAGAAAGCCTGGCAGCGAGGCGATCACTGCACCAAAGCCATATTCAGAAGCGGTGTTCATGGCCGCCAGCAAGGCACCACCCACCGCGCTTTTGGTGCCTTCGGCCAGGCGCGTGCGGATGGCGCCAAAGGCACACACCAGCACCATCAGGATGCCCACCAGCAATGCTGCCTGCACTGCCCAGATGGCCGTGAGCTTGGCCACGTCGCTTTGCACTGGCGCGCTCATGCCGGGCAGTTGCAGGCTGTGGCTGGGGCCGTACCACTGCGGGATCCAGTGGGTGAACAGCAGGTTCATTACCCCCACGAGTATCAGCGGGGACAGGGCCAGCCAGGGGTTAGGCAGGGCCAGGTCGGCAGCGGTTTCCGGTTCGTTGCGCAAGTCGGTGCCATAGCCTTCACCCGCACGCTGGGCTTTGTTGCGTTGGCGCTGCAAGTAGGCCATGCCGGTAAAGAACACGAACAACGTGCCGATCAGGCCCAGCCATGGCGCCGCCCAGGCGGTGGTGTTGAAGAAGGTGCTGGGGATGATGTTCTGGATTTGCGGGGTGCCCGGCAGGGCGTCCATGGTGAACGAGAATGCACCCAAGGCGATGGTGGCCGGGATCAGGCGCTTGGGGATGTTGCTCTGGCGGAACATTTCGGCGGCGAACGGGTACACCGCGAACACCACCACGAACAGCGAAACACCGCCATAGGTGAGCAGGGCACAGACCAGCACAATGACCAGCATCGCCTGTCGGGTGCCGAGCAAGCGGATGGCAGCGGCGACGATCGACCGGGAGAAGCCGGACAGTTCGATCAGCTTGCCGAATACAGCGCCCAGCAGGAACACCGGGAAGTAGAGTTTGATGAAGCCCACCATTTTCTCCATGAACACCCCGGTGAACGCGGGGGCCACGGCAGAGGGGTCGGTGAGCAGGACGGCGCCGAGGGCGGCGATGGGGGCAAAGAGGATTACGCTGTAACCGCGATAGGCAGCCAGCATCAGCAGGGCCAGAGCGGCGAGGGCGATGAGCACGGTCATCGGGGTGGGTCTCCTGGGTGAGTCTTGTTTTTATCGGTGTGCAGGAGATAGCGGGAATCGTGCCAACATATAAGATATTGATTTATAAGTGTTTTTTGTTTGATCTGAAATATTTGTCTCTAATTAGAGATTTTTGTTTCGCTTTGCGCCCCGTCGAGGCACAAGGGCAAAGCCCTCGCGATAGTCTCAACATGGAAACTAGAGTCTCTAATCAGAGACCTAGTGCAACCATCTTCTTGTACAGGGTCGACCGTCCTAGCCCCAATGCCTGGGCAGCCTGCGGCACATTGCCCTCGCATTCTGCGAGTGCCTCACCAATCAGCTTGCGCTCGAATGCCTCGCAGGCCTCCCGGTATGTCTGTCGCACCGGCCCGCCCGCTACCGGGCTCAACGGCCCCAATGCCGCACGCAAGTCCGCCACCCCCAACCGTGGTTGATCCGCCAGCAATGTCGCGCGCTCCAGCACATTGCGCAGCTCGCGAATGTTCCCCGGCCATGCATGCCGGGCCAGCAGTTGTTGTGCATCAGCTTCCAGTTCGTAATGGCTGCCCAGTTCACCCAGTATGGTCTCGCACAGCGCTGGCAAATCCTCCAGACGCTCCCGCAGTGGCGGCACGTCGATCGGCAGCACATTCAGCCGGTAATACAGGTCGGCGCGAAACGCCCCACGGGCCATGGCCGCCTGCAGGTCGATGGAGGTAGCGGCAATGATGCGCACGTCGCTGCGCAGCATCTGGTTGGAGCCTACCGGCTCGTATTCCTTTTCCTGCAGCACGCGCAGCAGCTTGCTCTGCAGGGCTAGCGGCATGTCGCCGATCTCGTCGAGGAACAGCGTGCCGCCTTCGGCCAACTGCAGTTTGCCACTGCGGCCTTTGCGGTCGGCGCCGGTAAACGCACCCGGCGCGGTGCCGAAAAATTCGGCTTCCAGCAGCGTTTCAGGGATCGCTGCACTGTTGATGCTGACGAAGGCTTTGTGCGCCCGCGCCGACGCCGCGTGGATGGCATGGGCCAGTAGTTCTTTGCCCGTACCGGTTTCGCCCAGCAACAACACCGGCGAATCGCTGCCCGCACCGCGCCGGGCGCGGCGCTTGGCTTCCAGGCTGCCAGCACTGCTGCCCACGAACTGGGCGAAGCTGTACTTGGCTTGGCGGGCGCGCAGTTGCGAGCGGGTCGAGGCCAGTTCCTGCTGCATGCTGGCGTAGCGTTTAAGCAGTGGCGACAGGCTGCGCAGTTCGTCGAACAGGGCAAAGCCGATGGCACCGATCAGTGCGCCCTGGTCGTCGTGGATCGGCAGGCGCATCACCACCAGGGGCTCGTTCGGGGTGTCGAGCATGTCCAGCAGGATTGGCCGGCCATCGCTCACCACGTCGCGCATCAGGCTGCCCGGAATCACCGCCTCGCACGGCTGGCCGATGGCACTGGCGGCATCGGCCAGGCCAAAGCGCCGGGCGTAGCGTTCGTTCATCCAGACGATACGTGCATTGCGGTCAACGATGACCGTGCCTTCGCTGGACTGCTCGATGATCTCGAATAGCGAGTGAATTGCCAGTTGCCGTACCTGGGGGTAGTTCTTGAGGCTGTCGCTGTTGTGCATGGGGCAAATTCCGAATCATGTGAAGGCCGGGCCTGTAAACCTAACCTCTGGGGTCGAATGCTTCGCGCAAGGCGTCCCCGATAAACACCAGCAACGACAAGATCACCGCCAGCGCGAAAAACGCGGTAAAGCCCAGCCATGGCGCCTCCAGGTGTTGCTTGCCCTGGGTCACCAGCTCACCCAGCGAAGCACTCCCGGCCGGCATGCCAAACCCGAGGAAATCCAGTGCGGTCAGGGTAGTGATCGCCCCGGTCAGCATGAATGGCACGTAGGTCAGCGTGGCATTCATGGCATTGGGCAAAATATGCCGCAGCATCACCTGGCTGTCCGGCAGGCCCAACGCCCGGGCTGCCTTTACATACTCCAGGTTTCGCCCACGCAGAAACTCGGCGCGTACCACATCGACCAATGTCAGCCAGGAGAACAGCGCCATGATCCCCAGCAACCACCAGAAATCCGGTTCGACAAAGCCGCTGAGGATGATCAGCAGGTACAGCACCGGCAAGCCTGACCACACTTCCAGCAGGCGCTGGCCGAGCAGGTCGACCCAACCGCCGTGGTAGCCCTGCAACGCGCCGGCTATCACGCCAATGAGCACGCTGACGACGGTCAGGGCAAAAGCGAACAGCAGCGATACCCGCGTGCCGTACAGTACCCGCGCCAGCACATCGCGCCCTTGATCGTCGGTGCCCAGCCAGTTGCTTGCACTTGGCGGGCTGGGGGTGGGTACTTGCAGGTCGTAGTTGGGGGTGTCGGCGCTGAACGGGATGGGCGCGAACAGCATCCAGCCGCCTTGTTCCGCGATCAGTTGGCGCACATACGCACTGCGGTAATCGGGCTGGAACGGCAACTGGCCACCAAACTGCTGCTCGGTGTAGCGTTTGAGTGCCGGCACGTACAGCTCGCCCTTGTAGCCCAGCAGCAGTGGCTTGTCGTTGGCCACCAGCTCTGCCGCTATGCTCAGCAGCAGAAGGCCGGCGAATAACCACAGCGAGACCCAGCCCAGGCGATTACGGCGAAACCGTTGCAGGCGACGGCGCGAGACGGGTGACAGCATCAGTGCGCCCTCGTGTCGAAGTCGATGCGCGGGTCCAGCAGGGTGTACGACAGGTCGCCGATCAGGCGAATCAGCAGGCCTGCCAGGGTGAAGATGAACAGCGTGCCAAACACCACCGGGTAATCCCGCGACACGGCGGCCTCGTAGCTCATGCGGCCCAGGCCATCGAGCGAGAAGATCACTTCGATCAGCAACGAGCCGGCGAAGAATACGGTGATCAGCGCCTGCGGCAGCCCGGCCACCACCAGCAGCATGGCATTGCGCAGTACATGGCCATACAGCACCCGGCGTTCACTCAGGCCTTTGGCCCGGGCGGTGACCACGTATTGGCGGGAAATTTCGTCGAGGAAGGCGTTCTTGGTCAGCAACGTGAGGGTAGCGAAACCGCCAATCACCAAGGCGCCGATTGGCAGCACCAGGTGCCAGAAGTAGTCGGCCACCTTGCCCAGCAGGCTGAGCTCGTCGAAGTTGTCCGAAACCAGGCCGCGCACCGGGAACCAGTTGAGCGAGGTACCACCGGCGAACAGCACGATCAGCAGCAGGGCGAACAGGAACGAGGGCAGGGCATAGCCGACCACGATCAGCGCGCTGCTCCAGGCATCGAAGCGGCTGCCGTGGCGCACCGCCTTGCGTATGCCCAGCGGGATCGACACCAGGTAGGTGATCAGCGTGGCCCAGAAACCCAGCGACAGGGTCACCGGTAACTTGTCCAGGATCAGGTCTGTGACCTTGGCACCGCGGAAGAAACTGTTGCCGAAGTCCAGCCGGGCATACTGGCCCAGCATCAGCCACAAGCGCTCGGGGGCGGACTTGTCGAAACCGTACTGGCGCTTGATCTCCTCGATCAGTTTCGGGTCCAGGCCTCGTGTGGCACGGGACTCACCGTGCACCACTTCGGCCCGCGCGCCGGGTGCGCCGCCGCCAAGGCCTTGCAGGCGCGCCACGGCCTGTTCTACCGGGCCACCCGGCGCAGCCTGGACGATGGCGAAGTTGACCAGCAGGATCGCCAGCAGGGTCGGGATGATCAACAACAGACGGCGCAGGATGTAGGTGGTCATGGCAAGGCCTTCTGGCGTTCAGCCATTTGCGCGTTGGTCAGCGGGGTGGGGCTGATTTCCCACCAGGTGTCCAGGCCTTCGTCATAGGCTGCCTGGACCTTGGGCAGGCCAAAGCGGTTCCACCAGGCGGTGGAGCTACCTGGCGGGTAGTAGTTGGGGATCCAGTAGTAGTTCCATTGCAGCACCCGGTCCAGGGCGCGGGCGTGCTGCAGCATGTCGGCCTGGGAGTCGGCACGCACCAGGCCGTCGATCAGGCGGTCCACGGCCGGGTCTTGCAGCACCATCAGGTTGTTCGAGCCGGGGTCGTGGGCGGCTGCCGAGCCAAAGTAGTTGTACAACTCGGCACCCGGCGACAGGGTAACCGGGTAGCCGGTGACGATCATGTCGTAGTCGCGCGCCATCAGCCGGTTGACGTACTGGGCAGCGTCGACATTGCGGATGTTCAGGGTGACGCCGATCTGGGCCAGGTTGCGCTTCCACGGCAGCAGCAGGCGCTCCAGGCCCGACTGGCCGTTGAGGAAGGTGAATGCCAGCGGTGTGCCGTCGCTGTTCACCAGGCGGTCACCGACGGGGTGCCAACCGGCTTGTTCAAGCAGGGCCAGGGCCTGCAACTGTTGTTTGCGGATGATTCCGGACCCGTCGGTGACCGGGGCGCTGAACACGGTGGTGAAAACTTCGCCCGGCACGTTGCCGCGCAACGGCTCGAGCAGCTTCAGCTCGCCGGCATCCGGCAGCGTGCGGGCCGCCAGCGGGGTGTTGGAAAACACGCTTTGTTGGCGGATGTACATATTGCGCATCATCTGCCGGTTGCTCCACTCGTAGTCCCACAACATGCCCAGCGCCTGGCGCACCCGGCGGTCCTTGAACTGCGGCTGGTCGAGGTTGAACACGAAACCTTGGGCCACTTGCGGTTTTGCCGGGCCAAGGTGGGCGCGTTGCAGGCGACCATCCTCCAGTTGCGCGCCGTTGTAGCCCAGGGTGTAAGCGGTGGCGGAGAACTCACGGTTGTAGTCGTAACCCCCGCCTTTGAGCACCTGCCGGGCCACCTCGGTATCGCCGAAGTACTCGATGCGCAGCTTGTCGAAATTGTAGCGGCCACGGCTGGCGGGCAGGTCGCGCGCCCACCAGGTGGGGTCGCGTTCGAAGGTGATGCTGCGGCCGTTGTCGATACGCCCGATGCGGTACGGGCCGCTGCCGACTGGCTTGTCAAAACCGGCACCGTTGGCGAAGTCGCGTTGCTGCCAGTCGTGTTCGGGCAGTACCGGCAGGCTGGCGAGGTCCAGCGCCAGGGTGCGGCCGTGCCCGGGCTTGAAGTCGAAGCGCACGCTGTGCGGGTTTTCCACGGTCACGCCAGTGACGTCGGCGAACTGGGTGCGGTACTTGAGGCTGCCTTTGTTCATCAACAGCTCGAAGGTGAAACGTACGTCTTTGGCACGCACCGGTTTGCCATCGGCGAAGGTGGCACGCGGGTCGATATTGAAACGTAGCCAGGCATTGTCGGGGCCGCGCTCCATGCTGTGGGCGATCAGGCCATAGACGGTATAGGATTCATCGAACGAGCGCACGGCCAGTGGCGCATACAACAGGCCATCGACTTCGCTGACGCCAATGCCTTTGTCGATGTACGGCAGGATGTGGTCGAACTGGCCGATCTCGATGGCCGAGCGGCGCAGGATGCCGCCCTTGGGGGCGTTGGGGTTGACGTAGTCGAAGTGCTGGAAGCTGGCGTTGTAGCGGGGAGCCTCACCGTAGACGGTGAGTGCGTGGGTGGGGGCGGCTTGGGCATTGAAAGCCAGACAAAGCAATAACAGGCCCCACAAACCCTGTGGGAGCGGGCGTGCCCGCGAATGCGGCGGCCCAGGCAACGAGGTTGTCTGGTCTGGCCTATTCGCGGGCAAGCCCGCTCCCACACGGACTTTCATCGGCTGCGAGGACTTAGTCCTGGCGGCTGGTCACTTCCAGCAGGTGGTAGCCGAACTGGGTTTTCACCGGGCCTTGCACGGTGTTGACCGGGGCGCTGAACACCACGGTGTCGAATTCCTTGACCATCTGGCCTGGGCCGAACGAGCCCAGGTCACCGCCCTGGCGGCTGGACGGGCAGGTGGAGTTGGCTTTGGCGATTTCAGCGAAGTCGGCGCCTGCTTCGATCTGGGCTTTGAGTTCGTTGCACTTGTCGATGCTGGCGACCAGGATGTGGCGGGCGGTTGCACGGGCCATGGGTACTGCTCCTTGGGGTAAAAAGGCAAGCCTAGCGCACTTGCTTGGGGTATGTCTCGCCAGGCTTGCAAGCTTCGCCTTACAGTTTTTGTGCCGCTTCGCGCAACAGGGTTTCGGTCGAGGCCCAGCCCAGGCAGCCGTCGGTGATCGACACGCCGTACTTCAGTGCGCCCTTGCCCAGCGCCTGACAGCCATCGAACAGGTGCCCCTCGATCATCACGCCGATGATCGAGCGATCGCCGGCCAGGCGCTGCTCCAGCACATCGTTGAACACCGCTGGCTGGCGAGCCGGGTCCTTGCCGCTGTTGGCGTGGCTGCAATCGACCATGATGCTTGCGTGCAATCCAACCTTGGCCAGTGCCTGACGGGCCATGGCGATGCTGTTGGCATCGTAGTTGGGGCCTTTGTGGCCACCGCGCAGTACCAGGTGCGTGTCCGGGTTGCCCAGGGTTTCGATGATCGCCGGGTGGCCCTGCGCATCCATGCCGAAGTGGCGGTGCGGGTGGGCGGCGCTGCGCATGGCATCGCTGGCGATGGCGATGCCGCCGTCGGTGCCGTTCTTGAAGCCGACTGGCAGCTCCAGGCCGCTGACCATCTCCCGGTGAATCTGCGATTCGGTGGTGCGTGCGCCAATTGCGGCCCAGGCCAGCAGGTCGTCGAAGTAGCCGGCGGCCATCGGTTGCAGCAGCTCGGTGGCGATCGGCAGGCCGCGTTCGATCATGCTCAGCATCAACCCACGGGACAACGCGATGCCCGAGTGCATGTCGTCACTGCCATCGAGGTGCGGGTCGTAGGCGAGGCCTTTCCAGCCCACGGTAGTGCGCGGTTTTTCGACGTAGGCGCGCATCACCAGCAGCAGCTTGTCGCTGACTTCACGGCTGAGAGCGGCCAGGCGGTCGGCGTATTCCAGGGCTGAGCGAGGGTCGTGGATCGAGCAGGGGCCAACGATCACCAACAGGCGCGGATCGCGGCCTTCGAGGATGTCGCGGATGGCCTGGCGGTGGGCATGGACTTGCTGGGTGAGTTCGCTGGACAGCGGCATTTGCTGCTTGAGCAGGTGCGGGCTGGGCAGGCGCTTGCTGACGGTGGTGTTGGCCGCTTGCGGCTGGGTCAGGGGCAGGGCGAGGCTGGAAGCTTGCATGGCGTTTTTCCCTGGGCGGACGGCGGGTTCTGGCCCGCGTGGTCGGCCCTATCGAGGTGTTCGACAGATCGTTGAATTCGTATTGGCTGCTGCATTGCCACCTGTGGAAGACCGGTCGGAGGCGGCAGGCTGGCCCGAACGGGATTGGCTAAATCGCCAGGCAGAGGTGTTTGCGTAGTAATAAGTGGCGTAGTTCATGAATCTGTCCTCAATGTGAATCGGTGATGTTCAAAGGCCTGAAAAGCAAAACCCCCGGTCGGGGAGCCGACCGGGGGTTTGAGTATTCTCATGTTCGGCGGCCCCTCGAAGGTGGGCGCCGTGTGGGTATCGGCGCCTAGTGGCTAAACCAATACCCAAAGTAATAGCTGGCAGGTGCCACGCAGCCGGCAACGGCCAGCACAGGGCACAGGGTGCGACCGGTGTGGTTGGCGTGTTGGCGGGTGTGTTTCGGCATGTTGCTCTCCAGTGAATGAGCCCGAGCTTACTTCAGTTCGGCCGGGCCATTCAATGGATAAATGCTATCGGGTTGATCATTTGTTTTTGTACTGGTTGGTTCAATGAACATAACGCCCGACTTAGTGGCTGTCTTGGTCCTCTGCAGTGCCTCCGGTGTGCCCCGCACCGGAGCCGGTAGCCTCGCCGGTGCTGTTGGAGCCACCGCTGGCGCCGTCGGCGGCATCGGTGTTGCTGCCGGTGTCGCTGCTGTCGTTGCTTTTACCACTGCCAGGGCTGTTGACGCTGCTGCCCTCACCAGCCGTCTTGCCGCCAGATTGATCGGTTTGTGGGCGACTGTCGGTGTTGGTGTCGGTGTTGGTGTGTGTATCGGTGTTGGTGGCAGCGAAGGCGGTGCCGGTGAGGCCGGTCAGGGCCAGCGCGAGGTACAGGGAGAGCGGACGAATGCGGATCATGGAAAGTCTCCTTTGCGGATGATCTGTCATTCGTTTGGCCAAGTGCGGGGAGCGGGGTGCGCTTTGGGCGACGAGCGGTAACTTCAGGGGCCGCAAAGCGGCCCCTGGGATCAATGAGATTCTGAACGCTGTGCTGGCGCCGGGTTTTCTACCGGCTCCAGCGGCGGATGCTCTTGGGCGGCGTGCATCAGGTCTTCGGTCACGCGCAGCTCGGCGCCGGTTGGCGAGAAGGTGGTCGAAGCCGTAAACGGTGCCGGGTGCTCCGCCGCCGGACGTTTGCCACGGCGCCACATGAAGAAGCACACCATGCCCAGGTTGACCACGGCAAAGGCCCAGAACAGGCCGGCCTCGCCAAACTCGGTCATCATCGGCGACATGGCGACCGGCGCCATGGCAGAGCCCAGCGAGTTGATCAGCAGCAGGCCCTGAATCATCGGTACCAGCGCATCGGACGGTGCCCGGTCGGCGGCATGGCTGACCGCCACCGGGTACAGGGTGAACACGCCGCCACCCAGCAGGAACAGCATGGCTGGCAGCAGGAACGAGTCCGACGGCAGGAACACCGTGACCAGCGACAGCACCACACACAGTGCGGCCAGGGCGATCAGCACATCCTGGCGGTCCTTGCGGTCGGACCAGCGCCCGACCGGGTACTGCAGCAGCATGGCGCCGAGGATCACCCAAGCCATCATGTTGCCGACCTCGCCCACCTCCAGGCCGATGCGTTGCAGGTACAGCGGCAGCAGGGAATAGATCCCGGCAATGGCCACACCCGAACCGAAGCAGCCCACCAGGCCCGACGGTGCCACACCCAGCAGCTGGCGGGGTTTGAGCGGTTCGACCTGGTCAAGCAGGGGCGATACCCGCGGCAAGATCACGATGGGCAGCACCGACAGTGCAGCCAGCACGCCAGCCAGCATGAAGGGGGCGGTGTCACCCAGCTGGGTGATTTCGCCAAGGCCGGCCTGGGCGATTACCCCGGCGCCGTAGAAGGCGATCATGTACAGCGCAAGCAGGCGGCCGCGAATCTTGGCGTCGCCGGCCAGCAGCAGCCAGCTTTCGATCACCAGGAACACGCCGACCGCCGCCCATCCGTTGATCAGGCGCAGCACAGACCACCAGGTGACGTCGTAGAACAACCCTTGCAGCAGGATGGTCGCGGCGATCAGCGAAGCGAAGCTGGTGTAGGCGCGGATATGGCCGATGCGCAAGATCAGCCGGTCGTTGAAGATTGCACCCAGGGTCAGGCCGATGAAGTAGGTCGACGAGACAATACCGATGGTGGTGGCTGATTCACCGGCAGCGCCCAGGCGCAGGGTGGTCAGGGAAGACATGAAGCCGTTGCCCAGGGCAATGATGAACAACCCGAGCAGGGGCGCCAGCGCCATGGCCAGCAAACGCGGAGACATACGTACCTCTAGTTGGATGAGCGGAATGAGCGCCTTCTCGGACGCGCACACCGGCCCGACCCGGCAAGGGGCGAGTGGCTACACGGATGCGACCTGGGCAAGACTCAACCGCTGGGCCCTTTGGGAAATGGGCCGTGCGGGGAGGGTTGAGCCTATTTCACATGTGCGTTCATGTGTTCAGGCACGGACTCTGTCATTGCTGCCGGTTGCCACCGTTCAAGGCGACGGGCGAAAAGGAGGCGCGATTCTACGGGCTTGCGCGGTTTTGCCCAAGGGGCATTGGCGTGCGACGAGACGCCGCAGTCTGTGGGCGACATGAATGTGTCTGTGGCAGACAAGCCAGTGCTGCAGGGCAAACCCGGTAATCCACTACCGGTCCCGCAGTTGCCATCCTTGATGGGTCAGCACCATGGCCCGGGTATCTTTGAGCGGCGCATCATGACTGGCCACAGCTTTGCCCAGTTCGGCAATGCTGGCTTTGACCTGTTCATCAGCGGCCCATGCCGGTAGCCCGGTAATCGTGTAGGCATAGGTCACATTCGATGTCTTCTGTCCCGTCGCTTCGCTTGGCGCGCTGAACTGTTCGACCGCTGTTACCTGCGCCTTGCCAAAGCACAGGCCGTGGTCCGCTTTGTAATACTTGCGGCCTTCGTCGGTAAGCGCGTAGGCATAGTAGATGTCCGTACGTGCCGGTTGCCACAGCCGGGCAGGCACCTCGGTGCGCGAGATTTCCTTCTCACTGACCACGCCCACCTTGGCCAAGGCATGCAGCGCCTTGTTGGTGCCGTGCAGGTCGAAGTCCCGGGTCTTGGTGGGGAATGAGCTGATGACGAAGCAGTGCGGATACTGGGTGTCGAGGTAGGCCTGGGCGGCTTTCTTGAAACTGGCCTCGGAGGTGTCGTTGCTGTCGGAGCAACCTGTCAGGGTTGCCAGCAGCGCCAGCGGCATGATCTTCCTGTACATGGTGAAACTTCCTTGAATGGCGAAGATAAAACCGATGGCTGAAGATTAGAACCCACGGGTTAGAGCGGCGCAATCGTGGCAAGACGGCATCGCTATGGCTCACCTCGGGTATCGATACTGACGACCACCGACATGCCTGGGCGCAGTCGCCTGGCTTCGTCCTGGCCGGCATCCACAGTAATGCGCACCGGAATCCTCTGGGCAATCTTGACGAAGTTGCCGGTGGCATTGTCTGCCTGCAGCAGGGCGAACTCCGAGCCGGTGGCTGGCGATATCTGCTGCACGTGCCCCTGCAACTTCAGGTGGTTCAGGGCATCCACGGTGAACGTCACCGGCTGGCCGATGCGTACATTGGCCATCTGGGTTTCCTTCATGTTGGCGATGACCCACAAGGTGTCGGGCACCAGAGCCATTAACTGCGCGCCAGAATTCACATAAGCCCCCAGGCGTGTGCCGATTTGCCCCAGCTGGCCGTCGCGCGGGGCGGTGACGCGGGTATTGTCGAGGTCGATGCGCGCCAGTTCCACGGCCGCTTTGGCATTCTCCACCGATGCTTCCAGCGCTGCCCGGTTGACCACCACCGTTTCACGGTCCTGGCGGGCGATTTCCAACGCTGCCTTGGCCTGGGCCAGGCTGGCGACCGCTGCCGCTTCGCTGGCGCGGGCCAGGTCCAGGTCGCGGCGCGACACCGAGCCGTCGTCGACCAGCGCCTGGTTGCGGCTCAGGTCGGCTTTGGCCTTGGTCGCCTGGGCCATTGCATCGCCGATGGCCGCCTGGCGCTGGGCGATGGTGGCTTCGGCACTGTTGCGCTGCTGCAGGTTGTTGGCCAGGGCTGCCTGTTGTTGCTGCAGTTGGGCGATGGCCTGGGCCAGGCGCTGTTTGTAGATGCGGTCGTCCAGTTGCACCAAGAGGTCACCGGCCTTGACGAACTGGAAGTCGTGCACCGGCACGTCGACAATGTAGCCACTGAGTTGGGGGCCGATGATGGTCACCTGGCCGCGTACCAGCGCATTTTCGGTACTTTCGATGGCGCTGCTGAACGGTGGCAGGCGCCAGGCATACAGCACCAGCAGGATGCCGGCCAGGGCCACGCAGGCGAAACTGATTGACGAGAGGATGCGGACCCGCCGCGAACGTACCGGGCTGGTCGGCTCGCTGGGTGGTGTGGCACCTTCCGGGGTTTCGGCGATGGCAGTGGTGGTCGTGGTGCGGGTGTCGTCGGTCATCGGTTGGGCGCGCCGGGGGTGGAGTCGGTGAGGGTGGCCTGGCGTTTTGCGTACCAGAGCCAGGTGCTACGGATGCAGATCCAGACCATTGTCAGGACAGCGATACTGCCAATCAGCACGAACACGTCGTTGTAGGCCATGATGTTCGCCTCGCGGGTGACGGCGCTGGCCAGCAGGCGCATGCCGGCTTCGCTACGCAGGGCCGGGTCGGCGATGATGCCGCCGTAACCGCCGCCGCCGCTCTGCACACGCGCATTGACCAAGGGTTCGAGGTAGCTGAGGCGGTCCATCAGGTGGCTGGAATGGAATTTTTCCCGCCAGGTCTGGAAGGTACCCAGCAGCGCCGCGCCAATCAGGCCGCCGAGGTTGTTGCAGATGCCGAACAGTACCGAAAAGCTCACCAGGTTGCGTGGGTTGGCGCGCACATGGCTGATGCCCAAGGCCATCGACGGGCCAAGGAAGAACGTGCTGCCAAAGGCCAGCAGAAACTGGCTGAAGTACATTTGTGCCGGGCGCGTGAGGTTGCTGGAGCTGCTGTCCATGAAGGCGCCGGCAGCCATGGCCAGCAACGAGACGAACAGCGGAATCACCAGGTGGTTGGGGTTGATGGTGAGGGCGCTGCTGGCCAGGCCAGCCACGGCACCCAGCAGCATGATCCAGTACAGCGTGCGCATTTGCTCGCTGCCCATGTTCAGCGCCTGCAAAAAGCCGACTGCGCCCGTGGACTGTTCGGACGTGACCATGCGGATCAACACCACGCACAGCGCCAGGCGAATGACTGCACCGCTGCCCAGCCAATGGGTCATCAACAACGGGTTCTGCCGGTTGTGCTCGATGGCCAGGCCGCTGAAGAGCAGGCCGATCGAGGCCGCCAGCGCCACGCCGATCCATGGCGCCTCCAGCCACCAGTCGATACGCCCCAGCGACAGCACGGCGCAAAGCAGCGCTGTGCCACTGGCGATCAGGGTGAAGGTCAGGAAGTCCAGGGGCTCGAAGGTCTTGAAGCGGTCACCGGGTGGCAACTTGAGCATCAACACGCAACCCAGCGCGGCCAGCGCCAGGCCCAGCTCGAACAGGTACAGGCCACGCCATTCGGCGATTTGCAGCAGGTCTTCGGAAAAGATGCGTGCCAGCGGCAGTGCCAGCTGCGAGGCGCCCAGGCCCAGCACCATTGCCTTGAGCCGCCATTGCGCCGGGAACGCCTGGATCATGTAATACAGCCCCAGCGAGCTGAGCGCGGCGCCGACCATGCCGTGGGCCGCGCGTACTGCGATGGCCGAGTTGAGGTCGTTGACCAGCAGGTGGGCGAAGGTGACCAGGGCGTACAGCACCAGGAACACCTCGGTGAAGGCACGCAGGCCGAATTGTTGGCGAAACTTCACCAGCAGCAGGTTGATGGACACGTTGGTCATGACGTAGGCGGCAGGCAGCCAGGCCATTTCTGCCGTGGTCGCGCCCAAAGCGCCTTGCAGGAACACCAGGTTGGCGGTGACCAACGCGTTGCCAAGGCCACCGGTGATTGCGACCAGCAGGCCGACCACGCCGTAGGCCAGGCGCTTGGCAGGTGAATGCAAGGGCGTGGAGGGGGAGCCCGGCAGGCTGGGTTTCTCGTGGGGGAGCCATTGGCGAGGGGCGTACTTGTCCATGGGCAGACTGTACTTGAGCAGCGGTGGCAAAGAAAACAGTTGTGCCTGTGCCGGCCTCTTCGCGGGTAAACCCGCTCCTACAGGGATTGCACCAACCTTGAGGCTGGCGCTGTACCTGTAGGAGCGGGTTTACCCGCGAAAGGGCCGGCACAGGCTATAACAGCTGCTAGCTTCCAGGCTTAGAAATCAACGCTGGCCGACAAGCGCAATACCCGCGGTGTGCCCTGGGTCAGGTAGTTGTTCGAGGTTGAGGCCGATGCCCAATACGCCTTGTTCGCCACATTCTCCACGTTGGCGCGCAACGTCACCTGCTTGTCATCGACCTTGAAGCGATAACGCCCGCCCAGATCTACCCGGGTCCAGGCCGGAATGCTCAGGCTGTTAGCCGCGTTCACATACTGGCCCCCCGTGCGCAGCAACCGGGCGCTCAGCGCAGCCCCCTCCAGGCCAGGCACGTCCCAGTCGGCACCCAGGTTGAACTGGAAGCGCGGTACACCGGCAGCGCGGTTGCCGTCGTTGCTGCCATAAGCGGTGTTCTTCTGCTCGGTGTGCATGAACACCGCACCGGTCAGCAGCCGCAGGCCGTCCACTGGCTCACCGAACACATTCAGCTCCACCCCCTTGTTGACCTGTTCGCCATCCATGCTGAAGGTGTCCTGCTGCGCCCCGGGTACGCGGTAGGTGACGCTGTTGGGCTGCTCGATACGGTACACACCCAAGGTGGCGCCGAAGCTGTTCCAGTCCAGTTTCACCCCGGCCTCGACCTGCTTGCTGCGCTTGGGTGGGAACACCTCGTTGGCGTTGGTCACGCTGGACGGTGCAGTCGGGCCCTGGGCCAGGCCTTCGATGCGGTTCGCGTAGAACGACACATGCTCCCAAGGCTTGATCACCAGACCATACACCGGGGTGGTGATGGACTCGTCGTAAGGCGTGTTGCGCACACCGGTGGCGGTCGCCCAGCTATCCACGCTGATCGACTGCCGGCGCACGCCAACGGTCAGCAGCACGCGGTCATCGAAAAAGCCCAGGGTGTCGGACAGCGCCACACTCTTGTTACGGTTCTTGCCGACAATGCGCGGGTCGTGCAGGTCGCTGCCGAAGTAGGTATCGGTCGGGCGCGGTACCTTCACCGGGTTGTACAGGTTACTGTCGTAGCGCTTGGCCGCAGCCAGCGCTTCATAGGCGGAACGTTGCTCACCCCACATACCCGACAGGCCAAAATTGACCCGGTGGCTGACCGGGCCGGTGGCAAAACGGCCGTTGAGCCCGGCGACGGCGCTCTTGTTGTCCTCGTCGTGAGGGGAATAGAGGAAGCCGCCGCGTGCGGTGCCGTTGGCGTCGCTGACGTACAGCGAGGAGTACTCGCCATTTTCGCGGGTGTGCTTGGCGCCAGCACCGGCGTACAGCATCCAGTTGTCGTTCAGGTCGTACTCGGCGTTGACCATGCCATAGGTATCTTCGAGCTGTGACCAGCTCCAGTCCTGCGAGTAGTTGTCTCGCGCCGACGGGGCGTGGGGTACTTTGCTGCCGGTAGGGTAGATCACCGCGCGGCCCTGGTTGATGCGCTCTTTCTGGTAACCCAGGTCGGTGGACAGGCGCAGGCGTTCGCCTCGGTAGTCCAGCGCCAAGGCAACCAGGGAGGAATGCTGGGCCTCGTCGTCGACGCCGGTGCCACCGTCATGCTGGGCCAGGTTGACGCGTGCACCGAAGCGGTTGTCTTCACCAAAGCGCTTGCCCAGGTCCAGGTGGCCACCGATGTTGTCGCCTGTGGCGTAGTCGAGGGTGACATGGCGCGTCGGGGTATCTTCGGCGCGCTTGGGCACAAGATTGATTGCCCCCCCAATGCCGCTGCCTTGTGGCGCGACCCCATTGAGGAAGGCGCTGGACCCTTTGAACACCTCGACCCGTTCGAGCGCCTCGGTGGTCACGATCTGCCGTGGCAGCACGCCGTACAGGCCGTTGTAGCTGATGTCGTCGGTGTTCAGCGGCAAGCCGCGTATGGTGAACACTTGCGAGAAATTGCCGAACCCCGCCGACTGGCGCACCGCCGCGTCATTGAGCAACACATCACCCAGAGTGCGGGCTTGCTGGTCGGCGATGGTCTTGGCGGTGTAGCTGGTGACACTGAACGGCACGTCGCTGATTGCCTGGTCGCCGAGCACGCCCAGCTTCGCGCTGCGGGCCACCTGGCCGCCTTGCCAAGTGTCGCTGCTGGCGGCCAGGTCGCTGTTGATGGTGGTCGCGCCCAGTTCCAGGGCATTGCCCAGGTCGACCGTGGGGGCCAGGGTGTAGCCGCCGCTGTCGGTGGTTATCAGGCTGTAGCCACTGCCGGCCAGCAGACGGGCGAAGCCTTCCGGGATGCTGTAGCTGCCTTTGAGGCCCTGGCTTTGCACGCCCTTGAGCAAAGCCGGGTCGAACGACAACGGCACCCCGGCGCTGGCGGCGAAGCGCGCCAGTACATCGGCCAGCGGGCCGGCCGCCAGGTGATAGGTGCGCGGGGTGGCGTCGGTTGCCATTGCCACAGGGGCTGTGGCGGCCATGGCGATGGCAAGGCTAAGGGCCTTGAAAGGCAAGCGGTACGGCTGGCGGGGCGTCATGCGGAGGTCCTGTGGATGCAGAAGATGAAGGTTCTGCACTCATCACCGGACGAAGCAGGAAAAGGTATCACCGAAATGTTCGCAACCCTGCCGGATCACGTCAGCTCAGCGGTTCCACGGTCACCCAGAAGCGGGACAGGCCCTGGAGGGTGACGGGCAGGGTGTCGCTCAGCAGCCGCAGGCTGGCATCGGTGTCTGTCAGCGGGAAGGCGCCCGATACCTTCAACTCGCGCACTGCCGGGTGGCAGCGCAGCACACCGGGGCGGTAGCGGCCCAGCTCCTGCAGCAAATCGGCCAGACGCATGTCGCGTGCCAGGAGCATGCCGTGCTCCCAGGCCAGGTCGCCGATCTCCAGCGGCGAGGCAGGGAGCGCGCGTTCGGCATCGAAAGCGTTGCGCTCGCCAGCCTTGAGCAGCAGCCCGCCGGTGGCGTACAGGGGGCGGGTTTCGACTGCGCCTTCAAGCACGGCCACCCGGGTCAGCGCGCCATCGATTCGCACACTGAAGCGTGTGCCCAGCGCAGTCGCCTGACCTTGCCGGGTGCACACCAGCAGGGGCCGCGCTGGGGTGGCACGGTCCTTGGCGCTGGTAATCAGAATTTCGCCTGCCAGCAGGTCGATGCGGCGCTGCTGGGCGTTAAAGGTAATGTCAATGGCTGTGTCGGTGTTCAGCAGCACCTGGCTGCCATCGGCAAGTGTCAACGAGCGTTGCTCACCCACCGCTGTGCGTGCATCGGCAGCCCATTGCTGCCACGGCGTTTCGCGCCAGGCCAGCCAGGCTGCTGGTGCGGCCAGCAGCCACAACCCCAGGCGCTGCAAGGCCTGGCGGCGGCTGACGGCACCGTTGCGGCTAAGCCGGCGCAAGGTTTCGCCGGTCACTGGCGTGGGCAGGCGGCGGAAGTCGCCCAGAATGGCCTCGGCCCGCTGCCAGGCCTGGGCGTGCTGGGCGCTGCGCTGGCACCAGGCCTGCACCGCACGGTGGTCGTCTTCGGTGGCGGTGCCCGACTGCAACTGCACCAGCCAGTCGGCCGCCTCGCCGAGAATCAGCGGGTCGATGCGCTGCTCCATCAGTCGATGCTCAGGCAGGCGAGAAAAGCGGTGCGCATGTCGCGCTTGATGGTAATCAGCGATACCTGCAGGTGTTCGGCGATTTCTGCGTAGGTCAGCCCGTCCAGCTGCGACAGCAGGAACACCTGGCGCACCCGGGCTGGCATGTCGCGCAGCATGGCATCGACGCGGTACAGGGTTTCGAGGATCAGCCAGCGTGTTTCCGGTGAGGGCACTTCGGGCGGCGGCAAGTGGGCGATGGCCTCCAGATAAGCGCGCTCGACATCCTGGCGGCGCCAGCGGTCGACCACCAGGCCCTTGGCGATGTGGGTAAGCAACGCCCGGGGTTCACTGCCGAAGTAGCTGCTGCCCTGGCGGCTTAGCAGGCGCACGAAGGTGTCATGTGCCAGGTCGGCGGCATCGCAGGCATTTCCCAGTTTGCGCCCTAGCCAACCCTGCAGCCAGCCGTGGTGCTCGGTGTACAGCGTCTGGACCTGCAGGTTGAGGGTAGGGTCGGCGGGCGGCATGGCAGGCGCGAGGTTCCGGGCGAGGGGTGCAATTAAGAATTGATCGCATTCTAAGCCTCTGCCTGGAACCTGGCAATGCGCGCTTTTACAAGGCCTTGGCCAAAAACGCCGCTGTGCGGCTTACCGCACACCCAGCCACCACCTGCGGCGTGCCACTGACCACCACCTTGCCCCCGGCGTCGCCGGCACCCGGCCCGATATCGATCACCCAGTCGCTTTGCGCTACCACACGCATGTCATGTTCGACCACCACCACGCTGTGCCCGCCGTCGACCAGGCGGTTCAGTTGCACCAGCAACCGGTCGATGTCTTGCGGGTGCAAGCCGTTGGTGGGCTCGTCCAGCACATACAGCGTTGCCCCGCGGGCCGTGCGTTGCAGCTCGGTCGCCAGTTTGATCCGTTGCGCTTCACCACCGGACAGTTCGGTAGCCGGTTGGCCCAGGCGCAGGTAACCCAGGCCGATGTCCTGCAACACTTGCAGGCAACGCCGCGCCGGTGGCTGTTCGGCAAAGACCTGCAGGGCCTGCTCGACAGTCAGCTGCAGCACTTGGGCAATGTTCATGCCTTGCCAGCTCACCGCCAGGGTTTCAGGGTTGTAGCGGTCGCCGTGGCAGGTGGGGCAGGGGGCGTAGACACTGGGCATGAACAGCAGCTCAACGCTGACGAAGCCTTCGCCTTCGCAATTTGCGCAGCGGCCCTTGGCAACGTTGAAGGAAAAGCGCCCTGCGTCGAAGCCCTGTGCCTTGGCTTGCTCCGTGGCAGCGAACAGCTTGCGCACGTGGTCGAACAGGCCGGTGTAGGTGGCCAGGTTGGAGCGAGGCGTGCGACCGATCGGCTTCTGGTCGACCTGTACCAGGCGCTTGATGCTGTCCAGGCCAGCGCTGACATGCCCACTGCCGGTCTGCTCAGGCGCGTCCTCCAGGCTCGGTTCGTCGGGCTCGCTGCGTTGCTCGGCATGGCCCAGGTGCGCACCGACCAGCTCCAGCAGGGCCTGGCTGACCAGGCTGGATTTGCCCGAGCCGGAAATACCCGTAACGGCGGTAAAGCAGCCCAGCGGGAATGCGGCGCTGAGGTTGTTGAGGTTGTTGCGGGTAATGCCTTCTAGCGTGAGCCAGTCTCGGGCCTGGCGTGGCGCACGTGTGGCTTGGGACTGGGCATTGAACAGGTAGGTGCGGGTGCATGATGGCTCGACCTCGGCCAGGCCTGCGGGCGGCCCGCTGTAGAGGATGGTGCCACCGTGCTCGCCGGCAGCCGGCCCTACATCCACCAGCCAGTCGGCGCGGCGCATGGTGTCCAGGTCGTGCTCCACCACATACACCGAGTTGCCCGCGTGCTTCAGGCGTTGCAGGGCGTCGAACAACGCTTCGCTGTCGGCCGGGTGCAAGCCGGCCGAGGGCTCGTCGAGCACGTAGATCACACCGAACAGCTGTGAGTTCAGCTGGGTGGCCAGGCGCAAGCGTTGCAGCTCACCCGAAGACAAGGTGGGGGTGCTGCGCTCCAGGGCCAGGTAACCGAGGCCAAGGTCGAGCAGCGTGTCGATGCGCTCGAGCAATTCCTTGGCGATGCGTTGTGCTGCCAGGCGCTTTTCCAGGGTCAGGTCGTCTTGCGGGTGCGCCAGATAGTCAGCTGCCGCCACTTTGCGGAACACCTCGGCCAGCGCCTGCAGCGACAAGTGCGACAGTTCGGTGATATCCAGGCCGGCGAAGGTCACGCCCAGCGCCTCGCGCTTCAGGCGCTTGCCTTGGCACAGCGGGCAGGGGCTGGGGCGCATGTACTGGGCCACGCGTTTACGCATCTGTGCGCTCTGCGAGTGCATGAAGGTATGCAGCACGTAACGCCGGGCACCCATGAACGTGCCTTGGTAGCTAGGCTCCAGCTTGCGCTTGAGTGCGGCGCGGGTCTGCGCGGGCGTCAGGCCGGCATACACCGGTGCGGTGGGCGTTTCTTCCGTGAACAGGATCCAGTCGCGTTGCGCCTGGGGCAAGTCGCGCCAAGGGATATCGACGTCATAGCCCAGCGTTACCAGAATGTCGCGCTGGTTCTGCCCCTGCCAGGCCATCGGCCACGCTGCCACCGCGCGTTCGCGAATGGTCAGTGACGGGTCGGGGACCATGGTCGCTTCGGTCACCTCAAAGACCCGACCCATGCCATGGCACTCCGGGCACGCGCCCTGGGGCGTGTTTGGCGAAAAGTCCTCGGCATACAGCATCGCCTGCCCGGCCGGGTAGTGGCCGGCGCGTGAGTAGAGCATGCGGATCGAGCTGGACAAGGTGGTCACGCTGCCCACCGAGGAGCGCGCACTGGGTGTGCCACGTTGCTGCTGCAAGGCCACGGCTGGAGGCAGGCCTTCGATCGCATCGACGTCTGGCACGCCAACCTGATCGATCAGGCGCCGGGCATAGGGTGCCACTGATTCGAAATAGCGGCGCTGGGCTTCGGCATACAACGTGGAGAAGGCCAGTGACGATTTGCCTGAGCCGGATACGCCGGTAAACACCACCAGCGCATCGCGGGGGATATCGACATCGATGTTCTTCAGGTTGTGCTCGCGGGCACCCCGCACACGGACGAAGCCGTTTGGGGTGGTTGGGCGTGGAGGCATGACGCAGTCCTTGGCTGTTTCGGAACAGTGCGCCCAAGGTAACAGCAATTGCAGTCATCGTGTGTGGGTAATGTTTCCGCTCAGTAAATCTGCGAGTTATTGATTAAGGGTGATGGGGTTAGTGTGAAGGGGCAAGTAACACTAACAGGAACTGAAAAACATGCGAACTTCATATTTGTTGGCCATTGACCAACAGGCCTCCGTGCATACAAGTAATAACTTCCCGCTGCGGCCCTATACACCCTATGGCTATCAGGTGGTCAAGGGCTGCCCGCTGTTGGCTTTTGCCGGAGAGGCCGGCGCGCTTCTGCCGCAGGGTTATCTACTTGGCAACGGCAAGCGTGCCTATCACACCGGGACAATGCGCTTTCACAGCCCGGATGTATTCAGCCCGTTTGGTCGTGGGGGGCTTAATGCCTATGCCTACTGTACGGGGGACCCGGTTAACAAGGTGGACCGTGATGGTCATTCGCCCACACGGGTAGTCGGGCAATCTACAGGACTTGTCTGGGGAACGGTGGGCATGTTGTCTTCACTGAACAAGGCATCCAAAGCAATCGTCAAACGTTCAATTGCCAAGGCCAACGGAACGCCAATACCGAAGGAGTTCGACAATTCAAGCCGTACCAATAATGCAATGATATTTGTCGGCGGCCTGGCGGGTACCGTCGTCAAGGCGCCCAGTGCTGTGTTTGCTTTATCAGCGCCCTTTGAGTCAGTGGGGGCTGAACTGATGACCGGGGCCGGAATAGCCGCAAGCTCTCTCGCAGGAGTGGGCAAGCTGAGGCAGCTGTTCAACGATGTTAAATCGACTTATCGGGAAGCCAGATCGAACAGATTGCCCCTGGGCAAGTTGGTATTGGAGTCCATCAAGGAAGCCACCGGCTGGAACCGATTACGTGGCCAGGAATCGGCCATCCTCGAGCCCTTGCCTGAACAAATATTATTAGTTCGCTTCCCCGCCATGAAGTAGTGCTTGCCGTTGCAAGCAATGGCAGCCCTGATCGGCGCTTTCGGTTCCACGCTGTGAAACCAGATTTGATTGTGCTTCATCGCTCCTCGCGCTTATCTGTTCGCAAGCACGACCTGCCTCACCCGTCGTGACCTCAAGGCGAACAACAAGAACGGGAAACCACCCGCGCGAGGAGACTCTACATGTCCCGACATCAGCACATCCTGGCCTGGCTTGACGATGTGGCCAGCGAGCTGCACGCGATCCGTCACGATATCCACGCTCACCCGGAACTGGGTTTTGAAGAAAACCGCACGTCGGCACTGGTCGCCCGGTTGCTTGAGGCGTGGGGTTATGAGGTACACACCGGCATCGGCAAGACTGGCGTGGTCGGCGTGCTACGCAATGGCAGCAGCTCACGCCGTCTGGGCCTGCGCGCCGACATGGACGCGCTGCCCATCCACGAGGCCACGGGCGCGACGTACAGCAGCCAGCACCAGGGTTGCATGCACGCCTGCGGCCATGATGGTCACACCACCATGCTGCTCGGCGCCGCGCGCTACCTGGCGGCGACCCGACAGTTCGACGGCACGCTGACGCTGATCTTCCAGCCGGCCGAGGAGGGCCAGGGCGGCGCCGAGGCGATGCTGGCCGACGGCTTGCTGGAGCGCTTCCCTTGCGATGCACTGTTCGGCATGCACAACATGCCGGGCCTGCCAGCCGGGCACCTGGGCTTTCGCGAGGGTCCGATGATGGCCTCGCAAGACTTGCTGACGGTGACCCTCGACGGGGTTGGCGGCCATGGTTCGATGCCGCACCTGACCGTCGACCCGCTGGTGGCGGCAGCCAGTGTGGTAATGGCGCTGCAAACCGTGGTGGCGCGCAATATCGATGCGCAGGAGGCGGCTGTTGTCACGGTGGGTGCGCTGCAGGCCGGCGAAGCGGCCAACGTGATCCCGCAGCAGGCGCTGCTGCGCCTTAGCCTGCGCGCGCTGAACGCCGAGGTGCGGGCACAGACCCTGGAGCGGGTGCGGGCGATCATCGTCGGCCAGGCCGAAAGTTTTGGCTGCAGTGCCAGCATCGAACACCGTCCGGCTTACCCGGTGCTGGTCAACCATGGCGCAGAGAACGCCTTCGCCACGCAGGTCGGGGTGGAACTGCTGGGTACCGAGGCGGTGGATGCCAACACCCGCAAGCTGATGGGCAGCGAAGACTTCGCCTGGATGCTGCAACGCTGCCCGGGCGCCTACCTGTTCATCGGCAATGGGGTATCGCGGCCGATGGTGCACAACCCGGCCTACGACTTCAACGACGACATCCTGCTGACCGGCGCCGCCTACTGGGGCGCGCTAGCAGAGCGCTGGCTCGCGCCCGCCTGACCTTCCCATTTACGACTGCCGCTGGAACCCGGGTGCGACCGCGCCCGGGTGATCACCCAATCATTGTGTGGAGTGTTCCCCTATGCAGACTTCGAGCACTGGCGTGTCGCGTACCCGGCAGGTGGTCGCTGCCGTTATCGGCAACGCCCTGGAGTGGTATGACTTTATCGTGTATGGCTTTCTGGCCAGCATCATTGCCCGGCAGTTTTTCCCGTCCGATGATGAGTACGCCTCGCTGCTGATGGCCCTGGCCACCTTTGGCGTCGGCTTTTTCATGCGCCCGGTGGGTGGTGTGTTGCTGGGCATGTATTCCGATCGCAAGGGCCGCAAGGCGGCCATGCAGATGATCATCCGGCTGATGACCGTGTCGATCGCCATGATCGCTTTTGCCCCCGATTACCTGGCCATTGGCATGGCCGCGCCGATGCTGATCGTGGTGGCGCGCATGCTGCAGGGCTTTGCTACCGGTGGCGAATACGCCAGCGCGACAGCGTTTCTGGTAGAAAGCGCGCCTGCCCACCGCAAGGGGCTGTATGGCTCGTGGCAACTGGTGGGGCAATGCCTGGCGGTGTTTTCCGGTGCGGCGATGGTCGCCCTGGTGACGCACCTGTGTTCGCCTGAGGCGCTGGACAGCTGGGGCTGGCGCATTCCGTTCGTGCTCGGCCTGCTGATCGGCCCGGTGGGGCTGTGGATTCGCAAGCACATGGAAGAGCCCGAAGAGTTCGTCGAAGCGCGCCGCCAGGCCAAGGGCCAGTCGCCCAGCCTGTGGCAGGTGTTGCGTGAGCACCGGCGCAGCCTGCTGGTGTCGATGGGCCTGGCCTGTGGCGCGACGGTGTCGTTCTACGTGGTGCTGGTGAACATGCCGACCTTCGCCCACAAGAACCTCGGGCTGCCGCTGGACCAGGTGCTGCTCGTGCAGATGCTGGCCGTGGGGCTGATGACCGTGGTGATTCCGTTGTCTGGCGCTCTGTCTGACCGGCTGGGGAGGCGCCCGGTGTTGATGGCCTTCACCTTGGCGTTCTTCGTGATGGTCTACCCGCTTTATGTCTGGGTGGCCGCCGCGCCGTCCGTGGAACGCCTGCTGATCATGCAACTGCTGCTGTGCACCGCCATCGGTGGCTTCTTCGGCCCGGCACCCACTGCCTTGGCCGAGCAGTTCCCGGTCGAGGTGCGCTCCACCGGTGTGTCGGTGGCCTATAACGTGGCAGTGATGGTGTTCGGCGGCTTTGCCCCGTTGATCGTGACCTGGCTGAGCAAGGTGCTCGGCACCCCAGTGGCGCCTTCGTTCTATGTGCTGTTCGCCTGCCTGCTGACGCTGCTGGGTACCTACTGCCTGAAAGAAGCACCTCGGTTGGCCAAGCCTGCCGCCTTCAACCTTGGAGTAAAACCGTGAAGCCGCTAGCCATCGACCCCATCGTAGCCCTCGATGCCGAGGCATTGTCCCAGGCCATCCATGCCCGCCAGGTGTCGTGTCGGGACGTGATGCAGGCCTACCTGCTGCACATCGAACGCTGCAACCCTGTAGTCAATGCGCTGGTGTCACTGCGCCCGGCCGAAGCGCTGCTGGCCGAGGCTGATGAGCGTGACTGTGAACTGGCCCGTGGCCATTCGCGTGGCTGGATGCATGGCATGCCGCAGGCGATCAAGGACCTGGCAGCCACTGCCGGGCTGCGCACCACCCTTGGCTCCCCCTTGTTTACCGAACAGGTACCCGAGCAGGACGCGATCAGTGTTGCGCGGATGCGGGCGAGCGGGGCGCTGATCGTGGGCAAGAGCAACGTGCCCGAATTCGGCCTCGGCTCGCAAACCTACAACACCCTGTTCGGTACCACCACCAATGCCTACGACCCGCAGCGTGTGGCCGGTGGCAGCAGTGGCGGGGCGGCAGCGGCGCTGGCCATGCGCCTGCTGCCGGTCGCCGACGGGAGCGACATGATGGGCTCGCTGCGCAACCCGGCGGCGTTCAACAATGTGTTCGGCCTGCGCCCCTCACAGGGCCGAGTGCCCCATGGGCCGGCGCCCGAACTGTTCGTGCAGCAGCTGGCCACCGAGGGGCCCATGGGCCGCAGCGTGGTTGACGTGGCACGGTTGCTGTCGATACAGGCTGGCGTCGACGCACGGGTACCCCTGTCGCTGAGCGAAGGTCGGCGGGATTTTGCCGCCGGTTTGCAGCGTGATTTCCGGGGCGTGCGGGTCGGCTGGCTGGGTGATTACAACGGCTACCTGCCAATGGATGACGGGGTGATGAGCCTGTGCGAGTCGGCGCTGGCCGATTTTGCCGAACTGGGCTGCCGGGTGGAGGCTTGCCAGCCGGCATTCGACCTCGCGCGGTTGTGGCAATGCTGGCTGACCCATCGCCACTTCCTGGTGCACGGCAACCTCGGCGCGGCCTATGCCGACCCGAACAAGCGCGCACGGCTCAAGCCTGAAGCACAGTGGGAAGTAGAAGGGGGCTTGCAACTGAGTGCGGCAGCACTTTACCAGGCTTCGCTGGACCGCAGCGACTGGTACCGTGCGTTGGCCCATCTGTTTGAACGTTACGATTTCCTGCTGTTGCCATCGGCCCAGGTGTTCCCTTTCGATGCACGCCAGCCATGGCCGACGGTGGTTGGGGGGCGGGCGATGGACACCTACCACCGCTGGATGGAGGTGGTGATCGGGCCGACCCTGGCCGGCTTGCCGAGCATCAGCGTACCGGTCGGGTTCAGTGCTGCCGGGTTGCCCATGGGCCTGCAAATCATAGGCCCGGCTCAGGGTGACCATGCTGTGTTGCAGTTGGCGTATGCCCATGAACAGCTCACCCGGTGGGTGGAGCGTTGCCCACCCCAGTGCCTGACGGCGTCATGAAAGCATCGGGCAGGCGCGGATCTTGCTGGCTATGCTGACCATCCCGCTACAAGGAGGTCAAACCCATGGGCATCACGGCAGACAGTGGCGGCGTGCGTTCCGTGGAACGGGCGTTGGCCATTGTCGACCTGTTGGGCGAACACCAGGCACTGGGCCTGGAGGAACTGCATTACCTGACGGCGCTGCCCAAGGCCACGGTATCGCGCATGCTTGCCACCTTGCAGGAGCAAGGCTGGGTGTACCGTGGCCTGAGCGACCGGCGGTACCGGCTGTGTGCGCGGCGCCTGTTCGGCGACCGCCAGTTGCGTTTCAAGCGGCGCCTGGTGGAAAGCGCTGCGCCCATGCTGCTGGAGCTGAGCGAACGCACCGGGCTGGTGGCAGACCTGTCGTGCTTCGACGGCGAACGGCTGGAGGTGATGGAAAGTGCCATCCCCCAAGTGTTGCGCAAGCGCTATCCGCACACCTGCCAGATTGTTGGGCACCATGCCAGCCTGTTCCATTCGGCGATGGGGCGGGCCTGCCTGGGTGAGCTGGCGGAGGACGAAGTGCAGCGCCTGGCGGCCCACGAGCGGCTGGGTGATGACACGGTGCTGCGCAATATCGAGGAAGACGCACACAAGGGCTTTGGCCAGCGGACTGAAGGGCACTGGGAGTATCCGGTGCGGTTGCCGTTCCTGATTCGCGCCATCGCCTTGCCGGTGCATGCCGACGGGCGCCTGGCCGGTAGCATTGCTTTGCACTGGCCATTGGACCAGGCGCCGGTCGAGCGGGTGTTGAACCTGCACCTGAATAGCCTGGCGACTACCGTGGGCGAGGTGCAGCGGGCATTGTCGGTTTGAGGTTTCGGCGTTGGTGCCGTGGCAGCAAGATCGGCATGCCGCACACTGGCTTACCGCTCCAGGCTGTACATCCGGCACTCCGCCAGCAACGCCAGCAGGTTCGGCTCCCGCTCCCGGGCTTTCAGAAACACCACACCGATATGCTGCTGCAAGCGATATTGCGGCTTCAAGGCAATCAACCTGACGCGGTTCTCGTATACCGCGGCGATGCGCCCGGGCAGCAGGGCAAAGCCCACCCCCGAGCTGACCATGCTCAGCAATGTGAAGATATCGTTCACCTGCATGGCCACCTTCGGTTCAAAGCCCGCCTGCTGGAACACCCGTGCGCCATCGCGGTGGGTGGCGAAGCCCTGGGTCAGGGTAATGAACGTGGAGTCGGCCAGGTCGGCCAGGTCCACCTCGGCCTGCTCGGCGAAAGGCGAGTCGGTGGGGACCGCGAGGAAGATGTCGTCGGAGAACAGTGGCAACTGCTCGCAGGCCGGGTCGCTGACGCTTTCGTCAAGGGAGACCAGAATGGCCTCCAGTTCGTGGTTCTTCAGGCGCTGCAGCAAGTCGATGTTGGAGCCCAGGGTGAGGTCGATGTTCAGTTCGCTGCGGCGCAGTTTCAGGCCCATGACCAGCTTGGGCACGGTCTTCACGGTTAGCGAATAGAGCGCGCCCAGGCGGAAGCGCTCAGCATAGAAGCCGGCGGCCTCACGGGTCTGGCGCACCATCTGCTCAGCGTCCTGAATCAGCTGCCGGGCCTTCTTTTCCAGCACGTAAGCGCTTTCCAGCGGGATCAGCTGGCGGCCTTCGTGCTTGAACAACGGGCAGCGCAGGGCGCTTTCCAGTGAGTGGATGGCGCGATGCACACTGACCGCACTGGTGGACAGCTCGGCAGCGGCGCGGCCGAGGTTGCCGGTGCGCATGAAGGCGAGGAAGGTTTCCAGCTTTTTGAGGGTGAGTTCTTCGTCGATCAGCATGGGCGGCCTTGGGCGGTCATTGCATGGATTCGATCAATGCCCACAACGCCGGGTCATCGAAGTCATTCACAACCAGCCTGGCCCCCGCCGCCAGCAACCGCTCCGGCGTCTGCGTCGTGGCCACGCCTACGGTGAAGATTCCTGCGCCACTGGCCGCAGCCACGCCTGGTAATGAATCCTCGAAGGCCAGCGCTTGCGCGGCTTCGGCGCCCAGCCGCTGCAAGCCGGTGAGGTAGGGCAACGGGTCTGGCTTGGGCCGCGCCAGTTCCTCGGCCACCAACACATGCGCGAAGCGCTGGCCAAGGCCCATGGCGTTCAACATGTGCTCGGCATTCAGCCGTGGTGCGTTGGTCACCACGCACATGCCGATGCTGCGCGCCTGGGCATGTGCCAGCAAGCGCAGCAGGCCCGGCATTGGTTCAAGGGAAGGCGACAGGTCGCGGAACAGCGCTTCCTTGCGGTCGGCCAGCGCCTTGCACTGTTCGGCGCTGGCGTCGCGGAACAGCTCGGCGAACAGCTCGCCGTTGGCGCGGCCGCTGACCTGGGCATCGAACTGCGCCTGGCTAAGCTCGCGGCCATCGTGCTCACGCAGCAGCTGGCGAAAGGCTTGCAGGTGCAGGGTATCGGTGTCGGTGAGGGTTCCGTCGAGGTCGAACAGCAGGGCGGTCAGCATGAGATATCCAGATCAAGAAACACAAGCCAGGGGATCATAACCAAAGCTGGCGACAAAGGGGGCTGTTCAGCGTGCTCCGAAAAGAGTACAAATGTGCTCCATGGACAATCTAACCCCCAAACGCCGCGCCATTTTCGAATTCATTCGTGAGCGCATTGCCGACCATGGCCAGCCGCCAAGCCTGGCCGATATCGCCACGCGCTTCGGTTTTGCCTCGCGCAGTGTCGCGCGCAAGCACATCACTGCCCTGTGCCAGGCCGGCTACATCGATGTCACGCCGAACCAGGCGCGGGGCATCCGCCTGGCTGAGCCGTTGCGCCGGCCCGAAATTCTCGAAGTACCGGTGCTGGGCCAGGTGGCGGCAGGTGCCCCCATCGGCCCGGACCTGGGCATTCACGAACAATTGCTGCTCGACCCCAGCCTGTTCCGCCGTACACCGGATTACCTGCTGAAGGTGCGTGGCGACTCGATGATCGACGACGGCATTTTCGACGGTGATCTGGTCGGCATTCTTCAGCAGGCCGACGCCCGCGATGGCCAGATCGTGGTTGCGCGCCTGGACGGTGAAGTCACCATCAAGCGCCTGCAACGCAAAGGCAGCCATTACCGGCTGTTGCCGCGCAACCCGGCCTACGCGCCCATCGATGTGAAGCCTGAACAGGAGTTCTTCATCGAAGGCGTGTTCTGCGGCTTGCTGAGGCGTGACTGATGGGCGCGGTGGTCGACCTCGACAGGCTGCTCGACCAGCGCCGGGTATGGCGCGGACGGCAGGCCCAGGCGCGGCCACTCGGGTTGCAGCCCACCGGCCATGCGGCCCTCGACGAGCGCCTGCCGGAAGGTGGCTGGCCAGCGGCCGCACTGAGCGAGCTGTTGCTGGCCAGCCCCGGTTGTGGCGAATTGCAGTTGCTGTGGCCAACCCTGGCCCGGCTAAGCGCTGACGCCAGCCGCGTGGTGCTGGTGGCACCGCCGTTCATTCCGTATGCACCGGCCTGGCAGGCGGCGGGGGTGGACCTGCGCTGGCTGGTACAGGTGGATGCCGACCCCGCCGATGCCCTGTGGGCCGCCGAACAGTGCCTGCGCTCGGGCAGTTGTGCGGCGGTGCTATGCTGGCCGGAACGTGCCGATGATCGCGCCCTGAGGCGCTTGCAGGTGGCCGCCGAAACCGGTCAGGCATTGGCATTCGCCTGCAGGCCGCAGCAGGCGGCGCACAACCCTTCACCTGCAGCACTGCGCATTGCCGTTGACACGCGCCCGGCGCAATGGCGTGTGCTGAAGAGCCGTGGCGGCATGCCGCCAGCGCTGCCCATCGCCTGCCCGGGCCGGGGCTAATGCACCATGCTCTGGGCCTGCATCCTGCTGCCGCAGCTGGCGCTGGACACCGTCCTGCGTGAGCGTGACGACCCTGATACGCCTCTGGTGCTTGTTGGCGGGCCTACCCAGCGGCGTGTGGTGCAGGCGGTCAACCCGGCGGCCGCTGCACTTGGCTTGCGGGCCGGGCAAACCCTGACCGCAGCGCGTGCCCTGGCGGATGGCTTCACCTGTGTCGAAAGCGACCCCAAGCGCATCGAGCAGGTGCAGCAGTTGCTGGCGGCCTGGGCCTACCGTTTCAGTGCCCAGGTCAGCGTGCATTACCCTCGGGCGCTGTTGTTGGAAGTAGGCTCCAGCCTGCAACTGTTCGGCCCGTGGCCCTTGTTCGAGGCGCGTCTGCGCCAGGAGCTGGCAGACCTGGGCTTGCGCCAACGCATTGTCCTGGCCAGCAACCCGGTGGCGGCACGTATGCTCGCCAATGGCCACGACGGCTTGGCGGTGAGCGATGCCGATGCAACTCGCGCAGCGTTGCTGGCCATGCCCATCACGCGAATCGGCTTGCCGGCAGAGGCTGCCGAAGCCTTTGCCCGCATGGGCTTGCGTCAGCTGGGCCAGGTGCTGGCCTTGCCGCGCGATACCTTGGCCAGGCGCTTTCCGGCCCAGGTACAGCTGCACCTCGACCAGTTGCTCGGCCTGCGCAACCTGGGGCTGGACTTCTACCAGCCACCGGACCGTTTCGAAACCCGGCTGGAACTGAATTTCGACGTTGAATCACACCAGGCGCTGCTGTTCCCGCTGCGGCGCATGCTCAACGACCTGGCGGCATTTCTCGCCGGGCGCGACTGTGGCGTGCAGCGCTTTTGCCTGCATCTGGAGCATGCCGAAGGGCCGGATACCCTGCTCAAGGTGGGCCTGCTGGCGGCAGAGCGCGATGCTGCGATGCTGTTCGAGCTGGCCCGTGGGCGCCTGGAGCCACTGCGTATACCTGCACCGGTGCGCAACCTGCGGTTGGTCGCCGAAGACCTGCCGCCCTTCGTGCCGCAGCATCAGCCGTTGTTCGACCCGCGTGCTCAACAGGCGCAGCCCTGGGCGCAATTGCGTGAGCGGCTGCGCGCCCGCCTGGGTGATGAGGCCGTGAAGGGGCTGAGCGCGGCTGCAGATCACCGCCCTGAATGCGCCTGGCAACTGGTAGAGCAGGGCGCACAAGGCAACATGCCGGTTGCCCCGGGCAGCCGCCCTGGCTGGTTACTGCCTGCACCGATGGCGCTGGATGACGCCGGCTATCGGTTGCAGGGCCATGCCGAACGCATCGAATCGGGCTGGTGGGATGGCGGCGATGTGCGCCGCGACTACTACCGCATCGAAACCCGTGAGGGCCTGCGTGGCTGGGCCTACCGCGACCTGGGCCAGGCCGGCCCGCTGTGGTTGCAGGGCTGGTTTGCATGAGTACGCCGGGTTATGCCGAGCTGCATTGCTTGTCCAACTTCAGCTTCCAGCGCGGTGCATCGAGTGCCGAGGAGCTGTTCCGCCGCGCAACTGAACAGGGTTACCAGGCGTTGGCGATCACGGACGAATGTACCCTGGCCGGTATCGTACGCGCCTGGCAGGCCGCCAAGGCGCATGGGTTGCGGCTGATCGTCGGCAGCGAGGTGCAGTTGCACGACGGCCCCAAGCTGGTGCTGCTGGTCGAAAACCTGGCCGGCTACCAGAACCTGTGCGCACTGATCACCCGTGCCCGTCGGCGGGCAGAAAAGGGTGAATACCAGCTTTTTCGTGACGACCTGCAGCTGCACGGTCAGGGCCTGCTGGCCTTGTGGGTGGCCGATGACAGTGACGATATGGCCACCGGCGAGTGGCTGCGCAGTGTGTTCGATGAGCGCCTGTGGCTGGCGGTGCACCTGCACCGGGGCCACGACGATGCCATGCGCCTGCAACGCCTGCGGGCACTGGCGGCCGATGTGGGGATCCGCGCCGTGGCCTGTGGCGACGTGCACATGCATGTGCGCGGCCGCCGTGCCTTGCAGGACTGCATGGCTGCCATCCGCCAGCATTGCCAGGTGGCCGAAGCCGGGCGCTTTCTGTTTGCCAATGGCGAGCGGCACTTGCGTAGCCTGGCGCAACTGGGCGAGCTGTACCCGTTCGACCTGTTGGCCGAAACCCTGGCCATTGCCCAGCGCTGCCAATTCGACCTCAGCGAGTTGCAGTACCAGTACCCGCGCGAACTGGTGCCCCAGGGCCACACCCCGGCAAGCTGGTTGCACGTGCTGTGCGAGCAGGGCCTGCCGTTGCGCTGGCCGCAGGGGCCCAGTGACAAGGTGCGTGATGTGCTGGCCAAGGAACTGGCGCTGATCGAAGCGCTGGGTTACGAGAGCTACTTCCTGACCGTGCACGACATCGTCGCCTTCGCCCGCAGCCAGCGCATCTTGTGCCAAGGGCGTGGCTCTGCTGCCAACTCGGTGGTGTGTTTCGTGCTGGGCATTACCGAGCTCGACCCCATGGAGCACCACCTGTTGTTCGAGCGTTTCCTGTCGCGCGAGCGCAACGAGCCACCCGATATCGACGTGGACTTCGAGCACGACCGGCGCGAAGAAGTGATCCAGTACGTGTTCCGCCGCTATGGCCGGCACCGTGCCGCGCTGACTGCGGTGGTCAACACTTACCATGCAGCGGGTGCGGTGCGGGATGTGGCGCGGGTGCTGGGTTTGCCGATGGATCAGGTGGATGCCCTGGCCAAATGCTGTGGCCGCTGGAGCGACCGCATACCCGACGACCAGCGACTGGCAGAAGCCGGCTTCGAGGCAGGCAGCCCTTCGTTGCGCCGGGTGCTGGTACTGGCGGGTGAGCTGATCGGCTTCCCACGGCACCTGTCGCAGCACCCGGGTGGTTTCGTCATTTCCCAGCAGCCGCTCGACCAGCTGGTGCCGGTGGAGAATGCGGCAATGGCGGAACGCACGGTGATCCAGTGGGACAAGGACGACCTGGACATGGTCGGTTTGCTCAAGGTCGACGTGCTGGCGCTGGGGATGCTCAGTGCCTTGCGCCGTTGCTTCGACTTGCTGCAACGCCACCGTGGCCGGCAGCTGACCCTGGCGACCATCCCCAGCGAATGCCCGGCCACCTACGCGATGATCAGCCGCGCCGAGACGATGGGGGTGTTCCAGATCGAGTCGCGTGCGCAGATGGCCATGCTGCCTCGGCTGCAACCCCGAACGTTCTATGACCTGGTCATCGAAGTGGCCATTGTCCGCCCCGGGCCGATTCAGGGTGACATGGTGCACCCTTACTTGCGCCGGCGCCTGAAGCAGGAGCCCGTGACCTACCCGTCGCCGCAGCTCAAGGCAGTCTTCGCACGGACCTTGGGCGTGCCGTTGTTTCAGGAACAGGTGATGGAACTGGCCATGGTCGCAGCCGACTACACGCCGGGCGAGGCCGACCAGCTACGTCGCAGCATGGCGGCCTGGAAACGCCACGGTGGCCTGGAGCCGCACCGCGAGCGGCTGGTGCAAGGCATGCTGCGCAATGGTTACGAACTGGCATTCGCCGAGCGCATCTTCGAGCAGATCAAGGGCTTTGGCAGTTATGGTTTCCCGGAGTCGCACGCGGCCAGTTTTGCCTTGCTGTGTTATGCCAGCAGCTGGCTGAAGTGCCATGAGCCGGCAATCTTCACCTGCGCGCTGGTCAACAGCTGGCCCATGGGCTTCTACAGCCCGGACCAGTTGCTGCAGGAGGCGCGCCGCCAAGGTATCGAGGTGCGACCCGTCGACGTTTGCCACAGCGACTGGGACTGCACCCTCGAACCTGAGGCTCAAGGTGCGTTGGCCATTCGCATGGGCTTGCGGCTGGTGCGTGGCCTGGCCGAAGCCGATGCCAGGCGCGTGCAGCAGGCGAGGGCGCAACGGCCGTGGCGCGACGTCGAAGACCTTTGCCTGCGCGCTGGCCTCGACCAACGCGCCCGTGCCCGTCTGGCTGATGGCGGGGCGTTGCGTACCTTGGCCAGCGACCGCCATCAGGCACGCTGGCAGGTGGCGGCGGTGCAGCCGCAGCTGCCCTTGTTCGCAGAGGTGGAAGCGGTGCCTGAAGCCGCAGTTGATTTGCCTGTGCCAAGCGTGGGTGAGGACCTGATGGCCGATTACCAAACCTTGGGCACCACGCTCGGGCCGCATCCGCTGGCCTTGTTACGTTCACGCCTGAGGGCGTTGGGGTGTCGCAGTTCACAAGAGCTGCAAGGTGCCGAGCATGGCGACAACATTGCGGTGGCCGGGCTGGTGGTCGGTCGTCAACGGCCACAGACCGCCAGTGGCGTGACCTTCGTAACCCTGGAAGATGAGCACGGGATGGTCAACGTGGTGGTGTGGCGAGACTTGGCCGAACGGCAGCGACGGGCGCTGGTGGGGTCGCAGCTACTCAAGGTCAGTGGGCGGCTGGAGCAGGAGGAGGGCGTGAGGCACCTGATTGCGCGGCGGCTGGAGGATGTGAGCCCACTGTTGCAGGGGCTGGATGTGCGCAGCCGCGACTTCCATTAAATGATTGGGGCCGCAAAGCAACCCCAGGATGCTCAAGGCAGGGTGCTTACACCATCGCCAACCGCTGCTTGCGCGTCGGTGCCGGGAACGCCCGGTCTATCGCTCGCAGGTCTTCACTGTTCAAGGTCAATAAACCCGCAGCAGCGTTCAGCCGCACATGCTCAGGTGTCACGGCTTTGGGGATGGCGATCACCCCGTCGTTGCGGGTCACCCAGGCCAGGCTGACCTGGGCCGGTGTAGCACCATGGCGCTCGGCGATTTCTGCCAGCACGGGGTGCTGCAACAAGCGCCCGGCCTGGGCCAGCGGGCAGTAGGCCATGGTCGGCAGCGCACGTTTTTCGCACCACGGCAGCAGGTCGAACTCGATGCCACGCTGAGCCGGGTTGTACAGCACCTGGTTGGTGGCACAGTCAGGGTTGTGCAGTTCGCGCAGGTCGTCTACGTCGAAATTGGACACACCCCAGCGCTTGATCTTGCCTTGCTCGCGCAAGCGCTCGAATGCATCGACCGTTTCGTCCAGCGGGTGCTGGCCACGCCAGTGCAGCAGGTACAGGTCAATGCAGTCAGTCCCCAAACGTGTGAGGCTGCGCTCACAGGCAGCTGCCATGCCGCGTGCACTCGCATTGTGCGGGTACACCTTGCTGACCAGAAACACCTGGTCGCGTCGCCCGGCAATCGCCTGGCCAACCACGGTTTCTGCCCCGCCTTCAGCATACATCTCGGCGGTGTCGATCAGGGTCAGGCCCAGCTCGATGCCCTGTTGCAAGGCCGCCACTTCGGCAGCTTTGCGGCCAGGGTCTTCCCCCATGTACCAGGTGCCTTGGCCAATGGCCGGAACGCTCGAACCTGCCAGTTTCACGTAACGCATGTCACCTCCGGGATCCGGGTATTGGAATGCAGAACCTCAAGCAGCGCCTGCGCTGCGGTGGAAAGCTTGTGTTCGCTAAGGGCAATCACGCCGATGCGCCGCTCGACCGTGGGCTCCACCAAGGTCACGCAACGGGCGCCCAGCTCCTGCATCTGGTTGATGCACAGCGCCGGTACGGCACTGACCCCCAGGCCGTTGGCGACCATGCGGCCGATGGTCGCCAACTGGTGGCTTTCGAAGGCCACGGCCAGTTTGCCGTGCTGGGGTGCCACATTCTGCTCCATCAGCAGGCGCACTGCCGAAGGACGTTGCAGGGCGACGAAGTCTTCGGCCATCAGCTGTGCCCAGCTCACCTCGGGCAGCAGTGCCAGGGGCGAGTCGGCAGGTACCACCGCGACGAAACGGTCCATGTACAACGGGTGGAAGTCCAGCCCGTCGATGTTGTCCGGCTCGAAGCCGATGCCCAGTTCGACGCGGCGATGGCGCACCAGTTCCTGCACCTGTTCATTGATCACGTCATGCACGGTGACGTTGACCTTGGGGTAGCGTTGGCGAAACACCTTGAGCGAGTGGGGCAGCAGGTTGCCGGCAAAGGCCGGCATGGCTGCCACCGCCACGCGGCCCAGTTGCAAGGTGAAGCGCTGGCGCAGCATCTCCTCGGTGTCGTCCCAATCGGCCAGAAGCCGCCGTGCCAGTGGCAGCAGCACTTCGCCTTCGGCGGTCAGGCTGACGCTACGTGTGGTGCGGCTGAGCAGGGCGCCGCCGAGGTTTTCTTCCAGGGCCTTGATGGTCAGGCTGAGGGCGGGCTGTGAGACATGCAGGTGCTCTCCGGCCTGGGCAAAGCTCTGGTACTTGGCCACGGCGACAAAGGCACGCAGTTGCTTGACGTTCATGACGGGCCTATTTTTGTTTTGTAAAAGTTATCAATCGATGACGAAAACAAAATTAACAAATCAGTCGCTTGCGGTGAAGATGTCTTCACACGCTCACCGACAGCTTCGTCGGTTCAACAACTACAAAAGGCGGATCAGCATGGCCGGACTGGACAAGCGCGTTGCAACCTATGAACAGGCCCTTGAAGGCCTGACCGACAACATGACGGTACTGGCCGGTGGTTTCGGCCTGTGCGGCATCCCGGAAAACCTCATTGGCGAAATCAAGCGGCGCGGCGTCAAGGGCCTGACCGTGGTTTCCAACAACTGCGGCGTCGACGGCTTTGGCCTGGGCGTACTGCTGGAAGACCGGCAGATCCGCAAGATGGTCGCTTCCTACGTGGGCGAAAACGCCGAGTTCGAACGCCAGCTGCTCAGCGGCGAGCTGGAGGTGGAGCTGACTCCGCAAGGCACCCTCGCCGAGAAAATGCGCGCAGGAGGTGCCGGTATTCCGGCGTTCTACACCGCCACCGGCTACGGCACCCCGGTTGCCGACGGCAAGGAAGTGCGTGAGTTCAAGGGCCGCAAATACATCCTTGAAGAGTCCATCACAGGCGACTTCGCCATCGTCAAGGGCTGGAAGGCTGACCACTACGGCAACGTGGTGTACCGCAACACGGCGCAAAACTTCAACCCGCTGGCAGCCACCGCCGGCAAGATCACCGTGGTCGAAGTGGAAGAAATCGTCGAGCCAGGCGTGCTGTTGCCCAGCGAAATCCACACCCCGGGCATCTATGTGGACCGCGTTATCGTCGGCACCTTCGAAAAGCGTATCGAAAAGCGCACCGTCAAGGCCTGAGCGCCATCCACCAGAACAACAAAGAGATCCTGACCATGGCACTGACCCGCGAACAGATGGCGCAACGCGTCGCCCGTGAACTGAAGGACGGCTATTACGTGAACCTGGGTATCGGCATTCCGACCCTGGTGGCCAACTACGTACCCGCCGACATGGATGTGATGCTGCAATCGGAAAACGGCCTGCTCGGCATGGGCGAATTCCCGACCGAAAGTACGATTGATGCCGACATGATCAACGCCGGTAAGCAAACCGTCACCGCCCGCCGCGGTGCCTCGATCTTCGATTCGGCGCAGTCGTTCGCCATGATCCGAGGCGGCCACGTCGACCTGACCGTACTGGGCGCCTTCGAGGTGGACGTGCAGGGCAACATCGCCTCGTGGATGATCCCGGGCAAACTGGTCAAGGGCATGGGCGGTGCCATGGACCTGGTGGCTGGCGCCGATAACATCATCGTCACCATGACCCACGCCTCCAAGGACGGCGAGTCCAAACTGCTGCCGCAGTGCAGCCTGCCACTCACCGGTGCTGGCTGCATCCGCAAGGTGCTGACCGACCTGGCCTACCTGGAAATCGAAGACGGCGCCTTCATCCTGCGCGAGACCGCACCAGGGGTGAGCGTTGAGGAAATCATCGAGAAAACCGCCGGCAAGCTGATCGTGCCGGATGATGTGAAGGAAATGACCTTCTAAGGCATCACGCGATCCTACCCTGTGGGAGCGGGTTCACCCGCGAATGCGTCGGTACATTCACCGCCGCATTCGCGGGTAAACCCGCTCCCACAGGTTTTTGTGTTGCCTGGCAACACGGTTTCACATCATAAAACCAATAAAAGGAATTCAACTGTGGCCGCTGAAATCCAAGACAGCCGCTCCGCCCGCTTTGCCTTGCGTTGTTCCAACTGGGCGGAACGCTGGTTCCCCGATTCCTGGGTGTTCGCCGCGCTGGCGGTGCTGCTGGTGTGCATCGGCGCGCTGGCCATGGGGGCCAAGCCGACCGACACTGCCAAAGCCTTTGGCGATGGCTTCTGGAGCCTGATTCCGTTCACCATGCAGATGGCCTTCGTGGTGATCGGCGGTTATGTGGTGGCCAGCTCGCCGCCTGCCGCACGGCTGATCGACCGCCTGGCGCGCATCCCTGGCAATGGTCGCTCGGCAGTGTGCTGGGTCGCGCTGATCTCGATGTTGGCCTCCTTGCTCAACTGGGGCCTGTCGCTGGTATTCGGTGGCCTCCTGGTACGCGCCCTGGCACGGCGCACCGAGCTGAAAATGGACTACCGTGCCGCAGGTGCTGCCGCCTACCTGGGCCTGGGCGCGGTATGGGCACTGGGCCTGTCGTCATCGGCTGCTCAACTGCAAGCCAACCCGGCCAGCCTGCCCCCTTCGATCCTGTCGATTACCGGGGTCATCCCGTTCACCGAAACCATTTTCCTCTGGCAATCCGGCGTAATGCTGGCGGCGCTGGTGGTGGTGTCGCTGGTGATTGCCTACGCCACGGCCCCTGGCCCAAACAGCGCACGCAGCGCCGAAGACTGCGGTGTCGACCCCAGCTTCACCGCGCCCCCGGCACCGCAACGTACCCGCCCGGGTGAGTGGCTGGAGCACAGCCCGATCCTGATTCTGCTGCTGGTGGCCCTGGCCGCTGGCTGGCTGTACCAGGAGTTCGCCACTAAACCAGCGATCACGGCGATTTCCGGGCTGAACACCTACAACCTGTTGTTCATCATGCTGGGTGCCTTGTTGCACTGGCGCCCACGCAGCTTTCTTGACGCCGTAGCGAGAGCGGTGCCGACCACCACCGGGGTGCTGATCCAGTTCCCGCTGTATGGCTCGATTGCCGCCATCCTTACCCAGGTCAAGGGTGTGGATGAGCAGACCCTTGCGCATCACATCTCGCTGTTCTTCACCCAGATCGCCACCCATGACACCTATGCCGTGCTGATGGGCGTGTATTCGGCGGTGCTGGGCTTCTTCATCCCTTCGGGCGGTGGCAAGTGGATCATCGAAGCGCCTTACGTGATGCTGGTGGCCAACGACCTGCAGTACCATCTGGGCTGGGCGGTGCAGATCTACAACGCTGCCGAAGCCTTGCCGAACCTGATCAACCCGTTCTACATGCTGCCGCTGCTGGGCGTGCTAGGGCTCAAGGCGCGCGACCTGATCGGTTTTTCCTTCGTCCAGTTGCTGGTGCATGTGCCGTTGGTGCTGGTGTTGCTGTGGGCACTAGGCACGACGCTGCAGTATGTGCCGCCGGTAATGCCGTAGCTAAAGGGGCTCCCAGGCTTGGCGTCAGCTTTCAGACGCGTATCATGGCTGCCTCAGCCTGGGAAACCCGCGTCACATGTCTATCCGATTGAAACTGCTGCGTAAGAAACTGGGGATGACTCTGGAAGTGCTGGCCGAAAAGACCGGCATGACCAAAAGCTACCTGTCCAAGGTCGAGCGTGGCCTCAACACACCCTCGATCGCAGCCGCGCTGAAGCTGGCGCGGGCGCTGAACGTCAATGTTGAAGAGCTGTTCGCCGAAGAACAGACAGGGGCGAGCCGCTACAGCCTGGTGCGCCATGGCGAACGCCAGGCTTTGGTCGGCGATGGGCAAGGGCCGGGGTATGCGGCCCTCACCAGCCAGGTGGGGCAGCGCAGCCTGTTGCCGTTCCTGATCCAGCCGCCTTCCGAATTCAGTGACCCCACGTTCAAGGAGCACCAGGGCGAGGAGTTCCTGTTCGTGCATGCCGGCCAGGTCGAGGTGGATTTCATGAACGAGCGGGTGCTGCTGGAGCAGGGCGATGCCCTGCATTTCAACGCCCAGACACCCCACCGACTGCGCTCGGTGGGTGCGCAGCCGGCGCAGCTGCTGGTCGTGGTTCACCACGCGGACGAATGAATAGCAGGGGGCGTGTGGCACGGCCCCATGCCTTCTTGACCGTGACGCACACCCTCCATTACGACAACATTCCGTTGCACATTCTGCATGTCGGTATTTTGACGAGTTCGCCCATCTCCCATTGAATTTTATTATGGTGTCGGATCATTGACGTAGTGTCATTGTGCCCATAAGCTCAAGTCAACAGCGAAACAACTCCCGCCACACCACGCCAATAACTAATTGATTTTCCTGTTTTTTGGAGGGGCGTATGCGCACGACTCTGATTATCAAATCGATGTTTTTGCTGGTGTTGCTGAGTGGTGCCGCTCGCGCAGCAGATTCGTATGTAAATCAAAACAGTATCATTCCTGTTTCAACTGCAGGCTGGTTGTTGGCTTTTGCTGTTGTCGGCTTTGTGCTGGTGGCTAACAGAAGAAAGATCTGAACCTGCTCGGCGTGTTTATAAAGTACAACGCGTTGCTCCAAGCCTTGGGCCTGGCTTGTGAATTCCCCAACCGTTGCTATATTCCCATTAGCCCATGAGGCCCACGGTTGCAGCACGTTGCAGCCTACGTATACAGCGTCAAGGTAAAGGCCTCCAGGAAGGTAGGGGCCATCGCGACGGATGTCGGTCGCGAAGCGGAGCGAGAGTTGGTGTGCTGTTCTCATTCAGTGCTCTTTGTCGGGCCATTTGGCCGGAGGGACCCTCATGAAGCGTTCATTGATTGCCGCATTCTGCATGCTGACGGTGTGGTCTGGCGTGGGCAACGCCGACCAGAGCAGTGCGACTTACCTGCTCAGCCCAGGCGATGTCGTCATGGTTTCGGTGTGGCAGGAAGAAAGCCTGCGTCAAGAAGCCACCGTACTTCCCGACGGCAGTATTACCTTCCCCCTGGCCGGGCGCATCGATGTTGCCGGGCTGGATGTCACGGCAGTTGAAAAGCAAGTCGCTGCCAAACTCGAAAAATTCCTCCCCGACCCGAACGTCAGCGTTGTCGTCAAGAGCATCGCTGGCAACCTGGTCTATGTCCAAGGCAAAGTGATCAAGCCGGGCCCGGTGCAAATGGCAGGCCCTACGGCGGTGCTTCAGGCCCTGAGCATGTCGGGCGGCCTGGACAAGTTTGCTGACGAAAGCGAAATCAAGGTGGTCCGTGGCACTGGCGCTTCCCAAAAGATCCTGCCCGTGCGATATAAGGACCTGGTGTCTGGGCGGGACATGTCCACCAACATCCAACTTCAGGCTGGCGACACGCTGGTCGTTCCTTGATCTTGCCTTTAATAAGAACATTTAATGCCTCTTCTTAAAACAACACGCATTGCAACGGCAATTCTGGTCTTGCCGTTCACGGACGCGGTCCTGGCGGCAAATTGGCAGTCCACGGTGGTGGTACCGACATCCGTCGAATACGACAGCAACCCTTTGTTGCTGACGTCGGGGGAAAAGGGCATAACGCGCACGATCATTGCGCCGGACTACACCCTGATCGGTACCTTCGACCGTGACGAACTGAGGTTGGGGTTGGGCATGCATGTGTTGCGCTCATCCGACACGGACATAGTCGATGACCGGGAAGACCCTGACCTGAGCCTGGGCTGGCAGCGCACGACCGAGCGTGGGCGTTTTGGCCTGGTGGCACGCTATAACGAAAGCTCGACCCTGTCGGGAACCGTGCTGGACACGGGCGTGATCACCACCGACGGTACGCAAAAGCTGTATACGCTGACCGGCAACTGGAGCCAGGCGGTTACCGAACGCAGCACCCTGAGTAACGAAACCACATACAGCCGCGCCCGTTATGACATCAGTACGCTGACGGGTTACGACGAATTGGCGAACGTCTTTACCTGGACCTACGCCTGGAGCGAGCGGGCCGACCTGTACACCCGTTTCGGCGCGCGGCGGTATGAGCCCGAGCAAGACCTTACCGCGACAGCCTCCAACAGCTACACCCCGGCGGTGGGGATCAAGTACCAGCTTTCGGAACGCCTGAGCGCCGACGCGCACGTAGGCGTCAACGAAGTATCCGGTGACGAAGGCGGCCGGCGCGGGGAGGGCGGCGTATCGCTGCTGTACACCGGTGTGCGCGCAGATGCCAGCTTTACTGCCGAACGCAGCACGGTGGCCAGCGCCGAAGGTGGCTTCGCCGAGCTGGACCAGGTACGCGGCGTGTGGAGTTACGCGGTCAGCGAGCTGAACCGGGTGGGCGCGGACGCGGCCTGGCAAGACAGCAAGGGGCAGAGCCCCAACACGTTACAGACTTACAGCGTATGGGCCAGCCGCCAGTTTTCGCCGTACTGGGACCTGCGCCTGTCGCTGATGTACAAGGAACGGCAGCAGGACCATGTAGCGGATGCAACCGCGACGATCGTTGGTTTGACGTTGACGTACAGGTACCCCGACATCTGAACTTCAGGCAGGTGGCCCCATGAAGTCTGACTACGAACTCTCCCTCAGGGATTACATCGCCATTATCAAGGACAGGGCCCTGGTGTTAGGGGTGAGTGCCGCAGTCATTCTTGCCGCGACCGTGGCTGTCGCGTTGATGGTGCCGCCGATCTACCAGTCGACCGGCACTATCCTGGTGGAGTCGCAGCAGATTTCGCCCGAGCTGGTGTCTACCAACAACACCAGCTTTGCCGATGAGCGCATCGAGGTGATCCGCCAGCGGGTGATGACCCGTGAGAACCTGCTGCGCATCATCGGCAAGTACGACCTGTTCGCCGACAAGCGCCTCAGCGAAAGCGACAAGATCGACCAGATGCGCAATGCCATCGTGGTCGAAACCCTCACCACCTTTGTGCGCGGGCGGGGGGAAGCCACCGTGGCGTTCAATGTGTCCTTCGAACACAAGCAGGCGCAAGTGGCCAAGGAAGTGGCTGACGAGCTGGTGACGCTGTTCCTCAACGAGAACCTCAAGCAGCGCACCGAACGGGCCAACGAAACCACCGAATTTCTCACCCAGGAGGCCAACAAGCTGGGCGCCGAGCTGGCCAGCCTGGAAAACCAGTTGGCCGACTTCAAGCAAGCCCATGCCAACGCCTTGCCCGAGCACCAGACCCTGCGCATGAACATGCTGTCGCGCTCGGAGCTGGAATTCCGTGAAGTCGACCGTGACTACAAGGCTGCCCAGGAAGAGCTGCGCTACCTTGAGCTGGAGTTGTCTGCCGCCAATGCTGGCCTGGCCACCAAGGCAACCGAAGGCAGCAAATCAGCGAGCGCCGACCAGCCCGAGGACCTGCCGAGCCTGAAGGCTGAGTACGCCCGCTTGCTGACCCGCTACAAGGACGCCCACCCGGATGTGGTGGCGATCAAACGCAAGATTCAGGCGCTCGAAGCCACGGGAGGTCGCACGGCAGCGGCTTCCACGGTGAGCCTCGATGTTGCCCGCGTGCGCGCCAAGATGAGTGCAGCCCAGGAACGTATCAGTTCGCTGGCCGAGCAGAAGCGCGAACTGACCAAAAAGATGGAAGGCTACGAGGCCGAGATCCTCGAAGCACCGCAGGTCGAACGTGGCTTGGTGACCTTGATGCGCGACCACGACAACGCGCGCAAGAAGTACGAAGAAATCCGCGCCAAGGAAATGGGCGCGAAGATTACCGAAAGCCTGGAACAGGAAAACAAGGCCGAGCGCTTCGTGCTGCTGGAGCCACCGTTGATGCCAGAGAAGCCGATCAAGCCCAACCGCAAGAAAATCGCGGCCCTGGGGCTGGTGCTGGCGCCGGCAGGCGGTGGTGCGCTGGTGATGCTGCTGGAAATGCTCAACCAGCGGGTGCGCGGCGTCGGTGCCCTGGAAAACCTGCTGGGCAAACGCGTGTTGGTGGCGGTGCCGTACATCGATACCAAAGCGGATGTGGCCAGGCGTAAACGCTGGCGGAACGGGTTGATCCTGGCGGCGCTGGTACTGGCGGCTATCATGGTAGTGCTGGTGCACGTGTTCTACATGCCACTGGATGTGCTGTTGTTCAAAGTCATGTCTCGGTTTGCATAGGGAAAGCAGTGATGGACAGGATCAAGCCGGCTATTGGCAATAACGTTCACCCGGTGACACCGGGAACTCCCCAGGCTTTGTCACCTGCCCCGGGGACGGCACTGGCGGAAGTGCCTGGCCAGTTCGACTACGTGAACACCAAGGTAGTGCCGCTTCGCGCGGAGCACCTTGAGCGTCACCGCATCGTGGCCTACAACAAGAACTCCAGCATGAACGGGCCGATCGACCTGCTGCGCACGCAGGTACTCAGGCTTATGGACGAAAACGGCTGGCGCACCTTGGCCATCACCTCACCTACACCTGAGGCGGGCAAGACGGTGCTGGCGATCAACCTGGCCATGAGCATCGCCCACCACACCACCAAGACGGCGCTGCTGGTGGACTTCGACTTGCGTCGGCCCAAGGTCGGCAGCAGCCTTGGCCTGCCCATGGAACAGGCGCTGAACGAGTTTTTGACGGACAAGGCCGAACTGCAGGAGTGCCTGGTCAACCCGACCCTGCCGCGCTTTGTCGTGTTGCCTACGCGGGTACCTGTGCCGTTGTCGACCGAGATGCTGTCGTCGCCCAAGGTGAACAACCTGATCAGCGATTTGCGCAACCGCTACGAGTCGCGCATCTGTATTTTCGATTTGCCACCGTTGCTTAGCTCTGATGATGCGATCACCGTGATACCCAAGTTCGACTGTGTATTGCTGGTGGTGGCCAACGGGATGAACAACAAGAAGGAAATCGAGGATTGCCTGCATCACCTGGGGCAGGTGAACCTGATCGGGACGGTGCTGAACAAGGCTGACGAGCAACCGCGGACCTACTATTGAGGCTCAAGACCTCGGGGCTGCTTCGCAGCCCATCGCGACACAAGGCCGCTCCTACAGGTACAGCGCAATGGTCGAAATTTGCGCTGTACCTGTAGGAGCGGCCTTGTGTCGCGATGGGGCGCAAAGCGCCCCCAAGGATGTCAGCCCTGATGCAGGGTCCAGGGATACTGCAACTCCCACTGCCACGCATGCCGCACAATCTGCTCCAGCGATACAAACTCCGGCCGCCAACCCAATACGTTCATTGCCTTGCCGGCATCGGCCACCAGCCGGGGAGGGTCGCCGGCGCGACGCGGGGCGTCGATTACGTGGATTTCACGCCCAGTCACCGCACGGGCAGTATCGATCACTTCCTGCACTGAAAAACCATGGCCATTGCCGAGGTTGAACGCCGTGCGCTCGCCACCCTTCAATAGATAGTCCACCGCCAGCGCATGCGCCGTCGCCAGGTCGGCCACATGGATGTAGTCGCGTATACAGGTGCCATCCGGCGTGTCGTAATCCCGGCCAAACACCGTCACCGCCTCACGTCGGCCCGAAGCAGCCTGCAGGATCAGCGGGATCAGGTGGGTTTCGGGTTCGTGGCGCTCTCCCAGCTGGCCTTCCGGGTCAGCGCCTGCCGCATTGAAATAGCGCAGGCAAACCGATTTCAAGCCATAGGCCCGGTCGAAGTCCTCGAGAATCTGCTCAACCATCCATTTGCTCAACCCGTAGGGGTTGATCGGCCCTTTGGTATGCGCTTCGTCAATAGGCACATACTGCGGGTTACCGTAAACGGCCGCGCTGGAAGAAAACACCAGATGCCTGATTCCCGCATTCACCATCGCCTGCAGCAGGCTAAGGGTGGCGGCAACGTTGTTCTGGTAGTACTTGCCAGGCGCGCTGACCGACTCACCCACCTGGATGAACGAGGCGAAGTGGAACACGGCATCGAAGCGACACACGCCGAACAGCACATCCAGTGCAGCTTCGTCTGCGATGTCCAGCCTGGCCCACTGAACGCCAGGGGCGGGTGCAACCAGGTCCGCCACCACCACCTCGTGGCCGGCGGCGAGCAGGTGCTTGACCATGTGCGAGCCGATGTAGCCGGCGCCACCGACAACCAGGAACTTCATCCGCACCTCCTGTGACCTGCTGTTTTACAGACGCAGTGAACCGTCCCTGAAAAGTACAGGTGAATTGGCCAGCTACAGGTGACTTGAGCGTAGATGGCCAGATGCCCTATTTCAAGAACAGCCAGTTGGACATGTAGTTGCCGTCGAACGTAATCACGTAATGCCCGTCCTTGTACGTTGCCGGCAGCGGCTTGAGTTGGGTCTGCGCATCGTGCGCGAACAGCTTCAACCCGGCGGGCGCCTTGATGGTCAGGCTGCCCTCGAAGGGTTCGACATTGAATGGCGTCTTGTCATCGGCCTTGGGCATGGCGCGGGTACCCAATGACAACAGCAGCTCCCGTGACTGGCCCAGCGGTTTGCCGTCCAGGCTCTGTACCGCGACGCTGGCGTAAGGCGTTTTCGTTTGCACCTGAATGGCCCCCAGGCTGATCGAACGACCTCCCAGCCAGCCGGTGGCGGCCTGGGTCAGTGGGGTATCGATGGTGTAGATGCCTTGTTGCCAGTTGCGCTTGAGCTCGCCGGTGTCGGTCACCGATTCGGTAGCATCGGTGGCCAGCAGCGATTGCCCTGGGTCTTGCAGCACTTGCGCACCTGCGGGAATGGCGGCCGGTTTCAACCACGGCAACTCCGGTGTTTGCGGCAGGGCAATCTGCAGTTGGCCCTTCTCCATGGCTGTGCGCAACAAAGGCGAATTTCGTGGGGTGATCTCTTGGTTGTAAAGGGTGGCGGGCGTCGGTGCGAATACGTAATGGGTGGTGGCAGGCTTCACATCGGCACGGCGATAGAGCAGGGCAGCAGCGGGCAGCATGGCGATCATCGCGGGGTCGTTGTAGGCGTGCCAGTTGTCCGCCGTGCGCCAGCCCGGGTTGAAGGCCTGCTGGCTGTAGGCATATTGCATCAGCGCGTCCCAGCCCTGGTGGCTGGCCGTGCCGGCCACGTACAGCGGCAGCGAGTGGCGGTCGGGCAGTGGGAAAGGCTCGGCGTTCCATTCGGTGACGGTCAGTGGTTTGCCCACGACCTGGGCGGCGGCGATCCAGTCGATCATGCCGTCGCTGGTCAACGGGTTCTTCTCCAGTTGGCCGATGGCGCCGTAGCTGTGGGCATCGACGACGTCGCCTGCGGTCAGGGCCGGCAATGCGCTCAGGCCATTGCCGCCCCAGGTGCTGGTGGTGGCTATTGGCACCTTTACCCCCACGCTGCGCAGGTGAGCGATCATGTCGGCATTGAAGCGCTGTTCCAGGTCGTTGAGGAGCAGCTTCGACGGGCCGTGCTCCCACGCGCGCCAGGTTTGGTCGACGGGCAGGTTGTACTGCCTGGCGAAGGCTTTGGCCGCTGCCATGTAGCGCTCGCTGTGGCGCGGTACATCCTTGTTCGGCATCAGGGCGTTGCCGTAGTGTTGGGTAAGGTCGTTCTCGTTGGTGATCAGCACGGCGGCGATGGCCAGTTCGTCCTTGTAGGCAAGGCCCGTGTACGCGTTCACATGGGTCAGGTACTGCTCGGCAAAGCGCTTCATCGCCGCCTGAATACTGTTGTTCACATAGGCATAGCCCTTCAGGTCGACGCGGTCATCCTTCTTGGGCAGCTCATCGAAATCGTCAATGTTGTCGTTGGCGGTAAGTGCGCGCTGTACGTGCATGTCCAGCCAGATGTAGATGCCTTCGTCCTTGAGCGCCTTGATCCACAGGTCGAGCTTGCGCAGTGACTCGGCGCTGAGCTGCTGGGTGTCGCGCACCAAGGTATCGTCGCCGAACACGTTCGGGCTGACCCAGGGCGAGTCGTGGTGGTGCAGGCGCACCAGGTTGAACCCCAGTGCGGACAGGCGCTTGGCCTGTTGGCGAATTTCGTCGTCGGGGCTTTTGAACAGCGAATAGGCAGACAGGTTGGTGCCCCAGAAACGCACGGGGGTGTTGTCTTCGAACATCAGTTGTTCACCGACCGCCTTGACGAACCCACGTTTGCCGGCGGGCTTTTCCGCCGCGTTGAGGAACGACAGGTCCACCGGCGAGGTGCGCCAGTCCAGCTGGTCATCCGGCCAACTGGCAGGGTCGGCCAGGCCGAAGCGCTCAGTGGGTGTGGGCCCCAGCTCGATGTCGCCGGTCACGTTGAGTACAGCCTTGAGTTGTTGCTTGCCGGCGCTGATCGGGTCTTTGTACAGGAACGCGCGCAATTCGGATGGGTTGCCACGCTCGAAATACACCTTGGCCAATGGCGGATCGAAGCGCATTTCGATGCGCCGACCTTGGTCAGCCTTGCCCCAGGACCAGCCGCGATTGTCTGCCAGCAGTTGGGGCGCGCCCATATCGCCGGCGATTTGCGCCGGGTCGAACTGGAACACCATGCCGCCACCCATCACCCCGGTCTGGCGGCTATGGGCGTCCAGGTCGAAGGCCCAGCTCAGGGTTTGTGCCTGCTCCTTGCGGATATCCGCCGCCAGGTCGAAGTCCAGCTCTTTGTTCTTGCCCCGCAGTGTGTACTGGTAGGGGCCATTGACCTTGAAGTCGGTATAGAAGCCGGTCCAGCTCCAGTTGGCGGCCCAGAAGTCGAACTTGGCCTTCATCACCGGGCCGCCGCCGTGTGTCACGGTGGGCAGCCCATTCTGTTCATCGACACTGACCTGCCAGCCGGAGCCCCAGCCGGCCAATGGCAGCAAGGCCAGGCCGGCAATGGCCGACAGGCGTACGAAAGGACGCAGGGAAAGCACGTTCATGAACATTACCTGGGTTGTAGGCCGGGTTCGGCCAGTTCCATGGCCTGGCTGTCATGCAGCCGGCGAACCATCTGGATGTAGGCCACACCCAGCCCGGCGATGGACCAGTACACCACCGGGATGAAGGTGATGCTGCTGACGGTGAAGATGATCACCAGAATGCCGATCAGTGTCGCCAGCAACACCCGACCGAGCTGTCGTCGTTCATCATCCTTGTCAGCGAAGCTGAGCATGGCCCTGCGGATCCCGCGCAGCACCACGGCAAAGAACGCCACGAACAGCCCGAGCCCCACCAGCCCGACCCGCAGCGCCAGGTTGATGTAGGTGTTGACGATGTCGATGATGCCTTCGCCCTGGATCATCGACTGCATTTCCGGGGTGTTGCGGAAGTCGAACGAGCCGAACAGCGGGTTGCGCTGGATGACGATCCAGGAGTTGTCCATCAGCCGCTCGCGGTAGGTGATGTTCTCTTTTTCCAGGTTGCCAATGAAGGGCAGCAGGTCCAGTACCTTTTCGCCGCCGGGCACGATGGTGAGCAAGGGCAGGGCCAGCATGCCGGCTGCGCCCAGCAGCGCCAGGCGCTTGACGGCACCTTTGCCCAGGGCAATGAACACCACCACGATGACCACGACGCCGATCCACGGGCCGCGTGACAACGGTGCGAACAGCCCGGCGGCCAGTAGCAGGGCACCCATGGCTTTGTGCAGTGGGCGTTGTACATAGCCCTGGACGAACAGGAACAGGCCGATGGCCACGCTCATCACATAGCCCAGGGCAATCGCCTGGCCGGTGGTGACGCTGGCCCGGAGCGCGCCGCCGCGGCTGAGGTAACCCGACATGCTCCAAGGCACGCCCATGGCATCGACCAGGGCGCTGTACAGCAGCCAGTGGCGTACATATTCGGCCACGGCGATCAGCGCCATGACGAAGGAGGTGAGCACGAAAGCCAGCATGGCGTCCTTGAAGTCGCTTATCTGGCGCAGGCCGCGGCTGGCCACGTAATACGGCAGGAATACGTCGACATACAGGTACAGCGCCTGGCGCAGGGTGTCGGTGGGGGTGGTTTCGCGCAAGTACAGCACGCTCATCAGCACCAGGCCGGCCGCCAGCAGCTTGTCGGCCCAGGTGCGGCCAAAGCGCAGGGTGCCTGCCTGGCGGCTTAGCTGCAGCGCGGCGGGCAGCAGCACGCACAGGGTGAGCAGGCGGATATGGTTCAGGTCGACCAGGTAGTTGACCACGCCAAATCCGGGCACCTGCACCGACGCAGGCGGGATGAGGAACAACAGCATGTAGAACAGTGCCATGGGGTTGTGTTCGCGGCGCCCGGCAATCAGCAGGATGACCGCGCCCGCACCCAGATACAGCCAGAAGCTGTGCGAGACGAAAGCCAGCACAGTCAGCAGGAACCACAAGTTGCGCCGGCGCTTGAAGTCCGCGAGCGGAATCAGGTCCGTGGCAGGGCGCCGCGCAAGCAGGAAGACCACGCTCGCCAAAAACAGGATGACGATCAACGCACGAAAATGTTCAGGCATCGGCTATGTACACCTTTCCCTCGGTGGGCAACGGCTAGCATCGTGGCTAATTGAAACTATAGTGACTTTTAGCCAATCAGTCAGAGATTGAAGTCATGCCGTCGATTGATGTGTCAGCCACCGCAAGCCTGCGTCAGCGGGCCATGAGGGCCGGGTCCTGGAACCTGGTGTCGCAGGTGGCGTCACAGGTCATGCGCCTTGGCGGCAACCTGATCATGGCCCGCTTGCTGCTGCCGGAAATGTTCGGGGTGATGGTCATCGCCACCACCGTTTCGGTACTGCTGCACCTGCTGTCGGATGTCGGCCTGCGCCAGAACATCATCCAGAGCCAACGGGGTGACGACCCGGACTTTCTCAATACCGCTTGGACCGTGCAGATCATTCGCGGCTTCGTACTGTTCGGCCTGACCCTGTTGCTGGCTTTGTGTGCCTGGGTGGCGCAGGTCGAAGAACTGTGGCCGGCAGACTCCACCTATGCCGCGCCCGTGTTGCCGATAGTGCTGGCGGTTACCGGGCTGTCGGCGGTCATCTGGGGGTTCCAGTCCACCAAGATAGACGTGGCGGTACGCACTTTCCAACAGAAGCGTGTGGTACTGGTGGACCTGGCGTCACAAGCGGCCGGCCTGGTGGTGATGCTGGTGCTGGGCTTGCTGACCCATTCCATCTGGGCCTTGGTCATTGCCGGCCTGGTGTCTGCCGTGGCCTGGACCGTGCTGGGGCACACGGCGTTGGAGGGGCCGAACAACCACCTGCGCTGGGACCGTACGGCACTTACCGAACTGATCGTGTTTGGCCGCTGGATCCTGCTGTCGTCGATGGTGGGCGTACTGGCCATGTACGGCGACCGCATCCTGTTTGGTGCCAGCATGTCGGCGGCGCAGCTGGGGGTGTATTCGATTGCCGTGCTGATCCTGGGCGCGGTGCAGACCGCACTGATGAAGATTGTCGGCGCCGTGGCACTTCCTGCCTTCAGCGAAGCGGCCCGGGCCGACGACAAGGAGCGGCTGAAAGCGCTGTATCACCGCTTCCGCCTGCTGGTCGACCTGCTGGTGCTGTTCATCTGCGGTGGCTTCCTGACCGCCAGCCCTCTGCTGATCGGCTGGATGTACGACGAGCGATACAGTGAGGCAGGCTCGATGCTGGCGATTCTTTCGCTGTCGTTCATCGTATTGCGCTATACCTTGGCTCATCAGGTGTGGATCGCCCTGGGCCTGACCAAGTATCAGGCCATGGACAACATCATCCGCCTGGTCTCGCTGTGGGGGCTGCTACCGCTGCTGTTGGCGATTGGCGGTGTGGAATGGGCCATCTGGGGTGTTGCCCTGCATACCGTGCCCACGCTGGTGCTGGTTGTGTACGTGAATTGCAAGTTAGGTATCTTCAGCCTCAAACGTGAGCTGGTGGTGCTGCCGATGCTACTGGTCGGGGCGCTGTGCGGGGCGCTGTTGACGGCCTTTTTCAACTGGCTGTGATGCAGTGTGCTGGGTTTGAATTCAATGGGTACAGGTCACGGGATCATGGGGAAGCTTACTTTTTGTAGTGCGCAGCTGGGGCGTAGGGGCTTTCTCCAGAGTTGTGTCTTGCTGGGCGTCGGTGGCGCCGTATTCGGCGCTTCTGCAGCCGTTGCTGGCAAACCTGTCGAAAAGCCGGGGTTCGTGGTGATCAACGGCTGGGTATTGCCGTCCCGTTACTTCCGGAACGAGCCAGCATGATCAAGGACTATCAGCAGCAGAAGGCGCTGCGCGATCATTACGATTTTTGCATCATTGGCGCCGGCCCGGCAGGTATTACCCTGGGCCTGCGCCTGGCCGCGGCGGGCTGGAGCGTGTTGCTCGCCGAGGGCGGCGGGCGTGAGTATGCGCCGCACTCGCAAGGCTTGTATGCCTGTGCGTCCACCGGCCTTGAACTGTACGCCGAGGAAACCCGCCTGCGTTACCTGGGCGGCACTTCCAACCATTGGGCCGGCCGCTGTCGCCCCTTTACGCCCTCCGACTTTTCTATCCCCCCGCCAGGCGACCTGCCTGGCTGGCCCATCGCCTATTCGGAGATCGAGGGCTACCTGCCTGCGGCCATGGATATTGTCGACCTGCCGGCCGGGTCGGATTTTCGTGCGATGAATACCGGCCTCAACGGCGGCGATTTCGAGCCCGATCGTTTCCTGCTGAGCACACCCACGCGCTTTGCGCAGAAATACGCCACGGCCCTCGAACAGACCAAAGGCCTGGATGTGTTCATCAATTGCAACTGCGTGGACCTGGAGTTCGACAAGGCGTCCGGGCACCTGGCCGCCGTGATCCTGTCCGACTACGAACGCAATCGGCAGCGCCTGGTGGCAAGCAACTTCATTCTGGCCACCGGTGCCATCGAGAATGCCCGGCAGTTGCTCAACAGTGAAACCTTGGTGGGCGCGGGCGTGGTGAACAAGGACGGGCTGGTTGGCGGGTGCTTCATGGAGCACCTGAACATCGACCTGGGGACCTTCATCCTCAAGTCCGGGCAGGACCCGGAGCCGCGCCAGTACTACACCACCGATGCCTTCGTCGATGAGTACAAGGCCGGCAAAGGCAACGTCACGGCCGCCTTGCTGGCCGATGTGCAAACCTATGGTCGTACCGCCGAGGTCAAACATTTTCTCGAAAACCTGGCCTGTGACATGGGTGTTGCCAGCAAGGTGTCCTTCGTCGCCAAGTTCAGCTGCCCCGGTGACGGCGTGATCAGTACGATGATCGAGCAGTTCCCTAACCTGCACAGCCGTATTTCGCTGCTGGACGAGAAGGACGCACTGGGCGTAGCCAAGGTCAATGTCAACTGGGCACTGACTGCCGATGACCGGCACACCATCAAGTGCATTGGCACCGAGCTGGCCAAGCAGTTCGCCGACATGGACCTGGGCTTCGTCAAGCTCAACGACTTTGTCTACGACACGTCGATCCCGCTGAAAATGGCCCCGCATGCCCATCACATGGGCACCACGCGCATGGCCGCCTCGCCGCAGTACGGCGTGGTCGATCCCCACTGCAAGGTGTTTGGTACCGAAAACCTGTACATCGCCGGCAGCAGTATTTTCGCCAAGGGCGGCGCCTCCAACCCGACCATGCCGCTGCTGCAGTTTGCCGTGCGGCTGGCCGACCACCTCAATGCCAAGATGACGGCGGCCAGGGGCGCCGTGGCGTGATGCTTGTTGTACATGGGTTGAGAGCGCTGCGGTCAGCAACCAGAAGAACGAGACCGGAACGCCTCAGGGACATTCCAGATGGATTTGATTGCGAGGCCAGGCAGTATGAAGGGATGGATACGCAAGGCAGTGGCGCATTATGCCCATGCAACCGGGCGGGGCGGCACGTTCTACAGGCGGTTCTGCAGGCCGTCAGGGCTTGAATGGGGCGCCTACCTCACCCGTTGGGGCAACTTTCACTCGGTCGGCACCAACTTCTTTGTCAATACAGGCTGCAAGTTCCTCGACCCGTCGCTGGTACGCATTGGCAACAGTGTGGGCCTTTCCGACTGCACGCTGATCGGTCATGACGGGGTGGTATTGCTGATCGAGCATCGCTTCGGCAAGCACCTGGATTCAGTCGGGTTCATCGATATCAAGGACAACTGCTTCATCGGCCACGGTGCGATCATCATGCCCCGTGTGACCATCGGGCCGGAATCGATCGTGGCTGCCGGCGCGGTCGTGACCAAGGATGTACCGCCAGGCACTGTCTACGGTGGCAACCCGGCTGAATTCATCTGTACCACCGAACAGCTGATCAAACGGGTCGAGGCGCGTTGCGAAGCGTACCCGTGGATCGACCTGGTCAAGCAGCGCAATGGCGCCTATGACCCGGAAGTGGAGCCGCTGTTGATGGCGCAAAGGCGTCAGTATTTCTTCGGGGACAGCAAAAATGGCTAGCAAACCTGTGGATGTCATGGTGGTCAACTTCAATACCGCCGGGCTGCTGCAGCCGATGTTCGACGCCCTGCGCCGCGCCGACAGCGAGCGGCTGGCCAGCTACCTGGTGGTGGACAATGCATCACGCGATGACTCGGTGCAGCGCATGGCCCAGGTGTGTCCCGAGGCACTGTTGCTGAGCAACAAACAGAATGTGGGGTTCGGCCGGGCCAACAACCAGCTACTGGCACACCTGAAGGGCAAGTACGCGTTACTGCTCAATACCGATGCCTTTGTCGCCGCCGACTCCTTGCAGAAAACCCTCGACTACATGGAGGCCCACCCGGAGTGCGGCGTGCTGGGGGTGCGACTTGAGGGCCGAGACGGTGACCTGCAGCCCAGTTGCCGCTACTTCCCCACGCCGCTCAATGTTTTTGTCGGGCGTACCGGGTTGGGGCGGTTTTTCCCGGGGTTGAAAATGGTCGACGAAATGAACTGGGACCATGCATCGGTTCGCGAGTGTGACTGGTTGCCCGGCTGCTTCTACCTGGTACGCCGCGAAGTGCTGGACAAGGTGGGCCTGTTCGACCCTCGCTACTTCCTTTATTACGAAGAGGTGGACCACTGCAAGCGGGTGAAGGCGGCGGGCTGGAAAGTGGTGTTCTATCCGCATACAACCGTGGTGCACATCGGGGGTGAAAGCTCCAAATCGGTGGCCGAGCTGGAGGCGGCAAGCCGGCAGATCTCGGCGTACCAGATCGAAAGCGAGTTGTTGTACTTCCGCAAGCACCACGGGGTGGCGGGGCTGGCCCTGCACATGCTGCTGGTCACCTTGGGTGACCTGGTGCTGGCACTCAAGGCGCTGTTGAAACGACGCGGCTGGGGCGCGATACAGGCCTGCTGGCGTCATTGCCAGGCAACCTGGTCATTGTTGTTCAAGACCCGGTACGCCAGCCAGGCGACAAGGTAGGTGGAGCCATGTTCGAGAATATTCGTGCTGACCTGCGGGCCCACGGCGGTGACTGGGGCGCCCAGGGCTTCTGGGTATTGCTGGTGTATCGCTTTGGCCGCTGGCGCTATACCGTGCGCCCGGCGCTGCTGCGCAAGCTGTGCTCGTTGATCTACAAGGTGCTGTTCAAATTCGTGCAAATCATCACCGGCATCGAACTGCCGTGCGAAGTGGTGATTGGCCGCAACTTCGTCATCGACCATTTTGGCGGCATCGTTGTCAGCGGCTATGCCCGCTTTGGCGATGACTGCCGCATCCGCAACGGCGTGGTGGTGGGCTTGAAGAATGTCGACGAGCCGATTGCCCCGGTGTTCGGCAACAACGTCGATATCGGCACCGGCGCCAAGGTGCTGGGCAGTATTCGCATAGGCAACAACGTGATCATCGGCGCCAATGCCGTGGTACTGGTGGATGTGCCGGACAATTCGTTGGCGGTAGGGGTGCCGGCCACCATCAAGACCAGGCAGCCGGCTAGCACGGCGCCCGTTGAGTGAGGCTTATGGCAACGGTAATCGGTGTGGTGGTCATCGGCCGCAACGAAGGCACACGCCTGGAGCGATGCCTGCGTTCGCTGATGCAAGGTGTGGGCAAGGTCATGTACGTCGACTCGGGCTCCACCGACGGTTCGCCGCAGCTGGCCCGCAGCCTGGGCGTGGAGGTACTGGCGTTGGACATGCGTGTTCCGTTCACTGCCGCGCGCGCCCGCAACGAAGGCTTTAGCGCCTTGCAGCGGCTGTTGCCGTCGATGCAGCTGGTGCAGTTCGTCGATGGTGACTGCGAGGTGGATGCCAGCTGGCTGGCCACGGCGCAGGCATTTCTAGACCAGCACCCCGAGGTGGCAGTGGTGTGCGGCCGCCGCCGTGAACGCTTCCCGGAACGATCGGTGTACAACCTGTTGTGCGATCTGGAATGGGACACCCCCATCGGTGAAGCCAAGGCCTGTGGCGGCGATGCGTTGATGCGCGCAGACGCCTTCGCTGCCGCTGGCGGCTTTCGCGCTGACCTGATCGCTGGCGAGGAGCCCGAGCTGTGCGTGCGCTTGCGAGGCCATGGCTGGAAAATCTGGCGCCTGGACGCCGAGATGACTCTGCACGACGCGGCCATGACCCGTTTCAGCCAATGGTGGCGGCGCAGCCTGCGTGCCGGCCATGCCTATGCCGAGGGGGCTTACCTGCATGGGCAGCCGCCCGAGCAGCACTGGTTACGCGAGTCACGCCGGGCCTGGCTATGGGGTTTGGGCATTCCTGTGGTGATTGTGCTGGCTTGCCTGCTGCTGGGTGGCTGGGGCCTGTTACTGCTATTGATTTATCCGCTGCAGGCTGTGCGCCTGGCCCGTCGTGGTGGCAAGTCGGCGCGCGAGAACTGGCTGCAGGCGGTGTTCCTGGTGCTGGGCAAGTTCCCGGAAATGCTCGGCCAGCTTAAGTTCATGCGCCACCGCTTCGCGGCCGGCAAATCGGCTTTGATCGAGTACAAGTGAGAGAGACCCATGATGCTCGGCGCCCTCGTGAAAAGCGTGTTTACCCTGCAACCGGGCTACTCGTTGCGGGCATTGAACAACAAGTACAAGTTGACCCGAGAGATTGTCAGGCAATGGCCTGAGCTGAATGCCTTCATGCAGCGCATGATGGCGGCGCTGGGCCAGCAGGGGCTGCAGCGGCTGGGTGTGGATTGCATCGGCGTGGTGCAGTGGCCTTACCTCAGCAAATGCTGGGAGGCCCCGCAGCGCCTGGAGGTGGTGGCTTCGCACTTTGAAGTGCTGGCCGGGCAGTTTCCGGCGCTGTTGCTACTGGGGCGGGACGAAAGCCTGACACTGTGCGATTTGGCCAGTTATTCGCCGGGCTGCCGCCTGGTGCTGGACCGGCCGATCTGGTTCAAGCGCGAAGGTGAACTGGTACTGAACCTGTTCCAGGGCGACCTGCGCGTGGCGTCGTTGGCGTTTACCCTGTGCCGCGATCAGGGGGGGCTGTCGATGTTCATCGGCGCCGTCCAGGGCATTCACAAGGGCATTGACAGTGAAACCTCGCTGGCCATCTACCGTGACCTGACCAAGGACTTCGAGGGCCTGCGCCCGCGCAGCCTGCTGCTTGAAGCGTTGAAATGCCTGGCTCGCATGCTGGGCGTTGTTCACCTGTATGCCGTCAGTGATGCCTGCCGGCACCATCGCCACCCGTACTTTGGCAGCGACAAGGCCCAGGATCTGGCGGCCAACTACGACGTCATCTGGCAGGAAAATGGCGCTACGGCGTCGAACCGCGACGACTTCTTCACTGTCCCCCTGGCACCGGCACAACGGGCCGAGCAGGACATCCCGGCCAAAAAGCGTGCGATGTACCGCCGCCGCCAGGCGCTGCTCGACGATGTTTTTATTCGCCTGCAGGCCGCATTGCCGGGCAGCGGTCACAACCTTGGACTACAAGGAAAACAGGGGGATGCATTTGCTGTGAGTGCATCGGCAGTAGACAGACCACCCGTAGTCGACAGCCTGAAGTGAAGGTTGCCAGGGGAGGCCGGTCATCAAGCGGGTTGGGATCTGGATTCGTATGCGCATTGCTTACTTCATCAATCAGTACCCGAAGGTCAGCCACAGTTTCATCCGCCGCGAGATCCTGGCGCTGGAGCGTCAGGGCGTAGAGGTGCAACGCATCGCCCTGCGGGGATGGGACGCCGAGTTGCAGGATGCCGAGGATACGGCCGAGCGCGACAAGACCCGTTATGTGCTGCGGGCTGGTGTAAAGGGCTTGCTGAGGCCCACGTTGCAGGTGCTGCGAGCACAGCCCGGGCGGTTCTTCCAGGCCTTGTGGCTGGCCATGCGCCTTGGCCTGCGCGCCGACCGCGCCTGGCCCTACCACCTGGTCTACCTGGCCGAAGCTTGCCAGGTGCTGCAGTGGCTGCAGGCCAGTGAGGCGAAACACGTGCATGCCCATTTCGGCACCAACTCCACCGAGGTGGTCATGCTGACCAACCAACTGGGCGGGCCGGCTTACAGTTTTACCGTGCATGGGCCGGAAGAGTTCGACAAACCGCAGTTCCTGCACATGGGCGAAAAGGTACGGCGAGCCGCCTTTGTCGCAGCGGTCAGTTCTTACGGGCGCAGCCAGCTGTTCCGCTGGGTGGCGCACGAGCATTGGCCCAAGGTCAAGGTGGTGCATTGCGGCCTGGAACGGGGTTTCCATGAGGTGGCGCCGGTCGATGTACCGTCGGTACCACGGCTTGTTTGCGTGGGGCGCCTGTGTGAGCAGAAAGGCCAGCTGCTGTTGCTTGAGGCGGCGCGTCAGCTTGCTGCGCAGTCGATTGACTTCGAACTGGTGTTGGCGGGTGACGGCGAAATGCGCCAGCAGATCGAGGCCCTGATTGCCCGGCATGGCTTGCAGCAGCGCGTACGCATCACTGGCTGGATCAGCAGTGCACAGGTGCGCGAAGAAATCCTTGCCGCCCGCGCGCTGGTATTGCCCAGCTTCGCCGAAGGCCTGCCGGTGGTGATCATGGAGGCCATGGCCTTGCGTCGGCCCGTGCTGACCACCTATGTGGCGGGCATCCCCGAGCTGGTGCGCCCGGGCGAGAACGGCTGGCTTTTCCCCGCTGGCGCCGTCGACGAGCTGGCTGAAGCCATGGCGGATTGCCTGTGCCAACCGGCCGACGTGCTGCAGCGCATGGGCGAGGCAGCCTACCAGCGTGTGCTGCAGCGGCATGATATCGACACCGAAGCGGCCCGGCTGGCCGCTTACTTCAAGGCATCCGCATGATAAGTGTATTGAGTTGGTTACTGGGCCTGCTGACGGTCATCGTCCTTGTGCCTGTGTCGATTTTTTTTGTGCAGATGCTGCTGGCGTGTCTGCCACCACGCGCGCAGTACCTGGGCCATAGTCTGCGCCCCCGGGTAGCGGTGCTGGTACCTGCTCACGATGAGGCTGCGATCATTCGTGCAACGCTGGCGAGCATTGCCCCGCAATTGCGTGAGGGTGACCGCTTGCTGGTGGTGGCAGACAACTGCACCGATGATACCGCGCAGCTGGCCCGCGACGCCGGCGCCGAGGTGGTGGAACGCTTCGACTCGGTGTTGCGTGGCAAAGGCTATGCGCTGGACTTCGGCGTGCGTCACCTGGCCGAACAGCCACCCGAGGTGGTGATAGTGGTGGATGCCGATTGCCAGGTGGGTGAGGGGGCGATTGACTGCCTGGCGCGTCGCTATCACCAGACCCAGCGGCCGGTACAGGCGCTGTACCTGATGCGTGCGCCTGCGGGGGCCGGGCTGAAAGTGCAGGTCGCCGAGTTTGCCTGGCGGGTGAAAAACCTGGTGCGCCCGCGTGGCTGGGCGCGGCTGGGGTTGCCCTGCCAACTGATGGGTGCGGGCATGGCATTCGGTTGGCACGACCTGACCTTGATCAACCTTGCCAATGGGCACCTAGTAGAGGACGTGAAACTGGGCCTGGACCTGTGTCAGCAGGGCAAGCCTCCCGTGTTCTGCCCTGAGGCATTGGTCACCAGCCAGTTTCCTGCCAGCCAGCAAGGCCTGAACAGCCAGCGCACCCGCTGGGAGCATGGCCACCTGGGCTTGATGCTGGCTGATGCGCCCAAGCGTGCGTTGGCCGCCGTGACCCAAGGCAATGGCAGCCTGCTGGCGATGACCCTCGACTTGCTGGTACCGCCTTTGGCGTTGTTGGTACTGACCCTGCTGGGGCTCAATCTGGTGGCCTGGCTTGCGTACTTGTTGTTCGATGTTGCCGCGCCAGCGTGGATCGCCCTGATAGCGTTGGCCATGCTCAGCCTTGCGGTTTTGCTGGCCTGGGCGCGCTTCTGCCGTGAGCTGATCCCGTTTTCCGTGTTGCTTTACGCACCGTTCTACGCGGCAAAGAAAATCCCTTTGTACCTCGGGTTCCTGATCAAGCGCCAGGTCGAGTGGGTGCGCTCAAAACGGGATGATGACTGATGGCACTGTGGCAATGGCAGAATCGCTGGCAACGCATAATCGACGCGCTAGAGGTGGTGCCCGACAGCGGCGCGGCTCAGCGCCTGCTCGACAGGCTGGCTGCCCCGCAAGCCGCGACCGTGCTGGGCTTCGTCAATGCCCATGCGATGAACCTGGTGGTCCGTGACGGCGCCTACTGCCAGGCACTGTCGGCAGCCGACGTGTTGCTGCGCGACGGCTCCGGCATGGCCATCCTGTATCGGCGCCTGGGCCTGGCACCCGGGCTCAACATGAACGGGACTGACTTCATTCCCAGGCTCATGGCCGCATACCGTGGGCGCAAGGTCGCATTCTGGGGCACCCGACAACCCTACCTGAACCAGGCGGTGCAGCGGTGTGAAACCGAGTTTGGTGTAGTACCCGTGTCGGTTCATGACGGTTTCGCCAGCCTCGAAACCTACCTGCAGCTGGCCCGTGAGCAGCAACCCGAGCTGATCGTGCTGGGCATGGGCATGCCCAAGCAGGAGGCGGTGGCGGCCAGGCTGGCAGCCGTTGGCGGGCCATGCCTGATCGTGTGTGGTGGGGCAATTCTGGACTTTCTCGGCGGCAAGGTCAGCCGGGCACCGCATTGGCTAAGGCGGCTGGGGGGAGAGTGGGCCTACCGGCTGTTGCGCGAGCCAAAACGCCTGTTCATGCGCTATGTGGTGGGCAACCCGCTGTTCCTGCTGCGCACCCTGCTTTACCGCAAGGCCGCCGATTCGGCCAGGGGCACTGTGTGAATCGGCCAAAATCCGCGCTGATGGCGGGTGGCTGCTACAGTGAGAGCAGTGGCTTGGGGGCTGCACGATCTTGCTTATCTGGCGTTGTACACGCTGTATTCAAGACTTGATGCTTGATGGAAGGCACTGGCTACGCTCACACAGATGAGGTCTGAAATGGTTTTCGAACCCAGAAGCAGTCGTTCCTTACTCCAAAGAAGAAGCAGCGTAAGTAACGCCATTCAAGCAGGGCTCGATGGCATTGCAGTCACCGGTATTGCCTGGTATCTCATCTACGACCAGTTTGGTTACATTACCTCCGATTATGTAATCATGCTGCTGTTGCTGATTGGCGCACTGGCCGTCATTTACGACCATTATGCGATCTACCGCACCAATGTCGGGCTTTCGATCAAAGCCTTCCGCCTGTTCAAGGCCTGGTCGGCAACGTTCTGTTTTCTCGTGGTCATGGCCTTCCTGACCAAGCAGAGTGAAACGTACTCGCGGTTGTTGGTGGTGCAGTTGTTCATCATTGGCTACATCGCGCAGTTGTTCCTGCACTTTGCCGTTCGTGAATTGCAAAAGCGGTTTACCGCCCATGCACGCCTGGATAACGCGCTGATTATCGGCGACGGCGACCTGGCGAATTTTCTTTATCAGAAAATCAGCAACAACCCCTGGTTTGGTGAACGGGTATTGGGGTGCGTACTGCTCGGCAAGGGCGACGTGCAGGGGCGTGACAATGGTGAGGGCAAGCAGCGCCTGCCTGTGCTGGGGCATATTGCAGACCTGGATGAAATCGTCGCCCAGCATGGCATACGCACCGTGTACCTGGTTACGCCGCTCGGTGGCTCCGAGGTCATCAACGATGTGTACTTCAAGTTGCTCGACAAGTGCATCGCGGTGAACTGGGTGCCGGATATCTTTTCGTTGCGCCTGATCAACCACAGCGTGCGGGAAATTGCCGGGATTCCTGTGCTGACCTTGTCGGAAACGCCCCTGACGGGCATGAGCCTTTTCCTGAAAAACCTTGAGGACAGGGTGCTGGCAGCGGTCATTCTACTGTGCGCTTCGCCTGTGTTGCTGACGGTTGCGCTGGCCATCAAACTCACCAGCCCCGGGCCGGTGTTCTTTCGCCAGGAACGCACGGGCTGGACCGGGGAATCGTTCCGGATCTGGAAATTCAGGAGCATGCATGTCCACCAGCCCGAAGCTGGCGTGGTCAAGCAGGCACAGAAGAATGACCCGCGGCTTACCCGGATTGGCGCCTTCATTCGTCGCACCAGCCTGGATGAATTACCACAGCTGTTCAATGTGCTGACCGGGGAAATGTCGCTGGTCGGGCCGCGACCGCATGCGCTGCAGCATGACACCTTGTATTCGCAGGACATCGTTGATTACTTCGCCCGCCACAACATCAAACCCGGCATGACCGGTTTGGCCCAAGTCCGTGGCTTCAGGGGAGAGACCAAGGATATCGAGCAGATGATCCAGCGGGTGGACTCGGACATCGAGTACATCAACAACTGGTCGCTGTGGCTAGACTTCGTGATTCTGGTGCGCACCCTGAACGCCTTTACCGGCAAGCAGGCTTACTAGTTATTGAAAGCTGGCGAGATCCCTGTAGGAGCGGCCTTGTGTCGCGATGGGGCGCGAAGCGGCCCCAGATATTTGCACAACTGCAGAAATCGCCGGGGCTGCTTCGCAGCCCTTTCGCGACACAAGGCCGCTCCTACACCGTCCGTGTACAGGCTGGCTATTCCTTGTTCAGCGGGTGCAATTCCCGGAATCCTCGCGCTTCCTCCACCAGCCAGTCATGCACCGCCCGCGCCCCAGGCTGGTTCAACCCGCCTGGCGGGTAATGCACCACGTAGCGTTTGTGGTTGGCGATCGGCACGCCGAACGGCACGATCAATGCGCCGCGTTCCAGCTCGTCATTCAACAGTGTACGGCGGGCGATCGCTACGCCGATGCCGGCGATGGCCGCTTCGATGGTCAGGTGGTTGCGGTTGAAAGTGTGCCCACGGCGCACATCCAGGCCGCCGGCGCCAATACCCTCCAGGTAGAATTCCCACTCCGCATACTCCGAACTGCCACGCCACGCTGTGATGTCGTGCAGCAGCGGGTAGTGCGCCAGGTCCGCCGGCCCATGCAGCGGCGGGCGCCCGCGTAGCAGGGTAGGTGAGCACACCGGAAAGATCTGCTCGTCCAGCAGCGGTGTCGAGAGCATGCCTGGGTAGCTGCCATCGTTCAGGTCGATAGCCAGGTCGAAATCGCCTGGGGTCAATGCCTGGGCACTGTCCTCGGCCACCAGGCGCAGCTCGATGTCCGGGTAACGCTGCTGAAAACGCGGCAGGCGCGGGGTAAGCCATTTGGCCAGAAAAGACGGGATCGAGCGCACGCGCAAGGTACCGCGGATTTCACCGGCATCCAGGCGCAACAATTCGGCCTCGATGCTGCCGTAGGCTTCTGCCACTGTCTGGGCCAGGCGTTGCCCTTCGGCGCTCAGCTCCACACCGCGTGCCCGACGCAGGAACAGCCGATAACCCAGGCGTTCTTCCAGCTGGCGCATCTGCTGGCTGACAGCACCTGGGGTGATGTGCAGCTCTTCGGCGCAGCGGGTGAAGGACAGGTGCCGGGCTGCGCAGGCGAATACATGCAGCCAGACGAACACCTGACCATTGAGTTGTCGTCGCATCGTTTAGTACCACTAAAGCCTTGCTTAGAAAGATTCGTTGGTCATTCGTGAATGAGCGCGTCAGTATCGCGCAAAATCGCAATACCGCTCAATTTCTTCAGATAACCGTGCCGTGGATTCATCTCAGGGTACGGTCAGGCATTAGCATGGCTATCAGTGTTTTCGACCTTTTCAAAATCGGCATCGGGCCGTCCAGCTCTCACACCGTCGGCCCGATGCGGGCAGCAGCGACGTTCGCCCAGGCCCTGCGTGAGCAGGGTGTGCTGACGCGGGTAACGCGCGTTGAAGTGCGGTTGTATGGCTCGCTGTCGGCTACCGGGGTTGGCCATGCCACCGATCGCGCCTGCCTGCTGGGCCTGATGGGCCAATGGCCAGACCGGATCGACCCGGCCACCATCGATTCGCGTATCAGCCAGGTGCTGCAGGAGCATTGCCTGATATTGGATGGCAGCCACCCGCTGGCCTTCGAGTATGGCCGTGACATGTTGCTGCTCGACGAAAACCTGCCCTATCACCCCAATGCCATGAGCCTGGAGGCGCTGGACGGGCAGGGCAGCCTGCTGTGCCAGACCTACTATTCAGTGGGCGGTGGGTTTATCGTCGAGCAGGCCGAAATCGATGCCCCTGCCGCCGAAAGCAACGCAGTGATCCTGCCGTATGAGTTCGACAGTGCGGCCCAGCTGCTGGCCTTGTGCAAAACCCACGGTTTGAGCGTTGCGCAACTGATGATGGCCAACGAACGTGCCTGGCGCCCGGAAGCCGAAGTGCGTGAAGGTTTGCTGCGTATCTGGGCGGCCATGCAAGACTGCGTTCAGAACGGCCTGCGCAACGAAGGCATCCTGCCGGGTGGGCTACACGTCAAACGCCGCGCCGCGCGGCTGCACCGCAGCTTGCAGGAATTGGGCAAGCCCAACGTGATTGGCTCGACCCTCAGCGCCATGGAGTGGGTGAACCTGTTCGCCCTGGCGGTCAATGAAGAGAATGCTGCCGGTGGGCGCATGGTCACTGCGCCAACCAACGGAGCGGCTGGCATTATCCCGGCGGTGCTGCACTACTATATGAAGTTCAACCCCAGTGCCAATGACGCGGATGTGGTGGACTTCCTGCTCGGCGCCGCAGCGGTCGGTATTCTGTGCAAGAAAAACGCGTCGATCTCCGGGGCCGAAGTCGGTTGCCAGGGCGAGGTGGGCTCAGCATGTTCGATGGCCGCTGCCGGCCTGGCCCAGGTGCTGGGTGCAACACCGCCACAACTTGAGAACGCCGCCGAAATTGCGTTGGAGCACAACCTCGGGCTGACCTGCGACCCGGTCGGTGGCCTGGTGCAGGTGCCGTGCATCGAGCGCAATGCGATTGCTGCGGTAAAGGCGATCAATGCCGTACAGATGGCATTGCGTGGGGATGGTGAGCACTTCATCTCACTTGACCGGGTAATCCGTACCATGCGCGACACCGGGGCGGACATGCATGCCAATTACAAGGAAACTTCGCGCGGCGGTTTGGCGGTTGCATTCGTAGAGTGCTAACAGGCTAGGTCAGGATTAGGGCCGCAAAGCGGCCCCAAACTTAACGAGCCTTCTGCTTCGCTGCCAGGAAGCTGGCACGCATGTCCTTCGCCCAACCATCCAGCACTGGCTTTACGTCATTCAAGGTCAGCTTCTGGGTATCGTTCTCCAGTTCCTGCCCCGTGCCTTTGCGCACCACCTGGGCCAGCACCTTCTGGCTGGCGCCATCCAGGAACGCGGCTTCCACGCCGACATCCACTTCCTGATCACGGCCGCCCATGGCAGTGTTCACACCCGCCGAAATCAGTGCGATAGGGATGACTTCGTAAGGCTTCAGGCCTTCGTTGCTGGTCGACACCGCTGTAATGGCAGGGCGCACCACGATCACTCCCGTGCCTGGCCCCTTGGCCAGCGGCATCACGCTGCCCATTTCACGGCGCAAGGCTTCATTGAAGTATCGCGTGATTTCTTGCAGCGTCTGCTGCGAAATCACCGCCGTTGGCTGTGGCTTGGGGTAGAACTGGCTGGGCTCGATGAACACCTGACTGTACTGGTTGACGTTAACGTTGGGGTCGATCCAGCGCATCACCGGGTCACCCGAAGGGCTCTTGGCTTCCTGCAGGCGGCTGTAATCCTTGAGGAAGCCGGAATAGTCCTTGGGGTCCACGCTTTTGCTGGAGCAGGCGGCCACGGCAAGCAGCGCGGCGCACAACAGGGTAATGCGAGGCAGTGATTTCATGATGGAGGTGCATCCATGAGAGGTCGGCCAGAACAACGCTAGCAGGTGCGCGACAGTTGGCCAGCGAGGGAGTTCAATCAGTTGCGATAAGCAGTACGGCAGTCGGGCCTGACGGTGTCGCAAATTCCTACAAAGCCATCGGAAGTAGCTGGCTTTAACCTTGTTATCACTCTTGGAAACTATGCCCGCTACGGGTATGGATAACGGCAGCCCATTGAGGGCTTCAAGCGTGAAGAATGCGCGCTCTGTCGGGCGTTGTAGGCGGGCGTATTAGTGGAGGTCTGCTGTGAGCAGCGAACTGGTTGAGTCGTTACGTGAGGACCTCGTTGCCCTTCATGAGGCGGGGGCGATTGGCAAGGTTACCCTTCGGGATTACGAAGCGCTGTGTCCCGCGCCAGTGCTGGATTTCAGTGCGGTGGATATACGCCGGTTGCGCGAGGCACTCAATTTCAGCCAACCGGTCTTCGCTATGCACCTTCATACGAGTGCATCAACCGTACGTAAATGGGAGCAAGGGGAAACGCGCCCATCGGGACCAGCTTTGAAGCTGCTTAATATCATAAAGAACAAAGGGCTACAGGTTATTCTTTAAGCTGATTATACGATTTTATTAAAATCCATAAATACAGTCGCTTAATTCTAATATTCTAGACTTTACTTTATATTTCACTGGCCAGTGCCGGCGCCTGCTGATCCAGAAGGCGCCTGCCCAAGCAGCATCCCGTCTGTTGATTAACCCAACGCTTCGCGCAACCGGTACCACAGCATGCCCAGTGCCAGCAGCGGCGAGCGCAGTGCCTTGCCGCCGGGGAAGGTCAGGTGTGGCACGGCGCTGAACACATCCAGGCCATGGCTATGGCCGAGGGCGATACTTTCGGCCAGCAGTTTCGCCGTCCAGTGCGTCACGTTCAGCCCATGCCCGGAGTAGCCTTGGGCGTAGTACACGTTCGGGTGCTGGCTCAGGCGCCCAACCTGGGGGAAGCGGTTGGCGGTGATGCCGATCATGCCGCCCCACTGAAAATCGATGCGCACATTGGCCAGCTGGGGGAACACCTTCAGCACCTTGGGCCGCATATAGGCCGCGATGTCCTTGGGGTCGCGCCCGGAATAGTGGCAGGCGCCGCCAAACAGCAGGCGACGGTCGGCGGTGAGGCGGTAGTAGTCCAGGCCGACCTTCTGGTCGCACAGCGCCATGTTCTGCGGAATCAGGCTGCTGGCCAGTGCTTCGGGCAATGGTTCGGTGGCCACCACGTAACTGCCGGCTGGCAGCACCTTGCCGCTCAGGCGTGGCTCCAGCTCGTCGAGGTGGGCGTTGCAGCCGAGTACCAGGCTACTGGCCCGCACCTTGCCGCGAGCTGTGTGCAGGGTGACGCAAGGCCCGTGTTCGATGCGCAATACCGGGCTTTGCTCGAAAATGCGCACACCCAGGCCGTGCGCGGCACGGGCCTCGCCCTGCACCAGGTCGAGCGGGTGCAAGTGGCCCGAGCCCATGTCGACCAGACCGCCGGCGTATTGGTCGCTGGCGACAATCTCGTTCAACTGCCCGGCACCGACCAGGCGTGTTGCATGGCGATAACCCAGCGCAGCGAGGTCGTCCTGCTCATCCTTGAAGGCAGCGAACTGGGCAGGTGTATTGGCCAGTTCGCAGAACCCCCAACGCAGGTCGCAGGCAATACCGTAGCGGGCGATACGCTCGGCCACCAGCGCCACCGAATCGATGCCGGCCTGTTTCAGGTAACGCACGCCGTCCTGGCCCACATGCCGGGCGAAACCGCTGACATCGTGGCCAATACCGCGAATCAGCTGGCCGCCATTGCGCCCACTGGCGCCCCAGCCGATGCGCCGGCCTTCCAGCAGCACCACCGAAAGGCCACGCTCGGCCAGCTCCAGGGCGGTATTGACCCCGGTCAGCCCGCCGCCGACCACGCATACGTCAGCCGTCAGTTCGCCGTCCAGGCTGGGGTAGGGTGCCGCATCGCGCGCCGTGGCGGCGTAGTACGAAGCGGCGTGTTGAGTATTGAAAGACATGGGCGTTCTCGACTCAGCGGTTGGACTTGATCTTGCTCCAGGAGCGGGTCATGACGCGCATGATCTTCGGGCTCGGGGTGCTGGAGATGTACAGTTTGTCCAGCACGTCCTGGGGTGGGTAGATCTCAGGATTGCTGACCAGCGATGCATCCATGTAGGCCTTGGCGTCCGGGTTGGCATTGGCATAGCCGACGGTTGCGCTGACCTTGGCGATCACTTTGGGGTCGAGCAGGTAGTTGATGAATGCCAGAGCCTGCTCGGGGTTGCTGGCGTCCTTGGGGATGGCCAGCAGGTCGAACCACAGGTTGCTGCCTTCCTTGGGAATGCTGTAGGCCACTTTCACGCCGTTCTTCGCTTCCACGGCACGGTTGGCGGCCTGGAACACGTCGCCGGAGTAGCCGAAGGCCACGCAGACATCGCCATTGGCCAGGTCGGAGACGTATTTGGATGAATGGAAGTAGGTGATGTAGGGGCGCAGCTCCAGCAGGCGGGCTTCGGCCTTGGCGTAGTCGGCCGGTTTTTCGCTGCGCGGGTCCATGCCCAGGTAATTGAGGACAGCCGGGAACAGTTCATCGGGCGAGTCCATGAAGGCCACGCCGCACTGTTTGAGCTTTTTCAGGTTTTCCGGCTCGAACAGCACCGCCCACGAATCGATATGGTCCACGCCCAGTGCCGCCTTGACCTTCTCGACGTTGTAACCGATGCCATTGGTACCCCACAGGTACGGCACCGCGTACTGGTTACCGGGGTCGTTCTGTTCAAGCTGCTTGAGCAGCTTGGGGTCTAGGTGCTGCCAGTTCGGCAGCTTGCTGCGGTCCAGCGGCAGGAAAGCACCGGCCTGGGCCTGGCGGGCGAGGAAGTGGTTCGACGGCACCACCACGTCATAACCGGTGCGCCCGGCCAGCAGTTTGCCTTCTAGGGTTTCGTTGGAGTCGAACACGTCATACACCACCTTGATCCCGCTGCTGGCCTGGAAATCGGCCAGGGTGGTGTCACCAATGTAGTCGGTCCAGTTGTACACGCTGACCGAAGGGGTGGCGTGGGTGGTGGTGGCGAACAGCAGGGTGAATGCAGCGGGTATCAGGGCTTGCAGATGACGCATGGGGACACCTCGTAGGTCTTGTTCTTCGAATTCGGTGCAGAGGGGGGCTAAGCCCCCCAAGGTGGGTCAAACGCTGAGCATCAGGAACTCGCGCTCCCACGAGCTGATCACGCGCTTGTAGTTCTCGTGCTCGGCCCGCTTGACCGCCACGTAGCCCTGGACGAACTGCTTGCCCAGGTACTGCTGCACGGTTTCGCAGTCTTCCATGTGCTGCAGCGCATCCTCGATGGTGATCGGCAAGCGCAGGTTGCGCCGTTCGTAGGCACGGCCTTGTACCGGCGCGCTGGGGTCGATTTGCTCGACCATGCCCAGGTAGCCGCACAGCAGGCTGGCGGCAATCGCCAGGTACGGGTTGGCATCCGCACCCGGCAGGCGGTTTTCCACGCGCATCGCCTCGGGGCTGGACGTGGGCACACGCAAGCCTGCGGTGCGGTTTTCTTCGCCCCACTCGACGTTGACCGGTGCCGAGGTGTCCGGCAGGAAGCGGCGGAACGAGTTGACGTTGGGCGCGAACATCGGCAGCAGCTTGGGGATGTACTTCTGCAAGCCGCCGATGTGGTGCAGGAACAGCGGGCTCATGCTGCCGTCTTCATTGGCGAAAATCGGCTTGCCGGTGGCGATGTCCACCACACTTTGGTGCAGGTGCATGGCGCTGCCCGGCTCGTCGGTGATCGGCTTGGCCATGAAGGTAGCGGCGACGTTGTGCTTGAGGGCTGCCTCACGCATGGTGCGCTTGAACACGGTGATCTGGTCGGCCAGGTCCAGCGCGTCTCCGTGGCGGAAGTTGATCTCCATCTGCGCCGGGCCGTCTTCGTGAATCAGCGTATCCAGGTCCAGGCCCTGGATCTCGCACCAGTCGTAGACGTCTTCGAACAGCGGGTCGAACTCGTTGGCGGCATCGATCGAGAACGACTGACGGCCGCTTTCGGCACGGCCAGAGCGCCCCAGCGGAACCTGCAGCGGCAAGTCCGGGTCTTCGCAGCGTTTGGTCAGGTAGAACTCCATTTCCGGCGCGACGATCGGCTGCCAGCCTTTGTCGGCGTACAGCTTGAGCACCTTCTTCAGCACGTTGCGCGGCGACAGCTCAATGGGGTTGCCTTGTTTGTCGAAGGTGTCGTGGATCACGATCGCAGTCGGCTCGATCGCCCACGGGATCTGGTACACAGCACTTGGGTCGGGGCGGCAGACCATGTCGATGTCGGCGGCGTCGAGCAGGTTGTAGTAGATGTCATCGTCAACGTAGTCGCCGGTGACCGTCTGCAGCAGCACGCTTTCTGGCAGGCGCATGCCACGTTCATGGAGGAACTTGGCGGTGGGCGCGATCTTGCCACGGGCAATGCCGGTCAGGTCGCTGATCACGCATTCGACTTCGGTGATGCGGTGTTCTTTCAGCCAGGTGTACAGCTGATCGAAGGGGGCGTTCATACAGACCTCTTGGTTGGGTTTTAGTGTGGGAGCGCGTGAGCCCGAGAAAGCCGTCGTACGGTTTCCAGGGCATTACGCTTCCCAGGTGACGCGCTGGAGACTATCTTGGTCGCAGCCCCCGGGGCGATCTATCCACTTTCTTCAGTAGCGAATGCACCAAAAGAGTGCATACAGGACAATGCGTGACAACCGCCAATGCGTTGCAAGTCCAGGCTTTCCACACCACCGACGTCACCGAACAAGTGCGCGCCACCCCTGGTTGGCAGCAACAGTATCGGCAGATGTCACCCGGGCATTTCAGCGGTGAGCTGCGCTGCCTGGGGTTGGACGGTGTGGAGGTATACGAAGAACGCTTGAACACCCGGGTGGAGCAGTTTTTCCGCGCGCCGAGCGGTTCGCTGGCGTTCTGCTTCGACCGCAGCGAGAACAGCCTGTACCTGCTGAACGAGCAAAGCCGCAATATCTGGATCACGCCGGAGAACTACCAGGAAGTGGCGGTGGTGTTCGACCAGGCCTTTCTGGCCCGCCATGGGCTGGACCCGCAGCGCCTCGAAGGTTTGTTCATGGTGCCGTTGGGCAGCGGGCAGAATGCCTTGTTCGGTAGCTGGCTGAGCGCCACGCTGACGCGCCTGGGCGAGGCGGATTGCCCGCTGCAGGGGCAGGCCTTGGCGGAGCAATTGCTGGAGGACTGCCTGTTCATTCTCGACAATGCCTGCCAGCGCTTGCAGGGTGTGGCGCTGGGGCGCCGTGACGAAGAGCGGGCGATCATGCGCCGGGTCAGCGAATGGGCAGCCGACTGCCCGGAAGAGACGCTGAACCTGATGGAGTTGGCGGGGGTTGCCGGGGTTTCCTTGCGCCAGTTGCAGCAGGCGTTCAAGGCATTTACCGGCATGCCACCGGCGCAGTGGCTACGGTTGCGCAGGCTGAACGGTGCGCGGCGCGACTTGTTGCGCGGTGGTGGCGTGACGGTCGCCGAAGTGGCGATGCGTTGGTCATTCTGGCATTTGGGAAGGTTTTCAGAGAGTTACAAACAACTGTTCAAGGAGTTCCCCAGCGAGACGTTGAAGCGGGGCAGGGGTTAAACCCAGCATTCCCTACTGAAAGTTGCTATCGTGCCGCCCTGTTTCCACCCGAGGTGCCGATGTTTTACCTGCCTTTGCCCAGCGACCAGGCCGACCGCCTCGCCAGCGAAATCAACACCGACTTTTTCACCACTGCCAGCGTGCTCGCCGCCGCCGCAGTGCTGTTCGTGCTAAACCTCCCACGCCAGCCCGGCACCGCATCGGCCGACGCACAAGAGCGCCGTTTCGCCGAAATCGTGCGCATCGCCAACGAAGTCGAAAGCGCAGCGCCCGGGCGTTTTCAGGGCCAGGTGGCGCAACACTTCGACCGCGAAGCCTTTGCCATGGGCCTTGGCATGCTGGGTGAAAACGGCATTGCCCTGTTGTCGGCCGAGGTGGCGTACACCGTAGACGAGCTGCTGGATGCCGAAGGCCAGTGGAGCTTCCAGTTCGCCGACACCTACCGCCAGCGGGCCACACCGCTGCACCCGGTGTACTTGCCATCCCTGGCCAGTGACCTGATGCTCAGCGATCAGCAAAACCGCCTGCTGCGCGAGTTTCTCAGTGGCATAGACGAGTCGGTGGCCGTGCAAGGTTTCGCCGGCACCGGCAAAACCTTCCTGATTCACCAGTTCGCCCGGCTGCTGGAGCCACAGCGCACCTTGCTGCTGGCACTGACCGAGGGCCAGTTGCGCGCCCTGCAGGCGCGAGTGAAGGACGCTGCCGCCTACACCGCGATGACCTTCGGCCAGCTGGCAGACGAGCTGCTGAACCGCGACCTCACCAGCAATGGCTGGCGTTTGCGCGACCCGTACCGTACCAAGCTGTCGTGGCGCCCGCAGGACGCGCAGGTGGTGCGCTGGCTGGCCATTCCCGACATCGGTCCGGTTGCCGCACACGATGTGGTTGCCTTGTGCGTGCGCGCCGTGCGCACGTTCTGCCACAGTGCCGACACCCAGCTGCAATTGCACCATTTGCCCTGGGCCGGGCCGGGCACTTCGCCGCTGGACCAGGAGGTGCTGCTGGAAAAGGCGAGGTCGTACTGGCAGGAACTGATTCGCCCGTCGGCACGCGAAATCCAGCTACCGGTGCGCGACTACCACCGGGTAAAGCTGCTGTCACTGACCGACTATGTGATCGACAGCCGTTGTACCCACGTCATCGTCGACGAAGCCCACGAGCTGTCGGCACCGATGCTTGCCGTGCTTGATCGCAGCCCGCAGTCGATCATTGCCCTGGGGGACGAGCTGCAGAACCTCAACGGCCTCAGCCCGCACCATGGCGGTTTCATTCGCCAGCGCTGCATCGACCATTCGCTGCGTGCCGGGCCGGCGATGGACAACGTGCTGAACCCGCTGATTCAGGCGCACCCGGCCGCGATTCAGGCCGCTTTCAGTGGCAGTGCCGAGCACTACACCCGGGTCAGTTTCTTCGATGCCGTGACGGTGCCGGAACAACCCACGGCGCTGATCGTCGATGACGAATGGGGCCTGTTTGGCTGGTTCCAGCGTCTGACACACCAGGGCGTGCCGTTCGTGCTGCTCAAAAGCGCGCGCAAGGACTTCGAATTGTTCGTCGAAGACTGCATCGAGTTGTACCGTTACGGCACGCGGCCCCGGCACCCGATGCTGTTCCGCTATGCCAGCTGGCAGGCGTTGGAGCAGGACAAGGGCGATGACAAGGCCTTCGTTGCCGTGGCCAACATGCTGCGCAAGGGCTACACGCCTGAGCACTTTGCCAAGGCCAAGAGCCGTTACCGTTGGGACAAGGCACCCAAGTTGTTCCTGGGGCGGGTAAGGGACGTGAAGAACATGGAATTCGCCCGGGTGATGGTGTCGCCGGAGCTGATGGTGGCGCCTCAGGTGGCGGGTAACCGCAATGAGCGGGCGCGGATGCTGGCGGGGTTGTACACCGCCTGTTCGCGGGCGCGGCATGAATTGATCGTGCCGGGAGTGATGCTGGACTGGGTCAAGGACCAGGTTCGCGATTGAAGCTTTTGGGGCTGCTAAGCAGCCCCAAAGGTTCTGAATCAGTTACGGTCCAGCCACACCGTTTGGGCATTGGTGAACTCACGCACACCAAAGTGCGACAGCTCACGCCCGAAACCGCTCTTCTTCACGCCGCCAAACGCCACGCGGGGGTCGGAAGCGCAGTAACCGTTGATGAACACGCCACCGGTATCCAGTGCTGCGGTCATGCGCTCGGCCAGCGCATAGTCGGCGGTGTAGATGGTTGCGGCCAGGCCGAACTCGCTATCGTTTGCCAGCTCCACCGCATGGTCGGCATCACGGGCAGTGATGATCGCGGCCACCGGCCCGAACAGCTCCTGCTTGAACGCTGTCATGTCCGGCGTGACGTTGGCGAACACGGTCGGCGCGTAGAAGTTGGCCACGCCCTCGACCTTGTTGCCGCCCAGCAGCAGGGTGGCGCCTTCGGCGAGGGTCGCTTGCACCTGGCCGTCCAACTCATCGCGCAGGTCGTAACGGGCCATCGGGCCAATGTAGGTGTCGTCGTCCAGTGGGTTGCCCACTTTCAGTTCACGGGTGGCTTCAACGAACTTGCGGGTGAATTCGTCAACGATGCTTTCTTCGACGATCAGGCGCTTGGCCGCAGCACAGACCTGGCCGGTGTTCTGGTAGCGGCCGATGACTGCAGCCTTGACCGCGGCATCCAGGTCGGCGTCGGCCAACACGATGAACGGGTCGGAACCACCCAGCTCCAGCACGCACTTCTTCAGCGCGGCACCGGCCTGGGCACCGATCGCCATGCCGGCACGTACGCTGCCGGTCAGGGTCACGGCGGCAATGCGCGTGTCGTTGATGGCGCGGGTGACGCCATCCGGGGTCACGTTCAGCACTTCGAACACGCCCTCTGGCAGCCCGGCATCCTTGAACAGCTCGCCCAGCAGGTAGGCGCTGCCCATCACGTTCGGCGCATGCTTGAGGACATACGTGTTACCCGCCAGGATCGCCGGCACGGCGCCGCGCAATACCTGCCAGACCGGGAAGTTCCAAGGCATCACGGCCAGGATCGGGCCAAGCGGACGGTATTCGATACGGGCTTTTTCAACCTGGGTCGGCTCCGGCGCGAGCATGGCCGGGCCGTGCTCGGCGTACCAACGGCACAGGCCAACGCACTTGCTGACTTCGCCACGGGCCTGGGCGACTGGCTTGCCGATTTCGCGGCTGATCATCTGGGCGAAAGCTTCGGCCTTGGCTTCGAGGGTGCTGGCCAGAGCGAGCAGGTACTCACTGCGCTGACCCAGCGACACTTGGCGCCACTGGCGGTAGCCAACCTTGGCACGTTGCAGCGCCGCTTCCAGTGCGGCGTCGGTGTCGAACGGGTAGGCGCCGATCTGCTCACCGCTGTACGGGTCGAGGGAGATGGCGTGGGTCAGGCTGCTGATCGCGCTCATGGCGGACACTCTCGTTGTTGTTAATCAGTGACGCCAGACTAGTGGGCTATGGCTTTAATGAAAACTGAATAATAATGAGCGAAACATTCACGTTTGGAGAAAGGCTGTGGACCTGGTGCAACTGGAGATCTTCAAGGCCGTGGCAGAGCAGGGCAGCATCAGTGCCGCCGCGCAGCACATCCATCGGGTGCCGTCGAACCTGACCACGCGCATCAAGCAACTGGAGGAAGACCTCGGCGTTGAACTGTTCATTCGCGAAAAGAGCCGCCTGCGCCTGTCGCCTGCCGGTTGGAATTTTCTCGAATACACCCGGCGCATTCTCGACCTGGTTCACGAGGCGCGGTTGACCGTGGCCGGTGAAGACCCGCAGGGCACCTTCGCCCTGGGCTCACTGGAAAGCACCGCGGCCGTGCGCATCCCGGCGCTGCTGGCGGCCTACAACCAGCGCTATCCCAAGGTCGACCTGGACCTGTCTACCGGCCCTTCGGGCACGATGCTGGAAGGCGTGTTGTCGGGTCGCCTGGTGGCGGCGTTCGTCGATGGCCCGGTGTTGCACCCGACACTGGAGGGCATGCCCGTGTTCGAGGAAGAGATGATGGTGATCGCGCCGCTCAACCATGCCCCGGTCACCCGCGCACAGGACGTGAACGGGGAGAGCATCTACGCCTTCCGCGCCAACTGCTCCTACCGCCATCACTTTGAAAACTGGTTCGTGCAGGACCAGGCTGTCCCGGGCAAGATCCACGAGATGGAGTCTTACCACGGCATGCTGGCCTGCGTCAGCGCTGGCGCAGGCCTGGCCATGATGCCGCGCAGCATGCTCGACAATATGCCCGGGTGCAGCACCGTCAGTGCGTGGCCGATGTCGGAAGATTTCCGCTACCTGAAAACCTGGCTGGTGTGGCGGCGGGGCACGGTATCGCGCAGCTTGAGCATGTTTGTGAAGCTTCTTGAAGAGGCGCGCACAACATCCTGATATTTAGATAAATTTACGTTCGTTTCATGCGTTAGTGCCGAATATCACGACGGTAACCACACATCGGCACGAACACCGGTACGCCTGAAGGATCAGATATTAGGTAAGCCATCCTCTGAAGGAGGGTCGTACCATGCGTAACCATCACTATGCCCTCGGTGCGGCACTGCTGGTCGCCTTGGCCATGCCATGGACCTTGGCAGCCGCCGCCAACCTCAATGCCCCCATCGATATGCAGGCCGTTCAGTTACAACCACAGGAACAGAACGGCGTGCGCTTTCTCCAGGGAGGCATCGGCCAGGATGAGGCCAACGCCCTGCGCAAGACCCCGGGTTACGACTTGCACGTAGAACTTTCTACAGGGCCGGAAGGCAAGTTCCAGAGCGGTGCCAACGTCGATATCCAGAGCGCCCAGGGGCAGCCCGTGCTCAGCGTCATGGATGCCGGGCCGCTGCTGTATGTGCAGTTGCCGCCTGGCAAATACAAAGTCACCGGTAACGCTCAAGGGCAGACGGTGCAGCAAATGGTGACTGTTAACGGAAAGGCCCCTACGACGGTGAGCCTTAACTGGCGTTAATGGATAACGGGCAGGAGTACGCATGTACTCCTGCCGGGTCGGAGCACATCGACATGAGCCTGAGCCTTCAACTGGAGATGTTGGACGAGCGGGGTTATGTATTGATCCCGGATGTGCTCGAACCCCTGCGTATCGCCCTGTTACGCTGCGCCATCGATGACCTGCAGCCGACCCACTGGGATTACCAAGGGCTGCTGGAACACTACAAATGCGTTTTCAACCGCAGCCCGTTTTGGTTGCCTTTTCTCGATCTGCCACCACTCATCGCACTGGCTGAAGCGGCGTTGGGTACCGATTGCCATGTCATCGGGCAAACCGCCTGGCGCAGCCATCCGGGTTACCCGGGCATGCCTTTGCACCTCGACCACTTGCCCATGCAGTTGCCCGGCTGGCTCAGAGAGCGTGGTGACTTCACCCAACCCGCGCAGATTCTGACTGCACAGTTGTACCTCAGCGAGATTGATCACAGCCTAGGGCCAACCTGGATCGTGCCTGGCAGCCACCACGCCGCGCGCCCTCCACAGCCGGGTGAGAACCATTGGCAGGGTTGCGAAGCCCTGCCGGTGCTGTGCAAGGCGGGCGATGCGCTGGTGTTTCGCAGTGACGTGTGGCACAGCGGCGGGGCCAACTGCAGCCAGGCCCGAGCGCGCGACATGCTGCAAGTGCACTACGGCCGGCGCATGGTCGCGCAGAAGTTCTCGCCATACTTGAGCTGGCGTTTCAACCCGCTGGTGCTGGAGCAAGCCACACCCCGGCAACGGCGCCTGCTGGGCGAACACGAAGAGGCGGAATACGACTGAAGCCCTGCGCACGGCAAGGCACATCTTAAAGAAGCGAATTAGCCAATAGTGGCAATTCACTTTCAACTTTCTGATTATCTGGACAATAATCAAAAAACTATTACTTCGTGTGACCGGCCTGGAAGCGCCGGGCACTACATAAGATCGAGGGGCTCAAGCCCCCGCTTGCCGTGTAGACCATCAGGAGAGTCGTTGATGAAAACCCGTCTGGCAGCATCGCTGGCCGCCGCAGTGCTGGCCTTTGCAGGGGCCAGCCTGGCCCAGGCCGCGCAGGTGTCCGGTGCCGTTGGCGCCACAGGCCAAGGTGACATGACCTACCGTATTGGCATGTCGTTCGACTGGGACAAGAAATGGCTGGAAAGCAGCACCGGTTATCTGAGCGGGTACTGGGACGCCGCGTACACCTACTGGGAGGGCGGGGAGGCCAGTGGTGCACATTCGCTGTCGTTCAGCCCGGTGTTCACGTATGAGTTCAGCGGTTTCACCTACACGCCGTACATCGAGGCCGGTATTGGCCTGGCGGCGTTTTCCAAGACCGACGTGGGCGATCAGCGTCTGGGTTCTTCGGTCAACTTCGAAGACCGCATCGGCTTTGGTTTGAAGTTGCCGGGCGAGCAGAAGGTGGGGATCCGTGCGATGCATTATTCCAATGCGGGCATCAAGCAGCCTAACGACGGGATCGAGTCGTACTCGCTGTTCTACAGCAAGGGTTTCTAGCAGTGTGGGGCCGCTAAGCGGCCCCACAACCGTCAGAAGGTGTACGAAACCCCAGCCTGCACTGCCTGAACGTTGCGTTGGATTTTTCGCGGGTAGGCCCACCCCCACAGGCAGCTCAAGGCCCTCAGGCTCGGTGATATCCCTGTGGGGGACCCGCGAAGGGGCCGGTTCAGGTATACCAGAACTCAGCGAGCCGCCTTGATCGCCAACACATTGCACAGCGGATGCTCCAGCACATGCGCCGTGGTCCCGCCCAGGAACGTCTGCATCGCGTCATGCCGGTGGCTGCCCATGACAATCACATCGGCCCGGCTGTGGCCGACAAACTGGGCGATCGCCCTGATCGCTGCCCCTTCCAGGAAGTGCCTGCGCTCCAGCGGAATCTGATGATGGTCACCCAGGCGGTTGAACGCTGCCCGCTGCGCGGTACGCACGCTGCTGTCGAAGCCAGGCATGGTTACCGTACCCGCTCCAAAATCGGCGATATGGGTCTTGGCTGCATCGCACACATGCAGCAGGTGGAGCTCGCCGTTGCATTGCAGCGCCAAGGCATGGGCAGTCTGTATGACCTGTTCATCCAGGTGCTCACCTGCGCCGTGGCTGTTCAGGTCCACCGCTGCGGCAATCTGCCGGGGCAGGGGTAGGCGAATGTCGCTCACCAGGTGCACGGCGACCGGGCTGTCCTTGAGCAGTTGCCAGTCCAGGGGCGTGACCAGCAGGCGTTTGAGAATCGGTTCGTGCTGCACGTCCTTGACCAGCAGGTCGCAACCCAGCCGCTCGACCCGCTCCAGCACACTGCCCAGCGGGTCGCGGGTCAATAACAGCTCGGTGGATACGTCCAGGCCGGCATCGCCCAACTGTTCGGCCTCGTCCGCCAGCCACTGGCGGTTGTCGCTGAGCAGCCGCTCACGTTCGCGACCATCGCTCATCAAGCCAAAGGTGTCGACATCATCGACGAACACGTTGATATCCAGCAGTGCACCGCTGGATTCCGCCAGCGCCGCTGCGCGTTGCAGTGCGGGTGTATGGCGCATTTGCGGGCCGAGCATGACGAACAAACGCTTGAACTGGCTCATCTCACACCTCCACGTGTGGCAGCCCCCCGGTAATCTGGTCTTGTTCAGTCTAGTTCGCCTCAGGCAGCATGAGCAGCAGGCTGGCGATGCACGTTGTGTCGGGTATGATGCTGCCCCTAATCATTGTCCTGAGGCCGTTCCATGTCCCTGAGTGCTGAACAGATCGGTGAATTCCGCACCTTCGCCGAGCAGTTGGCCGATGCCGCCGCTGTGGCGATCAAGCCTTATTTCCGTGCCAGCCTGGCTGTCGAGGACAAGGGCGGGCGCCTGTACGACCCTGTCACCGTGGCCGACAAGGCGGCGGAAGACGCCATGCGCGAGCTGATCCAGGCCCGCTACCCCGACCACGGTATTCTGGGTGAAGAAGCGGGCGTCGCCGTCGGCACCAGCCCGCTGACTTGGGTGCTCGACCCGATTGATGGCACCCGTGCTTTCATCACCGGCCTGCCGTTGTGGGGAACGTTGATCGCCCTGAATGACGGCGAACGGCCGGTTGTGGGTGTGATGAACCAGCCATTCACCGGCGAACGCTTTGTCGGCACCCCTGAAGGTGCCTGGCGCAGCGGCACGCCGCTGCAAACCCGTGCCTGCGCCGACCTGGCCTCGGCCACACTGATGTGCACCACCCCCGACATGTTCGATACCGCCGAGCGCAAGGCTGCGTTCGAGGCCGTTGCCGGCCAGGCGCGGTTGATGCGTTATGGCGGTGATTGCTATGCCTACTGCATGCTGGCTTCGGGCTTTGTCGATGTGATCGTCGAGGCCAGCCTGCAGCCGTATGACGTGCAAGCATTGATGCCGATCATCGAGGGGGCAGGTGGTGTGATCACTGCGTGGGATGGCAGCTCGGCGCAGAATGGTGGTTGCGTGGTGGCATGTGGTGACCCGGCACTGCATGCGCAGGTGGTGGCGATGTTGCGCCACGCCATGTAGTTGAAAATCCCCAACCACTGCACTTTTTCCGTTTTCGGAGCTCTATGCTTGGCCAGGCTGCCTTGACCCCCAAGGCAGCCGCCGAATATCGACCCGGTGCCGATGGTTGCAAGCTACCCAAGTTTCTTCTCCCGCCTGCTGCTGGCAGGCGCCCTCACATGCCTGTGCGCCTGCACTCAAGAGCAGGGCCGCGATATGCTCGATCAGTTCGGCAACGGCAAGCCCGGCGAGCTGTTCCAGACCAGCGTCGACCGCATGGCCACGCTGTCCATGCGTGACAACCTGCAAAGCCTTTACCTGCTGATGAACAAGCTGTACCAGCGCAATCCCAACCAGTGGAAGATGTCTGGCTACATCGACGCCGCCACCGCCGAGCGGCAGATCCGCATGGCCATCGAGCAACGCCAGCCATTGCCGCAACTGGGCAACCGCCGCGACCTGGCGGCATTGAGCTACGCCCTGAGCCCGGAGTTTCGCGGCGACAGGGTAGGCGCCTTCATCTACGCCATCGGCAGCATGCTGATTACCGCGCATGGCGGGCGTACCGAGTTCTACATGACCGATACCATCGACCCGCTGTTCGTCAACAACGCAGCGCGCAATATCGAAAAGGCTACCTGGATGCTCAGCCAGCGGCAGGACGCCAATGGGGTGCTGTTGCTGTTCTCCAACGAGATCTCGGAAGAGGGCAGTAACCTGAGTTTTGCCGTGGAGTTTGGCAAAATCGTTGCGCGGCTGGATCTGCTGGCGGAGTTGCTGGATGAGCGTTATCGGCGGATTGGTTTGAACTACGCTCAAAGCCTGCTGCTGATGAACTTCCTGCCCGTGCAGTGACCAAGGCAACACCGTCAACGCGTTCATTGATTACGCAACGACTCCAGCAGTGGCTGAAACTCGTCCAGCAACCAGTCCCGCAACCGCCGGCAACTGGAGTCGTGTTCCTTGTCTTCGTTGAACGCCAGGAAGTGGAAGGTATCTTTCAACACCAGTTCTTGCTCCACAGGCCGCACCAGTAGCCCTTGCACCACCAGCGGTGCAATCAAGTGATGCCAGCCCAAGGCCACCCCTTGGCTACCCAGTGCCAACTGCACCAGCAGGTTGTAGTCGTTGGCATTGAAAAAGTGCGGCGCGGTGTTGGCGCGGCTTTTCAGGTCGATGTCATGAAAGGCCAGCCACACGTTCCAGTCCACATGCTCGGCGACCTGCGAGCGGCCGTAAGGGCTGAGGTTCAGCAAGGTGCCATCACGCAGCCCTTGCAGGGTGCGTATTTCGGGGTGCTGCGCCAGGTAGTGCGGTGTGCACACCGGGTAGATCACGTCATGGTTGAGCGGGTGCGAGCTGTAGCCTGCCTGCACCTTGCCGATCTTGGTGATGTAGATGTCCGGACGCACCCCAGGCTCCATCGACAGGAAGTTCTGTGTGGTGACCAGGTTGATGTCGATGTCCGGGTTTTCGTCGAAAAACTTTGGCATGCGCGGCCCCAGCCACAGCGCGGCAAACGCCGGCGAGCAGCACAGGGTGACGACGTGTTTGGTGTTGGTGTTGCTGCGGATGCGCTCGGCCGCCTGGGAGATATTGACGAACGACAACTGCACCGCATCGAAGAAGATCGAGCCCGCCACGGTCAGCTCCACCGCGCGGCCAACGCGGGCGAACAGCTCTGCCCCCAGGTAGGTTTCCAGCTCACGAATCTGCCGGCTGACCGCAGCCTGCGTCACGCAGAGCGCCTCGGCGGCGCGGGTGAAGTTCTGGTACTTGGCGGCGGCGACGAAGACTTTGACCGCGCGCAGCGAGGGCATCTTGATCAGCGTCTGATCGGGTTCGGAGTGTCTGACCATGGGGTGGGGGCGAGGTCCTTCGTCTTAGCCAGGTAGATCACTCTAGCCTGTTCAAGGCGCGCAGGTAAATGCGCAAGGCTCTGGCGCCAGCCCCAGGGCCCGATTGATAACTTCAGGTAATGGTTAGCGCCATACAAATGTCGTTGGACCCGCTCTGGCGCAGGGCCTAACGTTAAACCCACGGCGCGACATTCGAGACATCGATGTCGAATAACTTTTTGAAGCAGGACATTCTGCGTGCCGGTTTTGACTCACGTTCGAACTTGAACGGACTGCCAAGCGTACTCGCACTGATCTCTACCCGCCTTATTGAAAGTGCGATGTTGAAAGATTGGTTAATAAGCATAATAAAGAGGGTCGTATGAGCCATGCCGATGAGATTCTTTCGGTAAACAATATCTTCAAGGTGTTCGGTCCCAACCCGGACATGGCCATGGAGATGCTCCGCAAGGGCGCCGACAAGAACGAAATCTTCAGCAAGACCGGCCACGTCGTCGGCGTGTTCGATGCAAGCTTTTCCGTCAAGCGTGGCGAGATCTTCGTCATCATGGGCCTTTCCGGTTCGGGCAAATCGACCATGGTGCGGCTGTTCAACCGCCTGATCGAGCCGACCTCCGGCAGCATTCACCTCAACGGCAAGGAAATCACCGGGCTCTCCGACAAAGCCCTGCTGGACGTGCGCCGCAAGGAAATGGGCATGGTGTTCCAGTCCTTTGCGCTGATGCCGCACATGAGCGTGCTGGAAAACACCGCGTTCGGCCTGGAAATCGCCGGTGTGGCGGAAGCCGAGCGCCACAGCCGCGCCCGTGAAGCCTTGAGCCAGGTTGGGCTGGCCGGCCATGAGCACAGCTACCCACACCAGTTGTCTGGCGGCATGCAGCAGCGCGTGGGGTTGGCCCGGGCACTGGCCAACGACCCGGCAATCTTGCTGATGGACGAGGCGTTTTCTGCCCTCGACCCGCTGATCCGCAGCGAAATGCAAGGCGAGCTGATTCGCCTGCAGGCCGAGCAGCAGCGCACCATCATTTTCATTTCCCACGACATCGAAGAAGCCATCCGGATTGGCCATCGCATCGCGATCATGGAAGGCGGCCGGGTGGTGCAGATCGGCACCCCGCAAGAGCTGATCAACCAGCCAGCCAACGATTACGTGCGCACCTTCTTCAAAAGCTTCGACAGCTCAAGGGTGCTCAAGGCCGGCGATGTAGCCAGGTTCGACCCTGCCGTGGTGTGCAAGGTCAACGGCAAGGCCCCGAGCTTCCAGGCCGGCGTGCCGTTCGGCTACCTGGTCGATGACCGCGGGCAGTTGCTGGGCGTGGTCGACACCGACGCCAACGGCGCATCCGCCAGTGACCGCTACAGCCTGCACGAGCAGTGCCCGGTGTACACCGACACGCCGCTGCACGAGGTGCTGGGTATTGCAGCCGACCTGCCGTACCCGGTCCCGGTGCTCGACCGCCAAGGTGCCTTCAAGGGCACGCTGTCGAAGAACGAGCTGCTGCAGACTCTGAGCCGCCACTAAAACAAGAAGCGCCCGCAGCGTTTACTAAAAGAGGTAAGCCCTCATGTCCGAATTCAGCCTTCTCGACCCGTTCCAGGCGGCCACCATCCCTTTGGGTGACTGGGTCACCGCTACCCTGAACTTCCTGGTGCACAACTTCCGCGAGGTGTTCCGCGCCATTCGCTGGCCCATCGACCAGGTGCTCAATGGCATCGAGTTCACCCTGCAGAGCATCCCGCCCACCATTGGCATCATCCTCTCGTCGTTGCTGGGTTGGCAGTTGGCGGGCAAGCGCATGGCCTTGCTGTGTTTCGTCACCCTGACCTTATTGGGCCTGATCGGTGTGTGGGCCGAATCGATGACCACCCTGGCGTTGGTCCTGACCTCGGTGTTCTTCTGCGCGCTCATCGGCATCCCGCTGGGCATCCTGTGTGCCCGCAGTGACCGCATGGAGCGGGTCATCCGCCCGCTGCTCGATGCCATGCAGACCCTGCCGGCCTTCGTTTACCTGGTGCCGGTGGTGATGCTGTTCGGCATCGGCAACGTGCCAGGGGTGCTGGTGACCATCGTGTTCGCCTTGCCACCACTGGTGCGCCTGACCAACCTGGGTATCCGCCAGGTGCCGGAAGACAAGATCGAGGCCGCCCGCGCCTTTGGCTGCACCCCACGGCAGATGCTGACCCGCGTGCAGCTGCCGCTGGCCACCTCGACCATCATGGCCGGCCTCAACCAGACCCTGATGCTGTCGCTGTCGATGGTGGTGATCGCCTCGATGATTTCGGTCGGCGGCCTGGGCCAGATGGTACTGCGCGGCATCGGCCGGCTGGACATGGGCCTGGCCACGGTCGGCGGCGTGGGCCTGGTACTGCTGGCGATTTTCCTCGACCGCCTGACCCAGGCCATGGGCGCCCGCACCAGCGCCGACCCAAGCTTGCGCTGGTACCACACAGGCCCCGTAGGCGTGGTGATGCGCCTGTGTGGCGCTGGGCAACCGCAAGGGCGGCGCAAGACCGCCTGAGCACAGCAAGACTTTTGAGACGTTCGATCTGCCGCACTTGAAGATAAAAATCAGAAGAAGGTAAGCGACGATGTACGAATCCAAATTCTCCCGCAGCATCCTCAAATGCGCCACGGCGTTGACCCTGGTCGCCGCAGCGCTGGGCGCCCACGCCTCGGCGGAAAAGCCGGGTGATGGCGTGAAAGTAACGCCCATCTTCCCCTCCATCGCTGAAGAGCGCTTCCGTGGCGAAGTGGCCATGGAAGGCCTGCGCGAGCTGGGCTACAAGGTTCAGGAGCCGAAGGAGACCGAATACGGCGTGATGATGGTGGCGCTCGCCAACGGCGATGCCGATTTCACCGTGCACCTGTGGGACAAACTGCACAACCAGTTTTACCAGCAGGCCGGTGGTGACGACGTGATGGTCAAGACCGGCGACATTCTGCCGGGCGTGGCCCAAGGCTACCTGATCGACAAGAAAACCGCCGACCAGTACAACATCAAGTACATCACCGACCTTAAAAAGCCAGAGATCGCCAAGCTGTTCGACACCGACGGTGACGGCAAGGCCGACATGACCGGTTGCAACCCGGGGTGGGGTTGCGAGCTGGTGATTGCCCACCACATGAAAGCCTACGACCTGGACAAGAGCATCACCGTCAACCAGGGCTCGTACTTCGCGCTGATGGCCGACACCATCACCCGTTACAAGGAAGGCAAGCCGATCTTCTACTTCACCTGGGTGCCACAGTGGATCGCCAGCGTGCTGGTCGAGGGCAAGGACGTGGTCTGGCTGGAAGTACCGAAGACCGACCTGCCGGATGGCAAGAATGATGTCGACACGATGTACCACGGCAAAAACCTCGGCTTTGCCATCGACAAGGTGGTGGCCGTGCTGAACAAGGACTTTGCCGAAAAGAACCCGGCAGCGCTGAAGTTCCTGTCGCTGGTGCAGATCAGCACGGACGACGAGAGCAACCAGAACCTGAAGATGCAGCAGGGCGAAAAGAAGCCTGCCGACATCACCCGCCATGCCAAGGAATGGGTTGCCGCCCACCGTCAGCAGTTTGACCAGTGGCTGCAGGCTTCGCGTGACGCGGCGGCCCAGGCCAGCAAATAACCTGTTTTATCGGTGTTTACCTCATCGCGGGCAAGCCCGCTCCTACACACGATCCCTGTAGGAGCGGGCTTGCCCGCGATGGGGCCAACACAGTTCCCGCAGTTGAGTTAAAGCCATGAGCCACTTCGAAAGCATCCTCAAGAACACCAACCTGGCCCACCTGGACCCTGCCTTGCGCACCTCGCTATCAATGCCGTGCCAGCGCGTGGCCTTCGTGCTGCGCGAGCACTTCTCCATGATGGCGTTCACCGCCGCCATGGACAGCCTGGTCACCGCCAACCTGATGAGCGCCACGCCACTGTTCCAGTTCCAGGTGGTGGGCGAGGGCGCCCAGGTGATGAGTGACCTGGGTATCGCCCTGCCGGTCAATACTCAGCTGGCTGACCTGGAGGTACAAGGCCTGGACTGCCTGCTGGTGTGTGGTGGCTTTCGCGTACGGCTGGAAACCGCGCCGCTGCTGCGCGCCAAGCTACGCCAGGCCGACCAGCACGGTTGCCAGCTGGGCGGGTTGTGGAACGGCGCTTACTTCCTGGCAGAAGCCGGTTTGCTCAACGACCACGACTGCGCCTTTCACCCCGATGGCCGGGCGATGATGAACGAACTGTTCCCCAAAGTACGTATCAGCCGTCAGTCCCACGTGCTGGACCGTCGCCGCATGAGCTGTGCCGGGGCCAGCAGTGCGCTGGACATGATGCTGGCGCTGCTCGAACACTGCGGTGGCGCGCCGCTGCGCCGGGCGGTCGAGCAGATGCTGGCCTGTGACCGTTCACGGGTAATGAGTGACGCCCCGGCCAGCGCGCCGGAAATCGACCCCAGCCTGCCCAAAGGGGTGCGCTTGGCATTGGAGCTGATGCACGCCAACATCGAAGACCCGATTGGCATCGACGAGATTGCCGAGCATGCCGGGTTGTCGCGGCGGCACCTCGAACGGTTGTTCCGCCGCCATGTACAGGCCACGCCGCCACGGTATTATCTGGAGCTGCGATTGACCCATGCGCGGCAGTTGCTGCAGCACACCAGCAAGTCGTTGACCGAGGTGGCGGTGGCCAGCGGGTTTGTCAGCTTCCCGCATTTTTATCGGCGCTTTCGTGAGCTGTTTGCCATCGCCCCGCGCCAATACCGGGCACGGAGCCAGGGGTGGGCAGGTCGGCAGGAAATTACTGTTCGATAACCGAACATATTTATTACCCTCACTGTCCGCTATCCGCCCATCCATTGCCAAAGCCGCATTGCCCAACCCCCGCCTTTTTGTTGTAGTGTGCCTATCCGCCGGTTGTCACCTGCCCTCATCACCCCACAACCGGCCCGATAGAATGACCGTGACGACCGCAACCACAGCCCACAAGGCTGTAGGAAGCGGCGACCAGAACAATAACGATACCGAGTGCCTTGCCTATGGAGAGCCGCCTGCTGAGCGAGCGCAGTAGCGTGTTTCATCACGCCGACCCCTATGCTGTGTCCGATTATGTGAACCAGCATGTAGGCCAGCATTGCATCGGTCTGTCGCGCACCACCCACCCCCAGGCCAGCCTCAGCCACCGCAAGTTCGCCGAACTCGACCTGTGCCGCATCAGCTATGGCGGCAGCGTGCGCGTTACCTCGCCGGCACTGGAAACCATCTATCACCTGCAGGTGCTGCTTAACGGCAACTGCCTGTGGCGCGGGCACAAGCGCGAGCAGCACCTCGTGCCGGGCGAGTTGCTGCTGATCAACCCGGATGACCCGGTTGACCTGACCTATTCGGAAGACTGCGAGAAGTTCATCCTCAAGGTGCCCACCCGGCTACTGGATTCGATCTGCGACGAACAGCGCTGGCACCGGCCAGAAGGCGGTGTGCGGTTCCTGCGCAACCATTACCGGCTCGATGAACTGGACGGGTTCGTCAACCTGCTTGCCATGGTTTGCCACGAGGCGGAAGTGAGTGATTCGCTGCCGCGCGTGCAGGGGCACTACAGCCAGATTGTCGCCAGCAAGCTGTTGACCCTGATGAGTACCAATATTCGTCGTGAAAGCCTAAGCGCACCACAAGCCGGCCTTGAGCGCATTCTTGATTACATCGAGCGCAACCTGAAGCTGGAGCTGCCGGCTGAGGTGCTGGCAGAACAGGCCTGTATGAGTTTGCGTTCGCTGTATGCGCTGTTCGATCAGCATCTGGGCACCACACCCAAGCATTACGTGCGCCAGCGCAAGCTGGAACGGGTGCATGCGTGCCTGAATGACCCCACTTGTGGTGTGCGCAGCGTGACAGAGCTTGCTCTGGATTACGGCTTTCTGCATTTGGGCCGGTTCTCCGAGGTGTATCGGCAGCAGTTTGGTGAGCTGCCTTCGCAGACGTTCAAGCGGCGGGGATGATGCCCGCCGGCTTGGGTACCTGATATTTCTGCCAGTTGTTTGCATTACATGCGTAAGCCACCCTTAGCTTTATCTTGGGTACAAGGTGGCAATCATGTCGACTCCATTGCAGTACACCATCTATGGGCATGATGGATGTTATCAATATGCATCAATGCTGCGCTTCAACGGCCAGAGAAAAGAATCCGCCACAGGGCACTACCTGCTGGGGAACGGATACCGTGCGTTCAATACCGTTTTGATGAGATTCCACAGCCCTGACAGTTTGAGCCCGATGGGTGCTGGGGGATTAAATTGTTATGCCTATTGTGGTGGTGATCCCGTTAACAATACTGACCCCAGCGGACATGAAATTGTTTCAAAAGTAAAACTCCCAAGCATCCGGCTTAAGGTGGGAAGCACCAAAGGCGGGTATAGCGTCAATCCAGATTTCAACAGAGGCAAGTTTGCCCCCCGTGTTGTAAGCCAGCGTGTTGTAGACGCGGTTGATGCGCTGGGTCGTGGTTATGGGAGCCATATAGAACCAATCATGAATGCGGCTGTATGGTCGCCTAGTCAAAAGTTGCTGGTGGAAGGGAGCGCCGTGACGTTGTCAGATCGTATCGGGAAAGCCTGGGAGAGGATTACATCAACGCCCGCTACCAAGAGTTTTGAGCGCAGATGGCTTGAATCGGAACAGGCCCAGAGGATTGAAGCATTTAATATGCTTGAAGAGCTCGATAGAAAAATGAAAGCTGCTGAAGATATCCCACGGGTACAAAGCTGGCTCCATGACCCCAAGCGACAGGTTCCCAAAGTGCGAGACCCCGGAAAAACCGGATAGCGCTCTGCACAATCCGGATAGTCCCCCGCCAGTCGTCTCCCTAATCTGACCAGGTCTAAACAATAACAATGGAGACCCTGGCCATGTCCCTGGGATTCGACTACCTCAATGCCATGCTCGAGGACGACCGTGAAAAGGGCATCTACCGCTGCAAGCGCGAGATGTTCACCGACCCACGCCTGTTCGACCTGGAGATGAAACACATCTTCGAGGGCAACTGGATCTACCTGGCGCACGAAAGCCAGATCCCCGAAAAGAATGACTTCCTCACCCTTACCATGGGGCGCCAGCCGATTTTCATCGCGCGCAACAAGGACGGTGAGCTCAATGCCTTCCTCAATGCCTGCAGCCACCGCGGCGCCATGTTGTGCCGGCACAAGCGCGGCAACCGCTCCAGCTATACCTGCCCGTTCCACGGCTGGACGTTCAACAACAGCGGCAAGCTGCTGAAGGTAAAAGACCCGAGCAACGCCGGCTACCCCGACAGCTTCAACTGCGACGGCTCCCACGACCTGACCAAGGTCGCCCGTTTTGAGTCGTACCGTGGCTTCCTGTTCGGCAGCCTGAATGCCGATGTAAAACCGCTGGTCGAGCACCTGGGTGAGTCGGCCAAGATCATCGACATGATCGTCGACCAGTCGCCAGAAGGCCTGGAAGTGCTGCGCGGTGCCAGCTCGTACATCTACGAAGGCAACTGGAAGCTCACCGCCGAAAACGGCGCCGATGGCTACCACGTCAGCTCCGTGCACTGGAACTACGCCGCTACCCAGAACCAGCGCAAGCAGCGTGAAGCCGGTGATGAGATCAAGACCATGAGCGCCGGTTCCTGGGCCAAGCAGGGCGGGGGCTTCTATTCCTTCGACCATGGCCACCTGCTGTTGTGGACCCGCTGGGCCAACCCGGAAGACCGCCCGGCCTACGAGCGCCGTGACCAGCTGGCTGCCGACTTCGGCCAGGCCCGTGCCGACTGGATGATCGAGAACTCGCGCAACCTGTGCCTGTACCCGAACGTGTACCTGATGGACCAGTTCAGCTCGCAGATCCGCGTTGCGCGGCCGATTTCGGTGAACAAGACCGAAATCACCATCTACTGCATCGCGCCCAAAGGCGAGAGCGCCGATGCTCGCGCCAAGCGCATTCGCCAGTACGAAGACTTCTTCAACGTCAGCGGCATGGCCACCCCGGACGACCTGGAAGAGTTCCGCTCCTGCCAGACCGGCTACGGCGGCGGCACTGGCTGGAACGACATGTCCCGTGGCGCGAAGCACTGGGTCGAAGGCGCCGATGAGGCAGCTAAAGAGATCGAGCTCCATCCGCTGCTGTCTGGCGTGCGCACCGAGGACGAAGGCCTGTTCGTGCTGCAGCACAAATACTGGCAGGACACCATGATCCAGGCCCTGAAGGACGAACAGCAGCTGATCCCTGTGGAGGCCGTGCAATGAGCCTGTATGAAACCGTGCGCGACTTCCTCTACCGCGAAGCGCGCTACCTGGACGACGCCCAGTGGGACCAGTGGCTGGAACTGTACGCCAGCGATGCCAGCTTCTGGATGCCAAGCTGGGACGATGACGACACCCTCACCGAAGACCCACAAAGCGAAATCTCGCTGATCTGGTACGGCAACCGTGGCGGCCTGGAAGACCGCGTGTTCCGTATCAAGACCGAGCGCTCCAGTGCGACCGTGCCGGACACCCGCACCTCGCACAACATCAGCAACATCGAGATCGTCGAGCAAGGCGAGGGCAGCTGCCAGGTGCGTTTCAATTGGCACACCCTGAGCTTCCGCTACAAGACCACCGACAGTTACTTCGGCACCAGCTTCTACACCCTCGACCTGCGCGGCGAGCAGCCGCTGATCAAGGCCAAGAAGGTGGTGCTGAAGAACGACTACGTGCGCCAGGTCATCGACATCTACCACATCTGATACAGGGTTTTGCGAGCATTGCCCGGTGCGTCCTGCGACGCGCCGTGGGCCGGCTCGCCCGCGAGGTGCAACATGAGCTACCAGATCGCACTGAATTTCGAAGACGGGGTTACCCGTTTCATTGAAGCCACCGGCCATGAAACCGTGGCCGACGCTGCCTACCGCCAAGGCATCAACATCCCGCTGGACTGCCGCGATGGCGCCTGCGGCACCTGCAAATGCAAGGCCGAATCCGGCCGCTACGACCTGGGCGACAACTTCATCGAAGACGCCCTCAACGAAGACGAAATTGCCGAAGGCTTCGTGCTGACCTGCCAGATGCGCGCCGAAAGCGACTGCGTCATCCGCATTCCGGCTTCGTCGCAGCTGTGCAAGACCGAACAGGCCAGCTTCGAGGCGGCCATCAGCGATGTACGCCAGCTGTCGGCCAGCACCATAGCCCTGTCGATCAAGGGCGAGGCCCTGAGCCGCCTGGCCTTCCTGCCGGGGCAGTACGTCAACCTCAAGGTGCCGGGCAGCGAGCAGAGCCGTGCCTATTCGTTCAGTTCGTTGCAGAAGGACGGCGAAGTCAGCTTCCTGATCCGCAACGTCCCGGGCGGCCTGATGAGCAGCTTCCTCACCAACCTGGCCAAGGCCGGCGACAGCATGAGCTTGGCGGGGCCGTTGGGCAGCTTCTACCTGCGACCAATCCAGCGCCCGCTGTTGTTGCTGGCTGGCGGCACTGGCCTGGCCCCGTTCACCGCGATGCTGGAAAAGATCGCCGAGCAGGGCAGTGAACACCCGTTGCATCTGATCTATGGCGTGACCAATGACTTCGACCTGGTCGAGCTGGATCGGCTGCAAGACTTTGCAGCGCGTATCCCCAACTTCACCTTCAGCGCTTGCGTAGCCAACCCGGACAGCCAGTACCCGCAGAAGGGCTATGTTACCCAGCACATCGAGCCGCGCCACCTGAACGATGGCGATGTGGACCTGTACCTGTGCGGGCCGCCACCGATGGTCGAGGCGGTGAGCCAGTACGTGCGCGAACAGGGCATTACCCCGGCCAACTTCTACTACGAGAAGTTCGCGGCGGCGGCCTGATTCCTTCATCCCAAACAAAACACCGCCCCCTGGGGGAGCGGGTTCACCCGCGAAGAGGCCGGCAGATACAACGGCTGTGCCTTGTCGGACGCATTCGCGGGTAAACCCGCTCCCACAGGGACTGCGGGAAGGCGGAGATTTGCGTATGAACAACAGATTCCAAGGCAAAGTTGCCCTGGTCACCGGTGCCGCTCAAGGCATCGGCCGTGGCGTGTGCTGGCGGCTGAAGGCCGAAGGCGCGCAAGTGGTGGCGGTAGACCGTTCCGAACTGGTCCACGAGTTGGCCGGCGAGGGCATGCTCACCCTCACTGCCGACCTCGAACAACACGCCGACTGCGCCCGGGTAATGGCCAGCGCGGTGGAAACCTTCGGCCGCCTCGACATCCTGGTCAACAACGTCGGCGGCACCATCTGGGCCAAGCCTTTCGAACACTACGAGGTGGAGCAGATCGAGGCCGAGGTGCGCCGCTCGCTGTTCCCCACCCTGTGGTGCTGCCATGCCGCGCTGCCCTACATGCTCGAACGCGGTAGCGGCGCCATCGTCAACGTCTCGTCCATCGCCACCCGTGGCGTCAACCGCGTGCCTTATGGTGCGGCCAAGGGCGGCGTCAACGCGCTCACCGCGTGCCTGGCCTTTGAAACCGCTGGCCGTGGCATCCGTGTCAACGCCACCGCACCCGGCGGCACCGAAGCGCCACCCCGGCGCGTGCCACGCAACAGCGCCGAGCAAAGCGAACAGGAAAAACACTGGTACCAGCAGATCGTCGACCAGACCCTCGACAGCAGCCTGATGCACCGCTACGGCAGCATCGACGAGCAAGTGGGCGCGATTCTGTTTCTTGCGTCCGACGAAGCCTCGTACATCACAGGCGTGACCTTGCCGGTAGGGGGCGGCGACCTCGGCTGAGCAGCAACTTCCAGGCAACAGCTTTCACTCACAACAAAAACAAGAGCGACAGATGCCATGCGAACCCTTGACGTACACCCGATCATCGATAACGCACGCTTTACCCCGTTCCACTGGATGGTCATGGCCTGGTGCGGCCTGCTGCTGATCTTTGACGGCTATGACCTGTTCATCTACGGCGTGGTACTGCCGGTCATCATGAAAGAGTGGGGGCTTACCCCGTTGCAGGCCGGTGCGCTGGGCAGCTACGCGCTGTTCGGCATGATGTTCGGCGCCTTGGCATTCGGCAGCCTGGCCGACCGTATCGGGCGCAAGAAGGGCATTGCCATCTGTTTCGCCTTGTTCTCGGGGGCAACCATTCTCAATGGCTTTGCCAGCAGCCCGAGCGAGTTCGGCATCTACCGTTTCATCGCCGGCCTGGGCTGTGGCGGCCTGATGCCCAACGCTGTGGCACTGATGAACGAATATGCGCCCAAGCGCTTGCGCAGCACGCTGGTGGCAATCATGTTCAGCGGCTATTCGCTGGGCGGCATGCTGTCGGCAGGTGTGGGCATCTTCATGCTGCCGCGCTTTGGTTGGGAGTCGATGTTCTTCGCCGCGGCCGTGCCACTGCTGCTGTTGCCGGTGATCCTCTACTACCTGCCTGAGTCGATCGGCTTCCTGGTGCGCCAGGGCCGCACCGAAGAAGCTCGCAAACTGTTGAAGCGGCTGGACCCGGAATGCGATGTACAGGCGGATGACGTGCTGCAGGCCGCTGACCGCAAAGGCAGCGGGGCATCGGTGCTGGAGCTGTTCCGCAATGGTCTGGCCATACGCACACTGGCGTTGTGGCTGGCGTTCTTCTGCTGCCTGCTGATGGTCTATGCACTCAGTTCCTGGCTGCCGAAACTGATGGCCAACGCGGGCTACAGCCTGGGTTCGAGCCTGTCGTTCCTGCTGGCGCTGAACTTTGGCGGCATGGCCGGGGCAATTCTGGGCGGCTGGCTGGGCGACCGCTACAACCTGGTCAAGGTGAAGGTGGCGTTCTTCATTGCCGCTGCGCTGTCGATCAGCCTGCTGGGGGTGAACAGCCCGATGCCGGTGCTTTACCTGCTGATCTTCATTGCTGGCGCCACCACCATCGGCACGCAGATTCTGCTGTATGCCGGTGCTGCGCAAATGTATGGGCTGTCGGTGCGCTCCACTGGCCTGGGCTGGGCCTCGGGCATTGGTCGTAACGGCGCCATCGTCGGTCCGCTGCTGGGCGGCGCACTGATGGGCATCAACCTGCCGCTGCAACTCAACTTCATCGCGTTCGCCATCCCTGGCGCAATCGCTGCGCTGGCCATGGCTGTGCACCTGGCCAGTGGCCGTCGGCAGGCTCAGGCCCTTGCGGCGCAGGCGTAACCCGAAGAACAAGCGCCGGGCACCGCGCCCGGCCAATGCCCTGCCAGAGGTGCCATGAAAACCCTGATCAAGGACAGCTCGCTGTCCGCCATCGTCGCCGGCTGCATCGCCACGATGATCTCCTACGCAGGCCCGTTGGTGATCATCTTCCACGGCGCCGAAGCCGCCGGCCTGTCCCACCAACAGTTGTCATCCTGGGTCTGGGCCGTGTCCATGGGCAGTGCCGTGCTCGGTGCGCTGCTCAGCCTGCGCTACCGGGTACCTGTGGTGATCGCCTGGTCGATTCCAGGTTCCGCGCTGCTGGTCACCGCCTTGCCGCAACTCGGCCTGGAGCAGGCCGTGGGGGCTTACCTGGTGGCCAATCTGATTCTGCTGATGATCGGCATCAGCGGGGCCTTCGACCGCATTATCGCGCGCCTGCCGGGGTCCATCGCTGCCGGCATGCAGGCCGGCATCCTGTTCAGCTTCGGCATCGAAGTGTTCCGCGCCCTGCCAGTGCAGCCGCTGCTGGTGCTGGCGATGTTCGTTACCTACGTGCTGATGCGTCGGCTACAGCCACGCTATGCGGTGGCGGCGGTGCTGTGTGTGGGCACCCTGGTGACCGTTGCCAGCGGCGCGTTTCGCAGTGAGGCGCTGGTGCTGGAACTGGCTTCGCCACAGTGGGTCACGCCGCAGTTCAGCCTTTCGGCGGTATTCAGCCTGGCCTTGCCAATGGTGCTGGTGGCGCTGACCGGGCAGTTCATGCCAGGCATGGCGGTACTGCGCAACGCCGGCTACGCCACACCCGCCAGCTCGTTGATCAGCGCCAGTGCGCTGGCTGGAGCGCTGCTGGCGCCGTTCGGCTGCCACGGGCTGAACCTGGCGGCGGTTACCGCCAGCCTGTGCACCGGCCATGAAGCCCATGAAAACCCGCGGCGGCGCTATGTGGCGGCGGTGGCTGGCAGTGCGCTGTACCTGCTGCTGGGCATTGCCGGCGCCACGTTGATGTCGCTGTTCGCCGCGTTTCCTGCTGCGCTGATCGCTGCCCTGGCCGGCTTGGCCCTGTATGGCGCCATCAGCGAGGCCCTGGCCCGCAGCCTGGCAGAGCCAGCCGAGCGCGACGCCGGGCTGTTCACCTTCCTGGTCACCGCTTCGGGGGTGGCGTTCCTGGGGCTGTCAGCGGCGTTCTGGGGGCTGCTGTTCGGCCTGCTGGCCCACGCGCTGCTCAGGTTGCATCGGCCACGTGCCAGGGAGGTGCTGCGCCGTACCCCATGAACTGCCGTGTTCCCAACGCTTTACCCATAACAACAAGATCAAGAGAGCTTCGGAATGAATCACACCCCTTGTGTCGCCCTGGGCCTGACTTTGCTCAGCCAACCGCTGCTGGCTGCCGAAGGCGGCTTCTTCGAGGACTCGAAGGCCACCCTGAGTGCCCGCAACTACTATTTCAGCCGCGATTTCTCTGACATCGTCGGGGCCAACAAGCAGTCCAAGGCCGAGGAGTGGGCCCAGGGCTTCATCCTCGACTTCAAGTCGGGCTACACCCCGGGTACCGTCGGTTTTGGCGTGGACGCGCTGGGCCTGCTGGGCATCAAGCTCGACAGCAGCCCCGACCGGGCCAATACCGGCCTGCTGCCGGTGCATGGCGATGGCCGTGCCGCCGACGAGTACAGCCGCCTGGCGCCCACCTTCAAGGCCCGCCTGTCGAAAACCGAACTGCGCGTCGGTGAGCTGCAGCCCAACCTGCCGGTACTGACGTTCAGTGATATCCGCCTGCTGCCACCGACTTACCAGGGCGCCAGTTTGAGTTCGTCGGAAATCGACGGGCTGACCTTGCAGGCCGGCCACCTGAAAAGCACCCACCTGCGTAACGAAGGCGGCGACGGCAAGATGAACGCCATGCTCGGCCATGTGCCGATGCGCCAGGCCGAAAGCGATGCCTTCAACTACGTGGGCGGCGACTATGCGTTCAACGCCAACCAGAGCAGCGTCAGCCTGTGGTACGGGCAGTTGGAAGACATCTATGAACAAGGCTTTGTCGGCCTGAAGCACAGCAAGCCAGTGGGGGACTGGGTGCTTAGCGCAAACCTGGGCTATTTCACCGCGCGTGAAGATGGCGATGCGCTGCTGGGCAATATCGACAACCAGGCGTTCTTCTCGATGTTCACCGCCCGGCACGGCGGGCACAGCTTCCATGCCGGCTACCAGGGCATCTATGGCGATAGCCCGTTCCCTCGGGTATTCGCCAACATTTCACCGTTGGGTAACGAGGTGCCGACGTATGAGTTTGCCTACACCGATGAGCGCTCGTACCAGGTGCGCTACGACTACAACTTCGCCGCCATGGGCGTACCTGGGCTGACAGCGACCGTGCGCTACATAACCGGTAACAATGTCGATACCGGGCTAGGTTACGAAGGGCGGGATCGCGAACGTGACCTGGACATTGGCTATGCGGTGCAGAGCGGCGTGCTGAAGGGGCTGGGGATTCGGGTGAGGAACGCCATGGCGCGCTCCAATTACCGCAGTGACATCGACGAGAATCGCCTGACGTTGGTGTACACCTGGCAGCTGTTCTGAGCCTGCCAAGGGAATTGCGCACCGTGGTCGTATGAAGGTAGCTTGCGCAAATGTCCCTTTCAGGAGCGCGACCCTTGGACTCCATCACCCAAGCCGTACTCGGCGCGGCCCTGCAGGGCACCGTGCTTGGCCGCATCCAGGGCCGACGCGCTTTGCTGTATGGCGCTGCGCTGGGCACGCTGCCTGACCTGGACGTGATCATCCGCTACGCCGACCCTGTGTCGCAGATGACCTACCACCGCGGGTTCTCCCACTCGCTGTTCGTGCTTACCGGGCTGGCCTTGCTGCTGGCCTGGCTGGTCAACAAATGCTGGCCTGGCAAGGGTTACACCTTGCCCAGGCTGTTCCTCGCATTCTGGCTGGTACTCGTCACCCACCCGTTGCTGGATGCCTTCACGGTTTATGGCACGCAGTTGTTCTGGCCACTGCAAGCCACGCCGCAAAGCTGGGCGGCGGTGTTCATCATCGACCCGGTCTACACCTTGCCGCTGCTGGCGGCGGTTCTCTACGCCATCCTCAAGGGGGTGACCGCAAAGGCGACACGTCTGCTGACGTTGGCGCTGGTGTTCAGTACCGCTTACCTGGGTTTCGGCCTTGCCGGGCGTATGGCGGCTGAGCAGCGCTTCCAGGCGGCGCTGGATCAGCAAGGCATTGCCGCCAGTGAAGTGCGCGCCGTGCCGATCGCTTTCAACAGTCTGGTCTGGCGAGTACTGGCCAAGACCCCGGAGGGTGATTACTACGAGGGCATCAGCAGCGGGTTCGACCGCCAAGCGCCTGAGATGCAGCGTTTGCCACGTAATTTGCAGCTGGCGAAAGCATTGGCAGGAAGCCCTCTGCACCAGCGTTTGCGCTGGTTTACCGATGACTGGCTGCGCTACGACCAGGTGGGCGACGCGCTGGTGGTGACCGACTTGCGCATGGGCATCCCTGGCAACTACACCTTCCGTTTCAACATGGCCCACCGTGACCGCCAGGGGCACTGGGTTGCCGATGTGCCTTCGCGGTGGCAAGGCAGCGGGCCTGGCTCGATGTTCAACGGTAATGACCTGCGTCTGATCTGGCGGCGTATTGTCGACCAGCAGCCACCACTGCCGTTGGCCACCTGGACTGACGCGTACATGAGGCCAGCCCCGAACACGCCCTAGCCAGCCTGTGGCCTTGCATTAGCTGGCTTCGGCCCCATTTATGCCGGTTCGATGACTCCAGGAACCCGCTCATGGAACCCAACCGCTTCGGCGACATTGCCGCCTTCGTCAGTGCCGCCAAGGCTGGCAGTTTCACCGCTGCCGCTGCCAGCCTTGGCCTGACCCGGTCGGCGGTCGGCAAAAGCATCGCTCGCCTGGAGGCACGCATGGCGGTGCGCCTGCTCAATCGCACCACGCGCAAGCTGAGCCTGACCGACGAAGGCCTGGTGGCGTTCGAACGCTGGCGGCAGATTCTGGATGACCTGGACGAGGTGGAAAGCACCATGGCCCAGCGCCGGGGCAAGCCCACGGGCACCCTGCGAATGACCGCGCCGCTGTCACTCGGCCAACGCCATGTATTGCCAATCCTCGACCGATACCTCAAGCAATGGCCCGAACTGCGTGCAGACATTCGCTTCACCGACCGCTTCGTTGACCTGGTCGAGGAGGGCATAGACGTTGCCGTACGCATCGGTGCCCCCAAGGAAGACTCACAGCTGCTGACCCGCACAGTGGCCTGGCAGCAGTTCGTGACCTGTGCCTCGCCTGCCTACCTTGAAAAGCGTGGCGTACCGCAAGTGCCCGGCGACCTCTACGGCCACGACAAGATCGCCTTCCTCGCGGGCGAGAAGGCCATGCCCTGGCGTTTTCACACCGAAGCGGGGCTGCACCTGTGCGAAGACCCCGGGCGGCTCAACATAGACAGCTCCGAAGCCATGCTGGACGGCGCCCGGGCGGGTTTCGGGCTGATTCACCTGCCCACCTACATCACCGGTGACGACCTGCGCGCCGGCACCTTGGTGGAAGTGCTGCAAGCCTACCGCCCACCGGCAGACCCGATCCGCATCGTCTACCCAAGCAAACGCCATTTGTCTCCGCGCGTACGCGGCTTTATCGATTTGTTGGTGGCTAGCTGGGAACCAGGCGTGCCTTGGGAGTACTGATTGGGGAATGCCAGGCCCCTATACCGGGCCTGAACCTGGGTTTATCGCTGGCGGCGCAGCAGGGAAACTGGCAGCCACTGATAATCCCCCTGGAGACCCCATGACTGCACTGTCCGTACTGGATCTGGTCATGATCGGCGAAGGCAAGACCTTCGCCGACGCGATCGAAGAGTCCCGCCAGCTGGCGCGGCATGTCGAGCAACAGCACTACAGCCGCTACTGGATTGCCGAACACCATGACATGCCAGGCATCGGCTCGGCAGCCACTTCGCTGGTGATCAACGAAATCGCCAACGCCACCCGGCACATCCGTGTAGGCGCGGGTGGCATCATGCTGCCCAACCATGCGCCGTTGGTGATAGCCGAGCAGTTCGGCACCCTCGATACCTTGCACCCGGGCCGTATCGACCTGGGCCTGGGCCGTGCACCAGGCACTTCCGGGCCGACCGTACGTGCCTTGCGCGGGGCCGCGCCAGAACGTGACTTCAGCCAGGACATCGCCGAACTGCGTGACTACTTGGCCGACAACGGCAAGCGCCGGGTGCGTGGCGTGCCAGGCAGCCACGATGTGCCGGTGTGGATCCTTGGCTCGAGCCTGTTCGGAGCCGACCTGGCGGCGAAGCTGGGCCTGCCGTACGCCTTCGCTTCGCACTTTGCGCCGCGTTACCTGCTGCAGGCGATTGCCCATTACCGGGCCAACTTCCAGCCCTCGGCGCAGTTGGCCAAGCCTTATGTGATGGTGGGCATGAACCTGTTCGCCGCCGCCAGTGATGCCGAGGCAGATTACCTGGCCAGCTCCCATCGCAAGTGGATGCTGGACCTGCACGTCGGGCGCTTTGGTTTGTTGCCCAAGCCGCAGGAGGGTTATGTGCAACACCTGCCTGAGCATGAGCGCGCAGTGCTGGAGCAGGTGATGGCCTGCACCGTGGCCGGTGGGCCTGAGCGAGTGAGGGAAGGGCTGCGCTCGCTGATCGAGCAGACCGGTGCGAATGAGTTGATGATCGATTGCCGCATCCATGACCCGCTGGCGCGGCAGCGGTCGCATGCCTATGCGGCGCAGGCGCTGGCAGAACTCGGTTAAAGCTACCGGCCGCTTCGCGGGCTTGCCCGAGAAGAGGCCGGCATTGGCAACAAAAAACGGGAGCCCCTATGGGCTCCCGTTTCTGCATCATGCCTGCTTCAGGAACGGATAATCCGTATACCCTTCAGGCCCATTGGCATAGTCGAGCTGCGCCCGGTGCTCGTTCAACGGCGCCTGCAGCCGCAGCCGCTCGACCAGGTCCGGGTTGGCGATGTAACTGCGCCCGAACGCCACGGCATCGATCAGGCCACGCCCGATCAGGTCCTCGCCTTTCTCGGCGGTATAAGCCCCGGCTGCGATGATTACGCCCGGGTACGCCGCGCGGATTGCCTGGCGGAATTCGTCACGCAACGGCTTGCCACCGGCCCAGTCAGGCTCGGAGAGGTGCAGGTAGGCGAGGTTGCGCTTGGCCAGCTCGCGGATCAGATACAGGCCGGCGGCTTCCTGGTCTTCGCCATTGTCCACGCCATTGAAACCACCCAACGGGAACACGCGGATGCCGACGCGCTCGGCGCTCCAGTTGGCAACGGCCGCGTCCACCGCCTCCAGCACAATACGTGCGCGGTTTTCGACGCTGCCGCCGTAACGGTCTTCGCGCTGGTTGGCACTCGGGGTAAGGAACTGGTGCAGCAGGTAACCGTGGGCCGCATGCAGCTCGATGAAGTCGAACCCGGCTTCACGGGCGTTGATCGCGGCCTGGCCGAAGTCGGCGACGATGCCGGCAATTTCCGCTTCGCTGAGCGCCCGCGGCGCGGAGGTTTCCACGCGTATCAGGTCGCCTTGCTCGTCACGCAGGGTAGTGCGCGCACCTGCCGGCAGTGCCGAAGGGGCCACTGGCGCTTCGCCGCCAGGTTGCAGAGACGTGTGTGACACCCGCCCGGTGTGCCAGACCTGCACGGCGCTGTGGCCGCCATCGGCATGAATGCCTTCGTTGATGTGCTTCCAGGCAGCGATCTGTTCAGCGCTATGAATGCCGGGCGATCCGGAATAGCCCTTGGCCTGGAAGGAGATCTGCGTGGCCTCAGTGATGATCAGGCCCGCACTGGCGCGCTGGCGGTAGTACTCGCCCATCAGCGTGGTGGGTACATCGCCCGGCTCCAGGCTGCGCAGGCGGGTGAGGGGCGCCATGAAGACACGGTTGGGCAGGGTGAGGGGGCCGATTTGCAGCGGTTGCAAGAGTTTCATTGCAGCTCCAGAGGTGGAAAACCAATGGTGCGCACGATACCGGGGTGATTGGGGAAAGGGGGGACCGGGAGCCCGGCGCAGGGCTCCCCAATGCGTCAGCTGCGCGCCAAGCGCCCGCTCACGTAATGCGCCACATCATTGAACCCTGGCGTGGATGCATGCCCCGGCGTCACCAGCGAGTCGATGAACGCCTCATCTTCCGCCGTGATCTTCACCGCCAATGCACCGCCATAGGTGTCCCACTGCTCTTCGGTACGCGGCCCGACAATCGCCGAGCTCACCCGCTGGTTATTCAGCACCCAGGCAATGGCGAACTCAACCATTCCCACGCCCTTGGCCTCAACGTAAGCCTGGATCTGCCGGGCGATAGCCAGCGACTCCTGGCGCCACTCCACTTCCATGATGCGCTTGTCCTGGCGCCCTGCGCGGCTGCCGGCATCCGGCACCGCACCTGGCGCATACTTGCCACTGAGTACGCCACGGGCCAACGGGCTGAACGGCACCACGCCAAGCCCGTGTGCAGCCGCAGCGGTAAGCTGCTCCGGCTCGGCCTGACGGTTGACGATGTTGTACAGCGGCTGGCTCACCACCGGCTTGGGCACCCCCAGGCGCTCGGCAATGTGGCAGACCTCGGCAATGCGCCAGCCACGGAAGTTGGACACGCCCCAGTAACGGATCTTGCCCTGGCGCAGCAGGTCGCCGATGGCCTGTACGGTCTCTTCCAGCGGCACCTTGTGGTCTTCGCGGTGCAGGTAGTAGATGTCCAGATAGTCCATGCCCATGCGGGTGAGGGTGGCCTCCAGGGCATTGAAGATGTGTTTGCGCGACAGCCCGCTGCGGTTGGGCAGGCCATCGGCCGGGCCGAAGCCGACCTTGCTGGCGACGATCCAGTCCTGGCGATGGCGTGCCACCGCTTCACCGACGATTTCTTCCGAGCGCCCGGCGTTGTACACGTCGGCAGTGTCGATGAAATTGATGCCTTGGTCCCAGGCCTTGTCGATGATGCGCAGGGCGTCCTCGGTACTGGTCTGCTCGCCGAACATCATGCTGCCCAGGGTAAGGGCGGAAACCTGCAGGCCACTGTGGCCGAGGGGGCGGTAGATCATGCGCTTGGGTCCTTTTCAGTCGGCTGATCCAGCTGTTTTACACACAACCGGGGCGCATTGAAAGGCAGACCTCAGCCAATTAGCGCCAAAGCCTCTTGCAGGCTCAACGGGCGTTTCATGCGTTGCGACAGCGTTGCCATGGCATCGGAATACCCCTTGGCGACCACAGCCTCAACCCGTTCATCCACACACTGCAGCGCAATGAAATCGCCTTTTTCCGGCTCACCGACGAACTCGATCCGGTTCCAGTCCCGGGCGTGGCCAAGCACTTCATAAGTGCGGCCGTGCTGGTAAGTCCAGAAGAACGGCACATCGGCATAGCGGCGCTGCTCGCCAAGCATGTTGGCTGCAGCAATTACCCCGTGTTGCTGGGCCAGGCGCCAGTGTTCGATGCGCACAGGTCGACCGGTGAGCGGGAAGGTGGCGATATCTCCCGCCGCCCACAGGCCATCGGCAGCGCGCATTTCTGCGTCGACCCTCACAGACTTGTCCTCGGTCAGCGGCACGCCTTGGAGGAAGGCAGTGGCCGGTTTTACCCCCGTACCGAGCAGCACCAAGGGTGTTTGAAGCCGTTCTCCGTTGGCCAGTTGCACGGCTTCGACTTTGTCCTGGCCCTCGATGCGCTCAACTTCAGTAGGGCCATGGAAGGTGACACCCTTGCGCTCATGCAGCTCACGGATGCTGCGGCCGATGCGTTCACCCAGCTGCCGGGCCAGGGGGGCTTCGTGGCGGGTGACCACGTGCACCTGTAGGCCGTACTTGCGCAATGCCGAGGCGGCTTCGAGGCCGATGAAACCGTCACCGACGATTACCACCGGTTGGCCGGGTTCGGCTGCATCGAGCAACTGGGCGGCATCCTCCCGTGAGCGCAGGGTGAACACCCCGGGCAGGTCGGCGCCGGGGATGTCCGGGCGCAGTGCTTTCCCGCCAGTGGCCAGCAGGCAGGCGTCGTAATCGATCTGTTGGCCGTCGGCGAGCGTAAGCTGGCGTTTCTGGCTGTTGAGTGTGCGCACCTTGCCGTGCTTGCGCTCCAACTGGCCTTTGCGCAAGGCGTCGGCATCAAGCAGGGCGGGGACTTCATCGGGCGGCATCTGCCCGGCAATCACGAATTTGCTCAGGGCCGTGCGGTCGTAGGCGGGCTGGCGTTCCTGATCGACCCACACCAGCCGGCCGGCGAAACCGTGGGCCAGCAACGTGGCGACAGCAGCGCTGCCGGCTGCGCCTGCACCAATCACGACAAAGCAGCGGGCATCGCTGTGCCGTGGCGGCTCGATGGCTGGCAGGGGCTGGTCATCGACCCAGACTTCATCGCCCTTGACCCAGGTTTTGTAGCGACGCAGGTCGGCCAGCGCAGGGGGCTCGCAGACCACGCCATCGTCAACGGCGAAGGCGGCTTTGTGCCAAGGGCAGACCAGCAAGCCGCTGCAAACCACGCCTTCATCGAGTGGCGCACCTTCGTGGGGGCAGTTGCCTTGGTAGGCACGAACCTGGTCGCCCTGGCGGATGAGGACAAGTTCTTCGCTACCGGCCTGAACACGCAGAGGGCGGTGTTCGTCGAGCTGGCTCAGGCGGGCCACGGCGTGCTGGGTCATGGGGCTTCTCCAAAGGGGCCTTTGGAACCATTTGACGCCTGAGGTGGGGAGGGGATGCGTTGAGCTGACGATCGGTGAAGGGTGTGGATTGTGCGTGGCCTGGGCTGGCCTCTTCGCGGGCTTGCCCGCTTGTATGGTTAGACTTGAAGGGGTGGTGGGACTAAATGCCCGATTCTGACTGCTCGCATCAGTACAGACCGTGGGAGACATCGCCCCACCCCTTCCACCAAAGCGCCGATAAAGAATGCATCGTTTACAAGCGACGATAGAAGCAAGCCAGCGCCTCTTGGTGAAACCCCTTCAAGCCGAAAAACCATAGCGTGAGGAGTCGCCCATGGCAATGCAGGTAGGCAAGCTGATTGTGGGTGCGGATGTCGCAAAAGCTGAGCTGGTTATCCATCACGATGACCGTGATGAGATCGTCAGACTGAAAAATTCCAAACCCGAAATCAAAAAATGGTTGAAGCAGCAACCGCTGAACACCGCTATCGCGGTTGAGGCGACCAATGTTTATCACCTGGACTTGGTTGAGCTGGCCCATAGCTTGGGTTTCGAGGTTTATGTCATCGATGGTTTCCAACTGAGTAACTACCGGAAAAGTGTTGGAGGACGGGTTAAAACCGACCCTTCCGATGCTCGGTTGCTGTCCCGATTTCTGAGAAACGAAGGGGAGGATCTTCGTCCCTGGAGCCCGCCTCCCGCTGTCTACGGCAAGCTTCAGAGCCTGCTTCGTCGCAGAGCAGCCTTGGTAAGTGCTCGCACTGCAATGACTCAGAGCTGGGCTAATGAAGGCCTCTTGAAGGCTGCGTTCAGTACCTTCGTGAAATCGATAGATCGGCTGGAGCTGTTGATCCAAAAGAAGATTAAGGAAGTGCTGCGAGAAGCTGGATTGCACGAGCAAGTCGCTCGCTGCCAGGCAGTAGAGGGTATTGGTTTTCTAACCGCCACAGCGCTGGTAATGGCTTTTATGAGGGGTGAGTTCAAGAGCAGTGACGCGTACATCGCATTCTTGGGAATGGATCTACGAGTCAGTGACTCTGGGCAGAAAAGTGGGCAACGTCGCCTCACTAAGCGCGGTTGCTCAGAAATCCGTCGTTTGTTGCATAACGCAGCGATGGCCGCCAGCAAGTCACCCGTTTGGAAAGGGGACTATGAGCGGCATCGGAACAATGGAAAGGCAACGACCCAAGCATTGGTAATCCTCGCCAGGAAGCTCGCACGGGTGGCATTCGCCCTGATGAAAAATCAGGACGAATACATCACCAAAGGAGCCAAAACAGCTTGCTGAAAACCATAGAATCTCCCACAGGATCACCACGAGCTCGAACACTGTGGCGGTCCTGCGGGAGCGGGCGAGCCCGCGAATGGGTTCAACTGGCGCTTGCAGTACTCAGCGCACCAGCCCGGGTAACCCGCAAGGCCACCAGGCTACCCAGCACGATCAGCGCCGCCAGCGAATACAGTGCGGCATCGGTTGAACCGGTCTGGTCCTTGATGAACCCCACCAGGTACGGGCTGAGGAACCCCGCCATCTGGCCCACCGAGTTGATGATGGCCAAACCTGCCACAGCGGCACCGGCACTGAGCAGCGCGGTGGGCATTGGCCAGAACATCGGCAGGCCGGTGAGCGCGCCCATGGTGGCAATCGACAGGCCAAGAATGGCAATGGTCGGGTTACCCGCGAAGTTCACCGCAATCAGCAGGCCGATAGCACCCATCAGCATCGGCACTACAAGGTGCCAGCGGCGCTCGTTGCGCAGGTCGGCCGAGCGCCCGCAGAGGATCATGAACACACCCGCCAGCAGGTACGGAATGGCGCTGAGCCAGCCGATCAGCAGCGGGTTGTCGAAGCCCATGTTCTTGATGATCGATGGCAGCCAGAAGTTGATCGCGTACACACCGCTCTGGATGCAGAAGTAGACGAAACCGAAGGTCCAGATCAGCGGGTTGGTCAAAACGGCCAGTACGCTGTCGCCGGTAGTGTTCGGTTTGCCGGCAGCATCGGCTTCCAGGTCGGTTGCAATCAGCTGGCGTTCCGCCGTACTCAGCCAAGGCGCTTTCTGGTAGCCGTCACTGAGCAAAAACACCGCCAGTATGCCCAGGGCAACGGTCGGCAGGCCCTGGATCAGGAACATCCACTGCCAGCCGGCCAAGCCGTGTTGGCCAGCGGCGAAGTGCTGCAGGATCCAGCCGGAGAACGGCCCACCGAGCAAGCCCGACACCGGGATCGCCGACATGAACAGGGCCATGATGCGCCCGCGACGGGCCGCCGGGAACCAGCGCGAGAGGTACAGCACCACACCCGGGAAGAAGCCGGCTTCGGCGGCGCCGGTGAGCAGGCGCAAGGTGTAGAACTCGGCGGGGGTGGTGACGAACAGCAGGCAGGTGGAGAGGCTGCCCCAGGCGATCATCATCAGTGCAATCCAGCGCCGAGGGCCAAACCGGTTGAGCGCCAGGTTGCTGGGTAAACCGCACAGTACGTAACCGATGAAGAAGATGCCGGCGCCGAGGCCGTACACCGTTTCGCTGAACTTCAGGGCGTCGAGCATCTGCAGCTTGGCAAAGCCGACGTTGACGCGGTCCAGGTAGTTGAACAGGTAGCAGATGAAAATGAACGGAATCAGCCGCAGGGTGATGCGCCGGTACAGCGCGTTGCGTGTGGTGTCCGTGCCTTGGTCAGGGGCGGGGCTGTGTGCCATGATCGGGTTCTCTGTTGTTATGGTTGTCGCCGCGTCGCCTGTGCCGGCGCTCGCCCTGACGAGTCTCGGGGACTGCGGCCAGCCTGTCTTTGTGCTTTTGCACAGCGCCCGGCCCAGGCTGCTGTGCCCGAGCCCAAAAGCCCGACACCTAAAGGACCTCGCAATGTTCGAACTCGACCATGACCTGGCACAGGATATCGTTGACCGGGCGATGGCCATTCTGCCATGCAACGTCAATGTCATGGACAGCCAGGGGTTGATCCTGGGCAGCGGTGAACCGGAGCGTATCAACACCCGCCATGAAGGCGCGCAACTGGTCCTGGCCAATGGCCGGATCGTCGAGCTGGATACTGATGCGGCCAAATGCCTGAAGGGCGTGCAGCCCGGGGTGAACCTGCCGCTGATGCTCGATGGCCGGCTGATGGGCGTACTGGGCCTGACGGGTGACCCACAACAGGTGCGCACCTATGGCGAGCTGGTACGCATGACCGCCGAGATGCTGCTGGCCCAGCGCCATTTGCAAGCCGACCAGCAATGGCGGCGGCAGCGGTGTGATGACCTGCTGGCGCTGTTGCTAGGCGGCAGCGGCGACTCGCCACGCTTGCTCGACGAAGCCCGGCAACTGGGCCTGAAGCCGCAGTTGCCACGGGTGCCTTGCCTGTTCGAGTTGGCCTCGGGGCCACCCGCCGAGGCGCTTGCCGCGTGGTTGCTGAGCCGCTACCCGGACAGCTGGTGTGTCAGCCCGGCGCGGCAGTCGTTGCTGTGGTGTCGGCCCGCAGGTGTGACGCTGGATGAACCGCGCCTGCTCGAGCGCCTGCAACGCCATGGCTGGGGCGTGGAGCGCCTGGCCTTGGGCAGTACCGCGCAGAGCCTGGAGCAACTGCGCCGAGGTTATCGCCGGGTGCGCGACTTGCTGGCCTATGGGCGCGAGGTACTCCCCGGCGAGCGCTTGCTCAGCCTGCATCGCTACCGGCTACCGGCACTGCTGTGGCGGCATCGCAACGATGACGCGCTGGATGAACTGCTGGAACCGTTGCAGCGCATTCGCGCCAAGGACAACAGTGGGCAGTTGCTCACCACCCTGCGCGCGTGGTGTGCCCATGACGGCCAGAGCCAGGCCTGTGCCGATGCCTTGGGCATCCACCGCAACAGCCTGCGCTATCGCCTGGAACGGATTGCCGAACTGGGGGAGGTCGACCCGCTGCGCATGGAGGGGATGCTTAGCTTGTACCTGGGGTTGCAGCTGTTGCCTGCTGATTGACGCGGCGCCTGTAGGCGGCGCCACGAAGGCATCTGCCCAAACAACCTGCCCGGCGTTTTGTGCATTTGACCGAGGCCAGCCTGGCGGGCACCTGTCAGCATGCCGCTCATCAGGACAGGAGAATCCCCATGAAGATCGTCATTGCCCCCGACTCGTTCAAGGACAGCCTCGATGCTGCCGGTGTCGCCCGCGCCATCGCTGCTGGCCTGAGCCAGGCGTGGCCGGACGCCGCCTTGGTCGAGTGCCCAATGGCCGATGGCGGCGAGGGCACCATGGAGGCGATCCTGGCCGCCAGCCACGGCGAACTGCGCCGCCAAGCGGTGCGTGGGCCATTGGGGCACAGCGTCGAAGCCGGTTGGGGGTGGCTGCCACAAAGCCGCACGGCCATCATCGAAATGGCCCAGGCCAGTGGCTTGCAGCTGGTGCCAACCGACCAGCGTGATGCGTGCCGCAGCAGCACCTGGGGCACCGGCGAGCTGATTGCCGCCGCCTTGGCCGCCGGCGCACAGCGGGTGGTGCTGGCCATCGGTGGCAGCGCCACCAACGATGCAGGCAGTGGCATGCTGCGCGCGCTGGGCCTGCGCCTGCTGGATGCCGACGGGCAAGCGCTGGAAGAGGGCGGCCTGGCACTGGCGAAGCTGGCGCGGATCGACGCCAGTCACCTTGACCCGCGCCTGGCCGAGGTGCAATTCGAAGTCGCGGCGGACGTCGACAACCCGCTGTGCGGCGCCAACGGCGCATCGGCGATTTTCGGCCCGCAGAAGGGCGCTAACCCGCAGCAGGTGCAGGCGTTGGACCAGGCGCTGGGGCATTTTGCCGACCACTGTGCACAGCTGCTGGGCGACGATGTGCGCGACTACCCTGGGTGCGGTGCTGCCGGTGGTATGGGCTTCGCCGCCCGTGCGTTCATGGGGGCACAGTTCCGCCCGGGGGTAGAGGTGGTGGCCGAACTGGCCGGGCTTGACGCCTTGGTGCAGGGCGCGGACCTGGTGGTGACGGGTGAGGGACGTTTCGATGCCCAGACACTGCGCGGCAAGACGCCGATGGGGGTTGCCCGGGTCGCCAAGCGCCACGGTGTGCCGGTGGTGGTGCTGGCCGGGACACTGGGTGAGGGCTACCAGCAGTTGTATGCCCATGGGGTCGATGCTGCTTTTGCGCTGGCCAGCGGGCCGATGAGCCTTGAGCAAGCGTGTGCCAACGCGGCAGAACTGCTGCAGGCCCGGGCTTGTGACGTGGGCCGGCTATGGCGCTGCGCAGCGCGCGCCTGATCAGAGCGTTTTTGCGTCTTCGAACAGGGCGATGAAGTTGGCCAGCGCAGGCGAGGCATTCTGGGCGTTCCATTTCATGTACAGGCCGATGCCTGGAGGGGATTGCTCGTCTATCGGGCGGATCGCACAGAACTGTACGCGCTCGCGCGGGGTCGATCGGGCGAATGAGGCCGGCACCAGGGCTACACCGAAACCACAGGCGACCAGCCCCAGCAGGGTATGAATCTGTGCGGCCTCCTGCACCACCCGAGGGTAGAAGCCGGCCGACTCGCACAGGGCAACCAGCTGGGCATGGTAGCCGCCGCCCAACGCTTGCGGGGTAAACACAAAATCCTCATTGGCAAACTCGCGCAGGTCGACGTCGCCTTGCTGCGCTTTCACGTGGCCGGCGGGCAGCGCCATGACAATCTGCTCGTCAAGCAGCAGCCGTGACTCCAGCGTACCCACCGGCAGCGGTAACCTGCGCATGAAGCCGATATCCGCCTCGCCGGCCAGCAGCGCCTTGGCCTGCGTCGCCGATGGCATCTCGCGCAGGGTCAGTTGCACGTTCGGGTAAGTCTCGCGATAGCGCCGCAAGCTGTTGAGCAGCGAGTCGTAGTAGGCGATGGAAATGGCCGTGATGGTCAGTTTCCCGCTGACACCCGCAGAGACATTACGGGCGTACTCGATACCCTGTTCCAGCTCGGCCAGCACGCGGTAAGCCGTATCGCGAAAGGCTGTGCCAGCCGGGGTCAGACGCACCCCGCGCGTATTGCGCAAGAACAAGCTGAAACCGAGCTTTTCTTCCAGGCGGCTGATCGCCTGGCTCAGCGGCGGCTGCGCCATGTGCAGGCGCTCGGCAGCCTTGTGAAAGTGAAGCTCTTCGGCCACGGCGATGAACTGCCTGAGCAAGCGTGTTTCGATCAATCAAGCATTCCTTAAGCGCGGCGACTCGGTGGTGATATCCATGAGATATCAAAGTTGCATGCTTTTAATATTAAGTCATTGATTTTTTTGTTGTTATCGTAAAAAGGAGAATCGAAGGTAGCCAGAAATGCCCGTTACAGAGCCTTTCCACAACGAAGTTGCGGCCGTCACCGATGCCGCACAGGGCCTGGGCTTGGCCTATGGCAAGGGGCAGGCCGAACGATGGCCCCGCATCAAGGAATGCAGCTGCGTGCCAGTCAAGGTCGCCAATACCCGCGCCGACCTGGGCGAAAGCCTGGTCTGGGATGAGCGTAACGGCGCGTTGTACTTCATCGATATTTCTGGCGGGCGCATCAACTGCCTGAGGCCAGACGGCGACGTCGAGAACCTTTACGCGTCAGCCGCGCGCATTGGCGCCCTTGCGCTGACCGACCGGGGCAACCTGATTTTCACCGAAGATGCCAGCGTGGCCATCTTCGATGTGCCGGCGCGCAAGGTATGCCAGCATTCGGCATCGGTCCATCCGCGCTCCACCTACCGCTTCAACGACGGCGCCTGTGACCCGCAAGGGCGCTTCGTTACCGGGTTGATGGACGATGCCCTTAGCGGCAATACCGGGGCGCTGTTCCGTTTTGACGGGCAGTTGAGCGACGAGGTCATCCACGATGACATGGCCTTGCCCACCGGGGTTGCCTGGTCGCAAGACGGCCAGACGGTGTACTTCGTCGATTCGGCGGCGCGCGCCATCTACCGTGCCGAGTACCTCATGGAGGGCCGGCTGGGCGCTGTTACGCTGTTTGCCGAAACCCCTGCCGAACTGGGGCGGCCAGATGGCCTGGCGCTGGACCGCGAAGGCGGGCTGTGGGTGTGCCAGTACCATGGCAGCTGCCTGCTGCGCTACGACCGCCACGGCCACCTGACCGATCAGGTACTGATGCCGGTGCCGTGCCCCACCAGCTGCTGCTTTGGCGGGCCCGGCATGAATACCTTGTTCATCAGCACCGCGCGTTTCGACATGAGCCCTGAAGACCTGCTCCATTACCCGGATGCTGGCGACCTGTATGCCATTCACCCGGCAATTGGCGGTGTCGCCCGGCACAGCTTCAAGGAATAAGCGCTTGGGCCTGGCTGGCCGGCAACACGGCCAGTTCGCCAAAACGCTGCGCCGAGTCGATGTAGCGCAGCGCCGACTTGGCGTCTTTCCAGCCCACGTAGCTCATCAGTGATTTCAGCTCCCAACCATTGGCGGTGGCCCAGGTGGCGAAGCCACGCCGTAGCGAGTGGCCGGTATACAGCGCCGCCGGTACCCCGGCACGCTCCAGCATGCGCCGCAACAGGCCGACCAGGCTGTTGCTGTTGAGCGCGCTTTCACCGAGGTTGCCCCAGCGGTCAAGCTTGCGAAACACCGGCCCGTGGGCAATGCCGGCAACTTCCAGCCATTGCAGGTAGGCCGTTACCGGGCACAGGGCCTTGAGGGCCGGGGTGCGGTGCTGCACGCCCAAGGCTTCGCGGTCACCCTTGCTGCGCGGCAGGAACAGCGTGATGCCGACACCGGCTTCGGCCTGGATATGTTCGATGCGCAAGCGTGCCAGTTCATCACCGCGAAAACCTCGCCAGAAGCCCAGCAACAGCAACGCAGTGTCGCGGCGTGCCCGGCGCAGGGCGGCCAGGTCGTGGTGTTCGCGGGCCTGACGAGCCTCCTCTTCAAAACACGCCACGGCGGTTTGCAGGTGTTGCAGCAACAGCGGGGCGGCCTGCCTGGGCGGCGTCGGGTGCAGGGTGCGGATGCCACGTAGAACCTGGCGTACCAGCGGTGCCTTGGTCGGGTCGGGGAAACCTTGTGCGACGTGCCATTGACTGAGCGCGGCCAGCCGCTGGCGCAGGGTACTGACGGCGTGGTGTTCGGCATGTTCGACCAGGTAGCGGGCGATGCTCTCGGCGGTGGCCGGGAGAAAGCCGCCCCAGTGGCTTTCGAAGTGCTCGATGGCGGCCTGGTAGCTGCGCCGGGTGTTGTCACGGGTGGCGGCGCGAAGGTAGCGCTCGATATCGGTCATGGTGCGGCTGTCGGTGGGTGATGGGCACACGATAAACCGAAATCCCATGACAAGCACCTAATGCGGCGTCGGGGCAACGCCATCCTGCAGGGCCGGCACCAGCCCCATGGTATCGTGCGAGGCCTCGATGCCGTTGAAGTGCGGGTAGTCGAGCAACTGCGCCGGCGACAGCGGCCGGCTGAAGTGATAGCCCTGGGCAATATCGCAACCCGCCAGTTTCAGGCACACCACCTGCTCACGGGTTTCCACACCTTCGGCCACCACTTCCAGGCCCAGGCGTTTGGCCAGGATGATGGTGGAGGACACGATCGGGCTGTCGTCATGGCTGTTGGACAAGGGGGCGATCAGCGAGCGGTCGATTTTCAGCTTGCTTAGCGGCAGCGAATGCAGGTGGGCGAAGCCGGCGTAGCCGCGGCCGAAATCGTCCAGGCTGATGCCCAGGCCCGCGCTGCGCAGGGTGTGCAGGTGCGCCACAGCGGTACTTTCCGGGTCGAGGATGGTGGTTTCGGTGATTTCCAGCTCCAGCCGCTGCGGCGCAATTGCATACTGTTGCAGTTCGTTCAGCAACCGCGTAGCGAAGTCGTCCTGGCGCAGTTGCAGGGCGGAGACATTGACGGCCAGCCGCGTCTCTCGGCCTTGGGCGTCCCACCCCGATAATGCCTCGCAGGCCAGGCGCAACACCTCCCAACCCAGCTCGACAATGAAACCACTGCGTTCGGCCAGGTCGATGAAGCGGTCCGGGTACAGCAGGCCGAATTCGGGGTGATCCCAGCGCACCAGCGCTTCGTAGCCCAGCACTTGCTGGGTGTCGAGGCGAATCTGTGGCTGGTAGTGCAGCACGAACTGGCGCTCGGCCAAGGCACTGCCGAACGCCTGTTCGAGGGTGAAGGCCTGAATGTCGGCCAGGTTCAGCGAGGGGTCGAAGAAGCGATATTGCGCGCGCCCGGCCTGTTTGGCCGAATACATCGCAGCGTCGGCACTGCGGATCAGGCTGTCGATGTCCTGGCCATCGCGGGGGCAGATGCTTACGCCCACGCTGGGGCTGGTGTTGACCTCCTGGCCATCCAGGGCATAGGTGGCCGACAACCGCTGGACCAGTTCGCGAACCCAGGCGTTGATCTGCTCCTCGCTGCGCTCGCCTGCTAACAGCACCACGAATTCGTCGCCGCCAAAGCGCGAGGCTTCGTCACCGGGCTCCAGAAGGCGCTGGATGCGCCCGGCCACAGCCTGCAGCAGCAGGTCGCCAATCTTGTGCCCGAGCGAGTCGTTGATCGACTTGAAACGGTCCATGTCGATGAACAGGATCGCCATCAGCCGGCGCTTGCCCCGTTGCCGGGTAAGCGCCTGGCCAGCCACCTCGACGAACTGGCGGCGGTTGTGCAAGCCGCTGAGGTGGTCGGTGGCGGCGGCGTGGCTGCTGCGCCGGTGTTCGTCCTCAAGGCGCCCGATCAGTTGCTGGTTGACCTGTTGGGCCTGCTCCAGTGCATTGAAGGCCTCCTGGTGCTTGCGCAGCAGGCGCAAGGTGCACAGCAAACTGCCGAGGATCAGCAGGGTCATGCTCAGGTTCAGCCAGAACTGCCGGGACCAGGGCAATGCCAAGGGTGCAGACTGGCCAGATCCGCACGCCAGGTGGGCAGCGGTTACGGAGGGGACGTGCAGCCCCCAAAGAAAAGCCAGGGTGGCTGCACACAGCATCAGGATCAGCAGCCGCAGAAGGCTGGTGGATGAAAGCGAACGGCGAATCACTGCTGATAGTTCCCGACCCTGGGTGATGCTCGAAAAATACGACAATAAGATGACAGGCTGATGACCGATAGCTAATTGCCTTTAAGGGTTTCCCGTATCCGCCAAGGGCGCCTGCAGGCGTGCGGTTTCCTCTTCGATGTAGCTCATCAAGGCGCTGACTTCGGCATCCCCCAGGCGCATGTTGGGCATGGCCAGGCGGTTGTATTGCTCGTACAGCAGCATGGCCAGGGGGTCTTTCTCTGCCAGCATGCGGTCGGGCTCTTTCAACCAGCGGGTCAGCCAGTTGGCATCACGCTGGCGGGTCACACCTAGCAGGTCGGGGCCTATACCGGGTTGCCCCGGCTCGGTATTACCCAGCGTGTGGCAGGATGAGCAACGGGTGCGGAAGATCTGCTCGCCACTGCTTGGCGGGCGTACTTCCGGGGCTTGGGCGTAGTCATTGTTCATGGCGCTGGCCTGCTTCCAGTTGTGCAGGCTGTTGCCCAGGCGATCGGCGAGGATGTACGGGCTTTCGAAGGGTGAAGCCTTCATCCAGCGGCCGGTGGCCTGGTTGCCGATGATCAGGCTCAGGTTGTGGTCCTTGGAACGGCCGTTTTCCAGGCCGTCAATCCACAGCCCCAGGCTACGGCGCAACCGTTCGATGTCGTCAGGTTCACCGGTGAGCAGCGTCCAGCCGGGGCCGATACCGAACTTTTCAGCGTAACGTTTGAGGGTGGCGGGCGTGTCGTTGTAAGGGTCGATGCTGATGGAGTACAGGAAAATGTCCTTGCCGACCCGGTCGCCAAGTATCTTCTGCACCTGGCGCAGGCGTGCGGTCTCTACCGGGCAGGAATCGGAACAGCCGGTGAAGATGAAGTTGATGGCGACAACCTTGTCTTTGATCAGGTCGTCGAAGAAATGCACTTGCTCGCCGTCCTGGGTGAGCAGGGGGATGTTGGGGAAATAGTCGGCACCCCAAGGGCTTTCAGCTTCTTTGGCCACCGGTTGTTGCGGCTGCAACGGCCAGAACGGGACGCTGGCGGCGAACAGCGCGAGCACCAGCAGGAAACGCCATGAGCCGGACATGATGCGGTCCTCATCGGTTGGCAGTGGGGCCGCATGGCGGCCCCTGCCTTGCACTCACTGATACTTGACAGGCGCCGTCACGGTCTGCCCCAGCGCCGACTTCACGGTAACCGTCGCCGGTGTGGCCGGGCCGAAGCCGGTGGTGGTGACCGACACTCGCCAGCGCGCGCCGGTGGTCGTGACGGTCAGCGTGGCGTTACCCAGGCTTACCGGGCCACCAGTGGTCGCCGCAGTCACGCTGATGCTGTTGCCCGTGGCCACTGTGGTAGTCCCTTGCACATCCCAGGTGAAACGGTTGCCGCTGCGCACCTGCACCGTGGCACTGGTGACCTGGATCTGGTCGACCGCTGCCGCCGGGCTGACCGCGATGCTGACCGTGGCCGGGTTCACCGACTCGGCCCCTTTGGCATCCCGCGCCGTGTAGTTGAAGCTGGCGGTGAACGGCGTGGCGACCGTGGCCGGCGGGGTGTAGGTCACCGTGGTGCCATTGGTGCTGACGCTACCCTGGCCGGAGTCTGGCTGGCTGAGGCCGACGACAGTCAATGGCAGGTTACCTTCCGGGTCGGTGTCGTTGGCCAGCACGTTCAGGGTGATCGGTTTGCCCGCAGTGGTTGCCGCACTGTCGTTGGCCGCGACCGGTGGCTTGTTGGCAGCATCATCGTTGTCGTCCTTGCCTTTGGTGCGGAAGGTCGGCAGGCCCACCGACGCCATGTATTGCACGCCATCCCAACCTGGCAGTGGGGTCGGCATCACCTGGAACTGCCCTGGGTGTTCAATGTCCCAGCGCAACAGCATCGAAGAGTCTTCATGCTGGGTGTTGTGGCAGTGCTCCATGTAGGTACCGGCGAACTCGCGGAAGCGAATAGCCATTTCCACTTCTTCCGACGAATCGGCATCCGGCCCGATGCGGTACACGTCCTTGCGTGCCCATTTCTCCCATTCTGGCGGCGCCTTGCCGTCGCGGCTAAGAATCACACCTTCCTCGAAGTGCACATGCACCGGATGGCTCCAGCCATTGCCGCCGTTGACGATCTTCCACACTTCCAGGGTGCCGTCGCCGCTGAAGCCGCCATCGGTGGACTGTTGGGCCAGTTGTGGCGCAGCACTGATGCGCCGTGGGTCCATGCTGTAGCCGAAGCCGCCATCGGTCTTGATGGTCCAGGGGGTGGTGTCGGTGCCGTCGGAGCGACCAAAGATGAACTCGCGGTGGCGGGCATCCTTGATCCTGGCCTGGTCGGCGGCCGAGTTGCGGTCAATGGGCAGCGGCAGCATCTTCAGGCCTGCGGCCTTGCCTGGTTTGGCCGGTTCGTAGGCAACCGGGTCCATGCTCACGTCCTGGCCGCTGTAGGGCTGCACGATCAACTGCAGGAACTTGCCGACCAGCGGGTCGCCGTTATCCCACTGCGGGCCTTTGCTGGTCTGCTTGATGACGGCCTTGTATTTCTCCGACAGCACGTCGGCCAGCGAAATGGCACCTTCCGGGCCCTTGCCGGTGCGGTGTTCCTCAATGTTGACGAAGTACAGCTTGTCGCCCACCTTGATGCCGTTCTTGGCGAAGTTGATGATGATGTCGTAGCGCTCGGCGATACCTTGCAACGGCAGGATACCGTTGTTGTCCTGCAGGTTGCCGTCACCGTTGAGGTCCATGGTGCCGTCGAATGGCACGGCATGCTCCATGATGTTGCCGTCGTTGGCGATCATGTGGAACGGCACCCGCGCATACGACACGTTGGAACCGGCCGGCCCCTTGAATTCGCCGGTGGTGCCGGCAATTTCACGCACGACTGCGAACTTGAAGTAGCGGGATACCGAGCCATTGAGCAGACGGAAGCGGTAACTGCGCGCGCGCACCTTGAGCTTGGGCTGGTACTGCCAGTTGACCAGCATCTGGTCGCCAAGGAAGCCATCGGTGTTGAACGGGTTGAACCACAGTTGGCCGTTGGCATCCCACGCCTTGTCGGCCATCACCAGGTTGACGTCGTAGTCGCGGTTGCCCCAAGGCATGCCCGAACCGCTGGGGAAGCGCAGGTTCACGCCATCCTGCAGGGCCTCGTTGCCGCGGTCCAGGGCGCTGTAGTAGTTCATCATCACGGCGTTGCCCTTGTAGACGTTCTGCGCCGTGAAATCCATCATGTGGTCGTGGAACCAGTGGGTGCTCATGGTTTCGCGCCAGTCGCCGCGAATCTTGATGCTGCCGTTCTGGCAGGTTTTCAGCCCTGGCGAGCCGTCATTGACGAACAGGGTTTCACCCGGTGAGCAAGGGAACGCGGCACGCGGGTCTTGTGCACGGGTGTTGATGGTGTCGTAGCCGGCCAGCTGCACCGGCCAACGGTAGTCATAGTACTGGCCAGGGAAGAAGTAGGCGTTGGCAAAGCCGTCGCTTTCGGCCGGGGAGTGGCCGTTGTGCTCGTGGGTCGAGATGGTGTGCAAGCCAAAACCGCCGTTGGCCGAAGGGTCGATCGGCAGGGCGTTGTAATGACGCATCAGCACTGGCTGGCCATAGCGCACCATCAGCAACTTGACCGGGAAGGTGCCATCGAACGTCCACAGCGACTTGTGGTTCTGCAGCGGCATGTTCGGGTGGAAGCGGGTGTCGATGCCCTTGGTGGTGCCCAGCGTGGTCGGGATGTCGGAGGTCTGGTAGTACAGCCCGCCCGGGGCAAATTCACCGACCGCATAGTTGTGCAGTTGCTTGCGGTCGCGCAGGCCCTGGTTGATGCGCGCACCGGCTTGCGCGGTCTTGAACGCAGTCTGCGGGTAAAACTCGTTCCAGCGCTGGTGTGACCAGCCTTTTCCTGGTGGACGGCCTTCGGCTGGGGAGCCAACGGGCTGGCGGTTGAGGAACATTTCGATCTGCGCCTTCCACGGGTTGCGGTCCAGCACATTGGAAAACTGGGTCGGGAACGGGTACAGGCCCGGCTGCTTGAGGAAGGCCTCCAGGGCAGTGCCACTGGGACCACTGCGCGCCACTACGTTAGGGTCCTGCGCGGGTGCAGCGCCCAAGGTGGGGACCGGGAAGGTCAGGCTGGGCGGCGGCAGGGTGGGGTCGAGTTTTTCTGTGCCGAATTCTTCGAACAGCAGCAATTGCTGGGTAAACGGCTGCGCACCGAACAACGGGCTGGGTTTGCCGTTGGTGGGGTACCTGTCCGAGGTTTGCAGGGCTGGCGGTAGCACGTTGTCGGTGCGCACCGTGTTGCGGTCGCCATACACACCATTGGTCAGCTCCAGCGAGCCCCGGTTGGCTTCTGGCAGGGTCTCCAGGTTTAGCAGGGCCGGGGTCGGGTCGGCCGGCTGGTCGGTGTAGGCGGAAGGGTCGGTTGGCGGCGGCGGGCTGTTATCGTCGAGGGGGGCCGCTGTAACCGTGATCAGCCCGAGGCTGAGCATCAGCGCGGTGACGGTGGACAGCTGGAATGCATGCCTAGCAGGGTGGATCACGGCAGGTGTTTTCATTGCCTTATGCCTCGCTCGCGGCTGTATGGCGTACTGCCTTCAATGGCGTTTTGCCCGGTATATGGCCTTGAGCAACCGCTGTGCCAACTGAAAATTCAGTAATGCTTTGTTAAACAATTCCTTGTAGTACCTGATGTGCGCTAAATAACGGGGCGTCAAAAATGGGGATGTTCCCCCAGTAGCGGGCCCCCATTACCCACACATTGGGTGCAGTGGGTAGTGACAGCACCCGCGCCCTGGGGTATACCTGAACGCCACCAAGGGGAGCCCGGCAACGGGCTGAGAAACCGCTGAACGTTGCAGCGCGGTGACCCTTCGAACCTGATCCGGATCATGCCGGCGAAGGGATGGGATTCGTAACCTGCCTTTTTGCCGGTCTCACTGCGAGGCCCGTCCATGCTCACCGCCAAGGTCTCGCTGTCACCCCCGTCAAGGACAGCAACATGACCGAACGTTTCAGCCAGTCCCTGCGCCGCCAAAGCGAGCCGACCTGGTCGGCGGCCGTTGGCCACCGTTTCGTGACCCAATTGTGCGACGGCAGCCTGCCGGCCCCGATCATGGTCGACTACTTGGTGCAGGACCACCGTTTCCTCGACAGCTTCCTGACCTTGCTGGGCGCGGCCATCGCTACCGCTGACACGTTCGAGGCTCGCCTGCGCTTCGGCCGTTTCGCCGGGATGATCTCCAGTGACGAGAACACCTACTTCCTGCGCGCTTTCGAGGCCCTGGATGTAAGCCCGGCGCAGCGCACTGAACCGGCCGACACTGCGCCAACCGCAGGTTTCAAGGCGATCATGCGCGAAGCGGCAGCCACCCGCTCCTATGCGGCGGCGCTGGCGGTGCTCAACGTTGCCGAAGGCCTGTACCTGGACTGGGCACTGAAGGCGCCGAAACCGATGCCGGACAACTTCGTTCATGCCGAGTGGATCACCCTTCACGACAACCCGGACTTCCAGGCCTTCGTTGCCTTCCTGCAAGCCGAGCTGGACCGCGTCGGCCCGCAGGAAGCCGCACTGGCCAGTGATTTCTACCAACGCACCGTCGAGCTGGAGCTGGCCTTCTTCGATGCCGTCTACCCGGAGGGCAAGTGAGCATGGATATCTTCGAGCGCCTCAAGGCTGCCGCGACCCAACAGTGGAACAGCTACGTCGACCATGACTTTGTGCGGCAGATGGGCGAGGGCACGTTGAGTGAGGACGCGTTCCGGACTTACCTGGTGCAGGATTACCTGTTCCTTATCCAGTTCGCCCGTGCCTGGGCGTTGGCCGCCTATAAAAGCCGCCGCCCGGCGGACATACGCGCCGCGCAGGCCGGGCTGGCAGCGATTCTGGATGAAACCGAACTGCATCTGCGTCTGTGCGCGCGCTGGGGGCTGACCCAGGCCGATATCGAGGCGGCGCCAGAGCACCAGGCTACCGTGGCCTATACCCGCTACGTGCTGGACTGTGGCGCCGCCGGCGACCTGCTGGAGCTGCATGTGGCGCTGGCACCGTGCGTGATCGGCTATGCCGAGATCGGCCGTACCCTGGCCGAGCGGATTGGCGACTTGAGCAACCACCCGTACCGCGAGTGGATTGGCGAGTACGCCGGCGAGGGCTACCAAGGGGTGGCGGCGGCGGCGCGCAAGCACCTGGATGAACTGGCAGCGCGGAGCATGACCGAACAGCGCTTCGCAGACCTGGTGGGGATTTTCGGGCAGGCGTCCAGCCTGGAGGCTGATTTCTGGCAGATGGGGCTGGACAGCCAGTAAATCGATACCTGCGCCAGGCACTGGCGGATACCCTTGGGCTCGACCACTATGCAGGTAGCGGCGATAAGCGAGCCCAAGGAGTAACAGCATGAACATTATCAATGCACGCTTGCGCGGCAAGCCCGGTTTGTACCGCATCGAACTGAGCGGCGAGCGCATTGCCACCATCGTGCCCCAGGCCGAGGTAGTGGCACCCGTTGCTACCGATGACCTTGATGCCGGGCAAAACCTGGTGGTGGCACCCTTTGTGGAACCGCACATTCATCTGGATGCCACCCTGACCGCTGGCGAGCCGAAGTGGAACATGAGCGGCACGTTGTTCGAAGGCATCGAGCGCTGGGCCGAGCGTAAGGAAATCACCACCCACGACGACATCAAGGTCCGCGCAAAAAAAACCATCGGCATGCTGGTGGACCACGGTATCCAGCATGTACGGACCCATGTCGATGTCACCGACCCGAACCTTACCGCGCTCAAGGCCATGGTCGAGGTGCGTGACGACGTGCGCGAGCTGATCGACTTGCAGATCGTCGCCTTCCCTCAGGAGGGTATCGAGTCGTATGCCAATGGGCGGGCGCTGATGACCGAAGCCGTGGCCATCGGTGCCGATGTGGTGGGCGGCATTCCGCATTTCGAGAACACCCGCGACCAGGGCGTGTCGTCGGTGAAGTTCCTGATGGACCTGGCCGAACGTACCGGCTGCCTGGTAGACGTGCACTGCGACGAGACCGACGACCCGCAATCGCGCTTCCTTGAAGTGCTGGCCGAAGAAGCCAGGGTGCGCGGTATGGGCGCCCGGGTAACCGCCAGCCATACGGTAGCCATGGGTTCGTATGACAATGCCTACTGCTACAAGCTGTTCCGCCTGCTGAAACTGTCGGGCATCAACTTCGTGTCGTGCCCGACCGAGAGCATTCACCTGCAAGGGCGCTTCGACAACTACCCGAAACGCCGCGGCGTCACCCGCGTGGCCGAGATCGACCGCGCCGGCATGAACGTGTGCTTTGGCCAGGACTCCATCGTCGACCCTTGGTACCCGCTGGGTAATGGCAACATCCTGCGCATTCTCGAAGCCGGGCTGCACATCTGCCACATGCTCGGCTACGAAGACCTGCAGCGCTGCCTGGACCTGATCACCGATAACAGCGCCCGCACCCTGAACCTGGGGGAGCGCTACGGTATCGAGGTGGGGCGGCCGGCCAACCTGTTGCTGCTGTCGGCACCAGACGATTACGAGATGGTGCGTAGCCAGGGGCACGCGCTGGTGTCGGTGCGAAACGGCAAGGTGTTGATGCGTCGCACGCCCGCGCAGGTTGAGCGCATGCACTGATACACCCGCCACTTACACCCGCCACTTTGAAGCCCGTAACGCCCCGCCGGCCTTGAGCCGGGCGGGGCGTTTTGCTGTTTGCCGTACGGCTAAACGCACGCTTCGAGCGGATTTTTGTCGATCACATGCGATAAGCCGTGATTATTCTTCCTTAGGAAACGTTTGCAGGTGAGCGTTGTTATCGCCATAATCAGTACGTAATTACATGTTACATAACACAGTACAAAATCGTAGGAGCACGCATGGCCCGGGGCGGTATCAACAAGGTGGTGGTTCAGCAGGCACGTCAGGCATTGATTGCCCGTGGCGAGAACCCCAGCATCGATGCCATACGTATCGAGCTGGGCAATACCGGCTCGAAAACCACGATTCACCGCTACCTGAAGGAATTGAACGGCCAGCAACCCGTGGCCTCGGAAGGGGGCGCGGCGCTGAGCGATGTGCTAAGCCGCCTGGTCGGGCAATTGGCCACTCAGCTACAAGATGAGGCCGACCTGAAGATCGAACAGGCCGAAAGCACCTTCACCCAACAGCGAGAGCAGCTTGAGGCTCAGCTGGAAATCGTCCGTCAGGCCCTGGCGGCAGCGCATCAGCAACATCAGATCGATGCAGCGGCTTTGGCTGACGAAACGGAAAAGCGCTTGACCACACAAAGCACGCTGCAAGCCGAACAGCTGCGTAGCGCCAGCCTCAACCAGTCACTGGGTGAATTGCAGGTGCGCCTTGCCGACAAGGACGAACAGGTGAAGTCGCTGGAGGACAAACACCGCCATGCCCGCGACGCCCTGGAGCATTACCGCAATGCCAGCCGTGAACAGCGCGAGCAGGAACAGCGCCGTCATGAAGCACAACTGCAGCAGATGCAGGTGGAAGTACGCCAACTGCAGCAGGGCATGATCGTCAAGCAGGACGAACTGACCCGCTTGCACCGCGATAATGAGCGTTTGCTGGGTGAGCACCGCCAGGCCGCCAGCGAGTGCCGGGCGCAGGACGAGTTGCTGGAGCAACGCGATGCGCAGATCCAAGGCTTGCGGACGATCCTGGCCCAGGCACAAGGCGCCAGCGAAGAAATGCGCCGGCAGCTGGATGTGCAAGCGCAGAACCTGGAGGCCAGGCGCGACGTGTGCGCGGAACAGGCGCGGCAGTTGCTGCGGTATGAAGAGCAGCTAAAAGAACGTGATGCGGCGTTGGCGCAATGCAGGGCACAGCTGCCTGCACATGCAGAGTGACGGGCAGTCAACGACCGACATAACGGCGCATTGCACAACGCTCAGTGAGGCCGTGTGCACGTTCATTGGCCAGGATTTCCCGCAGCCGCGGGCTCAGCAGCCGCTCATCGAGCACCTCGAACCCGAACCGTGCATAGAAGGGCGCATTCCAGGGCACCTTGGCAAAGGTGGTCAACGTTAGCTCCCGCAGGCCCGCGTCACGCGCGGCATCAGCCACTTGCTGCAGCAAACGCCGCCCCACGCCTTGCCCTTGAACCTCCTGGCGCACCGATATTTCATAAAGGTGCAGAGCCTGCCCTTCACGGCGGGCACAAGCAAAACCGGCAAGGCACCCGTTATCGTCCTCGGCCACCCAGCTACCGCCCGCGTCGACGAAGGCCCTGTGCGCAACGCAATCCATCACATCACCTTGCGCCAGCCAGGCCAGCGTCGGCCAGCCGGCAAACGCCTGGGCCGCCGAACGCTCTACGTCCGGCAGGTGTTGAATATCGCGCTCGAGGGTAGGGCGGATACGCATGAATCACTCCTGTTTCAGTAATCCGCCGCCAGTACCTGCGGCTGTAATTGCCAGCGCACCGAGCTTACACCTTTCTCCAGGCTCACCCGGCTGACCAGCCGCTCCAGTTGCGCGGGTGCCTGCGCGGTGCCCAACAGCTCGGCGCGCACTTCCAGGCGCGCTGGGTTGTCCAGGTCCTGGCTTTGCAGTGACTGCAGCCGCAGTTGCGGATCGCCCAGGCTATGCAGCATCAGGCTGCGCACCTGGATTTCGTCCTCGGCGCGGCAGACGATTCGCACTTCGAAGTGCTGCTCCACCTCGCTGGCCGGCACCACGTCCTGACGGTCCAGCCGCTGGGCGATGTCACGCAGCAGGATATTGGCGCATAGCACCACCAGGCTACCCAATGCTGCCTCCAACAGCAGCCCAAGGCTGCACAGCACACCCACTGCCGCCGTGCACCACAAGGTGGCCGCAGTGTTCAGGCCTCGTACGTTGAAGCCGTCACGCATGATCACACCACCCCCGAGAAAGCCGATACCCGATACCACATAAGCAGCGACGCGCGACGCATCGGCAGGTGCCATGCCTGGCACCGCCTGGGTCATCAGCACGAACAGGCAGGCACCGGTGCTGACCAGCGCATTGGTGCGCAGCCCGGTCAGGCGTTGGCGCAATTGCCGTTCGGCACCGATCAACGCACCCAACAGCAAGGCAATGCTGACGCGCAGCAGAAATACTTTCCAATCCATAGCAAACCTCTTCCGCAGGCATACGCCCGCATGAACGCCATCAGTTGGCGCGGTTGAAAAACCAGAACAATGCGCAGGACCACGAGGAAGGGAGGAAAAGCGGGGGTTACAGGAAACCACCGTCTTGCCAGGGCGGCCAGACAGTGCAGGACACTGCCGGGCTAGTGCGCCACGCGGGCCTGTCGCAAGCGACTGGGGCTACTGTCCAAGGCAGGTCTCCTGTTGAGGAAGGCAAAATTGCGTCGCGGACCATACGCCCCGGGACAGAGCAGGTCAAGGGCGAGAACATGACAATGGCTTCATCCTTGAATGGCCTGCAGCCGGTCACGCCCGCATGGAAAAAAACCTGGTCAGCCGTTAACCTTGCGCCTCTCTTTGCCATCACCCGGACCGTTCCATGCTGTTCAATCTCGCCGTACTGTTCGGCACCCTGGTGGCCATGGAGGGCGTTGGCACGCTGGCTCACAAGTACATCATGCATGGCTGGGGCTGGTGGCTGCACCGTTCTCACCATGAGCCTCAGCTGGGCATGCTCGAAACCAATGACCTGTACCTCGTGGCCCTGGGCCTGATCGCCACGGCGCTGGTCGCGCTGGGCAAAAGCGGTTATGCGCCATTGCAGTGGGTGGGCGGAGGGGTAGCAGGGTACGGGGTGCTGTACGTGGTGGCGCATGACGGTTTTTTTCACCGGCACTGGCCGCGCCAGCCTCGGCCGGTCAACCGCTACCTCAAACGCTTGCACCGGGCGCATCGGTTGCACCATGCGGTGAAGGGGCGCACGGGAAGTGTCTCGTTCGGCTTCTTCTATGCGCCCCCATTGAAGGTGTTGAAGCAGCAGCTGCGCAGCAAGCGCAGCCAGCAGTAACAACCTGAACGGGCTTCAATTCACCGCTTCGCCTTCAGGTTGAGCCGCCACATGCCCACGGCTCACCCACCAGCCAAACCCCGCTGCCGTAAAGAACATGATCAGGCTATACAGCGCCGCCGGTACCGCCATGGTCGCGTTGTTCAGCAGCGAAGGGCTCAGCGCCAAGGCAATGGCCAAGGTCCCGTTATGGATGCCGATTTCCATGCCAATGGCAATTGCCTGGCGCTTGGGAATACTCAGCAGGCGCGGCACCCAGTAACCCACTGCCAGGCTCAACAGGTTGAAAAGCAGCGCCGCCAGGCCCACCACCGGCGCATACTCGACCACGGTCTGCCAGTCCTTGGCCAGGGCCAGGACGATGGTGAAGGCGAGGAACAGCGCGGCCACCAGCTTCATCGGTTTCTCCATGCGCGCGGCGAAAACCGGGGCGAAATGGCGAATCAGCATGCCCAGTGCCACCGGCAGCAGCACAATGGCAAACACCTGCATCACTTTGGCAAACTGCAGCGGAATGGCTTGATCCGAAGCCATGAACCAGCTCAACGACAGGTTCACGAGCAATGGCATGGTCAGGATTGCGATCAGCGAATTGACCGCCGTGAGGGTGATGTTCAGCGCCACATCGCCATGGGCCAGGTGGCTGAACAGGTTGGCCGTGGTGCCGCCTGGCGAGGCTGCCAACAGCATCAGCCCTACCGCAAGGGCCGACTCCAGGCCAAAACCGTTGGCGATCAGGAAGCACACCAGCGGCAGCAGCAGGATCTGGCAGGCCAGGCCCACCATCACCGGTTTGGGGTATTTCACAACGCGAGCGAAGTCCGCCAGGGTCAACGACAACCCAAGGCCGAGCATGATGATGCCCAAGGCTAGCGGCAGAACGGCGGTGAGCAAGGGCGAGGCTGTCATGGGCGGTCTCTCGGGCGAAGGATCTCGAGGAGTGTAGGCAGGCGCGGATTGATAGCTAATTGCAAAGGGCCAGCTATTGGTAACCATTTGTTACCAAGCGCAGCGGCTGGCCAGGCTGCATGCCGCGTTGCAGTAGGCCTGCAGGCGCAGTAGCATTCCTGTTTTTACCAAGGATTAGCCTGTCATGCCGTTCCAGCAAGGTCTGCTTGCCAACCCTGTGCCGGCCCACGCCCGTCACCTGTTCTTCACCCTGCAGTCGCCCGAGGCGTTGCCAGCTGCGCTCGATGCCTTGCTGCCGCAGGTCGATGGCGAACAGCTGCTGCTGGGTGTCGGCGCCCCGCTGGCCAAGGCCCTGGGCCGCGAAGTGCCCGGCCTGCGCGCCTTCCCGCTGCTGGATGCCGCCGTTGAAAACCCGAGCACTCAGCACGCCCTGTGGCTGTGGTTGCGCGGGAACGAGCGCGGCGACCTGCTACTGCGTGCCCACGCCCTGGAGCAGGCACTGGCACCGGCCCTGCGCCTGGCGGACAGCGTTGATGGCTTCCTGCACCGTGGCGGCCATGACCTGACAGGCTACGAAGACGGCACCGAAAACCCGGTGGATGAAGATGCGGTGCAAGCGGCCATTGCCAGCGATGGTTCCAGCTTTGCCGCGTTCCAGCTGTGGAAGCACGACCTGGAATACTTCAAGTCGTTGCCCCAGGCCGACCAGGACAACATTATCGGCCGTCGCCTGAGCGACAACGAAGAGCTCGACGACGCGCCCGAGTCCGCACACGTCAAGCGCACCGCCCAGGAAAGCTTCGAGCCCGAGGCGTTCATGGTGCGTCGCTCGGTCGCCTGGGCCGACCAGCGCGGTGCCGGCCTGGCCTTTGTCGCCCTGGGTCACAGCTTCGATGCATTCGAGGTGCAACTGCGGCGCATGAGCGGCCTGGAGGACGGCATCATCGACGGCCTGTACCGCTTCAGCCGGCCACTGACCGGTGGCTATTACTGGTGCCCGCCGATGGGCGACGCGGGTGTCGACCTGAGCCAGCTGCTGCAGGCCTGATCACTAAACATCCAGATACAGAAACACCCGCTGGCGCGGAGCAGAGCGACTAGCCTTGAAAGTTTCCGATTCATGACGGGAGCTCTCCATGTACGCACGTCGTGATGTCCTACGCGCCAGTGCCGCCTTGAGCTTGCTGGCGGCGGCCCCTTGGCTGCATGCCGCCAGCCCGGCCGGCCTGCTGACCCGTAAAGTGCCGTCCACCGGTGAAGCGTTGCCGGTGATCGGTGCCGGTACCTCGGGCAGTTTCGAAGTGGACGCAGGCTCGGCTCAGTACGCGCAGCTCAAAATCGTGCTCAAGGCCTTTTTTGAAGGCGGTGGCCGGGTGATCGATACGTCGCCCAATTATGGTGGCGCCGACAGCATACTCGGCCAGTTGCTCGAGGAGGGTGACTGGCACCGGCAGTGCTTCATAGCCACCAAGATCGCTGCCAACAGCCGGGCCGAGGCCGAAGCACAGTGGGCCGGCAGCCTGAAGAGCCTGCGTACCGACAAAGTCGACTTGCTGCAAATACACAATCTGCGTGATTGGCAGACCCAGCTGCCCTATGCCCGTGAGCTGAAGCAGCAGGGCAAGACCCGTTACGTCGGCATCACCCATTACCTGAACAGTGGCCAGGACGAAGTCGCCCGCATCGTGCGCAGCGAGCCGCTGGACTTCATCCAGATCAACTACTCGGTCAACGCCCCCGACGCCGCCCGCGAACTACTGCCGCTTTGCCAGGACAAAGGTGTTGCGGTGCTGATCAACCGCGCTTTCGACGATGGCCGCCTGTTTGCCCGGGTCAAGGACCAGGCGTTGCCCGGCTGGGCCGCAGAAGCAGGCATCGGCAGCTGGGCGCAGCTGTTTCTGAAGTTTGCCATCAGCCATCCGGCGGTGACCACGGTCATCCCTGCCACCGGCCGGCCCGAACGCCAGCTCGACCAGCTGAAAGCAGGGCATGAACCCCTGCTTAGTCAGGCGCAGCAACAGGCGCTGATCAAGCAGTTTGCCTGACACGATGGAAGCGTGGCGGCGGCGGCTCGATCAAGGGCTGAACATCAAGCCCGGCGAGGGGCCGGCGGTCATCGCCGGCTTGCTGCTGTTCTATTTGCTGTTCACCGGTTACTTCATGCTGCGCCCGGTGCGCGAAACCATGGGTATTGCCGGTGGGGTGGACAACCTGCAATGGCTGTTCACCGGCACCTTCATTGCCACCCTGGCGTGCCTGCCGCTGTTCGGCTGGCTGGCGTCCAGGGTGCAGCGCAGGCTCATCCTGCCGTGGACCTATGGCTTCTTTGCCAGCAACCTGCTGCTGTTCGCCGTCCTGTTCGCAATTGCCCCTGACGACTTGTGGGCGGCCCGGGCCTTCTACATCTGGCTGTCGGTATTCAACCTGCTGACCATCTCCCTGGCCTGGAGCGTGCTTGCTGATCTGTTTTCCACCGCGCAAGGCAAGCGTTTGTTCGGCCTGTTGGCAGCCGGGGCTAGCCTGGGCGGGCTGAGTGGCCCCCTGCTAGGCACCTTGCTGGTGGCGCCGCTGGGCCATGCCGGGCTGCTGGTGCTGGCGGCGGTTTTGTTGCTGGGCAGCAGTGGCGCGGCCTTGTTCCTGCAACGCTGGCGAGCACGCCAACCTCTGCCGGAACACCCCCAACGCTCGGGATCGCGACCTTTGGGCGGCAACCCGTTTGCCGGTGCCACCGCCGTACTGTGCTCGCCGTATCTGCTGGGGATCGCGCTGTTCGTCGTATTGCTGGCCAGCGTCAGCACCTTCTTGTATTTCGAGCAGGCACGTATCGTCAGCGAAACCTTTGCCGATCGCACCCGGCAAACCCAGGTGTTCGGCCTGATCGACACCATTGTGCAGGCATTGGCCATCCTTACCCAGGTATTCCTCACGGGCCGCCTGGCGCGTCGGTTGGGCGTGGGGGTGTTGCTGGTAGCGGTGCCGCTGGTGATGGCGGTGGGCTTTGTGTGGCTGGCGCTGGCCCCGGTGTTCGCCGTGTTCGTGGTGGTCATGGTGGTGCGCCGAGCGGGCGAATACGCACTGGTGCGGCCTGGGCGGGAAATGCTGTTCACGGTGCTGCCGGCCGAGGACAAGTACAAGGCCAAGAACTTCATCGACACGGTGGTCTACCGGGGTGGCGATGCCTTGAGCGGTTGGGTCAAGCGGGCACTGGACGTGATGGGCGAGCACCCGCAACTGGCGATGCTCATCGGCGCATTGATTGCCTTGGGCTGGGCAGTGACCGGTGGCTGGCTTGGCCGCCGACAAGCTCGCCTGGATAGCCCGCCGCACGACTGACAGGCGCCCCAAATATGGCGTTGTCGCTTATTTAACGCCACCGGTCCGAACCCTTTGCGATAAACCGAATCCCCCGAGGAGGCCGTACTCACAACCTGTGTACGGCAACGTGCCGTGCACACCCAAGTCATACGAGGTTTCAAGACCATGGCCAACAAAGAAAACAGCCGTACCGGCAATCAACAAGGCAGCCAGGGTGGTAGCAAGAACCCGGGCAACTTCGCCAATGACCGAGAAAAGGCCTCCGAAGCCGGGCGCAAGGGCGGCCAGTCTTCGGGCAGCAACATGCCCCACGATCGCGAGTCGGGCCGCAAGGGCGGCCGCTCGTAAGTGACCTAAGCGCAGTGCCGGGGCGACCTGGCACTGCAATGATCCGGGGGTTTGCAATTAGCCAAGGTTGGCCGACAATGGCGGCGCCCCTTGCAGCCACCCGGAATCATCTGCTCCATGATGCTGATCAAGCAATTCCCTGACATTTCGCTGGATGACACGCTATTCGTCTTCGCCCTCGAGGCCGAGGCTGGCGATGTATTCACCGAGGTGCGCACCGTATTCACCGGTATTGGCAAAGTGAATGCTGCCATCGCCCTGACCAAAGCCATTGCGGCGCACCGTCCAAAGCTGATCGTGAACCTGGGCTCGGCGGGCAGTCAGCGCCATGGCAAGGGCGAGGTGGTGTGCTGTAACCGCTTCGTGCAACGCGACATGGACGTGACCCCACTGGGCTTTGCCCGTTATGAAACACCGCTGTCGGACATCCCGGTGGTTCTGGAGCACGGCACCGCAATCCCGGGCCTGGCACTGGAAACCTGTGGTAGCGGCGACAGCTTCGAGACCAACCATGGCGATGCGCCTTATGACGTGGTCGACATGGAAGCCTATGTGCTGGCATTGATCGCACGCGGCGAAAGCATTCCGTTTGTATGCCTGAAGTACATTTCCGACGATGCCGGCAGTGAAGCCGCAGATGACTGGGCAGTGCAGGTGCATCTGGCGGCCGAGGCGTTCAAGCGGGTGCTGTTCAGCCAGGGGTGATCCGGTCAACGGCCCTTGTCAGGTCTGGGCGGGCTTGTCACGCTGGCGCATGGCCTTGGCGCGCTGTTCCAGGATGAGGTAGGTAATCACGGCCAGCAGCAGCGGTAACAGGTAGTACAACGTGCGATAGCCGAGCAGGGCAGCGACCAGCGTGCCTTGGGCCATTTGCCCGTGCAGCAGGGTCAGGAAAACCGCCTCCAGCACCCCCAGCCCGGCCGGGATATGTGCGACCACACCTGCCACGCAACTGATCAGCAGAATGCCCAGTATCGACGGGTAGAACGCTTCCCCCGGCAGCAACCAGAAGATCAGTAACGCCATCAGCGCCCAGTTGCTGGCACCCAGTACCACTTGGCACAGCGCCAGGCGCAGTGAAGGTAAAGTCACTTCGTGGTTGCGCCAGCGCCACGTGCGCTTTTTGGCAAAACCGCAGGCCAGCAGGTAGCTCACGGCAATACCGAGTAACAGCACACCGATCAGGCGCAGGCCGGTGGCACCCACCGCCCAATTGTTGGGTAGCTCGACCAGGCCCAGGGCGAACACCGTGCCGGCCAGCAACATGTAGCCCATCCAGTTGGTCAGCAGGCCCAGGGTGAGAATGCGCGTGATGGTGGGCGTGTCCAGCCCCAGGCGGCTGTAAAGCCGGTAACGCAGGGCAACACCGCCCACCCAGGTCGTGAAATTGAGGTTGAATGCATAGCACACGAAAGCGATTGGCAGCACTTGCCGAACCGGCAAATGATGACCAGTGTAGGCCCGTGCCAGCAGGTCGTAACTGGCGAATGTCAGGTAGCTACACAGCGCAACTGCAAAGCCGATGACCAAGGTGCCGGGTTTGTACGCCAGCAACGATTGGCGCACTTCGTTCCAGTCCAGGTTGCGTGCCAGCAGGTAAAGCAGCACGGGTACCAGAATCAGGAACGCCATCGTCAACACGCGTTTGCCCCGGGTTTGCCAGTTTGTGCGCGGCATCAGGTATTGCCCTCGTGCAGGTCCGGCTGGGCCTCGACTTCCGGCTGTACCGAGCGCAAACGCTGGCGGTGTGCCGGGAACCAGCCGGCAATGCGCGGGAAATGCCGAATCACGTGAAAACACACGAAGATCAGCGGGGCCCGCCACCAGTAACCGCGAATCATGCGTTCCAGCGTGACCGGCTTGCACTGGTCGCAGGCCAACGCCTGCAGATGCCGGTTGAGTTGCTGGTTGAACGCGCGGTCCCGGATGAACAGGTTGGCTTCCAGGTTGAACGACAGGCTCAAAGGATCGAGGTTGCTGGAGCCAACGGTGGCCCACTCGTCATCCACCAGCGCCACCTTGCCATGCAAAGGACGCTGGCAATATTCGTGAATGGCCACGCCGTCGCGTAGCAGGTAGTTGTACAACAGCCGCGAGAGTGCCCGGACCCAGCGCATGTCAGGCTGGCCCTGCAGGATCAGCCGCACATCCACGCCACGTCGGGCCGCATTGCGCAGCTCACGCATCAGCCGGTAGCCCGGGAAAAAGTAAGCGTTGGCGACCACGATGCGCTGCCTGGCACCACGAAATGCCTCCAGGTAATGGTTTTCTATATCGGTACTGCGCAGCCCGTTGTCGCGTTCCACCAGCACGGCGCTGCTGGCCCCGGCGGGCTCGGTAACGGGCCGGACCGCACTGGGCGGCTGCAACACCGTCGACATCAGGCGTTTGCTGGCCGCGTGCACCTGCGCCACCACCGGGCCGGTCACCTCCACGGCATAGTCCTGCTTGGCCATGGCGCCAAAGTCACCCAGGTGGTCTGCGCTGTAGTTGATGCCGCCGATGAAGGCGCGCGCTCCGTCAATGACCACGATCTTGCGGTGCAGGCGCCGAAACAGGTTGGTTCGCAGACCTACCAGGCGCGGCTGCGGGTCGAATGCATGGAAACTGACCCCCGCATCGGTCATGGCGGATATGAAAGCCGTTGGCAGATCGGCAGTGCCGTAGCCATCCACCACCACCTCCACACGCACTCCGCGCCGGGCGGCTCCGATCAATACCTGTTGCAGTTGCTGGCCGACCTTGTCGTCAAAGATGATGAAGGTCTCAAGCAGTATTTCTTCGCGCGCCTGGGCCATCGCCTTGAACACACGGGGGTAATACTGTTCGCCATTGATCAGCAACTGCACGTTGTTGCCGTCTACCCAAGGTCGGTTCACAGGTTGACCTCCGCCGCCAATGGGGCATGGTCGGACAGATGCGACCACGGGTAGTTCGACAGCACTTGGGCATTGCCCGGCATTGCATTGCGCAAGTAGATGCGGTCCAGCCGCAACAGCGGCAGGCGCGCAGGAAAGCTGCGCGCCGGGGAGCCAAAATGCTCGCCGAACGCTTCTATCAAGTGCTCGCACAGTACGGCGTCGGCCTTCAGCCGCCAGTCGTTGAAGTCGCCGGCAACGATGACGGGCGCCTTTGGCGGCAAGCTGATCAGCAGGTCCAGCAGCAGCTTTACCTGGCTTTGCCGGTGGGCCTCACGCAAGCCCAGGTGTACGCATATGGCATGCATCTGTTCGTGGCCCGGCACCTCCAACTGACAATGAAGCAGCCCGCGCTGCTCGTTGCCTTGCACCGAAACGTCCAGGTTGTTGTAGCTACGGATGGGGAACTTCGACAGCAACGCATTGCCGTGATCGCCATGGGGGTACACGGCATTGCGGCCATAGGCGAACTGCGGCCACATGCTGTCGGCGAGAAACTCGTACTGGGGCGCTTCTGGCCAGGCAGGGTGGCGCAGGGCATGTCGTTCATGGCTACCGTGCACTTCCTGCAAAAACACCAGGTCGGCGCCGGTGGCGCGCACGGCTTCGCGCAGCTCCGGCAAGATGAAGCGCCGATTGAAAAAGGTGAAACCCTTGTGCACGTTCAGCGTCAGCACATTGAGCCGGCGTACCGCGGTGACCTTGTCGATGATGCGGTTTGGGGCGGGCAGGGTCTTGTTCACAAGGCCCCCTCCATTCGGTTGCTTTGAACGTGCGACCGGTGCAGATCACTTGGGGTTCAGCATGCATGACCAACGGAAACGTTGATGTCGGGTTGAACTTTGCGGCGGCTTGCGTTTCCACCGCATACCCGCCAGACCAAGGAATGACCTGCCTACCCTGGAGGCAAACATGGCACGACACATCATTCATTTCACCGGGCCGATCAACTCGTCAACCTGTGGCAACCTCATCAATACCTGTTCGCGGGCATTGCAACAGGGTGCCGAAGTGCTGCAGTTGAACATCGCCACCATGGGGGGCGAGTGCAGCTACGGGTTTACCCTGTACAACTTCCTGCGGGCGCTGCCGGTGGAGGTGCATACGCACAACCTGGGCACGGTGGAGTCGATGGGCAACATCCTGTTCCTGGCTGGTGAGCGGCGCACGGCCTGCAGTTTCAGCAAGTTTCTGTTCCATCCGTTTCATTGGACCTTGCATGGAGCGGTGGACCACTCGCGGATGGCCGAGTATGCAATGAGCCTGGATTATGATTTGCAGCTGTATGCGCAGATCGTTGCCGAGCGGACTGCGGGGGCGGCCGAAGTGCTGGATGTGCCACGGTATCTGATGGCGAACCCGCGAATACTGGAGCCACGGGAAGCGCTGGAAAACGGGATGATCCATGCCATTGATGAAATGCCGATCGAGCGGGATGCGGTTCAGTGGAGTGTGCATGCCTGACAAGCCAATTCTCCAAGGCATGTACGCCACGCAAACTTCTTGGCTCCGTGTATTTCGTGCCGCTGGTCAGTCGCTGACAAAAACATTGAGCAGAGCCCGTGTTCAGCGCCTCGTAACTAAGGCATGGCGCGTACCCATGCAACTCGCCAATCCCTCGCAAGGAGAAACGACATGGCACAGGACCAAGCGCAAACCCGCCAGCGTGGTGGCAGCAAAGAAACCAATCCAGGTAATTTCGCCAATGACCGGGAGCGTGCTTCCCGCGCCGGGCAGAAGGGGGGCCAGGCTTCTGGGGGCAATTTTGCCAATGATCGCCAACGGGCGTCGGAAGCGGGCCGCAAAGGTGGACAGAACAGTCACGGGGGCGGCCGCAGCCAGTGATTGAGCGGGCCGGGTGTCGGGTTGCAGGCTGCAATTGTTCGACAAAATTTTGAATTATCTGGCCATGCCCGAATCAATCAGGTTGTCATCCATGGAGAAGAGGAGGCCCCTGCGATGCCTAGCCCACAACTGTACATCATCGATTACCAACTGCATGGCCAGCCGCGCAGTTTCATCATCCGTCTGGAGCGGTTGGACAATGCCGAGGCCTGGCATTGGGCAAGTTGCGATGCGGGCATCGGCATCATTCCCAAGTTCGGGCGCGAAAAAATCCGGAAAATCAGCCGGCCCATGGCCGAGCGCTACGGGATTACCGCAGTGACCTGGCGAATTTCGGGGAGCAAGCCGAACCAGTCGGTGGGGGATCCGGCGGCAATGCGTTGATGCCACACCTGAAGCTGCCGGCCACTTCGTGGTTGAACCCGTGAAGCGGCCGGCGAGGTCAAGCCATCATTCCGGCTGCTTCAGCACCAGGGTCAGGATGTCATAACTGGCCACCAGCTCACCCAGCTGGTTAGTGACTTCCACGTCCCACGCCACCACACCCTGCGGCTGGCCCAACGGGCTGGTCTTGCCTTGGTCGATTTTGCGCTTGCAGGTCAAACGCGCCTGGATGGTGTCGCCGATGCCCACCGGGTTGATGAAGCGCAGGGTATCCAGGCCATAGTTGGCCAACACCGGCCCGGCACCTGGCGACACGAACAGGCCGGCTGCCGCCGACAGCACGAAATAGCCATGGGCAATGCGCTTGCCGAACTGCGACTCCTTGGCCGCGATCTCGTCGAAGTGCATGTAGAAATGGTCGCCCGACAGGCAGCCAAAGTTGACCAGGTCGGCTTCTGTCACGGTGCGACGATGGGTAAGCAGTGACTCGCCGATACGAAGTTGCTCGAAGTAGCGGCGGAACGGGTGCACTTCAGTCTCGATCACTTCAGCGCCGCGCACATACTCGCCAGTCACCGCTGTGAGCATGCTCGGTGAGCCCTGCACAGCGGCGCGCTGCAAGTAGTGCTTGACCGCACGCAGGCCGCCCAGCTCTTCACCGCCACCCGCACGACCCGGGCCGCCATGCTTGAGCTGTGGCAGTGGCGAGCCGTGGCCGGTGGACTCCTTGGCAGCTTCACTGTCGAGCACCAGCAGGCGGCCGTGCCAGGCTGCCGCCACCGGAATGGCCTTGGCGGCCACGCTGCGGTCGGCAGTGACCAGGGTCGCCACCAGGCTGCCTTTACCCCGTGCGGCCAGGGCCAGGGCTTCGTCCAAGTCGTCATAGGCCATAAGGGTGCTGACCGGCCCGAACGCCTCGATATCGTGAGCGCCGCCTTCGGCATGCGGATCGCGGGATTGCAGCAGGGTCGGGGCGAAGAACGCGCCCTCAGCGACACCTTCGCCGCGCGGAGCAAAACCATCGCTGGCGCCGAACAGCTGGTCACAACTTTGCAGCAGGCTGCGTACCCGCTCGGCCACGTCGTGCTGCTGGTCGTGGGAGGCCAGGGCACCCATGCGCACGCCTTCCAGCGAGGGGTCGCCAACCACGACTTTGCTCAGGCGCTCGCGCAAGCGTGTGGCAACGGCATCGATGTGCCTGGCCGGCACAATGGCCCGGCGGATGGCCGTGCATTTCTGCCCGGCCTTGGTGGTCATTTCACGCACCACCTCCTTGATATACAGATCGAACTCTTCGCTGTCCGGGTTTACGTCCGGCCCGAGGATGGCACAGTTCAGCGAGTCCGCCTCTGCGGTGAACGGTACCGAATTACGTATCAGGTTCGGCGTGACGCGCAATTTGGCAGCGGTATCGGCAGAGCCGGTGAAAGTCACTACATCCTGACCTTGCAGGCGGTCGAGCAAGTCGCCCGTGCTGCCGATCACCAGTTGCAGGCTACCTTCCGGCAGCAGGCCGGAGGCGTTCATCAGGCGTACGACAGCTTCGGTCAGGTAGCTGGTGGAGGTCGCAGGCTTGACGATACAAGGCATGCCGGCCAGGAAGGTCGGCGCGAATTTTTCCAGCATGCCCCAGATGGGGAAGTTGAATGCGTTGATGTGCACCGCAACGCCTGCACGCGGCACCAGGATGTGGCTGCCGGCGAAATGGCCTTGTTTGCCCAGCGCAATGGCAGGGCCTTCGTGCACCAGGTTGCCCGACGGCAACTCACGGCTGCCAATACCCGCGTACGAGAACAACGTGGCGTTACCGCCCTCGATGTCGATCCAGCTGTCGGCACGGGTAGCGCCGCTGTGGTGCGAAAGGGCGTAGAGCTGTTCCTTGCGTTCAGCCAGGTACAGGGCCAACGCTTTGAGGCGTTGGGCGCGCTGCTGGAAATCCATGGCCATCAGCGAGGCAAGGCCCCGGGCACGGGCGTAGTCCACGGCTTCGGCGAAGTCCGGACGTTCTTCATGGCTGTAGGCCAGCACGTGACCGTCGAGGGCACTGCGCAGGGCCTGAGCGCCATGCTGGCCCAGCCAACGGCCGGCAATGAAGCTTTGCAGGGTAGGGGCGGCAGACATGCTGTTCTCCATGCTGTTCAAATGTAGGGGCGCGCTGTTACCACAGCGCCAGGGTGTAGCCGATGATCAGACGGTTTTCGTCCACGGCATTGGTCAGGCCATTGCCGGAACGGAAAGTGACATTGCGCCAGCGCAGGCTCACGTCTTTGAACGGGCCGCTCTGGATGACGTAGGTGATGTCGGTGTCGCGTTCGCGCTCGCGGCCATTGCTGACGGTGGCGGTTTCGGCGTGGCGGCCGTCGGTGTAGCGGGTCATGAAACTCAGGCCAGGGATGCCCATCGCCACAAAATCGTAGTCATAGCGCACTTGCCATGAGTCCAGCCCGGCACGGGTGAAGGTGTTGTAGGTGACCAGGTTGACCGTGAACGGGTCGCCGCCGTTGACGAACGGGAACGCGCTGTCGCCGGACATCTGCTGCCAGGTGGCGGTGAACTTGTGCGCCCGCACGCCGAGGGTGAACATGGCGTTGAAGTTGCGGTTGTCGATGTTGCCGGCACGCTCGGCGCCGTCGTTGCGGCTGTCGAAGTAGCGCAGGTCGCTGCGCAGGCTTACACCTTCGCTCAATGGGCGGGTATCGATCAGGCCCACGAACTGCTGGCGGTAGATGTCTTCGAGTTTGGCGTAGTAGTAGCTGACGCTGGTTTGCGGGGTGATGGCATAGCTGCCACCGCCGAAGTCCAGGTGGTCACTGGTAGCAGCGCCGTAGCCAATGTCGTCGCGGCCCGAGGAATCGCGCAGGTTGGCCTTGGTCAGGCGGCCGGCGTTGAAGGTGAGGCCATCAAGGTCCTGGCTGGTCAACAGGCCACCCTGGAAGGTCGACGCCAACAGGCGGGTGTCGTTGTAGACCACCACCGGCAAGATGGGTTGCAGCGTGCCCAGGCGCAGTGTGCTCTTGGACACGCGCACCTTGCCGGTCAGGCCCAGTTCGCTGTAGTCATCGACCGGTTCATGGCTGTTCGGGCCAAAGGGCAGCAGACCGGTGTTGCGGCGGTCGCGACTGGAGTCGAGCTTGATACCCAGCTGGCCCATGGCATCAACACCAAAACCGACCGGGCCTTCGGTGAAGCCCGACTCCAGCTTCGCGGTAAAGCCCTGGCCCCATTCCTCGGCCTTGGCCTGCGGGGCATTGCTTTGGCGGAAGTCGCGGTTGATGTAGTGGTTACGCAGCTCCAGCCGTGCGTGGCTGTCGCTGATAAAGTCTGCCATCGCCGGCAATGGCAATGCGAGGGTGGCCAGCCAGGCAGCTGACATGAAGTGCGTGCGGTTCATTGTTGTTGTTTTACCCGACATGGTTGTTCGTCCTTGAAGTCAGTGCTTGCTGGCGCCGGCGGCGCCGATACCGGTCATGGAGCGGATGAACTGGGCCAGGTAGCGGCCGCGCTCTTCAGTGGCACGCTCAGAGCTGTCGGTGACCGAGAACACCCAGGCACTGAGGAACGCCAGGCTCATGGAGAACAACGCCGGGTTGCTATAAGGGAACAATGCTTTTTCGTTGTGCAGCACGTTGACCCACACCGCCGGGCCAAGCACCACCAGCAGCACGGCCGAAACCAGTCCAGCCATGCTGCCGCACACCGCGCCACGGGTGGTCAGCCCCTTCCAGAACATCGAGAGCAGCAGCACCGGGAAATTGACCGAGGCAGCCACTGCCAGTACCAGGCCGGAGAGGAAGGCGATGTTCTGCGACTCGAACAGCAGGCCGAGGATCACCGCCAGCAGGCCGATCAGCAGGGTGGCGATACGCGACACACGCATTTCTTCCTGCTCGGTGGCCTTGCCTTGACGGAACACGCAGGCGTACAGATCGTGGGACACAGCCGATGCGCCAGACAGCGCCAGGCCGGCGACCACGGCCAGGATGGTGGCGAAGGCCACGGCAGAGATGAAACCAAGGAACAGGTTGCCGCCCACGGCCTGAGCCAGGTGCACGGCGACCATGTTGCCGCCGCCGATGATGGCACCGGTGGCATCGCGGTAGGACGGCTCGGTGCCGACCATGACGATGGCGCCAAAGCCAATGACGATCAGCAGCAGGTAGAAGTAGCCGATGAAGCCGGTGGCATAGAACACACTCTTGCGTGCTTCCTTGGCGTCGCTGACGGTGAAGAAGCGCATCAGGATATGCGGCAGGCCAGCGGTGCCGAACATCATGCCCAGGCCAAGGGAAATGGCATCAATCGGGTTGGACAGCAAGCCACCCGGGGCCATGATCGCCTGCCCCTTGGCATGCACGGCCACGGCGCTGGCGAACATGGCTTCGGTGCTGAAGCCAAAATGCCTGAGCACCATGAAGGCCATGAAGCTGGTGCCCGACAGCAGCATGACGGCCTTGATGATCTGCACCCAGGTGGTGGCGAGCATACCGCCGAAGGTGACGTAGGCCACCATCAACACGCCGACCAGCATGACCGCGTACAGGTAGCTGATGCCGAACAGCAGCTCGATCAGCTTGCCGGCGCCGACCATCTGCGCGACCAGATACATCAATGCGACGACCAAGGTGCCGAACGCCGATGTGAGGCGCACCGGCGTTTGTGCCAGGCGGTAGCTGACCACGTCGGCGAACGTGTACTTGCCCAGGTTGCGCAGGCGCTCGGCGATCAGGAACAGGATGATCGGCCAGCCGGCCAGCACGCCAAGGGCATACAGCAGGCCGTCGTAGCCGTTCATGAACATCATGGCCGAGATGCCCAGGAAGGAAGCGGCACTGATCATGTCGCCGGCGATGGCCAAGCCGTTCTGCATGCCGGTCAGCCCCCCGCCGGCGGTATAGAAGTCGCTGGCCGAACGGGTGCGCAGGGCCGCCCAGCGAGTGACCAGCAGGGTGAAGCAGACGAACACCATGAACATCGAGATGGCAGTCCAGTTCATTGTGCGTACTCCTGCTTGACCTTGTCGTTGAGCGGGTCGAGCACGTTGTTGGCGCGGTGCACGTAGATGCCGGTCAGGGCGAAGGACAGCAGCACCATCAGCACACCCACCAGCATGCCCACGGTGGTCACGCCGCCGCTGAGGGACTGGCCGAGGGTGCTGGGCGAAAACGCCACCAGCAGGACGAAGCCGTAGTAGATCACCAGCATGGCCAGGGTCAGGCTGCCGTTGAGGCGGCGCTTGCGCCGTACCAGGTGCTGGAAGTCGGGGTGGTTGGCGATGCTTTCTATGCGTTCGGGTGTCATGGGTTGCGATCTCTGGGTGTTGTAATTGTTTTGTTGAGGTCACGCGGGTGTTGCGGTGTCGCTGATGGCCTCTTCGCGGGCTTGCCCGCGAAGCAGGCGACTCGGTCTCAAAGCTGGTCGAAATCGAGGACCACTTTGTCGCTCACCGGGTAGGTCTGGCACGACAGCACATACCCGGCCGCCACTTCGTAGTCTTCCAGTGCGTGGTTGCTGTCCATTTCCACTTCGCCTTCGATCACCCGGCACTTGCAGGTAGAGCACACGCCGGCCTTGCAGGAGTAGGGCAGCTCGGCGCCGATGGCATTGCCGGCGTCCAGCACGTTCTGGGTGTTGCGTGGCAAGTCGAAGGTGAGCGCGCGTCCGTCACTGATCACGGTGATGTGGCTGAGCGCTGCGTCCACCTGGCGCGCCGCTTCGCGGGCTTCACGTCGTGCTTCGTTACCGGCAGCGGCGAACAGCTCGAAATGGATGCGCTCCTTGCCCAGGCCGTTGGCCTGCAAGCTGTCGCGCACGGTCTCGGTCATCGCCTGGGGGCCGCAGATGAAGGCCGCGTCCAGGCCTGGAACGTCCAGCCAGCGCGAGAACAGCTGGCCGCACTTGTCAGCGTCGATGCGACCGTTGTACAAGTCGACATCCTGCTGCTCGCGGCTGAATACGAAAATCAGGTTCAGGCGGTCGAGATACCGGTTTTTCAGGTCTTCGAGCTTGTCGCGGAACAACGCGCCAGAGCTGGAGCGGTTGCCGTACAGCAAGGTGAAGCGGCTGTGCGGCTCACGGTCCAGGGTGGTGCCAATGATCGACAGAATCGGGGTTATGCCGCTGCCGGCGGCCACGCCCAGGTAATTACCCTGGCGGGCAGGGTCCAGCGGTACGAAGAAGCTGCCCGATGGCGGCATCACGTCCAGTTGCTGGCCGGCTTTGAGCACATCATTGGCAAACGCCGAGAAACGCCCGCCCGGCATGCGCTTTACGGCCACGCGCAGCTCACCGTCCTGGACGGCGCTGCAGATGGAGTAGGAGCGGCGAACCTCTTCGTTGTCCAGCTGGGTACGCATGACCAGGTACTGGCCCTGGGTGAAACGAAACTGTGCTTGCAGGTGCTCGGGCACGTCGAAGGCAATCGACACCGCGTCACGGGTCTCGTTGCGCACTTGCTTGATGGTCAGGCTGTGAAACTGGCTCATGGCGTTCTCCACGGCTCAAATGCATTTGAAATAGTCGAACGGCTCCAGGCACTCGCGGCAGCGGTACAACGCCTTGCACGCAGTGGAGCCGAACTGGCTGAGCAATTCGGTATGGGCACTGCCGCACTGCGGGCAGCACACCTGGGGCACTTCGCCGAGCAGGCTGCGCTTGCTGGCGCTGCCTTGGGGGGGCGCGATGCCGTAAGCCCGCAGGCGCTCGCGGCCCAGTTCGCTGATCCAGTCAGTGCTCCATGCCGGGGTCAGCCGACGCTCAAGGTCTGGCGCGGCGAAACCGGCCTGTTCCAGCGCCTGGCGGATATCACCTTCGATCACCTCAGTGGCCGGGCAACCGGAGTAGGTCGGGGTAACCACCAGGTGAAGGTGGCCGGCGCGCCAGTCGAGGTCGCGAACGATCCCCAGGTCGACCACGCTGACCACGGGCACTTCCGGGTCCATGACCTGGCCAAGCACCGCCCATGCCCGGGCGAGGTCGTCACCTTGCAGCGCCCGCGCACCCCGGTCGCCGGCAATCAGCTCACCAGGTTGCATCGGGGTAGGCCCTTGGCAGGAATTGCATTTCGGCCAGCAGCAGGCCCAGGTGCTCGGTGTGCAAGCCTTTGCGACCGTCCAGGTAGAAGTGGCTGGCAGCCTTTGGCAGCGGCAGTTCGACCGAGGCGAAGGTTTCGCTCACCTGCTTGAGCCAGGCAGCACCCACGGCACCGGGGTCGGCAGCGATACCCGCTTTGGCCAGCTGCACTTCATTGTCGCTGCCAGCCGTCAGCTCGACCGTGAAACGCCACAGTGCCGTAATGGCGGCAAGCATGCGCTGGCGGCTCTCTGGCGTGCCGCCACCCAAGCGCTGTACCCACTCACTGGAGCGGCGCAGGTGGTAGGTGACTTCCTTCAAGGCCTTGGCGGCGATACCGGCGATACGTTCATCGCTGGAGCCAGCCAACCCCTGCAGCAGGGCGAAGTGCCAGGCGTCGTAGAGGAACTGCTTGGTCATGGTCACGGCGTAGTCGCCGTTAGGTTGCTCGACCAGCAGCAGGTTGCGGTAGGCTCGCTCGTCACGGCGAAAGGCCAGGGCATCGGCGTCGCGGCCGTCAGCCAGCAGCTCGGCGGCGTACTCCAGCCAATTGCGCGCCTGGCCGACCAGGTCGAGGCCGACGTTCATCAGGGCCAGTTCTTCTTCGATAGCCGGGGCGTGGCCACACCATTCGCAAAGGCGCTGGCCTTGTACCAAGGCACTGTCGCCAAGCAGCAGCAGGTAGGGGATAAGGGCTTCGTTGTGCATGGCCAACCTCACATGTGTCCGACTTCGTCGGGCAGTTCGTAGAAGCTGGCATGGCGGTAGACCTTGTCGTCCGAAGGGGCGAACAGCGGGTCTTTCTCGTCGGGGGACGACGCGGTGATCAGCGCCGAGGGCACCACCCACAGGCTGACGCCTTCGCTGCGGCGGGTGTACAGCTCGCGGGCGTTCTCGATGGCCATGGCGGCATCGGCGGCGTGGACGCTGCCAACGTGCTTGTGGTTAAGGCCGTGCTTGCTGCGCACGAACACTTCGTAGAGGGTCCAGACAGACATTTTCGATCTCCGCATCAATCGCCGCTCAGGCGGCGTTCTTGTTCTGTTGCTTGCGCGCGTAGGCCACTGCGGCCTCGCGTACCCAGGCACCGTCCTCGATGGCCTTGCGCCGGGTGGCGACACGTTCCTGGTTGCACGGGCCATTGCCCTTGATCACTTCGTAGAACTCGTCCCACTGGATTTCGCCAAAGTCGTAGTGACCGCGTTCGGCGTTCCACTTCAGCTCAGGGTCGGGGGCAGTGCAGCCGAGCAGTTCGAGCTGCGGCACGGTCTGGTCGATGAAGCGCTGGCGCAGCTCATCGTTGGTCTGGCGCTTGATCTTCCAGGCCATGGACTGGGCGCTGTTGGGTGAATGTTCGTCGCTTGGGCCGAACATCATCAGCGAGGGCCACCACAGGCGGTTGATGGCGTCCTGCACCATGTCGCGCTGGGCCTGGGTACCATGGCGCATCATGGTCAGGAGGATTTCGTAGCCCTGGCGCTGGTGGAAGCTTTCTTCCTTGCAGATACGGATCATCGCGCGGGAGTAGGGGCCGTAGGAGGTGCGCTGCAAGACCACCTGATTGACGATGGCGGCGCCATCCACCAGCCAGCCCACGGCACCCATGTCGGCCCAGCTGAGCGTGGGGTAGTTGAAGATGCTCGAATACTTGGCCTTGCCGCTGTGCAGCTTGGCGATTTCTTCATCGCGATCGGCGCCCAGGGTTTCCATGGCGCTGTACAGGTAGAGGCCGTGGCCGGCTTCGTCCTGGATCTTGGCCATCAGTTGCAGTTTGCGCTTGAGGCTGGGGGCGCGGGTGACCCAGTTGCCTTCGGGCAGCATGCCGACGATTTCCGAATGGGCGTGCTGGGAGATCTGCCGGATCAAGGTCTGGCGGTAGGCCTCGGGCATCCAGTTCTTGGCTTCGATCTTGATTTCAGCGTCGATCTTTTCCTGGAAGTTGCGCTCTTCGGGCGACATCTCTTCCAGCGACTTGACGCGCTTGACTCCGGTTTCCACTAGCTGTGCGTACATGTGCTGCGACTCCTGCTAAGGCATGAGTCATTTGTAAGTGATACAAAACATAACGTCAAACTGTTTTGTGTGTATCAAATAAGATTTGTGTATCGCTTTCAGGCCTCTTCGCGGGCAAAACCGCCCCCGAAGGATCGCGCAGCCCCTGTCAGGGCGTGCAACACGCAAAAAAAAGCCCCGGACTGAGCCGGGGCCGAAAAGGCAGCCGAATGAATCAGCTGGCCAACCGTTTATCAAACACGTGGCAGGCCTTGCCTTCGGAGCGCTTGAGCGTGCCGCAAGGCTGCAGGTGCACCTGGGTGCTGATGCCAATGTAGGTCTTGATCTGCTTGCTCAGCTCACCGACCACCTGCTTGCGCTGACCTTCATCAAGGTGCTGGCACTCCCCGCGCAACTCCACGTGCACCTCGACACTGTCCAGGTTACCATTGCGATACAGGTGAATCTCATAAAGCTCTGAGAGTTGTTTTATTTTAAGTACCTGCTCCTCGATTTGGGTCGGGAACACGTTGACCCCGCGAATGATCAGCATGTCGTCGCTGCGACCGGTAATCTTGCCGATCCGTCGCATAGGGCGAGCGGTGCCTGGCAGCAGGCGGGTGAGGTCGCGGGTGCGGTAGCGCACCATCGGCAACGCCTCTTTGCTCAGCGAGGTGAACACCAGCTCGCCGAGCTGGCCGTCTGGCAGCACTGCGCCGGTGACCGGGTCGATGATCTCGGGGTAGAAGTGGTCCTCCCAGATGGTCGGGCCGTCCTTGGTTTCGATGCACTCCATTGCGACCCCAGGGCCCATGATTTCCGACAGGCCATAGATGTCGAGGGCATTGATGCCCAGTCGCCCTTCGATCGAGCGGCGCAGCTCGTCGGTCCAGGGTTCAGCGCCGAAAATGCCCAGCCGCAGCTTGAGGTCGTGCGGGTCGATGCCCTGGCGCTCGATCTCGTCAGCCAGGTTGAGCATGTAGGACGGGGTGACCATGATGATGTCAGGCTGGAAGTCGCGAATCAGCTGCACCTGCTTCTCGGTCTGGCCGCCAGACATCGGGATTACCGTGCAGCCGAGTCGCTCGGCGCCGTAATGCGCGCCAAGGCCGCCCGTGAAAAGCCCATAGCCGTAGGAAACGTGCACCTTGTCACCTTTACGCCCTCCGGCCGCGCGGATCGAGCGGGCGACGACATTGGCCCAGGTGTCGATGTCATTCTGCGTATAGCCAACCACCGTCGGCTTGCCTGTAGTGCCGCTTGAGGCGTGCAGGCGCACCACCTCTTCCTGAGGCACGGCGAACATCCCGTAGGGGTAGTTGTCACGCAGGTCGTTCTTGCCGGTGAAGGGGAACTTCGCCAGGTCTTCAAGGCTTTTGAGGTCGTCGGGGTGGGCGCCGCACTCGGCAAAGCGCTTGCGGTACAGCGGCACATTGTCGTAGGCGTGCTTCAGGCTCCAGCGCAGCCGCTCCAGCTGGTGCTGGCGCAGGGCGTCGACACTGGCGGTTTCCATCGGGTCCAGCAGGGCACGATCGGCATCATGGTACATGTTCATGGCTTCACTCGAATTGTTCTTGTACGCCGCGCGGCACCGGTTGCAGGCCGCGCGGTGAGTGTCATGAGCGCAGCATATACGGCTGCGTTCGGTTGGGTAACAGGCAGATGGTCTGATCCGCTCAGAGGCGCTCGATGACCATCGCAATGCCCTGGCCAACGCCGATGCACATGGTGCACAGGGCGTAGCGGCCGGCGGTTTCTTCCAGCTCATGCAAGGCAGTGGTTACCAGGCGTGCACCGCTCATGCCCAGTGGGTGACCCAGGGCAATGGCACCGCCGTTGCGGTTTACCCTCGGGTCGTCATCGGCCAGGCCCAGTTCGCGCAACACCGCCAGGCCTTGGGCCGCAAAGGCCTCGTTTAGCTCGATGACGTCGAGGTCGGCCAGCGACAACCCCGTCAATTCCAGCACCTTGCGGGTTGCCGGTACCGGGCCGATGCCCATCAGCCGGGGCTCGACCCCGGCCACGGCCATGCCGACGATACGGCCGCGCGCCTTGAGGCCGTGTTGGCGGGCAGCCGCGCTACTGGCCAGCAGCAGGGCGCAGGCGCCGTCATTGACCCCGGAGGCGTTGCCCGCGGTTACGCTGCCACCTTCACGGAAAGGCGTCCCGAGCCGGGCCAGTTGCTCGAGCGTGGTATCGCCACGAGGGTGCTCGTCGTGCTCGATCACTTTGGGCGGGCCTTTGCGCTGCGGGATTTCGACCGGCACGATTTCCTGCGCCAGACGGCCACGAGCCTGGGCTGCAGCGGCCTTGTGCTGGCTGCGCAGGGCGAAAGCGTCTTGATCGGTACGGGAAATGCCAAACTGCTCGGCGACATTTTCGGCGGTTTCCGGCATCGAGTCGGTGCCGTAGCTGGCCTTCATCAGCGGGTTAACGAAACGCCAGCCGATGGTGGTGTCGTACAGCTCCGCCGCGCGGCCAAACGCCTGCTCCGATTTGCCCATCACGAACGGCGCACGCGACATCGACTCCACACCCCCGGCAAGCATCAGCCCGGCTTCACCGCAACGCAGGGCGCGGGCAGCGTTGCCGATGGCATCCAGGCCAGAACCGCAGAGGCGATTGATGGTAGTGCCCGGCACCTCGATCGGCAGCCCGGCCAGCAGGCTGGCCATATGCGCCACATTGCGATTGTCCTCACCGGCCTGGTTGGCACAGCCGAGGATAACGTCGTCGACCGCTTTCCAGTCCAGTTCGGGGTGGCGCTGAATCAAAGCCTTTAGCGGGATTGCGGCGAGGTCATCGGCCCGCACGCCGCTCAAGGCGCCGGCGTAGCGGCCAATAGGGGTGCGCACGGCATCGATGATCAAGGCATCGGGCAGAGTGTGTTCATTCATCTTGCGTCTCCTGCGCCAGCACGGTGCCGCGCACTTTGTAGGATTTGCCATGGAACATCGCCACCAGCTCACCGCGCTGGTTATCGATGCGCACGTCGTACAGGCCGGTGCGGCCCTTGCGGCTGACCTCGCTGGCGTGGGCGGTGAGCACGTCGTCGCGCAACGCCGGGGCCAGGTAGTCGATGCTGCAGCCCAGCGCCACGGTGGCCTCATCGTAGCTGTTACAGGCGAAGGCAAATGCCGAGTCGGCCAGCGCGAAGAGGAAGCCGCCATGGCAGGTGCCATGGCCCTGGATCATGTCGGCACGTACCGGCATGCGCAGGCTGGCGCGGCCTGGGCCGGCATCCAGCAGGGTGATGCCCAGGCTCTGGGTGGCTTGGTCGCGGGCGTACATGGCGTCGGCACAGGCGTGTGCCAGTTCCACTTCAGTCATGCAGGGTGCCTCCTTTGGCTTCGCAGCGGCGTAACAACAGGGAAGGGCGGTAACGGCTCTCGCCGTAGCTGCGCTGCAGGTTGTCGAGCACGCGCAGGGTGTGGGCAATACCTATATTTCCGGCCCAAGCCAGCGGACCGCAGGGGTAATTGACGCCGGCGCGCATGGCCAGGTCGATGTCGGCGGCGCTGCCGACACCTTGCAGCACGGCATCGGCGGCTTCGTTTGCAAGCATTGCCACGGTGCGCAGCACCACCAGGCCAGGCAGGTCGGCGACCGCCGTGACCTTGAGCCCGGCGCGCTGCAGCAGGGCCACGGCTTGGTCGCGTGCGCTTTCGGTGATGTCCGCCGACCAGCTGATGGCTATTCGCGTGGCAGTGCTGTAGTCCAGTGCGAGGTCGAGCAGTACCAGGTTGCGCAGGCCATCTTCACGGGCGCGCTGGCTGGCGAGGCGGCCATCGGACAGTGCCAGGGTGGCATCGCCGACCAGGATCACACCGCTACCTGCACGCCGGGTGACGGCAACGCCGTTGAGGCTCAGGCGCTCTACCAGTGGCTGCATGACACCCAAGTGCCCCTCGATGACGCAGGCTTCGGCGCTGGTGAGGCTGCACAGTTCAGCAGGTGCTGGCCGTTCGGCGCCTTCGGCATAGCTATAAAAGCCTTGGCCAGTCTTGCGACCAAGGCGTCCGGCATCCACCAGCTCTTTTTGCACCAGCGAAGGCTGGAAGCGGAAATCTCCATAGAACGCTTCGAACACCGAGCAGGTGACGGCGTAGTTGACGTCGTGCCCGATCAGGTCGGTGAGTTCGAACGCCCCCATGCGGAAACCACCCGCATCGCGTAACAGTGCATCGAGGCTGGCGCAGTCAGCTGCACCTTCCTGCAACAGGCGCAGGCTTTCGGCATAGAAAGGCCGCGCCACACGGTTGACGATAAAGCCCGGCGTCGAACGCGTGTGCACTGGCTGTTTACCCCAGGCTTGGGCGGTATCGTAGATGCAAGAGGCCACTGCCGGTTCGGTTGCCAGGCCCGACACCACTTCGACTAACGCCATCAGCGGCGCCGGGTTGAAGAAGTGCATGCCAACTACCTGTTGCGGGCGTGCAAGGCCGGCGGCCAGGCTGGTGATGGACAACGACGAGGTGTTGCTGGCGAGTATGCAATCCTCGGCGCACAGGGCTTCGAGCTGACGCAATAGCGTCTGCTTGACCTGCAGGTTCTCGACGATGGCTTCGATCACCAAGCCGGCATCAACCAATGCTTCAAGGGTGTCGACCGGGCATAGCCGCAGGCGGATCATTTCGTGTTCGGCTGCCTGCAACTTGCCTTTTTCCACCAGCCGGGTGAGCTGCCGATCAATACCGGCCACAGCCTGGGCAGCAGCCCCTGGGCGGTTGTCGTACAGTTTCACCGGGTGACCGGCCTGGGCCGCGACCTGGGCGATGCCGGCCCCCATGGCACCCGCACCGATCACCGCCACCAGCACATCGCTTGCGAGTGCGCTCATGTTCAGCACCCCTTGAAATCTGGCGTGCGCTTGTTCATGAAGGCGCTTACACCTTCGCGGTAGTCTTCGCTGCGCCCGGCCAGGCGCTGCAGATCACGCTCCAGCTCCAGCTGCTCATCGAAGCCATTGTCGAAGCTGGCATTGAGGCCGCGCTTGATCAGGGCCAGACCGTAAGTGGGCTGGGTGGCAAGCTGGCGGGCGAGGGTGAGGGCCTCGTCACGCAATGCGGCATCGTCCACTACACGATGGATCAGCCCCCACTGCTGGGCCTGCTCGGCGCCAAGGCGCTCGCCCAGCATGGCCAGGGCCTTGGCCCGTGCCATGCCGACCAGGCGTGGCAGCAGCCAGGTACCACCAGAGTCTGGCACCAGGCCGATCTTGCAGAACGCCTGAATGAAGCTTGCAGAGCGGGCAGCCAGTACCAGGTCGCAGGCCAGCGGTATGTTGGCACCGGCGCCAGCGGCCACGCCGTTGACCGCACAGATCACCGGCAGCGGCAGGTCGCGCAATGTGCGCACCAGCGGGTTGTAAAACTTGTCGATGGATTGACCCAGGTCTGGCATTTCGGCACCTGGGGCAACGTTGCGGTCGGACAGGTCCTGGCCGGCGCAGAAGCCACGGCCTTCACCTGTCAGCAGCAGTACTCGCGCATCACTGCTCTGGCGTACTTGCTTGAGTGCCTCGCGCACTTCCAGGTGCATGGCGGTGTTGAAGCTGTTCAGTTGTTCGGGGCGGTTAAGCGAGAGGAGGGCGACGCCGTCCTCGATGGAAAACAGGATGTGCTGGAAAGTCATGACAGACTCGCTCCGTCAGTCGAGGGAAAAATGGTCAGCGGCCCTGGAAGCGGGCCTGGCGCTTTTCCTGGAATGCCCGGATGCCTTCATCGCGGTCGGCGGTACCGGCAAGCAGGGTGAAGGCATGCCGTTCGAAACGCAGGCCGCTGGCCAGGTCGGTGTCGCCGGCTTTCAGTAACGCCTCCTTGCCCAGGCGCACAGCCAGGGGCGCCTTGGCGGCAATGCTGCGGGCAACCTGCAGGGCGCGTTCCACGGTGAGTTCGGGTTGAGTGGTTTCGCTGACCAGGCCGGCCTGCAGGGCGTGGCGGGCGGTGATCGCTTCACCTGTCAACACCATCTGCATGGCCAACGGTTTGCCGACAGCGCGCAACAGGCGCTGGGTGCCACCGGCGCCGGGGATGATGCCGAGGTTGATTTCCGGCTGACCGAAACGGGCGTCGGTACCGGCAATGACGATGTCGGCACACATCACCAGCTCGCAACCGCCACCCAGTGCGTAGCCGTTCACGGCGGCAATCAGCGGCTTGGCGAATGCAGCGATCGTTTGCCAATGGGCCACACGAGGGTCGTTGAGAATGCCGACCAGGTCGCGCTCGGCCATCTCACGGATGTCGGCACCTGCGGCAAATGCCTTGGGGCTGCCGGTAATCACTACAGCGCGTATCTGCTCGTCGCCCTCGGCAAGCTGCAAGGCCTCAGCCAGCTCTGCCAGTAGCTCGGTGCACAAGGCATTCAGGGCCTCAGGCCGTTGCAAGGTGATGAGCTGAACGCCAAGTTCGGGCGCCTGCACATCGAGATATCGCGGCATGTCGGGTTCCTCTGGCTACACGCACGGCACATCGTGGCGCCGGCATTTCTTGGAATTGTTTTTTGCAAGGCGTGATGCTGGATCACGACCAGGTGCAGCCAGTATATGCATTATGCGATACCGATATGCAACGATAAAAATACTTTTATGTATCTCTTTATTCGTTTCTAAAGCTCAAAAACGGGCATCGATAACCTTCCGGTAAAACGTTTCATCTAGCTATTATTCATCGTTATCCCCCAGGGTTTTCCCGATTTGCCACCCATCAGAGAAGCGATACACGATTGACGACCAAGCTGCTTGTGATACAAGCTCTAACAGAATTTCAAATCATTTCAGGAATTTTGCCATGCCTTGCTATCGACTGGACGGCCTGACGCCCGTGGTGCATCCATCAGCCTACGTACACCCCAGTGCAGTGCTGATCGGCGATGTCATCGTCGGTCCTGGTTGCTACATAGGCCCATTGGCATCGCTACGGGGTGATTTCGGCCGTATCGTGCTGGAGGAGGGTGCCAACCTGCAGGACACCTGCGTAATGCATGGCTTTCCGGGCGGCGATACCGTGGTAGAACGCAACGGGCATATCGGACATGGCGCCGTGTTGCACGGGTGCCGAGTGGGCGAGGACGCCTTGATCGGGATGAATGCGGTGGTGATGGATGGTGCACATATCGCACCACGCTGCATCGTAGCGGCTACCAGCTTCGTCAAAGCCGGCTTCGAGTGCGAAGCTCAAAGCCTTGTAATGGGCTCGCCAGCCCAGATGAAACGGCGCCTGAGCGAGCAGGAGCTGGCCTGGAAGCAGCGCGGCACTGCGCAATACCAGCAACTGGCGCAGCGCTGCATGAACACCATGGTCGAATGCCCGCCACTGGCCGAGGTTGAAGCAGGGCGGCTGCGTATGGAAGACACAGGTATCAGGCCCAAAGGCCAGGCGACGGCATGAGCCTGGTTGCGTCACGCAATGGCCAGGCGGCCCGCCGCACAGGTATAGTCGGTGCTTTATCCGCGCACAGTTCGCCCATGAGCAATCTTGCCCCACTGAACACCTTGATCACTCGCTTCCAGGAGCAGACGCCGATCCGCGCCAGCTCCCTGATCATCACCTTGTACGGCGATGCCATCGAGCCCCACGGCGGTACCGTTTGGCTAGGTAGCCTGATCAACCTGCTGGAGCCAATTGGCATCAATGAACGGCTGATTCGCACATCGATCTTTCGCCTGACCAAAGAAGGCTGGCTCACGGCTGAAAAGGTTGGCCGGCGCAGTTACTACAGCCTGACGGGCACGGGGCGCAGGCGCTTCGAGAAAGCCTTCAAACGCGTCTACAGCCCAAGCCAACCCGCTTGGGACGGGGCGTGGACACTGGTGCTGCTGTCGCAAGTGGAGGCAGGCAAACGCAAGGCCTTGCGTGAAGAACTGGAGTGGCAGGGGTTTGGCGTAATGGCGCCGAACCTGTTGGGTTGCCCACGGGCAGACCGTGCCGACCTGGCTGCCACGTTGCGTGAACTTGAGGCCAGCGACGACAGCATCGTCTTTGAAACCCATACACAGGAAGTACTCGCGTCAAAAGCCATGCGCGCCCAGGTGCGGGAGAGCTGGCGCATCGACGAGCTGGGGCAGCAGTACAGCGAATTCATCCAGCTGTTCAGGCCGCTGTGGCAGGGGTTGAAAGAGCAGGCGGTGCTCGATGCGCAAGATTGCTTTCTGGCACGCACGCTGCTGATTCACGAGTACCGCCGCTTGCTGTTGCGCGACCCGCAACTGCCAGAGGAGTTACTGCCAGGGGACTGGGAGGGAAGGGCCGCACGACAGCTGTGCCGTAACCTCTATCGGTTGGTGTTTGCCAAGGCGGAGGAATGGCTGAATGCAGCACTGGAGACGGCAGACGGTCCATTGCCGGATGTTAACGAAAGCTTTTACAAGCGTTTTGGTGGATTGGCGTAAGGGCAAAGAGTGGGATTTATCTGCCCTTTTATATAACTACGCTAAATGACTATTTAGTGTAGTTAACGGTCAGTACCTGCTAATTCCCACCTATATGTTAGAAGAAATAGCCAATCATTCTAACTATCTAGCAATACTAAGCTTCCGCCGCTTGCTTGAATGGAGCAGGCGGCGGGCTCTGGACACCCAACAACCAGTCGCAGTAGCGGGCCACGCCTTGCTGGACTGTCAACGTTTGTGCCTTGTACCCGGCAGCGCGTAAGCGCTCGAGGTCGGCACAGGTAAAACACTGGTATTTGCCACGCAAATGATCCGGAAACTCGCAGTACTCCAGTACACCTTCGAGCAAGGCCGTCTCAAGTGACAACGGGGGTTGGTCTTGTTGCTCACGTAGCCGATTGATTACAGCCAACGCAACGTCATTGAAAGGCTGGGCGCGACCGCTGCCTACATTGAAAATGCCGCTTGATTGCGGGTGATCAAGGAAGAACATGTTGACCTTGACCACATCATCTACAGAGACGAAATCACGCAGGTGACCACCGCTGGGATAATCACCATAACGGCCAAACAGCGTCACTTTTCCTAGGGCCTGGTACTGGTTGAAGCAGTGCAGGGCCACTGACGCCATGGCGCCTTTATGCTGTTCTTGGGGGCCGTACACGTTGAAATAACGCAAACCAACGATCTGGCTGCGTGCTGCAGTCAACTGTCGGCGCACCTGTTGATCGAACAGGAATTTGGAATAGCCATAAACGTTCAGCGGTCGCTCGCATTCGCGCTGTTCGCGAAAATCTCGTCCTGCACCGTACACAGCTGCCGATGACGCATACAAGAACGGCGTTTGCTGGCGCTGCGCAGATACAAGCAATTCGTGGCTGTACCGGTAGTTGTTGTCCATCATGAAACGACCATCGGCTTCGACTGTGCTTGAACACGCGCCTTGGTGCAGCACGGCGCGAACCTTACCAAACTGGCCCCGAGCAAAACGATCGAGAAAATCGTCCTTGTCCAGGTAATCAGCGATTTCACTGTCGGCCAGGTTGCGGAATTTGTCGCCATCGGTCAGGTCGTCGACGGCGATAATCTCCGTTTCGTTACGTCGGTTAAGTGCCTGAACGAGGTTGCTGCCGATGAAGCCAGCAGCGCCGGTTACGATGATCGTCATGCCAGATTCCCCGTAAGGGTGCGTAGTCCGGATTTTAATCAAGGCAACGGTACCCAACCTTAATCTGGGTCAACGAATTTACCGGCAGGGATAAACCCGATGCTTGCGCTGGCTTAACATCTGGCAATCCACGGTGCCGCGTGAAATATTCAGTTACCCCATAATGCATATTATGTTAAATTATATATAGCTCGTCGTCTCCGCCTGTGTGATGTTCTCATTGTGACCGCCACCTAATAAAGGCATTGACTATTGGATTTACTCTCCCGCCTCCCTATCGCACACTGCGGTAAACGCTCACCTGTCTGTGCAGATTGCGTTGTTCTATCCTCGTGACACGAGAGCTTCTATGCTGACGGTGCAAAATCTAATTGCTATTGATCCACTGAAACTGCAGGTTGCCGCTGGCATGGCAGGCATTGGGCGGACCATCACTTGGGCGCATACGGTTGACCTACCCGACCCTTGGCGCTGGGTGTCACCGGGTGACCTGGTGATGACTACCGGCGTGGGCCTGCCCCAGACTTCGCAGGCGCAGGTCGAATGGCTGGAGCAACTGGTACAAAGCAACCCTGGCGCATTGGTTATCGCGCCCAGGCAAGATGCCCCAGACTTGACACAAGCACTGCTAGACGCTGCCGACAGGCTGCATTTTCCGGTGCTGCGCGCGAGCTTCCAACTGGAGTTCGTCAAGCTTTCGCACCAGGTTATTGAAAGCGTGCTGCAGGCACAGAGGGAGCGGTTTAACGCCAGCGAACGGCTGTTTCAGACTTACGCAGAAGCACTGCGCAAGCAGCCAGAAATGGCTGGCAGGCTATCGATTCTCGCCAATGCTTTGGGTATGAGCCTGACAATCGAAGACGCCGTCAGTGGGCTGAAGATTGTCGAAGCCCAAGCCATATCCCCAGAAGATGTCGATCACATCGAACGCATACCGATCGGCGGTCGAGCCCGCGCCAATCTCATTATCTCGAGCAGCGCCAGGCGTTCGCCCGATGACTCCATTCTGGTCAGGTCATTGGCCGGTTTGCTGGGTGTCGAACTGGAGCGACTGATGATCCAGCGCGACCTACAACGTGAAGAAGGTGCATCGCTGCTCCGCAGCCTGCTCGACAGTACAACCGAGTTTACTTTAGCGTTGCCAACGCTGGAGCGTCATGGGCTCACAGGCACACTGGTAAGTCTGGCGGTACTGCCAGGGCCAGCCGGCCCATGGTCAATCGAAGATATTCATCACTGCCCTTCCCTGCACGCGCTAACGCCGTTGCTGTTTGTCGAAAGCGGACTGTTGATGGCGCTAAGTCGCAATCAGCCATCAATATTTGAGGCATTGCGCACCAACCTTGGTGCCGGCACTGTGATCGGCGTTAGCGGGCCAATCTCAGCAGCAACGGGCCTTAAGGAAAGTTTCCGGCAATCCCGGCTCGCCCTTACCCAAGCCCAGGAAATAGACAAAGAAATCCTGGCCTATGGCGAGGCAGAAACCGGGTTGATCATGGCTCCCAAGTCGATGCCTGAAGCACGGGCGCTGGTAGGCCGCTATCTGGGACCGTTGATTGAACACGATCGTACTCAAGGTGCAGCGCTATTGACCACTCTGATCACCTTCCTGCAGAACGACGGTAATTGGAAAGCAACCGCCTTCGACCTTGATATTCACCGCCAAACGCTTGTCTATCGTTTGAAGCTGGTTGAACAACTCACAGGGCTGAAGCCAACCACTACCAGTGGTATCGCACGTTTCTGGATTGCCATTCAGGCGGGCAAGAACACAAAGCTGATCGATTAAAATCGGCGCAATGTAAAAGACCCCGCTGCGTGGGCGGGGTCTTCCGTCAGCTAACCGATAGCCTTAATGGCTGGTCGGCATCGCGAACTCTGCGCCTTTGGCGATGGCTTGCGGCCAGCGCTGCATGATGCTCTTCTGCTTGGTGTAGAAGCGCACCCCCTCCTCGCCATAAGCATGCATGTCGCCGAACAGGCTCTTCTTCCAGCCGCCAAAGCCATGCCAGGCCATCGGCACCGGAATCGGTACGTTGATACCGACCATGCCCACCTGAATACGGCGGCCGAACTCGCGGGCGATGTGGCCGTCGCGGGTATACAAGCTCACGCCGTTGCCGAACTCGTGGGCGTTGATCAGGTCGACCGCTTCGGCGAAGTCTTTCACGCGCATGCACGCCAGCACCGGGCCGAAAATCTCTTCCTTGTAGATGCGCATGTCTGGAGTGACGTTGTCGAACAGCGTGCCGCCCAGCCAGAAACCATCGCCACAGCCTTCGCCTGCGGTCTGACCATTGAAGCCACGACCATCGACCAGCATGGTCGCGCCCTCTTTTACACCTTGCTCGATGTAACCGGTGATGCGGTCCAGCGCAGCACGGGTAACGATCGGGCCCATTTCGGCTTCGAGGTTGGTACCGTTGAGCACTTTGAGCTCGCGGGTGCGCTCGATCAGCTTGGGCATGACTTTTTCAGCGGTATCGTCACCGACAAACACCGCCACGCTGATGGCCATACAACGCTCACCGGCCGAACCGTACGCTGCACCGATCAAGGCATCGACCACCTGGTCGATATCGGCATCGGGCATCACTACCAGATGGTTTTTCGCGCCGCCCAGTGCCTGGACGCGCTTGCCATGGCGGGCGCCGGTTTCATAGATGTGGTTGGCGATCGGGGTCGAGCCCACGAACGAAACAGCCTGTACATCCGGGTGCTCGATCAAGGCGTTGACTGCGTCCTTGTCGCCCTGCACCACATTGAACACGCCATCAGGCAGGCCGGCTTGCTTGAGCAGCTCGGCGATGAACAGGCTCGGGCTCGGGTCCAGCGGGCTTGGTTTGAGCACGAAGGTATTGCCGGTGGCCAGGGCGACCGGGAACATCCACATCGGCACCATCACCGGGAAGTTGAACGGGGTGATACCAGTGACCACGCCCAGCGGCTGGCGCAGGGTCCAGTTGTCGATGTTGGTGCTGACTTGATCGGTGAAATCGGTTTTCAGCAACTGCGGTGCGCCGCAGGCGAATTCGACGATCTCGATGCCACGCATCACTTCGCCCTGGGCGTCGGTGAAGACCTTGCCGTGTTCAGCGGTGATCATGCGCGCCAGGTCGTCTTTGTGCTCATTCAGCAGCGCCAGGAACTTGTTCAGTACCCGCGAGCGGCGCAGCGGCGACAGATTGCTCCAGGCCGGGAAGGCAGCCTTGGCCGATGCCACGGCAGCATCCACGTCTTTCTGCGCCGACAGTTGCACGTGACCTGTGACCACGCCGGTGGCCGGGTTGTAGACCGGCAGTTGCTGGCCGCTGGTGGCCTCGGCTTGAGCGCCGCAGATCCAGTTCATGATGGTTTGGGTCATTGTCTTTCTCACATCAAAGGGTAACTACGGTGGCGTGCATTTTTTGCTCGCCGTACTCAAGTTTCAGTAAATGGCGTAGACCTTGCGTACGGTCTCGAGCACATCCCAGCGGCCGGTCCACCCTGGCGGCAGGATGATCAGGTCGCCGCCGTTCACTTCTACGACTTCGTCAGTGCTGCTGTCGGTGAGCAGGGCTTTGCCGGAAATGATGTAGGTGAACTCGGTGTCAGGACGCTCGATTACTGGCCAGCCACCGGGCTGGCACTCCCACACACCGAGATTTCCGACTGCTTCCGGAGCAAGCGTCTGGATGGCGATCTGTGGATCGCCCTTGTCAGCCCCTGCACGCTGGCCGGCCGGGTTGAGTGGCAAGGCCTTGATGTCGGCGTGCTTGATGATGGTGAACGAAGGCATAGTGTTTTCTCCTTATCAATGGGCGCCGGTGAGCTTTTCCAGCAGCATCGCGGTGCGCGAAGGTTTGTGGGTGATGCGTTCTTCGATGTCGCTCAGCGAGGCCGCTGCGAGGCCGCTGTTGATACCGAACCAACGCAAGGGTTCGCGCTCCCAGGATGGCGAGCGGTGATTGACCAGAGGCAACGTGTTGATGTCCTCGTCGCGCGCCAAAATAAAGTTGCGCAGCAGACGCCCGGCCAGGTTGCTGGTGGCTACGCCGTCACCGACATAGTTACCCGCCCAGGCCATGCGTTTGTTCCGATCGATGCTCACAGTCGGGCACCAGTCGCGCGAGACGCCTAGCGCGCCACCCCAACGGTGAGTGATGCGCGCATCTCGCAGCGCCGGGAAGAACTCGAGCAGGGTGTCGTAGATCTTGCCGTGAATGTTGTCCACCAAATCGTCCTCGGCAGACATGCGCGAGCCCCAGTTATAGGGTGCCCCACGACCACCAAAAACCAACCGACCTTCCGCCGTCACCTGACCGTAAACGCGCAGGTGCCGCATGTCGTTGAAGGCCATGCGATGATCGAGTTTGAGCTTGGCCAGCAAATCACTTGGCAGTGGCTCGGTCGCCAGGACCAATGAGTACAACGGAATGACAAATCGCGAGTGACCGGGCTGTTGGGAAGTGAATGCCTCGGTGGCGCGCACAGTCATTTCGGCACGCACCGATCCATGATCGGTGTGCACCACCCCCGGCGCCATCTGAGTGACTGCCGACTGCTCATAAATTTTTGCACCCAGGCCTTCTACCAGCTTCGCCAAACCACGGACCAGCTTGCCAGGGTGGATCAGCGCGCAGTGCTCGGTATATAGACCACCCAACGTTCCCTGAGCACCCATGCGCGATTGGGCTTCAGCAGCCTCAAGCACGCGCCACTGATCGGGGAGACCAAAGCGTGCCGAAGACTCCACCGCTGCCCTCGCCCGCTCCATCTGTGGTTTGCTGCGCGCCAGCGACAAGAACCCTTGCTTGGCATAGTCAGCGTCTACGCCTTCCAGAGCCAGTACTCGGCCAATCTCATCGACTGTTTCGTTCATTGCAGCCTGCAGATGCAGAGCCGCATTGTGCGAATACAGCTGCTCTACGCGGTGCAACGAGATCGGGAAAATCGCCGATGCCCAACCACCATTGCGCCCGGAGGCACCAAAACCGACTTCGTTTTTCTCCAGCAGAACGACGCGCAGAGAAGGATCACTCTTGAGCAGGTAGTAGGCCGTCCACAGCCCTGTGTAACCGGCTCCGACGATGACGACATCGGCTTGGACCGCGCCATCCAGCCGCTCACGCAGCGGGCTTGGCGCGAACCACAGCGGTTTGTTGGGCAACTGGGACAATTCGTATTTCGCTGACATGCTGTTGGCTTCCCATTGAGGGCCCGGGGTTCGGGTTGTACTGATACGGCGTTGTTGACTAAGCAGCGGTGACAGGCTGGCCTTTGGCGGCTCGTTGACGCTTACGAGAGAGGCTCAGTGCCAGGTACGAAGCCGCAATGGCGATAATGGCTATCACGCACTGCAAGAGGCTTATTTGCATGGAGGGGTCGAATGCCATGCTGACCAGAACGGCGATGATCGAGGCGGTGACCAGCAGCGGCAGCCATGGGTGAGCCCACATAGCGAACTTCAGGCTGCCCTCTTCTACCCATTTGCGGCGCAGCTTGAGCTGCGACAGGCAGATCATCAGGTAGACAAACAAGAACACCGTGCCCGAGGAATTGATCAAGAACTGGAACACCGTATCCGGCCATAGCGCGGCAATGACCACGCAGCCGTAGCCCACCAAGGTGGAGGCAAGCACGCCACGAACCGGCACACCTTTTTTGCTCACGCCAGCAATCCAGCGAGGTGCCTCGTCATTGGAGGCCAGGACGAACAGCAAGCGCGAAGAGGTATAAAGGCCGGCGTTGAGCACCGACAGCACAGCAACCAGAATTACCGCAGTGAGCAGCTCGCCAGCGCCGGGAATGCCAATGTGCTCCAGTGTGGTCACGAACGGCGATTTGCCTGGGGTCAGGCTGGTCCATGGTTGAGCGACAACGATGAAGAAAGTGGCCAGTACAAAGAACACCAGGATGCGCAACATGACGGTGTTCACTGCTTTGCGGATGTTGCGAGTAGGGTCTTCCGATTCTGCCGCGGCGAGTGTCGCGACCTCGACACCTGTCATCGAGAAGATCACCACGACGACGCCCGTGAACAGTGCACCAACGCCGTGGGGCAAGAAGCCGCCGTGCTGTGTCAGGTTGTCAAACGTGGCAGTCGAATTCGGCCACAGATGGAACACATATGCGCCCGCCACGAGCAGGAATACGACAATAGCGGCCACTTTAACCCCGGCGAACCAGTATTCGGCCTCGCCAAAGGAGTGCACCGACATCATGTTCAGCAGGGTCATGCTGATCATGAGCCCCAGCGCAATGACCCAGACCGGAATATCCGGGAACCAGCCATTAATGATCTGGCCGCCAACCACGGCTTCAAAGCCGACGACAATGACCCAGAAATACCAGTACAGCCAACCGGTCATGTACCCCGCCGGCCGGCCAAACGCCATTCGGGCGTAATCAACAAAAGAACCTTTCGTGGGATGTGCTGCTGCCATCTCCCCGAGCATACGCATCACCAGGGCGACGATGATGCCGGTGATAGCATAGGTGAGGAACGCACCCGGACCGGTTGAGGCGATGACGGCACTGGAGCCCACGAACAGGCCGGCACCGATTACCCCGCCCAGGGCAAGCATGCTGATGTGTCGGGTTTTCAATGATCGCTTAAGGCGCGGATCATGCTCTGACTGAATGGGCATTGGGTGTCTCCTGTTATTATTTTTCAACGCTTGAACAGGAGACTAAAGCGCCTTTGCGGCACTGGAAATTGTTAAATTTTCAGGCTGACCCACCCTCGATTGTACAAATGTATGATTAAAAATTAACCGATTTAGAGGGACCTCAGTGCTGCTATGAACTAGAGGCATTGTTGAATCGCTGTTCGAGTAGTCAGCCGAGACTTGGCCCGGCTGCTAGCGTTGAATCAGCGCGTCAGTTTAGCCCTTTCAAAAGGATTACATTTTCAGATTCAAAGAAACGAATGCGGTACGACCAGGCGCAGGAGAGAACATGGGTTGATCGTCCCCATTCCAGAAGAAATTGTCGAACCACACGTACTCGTACTCCCGATCAGTCAGATTCTTGACCTGGAGGTCGATGCTCGCCGTCTCGGAGTGGGTATAGCGTACACTTGCGTCAACCACCGCATACCCTCCGTACTTCCCCTGCTCATTCAGCGAGTCGATATAGTAATCCCCTTGGGCTCTGGCTTGCAGGCCAAACCGCCAGTGGTAGTTCAGCTGATAGTCTGCCCCAAGATTGGTCATGTAACGCGGTGTCGAAAAGACTTCCTTTCCAGCCAGAGACTGGCCACCAGCGGTATATGCACTCACCACCTTCGCTTCCTGGATGGAATGGGATCCCCAGACATTCAACTTTTCAGTAATGCTCGAGTTGAACTGCAGGTCGATACCTCGTCGACGAGTCTCGCCCAAACCTACCGTAGTGCCCGTGCTCGGCATATTGGCAACCTCGTCCGTTGCATCCTGTTGCCACACGGCGATGCGCGCATCTGTGCCCATCATCGGACTAAACTTGATCCCGACCTCCTTTCCCGTGTTGATCGACGGATCAAAGCTTTTTTGTCCTGCTGTCACGTAAGCAGGAGCCGTCGAGCCGGTCAAGATCTGGAAGGTGCGGCCCCAGTTCGCATAAATACTCAGCTCAGATGTCAGACTATAAATCACACTCAGTTTGGGCTGCTGAATCCAGCCATAATCCTGTAGATCCGCATCTACCCCCCCCAGCATGTGGGTCTCGCCGTAGAACCGATCGACCCGCATAGCCGGTATGATCTTCAAGGAGTCTGTCGGTTCGATCACCGCTTGCACGTACGCTCCCAGGTTGTCCAAGGTGTAAGAATCATCATTCTGTACCCGGGCAGCAGGAACGCCGAAATCGGTGGGAACACTGTAGTTGAAGCGATAGCGACGGTACTCGTTATCCTGGTGTTCGAAGTTGACGCCTCCGTCCAGTGTCAGCCCATCAAATACGTTCCAGGTGAGATTGCTGAGCACCCCGGTCTGCTGTTCATCCCACTGCCGACGCTGACGTGGTGCGTCGCCCAGAGGGTTGCTGCTGAACGTCACCTTTCTGTCATCCACGTAGCTGTTGTAGTAAAGCTTGTTACTGAGACTCAGATCTTCCCGCATTTTCCAATCGAAATGTATAGCCAACTGCTTCATGTCGCGATCATCACCGTCATTGGCGTTGCGCGGGTCAGAGTCTCTACGGCCAGCATCTAGCTCCGCCTGAGTCATGAAGCCAGCCTCGTCAGCCTCATGATGGTAAAGACGAGCCACTAGGCCCAATTTCACCAGTGCTTCATCGTCTGTGAAAAACCACTTACCGCTCAGGGAGTACTTGTCGGACGAGTCATGGTCTCGATAGCCATCGGAGGTCTGTTTCGCCAGGAAGTAGTTCTGCGCAAAATTGCCTGACTCACGCCCCACCGCCAACTGGAGCTCGCGCGTGTTGAAGCTTCCGTAGGTCAGGCGACTATCGACGTAGTTTCCCCCCTGTCGGGTAACCATGTTGATATTTCCCGCAATATTATGAAGGCCATATCTAGGGTCGTTAGTCCCCCTAACCACCTCGATGTAGTCGATATCGAGTGGAAAGACCATATCAATGAAACGTTGATTACCACTGTTGACGTTGCTGGGCACCCCGTCGATCAATGTCTTGATACCGTTGATGTACCCCTCTCCGTTGAAAGCCCGAAAGCTTACCTTCCCAGACTCCCCCCCCATCCGCGTTTCTGTCATTTGGATCCCCGGCATCTGACCCAGGAGCTCCCAACTGTTCATGACGGCTTTGTCTTCAATCTTATCGGCACCGAGAATATCCACCGAGGAAAGGACACTGCTTCCTGCCTGGAAAGACTGGCTAGAGCCTGAACCACCATCGACATGAATCTCGCCAATAGTGATGGCCGATTCTCCTGGAGTCGCCGCCAAGGCTTCCCCTGTGCCAAGTGCTGCCAACAAGGCAAGCGGAGCCAGTTCGTTTTTCATGATTTTCCTTATGATCGCGGCCCCTCTCTAGACGAAATACCAGGTCGAGAGTAATCGCATACCTGCGTGGGCCTTCTGGAGGGGGGGGATAGCTGTTTTATGTCGATGCCACTGCCCGTTGGCAAGTGAACAGTCAGATGAGTACGCCCAAAAACAATGTTATACCATAACAATATCGAAAAACAGTGTCGCCCGCTGGAGGCTTCCAACCCTCTCACTCTCATGCAGAACTGCAGTGTGCGGCTAGTACCAGAGCTGAACGCTACCGATACGGTATGGCCAATAGCGCGGCGGCGGAGGCAGTGCGTGCTTAGTAGAAACGGGACGAGAAGAAGGCCGGTAAAGTGGCCAACCTTTACAACATATTGATGGTCGCCTTCGCCGACTCGCTGCGACCGCAGGCCCAGCGATAACACCTGGCGTTGCTCGCTGCCGAGTTCAAGCTCGCAGCTATGGCGGCTGAACCAGTGGAACTCTCCATGATTCAGCCGCCGTGCGGAAAACCAGGTCCACACCATCGCGTATGAACACCGTCATCCGATTAGCCGTGCGATTGGCAAGGAAGAACACACAATGCAGACTCGCCTCACCCTCACGTCAAAGGCGTGATCAAACGTGAAGCGCTGTCGTTTACGCGCACGACAAGTCGTCACACCTCTCACATCAACAATGAGTGTGGAGACAGCTCTTGCTTGATAAGTTTACCTGGCAGCTCAAAATGATAGCCTTGGGCACCAACGCATCACGCACCCTGTCTTAAAACTCGAAATCGTTAAGACTTAAATATCTTTAATGTCTTCATGCTTGGGCACGAGAGCCTTCATGACAGCCCAAGCAACTAGATAAGCCGACGCACAAATTGCGAACATTATCATGTAACCCGTATGGATATCGCCAACGCTTTTGTAGAAGTCAAACACCCATCCCCCAGCCTTGGTCATGACGACACCACCGAGACCACCCGCAAGACCACCAATGCCTACTACCGATGCCACCGCCTTTTGCGGAAACATGTCGGACACCGTCGTAAAAATATTGCATGACCATGCTTGGTGAGCAGAAGCACCGATGCCTATAAGCAATACCGGCACCCAGAAACTCAAGTACCCGAACGGCTGTGCCAGTAAGACGACCAGCGGAATGAAGGAAATTATGAGCATCGCTTTCATACGACCGTCGTATGGAGCATCTCCACGGGCCATGAAATAGCTGGGGAACCAACCACCACCGATACTGCCAATCATGGTCAAGCTATACAGCACGGCCAACGGCAGTACGATGTCTTGCCCCCGCATACCATATTGCGCAGCCAAATAAGTGGGCAGCCAAAATAGAAAGAACCACCACACGCCGTCGGTCATGAACTTCCCAAACGCAAATGCCCAGGTTTGGCGATAAGTGAGCAGCCTGGACCACGACACCTTGCTGACGGTTTGACTTTGACTGAGCTCTGCGCCACTCACAATCTTGTCATCCGCTCGAATGTAGGCCAATTCTGATGCCGAAAGCCGTTCCTGCTCATCGGGCTTCTTGTACAGCACTACCCAGAACCCCATCCAGACGAAGCCCAGCAAGCCGATCAGTATGAATGCCCACTCCCAGCCCCAAATCGCAGCAATGATTGGCACGCTGATAGGCGCCAGAATTGCCCCCACATTCGCGCCAGAGTTGAAAATACCCGTAGCTAAGGAACGCTCTTTCTTGGGGAAGTACTCAGCGGTTGCCTTGATAGCTGCCGGGTAGTTTCCCGCCTCACCGACAGCCAATACAGCACGCGACAGCATGAAGCCAGCGATCGAGACGGGAATGACTGCCAGGCCAAGCGCGGCGGATATCGCTGCAACTCCAGTCCCCAGAGGCACTGCAAATGCATGCATGACTGCACCTATAGACCATACAGCGATCGCAATCAAGTAAGCTTTTTTAGTACCAATTCGGTCTACGAAGCGCCCTGCAAACAGCATGGATATTGCGTAAACAAATTGGAAAACGGATGCAATATTAGCATAGTCGCTATTGCTCCACCCAAACTCGGTTGAAAGCTCTGGTGCCAACAAGCTAAGCACCTGTCGATCCAGGTAGTTCACTGTGGTCGCGAAGAACAGCATTGCGCAAATGGTCCAGCGATAATTGCCTACCGCTTGCCCCACACGCGAGGTACTAATGGGTTCATTTAGATTCATAGCATCACTTTATTATTGAATTATGCTGATGATCTCTCGACTTCAAGCGAGATCCGTTTGGTTACAAAACATTCCGTCGCAAAGATGCTCCAAAATAGTGCATTACCGACAATCCGAAACACCGACTCACTTCGAGCCAAGCGCTCACTGCCAATGATCAAACCGTGAGGAGTGACGCCCACACCACGGTGACACACGATGACTTGCGAAAGGTAAATGCGCCGGCTTACTCATTGCGTGCCTCCCATCTTGGCGTGGGTAGTGGTGGGCTGATTTTCTTCAGGTCGCACTGCTAGTAGACGTGTATGTCAGGGGGATGTCAATACGGTGGTAATATCAGTTACAAACCTCTATCCGAATTGATATGCTCTCAATGGAGGCAAGGAAATTGACATCACACCTCAAGGCAAAATTCACGCCAGGAACGATCACATGAGCAAGATTGAGCGTATAGAATTCGACACCCGCATCCATCACGCCGTAAAGCACAACGGTGTGGCCTACCTCACCGGCCAAGTCGGTACTCCAGGTGGTTCAGCGAAGACTCAAACTATTGAAATCATTGATAAAATTGAAAAACTTTTGGCGCAGGTAGGCAGTGATAAAACCAAGATTCTCAGCGCTATCCTGTGGCTGGACGACTTACGCCATTTCGACGAGGTAAACGAGGTATGGGATAGCTGGCTATCGAAAGCACACGCACCTGCTCGTTCAACCGGGCAAGCACGAATGACGCAACCGGGCATGCTGGTAGAGATCATCATAACGGCAGCCACGGACTGATCTGTTGCAGCAGAAAGGTACAATGCGGTGCCTTTCTGCTTTTAAGTGCGCAGACCGCAGCAGAATCCACCCAGTGATAGTATCACTAAGCATCAACGAGGCTCTAACAGGCTTCAGCGCAAGATCATTTCCAGAATCAGGTACCCGCACACAGCAAGCCATCAACCCAAGAGCCAAAACGCTCACGGCGCCCCTCACTTATCCTCGAAGTGACCTGCAACGACAAAACTGCCTCCCTGATACGAAATCGCTGTATCGTCGTGTGCCGGCTTCGGTACAGTAACTTCCAACGTTGGCCTGAACGACTCTGCATTATCTTGCGGTCGATAACCAAGATAAGCTGCTTTGCCATTGTCCCAGAAACTCTGATCATTCCTGGAGCAACCAAAGATAATGGTGTGGTCGACTTTCGGAACCAGCAAACAGCGCTCGATCAAATGCTTAAGGTCGGCATAGCTGAGCCATGTAGAGAGCATTCGCCAGTCGACTGGCTTGGGGAAACTGGAACCAATGCGAATGGACACACTCTCAAGGCCGAATTTGTCGAAGTAGTACTGAGCTAAACCCTCGCCAAAAACTTTGGAAACGCCGTATAGACTGTCCGGGCGTACCACACAATCTGTTTGCAGAACATCTGTTCGCTTGTGGTAACCCACAGCATGCACAGAGCTGCCCCAGATTATTCGCTTGACCTTGAGACGCCGAGCGGCCTCGTAAACGTTGTACATACCTTGGATGTTGGCGCTCATGATGTTTTCGAACGTGGACTCACGTGACACCCCGCCCAAGTGCACGATTGCATCCACATTCTCCACTGCCTGCAACACACTCTCGAAGTCGGCCAGGTCGAGCGTGACCGACTCTTCATTGCCAACAGGATCCATGATCGGCTCTCGATCAGTGATGCGCAATGCATTACACCGTTCGCGCAAGAACGGCCTGAGCTGCGTCCCGAGCCCGCCCGCCGCGCCCGTCAGCAAAATTCGATTGAAGTGAATCGTCATACGCTGCTCCATGTAGTTCTGACACTAAAAAAAGGCAGCTCACAGGGAGCTGCCAAGTGCACTAGATAGAACGCTGCAAAGGGTCACGCACCTGCCTGTGCGCGCCATCCGCATTGTTGTGCCTTCGCAGGAAACAACCGCGCTATACCTAGTAGCTCAAGAGAGCGACTTCACCATCTTGATCAAGCGCACGCAGGCCTGAGCCAAATCCGCATCTGAAGCCGCAATGGAAAGCCGAATGAAACCCGGAGCATTGAATGCCTGGCCTGGAACGCTGGACAAGCCGAACGCTTCAAGCAAGTAGTTAGCCAGGTCGCTGTCGGAATTAAGAACCGCACCGCCAGGCGCGGCGCGCCCTAGCAACCGCTCGACACCGATGAAGGCGTAAAATGCGCCGGCCGGCGGCACGTAACTCAATTCTTCGATGCCCGCGAGTCCATCGCTGATGATCTTCGCCCTGCGAGCGAAGGTAGCCGCACTGCTGGTGACAAACTCTTGATCGCCCTCCAGTGCAGCCACCGCAGCGGCTTGAGCTACTCCACACACTGACGTCACGCTTTGTGACTGCATTTTGTTGATTGCAGCGATCAGCGCTTTGGGACCAGCTGCGTATCCAACTCGCCAACCGGTCATGGCGTAGGCCTTGGACACACCATTGACCAATAACGTCCGCTCACGCAATGCAGGGCATGCGGACGCGAACGAAATGAAACGCTCATTACCTAGCAGAATGTGCTCGTAGATTTCATCCGACAGTACCAGAACCTCTGGGTACTCAAGGAGCACCTGCTCTAACGCCTGATAGTCCTGACGCGAATGGATTGCACCCGTCGGATTGGACGGCGAATTCAGCATCAGCCAACGAGTACGCGGCGTCATCGCGGCCCGCAAGGCCTCATCTGAGAGCTTGAAGCCATCCTCTTGAGCGCAAGGAACATATACCGGCACCCCGCCATGCAGCGTGACGATATCTCCATACGAGACCCAGCAAGGCGTAGGAATGATCACTTCATCCCCCGGCTCCAAGGTTGCCATGAACACATCGAACAAGATCTGCTTGGCACCGTTGGCGACGGTTATTTCGTCCAACCCATATTCCAAGCCATTGTCACGCCTGAATTTGGCGGCGATCGCTCGGCGCAAGGATTCGGACCCAGCGGCTAAACCATAACGGATGCAACCCGATCGAACGGCAGAGCTGGCCGCTTCACTAACGTTGGCGGGCGGCTCGAAGTCCGGCTCCCCCAACGATAAATCAATGATGTCACGGCCTTGCGCACGGAGCGCTTTTGCAGCCATTGCAATAGCCATGCTCGGTGAAGCCTTGATACCGGCAGAGCGACGATTCTCAAACTTCATTGCACAAACTCCCTTGTACAGCCCCCATCAACACCGGGGGCCGCATATGCCAATCAGTTAGGGGTCAGGTAGTCGTACTCAAGGTCCATTTTGGCCAGTTCGGGGTCTCGTGCAGAGGCTGGGCCATAACCGCCGCCGCCAGGCAACTCGAGGATAAGCCGGCGCCCCGCCGGTACATGCTGACGACCTTTGGCGGCCAGCAACGTGCCGTCATCAAGGTGAACTTTGCCTGGCGCACCGTCTTCTCCGCCTTCACGCCCCCGCGGCGCATTCTTCACACGATCGAACATGGCGTTGAAATAAAGCTCGTGGCCTGCTTTGGGTGAAATCTCCACGACCTGGCCCAAACCGCCTCGATACTGCCCAGCCCCACCAGACCCGTTGCGCAGCTCTTTACGCCAGAAAATCACCGGCCCGACATGCTCGGTTGCTTCGATCGACATGGACTGCACACCACTTGGGAACGCCGTGGCACTCGGCCCATCCAATTGCGGGCGAGCCCCCATGCCGCCGCTGTTGAACAGCAGCACCTCGGCACGTTGACCACCGTCGGCCGGCGCAGCCCTGCCTTGCAGCGGGCGTGCACTAATGTGCAAGTTCCACAGGGCACCAGCGCCTTCAGCCGGCACCACCCCTGGCAGCATTTTATGAATGGCCCCCAGCACAGCATCGGGGACCAGGTGACCCAGCACGTGCCGCACCGACACCGGCGCCGGGCGCTGAGCGTTGAGAATGCAGTCGGTTGGTGCAACGATTTTGAACGGTTTGAGCGACGCGAAGTTGTTAGGAATCTCCGGCGCAATCGCACACTTGATTGCGTAGCACGCGTAGGCCGCCGAATAAATCAAAGGACAGTTGATGCCTTTTGGGCTAGGCCCGGAGGTGCCGGTAAAGTCAGCGATGATGTGATCACCGCGAGTCTCAAGGCTGACCGCGATATCGATGGGCGAGTCGTAACCATCCACCCGCATCAGGTTGTCGAACTTACCCTGTGGAAGCTGCTTGAGGCACTCGATGGTAGCATCGTAGCTACGCGTGAAGATGAACTCGGCCAACCCCTCAAGATCCATGAGCTGGAACTCATCCATCATCTCCATCAGGCGTCGATGGCCGATCTCGTTACAGGCTGCAAGCGAATAAAGATCGCCCACTACCTGATCGTTTTCACGCACGTTGTTGCGGACGATATTGATCAAGTCGCGGTTGACCTTGCCGCGTTCGGCAAACTTCATGATGGGAATGAAGATACCCTCTTCGTACAGCTCGTTGGCATCGGGACCAAAGCCACGCCCCCCCACATCGACCACGTGGGCAGTGCAGGCCAAGTAGCCAATGAGTTCGCCGCTACGGAAGCTTGGCGATACCACCGTAAAATCATGCAAGTGCCCCGTGCCTTTCCACGGGTCGTTGGTAATGTAGACATCACCTTCATAGATCTGCTCGACGCCAATATCACGAATGAAGTGACCAACTGCTTCCGCCATGGCGTTTACATGGCCTGGCGTGCCAGTAACTGCCTGGGCGATCATTTCACCTGCACGGTTGAAAACGCCGGCAGACAGATCACCCGACTCACGAACACTGGTACTGAAAGCGGTCCGAATCAGGGTCAACGCCTGTTCTTCAACGACCGAAATCAAGCGGTTCCACATGATTTGCAGGTGCACATCGGAAAGTTTGAGGCTGCTCATGTCAGTACTCCGTCACGCTTGCTTGACGCGAAGCAGCAGGCAGCCATCGGCCTGCATGATGACTTCACGGCTTGCAGTGATAATGGTCGAGGTTTCACGTTCGGTAATTACAGCCGGGCCGGCTACCCAATCACCCGGCTGCATGTCCTGACGCGCAACAATGGCCGCTTGCTGGAACAGCCCCTGCTGCGAGTCGAACATTCGCCGCTCGCCACTCACCTTGGCAGCACGCGCCTTGCCAGTTACAGCAACGGCAGTCGGCGGGGCCACACGCGAAGATGCGCGCAACGACCAACTGACAATTTCAACATCCAGGCCGTCAATTACACGACCAAAGAAACGCTCGTAAGCCTCGTCAAAAGCACTCTTGAGCAGCGCACCGTCCGCGTCGTCGTACTGGCGCACAGCAACGGTCACAGGTACTTCCCAGCCCTGGCCGACGTAACGCATGAAAGCGGTACACTCCAGATCAGGCTGGGCATCAGGCGCACCCGAATAAACGAAGGAAGTCGCTTCGCTGACCAACTCGTCAATCGTTGCATTCAATGCTTTGGAATCGAAGCTACTGAAACGCGTGTTACCACTACGAATGCTTTCAAAGCCGAACGGAGCACGGAGGAAACCGATCGCAGACCCGACCCCCGCCCCCGGAGGGATGATCAGCTCATCAATGCTTAATTTCTCGCACAGTCGGGCCGCGTGTAGCGGCGCTGCACCACCGAAAGCGATCATAGTGAACTCGCCCAGCTCCTTGCCGTTTTCCACGGCATGCATTCGAGCGGCGTTGCTCATGTTCTCATCAACCATTTCGCTGATGCCAAAGGCCGCCGTGCTGCTGTCGATCCCCAGGGGCCGAGCCACGTCGATCGTCATCGCGCTATCCGAGGCATCAGTAGACAACTTGATGGAACCACCGGCGAACTCATCAGGGTCCAGACGCCCCAGCAGCAAGTCAGCGTCCGTCACGGTCGGGTTGGCGCCACCGCGCCCATAGCAAGCAGGGCCAGGCTCGGAACCTGCACTGTGCGGGCCCACCCGGATCTGACGCATAGCATCTACACTGGCAATTGATCCGCCACCGGCGCCGATCTCAACCATTTCGATCACAGGAATCGAAATTGGCATACCGCTGCCTTTTTTGAAGCGATAGGTACGCGCCACTTCGAAGGATTTCGAGGTTTTCGGTACTTGACCTTCGATCAGGCAAATCTTGGCAGTGGTACCGCCCATGTCATAAGACAATACTTGGTCAATGCCGTAGCGCGTCGCCACGTGGGCAGCGAAGATTGCCCCGCCAGCCGGGCCAGACTCAAGCAACCGCACCGGGAACTGAATCGCGGTATCTACACTGATGATCCCGCCCCCAGAGTGAATCATGAATACGGGGCAACGCAGCCCTTCAACTTCAAGGCGACCGATCAGTCGATTGAGATACGACGCAATCAGCGGCTTGACGAAGGCGTTAGCGCACACAGTGTTGAAACGTTGGAATTCGCGCATCTGAGGAGACACTTCAGCCGAGATCGACACACTCAATTCCGGCTTCTTGGCCAACAGGCGGTCCCGCACCTGGCGCTCATGGGTTGCGTTTACATAGGAATGGATGAAACCGATCGCGACGCTTTCATAGCCTGCACTGATGATGCGATCACACAGCTGGTCGACCTCTTTCATGTCCAGCGGCTGCAGCACACTGCCATCTGCAGCGATACGCTCGTTAACCACGAAACGCTCATTACGTGCCACTAACGGGGCAGGCAGCGTGATATTGAGGTCGTACTGCTCGAAGCGGCTCTCGGTGCGCATCTCGATGACGTCACGAAAACCCTGGGTGGTGATCAGCGCTGTACGCGCTCCACGGCGCTCAATCAATGCGTTGGTCGCCAAAGTAGTGCCATGGATGACCGTATCGATGTCACCCAACGAGATACCGGCGCTAGCCGTCACCTCTCGAATCCCCTTGACGATCGCCGCCTCTGGGAACGCGTAATCCGTAAGCACCTTGGTGGAATGCAGGATCTCGCCCACTTCCATCGCCACATCGGTGAACGTACCACCAATGTCCACACCAACCCTGACAGGTTTGCCATCTTTAGTCATCACATGCTCCCAACGACCGTCTTTTTTACACCCTGAACCCAAAGGCCGGGATTTCTTGGATTAATCGCTTGGGAAGTGTTATCCCAGAAATATTATCTCAAGTCAACACTCGGTGACGTGATCATATCTCGCACCCTTGCGTTCAGCCTTGCAGGTCTCGCACTCATGTGCAGGAATGAGGGTGATCGGGGATAGGTCGGAGGTCGTAGCACCAGCACAGGTGTGGTGTTACCTTGAAGGAAGGTAGGTAAGGACACTACAATCCCTTGCTGTCATCGAGAACCAACGAATTAGGTGTGAATTGAATACTTTAGTGGGGCGGACGATTGAGCACATCAAGAGCAAAATCGATCAGGATAGCCTTCAGCCCGGCGACAAACTCCCGACACTGAACCAGCTGGCGGCTGATTTGGGCGTCAGCCGGACGGTCATTCGTGAGGCTGTGATTTCGTTGAGTTCTGACGGCGTGCTCGAGTCTCGCCATGGCGTTGGGGTGTTTATCCGAAAACAGGAACAAACACCTCCCCCCACTAGCCTGACCGACGCTGTACTTAGCCCGATTTCCATGATCAAGGCTTCTTTCATGGATCTGCTGGAGCTGCGAATGGCTTTCGAAGTGCACGCAGCAGGCCTGGCAGCCAGCAGGCGCTCATGGGCTCAGGAATCGCTTATTTGGGACGCTGCCAATCAACTGGAGGCAGCTATCAGTAACGAGGATGCACTCGACGAGTGCGATGCAAAGTTTCACCGTGCCATTGCAGAAGCCACCAACAACGCTGCGTTTGTGGAATTTTTCGACCTCGTGGCTGCCCGCGTCACACCTCGCCCCGCTTTCACCAAGGCCTCTGATCCCGTCCTTGTTACACCGGATTACCTTCAGCAAACTGTCCGCGAGCATCGCGCGGTGTGCGAGGCTATTAGCGCACAAGACCCTGTGAGGGCTCAGGACGCCATGCGTGCACATTTACAGCGCGGTCATAGCCGCTACCGTAATCTTGCTGACATTTCACAAGCAACGCAGACGCAGGAAACAGAAAACCGTCATACCTGACTGTCAGAAGATTAGGCGTGTTTTGACGGCGCGAAAGGCGGCGTACCCTTTCGTAAAAATGGCGAGGGAAACCCTCGCCAAGCCGCCCTCGGCGCTATGTTCACACTTCAGCTAAAGATAAGCAGAGCGCCTTATCACGTTACTTCGCAAGCCATGCATTGAAACGCTCGTTCAACTCATCCGCATGATCGGCCCACCAGGTGGAGTCCACTTGCAGTGCCGTGGCGAAGTTCTCCGGCGTCGTAGGCAAATGCGGTTTCACATCTGCAGCAACCAACGGCTGGGAAGACTCTCGGGTCGGGCCATAGGCAATGTACTTGCTCTGGTCAGCAAGGACCGAGCTCTGGGTCGCGAAGCGAAGGTACTTGAGGGCTTCCTGCTTCTTCGGAGAACCTTTCGGAATCGTCCACACATCCATGTCGTACATCTGGCCATCCCAAATGATCTTGAACGGCTGCTTCTCTTTCACCTGCGCATCGTAGATTCGGCCGTTGTAGGCTGAGGCCATGACCACCTGCCCGTCTGCAAGCAATTGGGGCGGCTGTGCGCCCGCCTCCCACCAGATAACCTGGCTCTTGATGGTGTCTAGCTTGGCAAAGGCTCGCTCCAGCCCTTCTTCGGTTTCCAGAGTTGCATAAACTTCATCGCGCGGCACTCCGTCTGCCAGCAAAGCCCATTCCAGGTTGACTTGGGGCGCCTTGCGCAGCGAGCGCTTACCCGGGAACGTCTTGGTGTCGAAGAAGTCCTTCAGGGTAGCCGGCTGTTCGCCCTTGAATGCCTGAGTATTGAAGGCGACGGCTGTGGTCCAGACGATGCTGGCTACAGCGCAGTCAGAAAGCGCGCCGGGCAGAAAATCCTGGCTGGCGGGTTTGCCATTGGAACCTGGCGCCAGGTCCTTGTCGGGGTCTATACGCTCAAGCAGCCCTGCATTGCACGCCCTCACGGCATTGGGCAACTCCATGTCGACCACATCCCAGGTAATTTTGTTGGTGTCCACTTGGGCTTTCACCTGTGCAATGCCACCGGAGTAGTCCTCCGAGATCACCTTGATCCCCGACTCTTTGGCGAAGGGCTTGTGTACAGCCTCGATCTGCGCCGTGGCCAAGCTGCCGCCATAGGACACCACCGTGAGGCTGTCATTAGCCATCGCGATGCAGGACGCCAGCGCCGAAACTACGAAGAGAATGCTTTTCATACGGTCTTACCTTTTTGTGTTGAAGGTTATTGGCAGAAAAACCGGTTACTCACGAATCCCGCGCATGCGCAGTGACCGCCTGCGCAGGAATTCGATGGCGACGAGCAACAAGACAGAGCCCAGGATCAACAAGGTGGCAGCAGCGAGAATGGTCGGACTGATCTGCTCACGCATGCCCGACCACATCTGGCGTGGGATCGTGCGCTGCTCCACACCTCCCAGGAACAGCACGACCACTGCTTCGTCGAACGACGTCACCAGCGCGAACAACGCGCCAGAGATGATGCCCGGACGAATGATCGGAAACGTCACCCGAAAGAAGGTGTAGGTCGACGATGCGCCCAGGCTGGCCGCTGCCCGGGTCAGCGAGTGGTCGTAGCCCACCAGCGTGGCCGTGACGGTGATGATCACAAACGGCGTGCCCAATACCGCATGGGCCAGGATGATGCCGAGGTGACTCTGAGCGATGCCGAGCGTGCTGTAGAAGAAGTACATGCCCGCCGACGAGATGATCACCGGCACGATCATCGGCGAGATCAATGTTCCCATCAGCAGCCGTTTGAACGGCAGGTTCGAGCGACTGAGCCCAAGTGCCGCGACCGTCCCCAGCGCCGTGGCGATAACCGTCGCGCATGTGGCGATCAGCAAGCTGTTCTTGAACGACAGGATCCACAAAGGATCCTCCAACAACTCACGGTACCAGCGCAGCGAGAAAGCCTCAGGGTCCAGATGCAGCATGCCGCTGGTGAAGCTGAAGTACGGTTCCACGTTGAACGACAGCGGCGTGATCACGATGATCGGCAGTACCAGAAACAGCAGCACCAACAGGGCAAAACCGCGGACGCTGTAGAACCACACGCGCCCGACCGGGCCGGTATAGCTTGGAAGGCTCATGATCGATCACCCCAGTTTCATGTTGCTGATGCCGACGATGCGGTCGTACAGCCAGTAGAGGAACAGGACGATCAGCAGCAGGATGCTGCCGATGGCGGCCGCAAGTCCCCAATTGAGAGAGGACTGCATGTGGTAGGCGATGAAGTTGCTGATCATCTGGCCGGTACGGCCGCCCACCAGCGCAGGCGTGATGTAGTAGCCAATGGCCAGGATGAACACCAGGATGCCGCCAGCGCTTAGCCCGGGAAGCGAAAGTGGAAAATACACTTGCAGGAAGGTTCGCAGCGAACTTGCGCCCATGGAGTGCGCGGCGCGAATGTAGGTGTTGTCGATACTGCGCATCACGCTGTACATCGGCAGCACCATGAACGGCAGCAAGATGTGGGTCATTGCCGTGACCGTGCCGAACATGTTGTAGATCAGGTCCAGGGGCTGCGAGATGACGCCAAGGTTCAACAAAGCACTGTTGAGCACACCATTGGATTGCAGGATCACTATCCAGGCGCTGGTGCGAACCAGCAATGAAGTCCAGAACGGCAGCAGCACCAGAATCATCAGCACGTTGCTAAGTTTTGGCGGCAAGGTAGCCAGCATGTAGGCCAACGGGTAGCCCAGTACGATGCACGCCAGTGTGATACCCAAGGCTACGCCCAAGGTTTTGAGCAACACATCCACGTAGATGCGCCGGCTCTCGGGTTGGCGGGCCACGTTACCCTGGTCGTCGTATTGCAAATCGAGGGCCGCCATGTAGTGCACCCCCGAATAGGCCGGTGCCAATACCTTGAGCTGGTTCCAGGTTCCTGACTCAGCCCAGCGTTTGTCCGCCTTGATCATCAGGTCGCGATAGCCAGTAACGGGCTGAGGTGCCTTGGCCAGTTCCCGTGCGGTCCGCGCCAACAGGCTCTTCATGCCACTCTTGACCCGGTTCAGGTCCGAAGAAGCCCGCTCCAACTCACGGGACTGTTGCAGTGCCAACAGCTCCGATCCGAGAGCGGTGTAGGCCTGCTCATCCGGTAAAGCGTCGCCGTTCCACGCAGACAGGGCGCGCGACGTTTCCGGCATTGACTGCGAAAGCGTGGCGTTTTGCACGCTTCGTACAAGCATGTCGCCGATCGGCAGCAGGAAAAACACAGCGATAAATGCCAGCAGCGGCAGCACCAGCAGCAGCGAGCGCGTTTTGTTGATGCGTTCCGCGCGGGCCAGGCGCGCCTTGAGGCTGCCCGCTTGTGCGGCGTCCCCTGCACTTTCGTACGGCGTGTTCACAGAAGGTAGGACATTCATGACAAGCTCCGGATCTCTGGTAGGACGACGTCAGGCGTCAAGCGCCCGGCAATCTTCGGCCGACCAGCCAACATCAATGCAGGTACCCGGTTGTGGGCGTACGTGACCGGCAGCATTGGCGAGCTTGACGATGAATTCGTCATGCCCGGCCAGGCGCAACCGAGCACGCAGGTGATCACCGTGGTAGATGATTTCCTGAATACAGGCCGGCAACCGGTTCTCGTACAGGCCTGGTGCGGGGTCTATAGCCACGCGCTCAGGCCGAATCGAGAGCGTGGTCTTCTCGCCGCTGGCCGGCACATTGACCGAGAGCGCTTTCAGGGTGTGTTCGCCGACCCGAACCCGGCAGAAGCGGCCGTCGCGCTCAACCACCTCCCCACGCAAGCGGTTGTTCTCCCCGATGAAGCTCGCGACAAAGGCGGTTTCTGGTTTTTCGTAGAGATCAGCCGGGTTGGCTAGCTGCTGCACGACCCCATCGTTGAACACCGCAATGCGGTCGGACATGGTCAGCGCCTCGCTCTGATCATGCGTGACGTAGACCACCGTGATGCCCAGTTGCTTGGAGAGCCGCTTGATCTCGTACTGCATCTGTTCGCGCAGTTGCTTATCCAAGGCACCGAGCGGCTCGTCCATCAACACCAGGCGCGGCTCAAAGATCAGAGCCCGCGCCAGGGCGACGCGTTGTTTCTGGCCACCCGATAGCTGCGCCGGCATGCGGCTGCCGAGCTTACCCAGTGCAACCATGTCCAAGGCCTTGCGGACCCGTTCCTGGATTTCCGTACGCGAGAGATTGCGCACCTTGAGCGGAAACGCGAGGTTTTCCTCGATGGTCATGTGCGGGAACAAGGCATAGTTCTGAAACACCATACCGATGCCGCGCTTCTGCGGCGCGATGTCATTGACCGGCTTGCGGTCGATGCAGATTTCACCGTGGGTCACGGTCTCGAAACCCGCCAGCATCATCAGGCAGGTGGTCTTGCCTGAGCCGGACGGGCCGAGCATCGTGACGAATTCGCCGTGCTGAATTTCCAGGTTGAAGTTCTTTACTACGAGGTGCTCGCCGTCGTAGCTCTTTTGGACATTGCGAAAACTGACAAACGCTTCTGTTTGCATGGTTACCCCTTTCTTGTTCGGGTTGAGTGGGTGCAGGCAAAGAAGATCGGTTGGCCAGCTGCTGGCTGGCACCGCTGGTTTTTATTGTTCTGGTCGGCTCCATGCCCCATTCACGTCGAGGTCGCCAACTACGCCTCCGGCGCTCGCCACTGCCCGCTAGCGGGCTAGCCACGCGTTGAATCGCTCGTTCAGGTCATCGGCGTGATCGCTCCACCAAGCCGAATCCAGTTGCAGTGCTGTCGCGAAGTTTTCCGGGCTGGTGGGCAGGTCAGCTTTAACCCTTGGGTCGACCAGCGCCTGCGCGGAAAGCCGAGTCGGTCCATAGGCGATGTAGTTACTCTGGTCGGCCAGCACGGCGCTTTGCGTAGCGAACTTGAGAAACGCCATGGCCTGTTCTTTACGCGGATTGCCTTTGGGCAGAACCCAGGCATCCATGTCGTATACCTGGCCATCCCAGATGATCTTGAACGGTTGTTTTTCCTTCTGTTGTGCAACGGCAATGCGGCCGTTGTAGGCTGAGGCCATGGTCACCTGGCCGTCGGCCAGCAACTGCGGCGGCTGGGCCCCGGCCTCCCACCAGACGATGTCTTTCTTGATGGCGTCGAGCTTGGCAAATGCCCGCTCTACCCCTTCCTCGGTTTCCAACACCGAATACACCTGGTCACGTGGTACACCATCCGCCATCAATGCCCACTCGAGGTTGACCTGAGGGGCCTTGCGCAGGGCACGCTTGCCGGGAAAGCGTTGCACGTCGAAGAGATCGTTCAATGTCTGTGGCTGCTCGCCTGAATAGGCTTTGCTGTTGAAGGCCACTACCGTGGACCAGACGTAGTTGGCCACCCCGCATTCACTGAGTGCACCGGGGATGAAGTCCTTAGCCGCCGGGGTGCCATCTGGAGCGGGTGCCAGGTCGGCAGGGTTCAGGCGTTCCAACAAACCGGCATTGCAAGCCCGCTGGACATTGGGCAGTTCTGCATCGACCACATCCCAGGTGACCTTCTGGCTATCGACCTGAGTCTTGATCTGGGCGATCCCGCCAGAATAGTCCTCTGAAATGATGCGAGTACCAGTAGCCTGGCTATAGGGCTTATGAGCAGCCTCGATTTGCGCAGCCGCCAGACTCCCACCATAAGAAACCACGGTCAGACTGTTGGCCATGACCGGTGTCGAAAACAGAGCAATTACGAGTGGCAAAACAGCGTTGTTCATGTTCGACCCTCTCTACCGCGACTGAGAAACCCGCCAGTACCTGTGATGGAACCAGCGGATGGCGCTTCAGCACTTGATGCGTTGCATATCCGGGTCGTAGAACGCACGCAGGCTTGCCTCGACCTTGTAGCGCTTGCAGGCGACTTCGATCTCGTACTCACCTTCCTTGATCCACTCCGGCGAGATGCCGGCGTCGTTGCGCACATACCCCATCGCCACGTTGCCGCCGATGTGGTGACCATACATGCCTGAGGTGGTGCGCCCGACGATCTGGCCATTTCGGTAGATCGGCTCCTCGTGGTAGCTGGTGCCCTCGGGGTCGAGGAAACGGAACAGCACCATGCGCCGGGTCACACCCCTGCTCTTCTGCTCCTGCAACGCTTCTTTACCGATGAAGCCGCCGGATTTGTTGAAGTCCGAGGCGAACGCCAGACCGGCTTCCAGGGGCGTGTCCTCTTCCATCACGTCGTGGCCGAAGTGGCGGTAGCCCTTCTCGATACGCAGCGAGTTCAGCGCGTGGTAGCCGCAAAGCTTGAGATCGAAAGGCTTGCCGGCCTCGACGATGCGGTCGAATACATCGGGGGCGAACTCGGTCGGGATGTACAACTCCCAGCCCAGTTCTCCCACATAAGTAATCCGAGAAGCGCGAACCATGGCGTAACCAAGTTCGATCTCACGTGAGGTCGCGAACGGGAAAGCCTCGTTGGACAGGTCGTCTGCAGTGAGCGTCTGCAACAGCTCCCGCGACCGCGGTCCCATGACGCTGATCACGGCCATGGACGAGGTCACGTCGGTAATCACCACCGCAGCATCCGTAGGGGTGTTACGGCGCAGCCAGTTCAGGTCGCGGGTCTGCGTGGTCGGGCCGGTGACTACCAGGAACGCATCGTCAGCCAGCCGCGTCACGGTGAGATCTGCTTCGATGCCGCCACGCTCGTTCAGCCATTGGGTATAGACAATACGGCCAGGTGCGACGTCGATGTTGTTGCTACAGATACGGTTCAGCACCGCCATGGCATCGCGGCCCTGCACCATGATCTTGGCGAACGAGCTTTGATCGAACAGCCCTACGTTTTCACGTACCGCCTTGTGTTCGGCTGCTGACCAGGCGAACCAGTTCTGTTTACCCCAGCTGTATTGGTACTCGGGCTTCTGCCCTTGCGGAGCGAAGAAGTTGGCGCGTTCCCAGCCAGACACCTCGCCATAGCAGGCGTTGGCCTTCACCAGGCGATCATGCAGGATGCTCTTGCGCACATTGCGCGCGGTCTCGAACTGGCGGAACGGCCAGTGCATTGCATAGAGCAGACCAAGGCCTTCTGTAGTGCGGTCGTACAGGTACTTGGAGTTACCCTGGAATGGCATGTTGCGACGGATATCCACGTCCCACAGGTCCATCGGCGCATGGCCTTTGACGATCCACTCGGCCAGTACCTTGCCGGCGCCCCCCGCCGATTGAATACCCACCGAGTTGAACCCGGCAGCGACAAAATAGTTACGCAGCTCCGGGGCTTCGCCCAGGTGGTAGCGGTCATCCGGGGTGAAGCTCTCGGGGCCATTGAAGAATACCTGCAACCCGGTGCGCTCCAGGGCCGGCACCCGGCGAATGGCGTGCTCGAGGTAGGGCTCCAGGTGCTCCATGTCCGGCGGCAGTTCATCGAAGCTGAAACTGTCTGGAATCCCTTCGTGGCCCCAGGGCTTGGCATTCGGCTCAAAGGTGCCGATCAGCAGCTTACCGGCGTCGGTCTTGAAGTAGTTGCAGTGATCGAGATCGCGCAGCGTAGGCAGCACGCGGGTGAGCTCGGGCATGGGCTCGGTCACCACGTAATAGTGCTCGGCGGCATGCAGCGGTACGTTTACGCCAGCCTTCTTGCCGAAGTTACGCGCCCACATGCCCGCGCAGTTGACGACGAACTCGGCATCGATGTCGCCGGACTCGGTGACCACCCCAGCGGCCTTGCCATCCTTGATCTTGATGTCCAGCACGCGAGTGTTTTCGATGATCTTCGCGCCGCCCATGCGTGCGCCCTTGGCCAATGCCTGGGTGACATCCACCGGATTGACGATGCCGTCCAGCGGCAAGTACACACCACCGACCACATCGTCGATGTTCAGTAGCGGCCACAGCTCCAGTGCTTGCTCGGGGTTGACCACTTCGCAGGGGAAACCGCAGAGCTTCGCCATCGAAGCGCCGCGCTTGAGTTCGGTGAAGCGCTCGGCATGGGTCGCAATGCTCAGCGAGCCGTTACGCAAGAAGCCCGTCGCCTGCCCCGTTTCGGCTTCCAGCGATTCGTACAGGCCGGCGCTGTACTTGGCCAGCATGCTCATGTTGTAGGTGGCGCGCAGCGTCGGCACCAGGCCTGCCGCGTGCCAGGTGGTGCCACAGGTCAGCGTCTTGCGCTCCAGCAGGACGACATCCTTGATGCCCAGCTTGGTCAGGTGATAGGCGACGCTGCAGCCGATGACGCCACCGCCCACGATCACTACACGGGCTGAGCCCGGTACGGAATTGCTCATGATCCAGCTCCAAAATGCGGCGGGCACGCCCGCCGTGACTCGCGGGTTTAAAAGACGACAGTCTTGTTGCCGTAGACCAGCACACGGTCTTCCAGGTGATTGCGCAGGCCGCGGGCAAGCACGGTCTTCTCCACGTCCTTGCCCAGGCGTACCAGGTCATCGACGTTCTGTTGGTGGCTGACGCGCACCACGTCCTGGTCGATGATCGGGCCTTCGTCGAGGTCTTCAGTGACGTAGTGGCAAGTGGCGCCGATCAGCTTCACGCCACGGCGCGAGGCCTGGTGATAAGGTTTGGCGCCAATGAACGACGGCAGGAAACTGTGATGGATGTTGATCACCTTGTGCCGGTACTTCTCGCACAGGTTTTGCGGCAGGATCTGCATGTAGCGGGCAAGCACGATGCAATCGGCGCGGTACTCATCGATCAACGCTTCGGTCTGGGCGAAGCCTTTGGCTTTGTCGTCCTTGTCGATGTGCACCACATGGAAAGGTATGCCATACCACTCCACCAGTCCGCGCAGGTCTTCATGATTGGAGATTACGCAGGCGATGTCACAGCTGATGTCACCGCTCTTCCAGCGGTCCAGCAGGTCGGTCATGCAGTGCGAGCCCTTGCTGCACATGAGTACGACGCGCTTTTTATGCTGGCTATCTACCAGCCGCCAGTTCATTTGCAGCTCTTCGGCCAAAGGCGTTAGCTTGCGTTGCAGTACGTCATAGTCGAACGGCAGCGAGTCGGCGCGCACTACAATGCGGCTGAAGAAGCGCTGGCTTTCTTCGTCCGAATGATGGGAGGCCTCCTCGATCCAGCCGCCGTGGGTACTAAAGGCTCCGGAAACCCGGGTGACAATCCCGACTTTGTCCGGGCAATCGAAAGCGAGGCAAAAAGTACGTTTCAAGATAAGTGCTCCGGCAATCAGGACAGCTCGGCTTCAAGCGCCGGCATCGCTTCGAACAGGTCGGCAACGAGGCCATAGTCGGCCACACGGAAAATCGGGGCTTCTTCGTCCTGGTTGATGGCGACGATGATCTTCGAGTCTTTCATGCCGGCCAGGTGCTGAATGGCACCGGAGATGCCGACTGCGATGTACAGTTCTGGCGCGACGATCTTGCCGGTCTGCCCCACCTGCATATCGTTCGAGACGAAGCCGGCATCCACCGCCGCCCTTGAGGCGCCGACAGCAGCACCGAGCTTGTCGGCCACCTTGTCGAGTAGTTGGAAGTTCGCACCATTGCCCATGCCACGACCGCCAGAAATGACGATTTTGGCAGTGCTGAGATCGACGCCTTCAGTACTACGCAGCTCGGCGTTGACGAAGCGCGACAGACCTAGATCAGTCGCATTGCTGATCGATTCCAAGGTTGCGCTGCCTCCGTTTGCAGTTGCAATTGCGAAGGCGCTGCTGCGCACGCTTACCACCTTCACCGAGTCCTGGCTTTGCACGGTCACCAAAGCATTGCCGGCATAGATGGGTCGAACGAATGTGTCGGGCGAAACCACCTCCACCACGTCGGAGATCTGCGCAACGTCCAGCAAGGCGGCAACTCGGGGCAAGAGGTTCTTCCCCGCCGCGCTGGCCGATGCCAGTACATGGCTGTACTGCTTCGCCTGCACCAGGTCAACTACCAGCGCAGCAACGTTTTCCACCAGTTGCGCCGCATAAGCCGGAGTATCGGCATTCAGTACTTTCGTGACGCCATCCAATTGTTTCGCTTGCTCAGCGACCGCGCCACAAGCGTGACCGGCAACCAGCACCTCGATCGGCAGGCCAAGCTGCAACGCAGCATTCAGGGTAGAAAGTGTTGCCGGCTTCAGGCTGGCGTTGTCATGTTCGGCAACAATCAATACGGCCATCAGATCACCCCCGCTTCGGTTTTAAGCATCTGCACCAGTTCACTCACAGACCCGACGCGCTTACCTGCATCGCGCTCTGCCGGGGCGGTGACCTTCAATACCTTCAGACGCGGCGATACATCCACGCCCAGCGTGTCGATGGCCACCAGGTCGAGAGGTTTTTTCTTGGCTTTCATGATGTTTGGCAGCGAGGCATACCTGGGCTCGTTGAGGCGCAGGTCGGCGGTGATGACTGCGGGCAGTGTGAGGTGCAAGGTTTCCAGGCCACCATCCACTTCACGAGTGACCTTCACACCCTCCCCGGCAAACTCCAGCTTCGACGCGAAGGTACCTTGGGCACTCCCCAGCAGGGCCGCGAGCATTTGGCCAGTCTGGTTGTTGTCGCCATCGATGGACTGTTTGCCGAGCACCACCAGGTCTGCGCCTTCTTGGCGCGCAATGGCCTTCAAGGCCTTGGCAACGGCCAGCGGCTCCAGACCATCCGGTGCCTGAACCAGGACTGCCCGATCGGCCCCCATGGCCAGCGCCGTTCTCAGCTGTTCCTGGCAGGCATCACTACCTACGGATACGGCTACTACTTCGCTGGCGTGGCCAGCTTCTTTCGTCTGTACAGCAGCTTCCACTGCGATCTCGCAGAACGGGTTGATCGCCATTTTCAGATTGCTCAATTCCACGCCAGAACCATCGGTTTTGACGCGCACCTTGACGTTGGCATCGACCACTCGCTTGACCGCCACTAAAACCTTCATCTCCACCTCCACGCATGCAAACGGGACGGCTGCCTTGTAACAGCCAGGATTTAAACGCTGTAGTTACTGGTGACCCTTTGGATCTTTCGGGGTGATCGCTAGAGCCCGCGCAACACACACTTTCGGCGATGCCACGAACGCGTGCTGATTCGGTAACGGCCGAACAGGCGTCGAAGCGCGACCAAAAACATGTCTTGATTGCGGGCCTTTGAGAGCCCTTGGGCAGAGGAATGACCGCTAAGCGTGTTCCGCGAACACATCTCGCGAAGACGAAGCAGTTGAAAGAGCTGGGTTGGAGTCGCGCTACCAGACGACGCTTGAAGAGCGCCATTCCGATCAACGTGTATTACACGTGGGGCCAACAAAGTAGATGCCACGAGCGACCTCCGAGAGCTTGTTTTTGTTGTTGCGCTCAGTTGATGGCTTGATCGTAGGAACTTTGCTTACACCTGACAAATGATGAAAAACACGATCATTAATAAGCCCTACTAATACGTTGGCTATAGCGTTCCCTCCGCTCCTCAAAAAGACAGCCGGTGCGACACAGGCGCAACGGCTGTTAAGGAAAAAACGCAGAGCTGTGGGTCTTAGTCGAAGGCAAGACCTTCAGCAGCAGACGCAGCAGTGAGGGTATTCTTCAGCAGGCAAGCCACTGTCATTGGTCCAACACCTCCTGGGACAGGCGTGACGGCACCGGCGATCGCACTTACTGCGTCCGTATCAGCGTCCCCCACCAACCGGGATTTGCCATCCTCACTGACTATCCGGTTGATCCCGACGTCGATCACAGTGGCTCCCGGCTTGATATAACCCGCGCCGAATTTGCGCGGAGCACCGACTGCCAGGACCAGAATGTCAGCTTGTCGACACTCGTCTTCCAGGTTGCGGGAGCGTGAATGCAGGATGGTCACCGTACAGTTGGCCTGGAGCAGCAGGTTGGCCATCGGTTTGCCGACAATGTTCGAGCGTCCGACGACCACTGCTTTCAGACCACTCAGATCGCCTAAGCGATCTTTGAGTAACAACAAACAACCCAGAGGCGTACAAGGTATGAGTGTGGCGGTACCCTGGCTCAAACGTCCGACATTGATCGGGTGAAAGCCATCTACATCCTTGGCGGGACTGATCGCGGCTATGACCTGCGCTTCGTCCAAATGCGCAGGCAATGGCAATTGAACCAAGATGCCGTGCACCTGTGGATCTTCATTAAGCTGGCGAATCAGCTCGAGCAAAGCCGACTGGCTCGTCGAACCCGGCCAGAGGTGTGGGAACGAACGAATGCCGGTATCTGCCGCCGTCTTCATCTTGGTGCGCACATACACTTGGCTGGCAGGATCATCACCTACCAGCACTACTGCCAGGCCGGGCGGCTGCCCGGTCGACCGGGCGAATTGCTCAGCGCCCTGAGCCACTTGCCCACGTAGTGCCTCGGCGAAGGCTTTGCCATCAATCAGCGCTGCACCGGTAGCGGCCGACGGCACGGCGTCCTCAATTGCGGTCATCGTCCAGTTTCCTCCTCATGTATAGGGTTGAATCAGTGCTTCAAGCGAGCACCCGTGGAGTCATAGACACAGCTGCGGGTTACAGTAGCCGGGCAACGTTCACCGAGTATTTCGATGCTGAGCTGTGTTCCTGGGCCAGCCAGGTCACGCCTGATAAAGCCAAGCGCCAGGCTTTTTTCCACGCGGTAGCCGTAGGCACCCGACGTAGTCAGCCCCACCATTTCGTCGCCTTGGAAAATCGGTTCACTGCCCAATGCATCTGCACGCCCCGCCTCAACTTCCATGAGCACCAGTCGATGGCTGCTCGGAGCGCCCTTCTCAGCAAGTACCGCGGCGTGCCCCTCGAAGTCGCCTTTTTCGGTCTTGATGAAATACGCCATCCCCGAAGCCAGCGCGCTGTATTCAGTGGTCAACTCCCGGCCCCAGATCTGGTAGCCCTTTTCCAGCCGCATCGAGTCCATCGCGCGCATGCCGAAGTCAGCTATACCCACTGACTTGCCAGCCTCCATCAGTGCCAGGTACAGCTCGATCTGCCGATCTATCGGGTGATGCAGTTCCCAGCCCAATTCGCCGACAAAGTTCATGCGTAACGCGCGCACCGGCACACCGCTGACCTCGATTTCCTGTCCGGTAAACCACGGAAACGCTTCGTTGCTCAGATCGGTATCTGTCAGTTGCGCAAGGACCTCACGAGATCGTGGTCCGGCCAGGATCAACGCGCCCATCTCGCGGGTGACATTACGAAGTTGGACATCTTTACGCCCTTTAGCGCGGACGCGCAGCCAGTCATCAATCAGTAGTTCCGCTGCGGCTGGGCACATCAGGTAGAAGCGGCCGTCTTGCAGCAGCGTGACCGAGAACTCCCAAGCAACACTGCCCTCGTCGGTCAACACATGCGCAAGCGCGACATCGCCTGGCTTGGCCGGGAGTCGATTCGGGCTGATGCGGTCAAGATATGCCCTGGCACCTTCACCTGAGATTTCGAATTTGGTGAACGGTGTCAGATCCAGCACACCGGCGCGCTGCGCGACTGCCTCACATTCGGCACGCACCGCGGCATCCCAATTACCTCGGCTGAAGCTATGTGTTTCCTGAGTAGGCTTTCCATCCAAGGCAAACCAACTGGGTCGCTCCCAACCGTAAAAGGCGCCATGAACAGCCCCCTTCACTTTGAGCAACGCGTATACCGGACTGGTTTTCTGCTCCCGGCACGCCGGGCGCATCGCATATTCGTTCGGCTGGCCCAGCTGGTACTCATTGGCATACACCTCAAGCGCTTTGCTCACGGTGTACGAGAGATTGGCGTAGCTACCGAAACGCCTGGAGTCCAACTCCCATAGGTCGACTTCGGGATGCCCGTGCATGATCCATTGGGCAAGGTAGCGACCCGCCCCTCCGCCCTGGGTGATGCCAAAGCTGAAGCCTGCACAGGCAAAGTAGTTGTCATAGCCGTGTACCGGTCCCAAGAGCGGCAAGCCATCCGGGGTATAGACAATCGGCCCATTCACGACTGTCTTGATACCGCCCTGCCCGATCAGCCCTATCTGTTCGATGGCCTCACCAATGATGTCCTCCAACCGGCCAAGCTCCGGTTGCAACAGCTCCTGGCCGAACTGTGCCGGCACGCCATCGACCGCCCAGGCAACCGGACTTCGCTCGTAGGGCCCGAGGATCAGCCCTTTGCCTTCCTGACGCAGGTAGTAGGAGATATCCGGATCCCGAAGCAGCGGTAGCAGGCCTGGGCGCTTTTCCAGTTCAGGTATGGCATCAGTCACCAGATATTGGTGCTCCAGGGAGCACATCGGGAACTGGTGGCCGATCATCGCCGCCACTTCGTTGGCTCGGAAGCCCGCTGCGTTGACGATGATGTCGGCGGTGATCACACCTTGCTCTGTGGTGACTTGCCAGCGGGCATCAGGCAACTGTTGGATGGCGGTGACCGGGTTGTAGCGAACGATAGTGGCCCCGTATCCCCGCGCCAGCTTCGCCATGGCATTGGTGACGCTGGTGGGGTCGATGTGCCCGTCATAAGGGTCCCACAAGCCGCCCAACAGGCCAGAGGTATCCAGATAGGGATGAAGTTCACGCAGCCTGGCGTTATCTACGACTTCAACACCCACCATACCGGCGATTTTCGCCAGGCCAGCGACACGCTTGAACTCATCCAGGCGTTCCTGGGTGTGCGCCAGACGAACCGAGCCCGTCTGATGGTGCCCCACGGACTCACCGGTTTGCTCCGCCAACTGCTGATAGAGTTCAATACTGTGCTTTTGAAGCTTCATGATGTTCAGGCTGGTGCTGAACGAAGGCAGATTACCTGCCGCATGCCAAGTCGAACCCGAGGTGAGCTCCAGCTTCTCGACCAGCATCACGTCTGTCCAGCCAGCCTTGGCCAGGTGATACAGCGTGCTGACCCCCGTGATCCCACCACCGATGACGAGTACTTTGGTTTCCGACTTCATGGTCTATCCCCTGTGCTGAGCTAATCCTGCCCAAAAGACTCACGGCAGCTGCAATTTCTCCAGGCTTGGCCCCTTCCTGCTGGCTGCTGGAGATGAATGCTAATAAGCTTGAATACCGCGCACAAACGATGTAAAAGCGGCAATTCAATAAGAACAACTTATGCGTGATCCATGGCCTTTGCGAATCTGCAACTCAATTGGTTGCGCACCTTCGAAGTCGTCGGCAGGCACCTGAGCTTCTCTCAGGCTGCGATCGAGCTGAACATGAGCCAATCGGCGGTGAGCCAGCAGATCAAATTGCTGGAACACAAACTTGGTAAGACTCTGTTCCAGAGGCAGACGCGGTCGATTCAGTTGACAGTCGCGGGGCGTGCGTACCTCGGTGTGGTGCAGGAAGGCCTGAAGCACATGGAGCAAGGCATGAGCAGCATTTTCAGCTCAGTTGCCCAAGGGGTGCTTGAGCTCAGCGTAAACAACTCCTTCGCACAGTTATGGCTGGCACCTCGCATGGAGCGATTTGCATCCCTTTACCCACAAGTCTCTATCCGCATGTATGGGGTGAACTGGGAGGCTGATGCACCGCCAGGCGGTGGCGAAATTGAAATCCGCTACGGCGCAGGCAATTGGGCCGGGATGGAGTCGACCCAACTCATTTCTCAAGAGTTACGCCCCTATTGTTCCTCATCCATGTCAAATCGTTTGCGTGATGCGGGTGGCGTGCTAAGCCTCCCATTGATTGATGTCCTGGGGACGCCCAATGGCTGGAACGATTGGCTCGATCGCTATCCCCAAGGCGAGCCAGAGCATTTGCAGCGATTCAGTGTCGATAGCTACGCCATTGCTGCAAGTATGGCGGTTGAGAACGCTGGCATTTGCTTGCTGAACGAGGAGTTGCTTCAAGGATCACGCTTAAGAGAGTTTTTGTTGTGCCCCTTAGAGCAGACGATCCCCTCCCAGGCAACCTTTTACTTGATAAAGCACCAAGATCGACCGCTTTCAAGCGCAGCCCGAGCTTTTACCGACTGGCTATCCAGTGAACTCCGGTGATGCCCTTGTTGATCCGTCCAACTGTGAAATGCTCGTGGAGCTTCGCTTCCAATGCAGGAGCGTTGAACGAGAAAACCATCGCATGCACATCGAGCCAGAACGGTACCGACTCGTCGCCAAGCTCATCTACACGATCCATAGGCTCAAGGCGGCGAGTCCTGCCTATCATGTAAATCCCTTCCCCGAATACCCCCAGGTTAGAGATGACATACACGTACCCGGCTATACATTCGGCTCACGGTAATCAATGAGCTTTTCTTCGTCCTCCAGCTAAGCACGACCTGCCTCAACCTCAGCCAACTTCTCCGTCAGCGCTGAACGCTCCTCTTCAGACTGCGCGCTCTCAAGTCGAGCCTGAAGGTCACGCATTGCGGTGGCGAAGTGCTTCGTTCCTTGACGATCTTCTCCCGGGCCGCGCGAATTTCCTGCTCGAGCTTCTGCTGCTTTCTTTTGCCTTTGAGAGCGTCCGGCTGGCCAAGCAGGAGCTCTCATAGCGGTGGACTACTCGGGTGCCTTAGGCCCGACAAGCATCTGCGCGACTAGAAGTTGGCTTGTTTCCTTATCACATATATGCGAACAGCTTCGGGAGCAACCGCCCGAGTGAGATCAAATACGAAAGCTATCAACCAGACGCTTCAAACGACTGGCCTGCTGCTCAAGCTCAGAGCAAGCGCGCAGCGTCGCTTGCAGGTTTTCGCCCCCTTCACGGTTGAGCATATTAATCTCATTGATATCCATGTTGATCGATTCGACCACAGCGGTCTGCTCCTCAGTGGCAGTTGCAACCGATTGGTTCATGCCATCGATCTCACTGATTCGGAGGGTCACGCTACCCAGGCGTTCGCCCGCATGATTAGCAATTTGAACGCTTTCCTGGCTGTGACGTTGGCTCTGCCCCATGGTATCGACCGACTCGCGGGCACCGACTTGCAACTCCTCAATCATATTCTGCACCTGTTGGGCAGACGCTTGAGTGCGGTGTGCGAGGTTGCGCACTTCATCGGCAACCACAGCGAATCCACGACCGGCTTCACCGGCACGCGCTGCTTCGATTGCTGCGTTGAGTGCGAGCAAATTAGTCTGCTGTGAGATACTGGTGATCACTTCAAGGATCTGACCAATATTTACCGTCTTGCTATTGAGTGTTTCGATATGCAGGCTGGAGGAGCAAATTAAGTTCGACAAGCGGTTCATAGCGGCAATGCAACGGCCTACTACTTGCTGCCCATCTTCCGCCAAGTGTCGTGCGGTACTTGCTTGCTGAGAAGCCTGAGCAGCGTTGTGCGCGATCTCTTGAGCCGCGGCGCCAAGCTGATTGATCGCCGCAGCGACGCTATTGGTACGATTAGACTGCTCATCGGAGTTGGCCATAGAGGAATTCGAAGCGCTCAATACCCGCTGAGCAACTTCAGTTACCTGCTCGGTGGCCGACGAAACCTCGCCGATCGAGGTGTGGATACGCTCAACAAAACGGTTGAAGGCACTACCTAGTATGCCGAACTCGTCCTGACTGTGAATAGTCAGGCGTTTTGTCAGGTCACCTTCACCTTCGGCGATGTCCTCCATGGCGCGAGTCATCGCACGCAGCGGTTGTAGCAGAGTACGGATCAGCAGGCCAAGCAAGGCGATGATGATCACCACGGCAATCACCGCCGCAATCACCGCTGAAGTTCGGAATTTGCTTAGCATCGAATAGGCTTTTCCCTTGTCGACAGAGAGAGCGATATACCAGTTTGCTGAAGGCAGGCCTTTAACTGGAGTGAAGTTCATCAGTCGAGTCTGACCATTGAGCTGCACTTCACTCAAGTCTTTACTTAGACGCGGAGTGTTTAGTGGAAACAGGTCTGATAGCGATTTCATCACCAGGGTGTTGTCTGGGTGCACCAGGATCTTGCCTTGATCATTAACCAAGAAGGCATAGCCCATACCACCAAAATCCACCGAGTGGATAATTTCATTCAAGCCATTAAGTGTCATGTCAGCACCCACTACTCCGACTTTGCTTCCGACGGCGGCCACTACAGAGATCACCATCTCGCCGGTACTTAGTTTGTACGGTTCCGTCAGGATCGGGCCATTGGCGACCATGCCGTCCTTGTACCACAAGCGACCACGTGGATCATAACCCTCAGGCATCTTGACCTGTGGACGTACAGTAAAGCCACCGTCGACGTAACCCAAGTAAACATTTCGAAAGCCCGAGAGCAAAGCTTGCTGATCCAGAAGAGTCGCAGCATTCACGGCGCCCGGGAGCGCACTGATGTTTTGCGCTACGTTTTGTATCAATTGAATGCGATTTTCAAGCTGGCTTTTAATATTTCTCGACGTGCTTCCACCCACTTCGAATAGATAATTTTCTAGATTTTCGCGAATCGCCTTTCGCTGTAAGAAATCATTACACAAAGCAAACAAAAAGAAAGTTACCACGACAATCAATGAAGCAACAAGAAGAACTTTTTGGCTAACTCTAAGACATTTATTCATAACGTGTCGGCCAACTAATTTTATTTTTGGTGATTTTCTTCAGCCGCTGTGAAGCAACGCAGGCCCGCGTTTTGTCAGGCTTACCCTGCATTCAGCCAAACGGAACGCAATGGTCGCAGGAACAGTCCGACTTCATACTCTACGGCATGGCAATGGTGCTTGGCTGTAGTACCGTATTGCTCGCTAACCGCAATGCTGTCAGCACGACATCAAGCCCAAAGGATGAGATAAGGGCTGGCAATCTAAACTGAGCCTCTTAAGAGTGCCCTAGACTGAATGCGACTTAAACATAGGGGTGCGAAAGTCGAAAAATGAAAACCGTGCGCACACTCAAAGTTCAAGGCTGCGTACAGCACTTACCACTTTCATTACCCCTTACCAGGACGCAGCCAAGGAAAAGGTTAGGCAGTTACGACGCAACTGCCTAACCATCCTATTACTCGTTGAGCACCTTGCCTAACGAGCTCACGAAGTAGGGTATGTTCTCACGATTCAACCCAGCCAAATTGATACGACCCGAGGGTGCCATATATACACTAAAGCTATCCCTCAGAGTGTTGACCTGGTCGACCGAAAGCGGCAAAAGGGCAAACATGCCTTTCTGATTTCCGAGCGCGACTAGATCAATTCCACCCACAGAACTAGAAGCTGCAAGTTGCTGACGCATATCATTGATACGCTGGGTGGACTCTACAAGCTCGGAAAGCCAAATTTTCTTGAGCCCAGGCTCACTCAGAATTGAGGTTACAATAGCCGCGCCGTGATTAGGTGGGGTCGAGTAGACAGTGCGCGCAAGATACTGCACATGAGACTTGATAGCCGAAGAGGAGTGACCGTCCTTCCCTACTACAAATAGAGCACCGATACGTTCACGGTATAACCCAAAGTTTTTGGAGCATGAAAATGCAATCAGTGTTTCAGGCACGCGAGAGATTACTAATTGAAGTGCCTTTACATCTTGCTCCAAACTAACCCCCAACCCTAAATAGGCTGAGTCGATTAGTGGAATCATGCCCTTCTCAGCGATCAAGCTGGCCACTTGCGCCCACTGGTCGAGGTCAAGATCCGCGCCTGTAGGATTATGGCAGCACGCATGAAGAAGAACTACGTCTCCAGCCCGGCCGGATTGCAGGGCATTGATCATGTCAGAGAAATTAATCTTCTGCGACTTAACATCATAATATTCATATGTCTTTATTTCCAAGCCGGCAGCTGCGAATAAAGGCAGATGATTGGGCCAGGTAGGAGTGCCCACCCAAATTGCTGCATCTTTGTTGCAACTGATGGCTAGCTTGGCGGCCAACTGCAACGCACCAGTTCCACCTACCGTTTGACAACCTACAATTCGATCAGCCAGTGCCGTGGACGCCCCAAAAACGAGTGGCGCTACCGCCTCCAGAAATGCGCTATTTCCATCAGACCCGTAGTAAGTTTTGGAGTTTTCTGCCTCGAGGATCCGAGCTTCCGCCATTTTGACCGCAGCCATGACTGGCGTTTTGCCCTGCTCATTCTTATAGACACCTACACCCAAGTCGATTTTATCGGCATTAGTGTCGGCGGCAAACAACTTGATCAAGCCGAGCACAGAGTCGCTTGGCAATTCCTTAAGCACTTCGAGCATGCGAAACCCTCCAGCAGGATTAGATTTTTGTGTGCTGAACAGAAAGCAGACGAAAGCGTATCCCAATGGATCATCAGTGAACCAGGATCTTCATTTCAGTCATCGACTGTGCGATGATAAGAGATTGAAAAGCTTTTGTTAGCCAACCTAACTATACACCTATTGGACTGGAGAGAAAAGCTTGAACTCCGAGCAAATGAGACTAATCGATGAAACACGCAAGAGACTTTTAGTCATAAGCCAGATTATGCGCCGAGAAGCTGAAGCGTTGCCGATTACAACGACCCAGGGCGCAGTGCTCAGCTTGTTGCAAGTCTCCCCCATGACAGTGAGCGAACTTGCAGCGGCAGAGGGAATCAGGACCCCAACCATGAGTCAGATTCTCTCTCGGATGGAAGAGTCAGATTGGATTGAACGCCCCCAAGGGGCGGGCAAAGGAAAACCAATTTGCTTGACGACCGCGGGCAAACTCATGTGCGAAGAAGTCCGGACAAAACGCAATCATGCGCTCAAGCAACGTTTCAAATCTTTAAGTAAAAATGATTTAGACAATCTGCAATCGACCCTGGCGCTACTTGACAAGCTGATGGGAGCTCCGAAGTGCTAATCATCCTTTCTACTGGGCATCGCCAAGCGATGCCCAGCAACTGCTTTAAAAAATATTGATTGGGTACTCGACGTATACTCGAACCTCGTTCGCACTGACATTATATGCGGCGGCATTTTTTGAAACACGCAGAATTGAGCTTCTAACCTTGAAGCTCAAATCCTTCATGCTGCCGCTCTGAACGACGTATTTAACCTGATTGAACAGTTCACGCTCGTCCCCATCTCCATCAGGGGTACGGATGTTAACACCCTTGACGTAAGCGAAACGATATGAAAGGCCTGGTACACCCATCGCGGTAAAATCATAACCATAGCCAAGCTGCCATGATGCCTCGTCCTCAGCATTGAAATCTGAGAAGAACGAATTCGCTAGTAAAAATGTGGAACCACCATCACCAGGACGCCCCAGGCTCTGATAGCCACCATACGGGTAACCGACGCTACCACTGCTCTTCTGATACGCCAAGATCAGCGAATGCCCACCCAGCTTATAAGTTGTCGCCAGGCTCCATATAGTATTCTCATCCCCTCTTCCCAGGCGAGCAGCAAACTCATCATCCAACAAAGTATGATAACCACGCAAATCAAATGTGAGAGAAGAGCTCTTATCCAAAGGGTGTGCGTAATAAACAGCCCCATAAGACTTTTTGAAATAATTTCTGTCCCAAGATTGGTATGCGGTCGCCTGCAGATTGTCCGCCAGCGCGTAAGTACCACCTAACAGATCAATTTGCTTTAGCCCTGCGCTGTCATGGCCCTCCGCCCCTTTTCGAACCTCAGCGGTAAAGTGAGCAGCATTAAGCTCTAGCCCTTTAATTTCCTTGGAATTAATCGAAACACCTGTGTAGGTTTCAGGCAACAATCGAGTATTTGAATAGCTCAGAACTGGGTAGTCAGGCATCTGGTCACCATACTTAATGACCGTATTTGACAGCTTGAAATTAACAGCAGCACCCGCTCGCGCCAAATTATCTGCAGGATTACCACTACTATCCTGCTTGAACATGTCAATGGAGCTACTGCCAGTGCGCCCACCGCCGCCATCAAGCCGAATAGCATACATACCAAAAATATCAGCCGAAACGCCTATCAGCCCTGGAGTGTATCCTGACGTAAACTTCGCAATAGCAGCCTGCCCCCACTCACGCCTATCTTGAACGCCATTTTTAAAGTCCCTATCAAAAACGGCATTGCGTAACAGTATGCTCAATTTACTGTCATCAATGACAGGAGCACTGTGGTCTGCGCCGAATACCGCCCCCGAGCCAAGCACCATGACCAGCGCACAATTTTTGATTTTTTTCATTAAAGTCGACCTCTGAAATTATTGTATTAAATCAAACTTCAAGTACCACTCAACCACGTCATCGCTTTCGTAACAACCGCCAAGTCAAGATCACGATGAAAATAATTACCGCAGCTGAAAACTGCATTGCTTTGGCTAGACCCTCTGCAAAATATTCGACCCCCATGGATTCTCCCTCCCCATGCACGAATACCCCTAGAAGGGAAATACCTAGAGCACTTCCAATCTGCCTACATGTCGTATGGACGCCAGACGCTAGGCCACTCAATAATGGGGCGACGCTTGAAACGGCCCCATTGCTGGTTGATGCGCTCAGAAGGCCGAACCCAACCCCTACAGAGGCTAAGACAAGCTCTACGAACACTTCTGACTTGTAATAAGTTGCGATCGAAAGAAGTGACATGGAAACGGAGGCGCACACGGCTCCACAAATAAAAACCCTGAAGATTCCTATACGCGCCATTAGCCTGCCACCTACAGAGGCAGCTAAAGCCATCATTAAGGTCATGGGTATGAACGCGGCACCAACAGCAATTGGTTGATATCCGAATTCAACGTAGAAAAAAATTGAGTAAAAAAATAGAACACCGAACAAGGACATAAAAAACACAGCGCCACCGATGTTCGCCATAACAAATTTTCGATTACACCATATCCCAAGCGGCATTAGCACTTCGATGCCTCGGCGAGATTTCCAATTCTCCGTTACCAAGAAGCACACCAAACCAAGAAACGCCGCAATAAGTGCTTGTAAAACTACCTCTGCCCCCCACCCTTGCCTGCTAGACTCATTGACCGCAAATACCAAGCAGGACAACCAAAGCACACTAAACGATGTCCCCAAAAAATCGAATGCGTTCACGTCAACGGGCCTACCATGGCGCTCCTTAGACAGCCATCTCCATGCAGATATCAAAGCGCAAATACTCAACACCACTGACAAGAAAAAGCCAGCTCTCCAACTTACTAGCATCACTGCGACGCCACCAACAAGAGGACCTACAACCAACCCGATGCTGGCCACACCAGACCAAACACCGATTGCTCGAGCCCGCTTCTTCAGATCGGAGTATTCAACGGCCAAAATCGATAATGTTTGCGGCATGTATATACCGACGCCGACGGCTTGGACCAGGCGTCCAAGCAACAACCAACTCAATTTCTGCGCCACCATGCATAAAAAAGCTCCTGTAAGAAAAACTAAAAGACCTGCAAGTAGCGCCGACCGCCGCCCATACCGCTTTCCAATTGCCGAGCCAGGCATTAATGATGCAGCCAAGGCAAGCATATAAATAGTTGCAACCCACTGTAAATCAGTAGGGCCAGCAGAAGTTGATTCGGCAATACCAGGGAGCAATATCCCAATCATTGACGCATTGAACATCGAGACCATTAACGCAACACACATGGTCATCAAAACGACAATAGAACCGCTGTCAGAGGCAATCCCTTGGAATTTGTCCGTTCTTGAACCCACTGTAAACCTCACTCAGCACATACTTAGTAAGCACAGGCATCAGGCTCGCCAATAGCAGCGAACAAAACCACAGACAAAATTTTTTATTATCGCTTTCAATCAACCAATGTTGCAGCGCAAAGAAAACGCAGCGGTCTAAACTAGCCCCGCCACGATCCAAGCAGATACCTTAAACAGCTTCCCCATGCAGTTCCGAAGTTCGCTCAGCTACATGACAGGTTTTAGGCCTTGTGATCAAGATAGCAACAACCGCTGCGACAAAAAATACGACGCAGTAGTGAGCCGGCGCCAACGCGCTATTTGTCCACTGTTGAATTAGGGTTACAAAGAAAAGAGAGAACCCTCCGAACACAGTGGCGGCCAGGTTGTATGCAATTGACAACCCAATCCCTCGAACCTCAACTGGGAACAATTCGGAAAGGTAGGTAGGGCTAGGAGCATAAACAGCTGCAATCAAAATAGCGAACCAGCATTCAACTAGCACCAACGATAGGAAACCAGGGTTATCAATGATGTAGCCGTAGGCTGGGTAAATCGTCAAAGCAAATAGCGTAAGACCTGTCACAAGCACCTTATTGCGCCCAACCCTATCACTCAACATACCGAACAACGGAATGAGCGCCATTCGAAGAAGAACAGCGATCAGAAGCGCTTTAAACGCCTCACTCTGATTCAAACCAAGCGTTTGTTTTGCGTACAACGGTAGATAAGTAATAATTACGTATGACATTACGTTCACTGCAGCACTTACAACAGTACCAGCAGTCAGTTGCGCAGGATAGGTGATGAGCACTTTACTCAAGGGCACCTTGACACCCTGTACCTTCTTAAACGCTTCAGGCTCATCTAAGTGACGTCGAATATACAGACCTACTGGCCCGATGAGCAGCCCCACAAGGAAAGGCAACCGCCAAGCCCAATCATCGATTGTTTCCTGTGTGAAGACTTCAAACAGCATCACGCCGACAATCGTAGACAGCAGAGCCCCGGAAGCTTGTGCGAACATCTGCCAGCTACCGTAGAAATCACGCCGATGAGTCGGAGCGCATTCAATCAAATAAGATGTTGCACTGCCGAACTCACCACCCGCCGAAAAGCCTTGGATAAGACGTGCCACAGCAATGAGAATCGCAGCCCAGATCCCTGCTTGCTGATAAGTAGGGGCGAAAGCAATCATTGCGGTGGAAATGAACATCAAGAGGATTACGACGTTCAACGCGCGCTTCCGGCCATAGCGATCAGCATACAAGCCAAGAATGATAGCCCCCAAAGGTCGAGCCACAAAACCAATGCCCACGCTCAATGTCGCGAGCAAGAGAGCTGCCGATGGATCGTCGGTAGGGAAAAATAGCCTACTAATCGTAGCGGCGAGAAAACCGTATACGATAAAATCGTACCACTCGAGCGCGTTCCCGATAGTAGCTGCGAGGATTACCCGCCACGGCTTAAGCCCAGATGTTGTATTCATATTGTTCTCCGGATTGCTGTTGTTCTACGGCTTGCATTGTCATTGTTAGTTAGCCTACCTACTTATAGTTGTACGTCAATCCCCTTGAGCGCCCCACATTTGGGCTCCATTTCGCTAGATGCACACTAATAGTGCGATCAAGGTTAAAAGCTGAGTTCAGGCCTCGTCCCGGGCCAAGTACTCTACCGAGATGAGATTACTCCGGTAAATTAGGCGCACCTTAAAAGTGCAAAAAAATATAAATGAAAATGAAAATTATAAAAAAGCACCTACAGCACCTGAGAAGCGTGAAAAACTCAAATGATGCAGGCGCAAAGAGACCACCGGTCCTGCTTCCCAAATCATGGAACAGCAAAATCAGATACAGCGTTAGCCTTTACTTTGAGCCTTTCATAGCAACAGGGGTATTAACCGCAAGGAGACCTTACACCAGATGTGAACGGCGCCCTCACCGAAAGCCTGATCTACAGCAGTAGCTTGGTTCATATCCTTTTCTTCTTTTTACGATTGACCAAAAGCACTCATACGCCATCTGCAACGCTCAACCACGGATAAGTCCATCTCAACCCTGCATCCATAGGCGTAGGCACAGAGAATGCCCCACCTTTCGAATCTCAGGCTGCTACAGCTCGTGCTCAGGAGCACTACCTGGGCCCAATCCCTGGCCCACTGGGCAACACAGCGACCAGCGAACTCGCAAAGAGAGCCAATGGCACCATCCTTTGCGCAACTGATCGAAAGCCCTAGCCGAACACACACATGGAGCAAGATCGATCACCACATGGTTAACATGTTAACCTAGTAAACGTGATTTCCGCTCCTCGCGCAATAGCCCGAAGATTGAAATATGCTATCTATGCCCCACGGAGCCTCCACCAAGCTCAATGGGGCTCGAGGTTCAGCGTTGCTGGATCACCGCAGGACGCCCGGACACATATGCGACCAGGCGTTAAATTGGTTAACATGTGCACATCAAGCCTACCCCTGCTCTTCGACCCTCAAGACAGGAGAGACAAGAAGCACCACCCTCTTCAGGATGGCGACGGGGAAGGCTATTAGAGGAGATGCAGACAAGAGAGTGGAGCAGCGACGGCATGCTTGCACGTCACCGTTACTGAGGCAGGAGAATTATGGTGATACGGTTTTCAAGTCATCCAGGAGGGACAGCAACTGGGTCAGCTTCTCCTCACCAAATTGATCGACCAAGCGCCGATAGTTACGCTCCATGTCACCTGACATCTCGACGAAACGCTGCTGGCCTTGGTCAGTAAGCCGAACAAAAACCCTCCTCTGATCCTCAGTGGAGCGCCATCGCCGCACGTAACCATCCCTCTCTAGCCTAGCGAGAACGCCTGACATGCTTGGCTTAAGGATGCAGGCCAGACTCGCTAACTGATGGCTCTCCAATTCCCCCTGCTGCCGAAGGATCCGAATGATTCTCCACTGCTGCTCTGTGAGGTCTCGCGCATTGAGAGAAGGTCGAAAGAAGGCCATTGCAGCCTCTCTCCCCTGCAGGAGGGCCAGCGTAAGCGAAGGTCTGGGGCTAGACATATAGTATTCATGTGAACTAGTTTCCTGATAGCTTAGGCAAGTCTCCCCCCCTGCGCAACCCTCTCCTGCAACTCCGACCCAATGACCCTCCCCCGCCATAAGCCCCTCATCGCTAGGGCGTAGCACAACCTAAACCAGAAATCGTAGCGCGCTCCCGAAACGGACGCTTGACCATTGTTAACATATTAACTATAAAGGAAACATGTTTACCTTGCTAATCGCCACTCACTTCTTGCGATCAGCCTCACCTGGAGCCACTTGATGCCCCCTATTCCGCACGCTAGAGCGAATGGAACCCTCTTTGGGATCGCGCTCAACTACAAAGGTTTGCTTGAGCAAAATCTTGAGGATTTCCAAAACCCTCCTTACAAGCAGCCCCCTAAAAAGCCGGTGCTGTTCATTAAGACCCCGAACACACGCAACACTCATCGCGCTGTGGTGGCACGGCCTACTGGCGAGCGCTTGCAGCCCGGCCCTGCTTTGGGAGTCGTCATTGGGAAACGTGCGAGCAGAGTGAGCGAAACGACAGCCCTCCAGCACGTCGCAGGGTATGTGATTGTCAATGAGTTCAGTCTTCCCGAAGACAGCTACTACCGCCCAGCGGTGAAAGCCAAATGCCGTGACGGATTCTGCGCTTTAGGTGAAGAGATTGTTCCTGCCGACGAAATTGCGAACCCTCAAAACCTCACAATCAAGCTCTATGTAAACGGTGAGATTGCCCAGGAAAACACCACTGCCAACCAAGTGCGCTCCGTCGCTCGACTGATCGCAGAGCTGAGCGAGTTCATGACGCTTGATGAAGGCGATGTACTCATCACCGGCACGCCGGAGGGTCGAGTTGATGTTCAACCCGGCGATATTGTTGAAGTTGAAATCAGTGGCCTTGGTCGTCTGACCAACACGGTAGTGGCGGAGCAAGGAGAATCTGCATGAAACACGCTTACGTTCACGTGGATGGGCAACGTCATCACGTAGAAGTCATTGATGAAAATCGTGTGCGGTTCGCCGATGGCAAAGTGCTCGAGGAGACGCAAGTAACTTGGCTCCCACCTGCCACCGGCAGCATGTTCGCGCTGGGCCTGAACTACGCCGACCACGCTAAGGAGCTGGCCTTCGCCCCGCCCACTGAGCCCCTGGCCTTCATCAAGTCGCCAGGCACTTACACCGGCCACAACCAGGTCACCTGGCGCCCGGACAACGTTGAATACATGCACTACGAGTGCGAGCTAGTCGCAGTCATCGGCAAGCCGGCAAAGAACGTCAAGCGCGAAAACGCCCTGGACTACGTTGCCGGCTACACCGTGTGCAACGACTACGCCATCCGCGACTACCTGGAAAACTACTACCGCCCCAACCTGCGGGTGAAGAACCGCGACGCCACCACCCCGGTCGGCCCGTGGATCGTCGATGCCGCCGACGTGCCAGACGTCAGCAACCTGAAGCTGCGCACCTGGATCAACGGCGAACTGAAACAGGAAGGCAGCACCGCGGACATGATCTTCGACATCCCGCACCTGATCGAATACTTCTCCAGCTTCATGACCCTGCAACCCGGCGACATGATCGCCACCGGCACGCCGGAAGGTCTGGCCGATGTGGTACCAGGCGATGAAGTGGTGGTGGAAGTGGAAGGCGTGGGTCGCCTGGTCAACCGTATCGTCAGCGAAGCTGACTTCTTCAAGAACAACAAGGCATGAGCAGCATGATCAAGCACTGGATCAACGGCCGTGAGGTCGAGAGCAAAGACACCTTCGTCAACTACAACCCGGCCACCGGCGATGCCATTGGCGAAGTCGCCAGCGGCGGTGCCGAAGAAGTGGCCCAGGCCGTGGCAGCTGCCAAGGAAGCCTTCCCCAAGTGGGCCAACACCCCGGCCAAGGAACGTGCCCGGCTGATGCGCAAGCTGGGTGAACTGATCGAGCAGAACGTGCCGAAACTGGCCGAGCTGGAAACCCTCGACACCGGTCTGCCGATTCACCAGACCAGGAACGTGCTGATCCCGCGTGCCTCGCACAACTTCGACTTCTTTGCCGAAGTGTGCACGCGCATGGACGGCCACACCTACCCGGTCGACGACCAGATGCTCAACTACACGCTGTACCAGCCGGTGGGTGTGTGTGGCCTGGTGAGCCCGTGGAACGTGCCGTTCATGACCGCCACCTGGAAGACCGCGCCGTGCCTGGCCCTGGGCAACACCGCCGTATTGAAGATGAGCGAGCTGTCGCCGCTGACTGCCAACGAACTGGGCCGCCTGGCCGTTGAAGCCGGCATCCCCAACGGCGTGCTGAACGTGATCCAGGGCTATGGTGCCACCGCTGGCGATGCACTGGTCCGCCACCCGGATGTGCGCGCCATTTCCTTCACTGGCGGCACCGCCACCGGCAAGAAGATTATGCAGACAGCCGGCCTTAAAAAGTACTCGATGGAACTGGGCGGTAAGTCACCGGTGCTGATCTTCGAAGACGCCGACCTTGAGCGCGCCTTGGATGCAGCACTGTTCACCATCTTCTCGCTAAACGGTGAGCGCTGCACCGCTGGCAGCCGCATTTTTATTCAGGAAAGTGTCTATCCACGCTTCGTCGAAGAATTTGCAGCCCGCGCCAGACGCCTGATTGTCGGCGACCCGACCGACCCGAAAACCCAGGTTGGCTCGATGATCACCCAGCAGCATTATGAGAAGGTGACCGGCTACATCCAGATCGGCATTGATGAGGGTGCACGCCTGGTCGCTGGCGGACTGGAACGTCCTGCCAACCTGCCTGCGCACCTGGCCAAAGGCCAATTTGTACAGCCGACCGTTTTTGCAGATGTCGACAACTTGATGCGCATCGCTCAAGAAGAAATCTTTGGCCCGGTTGTGTGCCTGATGACATTCAAGGATGAGGCAGAAGCCCTGCGTTTGGCTAACGACACAGAGTACGGCCTGGCTTCGTACATTTGGACTCAAGACATCGGCAAGGCCCATCGCCTGGCACGCGGCATCGAAGCCGGCATGGTGTTCATCAACAGCCACAACGTACGTGACCTGCGCCAGCCATTCGGCGGCGTGAAGGGCTCCGGTACCGGTCGCGAAGGCGGACAATACAGCTTCGAGGTCTTTGCCGAGATCAAGAACGTTTGCATCTCGATGGGTAGCCACCACATCCCACGCTGGGGGGTGTGACTCTTTCCACTGGGCCGGCGATTGAGGCAGTTCTGACGGATCGCCGAAGTGCCGGGCCGGTGGCCTCACAACAAGAAGGAGATTCATCATGGGCAAGCTGGCACTCGCAGCCAAGATCACTCATGTCCCCTCCATGTACCTATCCGAGTTGCCCGGGCCTCGCCAAGGTTTCCGCCAAGCCGCAATCGATGGGCACTATGAGATTAGCCGCCGCTGCCGTGAGCTGGGTGTAGACACCATCGTCGTGTTTGATACCCATTGGCTGGTCAATGCTAACTACCACGTGCTTTGCGGGCCCCATTTCAAGGGCCTGTATACCAGCAATGAGTTGCCGCATTTCATCAGCAATATGGAATACGAGTTCCCCGGCAACACCGAGCTCGGCAAGCTCCTGGCCGAGGAATGCAATCGCTTTGGTGTCGAGACCATGGCCCACCATGCGACCACCCTGGGCCCTGAGTACGGCACTTTGGTGCCGATGCGTTACATGAACCAAGACCAACACTTCAAGGTGATCTCGGTCTCGGCCCTCTGCACCTTCCACTATCTTGCCGACAGCGCCCGCCTCGGCTGGGCCATGCGCAAGGCGGTTGAGGATCACTACGATGGCACCGTGGCGTTCCTCGCCAGCGGTTCGCTCTCGCATCGCTTTGCTCAAAACGGCCAGGCGCCGGACTTTGCAACCAAGGTATGGAGCCCATTCCTGGAAACGCTCGACCATCGTGTAGTGCAGATGTGGGAGAACGCTGAATGGGATGAGTTCTGCGGAATGCTGCCAGAGTACGCGGCCAAGGGCCACGGCGAAGGCTTTATGCACGACACCGCAATGCTGCTTGGTGCTCTTGGCTGGTCTAAATACGACGGCCACGCAGAAGTCGTGACGCCCTACTTCGGCTCTTCAGGCACCGGTCAGATCAATGCCATCTTCCCGGTCACCCCGCAGGATGGCTCGGCCATTCCGCAAGCACAGGCTGCCAACCCGGGCGCAGTGGTATCAACCAGCCGCCTGTAACCTGTCCGCGCCTGCTGTCTGTGAGGACGGCAGGTCGCTGCCTTGACGAGGACTACGTCATGCCCCACCTGGTTCTGCTCTACACCCCCGACCTGGAACGCGATACCGACATTCCTGGTCTATGCCGCGCCTTGGCGGACTGCATGCTAGAACAGCGCGACGACACTGGCAAAGCTGTGTTTCCCACCGGCGGCACTCGTGTGCTGGCCTACCCCGCAGCCCACTGCGCTGTGGCTGACGGACGCGGTGACTATGGCTTCCTGTATGCCAACCTGCGCATGGGGAGTGGCCGCAGTACGACGGTGCATAACAGCATTGGTGACAGTCTGCTGCAGGTACTGAAAAACCACCTAGACCGGGTGCTGCAAGAGCGCCCAATCGGCATCACCCTGCAAATCGACGAGAGCACTCAGCAAGTGTTCGATGCCAAGCACAGCACCTTGCACCCCCTCTTCAATCGCCCGGCCTGACATCCGCCGCGCGATGCTCACCTTCTAAAGAGAAACCATCATGCTTGACAACACTTTCATCCAGCAGGCCGCTGAGCGACTCGACCAGGCTGAACGCACGCGTGAACAGGTGCGCCAGTTCTCGCTGGATTACCCGAGCATCACTATCGAAGACGCCTACGCCATCCAGCGTGCGTGGGTTGCCAAGAAGATTGCAGCCGGCCGCAAGCTAGTAGGTCACAAGATCGGCCTGACGTCTCGAGCCATGCAGGTTTCCTCGAACATTACCGAACCTGATTACGGCGCGCTCCTCGATGACATGCTTTTTGAGGAAGGCAGCGATATTCCGTTTGATCGTTTCGTTGTTCCTCGCGTAGAGGTCGAGCTGGCCTTCATCCTGGGCAAACCCCTCAAAGGCCCAAACTGCACTGTCTTTGATGTACTAGAAGCCACCGAGTGGGTGATCCCGGCCCTGGAAATTATCGACGCGCGAATTCACCAGGTAGATCCGCAGACACAGGTAACTCGCAAGGTATTCGACACTATCTCTGACAACGCAGCCAATGCTGGTGTGGTTATGGGCGGGCGCCCCGTCCGCCCGACCGACATTGATCTGCGCAAGGTACCTGCAGTCCTCTACCGAAATGGCGTGATCGAAGAATCTGGCGTGAGTGCAGCCGTTCTCAACCATCCGGCCAAAGGTGTGGCCTGGCTCGCCAACAAACTGGCGCCTTACGACGTTACGCTGGAGCCCGGCCAAATCATCTTGGGCGGCTCGTTCACCCGGCCTGTTGCTGCACGCCCAGGCGACACCTTCCACGTCGACTACGACATGCTGGGCAGCATTGCCTGCCGCTTCGTTTAATTGTAGGAGCCCTGGTGATGAAGAACACATTCAAGGCACGCCTGAAGTCTGGGGAGCCACAAATTGGCCTTTGGCTCGGACTTGCAGATGCCTACTGCGCGGAACTGGCTGCTAATGCAGGGTTCGACTGGCTACTTCTGGATGGAGAGCATGCACCCAACGATATACGCTCGCTGCTCGGTCAGCTGCAATCGGTAGCGCCCTATCCCTCGCAACCCGTAATTCGTCCGGTCGTTGGCGATACCGCGCTAATCAAGCAGGTCTTGGATATCGGGGCACAGACCCTATTGGTGCCGATGGTCGAGACTGCAGCACAAGCACAACACCTGGTGCGCGCCGTTACCTATCCGCCATCGGGCATCCGAGGGGTTGGCAGCGCCCTCGCCCGCGCCTCTCGCTGGAACACTCTGCCGGATTACCTGAACAAAGCTGACGAAGAGATCTGTCTTCTGGTGCAGATCGAGAATCGCGAGGGTCTGGAGAACCTAGATGCGATCGCTGCAGTAGAGGGCGTCGATGGCGTCTTCATCGGCCCCGCCGACTTGTCTGCAGCGATGGGGTATCGAGGCAATCCTGGCCACCCCGAGGTTCAGGCCGCAATCGAAGATGCGATCGTTCGAATCTGCAAGGCAGGGAAAGCCGCCGGCATTCTCAGCGCGGATGAAAAACTAGCTCGCCGATATCTTGAACTCGGCGCGACGTTCGTCGCGGTAGGTGTGGATACGACTGTTTTGATGCGCGGGCTGCAGACGCTCGCGGCACGCTTCAAAGACACTCAGCTTCCAGATCAGAATGGCGGTGGCGTCTACTAATCCCCCCTGCCCCGACCGTTAACTGAGCAGCCCCTCAATCCTGGTTGGTGGGGCTGACCCTCTTCAGCTCATCTAACAAATCCAGAAGATCACGAAGACTGTCTCTCCCCAGTCCCATTTCCAGTCGGTCATAACACCGATTGATGTCTTGCTCGACTAGGCCATAGAGCTCCTGCCCCCAGTCAGAAAGCGTTACCAGCACACATCGCTGATCGACTTCCGAACGTTGCCGACTCACCAATCCCTGGGCCTCCATCCGTTTCAGAACCCCTGTCAAACTCGGCTGGAGAATACAAGACAGCTCAGCCAGTCTATAGATCTCTGTTTGGCCGTTCTGATGTAACACGCGTATTACCCTCCACTGCTGACTGGTAACGCCATGCGCATTAAGTACAGGCCGGAAGAAACTCATTGCTGAAGCCCGAGCCTGGAGCAAGGCGAGTGTTAGGGAAATTCGATAGGTTGCGTTAGACATTTGGATCCACAGAGAGCATGCCAGGAATTCGAGCGCGGTATCGGTCTGCGCAAGCGCGAATGCGATAGAGCCTGAAACATCAAGGGCCTGAATCTCCGACACAAATCTATGCCGACTGATTCAGGCCCATTGAGCAGTATTGAATCGAAAGCGAAGGCTACGGCAAACGATGACTCAGCCTTGGCTGGATGGCAGTCGTACAACCAAGCCGTCCAAACTCGGACTTACCTTGACTTGGCAACCGAGCCGAGAGTTTTCCTTCGCCTCAAAAGCGAACTCCAGCATGCCCTCTTCGTCACCATCCGCAGGCCCAACCTTCTCGAACCATGGCTCCTCAATGTAGCAATGGCAGGTTGCACAGGAACACGCACCACCGCACTCGGCCTCCATGCCCTTCACACCATTTCGGACAGCTGCATCCATCAGCGAGTGGCCATCAGCGGCTTCAACCTGCTTTTCAATCCCATCAGGCTGAATGAATGTAATTTTTGTCATTTTTTGCGCCCCTGCACAGTTAACATGTTAACCAAGTAAACGCTATTCGCGAGATTCTGGCAAGCCCCTTTACCCCCTACTTGTCACCTCTTTTTCTCTCCAGCCTCACCGTATACCGCCCCGATAAACTATCGAGAAAAACGCATTAAGGCCAATAAATACACGGCTTTCGGCAGTTCTTAAAGCAGCCAGTGAACGCCTAAAATCACCACTGAACCCAAGGTCAATATAGTTAACATGTTGACTTTTGACCTTTGCAGGAATAGCCTCGAAATCAAGCCGTACCTGCTCAGGCGAGTGAGGCGGCGAGCAGAACCAAAAAAAACAAGATCCTGGCCTCAAAATCAGGAAGGACTGCCATGAACCGTTGCGTTTGTCTGACATCCCCCGAACCGCTGGCTACCAAGCCAGCCGGCGCCACTGCCCTTCCACAGTCGGATCACTCCGCCTGGAAAGGTCATCAAGCTGAGCCCAGCGCTTTTGATTGATCAACGTTCTGAACACCCAGCATTGCGCTAAGGGTGTGATCGTTGCGTGGCTGCCTGACACATCAGCAACTGGTCGAGCAAAGCCTAAATATTTCATCCACGATAGGCATGACAAATGAACATCATCGCTTCAACAGGAAAATTTGTTGACGTCGAAAACGGCGTTATCGATCGTAAGATTTTCTCTGATGCAGAGATCTACAAAAAAGAACTGGAAACGGTTTTTGCTCGCGCCTGGCTGTTTGTTGGTCACGAAAGCCAAATCCCGAACCCGGGCGATTTCTTCTCCTCCCGCATGGGCGAGGAGTCGGTTCTCCTGGTTCGTGACAAAGCCTCGAAAGTCCACGTATTCCTGAACTCCTGCCGCCATCGTGGCATGAAAGTGTGCCGCTACGAGTCCGGCAACACCTCGCTGTTCACCTGCCCTTACCACAGCTGGACATTCTCGACGGATGGCCAACTGCGTGGCGTGCCGATGGCGAAGGACATCTATGGCGACTGCTTCGATAAGGCCGACTGGTCGCTGATTGAAGTCGCCAAACTGGCGATCTACAAGGGCACCGTCTGGGCCACGTGGGATCCGGAAGCACCTGAGTTCATGGACTACCTGGGGGACGCTGTCACCCACTTGGATCTGGCCCTGGATCACCGCGATGGTCGACCAGGCGGCTCGGAAGTTGTTGGTGTCCACAAATGGATCTTCCCTGCCAACTGGAAATACGCTGCTGAGAACTTCCTCGGTGATACCTACCACAACCCAAGCCACCGGTCGGTTGACCTGATCGGCATTGGCCCATCGGCCGAACAGGGCGTGAAAGGTCGCCGCGACAACGAACTGGAGTTCTCCAAACACGTGTGGGTCAGCTTCCCGCATGGCCACGGTGTGCACTCGGCTGTTCAGCCTGAAGGTCAGGAATACGTCGAGCAGTTCAAAAATGATCCGGAAATTGAGCAGTATTTCCGCGACAACTTTAACAAGCGCAAAGCTGCCAAGGGCGATGCCTATCGTCTGCGCCCATTCGTTGGCACGATCTTCCCGAACACTTCATTCCATGGCACCCAGCCCCGCAGCCTCTGCGTATGGCACCCGCACAGCCCGAATGAGACCGAAGGATGGCGCTTCTTCCTGGTGGACGCCGACGCCCCTGAAAAGGTCAAGGACTTCCTGCGCCACTACTACATGCGCTACTCGGGCCCTGCCGGCATGACCGAACAGGACGACATGGAAAACTGGCTGTACGCCACGAAAGCGTGCGGCGGCACCATTTCCAAACGCTACCCGTTCAACTACCAGCAGTCGCTGAACAAAAACACCACAGACCCAATCGTGAACGGCCTGCGCATCAAAGGCGACGTGAGCACCTCCGTCACCGAGCACATGGCACGTGGTTTCTACCTCCGTTGGCAGGACTACATCTTCGAGAAGGACTGGAGCGTACTGAGCGGCGAGCACGATCCGCGCTTCCAGAACCGGAGCGAGTGAAATGAGCAAAGTAGTCATCGTTTCCGGTGGCACTTTCGGCCTGGGCCATGGCGTTGCCATGGGCCTCGCCAGGTCGGGTTACCGGGTATTAGCTTTCGGCATTGGCCAAAAGCAGGCGGGCAGCATTGCGACGAATACCATCGAGGCGATGAACCAGGAAGCTCGAACTGAAGAGCTGCCTCTCATCGCATTAGAAGCTGACGTCACACTCGAAGCAGACGTTGATCGCGTTATCAAGGCGACGTTAGAGGCCTATGGGCGAATCGATGCGGTAGTAAACAATGCCGCGATCGGCCCACTGGGTACTGTGCTGAATACCGCCCCTGAACTCTGGGACAAGATTCTCGCAGTCAACCTGCGTGGCCCATTCCTGATGGCACGCGCTGCCATTCCTCACATGCAAAGCCAAGGTGGCGGAAGCATCGTCAATGTGGGATCCGGCGCAGGCTGGGGCAAGCCAAACATGGCTGCCTACTCAGCGAGCAAGGGTGGCCTGGTTGCCCTGAACGCAGCCCTGGCACTTGACCATTTCTCGCAGAAAATTCGCGTGAATATGGTGATTCCTGGTGGTGGCGGCATCGACGCCGGCATGACTCGCGGCCGACTCGAGGAAGCTGGCGCTGCCTTCCCGACCAACTTTGTTGGATCAGTGGCAGGTCGTGCGATCACCGGTGAGGACATGATGGCAGCCATCCGCTTCCTCATTTCTGATGATGCCCAAGCGATCAGCGGCACCATCATTGATGTGGGCTGCTTCGCTCACCAAGGCTCTTCTATTCCATTGGGTAAACACTCATGAGCACCAAACAATTCCTGACCGAGCATTTGGACATCACTCCAGAGATCGCCAGCTTCTTTTACTACGAAGCGGATCTCATGGACGAGCGCCGCTACAACGAGTGGCTTGACCTTCTCCATGAAGACATCAAGTACTTCATGCCAATGCGTCGCAACGTCAAGTTCGGTCAGCATGCTGAGAAAGAGAACACCAAGCTGGGCTCGGACATCAGCTGGTTCGACGAAGGTAAGTGGACGCTCACCAAGCGGGTGGAGCAGATCCTTACTGGTGTCCACTACGCCGAGGAGCCGCTGTCGCGAATTTCTCACCTGATCACCAACGTTCGCGTACTTGAGCAAGGCAAGGCTGAAAATGGCCTGCGCACCGTCAAAACCAGCTGCCGCTTCATGGTTTACCTCAACCGAGTAGAGTACGAGGTGAACACGATGGTGGGCAAGCGGTACGACACCCTTGTTGAGACCGAAGATGGCTGGCGTGTGCTCGAGCGAGAGATCATCCTCGACCAAAACGTTTTGCTCGTTAAAAACCTGACGGCGTTCTTCTAAGACCATGATCAATCTCTACGAAATCAAACCAGGCGACAAACTTGTCATCAAAGGCGGGCGCGACGTTGTTTGCGTTGAAAATATGGGCGATGGTCAGTGGGTTGAAGTTGAAGACTCCAATGGCCGCGAGCTTATTCACAGCCAGGACATCGTCGAACACGTAACTCAAGAAGAGATCTAAAGCCATGCTGCGCTTCCACTATATGCCGAGCGACTTTCATCCATTGCTGCTAATTGTAGGGGAGCGCAGCGATGTCTCGCAGCTTCAAGAATTCTTCTACGAACTGTCGATCAACCCACGCGATGTACGCATCAAGGAGCTCGCCTTTGTCACTTCGGCAACTCACGATGTCACCATCAAACTGGTGGGCGACCACAAGACTCGCGGACTAATCCTCCACCAATCACCAGAGCTTCGCCTCGAATGGGAGATCGACCGGGAGACTGCGGGCATGTTTGCTGAAGAAATCACAGAATCTCTCGACTCTGGTAACAAATCCGGCTCGGGCTTCTTGGAGATTGGATACGTTGGGGAGATCCGCGCCAAAGTCATGTTTGGTGAATTTGACGATAGCTACTTGCTGTCCGGAGAATAAGAAATGAAAGTTGTGATTGTCGGAGCAGGCCAAGCCGCAGCAACTTGTGCATTCCGCCTTAGAGAGCACGGCTTTCAAGGTGAGGTCACTATCCTCGGCGAGGAGGCAGTTCATCCCTATCAACGCCCTCCTCTCTCGAAGAAATACCTTAATGGGCTTGCACCTATTGACGACCTCTTCATCCGACCTGCCAACAGCTACGATGAGGAAAAGATCAACGTTCATCTCAATCTCAAGGTTGAGAGCGTCGATCCTCAGCGTAAAGAGGTCATTACCCAGGGTGGCCAATCCTTCCCCTACGACAAGCTTGTTTTCGCTACGGGCTCGCGCGCACGCCCCTTGCCCGGGCTTCCCAGTGAAGGTCTCAACAACGTCTTTACGTTCCGTGACCTGAAGGATGCGGATGCACTGAACAGCTATCTGCTGCCTGGCAAGCGCATGGTGATAATCGGCGGAGGTTACATCGGGCTCGAGATCGCAGCTGTCGCTCGCGCCTCTGAAGTAGAGGTAGCAGTGCTTGAGCGAGCCGAGCGAATTCTCCAACGCGTGGCCTGCAAGGAAACCTCGGACTTCGTGCGCCATTTCCACTGCAAGCGTGGTGTGCGGATTTTCGAAAGCGCTGAAGTTGAACGTTACAACATCCAGGACGCAGCGGTATCCAGCGTATTGCTCCAGTCCGGCGAAGAGCTGCTGGCAGACGTTGTTGTCGTCGGTATCGGCATCATTCCAAATGCCGAAATCGCTAGCGCCGCAGGTGTCGAGCTAGCTCTGGATGCCATCAAAGTCGATCCGCAGTGCCGCACATCCGTCGACTCCATCTACGCGATCGGTGACTGCACGAGCTTCGATTTCCACGGCAAAACCATTCGACTGGAATCCGTTCAGAACGCCTTGGAACAAGCCGACACGACGGCCCGAGACATCGTGGGCCTCGCCGGCACCTATGCTCCGAAGCCATGGTTCTGGTCAGACCAATACAGCTACAAAATGCAAATCGCTGGCCTGAGCTTCGATCACGACCATGTCGTATCACGGATCTCTCCGGATGGCTCAAGCGCAAGCTTCTGGTATTTCAAGGGCGAATTACTGCAGGCCGTCGATTCGATCAGCGACCCGCGCGCGTTCATGCTCGCCAAAAAATACGTAGGCACTGTGGTGACGAAAAAAGGACAGCTGCCTGACAGCAGCCAGGATCTGAAAACAATCTTTTCATAAACGCCGACATCTTGGTTTTCTTGACTTTTCTGCTGCGGTACGATTCAGCACAGGAACGTCCTCTGACGGCCAGAAAATAACTTGAAAACCAGGATAAAGCATGTCACCCACAGATCAGAATCTGGACTTCAGATACGCCGAGCACTCTTTAGCTCTCGCGTGTCTACGTGCCAGGGATGCAGTGGTTTCAAACTTTTCGCCCATCTTGCAAGAGCTGAACGTCACAGAGCAGCAGTGGCGAGTGATGCGCATCACGTTTGAATATGAGGAGATACCTTTCGCTGAGCTGTGCCGACTGAGCTGTATTCATAAAGTCAGCATGGCGCGAATTGTTTCTGCTCTAAGCGATTTGGGCTGGATGGAGAAACAAAAGTCTCAAGTAGATATGCGCGCCTATAACGTCTCGTTGACGACTGAGGGACGCAAAGTAGCCCAACGCGCGGCGGATGCGACTCAAGCTATTTATGACGACTTGTTTGAGCGTTACGGGCGTAAGAAAGCCGAATTGCTACTTGAGCTCTTGAAAGACTTGGAAAAAATTAGACGCCAACCAGGGTAGTTTATGCTTCGCTGTGCTTTCCGTGAGCCGTATATGCGACCATGTCGCTCTTAATCCGAGCGGCTAAGCACTTAAACATACCCACCAGGCCTCTAAGCGCTCCAAATGGGGACTGCATCATGAGCGTCCATAAAACTCGCAATCTTAAAAACAATCGATACTTAGAGAGTGCCTTGCAATGAAAAAAACTGGTGGAATGATCTTTACGGAAAGCCTGATTCGTAACGGCGTCAAAGATCTCTTCATGATCCCTGGCATCCAGCTCGATTGGGCGGTAGACGCCCTGCGCCAGAAGGATGGCGAGGTCAAGCTGTACGTCCCACGGCACGAGCAAACCACGACCTACATGGCTGATGGGTACTTCCGCGCCTCCGGCAAAGTGGGCACCGCGATGGTGGTACCAGGCCCAGGCGCCCTTAACGCAGGCGCAGGTCTGTCGACTGCATACGCCTCCAACTCCAAGGTCATGTTCCTGACTGGACAGATCTGCTCCAAAGGCATCGGCAAAGGCTACGGCCTGCTCCACGAAATCAAAGATCAGACCGGCTTCGTTGCTGGCTTGACCAAGTGGAACACCCTGATTCAAAAAGGTGAAGACATCCCAGGTGCTGTGGATGAGGCATTCGCGCAGATCAACCAAGGTCGTCCTCGTCCGGTCGGCGTCGAAGTCCCGCACGACTTCCTTCAAGAGAGCTACGATCTGCCTGAAGTAGCACCGGTGGTACCGACCCTGGCTGTCGCTAAACTGGATCAGACGCTGATCAACGATGCTGTAGCACTGATCAACCAGGCCAAGCTGCCGGTGATCTATGCTGGCGGCGGATCGCTGTCCACCGCTTCGCGTGAAGGCCTGCTGACCCTGGCTGAAAAAATCGGGGCCCCAGTGGTCATGAGTGACAACGGTCGTGGCGCCATCAGTGATCGTCACCCCCTCGCAATGAACTCGCTCGCTGGCCGTGCTGTATTCGAGTACGCAGACTTGGTTGTCGTGCTGGGCAGCCGCTTCATGGACGTGCTGAGCCCAGACACCTCCTGGCCGATGGACAAAGCCAAGTTCATCTTCGTCAACATCGACGCTGATGACATGACAGCCCCTCGTATCCCAAGCGTTGCCATCGAAGCTGATGTGGGCGATGTCGTTCCTGCGATCGCTAATCTGGTCAAAGCTCGTAAAGCGCTGACCAATGAGCAAGCCCTGTCCGTAAAAGAGTGGGCCTCGCAGCAAATTGAAGAAATCCAGCCGCAGGCTAGCTATGTCGCTCAACTGCGCAACGCGATGCCTGATGATGCAATCTTCGTCAACGAACTGACCCAGATTGGCTACCTCGCGCGTATCGCCTTCCCGGTATACGAGCCCCACACCTACATTGGCCCAGGTTATCAAGGCACTCTGGGCTACGGTTTCCCGGTTGCCCTGGGCGCCGCAGTGGGTGGCAATGGCCGTCGCGTTGTATCCATTACCGGTGACGGCGGCTTCGGCTGGAACCTCCAGGAACTGGCGACCGCTAACCGCTACAACCTGCCAATCACCCTGATCGTGTTCAACGACGGCCACTATGGCAACGTTCGTGCTATCCAGAAGCGTCAGTTTGGTGCTGAGGTGGCAGTAGAGCTGGCCAACCCTGAGTTTGGACTGCTGGCTCAATCCTTCGGCGTCGACTTCATCTCGGTGGACAACCCAGAAGACCTGGGCAAAGCAGTCAGCGAGTCGATCACCAAAGATGGTCCATTGATGATCGAGGTAAAAGTTGGAGTGATGCCAAGCCCGTGGCACCTGCTGCGCTTGCAGCCGCTCGGTGGTGTGGTTGCTCCTAGCACCCCAGCCAACCCCCTCAAGGCCGTATTCTCATGATCGAATACAACAAGTTCTTCAGCCAGGGCAGCGCTTCGCGCTGCTCGGGCAGTACTGGCTATGATGTGGTCTCCCCTGTGCTCGGTCGTGTTGTGGGCCGAGTTACGTTTTCTTCGCTGGCAGACGTCGATATTGCCATCTCCAGCGCGAAGCAAGGCCATCGCACCTGGAGCCAAAGTTCGCTTTCGGATAGAAAAAAAGCACTATCCGAACTATCGGTTGCGCTCTCTGCTCGTAATGAAGACATTGCTGAAGCTCTGGCACTAGAAATCGGTTGCCCTAAATTCCTGGGGCAAAGCATGCAGCTGGGTATGGCGACCAAGGGCATTGAGCTGGCAATCGAAGGCATTGATCAAATCACCTGGGAAGAGACCATTGGTAATGGCCGCGTTCAGCGCGTCGGTGCAGGCGTTGTAGCAGCGCTGACCCCGTGGAACTTCCCACTGCATCAGATCGTGGCCAAGGTTGCAGCAGTGATCGCTGCTGGCTGTTCGGTGGTGCTCAAACCGAGCGAAGTGAGCCCTGGTGTTGCTGAGATCTTTGCTGAATGCGTAGCCGAGACTTCACTGCCGGCAGGTGTGTTCAACATGGTCTGGGGCGGCGCCGATGTGGGTGAGTACCTTGTCACTCATCCTGAAATCAATCATGTGAGCTTTACGGGCTCTTCACCTGTTGGCAAGGCAATCATGGTGAAGGCGGCTGAAAGTCTTAAGCGCCTGACCCTTGAGCTCGGCGGTAAATCGGCAGCGGTAGTTCTGGAAGATGCCGACCTCGATGCAGCCATACCTCACATCGTCCGCATGTCGCTGGCCAACTCTGGTCAGACTTGTGTCAGCCAGTCTCGGATTATTGCCCCACGTAAACTCGTTAGTGAAATTACCGAACGCTACCTGAGCGAAGCAAAGCAATGGAAGCTCGGTGACCCTTGCCAGTCAGGCACCCGACTGGGCCCTGTTGCCAACGAAAAACAGTTCCGCCATATACAGCGCATGATCCAGACAGCGCTTGATACCGGTGCTGACGTTCGCTCTGCGGGTGAGCTGCCCGTTGCAGGCTTCGAAAATGGTTACTTCGTTGTTCCCACCATAGTGAGTAACGTCGAAGCCACATCTGAGATCGCTCAACAGGAGATCTTCGGCCCGGTCGTTTGCCTGCTTCCTTACGACACCGAGGAAGAAGCAATCGAAATCGCCAACTCCACCAAATACGGTCTCTCCGGCGCAGTTTGGTCTCGGGATATCAAGCGGGCGACCATCGTGGCCGAACAGCTAGAGACTGGCCAGGTCATCATCAATGGTGCAGCGCAGAACCTGGCGACTCCATTCGGTGGCTGGAAAGACTCTGGATTCGGCAGAGAAAATGGCAAGTTCGGCATTGAGGACTTGTTGATCTTCAGATCTATTCAGGGCGGTTGAGAGTTAACCGCACCGCCGGGGCGTTTGAGCCCCGGCGTCTAACCCCCCTATTCCTCTCTGGTTAACCAACCTTGGAAGATCCCTAAGCTGATGCAGGAGCCTGGCCTGTCCTGTGAACAACTGCTCGTCGCCATCCGCACTCACCTATTTTCTCGGCCTGTGTACGGAAAGAGATGCCTAACACCGCATGGAACAATGACAGTTCTGGCTTCGTCCGAGAATTGGCAAGGTTTTGAATCAAAGAATCCCTTTCTGTAGATAGCTGGAAATCTTAAGAGTGCAGCGTCCGAGAGGAGACCATTGGGTAACTTGGGATTTCTTAGTGAGCTTAGATAATAATAGAGCGATTGAGCTCTTTAACGTCTTTTACACCTGCTAATGTCATTGCTCTATCAAGTTCTTCTATGAGTAAAGAAAGCGATCTTCGAACCCCTTCCTCTCCACCGACAGCCAGGCCATAAATATAGGGCCTGCCGATGGAACACACCGTAGCGCCCATTGCCAGAGCTTTCAATATGTGCGAACCACGACGAACTCCACCATCGCATACGATTGCTGCCGATCCTCCGATCTTATCCGCTACAGCTCCAATTTGGTTAATGGGAGATACCGCACCATCCAACTGTCGCCCACCATGATTAGATACAATCACAGTGTCTGATCCAGACTTAACGGCCTGAGCGGCATCTTCAGGGCACAGTATCCCTTTAACTGCTAGCGACCGACCCCATAGCCCTTTCAGCCACTCGATATCACCCCAAGTGAGGGAACGATCGAACTGACTGTTCACAAATTGGCTGACGCTTGGGCCTTGCCCGCCCGATGAGAACGAACCGTTATTGAAATTACCAAATTTGAAGCGATGAGGCTGCGCTAATGCGGGCAATGACCAGGCAGGACGAATGGCATACTCCAGGATATTGGCAGGCCCGAGCCTAGGCGGCACACTCATACCGTTACGCCAGTCACGCTCTCTATTTCCACCTACTGGTGTATCCAAAGTCACGATCAAGCCATCGTAACCAGACTCAACCGCCCTTTCGACAAGCTCACGCGTGAGGCCTCGGTCTTTGAAAATATAAACCTGTAGCAGTTTTGGCCCAGTAGTACAAGCTGCTACTTTTTCAGCAGAGTAGGTACTCAGGGTGGATAGAGAATATGGGATTCCAACTGCGTTTGCAGCGCGCGCGACTGCCAACTCTCCTTCAGGATGGTACAATCCCGAGAGTCCCGTTGGGGATATCATGATTGGAGCTGAAATCTCAGCACCAAAAATTTGAACACAACGACGTATATTACTGACATCAGTCAGTACTTTTGGCTTCATCTTTAGTAAATCATAATCACCTGTACTATCTCGCAAAGAAATTTCGTCTTCAGCACCGCCATCCATGTACTCAAAAATCGGTTTAGGCAGTAGACGCCGTGAGGCGCTGCGAAGGTCGGCAATATTTCTGTACCTCTGAAGCATTTAACCTCCACGCATCAATAATCGATCATCCAATAGCAAAAACCACCAGACTCAACAGCACACCCCCGCACGAAAAAATAAACAACTCAAAAATAAATGGGATCAGAAATTTATAGTCCTCGACCCCATTCCTTCATCCAACTAAAAATTAATTCGCCAATATAAATTTACACGACCAAGTGCGAGACCTAGTGCTTATACCTAGTATCAATACGATCTACCAACCGCACCATAGCTGCAAAAACATCTTCACCCGCGCCAAATTTAGGGCTATTACTTAGCGTTTGTTTGGCACACTGCTCCAGAACACTTTCATCAATTGAAATTCCTCTACCAAGTGATGCGGTTGCCAACTGAACTTCACACGCACGCTGCAAGCGCCACAACATCGAAAACGCGTTGGCAATTGAACTCCCCATCACCACCGGGCCATGATTTTTCAAAAGCAGCACTGGCTTACCATTACTGCTCTCCAATATTCTACGCCCCTCCTCCGCATGCAGCGTAATACCTTCAAATTCATGATAGGCCAGCTTGTCATAGAGCATCGCCGAGTAAAAATTTGTAAATTCGAGTCCACGCTCGCTACAACAGATTGCCATCGTAGCTGTTGTATGAGTATGCATCACACAATGAGCCTCCTGAACTTCTTTATGAATCACACCATGAAACGTGAATCCCGCCGGATTGATTGGCCAGTCCGAGTGACCGATAACGTTACCATCAACATCTACCTTCACTAAGTTCGAAGCTGTCACTTCAGAATAATGAAGACCAAAAGGATTAACCAGGAAACACCCACCTGCATCAGGAACTTTCACAGAAATGTGATTATAAATGGACTCACTCCACCCCAGCATGTCAAATATTCTATAGCAGGCAGCCAGTTTTACGCGTGCAGTCCACTCGGCGTCACTGAACCGCTCCGGATGTTCGTAGTATTTGCTCACAACCCCCCCTTAATCTGACAAGGCTTGATAGCGGCATCGCAACTTCGCGGCTTGGCATGCATTTAATAGAATTAATTTTAGTTAGCCTGCATTCGACCGCCTCATTCCCTGCTGCAACTTCACGGCGATTACAAGTAATGCAGCGGTGGCTAACATCCAGAATACGCCCAACCACCCTGTTGCAACGTAACTGCCGGTGGCTTCACGCAAAATTCCATTGGCCGTAGGGCTGATCACCGACCCAAGAATCCCGCAGCTACTAATGACCGCGATACCCATTGGCCGTGCCAAGCGAGATAGCATAGTGGGCGGCACTGTCCAGAGGATTGGCATAGCAGAGAATCCTCCAGCAGTCGCTGCTACCAGGCCGATAAGTTGAAGTGTCGGATTTCCCGTCAGAGTAGTTGCGAACCAACCAAATGCGGACAAGGTTGCAGCGAATGCGAAATGGTGTGCGCGCTCCTGACGACGATCCGACGACCCACTAAGGAGGGGCATCATTATGATTGCAGCAAGCCCAGGGATAGCTGCAGCTAGACCAATATTTAATACGCTTGAACCACTAAAAATCTCTTTAATGATCAACGGCGACCACGTACCCAACGTGCTCAAGCTTGCTACCAAGGCAAAATAAGCAAACGAAGTGAGTAAGAACGGGGCATTAAGCAGCGGCTTTATCGCGAATCGGCTGCTTTCCACTTTCCCAGTAACTTGCTCAGAAGCCAGCTCTGCCGTCAGGGCATTTTTTTGTTCCGGTGTTAACCAACGAGCCTTGTGAGGACCATCTGGCAAGTACTTGAGTACCATTAATCCTAGGAGAATGGTCGGAGTAGCTTCGATGATGAACATCCACTGCCAACCTTTCATCCCGAGATATCCATCCATCGAGGCCAGAATAGCCCCTGAAAGAGGAGAGCCGACCATGATTGCCATCGGTTGAGCAATCATAAATAGCGCGTTTGCGCGGCCTCGTTTTGCCGCCGGTATCCAGAATGTCAGATAGAGCAGTACACCGGGTACAAAACCCGCCTCCGCAATTCCTAATACCACGCGCGCGATGTATAGCCCCCATGGGCCTGTAGCGAGGCACGTTGCCATGGACGCAAGGCCCCAGGTAACCATGATACGCGCAATCCAGCGTCTAGCGCCGAAACGTTCAAGAAGCAAATTACTTGGTATTTCGAAAAAGAAATATGCAGCGTAGAAGAGCGTTCCTGCCAGGCCAAACTGAGTGAGTGTAACGCCTAGATCGGAGTTCATGGTGATGGCAGCAAAACCGAAATTGATCCGGTCGATATAGGCCATCACATAACACGCAAATAGCAGGGGCAGAAGATGCCTGAACGATCGCTTAACTGCCTCGTCTAGCGCTGTACGGTCTTCTGCAGATGCAGGGCGTTCTTGTGCATAGGTTGCACTATCCATCTCTTGTACTCCGCTTGGGATTCTTGTTGTTGTTCACACGCAACCCCTGCTGCACCGGCTAGGGGCATCGAGGGTGGCTCCTGAGGGCCGCCCAGGCAACCCTAGGAGATACCGATGCAAAAAATTTGTCAACATGTTCACTATTTTTTGCATTAGCAGAGCGCTTTCACTTGCCTCCTTGATGCGGAACAGGCCCTGCCTGGCTAGCTGAGAAAGCCCGCGGGAGGGCTGATGCAAATTTAGTATCTTGATGTTTTATATAGCTATTACAAGGGATTCAGCGCTCTACGCCCGTTTTTCTCAACAAATTTTTGTCGCCGTAGAGATCTCGTTCACCCCTTGCTGAGACGACGACCGGTGGTGACTTGCACCAAAAAAAGCATGACGCAACCTCGTAAACATGTTAATCATTTATCGCACCCAAGGTTTAGACGGAAGCAGTGCCCAGGACTACGCGAGCACCAACCTGAGCCCAGCCAGCTATCCCATAGGTGCTGCGCAATTCATCTGCGCCGGCGAACCCTGCAGTGAGGACGCCTGTTTTGGAAATGAATGGATTTACGCTCAATACCTGGGCGGCCGCCTGCGTGCTCAAATTTTCGCGTCGTCCGCTGACAAAGCTGAACTGTAATAAGTGCCATAACAATAAGAAGGTATTTTTATGACAGAAAAACTCGTATCCGCCGCACTACTCGCATTACCTGTTATTTCTTTCAGCCTGCCAAGCTGCGCCAGCTTTCTAGAGGGTAGCCATGCAGGCGTGGAACTCAGAAATTTCTATATAAATAAAGATTTCAGACAATCTAGTGCCGCGCAAAATAAAGCTGAAGAGTGGGCGCAGAGTATGATTCTGCGATTCAATTCAGGCTTTACACCTGGCACTATCGGCTTTGGGGTCGACGCACTAGTGCTTACAGGACTTAAGCTGGATTCGTCCCCAGACCGCCGTGGAACAGGTCTATTGCCTTACGACGAATCCGGTCGGCCGGAGGACACCTTCACTGAATTGGGGATCACTGGCAAATTCCGCACAAGCAAAACTGAACTTTTGATTGGCACTCTTCAACCAAAGCTGCCCGTGATAAACTTTAGCGACAGTCGCATGCTCCCCTCTACATATACCGGGACAATGCTAAGCTCGAAGGAACTCGATCATTTCACACTTAATGCAGGCAGAATAGAGAAGGAAAACCTTAGGGACTCCACGAGCAACGATGATCTTCTATATGCAAAAGTAGGCGCCTCACACCTTGATTTTCTCGGTGGAGCCTATGCACCAAATCCTGACCTGTCTCTAGCGTACTACGCATCACAGCTAGATAATATCTATCGGCAGCAATTTGCTGGCCTCGTGCATACTTATCGTTTGACTGATAGCATTTCACTCAAATCAGACCTGCGCCTTTTTCACTCCACCGACTACGGCGACAAAAACCTAACAAGCAATAGCCGTGTCGATCAAGGAGAGATAAATAACAATTTCTTCAGCGCTTTTGAAACGTTGTCGTGGGGAGCACACAAATACACCATTGGCTACCAGAATCTCTCAGGCGATGGAGACTTCCCATATCTAGGCGTTGTGCCTTACTCCAACAACCTTTCCTTGATTGGCGCATTCACTAAAGCAGATACAGATGCTGTGCAGTACCGCTATGATTATGACTTTGCCGGCCTGGGCATCCCTGGATTAACCTTGATGGCGCGCTATGTGAAAGCAAAACACGTACGCACCGCAGCAGTATCAAGCGGCACTGAGTCGGAACGGAATATGGATCTTTCATACGTTGTACAGAGCGGCCCTCTCAAAAATCTTTCTTTGGCATGGCGCTACGGCAGCTTTCGGTCGGGTAGCGGGCTCACAAACAATATTGATGAGAACAGACTGGTTCTCGGGTACACGCTAAATCTTTGGTGAGCTGAGATTGACAGCTGAGCGAATGTAGATAGCATGAAGGCGCATCGACTAAATGTGCGTTGCGCCTACAAAACTGGTCGTGCTTTATGGGCAATATCAACGCGTTCAGAACTTCTCGGCATGAATAACGCCAGCGCCCCCGCCAATCAATTTCAGCCCTATGTCATCTATAAATCCTCTCCCGGTACGTCATTCAGTGTGGGGGACTCCGGTCGATTTGGTGGCGAACGCTCGCTTAGCGATGTGTACACCGGTACCAAAACCCGCAACGATCAACTGTGACTGTTCTCCGATACCTTCATCACCCCCGCACTTCAGGTGCAGGGGATGATCGGGCATTAGCTCTATGCGGTGGGTGGATTCATGAACGATGCTGTCGTTCAAATTCGACTGGCGACGCTGTACTCGTTCAGCCCGTCGAGTTACTGCCGGCCGCTAGCGGCCCGATCACGCTGCTACTGGCTGTAGCCTAGGTACCGCTCGGAGCGGAAGTTCATGAACATCACAAGGTTCACCATTGCGCAGCCGATGAGTGAATACGCTACCGCACTGGCAGGTACCACCCATAGGGAGCACAAGATGATTAGTGAGTCGATGACCATCTGTGTTTTTCCAACGTTCAGCTTATAACGTGCTTGCCAGTACAGCACCAAGATGTTGATACCACCCAGGCTAGCCCCGTGACGAAAAATCAACAGAAAGCCAACACCGATCAGCCCCCCACCCAAAATCGACGTAAACAAAGGTTCGAGTTGTTCGAATTTAACCCAGCTATTTACTTGATCGATCAAGATTGATAGACAACAGATGGATATGAACGTCCTGAGGATGAAACGTCCTCCCAGCTGTCGATAACCAAGGTAATAGAACGGGAGGCTCACGAGAAAGAAACAGCTTCCGATCGACAAGCCGGTTACATAGTGGGCCAGCAGTGACAACCCCGCCGCACCGCCAGTCACAAAATGGCAACCGGCGTACATGTTCAACGCTAAAGCGATCAATGTCGTAGCGATTAAAATCGCCTGGACATCATCTAAAAGTGAGTGTTTGCTCTTTACTGAAGCGCTATCCACGACACACCCCTAGAGCCGGACTGAGCAGCCAGCACATCAGTTGACAACGCATGTCAGCACCACTTTAGAAGCGTGATTGGCAGACATGTGGACTGTGTTACGCGCTACCCGCTTTTGCTCAGCCTGCCCCTCAGGCTCACCACTGTTCGGGTTCACGTCGAAATGTGGGAAGTTGCTGCTGGCTATATCCAGGCGTAGCTGGTGTCCTTTCTTGAACAGGTTGCAGGTAGCGAAAGGTTCAATAGTGACCTGAAAGCACTCGCCTGGCACCGTCGACTCTGCCTTGCTCCACGATTTACGGTACCGGCAGCGAATGATGCCATCAGTGATGTTCATCGCGTAGCCTTCTGGGTAATCCTTAGAGGCAGGGTATACATCGACCAGTTTGGCGGTGAAGTCAGTATCACGGCCGTCAGTCTCTACCCACAGTTCAATGGTCACTGCACCAGCAACAACCAGGTCCTCCTGAAGCGGAGCAGTCTTGAAGCTAAGAACATCGGAGCGCTCGCTCAGAGCCCGGCCATCTCCTGTGCTTCCGAAGAATCTGTCTGTCTCGCGCTGATCAAATGCGCCGCCTTCAAAAACTGGGGACCCCGAGGTCAGTGCTCCTCCAATGGTTGGCACAGGATTGGACGGGTCGGAGAAGTAACTGCGCTCGCCCTGCGAAGTGGAGGGCCTCGACTGGCTCAGGGCTCCATCTGCATGCAGGTAGAAGTTGATCAGCTTACTGCCTGGTAACGGCCACTGATCGGCTGACATCCAACGACCACCATGGTCAATGCGACCAGCTGCGGTTTTGGTGCCGGTACCACCTCCCATCAAGAAGACCTGGACTTGTTGAGCAGGTGCAGGTGTCTGGCTATGTTTCAGATGCTGCTCAAACCAGTCCAATCGACACGCCATCCAGTCTTCGGCGACTTCGCCATCGAAAGCTGCGGCCCGGCCATACTCAGCATCGCCACTGTGGGTAATGTTACGGTCACCATGCAACCATGGGCCCATAATCAGGCGCTGAGGCGCCCTGCCGCAATGGGTGAATGCGTCGAAGTTCTCAAGGGTAGAGCTCACATATGCGTCATACCAACTCGACATATGAAGCACCGGGATGTCTGGAATCTGATCGCGGAAGTGGTTTGCGCAGATACCCAACTGCTGCCAGTAGGCATCCAATTGGCCACGCCCCCACTGGTCGAACAGATAGTCCTCATATTCAGGCACATGACGCAGAGGCGAATCGCCCGGGCGCCATGGCATACGGGCAAACCATTCCCGAATGTCTTCCCGATCCAGCGCCTCCAGTAGTTCTGGATTGGCTTTGACGGCTGGGCTCTCCTTGGCTTGACGGTAAGCCCAGGTAGCTTGCTTGAGCTCGAAGGCTCCACCTTGCCGGATGCCACACTGGAAAGCATTCGAGAACCCACCAGAGTCGAGCACCATGGCGCTCAAGCCAGGTGGATTGAGGCAGGCCATCGCTAGCTGGGTGTGCGCCGCATAAGAAAGTCCCATGCTGCCAATGCGGCCGTTGCACCAAGGCTGCTCTACGATCCACGCCAAGGTATCATAGCCATCTTCACCTTCCCTGGTGTATTTCACGAACTCGCCTTCGGATTCATAACGGCCGCGACAGTCCTGGAAGACCGTAACGAACCCTGCCTCAGCAAAAGCGACGGCCATCTCTTCGCGACTGAGGTGATAACCATCAAAGCGTTTTTCTGATCGGGACGGCTCGCTCTTATCGTATGGAGTGCGCTCAATAATTACTGGCCAAGCTTTGCCCGTTCCATCAGGCAAGTAGACATCTGTGGCCAACCGTACGCCATCGCGCATCGGGACCATCACGCTTTTCAAGGTTTGCATGAACTGTAAACTCAAATCTGAGGGCCGCTTTGCGCGGCCGGAGGTTTCAGTAGCCGGTGAATACCGCGATAGTCAGAAGGCCAAGAGCACAGGCGCCAAAGATCAAGAACAACGGCCAAATGTAACGAGCCCATTGCCCCCAACCGACTTGCCCAGTGGCCAACAAAACAAGCAGGCCACTTGATGTAGGGGTGATTAGGTTGGTCAGGCCATTTCCAAGCAGGAAGGCATACACAGTAGTTTGAGGGCTGACGCCAGAGAGTTGCCCGAGCGGACCAAAGATAGGCATCGTCACTGCCGCTTGGCCAGACGTCGACGGAATCATCACGTCGAGACTCAACTGGGCGAAGAACATTCCGAATGCCGATGCCAGTGGACCGTGGTCGCTCACGACCTCAGAGAGGTTCTGCACGATAGTGTCGAGTACCTGGCCAGTACTGAGGATAATCTCGACTGCGGTCGCCAGGCCGATCAGTACGCCCGCCATCAGGACCTTTTTCATGCCTTCGACGAAAGCCTCGGCGGCATCGCTAGCTCCGAGGCCGGCGACAGCAGCAAACACAACGCTCATGGCCAAGTAATACGACGAGAGTTCAGGGTACTTCCAGTTCCAGCGGTTGGATGCGTATACCAAGAATCCTACGCCCACAGCCAACAACAGGAGGTTTAGGGCGTGGCGCTTTGCCAGAGGCTCGGACCTGAAGGAGAACTCCGCAGTGGTATCGAAACCATGCTTGCGGATGCTCAACAGCATGAAGGCGATACCCACAACCAAAAACGTCAAATAGGCAGCGATGCGCATGTTCAGCCCGCTGAACATGGGGACTCCCACCAAAGGCTGAGCGACAGCAAGCGCCAATGGATTGGTGATCGAGCCGAGGTAACCAATCTTCACCGAGATCACCACAATCGCGAGACCGATGATATTTGGTAGCTTGAGGCGGTTGGCCATAGCAACCATCAAGGGCACGACCAGGATGTACTCCTTGGCCAGGCCCATGAAGGTGCTGCCCGCGGAAAACACAACCATCAAGCACGGCACCAGAACGTAGATATTCCCTCGGGTGAGGCCGAGCATTCTCTCCAGGCCCGCGTCGATGGCACCAGCCTTGTTCAGCACGCCAAACATGCCGCCGATGAACAACACCATGAAGATCAGCCCGGCACGCTTCTCGATGCCCTGTGGGATGGACATAAATCCTTCGACCAGAGAAACCGGACGCGCTACGTCTGCATTTGCCACGCGCGGCTCAACGGAAAATAACTGGGAAAGAGAGCTGTCCCGCTCCAAGACTTGGTAAGAACCTGGGACAACCGCGATGTCGTTACGCTGGAACCTCCCTGAGTCAACGAAGTACGTCAAGGCGAGAGCAATGAAAACAATGCTGAGCAGAATCAACGTGGGGTTCAGTTGCTTGCTCTGTTTTGTAGCGACTGCGGAGGGACTTGCCGCATCAGCAAATTCACCCGGAGGCGACGCGGTAGGAGTACGGTTCATGGTGCGCGATCTCGATTGTTGTTGTGCGAAATGCCCATATCGAGACGCACATTAGTTCAATCGTAGGAGGCCGCTCAACGTTATGAGTAAAGCGGGTTGTCCTATGCACTAACTGGATTTACGGGTACTCAGACGCTATCTGCAAGTCGGCTACGCATGTGCTCAGCAAAGGCATCGACCAACACAGAGCGAGGTTGGTCCTTGCGGAAGACCAACCCAAATTGGTAACTGAGAACAGGTCGAAGAGGCCTTGTGGTCAGCTTCTCAGGACCAAATTCCTTGACCAGAAGGCTATTGATGATCGACACCCCCATGCCTTGAGCGACAAACGCACAAGCTGCACTTACCGAGTGTACCTCCACCCGGACCTGGGGTATGACGCGAGCCTCACGGAAACGCTGGTCAAGCTCCGAGCGCAGGTTTCGTTGACGCCCCAGCATGACCAGTGGAAGTTCCCGCAGATCCTCAATGGCGACCTCCTCCAAAGCCTCAAGCGCATGCCCTTTGGGCATCACGCAGACCCCCTCTGTCTCCAGGACGGGAAGGACTTCGAAGTCCTGCAATTCGGTAGGCAGTCGTACAAACGCGAAGTCTGCATTGCGGCTGAGTACCGCTCGCTCCAAGGTGTCGTATCCCCCGGTCAGTACCTCTACGACGACATCTTCACGCTCCTGCATAAACTCGGCGACAATTCGCGGAAGTAAATGCTGGGTCATACTGGTCGGCACTGCTACTCGCAGCAGACAGCGTTGAGAGCGCCCCACCCTAAGCTCATCAGCCAAACGCTGTACCGACTGCAGATTGTCAACCAGTGATGCGACCTGGCTGAGCAACTCGTCCGCCTCTGGAGTGGCCATCAACCTCCCTTTACGACGCAAGAACAGCGAGAAGCCCAAATGCTCCTCCAACTGAGCGAGCAGTCGGCTAATCGCAGACTGGGACAGCCCCATGCGCGTCGCTGCACCGATCGTCGAGCCGGTCGCCATGATGGCCTGGAAGGCTTCGAGTTGCTTGAGGTTCAAAAGGTATCTCCAGGTAGTTTGAGCAGCCAAAACGCATACCATGATGCGTATTTCTCATAACGTTGTGGCCAGTTTCACAAGCCGTTAGTGTCCGCCGCACGAGCCCACCGAGTCCAGCGTTAGACCTGCACCTCGGACTCGTTTGATCACTTAGATTCTGCCAATAACCACAATACCCAGCAGAGATTTGTAATGCGGACTTTCTTCGCCGGAAGCGCGCTCGCTTGCACGAGTGTCTTCACCGCCCTTGTACCCAGTGTTTCATACGCAGGCTTTCTGGAAGATTCCGAAGGCCGTCTTCTTTTGCGCAATTACTACTTCGACGATGAAAACCGAGACGGTGGAAACGACCGACGTGAGTGGGCTCAGGGTTTCATCCTCAAAGCCCAATCGGGTTTCACTGACGGTCCTGTTGGGTTCGGCGTCGATGCTTTAGGCCTTTCAGGCTTTCGTCTCGATTCAAGTCCGGCCCATGCAGGAACAGGGCTACTTCCAGTCCATGATGACGGCCGTGCAGCTCGCGAATTCTCTAGCCTTGGACTCACCGGCAAAATGCGCTGGAACGAACTTACAATCAGCAGCGGTACGCTGCTTCCGAGAATTCCAGTGGTCGTCTCCAACGATGGCCGCCTGCTGCCACAAACCTTCAATGGCACGCAGGTCGAGTACAAAGGCATCGACAAGCTGTATCTGCATGCCGGGCGCCTAGAACAGTTCAAGCTACGCAACTCCAGCGATAGCACTTCGATCTATCCATACGGATACACAGGTGACAAAGGGTCTGACTTCGACTTTTTTGGACTGAGCTACGAAGTGAGCAAAGACCTCAGCCTCAGCAGCTACCGCGGGGTATTGCGAGACTTCTATCAACAGCAATTTTTCGGCGCGGTTCACACTCTGCCTGCGGGGCCAGGAAAACTGGTCAGTGATTTACGTTACTTCAAAAGCGACGATGATGGAGCGGCTTACAACGGCAAGGTGAACAACGAAACCCTTAGTGGCCTGTTCACCTATCGTCTGGGTGGCCACGCCCTAGGCTACGGATACCAGAAGAATGGGGGGAGCACCGCCCTTCCCCATATCGCTGGGAGCACCGTGTACTCGTTCAGTACTGCCAGTGTGAGTAAGTTCATTCAACCTGGCGAGCACATCTGGATGGTGCGCTACGACTATAATTTTGCTGCCTCCGGCATTCCGGGCCTTACCTTCGTTACGCGCTACTACGAGGGACATGGTGGTGAAAGCCGAGGCAAGGGCATCCGCGAAAATGAGCTCGACACCCAGTTGAAGTACGTTGTCCAGAGCGGGCTGCTCAAGGGTGTTGGGGCTGAGGTCCGTCATGCTGTGTCGCGTAGCAACTATGCCAGCGACTGGGACAGTTACCGGCTTTACCTCACCTACGAATTGCTGCTCTGGTAGGGCCAACTGAGCCGTCTCATGGCATAGACTGCACCACGACGTAAAGCAGCCTAAGGAACATCCCAGGCCAGTCTCCCGAGAAGGCGTAGATTTCTCACCTCCCCAGGAAGCTGGCCACCGATCAGCGAGTAGTCTTTACAAAACCGACGAACAAACAGATCAGGCCGACTGCGGCGCTCATGAAGATCATGGCCTCGACACCAGCCATGCTGTAGGCGACTCCACCGAAGAACGAGCCAGCGGCGACTGCTACTTGGTACAGGCTTACATTGCTAGCCGTCGAAATCACGTAGTCCTTCTCGTTCGCCTCGTACAGCCAAATGTTGATGCTGACCGGCATGAGACCATAGGCAAGCCCCCACAGCATCGTGATCGCAATCGCTAATGTGCTGTTCAACGAGGCTGACAGCATCGCCACCACAGCGACTACCAAGAGCGTAGTGGCAAACCGGAAGGTACTTTTGGCTCCGATCTTTTTGACCAGGAACTCTGCAATGAACGTTGCCGCGAAGCCCATGAGTCCATAGAGCAGGAACATCTGGGGCAGCGAGCTAGGCTCGACGCCGGCTTCCTTGGTCAAAATCATTTCGAAGTAGGTAAACGAGCAAAAATGCGCACCAGCAAAGAACATGGTGGAGAGCAGTCGCTTCGCAACAGACCCTTCTAGAATCACGGCCACCATCTGGCGGAAGTTCAGGGAGGTATCCCCCTTCTGCGCTGGCAGCACCTTGAGCTGCAGGAGCAGCACAATGCCGGTGAGCGCAGCGTTCAACAGAAACGCATTTTGCCAACCGAAGCTTTGGCCCAGGAATGTACCCAATGGCACACCGGCCACAGTACCTGCCGCAACGCCGGCTGTGATAATCGTCGTTGCTCGCCCCTTTTGGTGATCCTTAACGATGTTTACGCCGTAGGGCACCGCAAAGGACCAGAAGCCGCCGACGCCGATTCCGAGCAGCATCCGACCAAACAGCGAGAGCACGAAACTGTTGGAGAACGCCATCAGGAGATTCGAGACCAGGAGCAGCACGGACATCGACAGCAAAATCTTCCGGCGATCGACTTTACCCAGATACCGGGTGAGCGCTGGTGCCGCGAGCGCAGCCGCCACTCCAGGTACCGTCACCATTAGTCCAGCCTGGCCGATGGTCACGTTGTAGAACGTTGCAATATCGCTGAGCAAACCGACTGGCAAAAACTCGGTATTGATAAATATGAAACTACCTACACCGAGCATCAAAATAGCCATCCAGAGGCTTAACTCACTCCTTTGAACTTGCGCTTCATCAGCTACAGTTTTCATAACATTCAACCTGCTATATTTGGGTGCAACAAGGCATGCCCAGATCCCGCCGCCTATTAGTGAGTGGCATGATCTAGGCTGTTCGGAAATTTATTCTGTCTATTTACCGCTACAGAACTGGAGCTCTTCTCGATATCTCGAGCCCAAGCAAAGTATTTGAATCACCCGCCCATCAGGTAGTTTGTTGACCAACCTGGAGATGAGCGGGGTCTTGAGCTTTTACTTCTTGGCCGTAGCCCGCGAGTAAACAGAGCGTGGCTATATGGCCGACCATCACTTCTTGGACATAATTTCCTTGATTTCTTTTTCTTTGATTTTCATGGCCATCGCGACCAGGAACACCTTGAAGATGAAGCCGCAAATGAAGGCACTCAGCGTGATGGTGAAGAACATCGAGACCAGGAGGTCGACAGCCAGATAGCCACTGTTCAGCAGAACCGGCTTGTAGATCAGAACACCGGCGAACACGATCCAGTGACTCATGCAATAGAAGCAGTTGAAGAGGTAGCCGATCATGTGGCCCAGCTTCTGGCTCCAGGCTCGAACAGGGACGAACAGCTCGGTCATGGTGATGGTATAGGCGATGCTGCTGGCCGCTACTGCGATCACGAAGCAGGCCCAAAGGGCGCCCAAGGTTGGGTCGTTAGCAAATGTGCTCATGTCTATTCCTGGCTGGCGTATAGGTTGGATGATGAGGCAGTGATCGCTCCATGGACGGTCCACCTGTCCTGACCCACTGCAACAACGTTCAATTGATTGATTGAATGTTATGGCGATGATATCGTGCTGTCAATGAGCACACACACAGCCCCACATACCGCTGAGCGGTTCGCCCCCATTGCCGACGTCGCCAAGACGCTGGGCAACCCGCAGCGCCTGATGCTCCTTGAGCACCTGGCCCAGGGCGAGCACGCCGTTGAGAAACTGGCCGAGCTGTCTGGACTAACCATCGCCAATACTTCCCAGCATCTTCAGCACCTTCGTCGCGCTAACTTTGTCATCGCACGCCGTTCAGGTAAGCACATGCTGTATCGCTTGGGGGATGGTCCGCTGGCACAGGTGCTGGCAGCCCTCAAAAACTTTGTCGACTTTCAGCAAGAGCTCGTACGCCAAGTGGTTGCAGACAGCCGAGACCCTACCGTGCAGTTGGAAGGCGTATCGGTACAGGAGCTTCTCCGACGAATGGCAGACGGCTCCGTGATTCTGGTGGATGTCCGGCCCGACGCCGAGTTCTCCTCCGCGCATGTGCCCGGAGCAATCAGCATCCCAGTCCATGAACTGGCACAGCGGCTTGCGGACATTCCGGGCGACACCCCTGTGGTCGCCTACTGCCGCGATCCCTATTGCGTGCTTTCTGTTGAAGCCGTCGCGATTCTCAGGTCAAGTGGCCGCGATGCGAAGCGATTGGCTGGCGGTATTTCTGAGTGGATCGCTGCAGGGCAAAAGGTAGATGCTGCCCGGTGATCCCAAGGGCGTTGAGCGCCAACTTACAACTGGCACAGCCAACTCCTGAATACCCTATTGGCTATGGGCTAACATGCATTACCCCGGCGCCCCTATCAAAATATAACTTATAATGATGCCGCCGAGCATACCCTGTATCACGCAGAGTGATTTCTCTGAACTAATAACTTCTGCTAAATTTGTTTCCGGTGAAGAAATTTGGGATAGGCTTGGTCATGCACGCTCAAGCCTTGAAGAGCTCCGCTTCACCGACCTTTGGCACTATAGTTTTGCCGCCTTTTTAGGCGGCTTTTTTCTGGCCAAAGTAATCCCAATCTTCTTGATATCACCTTTAAAGCGAACGGGGCCTCTTAACGAGCGTTTGTTGAAGCTGTTGCAGAGCAGGTGCCAGTGACTGCGCAAGCGAAACAGCCATGGCGGTAGGCTCGATAGTTCTGCCGCTAAGTACGAACAGAGGATCATTGAACTGCCGCCGCAGCTTGCTCAAGCAATTGCTTACTGCAGGTTGAGTGACATTGAGCGCACGTGCCGCTCGCGACACACCTCGTTCGCGATACACGACCAAAAAAGTTATCAGGGCATTTAGGTCAAATCCCCTGAACACCTGCTCATCGAAATTCATTTGGCTTTCCTAGACAACGGCTTCGACCAGCGAGACCGTCGACGTACGTGACCTCACGTAAGCGCCGCCCAAGAACGGCGCCATGACCAGGTCAGTGGGCGGATTTTGCTGGTTCAGCTGCAGAGAGCGAGGTTGCATCCCAGCCGCCGCCGAGTGCCTGGATGAGCTTCACCGTCGCAATAGCCTGAGTGGCTTCGAGCTGGGTCTTTGAACGCCGACTCTGCAGAACTACACGCTCCGCATCCAGTGCATCCAAGTACGGGACTTCCCCTTCGGCATACTGCAGATTGGCGACCTCGGACGCTTTCATCGAGGCGTCTACTGCAATGTTCATGCGCTCTAGCTGTTGATCAACAATGCGTAGATCCGAGGCGACATCCTCGACTTCCTGGAACGCCTGCAGCACTGCTTGCCGATACGCGGCGACTTGCTCTTCATAAGCCCAACGCTCGTGCTTGAGCTTGGCAGAGCGTTGACCGCCGTCGAAGATCGGCAGGCTCATAATCGTGCCCCCGACCGGGCCGAGCAAGAATGTGCGACTGCTCCAGTTGAAGATCTCGTTGGGGTGCGAGGCTTCAAAACCACCAGTCAGTCCCAATTTGATCGATGGGAAGAACGCGGCCTTGGCGACACCGATGTCAGCATTGGCTGCCGCCATTTTCCGCTCCGCTGCAGCGATGTCAGGTCGACGCTCCAGCAACATGGACGGCATTCCCGTGGGGATGCGCACAGGCGTCATTACCAAGGGCGATGACGGCAGGCTGAAATCTGCCGGCACCTTGCCCAGCAGGATAGCCAGACGATGCTCTTCTGTTGCCCGGTCTTTGGCTAACGCCAGTGCGTCGGATTGCGTGGTGGCCAGCTCGGAGCGGGCCCGCGCAACATCCAGCACGCTGACATCACCGTTGGTGTGCCGCGCATCGGCGATGCCCACCGCACGTTCGCGGATTTCGATGGCGCGCTGAAAGACCACCAGCTCTGCATCCAGGCCGCGGAGTTTGAAGTAAGACGCGGCAACATCCGAAGTCAACGATAGCTGCACCCCACGCAGCAACGCTTCGCTGGCCTCCGTTCTCGCCTTGCTTCCATCAATTCCAGCCTGAACCCGGCCAAACAGGTCGGGCTCGTAACTGATCTCGCTTTTAAGGCCAAGCAGTGTCTTAGGAGCGATTGACGAGTCGGACGACACCTCTTTCGAGGCGGGAGACTCTCGCTCCCGCGAGGCTTCCCCATTCAGCGTGATTTTGGGGAACAGCTCGGACCTGGCGGCGGCTGTCAGCGCGCGCGCCTGCTTCAACCGTGCATAGGCAGCAACCAGGTTCTGGTTGCTTTCCAAGGCCTTCAGCTCAAGGTCGTTCAACTGAGGGTCTTCGAATACGAGCCACCAGTGGCCGCGTTCGAAGTGGTCCGACGGCTGCGCCACTTTCCAGGACTTGGCTTGAGCGGATTCCAGGGAAGGCTCCGACTCTTTGAACGCAGTCGGCGCTGACGCATCGGGTCGTTCATAGGTAGGCCCAACCGAACAACCAGGTAAGCTCAAAGCGATGGCTGCGGCGAGCAGCGATACCGACAAGCTTTTGCGCACAGAGGGAATGATCGAATTACTCATTGGGCGTGCTCCGGCATCGAGTGAATGGCCGCGATAGGCGCAGAGCCCACAGCAGCAAGCTTTCTCCCCGAAAGTTTGCGAAGCACCACGTAGAACACGGGGGTGAGAATCAGCCCGAAGAAGGTCACGCCGAGCATGCCGAAGAACACGGCAATACCCATCGCCTGGCGCATCTCGGAGCCGGCACCGGTGGAGAGAACAAGTGGGACCACACCCATGATGAAGGCGATTGAAGTCATCAGGATTGGGCGCAGCCGCAACTTGCTCGCCTCGATCGCTGCCTCCACGATGCTGCGGCCGCCGATCTCCAGCTCCCGCGCGAACTCCACGATGAGGATCGCGTTCTTCGCTGACAGTCCCACCAGCACGACAAGGCCGATCTGGGTGAAGATGTTGTTGTCCCCTCCGGTCAGCCAGACACCCAACAGCGCGGACAAGATACCCATGGGTACGATCATCAGGATGGCCAGAGGCAGGGTCAGGCTTTCGTACTGCGCGGCCAACACCAGGAACACCAGCAGCACGCTGATGGGGAACACCCAAAGCGCAGTGTTGCCAGCCAGGATCTGTTGATACGTCAGGTCAGTCCACTCGAAGTCGATGCCACGGGGGAACACCTCGGCGGCGATACGCTCCACTGCCGCCATGGCCTGGTCTGACGAGTAGCCAGGTGCGGCGCTGCCGTTGATGTCCGCTGCGACGAACCCGTTGTAGCGAACCACCGACTCCGGCCCATAGGTCGGCGACACGTTCACCAGCGTCGACAATGGGATCATTTTCCCGTCGGCGCTGCGCACGCTGAGTTGACCGATGCTGCTGGCATTCGCGCGGAACGGTGCATCAGCTTGAGCATGCACTTGGAAGACTCGACCCAGAGTGTTGAAGTCGTTGACGTAGAGCGATCCCAGGTAGATCTGCATGGTGTCGAACACATCACGGACAGGCACACCCAGTTGCTTGGCTTTCACGCGGTCCAGGTCAGCGTCGAGCTGCGGCACGTTGATCTGGTAGCTGGAGAACATCGGGCCGAGTTCCGGCGCCTTCGCCGCTCGCGCGATGAACTCCTTCGTCGCCTTGTCGAGTGCCTCATAACCGAGTGCGCCACGATCCTGGATCTGCAGCTTGAACCCACCCACGGTCCCGAGGCCAGAGACTGGCGGCGCTTCAAAGATGGCGATGTTGGCCCCTTTGATCGCCGAGAACTTGGCATTGAGCGACGCGGCAATTTCTTTGGCCGACAGCCCCTTCCCGCGCTGGGCAGAAGGCTTGAGCACCGGGAACACCAAGGCGTTGTTAGACGAGAGCATCAGGCCGTTCACAGACAGGCCAGCGAATGACGGCACATAGGCAACACCAGGCTCGGCAAGCGCGATATCACTGACCTGCTTGGTGATTTCATCCGTACGCGACAGTGAAGCACCGCTCGGCAATTGGATGATCGCGACGAGGAAGTCCTTGTCCTGATCGGGTACGAAGCCGCCCGGTACCGTTTTACCTAGGAACACTGTTGCTCCTATCAACGCAGCGAACACGGCCATGATCAGCGTTTTACGGCCCAGCACACCCTGAACGCCGCCGCCGTAGGCCAACGATCCACGGTGGAAGAGTCGATTGAAGCGATTGAAGAAACCACCCAGCAGCTTGTCGATCCAGCGGCTGACCAAGTCTTTGGGCGCACCGTGCTCACGGAGCAGCAAGGCGGCCAGCGCCGGCGAGAGGGTCAGGGAGTTGAAAGCTGAAATGACTGTCGAGATGGCGATGGTCATCGCGAACTGCTGGTAGAACTGCCCCGTCAGGCCGGGCATGAAAGCCAGCGGAACAAAGACCGCGACGAGGGTCAGTGCGATGGCAATGATCGGCCCGCTCACTTCCTCCATGGCCCGGTAAGTCGCCTCCCTGGGCGTCATGCCCATGGCAATATTCCGCTCCACGTTCTCCACCACCACGATGGCATCATCCACCACAATGCCGATGGCCAAAACCAGGCCGAACAGTGTCAGCGTGTTGATGGTGAAACCGAAGGCAAGCAGCAGAGCAAATGTGCCGACCACCGAGACCGGTACTGCCAGCAAGGGGATGATCGAAGCCCGCCAGGTCTGCAGGAACACGATCACGACCACTACCACCAGCAGAACCGCCTCGATCAGGGTGTGAATCACCGCATGGATACTGTCCCTGACGAACTGGGTCGGGTCATACCGAACGGCGTAGTCCACACCCTCGGGAAAGCTCTTGGACAACCGCTCCATCGTGGCGCGGATATCGTCTGAAAGCTGCAGCGCGTTGGCACCAGGTTGCTGGAAGATACTGATCTGCACGGCCGGCTTGCTGTCCAGCATGGCCTTCATGCCGAACTCGGCTGCGCCCAGTTCTACTCGGGCAACATCGGACAGTCGAGTCAGGGCGCCATCCGGATTGGTCTTGAGGATGATGTTGCGGAACTCTTCCTCAGTTTTCAGCCGGCCCTTGGCGTTGATGTTGAGCTGCAGCGGCACCTCGATCGGCATGGGCGACGAACCGACGATACCCGCTGCAACCTGGACGTTCTGATCTCTGATAGCGTTGATCACGTCCATTGCGGTCATGTCCTGGCGCGCCACCTTCTGTGGGTCTAGCCAGATGCGCATGGCGTAGTCGCCCGAGCCCCAGATCGCTACCTCGCCGACGCCAGGCAGGCGGGCGAGCTGATCCTTGAGGTTCAGCACTGCATAGTTCCTGAGGTACGTGAGGTCGTAGCGACCGTCGGGCGAGAGCAGGTTGATACCCAGGGTCTGGGTAGGCGTCGATTTCACGGTGGTTACGCCTTGGCGCTGCACGTCTTCCGGTAGCCGCGGAAGTGCCTGCGCTACGCGGTTCTGTACCAGCTGCTGCGCCTTGTCAGGATCGGTTCCGAGCTTGAACGTCACGATCACGCTCAGGTTGCCGTCACTGTTTGACTGCGACTGCATGTACAACATGTTCTCGACGCCGTTGATCTGCTCCTCCAACGGAGCAGCTACGGTCTCGGCAATCACCTTGGGGTTGGCGCCCGGCAACTGGGCTCGGACGACCACAGAAGGCGGGACCACCTCGGGATATTCCGAGGTCGGCAACAGTTTCAGTGCGATCAGCCCTGCGAGAAACACCAGGACGGACAGCACCCCGGCGAACACCGGCCTATCAATGAAGAACTTGGAAATATTCATTTTGAGTCATCTGCAGGAGGCTTGGGCGCTCAGTTCTGTGCGCTCGTGAGAGACAGGTCCGCCTTCTTGGCCTGCACTTTGTCGTTCGGCTGAACACGCTGGATACCGTTGACGATGATGTCTTCGCCGTCCTTGAGCCCTTCAAGCACGATGCGCTTACCCTCGTGCAGGTCCCCGACGGTTACCGGCCGGTACTGAACGCGCTGATCAGCGGAAACCACGAACACGAATTTCTTGTTCTGGTCGGTGCCGATTGCGGCGTCGTCCACGAGCACGGCCTGGGTATCCGAGGCACTGCCAATCCGCACCTTGGCGAACAGGCCTGGAACCAGCTCGCCCTCGTCGTTCTTGAGCTTCGCGCGTACCCGGATGGTGCCGGTCACCGCATCCATCTGGTTGTCGATGGAGAAGATTTCGCCCTTGTGCGGGTAGCCCTGTTCATCGGCCAGCGCGACTTCTACCGGCACACTGCGGGTGCCGATCTTGCGCAAGTTGCGCAGGTATACGCCCTCATCCACATTGAAGGCTGCGTAGATGGGGTTCACGGATACGATGGTGGTCAACTTGGTCGCGTTTGCACCGTTGTTCACGGCGTTGCCGACGGTCAGTTCGGCACGCGAGACCCGGCCGGTGATTGGGGCCACGATCTCGGTGTATCCCAAGTCAACTTGGGCAGCTTTCAATGCTGCTTGGGCCGCCATCAGCCTGGCCTGGGTTTCCCGTACCGCATTGCGTTTTTCATCGTAGGACTTCTTGGCCAGTGCGTCGGCGGCCAGCAGCCGCGAAGCACGATCAGCCTCTTCCTTGGCATAAAGCGCGTTGGTCTGCGCTGCCTCAACCTCTGCACGTGCCCGTTCCACAGCAGCGGCATAGGGGCGAGCATCCAGGGAGAACAATCGATCGCCCTTTTTCACGATCACCCCGTCGGTGAAGTGAATCGCTGTGATGGTGCCCGGGACCATTGGTCGGATGTCCACGCGATCAACCGCTTCCAGGCGGCCGGAGAACTCGTGCCACTGGTTGATGGTTTGTTGCTGAACCTGGGCGACTTCCACTTCCGTGCGTTGCTCTTGAGCCGCGGCCGCTGGTTCAGGCTGGGAAGGTCCCGCTGTGACAGCCGCGACACCGCCGGCTATGGCAAGCGCGGCGATAATCAGGGCGAGGTGCTTACGTGTGGGTTTCATGACAAAGCTGTAGACCTTTGCTTGGCATGGGATGCGCGGCTGGCCCGCGCCAACCGCTGTTCAAGCGGGTGCTGCGGGGCGGGCCGGCTGCGTATGCGCAGACCCAGTGCAAGCATCACCATGGACCGGAGGTAATTACCGAGGCGGTGCGCAGAGACCGTTGAGGGCGTACGCGGAAGGGCCTCATGACTTGTAGATCACTTGATCCACAAATATCCTAGCAATACCCTTCTTCACTGGTCAACGACTTGTGGAATGGTTAGTCTACAAGTCCCTTTCACCCATTTACGGAGACCGACGACGTGGCACGAACTGGACGTCCCCGGGAATTTGATCGCGCCGAAGCGGTGCATCAGGCCATGCTGCTGTTCTGGGCAAACGGCTACGAACCCACTTCTCTGGCCGATTTGCGCAAGGAACTGGGCGACCTCTCAGCCGCCAGCTTTTACAAAGCATTCGGCTCGAAGGATCAGCTGTTCGAGGAATGCCTCGAGCTGTACATGAGCACCTGTGGTGGTGTGGCGGAGGAGCTCGATGCTCCTGGTGTATCGCCGCGTGCCGCAATGCAGGCAATGCTGACGCGCGCGGTGCATTCACAGACCTCGATCGATCAGCCTACGGGTTGCATGGCCGTGCTCTCGGGAATGAACTGCGGGTCAGAAAACGATGCGGTAAACGTCGCCGTGGCCGATGCGCGCAATCGCACCCGACTGGCCATGGAGGAGTGTCTGGCGAGAGCGGTGGAGAACGGCGATATCGCAGACTCCCAGCGAGCCAGCAACCTTCTGGAACTCTACGACGTGGTCCTCAAGGGTATCGCCCTACAAGCCCGTGATGGGGTTTCCAGAGAAGCATTACTAGGCGCAGTCGACGCCTGTATGGCCGCATGGGACTGTGCAGGTGAAACCAAGCAACACGCCTGAGAGCGGATATGACTTTGGTAATGCTAGGCTCCGTACGAAAAGAGATGTCGCAAACTCCGCGTGGAGCAAGCCAGCGTGACCATGGCTGCGTAACTTTTCGCGAGCTTGTCGAAGCGTGTCACGATGCGGCGGCTCTCTTTCAGCCAGCCAAACATACGCTCAATGATGTTGCGCTGTCGGTACTTGGGTCGATCAAACAGTCTGGGCAGGCCTGGTTTGGGTTTGCGCTTCATTGAGCACAGCGGAATGACCTGCTGCATTCGGTATTGGTCGCAGTAGCGGCGTAGCGCTTCGGCGTCGTAGCCGTTGTCGGCAAGCAACCACTTGCAGCGTTTCCGCGGGCGTCCTCGTTGGCTCGACGGAATTGTTACTTCGTCCAACAATGGTTCCGCGTAGCTGATGTCGCTGGCTTGACTGCCAGATATGAGGAAGAGCAACGGTGTCCCGTTGGCGTCGCAGAGCATGTGGATTTTGGTTACAAGGTTCAACTCAGTGAGAGCTGTGCTGACACCAATGGTAGAGTAAATCTACCTGACAGTATCGATTTCAGCACCGTTAACCGCCAAGGGAAAATCCCCTTCGGCTAACGGTCTGATGCAGGGCATCACATAGCTTAGCGTGATGAATAATCCAGCCCACAGAGAATAGTTTAAGCACTGAACAAAGGCATATTCAGCTCATAGATTGAAATAGATCGAATTGAGAAAACAAGGACGGAACTCCGCCAGTATGAAGGAAACACACCGCATCGTCGGCAGGAAAGCAACCGCTTTTCGAAATAGCAGCAAAGCCCGCAAGCGTCTTGGCAGTATACACATATTCAGTAAGAATACCTTCAGTCCTCGCCAGCGTGATAAGTGCCAACTCTGCCTCTAATGTTGGGCGACCGTAGCCGGCACCCAAGTAGTCCATGTGATAATGGATAGGCAGATCTTCTACATTGGGCACTGCCAGTTGAGTCGATATTTTCAGATCGTCATAGATCCTCGCCACCCGGGCCGCTAGCTCTGCTTGTCCATATTCTACACTTACAAGGTGCACCGTAAATGGGTTACCCAACATCGCATTACCAAAAATAAAACCCGCTTCGGTCGGCCCCATGGAGCCGCTTAAAAACACGTGACGTAAGTTTACCGCATCGTCCTTTGCTTGTTGATAAAGTTCATGTGCACATACGGCATAACCTAACGCGCCGAGGATTGCATCACCAATAATATATGGATTGTAACCTGTGCAACGTAACTCATCCGCAGCATCCTTGACAGCTTTTGCGCGCTGATCCTCTGTGACGTTACCAAGGAATCGAACCTCCGCACCAAACAGCTTGTTCAGGAATGACTTGTGCTCTGACGTTTCATTGGCAACTGAGTTATGGAAAACAACACACCTGTATCCATACATCGCGGCGGCTGCAGCGGTCAAGCGGCAAAGGTTAGACATAGGCCCGCCCGCGACAAGAAGCACATCAGCACCTGACTGCTCAGCGGCACCAAGCCAGAACTCAAGACTGCGGAGCTTATTGCCTCCTAATGCGATCTCCATATGGTCATCACGCTTGATATACAAGCCTGGACGCCCGATCGCTTTTTCAAAACTCCTCAAACGACGAAAAGGTGTAGCGCTTTCAAGAATCAACTTTCGTGCAGCCTGGAAAGGCAGGGCTTGACCAGCCATAAAATCAACTCCACTTATAATTTTTTTAATTAATTTCCGCGAGACTCTCGGCGAACCTGCTCTATATAATTATAGATAGAATACTTCGAAACATTCAATCTTCCAGAAACTATTTCAACCGCACCCTTCACTCGAAAAACGTCCTTTTCTTCCAGGCGTCTCACTATATGAATGCGATACTCCTTCCCTGAAAGTCTCTCTTTAGCACCACCACCACCACTAAAAGCTTCTGCGATAATACTATCAACCAATCTGCCAATATCATCCTCAACTGGAGCCTCTGGCCGAGGCTGATCTTCGATGCCGCAATAACTTTGCAATACATCAATACTGGAGATCAGGTGTTCGATGCAAAAATCAATTTTCAACAACCCTAATTCTTGCCCACTTGATGTGTCACATATAGATGTCAGCGAGGAACTTAGCCGCCGACCATCGGGTGTAGCACCAGTGAACTGCATTCGGGCAGGTCGATTCCTGGTTACTTCCCGGAATTTATCCAGTAGCGCACCAGGGAGTCGGGCCCCTGGTGGCACATCCATCACCGTCCCTACCGAACTATGGAGCAAAGCCTCATCGTTAATGAGTTCATAAAATGAAGCCTGGCAGTTCGCCCCAAATTGAGCGACTAGCGTAGACATCAAGTTGATAACAGTCTCTAATCTTGGCTCACTCATTCTAGAGTTACCACCCCGACGCGTCGTTATTATTAACCATAAAAACCACCTTTTACCCTTTAAAGCGCAGCCCTCTCGTAGCCCTTCTCTCAAGGCGATCGACCACCATCAGCACAGGGAAGCAGAAACAGAAATAAAGAGCCCCAGCCAATGCGTAAATATATATTATCTCACTCGGGAATCTAACAATTTGAATCTCAGCCTGACGCAACAACTCAACAATGCCAACAACAGAAACAATAGACGTTGCCTTGATAAGTGCAACATACACACCACCCAGCGACGGAAGAATGAGCCCTAGCGTTTGCGGCAAAATAATCAACCGAAGGGTTCTGATCCGGTCAAAGCCAAGAGCAAAAGCGGCCTCCCACTGCCCGCGAGGAATAGACCGAATAGCACCACTAACAATTTCCGTCACGTAACTCGATGTGTAAACCCCAAGCCCAATTATTGCAGCCGTCCAGGAGTCAAACTGAAAGATCTTCCAACCCGTATTCGGAAGCAAGAAATAGATTATGTACAGCTGCACGAGAAATGGGGTTCCACGGAGAGCATGTAAATACCCACCAATGAGTGGTGTAGCGAATTTCACGTACTGGCCTCGCAGAACACCTAGACCAGTACCGAGAAGTGAACCCCACAAAATACCCATGAACGCGAGCTTAAGGGTTTGAACAAAACCAGATAATAATGCGGGCATCACACTGAAAAAAATAGCCAAGTAGTCACTCATCGTGCAGCTCTCCAGCCATGCCCTGCAAGCTTCCTCTCCACGTAGCGCGAGAAGAACACCATCATTAGGTAGAAGACAAAGAAAATCACAGCGACTGACAAAAACCCTTCGTTAGGACGAACCAAGTCACTGTTCAACAACATTCCAGCACTCACTATGTCAAAGACTGTGATGAGCGACAGGAGTGAGGAGTCTTTAATTAAAATGGCCGTCTGCCCAAGTAACGCGGGTATCACGTTTACAATCCCTTGGGGCACCACAACATAGCGGTATCGCTGCAGGGTAGTCATACCCAATGCGATAGCCCCCTCATTTTGCCCGCGAGGAACGGCCTGAAGACCAGATCGAATAATTTCAGACATGTACGCTGCTGTGTGTATCGTTAACGCAAGCGTCCCTAGCACTATTTCGGGGACCTTCGCAATGGACGGCAATAAAACTGGAAGCCCGAAATAAATAACGTAAATCTGAAGCAGCAACGGAGTTGAGCGAATTACTTGAACATACGTCTTCGCCGCAAATGTAAGTGGCCACCGCCCAGACATTTGCATCAAGGCGATAACGAAGCCAAAAACAAGAGACAGCACCAAACTGAGCCCAGCAGCAATCACCGTATTTTCTATACCAAGCAAAAACTGTTCTTGATACTGCAAGATGAATCTATAATTAAAAACACTCTGAACAGCACTTAGTACTTCTGACATTCCCGCACTCCCGGTGGAGGGCCAAATGCTCCGCAGGCTCTGGCTACTGCGGAGCAGGGGTGACTACATTATTTGTGGTCTTTTTCCCACTCTGTACTGGTCCACCAGTACTTAACCATATTGTCAAGTTTGCGGTCCGCAGTATGCAGCTCTATCCAGTTATCCATCCAGAATTTCAACATGATGTTCTCTTTACGCGTCGCGAACGCGAGAGGCTCGCGCGTAATGATTCCCTCAACCGGGCGGAGGTTATCGAAGCTGGCGGAGTAACTGGCCACATTAGCCGTGCTTGAGACGGCCCCGTCAATTCGACCTGATGCCACTGCCTGGGCAGATGCTGGCCCACTGGCGAACTCTTTCACCGTTGCTTCTGGCATGTAGTCACGGACTGTAGTAACAAAACTACCCCCTTGCGTTCCACCTATATTCAGCCCTTTAACATTCAACTCTTGCCACGTTTTAAAAGCGCTATCCTTCTTTACGAACGCTATTGTATCCTGATAGAAAAACGGGCGAGAAAAAAGCAATTGAGCCGTCCGCTGTGGGGTAGGAGTCATGTCGGCGGCTATAATATCGAATTTGTCAGCCAACAGTGCTGGAATCAAGCCTTTCCAATCATAATCCTGAAGAACAAGCTTCACATTCAAATCAGCTGCCATCATCTTTGCAATATCGATGGCCAGGCCGCTTCTTTCACCATTTTTATCGACAAAACTCACAGGCTCGCCTTGAGTTTGAACGCCAACGCGCAGCTCGCCGCGCTGTAAAATCCGATCCATTACATCGTCGGCACGCACAGACTGCACGCCAACCAGACTAGCAACAAAAAAACCACTTGCGGCAATCAAATTTATTATTTTTCTCATCGCACACACCCTATTAGATAATGGAAATATAATTAATCAAGAACCCTTAACAAGCGAGAGAAATTTTTTCGTCCTCTCATTTTTTGCGTTTTTGAAAATTTCTTCAGGCGCTCCTACTTCAACAATCGCTCCGGCATCCATGAACACTACGCGATCAGCCACTTCACGCGCAAAATTCATTTCGTGAGTAACCACGACCATGGTCATCCCGTCTTTCGCCAATTCACGCATCAAATCCAGAACGCCACTCACTGCTTCTGGATCTAATGCCGAAGTGGCCTCATCAAACAGCATAACTTTTGGATCCATTGCTAAAGCACGGGCAATAGCAATACGCTGCTGCTGACCACCTGATAGTTGGGACGGGTATGCATGGGCTCGTTCCAGCATTCCAACACGAGCAAGATACCTATTGGCTGACTTTTCAGCATCGGCTTTGGAGACGCCTCTTACAGCAACCTGTGGCAATACGATATTCCGCATTGCTGACATGTGCTGAAATAAGTTGAAATGTTGAAAAACCATTCCTACCTTGGCACGGACATTATGGAGTTTTGTTACAGAACTCGTGATTTCATCACCGTTAACGGTAATGGAACCAGCGTCCACGCTCTCAAGCGCATTGATTGTTCGAAGTAAAGTGCTTTTACCGGAGCCCGAAGGTCCAATGATCACAACGACTTCACCCGCATTCACTGACAGCGAGACATCTCGTAGCGCATAGGTACCCGCAGCCCCTCCAGATCCTAAGTAACGCTTTTCGACGTTCTTAATTTCTATCGCTGTAGTCGAGGTGCGGGGTTTATCGTGCTTTAGCATTCTTATTCTCCTCCCGATATTTCAATAGATTTATCAAGCATCAGGCAGAATGTCAAAAAAATTTTTTGCTTCAAAAAAATTTGAAGAACCAGCAGAAAGCCAACTGATAATTCCAGAAAAGCATAAAAAAATTATTTTCAGACCTATTAGCTATTTAAAACCAGGCTTCTTAGCGACTGACAGCTAGCCTTCAGTTCGCCTTAATCAGCCTCCGAACTTCAGCATTGAGGCCTATGGTGTCCACTTATTTTTTATACCGACGCGATTACCCTCATCACCGGGATATGCCCTGCAACCTAGAGCAGCCACGTCCAGAGTCGCCTTCAGCTAAGGCATCAACGCCAATGTGGTTCGCAAATTGATCCCCCTTCACCGAGAACAGCAGCCAGCAGCACTGCCAGCTTTCGTTCCGCTAAGCGCAACCACCAAGGCCCTACTCACGGGACCGTAACCCTGGGCAACCTGTGGGTGAGCGCTCCATGATTTAGAAATGGCTCAGGCATATCTCGCCAGGCTGCTCCCGAGCAGAAAACCCAGAGCACACCATCGAGCATCAAGCGATCACTATTGCGGGGCCTGACCCTGACGTGCGCTGCGGTGAACAGATCGGCGACCAGTGCCCACGCCTCACCCGAGCGTTCATAACGCTTTGCCATCACAAAATTCCTTTCCGTAGATGGTTGGCGACTGTACAAAATCAAGGCCGTTCCAGCGCCGCATTTGAGTTTCATCAGACAGAGCCTAGCGAATCGATGGAAACGTGCGTGGGTGCCGAGGCGTCATTGGCAAGGTTGATTTCGGCGTCCGATGCGGTGAAGCCGCACTGCGCTCACCTGATTGCCAATCGCCAGACCAACCTAATGAAGGTGCTGGAGCACGATGCATGGGTATCTGAATTACCGCGCGTTGCCTGAATCAGGGTAAGTGCCACTGGCCGGCATTCGTAAAGGCTACTAAGTCGAACTCGACAGCGAACAATTCCAGGCTTTGGTACTGGGCCTGCCGTGGCAGCGAGTCGGCGCAGGCGGTGAGATTATTAACACAGCGGCGGACGCTCCAACGACGTAAACCACTCAAGCGCTTCCTCCCAGAGCGGCTGTGCATTAGCGCGGAAATAGCCCATGTGACCAATCTGGGGGAGTATGCTGGAGAGCGAAATGTCTCGGCGTAGCACCGAGGTACCTCGATAGGCCTTCACGAATGCATCCCGCGAGCGCGGCGGTGCCCACGGGTCATCGATAGCGGTGGCAAAAACACAGGGCATCCTGACCTGAGCGTACAAATCGACCAGGTGCTGCATGTCGGGGTCATCGAAGTAGTAATGCGGGTAGGCACACCAACGCTTCCAATCGGTGTAGACCCCAAGTGGCAGATCATCCCCCATCCCCAGAAGACTCCATGCCATGTAGCCCTTGCAATGTACGATGACGGGCAATACGCAGGTCCAGAGCAATCTCACCTTCAGGGCTTCGAGTTGACTCATCCATCCCGCCCAACCTGCTCCACTTCCGAAGCTGTAAGCTGCGGTGAGTCGACGGTGATTGGGCAGCAACCCAATCGCGTGACCGCCGAAGGAATGACCTACCCAGTAAATGGGTAGAGCTTCCTGACCCAGCAGTTCCACCGCTGCAGCAAGGTCAAGAAAGCCCCAGTCAAGGTAGGACATTTTGAAGTCCTTCAGAGACGCTGGCCTCGACTCCCCGACGCCACGATAGTCAATCGTCAGGACATTGAAGCCTTGCTTGGCGGCATGCTCTGCAAAGCGGCGATAGAAGCGCTGCTGTACGCCTGTCGCTCCTGCCATCAGCACGTTGCCTCTTGGCGTACCCACCGACGAGTAGCGATAAGCGCAGAGTCTGTACCCATCCTCTGCCTGGACTGTCAGCCGAATGACTTCAACCGCAGCAGCTTTTTCGTCTTGCCTGGCTTTCATGAAGTGTCGTCCTGAAAAATAGGAGGTGGTGAGATTCGAGGCTCCGCAGCGACGTTCCTCTCGTGAGCGCGATTACTGCCCCTTAAACATGGGCTCACGTTTCTGCAGCATGGCCATCACGCCTTCGCGTACGTCTTCTGTCTTGATGAGCGAAAGCAGCAGATCGTTGAGGTTAGCCAGCGCCGCATCTTCACCTTCAGCCAAGGCTTGAGAGGCCGAGTGCAATGTAGCCTTGACCGCAAGGGGAGCAGCCTTCGCGATACGTTGCGCATACTCAAGCGCGCGACCCAGCTCTTGCCCAGGCTCCACTACTTCGTTGGCCAAACGCATACGCAAAGCGTCAGCGGCAGAAAACTCTTCGCCTGTCAGCATGTAGCGCATTGCGTCGACCCACCCTGCAGCACGCGTAAAGCGCACTGTTGAGCCGCCGGAAGGTGCGATGCCACGGAGCACTTCTAGGTGGGCGAAGCGGGCATTGCCGGCGATCACCGCGACGTCCGCGTTCAGCATCAACTCGATGCCAGCCGTCCAACAAATTCCTTGGATGGCAATCACCAACGGTTTGGTCCGACGCGGCTTGGCAACGCCCCAGGGGTCGATCCCTGTCGCGGGGTAATGGAACGCACCGGAAGTAAGCTTCGGCGTGAGCTCCATCAGATCGAGCCCGGAGGTGAAATGTTCACCGTGAGCGAAGAGAACAGCACAGCGTAGCTCACCGTTCCGCTCGTACTCGCCGAGCGCCAACGAGAGGTCGGACAGCAGCGCGCTATCGAACGCATTCCGTTTTCCTGCCCTGTCCAACCCGATGAGAAACACATTTCCCCGTTGCTCACGCGTTACACGTCCAACACCACTGTTCGCTTCGCTCATGCGTTGATCTCCACTGAGTTTTGGAAAGACCGGCCGGACGGGACAGTTACTGACCAATCGTTCGATTACTAGAAACTAACCAAACGTTCGGTAACTGTCAAATTGAGGGGGCAACGCTTATGCCATACAATCAATGCTCCGAATCTTGTGCAGGAAATCCCCGTGCGCCCGCTAAAAATCAGTCGAGAAGAGCTGCTGCTACGATGCGCACGCACATTCAAGCGTTACGGATACAACGGCACCACCATGGATATGCTGTCGGCAGCCTGCGGCCTGACCAAGGCATCCTTCTACCACCACTATCCGAACAAAGAGGCGCTGCTTCGGGATGTGTTGGAGTCCATGCATGACGGGATGAAGAACACGCTGTTCGCTGCCGCATACAACAGCAACTCCTCACCGATCGAGCGTATTTCGGTGTTGGGGCGAAGGGCCAAGAAGCTCTTCCAGGACGATACGATCGGCTGCCTGATGGGTGTCGTTGCGATGGATGCGAGCTACAGTAACGCTTCATTCATGGAGCCCATTCGGGCGTTCATGGATGAATGGGCACAGGCTTACGCACACATCCTGACCGGACCTTTCGAGGCGGACCGTGCAGAGTCCGTCGGAAAACAATTAGTGGCCGACTACGAGGGTGCGATCCTTCTCGCACGCATCTATCAAGACCCCAGCTTGATTGATGGGGTTACTGCTCGCGCAGTCGAATTACTTTCGAATGCTATCTAAGGTGTTCGCCTGGTAACACCTAGAAGCCTAGGAAGGGAGGGGCGAATCAGCTTTTTGCTAAAATTTAGAAATCAGAGATCTGAAGAAGCAAGGCTTAAAATCACTAGATGATATGGAGGCTTCAGTCATATCTGTCGCAGGGGCTATCTCGAGCCGTATTAAGCACATGCCCAACGGTAAGCCCTTTGTTGGCGCAGTTTTCTCGCAAGCCGGCCCCCGAAAACGGGCCAGGGCTGCCAAACTCAGCAACGACGATGCCATGCACTCACAAACGGGATGACAACGGCAGAAGCCGTTGAGTAGCATTATGCCAACATCTAAACATCAGTCGTTATGCAGGTGTTTTTTCAGAAAAGCCCGGGTGCGGTCTTGAACGGGATTTCTCAGCATCTCACTGGGTGCACCTTGCTCCACAACAACCCCGCCATCCATGAACACGATCTGATCGGCCACTTCACCGGCAAAGCGCATTTCATGCGTGACGATCAGCATGGTCATGTGTTCGGCCGCCAGCTGTTTCATTACCAGGTTCACTTCTTCCACAAGCTCGGGGTCCAGTGCTGAGGTTGCTTCATCGAACAACATGACCTTGGGTTGCATGGCCAGTGCCCGGGCAATGGCTACGCGCTGTTTTTGCCCGCCGGACAACCGCGACGGGAACTCGTCGATCTTGTTGCCCAGCCCGACTTTCTGCAGGTACTCCAGGGCCAGCTCCCTGGCCGCACGTTTCGAATAGCCTTTGAGCTTCACAGGCCCTATCGCGATGTTTTCACAGACCGTAAGGTGCGGAAACAGATTGAAGTGCTGAAACACCATGCCCATCTGCTGGCGCACCTTGTTGATATGCTGCTCAAAGGCGCGGCCTTTCAGGGGTTGATTGACCTGAGCGCCGTCAAGCCAGATTTCGCCACCATTAAGCACTTCGAGATGATTGATTGAGCGCAGCAAGGTACTTTTGCCCGAACCGCTTGGGCCGATAATGGCGAAAATCTGCCCACGCGACACCGACAGATCGATCCCCTTGAGCACCTCAAGTGCACCGTAGGCTTTACGAGCGCCCTTCACTTCTACCATAGCGTTGTTGTTCATCGTGACATCTCGACCCTTGCTTCAATAAGATGCAACCCGGCTTCGAGCGCCAGGTTGGCCACGTAGTAGATCACCGCGACGGCGATGTAGAACTCAAACGGGCTGTACGTTTCGCTGACGGCCAGCTGGGCGCTGTAGACGAGTTCGGCAATACCGATGATCGATACCAGCGACGTGTCCTTCAGCAACACGATGAGGTTGTTTCCCAGTGGCGCGATGGTTTTTCTGAGCGCCTGCGGAACAATAATGTAGCGCTGGGCCATGGCCCTGCTCAGGCCGATTGAGCGCGCGCCTTCTATCTGGCCTGGGTCAACCGCTTCGATACCGGACTTGATCACGTCGGCGTTGTACACGGCAAAATGCAGGCTGAGCCCGATGATTCCCGCAGCCAGCGCCGGAATATCGATACCCACCTGAACCAGCCCGTAGTAGATCAAATAGAGTTGCAACAGCAATGGCGTGCCCATCAACAGCCAGGTCATGAAACGCACAGGCAGCGCCATGACGTGAGGCGCATACAAGTCGATCAGGGCAATGAGCACACCCACGACCAGGCTGATGACGCTGCTGCAGAGAAACATGACAACCGTCCACCACAGCCCGGTCGCCAGCATGTCGTAATAAGGTGCGATGACACTCAGGTTTAATCCTTCCACTGCCAACCCCTCACTTGGTCGCGTATCGCTTGTCCAGCACTTCCACCAGATACTTGACCGAGTAGACCATGACGATATAAAGCAACGCCGACACCATGAATATCTCGAATGGTTTGTACGTTGAACTGATGAAACGCTGCGCGGTGTATGTCAGTTCAACCACCGAAATGGCCGACACCAAGGCGGAGCCTTTGATCAGGCCAATGGCATTGACGCCAAGCGGCCGAATCATGAGTTTCAGTGCCTGGGGAACGATGATGAATAACAATGTTTGCCTACGGCTGAAGCCAATCGACCGTGCCCCCTCCTCCTGGCCTGGATCAACGTTGGCGATTGCACCTCGAATGGACTCCGACATATAGGCCGCGATGTTCATGCCCAAGCCGATTACCGCAGCAGCGAATGGCTCCAGCTCTATGCCTATTTGTGGTCCGCCAAAATAGATGATGAACAACTGCACCAGGCAAGGTGTGCCGCGAAACACACTGACGTACAGGCTTGCTACCCATCGCAGGATAATGAACGGCGATAACCTGCAGGTCACCAGCGCAATGGCGAGAACCAGGCCAAGTAGTAATGAAAGCAACGAGATCTGCACGGTGACCCAAGCGGCTTCCAGAAAAAACGGGTAAGTGCGATGGATTAATGACAGGTCCATGAAACCACTCACAAAAAGTCTGCCAACCCGGCCCGGCCTCGCGGCCAGGCCATTCCTGGTGCGCTTCAGCGAATGTCGCTGCCCACCCATTTCATTGAAATTTCCTTGTACGTGCCATCTGCCAGAATCTCGTCCAGAGCCTTCTGCAACTGGGCCTTGAATTCAGGGTTGTTTCTGCGAATGGCAATGCCCAGACCTTCGCGGCCACCCTGCTCGTCCGGCAAACTGATGACCCGCACTTTTTGCCCGGTTTCCTTTACCGCAACCATGACCGGGATGCTGTCCATCACCACCGCATCGATACGCCCGGCATCTAGGTCGACCAGCATTTCAGGCAAGCCTTTATAGGTGCGCACTTTAAGGTTGCCGCGCGCACGCGCCCATTTGTCATGCGAATCACCCAACGTGACGCCAACGGTAACATCCTTGAGGTCATCAAGTTCTTTAATCGGCGAGCTTTCCTTGACACCAATGGTACGGCCCGCATGGTAATACGGCCCGACGAAGTCAACGGCTTTAAGGCGCTCGGGCGTAATGGTCATCGAGGCGATGACAGCGTCATACTTCTTGGCCAATAACCCTGCAATAATGCCGTCAAACGGTGTGGTAATGATTTTTATATTCACGCCCAGGCGCTGGGCAAGTGCTTCTCCGATGGAGGCGTCGAAACCGACAATTTCATTCTTTTCATTGGCAAAGCTAAAGGGGGAATATTGCCCGCTCATTGCCACCCGTAACACGTTCGACGCCTGAACAGCCTGCAAGTCGTCGGCGTATGCCATCCCTTGAGAGAACAAGGCCACAGCCGCTACCGCAGTGGAAGCCAGTAGCAGTCTGGTTTTTCTTGCCAGCATCGAGGCACTCCTTGGAAGTTTGTATTTCTTATTGTACCGGGCTCATAGGCCCCATCCTTCGCAGAAAGCTTTGCACACTGAAACCTCGAAATCACCCTGCAAAGTGCATGTATGACTGGCACATTGCCGGAATCGACCGACATAATGCCGGCGCTACTTCGACCCTTGGAGAAACTGGAGTAGTGTCTTGCAATGCACAAAAAAGAAGCAAATGGCTAACGTTCCCCTGCACTTTATTGGGGCGGGCGGCCATTTACCGGCGATCAGACAGGAGTGTCAGCATTGCGCGAATTAGACGTCAAAGATCGGGAGATCCTCGAAATACTCTCCAAGGAAGCACGTGTCGCACTCAAGGCACTTGCGGCAAGAATCGGCCTGTCGAGAAGCGCGACCAGCGAACGGGTTTTACACCTGGAACGCAGCGGAATCATTCGGGGATATCGCGCGGACATTGGTGAAATTGATGCCAACGTAATACGGGCGATCATCCTGGTATCACTAAAACGTACACCAGCGCTTGGTCTGCTGGACCTGCTGGCAGAGAACGCCCAGGTAAAACGGGTTTCATCGGTTAGCGGGCAACTTGACCTGGTGGTCGAGGTCGAGGCACGGACAATTGATGATTTAAACCGGGTACGAGACGCCATAGCGTGCCACGACTCTGTAGACGACATTACCACGGCAGTAGTGCTGCGGCGTGATATTGACAGGCAGAAGGCCTGAGCGAACGAAACAGGGCGTGCCCATCGGCACGCCCTGTTTCGCCAAACCGTTACTTCAGCGCCGCGATAAAACTGTCTTTCAGTACGTCAAGAAGGAAGTCCGCATTGGCCCGGCTGAAAATCATGGAAGGACGCATTTTCAGCACGTTGTCATGCGGGCCTTCGGTACCGATCAACACACCGCGCTCTCTGGCGCCATCGGCAACTTTCCTGGCCAAGGCCGTGGCCGGAGCCTTCGACGTGCGGTCCGTGACCAACACGATGCCAAGGAACAGGCCCAACCCGCGTACATCACCAATCACATCGAATTGCTGCTGAAGTTTGCGGAAACCCTCGAGCAGGTAATTGCCGATGCTCAAGGCGTTCTCTTTCAGCTGGTCGCGCTCGATTGCATCGAGCACCGCCAGGCCCACCGCACACGACACGGGGTTGCCGGCGAACGTATTGAAATACTCCATGCCGTTGTTGAAAGCATCGGCAACCTCGCGCGTGGTCACCACCGCCGACATCGGGTGGCCGTTACCAATCGGTTTGCCCATGGTGACAGCATCCGGCACTACGCCTTGGGTCTCGAACGCCCACCAGTGGCTACCAACGCGGCCAAACCCGACCTGCACCTCATCGGCCAGGCACAGCCCACCTTCGGCGCGAACCATGGCGTATACCTCCTTGAGGTAATGTTCGGGCAGGAACACCTGCCCCGCCACGCTGGGGATCGACTCGGCAAGGAAGAACCCCGGGCGCTTGCCGGCTTTGCGCATGGCGTCCAGCTGCTCTGCCACCGACTCGGCAAACCGTTTGCCGTGCTCTTCCAATGGCCAGTGCTCGGGCGCGTAGTAGCTGTCTGGAACCACCGCCTCGTATACGTGCGCCGCCCTGCCCTTGCCGGCTTTGCGCTTGTACTTGTAAGGGCTCAGGTCGATGAGTTCTTGCGTGGTGCCATGGTAAGCCCAGTCCAGCACGATCGCCTGGTCGCTACCGGTGTAGTTGCGCGCCATGCGCAGCATGAGGCTGTTGGCTTCACTGCCCGAGCAGCCGAATGACGCCACACAAAGGCCCTCTGGCAACGTGCCGGTCAGCCGCTCGGCGTACTCGACGATGTTGTCGTGCAGGTAACGGGTGTTGGTGTTAAGTCGTGCAGCCTGGCGGGTCAAGGCGTCGACCACGTCGGGATGGCTATGGCCCAGGTGGCACACGTTGTTGAAGCAGTCCAGGTAGGCCCGCCCGAAGTTGTCGATCAGCCATACGCCATCGCCGCGCACGAACTTGATCGGGTCGGTGTACGAAATTGACAAGTTCGGTAGCAGCAGCTCTTTACGCTTGGCAATGATCTGGGCCTTGGTCATTCCCTGCTGGTTGTAGGTTTCTGGCGGGATGCCGGCCAAGGTCGACGCATCGGGGAACAGGTCAGCCCACACCTCGCGGTATTCGAGCTCTCCAACGCCAATGACCTCACTCGCGCTCAGCTGGGTATCGGTGGTCATCTGCAGATGCAGGTGGGGAATCCAGCCGCCGTTTTCATTATCGGTGCCCATGTAGCCCACCAGGTCGCCGGCTTCGAGCTTGTCACCGGCCTTCAAGCGGCTGAGCGCCTCGTGGGCCATGTGCCCCCACAGGGTCAGGAATGGCGGGCAACCTGGCGGGCTGTGCTCGATCATCACCAGCCCACCATAGCCCAGCGGGTCGGGTTCAACCTCAACGCTTTTGACGGTGCCGGCGACCGGAGCGTACAACGGCGTACCGGCGGGCATCACCAGATCGACCCCCACATGCAGGGTGCGGCGCTGCCCCTTGATGAAGCGCGACTCGAAAGCGCTGTCCGTATAAATGGTACGCAACTCACCCCATGGCCCGATGGCCAGCGGCAAGTTGTGCGCGGCAGAGAACGCATTCCACCAGCGCGTGGCATCGGCAGGCCGCTGCTCGGCAGAGGCGATGGTCATTTCGTGGCTGGCGTCGCCAAACGGCGCGATCACCTTGTTGAGGATGGCGGCTGACGGGCGTACCAGATCGGCAAATGATGTGTGGTTATCGGCGATCCAGCGGCGCACTGCACCCGCCCCCTCGATGGCATCAAAACCGCAGGCTTTGCGCAGGATGCCTGTAGCCAGCCGTGGATTCATCGAATCCAGCTGTTCCAACAGGCGCCAGGCTGGCGCTTCACTGATCGCCAGGTAAGGGTTGTCTTCTGTCTGATCTTGCCGGGAAGCGGAGAAAGTAACGCTGATGACCAGGCGCATGGCAATCAGGTTGAACAGCACGTCAAGCTCTTGCGCTTGCAATGGGTACTTTTCATGGAAACCGGCCACCAGCGCTGCGGCAGCGCCGATCGGGTCGTCCATGTCGAGAATGGCGTAAGCACTGGCGATCGCGACTTCGGCAATCAGCACGGTATGCACGGCATCGCCAAAGTCGATGAAGCCGGTCACATGGCGGGTGGTTTCGGCATCGACCAGGATGTTCCAGTCGTTGGCGTCATTGTGGATCACCTGCGCCCTGAGTGATGCCAGCCTGGGCTGTACAGTGTGTTCGAACCGGGTGATAAAACGCTCGACAATGGCTCGGCGCTCGGGGCTTTTGATGTGGTGCAAGCGCGAACGGGAGCGTGCGGCATGGCGCAAGTCCCAGTCCAGGTCACGGACGGCACCAGGGTGCATGAACCCCTGCAGGGCGCGGTCAAGTTCACCGAGTGCCCGGCCAAAGTTGCTCATCAGCGCGAAAGAGCGCTTGGCCTCGGCAAGCGGCGTGCCGGCCAACCAGCTGACCAGGCGCATCGCATGCTGCTCACCTGTGGCGCTGGCCACGGATGGCAGGTAGTCACCCGCCACGCTGGCGCGAAGGTGAGGCACACCCAGGTGCGCGCCATGCACGGCCAGATGATCGAGCAGCGCGGTTTGAAACTCGCTTTCTACCCGGGGTTCGCTGGCATTGACGATTTTCAGTATCCAGCCCGCATCGACGCCCGTATGCAACCGGTAATTGCGGTCACGCTCCCCGTCCAGGGGGGTTGCTGTAGCGGTGACATTGAAGAAATCTTTTGCGAGGCCCTCTGCATCGCTTGCCGAAAACCGAGGTGCCGGGTGGGAAAGGTCTGTCATATCATCACGTTCCGAGCGAGCAAATTGTTTTTCAATAGCTTGTCATGCACTGCCGAAACCGACACCCTGCATACGGTCGGGATCGACAGGCATTATGCCGGTACCGACCGGCATAAAGACGGCGAGCTTATCAGGTGGTGCAATGCGTGAACTGGACGCAAAAGATCGTGAGATTCTTGAAGTACTTTCGAAGGACGCGCGCATTGCGCTGAAGGCATTAGCCGGCCGCATAGGCCTTTCCAGAAGCGCCACTACCGAGCGTGTGGCCAACCTTGAACGCAGCGGGATCATTCGTGGATACCGTGCGGATATCGGCGAAATAGACGCCAATGTCATACGCGCGATACTGCTGGTGACCTTGCAGCGCACACCTGCCATGGGGCTGCTCGACCAGTTGGCAACGGACGCACGCGTGCGGCGGGTTTCCTCGGTGAGTGGGCAGCTTGACCTGGTGGTTGAGGTGGAAACCCGGACAATCGACGACCTCAATCAGGTGCGCGACAACGTGGCACGTCACGAATCGGTGGATGACATTACCACGTCGGTTGTCCTGCGCCGTGATATCGACCGCCAGGGCGCCTGATCATCCACGCATGGTTGTCCAGGCCGGCCTTTGTGCCGGCAAGCCAGCTTGCGCAGCGGCGCACGAGTGCTCAACGCGTTAGCAGTACGCGGTCAATCTCGCCAACCACCTGCCGTGTCGCGTCTTCGATGGCCCCTTCATTACGGCACAACACCCAGCCGTGCTTTACGAGCGCCCGCTCGAAAGCCTCGGTGCAGGCAACCTGTTCATTCAGGTTGTGTATCACCGTACTGCCCAGGCCACGCGTGCGTGCCGCCGCCCTTGCCCACGAGGTTTCAGGGGCAGTGACAACCCCGACATGCAAATCTGGCACTTGCACGCTGAGGTCGAGGTTCAATCGCAAGATCTGGTCAAACGGCACCGTGCGGCGAAACGCGGCGTCAGAGGGGTACCAGCGATCAATCAGGACGATGCTGTCAGCTGGCTGCTTGGGCAGTACGTGCCGGGAAATCCAGGCGCGGCTTTCAGCGAAGCGCTCGCACACCCTGAACTCCAGATCTCGGCACGGGTTTCTGGCGAGCTTGTTGACCAGCGCCATGGTTTCGCCCCGGTAGGGATCGCTCTTTTTTTCGCAAAGGCGGATCACCTTTTTCCCGCCCACCCTCAGGGCTTGGGTAACGGCCTCCAGCAGCGTGGTCTTGCCGGTGCCTTTAGGCCCATCAATGGAAACAAACAGCGGGCGGGTCATCGTTCAATACCAGTTGGCTCAGGTGCGGATGAGACCATTGATCGCCGCTTGCCTTCAAGGCATATCGACAAGAGCACATCTGTACTCCACAGGTAAAAGGCGGCACATGCCGCCTTCTCGTCCTTTCCTGGCGTCTGCCTACCCAGGTATCAATCCTGGGCCTTCCAGCCCATTTGCTTGAGCGCGGTCAGCAAGCGCGCCCCTTCCAGGCCAGGCACCTCCCGCCCGTCTTCAGCCTGCATGGGTCGACCGGCCAGGATGGCGTTGACAATGGCTTCCTCTACCGCCTCGGCCGCCGCCGCGAACAGCGGCGAAATGTGGTCGTTATTGACCATCGCCACGTGCGCTGTCATCGGCAGATCGCGGCGGTTGTAATCGGCCGGCGCCAGCCCGGTATTGCCCGTCGAGAACGCCAGGAAGATATCGCCGCTGGAGTCATCGGTGCCGCCCCCCGTGCGGGCAATGCCCAGCGCAGCACGTTGCGCCAGGCGTTGGCACTGATGCGGCAACAACGGGGCATCGGTGGCCAATACCACCACGATCGAGCCCATGCCTGGGGTGTCCTGCTGCTCGAACGGTGAAGGCAAATCGAGCAACACCCGGCCGACGGGGTAGCCATCCACCCGCAGCTCACGGCGTTGGCCATGGTTGGCCTGGACAAAGGCTCCCACCGTCCAGCTATCCTGCTCTGCCGGCAGTACCCGCGACGCGGTACCAATGCCGCCTTTGAACTCATGGCAGATCATGCCGGTACCCCCGCCTACCGCACCCTCCTCCACAGGCCCGCTGCGGGCAGCGCCCAGCGCTTGCTGAACCAGGTCTGCATTGACATGCTGGCCCCAGATATCGTTCAACACGCCATCATAGGTCTCCATTACCACCGGCATGCACCAGTAGGTCGAACTGTCCCCCAAGGTTGCATGCTCATGGGCGATCATCGCGTCACGTACAACGCCAACGCTGTGCGTGTTGGTGGTCGCGATGGCGGTGGTCAGCAGACCCGCCTCTCGGATCCACTCAAGGCCCGTGGCATCGCCATTGCCGTTCAGCACATGGCAACCGGCAAAGCATGGCTGATAACGCGCCGGGCCTTCGCGGGGTTCGATGACACTGACACCGGTGCGCACCGGTTTTCCCGCATGGGCCTTGTTCAGGGTCGCGTGGCCTACCCGTACGCCAGGTACATCGGTGATTGCGTTGTGCGGGCCTGGTTGGCCAAGGCCCAGCGTGATCCCGAAATCGCGTGCTCGCATCATGTCTCTCGCTTAAAGTTTCTGAAAGGCTGGGCTCAACTTGCCGTAGGTGCCGTACAGCACCACGGAGGTAAGCAGAATGCCAGCGATGATGAAAATGTCCCGGGGTGAAGCCGAACTCAAAAGTGTCGAAAGCAGGTATCCGGCACCTGTCACGGCGGCCAGTGCCGGCAGCGGCCAGAGCGGCATGCGGTACGGGTGCTCGCGGTCACGGCGCAGGACTCTGCTGAACAGTGCGCACAAGCCGACGACCAGGTATACGCACAAGATCAGCAGCACGGTGAACGATGTGAGCTCCGCCAGGTTGGAACTGAACGTCAGGGCCGCAGACGGCACCGCGAGGAACAACGTGGCCAGCCATGGCGACTCCCACTTGGGGTGAATGCGGGTAAAGGCGCGGTTCAGGCTCGGCATCCACAACGCATCCCGCCCGCTGCTGTAGATCACCCGCCCGCTCTGGATCACCAGGGCGATGATGGCGTTGAACACCGACAGGAAGATACCGGCACTCACCAGGCGCGACAGGGTTTCGTTGCCATGCGCCGTCAACAGGTGGCCGATCGGGTCGGGGCTAGCCAGCATCGCCTCCAGCGAGGGCGCACCGATCAGCAGCGCAACCAGCGGGATCACTTCGATGGCCACCACCAGCACCAGCGACCACAGCACCGCTCTGGGGATGCCGCGCCCACCGCACTTCATGTCCTCGGCCAGCAGCACTGCGCCGCCATAACCGTTGAACGAGAACAACGCCGTGCCAATAGCGCCAACCACCAGCGCCCAAGGCGCCGCGTGAAGGATTCCGTTGTCGAGTACCAGCGGGCTGACGAGGCTGCTGACCGGTTGCTGAGCATGGCCGAAGCCCAGCACCACGATCACCATCAGCGCCGCCACCTCAAGCAACAGGCACACGCCGGTGACCCACGCGTTCAGCTTTATATTGAGGATACCCAGCAGGTAACCCAAGGCCACAATCACCAGGGCCACCGTCTGCCCGTCAAGCTGGGTGCCCAGTGCTGCATTCAGGTAAGTGGCAGCCCCGGTGGCCAGTACCGGTGGAATGAACACCAGCATCGCCAGCACGGTAAGAAAGGTGGCGTAACCGACCATGCCGCCAAATACCCGTTTGGCAAACACGTACTCCCCACCTGCTGCACTGTGCGCACGGCCCAGTTCGGCATAGCAAAGCGCGAACATCAGCGCCAGCACGCCACCCAGCATGAAGGCCCATATGACCCCGGTACCGGCCTGGGCGATGGCAAATGGCGCGATGACGAAGACCGAACTGGCGGGGGTTACCGAAGAGACGGTAATGGCAACTACATCTGCGACGCTCAGCGTCGGTTTAAGTACTGGGACGGGTGCACTGCAGGACGTCATTTGTTCATCCTCACGTTGTTGTTAGTGTCAGGAGGCAGAACCAGAAAGCGAAGCATGGCGAGCTCGACGGCCCGCTTGATGGGTATGGAATCTATGCGGCGTCACCCTGCCGGGCAATTCCCACTAAGGGGTACCCCCGTTGACAGCTGCGGCAAACCGGGCGCCAATGCCTTACCCCTTTCAAGGATGCTGTCGTGGACATTCTCTTTCATGAAGTGGCCGGCCACACCGCGCTGGCCAGAACGATCGAGCAGATTGGCGGCCCGCGCTTCTGGCGCCAGCTGATCCTGGTACTGCGCCATTGGGTGCCGTTCGACAACGCGCTGGTGATTCACTTCGCGGCCCAGGGCGCGCCTCACGTGCTGGAGGAATACGACGCCGCGCCAGCGCCCGCTGCGGGTGAGCTTTACCTCGACGGCCTGTACCTGCTCGATCCGTTCTACCAGGCCGCGCGCGAAGGCCTGGCCAGTGGTTGCTACCACCTCGAAGAAGTGGCGCCGGACCACTTCTGGCAAACCGACTATTACCAGAACTACTTTCAAAACCACGTACTGGTGGACGAAGTGCAGTTCCTGTTGCAGTTGCCCGAAGGGGTGCTGTCGCTGTCGTTAGGCATGCGCCGTGCGTTCACCGCAGCAGAGCTGGGCAAGTTGAACCTGGTCAGTGCCTGGGTGCTGGCCTTGCTTGAGCAGCACTGGGCACGTAGCGGCATCTCGGTGCCGGCACAGCCACCGGTTGGCGACGCCTTGGCCAGGTTTGCCCAGGGCCTGTTATCCGAGCGGGAGCTGGAAATTGCCCGCCTGATCCTGCGCGGCTATTCGTCGAAGGCGATGGCGCAACGGCTGGGCATCTCGCCAGAAACCATCAAGGTGCACCGGCGCCACCTGTACGCGAAACTGAATATCTCGTCTCACCCTGAGCTGTTTTCGATGTTCATCCGTGAGCTGGGGTTCGCTGATGATCGAGGCGAACACCCGTCATAAGCCGGTACAGCCCTTTTCGCCTCGCTATGCCAAAGGCCGGCATGCCTGCTAGGCTGACGTTGGCGGCCCTGCTGGCAGCCTCCTCATCCCCCCACAGGCACGGCCAATGACATTCAACCCCCAAGTAAACCTGACCAACTGCGACCGCGAGCCTATTCAGATACCCGGCAGCATCCAGCCCCATGGCTGCCTGCTGGCATGCGATGCCTCGGCCACCGTCGTTTTGCGTCATTCGGCCAATGCTGCACAAATGCTGGGCGTAGCAAGCGACATCAACGGCCAGAAGCTGCATGCGGTGCTCGGGGATGAGGTGGCACATACCCTGCGCAACGCGCTGGCCCGCACCCGGGAGGCCTCGCGGCCGGCGCTCAGCTTCGGTGTGAAGCTGCCCAGCGGCGAGGCTGTCGACATTGCCGCCCACTTGTTCAAAGGCACGGCTATCCTCGAGTTCGAACCTGCTGGCGCGAGCATCGCCGAGCCGATCGAACTGGCCCGCACGCTGATCGCCCAACTGCGCGAAATCGACCAGACCAGCAAGCTGTTCCGCGATGCTGCCCGCTTTGTCCGGGCTGTGCTCGGTTACGACCGGGTGATGATCTACCAATTGGGTGCCGACGGCGCCGGCAAAGTGGTTGCAGAGGCCAGGCGCAGCGACCTCGAAAGCTTCATGGGCCAGTATTTCCCGGCCTCCGACATCCCCCAGCAGGCCCGCGCACTTTACCTGCGCAACCCGATCCGGGTGATCTCGGATGCCCAGTTCAAGACGGTCGCCATCGACCCGGTGCTCGACCCCTCGGGCGAGCCGCTCGACCTTTCCTATGCGCACTTGCGCAGCGTCTCGCCGATCCATTGCGAATACCTGTGCAACATGGGCGTGGGGGCCTCCATGTCGATTTCGGTCATCGTCAACGGAGAGCTGTGGGGGATGATCGCCTGCCACCACTATGCTCCGCGCACACTGGCCATGGGGCAACGTGTGGCGGCGGAAATGTTCGGCGAATTCTTCTCGCTGCATATCGAGACCCTGCGCAGCCGGCAAAAGCTTGAAGCCGCCGTGCACGTTCACAAAGCGCTGGACAGTATGCTGCTTGACGCCAACCAGGCTGCAGACATCGATGGGTTCTTCCGTGCGCGCCTGCCCCGGCTTATGTCGCTGATCCCCTGCGACGGCATCGGCATGTCGCTGCAAGGCCGCTGGTCATCCGCCGGGCTGACGCCGCCCAAATCGGCGGTGCCCGACCTGCTGCGCCTGGCAGATATCGTCAGCTCTGGCCGTACCTGGGCGTCCAACCGCCTGTCGATGGTGCTGCCTGCGGCCCAGGCGTACTTTACCGATGTGTCGGGTGTGCTGATCATACCGATGTCACAGCAGCCGAGGGATTACCTGATCTTCTTCCGCAAGGAAGTGGTCGAGACACTCGACTGGGCCGGGGACCCGAACAAGACCTATGACAGCGGCGCACTGGGCGACCGCCTGACACCACGCAAGAGCTTCGCGATCTGGAAAGAAACCGTTCACCAGCAGTCACTGCCCTGGACCGAGCAGGACCGCCAGTTTGGCGACGCCATCCGTACCGCTATTGTCGAGGTGGTGCTGTATAACAGCGAGTTGCTGGCCAGCGAGCGTTCGAAGGCAGAAGTGCGCCAGCGCATCCTCAATGAAGAGCTCAACCACAGGGTCAAGAACATCCTGTCGTTGATTGGCGCGCTGGTTGCCCACCCGACCTCGGAGAGCCAGACACTGCAGGACTACGTGGCGACATTGAAGGGGCGCATCCATGCGCTGTCCCTCGCTCACGACCAGGTGGTACGCGGTGACGGTGGCGGGCGACTGGCCAAGCTGCTGGAGGCAGAGCTTTCACCCTACCGCACCGCCTCCGGAGTGATTGAACTGCAAGGCCCGAACGTTATCCTGGATGCCCGCGCCTATTCGGTCATGGCCTTGGTGCTGCACGAACTGGCGACCAATGCTGCCAAATACGGCGCGTTGTCACGGGCGAGCGGCAAGCTTGCCGTAAGCTGGGCCATCGACGCCACCAACGGCTGCAGCATTACCTGGCGCGAAAGCGGCGGGCCAACGGTTCGCCCGCCCAGCCGCAATGGCTTTGGCTCGGTGCTGATAGAACGCAGTATTCCGTTCGACCTGGGTGGCACCAGCACAGTGGAATATCACGCCGAAGGCGTGCAAGGGTTGTTCAGAATTCCTGCAAAACACCTGTCCGTGGCCGAAGCGGCCGACCCTGCGAGCACAGCCGCGCCGGTTACCCGTGCAGCCGATGCCTTTGCCGCCAGGACGGGCTTGTGCGTGCTGATCCTTGAAGACCAGTTGGTGATCGCGGTTGGCCTTGAGCAGATTCTCAACGATGCACAGATCAAGGACGTGATGACCGCCAGCTCCGAGGATGAGGCCATGCGCTTGATCAGCAGCCGCACACCGGACGCCGCGATACTGGATGTGAACCTGGGAACAGGGACGTCGATTTCCGTCGCCGATGAACTGCAGCGCCGGCAAATTCCGTTTCTGTTCGCTACCGGCTATGGCGACGGCATCAGCATTCCCGAGCATCTGAAGGATGTGCCCGTCACCCGCAAGCCATATGACGCCAACAGCATCCTGACCAGTCTGCAGGCCCTGGTTGATCGCTGAGAGAAGGGATTCCTGAACGGAAGGAGGGAGCGCAATCCGCTCCAGGGTACGGCGCCAGCCTTGAGGTGGCGCCGTACCTGTCAAGCGTTACACCGCCAGCGCGCGCTCACGCAACTCGCTGTTGAGGATGCGGTCGTTTTCGCTGTAATCGACCGGGCAGTCGATCACATGCACGCCCGGGGTCTTGATGCAGTGCTCCAGCAGCGGCAGCAGGCCTTCGGCGCTTTCCACGCGGTGGCCATTGGCACCGTAGGCTTCGGCGTATTTGACGAAGTCCGGGTTGCCGTAGTCCAGGCCGAAATCGGTGAAGCCCATGTTGGCCTGCTTCCAGCGGATCATGCCGTAGCCGTCGTCACGCAGGATCACCACGGTGATGTGCATGCCCAGACGGACTGCAGTTTCCAGCTCCTGGCTGTTCATCATGAAGCCGCCGTCGCCACATACCGAAATCACCGGACGGTCCGGGTGTACCAGGTGCGCCGCCATGGCCGAAGGCAGGCCGGCACCCATGGTCGCCAGGGCGTTGTCCAGCAGCACGGTGTTTGGCTTGTGCGCCTTGTAGTTACGGGCGAACCAGATCTTGTAGATGCCGTTGTCCAGGGCAACGATGCCTTCGGACGGCAGCACGCGACGGATATCGGCAACCATGCGCTGCGGGTAGACCGGGAAGCGGTTGTCGTCAGCGCCTTCGGCGATTTGCGCTTCGTTGGCTTCACGGATGGCCATCAGGCGAGTGAAGTCCCAGTGCGAGGTGTCGTTCAGCGCTTCGCTGATCTGCCACACGGCGTTGGCAATGTCGCCGATCACTTCTACCTGCGGGAAGTACACGGCATCGACTTCGGCAGAGCGGAAGTTGATGTGGATGACTTCAGTACCGCCACGCACCATGAAGAATGGCGGCTTCTCGATCACGTCGTGGCCGATGTTGATGATCAGGTCGGCGGCTTCGACGGCGCGGTGCACGAAGTCACCGGACGACAGGGCGGCGTTACCCAGGAAGCGTGGGTGGCGCTCGTCGACCACACCTTTACCCATCTGGGTGGTGATGAACGGGATGCCGGTCTTGTCGATCAGTTGCTTGAGGACCTTGGCGGTCATCTTGCGGTTGGCGCCAGCACCGATCACCAGGATCGGGTTACGGGCGTTCAGCAGCTTCTCGACAGCGGCTTCGATGGCCACATGCTCGGCCAGCGGGCGGCGGTGCAGGCTGCGCGGGATCGGCAGTGCATCGGTCTGCTCGGCGGCGATGTCTTCCGGCAGCTCCAGGTGTACCGCACCCGGCTTTTCTTCTTCGGCCAGGCGGAAGGCTTCGCGCATGCGCGACGGGATGTTGTCGGCCGAGGCGAACTGGTGGGTGTACTTGGTGATGGGGTCCATCATGCCGCACACGTCGATGATCTGGAAGCGGCCCTGCTTGGACTTCTTGATCGGCTTCTGGCCGGTGATCATCATCATCGGCATGCCGCCCAGGTAGGCGTAGGCGCTGGCGGTAACCAGGTTGGTGGCGCCAGGGCCGAGGGTCGACAGGCTGACGCCGGTCTTGCCGGTCAGACGGCCATAGGTGGCGGCCATAAAGCCTGCAGACTGCTCGTGACGGGTCAGTACCAGTTTGATCTTCGACTTGCGCAGGGATTCGAGCAGGTCGAGGTTTTCCTCACCAGGAATGCCGAACACATACTCGACACCTTCGTTTTCCAGGCATTGCACAACGACATCGGCGGCCTTGGCCATTTGGGGTACTACCTCAAAATCTTTGTGGGATTGCAGCGTGATTACACTGCGTGACTGAGATGTTGCAGGATGTCTCAGTGGCGCGCATCGTAGGCCCTCTGGTTAATAATAATAAATATATTGTTATGATGCTTAGCATCACAGCTTGTTATGAATGGTAGAACGCCTCAATGAACCTCAAGGCATTGCGCTGCTGCGTCGAGATCGTACGCCAGGGCAGCTTCACCAAAGCCGCGCAGCACCTGCACATCGCCCAGCCGGCACTGAGCATGGCCGTAACCCGGCTGGAAGAAGAACTGGGCGTCACCCTGTTCAACCGCACCACGCGCAAAGTGATCCTCACCGCCGAAGGCGAACAGTTTCTGCCGCGCATTGCATCGGCCCTGCGTGAGATGGATGTCGCCCGGCAAGAACTGCGCGACATGTCCGACCTCAAACGCGGTGAAGTGCGTCTGGGTATTCCTCCGATGTTCGGCCTGCACTATGTGCCCGGCTTGATGAATGCCTTTCGCAAGCTCTACCCCGGCATTGCCATGACCGTGTTCGAAGGCAGTGCCGAGGACATTGGCCACCGCCTTGAACAGCGTGAAATCGACCTTGCACTGCTGGAGTCCAGGCGCGTGCCGCCCGACAAGGAGTCGATCCTGCTGGGCAGTGACGAGATGCTGGCGTGCATGCACCCCGACCACGCCTATGCCGGCAAAGCCTTCCTCACGGCGGAAGACCTGCGCAATACCGACATGGTGGTGTTCGACCGAACGTTCGTACAACGCCACCTGCTGGACGCGTTCTTCGCCGAACATGGCATTACTTACCAGGTGGCGCTGCAGAGCAACTTTGTCTCGCTGGTGGTGCAGGCTGCGTTGGACAACATGGGCGTGGCGACCCTGCTGCGCTCGGTGCAGCAGCGCACACCGGGCATCGTCGGGGTGCCGTTCCGGCCAGCGCAACTGATGAGTTTCCGCCTGTGCTGGCGGTCGGGGGAATACCTGTCGCTGGCCAGCAAGCGGTTCATCGACTTTGCCGCGCAGACGCATTACCTGGAGCGTTGAGAGGAGCACACTTGTACTCCACTCACAGGCCATGGATGAAAAACGCTGTAAGTCGCTAGTTAGAGCGGTTAATTCATTTTCATTAGGGAGCTAATTAAGCTACCCTCGCCCGCGCCAGAACAACATCAAGGAGCCGGCATGAAGATTGAAATCGTACGCAATGAGCAGGACGCAGGCTGCAAGGTGATCATCGACGGGCATCCTGTGTCGTTCACCGACATCCACCACGCCCAAGCCTACGTGGACCAATTGCACGCCCGTCTTCAGGCCGTTCCAGAGGCATTCGCCACCCCGTCAGCAGAACCTGCCTGAACCCCACAGACGCGCGAGGAAGCCGGCCAGTTTCCTCGACGTTACAGCCTCAGATTGACTATGATCCCGCCTTGAACGTTTCAGCATGTTTCAGTAAGGATCCCGATGTCAGTCCAGGAACACCCCCCTCTCCCCAGCAAAACCACCGTCGCCAAGATGGAAGCCGCCATGGCGTTGGGCAGCTTTGCCATCGGCACCGGCGAGTTCGCCATCATGGGCCTGATGCCCGACATCGCCAACAACCTGCAATTGAGCGAGCCGCAGGTGGGCCACGCCATCAGCGCCTATGCACTGGGGGTGATGGTTGGCGCCCCGGCACTGGCGATTCTGGGTGCCAAACTGCTGCGCAAGCACATGTTGTTGCTGTTGATGCTGCTGTATGCGCTGGGCAACCTGGCAACGGCCTTTGCCCCCTCGTTCAGCGGCCTGGTCGCCTTCCGCTTCATCAGCGGCCTGCCCCACGGCGCCTACTTCGGCATTGCCGCAGTGGTGGCCTCGAGCATGGTGGCGAAGGACCATCGGGCGGGTGCCGTTGCCCGGGTGATGATGGGCCTGACCTTGGCCATGTTGCTCGGCAACCCGGTGGCCACCTTCCTGGGGCAGTACTTCGGTTGGCGTTCGGCATTCGTGCTGGTCGGCGCGATTGCCCTGTGCACCATCGCCCTGGTGTGGCGCTTCGTGCCCCAGCGCCACGACGAAGTCCGCAGCGACCCGCGCAAGGAGCTGCAAGCCTTCGCCCTCCCGCAGGTATGGATGGCGCTGGCCATCGCTTCGATCGGCTTTGCCGGCATGTTCTGTGTATTCAGCTACCTGGCACCGACCATGCTGCAAGTAACCCAGGTGTCACCACAGTGGATTCCGTTCGGCCTGGCGGCGTTCGGCGTGGGCGGTATCGTCGGCAACATCGCTGGCGGCAAGCTGTTCGATCGCCTGCAGTTCCGCGCGGTGGGGCTGGTGCTGGTGTGGTCGATTGCCGTACTGCTGTTCTTCACCTTCGCCGCCCAGGCGCTGTGGAGCCTGCTGTTGGGTATCGGCCTGGTGGGTACCATGATTGCCCTGGCAGCGCCGCTGCAGATCCGCCTGATGGACATTGCCCATGAAGCACCAAGCCTGGCAGCGGCATCGAACCATGCGGCGTTCAACCTGGCCAATGCATTGGGGCCGTGGCTGGGTGGCATGGCGATTACCGCAGGCATGGGCTGGACAAGTACCGGCTACATTGGTGCGGCGACGGCACTGGTCGGGTTGGGGATTTATCTGGTGGCGCGACGGATGAAAGGCGGCCATTGAAATACCCGCGCCCAGCGGGTGCGCGAAACGCCCGATAGCTCAGACCTGGATAGCTCAGCCCTGCATTCAGGCAGGGCTGGCCTGCGGCAGCTCGATGCGTACCCGCAACCCGCCACTGTCCGCAGCCAGCGCCGTGATGCTGCCGCCGTGCAACGCAATAGCCCGCTGTGCAATCGCCAGCCCCAGGCCAAAGCCATCGCCACTGTTATCGGTGCCCCGGTCGAACGGCTCGAAAATGCGCTGCAAGCGGGCCGGCTCTACGCCCGGCCCATGGTCGCTGACACTGACCTGCAACCATTGCCCGCCCGGCGCCAGCGCGGCCTGCACCAGCACCTCCGTACCGGCTGCGGTGTAGCGCACAGCGTTGCGGATGATGTTCTCGAACGCCCGGTACAGCAGCTCCTCATGCCCGTGGATGAGAAACGTACCTTGGGCGTGCAAGGACACCTGGCACTGTTTCATCCCCGCCTCGAAACGGGCGTCCTCGACGATCTGCGCCAGCAACTCGACCACATCCACGCTGGCAAAGTCGCTGTCGCCCTGCCGCGCCTGGGCGCGGGCCAGGGTCAGCAACTGCTCGATCAGGTCGTCCATTCGCCGCGACTCACGCTCGACCCGTTCCAGCATATTGAGCCGGTCGGGTTGCTGACGCATCAGGCCGATGGCTGCATGCATACGGGTCAGCGGTGAACGCAGCTCGTGGGAAATATCATGCAGCAGGTTCTGTTGCGCCTGCACCAGGGCCTTGAGTTGGCCGGCCATACGGTCACAGTCTTCGGCCAGCTCGACAATCTCGTCACGGCGTTTGCCAAGCCGGGGTTTCACGCGCACGTCGAACCGGCCCTGGGCCACCTGGCCCATCGCCTCACGCAGCCAAGCCAGCGGGCGTGTCAGGTACAGGCTGCACAAGAAGGCAAACAGCGCACTCATCAACGTGCCGGTAAACAAAGGGCCCATGCCACGCGGACGGGGTGGCTCGCCAACGGTTGTGGCCACCGAGGCCCGCAGCACCAGCGGGCGGCCCTCGCTGTCGCGTAACGCTTGCTCGAAACGGGCCACCTGTACCGCCTTCCCAGCTAGCAGTTGCCCTTGGCTATCGTAAAGCCCCACCTGCACATCGGGTGGCTGCGGCGACACGTTCAGCAACTGCCGGCCGGCCTGTTCGCCATAGCGCTGCAACAGCTGCAGCTCGGTGCCCAGCAGCGAACGCAGTGCCGGGCTGTCTCCACGCCAGTCATTGAGCATGAAGGTGGCTGCGCCCACCAGAAAGGTCAGGCTGTTGGCCAGCCAGAATGCCAGGAACAGCTTCCAGAACAGGCGCCGGCGCATCATTCGACTATCAGCATGTAGCCCATGCCACGCACGCTCTGGATCCAGCTGCTGCCGTCAGCGCGCGGGCCGAGCTTTTGCCGGATGCTGCTGACATGCACATCGATGCGCCGGTCGTAGCGGGTCAGCGGCCGGCCCAAGGCATTGAGCGACAGGTCCTGCTTGCTGACCAGCTGTCCAGCCTGGCGGGCCAACGCCTCAAGCAGGCTGAACTCCGAGCCGGTCAGTTCCAGCGTGGCATCGCCCCAGTGCGCTTCGCGACGACCCGGCCACATTTTCAAGGCCCCCGTGCGCACTTGCTCAGGTGCACTGGCCTCGCCCATCAGCTGCGGCTGTACCCTGCGCAGAATCGCCCGCAAGCGTGCTACCAGTTCACCCGGCGAGCTGGGCTTGGGCACATAGTCGTCGGCCCCCAGCTCAAGGCCGGCAATGCGGTCGATGTTGTCGCCACGGGCAGTCAGCAGCAGCACAGGCACCTGGCTGCGCGCACGCACGCGCCGCAGCACTTCGATACCCGAGATACCCGGCAGCATCACGTCCAGCACCACCGCCTGGTACTGGCCGGACAACGCCTGGGCCTCGCCCTCCTCGCCAGTGTCCACGGCCGTGGCCTGGAAGCCTTCGCGCGCCAGGTACAAAGAGAGCATTTCAGTCAGTTCGCGGTCGTCGTCGACCAGCAGCACGGGGATCATCGGGGCCAGATATCGCAATTGCAGGGGCGTTAATGATCGCCCCCCACGGCGGCACTGTCACCGCCGGCCGGTCGGACTTTACACATCTTTACCCTCGGCTAACCGCGCCGTACACAGCCCGCCCGTATCCTCATCGCCCGCTGCTTGCGGGTTGCCCGCGCTTGCTCCCCTCCGAATCCGCTTGTCTGGAACCCCCGATGAACTACCCGCGCCTGTTGCTCTCCATCCTGTTGCTGAAAACCACACTGGTTCAGGCCTCCCCCTTCAGGATCGCCGACATCCGCGTCAACGGCCTGCAGCGGGTTTCCGCCGGCAGTGTGTTCAGTGCCCTGCCGCTGAACGTCGGCGACCAGGCCGATGACCGCCGCCTGGTGGACTCGACCCGTTCCCTGTTCAAGACTGGGTTCTTCCAGGACATTCAGCTGAACCGCGATGGCAATGTGCTGATCATCAACGTGGTCGAGCGCCCGTCGGTGTCGAGCATCGAGATCGAAGGCAACAAGGCGATCAGCACCGAAGACCTGATGAAGGGCCTGAAGCAATCGGGCCTGGCCGAAGGCGAGATCTTCCAGCGTGCCACCCTCGAAGGCGTGCGTAACGAACTGCAGCGCCAGTACGTGGCCCAGGGCCGCTATTCGGCCGAGGTCGACGCCGAAGTGGTGCCGCAACCGCGCAACCGCGTCGCGCTGAAGATCAAGATCAACGAAGGCACCGTCGCTGCCATCCAGCACATCAACATCGTTGGCAACAACGTGTTCGACGATGAAACCCTGGGGCAGCTGTTCGAGCTGAAGACCACCAACTGGCTGTCGTTCTTCAAGAACGACGACAAGTACGCCCGCGAAAAACTGTCCGGCGACCTGGAGCGTCTGCGCTCCTACTACCTGGACCGCGGCTACATCAACATGGACATCGCCTCCACCCAGGTGTCCATCACGCCAGACAAGAAACACGTCTACATCACCGTCAACATCAACGAAGGCGAGAAGTACACCGTTCGCGACGTGAAGCTGTCCGGTGACCTGAAAGTGCCGGAAGACCAGGTCAAGTCGCTGCTGCTGGTGCAGCCGGGCCAGGTGTTCTCGCGCAAGGTGATGACCACTACCTCCGAGCTGATCACCCGCCGCCTGGGTAACGAAGGCTATACCTTCGCCAACGTCAACGGCGTGCCTCAGCCGAACGACCAGGAGCACACGGTCGACATCATGTTCGTGGTCGACCCGGGCAAGCGTGCCTACGTCAACCGCATCAACTACCGCGGCAACACCAAGACCGAAGACGAAGTGCTGCGTCGCGAAATGCGCCAGATGGAAGGCGGCTGGGCTTCGACCTACCTGATCGACCAGTCCAAGACCCGTCTGGAGCGCCTGGGCTTCTTCAAGGAAGTCAACGTAGAGACCCCGCCGGTGCCGGGCACCGACGACCAGGTCGACGTCAACTACAGCGTCGAAGAGCAGGCCTCCGGTTCGATCACCGCCAGCGTCGGTTTCGCTCAGAGCGCCGGCCTGATCCTCGGTGGTTCGATCAGCCAGAGCAACTTCCTGGGTACCGGTAACAAGGTGTCGGTCGGCCTGACCCGCAGCGAATACCAGACCAAGTACAACTTCGGCTTCACCGACCCCTACTTCACCGCCGACGGCGTCAGCCTGGGCTACAACGCCTTCTACAGCAGCACCGACTACAGCGATTACTACGACGATGGCGTTTCGTACTACGCAATCAACAGCTACGGCGCCGGGGTCAGCTTTGGCTACCCGATCAACGAAACATCGCGCCTGACCTATGGACTGACCCTGCAACACGACGACATCTCGCCCGGCACCTACAGCGCCGACGAGATCTACGACTTCATCGCTCGCGAGGGCAAGAGCTTCAACAACCTCAAGGCGTCGATCGGCTGGTCTGAATCCACCCTCAACAAAGGCGTGCTGGCCACCCGTGGCCACTCGCAAAGCCTGACGCTGATGGCCACCACCCCCGGTAGCGACCTGTCGTTCTACAAACTGGACTATAACGGCCAGACCTACCTGCCGGTGACCAGCAAAACCTCGCTGCGCCTGCACACCAGCCTGGGCTACGGCAACGGTTACGGCTCCACCGACGGCCTGCCGTTCTACGAAAGCTACACCGCAGGTGGGCTGGGTTCGGTGCGCGGCTTCAAGGACGGCGGCCTCGGCCCGCGCAACACGCCGGCCACCGGCACCTATGCCAGCGCCGGCCAAGCCTATTACTCCGACCGCGATACCGATGTGCTGGGGGGCAATATCCTGATTACCGGCGGCGCCGAGTACATCTTCCCGTTGCCGTTCGTGAAGGACCAGAGCCAGCTGCGCAGTTCGGTGTTCATCGATGCCGGCAACGTGTATGCCGACACCTGCTATCTGTCGACCACCCAGGGCTGCGGCAGCGTGGACCTGGCGCAGATGGCCGTGTCGCTGGGGGTTGGCGTGACCTGGTACAGCCCGATGGGGCCGCTGAGCTTCAGCCTGGCGGCACCGCTGAAAAAACCGGACAACGCAGAAACGCAGATCTTCCAGTTCTCGCTGGGGCAGACCTTCTGATCACCGACGGTACACATTACCTGCTTTTACCCCGGCTTAACCCAAGTTGACAGTCACCTTGCCTAAGCTGGCCAGCATTCGAACGCTGCCCAGCAGGACACCCCCATGCCACCTTTCACACCTTGCTTTCCCAACGCACTGCGACACGATGAAGTCCCGCTCGCGCTACTGGACCTGGTCCAGCAGCGCCTGGCCAGCCTGCTCGGCCCGCGCTTCACGGTGGTACTGGGCGGCAGTGGCAACGGTGCCGGGGTCAGCCACTACCACCTGGCCATCCAGCACAACCAGAGCGGCGTTTCACTGGAAGACTATGGCGACGTCGGCGCCGGTTTCATCGAGCGCCTGCTGCGCATGGGCACCCAGGTCAGGGACATGCTCGACTCAACCACGTTCAGCCGTATGGCCAGCGACGACCCAGGCCGACCCTTGGTGTGGCTGCGCGAGCTGGCCAGCCCCGGGGAAACCATTACAATGCGCGCCCCATCCTGAAATATGTTTTTCTCATGAAATCACTGCTTTACGCCGTAACCTTACTGTTTTCCTTTACCCTGCCCGCCTTGGCCAACCCGCCGGCAACCTTCACCGAAGCCAAGGTGGTGGCCAAGCAGAAGGTGTACCTTGACCAGGCCAGCAGCGCCATGGGCGACCTGTACTGCGGTTGCAAGTGGACCTGGGTGGGCAAGTCCGGCGGGCGCATCGATGCGGCCTCGTGTGGTTACCAGACCCGCAAGCAGCAGAACCGCGCCGAGCGTACCGAGTGGGAACACATCGTGCCCGCCTACACCTTCGGCAACCAGCGTCAGTGCTGGAAAAACGGCGGCCGCGAGCACTGCGTGGACAACGACCCGGTGTTCCGTGCCATGGAAGCCGACCTGTTCAACCTGTACCCGGCGGTGGGCGAGGTGAATGGTGACCGCAGCAACTTCAACTACGGCATGGTTGCCGGCAATGCCGGCGAATACGGCCAGTGCACCACCAAGGTCGATTTCGTCCAGCGCGCTGCAGAGCCGCGTGATGAAGTGAAAGGCCTGGTGGCGCGTACCACGTTCTACATGTTCGACCGCTACCAACTGAGCATGTCGCGCCAGCAGCAACAGCTGTTGATGGCGTGGGACAAGCAGCACCCGGTGTCGGCCTGGGAAAAAGAACGCGACCGCCGTATTGCCGCGATCATGGGCCATGCCAACCCGTTCGTGAGTGGCGAACGCAAATGGACTGCCGACTACAAGCCGGCTGGCAGTGGCGTTGCTCAGGCAGTGCCAGCGAAAGCCGCCAAGGCGGAGGCCAAACCGAGCCTGGCCAGCGCCGCGTCGGTCGGGGCTGTGCTTGGCAACCGCAACAGCCATGTTTATCACCTGTCTGTTGGCTGCCCGGGCTACAACCAGGTAGCCGCGAAGAACCAGGTGACCTTTGCTACGGAAGGTGAAGCGCAGGCAGCTGGCTATCGCAAGGCAGGTAACTGCCGTTAACCAGAATTCATCGGAGATCACACGGTCCCCTGTAGGAGCGGCCTTGTGTCGCGAAAGGGCTGCAAAGCAGCCCCAGAATTCTATGCATCTCTGCTGAAACCGGGGGCCGCTTTGCGGCCCTTTCGCGACACAAGGCCGCTCCTACAGGGCGTTGCGCAAGCCTTCGGATGCGAGTCAGCCGTTGACCAGATTCGCCGGCCGTTCGCCGGCCAGCGCGCTGAGCAGGTTGTCTACCGCGCAACGCGCCATGGCCTGGCGTGTCTCCTGGGTTGCCGAGCCGATATGTGGCGTCGCTACCACGTTATCCAGCTGCAACAGCGGCGAATCTGTCAACAGCGGTTCCTGCACAAACACGTCCAACCCCGCCCCACGAATGCGCTTGGCCCGCAGCGCATCGATCAGCGCAGGCTCATCCACCACGCGCCCACGCGAGATGTTCACCAGGATCGCCTCAGGTTTCATCAGCGCCAGCTCCCGTGCGCCAATCAGGCCTTCGGTGCTGGCACTCAGCGGCACGGTCAGGCACACGAAGTCCGCCTGCTGTAACAACTTATCCAGGCTGCACTGGCGCGCGGCGTAGCGCGCCTCCACCTCGGGCTTGGGCCGCTGGCTGTGGTAAAGCACGCGCATCCCGAAGCCGGCAGCCGCTCGCCGGGCCAAGGCCTCGCCGATGCGGCCCATGCCGACGATGCCCAGCGTCTTGCCATGCACGTCACAGCCAAAATGCGCCGGGCCCAGGTTGGCCTGCCAGTGGCCGTCGCGTACCCAGTTCGCCAATTCCACTACCCGCCTGGCAGTGGCCAGGATCAAGGCAAAACCCGTGTCGGCAGTGGTTTCGGTCAGCACGTCGGGCGTGTTGGTCAGCATCACGCCGCGCCGGCTGAGCTCGGCAATGTCATAGTTGTCCACGCCGACCGAAACGCTGGACACCACTTCCAGCTGTGGCGCCAGGTCGAGCAGGCTGGCATCCAGGCGCAGGCTGGCACCCAGCAAGCCATGCGCGCCCGGCAACGCGTCGCGCAGGCGGGCCAGGCCATCGGGCCGGGCGGTATCCACCCAGGTGACCTCGACGCGATCTTGCAGGCGGGTCATCAAGTCGTCAGACAGGCGTTTATACAGGACGATTCGCTTCTTCATTGCAGGTTTCCTAAGGGTTCATGGCCAGCCGCGAGCTGTTGCGCTTGGCCCGGCCAGATGTCTGTGACGTGTTGAGTGCGGCGGTAAGCGCCACGGCGGTCAGCAACGCGCCGCACATGAACAGGTAAGAAGCGCCCGGCCCGCCAGTCGCGCCATTGAGGTAGCCCACCAGCCACGAACCGCCGAACGAGCCCAGCGCGCCCATGCTGTTGATCAGCGCCATGGCCCCGCCTGCGACGTTGGCCGGCAGGATCTCGGGCACGATCGCGAAGAACGGGCCATAGGGGGCATACATGCAGGCGCCGGCCAGCACCAGCAACGCGTACGACAGCCAGAAATGCTCGCCGCCCAAGGCGTACGAGCCATAGAACGCCACCGCGGCCACCAGCAGCGGCGGCCAGACAAAGCGCTTGCGCTTTTGCAGGCGGTCGGAGGCCCAGGACACGCCCACCATCGCCAGTACCGCCGCCAGGTATGGCACCGAGGCCAGCCAGCCGGCCTGCACGATATCGACATTGGCCGCCTGCTTGAGGATCGACGGCAGCCACAGCACAAAGCCATAAACGCCGATGCTCCAGCAGAAGTACTGCAGCGCCAGGATGATCACCTGCGGCGAACGGAACGCCTCGCGGTAGTTCTTCACAGGCTTGATGCCCTGCTGCTCGGCAGCCAGCGCCTGCTGAAGGGCTTCTTTTTCCTGCTCGCTCAGCCAGTTCACCTGGGCCGGGCGGTCGTCGACCAAGCGCCACCAGAAGAACGCCCAGATCACGGCTGGCAGGCCTTCGATGATGAACATCCAGCGCCAGTCGTAATGCTTGATGAGGTAACCCGACACCACCGACATCCACAGAATGGTCACCGGGTTGCCCAGCATCAGGAAGGTATTGGCACGCGAACGCTCGGCACGGGTGAACCAATGGCACAGGTACACCAGCATCGCCGGCATGACGGCGGCCTCCACCACCCCGAGCAGGAAGCGGATGCCAATCAGCATGTAGACGTTGCTGACCATGCCCGTGAGTGTGGCAAGGCCACCCCAGAGGATCAGGCAGACAAAAATCAGCTTCTTAACACTGCGCTTTTCGGCGTAGATGGCGCCAGGCACCTGGAAGAAGAAGTAACCGAGAAAGAACAGCGCGCCCAACAGCGAGGACAACACAGGGGTGATGTGCAGGTCTTCGGCCATGCCGGACGCTGCAGCGAAACCGTAATTGGCGCGGTCCAGATACGCCAGGCTGTAAGTGACGAACACAATCGGGATGATGTACCACCAGCGGCGAGGTGCCAGGCTTTGGCTTTGCATGGTTTGTTTCTCCTGAGCTTGTTGTTTTTGTTGCAACAGGTGATTCGGGGTTAAGGGGTCACGCGCTTCTGCGCAGGTCGAAGGCCTCCAGCTCGTGGCGCAGCGGCAGCCCTTCCATGTCGCCTCGTGACTGCACGGCACGGCTGCCGCACCAGTTGCCGCGCGCCACCGCCTCGGCCACTGCGCGGCCCTCCAGCAGCGCGCTGAGCACGCCAACGGCAAAGGCATCACCGGCGCCGACGGTGTCCACGACACGGCTGACGGGCACGGCTGCTACCTGGCCTTCCCCTTTGGCACTGCGCAAGTAGGCACCGGCGTCGCCCAGCTTGATCACCACCAACTCAACCCCTTGGTCGAGGTAGAACGCGGCGATGTCTGCCGGGGTGTGCCGGCCGGTCAGCAACCGGCCTTCTTCCAGGCCCGGTAAAACCCAGTCGGCCTTGACCGCCAGGGCATTTATTTCGCGCACCATGCTGTTTTGATCAGGCCATAACGAGGGGCGCAGGTTGGGGTCGAACGAGATGCTGCGACCGGCTGCACGCATGGCGTCGACCAACGCGTGGGACAGGGCCCGGCAGCTGTCCGACAGCGCAAGCGGAATGCCAGTGGCGTGCAGGTGACGCGCTTGCAACAGGTCTGCACGCAGCCGTTCGGGTGACAACTTGCTGGCCGCCGAACCACGGCGGAAGTACTCCACAGCCGGGTCGCTGCCGTCATCGCAGCGGGCCTTGAGCTGAAAGCCCGTGGGACAGGTGCTATCCACTTCGACACCGGAGCAGTCCAGGCCTTCGCGTTGCAGGCTGTCGAGCACGAAACGGCCCAGTGAATCGTCACCGACCCGGCTCAGCCAGCGCACCTTGAAGCCCAGCCGCGCCAGGCCGATCGCCACATTGCTGTCTGCGCCGGCAATGCGCTTGCCAAACTGGCCGACACTGGCCAGGTCGCCGGTTTGCTCGGCAACGAACATGGCCATGGTTTCACCAAAACACAGCACGTCATGCTCATGCATGGGCCACCTCCGCCCCCAGCGCAGACAGGCTACGCACCTGGGCACGGGTCAGCGCCAGCAGGTCTTCGCCAACCAGGGGGTATTCGACAGCGCGCACCACACCGGGGGTGAACTCGGCCATCAGCGTTGCCCACGCTTGCAGGTCAGCCGCTTGCGGCGGTATGGCAACCCGTCGGCCATCGGCCCGGCGCTCCACAGCCTTGCAATGCACATAGCGCACCCAGCGGCCCAGTTGACGCGCGGCTTGCCTTGCAGACTCGTCTTGCCATTGCCAGTTGCCAATATCGAAGGTCATGCCCAGGCGCAGCCCAAGCGGGTCGGCGTGCCGGAAGAACTGCAGCAGCGGCTCGATCTTGCCACCGTGTTCAGTCTGGTCGTTTTCCACCAGCAACAGCGGCCCATGTGCGGGCAGTAGCGCTGCCAGGGCGGTGACATCGCAACGCGCGTTGAAGTGCCCCAGGGACACCTTGAGCGCTACCGCGCCAAACGCGCGGGCGAGCTCCAGCTTCTGCACCACAAGTGGGTCGGGTACGCCTTGCGCGGTCCACAACTCCAGGGGTGTCGAGTACAGGCATTCCAGGCGCAATGCGGCAATGACAGCACCCAGCGCTGTCGCGTCCGGCGCACTGGCAAACAGTTCTTCGCGCAACTCCACACGGCTAACGCCAGCGGCGGCCAGCAGGTCAAGGAACTGCTCCTGACCACGTTGCCGCACGAAGTCGGCGCCGTAGCTGGAGAGGCTGATGGAAACGGGGTTCGTGTGCATTGTTCTTGTCCTTATGAAACCGGTTTCATTTTTAGTCGGCAGCAGCAGGCGCCAGCCTGCCGTTGCTTATTGGGGTTGGGTTGAACCTCGGATGATCAGCTCGGCCTTGAAGTCGATGCGCCGAGCCGCCCCGCTGTCGCCGCGCAGGCGGCCAAGCAGGCTTTCGAAAGCCGCCACGCCGATACGCTCGGTGGGTTGCGCCAGTGCAGTGATGCCATTACCGACCAAGGGGTACCAGTCAAGGTCGTCGAGGGCGATCAGCCCGACGTCGGCAAACAGGTTGCGCCCGGCTTCGTGCAAGGCCCGGGTCACCGCCAAGGTTGCAACGCCGTTGAAGGTGAAAATGGCTTGCGGGCCATGGCCACGGCTGGCCAGGAATGACGCCAGCTGCCCCTCCAGCCCGGCGCCGATTTCCAGCACCTGCTGGCGCATGCCGGCACGACGGCTGACCGACATGCCGAATGCCTGCACCCGCTCCAGGCGTGAGCTGGTGCCATCGAGGGGTTCGCTGACCGCCAGGATATCGCGGTAGCCCTGTGCCTGCAGGTGGTCGAGGGCCTGCTCGACCGCATCGGCATTGTCCAGGCCAACCAGGTCGACATTCAGCTCGGGCAATTGGCGATCGACCAGCACCATGGGGATGTCACGCTGCAGGTTGAGCAGCTCGCCGGGGTGATGGCCAAGGGTGTTCACGATCAGCCCTTCGACGTTGTAGCTCTGCAGGGCCACCAGGTGGTGACGCTCCTGCTCGTCGTCGCGGTTGGTGTTGCACACCACCAGGCTGTAACCGTGCTGACGGCAGGCGGTTTCCACGCCATGCATCACGGCCACTGAGTAGGGGTTGAGAATATCGGCTACCAGCATGCCGATCAGTCGCGTCTGGCCGCGCTTGAGGCCGCGGGCCATCTGGTTGGGGCGATAGCCAAGCCGCTCGATGACTTCTTCCAGGCGCTTGGCCGTGGCTTCGGCCAGCAACTGGCGATCACCACCGATGTAACGGGAAACGGTGGCCTTGGAAACGCCAGCGACACGCGCTACTTCGCTGATGGTGACCCGTTCGCGGGCATGGGCAGGCGCGTCGGTCATGGGCAGTCCTTATGATTGTTGTGATTGCGATGAAACCGGTTTCAATACAGCAAAACTGCGGCAGTTCGTCAACCTTCCGTTGGTCGGCAATGCTGCAACAGACATGATATTCGAGGTTAGATAAGCAAATTAACTGATTGATGCAAATACAATTTCAACCAAAAACTGTGGGAGCGGGTTCACCCACGAATGCGGCGGTAGATTCGACATCGCATTCGCGGGTAAACCCGCTCCCACAGTGGATCAGGCTGCAGCTGGAGAAGTCAGCGAAGCGACTTCACATCACCGGCCGTGACGGCGCTTCCCTGGTTGCCCCAGCTGCTCCTGATGAAGTTCACCACCTCGGCAACCTCCTGGTCGCTCAGGCGCCAGCCAAACGCCGGCATGGTGAAATTCGAAGGCGCCGTGTGCGTCGCCGGTACCGTGCCCCCTGCCAGCACCACATGGATCAGCGACGTGGCATCCGCCGTCTGCACCACCGGGTTGCCGGCCAAAGCCGGGAACACGCGGGTGTAGCCCTGGCCATCGGTACGGTGGCAGGCCGCGCAATTGTCGATGTACACCGCAGCCCCTGGCTTGCTGTCATCGCCCTTCCACAGCGCATCTGCCACCTGCTTGTCATAGACCTGCGGCCGGTCTTCAGGGTTGCTCGGCGGCAGGGTCTTCAGGTAACGGGCGATCGCGGTCAGGTCGGCATCACTCAGGTGCTGCATGCTGTGCTCGACCACGTCGCTCATGCCACCGAACACGGCGCTGCGATCACTGCGCCCAGTCTTGAGAAACTGCACCAGCTGCGCTTCGCTCCAGCTGCCCAGACCGTCCTTGTGGTCGCCACGCAGGTTCTTGGCAATCCAGCCTTCCAGCGGAGCGCTGCCGGCCAGAAACTGCTCGCCATCTGCCGGGCTAAGGGCCTTTTCCTGCATGGTCAGCGCCCGCGGTGTATGGCAGGCACCACAATGGCCAAGGCCCTCGACCAGGTACGCACCACGGTTCACCACCGGGTCGGCAGCAGCCGTTGCCTGCCACGGCTTGGCCTCGGGCGCGAAAAGGCCGCGCCAGACAGCCAGCGGCCAACGCATGCTCAGCGGCCAGGGGATGTCGCTGGCCTTGTTCGCCTGTTCGACGGGCGCCACACCCTTCATGAAGTAGGCGTACAGCGCCTGCATGTCCTGCTCGCTGACGCGCGCATAAGACGGGTATGGCATGGCTGGGTACAGGGTGCTGCCGTCCTTGCGGATGCCCTTGCGCACGGCCTGGTCGAAGTCTTCGAAGCTGTACTGGCCAATGCCGCTGGTCGCCGGGGTGATGTTGGTGGAGTACACCGTGCCGATCGGCGTTTCCATCGGCAGGCCGCCGGCAAAGGGCTGGCCGCCCTTGGCGGTATGGCAGGCCACACAGTCACCGGCGCGGGCCAGGTACTCGCCCTGGCGCACCAGGGCATCATCATTCGCGGTGGCTTGTACAGCCGTCGTGGCCCCCAGCAGCAGGGTTGCGATCAACATTGTCTTCATGCTCATCGCTCCTCAAGCCTGGACCAGCGGGCCGGGGTTTTTCAGGTACTGCTCGCGGATGGCGCGGGCCGACCAGTAGGTCAACGCGGCCACCAGCCCGGTCGGGTTGTACCCCAGGCCCTGAGGGAACGCCGAAGCGCCCGGGACAAACACGTTATGCACGTCCCAGCTTTGCAGGTAACGGTTCAGTGCGCTGGTCTTGGGGTCGGTGCCCATGATCGCGCCGCCGTTCAGGTGGGTGGTCTGGTAGCTGGCGGTGTTGAAGTGGTCCTTGACCTTCTTGCCCAGTACCGCAATGGACTTGGGGTTCATCGCCTGGGCGATCTTGCTCAGTTTGTCGACCATGAACTGGTTCATCCTGATGTCGTTTTCCTGCCAGTCAAAGGTCATGCGCAGCAGCGGTTGGCCATAGGCGTCGCGATAAGTCGGGTCCAGGTCCAGGTAATTGCCACGGTACGACTGGTGGGCGCCATGGGCGTCCATCGATACCTGATGGGTGTAGTAGTCGGCTGTGGCTTTCTTCCACGCGCTGCCCCAGGCCGGCGTGCCCGGCGGGTTGGCGGTGCCGGCAATCGGCCGGCTGCCAGCCTGGTTCACCCACATCGGTGAGCCGCCGACGAAGCCGTGCGGGCCATGGTCGAAGTTGTCGGCGTTGAAATCGTCGATGGCGATGCCGTTGCCACCCGCGCCGATGAAGTTGTTGGTGTAGGTGTCCTTGTCGAAGAACGCCTTGACCGTGCCCATATTCTGATAGGCAAAGTTACGCCCCACCACGCCTTCGTTCTTCACCGGGTCATAAGGCTTGCCAATGCCGGAAAGCAGCATCAGGCGCACGTTATTGAACTGGAACGCCGCCAGGATCACCAACTCCGCCGGCTGCTCTACCTCGCGCCCCTGGGCATCGATGTAGGTGACGCCGGTGGCCTTGCGCTTGCTGTCGTCCAGGTTCACCCGCAGCACATGGGCATTGGGCCGCAGCTCGAAGTTAGGCACTTGGCGCAGCGCCGGCAAAATGTTCACGTTGGGCGAGGCCTTGGAGTACATGTAGCACACGTACCCGCTGCAAAAGCCACAGAAGTTGCACGGCCCCATCTGTGCCCCGTAGGGGTTGGTGTATGGCCCGGAGGTGTTGGCGGATGGCAGGTTGTAAGGCTTGTAGCCCAGGCTGGTGGCGGCCTTTTCGAACAGCCTGGCCGACACCACGTTCTTCTGCGCGGGCAGCGGGAACGGGCTGGAGCGGTCCGGCGCATAGGGGTTGCCGCCCTTCCCTTCGCCCACGACCTGGCCATTGACGGTCCAGGCCTGGCCAGAGGTGCCGAACACCTTCTCAGCGAAATCGAAATACGGCTCCAGCTCCTCGTAAGTGACGCCAAAGTCCTGGATGGTCATGTCGTCGGGGATGAACTTTCGCCCGTATCGCTCTTCGTAGTGGCTGCGCATGCGCAACTCGACCGGGTCTACCCGAAAGTGCACACCCGACCAGTGCAAGCCCGCGCCGCCCACGCCCTTGCCTGGCAAGAAAGCGCCAAGCTGACGATTGGGCAGTGCCACATCGTTCATGCTGTGGCGGACAGTGACGGTTTCTTTAGACACGTCGACGAACAGCTTCTTGCGCACACTGTAGGTCAGCTCGTCGATCACCTGCGGGTAGCTGCCTTCCGGGTAGGTGTCCTGCATCGGCCCACGTTCCAGCGCCACCACCTGCAGCCCGGCCTCGGTCAGCTCCTTGGCCATGATCGCCCCGGCCCAGCCGAAGCCGACGATCACCGCATCCACTTTTTTCAACACAGTCGCCATGCCTCAGGCCCTCTCGCCGCGGATCGATACAGCCGGGAACGGGTAAGGCTCGTTGCGCTCGACCCAGTCCATGAAGTCGGCGCGGGCGCCGGGGAAGCCGATCTGGGTCCAGCCGACCATGCCTTTGTTGCCGCCATGGATCGGGTCGCAGAAAAACCCTTCGCGGGTGTTCTGCACCAGCAAGCTGAAAAACACCTTGGCCGGCACGGTGTCTAAAACCAGCTCTCCGGCCTCGATCTTGCCGAGAATACGGTCTCGGGTAGCGCTATCTTGCTCAGCAAAAACCTGCCCGGAATTGGCCTTGCACCAGCCGTCCACGGCAGCGATGCCCAGGCGGTAGATTTGCTGAGGGCTGAGCTGCAACTGATAACCCAGCTCTGGCGCTGCGTCGGCGTTGAAAGGGCCTTGCATGTACCACTGCGCGCCAGTGGCGTACGGCGTGTTCATCTGCCGGTCGATGAATTCGGCAGCGCCGGCTTCAAGCGCGCCGGGGCCAAGCTCATCGGCCGGAATGATGCGGGACACGGCGGCTTGCAGAAACGCCCACTCTTCGGCGCTGAAAAATGTCGGCTGATAGTTACCCGCCGGTGGCGTGGCCGGCACTTTCGGTGGCTGTTGCTGCTGTTGCGGGGCCGCAAGCAGTTGGCTGGCACCCACGCCCAGCCCTGTGCTGGCCACGGTAACGACAGGGATCAGGGTCAAGGTTTTGCGCAGAAAATCCCTGCGCGGGTTGTCTGGGGCATGCTCAGGCATTGGGAATCCTCATCGGCTTTGGGGCGGCCTTGATAAGCGCCATCTGATTTTCAATGGAGAGGTGATCTTGATAGGCCATCAAGAAGACAGCCGAATAATCTAGCGCGTTCAGAAATGTTTTGAAACCGGTTTCATGGCTGACTTCTCATCTCTGCAGCAAGGCCAAGGCTCTGTCGGGCCAAGGCTTTTTTCACATCTGCCTCACTCTCTACCGACATCCTGCTACCTACAGTGCCGACGCTCTCGTAATGGAGCGAGCTGACTGGAGTGGCAAACATGCTGCAAGGCGTTATCGACAAATCCCCCGCCTCACGCCGTGTGCAGGTTTACCGGTTCCCTTGGGGCACGGCGCTATTCGCAGTCTTGTGCCTGCTGTTCATCCTGGGCGTGGCAGCATCATGGGCGCATGCCCGCACGGCCGTCCCCAACCTGGGCAACCCGCACCACCTGCAACGCAGTGGGCTGGAGGCTGCTTGGGCAAAAGGCTCGGTGATTGTGGTACTGCGCCATGCCGAACGCTGCGACCGGTCCAGAGGTGCCTGCCTGGGCGACCCCAACGGCATTACGGTTGCGGGCAGCCAGGTGGCCGCCGCTGTAGGCCAAGGCCTGCAACACCTTGGCCTGGCGTCATCCGACGTGTGGACCAGCCCGGAGGTGCGCACCCGACAAACCGCGCAAGCCATGTTTGGTAAAACCATTGCCACGCAAAGCTGGCTTAATCAGTGTGACGGGCACTTTGCCGATAACGCCTTTGGCCACAAGCGGGCCGGCCACAACCTCGTGCTGGTCAGCCACAGCGGTTGCATGGAACAGCTGGAGCAAGCGCTCCAGGTACCCGCCAGCGCGACGTCGAACAGCTATGCCAGTGCCCTGTTCATCACCCAGGGCAGCGATGGCAAGGCAACGCTGCTGGGCCAGATGGCTGCCGGTGAATGGCGCAAACTCGTTGATGCCAAGGAGCTGTGAACATGCCCTCCCGCGCCGCGTTCTACCGCAACAACCTGCTACTGCCGCTGTTGCTGGCCGCCATCGTGTTCGTGGCATTCGACCTCACCGAGCTCGATCGCTGGATCAGCAACCTGCTGCTCGACCCCGCCACCGGTCAGTTCCCGCTGTTGCACAATCAGTGGTTCGAGAAGGTCACCCACAAGTGGCCACGCATCCTGCCGGACTGGACAGGTGAACTGGCAGTCATCGGCAGCTTGCTGTCGTTCATCTGGCCGCGCCTGGCCAACCGCCCTCAACTGGGCCTGACCCGGGTGCTGGAAAAAGCCCGTATCGCACCCGTGCTGCGCTTCACCACCCAACACCGCCGCGACTTGCTGTTCGTGGTCGTGGCGTTTGCACTGAGCACGACCGTGATTCATTACCTGAAAAGCCACACCAGTGTGTATTGCCCTGTGGAAACCACACTGTATGGCGGTACGCAGGCCCGCGTTGAATGGTTCGAAAACTTCTCCTGGTGGAACAAGGCCGGCGATGGCCGCTGCTGGCCGGGTGGCCATGCCTCCAGCGGGTTTACCTTGCTGGCGCTGTATTTCGTGGCATTGCGTCATCGCTGGGCACAGGCGCGCAAGTTGCTGGCGGTCATTCTGCTGATCGGGTTTGTGTACGGCACAACACGGGTACTGCAGGGCTGGCACTATATGTCCCATACATTCTGGGCGGGGATCTTTGTCTGGCTGACAACCTGGGTAACGGCGTTGTTCTTCTATGGCCGCATCGCGTTGCAGGCGCCAGAACACAGCCCGGCAACAGCTAGTGCGAGGGCCCCAGACTTCGCGTAGTACCTCGTGTATAGCATCAGAAATCGACCGTATACCCCACAATCACCCGGTTCTCATCCGCCGCATCGGCGAAGTTCGAGCGCATGCTCGCATTTCGCCAGCGTAGCGACACATTCCTGAGTGGCCCCGACTGCACCACGTAGGTGATATCCGTGGTGCGCTCCCACTCCCGCCCTTCTCCATCGCCTGCTGCCAGGGCCCTGCCCTTCGCGCTGGTTATACGTTGCGGCTCCACCTGGTCGCCCTTCACGTAGCGCACATTGAACGTAAGCCCCGGGATACCCAACGCGGCGAAGTTGTAGTCGTAGCGCAGCATCCACGCACGCTCGTTGGCCAGGGCAAAGGTGCTGACCTGCTGTTCACTGAACAGGTAGGTATCGGTACCTCCCACATAGGCGTAGGCCGTGTCACCGCTCACCTTCTGATAACCACCACTGAACGTGTGGCCCTGAATGCTGTAGCCGACGTTGGTGCTGAGGGTCCGGTTGTCGACTTCACCCAGCAATGCCCGGCCTTGCTGGCGAGCATTGAACCAGCGCCACTCGCTGAAGACATCCCCCGGCCCCAGGCGGATCTTGAATTTGAACCCGGCAAAATCACGCCGGAACAGGTCTTCGAGCGTGCTGGTGTGCAGGCTGAGGGTCAGGTTGTTCGATGGCAGGTAGTCGACTCCGGCGTAATACAGCCGATCAGTGGTGACCGTTGCCGAATAGGCCCCTTGCTGCGCCATGGCCGTCAGGTCTTCGTAATCAGTGGAGTCGCGCAACTTGGTGGCATCCACTTGCAGCAGGGTAAAAGTAAACCGGTCCAGGTCCTTGCTGACCAACTGCGCACCGTTGAACCACTGGGGGAACAACCGGCTGTTGTTGGACGCCAGCAGCGGCAGTTGAGGGCTCAGGCCACCGATTTTCAGTTCGCTCTGCGCCAGCCTGGCCTTGAAGGTAGCGACGGCCTTGGCGTAGTCGCCCGCAGCACGCTTGTCACTGCCTCGGGGCAGCAGCCCAGTGCCACTGCGGTCTGGCGAGGAGTCGAGCTTGAATCCAAGCATGCCTGCCGCATCCAGGCCGACGCCAACCACGCCGTCGGTATAGCCGGACTGCAAGCGCAGCATGAAGCCCTGAGCCCATTCGGCACGCCGCGATTGCGTGGCGCTGTCACCGTGAAAGTCGCGGTCGAAGTAGAAACTGCGCAGTTCCAGGTTACCGCTGCCGTCATCGATGAAGGCAGCCTGTGCAGTTTGGCAGGCGCAGCAAAGCGCCGCGAGCATCAGCGATGCTCGCCGGAAAAGAATGATCATGGGTGTGCCTTGTTCTTGTTGTTGTTCGAAGACTCAGCGCCAATCAGCTTTTGGGGTTGCGCACATAGCGCATCACCACCAGGCAGGCGATCAGGATCAGCGGGGCGATCGACAGCATGCCCATGTAGGTGCTGCCGGTAAGGTCATTGATCTTGCCCACCATCACCGGTGCAACAATGCCGCTCAGTTGCCCCACCGAGTTGATCGCAGCGGTGCCTGTGGCGATCGCAAGCCCCGAGAAGGTCGACTGGGGAATGGTCCAGAAGATCGGGATGGCGATGAAGGTGCCTGCGGTGGCCAGCACCAGTGCGGCCATCATCGCCAGTGACGAGTCGGAAAACAGGCACGCCAGCAGATAGCCGATGGCCGCTGCAAGCAGGCAGTACACCAGGTAGCGCTTGCGTTCACCGGTACGGTCGGAGCGCCGGGTCAGTAGCACCATGCCGATACAGGCCACCGCATAGGGTAACGCCGACAACACACCGACCCAGAGCATGTCCTGCACGCCCGATGACTTGATCAGGTGTGGCATCCAGAAGTTAAGGCCATAGGACGCGGTTTTGATCACGTAGTAGATGAACGCCATGATCGCGACTTCACGGGTCAGCAGTACCCGCCAGATCGAGCCGAGGATGGGTTTTTCGGTGCGTTTGTCCTGGGCCAGGTTTTCCTTCAACACGTCTTTCTCTTCACGGCTCAACCATTTCGCCGCGTCGATGTCGCGGTCCAGCTTCCACAGCACCAGCAGGCCCAGCACCACGCACGGCAGGCCAGACATCAGGAACAGCCAGTGCCAACCGGCCAGGCCCAGCACGCCGTCCATCGTCCCCAGCAAAAAACCCGCTGCCGGGCCACCCACCGCGCCGGCCAGCGGCACGGCAAGGAACCACAAGCCATTCATCTTTGCCAGGTGTTTGCGGGGGAACCAGCACGCCAGGTAGAACAGGATCGCCGGGCCGAAGCCGGCCTCCATCACCCCGATCAGAAAACGCAGGAAGTACAGGGTGTACTGGGTATAGGCAAACACCAGTGCAGCCGTGGCCAGGCCCCACGACACCATGATCCGGCAGATCCAGGCCGGCGCACCGTAGCGTTTCAGGCCCAGGCTGCTGGGCACCTCGAACAGCACATAGCCGACGAAGAACATGCTTGCGGCCAGGCCATAGGCGGCATCGCTGAGGCCCAGTTCCTGCTGCATCTGGGCTTTGGCGAAACTGATGTTGATACGGTCGAAGTACGAGAACAGGAAGCAAATGATGGCCAGCGGCATGATGCGCCAGGCCACACGGCGGTAAAGCAGCAGTTCGTTGATGTGGCTGTCGGTGCGCTCACGCGCCAGTTCGCCGGTCATGGCAACCATGGTGGATCTCCATTCTTGTAATTATTGGAGAGCAGCAGCGCCTCGGCGGGCACCACTTGCAGGGTTTTCAGCGGATGCGGATCAGCTTTTCCTTGAAGGCCTGGCCTTTGCCGACGTACTCGGCGGCGTTGCGCTGCATGCTGGCCATGGCTTCGGCCGTCAGCTCACGCACCACCTTGGCAGGTGCCCCGAGGATCAGTGAGTTGTCGGGGAATACTTTGCCTTCGGTGACGATGGCGCCGGCACCGACCAGACAGTTTTTGCCGATGACCGCGCCATTGAGCACTACCGCCTGGATGCCAATCAGCGCCCCATCACCAATGGTGCAGCCATGCAGCATGGCCTGGTGGCCGATGGTGACGCCCTGCCCCACGGTCAGCGCAAAGCCCGGGTCGGCATGCAGCACCGCGCCTTCCTGTACATTGCTGTGCTGGCCAATCCGGATCGGTTCGTTGTCTCCGCGCAGCACGGCCTGTGGCCATATGCTGACACCTTGTTCGAGGGTAACGTCCCCGATCACGCTGGCATCCTCGGCAACGAAGGTTTCCGGGTGCAGGCTGGGCGCAAGGGTGTCGTATTGATAGATCGCCATCTCAAGCCCTCCTCACGCCGCGTCGTCGGTTTTCAGCACACCCGCCGCGCACAGCTCGGCAATGTGTGCATCGCTATAGCCCAGGTCGCGCATCACCTGCCGGGTATGCTCGCCAATCCGCGCAATCGCTCGGCGCGGCTGCAGGCGCTGGCCGTCCAGCGATAGCGGCAGCAACGGCATCGGCGTGTGGCTGCCGTCTTCCAGTTGCAAGTCGGCCATGCCGCCACTCTGTTGCAGGTGCGGGTCATCGAACAATTCTTCCGGGCGGCGGATGGGGGCGAAGGGAATGCCGTTGGCTTCCAGCTGAAGCGCCAGTTGCCCGGCGTCCAGTGGCGCAAACACTTCGGCCAGATGCGCCAGCAACCGTGGCCGTTGCAACACGCGGTCGTTGTTGCTGGCCAGTGCCGGGTCATCGAGCAAGGCCGTCTGCTCCAGTACCTGGCACAGCGCATGCCACTGCCCTTCACCGGTGGCGGCGACAAACATCTGCTCGCCACCGGCGAAGGTGAACACGTCATAGATGGCCCAGGCGCTGATGCGGTTGGGCATCGGCGCCGCTGCCTCGCCAGTGACCACGTACTGCTGCATGTGCTGGGCGGCCAGCAGCACGCAGTTCTCGTACAGGGCGCTTTGCACTTCGCGGCCACTGCCGGTGGTGTGGCGCTCGTTGAGCGCGGCCAGCACGCCGATGGCACCGAACATGCCGCCCATGATGTCGTTCACCGAGCTGCCCGCGCGCAGCGGGCGGCCTACCGGCCCGGTCATGTAGGCCAGGCCGGCCATCATCTGCACCACCTCGTCCAGCGCCAGGCGGTTGTCATAAGGCCCGCTGAGGAAGCCCTTGTGCGAGGCGTAGATCAGCCGAGGGTTACGCTGGCGAAGCGCGGCGTAGTCCAGGCCCAGCTTGCGCATGCGCCCGGGCTTGAAGTTCTCGATGAACACGTCGGCGGTGTCGATCAGTTGCAGCACGGCCTCACGGCCCTCAGGCGTTTCGACGTCGATGGCGATGCATTGCTTGTTGCGGTTAAACGTGCGGAAAAAACCCGCCCCTGCGCCCAGCAGCCGGCGCGTGCCGTCGCCACGCACCGGTTCGATCTTGATCACTTCGGCGCCAAGGTCACCGAGGATCATGCCGCAGGTAGGGCCCATGACCATGTGCGAAATCTCGACGACACGAATGCCGTCCAAGGGAAGTCTGGACATCGTGGTGTTCCTCGTTTGGACGGGTCAGGCGTGGTGGCCGGCGTTGACGAAATTAAGCGGTAATCCGGCGCGAGCAATGCAGCCGTAAAGTGGCTCGCCCGGCAGCGCTTCGCTCAGTATCCGGCGTGATTCGATCAGTGCAGACAGGTCGATACCCGTGTCGTAGCCCATGCTCTGCAGCATGAACACCAGGTCTTCGGTGACGGTGTTACCAGACGCGCCAGGGGCAAACGGGCAGCCCCCCAGGCCAGCCAGCGAGGCGTCCAGCTCGCGGATGCCCTGTTGCACCGCAACCAGGCTGTTGGCCAGGGCCAGGCCACGGGTGTCATGGAAATGCGCGGCCTTTAGACGGTCACCGGCAAGCGCACGCACAGCCTGCAGCACCGTCGCCACCTGGCCCGGGTTGGCGTAGCCCGTGGTGTCGCCCAACGAGACCAGGTCACAACCGGCTTCGATCACGTGGTGGGTCAGTGCGCAGAGGTCGGCCAGCGGCACTTCACCCTGGCGGGTGCAGCCGAAGGCCACTGACATGCCCGCCATGACCTGCACCTCATGCAGGCCCATTTCGGTACGCAGTTGGCACATGCGCCCCAGTTCTTCGACCATTTCCATGGGTGTGCGCCGCACGTTGGCCAGGCTGTGCGCCATGCTGACCGATACCGGGGCGACGATGCGGTGGGCGCCAGACTCAAATGCGTCCCGGGCACCACGCAGGTTCGGGGCCAGCACGGTGACGTGCAAGCCCGGGTATGTGAGGGCATGGGCCACCACTTCGCGGGCATCGGCCATTTGTGGCAGCAAGCGCGCCGGCACAAACGAGGCGACTTCCATGTGGCGCACGCCAGCGGCGTAGGCGGCGTCGATCCAGTGGCGCTTGGCGGCCGTCGGCATGATTGTCTGCAGGCTCTGCAAGCCATCGCGCATGCCGACTTCGTTGATTGTTATTGTTGTCATCACGGTCTCTCTGTCTGAAGCGTTGCGCCAGACTAAGAGCTGCATGGCAAGCAGAAAAGACGTGTTTCACGGGCTGATCCATCGTCAGCCACGATGGATCAGCCTGCCACTTGCCAGGCCGGTGCGCGCAGCAACAGGTGGTCGAGCAGGCGCCGCGCAGACAGCGACAGCGTGTGCCTGTCGCGCATGCAGATGACGAATTCGCCCAGCGCCCAGTCGTCGGTCAGCGGAATCACCCTTAGGTCGAACAGCGCGGCATAGCGGGCGACGGCCTCCTGCGGGAACACCGCCAGGCCCAGGCCGAACTGAACCAGGCGATACGCAGCGTCGAACGAGGACACATACGATCGAAAGCGCAGCTCCCGGCCGGCCTGCTCTGCACTGTTGCGCATGAAGCTGTTCAAGGTGGCAAACGCCGACAGGCCCAGGTGTTCGTAGGCCAGCGTCTCTTCGAAAGCAACCTGGCTGCGCCCGGCCAAGGGGTGTTCGGCGTCCACCACCACCGCCAGGTGGTCCTGTCGGTAAGGCACGAACTCCAGGTCCCCCACCGCCATGGACTTGCGGCAAATCCCCAGGTCCGCATTGCCCTCCGCCACACCGCGCACAACGTCGGGGCTGAAGCGCTCTTCGATGTCAGCCTGGATCAGCGGGTTTTCCAGCATGAACGCCGAGAGCTCTTCGGGCAGAAACTCCATGATCGACGATACGTTCGCCAGCACCCGCACATGGCCACGCGCACCTTCGGCGTACTCGCTCAACTCGCTGTCCAGGCGTTCCATGGCGCGGGTCATCTCCCGGGCATGGCGCAGCAGGGCCAGCCCTGCCGGGGTGGGCTCTACCCCGCGTTTGCTGCGTTTGAGCAAGGCAGTGCCAAAGCGCGCTTCGATGTCCGAAATGCGTTTGCTGACGGCGGACGGCGCCATGAAAGCACGCTCGCCGGCGCGGGCGATGGTGCCTTCTTCGCAGACGACGATGAACAGGTTCAGGGACAAGTGATCGAGGGGCTGCATTGCATCGCTCGGCGTGGGGAGGTGGAAGGCCGATGCACTGTAGCAAAGTTGGGACTGCACCCGCCTGTCGGGTCGCAAAGGCCTCCCCCCAATCCCCAATCCTGGGGGAAGGCTGCCCACCGTCAACAGCTTGTGAAATGCCCCGTTTAAAAACTGGATCCCTTGTGCCGCAAGGCCTGCAAGGCACTTTCCCGCTTTTGGCACAGCTCTTGCCGATCTCCTCCCAGACGCCCCAAGTCCATGGGCCCGTTTGCAGGAGGAATAGACTCATGCACCGACCGATACCCCACCCGCTGGCTGTGGCGATTTTCGCCGGCATGCTCCAGCTCCCGGCGCAGGCTGCCCTGAACGCTGTCGATCCAGGCGCCTACGTCCCCGCCAACGGCGGCTTCCCTGCCTGGTACCAGGACAGTCACGGTCGTACCCTCGACCTGTGCCTGACCAAGGCGGTCAGCTCCAGGGTTGCCGGCGCGCCCGGCGCACCGGCGTACATGTGTACGCTGCTGCCCACGCCGGGCGTGTTCGACGACACGCAACCTATTGTCTTCCCCACCAACTTCCCTGACGAAGCGTTCTGGTTCACTGCAGACGCCGCCATCGTCGACGCCGCCCGCGGCATCGACCTCAGCTACGGTACCGCGATCGAAGCGGCATTCGCCGCCGAAGAGCCGGTCGAGGGTGACCAGGTCAGCTTCGCCCGGGTGCGCATCCGGGTCGATGTACCTACCGCTGGCACCTACGTGGTCACCCACCCCTACGGCGTCGAAGTGTTCGACGTGCCCGCCGCCGGGCGCCGGGCGATCAACATGACCCGCGACATCGGCATTGCCGGCGCAGGCGACTTCACCGGCGCGCTCAAGGGCGATGTCGGGCCGTTCCTGCGCAGTGTCAACGGCCCCTACACCGAAGGCAGCGAGCGCTTCATCGGTGACCCGAACCTGGATGAACGGGTAACCGGCAGCCCATTCAACACCAACTTCGTACGCATCGAAGGCCCCGGTGGCATCGACCTGCGTACCGAGCTGTTCTCGATATCCGGCAAGCTCTCGACCGTCGCCCTGCCAACCCCGCTGATGCCACAACGCAGTACCTATTCGCGGCACACCGAAAACGGCAACCTGCGCGCCCAGCAAGACATCTTCGTGATGGCGCCACCACCACCGGCCCACGTCACCCTGACCAGCCAGACACCCAGCCTGAACCTCACCGAGGCCAACGGCACTGGCGCCTGGTACGCCCAATCCGCCCTCAACCCGGCGGCCGGCACTATCGTGACGCTGACTGCCGACAACAGCGTGGCAATCCCGACCAGCAGCCTGACCACCCGCAACGTGCCGTTGACCGACCTGGTCACCATCACCCAAGCCCAGTATCGCCTGTCCACCGGCGAGCTGACCCTGGTGGCCAGCACCAGCGACGAAACCACCCCGCCAGTGCTGACCGCACACACCGGCAACGGCACGTTGATCGGCAACCTTGGCGGCACCGGCGCCGTGAAAACGTTGAGCATGACCCTCTCGCCCATCCCGCCGGCCAAGGTGCAGGTCACCAGTGCCAATGGCGGTAGCGACACCGAAGACGTGGTGCTGGTGCCATGAACAGACAAAGGCTCAGCCTTCAAGGAGGCCGCATGAACACTTGGTCGCGCCGTGCGCTGTTCGCCGCCGGTTTTTCCCTTACCGTTACCAGCGCCGCATTTGCTGCGCTGTCTGCAGTCGACCCGGGGCCCTACACCTTCGCCACGGGCGGCTACCCCATGTGGTACAAGGACAGCCTCAACCAGTCGCTGGAGCTGTGCCAGTCACGCGCCACCAGCACCCGGGTACCCGGCACCCCCGCCGCGCCGTCCTACATGTGCACGCTGCTGCCAGAGCCCGGCATCTACGACGATGCATTGCCGCTGGTATTCCCCGACAACTGGCCGCCAGAGATGTTCTGGTTCCTGGCCGAGGCCACCATCCCGGCAGTCGGCAACAGCGGCTATGAGCTGGATGCCTACGTCGCCGGCCTGGAAGCGGCCTTTGCCGCCGAGAACCCGGTAGACGGCGACCAGCAGAGCTTCGCCCGTATTCGTATCCGCGTCTCGGTGCCGCGCGCCGGTACCTACACCATTACCCACCCCTATGGGGTGGAAACGGTCAACGTCACCACGCCAGGCCGGCGGGCGATCAACATCACCCGCGACATCGGCATCGGCGCACCGGGCAACTTCACCGGGGCACTCAACGGCGCACTCGGGCCATGGCTGCGCGGAGTTGGTGGGCCTTACACCGAGGTCAACCCGGACACCGGCGCCACGGAAACCTTTATCGGCGACCCGAATCGCCCGGAAGCCGTGGTCGGCAGCCCGTTCAACACCAACTTCATCCGCATCGACGGCCCGCCCGGGCGCATCGAGACCGCGCTGTTCACCGTTTCGGGCAAGGTGCTGGACCAACGCGCGCAAACGCCGGTCACGCTGGAGCGAGCCACCTACTCGCGCAACGGGGGCGGCACCCGTGTAGAAGTGTTCGCCAAGGCCCCGAGAGAGGCCAGCCTGTGCATGCGCAATGGCCTGGCCTTGATCGGCACGCCCCCTTCGCCTTGCCAGTTCAACCTGACGGCGGACAACAACGGCCTGTTCTTCAGCCAGCAGCTTAGCCAGGCCGTACCGCCTGCGGTGGTGGTGGTTACCGCCAGCAACAGTGCTGGTGGCACCCAGCCGACCGCGCTGTCGAGCAAGCTGACCGATGTGGTCAAGGTCAGCACTGCACGCTATGACTGGGCCAACAAACGCCTGCTGATCGAGGCCAGGTCCAGTGACGAGGTCGTCATCCCCGACATGCTCGCCCAAGGCTACGGCCGCATGTCGAAAGCAGGCACGCTGCAAAGCATCACGGTCAACGACGTGGCGCAACCGCCGGCCACCGTTACGGTCAAGTCTGCCCACGGGGGCAGCGATGTAGAACCGGTGATCGTGGTCGGCAACGCACCGGTTGAAGCGGCCAACCAGCCGCCGCTGGCCCAGGCCGATATCGGTAGCACCAGTGTCGGTGTGCCCATCACCCTCAACCTGCTGCAAAACGACAGCGACCCGGACGGCAACGTGCCGCTGACCATCAGCGACCTCACCCAACCAGGCACCGGCCTTGGCGGCGTGGTGCTCAACGGTACCACCTCGGTCACCTACACCCCGCCAGCCGGGGCTACCCAACCACTGGTGGCCACCTTCAGCTACCGGGCGGTGGACGCCAAGGGCCTGAAGTCGGAACCGGCCACGGTCACCATCAACGTTGCACCCAACCGGGCACCCACCGCCAACCCGGAAACCGTCGCCACCCTGGGCGTGCCTTTGACCATCAACGTGCTGGCCAACGACACCGATCCGGAAGGCAACGTGCCGTTGGCTGTTGCGGCCGTCACCCAACCGGCGGCAGGCCGAGGCACCGTCAGCACCGACGGCACCACGGTGACCTACACCCCACCGGCCACGGTAACCGCAGCCTTCACCACCACCTTCACCTACCAGGCACGTGACTCGCTGGGGGCGCTGTCCACCCCGGGTACGGTCACCGTCAACGTGTCGCCGCGGCCAGCCGCCGAAACCTTCACGGTCACGGCAGCCACCGTCACGGCACGCTCCAACAACCGTTACAACTGGGATATCAGCGGTACCTCATCGGTTACCACGGGCAACGTTGTCACCGTCCGGGTCACCACCACCACCGGGGTGCAGACGCTGGGTACCGCCACAGTGCCGGTTAACGGCCGCTGGCGCCTGGCAGTGAGCAACAGCACCACGATAATCCCGACCGCCGCACCGACGGCAACCATCACCACCAGCCCGGGTACTACCCGCACCGTCAACGTGGTTGTGCAGTAAAGGCGGGGAAACGCCATGAAACGCCTGTATCCACTGCTGCTCAGCCTGGCCCTCGTGGGCCAGGCCAGCTGGGCCGACGACCTGATGGACAATGCCGACCTTGCGCCCGGCAACGACCTCGGTGACCCGGTGATCATCCGCCTGCTACCGGTCGGTGCCGGTCAGGCTGCGGTGATCGAGCAGCAAGGGTCGGGCAACCGCGCCGCCCTCGACCAGAACGGCCAGGCCCTGCTGGGCCGCATCGTCCAGGCCGGCGGTGCGCAGGAAGCGTACATCTTGCAGGAAGGCAGTGACCTGATGGCCAGCATCAGCCAACAGGGAAATGGCAACAGCGCATCGATCCGCCAGAGCGGCAGCAGCAACAGCGCAGCCATCGAGCAGATCGGCAACGACAACAGCGCCAGCATCGTGCAGTCCGGCTCGGGCCTCAACAGCTCCGTGACCCAGACCGGCAATGGCCAGCATGTTCAGATCACCCAATACCGATAGACCTGGAGGCACCACCATGTACAAGCTCGCTCCGTTAAGTGCCGCTATCGTCCTGGCCCTCGCTGGTCAGGCCATGGCTGCTGACAGCACCTCGTCCCAGACCCAGGACGGCAAGGAAAACATCGCCGAAGTCAGCCAGACCCAGGCGTCCTTCGCTTCGGCCACCCAGAACCAGACCGGCAAGGGCCACAATCACCTGGCCGTGCAAACCGAAAGCACCAGTGATATCCAGCAGAGTGCCACCGGCCAGTACAACGCCGGCTATGCCGAGCAGTTGTTCGAAAATGGCAGCCAGATCAAACAGCAAGCCGCAGGCAGCTACAACGATGCTTTCGCCAGCCAGTCGGTAGGGCTGAACAACGAATCGCTGCAAACCCAGCAAGGTGTCGGTAACAAATCCACCGTGTGGCAGGACACTCAGGAAGGCAGCAAAGCCACCACCTGGCAATCCGGCCAGCGCAACGAGGCCTTCATCGAACAGACCTTCGGTGGCAGCAACAACCGCAGTACCGCCAACCAGACCGGCCAGGACAACTACGCCGCCGCCGAGCACCTGAACCATGTCGACGGCGACATCCAGGTCTACCAGGATGGCCACGACAACTGGGCTTATGGCGACCAGCGCGAAGGCACCGGTGGCACCATTGGCATTGGCCAGTACGGTGGCGGCAACTCGGTTGAAGTGTGGCAGGACACCCAGATTGGCAGCCAGGCCTCCGTGGTCCAGACCGGCCAGTCCAACGAAGGCTATATCGACCAGAGCTTTGGCATGAACAACAAGGTCAGCCTGTCGCAGCAAGGCAACGCCAACGCCAGTTGGTCGGACCAGTTCGAGACCAACAACTCGACCACCACCATCACCCAGACAGGCAACAACAACCTGCATTTCACCTATCAGAATGGTGAAAACCTCAACCTGACCATCAATACCAAAGGCAATGGCAACAGCATCACGGCCAGCAACTGGAAAGGCGCCAAGATGGGCGGCCAGTTCGGCACCAATCAGAACGCCACCATCAACCAGAACGGTAACGGCAACGGCGTCAACCTGACCCAGAACGGGTCTGACCAACTGGCCACGCTGACCCAGACGGGTAAAGGCAACCAGATGCAGACCAAGCAGGCCGACAGCAACAACGAGCTGTATTTCGAGCAGAACGGTACGGACAACATCCTGATCGCCGACCAGCGCGGTACCGACAACTACGCCTACGGCAACAGCCAGGGGACTGGCAACACCATCACGCTGGACCAGTCCGGGTACAGCAACCAGAGCTACACCAACCAGCTGTACGGTAGCGGCAACGAAGCCACCATCAAGCAGACTGACAGCATCAACGTCGCCTACGTGACCCAGGGAGGCCAGGGCAACAAGGCGTACGTCGACCAGAGCGGTATCGCCCAAACCGCCACCATCACCCAGCTGGGCAGCGCGAACCTGGCCACCGTGACCCAGAAGTAAACGACTCCCCCCTTGAACCGCGGTGCTCCTCTCCCTGGTGCCGCGGTTCCTTTTTCTCGATTGCACATGCCGGGATACAATGCCGTAACCCTTGAACATGTGCAGTGCCATGATCCAGTCCGACCTCGACCTGTTCGGCCCTCAGCCACAACGCCTGGCCAGCCATACCGTGCTGCTGCCCGGCTTCGCGCTGGGCGAAATCGAACCCCTGCTGGACGCTTTGCGCCCGGTACTGCGTGCCGCGCCGTTCCGGCACATGCGCACACCGGGAGGCCTGCACATGGCCGTGGCCTTGACCAATTGCGGCACGCTGGGTTGGGTGAGTGATGAACACGGCTATCGCTACAGCGCCACCGACCCGCTCAGCGGCAAGCCCTGGCCCGCCTTGCCCCCGGTGATACTGAGCCTGGCCGCCCGCGCTGCGGCAATGGCCGGTTTCGAGGGTTTTGTCCCCGACGCCTGCCTGGTCAACCATTATCTGCCCGGCACCCGCCTGAGCCTGCACCAGGACCGTAACGAGCAGGACTTCGGCCAGCCGATCGTGTCGGTGTCGCTGGGGTTACCGGCCGTGTTCCTGCTTGGGGGCCTGCAGCGCGCCGACAAGACCCAGCGCGTACCACTGAGCCATGGCGATGTGTTGATCTGGGGCGGCGAAGACCGCTTGCGCTTTCACGGGGTGCAGCCCATCAAGCCCGGTGTGCACCCGCGCATGGGCGAGCGGCGGATCAACCTCACCTTGCGCAAGGCCGGTGGCTGACACAAACACGATGAACGTGCATGAAACACGTTGAACATCTTGGTCTGGCAAGCTTCAAACGATAAGCCGCGTTCTCACACCCAGGAGCCTGCCATGCCGTACCTACCTTGCCCGATGCCCCCACACGACTCATCAGCCGCACGCTCATGAAAATGCCCGGTCGTGCACCCAATGCCTCGCTGCAACTCGATTACGTGCGCGACACCCTGTTTGGCCCGGTGGCGCAAAGCGTGGAGTGCCAGTGCCAACTCGCCGCCCTCAACCTGCAGGGCCGGCCAGCGTTGCGTTTGCACATTTGTCCGCCACTGCCCGACAAGGTCGACCGGGCCCACAGCGTGGCGTTCGTTTGGGACGGGCGCAGTTACCACGGTGTCGTACGTGACCAAGGCAAGTGCGGGGATGGTGGTCTGAACCTGTTGCTGGAGCTGCAATAAGTCGGATAACGCAAATACACCCGGCCAGCTCAAGCCGGCCGGGTATACATCGGCTCACTCAGGCAATGGCCTTGAGTGGCACCGGGTGGCTGTCACGCAGCGCGTGCAGCTGCCCCACCAGGTGGACCAGGTCACGGCAGCTGTTGAGGCTTTGCAGCGGGACCCCGCTCAGGGTCACGCCCTCGTCGAGACGCTGACCCTGACCCAGGCGGATGGTCAGGTTGGTGCCATCCAGGCAGCTGACTTCACAGCGATCAGGCAAGCAGGCCTGCTCGATCAACTGCCGCATCTCTAGCATCGAAACTCCAATCAACGACATGGTACGACCCTCTCTGTGGGATGGCCTGTTGTGTGGAATTACGCCTTTGTGAGGCGGAGCGCCAATTGATATTGCGCATGCCCGGGCAGGCGTCCATGCGCCGGGGCAATGATGATGCGGGGAATCCTTTAGCACCTTAGTGGAAGATTGCCAGCAGGGGCCGCGTGTTCGGTCGCAATCGCACACTTGGCGACGAGTGGTCTTGGCAGCGTTCAGTACGGCTGGCTACCGCTCAGTGCGCCGCACCTCCACGTTCATCCTGCATCTGCCCAAACCGCCCGGCATGGAAGTCGTCGAACGACTCGGCAATTTCCGCCTGGCTGTTCATCACGAACGGGCCATAACCGACGATCGGCTCATCGATAGGCTCGCCACTGAGCAGCAGCACGCTGGCACCTTCCAGCGCTTCGACCGTTACATCCTCGCCACCTCGGTCCAGCAGCACCAGGCTTGATGGCCCGGCTTCGCGCTCACCGTTGACCTGCACGTTACCGCGCAACACCACCAGCGCCGCGTTGCGCCCGGCAGCCACTGGCAATTGCAGGGCCACGCCGGCGTTCAGCCGCAGGTCCCATACATCCATGCGGGTAAACGTCCGCGCAGGGCCGGCATGCCCACGGTAGCTACCGGCAATTACCCGCAAGCTACCGCCCTCGCCGTCCAGCGGGACTTCAGGGATGTCCTGCGCCAGCAACGTCTGATAACCGGCCGCTGCACGTTTGTCTCGCGCTGGCAGGTTGACCCACAGCTGCACCATCTCCAGCGTACCGCCACTGCGGGCAAAGCCCGGGGAATGGAACTCTTCATGGATGATGCCGTTGGCTGCGGTCATCCACTGCACGTCGCCAGGGCCGATCAGGCCGCCAGCGCCCGTGGAGTCACGGTGCTCCAGTTCTCCCTGGTAGACGATGGTGACCGTCTCGAAGCCGCGGTGCGGGTGCTGACCAACGCCGCGCCGTGCGTTGGTGGGGGTGAAGTCATGGGGCCCGGCGTAGTCCAGCAGCAGGAACGGGCTGATTCGGCTGGCCAGGTTGTCGTAGGTGAACAGGCTGCGCACCGGGAAGCCGTCACCCACCCAATGGGCGTGCGGGCTGCGGTGGATACCCAGAATCTGTTTCATGAGAAGGCTCCTCTCTTGGCTGAGTTAACCTTATCAATGACGACAATCTGGCGGTAGCCAGCTGAATTGGCATGCATCGTTCCATAAATGGAACAGTTAGCCCTGCAAGAAGGCGAGCACCTGCTGAGCCGCCGCAGCCGGGTCTTCCTGCATGAAACAATGCCCACCCGCAACTTGCTGTGCAGTCACGCTGCGGTTGAGCGCCGCCAGACGGTTCACTGAGTGCGGCACGAAGGGATAAGTGTGCTCGCCATACAACACCCGCGTCGGTGTGCTGATTGCGGCCAGGTTTGCCCACATGCGCCTGGGGAATGAACTGAAAATTTCCACTTCCCGGCTGGGCCGGCACTTGAGTACCACGGCATCACCGCAATCGCCGATGGCATGTTCGACATAGGCCTGCAGCGCCGCATCGGCCCAGCCCTTGAAAATGCCCCGCCCTTTCAGCGAGGCCAGGGCTGCCTCGCGATCGGGCCAGTGGCTGCGGCGGCTGGCAGCCTTGCGCGCCAGGGCATGGCGTTGGTGCAGGCCAACCAGAGCAGCCGCCCCCATCACACCGATCATGCGTCGGCTGAACAGTACCGGGTCAAGCAGCACCGCACGGGTAAACAGTTGCGGCTCACTGGCCAGGATCAGCCCGGTGAGCACGCCACCAAAACTGTGGCCCACGGCAAACCGGGGAACATCGCCATATTCGCCACGCCCGGCCTGAAAAGCTTCCACTGCCAGCTCGGCTGTACGGTTCCACCCCCGAAACACCCCGCCGTGATCGCTGTCGCCATGCCCCTGAACGTCGCAAAGCCACAGGTCAAAATGCTCGCCAAGGCCCATCAGTAATGGCTGGTAGGCCAGGCAACAGAAACCGTTGCCGTGCAAGAAATGCAGCAGCGGCTTGCCACTGGCCGGGGTTCGCCAGCCACGCAGGGTGAAACCTTCGGCGCATTCGTGGGACCAGGGAATCAACTGCATCGGTTTGCTGTACTCGCGGGGCTAGGAAAACGCTGATTCTACAAACAGCAGCGGGTACAGTGAAATCACCAGCAACAAGGCCATCAGGACATTGAACAGCATCAGCCAGCGGGGGTTCTGCAACAGATTGCGCAAGGCGCTGCCAAACATCACCCACACGCCGACGCTGGGCAGGTTGACCAAGGCGAACAAGGCCGCGATCACAATCACGTTCGTCACATAGCCTTGCGCGGGTGTGTAGGTGGTGATCGCCCCCACTGCCATTACCCAGGCCTTGGGGTTGACCCACTGGAACGCCGCCGCCCCCCAGAAACCCAGCGGTTTTCGGGTGCTGGACGAGGCCGTGCCGACCGGCCCGGAGGTGGCGATCTTCCAGGCGAGGTAAAGCAGGTAGGCCGCGCCGGTATAGCGCAACACGGTGTAAAGCGGCGGCCAGGCCTTGAACACTTCACCCAGGCCCAGGCCGACAGCCAGCACCATCACCATGAAGCCGACGCTTATGCCCAGGGCGTGAGGGATTGAGCGGCGCACACCAAAATTCACCCCCGAGGCCAGCAACATGGTGTTGTTGGGGCCAGGGGTGATGGAAGACACGAAGGCAAACAGCACGAAGGCGGTCAGCAGATCGGCAGAGGCAAGCATGGCGGGCATTCCACTTTCGTTATAGGTGCTGTCACACTAGCGGAGTCGCCCTTCCCTGCGACCTGTACAGTTGCATTAAATTTTGTGAATACACATCACTGTACTGCAAACCCGGATCAAGGAAGCCGTCACCATGAGCCTCACCATTCGCCCTGCCGTTCGTTCCGATGCCGGGCAGATCCTCGCCTTTATCACCGAGCTGGCCGAATACGAACGCGCCCGCCACGAGGTGGTCGCCACCCTTGCCGACATCGAGCACAGCCTGTTTGGCGAGGGCAGCACGGTGCACAGCCTGATGTGCGAACGCGATGGCCGGGCAGTCGGCTTTGCCGTGTACTTCTACAGCTATTCGACCTGGCTCGGGCGCAACGGCATTTACCTGGAAGACCTTTACGTGACGCCTGAGCAGCGAGGCGACGGTGCCGGGCGGCAACTGCTGCGGCACATTGCCCGCGAAGCGGTGGCAAACAACTGTGGCCGCCTGGAATGGAGCGTGCTGGACTGGAACGAGCCGGCGATCGGCTTCTATGAGAAGCTCGGTGCCGAGGCGCAGGACGAGTGGGTGCGCTACCGGCTGGATGGCGAGAAGCTGACGGCGTTTGCCCAAGGGTGAACGGACTGGGGGCTGCTTTGCAGCCCCCAGTGTCTCGCAGGTATCTCATTCCCGCCGCCACACCGCTCCGGCAATATCGACCCGTTTTGGCAGGATCTTGTTGTCAAAAAACAACGCCGCCGTGCGCTGCTGCGCCGCCACGATTTCAGCAGTCACCGGCGATATCGGTGACGCTGGCCGGTGGCTGAAACTGCGCTGCACCACCGCCTCCGGCAAGCCCATGAACTGCGCCAGCAAGCGGATGCTTCCAGCCTCATCGCTGCGGGTCAGCGCCTCGGCCCGGCTGATTTCATCGAGCAGCTGGCCGACAAAGGCGCCATGGGCTTCGACATAGGTCCGTGAGCCCAGCATGAACGGCCCGATCAGCCCCAACCCTTGGCCGTCGGCCAACAGCCGCGCCTTACCCTCCAGGTCGATGGCCGAGTAGAACGGGTCCCAGATCGCCCAGGCATCCACACTGCCCCGCTCGAACGCCGCCCGGGCATCGGCGGGCGCCAGGTACACCGGCTGAACATCGCGAATTCCGAGCCCCGCCTTGGCCAAGGCACGCAGCAGCAGGTTGTGCGCGCTGGACCCCTTCTGCAGGGCAATGCGCTTGCCCTTGAGCTCGCCCACTGCGCGGATCGGGCTGTCTTTCGGCACCAGGATCACCTCGGCCTGGGGCTTGGCCGGCTCGGCACCGATGTACAACAGGTCGGCACCGGCAGCCTGGGCGAGGCTGCCGATGTTCAACGCCTCCAGCATCTGAGGGCCGGCCGGGAACTCGATCCACTCAACGCGGGTATTGGCAAATCGCTGCTCCAGCAGACGATGCTGCTTGGCCAGCACCAGGCTGATCGAGCCCTTCTGGTAGCCAATACGCAAGGTAGCCGGGTCTGCAGCCTGGGCCGCTCCGGCCAGGGCCACCCACAACAGCATGGCAAGGCGTAGCACGCGCATCGGTCACTCCTTCCAGTCGGTCGAGGGTTTTTCCCACAGGTTGATCCCGCCTTCCACGGCGTACTGGTCGATGGCAGCCAACTCTTCGGCGGTGAACACCAGGTTGTCGAGCGCTGCAACGTTCTCGATGATCTGCTCGGGCCGGCTGGCGCCGATCAAGGCAGAGGTCACCCTTGGGTCACGCAGTGTCCAGGCCAGGGCCAGTTGGGCCAGGCTCTGGCCACGCTGGCGGGCGATGTCGTTCAGGGCGCGTGCACGGGCGATGTTGGCTTCCGACAAGTGCTGGGGAAGCAAAGAACCACCACCCGCGCGGTTCACCCGGGCGTCAGCCGGAATGCCATTCAGGTATTTGTCGCTGAGCAGGCCCTGCGCCAGCGCTGTGAATACGATCACCCCGGCACCCAAGGCATCCGTGGTATCGAGCAGGTCGCGCTCGATCCAGCGGTTGAACAGGTTGTACGACGGCTGGTGGATCAGCAGCGGCACCTTCAGCTCATCGAGCAATGCCGCAATTTCTGCGGTTTTGCCGGCGGAATAGGACGAGATGCCGATGTACAGTGCCTTGCCCTGGCGCACGATGTCGGCCAGCGCGATGGCCGTTTCTTCCAGCGGCGTGTCGGCATCGAAGCGGTGCGAATAGAAGATGTCGACGTAATCCAGCCCCAGCCTTGCCAGGCTCTGGTCCAGGCTGGAAATCAGGTATTTGCGCGAGCTGCCGCCCTGCCCATATGGCCCCGGCCACATGTCCCAGCCGGCCTTGCTGGAAATGATCAGCTCGTCGCGGTAGCTGCGCAGGTCTTCACGCAGCAGCCGGCCAAAGTTGGTCTCGGCGCTGCCATAGGGCGGGCCATAGTTGTTGGCCAGGTCGAAATGGTTGATGCCGGCATCGAAGGCGGTGTGCAACAAGGCACGCTGCGTGGTGATAGGCGTGGCATCGCCAAAGTTGTGCCACAAGCCCAGGGACAGGGCCGGCAGCACCAGGCCGCTGCGGCCTACACGTCGGTATGGCATGCGCGCATAGCGCTCGGGGTTGGCGGTGTAGCTCATGGTTGGCCTCGTTCGGCAAAGTAAGGGTTGGCTGGGCGCTGCAAGCCCAGGTGTTCGCGCAGGGTGTGGCCCTGGTACTGGCGGCGGAACAGCCCACGCTGCTGCAACTCGGGCACTACATGGCGGGCGAAGTCTTCCAGGCCCAGGGGCAGGTGCGGCACGAGCACGTTGAAGCCATCGGCGGCGCTGCCTTCGAACCAGGCTTGCAACTCATCGGCAATCTGCACCGGGGTACCGACCAGGCTGTAGTGCCCTCGCCCACCGGCAATACGCCGCCCCAGTTGGGCCAGGGTCAATTGCTCGTTGCCGGCCAGTTCTGTGAGCAACTGCTGGCGGCTGCGCTGGCCGTCTTCGGTCGGCGGCAACTCGGGCAGCGGGCCATCCAGCGGGTAGCCGGAAAGGTCGAAGTTGCCGAGCATGCGCCCAAGCAGGCCAACCCCGACACGCGGGTCGACCAGCGCCTGGAACTGTTCGTACTTGTCCTCGGCCTGCGCTTGGCTTTGCCCCACTACCACGAATACGCCGGGCATGATCTTCAGCGATTGCTCATCCCGCCCATGGCGGGCCAGGCGGCCCTTGAGGTCGGCGTAAAAGGCCTGTGCGCGTGCCAGGCTGGGCTGGGCGGTGAACACCACTTCGGCGCTTTGGGCCGCCAGCTCGCGGCCGGTTTCGGACGAACCGGCCTGCACCAGCACCGGCCGCCCCTGTGGCGAGCGGGCGACATTGAGCGGGCCTTTGACACGAAAGTGTTCGCCGACATGGTCGATGGCCCGCACGGCTTGCGGGTCGTGGAACAGGCCACTGGCCTTGTCACGCACGAACGCGTCATCGGCCCAACTGTCCCACAGGCCTTGCACCACTTGCTGGATTTCCCGGGCACGGGCATAGCGTTCGGCATGCGGGATATGCGCCTGGCGGCCGAAGTTGCCGGCTTCGGCGGCAGCGTCGGAGGTGACCATGTTCCAGCCGGCACGGCCTGCGGACAGGTGGTCCAGGGAGGCGAACTTGCGTGCCACGTGATACGGCTCGTTGTAGCTGGTGGTGGCAGTGGCGATCAGGCCGATGCGATCGGTAACAGCACTGAGTGCCGACAGCAGCGTCAGTGGCTCGAAGTACACCGAACGGGCGCTGTGGCTGGCGAGTGCGTCACTGGGCGCAGCCACGCTGTCGGCGACGAACAAGGCATCGAAGCACGCGGCTTCGGCGATTTGCGCGGTGCGTTTGTAGGTGGCGAAGTCCAGCGGGTCGGCGGGTACGTCCGGGTGGCGCCAGGCGGCCACATGGTGACCGGTGGCCATGAGGAAGGCACCCAGGTTCATTTGGCGGGGCATTGAGTTCTCCTGAAAACCAGGTCGCTTTTTGTAGGAGCGGCCTTGTGTCGCGATCGGGCCGCAAAGCGGCCCCGGCAATTTAGGTGCAAACGCTGAAATCTGGGGCCGCTGTGCGGCCCTTCGCGACACAAGGCCGCTCCTACAGGGATCATGCGAGGCTTAGAAGTCCTTGCGCAGCTGCACGCCGAAGTAGCGCCCGTCATCCCGCGGTACCGAGCGGTAGATGTAGTCACCGCCACTGGCCAGCATCTGCGCATATGACTTGTCGCCCAGGTTCTTGCCCAGCAGCGCCACGCGCCAGCCGTCGTTGTAGTCGGCCAGGGCGATGCTGGCGTTCCAGATGCCGTAGGCGCCCTGCACGGTGTCCGGGTTCTGGTCGAGGCTGAACTGCACCGCGTCCTGCCAGCTGTAATCGCTGCTCAGTTCCACATCCAGGCCGTTGTCCAGCGGGATCACGTAATCGGCACGCAGGTAGGTCTTCCAGTCCGGCGTGAACGGCAAGCGGCCGCCATCGATGTTGCAACTGGCCGCCGCACCCGCCGGGCAGTTGAAGTGATCGACGCGGGCCTTGGTGTACGCCACGGCGGTCGACAGTTTCAGGCGCGAGGTGGCCTGGAAGCTGGCATCCAGCTCCACCCCCTGGGTCTTGACCTTGCCCGCGTTGACCAGGCGGGTCACCACCTGGTTGGCCACGGTGTCGTAGAAGTTGGCCTGATAGTTGTCGTAGTCGGTGTGGAATATGGCCAGGTTGGCGGTCAGGCGATTGTCCAGCGCCGTGCTTTTCAAACCGATTTCATAGGCATCGGAGGTCTCGGGTTTGAGCGCCTCGGTGTCGCGCGGCTGCATGTTGAAGAACACGTTGTAGGCCGGGCCTTTGTAGCCGCGCGAATAGGTGACGTAACCGGTCAGGTTGTCGTTGAAGTCGTATTGCAGGCCGGTCCGCCCGCTCCAGCCGTCCTCGTCCACCGACCCCGAGCTGGCGGTAGAGGGCTGAATGCCGGTTACAGCAGTGGCCGAGGTGGAGCCGCGGCGGTGGTCGTACTCGAGGTCGTCGTGGGTCCAGCGCAGGCCAAAAATGGCACGCAAGTCGTCAGTGAAATTGAACGTGTTCTCGCCGAACAGCGCGACACTGTCGTTGGTGGTGGAATAGTCGGCACGGCCACTATTGGCCACACCGCCGTTGACCGACAGGCGTTGGTAGGTCTCTTTGGACGTACCATGCATGTAGAAAGCACCCAGCACATATTCGTTGAACTGCCCTTTGGGCGAGGTCAGGCGAAACTCCTGGCTGTACTGGTCATAGTCCACCGTGCCTTTGTCGTGGGACGCGGTCAGTGGCAGCAAGGCGCGGCGGTCGCCGTCCTGGTACTGGGTGTTGTCCCAGCCGCGCCAGGCGCTGATCGACGTCAGGGTGTAGTCGCCCAGCTGCCAGTCCAGTTGCGCCGACAGCCCCTGGTTCTCGTCCTCGACGTGGGTCTTGAAATCGCTGTTGATGTCGCGGTTGTGGGCGCTTGGCGTCACCGGACGCAACTGGTTGGCGAAGGCGGCGCTGGCGCTGGTGATCACACCGCTGGGCAGGGTGTCTTCGCCTTTCATGTAGTCGGCGATCAGGGTCAGGCGCAGGTCTTCGTTGGGCTCGAACTCCAGCTTGCCGCGGGCGCCTTTGCGCGCGTAGCCATTGACGTCGTGGCCATTGGCAACGTTTTCGACATTGCCGTCATAGTCGCCCCACAGGGTGCTTAACGACCCCTTGAACTGCTCGCTCAGGCGCCCGCCAATACCGAAACGCAGGCGGTTCTCATCGCCACCACCAAAGTGCGAATAGTCCACATAACCCTGGGTCTGTTCAGGGATGGCCTTGCTGACCACGTTCAGCACGCCGGCCGAGGCGTTTTTGCCGAACAGTGTGCCCTGCGGCCCGCGCAGCACCTCGATACGTTCCAGGTCGAGCAGGTCGAGGGTCGACTGGCCCGGGCGGCCGAATACCACGCCATCGACCACCGTGGCCACGGTGGGCTCGACGCCCGGCGAGGTGGAAATGGTGCCCACGCCACGGATGAACAGCGAGGTATCCTTGTTCGAGGCCCCGGCGCGGTAATTGAGCGTAGGCACCTGCTGGACGATGCTGGCCACGTTGTTGCGGTTGTCTCGCTCCAGCTGCTCGCCATCGATCACCGACACTGCCACCGGCACTTCCTGCAATGTGGCTTCGCGGCGTGTGGCTGTCACGGTAACCGCACCCAGTGCAGTGGCCTGCGCAGCCCCCGTTTCAGCAGGCTCGGCTGCTTGGGCCCCCTGCCCGAAAGCGGCCAGCAGGATGGCTGCGGCCAGCGGCCGGCGTTGCGTAGCGGGAAAAGGTGTACGGTTTTTCTGCATGGTGCTCACTGCCTCGGGAAACCAGACCAGGCCCTCATTGACGGGGCCGACACGAAGTTGCTGTGGTTGTCTGGTCTCGCTCGTGCGAGTGGCAGGCGCTTGCCAACAGCAGCGCTTGTTAGCGCTAACATGAGCAAGTATCTGCGGCCATCGTTTAGCACGTCAAATACTTAAAAGTCAGATTTATATGCAATAAAGCTATTTGCCAATCGCTCATCCGTTAGCGCTACCATCGCGCCATTTCCACAGGAGGCAGCCCGGTGAGCCAGGCCAAGGATCCCCCCCGCAAGCGACGCGGCGCAGGCCGTGTCACCCTCGCCGAGGTGGCGCGGGCTGCTGAGGTTTCAGCCATCAGCGTGTCGCGCTACTTCAACCAGCCAGACCAGGTTTCACCGCCGTTGCGTGAACGTATCGAGGCCGCTGTACAGGCGCTGGGCTATGTCCCCAATCTGGTCGCCGGGGGGTTGGCCTCGGCGCGCGGGCGCATCGTGGGCATGGTGATCCCGAACATTTCCGGGCCGATCTTTGCCCAGACCATCCAGGCCTTCAGCGATACCCTCAGCCGGCATGGTTACCAGTTGCTGTTGGCGTCCAGCTATTTCAGCGAAGCGCAGGAAGAAAGCGCGGTGCGGGCGTTTCTTGGCTGGTCGCCGGCGGCGTTGGTGGTGACCAGCCATTTCCACAGCCCGGCCACGGAAAAGATGCTGGCCGACGCAGATGTGCCTGTGGTGGAAATCTGGGACTACCGCCCGGAGCGGGCGCCCTTGCAGGTGGGCTTCCTACATCACCAAGTGGGTGTACAAGCCTGCCGATATCTCCTGGACAAGGGCCATCGGCGCATCGCGTTCGTGCAAAACAGTGCAGCCGGCGACCTGAGTGCGCTGGAGCGGCGCGACGGCTATATCGAGGCACTGGGTGAAGCCGGGCTGGAGCCGTGGGTGTTCGTGCCCTCGGCAGACTGCGCGCCGTTCGAGGCGGGCAAGCAGGCGATGGAAGCATTGATCCGCCGCAATCCACGGCCTGAGGCGATCATCTTCGCCAATGACAACCTGGCGGCCGGCGCCCTGTTAGCCGGCCAGCGCGCCGGCTTGCGCCTGCCTGAAGACATGGCCATTGTCGGCTTTGGCGACTACCCCTTTGCCAACATGCTGCTGCCCAGCCTCACCACCCTGCGCCCGCCCTCCCGGGAGATTGGCGAAGTCGCGGCGCTGCGGGTGCTGCAGCACCTGGGTGTGCTGGCGTGTGACGGTGAGGTCCAGCGGCTGAACCTGTTGGCGTGCGAGTTGATTGCCCGCGAGAGCGCGTGATTCAGGGTACGGCCACTGAGGGTGGCATTGACGCCAAGCCCGCCCCATGCTCTCCTTATGCCTCACGTTCAGGTGCCCCCTTGGGGGTGAAACGGGAAACCGGTGCGTCGCAGGCCCTCCAACAGGGCCGGACAATCCCGGTGCTGCCCCCGCAACGGTAAGCGAGCGAAGCGTCTGTACCACTGTGCCCTTGTAATGCGGCATGGGAAGGTGACGCTTTCCAGGAGCCCTGCTCCTCCTCGCAAGCCCGGAGACCGGCCTGGCGTTCATGAACACCCCGCGGTGGGCGGGCGCTGTTGCATTCCCCTGGGCGACTACGCTCGGGGCTGCCGCGCCTGCCCATTGCCCACAAAAAGCAGAGGAACGCGTCATGCCCGTCACCAGCGCCAAGCAACACAGCCTTGCCACTCCTGTCACCCTCAGCCAGCGCATCGTCATCGCCGTCGGCGCCAGCCTGCTGGGCCTGTGCCTGGTGTACTTTGCCGGCTTCTCGCACATCGAGGCCGTGCACAACGCCGCCCACGACACCCGCCACAGCGCCGCCTTCCCCTGCCACTGAGTACGCCTGATGATCACGCGCATTGCCCGTACTGCGGGCTTCAGCGGGCTGCTTGCGGCCCTGTTGCTGACCTTGCTGCAAAGCTTCTGGGTCGCCCCGCTAATTCTTGAGGCGGAAACCTACGAGTCCTCGGCCCCTGCCGCCCACCACGAGCATGGCAGCGATGTGCCCGCCCATGAGCACAGCGCCGAAGCCTGGTCGCCGGAAGACGGCTGGCAGCGGGTGCTGTCCACCACGGGCGGCAACCTGGTGGTCGCGGTCGGCTTCGCCCTGATCCTTGCCGCCCTGTACAGCCTGCGTGAACCGACACGCGCCGGCACGGGTGCATGGTGGGGGCTGGCCGGCTTCGCCGTGTTCTGCCTTGCTCCGACCTTGGGCCTGCCACCCGAACTGCCCGGTACGGCAGCCGCCGACCTAGGGCAACGCCAAGCCTGGTGGATCGGCACAGCCAGTGCCACCGCACTGGGCCTGGCCTTGCTGGTGTTCGCTCGCCACTGGCTGCTGAAAGCGCTGGGCGCCGTGCTGCTGGTAATCCCCCATGTGATTGGCGCACCACAACCCGAAGTGCATGAAAGCCTGGCCCCAGAAGCACTGGAAACCCAGTTCAAAGTGGCCTCCTGGCTGACCAACGCCGCCTTCTGGCTGGCCTTGGGCCTGCTCAGCGCCTGGCTGTTCCGCCGTTCCAGCCGGGCCTGATGCCGCCCTTCTACGCCGGCTTTGGCTGCCGCCGGGGTTGCCCGGCGGATACCCTGCAACGCTTGCTGGACCAGGCCCTGGACAACCAGGGCCTGGCATTGGCCGACCTGCGCGGTATCGCCAGCATCAGCCTGAAGGCCGACGAACCTGGCTTGCTACAGATGGCCGATCGCCTCGGTTTGCCCTTGGTGCTGTACCATAGCGTGCAACTGCAACCTTACGAACCCCTGCTCAGCCACCGCTCCGCCGCCGCCCATGCCCACAGCGGCTGCTGGGGCGTGGCCGAGAGCGCAGCACTGGCGCTGGCCAGCCAGCACCTTGGCACGGCCAGGTTGCTGCTGCCCCGCCAGGTGCTTGGCCCGGCGACCCTCGCCCTGGCCGGCTGAGCGCTTCCCCCCTCTTTCCTGCAAGGACTTTCCATGACGGTCTATTTCATTGGCGCCGGTCCCGGCGACCCGGAACTGATCACGGTCAAGGGCCAACGGCTGATTCGCCAGTGCCCGGTGATTATCTACGCCGGCTCACTGGTACCCGCCGCCGTGCTCGAAGGCCATCAGGCCGAGACCGTGATCAACAGCGCCGAACTGCACCTGGAACAGATTGTCAGCGCCATGCGCACCGCCCACGAACAAGGTAAGGATGTAGCCCGTGTACACAGCGGCGACCCTGGCCTGTACGGCGCCATCGGCGAGCAGATCCGCCACCTGCAAGCGCTGGGCATCGATTACCAGATCATCCCCGGGGTCACCGCCACGGCAGCCAGCGCCGCCCTGCTCGGCTGCGAACTGACCCTGCCGCAGGTGGCGCAAACGGTGATCCTCACCCGTTACGGCGACAGCTCCCCCATGCCGCCCGGCGAGCAACTGGGTGACCTGGCGCGCCATGGCAGCACCTTGGCGATTCACCTGGGGGTCAAGCACCTCTCGCGCATTGTCGAAGAGCTGCTGCCACACTACGGCGCGCACTGCCCGGTAGCGGTGGTGCACCGGGCCACCTGGCCTGACCAGGACTGGGTACGTGGCAACCTCGGTGATATCGTCGAACGCGTCGCGGCCAAGCGTTTCCGGCGCACGGCACTGATCCTGGTAGGTCATGTGCTGGGGGATACGCTGTTCGCCGAGTCGGCCTTGTACCGTGCCGGCCATGCCCACCTGTATCGCCCAGCCGACTGAGCATTGCCAGCCTTGCCACGGGCGTAGCAGACTCCGGGTTCCCGCCTGCGAACAGGAGTTACGCCCATGCTGGAATTACGCCCCAACTGCGAGTGCTGCGATACCGACCTGCCCGGCGACAGCCCCGATGCGCTGATCTGCTCCTTCGAATGCACCTTCTGCCGCACCTGCGCCGAAACCCGCTTCCAGGGCCGTTGCCCGAACTGCTCGGGCCAGCTGGTGGCCCGCCCGACGCGGGTCGGCCAGGCATTGGCCAACAACCCTGCCTCGGCCCAGCGCATAACAAAACCGCACGCGGCCTGCGCCTGACCGACCGAAAGAAACCGGCATCATCGCTTTGATAGGGTGATGTCTTTCCTGCTTTTTGTAGGACTTTTCAACAACAAGTGCGGGGAATTTCAACACCTCTATACTCGGCATTACCAAACTTCGGGATTGGTCGTATCTTGCAGCGCTTCCGATTAACCCACTTGCAGACGTATTCCTGAGTGATCCAGGAAGCGGACCACATCCTGACAGGAGTTTTCCCCATGACAACCGTGCTGATCGTCGACGACCACCCTATCGTCCGGGTGTCCTTGCGCATATTGCTTGAACGCGAGCGCTTCCATGTCGTCGGCGAGGTCGGCAATGGCAGTGAAGTGGCGCAGGTGGCCCGCGAACTGCGCCCGGACGTCGTCATTCTCGACATCGGCCTGCCTGGGCTGGACGGCATGGAAGTCATCAAGCGCCTGCAGTGCCTGGAGCCGGTGCCGAAGATCATGGTATTGACCGGCCAGGCCACCGACCTGTACGTGCGACGCTGCCTGGATGCCGGTATCGGCGCTTTCGTCACCAAGGAAGAAGACCACGAAGCGCTGCTGTTTGCCCTCAAGGCCCTGATCAAAGGTTATTCGACCTTTCCGCAGATGTCGGTCAACAGCAATTCGCTGGAAAGCGAGCCCGTGCGCCTGGCCAGCCTCTCCAACCGGGAGATGGAAGTGCTGCGGCGCCTGGCGCGCGGCGAGAACAACAAGAATATCGGTACTTGCATGAACCTCAGCGCCAAGACCATCAGCACCTACCGGGGCCGCATCATGGAAAAACTCAAGACTGAATCACTGGTAGAAATGGTCGACCTGGCCAAACGCAACAGCGTTTATTGAGCGTTTGCACACCATGAAGCGCCTGCTGGCGAGCGTCTTTCTGGCTACCGGCTTACTCGCCTCGGTCGATCTGTTGGCCAGCAGCGAACCCCGGCAGTTGCTGGCCCGGTCGGCCAGTGCCGCCGCCCCCCTGTCGTTGTCCAGCGAAGACCGGCAATGGCTGCAGCGCCGCCAGCACCTGGTGCTGGGCAGCTCTCGGCCCGACTATCCACCGTTTGAAATCAACGTCAGCCAGCACGAATATGAAGGCCTTAGCGCCGATTACGCCGGGATTATCGCCGAGCAATTGGGTATTCCCGTCGAGGTACGGCGCTACGACAGCCGCCACGAAGCGATCACCGCCTTGCGTGAGGGCAGCATCGACCTGCTGGGCAGCTCCAATGCCTTCGAGGCCGCTGACGCCCAGCTTAGCCTCAGCACCCCCTATGCTGACGACCTCCCGGTCATCGTCACCCGCAAGGGGCACAGCCTGAAGGGCACGCCTGACCTCGCCGGCCTGCGCCTGGCCATGGTCGATCATTATCTGCCCGCCGCTGCCGTTCGAACGCTGTACCCCAAAGCGCAACTGAGCCTGTACCGCTCGACCCAAGCCGGGCTGGCCGCCGTCGAACTGGGCGAGGCGGATGCGTACTTGGGCGATGCCATCAGCACCGACTTTCTGATTGGCAGGAGTTACCAGGGCACGCTCAAAATCGATCACTTCTGCCAGGTGGCCCCCGGGGCTTTTGCCTTTGCCCTGGCCGATGACAACCCACGCATGCATCGTCTGGTCGACAAGGCGCTGGCGCGCATCAGCGAAAGCGAACGCCTGAACATCCTGCGCCGCTGGAGCAGCGGTAACACCAGCCTGCTGCTGCAGCGCCATCTCACTGCCTTGAGCGCAGAAGAAGAGGCCTGGATCGCCGCCAACCCCACCATCCGCGTGCTGGTCAATACCTCGCTGGCCCCCTTGACCTTCAACGACGCTCAGCATCGCCCCAGTGGCATAACCCTCGACCTGCTCAAGCAGATCTCGCTGCGCACGGGGCTGCAGTTCACACCCGTCGACAGTGCTTCAGCACAGGCCATGGTGGACCGCCTGGCCCGAGGCGAGGCGCAAATGATCGGGGCGCTGGGCTATGGTGCTGACCGTTTGAAGCAGTTGCGCTTCACCCGCCCCTATCTGGTCAGCCCACGCGTGCTCGTCACCCGCAGCGACGTCGAATCTCCCGCACAAGCCAAGGCCATGAACGGCAAGCGCATCGCCCTGGTGCGTGGCTCACCGCAACGGGCCATGCTGCAACAGCGCTACCCGCAGGCCAAGATAGTCGACGTGGACAACCCGCTCGGCCAGATGGAGGCCGTGGCCAACGGTACCGCCGACGTTGCCCTTAGCAGCCATATCAATGCCGCCTACTACATCAGCCATGTGTTCAAGGACCGCTTGCGCATCGCCAGCGTCCTTGACGACGAACCGGCCATCGCTGCCTTCGCCGTCGCCGCCGACCAGCCCCAGTTGCAGGCCATTCTCGACAAGGCGCTGCTGAGCATTCCGCCCGAAGAGCTCGATCAACTGATCAACCGCTGGCGTACCAGCACCCTGGTCAGCGACAGCCCCTGGCGCGACTACCGCACCTTGGCCTTGCAGGTGCTGGTGCTATCGGCCCTGCTGCTGGCCGGCGTCATATTCTGGAACAGCTACCTGCGCAAGCTGATCAACCAGCGTACAGAGGCCCAGCACGCGCTGCAGGCACAGTTGGCGCTGAGCCGCGGGCTGCTTGAGCAATTGCGCCAGGCCAAGGACGACGCCGAACAGGCCAGCCAGACCAAAAGCACGTTCCTGGCCACCATGAGCCACGAAATCCGTACCCCGATGAATGCCGTGATCGGCCTGCTGGAACTGGCACTGGAGGACAGCCGTGGCGGCCGCTGCGACACCCAGACCTTGCAGACCGCCTACGATTCGGCAATCGGCTTGCTTGAGCTGATTGGCGATATTCTCGACATTTCCCGCATCGAGTCCGGGCACATCAGCCTGCAGCCAGTGCCCACCGATCTGGTCGAACTGGTGCGCGCCACGCTGAGGGTATTCGAGGGCAATGCACGGGCCAAAGGCCTGCACCTGCACGGCGAACTGCCGGCAGAGCCGGTCTGGGTGCTGGCTGACCCGCTGCGATGCAAGCAGATTCTGTCCAACCTGGTCAGTAACGCCATCAAGTTCACCGACCGTGGTGAAGTGCAGGCGAGCCTGCTGCTGCCCAAGGTTGCCGGTCAGGGCATTCTGGCAATCGAGCTGAATGTGCGCGACACCGGTATCGGCATCAGCCCTGCCGACCAGGCCCGCCTGTTCAATGCATTTGTTCAGGCCGATGGCCCAAGGGCCCGCCAAGGCGCAGGCCTGGGGTTGGTCATCAGCCGTACCCTCGCCGAACTGATGGGCGGCGCCTTGAGCCTGCAGAGCGTGGAAGGCGTCGGCACCCGGGTGCAAGTCTGCCTGCATCTGCCCACCTGTGCAGCACCGGTACAGGCCGAGCAGGACCCGCCAGCACATGAAAGCACTAGCGGCCCGCTCAACATTCTGGTGGTCGACGACTACCCCGCCAACCTGCTGTTGCTGGAGCGGCAACTGCATACCCTGGGGCACCGCGTGACCCTGGCGGAAAATGGCGAAATCGCCCTGGCGCGCTGGCAGGCCGCGCGCTTCGACCTGGTGATTACCGACTGCAGCATGCCGGTCATGGACGGCCACGAACTCACCCGGCGCATTCGCACCCTGGAGGGTGAACGCGGCCTGCCAGCGTGCAGGATTCTCGGCGTGACCGCCAACGCCCAGGCTGAGGAACGCGCCCGCTGCCTGGCCAGCGGCATGGACGAATGCCTGTTCAAACCGATTGGCCTACGTTCGCTCAAGGCCCATCTGCCCCAGGTCCGCCCTCAGCAACAAAAAACACCGACAACACGCCATAGCGGGTTCGACCTGGCTGAACTGCGCCACCTGACCCAGGACGACGAACAGCTGACGCGGCATTTGCTCGAACAGCTGTCGGTAAGCGTCGCCGAAGACCTGGCCGCCTTGCGGGCCCTGGCACCAGACGCCGCCGACGAAGCCGTGCGGGCCCTGGCCCATCGCATCAAGGGTGGCGCCAAGATGATCAGGGTGCGCACCGTGGTCAAGGACTGCGAAGCCATCGAGCTCGCCCACGCACAGGGGTTGCCGACGGTCGAGCAGCGTGCGCTGCTGCAAACCAGCCTGCAAGCCCTGCTTGACGAAATGCGCGATGCGCTCAATGCAATTGCAGCGTCGAGCTGATCTGGCTGATGGCATCCACCACATGCCGTGAGCCTTGCTGGATTTCCATGATCACCGTACCGGCCTCGTTGGCCAGCGCCACGCCGTGACCGGTGCGGTTCAGGCTCGACTGCATGCTGGCTACCGCCAGTAGCGACAGGTCGTGGTTTTGCCGCACCACATCAACAATCTCCAGGGTGGCCTTGCTGGTTCGCGCCGCCAGGTTGCGCACCTCATCGGCCACCACCGCAAAGCCTCGCCCGTGCTCGCCGGCACGGGCGGCTTCGATCGCTGCATTCAGGGCCAGCAGGTTGGTCTGATCAGCGATGCCGCGAATGGTCAGCACGATCTGCCCGATCACATCCGATTGCTTGCTGACCGCATCGATGCTGCGTGCGGCGTCGTTAAGCTCCTGGGAAATCTGTTCGATAACCTGCACCGTCTGCTGCACCACTTCTGTGCCCTTGCGCGCGCAGGCGTCGGTCTGCATGGAGCTGGCATGGGCGGCATCGGCGGCGTTCTGCTGGGTGCAAACCTGGCGGGTAATGTCACTGGCGAACTTCACGACCTTGTTCAAGCGCCCCTTGCTGTCGAAAATGGGGTTGTAGGAGGCTTCCAGATAGACCATTTGCCCCTGCTTGTTGATACGCTCGAAACGGTGCGAATGGTATTCGCCACGGTTGAGCGACGCCCAGAACTCGCGGTACTCGGCCGACTCGCGCTCATGCGGCAGGCAGAACAGGCCATGATGCCGGCCAACCACCTCGTCGAGGCGATAGCCCATGGTGTCGAGGAAATTCTGGTTGGCTTTGATCACCCGGCCCTGGGGGGTGAATTCGATCACCGCCATGGAGCGGCTGATGGCCTTGAGCAGGTTTTCGCTTTCATGCTCCTGCACCACCCGCTGGCTGATGTCGGCAGCCACCTTGATCACGCTGGTGACCTGACGCTGCTCGTCCAGCACCGGCATGTAGCTGGCCTCCAGCCACACCTCGCGCCCGGCCTTGTCGAGGCGCTCGAAGGTACCGCTGATAGCCTTGCCCTGCCCCAGTTCACGCCACAGCTGTTGGTATTCGGCACTTTTTGCGTAGTCTGGCTCGCAGAACAACCAGTGGTGCTTGCCACGCAACTCGTCAACGCTGTAACCCATGGCCTGGCAGAAACGCTCGTTGGCATCGAGAATGGTGCCATCGGGAGCGAATTCGATCATCGCCATGGAGCGGCTGATAGCGGCGAGTTTGGCCTGCGCGGTGGCCAAAGCCTGGTGGCTGCGCTGGATCTCGACCAAATCGGACTTGCGGTGGAAATCGAACATGACGCCGGGCTCCTTTATGCGCGGTTTCATGAGCATAGATCGCCATCATTAGCATGCAAGCACAGTGCTATCACTTTGTAATTAGTGCATTTTCATTACCAAGCGTCCTGACACGCTTACTACCCAGTCGTGAAACTCAGGAGCTCTCCCGCACCATCAACTCAAAGCCCAAGTCCTGCTGTGTGTTCGGCACCCGCTTGCCATCGAGCAGCGACAGCAGCGCCTGCGCCGCCCCACGCCCCACAGCAGCCCGGGGCGTGCGAATCGAGGTCAGCCGGGGCACCATGTGCGCCGAGGCCGGCAAATCGTTGAACCCGACCATTGCCACCTGGCGTGGTACCTCCACCCCCTGGCGCAAGGCCTGCAGCACCGCGCCCTGGGCCAGGTCGTCGTTACAGAAGAAGATACCGTCGACATCCGGCGCCTGCTGCATCAGTTGGCTGAACAGTGCACTGCCCAGTGCAATCGATGAAGGTTCCGGCGCCAGTACCTCCAGCTCGGTCGCCTGCAAACCGGCCTCGGCCAGCGCCTGGCGGAAACCTTCGGCCCGCTGCATCACCCGTGGATCGAGCTGCGCGGCAATGAATGCCAGGCGCTTGCGCCCGCGCTCGATCAGGTGCCGGGCAGCAGCACGCCCGGCCTGCTGCTGCGAAAACCCGACCGACAATGCGCCAGGCTCGCCATTGAGCTCCATCATGTGCACACAAGGCACACCACTGGCGGCCAGCATCTGGCGCGCCGCATCACTGCGCTCGAAGCCGGTCAGCAGCATGCCGCAGGGCTGATAGGCCAGGTAGTTGCGGATCAGGTTCTCTTCTTCGGCAAGGTCATAGTGATAGTTGCCGATCAACACCTCGAGCCCACGCGGGCGCATGACCTCGTGGATGGCCTCCAGGGTATCGATGAACAGCTGGTTGGACAGTGACGGGATCAACACCACCACCGACTGGCTACGCGCCGAGGCCAGCGCCCGGGCCGCCGGGTTGGCGACATAGCCAAGGTTTGCCGCTGCGGCGACAACCTTTTCCACCAGCTCCGGCGCAACCGTGCTGACCCCGCGCAAGGCGCGCGAAGCGGTAATCGGGGAAACCCCGGAAAGCCTGGCAACTTCTGCCAGGGTGGGACGACCTGTAGTACGGGAGCCGGTGCGGGACATGGATGTTGTAATTTTACTACTTGCAAGGAGAGGGAACGGCCACTAAGGTAGCGCTGTCTCAGGACGCAGGCAATGTAATCTTTGGTAGCAGCCATCACGCGCTCGCCACCAGGCGTCCATACTGCGTAAGGACAAGACCAATAACACCGGGGAGGTGGCTGTTCGTCAATGACGAGACAGCGCTATCTCACCCCGCAGGAGGTACTGATGAATTCTCCCCTGTCCGCCATCGTGGTGATGGGCGTGGCCGGTTGCGGCAAAAGCTGCATCGGCGCCGCCATCGCTGCCAGAAGCGGCGGCCGCCTGATCGAAGGCGACGCTTTCCACCCTGCCGAAAACATCCGCAAGATGAGCGCTGGCATCCCGCTGGACGATGGCGACCGCGCCGGCTGGCTGGTGCGCCTCGGTCAGGAGCTGCAGGCCACCACCCAGGCTGGGGAGCGCCCGATCCTGACCTGCTCGGCACTCAAGCGTCGCTACCGCGACACCCTGCGCGATGCCATGCCCGGGCTGGTGTTCGTGTTCCTCGAACTGTCACCTGCCGAAGCGGAAAAACGCGTGCGGGCCCGCCCCGGTCATTTCATGCCGGCCAGCCTGATCGACAGCCAGTTCGCTGCCCTGGAATCGCCACGCGGCGAGCCACTGACCCTGCCACTGGATGCGACCCAACCCGTCGAAGCACTGGCCGAAGCGGTGGACCGCTGGCTAAAGGCCTGCGGTGAGCAGGGGCTGGCGCAAACCGCCTGACCCTGGCGGTTTTCCGGCTCACCAAAGACAGCGCTACCCCAACCCGCAAACGCGGGAAAAGTTCCAAAAAGCTACGCCCAAAACAACGATAAGACCGAGGCCTTCAAACCATGTTCGGACTGGCTACTGATACCTTCCTGCTGCTCGACGCGCTGGTTACCATCGTCGGGCTGATCCTGCTGATCACCCACTTCAAAGTGCACCCCTTCGTCGCCCTTACCCTCGCGGCCGGCTTCCTGGGCCTGACCTCCGGCATGCCGGTGGCCAAGGTCATGAAATCGTTCCAGGACGGTTTTGGCGGCGTGCTGGGCTTTGTCGGTATCGTGCTTGCCCTGGGCACCATGCTCGGCAAGCTGATGGCCGACTCCGGGGGCGCCGACCAGATCGCGCAAACCCTCATCCGCGCCTTCGGCAAGAAGAACGTGCACTGGGCCATGATGTTCGCCGCGTTCCTGGTGGGCATACCGCTGTTCTTCGAAATCGGCTTCGTGTTGCTGATTCCACTGGTGTTCATCGTTGCCCGCCGCTCCGGGGTGTCGCTGGTGAAGATCGGCATTCCGCTGCTGGCCGGCCTTTCCGTGGTGCACGGCCTGGTCCCGCCACACCCGGGCCCGCTGCTGGCGATCGGCATTTTCCACGCCGACATCGGCAAGACCATCTTCTACGGCCTGATCGTCGCACTGCCCACCGCGATCATCGCCGGTCCGCTGTTCGGTAACTTCATTTCCCGCTACATCCCGGGCAACCCGTCGCAGGAACTGATGGACCAGATCGCCAAAGAGTCCGACCAGGGCAACCTGCCAAGTTTCAGCATCACCCTCATCACCGTGCTGCTGCCAGTCGCGTTGATGCTGCTGAAAACCTTCGCCGACGTGGTGCTGCCGGCCGAGCACATCGTGCGCCAGTGGATGGACCTGATCGGCCACCCGATCACCGCCCTGCTCGCCGCCCTGCTGCTGGCCTTCTACACCTTTGGTTCGGCTCGCGGCTTCAACCGCCAGCAGATCATGAAGATGCTCGACCAGAGCCTGGCCCCCACTGCCGCCATCGTGCTGATCGTCGGTGCCGGCGGTGGCTTCAAGCAGATGCTGGTGGACACTGGCGTGGGCAACGTGATCGGGCAGATGGCCGTTCAGGCGGAAATTTCACCCATCATGCTGGCCTGGCTGGTGGCGGCAGTGATCCGCATCGCTACCGGCTCCGCCACGGTCGCCACCATTACCGGTGCGGGCATCGTTGCTCCGGTGATCGACCTGGTGCCTGGGGTGAACCGTGAGCTGTTGGTACTGGCCACCGGTGCCGGCTCGCTGATCCTGTCGCATGTGAACGACGCCGGCTTCTGGCTGGTGAAGCAATACTTCAACATGACCGTGGCAGAAACCTTCAAGACCTGGAGCATGATGGAGACCATTCTCTCGGTGGTCGGCATCATCTTCATCATGTTGTTGTCGCTGGTGGTGTAACTGCCGTGGGCGTGGGTTGCCAACGCGAAACCCGCGTTGGCAACCCTGACCGGCTCACACCCATAGCGCCGAAGGTCACCACTGGCGCTTGTCTGGCCGCGTCAGCCCCAGCTTTTCGATGCGGTACCGCAGCATGTCCCGCGACAGCCCCAGCATCCGCGCCGACTTGGTCACGTTCCAGTCCGTACGGTCCAGGGTCTTGCACACCAGGTCGCGCTCCATGTCGGGCAGGCTGGTGCCTGGTTCCGGCTCGTGCCGTGGCATTTCGAACATTGCCGGGGCCTGCTGGGCTGCCAATGGCTCGTCGATCAACGTCATGCACAGGTTCAGCTGGTGCGCCTGCACCACTTCGTTCGGTGCCAGCAGCACGGTCTGCTCCAGCATGTTGCGCAGTTCGCGCACATTGCCTGGCCAGCTGTAGCCCAGCATCAGGCTTTCGGCTTCGGCGGAAAAACGCAGGTTCGGCTTGCCATAACGCCGGCCATGGTGGGCCAGGAAATGCCGGGCCAACAGCAAAATGTCCTGCCCACGGGCATACAGGCGCGGCACCTTCAGGGCGATGATGCGCAGGCGGAAGAACAGGTCGCGGCGGAACTTGCCCTGCTGCACCATCTGCTCCAGGTTGCAGTTGGTGGCGCTGATCACCCGCAGGTCAACCTTGCGCTCCTTCACCGCACCAATCCGGCGGATGCTGCGGTCTTCCAGCAGCTTGAGCAGCTTGGCCTGCAGCACCAGGTCCATCTCGCCAATCTCGTCGAGGAACAAGGTGCCGCCATCGGCCGCCTCCACCAGGCCTACCCGGCGCTCCTTGGCGTCGGTGAATGCACCCTTCTCGTGGCCGAACAGTTCGGCCTCCAGCAGGTTGGCCGGGATCGAGGCGCAGTTGAACTCGATGAACGGCCCCTTGCTGCGCGTGCCATCGAAATGCAGGGCGCGGGCCACCAGTTCCTTGCCGGTACCGGTTTCGCCTTCGACCAGCACCGGTGGCAGGTCGTCACTGGCCATTCGCCGTTCGGCATCCAGCACCTGGCGCAGGGTGTGCTTGAGGGTCAGCATCGTTGGCGACTCGCCGATCAACGCCTGCAACCCGGACTTCTGCGCCTCTCGCTCCTGGTAGAACGACAGCGTGCGCTCCATGCGCTCGGCAGCCAGGGCCTTGTCCAGGGTCAGTTTGAGTTCGGCCAGCACCACGGGCTTGCTCAGGTAATGGAAGGCGCCCTCCTTCATCGCCTGCACGGCATCTTCGACATTGCCGTAGCCGGTCATCATGATCACTTTCAGGTCTGGCACCTGTGCCACCAAGGTCCGCAGCAGGTCGTGCCCGCTCATGCCAGGCAGCGAGTTGTCGGTCAGCACCGCGTCGGGCCGGGCCCGCTTGATCTGCTCCAGCGCCAGCTCCGCGCTATGGCATACGGTGACCTCGTAGCCCTTGAGGCTGAGGTAGGTGCGAATGTTGTCGGCGAGAATTTCATCATCCTCGACTACCAGGATGCTGTGCTCCATGGTCCCCTCCCGCTGCGATATTGAATGTAAGGCTGACGCGGGTTCCTTCCTCTTCGCGGCTGCTCAGGCTGACCGAGCCGCCAAAACGTTCCATGATGCGTTTGACCAGGGCCAGGCCTACACCGAGGCCACCCTGTTTGGTCGTGAAGAACGGCTTGAACACCATCCGTTCCTGCTGTTGGCTCATGCCCTTGCCCGTGTCGGTGAGCACGAACTCGGCACGCAGGCCACCCTGCACGTTGACCTGGGCATTCAACATACCGCCGGAGGGCATGGCCTCCAGGGCGTTGGAAAACAGGCTGTTGAGAATTTGCGTCAACTGCAACGGCTGGCTGGCCACCCACTGCACGTCAGGCCCCTCGAAATGGAAGCGCACGCCGTTTCGTTCGATCTGCTGGGCAAAGGCCAGGTGGGTGTCTTCGATGGCGGCCACCAGGTCCACGGCTTCAGGTTCGTCGCTGGTCGGGCGCAACGACACCAGCAGGTCGCGTACCCAGCGCGACATACGGTCGACCTGGCTGATGATGTCGGTGATGTTCTTCTGCGCGGCAACGTTGGCGGTTTCCTGGGCCAGCTCGGCGCTCGAGCGGATGTTGGCCAGTGGGTTGCGCAAGCTATGGGCTACCGCCGACGACATCTCGCCCAGCGCCACGTAGGTTTCGCTGGCCACCAGCCGGTCCTGTTGCAGGTGCAGCATCTGCGCGGCCCGGCGCACGATCCAGAACAGCCCGAAATAGATGAGCGCCCCGCCCACCAAGGTCGACGCCCAGATCAGCACATAGCCCCGCTGGATGCGCCGCACCAGGTCCTGTGGCTCTTTGTAGATTTCCACCATGGCCAATACCTGCTCGCCCTGGCTGTCGAACAGCGGAATGTAGTTTTCGATGAACAGGTAGCGCGGTTCACGCTGAAACTTCTGTTCTTCGCGATCTTCCTCGGCCTTGTGGTAGCTGGCCGACACCGCCTTGCGCGACCGGAAGGCACGGTCGAGGTCACCGTCGGCTTCTATCCGCTTGCCGATCAGCTCGACGTTGGTGGACCAGACGATGGTGCGGTCGCGGGCGTAGACATTGGCCAGCAAGGTATCTGGCAAGTGCTCGACATGGTCCAGGAACTCGACCCGGGTCGACTCGGCCAGTGCGGGGGTGAACTGCAGGTGCTGCAGGTCCAGACGCGGGTCAAGCAGCTCACCCATGGTGGTGCCTGGCGGCAACTGCGAATGGCGCACCTCGGCCTGGGCCATGGCCTGAATGAACTGCGCGGTAAGCATGGCATCGCGCTGCACGCTGTCGCGAACCACGAACCGCGTTGACACATAACCCAACCCGCCCGCCACAGCGGTGATGATCAACAGGCTGATGACCGAAAACCACCGCAGCAGGTTGAACTCACGCAATGGCACAGCCAGACCGCTGGCGGTCGCACCGGGCTTGTCGCGAACTTCGTTTTCCAGCATCTGCATCGCGTGGTTCCCGCACAGGGCGTCCGTTCAGAAATGCTTCAAGGCCAACAGCCAATTGAAAGCACCCCGCCTGGGCAGCCTGATAGCTGCCTTGTGTTGCGTGTTGCGCTCTGCACATCACGTAGCAAGAACTCAGCCAGCCAAAAACAAATCAATAAAAATCAGCAATTTAGAAGGTATTTCCAAACACGGCCTGAGGAAAAACCCCCACATTTGGGTACTTACCACCCAAACCTTATAAAAGCTTTAAATATCAATAGTTTATAAATTTTACTTAATGTTTTCTATAAGCATCCTGCCAAGCGGAACGTCAACGATACCCGCGTACCATGGCCCTCGCTGCTGCTGAGCCGAACCGAACCGCCGAAGCGCTCCATGATGCGTTTCACCAGCACCAGGCCCACCCCTAGCCCACCCTGTTTGGTGGTGAAGAACGGCCGGAAGGCCATGCGTTGCTGCTCTTCGCTCATGCCCTTGCCATTGTCGGACAGGCGCAGTGTCAGGCAGCGCCGGTTCTGGCGCACTACCTCGATACGCAGACGCCCGCCCTGCTCCATCGACTCCAGGGCATTGGCAACCAGGCTGCTGAACACCTGCCGCAGTAACGCCGGGTGCCCCAATACCTGCACTCCCGGTAACGGTTGCAGGTCAAGGCTTACCCCACTGCGTGCCAACGGCACGGCATAGGTCTGCAAGCTTTCCTGCAACGCCTGTGGCAAGTCCACCGCCACCGCCTCGTCGTTCAGCGGGCGCAGCGACTGCAGCATCTGGCGGATCCACTGCGACATGCGATCGACCTGGCTGATGATATCGTTGACTTGGCGTTGCGCCGGGCCGTCGTCGAACGCCTGGGCCAGCTCGGCACTTGAACGGATACTCGCCAGCGGGTTGCGCAGGCTATGGGCCACCGCTGACGACACCTCGCCCAGTGCAACATAGGTCTCGTTGTTGATCAGCCGCTTCTGCTGCACCGCCAGCAACCGCGCGGCACGGTGCATGATGCCGTACAGGCCGATGTAGACCAGCGCGGCCCCCACGGTAATAGCCAGCCATATCAGGATCAGGCCATGCTCGATACGCACGATCAGGTCATGGGGCTCTTTATAGATTTCGACCATCGCCGTGACGTTCTCGCCATCGGCATCGAACAGGGGAATGTAGTTTTCGATGAACAGCTGCTCGGGCGGCGTAACGAATTTCTGCTCGGCGCGGGCCTGTTCGAAGTTATGGTAGCTGGCCGAGACCCGCATCTTGTACTCGAAGGCCCGCTCCAGGTCGTCGTCGCCATTGATCAGCTTGCCGATCAGCGCCGGGTTGCTGGACCAGATCACCGTACGGTCCGGCGCATAGATATTGGCCAGCAGCATGTCGGGCAGGTGGGCGATATGGTCGAGGAACTCGCCGCGCGCCTTGCGCCGGGCATCCGGGTCGACATCGGGCAAGTTGCTGCGGTCGGTGCGCGGGTCTAGCAGCTCGCCCATGGTGCGCACGTTGGGGATCGACACATGGCGTACTTCGGCGTCGGCGATGGAGGTGATGAACTGCGCGGTGAGCAAGGCATCGCGCTCCACGCTCTCATCGATGATGAAACGGCTGGAAATCAGCCCCAGCCCGGCAGCCACCGACAGGATGATGGCCAGGCTGACCCAGGCATACCAGCGTAAAAGGTTGAACGGCTTGCGGGGGGCAGCCAGCTCGTTACCGGCAGGCACTTCGATGGCGTCGGAACGAGGGGCGATGTCCATGGCGGACTCCACATCTGGGCACCTTCAGAAGGTTATAGCCCAGAGTTGGGGAAACCATAGTGTTAAATTGATGGCATCCGCCGAAGGGTAACGTTTTTTTCACTTCGTACAACCGGGCACTGCAGAGCGGCAGCCGTACCCGATCCCGTCAGAGAGAGCCATCGTCTGCCAACCCCTGCAATTTGCGGTATTCGCGCAGCACAGCAGGTACATAACGGCGGGTTTCGGCATACGGCGGCACCGCACCGCGCCGCAACACGGCATCAGGCCCCGCGTTGTAAGCCGCCACGGCCAGGGTGATGTCGTTGTCAAACAGGGTCAACATGCGCTTCAGGTAGCGGGCCCCACCTTGCACGTTGTCTTCCGGGTCCAGGCGGTCTTCCACGCCCATCTCGCGAGCGGTATCGGGCATCAGTTGCATCAACCCCACCGCACCCGTCGGCGAACGGGCCTTGGGGTTATAGCCGGACTCGGCCTTGATCAGCGCGTGCAACAACGCCGGGGGCACATTGTGGATGCGTGCCGCAGTGGCGACCACCTCGGCATAGGGGCGGCCAGTGATCATCTGCGCATTGGCCGGGCCAGCCTGGGCCAGCGGTTCGTTGATCACCTTTTCATAGTGGCGTCCGGGCCGATGAACGTTGGTCAGTACGTAGCCACCCTTGGCATCGATTGAGATGTACACATCAGCCTGGGCAGCCCCTGCCGTCAGCCAGATCAAACCGAGGATGAGTCCACGCATGTCGGTCGCCTCTTCGTCGTGGCCCCCGATGTGGGGGAAATGCCCCGGAAAACCCGAGGTCGATGACCACGACGCAAGCACTGTGCCGCTTCCTGTGCCGCATGGCGCAAGGCCCCGAGGCAGACGTGCATGGCTGTTGCATGGTGCCTGTCAACGCGTGTTCCCATGCAGTGGAGGGCTTCACCATGCAGCGCAGAACCAACCCGCAACGTGGCTTCACCCTGCTTGAACTCCTGGTGGTACTGGTGGTGCTCGGCCTGTTGGCCGGCATCGTCGCGCCCAAATACTTCAGCCAGCTCGGCCGCTCCGAGGCCAAGGTGGCACGGGCGCAGATCGAGGGGCTGAGCAAGGCCCTGGACCTGTACCGCCTGGAAGTCGGTCACTACCCCAACAGTGAGCAAGGCTTGCAGGCCCTGGTGGTTGCCCCCAGTGGCGAGGCTCGCTGGACCGGCCCGTATCTGCAGAAGGCCGTGCCGCAAGACCCATGGGGCCGGCCCTATATCTACCGGCAACCCGGCGAGAACGGCGGTGAATACGACCTGCTGTCGATGGGCAAGGACGGCCAGCCGGGTGGTGACGGGGAAAACGCCGAAATTACCAGCTGGCAGTAAGGAGAACGGCCATGCGCTACAGCCTCAAGGCCCTGGGCAGACAGGGTGTGGTGCAGTTGCAGATCGACGCCGAGGACGCCGACCAGGCCCGCCGCCAGGCCGAGGACCAAGGCCTGCGCGTGCTCAGCCTGCGCAGCAACGGCGGCGCCTTGCGCGGCATGGCCTGGCGCCGCGAGGCGGCGTTTGACCTGGTGCTGTTCAGCCAGGAGCTGTCGACCCTGCTCAATGCCGGCCTGCCGTTGATCGACGCACTGGAAAGCCTGGCCGAAAAGGCCCCCGCTGCGGCCACACGCAAGGTGCTGGGCGAGCTGGTGCGCCAGCTGTACGAAGGCCGCTCGCTGTCCCAGGCGCTGGGCCAACAACCCCGGGTGTTCCCGCCGCTGTATGTGGCGCTGGTGCAGTCCAGCGAACGCACCGGTGCGCTGGGCGACGCCCTCGCCCGCTACATCAGCTATCGCCAGCGCCTGGACCTGGTCCGGCAAAAGCTGGTGGGCGCATCGGTTTACCCCTTGCTGCTGTTGCTTGTAGGCGGCGGCGTGGTGCTGTTCCTGCTCGGCTACGTGGTGCCGCGTTTCAGCCAGGTGTTCGAAGGCATGGGCACCGAGTTGCCCTGGCTGTCACGGGTGTTGATGCAGATCGGTCTGTTCCTGCACGCGCAGCAACTGCCACTGGCGCTGGGCACTGCAGGTGGCATCACGGCGCTGTGGCTGCTGCGCCGCCACCCTCGGGTACGACGCTGGGCATCCTGTCAGTTGCGCCGGCTGCCAGCGCTGCATCAACGTTTGATGATGTACGAACTGGCGCGCTTCTATCGCTCGCTGGGCATCCTGCTGCAAGGTGGCATTCCCATCCTCACCGCCATGGGCATGGCTCGCGGCCTGCTCGGCAGTGCCGCCGGCCAAGGCCTGGCACAGGCCAGCCAGCGGGTGGGCGAAGGGTTGCCACTGTCCGATGCGCTGGAGGCCGGGCACCTGGTTACCCCGGTGTCGCTGCGCTTGCTGCGGGCCGGCGAGCAGTCCGGCAACCTGGGCGAGATGCTGGAGCGCTGCGCCGACTTCCACGACCAGGAAATCGGCCGCTGGGTGGAGTGGTTCGTCAAATTGTTCGAACCGCTGCTGATGACGTTCATCGGCCTGCTGATCGGCCTGATCGTGATTCTTATGTACATGCCGATCTTTGAACTGGCTTCAAGCATTCACTGAATCGCCAGGCCCAAGCTTCGGCGTGATGTAGCGCGTTCATATTCGGTGCGCTGATGGATGATAACGGCGAGCGGGCCAACATGAGCGCTTCGTAGCTGACTCAGATGGGCTGGCAGGCAGCGGTGCTCGATGGCGTGTCGGCCCAGACCTCAGCGAAACCGGCGGCTGGTAGGCTCCACAGCCTGCTCTGCCCACAGTCACGAGGACTGCTGTTTTGAAATGAGAAAACTGAGGTTGCCGTACGGCAGCCTCAGTAAGAAGATCACAGGGCAAATCAATGAAGGAGATGAACACTTCTGTCGTGAGGCAACCTGCCCGGCGGCTAACCTGGCTTGGACCCCGAGCGAATTAAAGAATTGACACTACTTGCAATTTTTTTGACTGAGCGCTCATAACCTTGACCCAAAGTATAGGAATGAAGATGATCATTTGGTGACAAACCTAATTCCTCGGCCGTCATAAACACAATCGTCTCACTTGTAATGAATTTTTTGATTTTTCTCTTAGCGGACGACAGGTCTTCCATCCTTGATCCGTCCATCACAGGCAAATTCGCGTACGCTTGCTTCGAGTTTTCTTTTGCAGTCTTCAAGTCGATGGTCCGGGTTTGATGCGCCGGTATGGCATCCTTGATACCAAGAAGTTTTGCAGTTAGGGGGGATGAGTCCCCCCCGGAACTTCCCACACCCCGATTCAAACGCTCTCTGCCTTGGGGACTCGAGCGAACTATGGGTTTGGAGCTTTGCGCTATACCTAATCCAGTATCAGGTGAACGTCTCTGCGGCCGGACTCGCATGTGCCCACTGGCATCTGTATAATTTATCGGATCGCCAATGCAATATGAGTAGCTATTGACCCCACCTGCATCGAATGGAGAAAAGCTGTCAGGGCTATTGAAACGCATGAGTGATGTACTATAGGTACGATACCCGTCACCCGAAAAGTAACAATTATTCAGCTGGCGATGCATTCCAGAAAAACCCAACAAGGATTGAGCAAGGCAGCCCGACAAGCTATACCCGTATGGCGTATAACTGATAAACCGTGAGCAGCTATTTTTAGTTATCGAATGCTGAGCATCTATAGCCAACAGCGAAACCATTCCACCAGCCGCCTGCAACTCTCGCTCAGCCAATGGCAATTCTTTAAATCTCAGAAAACTTCGTTTTTCATCGAAAAGCACTTCGGCGGACAGATAACCTGCTTGATAAAATATGCGTGAGGAACTCGCTGATTTTTTCATTGAGCTGCGCTGACCTATCTCCGATTGGCATTCAAGGATTACCGAACACAGAACCGGTAAGCAACTAGCAAAAATGACAGTTTTTTACGAAGCTAGATCATCCCACTCCTCATGCATCGGGCAAGCGCGCCCTTGGCGACACCGTTTTGCCAAGTAGCCTCATGGCGTCACGACGCGCGTCGACGAGCTGAGATTGGCAGCAACGCTTGGGCGCACCATTGCAGCTCTAACCCGTTCTTGCAGACGCGGGCACTGCTTGAGGTTGATGCGATTCCCCTGAGATAGAGATGGGCTGGGAAGCAGCCCCAACATCCCGACCATGCCGCAAATCGATGAATGCCCCACACATATCATTCAGCGTGATAATAACCTTCGCCCCGTTCGATTCGTGCCTCACGCGCAACACACTCACACTCCGCCCACTACTAATACATTGGCGGAGTTCTCCATGGAACAATCACTCAAACCCTTGCGCTTTCCCCTCGCTGCCCTGGCAGTGGTGGTGATCAGCGCTTGCGGTCGAACCCCAGACGCCGTGCAGGCTCCCGCCGCGCCGAAGGTCAGTGTGGCCAAGGTGATCGAGCAACCGATCAACGAATGGGACGAGTTCACCGGCCGCCTCGAAGCCCCGGAAACCGTCGAAGTGCGCCCACGGGTTTCTGGCCAGATCGACCAGGTGGCCTTCACCGAAGGCGCCCAGGTCAAGAAAGGCGACCTGCTGTTCCAGATCGACCCTCGCCCGTTCCAGGCTGAAGTCCGCCGCCTTGAAGCCCAGCTGCAACAGGCCAAGGCCACTGCCATTCGCAGTGCCAACGAAGCCCGCCGTGGCGAACGCCTGCGTGACAGCAACGCCATCTCCGCCGAGCTGGCCGAATCGCGCAGCAGCGCTGCCGCCGAAGCCCGTGCCGGGGTCGATGCCATTCAGGCCCAGCTTGATCTGGCACGCCTTAACCTCAGCTTCACCCGCGTCACCGCGCCTATCAGCGGCCGTGTCAGCCGCGCCGAGTTCACCGCCGGCAACATCGTCAGCGCCGATGTCACCCCGCTGACCAGCGTGGTCTCCACCGACAAGGTCTACGCCTACTTCGACGCCGACGAGCGCGTGTACCTCAAGTACACCCAGCTGGCACGCGAAGGCCAGCGTGGCCAGAGCACCCCGGTGTACCTGGGCCTGACCAACGAAAGCGGCAACCCACACCTGGGCCAGATGAACTTCGTCGACAACCAGGTCAACCCGCGCACCGGCACCATCCGTGGCCGTGCGGTGTTCGACAACAGCGACGGCCAGTTCACCCCGGGCCTGTATGCGCGCCTGAAACTGGTGGGCAGCGCCCAGTACGACGCCGTGCTGATCAACGACGAAGCCGTGGGCACCGACCTTGGCAAGAAGTTCGTGCTGGTCATGGACAAGGACAACAAGGCTGCCTACCGCGCCGTGGAGCTGGGGCCGAAGCTGGAAGGCCTGCGCATCGTGCGCAGCGGCCTGGGCAAGGATGACCGCATCGTGGTCAAGGGCCTGCAGCGCGTGCGTCCTGGTTCACCGGTAACGCCGATCGATACCCAAATGGCCAGCGAACAGACCCTCGCCGCCCTCGCCCAGCAGCGCCAGGCCCTTGAGGCCAGCAACCCGGCGCCGAAGGTGGCGGGCAATAACGTGAAAGTCGCCAGCGCCCAGGCGCCACGCGGTTAAGGGACCACACCGATGAACTTCTCGAAATTCTTCATTACCCGGCCAATCTTCGCCGCGGTGCTGTCGCTGGTACTGCTGATTGCGGGTTCGATCTCGCTGTTCCAGCTGCCAATCAGCGAATACCCCGAAGTGGTCCCGCCAACCGTGGTGGTGCGCGCCAACTTCCCTGGCGCCAACCCCAAGGTCATCGGCGAAACCGTCGCCGCGCCGCTGGAGCAGGCCATTACCGGTGTGGAGAACATGCTGTACATGTCCTCCCAGTCCACCGCTGACGGCAAGCTGACGCTGACCATCACCTTCGCCCTGGGCACCGACCTGGACAACGCCCAGGTACAGGTGCAGAACCGCGTCACCCGCACCCAGCCCAAGCTGCCCGAGGAAGTGACCCGCATCGGTATCACCGTCGACAAGGCGTCGCCCGACCTGACCATGGTCGTGCACCTGACCTCGCCGGACAACCGCTACGACATGCTCTACCTGTCCAACTACGCCATCCTCAACATCAAGGACGAGCTGGCGCGCCTGGGCGGCGTGGGCGATGTGCAACTGTTCGGCATGGGCGACTACTCGCTGCGCGTGTGGCTGGACCCGAACAAAACCGCTTCGCGCAACCTCACCGCCAGTGATGTAGTGGCCGCGATCCGCGAGCAGAACCGCCAGGTGGCTGCCGGCCAGCTGGGCGCCCCGCCCGCCCCCGGTTCCACCAGCTTCCAGCTGTCGATCAACACCCAGGGCCGCCTGGTCAACGAGGAAGAGTTCGAAAACATCATCATCCGTGCCGGTGCCGATGGCGAAATCACCCGCCTGAAGGACATCGCCCGGGTCGAACTCGGCTCCAGCCAGTATGCCCTGCGCTCGCTGCTGAACAACCAGCCGGCCGTGGCCATCCCGATCTTCCAGCGCCCCGGTTCCAACGCCATCGAGATCTCCGACGAAGTGCGGGCGAAAATGGCCGAGCTGAAGAAGGACTTCCCGGAAGGGATGGACTACAGCATCGTCTATGACCCGACCATCTTCGTGCGCGGTTCCATCGAAGCAGTGGTGCACACCCTGTTCGAAGCGCTGGTGCTGGTGGTGCTGGTGGTGATCCTGTTCCTGCAAACCTGGCGTGCCTCGATCATCCCGCTGCTGGCTGTGCCGGTGTCGCTGATCGGTACCTTTGCAGTCATGCACCTGTTCGGCTTCTCGCTCAACGCCTTGTCACTCTTCGGCCTGGTGCTGGCCATCGGTATCGTGGTGGACGACGCCATCGTCGTGGTGGAAAACGTCGAACGTAACATCGGGCTGGGCCTGAAACCGCTGGAAGCCACGCAAAAAGCCATGAGCGAAGTGACCGGGCCGATCATCGCCACGGCGCTGGTGCTGTGCGCCGTGTTCGTGCCGGCAGCGTTCATTTCCGGCCTTACCGGGCAGTTCTACAAGCAGTTCGCCCTGACCATTGCCATTTCCACCGTGATTTCGGCCTTCAACTCGCTGACCCTGTCGCCGGCCCTGGCTGCCGTGCTGCTCAAGGACCACCACGCACCCAAGGACCGTTTCTCGCGCATCCTGGAAAAACTGCTGGGCAGCTGGCTGTTCGCGCCGTTCAACCGCTTCTTCGACCGTGCCTCCAACCGCTACGTCGGCGGTGTGCGCCGGGTCATCCGCTCCAGTGGCATCGCGCTGTTCGTGTACGCCGGCCTGATGGGCCTGACCTACCTGGGCTTCTCGTCCACCCCGACCGGTTTCGTGCCGGCGCAGGACAAGCAGTACCTGGTGGCCTTCGCCCAGCTGCCTGACGCCGCCAGCCTTGACCGCACCGAGGCGGTGATCAAGCGCATGAGCGAAATTGCCCTGAAGCAACCCGGTGTTGCCGACTCGGTAGCCTTCCCGGGCCTGTCAATCAACGGTTTCACCAACAGCCCGAACAGCGGCATCGTGTTCACCCCGCTCAAGCCGTTCGATGAGCGCAAGGACCCGAGCCAGTCGGCGGCGGCCATCGCGGCTGCACTGAATGCCCAGTTCGCCGACATTCAGGATGCCTACATCGCCATCTTCCCACCGCCGCCGGTACAGGGCCTGGGCACCATTGGTGGCTTCCGCCTGCAAATCGAAGACCGTGGCAACCTGGGTTACGAGGCGCTGTACAAGGAAACCCAGAACATCATCGCCAAAAGCCACAACGTGCCAGAGCTGGCAGGCCTGTTCACCAGCTACCAGGTCAACGTGCCGCAAGTCGATGCCGCCATCGACCGGGAAAAGGCCAAGACCCACGGGGTGGCGATCACCGACATCTTCGACACCCTGCAGGTTTACCTGGGCTCGCTGTACACCAACGACTTCAACCGCTTTGGCCGCACCTACCAGGTCAACGTCCAGGCCGAGCAGCAGTTCCGCCTCGATGCCGAGCAGATCGGCCAGTTGAAGGTGCGTAACAACCTGGGCGAGATGATCCCGCTGGCGACCTTCCTCAAGGTCAGCGACACCTCCGGGCCGGACCGGGTCATGCACTACAACGGCTTCATCACCGCAGAAATCAACGGCGCCGCCGCCCCGGGCTACAGCTCTGGCCAGGCCGAAGCTGCGATCGAGAAACTGCTGAAAGAGGAACTGCCCAACGGCATGACCTTCGAGTGGACCGACCTGACCTACCAGCAGATCCTCTCGGGCAATACCGCACTGCTGGTGTTCCCGCTGTGCGTACTGCTGGCGTTCCTGGTACTGGCTGCCCAGTACGAAAGCTGGAGCCTGCCACTGGCGGTGATCCTGATCGTGCCGATGACCCTGCTGTCGGCCATTACCGGTGTGATCGTGTCAGGTGGCGACAACAACATCTTCACCCAGATCGGTTTGATCGTACTGGTGGGCCTGGCGTGCAAGAACGCGATCCTGATCGTCGAGTTCGCCAAGGATGAGCAAGCCAAAGGCCTCGACCCGCTGGCTGCGGTGCTGGAAGCCTGCCGCCTGCGTCTGCGGCCGATCCTGATGACCTCGATCGCCTTCATCATGGGTGTGGTGCCACTGGTGTTCAGCTCCGGTGCGGGTTCGGAAATGCGCCATGCCATGGGTGTGGCAGTGTTCTCGGGGATGATCGGCGTGACCGTGTTCGGCCTGTTCCTGACCCCGGTGTTCTTCTTCCTGATTCGCCGTTTCGTCGAGCGTCGCCAGGCCCGCAAGGCCGAACACGTTCAAGTGCTGGAGAACCATGCATGAACCTGCTCAAGCCCCTGACCCCAAGCCTGCTGGCACTGGCCCTCGCAGCCTGTGCGGTAGGCCCGGACTACCAGGCCCCGGCCACCGAACCTGCACAGCTGAACAGCGACGTGCAGGCCAAGGCCTACGACCGTAGCCGCTTCGAAAGCCTGTGGTGGAAGCAGTTCGATGACCCAGTGCTGAACCAGCTGGTGCAGGCCTCGCTCGACGGCAACCGTGATTTGCGCGTGGCCTTCGCCCGTTTGAAATCGGCCCGCTCGATCCGTGAAGACGCCGAGAACGATCAGTTCCCGGTGGTCACCAGCCGCGCCAGCAGCGACATTGGCAAGGGCCAGATCCCCGGCCAGACCACGCAGCGGGTGAACAGCGAGCGCTATGACCTGGGCCTGGACATGGCCTGGGAGCTTGACCTGTTCGGCCGCATCCAGCGCCAGATCGAGGCCAGCGAAGCCCAGGAAGCGGCAGCCGCCGCCGACCTGCAGCAGTTGCAGGTCAGCCTGATCGCCGAGCTGGTCGATGCCTACGGGCAGCTACGCGGTGCCCAGTTGCGCGAGAAGATCGCCCTGGCCAACCTCAAGACCCAGCAAGAATCGCGGACCATTACCGAAACCCTGCGCGATGCCGGTGTGGGCAACGACCTGGACGTGGTGCGTGCCGATGCACGCCTGGCCGGGGTCGAGGCCACTGTGCCGCAACTGCAAGCTGAACAGGCACGGGCGCGTCATCGCATTGCCACCCTGCTCGGCCAGCGCCCAGAGGCACTCAGCGTAGACCTGTCGCCCAAGGCCCTGCCGGCCATCGCCAAGGCGTTGCCGGTAGGCGATCCGGGCGAACTGCTGCGCCGCCGCCCGGATATCCGCAGCGCCGAACGCCAACTGGCGGCCGCCACCGCCAACGTAGGCGTAGCCACGGCAGACCTGTTCCCCCGCGTCAGCCTCAGCGGCTTCCTGGGCTTTACCGCCGCGCGCGGCTCGCAAATCGGCTCTTCGGCCGCCAATGCCTGGGCACTGGGCCCAAGCATTACCTGGGCGGCCTTCGACCTGGGCAGCGTGCGGGCCCGCCTGCGCGGCGCCAAGGCCGATGCCGAAGGGGCGCTGGCCAATTACGAGCAGCAGGTATTGCTGGCCCTGGAAGAGTCGGCCAATGCCTTCAGCGATTACGACAAGACCCAGCAGCGGCTGCTGTCGCTGATGCGCCAGAGCGATGCCAGCCGCAAGGCGGCAGAGCTGGCCTCGATCCGCTATCGCGAAGGGACGGTCGACTACCTGGTGCTGCTCGATGCCGAGCGTGAGCGGTTGAGCGCAGAAGATGCGCAGGCTCAGGGCGAAGTCGAGCTGTACCGCGGCATTGTCTCGATCTACAAGGCCCTGGGCGGCGGCTGGCAACCGGAAACCGTGGCCAGCGCACACTGATACACCCCGTTTCAACGACTCCTTTGGTTGGCTCCTCCCCCAACCGTTTGCCCCGCAGGCCCTGGTCTGCGGGGCTTTTTTACGCCTGTAGATTTTCAGCGCCTGCAAGATCGAGCGCCGCCCGCGCGGCGCATCGCGAGCAAGCTCGCTCCTACATTTGTTTCGGGCCTATTTTTTCCTGTGGGATTTGCGCGCGAACGCCTTGGTGCATGGCTCGGTATCGCGTCGTACAAACAAGGCGGTCGCGCGCGGGCACAGACGTTACTGGCCCGAAACAAATGTAGGAGCGAGCTTGCTCGCGATGCGCCGCGCGGGCGGCGCTCGGTTTACGCTCCAACACAACACCTAAGACAAAAACCTGGCAGCCTTCACTTGGTTGCATTTACCCCCCAGCTGGCCCAAGCTCTGCCCTTCCCGCCGCCACGGATCGTCCGATGCCCAGACGCAACCGCTACCTGATCGCCTTGCTGTTGTTGATCCTGGTATCGGCCCTGTTCGGCTACCTGTGGCGCGACACCCCGCCAGCCGCACCGACCCTGCCGGCACACAGCTACGCCAAGGCATTGCGCCAGGCCCACGACGGCCAGCCCGGTGCGGCACGGGTGCTGTACCAGCAACTGCAACGTAACGACTTGCCCGCCATCCGGCGTGCGGCACTGTACGCCGAGTTGCCCAACTACCCCTCGCCACTGGCATTGAAGCTCGCCCGCCAGGACCTGGAGCATACCGACCCGCTGGTGCGCCGGGCGGCCATTGCCGGTATCCGCCGCCTGTTACCGGCGGCGCAGCGTAGCCTGGTGCTCGGCCCACTGCTGGACGATGACGAGCAAAGCGTGCGGTTTGCCGCCGTGGATGCCCTGCTGGGCCTCGACCCCGACGCCATTGGCCTGTATTTCGGCCCGCTGCAAGCAGCCCTCGAGCAATACCAGCAAGCGCTGGAGCAACAGCCCGAGGATGCCGATGCCCAAGTGCACCTGGCACGCCTTTACCTGCATGAAAACGACTACACCCAGGCCGCCACAGCCCTGCAACGAGCGCTGACGGTCGCCCCCGGCAACCTCGACGCCCTGGCTACTCAGGTACGCCTGCTCGAGCGCCAGGGGCATCACGATGCCTCGCGCCAGGTGTTGGGCCAAGCCTTGGCGCTAAGCCCCGACTCGTCTTTTCTGCAGTACGAGCTAGGGCTTTGGCTGAACCGCCACGAACAGCGCGAATATGCCTTGCTGGCCCTGTCCCGCGCTGTCGAGCTGGAGCCGGACAACACCGACTACCGCTATACCCTGGCCGTTACCCTGCATGAGCTGGGCCAACTCGACGCCGCACAGAAGCAACTGGAAACCGTGCTCAATCGCCAGCCAGCCAACCGCCGGGCGCGGGTGCTGCTGATTCAGTACTGGAAGGAGTCCGGCCAGCTGCAGAACGTGCAGGTGCTGCTGGCCGAGCTGGAGCGGCAAAACCCTGACGACCCCGTGCTGCAACAGGGCTTGTAGGTAACGACTGACTTTTGTTGAACCCTGAGCCTGTGCCCAAGGTCCAGTGGATATCAGGTCACCCTACAGGAGAGTCGTGTTGGCCAATTCATTGGCGCTGGACGAACGGGCCTTGATCCTTGCACCCCCGACGCTGGCGGCGGATACCTCGCGCCTACTCGCCTCCGCCGGCATCGATAGCCTGTGCGCGGCCGACCTGGCCAACCTGCAGGCGCGCCTGGCCGAAGGTGCAGGGTTGGCGATCATCGCCGAACAAGCGTTCAGCCAAGGCCCGAGCGCATCGCTGCAGGCCTTTATCGACCAGCAACCGAGCTGGTCGGATTTGCCTATCGTACTGGTCACCCAGGGCGTTTGGTCGGCCAGTGGCGTTAGCAACCATCCCGTGGGCAACCTGGCATTGCTGGTGGCACCCTTTGAAAACGCCCAGCTGCTGCACATGACCCAGTCCGCCCTGCGCAATCGGCGCAGGCAGTACCTCACGCGCGACCAGTTGCACGGCCTGCAGCAACGCCTGGACACCCGACGTTCGCCGCCAGACGACGAACCGGAACACGGCGAGTTCGCCCGCTACCAGGCACGCAAGATGGAAGCCATCGGCCAACTGGCCGGCGGCGTTGCCCACGACTTCAACAACCTGCTCACCAGCATTGGCGGCAGCTTTGAACTGATCGACCGACGCCTGCGGCAGGGCCGCAGCGACGGTCTGGACGGGGTGCTGCGCATGGGCCACGAGGCTGTATCACGGGCCGCCCGCCTGACTCACCGCCTGCTGGCTTTCTCGTCGCGGCAATCGCTGCACAGCCAACGCATCGACCTGCATACCCTGCTACAGGCCAAACGCCTGAAAGCCTGCCTTAGCCCGGCGGTATCCCTTCAGGTGCACATGGCCAAAGGCCTCTGGGCCGTGGAGGCTGATGACCAGCAGCTGCACGAAGCCCTGGACAACCTGACGCTCAATGCCTGCGAGGCCATGCCCAGCGGCGGCCTGTTGCGCATCGAAGCAAGCAACCTGCACGTCACCTCTGGCCAGTTCGCCAGCGGCGCCCTGGCCAATGGCGACTACGTGCGGCTGCGCATCATCGACGACGGCCAAGGCATGGCGCGAAGCACACTGGAACATGCCTTCGAACCATTTTTCAGCACCAAGGCGATCGGCCAAGGCATCGGGCTTGGCCTATCGATGGTGTACGGTTTCAGCAAACAGTCTCATGGGCATGTGACCCTGCACAGCCAGATCGGCCAGGGTACTCAGGTAGACCTTTACCTGCCGCGTCATACCGGCCCGGTCAGGCAATCGCGCCCGCCGGCGCAACCTGCGTACCCTGACGGCGGCCGACATGTACTGGTCGTCGAGGACGACCCGCATGTGCGTCAGCTGCTGTGCCAAGCGCTGCGCGACGACGGCTTCACCTGCCACAGCGCAGCCAACGGCAACGAGGGGCTGAAGGTGCTGCGCTCGGCACAAACGGTAAATCTGCTGATCAGCGATGTCGGCTTACCCGGTATGAACGGCCGGCAACTGGCCGAGATAGCCCGCACACTGCGCCCACAGCTGCCGGTGCTGTTCATCACCGGGTACGCGGAAACGGCCATGGCCCGAGCCGGCTTTCTAGGGGCAGGCATGCACTTGATCTGCAAGCCGTTCGAACTGAAGCAGCTGCAAACACAAGTGACGCAGATTCTTGGCAAGCCGTGATGCGCACTATGCATCAAGCATGCGCAGTGCCTTGTCAGCAAGCTCTGCCAGCAGGAACGGCTTGTTCATCAACGCGGTGCCCGGTTGATCGAGCAATTGCGCTTCGATGGGCTGGTCCGCATAACCGGTGATGAACAGGATTTTCTGTTGCGCAATCTGCATGCGCATGGCCCTGGCCACTTGCCGGCCACTGAAACCACCCGGCAAGCCGATGTCGGTGATCACCAGGTCGAAGGGGCCATCATGGCGGAAGCGTTCCAGGGCAGTATTCGCATCGCCTGCTACCGTCACGTCGAAACCACGCTCGGCCAGGTACTCATGCATGACCGCGCGCAAATTCACCTCGTCATCCACCAGCAGCAGGCGTTCGCCCCGGGCCACGCGCTGCGAAGGCGGCGCGGGCTTTGGTTCTTCCGGGACCCGCTCATGGCACCTTGGAAAAAGCATGGAAACCTTGGTGCCCTGCTCCGGGACAGACTCGATCCAGACATACCCGCCGGATTGGCTGACAAAACCATACACCATCGACAACCCCAGCCCGGCCCCACGCCCAACGGGTTTGGTGGTGAAGAACGGTTCAAAGGCCCTGGCCATGTCCGCTGCCGACATGCCATGGCCATCATCCTCGACATACAAGGCTACGTAGTCGCCAGGTGGCAGGCCCCGCGCATCCGGAAAAGCACTGGTCAAACGCTTGTTGACCGTACGCAACGTGACACTGCCCTGCATCTGGCACGCTTCCCGGGCGTTGGTGCAAAGGTTGATCAAGGCATTTTCAAGCTCACGAACGTCCAGGTTTACCGCCCACGGCACGACATCCAGCTGCCAGTGCAAGCCAACCTCCGCGCCCAACGTCTTCAACAGCAATGGCTCGCAAAGGCGTAGTTGCCGATTGAAGTCCAGCGGCCGGGTGGCCAAGGGTTGAAAGCGAGAGAGCGCCAGCAGGCGGTGGGTCAGTTCCATGGCGCGTTGCACCGACTCGCGGGCTACCTCCACGTAGGCCTCCACGCGCTCCAGGCGCCCCTCCTGCAGGCGTCGTTGCAACAACTCAAGGCTGCCGCCAACGCCGGACAGCAGGTTATTCATTTCGTGGCCCATGCCCCCCGCCAACTGGCTTACCACCTGCATACGCTCGCTGTTGCGCATCAGTGCCCTGGACTGACGTGCAGCCTCCTCGCGGTCTTCGGTAATGTCCCGGCCAACCGCCGTCAGCAGGCTGCCATCGAACCGTGCGCTCCAGCGAAACCAGTGGTAGTGACCATCACGGTGCCGCAGGCGGGTCTCGATCTGTTCCGTGTTGCTGTCTTGCAGCAGCCCGGACACTGCCACCTGCACGTCGGCGCGATCGGCCGGGTGCACCAGTTCCAGCACCGGCATATCCTGCACCTGCGCTTGGGTCCAGCCCAGAATGCGGTACCAGGCCGGGTTGACGGCATGCAGTTTCAGTTCCGCAGTCACCGTCATCATCGCGTCGCGCGACAGTTGCCAGAACTGTTCGCGCTCAGCCACATGGCGTTCGACCTGCTGCTCAAACCCCAGCGCCTGCGCGCGCCAATGGCGGTGCGCCTCGACGCTGGCCGTCGTTTCGATCACCGTATGCAGAAAACCCGCCACATTGCCCAGTTCATCATGCAACGGTGCAAAACCGAAGGCGCACCATATCGGCTCTTCGCCCGCGACGCCGGGAACACTCAGGGGGGGATCCTCGACAAAACTCGAGCGCCCCTCCAGCGCCTGGAACACCCAGGGTCCCACTGCCTGCCAGACGTCGTGCCACAGCCTATCGAACGCTGTACCCAAGGCGTCCGGCACTGCCCGCAGCGCCCTGTAGCCTTCGTTGTGCACCACGCAAAGGTCAGCCCCCCAGACCACGGCACAAGGGAACGGTGACAAGTGCATCATGTCGACGGCAATACGCAACGAAGCCGGCCAGCGCGGCAATGGCCCGAGCGAAGTACGCCCCCAGTCGAACCGTGCAATCCGCTGCGCCATCAACTCGACCGGCTGCGAAACAGGCGGCTGCAGCATGACCGGCTGCGAAGGCCCGCGTGGCGTACTGTTTGCGACCAATATCGTGACTCCAGCAATGCTCCGGGTTGGTCACGGTGCTACCTGAACAGACAGGGTCACCCGTGGAATCTGTTCAAGTTAGCACAGCACGCACCACGTACCATGGCGCACTTGCAGGGGGCAGCTATGCTGATTAGGTTTTCCCTTGGGCCAGGGAGCCTCGGCCTATCCAGGTTGCCGACAGGAGCACGGTCATGAGCAAGAAAATGCTGGTAGTGCTGACCAATACAGCCAAGTACCCAACCCTCAAGCGGGCGACCGGGTTGTGGCTGGGAGAGGCCGTGCACTTTGTCGAGAAAGTCGAAAAGGCCGGCTACACGGTCGAGTATGTCAGCCCACAGGGCGGCTATGTCCCCATCGACCCGCACAGCCTGCAGATGGCCCCGGACCTGGACTGGCAATGGTATGACGACAAGCGCTTCATGACGCGCCTGGGCACCACCTTGAGCCCCGGTCAGGTAAAGGCCGACGAATACGGCGTCATCTACTACACCGGTGGGCATGGCGTGATGTACGACTTTGTCGATAACCAGCCCCTGCAGGAGCTGGCACGCAAGGTCTACGAAAAAGGCGGCATTGTAGCGGCGGTCTGCCACGGCGTTGTTGGCCTGCTGAATATCAAGCTCAGCGACAAAAGCTTGCTGCTGAAAGGCCGCAAGGTGACCGGTTTCTCAAATATCGAGGAGCAACTGGCCGAACTGGACAAGGTAGTCCCGTTTTTGACGGAAAACGAGCTAGGTGGCCGCGGCGGCGAGTACAGCAAGCATGATGATCCGTGGATGCCATACGTGGTCGAGGATGGTCGATTGATCACCGGGCAGAACCCGGCCTCGACCGCCCTGCTCGCCGAGCACGTGCTGGCAAAACTCAAGGCGAGCTAAAGCCTGACATCAGCCTTGTAGTTTTCCTCTGCCGCACACTGCACAAGGACTACAGCCGATCGGTCATTGAGTGCATAGGCTCAGGGTTCAGTTGTTCACCACGAACAGCTTCGGCCCGGAGAGCGATTGCCCTATGTTGAAAATCCTGAACGCAGGATACCGCCTGCGAGAGCTGCTGCTGCTCTCCACGGTGGGCCTCGTGCCTGTGATTTCCGGTTTGCTGGTAATGGTTGTTCAACTGGAAATGAAACTTGCGGAAAACGCAAACATCTCGGTGCAGGAAGCGGTTTTCAGCGTCGATCAGGCGCTGAACCGGATACATGAGGCGGCCCAACGCGCCCTGCCGCTTGCAGGCAAGCCCTGCGAAAAGGTCAAAGGCATTTTACAGGACCAGGTTGTGAGCCACTCCATGCTCAGGTCGCTGACCCTGGTAGATGACAGCGAAGCCTACTGCAGCAGCGCCTCGGACTCACTGGAGTACTTGTCATCTTTCGCGTTGTCCGGCCAACAGGTCGAACTGTCTCATGGGCAACCCGATAGCCGCCCCAAACTGCTGGTCAATTTCTACCTGCAAGGCAAAGGGGTGGGCGTAGTCGTGACCGCGTATGCCATTCAGTTGCGCAACGAACTGGATGCTTTCCAGGATGGGCTGACACTGCTGCTGGAGTTCGATGACCGCTATATCTGGAGCAATGGCGATAGCCGCGACGCACAACGCCCATCGCAGTCCGAGTTCCTGGCGCATGCCTTCTCGGCCAGGTACGGGTACCGGGTTAAAGGCGGTTATGCGCAGGGTTTCACCGCTCAGGAAATGCGCCAGTCCATGCTGCAGATCCTGCCGTCGCTGATGCTGGTAGGGATCGTGACGGGGTCGATCGTTTATCTGGCTTTGCTCAGGGCACGCTCCCACGGGCGTGAAAACGCCGCCGCGCGTGCATGACGGCGGCGGCGTCCAGGACGCATCAATCGGTGCTCAGCACACCACGGCGTACCTGGTCACGTTCGATGGATTCGAACAACGCCTTGAAGTTGCCTTCACCAAAGCCATCGTCACCCTTGCGCTGGATGAACTCGAAGAACACCGGACCAAGCAGGGTTTCCGAGAAGATCTGCAGCAACAGGCGCTTGTCTTCAGGTTGCGAGGCGCCATCGAGCAGGATGCCACGCGCTTGCAGCTGATCGACCGGCTCGCCGTGGCCAGGCAGGCGCTCTTCGAGCATTTCGTAATAGGTCTGCGGTGGCGCCGTCATGAAGCGCATGCCGAAGCCCTTCAGGGCGTCCCAGGTCTTGAGCAGGTCATCGGTGAGGAAGGCTACGTGCTGGATGCCTTCACCGTTGAACTGCATCAGGAACTCTTCGATCTGCCCGGCACCCTTGGACGACTCTTCGTTGAGCGGGATGCGGATCATGCCATCGGGCGCAGTCATGGCCTTGGACGTCAGGCCGGTGTACTCACCCTTGATATCGAAGTAGCGGATCTCACGGAAGTTGAACAGCTTCTCGTAGAAGCCGGCCCAGTAAGCCATGCGCCCGCGGTAAACGTTATGGGTGAGGTGGTCGATGATTTTCAGGCCGGCACCTACCGGGTTGCGATCCACGCCTTCGATAAAGTTGAAGTCGATGTCGTAGATCGAACTGCCTTCGTCGAAGCGGTCGATCAGGTACAACGGCGCACCACCAATGCCTTTGATTGCCGGCAGGCGCAACTCCATCGGGCCGGTTTCGATTTCTACCGGCTGGGCACCCAGCTCCAGGGCGCGGGCATAGGCTTCATGGGCATTGCGCACGCGGAACGCCATGCCGCACACCGAAGGGCCGTGTTCAGCCGCGAAGTACGAGGCGATGCTCTTGGGTTCGTTGTTCAGGATCAGGTTGATGCCACCCTGGCGATACAGGTGCACATCCTTGGAGCGGTGGGTAGCCACCTTGGTGAAACCCAGTATCTGGAAGACCGGCTCGAGCACGCCTGGCGTAGGCGAAGCCAGCTCAATGAACTCGAAGCCCATCAGGCCCATTGGATTGTCGAAGATATCAGCCATGTTCGTGTCCTCATCTGCAGCGAAAAATTATTGATTGCGTGGGATGTGGAACAGAAACGGCGGTGAGCACGGGATGCCCCGCACGCTGCGGGCGAGGAAGTCACCTATGATCAGCTTGAACCCATGGTATGTCATATGGACCCATTCTCGGCGGGCTTGATCCTTCGGAGTTGAAGGACCTTATTGTTGTATTCGTAAACGGATTCTACATTGCGTAAAATGGTTTGTCGCGTTTTAGTTGGTCGTGAGCGCCGACAAACGGCTATTCTCTCGTTATCTCTCATCGTAGCCAGGTCAGCATGCCCCTTACCGTAAAACGCCGCGCCGCATTCAGCTGGCGTACCCTGTTGCCCTGGGGAGTCGGTGTGCTGCCAGTGGTGTGCGGCCTGGCCGTCATGAACTGGCAGGTCGAGCGCGAGATGCAGGCCAGCAGCCAGGCCACCACCCGCCAGGCGGTGGAACACGTCGAACGCATCCTCGACAACCTGTCCAGTGCTGCCAATGCATTGCTGCCCCTGGCTGGCGGCCCCTGCGATCAGGCCCAGCTCACGCTGCGTGCCCAGGTTACCCGCAACGCCTTCGTGCGCTCGACCAACCTGTTCAGGCACAACAACCTGTATTGCACCTCGCTGTTCGGCGAGTTCGACGAACCGGTCAACGCCAGTGACTATATCGACGGCAAACTGTGGCTGATGGACGGCAACTCGGTCACCCCGGGGCACGCGCTGCTGGTGTACCGTGCCAGCGAGGGCGACAAAGGGGCAATCACCACGGTGGATGGCGACCACCTGCTAACGGCACTGCGCCTGATCGGCCCTGACGAAGACTTGCAAATCCGCGTGGGCGATGCCTGGATGGGCAAGGACGGTGTCGTGCACAAAGGCGTACCACCTGCCGCCGCCAGCGCCAACGTGCTGCTGGGTTCGACCCGTTACCCCTTCAGCGTGCAGGGTGGCTACAGCACCGGCAAACAGGGCCAACTGTTACGCAGCCACTACCCTGCCCTTATCAGCTTGCTGCTGGTGCTGGGTGCCGTGGCTGCGCTGGCATGCCGCTGGCAGATTCGCCGGGCCACCTCACCCCGCGCCGAGCTGGATCGGGCGCTGCAGGCCGACGAGTTTCTGCCGTATTTCCAGCCAGTGGTGCGCAAGGGCGACTACCGCTGGGCCGGCGCCGAAGTGCTGATGCGCTGGAACCACCCGCGCGAGGGCCTGGTAAGGCCCGATCTGTTCATCCCTTATGCCGAGCACAGCGGGCAGATCGTCGCCATGACCCGGGCACTGATGATGCATACCGCGCAAAGCCTGGCACCCTATGCCGGGCTGCTGGAGGACGGCTTCCACATCGGTGTCAACATCACCGCCGATCATTGCCGCGACCTCAGCCTGCTGGACGACTGCCGCACCTTCCTGCAGCACTTTCCGCCGGGCCGGGTGGTGCTGACCCTGGAGCTGACCGAGCGCAAACTCATCGAGCCTACCCCGGTGACCCTGGAACTGTTCGAAAAGCTCCACGCCATGGGCGTGATGATTGCCCTCGACGACTTCGGCACCGGCCAGTCGAGCCTCAACTACCTGCGCCAGTTCCAGGTCGACTACCTGAAGATCGACCAGAGCTTTGTCGCCATGATCGGCGGCGATGCGCTGTCCGTGCACATTCTGGAAAGCATCATCGACCTGTCGGCCAAGCTGGGCCTGGGTATCGTGGCCGAAGGTGTGGAAACGAACACCCAGCGCGACTACCTGGCCCACCATGGGGTGGACTTCCAGCAGGGCTACCTGTTTGCCAGGCCCATGCCGGCCGCCCAGTTCCTGGAGGCACTGGCCACACGCCCGGGCGCTGCGCAGTTGCCGCAAGGCGCGGCCCCTGAGATCATGCGCGGCTGATCCACCCGCTCAACTCCCCTATTCGAGGCACTCGTGTCAAAAGGCATCGTTTCATCGGTCATGGCGTCCTGTCTGTTCGCTGTGATGTACTTCTATACCTCGCTGCTCACGCCCCTGGATGGCGAAGAGATCTTTGGCTGGCGCACCCTGCTGACGCTGCCCTGCCTCACCTTGTTCATGCTGGTCTCGAAAGACTGGAAGCGTGTGGGCGAGCTGCTGGCCCGGGTAAAGCGCACGCCTGTGCTGTTGCTGGGCATGGTCGGTACGTCGTGGCTGATGGGCGTACAGTTGTGGCTGTTCCTCTGGGCACCCTTGCATGGGCGCAGCCTGGAAGTGTCGATGGGCTATTTCCTGCTGCCACTGGCCATGGTCCTGACCGGGCGGCTGGTGTACGGCGAACGCCTGTCACGCCTGCAAAAGGTGGCCGTGGCCTGTGCCGCACTGGGCGTGGGCCACGAGCTATACCAAAACGGCAGTTTTGCCTGGGAAACCCTGTTGGTGACGATCGGCTACCCGATCTATTTCGTGCTGCGCCGACGCTGCCGCACCGACCACCTGGGCGGCCTGTGGTGCGACATGTGCCTGCTGCTACCGTGGGCGTTGTACTTCGTTATCCAGGGCCCACTTTCCAGCGCTGACCTGCAGGCCCACCCTGGGCTGTATGCGTTGATCCCGATCCTTGGGGCGATCAGCGCCTCGGCCCTGATCGCCTACGTGCTGGCCAGCCGCATGCTGCCATTCAGCCTGTTCGGCCTGCTCAGCTACGTCGAGCCCGTGCTGCTGGTGGGCGTGGCGTTGCTGCTGGGCGAAACCATCGGCCCGGATCAGTGGCTGACCTACCTACCGATCTGGGCCGCGGTGCTGGTGCTGGTGCTCGAGGGTTTCAAGCACCTGCTGCGTCAACGTCGCCGTTCGGTGTAAGCCGAACCTGGCGCACCCGCCGCTCTTCCACCGCTTCCACGGTGAGCGTCCAGCCATTCCAGGCCAGGCGGTCACCCACCATCGGCAGGCGGTCGAGCAGGCTCATCACCAGGCCCGCGAGGGTCTGGTAATCCTCGGTAGCACGGGCACTGAAGCCGGTACGCGCCTGGACCTGGCTCAGGTTCAGTGCACCACTGACCACAAAACCCTCGCCCTCCTGGACGATGCCGGGGCCTTCAACCTCGCTGGCATCCGGCAGTTCACCGGCAATCGACTCAAGGATGTCGGTCATGGTCAGCAGGCCGGTGAAGTCACCGAACTCGTTGACCACGAAGGCGATGTGAGTCGACTGGCCACGCATCTGCTCCAGGGCGTTGAGAATGCTGAAGCTTTCCAACAGGTTCAGCGGCACACGGGCCATGCCCTCCAGATCCGGCTGGCTGCCCGACAGCAGCTCCTTGAGCAGTTCCTTCTTGTGCACGAAGCCCAGAGGCTCGTCGACACGGCCATTGCGGATCAGCGGCAGGCGCGAGTACGGCGAGTTGGCCAGGGCCTGGGTAATGGCATCGGCCGGTTGCGCCAGGTCGATCATGTCGACCTCGGCACGGGCGGTCATCACCGTGCGGATAGGCCGCTCGGCCAGGTTCAGCACGCCACTGATCATCACCCGCTCACGGCGGTCGAACAGCACCTGCTCCTCACCACCCTCGACCAGGTCGGCGATTTCCTCGCCCACTTCGTCAGCCTCAACACGGCGGCCACCCAGCAGGCGTAGCACGGCATGGGCAGTGCGTTCACGCAACGGCCGGTGCTGCTGCAAGCTGCGCTTGCGGCGGGCACGGGCCAGCTGGTTGAACAGCTCGATAAGGATCGAGAAGCCGATGGCCGCGTACAGGTAGCCTTTCGGGATATGGAAGCCCAGGCCTTCGGCGGTCAGGCTGAAACCGATCATCATCAGGAAGCCCAGGCACAGCATGATTACCGTGGGGTGGGCGTTGACGAAGCGGGTCAGCGGTTTGCTGGCAACGATCATGATGCCGATCGAGAAGATCACTGCAATCATCATTACCGACAGATGCTCAACCATGCCCACCGCGGTAATGACCGCGTCCAGGGAGAACACCGCGTCAAGCACCACGATTTGCGCCACGATCGGCCAGAACGCCGCATGACGTACCGCGCCACTGGCCTGGGTCACATGCCCCTCAAGGCGTTCATGCAGTTCCATGGTGGCCTTGAACAGCAGGAACACACCACCAAACAGCATGATCAGGTCACGGCCAGAGAAGCTCTTGTCGAACACCTCGAACAGCGGCGCGGTCAGGGTGACCATCCACGAGATACTGGCCAACAGGCCCAGGCGCATGATCAATGCCAGGCTCAGGCCAATCACCCGCGCGCGGTCACGCTGATGCGGCGGCAGTTTGTCTGCCAGGATGGCGATGAACACCAGGTTGTCGATACCCAGCACCAGCTCAAGGACGATAAGCGTCAACAGGCCTAGCCAGGCCGTGGGATCGGCTAGCCATTCCATTAGCGGGTACTCACAGGGGAAGCGTCACGAGGACGGGGGAAGGATGGCCAGAAAGGCCGAAAACTGGGGGGCTCCGCGAAGGTGCTCATATAGACCTTGTTAACAAATTGGGAAAAAGATCCTACAAGCAGCACTGGTTTCTGTGATAGCGCAAAACTATTACAAAACCTGTATCAGGTGTGGGGCGGCATTTGGGGGGTACTTTTCTTCAATACCCTCGGCAGCCAACGGCTGAAAATCACGGCTCCTTCCAGCCACCGGATCTTTTTCATGAGCCTGTCCCTGTCCATGGCCGCCTTCGCACTGGCGGCGTCGATTTCCCCCGGCCCGGTCAACATCATTGCCCTGAGCAGCGGCGCCAACCATGGCTTACGCGCCAGCCTCGCGCATGTGGCCGGCGCCACGCTGGGCTTTTGCCTGTTGCTGGTGCTGGTCGGGCTGGGCCTGCATCAACTGCTGTTGCGCTGGCCGCTACTGGGCATGCTGTTGCACTGGGGCGGCGTCGCGTTTCTGCTGTACATGGCGTGGAAGCTGGCCAGCGACAACGGCCAGCTGACCGGTACACACTCGACAACAGCGCCTTCAGCCTGGCACGGCGCGGCGATGCAATGGTTAAACCCCAAGGCTTGGCTGGCAGCAGTGGCCGGGGTCGGCGCTTACACGGGGGGTGAACAGCACCTGCTGTGGCTCTTTGCCTGGATATATGGCCCGATCTGTTTTGTTTCGGTCGCGTGTTGGGCATGGGCCGGGAGCATGATTCGCCAGTATCTGGGCAACCCACGGCACGTGCGCTTGCTCAATCGAGGGTTGGCGGTGTTGCTGGTGGGCAGCGCTGTCTACCTGGTTATCTGACGCCAGCGGCATTGCGGTAATGCCCCGGTGTCGCCGCCAGGTGCTGCTTGAATGCCCGCTGCAGGTGCGCCTGGTCGGCAAACCCGGCCTCCTGCGCAACCTCGGCAATCGCGCGGCCTTGGCGCAGCTGTGCCCTGGCCAGCTGTACGCGCTGATCGAGCAGGTAGCCATGCGGCGTCAGCCCGAAGCGTTGGCCAAATGCACGAATCAGGTAGGAACGAGACAGGCCGCAGGCGGTGCAGATGTCTTCCAGGCTCAGCGGATCGCTACGATGGGCACGTATGAAGGCTGCCGCCGCGTCCAGCCGTGGGTTACCTGCTTCACCCTCGCCACTTTCACCCGAGAGAAAGCCCGGCAATGCGCAAAACAGGGTCGCCAGGCGCGCCTCCCTGTCAGGCACGCTGGCGTCGAACAGGTCGGCAAAAGCCTGCATCAAACGTTGGTACAGCGCAGGCGAGCTACTCCAGGTTTGCGTCGGCAAGGTGAAACCCAGCGCCTGTAACCAGGGCACGTCGACGAACAGCATCAGGTAGGACCAAGGCTCGCCATCGATGGGGTTGCAGGTATGCACCACGCCCGGGTTCATCAGCACCGTGGTGCCGGCTCCCACCTCAATGCGCAGGCCCCCGTTCAGGTAAGTGCTGCGCCCACCGGTGATCACACCGATGGAAAAGCTCTCGTGGGAATGTGCGGCATAACACACCTGCCGCCCGTCCCCTACCCGCCGGGCTTCGACAAAGGGCAACGCAGGGTCACGCCAGAACCGTGATACCTCGATCATCCCCTCGCCCACGCGCTGCTCAGATGCCCCGATACTACACGGTTATCGCGCAAACAGATCGAGCGTGCGTTCCACTTCACCGATATCGATCCTGAAACCATCGCCCTCCGGTATCCCCACCACAAAGCCAAACTGCTGGTGGTCCCGGTCCGTCAGGTATTTGTAGTAGCTGACAAACCGGTTAGGCGGCTGCAAGGTCAACAGGCTGCCGCCAGGCTGCAGCACATTCACGCCATGCACCAGTTGGCTACCCTCTACGCCAATGACCACTTTTGCCCCGGCACAGGCTGCGACAATACTCGGTACATCAGACTTCAGCGGGTTGACCACGCGAAAACCACGGGTCACCCGCAGGTGCTCGGCAAGCTCCAACTCATTACGCAACAGGCGCAGGTCGCCGTCACCGCCACGCAGCAGGAACACGCCAGGGTGTGGGGCGTGCGGCACATGCGACAACAGTTTGTCACCCATGGCTCGGTAGCGGGCGTGCCGGCTGCGGTTGTTGCTCTGGTCGTCGAACAGCACCAGCTCACGAAAAAACGCACTGCGCAGGCGCAGCGGCTTCATGCCCAGCCAGTCTTCATAGGCGGGGGCCTGGGTGAACAACGGGTATTTGGCCGAGGGGGCGGTGGTCACAGGGATGCCTTCGTTACAGGCCAGCGCATAGGTCGGGCAATCTTCCATCAGCCAGGTGCCGAACCAGGAGTTGCCGTTTTGCGTGCAATAAATGGCTGCACGATCGATTTCGTTGTCCACGATGATGCCCGGAAAGGTGCTGGGTTTCTGTGACAACCAATGGCTGGCCTTGCCCTTGTACAACGCACCATCGACCAGCCACACATTCTTGATCAGGTAGCCCCGGGTTGGCCCTTGCAGCGTACTGATGCCGCCCTCCATGGTGCGCGCAGGGTGTACGTAGGGGTAAAAACGCTTGCCCTCCCAGCCCGTCACCCGCTCCAGCTGGCCGGGCAGGTAGATGGCCGGTGGCGACACCGTGGTCTCGCCCGGCGCAATGTCCCAGCTCCTGGCGGCCACACTCTTGAGGTCAATGGCCGTGTTCTTGCCCAGGCGTTTGCGCGCCATGTAGCGGTATGCAGCCAGTGTCCAGGTGTGCTGCTTGGCTGCGGGCGATGCACTGAACTGCGAGATGTCGCTTCCCATGAAGCGTCCTCCCTTGGTAACGAAATCAGAAACCGGGCGCATCGCGCCCTCTCAACGCATCCCTGGCTAACACTCAGTTGGACATCACCCTTTCCATCGCGGGGGGGGATTGCAGGTTGGCATACCGGCTGCGCAACGCTTCCACAAACGGTTCGCCCGCGCCGTTGCCGCCATACAGGTAAATCTTGTGCAGCCCGCCAAACACCATTTCGTGGTAGCGGCTGGCAAACTCTTCCTCGCTCGGCCCCTCGGGCAACCCCAGGTGCAACGTGAGCTTGTCGCCTTCGACCGCGAACATCGGCGTGTCCCACAAAAACTTCGCCGTGCCGGCCTTGGGCAAGCGAACGAACAGGTAGGCATGGTTGCCCAACGAGTCGATATCGCCGCCACGCCGGCGCTTCCACTTCAACAGCCCGTCATCTGGCCGCGCCAGGCACAGGCCAATGTCGTAATAATCGAAACCCTGTTCCAGCGCCCACTCAAGGGCCATGAACGTGGTGATGGAGTTCACTTCGCGCAACTTCTTGGCATCGGAAAACACCGCTTCGCAATAACCAAAGCGCAAGGTGCTCCAGTAGCGCTTGCCGCCGCGCACCACTTCGCATCCCAAATGGCAGCCGATTACCTCATCGCCCAAGGTAATCAGGTCGAGCCGGCCAACGCTCTTGGCGATCCGGAACACTTCGTCGGTGGGGAACTGTGCCGCATGAATGCCTTGCCTGGCCGTGGCATAGGGGCGCAGCAGGTCCCGGTCAGCCATGGCGATCTCGTCGTCCGAGAGGGTTTGGCGCATCTGGTAAAGCGGTCGGTTCTTGCGGATGCTGCGGCGCAGTTCGCTGTCATAGCGGGCCGTGATGTCTTCCAGTGGGCGCCCCAGCGGCACCACGGCACTCAGGTAATGCGGCACCGACAACGCGCCTGAGGTGGGCATTTCGCTGATCACCACAACATGGTTGGCCGCCGCAGTCGCGCTTGCACCCTCCACGATCGACGCGCTGCCCTGGCCCTTGCCGCCAATCAGCAGTTTGGCCATTTCCCGTTGCTGCTTGCGCCCTATGTAGAGGATTTCGTACGGGCTTTCCTGCTGCATCCGGAACCTGGCAACTTCCCAACGCCAGAAACAGGCACGCGCCAGCACTTCACGCACCTTGCTGGCCAGCAGCCTCATTTCGTAGCGCGTGGAGGGCGACAGGAGTTTTCGCGCCACAGCCGTCAAGGTCTCTTTCATTTCTTCTTCGACGTCCTTTGAAGTGCTCTATGGTCTATCGGAAAAAGAGAAAAAATCAGCAAAAACACCTAACGTCTTGATTTTTATAGTATGAACTTATACTTCTTTATCACATTCAGTAACAATTTAAGATGCCTGCAAACGCTTTGGCAAGCGGCTCCCCGCTAACTTTAGATCAAGTTTCATGGCGTCAAAATTCCTGCATGAAGTCCATACCCGACAAGCACTTTGCTATAACCGTGCCCGGCGCGCGCCGATGCAATTATGACTTCGCTATCAATCGAAAATCCTTGATGCCGTCTTTGCATAACAGTCCTTGAATCAGAAGGTGACCTGTCGACGAGCACGAGGGGGTATGTTGAGCCAGACTGGTGTTTTTTCGGCAGCCGGTGCATGCTCGCAGCTGAAGCGATTCACCCGGCTTGAAACCCGCCCCGCTAAGTGAGGTGCAGTACCCATGGACCGTCTGCTCGATTCACTCTTCCCCAACGCCGAAAGCATTCCGCACACCTGGCGCCTGGAAGCCCCCCTGGAACAACGTGATTACCTGGTGAACGGCGAGCTCAGGCGCTGGGACGGCCCCCTGGCCACGGTACGCAGCCCGGTCTGGCTCAAGGAAGGCGGCGAAGAACGCCAAGTGGTGCTGGGCAGCGCCCCACTGCTTGATGCCGACACCGCCCTTACCGCGCTCGACGCCGCCGTTCAGGCCTACGACAAAGGCCGCGGTGCCTGGCCGAACATGCGTGTGGCCGAGCGTATCCAGCACGTCGAAACCTTCCTGGCACGCATGCGCGAGCAGCGCCAGGCCGTGGTCAAGTTGCTGATGTGGGAGATCGGCAAAAACCTCAAGGACTCGGAAAAGGAATTCGACCGCACCTGCGACTACATCGTCGACACCATCAACGCCCTCAAGGACCTCGACCGCCGCTCCAGCCGCTTCGAGCTTGAACAAGGCACGCTGGGCCAGATCCGCCGGGCGCCGCTGGGTGTTGCTCTGTGCATGGGGCCCTACAACTACCCGCTCAACGAAACCTTCACCACGCTGATCCCCGCGCTGATCATGGGCAATACCGTGGTGTTCAAGCCCGCCAAGTTCGGTGTGCTGTTGATCCGCCCGCTGCTCGAAGCCTTCCGTGACAGCTTCCCGCCCGGGGTGATCAACGTCATCTATGGCCGAGGCCGGGAAACCGTGAGCGCGCTGATGGCCAGCGGCAACGTCGATGTGTTCGCCTTCATCGGTACGCACAAGGCCGCCAGCGACCTGAAAAAGCTGCACCCACGCCCTCACCGCCTGCGCGCCGCGCTGGGGCTGGATGCCAAGAACCCGGGTATCGTGCTGCCCCAGGTCGACCTCGACAACGCCGTCGACGAAGCGGTCACCGGTGCGCTGTCGTTCAACGGCCAGCGCTGCACGGCACTGAAGATCCTGTTTGTCCACGAGGATGTGGTCGACGCCTTCCTCGACAAGTTCCAGCGCAAACTGGCCGCGCTCAAGCCCGGCATGCCGTGGGAGCCCGGTGTAGCACTGACACCACTGCCCGAGCCTGGCAAGGTCGACTACCTCGACGGCCTGGTCGCCGATGCCACGGCCAAGGGCGCACGCGTGCTCAACGAAGGTGGCGGGCAGAGCCGCGGCTCATTCTTCTACCCCGCTTTGCTGTACCCGGTCAGCCAGGCCATGCGCGTGTACCACGAAGAGCAGTTCGGCCCCCTGGTGCCCGTAGTGCCCTACCGCGACCTGCAAACCGTGATCGACTACGTGCTGGACTCCGATTACGGCCAGCAACTGAGCCTGTTCGGCAACGACCCGGCAACCATTGGCAGCCTGGTCGACACCTTCGCCAACCAGGCCGGGCGCATCAACATCAATGCGCAGTGCCAACGTGGCCCGGACACCTACCCGTTCAACGGCCGCAAGAACAGCGCCGAAGGTACCCTGTCGGTGCATGATGCCTTGCGTGTGTTCTCCATCCGCACCCTGGTCGCCACCCGCTTCCAGGAGGCCAACAAGGAGCTGATCAGCGAAATCATCCGCAACCGCCAGTCGAGCTTCCTGACCACCGACTACATCTTCTGACAGCCGCGCTTATAGGAAATCGATCTAGCGCCATTGTCGATTTTCCCTCTGTGCAAACGACTCTAAGCAACAGGGCGCCCTCCGGCGCCCACTGCGAAGGAGAGTCGAACATGGCAGCCAAACCCATCCCCGAAGGCCAGCACAGCATTACCCCGTACCTGGCCATCAACGACGCCGCCAAGGCCATCGAGTTCTACAAGCAGGCCTTTGGTGCGGTCGAGATGTTCCGCCTCGATGCTCCAGGTGGCCGTGTGGGCCATGCCGAGCTGAAAATCGGTGATTCGTCGCTGATGCTGGGCGACCCTTGCGACATGGAGGGCGGCCTTACCGCCAGCCAGAAACTCAGCGGCGCAGGCGTGGGCCTGCACTTGTATGTCGAGGATTGCGACAAGGTCTACGCCCAAGCATTGGCGGCCGGCGGCACCCAGTTGCACCCGCTGACGGACCAGTTCTACGGCGACCGCAGCGGCACCCTGAAAGACCCGTTCGGCAACATCTGGTTCGTCTCCACCCACAAGGAGGACCTCACCCCAGACGAAATTCGTGCCCGCGCCGCGAAGATGTTTGGCGGCAACTGAGCGGCAAGTTGAAAGCGGCGCGACTTTGCTTGAAGCTTGAGGCTCGTAGCTTGGAGCTGCTTCATGCGAATCATCGACAAATCCGCCGCTCAGGTGCGCAGCCTGACCCCCGCCGAAGAAGAGCTGCTGGTCGGCTTTGCCACCGGCAGCCTTGGCGGCCCGCGCCTGCTGCAGGCCAACCAGCTGCTGATGAAAGTGCGCAATGCAAACCAGTGGCTGGCCTGTGACTGCCGCAACGACGCCTTGCCGGTGCTCAATGTCACCCTTAACGGCAGTACCGGCACGCTGTTTCTCAAGAACAACCCGGGCACGGCAGAACACGCGCCCGGCTGCCCGTTCACCAAGGACGAGCGGGAGGCAGCCGAGCGGGAAAACGACCCTGCCCCACCTGCGGCCTGGCTGCCACCCGACACGCCGCTGCGCCTGATCGGCGACTTCCGTAGCGCCACCAGCAGTGCCAGCGGCGAAGGCAACGACCGCCGGGAACAACAGCGCCTGCTGTCGCTGCTGCTGACCTGGATCGAAACCAGCGGCCTCAACCTGTATGCCACCCACCTGAAAAAGGACCTGACCACCCAGTTTGCCGAACTGCGCAGCGTGGCCAGCCGCTACCCGCTGCTGGAGCGGGTGCCCGCCAGCAACTACCTGGAAACCCGCCTGGACATGAAGCACATGATGATGCTCAAGTCCCGCCTGCGCGAAGCCTCGGTGTTTGGCAACCACCGCCGCCACGGCTTGCTGCTGGACTGTGTCGACCAGATCAAAGGGCGCAAGCTGTTCAACAACCGTAATGAAGACGGCTTCGATTTCCAGGGGCACCACCTGTATTGGGGCGGTAGCCGTACCACCGGGCCGCTGCTGGCGCTGATGATCTACTCGCCGACCAGCGCCGGCAGCCATTTCTATGAGCTGATCCATGTCGCCAGCGTACCGGTACTGTCCCGCGCCCACCTGTTCCCGGTGTACCGCGACGAAGAGCGTGAGCCGCTCAAGGCACTGGTGTCGTTGATCGACTGGATGGCCAGCAAGGGCGTGAAAGTGCAAATGCGCCGGCCGGTGATCGGCGGGCAGGTCATGGATGAGCTGGTGCTGACCTCCGACCAGGACCGGGTGCTGTCCGTGTCGCTGCTGGAACAGCCGATCGGGCCTGAGCCGGATGCCGAGAATTTCAAGCGTTATGCCGACTTCAAGAGCCTGGAAACCTTCCGCAAATTCGTTGCCGGTTTTTTCATGCGGGAGCGTTAAGGCAATTTGTCAGCTTAAGCGCGATCGTGTAGGAGCGGCCTTGTGTCGCGAAAGGGCCGCAAGGCGGCCCCGGCATTATCTGCTGCGCAGCTGATAATCTGGGGGCGCTACGCACCCCTTTCGCGACACAAGGCCGCTCCTACACAAGATTGCGCATGCCACGCGGTTGCGTGTTACCCCAGGAACAGCTTGTAAGCCGGGTTATCGGTCTCATCCCAATACCGATACCCCATCTCATCCAGCGCCAGCGGCAACCCCGCTACCTCGTCCCCCGGCACCTCCAGCGCCGCGAATACCCTGGCCTCCGCTGCCCCATGGTTGCGGTAATGGAACAGGCTGATGTTCCAGCGCTTGCCCAGCCGCTCCAAAAAGCCCAACAACGCCCCAGGCCGCTCGGGGAACTCGAAGCGCATGACCCGCTCATCCGCACCCGGCGCGGCGTGGCCACCCACGGTATGACGCACATGCAGCTTGGCCAGCTCGTTTTCGGTCAGGTCCAGCACGCTGTAGCCCTGCTCGCGCAGGTTGGCCAGCAACTGCTCACGCGGGTCATGCAGCGGATGGGTCTGCACACCCACAAACAGGCGAGCTTCCTTGCCCGGGTAATAGCGATAGTTGAACTCGGTGATCTGCCGCTTGCCCAGCGCCTGGCAAAACGCACGGAAGCTGCCCGGTTGTTCAGGGATGGTCACAGCAATGATCGCCTCCCGTTGCTCACCCAGTTCGGCCCGCTCGGCCACATGGCGCAGGCGGTCGAAGTTGACGTTCGCCCCGGAATCGATAGCCACCAGGGTCTGCCCCTGTACGCCGTCGCGTGCCACGTATTTCTTGATCCCGGCCACCGCCAAGGCGCCGGACGGCTCGGTGATCGAGCGGGTATCGTCGTAGATGTCCTTGATCGCCGCACACAGCTCATCGCTGCTCACGGTCACCACCTCGTCGACGAAGTGCCGGCACAGCTCGAAACAGTGGGCGCCGATCTGCGCCACCGCTACACCATCGGCAAACGTGCCGACCTGCGGCAGGATCACCCGCTCACCCGCAGCCATGGCAGCCTGCAGGCAGTTGGAGTCTTCCGGCTCCACGCCGATCACCTTCACCTCCGGGCGCAGGTATTTCACATAGGCAGCAATGCCGGCGATCAAACCGCCACCACCGACCGGTACGAAGATGGCATCCAGCGCACCCGGGCGCTGGCGCAGGATTTCCATGGCCACCGTGCCCTGCCCGGCGATCACGTCCGGGTCATCGAACGGTGGCACGAAGGTGGCCCCTTCACTGTCAGCCAGCGTCAACGCGTGCGCCAAGGCGTGCGGGAAGCTTTCACCGTGCAGCACCACATGGCCGCCACGCGAACGCACCCCTTCCACCTTCAGCGATGGCGTGGTGGTGGGCATGACGATGGTGGCCTTCATGCCCAGATGCGAGGCTGCCAGGGCGACGCCTTGGGCATGGTTGCCGGCCGAAGCGGTAATGACCCCGCGCTCACGCTGCGCACGGGTCAAACGCGACAGCCGGGTGTAGGCACCACGGATCTTGAACGAGAAGGTCGGCTGCAGGTCTTCGCGCTTGAGCAATACCTGGTTACCCAGGCTCGCAGACAAGGCAGGCGCGGCTTGCAGGGGCGTTTCGATGGCCAGGTCGTACACCGGGGCGGCAAGAATGCGCCGCACCTGCTCCGACAGCAGTTGCTGGGGGGTGACGGCAGTACGCGGGACGCTGAAGCTGGTCATCAATGACTCCTTGGCTGTTTTCAGTTTGCCCAGGAGTCAGAGAGAAGAAACCCGCCTCCAGGGCGGGTTCGGTGCACGTACGCGCTAACCCGCCAAGCTGATAATGGCGGTAATAATAATGGCGTTCACGTGCGGGAATGTATTCATGGGGTAGGAACTTAGCCGGTAGCCCGGCACAAAGTCAACACTTGGCTTGCTGCGCCGAAAGCGGCACATCGAACACCTTGTCGAACCCCCACTGGAAGACAAAGGCGTAAACGAAGAAGAACACGAACAACGCCAGGTTGGTCAGCAGTGCCGCCCACAGGCTGACGCCCAGCCAATACGCCACCAGCGGCAGCAAAATCACCACCAGACCACCCTCGAAACCCAGCGCATGCAGCAAACGCCGCATGAAGGTGCGCTCACGCTGATGCTGGCGCGCTTCCCAACGCTCGAACACCCAGTTGTAGCCCATGTTCCAGCTCATCGCGATGCCCGACATCAGCACCGACAGCACGGTCGACTGCGCCATGCCGGCACCGAACGCCAGCTCTAGCGCAGGCGCCACGCAGGCCACAGCGATGGCCTCGTAAAGAATGGCCTGGACGATCTTGCGCGCCTTGCCTTGCATGTTCAGCTCCCTGGGTAAACGACCTGTAAAACTACAAGATGTGGCCCACAAGAAAAAGCCCGAAATTTGGACAACCTCGCATTCGGCTGCTTGTATCTATCCCGTACAAACGGCGACATGTCGTACAACTTCGTCGAGGGAACCGAGCGAGGATACAGACGATGGCCTACTCCACCCTGCCGGTGACTGCCGCATGAGCCTGGCATTCATCGATTTTCTCACCTATGTGCTGTTCGGCCTGAAGATCCTGGCGATCACCCTCGCCTCGTTGATGTTCTTGCTGGGCCTGGACGACCTGTTCATCGACCTGTGCTACTGGGGGCGAAAGCTGATCCGGCGTTTTCGCATCTACGACAAGTTTGAGAAGGCCGACGAGAAACGCCTGTACGAAGTCCCGGAAAAACCTTTGGCCATCATGGTCCCGGCCTGGAACGAAGTGGGCGTGGTCGGTGAAATGGCGCGCCTGGCGGCCTCCACCATCGACTACGAGAACTACCAGATCTTTGTCGGCACCTACCCGAACGACCCGCAAACCCAGGCCGACGTCGACGCGGTGTGCCTGCACTACCCCAACGTGCACAAGGTGGTGTGCGCCCGCCCCGGCCCCACCAGCAAGGCCGACTGCCTGAACAACATCATCGACGCACTGTTGCGCTTCCAGCAGGACGCTGGCATCGAATTCGCCGGTTTCATCCTGCACGACGCCGAAGACGTGATTTCGCCCATGGAGCTGCGTCTGTTCAATTACCTGCTGCCGAACAAGGACATGATCCAGATCCCGGTGTACCCCTATGCACCCGAATGGAAGGGCTTTACCGCCGGCCACTATGTCGACGAGTTCGCCGAAAACCACGGCAAGGACGTTATCGTTCGCGAAGCACTCACCGGCCAGGTGCCCAGTGCCGGGGTCGGCACCTGTTTCAGCCGTCGCGCCATCAGTGCGCTGCTGGAAGACGGCGACGGCATCGCCTTCGACGTGCAAAGCCTCACCGAAGACTACGACATTGGTTTTCGCCTGAAGCAAAAAGGCATGAAGTGCATTTTCGCCCGCTACTCCATCAGCGACCCGGCGCTGACCCTGAAACAGGAATGGCGCCCGGGCATGAGCCGTGAGTTTTCCCAGGTAATCTGCGTACGCGAGCACTTCCCGCGCGACTGGCAGCATGCCATTCGGCAGAAGTCGCGGTGGATCGTCGGCATCGTGTTCCAGGGCACCAGCAACCTGGGCTGGAGCCGCAAGGGTGCGCTCAACTACTTCCTGTGGCGCGACCGCCGCGGGCTGTTCGCCTATTTGCTGAGTTTTCTGGTCAACCTGTTGCTGCTGGTGTTGCTGGCCATGTGGCTGGTCACGGTGATTGCGCCGGATTCGTGGCGCTTCATGTCGATCCTTAGCGACAGCTGGCTGCTCTCGACCCTGCTGTGGCTCAACGGTCTGATGCTGTTCAACCGCCTGTTCCAACGCGGCTGGTTCGTTACCCGCTTCTACGGCATTGGCGAAGGCCTGCTGTCGGCACCGCGCATGATGTGGAGCAACTTCGTCAACTTCTTCGCCAACCTGCGTGCCCTGCGCCAGGTCATGGAGATGGGCGACTCGCGGCGCGTGGCCTGGGACAAGACCACGCACGAGTTCCCCGCCATCGCCGCCCCTGCCCGCACGCCACTGGGCCAGCGACTGGTGGCCAAAGGGTTGATCAGCGACGAACAGCTGCAACAGGCAATCAACAGCCCTGTACGCCGGCGCCTGGGCCGCGAACTGCTGCTGCGTGGCTGGGTAAACAGCGAACAGTTGGTGGCCACCCTGGCCGAGCAGCTAGACCTACCATGGGCCCCGCTGAACCCGTTCAAGCTCGAACCGCAACTGATCGCCAAACTGCCGCGTAAACTGGCGACGCACTACGGCGTGCTGCCGGTGGCCGAGGACGGCGACACGCTGATCCTGGCCAGCGAAAGCCCGGTCAGCCAAGTATCACTGGGGGTAATCAGCCGCCACCTCAAGCGCCCGGTACGCGTGCGCCTGGCACCACAAGGCCGGGTAACCCTGGGCCTGCGCTACCACTACCCAAGCCCCTGGCAGAAGCCGGAAACGCGCGACATGCTGGCCACGCTCGCACGCCATCAGGACGACGAGGCGCTGCTGGAACGGGTCAGCCACCACCAGGTCATGCTCGGTACCCTGCTGCAGGTGCGCGGCATGGTGCCCGTCACCTTGTTCAACCAGGCACTGATCGACTTCGACCCCGAACACCAGAGCCTGGGCGAGCACCTGATCGCGCGCGGCATCATCACCGAGCAGGTGTTGCAGCAAGCACTCGACGAACAGGCCAGCGAACAGCAGGCTGCCCTTGACCTGACTCGGGAGGTGGCATGAAGCCGCGTTTTACTCTCACCTTCACCGGCCTGTTGCTGTGCTCCGCCGCACTGCCCGTCGCCGCCTCGGCACCGATGACCGACTTCCAGCGGTTCACCAGCTTTCCGTTCATGGACCGCAGTTATCGCGAGGCCAAGAAAGACAACTGGCCCGAGGTCGAGCGCCTGACCCGTCACGTGCTGGGCCGCGTGCCGAACAACGACGAAGCCCGCGCACTGCTGGTAGAAGCCCTGGCCCACCAACGCCGCTACAAGGACGCCGAAGCGCTGGCCGAACAACTGGACGGCAGCCCCGAATACGCCGACGCGCTGCTCGAACTTCGCCTGACGTGGATCGAGCAGGACCCACCGCCAGCCAGCCAGGTCGAGCAATGGCTGGCCACCAGCGATGCCATGCACCGGGTGCGCCTGTGGCAGGCTTACAGCCTGAGCCTGGCCAAGTTCGGGGGCGCAGGCAAAGCGCTGGAATGGCTCAACCAGCTGCCACCGCGCGATGATGGTCAGGTACTGCGCCTGGCCCGGGCCAACTTTGCCGAACAGCTGCGCAACTGGAAGGAAACCATCGAGCAACTGCAGCCGCTCGCCGACAAGGGCCAGTTACCCGCCAATGACTGGCAACGCCTGGCCAATGCGTATATCCAACAGGTGGACGAAAAAGGGCTGACCACGCTGCTGGCCAGCGCACCCTCCCCCCAGGCAGCCAACCAGGCACGCCTGGCCATGGCCAACCGCGCCATTGCCGTGGGCCACAACCAACAGGCCCAACGCTGGTTGCAGTCGCTGCCGCCCGATCAGCTGAATCAGCCCGACCAGCGCCAGCAATTGTGGGAGCTGGCCCGCGAAGGTGATGATGCCGTACTGGTGCGCCGCCTGAGCAACGACCTGCAGCGCCCCTGCCTGGAAACCGTCGACTGGTTGTCACGTCAGGACCCTGACCAAGCCCGCGAGCAGTTCAAAGGCTGCACCCCCAGCACCGATCCACGCGCCTACGCTGTGCTCAAGCAACGCCTCTACGGCGACCCGCCACAGCCGCCGCAACCGCGTACCGCCAGCGAATGGGAAAAGCGCTACCGACAAAGCGGCGACCTGGCCGCGCTGGAGCAAGCCACCTTCCTGTTGGTGGAACAAGGCCAGGTGGCACACGCCCGGGAACTGCTGGAGCACGCCTACGACCGCCGCCAGGGCCGCCTCAGCCCGTCGTTGCTGCAGCGCCTGGGCAACCTGTATGCACGTACTGACGGGCCGCTGGACAGCCGCCGCATGCTTGGCCTGATACCACGGGTGGATGCCAACACCCGCGCCCAGTTGCTCGGCCGCCTGGCCGAAGCCGGCCAGTGCGATGCCGTGCACCAGGCGATACCGGCCACCCCGAGCGAGCCCGGCCAGTACCGTGCACTGGGCCGCTGCGCCATGCCTGACCAGCCCGGCGAAGCGGTGGTCTATTACCAGGCCGCCGAACGCCTGGGCGGCGGCGGCGATCGCCTGCCCTTGGCCTATGCCCTTGAAGCGGCGGGCGACTCCGAGGCTGCCCTGCCCATCTGGCGCAGCGTCCCGGACAGCGCCTGGACCGACAACGCCCGCCTCACTGCCGCCCGTGGCGCGCTGAATGCCGGCGATGCAGAAGCCGCTCGACGCTACTGGGACTCCGCCGCACACCACAGTGCAGATGACTGGGCGCTGGGCGCCGCCATTACCCAGCGCCAGGGCGATTACCCGTCCGCCTTGCGCTTGCAACGCCAGGCCTTGGCCAGCAACCCACGCGCCGACCACTACTACGCAGCCGCAAGCACCGCGCAGCTGGCCGGCGACAGCGCGCAAAGCATGGCCTGGCTGGCCGAAGCGGTGCGCCTGGCCCCCGATCAGCCACGTTACCGCGCCGATTACGGCATGCGCCTGGCCGGCGCCACAGACAAGGCCCAGCGCCGCCAGTCGATCCCGTACCTGGAACGGGCGACCCACGACTTCCCCGAGGACTACCGCCTCGGAGAAACGCTGGCCTTGCGCTACGACGAAGCCGAAGACAGCGCCTCGGCACGCCGCGAACTGCGCCGTGTCCTCGATGTGGAGCAGAACCTGGTCGACGGTGACGACGAGTACGGCAGCCTGGAAGCCCGCAAATACCGCCAGCGCAGGGCCCACGAAGCCCTGTCACGCCGTGACACCATCACCCTGGCCAGCACCTGGTCGCCCGCCGGCACCTCGACCAACGACAAGTTCCTCGACAACGGCCAGCGCAGCGGCAGCTCGCGCCGCGCGCAATCGCAGAACGTGCAGCTGGCCATGTGGGACCACGCCCTGGGTGAAGAGCCCAGCCGCAACGGCAGCACCCTCTCGGTTTATGGCCGGGTACTGTTCGGTGGTCAGAGCCGTACCGATTACGCGCAAAGCATGGGTACCGGCGTTGGCCTGCGCTACAAGCCGCTCGGCCAGGCCAACCTCAACCTGTACGCCGAGCTGTATCACCAGCGGCAGATCGACGAAGAACACTATCGCGGCCTGAGCCTGGGGCAGTTGTTGAGCCCGGCCAAGGTCGGCGGCAACTGGGGCGACCTGCGCCACAACGCCGAGTCGAGCAACGACCTGCTGCTGCGCGCCACCGCCTCGTTCCTCGATCAGGGTGACTGGCGCAACGACTGGCGGGTGGATGAAGACGACTGGAACGAGCGCTTCCTCTACCTCGACGCCGCCTGGTGGACACGCGCCGGCGACCATGCCTGGCTGTCGCGCTACCAGCAGGGGCATGCCTGGAAGCTGCCCGGCAGCTCACCGCAAACCATAATGCCGTACGGCTTTGTCGAGTTCTCCAGCCAGGACCCGAGCAACGACTGGCGCCAGGACGCCCGTGCGGGGGTGGGTGTGCGTTGGCAGTGGTGGTTCGATGACGACCGCTACAACGCCTACCGCGGTTCGCTGAAAGTGCGTGCCGAATACCAGCAGTCGCTGGGCGGCAATCTTTACGAGCGCGCCAACGGCGTGCTGGTCGGTGCGGAGATGACCTTCTGATGCGCAAGATCCTCGCCTTCTGCCTGCTTGCCCTGTGCCTGCCGGCCACAGCTGACCAGCGCCTGTTCTACCAACCCCTGAACCGCGACGCCAGTATCACCCCTGCCCAGTGGCAACAGCTGTGGCACGCCACCGTGGCGCAGGGTGGCAAGACCCTGATCGTGCAGTGGAGCGCGTATGGTGACAGCGATTTTGGCGGTGCCCAGGGCTGGCTGGCAAACAGCCTGCGCTCGGCGCATGCCCAAGGGCTGCAACTGGTCTTGGGGTTGTACATGGACCCGGCCTATTACCAACGCCTTGAAGCGCTGGACGGCGAAGGTCAGAACAGCTACTGGAAAGCGCAGTTGGGCCGCTCGCTCAGCCAGTACCAGCAACTGCGCAACGCCTGGCAGTTGCCGGTGGATGGCTGGTACCTGCCCATGGAGCTGGACGACCAGCATTTTCGCGAGGCTGAACGGCGCGATGCGCTGTACAGCCAGTTGCAGGCCTTCAACCGCCAGCTGGACAAACCGTTGCATATCAGTGCGTTCAGCGCGGGCAAATTGTCGCCAGGAATCAATGCCGCGTGGCTGGAGCAACTGGCCGGGTTGGGCTTGACTGTCTGGTGGCAGGATGGCGCCGGGACCGGGCGTTTGCCCGCGTTGGTGCGCCAAGGCTATGAACAGGCTTTGCCGTGCCGGGTGGGCGTGGTGCGCGAGGCGTTCCGCCAGGTGAGCGGGCCAGGGCAGGCATTCAGGGCTGAGCCTGCCGAACCGAAGCTGAGTAGCGGGTGCCATGCCGAGGCAGTGTTTGCCTTGCGCTACCGGCCTTGGGCACGGAACGTTTTGCCACAGAATTGAGCCACCAGGCCCGGCCTCTTCGCGGGCAAGCCCGCTCCCACACGGCCCCCACAGCATTCGAACGCTGTGGGGAGCCTGTGGGAGCGGGTTTACCCGCGAAAGGGCCGGGCCTGGACAAGCAGTAGTCTCAGGAGCCCACCGATGTTCAAGACCATCGAAGCACACGTACGCCAGCAGGTCGCCCCCGCCGCCCTGCGCGCCGAATTCCGCCAGCACGAATTCGAGTCCATGCGCCCGTTCTGCCTGCTGGTGTTCTGCATCAGCATCCTGATCTGGCTGGTCTTCGACCTGATCGTCAGCTTCCTCGGCGGCCAGGGTTTCACCTGGCTGTCCTACCTGTTCATCGCCCTGCTGGGCTGCCTGACCATCGTGCTGCACTTCACACGCCGCAGCCATCACTTCGACGTGCTCAACCTGCTGTTCATTGCCGTCATCACCTTGGGCATGCGCCTGGTGATCGAAGGCATCCCGGTACCCCTGCGCCCGGTGTGGCTGGTGCTTGGCGTCTCCACCGTGCTGTATGCCGTGTCGGTGCAACCGGTGCGGCGCTGGTCGTTCTTCTGCGCCATGGTCATCACCTGGGTGATGCTCAACCCCTTCTACCACACGCGCATTGAACCGGACGCACTCGAAGGCGCCATGCTCATCAGCTACGCCATTTTCCTCAGCGGCCTGGTGAGCTACAGCTACCTGCAAATCCGCAAGGCCAAACTGCACAATTTCTACCTGTCGAAGGTGCTGCTGGAGCAGGCTTATGTCGACGCGCTGACCGAAATCCCCAACCGCCGTTCGTTCATGGCCAAAACAGAGCAGCAATTGAAACTGGCGACGCCCGGGCAGTATCTGGCGATGGTCGACATAGACAATTTCAAGAAGGTCAATGACCGTTTTGGCCACGACGTGGGTGATGAAGTGCTCAGACGCGTGGCACTGCACATCAAGGCGGCGATGGTCGATTCCGAGTTTGCAAGATTAGGCGGTGAGGAATTTGCCATTTTTCTTGAAGGGCTGGACCAGCAAAGTGCTGAACAGCAGGTGGAGGCATTGGTACGCAGAGTGCGTGAAGATGCAGGCACACACCCGGTAACCATCAGTATCGGCCTGGCGCAGGTGAGCGCGGGCGATACATTGACCATGGCGCTGATCAAGGCTGACCAGGCGCTTTATGAAGCCAAGCATACCGGCAAGGACCGCTTTGTTTCATGGACAAGCCGAATGGCTAACTAGAAAGGCAGCACTGACGCAACTGTTAATTTTGTCAGTTGATAAAGGCTCCCCCGAAGACGGATATTTCGCTTACCCCTCTGGATGGAGTAAGCATGATGAGCACTTCTGAAAAAAACATTAAATGGCTCGATAAGTTCAGCAATATCGACTTTAGCACGCTAATAAAATGGCTCGACACATTCAGCTTCGGCAAGACCCTTGACATTAAAGAGCTACAAAATAATAACACCATCATCTACCCGAACGAAAAACCGCTTTACACTGTTAGTAATTTTATCATCAATGCACACTACTTCGACAACAAAGGACTGGTCCGCCAATTGATTATCCAGGCACCGTCCGTTGGTGCGCCTTTTGAGCCCGGCACTTACGATTTGAACGAGAGTAGCCTTTACAGTGCCTCTTACCAGATAAGGGAACTTCCCTCACACCCTTTAGTAGGCAAAATGACCATCAAGAAATCAGAGCACGAGGCTGGCCTTTTCATCGTACTGAACGCCACTGTCGCCTCTGGCGTAAAAGAACACGAACTAATAGTCAATTTGGGTCGATAACTCACACGTTCTGGTTTACGCACGCGCCACCGCCTCACGCGGCGGGCAAGCGGATGCGAAACTGCGCACCACCCAGCGCCGATTGCGCCACCGTCAAGGTCCCGCCCTGCCCCTCGATCGCTCGCCGGCTGATCGCCAACCCCAGGCCAAACCCGCCGGTGTTGCGATCGCGGCTGCGGTCCAGGCGGTAGAACGGTTGGAAAATCCGCTCGCGCTCCTCAACCGGTATGCCAATGCCGTCATCCTCCACTGTCAGCAGGCAGGCACCATCGCCCTCCAGCCGCAGGCGCAGCAACAGGCTTTCATCGCAATAACGCATGGCATTGCGCACCAGGTTCTGCACCGCGCGCGCCGTCAAGCGCGGGTCCAGCACGAACCGGGGCAGATTACCCTCGGCCTGCACTTCCCAACGGATACCCCGGCCATCGAGCTCCTCGGCAAAACCACCGAGCACACTGTCGACCAGCTCCAGCAACGATACCTCGACCCGCTCGCGGGCCTGGTCGGCATTGTACAGCCGGCTGTAGGACAGCAGCTCCAGCACCAGTTCATCCAGCTCACGCACATGCCCCACCAGTTCCAGCAGGCGTTTGCGGCTGGCCGGCGGCACCTCGTCGAACAACAATACCAGGCCGAAATCCAGCCGGGTCAGGGGTGTGCGCAATTCGTGCGACACCGCATTTAGCAGCTCGCGCTGCTGGTTGACGTGGCGCTCCAGGTCGCTGGCCATGGTGTCGAACACGCCCGCCAACTCACCAATGTTGGAATGCGGCGAAATATGCGTACGTTCGGCCATCTGCCCCTGGCCCAGGCGCCGGGCGGTCTCCTTCAGGCGCTCCAGGTCGCGCCAGTGCGGCCATACCCACAGCAGCAGGCACCCCAGCATGGCCGCACCGATCAGTACGGTCCCCCCCCACGACAACACGTTGATGTCCAGCGGGTCTGGCGGTGAGTGCAGGCGCACCAGCCATTCCTTGTCCAGCGGTGCCAGCACGGTTTCGTAGTAGCCCCACTCGGCAATGCGCACCGCGTACAAACCATGCTCCAGGCGCGCCTGTTCTTCATCGCTCAGGCCGGCCTGGTCCATGCGCAGCAGTTGCAATTCCAGCGGCGCGAAATCACTGGCCAGTTCTTGCTCCACGGCTGGCCACTGCTCGCGCGGGGCCTGGCGGAACTGGCGCACGATCAACGCCTGCACGCCCTTGGCCTGGTCCAGGTTGTAGGCCATGAAGCGGTCGCGGAACAGCCCGACAATGGTGTCGGGGATGAACAGCAACGCACCGGCGTAGGCAACGATGATCACCAGGTACAGCCGCACCAGGATCTTGAGCATGGTCGATCAGCACTCCCACTCGACGCGGCTGAACAGGTAACCCTTGCCCCACACGGTCTTGATCTTGCGCGCTTCGCCGGCGTTGTCGTCGAACTTGCGCCTCAGTTTGGAGATGGCCACGTCCACGGAACGATCGGTGCCATTGAACTCGATACCCCGCAGTTGTTGCAGGATACGGTCGCGGTTCATCACCTCGCCCGCATTCCGTGCCAGCACCACCAGCAGGTTGTACTCACCACTGGACAGTTCCACTTCTTCGCCACGCCAGCTGACCGTGCGCTCGGCCAGGTCGATGCGCAGCCCGCCGATCAGGATCAGGTCGTTGTCCAGGCGCGGCTCGTTGATGCTGCTACGACGCAGCAGCGTACGCACCCGGGCCAGCAGCACGCGGGGTTCACAGGGTTTGGTCACGTAATCATCAGCCCCCATTTCCAGGCCCAATACCTGGTCATGGCTGTCATCACGGGCCGTCAGCATCAGAATCGGCAGGCTCTGCGACTCCTGGCGCAACAGGCGGCACAGTTGCAGGCCGTCGATGCCCGGCAGCATCAGGTCGAGGATGACCAAGTCCGGCTTTTGCCGGCGGTACTCGTCCAGCACATGGTCGCCCCGGGCGATCACCTGGACATGAAAGTCGTTGCGTTGCAGGTAGCTGGCGATCAGTTCGGACAGGGCACTGTCGTCTTCGACCAGGAAAATATTCGGCATAGGTGCTTGGGAATCTGGGTACAGGTGTACGCAGAATATATAACCCTACCGGCCTGGAGGATTGATCTTCACACTTTTTCACACTCGCCCTACAGGTATTAACAGCCGTCAGTGCAACAGCTGCCGTAGCATATACCCGGTCATCATCGGAAGATCCGCATGCCTACTACCTTCCCCCCTCGCCTGCGCCCAGTGGCGCTTCTGGCGTTTCTGAGCTTGTCCCTGGCTGGCTGTGGCGACAGCGCCGAGCAAGACGAAAAGGCCCCTACCCCGCAGGTGCGGGTGGAAACCCTGCAATTGCAGCCCTTGGCAATAAGCAGCGAACTCAGTGGCCGCATTCTCGCCCCGCGCACCGCCGAAGTGCGCGCACGGGTCGCGGGCGTGGTACTCAAACGCGTCTACCGCGAAGGCAGTGACGTCAAGCAAGGCGATGTGCTGTTCCTGATCGACCCGGCGCCATTCAAGGCCGACCACGACAGTGCCCGCGCCACCCTGGCCAAGGCTGAGGCCACCCTGTACCAGGCACGCCTGCAAGAGCAGCGCTACCGCGAGCTGGTCGACGACAAGGCCGTCAGCCGCCAGGAATACGACAACGCCAAGGCCAGTTTCCTGCAGGCAGACGCTGACGTGGCCGCCGCCAAGGCCGCCCTGGAGCGCACCCGCCTGAACCTCGGCTACGCCACGGTAACTGCGCCGATTTCCGGCCGTATTGGCCGCGCCCAGGTCACCGAAGGCGCCCTGGTCGGGCAAAACGAAAGCACGCCGCTGGCAACCATCCAGCAGCTGGACCCGATCCATGCCGACGTTACCCAGTCCACCCGCGAACTCAACGCCTTGCGCCGTGCCCTGCGCGCCGGCGAGCTGCAACAGGTAGGCGACGGCCAGGCCCGCGCCACGCTGATCCAGGACGATGGCAGCGCCTACCCGCTGCCGGGCAAGCTGCTGTTCTCCGACATCAGCGTCGACCCCAGCACCAACCAGATCACCCTGCGCAGCGAGTTCCCCAACCCGGACCTCGACCTGCTGCCCGGCAGCTACGTGCGTGTGCGCCTGGAGCAGGCCGTACAGCCCAAAGGCCTGAGCGTCCCACAGCGGGCCGTCCTGCGCGACAGTGCCGGCATGCCCAAGGTGCTGGTGGTCGACCAGCAAGCCCGGGTCAGCGACCGCCAGGTGGTACTGGGCAGCGCCCAGGGCGACCGCTGGGTCGTCAGCGAAGGCCTGGCCCCCGGCGAGCGGGTGGTGGTCGAAGGCCTGCAACACGTCAAGGCCGGTGACCAGGTGCAGGTCGACAACGCAGCGGGCGCAGCGCCCATTGCACAGCACACCGGCCAGTGAGGGCCTGATCCATGCCGCAATTCTTCATCGACCGCCCGGTGTTTGCCTGGGTAGTCGCGCTGTTCATTCTGCTCGCGGGCGCGCTGGCCATCCCGCAGCTGCCGGTGGCCCAGTACCCGAACGTGGCCCCGCCGCAGGTGGAAATCTACGCCGTGTACCCAGGCGCCTCCGCCGCGACCATGGACGAAAGCGTGGTCAGCCTGATCGAGCAGGAGCTCAACGGCGCCGACAACCTGCTGTACTTCGAGTCGCAGAGCAGCCTGGGCAGCGCCACTATCACCGCCACCTTCGAGCCAGGCACCAACCCGGACCTGGCTCAGGTCGATGTGCAAAACCGCCTGAAGGTGGTCGAGTCGCGCCTGCCGCGCCCAGTTACCCAGCAGGGCTTGCAAGTGGAAAAAGTGTCCACCGGCTTCCTGCTGCTGGCCACCCTCACCTCTGAAGATGGCAAACTCGACGAAACCGCGCTGTCGGACATCCTCGCGCGCAACGTGATGGACGAAATCCGCCGCCTCAAGGGCGTCGGTAAAGCCCAGCTGTATGGTTCGGAACGCGCCATGCGCATCTGGATCGACCCGCGCAAGCTGATCGGCTTCAACCTCACGCCTAACGACGTGGCAGAAGCCATCGCGGCGCAGAACGCCCAGGTCGCGCCCGGCAGCATTGGCGACCTGCCCACCCGTGGCACCCAGGAAATCACCGCTAACGTAGTGGTCAAGGGCCAGCTGAGCACGCCCGAAGAGTTCGCCGCCATCGTCCTGCGCGCCAACCCGGATGGCTCCACGGTCACCATTGGTGATGTCGCCCGCGTCGAGATCGGTGCCCAGGAATACCAGTTCGGCACGCGCCTGAACGGCAAGCCGGCCACCGCCTTCAGCGTGCAGCTGTCGCCGGGTGCCAACGCCATGGAAACCGCTACCCTCGTGCGGGCAAAAATGCAGGACCTGGCGCGGTACTTCCCCGAAGGCGTCAAGTACGACATCCCCTATGACACCTCGCCGTTCGTCAAGGTGTCGATCGAGCAGGTCATCACCACCCTGTTCGAGGCCATGCTGCTGGTGTTTGCGGTGATGTTCCTGTTCCTGCAGAACCTGCGCTACACCCTGATCCCCACCCTGGTAGTGCCGGTGGCGCTGATGGGCACCTTCGCCGTCATGCTGGCGATGGGTTTCTCGGTCAACGTGCTGACCCTGTTCGGCATGGTGCTGGCCATCGGCATCCTGGTCGACGATGCCATCGTGGTGGTGGAAAACGTCGAGCGCATCATGGCCGAAGAAGGCCTGCCACCCAAAGAAGCCACACGCAAGGCCATGGGCCAGATCAGCGGTGCGATCATCGGCATTACCCTGGTGCTGGTGGCCGTGTTCTTGCCCATGGCCTTCATGCAAGGTTCGGTGGGGGTGATCTACCAGCAGTTCTCGGTGTCGATGGCGGTGTCGATCCTGTTCTCGGCGTTCCTGGCCCTCAGCCTGACCCCAGCGCTGTGCGCCACCCTGCTCAAACCGGTGGCCAAGGGCGAGCACCATGAACGCAAAGGCTTCTTCGGCTGGTTCAACCGCCGCTTCGAAAGCATGAGCAACGGCTATCAGCGCTGGGTGATACTGGCGCTCAAGCGCAGCGGCCGCTACCTGCTGGTGTACGCGGTGCTGCTGGCGGTGCTGGGCTATGGCTTCAGCCAATTGCCCACAGCATTCTTGCCCACCGAAGACCAGGGCTACACCATCACCGACATCCAGCTGCCGCCAGGCGCCAGCCGCATGCGCACCGAGCAGGTGGCCGCGCAGATCGAGGCACATAACGCTGAAGAGCCGAGCGTGGGCAACACCACTTTGATCCTGGGCTTCAGCTTCTCGGGCAGCGGGCAGAACGCGGCGCTGGCCTTCACCACCCTCAAGGACTGGTCCGAGCGCGGTGCCGACGACAGCGCCCAGTCGATCGCCGACCGCGCCAGCGCGGCCTTTTCCCAACTCAAGGACGCCGTAGCGTTTTCAGTGCTGCCGCCGCCTATTGATGGCCTGGGCGAGTCGACCGGTTTCGAGTTCCGCCTGCAGGACCGGGGTGGCATGGGCCACACCGAACTGATGGCTGCCCGCGACACGCTGCTGGCCAATGCCGGCAAAAGCAAGGTGCTGACCAACGTGCGCGAAGCGTCGCTGGCCGAAAGCCCGCAAGTGCAACTGGAGATCGACCGCCGCCAGGCCAATGCCCTAGGCGTGTCGTTCGCCGATATCGGCTCGGTGTTGGACGTGGCGGTGGGTTCCAGCTACGTAAACGACTTCCCTAACCAGGGCCGCATGCAGCGGGTGGTGGTGCAGGCCGAAGGCGACCAGCGCAGCCAGGTCGAAGACCTGCTGAAGATCCACGTGCGCAACAACAGCGGCAAAATGGTGCCACTGGGCGCATTCGTTCAGGCCAAATGGGTCAGCGGCCCGGTGCAGTTGACCCGCTACAACGGTTACCCGGCGGTGTCGATCTCCGGCGAGCCGACGGCAGGCCACAGTTCAGGCGAAGCCATGGCCGAAATCGAGCGCCTGGTCGCCCAGTTGCCGCCTGGCGCCGGCCTGGAATGGACGGGGCTGTCGCTGCAGGAGCGCTTGTCCGGTAGCCAGGCACCGCTGCTGATGGCGCTGTCGTTGCTGGTGGTGTTCCTGTGCCTGGCGGCGCTGTACGAAAGCTGGTCGATCCCGACCGCCGTGCTGCTGGTGGTGCCACTCGGTGTGTTGGGTGCGGTGCTGGCCGTGACCCTGCGCGGCATGCCCAACGACGTGTTCTTCAAGGTTGGCCTGATTACCCTGATCGGCCTGTCGGCAAAGAACGCCATCCTGATCATCGAGTTCGCCAAGCACCTGGTCGACCAGGGCGTGGATGCCGTCGACGCTGCAGTGCAGGCCGCCCGCCTGCGCCTGCGCCCCATCGTGATGACCTCGCTGGCATTCATCCTCGGCGTGGTACCGCTGGCCATCGCCAGCGGCGCCAGCTCGGCTAGCCAGCAGGCCATTGGCACCGGGGTGATCGGCGGTATGCTCAGCGCCACCTTGGCGGTGGTGTTCGTGCCGGTGTTCTTCGTGGTGGTGATGCGGCTGGCGGGCCGCCGCCAGTCGCGCAACCCCGACGCGCAACCGGCTGCCAGCGAAAGCTGACTGGACAAGCCCCGCGTGAAATGGGAGGGTTCCCGGCAATGACTGCCCGGAGCCCTTTTTCATGCCTGATGCAATCCCCCCCTGCTCCACCCTCATCCTTGCCGGCGGCCGTGGCCAGCGCATGGGCGGCCGAGACAAGGGGCTGATCGACTGGAAGGGCGAGCCGCTGGTGGCGCATGTGCAGCGGGTGGTGCGGCCACTGAGCGACGACCTGGTGATTTCCTGCAACCGCAACCAGGAGGCCTACCGAGCGTATGCCGACCAGTTGGTGGGCGATGCCGAGGCGGACTTCCCCGGGCCGCTGGCGGGGGTGATTGCCGGGCTCAAGGTGGCGCGGTATGAGTGGGTGGTGCTGCTGGCATGCGATGCGCCGCAGGTTGACCGCGCGTTGATCGAGGATCTGCTGCGGTTGGCGGTGGCGAATGACAGTGCGGCGATGGTGCGCCAGGGTGGGTATTGGCAGCCGATGTTCAGCGTGCTGCCACGGCGGGTGCTGCCGGGGCTAGAGCAGGCATGGGCAGCGGGTGAGCGGAGTTTGCAGAAGGCCTTGCTGCGCGAGGCAATGCAAGGGCTGGAGTGTGCCGACGATGATCGTCGGCTAAGCAATTTCAACTCCCCGGAACTGTTGCATAACTAAGCACATGGCGCGGTCGTTGTAGGAGCGGCCTTGTGTCGCGAAAGGGCCGCAGAGCGGCCCCAGGATTTCTGCATCGTTGCACAAACTGCCGGGGCTGCTTTGCAGCCCTTTCGCGACACAAGGCCGCTCCTACAAAGGTCCGCGTAGCTGAGGGGTAATGGTCAGAGGGAAGATAGCTCCTCGACACTGATCTCACGCATCCTGAACTTCTGCACCTTGCCCGTCACCGTCATCGGAAACTCGTCGACAAAGCGGAAGTACCGGGGCACCTTGAAGTGCGCAATCCGCGCCCTCGCCCACTCACGCAGTTCCTCCTCACTGGCGGTATGCCCCGGGTGCAGCCGCACCCAGGCCACGATTTCTTCGCCATACTTGCTGCACGGCACGCCAATCACCTGCACATCGGCCACCGCCGGGTGGGTGAAGAAGAACTCTTCCAGCTCGCGTGGGTAGATGTTTTCGCCGCCACGAATGATCATGTCCTTGCTGCGCCCGACAATACGCACATAGCCCTGCTCGTCCATCACCGCCAGGTCGCCGGTGTGCATCCAGCCGTCATCATCGATGCTTTCTGCGGTGGCCTTGGGGTTGTTCCAGTAACCGAGCATCACGCTGTAGCCACGGGTACACAGGTCGCCTATCTCGCCACGCGGCACGGTGTTGCCGTCAACGTCGACCACCTTGTTCTCCAGCCGTGGCTGGGTACGGCCGACACTGGTCACCCGGCGCTCCAAATCATCGTCCGGCCCGGTCTGCAGTGACACCGGGCTGGTCTCGGTCATGCCGTAGGCAATCTGCACCTCGGCCATGTGCATCTCGCCGATCACCCGGCGCATCACTTCGATCGGGCAGGTGGCGCCGGCCATGATTCCGGTGCGCAGGCTCGACAGGTCGAACTCACCGCGTTGCGGGTGGTCCAGCTCGGCGATGAACATGGTTGGCACGCCATACAGGGCGGTCGCTTTCTCCTCTGCCACAGCGCGCAGCGTGGCCAGCGGGTCGAAAGCGTCGTTGGGGTAGATCAGGGTGCTGCCGTGGGTCATGCAACCAAGGTTGGCCATGACCATGCCGAAGCAGTGGTACAGCGGCACCGGTACCACCAGCCGGTCGTACTCGGTCAAGCCCAGGCTTTCGCCGACCATATAGCCGTTGTTGAGGATGTTGCTGTGGCTGAGCGTGGCGCCCTTGGGGAAACCGGTGGTACCCGAGGTGTACTGGATGTTGATCGGGTCGTCGCAGTGCAGTTGCGCCTGGCGCTCGGCCAAGGCCTCACGGCTGATTGCGTCGGCACGGGCCTGCAATTCATGCCAGGCCAGAAAACCTGATGGTGGTACAGCCGCCAGGCTGACCACGCCGCGCAGGTCCGGGAAGCGCTCGCAGATCAGCGCTCCCGGCTGGCCTGTGCTCAGGCCCGGCACCAGGCCCAGCAGCATGGCGTGGTAGTCGGAGGTCTTGAACGCGTCGGCGCAGATCACCCAGCGGCAGCCGGACTGGCCGAGGGCGTAGTCCAGCTCGCTGGAGCGGTAGGCCGGGTTGATGTTGACCAGGATCGCGCCAACCTTGGCGCTGGCGAACTGGGTGATGCACCACTCGGCGCAGTTGGGTGCCCAGATGCCCAGGCGGTCGCCGGGTTGCACACCCAAGGCCATCAGGGCGCGGGCGTGCTGGTCAACGGCCTCAGCCAGTTGCTGCCAGGTGTAGCGCAGGGCTTGGTGGCGGACTACCAACGCTTCGCGGTCGGGGAAGCGGGCGACGGTGGTGTCGAAGGCATCGCCGATGCATTGGCTGAGCAGGGCTTTGTCGGGGTTGCCCTGGGAGTAGCTTGGCTGGGGCATGGGTGTTCTCTTGTTGTATTTGTATTGTCTGGGCCGGCCTCTTCGCGGGCTCGCCCGCTCCCACAGGTACTACACAGGTCTCCAGGAACGTGCAGTCCCTGTGGGAGCGGGCAAGCCCGCGAAGAAGCCAACACCGATCTAGCGGATGAACACCTGCGGTGTAGTGGTCGACATGTCACCACCCGGCAACTTGATGTTCTTCACTTTCTCCAGCGTATCCGGGTTGAACACCGCCAGGTCGTTGAAGGTGCCGCCCAGGTACAGCTTGTCGCCCTTCTTGTCGAAGGTGACGCAGTAGTAGGTGTGCTCAAGGTTAGCCGCCTTGATCAGCTTGCGCTGCTTGATGTCGTACTTGGCCAGGCGGTTGAGCACGCCGTAGATCTGGTTCGGGTCCTTGGGCGAGCGCAGGCCGGTGAAGTACAGCTCGGTCAGGTCGGCGAACTCCTGGGTGTGTGTCTTGCCGGTCTTCAGGTCGACACTCAGGTAGCCATACAACAGTTCGGCCTCGTTCGGGTCCTGCTTGGCGTCCTTGAACTTGGCAATGGTGTACAGCATCGAGAACTCGTGGCGCGGGTTCTGGTGCGGCCAGAAGTACAGCACGTCCGGGGCGCTGTAGCCTTTGCGGTTCCAGTTGCGCAGTGGCAAGGCCACCGAGTGCTTGCCGGTCTTCACGTCCATCTTGTAGATATCCGGCCCGGCAAAATACAAGGTGCCATCGTCGGCGGTGCGCATCAGGTATACCTGGCGCGGCATCGGGAAGGTACGTATCGGCTTGGCCTGCAGACCATCGCCGGTACTGAACACCTCAAGCCGTGGCGGCTTGACCACGTAGTGGTCGTTCAGCATCTGGGTCGGGTTGACCGTGGCGTACACTTCCTTGCCGTCGGGGCTGATGGCGAACGAGTACATCGACCGGCCCACTTCACCCGCCACACTGGACAGGTTGGCCCGGAAGGTGTTTTTGCAGGTGTCCAGGTCGATGCCGTAGATGTCGCCGTAGTGGTTGTTCAACACGTAGGCGGTGCGGTTGTCCGGCGCCATCATTGCGGTGCCGGGGCCGAACTTGTCGGGCATGACGCAGCTCTTGTACACCGTATCAGTGGCCACATCGACCACATGCAGGTTGTTCGGGTAGTTGGTCACGATCATGTATTCGTGGCCAGCCTTCAGTGCCGGCCCGGTATCATCGGCCTGTGCCAGGCCGGTACACGCCATGGCGGCGATGGTGAGCGCGAGTGGCGCGCAGCGTCCAGCTTTCATGCGGTTTCCCCTTGTCATTCTTGTTGGGCCGGTCACTTGTCTTTCGGGAACACAGTGCCGAGGTTGCGCCAGTCATCCGCCGAGTTGGTGGCCTGGGCGTTCCAGTCCTGATAGGTGCTCATCATGTCTGGCACCTGGGCCGGCCACCAGCAAGGGTCGGAGCAGCCATACAGGTCAGCTTCCATCGGCTGGCACAGCGAGCTCACGCCACCAAAGGCGTCCACTTCCCAACCCGGGTCGGTGGTGGCCGTACAGCCGGCCACTGCACTCATGGCCATGACTTCTTCGACGCGGTCTTCGGCAGCGGCCTGTTCGAGGATGCGCGCCTTGTTGTTCAGGGGCTTCAAGTGCTTCATGTCAGTGCGCCTTCCGCGGGGTGATGTAGCGATCGATGAAGGCCGGGTTGGCGGCCATGATGCGGCTGTAGACTTCGATGCCGAAGTCGACCCAGTCGCGCATCAGTTCGCAGTAGTGATACGTCGGGTGCTGCGGGTCGCCGTAGCGCGCATAGCTTTCGTGGTAGCAGCCGCCAGAGCACAGGTTGCGGATACGGCAGCTCTCGCAGCCGGTGTTGCTGCGGTCCAGGCGCTGCGACAGGAAGTCGTTGAGCTGCGCCTGCTTCACGCCCTGGTGCACGTTGCCGAAGGTCGGCAGGCTAGAGCCGGTGAAGCGGTGGCACAGGTTCAGCTCGCCTTCGTGGTCCACCGCCAGCATCTTCAACCCGGCGCCACACGGTAGCGCCTTCTTGTGGCCTTCGTGGATGTCGGTGATCAGCTGGTGCAGGTTGGAGAACCCGATGTTGCGGTGTTCCAGCGCGGCTTCCAGGTAACGGCGGCCCAGCGCCTTCATGTTGGCGAACACCTCGATCAGTTCGTCGCCGGTGAGGTTGAAGTCCGCCATATCGCCGGAGGTGACCGGGGCAAAGCCAACCTCGGCAAAACCCATTTCGTTGAACAGGTGGTTCCAGATGGTTTCGACATCGGTGATGCCGCGGGTCAAGGTCACCCGCGCCCCTACCGGGCGGCTGGTGTAGCGCGACAGCAGCAGGTCGGCCTTGCGCCGCACCACGTCATAGGTGCCCTGCCCGCCCACGGTGATGCGGTTGCGGTCGTGCACGGTCTTGGGGCCGTCGATGCTGATCGACAGGCCAAAGCGGTGGGCATTGAGCCAGTCGATGATTTCTTCGGTCAGCAACGTGGCGTTGGTGGTCATGATGAACTCCACCGCCTTGCCCGCCTCGGCGAAACGCCGCTCGCAGTAAGCCACCATGTGCTCGATCAACGGCCGGTTGGACAGCGGTTCGCCACCGAAGAACACCACGCTGTAGCGCTCCTCGTTGGGCGATTCCTTGAGCAGCATTTCCACCGAGGCTTCGGCGGTGGCGGTGCTCATTTTCTTGCCGGCGGACGGTTTGTCCAGGTCTTCCTTGTAGCAATAGGTGCAGCTAAGGTTGCAGCCAGTGTTGACGTTCAGCACCACGGTATTGAGCGCAGTGCGCTCGACCTGCCTGAGGGCGATTTCCGGGGTCAGCGGCGAGCCGTCGCTGACCAGCTCCAGCGCGATCAGCTCGCGCAGGGTGTCCTGGATATCGTCGCCGGCAAACTGCTGGCCCAGGCGCTGCATCAGCTCCTCGGCCGAACAACCTTGCTGGCGCAAGGCGTCGATGATGCTGCCGGTCACGGCATCTGTGGCAAACAGCGAACTGCTGGGTATATGGAACAGCATGCGGTCGGCATCGACCTGCACTTCATGCAGGTTGCGTTCGACCAGGTTCAGTAGTGCGCCCATGGCGACCTCCCGATAATCGATCCGTTGGAAAACCGTTGCGCCCTGCCGTTACGGCAGCGGCGGGTTGTTCCAGCGCTGAACGGTGACGATCATGTGCCCTTCGCCAGTCTGGCCACCGTCGGCCAGGGTGGCGATGACCTTCAGGTTACCGGCGTTGTTGGTCATCATCTTGCGCTCAGGGTTGGGGCCGGCTCCGCCTGGCACGAACACGCCATCGGCCTGCATCTTGCCGGCGAACTTCACGTCCTCATCCTCGACCGCACGTTCGTTGAACGGCTCGACTTTCCAGGTGGCTGGCAGGTAGCCGATGCGCAGTGGCTGGCCGCTGGCGTCTTTACCCCAAGCCTCGGCTTCGAAACGGCCCTGCACTTTCGGTACTGAAGCACCGTTCTCGCCAATGCGGGCAATGGAGAATGCCGGCACGACCTTCACTTCCTCGACCTTGTCGTACACCGCCAGGCTTGCACCTTTGAGCGCGCCCACTGCAACCTCGCGCTGGCCAGGCTTGGCATCGGCGGCTGCGCGGGCCTTGACCCGCACCAGAGTCGGGGTTTGCTCCAGCACTTCGGTCACTTCCACCCCGGCGCCCAGGTCGGGCTTGCCGTCCAGGCCGCTGCCTACCAAGGTGATTTCGCTTTCGCCGCCTGCCTTGATGAATGCCGGCTGTACCGCCAGCAGGCGTGCCTTGCCTTCCTTCACCGCAGTGAAGTCCAGGCCACGTTCATCGTGCTCGGCCTCGAACATGCGGCCTTTCATTTCGCCATCCAGTGCCGCGAACACCTGACGCAGGTTGGCGTCGCCCACCTTGACGTTGCCGCGCCACTCATAGCCGTTGTACAAGATTGCCGTGCCACTGCCGTTGAACGGCGTGCCATCGGCATAAGCGCCCTTGACCTCCACCTTGAAGGTATCACCCTGGTCAGCGGTGACGCTCATCACCCCGCGCACATCGCCCTTGGCCAGCATGTGCCCGCTGAAGGCCCATTGCCCCGGCAGCACGTCGGCGCTCGGTTTGGCCTTCTGCCACTCGGCCCAGGCCGGGTTGTCCAGCGGGTAACGCTTGGCAAGTTCCGGCACCACCTGTTGCAGGGCAATCGGCAGCCAGTCGCGGTCACGCGCCTGGGCCTGGTATTCGAGGGACGGCCATTGGCCGAGGTGGAAGTTGACCAGGTGCTCCCATTCCTTGGCCGGGCGGCGCTGCAAGGCCACGCGGGCTCCGGAGTGGCAACGGCCACAGGTTTCGCTGAGCTGGGTATCGAAGTGCTCGACGGTGTTCAGCCGGCGTTCCATGGCGTAGCGCACACCATCGGTTTCGCTGGGCGCCAGGCCCTGCTTGTCGGCCAGGTACTTGACCAGCGTGCGACGGTCGTCGTCGCTGATCTGCAGGCCGTGCATCACCTGCATGCGGGCGATGCTCATCAGCCAGCCTTCCGGCGTTTTTCGCTGGTGGCTGATGCGGCTATAGGTATCGTTGCCTTCGGGGATATGGCACCCCATACACTTGTTCTGCAACAGGCTCGGGCCCTGCTCGGCCGCCATGGCCTGGGTGCTCAGCAGCGCGGCGGCGACCAGCGCCAGTTTGCCCGCATGCCGCCGGAGTCGAGTCGTCTTCAAGGTCAGACCTCCACGGTTGTTGTTCTTATCGTTTTTCGCACGCTTTGGTACAGCAGGTGTGCATGTGACAGTTGTGATACAGGAACTGTGCCAGTTGCTGTAAAAACGTTACCTTTCAGGCTTTTAGGCCGTTTTCCGGGCGTAATCGGAAGCAAAGATGGCCAATTGCAGCGTGCCATTTCGCGACAAGGTGTTTCATCCTGAGACAAGGGCTTGCTGCCTGCGAAGAGGCCGGAACAACCACTGTTTCACCACCGTCTCACAGCGTCTCAATGTGCAACAGCGCACCCCTGCAATCACAGCCTTGCACTCAGGCAAAACCCAATACCTTCAACACCTTGCGGCCAATTGCCCACCTTGGCACGGCCATTGCGCCTGTGCCCGTCACACCCAATGACAAGAGGCACAGCCCCATGCTTTCCGAACTGCCCATCCTGCCCGCCACCCGCGCCTTTCTCGAACGCAAGCTGAAGATGCGCATCGGCGCCGACTGGCAGGACGCCGCCAGCGGTCGCACCCTGTCGTTCCGTAACCCGGCCACTGGCGAGGTGCTGGGTGAAGTGCCCGCCGCCGAGGCCGAAGACGTCGACCGCGCCGTGCGCGCCGCACGCCAGGCCTTCGACGACTCGCCATGGAGCCGCCTGCGCCCGCGTGAACGGCAAAACCTGCTGTGGCGCCTGGCCGACCTGATGGAGCGCGACGCCCGCCAGCTGGCCGAGCTGGAATGCCTGAACAACGGCAAGAGCGCCGCCGTGGCTCAGGTGATGGACGTGCAGTTGGCCATCGATTTCCTGCGTTACATGGCCGGCTGGGCCACCAAGATCGAGGGTAGCACCGTCGAAGCCTCCATGCCGTTGATGCCTAACGACCAGTTCCACGGCTTCGTGCGCCGTGAGGCCGTCGGCGTGGTTGGCGCCATCGTCGCCTGGAACTTCCCGCTGCTGCTGGCCTGCTGGAAGCTCGGCCCGGCCCTGGCCACCGGCTGCACCGTGGTGCTCAAGCCTGCAGATGAAACCCCACTGAGCGTGCTCAAGCTGGCCGAACTGGTCGACGAAGCCGGTTACCCGGCGGGCGTGTTCAACGTGATCACCGGTACCGGCCTAAATGCCGGCGCTGCGCTCAGCCGCCACCCCGGCGTGGACAAGCTGACCTTCACCGGCTCTACCGAAGTCGGCAAGCTGATCGGCAAGGCGGCCATGGACAACATGACCCGCGTTACCCTGGAGCTGGGCGGCAAGTCGCCAACCATCGTCATGCCCGACGCCAACCTGCAGGAAGCGGCTGCCGGCGCGGCCACGGCGATCTTCTTCAACCAGGGCCAGGTGTGCTGCGCAGGCTCGCGCCTGTATGTACACCGCAAGCACTTCGACAACGTGGTGGCCGACATCGCCGGCATCGCCAATGGCATGAAACTGGGTAGCGGCCTGGATCCGGCCGTGCAAATGGGGCCGCTGATTTCGGCCAAACAGCAGGACCGCGTCACCGGCTACATCGAGCTGGGTCGCGAGCTGGGCGCGACCATCGCCTGCGGTGGCGAAAGCTTTGGCCCAGGCTACTTCGTCAAGCCGACGGTGATTGTCGATGTCGACCAGCGCCATCGCCTGGTGCAGGAAGAAATCTTCGGGCCGGTGCTGGTGGCGATGCCGTTCGATGACATCGACGAAGTGATCGGCATGGCCAACGACAACCCCTATGGCCTGGGCGCGAGCATCTGGTCCAACGACCTGGCAGCGGTGCACCGGATGATCCCGCGTATCAAGTCGGGGTCGGTCTGGGTCAACTGCCACAGCGCGCTGGACCCGGCATTGCCGTTTGGTGGTTACAAAATGTCCGGCGTTGGCCGTGAGATGGGGGCCGCTGCCATCGAGCATTACACCGAGCTCAAGTCGGTGTTGATCAAGCTCTGATCTTTTTCCTGTACCGGCCCTATCGCCGGCAAGCCAGCTCCCACAGGTATCCACCGCCCTCAGGCCCTGTGCCGTACTTTTGGGAGCTGGCTTGCCGGCGATAGGGCCGGGACAGGCAATACAAATACAACAATAAAAAACCATGGAGCAAAACCATGAGGCACACACTCGCCTGCACATTGGCCCTGCTGTTAACCGCACCCGCCAGCCAAGCCTACGAGCTGTACAACCACAACGGCACCACCCTGAACGCCGACCTCGAAGCCCTGTTCGGCGTCTTCCACAGCGACGAAAGCTTCAACCAGGCCGGCAACCGCCAGCCCGGTAGCACCGCCTGGCAGGAGGGCTACGTCAAATACGGCCTCAGCGGCAGCCAGGCCCTGCCCGATGCCGGCGCACTCTACGGCGCGTTCAACCTGCTCAGCTCCGCCACCTGGGGCGACGGCGACGCCGCCGGCCTGACGCTGGGCGACGAACGCCGCACCGCCATCGAAGACCTCTACCTGGGCTGGCGCTCGGCCAACCTGTTCCCGGCTTTGGGCGAAGATGGCGTAGACATTTCTGGCGGCCGCCAGGTAGTGACACTGGGTGATGGCTTCCTCATTCAGGGCGACCCGGTGAACCTGGGCAAGGTCGACCTGGGCGCCAACTTCGACCGTGGCGGCGCCTACTACCTGGCCGCCCGTAAAGCCTTCGACCGCACCGCAGTCCTGCGCCTGGGCGGCAAACAAGGCTGGCGCGGCGACCTGATGTGGCTGAAGTCCGACAACCACTACCAGGCCGACACGTCGCTGGCAGTAGCCAACCTGGAACACGTCGCCGACGCCGGCACCGTGGGCGTCAGCTGGATACGCGGGCTGGACGTTGACCAGCGCTACGCGCAGATCATGGGCCTGGAGCACCGCGACGGCATGGACACCGCCAGCCTGCGCGGGCGCGGTAACCTGGGCGTGAAAGACCTGGAGCTGGCCGCCGAATACGTGACCCAGGACAAGACCGGTGGACGCGAGAATGCCTGGTACCTGGAGAGCAACTGGACGTTCTCCGAGCTCCCCTGGTCGCCCACCGCCACCTACCGCTACAGCCGCTTTTCCGAAGGCTTCGACCCCCTGTTCTATGGCCTGAGCCGGGGTTACGGCACCTGGTTCCAGGGTGAAGTGGCGGCCAACTATGCAGGGCCGTTCAACAAGAACAGCCAGGTGCACCACGTGGCACTGAAGGGCAAGCCTCGGGACAACCTGACTGTGGGCGCACTGTACTTCGACTTCGACACGCTGGATACGGACCAGGGCAACCTCGGCGGACGGGAGCTGGACCTGTATGTGGAATGGATGGTCAACGACCACCTGCTGATCAGCCCACTGGTGGGGTTCTACAAGCCGGAGCGCAGTGCTGACAATGGCGGAACGCAGCTGGGCGGGCGGGATACCGGGGCCTACATGCAGTTGATTGTCGGGACCTTCTTCTGACCCAAGATCCTGGGGCTGCTGCGCAGCCCCAGCGATCTCAAGCAAAACCTTGCTCCAGCAGCCAGCGCCGCACCATCATTTGCTGTTCATCCGCAAGGCCTGGCAACACTGCCTCAAGTGCTTGCCCGCCCTGTAGCCTCTGCACCACAGGCGCCAACTCCACCCCCTGCAAATGCCAAACCCCCAACGGCTGATCCGCCGTCACCACCACCTCAGCCTCATCCACCCACCCGTCACGCAGTACAGCCCGCCGCTCGACCCGCACTGCGCTCCAATCCGCAGGCATATGCAACGGCTGCGCATCCGGCCAACCTTGCCGCCGAGCCCAGAACGGCTGCCCTGCGCGCCCCTGCTCCTGCCCATAGAAATCCCGCCCGATCCGGGCAAAGCGCAAGAACAGCTGCTCGACCCGCTGCTGGTGAAACTGCCGCGCCAGCCCTGCGCGCTCGGGCTGGCGCAACAACGTATTGATCACCACCGGCGCCTGCAACGCCGAAGACAGTGACTGGAAAATCCCGTTACCCGACAGCGGGTCAACGGCCATCGCTGCATCGCCGACCCGTATCCAGTCCTGCCCGACACATTCGCCGGCCAGAATTGCAGTGCTGCTGCGTGCATGCACCTGTGCCGGAACCAGCGCCTGGGCATCGAACAACTCGGCAACCAGCGCGCTGCAGGCTCGCCGCGCCACGCAGTAATCCGCCAACCCGGCCTTGCCCGGCAGCCCGGCCGCGTCAAGGGTGACTTGCCAGTAACAGCGGCCATCCTCCAACCGCGCCATCCACGCCCAGCCATCCTCCAGGCTTTCCACCGCCGACGCAGGCGCCCCCGGGCTACCCTGCCACACGTTAAGCAGGCTAACCGTTTCCGGCCCACGCAGGCGATCCGGGGCCAGCGGTGCCTGACGGCCTCTGGCCTCGACGAGGAAATCAGCGATCAGCACCTGCCCATCGTCCAGGCGCACATGATGACCGCCCTCGTGCATAACCTCGCGCACCCGCCCCTCGGCCACACTCACGCCGGCACGCTGAAGGTCGTCGCGCAGCGCCCGGTCAAAACGCTGTCGATCCAGCAAGAACTCCTGGTTCATTTGCAGGTGCTGGCCGTTCCAGTGCACCTGCCGGGTAGCCGGCATGGCCGCCTGGCTCAAAGCCCCGCCAAGGCCTGCATGTCGCAAGCCCTCCAGCACCCGCTGCGAAACCCCTTCGACTGCCGCGAAACGGCGCCACTCCGACACCACCGTCACTGAGTAGCCCAGCCGGCGCAGGCCGATGGCCGTGGCAGCACCTGCAGGGCCAGCACCCAGCACCACAATGCGCGGTTCAGGCATGGCCAACACCTCGTCGCTCGGGGCCGGTATACGCCGCATTGCTGCGCAGCCAGTCATAAACCTGCTGGCGATCCATGCCCGGTTCGTCGCGCAACAACGCTGCAATCCTCCCGCTCAAGGCCGCGCAGCCCAGGCTCGCGCCCGCCCTGTCGCCCGTGCCCACGTAACCGCCAAAGTCCGCCTGCCGCGTACCCAGCCACGACCACTCGCCCGGCGCGCAGCGGGCGTCGCCGGTCACCCGGATCACCCCGCTGTAGCTGGCCGGGTACACCGCCCCGCCTTGCGCCGGGCTGGATGCGCACAACAGCACACCCGCTGCCAACGCTTCGGCGCAAGCCTGGTGCAGCACAGGGCGGTCCTGCTGCAAGCCAAGGCTAAGGTTGACCAAGGTAGCCCCCGCCTCCACCAGCCAAAGCAGCGCGGCAGCCACCTGCAAGGCGCTGGTACTGGCCTGGGCACTGAACACCTGGGCCACCAACAGCGGCACCGGCCCAGCCTCACGCTGCACGCCGGCAAGCACCGCGCTGCCATGCCCCAACTGGTCGGGAAGCTGCTCTCCTTCACGCAACTGGCCGTCTTCCAGCCAGAAACGGCGGGCAGCCAGCAAACCATTGGCCTGCTCCGGCGAGCAGCCGCTGTCGATGATGCCAACACGCACGTCAGTGCCCATGTTTGATTGCCTCCTGCGGCAGCACCTGCAACTGGGCATCATGCAGTTGCAAGTGCAGGTCGGCATCGGCCAGTGTCGAAGCGCGGTGGCTGATCAGGATGCGCGTGCGGCCAGCGAAAAGCTGGTCGATGGCCGCGATCACTTCGCGCTCGGTGGCTTCGTCCACTGCGGACGTTGCTTCATCCAGTACCAATATCGCCGGGGCCTGCAACACTGCCCGGGCGATGGCGATGCGTTGTTTCTGCCCGCCGGACAACTGCTGGCCACGTTCGCCCAGCAGGCCGTCCAGGCCCAGTGGCAGGCTTTCGACCAGGCTGTCCAGCCGCGCCAGGCGCACTACCCGTTCCAGCTCCGCACGGCTGGCCTCAGGCACGCCGTAGGCCAGGTTCTGCGCCAGGGTGCCACGGAACAGCACGATGTCCTGGCTGACCACCGCAATGCGCCGGCGCAACGCGGCCAGGTCCAGGTCGCGCAGGTCGGTGCCATCCAGCAGGATGCGCCCGGCGTCCGGGTCGTAGAAGCGCTGCAACAGGTCGATCAGGGTCGACTTGCCCACCCCTGAGGCACCGCTGATGGCCACCTTCAGGCCACCCGGCACACACACCTGCACGTTGTTCAGTACGGCACCTTGGCGCCCTTCATGGGCAAAACTCAGGCCTTCAAGGCGCAGCTCACCGGGGCCATCGGGCATCGGCTTCGGGTTGTTCGCCGGGCGCACGGCCACAGGTTCCTGCTTCAGCTCCATCACCCGCCCCAGGCTCACGGCCATGCGCTGTACCGCGACATACAGGCCCAGCAGGCTCTGCACCGGGCCTACTGCCATGCCCATGTAGGTGGAAAAAGCGATCAGCGCGCCCAACTGCCAAGTGCCCTGGATCACCCACCAGCCGCCGACCAGAAACGCACAAGCGCGGCACCAGGAGGTGAGCGTGCCGGGGATGGCCTGGGTGAAGAACTCGGTCACCTGCACTTTCAGCAACTGGCGCATGTAGCCTTGCCCAAGCTGGTCCAGCCGCCCTGCCTCGCGGCCTTGCTGCCCGGACGCCTGAATGAACTTCATCGCCGGCAAAGTCTCGACCAGGAACGACGACACATCCGCCGAGCGCTCGCGCAGACTGCGCACTTCGCGCTCCACCTTGCGCCGCATCCAGCGCAGCCACAGCACTTCGATCGGCACCAGCAAGGCCAGCAGCAGCGACAGTTGCCACGACAGCATCAACATCAGCACCACCGCACCGACCAGACCAATCACCGCCGACACCGCCGAGAACAGCGAATCCACGGCAAAGCGCTGGATCTCTGCCACATCGCCGTCCAGCCGCGAAAGGATGTCGCCCATTCGCCGTCGCCCGTAGAACGTTGGCGACAACTGCTGCAGGTGGCGGTAAAGGTCATCGCGCAGGGCGAACAGGATGCGCCCCGACAAACGCGTATGCAGGTAACGGTTCACCCCGGCCAGCACAGTGCCCAGCAGGCCGGCAGCGATCATGATCGCCGCCATGTGCCAGAGGGTCTGGTAGTCCTTGGCCAGCAGCCCCTCGTCGATCAGCGTCTTGACCAGCCAGGGCTGCGCCAGCGCCAGCAGCGAGGCGCCCAGCGACAGGCCCAGCAGCAGGCCGATGGCGCGCCGGTGCGGGCGCACGAAACCATACAGCCAGGCCAATGCCTGGCGCATGAGTACAGGGTCGCTGGAGTCCACCAGCTTTGCGAACAATGGGCCCATCAAGTGCGAACCTCTTTGTGTACTGAGCGCAGAGAACAAGACAACCAACACTTAGCTTCAGAGTACAATGCAAGAGATCACTCCAAAAACTAATGCACCATCACGTACGGCAAGCCATAGAAACCGCCTCACTCCGAAACCTTTACAATGTGGTTTTTCTCTAAGATTCAGAATGGAGCCTCATGTGACCTTGGATACACAACCTTATCCCGCAACTGAGCCATACGCACTTCAACTTGAAAGTACACCCGAGGCCTAATTACCACTTCCAATGAATCGGGGAAAAGTGTATCCATAACACCAAAGTGCCTTGCAAATCTGAAAAAGTCCTTATGCTCCATCCCTCGCGAATTCATCGAATAATCTCTCCCTGACCTCAATCGATTAGCATTCTCAACATATACTTCATACAACTGCGGCTGCTGACCAATTTTCTCATGCTGCCAAGCATATGAAGCGGCGTTATTAGCACTCGGAGCAAGATAAAAACCCTTGCCGAGCTTTTGACCTGCAAAAGTACCAGAATGCTTGGGTTTCAATACTCCTTCCAAACTAGGCGCGTTCGCGCGTGAGCTTCCATGGTAGCCTATTAAATCCCACCCCTCAGGCACCTCTCCACTCATAGGCCTACTTATCAGTGACTCCATAGATCCAGATCTTTGCCGTCCAAGCAATCTGCGCTTGGACAACCCTGAATTCAATACATAATTCGAGCCTCGTGGCGGAGGTGCTACCGCCGTTGGATAACGCCCACTCGGATCCTGCAAGTTAATTGGATCACCCTGACAATACGCGTACGAATTAATACCACCACGCTGAAAAGGAGACATTGAGTCCGGACCACTGAAGCGCATTAATTTTGAAGAGTACCCTCGATACCCATTCCCCAACAAATACAACCCCGCCACATGACTCAAGTACTGACCATTAAAACCAAGCGAGCTCATCAAACTGGACCCAACAAAACTATAGCCATACGGGCCATACGCCTGAGGCAGTACGTGCATGCTCACACCAGGCCCACGGGATAAATTCTTCTGCGAATAACAACCATTGTTCGTGACTTCTAACATCAGCACGTCCTCTATCGTAGCGTGAGCTCCAGAATCAGGGAGGGAGCACTTTCAAATTAACAGCTTTAGTTCTGGATTATCCACGTTCAATTAAGAGCCCGACACTGATAAAAATGATAGTTTTGAGCCTATAAAACAGCTCCCCTACGTCAGCCGCGCAACTGTTTGAGCTTGCGGTACAACGTTGCCCGGCTGATGCCCAGGGCCTCGGCGGCGGCCGACACGTTACCCTGATGGCGCGCCAGCGCACCGCGAATCAATTCCAGTTCGTTGTCCTTGAGGCTGCCAGAGGGCGCCGTACCGCTGGCCAGTTCGTCCAGCAGGCAGTCAGTGAGGTGGTCCAGAGTCAACACCTGCTCGCCGTCCTCGCGCATGGCCAGCGCCGTGCGTATTACCATTTCCAGTTGGCGGATGTTGCCCGGCCAGTCGAAGCCTTCAAGCAATGTAGTCAACGCCGGGTCGAGGGTCACGCCACGAACATCGGCCTTGTCCAGCAGGCCCTGGATGATCGCGGCCAGATCATCACGCTCGCGCAGCGCCGGCAAGCGCAGCGACACACCGTTGACCCGGTAGTACAGGTCTTCGCGAAAGTGCTGCTCTTGCACAAGGCGTTTGAGGTCGCGGTGGGTCGCGCAAATCAGCGCCACATCGATGTCCTGTTCGTCGCCCGCCCCCAACGGCGCCACCCGCCGCTCCTGCAATACCCGCAGCAGGCGTGCTTGCAAGGCCAGCGGCATGTCGCCGATTTCGTCAAGGAACAGCGTGCCACCATGGGCCTGCATCAGCCGCCCGACCATGCCGCCTCGGCGCGATCCCGTGAACGCGCCCTCGCGATAGCCGAACAGCTCGGACTCGATCAAGCCTTCGGGGATGGCTGCGCAGTTGACGGCCACAAACGGTTTGTCGGCCCGCGGGCTGGCTTGGTGCAGAGCCCGGGCGACCACTTCCTTGCCGGTACCGGTCTCGCCCAGCAGCAATACCGGCAGGCCATTGCCCAGCCCCTGCCGGGCCATGCGCAGATTGCGCGCCAGCCGTGGGTCGCCACCGGCCAGGGCGTCGAGCGCCGGCGACTGCTTGCTCAGCGTCGGCTTGCTGGCCGGCGCGCTGCCATTGACCCGACCATGGCGCGGCAGCTGCAGGGCACGGAAGTAGAACTCGCCCTTGGCCGTCTGCACACTGCTCACGCCACCCTGCCACAGGCGCGCAATAAATGCAGGTGAACGCTCGCCGAGCAATTCAGTGCTGCGCCGGCCAATCAGCTCATGGCGCGGCACCTGCAACAACTGGCAGGCACTGTCGTTGGCCGCCAGCACTTCACCGTCCAGGCTCAGCGCCAGCAGGCCGTGCCAAGCGCTATTGAGGTATTGCGGTCGGCTGTGGAAGGCCAGTACCAGTTGCTCGGGGTGGCACAGGCCGAACATGCGGCTTTCGATGTTGCCGGCGGCCAGCATCAGCGTGGTCAGGCTGTCCTGCGGTTGCGCCATTACCCCTTCGCGGGTGATATCGAGCACACCGATCACTTCGCCACGCGGGTCACGCAGGGGCACGGACGTGCAGGAGAACGGGCTGAGGCGGTCGAGGTAGTGTTCGCCACAGTTGATCAGCGTGGGCCGGCCTTCAACCACGGCCGTGCCGATGGCATTGGTGCCGCGCAGCGACTCGCTCCAGCAACTGCCCGGGTGCAGGTCGCGCAGGCCCTCGCGGCCGAGCACGTGGGTCTGGCCTTCGATGGCCAGCACATTGGCCTTGGCGTCGCCAAGGATGACGATGCCCGACTTGCCCTGACGAGCGACCAGGTAGTCCAGTTCGGGGGTAACGGCGTCGACCAGCAGCCGGTTGCGCTCCAGCAGCATGCGCAGGTCATGGCCCTGCTCCAGGCCCAGGCCAACCTGCTCGCCTTGCAGGCAATCCAGGCCATGGCCCAGGCTGCGCCGCCAGGAGGCGTCGATTTCGTCGCGCAGCATGCCCAACGGCAGCTCGCCTTCGCTGGCCAGCTTCAGGCGGGCCTGTCGGGATTCGTGCAGCGGGTCTTGGGCGTTTGTTATGAGTTGTCGCGCCATTTTCTACTCCGGCTGTACCCCGCGAAATTGGCGGGGAACGGGCTTGGGAATTTTCCGCAGTGTGCGGGAGAAATCCCTGGCCGTCATCAGGCTGGGGTAGAAGGTGGCATATGGTGACGTTAACGTAAAGGGATGGCGCAGTGCTGGGCTATTGCGTTGCCTGTACCGGCCTCTTCGCGGGTAAACCCGCTCCTACAGGGATAGCGTGATCTCAAAGGCTACGCAGTACCTGTAGAGGCCCTCAAGGCGAATCACAACTGCCGTCGGCTACTGGAACAACCGGCCGTCACCGGGCGACACCCGCCCTCTTGTATTCGGATTTGCAATCGCCAAAAATCGACGGTAGCCTTTGCTATATTGCAAAAGCGAATCAAGGGGTTTGCATGCGTGTGGTGACACACAAGCGCATCGTTGAGGCGGTGGCCAAATGGCCCCAGTCTGCTACGGCGCTGGAGAGCTGGTACAAGCGAATAAGCCAGGAAGCCCCTGGCAATTTCTCGCAAATGAAAGCCTTGTTTCCTGCAGTGGACCTGGTCGGACGATTCCATGTGTTCGACATCGGCGGCAACAAGATCAGGCTGATAGCCGGGGTGTCTTACAGCACGCAGCAGGTCTACATAAAGTACGTACTCAGCCACGCCGAATACGACAAAGACAAGTGGAAGGATTGAATATGAATGCTCTGGTAAAAACTGCCGTCGACCACTGGGCCTTCGTGGCGCCTCTGCTCAGTACACCGAAAGACGAGGCTGCTTACAACACGCTGGTGGCTGCGCTTGACGAGCTGCAAGAGATCACCGGCTATGACGAAGGGCACCCGCTGGATGGCTTGGTGCAGTGCATGGCCAACCTGATCAGCGACTTCGATAAAAAGCACTTTCCCATCCCCGAAGCCACCGGCATCGAAGTGCTGCGTTCCATGATGGAAGAGCACGGGGTCAGCCAGCGCGACCTTCCCGAGATCGGCAGCCAGTCGACCGTCTCCCAGCTGTTGTCGGGCAAGCGCAAACTCAACGTTCGCCAGATCCGGGCGCTGGCCGACCGCTTCGGTGTGAACCCGAATGTATTCCTTGGCTGACGTAACGCAGTGATGAAAATAACATGTCGCCTGTACCGGCCTCTTCACGGGCAAGCCCGCGAAGAGGCCCTCCAAACCAATCACGGCTGCTGGTTTTGACTCAGGTACTTGTCCACCGTCGCCTTGCCATCCCCCACATCCCCCGCCACCTGCCACAACCGCCGCTCGATCCCCTGCGCCAGCAAATGCCCCACCGCCGCCTCGATCGCCGACAGCACGCACAGTTGCGCAGGTTCGTTGGTGGTGTACCCCACCTCGGCCTCCAGCAGTTTCTTGAACTCGATGAACTTGAACACCCCGGCACTGCGCCCGACCGAGTAGATGGTCTTGCTGGTCATCACGTTGGCCAGCACCTGCCCGGTACGTACGTCCACCGCGCGCAGGTTCACGGTCACCTGGTCCACCCGGTACTCGCGTGAGATGTCTATCCCCAGGTAGCGGGCGCCCTCCCCGCCGCTGCGCACGTTGGTGTCGTAGGCGATGATTCCGCCCTCCAGCATCAGGTTGGCGGCCTGCAGCGGTGGCAGCTCGCCCATGATGTTTTCCGGTACATCCGGTTTTTTCTGCGAAGCACGGATGATCTTGCGCTCGGTCAGCAGGTTCTGCAGGCCTTCACGCTCCAGCACCACGAACCAGCCGCTGGCGCTCAGGGCGTCCATCAGCATGCTGGCTGCACCCTGGGTGACACTGGTGGAGAACGAGCTGGCCGGGGTGGGCTTGTACTGCCCGGTCTGGTCGCGGAAGCCGTACACCACCGCCATCAGCCGGCCTTTGGGCCGTGGCATGTTGATCAGGTCGTAGTAGGTCGAGGCGCGCGGAGTCAGGGTCGGAGTTTCCGAGTCCTGTTCGGCCGACATGGGTTCGCGCAGGCTGCAACCACTTTGCAGGCCCAGGGCGGTGAGGATCAGCAGCGTGCTCAGCAGACGTTTCATGGTGTTCTCTCCCCAACAGAAAAGCCCTTCCCTCTCAGGGGTTCAGGCCGCTGACCTCAATGATCGAAATTTCTCCTGTGGCGCGATCGGTGACCTTGATGCTCAAGGCCCCGGAATCGTCGATGACGTCGATGAGAAACGCATCGGTCGCCATGCTGCCGGTACTGCCATTGCTGATGTTGTCCAGCAACTGCGACAACATCCGCGACTCCAGCTGGTTGCTGAAGCGCTCCAGGGCCGTGGTGCCGGTAAAGGCCGAGGCACGGTCCTTGAGGTCGGGGTCGTCGTAGTCGTTCTGCGCCTGGGCGTTGTTCAGCAGCCAGGTGCCGTTGAGCGGGTTGCCGCCAAAGGCCGGGTTGACCGGGGTGTACACCAGCTCGGTGGCCTGGGCAGCACAGGCGCTGGCCAGCAGGCAGGCGGCGATGCAACGGGGTATGCGGTGGTTCATAGCTCGTCCCTCTCCAAGTCGGTGGTGTCCTGTAGCAGGCGTTGCAGCTTGCGTTGAATGATCTGCTGCTTGACCAGGTCGGCGGCTGCAACGGCCTCGTCTTTGAGCTCGGTGGTGTTCGGGGGCAGGAAGCGGCGGTACATGACCTCACGTTCGAACTCCACGGTGACCAGGCTGCCCCAGCGGGCATCCGGGCGTTCGCGTACCACCAGGTTGAAGTCCAGGCGGCTGGTGGCCCGCAGGCGGTCGGCGAAGTAGTAGTAAAAGTCGTGGCCGATGTGCGAGATGGTGTTATCGACGATGAAGCCCTGCATCTCGTCCTCGCTCGAGGCCTTGGCCGAAGTGGCCAACACCAGCAGCATGCTCAGGCAGAGTGCGGCCAGGGTATTCATGGCGTGTCTCCCGGGCCGCTGTGGGTTTGCACACCGTCGGCGCCTTCGCTGAAGGCCTGCTCGGCGACGAACTGCCAGTCGCTGTAGTGTTCCAGCCCTTCGAAACCGGTCCACTCGGCGCTGAAGCCACTGCGCTTGAACGGGGTGGCGTCCGAGCGGCTGTGCACGCCCGTGATGCGGCCGTCGATCGAGCGCAGCAGGCCCCACTCGTCGCTGTTGGTAATGGGGTCGGGGTAGAGCCTGCGAATGTGCCGCTTGGCCTGCGGAAAGCGGTTGTCCTGCAGCAAGTCGGCCAGGTCTTGCGGGTACTGGGCCAGGCCCGGCGAGGCGCGGTAGTAGCTGCGCAGGGCCTGGGCGTACTGGCTGCCCACCCACAGCAGTTGGCGTTCGCGGTCGCGCTGGGCGGCGCTGGCCCAGATCGTACCGGTGGCGGCCAAGGCCACGCTGCTGACAGCAATCAGCAAGAGCACGCCCAGGTAGGTGAAGCCGCCGTTGGCCTTACCATTCAGCGAAGAGGCTGCCATCACGCGCCCTCCCTGTGGCACCGCTCTTGATATCGGCCACGCCGCCAGCCACGCCTTCAGGCGGTGGCACCAGCTGCCAGGCGTCGCTGCGCTCGGTGATCGGGTCGACCGGGGTGTTGCGCAGGTAGCGCTGTTCTACCAACTGCTCCAGCGAATCCGGGTAATGGCCGGTGTCGCCGTAGTAGTGGTCCAGCGCCTCGCGCAGCACCGCCAGGCTCTGGCGCAGGGTGGCCTCGCGGGAGCTTTCCAGGCTGTTGAAGTAGCGCGGCATGGCGATGGTCAACAGCGTGGCGATGATCGCCATCACCACCAGCAGCTCGATCAGGGTGAAGCCTTTGCTGCGTTTCATGGCTGTCACCATTGCCCGTAAGGGATGTTGTTGAGGCCTTTGCCGCGGGCCTTGGAATACACGTCGAACACGTCTTCGCCTTCGCGCGGGTTGTCGGGGCTGCTGTCGTAAGCTCGCAGGCCCCAACCGCCTTCGTCCCTGTCCTTGGCCGCCACCAGCGGGTCGTGCGGGATGCGCCGCAGGAAGTAGAACTTCGCGCCCTTGGCACTGCGCACGTCGCGTACGCCCTCCACCAGCACCTGCAGGTTTGGCGGGTAACCGCTGGCGTCCAGGCGCTTCTCGATGTAGCCGGCATCGAAAGCCCGCTTATAGGCGTCGATGGCATCGCGAATCTGGTACAGCGCCTCACGCAGTTGCTGCTCCTTGCCGCGGCGCACCACGGTTTCGGTCAGCGGCGCAGCCATGCTGGCCAGCAGCCCGAGCAGTGCCAGGGTCAGCACCACCTCGATCAGGCTGAAACCCTGCATGCGGCGCTGCGCTTTCATGGGCGTGGGCTCCCGTTGGCCGGGGCGACCGCCATCTGGCTGTCCACCACCGGCGCGTCGGTGGTCGGCGCATTGCCGGGTACGTCCATGGGTGGCAGCGGTGCCATCTGGCGTACCTGCATGGCCGACTCGGTACCGGTGGAAAACTCCATGTCCGACGGGCTCTGGTACGGCAGGTTGCGCACGATGCGCGGGGTAATCGCCAGCACCAGCTCGCTTTTGCTCATGTCGTCCTTGTTGCTGCCGAACAGCCGGCCCAGGCCCGGGATATCGCCGAGCCCCGGGATCTTGTTGCCGCTGGCGTTGTGGTCGTTGCGCACCAGGCCGGCCAGCACCTGGGTCTCGCCATCGTGCAGGCGCAGGCTGGTCTGGGCGTTGCGGGTGTCGACCTGGACCGGGATGGTGCCTTGGCGGGTGGCCTCCAGCGGTGTGGCGTTACTCACTTCCAGCGCCACCTTGATCGCCACCTCGTTGTTCAGGTGCACGGTGGGCTGCACTTCAAGCTTCAAACCGACGTCCAGGTAGGTGACGCTTTCGGTAATCACCGGGCCTTGGGTGGACGGCACCGAGGTGGCGCTGATGATCGGTACCCGCTGGCCGATGTGAATACGTGCCTGCTCACGGTTGCTGACGCGGATCACCGGGCTGGCCAGGGTGTTGATGTCCTTGTCCTGGGCGTTGATCTTGGCCTGTGGTGCTGGCGCAATGCTGATGCGGCTGGAATCGATGCCGCGCAACTGGTCGAGCACGCTCACCGGCTTGCCATCGTTGCTCAACACGCCGAAGGTGTTGGGCCATTGCAGGCCGAGGTCGAGGATGCGCGAGGTGGCCACTTCCATCACCTCCACTTCCAGCACCACCTCGGGGTTGGACTGGTCCTGCGACTGCAGCAGCTTCTCGGCCATGCGTACGGCGTCCGGGGTGTCGCGCATGGTCAGGGTGTTGAGGCGCTCGTCAACGAACACGTCGCGGGTCTTGAGCATGGTCTTGACCATGTTCAGCGCGGTGTTGGCATCGATACTGGTCAGGTAGAAGGTGCGCATGACCAGTTCCTGGTAGTCCTTGGTCTTCTGCGGCGAGTCGGGGTAAACCATCACGGTGTTGTCGTTGACGATTTTCTGGCGCAGCTGGTTCTGCTCCAGCAGCAGCGCCACGGCGTCCTCGATGCGCACCTCACGCACGAAGATGGTGGCCTTCATGTCCGGGCGCATGTCCTTGTCGAAGATGAAGTTGATGCCGGCGACCTGGGACAGCACCTCGAAAATGGTCTTCAGGTTGGCATCGCGAAACTCCAGGGTGACCGGCCGCTCCAGCTTGCTACGCAGCTGTGGGTAGGGCTGTGCGGTGCGCGCCTGGACGTTTTCGATGTCGCTGCGCAGCGCCATGCCTTTCTGGTTTTGCGGGTCCAGGCGCAGCACTTCGCGCATGTAGCGTTCGGCGCCGAACAGGTCGCCCTGGCGCAGTGCGGCCTGGCCCAGCGCTACACGCTCGTCGAGGGTGCGAATCAGCTCCAGCTGGCGGATGCCTTCCTGGGCGCGGCGGTTGTTCGGTTCCAGGGTCAGCACCCGACCGTAGCCCATACGGGCATTGGCGAAGTCATGGCGGATACGGTCGGCATCGGCCTGGGTGATCAGCGCCTCGACAGCGGCCTGACGGCTATGGGCCAGGGCGATGTTCAGCTCGGTATCGCGCGGGTCGTCGCGCAGGGCCTCTTCCAGCCGGGCGATCCCGGCTTCGTACTGGCCCTCTTTCATCAGCTGGTCACTGTCCTTGCGAACCGCACTGGAGCCGCAGCCGGCAATGGCCACGCACAGCGCCATCAGCAGGAACGGGGCAGGTTTGCACAGCTTTGACGACTTCATGGTGCGCTCCCTACAGACAAAGTCTGCGACTGATGCAAAGGCAGGTAGACCAGGCTCAGCTCTTCGGCCGATACCCGATCGAGGCGGTAGGTGTCTTCGATCACGTCGCCCTGGCGCACGACGTAGAGTTTTTCGCCGCTCTGCAAAAAGATTTGCTGGTCGTCGTTGGTACCCATGCGGCCGATGAACTGGAACGGCAGCGCCGGGGCGGTCGGCGCAGCGGCTACGACTGGCGCGGCGACGATGGGCTGTTCGGTGACGGTGGCCAGGGCCTGGGGTTTGGTCCATTGCTGGGTGGGGAACAGATCTCTGGAGGCCTGTTCCGGCCCTTTCGCGGGTAAACCCGCTCCCACAGGTTCGGCGGCGCCCACAGTCCCTGTGGGAGCGGGTTTACCCGCGAAGGCCGCGACGCCGTCGTCCTGGCCAAACCAGTGCCCCGGCGCCCAGGCCAACGCCGCGCTCACCCCGAGGAAGCCGGCCCAGATGACTGCACGTTGTGTGTTCATCACGACCTCGACAGGTAAAGGGTCATGCGCAGGCGGGCATTCAGCTCGCTATCGCCGATGCGTTTGCGTTGCAGCTCCAGGTCTTCCAGCACCAGGGTCGGCAGTTGCTTGAGCAGGCCCTTGAGGAAGCCACGAATCTGCGGGTAGCTACCACGTACCGGCAGCACAATCTGGTAGCGCGCCAGCTGGGTCTTGGGGTCGATGCCCAAGGCATACTCGCCACGGGCCAGGCTGATGTGCTCGGCACTGGCCAGGTGGTAAAGGCGCTCGATCAGTTCGCTGGCCTGGGGCTGGCCCGGCAGCTGCTGGCGCAGGCTGTCGAGCGCCTGCTGCTCGGGCTTGACGGCGATTTTCAGCTCGCCACGCTTGACCCGCTCCACCTGTACGCTGGCATCCGCCTCGGTTGCACGCAGCTCGCGCACGTTCTGCCACTGCGGCAGCACCCCGGCGCACACCACGCCCACGGCCAGCAGGCCTACCGCCACCGCCGCCAAGCCGACCGGGCCAACGCGACGCAGGCGCTCCTGGAGGATCAGGCTGTTCAGCTCAAGGGCGCGCATGGCCGGTCTCCCAGGTGGCGGTGAGGGTGAAGCGCACCGGGTGCTCAGGCTGCGCGGCCAACACCTCGTGGTTGAGCAGCGACACATCGCTGAGCTCGTCGCTGGCTTCCAGGCGCTGGTGGTACTGCAGCATCGCTTCCAGGTTGCGTGCTTCGGCGGCGATGCGTACCTGGCCCTTGCGCGCGTCCGGGGTCAGGCCCAGCAGTGCGACATCGTCCTGCGGCATGGCTTCGAGCATGGCGAACAACTGCTGCCACGGGCGTTGCAATTGCTGCGACACACTGCGCATCTGCGCCAGGCGCTCGGCCTGCTCGCGGCTGGCAGCCGTGCTTTGCGGGGCGGCAGTGGCCGGGCGGCGTCCCAGTTGCAGCTCCAGGCTGTGCACGCTGTCTTCCAGCTCGACCTGCTCGTTCTGCAAGGTGTACTGAAGCAATACCAGGCCTGCGACCACGGCACTGCCCAAGGCCAGCAGCGACCAGGCCAACGGGCCGCTGCGCCGGGGTTGGAATTCCAGTTCGAGGCGGCGCATGTCAGGCCACCGCCCGCCACATGGCGCACAACGGGTCGGCTTCGCTGGCCGGCTGGCACAGCTGCACCGCCGCCAGTTGCGGCACGTCGCCCCGGCCTGGGGCATGCAGGTACACCCGGGGCAGGTGCTCGCCATACAGCTCGCAGGTGCGCTCGATCAGCGCTTGCAGCGCCTGGTCACTGTCAGCGCAACCTTGCGCCAGCACTTGCTGCCAGGCGCCACCCGCAGCCAGCAGCAGCACGCTACGGCGCGGCTCGGCCAGCACGAACAGGAAGTCACCCTGCGCCAGCTGTGGCGAGCAGCGGTTGTAGGCGGCCATCAGGTACGGCTGCACCGAGCGCAGGCTCAGGCGGCTTTCCCGGCCCAGCCCCTGCAAGCGTTGCAGCAGGGCTTCGGGCAGCGCCGTGGCGATACGGGCGGCACCGGCAGGCTCGGGCGACAACACGATGCGCCAGTCGTCCAGCGGCTGCCCGTAGAGGTTTTCGAAGCAGGCCCGGGCGTAGGCGTCCAGCTCGCGCGGGTGGCCGATGGCATCACTCCAGGGCACCAGGCAGAAGCGGCTGTAGCGGGCCGACAGCAGCACCCGCAACTGGGCGCCACGTACAGCATGCTCGGCCAGCAGCGCGGCCAGTGCGTCGACGGCAGCTTCCCAGGCCGGTTGGGCGGCGTCGCAGTTGAACTCGCGGCTGCCCAGCCACTGGTGTTGGTGTTTGTGCCAGCAACCCAAGCCGACACCCTCGGCGCCAAGTACGGCGCAGAAACGATCAGATGAATGTGACACGGTTAATCTCCTCAAGGGTGGTGCGGCCATCGCGGACCAGGTCCAGGGCCGAAGCGCGCAGCAGGCGCAGGCCGCGCTGGCAGGCGAGTGTCTTGATTTGCGACAGGGGGCGGCGCTCGACGATCATCTGGCGCAGGTCGTCGTCCAGGTGCAGCAGTTCGGCGATGGCGCTGCGGCCGCGGTAGCCACTGCCACGGCAATGGCCGCAGCCCTGCACGCGGACGAACTTCCAGCCGGCCACGCCCTCGCGGGTCAGGCCAGAGCCATACAGCGTGTCGTCATCGTGTTCGCAGGGCGTGGCGCAATGCGGGCAGGCCAGGCGGATCAGGCGCTGGGCCAGCACGGCGTTCAATGCGGAAACAAAGCTGTAGGGGTCGACCTGCATCTGGCTGAAGCGGCCAATCACGTCGAACACGTTGTTGGCGTGGATGGTGGTGAACACCAGGTGGCCGGTGAGTGCCGACTGCACGGCGATCTGGGCAGTGTCCGGGTCGCGGATTTCACCCACCAGGATCTTGTCCGGGTCGTGGCGCAGGATCGAGCGCAGGCCACGGGCGAAGGTCAGGCCCTTCTTCTCGTTCACCGGGATCTGCAGCACGCCGGGCAGCTGATACTCGACCGGGTCTTCGATGGTGATGATCTTGTCCACGCCGTGGTTGATCTCGCTGATCATGGCGTACAGGGTGGTGGTCTTGCCGCTGCCGGTGGGGCCGGTAACCAGGATCATGCCGTAGGGTTCGGCGGCCAGCCGACGCAGGGCGCGCAGGGTCTCGTCGGCAAAGCCCAGGGCCTGCAACTGCACGCCGCTGACCCGGTCGGACAAGTCCTGCTTGTCGAGCACCCGCAGCACGGCGTCTTCGCCAAAGATGCTGGGCATGATCGATACGCGGAAGTCGATTTGCCGGTCACCCACGGCGACCTTGAAGCGGCCGTCCTGGGGGACGCGCTTTTCACCGATGTCCAGTTCGGCCATGACCTTGATGCGCGAGATCACCTGGTCGGCAAACGCGCTGCCACTGGCCTTGCCAGCGCCGTTGAGCACACCGTCGATGCGGTACTTGATGGTCAGGCCCTGGCCGGTCATGCCCAGGTGGATGTCGCTGGCGTGCAGCTTCAGGGCGTCGTACAGGGTGGAGTTGACCAGCTTGACCACGCGGCTCTGGTCTTCGCTGATACTGGCCAGCGATAGGCGTTGCAGCGGGTCACCTTCGCTGCTGGCCTCGGCGTCATGATCGAGGGCATCGACGGCGTGGAAGCTTTCTTCGTGGCGGGCCAGGAAGGTGGCCAGTTCGGCGGCGTGGGCCAGGTAGAGTGGCGCGCCTTGCAGCACATCGTCGATCCAGGCCAGGCGGGCGGGGTCGAAGGGGTCGGCGAACACGCCCAGCAGTTGGCCGCCCTGCTCGATCAGCACGAATTCGCGTTTCAGGCACTGGGCCAGGGCCACCTTGTCGAAGCGGGGGGTGCTGGCCAGCAGGCTGTGGCTGTCCAGCACCGGGTAGTGCAGGGTCAGGCCGAGGCGGCGGGTGAAGGTGTCCGGGCTGTCGCAGGCCAGGCGTTCCAGGCAGTTGAGCAGGCGCTCGTCGCTGGATTGCAGGCGGGCCTGGGCCAGCAGGTCGCGGGGGTAGGCTGAGACTGTTGCATCAAGTGCTTGCGGCATGGCCTGCGACTCCGCTCAGGGGCGCGTCGCAGGCTGGCTCGGCCAAGGGTGCGGGCGCCGCTATTCCCCTGTGAGCAGTTGTTCGTCGTCGGGCCCTGGGGGCTTGGCGCCATTACGGCGGCGGTCGGCCAACACCCAGCTTCCATCGTACAACTGCAGGGGGAACGATTCGTTCCTGTTCTGGCGTCGTTCGACGAACCCTTCAGCCGGGTTGTCCGTGGCCCTGCGCCGGCGCTCGATGCCCATCAGGTCGAAGATCGCACGGGCCAGTTCCACCAATGGGAACGGCTTGAACAGGACATGGCTCACACCGAGTTCGGCGGCCCGCTCACGCACTTCGACAGTGGGGTGGGCGGTGATCAGCACGAAGTGGCACTGCCTGTTCTTGCGTACGGCCTCCAGAACCTGAAAACCCTCCATATCGGGCAAGCGGTAATCCAGCACGATCACTTGCGGTGCCAGGCTTGCAGCCTGTTCGATACCACTGGCACCGTCGTGGGCAACATGAACTTCCAGGCCTTGCGCCTGCAGGTACGCTTGCAGGTTTTGCGCAAGGGTCTGTTCGTCATCGACTACCAATACTCTGTTCACCAAGGTCGACTCCCAAGTACTGCCCGGTTACCCGGTCTGCGAAGTGCGCCCTTGTACAGGCTTGAGCAGGCTTCGTGCCAGGCGTGAATAGTCATGTTGCACCGTTGTAAGTGTCTGATTTGCCAAGGGTGCCGGCCAACACCCGAAACGCGTCGGGCAGGCGCACCCGCCCGGTTCCCCACAAGCGGGGAAACTGATGGCACATTGCCAAACCTTAATTCCCCAGCATTGGGGGAAACGCCATCAGGGGCCTCAGTCTGCAACCTCCACGTTAGCGGCGTCGCGCAAACGTTGGCGCACGGACCGGCGCGCATCGGCCTCTCGCTTGCCGATAAGCGCCGCCCTGGCCAAGACCAGGCCCTGTTCACGTATGACCGAAGGGTTATCACTTTGGTTCTGCGCTCCTTGCAGTGTTTCCCGGTTGGCAGCATAGAAAGCCTCCACTTCGGCCTGGCTCGGCGCGTCGACTGCACTGAGCTGGGCATACACCTGCTGGGCTGCCATGTCTTGCCGGGTGTACTCAGTGTACTGTGCCCTATCGAAACCCGCCTCCGCCAGACGCCGCTCGAAAATTGCCGGGCTGCCGAACGCCGCTTCGACCTCGCCCACATGCGCCGACACCTGCGCGTCACTGATGGCGATGCCTTGGCGCCGGGCTTCCTGCCATAGCAGCTCCTTGTCGATCAGCTCGTCCAGCGCTTGATCGCGCAGGCGCTTGTACAGGCCCGGGTTGCGAATGCTGGTCAACGCGCGGCCCTGGGCGCTCAGGTATTCGCTGAAATAACGCTCCAGGCGTGTCACGCCGATTTCCACGCCATTGACCCGCGCCGCAGGCACATCGGCCCAGCTCGCCTTGGCCAGCACCAACAGCAGGCACAGCAACACGATACGCATGGCAGCCTCCGCTCAAGGGGTATCCGGCACTGGCCGGTACGGGGTAACCGAGGTGAAACGCGGCCCAGGTAGCGCCACTGCCACCACATGGGCGCCCGCCATGCCCTGGCGGCGGCCTGGGCCAAAGCCCAAGGCCGGGGTCAGGCCGGTGGCCACATCGTGCAGGCCTTCCAGCGCCGCAATCAGCTGCTCGCGGCTGGCGTCACGGCCTATCTGCTTCAGCGCTTCGCTCAGCAACCGTAGCGCACACAGGGTGTTGACCTGCAACGATGCCTGCCGTGGGTCGAGGCCCTGGCGCTGCTGCATGCCGGCCAAGGTCGCCAACCCCTGCTCGGTCCAGTCTTCCGGCACATAGGGATAGGCCAGGAACACCCGTTGCGACCACTGCTCGGGCAAGCGCGCCACCGCACCGGCCACCTGGCTGGAGGCGGCGAACAGGTAGGGCTGACGGCCTGCCGCCTGCAACGCGGCGGCCAATTCGGCAAAGGCCTGGGCACGGCCAAGGAAGACGATGCCCTGCCCGTCCACGGCCTGGCCGTCAAAGGCCTGGATGGCGGGCGCCCAGCCTTGCTGCTGCAGGCGCTCGCGAACCTGTTCAGCCAATGCGGCCTGCTCGTGACCGGCATACACCACACGTAGGTCACCCGGGGCCAGGCCCAGCGCAGCACGGGCATGGGCGGCCAGGCTAAGCAATTGCACGGGCAGGCCGGGCAGCGGGTCGAAGATCTGTGGGCTGCCGCCGCTACGCGGCGTGCTGCCGATCAGGGGCACATTCTGTGGCGCCAGCAAGGTTGCCAGGCGTTGGTCGAGCATGGGTGCCAAGGGCGAGATCAAGGCGAACACGCGCGCCTGCTGCAGCAACTGCTGCAAGGCTTGTTCGGCGCTGGCAGGGTCGAAGCCCGGATCAAGCACGACCAGCTCCAGGCGCCGCCCGTGTATGCCGCCTTGCTGGTTGAGTTGCGCCACCCCGTCTTCCAGCACGGCACGCACCACCTGCCCGGCTTCGGCCAACGGGCCGCTCGCTGGCAGCAAGGTGCCCAGGCGCAGCACACCCTCCTCTACACCAGGGTCGCGTTCCTCGGCCAGGCGCTTGAGGTAGGCGGTAAGGTTGCGCTGGTCGGCCATTGTCAGTTCAAAGCGTGGCATGGCCGGGTCCAGGCGGTTGCCGGCCGGGTCCACGCCATGCTGAATGGCCCGGGTCAGGCTGCTGTCGGTATAAGCCGGGTAGCTGCGGCCGTTGGCCTCGCGCGTGCCTTGGCCAAGTGCCAGCCGTTGCCAGTCGAGGCTGGGCGGGCGCACGCCACCTTCCGCGCGACCACGGCCGTCGTTGCCGTGGCAGCTTGCGCAGGGCAGCACACTGGCGGGCACCGTCATGTCGCTGGCACCGACCCGCGCTTGCAGTTGGGCGTCACTGCTGGAGACGCCCTCGCGGTAGAGGCGTTTGCCGGCTAGCTCGTGGTCGGTCAGGTCCAGCGCAAAGGCCGAAGTACTGCATGCCAAACCAACAAGCAAAAACGCCCAGGTGTTCATGATGCTCACCGGCCTGCCAGTGGCTGGGTCAGCAGCTGCATGCGCTGGGCAATGGCCACGGCCGGCGCATCCGGGCGGATCTTGCTCCAGCGCTTGCCGGCCACATCACCGGCAATCAACTGCGTCGAATGCTGCTCGGGGCTGGGAAGAAACTGGCCGATACGCCCGAGCACCAGGTCGACATTGGCCTTGTCCCCGGTCAGGAACAACCAGTTCGGCCCATCCACCCCCTGTTTCTCGGCAAACGCCTTGAGCGCCTGCGGGGTATCGTTGAGCGGGTCGCTGCTGATCGAGACGAAGGTCACCTGGCCGGCCAGCTCCGGCCCCATGGCTTCGCGCACTTCACGCAGTTTGCGGGTGATCAGCGGGCAGGCGTCGGTGCAGTGGGTGAAGATCACGTTGAGCATCACCACCTTGTCCTTGAGCACATCGCTGTAAAAGCGCAGTTCGCGGCCGTTCTGGTCCTTCAGCACGGTGTCGGTGAACCAGGCCTGGGCATCGCGGGTGCCGCCGCCGCTGGTCATCGCCTGGGGCGCCGGCTGTGGCGCTGGCGCTTGCGGCGCATGGCCCTCGTGGGCGAACGCCACCGAGGCGAGGATCCACAGGCAGCCGCCCAGTACCAGCCAGTCGAACGCGCGCATGCCGGCGCGGCGGGAAGTGACAGTGCTCATGGTTGCACCTCGTGATGGTCGGCGATGGCCGTGCTCTTGGCATGCACCCGGCGGGCGCTGAGGCGGTTGATTTCTTCGATCAGTACCGCCGGGTCGGTGAAGCCGTAATAACGCGTCCAGTGCCCGCTGCGCCCGTCACCCACCAGGATCAGCGGCGGGTGCTGGCTGAGGTCGGCGCTGAAGCTGCCCAGGCCCTTGAGGGTTTCGGTGATGGCGTACGGGGTGCCGGTCAGCCAGCTCCAGCCTGGCCCTTTCTGGAAGGCCTTGGCGTAGTCTTGCAGGCGCTTGGCGTCGTCACGCTGCGGGTCCACGCTGATCGACACCATGTGGATTTCCTCGCCTACCCGGCCACCCAGTTGTTGCTGGACCTTGCCCATGATCGACGACACCACCGGGCACACCGTGGTGCAGCTGGTGTAGATGAAGCCCATGACGACCAGGTGATCACCTACCAGGTCTCTCTCCAGCCGTACCGGCATGCCGTCCTGGTTCAGCAGCGAAACGTCGGCAAAGCGCACGCTGGTCTTTTCCTGGCTCGCCGCCGGAGGCTGCTCGGCGTGGCCTGTGTGATCGTGTCCGGCATGGGCCAGGGCCAGGTTGCTGGCCAGTGCCAGGCTCAGGGCCAACAGTGTGAAAGCATGCTGGGTGTTCATCGCACATTCCTCACGTCAGTCTGGGAAGCGTTGGTCGCTGCAGCCGGCAGGACGCGCAGGCTGGTGTAGTTTTCTTCGGCAAACTTGCGCCCCAGCGAAGGTGACTGCACATGCAGGTACCAAGCGCCAGCCTCGGGCAGGGTCAGGGCCGCCTGGTACACGCCCTCGCCCACCTCCTGCAGTTGCAGGTTGCGTGGCATCGACGACGGTGCCAGGAAGTAGCGCAAGCTCAGGTCGTTCAGGCCCAGGCGTGGCTGGCCGTCGTCACCGACGATGCGCACGCGCGCGTTAATGGCGCTGTGCTGCGACATCGGCTGGTCCAGGCCAATGAACTCGGCATGCGCGCCCTTGCGCTTGCCGGTGTTGGGGGCTTCGGCCACGTCGGTGCTGAAGCAATGAATGATTTGCGGCTGGTTGAGCAGGAAGGCCACGTCGAACTTGCCGGCGGCGGGCAGCTTCACCGTCGAGCCGTACACCCCAGGCGCCACCTCGCGCAGGCTGCGATCGACGACGAGGGCGGCGCGGGCCTGGTGGCCACGGTTGTTGTAACCGGACATCGGCGCGTTCATGCCTTCGGCGTAGAAGTAGGTGGTGTTGTCCACCGGGTTGACCACGAACACCGAATTGTCGTCACGCGATACCGATAACCCTTGGGCCAGCGGCAGGTCACCGGCCTGGCGCGGCGCCGCCGGGCCGGCTTCGAAGCCCTGGACAATGGGCGAGCGCCCCTCACCGAGGCTGGACAGGTTGATCATGGTCACCTTCGGCGAAGCCAGGCCACGCACGTAGGCATAGCCCTTGGTGAAGGTGAGCTGGTACGGCTCGGCCGCCACCGGGATGTGGTGGATCAGCTTGTCGGTACTGGCGTCGATCACCAGCGCCTGATTTTCCAGGGTGTTGAGCACGATGCCGTAGCGGCCATCGCTGCTGAAGCGCATGGGCCCCAGGCCCTGCTCGGCCTTGACCGTATGGCGCAGCTGGTGGCTGCGGGCATCGAACACCCGCACGCTGCCCTCTTCGCCATCGACCACGTACACCGCCTGGGACAGCGCCGAATAACTGACCGACAGCGGGTGCGGGCCCACCTTGATGGTTTTGGCCAGGCGCATTTCAGGGATGTCGATCACGCTCAGGGTGCCACTGTCACGGTTGCTGACGTAGGCAAAGCGCGAATCGGCGCTGAAGGCGATTTCGTGGTGCCCGGTGCCGGTGTTGAAGCTTTTCAGGGTGGTGCGCCCCGGCACATCGATCACCGTGACCCCACCCTTGGCCGGGTCACGGCTGTTGTTGCCCACCCACAGCCGGTGCTGATCGGGTTGCAGGGCCACACGCAGCGGCTGGTCGCCGGCGTCCAGGTCGGCCGCGCGGGTAAAGGTTTCGGTATCGATCACCGCCACCTTGCCGCGCTCGGGGATCGACACGAATACCTGCTTGTCGTCGCTGGTGGCCGCCCAGTCCATGGGCCGCCCGGGCAGGTCGATACGCGCCATGGTGCTGGTCACGCCGCCCACCGAGACGGTGGGGTCGATCACCGTCAGGCTGGCGTCGTTGTTCAGCATCAACAGGAAGTAGCTGTTCAGGTCGAGCAGCGGTCGGGCACCGATGCTGCTCTTGAGAAACAGCGCAACCCGCGCCTTGCAGCTCTGGTCACGGTCGCCCACCGGGGCCGACTGCGCCGGGTCGATCCACGCCCCCGGCGCCATACCCGATAGCGGCTGGCCACTGGTCTGGTCGCTGAGTTTGAAGCGGATGTTGGCGAAGCCGCCTTCCTTCAGCTCGCCCCCGGCCAGCGGCCGGGCCTCGAACTCCACGGTTACGCCATCCCGAATGAGCCGGTGCGGGGCCTGCGGTTCGGCAGTTTCCTGCAACAGCTCGCGGGGATCGCACCAGAGCTTTTCATACGCCACGCCCAGGCCGATCAGCGCCACTCCCAGTACTACCCCCAAGTAAGCAGGGCGAGTCTTCTTGTTCATGCTCGCGCTCCCCTTCCGTCACTGCGCCGGGGCCGTTGCCGGCGGCGCTTCGTTGGTCACCCGCAAAATCCCCCACAGCCCCGAGAGGTTGCCGTAGGCGGCGTAGTCGCGGAACAGGTAGTCACCCGCCACCGCGTTGGCACCGCCGGCACTGGGCAGCATGAAGCTGAAGTGTGCCGCTGGCAGTACGCTTTCCTGGGCGCCGATGTACATGGCCATCGGGTTGTAGCCGAAGCGCACCGAGCCGATGCCGGGCAGGCCTAGCGGGTAGCCGTCCGCGTCGCTCTTCTCGGCCTGGTAGTTGTGCAGCGGCCACAGGTGCCCATCGAGCTGGTAGGTGATACCGCGGCTGCCACCACTGGGCATCAGCACATGGCTGCGCACCGGCTGGCCGGGCTTGGCATACAGCACCGGGGTTTGCGGGTCACCGCCGACCAGGGCGTTGCTGTAGGCCATGTGCGCGTTCGGTACATCGGCGAAGCCGAAGCCATCGGCATGGCCGAAGGGGGCATCCGGTGCCAGGCCAAAGCGCAGCCACAGCGGTTCGGTCTTGTAGTTCATGGCCATGTTGCCGTTGTCTTTCGGGTCGCCCGGCACGCCATTGCCTTCGGTGGCGATGCCTTCGACCGGGCGGCCGTCAGCCCAACGCATGTTCATCGAGCGCTGCCACACCGTGACCAGGTCGCGGTAGTCGGGCTGGCCGGTGACCTTGACCGTGGCCTGGGCACGGCTGGCGGTGTCTTCGGTCCAGGTCGCGGTTTGCGGCAGGATGCTCATGGCGCCCACCAGGCCTTTCTGCGGCTGCTTGATGAAGTCCGACGGCGCCAGGTTCAGGCCACCGAACTCGATGGCGGTGGTGTTGATGTTGTCCACCGTGCGGCCCAGTTGCAGCACCGGCTTGCCTTCGCGCTCCAGGTGGCCGGCGTAGTACTGGTACACCCGGCTTGGGTAGGCACCACTGTTGCCCGCCCGGGGTGGCACGGTTTGCACCGGGTTGGCGCCCACGTTGGCACCGTCGGACTTGGTGATGTCGTAGGCCAGCAACTGGGCATGCAGGCCCACGTGGCTGGAAGGCCGCATCAGGTTGTTGTTGAAGGCGGTGGAGCCTTCGCTGTCGAAGCGGTCACGCTTGACCACGTTCTGCATCACGGCAGTACTGGGCAGGTCTGGCATGACCGACGGCAGGCGGTTCTCCAGGGTAATACTGATGCAGTCCCCGGCATTGGCGCGCAGCACCAGCGGCTCCACGGGTACGCCGGGCTTGAGCTTGCCGGTGGTGGCGTCCAGGTCGGCCTTGCGCACGTACAGCACGGCGGTCGGGTCATGCAGCGGGGCGCTGTGGCCGCCGACGGTGAAGGTGGTGCCGTCCTCTTCGTCCACCACCGTGACCTGCGGGATGCTGGTCTTGCGGCTGTTGAACACCAGGGTGCCGCCATTGGCCTTCAGTGGCCCGCCGACATGCTGGCCCGCTCCGGCCGGGTCGTTGATGCTGACACCGTTGCGGTTTTCGAGAATGTCGTTGGCCAGCGCCGCCACAATCTCGTAGCTGCGTTTGACCGTGGTGCGAGTACCGATGCCGTTGGGGTTGGCCGTGGTTTTCGGGCAGATGCCGTCAAAGTTCACGGTATTGCGCATGGCCACCGGCTGGGTGTTGTTCGGCAACGGGAACAGGTCGGCGCGTTGCGCGGTGTAGTTGCGCATCACCCCCCAGATACCGTTCCAGTAGCCTTCCAGGGCGGCGTCCATCGAATACAGGTAGTCACCGTTGGTAGCCGCAGAACTGGAAATCATCGACACCGGCGCCATGAAGCCCATCTGTTCGGAAATACCGATCATCTGCGACGACTTCCAGCCCGAGTTGGAGCTGCTGCCAAAGCCGGTGCCGTTCTGCAGCCACTTCACGCCGTGCAGGGTAACGTTATGCTCCTCTTCATGGCCACCGGCATGCAGGCGCAGGCGCACGTTGTCGCCAGAGTAGGTGCGCAGCATGGGCGTGAACGGGTCGCCCGGTTCGCTGCCGGCCTTGTTGATGTGCGGTGGGAACAGCGTGGTCCCGCCGGTTGGGCCAACGGCCGAGGTGATCGCCGACGGCGCCATGTTCATGGCCGGGATCGCACGGTCGGTACGGGTTTGCAAGGCGTAGCTCAGGTCGCCCGCCAGGCCATCCGCCTGCATGCCGCGTTTGCCGTCAGGGCCGACCTTGTTCGGGTCGAACACGCGCAGGGCCAGCGGCTCGTTGCGGTAGTTGACGACGAACATGCCCGGGTCATCCACCGAAATCGCCTGTGGGCAAGGCCGGCTTGGGCAACCAGGGGCCAGGCCACCGCGCGACTCGACCACCGATTCCAGCAGGTTGGATGCCTTCTGCCGGACTGGCGGGTTGATGGCATAGCGGAAGCTGTCGGCCGTGGCCGGGTAGGACTGGCCATTGGGGATGCCGTCCGGGCCTGCGCCCACATACACACCGGCTTCATAGGCATGCTGGAAGTCGCTGTACTCCAGGAAGAACTCACGGTAGCTGTCGTTCTTGCCGTCGCCATCGTGGTCGCCGGTCTTGATCACCGCCTGCCACGAAGTCGGCCCGCCGTCCTGGCGTGTGGCCGGGTTGTACAGTTGCTCGCCCGTTTCGGCATGGTACCAGGTGGAGCCGGCAGGCTCGGCCAGCACGGTGGCATACAGCCCGAGCTGCTGGTGGGTCGATGGGCCGAGGTGGTCGTGGGTGAAGATGGTGCCCAGGCCACGGTCGACGTTGTTCACGTTTACCAGCGGGTCGGCGAACCAGCGTTGCATGGCCGTGCGCGCACCCAGCCAGTCAGCCCGGCCAAAGCGGCCGAAGTACGGGTGCTGCTTGGCTTTCGGGCAGGCGGCGGTGCCGTCGCGGCTGTCGCCCTCGGTGCAGCCGTTGTAGGCACGAATGGCATGCACGCGTTCTACAACGCTGCCGGGCGAGAGAATGCCGTCTTCGTAGTTCCAGCCGTTGGCCGAGCCGTCAGCGGCGGTCAGGTCCCACTTGGGCAGGTGGATGTGCTGGCCGATCACGTCGGTGGGGGTACGCACCTGGTAGTCGTCCATTTCATAGTACGACGGGATCAGGTTGGTGTGGGTGTACATGGTGCAGTCGAAGGTGTTCATGCGCATCACCAGCGGCTCTGGCGGGCGCTGCTTGGTGATCACCGGCCAGGCGTCTTCCCACAGCGCCAGAATGCGCGCCTGCGGGAAGTGGTAGCCAACCTTGTTGTACACCGCGTCGAACTGGATGTTGGCGCCCTTGTAGATGCGCGGGCGGTCGGCGGTGAAGGTGGACGCGCCACGGAAGCTCATGCCGGTGAGGCTCTCGCCACTGACATACTCGCCTACGCCCGAGGTTTGGGTCAGGCGTTTGCCGCGGTCATCCATGCAAGGCTCGTAGAACGGCGCACCGGCCGTGGGCAAGGCACCGTTGGTGCGGAACGCCTTGGCAACGGGTTGGCTGCCGGGCACCAGGGCAAAGCTTGGGTGCTCGGCCTTGGCGTGGAACTGCATGGCGGCCTGCTCGACATCGGTGCCTTCTTCAGGCAGGTAGATGGGCTTGGCCTTGTGCACCACCTTGGAGAAGTCCAGCTTGGTGGTGGTGGTCACCGCTTCGCCGCCTGCAGACACGCCGTCTAGCGCGTGCCGGCCCAGGCCGCCATCCCAGCCATCGACCTGGTTGGGGTCCAGGTTTGCCCACAGGGCTTTGCCGCTGTCTTTCAGTTGCCGGGCCAGGGCCGGGTCAAGCATGTCCAGTGGCGGGGTTGGCGGGCGGTTGCCGACGCTGCTTTCCATGCCGCCGATCCAGAACGGGTAGCCTGGGTTTTTCAGCGTGCCATCGGCGTTGCGGTTGGCATCGGTGCGGTCGACCAGAGCCAGCGAACCGACGGCCTTGCGCACTGGCGTTTCGTTGGCGTGATCGTCGTCGCCCTCTTCTTCTTCGTCATCGTCATTGGCAGCGACCAGCTCTTCGGACAGCTTGGGCACCACCACCACCTTGCCCGGCATCGGCGCCATGGCCTTGCCAGGCAGCGGCACGATGGCAGGAATCGGCGTACCGGCAACGATCTCGCCATCAGGCAATGCCCGGGCGCCAACGGCCGGCTTGCCGCTGCGCAGGGCGAACGGCGTGCTGTGGAAGCCATTGGCGCCCTGCCCGCTCACCTCCAGCCGGGTGCCTTCCTCGAACACGTCATGTACCCGCCACATGGCCCACATGCCTTGGGCGAAGTGCGGGTAGAAGTGGCAGTGGTAAATCGCATCGCCCGCCACGCGGTTGCGGTTACCCGAACCGCCGTTGGCGATTTCGTAGGTGTAACCAATGCCCGGGCCGATGCCTTGGGCGTCGATGTAGTCGGAGTTGTCGTCGTTGGGGTTGAACAGCCACTGGTGGCCATGCAGGTGGAAGATGTGCTGTTCGTGGCCATTGTGAGTGTTGCGGAACTTGGTGAAGTCGCCAATGTAGCTGTGGTGCACGTTGGCGGGTTCTGCCGGGTACAGGGCCATGTTGGCCTTGACGCCCACGGCGCTGGCCGGCGGCGTTTCGCCTGGGCGGATGTTTTCCAGGCCGACGTTGGCTGGCACGTCCACGAGGGTGCCGATATCGCCTACGGTGTGGGCACTGAGGAAGAACTCCTCGTACGCGCACGACAGGCAGTCGTGCATCGGCCCTACGCCCAGGCGGTTGGCGACCACTTCAGCGCCCATGCCGCCAGAACCGTAGTTGATCATGAACGAATCGCGGGTCGGCTCCAGCACATGGCCCATCACCGGGTCTGCCCAGTAGCCCGGGAAGGCTTGGGTGGCGGCCACTTCATCGGCAAACTGCGAAGCGAAGTCGCGGAACGCTTCCAGCCGGTTGGGCAGTGCCGGGTTGCGCTTGTTGACGCTTTCCAGCGGGTAGGTCGAACGCGGGAAGCTGCCATCAGGGTTCGGCCCCATGACGATGGCGTCGGTTTCGCTGTTGAGGATTTCATTGCCGTCGACCATGGCAATGATCGGCTTGCCGGCTTTGCCCTCGGTGAGCCACGGTTCGGCCTGCGGGTAGCGGGCCTGGTAGTCGATCACCGGCTGGCCGGTGGCGGTGCGGCCAGTGGTGGCCAGGCGCATTTCTTCTTCGGTCAGGGTATTGCGGTAGGTTCGCCCACCTTTGGGTACAACCACCACCTGGCCGAACAGGCCGTTGGCAACGTTACCCGCCCCGCCCTGGCCGCCAAAGGTCGCGCCCTGGCTGGTGGCCGCAAAGGCCCCCTCACGCTCGGCGTACAGGGTGTAGCTGCGGGTGTTGCCGGGCGACACCAGGAAGTTGCCATTGCGGCCGGTGTTGGCGGCGATGTCGCCAATGCTGTTGACCGCCTGCATGCCGTTTACCTGGAAGCCGACGTGCCGGTCATTGACCTGCTCGTCGGCAACGAAATGTTCACCACCTTCGTTTTCAACCTCGGTTTCCGGGCCTTCCTCTTCACCTTCGACCTCGTTTTCTTCGTGGTCGATACCGTGCTTGTTGGGGTTGGCCTGGTACGCCAGCAGGTTGGTCAGGTTGACTGTGAGGCAGTCACCGGCGGCCACCCGCAGCACGATCGGCCGTGGGCGCTTGTCCGGGCGCAAGGTGACCTTGCCCGGGACAGCGGCCCCGCCCTTGCTGAGGGGGACCTGCTTGTCGTCCACCACATCTTCACGAAGGGCGAACATCATGCCGTTGGCGTTTTGCGCGCCAAGGCGGTTGAACATCAGTGGCTGGTCCAGCGCCACCACGTTGGCGACCAAGGTGCGCTGGCACTGCACGGCCGCCTCGCTGGTCGTTTCCCAGCCGAGCAGGGCCAGAACGAGTGATGACAGAAGGGGGCCTTTGCGTGGCGTAGACATGCTGCACCTCCGGGGCACGGGGACTCTGCGGAGGTGTGGAGCAAGGTGTGTGCCAGAACAATATTTATTTGTATTTCAGATACTTATGAAGCCAACCGAAACGGATTGGGGAGGATCACCCGGCAGTATCCCCCCGAATTGGGGGTACCTCGATGGATTTCTTGGAGACGACGTGATCACTCTGCGGGCATGTCCGCTTGTATGGTTAGACTTGAAGGGGTGGTGGGACTAAATGCCCGATTCTGACTGCTCGCATCAGTACAGACCGTGGGAGACATCGCCCCACCCCTTCCACCAAAGCGCCGATAAAGAATGCATCGTTTACAAGCGACGATAGAAGCAAGCCAGCGCCTCTTGGTGAAACCCCTTCAAGCCGAAAAACCATAGCGTGAGGAGTCGCCCATGGCAATGCAGGTAGGCAAGCTGATTGTGGGTGCGGATGTCGCAAAAGCTGAGCTGGTTATCCATCACGATGACCGTGATGAGATCGTCAGACTGAAAAATTCCAAACCCGAAATCAAAAAATGGTTGAAGCAGCAACCGCTGAACACCGCTATCGCGGTTGAGGCGACCAATGTTTATCACCTGGACTTGGTTGAGCTGGCCCATAGCTTGGGTTTCGAGGTTTATGTCATCGATGGTTTCCAACTGAGTAACTACCGGAAAAGTGTTGGAGGACGGGTTAAAACCGACCCTTCCGATGCTCGGTTGCTGTCCCGATTTCTGAGAAACGAAGGGGAGGATCTTCGTCCCTGGAGCCCGCCTCCCGCTGTCTACGGCAAGCTTCAGAGCCTGCTTCGTCGCAGAGCAGCCTTGGTAAGTGCTCGCACTGCAATGACTCAGAGCTGGGCTAATGAAGGCCTCTTGAAGGCTGCGTTCAGTACCTTCGTGAAATCGATAGATCGGCTGGAGCTGTTGATCCAAAAGAAGATTAAGGAAGTGCTGCGAGAAGCTGGATTGCACGAGCAAGTCGCTCGCTGCCAGGCAGTAGAGGGTATTGGTTTTCTAACCGCCACAGCGCTGGTAATGGCTTTTATGAGGGGTGAGTTCAAGAGCAGTGACGCGTACATCGCATTCTTGGGAATGGATCTACGAGTCAGTGACTCTGGGCAGAAAAGTGGGCAACGTCGCCTCACTAAGCGCGGTTGCTCAGAAATCCGTCGTTTGTTGCATAACGCAGCGATGGCCGCCAGCAAGTCACCCGTTTGGAAAGGGGACTATGAGCGGCATCGGAACAATGGAAAGGCAACGACCCAAGCATTGGTAATCCTCGCCAGGAAGCTCGCACGGGTGGCATTCGCCCTGATGAAAAATCAGGACGAATACATCACCAAAGGAGCCAAAACAGCTTGCTGAAAACCATAGAATCTCCCACACCTTCGATCAGGAAATGCGTAAGCCATTTTCTTATCTTTACGCCACAGGTTGTCCTGCTCATTGGGCCTCTCCCTCAGATGGCGCGGTACGAGATTCGCGGTCTATGTCCGCTGGCCATTCAACCTTTGGTGCCAGGCAATGCATGTGGCTCAGGCCATCGTCGTCATTCCAGTCGCGGGGTGGGTGCACGAACGTGGGCAGGGCTTCAGGGCCTTGTTGCATGAAGAGCCGGGCGATAGCCCAATAGGCCTTGCCCTGACGCAGCGTATGCGTGAAGAAGACACGGTCAATGACTTCGTTAGTCTCAGGATTACGGACTGACAGCATGACATTTTCGATCAGGCCTCCGTGGCCGGGGGCGTAGATGCGGTAGACCTCGGCGGTTACGTCGTCCCAGTTATGGGCAACGGGTCGGACGCCCCAGCGTTTGCGGCTGAAAATGAAAATACGGTCTATCTTGTACTCGTAGATGTAGATTTTACGACGCAGGCGATTGAAGCGAATGGGTTCGTCTCTGGGTAAGACAAGATCTTCTATTGCGTAGGGGATGAGCGCCCATAGAGCTACTGGAGGACCGAATACTATAAATACATTAGTTAACCAGTCACGCGCCCAGCCGTGGACAAACAAGTCCCAGTACAAGAAAAGTACTAGTCCGACGCAAAAACATAAGCCCGGGATGCCGACTAGCGCAGAAAACCCTCGAAGACTTATTGTTTTTCTCGGCAGCTCTAAATATACATCATCAAAATAATTAGGCGGTGGATTTATAGTCTCTAACAAGCAGCGGCTACCTGGTGCCTCTCCCGTTGGAGGCAAATCATGGCTCCAGCCTATCGCACGCTCACATAATATCTTTGGCTTAACCGTCACTCATTCATCTCCCGAGAGCAAACTTCAATATAGGCGCCCGACAAATCGCGATCAGGCCAATACATGAGTAGCAGGGTGGCGGCGCTCAAGGAATGTGATCCTATTGTAGGAACTAGCGGCACAGCGCCTGAAATTTCAAGCTGAAAAACATTGTCGCCTTCATCGGAGTAAGGTCTTTGATATTCATTGGTCGAAAAATCACTCACATAGTCTGGGTGCCGTGGGGGTGTGAATCTAGAAAAAGAGGCTGATGGAGAAAGAGGCTTTGCTGAATATGCCAAGTACTCGCCCGCGGCAATAGTTTCTCCGCCAACGTAATCCGGAAACGTTCCATCACCGAACCGATGTGCCATCAGTTTCCAGCGATAGGCGGACTTCGCCTTACTAAACCTGGGTAGTGTGACGAGAAATTTTAGCTGTTGCACGGTGTTCAAGCTGACCAAACCTCCTATCTTGGGGAGTGTAGGATCCGTAGCCAAACTCGACTCAAAATGTAGTTTTGCCTGAACGCCCAGCGTCGCCGCATTGAGCTCGGCGAATGCAATGTCTGAAAATTCCGGAGCATTCCAGTGTATGGAGGGAGTTTCGTTGGCGTGCCCAAAATAGCATCGACGTGCCCAGCGTTCGAGAGCAGTTGATTCGTTTTTTTCTGCTCGCTTGCTAAACTCATAGGCGACTAAAGTTAATGTGACTGCCACGCCCAACGGGCCAAATATTAAAGGTTTGAAAACTGCATACGCAAATGCCGCCGCACCCAAGCCGTACGCTGAAGCTGCAACTCTATATTGCTGGGCAGCTGTAGTATCACCAGTGGCCATACTGCGTTTTCTCGCCATAATGGCTTGTGCCGTGTCCAAAACCCCTGCGACTGTACTCAATACCGCACCGATTTTTATTATGGTCTCTCCAGTGGCAGCAGCCCCCTCAGCCCATGACCTGCCTATGGCACTGGCGCTCGAACGCATTACGAGCCCAATCACTTCAATCTGCCCGCCCAATATTCCTAATTGGGACCCATGCAACGCCAGCTTGGCCTCATGAGCCTTTGGCCCAATCTCCACCTCCGCTTTTTCCTGGTTTCTGCTCAGGCTGTCATGCTGCAAGTACAACCCACCTATCGCCAACAGCAGCTCCCAGCTACCTGCCACACCTCGCAACCCGGTAAAGCTGTTCTTAACCAACTTTGCGGCTTGATGCGAAGTAATGCGCATGCCCTGCAACACCTTGCGGGCATTGGTCTCCAGCGTCCCCGCCGCCACCGAGACATCCACCAAGGCAATCTGTGCCGCGCTGCTTGCCTGAGTCACTTTCATGTTGGCTTCCTCAAACAACCGGCCTCGCACCTCTTCAGCGGTACCCTCGACCCACACCGTCACGCTGATCATGTTGTGGGTAAACCTTGGGTCGAGCAGCGCCAGACTCATCAGTCCGTGTTGCATGATCGGCCGAACCTTGTTCCAGACCTTGGTTGAATGAATGTCGATGTCATCGATATTGCGATGCATCCGGTCCCGCGCTTCGGCAATCGAGGCATTGGCCTTGTGCTGCAATTCGCGCAAGTGGGCACTCTGCAGGGCGTAGTACTCGCCCAGCTTCATCTTCACTTCCAGCTCTATCAGGTGCACGCCGTTATAGAGAAACTGCGTCGCGCTGTTCAGGTGCCGCACAGCGTTCTGAATGCCTGACGGCAGGCGGGGCGCCAAGCGCTGGCTGGCGGCGTTAAGAGCACCTTGGGTTTCAGCGATGGCCTGCTTGAGAGTGTTGCGCATACGCAAACCGGCGTCATCGCTGGCAATGATCTTGCTCAGCATGCTGTAGAGCTTGTCGCTGTCGTTCCAGTTGGTCGCGTCGGCAGCGGAGAAGCTGGGCAGCAACCCGGCCAGCAACGCACGGTCGCGCATCAACAACGCCCGGTACGGTGGACTATCAGGATCCTGCAGCCATTTCAGCCAGAGCGTTTCGCTGGTGCCGGCTGCGGGAGCCGCATCGGGCGCCACGGCTTCGGTGATACCGCCGCCCAGGCACAACGCCATGGTCTTGGCATACGCCACGCCAGACTCACGATGATCGCCGTCGTAGTCGTATTGCTCGGCCACCTTGAACATGGGCGTGTCGAACAGCGCAACATAAGCACGCGCGTTCTTGTCGATGTAACCCTGAAACTCGATTTCCTGCTGATCGTACTCGGCCTGGAACGCTGCCCGTTTCGCTTCGTCGTAGCGTTCCTCCAGCCGTTCATCACTCTCCAACTGCGCCCGCTCTACCAACCGCTGACGTTCCACCGTCGGGTCGGTGAACACCGGTGGTCCGTCGCCGGTCATGGGCTCCAGCGACGGCACCTTCTGCGCCGCCCACTCCCGGTGCGTGGCGCGAATGACTTGCAGGATCTGCGAGGTCTGCAGTTGGTAGGCCCGCATGGGATCTTCGCGCCAGACCTGACGCTTCACCACCCAGCTCAGCCGCTGATGGTTGAACTCCTGAATCAAACCCACGGTATCGTCGAGCACCACCGCCAGCACACCGTTCTCCAGCTTGTGCCGGTTCATCGCGTTGACCAGGTACCCCTTCAGGGCAAACCGGCGCAGCCAGCGCGTGTGAAAGCCATGCGCACTGTCGAATGGCGAACACCCATGCTGCGCGTACTCGAACACTTCCTTGTCGACCCGCAGGTTGTCGGGCGTCATGGCGATGCCCAGCAACTCGGGGTTGTTACGCGCCTGAGCCAGGTCTACCCCTTCGAAGCGGTGCGCAGGCGCCTGGCCCGTCTTGTAGGCATCCAACACGCTGACCGGCCAAGGGTCGCTGGAGAAGGCCAGCCAGGCGCTGCCATAGCGGTCGGTGTCGATGTTCAGGAAGGACGAGGGAATGTCGTGGTTTTCATTCACGCACTTCTCGGGCAGCGATGCCGGCAGGCCATCTGACGGCTCGTAGGGATTGAAGCGGCGCAGGTGGCCCTGCTCGCTGACTTCGTAGGCATGCCAGACCTGCTGGTCGAGCAGTACGTACAGGTAGCCCATGCGCAAGGTGCGCACGCCCAGCTTCGCCGAGACATGCAGGCTACCGGCCACGGTGGTGAGGCCCTGCGGACGGGTATCCGGCACCAGGGCGCGGCGCAGGGGCAGGATCGGCAGGCCTTGCCGTTCGCAGGCCATACACTGGTCGTGCGGGAGCGCAGCTTCTGCCAGCGCAAGGGTCACGGCTTCATTGATATTCATGGGTGTTCCTAGGATGCCGGCAGGCTGTCAACTGTGCCCTGCGTGCGTCATCGATAAACTTGGGGCTTTTACCCGTGATCGCTAGTGGATCTATCAGTACATGACAATGCAGGTGCGCCGCATGATGCCCTTCGATGCGGCTGGCAAGGTTCTCGGGTTTTACCGGAGGGGTATCGGTTGGGCCGGGCATGAAGGGGTCCTTGTCTTCCAGCGTGCTGAAGACACGAACACTATCGGGGAATCAATTCTTCAAGGAGTCTGGAGCTTCCTAAACAGCTGTAGGATCTGTCACTTCGAAAAATTACCAGACATTTCCTGGGCAACATCTTGATAAATGCTGGCCTCGTGCAGTGGTCGTCAGCAAGTTACATCCCCTTTGGGAGCAACTGTGTTGCACAAAACCTGAAAGCTGGCGCGATCGCTGTGGGAGGGTCGTACCCGCTTCCACAGCGATCGCGCTAGCTTCCCTTCAGCCAACCAGGCCGCGTACGCAGAAGTACAGAATCGATGGCCCCATCAGGCACCCCAACCCGGTATGGAAGGTGGCCGTCAACGCCCCATACGGCACCAACCGCCGATCCGTCGCCGCCAGCCCCGCCGTCACCCCCGACACGGTCCCCGCCAAACCACCGAACACCATCGCCGAACGCGGGTTGTCCAGCGCCAACAGGCGCGCCGACACCGGTGTGAACACCATCACCAGGATCGCCTTGATCAGCCCGGTAGCAATCGAAAGCGCCATCACATCCGAGCTCGCCCCCAGCGCCGCCCCGGTCACCGGCCCGACGATGTAGGTCACCGCACCCGCACCGATGGTGGTCATGCTCACGGCATCGCGGTAGCCGAAGGCATAGGCCACCGCCGCGCCGACAATGAACGGCAGCACTGTGCCCAACAGCAGCGCGACTGCGCCAATCATGCCGGCTTTGCGCGCTTCGGTGGCCTGCACTTCGAAGGCCGTGGCAACGATGGCGAAGTCACGCAGCATGGCCCCGCCCATCAGGCCGATACCGGAGAACAGCGCCATGTCGGCCAGGCCCTTCTGCCCCCCGGTGACGGTGCCGCCTACCCAGGCCAGCACCAAGCCGATGACGATGGCGATGGCCGAGCCATGCACCCGCCCGAAGGTGAGGTATTTAGACAGCAACACCGACAACCACATGATTGCGCCCACCACTGCAAAGGCAGTGATCAGGCCGTTGTGTTCCAGGGCATTTTCAATGATCGGCCACATGTTCAACGACCTCCTGCAGGGGCAACTTGCGTGCTGGTTTCGGGGGTGGGCTCAAGCGCGGGCAATGGCTCGCCCCGGTGACTGCGACTGATCAGGGCGATGGTCGCGCCGCACACCAGCACCGCGCCCACAGCCGCCAATAGAGCAACTGGCCCGCCGTGCAGGGCGGTGACCACGTTCTGCTGAGCGGCCATGGCCACCACCACCGGGATGTACATGGCCCCCCAGAAGCCCACCCCGAATTCACATTCCTTGCTCATGCCGCCGTTGCGGTGCATGTACAGCCGTGCACAGATCAGCAGGATCATGGCAATGCCGACCCCGCCCACATTGGATTTGACGCCCAGCAGCACGCCCAGGAAGTCGCCGACGATAACGCCGGCCAGCGTGCAGACCGCCAGCAGTGCCACACCATAGATGATCATTGTTGTTGTCCTCAGGTAGTGTCGAAGTTGCTTGTTGTTGTTCTTCGCCATCCGCAAACCCGCCATCATCGGTCGCTGGCCACCTCCTGGCGCAGCAGCGCATCCAGGGTGTCCCAACGGGTGCCTTCCACTGCCACCACCCTGCCCTGTTCGAACACTGGCCGGGCCAGCCCGCTGAGTACGCTGCCGGGTGGTATCTCAAGGTGCAGGCGCACGCCGCGTTCATAGGCGTTGCGCAACGTAGCACGCCAGTCGACCACCCGCGCCATGTTGCCGGCCAGGTCGTCGCGCAGGCGCTGTGGGTCGAACACCGGGCGGGCGCTGCTGCCACTGAGGTAGGTAATGCGTGGCCGCTGAAGCTCGACCGTCGCGAATGCACGGGCCAATTCCGCAGCCGGGCCGTCGAGCAACCGGCAATGCGACGGCACGCTGACCGCCAAGCGCCTTGCCACACCTTGGCCCAGGCGACGAGCCCTGGCGGCCACCTCGGCCATCGCGGTATCGCTACCGGCAATGACAACCTGGTTATCAGTGTTGAGGTTGGCGACGTATACCTCACCGCCCACCTCAATCAGCAAGCGCTCGACACTGGCCAGGTCCAGGCCACTGAGCGCGGTCATGCCGTAACCTTGCGGGTAGGCGCCTTGCATCAGCTCGCCACGCAAGGCGACCAGGCGCACGGCATCGGCAAAGCCCAAGGCACCCGCCACGACCGCTGCCGGGTAAGCCCCAATCGACAAGCCCGCCACATAATCCGGTGCCGGGCTGCGTTGCATCAGCCAGCGCGCCCAGGCCACGCCGCTCAGCAGCAGGCACAGCTGCACGGCGCGGGTGTTTTGCAGGGCTTGCTGGCTGTCCATCTCCAGCACCTGCTGGCCGAGGACATCACTGGCCTCTTCCAGCAGTTGCCCGCAACCTTCAGGCAGGCGTTGCAGCATGCCCACCTGCTGGGCCCCTTGGCCGGGGAAGGCGAACAGGCTGCTCATGCGGCACGCTCCATCACGGCCCAAGGGTCGCTGACCAGGCGCGGGCCATGGGGCGACTTGAGCAGCACGCGGGGGGCAAAGCTGGCCCACTCGCGCAGGGCGACCGCACCCGCCGGGGTTTCCAGTTGCACATCGATACGGCACGGCGCGCAGTCGAGAATATCCAGCAGTTCCCGCGCCTGGGCGCGGGCCAGCGGTCGTGGCGTGCGCAGCAGCAGGTCCAGGTCACTGTCGGCGTGTACCACTTCAATGCCAGTCGCAAGCTGGTACCCCACCCCACCCGTCGGCCCCCAGGCCAAGCCACGGGCCTGCAATACCGGGGTGACCGAAGCCAGTGCCTGCAACGCAGGCCATGGGCTTTGCGCATGCACGCGCAGTGCTTCAGGGCCTTGCTGACGCTGGATATCGGTCAGGCGCATCAAGGCACCCAACCGCTGCGCCCGGCCGTGACCGCGAAGCCCCACCGCCACCCAGCCCGCTTCACAGGTGGCACGGCGCACCACCACCGGCTGACCGCTTGCCAACACCTCCAGCGCCCACTGCGGCGCGTCCGTGGGCAAGCCCGACACGGGCATCCCCCACAGCAGGTCGTGCGGCCTTGGCGCGTTCATCTCAAGCGCCCTGCCACTGGCGGCGTAACTGCTCACGTACCTGGCGTGATGCACTGCGGTTTTCGCCCGCCAATCGTGACGACAGGTCGGTCGAGTTGCCGATATCGCGTACGGCATCGGCCAGGCAAGCCCGCACTTGCGCGATGTCGGCGGCGCTCGGGGCCTCGGCGCTTTCCACCGTCAGGCGGCGCCACAACAAGCCAAGGGAGGCATAGCTGTTCAGGTCGTAGGCCATGGGTGGAACCTCGGCCGCCAGAGCCTCCAGTTGCTCGACGCTGCGCAGGGTAATCCGCGCCGCCGCTGCCTTGCCCATGGCATGCACCATCACCCCGGCATCGTCCAGAGCGATCAGGCGCTGGGCCTGATAGCCATGAGCCAGGAAGGCACCGGACATGGCGTTGCCAACCAGCAAGCCGATCACCGGGTGCCCGGCCAGCCGCGCCTGGGCATAGGCCTGCACGGCACCGGCCAAGGCCTGATGGATACCCAAGGCCTCCTCACGGCGGCCATAGGCCTGGCTGGGTACATCGATCACCGCGACAATGGCCCGCTTCTGCCCGTTGCGGTCAGCCGCCACTGCCTCGCTCACGGCCTTGGCCAGGCCCCAGCCTTCCAGCAGGCCGACCTCGCCCGAGCGTGCGCGGGGGAACGGGTTTTCAGCATCAGGCACCACGGCGATGAAGCGCGCCAGGCGGTTGTCCAGTTCGCCATCGATCACCCGCAACGATGCGGGGTAACCGGGCAAAGCTTGCCCGCCGGCCAGGCCCGGCAGCCAGTTCAGGGCACGGTTCATTGGGCTTCTCCTTGATAAAGGGCGCGTACGGCGGCGGCATCCAGTTGCGGGCAGTCATCGCCCAGCCGGGCCAGCCTGTCGAGGAACCAGGCATGCTGGCTGGCGCGATCTCTGGAAGGTGCGTCCAGCAGTTGCAGCAAGCGTTCGCGCAGTGCATCGATGTCGTCGGCCACATAGCCGTCCACCAATCCGCTGGCATGGCGCTGTTCGCCACCGCTCAGGCTCCAGATGAAGGGGCGGTCCTTGGCGTCGTATTCGCCGATGCCGGCTTCCTGCTCGATCACTTGCGGGCCGTTGAGGCCCAGGCGGGCTTCGCGGGTGACCAGCAAGTGGCTGCACAGGCCTGCGGCGATGGACATGCCGCCAAAGCAGCCGACCGAACCTGCGATCAAACCGATCACCGGTTGCCAGGCCCGCAGTTCGACAATGGCGGCCTGAATCTCGGCAATGGCTGCCAGGCCCAGGTTGGCCTCTTGCAGGCGCACCCCGCCCGTTTCCAGCAGCAACACGGCACACGTGGGGATGCCGTTGCGGTTGTCTTCGATGGCCAGCTCCAGCGCACCGGCGATTTTGGCACCGCCCACCTCACCCATGCTGCCGCCCTGGAAGCCGCCTTCGATGGCGGCTACCACCGCTTGGCGCCCGTTCAGCCGCCCCTTGGCGATCACCACGCCATCATCGGCCTGGGGCACGATGCCCTGGCGCGGTAACCAGGGTGACATCAGCCGATCGAACGGCCCCAGCAATTCGCGGAAGCTGCCTGGGTCAAGCATGGCTCGCGCCCGTTGGCGGGCGCCCAGTTCGACAAAGCTACGGCTTTGCAGCAAGCGTTCAGTGTCAGTCATGGGCAATCTCCTCGAAGCCTTGCTCAAGGCGCAGGCGTACCACGCCAGGGGTGGCGCCGAAGTCATGGATATCGATGTTCACGGCCGGCCAGGCGCGGCCCTCGAACAGGCGCTGGAACAGTTGCGCCCAGCGGGCAGCGCTGCCGTTGACCGAGGTGACCACCTGGATGTTCAGGCTGTCGGCAGTGCCAGGCTCGATCAGTACTTCCAGGTCGCCGGAGCTGACGCAGCCCACCAGCGTGCGACCACGCCCCGGTTCGGCGGCGGGAAATTGAAAATTCAGGGTTTCCATGTCACAGGCTCCCGGCTTTGTCGAGGAACAGGCAGGCGGCCAGCAAGTCGGCGGCGCCGCCCGGTGAGGCGTTCAGGTGCAGCAGGTGCTGGTCTAGCTGGCGCAGTTTGCGGCGCCCGGCCAGGGTGGCGCTGCCGCCTTCGGCCAGTACGGCCAGCGCGCCTTGCTGCACGGTGGCCAGGCCGGCTGGCCCGCTGCGCCAGAGCACGCAGGTGTCGCTGAGCACGGCCATGATCGCCAGCAGCGCGTCGAGCCGGGCGTGTTGCTCGCTGGCACCGGCGGCGCGGCTGCGTTGCAGTTGCGGCAGGCCATGGCCGATGACGGCGGGGAAGCCTTGTTGCGCCTGCTCGCGGGCGCCGCCGGTGCCGTAGCGGCGGCGGACCTGCTGGCCGTGGCTGTCTTGCGGGACCATGGCCGGGTCGTCCAGCAAGGCGAGGCGCCCGGCGCGGGCGGCCAGGGTGTTGGCGTCTGCAAGGGGATCGAGGGCCGTGGCCGCTACCAGCAGGCCGAGGGCCCAGATTGCGCCGCGATGGGTGTTTACCCCCCCGGTGGTGGCGAGCATGGCAGCCTCGCCTTCACGGCCGAACTGGCCGAGCGAGGCGCGCAGGGGTTGGCTGATTTCGCCGAAGGATTGCGCAGCTTCGGCCATTTGCCGCAGGCAGGGCCACAGTGACAGCGCCGAAGCGTGCATCAGGGGCAGCGACATGTCGGAGTGGGCGCCGTTGCTGCGGCGGTCGACCAGGCCGGGTTTGGGGGACAGGTCGGCTTCGTCGATCAGGGCTTCTACGGCCAGGTCGGCCAGGTGGTCGGCCAAGGGGATTTCGGTTGCTTGGGCGGGCCTCATCGCGAGCAAGCTCGCTCCTACAGAGAACGCGCCAGGTTCGGGGCTCAGGTTGTGTGCGTTCATCACCAGCTCCTGAACCGTGCAGGCGGGTTGTAGAGGCCGCCGGACCACTCGACCAGGTCGGCGATGCTGCGCGCGGCCAGCAGTTCGCGGTTGGCGTCGGTGCGGCGGATGCCGAGGTCTTCGGGCAAGGCGATCAGGCCCTGTTGGCGCATGCGCAAGGTATCTTTCGGGTCATGCCGCAGGCCGATGGCGGTGACCCCGGCCACGGCGGCGATCATCTGCTGGCGTTCTTCCAGGCTGCGGGCCTTGTACAGGTAGGCAATGCCCTCTTCGGTCAGCAGGTGAGTGACGTCGTCGCCATAGATCATTACCGGTGCCAACGGCATGCCGGCCCTCTTGGCCACTTCCACGGCATCGAGGGTTTCCACGAAGGTGGGCTTGCCGCCTTCCTGATAGGTCTCGACCATTTGCACCACCAGCTTGCGGCCGCGTTCGAGCATTGTGTCCGGCACCGTCATGTCGAGCCAGGCCGGGGTAGCGTGGCGTCGGCCGCGCGGGTCGTGGCCCATGTTCGGTGCACCACCAAAACCGGCCAGGCGGCCGCGGGTGACGGTGGAGGAATGGCCATCGCCATCCACCTGCAAGGTGGCGCCGATGAACAGGTCGACAGCGTATTGCCCCGCCAGCTGGCACATCATGCGGTTGGAACGCATCGAGCCATCGCGGCCGGTGAAGAACACGTCCGGGCGCTGGGCGATGTAGTGCTCCATGCCCAGCTCGGTGCCGAAGCAATGCACGCTTTGCACCCAGCCGGTCTCGATAGCCGGAATCAAGGTTGGGTGCGGGTTGAGCGTCCAGTTGCGGCAAATCTTGCCCTTCAGGCCCAGCGACTCGCCGTAGGTGGGCAGGATCAGTTCGATGGCGGCGGTGTTGAAGCCAATGCCATGGTTCAGCGACTGCACCTGGTGTTTTTCGTAGATGCCACGAATGGCCATCATCGCCATCAGCACATGCACCGGCTTGATATGGCGCGGGTCGCGGGTGAACAGCGGTTCTATGTAGAAGGGCTGGTCGGCGACCACCACGAAATCGACCCAGGAGGCCGGGATATCCACCCGTGGCAGGTCGTCCACGCGGTCCACCAGCTGGTTGACCTGGGCAATGACGATGCCGTCGCTGAAGGCGGCCGGCTCTACCAGTGCCGGCGTGTCTTCGGTGCTGGGGCCGGTGTACAGGTTACCGTCACGGTCGGCCATGAAGCCGGCCACCAGGGTGACGTTGGGGATCAGGTCGACCAGCAGCCGCGAGTAAAGCTCGATGTAGGTGTGGATGGCGCCGACTTCGAGCAGGCCATCTTCCAGCAATTGGCCGATGCGCAGGCTCTGCGGGCCGGCAAAGGAAAAGTCGAGCTTGCGGGCGATACCGCGTTCGAACAGGTCCAGGTGCTCGGCGCGGCTGACGCTGGGCATGATCATGTGCAGGTCGTGCAGGCGCCCGGGGTCGACCTTGGCCAGCGAGCGTGAGAGGAAGTCTGCCTGCTTCTGGTTGTTGCCTTCCAGCACCACCCGGTCGCCAGGGGCCAGCAACAGTTCCAGAGCTTCGACCATACGTTCGGTGGGCAGCACCACGCCGTCGGCGAGGTGGCGTACCCGATCAAGGCGGCGCTGCTTTTCGGCGCGCCGCCGCGACCATTGCGGCGGTGGATTCTGCGTTATTGTCATGGTGACTCCACGGGTTCGCTGTCGTGGGGTCACCTTAGGGCTGTGCTGCTTGACGGATCAATCAAGCTACCAGTGGGTTCGTTACGCTCAGATTAATGATCTACCAGGCTGGGCGACTGGCTAACAGCAAAAATGCACGATGCCCCTGCATAATTGTCGATTGTGCGAGGCAAATTCGCATGACAGGATCCTGCGATCCTCCAGCGAACTCCAGACTTCACTTGGAAAATCAATAACAAAGCAGGGAGAACGCAATGACTGCGCACGCTCAAGCCTCGGTAACCGAGCATGTACTGGCCGAGGTCCGCAACCAGATCGGCCACCTGACCCTGAACCGCCCCGCCGGCCTCAATGCCCTGACCCTGGATATGGTCCGCAGCCTGCGCCAGCACCTGGACCAGTGGGCCGAAGACCCGCACGTGCGAGCGGTGGTGCTGCGCGGCGAAGGCCCAAAGGGCTTCTGTGCCGGCGGTGACATCCGCTCGCTGCACGACAGCTTCAAAGCTGGCGACACGCTGCATGAAACCTTCTTCGTCGAAGAATACGCCCTTGACCTGCTCATCCACCGCTACCGCAAGCCGGTGCTGGTGCTGATGGACGGCTTTACCCTGGGTGGCGGCATGGGCCTGGCCCAAGGCTGCGACCTGCGCGTGGTTACCGAGCGAAGCCGCCTGGGCATGCCCGAAGTGGGCATCGGCTATTTCCCGGATGTGGGTGGCAGCTACTTCCTGTCGCGTATCCCTGGCGAGCTGGGCATCTACCTGGGCGTCAGCGGCGCACAAATCCAGGCGGCCGACGCGTTGTACTGCGGCCTGGCCGACTGGTACCTGGCCAGCGACCAACTCGCCGCCCTTGACCAAGGCCTGGACCAGTTGAGCTTTGGCGACAACCCGCTCAAAGACCTGCAGAACCTGCTGGCCAAGCTGGGCACGCAGGTGCTGGACGATGCTCCACTGGAAACACTGCGCCCGGCCATCGACCACTTCTTCGCCCTGCCTACCGTGCAGGCCATCGTCGAACAGTTGCGTGCCGTCAGCATCGGCGGCAGCCATGCCTGGGCCCTCGCCACTGCCGACCAGCTGGAAAGCCGCTCGCCGCTGGCCATGGCGGTTACGCTGGAGATGTTGCGCCGTGGCCGCCACCTGGGCCTGGACGACTGCTTCGCCATGGAGCTGCACCTGGACCGCCAGTGGTTCCGGCACGGCGACATCATCGAAGGCGTGCGCGCGCTGATCATCGACAAAGACAAGCAGCCCCGCTGGAACCCGCCGACCCTGGCCGCGCTGCAGCAACAGCGGGTCGACCAATTCTTCGAAGGCCTGTGAGCCCGGGAGTACACAGATGCAAGACCTGGAACTGAGCGAAGAACAAATCATGATCCGCGACATGGCCCGGGACTTTGCCCGTGGCGAGATCGCCCCGCATGCCCAGGCCTGGGAAAAGGCCGGCTGGATCGATGATGGCGTGGTGCGCAAAATGGGCGAACTGGGCCTGCTGGGCATGGTGGTGCCAGAGGACTTCGGCGGCAGTTACACCGACTACGTGGCCTACGCCCTGGCCGTGGAAGAAATTGCCGCGGGCTGCGGCGCCACCGGGGCGATGATGAGCATTCACAACTCGGTAGGCTGCGGCCCGCTGCTGGCTTACGGTACTGCCGACCAGCAACAGCAATGGCTGCCGCGCCTGGCCAGTGGCGAAGTGATCGGCTGCTTCTGCCTGACCGAACCGCAAGCAGGTTCCGAGGCACACAACCTGCGCACCCGCGCCGAGTTGGTCGATGGCGAGTGGGTCATCAATGGCGCCAAACAGTTCGTCAGTAATGCCCGCCGCGCCGGCCTGGCCATCGTCTTCGCAGTCACCGACCCGGAGCTGGGCAAGAAAGGTTTGTCGGCGTTCCTGGTGCCCACCGACAACCCGGGGTTCAAGGTTGACCGCAGCGAGCACAAGATGGGCATCCGTGCCTCGGATACCTGCGCAGTTACCTTCGACAACTGCCGCATTCCTGCCGCCAATATCCTCGGCGAGCGTGGCAAGGGCCTGGCCATCGCCCTGTCCAACCTGGAAGGCGGCCGTATCGGTATCGCCGCCCAGGCCTTGGGCATCGCCCGCGCCGCGTTCGAGGCGGCAGTGGTGTACTCACGTGACCGCGTGCAGTTCGGCAAGCCGATCAACGAACACCAGAGCATCGCCAACCTGCTGGCCGACATGCAGGTGCAGGTGAATGCCGCACGGTTGCTGATCCTGCATGCCGCCCGCCTGCGCAGCGCCGGCAAGCCGTGCCTGTCGGAGGCGTCACAGGCCAAGCTGTTCGCTTCGGAAATGGCCGAGCGGGTCTGCTCGATGGCGATCCAGGTGCATGGCGGGTATGGCTACCTGGAGGACTACCCGGTGGAGCGGTACTACCGGGATGCGCGGATTACGCAGATTTATGAAGGGTCGAGCGAGATCCAGCGCATGCTGATTGCGCGGGAGTTGAAGCACTATCCCCTTTAAAGACTTGCGCGATACCTGTAGGAGCGGCCTTGTGTCGCGAAAGGGCTGCGTAGCAGCCCCGGCAATTTGTGCATTGATGCTGAAATCCTGGGGCTGCTGTGCAGCCCTTTCGCGACACAAGGCCGCTCCTACAGGGGGCAGCTTTAACGCCTAGCGCCAATACCGCGCATCATCCACCACCTTCGCATGCCCCTCGAACAGCGCCGGGAGTTGCTCTTTGAGGTAGTCGATCCAGGTCCGCACCTTGGCATCCAGGTAATGCCGTGACGGGTACATCGCGTACAGCGCACTTTCGCGCAGGCGGTACGGCGCCAGCAGCCGGCACAAACGCCCTTGCTCGATGGCCTGGCTGGCGGTATAGAACGGCAGCAGGCCGATCCCCATGCCCAGCTCACTGGCCACCAGCATGGCATCGGCCACGTTGGTGGAAAAATTGTCACGCGGTGCGATCACGCACTGATCCACACCCTGGGGGAATACCCAGTCGCCTTCATACATGGGATAAGCCATCCGCAGGCAGCGATGCGCATGCAGGTCCTCGGGGCGTTCAGGGACGCCATGCCGCTCCAGATAGCTGGGTGCTGCGCAGGGGATACTGAAGATATCGCCAAGCGGCACAGCAATCAGCTGTGAGTCCGGCAGCGCACCGTCCACGGTGATCACCACGTCATGGCCTTCGGCCAACGGGTCTGGGTTGCGCTGGGACAGCGTCAGCTCGATCACCACTTCCGGGCACAACGCGTTGTAGCCGGCCACCAGCGGCATCAGCAACAGCCCCAGGCCGTGCGGGCAATGCAAACGCAGGTGGCCGCGAGGCGTGAGGTGCGCGCCACGCGCCTCACCCACCGCTTCTTCGGTCAGCAGCATGATCTGCCGCGCCCGCTCCAGAAACCGCTCACCGGCCTCGCTCATGCGCAGGCGCCGGGTGGTGCGGTGCAGCAGGCGGGTCTGCAGCTGGTTTTCCAGCTCGGCAACAATGCGCGAAACCTGCGCCGCAGAGATGTCCAGGGCATTGGCGGCTGCAGCGAAGCTGCCGCATTCCACCACACGGGCGAAGGTACGCATGGCATGCAGCATGTCCATGACAGTGTGCTCCTTGTTCAGTCTTATTCTTGCGTTACAGGCAGGAATCTATCACGGCTTAGCCCATTTATTGTGGATCACCAATGAATACATCATTAGCCATACATTGAACACAAGGAGCCTGCCATGAAACGTTCGATCGCTGTAATTGCCGTTGCCGCTGCCCTCAGCACGTTCGGTGCCTTCGCCGATACCGCCAAAAACCAGCCTGTGAGCAGCAATTACGAGTACGGCATGCCGCTGGATGTGGCCAAAGTGATCTCCATCACCCCGGCCAGTAATGCCGCCGACTGCCAGGTTGGCACGGCGCACATGGTGTACGTCGACCATCAAGGCCAGAAACGCGAAGTGGACTACCGCGAAATGGGCAACTGCTCGCAGCAGTGAGTCAGGCCAGCACCTGGGTGATCCAGCCCACCTGCCGATTGAAGTCGTCGATCTTTTCCTGAGGCACCGCATCGCGGGCACGTTCGAAGTTGGCCAGGGTTTGCTGCTTCTGTTTCAGCATGCGCCGCCACTTCACCCGAAACGCCTCGCCTTTCTCCTGCAACAGCACCGGGCCGAAGTACAGCTGTTCAGCGGTGTACGCAGCCTCGCCGGGCTCGGCAACGATGATTTCGTAGTCGAAGCGGTTTTCCCGCAGCAGTTCTTCGTTGACGATGCGGTAACCGTTACCCGCCAGCCACTCGCGCAGCTCGCGCTCAGCGCCATTGGGCTGCAACACCAGGCGCATGACGCCAGCAAGGCGCTGCTTGCCGGCCTGCAGAATGTCGCACATGGTGTCGCCCCCCATGCCGCAGATGCTGATCACCGAAATACGGTCGTTTGCCTCCACTGCGGCCAGGCCATCGGCCAGGCGCACGGTGATGCAGTCTTCCAGGCCGTTCCTGCGAACATTGCGCTGGGCCGAGGCGAACGGCGTCTGCGCCACTTCCCCCGCTACCCCGGCCTCGATCACACCCCGCAGCATCAAGGCCACCGGCAGGTAGCCGTGGTCCGAGCCAATGTCGGCCAGGCGCGCGCCCTGTGGTACATGGGCTGCCACGCGCTCCAGGCGCCTGGACAAAGTCTGTTCGTTCACCGTAAACCCCCGGTTTTGCAATGGGGCGCGATTCTGACGGTGAACGCCGCGCATTTCAAACACCGGGGCACCCTCGACCCGCCCGCCCCGCTCGCGTAGGCTTGCCGCTTTCCTTCCGTTGCAAGGCAAGACACACCATGGCAAACGCAGACATCATCTACACCCCGGACCCGGACGCCGAGTCGATTTCGTCCGACGTCGCCGAATACAACGGCGTGCTGGTCACCACCCAGATCCCGACCCACGCCGATGGCAGCCTGGAACTGGGCGGCATCGTCGAACAAAGCGAATGCACCCTGCAGGCGCTGAAAGTGGCGCTGGAGAAAGCCGGCAGCGGCATGGACCGCGTGCTGCACCTGACCATCTACCTGACCGACATGGCCGACCGTGCCGCGTTCAACGAGGTGTATCAGCGTTTCTTCAGCAAGCCCTGGCCGGTGCGCGCCGCCGTGGGTGTCGCCTCCCTGGCGTTCGAAGGTATGCGCGTTGAAGTGACCGCAATGGCCGCCAAGCGCTGACCTGCTCTTTGTGGGAGCCGCCTGCGCTCCCACCTTGCACCTCCCGGCACCCCGATGATGCCGCCAGCCCGTTTCGCCGCTACAATGCCCGCCTACCGTGACAGCCCGAAAATATAACGACATGTCCCTTCCAAAGAATCACCTGGAACTGCTCAGCCCTGCCCGTGACGTGGCCATCGCCCGTGAAGCGATCCTGCACGGCGCTGATGCCATCTATATCGGCGGCCCGAGCTTTGGCGCGCGCCATAACGCCTGCAACGAAGTCAGCGATATCGCCGAACTGGTCGAGTTCGCCCGTCGCTACCACGCACGCGTGTTCACCACCATCAACACCATCCTCCACGACAACGAGCTGGAACCGGCGCGCAAGCTGATCCACCAGCTGTACGACGCCGGTGTCGACGCACTGATCGTGCAGGACCTGGGGGTGATGGAGCTGGACATTCCGCCGATCGAGCTGCACGCCAGTACGCAGACCGACATCCGTACCCTGGAGCGGGCCAAGTTCCTCGACCAGGCCGGTTTCTCGCAACTGGTACTGGCCCGTGAGCTGAACCTGCAGCAAATCCGCGCCATTGCCGCCGAAACCGACGCCGCCATCGAGTTCTTCATCCACGGCGCGCTGTGCGTGGCCTTCTCCGGCCAGTGCAACATTTCCCACGCGCAAACCGGCCGCAGCGCCAACCGGGGCGATTGCTCGCAGGCCTGCCGCCTGCCGTACACCCTGAAAGATGACCAAGGCCGCGTGGTGGCGTTCGAAAAACACCTGCTGTCGATGAAGGACAACAACCAGACTGCCAACCTGGCCGACCTGGTCGATGCCGGCGTGCGCTCGTTCAAGATCGAGGGCCGCTACAAGGACATGGGCTACGTGAAGAACATCACGGCCCACTACCGCAAAGAGCTCGACGCCATCCTCGAAGGCCGCCCGGCCTATGCCCGTGCATCCAGCGGCCGCACCGAGCACTTCTTCCTGCCCGACCCGGACAAGACCTTCCACCGTGGCAGTACCGACTACTTCGTCACCGACCGCAAAGTCGATATCGGCGCCTTCGACTCACCAACCTTTACTGGCCTGCCGGTGGGCGTGGTGGAAAAGGTGGGCAAGCGTGACATGCAAGTGGTTACCGACGTACCGCTGACCAACGGCGACGGCCTCAACGTGCTGGTCAAGCGCGAAGTGGTGGGCTTCCGTGCCAACATCGCCGAGCCTCGCGGCGAGTTCGTGGAGGACGGCCACACGCGCTACCGCTACCGTGTCGAGCCCAACGAAATGCCCGAGGGCCTCTACAAGCTGCGGCCCAACCACCCGCTGTCGCGCAACCTCGACCACAACTGGCAGCAGGCCTTGCAACGCACCTCGTCCGAGCGCCGGATCGGCGTGGAGTGGCACGCAGTACTGCGCGAGCAGCGCCTGATGCTGACCCTGAGCAGCGAGGAAGGCGTGAGCGTGCAGGTGGCCCTGGATGGCCCGTTCGGTGCGGCCAACAAACCGCAGCAGGCGCTGGACCAGTTGCATGACCTGCTGGGCCAGCTGGGTACCACGATGTACCACGCCGACAGCATCCAGCTGGACGCCCCGCAGGCGTACTTCATCCCCAATTCGCAGCTCAAGGCCCTGCGCCGTGAAGCCATCGAGGCACTGACCGAAGCGCGTATCAAGGCGCACCCGCGTGGCGGGCGCAAGGCCGAGACCACGCCGCCACCGGTTTACCCCGAGTCGCACCTGTCGTTCCTGGCCAATGTGTACAACCAGAAGGCCCGCGACTTCTACCACCGCCACGGCGTGCAACTGATCGACGCGGCCTACGAGGCCCATGAAGAGCACGGCGAAGTGCCGGTGATGATCACCAAGCATTGCCTGCGCTTCTCCTTCAACCTGTGCCCCAAGCAGGCCAAGGGCGTGACCGGCGTGCGCACCAAGGTGGCACCGATGCAGCTGATCCAGGGTGACGAAGTGCTGACCCTGAAGTTCGACTGCAAACCGTGCGAAATGCATGTGATCGGCAAGATGAAGAGCCACATCATCGACCTGCCTACCCCAGGCAGCGCGGTGGCCCAGGTGGTGGGGCACATCAGCCCGGAAGACCTGCTGAAAACCATCCCGCGCGGGCCGCATTGATCGGTAGCCTGCACGGGCCTCTTCGCGGCTAAAGCCGCTCCCACAGGGAAATCACAGCATTCGAAGCGGTGAAAATCCCTGTAGGAGCGGGTTCACCCGCGAACACCGGCGCAGCCGGTGCCATCCAACAAATGCCTTGGCTTCAATCAGCGAATCTGATGCTTGTGCAGCAGCCGGTAAAACGTCGGCCGTGAAATCCCCAGCACCTTGGCCGCCACACTCAGGTTGTCACTGTGCCGGTTCAGCACATCGCACAGTGCCTGGCGTTCGGCCCGGTGCTTGTACTCTTCCAACGTACCCAGCGGCTGTTGCTCCTGGTCGAGCAGCTGCAGCCCCAGGTCCTGCGCCTCGATCTGCCGCCCTTCGGCCAGCACCAGACCACGGCGTACGCGGTTGGCCAGCTCGCGCACATTGCCCGGCCAGTCATGCCGGCCCATCGCCGCCAGGGCGTGGTCGCTGAACGAGCGGGGCCGGCGCCCGGTTTCCAGGCTGTAAAAATGAGCAAAGTGGCTGGCCAGCATCGAGAGGTCACCATGCCGGTCGCGCAACGGCGCGGTCACCACCTGCAACACGTTCAGGCGGTAATACAGGTCTTCGCGAAAGCGCCCTTGCTCGATGGCCCGTTCCAGGTCCACATGGGTGGCCGCCAGCACGCGTACATCCACCGGGATCGGCTGGCTACCGCCCACCCGCTCGATGTGCTTTTCCTGCAGAAAGCGCAGCAGGTTGGCCTGCAACTCCAGCGGCAAGTCACCGATTTCATCGAGAAACAACGTGCCCCCATGGGCCGCTTCGATGCGCCCGGCCTTGCGCTGGTGCGCACCGGTGAAGGCACCCTTCTCATGACCGAACAGTTCGGACTGGATCAGGTGCTCGGGAATAGCCCCGCAGTTGATGGCAACGAAGGGCTGCTCGCTGCGTTGCGACTGGCGGTGCAGGGTGCGCGCCACCAGCTCCTTGCCGGTACCGCTTTCGCCTCGGATCAGCACTGGCGACTCGGTGGGCGCCAGTTTGCCCAGCAACTTGCGCAACTCACGGATCGGCCGGCTTTCGCCGAGCAGTTCGTGGGTGGCTTCATCCACCTTCACCGCCCCTTTACCCCGCAAGCGCGCCATGCCGAACGCCCGGCCAAGGGTGACCTGCACGCGGGAGACGTCGAATGGCAGGGTGTGGAAGTCGAAGAACCATTCGCAGACAAAATCGCCGACGGCCGGCATGCGCAGTTGTTCGGCACTGAGCACGGCAATCCATTCGGTATTGCTGCGTTTGATCATGTCCTTGACCGCATCCGGGTGCCTGAGGTGCGAAGCCTGCAAGCGCAACAGGCCTACATCACAAGGATGGTCCAGCGCCCCTCCGAGCACGCAGCTGTCCACATCCCAGCCAGCGCTGCGCAGGCCAGGTAACAATCGGTGGCAGTCGTCGCAGGGGTCGACGATAAGCAAACGGCGTTGGGCGGCAAGCTGTTGCATGACCGATCCTTGGCGCCAGTTTTTGGTTTTATGAAGTAAAACAGCAAGTTGTGGCGCCCGTTTAACAGTAGCAACGAAGTTGACGGTTCCCAGTACCGTCTGTCTGCCGACGCATTTTTTTACAAAGCGTCACGGGAATTTTCGCGTTTTATCGACATCACATGGCGGCGCAGGCAAGAACGGATTCGACCCTGACAAAAAATTTTACATCCATTGTGTGACTTGCCCCCGGACAACGAGCATCAGTACACATAACCCCGCGCTGCACTTCGCGATGATTGAGGCGACTTTGAAGCAACGCGGACTTAACTTCGCTGTTTGGGACCATAGAGAGACCGAACCATGAATGCCCCGCTCCGTGTCAACGAAGCACTGCTGATTGCCGACCACGCCTTCGAACCTTTCCAGTGCGTAGCCTGGGATGCACCCAACGGTACTGGTGAACTGAGCCTGGCAGTGATCGACCGGACCAGCACCCGCATCGGCAGCAAACAAGTGTCCTCGCGTATCTATTCAGACCCGGCCCAGTGGGCCAGCCTGATCGAGGAAGTGCGCGCCGAACTGTGCGAAAAAGGGTACGACCTGCAACCGTGGTCGATGCCGAAGTAATAACGCCCGGCAATTCAAGTGCGTGCAACGTCACGCACTTGTTTGCATGCAAAGTTGCTGTTCTGGCAACTTTCCCATTGCGACATAGTGTCGCGCCAATACGGTTCAGTCCAAGACTTTGAAGTGCTGCAAGTGCTGGTAATCGGCCTGCAATTGCTCAGCCAGACGCTGTGCGCGCCCGAGACGAACGGGGGCAAGTTCCATATCCACCAATAACGTTGCACAGGGCATGGGCTGCACGGCATTCCAATGTTGCAGGCGACCGTCGGTAAAGACCAGGCAGCGTATGGCTTCAGTCGGATGGGCGCGCTGGCGCGCCAGAAGCCAGTGCCGAGCCTGTTCCAACGCGGCGATCAGCGGCGTACCGCCACCGGCACCCAAGGCCTGCAGCCAGGGCTGCAAGGCCGCCGAGGCCTTCAGGCCGTGGCGTTGCCATTGTGGCGTTTGCCCGCTGGCGGTGAGCAGGGCCAACCGGGCGCGCTGGCGGTAAGCCTGGTCGAACAGGGCTGCCAGCAGCCCTTTGGTTTGCGCCAGTGCCTGATGGCGACGGGTGGAGGCCGAGGCATCGACAATCACCAGCCATAGCTCTGCGGGCCTGGCCTGGCGCTGCTGCCAGCACAGGTCCTGGGGCAACCGTGGCCGCCCCTTGAGCAAAGTCGGCAGCCAGGCCACCCGACCGCTCGCCGCATTGCGTGCCCGGCCACGGCTGGCCCCGCACTGCTTGCCTGCGCCAGGTCTGGCATCCGCCCCTTTGGCAGGTGGCTGGCGAATGCTCAGGGCTTTTTTGCCCAGTTCGGCACCTCGCGGCGGGCACCGCTGGCCACCGGCTGCGCCGGCAACGCCCCCCAGTCACCCTGCCCGCCCTGTTCGCCAAGGTTACTGGCACCCTGCTGATCGGGCTGCGGCGGCGCCGACGGCGAAGGGGCCTGGGGCGCCACTTGGCGACGATGGCGCAAGGCAAACTCGGCCACCGCGTCGACATCCGCTTCATCAATAGCCGCCCCCCCGCGCCAGGCGCAGTGGGCGCGCGCAGCGCGCAGCCACACCAGGTCTGCGCGCAGGCCATCGACGCCAGCGGCATAGCAGCGCTCGGTGATCCACGACAGCGCCTGGTCGTCCAGCGCTATGCCGGTCAAGGCCCGGCGTGCCGCCTGGCAGCGTTCGCGCAACTGCGCCTGGGCCGTAGCCCAGTGGGCACAGAAGGCGTGCGGGTCGCTGTCGAAGGCCAGACGACGGCGAATGATCTGCTGACGCGCCTCAGGCTCGGGCGAACCTTCCAGGGCCACATTCAGGCCAAAGCGGTCGAGCAGTTGCGGGCGCAGCTCGCCCTCTTCAGGGTTCATGGTGCCGATCAGTACGAAACGGGCACTGTGCCGGTGCGAGATGCCGTCACGCTCGATACGGTTGGTGCCACTGGCCGCCACGTCGAGCAACAGGTCGACCAGGGTGTCGGGCAGCAGGTTGACCTCATCGACATACAGCACGCCACCGTCAGCCTGGGCCAGCACGCCCGGGGAGAACTGCGCCTTGCCCTGCCCCAGCGCGGCGCCCAAGTCCAGGGTGCCGACCAGCCGTTCCTCGCTGGCACCCAGCGGCAAGGTGACGAATGGCCCCTCGCCTAGCAGGTCAGCCAGGCCACGGGCCAGCGTACTCTTGGCCATGCCGCGCGGCCCTTCGATCAGCACACCGCCGATTTTCGGGTCGATGGCCGTCAGGCACAGCGCCAGCTTCAGGTCGTCGGCACCGACCACCGCGGCCAGCGGAAATTGTACGGGTTCACTCATTTCAAGCCTGTTCCTCGCCGTCGAGCAGTTGCTCCTCAAGGGCTTCGCGATACTCACCCGGCGCTTGCCACAGGCCCCGCTGCTGGGCCTCCAACAGGCGCTCGGTCAGGTCGCGCAGGGCCTCGGGGTTGTGCTCGCGCATGAAGTCGCGGGTCGCCGGGTCGAGCACGTAGGCATCGGCGAGCCCCTGGTAATGATGGTCGTCGATCAGGTGCGTGGTGGCGTCGAAGGCGAACAGGTTGTCGACCGTCGCCGCCATTTCGAAGGCGCCTTTGTAACCGTGGCGCTTCACCCCATCGATCCACTTGGGGTTCAGCGCACGGGCGCGGATAACCCGGTTCAACTCTTCCTTGAGGGTACGGATGCGCGGTCGGTCGGCCTGGCTGTGGTCGCCGTGGTAGCTGGCCACGGTAGCACCGGACAGGGTTTCCGACGCGGCCAGCATGCCGCCCTGGAACTGGTAGTAATCGTTGGAGTCGAGCAGGTCGTGCTCGTGGTTGTCCTGGTTCTGCAGCACCGCCTGCACCTTGGCCAGGCGCTGGGCGAACTGGGCGCGGGCCGGGGTGCCGTCGTCACGGGCGCCGTAAGCGTAACCGCCGTGGTTGAGGTACACCTCGGCCAGGTCGTCGCGGCTGTGCCACAGGCGCCCGTCGATGGCGTTCTGCACCCCGGCGCCGTAGGCCCCAGGCTTTGCCCCGAACACCCGCCAGCCCGCCTGGCGCGAAGCCTGCTCGGCGTCCACGCCTTGCGCCTGCAGCGCGGCACGCTCGCTGCGTACACGGGCGGCCAAAGGGTTGAGGTCGTCGGGTTCATCCAGCGCAGCGACGGCCTGCACCGCCGCATCGAACAGGCGGATGAGGTTGCCGAAGGCATCACGGAAAAAGCCCGAAACGCGCAAGGTCACATCCACCCGAGGGCGGTCGAGCAGGCTCAACGGCAGGATTTCGAAGTCGTCGACACGCTGGCTGCCAGCGGCCCACACCGGTCGCACGCCCATCAATGCCATGGCTTGGGCGATGTCGTCGCCGCCCGTACGCATGGTCGCCGTCCCCCACACCGACAGGCCAAGCTGGCGCAGGTGGTCGCCGTGGTCCTGCAGGTGCCGCTCAAGGATCAGGTTGGCCGAGGCGAAGCCCAGGCGCCAGGCCGTGGTGGTGGGCAGGTTGCGCACGTCCACGGTGTAGAAGTTGCGGCCGGTGGGCAGCACGTCGAGGCGACCACGGCTAGGCGCACCGCTAGGGCCTGCGGGCACGAAGCGCCCGGCAAGCGCTGCCAGCAGGCCATTCATTTCGGCTGCGCCGCAAGCGTCCAGGCTAGGGGCTACCGCTTCGCGCAAGGCCTGCACCACGTCGTGCACAAGCTGCCATTCGTTCTGCTCGGGTAGCGGTACCGTGCCGGCCAAGGCCTGGCTGATCACTTGAAGTGCCAACAGCTCAAGGCGCTCGCGGGTATCTCCACAGGTGCGCCACGGATCGCTGCTCATGGCCTGCAATTGCGCTGGGCGTGCGCCCTGCCACGGCTGCCCAAGCTCGCAATCGAGCGGATCGAAGCCCGGCACCAGGGCTTTGGCCAGGGCACGCAACAGGCTGGCATTGCCGCCGCGCCCGTCGCCCCGCTCAACCCGCAACAGCGCCAGCAAGGTATCCAGCCGCAAGCGGCCTTCGGGCGACTGGCCGAACACGTGCAGACCGTCGCGAATCTGCGATTCCTTCAGGTCGCACAGGTAGGTGTCCAGGCGCGGCAGCCATATGGCGGCATCGTCCAGCTGCCCTTCCAGCTGCAGCTCGCGGTCGATGTGGTTGGCCTTGACCAACTCCAGGATGTCGCGCTGCAACTCGCGGGCACGCCGTGGGTCGAGCATCTGCGCTTCATAGAACTCGTCGGCCAGCTGCTCCAGGTGGCGCAACGGGCCATAGGTTTCGGCGCGGGTCAGCGGCGGCATCAGGTGGTCGATGATCACCGCCTGGGTACGGCGCTTGGCCTGGGCGCCCTCGCCGGGGTCGTTGACGATGAACGGGTAAATATTCGGCAACGGGCCGAGCAAGGCGTCCGGCCAGCACTGCGCCGACAAGCCGACGCCCTTGCCGGGTAGCCATTCGAGGTTGCCGTGCTTGCCGACGTGGATCACTGCATCGGCGGCAAAGGCATGGCGTAGCCAGAAGTGAAACGCCAGGTAGCCATGCGGCGGCACCAGGTCGGGGTCGTGGTAGACCGCGCTCGGGTCTACCTGGTAGCCCCGGGCTGGCTGAATGCCGACGAAGGTCAGGCCATAGCGCAAGCCAGCCACCATCAGCCGGCCGCTGCGGTACATCGGGTCCTGCTCGGGCGGTCCCCAACGCTCAAGTACGGCCTGGCGGTTGGCCTCGGGCAAGCGCTCGAAGGCAATCTGGTAATCGGCCAGGCTCAGGCTCTGGGCGCAGGGGCGCAGGTCGAGGTGGTCGAGGTCATTGGTCACGCCGCCAAGCAGCTGGTGGATCAATTGCGTGCCGCTGCCCGGCAATTCGGCCAACGGATAGCCTTCGGCCTGCAGTGCCTTGAGAATGTTCAAGGCGGCGGCAGGTGTGTCCAGGCCGACGCCATTGCCAATGCGGCCATCGCGGGTTGGGTAGTTGGCCAGCACCAGGGCCACGCGCTTCTGCGCATTGGGCAGGCGCGCCAGCTCAACCCAGCGGCGGGCCAGCTCGGCCACGAAGTCCATGCGTTCGGGGTGGGCGCGGTAGCACACCACATCGGACTGGCTGCGCTCGCTGCGCCAGGCCATGTCCTTGAAACTGACCGGCCGGGTGATGATGCGCCCGTCCAGCTCAGGCAAGGCAATGTGCATGGCCAAGTCGCGCGCACCCAACCCCTGCTCGCTGGCTTCCCAGCCGGGCTGGTTGTCCTGTGCGCAAATGGCCTGCAATACCGGGATGTCGCGGCGGAACGGGCGCAGGTTGGGGCGCTCGGGGCTGGACAGGGCAAAGCCTGTGGTATTGACCAGCACTTCGGCGCCGACCTCGTCCAGCCAGGCTTCGACCTGCTCCAGGCAGGCGCTTTCCTTGAGGCTGGCCACCGCGATCGGCAACGGGTTCAGCCCGGCAGCCTGCAGGCGCTGGCAGAACACGTCGATAAACGCGGTGTTGGCCGCCTGCAAGTGCGAGCGATAAAACAGCAGCGGCGCTACCGGGTGCTCGGGGTGCCAATGCGGGTACCAGTCTTCCAGCGTGGTGCTGCCCTTGGCCGGGTGATACACCGCCGTGCGCGGCAAGGGCTGCGGCTCCTCCCAGGCATAGTCACGGCCCAGCCACTGGCTGGCCAGGCAGTTGAACAGGTTGATGGCGTTGGCCTTGCCGCCCTGGCGCAAGTAATGCCAGAGGCGTTCGGCCTGCTCGCCACCGACAGTGCCCAGGGAGGTCAGCTCCGGGTCCGGGCGGTCATCGCCCGGCACCAGAATCAGCTGCACGCCACGGGCGGCCAGCTCGACCAGTTGCTCGACGCCATAGCGCCAGTAACCGACGCCGCCGTGCAGCGACACCAGGATGACTTTGGCATGGCGCAGCACCTGGTCGACATACAGGTCGACCGACGCGTGGTTTTGCACCTGCATCGGGTTGGCCAGACGCAGGCTGGGGAAGTCGTCTGGCAATTGCTCGGCGGTATCGGCGAGCATTGCCAGGTGTGAATCGCCGCTGCAGAGAATCACCAGCTCGGCGGGTGTCTGGCCGAGGTCGGCAATGCTGTCATCCGGCACGAAGCCGCCGGGCTGGGTCCGCAGCAGGTGCATGGGTCAGGCGCCCAGGGCCTGGCGCAGGCGCGCTTCCAGTTGGGCTGCATCGAGGTCCTGGCCGATCAGCACCAGGCGGGTGATGCGTGGCTCGTCGGCACGCCAGGCGCGGTCGAAGTGCTTGTCGAAACGGGTCCCCACGCCTTGCACCAGCAGGCGCATCGGTTTGCCCGGGATAGCGGCGAAGCCTTTGGCGCGCAGGATGCCGAACTCGACCACCAGCTGGGTCAGGGCGTCGAGCAGCAGGCTTTCGTCGGCTTCCGGCAGGTCGATGGAGATGGAATCGAAGGCATCGTGGTCATGATCATCATGGTCGTCACCGTCGTGGTGCGAGTCATGGTGGGTACGGCGGCCATCGATGTGCACTTCGGACTCGGCGCCCACGCCCAGCAGCACGTCCAGCGGCAGCTTGCCGCTGCTGGCTTCGATCACCTTGACGGCTGGCGGCAGCTCTTCGGCCACTTCGGCACGGACCTTGGCCAGGCCTTCGGCATCGATCAGGTCAGCCTTGTTCAGTACCACCAGGTCGGCGCTGGCCAACTGGTCGGCGAACAGTTCGTGCAGGGGCGATTCGTGGTCCAGGTTAGGGTCGAGCTTGCGCTGGGCATCGACCTGGTCCGGGTAGGCAGCGAACGTACCGGCCGCCACGGCCGGGCTGTCGACTACGGTGATGACCGCATCGACGGTGCAGGCATTGCGGATTTCTGGCCACTGGAAGGCTTGCACCAGCGGTTTGGGCAGGGCCAGGCCGCTGGTTTCGATCAGGATGTGGTCCAGGTCGCCACGGCGTGCCACCAGCTCGCGCATCACCGGGAAGAACTCTTCCTGCACGGTGCAGCACAGGCAGCCGTTGGCCAGCTCGTAGACGCGGCCACTGGCTTCTTCTTCGGTGCAGCCGATGCTGCACTGCTTGAGGATTTCGCCGTCGATGCCCAGTTCGCCGAATTCGTTGACGATGACCGCAATGCGACGGCCCTGGGCGTTGTCGAGCATGTGGCGCAGCAAGGTGGTCTTGCCCGAGCCGAGGAAGCCGGTGACGATGGTAACGGGGAGCTTGGCCAGTGTTTTCATGTCGCAGTGCCCTTGGCAGTGTGGCGCGGGCATGCAGGACGACAGCCACGGGCCAGGCCGGCCGGGCTTGTTCGCCACCGGATCACCCCGCCCGGTTTAAAGTCGAAAACGTGACGAGGCAGGTCTCCTGGCTCGCACCGTTCCATAGGCCTGGCAAACAGCAGGCTGTGGCGGGATGACGCCTTCCCGCGCGCGGGCGCAGTGGCTGTGTCGATCCGTTATCGGTGCTTACAGTTGCGGGGGCAGCCGCGGCTTGTACCGCGTTCCCGTCTTAGCTTCGGCCTGGCCGAAGAACCTCGAAGTGGCAAGGCTACGCAGTGGCTGGCGGGTGGTCAACCGTTGCGCAGCGCTGGCTGACCACAAGGCACCCAACTGCGTTACAGTGGCGCCTTCACCCACGGTCAAGGACGCCCCATGCACCTCGCCCCCGCCATACCGGTACTGCGCATCTTCTCGGTCGACAAGGCCAAGGAGTTCTACCTTGATTTCCTCGGTTTCAGCGTGGACTGGGAGCACCGCTTCAGCCCGGACCTGCCCCTGTATGTGCAAATTCACCGCGACGGGCTGATTTTGCACCTTTCCGAGCACCACGGTGACGCCTGTCCCGGCTCCACCGTGTTCGCCCGCATCGACGACCTGCGCGCGCTGGAGCGTGAACTGCAGGCTAAACAGTACGGCTACGCTCGCCCCGAAGCCGAACGCCTGGACTGGGGCCTGCAGATGCAGGTGTATGACCCGTTTGGCAACCGCCTGCGCTTTTGCCAGCAGATCGATGACGAGGCCAACCCTTGAAGGGATTGACTGAAGTCCTGCTGCGCCTGTGAGATCGAGCGCCGCCCGCGCGGCGCTCGATCTCACAGGCGCCAAAAATGCCGTGGAGAACGCCTTCGACCCTCATAAAATTACAACGCGCAGTGGTTTACCCGCCCCCGCCATTCCATTAGGATCCCCATTCACCCCATCACGAGGTGTTCGTCCAATGCGCCACTAATGCCGCCGTCCCCTTCGACGGCCAGTCTTCAGCCTCCGGTTCGCTCCGGAGATGTCGCGGCATTTGTGGAGTTGTGCATGACGAACACGTCAATCCTGACGCTGGACAGCGTCTCTCTGACCTTGCCGGATGGCAGGCAGCTGTTTACCGACCTTAACGAAACCTTTGACCACCGCCGCACTGGCCTGGTCGGGCGCAATGGTGTGGGCAAGAGTTTGCTCGGGCAAATTCTGGCCGGCCAGCGCGAACCGAGCAGCGGCCATTGTCGACGCCTTGGCCGTATTCACCTGCTGAACCAGCAGGTGATCGAGCAGAGCGCCACGGTTGCCGACCTGGCCCAGGCCGGCACGCTGATCGCAGCGCTGGCGCGTATCGAGCAAGGCAGCATCACCCCCCAGGATTTCGACACCGTAGGCGAGCGCTGGGATATCCGCGAGCAATTGCAGGCGCACCTGCAGCGCCACGGTCTGGGCCAACTCGACTGGCGTCAGCCCGCCAACAGCCTGAGCGGTGGCCAGGCCATGCGCGTCGCGCTGATTGGCGCGTGGCTGAGCAATGCCGACTACCTGATTCTCGACGAACCCAGCAATCACCTGGACAGCGAAGCCCGCGCTCAGCTGCTGGGCATGATCGAAGCCTGGGACCGGGGCCTGCTGGTGATCAGCCACGACCGCAGCCTGCTGGGGCACATGGTGCGTATCGTCGAGCTGTCCAGCCTGGGGTTGCAGGCCTATGGCGGCAATTACAGCTTCTATACAGAACAAAAGGCCAGCCAGACAACCCAGGCCCAGCAGCAACTCGCCCGGTTGAAGCAGGCACAGCAACGCCAGGCCCGTGAACTGCAACGCCAGCGCGAAGACCTGGAGCGCCATCAGGCCCGGGCCGGGCGCCAGGCCAGGCACGCCAATCAGGCCAAAATCCTGGTCGATCGCCAGCAGGAGCGCAGCCAGGTCACGGCGGGCAAGCAGCGCCGCGACCACGGCGAAGCCCGGCAGGCCTTGCATGACCAAGTGCGCGATGCCGCCCGCAAGGTCGAGCAGGACACCGCCATTACCTTGCATGCCCCCACACCTCAGCGCCATGCAGGCCGCGAAGTGCTGGCCCTCCAGGCGCTTCGCCTGCCCCGTGGCACCCGCAAACCGCTCGACCTGCGCGTGTGCCTGGGCCAGCGGGTGGGTTTGGTCGGGGCCAATGGCAGCGGCAAGTCCACCCTGCTCAGGCTGCTGAACGGGGAATTACCGGCATCGCCTGACAACGTGCGCCTCACGGGCGAGACGGCCCTGCTCGACCAGCATTGCAGCACGCTATGCGGCCACAGCAGTGTGCTCGACCACCTGGGCAAGGCCAACCCGGCAATGGCCCAGGGCGAATTACGCAGCCGCCTGGCGCAGCTCGGGCTGGATGCAGCCCGTATCGAACTGCCCAGCAGCCTGCTCAGCGGCGGAGAACGGATGAAGGCGGCACTGGCCGCCGTGCTGTACCGCGAACGCCCGCTCGACCTGTTACTGCTGGACGAGCCCGGCAACCACCTGGACCTGCCGTCACTGGCGGCACTGGAGCGTATGCTGGGGCAGTTTGGCGGGGCGCTCATGGTGGCATCCCATGATGCAGTACTGCTGCAAAACCTGGCACTGGATGAGTACCTGCAGTTGTAGATACCGAAAAAAATGCATCGCAGGCTATCAATTCGTGACTGGCCGTTCCCGATCCGCCACGGATGTATTATGGTGGCGTGGTGCGCATATAACAGCAGCCCGAGCGATCGGGCACTTGCAAGACAATGAGGGTGTCATGAGCAACGAAAGCATTAATTGGGACAAGCTGGGTTTCGACTACATCAAGACCGACAAACGCTACCTGTCCGTATGGCGCAATGGCGAGTGGGACAAAGGCACCCTGACCGAAGACAACGTACTGCACATCAGTGAGGGCTCCACTGCCCTGCACTACGGCCAGCAGTGCTTCGAAGGCCTGAAGGCCTACCGTTGCAAGGACGGCTCGATCAACCTGTTCCGCCCGGACCAGAACGCCGCCCGCATGCAGCGTAGCTGCGCCCGCCTGCTGATGCCGCAGGTGCCGACCGATGTGTTCATCGAAGCGTGCAAGCAAGTGGTCAAGGCCAACGAAAAGTTCGTGCCACCGCACGGCAAAGGCGCCCTCTACCTGCGCCCGTTCGTGATCGGCACCGGTGACAACATTGGCGTGCGCACCGCCCCCGAGTTCATCTTCTCGGTATTCGCCATCCCGGTTGGCTCGTACTTCAAGGGCGGCATGAAACCGCACAACTTCCAGATCTCCAGCTTCGACCGTGCCGCCCCACAAGGCACCGGTGCGGCCAAGGTCGGTGGCAACTACGCCGCCAGCCTGCAGCCAGGTGCTGAAGCCAAGAAGGCCAACTTCGCCGACGCCATCTACCTCGACCCACTGACCCACACCAAGATCGAAGAAGTCGGTTCGGCCAACTTCTTCGGCATCACCGCCAACAACGAGTTCGTGACCCCGAAATCGGCCTCGGTGCTGCCAGGCATCACCCGCCTGTCGCTGATGGAACTGGCACAATCGCGCCTGGGCCTGACCGTGATCGAAGGTGATGTCGAAATCAACAAGCTGGACCGCTTCATTGAAGCCGGCGCTTGCGGCACCGCAGCGGTGATCACCCCGATCGGCGGTATCGAGTACAACGGCAAGCTGCACGTGTTCCACGACCTGGAAAAGGTTGGCCCGGTTACCCAGAAGCTCTACAACGAGCTGACCGGCATCCAGAGCGGTGACGTTGAAGCACCGGCAGGCTGGATCGTCAAAGTCGCCTGAGGCGCTTAAACGGTATGAAAAACGGGGCATGCCAGCAATGGCATGCCCCGTTTTTTTTGGCCAACGCTCGCACGGGTAACTCATGCAAGGCGCCGCTGCATCAGCAAATGCCGGGCTTTGTCGAAGGCCCAGTTGTAGAGCACGGTGTAGGGCAGGATGATCACGAAGAAGCCCAGTTCCACCATGAACGCCTGCAGCAGCGAGATATCCAGCATCCACGCGGCTACCGGCAGGCACCACACCACCAGCCCGGCCTCAAAGCCCAAACCGTGTACAAAACGCGCACTGGCCTTCCAGTGGATACGCTCGGTTTGTACCCAGCGATCGACCAGCGCGTTGTAGACCATGTTCCACAGCATGGCGATCACCGACAGGGTGACCGCCAAGGCCCCCGCCGTCGCCAGCGACTTGCCCATTACCCAGGACAACAACGGCGCGCACAACAACACCGCGAACACTTCGTAACCCACGGCGTGAACCAGGCGTTCGGTGAAAGACACGTTTTTCATTGCAAAATCCATCCATTGCGTAAGTCGTGCTTTCCATTTTCTTTGGCAAAACTGATACTCGCGACATAGCTACCATCGGTTTTATCAATACCATGCGCTACTCACCCGAAGCTCTGGTTGCCTTTGTCGAAGCCGCATCGCTCGGTTCGTTTTCCGCGGCAGCGCGCAAGCTGCGCAAAAGCCAGTCCACCGTCAGCATTGCCATTGCCAATTTCGAGGCGGATATCGGCTGCCCGCTGTTCGACCGGGGTGGCCGCCACCCCACGCTGAATGAGGCGGGCCGACAGGTGCTGAGCCATGTGGAGGCCATTCTTGATGCCAGCGCCCAGCTCGATGCCTTGGCGGTGCGGCTGGCGGAAAACGTGGAGCCGCTGGTGTCGGTGGTGATGTCGGACAGCTACAGCGTCACCTTCCAGGGCGCGGTAATGGCCCGTTTCGCCGAGCACTACCCGCATACCGAATTGCGCTGCGGCCCTTCGGAAGACGCTGATGTGATCGAAATGATCCAGCAGGGTCTGGCCCATGTCGGCATTCTTGCCACGCAACCCAGCTATCCCGCCGACGTGGCCGTTGCCCGCTTGCCCGAACAGGCGGAGTTTGGTGTGTACGTGGCCAGCGGGCACCCGCTGGCGGGCCTTGGGAAGGTGCAAACGCAACACCTCGAAAACGCGCGGCAGCTGTACATCAAGACCTACGCCCCCAGCCTGCATCACGGCCGTGGTCAGGCTTGGTCGGCACCGGATTACCTCACGTTGCTGGAGTTCGCCGTGCGCGGGTTTGGCTGGGCCGAGCTGCCCAGAGCACTGGTGGCAAGGTTTGGCACTGAGTTGGTGGAGTTGCAGATAGCGGGTTACCCACGCCGTGTCGATATGGATGTGGCCTGGTCTAGCCGGCGGGCGTTGGGGCCGGCAGGGCAATGGCTGGTAAGGCAAATGTTGAGGTAGCCTAGCCCTGCTTGACAGCAGCCAATTCAATGACTGGCCATGCACCGAATGCCCGTTAATTTCCGCTTCGCATCTTTCGCAATTGAAATCTTACAGAGTTAACCGCACTTAAAATCTCCGCATTTGTAACACATATATACAGGCCTCGGACTTTCTCCATCGGGTTATCACCAGAGCCCATAGCATTGATTATTGTTTTATTCACAAGCTGACCTTGCTCCAAGGTCCATTCGTTTTTCGGCCGGTAATCTACAGTATTCCACTCATGAAGGCGTTTAATTTCTGAGGGTTTGATAGCCTTCCGAAAGCCGACGTAGCTATCACGTAAACCTGACGACCCATTTTGGCTTGGTGCTAAAGATGGTGTTTTTGACAAGTGGGCATTGGCAATAATTTGACTGCTGCGCGCAGCTACCTGAGATGCCTCCGCAATATTCTGCAGAGAGCTTAACTCTGCGTATTGAGGCGTTTGCGGTGGAGCTGCGCTCTCGATATTCCATCCTTGGGAATCTATAAGATCCCACAGTTCTTTGTGAGATTTAGAAGAGACGCGCATAGGACTCACTTCCCGCCTTCGAGTTACGGGACTATTAATCGGTGATATATTTCTCTTAAGCATATGCCCGCTTGGATCGCCAAAATTAATCGGATCACCCGCACAATAGGCATAACAGTTCAAACCACCCGCAGCAAATGGGCTGAGGCTGTCCGGGCTATGGAAGCGCATCAATACAGGGTTATAACCACGATAGCCATTCCCCAGCAGATACAGATCACTCACTAACAAGTGCCCATTGAATGCAGGGCGCTGAGCAGGAATATCATTTGGGCTATGTAAGCCATATGCACTGTAGGCAACCGACTCAGGTAACGCCTGAGATTTGACCCGCAGCACCGAATCCCCGCTGTCTGCAGCCAGTAATGCCGACCGGGTTGTTTCTTCCGCTAGCCTGGTTTCTGCCAAAACACCTGATTGCGCTCTCATGCAAATCACGGCAGCGTTGCCCGTCAACGCTGTGTGCACCCTATCCCGCTGTAAGAAAAAGCGCGTGGTGTTCTTCGAGTTGCTCATGCGCTGGCTCCAGTCTGTGAGGTTCTAATGCTTTCGTGCCAGGGCAGTTTGAGCAACTGTCAAAAATGCCAGGGGGCAGTAGCTCTCTTTCGCGCCCCTTGTGCACCAAAACGCAAGATCCAGTACACCCAGCGACAAGCCTTCCCCCCACCCTCCCCCGTAGCCTGTCACCACGCGCCGCCCCGCTGCGGCACGCACCCAAAGCACAAGAACAAACGTTGGTGACCTATGCAGACAGTAGATCCGATCACCCTTGCGGTTGTCCGGGGTGCGCTGGAAACAGCGCAACGCGAAATGACCCTGACCCTGGAAAAGACCGGCCGGTCCAGTGTATTCAACCTGGCCCACGACTACTCCAACTCGCTGTTCGACCACCTGCCGGAAATGATCCTGCAGGGCCAGGACATCCCCATTCACCTGGGCTCGCTGATCCCGGCCATGAAGTGCGTGGCCGAATTCTTTGGCGACGACATCGCCGAAGGCGATGTGATCTACCACAATGACCCGGCCTACAAGGGCAGCCATATTCTCGACTGCTGCATGTACAAACCGGTGTACTACCAGGGCGAGCTGGTGTTCTGGACCGTGTGCAAGGGCCACCTGACCGACATCGGCGGCCCGGTGCCCGCCGGCTACAACCCCGACGCCAAGGAAATCTACGCCGAGGGCCTGCGCATTCCACCCGTCAAGCTGTGGGAAAAAGGCAAACGCCGCGAAGACGTGATCAACTTCATGCTCACCAACATGCGCGCACGCCCCTACCAGGAAGGCGACCTCAATGCCCAGTACGGCGCCTGCAAAGTGGGCGAGCGGCACTTGCTGGAGCTGCTCGACAAGTACGGCGTGGCCCAGGTGCGTGCCTGCATTGCCGAGCTGAAGAACATGGCCGACCGGCACATGCGCGCGCTGTTGCGCGACGTGCCGGACGGTGATTACAGCGGCACCGCCGTGCTCGAAGATGCCGGCCACGGCCTGGGCGAGCTGGCCATCACCGCCCATGTGCAGATTCGCGGTGACCAGGCCCATGTGCGCATCGACAGCCCGCCACAAGTGCCCTACTTCATCAACTCCTACGAGGGCAACTCGGTGTCGGGCGTGTACCTGGGGCTGATGATGTTCGCCCAGGTGGCGCCGCCCTACAACGAAGGCCTGTACCGCTGCGTCACGGTCGATGTCGGGCCCAAGGGTACCCTGTGCAACGCCGAAGAACCGGCGCCCCACGTCAACTGCACCACCACGCCGATGGAAACCCTGGCCGATGCCGTGCGTACTGCGCTGGAGCAAGCCTCGCCACAACGGGTGACGGCCTCCTGGGGGCATACCAGCGGTATCAACATCGCCGGCCATGACCCGCGCAACGGCAACAGCGAGTACGTGACCATGGTGCTGGCCTCGATCATTGCCGGTGCCGGTGCCAACAAGGTGATGGATGGCTGGCACGCGTGCGGCCCGCTGTGCTGCTTTGGCGCGCTGATGAGCGGTGACATCGAGCTGCTGGAACATGCCTACCCGGTGCTCATCCACCGCTACAGCCTGATGGCCGACAGTGGCGGCGCTGGCGAGTTTCGCGGTGGTTCGGGCACCCGGCTGGAGATCGAGCCGCTGGACCACGCCATGACCGTGGTCGGCTTCGGCGAAGGCCGGCAACTGCCCACCGCCGGTGCCGCCGGGGCACGCAATGCGCTGCTGGAGCCCAAGCTGGGCCGGCTGATCCACCGCCACGCCGATGGCAGTGAAGACCACTACACGCAAAACCCCATGCTCACCCTGCAGCCCGGTGAGCGAATCATCAACATCAACCCCGGTGGCGGTGGCTACGGCGACCCGCTGCGCCGGCCGATTGCCGCCGTCCTGCAAGACCTGCGCAATGGCCTGGTCTCGCCCCAGGGCGCAGCCCTGGAATACGGCGTGGTCGTCGATGCCGATGGCCAGCTGGATGAACCCGCAACCCGCCTTGCCCGCGCCCCGCACTGACCGGAGACCCATCATGCGCAACCAATATCGCCTGGGCATCGACGCCGGCGGCACCTTCACCGATTTCATCCTGGCCGACCGCGACGGCGGCGTGCAGCTGTTCAAGGCCCCGTCCACGCCGCAGGACGGCACCCTGGCCATTCGTGCCGGCCTGGCGCAGATCGCCGACGCCACCGGCCGCAGCCCGGCCGAGCTGATCGCCAACTGTGACCTGTGCATCAACGGCACCACCGTAGCCCTCAACGCACTGATCGAGCGTACCGGGGTCAAGGTGGGCCTGCTGTGCACCGAGGGCCACGAAGACAGCCTGGAAATCCGCCTGGGCCACAAGGAAGAAGGCCACCGCTACGACGCCCACTACCCGCCGGCGCACATGCTCGCCCCCCGCCACCTGCGCCGCCCGATTGGTGGCCGCATCCTCGGCGATGGCCGTGAGCACAGCCCACTGGACGAACGCGCCATCCACGCCGCCATCGACTACTTCCGCGCCGAAGGCGTAGAGGCCGTGGCCATTTCCTTCCTGTGGTCGGTGCGCAACCCCAGCCATGAGCAGCGTGCCGCCGAGCTGGTGCGGGCAGCCCTGCCCGGGGTATTCGTCTGCACGGGCTGCGAGGTGTTTCCGCAGATTCGCGAGTACACCCGCACCTCCACCACGGTGGTCAACGCCTACCTCAGCCCGGTGATGGCGCGCTATGTGGCACGCATCGACAGCCTGTTCCACGAGCTTGGCGTGCAACAACCGGTGCGTTACTTCCAGTCCAACGGTGGCCTGGCGCCGGGGCACCTGATGCGTGAGCGCGCGGTCAATGCCATCAACTCCGGCCCCGCCTCGGCGCCCCAGGCCGGGCTGGCGGTGGCACGGCCATTCGGTATCGACAACGTCATTACCGTGGACATGGGGGGCACCTCGTTCGACATCACCCTGACCAACGCCGGGCGCACCAACTTCAGCAAGGATGTGGACTTCCTGCGCCAGCGCATTGGCGTGCCGATGATCCAGGTAGAGACGCTGGGTGCTGGCGGCGGCTCCATCGCCCACCTGGACGAGTTCGGCATGCTGCAGGTCGGCCCGCGCAGCGCCGGTGCCATGCCGGGGCCCGTGTGCTACGGCAAAGGCGGCAGTGAGCCCACGGTAACCGACGCCAACCTGGCGCTGGGCTACCTCCCGGATGGTGCATTGTTGGGCGGCAGCATCCGCCTGAACCGCCAGGCCGCGCTGGATGCCATCCGCAGCAAGATCGCCGAGCCACTGGGCATCAGCGTGGAGCGCGCGGCGTTCGGCATCACCACATTGGTCAACCTGAACATGGTCAACGGTATTCGCCGCGTGTCCATCGAACGCGGCCACGACCCGCGCGACTTCGCCCTGATTGGCGCAGGCGGTGCGGCGGGCATGCACGTGGTGCGCCTGGCCGAGGAAATCGGCATGCAGACCGTGCTCATCCCCAAGGTGGCCTCGGGCTTGTGTGCGTTCGGCCAGATCCTGTCCGATGTACGTTACGACCAGCTCACCAGCCTGTCGATGCGACTGGACGCCGGGCACGTGAACCTGGAGCAGCTCAACCAGGCCCTGGCCGAACTGCGCCAGCAAGGCCTGGCCAACTTGCGCGAAGACGGCTTTGGCGACCAGGCCAGCAGTTGCCACTACACCCTGGAAATGCGCTACCAGGGGCAGATTCATGAATGCAGCGTGGAGCTGGCGCAGCATGCCCTGGATGAAGCAGGCCTGGCCGCGCTGATCAGCCGCTTCCACAGCCGCCACCAGACCCTGTACTCGTACAGCGAACCCGACAGCCCGGTGGAACTGGTGAACCTGGAGTGCTCGGTGATCGGCCACCTGCCGCGCCCACCGCAACCTGAGTTGCAGGGCCCGGCCGAACCGCCGGCAGCCACCCCGGAAAGCGTCCGGCCGATGCTGTTCAGCGCCGACGGCGCGTGGCAACCCACGCCCGTGTTCAACGGCAATCGCCTGTTACCGGGGCAGACCGTGCTGGGCCCCTGCGTGATCGAGGAAGACACCACCAACATCGTCTTGCCGCCGGGCTGGCAGGCGCGCCTGGAGCCCTCGGCCACTTACCGGGTGACACGCGGGGCTTGATCAAACGGTCGGCGTGCGCCGATCATGGGCCTGAAAGCCGCCCGGCAGCCTTGCGCTGCCGGGCGGTTTGCACAATAACAAGAGCTGCTTGAGTAGCTTGCCTGCAGTTCCTTTTTTCAATGCTGCCCTCTTTGAAAAAGGACCCACCATGCCCACAGAACTCTCGACCCACGGCTGGGCTCAGCCGGAGCGCCAGGCGCGCTGGGCCGAAGCCATCAATGACACCTATTTCCCATTGAGCCTGCAATTTGCCGCCGAACAGCCGTTCAATGGCCACCTGCAGCGCTGGAGCACGCCCAGCACGCCGCTCAGCCTGTCGCGCCTGCGCTCCAGCCCGTTGGGCTACTCGCGCAGCAAGGCGCACATCGGCCAGGACCATGAAGCGTTCTACCTGGTGACCGTGCCGCACAGCAGCGAGGTGCACTTCGAACAGGACGGTCACCCGATCAGTTGTCGCCCGGGTGGTTTCATCGTCGAGCGCGGCGACGCCCCCTACCGCTTCCATTACGGCACACAGAACGACCTGTGGGTGCTCAAACTGCCTGAGCAGGCACTCAAGGCCAACTTGCTGGGGCACAAACGCTATACCCGGCATTGCTTCGATGCCAGCCAGGGCCTGGGGCGCATCTTCGTCGAACAGCTGGACCTGTGCGCCCGCCATTTCGATGCCAGCCCTGTGGCTGCCCGGCATCTGCTACTGGAACAGGCCTCGGCCACCCTGTTGCTGGCCTTGCAACAGGACGAACGTGTACTGGGCAGTGAAGGCAGCAACCTCAGCACCCTGCACCTGACACGGGTGGAGCAATACGTGCTGCACCATCTGGGCGACCCCGAACTCACGCCACAAACCATCGCCAGCGCCTGCGGGCTGTCGTTGCGTTACCTGCACAAGCTGTTCGCGATCACGCCCTATACCCTTGGCGAGTGGGTGCGCCTGCAACGCCTGGAGGCTGTGCACCGTCAACTGCGCGACCCGAATTGCCACCTGGCCATTGGCGAACTGGCCTTTCGCTGGGGCTTTGCCGACCAGGCGCAGTTCACCCGCGCGTTTCGCCAGCAATATGGGTGCACGGCACGGGAGGTCAGGGCTGCGCGTACGCACTGAACGGTGCAAGCGGCGGTCACTGCGCGACCGGGATCAGTCTTCGGCCGCCACGTCCACCACCTGCCAACTGTCATCCGGGTCGAAGCGCTTCATCACCTTGGCCAGCCTGTCGCCCTGTGGCCCAAGGTCTTTTTCGAACACCTGGCCGTCATGGCTGATCATGAAGCTCATCACCCCGGTATCGTCGTACCTGGCCGGCCAGGCGACCATGGCGAAACCACGGCTCATCTGGTTGCCTATCAGGTAGCTGTAGGCGCCGCCAGGGGCAGAGGGGCCTTGTGCATCGAGGATGCGGAAGTGGTAGCCGTACCAGTCATCACCGACCACATCCTGGCCGAACAGCGGGCCCAACGGGCTTACCTCGCCGTCGCCATCCTCGTCCCAGTACAGCCCGTCATGTTTGCCGGGCTCGCTGAAGATTTTCTGCGCGTACTCCAGCGCACCGTTGCCGTTGTGGTCCTCGGTGGCGTAGTCCATTTGCGCATCGTGATAAGCCAGCAACGACTGCAATACACCCAGTTCGTTGCGGCCGATGCGCCGGGCGCGGATTTCGGCGCTGCCGGCCTTGAGGTCGAACCGCCAACCCTGGCTGCTTTTGGTCAAAGGAATAGGCAAGGTCCAGTGATCACTGCCCACTGCCAGAATGGCCTTGCCCTCGCCCGTCATGTCGATGGTGTGCTGCGCCCGATACTGCGCCAGGAAGGTGTCCACGTCGCTGCGTTGCACACCGCCGCGCGGTATGTAGGTACGCCAGTCATCGCCCAGCAATTGGGCCAGGCGGGCTTCATCCGGTTTTTCCGCGCCCAGTGCCGTAACGAAGGACGCCACAGCCTTCTCCGGCGTTGGAAAGGTTTCTTGAGCAGCCGCCAGGCAGGACCAGGCCAGGCTCGCAATGAACAGCAACCCTGCAAATGCTGGACGGTTCATCGACGGCCACCTCCGCCGCGACGCATGGGCGCACTGGGTCGGGAAATCGGGTGTCCGGCGGCACGTGAGGTGTTCGGGCGCTGAGCGAAGGACTGGCTGGTGCGACCACGGTTAGCCTGCAGGTTGGTACGCGAAGGCGAGCGTACGCCGTCAAACGCATTGTTACGTGCCCGGCCGGCGGTATTGGCGGGTCGGTTCTGGGCCACTTGCCGGCCTTGGGCTGTGCGGGGTTCCTGCCGGCGCTCGGCGACCCTCGGGTTGTCGGCACGCGATTGCATACGGTCACCCACTGCGTTGCCCGTCTGCGCCTCGCGCATTTGCTGACGCGCCTGGCGATTGCTGGTGGCAGGCCGTTCGATACCGGCCCGGTCCATCGAGGCCCTGGCCTTGTCGCGCGCCTGGGCACGCTGTGCGTCGTCGCCACGGAAGGCCGTGCGCTGGGTGGCACCGTCCAGCTGGCGGCCATACTGCTGGCGGCTGCGGGCATCCCGGTAAGGCACGCCATCGCGGTTGGCCGCGTTGTGCTGCCATTTGTTCTGGTTGTTGGTGATGCGGTTGTTGGCGTTGATGTTGTTGTAACGGTTGACGTCGATATCGATGTCATTGTTGCCCCAGTCACAGTCGCCCCAGAGCGAAGCCACAATCGCCACGCCGGTCCCGAAAGCCAGGCCGGCCACCAGCGCGGAACCGGGGTAGTACATCGGCGGTGGTGGGTAGTACACCGGCGGCGAGGCCGGATAGGCCCAAGTGCCATACACCGTGGTCGGGTTGTAGCTGGGCACGTACACCACCTGCGGGTCGGCCGGCTGGATGACGATGGTGGACGGCGCGCTGCTGGCCGCCTGTGTCGACGGGGGGGCCTGCACGGTCACGTTCTGGTACTGGTTGCTTTGCAGGTTGCCGGCGGCCTGCGCTTGGTGGCGCAAGCGCTGCACGGCGCCCATGACATCGTCGGGCTGCGCCAGGAAGGCATCACCGAGGCGCTGCACCCACACCGGGTCCTGGCCGAGGGTCGCCAGCAGCTGCGGGAAAGCCACCAACGCTTGCACACTCGGGTCCCAGGGCTGCTTCGCCACTTGTTTGACCGCATCGTCACCCGAGGCTTTGGGGTTGGCCTTGGACCAGGTCACGGCTTCACTCACCTGCCCCGGGTAAGTGGCCGCCATCAATACCTGGGCCAGCAGTGCATCGGGGTACAAAGCAACCGGCGCCAGCATCTGGTCCAGTTGCTCCTGGGTGAAGACCGGGTCCTTGGTCGCGACCGTTTCGCTTTGCGGGGCCGGATCAGGCGCCGGTACGTCTTGCGCCAACGCCAGGCCGGGCGCGGCGTGCAGGCACAGGAACGCCAACAGGAAAGCAAACAATGGCATGCGCATCGCTTTTCCCCATGAGGTCTAACCGCGTGGGTTAAGCGTAGCCATGCCGGCGGTTTTGGCCAGGCATCGAACGCCCGCCCGGTTCATCGATAGTCACTATCGAGCAGGGCAATTTCTACCAGACGCCTTGGCCTAATAACCTTGCTCCATCGACTCGCCGCCCACGACCCCGGCCCTTGGAGCTACCCCGATGAACACCCTGGCCCGCCTGCTTTTCGCCACCTCCGCCGTTTTTGCCATCGCCATCATGAGCGGCTGTGCCAGCCACCCGGAACTGCGCCCGTACACAGCCGAAGAAACTCGCCAGTTGCAGCTGGAAGCACTGCAGCGTCGCGGTCTTTCCCTTGACGACTACGAGCAGCAACGGCGGGTCATCCAGCGCGCTGGCAACCTGCCTGTCGTAACGGAAGCCACCGACGCAGGCCGTTCGACCAAAAGCTGAGCGGCCCCTACCCACCGCTCTTCATCTCGCGTGCTAACGTCGCGGTGCCAGTGCGAGCGCAATGCCACCCAGCACCACCACGCACGCAATCAGCAAGCGTAGCGTCAACGGCTCACCAATCAGAGCAACACCGCCCAGAGCGGCAATCACGGGCACACTGAGTTGCAGGGTTGCAGCCTGTTGCGCACTGACCTGCCTGACCACGCCATACCACACAGCGTAACCCGCGCCAGAAGCCAGCACCCCTGAACCCAGCGCATACCACAAGCCAAGCGGCGTGAGGTGCGGGCCAGTACCCAGCGCCAGCATGGGCACTAGCAGCACCAGGCAAGGCAGGCTGCGGGTAAAATTGCCGGCGGTGTCGGCAAGCGGCCTGGGGGAGCCTTTGCCCAGCAGCGTGTAAACACCCCAGGCCACGCCGGACAACGCCATCAGCAAGGCACTGGCCAACGGCGGCGCAGCGGCGCCGGGCAACAGCAGCACCAGCAGGCCGGCAAACGCGATCAGCATGCCCAGCAGCATACGCGCCGTGATGTGTTCGCCCTTGTACCAGGCAAAGCCGAACATGGTGATTTGCACGGCACCGAACAGCAGCAGCGCACCGGTTCCTGCCCCCAGTTGCAGGTAGGCGGCAGAGAACAGGAATGCGTACAGGAACAGCGCCAGGCCGCCACGCCAGCTACCGCCCATGGCCAGCGCGGGTTTGCGCAGGCGGATCAACAGCAGCAGGAACAATGCACCACTGGCCAGGCGCACCACGGTGAAAGAAGCCGGGTCGATAGCCCCATCCTTCAGCGCCAGCCGGCAAAACACCGAATTGGCGGCGAAGGCCACCAGGCTGAAGAGAGCAGGCCAGACCCAGGCCTTGGCCTTACGGTCGGTAAACGCGGTGCTGCCGGTGCTCATGGTGTGGTCACCTCTGAGGGGAGCTTGTTGTTATAGCGGCAATGTAGTCACGACCAGTGCCGACAGACAAGATACTTCCTCCGGGTAGCCCGTGGAAAGCGCCGCCGTCGACGCCTTCGATATAAATACAGCAGCTTGAGGCAAGTGATCGCTCGTTGAAACTGTTAATTTTGTCAGTTGTCGTGAATTCCTTGAGCCACTAACTTGGACCAGTAACCCCCGAACAGGGTTGCCCATTGAATGGCATACAACACGACTCCGAACACCAAGTATCTCGAATGAGGATGCATCATGACTGATAAAATCGGAAGGGTGGACTTTGAAGACCTAGAACTAACGAACAAGCCACAAAGCAAAATACTAGCTGGCGAGTTGCATTTTGTTCAGCTCGAAAAAAAAGATCAGGCCTTATTGATTAAAAAGAAATACCTTTCCACTGAGCAGCCGGATTTCCATCTCTCAATCCAAGACAGCATTAGTTCGAATGACACAAACGCAAATGGCATTACAGGACGCCATCTTCTTGCCAAAAAAATGGACACACAGGACACGACTCCTTTTTATATTAGTGCGATCCCAAAAAAACCCTATTCCAAAGTAACCTTCTACTGCAGCAGCGATGACAAAAATCCATCAATACACGCCGGATTGATATGGTATAAAGATCGGGATGGAAATACATTTACGTTAGAAATACGGGAGACCTCTTACACCGGCAAATACACTGCGGGCATCGCGGGCACAGAGATTTTAAAGATTTACTTGCGCTGCAGCGGTATGGGGTCGGCATTTGACAATTTTGAGCTGGAAAAATAATAGAGTGATCAGTGTAGCCCAGCCAAAAGATTATCCATCGGCCTAGGTACGCAAGTTCGAGCATTTGTTTGCGCAAATGCTCGATTCGCTGATCCATTTTCCCCCAACAGCAGCGACTGCTAGCGCGTCATTGCAGTGCTGCCACTGCCTCGATTTCCACCAGCATGCCGTCCAGCGCCAGCCGGGGCACCGGAATCAGGGTGCAGGTCGGTTTCATATGCGGTCCCCATGCCCTGTCCGCCTCCGCTACCCATTGGCGCAGACGCGCTTCGGAATGTTCGACAATCAGCAAGGTCAGCTTGAACACCTGGGCCAGGCTGGCGCCTTTGGATGCCAACGCCAGCTCGAGGTTGGCCAGCGCCTGGCGGGCCTGTTCGGCAAAGAGGGGCGACAGCTGGCCATCGCTGTCCTCTGCGCCTTGGCCTGCGATGAACAACAGCCGGCTGTCGGCGCGTACCTCGGCGACGTGGGAATAGGCATTGCCACTGGGATCGTAAAGGCCCTCAGGGTTGCTCAGCTGGAATACGGCTGGATGGGTCACGACATGCCCTCGATCGGATGGAAGAGTGGCGGAGTATCGGACCTTAAGTTAACTCGAGGTCAAGCGCAGCGTAGGACGTTTCGCACAGAAGTCGAACTGATGTGAACCACGCGTCTGTTTGCGCGGCGCTCGTCACGCGCTAGATTGCCAGACCCGGCACGGAGGCCTGTATCCAACAAGGAAAAGCGCATGAGTAATTTTGATTTCCAGCTGGCCTATACCATCAAGCCGCACACCGCACGCGATGACGCCGATGCCGCCCAGGCACGGGTGCATCTGCGGGAAAATCTCGGTCTGGGCACCGTTGAACACATTGAAACCACCTTGCTTGGGACGGTCGAACTCAAAGGTTCCACCCTCGCAGAGCGCAAGCGCGAGGCTGAGAAACTGATTCACGAGTATATTCACAAAGCGCTCGCGCAACTGCGTGTGCTGTCTAGCGTGAAGTTCTACGGCTCCCTGATGGTAGACGGGCTAGGCCCCGCCATACGCTTCGACATCCTGCCCAAATGAGCCTCGCAGGCATCAGGCGCCCCCGCGCCTGATGCCGGCCACCGTCACTTTTCCTGCAGTACCGCCCTGCCCTTCACCGCCCTGGGCCCGCGCCATGCCCAGAACAACAACCCGGGGAATGGCGCGTACACCACGAAGACGACCCACAGCATCTTGCGTTCGGCGCGCCGATCACTGCCAATGATGTGCCAGATCGCCCAGACCTCCAGCAGGATGACGAAGGCCGCGATGATGATCCAGATCGTTCCGATTTCCATGAGCGCTCTCCCATTTGGCATGTAATGGGTTGGGTTTCAGCAAGCGCCGAGGGTTCAGATTGTTTTGTCTGGCGCCAGGCCAGCCCATTCAGTGCGGTGCTTTTTCCAGCGCCGACTTCAGCGCCGTCGCATCGGTAAACGCCCGCTGGCCCACCAGCGTCCCCTGCTCCAGCTGCAACCACTGTACCTGGCCATCCTGCCCGGAATAGCGACTGGCTACGCGCCCCTCACGGTCAAGCAGCACGCGGTAGTTGTATCCGCGCATGGCGGGAATGGCGAACAGCTTGCTGATGATCGCCGGCATACGCTGGATGTCGGCAACAAACACGGCATGACGCGCCTCGAGGTAGCCCTTGGGCTGCTCGGCCAGCGCAGCCTTTACCATCTTTGCGCCGTCCATGTCGCGCGCCACCAGCAGGATCTGCGTGCCAGCATCAAGGCTGTAGGCCTGGTCATACTGGTCAAGCAGCGTGAACGGTGCCAGCTTGTCGCCCGGCTCCAGGGCATTGGCCAGCAACGGCAACAGGCTGCACAACAGGGCAATGGCGTACTTCATCAAGGGTGTCCTCGGTAACAGGGGGCGGCATGGCGGCGAAGGGCCAAGCCAGGCAGGTTGCCTGAACACGACCTGAAATACGACACACCCACCCGGGAGATTGTCTTTCCCCCAGCCAGCCGCCACACTCTGCGGGCCAGCCAGGAAGCGGAGACCAGAGTGCCCACGCCACGTCAGTTCAGCAAGAAGACCAGTACCAGCAACATGCTGCGGCTGAAATCCACCAGCGCCAACGCCCAGGCCCCGTACAGGGTCGACTTCGTCCTGCTTGAACATTTCTCGATGGCCAGCTTTACCGTCGCCATGGATGTGCTGGTCACCGCCAACCTGCTGCGCGCGGACAGCTTCCGGTTCACCCCGCTGTCGATGGATGGCGACCGGGTGCTCAGCGACCTGGGGCTGGAGCTGGTGGCCACCGAGCTGTCCGCCGAGGCGCTGAAGGAGCTGGACTTGCTGGTGATCTGCGGCGGCCTGCGCACGCCCCTGAAGTACCCGGAACTCGACCGCCTGCTGGACGACTGCGCGGCCCACGGCATGGCCCTGGGCGGCCTGTGGAACGGCGCCTGGTTCCTTGGCCGCGCCGGGGTGCTGGACGACTACGGTTGCAGCATCCACCCCGAACAGCGCGCCAGCCTGTCTGAACGCAGCCCGCAAACGCGCATCACCCCGGCCAGCTTTACCCTCGACCGCGACCGCCTCAGCGCCGCCAGCCCCAATGGCGCCATGGAGCTGATGCTGGGCCTGGTGCGCCGGCTGTATGGCGATGGTCTGGCCGAAGGCGTGGAGGAAATCCTGTCATTCTCCGGTGCGCGTTACCGTCAGGTTGGGCCGGGGGCGAAGAAGTCCATGAGCCTGCACCTGCGCACCATCGTCGAACTGATGGAAAACAACCTGGAGGAAACCCTCAGCCTCGACCAGCTGGCCGCCTACAGCGGGCGCTCGCGGCGCCAGATCGACCGGCTGTTCCAGGCCCAGCTGGGCACATCGCCGCGGCGTTACTACATGGAGCTGCGCATCACCAAAAGCCGCCGCCTGCTGCAGTACTCCGACCTGTCGGTGATGGAAGTGGCAGTGGCCTGCGGGTTTGTTTCGGTGTCGCATTTCAGCAAGTGCTATGCGGCTTACTTCGGCTACCCGCCCTCGCGGGAACAGCGGTTGGGCGAGTGAGCGCCGTTCAGGCGCGTATGTAACGCAGCACCGCGTCGCAGATCATGGCTTTGTGGCGCAGCTTGATCTCGTCATCTAACAGGTCGATCTGGAAGATCTCGCCAAAGGTATGGCGGTTCGACACCCGGTAGAAGCAGAACGAGCTCATCAGCATGTGCAGGTCGATCACTTCGATGCCGCCACGGAAAACCCCTTCCTGCACACCACGGCGCAGGGTGTTACCCAACGCTTCGAGCACCAGGCTGCTCATTTCACGAATGGCCGGCGACTGCTTGACGTACTCGCCATAGTGGATGTTTTCAGTGCAGATGATGCGCACGAAATCGACGTTGCGGTCGTGGTGATCGAAGGTGAACTCCACCAGACGACGAATCGCCTGCTCGGCCGGCAGCGACTCCAGGTCCAGGCTTTGCTCGGTCTTGCGGATGTCGCCATACAGCTTGATCAGGCACTCGCAGTACAACTGCTCCTTGCTGCCGAAGTAGTAGTAGATCATGCGCTTGGAGGTGGCAGTGCGTTCGGCGATGGCGTCGACGCGGGCGCCGGCCAGCCCTTGCTGGACGAACTCGTTGATGGCCGCCTGGAGGATATCCTCGCGCGTTTTCTCGGGGTTGTTCTTGCGCGTTCTGCGCCCCCCTTCGGTTTCAGGCTGGCCGAGGCCAACTACGGAATCACTCATACCCACTCACAGGCTATTTATTGGAATGAGGGGATTATCCGTGAGCGCGGCCATGCAGGGAAGCGCGCTGTTGGTCGGGTAGCCATAAAGCCTCACGGGTGGCTGGCCGCGAAATCATTCACGGCAAGCCGCTGGCATCACTCCCGCTGGGCAGTATTGCGCTCCAGCGGCGGGGTCAGGTGCAGCACGCGGTTGCGCCCGCCTTCGGCCAGCAAGTAACCGCCTTTGCCATCCGCCACGATCGACTGTGGCGCCTTTAGGAAAGTCAGCACGGTGTGCTGAACGTCACCGGCGTCAACACGCAGCAGCCGGGCTCGGTGGGTGTTGTCTTCGCTGATCCACAGGCCGCGCTGGTCACAGTACAGGAACGTCGGGTTGCGCAGGCCTTCGACCACCACCGGGTCGCTGCCATCGTCGGACAAGGCGCGGACCTTGCCATTGGCCTTTTCGGTGTACAGCAAACGGCCCTCGCAGCGGGTGAGCCCTTCGGTTTCGGTCAGGCCGGAACGCAGCACATCCAGCTGGCGGCTGTTCCAGTCATAACGCATCAAGCGACCATTGCCTTTGCGGTCTTCGATGGCATACAGGTGGTCGCCGTCATTCCACAGGCCTTGCACGCTATCGCCGTCGAACAGGGGGGTCACCTGGCCATCGCGGGCCAGGCTGACAGGTGCCCGACCGCCTTCCTGACTGAACACCCACCCCCCTTGAGCCGCCACCATGCCGTCGGGCTTGGACAGGTTGTCAATGACCACGACCCGGTCGCCAGTCGCGGTGATCTTGAGGATGCTGCCACGGCCATCATCCAGCTCGCGGCTGACCAGCAGGCTGCCATCGGCTTGCGGCAGCAGCGAGGCGGCTTTGGTCACATCGCGGTGTAGTACCTCGACATCCCAGCCTGAGGCCGCCTGAACCGGGAAGAAGCTCTGCCAGGCGAAAAAGCCCAAGGTGGCGGTAAGCAGGCCGGCGGTGGCAGTCAGGGCGATGCGGGTGCTGCGCTTGCGCAGGATGTGCGGCATGTAGGGGCTCCTCGGGAATGCCCGGATGCTAGCAAGCGGATGTGAAAAAAATGTCGAAGGTTGCAGATCATTACAAAACAAATGGATATAAAAATAACAAAACAATCTAACAAACAGGAATATAAAAATTGAAAGCCGAACGCCACCTCCTTAGGCTGGGCACATCGTTTCCAAGCCAGTTTCAAGGAGCAACCTCATGCCAACCCGTGCCTTCTCCCCCCTGCGCCGCCTGTTGATCGGCGGCCTGCTGGCCAGTGTCGCCAGTGCCCTGCTGCCCTGGTCGCAAGCCGTTGCCGACGACGCCAAAACCCTGCGCATCGGCTACCAGAAATTCAACAGCATCAACATCCTCAAAGGCAGCGGAGCCCTGGAAAAGGCGCTGGCACCACAAGGTGTAACCGTAAGCTGGCACGAATTTGCCGCCGGGCCGCAGTTGCTCGAAGCCTTGAGCACGGGTGCCATCGACCTGGGCCATGCCGCCGATGCGCCGTCCGTGTTTGCCCAGGCCGCCGGCAAACCGGTGGTGTACCTGGCCGCCGAACAACCCTACCCACGCGGCATCGGCCTGGTGGTGCGCGAGCAGGACCACCTGGCCAGCGTGCAAGACCTGAAAGGCAAGCGCGTGGCCACCGGCCGCGGCTGGAACGCCCAGTACCTGCTGGCCGTAGCGCTGGAGCAAGCCGGCCTTACCTACAAGGACATTACCCCCGCCTACGTCAACAACGCCGCCGATGCCGTGGCTGCCCTGCAGTCCGGCAGTGTCCAGGCCGTCACCCTGTGGGACCCGTTCCTCGCCGCAGCAGAAAGCCAGCCTGGCCTGAAGAACCTGCGTGACGGCAGCGGCCTGTCCAACAACCGGACGTTCTACCTGTCCACCGCCAGCTATGCCGACCAGCACCGTGCACTGCTGAAAACCTTCTTCACCGAACTGGGCAAGGTCAGCCAGTGGGCCAACGCCAAGCCTGGCGAAGTTGCCGCACTGTTGGCCCCGCAACTGGGCATCAGCGCCAACGTGTTGGAGGTGGCCAGCGAGCGGCGTAACTACAACGCCGTGGCCATCACCCCGCAGATCGTTGCCGAACAACAGAAGCTGGCCGATACCTTCCAGGGCCTGGGCCTGATTCCACGCAAGCTGCAGGTGGCCGACGCGGTCTACCCGGCTTCCGTGTTGCCTTGAGCGGAGCACCCTCCATGCCCCGCCCGATCCGCTTCAACGCCTTCAGCATGAACGCCGCCAGCCACCAGTCCCCTGGCCTGTGGCGCCACCCGCGCAACACCAGCGTAGCGTTCAATCGCCTGAGCTACTGGACCGACCTCGCCCGCCTGCTGGAGCGCGGCCTGTTCGACGCACTGTTCATCGCCGATGTGCTGGGCATCTACGACGTCTACCAGGGCGGCCCCGAAGCGGCCCTGCGAGGCGGCGTGCAGGTGCCGGTCAATGATCCACTGCTGCTGGTGCCGGCCATGGCCGGGGTTACCGAGCACCTCGGTTTCGGCGTTACTTTTTCGCTGACCTATGAACACCCCTACCCCTTCGCCCGGCGCATGTCCACGCTCGACCACCTGAGCAATGGCCGGGTTGGCTGGAACATCGTCACCGGCTACCTCGACAGCGCCGCACGCAACCTCGGCCTGGCGCGCCAGCTGGGCCACGACCAGCGCTACGACCTTGCCGAAGAGTACCTGCAGGTGCTGTACAAGCTATGGGAAAAAAGCTGGGACGACGACGCCGTGCTGCTGGAACGTGACAGTGGGCGCTATATCGAACCTTCGCGGGTGCACCCTATCAACCATGTGGGCGAGCACTTCCAGGTGCCCGGCATGCACCTGTGCCAGCCCTCGCCACAACGCACACCGGTGCTGTTCCAGGCCGGTGCTTCGGCACGTGGCCAGCAGTTTGCCGCGCGGCATGCCGAATGCGTGTTCATCAGCGGCCCGACGCCCACGGTATTGCGCCGCTACGCCGACGGCATCCGCCAGGCCAGCGGGGCCGCCGGGCGGGGGCGTGATGAAGTACTGATCTATGCGCAGGCGCTGTTGATCGTCGCCCCCACCCGGGAAGAAGCCGAGGCCCGTTTCGCCGAGTACCGTCGCTACGTCGACCTGGACGCTGCCCTGGCGCTGCTGTCGGGCTGGACCGGTATCGACTTTGCCGGCCTCGACCCCGACGCGCCGATCGAATATGTCGAAAACGATGCCGGTCGCGCCGCCCTGGCCGCGTTCACCGCCGCCGACCCCAACCGCCGCTGGACCGTGCGCGAGGCCGCCGAATTCGTTGGCCTGGGTGGTCGCGGGCCGGTGCTGGTCGGCTCAGCCAGCGAGGTCGCCGACCAGCTGGAAAACTGGCTGGACCAGACCGGCATCGATGGCTTCAACCTGACCTATGCCGTGCAGCCGGACGACCTGACCCATGTCGTCGATTTGCTGGTGCCCGAACTGCAACGCCGTGGCCGCTACCCTTCGCGCTACACCGAGGGCACCTTGCGCCACAAGCTGTTCGGCCAAGGCGACCAGCTGCCGGCACAGCACATCGGGCGTCAGGTTGACATTCAGCGATCAAATACCGGGTATTCCAACATTTAATTTGTGGATGCCACGCGCTCGACCCTATTCTGTCGCCACATCCCCTGCGCCGCACCGGCCGGTGCGGTTCACGGCATGGGGAGAGAACAACAAGTCGAGATCGTCCATGTCGAACCATTCGTACTTCGCCCCCCACGGTGGGCACCCGGCTCAAACCGAGCTGCTGACTGACCGTGCCATGTTCACCGAAGCCTATGCCGTCATTCCTAAAGGCGTGATGCGTGACATCGTCACCAGCCACCTGCCGTTCTGGGACAAGATGCGCATGTGGGTCATTGCCCGCCCGCTGACCGGTTTTGCCGAAACCTTCTCCCAGTACATCGTCGAACTGGCGCCGGAAGGCGGCAGCGAGCGCCCAGAGCTGGACCCGAACGCCGAAGCCGTGGTGTTCATCGTCGAAGGCGAGCTGGACATCACCGTCGAAGGCAAGCACCACACCCTGGTACCGGGCGGCTACGCCTTCCTGGCCCCGGGCGCCGAGTGGAGCCTGCGCAACAACAGCAAGTCCAACGTCACCTTCCACTGGCTGCGCAAGCACTACCAGAAGGTTGAAGGCCTGGACGTACCCGAGTCGTTCGTTACCCACCGCGACAACGCCACCGTCATCGAAATGCCGGGCACCGAAGGCCGCTGGGTCACCACCCGCTTCGTCGACATGGCCGACATGCGCCACGACATGCACGTGAACATCGTCACCTTCCAGCCAGGCGGCGTGATTCCGTTCGCTGAAACCCACGTGATGGAACACGGCCTGTACGTGCTGGAAGGCAAGGCGGTGTACCGCCTGAACCAGGACTGGGTCGAAGTGGAAGCCGGCGACTTCATGTGGCTGCGCGCCTTCTGCCCGCAAGCCTGCTATGCCGGCGGCCCAGGCAAGTTCAGCTACCTGCTGTACAAGGACGTGAACCGTCATGTGCATCTGACGCTGAACCCTAAGCGCTAAGCTCAGGCTGAATGCCCTAAGCCCGCCAATCTGGCGGGCTTTCTGTTTGCCGCGCATACTGAAACACCCATCCCCCCGCACGGTACCGGCCATGCCCCGCTGCCTGCTGCTTACCCTCCTGCTGCTCTGCACCCCTGCCCTGGCCGCCGATGCCTGGAACCTCGCCTACGACCGCGAGGGCATCCGCGTGTACCTCAGTGGCGTAGCTGACTCGCCTTACCAGCAATTTCGCGGCGTGAGCACCATGAAAGCCAGCGTGCGCACGCTCACCGACCTGCAGGAGAACCTGCGGGTGGCCTGCAAGTGGCTCTATGCCTGTGACCAGATGCGCCTGCTGGACGTGGACGGTGCTGATACCTGGGTGTACCTGACCACCAACCTGCCCTGGCCGACGATGCCACGGGACATTGTGTTGAAGGTGAGCAGCGAACGCCTGGATGACGGCACGCTGCTGCGGCACCTGAGCGCTGAGCCCGACAGGATTCCCAAGGTTGACGGGTTGATCCGGGTGCAGCGCCTGAGTGGTGAGTGGCGAATGAAACCGTTGGGTGAACGGTTGACTGAAGTGACGTACCAGTTGCAAGCCGACCCGGCCGGAGATGTGCCGGGCTGGCTCGCCAATCGGTTCGTGGTGGATGCGCCGGTGGTAACCCTCAGAACCCTGAGGGCTGTCGCCGAGCGTCAGCCTTGAGGGCTATCCACCAGACCGCCGGGGTATCAGTCAAAATCGAAATCCGGCTGGCAATCGCCGACCGGGGTCAAGTAGGTGCCTTCAGGGCAAGGGATTTCTGGCACGCCTATACTGTTGATGCCATGCTCGCTGGAAACGGCATCGTTGGCATGGGCGACCTGAACCAGGCCTGCGGCGGCCAGCAGTGTAATGAATGCTATTTTTTTCATATCGGTTTCCTGTAACAACGTTAAGGGACTTGCCCGAAAGATCCTATGCGCCACCCAACCCGGAGGGCTTTAGCCAATAGCCTCCAGATCACTGGGAAACCCACTGTTGCCGCGTGGGAAACATCAATGCAGCAGGCAGTGCCGTCGAGCGCTGATTGATCGCGCGCGGGCCCTATCGCCCTGAGTCAATTTCTGCCACTGTGCCCGCGCGGTGCGGACCAGCGCGTCGCGTTTGCCAGGACGTCGCATGAACACACAAGAAAACGGCAACACGCACAAAGGCTATCGGCGCATCATTCCGTCAATGACTGCGCTGCTCGAATTCGAGGCGGTAGCCCGCCACAACAGTTTCACCCTGGCCGCCCAGGAACTGGGGGTCACCCAGGCGGCGGTCAGCAAGCAGGTCAGGCAACTGGAAGAAAACCTCGGCAGCCAACTGTTCCAGCGCCTGCACCGCGGCATTCGCCTGACCAGTGAAGGCCAGGCGCTGTATGCGGTGATTTCCGATTCCATGCAAAAGATCGCGTCGGTGTTCGACCGCCTCAGCGAAGGCGACAGCGAGCAGGAGCTGGTGCTCAGCTCCACCGCAACCTTCTCCCAGTTACGCGTGATGCCGCGCCTGGGCAGCTTGCGCAGCGCCCTGCCCCAGGTACGCCTGCGCCTGGCCACGCAGATGTTTACCGGCGACCTGCGCAACCACGATGTCGACCTGCTGGTGCGGTTTGGCAATGGCCGCTGGGAAGACGGCAGCGCCCTGCACCTGTTCGATGAAGAGATTTTCCCGGTGTGCGCCCCGGCCTGGCTGGCGCGCAACCCGCAACCGGAGTCGCTGGAAGCGTTGTACCGTGCCGACCTGCTGGATGCCGATGCCACCACCGAAGGCTGGATGACCTGGCCCACGTGGTTCCGCGCGCTGGGTGGCAACCCGCCGAAGCTGCATTACAACCTGCGCTGCCAACTGTACACCGACACCATCCAGGGGGCCTTGCACGGGCATGGGGTGGCATTGGGCTGGGGGCGGATGCTCGACCACCTGCTGGCCTCCGGCGAGCTGGTGCGCCTGACCGACCTGGTGGTGCGACCGCGCGAGGCCTATTACCTGGTCGTGCCTCATGGGCGCACCACGACCCCGACCATCCTGGGGCTGGTGGACTGGCTGCGTGACAATCAGCCAGCCACCTGAACAAGCGCCCCCGAAACGCTAAGTGGCGCTAACGGTCTGTGGTGCAGCACAGGCCTTGGTCCTGCGCCGGTAAGCCAGCAACAGGCCCGCGTACCACAGCGGCATGATGTACAGCGCAGTACGGGTGTCCGGCTCCAGTGCCAGCAGGCACAACACGAAGATCAGGAACAGTTGCGACAGCGCGGCGGTGACCTTGCCACCCGGCAGTTTGAACGTCGATTGTGCATGCGCCTGCGGGTTTTGCCGACGGTAGGCGAAGTAGGACAGCAGGATCAGCGACCAGGTCACGATGATCATCACCGCAGAAATGGTCGACACCAGGGTAAACACCGTCATCACTTCCGGAATGACGAACAGCAGCGTCAGTGCAATCGCCATGCACACCCCCGAAAACACCAACGCACGCACCGGTGTGCCCGAGCCGGACAAGCGCCCGAACGCCACGGGCGCCTGCTGCTGGTGCGACAGGCCGTAGAGCATGCGCGAGCCGGAGTACACACCACTGTTGGCCGACGAGGCTGCAGAGGTCAGCACCACGAAGTTGATGATGCCAGCGGCAGCGGGCAACCCGCCCAACAGGAACAACTCGACGAACGGGCTGCGGTTGGCCGGAACATTGACCCAGGAAATGACACTGATGATGCACACCAGCGAACAGATATAGAACAGCAGGATGCGCACAGGGATGGTGTTGATGGCCTTGGGCAAGGTCTTTTCCGGGTCTTTCGCCTCTGCCGCTGCGGTGCCGATCAGTTCAGTGCCGACAAAGGAGAAGATCGCGATCTGGAACCCGGCGAGGAAGCCGAGGATGCCATGCGGCATGACCACGCCCGGCGCCACCAGGTGGCTGAACGAGGCGGTGACCCCGGTCGGCGAAGTGTAGGACGTGGCGATCATGACCAGGCCGGCCACAACCAGCAGCACGATGGCCACAATCTTGATAAGACCGAACCAGAACTCCACCTCGCCAAACGCCTTCACCGCCAGCATGTTCAGCCCCAGCAGCAGGAACATGGTGGCGAACGCCGGTAGCCAAGTGGGCACGTCCGGGTACCAGTACTGCACGAACCCTGCCACGACCACCACATCGCCCACCGCCGCCACCACCCAGCTGAGCCAGTACGACCAGCTGAGGATGTAGCCGGCCTTTGGCCCCAGGTAGTTGTGCACCAGGTCGGCGAACGACTCCATCTGCAGGTTGGCCAGCAGCATTTCGCCCATGGCCCGCATGATGCAGAAGACGAAAAAGCCGATGATGGCGTACACCAGAATGATCGAAGTGCCGGACAGCGCAATGATTTTGCCCGAGCCCATGAACAACCCGGTACCAATTGCGCCACTGATAGAAATAAGCTGTATGTGCCGGTTTTCCAGCCGTCGCTTGAGCACTCGGCCTTCTTCCGGCGCGGTGCTTTGCGCGTTGCACGTTTGATGCATAGTCAACCTCTTATTCTTTTTTTGTAAAACTTCCACGCCCCGCAGCGCACCAACAAGTTGGTACCAAGGTGCAGGTTTCATGTCATTTAAATGATGAGAGCGCAGGCAATAACAAAAAATTAAACTAACGCCCGATGCAACTTCGCAGCGGACTTTCTTATTGTTTAAACGCACCGTCAGAACGTGCGCCTGAAACCGTCCCGCGAAAGCCGTTTCATTCTGCCAGCGGCCCAGGTCAAGCGGAACGCTACAGAATGCACACCGGCCAAGGGTTTTTTTGCAGTGTGAAAAGCCCAGGTGACAGTTTGCGCAATGCGCCTGTCAAAAGGCCTGACCCAGCGGTCACATCTTGTAGGTCGAGAGCAGGATGCTGGTCTCGGTATTCTCGATGTGCGGGATCGACCGAATGGTGTTCAGCGCCCGGTCGAAGGCTTCGAGGGTGTCGGCGCGCAGCTCTGCCATCAGGTCCCAGCGGCCATTGGTGGTATGGATGGCCACCACGTTGGGATGCCCGCGCAGCGCGTGCTTGACCTCTGCGGCGTGGTGGCCGCTGATGCCGATGCTGGTGATTGCCCGCACGCCCTGCTCCAGCGCGTCGGAGCGCAGGCGTACCGTGTAGCCAATGATCACGCCCTGCTCTTCGAGCCGGGTAATGCGGTTTTGCACGGTTGCCCTGGCCACCTTGAGCTTCTTCGCCAGGGTCAACACAGGGGTACGTGCATTGTCCCGCAACAGCGCAATCAGTTCCCGATCGATCGTATCCATAACGCCTGCCAAATAATCAGATTGCTACTTTGGGGTGGCAGATTGTCTAGAAAGTTGATGAAACTGGCAACCTGCATTCTTCCGATTGACGCAACCTTTCATCAAAATGTTCATGCCACTTCAACAATCTTAAGCGTGCCGCCTGCCGTGACCGGGCGACCGCGCAATAACAAGGTGCAAGAGCATGACGTATTTCATTGATGTTCCAACCATGTCGGACTTGGTACATGACATTGGCGTAGCGCCGTTCATAGGCGAACTGGCTGAGGCCCTGCGTGAAGACTTCAAACGCTGGCAGGAGTTTGACAAGTCTGCGCGTGTTGCCAGCCATTCGGAAGTGGGTGTTATCGAATTGATGCCGGTTGCCGACAACAGCCGCTATGCCTTCAAATACGTTAACGGCCACCCGGCCAATACTGCCCGTGACCTGCATACGGTAATGGCCTTCGGCGTGCTGGCCGATGTCGACACCGGTTACCCGGTGCTGCTGTCCGAGCTGACCATCGCCACCGCCTTGCGCACCGCCGCCACCTCGTTGATGGCCGCGCAGGCACTGGCTCGGCCGAACGCGCGCAAGATGGCGCTGATCGGCAACGGCGCACAAAGCGAATTCCAGGCGCTGGCCTTCCATAAGCACCTGGGCATCGAAGAAATCGTTGCGTACGACACCGACCCGCTGGCCACCGCCAAGCTGATTGCCAACCTCAAGGAATACAGCGGCCTCACGATCCGCCGGGCCGGCTCGGTAGCCGAAGCCGTGAAAGGCGCGGATATCATCACCACTGTGACCGCCGACAAGGCCTACGCCACCATCATCACCCCCGACATGCTCGAACCCGGCATGCACCTGAATGCCGTGGGCGGCGACTGCCCGGGCAAGACCGAGCTGCACGCTGATGTACTGCGCAAGGCCCGCGTGTTCGTCGAATACGAACCACAAACCCGTATTGAAGGCGACATCCAGCAACTGCCGGCGGACTTCCCTGTCGTCGACCTGTGGCGTGTACTGCGCGGCGAAACCGAGGGGCGCCAGAGCGACAGCCAGGTCACCGTGTTCGATTCGGTGGGCTTCGCCCTGGAAGACTACACCGTACTACGGTACGTACTACAGCAAGCCGAAAAACGCGGCATGGGCTCGAAGATCGACCTGGTGCCATGGGTGGAAGACGACCCGAAAGACCTGTTCAGCCACACCCGTGGCCGCGCTGCCAAAAACCGCATCCGACGCGTTGCCTAACCCAGCTCTTACCCGGTATTTCCACATGGCATTTCCAACGCGTTCGATTCAAGCCCCGGCAGCAGTGGTCATGGTCAGGCCACATGCGTTCACCCCCAACCCGGAAACCGCAGCCGACAACTCGTTCCAGCGCAGCAGCCCCGACATCGCGGCGCAGGCCCTGGCCGATGTGGCACGCGATGAAGTCACCCAGGCCGCTGGCAGGCTGGAGGCCGAAGGTGTGCGCGTGCACCTGTTCGACGACTTTGGCGAGCACAACACCCCGGACTCGGTATTCCCCAACAACTGGTTCTCCACCCACCCCGGGGGGCATATCGCGATTTACTCGATGTACTCACGCAACCGCCGCCGCGAACGGCGCGCGGATGTGATCGAGATGCTCAAGCATGAGTACCGGGTGCAGGATGTCATCGACTATTCCGGGCTGGAGCAAGACGAGCTGTTCCTTGAAGGGACTGGCGCCATGGTGTTCGACCACCTGTCACGGGTGGCCTACACCGCGCGCTCCAACCGCGCCGATCCGATTGCCCTTGAGCGCTTCAGCACGCATTTCAACTTCGAGCCGATGGTGTTCGACACCGCCGACGAGCAAGGCACGCCGATTTACCACACCAACGTGCTGATGTGCGTGGCGACCGAGTTCGCGTTGGTGGGCTTTGACACCTTCACCAACAAGGCGCGGGCTGAGGAAGTGCGGATGCGGCTGGTCGAATCCGGTCGCGACGTGATTGACCTGAGCAACCAGCAGATCAGTCAGTTTGCCGGTAACGCCATCGAGCTGTCCGGGCGTGACGGGCGTATTCTGGCGCTATCACGCAAGGCCTTCGACAGCCTGACCGATGAGCAGCGCCAGCGCATCGAGCGCTCGGCACGGCTGGTGCCGCTGGATGTGCCCACCATCGAGATGGCCGGTGGCTCGGTGCGCTGCATGATTGCGGGTATTCACCTGTCGCCGAGAATGGCTGCGGCCTGACCACTGACGCGGTCGGTGTAGGAGCGGCCTTGTGTCGCGATCGGGCCGCAAAGCGGCCCCAGCGTTCTAGGCGACGAAGCTGAAATTCTGGGGCTGCTCCGCAGCCCGATCGCGACACAAGGCCGCTCCTACAAAGACCGCGCCATGTCGTCAGGCACGCTATATCCCACCGCCCGCCAGCAACTGTGTCATCACCTCGGCCAACGCCTTGACCATCACATCCGCCGTCGGCCGATGCACGATGACGATTTCATAGCTGTCGACCTCCGGCAGCCCCTGCCCCGCCCCCAGCACCCGATGCTCGCCAGTGGCCGCCCTTGGCGGTAGCAGGCTGACGCCCATGCCATCGGCCACTGCCGCCTGGATACCACTGAGACTGGAGCTGGTGAAACTGATGCGCCAGCGCCGCCCCATGCCTTCGATGGCGTTGATCATGTCTTCGCGGTACAGCCCCCGCGGCGGGAAGGTCACCAACGGGATCGGGTCCAGCTCGAAGGCGGGGGTACACGCACTGTCGATCCATTGCAGGCGCTCGGGCCAGCAGGCCACGCCCTCGCGGGTGTTGCGCCGCTGCTTGAGCAACACCAGGTCGAGCTCACCGTTGTCGTAGGCCTGGCTGAGGTCGCGGCACAGACCACTGGTCACTTCCAGCTTCACCTGCGGGTGCAGGCGGCTGAAGGCCGACAGCGCATTGGTGGTGCGCCCGCCAACGAAATCCTCGGGCACACCAAGGCGCACGGTAGTGCCCACCATCGCCCCGGCCAGGGCTTCGAGCATCTGGTCGTTCAAGGCCAGCATGTGCCGGGCGTAGCCGAGCAAAGTTTGCCCGGCATCGGTGGGCAGCACATCGCGGTTGCCCCGCACCAGCAAACGGTGGCCAACCATGTCTTCCAGGCGGCGTACCTTCTGGCTGATGGTCGACTGTGTCGAGTGCAGCCGAGCGGCAGCGGTGGTGAAGCTGCCGCAATCGGCCACCACCACAATCGCGCGTAGCAGGTCGAGGTCGAACAGCGCCCTATTCGATTTAACGCTAATGGACATCTAGGTATTCAACGACTGAATGGCAAGACTGCGTTCTATCACGGCTAGTCGCCAAGGGCCACACCTTCACGCCGCGGGTCGGCCCCGCCCGACCAACCCTCGCCACTGCGCTGGATAATCTGCATGCCGCTGGTCATGGTCATGGGCGTCACTTCGTGCCCCCAGGCTGCCAACTGCCGGATCAGCGCCGGGCTGCTCAGCCCCGCTTCCACCTCGGTGCCGGCATTGCGGCTGCCGAAGTTGGGCAAGCCTGCGGCCTGTTGCGGGTCGAGCTGCCAATCCAGCAAGCCAACCAACGCCTTGTTCACATAGCCGATGATCTGGGAGCCGCCCGGTGAACCCAGGCTGGCCACCAGATCGCCCGAGGCTCGCGAGAACACCAGCGTTGGCGCCATGGCCGACAGCGGCCGCTTGCCCGGCTGTACCCGGTTGGCCACGGGTTTGCCGTGCTCCTGCGCAATGAACGAGAAGTCAGTGAGGTGGTTGTTGAGCAGGAAGCCCTTGACCATCAGGTGCGAGCCGAACGCCGCCTCCACCGAGGTGGTCATGGCCAGGGCCTGGCCGCTGTCATCCACCGCGCTGAGGTGCGAGGTGGAAATGCGCAATGGCGAGCGATCCGGGGCCAGGGCCAAGTCGGCGCCCAGGGGTTGGCCCGGGCGGGCGCGCTTCATGCTGTGCTCGCCAATTTGCGCTGCACGGCTGGCCAGGTAGTTGGCGTCGGTCAGGGCCTTGACCCGGACCGGCACGTAATCGCTGTCGGCCAGGTACTGTGCGCGGTCGGCATAGGCCAAACGCTCAGCCTCGGCGATCAGGTGCACGGCCAGTGGTGGTGCCTCCAGGCCAGCCGGGGATGCATTCGCAAGCGGGCGCAACGCTGCCAGATCGCGCTGCGGCGTGGCGCGCTGTACGGCTTCGAGAATGCCCAGGGTCTGCAACACCGTCACCCCGCCCGAAGACGGCGGCGGCATGCCGCAGATGCGCCAGGCCTTATAGGGGCCGCACACGGGCTCGCGCTCTTTGGCCTGGTACTGCTGCAAGTCCTGCAACGAGAGGTAACCGGCATTGGCATGGCTGCGCACCTTGGCCACGATGGCTTCGGCGATCTCGCCGGTATAGAACGCGTCAGGGCCTTGCGCGGCAATCTGATCGAAGGCCTGCGCAAGCTCGGGGTTGCGCAGGATCGTTCCCACGGCCAGCGGCCTGCCCTGCTCATCCAGGAAGTAGCGGGCCATGGCCGGTGACCGGGCAATGAACGGGTCAGCGGACACCAAGGTGTGAAGGCGCTCGGACACCGGGAAACCGTTGCGTGCCAGCGCGATGGCCGGCGCGAACAGGTCGCGCCAGGGCAGCTTGCCGTGCTGATCGTGGGCCAGTTTCAAAGCACGCAAGACACCCGGCACGCCAACCGAGCGCCCTCCAATCTGCGCCGCCCTGAACGGCATCGGCGTACCATCGGCTTGCAGGAACAGCGTTTCCGTCACAGCCGCCGGCGCGGCCTCGCGGCCATCGAACGCCTGCACACGCTTGCCGTCCCAATAAAGGATGAATGCCCCGCCGCCAATACCGCTGGATTGCGGCTCGACCAAGGTCAGCACCATCTGCATCGCAATGGCCGCATCGATGGCGCTGCCACCGGCACGCAACATCGCCCGCCCCGCATCGCTGGCCAACGGGTTGGCTGCCGCAACCATATGGCGGCTGGCCTGCACGGGCTGCAAGCCTGTGCGGTAGCCAGAGGCCAGCTCGGGAGGTGCGGGCAGCACCTGATCGGCACAGGCCAGGCCACTGGCGGCTACCAGGCAGAGGGCGCTGATCAGGGGTGGGGAGAAATACATCGGCATGCTTCCTGCGAACTTCAAAAGCCCCGAAGATACCCTGTCGTCCCCCTGAAAAAAACTAAGCCACTTCCTCGAACGGCAAGCCCACGTAGTTCTCGGCAATGTTCACCAGCCCGGCTGGCGACGTCAGGAAGTACTCGCGGTCGGCCTCTTGCATCTTCTGGTCCCAGGCGTCCTTGTGGCTGCCGAAGTCGTGCAACAACTGGGTCATGAACCAGCTGAAGCGCTCGCCCTTCCACACCCGGCGCAGGGCCAGCGGGGAGTATTGCTGCAGCAGGTCGGTGCGCCCTTCGCGGTAAACCTTGACCAGAATGCGATACAGGTAATTCACGTCCGACGCTGCCAGGTTCAGGCCCTTGGCACCGGTAGGCGGGACGATGTGCGCGGCGTCACCCACCAGGAACAGGTGGCCATACTGCATAGGTTCGACCACCAGGCTGCGCAGCGGGGCGATGCTTTTTTCCAAAGCCGGGCCTGTGACCAGGTCAGCCGCTACGTCGGCGGGCAAGCGGGCTTTCAGCTCGTTCCAGAAGCGCTCGTCAGACCACGCTTCGACCCGGTCCTGCAAAGGTACCTGCAGGTAGTAGCGGCTACGTGTTTGCGAACGTTGGCTACACAACGCGAAACCACGCTCGTGGTGGGCATAGATCAACTCGTGATTGACCGGCGGCGTGTCCGAAAGCAGGCCCAGCCAGCCAAACGGATAGACCCGCTCGTACTGCTTCAACACACCTTCGGGAATGCTCTGGCGCGACACACCGTGGAAGCCGTCACACCCGGCGATGTAGTCGCAATCCACCCGGTGCAACTGGCCGTCCTTCTCAAACGTAAGGTAGGGCTTCTCGCCCTTCAGTTCATGCGGCTGGACATTGCTGGCGGAATAGATGATCGGCGCGCCACTGGCTTCGCGGGCCTGCATCAGGTCACGGGTGACTTCGGTCTGGCCGTATACCATGACGGTCTTGCCGCCGGTCAGGGCTTTCAGGTCCAGGCGTTGGCGGCGCCCGCCGACCAGCAACTCGACCCCTTCGTGCACCAGGCCCTCACGGTCCATGCGCTCGGCCACACCGGCTTCGCGCAGCAGGTCGACAGTGCCTTGCTCCAGCACCCCGGCGCGGATGCGGCCAAGTACGTATTCAGGCGTCTGGCGCTCGACGATGACGTTATCGATACCGGCCTTGTGCAGCAGTTGGCCCAGCAGCAGGCCAGACGGACCTGCACCAATAATTGCAACCTGAGTTTTCATTGTTGTTGTCTCTGTTCGGACGATGCCGGCCCTGGACTGGCAGTGGGGCGGCATCTGCTGTTAGGGTTTGCCCTTGCATTTTTAATGGCAAAAAGCACTGCTGACGTGTTCTATTCCATATAAAACCTGCACTTTTATAAAAAACGTTCGATTAACGGACAGGCTACCCCTGATGAAATCCACCCTCCCCGGCGTCCCGTTGTTCAAGCTGTATGGCGAAAACCAGGCCTGGCCCGGCACCGACCTGCTGCACTGCGAATCGATCCCAGCGCGCAGCCGCCTGCACCACTGGGAGATCAAGCCACACCAGCATGCCGAGCTGTTCCAGTTGCTGTATGTACAGCGCGGCCAGGCTCAGGTGGAGATCGAAGGGTTGCGCAGCGCCATCGGCGAAGCGGCGATCCAGGTGGTGCCGCCGATGACCGTGCATGGCTTTCGCTTCAGCGCCGATATCCAGGGCTATGTGCTCACCTTCGGCACCGCGCTGGTGGCGAACCTGGAACAGCGCCTGGGCATGCCGCTGGCGGTGCTGGCGCAACCTGCGTGCTACCCGCTTGGGCATGACCGTGTGCACCTGCGCAGCCTGATCGACACCTTGCAGCAGGAGTACCAGGGCAATGCCCCGGCGCGCGCGGCCATGCTCGAAGCGCTGGTGACCGCGCTGATGGTGTGGATCAACCGCCGCCAGCAACTGGGGCAGGCACCGCGCAACCGCGATGAACGCGACCGGCAGTTACTGGGGCAGTACCTGCGGCTGGTCGAGGCGCATTACCGTGAGCATCTGTCAGTAGAAGCTTTTGCCGCACGGCTGAGCGTTCCAAGCCTGCAACTGAACCAGCTGTGCAGGGCCTTGAGCGGGCAGACAGCGTTGCAGGTGGTGCACCAGCGGTTGCTGCTGGAGGCGCGGCGTAACCTGATTTATACGCGGATGAGTATCGGGCAGTTGTCGGATAGCCTGGGATTCACCGACCCGACGTACTTTGCCCGGTGGTTCAAGCGGTTGACTGGGAAGACGCCTAACGGGTACCGACGCGCAGCGCAGCCGGACTGATTGCGGCAGGCTGCTTGACGTAAACGTAAACCTGCCTTCAGGATACCCGCATACCCCACGCCGAGCCCCAGCATGAGCACCCAGACCTACAGCATCTCCGACCTGTCCCGCGAGCTGGACATCACCACCCGGGCCATCCGCTTCTATGAAGAACAGGGCCTGCTGAGCCCCGAACGCCGTGGCCTGGAGCGAATCTATTCGGCCCGCGACAAGGTCAGCCTCAAGCTCATCCTGCGCGGCAAGCGCATCGGCTTTTCACTGGCCGAGTGCCGCGAGCTGATCGAGTTGTACGACCCCACCAGCGGCAACCTCAAGCAGCTCAACAGCATGCTGGCGAAAATCGCCGAGCGCCGCGCCCAGCTGGAGCAGCAGATGCTCGACATCCACCAGATGCAACTGGAACTGGACACCGCCCAGGAGCGTTGCGAACAAGCCCTGGCCGCCACCCTGAACAACAAAGACAACCGCTGAACGCCACAGGAAAACCGCCATGTCCTTGCCCAAACACGTCCGCCTGGTCGAAGTCGGCCCCCGCGACGGCCTGCAGAACGAAGCCCAGCCCATCAGCGTTGCCGACAAGGTGCGCCTGGTCAACGACCTTACCGAAGCGGGCCTTGCCTATATAGAAGTGGGCAGCTTCGTCTCGCCCAAGTGGGTGCCGCAAATGGCCGGCTCTGCCGAGGTGTTCGCCGGTATCGACCAGCGCCCCGGTGTTACTTATGCAGCGCTGGCACCCAACCTGCGCGGTTTCGAGGATGCGCTGGCTGCCGGGGTGAAGGAAGTGGCGGTGTTCGCGGCCGCCTCCGAAGCGTTTTCGCAGCGCAACATCAACTGCTCGATCAGCGACAGCCTCAAGCGCTTCGAGCCGATCATGGAAGCTGCGCGCAACCACGGTGTACGCGTGCGCGGCTATGTCTCGTGCGTACTCGGCTGCCCCTATGAAGGCAAGGTCAGCGCCGAACAGGTGGCCCCGGTGGCCCGCGCACTGCACGACATGGGCTGCTATGAAGTATCGCTGGGTGACACCATCGGCACCGGCACTGCCGGCGATACCCGGCGCCTGTTCGAGGTAGTCTCTGCCCAGGTGCCGCGCGAGCAGCTGGCCGGGCACTTCCACGACACCTATGGCCAGGCCCTGGCCAACGTCTATGCCAGCCTGCTCGAAGGCATCAGCGTATTCGACAGCTCGGTGGCCGGGCTGGGTGGCTGCCCTTACGCCAAGGGGGCTACCGGCAACATCGCCAGCGAAGATGTGGTGTACCTGCTGCAAGGGCTGGGCATTGAAACCGGCATCGACCTCGACCGGCTGATCGCCGCCGGCCAGCGTATCAGTAGCGTGCTGGGCCGCGGCAATGGGTCGCGGGTAGCGCGGGCGCGCAGCGCGCAGTAAGTCATACGAGTGTCACACAGGTGTGGGCGAAGTGTTACCGCCCCCACATTTCACAGCAAAAAATCGGGTAACAGGGAAACAAATCGGCAGAATTTCAGGCCAAGCATTTTTGAAGGAAATCGCTAAGTTACTGATTTTAAAGGGCTTTCAAAAGTTGGCACGCACCCTGCTTTATCTCTGGTACAAGAACAATAAAAATGTGACACCCAATAAAAACAACAGGTAACGGCTCTGACATAACAAGAACAACACGGCAGAGGCGTAGCAAGCAGATTTTTTTGGAGTAGACACGCTTTTCAGGGGTACGCCCCGCGGTCTGGCACAGAACAATAAAACTACCTCAAGGTAGCGGCAGCCAGGTTCGGATCAGCCATGATGAAAGCAGGTCAGCGCTCAAAAAAATACGTTTGCTCTTGACCCCGCATGGGGGTCGCCCGCAACACCAGGACAGGCTGACAAAAACAACAAAAGGCCAGTCCCAATAATAAAAAAAGAGCAAGCAACAACGCTTTGAGGGGAGCTTCGGCTCCCCTCAGTGCTTCCCGCCCTCCTCCTTTCTTCTCCTTTCACCCCCCTGATGCAGCAACCCGCCTTGCATTGTGGTCCACCCTGTAACCCTACAAGGAGGACAACGCCATGCCCGTTGAAATCGACGAAACCACCCGCCGCTGCACCCTGATCGGCGAGAACCTGCGCATCAAGGGCGATGGCCCTGCTATCGAAATCGTCACCGACGAACACCTGCGCATGTCAGTGGCGCTGCTGGCCGGCCAGCGCGTCCCCATCACCGAAGCCGAGGCCGATGCGCTGACCGTAGCGGGTGCGGTGGATAGCCGCAGGCATCTGAAGGCCAGCGTGCCAGGCTCGGTAATTTAAGGCCTGGCGGTCGAAGCCGGGTAATCTGATATGGTTTTTATCGCAAAATCTGAGCCTGTGCTGATAACAGCCTCAGGGCCATAGTGCTCATGCCTGATCGAGGCCTGATGAGCACCGAGCCATGAACAATAGAATCCCTTTCACAGAGATCGCCCCCACCCCAGCCAGCCCCCGACCGCGACACACCGACAGCGGCATTCACACCCGCAGCTTCAGCGGGCTGTACCGCAACCTGCGCATCGGCTTTGCCGGTGCCCTGTTCGTGCTGTTCTTCGGCACCGCGTGGCTGAACTGGAACGGCCGCCAGGCCGTGTTGTGGGACCTGGCCAACAGCAAGTTCCACATCTTTGGCGCGACCTTCTGGCCACAGGACTTCATCCTGTTGTCAGCGCTGCTGATCATCTGCGCCTTCGGCCTGTTTGCCATCACCGTGTACGCCGGCCGCGTGTGGTGTGGCTACAGCTGCCCGCAGAGCACCTGGACGTGGCTGTTCATGTGGTGCGAAAAGGTCACCGAAGGTGACCGCAACCAGCGCATCAAGCTGGCCGCCGCGCCCTGGAGCCTAAACAAACTGGGGCGCCGCACCCTGAAACACAGCCTATGGCTGGTCATTGGCATCCTCACCGGGCTGACCTTCGTCGGCTATTTCACACCGATTCGTCCACTGGCCGCAGAACTGTTTACCTTGCAGCTGGGCGGCGTGGCGCTGTTCTGGGTGCTGTTCTTTACCGCCGCCACTTACATCAATGCCGGCCTGCTGCGTGAAGCGGTGTGCCTGCACATGTGCCCGTATGCCCGCTTCCAGAGTGTGATGTTCGACAAAGACACCCTGGCCGTCGCCTATGACCCACGGCGCGGTGAGGCCCGTGGCCCGCGCAAGAAGGGCAGCGACGTCCAGGCCCAGGGCCTGGGCGACTGCATCGACTGCACGCTGTGTGTGCAGGTGTGCCCCACCGGCATCGATATCCGCGATGGCCTGCAAATGGCCTGCATCGGTTGCGCAGCGTGCATCGACGCCTGCGACGGGGTGATGGACAAGATGGGTTACGCTCGCGGGCTGATTGGCTACAAGTCCGAACACAGCCTGCAGGGCGGTACGACTCACTGGCTGCGCCCACGCCTGCTCGGCTATGCCGCTGCGCTGGTGGTGATGATCGCGGCGCTGGTGGTGGCCTTGCAACTGCGCCCGATGGTGTCGCTGGACGTGATCAAGGACCGTGGCCTGTTCCGTGAAAATGCCCAAGGCCAGATCGAGAACATCTACCTGCTCAAGGTCATCAACAAGACCGAGCGCACCCAGCACTATGCGTTGCGCCTGCTGGACGCCGACGGTTTCACCTTGCAGGGCAACACGGCGTTGGTCATCCCGGCGGGCGAAATGAGTGAACTGCCGGTGTCGGTAGCGATGCTCGCCGAGCGCCCGACCAGCAGCTCGCAAACACTCAGCTTCGAAATCAGCGAGCGTGACGACCCCGCCATCCGCAGCGTGGCCCACAGCCGCTTCGTCGCCCCCATGAACCGTTGATCCCTTACACTGACGCCACCTTGCCTGCCAGGCTTCGACAGAAGGCCAGAATGAAACGCTACGAACGCTTTGCCGACGACATTGCCGAACTGATCCGCTCCGGGGTACTGGGCCCCGGCCAGCGCGTGCCCTCGGTGCGCTACGCCAGCCAGACCCACGGGGTCAGCCCTTCTACCGTTTTCCAGGCCTATTACCTGCTGGAGCGGCGCGGGCTGATCCGCGCCCGGCCGCGCTCGGGGTATTTTGTCAACGCCCACGCCCCGCGCCAGTTCAGCGAACCTCAGGCGCTGCAGCCGGTCAGCGAGTCTACCGATGTCGACGTCAGCGCCTTGGTGTTTTCGATCCTCGACTCGATCAAGGACCCCAACACCATACCGTTCGGCTCGGCCTTCCCCAGCCCCGAACTGTTCCCGCTGCAACGCCTGTCGCGTTCGCTGGCCAGCGCCAGCCGCAGCATGGACCCGCGCATGGTGGTCACCGACCTGTCGCCCGGCAACCCGCAACTGCGCCGGCAGATTGCCCTGCGTTACATGGTTGGCGGGCTGATGCTGCCCATGGAAGAACTGCTGATCACCAATGGCGCACTGGAGGCCCTGAACCTGTGCCTGCAGGCAGTGACCCAGCCCGGCGACCTGGTAGCCATCGAGGCCCCGGCTTTTTATGCCTGCCTGCAGGTACTGGAGCGGCTCAAGCTCAAGGCGGTGGAAATCCCGGTGCACCCGCGCGAAGGCATGGACCTGGGCGTGCTGGCACAAACCCTGGAGAAGCACCCGGTCAAGGCCGTGTGGTGCATGACCAACTTCCAGAACCCGGTGGGCGCCAGCATGCCGGAAGCCAAGAAGCAGGCCCTGGTGGAGTTGCTGGCGCGCCATGAAGTGCCGTTGATCGAAGACGACGTGTACGCCGAGCTGTATTACTCGCAACAGGCGCCCAAACCGGCCAAGGCCTTCGACACCCAGGGCCTGGTCATGCACTGCGGCTCGTTCGCCAAAAGCCTGGCACCGGGCTACCGTATCGGCTGGGTCGCTGCCGGACGCTTTGCGCAGAAGATCGAGCGGCTGAAACTGATGACCTCGCTGTGTGCCTCGATGCCGGCCCAGGCGGCAATTGCCGACTACCTGCAGCACGGCGGTTACGACCGCCACCTGCGCAAGCTGCGTTACGCACTGGAAGGCCAGCAGGCCAACATGCTGGCGGCCATCGCTCGCCACTTCCCGGCGCAGACGCGGGTCAGCCAGCCTTCCGGTGGCTACTTCCTGTGGCTGGAACTGCCCGAACAAATGGACGCCCTCAAGCTGTTCCATATGGCCCTGGCGCAAGGCATCAGCATCGCCCCCGGGCCGATCTTCTCGCCCACCCGGCGCTTCGGCAATTGCATCCGCCTGAACTACGGAAGCCCCTGGCATGACGGCGCCGAACGGGCCATGGAAACCCTCGGGCGGATCATCCGCTCCTTCTGACCATCGAACGCCCGGCGGCCGAACCACAGCTACCGGGCATCGCCCGCCAACTGTGCGGACCCGCTATTCGCGTGCTGGTGAACACGCTAAAGTCAGAGCCTCCCCTTTTGTCGGACGTCGGCATGCCCTCCCGCGACCTGCGCTCACTGCACCAACAAGTCGAAGCCCTCCAGCGGCAAAACGCGCAACTGGCGTCACAGCTTGCCAGCCTCCAGGACCATGATCAGAACTTCTACCGTTCGTTGTTCGACACCATGGACGAAGGCTTCTGCATCATCGAGTTTTTCGACGGCCCGCACGGCCCGCTCAGTGACTACGTGCATGTACTGGCCAACGCGGCCTACGCCAAGCACGCCGGCATCCCCAACGTGGTCGGGCAGAAGCTGCGCGAGATGGTGCCCGATGAAGCCGATGACTGGGTAGCCCGCTATGGCGAGGTGCTGCGTACTGGCGAGCCCCTGCATTTCGAGCAGGAACTGGTCGCCACCGGCCACGTGCTGTCTGTTACCACCTTCCGCGTGGAACCTGCCGAGAAACGCCAGGTCGCGGTGTTGTTCAAGGACGTTACCGAACGCCGTCGGGCAGAGCAGGCCCTGCAACGCCTGAACGAAGAACTGGAGCAACGGGTAAGCGCTGCACTGGCAGAACGACGGCTGTTCGCGGAGCTGGTCGACCACAGCGTGGTCAATGTGCATGTGGTCGACAAAGGCATGCGTTGGCTGGCCATCAATCGCCAGGCGAAGCATGACTTTCAACGGCTGTTCGGGCGTACGCCTGAAATTGGCGACTACTTGCCAGACCTGATCGACGATGAGCCAAATGTTCGGACATTGAGCTTGGCCATGTGGCAGCGAGCCTTGGCGGGCGAGCAATTCGTCGAGATCGGTACATTCGGCAAGGCGCCCGAGCAGTACCATTACGAACTGCGCTTCAATGCCTTGCGCGACCATGATGGCGAAATACAAGGCGCTTTTCTGTTCGCTTATGACATCAGCGAGCGCGTACAGGAGCAGGAGCGCCTGGCCAAAGCCGAGGAGGCCCTGCGCCAGGCGCAGAAGATGGAAGCCGTGGGCCAGCTCAGTGGTGGCATCGCCCACGACTTCAACAACCTGCTCGGCGGTATTCTGGGCGCGCAAGAGCTGATGCGCCAACGCCTGGACCAGTCACGCTTCGACGCCCTCGAGCCCTTGCTGGAGCTCTCCAGCGGCTCGGCTCAACGGGCCTCTTCGCTGGTGCACCGCCTGCTGGCCTTCTCACGCCAGCAGACCCTGCAGCCCTGCTCCGCGCAAATGGCAACGTTGGTGGCTGGCATGGAAGAGCTGTTGCGCCGCACCATTGGCCCGGCCATCACCCTGAGCAGCCGCTTTGCCAGCGAGCTGTGGCCTACGTTCATCGACCCGCCACAACTGGAAAGCGCCCTGCTCAACGTGTGCATCAACGCGCGCGACGCCATGCCAGGGGGCGGCGTCATCGATATCGTCGGCGACAACCTGGTGCTTGATGAGGTACAGGCCCAGGCCCTGGAACTGCCAGCCGGCGAATACGTGCGGCTGAGCATCATCGACAACGGCAATGGCATGTCAGCGGAGGTGGCCAAGCGCGCCGTAGACCCCTTCTTCACCACCAAGCCCATGGGCCAGGGCACTGGCCTGGGTTTGTCGATGACCTACGGTTTCGTGCGCCAATCGGGTGGGCAACTGCGCGTACTTTCGACGCTGGGTGAAGGCACGCGCATCGAGCTGCTTTTGCCCCGCCACTACGAGCAACCCAAGCCGCCTGCCCCCACACCACAGCGCAAGGTACTGGAAAAAGGCAGTGCAGTGGCGCGGCGTATCCTGTTGATCGAAGACCAGACGGCCTTGCGCCTGGTGGTTTGCGAAGTGCTGGAAGAGCTGGGTTACCGGGTTGATGCATTCGAGGACGGCCCCAGTGCTTTGGCCTACCTGCAAAACGGCGAACGGCCAGACCTGCTACTGAGCGATATCGGCTTGCCCGGCGGCCTGAATGGCCGCCAGGTAGCTGAGCGCTGCCGCGAACGCTACCCGGACCTCAAGGTGCTGTTCATCACCGGCTACGATGAAAGCGCGGCACTCATTGACGGCCAGCTGCTACAAGGCACGCTGGTACTAACCAAGCCGTTTGAACTGGAGGCACTGGCCGAGCGGGTGAGTACCCTGCTTGAGGGCTGACGGGCGCGCTCAGCGCCCGCCGCCCAGGTCGATGAAGCTGCCCGTGGAGTAGGACGCCTTGTCTGACAGCAACCAGAGAATGGCCTCGGCCACTTCTTCAGGGCGCCCGCCCCGGCCCATGGGCAAGCCGGGTTCCAGCTTGCTGACGCGGTCCGGATCACCGGACAGCGCATGGAAGCCGGTGTGAATGTAGCCCGGGCGTACGCCATTGACCCGCACCCCCTCGCCTGCCACCTCTTTGGCCAAGCCAATGGTGAAGGTATCGAGTGCGCCTTTGGAGGCGGCATAGTCGACATATTCGTTGGGCGAGCCCAGGCGTGCGGCCACCGATGACACGTTGACGATGGCGCCGCCTTGCCCGCCATGCCGGCGTGCCATGCGCAGCAGGGCGTGCTTGGCGCAGAGCATGGGGCCGACGACATTGGTTTTCATGACCTTGAGCAGGCGAAACTCGGACATATCCTCCACCCGGCTTTGCTGGCCGATGGTGCCGGCGTTGTTGACCAATGCGGTGACCGGGCCGAGTTCATCATCAACGCGCTGAAACAGCTGGATGATTTCATCCTCGACGCTGACGTCGGCGCGCACGGCAATGGCCTCGGCGCCCAAGGCGCGGACCTGGCCGAGGATGTCTTCGGCGGCTTGCTCGTCGGCGTGGTAGTTGATGCAGATACGGTAGCCCTGGCGAGCAGCCAGCAGCGCCGTGGCGGCGCCGATGCCACGGCTACCACCCGTGATGACGATGACGTTCTCCATGAATGTGCCAATCGTTTGGGAAAGGAGAGTCGACAATAGGCGAAACCGCTGTGCATGGGAATGACCAAAGTCAGCCCAAACACCGCCCCGCTCTCAATCTTGCTCTTGCTCTTGCCTTATTAGCCCAGTTCAATGCCCCGCCGACGCCGGCCCCGCCTTCGCAGTAAACGGCGGCTTGGCAAACCACACCAACAGGATCAACCCTGCAAACACCCAAGTCATAAGGGTGAAGTAGTCCACCGTCGACATCATGTACGCCTGCCCATTGAGTATCTGCTCCAGCTGCGCATAGCTCTGCGGGTTAGCCCCACCCAGTTGCTCCAGCGTATGCCGGGTAGCCGGGTCGAACTGACTGATATTCTCGCTCAGGTAAGCATGGTGCTGATCCGCCCGACGAATCCAGATCCAGGTCGTCAACGAAGCCGCAAAACTCCCCCCCAGGGTACGCAGGAAGGTCGCCAGCCCCGACCCGTCGGCGATCTGGTGCGGCGGCAGATCAGACAGCAGGATGCTCAAGGTCGGCATGAAGAACAGCGCTACACCAATACCCATGAACAACTGCACCAAGGCCACATGCTGGAAGTCCACCTCACTGGTGAAGCCCGCACGCATGTAGCAGCTGGTACCGATCGCCAGAAACGCCAGCCCCGCCAGCACCCGCAGGTCGAACCGGTGCGCATACTTGCCCACGAACGGCGACATGATCACCGGCAGCAAGCCGATTGGCGCCACCGCCAGGCCTGCCCAGGTGGCGGTGTAGCCCATCTGCGTCTGCAACCATTGCGGCAGGATCAGGTTGATGCCGAAGAACCCCGCATACCCTCCGACCAGCACAATGGTGCCAACCCGGAAGTTACGGTGCACGAACAGGCGCAAGTTCACCACAGGGTGGCGGTCGGTCAGCTCCCAGATCACGAACACGGCCAGAAACACCACCGAAATCAGGCTGCCGACAATGATGAACGAAGACTCGAACCAATCCAGGTCATTGCCTTTGTCCAGCACCACCTGCAACGCGCCGACACCGATGATCAACGTGAGCAAACCGATGTAATCCATCGGCTGGCGGCTGGTGACCACTGGCCGCGTACGCATCTGCTGGCGCACGACGGCAGCGGCGAACAGGCCGATGGGCACGTTGATGAAGAAGATCCACGGCCAACTGTAGCTGTCGGTAATCCAGCCCCCCAGAATCGGCCCGGCAATCGGCGCCACCACCGTGACCATCGCCAGCAGCGCCAACGCCATCCCCCGCTTGGCCGGGGGGTACACGGCAATCAGCAAGGTCTGGGTCATCGGGTACAACGGCCCGGCAACCACCCCCTGCAACACGCGAAAGCCGACCAGCTCCGGCATCGACTGGGCGATACCGCACAGGAACGAGGCCAGCACGAACAGCAGCGTGGCCCAGATGAACAGTTTCACTTCACCAAACCGCCGGCTCAGCCAGCCGGTCAGCGGCAAGGCGATGGCATTGCTCACCGCGAACGACGTGATGACCCAGGTGCCCTGCTCGTAACTCACCCCCAGGTTGCCGGAAATGGTCGGCAACGCCACGTTGGCGATGGTGGTGTCGAGCACCTGCATGAACGTCGCCAACGACAGGCCGATGGTGGTCAGCAGCAGGCTCGGCGGCGTGAACTGGGCAGCGGCGTTGTTGCTCATCGCTGGGCCGTCTTGCCGGTTGCGCTGTTTTCGTGAATCAGCCGGGCAATCAGGTCGTCTGCCTCGACCAGTTGGCGGTCGTACACCTGGGTGGTGTAGCTGGCCTGCTGCGGCGGCTGCTGGGCCAGGGCCGGGCCACTCTGGTCGTGCAGGTCGACTTCCACCACCGTGGACAGGCCGATGCGCAACGGGTGGTCCTTGAGCTGGTCAGGGCTGAGGTGAATACGCACCGGCACCCGCTGCACGATCTTGATCCAGTTGCCAGTGGCGTTTTGTGCAGGCAACAGCGCGAATGCACTACCGGTACCGGCCCCCAGGCTGTCCACCGTGCCGCTGTACTTGACCTCGCTGCCGTACAGGTCGGCGCTGATCTGCACCGGCTGGCCGATGCGCATGTCACGCAGCTGGGTTTCCTTGAAGTTGGCATCGATCCACACCTGGTCCAGCGGGATCACCGCCATGGTCGCAGTGCCCGGTTGCAGGCGCTGGCCCAGTTGCACGGTGCGCTTGGCAACGTAGCCTGTTACCGGTGCCACCAGGGTGGTACGGGCATGGTCGAGGTAGGCTTGACGCAGGTCGGCAGCAGCCGCCATCACTTCGGGATGCGAAGACACCACGGTGTCATCGACCAGCGCACTGCTGGTGCTGAGTTGCTGGCGGGCACTGTTGACGGCCGCCTGGGCCACACTCAGGTCGTCGCGGGCATGGGACAGCTCTTCTACGGCAATGGCACCGCTGTCGGCCAGCACCTTGCGCCGGTTGAAGTCCTGCTGTGCCTTGCGCAATTCGGCCTGGCGGGTTTCCAGCTGAGCCTTGAGCGAGTCGACGTTGCTGTACAGCCCGCGCACCTGCCGCACACTGCGCGCCAGCTTGGCTTCGGCGGACTGCAAGGCCACCTCGCTGTCGGCCGGGTCGAATTGCAGCAACACCTGGCCGGCGTGGACCAGGTCACCGTCATCGGCACCAATGATGGTGACGGTGCCGGTGACCAGTGGGGTGATCTCCACCACGTTGCCGTTGACGTAGGCATCGTCGGTGCTTTCGTGCCAGCGCCCGACCAGGCTGTACCAGGCCCAGGTGCCGATACCGGCAAGGATCAGCAACAACACCAGGCCAAGCAGCCAGGCCTTGCGCTTGCGCGACGGCTCGGGCGCGGCGGAGGGAGTCGGGGTGTCTGCGGGAGTGGCCATGACAATACCTTGGATAATTCGTGACAGGGTTCAACGGTCGCCAAAACGGCGGATCGTCAACGGGTCGCCAGCACTGAGCAGCACCTTGGCCAGCAGGCCTTCCAGGGCCTTGAGCTCGTCAGGTGCCAGCACGCCGCACAACTCGTTCATCGCGGCGGCGCCAATTTCCGGCAGGCGGTCGGCCAGGCGCTGGCCGTCGGCGGTGAGCGCCAGGCGCACCTGGCGGCGGTCGTCGGCGCAGCGGTTGCGCACGATCAGGTCCTTCTGTTCGAGGCGGTCGAGCATGCGGGTCATCGAACCGCTGTCCAGGCCCAGGTAGCGGCACAGCTCGGCCGGGGTGTCCACCTGGTACTGGGTGACGATGATCAGCACCTTGAACTGCGCGGCGGTGACACCCTCTGATTCAAGGTGCCAGTCGAGAATGCGGTCCTTCAGGATCGCTGCGCGGCCGAGCAACATGCCGATGGCGCAGGTCTGGAAGTTTTCGGGGGAGAAATGGGCCATCGGGGATTGCTCGGGTAATTGTGTGAAAATATTACTGCCTAGGCAGTGAATGTCAAAGCTTTGATTAGGTAGCTATGTAAAATTTCATATTTCTGGATGAAATGCCCCCCTGTAGGGGATGCGCCAAGGCGGCTAGCGTGCTCGCAGACCCAATGCCTCCACAGCCCCGCAGGCAATCGCCATGCCCACCAGTTCTGCCAGGCTGCCCGCCTGCAAACGCTTCATCACCCGCCCCCGGTAGAGGTCCACGGTCTTTACGCTGATGCCCAACTGCTCGGCAATCTCTCGGTTGTTCAACCCCTGGGCCAGCGGCACGAACACGTCACGCTCGCGCGGCGTCAGGCCGTCGATACGCGCCTGCACCTGGGCCAATGCCTGATCGCCCTGCCGCGCACGCGTGGCATGCTCCAGCGCGGCCTGCACGCTGTCGAGCAGCAACTGGTCGTTGTAAGGCTTTTCGATGAAGTCGCAGGCACCCGCCTTGAACGCGCGCACCACGATCGGCACATCGGCATGGCCACTGACGAAGATCACCGGCAGCGCCAGGCCGCGCTCACGCATCGCCTGCTGTACCGCAAGCCCGCCCAGCCCCGGCATGCGCACATCCAGCAGCACACAGGCAGGCCCATCGTCGACGCAGGCATCGAGAAATGCCTGCCCACTGGCAAACGGCAAAGCCTGCAAACCCACCGATTCCAGCAGCCAGACCGTCGAGTCGCGCATCCCTTGGTCGTCATCGACCACATACACCTTCGCTTGCACCCTCAACTCCCCCTTATCCCCTGCTGACCGCCAGGCGGCAGCACAATACCAGACCGCCGTTGTCCCCCGCCCGCGCCCACAGGCTGCCGCCAAAGCCTTCGATCAGGCTGCGGCTCATGCTCAAACCCAGGCCCAGGCCGTCGGCCTTGCTGGTGGTGAACGGCGTGAAGATTTCGTCCAGGCGCTCGGGGCCCACACCCGGGCCCTGGTCAGCCACCTCGACCAGCACACCGTCGTCATCACGCACAGCGCCGAGCAGGATACGTGACGGCCGCTCGCCCTGCTGCTCGCGGTTGGCATCGATGGCATTGCGCAACAGGTTGAGCAGGACCTGTTCCAGCAACACCCGGTCGGCGTACACCAAGGGCAGTTGCGTACTCATGCGCAGCTCCACCGTCACTTGGTCGCGCGCGGCTTCCCACGCGCACAAGCGCATGGCCTCCTCGGCGACCTCGGTCACGTCCAGCGCCTGCAGGTTCCGTGGCCCCTTGCGCAGGAAGGCGCGCAGGCGGCGGATCACTTCAGCGGCGTGGGTGGCCTGTTCGCTGATGCGTTGCAGCCCCTGCCCTACACGCTCACGGGCCTGTGGGTCGCGCTCGATGCTCGACAGGTAGCGCAAGCTGGCGTTGGCGTAATTGACCACCGCAGCCAACGGCTGGTTGATCTCGTGGGCGATGCCCGAGGCCAGTTCGCCGAGGGTGGCCAGCCGGGCACTGTGCGCCAGGCTTTCCTGGGCTTCGATGCGCAAGGTGATGTCGCGGGACACGCTGACCACCTCCACCACCGTGCCGGTGTAGGTTTCGCGGATGGCCCGGCTGGCGATTTCGAACCAGCGGTAACCGCCCGCAGCCTGGCGTACCCGGCAGGTCATGGTGTGGTAGCCATCCTGGTCCAGCGCCGCTGCCGCCTGGCGCAGCACCTGGCGCCGCTCGCGCGGGTGCAGCAAGCTGTGCACGGGCATGCCGCGCAGTTGCTCGGGCCACAACCCGAGCAGGCGGAATGCGGCCGGAGAGGCATCGAGAAAGCGGCCATCGGGGCTGTGCCGGGAGATCAGGTCGGTGGTGTTCTCGATGATCAACCGATACAAGCGCCGCGCACGGCTGGCCTCGCGCGCGCCCTGGCGCTCTTCGCTGGCGTCACGGCAGCGCCCTAGCACCTGCTGGCCCTGGTCGTCAGGAATGAACGTCCACAGCACGATGCGCTCACCTACCTGCACCTCGACATCGGCGATCGCCCGGTGCTGGCGCAGGCAGGCACGTACCAGCGCGGCGCAGTTGGCCGGCAGCCAGCTGGCCAGCTCCGGGCCTTCATCTACCCAGGCTTGCAGCGCGGGGTTGAGCGCCAGCGGCCTGGCGTCATCGGCCAGCAGCAGGCTGGGTTGAGGGTCCTTGGCGAGCAAGGGATAAGCGGTCTTGTCCACGGTAGGCGGCTCGTTGTTATAGTAGTTTTACTATATTGCTATAGTCGATATTCCTACTACCATAGCGGTTCGCGTAAAACTGCGACAGAGGAAGGCGGCCTACCGTACGCCTTCCCGCACCCTGAACAGAGCTAACAATCAGCCACCGGGGGCCAAGCGCACAGGCTGCGCCTGCCTCCCTTACAGGATTACCGCATGTCGATCTATGCCCAGGGCCTGATGCCCGCTGCCGTCAACCATGTCGCCCTCACCCCGCTGAGTTTCATCGAACGCACTGCTGCCGTTTACGGCAACTACCCCGCCGTGATCCACGGCGCCATCCGCCGTAACTGGCAAGACACCTACCAACGCTGCCGCCGCCTGGCCAGTGCCCTGGTAGGCCGCGGCATCGGCCGTGGCGACACCGTGGCAGTGATGCTGCCCAACACCCCGGCCATGCTCGAAGCCCACTTTGGCGTGCCCATGACCGGTGCCGTGCTCAATACCCTGAACGTACGCCTGGACGCCGAGGCCATCGCCTTCATGCTGCAGCACGGCGAGGCCAAGGTGCTGATTACCGACCGCGAGTTCCATGCGGTGATTGAAGCTGCCCTGGCGCTGCTCGAACATCCGCCATTGGTAGTGGACGTGGATGACCCCGAGTACGGCGAAGGCCGTGCGGTCAGCGAGCTGGACTACGAGGCCCTGCTCGCCGAGGGCGACCCGGAATATGCCTGGGAGTGGCCGGATGACGAGTGGCAGGCCATTTCGCTCAACTACACCTCCGGCACCACCGGCAACCCGAAGGGCGTGGTCTACCACCACCGTGGCGCCTACCTGAACGCCTTGGGTAACCAGATGACCTGGGCCATGGGGCATCGCCCGGTGTACCTGTGGACCTTGCCGATGTTCCACTGCAACGGCTGGTGCTACCCCTGGACCATCACCGCCCTGGCCGGCACGCATGTTTTCCTGCGCCGGGTCGACCCGCAGAAGATCCTTAACCTTATCCGCGAACACCGGGTCAGCCACCTGTGCGGCGCACCGATCGTGCTCAACGCCTTGGTCAACATGCCGGAAGCCGCCAAGGCCGCCATCGAGCACCCGGTGCAGGCCATGGTGGCCGGCGCCGCACCACCGGCCAAGGTGATCGGTGCCGTGGAAGAAATGGGCATCCAGGTCACCCACACCTACGGCCTGACCGAAGTCTACGGCCCGGTGACCGTGTGCGCCTGGCATGACGAGTGGGACGAACTGACGCTGGAAGAACGCGCGCGCATCAAGTCACGCCAAGGTGTGCGTTACCCGACGCTCGACGGCCTGATGGTCGCCGACCCGCAAACCCTCGAGCCGGTGCCGCGCGATGGCAACACGCTGGGCGAGATTTTCATGCGCGGCAATACGGTGATGAAGGGTTACCTGAAAAACCCCGAAGCCACCGCCGAAGCCTTCCGTGGCGGCTGGTTCCACACCGGCGACCTGGCCGTGTGGCATGCCGATGGCTATGTGGAGATCAAGGATCGGCTCAAGGACATCATCATTTCCGGTGGCGAGAACATTTCCACCATCGAGGTCGAGGACGCCCTGTACAAACACCCGGCGGTGCTCGAGGCCGCCGTGGTGGCGCGCCCGGATGAAAAATGGGGAGAAACCCCATGCGCCTTCGTTGCCCTGAAGCCTGGCCGGGAAGACACCCGCGAAGCCGACATCACCAGCTGGTGCCGCGAGCACCTGGCCGGGTTCAAGGTGCCGAAGACCGTGGTGTTTGGCGAGCTGCCCAAAACCTCCACCGGCAAGATCCAGAAGTACGTGCTGCGCGACCGGGCAAAAGCCCTCTGAAGCCGTAGTGGCCTCTTCGCGGGCATGCCCGCGAAGAAGCCAAACCTGATTTCTCCCCTTCAAGAGCCAACGATGACGACCTATTCAGCCCCTCTGCGCGACATGCGCTTCGTCCTGCACGACGTATTCAACGCCCCGGCCCTGTGGGCCCGCCTGCCCGCCCTGGCCGAGCGCATCGACGCCGACACCGCCGACGCCATCCTCGAAGAAGCCGCCAAAGTCACCGGCCAGCTGATCGCCCCGCTCAGCCGCAACGGCGACGAACAAGGCGTGCACTTCGAAGCAGGCCAGGTCACCACGCCAGACGGTTTCCGCGAAGCCTGGCACACCTACCGCGAAGGCGGCTGGGTCGGCCTGGGCGGCAACCCGGCGTATGGCGGCATGGGCATGCCGAAAATGCTGGGCGTGCTGTTCGAAGAAATGCTTTACGCCGCCGATTGCAGCTTCAGCCTGTATTCGGCCTTGAGTGCTGGCAGCTGCCTGGCCATCGATGCCCACGCCAGCGAAACACTCAAGGCCACTTACTTGCCGCCCCTGTACGAAGGCCGCTGGGCGGGCACCATGTGCCTCACCGAACCCCACGCCGGCACCGACCTGGGGCTGATCCGCACGCGCGCCGAACCCCAGGCCGATGGCAGCTATCACATCAGTGGCAGCAAGATTTTCATTACCGGTGGCGAGCAGGACCTGACCGAGAACATCGTCCACCTGGTGCTGGCCAAACTGCCGGATGCACCCGCTGGCGCCAAAGGCATCTCGCTGTTTCTGGTGCCCAAGTACCTGGTCGGGGCCGACGGCAGCCTGGGCGCACGCAACGCCGCCCATTGCGGCTCGATCGAGCACAAGATGGGCATCAAGGCATCGGCCACCTGTGTGATGAACTTCGATGGCGCCATCGGTTACCTGGTGGGCGAGCCGAACAAGGGCCTGGCAGCCATGTTCACCATGATGAACTACGAGCGCCTGTCCATCGGCATCCAGGGCATCGGTTGTGCCGAAGCCTCTTACCAAAGCGCCGCCCGTTACGCCAACGAGCGCCTGCAAAGCCGCGCCGCCAGCGGCCCGCAGGCGCAGGACAAGGCGGCCGACCCCATCATCCACCACGGCGATGTACGGCGCATGCTGCTGACCATGCGCACCCTCACCGAAGGTGGTCGGGCGTTTGCCGCCTACGTTGGCCAGCAGCTGGACCTGGCCCGTTACGCCGAAGACGCCGGCGAACGCGAACATGCCCAGCGCCTGGTGGCACTGTTGACGCCAGTGGCCAAGGCGTTCTTCACCGACAACGGCCTGGAAAGCTGCGTGCTTGGCCAGCAGGTGTATGGCGGCCATGGCTATATCCGCGAGTGGGGGCAAGAGCAGCGGGTGCGAGACGTGCGCATTGCGCAGATTTATGAAGGTACCAACGGTATTCAGGCCCTGGACCTGCTCGGCCGCAAGGTACTGGCCGACGGCGGCCAGGCGCTGGCCAGCTTTGCCGCCGAAGTGCGAAGTTTCAGCGTGGACGCCCCGTTGCACCGCGAAGCCCTGCAGGCAAGCCTGGCGCGGTTGGAGGCGACCAGTGCGTGGCTGCGGGCGCGCGTGGGCGAGGATGCCAACCTGGTCAGCTCGGTGGCGGTAGAGTACCTGCAGCTGTTCGGGCTGACGGCATATGCCTACATGTGGGCGCGGATGGCGGCGGTGGCGTTGGCCAAGCAGGACGAGGACGCTGACTTCCACGGTGCCAAGCTGGCGTGTGCGGCGTTCTTCTTCCAACGGGTTTTGCCGCGTGGGTTGGGGCTTGAGGCCAGTATTCGGGCCGGTAGTGACAGCCTTTACGGGTTGGAGGCGGCGCAGTTCTGATAGGACGTTGGGGGCGCTCTGCGCCCCTTTCGCGACACAAGGCCGCTCCTACAGGGGAGCGCGACTCCTTGTAGGAGCGGCCTTGTGTCGCGATGGGCTGCGCAGCAGCCCCAAGGATCTCAGCCTGCATTTACTTGCGCGAAGGGTTCTCAAACGCTGAAAAACCGTTGCAAATCCGACGAAAAAACGGCACAACTGATAGTCATTCGCCATTACGTCGGTTCTCGGGAGCCCTCTAGCAAGGGTAGAATGCGCAAAACCCGGAGCCGCAATGAACCACGACCGCCTCAATCCCAGCCCAGACGATGCCATCACCGACGCCGCCGCGCATTGGTGCATGCGCCTGCACGCCGAAGACTGCACGGCGGGCGAGCGCGAGGCTTTCGCCCGCTGGCTGGCGGCAGATCCGCGGCATGCCGAAGAATACGAGGCGATGCTGGAAATCTGGCAAACCGCCGACCTGTTGCCGCGCAACGCCACTGTCGTCGAGTTCAACCCGCCTGCCCGACACCCTGCGCGTCCAAGCAGCTGGCGCCCGCTGGCGTCTGCCGCAGCCATCGCCCTGGCGGTACTGCCGCTGGCCGGTTGGGTGGGCTGGGAACAAGGCTGGCTGCCCAACCACTACCAGCACTTCGAAGCCAGTGACCGCATGCAGACCGTGGAGCTGAGCGACGGGAGTACGGTGCAGCTCAACCTCAATACCGAGCTCACCTACCTCAACTACAAGGACCAGCGCCAGGTCACGCTCAAGCGCGGCGAGGCGTTCTTCAAGGTTCAGCACGACAGCAACCACCCGTTCATCGTGCGCGCCGGTCGCGGCCAGACACGGGTCACCGGCACCCAGTTCAACGTGTGGAAGTACCAGGACCAGGTCAAGGTCACCCTGGTGGAAGGCTCGGTGCTGGTATCCAGCGACGGCAGCACCGGCGGCTATCGCCTTGGGCCTGGCATGCAGGCCAGCTACCACCAGGGCGATTTCGAGCCCCAACTGGAGCAAAGCGACGACTACGGCAACAGCCTGGCCTGGCGCAGCGGCAAGCTGGTGCTCGACAACCTGAGCCTGGAACAGGCGCTGCCGGTGATCAACCGCTACCTCGACGCGCCGCTGCTGCTGGCCGATGCCAGCACCGGTCGCATCCGCATCAGCGGCATATACAACACCCGTGAAGTGGGGCGCCTGGTCAACAACCTGCCCAAGGTGCTGCCGGTCTACCTGACCCGCAGCAAGGACGGCAGCACCGTGCTCAACCGCATCTCGCCGCCGCCCGACAAGGGCTGACGCCCTCCCCGCCTTACAAGGTCATCGCAGCCAACCAGCCGAACGCCAGCAGCGGCAGGTTGTAGTGGATGAAGGTCGGCACCACGGTGTCCCAGATGTGGTGATGCTGGCCGTCGACGTTCAGGCCCGAGGTTGGGCCCAGGGTCGAGTCCGAAGCTGGCGAACCCGCATCTCCCAAGGCACCGGCAGTGCCAACGATGCACACCGTGGCCACCGGGTCGAAGCCCAGTTGCACGCACAGCGGCACGAAGATCGCGGCCAGGATCGGCACAGTGGAGAACGACGAGCCGATACCCATGGTCACCAGCAGGCCCACCAGCAGCATCAGCAAGGCGCCGATGCCCTTGCTGTGGTCGATCCACTGGGCCGAGGTTTCCACCAGGCTTTTCACCTCACCGGTCGCCTTCATCACATCGGCAAAGCCCGAGGCGGCAATCATGATGAAGCCGATCATGGCCATCATCTTCATGCCCTCGGTGAACAAGTCATCGGTGTCCTTCCATTTGACGATGCCCGACAGCGAGAAAATCAGGAAGCCGACCATGGCCCCGATGATCATCGAATCCAGCAACAGCTGGACGATGAACGCTGCGGCAATTGCCAGCCCGGCCACCAGCAGTGTCAGCGGGTTGTACTGCACGCTCACCTGCTCCACCTGCTCGATGCGGGCCAGGTCGTAGTCACGCTTCTTGCGGTAGCTGATGAAGACGGCCAGCAACAGGCCTGCGAGCATGCCTGCCGCCGGGATGGCCATGGCGTGGGTCACATTGACGCCACTCACATCGACACCGGCACGGGCAACGTTGGCCAGCAGGATTTCGTTGAGGAAGATGTTGCCAAACCCCACCGGCAGGAACATGTACGGGGTAATCAGGCCGAAGGTGATGACGCAGGCGATCAGCCGGCGGTCGATGCGCAAACGGGTCAGCACATACAAAAGCGGTGGCACCAGCAGCGGGATGAAGGCAATGTGGATGGGCAGGATATTCTGCGACGACACCGCCACCACCAGCATCAGGCCAATCATCAGCCATTTGACCTTGCCGCCATTGGCGTGGCCCTGGCGATCGATCATGGCCAGTGCACGGTCAGCCAAGGCATGGGCCAGGCCGGACTTGGCGATGGCCACGGCAAAAGCGCCCAGCAGCGCATAGGACAAGGCCACCGTGGCACCACCGCCCAGGCCGCCGTTGAAGGCCTTGAGCGTGCCTTCGACGCCCAGGCCGCCCACCAGCCCACCGACCAGGGCGCCAATGATCAGGGCGATGACCACATGCACGCGGGACAGGCTGAGTATCAGCATGATGCCGACCGCGGCGATCACTGCATTCATGGTTGGCTTACCTCATAACGACAGAAAAAAAGCGCGAACTCTGAAGCAGTGGGCGGCAGATGTCAAAAGTGCCATGTTGCGGCGCATTACCAATGCCTAAAGGATCACGCTCCCACAGGGGATCGCAAGCGGCCGCAACAATTAAATTGAACGTTTGAATAAAGAAAAAACCGCGCCCGCCGACACAGTCGCTAGCCACACTCTTATTACAAGGGATCCGCCCCCATGCCTTTGCGACAACTTTCCATCCAGTGGAAAATCACCCTGCTCGCCGGTCTCTGCCTGGCCGGCATCGTCACTTTGCTCGTCGGCCTGTCGCTGTACCGCATGGACCACAGCTCGGACCTGGTCAAGGCCAGCAGCATGCAAATGCTGACCGAAGCGGCGCAGTCGCGCATCGAATCGCAAGGTGAGGTGCAGGCGTTGAACATCCGCCGCCAGTTCATGGACGCCTACCAGTACGGTGCCGGCTTCGCCCGTCAAGTGCTGTTCTTGCGTGAGCAGGCAGAAAAACGCTTTCTCGATGCCTTTGACCTGCGCGAGGACATGACCCGCCAAGTGCGCGCCGCACTGCAGGCCAACCCCGACCTGCTTGGCCTCTCGCTGGTGTTCGAACCCAACGCACTGGACAACAAGGACAGCCTGTTTGCCGGCAAGGCGGAGCTGGGCAGCAACGAAACCGGGCGTTTTGCCCTGTATTGGTCGCAACCGCGCGCCGGCCAGCTGACCGCCATGGCGCTGCCCGAGCATGACATGGCCAACACCGAGATCGGCCCCAGCGGCCAGCCGGCCAACACCTGGTGGGTGTGCCCGCGCACGACCGGCAAGGTGTGCGTGGTGGAGCCGTACTTTTACGACATCGATGGCCAGCAGGTGCTGATGACCAGCATCGTCTTCCCGCTGACGGTCAACGGCAAGATCATTGCCACCCTGTCCATCGACATCAACCTCAACAGCCTGCAGGCCCTGAGCCAGGAGGCCAGCCGCAGCCTGTACGAAGGCCGCACCACGGTCGGCATCCTCAGCCCGGTCGGCCTGCTGGCCGGCTACAGCGCCGATGCCAGCAAGCTGGCCCAGCGCTTCGATCAGGTGGACCCGACCAAGGGCGCCGAACTGGTGCGCAAGCTGGCCGATGGCAAGATGACCATCCTGCACGACCAACAGCGCCTGAAAGTGCTGGCCGCGTTCCGGCCGATCCCCGACGCCCAGCCTTGGGGCGTGCTGCTGGATGTGCCGGAAAACGCCCTGACAGGGCCAGCCGAAAAGCTGAAGCAGGAGCTGGACACACTGAACACCAGCGGCACCCTGCTTGAGCTGGGCCTGGGCCTGGCCGCAGCCATTGCCGGCCTGCTGATGGTGTGGCTGATGGCCCGTGGCGTTACCCGGCCCATCCTTGGCGTGGCCGCCATGCTCAAGGACATTGCCAGCGGTGAAGGCGACCTGACCCGCCGCCTGACCTACCAGAAACAGGACGAACTGGGCGAACTGGCCGGCTGGTTCAACCGCTTCCTCGACAAGCTGCAGCCGACCATCGCCGAGGTCAAACGCTCGGTGCAGGCCGCCCGAGGTACCGCCGACCAGTCCTCGGCCATTGCCAGTGAAACCAGCGCCGGCATGGAACAGCAGTACCGCCAGGTCGACCAGGTGGCCACCGCCTCGCACGAAATGAGCGCCACCGCCCAGGACGTGGCCCGCAGCGCGGCCCAGGCCGCGCAGGCTGCCCGTGACGCCGACCAGGCCACCCGTGAAGGCCTGGCGGTGATCGACCACACCACTACCAGCATCGATGCCCTGGCCGCCAACATGAGCGACGCCATGGCCGAGGTCCAGGGCCTGGCGCAAAACAGCGAGAAGATCGGCTCGGTGCTGGAGGTGATCCGCTCGATTGCCGAGCAGACCAACCTGCTGGCCCTCAACGCGGCCATCGAGGCTGCCCGCGCCGGTGAAGCCGGCCGTGGCTTTGCCGTGGTGGCCGATGAAGTGCGCAACCTGGCCCGGCGCACCCAGGAGTCGGTGGAAGAGACCCGCCAGGTGATCGAAGCCTTGCAGGCAGGCACCCGCGAAGTGGTCGGTGCCATGGACAACAGCCATCGCCAAGCCCAGGGCGGCGTCGAGCAGGTTGGCCAGGCCGTGACGGCATTGCAGCGTATCGGCCAGGCGGTGACCGTGATTACCGACATGAACCTGCAAATCGCCTCGGCCGCCGAGGAGCAAAGCGCGGTGGCTGAAGAAATCAACAGCAACGTGGCGACCATCCGCGACGTCACGGAGTCGCTGTCGGGCCAGGCCAACGAGTCGGCGCGGGTCAGCCAGTCGCTGAACAGCCTGGCCAACCAGCAGCAGGCGCTGATGGACCAGTTCCGCGTCTGAGGCAAGCAGGGCCGCCCCGTGCGGCCCTGAATACCGCTCAAACCTCGTCGTCTACACTTGCCTGCACCCAAGGCGCGGCAAACGACGAGGTCTGGATGAAGAAGATTTCAACACTGCTGGCCGGCCTTCTGCTGGCCGTAGGCCTGGCAAGTACTGACAGTGCCGCTTCGGCAGAACAACGCCCCCCCATCCATTTTGGTGCCATCGGCTGGGAAAGCGGCGCCCTCACCACCGAAATCCTGCGGCTGATCGTGGAGCGCGGCTACGGCTACCCTACAGACACCCTGCCCGGCAGCACGGTCAGCATGGAGGTGGCCCTGGCCCGCAACGACCTGCAAGTGATCGCCGAAGAGTGGGCCGGACGCAGCCCGGCGTGGGTCAAAGCCGAGCAGGCAGGCCAGGTATTCGCACTGGGTGATACGGTGAAGAATGCCGAGGAAGGCTGGTGGGTGCCTGCGTATGTAATCGAAGGCGACGCCGCTCGCAAACTCAAACCCATGGCGCCCGAATTGCGCCATGTCGACGACCTCAAGCGTTACCCGCAGGTATTTCGTGACCCCGAGTCGCCCGACAAAGGTCGCTTCCTGAACAGCCCCAGTGGCTGGACGTCGGAAACGGTCAACAGCCAGAAGCTCAAGGCATACGGCCTGGACACGCTGTACACCAACTTCCGCAGTGGCTCCGGCGCTGCGATGGATGCCGAAATCGGCTCAGCCATCCGCCGTGGCCAGCCGGTGTTGTTCTACTACTGGAACCCGACCCCATTGATGGGGCGCTACAAGCTCATACGGCTTGAAGAACCACCGTTCGATGCCCAGGCCTGGGCCACCCTCACCGATGCCAGCAACCCCAACCCCCAGGGCAGCCGTTCGCTGCCGGCGAAGTTGTCGATTGGCGTGTCCAAAGCCTTCCGTGAAGGCTACCCGGACCTGGTGACGGTGTTCGAACAGGTCGACTTGCCGATCGACCGGCTCAACAAGGCGCTGGCCGACATGAGCGAAAAACGCACGCCGCCGCGCGATGCCGCCCTCGCCTTCCTGCGTGACAACCGTGACGTCTGGAAGGCCTGGCTGCCCAGTGAAGTCGCCGCCAAGGTCGAGGGCAGCCTGTGAGCAACGGCTTCCCGCAAGCCTTGCAGTTTTCCTTTGCCGACAGCGTCAACCGGCTGGTCGATTGGCTGGTGCTGAACTACGGCGATCATTTGCGTAGTGTTTCCGACCAGTTGCTGCAACTGCTGGTAGGCCTGGAAAACCTGCTGCGCCTGTTGCCGTGGTGGCTGCTGTTGCTGCTGGTCGGCGTGCTGGCCTGGCACGCCAGCCGAAGCCTGCTGCGCAGTGCGATGCTGGTGTCGCTGCTGGCCCTGATCGGCATGCTCGGGCTGTGGGACAAATTGCTGCAAACCTTGGCCTTGGTGCTGGTGAGTACCGGCCTGTGCGTGCTGGTGGGCGTGCCGCTGGGTATTCTGCTGGCTGCCCGGCCACTGGCGAAGCGGCTGCTGTTGCCGGTGCTGGATGTGATGCAGACGCTGCCTGCTTTCGTTTACCTGATCCCGGTGCTGATGCTGTTCGGCCTGGGCAAGGTGCCCGCCGTGTTTGCCACACTGATCTACGCCCTGCCGCCGCTGGTGCGTTTGACCGAACTGGGCCTGAGCCAGATCGACCCCTCGCTGCTACAGGCCGCGCACGGTCTGGGGGCCAGCCGCTGGCAACGCCTGCGGCGCGTTGCCCTTCCGCTGGCGCTGCCGAGCATCATGGCCGGGCTGAACCAGTCGGTAATGATGGCCCTGTCAATGGTGGTGATGGCTTCGATGATCGGCGCCCGCGGGTTGGGTGAGGATGTACTGGTGGGGATCCAGACGCTGAATGTGGGGCAAGGTGTGGAGGCTGGGCTGGCAATTGTCGCGTTGGCCATGGTGATTGACCGGATCAGCCAGGCGTATGGGCGCAATGAGCGCTGAGCAGCCTTGTGCTGCGAAAGTGTCGGGCCTGACAATGCCCCCCTGACTGCCCAGCTTCGGACCCAACGCATGTCCCTCAAAGCCCTGCGCACCCTGGTAACCATCGCCCGCCATGGCACCTTCGCCCGCGCCGCCGACCTGCTCAGCCTCACTCCTTCGGCAGTGAGCCTGCACATCAAAACCCTTGAAGACGAATTGCAGGTGACCTTGTTCGACCGCAGCCGTCGGCAGGTGGTACTGACCGAGGCCGGCCAGTTGGCCGTGGCACGTGCCGAAACCATCCTGGGCGCCTATGACGAACTGGCCGACGCCCTGGCCAGCGGCCCGAGCCTGCGTGGCCGCCTGCGCCTGGGGGCCATCCACACGGTACTGGCGCGGCGCCTGCCCAGGGCGCTGGTCTGGATCAAGACCCACCATCCGCAATTGCATATCAGCGTGGCGTCGGGGATGTCGGCAGAACTGGCGCGGCGCGTGGAGGACGGCGAACTCGATGCAGCGATCACCACCGAACCGGTCAGCCCCTACCCGCAAAGCCTGGACTTCACACCGTTGTTCGAGGACCGCTTCTGGGCCATCGCCAGCCCGGAACTGGCCGGGCACAGCGTAGCCGAGTTGCTGGCCAGCCAACCGTTCCTGCGCTTCGATAAACGCGCCTGGGCCGGACGGCAGATCGAGCAGGAACTACGCCGGCAGCATCTACAGGTGAGCGAGCAGATGGAACTGGACAGCCAGGAGGCCCTGGCGCGCATGGCCGTGATGGGTCTGGGCGTGGCGATCATCCCCATGGCGGACGACGACCTGCAACGCCTGCCACCGGCCACCTGCCTGCCGTTTGGCGAACCGCAACTGACCCGGCGGGTGGTGTTGCTGGAGCATGAGAAAAGCCAGCGGCGGCATTTGAGTGCGGTGTTGAAGACGGCCTTGGAAGCGTGAGCGCCAACGGGCGCCGGCGCTTCAACAATGCATTTTTTCTCAATGGTCAGTGCAGAAAACAACGTTTTTACAAACCCTTTCTCACCCGTAGTCTGTGCGCGTACCCGACCACGGAACGTCGACCATGCTCCCGTTACTGCTGACCACCCTGCTACCGATCATCCTGCTGATTGCCCTGGGCACCTTCCTGCGCCTTCGCGGCTTTCTGGCCGAAAGCTTCTGGCCGGGGGCCGAACGCCTGAGCTACTACGTATTGCTTCCCTCGCTATTCCTGCACGGCCTGGCCACGGCGAACCTCGACGGCGTGCCAGTGCTGGGGATGGTCGGTGTGCTGATGCTGTCGACCCTGGCCGGGGCACTGCTGCTGGTGCTGTACCAAGGCGCAGTGAGCCATGACGGCGCCGACTTCACGTCGGTCTTCCAGGGCGGTATCCGCTTCAACAACTACATTGGCGCCACGCTGGCCGCCGGCATCTACGGCAGCGCAGGCATCGCCCTGGCCGCGGTGGCCAATGCCGCCATCGTGCCCTTGGTCAACCTGCTGTGCGTGCTGGTGTTCGCCCGCTTCAGCGCCCGCCACAGTTCACCGGCCACGGTGCTGAGGGCGATTTTCGCCAACCCGTTGATCGTCGGCTGCGCGGGCGGCTTACTGCTGCGGGTGACGGGGCTGGGCCTGCCGCCCGGCATCGAACCCACGGTCAAGGCGCTGGGCCAGGCCGCCCTGCCGATGGGCCTGCTGTGCGTTGGCGCGGCACTGGGTGGCGCCAGCCTGGGCCAGCAGGTGCGCCCGTTGATGGCGGCCTCGGCGTTCAAGTTTTTGGTCATGCCACTGACCACCTGGGGCTTGTGTCGCCTGGTTGGCCTGAGTGGCCAGGCAGCGGTCGTGGCGGTGCTGTTCCAGGCCCTGCCTACCGCCTCTTCGTCCTACGTGATGGCCCGGCAAATGGGGGGCAACGCCCCGCTGATGGCCACCATCATTGCTCTGCAGACCGTGGCCGCCGCAGCCACCCTGCCTTTGGTACTAATGCTTACGCTTGGCTAGACTGGTATCAGCCCCTCTTTCGGAAGCTTGCCCATGCGCCTTGCCTGGATCCTGATCGGCTTGACCTCGGCCCTGCTCGCAGGCCCCTTGCACGCAGCCGACACGGCCAAGGCCGCAGTGGCTGAAGACAAGGCCGAAGTGCTTGAAGAAAAGGTGGTGGAAGACGCCCCTCCTCCCAAGAAATCAGAAAAACTGACCCCAGGTGAAGCCCAGGCGGTCGATCCCGCCGGCCAGGCACCGCTGGACGACAGCATCACCTGCCTGGCCCGCACCATCTACTGGGAAGCCAAGGGCGCCGACGCCGAAGACATGTCGGCTGTGGCCAGTGTGGTGCTCAACCGCCTGGGCCACGATGGGTTCCCCGATACCATCTGCGGCGTGGTCAAACAGGGCGTGGAAACCAAGGCCTGCCAGTTTTCCTGGTGGTGCGACGGGCGCCCGGACCAGGTCGAGGAAGCGCAACGCTACGATGTGGCCAAGGAAATCGCGCGCAAGGCGCTTAACCAACAGTTGAAAGACCCCACCGGCGGCGCCCTGTACTTCCACGACCGCACCGTGCACCCCGACTGGGCCAAGACCTACCGCAAGACGGCGCAGACCACGCATTTCCTGTTCTACAAGCCGAACCAAGCATTAGCCCGTTGACGCATTGCCCTTGAATCAGAAATCGATGCTGCCTGAAAACTTGACCAGCCGTGGGTCACCCTGGGTCAGGTAGCCACCGTTGGCCGACGCCCAGTAGTTCTTGTCGGTGAGGTTCTCCACGTTCACGCGCAGGGTGACCGCCTTTTCCTGCACCTTGAAGCTGTAACGCGCGCCCACATCGAAGCGGTTCCAGGTCGGCAGGCTGAGCGTATTCGACGGGTTGGCGTACTGCCCACCGGTGCGCAGCATGCGGGCATTGAGCGCCACGCCTTGCAAGCCCGGCACATCCCAGTCGACGCTGGCATTGAGCTGGAAGGTTGGCACCCCGACGGCATGGTTGCCGTCGTCGGCGCCGTTCAGGGTCTTCTTCAACTCGGTATCCATGCGCGTACCACCGGCCATCAGGCGCAAGCCCTGCACCGGCTCGCCGAACACGCTCAGCTCGATACCCTTGTTGACCTGCTCGCCATCCTGGACAAACACATTGCCTTGCACAAAACCATCGGTGGGCCGCTCGATGCGAAATACCGCAAGGTTGGCGCCGAAGCTCTGGTAATCAAGCTTCACACCCGCCTCGACCTGCTTGGTCTAGGCCGGTGGGAACACTTCACCCACGTTGACGATACCCTGCCCCGAGGCCGTCGCGCCCTGGGCCAGGCCCTCGATGCGGTTGGCGTACAGCGAAATAGACGGGTTGACCTTGTAGACGATGCCATACACCGGGGTGGTAACCGATTCGTCGTAGAACGCGTTGCGCCCCAGGTCTGGCCCTTCGCCATCGTAGGCGTACCCCTCCACCCGCAGCTGTTGGCGGCGCACACCGACGGTGACCAGTAAAGTGTCGTCGAACAACCCCACGGTATCGGACAGCGCGATACTGCGGTTGCGGGTTTTACCGGTGACCCCGGGGTCGTCCAGCTTGCCCCCGGTAAACGTCGGCGTGGTCGGTCTGGGCAACGGGTCGGTGTGGTAGATGTTCGTATCTTGCGCGTTGTAGAAGACGAAGGCGTTTTCCTGCTGGGTCCAGATACTGGCGGCGCCGAGGTTCAGCTGGTGGCTGACCGGGCCAGTCTGGAAGCGGCCATTGATGCCGCCCATGAGGGTGGTGTTGTCTTCATTGTGAGGGATCTCGGAGCCGGCGATGGTGGCAGCGCCGCTGGCCGCGTCGGTGAGAATCGGCGTGCCATAGAAGCCGTTCTCGTGGGTGTGCTTGACGCCGCCAGCCAGGTAGGCGCTCCAGTTGTCGTTGAAGTCGTAGTCGCCCCGCACCATGCCGAACGTGTCTTCGGTCTCGGTCCAGGACCAGTCCTGGCCATAGTTGTGATCGGCATCCGGTGCCCTTGGGATGTCGGTGAGGCCGGCCCCCAGGCGCACGCTGTTGCGCAGGTGGTTGACCCGTTGTTTCTGGTAGCCGATGTCGGTGGACAGGCGGAAATTGTCGCCCCGGTAATCCAGCCCGACAATGAACAGCTTGCTGCGCTGGTGCTGGTCGTCCACGGCGGTTTCGCCTTCGCGTTGTGACAGGTTCAGGCGCACGCCGAAGCGGTTGTCTTCGCCAAAGCGCTGGCCAAGGTCCAGGTGTTCGCCAAGCCTGCCGTCGCTGCTGATGTCCTGGGTATAACGGCGGGTGGGCGTGTCGCCGGCACGCTTGGGTTGCAGGTTGACATTGCCACCTAGCCCGGTACCGGTGGGGCTGGCGCCATTGAGGAAGGCGTTCGGCCCCTTCAACACCTCCACACGCTCGATGGCATCGGTGGAAATCATCTGCCGGGGCAGTACGCCGTACAAGCCATTGAACGCCACGTCATCGCCATTGAGCGGCAGGCCACGAATGACGAACACCTGCGACTGGTTGCCAAACCCGAACGACTGGCGCACCGACGGATCGTTGAGCAACACGTCGCCGACGTCTTCGGCCTGCTGGTCCTCGATCAGTTGCGAGGTGTAGCTGGTCATGGTGAACGGCACATCCATCATGTCCTGGTTACCCAGGATACCCATCTGTCCACCCCGGGCTACCTGGCCGCCAGCGAAAGGTTCCGGCGGCTCGCCCTTCGGTTTGGCCGCCGCGGCGTTGATGGCAGTGGCATCCAGCTCGATAGCGCCGTCGGCCGCCTGGGCAGCGACGGCAACGGAACAGCAGAACGCGAGCAAGGTCGATTGATACGCAAAGACACGTGCCATGCAGGCCTCCGGGTCATGGGTGATGGCCTTCCTGGCAGGCTGGGAACAGTTAGCGTTTGAGTATTGTTTCTAGCCGATGTTACGAATGATTACCAAGTGATCGCACTTTTGTGCCGACCAGTGGTCTACTCCCTCTTTTGCCGCCCGCAACGATTGCCGGCGTTTTCATTGCTTTGCACCCGCCAGGGGCCAAAAGCCCCGGGCTTGTGTAGGATGAGCAGCGCATACCTCGACGCTGCCAGTCATAGGGAGATCCACATGCGCGTCCTGTCATCCGTTGCCGCCTTGTCGCTGGGCCTGGTCGTCTCGACCGGGGCACTGGCTGTCACCGGCGAAGAGGCGCAACTGATCGATTCGATCAATGTCTACCGCAGCCAGGCCCAGCCCTGCGGTGGCGAGGCGTCGCTGGAGCTGCCGCCGCTCAACAGCGACACCCGCCTGGCGCTGTCGCCAGAAGGCACCCGTGACCTGCAGCAGGCCATGACCCGCGCCGCCTACCCCATGGTCAACGTTCAGGCCATCAGCTTGTCGGGGCCACGCGATGCGCGCGCTGCCATGCACGCCATCGAAGAAAGCTTTTGCCAGGTGGTGCTCGACCCGCAGTTCGTCGATATCGGTGTCAGCCAGGAGGGCCGCGACTGGCGCATCGTACTGGCCCGCCCACTGCTCAGTGGCCGCCTGGGTGACTGGCAGGCCGAAGGGCAGAAGGTGCTGCAGGAAATCAACGCCGCGCGCAAGGTGCCGCGCCAATGCGGTGGCCAACCCTTCGCCGCCGCCCCCGCCCTGAGCTGGAGCACCGCACTGGCCGGCGTCGCCGCCAACCACACGCGGGCCATGGCCAACCAGAACTTCTTCGACCACATCGACAAGGAAGGGCGTACCCCGGGTGACCGGGCGGAACTGGCGGGTTACCTGTATCAGCAGATTGGAGAGAACATTGCGGCCGGGCGTGATACCGCGCACAAGGTTGTCGAAGGCTGGCTGCAGAGCCCAGGGCATTGCGCCACGCTGATGAACCCGGACTTCCGTGAACTGGGGGCGGCTTATGCGGTGGACCCTAAGAGTGATGCAGGGATCTACTGGACGGGGTTGTTCGGGACACCGCAGTAATCCGTCTGACGCGGTCCCTGTAGGAGCGGCCTTGTGTCGCGATGGGCCGCAAAGCGGCCCCGGCGATTTTGCCTTGTTGCCGAAATCCTGGGGGCGCTTCGCACCCCTTTCGCGACGCAAGGCCGCTCCTACAAAACCGCGCATTGCTTCAGGCAGGATTATTACCTGCCCGCAACGCCAAGGCCGTACACCCAAACCGCCGCCGCACACATTTGCCCAGGTAACTGGCATCGCCCAGCCCTACTTCATCGGCAATCTGCGCCAGGCTGTGGCTGGAATTGAGCAAGCGCCAGCGCGCCTGCTGCAAGCGCATCTCCAGCCACCAGGCCTTGGCGCTCATGCCGTGGCTGGCCTGAAACTGCCGGTCCAGCTGACGCCGGCTGATGCCAAGTTCAGCAGCCAGTTGCTCCACTGCCAACGGTGTCCCCAAGTGATGGCGCATCAGCGCTTGTGCCCGCTGCACCTGCCGGCCCTGCCCAGCGCCCAGTTCCAGCGAGCGTAGCGCATGGCGGCTGTCGCGGGTTTCGTCCACCAGCATGTCGGCCAGCCCCTTGAGTGCACGGGTTCGCCCGCAGGCCTGTGACAACAACGCCACCGCCAGGTCGATAGCCGCCGTACCACCTGCGCAGGTGATACGGCTGCCGTCGATGCAATACAGCTGCTCGCGCAGCACCTGCAACTGTGGGAATGCTGCACGAAACTCGGCTTCGTGGCGCCAGTGCACCACCACCTTGTGCCCTTGCAGCAGCCCGCAGGCAGCCAGCAGGAACGCGCCGTTGTCGACCCCTACCAGCTTGACCCCGGCTTTGCCGGCCCGCCTGAGCAAGGCCTGGTAGCGCGGCGCCAACGCAGCAGTGGCCATGGCATTGCGCCCGCCGAACACAACCAGATAGTCGAAACAGGTCAGATCGACCTGGCCGGCATCGGCCTCGACCTGAACCACCGCGCCACTGCTCGATGGCACCGGGTCGAGGCCGAGCCCTGCCACGGTCCAGCTGCAGTAGCGCTGCTGACTGTAGTCTTCGTCATCGGCGCTGAAGCGCAACTTGTCGAGAAAGGCGCCGAACGGCAACAGGGCAAAATCCGGTAACGGCAGGATCAGCAAACGGATATCAGGCAGCATGGTGTTGCGTCCAGAAACGACTGTTCAATGTCCAGATACTACCCTTCGTGGGCGTAGTTCGCGCCATAAACTGGCACCCTCCACACCAACAAGGCACTTGCGCAAATGGCACTCGACACCTGGCTCATCTACCTGCTGGCCAGCATTGGCCTGTCACTGACCCCAGGCCCCAACAGCTTGCTGGCCCTGACCCATGGTGCCCTGTACGGCGCCCGGCGAACGTTGTTCACGATCGTTGGCGGGGTGTTCGGCTTCAGCGCCCTCATCGCCCTGGCGATGTTCGGCCTCAGTGCCTTGCTGCAAACCTCGGCCTCGGTGCTGAGCGTGCTGAAATGGGTGGGGGGTGCTTATCTGGTCTGGTTGGGTATCCAGCTGTGGCGCAGCCCGGGGCTGCACCTGGAACTGAACGAGCGCAGCGCTCGGCTTGGCAATGCCGGCCTGTTCCGCCAAGGCTTGTTGTCGGCCATGGCCAACCCCAAGGTGCTGCTGTTCTATGGGGCCTTTCTGCCGCAGTTCATCGACCCGCAACGCGGCTTGATGCTGCAGTTCGTGGTGATGGCGGCGACCTTCGCCAGCGTCGAATTCCTGGTCGAGTACCTGCTGGCGCGGTTGGCATTTCGTATTCGGCCTTGGCTGGCCAAGGGGGGTAAAGGTTTCAACCGTTGCTGCGGCAGCCTGTTTGCCCTGATCGGTGTGGCGCTGCCGCTTGGCCGATGACCCCCCTTGTCAGTTGCCCCGGGCCTTGAACAGGAACACCAGCAATGCCAGGCCGGGCAAGCCTGCGCCCACCAGTGCCACCCCCTGCCAGCCGAACTGGCTGAACAGCGCACTGGCTACCGCCGACCCCAGTGCCCCGCCCAGGAAGATGCTGGTCATGTACACCGCGTTCAACCGCCCGCGGCTGGCCGGGTCCAGGGCATACACTTCGCGCTGGCCAATGACCATGTTCATCTGCACCGCAAAATCCAGCAGCACACCGGTAAGCCCCAGGCCGATCACGCTGTAACCCGGCGCAGTCAGCCCCAGCAACAAGGCCGCCGGTGCCAGCAGCAGGGCCAGCAGCGAGCCGGCCCGAGCGTGCCCGGCATCGGCCAGGCGGCCAGCCAAGGGCGCGGCAACGGCCCCCACCGCCCCCACCAGGGCAAACACGGCAATCTGGCTCTGCGACAGGCCATGCTCACCCGCCAACGCCATCGGCACGGCTGTCCAGTACAAGCTGAACGCTGCAAACATCAGTGCCTGGTACAACGAGCGTTGGCGCAGCAGCGGATAACGGCGCAACAGGGTAAGCAGCGACAACATCAACCCGGCATAGCTGGCCTTGTGCTCGGGCCGACGCTGCGGCAGGGTCAGCGCCAGCAGCAGGATGATCGCCAGCATCACCCCGGCGGCGCCAATGAACACGGCGCGCCAGCCGAAGTGGTCGGCCACCAGGCTGGACAACGGCCGCGCCAGCAGGATACCCAGCAACAGGCCGCCCATGATGTTGCCCACTACCCGGCCACGCTGCGCCTCTGGCGCCAGGTGCGCTGCCAGTGGAATGAGCATCTGCACCGCCACTGAGCTGAACCCGATCAACAGCGCATAGCCCAGGAACAGCTGGCCCTGGCCGCTGCTGCTGGTGCCCGCCAACAGCAGGCTGACGCAAGCCAGCACAGCGGTGCCGACCATCAACCGGCGGTTTTCCAACAGGTCGGCCAGCGGCACCAGCAACAGCAGCCCCAGGGCGTAACCCAACTGGGTGAGAGACACGATCAGGCTGGCATGTTCGGTGGACAGCCCAAGGTCCGGCGCGATCAGGCCGACAATGGGCTGGGCGTAGTAGATGTTGGCAACGATCGCGCCACAGCAGAACGCCAGCAGCACGACCAGGGCCCGGCTCAGGCCGGTGGCTGCGGGCTGCGCGGCGGCAAGGGAGGGATTCATGCGAGGTTCCTCGGCAAGGGGTGGAATATGCCGGCTACCTTACCCAGACGCCTCAGTGCAGAGAATCCGCTGCTGGCGCAACGCGGCTTTGCACACTGCGCAATGCCGCGCCTACCGCTCCAGCAGCGCTGCGCAAAAGTCGATGAACGCATTCACCCGCCGCGAGCCACGGTGGTTGGGCAGGTACAGGGCATTGATGCTGTTGTTGGCCGTGCCTGGGCTGACCTGCCAGTCGGGCAACACCCGCTGCAGGCGACCGGTCAGCACATCCTCGCGTACCAGCCAATCGGCCAGCAGTGCGATGCCGCTGCCCGCCAGCGCGGTTTCACGCAACATGTCGGCATTGGCGCTGCGCAACGGCCCGGTTACGTTCAGCTCCAGGTTGTCCTGCCCGCGCGCCAGGCGCCAGGGCCGTGCCTTTTGCCCGTAGCGGAAGCGCAGGCAGGCGTGCTCCAACAGTTGCCGGGGGTGTTGCAGCGGGTCACGCCCGGCCAGGTATGCCGGGCTGGCCACCAGCCAACGCTCGAAGCGGCCAAGTTGGCGGCACACCAGTTCGTCATTGGGCGAGGGGTCGCCCAGGCGAATCGACAGGTCATAACGGCCGTCCAGCAGGTCATCCAGCCGGTCGCTGAGGTCGATGTCCAGCTCCAACGCCGGGTGCCGCGCCAGAAACAGCCCCAGGTGCGGGGCGATGACCCGCCTGCCGAACTCCACCGGCAGGCATAGCCGCAAGACACCTACGGGCTCCTCGCCACGGTCGGCAACACTGGCATCGGCCTCGTCCAGCGCCTCGAAAATGCTGCGGGCCCGCTCATAGTACCGGGCTCCGGCCTCGGTCAGGCTGACCTGGCGCGTCGAGCGATTGAGCAACGAGGCGCCCACGGCCGTTTCCAGGGCATCGACGAGGCGGGTTACCGACGACGTCGCCAGCCCAAGCCTGCGTGCAGCCGCAGAAAAGCCCTGGGCATCGACGGTAGCTACGAACATCTTCATCGCCAGGAGTTTGTCCATCTGCTGCACGTCTTCCAAAACTCAGAAAGTTCTTACAAACCGCAGGGCGGGTCAAGAAGCGCGCTACGCGGCGATTGCGTCCATAGTGGAACCACTCCCATTCAAGCGAGGCTTCCCATGACACCCAGCAACCTGCTGACTGCCCTGCCACCGTGCGACCCCACCAGCGCCGAATGTATCGATGAACTGCTCAGCCGCCCAGGCCTGCGTGTGGAGCGTATCGTCTCCAGCGGCCAGGCCAGCCCGCCCGGGTTCTGGTACGACCAGGCCGAAGGCGAGTGGATCGTGCTGCTCAGTGGTGCTGCCGGCCTGCGTTTCGAACATGAGCAACACACCCGCCTGCTGAAGCCGGGCGATTGCCTGGACATCCCGCCGCACTACCGCCACCGCGTGGAGTGGACTGCCCCCGGAATGGCCACTGTCTGGCTCGCCGTTTTTTACAGCAACAGCGCGCCTTGGCCAGTGTGACTACGGCCAAACGCCAACTCGACCAAAGTATGAATGCAAAATTATTAACCAACTTGAACATATCGTTTAATGCATTTTTAAGCACATGTTCTAGACTTTTAGCCACATCTTCGCAAGTTCAGCCCTGCGACAATCAGCCTCACAAAATTATGTACCAACTTGTTAATTAGCAAGCTAAGGGCTTAGACTGCGCGCATTCCACCTGCTGAGATCCCTGGCATGAACGAAACACCGCGCGCCTCTGGCGCCACAAACATCCTCCTGGTTGGCCTGGGCGTAATCATCGCCCTGCTCGGTCTCCTCCTTGCTGCTGGCGGCGTCAAGCTGGCCGGTTTGGGCGGTTCCTGGTACTTCCTGATCGGCGGCCTGGCCATGGCCATCGCCGGTGTACTGATTGCTCGGCGCAAGCAGGCAGGCGCCTGGCTGTACGCGGCATTCCTGGTGGGTACCGCCCTCTGGGCGCTGATCGACGCCGGCCTGGTGTTCTGGCCGCTGTTCTCGCGCCTGTTCATGTTCGGCGCAATCGGCATGGTCGTGGCATTGGTCTACCCGCTGCTGGCACGTGCCAACGGCGCCAGCACCGGCCGCGGTGCCTACGGCGTTGCCGGGGTAATGGCCGTGGTGCTGGTGATCGCCGCCGGCAACATGTTCGTTGCCCACCCAAGCGTTGCCCCCACTGGCAACGGCCCGGGCATGACCCCGGTCGAAGATGGCAAGCAGCAGAAAGACTGGGCCCACTACGGCAACACCGAAGGCGGCAGCCGCTTCGCCGCGCTGGACCAGATCAACCGCGACAACGTCAACAAGCTGAAAGTGGCCTGGACCTACCACACCGGTGACGTGGCCATCAGTGACGGCAACGGTGCCGAAGACCAGCTGACCCCGCTGCAGATCGGCAACAAGGTGTTCATCTGCACCCCGCACAACAACCTGATCGCCCTGGATGCCGACACCGGCAAAGAGCTGTGGAAGAACGCAATCAACGCCCAGTCCAAGGTCTGGCAGCGTTGCCGTGGCATGGCGTACTTCGATGCCACCGCCGCCATCGCCCAGCCGACCCAGCCGAACAGCTCGCCGATTTCAGTGGCAAGCGTGCCGGCCGGTGCCAACTGCCAGCGTCGTCTGCTGACCAACACCATCGACGGCCGACTGATTGCTGTCGATGCCGACAACGGTGAGTTCTGCCAAGGCTTCGGCAACAACGGCCAGGTGGACCTGAAAGCGGGCCTGGGCAACGTACCGGACTCTTACTACCAGCTGTCCTCGGCACCGCTGATGGCCGGCACTACCGTGGTGGTTGGCGGTCGCGTTGCCGACAACGTCCAGACCGACATGCCAGGCGGCGTGATCCGTGGCTTTGACGTAATCACCGGTGAAATGCGCTGGGCCTTCGACCCGGGCAACCCGGAAGACCGCCAGGCACCGCAGGGCGACAGCACCTACGTGCGCAGCACCCCGAACAGCTGGGCACCGATGTCCTACGACCCGGCGATGAACACCGTGTTCCTGCCGATGGGCTCGTCGTCCACCGACATCTACGGCGTGGAGCGCAGCAAACTGGACCACACCTACGGCGCTTCGGTGCTGGCTTTGGACGCCACCACCGGCAACCAGAAGTGGGTATTCCAGACCGTTCACAACGACCTGTGGGACTTCGACCTGCCCATGCAGCCGAGCCTGATCGACTTCACCAAGGACGACGGCCAGTCGGTACCTGCGGTGGTGATCGGCACCAAGGCCGGGCAGATCTACGTGCTCGACCGCGCCACCGGCAAGCCGCTGACCCAGGTCGACGAAGTACCGGTCAAGCCAAGCAACATCCCGAACGAGCCGTACTCCCCAACCCAGCCGAAGTCGGTGGGCATGCCGCAGATCGGCGCACAAACCCTGACCGAGTCGGACATGTGGGGCGCCACCCCGTATGACCAGCTGCTGTGCCGCATCGACTTCAAGAAAATGCGCTACGACGGCCTGTACACCGCGCCGGGCACCGACCTGTCGCTGAGCTTCCCGGGTTCGCTGGGTGGCATGAACTGGGGCAGCATCTCCACCGACCCGGTGCATGGCTTCATCTTCGTCAACGACATGCGCCTGGGCCTGTGGATCCAGATGATCCCGTCGCAGAACAAGGGCGGCGCGGCTTCCGGTGGCGAAGCACTGAACACCGGCATGGGCGCTGTACCGCTCAAGGGCACCCCGTATGCGGTGAACAAGAACCGCTTCCTGTCGGTCGCCGGCATTCCGTGCCAGGCCCCGCCGTTCGGCACCCTGACCGCTATCGACATGAAGACCCGTCAGGTGGCCTGGCAGGTTCCGGTGGGCACTGTTGAAGACACCGGCCCGCTCGGTATCCGCATGCACCTGCCGATCAAGATCGGCCTGCCAACCCTGGGCGGCACCCTGTCGACCCAAGGCGGCCTGGTGTTCATCGCCGGCACCCAGGACTTCTACCTGCGCGCCTACGACAGCAGCAACGGTAACGAAATCTGGAAGGCCCGCCTGCCAGTGGGCAGCCAGGGCGGCCCGATGACCTACGTCTCGCCGAAGACCGGCAAGCAGTACGTGGTGATCACCGCTGGCGGTGCTCGCCAGTCGACTGACCGTGGCGACTACGTGATTTCTTACGCCTTGCCGTAAGACCGCGTCGCCTGCTTCGCGGGCAAGCCCGCTCCCACAGGATACTCACTGCCCTTACGAACTGTGCAGTCCTTGTGGGAGCGGGCTTGCCCGCGAATGGCCCTCAAAAATAATTCGAGATTTAGCAATGCCATCCGCAATCCGCATCACCCCCACCCTGCTGCTGGCCCTGGCCAGCACCACCGCCCTGGCCGACGCCGACCTCATGACCCGCAGCACCCTGACCGGTGACTGGGGTGGCCTGCGCCATCAGCTGGAAGACGACGGCGTCAAGTTCACCGGCGACTACAGCGGCGAAACCGCCTACAACGCCCACGGTGGCCTGCACCGCTCGGCGCGTTACTCGCAGAACCTGAAGCTGGGCGTGCAGTTCGACCTGTCCAAATTGTATGGCCTGGACAACGGTGGCAAGGTCCAGCTGACCATCAACGACCGTCGCGGCAACAGCGCCTCGGAAGACCTGGTCGGCAACCGCTTGCCAATCCAGGAAAACTTCGGCGGCCTGTATACCCGCCTGACCGAGCTGAGCTACGAGCGCACCCTGTTCACCCCGGCACTCAACGTCAAGCTGGGCTACATGGCCATGGGCAACGACCTGGGCGGCCTGGACAGCGGTATCCTGTGCAACTTCATGAACGCCGGCTTCTGCGGCCACCCGCTGAACATGTCCGGTGGCAGTGGCTGGACCAACTACCCCAATGCCCACCTGGGCGTGCGGGTGAAGTATGACCTTTCGCCTGCCTGGCAACTGCGCGTGGCGGCGTTCAACGTCGACCCCGAGAGCAATGGCAACTCCAGCCGCGCCTGGCACCTTGGTCCCAAGCACACCACGGGCACCGTGGTGCCGGTGGAGCTGGTGTACAAGCTGCAGGGTGAACTGCCGGGCGAGTACAAGCTGGGCTACTACTACGACAGCTCCGACGTGAAACGCATCGGCAGTGATGATGAAGTGTCCGGCCGTGGCGGCCATTACCTGCTGGTTGACCAGGCAGTGTGGAACGACCAAGGCTCGCCAGGCCGCAGCCTGCATGCCTTCGGCCAGTACTCGGCGTCGAGCAAGGCGGCCTCGCCGTTCACCAAGTGGTACGGCGCCGGCGTGGTGCTTTACAAGCCGTTCGAAGGCCGCCCGAAAGATACCGTGGCGCTGGGTTATGGCCGTGCCGTGCCCAACCCGCGTAGCCGCGACGTGCTGGAGGATGCCGCCTTCAATGCTGGCCAGCAGTTCCCCGACATCGACAGCGCCGAGCAACTGATCGAACTGAGCTACGGCTACCAGGCCACGCCTTGGCTGAACCTGCGCCCGGATGTGCAATACATCATCGAGCCTGGGGCGTTCTCCGGGAAGGACATCGACAACGCGTTGGTGGTTGGCCTGCAGGTCAAGGCTACCTTCTAATCCGCCGGGGCCGCGTGGCGGCCCATTCGCCATCAAACTGGCACACACAGGCCCCTCGGTCTTTACTCACCCCTTCAGCGCAAGGGAGAGCCAGGCCAATGAGCACAGCAACGGAAGGCAAACTGAATGTCTGGGCGCTCACTGCCCTGGTAGTGGGCTCCATGGTCGGCGCCGGTATCTTCTCGCTGCCAGCCACCTTCGGCCGTGCCACCGGCGGCCTTGGTGCCATCATTGCGTGGTGCATCGCCGGCCTGGGCATGCTGATGCTGGCCTTCGTGTTCCAGACCCTTGCCCGCCGCCGCCCGGACCTGGACTCGGGCATCTACGCCTACGCCAGCGCCGGCTTCGGCAGCTACCTGGGTTTTGCCTCGGCCTTTGGCTTCTGGGCCGGCACCTGCATCGGTAACGTGTCCTACTTCATCCTCATCAAATCCACGCTCGGCGCCTTCTTTCCGGTCTTTGGCGACGGCAACACGGTGGCGGCCATCGCCGCTTCATCCGTGTTGTTGTGGGCCTTCCACTTCCTGGTCCTGCGCGGTGTACAACAGGCGGCAGTCATCAACACCATTGCCACCGTGGCGAAGATGATTCCGATCCTGGTGTTCATCGTGGTCATCATCGCCGCGTTCGACGGTGGCCTGTTCAGCCAGAACTTCTGGGGTCCCCCCGTGGCCGGCCCGGCAGCCGACCTGGCCCACCTCGACGACTATGGCCGGGTCGGGCATGCCGCTGCCGAGCTGCTGCCGCCAGGCGAATCGCTGTTCGAACAGGTACGCAGCACCATGCTGGTGACCGTTTTCGTGTTCCTCGGCATCGAAGGCGCCAGCGTCTATTCACGCTATGCGCGCAACCGCCGTGACGTGGGCATCGCCACGGTGCTTGGTTTTGTCGGCGTGCTGTGCCTGCTGGTGCTCATTACCCTGCTCAGCTACGGCGTCATGTTGCGCCCGGAACTGGCCGGCCTGCGGCAGCCGTCGATGGCCGGGGTGCTGGAGGCGATAGTCGGGCGCTGGGGGGCGATCTTCATCAGCATCGGTTTGATCATCTCGGTGCTGGGCGCGTACCTGTCGTGGACCTTGCTGGCCGCCGAAGTGCTGTACTCGGCCGCCCACGACCAGGCCATGCCGGCCTTTCTCACCCGACAGAACCCGCAACAGGTACCCTCGGCGGCGCTGTGGCTCACCACACTGTTCGTGCAACTGTTCCTGTTGCTGACATGGTTTACCGAGTACGCCTTTACCTTGGCGCTGGAGCTGACCAGTTCGCTGACCTTGATCCCCTACCTGCTGGTGGCGGCGTATGCACTAAAGCTGGCGGCAAGCCGGGAGACGTACGAAACCGATGCGGCTGAGCGTGGCAAGGACCTGCTTGTCGCCTTGCTGGCCACGGCGTACGCGGTGTTGATGGTGTGGGCTGGCGGGATGAAGTACCTGCTGTTGTCGGCGGTGATCTATGGGCCGGGGACGGTGCTGTATATCAAGGCCCGGCTGGAGCAGCAGCGGCAGGTGTTCAGCGGGTTCGAACGGGGGGTGTTTGCGGTGGTGGTGCTAGGGGCGGTGATTGCCGTTTATGGGTTGGTCAGTGGAAGTATCGAGATTTGAGTTAATAGCTGATGGCCTCTTCGCGGGTTTACCCGCGAAGAAGCCAGCACAATTAATCCTGCTTGAGGTAATCCACCAGCTTGAGCAACATCGCATCACACCCCTGCAACTGCTCGACACTGACAAACTCGTCCGGCTTGTGCCCCTGGTCCATGCTGCCAGGCCCGCACACCACGGTCGGGATACCTGCCTGGTCGAACAACCCGCCTTCGGTACCAAACGCCACCGTACCGAATTCATCGGTACCACTGAGCAACGCCACCAGCTGCGCCGCCTCGCTGTCGGCAGGTGTCGCCAGCCCCGGGTAGGCGCTCAGCGGCGCCAGGCGAATATCACTGGCCGCATTGATCTTGCGCATACGTGGCAGCAACTCGGCTTCTGCATAGGACTGCAACTGGTCGGCCACTGCCTGCGCCTCAAACCCCGGCAAGGCCCGCACTTCGAAATCGAACTCGCACTCCGCCGGCACGATGTTCAGTGCCCTGCCCCCTTTGATCACCCCGGTCTGCACCGTGGAGAAAGGCGGGTCGAAGCGCTCGTCGTGATGCTGTGGCAAGGCCAGTGCGTCACCGATGTCACCCAGTTTGCCAATCAGCTTCGCCGCGTACTCGATGGCATTCACGCCATAGGGCGCATACGCCGAGTGGCAGGCCGCGCCATGCACCTGGCAGCGCATCGCCAGCTTGCCCTTGTGCCCCAGCACCGGCTTAAGCTCGGTGGGTTCACCAATGAGGCACAGGCGCGGCTTGTGCGGGCGCTGTTCCAACGCGGCCAGCATCGAGCGTACACCCAGGCAGCCCACTTCCTCGTCATAGGAGAATGCCAGGTGCACCGGCATACGCAGAGGTTGAGCGAGGAACGCGGGCACGGCGGCCAGCACCGAGGCGATGAAGCCTTTCATGTCGGCCGTGCCACGGCCATACAGGCGCCCGTCATGTTCGCTCAGGGCAAACGGCTCGACGGTCCAGGCCTGCCCATCCACCGGCACCACATCGGTGTGCCCCGACAACACCACGCCGCCAACGTTCTGGGGGCCGATGGTGGCGAACAGGTTGGCCTTGGTGCCCTCCGGGTTGTGAAACAGCTCGCACTCCACCCCCAGCTCGGCCAGGTAATCGCGGATGAAGCCGATCAACTCAAGGTTGGAGTCCCGGCTGACCGTAGCAAAGCCGATCAGCCGGGCCAGCAGCGCGCGGCTGGCGAACTCACTCATCGCCCGGCACCCCATAGCTGGGTGCCGCGGTCGGGTTGAGGGCTCGGGTGACGTAATCCTGCATCTGTGGGCGATAGGCCTGCCAAAGGCCGTCGAGCACGCCGATCGGGTCGGTATCAGCCCAGTCCACGCGCAGGTCCACCAATGCCCAGGTCAACTCGCCGGCAATTTTCAACGCCGCCGAGTGCACCGGCCCGGCTTCACCACCCGCAGCCATCGCCGCGTGCATGGCGGCCAGCAAGCGGTCGGCCAGGTGGCCGCCGGCCTGCTCGAACGCCACGACCATCGCTTCGATCACCCGGGTCGAGGACAACAGGTTGCCCGCTGCGGCGCATTGCTCACCGGCCACGGCGTTGTGCGTGCCCAATGCCTCGCGCCCGGTAAACAGCGCCACCTGCCCTTGGCTGTCGATCACGGTGACCTGGCGGTACTCGCTCCAGCCATTGGCACTGAGCACCCGGTCCAGCGCGGCGGCGGGTGGCAACTGGCCCTGTTCAAGGGCATCGAGAATCTGCGGGCCCAGCGCCGGCAAGGTGATGTTCTGGGTGGAAACGGCGCCAACACCGGCACGCACCCAAGGGCAACGGGCACCCACGGCAATGCTCGACGAACTGATGGCGATGCCGACCTGGCCGGTTTCCTGGCAGCGGCCAATGATGGAGAAGGTCATGGTGAAGCTCCTGTTGTCCTGTGCGATGCAGGGCATTCTGGGCGCAACCTTCTAGCCCACGAAACCAACATTTTCCTGTGCCTTGAGCAGGAAAAAACTAAGCCCGAAAAACAACGCCAAAAATGACAGGAAAAACGCCTAAACGCACGCTGCAGGCCAGGCATATCAAGGCCTTCGCCGTTTTATCGGCAAGCACCAGCTAAATACTATTTTCGCCATTTGTGCCGCATCCCTAGTCTGGCCCTAGGCAACGGCGGTCCTCCAAACCGACCTGACAAAAACCGCCTGAACAAGGGCTCGGACATGACACTGAACAACCTCGAAATCGACACCCTCGTCGTCGGCGCCGGCCAGGCCGGCGTGGCCATGAGCGAACACCTGAACAAGCTTGGCGTGCCGCACCTGGTGCTGGAGCGCAACCGCATCGCCGAAGCGTGGCGCACTGGCCGCTGGGACTCGCTGGTCGCCAACGGCCCGGTCTGGCACGACCGCTTCCCGGGCCTGGAATTCAACCTCGACGCCGACGCCTTCGCCGGCAAGGACCAGGTGGCTGACTACTTCGAGCAGTACGTACGCAAGTACAACCTGCCCGTGCGCACCGGCATTGAAGTGAAGCGCGTGGTGCGCAACAGCGACCGCCCGGGCTTTACCATCGAAACCAATGAAGGCGTGATTCGCGCCAACCGTGTGGTTGCTGCAACCGGCCCGTTCCAGAAGCCGGTAATCCCCGCCATTGCGCCAAAGGACAGCAACCTGCACCAGATCCATTCCGCCGCCTACTACAACCCTCAGCAACTGCCAGAAGGCGCAGTGCTGGTGGTAGGTGCCGGCTCCTCTGGCGTGCAGATCGCCGAAGAGCTGATGCGTGCGGGCCGCCAGGTGTACCTGTCGGTCGGCGCCCATGACCGCCCGCCTCGTGCCTACCGCAACCGCGACTTCTGCTGGTGGCTGGGCGTGCTGGGTGAGTGGGACGCAGAAATCGCCAAGCCTGGCCGCGAGCACGTGACCATCGCCGTCAGCGGCGCCCGTGGCGGCCACACCGTAGACTTCCGTGCCCTCGCCCATCAAGGCATGACCCTGGTCGGCCTGACCCAGTCGTTCGAGAACGGCGTGGCACGCTTCCAGGACAACCTGGTCGAGAACATCAACCGTGGCGACGAAAACTACCTGGCCCTGCTGGATGCCGCCGATGCCTACATCGAACGCAACGGCCTCGACCTGCCAGAAGAGCCCGAAGCCCGCCAGCGCCTGGCCGACCCGGAGTGCATGGTCAACCCGCTGCAGCAGCTGGACCTGGCCAAGGCCGGTGTCAGCAGCATCATCTGGGCCACCGGTTACGGTGTGGATTTCAGCTGGCTGCAGGTGGACACCTTCGACGCCAACGGCAAACCCCAGCACCAGCGCGGCGTAGCCCGTGAGCCCGGCGTGTACTTCCTGGGCCTGCCGTGGCTGTCGCGCCGTGGCTCGTCGTTCATCTGGGGCGTGTGGCACGACGCCAAGCACGTCGCCGGCCACATCGCCACGCAACGCACCTACCTGGCCTACCGCGACCGCGAACAGCGCGACGCGGATGAGCAGCAAGACAACACCATCAGCAACGTCAGCACCCTCGGAGCCCACTGATGCCTACTCATACCCGCATCCGCATGTTCAACACCAAGGAAACCTACCCCAACCAGACCCTGGACAACGACCTGTGCCAGGCCGTGCGGGCCGGTAACACCATTTATGTGCGCGGCCAGGTCGGTACCGACTTCGAAGGCAAGCTGGTGGGCCTGGGCGACCCTCGGGCGCAGACCGAGCAGGCAATGAAGAACGTCAAGCAACTGCTTGAAGAAGCCGGCTCGGACCTGTCGCACATCGTCAAGACCACCACTTACATCACCGACCCGCGCTTCCGCGAGCCGGTGTACAAGGAAGTGGGCAAGTGGCTCAAGGGTGTGTTCCCGATTTCCACCGGGCTGGTGGTGGCGGGGTTGGCCCAGGCCGAGTGGCTGATGGAAATCGATGTGATCGCCGTGGTGCCGGATCAGGCGTGACCGGCAACCTGCGCGGCAGGTGACCCACGCCTGTCGTGCAGCCAGGCGTGGGTTGCCTGTGCCGCTGCTTGCAACCGCTGTGTTGCGGGCAAGCCGGCGGACGGCACCTCCACGCTGATGCACAGGTTGCCCGGCAATGCCGCGAGCAACTGCGCCAGCGGCAGTTGCCCCTCCCCCGGCAACAGGCGGCCCTCACGCGCTTCCTGAATGATCAGATCGTCCGCAGGCGCCAGCAGCGGTGCATCGCACAACTGCATGGCCCGCAGTAGATTTGGGTTGATCCGCGCGATGTCGGCCACCTGGCCACCGGAGCGAAACAGGTGCAAGGCATCAATCAGCACGCCACCGTTGTCCTGCCCTGCCCCCTCCACCACCGCACAAGCCTGTTGCAACGTCGCCACTGGCCGCCAGCGCATGAACTCCAGGTCCACACGCAGGCCATGGCCACGCGCCATTTCACACAGTGCTGCAAAGTTGCCGGTCAGGCGGGTAACATCCTCGTCGTCCCCGGACACCGTCAGGCTTGCCGCTCCCAGCTCGGCACCGACGGCCAACAGCGCGTGGTAATCGGCCACCCGGGTTTGCGCCGTCAACGATACGAACTCGATGTCGTTGACTCGTACACCTTCGCCCGCCATCACCGCCCGCAGTTCACGCATTACCTGACTACCGGCCGCAACCGGGTAAGCCTGCGCCCCTGGCATCACCGGGTGCAGGCGCAGGCCCACGGCACTGAAGCCAGCGCGCCGCGCCTCGCGCACCAGACTCACTGGCGTCAGCTCCAGCGCCGTCAGGTGCGCCACGCCCAGGCCATTCAATAGGTCGCCCTCCCACCACTGAGGTCGAACACGAAGCCGGTGGTAAAGCTACACTCGGGGCCGGCAATCCAGCTGACCATGTTGGCAATCTCCTCGGCCTTGAGGAACCGCCCCATGGGGATCTTGGCCTTGCTTGCGGCAATATGCTCCGCCGTCATTTCAGCCATCAGCGGCGTCTCGACCATGGCCGGTGCCACACAGTTGAGCAGCACGCCGTCCTGCGCCAGCTCCTTGGCCGCCGCCTTGGTGAAGGCGATGACCCCGGCCTTGGCTGCCGAATAAGCCGAGATGTACTGCACGCCATCCTTGCCGGCCATCGAGGCGATGTTGACGATGCGTCCATAGCGGTTTTCACGCATGTGCGGGATGGCGGTGCGGCAGCAATAGAACACGCCGTTCAGGTCGATGGCGATGACTTTGTCCCAGGCCTCTGGCGGGTACTCCCACGACGCCACCACCGGGCCGTTGATGCCGGCATTGTTGACCAGGATCTGCACCTGCCCCAAGCGCGCCAGCGTCTCGGCGAACGCTGCCTCTACCGAGGCCAGCGATGACACATCCACCGCCTGGCGCAGCACCGGCTCAAAGCCATTTTCAAGGCTGTTCCAGCCATCGACAGCGAGGTCCCAGATCACCACCTGGGCGCCTGCTGCATGCAGGCGCTGGGCGATCGCCAGGCCGATGCCACGCATGCCGCCGGTGACGATTGCAGTCTGGCCTTGCAGGTACTGGCTCATTGTTTTGCTCCATTTTCGACAGTTGGAATATCCGGCAAGCGACGCAGGTCGCTGACCATGAACAGGTAGCACAGCGCCCCCAGCACGGTGATCGACGACACGAACGCCAGGGCCCAGACGAACGAGCCGGTGAGCGAAACGATGATGCCGATGGTCAGGGGCGTAACGATGCCTGCCGCGTTGGCGAACAGGTTGAACAAGCCGCCACTGAGGCCCAGCAGGCCTTTCGGGGCGATATCGGAAACGATCATCCAGGCCAGTGCAGACATCCCTTGGGCGAAGTAGGCGATGCACAGAATGGTGATCACCAGCGCATCCGACTCGACGTAGTTGGCCAACACGATCACCGACGCGGTGAGCAGCCCGGCGATCACCGGCAGCTTGCGCGCCACGTTCAGCGAGTAGCCACGGCGCAGCAAGGCGTCGGACAGCCAGCCGCCGACCAGCGTGCCCAGCGAGGCGGCAATGAACGGCAGCACCGCTACCCAGCCGACCTTGAGCCAGGGCATGTGCCGCTCGGTCACCAGGTAAGTGGGGAACCAGGTGAGGAAAAACACGTTGGTGGAGTTGCAGGCGAACTGCCCCAGGCAGATGCCCAGCATGTTGCGGTGCTTGAGCAGCGCCGGAATCTGCGACCAGCGGAACACCGTGGCTTTCTGGCCGCCATCGACCACTCCACCGCCGGCGGCAATGTAGTCCAGTTCGGCCTGGTTGGCCGTGGTGGACTGGTGCGGCTCATGGTATTTGCGCCACCACACCAGGCCATAGAGGATGCCCATCAGGCCCACGGCCATCAGCAGAAAGCGCCAGCCATAGGCATGCAGCACCCAGAACAGCAACGGCGTCAGGAACGCCAGGCCGGTGTACTCGGCAAAGGTGTAGATACCCGTCGCCCTGGCCCGCTCACTTTGCGGGAACCAGGTGGCCACTACCCGGCTGTTGGTAGGGAAGCACGGTGCTTCGGTCACCCCCACCAGAAAACGCATGCCCAGCAGTGACAGAAAGCCCTGGGCCAGCCCTTGCAGGCCGGTGAACAGCGACCACAGGGTCAGCGCCAGCCAGTACGTGAGTTTGGTGCCCAGCCGGTCGATGAGGATGCCACCCGGGATCTGCGCGGCGGCGTAAGTCCACGAAAAGGCGGAAAAGATCACCCCCATCATCGCTGCGTTCAAGCCCAGGTCGGCACTGATGCTGGGCGCTGCAATGCCCATCACGCTGCGGTCGAGGTAGTTGATCATGGTGCCGCCGGAGATCAGCGCCAGGATCATGAAGCGGGTGCGGGTGCGTTGCTGCGCGCGCGCCGGGGTGTCGAACACCCCGAGGCTGGCGTTCTGTTCAGTGTTCATGACGGTTGCTCTCTTGTTATTGGAATGGCAAAACCCGGGTTCTAGGCAAACCCGAACAGACGGCGAGGTGTGTCCCACATCACTGCACGGCGCGTGCGGGCATCCGGCATCAGGCATTCGGCCAGTTTCAGCAACGGGCCGTAGTCCACCCGCGAGCGCTGGCGAATGAACGGCCAGTCCGAACCCCATACGCAGGCCTCGGGGCCAAAGACTTCGAGCAGGGCGTGGACGTAGGCACTGCTCTGCTCCAGCAAGGCATCGGCGGCGGCGAACTTCTGCATACCCGACAGTTTCACGCAGGTCCGGCCACTGTCGGCCAGCCGCAGCAAGGCCTGGAAGCCAGCTTGCCGCACCCCGGCGGCTACACCCGGGCGGCCACAGTGATCAATCAACAGACGCGCTCGGGAGCCTTGCAGCAGGCCGTGCAGGTCCAGCAACTGGTCTTCGCACACCTGCACCTGGGCAAACAGGCCAAGCTCGGCGACCTTGCCGAACAGCCCGTCAACGTCCTTGAGGCTGGCCACCCCGTACAACGCGGGGTTGAAGGCGATACCGACCACCCCTTGCGCCTGCAGCGCAGCCAGCGCATCGAGAGGGATACTTGCCTCGACCACCGCCACGCCCTTGAACCGCCCTTGCCCGGTGGCCAAGGCGTGCAGCAGGCAGCGGTTGTCGGTGTGGTAGCCGCTGTTGGGGCCCACGAGCAAGGCATGCTGTACACCGTAGGCGTCCATCACCCGGGTGAACTGCTCCTGGGTCGCCACCTCCTGGCCAGAGGGCGCATAAGGTGCCTCGGGGTGGTAAGGGAAACGGGCGGGGTCAAACAAATGGTTATGGCAATCGATCTTCGGTTCGTCAAAAATGTTCACGCAGCACTCCCGGCAAGCGCCGCTGCGCCTGCCTGCAGATCTTGTTATTGTGCGCCGCAAGGGCGATTTGGCTGTGTTCAAGATACTGCGTGGGCGGGTTTGACGCTCATACCCAGATGGCGAAGACCATAACCGAAGGTAATAGACATGCTGCTTGGTAATGAAGGTGCAGACGCAAGCCCCATGGTGTTCAAACTGCGGCACATGGAAGTGTTCCGTGCGGTGATGCTGACCGGCTCGATCAGCGCGGCGGCCAAGCTGCTGTATGTGTCGCAGCCGGCCGTGAGCAAGCTGATCCAGTACATCGAGGGGCGTCTGGCTTATCGCCTGTTCGAGCGCATCAACAACCGCCTGGTGCCCACCGCCGAGGCGCAGGTGCTGTTCCGTGAAGTCGAGCGGGTGTACCAGGCGGCGCTGGAGGTGAATGAATGTGCGCTGTCATTGGGTGCCGGCGGCCACCGCAAGCTGCGTATCTCTTGCAGCGCCTCGCTGTCGACGGTGGTCATCCCGATTGCCCTGGCGCAGCTCAAGCGCGAGGCGCCTTCGCTGGACATCGAGTGGCAAACCTCGCTGATGGGCGAAATGCCCAACCAGATCCTGTCGAAAAAGGTCGACCTGTCGATTGCCGCCCTGCCCGTGGTGCACGATCACCTGCATTCGCAGGCCTTCATGCGCGGGCGCATGGTGGTGGTGATGCCACCCGACCACGCCTTGGCCGGGCATGGCTCGCTGACCTTGCAGCAGCTAGAAGGCCATGCGCTGTTGCTGTTCAGGCCCGACATGCCGTTTGGCAAACTGCTGGCCGGGCACATCGAGCGGCGCGGGCTGCAATTGAAATCACTGTTGTCGTTCACCAACGCCAACGAAGCAGTGGCCCTGGTGAAGCAAGGCATGGGCATCAGCGTGATCGACGAATTCGTGGCGCAGGACAGTGGGTTGGCGGTGGTGCCGCTGGCCGATGAAATTCACTTTGATATCAGCTTTGTCTATTCGCGGTTCGAGCCGCCGTCGCATGCGGCGATGCATTTGATGCGGGTGTTGCAGGGGCAGGCGCAGAAGCTGGGGCGGGCGATTGCGCCAGCATGATTCAACAGGCCGGCGCGGTCCCTGTAGGAGCGGCCTTGTGTCGCGATCGGGGCGCGAAGCGGCCCCACATTTTCAGCTTCGCCGCGAAAATCGCCGGGGCCGCTTTGCGGCCCATCGCGACACAAGGCCGCTCCTACAGGGGATTGCGCATGGGTTAGAAGCCTATGGTTGCCGACAACAGGTAGGTGCGCGGCGTGGACAGGGTCAACCCCGGCTCACTGTCATCCGAAGCCCCCGCCGAGCTCCAGTAACGATCATCCAGCACATTCTCGACACTGGCCCGCAAGGTAACCTCGGTAGCATCTACCTTGAAGGCATAGCGCGCGCCCAGGTCGTAACGCTCCCAGCCATCGATCTGCTTGCTGTTGTTCTGGTCCAGGTACTGCGAGCTGGAATGAATGCCCCGCGCCGTCAGGGTCAGCCCGTTCACACCCGGCACGTCCCATTCGGCGCCGAGGTTGACGTTGTACTCGGGCGTGGCCGGCGCGCGGTTGCCATCGTAGGCGCCACCCACGGTGTCGGTCAGTTCGCTGTCGATGTACATCACTCCACCCAGCACCCGCACACCTTCCACCGGCTCTCCGAACACGCTCAACTCGATACCACGGTTGTCACGCTTGCCATTGGGCCCGAACACCCGCGAGGTGGCGTTGGTCTCGTAGGCCGGTTGACGAATGCGGAAGGCGCTTGCCGTAAAGGCAACCTTGCCCAGGTCATACTTGGCCCCTACCTCAACCTGCCGGCTGGTGAACGGCGGGAAGATCTGGTCTTCGTTGATCGACGTCGAGGGCGCGATCTTGCCCTGACTCAGGCCTTCCATGTAGTTGGCGTACAACGACAGCTGGTCAGTGACCTTGAGCAGCACGCCGCCCGAGGGCGAGACCTTTTCTTCGTCGTAGGCGGTCTCGCCTTTTACGCCGTCGCTCCAGTCATCCACCTGCACCCGCTGCCAGCGCGCGCCCAGGGTCAACAGCAGGCGGTCGTCGAAAAAACCGAGGGTGTCGGCCAGGGCCACACCGGAGAAGCGGTTTTCTGTGTAGACCTCGGGATCGATGCGGGTGGGTGTGCCCGGGGTCGGGGTCGCTACCGGGTTGTAGAGGTTGCTGGGCGCCGAAGCATAGCGGGCGCCGCCGTTGGTGAAGTCCATGTAGAAGTAGGTAGCGGCCAGGTTCAACTCGTGGCTGACCGGCCCGGTGTGAAACCAGTTGCGAAGGCCGGCCATGGCGGTACGCACCGACTCGTCCCGGGTGAAGTCACGCGGCTGCACGGTGAAGTCGCCAGCATCGTTGGTGATGGACACGTTGTGCCGCAGGAAATCATGGTTGCTTTCACGCGCGCCGACCGCGCCATAGGCCAGCAGCGACTCACTGAGGTCGTATTCGGCATGCAACGCACCAAAGGTGTCGTTGGTGCGCGCCTTGCTCCAGGCCTGGGCATAGTTGTGGCGAACATCATTGGCATCCGGCACTTTGGCGTTGGCGCCGATCAACACGCGCTCCTGCGGTGCATCGGTGTCACGCTCGGTGTGGCCGAGGTCTGCCGACAGGCGCAGGCGCTCGCCGCGAAAGTCCAGGCCCAGTACCGCCATTTCGCGATCGACACGTTGGTGGTCCCATTCGGTATCGCCGGCCTGCTTCACAGCATTCAAACGCACGCCGAACTGCTGGCCTTCGCCAAAGCGCCGGCCAACATCCACCGCGCCACCTGCCTGGCCCGCCGACGCATAGCTGCCGGTAAACTCGGTGATCGGCTTGTCTGTGGCCCGCTTGGGCTGCACGTTGATACCGCCGCCCACGCTGCCACGCGGCGAAATGCCGTTGATCAACTGGCTGGGGCCTTTGATGATATCGACCCGGTCGGCCATCTCCATGTCGATCGAGTAAGTCGGCAAGATGCCGTACAGGCCGTTGTAGGCCACATCACTGTTGAACAGGCTGAAGCCGCGAATGGTGAACTGCTCGAAACGCCCGCCCGCCGGGTTGGTAGCGCGCACCGACGGGTCGGTGGCGATCAATTCGCCCAAGGTCCGCGCTTGCTGGTTCTTGACCAGTTCGCTGGTGTAACTGGTGATGCTGAACGGGGTTTCCATGAAATCGCGCGAACCCAGCAGGCCCTGCGTGCCCTGACGTGCCACCTGGCCACCGGCGTACGGCTGCGCTTCGTTGCTTGCTGCCAGTCCGCCAACGATGCTGGTCGGGGCGATCTCCAGAGCGCCACCGGACTCGGGTGCCGGCACCAGGGTGAAGGCACCCTCACCCACCGGCAGCAACTGCAGGCCGCTGCCGCGCAGCAGTTGCATGAAGCCTTCTTCGACACTGTAGCTACCGGACAACCCACTGCTCTGCCGGCCCTGGACCAACGCAGGGTCCAGTGAAAGGCTGACACCGGCCTGGTCGGCAAAGCGGGTCAGCGCGGCGCCCAGGCTCGTGGCCGGCACCTCATAGGCACGCCGCCCCGGCTCATCGGCCCAGGCAGGCGCAGACAGCAACAGGCTCATGGCGAACAACGGACGCACTGCGCGCACCAGCGGGCGCAGGCGGCAAGACATTACTGCAGACATTGAACAAGGCTCCCCTTTGTTTTCTTCTACCGGTAATGACCGGCGAGCGAAAAAAAGGGGACAGCCTCACGCACGATTTTCTCGTGCGCCCAGGCTCACCCAGTAACGCGTGCGTGTTCGCACCTGTAACGGCAGGCTGGCGGCAAGCAAAGCCAGCACCCGGTCGGTGTCGTCAAGGCGGAAGGTGCCGGTCACGCGCAGGCGCTCCAGTTCAGGGGCCCAGCGCAGCACGCCAGGGCGGTATCGGCGCAGCTCATGCAGCAGTTCACCCAAGGGGCGGTCATCCAGCCGCAGCACGCCTTCGCGCCAGCCCAGTCGCCATTCGTCCAGGCCTGTCACCGGGCCGACGCCTGCCACATGCAGGTTGGCCTGCTGCCCGGCTTGCAGCACCTGTGCCGGGCCATGCAGCGGCTGCAGGCTGGCTACACCTTCGACGATCGATACCCGGCAAGCCTGATCGAACAGCCGCAGGCATACCTCACCGCCACCGAATGCGACCTGGCCATATGGCACCTGCAACGTCAGGTTCAGGTTGGCGGGCACCTTGATCGCCACTTCGCCGCGCAGCAATGTCAGGCGGCGTGCCCCCAGGTCGATATTCACTGCACTGTCGGTATTAAGTTGCACGGAGGTGCCATCGCTCAATAGCACCTGCCGACGTTCGCCAACCGAGGTGTGCATGTCGGCAGTCCAGGCGTCCAGAGGCAGCTCACGGCTGACCAGCCAGGCTGTCGGCAACAGCGCGGCGATACCCAAGGCTTGCTTGAGCAGTGCGCGGCGGCCGGCGTCCGGGCGGTCCAGGGTTGCCATGGCCAGTGCGCCGGGTAACGCGGTAAAGCGCTGGCGCAACAAGGATGCCTTTTGCCAGGCGTCTTCATGCAGGCTGCTGCTGGCCCGCCATTGCGCCAGGCGCAGCAAATCGGTCTCGCTGGCGTCGCCAGAATCGAGCAGCGCCAGCCAGCGGGCGGCAGCACGCACAGCTTCGCGGATTTCGGGGGAATGGGGGGTCATTGCAATTCGGCCAGCAGGCAATGTTCGTAAGCCTGCGCCATGTAGCGTTTCACCGAGCGCTCGCAAACGCCCAGGCGCTTGCCGATTTCGGCGTAACCCACGCCTTCGAGCTGGCTCCAGAGGAAGGCCTTGCGCACCGGTGCCTTCAGGCCATCGAGCAATTCGTCGAGTGCTTGCAGGGTTTCCAGCAATATCCAGCGTTTTTCTGGCGAGGGCACATGCTGCTCGGGCAAGTTTGCCAAGGCATCGAGATAAGCCTGTTCCAGGCTACGTCGCTGGTGGAAGTTGCTCAGCAGGCGCTTGCCGACTGTCAGCAGATAGGCCCTTGGCTCACGTATGTCTGCCAAGGGTTGGGCACTGGTCAGTACCCGCAGAAAAGTATCCTGGCTGAGATCGGCGGCATCCCAGGCATTGCCCAGGCGCCGGCGTAGCCAGGTTTCGAGCCAGCTGCGGTGCTCCCGGTACAGGGCAGGCAGGCTAGGTTCCGTTGGCGGCGCGGCGTCGATCATGAGGATGGCCCTGCGGCGGCGTAAATAGGATTAATTCTAATTTACGTTGCGCCGCAGGGCCAAGCGGTTTGTTACCGGTCAGGCAATCGCTGCATCCACCAGCACTTGCGCTTCCTGCACCAGGCGCTGCAGGTGCGCCTCGTCGATGAAGCTTTCGGCGTAGATCTTGTAGATGTCCTCGGTGCCCGACGGCCGTGCGGCAAACCAGCCATTGGCGGTCATCACCTTCAGCCCGCCAATCGCCTGGCCATTGCCCGGCGCGTGGCTGAGGATCTGCACGATAGGCTCACCGGCCAGTTCGGTCGACTTGACCTGCTCTGGCGCCAGCTTGCTCAGCAACGCCTTCTGCCGCGCATCGGCCTTGGCTTCGACCCGGGTAGCGTAGGGCTTGCCCAAGGCTTCGGTCAGGTCCGCGTAGGCCTGGCTCGGGTTGCGTCCGGTGCGGGCGGTCATCTCGGCAGCCAGCAAGGCCGGGATCAACCCGTCCTTGTCGGTGGCCCACACGGAGCCATCGCGGCGCAGGAACGACGCACCGGCACTCTCTTCGCCACCAAAGCCCAGCGAGCCGTCAAACAACCCTTGGGCAAAGAACTTGAAGCCTACCGGCACTTCGTACAGTTCACGGCCCAGACGCTGGGTAACGCGGTCGATCAGGCCGCTGGACACCACGGTTTTACCAACGGCAGCATCGCTGCGCCATTGCGGGCGGTGGCGGTACAGGTAGTCGATGGCCACGGCCAGGTAATTGTTCGGTTGCAGCAGGCCGTCCGGGGTAACGATGCCGTGGCGGTCGTGGTCCGGGTCACAGGCGAAGGCCACGTCGAAGCGCTCGCGCAGGCCAATCAGGCCCTGCATGGCGTATGGCGAGGACGGGTCCATGCGGATCTGGCCGTCCCAGTCGACGGTCATGAAGCGGAAGGTCGGGTCTACCTCGGTGTTCACCACTTCCAGGTCCAGCTTGTAGTGTTCGGCAATGGCCGACCAGTAGCGCACCCCTGCCCCGCCCAGCGGGTCGACGCCCAGGCGCAGTTTGGCGCCACGGATGACATCGAAGTCGATGACGTTTTCCAGGTCCGCCACATAGCTGCTCACGTAATCGTGACGCTGGGTGGTCGGGGCCTGCAGCGCCTGGGCATGGTCCATGCGCTTGACGCCTGCCAGGTTCGCCGCCAGCAGTTCGTTGGCCTTGGCCTCGACCCACTTGGTCACATCGCTGTCGGCCGGGCCGCCATTGGGCGGGTTGTACTTGAAGCCCCCGCTTTGCGGCGGGTTGTGCGACGGGGTGATGACGATGCCGTCGGCCAGGCCCTGCTGGCGGCCACGGTTATGGCAGAGGATGGCGTGGGACACAGCCGGCGTGGGGGTGTATTCGTCGTCCTTCGACAACCTGACTTGCACGCCGTTGGCCGCCAGCACTTCCAGCGCGCTGGCCGTGGCCGGGGCCGACAGGGCGTGGGTGTCGGCGCCGATGAACAGCGGGCCATCAATGCCCTTTTCCTGGCGGTACAGGCAAATAGCCTGGGTGATGGCCAGCACGTGGTATTCGTTGAAACTCAATTCAAGCGAAGTGCCCCGGTGCCCCGAGGTGCCGAAGGCCACCCGCTGAGCCGCCACGGCAGCGTCTGGGCGGCCGGTGTAATAGGCGGTGAGCAGTCGGGGAATATCGACCAGCACGCTGGCCGGAGCCGGCTTGCCTGCCAAAGGACTGAGCGTCATGCAAAAACCTCGAGTTCAACAGATGTTGGTGTTGGAACGTGCAGTGTACTGAGAGTTGCAAGGGTGTGCGATGGGTGCCAGCAAAGAACAAGCTAGAGTAGAGACCATACCCACAGTGAATGAGGCCCCATGGCTTTCCACCGCCTGACCCGTACCCATCCCCGCCTGAGCTTCGCTGCAGCGGCAGGCCTGATTGGCGCCTGGCTGATCCCTGCCGGTGATGCCGTGCAACACATCCTCGCTGGCTGGAACCTGGGCGTGTGGCTGTACCTGGCGCTGGTGCTGTACCTGAGCTGGGGCGCCAGCCCGGAAAAGGTCCGCAAGGTTGCCCGCGTCGAAGACGAAAACGCAGGCCTGGTCCTGCTCACCGTGTGCATCGCCGCCATCGCCAGCCTTGCCGCAGTCACCCTGCAACTGGTGTCCAGCCGTGGGCTGCAAGGCGCAGACCTGGCCTTGCACTACCTCTACACCGGCCTGACCGTGGCTGGTTCCTGGCTACTGATTGGTTGCATCTTCAGCCTGCATTACGCCCGGCTGTTCTATACCGGGCAGAATCACGAGCCACCGCTGCGCTTCGCCGATGGCGAGCGCAACCCGGACTATTGGGACTTTCACTACTTCTCGTTCACCATCAGCGTGGCCGTGCAAACGTCAGATGTGGGGGTTGCCGGCAAGCGGCTGCGGCGGATCGTGCTGGCGCATTCCATCGTAGGTTTCTTGTTCAATACGGCAATTCTGGGGTTCACAATCAATATCGCTGCGGGGTTGCTGGGCTGAGCCAGCTATCAATTTTGCCAGTTGCAACCTCTCAACCCACTCGAACATGCTGGCTGTCTCAAGTATTAAAGGGTTCTCCGATGAATACGCCCAGCTCAACAACGTTGTGTGTTCACGCCGAGAGCGATGACAGCGCTACCGCGTCATCAATACATATATATTCACCCTATGGTCTTAATGGCCTCAGCGGGTCCGAAAGCACCCTAGGTTTTTCCGGCAGTCTTTTTGACCGTGCCTCAAAGAGCTATTCGCTAGGAAATGGTCGTAGGTTCTATAGCCCTTGGCTAATGCGCTTTTTCCAGCCAGACAGCTTTTCGCCCTTCAACGAAGGCGGCCTAAACTGTTATGCCTACTGTGAGAATGACCCGATAAATTTCGCTGACCCAACTGGCTTTTCCCGGAGCCTACGCCCGAAAACATCACAAACGCGAACACTTAACACCTCACAAAATACTTTCCGTGCTTCGCAGAGTTTCGGCACCGCCAAACGCTCTCACCGAGTAGTCTCGAGAGCGCATGCAAGACAACAACAACAACAACAACAACAACAACAACAACAACAACAACCGCATGTAAGGCAGCAAAGAGGTCAGCAAGCGCGAAGAGCACGATACTCTCCACGGATGAATCTCCGACAACTCGCAGCAATATTGGATCGAGCCGAAGTGGAAGCGGGTCGACACGCTGCTTCACCTACTGGGCTTATCCACAATGGTAATGCAGTCATCGGGATGATCGGAATCGCCGGGGTAATAAGAGCGGCCACTGAGGTACTCGAACCGTTGCTAATGCAATATCTCATTCAAGATTTTCGATCATCCCCATCACGGATGGGCCATCATGATGACCCTGTAGCGTGGAACCAGCAAACATGAAAGCGGATGGTGCATCCGATTACCAAGAAGCCTTCGGAGAGTAAGTTGGCGCAAAAGGCCCTGTTCAGTTCTGCCGCTCGTCCGAAAGCCACTGCTCTCAATGCAGGTCCGAGAGGTTGAACAGACAGGGCTTCATGCCGCTAACGCCCAAGACAAACGTTTGCCTCGCGACCCACACCACAAGGGACTGTGATCGCTGTCAGGTATTTGCACAATTGCCGTATTTGCAACCGAGAATCACGCATGGCAGCTGCTATGTTTACATTCCCGGCAGCCGCATCGATGTGGCCATCCGCTTACTACGTCCAGGTTCGGACAAGGAGGCAGGCATGAACAAGATGACGTTCCCCAACGCCTGCCAGGTGATGCGCTGGCATTTCCACCCGCTGGGCTTCGAGGCCATCATGGATGCGCCACGCAGCATGGTCGCACGGCTGTTCGACCGCGCCACCGGCGAAACGCTACTGGCTATAGCCGGTATCCCCTGCACGGCCATCATGGCTGCCGCCGACGTTGAACGCATCATCGAAGCCGTCGAAGCGGAGATGGACGCCTTCATACCCAGCTTCGCCTTGCGTGACGCGGTTTAACCCGCCGCGGCATCCTGCTGACGCAATGCTTGCAACTTGCTCATGAACTGTTCAGCAGGCACTGGCGCACCTGCCGGCAGGCCTCGTCCAGCAACCACTCACCGATAGGAATGATCAGGCCGGTTTTCTCTGCCAGGCCAATGAAGCGGCCAGGCAGCAGTAGCCCTTGTTGAAGGTATTCCCAACGCAGCAAGGCCTCGGCACCGATCGACTGACAGGCTTGGGCGTCGAACTTAGGCTGGTAGTGCAAACGTCAGATGTGGGGTTCACCATCAATATTGCAGCTGGGCTGTTAGGTCGATCAACTGATAAAACTGCCAGTGTTCGCGGTGCCATGTAAGCGCTAAATTATGAAGAGGCTGAATCGCACAGGATTACGTGATGGCTGTCACATTCAATGCACTGCTGGTAGACGAGGCGGGAACTGTCATTGGAACCCATTCCGGCCTCTTACATCAGGCCTACACGCCCTTTGGTTTCATTGGCAACAACGGTCTGGCAACACTATTAGGCTTTAATGGCCAACCGTATGAGCGAATCAGCAACTGTTATCCACTAGGCCAAGGAAAGCGGCTCTATGCACCTGCCCACAACACCTTCAATCAAGCAGACTCGAAGTCCCCTTTTGACAAAGGCGGCATCAATGCGTACGCCTACTGCCATAACGACCCGATCAACCGATACGATCCTTCTGGGCATATAGTTGAATGGTTGAAGCGTAGAGTGCTGAATTGGACTGGATTAGACCCCACACCACAATTTCGCGCACCTCAGGCCGCAACGCCTACTCTTCAAAGGCAAGTGCCTCGGGCTGACCATAGCATCTTGAGCATCGAGAACAGCATATCCGTCCTCCAGCAAGAGGCGATAATCAGCAACCAAATCGCTGAGTCCGCCGTCATTTCCTTGCGGACAATTCGCAGTTGGATACCCCGGTTGAACGTTCACAAATTGACCATTGCACCCGTGCAAGCGGCAATAGAAATTGCCAAATATGTGAGAGGTGCCGGCCCCTACACATCGACTAACATCAGCAGCTCCCGCCCTAGGGATGTATAGCGCCACTCGTCGGAAATAACGCCAGTCGATTGTCTTGGAAAAAGACAATTACCGCTGGGTTGCCGACGCTAGCACGCAAGGAAAACGTTTGCCTTGAAGGCACGGAACAATCTGCACCCATGACAAGGATGTGAACGCCGTCATGCATTAGCACATTTGTCGTATTTGCAACCGAGAATCACGCGTGGCAGCTGCTATGTTTACATTCCCGGCGGCCGCATCGATGTGGCCATCCGCTCACCACGTCCAGGCACGGACAAGGAGGCAGGCATGAACAAGATGACGTTCCCCAACGCCTGCCAGGTGATGCGCTGGCATTTCCACCCGCTGGGCTTCGAGGCCATCATGGATGCGCCACGCAGCATGGTCGCACGGCTGTTCGACCGCGCCACCGGCGAAACGCTACTGGCTATAGCCGGTATCCCCTGCACGGCCGTCATGGCTGCCGCCGACGTTGAACGCATCATCGAAGCCGTCGAAGCGGAGATGGACGCGTTCATACCCAGCTTCACCTTGCGCGATGCCGTTTAGCCCGCTGCGGTATCTTGCGGCCGCATTGCCTGCAACTTGCTCATGAACTGTTCGGCGGGCACTGGTTGGCCCAGCAGGTAGCCTTGCAGCGAATCACACCCCAGTCGGGTCAGGAAGTCTTGCTGCTTGTCGGTCTCCACCCCTTCGGCAACGATGCGCAGGCCCAGCGCCTGGCCCAGGGCGACGATAGCCGAAACAATCGCCGCATCGTCACTGTCCTGCTCCAGGTCACGCACGAAGCCACGGTCGATTTTCAGTTCGTTGGCCGGCAGGCGCTTGAGGTACATCAGGCTGGAGTAGCCGGTGCCAAAGTCATCGATGGACAGGTCCACTCCCATGTCGGACAGGCGTTGCAGCACGGTCAGGCTGGCATCGGCGTCGTGCATGGCAGTGGTTTCGGTGATTTCCAGGGTCAGGCAGTTGGCCGGCAGGCCGTTCTGTTGCAGGGCCCGGGCCACGCTCTCGACCAGCCCGGCATGGCAGAACTGGATGGCCGACAGGTTCACGGCCATGCGCCAGCCTTGATGCCCTTGGTCCAGCCACTGGCGCATCTGCCGGCAGGCTTCGTCCAGCACCCAATCACCGATGGGAATGATCAGGCCGGTTTTCTCTGCCAGGCCAATGAAACGGTCAGGCAGCAGTAGCCCTTGTTGCGGATGCTCCCAGCGCAGCAAGGCCTCGGCACCGATCGGCTGACAGGCCTGGGCGTCGAACTTGGGCTGGTAGTGCAACCGGAACTGGCGCTGCTCCAGCGCCTGGCGCAGGTCCTGCAGCAGTTGCAGTTGCTGGCGGGCGTTACTGTTCATCGACACGTCGAAGAAGCTGTAGCCGTTCTTGCCGGCGCTCTTGGCGTGGTACATGGCAGCGTCGGCATTGCGCAGCAGCTCGTGCTGGTCCTGGCCGTTGCCCGGATACAGGACAATGCCCAGGCTCGCCGACAGTTGCAGGTCGTGTTCGGCCACGCGGAATGGCCGCGACACCAGGTTGACCTGTTTGACCGCCACGTCCATGGCATCGTTCGGCTCCTGCAATTCCACCAGCAGCACGAACTCGTCACCGCCGATGCGCGCCAACGTGTCCTGGCTGTGCAAGTGGCCGCGCAGCCGCCCCGCCACGGCCTTGAGCAGCAGGTCGCCAATGTGGTGACCAAAGGCATCGTTGACCGGTTTGAAACCGTCCAGGTCAATGAACATCAGGGCAAAACAGCCGCCCTGCTCCGCCACCTTGGCAATGGCCTGCTCGATGCGGTCGGCCAGCAACGTGCGGTTGGGCAGATCGGTCAGGGTGTCGTGCAGGGCCAGCTGGGTCAGCTCCTGGTTGGCCAGGGTCAGCGAACGGGCCAGCTCGGCGGTGCGCGCCTCCAGGCGCGCGTCCAGCACCGAGGTGAGCAAGGCCACGGCCAACACCGCCAAGGTGGTGATCAACACCAGGTAAACCAGGCTATCGCCCTGCAACCCACCTGCCAGCGCACCGCAGAAACTGCCTTCGGGGAAGTTCGCCGCCGCCATGCCGGTGTAATGCATGCCGACGATGGCAAACCCCATCACCACGGCCGCCAGCCCGCGGATCTGCCGCACGTAGGGGGTGTGTTTGCGCAGACGGAAGGCGATCCACAGCGCCGCCGCAGACGCACCCACGGCAATCAGCAGCGAGGCGCCAAACAGCGTCGGGTCATAGTCGATGCCCGGCAGCATGCGCAGCGCGGCCATGCCGGTGTAGTGCATGCAGGCAATGCCGGCGCCCATGATCAGCGCGCCGAAGCCCAGTTGCAGGCACGGCAGGCTCGGCTGGCTCACCAGCCACAGGGCAAAGCCCGAGGACAGCACAGCGATCAGCAGCGAGAACGCGGTAAGCGCCAGGTCATAACCCAGGTCGATAGGCAGGCTGAAGGCGAGCATGCCGATGAAGTGCATCGACCACACGCCGATGCCCATGGCCAACGCGCCGCCCCCCATCCACAAGTAGGCAGCCCGGCCCTTGGCCGTGGCGATGCGGCCGGTCAGGTCAAGGGCGGTATAAGACGCCAGAATCGCCACGCACAGCGAAATCAGCACCAGCGAAGAGGAGTAGCTACCGGTCAGCATTGGGAGTTCCAGCGACGGGACAGGGGGCCCGGCAAAAGCTGACGATTGTACTCAAGCTTAAGCGAAACGCACGGGGTTTTTGCGAATGGGAATGGATCCAAAGACTGCGAGGGCCTGGACGGATGCGCGGTAGCTGTAGGAGCGGCCTTGTGTCGCGATCGGGCTGCGAAGCGGCCCCAGCGATCTGTGCTTGTACACAAAGTTCTGGGGCCGCTCTGCGGCCCGATCGCGACACAAGGCCGCTCCTACAGGGGTACGCGTCTGCGGGTCGCTTCAATCCTGCTCGGCAAATGCCTGTTCGGCATCCCAGCCGCCACCCAGCGCCGCTACCAACTGCACGCTGGCTACCAAGCGCCCTTGCAGCAGGTTCAACACACTGCGCTCGTTGCTCAACGCCGTGGTCTGCACGTTCACCACATCCAGGTAGCCGATCAACCCTGCGCGGTACTGGTTCTCGGTCAGGCGCAGCGACTCGCGGGCGGCATCCAGCGCTTCCTGGCGCACCACCGCTTCATCGCCGTACACCTTCAACTGCACCAGCAGGTTTTCCACTTCCTTGAAGCCGTCCAGCACTGTCTGGCGGTATTGCGCCACGGTCTGGTCATACGCCGCCACCGTGCGGTCCACCTCGGCGCTGCGCTTGCCGGCGTCGAACAGGGTCAACGCCAGTTGCGGGCCTACCGACCAGTAGCGGTTGGGCAGCTCGATCCAGTTACTGAAACTGCTGCTGGAATAGCCGCCGCTCATGCTCAGGCTCAGATCGGGGAAATACGCCGCCCGCGACACGCCGATGTTGGCATTGGCGGCCATCACGTTACGCTCGGCAGCAGCGATGTCCGGGCGCCGCTCCAGCAGCTGCGAAGGCAGGGATACCGGGATTTGCGGCAGCGCAGGAATGTCCTTGCTGTCGGCCAGAGCGAAGTCGGCCGGGGTTTTGCCCAACAGCACGGCAATGGCGTTCTCGAACTGCGCACGCTGCCAGATCAGGTCGATCAGGTCAGCCTGGGTGCTCTTGAGCTGGGTGCGCGCCTGGGCCACTGCATCCGGCCCGGCAACGCCGGCGCGATACTGGTTTTCGTTCATCCGCAACGAGCGCTCGTAGGCCGCCACAGTGGCTTCCAGCAGACGCTTTTGCTCGTCTATCACCCGCAGTTGCAGGTAGTTCTGCACAAGCTCCGATTGCTGGCTCAAGCGGATCGACGCGAGGTCGGCGAAGCTGGCTTCGGCACTGGCCTCGTTGGCATTCATGGTTTCGCGCAGCTTGCCCCACAGGTCGATTTCCCAGCTCACGCCCAACTGCGCATTGTAGGTGTTGCGAATACCACTGCTGTTGTTGGACAAGCTCGAACTGGAGCTGCCGGTGCCCTGGGCCGAGCGGTTCTTGCTGGTGCTCAGGTCCAGGCTCGGGAACAGCGCCGCGCGGCTGCTGCGCACCAGCGCCTGGGCCTGGCGGTACTGGGCTTCGGATTGCGCTACGGTCTGGTTGCTGCGGTTCAGTTCCTCAACCAGCGCATTGAGCCCGGCATCGCCGTAGATTTCCCACCAGGCGCCACGGGCGATGGCGTCGGATGGCGCGGCCTGGGTCCAGCCTTCGGCGTGCTTGAACTGCGCCGCCGTGCTGTTCAGCTCGGGACGGTGGTAATCCGGGCTCAAGGTACAGGCACTGAGCAGGGCCACGCACAACCCGGCGCCGAGCAGGCGCGAGCCACGCCCACAGGTCAGCGTTTGCAGGGCACGATGAAGTGGGGTCTGGGCAAAAGTCATAGCGGGTTTTCCAGGGCGGCGTCGGTGCGCACGCCGCGCCAACGGTTGAAACGGTGGCGCAGGCGGTCCAGATACAGGTAGACCACCGGCGTCGTGTAAAGGGTGAGGATCTGGCTGAACACCAGGCCACCAATGATGGTCAGGCCCAGCGGCTGGCGCATTTCCGCGCCTTCGGCGTGGCTCAGCAGCAGCGGCAAGGCGCCAAGAATGGCCGCCAGGGTGGTCATCAGGATCGGCCGCAGGCGCAGCAGACAGGCCCGGCGGATAGACTCTTCCGGCGACAGCCCTTGATGGCGCTCCAGCTGCAAGGCCAGGTCGATCATCAAAATGGCGTTCTTCTTCACCACGCCGATCAGCAGGAACAGGCCCAGCATCGAGATCAGGCTGAACTCGCCCCCCGTGACGTACAGTGCCAGCAACGCACCAACGCCAGCCGAAGGCAGTGTCGAGAGAATGGTCAGCGGGTGAATGTAGCTTTCGTACAGGATGCCCAGCACCAGGTACACCAGCACCAACGCACCCAGGATCATGAACGGTTGACCCTCCTGCGTCTTGGCAAAGGCGTCGGCAGTGCCACCCAGCTTGGCGATCACTTCCTCAGGCAAGCCTAACTTGGCCACCGCGCGCTCCAGCGCTGCCATGGCCTGGTCGGGGCTGTAGCCTTCCGCGACGTCGAAGGCGATGTCTTCGGAGGCGAACTGGCCTTCGTGGCTGACGCGGTCGTTGGCCAGGCTGTTCTCGTAGTGGGCGATGGTGGACAGCGGTACGCGGGCGCCGTCGGCGGTGATCACCTGCACCTGCTCCAGAGTACTTGGGTCCCAGGCGTATTTCGGGTTGATCTCCAGCACCACCTGGTACTGGTTGAGGCTGTCGTAGATGGTAGAGATCTGCCGCTGGCTGTAGGCGTTGTTCAACACCGTGGTAACCATGTCCATGTCGATGCCTAGGCGCTTGGCCTGGTCGCGGTCGACCACCAGGGTCACCTGCTGGGTGCCGGCACCGTCACGCGCATCGATAGCAGTGAGTTCCGGCAGTGCACGCACAGCTGCGACCACTTTCGGGAACCACTCACGCAGCGCTGCCAGGTCGCCACTCTGCAGGGTATACAGGTACTGCGACGACGTCTGGTCACGGCCACCGCCGCCCAGTTGCAGGTCCTGGTCGGCCATCAGGAATAGGCGCCCGCCAGGCACTTTGGGCATTTCCTTGCGCAGGCGCTCGATCACCTTCTGCGCATCGATCTTGCGCTCGCTGATCGGTTTCAGGCGCACCAACACCATGGCGTTGTTGGTGCCGCTGTTGCCACCGATGAAACCGGCAACGCTCTGCACTGCCGGGTCGGCGAGCAAAGCACGGCGGTAGATTTCCATCTTCGGCTGCATCACGGTGAACGACAGCCCGTCGTCGCCGCGGATAAAGCCCATCAGCTGGCCGGTGTCCTGTTGCGGCATCAGCGTCTTGGGCACCACGACGTACAGCGCGATGTTGATGCCGATGGTGGCCAACAGGCTGAGCAGGGTCAGGCGCTTGTGGCGCAGGGCCCAGCCCAGGCTGCGGTCGTAGCCGTTGACCATGCGCTGGTGCAGTTTGTCGCTCCAGCGTTGCAGGCGTGTCTGCTCGGCCTGATGCGGTTTGAGCCAGCGGGCGCAGAGCATGGGCGTCAGGGTCAGCGACACCACCAGCGATACGATGATCGCCGCCGCCAGGGTGATGGAGAACTCCTGGAACAGGTTGCGCACAATGCCACCCATGAACAGGATGGAGACGAACACCGCCACCAGCGACACGTTCATCGACAGCAAGGTGAAGCCTACTTCCTTGGCGCCGAGGAAGGCCGCCTTCATCGGCGGCTGCCCGTCCTCGATGTGCCGCGAGATGTTCTCCAGCACCACGATGGCGTCGTCCACCACCAGGCCGGTGGCCAGAATCAGCGCCATCAGCGACAGGTTGTTCAGCGAGAAACCGCACAGGTACATGACCGCGAACGTGCCCACCAGCGACACCGGCACGGCCAGACTGGGGATCAGCGAGGCGCGCAGGCTGCCGAGGAACAGGTACACCACCAGGATCACCAGTACCACGGCAATCAGCAGGGTGTGCTCGGCCTCTTTCAGGGTGGCCTTGATCACTGGCGAGCGGTCCATGGCCACGTTCAGTTGCACGCTGGCTGGCAGCAACGACTGCAGGGCCGGCAGCTGTGCCTTGATCTGGTCAACCGTTTCGATGATGTTGGCGCCGGTCTGGCGGTTGACCACCAGCAGCACAGCCGCCTGGTCATTGAAGAAGCCACTGTTGTAACGGTTCTCGACGCCGTCGGTGATGGTCGCCACGTCGGACAGGCGCAGGATGGTACCGTTTTGCTGGCGGATCACCACCGGCTCGTAGTCCTTGGCGCTTTCCAGCTGGTCGTTGGCGCGCACCTGCCAGTTGCGCTCGGCGTCCTCGACAAAGCCCATGGGCCGACGCTGGTTGGCGTTGGACACCGCCGTGCGCACTTCGTCCAGCGACAGGTTGTACTGGTTGAGCAGTTGCGGCTCGACGGCGATGCGCACCGCCGGCAGCGAGCTGCCGCCGATCTGCACCTCCCCTACCCCCGACACCTGGGCCAGGCTCTGCGACAGGATGGTGTCGGCCAGGTCGTACAGCTGGCCTTTCTGCAGCACTTCCGAGGTCAGCGACAGCACCATGATCGGCGCCTGGGACGGGTTGATCTTCTTGTAGGTGGGCATGCTGCGCATGCCGCTGGGCAGCAGGTTGCGGGTAGCGTTGATCGCCGCCTGCACCTCGCGCGCCGCACCATCGATATCACGGCCCATCTCGAAACCGATCACCACCCGCGTGGAGCCCTGGTTTGAACTGCTGGTCAGCGTGGTCACGCCGGCAATGCTGCCCAGCTTGCGCTCCAGTGGCGTGGCCACGGTAGACGCCATGACCTCAGGGCTGGCGCCGGACAGGTTGGCCGACACCACGATCACCGGGAAGTCCATCTGCGGCAGCGGCGCCACCGGCAGCAAGCCGAAGCTGACCCCACCCAGCAGCATGATCGCCAGGCTCAACAGCATGGTCGCCACCGGGCGACGGATGAAAGGACCGGACAGGTTCATGCCTCGGCCTGCTTCACGTCAGTGGCCGGGCGCCAGCGGCGGGCCAGGCGGTCGAAGTACAGGTAGATGACCGGGGTAGTGAACAGCGTCAGCACCTGGCTGACCAGCAAGCCGCCCACCATCACCAGGCCCAGTGGCTGGCGCAGCTCGGCGCCGGAACCGGTGGCGAGCATCAGCGGCACGGCGCCGAACAGCGCGGCCAGGGTGGTCATCAGGATCGGCCGGAAGCGCAGCAACGCCGCCTGGTAGATGGCATCGCGCGGGTTCATGCCTTGGTGGCGCTCGGCCTCCAGGGCAAAGTCGATCATCATGATCGCGTTCTTCTTGACGATACCGATCAGCAGGATGATGCCGATAATGGCGATCATGCCCAGGTCGTTGCCGCTGATGAGCAGAGCCAGCAAAGCGCCCACTGCTGCCGACGGCAAGGTCGAGAGGATGGTCACCGGGTGAATGTAGCTTTCGTACAGCACGCCCAGCACGATGTACATGGTCACCACCGCCGCCAGGATCAGCAGCAAGGTGCTCGACAGCGATGCCTGGAAGGCCTCCGCCGCACCCTGGAAGCGGGTTTGCACGCCCAACGGCATGCCGATGTCCTTCTGCACCTGCTCGATCACCTGCACAGCCTCGCCCAGCGATGCACCGTGGGCCAGGTTGAACGACAGGGTCACCGCCGGGAACTGGCCGATGTGGGAAATGGCCAACTGGGCCTGGCGCTGCTCGATACGCGCCAGCGCCGACAGGCGCACCTGGCCGCCATCGGTGGCCTTGACGTGAATCGACTCCAGCGCCTGTGGGCCAATGACTGCCGCGTCCTGCGACTGAAGCACCACGCGGTACTGGCTGGCCTGGGTGTAGATGGTGGAGATCTGCCGCTGGCCGAACGCGTCGTAAAGGGCGTTGGTAATCTGCGACACCGTGATGCCCAGGCGGCTGGCCATGTCACGGTCGATCACCAGGTACACCTGTAGCCCCTTGTCCTGCAAGTCACTGGCCACGTCGGCCAGTTCCGGGCGCTGCTGCAGCGCCTGTACCAGCTTGCTGCTCCATTGCGCCAACAGGTCGGCGTCTGGCGACGACAGGCTGAACTGGTACTGGGTGCGGCTGACGCGGTCTTCGATACTCAGGTCCTGCACCGGCTGCATGAACAGGCGGATACCCACCAGCCGGTCGAGTTGCGGTTGCAGACGGCTGATGACCTCGCTGGCGGTGACATCCCGTTCGCCATGGGGCTTGAGGTTGATCAGCAGGCGGCCACTGTTGAGCGTGGCGTTATCGCCATCGACGCCGATGTAGGACGACAGGCTCTGCACGGCCGGGTCCTGCAGGATCACCTTGCTCAGGGCCTGCTGGCGCTCGCTCATGGCGGCAAACGAGGTGGATTGCGGCGCCTCGGAAATGCCCTGGATGACCCCGGTGTCCTGCACCGGGAAGAAGCCCTTGGGTACCACCATGTACAGGAACACCGTCAGCGCCAGGCTGGCCACGGCGACCAGCAAGGTCAACGGCTGGTGCTTCAGCACCCATTGCAGGGCACTGCCGTAGTGCTTGATCAGCCAGTCGATCCAGGCACCACTGGCACGGTAGAAGCGCCCCTGCTCTTCTTCCTTGGGCTCGCGCTTGAGCAGCCGGGCACACATCATCGGCGTCAGGGTCAGCGACACCACCAGGGAAATCAGGATGGCCACCGCCAGGGTAATGGCGAACTCGCGGAACAGCCGGCCGACCACGTCAGCCATGAACAGCAGCGGGATCAGTACCGCGATCAGCGAGAAGGTCAGGGAAATCAGGGTGAAACCGATTTGCCGGGCGCCCTTGAGCGCTGCCTGCATGGGCGTCTCGCCCTCTTCGATATGCCGCGAGATGTTTTCCAGCATCACGATGGCATCATCGACCACGAAGCCGGTGGCGATGGTCAGGGCCATCAGCGTCAGGTTGTTGACCGAGAAGCCGGCCAGGTACATCACGCCAAAGGTGCCGATCAGCGACAAAGGCACGGCGATCGAAGGGATAATGGTGGCGCTGAAGCGGCGCAGGAAGAGGAAGGTGACCATCACCACCAGGGCGATGGCGATCAGCAGTTCGTGCTGTACGTCCTTCACCGCAGCGCGGATGGTCTGGGTGCGGTCGGTGAGCACCGACACATCCAGACCGGCCGGCAGGTTGTCGGTAATCGACGGCAACAAGTCCTTGATGCGGTCGACGACTTCGATCACGTTGGCGCCCGGCTGACGCTGGATATTCAACAGCACGGCATGATTTTCGTTGGCCCAGGCGGCCAGGCGCTCGTTCTCTGCGCCGTCGACGATTTCGGCCACGTCTTTCAGGCGCAGCGGCGCACCGTTGTTGTAGGCCAGGATCAGGTTGGCGTATTCCTCGGGGGAACGCAGCTGGTCGTTGGCATCGAGCATCGACACCCGGGTCGGGCCGTCGAAGTTGCCCTTTGGCTGGTTGACGTTGGACGCGCCAATCAGCGTGCGCACGTCATCCAGGTTCAGGCCGTTGGCGGCCAAGGCATCGACGTTGACCTTGATGCGCACTGCCTGGCGCTGGCCGCCGGCAATGCTGACCATGCCCACACCGCTGATCTGCGCGAGCTTTTGCGCCACGCGGGTGTCGACCAGGTCGTTGAGCTTTGGCAGCGGCATGGTCTTGCTGGAAATGGCCAAGGTCAGCACCGGGGTATCAGCCGGGTTGACCTTGTTGTACACCGGTGGCGCTGGCAGGTCGCTGGGCAGCAGGTTGCTGGCGGCGTTGATCGCGGCCTGCACCTGTTGCTCGGCAACGTCCATGTTCATGTCGAGGTTGAAGCGCAAGGTCAGCACCGACGCGCCGCCGGAGCTGGTCGAGGCCATTTGCTCAAGGCCAGGCATCTGGCCGAACTGGCGCTCCAGGGGGGCGGTGACCGCACTGGTCATGACCTGCGGGCTGGCGCCGGGGTACAGGGTCATGACGCGGATGGTCGGGTAATCCACCTGCGGCAAGGCGGAAACCGGCAGCAGCTTATAGGCGATCAGACCGGCCAGGACGATGGCCAGCATGCTCAGCGTGGTGGCGACCGGCCGCAGAATGAACAGACGCGAGAGGTTCATGCGCCCGCCTTGCCTGCTGCTTTGCCAGGTTGTGCTTCACCGGTTTGCGCCGAGCCTTTGGCCTCTTGCCCTTGCAGGTGCTGGCCCGGGGTGGTCGGCACTTGCGAGCTGTCTTCGACCACTTCGACCTTGGTGCCTTCGCGCAGGCGGTCGGTACCTTCCAGCACCAGACGATCACCGGCCTTCAGGCCGTCGAGAATGACGCTGTTCTCGCCATCGCTGGCGCCCACCTTGAGCTTGCGCACGTTAACGGTGTTCTCGGCATTGACCACGTAGGCGAAGCTACCGTCATTGCCGAACTGGATGGCCGCCGCCGGGGCCATGACCACCTGCTTGAGGGTATCGGCCAGCAAGCGCACGTTGACGAACTGGTTGGGGAACAGGGCCAGGTCCTTGTTTTCGAAGCGGCCTTTGAACTTGAGGGTGCCAGTGGTGGTGTCGATCTGGTTGTCGATGCTGCCCAGCACGCCGGTAGATTGCAGTTTGCTGTCACTGCGGTCCCAGGCCTCGACCGGCAGGCTGGCGCCGCTGCGATAGCGCTCCAGCACGGTGCTCAGCTCGGTTTCCGGCAGGGTGAAGGCGACGTTGATCGGCTCGGTCTGAGTGATGACTACCAGTGCGGTGGTGTCATTGGCCGCCACCAGGTTGCCCAGGTCGAGCTGACGCAGGCCGACACGGCCGCTGATCGGCGCACGGATCTGGGTGAAGTCGAGGTTCAGGCGGGCATCGTTGACCTGAGCCTGGTTGGTCTTGACCAGCCCCTGGAATTGCGCCACCTGTGCTTCGGCGGTGTCGAGGGTTTGCTTGGCGATGCTGTCTTCGGCGTACAGGCCTTTGTAACGGGCCAGGTCGACCTGGGCGTTCTTCAACTGCGCCTGGTTCTGCGCCAATGTGCCTTCGGCTTGCTGCAAGGCGATGCGGTACGAGCGCGGGTCGATTTCGGCGAGCAAGTCGCCGGCCTTGACCTGCTGGCCTTCCTTGAAGTGGATTTTCACCAGTTCGCCAGCCACGCGGCTGCGTACGTTGACGGTGTTGGTCGCGGTGACCGTGCCCAGGGCCTTGTAGTACAGCGGGAAGTCACCCACTCGCACCGGCTCGACGCGCACGGGTACCGCTTCGCTGGAGCCGCCAAAGCCCGGGCGACCGCCCATCATGCCCATGCCCTTGCCGCCGCGCCCGCCGCCGCCACTGGCTTCTTTATGCGCAGGCGTTGCTGCAGGCCACAGCCACCAGGCCAGTGCAGCCACCAGCAGCAGGATCAGCAGGCCGACGAGCCAGCGACGGGGGGAACGGGAATTGGACGCTTGCATGGGTTGAACGAACCTTGTTCGGAATGGCGACTTGGGGAGGGTGAACGATAAGCAATGGCATCGTTTAAGCAAAGGGCCTTTACCAGAGGTTTACCTTAGGCTGACGTTGCCAAGACGCGGAATTTTAAATGAAAACGGCCCGGAGAGCGCTCCGGGCCGTTACAGGGTGTTGCTTGGAGCGGTGGCGGGCAGAAGGGTTCCCCCGGCCCTACACAGTCCTTACTTCAGCACAGCCAGGGCTGCATCGTAGTTCGGCTCGTCAGCAATTTCGCCAACCAGCTCGCTGTGCAGCACCTTGTCGTTCTCGTCCAGCACTACCACAGCGCGGGCTGCCAGGCCGGCCAGCGGGCCGTCGGCGATGGCGACGCCGTAGTTTTCGAGGAACTCGCGGCCACGCAGGGTCGACAGGTTCTTCACGTTCTCCAGGCCTTCAGCGCCGCAGAAGCGCGCCTGGGCGAACGGCAGGTCGGCGGAGATGCACAGCACGACAGTGTTGGCGACATCGTTGGCCTGGGCGTTGAACTTGCGCACGGAGGTAGCGCAGGTTGGGGTGTCGACGCTCGGGAAAATGTTCAGCACTTTGCGCTTGCCGGCGAAGTCTTTCAGCGACTTGTCAGCCAGGCCTTCACCGACCAGGGAGAAAGCCGGAGCCTGGGCGCCGGCCTGTGGCAGGTTACCGTTGACCTGAACCGGGCCGCCTTTGAGAGTCACTTGAGCCATGACGAAATCCTTATGCTGGGTTTGAAAAGGACACTGAGTTAAGCATGAAGCCGGCCGGGTGCCTATGGGTCAGGTAAAATTGTTCTATTTCCCGACACTTTTTGTGGACAAAAAAATACCCGGTTTGCGACAAGCAACCCGGGCATTCTTTATTGCAGGGGGCGAATCAGCCCAGCAGGCCGTACACCACCGAAGTCAACGCAACCAGGCCGACCACCACGACGAACACGTTGGAGGCCGCGCCGCTGTACTTGCGCATGGACGGTACACGGTGAATGGCGTACATCGGCATCAGGAACAGCAGCACCGCGAGAATCGGCCCGCCGAGCGACTCGATCATGCCGAGGATGCTCGGGTTGAGGGTGGCAACGATCCAGCACACCACCAGCATCAGTGCAGCGACTACGCGATCCAGGGTTTTGGCACCTGGGCGCGCGCCGGTCTTGGTGATGATGCCTTTCAGGCCTTCGCTGGCACCGATGTAGTGACCCAGGAACGACTTGGCGATAGCCACGAAGGCGATCAGCGGTGCAGCGAACGCGATGGTCGGGTTGCTGAAGTGGTTGGCCAGGTACGACAGGATCGACAGGTTCTGTGCCTTGGCTTCGGCCAACTGGGCGCTGCTCAGGGTGAGCACGCAGCTGAACACGAAGAACAGCACCATCACCACCATCAACAGGTGGGCACGGCGCAGGATCTGGCCGCTACGCTCATCGGCGTGCTCGCCGTAACGGCGCTTCTGGTCCACCGCGAAGGCCGAGATGATCGGCGAGTGGTTGAACGAGAACACCATCACCGGAATGGCCAGCCACAGGGTGTGCAGGAAGGCCGAGGCTGGCGGCACCTGGGTGGCGCTGTCGAGGATGCCACCGGTCCAGTGCGGCACCAGGTACAGGCCCAGCAATGCCAGGGCGACGATGAACGGGTACACCAGCAGGCTCATGACCTTGACCGTGGCCTGCTCGCCGCAGCGCACGATGGCCAAAAGGCCGAGGATCAGCACGAACGACAGGATGGCCCGTGGTGGCGGCGCCATGTGCAGCTGGTGCTCCATGAAGCTGGACACGGTGTTGGTCAGCGCCACGCTATAGATAAGCAGGATGGGGAAGATCGCGAAGAAATACAGCACGGTGATCGAGGCACCGGCGGTGCTGCCGAAGTGCTCTTTGACCACCTCGGTGATGTCACCACCGTTGCGCCCCGACAGGACGAAACGGGTCAGGCCACGGTGGGCAAAGTACGTCATCGGGAAGGCCAGGATGGCCAGGATCAGCAGCGGCCAGAAGCCGCCAAGGCCGGCGTTGATCGGCAGGAACAGGGTTCCGGCGCCAATCGCTGTGCCAAACAGGCCCAGCATCCAGGTAGTGTCGTGACGCGCCCAGCTGCCAAGGGTGGCGGGGGTCGATTCTGCAAAGCGTTGTTCAACGCTTGGGGCCTGCTCATTCATTCCGGGTGAAGCTCCACTCGCAAGACTGCAACAGGCTGAGAATGGCGAAATAGTGCTATCGCCCAACTCAACCGGAAAAGAGGGGCGCGATTGTGCACGGAAAGGTTGCACTTGCGAAGCCCCTTTCCGAGGGGCGGTTGCACTTGTCTTTACAAGCGGGTTGTGCCGGTGGGGCTACCTTGCAGGGTAAAGTGAGCCAAGCTGGCCTGCCAACCTGTCCCGCTTTGCCTCATGTCGGCCATCATCGCATCGAGACGACCTGCCATATTCTGATATTGAACCCGCTCCACCCCCTCCATTTCGCGACCGAACACCGACACCGTGCATAAAAACGCCAATTTGTAGACAGGCTTGCCCGCATGAATGTCATTCACCAAAACGGCATTCTTGTTTTTGTCTTTCACAAGGCCCCATGAAAAACCGTTTTTTGGGGTGGCGATTTAGCGAAATCAGGGGTATTCGAGCCTGGCCAAGGCCGGACGGCACCTATCATTTTTGTCAGTTTCCCAGCATGGGATTCGATAGTAGCTTGATATTTCCAAACAAGGCCCTATTCATTTTTGCGAATCGCTCGGGATCTTGGAATGGTGACAAGAACCAATTGAAAAAATGCGAGGCTACATCATGAGTTTGGTGAAAGCGCTGTTTGACCTGATCGAAAATGGGGTTAAGGTCGCCTCTACCTCTTCTACCGCCACCATAGAAGCGAATATAAAGTACGCGAACGAAGGCCCATCTTTTGACAAATTTAATCTTGCTTTTGCCTCACCCAATACGGTCGCCCTGCTCGGCACTGACGAAAACAAACAGGAATGGGCCTTTTTTATTTACGCTGAACAAGCGCTTAAATCTGGGAGCCTGGATGAAGAAACGGGACTCGGTTGTACTGTCTTCAGGCCCGGCAAAGACAAAGACGGAGTAATAGAAAGACACTGGCATGGCAACTTGGAGTACAGCCGCAACGCAGACAGATTCATAAATTTCACCGTCAATGGTAAAACTTCAGACATGAAGGACATTTTCAAGGCCACGGCGTCTATTGATCTCTACCCGGACAAAAAGACCAAATAGTATCGTGCCGAACGCTGTGTGAAGGCATAGTCCTTGACCGTCACCACTTGTGTGACGGCCATTTTGTCTTCACCAGCGAAAACCTGCCGTGCGATTGTCAGAGCAACCGTGCGGCGCGAAAGGCCTGCACTCCCGCAAGAAGGGGCCGCGCAGGCCCCTTGGCGGTATTACTTCTGAACAGCAGCGAATGCTTCGGCAACCCGTTGCAGGTTGGCCGGGCGCAGGCCGGACATGCACACGCGGCCGCTGTCGATCAGGTACACGCCAAACTCGTCACGCAGGCGGCGCACTTGCTCGACGCTGAAGCCGGTGTAGCTGAACATGCCGCGCTGGCGCAGGAAGAACTGGAAGTCCTGGCCTGGCAGCAGCACCGCCAGCGCATCGACCAGCGCCTGGCGCATGTCGAGGATACGCTTGCGCATCACTTCGACTTCTTCGGCCCACTGGGCATTGAGGCCGGCATCGCTCAGCACGCCAGCGACCAGCTGGGCGCCGAAGTTGGGCGGACTGGAGTAGTTGCGGCGCACGGTGGCCTTGAGCTGGCCAAGGACGCTCTGGGCAGTGGCGTCGTCGTCGCACACTACCGACAGGCCGCCAACCCGCTCGCCGTACAGCGAGAAAATTTTCGAGAACGAGTTGCTGACCAGGCACGGCACACCGGCACGGGCCATTTCGCGGATAGCGTAGGCGTCTTCCACCAGGCCTTCGGCGAAGCCCTGGTAGGCGATGTCGAGGAACGGGATCAGTTGGCGCGCCTTGACCACTTCGACCACTTGTTGCCACTGGTGTTGTTCCAGGTCGGCGCCGGTGGGGTTGTGGCAGCAGGGGTGCAGCAGTACCACGCTGTTGGCCGGCAGGGTCTGCAGGGTTGCCAGCATGCCGTCGAAGTCCACGCCACGGGTGGCCTGGTCGAAGTACGGGTAGGTGTGCACCTTGAAGCCGGCGCCTTCGAAGATGGCGCGGTGGTTGTCCCAGGTCGGGTTGCTGACCCAGACTTCGGACTGCGGGAAATAGCGCTTGAGGAAGTCGGCACCGACTTTCAGGGCACCGGAGCCACCCACGGTCTGCACGGTGGCCACACGGCCGCCGGTTACAGCCGGGTGATCGACACCGAACAGCAGTGCCTGGATCGCCTGGCGGTAGCTGGCCAGGCCTTCCATCGGCAGGTACAGGGAAGCTTCGTGGTCCTGGCCGGCGATGCGTTTTTCCACCGCATCCACAGCCGCCAGTTGCGGCACCACGCCAGCCTCATCGTAATACAGGCCGATACTCAGGTTGACCTTGTCGGCGCGCGGGTCGGCCTTGAAGGTTTCCATCAACGAGAGGATCGGGTCGCCGGCATAGGCATCGACATGTTTGAACACAGCGTGCAGCTCCTTGGATCAGGACAGTACGAAAAGTCAGCGTTGAGCATACCCGGAGTGCGGGTTCAGGAACATCCACTATTGTGCAAGGTTGTCTATGCAACATTGCATGGCTGGAAGCCTGAAGCCAGCGCGCCTCCTGTAGGAGCGGCCTTGTGTCGCGAAAGGGCTGCGCAGCAGCCCCGGCATTATGTGCACTTGCGCTGAAATCCTGGGGCCGCTTTGCGGCCCATCGCGACACAAGGCCGCTCCTACAGGGACCGCGTAGCGCCAACGCAATAGCGGCAATCAGCCAAGCAACTCTTTCAGGCCTTGCAACTCCTGCTCAGTCACCGCCACACCCTCCTCCTCGGCCAGCTCGCGCTCACGATAGCGCCGCTCACCCGGCATCCGCGTCAACCCCACCGCCTGCATCTGTTCCACCAACTCGCGGCTACGCTGGGCAAAGCGCTCGCCCTCGGCCTTGTGCGGGTCGATGACGATGATCAGTTGCCCGGTCCATGGCGTTTTCGCCCCCGGGTGCCCCGACCAGTCGAACTCCCAGGAGAAATGCCCGCCGGTCAGCGCCGCCGCCAGCAACTCGACCATCATCGACAGCGCCGAGCCCTTGTGCCCGCCAAATGGCAGCAAGGCGCCGCCTTCCAGAATCGCCTTGGGGTCGGTGGTCGGCTCGCCATTGGCATCCACGCCCATGCCTTCCGGCAGTTGCTGGCCGGCACGCGCGGCAATCTGCACGTCACCGTGGGCCATGGCGCTGGTGGCCATGTCGAAGACGATCGGGTCGTGTTCGGCACACGGTGCGGCAAACGCGATGGGGTTGGTGCCGAACAGTGGCTTGCGGGCGCCATGCGGCACCACGCAGGTCATGCTGTTGACCACGCTCAGGGCCACCAGGCCCTCTTCGGCAAACGGTTCAACATCTGGCCACAGTGCCGCGAAGTGGTGCGAGTTGTGGATCGCCAGCACGGCAATACCGGCATTGCGCGCCTTGGCCACCAACAACTCACGGGCAGCAGCCAGCGCGGGTTGGGCGAAACCGCCTGCTGCATCGACCGTGACATAGCCGGCCGCCACGTCATTGACCTTGGGCGTGGCCTGGCCATCAACCCAACCACTGTTCAAGGTAGAGACATAGCCGGGCATGCGGAACACGCCATGGCTGTGAGCGCCATCGCGCTGGGCGCTGGCACAGTTGTAAGCCAGCACCCGAGCCACGCGCTCGCTGCAGCCATGGCGTTGGAAGATGGCCTGCAACAGGCCCTGCAGCTCGGTAAAAGGCACATGCACGACAGTGCTGGTGGAAGGTGCGGACATCTGAAGCTCCTTGTTGATTTTGGAATGGCGACAGCGTTGCAACGACAAAAACTTTCCTGCATGTGACAGCAATCTGTCAAATGTTGACTTGATGACAGAAAACATTCATTTTCTTCCCACGCCTCACCCCTGGAGCCGCAGCATGAGCCAACCGATCAAGCAACGCCTGGAAAACAGCCTCGAAGGGGCCGCTGCCTCGGGCCGCAAGATCGCCACCTACATGCTCGCCAACCTGCACGAACTGCCGTTCCAGACTTCGGCCAGCATCGCCGCCAAGCTGGGCGTCAGCGAATCCAGCGTCGGGCGCTTCTGCCGCTCACTGGGTTATGCCCACCTCAAGGCGCTTAAGCAAGACCTGCAGAACGACCTGGGCGACGGCCCGTGGCTGGTGGGTGACCGCCTGCAAGATTACCGCCAGAACCAGGACGCCAGCGACAACGCCGGCAGCCTGGAGCTGGAGATCGCCGCCCTGGTGCGCGTGCACGAGTACCGTCAGAGCCCGGCCTGGCACAGCGTGGCGCAACGCCTGGCCAGCAAGCCACGGGTGTTCATCGCCGGCTTCCAGACCGAGCGCGGCGTGGCCATGTGCATGAGCCACTTGCTGCAATACCTGCGCGATGGCGTGCAGCTGGTCGATATCAGCGCCGGGCACTTCGGCGACGTGTTGCTGGGCCGCGCCGAAGACAGTGCCCTGGTGGTGTTCGAAGCGCGCCGTTATTCCCGCCATGCCTTGATGCTGTGCCAGAAGGCGCGCGAGGCGGGCATCGCGGTCACCCTGGTGACCGACACCTTCTGTGACTGGGCCGATGCCAACGCCGACGAGGTGTTCCGCATCCCCACCGAGTTCAATCTGTTCTGGGAATCCACCTCGACGATGCTGTCGTGGGTTCACCTGATGGTCAACGAGGTCTGCAAGAAACTCGGGCCTGATGTTGAAAAACGCTTGGAAGCGACTGCCGCTCTACATAACGAGTTCGTCGGCTACACCTCGTGGTCGGCGGGCAAACAACAATAGCAAGAGTGCAATGAGGTGCGAGATGAACAAGACCATGGCCTTGGTGGGTGCGTGTGCCCTGCTGCTGACGGGTGCCGCCAGTGCCGAAACCCTGCGTTTTGCCACCGAGGGCGCCTACCCGCCCTTCAACTATGTCGATGCCGATAACAAACTGCACGGCTTCGACATCGACATCACCCACGCCCTGTGCGAACAGATGAAAGTCGAGTGCACGCTGGTGGCCCAGGACTGGGAAGGCATCATCCCGGCCCTGATGGCACGCAAGTACGACGCTATTGTCGCCTCGATGATCGACACCGAAGAACGTCGCAAGAAAATCGCCTTCACCGACCATTACTACCGCACCCCGCTGACCGTTGCCGTCGCCAAGGACAGCAAGATCGACAGCGCCCAGACCGACTTCGTCGGCTACACCGTCGGCGCCCAGTCGTCGTCCACCCAGGCCATCTACGCCGAAGACGTGTATGGCAAGGCCGGTGCCGACGTGAAGCTGTACCCGACCATGGACGAAGCCAACGCCGACCTGGCCGCCGGGCGCCTGGACGGGGTGATTGCCGACAAATTCCCGCTGCACGAGTGGATGACCAAGAATGGTGGGGATTGCTGCAAGATCCTCGGCGACGTGGCAAACACCAAAGCCGATGCTGCCATTGCCGTGCGCAAGGACGACGAGGCCCTGCGCCAGCGCCTGAACGTTGCACTGCAACAGATCGTGGCCAACGGCACCTACCAGAAGATCGCCAGCAAGTACTTCGCTTTCGATATCTACAACTGATCTTCAGGAAGTCTTGCGAAAGCTCTGTGGGAACGGCGTTGCGTCGCTCCCGCAGAGACCGCACTACCCGTCCAAGGGGTTTGTCATGCTCGATCAATTGTCCTTGCTGTCCTTCGCCAGCGGAGGCTGGGGCCAGGCGCTGCTGGCCGGCGCGCTGGTTACCGTTTCCCTCGCCCTGGCCTGCCTGCCCATCGGCCTGCCGCTGGGCTTGGTAGTTGCGCTGGCCGCACGCTCGCGCAAACGCCTGCCACGGGCCTGGGCCACCACGTTCTCTACCGTGTTTCGCGGCCTGCCAGAGCTGCTGACATTGCTGATCATTTATTACGGCTGCCAGATCGCCGCGCAGAAGATCCTTGCCGCCATGGGCTACGAGGGTGAGTTCCTGATCAACACTTTCCTTGCCGCGATGATTGCCTTCAGCCTGGTGTTCGCCGCGTTTTCCAGCGAGATCTGGCTCGCAGCCTTCAAGACCCTGCCCAAAGGCCAGCTGGAAGCCTGCTCGGCACTGGGCCTGAGCAAGCGCACCGGCTTCTTCAAGGTGCTGCTGCCGCAACTGACCCGCATCGCCCTGCCTGGCTTGTCCAATAACTGGCTGTCGCTGCTCAAGGACACCTCGCTGGTGTCGACCATTTCGCTGGTCGACCTGATGCGCCAGACCAACCTGGCGGTCAGCGTGACCAAGGAGCCCATGTTCTTCTACGGCGTCGCCTGCCTGGGTTACCTGCTGTTCGCGGCACTTTCCGGGCGCGTGTTCGCCTACATCGAACGGCGCAGCAACCGCCACCTGCAAGGAGCACGCGCATGAGCTTCGATCAACTGCTGGCACTGGTGCTCGACCCCGACCTGCTGGAGCGCTACGGCCCGCGCTTTCTCGATGGCCTGCTGGTAACCGCCAAGCTGGTGGCCATTTCCTTCAGCCTGGGCGCCGTGCTCGGCCTGTTGCTGGCCCTGGCACGCATGTCGCGCAGCCTGGTACTGCAGCGCATGGCCGCCGGTTATGTGTACTTCTTCCGTGGCTCGCCGCTGCTGGCCCAACTGTTCCTGCTGTATTACGGCCTGGGCTCGCTCAAGGGCTTCTGGCAGGACGTGGGCCTGTGGTGGTTCTTCCGCGAGGCGTGGTTCTGCACCTTGCTGGCATTCACCCTGAACACCGCCGCCTACCAGGCCGAGATCTTCCGTGGCAGCCTGATGGCCGTCGCCCCCGGCCAGCATGAGGCAGCGCGGGCGCTGAACCTCAAACGCTCGACCACCTTCTTCAAGGTGATCCTGCCGCAGTCGCTGCTGGTGGCCATCGGCCCGCTGGGCAACGAACTGATCCTGATGATCAAGGCCAGTGCGATTGCCTCGCTGGTGACCATCTACGACCTCATGGGCGTGACCAAACTGGCCTTCTCGCGCAGTTTCGACTTCCAGATCTACCTGTGGGCCGCTGTGCTCTACCTGGTGATCGTGGAACTGGTGCGGCGCCTGCTGAAACACCTGGAAGCCCGCCTGGGCCGCCACCTGAACTGACCGAAGGATACGTTCCATGCATTGCCAGACCCTTGTCCTCGGCGCCGGCATCGTCGGCGTCAGCACCGCGCTGCACCTGCAGGCCCGCGGGCGCCAGGTGATCCTGATCGACCGCGACGAACCGGGCAGCGGCACCAGCCACGGCAACGCCGGGCTGATCGAGCGCTCCAGCGTCATCCCCTATGCCTTTCCCCGGCAACTGGGCGCATTGCTGCGCTACGGCCTGAACCGTCAGCCCGATGTGCGCTACAGCCTGGCGCACCTGCCCAAGGCCGCGCCGTGGCTGTGGCGCTACTGGCGTCAGTCAGCCCCTGGTCGCCTGGCCGGCGCCGCCGCTGACATGCTGCCGCTGGTGCAGCGCTGCGTCGAAGAACACGACGCGCTGATCGCCGCTGCCGGCCTTGAAGGGCTGGTGCAGGCCAAAGGCTGGATCGAAGTGTTCCGCGACCCGGCCCTGTTCGAGCAGGCCAAGGCCGATGCCAAAGGCCTGAGCCGCTATGGCCTGCAATTTGAAATCCTTGAATGCGGGCAACTGCAGGCCCGCGAGCACCAGCTGGACGCCACCGTGGTCGGCGGCATTCACTGGCTCGACCCGAAGACCGTGAACAACCCCGGCGCCCTCACCCGTGGCTACGCGGCGCTGTTCCAGCAACGCGGCGGGCAGTTCCTGCATGGTGATGCACGCAGCCTGCGCCAGGCCAACGGCCAATGGCGGGTAGAGAGCCGCCGTGGCCCGATTACCGCCGACGAAGTGGTGGCCTGCCTCGGCCCACAGTCGGCCGACCTGTTCAGCGGCCTGGGCTACCAGATCCCGCTGGCGATCAAGCGCGGCTACCACATGCACTACAGCACCCGTGACGGCGCGCAATTGGAGCATTCCATTTGCGATACCCAGGGCGGCTACGTGCTGGCGCCGATGGCGCGCGGTGTGCGCCTGACGACTGGCATCGAGTTCGACGCAGCCAGCGCGCCCGGCAACCAGATCCAGCTGGGCCGCTGCGAGGCCCTGGCGCGCAAGCTGTTCCCGGCCTTGGGCGAACGCCTCGATGACACGCCGTGGCTGGGCCGTCGCCCGTGCCTGCCCGACATGCGCCCGGTGATCGGCCCTGCACCGCGCCACCCGGGGCTGTGGTTCAACTTCGGCCACGCCCACCACGGCCTCACCCTGGGCCCGGTCAGCGGTCGGCTGGTGGCCGAGCTGATCACCGGCGAACACCCCTTCACCGACCCCGCGCCCTACAGCGCGACCCGTTTCGACTGAACCCACGCGGGAGAAAAACAACATGACCGCACCACTGAGCCTTGCCAGCCTTGCCCCCGAGCCCGACCCACGCCAGGTGCTGATCCGCATCGAAGGCCTGAACAAGCACTACGGCGCGTACCACGTGCTGCACGACATCGACCTGCAGGTGCGCGAAGGCGAACGCATCGTGCTGTGCGGGCCGTCCGGCTCGGGCAAATCGACGCTGATCCGCTGCATCAACCGCCTGGAGGTGGCCCAGCAGGGCAGCATCAAGGTCGACGGCATCGACCTGGCCGCCACCACCCGTGAAGCGGCGCAGGTGCGCAGCGATATCGGCATGGTGTTCCAGCATTTCAACCTGTTCCCGCACATGAGCGTACTGGACAACTGCCTGCTGGCCCCTACCAGCGTGCGTGGGCTGTCGCGCAAGGACGCCGAGGAACGGGCGCGCATGTACCTGAAGAAGGTGGGTATCGAAAGCCAGGCGCACAAGTACCCCAGTCAGTTGTCCGGCGGCCAGCAGCAACGCGTGGCGATCGCCCGGGCGCTGTGCATGAAACCGAGGATCATGCTGTTTGACGAGCCAACCTCGGCGCTGGACCCGGAAATGGTCGCCGAAGTGCTGGATGTGCTGGTGCAACTGGCCGGCACCGGCATGACCATGCTGTGCGTCACTCATGAAATGGGCTTTGCCCGGCAAGTGGCCGAGCGGGTGCTGTTCCTGGAGGGTGGGCATATCATCGAGGACAGCCCGCCGCAGGTGTTCTTCAACCAGCCACGTACCGACCGAGCCAAGGCGTTTCTGGCGCAGATACTGCACTGATTGGGACTGCTTGGCTGATGCGCAACCGTGTAGGAGCGGCCTTGTGTCGCGAAAGGGCCGCGCAGCGGACCCGCATTCAGCTTCGCTGCCGATATCGCCGGGGCCGCTGCGCGGCCCTTTCGCGACACAAGGCCGCTCCTACAGGTTCAACGTCGACCGGATAAATAGGGGGCACCTGCGCCTCCTTCTTTGCACCGCTGCAAAGACCCAACTGCATCGTTAAATATTATTGACCGACACCCCCGCCAAACCCACGCCGCTACAGGCCCGCATCGGTTTCAGCCCCCAAAAACCGGTGCATTCCCCGCGTTAAAGCCCTCTTCAGTCGTTTGACATATCGAACGGCTCTGGCAAGCTATCTACATGCCTCGACCGGAATCGTCGCCTCTGACGAGCCGGCAGTGCTCGGGGCTACAGGCTGCACCCAAGGCTCCGCGCCGTGCGCCTGCACAACAACGACAGGCTGAACCTGTCCCAAGGTGACATATGTCCAACAGCAACATTGGCAACAAGCAACCTTCCCTGCGCAAACCCGTCGTCCTGATGACCATGGGCAGCCAAGAGCGCAAAGGCCATGACTATCAGGTCATGACCCACAAATACATCACTCCGCTGGTCGAATTCTCCGATTGCGTTCCGGTACTGGTGCCCACTTGCTGCGGCACTGAAGACCTCGAGACCTACCTGGACATGGCCGACGGCGTGTACCTGACCGGCGCTGGCAGCAACATCGACCCGGCCCTGTATGGCCAGGAAAACCAGACCCCAGGCAAGGGCCAGGACCAGAACCGCGACCTGTTCGACATCCCGTTGGTCAAGGCGGCGATCAAGCGTGGCCTGCCAATCTTCGGCATCTGCCGTGGCATGCAGGAAATCAACGTCGCCCTGGGCGGCGACATCTACCAGAAGGTGTACGCCGAGCCGGGCTTCAACGACCACCGGGAAAACCCGGAAGACCCGGTTGAAGTGCAATACGCTCAGGTTCATGGCGTGAAGGTCCAGCCGGGCAGCTGGCTGCAAGACACCCTGGGTACCGATGAGATTCGCGTCAACTCGCTGCATGGCCAAGGCCTGCGCAAGCTTGGCGCCGGCATCGAAGCCATTGCCCATGCCGAAGACGGCCTGGTCGAGGCCATTCACGCCCCGAGCATTTCGCCGTTCCTGTTCGCCGTGCAGTGGCACCCGGAGTGGCAAGCGGCGAAAAACCCTGATTCGATCAAGATTTTCCAGGCGTTCGGCGATGCTTGCCGTGCCCAGGTACGCAAGGCGCAGATCAAGCGCCAGCACGCTGCCTGACCTTCAGTTTCCTCTGCTTTGATCGCGGGGCGGCGCAAGGCCGCCCCCGTTTCCCCGGTCACCCTCTGCTGGTCCCAGAACACTTCCCGTGGATGCGGGCGGCGGGCTTGTGCCTGTCTCCGCGATCGTTTTTCCCTTCCCCTGACAAGAGATACGATGACTGCTATGTGGTCGCCGTTTCATTTTCAGCGCCTGTGAGATCGAGCGCCGCCCGCGCGGCGCATCGCGAGCAAGCTCGCTCCTACGTTTGTTTCGGGCCAGTTATTCCTGAGACAGAGGCGCGCGCCCCCTTGGCGTACACCTCGATATTGTGCTGAGCCATCGAGGCGGTCGCGCACGACGGCACAGGCGATACTGGCCCGAAACAAATGTAGGAGCGAGCTTGCTCGCGATGCGCCGCGCGGGCGGCGCTCGGTATATGCCCCACCACAAATCTTCAGGCAGGCACCTAAAAAATTTTCTAGGGGGACTAGTCATCGCGCAAGTTGTACGATAACTTACCTCCAACGCAGAACAACACCCTTCACCCAAGCGCCACAGGATGCCTACAACAATGACTCCACAAGAACTGAAATCCATCCTCTCCCACGGCCTGCTGTCTTTCCCGGTCACCGACTTCAACGCCCAGGGCGATTTCAACCAGGCTGGCTACATCAAACGCCTGGAATGGCTGGCCCCGTATGGCGCCAGTGCCCTGTTCGCCGCTGGCGGCACCGGTGAGTTCTTCTCCCTGGCTGCCAGCGAATACAGCCAGGTGATCAAGACCGCCGTCGACACCTGCGCCACTTCGGTACCGATCCTCGCCGGCGTGGGTGGCTCCACCCGCCAGGCCATCGAATACGCCCAGGAAGCCGAGCGCCTGGGTGCCAAGGGCCTGCTGCTGCTGCCGCACTACCTGACCGAAGCCAGCCAGGATGGCGTTGCCGCCCACGTTGAAGCGGTGTGCAAATCGGTAAAAATCGGCGTGGTGGTCTACAACCGCAACGTCTGCCGCCTGAACGCCGACCTGCTGGAAAAACTGGCCGAGCGCTGCCCGAACCTGATCGGTTACAAAGACGGCCTGGGTGATATCGAGCTGATGGTGTCGATCCGTCGCCGCCTGGGCGACCGCTTCAGCTACCTGGGTGGCCTGCCGACCGCCGAAGTGTATGCTGCTGCCTACAAGGCCCTGGGCGTACCGGTGTACTCCTCCGCCGTGTTCAACTTCGTGCCGAAGACCGCCATGGACTTCTACAACGCCATCGCCCGTGACGACCACGCCGCCGTGGCCAAGCTGATCGACGATTTCTTCCTGCCGTACCTGGACATCCGCAACCGCAAAGCCGGCTACGCCGTCAGCATCGTCAAGGCCGGCGCCAAAATTGCCGGTTACGACGCAGGCCCGGTGCGCACGCCGCTGACCGACCTGACTGCCGAAGAGTACGAAATGCTCGCTGCCCTGATGGACAAGATGGGTCCGCAATAAGCGCACCCCTGCGGCCTGCCCTTGCCGCACCCGGAGTGGGAAGCCCCACTCCGGTTACAATTCGTGAGCCCGCACAAAAATAACTAGTGGGAGTATTACCAGCATGCAAGCGACTAAGAAGACGCATGTGCGCTACCTGATCCTGTTCATGCTGTTTCTGGTGACCACGATCAACTATGCCGACCGCGCTACCATTGCAATCGCAGGCTCCAGCCTGCAGAAAGACCTCGGCATTGACGCCGTAACCCTCGGTTATATCTTCTCCGCCTTCGGATGGGCTTACGTGGCTGGCCAGATTCCTGGTGGCTGGCTGCTCGATCGTTTCGGCTCCAAGAACGTCTACGCCTTCAGCATCTTCACCTGGTCGCTGTTCACCCTGTTGCAGGGTTTTGTCGGTGGCCTGCCAGTTGCCTGGGCCGTAGTAACCCTCTTCACCCTGCGCTTCCTCGTGGGTTTCGCCGAGGCCCCGTCGTTCCCGGGTAACGCGCGCATCGTCGCCGCCTGGTTCCCCACACAGGAACGTGGCACGGCCTCGGCCATCTTCAACTCGGCACAGTACTTCGCCACCGCACTGTTCGCTCCGATCATGGGCTGGATCGTGTTCAGCTTCGGCTGGGAGCATGTGTTCGTGGTCATGGGCGCACTGGGCATCGTGTTCTCCATGGTATGGCTGAAGACCATCCACAACCCGCGCCAACACCCCCGCATCAGCCCAAGCGAGCTTGAACACATCGAGCAGAACGGCGGCCTGGTGGACATGGACCAGAAGCGCGGCAACGACGGCCCGAAATGGGGCTACATCAAGCAGCTACTGACCAGCCGCATGCTGCTGGGCGTGTACCTGGGCCAATACTGCATCAACGCCATCACCTACTTCTTCCTCACCTGGTTCCCGGTGTACCTGGTGCAGGAGCGCGGCATGACCATCCTCAAGGCCGGCTTCATCGCCTCGCTGCCGGCGGTCTGCGGCTTCATTGGTGGCGTGCTGGGTGGCGTGATCTCGGACTGGCTGCTGCGCCGTGGCAACTCGCTGACCTTCTCGCGCAAACTGCCGATCGTCTGCGGCCTGTTGCTGTCGACCACCATGGTGTTCTGCAACTACGTCGACGCCGAATGGATGGTGGTCGGTTTCATGACCTTGGCATTCTTCGGCAAAGGCATCGGCGCGCTGGGCTGGGCGGTGGTGGCAGACACCTCGCCCAAGCAGATCGCCGGGCTGTCCGGTGGCCTGTTCAACACCTTCGGCAACATCGCCTCGATCACCACCCCTATCGTGATCGGCTACATCATCAGCGCCACTGGCTCGTTCAAGTGGGCACTGGTGTACGTGGGTGCCAACGCTCTGGTGGCCGTGTTCAGCTACCTGGTAATCGTCGGCCCGATCAAGCGTATCGAACTGCGCGACGATGCCCCAAAGCCGCAAGCTGAGCCTGCCGCCAACGGCGAACTGGCCAGCGCGCGCCACTGAGTGAACACGCCCGCGCCGGGTTACCTGGCGCGGGCGGATGTACAAAAAGCCTGAGAACCTGACAAGTAGGGCCCAAACATGCAGTTGATCGAACATTCCGACTCGCCCCGCTACGTCCGCCTGCACGACGACGATAACGTCGTGGTGGTTGTAAACGACGGCGGCCTGGGCGAAGGCGCCCGCTTCGCCGACGGCCTGACCCTGATCGAAGGCGTGCCGCAGAGCCACAAGGTGGCCACCGTGGCCATCGCCAAGGGCGAACCCGTGCGCCGCTATGGGCAAATCATCGGCTACGCGCTGGAAGACCTGCGCCAAGGCAGCTGGGTGCAGGAAAGCCAGCTGGCCATGCCGGCCGCACCAGAGCTGGACAGCCTGCCGCGCTGTGACGCTGTCCCACAGCCTTTGCCCCCCCTTGAGGGCTTCACCTTCGAAGGCTACCGCAACGCAGACGGCACCGTCGGTACCCGCAACATCCTCGGCATCACCACCACCGTGCAATGCGTAACCGGCGTGCTGGAGCATGCGGTCAAGCGCATTCGCAACGAACTGCTGCCCAAGTACCCCAACGTCGACGATGTGGTAGCCATCACCCACAGCTACGGCTGCGGCGTGGCCATCAACGCACGCGACGCCTACATCCCGATCCGCACCGTGCGCAACCTGGCGCGCAACCCCAACCTGGGCGGAGAGGCGCTGGTCATCAGCCTGGGTTGCGAAAAACTGCAGGCCGGGCAGGTGATGCACGACAACGACCCGTCGGTGGACCTCAGCGACCCGTGGCTGTACCGCCTGCAGGACGCCAGCCTGGGCTTTGTGGAAATGATCGAACAGATCATGGAACTGGCCGAAACCCGACTGAAGAAACTCGACCAGCGCCGACGCGAAACCGTACCCGCCAGCGAGCTGATCCTTGGCATGCAGTGCGGCGGCAGCGACGCCTTCTCGGGCATTACCGCCAACCCGGCACTGGGCTACGCGTCCGACCTGCTGGTACGCGCCGGAGCCACCGTGCTGTTCTCGGAAGTGACCGAGGTGCGCGACGCCATTTACATGCTGACCTCTCGTGCCGAAAACCAGGACGTCGCCGAATCCCTGGTGCGCGAGATGGACTGGTACGACCGCTACTTGCAGCAAGGCGCCGCCGACCGCAGCGCCAACACCACGCCGGGCAACAAGAAAGGTGGCCTGTCCAATATCGTCGAGAAGTCGCTGGGTTCGATCGTCAAGTCCGGCAGCGGCGCCATCCAGGGCGTGCTTGGCCCTGGCGAGCGGGTAAACCGCAAAGGCCTGATCTTCTGCGCCACCCCGGCCAGCGACTTCGTGTGCGGCACCCTGCAACTGGCCGCCGGCATGAACCTGCACGTATTCACTACCGGCCGCGGCACCCCGTATGGCCTGGCCATGGCGCCGGTGGTCAAGGTATGCACCCGCAGCGAACTGGCGCAGCGCTGGCCCGACCTGATCGACATCGACGCCGGGCGCATCGCCACAGGCCGTTCGACCATCGAAGAACTGGGTTGGGAACTGTTCCATTACTACCTGGACGTGGCCAGCGGCCGCAAGCAGACCTGGGCCGAACAGCACCGGTTGCACAATGACATCACCCTGTTCAACCCGGCACCGATTACCTGATGCCAAGGGCTCACTTGATCGTAGAACGCACCTCCTTCCCTGTGGGAGCGGGCATGCCCGCTCCCACAGGTCATGTGACAACCCGCCAGATTTACTCTCAATCTACAGGAGCACTCCATGCCTGAAATCCTCGGCCACAACTTCATCGCCGGCCAGCGTAGCGCCGCCGGCCAACAGCGCCTGCAGAGCCTGGACGCCAGCACTGGCGAAGCCCTGCCCTACAACTTTGCCCAGGCCACTGAAACCGAAGTGGACCAGGCAGCCAAAGCCGCCGCCGCTGCCTTCGCCGAATTCCGCCAACTGGCCCCAGCGCGGCGCGCCGAATTCCTTGAAGCCATTGCCGCGGAACTGGACGAACTGGACGACGCTTTCGTCGCCATCGTCTGCCGAGAAACCGCCCTGCCCGCCGCCCGCATTCAAGGCGAGCGTGGCCGCACCAGCGGCCAGATGCGCCTGTTCGCCCAGGTGCTGCGCCGGGGTGATTTCCTTGGCGCCCGTATCGACCTGGCCTTGCCCGAGCGCCAGCCGCTGCCGCGTGTAGACCTGCGCCAGATGCGCATCGGCGTTGGCCCGGTCGCCGTGTTCGGCGCCAGCAACTTCCCGCTGGCCTTCTCCACCGCCGGTGGCGACACCGCCGCCGCCCTGGCTGCCGGTTGCCCGGTGGTGTTCAAGGCACACAGCGGCCACATGGCCACCGCCGACCTGGTCGGCTGCGCCATCGTGCGTGCCGCCGAGCGTACCGGCATGCCGAAGGGTGTGTTCAACATGGTATTCGGTGGCGGCGTGGGCGAGTGGCTGGTCAAGCACCCGGCCATCCAGGCTGTCGGCTTCACCGGTTCACTCAAAGGTGGCGACGCCCTGTGCCGCATGGCTGCCGAGCGCCCGCAACCCATCCCTGTGTTCGCCGAGATGTCCAGCATCAACCCGGTGATCGTCCTTCCGGGCGCCCTCGCCAAACGTGGCGAGGCCATCGCCCGCGAACTGGCCGGCTCCGTGTGCATGGGCGCCGGCCAGTTCTGCACCAACCCGGGCATGGTCATCGGCTTGCAATCGCCTCAGTTCAGCCAACTGCTGGCCGACCTTGGCCAGCACCTGAACGCCCAGGCCGGCCAGACCATGCTCAACGCCGGCGGCCTGCGCAGTTACGTCGGCGGCCTGGAACACCTGCACGCCCACGCGGGTATCCAGCACCTGGCTGGCCAGCCACAGGAAGGCAGACAGGCCCGCGCCCAGCTGTTCAAGGCCGACGCCAGCCTGCTGGTGAATGCCGACCCGCTGCTGCAGGAAGAAGTGTTCGGCCCAACCACCGTAGCCGTCGAAGTGCAGGACAACGACCAGCTGCGCGCCGCCCTGCTCGGCCTGCGTGGCCAGCTGACCGCGACGCTGATCGGTGAGCAGGAGGACTTCGAGGCCTTTGCCTGGCTGGTGTCGCTGCTGGAGGAGAAGGTCGGGCGCATTCTGGTCAACGGTTACCCGACCGGTGTCGAAGTGTGTGATGCGATGGTCCACGGCGGGCCCTACCCGGCCACTTCGGATGCGCGCGGCACGTCGGTAGGTACCTTGGCCATCGACCGCTTCCTGCGACCGGTGTGCTACCAGAACTACCCGCAGGCGCTGCTGCCTGAAGCCCTGCGCGATGGCAACCCATTGGGTCTGCGCCGCCTGGTAAATGGTCAGTGGCGTGACGGGGCGATCTGAGTGATTGCCTGAAACAAGAAAGCCCCGCGCATGGCGGGGCTTTTCTTTTGGCAGTGTCCGCTGGCAAGAGAAACGTCAGGCCCCTTGCGCCTCCGCCTCTTCATGCACCTGGCGCAAACGCTCCCGGCTATTGCTCAGGTGCATGCGCATGGCCATCTTCGCCCCTTCGCTGTCACGCCGGGCAATGGCTTCGTAGATCGCTTCGTGCTCATGCATCAACCGGCTCATGTAATGCGCCTGGTCATCATGGGCCAACCGCGCCGAATTCAGCCGGGTACGCGGGATGATGCTGGTACCTAGGTGGTTGATGATGTCGGCGAAGTAATGGTTGCCGCTGGCCTGTGCAATGCGCAGGTGAAACTGGAAGTCTGCCGACACGGCATCGTTGGCATGGGCCGCCCCTTCGTTGAGTTCGTCCAGCGCCGCGCGCATGCCTGCCAGCTCTTCATCGCTGCGCCGCTGCGCCGCCAGGCCAGCCGACTCGATCTCCAGGGCAATGCGTAATTCCAGCACTGCCAGCACTTCACGCAGGGTGACCACGGTGGCCGGGTCGATGCGAAAGCCCCCGGTGGCCGGCGCGTCCAGCACGAAGGTGCCGATGCCATGACGGGTCTCGACCTGCCCGGCGGCCTGTAGCCGCGAGATCGCCTCACGCACCACCGTGCGGCTGACGCCCTCCTCAGCCATGATCTGCGATTCGGTCGGAAGCTTGTCGCCACGCTTGAGCTGGCCACTGCGAATGCGCTCGGTCAGCACCGTGACCAGTTCCTGGGCCAGACTACGCGGCTTGCGCCGGGTCCTTGCCTGTACCTGCTGCTCTGTCATTGCCCTGTGTTTCACCTTGAAAGACAGCGCTCATCATAGCGCATGCAGTTGTACGATCACATACACCTGGTGCGGTATTTATTGCGCATCCCTGTCGCCCCACCTCGGGAAAAGCTGGCCCAAAGCCAGTGCAAGCCTGTACTGTGCGCCTTTGCGCTCACTCACCCATGGAAGGAAGACCCGGCATGAAAGCCCACGACCGCCTGCTGCTCGCCAGCGGCCTGCTGATCCCCCTCTGGCTGCTGGCCGGTGTATGGCTCACTGCCCAGGCCTACCCCGGCTACGACCACCTGCAACAGGCCATGAGCCAACTCGGTGCCGTTGGTTCGCCAACCCATAGCTGGTCACCACGGGTCAACAACTTCCCCCTGGCCGTGCTGTTCGCACTGTTTGCCTGGGGCCTGGTGCGGCGCTGGCGTCACTCCAGACTTGCACTGCTGAGTGCGGGCCTGGTGCTGCTACACGGTGTCGGCAGCCTGGGCACCGGCTGGTTCCCCTGCGACCAGGGGTGCGCTCCGGCACAGCCGTCCACCTCTCAGCAACTGCATAACCTGTCCGGCCTGCTGATGTTTCTCTCACTGACCCTGGCCAGCGCCTTGTGGGCCTGGCTGGGCAATCGCATTGCAGGTTCAGCCGCTCTGTCGTTGTTCTCCCTGGCCTGCGTGGTACTCGCGATCGTTACTGTCGCGCTGATGGGCCAGGCGGTAGAAAGCGGCCAGTTGTTCGGCCTGTACCAACGGCTGAACTATGGCGTGTCGGTGATCTGGGTCGCCGGCCTGGCCTGGGCCAGCCTGCGAAAACCTGCCACCAGCCCGCTACGCATGGCGGTGATCTGACGGCAAACTGCTGGCCCCCAGCCTTGAAAAGCGAAGGCAAACTTCCTTCCTCTTCAGATGCTTAGGACAGCAACATGCGAGTACTTCTAGCAACGTTGGCCGGTTGCCTGCTGGCCACGCTCGCTTTCGGCGCCCAAGCCCGGGCGCCAAGCCAGAACGATCGCCACACCTGCACCTGGGGTGCGCAGATAGCCGCCGAAGCCCAACAGGCCAAGCTTTCCGGGGTAACGCTGTATGCCACGCGAAAGAAGCTGCAGGTACGCAAATTCCCCAAACCGTGGATGCGCATGACCGCCTTCGGTATCACCGAGCAGACCTACAACAGCCGCTCGCGGCTAAAGCCGTCGGCAATCAGGCAGACTTACTATGAGCAGTGCGTTCAGCATGCTGTAGCAAGAAGATAATTTGTTATTTATCAAAAGATTATGAAATAAACTTTAGAATAAATCTTGGATCACGACAGACCGTATCAAGGCCGCCAAGGGGCTCCGGCCTTGAAGCGGTCTTCCAGCCAGGCCTTGAATGCCCCCAGTGCCGCTGTATTCAGGCGCGCGGTCGGCCGCACCAGGTAAATGCCCGCGGCCACATCCAGCTGCCACTGCGGCAACACCCGCACCAGGCGCCCACGGGCAAGGTCTTCGCCCATCAGCCAGTCTCCCCCGGCAAGAATACCCACACCACGCCGCGCCGCCTCCAGCAGCGCCTCATTGTCATTGCTGCGTAAGTTGCCAGCGACTTTAACGCTTACCTGCTGCCCAGCGCTCATCAAGCGCCACTCAGGAAATGAACGTAAGCCACTGAATCCCAAGCAGTTATGACCAACCAGATCCTCCGGCCGGGCAGGCACGCCCTGGCGAGCGAGGTACTCGGGTGAGGCGCACAGGATGCGCAGGTGATCGCACAGCTTCCTGGCGACCAGGCGATTGTCCGCCAGCTCACCAATGCGGATGGCGGCGTCGAAACCTTCGCCGATCAGATCGACGAATCGATCAGCGTACTCAGCCTCCACCGTTACCTGCGGGTAGGCCAGCACGAAGTCGGCCAGCATCCCGCTCAACCAGCGCCGGCCCATGGCCGCCGGCAACGCCAGGCGCAAGCGCCCGCGCACCGCTACCGCGCCCTCGGCAGCTTCCTGTTCCGCCTCGGCGATCAGCCGGTTGGCCTCGCGCACCTTGGCCACCAACCGCTCGCCTTCATCGGTAAAACGCAATTGCCGTGTGCTGCGCTCCACCAGGCGAATGCCCAGGCGGGCCTCCAGTGCACTCAGGCGCTTTGACAGCACCGTGGGGTGGCGCTCCAGCAGCCGCCCGGCAGCGGCAAACGACCCCTGCTCGTGCAGGGCCAGCAAGGTGGCACGTTCATCGGCGCGGCGGCTGTCGAAGGCATCCATGGCAAGACTCGGCGGTGTGATCGGGCATCAGGCGGTAAGGACCAGCGCGCCCTCCGACAGCCCTTGTTCCAGGTCCCGGTGGGCCCTGGCCACTTCGGCCAGCGGGTAGCGACGCCAGACCCGAGGCTGGATGATACCTTCGGCGACGGCTGCCAGCACATCGGCGGCGCGCTGCTGATATTCGCCAACCGTGCGCGTGTGTGCCGCCAGCGACGGTCGGGTCAGGTAAAGCGAGCCTTTGGCATTGAGCGTGGCGACCTCGATCGCCGCCGGGGCACCGGAGGTACCGCCAAACGACACCAGCAGGCCGCGCACCCGCAGGCTGTCCAACGAAGCGCCCAGCGACACCTTGCCGACACAGTCATAGACCACGTCCACGCCCTGCCCTTGGGTCAGCTCGCGCACTTCACCGGCCAGTGTTGCCGCATCGAACACCAGCACATGGTGGCAGCCAGCCGCCTGCGCCCTGCCCACGCTCTGCGGGCGCGATACCACGCCAATCACTGTCGCCCCGAGATGCCGCGCCCAAGGCGCCATCAGCTGGCCCAAGGCACCGGCGGCACCGTACAGCAGCACTTGAGTACCCGGCCCCACAGCACAGGTGGTTTTCAGCAGGTACTGCGCCGTGATGCCCTTGAACAACACCGCTGCGGCGGCCTCGTCATCCAGCTGCGGTGGCAGCTTGACCAGCCGGTCGGCCGGGAACAGCCGACCGCTGGCATAGGCACCTACCGGCCCCATTGCATAGGCGACCCGATCGCCCACCTTCACGTTGGTTACCCCCTCGCCGATGGCCGCAACCCGGCCTGCGCCTTCCAGGCCCAGGCCCGAGGGCAATGGCAGCGCTGCGCCACCCTTGCGCTGCAACACGTCAAGGGGGTTTACGCCAATGAACGTCTGCTCCAGCCAGACCTGGCCAGGCCCTGGCGATTGCGCGTCGACGTGTTCAAGCTGCATGACATCGGCCGTGCCGGTGGTATCGAGGATGATGCGGGTAGCCATGATCGAATCCTGCTGGATGAATGTTCGAATCAGGCTAATGAGGCTGGCAAAGTTGAACAATCAGGCTGGATGCAGATTATATCTGCACCTCTTGCAGCAAAGGATTGAATGCTGCTAACACCGTTAGCAACGACATGTCGGTGCTTGTATTTGTTAACCTGATCAAGACATTTGAACAGTGATAAAGCCATTCACCCCATGGATGAACTGCGCAAGATCGACCTCAACCTGCTGCTGGCCCTTCACGCGCTGCTCAGCGAGAAACACGTGACCCGCGCCGCCCTGCGCCTGCACCGCAGCCAACCGGCGGTAAGCCACGCCCTGGCGCAGTTGCGCAAACACTTCGACGACCCCTTGCTCGTTCGCCAGAACGGCCGCATGGCGCTCACCACACTCGCCCAGTCGCTGGCCAGCCCGCTGCAGGATGCGTTGGGCAGCCTCAATGGCCTACTCGCCACCCCCCAGTTCGACCCGGCCAAGGCCGAGCGCCGCTTCAGGCTGTCGCTGTCCGACTACTCGTCGCGCATTATCCTGCCACCCCTGATGCGCCATCTGCGCCAGGTCGCACCCGGGGTAGACCTGGCCATCAGCCAGGCCAGCCGCGAAACCATGCTGGCCCAACTGCTCGACGGCGAACTGGACCTGGCCTTGGGCATCTTCCCGGACCGGCCCCAGGGCATCACTACCCAGCCGCTGTTTGCCGACAGTTTCATCAGCGTCGCCGACCGCCAGGTGCTGCCAGCCAGCGGCGGCCTGGCGCTGGAAGACTGGCTGGCGCGCCCGCATGTACTGATGGCCATGCGCCCGGACGCCTTCGATGAGATTGAACGTGCGCTGGCGGCCCAAGGCCTGCGCCGTCGAATTGCCCTGGCCTTGCCACACTGGAGCGCAGCGGTGGAGGTATTGGCCGGTACCGACCTGATCCTTACCGTGGCCAGCCGCGCCGTAGGTTCACTGCACCCGCACAACGCGTTACGCCAGTTCGAACCGCCATTGGCAATCCCCTCGTTCGACTACCAGCAGGCCTGGCACAGCCGTAAGGACAGCGACCCGGGGCATCGATGGCTGCGCGAAACCGTGTGGGCCTGCAGCCAACCGGGGTGCTGATCAACCTTCTGGCGGCTTCACCACCGCTGCGGCACTGGCCGGTGCCGCCGTCGTCCAGATGCCCTGCACCAGCAGCACGCCACATAAAATCAGCACCACGCCCGCCAGCCTGGCCAGGTTGAGTGGCTTGCCCGCCAACCCCATTACCCCAAAATGGTCGGCCAGCACTGCGGTGATGATCTGCCCGGCCACGACCAGTACCAGGAAGCCCGCAGCCCCCAGCCTTGGGGTAAGAGCAGCAGCACCGGCCACATACAGAGCCCCCAGAACACCCCCTACCCACAGCCACCAAGGCCCCTGCAGCGCCTTGCCCATGTCCGGTGCAGGCACCCTGAGGACCAGCAGGGCAACAATCACCACCAGCGAACTCACCGTCAACGAGGTGAACGCCCCCCATAACCAGTGCCCCAATGCCCGGCCTACGGCAGCGTTAGCGGTGGCCTGAAAGGGCAGTACGGCACCTGCAAACAACGCCAGGGCGAGCGGCAGAACCAACAGAAGCATGGATTTACTGAACATGGCCGTGCCTTTTCAACGTTTTGATGACCGCCATCATCGTGCAATGCACCAGGCTGATGGAAATCAAAATCATGCACACGAACTATTCGTAACATGCATGAAAAACAGCCGTGCAACGCAATAACTCAATCGCTATCGCAGCCCTGTAACACAGCCACTGTTGATTTACTAAGGCGCCAAGATAAACTGCGCCTTATGAATATTCTTGAGAACAAGCATCACATCATGCTCGACGCACTGGCAGAGGCCCCTGCCGACGCCAGGCAAAGCGTGCGCCTGTGCTTCGAACTGCTGTCCGCGGCTGCGGCAATCAACCGCGTGTGCGCGGTGCGCCTGGCTCGCCATAACCTGTCGGAGGGGCGTTTCGCCATCTTGCTGACGTTGCAAGCGGCTGGCGGACGCTTGTCGCCGCTGGAACTGGCGACGCGTCTGGCGATCACTTCGGGCACCGTCACCGGTCTGCTCGACGGCCTGCAAGGCGACGGCTTCATCAAGCGCCGAAAGGATGCCCATGACCGTCGCAAACTGAGTATCAGCCTTACCCCGGCAGGTGTTGCTGTCCTGGACGCGGTATTCGCCGAACACACCGACTGGATCGGCACGATCATGCACACGCTGGACAACACACAGCGGGAAGCCCTTTCCGCCACGCTGCAGGCACTTTCGGCGAGCCCTGCCCTGGCATTGCCACCCGACAAGGGCTGAAGCCAATACCCCGTCAAACCACATGGAGGTGGATGATGTTGCAGAATCAGAACGAGCGCGACCAGGCAGGGCGGCGCCAGCCCCCCACTGCCAACCTGCTGTGGCGGAGCCTCGGCAATGACTGATGATCGCAAGTCCCTGATCGACCTTGGCCAACTGCCAACCCGCAACCTGGCCGAATGCCTGGCCGTGGATCAGGTGACACTGGCCAATACGCTGGTTACCCGGTTACCTGCAGCACTGGTCGAGCAACTGGCTGCCTGCGCTGACCAGGTTCAGACGCTGGGCCTGTCAAAGAAGGTTGCAGCCATCGGCCTGGCGCTGGGCCAATGGCTGGAACATGCACCCGCCCCCCTGCGCCAGGAGGTGTTCGAGCAATGCTGTGCACACCCGTCCGACACCGTACGCAGCTGGGCAGCCTTCGCTCAGGCACACCTTTCACGCACGCTGCCTGCACAAGACGCCCTGCTGGCGCAGTTGCGCTTTGCCCGCGATGAGCATTTTGGTGTACGCGAATGGGCCTGGATTGCCCTGCGCCCACGCCTGGCACAGCAGTTGGACACCGCCCTGCCCCTGCTCAGCCGCTACGCCGGCGACGCAGACCCGCTGGTGCGACGCTTTTGTATCGAAATCCTGCGCCCACGTGGCGTCTGGTGTGGGCACATAGCCGCGCTCAAAGAACACCCGGAAGTGGCCGAGGCGTTGCTGGTACCGCTGTTGGCCGAGGCTGAAAGGTACGCCCAGGATTCGGTCGCCAACTGGCTTAACGATGCCAGCAAAACCCGCCCCGATTGGGTACTCCAGCTGTTCCAGCGCTATCCCCCCGGCTGCAAGGCCTCGCAGCGAATCCACACGCGGGCAACCCGAAGCCTGCCCCGGTGAATCACCACAAGGAGAGAAGCATGTCACTCAAGGAAAAACTCGACGCCATCAAACAGCAGATGGGCCAACTGCCCGCCGACGTGCTGGAAAAATTCAGCACGTCGCTACAGGCCTTGATCGCACGCCACCCCGAAGCCCATGCGCTGAAAGCCGGCGACCGCGCACCACTGGCCGTGTTGGAGGATGCCGATGGCAAGGCCGTAGACCTGCATGCCTTGCTGGCACGCGGCCCATTGGTGCTGGTTTTCTATCGCGGCCTGTGGTGCCCGTTCTGCAATGCCGCGCTTGGCGAATACCAGCAGATGGTGGGTGACCTGGCCGCCAGCGGTGCCACCTTGGTGGCTGTCTCCGCCCAGAGCCCTGCCGCCACCTGGAAAACCCGCGAAGCCCTGGGGGTGCGCTATCAACTGTTGAGCGACCCCGGCAACCAGTTGGCGCGCCAGTACGGCATCGTCTTCGAACTGGAACCGGAGCTCGAGGCGGTGTACCGCTCACTCGGTGCAGACCTCAAGGCCCTCAATGCCAGCGACGACCTCGGTTTGCCGATGGCCAGCGCATTCGTCATCGGCCAGGACGGCCACATACGCCGGGCGTTCATCAATGTCGACTATTCCGAACGCGCCGAACCCCAGGCACTGATCGAAGCCGCCAGCCACTGACAGCACATGCCCGCACTCCACGTTCGACCTCGGAGGCAACCGAGGTCGGCAGCGGCTGAAATCAGCGCGAGGTTTCGACGCGCAGCACTTCGGTGTAGATCGCGTCGACGGTCTGACCGACCTTGAGGTTTTTCATGCGCGCCTGCAGGTCCGGGTTCTCGACCTTGACCACCTGCAGTTTGCCCTCTGGCGGCAGCAGGCTCACTTCATGTTTGGCGAGGTCGATCTTCTTGATCTGCGAGGTAACCCTGACCTGGCGGAAGGCCTCGCCGCCCGGGTTGGGGTTTTGCGCCGTGGCGCGAATGGTGCCGGACTCCTCACTGGCCTTCGGCGCCCCGCCCACATCCGTGTTGAGCACATAGGCCACGGCACGGGTCACGAAGATGTCGACCTGGTCCCCCACCTTGAGGTTGGGTAGGGCCTTGGCCTTTTCAGTCAGCTGGAACGTCACATCCTTCTTGTTATCTGGGCCCTTCACCGTGACCTGGCGGTTGGCCAGGTCGATGGCGGTGACCTGCGTGGTCACGTGACTTTCCAGCGCCTCGCTGGCAATCGGGATATCTGCAGCGTGCACGGTGAGGCTGGTAGCGGACACCAGCGTGGCCAAAGCAACAGCACGCGCAAGAGAGCGGATCGGGTTCATAGGCCTGCTTCCATGTGATCAAGACCGGATAGGGGCGCGAAATGCTCGCGCGCCAACAAGCATAGACCCTGTCCGCCACCCTGCTGGCGCGACGTATTTCGTCCTGTTTTCGTCATGCCCACCCTTGTAATAGCAAATGCGAACCCTTTACACTTGCTTTACATTTACAAATCATTACTATTCGTGACCTTCAAAACAACAAAGAGTCACCTGTAATGGCAAAAAGGTCTGTTGCCCCAGCATCCATTTCCGTGCTGGGCCTGCTAGTAGTGCCTGCTGTTCACGCCGCCGTTCAACCCGATGCTCAGGGCTCTCTCGCCCTGCCTGCCACTGCCGTCACCAGCGCCTACGAGCAACAAAGCTACAAGGCCAGTGATACCCGCAGCGCCATGAAGATCGACGCGCCACTGCGCGACATCCCGCAAACCGTCAACGTCGTGCCTGAAAGCGTGATCAAGGACCAAGGCGCGCAATCCATGGAAGACGTGCTAAAAAACGTGCCCGGCATCGGCCTGTCCAACGGCGACGGCCAGCGCGACCAGGTGACCATCCGTGGCTTCAGCGCCATTGGTGACATGTATATCGACGGCGTGCGGGATGACGCCCTGTACTTCCGCGATCTGTCCAACATCGAACGTGTCGAGGTCATCAAGGGCCCTGCAGCCGTGCTGTATGGCCGCGGCTCTTCCGGCGGGCTGATCAACAGCATCAGCAAGAAACCAAGCTTTACGCCCAAGCGCGAGGTTGGCATGAGTTTCGACAGCGAAGGCAAGCGCCGTACGCAGTTCGACACCGGCTGGGCCGACCCGCAAAGCAACCAGGCTTACCGTGTCACCGGCGCCTTCGAAGACAGCGACACCTTCCGCGACGATGGCTACATCGACCGCAAGGCCATTGCGCCGTCGGCCTACTTCCGCCTGTCCGACGACCTGGAACTGAACCTGGGTGCCACCTACCTGTACGACAAGCGCCTGATCGACTTCGGCATCCCGGCCCTGGGCAATCGCCCTGTGGATGTGGACCGTGACAAACGCTTCGGCTCTGGCGACGCCGACCAGGACTACGCCCGCAGCGAAGTGTTCTCGTTGACCGCCAGCCTGGACTACCGCATCAACGACAACTTCACCCTGACCAACACCAGCCGCTACTACCGCTACGACCTGGACCGCAACAACACCCTGGCTGACAGCAGCCCGACACGCTTCGTCACTGCGCCCAACGGCGAACTGCTGGTCAAGCTCAACCGCGGCAACGTAGCCCGTGACGAATACGGCGTATTCAACCAGACCGAGCTCAAACAACAGGCGCAACTGGCCGGCATGCAGCACAACCTGCTGTACGGCGTGGAAGTGGGCTTCCAGGACAAGTACCAGCGCGTGCTGAGCCAGAACAACGTGGCCCAGGTGCCGGTGTACCGCGACGCCCTGGTATCGGTACCCGAGCACGCTGCCAACCTCTCCTCCAAAGGCACCAACTTCCAGCAGACCACCGGCCTGTACCTGCAGGACATGATCGAGCTGAACGAGCACTGGAAGGCCTTGGTCGGGGTGCGTTATGACATCTTTGGCCAGGAGTACGACGACGACCGCGTGCAGAACGTCGACCTCGACCGTACCGACAAGACCTGGAGTCCACGTGCCGGCCTGGTCTACCAGCCAGACGCCATCCAGTCCTACTACGTGTCGGTCAGCCGCAGCTACCAGCCTTCGGGCGAGGTGTTCGCGGTCAGTCCGACCAACCAGCACCTGGAGCCGGAAGAAACCACCAACTACGAAATCGGCGCCAAGTGGGACCTGCTCGACAGCCGCCTGTCGCTGACAGCGGCGGTGTTCCGCCTGGAACGCACCAACATGAAGACCGCCGACCCGGCCAACCCCAACCTGACCGTGCTGGCCGGCGAACAACGCACCGACGGCTTCGAGGCCACCGTCAGCGGGCAGCTTACGGACAAGTGGCAGATCTACGCCGGCTACGCCTACCTGGATGCCGAGATCACCAAGTCCAACAGCAAGACCAACGGCGTGGCCAACGAAGGCCAGACCCCTACCTTGACGCCGCGCAACAGCGCCAACGTCTGGCTGGTACGCACCCTGACCCCGGAGTGGCGCGTGGCCGCTGGCGCCAACTACGTGGACGAACGCTACACCGCGCTCGACAACGTGGTGGTGATGCCGGGCTACACCACCTTCGACGCTGCGCTGCTGTACAGCGTGCCGCAGTGGGACGCGGCGCTGCGCCTGAAGAACGTGTTCGACCGGGATTACTATGCCTCGGCACATGGCTCGGTAGACCTGGTTACCCCAGGGGCACCCCGTACGCTGGAAGCCAGCTTCAACTACCGCTTCTGACCTTCGGCACACACTCAAGCCTTGCATGCCCCGTATGAGCGGGGCCTTCCGTCACGAAAGGGGCGCGCAGCGCCCCGCCTGTTTGCAGCTTCGCCGATGTCTGCACATACGAATCAGCCCGCTACTGCGCCGCAACAGTTCACCGCTTCGCTTGAATGAAATATCCTGCAAGGTATTCAACACATGAAGCCGGAGTAAACATGAGCAGTAACACGAAGGCCCCCCACACCTCCTTGGCGCTGACCACCCTGCTCGCCCTCAGCCTGGCGCTCTCTGCTGGCTGCTCCAGCAAAAACAGCAAGGCACGCTATGGAGCTTCTACCGTAGGCTCGAACTGCTTTGCCAAAGCAGTCCCCTCAACCGGAGAAGGTGGTTTGGCGTGGGGGAATACCCTGAGCATTGCCCGGCAGAAGTCGCTGAACAACTGCGTGCGCTATGCCACCCGGTCAGGAGGCACGCCTAGAACGTGCCAAGTGGTGATGGCCAAGTGCAAGAATTAAGTGTTTATGCACTACCAATAAAAACGGAAACTTCCTACAAATATAAACAAGCTGTCTTACTGCATTAAACACTACAACTATCAGACTCAAAACCCGACAACATATTCTTACACTTCCCGCCTCGACGCTACTGCCTTAATCAAGGCAATGTCCTGCACTTGAAGATCAACTGAAGATTCATTCACCACACTTCATTGATCAAGAAAGTTTCATTCTCCAACCCTCTCGAAGCCAAAGTAGTGCGCACTGGGCTTGTGCACGACCTGTAACGGCAAGTGCTGAACAAGGAGTTCACATGACTGATGCTTCCGTCAGCAGCGCCACTTCCGGCCCTGCCTGCAGCGCACGCGTCCCCATTCTGCCCATCCGCTATGCCATCGTGCCGCGCACCGCTGACGCACCCGCCTGCCGTTACGCCGATTCAGGCTTCAACCTGGAACAAGGCTTCGCCCCGCTGCAGCGCTCCGCCTATACCCTCCGCGCATTGCGCCCGGGTTATGTCTACGTGTTCATGAAAGGCCCTGTGGGCCAGAAGCTGGTCATCCATGAGTACGTTGGCGCGGGCCTGTACAAGGAACTGCTCTACAAAGGGCTGGATGGCTACCACCGGCGTGACCGTTACCTGTCCAGCCGCCCCATGGGCTGGGTGTGGGCCGACACCTGCCCCGATACCGCCAGGGAGGTGTGGATCGGCTACAGCCCGCACCTGTGGACCAACGCCATGACCGCCCGCATCACCGGCTCGTCCGTCCTGCGTAAACGGCACATGCGCCGGCTGGACATGGCCGAACTGATAGCCGGCAACCGGGCACCCTCGACCCAGCCCCATGTCTTGCCGGTCAGTGCCCTGCAAACCTGGGTCGAAGACTTCAAGCCCACCGAGCGGCGCATGCCGTTGAGCTGGAGCAGCGACCCGATCACCGACACCTTGCCCATCGGCAACCTCGTCGCCGTGGCCCGGCACTATCCCTGGACCCAACCCAAAGTGCCGGTGGTGGTCGCACTCGCCGACGCCGAAGGCATGGCCCTGGACCTCAGCCTGTCGGTGTCGGCCTACCAGCACCAGCTGCGCGACCTGATGCCCGCCGAGCAGCTGCAACACACCAAACCCGCCCAACCGCCCGAGCACGAACGCGTGCCGGCGTGCTTCCAGCTGGATGCCGAACAGTTGAGCACGCAGAGCCGTGATTTTCACCATCGCAACCTGGTGGCCATGCTGCTGAACAAGACGCTGGAGAGTATGTATCCGGCCGACGCTGCCTCGCCGGAACTCGCCGCGTTCCGGCTGGGCACGGAACGCCGGGGCCCCGCCCTGTCGCCCGCCGAGTCACATTTCCAGGCCCTCACCCACAAAGACTACTCCCCCCACGGCGCGCGCCTGGCACAGCGCCTCGATCTGGACAAATACCGGCGCTTCCTCGCCGAACGTGACGAGCTGGGACGCCGGATGGCCGCCCTGCGCAACCAGGCCTTGCACGCCAGCAACGACCATGACGCCTGGCTGGCGACGGCCGAGCCCGAGCATATCGACAACCCCTACAGCCTGGCCGCCGCCCTGGCCTGCTACGACCGCGACGAAATCGTGTCCGCCCGTGGCCTGGAAATCTCCCTGGCGCTGCTGATCCACCCGATGGGCCAACCGACGCCGGGCGCCGAAGAGCTGGATCGGCGCTTCAAACGCCTGGAACAGTGGCTGGACCGGGACGACAGCCCGCTGTACACCGCCCTGGCGCCCTTCAACCCGTTCAAGGACAAGGCCGATTCGATCGGCAGCCTGTTCGGCGCCGTAGACAATGTGATCAAGGGGCTGGCCGGTCGCTTCCCGGCCATGGCCGACATCACCGACCTTACCGCCCAGTCGGTCAATACCGTGGTGCTCAAGCGCCTGCGCGGGCAAACCCGCTGGGACGCCAGCCATGGCCTGCGCCAGCAGGTGTTGTTGGCGGCGCGTGAAGCGAATGCCGAGAAAGCGCTGGGGTTGTTGGCTGCGCGTTACGGGATCACCGGGCAGGCCATCAAGAACAACCCGTTCAGCCAGGAGGTGGAGAAGTACCTGAAGAATGGCATGGCGCAGGTTGAGGAGATGAAACAGCTGCGCATTTCGGGGAGCCGGACGATCTCGATCGAACTGACCACCACTGCACGGGTGAAACCCAACTTTCTCGGGATGCTCACCTCGGGAGGAGGCGGTGGTTTGAACGCGGGGATGCTGTGGTACAACATCCTATCGCTCCAGACGGCCTACAACAGCCTGCAAAAGAGCAATGCCCCGGAATACACCTTGGGTTTTGCTTCGTCGATTTTCGGGGTGATCGGTGCAGCAGCGGCGACGCTGGTTAGCGTAAGGGCCACGCAGAAGGCCGTGATGCTGAGGTTAAGTTCGACAGCGCCAGGGATGGCGTTTGGCAACGGAATTATAAAACACTTAGGCAGCAATTTATTCGCGCGCGCTTCTGGCTACCCGGCGATTATACTGGGATTAACTTCAGACCTGTTAAAAGGGTATCGACAGTCACAAAACGGCAACGCCATATCAGGTGCTTACACTGCTGCCGCTGGATTCACATCTGCCGCAGGGGCCACTCTTATGCTTGAGGCTAGCCTCGCCATCGCTGGCCCAACGTTTTTAATTCCCTTTGCGGGTTGGACCGCAGCGAGCCTAGTGCTAGTCGGTGCCATCGTGCTTGCTGGGGGACTTTACCTACACGCTAAAGCGCATGAGCGCCTTCATAGCCCGATAGAACTATGGGCAAGCAGAAGTATTTTTGGCACAAAACAAAACGATGGAGAGATCCGTGCCGGGATAAGATTAGATTACCAAGGCTTTCTCCCAGGCTTCGCCAACATCAACGAAGAGCTTGAGTCTTGGCATGCTCAAGTTTACGCCCCCGTTGCACTGACAGCTGAGCAAGCAGCATTGCTGAATCTTGAGGGATTGACTACAAGGTTGAGCTCAGAAAGTCACTGGCCAACACCGGATTGGGCAACAATCATTCACAGCCATGTGGATGAGGCCATGGCCACTATAGAGTTCACCGTACTGCTAAAAGACTTTACTGTAGGGCAAAGCCAATGGCATGGCACCTTGACAGCCAAGGACTTCGACAACACTTCAACAAACTTGCGAGCAGAACCGACTTGTCACTTGAATTCGGCAGGGCTTATTTTGCATTACAAAATAGATAGTGCCAGAGCCAAAAGCGCCACACTAACAATAGAATACCAACCCAATCAAGGACTATCCAAAAACACTCATTCATCCTCAAGCCTGCACATTGAAAGGTAGTACCATGACAACAATATGGCTATTCAGCCCACACAAAAAAACGGATATCAAACCAAAAATTCAAGGACAAATTTCCAGCTTGACCGACACAGTAGCACAGTTGAGAAACCCGTGGGTTTCTGACTCAGTCTTCATGGCCAAAATGTATACTGGCACAATCTTAGCCATAGCCATGACATCCTATATAGGATCTTTGATCTACACGATCAATTATGAACAGAAAGGCGCCCTCGCCTTTATTGCAATACAAATATTTGGACCACTCATTTTCACACCATTCCTAGCCTATCGAATTTTCTTCATAAAGAAACTCTCCAGCATCTACCTCAATAGATCAACCCAAAAAATCTATTACAAACGAATAAATAAACTTATGGTCTTTGATTGGAGCAATACAGGAGGCGGCGTATTCAAACGCACCGAATTTGGTGGCTCATCCTTCAGCACCAGCTACGCCCTCGCCTTCGCCCCGCGCCGAGCAGACGGCAGCCTCCACCAAAAAGACTGCCTCTGGGTCGACAGCAACGAACCCACCGAGTCCGACGTCAGGCACGTCGCCGAAGTCTGGGAATACCTGCGCCACTTCATGGCTTACGGCCCCGATAAACTCCCCCCGCCCGGCGAACCCAACTGGTGGCACAAGCCCCTGCATGCCATCTGCCTGACCCCGGCTGAAGCCTGGCGCCACTACGCCCCCTGGCGAACCGGCGAACCCGGTGAAATGCAGGGTAAGAAAAACTGGCAACTGCCCTTCTGGGCCGTGCTGTTCCCTTACAACCTGACCGTCGCCATCTGTTGGTACTTCATCTGCAAGCTCTTCAATGTTCGCGCGGCACCGCCACCCGCCGAGGCTTTTGAAGGTGTGCCGGCTAACGCCCGCGAATGATCACCACCTCAAGGTATTCGCTGGGTACCACCAACGATGAAGGCCCTCCCACATTGCTCTCATCCAGCAATTGAGTAAGGTCTCGTTCCAAAGCACTGGCCTTCTCCGCATCCAGCGAAGCGAACGCCTTGTGCACCGGCCCGTACCAGGTACGAAACACCTCGATGAAATGCGCCGCCGAGCGGTAGCGGAAGTTGAACTGCTGGCGGCTGACATTCAGCTCACCCAGCACCCCTTCGAACATCACGCGCAACTGTTCCTCGTCACCCCACCGCGAGGGCGGCAAGGCCCCGGCGGGTGGCGGCACATGCCGCCCGAGGGTCTTGAACATCTGCCCGACAAAACCTTGCGGGGTCCAGTTGGCCAAGCCTATACGGCCACCGGGCCGGCATACCCGCCCCAGCTCACGTGCGGCCTGGGCCTGATCAGGGGCAAACATCACACCGAACGTGGAGAGCACCGCATCGAAGGTGCCATCGGCAAACGGCAACGCTTCGGCATCGGCAGCCTGAAACAGCACATTCAGGTGTTCGGCCCGTGCCCGCTCTTCACCACGCTTGAGCAGTTCGGGTACATAGTCGGTGGAGGTGACGCGGCAACCGCGTCGGGCGGCCGCCAGTGTGGCGTTGCCGTTGCCGGCCGCAACATCCAGCACCTGCTCATCCCAGCGCAGGTCACAGGCTTCTGCCAGGCGCTCGCCAACCAGTTGCAGGGTGGTGCCGATCACCGCGTAGTCACCGCTGGCCCAGGCGGCTTGCTGACGGGCTTTGAGGGCATTGGTATCCAAAGGGGTGCTCATGGTCTGCGCCTTTTTGCTGTGCGCGGCCGAGGTCCTTCTGGCGGTTAACGCGCCATGGATTTGGGGAGCAAGATGTTACGCGCCTCTCAGGCCAAGCGGAAAGGCGAATTGGGGATAGGGCTGTGATCAAAGCGATATATGGCAACGGCTACGCCGGTGTTCGCGCGACATCTGGATATCGAGCAGGGCTATTAACTAGCCCTGCAAGAGATTGCGTCCTCAGGCGAACTTGGCCCGGGCGGCGTGCAGCTTTTTGTAGCTCTCGATCAAGCGCAGGTGGCGATCGAGGCCTTCCAGCTTCATGCTAGTCGGGGTCAGGCCATGGAAGCGCACGCTGCCATCCAACGAGCCCAGCACAGCATCCATGCGTGCGTTGCCGAACATGCGGCGGAAGTTGGCTTCGTAGTCGTCCATCTCCAGCTCGTCATCCAGTTGCACTTCCAGCACCACGTTCAAGGCCTGGTAGAACAACCCGCGCTCGACGGTGTTGTCGTTGAACTGCAGGAACGCCTCGACCAGCTCCTTGGCCTCCTCGAAGCGCTGCACTGCCAGGCAGATCAGCAGCTTCAGTTCCAGAATGGTCAACTGGCCCCACACCGTGTTTTCGTCGAACTCCACGCCAATCAGTGTGGTGATGGTGGTGTAGTCATCCACATCGCAGTTGTCCAGGCGCTTGAGCAGCAGCTTCAGGGGGCGGCTTTCAAGGTTGTGCAGGTTGAGGATATCGGCACGGAACGACAAGGCGCGGTTGGTGTTGTCCCAGATCAGGTCCTCGACCGGGTAGATTTCCGAGTAGCCCGGCACCAGGATGCGGCAGGCAGTGGCGCCCAGGTTGTCGTACACCGCCATGTACACTTCCTTGCCCAGGTCTTCAAGGATGCCGAACAGGGTTGCGGCCTCTTGAATATTGGAATCCTCGCCGTGACCGGAGAAGTCCCACTCGACGAACTCGAAGTCGGCCTTGGCGCTGAAGAAGCGCCACGACACCACACCGCTGGAGTCGATGAAGTGCTCGACGAAGTTGTTCGGCTCGGTCAGCGCGTGGCTTTCGAAGGTGGGCTGCGGCAGGTCGTTCAGGCCTTCGAAGCTGCGGCCCTGCAGCAGTTCGGTAAGGCTGCGCTCCAGTGCCACTTCCAGGCTTGGGTGGGCGCCGAACGAGGCGAATACGCCGCCGGTGCGCGGGTTCATCAGGGTCACGCACATGACCGGGAATTCGCCACCCAGCGACGCATCCTTGACCAGCACCGGGAAGCCCTGCTCTTCCAGGCCCTGAATGCCGGCAACGATGGCCGGGTACTTGGCCAGTACTTCCTGCGGCACATCCGGCAGGCACAGCTCGCCTTCGAGGATTTCGCGCTTGACTGCGCGCTCGAAGATTTCCGACAGGCACTGCACCTGCGCTTCAGCGAGGGTGTTGCCAGCGCTCATGCCGTTGCTGAGGAACAGGTTTTCGATCAGGTTGGAGGGGAAGTACACCACCTGCTCGTCCGATTGGCGCACGAACGGCAGCGAGCAGATGCCGCGCGCCGTGTTGCCCGAGTTGGTGTCGTACAAGTGCGAACCGCGCAGCTCACCGTCGGGGTTGTAGATTGCCAGGCAGTGCTCGTCGAGGATCTCGGCGGGCAGCGCATCGCGTGGGCCAGGCTTGAACCACTGCTCGTTCGGGTAATGCACGAACGGCGCGTTGGCCAGGTCCTCGCCCCAGAACTGGTCGTTATAGAAGAAGTTGCAGTTCAGGCGCTCGATGAACTCACCCAGCGCCGATGCCAGCGCGGCTTCCTTGGTGGCACCCTTGCCATTGGTGAAGCACATCGGTGACTGCGCATCACGCACATGCAACGACCACACGTTGGGCACGATATTGCGCCACGAAGCGATCTCGATCTTCATCCCTAACCCGGCCAGGATGCCCGACATGTTGGCGATGGTCTGCTCCAGCGGCAGGTCCTTGCCAGGGATGTAGGTGGTGCTGTCCGACACCGGCATCAGCAGGCCCTGGGCGTCGGCATCGAGGTTGTCGACCACCTCGATCACGAACTCGGGGCCGGTCTGTACCACCTTCTTGACGGTGCAGCGGTCGATCGAGCGCAGGATGCCCTGGCGGTCCTTCTCGGAAATGTCTTCGGGCAGCTCGACCTGGATCTTGAAGATCTGGTTGTAGCGGTTTTCCGGGTCGACGATGTTGTTTTGCGACAGGCGAATGTTTTCGGTCGGGATGTCGCGGGTCTGGCAGTACAGCTTGACGAAGTAAGCCGCGCACAAGGCCGAAGACGCCAGGAAGTAATCGAACGGGCCTGGGGCCGAACCATCACCCTTGTAGCGGATCGGTTGGTCGGCGATCACCGTGAAGTCGTCGAACTTGGCTTCGAGACGGAGATTGTCGAGAAAATTGACCTTGATTTCCATGCGGGTTTACCGTGATTTAAGCGTGCAAAACGAAAGTGGCCGGCATTATCCGGGTTTTCAGCCTGGAAGTCCTGTTTACCTCGTCGCTTGCGCATTCCACCGGATTGCTTGCCTGATCCTCTGGACCTGCCCCCGCCACCGGACCAGCGGTCATGCCCCTGTGCTAGCGTTTCTTCTCTGGGGAACAACGTATTCCCCGCCCCAAAAAAACACAGCGACAGCAACCGATGATTGGCAGGTGAACCATGGAACTACGCATCAACCAGAAGACCTATCAGGTCGAGGTGGACGCCGACACGCCCCTGCTGTGGGTAATCCGCGACGACCTGGGGCTGACCGGCACCAAGTATGGCTGCGGCCTGGCCCAGTGCGGCGCCTGTTCGGTGCTGGTGGACGGCAACGTGGTGCGCGCCTGTGTCACCCCGGTGGCCGGTGTGGTCGGGCGCGAAGTGACGACCATCGAAGCGGTCGAAGCCGATGCCGTTGGCAAACGGGTGGTCGCGGCCTGGGTCGAGCACCAGGTGGCCCAGTGCGGCTACTGCCAGTCCGGCCAGGTGATGGCGGCCACGGCGCTGCTCAAGCACACCCCTAAGCCCAGTGACGCGCAGATCGACGCGGCCATGGTCAACCTGTGCCGCTGCGGCACCTACAACGCCATCCACGCGGCCGTGCATGCGCTGGCCCAAGGGGAGCAGGCCTGATGAACACGCCAGTCGATACCCCGGCCGAACTGCTCAAGCTGCAAATGGGCGAAACCGTCAACCTGTCGCGTCGGCGCTTTCTTGCCGGCACGGCCGTCGGGGCCCTGGTGCTGGGTTTCGGCCTGCCAATGGGGTCAGCACGCGTACAGGCGGCGACTGCAGCCGCCCCGCAACGCGGTACACAAGTGCCTGCGTTTCTTGAAATTCGCCCGGATGGCACGGTGCGCCTGCTCAGCCCCTTCATGGAAGGCGGGCAAGGGCCCTTCACAGCCATGGCGCAGATCGTAGGTGAAGAGCTGGATGTCGACCCTGCCCATTTCGTGGTCGACAGCGCGCCACCGGGCAAAGCCTATGTCGTCATGGAAAACGGTATGCGCATCACTGGCGGCAGCATGTCGGTGCGCATGAGCTACCCGACCATGCGCCGCCTGGGTGCCCTCGCCCGGGCCATGCTGCTGCAGGCCGGCGCCCAGCAGTTGGGTGTACCGGTCGATGAGCTCTCCACCACGCCGGGCAACGTGGTACATACCACGACAGGCCGCTCCATCCCCTATGGCGAACTTGCCGGCCGCGCCATGGACCTGCCAGTACCCGACCCGGACAGCGTCAAATTGCGCGACCCCAGCCAGTTTCGCTGGATCGGCAAGCCGGTGCGTCGCCTGGATGCCTACGACAAGTCCACCGGCAAGGCGCAGTACTGCATCGACATCAAGGTCGACGGCATGCTCCACGCCGCCGTGCAGCACGCGCCACGCCTGGGCATGACCGTGGGCAGCCTGCGCAACGAAGAGCAGGTCAAGGCCATGAAGGGTGTGCATTCCGTGCATCAGTTACCGGGCGCTGTCGCCGTGGTCGCCGAGCGCTGGTGGCATGCCAAACGTGCGGTGGAGGCTATCCAGGTGGACTGGCAAGAGGCGACCGCCGACACCAAGGTGCGGGCGATGCCGGCAGACTTCTCCAGCGATGGCTGGCGCGAGCACCTGGCCACGGTCGAGGGCCCGGCACGTGATGAGGAGAACGAGGGCGACATCACGGGTGCCTTGAGCAACGCCAAGACCAAGGTCGAGGCCAGCTACCACAACCAGTACCTGAACCATGCCCAGCTGGAGCCGCCCTCTGCCCTCGCCCGCTTCAACGCGGACGGCACCCTGGACGTGTGGCTGCCCAACCAGGCACCGGACATGTTCCGCGACGACATTGCCAAACGTACAGGCCTGGAGGCTGCGCAGATCAACCTGCACTCGCCACTGCTGGGCGGCTTCTTTGGCCGCCACTTCCTGTACGACTCGGCCAACCCCTACCCGCAGGCCATTGCACTGGCGAAGGCTGTGGGGCGGCCGGTGAAGCTTATCTGGAGCCGCGAAGAGGAATTCCTGCGTGATGTGCTGCGCCCGGTCGCCGTGGTGAAGTTCCGCGCCGGCCTGGATGCCGACGGCATGCCGGTGGCCCTCGAAGCGGTAAGCGCCACCGAAGGCCCGACCGAGGCCCTGGCCGGCAAACAAGGTGAAAAGATCGACCCGACCGCGCTTGAAGGGCTGTCGGGCAAAGCCTACGCCATCGCCAACAAGCGCATCGCGCAGATCTACGTAAAAGGCCCGGCCATGCTCGGCTACTGGCGCTCGGTGGGTAACTCGCTGAACGACTTCTTCTACGAGTCGTTCCTCGACGAACTGGCCGACAAAGGCGGCAAGGACCCGTTCGAACTGCGCCTGCACCTGCTGCGCGACAACCCGCGCCTGACCAATCTGCTGAACGCGGTCGCCGACCTGTCCGGTGGCTGGAAGCGCGGCCCGTTCACCGCCGAGGATGGCAGCAAGCGGGCGCGCGGCGTGGCCATGGCCTCGCCATTCGGCTCGGAGGCGGCAGTCATCGCCGAGGTGTCGATCGAGAACGGCCAGGTGAAGGTGCACGACATCTGGCAGGCCATCGACCCGGGCAGCATCGTCAACCCGGCGATCATCGAGCATCAGGTGAACGGCGCCGTCGCCCTGGGGCTGTCGCAGACGCTGGTGGAAGAGGCGGTATACGTGGATGGCAAACCGCGAGCGCGCAACTACGACCTGTACCCGATCCTGCCGCCTTCACGCATGGCCCGGGTGCATGTGCGCATTGTCGAAAGCGGGGCGAAGATGGGCGGCATTGGCGAGCCTCCGTTGCCGGCCGTAGCCCCGGCGGTGGCCAACGCCGTCGCGCAACTGACTGGCCAGCGCGTGCGCAGCCTGCCAATGAGCCGCCATACCTTCAGCTGACCGCACAAGGATCGCCCCATGACCCATCGTTTCGCAAGAACCGCTGGCTGGCTGGCGCTGCCGTGCCTGGTCGCGGCAGGCCTGATGGCCTGGTATGTCACCCGCGAGCCTGCCTCGCCGTTCGTCGATGCACAGGCCAGTGCCGCCGACCCGGCGCTGGTCAGCCGTGGCGAGTACGTGGCCCGGCTCAGCGACTGCGTGGCTTGCCACAGCCTGCCGGACGGCAAACCGTTCGCCGGCGGGCTGGAAATGGCCACCCCGCTGGGGGCCATCCACGCCACCAACATTACCCCTGATCGCGACAACGGTATCGGCAACTACAGCCTCGCCGACTTCGACCGCGCCGTGCGCCAGGGTGTCGCGCCCGGCGGTCGGCGGCTCTACCCGGCCATGCCCTACCCGTCTTACGCCAAGCTCAGTGACGACGATGTAAAGGCGCTGTACGCATTCTTCATGCACGGCGTGCAACCGGCCCGGCAGGCCAACCTGGCCAGCGACATCCCCTGGCCGCTGAACCTGCGCTGGCCCATTGCCCTGTGGAACGGCCTGTTCGCCGCCACCACGCCTTACGCCGACAAGGCCGGGCAGGATGCGCTGTGGAACCGGGGGGCCTATATCGTTCAGGGCCCTGGTCACTGTGGCAGTTGCCACACGCCCCGTGGCCTGGCCTTCAACGAAAAGGCGCTGGATGACAGCGGCAAACCATTCCTGGCGGGCGCCCTGCTCGATGGCTGGTACGCACCAAGCCTGCGTGCCGACCACAACACAGGGCTGGGGCGCTGGAGCGAAGACGAGATTGCGCAGTTTCTCAAGACCGGCCGCAACCGCCATGCCGTCGTGTTCGGCTCGATGACCGAGGCGTTCAACAACTCCACGCAGTTCATGAGCGACGATGACCTGGCGGCCATCGCCCACTACCTGAAATCGCTTCCCGGCGACCCGCAGCGCGATGGGGCGCCGTGGCAATACGTGGCCGAGTCGGCAGCAACACAGCTCGACAGCCCGGGCGCACATACCTACGTGACCCGCTGCGCCTCGTGCCACGGGCTGGAGGGCAAGGGCCAGGACCCATGGATGCCGCCATTGGCGGGGGCAACCTCGGCACTGGCGAAAGAAGACGCTTCGGCAATCAACATTACCTTGAACGGTTCGCAGCGGGTGGTGACGGCGGGGTTGCCTGATGCCTACCGCATGCCGGCCTTTCGCGAGCAGTTGAGTGACCAGGAAATTGCCGATGTGCTCAGCTTCGTGCGCATGGCTTGGGGTAATCATGGCGGTGGTGTGGATGCACAGGCCGTGGGCAAGTTGCGCGGGCATACCGACCCGGCCAGCAGTAGCCCGATCATTTTGCATATGCGCTGAACGGGAGCCCCCCATGGAAAGCATCGACCTGCTGGTGCTGCGCACCACCCGAGACTGGCTCACCGCCGGGCACCGCGTCCTGCTGGCCACAGTCGCCCGCACCTGGGGCTCCTCCCCGCGTCCGGTGGGCTCGATGATGGCCTTGCGCAGTGACGGCCGGGTGGTCGGCAGTGTCTCCGGTGGCTGTATCGAGGACGACCTCATTCACCGTTACACCACCGCCTACGGCGGCCCCGGCATGCCCGATGGCTTGCCCCAAGTGGTGCGTTACGGCGTCAGCGCCGATGAGGCACACCGTTTCGGCCTGCCCTGTGGCGGCACACTGGAGCTTGTGCTGGAGTTCGCAACGCCGCTGCAGCACCTCGAACGACTGCTGGCCTGCCTCGACAAGGGCAGCCTGGTCCGCCGAGGGCTCAACCTGCACAACGGTGATATCAGCCTGACCCCCACCAGCACGCCTGACCTGTTCAGCTTCGATGGCCACCACATGCTCAACACCCTTGGCCCGGGCTACCGTTTACTGCTGATCGGTGGTGGCGCTCTGGCCGAATACCTGGCCACCATGGCCCTGTTCAATGGTTTCAACGTTTCGCTGTGCGACCCACGCCCTGAGTACACCGCAGGCTGGAGCGTGCCCGGCGTCAACCTGCTGGCCGGCATGCCCGACGACGTGGTCCGCGCCTTCGCTGCGGACCTGCGTAGCGCCATCGTCGCCGTCAGCCACGACCCCAAACTGGATGATCTGGCCCTGCTCGAAGCCTTGCACAGCCCGGCGTTCTACATTGGCGCCATCGGCTCGCGGCGCAACAGCCAACTGCGCCGTGAACGCCTGATCGAGCACTTCGGCGAAAGCGAGGCGTCGCTGCAACGCTTGCATGGCCCGATTGGCATCTACATCGGCAGCAAGACACCGGCCGAGATCGCCGTCAGCGTCATGGCCGAAATCCTCGCAGCGAAGAACGACGTCTCCCTGCCTGGCGCGGTCAACGTGACCCGGGCCAAGCACGCACGGGAGGCCGCGCACCTTCCTCGCTGATTACTGCCACCGCTCCAGGTTCTGCTGCAACAACTGCTGCGGCAACGCCCCGGCCACGATCTTTTCCATTTCCCGCGCCAGCGCTTCACGCAAATGCGGCCGATTGCAGGGCGAATCGTGCGAAAGCGCCAGGTACAGCCCTTCGCTGGAGATTGGCGGCTCCAGCACCTGCACAGTGCTGGCAATCCCCAAGGTGCGCGCCAGTGCCATGCCGGGGTACTGCTCGTACACGACATAGTCGCTGCGTTTGTGCATGAGTTTTTCGAATGCCTGCCTGGCGCTGGGTACTGCTTCGAGGATGAGGTTGGCCCTGGCAAAGTCGTCGAACTGCTGACCGTGGCTGTTGTTGACCAAGGTCCCGCCTTTGCGACCTTTCAGGTCTGCCCATTGGTGGTAGGCAAAGGCATTGTCCTGGCGTACCCAGACCACGCTGGGCGTGTGCAGAAATGGCGGGGTGATGAAGTCCATCTGTTGCTGCCGGGCCTGGGTCATGAAGTACCCGGCCATCAAGTCGATCCGGCCGGTGCGCACCTCTTCCTGGGCACGCGACCACGGCCCGCCGTAAACCACCTCGATCTCCAGCCCCAACTGCTTGCCCAGGTACTTGAGCAGGTCAGCGTTGGCACCGATCAGTTGCTGGGGGTTTTGCGGGTCGCGCCACAGGTACGGGGGGTATTCCGGGTTGCCGGTGGCGGTCAACCGCCGGCAAGGCTCTTCCGCTACCGCAGCCAATGGCAGCAGCAGGCACGACAACAGGAGCAAGCCGTGGCGAAAGCAACGCTCGATCATCTACAACCCTCGGCACAAGTTACATCCGGTGACCCGGCGTGGTGGCCAAAGGCTGCCACATCCTGTGATCAACTGCAGCATTCATCTGTGCGGGCTGTAGACAGTCTGGACCCTGCGCGAAAAGTAGATGGGCCTTTCATCGGCTAACGGTGGAACGAGTCGTCGATTACCTTCTCAGGCACTCAGGCGCCCTGACGACGCATCGCCAGGATCGCCGCACCAAACCCGATGAAGGTGGTGCCCACCACCCGGCTCACCCAGCGCGACAGCGACGGCCGGGTCAGCACGCCTTTCGCCCGTGCAGCCAACGCGGCATACATGCTCAGCGAAACCAGGGACAACGCCACGAAAATACCGGTCAACGCCAGGAATTGCGGCAACAATGCGGCCCCTTGGTCGATGAACTGGGGGAACAGCGCCGTGAAGAACATGGTTGCCTTGGGGTTGGTCACTGCGGTAAGGAACGCCGACTTGTAGAGCTTCAGCGGCGAGGGGCGAACCTTGGCCGCACCCTCTGCCGTAGCCTGCGCCAGCATCGGGCCTTTTTTCAGCAACTGCCGCACCCCCAGGTAGAACAGGTAGCCCGCCCCCAGGATCTTCACGGCATTGAACAGCACTTCAGAACTGGCCAGCAGCGCGCCCAGGCCCAGCATGGCGGCTGCCGACAGGCAGAACAGGCCCGAGCCATTGCCCAACGACGACCAGATCGTGCTGCGCTGGCCATGGGCCAGGCTGTTGTTGATGGCCATGAGGGTGGCGGGGCCGGGGCTGCCGATCGCGATGGCGGCAACCAGGGTAAACGCTAACAGCGAGTGAACATCCATTTTCAGGCTCTTCAGGCAAATCAGGAAAGGCCCTGTACAGGGCGCGAGGGTTCAGTCGGTATTCTGCCGCTTGGCTGCCTTCTTGACGATAGCCTTCATCCGCGTTGCCGCGCGTTGCACGGTGGCCATCTTTTCCGGCCGTTTCATGCCCCGCCACTTGCGGATTTCGTCACGGGTGCGGCCACAGCTCACGCACAGCTCGCTGTTGAGCTGGCATAACGAAACGCAGGGGTTGTCGATGTCTTTGGCCATGCCACCACTCAGCCAGGCAGTTCTGCCCGCGCACGCTCGGCAGCGCTGTGGAACACCTGGCGCACTTCCTCGGCCTTGACCTTGCTCACCGACCTGGCAGCCAGCAGCTCATCCACCACCCGGATGCACTGGCCCAGGGCGGTGTCCAGTTGCTCGGCGTCAGACGCGTCAGCGATATCACCCAGATAAGGAGCGATGAGGTACACGTAACGGTCCTGCAGCTTGAGCGCTGCCAGCGCGTCGAGGGCTTTCTGGAACCGATCGGCAGCGGCAGGGCTCATGCTCAATTTATCGAAATGAATCAGGCTCACACGATCAGTGGCCATTTTGACGAATCTCCGTTTCCTGGTACGGCCAGGCCCGCAAGCAGCAGCGCTTCTACGGTGCTCGGATGAGCGGGCCCGGGTAATGCCCATCAGGGTACCAGAACGCGAGGCAGAAAGGGCTATTGCCCCCAGAACTAAAAGTATTTGCCAAGTCGCGCAATGGACGCCCCAGGGCGTTATCGAGACAGGGGGCGCCTTTTCCCGCGCAGGATAATCGCGCCAGCATTCCACCCCGCCGAGGCCGTCATCGAACTCGGTAGCCCACACAACAACAAGCCTGCGCCCGCAGGTAAGCCACAAAGGGGCCTCATCATTCATGGCAAAGGAACACATCACCGAAACGCTCGACCTTGGCGTGACGGACCCCTCGAAAACCGCAGAAGCCCGACAGGACCGGCATTTCGAGGGCAAACTCGACGGCGTCGTGTTTGGTTTCACCAGTCTCCTGGCAATCGCGTTCGTACTCTGGGGTTTCCTCAACCAGGCCAGCCTCGCCAGCAGCGCTTCCAGCGCGCAGTCCTGGGTCATTCTCAACTTTGGCTGGTTCTTCGTGCTCACATCCACCTTGTTCGTGGTGTTCGTGCTGTGGCTGGCCGCCAGCCGTTATGGCCGGGTGCCACTGGGGCGTGATGGCGAACAGCCAGAATTCCGTACGGTGTCCTGGGTGGCCATGATGTTCAGCGCCGGCATGGGCATCGGCCTGATGTTCTTCGGCGTTGCCGAGCCGCTGTCGCACTATGTGTCGCCGCCGCCGGGCTCGGCCACCGGGCAGACAAGTGAAGCGATGCAGGTGGCCATGGCCACCACCTTGTTCCACTGGACCCTGCACCCTTGGGCCATGTACGCCATCGTCGGCCTGGTGATTGCCTATGGCACCTTCCGCCGTGGCCGTTCACAGCTGATTTCCGCTGCCTTCCGCCCGTTGATCGGCAAGCATGCCAACGGCCCGCTCGGGCGCATGATCGACATGATGGCAATTTTCGCCACGCTGTTCGGCTCGGCGGCCTCATTGGGCCTTGGGGCCCTGCAGATTGCCGGCGGCCTGGAGTACAACGGCTGGATCGAGAGCCCCGGCAAGCTGTTCTACATCTCGATCATCACCCTGCTGACCATTGCCTTCGTCACCTCGGCGGTGTCGGGCATCGGCAAGGGCATCCAGTGGTTGTCCAACACCAACATGGTGCTGGCACTGGTGCTGGCAGTGTTCGTGTTCATGGTCGGCCCGACCTTGCTGATGCTCAACCTGCTGCCGACCTCGCTTGGCATCTACATCAAGATGCTGCCGGAGATGATGGCCCGTACCAACGCCAGCGGCGGTGAGCAGATGAACAACTGGCTGGCCGGCTGGACCGTGTTCTACTGGGCCTGGTGGATTTCCTGGACTCCGTTCGTGGGCATGTTCATCGCCCGCATCAGCCGCGGCCGCACTATTCGCCAGTTCGTTACCGGTGTACTGCTGGTGCCCAGCCTGGTCAGCCTGGTGTGGTTCACCATTTTTGGCGGTGCGGCCATTGATGCCGTACGCGAAGGCGCGTTCCAGCTGGCCAATGGCGCAGTCAACAGCAACCACGCGCTGTACCAGTTGCTGGGCAGCTATCCACTGGCCTCAGCGACCTCGGTGCTGGTGATGATCCTGGTGGGCATCTTCTTCGTTTCGGGTGCCGACGCCGCCTCGCTGGTGATGGGCACACTCTCGGAGCATGGCACCACCGCACCCTCGCGGCGCACGGTGATTTTCTGGGGCGCGCTGACCGGTACCGTGGCGGCGATCATGCTGGCGATTGGCGACCCGCGGGACCCGGGCGAGGCGCTGACGGGGTTGCAGAACCTGACCATCGTCGTGGCCTTGCCCTTTGTGGTGGTGATGGTGCTGCTGTGCCTGGCCCTGTACCGCGACCTGCGCAAAGACCCGATGATGCTGCGCCACCTGCGCGGTAACGAGCTGATCGAGAAGGCCGTGCTGTATGGCGCGGTGAAGCATGGCGAGGAGTTCTACATCGTGGTGCAGGAGAAGAAGGCTTCAGTGAAGGTCTCAACAGAAGCCGAAGTGACCGGTAGCTGACCGGGACGGCCTGGAAACCGGGGCTGCTGCGCGGCCCCGTTCACCTTCATTCAAATTCCAGGCTGTAGCCCACCCCATACACCGAGCGGATCGGGTCATGCCCCGGCATCACCGCAGTCAGCTTGCGTCGCAGGTTCTTCACATGGCTGTCCACCGTGCGGTCGGCCACCACCCGGTGGTCCTGGTAGATGTGGTTCATCAACTGGTCCCGCGACAGCACCTGCCCCGGGCGTACCGCCAACGCTGCCAGCATGCGGAACTCCACGGGTGTGAGCTCCAGCGCCACGCCCCGGTAGCGCGCCTGGAATGCACGGGCATCCAGTTCCAGGCCCAGGTTGCCTGGCTGCTCGCCACTGCGGCGCAGCACCGCCTTCACCCGTGCCACCAGCTCGCGGGGCGAAAAGGGCTTGCAGATGTAATCGTCGGCACCCAGCTCCAGGCCCAGCAGGCGGTCGATCTCGTCCACCCGAGCGGTCATCATGATCAGCGGCAAGTGGCTGAAGCCGCGCAGCTCCCGGCAGATGTCCAGGCCGTCACGGCCCGGCAGCATCAGGTCCAGCAGCACCAGGTCGTACTGGCCCTGGCGAATGGCCGGGATCACCGCCAGGCCGTCGGCCAGATGATCGACGCCATAACCACCCGCCCGCAGGTAATCGCCCACCAGGGCGGCGAGCTTGGGTTCGTCTTCCACCAGCAGGATCCGGCTCATGTTTGCTCTCCAGCAACCGGCAGGGCCAGCACCAGCAGCAGCCCGCCCATGGCAGAGGCCTTGGCTGTCAGCCGACCACCGTGTACTTCAGCAATACCGCGACAGATCGCCAGGCCCAGCCCGGTGCCGCCACTGGCCCGGTTGCGCGAGCGCTCGGCGCGGTAGAAACGTTCGAAAAGGCGCGCCAGCGACGCGCTGTCGACGCCGGGGGCGGTGTCTTCGCATTGCACCAGCACCTCGCCACCCTCCTGAAACGCACGCAACACAGTATGGCCACCTGCATCGGTATAGCGGCGGCTGTTCTCCAGCAAATTGTGCAACAACTGGCCCAGTCGCGACTCGTCGCCCAACACCCACAACGGCTGCCCGGGTAAGGCCAGGCGCAGCGCCAGGCCACGTTCGGCGAAACTGGCCTGGAAGGCTTCGGCAACCACCGACAGCAGCACGCATAGGTCGATACGTTCGCGACGGTAGGTAGGGCCGCCGACCTCGGCCAACGACAGGTCGAACAGGTCGTCAACCAGTTTGCTCAATGCCCCCACCTCGCCTTGCAGTGAACGCAATGCATTGCCGTCCAGGGGGCGAATGCCGTCTTCCATGGCCTCCAGCTCGGCGCGCATCACGGCTAACGGCGTGCGTAATTCGTGGGAGATGTCTGCCATGAAGTCGCGTCGCAGGCGTTCGTTGCTGGCCAACGTGGCAGCCATGCGGTTGAAGTCACCGGCCAGTTGCCCGGCTTCGTCCGCCGAACGCACCGGCAGCTGGATGGCGTAGTCGCCTGCTGCCAGGCGATGGGTGGCGCTGGCCACTTCGCGGATGGGCCGCAACAGGGCGCGGCTCAGCCACCAGGCGATGACCGCCGTGGCCAGCAGGCAGGCCAGGCCGATCAGCAGGCTGGAGCGCAGCTGGTTGAGCTGGAAACGCTGGTCGCCAATGCTGGTCACCGACTGCAGCGGTGCCAGAGCCATCCATCCAACCACCTGGCCCTGGTGATGGATGGGGCGCAGCAGCATGTCGGCCGGGGCGGCCTGGTAGCCGATGATCGGCTGACGTTGCGCATCAAGCAGGGCAAAACGCACGAACGCGCCAGTCAGGTCGGAAACCGTCAGCAGGCTGGCGTCGAAACGTGCGTTGGGCAGCACGTCTTCCGGGCGCAGCAACTCGAACCACTGGTCCTTGTCACGACGGATGAAATCCCAGCTGCCATTGCGCGCATAGGCCTGCTCGACCCTCGGCACGATGCGGTCCATGCGCTCCTCGGCCTGCTGGTTGAGGTAACCGAGAAAGCCGTACTTCAAGCTCAGGTAGGCGGCAAACACCATGCCCAGCACGGCAAATGCACACACCGTGAGCATGGCGAAGAAGAACTTGCGCGAAAGGCTGACTTTCATGGCACCGCCGGCACGTTGGAATTGCCCGTATTGAAGCGTGCAGGCCCATGTGCCGCAAGGCTCGGCGGGCAATCTCCATGCTTTCTGCACATTGCCTGCACAATTGCCGCGCACGCTGGCGCCATCGAAATCCCTTGGCTCGGAGCCTGCGATGCCTACTTTATTCCACTCCCTGATGTTCGCCCGTTCGCCCCTGGCGCGTGCCTTGTTGCTGGGCGCCGGCCTGCTGGTCATTGGAGGCTGCCGTGAAGCCGAAACGGGCGCCGCAGCGCCCCCCGTACAGGAAGTTGCTGTCTACGAGGTGACCACTGCCGCCCAAACCTTGACCACCACCCTGCCCGGTCGCGCCAGTGCTCACCTGATTGCAGAGATTCGCCCACAGGTCGGCGGCATCATCCAGAAGCGCCTGTTCAACGAGGGCGATACGGTCAAGGCCGGCCAGGCGCTGTACCAGATCGACCCGCAGCCTTACCAGGCCACGCTGGCCCAGGCCGAGGCCACGGTCAGTTCAGCACGCGCCACCCTCAAGGCCGCCGAGCTGAAGGCCAAGCGCGATGCCCAACTGGTGAAGATCGACGCCATCAGCGCCGAAGACAACGAAAGCGCCCAGGCCTCCCTGCTCGAAGCCCGCGCCAGCCTGCAATCGGCCCAGGCTGCGCAGCGCTCCGCGCGTATCAACCTGGACTACACCCGCATCAATGCGCCGATCGATGGGCGCACGGCCACCTCGTCGGTGACCCCCGGCGCACTGGTCACCGCCGAGCAGACCACCGCACTGACCACCGTGCAGCAACTGGACCCGATCTACGTCGACTTCACCCAGCCCAGCAGCACCCTGCTGCGCCTGAAACGCGAACTGGCCGAAGGCAAGCTGGCGCCCAGCACGCAGCAGGACGCCACCCGTATCAGCCTGGAACTGGAAGACGGCAGCACCTACCCCCATGCCGGCACCCTTACTTTCAACGGCGTGAGCGTGGATGAAAGCACCGGCAGCGTGACCTTCCGCGCCGTGGTACCCAACCCCGATGGCCTGCTGATGCCGGGCATGTACCTCAAGGCCACCGTGCAGGAAGGCGTACAAGCGGATGCCATCCTGGTACCGCAACAGGGCGTGAGCCGCGACGAGCGCGGCGATGCTACCGCCCTGGTAGTGGTCGACGGCAAGGTACAGCAACGCGAACTGACCCTGGCTCGCGCAGTGGGCAACCGCTGGTGGGTCAGCCAAGGCCTGGCCGCTGGCGACCAGTTGATCGTCCAGGGCCTGCAAAAGGTGCGCGTTGGCCAGCAAGTCCAGGTGCGGGACAACGCCCTGACCGCCCGCAACGACAGCGCGCGAGGCGAATGACATGGCACGCTTCTTTATCGACCGGCCAATCTTCGCCTGGGTGATCGCCATCCTGGTGATGCTCGGTGGCGGCCTGGCTATCTTCCAGCTGCCGCTGGCGCAATACCCCAATATCGCCCCGCCGCAGATCAGCCTTAGCGCCACCTACACCGGCGCCTCGGCCAAGACCATGGAGGACTCGGTCACCCAGGTGATCGAGCAGCAGATGACCGGCCTGGACGGCCTCACTTACATGTCGTCCAGCAGCAGTTCGGCGGGCAGTGCCTCGATCACCCTCACCTTCGAGGCCGGCACCGACATCAATACCGCGCAGATGCTGGTGCAAACCAAGCTGGAGCAGGCCAAGGCGCGGCTGCCCGAAGCCGTGCAGCAGCAAGGCATCGAGATTCACAACTCGGCCAGCGACTTCCTGATCATCCTGTCGCTGGTGTCGGACAACCCCGACGTCAGCGCCACCGATATCAGCGACTTCATCTCCAGCACCCTGTACGACCAGATCAGCCGGGTCAGCGGCGTCGGTCAGGTGACTACCCTGGGCTCAAGCTACGCCATGCGCATCTGGCTCGACCCGGACAAACTCAAGCAGTACGCGCTGATGCCCTCGGACGTGAGCAGCGCCCTGGAAGCGCAGAACGTCGACACCTCAGCCGGCCAGTTGGGCGCCCTGCCCGCCCGCGCCGGCCAACAGCTGAACGCCACCATCAACGCCCGCAGCAAGCTGCAGACCGCCGCGCAGTTCCGCGAGCTGGTGCTCAAGCACAACAGCGCTGGCGCGGTGGTGACGCTGGCGGACGTGGCCCGCGTCGAGCTGGGTAGCGAAAGCTATGACGTGGTCGCCGAGCACAATGGCCGGCCCTCTGGCGGCCTGGCGGTGAGCCTGGCCACGGGCGCCAACGCGCTGGACGTGTCCGAAGCGGTGCAGGCCAAGCTTGCCGAGCTGGAACAGTTCTTCCCCAGCAAGCTGCAGTTGCGCAGCGAAGTGGCCTATAACACCGCGCCGTTCGTGAAAATCTCCATCGAGGAAGTGGTCAAGACGCTGTTCGAGGCCATCGCCCTGGTGGTGCTGATCATGTACCTGTTCATGCAGAACCTGCGCGCCACGCTGATCCCGGCCATCGCCGTGCCGGTTGTACTGCTGGGCACCTTTGGCGTGTTGGCCCTGCTCGGTTACTCGATCAACACCCTGACCATGTTCGGCATGGTGCTGGCCATCGGCCTGCTGGTGGACGATGCCATTGTGGTGGTGGAAAACGTCGAACGCATCATGGCCGAAAAAGGCCTGCCGCCGCGCGAGGCAACGCGCCAGTCGATGGGCGAAATCAGTGGCGCACTGGTCGGCATTGCCGTGGTGCTGTCGGCGGTGTTCGTGCCCATGGCGTTCTTTGGCGGCTCCACCGGGGTGATCTACAAGCAGTTCTCGGTCACCCTGGTGGCGGCGATGACGCTGTCGGTGCTGGTGGCCATGACCCTCACCCCGGCCCTGTGCGCCACGTTACTCAAGCCTGTGTCAGCCCATGGCGAACCGCGCCGAGGCTTCTTTGGCTGGTTCAACCGCCACTTCGAGCGCACCTCCCGGCGTTACCAGCAGGCGGTTGGCAAGGTGCTGGCACGCCCGCTGCGCGCCCTGCTGGTGTACGCCCTGGTGCTGGGCGGTGTAGCGCTGATGTTCCAGAAACTGCCGTCGGCGTTCCTGCCCGAAGAAGACCAGGGCATGCTGATGATGCAGATGACCCTGCCGGTGGGCGGCACCGACGAACGCTTGCAGGCGGTGAGCAGCCAGGTGCAGGACTACATGCTGCAACAACCGGAAGTGGCCTCGATCCTGATCGTGCGTGGCCTGGGCAATGGCGGCAACGCACAGAACTCGGGGCGCGGCTTCATCAAGCTCAAGGACTGGAGCGAACGCCAGGGCGACGAACACAGCGCCGCTGCCGTGGCGCGCCGGGCGACCATGGCATTGTCGAAGATTCTCGACGCCAACGTGTTCGTCATGGCGCCGCCAGCCATCCAGGGCCTGGGGCAAAGTTCGGGCTTCGATGTGCAATTGCAGGACCTGGCAGGCCTGGGCCACGCCGAACTGCTCAAGGCGCGTGACCAGTTCATCAGCCTTGCCGCCAAGGACCCACGCCTGGCCAATGTACGGGCCCAGGGCCTGGAGGACACGCCCCAGCTGAACGTTGCCATCGACGACCGCAAGGCCGGAGCCATGGGCGTTGCTGCCAGTGACATCAACGCCACCCTCAGCACGGTGATGGGCGGCAGCTACGTCAACGACTTTGTCGATGCCGGGCGGGTGAAGAAGGTGTACCTGCAAGGCGAAGCCGACAAACGCATGCTGGCCGAAGACATCGGCGCCTGGTACGTGCGCAACGACAGCGATGCCATGGTGCCGCTGTCGGCGTTCACCAGCACTTCGTGGAGCACCGCTTCGCCGCTGCTGGAGCGCTTCAACGGGTTTGGTTCGTACGAACTGGTTGGCGAGCCGGCCAGTGGCGTCAGCTCGGGCGACGCCATGGCGGCGGTCGAGCAGATCATGGCGCAACTGCCGGAAGGCATTGGCTATGCCTGGGCGGGCCAGTCCTACCAGGAGCGCCTGGCCGGTAACCAGGCGCCGTTGCTGTATGCCATTTCCATCCTGTTCGTGTTCCTGTGCCTGGCGGCGCTTTATGAAAGCTGGTCGGTGCCGTTCGCGGTGATGCTGGTGGTGCCGGTGGGCATCCTCGGCGCGCTGGTGCTGACCGGGCTGCGTGGTCTGGGCAACGATGTGTACTTCCAGGTCGGGCTGCTGACCACCGTAGGCCTCGCGGCGAAGAACGCGATCCTGATCGTCGAGTTTGCCAAGGAAGGCTACGAACGTGGCCAGGACTTGCTGGCCGCCACCCTGGAAGCCGTGCGCATTCGCCTGCGCCCGGTGTTGATGACCTCGCTGGCCTTCATCCTCGGCGTACTGCCGCTGGCCCTGAGCAGCGGTGCCGGTGCCGGCGGGCGCCAGGCCATCGGGACCGGCGTGCTGGGCGGCATGCTTGCCGCCACCGTGCTCGGCCTGTTTTTCATCCCCTTGTTCTATGTGCTGGTGCAGCGCCTGGCTGCGCGCCGCAACGCCCCACGCACCGACGTTGCTGCAGGAGAAGCCTGATGCGCCTGTCCCCTCTTCCCCTGGTGCTGGTCATGGCCTTGGCTGGCTGTGTGAACCTGGCCCCGGACTACCAGCGCCCGGCGGCCCCCGTAGCTGAACAATGGCCGGGCACTACCGCCAGCAGTAGCAACAGTGCCGATATTGCCTGGCAGGCCCTGTTTGTTGACACCCGCCTGCGCGACACCGTGGCGCTGGCCTTGGCCAACAACCGCGACTTGCGGGTGGCGGCATTGAACGTCGAGTACCAACGAGCGCAGTACCGTATCCAGCGTGCGGCGCTGTTCCCGTCCGTTTCCGCCACTGCCGACGGCACTCGCCAGCGCGGTGTAAGCGAAGTCAATAACGCGGTCAGCAGCCAATACAGCGTCGGCCTGGGGGTGAGCAGTTACGAGCTGGACCTGTTCGGCCGCCTCGGCAACCTCAAGGACGCTGCGCTGGAAGACTACCTGGCGCTGGAGCAGACCCGGCGCAGCACGCAGATTAGCCTGGTGGCTGAGGTGGCCAGTGCCTGGATGACCCTGGCGGCCGACCAGCAGCTACTGGCATTGGCCCGGCAAACCTACGCCAGCCAACAGAAAACCCACGACCTGGTGCAACAGAGCCACGCGCTGGGTGGCGAGTCTGGCCTGAGCCTGTCGCAGGCGCTGAGTACCGTAGAGTCTGCACGGGCCGACGTCGCCAACTACCAAAGCCAGGTGGAACAGGACCGCAATGCCCTGGAGCTGCTGGTGGGGCACCGTCTGGACGACACGCTGTTGCCGGGCGATGCCCGCCTGGATGCAGCGCTGTTGGTCGGCGTACCAGCAGGCTTGCCTTCGAGCCTGTTGCAGCGGCGCCCGGATGTGCTGGCCGCCGAGCACACGCTCAAGGCCGCCAATGCCGACATCGGCGCGGCGCGGGCGGCATTCTTCCCCAGTGTCACCCTCACCGCCAGCGGTGGCAGCGCCAGCAGCGAGCTGTCCGGTTTGTTTGGTGGCGGCAGCCGCGCCTGGAGCTTTGCGCCGTCGATCAACCTGCCGATCTTCAATGCCGGCAGCAACCGGGCGTCACTGGATGCGGCCAAGGTCAATCGGGAGATCGAGGTGGCCACGTATGAAAAGACCTTGCAGACCGCTTTCAGTGAAGTGGCCGATGCGTTGGCCGTGCGGGGGCACATCAATGAGCGGCTGGATGCCCAACGCGGCCTGACCAGCGCCACCGAGAAAAGCTATGACCTGTCGCTAGCGCTTTACAAGCAAGGGTCGGAGAGCTTCCTGGAGGTGCTGGATGCGCAGCGGTCGCTGTACTCGGCGCAGCAAACGCTGATCAGCCTGGAGCTGGCCGAGCAGCAGAACCGGGTGACGCTGTACAAGGTACTGGGAGGTGGGTGGCAGGGTTGAATTTCGGGGCCGCTTTGCGGCCCCAAAGTACATGAACTCGTTCAATCGCGCAGAAAGCTTTCCTCGAACGGGTAATGGGTCAACAGCTCATACCCGTCCTCGGTCACCAGCAACTGATTCTCCAGCTTGATGCCGTCACGCCCACCCACCTCCCCCACGTACGCCTCCACACACAACGCCATGCCCGGCTGCAGTTCACCTTCGTAGCCATAAGACTCAAGGTCTTCCGGGTAACGAATGCTCGGGTACTCGTCGCACAGTCCCACGCCATGGAACATCACACCGTAACGCTGCTCACGACAACGTTCGGGCAGGCGGTGGCCGTTGCGGGTGAGGTCGGTAAAACGTACGCCAGGCTTGACCATCCCGGCATTGAAGTGGATGTGCTCGTGGGCGATGCGGTACAGGCGCTTCTGCTCGGCCGTGGGTTCCAGGCCGCCACAGATCCAGCTGCGCGACATGTCTACGCAAAAGCCATAAACACCGATCAGGTCAGTGTCGAACGACAACAGGTCGCCATCGCTGAGCACCCGTGGCCCAGACTCCTGGAACCAGGGATTGGTGCGTGGCCCGGAACTGAGAATGCGGGTTTCGATCCATTCACCGCCACGGCGAATGTTGCCGCTGTGCAGGGCTGCCCAGACATCGTTCTCGGTAGCGCCCGCGCGCATCGCCTGACGCATCTCGGCAACCGAGGCCTCGCAGGACGCCACCGCACAGCGCATGGCCAGGATTTCGTCGGCGCCCTTGATCAGGCGGGCGAACTCGGTGACTTCCTGGCCGTTGTGTACCTGCACGCCAAGGGCATCGAGGGCACGCAGACCGGCCACCTCGATCCGGTCCACGGCCAGGCGGCGGTTGTTGCCGGCGTGGGTGCGCAGCAGTTCGTCGACCTGGGCGCAGAAGCGCCGGGCGTGCTCGTCGGTGCGGTCGCCGGTTTCGAAGTAGAAGAAGGAGGCACCGCTGCGCAGCTCGCTGACCAACGGCAAGTGTGCGGACAAATGGTCGCAGCCATGAAAATCCCACAGCACCACATGGCCGCTGGCGGCAACGAAACAGGCGCGCGCAGGGTTGTGGGTGGTCCAGAGCTGCATGTTGGTGGTGTCGGTGGCGTAGCGGATATTCAGCGGGTCGAACAGCAGAATGCCGCCCAGGTCGCGGGCCACCAGCTGGTCACGAATGCGTTGCAGGCGGTATTCGCGCAGGGTCGGCAAGTGCGGCGCCTGCAGGCCGAGCGCGGCCCACTCGGCGAAAGCCAGCGGTGTAGGGCCGATTTCCGTGCGGTCATTGTCATCCACAGAGCCATCGGCCTTGAGCGCGGCGGCGCGTTGGCGTGAGGGGTCGATGCGGCGGGTTTGAGCGGGGATCGAGAATGGCGAGGTCATCATGGCTGGCGGTATTCCGTCGGTTATTGTTGTGTGGAAAACAGCGGATGAATCGGTGCCGCCACCTGAGTTTAGGAACGGCGGCACGCCTCGATAAGCGATGTTTTCCAGGGCAAAACGATAACCAGAGCGTATGGTTTCGCAGGTGCCTGCCTTGGGTTTTGTATCAAGGCGGAAATCGAGCGCCGCCCGCGCGGCGCATCGCGAGCGAAGCTCGCTCCTACGTTTGTTTCGGGCCAGTAACACCTGTGGCAGGCGCGCGCGACCGCTCTGTTTGTACGACGAGATATTGAGTCAAGCGCCAAGGCGTTCGCGTGCAGATTTCACAGGAAAAACTGGCCCGAAACAAACGTAGGAGCGAGCTTCGCTCGCGATGCGCCGCGCGGGCGGCGCTCGATCTCACAGGCGCTGCAACACCCAAGGCAACAACCAAAAAAAAGCGCCCCATACGGAGCGCCAAAACATCCACCCAAACCAAAGGAGCGCTAAAGCTACCCAGGTGAATTCACAGGATCGACAATGGGTACTCGACGATCAGCCGTACTTCGTCCAGATCCGACTCGAACTCCGTGGCGCGGGTGGTGGCCTGGCGTACGCGCAGTGACAGGTCCTTGGCCGCGCCGGTCTGCACCACGTACTTGACCTCGATGTCACGCTCCCAGCGCTTCTGGTCGGTCAGCGGGTTGCCGTCGGCATCGCGGCGCATATAGACGGCGTTGGCATTGGAGTAGTCCGCATCGGTGCCTTTACCGTAGCGCGTCATGAACGACAGCCCGGGAATACCGTAAACAGCCATGTTCAGGTCGTAACGCAACATCCACGAACGCTCCTTGGGCGAGTTGAAGTCGCTGTACTGGATGGAGTTGTCCAGGAAGATCGAGTCGGACTGGCGCAGGTAGTCGAAGTCGTCGTCACCGTTGTTGCGCTGGTGAGTCAGGGCCAGGGTGTGGGCACCAAAGCGCACACCCAGCCTGGCGCTCCAGATGTCGTTGTCGAATGCGCCCAGGCGCTGCTGCCCTTCATCAACCGCCTTGTAATAGTTGAAGCCGCCGATCAGGGCCAGTTCATCGCTCAGCGGGTAGCTGAGGCTGGTGCCGGCGTAGTACTGGTTCCACACATCCTTGAGCCGGCTGCTGAACAGGCTGACGCTGACGTGTTCGTTGAGCGTGTAGTCACCACCGCCATAGGCGATCCACGGCGAATCGACCGGGCCGCCGTAGAACGTCGCGAAGTTTTCCCGCAGGTCGCTGGACACCGGCTGGCTCATGGCATGCAGGCGCCCGGCCTGCAGGGTGAGGTCCTTGATGATGGTGTTCTCCAGGGTTACGCCACGGAAGCTTTCCGGCAGCAGCCGTGAATCGCCGGCGGCCACGACCGGGTTGGCCGGGAACACGTCGCCCACCTTCAGCACCGTGTCGAACAGCCGAAGCTTGGCCGCGCCGCCAACCTTGGTGTATTCGTCACGGGCCTGGCCGTCATGGTCTACCGGCAATACATCGAACGAACTGCGCCCGCCGTTGCGACCGCCACCGGTGTCCAGTTTGAGCCCGAGCATGGCGAACGCATCCAGGCCAAAACCGACAGTGCCTTGGGTGAAGCCCGATTCGAAACGGGCGATGACGGCATGGGCCCAGGCTTCGGAATAGCCGTTGTCAGATGCCTTGTCCGGGTGATGCGTGGGTGCCGCAGAATCGCGGTTGTCGCGGTTGAAGTAGAAGTTGCGGTTGAGCACGTTCAGCGTGCTGCCTTCGATAAAACCTTCTGCGGCGTCGTCCGCCGCCATGGCCAGGTTGCCGACGCCAGAAAGCGCCAGGCACGCAGCCAGTTTCAGGGGTGATCTGCAGGTCATCCGATGCTCCTTGAACGTCATCTTTATAATTGTGTCGGCGGCCCGAGATTGACGGCCGGCAGATAACGCCAAGGTGATCGGCGCATTACAATTGCGTCATCGTCGAGGAAGCGCTCTGGGTAGGGTTCTGCAACATCCTGCAGACATTTCCGACATCAGGTAGTGAACCTGCTTACAAAAAAGCGGTCTTTCGCTGACGGTCAACTCACCGACCGGTTCATCGGCCCAGTCACCGGGCCTACTTTTGTCCTGTTTCAGCGAAGACCCAACATGCCCGATTCCCGCCCAACTGCCTCCGCCCTCCCTGCCCTGCGCGGCGGCCTGATTGCCGCTCTGGTGGCCCTCGCCCTACCGGCGCACGCCGAAGAGCCCGCCAGCGACGCACGCTGGGTCAGCGACAGCCTGAGCACCTATGTGCGCAGCGGCCCGACCGATGGCCACCGCATTGTCGGCACCCTCAAGTCCGGGCAGAAGCTGACCCTGATCGGCAGCCAGGGCAATTACAGCCAGGTGCGCGGGCAGAACGGCGATGTGGTGTGGATCCTCAGCAACGACCTGCAGGCCGTGCCGGGGCAGAACGAGCGCCTGCCACAGCTCGATGCCCAGGTCGCGGAGCTGACCGGGCAGCTGAAGACCATCGACGACAGCTGGAAGAGCCGCGTGCAGGGCATGCAGGAAACCCTGGATTCACGCAAGAAGCTGAACGACGAACTGGAGGCGCGCAACAAGGCACTGAGCGAGCAGCTTGACCAGAGCCAGTCGGACCTGCGCGATACCCAGGCACGCCTGGGTGACGAGAACAAACAGGTGATGATGCGCTACATGGTGTATGGCGGCAGCATTGCCGGGGCGGGGTTGCTGGTGGGGCTGATTTTGCCGGCGCTGACCCGGGGGCGGAAGAAGAACGACCGCTGGTTCTGACACTGCGGCCATGCTGCACTGGCCTCTTCGCGGGTAAACCCGCTCCCACAGGATCGCCAATAGGTTTGAAGCCGGTGATGCACCTGTGGGAGCGGGTTCACCCGCGAAGAGGCCGGAGAAGGCTTACTTGCTACGTGCCTTGTTATAGATGGTCTTGGCCTGGTCCGCCGAGGCCTGGCACTGGGTATAGTCACCCTTGCCCTGAGCATCCTTGGCATTTTGCATGTGGACTTTGAAGTCATGGGCCGCGCCGCCATGCATCGCCTGGCCACTGGCCTTGTGGAAGTCCTCAAGTTCCTTGATCTTGGCTGCACAGTTGCTTGCCGGGTCGGCATGGGCGGCAAAACTCAACACTGAAGCAATCACCAGCAGTACGATGGATTTCATGGAGTGTTCTCCTGGGAAACCGGAAGGGTCATCGAGATGACATTGGCTCGACGCAGCAAACAGCATAGTCGGCCATACGCCCCGGCGCCTCGGCTCAGCCCTGGGGCCGTGCCCCTTCGGCAAACAGAAAATCGATGAACACCCTCACCCGCAACGGCATGTGCGGGCCATGCGGGTAGATCAACATGAACGGCCGTGTCGTCCCGCCAAACTCGGCAAGCACCTCCACCAACTCGCCGCTGGCCAATGCGTCCTGCACGGTAAAGCGGTAAGCCTGCATCAAGCCGCCGCCATGGCGCACCAGCGTTGCCGTGGCAAGGAAGTCGCCCAGGCAGGTGAATGCGCCTTGGGTTTCGATCTCGATGTGGCGGCCATCCTGGCGAAAACTCCACGGTGGGCGGCGACCACTGCTGGGCATTTCGAACTGGATGCACTCGTGCTGCTGCAAGTCTTGCGGCACCTGCGGCGTGCCAGCACGGGCCAGGTAGCCTGGCGTGGCCACCACCACCAGCTCGGCATCTTCAAGGCGGCGCGCCACCAGGCGTGAATCGGCCGGCTCGCGACCACGGATGGCCAGGTCGAAGGGCTCTTCGGCAAAGTCGACATTGCGGTTGCTGACATGCACATCCACCTGCACCTTCGGGTAGCGCTGACGAAAGCGCGGCAGCAGCGGCAACAGCCGGTGGTGGGCATAGGGCGTGGGCGCACTGATGCGCAAGCGGCCGCTGGGTTCAACCTGCCCACCCGTCACCTGGCGCTCGGCCTCGACCAGTTGCCCCAGTGCCTGCCGGCATTGCTGGTAATAGACCTCGCCTGCGGCGGACAAGCGCATCTGCCGCGTGGTGCGGACAAACAGGCGCACCCCAAGGCGCTCCTCCAGGCGCGCCACGCTGCGGCTGACTGCCGCCGGGGTAACACCAGCGTCCGTGGCGGCAGCCGTGAAACTGCCGCTGTCTGCGGCCAGGCAGAACAGTTCCAGGCTGCCGAGTTGAACGTCGTCGAAATGGCGGGTCATGGCGGCTCGATTGATTACATGATGTATCGATTGAAATGCCCTGCGCCTCATTTTTCAAGTGCTGGTGGCAGCCTACAGTGGCGTCACACCGAGCCGATGGCTCACTTCACTGGAGAGCATGCACATGAACACGCCACGCACCGTCATCATCACCGGGGCCTCTAGCGGCCTGGGGTTCGCCCTGGCCGAGGCCTTCCTCGAACGCGGCGACAACGTGGTCGGCAACGCCCGTAGCCAGGCACGCCTGGACCAGGCCGCAGCGCGTCTAGGCAACCCTTCGCGTTTTATCGGCGTGGCGGGCGACATCGCCGAGCCCACTACGGCGCAGCAGCTGTTCGCCACCGCCCTGCAAATGTTTGGCGGCGTGGACATCCTGATCAACAACGCCGGCATCTTCATTGCCAAAGCCTTTGCCGAATACAGCGAAGCCGATGTTGACGCCCTGGTCGGCACCAACCTCAAAGGCTTTTTCTACCCGGCCCAGGAAGCGGCGCGGGTCATGGCCAGGCAAGGGCACGGGCAAATCATCGCCATCACCGCGTCCATTGCCCTGCAACCGGACACCCGCGTGCCAGCCCTGCTGCCGGTACTGGTCAAGGGCGGCCTGAACCAGGCGGTCAAGGGCCTGGCGCTGGAGCTGGCAGCCAGCGGCGTGCAGGTGAATGCCGTGGCGCCAGGGATCATCGCAACCCCCCTGCATGGCGACAATGTGCAGGGGATGGGCGCGTTGTCGCCCAGTGGCCGCACCGGCTCGCCCCAGGATGTGGTGGACGCCGTGCTGTACCTGGTCGATTCACGTTTTGTCAGCGGCGTCATCCTGCCCGTAGATGGCGGGAGCACCGCGGGTACCTGGCACTGAATCGGGAGCGAACCACCATGCCTTATGTCCATATTCGCGTGACTGACGAAGGGGTTACTGGCGAGCACAAGCGCCAGCTCATCGAGGGGACGACCCGCTTGTTGCAGGAAGTGCTGGGCAAACCGCCGGCCAGTACCTTTGTGGTGATCGAAGAGGTGCCGACCGATAACTGGGGGGTGGGCGGCGAGACGGTGACCGTGGTGCGGGCACGAGAGCGAGGGTAAAGCCGGTAATCGCTACTGCCGCAACCGCTCCAATGCCTGCAACACATACTCCGTGGCCCGCTCAACCTGGCCTTCCCGGCAAGCGATACCCAACTGCCTCCACAACCCAGGCCGCAGTGGCCGGCGTGCAATGCGCCGGTCCAGCTCGGCCGCCTCGCCCTCCTGCGGCAGTAACGTCGCCCCGTACCCGGCGCCGACCAGGCTCTTGATCGCATCGTTGTAATTCAGCTCGATCCGAGGCTCGGGGTACAACCCCGCTGCCGCAAACCACTCCCCTGTCACTCGCGAGAGCTGGGTGCTGCTGTCATTGAGGATCAACGCCCTTTGCGCCAGCCAGGCCGGGGTAACCCTGGCCGGTGGCTGCCAGTCGACCGGCACGTAGGCCAGGATCGGATCGCGCCGCCAGGGCGTCACTGTCAGCCCTTTGCCGGCGACTTGCGGCAAGGCCACAAGGCCGATATCCAGCGCGCCTTCACGCAAACGCGCCAGCGATGCCTGGGACGTCAGCACCTGGACCTGCACGTCGATCCCCGGGTGCTCCACGCGCAGGTGCTCCAGCGCCTGTGGCAACAAGTGAGCGATGGCACCAGTGGACGCGCCCAGGCGTACCCGGCCGGTCAGCCCCTCGACCTGTCGGCGTACTTCGTCCAGCGCCAGGTCAGCGTCGGCCAGCAAGCGCCGGGCGCGGGCCAGCAGTGTTTCGCCAATGGCCGTAGGGCGCACCTGGCCGCGGGCACGGCTAAGTAACGGGGCACCGATACGTGACTCCAGTTCAGCCACATGCAGGCTGATGGTGGGCGGTGCCAGGTTGAGCTGGCGAGCCGCCTCGGCGAAGGAACCCAGGTCGCTGATGACCACCAGGGTGCGCAGGCGGTCGAGGCTGATTTCACGCATGGTCTGTGCTGGCCTTTTCATTCATGAAACATGAACATCAGCATCATGATATTCAAATTTCCATTAACTCAGCCACAGGCGAGCATAGGTCATCCCAACCCTACCGGACCCTGACCATGCACACCCCTGTTGTTTTCATCGACGGCGACCAAGGCACCACCGGCCTGCAGATCCATGCACGCCTGCAAGGCCGCAGCGACCTGCGCCTGCTCACCCTCCCCGAGGCCGAACGCAAAAACCCGCAACGCCGCCGCGAGGCCATCAACAGCGCTGACATCGCCCTGTTGTGCCTGCCCGACGACGCCGCCCGTGAGGCCGTGGCGGCGATCCATAACCCGCAGGTGCGGGTGATCGACGCCAGCTCGGCGCATCGCACCACACCGGGCTGGGTCTATGGCCTGCCGGAACTCGACGAGCAACAAGCCGAGCGCATCGCCCTAAGCAAACGCGTCAGCAACCCAGGCTGTTACCCGACTGGCGCCATTGCTCTGCTGCGCCCGCTGGTCAAGGCCGGGTTATTACCCGCCGACTACCCGCTGGGCATCCATGCCATTTCCGGCTACTCCGGCGGTGGCCGTGCGGCGGTCGAGCGCCACGAACACCCCGGCGCGAGCAAGGCACCGATCCTGCAAATGTATGGGCTGGAATTGGCGCACAAGCACGTACCCGAAATTCAGCAACACGCCGGGCTGTCGGCACGGCCGGTGTTCATGCCCGGCTATGGAGCCTACCGCCAGGGCATCGTGTTGAGCATCCCGCTGCAACTGCGCCTGCTACCCGGCCAGGTCAGCGCCGATCAGTTGCAGGCCTGCCTGGAGCAGCACTACCAGGGGGCCCGCCACGTGCAGGTGATGCCGCTGCACCAACAAGGCGCAGCGGCCAACCTTGACCCCGAAGCATTGAACGACAGCAACGACCTGCGCCTGGCGCTGTACGCCAACCCCGAACATGGCCAGGTATTGCTCACTGCGGTGTTCGATAACCTGGGCAAAGGTGCCTCGGGTGCTGCGGTGCAAAACCTCGATCTGATGCTCGGTGCACTACAGGCACAAGGCTGATGGGGCAAAACCGGTTAGACTGTACAACCCGCGCCTACACGGCGTGGGCTGTATTCCTACCCGCCGGAGCCTGCCCCCCGATGTTCATCCTGAGCCGCCTCGACAGCGTGCCGCCCGAGTCTTTCCAGAACCAGATCCGCGAACTGGTGATCCACAATGTCGGTGAATTGAGCAGTGTTGCCATCACCGCCGACAACCCGCTGTACCCGCTGTACCAGTACGGCGTTGGTATGGAAGTGCACCAGTACCTGCAAGCGCTGGACGGCACCCGTGGCCTGGCCGTGGCGCTAACCCTGGCGCTGGATGCCGAAGCGCCGGACCAGTTGCTGGGCTTTGCCCTGTCGCTGCCGGCCGAGGACGATGAGCGGGCATGCTCATTGGCATTTCTTGCCGTGCGCGACAGCCACCGCCGCCAGGGCATCGCACGCGCCTTGCTGGGCGACCTGCAGGCATGCCATGCCTGTGTGGAACTGAATGCCTTTGCCAGCCAGGTGCCGTGGTTCGAGGCCATGGGCATGCAAGTTGTAGCCGCCAATGGGCCGCAGGTACTGATGAGCAGTACCGGACAGGCCAGTGGTGCGCTGATCGGGCGGTTGGACATTGCGCCGATTTATCAGACGGCAGAAGTGCTGCAGATTCATACCTACCTGCTTAACCAGCAGGGTGAGGATGCGATGATCGAAGCCGAACAGATGCGCGATGAGCGGCTGGATGAATTGACCGCTCAGGCGCTGGAGTGTGTGCGGCAGCGTAAAACGGTGCATTGATCCCACAGGCACAGCAACAACAATCAGGCCCTCTAAGATCCCTGTAGGAGCGGCCTTGTGTCGCGAAAGGGCCGCAAAGCGGCCCCAGCATTTTTTGCATTTGTGTTGAAATTCTGGGGGCGCTTCGCACCCCTTTCGCGACACAAGGCCGCTCCTACAGGTGGGAGTGCAGGCTTGTAAATTTCAGCCATGCACCCAGCGCCGATGCAGCCCTCGCGCCAAGGCATCCAGCACAAACCCCAACACGCCAATCAGCAGCACCATCGCCATCAGCTCGGAATACGCCAGCCGGTCGCGGGTATCGAGAATGAAATACCCCAGCCCTGCACTCACCCCGAGCATTTCGCACGGCACCAGCACGATCCACAAAATGCCAATGGCCAACCGCACACCGGTCAGGACGTGGCCAATCACCCCAGGCACGATCACCTTGCACAACGTCTCCCAACGCGTGGCACTCAGGCTGCGGCTCAGTTGCAACCAGCGTGGGTCCAGCTGCCTGACCCCGGCCGCCGTGTTCAGCAAAATCGGCCACAACGCGGCGAACGCCAGCAAGAAGTAGATAGGCTGGTCACCCACGCCCATCAACATCACCACCACCGGCATCCACGACAGTGGCGAGATCATGCGCAGGAACTGGAACGCCGGGGTGGTTGCCGCCTCCAGGTGCCGGTAACTGCCGACCAGCAGGCCCAACGGCACGCCGATGAGCAGTGCCAGCAACAGCCCGACCAGGATACGCTTGAGGCTGACCCAGATATGCCCGTAGACCTCACCCTGCCCCAGCAACTCGAACAGGCTGGCCAGGGTTGCCGCCGGAGAAAAGCGCGCCGACAGCCCGTCAGCCTGGCCGAACACGGCAACACCGGCCCACCACAACAGCAACAAACCCAACAACCCGGCCAGGCCAAGGCCGGCATGTACGACATGCGTGCGCATCAGACAGCAAACTCCTCGCTACGCTCGAAGTTGTCGGCAATGCCGAACACCGACGGGCCACCCACTGCAGCGATGGCATTGCGCACGAATCGGTCGTCGACCAGGTCGCGGGCAGTCTGCGCCGGATCAAGCCCGGCAAGAAACGCATTGTCGCCTTCGATCAGGGTGGTTTTCAGGCGTTTGACAAGTTCCTCGGTGTAACTGGGGAACGGATACGGCTGGAAGTCGATGCGCTTTTCGTCCCACTGCTGATGCCGAATGGCACCACTGGCAATGTAGCCGGCACGGTCCTCGGCGGCCGGGGCCAGCACCTTGGTCAGCACGGCAGGCTCATGCGAGGTGTACTTGTTGGGGCCGGCCTTGGACAGCAAGGCAGCGGCTTCGGCGCGGTGGTCGCGGGTCCAGTGCTGGGCCTTGACGATGGCGTTGACCACCTTCTGCGACCACTCCGGGCGGTTGTTCAGATCATGCTCATGCATGAACACCACGCAGCACGCATGGTTGCGCCACACATCACCCGTAAAACGCTGCACACGGCCAACCTTGAGGTTCTCGGCCAGGGCGTTGAACGGCTCGGCGACGATGTAGCCGGCAATGCGCTTGCTGGCCAAAGCGGGCGGCATGTCGGAGGGCGGCAGCACCAGCAGGTTGACTTCGGTGGCCGCCAACTGAGCGTTGGCCGGCTTCGACACTGGCGTCAGGCCGTTGTCGTTGAGCATCTGCTGCAGCACCACGTTATGGATCGAGTACCAGAACGGGATGGCCACGGTCTTGCCACCGAGCTGTTTCATGTCGGTGATGTCCGGAGCCACGGTCAGGCCCGAACCGCCCACGTGGTTCCACGCCACGACCTTGGCCGGCACCTTGCTGCCGTAACGCGCCCACACCGTCATCGGCGACAGCAAATGGATGACGTTGACCTGGCCGGAAATGAACGCCTCGATCACCTGTGCCCAACTGCGCAACAGCACCGGGCGCTCGGCCTTGATGCCTTCGGCCTCGAACAGGCCATTGTTGTGCGCCACCAGCAATGGCGTGGCGTCGGTGATCGGCAGGTAGCCGATGCGCACCGGCGCGTCCGGCTCGGCGGCAGCGCGCGCCTGCAGGCTCGACAGCAATGGCAGCGCACCCGCCGCCGTAAGCATGGCGCCAAGCTTGAGGAAATCGCGACGCGAAGAAGAGGAACAGCAGTCATCCATGCACATGGACAGCCTCCGAGGGCAACGGGGTTGGGGTAGGTTCTACGGTGCGGCTTGCCCGCCGAAGGGTTTTGAGGATTTCGATACGCAAGGCGCCCAGTTCTTCAACCCGCTGCGCGCGTGGTTGCGGCAGGTCGATGTGCCATTGGCCGAGGATGTGCGCTGGGTGGTTGCCCAGTAGCAGCACCCGGTCGGACAGCAGCAGCGCTTCGTCGATATCGTGGGTGATCAGCACCGCCGCCGTGTTGTGGGTGGCGATCAGTTGCAGCAGCAGTTGCTGCATGTCGGCCCGGGTCACTTCATCCAGCGCGCCGAACGGTTCGTCCAGCAACAGCACTTCGGGCTGGCGGGCCAGGCAACGGGCCAGCGCGGTGCGCTGGGCCATACCGCCGGACAACTGCGCCGGGTACTGGCCACGGGCGTGGGCCAGGCCTACGGCAGCAATCGCATGGTCGATACGCGCGCGCCGCTCGGCAGCATCCAGCTTGGGCTGGCGGGCGAAGTCCAGGCCAAAGGCAACATTCTTCTCCAGGCTCAGCCAGGGCAGCAGGCTTGGGTCCTGAAAGGCCACCGCCAGCCGTGGGTGCGGCCCCTGCAAAGGTTGGCCGTGCAAGGTCACGCTGCCGCCACGGGGCTGCTGCAGCCCCGCCAGCACCCGCAGCAGGCTGGATTTGCCGACGCCACTGGGGCCAAGAATGCTCACCACTTCGCCCGGTGCCAATTGCAGGTCAAACTGCGCCAGCACTTGCTGCCAGCCACCCTCACGCGGGTAGCCCAGGCTGACATCGCGGGCTTCGAGCAACACGTGGCTCATGCGGCGCCCGCCTGGCGTTGCAGTTCGGCGCGCAATTGCACCAGGCTGGGGGTGACGATCGGCACGAAGGCCGATTCACGCCAGCGGCGGGCAAAGCCTTCGCCATATTCGCTGAGGTAGGCCTTGCCACCGCTGGCCTGCAACTCCAGTTGCACGGCATCGGCGGCACTTTCAGCCAGGGTGATGCGCAACTTGAACAAAGCCGCTGGCTGCTGCTGGAAGCGGCCATCGAGCAACCCCTGCTTGAGCTCGCTCACGGTGTTTTCCAGGCGCTCGCTGAGTACCTGACGGGCTTCATCGAGGAACGAGGCACGCCCATGCAGATGCGCCTGCACCTCTTCCAGCGCCCGTCGCGCCAAGCCGATGGCCATCCCGCATTGCAATGCCAGGAAAGCCGGGCGTACCCGCGGCAGGAACTCGCGGGCGTTATCGTGCAGCAACCAGTCACGCGCCAGCGGCACCTGGTGGAAAGCCAGCGCCGCCGTGTTGCTCGATTGCAGGCCCATCAGTTGCAAGTCATCGGAGCGTGTCAGGCCCTGGGCGTCTGAAGGAATGGCGAGCACGAACGGCGCACCGCCGGCTTCGTCTTCGATGGCCGCCGCTACCACGAAGCCGCTCTTGCGCAGGTTGGTCACCCAGTGCAAGCGCCCCTCCAGGTGCCAGCCATCAGCTACCGGCCGGCCACGCACCTGCAGCGCTTCGATGCCGGACAGGAACTTCATGGCGTTGGACAGCCCGGTGGCTCCCGCCAGCTCGCCCGTCAACAGGCGCGGCAGCAAGCGCTCGCGCAATGGCTGGTTGGGGCTGTGTAACAGGTATTCAATGAAGGCACGCTGGCCCCAGCAGACAAAGGCTGAAGCCAACGAACGGCTGGCAATCGCGGCGATGGCCTCGACGGCGTCGGTCACCTGCCCGCCCGTGCCACCCAAGGCCGGGTCGACACCAATGCGCAGCAGCTGTGATTCGGCGATCTGTGCCAGCACCTGTTGCGGTTCGCACAGGCCCCGGTCGATGGCCTCGGCATTGGCATCCAGCCAGTGACGAAATGCGCAATCTTGCATGGTCTTGCTCCTTTGGGAACGCCGGGGCCGCCTTGCGGCCCATTCGCGGCACAAGGCCGCTTCTACAACGACCGCATCAAGGCCGCTATCACGGGTGGGTTACGCAGAAGGCTGCCAACGGTATTTGCCAAGCTCTTCATTGAGCGGCGTCTGGGCGAAAACATTAGCAAAGTTGCACAGGGTTGCGAGGCTCACGCCCAGAATCACCTCCAGTGCGTTGCCTTCACTGAAGCCGGCTGCGCGGAAGGCCTGGTAGGTGGCCTCGCTGACATTGCCACGGGTGGCGATCACTTCGCGGGCAAACGCGGCCAGGGTTTCGTAACGGGCGTCGGGCAGTTCGCCACGGGCACGCAGGGCATCGACCACTTCCTGGGGCAGCTTGGCCTTGTTCAGTGCCACAGCAGTGTGGCCGGCCACACAGAAGTCGCAGCCATGCTGGGTAGCGGCGATCAGTTGCACCACTTCACGCTCGGCCAGGCTCAGCTCGGACTTGCCGTTGAGCGCCGAAACGGTCACGTAGGTTTCCAGCGCCGCCGGGGCGTTGGCCAGCACACCCAGCAGATTGGGGATGAAGCCTGAGTTTTTCTGGGCATTCTCGAGGAATGGACGGGCCGCTTCCGGGGCGCTCTGCAGGGTGTGTAAAGTAATGCGGGAGGACATGGAGAGGTCTCCTTTGATGGGGGTCACTACAGTCTGTTGGTTATAAGAATTACCCTCCATATTCATCAGTCGCCTTTCCTTGCTCCTGAGTGTTTGTATTAGATGATTTCGTCCAGCCACCTTGTCGATTGGTTATTAGAGGGCCTGGAGCTCGATGCCAGCCTGTTTCATGTCGGGCGCTACTGCGGTGGCTGGCACGCCAGCACCCAAGGCATGGGCCGCGCCAGCTTCCACCTGGTGGTGCAAGGGCATTGCTGGCTGCACATCGACGGCGAGGCGCAACCGGTGCGCCTGGAAAAGGGCGATGCAGTATTCCTGTTACGCGACCTTGCCTATCGCTTGTCCAGCGACCAGGACCCGGTCGACGCCTGCGCCCAACCGCGCCAGGCCATGCAGGCGCTGGACAGTGAGGCCAGTGACGGCGTAGGGCTGGTCTGCGGCTTCTTCCACTTTCAGTCCGGCCTGTCTTCGCTGATTGTCGAAGGCCTGGCTGACTGGATCTTGCTGCGCGCCGAAGACCCCGCCGGCAGTGCGGCGCGGGCGCTGTTCGAGCTGATTCTGGAAGAATGCCGACGTGCCGCAGGCCCGTCGCAGACGTTGCTGGAGCGGCTGACGCACCTGTTGTTCCTGTACGTGCTGCGCCAGCAGGTAATTGCCGGGCAGTCACTGGGCGGGCTGGTCGCCCTCGCCCGCCAGCCGGCGTTTGCCGGTTTGCTGGAGCAATTGATCGAGCAACCGGGACAGGCCTGGACACTGGAAAGCATGGCTGCCTGCACGGGGTTGTCGCGCTCGGCGTTTTTCAAGCGTTTCAATGAGCTGGCCGGGCAATCGCCGGGGCAGGTGCTGCTGGCTTTGCGTATGCGCCATGCCAGCCAGTTGCTGCGGGCGGGGAATACCGTGGAGCAAGTAGGCGCGCAGGTGGGGTATCAGTCGGTGGCGGCATTTACCCGGGCGTTTGCCAAGGCGGTGGGGGTGCAGCCGGGTGCATATCGGCGCCAACATGAAGGACGCTGACCTGTACTGGCCTCTTCGCGGGTAAACCCGCTCCCACAGGGATAGCGTGATCTCAAGGTCTACGCAGTACCTGTGGGAGCGGGTTTACCCGCGAAGAGGCCGACACAGGCTACACATTCAGACCTGGCTGACCGGAATATCCCCGCCACCTTTACCTTCACGCCGCTCCCCCATCCAGCTGTTCACCTGCTGGCCAAACTCAGCCGGCGCCTTGCGCCCAAACCGCCGGGCCAGGTCAAGAATGGTCTGCTGCGCCAACGCCTCCTCCATGCGCTTCTGCGCCCCCAGCATCACCGCATGGATCGCGCAGGTGCCCTCGGTCGCCCAGCCAGGTGGCGAGCCGTCGAACAGGCTGCAACGCTCACGCACCTCACGGCAGTCGAAAATCTTTTTCGGCCCGTCGATGGCATTGACGATATCCAGCACCGTGATTTCGTCCGACGGCCGCGCCAGGCGGAAACCGCCGCGTACGCCCTCGGTAGCCGCCACCAGCCCGGCACGGGCCAGCTTGGTAAAGACCTTGGCCAGGTACTCCTGAGGCACACCCTGCAACTCCGCCAGGTCGCGCACGCTGGACTCGCGTGAATCGCCACGTTCGTCCACCAGGAACAGCAGGCAATGGATGCCATATTCGACGCCAGCACTGTAGAGCGACATATCAATCTCCGACCAATCTTGTCGCAAATAATACGCTGATCGCATTGGATGGGCAAAGCAGATAATTGCCGCCTGTCGGTTCCAATCACACCTATGAGCCAGCAAATACAGCCATCTCATCCCTTTTCAGGCGGCACGAGGCACCGGCGTGTCCGAAAAAAGACTTGCAGGGATTAACTACGATCAATACAGTCGTAGTTATTCGAGCGACGCCCACCCGTCCTCGAAGCCCTCTTCGAACCTTGCGGAGCATCTACATGAAATCGAACATCCTCATCATCGGTGCCGGCTTTGCCGGTGTCTGGAGCGCCCTGAGCGCCGCCCGCCTGCTCGACCAGGTCCAGCGCGACGACCTGAGCATCAGCGTGCTCGCCCCGCAAGCAGAACTGCGTATTCGCCCGCGCTTCTACGAAGCCAACGCGCATACCCTGAAGGCACCTGTGGGTGAACTGTTCGAAGCCGTGGGCGTGCGCTTTATTACCGGTAATGCCGAGGCCATCGACGCCGATGCACGCAGCGTCAGCTACATCGACAGCCACGGCCAGCGCCAGCAGATCGCCTACGACCGCCTGATCCTCGCCGCCGGCAGCCAGGTAGCGCGCCCGGCAGTCCCGGGCCTGGCCGAGCACACGTTCGATGTCGACCAGATGGAATCGGCTGTTCGCCTGGAGCAGCACCTGACGGGTCTGGGGGCCCTGCCTGCTTCACCTGCCCGCAACACCGTGGTGGTCTGTGGCGGTGGTTTCACCGGTATCGAAACCGCCACCGAAATGCCTGCCCGACTGCGTGCCATCCTGGGTGACGATGTACGGGTGCTGCTGATTGACCGTGGTGTCAGCATTGGCGCGGCATTGGGTGCTGGCATCAAGCCGTCGATCGTTGCGGCCTCGGAACAGGCCGGGGTCGAATGGCTGACCGATACCTCGGTGGTGGCTGTGGATGCAGGCGGCGTCACCCTCGACAGTGGCGAGTACATCGCCAGCAGCACCGTAATCTGGACCGTCGGTGTCAAGGCCAGCCCGCTGACCGCACAGGTTGCCGGTGAGCGCGACAACTTCGGCCGGCTGAAGGTCGATGACCACCTGAAAGTGGTGGGCCAGCAGCACATCTACGCCACCGGTGATACCGCCTGGGCCGCCGTCGATGAAGTCGGCAACCACGCCCTGATGACTTGCCAGCACGCCATTCCCATGGGTCGCCACAGTGGCAACAATGCCATGGCTGACCTGCTTGGGGTGGCACCGGTGGTGTACCGCCAACCGAAGTACGTCACCTGCCTTGACTTGGGTGAATGGGGCGCGGCGTACAGCGAAGGCTGGGAGCGCGAACTGAAGCTGCAAGGCCAGGAAGGCAAGGACCTCAAGCGCCAGATCAACTCGGTATGGATCTACCCGCCAGCGGCTGATCGTGCCGTGGCCTTGGCTGCTGCCGACCCGATGATTGCGATCGTTTGACAGCAAGATCCTGACAAAACCGTCAATAAACGACGGTTTTGTCAATTATGTCGTTACATTGTTGGACTGTTCAATAATGATGGCCATATGGCATCATTCAAACCAAAAAAGTATTCAAGAGGGTGAGGCAACACTACTAATCCGCAGCGCATCAAGAGCCTGGCGCCCTACCGGTGACCCGGCTTTCCGACCAAGCTCCTGAGGCCTGCACGCCACCGTCAAGGAGCATTCCATGCAGTTACGGAATATGAAGATCGGCATTCGCGCTGCCAGCGTATTTGCCCTGTTGGGCATCCTGGTCCTGTTCATGGGCCTTATCGCACTCTATGAAACCCGCCAGATGGACAAGGCCACCGACGAGATCCGTGTCACCTGGATGCCCGCCGTGGTAGCCCTGGGTGACATCAGCAGCAACCTGGGCCGCGCACGGGCTGTCACCTTGCGCGCCGCACTGGACGACAACCCCGCCGAGCGCGCACGCAACCTGCAGCTGCTCGAAGGCATCAACGCCGAGCTCAAGGGTGGGTTGAAAGACTACGCCGACACCATCATCGCGGCCGACGACCGCGCCCTGTTCAACACCTTCAATGACGCACACCAACAGTACCTCGACCTGCAGGTAAAAGTGCTGCAGGACATTGCCGCAGGCCGCATGGACGATGCCAAGCAGCAGATCAGCGGCCCCCTCACGCAGCGCGCCGACACCATGATGAAGGCCATGACCGCCCTGCTCGGCTATAACAGCAAGGGTGCCGAAGACGCCTCGCAGCGCAGCAGCGATGTGGCCGACGAAGCGTTCACCGCCATCATCGCCTCGTTGCTGGTCATCATGCTTGCCCTGGCCGCCATTGCCACCGTGCTCACCCGCAGCATCGTGGTACCACTGGCCGATGCCGTGGCGGTTGCCGAACGCGTGGCCACCGGCGACCTCACCCGGGAAATTCGCGTGACCGGGCGCGACGAGCCAGCCTTGCTGTTACGCGCCCTGGCCCGCATGCAGGAAAGCCTGCGCGATACCCTGCGCAAGATCGCCGCGTCGTCCGACCAGCTGGCCTCGGCTTCGGAAGAGCTGCACACCGTGACCGAAGACACCAGCCGCGGCCTGCACCAGCAGAGCGCGGAAATCGACCAGGCGGCCACCGCCGTCAACCAGATGACCGCCGCCGTCGAAGAGGTCGCGAACAATGCGGTCAGCACTGCCGATGCGTCCAAGGGCGCTGACCAGACCACCCGCGATGGCCGCGACCGGGTCAATCAGGCGCTGGCATCCATTCAGCATCTGGTGGCTGACGTAACGGGCACCTCGGCCGAAATCGAGCAACTGGCCAGCAATGCCAACGAGATAAGCCGCGTGCTGGATGTGATTGGCGCGATTGCCGGGCAAACCAACCTGCTGGCGCTGAACGCTGCTATCGAAGCAGCCCGCGCAGGCGAGGCGGGCCGTGGCTTTGCGGTGGTGGCAGATGAGGTACGCGCCCTCGCCCACCGCACCCAGCAGTCGACGGCGGAGATCGAGCAGATGATCGCCGGTATCCAGAACGGTACCGAGCGGGCGGTGACGGCGATGCACAGCAGCCAGGGGCGTGCCACCAGCACACTGGATGTGGCGCAAGGCGCCGGCCAGGCGTTGGAGGTGATTGCCGAGGCGATTGCGGCGATCAACCAGCGCAACCTGGTGATTGCCAGTGCTTCGGAGGAGCAGGCGCAGGTGGCACGCGAGGTGGACCGTAACCTGGTGAACATTCGTGATCTGGCGATGCAGACGTCGGCGGGGGCGAACCAGACCAGTGCGGCGGCGCAGGATCTGTCGCGGTTGGCGGTGGACCTGAACGGCATGGTGGCGCAGTTCAAGGTTTGATCTGAAACAGCCGGGGCTGCTTTGCAGCCCTTTCGCGACACAAGGCCGCTCCTACAGGTACAGCGCAGATTCCAAATGCTGCGCTGTACCTGTAGGAGCGGCCTTGTGTCGCGAAAGGGCCGCAAAGCGGCCCCAGTTACTGCTACAACGTTCTATCAGTCGTTGACACCCACAACCCGCCCCGGTTTCTCGGCAGCCTTGCCGCGCGTCGCCAGGCAGTAATACAGCGGCACCGTGACGATCAACCCGAACAACCAGGACAAGTCCGCCCCTTCGACAAGGTTGGAATACGGCCCCACATACAGCGACGTATTGGCAAACGGCAGTTGCACCAGAATCCCGCACGCATAGGCAATGATCGCGTGGTGATTGAAGCGGCCATAGACACCGCCATCAGCACTGAAGATCGACGCAATGTCGTACTGCCCCTTCTTGATCAGGTAGAAGTCGATCAGGTTGATCGAAGCCCACGGCACCAGCACCAGCAGCAGCGCCAGGATCAGGCCGATGAAGTGGCCAATGAAATCCGCCGAGGCGTTCAGGGCAACCATCCCGCAGCCCACCAGAATCACCGATGCCAGGATCACCCGCACCTTGATGCTCGGCGTCCAATCGGCCATGAAGGTCTGGATCGCAGTCACGATCGACAACACCGCGCCATACAGGTTGAGGGCGTTGTGGCTGATGATGTTGAGCAGGAACAGCACCATCAGGATCGGGCCCAACCAGCCGGTGGCCTGTTTCACCGCATCCATGGCGTCGGTGCCTTCCGGCACGCACAGCACCGCCACCGCACCAAAGCTGAAGCACAGGATGGTGCCCAGGGTGGCGCCGAAGTACGTGGCCCAGAACGGCTTGGCGATGCCTACTTCACGCGGCAGGTAGCGCGAGTAGTCGGAGGTGTATGGCGAGAAGCTGATCTGCCAGATGGTGCCCAACGATACGGTGGCGATGAAGCCTGACAGGTTGAATGCACCACGGCTGAAGAAGTCGGCCGGCAGGTCCTGGGCGAACATCATGATGAAGCCTGCCACCAGTGCCGAACCCATCACCCAGGTACCGATACGGTTCAGAATATGAATGAAGCGATAACCGATCACGCCAATGGCAGTGGCGCTGAGGGCACCGATCACGATCGCGCCCGGCATCGGCACGCTTGGGGTGATGCCATGGATGGTCTTGCCCGCCAGGACAATGTTGGAAATGAAGAAGCCGACATAGATCAGCGCGGTGAAGAACACGATCAGCAAGGCGCCGTAGCGGCCGAACTGGCCACGGCTCTGCACCATCTGTGGAATGCCCAGCTGCGGTCCCTGCGCAGAGGCCAGGGCGATGACCACGCCGCCGACCAGATGGCCCAGCACAATGGCAATCAGCCCCCATAACAGATTGAGGTGGAACACCTGGACCACCATGGCGCCGGTGACGATAGGCAGTGGCGCAATGTTGGTACTGAACCAGAGGGTGAACAGGTCGCGCGCCTTCCCGTGGCGCTCGGCAGGTGGAACGTAATCGACCGTGTGATTCTCGACAAACTGGTGTTGCGACGACGGTTGGGACATAGGATTCAGCTCGAAAGGTCGTTTTTATCGTTGTAAGGAAACCGCATCTAGGGCGGCCTCTCAGCTGCGGACCATATTATGGTATTCCAAACTTTTGACAACACTGATCCGCAGGAAAAAACGGCCGCTGATCTGCTCGCGAAACCCCTGCGACAAACCGCCTCATCGCTCAAAGCCTCTATTTACGTGGCCTTGAGCCGTTCATCGTGAAAAATCAGCGTTGAAAATTCCGCTTGCAAAATAGGTATTACGGTATACCATCAGACACATCAACGATAAAAACCGCGGACCACCGCAGCCCTTTAGAGGTACACCCGATGATCGACGCAACCGTCTACAAACACGTCCTGGGCTCCTTCCCGTCCGGCGTTACCGTCATCACTACCCTGGACGATGACGGCTCGGTTGTCGGCCTGACCGCCAGCGCCTTCTCCTCCCTGTCGATGGACCCGCCGCTGGTGCTGTTCTGCCCCAACTACACCTCCGATTCCTACCCTGTGCTGATCAAGCAGAAGCGTTTCGCCATTCACCTGCTCTCGGGTGAACAGCAGGCAGAAGCCTATGCGTTCGCCAAAAAAGGCAAGGACAAGGCCAGTGGTATCGAGTGGACCCTGAGCGAACTGGGTAACCCCATCCTGGCCGGCGCCACCGCTGTTATCGAATGCGAACTGTGGCGTGAATATGAAGGTGGCGACCACGCCATCATGGTCGGCAAGGTGCACAACCTGATCGTCCCTGCAGAAGCGCCACGGCCGATGGTGTACTGCCGCGGCAAAATGGCGAGCCTGCCGGCCTTTGCCTGAAGCCTATTCTGAATCGAGCCCCCTGGCGCCTCCCCTGCCCGGCGCCAGCCCCTTTCAAGCGTTGAGGAAAGCCCCATGAAATTTTCGTTGTTCGTACACATGGAACGTTGGGATGAACAGGTCAGCCACCGCCAGCTGTTCGAAGACCTGACCGAACTGACCCTGATGGCCGAAAACGGCGGTTTCAGCACCGTGTGGATTGGCGAACACCACGCCATGGAATACACCATTTCGCCAAGCCCGATGCCGCTGCTGGCCTACCTGGCCGCACGCACCGACAAGATCCGCCTGGGCGCCGGCACCATCATCGCGCCGTTCTGGAACCCGATCCGCGTGGCGGGTGAATGCGCCCTGCTCGATGTGATCAGCAACGGGCGCATGGAAGTGGGCCTGGCCCGTGGCGCCTACCAGTTCGAATTCGACCGCATGGCCAACGGCATGCCGGCCACCGACGGTGGCAAGGCGCTGCGCGAGATGGTGCCGGTGGTGCGCAAGCTGTGGGAAGGCGACTACGCCCACGACGGCGAAGTCTACAAGTTCCCCACTTCCACCAGCGTACCGAAGCCGTTCAACGCCACCCCACCGATGTGGATCGCTGCCCGCGACCCGGACTCGCATAACTTCGCCGTGGCCAACGGCTGCAACGTCATGGTCACCCCGCTGATGAAGGGGGACGAAGAAGTGCTGGACCTGAAGAACAAGTTCCAGGCCGCCCTGGACAACAACCCGGATGTGCCGCGCCCGCAACTGATGGTGCTGCGCCACACCCATGTACACAGCCCGGCCGAGCCGGAAGGCTGGAAAGTCGGCGCCCAGGCCATCTCGCGCTTCTACCGCACCTTCGACGCCTGGTTCGGCAACAAGACCACCCCGGTCAACGGCTTCCTGGAGCCAAGCCCGGAGTCGAAGTTCGCCGAAGTGCCGGCGTTCGAGCTGGAGAACATCCGCAAGAACACCATGATCGGCACTCCGGAAGAAATCATTGCGCGCATCAAGTACTACCAGGAGCTCGGTGTCGACGAGTTCAGCTTCTGGTGCGACAACAGCCTGCCCCACGCCGAGAAGAAGAAGTCGCTGGAGCTGTTCATCAAGGAAGTGGTGCCGGCGTTCGCCTGAATTCCCATTGCCTGAATCATTGCGGGACGCGCCCGCTCACGTGGGCCCCTGCGGCCTGCGTGAGCGGGCTTTTTTTGGAGTGTAGGCCTTGGGGTTTGTGGTGCGTGGGAGATCGAGCGCCGCCCGCGCGGCGCATCGCGAGCAAGCTCGCTCCTACATTTGTTTCGGGCCAGTAATGCCTGTGCCAGCGCACACGACCGCCTTGTTTGTACGACGCGATATTGCGCCATGCGCCACGGCGTTCGCGCGCAAATCCCACAGGAATAACTGGCCCGAAACAAATGTAGGAGCGAGCTTGCTCGCGATGCGCCGCGCGGGCGGCGCTCGATCTATCAGACGCCACAACCCTCAAGGCATACACCTTTCGTCCCCTCACAAGAGAAATTTCCAGCCCCCTCTTGCACAACAAATATTATGGTATACCATCAGACAACAAGAGCTGATAACCCTCACCAGGAGCCACCCATGAGTTTCGAAATCCGCAAGATCGTCACCTACTCCGAAGAGACCCGCATCGAAGGCGGCAAGGCCACCGACAAGCCGGTGACCATGGTCGGCTTGGCCGTCGTGATCAAGAACCCATGGGCCGGTCGCGGTTTTGTTGAAGATCTGAAGCCGGAAATCCGCGCCAACTGCTCGGACCTGGGTGCCCTGATGGTCGAGCGCCTGACTGCCGCCATCGGCGGTGCCGACAAGATCGAAGCCTACGGTAAAGCTGCTGTAGTGGGCGCCGATGGCGAAATCGAGCACGCCTCGGCGGTGATCCACACCCTGCGCTTCGGCAACCACTACCGCGAAGCGGTACAGGCCAAGAGCTACCTGAGCTTCACCAACAAACGTGGCGGCCCAGGCACCTCGATCCAGATCCCGATGATGCAGAAGGACGACGAAGGCCTGCGTTCGCACTACATCACCCTGGAAATGCAGATCGAAGACGCCCCGCGTGCCGATGAAATCGTCGTGGTCCTCGGCGCTGCCGACGGCGGCCGCCTGCACCCGCGCATCGGCAACCGCTACATCGACCTGGAAGAACTGGCTGCCGAAAAAGCCAACGCTCAATAACAACAACCAAAACGGGGCCGGGGCGTGGCGTGCTTACCCGCCGCGCCCGACCTTCAAGGAGCGCCCTCCATGATTCAGCCTGTTGCTGAACACACCCCTGCCGGCACCAGCTACCTGTCCGTCGGCCAGGGCCAACCCGTGGTATTGATCCACGGCGTGGGCCTGAACAAGGAAATGTGGGGCGGTCAGATCGTTGGCCTGGCCAACGACTACCGCGTCATCGCCTACGACATGCTCGGCCACGGCCAAAGCGCCCTGCCGGCTGCCGACATCGGCCTGGAAGGCTACGCCGCCCAGCTCGCCGAACTGCTCGACCACCTGCAAATCACACAAGCCACCGTGATCGGCTTCTCCATGGGCGGCCTGGTTGCCCGTGCATTTGCCCTGAACTACCCGCAACGCCTGGCAGCACTGGTGGTACTCAACAGCGTGTTCAACCGCACCCCCGAGCAGAGTGCCGGCGTTATCGCCCGCGCCGCCCAGGCGGCGCAGCTGGGCCCCGACGCCAACGTCGACGCCGCCCTGGACCGCTGGTTCAGCCGTGAATACAAGGCTGCCAACCCGGCGCAGGTCGCCGCCATCCGCCAGGTACTGGCGAGCAACGACCCGCAGGGCTACCACACCACTTATTCGCTGTTCGCCACCCAGGACATGTACCGCGCCAGCGACCTGGGCAGCATCCAGGTGCCGACGCTGATCGCCACCGGCGAACTCGACTCGGGCTCTACCCCGGCCATGACCCGCCAGCTCGCCGCCAGCATTCCTGGGGCGCACAGTGTGGTCCTCGCCGAGCAACGGCATATGATGCCGGTAGAAGCACCGCGTGAAGTCAACAAGATGCTGCTGGACTTCCTCGCGCAAGCCCGCACCCTCACCGAATCCGCCAAGGGGATTGTTGCATGACCCTCGTTCGTTTCCAGATGTGCATCGACGGCCAATGGCGCGATGCCCAGAGCGGCAAGACCTTCGACAGCCTCAACCCGGCCACCGCTCAGGCCTGGGCGCAACTGCCCGACGCCGATGAAGCCGACGTCGAACTGGCGGTGCAGGCCGCCCAGCGTGCCTTCGACAGCAAGGAATGGCGCAGCATCACCGCCACCGCGCGCGGCAAGCTGCTGCGTCGCCTGGGCGACCTGATTGCCGAAAACAAGGAGCACCTGGCCCAGCTGGAAAGCCGCGACAACGGCAAGCTGATCCGCGAAACCCGCGGCCAGGTGGGCTACCTGCCAGAGTTCTTCCACTACACCGCAGGCCTGGCTGACAAGCTCGAAGGCGGCACCCTGCCACTGGACAAGCCCGACCTGTTCGCCTACACCGTGCACGAGCCGATTGGCGTGGTGGCCGGCATCATCCCGTGGAACAGCCCGCTGTACCTCACCGCGATCAAGCTGGCCCCGGCCCTCGCCGCCGGCAACACCATCGTGCTCAAGCCGTCCGAGCACGCTTCGGCGACCATCCTCGAACTGGCCCGCCTGGCCCTTGAGGCCGGTTTCCCGGCCGGTGTGGTCAACGTGGTCACCGGTTACGGCCCAAGCACCGGCGCAGCGCTGACCCGCCACCCGCTGGTGCGCAAGATCGCCTTCACCGGCGGCGCCGCCACCGCCCGCCACGTCGTGCGCAGCAGTGCCGAAAACTTCGCCAAGCTGTCGCTGGAGCTGGGCGGCAAGTCGCCGAACATCATCTTTGCCGACGCCGACCTGGACAGCGCCATCAATGGCGCCGTGGCCGGCATCTATGCCGCCTCCGGGCAAAGCTGCGTGGCCGGCTCGCGCCTGCTGGTGCAGGACGAGATCTTCGACGAGTTCGTCGAACGCCTGATTGCCCGCGCCAAGCGCATTCGCATCGGCAACCCGCAGGACGACGCCAGCGAAATGGGCCCCATGGCAACCGCGCAACAACTCGCGGTGGTTGAAGGCCTGGTCGCTGCTGCCAAGGCCGAAGGTGCCAAACTGCACATGGGCGGCAAGCGTGCCGAGGTCGAAGGTGACGGCTGGTTCTACGAGCCGACCCTGTTCGAGTGCGACAGCAACGCGATGACCATCATGCAGGAAGAGGTGTTCGGCCCGGTTGCTGCGGTGATCCGCTTCAAAACCGAGGAAGAGGCACTGGCCATCGCCAACGACTCGCAGTTCGGCCTCGCCGCCGGCATCTGGACCCGCGACCTGGGCCGTGCCCACCGCCTGGCCCGCGACGTGCGCTCGGGGATCATCTGGGTCAACACCTACCGCGCCGTGTCGGCCATGGCACCGATCGGCGGCTTCAAGAACAGCGGCTACGGCCGCGAGAGCGGCATCGATTCGGTGCTGGCCTATACCGAGCTGAAGACCGTGTGGATCAACCTGTCCACCGCGCCGATGCCCGACCCGTTCGTGATGCGTTAAGAGGAACACGAGATGATCGAACCCGGCATCTACAAAGACGTGATGGGCTCCTTCCCGTCCGGCGTCACGGTAGTCACCACCCTGGACGCCGACGGCGCCATCGTCGGCATCACCGCCAGCGCCTTCAGCGCGCTGTCGATCGACCCGGCGCTGGTGCTGTTCTGCCCCAACTACGCCTCCGACACCTACCCGATCCTGCGCGACAGCAAGCAGTTCGCGATCCACCTGCTGTCCGCCGACCAGACTGCCGAAGCCTATGCCTTCGCCGGCAAGGGCAAGGACAAGGCCAAAGGCATCGACTGGCACCTGAGCGAGCTGGGCAACCCGCTGCTGGCCAAGGCTACGGCGATCATCGAGTGCGAACTGTGGCGCGAGTATGACGGCGGGGACCACGCGATCATCGTGGGCGCTGTGAAAAACCTGGTGCTGCCCGAGCAGCCGGCAACGCCGATGGTTTACCACAAAGGCAAGCTGGGCGCCCTGCCCCCGCTTGGCTGATCATCCTTTTAGGGGCCGCGCTAATCGTCTCACCCTCGGTTGCGGCCCCTGTTTTATTCCGGAGTACGGCACATGAGCAACGAAAAGTACGACAAAGGCCTGGCCATCCGCACTCAGGTGCTGGGCGAGGACTACGTCAACCGCTCGATCCAGAACGCCGACGCGTTCACCCAGCCGTTGCAGGAACTGGTCACAGAATACTGCTGGGGCCACGTCTGGGGCCGCGAAGGCTTGTCGCTCAAAGAGCGCAGCATGATAAACTTGGCCATGATTTCCGCGCTCAACCGGCCCCACGAACTCAAGCTGCACATTCGGGGCGCACTGCGCAATGGCCTGAGCCGTGAACAGATTCGCGAAATCCTGCTCCAGGTCGGCATTTACTGCGGCGTACCCGCGGCGGTGGACAGCTTCCGCCTGGCCCGTGAAGCGTTTGCCGAAGCCGATGCGGAGCCAACCCGTTAACAACGGGCTGTTCGAACCACTGCATGGAAAGCCTCGGTTCGGGGCGTTCCGCGATGTTGGCGCAACAGCCTCATAAAGAGCGCACCTGATGAAACGCCAGCCACTCGACGACAGCTTCAAGGTCAACCGCAACCCCGTTACCCTGCGCGAAATCGTGCTCGACAAGCTGCGCGCCGCGATCATGAACTTCCACCTGCTGCCAGGCGACCGCCTGGTCGAGCGTGACCTCTGCGACCGCCTTGGGGTCAGCCGTACCTCGGTGCGCGAAGCGCTGCGACACCTGGAATCCGAAGGCCTGGTGGAATTCGCCGACGCCAAGGGCCCGCGCGTCGCCATCATCACCCTGGAAGATGCCCGCGACATCTACGAGCTGCGTTGTGTGCTCGAAGGCCTGATCGTGCAGTTGTTCACCCTCAACGCCAAAGCCAAGGACATCCGTGCCCTGGAACGTGCGCTGGAGGTCAACCGCGAGGCCCTCGAAGAAGGCGAACTGCAACAGGTGCTGGACTCGGTACAAGGTTTTTATGACGTGCTGCTGGAAGGCTCCGGCAACCAGGTGGCGGCCCAGCAGCTGCGCCAGTTGCAGGCGCGCATTAGCTACCTGCGTGCCACCTCGGTGTCGCAGGAAAACCGCCGTGGCGCCAGCAACCGCGAAATGGAAAAGATCGTCGAAGCGATCAAAGGCGGCGACCCGCTGGTGGCCCACCAGGCCTCGGTCGACCACGTCCGCGCTGCCGCCAAGGTAGCCCTGGACTACCTGCGCCAGAAGCAGGATGACAACGCCAAGGTACGCGAAATCGTCGAGCCCCTGACCCTCAAGGAACCCCGCATAGGTCGCTGATCATGCCCAACGCCCCGCGCTACTGCCCGCACTGCACCACGGAACTGGCCCGGGGCGTTCCCACAGGCGATACCCACGAACGCCTGCACTGTACCGGCTGCGGCTACATCCACTACATCAACCCGAAGATCATCGCCGGTTGCATCATCGAGCGCGATGGCAAGTACCTTCTGTGCCAGCGCGCCATCCCCCCGCGCCCGGGTACCTGGACCTTGCCGGCTGGCTTCATGGAGGCCGGCGAAACCACCGAGCAGGCGGCGCTGCGCGAGGTGTGGGAAGAAAGCGGCGTACGTGCCGACATCGTTTCGCCTTACTCGATTTTCAGCGTGCCGAAAATCAGCGAGGTGTACATCATCTTCCGCGCCATCGCCATCGAAGAGACCGGGCAGTACGGGGCGGAGACGCTGGCGTACAAGTTCTTCGAACCGGACGAGATTCCGTGGGACGAGATCTACTACCCGGCGATCCGGCAGATACTGGAGCGCTATATCCTTGAGCGGCAGGCAGGGGTTTACGGCATCTACATGGGCAACGATGACACTGGCAAGGTGCACTTCATTCGCTAGCCCGTACCGGCGCAGAGGCCGGCACAAGCCTGCACAAACCCCTCGCCAATCGCCTATTCTCGGTGCACCCTAGAGGCCTTACGCAAACGGACCGGCAGAGCACATGGCAAAATGGCTAGACGGCGGCGGACTGATGGCCGAACGTATCCGCAACCACGACTGGGCCGCCACGCCCCTGGGCCCGCTCGAACACTGGCCAGACGCTCTGAAAACCACCCTGGCCCTGTGCCTGGCATCGCGCTTTCCACAGGCCGTGCTGTGGGGCCCGGACCTGCTCACCCTGCACAATGACGCCTTCACCCAGATTCTCGGGCGCAAGCCCCTGGCCTTGGGCATCCCCTTCCGCGACGTGTGGCAGGAGGCCTGGGCCGACATCGGCAGCATGGCCGACCGCGCCTTGGCTGGCGAGGCGGTGTACATAGAAGACTTTCCGCTGACGATTGACCGCAACGGCGGCCCGGAACGCGCCTATTTCACCTTCTGCTACAGCCCCATCCGTGACCATGACGGCACGGTGTTGGGCATGCTCGACACCGTGACCGAAACCACGGCCAGCGTGATCGCCAACCAGCGCCTCAACTTCCTTGACCAACTCGGCCGCGCCGTGGCCGAAGCCACGGCCCCGGACCAGATACTGGCCACCACAACGCGTATGCTGGTGGAACACCTGGGCCTGTCCAGTTGCGCCTATGCAGTAATGGACCCTGACGAAGACGGCTTTACCATCTGCGGTGACTCGGTAGCCCACGGCGCGCCACGGCTGGTGGGCCAGTACCAGTTGCACGACTTCGGTCGCCTGGCGTTCAGCCGCCTGCGCAGTGGCCTGCCCCTGGTGATCAACGACAACCTCAGTGAACTGGCTGCCGACGAGGCAGCCACCTTTCAGGCCATCGGCATCACTGCCACCATCTGCATGCCACTGATAAAAGGCGGTCGCCTGACCGCATTGATGGCCATCCATGACTGCGTGCCGCGCGAATGGACCGATTACGAACTGGCTTTGCTCAGCGAAGTCACCGAACGCTCCTGGGCCCACATTCAGCGGGTGCAGGCCAATGCCAAAGTGCGCGAGGCCATGGCGGCGCTTGAAGCACTCAATGCCACCCTCGAACATCGCGTCGAAGAGCGCACCAGCCAGTTGCTGCACACCGAAGCCGTGCTGCGCCAGACCCAAAAGCTTGAAGCCATCGGCCAACTGACTGGCGGTGTTGCCCACGACTTCAACAATTTGCTGACCATCATCCGCTCCTCGCTGCATTTTCTGCAGCGCCCTAGCCTCGATGAAAAGCGCCGCGAGCGCTACCTCAAGACCATGTCCGACACGGTCGACCGCGGCGCCAAGCTGACGGGGCAGTTGCTGGCCTTTGCCAGACGCCAGGCCCTCAGCCCTCAGGTGTTCGAAGCCGGGCCACGGCTGGAAGCCATGGCCGACATGCTCGACACTGCCACCGGTGCGCGCATCCAGGTGGAGCTGCAGTTGCCAGAAGCGCCTTGCCACATCCGTGCCGACCTCAGCCAACTGGAAACTGCGGTGATCAACCTGATGCTCAATGGCCGTGACGCCATGGCGGGTGAAGGCACGTTGCAACTGCGCTTGCTGGCTGACCAGCGCCTGCCTGCCTTGCGTGGCCAGCCTGCGCAGGCAGGCACGTTTGCGGCGATTTCGGTGAGTGACGGCGGTGTGGGCATTGCCGCAGAACTGCTGGAGCGTATCTTCGACCCGTTCTTCACCACCAAGGCGCCAGGCGAAGGCACCGGTCTCGGGCTTTCGCAGGTGTTCGGCTTTGCCAAGCAGTCGGGCGGGGATGTGCAGGTGCACAGCATCCCGGGTCAGGGCACCACGTTCACCCTTTATTTACCTCAGGAGGCGCCGCCAGCGGCCCCGACGGCAGACACCACGGCCAGCCCCCAAGCTCAGGCGCAAGGTGAGCAGCGACGAATACTGGTGGTGGAAGACAACCCCGACCTTGGCAACTTCACTGCACAAATCCTTGAGGACCATGGTTACCAGATCAGCTATGCGCGCTCGGCGGAAGATGCTTTGGCCCAGTTGGCGGGGCCTGCAGGCCATTTCGATGCGGTATTTTCCGATGTGGTGATGCCCGGCATGGGTGGGCTGGCACTGGCCCGTGAACTGCGGCGTCAGCGGCCGCAGTTGCCGGTCATCCTCACCTCGGGCTACAGCGAGTCGATTGCTGAGGGTGGGCACCAGGGCTTTGCCTTTCTGGCAAAGCCCTATTCGGCAGAACAGGTGTGTCAGATACTCGGGAAGGTGCTGGGCACCTGAACCCGACAGCTCGCCTGGCGCTCAGCGACGCCCTTCAGCCAGCATGCGCACGGCCAGGCCCGCCAGCACAGTGCCCATCAACCAGCGCTGAACCTGCTGCCACAGCGGTCGACCGGCCAGGAACACCGCAATGGAGCCGGCCATGATCGCGATCAATGCATTGACCGAGACGCTGATGGCGATCTGCGTCGAGCCCAGCACCAGTGACTGCACCAGCACACTGCCGTGGCCGGGTTCGATGAACTGCGGCATCAGCGACAGGTACATGACGGCGATCTTGGGGTTCAGCAGGCTGGTGGCAAAGCCCATGGTAAACAGCCGGCGTGGGCTGTCCGCCGGCAGGTCCTTGACTTGGAACGGGGAGCGACCGCCCGGGCGCAGCGCTTGCCAGGCCAGGTACAGCAGATACAGCGCGCCACCGATGCGCAGTGCATCGTAGGCAAAAGGCACAGCCATCACCAGGGCGGTGATGCCCAGTGCAGCGCAGAACATGTAGATGACGAAACCCAGCGCTACGCCGCCAAGGGAAATCAAGCCGGCCTTGCGCCCCTGGCAGATCGAGCGGGAAATCAGGTAGATCATGTTCGGCCCTGGGGTCAGCACCATGCCGAGGCAGATCAGGGCAAACGTTAACAGTTGGGTTGTTTCGGGCATTGGGCACATCCTGGTTGTGCTGTGGATTGCTGCGAGTTTATCTGAAGCCTTTTGAAACCGGTGAACTCAGTTGATCTGCCCCGCTATCAAGCCCAAGGCCACCGTGATCATCGCCACCCCCGACACCCGCCCGACCAGCCTGGCCGCCCCCGGCCGGGTGCTCAGCACCGCCTTGGCGCCATAGCCGACCAACGAATAGATCACCAGCGAGCTACACAGGTGCACCAGGCCCAGCAGCAGGATCTGTAACGGCACCGGCCAGCTTGACTGCGGGTCGGTGAACTGCGGCAACAGGGCCAGGAACAGCAGGAACACTTTCGGGTTCAACCCACTGACGCAAAAACCCTTCAACGCCCAGCGCGAGCCCGACTCCCCCACACCGCCCTGCCCGGCCTCGGGTAATGCCGGGCTCAGCAACAGGTTGCCGCCCAGCCACAACAGGTAGCTGCACCCTGCCAGGGTCAGCAAGGTCAGCGCCAACGGGTGGCCGGCCAGCAGGCTGCCGACCCCAGCCGCCACCACCAGGGTGGCCAGGAAATGCCCCGACAGCATGCCCGCCACCGCCGGCATCACCCAGCGCCCGCGCATGCCCGCCGAAATAGCGTAGGCCCAGTCTGCCCCGGGGGTAATCACGAACAGCATCGACACGGCCCAGAATGCCGTCAGAACACTGATAGCCACTTGAATCTTCCTTTTCCACTGCCTTGGGATGTCGAAAGATTACGGATTCCGTCCGGGGATTTTCTTTCGTATATTCCCCTTCATGGTTCAATTACTGGAAGATCCTTCTCAATGGACAGGACTGATCGAAAGATTCTTGCCGAGCTACAAAAAGACGGTCGCCTCTCGGTGACCGAACTGGCCGATCGCGTGGGGCTCAGCCTCTCGCCCTGCCATCGGCGCCTGAAGGCACTGGAGGAGTCGGGGGCGATTCTGGGCTATCACGCCCGCCTGGCGCCGAGCGCCCTGGGGCTCAACTTTGCCGCGCTGGTGTTCGTGACCCTGCGCGAAGTCACCCGCCAACCGGTGGCGGATTTTGAAGCGGCACTGGCCGAGATCCCGCAGATTGTCGAGGCACAGCGACTGTTCGGTGACCCGGACTACCTGCTGCACGTGGTGGCCAAGGACTTGCCGGCGTTTCAGAAGCTGTATGACGAGAAGCTGACCAGCATTCCCAATGTGAAGCGTTTAAGCTCGACACTGGTGATGAAGGAGGTGATTCAGGATCGGTTGTTGCCGATGTAACTGTTTTGCCTGCGCCCTGAAAACGGGCGCAGCGCACCAGCACAGCCCACTACAACCAACCCGCCAGACCACAACCCCCTCTACTACAAGCCCTCCCGCCAACTGGCACCGTCCTTGCTACCGTCCACCGCTTAAGCTTTTGTCAGCCTTAGGTTTTTTAAGGTTTATGGGTACATATTTACTAATTTCTCGTTATCCCCGCGCCCCGCATCATCGCTCCAACAAGAACGCGTCGCCCTTCGCCGGCACGCCCCCGGGCAGTTCCCGATGCCCTACCTTGCCTTGGAGTCAGTCATGACCAGTGCAGCCAATTCGGCACCCCTCATAGAAAAACACACGATCGGCTACGTACCGCCGGAAGACCGCCACGGAAAGGTAAGGGATCTGTTCACACTGTGGTTCGGCGGCAACATCGCGCCGCTGCCCATCGTTACCGGCGCGCTGGGCGTGCAGTTGTTTCACCTGAACCTGGTGTGGGGCATCATCGCCATCCTGGTCGGCCACCTGGTTGGCGGTGTGTTGATGGCGCTGCACTCGGCCCAGGGCCCGCAAATGGGTATCCCGCAGATGATCCAGAGCCGCGCCCAGTTCGGTACCCTTGGCGCGCTGCTGGTGGTGGTGATCGCCGGGGTCATGTACATCGGTTTCTTCGCCTCCAACATCGTGCTCGCCGGCAAGTCGCTGCATGGCGTGGTCGACGCCGTGCCGGTACCGGTAGGCATCGTCATCGGTGCGCTGGGCTCGGGCATCATCGGCATCATCGGCTATCGCTTCATCCATGTGCTCAACCGTATCGGCACCTGGGTGCTGGGCATCGGCATCGTGGTCGGTTTCGGCTACATCTTCACCCATGTGCAAAGCGACGACTTCCTCACCCGCGGCGGCTTCAACCTGGCCGGCTGGCTGGCCACCGTGTCGCTCGCGGCGCTGTGGCAGATCGCCTTTGCGCCCTATGTGTCGGACTACTCGCGCTACCTGCCGGCGGATGTGAAAGTCAGCTCGACCTTCTGGACCACCTACCTGGGCTCGGCCCTGGGTTCGAGCCTGTCGTTCATCTTCGGCGCCGTGGCGGTGCTGGCGATCCCGGCCGGCATGGACACCATGGACGCAGTCAAGCTGGCCACCGGTACCCTCGGCCCGGTCATGCTGGTGCTGTTCCTGCTCAGTGTCATCAGCCACAACGCCCTCAACCTGTATGGTGCCGTGCTGTCGATCATCACCCTGGTGCAAACCTTCGCCTACCGCTGGATCCCGACCGCCAAGAGCCGCGCGGTGCTTTCGCTGATCGTGCTGTCGGCCTGCTGTGTGGTGGCAGTGTTTGCCTCGGCAGACTTCATCGGCCACTTCGTCGACATGGTGCTGGTGCTGTTGGTGGTGCTGGTGCCATGGACGGCGATCAACCTGATCGACTTCTACGCGATTCACAAGGGGGACTACGACATCCAGTCGATCTTCCAGGTCGATGGCGGTATCTACGGCCGTTACAACCCGCAGGCGCTGATCGCTTATGCGGTGGGCATCGTGGTGCAGATCCCGTTCATGAACACGCCGCTGTACGTCGGGCCGATTTCCGAGCACATCAATGGGGCGGATCTGTCGTGGCTGGTGGGCTTGGCGGTTACCTCGCCGCTGTACTGGTGGCTGGCTTCGCGTGACAGCGCCTACCGTCGTCGGCAGATGAGTGCCAAGTTGGCCATGGGGCACTGATTCATCCTGTACTGGCCTCTTCGCGGGTAAACCCGCTCCTACACCGGTGGCATAAGCGGCACATCCCAGTGTAGGAGCGGGTTCACCCGCGAAGAGGCCGGAACAGACAACACATCAGTCAGAGGTTGTACGCCCGCTCATTGTGCTCCGCCAGGTCCAGCCCCTGCTCTTCCTCTTCCCGACTGGCCCGCAGCCCCACGGTCAGCTTGATGGCCCCAAGAATCGCCCAGCTCACCACGAAGCAGTAAACGAAGGTGAACGCCACCCCCTTCAACTGCACCAGCGCCTGCCCTATAGGCGATACGCCCTCCACATAACCTCCAAACGCCGGTGCAGCAAACACCCCGGTCAGGATCGCACCGACCATTCCGCCCACACCATGCAGCCCGAACACGTCCAGGCTGTCGTCATACCCCAATGCCTGTTTCAGCCGGGTCACGGCAAAGAAGCAGATGGCCCCGGTCAACAGACCAATCACCACAGCCCCCAAAGGCCCGACAAACGCACAGGCCGGGGTAATCCCCACCAGGCCAGCCAGCGCGCCTGAAGCCGCACCCAAGGCAGTCGGCCGACCATGCATCACCTTCTCGGTCAGCAACCAGCCGACAATCCCGGAGCAGGCCGCCACCATGGTCGCCAGCATCACCACCCCTGCCCCTTCGTTGGCCGCCAGCCCCGACCCCACGTTGAAGCCAAACCAGCCCACCCACAACAACCCGGCACCCACCAGGGTAAAACCGAGGTTGTGTGGCGGCATGGCGACTTGCGGATAGCCCTTGCGCTTGCCCAGCATCAGCGCCGCCGCCAAGGCAGCGACGCCGGAGTTGATATGCACCGCCGTGCCACCGGCAAAGTCCAGCACGCCCCAGTTGACCATCAGCGCCCCCGGCCCGCCCCACACCATATGGGCAATCGGCGCATACACCAGCACGAACCAGGCCCCCATGAACAGCAATGACGCACTGAACTTCATGCGCTCGGCAAAACCACCGGCAATCAGCGCCGGGGTGATGATGGCGAACGTCAGCTGGAACACCGCGAACACACCTTCCGGGATCGTGCCCACCAGGCTGTCGTGGCCGATGTTCAGCATCAGCGCCTTGTCCAGGCCGCCGATGAAGCTGTTGAAGGTCAACTGCCCCTCGACCATCCCCGTGGTGTCGACCACCAGGCTGTAGCCAAACAGCACCCAAAGGATGCCGATCACACCCGCTACGGCAAACAGTTGGGTGAACACCGAAAGGAAGTTCTTCGCCCGTACCATGCCACCGTAGAACAGTGCCAGGCCAGGTATGCACATCATCAGCACGAACATCGCGGCGCAGATCATCCAGGCGGTGTTGCCGGTGTCCAGCACCGCTTCAGCGGCAGTGGCCTGGGAGGCCAGGGCCAACAACATTACAGCGAGGGTGAGGTGCTTCATGGAGTCACTCCTGTGTGAATGAAGGTGATGCCCTTGGGGCTGCTGTGCAGCCCATCGCGACACAAGGCCGCTCCTACAAGGACCGCGCCAGGCTCAGGCACTGCGGTCCCTGTAGGAGCGGCCTTGTGTCGCGAAAGGGCCGCAGAGCGGCCCCAATAACCAATGGATCAGTACTGCGCCTGGCCCGGCACCCACGCAGTCCCCGCCAGCGGCACCCGTGCCATCGCTGCCGCTTCCACGGTCAACGCCACCAGGTCCTCCGGGTCCAGGTTGTGCAGGTGCGACTTGCCACACGCCCGCGCCATGGTCTGCGCTTCCAACACCAGTACGCGCAGGTAGTTGGCCAACCGACGCCCGGCCTCTTCCGGGTTCAGGCGCTTGGCCAGTTCCGGGTCCTGGGTGGTGATGCCGGCCGGGTCGCGACCGTTCTGCCAGTCGTCATAGAAGCCGGCCGCCGAACCAATCTTCTTCAGTTCGCTGTCCAGTCGCGGGTGGTTGTCACCCAGGGCGATCAGCGCCGCCGTACCAATGGCCACCGCATCGGCGCCCAGTGCCATGGCCTTGGCCACGTCGGCACCGTTGCGGATACCGCCCGAGACAATCAGCTGCACTTTGCGGTGCATGCCCATTTCCTGCAGCGCCTGCACCGCCTGCGGGATGGCCGGCAGAATCGGGATGCCGACGTGCTCGATGAACACCTCCTGCGTCGCCGCAGTACCGCCCTGCATGCCGTCGAGCACGATCACATCGGCACCGGCCTTCACTGCCAGCTTGACGTCGTAGTACGGGCGGCTGGCGCCGATTTTCACGTAGATGGGCTTTTCCCAGTCAGTGATCTCACGGATCTCGGCAATCTTGATCGCCAGGTCGTCCGGGCCGGTCCAGTCGGGGTGGCGGCAGGCACTGCGCTGATCGACGCCGATCGGCAGGGTACGCATGCCGGCAACGCGCTCGGTTACCTTCATGCCCAACAGCATGCCGCCACCGCCCGGTTTGGCACCCTGGCCGAGGACGATCTCGATGGCGTCAGCCTTGCGCAGGTCGTCCGGGTTCATGCCGTAACGCGACGGCAGGTACTGGTACACCAGGTGCTGCGACTGGCCGCGTTCTTCCGGGGTCATACCGCCGTCGCCGGTGGTGGTGCTGGTGCCGGCGATGGTCGCACCACGGCCCAGCGCTTCCTTGGCATTGGCCGACAGCGCGCCGAAGCTCATGCCGGCGATGGTCACCGGGATTTTCAGGTGGATCGGCTTTTTCGCAAACCGGTTGCCCAGCACCACATCGGTGCCGCACTTCTCGCGGTAGCCTTCCAGCGGGTAGCGCGACACGCTGGCACCCAGCAGCAGCAGGTCGTCGAAGTGCGGCACACGGCGTTTGGTGCCACCACCGCGAATGTCGTAGATGCCGGTTTCGGCGGCACGCTGGATTTCCTGGATGGTCAGGCGATCGAAGGTGGCCGACTCACGCAGTACCGGGGGGAATTGTTCGCTCATGGGAATGCTCCTGGATCAGTACGCGCTGGCGTTGTCGACTTTGAAGTTGTACAGCTGGCGGGCCGAGCCGTAGCGTTTGAAATCGGCGGCCTTGTGGTCCAGGCCTGCCTTGTTCAGCAGCTCCTGCAACGCTGTAAGGTGCTCGGCGCGCATTTCTTTTTCGATGCAGTCCGAGCCCAGCGACTGCACCGAGCCTTTGACGTAGATCTGCACCTCGTACAGCGAGTCGCCCAACGCATCGCCGGCATCACCACACACCACCAGGCGGCCGGCCTGGCCCATGAAGCAGCTCATGTGGCCGATGCTGCCGCCCACCACGATGTCCACGCCTTTCATGGAAATGCCGCAACGGGCACCGGCATCACCCTCGATCACCAGCAGCCCGCCATGGGCGGTGGCGCCAGCGGCCTGGGAGGCACTGCCCTTGACCCGCACCGAGCCAGACATCATGTTTTCGGCCACGCCCACGCCCACGTTGCCATGCACCGTCACGCTGGCGTGCTGATTCATGCCGGCGCAGTAGTAGCCCGCGTGGCCTTCGATATCCACCGCCACGGCGGCGTTGATGCCCACGGCCAGGTTGTGTTTGCCATCGGGGTGGGTCACCCGCCATTCGTGGTCCTGCACCTCGCCGTGCAGGGACTGGTTGAGCACGCGCACCGAAGTGCTGGACAGGTCGATCGTTTTCATAAGGTTCTCCAGAGGTTCGGTGGCAGGTCAGGCGCTTTCGCGCTCCCAGACGTACAGGGTGGCCGGAGCCGGTTCCCAGACCTTGGCATGCTCGATACCCGGCAGGCTGGCCAGTGCCTGGTATTCCGAGGCCATGGCCACGTAGTCGTCGGTCTCGGCCAACACTGCCGGCTTGCAGGCAATCGGGTCGCGGATCACGGCAAAGCCGTTGCGGGTGCCGATGGCGAAGGTGAAGAAACCGTCCAGGTCTTCCAGCGCACCATCCAGGGCCTGGGCCAGGGTGTCTCCTTGCTGCAAACGCCAGGTCAGGTAACCGGCGGCCACTTCGGTGTCGTTATCGGTTTCGAAGCTGATGCCTTCGCGCTTCAGTTCCTGGCGCAGGCGGAAGTGGTTGGACAGCGAGCCGTTGTGCACCAGGCACAGGTCGGCACCGGTGGAGAACGGGTGGCTGCCTTCCATGGTAACGGCGCTTTCGGTGGCCATGCGGGTATGGCCGATGATGTGGCTGCCCTTCATGCCGGCCAAGCCGAAGCGGCTGGAGATTTCAGCCGGCAGGCCCATGCCCTTGAGGATTTCGATGCTTTGCCCGGCGCTCATGATGCGCACGTCCGGTGCCAGTTCACTCAGGGCCAGGCGCGCAGCGGCCTCACTGGTATGCACCTTGAGCACCGCCGCGCTGGCATTCTGGAACCAGTCCAGCGAGCAGCCCAGGCGCCCTTCCAGCTGGCCCATCAGGGTGGTCCAGGGGTAGTTTATGTCCGTGGCTTGCAGGGTCAGCTTGACCCAGCCATCCGCCACTTCGTCGCCGTAGATGGCAAAGCCTGCGCTGTCCGGGCCACGGTCGGTCATGGCTTCGAGCATGGGTTCGAAGAGTTTGCCAAGCTGGGCCTCCAGCTCGGGCTTTTTCAGGTACAGACCTACGATTCCACACATAAAAGAGCCTCACTACGTTCGGCAGCAAGCTGTAAGCGGCAAGCTGCAAGTTGTCCGTAATAGAACGGGATATTTATGTTCACCGCGCACTGGCTTTCTCTTGCAGCTTGCGGCTTATAGCTTGCAGCTCAGAAAAACTCGGTGTAACGCTGGATTTCCCAGTCGGAGACATGGCGGCAGTACTCCACCCACTCCATGCGCTTGAGCTTGATGAACTCGTCGACGATCTCGGCGCCCAACACCTCGCGGAACAACGGATCGGCTTCGAGCGCGTCGGCGGCTTCCTTCAGCGATTGCGGCAGGGTCTTGATGCCGCGTGCGGCAATTTCTTCAAGGCTGAGGTTGTAGAGGTTCTCGTTGCACATCTCGCCCGGGTCCAGCTGGCGGTCGATGCCATCGAGGCCGGCGGCGATGATCGCGGCGGTAACCAAGTACGGGTTGCAACCGGCGTCCGGCAGGCGGAACTCCAGGCGGCCATACGGGATGCGCACCATCGCCGAGCGGTTGTTGGCCCCCCATGCGACAAAGGCCGGGGCCCACGTCGAACCCGACAAGGAACGCCCGACCACCAGGCGCTTGTAGGAGTTGACCGTCGGTGCCGCGAAGGCACACAACGCCGGGCCGTGGGCCAGGAGCCCTGCGGCAAAGTGGTAGGCCAGCTTCGACAGGCCCATGCCGCTGCTGTCGGATGCGTCGTGGAAGAGGTTCTTGTTGGTGCTGCTGGCCAGCGACAGGTGGAAGTGCATGCCATTGCCGGCGCGCTTGGGGTCGGGCTTGGGCATGAACGAGCAGATCATCCCCAGGTCGTTGGCGATTTCACCGGCGGCCATGCGGAAGAAGGTGAAGCGGTCGGCCGACTCCATGGCGTCGCTGTAGGTGTAGTTGATCTCGAACTGGCCGTTGGCGTCTTCGTGGTCGATCTGGTAGATGTCGAAGCCTACCGGTTGCAGTGCCTCGGTCAGGCGTTCGAGAAACAGACGCGAGCGCGACAGGCCCTTGTAGTCGTAGCACGGCTTGTCGAGGTTGTCGGAGGCATCCACCAGTTGCAGCTTGCCGCCTTCGTCACGGCGGAACAGGCTGAATTCCGGCTCCAGGCCGGTGTTCAAGGTCCAGCCCTTGTCGGCCAGGCGTTGCACCTGTTGTTGCAACACATAGCGGCTGTCGTAAGGCCAGGGCTGGCCGTTGACATGCCCCACACACACCACCCGGCCGTACCCCGGCTGCCACGGTACCGGGATCAAGGTGGAAAGGTCGCCACGGGCCATGAAGTCCGGGCCGTGCGGCTCCATGCCCATGCCGCAGATGGCGAACCCGGCAAAGCCGGCGCCCTCCTCGGCCACCATCTTCAGGCCCGAGACCGGCACCGATTTGGTCTTCGCCGAGCCATGGATATCGACGAACTGCGCCAGCACGTACTTGATGCCGTGCTGGTCGAGGGTGCGCTGGGTTTCTGCTGGCAACATGGGTTGAACACTCCTGGGTAAGGGGCAATGATTCCGCACGAGAAACTTACTTTCCTCACAGGAATGCAATGCGCTTGCCAACTTTTTCCAGAGCGCTCGTTGGAGGTTGCCTGTACCGGCCTCTTCGCGGGTAAACCCGCTCCCACAGAGTTCTCCACCCCGCTGTGGGAGCGGGTTTACCCGCGAAGAGGCCGGCACAGGCCACTCAAATCCCAGGCAGATTTTTATGCTCTATTTATGGGAAACTTGTTTTCACCCGAGGAAAGAAGCAGCCAACGCAGCTGCTTTTCGCACTTTCCCAGTGCGAAATCTTTATTCTTGAACTGAAACCGTGCAGGACATTCGATGTCGACCGAAACCGAACCGCGCCTTCGCCTGGAGCAGTACCTGGGCCTGCAGATCAAGCGCCAGCGCCAGGCCCAGTCCCTCAAGCTCGCCGACGTGGCGCGCATCGCCGGCATCAGCCAAGGCATGCTGAGCAAGATCGAGAACGCCCAGGTGTCCACCAGCCTCGACACCCTCAGCCGCCTGTGCGATGTGCTGGGCATGCCGATGGCCAAGCTGTTCAGCCAGTATGACCAGCCCGACGGCAATGCCTTGCTGGTAAAGGCCGGCGAAGGGCTGGAGGTGGTGCGCCGCGGCACCGAGAAGGGCCACACCTACCATTTGCTCAACCACGCCAGGGGGCCGAAAAAGAACTTCGAGGCGTACATGGTGAGCATGGATGACGCCAGCGAAGAGTTCCCGACCTTCGCCCACCCAGGCACCGAATTCCTCCACTTGCTGGAGGGCGAACTGGTGTACCGCCATGGCAACCAGCTCTATCACATGCATGCCGGCGACAGCCTGACCTTCGACGGTGAAACCCCGCATGGCCCCGAGCAGCTGGTGCAGGTGCCCATCCGCCTGTTGTCGATCATGAACTACGGCGAAGAGTGACGCGGCGCAGCAAGGCAACTGCCGATGTCGCGATCAGACAAGCACACGTCGCCCGCGATCGGCTGACACGCCTGTATACAAAGATAATACACACATCGACCAGCCCCGCGCCGTGGGCTGGCCGACGTGGTATCCGCGAGTAAGCAGCCTCGCTTCACAATTCCAACGCTGTGGCGCCCTTTTGCACCGGGCAGTTCGTCCGGGCTCATAACGATAAAACTCCCAGTATTAGAGACCCGTGCCGCGCCAGCCGGGAGTGTTCGCGCGCGCCACATTGTGAAGACTTGACTGCCATGATCGCGACTTCAATCCCCGTAGCCGGTGCTGCCTCCGGCCACCGTAATGCCCTGCTCGTTGCCCACATCGCCGCTGTGCTGTTCGGCCTGACCGGTATCCTCGGTCACCTGATCGAGGCCGACGCCAGCATCATCACCTTTGGCCGCGCTACCTTTGCTTTCATTGCCCTGGGTTTTGTCGCCGGGCTCAAGGGTACGCGCCTGCTTGATGCGCTGACCTTGCGCAACCTGCCAGTGCTGGGGCTGACCGGCGCCCTGCTGGCTACCCACTGGGTGACCTTCTTCATTGCTGTAAAAGTGGGTGGCGTGGCCGTGGCCACCTTGGGCTTTGCCAGCTTCCCGGCGTTCATCGCCATGATCGAGCGCGGTGTGTTCGGCCAACGCATCGGCGCCGTGCAAGGTTTGCTTCTGCTGATGGTTACCGCCGGCCTGGTGTTGGTGGTGCCGACTTTCGACCTGCTGGACAAAGGCACCATCGGCCTGCTCTGGGGCTTGGGCTCGGGTCTGGCGTTCGCCTTGCTGACCGTGGCCAACCGTCGCAACGGTTCGAGCATGAACGCCATGCAGGTGGCCTTCTGGCAGAACGTGGTGGTGGCCGCATTGGTGGCGCCGTTTGCATTTACCCAACTGGGCAACACCAGCCTTGAGGGCAGCGACTGGGTCAACCTGGTGCTGTTGGGGGTGTTCTGCACCGGGCTTTCGCAGTTCTTGTTCGTCAAGAGCCTGGAAGGCCTGGAGGCCCGCACAGCCGGCATGATCATCGCGCTGGAGCCGGTGTACGCGATCATCGGGGCGTGGTGGTTGTTTGGTGACCAACCAAGCCTGCGCATGGCAGCGGGGGCTGCTCTGATCGTGCTGGCGACCATCCTGGCTGCGGCGCGCAAGACGGCGGCCGAGCAAGCCTGTTAATGCCGCCCTGAGCGGAGAAAATCCGCCCATTTGCGCACCAGGTAGTTGTGCTCGTCCATGACCGAGTTCCAGACACTGATGCGGCTGACGCGTTCGGTATAGGAACCGCCTTCTCGCACCTCGCCCTTCTCGATGAGCGGCTCGCCATCGCTTCCCAGCAGTTGCTCGGAAGCTGGCTTGCCTTCGTACCAGTAGTCCCATTCTGCGGCTGACAGATGGTCTCGGGCCCTGAGGGGATTGGAAATGTAGAACCCTTGCCGAGCCATCATCGCCCCAGGCCAACCCGCCAACCACCAGTTGAGATACGCGTACGCTGCGTCCTTGACCACACCGTCTACAGCTCGCGACAGCGATAAGCCGCCAAACCAGCCCCGGTAACCCTCCTTGGGCACGGCTTGTCGGTATTGAACACCTTCGCGGTGCAGTTGCATGAGTGCCGGAGACCAGACACTCTCGATGTGTACGTTCGGGCCAAGCATCAGTTTGCCGGCCTCACGATCATCCGACCAGAATGCCGCAAAATGCCCTTGTCGCTGGAGCTTGATCAGGATCCTGGCAAGCTCGTCAATTTCCTCCAGACGAAGGTTCGCAATGACATCGAACGTGGCAAGGCCCTTGGCCTGCACGGCCAATGCCGCGTCGAGCGCGCCTATCGCCGCATCGCTTTGCAGTGCAACGTGGCCGCACCAGGCCGGGTCGACAAGCCAGGACCAGCTTTCATTGTCGACAGAAAACCCTGGCGGCAGCAGATCAGGCCGGTAGGCGAAGCTGTCGACGTTATGGGTCAACGGCAACATGCTGATCAAGTGGCTTGGCCGATTCGCCAAACCCCCATCGTGCTGAACGAACAGGCGATCGCAAGGCAAGCTGCCCCCCGATAGCTGATCGTCGGCGTGCAACCTGCCTCGCTTCGCCAGGTCGTTGATCTCGTCCCACAAAGCGATGCGTCGAATATCAATGGGCTGGATCGCGCCCGCAGGCCAGACAAAGTCCATGCTATGAAACCACTGATCGTAAAGGTCATAGCGTTCAGGATGCATCAGCGCAATGCGCTGCACGGTTTGCACATCATGGACCTGATATTCAATGCGAATGCCCAGCTCTTGTTCAGCGCGCAGGCGAATGGATTCGAGCAACGTCACCGAGGTGCCGAGCACCCGCAATGTAACCGGACCACTCATGCCGCACGCCCCAGGTGCTGCAGGAATGCACCGAAGGATCTGCGCAACAGCTCGGTGTCCAGGTCTCGCACAATGATCACCAGGCGTGAGCGCCGCTCACCGCCTGGCCAACGGGTAAGGTGCACGGGAGCATGAAGGCAGTGCTGGACACCATGAATCACGATGGGTTGTTCGGAGTCGCTCACATTCAAGATCCCTTTGACCCGCAGAATTTGGTCTCCGTGGCATCTTAACAGCATCGACAGCCAAACCCCGAAAGCCAGCCAATCCAGCGGCCTTTCATACTCCAGCGCACAGACGCGCGCACCGGCGTGCCGAGGTTGTGTGGTGGGCGCGAACAGCTGCCACGTCGCAACTTCTTCATCGGGTGCAAGGCTTCTCAAGCCCTCGCCCAAAAGCTGCTCGTCACCTGCAACAACGGAACTGGCGAGGGCCACCGAGGCAGACGGGTTGAGTGCCCTCAGGTTGGCAAACACGTGTTCGAGCACCCCGGCACTTACCAGGTCTGCCTTGCTTACCAACAGGCGATCAGCTGCTGTGACCTGCCCCAACCACTCAGGGTGAAGGTGCTCCTGCAGCGCGGCATGCTGAGCGTCCACCACCGTTACAAGCAGGCCCAGGTGGTAGCGACCACGCAATTGCGGGTCACGCTGCAACGTCGAGAGAATGGGGGCTGGGTCTGCAAGGCCTGTTGTTTCAAGAAGCACACGACGAAAAGCGGGAATTTCACCTCGACTGCGCTTGTCATGCAGGTCGATAAGCGCCTGTTTCAGATCACCTCGCACCGAGCAGCAAACGCACCCGCTCGGCAACAGAACGGTGTCTGGAGCGATCTCCTGTACGAGCAGATCATCAATCCCTACCTCGCCGAATTCGTTGATCAGAAGCGCCGTCTCGCCCATCTCTTCATTGGCCAGAACCCGCTGCAGCAGTGTGGTTTTGCCACTGCCCAGAAACCCGGTCAGGACATTGATCTGAACGCTCATGACAGCGCCTCCAGATGATCGAGAATTCTTGGGTCGAGGGGGTCGAGCTTACGGTTCAAGATGTCCTCGGCCACCTGCCAGAGTTGCTCCAGGCCTGAGGCAATGCCCTGTTTCCCGGTAGGCCCCTGTACCAGATAGGTAGCGCCTTGAACGTCACTGACCTTGAGCCTGAACGGAGCAACAACCTGGTTGATCGAGGCGATGCGGCGCAAGCGCTCGCGCCGCGCCGGAAGGCTTGAATCAAGAGGGTCGCTCCAGTGAGCGTCTTCACCGATCAGGCCACACAGTCCACACATGACTCACCTCACGGCATCACATCGCCCGAATTCGGGTTGAGGGTTTGGCCGACAAACAAATTGCCGCCAGGCTCGCTGGCCAGCAAGACCGCAACGGGCGCCACCTCCTCTGCCCTGCCGAAGCGGCCCAGTGGCAGTTCCTTGGCCTTGGCTGCTTTCCATTCTTGGCTGATGCCATCAACCAGCGGGGTTTCGATGGGCCCTGGTGCAATTGCGTTGACCAGAACGTTATGTTTGCTGACTTCAAGCGCCAGCGACTTGGTGAAGCCGATGACCCCGGCTTTAGCCGCCGCGTAATGGGTAAGCTGGGCGCCGCCCTTGATGCCAAGCTGCGAGGAGACATTGATGATGCGACCCCATTGCTGTTGCAGCATATGCGGCAAGGCACGCTGACTGGCCACGAATACGCTGGTCAGGTCGACGCGCAGCATGTCGTCCCACATTTCCTGGGTGAGGTCCACGCACGAAGCCTGGGTCAGCATGCCTGCGTTGTTCACCAGAATGTCGATGCCGCCAAAGGCATCCACACAGGCATCCACTCCGGCTTGCGCGCCTTCCCTGACACCGACATCAGCGATGCACTCGATGACCAGAACCCCACGGTCCCGGCAGTGAGCAGCAACGTTGGCCAAGCGCTCGGCGTTTCGATCACACAATACCAGCATGGCGCCAGCGTCTGCGTATGCATAGGCGATAGCTGCGCCAATACCGCTTGCGGCACCCGTGATAACTGCTCGACGATCGTGTAATGCTTTCATTCTTGTTGTCCTTGTAAGCCGCAAGGCAAGCTTGCGGCTGCTTGAAACGTTATTCAGGCCAGCGGACCGTCAGGCCGCCATCGATGATGATGCTCTGCCCGGTGATGTAGCTCGACTCGCTGCCGCTCAGGTAGCAAACCAGATCAGCCACTTCGCTGGCCCGGCCGATGCGCCCCAGCGGGATACCTTTACCCGCCTTGGCCAAGCCATCCGCGCCCAGCGAGTTCTTGCTGTCGAGCGATTGCGGGGTTTCGATGAGGCCAGGGATAACGGCGTTGCAGCGGATTCCCCTTGCTGCAAGTTCCACCGCAAGCGAGCGGCAAAGGCCCGGCACACCCGCCTTGGCAGCGGCATAATGGCTATGGTCTTGCCAGCCATACACGCCACCGGCAATCGACGAGATCGCGACCATCGCGCCACCTTCGCCCATGTAGCGGCTTGCACTCCTGAAGGTGCGCATAACACCGGTCAGGTCGACATCGAGCATTTCATTCCACTGCTCATCGGACATCTCCATGAGCGGCGCCTTGCGTAAAAGCCCGGCGTTGGCAATGGCATAGTCAAGTCGGCCGAAGCGATCGAATGCGGCGCCAGCAATTGCATCGACAGAAGTACTGTCGGTGACATCCATCGGCATCATCAAACACTCGGCACCGGCTTCCTCGACCCTGCGTTGTGTGTACGCAGGATCATGCGGGCCGCCTGCCAGATAGCCCCCCACCACACGAACACCTTTCCTGGCAAAGGCAACTGCAACCGCTGCACCAATGCCGCTGGCGGCCCCGGTGATCAACGCAACAGGTTGAGACATGGTTGACGCTCCTGTTTACTTTACGGAATGGGGTTCTACGTGGCGGGCGGCAAACATCACCACACCCGACAGGAAGCAAGGCAATGCACCAAACCACAGTGCAGCGCTGTGCCATTCGCCACCGGTCGTCAGCACGCTGGTAATCCCCAGCCCGGCAACGATGGCGCCGATAGGCCCCATGGCATGCACAATCGCGCCGCCCGTGGCGCGAATACTGGTGGGGAAACTTTCGCCCATGAAGAACAACATGGCCGAGTAAGGGCCGGTAAGGAAGAACAAGCCCAGGCTGTACAGCGCGACCACGGTAGTGAGCTGGCTGGGCGCCTGCAGCATGGCGAAGAACGCCACGCCGCCGCACATCCAGCCAAGGGCTACGGTGTTACGACGCCCAAGCCGGTCACCGAGCCAGCCGTGGAACAGGTAGCCGATAAAACCAACCAGGTTCGACAACACCAGGATCCACAGAGAGTTCTGGAACGACAGTTGGTGAACACTGACGATGACCGACGTACCCAGAACACTGAACACCTGAATGGCCGACCAGTTGAGCAGGATTGCCAGGCTCAATACTACGGTCGGGCGCAATGCAGCTCCGCGAAACGCCGCAGCAACACCCGCCTTGGCATGTTCGTCGTAATCCACGTGGTATTCGCGCGCCAGGCTGCGCGCAGCAGCGTCATCGCCTGCCTTGCGCAACTGGCTGATACGCTGGTGAACCTGGAACTGCGGGCTTTCCTTGAGCTTGCGAGCCAGCACCGCGACAACCAGAGCAGGTATGGCGGCAAAGATGAAGCAACCCTGCCAGCCAATGTGTGGCAACAGCAGCGCAGTCAGGCCAGCCGCAATCAGCGCGCCCACTGGCCAGCCACTTTGCACCAGGCTGTATACGAAGCCCCGGCGCTTGATCAGCTTGGGGTCGGTCGAGGCCGCGTACACCTCTGTCAGGTAGGTCGCGTTGACGCCCTCCTCGGCATAGCCAAGGCCGGCGACAGAGCGCACCGCAATCAAGGGTACCTTGCCCATGCCGGCGCACACTGCGGTCAGGGCCGAGCACAACGCCGTGCCGCCAATGGTGAGGATGATGCCGCCACGTCGGCCGATGCGATCAACCAGTGGGCCTACCACGAACGCGATTACCGCGCCGCCGACCGCAACCCAGGTGGCGATCTCCGCCTGCTCGGCCTCACTCCAGGTGAAATGCCCCCCCATGACCGGCAACAAAGTACCAAACAAGATGAAGTCGTAAACAGCAAAAACCCAAGCAAAGAAGGCAATCCAAGTCGCATATCTGACATCTCTGGATTCCAGTTGCACCGGTTTCCATGCCCCGGACTCAGTGACCGGCGTCACTGCTGTGGCTTGCGTAGTGGTCATATCGGCATGTCTCTTTTTATGTTGCACTTATGTAACGTGCGGACCGTACTGAGGGCTTAACGCGTGCGCGGGTGACGCCGGATGAAGTCGTCAGCGATTTCATCCATGGTGACGAACTTCACGCCGGCATGGCTTTGCATGTGCTCGATCAAACGCTCCAACATCAGCAACACTTGAGGGCGGCCAGAAACATCGGGGTGGATGGTGATCGGGAAAACCGCGTAGTCATTTTCGCGGTACACCCAGTCAAACTGATCGCGCCACATCTCTTCCAGGTGCCGAGGGTTTACGAAGCCGTGGCTGTTGGGTGATTTCTTGATGAACATCATCGGCGGCAAGTCATCGAGGTACCAGTTGGCCGGGATTTCAACCAGGTCGGTCTCTTCACCACGCACCAATGGTTTCATCCACGTGTCCGGGTGCTGGCTGTAGTCAATCTTTGTCCAGCTGTCCTTGACCCGAACGTAATAAGGATGGAAGTCGTTGTGCATCAAACTGTGGTCGTACTTGATACCCTTCTTCAACAGCAATTCGTTGGTGACATTGCTGAACTCCCACCATGGCGCCACATAACCGGTGGGTCGCTTGCCAGCCAGCCGGGTGATGATTTCGATCGACTTGTCCAGAACGGCTTCTTCCTGCTCCGGGGTCATCGCAATCGGGTTTTCATGGCTATAACCATGAATGCCAATTTCATGGCCGGCCTGCGCCACCGCTTTCATTTGTTCGGGGAAGGTTTCTACCGAGTGTCCCGGGATGAACCAGGTTGTCCGCAGGTCGTACTTTTCAAAAAGTTTGAGCAGGCGTGGCGCGCCCACTTCACCGGCAAAAAGACCACGGGAAATATCGTCTGGCGAATCCTCCCCGCCATAGGAACCGAGCCAACCCGCTACCGCATCGACATCCACGCCAATGGATACAAGAATTTCTTTCGCCATTCTCTAAACCTCGTCGCTATTCATGTAGTTGTTCAATTAATTGCAGGCATGCACCGCCCGCGCTTCGAGCATTTACCGTTCAACGCCTCGAACATGGGGCTCGATGGTCAAGGCAGCACGCAGTAACCGCACGTCATCGCCACTGAAGCTGGAAACAAGCAGGCTGGTAGGCATCCCCGCCTCCCCCGTCCCGCTTGGCATCGCAACGCTTGGCATGTCCAGCATGCTGCCCGGCATGGTCAACCGAAGCGTTGCCAGGTTGGTGAGCGCAAACAGCTTCGCGTCCTGTTCCAGGGGCGCGAGCAGGGGCGCTACGTGCGCCACGGTTGGGGTGATGAGGAATGCACCGTCCAACTCACGTGCAATCTGTTGTTTCAATGCATCAGCGGCTTGATACAGGCGAACCTGCTGGCTCGCCGGGAACGCTCGGGCAGCCTCCAGCCGCTGGCGCACACGAGGATCGAGCTGCTCGGCATCCGGGCTATCCAGAAGCCCCTGGTGCAGGGCAAAGGCCTCTGCGCTGCCAAGCCAACCGATGTGCTCGATGGCATCCAGCGCTTGCCTGAATGCCATCACTTGTTTGTACTCGACCACCGCACCTGCCGATGCCAGGCGAGCAACTGCCGCAAGCAGGTTGGCCTTGACCTCTGGTTGAATGCGCGGATCGTCGAGCAGCTCACTATCGACACACAGTCTCAACCCGGCGACAGGCAATCCTGGCGTGTCCAATGGCAGGCCACGCGGATCGCCAAGCAACAGGTTGTCGACAGCGATGACATCACGAACGCTGTTGGTAATTGGTCCTAGGGCGTCCAGTGAGCTTGCAAGTGGCGTGACACCCACGAACGAATATCGCTTGCCACTGCTTCGATAACCCACCAGGCCATTGAAGGCCGCCGGCACACGTATCGAGCCTGCGGTGTCAGTAGACATCGCGATAGGCACAACACCCTGCGCGACAGCGATAGCGGAGCCCGATGACGATCCCCCGGGAGCGCGCATCTGGCCGTTCGAATCAAGGCGCCCAGGGGTGCCGAAATGAGGATTGAGCCCCAGGCCCGAGTAGGCCAGTTCGCTCAGGTTGGTTTTGCCGATGCTTACCAGGCCGCCACGGCTCAGTGCCGTTGCCAGCGCGCAATCGCACATGGCAGGCGGGTTGGACAGGCGTACTTTCGCACCGGCAGTCGTTACGCAGCCAGCCAGGTCGTAGAGGTCTTTCCAGGCTAGCGGAACGCCATCGAACAGGGACAAGGGTTGCCCTGCTTGCCAACGTTTCTGGGCGGCAGCCGCTTCACGCCGCGCTCGCTCTTCACTCATGCAAATGAACGCAGCAGGTACCCCCTGTGACGCCTGCAGTGCGTCCTCAAGGGCCCTGAGCGGGTCGGACGTTCCATCGGCAAATTTCCGGGCCATGGCGTGGGCATCGGTAAACATGATCAGCCTCTAAAATGTACATTTTATAAATACATACATTTGCAAAAGCATCGACCGTGCCAAGTCTTTAAACGCAGATTGCGGAAAATCATCGAAGCGCTCTGCCACTAGGGCGACAGGCGCAAGCAACCGGTCAGACGCTCGCCTGGCTCGTAAAATGTATGTTTATTAAAATGATCCATTTTGGGATTTTTGGTAACAGCCTGCCCCAAAATCGACCGCGCAGCTGTTACCGGCGCGCGATCACATCTCGCCTCACTTATGAGAAACTTACCCGTCACGCTTGATGAGAACAGCCTTGATGTCAGCGACACAGCCAATGGAAGAGCGTACGGCCTCACGCTACGAGACAATCCGCAATACACTGCGCGAAGCGATCCTCGGCGGGCAGGCGATTCCCGGGCTGGTTCTGGTAGAAGGGCCTTTGGCGGAGCTGTTCGGCACAAGCCGTGTGCCTGTGCGCCAGGCACTCAACCTTCTCCACGACGAAGGCCTGATCCGTCGCTTTGATGGACGGGGCTTTCTGATCGACCCCGAGGGCACCTGCGAGGCCCCGCTTCGGGTGCCCCTGACGCGCAAGCTGCTTGGCCTCGAACCTCAGGAAGACCTTATCGATTATCGCCCGCTGGGTGAGCGTATCTACGACCACCTTGCCGAGACGGTTATCCGCTTCATGGTGTTCGGCCATTACCGCATCGATGAGCAGAGTGCAGCGCAAGAACTGAACGTCAGCAGAAACGTTGTCCGGGAAGCACTGATGCGGCTGCGTGACAAGGGCCTGGTGGAAAAAGAGCCGTACGCCCAATGGCTGGCCGGGCCATTGACGGCCCAGGCAGTAAAGCAGGACTACGAGTTGCGCATACTGCTGGAGCCCGACGCCTTGCGACAGGGCATCGAGCATGTGCCTCGCAGCGAACTTGAAAGCATGTTGAAGCGCATCATCACGGCCCAGGAGGCAGGTCGACACGTCCAGCGGGCCGACATTGAGCAGCTTGAACAGGACCTGCATGTAACCTGCATTGCCGGGGTGAGCAATACCCGAATGGCAGCCGTGATTCGCCAGTGCCAGATCCCCATGAACGTCGGGCGAGTACTGCACGAAGCACTGCACACCAGCAATGACGAAGCGATGCTGATTGAACACCGCTTGATCTTTGAAGCCTTGCTCTACGGAACGGTAGAGTCAGCCTGTTCTTGCCTGCGCGACCACATTCTGAAAGCTCGCGAGCGAACCCTTCAACGCCTCAAGGTGCTCTCCGTGCTGCCCGAGCCACAAGTACCCGGTTACCTCCAGCGCATGGCATGACCGGGATGGAGGTGCATGAAGCCTGCGTCTTTCTCTTCGCCGTCAGGGCTGCGGCAGGCGTGCAAACTCGATCAATGCCTGCAGCGGTGGCGGTACGTGACGCCGACTGGGGTAGTAGATGAAGAACTTTTCAGGGAGGGCCTTCCAGCCACTCAGAAGCTCTACCAGATGCCCTTGAGCGATATGTTCCCTTGCCATCGCCTCATACACGTAGGCAATTCCAGCACCGTCCTTCGCGGCCTGGATCATCAACGTGTCATCCTCAAGTATCAACGGCCCCGAGACTGCCAGGCGAATCGGCTGTCCCTCAGCCAGGTACTCCCACTTGTATAGTTTCCCGCTGGGAAAGCGCCTGCCAATGCACGCGTGCTCAAGCAGCATCTGGGGTGTTTCCGGTGTTCCGCGACTCAAGAGATAGCGAGGAGAAGCGACGGTGACGAATGCCTGGGGGGATCCGACCGGGACAGCAATCATGTCCCCAGCGAGGCTTTCGCCGAAACGCACACCCGCATCGAAGCCCTTGTCCACGATGTCGCTCAACCCATCGTCAGTCACCAACTCCACGTTGACACGTGGGTAGGCAGCCGTAAATGGCGCAAGTAATGGCGCGATGACGAGGCGAGCAGCAGGTCGCGATACGTTCAATCGCAATGTGCCCGTGGGGATTTCCTGCCTGGAGGTCAGCTGATGCAAGGCTTCAGCGACGTCGGCCAAAGCGGGAATCAACGTGGCCAGCAATTGGTTGCCTGCTTCGGTAGGGGTCACGCTACGCGTGGTGCGGTTGAGGAGCCTTACACCCAGCTTGCCCTCCAATGTACGCATTGCATGGCTCAGCGCCGAAGCGGATACCCCACGCTCGTCCGCTGCTTTTCGAAAACTTTGGTGGCGAGCCACAGCGGCAAACGCGTCCAGATCGGATAAGTCGCAAGGATTTTTCATGAAAAAAATTCAGCAGCTCAAACACAATTACCCATCTTATCGTTGCCAATCACTGGAAGGATACTTTGCTGATTCATCGACGTGAGGTTTCCATGCAAAAGAATCGGTTAGGTACATCCGACTTGCTGATTTCACCAATCGGAATGGGCACTTGGGCCATTGCAGGGCAAGGGTGGGAGTACAGCTGGGGGGCTCAGGATGACGGCGATAGCCTCGCTGCCCTGGAGTTGGCGGTAGAGCGAGGCGTGAACTGGATCGACACAGCAGCAGTATACGGACTTGGCCATGCCGAGACGCTGACTGGGAAATTGCTGCGCCAGATACCCCCATCGCGTCGCCCGCTTGTCTTTACCAAGGGCAGCCTGGTGTGGGATTCGACGACCCGTGAGATCTCCCATTCACTCTCCCCCCAGTCATTGATGACAGAAATCGAGGACAGCCTGCGTCGCTTACAGGTAGAGGTAATCGACCTCTATCAGATTCACTGGCCCGCTTTTCCTGCAGATGGGGATAGCGGGGGCATCGAGGATGCTGTCGCAGCGTTGGCCCAGGCGAAGGCACAGGGCAAAATCAGGGCAATTGGAGTATCGAACTTCGATGTCATACAGCTTGAGCGAGCGCGATCAGTCACTGATATCGCCTCCCTTCAACCGCCCTACTCCGCACTCATGCGCGATGTAGAGACGAAAATCCTGCCTTATTGTGCAGCGTCGCAGGTAGGTGTCATTGCTTACTCAACGTTGCAATCTGGCCTATTGACGGGAAGCATGAGCCGCGAGCGAATTGCACAACTGCCCGATGACGACTGGCGAAAAACGCGCAGCGCGGATTTCCAGGAACCTCGCCTGAGCAAGAACCTCGCTTTGGTAGAAGTCATGGCAGATATCGGTGCCAGGCACGGGGTCGGTGCGGCGGCTGTAGCGATCGCTTGGGTTCTGCGCAACCCAGCGGTATCCGGAGCTATCGTAGGCGCACGCCGCCCCAGCCAAGTGGATGGTTTGTTAGACGCCACCAGGGTTTATCTCAGCGAGGCTGAAATACAAGAAATAGCCCCCTATCTACCTCAAGGCATGGGTACCAACGTACCCACCAGTGTGGCTTGATCGAATGTCGGCAGCCCTCTAACGCCGGGATGAGAATGTTGTTGCCGCTATGAAGCCTGTATTTCAGTTGAGTTGATGTTGCCTGCCAACACACAACTCAAGAAACCGTGCGGCCGCCCGTGACGGGGTAGCCGCATGCGGCACCAGAATGGAAAACCGACGTACCAGCGCCTGCGGCGTAACCTGCAGCCGGTGCAGCGCCCCATCTTCATGGCGAATGGACATCGCCGACACAAAGCCAACCCCCATCCCGGCCCGCACCGCCTCCTTCACCCCTTCCACCCCGGCAATCTCCAGCGCCACGCGCATCGCCACACCCTCACGGGCAAACGCCCGCTCGACGATTTGCCGCACACCCGAGCCGCTTTCGCGCAGCACCAATGGGCAGGCTCCCAGTGACGCCAGGGTCTGCTGATCACTGTCAGCCAAGGGGTGACCACGTGGCACGATGGCCACGATCTCGTCCTCACGCCATGCCGTCACTTCCGTGCCCAGCGGCAGCTCCTGTCCCGGCGGGCCTTCGATCAGGGCGATATCGACACTGTCCAGGGCGGCAACAATTTCCGCCGTGTTGCCATGTGAAGTGGTAACCAGCACGTCTGGATAGCGCCCGTGGAAGTCGGCAATCAAGTAAGGCAGCAGATAGCTGGCCGGCGTGGTGCTGGCACCGATGCGCAAGGTCCCGCGCTCCAGCCCGCGCATGGCTTCACGCAGCGCCTGGGCTTGGCGAAAGGTTTCGCGCAGGCGCTCGGCATGAGCCAGCAGTTGCTCGCCAGCCGCCGTCAGCCGCACACCACGGCCGGCACGTTGATAGAGCGGCTCGCCAAACGCCTCCTGCAACAGCTTGAGCTGGCCGGACACCGCCGGCTGCGACAGATGCAGGGCCTGGGCCGCATGGCTGATGTTGCCATGCTCGGCAACGGTGGCGAACGTTATCAGCTGTTCTGGGGTCATGAATGAAAAATATCAGCTATTCGGATATTTGCCATCCTAAATTACGATTTTTTATAAGCTTATAACCAGATTAACGTAGGCCTTGTCGAAACACCTTTCCGGAGGACTCACATGGCCACGGTTCCGTCCAACCCTGCTTTTGCACCTACCCTCTCTACCCGAGGGCGGCTCAATGGCATCCTGTTCGTCGCGTTGTTCGCGCTCGCGGTCACTCAGCTGGCCGCCATGCCCGCCATCGCCAACCTGGGCATCAGCCCGCTGATCGTCGGTATTGTCGCCGGTGCGCTGTATGGCAACGCGCTGCGTGACGGCGTACCGGCTAGCTGGGCGGCGGGTATCAACTTTTCTGCGCGCGGCCTGTTGCGCATCGCCGTGGCCTTCTTCGGCCTGCGCGTCAGCCTGCAGGAGATCGCCGAAGTCGGCTGGTCGGGGCTGATCGTGTCGCTGCTGGTGGTATCCAGCACGCTGCTGATCGGCCTGTGGTGCGGCATGAAACTGTTCAAGCTGGACCGCGATACCGCCTTGCTGACGGCCGCCGGTAGCGCCATCTGCGGCGCCGCTGCGGTGCTGGCCTTCGAATCGGCACTGCGCAGTGCCCCGCACAAGAGCGCCATGGCAGTCGGTAGCGTGGTGCTGTTCGGCACCTTGTCGATGTTCCTGTACCCGCTGGCCATCAACGCCGGCTGGTTGCACCTCGACACGATGGGTGCCGGGTTGTTCCTGGGCGGCACTATTCATGAAGTGGCCCAGGTAGTTGGCGCCGCCAGTAACGTAAGCCCTGAAGCCACCCATATCGCAACCATCGTCAAGATGACCCGGGTAATGTTGCTGGTGCCGGTACTGTTGGTGGTAGGCCTGTGGATCAGCCGTTCGCGCAAAGCCGGCCAGGCGCAGGGCAATGGGCGTATCGCCATGCCTTGGTTCGCCTTCGGCTTCCTCGCTCTGGTACTGGTGAATTCGTTGCAGGTGCTGCCTGGTAGCGTGACCCAGGCGGTGAACAGCCTGGACACCTTTGCCCTGACCATGGCCATGACGGCACTGGGGATGGAAACCCGCTTCAGCCAGATCCGCCAGGCTGGGCCAAAGGCGCTGGCGACCGGGGCGATTCTCAACCTGTGGCTGGTCGGGGGTGGTTTGACGATTACACTCGGCGTGCAGAAGCTGTTGGGCTGACTTGAGGCCGGGTTGGCTTCTTCGCGGGTAAAAACGCGAAGAAGCCAACCCGGCCTCAAGCTTTTTCACCAGCCCTCTCGTTGCCGCCCACATTTCTCGGTATGGTGTTGTCAAAGAAGGATGTTTTACCCGCACAGGAAAGACTTAGATGCCTCAACGCAATGTCATCAATGCATCCGTCAGCCCCAAAGGCAGCCTGGAAACGCTGTCACAACGTGAAGTGCAGCAACTGAGTGAAGTCGGTACCGGTAGCCTTTACACCCTGTTCCGCCAGTGCGCCCTGGCCATCCTCAACACCGGCGCCCATGTCGACAATGCCAAGACCATCCTCGAGGCCTACAAGGACTTCGAGGTGAAAATCCACCAACAGGACCGCGGTGTCCGCCTGGAGCTCCTGAATGCCCCGGCCGACGCCTTCGTCGATGGCGAAATGATCGCCAGCACCCGTGAAATGCTGTTCAGCGCCCTGCGCGATATCGTCTACACCGAAAGCGAACTGGCCAGCCAGCGCATCGACCTGGAAAGCTCCCAGGGCATCACCGACTACGTTTTCCACCTGCTGCGCAACGCGCGCACCCTGCGCCCGGGCGTGGAGCCGAAAATGGTGGTGTGCTGGGGCGGCCACTCGATCAGCACCGAGGAATACCAGTACACCAAGAAGGTCGGCCACGAGCTTGGCCTGCGTAAACTGGACGTGTGCACCGGCTGCGGCCCTGGCGTGATGAAGGGGCCGATGAAGGGCGCCACCATCGCCCACGCCAAGCAGCGCATGCACGGCAGCCGTTACCTGGGCCTGACCGAACCGGGCATCATCGCCGCCGAAGCGCCCAACCCTATCGTCAATGAACTGGTGATCCTGCCAGACATCGAGAAGCGCCTGGAAGCCTTCGTACGTGTCGGCCACGGCATCATCATCTTCCCAGGCGGTGCCGGCACGGCTGAGGAGTTCCTGTACCTGCTGGGCATCCTCATGCACCCGGACAACCACGACCTGCCGTTCCCGGTGGTACTCACCGGCCCGCGCAGTGCCGAGCCTTACCTGCAGCAGTTGCACGCCTTCGTCGGTGCCACCCTGGGCGAGGCAGCGCACCGCTTGTACGAAATCATCATCGACGACCCGGCGGAAGTTGCCCGGCACATGGTCGAAGGGCTCAAAGAGGTCAAGCAGTTCCGCCGCGAGCGCAACGACGCCTTCCACTTCAACTGGCTGCTGAAGATCGAGGAGAGCTTCCAGCGCCCGTTCGACCCGACCCACCAGGCCATGGCCGAGCTGGACCTGCGCCGCGAGCTGCCGCCCCATGAACTGGCAGCCAACCTGCGCCGGGCGTTTTCCGGCATTGTCGCCGGCAACGTCAAGGACAAGGGCATCCGCCTGATCGAGGAACACGGGCCGTATCAGATCCACGGCGACAGCGCCGTACTGGACCCACTGGGCCGGCTGTTGCAGGCCTTCGTCGATCAGCACCGGATGAAGCTGCCTGGCGGCGCAGCGTATGTGCCGTGCTACCAGGTGGTGAGCTGATAGCCCATACCAACGGGGCCGCTTGGCGGCCCCAATGGTCTATTGGCTAAGGTCTGCCATCGGCCGCTCTACAAACCGGATACTGTCCCGCCCACTGCGTTTGGACTGGTACAACGCCACATCCCCCTGCTCGATCAACGCCGCCAGGCTGGCTGGAGGCTGGTCGAACAGGTTGGCACCGATACTCAAGGTGACGGCCTGCGGTGTAGGCACGGTCTTGCTGGCGTACTGCTGGAACTGTTCACGCAACAGCTCACCCAACTCCATGACCCGCTCACTGCTCGCCCCGCACAGCAAGATGACGAACTCATCACCGCCCAAACGCGCTGCCAGCGAGCGCTCGGGCAGCACTGTGCGAATGAGTTCGCTCAGGGCAATCAGCAAGCGATCACCCGCGATATGCCCATGCAGGTCGTTGACCAGCTTGAAGTTGTCGATGTCGATCAGCAGCAAGGCCCCGGGTTGAGCCGGGCTCACTTCCTTGAAGAAATGCCCGGCCCGCACTTCCAGCGCGCGGCGGTTATAGAGCGCAGTCAACGGGTCGCGCGCGGCCAGCCGGGCAATCCGCTCCTCGCGTCGATAACGCACGGTGCCGGTCATCGACAAGGCAATCAGCATGATCGCCATCGCCCCCTCGACCAGGGAAATCTGAATGATCAGCCCGCCAAAGGTGGCCAGGTCAATCAAGGTGCCCGGCGTGATCGCAATGACCGCCTTGGCCACGTAGAACAGCCCGTGGAGCAGCAACACATAGCGCAGCTGTACCGCCCCCACGCTCAGCGACTTGCCGTGCGGCCGCAACAGGAAGCTGGCCTTCAACGTCAGCGCGGCCACCAGCAGCGAGTTGACCATCAACATCACCTTCGACCACTGCGGCCCCACGGGCAGCAAAAGCAAGGCGAACCACACGACCACAACCAATAACCAGGCCCGCGACAAACGGTCTTGGGTAAAACGCAACACGCCCATCAGGAAAAACCAGTGCGCAACCACCAGCAAGCCATTGGCGAACCAGATGCCGATGAACAGCAAGCCGATCCCACGTAGCAAGGCCAGAACACAGCCGACAGTAATGGTGGCAAAACCTGCACTCCAGAACAGCAAAGAGGTTTCGCGGACGCTGCGCCACTCAATCGCCAGGTACAACGCAGCTGCTGCTGCCAGGGCGACCGAGATGGTCAGCATCGTGGGTGGATCTAGCGCCATATACGCATTGGCCTATCTGGTTAACGAAGAAAAGGCCCGATTGTATGCGCTCGTGATGACTTTTCAGAGGGGCCTTGCACGGTTGCCTGCAAATGATAGCCCAGCCCCTGTCGATGGCCGCGCCCAAGTAATATCATATTGGCATCAAGCCACCGTGCGCACCACTCAAATCGCTGCACGCTCGCCCGCTTCAAGCCCGGAGAGAAAACTTACCAGTTGCCGCCCGTGGGAACTCAGGCGCTCCCAGTCACGGAAACACAAGCGAAGCTCAAGGGTGGCCCAGCTTTCGGCCAAGGCTACCCGGCGCACAGGCAGCTCTTGCTCGGCGCGTACGGCGGCGGTTTCAGGCAGCATGGCGACACCAGCACGCTGCGCGACCAACTGGGCAATCGCTTCGAAACTCGGTGCACGCACCCGTACCTTGAGGGGCATGGCCAGCTTCATCGCCATTTCCTCGACAAAACGCTGCATCGGCCGCTCACCCGGCAGGCAGATGAACGCAAAGCCCAAGGCATCGACCAGGCGTAACTGCTCGCGCCCGGCCAGTGGGTGGCTGTTGGGCACCAGCATCACCAGCCGCTCGGTGCGAAACGGCAACGACACCACCCCCTCACTGTTCAGGATGCCGTCATACACACCGATCTCGCACTCGTTGGCAATCACCACCCGCAGCACGTCCACGCTCTTGTGCTCCACCAGTTGCAGGTCGACTTCCGGGTAGTCCGCCAGAAACGGCCCCAACACGGCGGGCAGCAACGTGCTGTTGGTAACGGTGGACGCCGCCAGGCGCAACGTGATTCGGCGCTCACCCGAAAGTTCTTTCAAGGTGCCTTGCAGTTTCTGCGCTTCGGCAAGTACACCGCGTGCCCCCTCAAGCACCAACCGCCCGGAAGGCGTCAGTTGCATGCCGCCGGCGTTGCGGATGAACAGCGCCAGCCCGCAGCGCTCTTCCAGCAGCCGTAAACGATTACTGGCGGCCGACACAGCCACCGGGAACGTCGCAGCCGCCTTGCTCAGGCTGCCCGTGGCAGCGATGGCAAGCAGCAGGCGCAGATCCGTCAGGTCGAACGGCATAGCCTTCTCCAGAAACGAACACCGTGTTCGATAAAAAGCGATTCTAGCGCGTGCGCCTTCTGTTCAGAATAACCCTGTCATTTTCTGCCGCGAGCCCCCCATGAACGCATTACGCAGCCTGATCCAGCGCCAGTTGCAAAGTGGTGCCCTCTACGCCGTGCTGGCGGCACTGGGTTTCAGCTTCAAGGCCATCTTCGTCAAACTCGCCTATGCGGCGGGCCACGTGGACGCCATCAGCTTGCTGGCAATGCGCATGGGGCTGTCGCTGCCGCTGTTTGCCTGGCTGGTATGGGCCAGCCGCACTCAAGGCAACGCGCCACTCAACCTGGGTGACGGGTTACGGGTCGCCGTGCTTGGGCTGCTCGGCTACTACCTGGCCAGCCTTTTCGATTTCTATGGCTTGCAGTACATCAGTGCCGGGCTGGAACGGCTGATCCTGTTCACTTACCCGACACTGGTGCTGGTGTTCCAGGCCATCGCCCTGCGTGAGCGACCAAGCCTGCGCACCTTGTCGGCCATGGGCCTCTGCTACCTGGGGCTTGGCATCGCCTTTGTCCATGACGTCAGCGTCGCCGGGGCTGGCAGCCAGGTGGTGCTGGGCTCGCTGTGGGTGTTCGCCAGTGCGGTGACCTACGCGCTCTACTACTCGGGCACCGGGATGATGCTCAAGCGTATGGGCTCGATGCGCCTGGCCGGGCTGTGCGGCACTGCGTCTTCACTCATGGTGCTGACGCATTACCTGCTGGTGGCACCGGTCGGGCAGTTGTGGCAGTTGCCGGGCGCGGTGTGGGCCAATGCCGGGTTGATGGCCGTGTTTTCCACGGTGTTGCCAATCTACTGGGTGGCGCTGGCGATCCAGCGGCTGGGGCCTACCCATACGGCAGCGGTGGGCAACCTCGGGCCTGTGCTGACAGTACTGGCGTCGTGGGCGATTCTGAGTGAAGACATTTCGCTGTATCAGGTCGTCGGGCTGGCGGTGGTGCTGTTTGCGGTGTCGCAGCTCAAGCCTCGGAGCAAGAAGCAGGCCGAGGCAGCCTCGGCCGAGAAGGCCAAAGCTGCGGCCTGACGCCCCAGCAAACCTCAGAGCACACGCTTGATCAACGGCTCCAGCCGGCTGAAGCGCAGCCGGCGCAGAAACTTGCGTACTTCCTTGGGATGTTCGGCCTTCACCCCCAGCGCCGCTGCAGAGCCGATTTTTGGCGCGTACCGGCGCAGTTCGTTCAACTCCGCAGCCCGTGGCGCCAGCCACTGCCCCTGCGGGTCATCGATGAGCAGGCCGTTCTCAAGGTCCAGGTTGAACCCGCGCGGGTTCAGGTTGTTGCCGGTCAGCAGCGAATAGCGCTGGTCGACCCACACGCCCTTGGCGTGGAAGGTATGCCCGGGATCGTTCCAGATCCGCACTTCCAGCTGGCCACGGGTAATGGCCGCGTGGCGGCGCCGGGCGAAGGCTCGCAGGTTGTCTTCATACAGATAAGGCAAAGCGCCACTGGCACTGAACGGCTCACCGGGGGCGATGTAGAAGTCGTTGGCCGTGCGGTCTCCCACGATCAGCTCAACATGCACGCCCCGCTCCAGCGCATGATCGAGCTCGCGCATCACCACCCGTGGCGGGTTGAAATACGGCGTGCTGATGATGATGTGCGTGCGCGCCGACGCCAGCAGGGCACACAGCGCCCGGTTCAACGGGTTGCCACGGCCCACGCCCAACAGTGGCACCACCCGCAACCCCTCCCCAGGCACGGCGGCCGGTGCCTCGTACGCCATGCGCCGCAACCGCGCACGCAAGCGCCGGATGTCGCTGCGCAGGCTACGGGTGGCGGGGGGTGCGGGCAAGTCGAGGCGCGGTGTGGCGGTGTGGTGCAGCAGGCGCCCTACCAGGCCGACCATGGCGTCGGCCAGCGCCGGCGACTGGAACAGGTGATAGCGGTCCAGGCGATAACGGTCGAAGCGGTGCAGGTACACGTTGTTCAGGCTGGCGCCGGTGTAGATCACACAGTCGTCGATGATGCTGCCCTTCAGGTGCAACACACCAAACAGCTCACGGGTCTGCACTGGCACCCCGTGAATGACGATATCCAGCCCGCGCAACTGGCGCTGGGCCTGGTACCAGGCGGCGTTACCCGGCTGGCGACCGGCCCCGAGCAGGCCACGGCGGGCACGGAACCAGTCGACCACGATGGTAATTTCCAGGCCCGGCCGCTCGGCCTTGGCCTGGTACAAGGCATCCAGCACTTCCTGGCCAGCCTCGTCTTCCTGCAAGTACAACGCAACGATGACGATGCGCCGGGTTGCAGCGCGGATGCGCTCGAACAGGCAGGCGCGGTAGGCCTTGGCATCGGGCAGCACCTGGATCGACTCGGGCGACATGGCGTAGCCTGGCAATGCCGCCAGCATGGATTCGGGGTTCACGAACGATCACCTTCTCTGTGCAATCACTGTCGGCCCTGCCAGCCGGCGGGGCCATTCCTGGTCGCTGCGCCGGGGGTGTAAGATCGACCCGGCAACGACCTATAACAACAAGAACCACGCGAGGCTGTATTTTCTCACTGCCCCTGACGAACTATGCCTCAGCTTGCACAGGAACAGCGCAATGGTCCACCCCGCTTCTGCAACCCCATCGCCGTCTATTGTAAAGAGTTGTTCCGCGAAGACCTTCGGCTTTCTGATTTTGCCCAATTTCACCACCATCGGCCTGGCCTCGGCGGTAGAGACCTTGCGCATGGCCAACCTGGCCGCGCGCAAGCCACTGTTTCGCAGTGTGCTCATCGCAGCAGACGACGCACCAGTGACGGCCAGCAACGGCATGCGCGTCTTGCCCGACTACAGCATCGCCAACGCGCCCGCACTGGATGCCCTGCTGGTGGTGGGTGCCAACCCCATCGACCGTAGTCGTGGTAACCGCCCGCTGATCGACTGGTTGCGCCAGCTGGCCCGCCAACACATGCCGTTGGGCGGTATCTGTACCGGCAGCTACCTGCTGGCCAAGGCCGAACTGCTAAAGGGCTACCGCTGCACCATCCACTGGGAAGACTTGCCGACATTGCAGGCACACTTCCCCGGCATCGTGATCTCCAGCCAGCTGTTCGAACTGGACCGCGACCGCTACACCTGCTCGGGCGGTGTGGCGGCCATGGACATGATGCTGCAACTGGTGGCCCGCGAGGCTGGCGGCCAGGACATCGCGGCCAAGGCTGCCGAGCTGTTGCTGTGCGACCGCATGCGTGGCGAGCGCGAGCGCCAGCGGGTGCCGCTGCGCACCCTGCTGGGCAGCGCCCAACCCAAGCTGAGCCAGGTGGTGGCGATCATGGAAGCCAACCTGGAGGAACCGCTCGGGCTGGAAGAGCTGGCCAGCCTCAATGAAGTGACCGTGCGCCAGTTGGAGCGGCTGTTTCACAAGTACCTGCAGCGTACGCCCAGCCAGTATTACCTGGAGTTACGGCTGTCGAGGGCGCGGGAGTTGCTGCTGCGCAGCGATGTGCAGGTGCGTGAAGTGGCACTGGCTTGCGGGTTCAGTTCGCCGGCGCATTTTTCCAAAAGCTATAGCCGATTCTTCGGGTTGTCGCCGCTGGGAGAGCGGCGGCAGGCCTCGCTGCATTAATTCAAGTTTTTGTATTGCTTTTACCGGCCTCTTCGCGGGTAAACCCGCGAAGAGGCCAGTACAGGTCAACTAATCTTCAAGAGCCGAGTGCGCCGTTTCCCGACACATCAGCATGGCCACCAGCGCCACCAGTGCCGCCGCCAGCAGATACCCCGCCGGCGCCAGCTTGCTGCCGGTCACCTGGATCAGCCAGGTGGCAATGAACGGCGCAGTCCCGCCAAACAGTGCATTGGCCAGATTGAAGCTCAAGGCAAAGCCACTGAAACGCACCCGGGTCGGGAAAATCTCCGCCAGCAGGCACGGCAAGGTCCCATCGTTCATCGCCAGTATCGCCCCGAAGCAAATCTGGATCGCCAGGATCACCACCAGCGGCTGCCCATCGAGCAGGCGGAACAACGGCACGGTCAGCCCCAGGAACAACAGCGATGCCACCACCAGCATGGTCTTGCGGCCAAACTGGTCGGACAAACGCCCCATCAGGAAGATCAAGCCGATATAGGTGGCCAGCGACACCGTCGAGGCAATGAACGAATCCCGCTCGCTCATGCCCATTTCAGTGGACAGGTAGGTCGGCATGTAGCTAAGCAGCAGGTAGAACGCCACGGCGTTCAGGCAGGTAACGCCAATGCCGATGCCCAGGCTGCGGCGGTGCTGGCTCATCAGTTCGCGTATTGGCGCCCGCGCCATGCAGGCTTTGTTTTCCAGGCGCTGCTCCATCTCCAGAAATTTGGGGGTGTCCTGCAGGCTCATACGAATATAGCGCCCCACCAGGCCAAACGGCGCCGCCAGCAGGAACGGCAGCCGCCAGCCCCATTCATGCAGGGCTTCGCTGCTGAGCAGCTCGTGCAGTACCGCCACGAATGCCGCACCAAACAGCAACCCCGCTGCCGTGCTGGCCGGCACGATGCTGGTGTACAAGCCGCGCCGGCCAGGCGGTGCGTATTCAGCCAGAAACGCGGCGGCACCGGCGTACTCGCCCGAAGCCGAAAAGCCCTGCACCAGGCGGATCAGCAACAGCAGGCAGGGTGCCCACAGGCCGATTTGCGCATAACCGGGCAACAGGCCAATGCAAAAGGTGGATACCGACATGATCAGGATCGACCACGACAGTGCGTTGCGCCGGCCATGGCGGTCGCCGAAATGGCCCCAGACAACGCCGCCCAGTGGCCGCACCAGGAACGACAGGGCAAACACTGCAAAGGTGGCCAGCAAGCCGGTGGTCTTGTCGGTTTGCGGGAAGAAGGTGGCGGCGATGATGGTGGCCAGGTAGCCGTAGGCGGCGTAGTCGAACCACTCGACGAAGTTGCCCATGAAACTGGCCCGGGCGGCCTTGCGCAGGGCCTGGCGTTCGGCACTGAGCGCGGGGCCGTCGACGGTGGATGGGTCAAGTGTGGTGCTGGACATGACGGGTACCCTCTGGTTCTTTTAATTGGAGGCAGGGTCTGGTGGTCATACAGTGATTTTTTTGTTGTCTGGGCAGGCCTCGTCGCGGCTGAAGCCGCGACGAGGCACCACCGGTGCTTACTTGCGAATGATGTTGTGCTCCGGCCCATACGGGAACTTGGTGATGTTCTCGGCGCCGCTGTCGTTGACGATCAGGATGTCATGCTCGCGATACCCGCCCGCACCCGGTCGCCCTTCGGGCAGCATGATCATCGGTTCGATCGACACCACCATGCCCGGCTCCAGCACCGTGTCGATGTCTTCGCGCAGCTCCAGCCCGGCTTCGCGGCCGTAATAGTGGCTCAAGGTGCCGAACGAGTGGCCATAACCGAAGGTGCGGTATTGCAGCAGGTCGTGGCGCAGGAAAATCTCGTTCAGTTCACGGGCGATATCGCTGCAGCGCATGCCCGGACGCACCAGCTTCAACCCGGCCTCGTGCACCTCGACGTTGGCCTGCCACAGGCGCAGGTACTCGTCCGGGCAGTGGTCGAGGAACAGTGTGCGCTCCAGCGCGGTGTAGTAGCCAGCGATCATCGGGAAGCAGTTGAGGCTGAGGATTTCACCCTTGCCCACGCGGCGGCTGGTTACCGGGTTGTGCGCACCGTCGGTGTTGAGCCCGGACTGGAACCAGGTCCAGGTGTCCATCAGCTCGGCATCGGGGAAGCGCTTGGCGATCTCGCGGACCATCGCCTGGGTGGCATGCAACGCCACTTCATATTCAGGCACTTGATCGCGCAGCGCCTCTACCACCGCCGCACCGCCGATATCGGCCACCTGCGCGCCATGGCGAATCAGCGCCTGCTCCTCGGCCGATTTGATCATGCGCATGCGCATGCAGGGTGCACCGATGTCTACCAGCTCGGCCTTGGGGTAGCAGGCGGCGAGCTTGCCGTGGTTCTGCAGGTTGAGGTGGTCATGTTCCACGCCAATGCGCGAGGCCAGCGGCAGGGCCTGCTGGATGGCGATGAAGAAGTTGTCGCGCTGCCAGTCGGTGTAGACGATGTTGTCAGTGCCCACCGTGCGCCGCCAGGGTTGCCCGCCGTCGATGTTGGCACTGATCGAGACCACCTTGTCCTGGGTGATCACCAGCGCATAGGGGCGGCCGAACGAGCAGTAGAGAAAATCGCTGTAGTAGTTGACGTTGTGGTACGACGTGAAGATCGCCGCTTCGATGTCCTGCTCATCCATATACGCCCGCAGCCGGGCATGGCGGGCCGCATATTCCTGGGCCGAGAAGGTTGGCTGCACCTTGTCGCCATTGCGGATTTTCAGGGTCTTGGGCATTTGCATGGTCGGGGTTCCTTGTCGTTGTGAGCACGCTGTTCAGGCTTGCCGCCTGAGAAGCATTGCAACAGAACCGACGAGGACGCTTTTGTATCTATCCGACCTGGAATTGGCGGGATGGCCACTGCCCCTGGGGGCTGCTTTGCAGCCCATTCGCGGCACAAGGCCGCTCCCACAGGTATTGCGCAGGCCGTGAAGTCTGCACAATACCTGTGGGAGCGGCCTTGTGCCGCGAATGGGGCGCAACGCGCCCCCGTTTTCAGCGCTGCTATTTCAGGTCAAAGCGGTCCAGCTCCATGACTTTCTGCCAGGCCGCAACGAAGTCCCGGACGAACTTGTCACCTCCATCACTGCTGCCATACACCTCACTCAGCGCCCGCAACTGGGCATGCGAACCAAACACCAGGTCAACCCGGCTACCGGTCCACTTCACCTGCCCGGTCTTGCGATCGCGGCCTTCGAAGCTTTCGTTGTCTGCCGAAGTCGCCTTCCATTCCACGCCCATGTCCAGCAGGTTGCGGAAGAAGTCATTGCTCAAGGTGCCGGGCTTGTCGGTGAACACGCCCTGCTTGCTGCCTCCATGGTTGGCGCCCAGTACGCGCAGGCCACCGATCAGCACGGTCAGCTCCGGCGCGGTCAGGGTCAGCAACTGGGCCTTGTCCAGCAACAGCTTCTCGGCCTTGACGCTATAGCGAGCCTTGGTGAAGTTGCGGAAACCATCGGCCAACGGTTCCAGCACGGCAAACGATTCGACATCGGTCTGCGCCTGGGACGCATCGACACGGCCCGGGCGGAACCCAACGCTGCCACTGTAGCCGGCATCCTTGGCGGCCTTTTCAACGGCGGCGGTACCCGCCAGCACGATCAGGTCGGCCATCGAGACCTTTTTACCGCCATTGTTGAAGTCGGCCTGAATCTTCTCCAGCGCCGCCAGCACCTTGTCTACACCCTGGTTTGCAGCCCAGCCCTTCTGCGGCGCCAGGCGCAAGCGGGCGCCATTGGCACCACCGCGCTTGTCGGAGCCACGGAAGGTCGAGGCCGATGCCCAGGCGGTGGAAACCAGCTCGCCCACGCTCAAGCCCGAAGCTAAAACCTTGGCCTTGAGGGCCGCGATGTCTTGCTCACTGACGGTGGATGCATCAGCTTTGGGCAACGGGTCCTGCCACAGCAGCTCTTCATTGGGCATTTCCGGGCCCAGGTAACGCGCCAGAGGGCCCATGTCGCGGTGGATCAGCTTGTACCAGGCGCGGGCGAAAGCATCCGCCAACTGCTCGGGGTTGTCCTTGAAGCGGCGGGCGATCGGTTCGTAGATCGGGTCGAAGCGCAGCGCCAGGTCGGAGGTCAGCATGGACGGTGCGTGCTTTTTCCCCGGGTCGTGCGCATCCGGCACGGTGCCTGCGCCCTTGCCTTCTTTTGGCCGCCACTGATGAGCGCCCGCCGGGCTCTTGGTCAGCTCCCACTCGAAGTTGAACAGGTTGTTGAGGTACTCGTTGCTCCACTTCGTCGGGGTCGATGTCCAGATCACCTCCAGCCCACTGGTAATGGCATCACCGCCCTTGCCGCTGCCGAACTTGTTCGCCCAACCCAGGCCCTGCAGTTCAAGGCCTGCGGCTTCCGGCTCGGGGCCGACGTTGTCGGCGGGGCCGGCACCGTGGGTCTTGCCGAAGGCGTGGCCACCTGCAATCAGCGCCACGGTTTCTTCGTCGTTCATGGCCATGCGGCCGAAGGTCTCGCGGATGTCCTTGCCCGACGCCACCGGGTCGGGGTTACCCTCCGGCCCTTCCGGGTTCACGTAGATCAGGCCCATCTGCACGGCGGCCAGCGGGTTTTCCAGGTTGCGCTCGGCCGACAAGTCGCGGTTCTGCTCTTCGCCATGTTTGGCCGGCTCGGCCACCAGGTCGCCCTGGCCTGGCGGCTGCGCCTTGACCTGGTCCTTGCCGTAGCGGGTATCGCCCCCCAACCAGACCTTTTCCGAGCCCCAGTACACGTCTTCATCGGGCTCCCACACATCGGCGCGCCCGCCCGAGAAGCCGAACGTCTTGAAGCCCATGGATTCGAGAGCGACGTTGCCGGTAAGCACGATCAGGTCGGCCCAGGAAATCTTGTTGCCGTACTTTTGCTTGATCGGCCACAGCAGGCGCCGGGCCTTGTCCAGGCTGACGTTGTCCGGCCAGCTGTTGAGCGGGGCGAAACGCTGCTGACCCGAGCCGGCGCCACCCCGGCCATCGCCAATGCGGTAGGTACCGGCGCTGTGCCAGGCCATGCGGATGAACAGCGGGCCGTAGTGACCGAAGTCGGCGGGCCACCAGTCCTGCGAATCGGTCATCAAGGCGGTCAGGTCTTTTTTCAGGGCCTGGAAGTCCAGGCTCTTGAACGCCTTGGCGTAATCGAAGTCCGGGTCAGGGCTGGACTTGGACGAGTGTTGGTGAAGAATTCTCAGGTTGAGCTGGTCAGGCCACCAGTCACGGTTGGTGGTGCCGCCACCTGCGGTTTGATGGAACGGGCATTTCGATTCGTTCGACATCTGCGGGTACCTTTGGGTCGGTTATCCAGATTTCCGGTCTATGCCAGGTGTTCTTTCAGCCGAGCGTGTGGGCTCGTGCTACCCCTCATCAGGTCTACACGGGGCTTGCGAAGCTGTCACGGCGGGCCGGTGCGGTCTTGCACGCAGGTGCTGACACACCGCCCGCTCGCGGAATTCGCGGGGCCAGGGGAAAGACTAGCCGAGCTTGGGCAGACTTCTAATAGAGTGGCTGTTGCAGCTTGATAGGCTGGCTCTGTCAGGTATTCCTGTCCCCCCGAAGAAGCCGACACATTCATACAAGGCAAGCAGGCCACCCCCATGCTTCAATACACCGCCAAGCCCTCTACCCCCGGAACCCGAGCCCAATGAACCGCAACGACCTGCGCCGCGTCGACATGAACCTGCTGGTGCTGTTCGAAGCCCTGATGATCGAACGCAACCTGACCCGCGTGGGTGAAAAGCTGTTCATCACCCAGTCCACCGTCAGCGCCGCCCTCGCCCGCCTGCGTGAGCTGTTCGACGACCCGCTGCTGATCCGTAGCGGCCGTGCCATGGAGCCCACGCCAAGGGCCATGCAGATCTTCGCCGAGCTGGGCCCGGCCATGGACGTGATTTCCGCCGCCATCAGCCGAGCCCGCGAGTTCGACCCGGCCAGCAGTTGCAACGTGTTCCGCCTGGGCCTGTCGGACGATGCCGAGTTCGGCCTGTTCCCGGCGCTTCTGCAGGCCCTTCGCGAAGAGGCCCCGGATATCAGTGTGGTGGTACGGCGTGCCAACTTCCTGCTGATGCCCGGCTTGCTGGCCAGCGGTGAAATTTCCGTCGGTGTGAGCTACACCACCGACCTGCCGGCCACCGCCAAGCGCCGCAAGCTGCGTAACATCGGCGTGCGGGTGCTGCGCGCCGACGACCGCCCCGGCCCGCTGACCCTCGACGAATACTGCGCCCGCCCGCATGTGATGGTGTCGTTCTCCGGCGACATGAGCGGCAATATCGACCTGGACCTGGCGCGCATCGGCCGTTGCCGCAAAGTGGTGCTGGCAGTGCCGCAGTTCGGCAGCCTGCGCGCCCTGCTACGCAATACCGAGATGATCGCCACGGTACCGGACTATGCCGCCTGCGCCCTGGCCGACGACGGCAGCTTGCGCGCCGACCCGGCACCGTTCGATATCACCGAGGCCGAGCTGTCGATGGTGTGGAGCGGCGCCCAGGACAACGACCCCGCCGAGCGCTGGCTGCGCGAGCGCATCCTGCAGTTCATGGCTCGGTAGGTGCTTGGCTGAAGAAATTTGCCGCCTGTGAGATCGAGCGCCGCCCGCGCGGCGCATCGCGAGCAAGCTCGCTCCTACATCTGTTTCGGGCCAGTTATTCCTGGGGGATTTGCGCGCGAACGCCTTGGCGCATGGCACGATATCGCGTCGTACAAACAAGGCGGTCGCGTGCGTTGGCGCAGGCGTTACTGGCCCGAAACAAATGTAGGAGCGAGCTTGCTCGCGATGCGCCGCGCGGGCGGCGCTCGATCTCACAGGCGCTGAGAACCTCAAGGCGGGCACCTACCAGCCCTGACATTATCGCAGCGGAAAAACCTTACTTGCGCCGCTGCATCCACGCCGCCCCCAGCCCACTGAGGCAAATCACCGAAATACCCACCAGGCTCAAGGTATCCGGCACCTGGCTGTAGATCACGAACCCGAGCAACCCGGCAAACACGATCTGGCAGTAGCTGAACGGTGCCAGCAACGCTGGCGCCGCATGGCGGAAGGCCTGGGTCAGCAGCAGGTGCGCCGTCATGCCAAAGCCCCCCAGCGCCAGCATCAGCAGTGCATGGTCCCAACGCGGCATTTCCCAGAAGAACGGCACCAGCGCACTCAACGCCAAGGTGTTGCAAAGCCCCGCATAGAAGTTGCTGGTAGTCGGGCTGTCGTGCGCCGCCAGGATGCGCGTCAGCAGTTGGTAGAAGCAGAACCCCAGCGCCGAACCGAACGGGTACAGAATGGCAGGGGTGAACATCGCTCCCCCCGGGTGTACCACCACCAGCACGCCGATAAAGCCCAACACCACCGCCACCCACTGCCCCACTGTCACCCGCTCTTTGAGCAGCGGCGCGGACAGCGCGGTGACCAGCACCGGGGCAAGAAAGTTGACCGCCGTGGCCTCGGCCAGCGGCAGGTATTGCAGGCCGGTGGTGAACAACAAGCTGGTACTGAGCAGGCTCAGGGCACGTAGCGTCTGCAACAGCGGCCGACGGGTGCGCAGCACGTTCATACCCGACTTGGGCAGAAAGATACCGGCCATCAGCAGCGTATGCACTAAATAGCGTGCCCACACCACCATGATGATCGGGTAGAGGCCGCCAAGAAACTTGGACAAGGCATCGTGGCTGGCAAACAGAAACGTCGCCACCACGACGAGGGCGATGCCACGCAGAGGTTGGTTGACGCCGGACAGCGGTGTGCTGGAACTCATGGCTCTCTCGATGACGGCGCGCCAGCAGGCGGCGCCCAGGGAAGGCCGCACAGGCGTGGCCTGGCGGATGCAACAGTTCGGATTCTAGAAGAGATGATGCAGCATAAGGAAGTTCAATTGCCGCTTGTCCAGGCCGACTGCAATTTCTGTTCGCTGATCGACCACTTTGTGCTCCACACGCATGGTCCGTGCCGTGCTGATCGTCGACCATCGACGCTGAACCCTGCACACCCTACAAGGAATTTACATGCAAAGGCTCACCACCCGTAACGGCCTGGCCCTGCCTGCGATTGGCCTGGGCACCTGGCCGATGACTGGCACCGAGTGCACCCAGGCTGTACACCAGGCGCTGGATGTGGGTTACCGCCACATCGACACGGCCACTGCCTACAACAACGAAGCAGCGGTAGGCCAGGCCCTGCGTGACAGCGACGTGCCGCGCGAACAGATCCACCTGACCACCAAGGTGTGGTGGGACCGCCTGGAACCCAAAGCCATGCGCCAATCGCTGGAAGACAGCCTGCGCGCATTGGGTACCGAGCAGGTCGACCTGTTCCACATCCACTGGCCCGGCCAGGACTGGGACCTGGCCCGCAGCATCGAAACCCTGGTAGCGCTGCGTGACGAAGGCAAGACACGCCACATCGGCGTGGCCAACTTCCCGCTGGGGTTACTGCGCCAGGTGGTAGAAAACCTCGGTGCGCCATTGTCGGTCATTCAGGTGGAATACCACGTGCTGCTCGACCAGCAACCACTGCTGGACTACGCCCGTCGCCATGACCTGCTGCTCACCGCCTATACCCCGCTGGCCCGCGGCCAGGCAGCAGCGCAGCCGGTGATCCAGGCGATTGCCCACAAGCACGGCGTGCTGCCCAGCCAGGTGGCGCTGAAGTGGCTGCTGGATCAGGATGGCGTGGCGGCGATTCCCAAGGCCAGCAGCCGCGAGAACCAGATGGCCAACCTGGCAGCGCTGGACGTGCAACTGGATGACGAAGACCGTGCGGCGATTGCCGGGTTGCCGAAGGATCAGCGCGTAGTAAGCCCGGCGTTTGCGCCGGATTGGAATAGCTGACCTTAAAAGCTGACGCGGCCCCTGTAGGAGCGGCCTTGTGTCGCGACGGGCCGCAAAGCGGCCCCGGCAATCTCTGTGGCGACGCTAAAAAGTGGGGCCGCTGCGCGCCCCATCGCGACACAAGGCCGCTCCTACAAGGGGACCGCGTAAGCCATTACTCTGGTGTAATGACCTGCTTGAGGCGCTCACTCGCCGGCGCCGGCCGCCCGTACAGGTAACCCTGAAAGTGCGAACAGCCTTCCGCCGCCAACCGGCGCATCTGCTCTTCCGACTCCACCCCCTCGGCCGTGGTCTTGATCATCAGGCTATTGGACAGGTCGGTAATAGCGCGAATGATCGACATGGCTTCGCGGCTGTCGCACATGTCGTGCACGAACGACTTGTCGATCTTGATCCGGTCGAACGGGAACGACCGCAGGTACCCCAACGATGAGTAGCCGGTCCCAAAGTCGTCCAGCGAAATGGACACACCCAGGTCTTTCAGCGCACGCAAGGTGCGCACGTTTTCCTCGCTGTTGCCCAGCAGTACCGATTCGGTAATTTCCAGCTCCAGCCGCTGCGGTGGCAGGCCTGAATCGGCCAGCGCCAGGGCGACGATATGGACAAGGTTGCCATTTTTGAACTGCACGGCCGACAGGTTGACCGACACGGTCTGCTCGCTGTCCCAACTGGCCGCTTCCTGGCAAGCCAGGTTCAGGGCACGCGTGCCCAATTCGTGGATCAGCCCGGTTTCTTCGGCGATGGGGATGAAGTCCATGGGCATGACCATGCCACGGGTCGGGTGCTCCCAGCGCAGCAACGCCTCGTAACCGGTAACGCTGCTGGTCTGCTGGTCGACCACCGGCTGATAGTGCAGCTGCAACTGGCCCAGATGCAGTGCGGTACGCAGGTCGGTTTCTACCAGACGGCGCTGGCGGGCCGCGACGTCCAACTCTACGTCGAAACACTCGTAGCGGTTGCGGCCATTGCGCTTGGCCTCGTACAGCGCCATGTCGGCATAACCGAGCAGCTGCTCGGCCTGGTCGTTGTCATCGGGGGCAATGGCAATGCCGATGCTCACCCCGACCGTGAACTGATGCCCTTCGATCTGGAACGGCGGACAAATGGCGTTGATCAGCCGCTGCGCGGTGTTGCACGCTGCATCGCGACCATCAAGGCCTGTCAGCACCACGGCAAACTCGTCACCGCCCAGACGGGCCAAGGTGTCGTGCTCACGCAGTTCTCGGCGCAAGCGCTTGCCCAAGGCCCGCAAAAGCTTGTCACCAAAGGCATGGCCCAACGAGTCGTTGATGTTCTTGAAATTGTCCAGGTCCAGGCACAAGGCAGCGGTCAGCTTGGCGTTTTCGCTGCCGCGCACCAGGGCCTGTCGCAGGCGTTCGTTGAACAGCGTTCGGTTGGGTAACCCGGTGAGCGCATCATGGTGCGCCATGTGGTGGATCTGCGCATGGGCGGCCAACTCTTCAGTGGCGTCTTCGGCGACGAACAGCACGTAGTCAGCCTGGCCCTCGCGGTTCTGGCTGAGCAAGGTGCGGCTGCGAAGGGTGCGCGGGCCGCGGGCCGTGTCGACGCGGGTTTCGGCAGCATGGCCCTTGGTACTGCGGGCACCACGCGCCAGTTGCTGCTCAAGGTAGTCGGCCGCTGCGGGGGCAAGGCAGTCACCGGGCAACTGGCCGATCATGCTGCGCCCCGGCCCGCCGAACAGGCGCTCGGCCTGCTGGTTGGCCAACAGGATGCGCTGGCTTTCCAGGTCCTGGACGATGACGCTGGCAGGAATGTTGGCAATCACCGAATCCAGAAACTGAGACAGCTTGGTCATTTCCTGGCTGTACTGCTCGGCCAGTTCCTTGGCCTGCAACAACTCCTGCTCCTGGCGATGGCGCTCGGAAATGTCGCGGGTGACCTTGGCGAACCCCACCAGTTGCCCGGCATCGTCGTGCACCGCTTCGATGACCACATGGGCGTGAAAGGCGGTGCCGTCCTTACGCAGGCGCGAACCCACTTCTTCAAAGCGCCCGGTGCTGCGCGCTTGCTCCAGGTTCAGCGCCGGCAGCCCGGCTGCACGCTCGGCATCGCTGTAAAACAACGAGTAATGCTGGCCGACGATTTCATCGGCATGGTAGCCCTTGGCACGTTGGGCACCGGGGTTCCAGTTGGCGACAATACCCTCGGGGGTGAGCAGGTAGATGGCGTAGTCCACCACGCTCTGGATCAACAGCCGGTACATGATGTCGGGATTTGCAGCTAGCGACATGAACTTTACCTGAACCCTCGAGGGGCATGAGAAGGGATCCTGGCACGCTGTGGCCGGGTCTTGGAATGCGTTGATGGCATTATGCCGCTCATGACGATTTTGTGAAGTGGCTCACAAAAATCTCGCTATTCCCCTTCAAGGACGAACGAAGACGGATAAAACCTCAATGGCGGGCGCCACTCACCAGGAAATTCAGCAAGTCAGGCTCATCGTCCAAGGCAATCGCCTGTGCCGGGCGCGACAGGTTCGCCAGCACAGCGTTGCAGAACGCCACCGCGGGCGGATCCTGTGCGTAGCAGCGCAGCAACCAGTCGCCCTCCCCGCTCAGCAACTGCAGCGCCACCGCCTGGCCGATACCCTGACGACGGTACTTTTTCAGGATGAACAGGTCGGCCAGTTCGAGGGCATCGATGCCCGGCAACTCGCTGCGTTCCACCAGCACGAAACCGGCGATGAAGCCGTCCGCCAGCACCAGGTAGGCGCCCCAACCGTCGTCCTGCCAGTAGCGCTGCAGGTGCTCGTCGTGGATGTAGAACCGGCCATCCACTTCGACGTCTTCCTGCTCCCAGTCGGAGGACTCGTAAGAATAGAACTGGTAGAGGTTGCGGATGAGCGGGGCCTGGTCGGCGGTAGTCGGTAACAGTGCGATCGGGAGCATGGTGCGGGCTCGGGGTAAAAGGCCGATTCTAGATGACAAGCGGCCGACAGCAAAAAGCCCAGGCCCTCCCCGCACGGAAAGGCCCAGGCCAAAACACGGTGAATCCAGGCTAGAACTCAGCCTTCCTGCAATGCACGCGGCCGATGGCTGCGCGCTTCGGCCTCCGGCGCTGCAGCCGCCTGCAGGTGGAAGTCGAACGCCAGTTCGGCAAAGCGCTCGCCCTGAATACCGCGATCACGCGCGGCAGCGGCATCTTCGACAAAGCGCAGCTCGCCAATCAGCCCGTCACGGGTAGCGTAGGCGAAGTCATCCCACAGGTACTTGTCGCCCTCGAAGTTGATCTGCGTGGTCAGGTGACGGTACCCAGGTGCCGAGATGAAGAAGTGCACGTGCGCCGGGCGCTGGCCGTGGCGGCCGAGCAGGTCCAGGCATTCCTGGGTCGGGCCCTGCGGGTCGCAGCCGTACCCCGACGGCACGATGGAGCGCGCACGGTAGCGGCCTTCGGCATCGGTGATGATGCGGCGGCGCAGGTTGTATTCGGACTGGGTCGAATCGAAGTACGAATAAGTGCCCTGGGTGTTGGCGTGCCAGAGGTCGACGGTGGCACCGGCCAGCGGCTTGCCGTCGGCATCGAACACCTGGCCCTGAAGGAACATCACCACACCCGGGTCGGTGCCGTCATCCATGCGCGCTTCGCCTTGCGCCAGCGGCGCACCGGCCACGTACAGCGGGCCTTCGATGGTGCGCGGTGTGCCGCCACCCAGGCCGGCTTCGGCGTCCTTGGCGTCTTGCAGCAGGTCGAGGAAGTGCTCGATACCCAGGCCTGCGGCCAGCAGGCCCGCCTCGTTACGGCCGCCCAGGCGGTTGAGGTAGTCAATGGCGTGCCAGAATTCGTCTTCGGTGATTTCCAGGTCTTCGACCAGGCGCGCGGTGTCCTGCAGGACGCGCAGGATGATCTGCTTGAAGCGTGGGTTGCCCTCGGCATGGTCCAGGCCAGCCACCTTGTTGAAGAAGGCTTGAACATCGGCAGTGTGGGAAATTTTCACGGTCATCGTGCTTACCTCGTATTGTTCTTGTCGGGTAGTCAGGTGCGAATCAGCGGTCGTCGCTGTGGATCGACGAAGGGTGGCGGCACAGGCCGTTCACCTCGATGTCCATGTACGGGAACAGCGGCAGTTGCATCAGGGTATCGTGCAGCGCCTCGACGCTGGGCACATCGAACACGCTGTAGTTGGCATAGTGCCCGGCAATGCGCCACAGGTGGCGCCAGGTGCCCTCGCGCTGCAGGCGCTGAGCCAGTTCCTTTTCATCGGCCTTGAGCTTGGCAGCCTTGGCCGGGTCCATGTCGACCGGCAGTTTCACGGTCATCTTCACGTGGAACAGCATGATTATCTCCTTGCTTGCTGATCAGCGACGGGCGAAGCGCGCCAGGCGCTGTTCGTCCAGGGTCAGGCCCAGGCCTGGGGTACGGGGAATGTGCAGCTGGAAGTCGCGGTACTGCGGCGGCTCGTTGACGATTTCTTCGGTCAGCAGCAGCGGGCCGAACAGCTCGGTGCCCCAGGTGAGTTGGCGCAGGGTAAGGAAGGCATGGGCCGACGCCAAAGTGCCGATCGAACCTTCGAGCATGGTGCCGCCATACAGGGCGATACCGGCGGCCTCGGCGATTTGCGCGGTGCGCAATACGGCACGCGGGCCACCGTTCTTGGCGATCTTCAGCGCGAAGATGCTGGCCGCGCCGTCAGCGGCCAGGCTGAAGGCATCCTCGACGCTTTCAATCGATTCATCGGCCATGATCGGTGCCGGGCTGCGCTGGTTCAGGCGCACCTGGCCACCCCGGTTGATGCGTGAAATCGGTTGTTCGATCAGGTCGATACCATTGTCGCCCAACACCTGGCAGGCGCGAATGGCCTGGGATTCGTCCCAGTACTGGTTGACGTCGACGCGCACGCTGGCGCTGTCGCCCAGCTCACGCTTGATGGCCACCACGTGCTTGAGGTCTTGCTCCACCGGGTTGGCGCCGATCTTCAGCTTGAACACACGGTGACGGCGAATTTCCAGCATGTGCTGAGCTTCGGCGATGTCGCGGGCAGTGTCGCCACTGGCCAGGGTCCAGGCCACTTCCAGGCTGTCACGCACACGGCCGCCCAGAAGCTCGCTGACCGGCAGGCCCAGGCGCTTGCCCTGGGCGTCGAGCAACGCGCTTTCGATACCCGATTTGGCAAAGGTATTGCCCTTGGCCAGCTTGTCCAGCTTGAGCATGGCGGCGTTGATGTTGTCCGCCGCCAGGCCGATCAGCGCAGGCGCCAGGTGCGCGTCGATATTGGCCTTGATGCCCTCGGGGCTTTCGTAGCCATAGGCCAGGCCACCGATGGTGGTGGCCTCGCCGATACCTTCCACGCCATCGCTGCAGCGCACGCGCAATACCACCAGGGTCTGTTGCTGCATGGTGTGCATTGCCAGCTTGTGCGGGCGAATGGTCGGCAGGTCGACGATAATTGCTTCTATGCGTTCAATCAGCGCGCTTGTCATTGTAGCCAGGTCCCGTCAGGTCGGGCTGCCAGTGGCAATCCCGAATGGTGCATTTACTTGCTTGTTCAAGGATTGCGCGAGACCCTGATGACCGTCCAATATCAAATGAATCTCCCACCATACCCTGGAGGTCTTGTGGAGCTGCGCCACCTGCGTTACTTCAAAGTCCTGGCCGAAACCCTCAATTTCACCCGCGCCGCCGAGCTGCTGCACATTGCCCAGCCACCACTGAGCCGGCAGATCAGCCAACTGGAGGACCAGCTCGGTACCCTGCTGGTGGTGCGTGAACGCCCGCTGCGGCTGACCGAGGCGGGTCGTTTCTTCTATGAGCAGACCTGCACCGTGTTGCAGCAATTGCAGAATATCAGCGACAACACCCGGCGCATTGGCCAGGGCCAGCGCCAGTGGCTGGGCATCGGCTTTGCCCCCTCGACCCTGTACAACGTGCTGCCGGAGCTGATCCGCGAGCTGCGCCAGGACAGCGAGCTGGAACTGGGCCTGAGCGAGATGACCACGCTGCAGCAGGTGGAAGCGCTGAAGAGCGGGCGCATCGACATCGCTTTCGGGCGCATTCGCATCGATGACGCAGCCATTCACCAGCAGGTACTGCGCGAAGACCCGCTGGTGGCCGTGCTGCCCAAGGGCCACCCGCTGGCGGGCAGCCCGCTTAGCCTTGCCCAGCTGGCGAGCGAGGCCTTCATCCTCTACCCGGCCAACCCCCGGCCCAGTTATGCAGACCACGTACTGGCGCTATTCGCCCAGCACGGCATGAGCATCCGCGTCAGCCAGTGGGCCAACGAACTGCAAACCGCCATCGGCCTGGTGGCGGTGGGCGTGGGGGTGACCCTGGTGCCGGCGTCGGTGCAACAGCAGCACCGTACCGATATCGAGTATGTCGGTTTGCTGGATAGCGGCGCGGTGAGCCCGATCATCCTCAGCCGCCGCAAGGGTGATGTAAGCCCGGTCGTGCAGCGGTGCCTGACGTTGATCGAACGGCAAAACCAGTAGCCCGCCGCCCGTATACCCATCGGTATATGGATGTTCCCGTTGTTCTGTTTCATGCTCCGCCACGCGAATCGCGAAACGCCCGGGCTGCAAGAACAGACCAATAACAAACAACGGGAGTCGAACATGGCGGGACGTCTCAACGGCAAGGTAGCGCTGATTACTGGCGGCGCGGGGGGCTGCGGGCTGGCTGCATCGCAGCTGTTTGCAGCGGAAGGGGCCCGGGTGGGCATTGTCGACCTGCCAGGCAGCAAGGGCGCCGAGGTAGCCCGGGCACTGCGCGATGCAGGCCACGACGTCATTTTTGCGGCGGCCGATGTGTCGGACGCACAGCAAGTGAAGGCTGCAGTGGCGGCTGTAGAGCACGCCTTCGGGCACATTACCGTGTTGATGAACCACGCCGGCATCCTCGCCGCCCTGCCCTTCCTGGACACCAGCGAAGAAGAGTGGGACCGGGTGATGGCGGTGAACGTGAAAAGCATGTTCCTGGTCACCCGCGCCGTCCTGCCGGGCATGCTGGCCGCCGGTGGCGGCAGCATCGTCTGCACCTCCTCCATCTCGGCCGTGGTGGGCACACCCATGGAGGTGCTGTATTGCACCAGCAAGGGCGCCACCCATATGTTCGCCCGGGCCATCGCCGTGGAGTTCCGTGACCGGGGCATCCGCGCCAACGCCATTTGCCCAGGCTTTATCGCCACCGCCCACGGCCTTCGCGAGATCGACATGCTGCGCCAGCATGGCGTGGATGTGAGCGCAGAAGCCATTGCGGCCGCCCAGGGGCGCTTGTGTGAGCCTTCGGAAGTGGCCAGCGCAGCCTTGTTCCTGGCCAGTGACGACGCCAGTTTCGTCAACGGCGCACACCTGTTTGCCGACAACGGCTACACGGCCATCTGAGCAGAAGAACAACAAGCAGGAGAGACCAACGTGACCACCTCTTCCAACAACATGCACATCAACGAATTTGGCCTGGAACACGCGCATTGGCGCAACTGGGCCGGCAACCAGTCCTGCATCCGTGCAGCACGCGGGGCGCCAGCCAGTGAAGACGAACTGTGTTCGATGGTGAACCAGGCCAGCAGCAATGGCATGAGTGTGCGCGTGGCCGGTTCCGGACATTCCTTTACCCCGGTGGCGCTGACCAATGGCCTGCACCTGAGCCTGGCCAACATGAGTGGCGTACGCCACATCGACCCTGAGAAAAAGCGCGTCACCGCTGCCGCCGGCACCACCATCAATGCCTTCGGCAAGGCATTGCGTGCAGCGGGCTTGTCGATGGTCAACCAGGGCGACATCGACAGCCAGTCGATTGCCGGCGCCCTGACCACCGGCACCCACGGCACCGGCCTTACCTTGGGCAACCTGGCGTCGTCCATCGTTGGCATGAAGCTGGTGCAGCCCAATGGCGAAATCCTGGTGGTGGACGAAAGCACCCCCGATTTGTTGCAGGCTGGCCGGGTTTCTCTCGGGGTGCTGGGCATCGTTTCGGAACTCACCCTGCAGGTGACCGACAGCTTCAACCTGCACGAGCGCATCTGGCGCGAAGACTTCGAAAGCGTGATGGAAAAGCACGATGAGCTGGCGCGCACGCACCGCCACTTCAGCTTCTTCTGGTGCCCCTACGAACAAAGCCGCCACTGCTATTGCCTGCCCGATACTGCCGCCACCTCCACCACCGGGCGCACTACCGACGTGTGCGAAGTCAAGGTCATGGACATTACCGACCGCCCGGCCTGGGAGAGCGAATTCGAGAAAGTGGCGTACAGCTCGGATGTGTACCCGATCGAGTACCTGCCCAACTTCCACGAGCTGGAATACGCCGTGCCGCTGCGACACAGCAAGGAAGCGCTGCGGGCAGTGCGCAAGCTGATGCTGGAAGACTTCCCCGAGGCCATCTACCCCATCGAGTACCGTTTCACGGCCGGAGACGGCGCATGGATGAGCCCGTTCTTCGAGCAGGACAGCGTGACCATTTCGGTGTCTGGCCAACCGGGTACCGATTACTGGGACTACCTGCGGGCGGTGGATCAGATTCTGCGTTCGTATGGCGCCAGGCCGCACTGGGGCAAGCTGCACTTCCTGACCGGTGAGGATGTGAGTGCCATCTACCCGCGGGCTGAGGCCTTCCGTAATTTGCGCCGACAGTTGGATCCGCAGGGCATCTACCTCAGCGAGCACCTGAGCCCGCTGTTCAAGTAACCTGCTGCTTTCACATACTGGGGCCGCTTTGCGGCCCCTTTCTTTATCAGGCCTTGGCCAGGTAGTCGATGAACAGGCGGAACAACTCGGCGTTGGTGGAAATCTCCAGACGCTGGTAGATGTTGTGCTTGTGCACCTTCACCGTCCCATCGGAAATACTCAGCTGCCGTGCAATCGACGCATTGCTGTGCCCCTGCAGCAGCAACTTGGCGATCAAGCGCTGGGTCTCGGTCAACTGCCCTTGCAGGATCTCGACAAACGCATCCTCCAGCACCGCCCCCTCTGGCGTCGCGCGCAGGCAATCGGCATAGCGTAACCGGCAATGTTGGCCGAACACCGAAGCCAGCAATGGGGCCATGCCCGCCAGCAGATCCATTTCCTCAGCGCTGAAATCGCCACTGCTGTGATTGCGCATCAACGAGTACACAATGGCTACCTGCGGCTGCAAGGGAATGATGAAGCCCACCTCCTCCACCGCCGTGCCGTAGTCGGACGACACGCAGGGGTGGATGTCTTTGGAGATGGCAAAGCCCGAAGAGAAGAAGCAGTCAGGCGCCAGCTCGCTCATGCGCCACACCCCGGCCGGATGCTCGTTGGCACAGGCAACGTAGAAAGGATCGAGCAGGTAACCGCCTCGCACGTAGGCATTCAGGGTCCGCTCGGTTACCGAATGGTTGTAGCCGTTATGCACCAGCAGCGCAGGCTGGTTGAACTGGAACAGGTAAGCGCAACTCATGTCGAACGCCAGCGTGCCCCGCAGCCACGTATCCAGCGCCAGCCCCAGTTGCTCGCTGCCAATCGCCTCGATTGCCGCCGCCAGCCCCTTCGCCTCATCTTTTGTCATTGTTCACCACGCTCTCGTGCACGGAAGGCCTGTGCGACCTTACCGGCTTGATTGGCAAAAAGCACAAAATCCGGAGCGCCCTGGACGCTCCGGATCATGTGCATGACGTTTCTGGCTCAGGACGGCTCGGCCGCTACCTTGAACGCACCGGCGGCATCATCCTGGCGCCCCATCTCCTGCGCCTTGGGCACCGCCAGCCAACTGGCCAGCAGCATGGCGATCAGGCCACCACTGAGCTTGCCGATCATCAGCGGCAGTATCAGCGAGGGTTGGAAGTTGGCCGAGAAGGCCATGTGGTCGCCAAAGGTGAAAGCGGCGCACACCGAAAAGGCGATCACCAGCACCTTGTCCTTGGGCGGCATTTCGCTGACCAGCCGGAACATGGCCAGGATATTGGCCGAGGCCGCCAGCACCCCGGCCGCACCGACACCGGACATGCCAAAGCGCGAGGCCACCCGCTCGATCGGTCGCGCCAGGAAGCGCTTGAGCAGGTGCACCATGGGGAACGCACCGCACAGCATCAGGCCGATGTAGCCGGCTATTTCCAGGGCACGGAACTGGTCGTCGGCGTCGGCAATGATTGGCGCGAACCCCCAACTGCCGAACAGGTGGCTGAACAGGCCGGTGAAGTACTGCACGATGGACGCCACCAGCACCAGCACCACGGCGATGTACATGAACTGGCCGAGCTTGAGGAACAGGTACACCATCAGCGTCGGGAAATAGCGCAACGCCGCCGCCAGGGCGATACAGAACAGAATCAGCGGCATCAGGTTGCGCAGCAGCATCGCCCAGGTGAAGTGCAGCGCCTGGGTGGCGGCGCCAGTGGTGGCGATGTCGGGGCGCACGCTCAGGCCCAAGGCCTGCATGGCCATGGCGATGATCATGATGCTCAGCGGGATGGTCAGCAGCCCGGCCATGATCCCCAGGGCCATGTACTTGTGGTCGACCTTGCGCAGCATGGCCAGCCCCACCGGGATGACGAAGATGATCGTGGCGCCGCACTGAAAGCCGGTAATCAGGCCCAGGATCCAGCCTTCAGGGCTTTGCGCCAGGGCCTTGGCCAGCTGGTAGCCGCCCATGTCCGAGGCGATGAAGATGGGGCCGGCAATGCCGGGGTCGGCACCGATGGCCAGGAACAGCGGCGCGATCACATGGCTGATGCCCGCCGAGATATAGGGGATCGCCGCCATGATGCCCGCTACCGGGATAAAGATGGGGCCGATGCTGTGCAGGCCGGCGATGAACTCCTGGCCCAACTCGCCCTCGGGATTATAAATGGATGCCACCGCACCCAATACCGCGCACACCATGATGACGTAGATGACATAGGTGCCGATGCTTTCCATTTGCCGCCTCATTTTTAGAGTTGTCGGGTTGGCAGGACTGAAAGGTCACGGGGCATCGTTGTTGTTATGGCGTGTGCAAGGCGCGCCCCGTCGAGGGGTTAAGCTATGCGGCGGGTGGCGGGCTGTCCATATACCGGGAGGTATACGTGGTCTTGTGATTCGGGGGCCGCTTTGCGGCCCCACCTTTACGTCCCGCTAACCTGGCTCACCTCGGCGGCGGTAGGCCACCAGCAAGAACACGAACCACAACGGCATCACGCACAGCGCCAGCCGGGTATCCGGCTGCAGCGCGAGCAGTACCAACACAAAGGCGAGAAAAGCCATGCTGGTGACCGCCATCGGCACCCCGCCCGGCAGCTTGAACTGCGAAGCCTGGTGCGCGGCCGGGTTGCGCTTGCGGTAGGCAAGGTACGCAGCAAGGATCATCGACCAGGTGAAAATCACCAGAATCGCCGACACCGTCGAGATCAGCGTAAACACCGTCATCACCTCGGGAATGATGAACAGCAGGCTCAGCCCGATCACCATGCACACCCCGGAAAACACCAGGCTGTATACCGGCACACTGAGTGCCGAAAGCCTGGCGAACACGGCCGGCGCGTTACGCCGCTCGGCCAGGCCGAACAGCATCCGGCACCCCGAATAGACCCCACTGTTTGCCGAGGACGCTGCCGACGTCAGCACCACGAAGTTGATCATGCCTGCCGCCGCCGGGAAGCCCGCCAGCAGGAACAGTTCGACGAAGGGGCTGCGGTTGGCCGGCACTTCTGCCCACGACACCACGCTGATGATGCACATCAGCGCCAGGATGTAGAACAGCAGGATGCGCAACGGGATGGTGTTGATCGCCCTGGGCAGCGAGCGCTGCGGGTTTTTCGCTTCTGCCGCCGTGGTGCCGATCAGCTCGGTACCGGCAAACGAGAACACGGCAATCTGGAACCCGGCGAAGAAACCGCTGATGCCATGGGGCAACACGGCGCCCGGCGCGACCACGTTGGACAGCGAGGCCACCACGCCATTGGGCGAGGTATAGGACGTGGCGATCATCACCGCCGCCGTGATGATGAGTAGCACGATGGCGACGATCTTGATGATGCCGAACCAGAACTCCACCTCACCAAATATACGTACCGCCAGCATGTTCAGCCCCAGCAACACGAACAGGGTGAAGAACGCCGGCACCCAGGCTGGCGTGTCCGGGTACCAGTACTGGAAGAACCCGGCCACCACGACCACATCCCCCACGACCGCCACACTCCAGCTCAGCCAGTACGACCAGCTCAGCACGAAGCCGGCGCGCGGGCCCAGGTAATGGGCGACGATATCGGCAAACGACTTGAAGCGCAGGTCGGACAACAGCAACTCGCCCATGGCGCGCATGACGAGGAACACGAAGAATCCGAGAATGGCGTACACCAGCAGGATCGAGGTACCGGACAGCGCGATCACCTTGCCCGAGCCCATGAACAGGCCGGTGCCGATGGCGCCGCCGATGGAAATCAGCTGGATGTGGCGGTTTTCCAGTGTGCGTTGCAGGTGCCCGTCACGGTCGGGCGTTACCGGTTTGCTTTGCTCAAGGCTTGCGGGCATGTCTTGCATGGCGACCTCTTGTTATTGTTGGTCTGCAGGTTGTGCTACGCCGTGCCAGGCCTGCACGGGGCCTGGCCACGGGGTGTTGTGCCGGTCAGCGCGCGCTTTCGAACCCTTGCAGGGTGTTCACCGCATTGATGCCGATTTCGTCGACCATGTAGCCGCCTTCCATCACGAACAGGGTCGGGATGCCGGCACTGGCGATCTCGGCGCCCATGCGCAGGAAGTCTTCGCTGGTGAGCTTGAAGTGGCTGATCGGGTCATCCTCGAACGTGTCCACGCCAAGCGACACCACCAGGAATTCGGGCTTGTGCGCGACGATGCGCTTGAGCGCGTCCTGCAGGGCTGGCTGGTACTGCGCCCAACGCGTGCCTTTACCCATCGGGTAGTTGGCGTTGAACCCCTCGCCCGCACCTGCGCCCTGCTCATGGGCATAGCCGGAGAAATACGGGTAGGACACATGCGGGTCGCCATGCAGGGAGGCGAAGAACACGTCAGGGCGGTCGTAGAAGATGTTCTGTGTGCCGTTGCCGTGGTGGAAGTCCACATCCAGCACGGCAACGCGCTTGGCGCCCTGGCTCAGGCAGCGTTCGGCGGCGATGGCGGCGTTGTTCAGGTAGCAGTAGCCGCCCATGTATTCGCGGGCGGCGTGATGCCCCGGCGGGCGGCACAGGGCGAAGGCACTGTTGGCGCCGTCGATGATGCGCTGCATACCGGTGAGCGCAACGTTGGCGCTGCTGCGCACGGCCTCCCAGGTGCCGGCCGTGATCGGCGCACCGGCGTCCATGGCATAGAAACCCAGCTTGCCGTCGATGAAGCCGGGTTCGCGGTCGATGGCCAGGTCACGCACCGGCCATACCAGCGGCAGTGCATCGTGGGTCTTGCCAGTGGCGGCCCACTCCGACCAGGCGGTTTCCAGGAAGGTGACGTAGCGCTCGCTGTGCGCCGCCACATAGCAGGCGCGGTCGAAGGATTGCTCGGCAATCACATCGCCCAGGCCGGTGCTGTGCACCCGGGCCAGCACGGTGTCGGCGCGCCGGGGGTTTTCGAACGATGGCGTGATGGCGCCATCCTTGAGTTCCGAGCCATGGTGCAAGCGGTGGTTATTGCTAAAGACTGTCAGCACGCGAATGTCCTTTTTCAAGGGGTTACCGGATAACCAATTTTCGCGAGAGCGCGCTGAAAATGCTTTGCTTTATGCTCATTTGCACCCGATGATTGAGCAAAGTATTCACAGAGAAAGCCTGTTATGAGCAAAGCTTTTGCCATTGAACAACTGGACGACACCGACCGCGAGCTGCTGCGTCTTTTGCAGGAAGACGGCACCCTGTCGAGTGCTGCGCTGGGCGAGCGCCTGTCGATGACCGTGACGCCTTGCTGGCGCCGACGCAAACGGCTGGAAGAACTGGGCATCATCAAGGACTACCAGGCCAACCTCGACCGCCGGAAGCTGGGCTACGACGTGATGGCGTTTGCCCAGGTGCGTTTTGGTAACCACTCGGCCGAAGCGCCGGATGAGTTCGAGCAGGTGATTCGGAAGCTGCCGCAGGTGTTGTCGTGCCACAAGGTGACCGGCGAGGCTGACTATGTGCTGACAGTGCTGGCGACTGATCTGGAGAGCTATGGGCGGTTTGTGGAAGAGGTGTTGCGCAGGCAGCCGGGGATTGCCTCGATCCAGTCGAGTTTGGCGTTACGGGAAGTGAAGGCGGTTTCCCGGATACCTGTGACCTGAAGGCCACCGCGCTCCGCTTTTGATTTTTGTAGGAGCGCACGCCAGGGCCAGATTTTACTCCGGTAAGCTGTAACGCTCGGCAAAGTACTGCCGGAAAAAGTCCACCGCCACCCGCACCTTGGCCGAACTGGCCAGCGGCGAGGTATACACCGCCCAGATATCCGCCGGCTGGTGATAGTCCTCCAGCACCTGCACCAGCCGCCCGTCCTGCAGGCTGTCGTGCACATCCCACCACGAACGCAGCAATATCCCGCGCCCATCCAGGCACCACTGGTGCGCCACTTCACCATGGTTGGTCGACAGGCCGCCGGTCACCCGCACGCTTTCTTCGCCGTTAGGCCCCATTAGTTGCCACACACCAAACGGGTGATCGCGCTCCTTGATCACCAGGCAATCATGGCTGGCCAGGTCGCCCAGCACCTTGGGCGTACCGCGCCGCGCCAGGTAGGCCGGCGCGGCGCACAGCACCCGGCGGTTACGCGCCAGCGGCTTGGCAATCAGGTTGGGGGCAATGGCATTACCCACGCGGATGTCCAGGTCCACGCCCTCCGCAATCAGGTCCACCAGGCGGTCGTGCACGTCCAGGCGAATGTCCAGTCGCGGGTAGCGTTCGGCCAGCTCCGACAAGGCCGGCGCCACGAAGCGCCGGCCCAGCCCCAGACTGCTGGCAATGCGCAGCTGGCCGGCCGGTTCGCGGTGCTGGGCGCTGATGTCATCGCCCATGCGCTGTACCGCGTCGAAAATTTGCAACGCCCATTGATACACCCGCTCGCCCTCCTCGCTCACCGTTACCCGCCGTGTGGTGCGGTGCAGCAGCCGCACCTCCAGGGTTTGCTCGAGCATGCGAATGCGTTTGCTGATGTATGCCGCCGACATGCCCAGCTCGTCGGCCACGGCCGCGAAGCTGGCGCGCTTGGCCACTTGCAGGAAGATATTGAGGTCGTCGAGGCTGGGCAGATTATTCACGTAGCGTGTTCCAAGAATCCATGATTGGCCAGATTATCTCCAGGCCAAGCCCTTATAGCATGGCCAGCACCTGTTCCCTAGACAACGAGTGCACCCCATGAGCAAGACCTTCAGAATCGCGGCAATCCCTGGCGACGGCATCGGCAACGAAGTACTGCCAGAAGGCATTCGCGTGGTCGAGGCCGCTGCGCGCAAGCACGGCCTGGACATCAGCTTCGAGTTCTTCGAGTGGGCCAGCTGCGATTACTACCTGGCCCACGGCAAGATGATGCCGGACGACTGGTTCGAACAGCTCAAGGACTTCGACGCCCTGTACTTCGGTGCAGTGGGCTGGCCAGACAAGGTGCCGGACCACATTTCGCTGTGGGGTTCGCTGCTCAAGTTCCGCCGCGATTTCGACCAGTACGTGAACATTCGCCCGGTGCGCCTGTTCCCGGGCGTGCCGTGCCCGCTGGCTGGTCGAGAGCCAGGTGACATCGACTTCGTGGTCATCCGCGAAAACACTGAAGGCGAATACTCGTCCCTGGGTGGCCGCATGTTCGAAGGCACCGACAACGAGTTCGTGCTGCAGGAGTCGGTGTTCACCCGCCGCGGTGTCGACCGCATCCTCAAGTATGCCTTCGACGTGGCCCAGACCCGCGAGCGCAAGCACGTCACCTCGGCCACCAAGTCCAACGGCATGGCCGTAAGCATGCCGTACTGGGACGAGCGCACCGCAGCCATGGCTGCCAATTATCCGGAAATCAGCTGGGACAAACAGCACATTGATATCCTCTGCGCCCGCTTCGTGCTGCAGCCCGACCGCTTCGATGTGGTCGTAGCCTCGAACCTGTTCGGCGACATCCTGTCCGACCTCGGCCCGGCCTGCGCTGGCACCATCGGCATCGCACCGTCGGCCAACCTCAACCCCGAGCGCAAGTTCCCGTCGCTGTTCGAACCGGTACACGGTTCGGCGCCAGACATCTACGGCAAGAACATCGCCAACCCGATCGCGATGATCTGGTCGGGTGCGCTGATGCTCGACTTCCTCGGCAACGACGGCGCCGACCCACGTTACCGCGCCGCCCACGACGACATCCTCAAGGCCATCGAGCAGGTCATCGCCGCCGGCGAGGTGACCCGCGACATGGGCGGGCAGCAGTCCACCCAGCAGGTGGGCCAGGCCATCACTGCGCTGGTCGAAGCCTGATGCACAGGGGCCGATTGTCAGAACTGTCTGACAATCGGCCCCTTGCCTCTTGCGAGCGGCGTGGATTGTATGCAAAATCTGTTAACCATTAGATTCTAGTAAACTAAAGGTTAACAACCAAGGAAGGAGCAGCACCGCAACACCCCGGATGCCTGCCGGGTATAACAAGTACGCCAACGTCCAGGAGACGATGATGTCGCACAAGAATAAAAAGATTGATGTGTTCCTGATTACCGTGAGCCTGATTGCCGTACTGCTCACCGTGATTGGCCTTGCAGCCTTCCCCGCCCAGGCTGAAAGCGCCGCCAACCAGTTGTTCGAGCTGTCCACCCGCACCTTCGGTACCAGTGTGCAGGTGCTGGTGTTCGCCAGTACCCTGGCCGTGCTGTACCTGGCCTTCAGCAAGTACGGCAACATCCGCCTGGGCAGTGGCAAGCCGGAATATGCCACCGCCACCTGGGTGTTCATGTTCATCTGCGCCGGTATGGGTTCTTCTACCCTCTACTGGGGTGTGATGGAGTGGGCCTACTACTACCAGACCCCTGGCCTGAACATCGCCGCCGCCACCCCGAAGGCGCTGGAATACAGCGTCGGCTACTCGTTCTTCCACTGGGGTATCAGCGCCTGGTCGATCTACGCCCTGGCTTCGCTGGCCATGGCTTATCACTTCCATGTACGCAAGAAGAGCGGCCTGAACCTGGCCTCGATCGTCGAAGCGGTGACCGGCTTCAAGGCCACCGGCCCGGTGGGCCGCAGCGTCGACCTGATCTTCCTGCTGACCATGATGGCGCACTGACCGTGTCGCTGGCCCTGACCGCTTCCACCCTCACCCGTGGCCTGCATGACCTGACCGGCACCCCGGACACCTTCACCGTGCAACTGATGGTGATCGGTGGCGTGGCGGTGATGTTCTCGCTCAGCTCGTACATCGGCATCGATGGCGGCCTGCAGCGCCTGAGCAAGATGGTGTGCATCGGCGCGCTGGTGTTTGCTGCCGTGATCCTGCTGGTCGGCCCGACCCAGTTCACCATCAACAACACCGCCAACTCGATTGGCCTGATGATCCAGAACTACGTGCACATGAGCCTGTTCACCGACCCGGCCGGCGACGGCGCCTTCACCCGCAACTGGACGGTGTTCTACTGGCTGTGGTGGGTGTCGTACGCACCAGGCGTGGCCATGTTCGTCACCCGCGTTTCGCGTGGCCGGCAGATCAAGGAAGTGGTACTGGCCCTGCTGCTGGGTGGCAGCTTCGGTTGCTGGTTCTTCTTCGGCGCGCTGGAAAGCTACAGCATGCACCAGTTCATCACCGGCGCGGTGGATGTGCCGAAAATGCTCGCCGAACAAGGCGGCGAATCGGCCGTGACGCACTTGCTGCTGGCATTGCCGTGGGGCCAGGTGTTCCTCGGTGTATACCTGTTCATCATGGCCATCTTCTGTGCTTCGCACATGGATGCTGCAGCCTACGCGGTGGCCGCCACCAGCACCCGCAACCTGCGTGAAGGCGACGACCCGACGCCAACCCACCGCCTGTTCTGGTGCGTGGTGCTGACCCTGGTGCCGCTGGCCATGCTGTTCGCCAAGGCGTCGTTGTCGACCATGAAGACGGCCGTGGTGCTGACCGCGATCCCGTTCATGGTGATTCTGCTGGTGAAGATCTACGGCTTCTTCAAATGGATGATCGCTGACTACGGCCAGGTATCGGCCCACGTCATCGAAGAAGAGGCTGCACGCATGGCCGGTGAAGCGCCCACCGAACATGCCCCACGCAGCGCTGCTGCCGTGCATTGATTGAATCATCGGGGCTGTGCCACAGCCCCTTTGCAAGACTGCAAATTTTTTTGCCTGATCTGTTAACCAACAGATACGCGTTAACCAACAACTATAAACCGAGCTTGTGAGATACCTGTCATGAACGACTTCAAACGCCTGCCCGCCGATTTCTGCGCGAATGCCGACGAGGCCTTCACCATCCCGGCCAACTTCTACACCCAGGCCGCCGTGTTCGAGCACGAGAAAGAAGCCATCTTCGCCCGCAGCTGGATCTGCGTGGGCCACCGCAGCGAAGTGGCAGACAACAACGCCTACATCACCCGCGAAGTGATTGGCGAAAGCATCATTGTCGTGCGCGGCCGTGACAGCGTGCTGCGTGCGTTCTACAACGTCTGCCCGCACCGTGGCCACCAGCTGCTCAGCGGCAGCGGCAAGGCCAAGAACGTCATCACCTGCCCGTACCACGCCTGGACCTTCAAGCTCGACGGCGAACTGGCCCACGCCCGCAACTGCGACAACGTGGTCAACTTCGACAAGGAAAATTCCACCCTGGTGCAGCTGCGCGTAGAGGAATACGCAGGGTTCATCTTCATCAACATGGACATGGACGCCGGCTCCGTCGAAGACCAGCTGCCAGGTATGCAAGCCCGCATGCGTGAAGCCTGCGCGGTAATCGACGACCTGCACCTGGCGGCGCGTTTCGTCAGCGACACCCCGGCCAACTGGAAGTCGATCGTCGACAACTACCTGGAGTGCTACCACTGCGCCCCTGCTCACCCAGGCTTCTCCGACTCGGTGGACGTTGGCCAGTACAGCCACAGCCTGCACGGCAACTGGACCCTGCAGTACGGCCTGGCCAAACCTTCGGAGCAGTCGTTCAAGTTCGACGAAAACGTGAAAGACCCGTCGTTCGCCGGCTTCTGGGCCTGGCCGTGCACCATGTTCAACGTGCCGCCAGGGGCCAACTTCATGACCGTGATCTACGAGTTCCCGGTCGATGCCGAAACCACCCTGCAGCACTACGACATCTACTTCCTCAACAAGGACATCACTGAAGAGCAGCAGAAGCTGATCGACTGGTACCGCGAAGTGTTCCGCCCAGAAGACCTGCGCCTGGTCGAAAGCGTACAGAAGGGCCTGAAATCGCGTGGCTACCGTGGCCAAGGCCGCATCATGGCCGACCGCGAGCGCAGCGGCATGAGCGAACACGGCATTGCCCACTTCCACAACCTGATCGCAGTGGCCCACCTCGACGATTGATGGCAACCGCTCCACGTTTATTTGCACGTAAAGGTGCGCGGCAGGGCCTGCCGCGCACCCAGGCAGTCGAGGTGAACCATGGCCAACTCTTATGAAATGTTCAGCGTCCGCGTAACCGACGTGGAACACGCCACGCCACTGATCAAGCGCTTTACCCTGGCCCGCGAAGACGGCGCGGCGATGCCCGCCTTCACCGGCGGCAGCCATGTCATCGTGCAGATGCAGGGCGCCGATGGCAGCCAGTTCAGCAACGCCTACTCGCTGATGAGCGACCCGCGCGATACCCGCAGCTACCAGATTGGCGTGCGCCTGGAAGAGCAGTCCAAGGGTGGCTCCGCGTTCATGCACCAGCAGGTGGAAGTCGGCACCCGCCTGACCATTTCGTCACCCAACAACCTGTTTGCCCTGGACCCTTCCGCTGGCCGCCATGTGCTGATTGCCGGCGGTATCGGCATTACCCCGTTCCTGGCGCAACTGCATGAGCTGGAAGGTGGCAGCACCGACTACGAGCTGCACTATGCCTTCCGCGCACCGGAGCACGGCGCGTTTCAGGAGCAACTGGCCAGTGGCCCGCACGCGGCCAATACCCGTTTCTACATCGACAGCCTCGACCGCAAGCTCGACCTCGCCGCCTTGTGCGCAGGGCTGGACGAGCAAGCGCACCTGTACGTGTGCGGCCCCAAACCGCTGATCGACGCGGTCATCGCTTGTGCTGCCCAGGCCGGCATTGCCGAGCGCCGCGTGCATTGGGAACAGTTTGCCGCCACCCCCGTCACCGGCAGCGCCTTTACCGTGGTGCTGGCGCAGTCGGGCGTGGAGTTGCAGGTGGAAGAAGGCATGACCATTCTGCAGGCCATTGAAAAGTCCAAGGCCGCCAAGGTCGAGTGCCTGTGCCGCGAAGGCGTGTGCGGTACGTGCGAGACGGCCATTCTGGAGGGCGAGGCCGAGCATTATGACCAGTACCTGAGCGACGAGGAGAAGGCTGCCCAGCAGAGCATCATGCTGTGCGTCTCGCGCGCCCGTACAGCGCGGCTGGTGCTGGATCTGTAAGTGACCCGCTGCAAAGGCCGTCAACCAAAAGTTGACGGCTTGCGTATACTGGCAGGCTCTTGGCCCAGATCAGGACACCCTGCCGATGTTGGAAAACAGCTTCGCCTTCCGCCTCAAGGAACTGCTTGAGCATCACAAGCTGACCCTGCAAGCCGTGGGCACGGCCTTGGGCATTTCGCGCACCGCGGTGCACAAGTGGACCCGTGGCGGCGAGATCGACTACGACAACCTGCGCAAGCTGGCCGACTTTCTCAAGGTCAACTGGATCTGGTTGCGCTATGGCGACGAAGCCCTGCAGAACATCCAGCAACCGCAGGTGGTCGAGCTGCCGATGACCGACCTGCGCCGGCGCCTGACCGCCGAGATCATGGAAAGCGAAACGCGCATGAAGCTGGCCCAGGAAGGCGCGCGCATCGTCACCTGGGAGTGGAACCTGATCAGCGACGAAGTCACCTACTCGCCTAACGTCGAGCAGGTGTACGGCTGGCCGGTGCACCACAACGAAGACTTCTGGAAGCACCTGCCCGACGAAGACGTGCAGCGCATGCAGGCGATGTACGCCGAGGCGGTAGCCGAAGGCACGGGTTGTGAGTGCGACTTCCGCATCACCCGCCCCGATGGCGAAGTACGCTGGATTTCCTCCCGCGCCACGGTGGTACGCGACAGCGCCGGACGCTCGGTGAAAATGGTCGGTATCAGCATGGACAACACCGAACGTCAGGTGGCCCAACAGGCGCTGAGCCAAAGCGAGGAACGCTTCCGGGCGATCTTCGAGCTGGCCTGGGGCGCCCTCGCCTACATCGACCCGGACGGCACCTGGCAGCGGGTCAACAACAGCCTGTGCGAGCTGCTGGGCTACCGCGCCGAAGAACTCTACGGCATGACCTTCCAGCAGATCACCCACGCTGACGACCTGGCGCAGAACCTGCAGCTGTTACAGCGCATGCTGGCCGGTGAAACCGAGCGTTACGAGGTAGAAAAACGCGTGCGCCACAAAAACGGCGAGTACATCTGGGTGCGCGCCCGCACCTCGTTGCAGCGCCATGCCAATGGCGAGCCGGAGCACCTGATCAGCGTGTTCGAAGACATCAGCGCCGAGCGCCAGGAGCATGAGCGGCTGCAGGCGCACATTGCCGCGCTGGAGGCCCGGCTGGCCACTTTGTGATAGGGCTACCGGCCCTATCGCCGGCAAGCCAGCTCCCACAGGTAGGGCGCATGGCTTGAATGTGATGCGGTCGGGGTGGGAGCTGGCTTGCCGGCGATGGGCTGCGCAGCAGCCCCCTGCAACCTAGACTGACCGAGATCAGGCTCTAATTTTCGAGGTGATCGCTGCGCAACCAGTCAATAAACCGCGCAAACAACTCGGACTGCGAGTTGATCTCAAGCTTCAGGTACAAGTTCTTGCGGTGCATGCGCACCGTCTCAGGCGAGATACCCAGCTCCAGCGCGGTGGACTTGACCGAGTGCCCGCGCAGGATCATGTGTGCCACCTCGCGCTCACGGTCGGTCAGTACCTGGCAGCCAAAGCTGTCGAATGCCGCCTGCAAGCCGCCGCGCTCGGCCGGTGCAGTGCCAGGCTCAAGATTGCTTCGGGCATAGCGCCCCAGCAGTTCGCGCACCATAGGCTCCAGTGCCCGTAGCAGGTCGACCTGCCCGGCACTCAGGGGCGTGCCGCTGCAACCCTGGAACAGGCTCAGCGACAACTTGCGGCCAGCACTGAGGTCGACGATGTAGTAGCTGTCTTCGCTGCAACCGGTGGCCAGGTAATAGGCCTTGTAGTAGTCGCTGTCGAAGAAGTTGTCGGGGGCGATTTCCTGCAGGTGGTAAAAGCCTTCGGCCAGGCCGCCTTGCACGGCCAGGCAGAACGGGTCGAGCAGGTAACCGGCGCTGAAGTAGCGTTCCAGCACAGCGGCGCGGTGCAGTTCGGGAATGCCTTGCTGGTATAAAAGCTGCGGCGCCCGCCCCTGGCACTCCAGGCTGATCATCATCGATTCCACCTGCACCAGCTGGCCGATGGCAGCGGCCACATACTCCAGCGCCTCAGGCGTTTCGCTATTGGCCAGCGCGCGCTGCAACGCCGCATGCCATTGCTGCAGCGCGCCCATGGTGAGGGTAAGCGGGGTGTCGGGGGTGGCCTGGGTCATGCCCGGCAGTCTAGCCTGCCAGGCACGCCCCCGCACAGCCCTTTGCGCCAGGTTCATCGGCCCCGGTACAGGCCAAGCGCGGTGAGTTCGCGCGCGGTTTCGATAATGCACTGGCGCAGGGTCTCGACGATTTCATCCACCTGCGCATGGGTGATGATCAACGGCGGCGACATCACGTTCAGGTGCATGATCGGGCGTACCAGCAGCCCCTTGGCCTGGGCCTTGCTGTGGATGCGCTCGCCGATGTTCACCTCATCCGGGAACAGCGCCTTGCTGGCCTTGTCGGCCACGAACTCGACACAGGCCATCAGCTTCATGCAACGCACATCCCCCACCAGCGGCAACTCGCGCAGGCTTTGCAGGCGTTGTTCCAGATAGCTGCCAACGTCTTTGACGTGCTCCAGCAACTGCTCGCGCTCGATGATCTCGATGTTCTTCAGCGCCGCCGTGCAGCACACCGGGTGACCGCTGTACGTGAAACCATGGGTGAAGCAACGGCCGTTGCCCGGCTCGGCAATAACCTGCCAGATGCGCTCGGAGAAAATGCACGCGCCCAGCGGCAGGTAGGCCGAGGTCAGACCCTTGGCGGTGGTGATGATGTCGGGGGTAACGCCAAACAGTTCCTCGCTGGCGAAGAAGGTGCCCAGGCGCCCGAACGAGGTCACCACCTCGTCGGCGACGAACAGGATGTCGTAGGTCTGGCACAGCTGCCACATGCGTTCGAAATAGCCCTTGGGTGGAATGATCACCCCGCCCGAGCCCATGATCGGCTCGGCGAAGAACGCTGCCACGTTGTCAGCGCCCAACGACAGTACCTTGTCCTCGAACTCGGCCACCAGGAAGTCGAGGAACTCGGCCTCGTCCATGTCGTCCGGCGCGCGGTACGGGTTGGGGTTGGAGACGTGGTGGATCAGGTCATGGTGATAATCGAACTCCGGCACCCGGTCGGCGGCCTTGTTGCCGATCGACATGGTCAGGGTGGTGGAGCCGTGGTAGGCGTTGTAGCGGGCGATGATGTGCTTCTTGTGCGGCTTGCCGCGGCAGTTCTGGTAGTACTGGATCAGCCGGTAGGCGGTGTCGACAGCGGTCGAGCCACCGGTGGTGAGGAACACATGGTTCAGGTCGCCGGGGGCCAGCTGCGCAAGTTTCTGGCACAGCTCGATGGCCACATCGTTGGCCATGTCGGAGAACGGGTTGGAATAGGCCAGTTGGCGCACCTGGTCGGCGATGGCCAGGGCCATCTCCTCGCGGCCCAGGCCGATGTTGGTGCACCACATGCCGCCAACGGCATCGAGGAAGCGGTTGCCGTGGGTGTCGCGAATGTACGCGCCCTCGCCGGCGACGATGTTCAGTGCGCCTTGCTCGCGGTGCTCGTCGAACACATGGTAGCCGTGCATGTAGTGGGCCTTGTCGGCTTCCACCAGCGGGTCGTGGGCGATGGCGAATGCTTTGCTTGGGGTGGCCATGGGCAGCTCCTTGGCGGGAATCGGTGGGCAGTGTTCAGAAACCGGTCTTGACCGTGCTCCAGACCCGGGTAATGGCGCGCATGTCCTTGGGGCTCTGGGTTTTCTGCGCGAACAGGCGTTCGCGGGTGGATGAATCGGGGTAGATGGCCGGGTCCTGGCGGATGTCGTCACGCACCAGCGCAGTGGCGGCGGCGTTGCTGTTGGCGTAGTGGATGTAGTCGGTGACCTTGGCCATGGTCTGCGGCTGCAGCAAAAACTCGATGAAGCGGTGAGCGTTGGCCGCGTGCGGCGCATCCTTGGGGATGTACAGGTTGTCGAACCAGATCAACGAGCCTTCCTGGGGGATGAAGAACGACAGCTTGATGTCCTTCTTCGCTTCCACCGCACGGGCCTGGGCGGTGGCGTAGTCACCGGACCAGGTCAGTGCCAGACAGACATCGCCATTGGGCAGGCTGGTGAGGTAGTTGACCGAGTCGAACTTGCGAATATAGGGGCGGATGCTAAGCAGCAGTTGTTCGGCGGCCTTGAGGTCGGCCGCGGATGCGCTGCGCGGGTCCTTGCCCAGGTATTGCAGGGCCAGCGGAATGACCTCGGTGGGTGCGTCCATCAGGGTGACGCCACAGTCGGCGAAGCGCGAGACAATCTTGGGGTCGAACAGCATGGCCAGCGAGCCGATGGGGGCGTCGGGCATGCGCGCGGTGATCTTGTCGACGTTATAAGTGACCCCCGAACTGCCCCAAGTGTAGGGCGCCGAGTACTTGAGGCCTGGGTCGTAGCCCTGCAGGTTGTTAACCACTTGCTGGTCGAGGTTGTGCCAGCTGGGCAGTTGCTGCTTGTCCAGCGCCTGGAACACCCCGGCGCTGATCAGCGGGGGTACCAAGGATGCGTTGAGCATGACCAGGTCGTAGCCGGAGCGGCCGGTGAGCAGTTTGGTCTGTACCGTTTCGTAGCCGTCGAAGGTGTCGTAGATGACCTTGATGCCGGTGGCCTTCTCGAAGTCGGCCAGGGTGGTTTCGCCGATGTAGTCGGTCCAGTTGTACAGCCGCAGCGTGTTACCGCTGTCCACCTCTGCCGCCTGGGCGAGGCTTGCGCCAGACACCAGCAGCAGACCACCCATCACCTTCAGTACCTTGCGCATGGCAACTCCATCGTGTGAATGCTCCGGATCGAGCCGATGGGTTCACTATCGGGGGATTTGCCGAGGGGGAACATACCCCGAATGTGTGGGTGGTCGTTTTTGGCAGACGCCATTGCCAGGTTTGCGCAATGTCGTATGCCGATAACAGGTTGGGGCCGCGTTGCGGCCCCAAGGGTTGGTACAGGAGAAAGATCAGGTCAGCGGGTACAGCGCCTCATCGAACTGCGCCAACCGCGGGAACACCAGCGGCTGATCATCCGAGAGCTGCTCCAGCCGCTGTCGGTACTGCTGCAAGAAGCCCTGCCGCGCCTCATCGCTGATATACGGCACATGCCAAGCCACGAACGGCGGCAACACCTCGAACCCCACATAGGCCAGCGTACCCCGCAGAATCGGCCGCAACATGTCTTCCAGCGGCCCATGAATCGCCCCTTCGCCAAACATGTGCTCGCGCCCGCCGAGGGTCACGGTCACCAGCGCCTTCTTGCCCGCCAAACCACCCTGGTCGTAGAAGCGCTTGCCGCCATAGCACACCCCCGACACCAGCACCCGGTCGATCCAGCCCTTGAGCATGGCCGGCGCCGAGAACCAGAAGATCGGGAAGTTAAGCACCAGCAGGTCAGCCCACAGCAGCTTGTCCAGCTCCTGCTGGATGTCCTCGGCAATGGCACCGCGCTTGACCCCCTGGCGTTGCTCCAGGGCATACACCAGATACTCCGGGTTCTCACGCTGGGTAAAGTCTTCGGCACTGGCCACCGGGTTCCAGCCCATGGCGTACAAGTCGCTGAGCTGCACCTGGTGGCCCTGGGCACGGAAGGTTTCCACGGCCTGGTCGCGCAGTGCGGCGGTAAACGATTGTGGCTCGGGGTGAGCGTGGACGATCAGTACATTCACTCGTGTTCTCCTTGCACAAAACAGGTTGTTTTACCGCCGTCGCTTAGCCTTGCATCAGCTCGCCGGCACAGCGGGCGATGCGCTGGCAGGCATCGACCAGCGCCTCGTTGCCCAGCACCAGCCCCAGGCGAATATGCCCGGCGGCGCTGGGGCCAAAGGCTTCGCCGGCCAGTACCGACACGCCCTGGCTGTCCAGCAGGCGGTCGGCAAAGGCCTGGGCACTGAGGCCGGTTTCGCGGATATCAACCATCACGAACATGCCACCATCGGGCTTCAACGCCTTGAGGCCCGGGCAGCCAGCCAGTTGCTCGCACACCAGATCACGGCGCTGGCGATAGGCCTCGCGCATGGCGTCCAGTTCAGGCAGTTGCTGCTCCAGCGCCACCACCGCAGCGTCCTGAATGAAGTCAGGCGAGCCATACAGCATGCACAAGGCGAGGTTTTCCAGGTGCGTGGCCAGTTCAGCCGAACCGACTACCCAGCCCACCCGCCAGCCCGTCATGGCATGCGACTTCGACAGGCTGTTGAGGGTGGCGGTGCGTTCGGCCATACCCGGCAGACTGGCTGGGCTCACATGTTCACCCTCGTACAGCAGCTCGCTGTACACCTCGTCGGAGATCAGCCACAGGTCATGGGCGATGCACAATTCGGCGAGTGCTTCCCAGGTCGCACGGGGCAGGCTTGCACCCGAGGGGTTGTGCGGGCTGTTCAGGGCCAGCGCGCGGGTGCGCGGCGTGATGCGCTCGGCCACGTCTCGCGGGCAGACACGAAAACCGTTCTCCGGCTTGACCGGCACCGGTACCACCTTGGCACCACAAGCACCGAAAACGGCCTCGTACGTGACATACATGGGCTCGGCAACGATCACCTCGTCGCCCGGGTCCAGCACGCACTGGGCCACGCAGTACAGCGCGCACTGGGCACCCGCCAACACGGTCACCTGGTCTGCGCTGACCGCCTGGCCGCTACGCTGCCGGTGGCGGTTGGCGATGGCCTGGCGCAGCGCCAGCTTGCCGCGCACATCGGCGTAATGGGTGTGGCCCGCTCGCAGGCTGTCGATGGCCGCCTGGACAATCGGCGCAGGGGTGTCGAAGTCCGGGTCACCCACCGACAGCAACAGGATGTCCTTGCCCTCGGCCTGCAGCGCCAGGGCGCGGTAGTGGATGTCCCAGGCCGCAGCCCCGTCGCCGGCGATGCGTTGGGTGAGCGTGGCGTAGCGCATGGCAATCTCCCTTCAATGGCGGGTTCAGTCGACGAGGATCTTCGGGTTGGAACTGCCCCACACGGTGTACAGGTCGGCGAGCAACGCGCCGTTGATGTCTTCCATTTCGGCCTGGGTGATTTCGCCCCCGGCCTGCTTGCCGAACAGCACCACTTCGTTGCCCCCCTTCACATCCGGGAAGTCGGTAACGTCCACCATCAGCGTGTTCATCGACACCTTGCCCACTACCGGCACACGGTGGCCGTTGATCAGCACATGGCCCTTGTTGGTAAACGCCCGGCGGTAACCGTCGGAATAGCCGACAGTGATATTGGCCAGCCGAGAGTCGCGGGCCAAGGTAAAGGTGCGGTCGTAACCGACGGTATTGCCGGCCGGGTAGCTGTGCACGGCAGCCACACGCGACTTGAACTGCATGGCGCGCTGGTACTCGGTGTGGCTCGGCACGGTGTCACCGAACAGCGCGCCACCGGTGCGCACCATGTCCAGGCGCGCTTCCGGCACCTCCAGCGTAGCGAACGAGTTGGCGGCGTGCAGGGTGAGCTTGCTGCGGTCGAGCTTGGCGTGCTTGATCAGCCAGTCGGTCTGCTCGTTGAACGCTGCCAGGCCCTTGCGCACATCGTCCTTGTCTTCCACCGCAAAGTGGGTCATCAGCGCGACCAGCTTGAGGTGCTTCTGGTCGGTGATCTGCAGTGCTTCACCACGGCCGGACCAGGTGGTCATCTCTACCCCGTTGCGGCTCATGCCGCTGGAGTTGAGCGCCAGGTGGATGCGCAACGGCTTGCCATGGCGCTCGGCGATGGCGTCGAGCTGGCGGGCGAATTCGGCACTGCCCACCAGTTCTTCCATGTCGTACTGCAAGGCGTCTTCCACTTCGCTGAGGCTGGCCAGGCGTACCCGCACCAGTTGCCCGGTGAAGCCACTGGCGCGGACCACGCGGGCCTCCTCGTTGCTGGCCACCGCCACGCAGGGCACGCCCTGGGCAATGATCGACGGCATCACCAGGCCGACACCGTGGCCATAGGCATCGGCCTTGAGCACGGCACACAGCTTGGACTTGCCGGCCAGTTCGGCCTGCAAGGTGCGGATGTTGTGTTGCAGGGCGCTGGCGCTGATTTCGACCCAGGCGTTGCTGTTTTGCACGGTCAAGGCGGTGGTGCCGTTGTCCATCGACAGCGGCGGCGCGGCGTACAGCGGAGCCTGGCCAGTGATCAGCAGGGCCAGGGAAGCGGCCAGAAGGGTACGGCGAAATGGCATGGTGGTTTCTCTTGTTATGGGTGTTGTGCGCGGTTTAGCACACACAGGTGTGTTTGAGTTCGATAAAGGTCACGCCGGGTGTGGCGAAGCCAATGGCCAGGTCGGCCTGCAGCGCGTCCAGGTCTCGCGGCTGGCGCACTGCGCAACCAAAGGCGCGGGCCAGGCCGATGAAGTCCGGGTTGCGCGGCAGTACGCCGACCGGTTCGATGTCCAGGCCGAGCATGTCGTCACGGATCTGACCGAGGGCGTCATTGTTCCACAGCAGCACGACCAACGGGCGGTCCAGTTCTTCGACCGCAGTGGCCAGTTCCTGGGCGGTGTAAAGAAAACCGCCGTCGCCCACCAGCACCAGGCCCGGGCGGTGATCGGTGGCGAGCATGCCACCGATGCCGGCCGGCAGGCCGTAGCCGAGCGTGCCGTAGCCGGTGGGGTGCAGCCAGCTGCGGGGCGCCCGGCTGGGGAAGGCGTAGTTGCCGGTGTAGGCCAACTGGGTCATGTCGCTGCTGATGAACGCGTCGTCGGGCAGCACGGCGGCAATGCGGTCCAGAATGGCCTGGTGCGTGGCCTGCAGTGGCGCATGCCCGTTGCGGATGGCCTGGCGCAGGTTGGCCACGGCGTCGTGGGCCTGAGCCGGTTCGCGGGCGAGCTCCGGCAGGTGGTCGAGCAAGCCGCACAGGGTTTGCCGGGCATCGCCGTGCAGGGCCATGGCACAGGGGTAGAAGTCGTTGAACTTGCGCGGGTCGATGTCCACGCGCAGCAGTTCACCCGTGATCGGCAGGCGCTCGCGCCAGAAGTCGGTGTCGGCCATTTCGGTGCCCACGGCCAGCACCACATCGGCCTCGCTGATGAGTTGCCAACCGGGCTCCACGCACAGGCTAGAGCCGGCATTGAGTGGCGCGTCCGGTGGCAGCAGGCCCTTGCCGGCCACGCTGGTGAACACCGGTGCCGCCAGGCGAGTGCTCAACTGCGCCAGTGGCTCGGCAGCGTGCAGCGCCCCCCCGCCGGCAATGATCATCGGCCGCTTGGCCGCCGCCAGCTTCAGGGCCGCCCGGTCGAGGGTTTCCCGGCACGGCTGGCCACGGCCGGGGCGGCGCACCACCTCACTGCTCCAGTCGCGGCTTACCGGCGCGGCCAGCACGTCCAGCGGCACCGAAATGTGCACCGGGCGCGGCCGTTCGCTGTCGAACACGGCCCAGGCGCGGGCGATCAGCTCGGGCAGGTCGTCGCCGCGCAGGGCCACAGCGGAAAACGCGGTGATCGGCGCTGTCATGGCGCGCTGGTCCTGGGTTTCGTGCAGGCAGCCCCAGCCCTTGCCCAGGCTGGCAGTGTGGTTGACGCTGGAAATCACCAGCATCGGGATGGAGTCGGCATAGGCCTGGCCGATGGCGGTGGCGGCGTTGGTCACGCCCGGGCCGGTGATGACAAAGCACACCCCAGGCTTGCCACTGACCCGTGCGTAGCCGTCGGCCATGAAACCGGCGCCCTGCTCGTGGCGGGTCAGCACATGGCGGATGCCACTGCCCGCCAGACCACGGTACAGCTCCAGGGTATGCACGCCGGGGATGCCGAACACGGTCTCCACGCCGTAATTGGCCAACAGGCGTACCAGCGCCTGGCCGGCAGTTATGCTGTGGTTATTCATGTCGTTCTCCTTGCGCCTGGCCGAGACGGATCAACGCGTCGACCGCAGTGGTGCCACGGGCACCCACCATCAATGGGTTCACATCCAGTTCCAGCAGGTGCCCGGCGTTTTCGCAGGCGTAGTCGGCCACCGCGCGGATGGCTGCAACCAAGGCGTCGAGGTCGGCGGCCGGGCGACCACGGAAGCCTTGCAGCAGGCTGGCGCTGCGCAGGTTCAGCAGTGCGGCACGAATGGCGCTGTCGGTGGTGGGCAGCAACAGGCTGACGCTGTCTTTGAGCAGTTCGACCAACACGCCTCCGGCACCGATCACCAGAGCCAGGGCGAAGTCGTGTTCACGCTTGATGCCAACGATCACCTCGGCCAGCGGCGGCTCGGCCATGGGTTCGAGCAGTACCTGGTCGAATGCTACGTGCGGGGCGTAGGCGGCGATGCGCTGGCGCATCTGCACCAGTGCGGCTTCCAGCGCTGCAGCATCGCGCAGGTTCAGCGCCACCGCACCGGCTTCGGTCTTGTGTGGCAACTGCGCGCTGACGGCCTTCAGCACCAGCGGGTAACCCACGCGTGCGGCGTCTGCCACGGCACGCTCGGGCGTGCTCAGTACGCCCGCTGGCACCGGCAAGCCAAAGGCGCGCAGTGCTTGCTTGGATTGCCATTCATCCAGCAACCGGCTTTCGCCTGTGAGGGCCTGCGGGCATAACGGGACGTGTGCTGCCTCGCCCTGCTCCAGCAGCCGCTGGCGGTTGCGTTGGTAGCCGACGATGCGGCCCCAGGCCGCCAAGCCGTCCTCGACGCCTTGCAGGGCGGCGATGCCCCGCGCATGCAGGCGCTCGCGCGCGCTGGCGGGCAGCAGCTCCGGGAAGGCCGAGGTGACGAAACCGATCTTGCCGTGGCGCGCCAGCGCATCGCAGTAAAGCCCTAGCAGCAGGTCGCACTCCTTGCGCTCGCCGGTAAAGGCCGCCGGGTAATCCAGCACCAGCATGGCAGCACCGGCTGGCCCGCTCAGGGTGCTGTCGAGCATGCGCTGCAGGGCCGCTTCATCGCCCCAGATGGCCGTGGTGAAATCCAGCGGGTTGACCAGGTTGGCATAGGCCGGCAGCACGCGGGTCAGTGCCGTCACCTGCTCTGGTTCAAGCGGTGGAAGGTTCAACCGGTTTCGCTCGGCATAGTCGGCAATCAGCCCGGCATCACCGCCTGAGCAAGCCAGTGCGATCAGCTCGCCATCTGCCGGCAAGTGCCCGCAAGCGGCGGCCTTGAGGGTTTCGACAAAGCTGACCGGGCCACTGACACGGATCACGCCCAAGCGCTGGAACAGGCTGTCGTACAAGGCATCGGAGCCGGACAACGAGCTGGTGTGGCTGAGCGCCAGTTCAGCACCGATCTGCGACACGCCCGTTTTCAGGGCAATGATCGGCGTGCCCTGTTGCAGCGCTTTGTGAGCGGCACGCGCGAAGCCCGGCACGTTTTTCAGGCCTTCCAGATGCAGGCCGATCGCCGTTACCCGTGGGTCGTCAAGCAACACGTCCATCAACTCGGCCACACCCAGTTGCGCCTGGTTACCGACCGAGGCCATGTAGGCCACCGGCAGCGAGCGGTCGCTCATGGACAGGTTGTAGGCAAAGTTGCCGCTCTGGGTGAGAATCGCCACGCCCTTCTCCACCTGTTTACCGCCATGGGCCACCGGCCACAGGGCGGCGCCGTGCAGGTAGTCGAGCAGGCCGTAGCAGTTGGGGCCGAGCAAGGCCATGTCGCCAGCAGCGTCAAGCAGGCACTGCTGCAACTGGCGGCCCTCCTCACCACACTCGGCAAAGCCCGAGGCATAGCAGATGGCGCCACCGGCCCCGCGTGCAGCCAACTCGGCCACACACTGCAAGGTCAGCTCGCGGTTGGTGGCGATGAACACCGCGTCCGGGGCATAGGGCAAGTCGGCCACCCGCGCTACACAAGGGATGCCCTCCAGGCTTTCGTGCTGCGGGTTGACCAGCCACAGCTCGCCACCAAAGCCCCCTTCCGCGCAGCGCTTGAGCGCCCGCGCCATGCTGCGCCCGCCAACGAAGGCCAAGTGCCGGGGCGCCAGCAGGCGCTTGAGGTTGTCACGAATCGATTGCGACATGTGCGTTCTCCAGGCCGGTCAGCGCAGCAGCGGGCGCAGCAGTTCACGGGCGATGATGTGCCGCTGGATTTCCGAGGTGCCCTCCCAGATGCGCTCGATGCGCGCATTGCGCCAGATGCGCTCGACCGGCCCTTCATCCATCAGGCCCATGCCACCGAAGATCTGCACGGCTTCGTCGGCCACCTTGCCCAGCACTTCACTGGCGAACAATTTGGCCATGCCGGCCTCGCCATCGGTCATGCTGCCCTGGTCCATCTTCCAGGCAGTGTGCAGGGTGAGCATTTCCGCAGCGCGGATCTGCGTGGCCATGTCGGCCAGCTTGAACGACACACCTTGATAGCTGCCAATGGCCTGGCCGAACTGCTTGCGGTCGGCGGCCCATTGCAGCGACAGGTCGAGGGCGCGCTGGGCCTGGCCTACGCAGTTGGCGGCAACCATCACCCGGCCGGCGGTAAGCCAGGCGTTGGCCACTTCCCAGCCTTTGTCGACTTCACCCAGCACCTTGCTGGCCGGCACCCGGCAATCGTCGAAGAACAGCTCATACGTGTGATAGCCGCGGTTGCTCACGCACTTGGGGCCACGGCGGATGGTCATGCCCGGCGTACCACGGTCCACCAGGAAGGCCGTGACCGCGTTGCGCTTGCGGCCGTTGTGCTCGTAGGTGTCGGTGACGGCAAAGACAATGGCGAAATCGGCATGGCCCGCGTGGCTGATGAAGTGCTTGCTGCCATTGATGACAAAGTCATCGCCCTGGCGCACGGCGCGGGTCTTGATGGCGTTGGCATCAGAGCCGGCCCCCGGCTCGGTGAGGGCGAAGCAATCGGTTTTCTCGCCCTGTACGCAGGGCAGCAGGTAGTCGTTGATCTGCTCATCTTTACAGGCCATGAGGATTTTCGAAGGCCGGGCAACGAACACATGCAGCGCCCAGGACACCTTGGACAGCTCGCGTTCGATCAGCGCCTGGGACAGGTAGTCCAGGCCACCGCCGCCGACTTCCTCGGGCATGTTGAACGCGTAGAACCCGGCAGCGAGGGCTTTGCCACGGATCTGCGCGGCCAGTTCCGGGGACACGGCATCGGCACGGTCCACCGCTTCCTCATGGGGCAGCAGCTCTTTGGCAACAAAGCTGCGTACCGCTTCCACCAACATTTCTTGTTCTTGGGTCAGTTGGAAATTCATCTGCGAAGGTCCTGGTCAGGGTCGGTATCGGGTTACTGGCCGGTGAAACGGGGGGCGCGACGTTCAACCGAGGCTTGCAGCGCCTCGGCGCCGTCCTGGCTACGGCCACACAGCAGGCCGGCGTGGCGCTCGGCTTCCAGCTGTTCGGCCAGGGTGCGCCGGGCGCCGTCGCGGATCAGCCGCTTGGTTTGCGCGTAGGCGAAGGTCGGGCCGTTGGCCAGGCGCCCGGCCAGTTCGGCGGCTACGGCGGGCAGTTGTTCGTCAGGGCACACTTCGCTGACCAGCCCGGCTGCCAGGGCGCGTTCGGCGCCCCACAGTTCATCGAGGAACAACAGGCGCTTGGCCTGTTCACTGCCGATCAGCCGAGGCAGGTGCCAGCTGGCGCCGGCATCGGGGCTGTAGCCCATGCTGGTGTAACCGGCCTTGAAGCGCGCCGAGGCGGCGGCGATGCGCAGGTCGCAGCACAGGCTGAGGTCCATGCCCCCACCCACGGCGGTGCCGTTGATGGCAGCGAGGGTGGGTTTGTCGAGGCTGTGCAAGCGCAACATCAGGGCGTGGGCGGTTTCGGTCCAGCCATAGGTTTCCAGGGTGCCCGCTGCCTCGGCGGCGGCCCACTCGGCCAGGTCGGCACCGGCGCAGAAGCTGCGGCCGCTGCCGGTCAATACCACCACGCGTACGGCCGGGTCGCCGTTGTAGCTGTCGAGCAAGGCGTGCAGCTGCTTGAGGGTGGGGATATCCAGCGCGTTGCGCTGCTCGGGGCGGTTGAGGGTGATCCAGGCAACGCCGGCTTCGACCTTGCTCAACAGAGACGACGACGGGGTGGTCATATGGGCCTCGGTATTGTTGTGTCTATTTGAGGGGCTGACGAGGGAGATACTAAACGAGTGTTCAACAAGGCGGGATGGGCTGTTACAACTTCGCACAACTTGGTTTTTGTTGTGCATGTCACAACATGTTTACCGCCTGTGAGATCGAGCGCCGCCCGCGCGGCGCATCGCGAGCAAGCTCGCTCCTACATTTGTTTCGGGCCAATTATTCCTGTGGGATTTGCGCGCGTACGCTTTAGCTCATGGCTCGATATCGCGTCGAACAAACAAGGCGGTCGCGTACGTTGGCACAGGCGACACTGGCCCGAAATAAATGTAGGAGCGAGCTTGCTCGCGATGCGCCGCGCGGGCGGCGCTCGATCTCACGGGCAACAAAAATGCTGCGACGAACACCTGCAACCAACGGACTACGGCATCAAACCCCCGGCGCGCTTGGCTCGAAGGCACCCTGCCGACGGCGATTGACGAAGAAATACGCCGCGTAGCACAGGGCAATGAAGCCAAAGCCCCAGTACAGCGACGGCCGCTGGGTTTCATCCAGCGCCAGGAACACGAACAGCGAACTGCACAGGGTGATGCACAGCAGCGGCACCAACGGGTAAAGCGGGGCCTTGTACTTCAGGTCCTGCAATTGCCCCCCCTCACGCAGGTAGGCCTTGCGGAAGCGGTATTGCGCCAGGGCAATGACGATCCAGGTCACGGTGCCGGACATGCCGCTCACCGCCATCAGCACCATGAACAGGGTGTCGGCGGCAATGAAGCTGGTCATCAACGAGATCAACGCAAAGCACAGGGTGATGCTCAGCGCCCGCAGCGGTACGCCACGCTTGCTTAGCGGCGACAGGCTTTTCGGCGCCATGCCGCTCTTGGACATGGCCCACAGAATGCGTGTGGACGCATACAGCCCGGAGTTGCCCACCGACAGGATGGCGGTAAGGATGACGAAGTTCATCAGGTCGGCGGCGTAAGGGATGCCAACCATGTCGAACACCTGCACGAACGGGCTTTCCATCAAGCCGGCCTGCTCGTACGGCACGATGGCCGACAGCACGGCAATCGCCAGTACATAGAAGATCAGCACACGGAACACCACGTTGCGCACCGCCCGTGGGATGCTCTTTTCCGGGTGCTCGGTCTCACCGGCGGCCACCCCCATGATTTCACACCCCTGGAAGGCATAGACCACGGTCATCATCACGGCGAAGACCGCCGACAGGCCGTGTGGGAACAGCGACTCGCCCACCAGGTTGTCCAGCATCGGTGCCGGTGCCCCGCTGCTCAGCGGGATGGCGCCAAAAATCACCAACAGGCCAATGACAATGAAACCGAGGATGGTCGCCACCTTGATGCCCGAGAACCAGTACTCCGCCTCGCCAAAAGCGCGGGTGGCCAGGGCGTTGAGGCCGAACAGCACGACCACGAACAGCGCCGACCAGTACCAGATCGGCACCTCGGGAAACCAGCGGGTCATCAGCATGCCGGCGGCGGTGAACTCCAGGCCCACCGTAGTGGCCCAGCTCATCCAGTACACCCAGCCGATCATGAAGCCAGTGGCGGGGCCGATGAACTTGGTGGCGTGGGCCTGGAACGAGCCGGACACCGGCATCTGCACCGACAGCTCGCCCAGGCAGACCATCACCAGATACATCAGCAAGCCTGCCACCAGGTAGGCCAGGATCGCGCCCACCGGGCCGCCCTGGTTGATGGTCACGCCCGAGCCCATGAACAGGCCGGTACCGATCACCCCGCCCAGCGACAACATGAAGATGTGGCGGCTTTTCAGTGCGCGGGTGAGCTGGATCTTCTCGTGGGTGTCAGTCATGGTGCACCTCGCCATTGCGGCCGGTGCGCGGGGTGGTGCGAAGGAAGGGCTGAGCACTAGGGCATGTCATTGTTCTTGTCTCCAGTAAGCCTCATGGACCGCGTACAGCACGGTTGCCATGGATTATTGGAAACAGATGTAAGGCGCCGTTGTACGAACGGATCGAAGATGTAAAAAGTCGTAAGTTTTTTGTACGTCAGCCCTGGATCAGCTGTTCCAGGGTGGCGCGGGCCTGGCCGAGCTGTCTGGCCAATGGCTCACCAAGCGCCTTCAACGCCTGTTCGTCGTGCTGCCGGGCCGCCTCTTCAAGGCAGCGCAATAGCGCAGCCAGGCCAGAAAAGCCCAGGGAGTCGCAACTGCCGGCCAAACGATGGGCCAGGTGCAGCACTTCGGTAACGTCCTGGGCCAGCAGCGCCTCGGCCAGTGCCGTGGCGTGCTGCTCCAGTGACTGGCGCAGCACCTTCAGCAAGCCCTGCAGCTTCTGCTCACCCAGCAGCGAACGGTGGGTGTCCAGCAGCGACCAGTCCATGTCTGCGTCAGTGCCAACCCCTTCGCTGGGCGCCACTTCGGCCAACGCCTTGCGCAGGGTCTCCAACCGCAACGGCTTGGCCAGTACCCCCTGCATGCCGGCCGCCAGATAACCCGATACCTGCCCCGGTTGCACACCGGCCGTCAGCGCCAGAATCCGGCTGGCGCGGTTCGGTCCGGGCGAGGCACGCAGCCTCTGGCACAGTTCCACTCCACTCATGCCCGGCAAGTGTACGTCGAGCAGGATCAGGTCGAAGCGCCGTTGCGCGCAAACCTGCAGGGCCTGCCCGGCGTCTTCGGCAAAGCTCACCCGATGGCCATCGCGCAGTAGCAACCCACTCGCCACCTCGCGGTTCAGTGCCACGTCTTCGACCACCAGGATATCCAGGCTGGGCATGGGCGGCATGGCGGGTGACCGAGCCGGCACGGGTTGCCCATGGGCCATTTCGAGCTCGAACCAGAAGCAACTGCCCTGCCCCGGCACGCTGTCCAGGCCGATGCTGCCGCCCAGTTTTTCTACCAGGTGCTTGCAGATCGCCAGGCCCAGGCCGGTGCCACCATAGCGACGGGCCACCGCCTCGCTGGCCTGGACGAAGCGGTCGAAGATTTTCGCCTGCACGGCGGGCTCGATGCCGATGCCATTGTCACTGACCGACAGCCGCAAGCGCTGCGCGTGCTCGCTACCGGCAAGCACCCGCACCCCAAGCTGCACCTGGCCGTGCTCGGTGAACTTGATGGCATTGGCCAGCAGGTTGCTGAGCACCTGGCGCAGGTACTGCTCGGCACCGTGCTGGTACCCGGCCAACGGCTCATCGATATGCAGGTGCAAGGTGTCGCCGTTGTCCTTGGCCATGGGCTCAAGCAGCGTCAACACTTCCTGGCACAGTTGGCGCAAGGAAAAACCCACCAGCTCGGCCCGGCTCTCGCCTTCTTCTAGCCGGGCGAAATACAGCACTTCGTTGAGAATCGCCAGCAGCCCCTCGCCGGCCTTGTACAGGGCCTCGACACGCTGACGGTCAGGCAACTCCAGCCGCCCGCCGCGCAACAATTCGGCCATGCCCAGAATGCCGTTAAGCGGCGTACGCAGCTCATGGCTCATGGTCGCCAGAAAGCGCGACTTGGCCAGGTTGGCAGCCTCGGCCTCGTCCTTGGCCCGAGCCAGGCTGGCCGTACGCCGCTCGACCATGGCCTGCAATTCGTCGCGCTTGTCCTGCAGTTCAAGCCGATCACGCTCGCGGCGCTCGATGTCGCTGAGGATGGCGCGGCGCATATCGTCCAAGGCATTGGCCACCGTGTCGATTTCATCCGGGCGCGATGAAGGGCGGCGGCCCAGGCGCAACGGCTCCTGCCACTGGCCGGCGCCAATACGGCGAGCGAACTCGGCCATCACTTGCAGGTGGCGGGTGACCAGTCGGTAGAAAAGCCCCGACAGCGCCACCGCCAACCCGCACAAAAACACACCCATCCACAGCAGGCTGGTCAAGCCGGTGGCATACAGCCGCTGATGCACGGCCCCCAGGTCAATGGTCACTTCCAGCTCACCCAGGTGCCTGGCAGGCCCCGAAGGGGGCTGAAAGTCGAGCGGGAAGCGTTCGACGCGCAGCGGCCCTTTGGGCTCGGCCGCCCCTCGCTGCAGTTGGAAGTCGTCGCTGACCAGGCGCACCCGGGCCACATCGGAAAAGTCCACCAGGCCGCGCAGCTGGGTGTCCAGTTGCGCTTCGTCCAGGTCCCACAAGCTGCGCTCCAGGCTGGCCAGGTAGCCGGCACGGATCAGTGCCATGCGCGCGTCAATGTCGCGCATCTCGCGACGGTACTCGAAGTACAGCTGCACCCCGCTGGCCAGCACGGTGAAGCACAGGCTGAACAACAGGATGAACAGCAGCAGGCGGCGCAGCAGGCCGTCAGCGCGCAGCGGGATCATCGGGCATCCGCCGGCAGGTTGATCATGTCCCTGTAGGTGACTTCGCTCTGCTCCAGCCAGCGCGCGATCTCTCCGGCCTGGTTCATACGCTGCAACTGCGTGTCGATTTCGTCCATGTGCCGGCTCAGGGGCGATCGCCGCGATACCGCAACGCGCAGGTAGTCCACGCTCAGGGCGCTGGGCAATACGCGGATATCCTGCGCCCCGGCCAGGTGCTCGATGAACAGTTGGCCGGTGCGCCGCTCCTGGATCACATAATCGATGCGCCCACGGATCAGCTTGCCGAAGTTCTGCTGGCTGGAAGACACCCGCTCGATGTTCTGGTGGCGGGCCACGAAGCGGTCGAATTCGGCGCCGTAGCTTTCACCGTACAGCAGGCCGCCACGGTAGCCCGCAAGGTCCTCCACGCGCTGGAACCGAACCGGCCGAAGGCGGTTGTAGAACACCGCCACTTCTTCGCGTACCACCGGCTCGGTGGAAAAACGCATGCGCTGGTCACGCTGGTCGCTGTTGTAGGCCAGCACCACGTCCACCCGCCCGGCGGCGGCGTCCATCAGGCAGCGCTTCCAGTTGCCCAGCACCACCGTCTGCACGTCGTAGCCCATGCGGGTGAACAGCTCGCGCACCACGGTCGGCGCCAGGCCGCGCACCTGGTGGCCATCGCTCCAGGAGATCGGCGGGTACACCGGGTAGTCACAATAGCGCACCGTCTCGGCCGCACCGGCCTGCACGGCGAGCAGCACCAGCGCCACCCCCAGGGCGCAGGGGGTCATGCTGCCACGCTGGCAGTGAACAGGTAGCCAGTACCGTGGATGGTGATGATCAGTTGCGGCTCGGCCGGGTCGTCGTGCAGCTTGCGCCGCAAGCGGCCGACCAGCACGTCGATGGAGCGGTCGTTGGGCACCCACTCACGGTTGCGAATCTGGTCCATCAGCTGGTCGCGGCTCAGGGTATGGCCGCTGTTGCGCAGGAATACACTGAGCAGTTGGAACTCGCCATGAGTCAGCAAGGTTTGCCCGCCACGGGCGTCGATCAGGCGGCGCCGATCGGTGTCCAGCGCCCAGTCGGCAAACTGCTTCAGCGACTGCGCACAGGCCGGCACGGGGTGCACTTCGCGAGCATGGCGCACGCGGCGGATCAGGTTTTTGGCGCGCGACACCAGCTCACGGGGGTTGAGCGGTTTGATGACGTAGTCATCGGCACCGCATTCCAGGCCGACGATGCGGTCGATGTCGTCGTTGCGCCCTGTGATGAGGATGATGCCCACCTCCGAGCGCACCCGCAGTTCGCGGGTCAGGGTGAGGCCGTCCTTGCCGGGCAGGCGGATATCCAGCAGCACCAGGTCGACATCCTGGCTACCGAGCAGGGCTTCGGCTTTTTCTGCCGTATCAGCGCAGTGTACGTCGTAGCCTTCCTGGGAAAGATAGGCCTGCAGCAAGTCACGAATAAGCGGATCGTCATCGACGATCAATACCCGAGGCGTCATTGCGTGTCGTCTCTTTTTATTGGTGTTGTTCTACACACTCGCGCCAGCAGCGTACTCGTTACTGAACAGGCGATCAACAGCCCTCGGGCAGGCTGAAACGGCGCCGACCACCGGCTTGCAGGCCATCGACCCAGGCTTCACAGATAATCACGCCCTGCTCGGGCGTGAAGGTGCCGGGGTTGAGCCCCGACTCCAGCCACAGGCCGTCCAGCAGGGCGCTGAGGCTGATGGCGGCGAGGTCGGCATCGAAGCCCTGCCAGCCCTCGTCCCCGGCGAGCGAGGCCAGCAGCTGGCTCAGCTCCTTGCGGTACTCGCCATAGGAATGGTCGTGCACCTGGTTGATTGCATCAGCTGTCTTGACCGCGCCCCAGAACGCCAGCCAGGCGTCAAGCAGTTGCGGGTCGAGCAACTCTGCGCAGAACGAAGCGCGGAAAAACGCCGACAACCGCTCGCGGGCATTGGGCGCGGCCTGGGCCATGGCTTCACGCAACAGGCCCATCACCCGCCCGGTAACCGCCAGGTAGGCCTCGGCCACCAGTTCGTCCTTGCCGGCGTAGTGGTGGCTGATCAGCCCTACCGAAACCCCGGCCTCGGCCGAGATCTTGCGGATCGAAGCTCCCTGGAAGCCATGGCGCTTGAGGCACACCAGGGTCGCTTCGACCAGGTTGGCTTTGCGCAACTCCGGCAGCATGCGGTGGTAGCGGGCTTCCTGGTTCATGGGCGGCTCTCGGTTCAGGGGCTGGACTGAACGACTGTACAACAAGCCGGCGTGCGTGATAAACCCTTGGCTCTCCTGCCCACAACAACAAAAGCGGCTGCCATGAACGACCTGATCACACGCGACCTGGACCAGGGCCTGCTGACCCTGGCCTTCAACCGCCCCGACAAGCTCAACGCACTGAACACGGCCATGTACCAGCGGCTGGGCGACCTGCTGTTGGCGGCCAGTGAAGACCCAGGTGTGGAGGCAATCATCATCACCGGTGGGCCGCAGTGCTTCACCGCGGGCAACGACCTGCGCGATTTTCTCGACAACCCGCCCGGTGATCTGGACAGCCCGGTATTTCGCCTGATGCGGGTGGTGATGGGCCTGGACAAGCCGCTGATCGCGGCAGTCAGTGGCGCGGCCATCGGCATTGGTGCCACCTTGCTGTTGCATTGCGACCAGGTGCATGTCAGCCGTTCGACCAAGCTGCGCATGCCGTTCGCGCCACTGGGTGTGTGCCCGGAGTTTGGCTCCAGCCTGCTGCTGCCTCGCTTGCTTGGCCAGGCCCGTGCAGCCCGCTTGCTGCTGGGCAACGAGTTGCTGAATGGCGAACAGTTGGTGGCCTGGGGGTTGGCCAACGAGCTGCATGAGGATGGCGAACAATGCCTGGCCGCCGCACGGCGGCTGGCGCGGCAGCTGCAAGGTTACCCGCAGGCGGCGCTGCGCATCAGCAAGCGGCTGCTCAAGGACAGCCAGCGGGCCGAACTGGAGGCGACGGTGGCGCGGGAGAGCCGGTTGTTTATCGACTGTTTGCGTACTGAAGAAGCGCGGGTGGTGTTGCGAGGGTTGATCAGGGATTGAAATGACGCAGTCATTGCAGGAGCGCGTCATGGCTGGAATGAACACCTAGAGGAGTTGATGCACTCAAGCCAGGAAGGGAGGACACAAGGGGAGTGAATCTTGACATGTTTGTGCTCTAGTTGAGTCGGTGAGGGTTGTCAAAAATGATTGTCTGCCGATAGGGAAAACGAATAGTCGATTGGCGTTGAGTCTCGATAGCGGGGGAATGTCTTGCAACACCGGATGTAGCACAGAAGGCTATTTGACATTACTCTCGTATCTCACCCATGCACAACAGAGGTAAGGCTTAGAGATGGATGTTCCGAGCATCGAAAAATACCAGAAGGATCTTAAGCGACTGCTTGATGAAGGTCATAAAGTCAGCCTTGCGCTCCTGAAGAGCGCTTACGACCAAGAGTATCTAGACGCTCTCGTTCGTCAACATCAAGGAGATGAGGCAAAGGCCAAAGCAGAGTTCGCAGCAATCCCTGCTTTTGAAAGGGTCTACCATCATTGGTACTCAGAAGCGCTTCCGCTGGTAAAACTGCTGCTTCCAGATCGTCATTTAGACTTCGTTAGGCTGTATGAACGCCCGAAGTCCAGCAAAGAGCTAACACCTGCCACATACCGTATCGAGGATGCTTGCCAGGGAATCCAAGCATCACGTGGAGGAAGTGTCATTGTAAATTCGAAAACTGCGGTAAACCTTTTTGACCAGCAGTTAGCTATCGTCGAGTCGATTGAGCGTCGATTCTATTCTTCATTATTTGATATTCGCCAAATGGTGCAGGCAGACCTACTTGATAGTGAGCTAGGTAGTGCAAGGGAATTATTGAAAAACAAGTTTTCCCGTGCAGCCGGAGCGATAGCTGGGGTGGTACTTGAAGGGCACCTTAAAGAAGTCTGCGATAAGCATGGGCTTCCGAAAAAATCAGGAACCATATCAGCACTGAATGACACCCTTAAAGCTGCAGAGGTTATTGAGCTACCCCAGCATCGACACATTCAGTTTCTGGGTGACATCCGTAATAAGTGTAGCCACAAAAACGCCGCCGATCCCACTACGGATGAAGTGAATGACTTAATTAACGGCGTCGACAAAGTCATCAAGACTGTATTTTGACTGATTGACTTCTCTTGGGCCTGCCAAGGTCAGGTCTTTCCTTAACTGTAGGATAGGTGATTTTGCAGCCGTTCATCCTGTAGCCAGTGCCCCCCAATGGAGTCGTATCACCCTTCTCTGCTCCTCAGTCGGCGTGCGAGTGGCATGCCGCACTTACCACAGGCATGGCCGTCGTTTCCGGCAAATGACGGCTTACCCGACAGCACTCCTGAGAGGCAATGAGTTGGACGTCGATCACTCGTGCGTTTGCGAGCCTCTCGCGGACGCGGGTCTGGGTGATTTCGTTGAAAGGTTTTAACTATTCATGAAATCTCAAACAGCTTCCGTGGAAATCCTTCTTCCGGAACCCCAAGTGAGGAAAATGGGCATCCAGGCAAGAGAGGCTTCGCGTCGATTAGATCTGCTATCTGTTGTATCCAGCTGGAGCTTGGCCCCAAGCGTTGGACAAGAAGCCAGATAATGCAGATCAAACCAAATATGCGTGAGCGCGCATTCTGGTCTAGTGAGAGATTTTGAAAATAGGGTGTGTCATCTAAAACGGACAGTGGGTTAGCTGCCACTTGGTTCCAAATGCGAGTATGGTGTGCGCACCTATTGCGCAAGGTATTTATCTCCCTTAACCACTGAGTTAGAACACGGGTATCTCTAATACCTAATCGAGCCGCAATCCGATTTTGATGGCTGCCTTTGAGGATTTCAAAGTATTTCGACAGTGTGCCAAAATCCCATGCTTCCACTGCCACCCAAAACGGAATAGCTTTGCGCGCCCGTCTGTGCCATTCAATTGAGTCTTCCTGACTGCGATCCAGAAGACTTTTCTGACGTTGCTGCCATTCTGACCAAGTGTTTCGTTTTTTATTGGAGCGGTCAGTCCAGTCTTTGGTCTGTTTTGGCTGTATGAACTGCGGGTCGGTGTATGCCATTGGGCAATGATAACCCACTTCATGCGCAACCACCGTCCTGACTTGGATCTCAATCCGCTCAATCGCGTCGAGCATCAACTGCCTAAGCTTTTTATCAAAAAGATAAAGCTCGACAGCATCATTGAATGATGTGCCAGGTAAAAAATTGCTTTGCCTGAGCGGTTTGCGTGTTACTTGGCAAAGAAGAACATTTTTGGCTTCGTCTCGAACAAAGTCACGTGCGGGTTGCCAATAGCCACTGAGCCGATAATAGCCAATTTGAGAGATCTTCCGTTCTGCCCGCGTGGTATCGGGTACGGTCATGCCTCTGTCAACTAGTAGTGCAACCAGCTCGGCATAGTTTCGAAATGGCTTAGGAGGGGCTAGCTGCTGCAACGTCCATGTTCCAGAAAAAAGAAGGCCCAAACATAATGCCGGACAAGCCAGCACCAGAGGATCGGGCGCGATTGGGGCATGATTGTAGAGATGCGAGACGTGGCAGTCAACCTGAAAACCATCAGGGAGGCAGCATTGGTTGCCGCCTGATGCTGGCCGGAGGGGGCAGATCAGCTTGTAGGGCAGTGTACTAGAAGTTGAGATTAAGCTACTGGGCTCGCTTGTAGCCTTTCAGCTAGGTGGCCAGCATGACGGGGGCTTGTAGGGGCAGGCATGCACAGGCAGCCCCTTTCGGCAGTTTGGCCGCCAGCAGCCTCCACCGTAGGGTGAGGATTGTTGAGATGACGCCTATCCGGCCTAGCCCCTTTGGAGAGCTCGCTCTTCATCGGTCACCCCCTCCCTAGGGGTACCCCGTCATCTCCAGGTAGCCGCGCCCACTTGCACTTCCGGTCAACCGCACCGGCCCCTCCCAATACGGGAACCGCGTACCCATCCAGGCCCACGGCTCCACCGCTTCGACCTGCACATCAACCCCATGATCCGGTACCTGCACTCGCCAGCGCGTCGGCACCTGCTTGCCATTTTCTTGCTCGGTCCATGCCTGCGCCTGCAGTTGCACCTGTGCGCCCTGTAACGCCTCCACCTCACCCTGCGGGCCTACCCAAGTGCCGGCGCGATACACCTCACCCCGCGCCTCGCGCACCTGGAACAGCATCAGCTTGGCACCACTGTCCAGATGCAGGGAAAACCAGTCCCACCCCGTCTGCCCGGCCGCCAGCGGCTGACTGCTCCATTCCCGGTCCAGCCAGGCCTGGCCATTCACCGCAATGCACAGGCCATCACGCTCCACCTCCCCGTGCACGCGGTAAAAAGGCTGGCTGTAATAATACGAAGCCTGCCCCTTGCCGGATTTTTCGCTGTAACCCTGATCGCCGTGCAGCACCAAGGGCCGGTCACTGCGTAAGCGCAAGTCGTAACGGAACGCTTCGCCACTGGCGCTCATCCGCAGGCTTTCGATGCCACCGTTGCCCTGCAATACCCAATCATTAATCCACGCCCGAAACGGCTGGGCCTGCACGCCGGCCTGGCCGATACCGCCGCGCGCCAGGGTTTCGCCAGACTGATGCCCACCCGGGCCGGTCAAAGCCGCGTGCCCCATCCACAGGTTCGGGCTGTTCCAGTCAGCAGTTTCCGGGCCGGGGCGCAGTGCCGAGCGGAACAGCGTCCACTGCGCGCCCCAGTCGCGCCCCTGGGCGTCCTTGAGGTTGGCGGTGACATACCACCACTCGATGCGAAATCCCTCATGAGGGCCGTGGTCACGAGGGAACGCCAAGTGATGCCCGCGGGTTACCTGGCTGAACCCGACAGCCTGCTGCCCAAGCCCGGCATAGCCTTGTGGCGCCGGTTGATCACAAGCGCACAGCAGGCCGCACAGCAACAACCACGCACTACGCTTCATCGGCAAACGGCCTCAACAGTTCGCGGGGCTGGCGGCGCGCCAGTTGCCACAGCGGCCAGGCGCTGGCCAGCAGGCTGGTCAACAGGCACAGCACAGCCAGTTGCAGCAGTTGCGCAGGGAACACGTAGAGCGGCAAACGCCAGCCGAACGCCTGCACATTGACGACCGCCACCAGGCACCATGCCAGCAACACCCCCAGCGGAATGGCCAGCTGTACCGTGAAACTGCTTAGCATCAGCGTTTGCCCCAGGCTCAGCCACACCAGTTGCCTGCGTTGCACGCCCAGCGCCCACAGCGGTGCCAGCTGGCCAAGCCGGGTATGGCCCAACGTCAGCAGGTTGATGAACAACGCCACCCCGGCCACACCAAGGGTGAGGCTGTTGAGTGCGGCGGTGGCGGCGAAGGTGCGGTTGAACACCTCGGTAGACCAGCTTTTCAGGCGTGCCTGCTCCACCACGCGGCTGTCGTCCAGGGCGAAGTGCTGTTGCAACGCCGCCTTGGTGACGGGCACTTGGTCGGCGTGCAGGTCAACACTCAACCCCGTCAGCGTCGCCTGTGGCCAATGCGAACGCAACCAGCCGGCATTCACCAGCACATGGCCCTTGGGGTTGCCGTAGTCGGCATAGACCCCGACCACCACCATGGCCTGCGAAGACAGCGCAAGGCGGTCGCCCACGTGCAGCTTCAAGCGCCTGGCCAATTGCTCACTGAGCATCACGGCCTGCCCGCTGGACAGTTGCTCCCAGGCGCGCGGCTGCTGTTCAAGCAACGGCCAACGTTTGAGGTAGAGGGGGTGATCGACGATACCCTGGACCTGCACTGGCCACCCCTGCAACCGGGTTTCAACACGCCAGCCAGGCAGCACCGCGATGACGGCAGATTGCTGGCCGAGCCATTCGGCCATTTGCAACCCTTGTTCGGTATCCCGGGGGGTGACATACAGGTCGGCAGACAGACGCATGTCCAGCCAGCCAACGAACGTCTTGCGAAAGCCTTCGGTCATGCTACCCACGCCGACACTGGCCGCCAGCGCCAGCAACAACGCCATAAGCGCCAGGCTCAGGGCCGGCAGTTGCTGGCGGCTGTCGGCCACGAACCATTGCGCCAAGGGCCGCCGACAAAACCGCGTCAACCCGCCAAGCCCGTGGTCGAGCAAGGCGGGCAACAGGAGTGCCGATGCCAGCAGCAACCCGGCCAGCATGGCAAACGCGCAAGCCAGGCTGTTACCCAGCACGCCAAACCCCAAGGCCAGCAACAACAGCAAGCCTGCTGCGCACGCCTGGCGCCTTGACCACAGCCCCTGTGCCAGCCGCCAGGCCTGAGGCTGCGCCAGCGCCAGCAATGGCAGCCGGGCTGCACGCAACACGCTGCTCACCCCTGCCAGCAATGCCCCCGGCACACTCACCAGTACACCCGCCAGCCACCACCCTGCGGGCAGGCTCAGCGTGCCGGCCACCTGGGCGCCGTAGAGGCCGCGCAAGCTGGCAGCCACATCAGGCAACAACCACGCGGCCAGTGCATACCCACTGGCCACACCCGCCAGCCCGCCCAGCAGTGCAAACAGGCCCAGCTCCAATACCAATGCACACAGCAGCGTGTTCAAGCTGACCCCACAGGCGCGCAGGTTACGTATCAGGCCTCGCCGCTGCTCCAGCGCCAGCCCGATGGCGGCGTGGGCGATGAACAGGCCAACAACGAACGCCAGCAGGCCAAGGGCGGTCAGGTTAAGGTGAAAACTGTCGGTCAGCCGCTGCAATCCGCCGTCGTCCTGCTGAGGTTGCAGTTCGAGCAGGGCCGCGATATCAGCAGGCAACGGCCCTGGCTTGCCGTCCACCAGCAACCGCGACAACTGCCCGGGTGCGTGCAGCAGGCGTTGGGCATGGCCGATGTCGACGACCATTATGCCGGGCGCCAGCGCAGGTTGCAGGACCACGGGGGGAAGCGGTTGCCCTTCGCTGTCGCGCATTGGACCTGCGCCCAGTTGGCGCAACGTATCTGGTCCTACCCAGGCTTGCCCGGGTGTGCCGATGAATGCCTGCAGGTCGAATGCCTGGGGCTGCACGCCGGCAATGCTGCTGGTCGGCGGCAGGCTCAATGGATCGATGCCAATCAGCCGCACACTGCGCACAGGCTCACCAGACAAGCGCAAGCGCCCTTCCAGCACGGGCGTCACCTGCCACCCCTGCTTGCGCAACTGCACGTACAGCTCCTGATCGAAATGCTCACCCTTGCGCGGTACAAACTGCGCCTGCATCGGCCCGGCCAGCAAGGCACTGGCCCGGGCATAGTCGCTGCGGGCCTGGCTGTTCAGTGCCTGTACGCCCGTCCACAAGGCCGTGGCCAGCCACAGCCCGGTGAAGATGCTGACAAACTGCACCCGATGGCGCCGCCAATGGCTGAGCAAGGCCAACAGGGCCAGCGACAAGAGCCTCATCACCTGTGCTCTGGCTGAGCGCGGCCAGCCTGCAGGTAGCAACGCTGCTGCAAGCGTGCCGCCAGCCGTGGGCTATGGGTCACCATCAGTACACCACTGCCGGCCTCGGCAACCAGTTGCAGCAGCAGGTTCAGCACCTCGTCGCTGCTGGCTTCGTCAAGGCTGCCGGTAGGCTCGTCGGCCAGCAGCCACGCCGGGCGCCCGGCCAGCGCACGGCCAATGGCAACCCGCTGTTGCTGGCCGCCAGACAACTGTTCCGGGTAGCGCGCCAGCAAACCTGCCAGGCCCAGGTGTTCTGCCAGGTAGGCCACCCATTGCGGGTCATGCCGGCCGGCGAGCCTTGCCTGGAATGCAAGGTTCGTCGCCACGTCCAGGCTGCTGATCAAATTGTATTGCTGGAACACCAGGCCAATGCCCTGGCGCCGCCACTGCGCCAACGATGCCTCTGAACGGCTGTCGAGCGGCGTGCCGTCAATCAGGATCCGGCCACTGTCGGCACGGTCCAGGCCGGCAACCAGGTGCAGCAAGGTGCTCTTGCCGCTGCCCGATTCGCCCATCAATGCCAGGGTGCTGCCGCGTGCCAGGCTCAGGTTGACGCCCTGCAGCACAGGCAGCGGGCCTTGGGGGGTGGGGAACGATTTGTGGAGCTGTTCGATGGCAAGCATCGAGGGGCCTTGGTGGGTTGTGGGGTTTGTTTAGGAATAGCAGGTTCAGGCCGTTTCCCAGCCTTTAAAACACCCTACCCAATCCCCAGCCATGATCAAAATCCTTATTAGTGGATCCACAGAAATCCGATAATCGCCCAAAACATTCCAAATATCAGCGCAAGTCATTGACCGCGCATGAAGCGAATGGCTCTAATGGATCCATTAAATAAAAACAAAACCCGGAGAGCCTCCCCCATGTACCCCAAAAACACCTGGTACGTAGCCTGCACCCCCGACGAAATCGCCACCAAACCCTTGGGCCGGCAGATCTGCGGCGAGAAGATCGTGTTCTACCGCGCCCAGGAAAACCGCGTGGCCGCCGTGGAGGACTTCTGCCCGCACCGTGGTGCGCCGTTGTCGCTGGGTTACGTTGAAGACGGCAACCTGGTGTGTGGTTACCACGGCCTGGTGATGGGTTGCGATGGCAAGACCGTGTCGATGCCGGGCCAGCGGGTACGGGGCTTTCCCTGCAACAAAACCTTCGCCGCCGTCGAGCGCTACGGCTTCATCTGGGTCTGGCCCGGCGACCAGGCGCTGGCCGACCCGGCGCTGATCCCGCACCTGGAATGGGCCGTCAATGAAGAGTGGGCCTATGGCGGTGGGCTGTTCCATATCGGTTGCGACTACCGCCTGATGATCGACAACCTGATGGACCTCACCCACGAAACCTACGTGCATGCCTCCAGCATCGGCCAGAAGGAAATCGACGAGGCGCCGCCCGTCACCACCGTCACCGGCGACGAAGTGGTCACCGCCCGGCACATGGAAAACATCATGGCCCCGCCCTTCTGGCGCATGGCCCTGCGTGGCAATGGGCTGGCAGACGATGTGCCGGTGGACCGCTGGCAGATCTGCCGCTTCACCCCGCCCAGCCATGTGCTGATCGAAGTGGGCGTGGCGCATGCCGGCAAAGGGGGCTACCACGCGGATGCGCAGCACAAGGCGTCGAGCATCGTGGTGGACTTCATCACGCCAGAGAGCGACACCTCGATCTGGTACTTCTGGGGCATGGCGCGCAATTTTGCGGCGCAGGACCAGGCGCTGACCGACAACATCCGGGAAGGCCAGGGCAAGATCTTCAGCGAAGACCTGGAGATGCTGGAGCGTCAGCAACAGAACCTGTTGGCCTACCCGGAACGCAACCTGCTGAAGCTGAACATCGATGCCGGTGGCGTGCAGTCGCGCAAGATCCTGGAGCGGCTGATTGCCAAAGAGCGCGTGCCGCAACCACAACTGATTGCCACCAGCGCTACCCCTGCCTGAGGAGAAGCCAAGATGATCGATGCCGTAGTGGTTTCCCGCAACGATGAAGCGCAGGGCATTTGCAGCTTCGAGCTGGCAGCGGCGGATGGCAGCCTGCTGCCCGCGTTCAGCGCTGGCGCGCACATAGATGTGCACTTGCCCGATGGGCTGGTGCGCCAGTATTCCTTGTGCAACCACCCCGAAGAGCGCCACCGCTACCTGATCGGTGTGCTCAACGACCCGGCCTCGCGGGGTGGTTCACGCCGCCTGCACGAGCAGGTACAGGCCGGCGCACGCCTGCGCATCAGCGAACCCCGCAACCTGTTCCCGCTGGCGGAAGGGGCGCGGCGCAGTGTGCTGTTTGCCGGAGGCATCGGGATTACCCCGATCCTGTGCATGGCCGAGCAGCTGGCGCAAAGCGGTGGGGATTTCGAACTGCACTACTGCGCCCGCTCGAGTGAGCGGGCCGCCTTTGTTGAACGCATTCGTAAAGCGCCTTTCGCCGACCGCCTGTTCGTGCATTTTGACGAGCAGCCGGAAACGGCACTGGACATCGCCCGGGTGCTGGACAACCCACAGCCGGATGTACACCTGTACGTGTGTGGGCCGGGTGGTTTCATGCAGCATGTGCTGGACAGCGCCAGGGGCCTGGGCTGGCAGGAGGCTTGCCTGCATCGGGAATATTTTGCCGCAGCGCCGGTGGATGCCAGCAACGACGGCAGTTTCTCGGTACAGGTCGGCAGCACCGGCCAGGTGTTCGAGGTGCCCGCCGACCAGACAGTGGTGCAGGTGCTGGAGCAGCACGGCATCGAGATTGCGATGTCGTGCGAACAGGGCATTTGCGGCACTTGCCTGACGCGCGTGCTGCAAGGCACGCCAGACCATCGCGACATGTTCCTCACTGAAGAAGAGCAGGCGCTGAACGATCAGTTCACGCCCTGCTGCTCGCGCTCGAAAACACCCCTGCTGGTGCTGGATATCTGAACCGGCCTACGACGAGGGCAGAATCACCTTCATGCCCTCTTCCACCGTTGCCCCGCCGAAGGTTTCGGCGTAGCGCAAGGTGGCGTTGGCGTGCTCGCGCATGATGGCTTCGGCGCGGGCACCCTGGCGATTGACCAAGGCATCGAACGCCGCATGGTGTTGCATGTGCGCGAAGTTGAAGCGCCGGTATTCACGGGCCAGGTCGTGGCGGTCCACGGCAAGCGCTGTGACGGAGGCAAACGGCAGGTGATCGTTGCGCGCCAGGGCATCGGCGATGGCCGGGTTGTGGCTGGCCTCGATGATGACCTGGTGAAAGCGCATGTTGAGGTCGTGGTAGGCCTGCAGGTCTTCTTCGGTGACGAAGCCCTTGTCGAACAACTGGTCGCCTTCGACCAGGCAGCGTTGCAACGCTTCGCGGGCCTGGGCTGACAGGCCACGTTCCGCAGCCTGGCGGGCAGCCAGCCCTTCCAGTACGCCGCGCACCTCGACTGCGCCGGCGATGTCATCGGCACTGACCGAGCGCACCTGAAAACCCCGACCGCCAAAACGCACCAGCAGGCCTTCCTGCTCAAGGGTGCGAAACGCCATGCGCACCGGCATGCGTGACACGCCGAACAGTTCGGCGGTGGGGACTTCCATCAAGCGCTCGCCAGCTGCAAGTTCGCCCGAGGCGATCATCTTGCGCAACGCGACCAGCACCATTTGACCAGGCTTGCTCATCCGGGCGACTTCCAGAGACATGAGCGGGCATCTTAGCGTAAGGCGGGGGGTATGGCACCGGCTGCGCCGGTGTTCGCGGGTGAACCCGCTCCCACAGGTTGGACTGCCCCCAAGAAGTTGGACACCAATCCAATTTCTTGGGGTGTCCACATGAGCAAGTATTCAGACCAATTCAAGCTTACTGCCGTTCAGGCTTACTTGGAGAGTGGTGAAGGCTTCCGAACAGTAGCCCGCCGATTTTCCGTGGATTTCAGCCTGCTGCGGCGCTGGGTCTCAAGCTTCCAGAAACATGGACAGTTCAGTCTGCGCAAAATAGGCCAGCGGTACAGTGCGACCTACAAGTGCTCAGTCCTTGAGTACATGCACAAGCATCAGCTTTCCTTGCGTCAGACCGCCGCCCATTTCGGTCTCGGCCAGTCCTCGCAGGTAGGCATTTGGGCGCGGCAACACTACAGTGGTGACCCTGCACTGCCTGCTCCCAAGAAAAGAAAACCTGCTGCCATGCCGAAAAAGCCTTATCCCATCAAACCTACGACTTCCGATGACACAGAGAAAAGCCGCGACCAGTTGCTGGCCGAGCTTGAGTGGCTGCGCATGGAGAACGCCTACCTAAAAAAGCTGGAAGAACTGAAGAAGCAGGAACGAAGGCAGCCCAAAAAGCCCTGATCGTCTCGGCGCTCAAGGACCGGTTTCCCTTGGCCGCCGTTCTACAGTTGGCGGATCTGCCACGCAGTACGTTTTATTACCAGCTTCAAGCGCAGGCCAAACCTGACAAGCATGCTGCTCTGAAGCAGATGATTCAGCGTGTCTATCACGAGGAAAAAGGGCTATACGGTTACCGGCGCGTTGCAATCGTGATCCGCAATGGCGGCACCTTGGTTAACAAGAAGGTGGTGGAGCGTTTGATGGTCGAGCTTGATCTTCGCTCACTAGTACGGCCAAAAAAGTACCGGTCGTACAAGGGGGTTGTCGGCACCATCGCGCCCAACCTGCTGGAGCGAAACTTCCTCGCGCAGCGCCCGAATCAGAAGTGGGTGACCGATGTTACCGAGTTCAAAGTGGCTCAGGAAAAGATCTATCTCTCCCCTGTGATGGACTTGTACAACGCCGAAATCGTGGCCTACGAAGTGGCCAGCAGGCCGTGCCTTGGGCTGGTTACCAACATGCTGGACAAGGCCTTCGAGCGCCTGGGAAACAAGCCGAAACTGGTGCTTCACTCAGATCAAGGCTGGCACTACCAACACTCGCAGTACCGCCACAAGCTGGCAGAGCAAGGGCTGAAGCAGAGCATGTCACGCAAAGGAAACTGCCTGGATAATGCGGCTATGGAGAGCTTTTTTGGTACGCTTAAGTCCGAGTTTTTCTACCCGAAGCGCTTCGAGAGCGTTGAAGAACTGAAAGCTGGTCTGGATGAGTACATCCACTACTACAACCATGACCGCATCAAGCTAAAGCTCAATGGCATGAGCCCTGTGAAATACAGGACCCATGCTGCGGCTGCTAGCTGAAACTGTCCAACTTTTCGGGGGCAGTCCAGGTACCGTGCAAGCCTTTGTGATTTCTGAAAGGCATGCACCGTGGCTGTGGGAGCGGGTTCACCCGCGAAGAAGGCGACGCAGTGCAAGCTTTTTATAGAGACAGCGGATAGCTGACAATCAGGCGGGTCTGGTCAAAATCACTGTTGAAGCTACGCCGGTTGGTCGCGTTGTTCAGCCGGATGTTGAGGTTTTTCAGCGCCCCGCTCTGGAAGGTGTAGTTCACTTCGGTATCGCGCTCCCACTCCTTGCCATTGCTGCCGGCCGCCGTGGTCGCGTTCTCGCCATGCCCGTAACGCACCATGGCCAGCAGCCCTGGCACCCCCAATGCGGCAAAGTTGTAGTCGTAACGCACTTGCCACGAGCGCTCGTCGGCGTTGCTGAAGTTGCCGTTGAACATGTCGTTGCCCAAGGTACGGCCACTGCTGCCATACACCGACATCCACTGGCTGTCGCCACTGACCTTCTGTAACCCAAGGTACAGTGTATGACCACTGTGCGAGGCCGACAGCAAGGCGTAACCCGTGCGGCTCTGAATATCGCCGATGCGCGCCTGGCCATCATCCCGGTCGATGAAGTAACCCAGGTTGGCCCCCAACGTCCACTCCCCCACCCGTTGGTTGTGCAGCAGGTTGAAGTAGCTTTGCTGGTAGATGTCCTCCAGCTGCGAATGCCAGGCACCGATCAGTGTGCGCTGCTGGTTGAAGCGGTACTCGGCACCGGCGTAGTTGAAGCCGTCCGAGGTGACCCCGGGCGCGGCCCAGGCAGAAAGGTCTTGCATGTCGGACGAGTTGCGCAGGCTTACTTCACGGTACTGGCCGGCCTGCAGACTCAAGCCTTCGATCTCTCGCGAATCAAGCATCGCCCCACGGAATGTCTGCGGCAGCAGGCGGCCATCGTCGTAGCGCAGCAGGGGAATGTCGGGCAGCAGCTCACCAACCTTCAGTTCGGTCACAGAAATACGCAGCTTCGCCGCCAACCCTGCCCGGCCATAGTCGTCGGCTGCACGCCCGTCATCGTGCACCGGCAGCAGTTCGGAGCCGCTGGTGCCACCGCCGCTGTCCAGCTTCACACCGAACATGGCGATACCGTCCAGGCCAACACCGATCAACCCCGGGGTGTAGCCAGAGCTGAACTTGAAAATGAAGCCCTGAGCCCATTCTTCGACCTTGCCCTTGGCCGCCCCCGGGTCGCGGAAATCGCGGTTGAAGTAGTAGTTGCGCAGGGTCAGCCCGGCCTTGGCATCTTCAAGGAAGCCCCCCTCCTCGGCCCAGGCCGGCAAACCCAGGCCAAGCGCCAGCGATACCGCCAGGACCGAACGGGCCAGTGTGCAAGTTGTGTGCATCATTATTATTGTTCTCCGCTTTACTTGGGCGCAGCCGCCAGCCCCAGACCAACAGACGCCTGGGGCAATAAGCTGCATTCAGGTGCCCGGCCAAGCCGGGCGGCACTTAGTGGCTCAATGCATCGGTAGGTAGAGCAGGTGCCGGCTTGGCCACTGGTCGAAGCAACAACAGGCACCCTGCCGCCAGCACGAACACGCTGGCGAACACCCCGTACAGGTGCAGCGGTTGCCAGCCGCCATCGAGCAACACACCGGCCACGGTGGGCGACAGGATCGCCCCCATGCGCCCGATGCCGATGCCCCAGCCCACGCCTGTCGCACGTACCGATGCGTCATAGACCACCGGCGACAACGCATACAGCCCGGCCACGCAGCCATTGGAAAACAGCCCGATCAGCAGCCCCAGCGCCAGCGCCGCACTGACCGATGCGCCATTGGCCACGAACAACACCAGCAGCGCTGCGGTGATGAGCATGAACAACGCCAGCACCCGCGTGAGTGGCCAACGCGAAGCCAGCCCGCCGATCAGCGCCGCCCCGATGATGCCGCCGACGCTCAGCAGCACCCCACCGGTAATGCCCTGCTGTGCCGACAGGCCAGCGGCGACCAGCAGTTTCGGCGTCCAGCTCATGACGAAGTAGAAGCCGAACATGACCAGGAAAAACAGCAGCCAGATCACCAGCGTGGTGCGGCGCATGGCAGGCGCCAGCAGTTGCCGGAAGCCGCTGGCGGCGCCCTGCTTGCTTTCAGTGGGTGTTGGCAGTTGCGCCAGCGCCGGCTGGCCGAGGCGAACGGCCAGGCGATTGACCCGTGCCAGCGCATTGGCCGGGCGACGCGCCAGCAGAAAGTCCAGCGACTCCGGCAACCACAGCAGCACCAGCGGGATCACCAGCACGGTGACAATGCCGCCAAACAGGAACACCGAGCGCCAGCCCCACTGCCCCAGCAGCCACACCGCCAGCAAGCCGCCCAACGTCGCACCCAGGGCGTAGCCGGTGGACTGCAGGCTCACCGCCAGCCCGCGCCAGCGTTTGCTGGCGTACTCGCTGGCAATCACGTTGCTGCTGGCCAGGATGCCGCCGATGCCCAGCCCGGTCAGGCCACGCAGCAACGCCAGCTGTAGCGGGCTTTGGCTCATCGCCGAAAGCAGCATGCCGACACCGGACAGCGCCAGGCACAGCAGGATCAGCGGGCGGCGGCCAAACCGGTCGGCCCACGGCGCAATGAACAACGACCCGGCCGCCATGCCGAACAGGCCGGCGCTGAGCAGCAGCCCTACCTGTGCCCCGTTCAGGCCCCACTCGGCAGACACAGAGGCAGCCGTGAAGGCCATCACCAGTACGTCGAAGCCATCGATCATGTTGAGGATGATGCAAATACCAATGGCCAGGCACTGGAAGCGGCCCATCGGGTCGTTGTCCAGGCGTTGCTTGAGATCGGCATTCATAAGGTCACCTGCCGGTTCACAGGTGGGAGAACAGATACGCACACGCAGGCAAAGCGCAAGGAACCCTGACGGTTCCGTAGCCCTGGAAAACCACTCATGACTGGACCCTTTTTGTAATTGTTGTCGCATACGGCTGGAGGGCTCCGGCCGTTGTCAGGCGCTAATCAACCAGATAGTGGATCCACAAACAATCACTTCAAAGGTGGAGGCTCGGGGCGAAACGCGGTGAACAAAGAAACAAAACGACTGAAAATCAATTTTTATTACATATTTTCAACAGCTTAGATATTTATCCTAAAAAGGATTTCTTGTTCGTTTATCGCACAAATTTTATTTATGGATCCATAAATACGCCAAAATCGCCTTCATTCCCCTTCACCAAGGGTTAGCCATGAACAAATCTTCATGATGTGCGCCAGCGCCCTGATCACGGGGCACACAGCGCATACCCGCTTTCTGATGGGCGCCACTCACCTTGAGGCTGCGGGGCGTGTTGCGTAGCATCCCCCGCCCGTTCGCGCGCCCGCACGGCCAACGCGATACCCGTAAAAAGAAGAGCCCCGATGCCACAGCCCATCCCCCTCAAGGACCACGAAAAGGAAAAGCACCTGGTCAACCGCCGGCTTCTGGCCTGCGCCGCCCTGGTGTTCAGCCTGTGTGCCGTTCTGGTGGGACGGCTGTACGTATTGCAGGTGCTGCAGCACGACCAGCAGACCGCCGTGTCGGAAAACAACCGCGTGCACGTACTGCCCATCGCCCCCGAACGCGGGCTGATCTACGACCGCAACGGCGTGGTACTGGCTGACAACAAACCCAGCTTCGACCTGACCATGACCCGCGAGCGGGCCGGTGGCGATTCGGCCAAGGTGCTCGATGCCCTGACCCAGGTACTGGGCCTGACCGACGACGACCGCAAGCAGTTCGACAAGGACCTGCGCCGGGGCCGCAAACCGTTCGAGCCCGTAACCTTGATGGTGGGCCTGAGCGAAGAGCAGATCGCCCTGGTGGCCGTGAACCAGTTCCGCCTGCCAGGCCTGGAGGTTGAGCCGCAGTTCATCCGCGAGTACCCGCTGGCCGAACATTTCGCCCATTCGGTAGGCTATGTGGGGCGTATCAACGAGAAAGAGGCCAAGGTCCTCGACAGTACCGAGTACCGAGGCACCCAATCGATCGGCAAGACCGGCATCGAGCACTTCTACGAAAGCCAGTTGCACGGCCACGTGGGCTACGAAGAGGTCGAGACCAACGCCCAGGGCCGGGTGATGCGCGTGCTCAACCACAAGGACCCGACCCCGGGCCAGGACATCGTCCTGACCCTGGACGCCCACCTGCAGATAGCCGCAGAAAAAGCGCTGGGCGACCGCCGCGGCTCGGTGGTGGTGCTGGACCCGGCCAATGGCGATGTACTGGCGATGGTCAGCAACCCCAGCTTCGACCCCAACCTGTTCGTCAAAGGCATCAGCTTCAAGCAGTACGCCGAACTGCGCGATTCCATCGACCGCCCGCTGTTCAACCGCGTGCTGCGCGGCCTGTATGCCCCAGGCTCGACGGTGAAGCCGGAGGTAGCCATCGCAGGCCTCGACAGCGGCGTGATCACCCCGGGCAGCCGGGTGTTCGACCCGGGCTACTACGAGCTGCCCAACTACGACCACAAGTACCGCAACTGGAACCGCAGCGGCGACGGCTGGGTGGACATGTACACCGCCATCATGCGCTCCAACGACACCTACTTCTACGACCTGGCGCACAAGCTGGGCATCGACCGCCTGCACGACTACATGGCCGAATTCGGGCTGGGCCAGAAGGTGTCACTGGACATGTTCGAGGAAGCCTCCGGGCTGATGCCGTCGGCCGAGTGGAAGCGCGCCACGCGCCGCCAGGCATGGTTCCCGGGCGAAACGCTGATCCTGGGCATTGGCCAGGGCTACATGCAGGTCACCCCGCTGCAACTGGCCCAGGCCACCAGCCTGCTGGCGAGCAAAGGGGTGTGGCACCGCCCGCACCTGGCGATGACCGTAGGCGGCGATGCGCCAGTCGACCCTAACCCGATGCCCAACATCGTGCTGCACGACAAACATGCCTGGGACCAGGTCAGCCAGGGCATGCAGATGGTCATGCACGACCCGCGCGGCATCGCCCGTGCGGCGGCAGCGGGGGCGCAGTACCGGATTGCCGGCAAGAGTGGTACCGCGCAGGTGGTGGCGATCAAGCAAGGTGAGCGCTACAACCGCAACAAGACCCTGGAACGGCACCGTGACAACGCCCTGTTCGTCGGCTTTGCACCGGCCGACCACCCGAGTGTGGTGGTGGCGGTGATGATCGAGAACGGTGAGGCTGGGGGCCGGGTGGCAGGGCCGGTGGTGCGGGAGGTGATGGATGCTTATCTGCTGGATGAGCAGGGGCATCTGAAGCCTGAGTATGCGGGAGGAGTGACGGCTCACAGCGCGCCACACATTTAAGCATTTTCGGGTGCCTCGCCAGGGCGAAAATCAGGCAAGGGCTTACCGGCCTCTTCGCGGGCGTGCCCGCGAAGAGGCCGGCGATACAAACGTTCAACCCCAGGACAGACGCTCTTGTCATTGTGAGTGAATCATTCGCCCAGGTAGGCCTTCTTCACCTGGTCGTCATGCAGCAAGGTCTTGGCGCAGCCTTCCAGGCTGATGCGCCCACCATCAATCACGTAGGCGCGCTGGCAGGTTTGCAGCGCCAGCCGGGCGTTCTGCTCCACCAGCAGCAACGTCACCCCACCCTTGACCACCTCGACGATGGTTTCGAAAATCTTCTGCACGATGATCGGCGCCAACCCCATGGACGGCTCGTCCAGCAACAGCAGCTTGGGCCGCCCCATCAATGCCCGGGAAATCGCCAACATCTGCTGCTCGCCACCCGACATGGTGCCGGCCAGCTGGAAGGCGCGCTCCTTCAGGCGCGGGAAGATGCCGTACATGCGCTCGATGTCGGCAGCGATGGCGTCCTTGCCGTCGCGCCGGCTGAAGGCGCCCATTTCGAGGTTTTCGTGCACCGTCAGCTTGGGAAAGATCCCCCGCCCCTCCGGCACCAGCGCCAGCCCTTCGCGGATCAGGTCGTGGCCCTTGATCGCCGCATGCGCCTTGCCATCGAAGGTGATGCTGCCGGCACTCGGCTTCAGTAGCCCGGCCAGGGTTTTCAAGGTGGTGGTCTTGCCCGCGCCGTTGGCGCCGATCAGCGCCACCATCTCACCCTCGCCCACCCTCAGGTCGATGCCCTTGATGGCCTGGATGGCGCCATAGCTGACCTTCAGGTCGCTCACTTGCAGAATGTTCTTCATGCCACTGCCTCTGCACCCAGATAAGCCTCGATCACGCGTGGATCCTTGCGCACGTCGGCCGGCAAGCCGTCGGCGATCTTGCGGCCGAATTCAAGTACGGTGATGTGGTCGCACAGGCCCATCACCAGTTTCACGTCGTGCTCGATCAACAACACGGTTTTGCCATCCGCCTGCATCTTGCACATCAGTTGGCGCAGGCCCTCGGTTTCCGAGGCGTTCATGCCTGCCGCCGGTTCGTCGAGTGCAATCAGCTTGGGCTCGGTGGCCAGTGCCCGGGCAATTTCCAGGCGACGCTGGTCGCCGTAGGACAGGCTCTTGGCCAACTCGCCGGCCAGGTGGCCGATGCCCACGTAATTCAGCCAGTAACGGGCGGCCTGGCGGATTTCACGCTCTTCACGCACACAGGCCGGGGTACGCAGGATGGCGCCGAACACACCGCTGCGGGTGCGCACATGGCGGCCAATCATCACGTTTTCCAGAGCGGTCATGTTGTGGAACAGGCGGATGTTCTGGAAGGTGCGGGAAATACCCGCCTCCACCACCTTGTGCGGCTTGCTGATGCGCAGCGGCTTGCCGTCGAACATCACACGGCCCTGCTCGGCCCGGTACAGGCCGGTAAGCACGTTGAACAGGGTGGTCTTGCCAGCACCGTTAGGGCCCAACAGCCCCCGAATCTCGCCACGGCGAATACTCAGGTCGATGCCGTGCAGGGCCTGCAGGCCACCGAAGAATTTACTGACCTGATGCAGTTCGAGAAGGATATCGCTCATGCCTTGTCCGCCTCTTTGATCGGGAGTTCGAAGGATGCCTGTTGAGGCACTGCAACGACCGGCGCGGGCTCTGCTTCAGCTTCACCCTCGTGCAGCTCGGCACGGCGGCGGTCGGACGGCCACAGCCCTTCGGGCCGGAAACGCATGACCAGGATCAGCGCCAGGCCGAACACCAGCATGCGCAGGGTCGAGGCATCCAGCACGTTGCGCAGGATGTCGCGGCTGATGAAGGTAACGTTGTCCATCACCCAGGGCTGGATCCAGTTGACCAGGTCGCGGAACAGCTCGGGCATCACCGACAGGATCAGCGCCCCCAGCACCACGCCACGGATCGAGCCCATGCCGCCGAGCACTACCATGGCCAGTACCATGATCGACTCCATCAGGGTGAACGATTCGGGGCTGACAAAGCCCTGGTAGCTGGAGAACAGCACGCCAGACACCCCGCCAAAGGTCGCGCCCATGGCGAACGCCAGCAACTTGAGGTTGCGCTTGTTCAGGCCCATGGCCTCGGCGGCCACTTCGTCTTCACGCAGGGCCATCCAGGCACGGCCGATGCGCGACACTTCCAGGCGCTTGGACAGCACGATGCAGAGGATGACGATGAACAGGAAGAACAGGTAGTAGCTGATCACCGGCGAAACCTGCAGGCCGAACAAGCTCCAGCTTTGCTGCAACGACAGCACGGGTGCCGCACCTGCATCCGGCGCATGCGCCCATGGCCCGAAATCGACGTGCAGCGGGGCAATGTTGCTGATGCCCTGGGGGCCGTTGGTGAGGTTCACCGGCTGGTCCAGGTTGTTCATGAAAATGCGGATGATCTCGCCGAAACCCAGGGTGACGATGGCCAGGTAATCGCCGCGCAACTTGAGCACCGGCGCCCCGATCAGCACACCGCAAATGGCTGCGGCCACGGCTGCCAGCGGGATGATCACCCACACCGGCCAGTCCAGCACAACCTCGATCAGGCCGGCCATTTGCAAGTGCGGCGAGGCCAGCAGTGCGTACAGGTAGGCACCAATGGCGTAGAAGCCGATGTAGCCCATGTCGAGCAGCCCGGCGTAACCGATGACGATGTTCAGGCCCAACGCCAGCAGCACGTAGAGCATGGCAAAGCCAAGGATGCGCACCCAGGTGGGGCCGAGCATGGGGATGGCCTCGATCAGGAACGGCAAGGCGATGAAGCCAAGGATCAACAGCAGGTACTGGGTCTTGAGGTTTTTCATGACCGCCTCCTTACGCCCGGTCGGCCTGGCGTTCGCCAAGCAGGCCGTTTGGCCGGAACAGCAACACCAGGATCAGCACCGCGAAGGCGAAGATGTCCTGGTAGTTGGCGCCCAGGAAACCGCCGGTGATCTGGCCGGTGTAGCCCGCTGCCAGCGACTCGATCAGCCCCAGCAACAGGCCGCCGGCCATGGCGCCGAACAGGTTGCCGATACCGCCCAGCACCGCCGCCGAGAACGCCTTCAGGCCCAACAGCAAGCCCATGTAGGCATCGGCCTGGCCGTAGTTGATCGCACGCATTACCCCGGCGATGGCACCCAGGCTGGCGCCGATCAGGAAGGTGGCGCTGATCACGTGGTTGATGTTGATGCCCATCAACCCGGCCACTTCCTGGTTTTGCGCGGTGGCGCGCATGGCCTTGCCCAGGCGGGTCTTGTCCACCAGCAGCCACAGGCCAAGCATGATCACCACGGCTATCAGCATGATCGACAGCTGCACGTTGGTGATGGTGGCGCCAAACACGTCGACCGGCTGCGTCTCGACCACTTCAGGGAAGGTCTTGTAGCCGCGCCCCCAGATCATCATCGCCAGGTTCTGCAGGGCGATGGAGATGCCAATGGCGAGAATCAGCGGGGTTAACCGCGGGGCTTTGCGCAAGGGCCGATAAGCGTACTTTTCCATGCCCTGGGCCAGCAGCATGCACACCACCGCGGCGGCCATGATCGCCAGGAGCAAGGTAATGAGCCCGGGTGCAAAGCCTGCGCCAGCGAGCATCGTCAGTACCGAAATGGTCACCATGGCGCCAACCATCACCACCTCGCCGTGGGCGAAGTTGATCAGGCCGATGATGCCGTAGACCATGGTGTAGCCCAGGGCTACCAGGGCATAGATGCTGCCCAGCACCAGGCCGTTGAGGACCTGTTGCAACAAGATATCGAAATTACCGTCCACGCGCTGAATCCTCGAAACTGCGTTGTCGTCGGCGCGCGGCGGCTCAGCGCCACACGCCGACAGGCCTGGCAGGTGGGAAAAGTCTTCTTGTTATGTGGCAGGCCGGCGCCTGCTTGTTATGAGGTGCTGCTTAGTCGCGCTCGACCGACAGGGTTTTCCAGCCGCCGTCGGCGAACTGGAACACGGTGGCCGCCGGGTTCTTCAGGTTGCCCTGGTCGTCGAAGGCGATGGTGCCGGTGACGCCTTCGTAGCTCTGGCTCTTGAGTACAGGCAGGTACACTTTGGGGTCGTCGGAACCGGCCTTGACCATGGCGTTGATTGCCGCCCAGGTGGCGTCATAGGCGGCGGGCGACGACTGCACCACGCCCACGCCGAACTTGTCCTTGAGCTTCTGCTCGAAAGCCGCGCCCTTGGGCATGTCCTGCAACGGCGTACCGTAGTTCCAGGCGTAGGTGCCTTCGGCGGCGCTGCCGGCCATCTGCCTGAACGAATCGTTGGGCAGGTTGCCGATGTTCATGAAGCGCGCCTTCAGGCCCAGGTTCTTCATCTGCTTGGCCATCGGGGCGGCCTGGTAGTCGAGGGCGGCAAAGAACACTGCATCGGCCTTTTGCGCCTTGGCCGTGGTGAGGATGGCATTGAAGTCGGTCGACTTGTCATTGGTGTACTCGCGCACCACCACGTTGCCACCCGCCGCCTTGACCGCCTTGGTCACCTCATCGGCCAGGCCTTGGCCATACGCGGTGCGGTCATCGAAGATGGCAATGCGCTGAGCCTTGAGCTGGCTGACCAGGTAGTTGCCGGCATAACGGCCGAGGGTGGCGTCGTCGTTGACGGTACGAAATACCGAGGGGATACCCTGGCGCGTCAAGGTGGGGTTGGTGGCCGAAGGCGAGATTTGCGGAATGCCGGCGGCGGCGTAGATTTTCGAAGCGGGAATACTGGTGCCAGAGTTGTAGTGACCGATCACCACCGCCACTTTCGAGTCCACCAGCCGCTGCGCCACCGCAGTGCCTGTGCGCGGGTCGGCGACATCGTCTTCGGAAACCAGCTTGAACTGGGCCACCTTGTCACCGATTTTCAGTTGCTGCTGGTTGGCCTCTTCTACCGCAATCTGGATGCCATGCTCGACGTCCTGTCCCTGGTGCGCCGAAGGCCCGGTCAGGGGGCCGGCGAAGCCGATCCTGACGATTTCACTGTCTGCTGCGTGTGCCGTCCCCATGGCCATCAGCAATGTTACCGCGGTCGCGAGGGCTGTACGCCCTCCCTTGTTGTTATTCATGCTCAGCTCCCAGTAGTGATTGGACGAACCTCGACATCGCTTACCGCATACGAATTGGCCGGAACGCCATCGCACTTGTAAGATAACAGTCAGCAGGCAACTGTCAATGGGTGTATGCTACGGGAGAAGGTAAAATAATCTTTCCGGCGACAAGCGATGCACGCAATCAAAAAGCAGGGCATGAGCCTGACTAGTAAGATGTTTGATAACATATACCGACAACATCACCGCTGGTTGGCTACGGATCCCGCCGCAAGGGGCATCAGGGCTGCGCGCAACCTGCCGGAGAATCAACCGTGATGAGCCAATCAGTTTCAGGAGCAACCCTTCTATGAATGCGTCGTTAGGCACGCGCCGCGCCAACCTGGCGGAAACCGTGATCCAGGAGCTTTCCAGCCGGATCGACAACGGCACCTACGGCCCGGGCGACAAACTGCCGTCCGAACAGGAGCTGTGCAAAGAATTCAACGTCAGCCGCCCGGTCATCCGCGAGGCGGTGGCCTCGCTGCGCCTTGGCGGGCGCCTGATCGCTCGTCAGGGTGTGGGCGTATTCGTGGTCGAGCAGGATGTAAAGCGCATCGGCTTCGCCATCGACAGCGTTGTCGATGATGTACGCGCTGCAGCGCAGATCCTTGAACTGCGCCTGGGCATCGAGACCGAATCGGTCGCCCGCGCCGCCGAGCGCCGCAGCCCAGCGAGCATGGCGGCGATCACCGAGGCGTTCGACCGCTTCAACTCGCTGGACGGCGCTACGCAAGAGGAAGAAGCCAAGGCCGACTTCGAGTTCCACCTGGCGATTGCCCGCGCCACCAGCAACCCGCACTTCACCCAACTGCTGGAGGCGCTGGGGCCGGACATCATCCTCGACCTGAACCTCAAGCATGGGCAGGTCACCGGCAAGAACCGCCAGGCGCATATCAAGAAAATCGCCCGTGAACACGGGGCAATCCTGTCGGCAATCAGCATGGGCGACGTGGCCAGTGCGCGCACGGCGCTGCGCAAACACCTGGAAGAGAGCCTGTCGCGGTATCAGCGCTTGCTCGACAGCAAGGCCTGATCGCTGCCCTGCGCTGGCCTCTTCGCGGTTGAACCCGCGAAGCAGGCGACGCAGTTCATGAACAACGCATCAGGCGCGCAGCTGGTACCAGGTGGTCTTGAGCTGCGAATATTTGTCGAACGAATGCAGCGACAAGTCGCGGCCAAACCCCGACTGCTTGCCCCCGCCGAACGGCACCGTCACATCCAGCGCATCTACCGTGTTCACCGACACCGTACCGGCCTTCAACGCCCGCGCCACCCGGTGCACCTGATTGAAGTCATCGCTCCACACCGAGGCAGCCAGGCCATACATGCTGTCGTTGGCCAGGCGCACCGCCTCTTCTTCCGTGTCGAAGGCGCTGACCGCCAGCACCGGCCCGAACACTTCCTCCTGCGCCAGGCGCATGCGCCCCTCGACACCGGCAAAAATGGTCGGCTCGATGTAGTTGTCCGAGCCTTCGACAGTCAAGCGTCGACCACCACACACCAACCTGGCGCCCTCTTGCCCGGCGCGGGTAATGGCGGCCTCGATGCGGCCGGTCTGCTCGGCATCGACAATGGCACCGGCGCGGCTTGCCGGGTCCAGCGGGTTACCCGGCATCCACTGGCGTGCCTTGGCCTGCAGGCGCTCGACGAATTCGTCATGAATCGAGCGCTGCACATACAGCCGCGAGTTGGCCGAGCATACCTCGCCCTGGTTGAAGAAAATGCCGAAGGCGGCCTTTTCCGCCGCCAGGTCCAGGTCCTGGCAGTTATCGAACACCAGGTTGGGGCTCTTGCCACCGCATTCCAGCCACACTTGCTTGAGGTTGGACTGCGCCGAGTACTGCATGAAGTACTTGCCCACCTGGGTAGAGCCGGTGAACACCAGGCAGTCCACGTCCGGGTGCAGGCCCAGCGCCTGCCCGGCCTGCTCACCCAGGCCCGGCACCACGTTCAACACACCTTCCGGCAAACCCGCTTCCAGGGCCAGTTGGGCCAGACGCAGGGCCGAGAACGGGGATTGCTCGGCGGGCTTGAGTACCACGCTGTTGCCGGCCGCCAGCGCCGGGGCCAGCTTCCAGGCGGCCATGTCGAGCGGGAAGTTCCAGGGCACCACGGCGGCGACCACACCGAGCGCCTCCCGGGTGATGGTGGCAAGCGCGCTGGGCGCAGTGGGTGCCACCTGGTCGTAGAGTTTGTCCAGCGCCTCGCCGTACCAGGCGAACACATGGGCCGAGCCGGGCACATCGATGTTGTAGGCATCCATGACGGGCTTGCCCATGTTCAGCGAGTCCAGCAAGGCCAGTTCTTCGCGATGGGCCATGATCAGCTCGGCCAGGCGCAGCAGCACCTTCTTGCGCTCGCCGGGGGCCATGCGTGGCCACGGGCCTTGCTCGAAGGCCCGGCGGGCGCTGGCCACTGCAAGGTCGACTTCGGCCTGGCCGCAGGCATTGACCTGGGCCAGTACGGCGTTGGTGGCGGGGTTGATGGCGGCGAATGTGGCGCCATCCTGTGCGTTGACGGCTTTGCCGCTGATAAGTGCCTGGGACGGGAGGTACAGGTCCGAGGCGCGTTGTTGCCAGAATTCGAGGGTGTACATTTGTACTCCAGGCGACCGTCGTGGCGGTCGCTGTTGCTTGTAGGAGCGAGCTTGCTCGCGAAGCAGGCGACTCGGTGGATGGCACCGGCTTCGCCGGTGTTCGCGGGCAAGCCCGCTCCTACAGGGGTTGCGATGAGCCAGCAGATTTTTAGAGTTTGCCGACCAACCGGGCTGTGCGGTCCACGGCAATCCGCGTCTTCTCCACCAGCTCATCCAGCTCGCTGTGGTTGGCGATCAAGGCCGGCGCCATGATCATCCGGCCCAGGGTCGAGCGAATGATCACCCCTTCCTCGAAACCGAACGTACGGCACTGCCAGGCCAGGTCGTTCTCGTTGGCAAAACGCTTGCGCGTTGGCTTGTGCTCGGCAAACTGCAACGCCGCCACCAGTCCGGCACCCTGCACCTGGCCGATCAACGGGTGGTCAGCGAACACCTCGCGCAGGATGCGTTGCAGGTAGGGCCCGGTGTCGTCCTTCACCTGGCGCACGATGCCTTCGTCGCGCAGCGCCTTCAGGTTGGCAATGGCCACCGCCGCCGCCACCGGGTGGCCGGAATAGGTCAGGCCATGGGCAAACACCCCACCGCGCTCTACCAACGCCTCGGCAATGCGCTTGCTCAGCACCAGGCCGCCCATGGGCACGTAGCCACTGGTCAGGCCCTTGGCGATCGACAGGGTGTCGGGCTCGAAGCCGAAGTACTCATGGGCAAACCACTCGCCGGTGCGGCCAAAGCCGCCAATCACCTCATCGGCGCACAGCAGCACGTCGTACTGGCGGCAAATGCGCTGAATTTCCGGCCAGTAGCTTTCCGGCGGGAAGATCATGCCGCCCGCGCCCTGGAACGGCTCCGCAATAAAGCCGGCAACGTTCTCGGCGCCAAGCTCGAGGATTTTTTCCTCCAGTTGCAAGGCACAGCGGCGGCCAAACTCGGCCGGGGTCAGCTCGCCACCCTCTGCGTACCAGTACGGCTCATCGATGTGCGCAACGTCCGGAATCAACCCGCCCATTTCGTGCATGAACTTCATGCCGCCCAGCGCCGTGGCCGCCAGGGTCGAACCGTGGTAGCCGTTCCAGCGGCCGATCATGATTTTCTTGCCTGGCTGACCCACCACCTGCCAGTAGCGGCGCACGGTGCGGATCAGCACCTCGTTGGCTTCGGAGCCCGAGTTGGTGTAGATCGCGTGGCTGTAGTGCCCGGGCAGCAGGCTGAACAGCAACTCGGACAGCTCGATCACCGCCGGGTGGGTGGTGTGGAAAAACATGTTGTAGTAGGCCAGCTGGTCCATCTGCGTGGCGGCGGCGGCCGTCAGGTCGCGCCGGCCATAACCGAGCTGTGTGCACCACAGGCCAGACATGCCATCCAGGTAGCGCTTGCCCTCGCTGTCCCACAGATGCAGGCGTTCGCCACCCACGATCACCCGCGGCCCTTCGGCGTTCAGCGCCTTCTGGTCGAGGAAGGCATGGATGTGGTGTGCGGCGTCGGCTGCCTGGTAGTCACGGGTCTGGCGTTGCGGGGCGAAAGGCGCGTTCATTGTTGGTTTTCCTTTGCGGTGGGGTTGCAGGGCAGCCGTCGCTCAGCGCAGCTTGCCCATGTAGCTTTCAAGCGGGTCCTTGCCCAGCACGCCCTGGGCATTGGCCAGCGCGTCGATGAACAGGGAAAACAGTTCGGACTGGGTGCCGATGTCGAGCTTGGCGTAGACGTTCTTGCGGTGCGACTTGATGGTGTCTTCCGAAACACCCAGGCGCTCGGCCAGCGACTTGGTCGAGTGGCCACGCAGGATCAGCTGGGCGATGCGACATTCACGCTCGGTCAGCAACGAGCTGCCGAAGTTGTTCAGCGCAGCGTGGATGCGTTGTTCGAGGATGTTCTCGAAACGCCCGGCGCGGCTGTCCAGCCCGGCGAAGTGCTTGCCGAGTACCGCCAGCACCCAGGGCGTGACGCGCCCGAACAGCTCGCGGGTCTGTGTATCGAGCTTGTCGGTAAACGCCAGCGACACCGCCAGGCTTTGCCCGGGCGCCACCTGCAGGATGTAGTTGAGCTCATCTTCCAGGTGCGAGTGCCGGTAGAACGACTGGTAGTACTCACTGACCTCGAAGTGGTCGGGGGCCACTTCGAACAGGCCATAGCAACCGGACGCGACCTGCTCCACGCAAGCACCGTAAAACGGGTCGAGCAGGTAGAAGCCCGACAGGTAGCGGCTGACATTGCCCTCGGGCTGCCAAGGCGCCTTGTCGTCCTGCTCGAACAGCGCGCAAGGCATGCCGTCGTGCGGGTAGAGGTACACCGTGGTCGCCTGGATCGGCCGGATCACGCCAAGTGCGGCAAACAGGTTGGCGGCGAAACCCGGGCGGCCGATGGCCTCGGTGACCTTGGCCAGGTGCTCGAACCACTGTTCTGAAAGCAATTGATTAGTCACTGTGGGCCTGCCGTTTCTATTCAGTGGCACCGCCGCCAGTGCGGTGCGTTGTTGACCAGATACTCCCACGCCGCTGCAGGTACCGAAATCACCCGTTGGGGTGAGTCGGCCAAGGGTCGCACCCCTCACCCCAAAGGGTGATTCCGGGCACCCACAGGGTGTGGGAGCATCAAACCGCCCCAGCGCTGCGAGCCTTGCGCTCGACCTCCTTGCACACCACCCACCGGTAGCGAGCCTGCTCGCGTACTGCGGTGCCCTGCATCCCTTTCCAGGAGTTAGCAATGCATACAACAACAAGTACAGCCCATTCGCCTGCTTCGCATGCACCGTCACACCCCGGCGCCAGCACCGGCCGCTTCCGCAAATCCATGGGCATGACCGCCCTGGTGCTGTTCGGCCTGGCCTACATGGTGCCCCTGGCCGTCTTCACCACCTACGGGCTGGTCACCCAGATGACCAAAGGGCACCTGCCCACCGCCTACCTGCTCACCCTCGCCGCCATGCTGCTCACCGCCTACAGCTACGGCCGCATGGTCCAGGCCCACCCCTACTCCGGCTCGGTCTACACCTACACGCGCAAAGCCTTCGGCAGCCACATCGGCTTCATTACCGGCTGGACGCTGCTGCTCGACTACATCTTCCTGCCGCTGCTCAGTTACCTGCTGATCGGCATCTACATGTCGGAATACTTTCCGGCGGTCCACGCCTGGGTGTGGGTGGCGGGCTCCATTGCCCTGGTCACCTTCCTCAACCTGATCGGCATCGAGTCGATCACCCGTGTCAACTGGATCCTGGTGGTGGCGCAGCTGGTGTTCATCATCGTCTTCGTCGCCCTGTCCGTGCTCAAGCTCAACGGGCAGGCGGAGCCGGTGTCGCTGCTGGCCCCCTTCCATCACGAAGGCTTCAACGTGCCGTTGATCATGACGGGCGCCGCCGTGCTGTGCCTGTCGTTTCTCGGCTTTGACGCGGTGTCGACCATGGCTGAGGAAACCAGCAACCCGACCTACCGCATTCCCGTGGCGATCCTGGCCGTGTCGCTGATCGGCGGCTTGCTGTTCCTGGTGGTGTCGTACTGCGCACAGATGGTGTTCCCCGACTGGGGTAGCTTTGCCGACCCGGACTCGGCCTCGGTGGATGTAATGCGCCGGGTGGGCGGCGAATTGCTGGTTACCGCGTTTACCGCCACCTACGTGGCCGGCTGCTTCGCCTCGGCCATGGTGTCCCAGGCCAGCGTGTCACGCGTGCTGTTCGCCATGGGCCGCGACGGCGCATTGCCGCGCGCGTTCGGCCAGCTGGTGACGAAAAAGCGCGTACCGGCTACTGCCATCCTGGTGGTCAGCCTGCTGTCCCTCATCGCCCTGGTCATCACCCTCGACACCGTGGCCAACATGATCAGCTTTGGCGCCCTGTTCGCCTTTTCGGCGGTAAACCTGGCGGTGGTCAAACACTACCTGGTCGATCAGAAGCTACGCGGTGGCCGCAACTACCTGCTGTATGGCGCCATTCCCGGCCTGGGCTTCCTTAGCACCCTGTGGCTGTGGAGCAGCCTGACCAGCCTGTCGTTCACCATCGGCCTGTGCTGGATGGGCATGGGGCTGGTGGTGCTGATGGGGCTGACCAAGGCGTTCCGGGTGAAGCTGCCGGAGTTGCAGATGGCCGAGTGACGCTGAGCACCGGGTGATAACCGCTCGTTATCACCCGATCCGCATTAATCATTATTCAGCCTCCCGTTCGCCGCCTACAGTCCCAGCGCAACGACTGTCATTGCCAACGGGAACCGAAATGTCCATCGAACATCGCCTGAACCACATCGCCGGCCAACTCAGCGGCAACGGGGACGTGCTGCTGAACAGCGTCGACGCCCACAGCGGCGAGCCGCTGCCGTACGCCTTCCACCAGGCGACCGGCGACGAAGTCGAGGCTGCCGTGCAGGCTGCCGAGGTCGCCTACCCGGCCTACCGCAGTACCCGCCCGGCACAGCGCGCCGCCTTCCTCGACGCCATCGCCAACGAACTGGACGCCCTGGGCGATGACTTCATCCAGCATGTCACCCGCGAAACCGCACTGCCCGAAGCCCGCATCCGTGGCGAACGCAGCCGCACCAGCAACCAGTTGCGCCTGTTTGCCGAGGTGGTACGCCGTGGCGACTTCTACGCCGCCCGCATCGACCGCGCCCTGCCCCAGCGTACCCCGCTGCCGCGCCCGGACCTGCGCCAGTACCGCATCGGCGTGGGCCCGGTGGCCGTGTTCGGCGCCAGCAACTTCCCACTGGCCTTCTCCACGGCAGGTGGTGACACCGCCTCGGCGCTGGCAGCGGGCTGCCCCGTCGTGTTCAAGGCGCACAGCGGGCACATGCTCACGGCCGCTCATGTAGCCGCAGCCATCGACCGCGCCGTGGCCAGCAGCGGCATGCCGGCAGGGGTGTTCAACATGATCTACGGTGCCGGCGTGGGCGAAGCGCTGGTCAAGCACCCGGCCATTCAGGCAGTGGGTTTCACCGGCTCGCTGCGGGGTGGCCGCGCCCTGTGCGACATGGCTGCCGCGCGCCCGCAGCCAATCCCGGTGTTCGCCGAAATGAGCAGCATCAACCCGGTCATCGTGCTGCCCCAGGCGCTGCTGGCCCGTGGCGAGCAAGTGGCTGCAGAGCTGGCCGCCTCGGTGGTGCTGGGTTGCGGGCAGTTCTGCACCAACCCGGGCCTGGTCATCGGTATTCGGTCGCCGCAGTTCGAGCACTTCGTGCACACGCTGGTGGCGCGCATGGCCGACCAGGGTCCACAGACCATGCTCAATGCCGGAACCCTGCGCAGCTACCAGAACGGTGTGCAGCACCTGCTGGCACACCCAGGCATCCAGCATCTGGCCGGGCAGCCGCAAACCGGTAACCAGGCCCGGCCACAGCTGTTCAAGGCCGACGTAAGCCTGCTGCTGAACGGCGACCCACTGCTACAGGAAGAAGTATTCGGCCCGACCACCGTCGTAGTGGAAGTGGCCGATGCCCAGCAACTGGCCGAGGCGTTGCGCCACCTGCAAGGCCAGCTGACTGCCACCCTGATCGCCGAGCCTGACGACCTGCACGCCTTTGCCGGGCTGGTACCACTGCTGGAACGCAAGGCCGGGCGCCTGCTGTTGAACGGCTACCCGACTGGCGTTGAAGTGAGCGATGCGATGGTGCATGGCGGGCCTTACCCGGCCACGTCCGATGCCCGTGGCACCTCGGTCGGCACCCTGGCCATCGACCGCTTCCTGCGCCCGGTGTGCTTCCAGAACTACCCGGAGGCACTGCTGCCGGATGCGCTGAAAAGCGCCAACCCGCTGGGGATTGCGCGGTTGGTGGATGGGGTCGCCAGCCGTGGCGCGGCGTGATCTGCTGTTGAGGTAACCTGCACCGGCCTATTCGCGGGCTCGCCCGCGAAGAGGCCGGTGCAGGACTACCAGCCCTGTATACAATCCACAAAAACCTTGCTTACAATGCCCTGCGCCTATGACATCGGCAATCGCCGATGCGTATTGCGACAGGCTTTAGCCATGTCATCTACCAATGCTGCAAAAACGCTACTCGTCAAAAACGCTGCACTCCTGGTCACCATGGACAGCGAACGCCGCGAAATCAAACACGGCGGCCTGTTCATCGAAGACAACCTGATCAAGCAGGTCGGCCCCAGCGATACCCTGCCACAACAGGCCGATGTCATCCTGGACATGGCCGGCAAAGTGGTGATCCCGGGCCTGGTCAACACCCACCACCACATGTACCAGAGCCTCACCCGCGTGGTGCCTGCTGCCCAGGACGGTGAGCTGTTCAACTGGCTGACCAACCTGTACCCCATCTGGGCACGCCTGACCCCCGAAATGATCGCGGTGTCGACCCAGACCGCGATGGCCGAACTGATCCTGTCCGGCTGCACCACCTCCAGCGACCACCTGTACATCTACCCCAACGGCTGCAAGCTCGACGACAGCATCCATGCCGCCGCCGAGATCGGCATGCGCTTCCACGCCGCGCGCGGCAGCATGAGCGTGGGCCAGAGCCAGGGCGGCCTGCCGCCTGACGCGGTGGTGGAAAAGGAGGCCGACATCCTCAAGGAGTCCCAGCGCCTGATCGAGGACTACCACGATGCCAGCCATGGCGCGATGCGCCGTATCGTGGTGGCGCCCTGCTCGCCCTTCTCGGTCAGCCGCGACCTGATGCGCGAAGCCGCCGTGCTGGCGCGCCAATACGGGGTGTCGCTACACACCCACCTGGCCGAAAACGTCAACGATATCGCCTACAGCCGCGAGAAATTCGGCATGACCCCCGCCGAATACGCCGAAGACCTCGGCTGGGTCGGTCACGATGTCTGGCACGCACACTGCGTGCAGCTCGACCAGCACGGCATCGAGCTGTTCGCCCGCACCGGCACCGGGGTCGCCCACTGCCCTTGCTCGAACATGCGCCTGGCCTCGGGCATCGCCCCGGTGCGCAAGATGCGCGACCACGGCGTGCCGGTGGGCCTGGGGGTCGATGGTTCGGCGTCCAACGATGGCGCCAGCATGATCGGTGAAGTGCGCCAGGCCTTGTTGCTGCAACGGGTAGGCTTCGGCCCCGACGCCATGACCGCACGCGAAGCCCTGGAGATCGCCACCCTGGGCGGTGCCAAGGTGCTCAACCGCAATGACATCGGCGCCCTGGCGCCCGGCATGGTCGCCGACTTCGTCGCCTTCGACCTGGGCCACGTGGCCTATGCCGGCGGCCATCACGACCCGCTGGCGGCACTGGTGTTCTGCACCCCGACCCAGGTGCACACCAGCGTGATCAATGGCCGTGTGGTGGTCAAGGACGGTCAGTTGGCCACCGTCGACCTGCCCCGCGTGCTGGAGCGCCACAACCAGCTGGCGCACCAACTGGTCAGCGGTGCGTGATGCACCCCGCGTTACCCGTCACGCCTGCTGGCGGGTAGCGCACACCACGATTTCCCGAATGCACACCGATTGCGGCTGGCCGTAGGCAAAGCCGATGGTCTCGGCAATGGTCTCGGCCGTGAGTACCCCGCCCATTTCCTGCTTCCAGTCGTTGTAGCCGGCCTTGATGGCGTCATCGGTCGTGTGGCTGAGCAGCTCGGTATCGACCGCGCCTGGCTCGATGGTGATCACCCGCACGTTGCTCGGCGCCAGTTCTTCACGCAGGTTTTCCGAAAGGCCAGTGACGGCGAACTTGGTACCGACGTAGGCGACATGGTTGGGGAATGCCTTGCGCCCGGCCACGGAGCTGACGTTGATGATGGTGCCGTGCTTGCGCTCGACCATACCGCTGGCCACGGCATGGATGCCGTTGAGCAGCCCACGCACGTTGACGTCGAGCATGCGGTCCCACTGCTCCGGGTCCTGGGTGGTGATGTTGCCCAACAGCATCACCCCCGCATTGTTGATGATCGCGTCAACCGGCCCAAAGCGCGTTTCGGCTTCGGCGACGGCGGCCTGCACCGCAGTGCGGTCGGTGATATCAACCGACAGTGCCAGCGTGTTTGGCAGCTGCAGTTGCTGCATCGGCGCCAGACGACGCGAAAGCAGCAACAAGGCGTGGCCACGGCTGGACAGTAGCTTGGCGGTGGCCAGGCCGATGCCGGAGCTGGCGCCGGTAATGACTACCAAGGGTTTATGGGTGTTGGTCATGGTCACCATCCTGTTATCCGATTTGCCTATGGGTAAGAAGTAGAGCGAGTATAGAAGCCAGTTTTTCTTGCGAAAAATGGGAAATTCCTTTCGCAGCCATCGGCATCACTTATGGGTACCCCATGGATTATCGCCAGCTTCGTGCCTTCATCGCCGTGTTCGAAGAGCGCAACATCACCGCCGCCGCGCGCTCGATTCACCTTAGCCAACCGGCGCTTTCCGGCAGCATCAAGGCACTGGAAGAAGCGCTGGGCACCACGCTGTTCGTTCGCCAGGCCCGTGGCGTTGAGGTAACCGAGGATGCCCGGGCGCTGTACCCCGAGGCGCAGCGCATGGTCGCCGATGCCAACCGCCTGCTTGGACGCTTCAAAGGGGATCGTGAACGCGCGCCGTTGCAGATTGGTGTCGAGCAGGATGTGAGCGCGGCGGTGCTGAGCAAGGTGGTGCTGGCAGCGGCAGCCCTCCAGCCTCCGGTGCGTCTGCAACTGGTGACCGGCTGCATGGGCGCAGTACGGCTCGCCAGCGAAGAACTGCGTTGTGAGGATGAACTGTTTCTGCCGCTGCACAGCGACCGGTTCGTCCTGGCGACTGCACCGCAGGCACCCACCAAGGCCCAGTGGATCACCTGCCCTGCACAGCCCAGCCATCAGCGCCTGCAACCGTTTTACAGCGGCACGCCTGTGGCAGAAGCCGATAGCTTTGCCCTGGCCCTGGAACTGGTCGCCGCAGGCCTGGGCACCGCGATCGTGCCGGAGTCGCTGGCGGCCGAGCACCGTGGCGTACACAGCGAGCCTATGCCACAACTGGACCTGCGCCGACGCATCGGCCTGTGCTACTCGGCCCAGGCGCTGGCGCTCGAGGGTGTCATCCAGCTGCGTGATGCCTTGTAGCCGTACCCTTCAACGATCAGGTGCGCAGCACGTGCTCCCCGGCGTTGCTCGGCAAGCGGATGGCATCCACCAACGCGACGCAGGCGATCAGTGCAACGCCGATCAACGCCCAGTGAAAGTCACTGACTGACATCTCGCTCTCGCCGCCTCGCACCATCATCGCTACGCGTAGCAGCAGCGCCACCACCGCCACACCCAAGGCCATCGCCAGCTGGAAGCACATGCTGAACAACGTCGAAGCCTCGCCCATCTGCTGCTTGGGCACTTCGGCAAAGCCGACAGCGTTGTAGGTGGTGAATTGCATCGACCGCGAAAGCCCGCCCACGAACAGCACCACCGCCATCCAGTACCACGGCATGCCTGGCTGCAAGCCCAGGCACGCCAGAATGCATCCAACGCCAATCACGCCATTGACCAGCAACACCCGGCGAAAGCCATAACGGCGCAGCAAGCGGGTGGTGAACGGCTTCATCGCCAGGTTGCCCGCGAAGATCGCCAGCACCAGCAGCCCGGCATCCACTGGCGACAGGCCAAAACCGATCTGCAACAGTAGAGGGATCAAAAACGGCAAGGCGCTGATCGACAGGCGGAACAAGGTACCGCCCACGATGCTGACCCTGAACGTGGGGATAGCCAGGGTTTCCAGTGGCAACAGCGGTGCAGGATGGCGCTTGCAGTGACGGATCGCCAACCCGGTCAGCCCCCCACCCAGCAACACCAGCGCCAGCCCGGCCCCCAGGCTGCCCCCAGCCAGTGAACCAAGCATTTCCAGGCCGACCAGCCACGCCGCACAAGCCGACGCCAGAAACACGAAGCCCAGCATGTCGAAACGGCGCGTTTCATCTGAACGGGCATTCGGAACCACTAACCACGCCGCCGCGATCGCCAGCAACCCGAGGGGGATGTTCAGGTAGAAGATCCAGGGCCACGACCAATGGGTGACGATCAGGCCACCGAGCGGTGGCCCCAGTACTGGCGCCACCAACCCGGGCCAGGTGATCACCGCAAGCATTTTCACCAGGTCTTTCTTTTCGGTGGTACGCAGCACCACCAACCGCCCTACCGGCACCATCAAGGCACCGCCAATACCCTGTAATACCCGCGCGGCGATGAAGGTTTCCAGGTTGGGGGCCATGCCACACAGCAACGACGCCACCGTAAACAGGCCGATGGCCCCGGCGAACACCTGTCGCGGGCCAAAGCGGTCGGCCACCCAGCCACTCAGCGGAATGAACACCGCCACCGCCAGCAGGTAGGCACTGATGCCGATGTTCAGGCTGACAGCATTTTCGCCGAAATCACTGGCCATCTGCGGCAGCGCCGTGGCAATGACGGTGGCGTCGAGGTTTTCCATGAAGAAGGTGATGGCGACCAGCAAGGCGATGCAGGTGGCTTGGCGGGAGGTATAGGGAGGTGCCGGACTGGCCAAGGTTTCAGGTCCTTCTCACGGGTTGATGGGGCTCATGCAGAACGCACACTCAGAGGCCCATGATCATCTCGTGCCAGGCCATGCCGCCATGGTCCGACGGTGACGGCTGTACATACTGATAACCCAGCTTCTGGTACAGGGCCACATGCTGCTCTTTGCACATCAGGTGAATGGTCTGCTTGCCCGACGCTTTCATGCGGGCGATGAACTCTTCCATCAGCCGTTTGGCGTAGCCTTTGCCCTGGTGTGCCGGGTCCACCACCACCGACATGATCACCACGTTCGGTGCTGCCGGGTCGTGGCCGACCAGTTCCTTGAAGTCTTCATCAGACATGACAACTTCGTGGGCGCAGCCGCTGTTGATGAAACCGACGATCTCACCCGCGTTTTCCAGAATGAGAAAACCTTGTGGATACTGTGCGATGCGCGTGCGGATCTTCTCCAGGGTGGCCGCCTCATCCCCTTCATAGGCGCCGATTTCAATGGCGTAGCAGCGCTCGGCGTCTGCGGCGGTGGGGGTGCGGAACTGGGGAGTACTCATGGCTGATTCCTTGGAAACGTGAAAGCGTCTGCCATGGTAAATCAAGCGTGTGTTCTGGCGATATCGGGCCGGGGGGCAGAATGGGTTGACGGGGCCGCTTTACGGCCCCATCGGTTTGGCGATCAAACCACCGATTTCAACGGCACACGCCCACTCATCCGCTCCAGCATGGTCGCGCAGTACCAGTCATCGAACTGGCACACCCCGTTCTCGGCATTCTCCGAGAACGGCCCTGGCTCATAGGCCGGCGACGACACCCCCGCATGCGTGCCTTCCACCAGACGGCGGTCCTGGTCGTTGGTTGCCAGCCACACCTTGGTCAAGCGCTCAAGGTCGTAGTCCACCCCTTCCACTGCCGACTCCGGCACCAGCCACTTGGTGGTTACCAGCGTCTCCCCGGGGCCAATCGGCAGCACGCGGAAGCTCAACGCATGGTCGCCCAAGAAGTGGTTCCAGGTAGACGGGTAGTTGAAATACAGCAGCGCACCGATATCCGCCTCACCACTGGTGTCCAGGCGCCCGTTCACGGCAGGCTTGCCGTCCATGGTATAGCTGACGGCGCCAGCCGAAAGCGGAATGCGGGTCATGCGGAAGCGCCCCAGCGGGTCCATGACCAGACGGCTAGGCATTCCGGCTGCCTCGCAGCGGGTCCAGTGGGCCACCAGCTCAGGGTCATCATCACCGCCCACACCGGCCACCGACAGGTTCTCGACGAACGAGTTGAGCAGCTCCGGGTGGGTGCCGTCGCAGTGGTAGCACTCACGGTTGTTTTCGAATACCAGCTTCCAGTTGCCCTTCTCGATCAGGTTGGACTCGAAGGCAACCTTGCAGTTTTCCAGGCCGTGCGGGGCGATGAACGGGCTGACCGCCGCGCGGAAGCTGCCAAAGTCCGGGGCCTGTTGCGCCACACACACGTAGATGTAGGTGTGAACGACTTCGACATGCACGGGCTTGAGGTTGTAGTGCGTCTTGTCGAAGTCCGCGCCCATGTTGCCGGCGTAGATCAGGTTGCCGTCCAGCTCGAATGTCCACTTGTGGTACGGGCACACCAGCTTGGCCACTTTACCGCTGGCGTGCTCGCACACTTTGGCACCCCGGTGGCGGCAGGCATTGTGGAACGCGCGCACCTCGCCGTCCTTGCCGCGTACGACCGCTACCGGGTAGTCGCCAATCTGCAGGGTGAAATACTGGCCGGTCTTGGGGATCTCGAACGTATGACCGGCGAACACCCAGTCCTTGTGCCAGATCTGCTCCAGGTCCTGACGATAGACTTCAGGGTCCAGATACAACTCACGAGGCAACACATGTCGCGGCTTACGCTGTTTGATCAGACCCATGACGGTTTCATTGCTATTCATTATTATCCTCCAGCCAACCGCTGCGCACGACAACGACCGGCAATGACCGAACCTTGTAGTTTTTAATAAACACCCTGCAACTTCCCGGAGAGCAAACCCGCACTTCCGCTTATTTCAAGCAACCGTTACAACCCTTAACCCACCCGGTAAAGTCATGCATTAAAGATGCAACTTCAAACTTCCCACCGGGCAAACTTTGAAAGTATCCAGTCCCGTACCCGCGCGCAGGCATCGTCATCGGCTTTTTCCCGGCACGCCAGGTAGTGCTGGCTGTTACGCAACGTCACGTGTTCCCGCACCGGCCTGGCCAGCCGGCCCTGCTCGACCAGCCCGGCTACCAGCTGGTTCCAGCCCAGTGCGACACCCTGGTTGGCCAGCACCATGTTGATGATCAGGTTGTAGTCATTGGCGTGGAACAGCGGCGGGCTATCGATGCCGCGCGCGTCGATATCCACGTTGTGGTACGCCAGCCACACACTCCAGTCCACATGCTCGGCCACACCCGCCCGGCCGTAGGGGCTCAAGTCCAGCAGCGCGCTGTCGCGCAGGCCCTCCAGCGTGCCGATATCGGGGTGCCGCCGCAGGTATTCGGGGGAGCACACCGGGTAAATCACGTCGTGGCACAGTGGGTAGAGCGTGTAGGCCTCCCCCGGGTTGGCAAGCTTGGAGATGATCACATCCGGCTCCACACCCGGCTCACGCGTCAGGAAATTCTGCGTGGTGATCAGGTTGAGTTCGATGTCCGGGTTGTTGGCACGAAACGCATTGATGTGCTGCGACAACCAGAATGCGGAAAACGCCGGGGAGCAACAAATGGTCAGTACGTGTTTTTCCTGCGGGGTACGGCGAATGCGCTCCGCCGCCTGGGCAATGTTCACGAACGACAACTGCGACGCCTCGAAAAACACCGAACCGGCGGGCGTCAGCTCAACCGTGCGGCCCACACGCTCGAACAACCGCGCACTCAGGTAGGTTTCCAGCTCGCGAACCTGCCGGCTGATCGCTGCCTGCGACACGCACAAGGCTTCTGCGGCGCGGGTAAAACTCTGGTACTTGGCAGCGGCAACAAATGCTTTGACGGCACGCAACGAGGGCATGCGAAGTAACAAGGTATCGGGGTCAACGTGCCGCTGCGACATCCTGGTGTGTTCTCCTCGTTCCGTGTACAAGACAATTGAATCGTACACAGGCGCCGAAAAAACACATCCGCACTTAAATTACTTTACGTATAACTTTGAGTTATGCGTAACTTCGCACGCCTTCGCCAATAACGCGACGTTATCGGAAAGACCGTATAAATAGCGTTGGACGCAATAACGCCCACACACTTACATTCGTTACCGATCTGTCTGCCAGCGCCTGGGTGACCCATGACAATAACGACAAGAGCATTCAGCCACACATTCAAAGAGCGCAACCTGGGCTTCATGGCACAAGCGGTTGCACGGTCGGCACCCTCGCGGGTCGGGTTTCTGCTGCTGGAGAACTTCTCCCTGCCCAGTTTCACCCAGGCCCTGGATGTACTGGTTACCGCCAACCTGATCGCACCCGGCTCGATACGCGTGCACACCTTCAGCCACAACCACAACGAAGTGATGAGCGACCTGGCCATCCCTATCCGGCCGGACACGCCGCTGACCGATGTACGCCTGTGCGACCTCGACATCATGGTGGTCTGCGGAGGGCTGCGTGCCGCACGCACGGTCCCCGGCTGGCTGACCGCGCTGCTGAAACGGCTTGCCAGGTTCCCCGTGGTGCTCGGCGGCCTGTGGAACGGCGCCTGGTACCTGGGCAGTGCCGGCCTGCTGGATGGCTACCGCTGTGCCATCCACCCCGAGCAGCGCATTGCCCTGGCCGAACGCGTGCCGCACGCCGTGGTCACCCACGATGCCCTGGTGCTCGATCGGGACCGGCTGACTGCCGCCTCACCAGCGGGCGCCTTCGACATGATGCTGCAGTGGCTGAACATCGGCTGCGGTCAATCGCTGGCCGATGCGGTACTCGACACGCTGGACCATGACCAAAGCAGGTTCCGCAGCGTTCAAAGGCCGCTGCAACCCAAGGTCAGCCGGCCCCTGCGCGAAATCATCAAGCTGATGGAGGCAAACCTGGAAGAGCCGCTGTCGCCCGGGCAACTGTGCCAGGCGGTCGGTTTGTCCGTACGCCAGGTGCAGCGGCTGTTCAAGGACCAGCTGGATACCACCCCGCAAAAATACTACTTCCAGCTGCGCATCACCGAAGCGCGGCGCCTGATCCAGAACTCCAGTGCATCGATCTTCGATGTGTCCATTGCCTGCGGCTTTGTGTCATGCACCCATTTCAGCAGGTCCTACAGTGCGTTCTTCGGCCACCCACCTTCCAAAGAAGTGCGTCATGAAATCTGAAAGACAAGGAGCGCAAGCGGAAGGTTTCTGAACACGCCGTCACCGGCACACACAATAAAAATAATCGCATAGCCATCGATCACTGAATTTTCGAGATGGCTTCACGGCGCCGCTTTGGTCGCCGCGCTGCCCCTTCACTCGAAAACCCATATCGGGAGACAAGCATGACAAGCCCTACTATCTCAGTCGAAGATGTACCGCTAAACAGGTTCCACAAACTGCTCACATTGCGCTCCGGTGGCGGCTCGTTCGTCGATGGCTATGTGCTGAGCATCATCGGCGTCGCCTTGGCGCACATCAGCACTGCGTTGTCATTGAACAGTTTCTGGGAGGGCCTGATCGCCGCCTCGGCCCTGATCGGCATTTTCTTCGGTGGGTTCCTTGGCGGCTGGCTGACCGACCGCCTCGGCCGCAAGCGCCTGTTCTTCGTTGGCCCCACGCTGTTCATCGTCGCGTCGCTCGGGCAGTTCTGGGCCGATTCGGCGTTGGCCATCTTCCTGCTGCGGCTGGTCATCGGCATTGCGGTGGGCATCGAGTACCCGGTCGCGACTTCGCTGCTGGTCGAGTTCATGCCCAGGAAGTACCGCGGCCCTCGCCTGGCCATGCTGACCATTCTGTGGTTTGCCGGTGCCGCAGCGGCCTACATCGTTGGCGAATTGCTGCTGCGCAGCGGGGCCGAGGACGCCTGGCGGCTGGTGCTGACCAGCTCTGCCAGCATCGGCCTGGCCCTGTTCGTAGTCCGTATCGGCACACCCGAGTCGCCCCGCTGGCTGCTCAGCAAAGGCCGTAATGCAGAAGCGGATCAGGTGATCAAAACGGTGTACGGCCATGACTTTTCCCTGCGCAACCTGCCCGAGGAAAACGCCAGCTACAAGGTGAACATCTGGAGCCTGCTGTATGCCGGGTACGGCAAGCGCATGCTGTTTGTCATCGTGTTCTGGACCTGCTGCATCATCCCGCTGTTCTCGGTGTATGCGTTTGCACCCAAGGTGCTGGCGGCGCTTGACGTAAAGGGCGACAGCGCCTCGATCGGCTCGGTACTGATCACGCTGTTCTTCGTGGTCGGTTGCATCGCCGCCACTCGGCTGATCAACGTCGTCGGCCGGCGCAACCTGCTGCTCTACAGCTTCCTGGTGTCGGGGTTGGCCCTGCTATGCCTGGGTACGTTCCACAGCAGCGCGGGCATCTGGATCCTGGTGTTTTTCGCACTCTATGCCTTGTTCATTGGCGGTGCGCAGGTGCTTACGCTGGTGTACCCGAACGAAATCTTCCCCACCGAAATCCGTGCCTTCGCCGTTGGCATGGGCACCTCCATTTCGCGTATCGGCGCGGCGGTGGGCACCTACCTGGTGCCCATGTCCCTCGACGTGCTGGGCATCGCGCAGACCATGTACGTGGCAGCGGCCATCACCTTCTTCGGCCTGTTGCTGTCCTGGGCCCTGGCCCCGGAAACCCGCACACTGAACCTGCAACAGGCCGCCGCCCTCGGCTAGGCCAGCCGCGTGGTGCTTGATGCTGGCCAAGGATGGCAAGCATGATGGGCGTATACCCCTCACACCACGGATACGCCTATGACCGCTGCACCCTCCCCCCTCGTGGAGCCCGGCCGCTGCAAACGCTTGAAGGCGGCCAGCAGCCGGGACCATGACAGCGTCGATCAACTGGTGATGGCGGCACGCCCTTTCGAAAACCGCGAGCGCTATGGCCGCTTCCTGCAGGTACAACACCGCTTTCACGGCAGCCTGTTGACGCTGTACAACGATGCACAGCTCAACCGGCACCTGCCGGGGCTGGTTGGGCTGTCGCGCTTCGCTGCGGTCGAAACCGACCTGCGTGATCTCGGCCTGCCACTGCCAACGCGCCCTCAACAAGTCTGCGTCGGCCCGGCCGAGGCCCTGGGCTGGCTTTATTGCAGCGAAGGTTCGAATCTGGGTGCGGCGTTTCTGTTCAAGCAAACCCAGCGCCTGGGGCTCGATGGCGACCAAGGCGCCCGCCACCTGGCGCCACACCCGGATGGCCGTGCGCTGCATTGGCGCGAGTTCGTTGCCCGGCTCGACGGCCTGGTGCTGGACAACCAGGACGAGGCCGCAGTGGTCGCTGGCGCGATTGCCGCGTTCGACAGTTACCGGGCGCACTTGCGTGTGATATTTGCGGGTTTATGAGCTTGTGGCTCAGTGATACCCCTCGCCGTCCTTCACCTTGCCGCGGAACACGTACTGCGAACTGAGCAAAATGGCGTACACCTTGAAGAATGCCGCCATCACCCCTGCCTCGCCCAGCATAATCCGGCTGGTCAAGCGAGGTTGTGGGGGCGGACTGCCCCCATCAATCAGCGTACAAACCAATGGCCGCGTTCAGCGTCTCGCGAATATGCGCCCTTAACTCCAGCGGCCCGAGCACTTCGATGTCGGCCGCATTGGCCATCAGGAACAGCCTCAGCCCTTGTGTGTCATGAAGCGTGCAGGTAAGCAGCCATTTCTCACCATCGGCGACTATTTGCTGATCGTGCGCGAGTGGGTTTTCACTGAGCCTGTTGTGCAGATTGGCGCTCAGTCGTAAGCAGATTGCCTCGGGCTGGTCTGTGTGAATGGTCATCAGGTCCTTCTGTGCGGCATACGAATGAACATCGTAATCCTCCGGCCCCTCGATAACCCGGTTACCCGGCTCGACGCGGGTGACGCGATGAAGCATCAACGCGCACATCGTGCCAGGCCCGTTACTGCTGTATTTGCCACGCTTGCTGCCCGGCAAAGGCTCTGCGCCCTTTGGCCAGGCTTCCTCCAGCACATACGCCGAGAGGTAGATGTTCGAATCCTGATGCGAAAGGGCCATGGGTTTGAGCTGGTAAGTACACTCCACGCCTCCAGCATCACGCGGGCGGTAACCGACTTCCATTGGCGTGTTATCGAGGATTGCAAGCTGGAGCCTCTTCAAATGCTCCTCGTCGACCTTGCCGGGCAGTAGCGCGGTGAAGCGCGTACCTGTAGTGATTCGCCTGGAGAAATCGATGTGGCGCCTGGCACGGTCCTGCATGACCTGCTCAGCATAACCGCGCAGCTTCGCGAGGGTGCCAGAACGCGAATGCAGGCCGAACCGCTCGGCATGCTGAAAAATCGCGGTAAGGGTCATTGCATCCGCCGGAGGCATTGTCACCTCATGGCTTCGCCCGACGGGGCACCATACCAACCCTCGTTTGTCGTCGGGATCGGGCTTGGATACCACATATCCCACACGCTCCAGCGCCTCCAGATCGCGCCGGGTAACCTTTAGCTCATGCCCGACATCATCACTGTTCTTTTCAAGCCATTGCAGCAATGTCTGGTGAAGCTTTTTTGTGGACAGGCTGGTATCAGCCTGCCTGAGAATCTGACGCAGGTAGTCGCGGCGATGAAAAAGTTGTGTCATGGCTTAGATAAGGACAGGAAGTGGGCCTATCGGCTGTAATGATCGCCTGGTCGGCAGGGTAAAACTGCAAAAAGCCAGAACCACAGGAGCATTACATGAAGCGCCAAGACTACCTTAACCTTCCCCACGTTGCTTCCTTCATCAACTGGCTAGCCACCGAACTCGACTCGCAAACACTGTTCCGCCACCAATACGTCGAGCGCCGCTCGGGAAAGAAATGGCAGTGTCAGTCGCTGTACAACGCCTTTGAAGCCTACCGGTGGAACCACCCTGGCAATGAGCGCCTGGGCTTCGCAGCGGGTGGCTGCCCCATCAGCAATGGCATCGCACTTGCGGCGCTGCGCAAAGACCTGCTCGCTGCAACGCGCAATGATGCTCTGATGCTGCAAGCAACGCGCGATGTGATGGCGTGGGGTGGCGTTACGGCTGGCAACGGCAAATGGCTTGAAACCAATCGTGCCGGATTGAGCAGCATGATCAACCGTGTGCGGCAGGCGATCGACAATGGCGATCATGGGCAACCTGTGTTTCGCGCTCGGCACTTTCGCTTCAACTCGGGCATGACCAAGGTTTACGCGCTGCTCTGCGATGACTTTTTGATCTACGACTCGCGCGTCGCTGCCGCACTTGGCTGGCTGGTGGTCAAATATTGCGAGGCCCACACTATTGCCAGCGTGCCTGAAGCCTTGTGCTTCCCTTGGGCAGCAGCAAAGGAAGCCAAAGGTGCCAGCGCACCGAAGCGCCGCAACCCAGCCACGGGTGCACTCACGTTCAAGCGCCTGCGCACGGGCACCCACCATCTGATATGGAACCTCCAGGCCAGCTGGCTACTTGGCGCAGTACTGGCTCACCCCAAGGCCGCTGCCAGCCCTTTCAATGGCCAGACGGGTGACCACGCCCCTCTGCGTGCACTGGAAGCCGGCCTTTTCATGATCGGATATGACCTAGGGGCGTGACATGGACGACAAGGAGCCGGCAGGCAAAGCACAGCGCGTAGCCGATGATGACGATCAGCAGGAAGTGCCCGAATACAGCCCCGCCTTTGCACGCCTGATCATTGAGACCTCCCATGACACCTTTACCGAGATGGATCCGGACGCTCTGATCCTGCTGCTTGAGCAAATGCTGCAGAAAGCCCGCGCCAAGTGACGAGGGCAAGCCGCGCAAGCGGCATCAGGCGTGAGCAAATGTTCTACAAGGTGTTGCCGTAGCGAACTTTTTCTCGATGGCGGGTCTATTTCGCAGGTACAGAAAGGTAGCGGCTCACGAGACAAGGTTTGCCCCCACCTGCTGGCCAGATGGCTCAATTGTTATCAGAGGTTGGCTTCGCTCATGAAAATACATGTCGCAAGGTTGATGCTGCTCGGCCTGTTCTCGTTCGCGGCAATGGGTTCGGCATCGGCAACACAAATGAAAGCACCGGTGGCCCAGGCCCCCGCCGTTCAGTCACCGTTGCAGCCTGCCGGCAACCCCTGGTCGAAAGTGGCCTCCGTGGCCGTCGAACAGCCGGCCACGCTGTTGGCGCACGATGACGACCGCTGGCATGACCACAGAAGCGACTGGCGCCGTGAGCAATGGCGGCGTGAGCAAGCCCGGCGGGACTGGGAGCGCCGGCGAGACTGGGAACGCCGCCGTGACTGGGAGCGCCGCCATGAGCGGGCGATGCACCAGCGTCACTATGACGACCACCGTTACTACCGCCGTTGAGGGCACTGCGGCAGCACTTGCACTGCCTGCTCAGTGAGTCAGGTGGGGGTATCCCCCACCGCCTCTGCCTCCATCTTCAAACGGTCAGCCTTGCAAATGTATTTGGGCTTGCGCGGTGCCAGCTTGGCACTGGCCTTTTTGGCATGCGCCTGCAATAGCTGCTTGATCTTCTTACGACGGTTCATAATCCACAGGGCCTGTCAGTACCTTTTATCAGCCGCCATCATACCCGTGCGGCCTGCGCATTTCGCCACGTTGACGTTATTTTCACAGCCCGCAGATTAGCGTCACACCCTTTCTGGCCGCAGCAAACCTGCTGGCTACCAAGGTACGACGAGGCATACGTGTCACACACTACATCCCCCGCCGCGCACAAGCGCGTGGACTGGGCCGGCCTGGGCTGGCTTTTGCTGTTCTTCTGGTACTTTTCCGGCGTAACCCAGGCGTTGTTGCTGTTTAGCGGAACGACCGGGTTTGCCGGTTTTCGTGATGCGTTCTTCCTCAGTAGCCTGTGGCTGGCCCCGGTGCTGCTGGTGCCGCGCTTCACCCGCGCCACTGCAGCGGTCATCGGCCTGGTGCTGTGGGGAGCATCGCTGGTGGGCTTGAGCTACTTCGGCATCTATCGCCAGGAGTTCTCGCAAAGCGTCATCTTCGTGATGTTCGAGTCCAACACCGCCGAAGCCGGTGAATACTTCAGCCAGTACTTCAGTGTATGGCTGGGCCTGGCGTTGCTGCTGTACACGCTGGTGGCGGTGCTGCTGTGGAAGCGCGTGCGCCCGGTCAGCCTGCCGCTGCGCAGTCGCCTGCCGGTGGTCGCCTTGTTGCTGGTGGCCAACCTTGTGTACCCGTTCTACAAGCAGATGGTCACCCAGGAGCGCAATTTCGCCGATGCCGCCGAGAAAGTGCAACAGCGCATGGAACCCGCGGTGCCCTGGCAGTTGCTGGTTGGCTACCGGCAGTACCGCCAGCAACTGGACAACATGCAGGAACTGCTGGCCCAGAACGCCGCATTGCCGCCGCTGCAAAACCTGCGTGACAACAGCGGAACAGCGCCCCGCACCCTGGTGCTGGTACTGGGCGAGTCCACCACCCGCGAACACATGCACCTGTACGGCTATAACCGCGACACCACGCCCAACCTCGACGCGCTGGCCGCCAGCGACAAAGGCCTGACGGTGTTCCGCGATGTGGTATCGCCACGCCCGTACACCATCGAAGTGATGCAGCAGATCCTCACCTTCGGCGATGAGCAGAACCCGGACCGCTTCCTCACCGACCCGTCGCTGATCAACCTGATGAAACAGGCAGGCTACAAGACCTTCTGGATCACCAACCAGCAGACCATGACCAAGCGCAACACCATGCTCACCACCTTCTCGCAGCAGACGGACGCGCCGGTGTACCTGAACAACCAGCGCAACCAGAATGCCAGCCAGTACGATGACGTGGTGCTGGCGCCGTTCGAGAAGGCCCTGCAGGACCCTGCACCGAACAAGTTCATCATCGTGCACCTGCTGGGCACGCACATGGACTATCGCTACCGCTACCCGGACGACTACACGCACTTCACCGACAACCAGGGCGTACCGGGCAAACTGACGCCGGACCAGGTCAAAACCTACAACTTCTACGACAATGCGGTGCGTTACAACGACTACGTGGTCTCGAGCCTGATCAAGCGCTACTCGGCCGGTAACCCCAATGGCTTCCTGGTGTACCTGTCCGACCACGGTGAAGACGTGTACAGCTCCGGCGACCACGACCGCCTCGGGCGCAACGAGGGCGCGCCGACCCGGCCGATGTACACCATTCCGTTCCTGCTGTGGACCTCGCCCAGCTGGCAGGCCGAGCACCCTCGTGACTTGCAGGCAATGGCCAACCGCCCCTACAGCAGCTCGCACCTGATTCATACCCTGTCCGACCTGGCCGGGCTGAGCTATGACCGCTTCGAGCCGGCCAAGAGCCTGGTAAGCCCGCAGTTCGTGGCGACACAGCGCTGGATCGGCGACCCCTACCGCAAGGATGGCTTGCGCGAATTCGACCACCTGCCGCAGAACAAGCCTGAGCGGGTACAGGAAACAGCCAGCACCCGGCAGTAAACCGGCACCTGCGGGGGCAGCCTTGTGCTGCTCCTGCAAGGGTCGCGATATACCGTCCGCCTCATAAATTAAATTTAAATTGATTTTAAACTAAGCCTGTATCACGCTCTGCCCATACCCTTGGCCCGCAGAGCAGCCCCCATGTCCGCAGCCCCCCGAGAACCCCGCAAGGACGGCGCCGTCACCCGTACGCGCATCCTCGAAGCCGCTGGCGAACTGTTCGCCGCGCTCGGCTACGCCGAAACCAGCAACAAGGCTGTCGCCGCCAAGGCTGAGGTAGACCTGGCCTCGATCAATTACCACTTCGGTAGCCGCAACGGCCTGTACCTGGCCGTACTCGACGAAGCACGCCAGCGTTTCCTCGACCTCAGCGACCTGCAACGCATCACCCAAGGCAGCCAACCGGCAGCAGAGAAGCTGCGCGTGCTCGTAGAACTGGTAGTGCTCAAGGCCACTTCGGCCCGGGACAACTGGCACCTGCGGGTGCTGGCTGCGGAAATCCTCGCGCCCAGCCCCCATGGCCAGGCACATCTGCAGGCCGCCGCACCCTTGCGGCTGTCCCTGCTCAAGGGGCTGTTCAGCGAGATCAGCGGCATTCCTGTCGACGAACCAGCCCTGACCCGCTGCATCCTCTGCGTCACTGCCCCTTGGGCGATGCTGCTGATCGGCCCGCGCGGTGGCGCCGGCGCGCTGCACGAAATCCTGCAAATGCGCGTCGAGGCAGTTGCTGCCCAGTTGTACCGCTTCGCCCTGGCAGGCCTGCTGGACGCCGGCCAACAACATGCCCAGGCCCACGCCACATACCGTTGAGGTCAGCCTCATGCAACCAATATCCACGGATACCTCCCCCGCCGCAACGGATGCGCAAACCTCTATCCCACTGCTGCTGGCAGCCCTGATGCTGGTGATGTTCCTGGCGGCCCTCGACCAGACCATTGTCTCGACCGCGCTGCCGACCATCGTCAGCGACCTTGGCGGGCTGCGCTGGTTGTCCTGGGTGGTCACCGCTTACCTGCTGGCCTCCACGGTGGTGGTGCCGTTGTATGGCAAATTCGGCGACCAGTTCGGCCGCAAGCGTGTGCTGCAGGTCGCCATCGTCCTGTTCCTGCTGGGCTCGGCGCTGTGTGGCGCGGCGCAGACCATGGCCCAGCTCATCGCCTTTCGTACCCTGCAAGGGTTGGGTGGTGGCGGCCTGATGGTCGTGGCAATGGCCGCCATCGGCGATGTCATTCCACCCGCCGAGCGGGGCCGCTACCAGGGCCTGTTCGGCGGCGTGTTCGGGCTGGCCACCGTGGTCGGGCCGTTGATCGGCGGTTTTCTGGTGGAGCACTTGTCCTGGCACTGGATCTTCTACATCAACCTGCCGCTGGGCCTGCTGGCGCTGCTGGTGATCGGCAGCGTATTCCGCCCGCATGTGGCCCTGGTCCGGCATACGGTGGACTACATTGGCGCGTTCTTCCTCACCGTGGCCCTGGGTTCGGTAGTGCTCATCACCAGCCTGGGCGGCAGCCTGCTGGCGTGGCAGTCGCTGGACATGCTGTGCCTGTCGCTGTTTGCCCTGATCGGCCTGGCGGGTTTCGTCCTGGAACAGCGCCGCGCCGCCGAGCCGATCATGCCACTGCACCTGTTTCGCCACCGCACCTTCGTGCTCGCCGGGCTGATCGGTTTCATCGTTGGTGTGTCGCTGTTCGGCGCGGTCACCTTCCTGCCGCTGTACATGCAGGTCGTGAAGAACGCCACGCCTACCAGTGCCGGGCTGCAGATGTTGCCTCTGATGGGGGGCTTGTTGGTGGTGTCGGCCATTACCGGTCGGCTGATCAGCCGGTGGGGGCGCTACCGGGTGTTCCCGATCGTCGGCACCCTATTGCAAGTGCTGGCCCTGGGCCTGCTCAGCCAGCTTGAACCGGACACCCCTGCGCTGCAGTTGAACCTGTACATGGGCCTGCTGGGTGCCGGGCTTGGCATGGTCATGCAGGTGCTGATCCTGGCCGTGCAGAACAGTGTCGAGCCACGCCACATGGGCGTTGCCACCTCCGGGGCAACCTTGTTCCGCTCCATTGGCGGCGCCATCGGCGTGTCGGTGTTTGGCGCATTGTTCTCGCACACCCTGCTGGGGGGCCTTGCCAGCGATTTCGCCGCGAGCGGCGGTGGCCCGGCGAGCCTTTCACCGGCGGCTGTACACGCGCTGCCCGATGCCCTGCAGCACAGCTACCTGCAGGCGTTTTCCGGTGCGATGCACGGTGTATTCCTGCTGGCCGGGCTGATCACCAGCGTGGCCTTCGCACTGTCCTGGCTGCTGCGCGAAGTGCCGCTGCGCCGCGCCACACAAGCCTGAGGGCAGGATGCCAGCGCGCCGCCCGCGTAGGCCTTACACCGGTGCAGAGCAACTGCCGCTCCGGGCACTCCCCCGCACCGCCTCGGCCAATTTGCGCAGGTTGACCTGGTGCGCATTCACCAGGCTGGTGATGCTGTTGTCCGCGGCCGTCTGCACCGACGTGCGGCAGGTCAGTTCAGCCTGCCCTGCCTGCTTCAGGCGCCAGACGGCCTCCAGCGAGGCATAGCGCCCCGGCACCGTATCGAAGCGCTGCACATCCACCCGCAGTGCCGCCTTGCTGCCAGCCGCCGGCCCGCCCAACTGGTCCTGCAAGGCGCTGCGAAATTCATCCACCAGGTTGGCGCCCCACCATTCCGTTTCCAGAATGGCCAGGCCGCTCTGGCCCTGCCGCACCACCAGTTGCGGGCGGTCCACCTGCGGCGGCACCACCACCCGGGTCACCTGGATGTGCTGCCCGCTGTCGCGCACCGGCTCACTCGCCACCAGCGTGTGGTAGTTGTTCGGCGTACTGCTGCAGCCCCCGAGCCACACCAGCAGGCTGGCGACACACACATTGCGCAGTCGTTGCATCGGCTGTCTCCTCAGGGTTCAAGCGCTTCGGCACCGGCCGCCTTCGGCCGCCCGCGAATCAGCGACTCGGGGTGCCGGCCCAGGTAATCGGCGAGGTCACGCAGCGAACGCGACATGCGCTCCAGCTCATCCAGCGTTTCGCCCATCCGCTCGCGCTGCGGCGAATCCTCGGAAATGGCCGAGTTGGCCGTGCGCAGGGTCTTGTGCACTTCATCCAGCGCCACCTTCACGTCCGGCAGCGTCTGGCCATTGAACTGTTTGAGGCTGGCGCGCAACGCTCGCAGGCTGCCGTCCAGGTTGCCGGCGATGCTTTCCAGCGGCAGCTTGGCAATGCGCTCGACCACCCGCTGCAGTTGCTCCTGCAACTGTTCCAGGCTACCCGGCAGTGTGGGGATGGTGATGGGATTGGCGGCCATGTCGAAGGCCACCTTGGGGGCGTCCGGGTAGAAATCCAGGGAAATGAACATCTGCCCGGTGATCAGGTTGCCGCTGCGCGCCTGGGCCCGCAGGCCATGTTCGACAAAGGTGCCGATCAACCGCCTGGCCCCATCCATATCGCCCTCGGCGTGCTTGAACACCGACAGCATCTTGCGGTGCACCGGCCCCAGCCGTTGTGGGTAGATCACCGCATCGACCACCACCGGAAAGGTCTGGCGGGCGGCATCGTAGTCGAGCTTGACCGAGGTAACCCGGCCAAACTCCACGCCCTTGAACTCCACCGGCGCACCCACCGAAAGGCCGCGCATGGCCTGGTCAAAGCGCAACTGCAAATACTGCGCCTGGCCATTGGGGGGTGCCAATGCGGTATCGCGGTCGGCAAACAGCTGGAAGCTGGCCTGGTCGGCAGCAGCCTCGGCTTGGGGGGCAAAATCAGGCGAACCGAAGGCCAGCCCACCCACCAGGATCGATGACAGCGATTCGGTGTCCACCTTCAGGCCGTTGGCGCCAATCTGCATGTCGATGCCACTGGCATTCCAGAAGCGGCTATCCGTGGTGACGAAGCTGTCATAGGGTGCCTGCACGAACACGCCAATTTCTACGCCCTTACCATCGTCCTGCAGGGCAAAGGACACCACCTCACCTACCGGAATCTTGCGGTAGTAGATCGATGAGCCGACGTCCAGCGAGCCAAGGTCGCTGGCAGTCAGGGTAAAACGCTTGCCCTTTTCGTCGAACGTGATCGGTGGCGGCAGCTCAAGGCCGACAAAGGCCTTTTCCGGCACTTTCGACTCGCCGGAGTCAGCCCCGATGAAACTGCCCGAAAGCAGCGTGTCTACCCCGGACACCCCACCCACGCCGATGCGCGGACGCACCACCCAGAAGCGCGCACCCTGTGTGGCAAACGAGCGGGCATCGTCCGACAACTGCACCTTGGCCACCACGCTCTTCTTGTCATCGGCCAGTTCCACGGTGGTCACTTCACCAATCACCACGCTGCGGTACTTCACCTGGGTCTTGTGCGCCACCAGCCCTTCCCCGGTGTGGAAGGAAATGGCAATGACCGGCCCTTGCTGCATCCAGTTGCGCACCACCAGCGAAGCGCCGATCAGGATGGCCAGTATCGGCACAATCCACACCATCGACACGCTCCAGCGCCGGGTGCGCACTTCAACCTGCCCCGCGCCCCCACGCTCGTCAGTTTTCTGCCCCATCAATGCGGCCTCCCCTCGTTGGCATGGCTATCCCAGATCAGGCGTGGATCGAAGCTCATCGCAGAAAACATGGTCAGCACCACCACCATGCCGAAGAACAGGATGCCCACCCGTGGCTCGATGGTGCCCAGCCCGCGCAACTGCACCAGTGCCGCCACCAGCGCCACCACCATGACATCGAGCATCGACCAGTAGCCGATCAGCTCGACGAAGCGGTACAGCTGCGAACGTTGCCGGCAGGCCCAGGTGGAACCACGCTGGGCGGTATACAGCAGCAGGCCGAGGGAAAAGAACTTGATGGCAGGCACACCCACGCTGGCAATGAAGATGATCAGTGCGATGTCCCAGGCCCCCGCCTCCCAGAACTCCAGCACCCCACCGCCAATGGTGCTTTCACTGCCACTGCCGAGCATTTCGGTGTGCATGACAGGCAGCAGGTTCGCCGGGATGTAAAACACCAGCGCGGCCAGCAGAAACGCCCAGCCGCGGCTGATGGCATTGGCCTTGCGCCGATGGATGGCAGCACCACAGCGGTTGCACGTATGCGCGCCGCTGCTCAGGTCACACGCCTGTCCGCAGCCATGGCACAGACACAGGCCGAGGTCGTCAGCGCTGGCCGGGGCAGTCATACCTGCTCCCACAAATCGCGGATGTCCTTGCCGGCGATATGAATGATCAGCATGCTCAGCGCGGCCAGGGCCAGCAAACCGATGCCCGGGATCACATCGAGCAACCCCGCCAGCTTGATCACCGCCACCATCGCCCCCAGCAGGCACACCTCCAGCATGCTCCAGGGCCGCAGGCTCTCCAGCCCGCGCATGCACAGGGCAAAGCCGGGGGCACGCTGACCGGCCAGGGCAAAGCTCAGCACCCAGCACAGCACGGCAATTTGCAGCACCGGCGCAAAGATGATCGACAGCGCCATGACCAGGGCGATGAAGGTAATACTGCCGTGGCTGAGGATCTGCACCGAGTCCCACAACGTCGCCGAATGGGTAAGCCCCTGCATGCCGATGGTCATCACCGGGTAGGCATTGGCGAACACCAGCAGGATGCCACCGGTCACACTCAGTGCCAGCCGCTGCTGAAGGGTCAAGGACGTATGCCGGTACAGCACGCCGCCACAGCGCTGGCAAAGGGCGCGCTGATGCTTGCGCAGCGGTGCACGGTGGTACACCGTGTCGCAATACTCACAGATGATCAGGTCCCGAGGCTGGGTCATGGCGTTTCCAGGGTAGCCAGACGTGAGCGTGCAAGGGTGCACTCTGATATCCGGTGTAGACCATGCGGGCAAAACCGCCATTGCCACCTGATGACAGACTATTCTGTAGAACGGGCTTCCCGCCCCATGGAGGTGTGCCATGCGTACGTTCACATGGAGCTGCCTGCTGGTGCTGCTGAGCGCTGCACCGGCCGCCCAGGCGCAGTCGGTAGTACCGCTCAAAGGCCAGAGCAGCCAGCAAATGCAACTGGATATCAACGATTGCAATACCGTCGCCACCAATGCTGCAAACAGCACCGCGACGTCCAGCGAAGCCCATGTCGGTGGCCGGGTACGCGGCGCGGCTGCAGGTGCCGCCGCCGGTGCAGTGGGCGCGCAGGTGCGCGGCAACCAGCATGAGGCGTTGTATGACCGGGCCAGTGACGATGCCAAGCAGCAATACCGGCAAAACCGCGCTGGCGAAGTGGCGGCCGCCGGTGCCGCAGTCGGTGGCATGCGTCAGCGTCAGGATCGGCGCCAGGACAGGCGCGGCCAGGACGAAGCAAAAACCCAGGCCCATGCCAGTGCCTACAGCGGCTGCCTGCAAGGCCGCGGCTATCAGGTCAATCCTTGACCACCCTGGCACGCCGTGCCGTTGAATCCGGCGGCATGGCGTGCCGGCCTCAGAACTTCACCAGTTCCTCCCGACAGAACTCCACAAACAACTGTGCAGGTTTGGTCAACTGCACCCGCTTCAACCACGCCGCCGCCAGCCCCGACAGCGCCACCGGTTCGGTGATGTCCAGCATGGCCAGGCGCTGGCCATCGTAGGTGTATTCCGAATGCGGTCGGGTCACCAGCAGCGAAAAACCAAAACCCTGCCCGACCATGCCACGCACCATCTCGATCGACGGCGAGCTGAAGACGATGTTCGGTGTCAGCCCCAGTTCGTTGAACAGGCTGACGAAGTAGGTGCGGCTGGGGGCCACGTCCAGCAGGATCATCGGTTCCGGGCACAGGTCACGCAGCGAGACCTGGGCCTGGCCGGCAAAACGGTGGTTTTCCGGCAGCAGCACATAGGGCTTTTGCGGCGGCATCAGCGGCTCGGCTTCGATGGTGCCGTCCAGGTCGTGATCGTAGAGAAATGCCAGGTCGAAGGTGCCGGCCGTCAGGCCCTGGATCAAGTCCTGCTGCTCGCCGTCACGCAGGCGAATGTCCACGCCCGGGTAACGCTGACGAAAACCGGCAATCAGCCGCGGCAGGTACAACGGCGCCACGGTTTCGAAGCAGCCGATGTCGATCTGCCCGGCCACGGTATCGTTGTCGGCCAAGGCATTCTGCTCGAACTCATGGGCCATCTGCAGCAGCGACTTGGTCTTGGCGTAGAAGCGCTTGCCACTGGGCGTCAGCGACACACCCTGGGCATGGTGACGGATGAACAGCTGCACACCGAAACTTTCCTCCAGACTTTTGATGGCCGTGGAGATGGACGGCTGGGCGATGTACAGCTGGCGCGAAGCCTCGGCAACGCTGCCGGCCTCCACGGTGGTGACGAAGTACTTCAGTTGTCGCAAGGTATAGGCAGCCACGGGTACCTCTTTGGCGCCCGTATGGGCACGCAGGGATCATGGCTGACACTTTAACCCTGGCCCCGGGTGGTTGGGGCCTCGGGTGACAAAGGATTTAACTATGGCTTGAGTAGTTTTTTGCGGGGGGGGGGTGCCGTGCCCCCCCTAAAAATCACTCGAAGGGTACATTCGCAGGCACGCAATCATCCCCGACATGCTTGTACCCCGCTGGGCATGCCATCCCCACGACAGGGACCACGCCACGCTTGCGTCTGGACAGTTTCACCTCCGTTTCCGCTTGCGCCTCTGTCTGTTGTTCATGATCGTTTGGCAGCTCGGCCTTCGGCTCATCTTGCATGGACGTTTCTCCTGGGTTGAGTGAACTTGCCAGGCCAACTCTATCGCCTGCTCACCCGGTACCCCATCGGGAAACCTGGCCACTGGCCAAATGCACCCAACCGTCTTTACTGATACCCAACGGCCTCTGGAAAACGGTGCGTGCCTATGAAAATCGTGGTCACCAGCATTCTCGTCGACGACCAGGCCAAGGCCCTGGCTTTCTACCACTACGTACTCGGTTTCGAGCCCAGGCATGACATCCCCATGGGCCGGCACCGCTGGCTGACCCTGACTTCGCCCAACGACCCCAATGGTGTCGAGCTGCTGCTGGAGCCCGATGCGCACCCAGCGTCCAAGGTGTACAAAGCGGCGCTCAAACAGGACGGCATCCCCGTCACGTCGTTTGGCGTACGCGATATCCAGGCTGAATACACACGTCTGTGTGCGGCGGGCGTAACGTTCACCCAGCCGCCCACCAACATGGGCCCCGTTACCGTGGCCGTGTTCGATGACACCTGTGGCAACCTGATCCAGATCGCCCAAAAACACTGACACCCCACGCGCAACAACAAGGAAAACAGATGCGCCACGAATTCAGCGAAGTGCTCAACGACCTGGTCGATTACTTTCTGCTTGGCGATATCCAGCTGCTCGAACGCTTCAAACAGGAACATGAGCTGCCCGACGACCTTGCCTACGCATTCACCCATGACGACAGTGGCGACCAGGCCGTACGTGAAGGCATCGTGCTGCCGCTGGCCGGGGTCGACAACCTGCCATATCGCATCCTCTTCACCCTCGATGGCTACACCCCGGCCCTGCGCGAACCCGGCAGCCGCCTGAAGCACCGGCGCAATGGCTACGTGCTGCGGGTCGAGCACGGTGCGCTGATGCTGTACACCTGGCGCATCTTGCAGCATTTCACGCCCAAGACCTTGGGTGACCTGATGGCTCGCTACCAGGTGCCGGGGCGGCCGATCATCGAGCTGGACAATGGCTGGTATGACGTGGAGGTGCTGGCGGGGGCCCTGGTGCGGGACGGGTTGTATGAGCCAGCGTTTGAGTTCGTGTTGAAGAAACGCTGGAGCCGGGGTGAGGCGGCTGATGTGGATACCGGATATGCCTTTGGCTTGCGTGGCTATTTCGATTGATTGATAGCCTGTCCCGGCCTCTTCGCGGGCTAAACCCGCTCCCACAGGTACAGCACAGGACTTGAGAGCTGTGCTGTACCTGTGGGAGCGGGCTTGCCCGCGAAGAGGCCCGCACAGGCGACCCATTAATCTCAGGTATGGCTGATATCCCGATCCTTGGTCTCCGGCATGAAGAAGATCCCCAGTACCGCCGTCATCACGGCGATCACGATCGGGTACCACAAGCCGTAGTAGATATCCCCGGTCGCCGCCACCATGGCAAACGCAACCGTCGGCAGGAAGCCGCCGAACCAGCCGTTGCCGATGTGGTAAGGCAGCGACATCGAGGTGTAGCGGATACGCGCCGGGAACAGTTCCACCAGCCAGGCGGCAATCGGGCCGTAGACCATGGTCACGTAGATCACCAAGAGGGTCAGCAGCAACAGTACCATCGGGTAGTGGATCTTCGCCGGGTCAGCCTTTTCCGGGTAGCCCGCCTCTTTCAATGCACCACTCAAGGTTGCAGTAAACGCCTCGCTCTGCACCTTGAAGTCCGCTGCGGCCATGCTACTGCCTTCAAAGCTCGGCAGTACCCGCTCACCAATACGGATCTGCGCCACGCTGCCAGGTTCGGCCGCTTCGTTGGTATAGGGAATGGCGCGCTTGGCCAGCAGGCTCTTGGCGATGTCGCAGGAACTGGTGAATCTGGCCTTGCCCACAGGGTCGAACTGGAACGCGCACTGGCCAGGGTCAGCCACCACCACCACCGGGTTCTGCTCCTGGGCAACGAACACGTCCGGGTTGCCGTACTCGGTCAGCGCCTTGAAGATCGGGAAATAGGTCAGCGCAGCGATAATGCAGCCGGCCATGATGATCTTCTTGCGGCCAATGCGGTCAGACAAGCTACCGAAGAAGATGAAGAACGGCGTGCCGATCAGCAGCGAGCCGGCAATCAGCAGGTTGGCCGTCTGTGGCTCGATCTTGAGCATCTGCAACAGGAAGAACAGCGCATAGAATTGCCCGGTGTACCACACCACGGCCTGGCCAGCAGTGCCGCCCAGCAACGCCATGATCACCACCTTCAGGTTGTCCCAACGGGCGAACGACTCCGTCAGGGGTGCTTTGGAGGCTTTGCCTTCGGCCTTCATCTTCATGAACACCGGTGACTCGTTGAGCTGCATGCGGATGTACACCGAAATCGCCAGCAGCAGAATCGACAGCAGGAACGGCACCCGCCAGCCCCAGGCCTCGAACGCCTCGGTCCCCATGGCCGTGCGGCACGCCATGATCACCAGCAGCGACAGAAACAGCCCCAAGGTGGCCGTGGTCTGGATCCAGGCGGTGAAAAAGCCGCGCCGCCCCTTCGGTGCATGCTCGGCCACGTAGGTGGCCGCGCCGCCGTACTCGCCCCCCAGTGCCAGGCCTTGCAGCAGGCGCAGGGTAATCAGGATGATCGGCGCGGCCACACCGATCGCGGCGTAGCCAGGTAGCAGGCCGACGATGGCGGTGGACAGGCCCATGATCACGATGGTAATGAGGAAGGTGTACTTACGCCCGATCATGTCGCCCAGGCGGCCGAACACGATGGCACCGAATGGCCGCACCGCGAACCCGGCGGCAAAGGCGAGCAAGGCGAAGATGAACGAGGTGGTTTCATTGACCCCGGCAAAGAAGTGCTTGGCGATGATCGCCGCCAGGGAACCGTACAGGTAGAAGTCGTACCATTCGAACACCGTGCCCAGGGAAGAAGCGAAGATGACCTTGCGCTCCTCCCGGGTGATACCGCGTTGGGGCGCGCTACTGCCCGTGGATGTGCTGTCGAGAACCGCCATGGGTTGCCTCCGTCATGTCATCATGCAGGCCGGAGCACCTCACAACCACTTCACCGTCGCACCCAGGCCCTGGGGCTTGCTTTGGTTGCGCGAAGCACGACGAGGCAGGCCGCCTCGGATCGCAGCAAGGTAACTGAAGCATAATCGGGTTTGGCGGGATATCCACTGCTGCCGCACGCAGGCCCCCCGCCACACAAAAACGTGTTACTGCAAGAACGGCGTGACCTCTGCCAGTACCCGTTCGGCCTGTTCCCGATGCGGTACATGCCCACACCCTTGCAGCAACTGCATCGCCGCCGGCCCACCCGCCAGCGCCACCAGCCGCTCGGGGTGCGCTGGCGAGCCGAACTCGTCGTTGTCGCCATGCAGGCTCAACAGCGGGCAGCGGACCTGCGCCAACACGGCATCCAGGTTCCACTCGGCAAAATCCCCAGCCAGCCAATTGTCCACCCAGGCGCGCAGTACCCATTCGGCCTTGCTGCCATGGTAGCGCTCCAGCCGTTGCAGCTGCCCGGGCGCGGCAAACTGCAGATCGGCGGCACGAATGCCCTCAAGGGTACGCGCTTCGACAAACGCTTGTGCCGACTCGGTAATCAGCCCCACGCACTGGCTGGCGAAGGCCGCCGCGCAGGCCACGGCCATGCCACCGCCAACGCTGTGGCCGAAGACAATGAAATCGGTAATGCCAAAGTACTTGCGCAGCGCCGTGAACCCTTGCTGCGCCTCGTTCTCGACAAAGCCCAGGCGCAACCTGCCCGGGTGTGCGTCGGACCGGCCAAAGCCCAGGCGGTCGTAGGCGATTACCCGGTGCCCGGTGGCGCGGGCCAACTGCATCGGAAAGTCGCGCCACAACGCCACACAACCCAGCGAATCATGCAGCAGGACAATGGGCGCCCCCTGCACCTGCAGGGGTACCCACTCCTGGGCGAACAGCTTGCCTTGGGGGGTGTCGATCCAATGCTCACGGCTGTGCAGCTCGCTCATACCGACTCCGCCACCGGCCCCTTCAACTCGACCTGGTTACCGTCCGGGTCGTAACAGTACAGGGACAGCCCCTCGCCTTCGGCACCATAACGCTTCTCTGCGGGCTCAACCTTTACCCCGGCGGCTTCCAGGTAGGCCGTCAATGCCGCCTCGTCGAACGGCTCGATACGCAGGCAGAAATGGTGCAGGTTGCGCCCTTGCGCCCCCGGTGCCCCCGGTGCCGCCCCGCCTGGCTGGCCCAGCGGGCCGTCCAGGGTCACCAGGTCGATCATCGTCGTGCCCGTGGCCAGGTGCACCATGCCCAGGTCGTCGCGCACACGGCTGACAGCGCAACCCAGTAGCTCGGTGTAAAAGGCAACACTGCGCGGCAGGTCGCTGACCCGCAGAACAAGATGGTCTATGTGCTTGATAGCGAACGGTCGCATGCCGGGCTCCTTGTGCCGTGTGCGCGAATACGTTCGCCACCATAGCCCAGCTTCGCCCGGCGTGACCAGAATCAGCTACTCGTTAACCAACCGTTGCAGCACGCGCCCCTCATGCCGCGTCAGGATGCGCAACAGTTGGTCGACCAGCGCGCGGTCCGGGGTATCCAGGTGGAAGTGGTGCCCGCCCGGGTGCCACGAAATCTTCGCCTGGCCAGGCAAGGCGGCCTCGCGCCGGGTAAAGGCTTCGCCGGTGAATGCCCCCTGGCGGCCAAACAGCAGGTACAACGGGCAGCTGATCTGGTTGAGCAGCTCGCAGGCTTCGCGCTCGGTCAGTGGCATGGGTTCGGGCAGCACCAGCCGCGGGTCGTGGCGCCAGCAGTAGCCATCACCCAGTTGCAGCAGGTCGCGCAGCGCCAGCAGCCGTGCGGCACCTTCCGACAGCTCGGTGTCCAGGCGTTCGCGGCGTTGCGCCAGGGCGGTGTCCAGGTCGTCGAAGCGGCCGGGGTCTGGCTCGGCAAAACCCGGCAGCTGGCTGCGCTGCACCATACGCTTGAGCCGGTAAGCCCGCGCCAGGTGCTGCACGCGGTCATCCTCGGCCACCGTGAACGGTGCCCCCATGCCGTCGAGGAAGGTCATGCTGGCAATGCCGCTGGTCATGGCCGCCAGCAGCGATGCCACCCCGGTGCCCATGCCATGGGCCAGCACATGGAACTGCGCCAGCCCCAGGCTATCGGTCACCGCCAGCATGTCTTCGGCGTGCTCCCACAGGTAATAGCCACTGTCGTGGCGGCGATGGTCAGAGCGGCCATGGCCAACCAGGTCGGGGGCTACCACGAAGCAGCCGTCCAGCATCGGTGCCAGGCGTTCGAACGAGGCAGCGTTGTCCAGCCAGCCATGCAAGGCCAATACGGGAATACCGTCTTCGGCGCCCCAGGTGCGGACCGCTATTTCAATACCATCAAGGTCTAGCAGGTGATCTTTCGGACTGCACAGCGAACGCATTGCAATTCTCCTTGGCTGAAGCCTGCGCCATGGCCTGCCTCACCCTCTCGCAGATCGCCCCCAGCTGCTGGCCCCTCACCGACCCGCGCATGCGCAGGACCGACCGCTACCGACAACTATCTACCGCACCACGGCGCCTTGATGAGCGTGGACTACCCCCTCTACGCAAGAGGTCATGACCATGACAAACCCCACGCCGCTACATCAAAGCCAGATAACCCGAGCATTGCCGAAATGGAGCAAGGCGCTTCATCCCGTACATACGCGCAAAGTGGTGCAAAGCCTGCGCAAGGATTTTCTGGCTGACGATGGCACTCCCTACACCTGGTATGCCATTGCCGATACCCCCGAGCGCGAGCAGCTATGCAACGCGATCGAGGCGCGAGACCGGTCTGTGGCCCAACTCAGGAAGTCGCTTGCCGGCTTTCAGGACATCGTCGCATTCTGCACCCCTCTGCTGACCGAGCGGCTGAACGTGGATGTGCCCGTAGACCGGGCGCAATACGTCTTCCAGCCCTTTGAAGCAACGGCCGACATCTGGACCGGCGTTCCCGATGCAGAGCTGCCCTTGGTACCAGACCGGGAGCTGGATGTGCTTGCCACCCGCCCCGTGGGCGAGCCGCAAACACGCAGTTTGCTGGAGGCCGCCCTGCACAACTTCGAGGGCCTGCACGAAGCCGGCGCCTACAGCAGGCTCACCCTCGCAGCAGGCAGCGAAACGCCCCTGCCTGGCCTGACAATGGCAGCGTTCGTACGGCATTGCCGGGCGCTGGACCTTGGCCAGCGCTATCAAGACCATCTGCATGCAACCCACGAAGGCGACAATCGCGCTGAAATCCAGCGCCTGTCGATAAACGCTAGCCGTGAGGCCTTGCGGGTGCAGGTACTGATCGCAACGCTCAAAGGCCTGCTGAGCACCCCTGGGCGCGATGCGCTCATGCAACTGTGCAACGGCGACACCCACCCAACGTATCAGCAACAGGCATTGCACTGCTGGAACGTCAGCCTGTTCGATATCCCCATCCACGAAGTCCTGTTCATCGGGCCTGACAACCCTGACCGGAACAACCCCTGCATGCTCTATATACCGGGCGACAGCGAGCACCCGGTAAGGGAATTTGCCTCACGCCAGGAAGCAGGCAAGCACCTGCGCAGGCGGCTACTGCAAACCGAATTTCGCCGAACCTTGGTGCACTTCGCCTACATGGCCAGGCAAAAAGAGCTGGCCGACAAGCTGGAGGAGGCGCTGTTCGAAAAGAATGAAGCCGGCGAACGCAAACCCCGGCACAAGCCAGCCCTCCCTCTCACACCTTCACTGATCAGGACCGCCCCCTGGACGACCTTGTACAACGCGCACCTTGCGCGCATGAAGGCCGATGCAAGAACCATCGCGGTTCCCACCGCCGAAGTCGATGCCAAGGCCCGCAACGCACGCCTGAAGCACTGGCTGGAGCTGGGCATGAACGTGCTGAACGTCGCCGCGTTTTTCGTGCCGGGGCTGAACACGGTCATGCTTGGCGTTTTCGCCTACGACCTGATGAGCTCGGTTTTCACCGGGTTCGAAGCCTGGGAAGAAGGTGATAACCGACAGGCACTGGCGCAACTGGAATCGTTGGCCATCAATGCGGCGGTGATTGCCGGTTTTGCGGTGGGTGCCAGGCTTGTCCAGGCGTCCGGCTTCGTAGACGCCCTGACAAGCGTGTGGCACGAAGATCGGGAAGTGCTCTGGCACCCCGACATGCAGCCTTATGCGAGCACAGTGGTTATCCCTGAGGGGGCTCAACCCGACTCGCTCGGCCATGTACACCTCGATGGCAAGGCTTACCTCAACGTGGACGGCACCCCCTACGAGGTGTTCCAGGATGCCGATCAACAATGGCGCGTGCGCCACCCCGCTGATGCGCAAGCCTATGCCCCACGCTTGCTGCATCACGGTAACGGCCGCTGGCAACTGGCCCACGAACAGCCACTGGAATGGGGCCGCGAACAGCTCATGCGCCGCCTCGGCGACTACGGCGCAGGCCTGGCGGATGCAGAGCTTGACTGCGCCCTGCGCAGTACCGGCACCGATGAAGCCGTCTTGCGTCGCGCCCAGGCGGCCGGCCTGCGTCCACCTGCCTTGTTGATCGACGCCCTGGAATGCCTGCAGCTGGATAACCAGGCACAGCAGATCATCACCCACGTACGGCATGGTCTGCCGCTGGCAGCGTACAAGAACTACGCCTTGCCTGAATTACTGCGCCTGCCCGGATGGCCTGAAGGCAAAGTGCTCAAGGTTTATCAGGGGCCAGAACCTTGGGGCGAATCTGTGCGCTATGGCCCTCCTCACACAGAGGGTCAGGTAGAAATCGAGGTTACCCGTACCGACCTGGAAAACGGCCAGTTGAGCCAGACCGTTCTGGCGCAGATGGATGACAAAGCCATTGTCCAGTTGTTCGGTGACACACGGCCCGAACACCGAGCGTCCACATTGAACAACACGCTCGCGCAACACCTGCAAGCATATCGTGCGGGGCTTTTCAGCAGCCTGCGAGAAAGCCGACGCCCCGCCCTGCCCCCGACCGCCCGGCCCCTCGCCCGGCAGTTTCCCGGCCTGCCGGACAGTGCGCTTGACGCATTACTGGCCCACATCAGCAACGCCGAACGAACAAGCCTGGAACAGGGCCGCGTGCCGCTTCGCATTGCCGAAGAGGCACGCCTGCTGCAAGCCCGGGCGCGGCTTGACCGCGCCCTCCTCGGCCTCTTCAGGCCCAGCCTGGCCAACGACGACAGCCAACGCCTGAAGCAGGCCCTGCAAGCCGAGCACCCGCAGGCTGACTCGGCCCAATTGCTGCAAGTTGCCCTTGATGATCGCCAGCACTGCGCGACACTGCTCGGCCAACAGCCGATCAAACCGGACTTCCGCTCCCCCTTGCGATTGGCCAACGGCCAGCTTGGCTACCCCCTGAGTGGCCGAGGCCTGCAAGGACGCGCGATGCCCGCTGCGCGCCGGCTCAGTGCGCTCTACCCAGAACTCGGCAGCCAGCAAATCAGCGCGCTGCAAAGCGAACTTGCCCAAGGGGACGACCTGGGTATCGCCATCAGTCGGCTGGAAGCAGAGCAGCGCACCCTGAGCCGTGACCTCAACCGCTGGGTCAGCCACTCACGCAACATCGTAGACCGGCTCGATCGCCAGCAATGCACCGAACGCCTGATGAGTGCTTGCCGTCGTGAAGGCGGCGCGCAACGCGCAACGCTGGTACTGGATCGCATGCAACTGCAAGCGCTGCCAACGTTCACGGCACGCATGCCACACATCCGCCAACTCACGCTCGACGGCTTGCAATTGCGGCACCTGGAGAGCGGCTTCCTGTCCAATTTTCCTCACCTGGAAAGCCTGGAGATCATCGGCAACCCGGAAATGGATGCCGAATCATTGTTCGAGGCGCTCAAGGCTGCGCCACGGCTACGCGAACTGGGCCTGACAAACAATGGCCTGACCACCCTTTCAGCCACTGCCCAAGAGGCCATCGGGTCGATGCCCGGCCTGAAGATGCTTGGCCTCAGCCGCAACCAGCTGCAGCTCGATGACGCCAGCTTGAGTTTCCTGACGCGCTTGCCCCTCGATGCACTCGGCCTGGGCAACAATCTAATCACGCTCGATGAAACCCTTGCCGCCCGTTTTCAGGACATGATTCACCCCATGGTGCTGCACCTGGTCGGCAACCCATTGCAGCTGGCACCAGACCTGCGTTTCATGGCGCGCCTCAGCCACCTGAACCTTGAGCGTTGCGAGCTGCAACAGTGGCCCGACAGTTTGACCGTGCTCATGAACCAACCCCAGTACCAGCTGCGTTACCTCAACCTCTCCTCCAACCGCATTCGCACCCTGCCAGACCTGCCAGGTGTGCTGCGCACGCCCTACGCCCGTGATGTTGCCGCACGCTTGCCAGAGCGTAACTGGCTGTTCAACTACAACACGCTGGAGGCCCAGACACGCGCACGCCTGGGCGGCAGTGGCGTCAACGTATTCGAGCACGAAGAAGACCTGCCGCAGTGGCAAGGCTTTTTCCGCGACGAAGCGAGCAGTGCCGAAGAGCAGCTGTGGGGCGACCTGTTCGACCAAGGTGAAAATACGGCGTTGCTGGGCGTGTTGGAGCGCCTTGCCCAATCGGCAGAAGCGCAACGGGATGCCAATGCCCTGAGAGCCCGTGTCTGGGACTTGCTGGATAAGGCTTCTCGAGACACCGCGCTGCGTGAACGCCTCACTACCGTAGCTGGCGACTTTCCCCCCACCTGCGGGGACGCGGGTGCCGATGCGTTCAGCGCATTGGAAACAGAAGCGCTGGCCCACGAAGCGGCAGGCCGTGCCGGTAGCCAACCGACCGATCTACTGAACCTGTATCGCAGGTTGTATCGACGCGATCAGGTCAATCAACTGGCCGACCGCATCAGCTTGAAAAGGGCGTTGCGTAAACAGGCACTTCTGGATGATGTGTTCGACGAAGCATTGCCGCCCTATGATGAGCTGGATGACCCCTCGGCCTTTCCTGATTTCGATCTGGAAACGGGGCTGGTGGACGATATCGAAATGCGCCTGGCTTTGCGCCAGTCCTTGGCCACCGCGCTGGACTATCCTGAACCAAGCCGTGGCATGCTGTACCGCAGCACGGCCAAGCTCAACCAGACGATCATCGACAGGGTGAAAGCGGCGGTTCTTGCCCTGGATACGGATGCTGCCGCGCGGGAGCAATGGTTGAACCGGCAGCCGGGCTGGGTCGAATTCCTGAAACGAACGTATGCAGTGCAGTTCAGCCTGATCACCGACTTTTGGCGACCAGGCCTGGACTACCTGTACTACTGCCTGGATGAAACCGCCGACCCGGTCACGTCCCTGGACAGTTCCGTGCTGCGAGCCCTCGCCAACGTCTTGCCTGACACCCCACTGGATACTCAAGGCAGGCTTCAGCGCGTGGCGATCAACGAGCAGCAGTATCGTCAGGGCGTGGACGTGCTGACTGCCGAGCAGCAACAGGTTGAAACGGGCCTGCTGACCAGCCTGACGCGCCAGGCGCAAACGCTCGGCAGCTAAGCGGCGCTCACTGGCCGCGCAGGTCTTCGAAGAAAGCCTGCCGGCCATCCACCTGGCTGGACGCCCGCGGGGCCGCCGCGGCTTCGCCGTTGGCGGCCTCCACATGCCAGTAGCAATGCTGCACCGCACGAGTCACCGCCACGTAGGCCAGGCGCTGTACTTCTTCCTTCTGCGCCGTATCGAACGCTTGGGCATCACCCGCCTTGCCCAGCCCGGCCTGGCGGTACACCTGGTTCTTGTAGGGCGAGCTGGTCAGGTACTGGCAGTCGCCCAGCATGAACACCGCATCGGCCTGCAAACCCTTGGCACTGTGGTAGGTCAGCTGGCGCAGCCGGCGCTGTTCGGCCGGCAGCGCCGCTTCGGCGTGCAGCACGCCTTGCAGGTGCTCGTTCATCAAGGCCCTGTCGCTGCCCTTGCGGTACAGCATCATCACCGTCTCGCCCCGCTGGTAGTGCTCCATCAGCGTTTCGCCCAGGGCGGCTTCGTCACGGTCGAACACCTTGACCGGCGACCCCGGCAGCTCGGCTGCGGGGCCACTGGCCCGGGCCTTCTTGCCGGCAATCGCCGGGGTGCCCTTGACCAGGTGCTCGGCCGCGTCGATCACCTGCTGCTGGCAGCGGTAGTTGTCGACCAGCATCACCCGGGTGTTGGCCGGCGACGGGAAGGCCTTGGTGAACTCCATGAAATACTTGGGCGAACTGCCACGCCAGCCGTAGATCGACTGCCAGTCGTCCCCCACACACAGCAGCGACGAATGCTGCGCATGGCGCCCGGTGTGCATGGCCGGGCCACGTCGGCGGATTTCGGCCAGACAGGCACGCAGCCAGCTGACAATCTGCGGCGACACGTCCTGGAACTCGTCGATCATCAGGTGCGCCAGTGGCCGCAGCAGCGGGTCGGGCAGCAGTTGCAGGTTTTCCGGGTTGTTCTCGCCAAACAAGGCGAACATGCGGTTGTAGCTCATCACCGGTGGCGACTGGTCCAGCAGGTGCGCTTCCAGGGCTTTCCAGTACAGGGCCAGGGCCTCGAAGAACAAGGCATCGCTGTCGCCCGACGGGAAACTCATCGCCGCCACCGCGTTATTCACGTCCAGGCCAAGGTTCTCGATGAAGTTGGCCGCACCGACAAAGGCATCCAGCAGTGGCGCCGGGGCCAGCTCACCCTTGACCTTGTACTCGAACCCCGGGCCAGCCACGGCATCACCCGCCAGCGAGGCCGCCAGGCGCCGGGCCATGGCGTAGTTGTCCAGCCAGATCAGCGGCCGGTCGCAGAAGGCCTGCAACAGGGTGCGCTTGACTGCCCACTCGGCACGCACTGCCAGTTTGGCGCCGGGGCGCTGGTACTGGGCACTTTCTGCGGGGTCGAAGCCCAGCACCACCCAAGGCCCCTGGCCTTCCAGCCGGCCATGCACATGAAAGCGACTGCCACGGATGTCGACGGTTTCGCGGCAGGGTTCGATGCCCTTGATCGGCCAGGCGCCAGCGGCGAACCACAGGTCCTCGATCACATCGCACAGCTCTTCGTCGCGCTGGGCCGCCAGCTGCGTTACCTGTGCGCGCTTCTGCACATCGGGGTTGTTCGGGTCCAGTGGCTTCAGTTGCAACGCTTCGCTGCGCAACAGGCCGACCAGTTCGGCAAAACGCGGGCTCTCGCCCAGCAAGCTGCTGTAGCACTGGTTCAGTTGCTGGCGCTGGGCATCGTTAAGGCGCAGGTCGAACGGGTTGCTGTCGGCTTCGGCCTCACGCCCGGCGGGCATCTCGTTGCCCAGCGTCTCGAATGCGCGCACCTGGCCGAAACCCGGCAGGCTGCGCACCAGCGGCAGAATGCGCGAATGGAAGGTGCGCACCAGCTCGCGTGCCTGCACCGGTTGCAGGTTGATCTGCCACAGGGCGAACACTTGCAACAGGCGCTTGATGAAGTCCTTGCGCGACTCGCGGGTAAACGTGACCACGGTCATCGCGTCCAGCTCGTAGCCCAGGTAATGGCGCAGCAGCAAAATGCGCAGCACCAGCGACGTGGACTTGCCGGCACCGGCACCGGCCACCACGCAGGTGGACGGCGTGTCGCTGAAAATCAGCTTCCATTGCGCGGCACTGGGCTGGGCCTCGGCGGGCAGACGCTGGGCCACATCAGCCTTGAAGCGTTTTTTCAGCTCGGCCGTCAATGGCAGGCGCCAGTCATCGAACAGGTTATCGTCCTGGCCAGGCACGGCGACGGTGTCGGGGCGGGTATCGCGAATAACCAGCACCTGGCGACCGGCCTCGTAGCCTTCCACCCGACCGCGCTCGAAGCCTTCGCGCTCACCCTCGGCATGGCCCGTGCGCTGGCCGCTGGCGTGGCCGAGGAACCAGGAGTCGCGGTGCTGAGCCTGCAGACGGGTCAGGCCACGCCCCAGCAGGCGGGCGACCAGGCGGCGAAACCAGGGCAGTTGGGCGGGCGGGGTAAGGTCGGCGGGGGCCTGGGGTTGCTCGTGGGCCACGGTCACTCCGTTGAAAAACAAAATCAGCGGGCATGTTCGCTGCATCGACGGAAAATCGCCAGCGAATGCTTGCAGATCAGTGGATTAGGCGATGAAGCGAAGAAAGGTCGGCAGAAATAACATCTATTAAACCGATTGTTTTAAGCCGATATTTACGCTTATTTTCGATGTTTCTTTAGCGCATCATGGCGTCATTCCACTGATTCAAGGAGCACGATCATGCTGCAACTGAGACCGTTCGACAGCCTCGGCCACGCCAACCATGGCTGGCTCGACGCCCACCACCATTTCTCGTTTGCCGAGTACTACGACCCGGCGCGCATGCACTGGGGCAACCTGCGGGTATGGAACGACGACCTGATCGCAGCCGGCAGCGGCTTCCCGCCGCACCCGCACCGCGACATGGAAATCATCACCTATGTGCGTGAAGGCGCGATCAGCCACCAGGACAGCCTGGGCAACAAGGGCCGCACCGAAGCCGGTGACGTGCAGGTAATGAGCGCCGGTACCGGCATCGTGCACAGCGAGTACAACCTGGAGGACGTCGATACCCGTATCTTCCAGATCTGGATCGTGCCGGAGCGCACCGGTGAAGCACCGCAGTGGGGCTCCCGGCCGTTCCCCAAAGGCGAACGTGGTGAAGGCTTCGTGACCCTGGCCAGCGGCCGCGTGGGCGATGAAGACAGCCTGCAGATCCGCACCGATGCGCGGCTGGTGGCTGCTACCTTGCGTGCTGGGGAAACCGCCGAGTACCGCTTCGATGCCGCACGCCGGGGTTACCTGGTGCCGGCCAAGGGGCTGGTGGAGGTGAACGGGTTGCGGGCCAAGGCACGTGATGGCGTGGCGATCGAGCAGGAAGAAGTGCTGCGGGTGACCGCCATCGAAGACAGCGAGATCGTGCTGGTAGATGTGGCCTGATGCATCGGCCAGTACAGGCAGCCTTGTAATGCCTGCACTGGCCTCATCGCCGGCAAGCCAGCTCCCACAGGGACTGTGCAGGCTTTAGATCAATCTTCTGCCTGCGCGATCCCTGTGGGAGCTGGCTTGCCGGCGATGGGCTGCGCAGCAGCCCCCTTTCAGAAGGGCAAGGTCAGCTTCAACCAGTAAGCATCACCCTGGGCGCGGTTGCGCACTTCGGTTTCCTTCGACCACTTCGCCGTCACGAACCAGCCATCCTTGCCGCTGTACTTGATCGACGGGCCGATGGCAAAGCTGCGCCCCTTGTTGTCTTCGATACGCTCACCGTCCTGACGGTCGTCAGTCGTCTGCCGGTAGTAATACCCCCCTACCCCCAGCACCCAGCCATTCCCAAGCCCCCACCCCACGGCATAGTCCACATGAAACTCCTGTCCCGAACGGTAATCGGTGGCCGGGTTGCGCCGGTTGAAGTCGTACATCACCTTGGCATCCAGGTTGAGCCCGGCCGGGTCGATGTAGCTCATCGCGTACACCGGCTCGAACACCCAGTAATTGCGGCCGGGGTTGGCCAGGTCGTTCTTGTCGTAACGCCCGGTGGGGGCAATCATGTCGAAGGCCAGGATGCTGTGGAACTTGTCACTGTGGTGAAAGCCCAGCGCCGGGCCGAAGATCACGTCGCCCAGGCCGCTGTTATGCTGCGACTGGCCGTTGAGCGACACCTTCAGGTCTACCAACGGCACGATGGCATGCAACGCCAGGCTGCCGCCCAGCACGGTGTAGTCACTCACCCAGATCAACCGCGGCACGATGGCGTTGGCACGTACACGAAAGTCCACCGGCAGTTTGCGCCCGTCGTTGCCACGCAGGTTGTCGGCTTCGTAGTGGTTGACGAACAGCTGGCCATAAAAACCCGGTGGTGGCATGGCGCCGGACATGTAGTTTTCGGCACCGAGCGGGTAGGACGTGCCGCCGCCTTCGGTTGCATGGGACAGGTTGGCAGCGCCGAACAACGAGGCGCACACGGCAAGGCGCAGCAGGTTTGCAAGGGTCGGGGTCATCGGGTCAACCTTTTTTGTTGTTATCGGTCGGGTGCACGCCAGCCCCCTGTTGCCAGGGCGCCAGGCGTCAAAGGGTCAGATGCGTTTGAACAGGGCCGAACGCTGGCCTTCAGAGGCCCCATCAGCGGCGCTGTAGAAGCGCTCCATGAAGATGTCGCGCTCGAACAGGCGGCCCTGCATCAGGCAGGTGATGGCCGCGTCGATCATCGGTGGCGGGCCGCACAGGTAGGCTTTGTGGCCGTTGAAGCGGCCATCGAAATGCTGCCTGGCGGCGTCGTGCACGTAACCGCGCACACCTTGCCACTGCGCGTCTTCTGCAGCCTGGCTGAGGGCTGGCACATAGCTGAAGTTGGCATGGCGGGCAGCCAGCGCTTCGAACAGTTCGCGGTTGTACAGCTCGGCACGGGTACGGGCGCCCTGGAACAGGGTGATGCGGCGGGTATCGCCACGGGCCAGCAAGTCGAGAATCATCGACTGCGGGCTGGAAAGCCCCGAGCCGCCAGCGATGAAAATCAGGTCGCCCGGTTGGGAGCTGCGCACGAAAAACTGCCCGTAGGGGCCGGACAGCGCCAGCGCATCGCCCACCTTGAGCTGCTGGTGAATGTGCCCGGTGGCCACGCCGCCTTCCACCAGGCGCACATGCAGTTCCACCTCATCCGCCTGCTGGGGCGGGTTGGCCAGGGAAAATGCGCGGCTGCCTTCAATGCCTGGCAGTTGCAGGTTCACATACTGCCCGGCCTGGAAGGCCATCGGCCGGTCGAGTTTCAGGTGCACGCCGCGAATGGTCGGTGACAGTTCGACCAGCCGAGTGACTACGGCGCGGTAGTCCTGCACCGGCAGGCCGGCGAAGTCCGGGTCGACGTCGATGTCGGCCTCGATCACCAGATCGCTCTGCGGGATGGCACAACAGGCCAGCACCTTGCCCTCGTCGCGTTCCATGTCCATCAGGGCGAAGGACGAAGCGGCACCGAGGTCGACCTCGCCTTCCAGTACCTGGCACTTGCAGGTGGCGCAGGTACCGTGGCCACAGGCAAACGGCAGCCACACGCCTTGGCGCAAGGCGGCTTCGAGAATGGTTTGCCCCTCCTCTACTTCAATCTGTTCGCCAGTGGGTTCGATGGTGACTTGATAGCTCATGGCGGCATTCCTCAGTTGTGGCTGCCGCCCAGGCCTTCAAGGCCGGGGGTATGCAGGTGCAGCAGGCTTTTGTGGGTGATGCCGTTGGCCGCCAGGCCACGGGCCAGGTCGGGCGTGAAGGGCTGCTCATCCAGGCGCCACCGTGCCGTGGCGAAGTCCACCTGGGCGGCATCCGGGTGCAGGGCAATGGCCGGTTTGACCACTTGCTCGATGAAAGCGGCGAAGGGCAGCGCCGGGTCCACCGGCAGGGTGAACGGTGCGCAGAACAGCAGGTGGTTTTCCCAGCACAGGTACACCAGCTGGGCGCCGTGGAAGTTGGCCTGGCGGTCCAGGGGCTGGGCAGTGTAGGTGCCGATGGCAGTCACGGGCATGGCGTTGTTCCTCTTGTTCTTGTAGGGCCAGGGCGCATCAACGGCGCCCTGGTGGTTCGATGGCTCAGCCGGCCTTGCGCCCGGTGCCTTGCAGGGCCTGCCAGCGCTGCTGTTCGGGCGAACCCTGGTACTCGAAGTTGTCCTGCCCGGGGTCGATGTTGTAGTAGTCGCGCACCACCGCTTCGACATCGCCGCCACCGCAGTTGCCCTGCAGGATCTGATGCACCGGCAGCCAGGCCTGCACATACTTGTCCGGCTCGAAGGCGAAGATGTCGCAGCAGCCATCGGAGCAGAAGTGGTAGCGCTCGCCCTCATGCACCAGGCTGCGATGGCTCAGTTGCGTGGGCGCATCCGGCTCGGTGAAGGCCAGCGGGATCTGGCAGATCTGGCACAGCATCGGCAGCGTCGGGTTGTAAAAGCGCTCACCGCGCGCCTGCAGCTCGCGCCAATGCTCGTAGCGCGGCCGGTAGTAACGGTCGAAGGTGTCCGGGTACTTGGCCGACAGCCAGTCCAGCTCCTCGTCGGTGGGGATCCAGGTGTGGAAGTTGGTGGCCTGGCTGTACTGGTAGAAGATCGACCAGGCCTGATGGCTGATGTGTTCCTTGCCGATGGTGGTCTGCTCGACGTACTTCGGCGGGCGAATGCCGTAGCGTTCCAGGTCCTTGAACAGCGCGCCACCGGCCTGCTCGAAGTACACCTCCCAGGCTTCGGCCCAGGACATCACCTTGTTGGGCAGCATGTAGTCCATCATCATCCCGACCAGGGTCAGCAGCCGGTAACCGCGCCAGAACCATTTGTCGATCCAGCGCTGCACGATCGGCACGTTGTCCTCGTGTTGCTCCAGCAGGAACTTGATCACCTCCAGGCCCAGGGTCATGTGCCGGGCTTCGTCGGACTGCGCCGAGAAGCCGAAGGTGACCGTGGCCATGTCACCGTTGAACGCGGCACCCGACATGAACGGCACGAACAACAGGTTGGTCAGCACGTACTCGAACGAGAACGAAATGGCGGTGAGGAACTCGAACGGGCCGGCTGTGCGCGCATCTTCGAAGAACGACTTGGGCACCGACAGGAACCACACCCGGTCGTGCATGTGGGCGAAGTCATGCAGGCCGTTGAAGTGCTTGTTGTAGTGGCTCATGGCGTGCACCTGGGTCTGCACGTGGCGCAACTCGTCGATGGCCTGCATCTGGCAGGCCACCCGTGCGCCGGCGCCACCAAAGTGCCGGCCGACACGGGCGAAGCCCTGGTAGGCCTGGTACTCCAGCGGGGTGACGCCGCTCAGGAACAGTTTCAGGGCGTTCACGTAGCGGGCATCGGAGATGTTCTGATGGCCGTTGTTCTGGGCGAAGGCATCGAAGATGGCGTACAGCTTCTTCTCTTTTTCGGCCTGGTACTTCCAGTAGGCGTCCATGGTCAGGCGGAACGGGTCTTCCCACTTGTCCCAGTCGGTGATCTTGATGCCCTCGAACCGCTCGTAGGGGTAGATGGCGTCTTTGCTCTGGTAGCTGGGCTCCCAGCCCAGGTCGCGGGTCAGGCAGCGATACTTGTCTTTCTGGTTGAGGCGCTTGGCGGCCATGGTGGTCTCCCTTGTTCTTGTCGTTGTGCGGATCAGTTCCAGTGCAGGGCGAAGCAGTCTTCGTCTTCCTCGACGTTGCCGCCGAGGGTGATCACGTCGATCAGCATTTCCTGCACGTCCCATTCGCGGCCGATCTTTTCCTCCACGGTGGCGCGGTGGATTTCCAGGCGCCCTTCGGCCTGCACGCGGATCATCGCCGGCTGGTGCTGCACCTGGGCATGCGGGTTGTCCTGGGTAATGGCCTCGACGATGTAGCGGGCGCTGTCGTTGTCCTGGAAGGCGATGTACACGAGGGAAGTCATGCGGCGTCTCCACTGAGGCCAAGTTTTTTCAGGCGTGCGCCAAAGGCGCTGTCACAAGCATCCAGCGCGTCACGGCCTGGGCCGGCCTCGGCCAGCGGCAGCAGCGCTTGCACGGCACGGCTGCGCCATTCACACACCCAGCCTTCGATCAACTCACGGTTGTATGGGCTTTCGGCTGCGGCCGTCTTGACCAGCGCATCGACCCAGCGCTGGCTTTCGGCAAACCACAGGCGCATGAACTCGGTGAGCATCCCCAGCTGCCCTGCCCCGATGGCCACCAGCTGCGCATCGAAGTGTTCGAACAACAGCGGGTACAGCAGGCCGTCGCTGACCAGGTTCTGCGCCAGGCTCAGCTCGAACCAGTCACGCACCACCAGGCTGTCCTCTACGTAGCGGCGCAGCCCTTGCCAGGCCGGCTCGTCCAGCCAGCGCTGCTTGGCCTCGGCCAACAACGCCAGGCCGTCGTCCTCCAGCAGCAGGCCGATGCGCGACAGGTACTGGGCAATGGCCAGGCGGTCCATGGCGTGGAACATGTGCATCTGGGTGACGCTGGTGCCGAACGCGTCGGCGGCAATGCCGCTGTTGTTCATGTTGGCGCCCAGCTCGGCATGGCGCAGCGGCAGCAGCAGGCGCGCGACCAAAGCACGGGTTTCGGCCGGCAGGCTGGCCAGCAGCTCACGCTTTTCGCTGAAGGCAAAGCTGTGCTCGGCGTTTTCCTGCATGCGCGCCCGGGCTTGCACGTAGGCGCCGTAGTAGTACTGGCGCGGGTCGCTGACGGCGTACCAGTCAGCCATCTGCACGGCGGTACGGCTGGGGTCGTTGAGCAGCTTGTCGGGCTGCCACAGCGGGCGGTAGTGGAAGTTGGTGGCGGCCTCGATGTCGAAGCTGGCTTCCTGGTAGCGGCTGGCCGGCTTGTCACCGAAACGGCGGCGGATGTGGCTGAAGGTCTGGCGGATCGGCTCGACCGTGGCCGTCTTGATCTCGATACTCATGCAAGGCGTCCTGTACTTGTTGTTGTGGGAATGCAATGCGCCAGCAGGCGGCGCGCTACTCGTCCGCGTCGCGGCTTTCGCCATAGCGCCACTTGCGCATGTCGGCATCGACGGCAGCAGCCATCGCAGCGTCCATGTGGCGCACCCGGTTGCTGGCGCAGAAGCTGGCGAAGGCCGTGCGCGGCAGGACCAGTTCGACGAACAGGTCCGGGTAACCGATGGCAAAGTCGAACTCGACGAAGGCGGCGTCCGGCTCGCTACGTACGCGGACGTAGCGCGGCATTTGCTCGAAGGTGGTGGTGGTTTGAGTCATGCACGGGTGCTCCGGTTGGACGTGCCAAGGGCTAGAGCAACGGCTGTGCCAGGCGCTTTGAAATCGCCGAAAATGAAACTCAACCAATTGTTTTTAAAAGGTTTTATTTTGTTCAAGCGTTAGCCTGAGGCAGCGCTATGCACGCGTTGCTGGCTGCCCATTTGATCATTTGCTCAATCGCGCCTGCACGGTTTGAGCAAATGGCAAACGTTACCGGTGATTGACTTTTGCGCCGCTTTCAGGCGGTTTAGAAAAGAGAACGACCCGGGCCTTGCCTGCAGACTGCGGTCGTCCCGGCGTGACCAGCAAACCCGCCTTGCCTGAGCGGGTGCACGCCGATTCCCCATACAACTACAAACAAGGGGCGCAAGCGAATGATTACCCAGTACAGGGCGCCGGAACCTGCGCCGGCGCTGAAGGACCTGACCGAACGGGTACGATTTGAAGGCACCGAAGGCAAGATCTGGCTGGACGAGCAGCGCATGCTGCTGGTGCAGGCCGCAACCATGGCCAGCATGCGCCGCGAGCTGATCGAAATGCTTGGCGTGGAGCGGGCCAAGGGCTTTTTCCTGCGCCTGGGCTACCAGTCGGGGCTGAAGGACGCCGAGCTGGCGCGCAAACTGCGGCCCAATGGCAACCCGGTGGACATGTTCTTCATCGGCCCGCAACTGCATTCGCTCAAGGGCATGGTCAAGGTGCGCCCGCTGCAGCTGGAAATCGACCTGGACAACGGCCACTTCTACGCCGACATCGAATGGCAGGACTCCTTCGAGGTGGAAAACTGCCAGTCCGAAGCCCTGCATTCCGAGCAACCGGTGTGCTGGATGCTGCTCGGTTACGCCATCAGCTACAGCTCGTTCTTCCTCGGCCGCCAGGTGCTGTACAAGGAGGTCAGTTGCCGTGGCTGCGGTGGCAGCGAATGCCGCATCATCGGCAAGCCGGTGGAGCAATGGGAGGATGCCGACACCTTCCTGCGCTACTTCCAGAGCGACCCGGTGATCGACGAGCTGCAGTCGCTGCAGGTACAGGTGGCCAACCTGCGCCAGCGTCTGCAGTACGAGTCGGGGCAGTTCTACGGCATCGGCCAGTCGGCGGTGTACCGGCGCTGCTGCGCACTCACCGACAAAGTCGCCCCTGGCAAGGCCTCGGTGCTGTTGCTGGGCGAAACCGGGGTTGGCAAGGAAGTGATCGCCCGCAGCCTGCACCTGCGCAGCGAGCGTGCTGGCGCCGCGTTCGTGGCGCTGAACTGCGCGACCATACCGCCGGACCTGATCGAAGCCGAGCTGTTCGGCGTGGAGAAAGGCGCCTACACCGGCGCCCAGCAGGCACGCATGGGCCGCTTCGAACGGGCCAACGGCGGCACGCTGTTCCTGGACGAAATCGTCGAGCTCACCCCGCGCGCCCAAGCCAGCCTGTTGCGTGTGCTGCAGGAAGGCGAGCTGGAGCGCGTGGGTGACAGCCGCACGCGGCCGGTGGATGTGCGGGTGATCGCCGCCACCCACGAAAACCTCGAACAGGCCGTGAAGGATGGGCGCTTCCGGGCCGACCTGTTCTACCGCCTGAACGTCTTCCCGGTGCACATTCCGGCACTGCGCGAACGCCGCGAAGACATCCCGCTGCTGATCGAGCACTTCCTCGGCCGCCTGCACCACAGCTACGGCAAGAAAACCCGTGGGCTCAGCGACCGGGCGATGCAGGTGTGCCTGCAATACGACTGGCCGGGCAACATCCGCGAACTGGAAAATCTCATGGAGCGCGGGGTGATTATCACCGACGAGAATCAGAGCATCGGCCTCGACGCCCTGTTCCCGCATGCCCCTCCGGCTTTCGACAGTATCGGACTGGGCAGCGATGGCCGGCTGGTGGCAGGCGGTGACCAGGCTTCGCCCGGCTGGGTGGCGCAGATTCTCGACAGCGGTACAGGCCTGGACGCTGTCGAGGAGGCGCTGATGCAGGAGGCCATGCAGCGCTGTGGGCAGAACGTTTCCGAAGCCGCCCGCCTGCTCGGCATGACCCGCCCTGCCTTGGCCTACAGGCTGAAGAAGGCACCCGAAAAACCTTGAACATTGGCGCAACAGGTTGAGATTTTGGGGCTGCCATGCAGCCCCGACTATCGCTCGGCGTTGGCGCCATCGGCCACCCTGCACTAGCGTTGTGCTACCAGCCAGCCCCAACGTTCATGCGGAGCCCTTACCCATCATGCCGGACCTGCGCCCGAACCCGACGCTGCGCCTGGAGTACCGTACCGAGCAGCCCATTCACCACGCCTTCCTCGAGCAGGCCGGTCGCTGCCCGGATGCCACCGCCATCATCGCCCAGCACACCAGCTGCAGCTATGCCCAGCTCGCGCAGATCAGCCAGGGCATTGCCGCCTATCTGGTAGAAAACGCTGCCAGCGGCACCGATCGTGTGGTCATCGTCGCCAGCCGTTGCGCCGCCCTGGTCTACGCCATGCTCGGCTGCCTGCGCGCAGGCCTGGCCTTTACCGTGGCCGACGCCGCCTACCCTCCTGCGCGCATAGCGCAGATCGTCCGCACACTGGGGCCGGCCGTGGTCCTGCGTTGTGGCGAGGCGACCGTCGATACCGACTGCCCGCTTGTCGTCACGGTGCCGCAAGCCCCCGCTGACGCACTGCAAGCCTTCCCCAGCCTGCCTGTGGCGCTGCCCGCCGTAAACCCCGAACACCCCGCCTACATCACCTTCACCTCGGGCAGCACCGGTGAACCCAAGGGCATCGTCACCCACCACGCGCCGCTGGTGCACTTCATCGACTGGCATGTACACCAGCATGGCTTCAACCAGGCCGACACCTTCTCCCTGCTTTCTGGCCTGGGCCACGACCCGGTGTACCGCGACGTGTTCACGCCTCTGTCGATCGGCGCGACCATCGCCTGCCCTGCTCAGGCAAGCCTGACCGACCCGTCCCGGCTGGCCAGCTGGATTCACCAGCACAACGTGAGCGTGATCCACCTCACCCCGCCACTGGGCAAGCTGATCGAAACCGGCGCACACATGAATGGCCAGGTGCTCGACCGGCTACGCTACCTGTTCTGGGGCGGCGATGCGCTCAGCCCGGCGCTGTACCAACAGATCCGCGCCATTGCGCCCAACGCCGTCAACGTGAACTTCTACGGCACCACCGAAACACCACAAGCAATGGCCTTCCATACGCTCGACCCGCACGCCGACAATGCGCGTGTCCCGTTGGGCAAGGGCATCGCCAATGCACAGTTGCTGGTGGTCAACCCGGCCAACCAGTTGGTCAGCGAAGGGGAAACGGGCGAAATCCTGATCCGCAGCCCCTACCTGTCCCAAGGCTACTGGGGCGACCCGGCACTGACCGAGGCCAAGTTCGTCGCCAACCCGTTCACCGGCGACCCAAGCGACCGCTGCTACCGCACGGGTGACCTGGGCACCTACCTGGCCGATGGCAGCGCCCGTTTTCTGGGACGCGGCGACAGCCAGGTGAAAATCCGTGGCCATCGCATCGAACTGGCGGAAATCGAAAACGCCATCACCCGCCACCCGCACATCGGGCAATGCGTGGTCGTGGCCAACCACGACAGCGCCTCGATCCGACTGGTTGCTTACTGCGTCAGCCGCACGCCCACCACCGCCAATGAACTGCGCCATGCGCTCAGCGGCCAACTGCCGGACTACATGGTGCCGGCGCTTTTCGTGTTTCTCGATGCCTTGCCGCTCACCCCAAACGGCAAGCTCGACAAACGCGCCCTGCCTGCACCCTTTGACGACACGGCCAACGTGCTCCTGTCCCCACTGGCGGAAAAGCTGAGCACCGCCTGGGCGCGCATTCTCCAGGTGCCACGCCTGGACGCCAGGTTGAGTTTCGTCGAGCTGGGCGGCGATTCATTGTCGTTCGTGCAGGCCTCACGCGTGCTGGAGGAGCTGATCGGTCACCTCCCTGAACGTTGGGAAACCCTGCCGGTGTACCAGCTGGCCGAGCTGAGCGCACCGCCCAAGGGCCCTTGGCGGGTGATGGAAATGCCGGTGTTCGTGCGCATGCTCGCCATCATCCTGATCGTGGTCGGCCACCTGAGCGAGTTCGACCACTGGCTGATCGTGGGCGAAACGTCGGTGCTGTTCCTGGTTTCCGGCATCAGCCTGGCGCGGTTCCAGCTCAAGGCCATCGAAGAACGGGGCGATGCGCGCACACTGCTCAGGTCGCTGGCAGCCATCGTGGTGCCAACGGTGCTGTACACCGCGCTGATCCAGTTGGTGTTCGACCGGCTGCACTGGCAATCGCTGCTGTTGGTTTCCAACTGGTTCCCGGCCAGCGAGGTCAGTGTGTTCAATTACTGGTACATCGAAGTGCTGGTGCAGATGATCCTGATCATCGGCCTGGTGTTGTCGATCCGGCGAGTACGACAAGTGGTCCTCGCCGACCCGTTCCGCTGCCTGATCATTGCGACCTGTGCGCTGGTGGCAGTGGATGTGCTGGTCAGCCGCTTCGTGTTCGACGCCGGTGCGCTGTTCAACCGGGTACCACAGCACTTCCTGGCCGTCATGGTGTTGGGCATGGCGGTGCACCATGCCGACACTACCGCGCGTAAATGGGTGGCCAGCGCGGTGGCGGTGCTGGTGGTCGGCGAGCTGGACCTGATGGCGATTGCTGGCGTGGGCTGGCAGGCGTTCTCGCGCTATATCGACATTGCCCTGCCGGCGATGCTGGCCCTGATCTGGGTGCGCTCGGTACCAGTACCTGCCCTGGTGGCGCGGGCAGGTGCGGTGATTGCCTCGTCAACCTTGTATATCTACCTGACGCATTTCCAGTTCCAGTCGCTGGCAGACCGTATTTTCAATCACCCGCTGTTCGAGGTAACCCTGGCACTGGCCGGCGGGGTGCTGGTGGCCTACTGCTGGAATACCCTGTTGCGCCTTCTATTCACCCGCCGGAACAAGCAGAAACCGGCGCGCGGAGCAGATGCAGCCGAGCGCGCCACCTCCGCTTGAGGCTGGGCAACTTTGGGGCCGCTTTGCGGCCCTGCTTGCTCAAACGGCCTACCCCGCCTGCACGATGATCTGGCTCTGCAGGTCGCGGACCATCGCCTCCAGCGCCGGTTTCATGGCCGTGAAATCCTCAGGCGTACACACCACGTCCGGCCGGCTGAACCTGAAACGCCGCTCCACCACCACCGCATTGCCCTCCTGGGTGTAGCGTGCGCTGTAGTCGACGTTGCCATCCTGCAACTTCACAGGTTTGGGAATCGCCAGCACATTGACCTGGGCCGGGAACTCGAAGCGCGAAGTTTCCACCACATCGTTGGAAATGCACACGAAGCGTTGGCTGCGTTCCTTCTCCAGCGTGAAGCTGTACACGCTCTGCGAAATACCGCCCGCCAGGCTGGTCAGGGTCACCACGCCCACCGGCCCTGGCAGGTTGACCAGGTTTTCCGTGTGCCCGTCCACGGTGCTGACAAAGTCGCCGTTGGCAGCAGGCGGTGCGACCTTGAACGAACCGCTGCCACGCTGGCCATAAGCAGCCAGTACTCTTTCCACCAGCATGTCGCGGTCTGCCGGCTTCATCAGTTTCACGCCAAAGCGGCTCATCTCGCTGGCCCAGCCCTTCACCGTCGACACGTGGGTGAAATCGGCGGCGCCATCGGCCTTGACCTTGAACAACAAGTCACTGGAAACCTGGTTCAGTTGCATGGCCGGGGTTTTGCCAAACTCGCCGGTGGCCGTCAGCAGCACGCGCTTGTTCAGCACGGTCAGCGGCAGGTAACCCGCTGCTATCGACGGGTCGGTCGAGTCCAGGTAAAGGTCCAGGCTCGGCACATAGGTGATCACATGGTTCAGTACACCCAAGGTCGGCACTTTGGGGAACACATAGGCATTGCCCTGGTTCACCAGCGCGGGTGTGCTCTTGATACCCGCCGCGCTCAACAGCGCTTCCAGCAGCGCGACATGGTCCTTGCAGTCACCGTAGCGGTTGTCCAGCACGGTTTGCGCGGCATGCGGCACTACCCCGCCAGCACCGACATACACCGCCACGTAGCGGATGTTCTCGCGCACCCAGTCACTGAGGACAAGCGCCTTTTCCCGCGCAGTGGGCAAACCCGCTGTCAGGCGCTTCGCCAGTTCGCTGATCTGTGGCGTGACCTCGACCGTAGCCCTGGCCTGATAAGCCTGGGCGAAATCCTTGAAGCCGGAGAAGGTCGAAACCGCCAGGTAGTGGCCGTAGTCCAGGTACGACACCGCCCCGGTCTCGATCCGCGCCCGCGCCGCCGGCACGTAGTCCCAGCGATGCACTGTGCGCCCTTGCCCGGTGGCAGGTGACGATGCCTTGAAGCCGCGGGCATCGGCCTGCAGCGGCATGTCCTGCGGCAAGTCATAGGTCAGCGAAAACTGCCCGACCGGGTGAAACTGCGGCGCGGTAATGTCTTCGAAGTGCCCTGGGAACAGCGGTGTCGTGCGGTTACGTTGATAACGCAGCACCAGCCGGTCGCCCACCGCCACCTCGGGGAAGATGACCACCTTGTTGACCGAGTCCTGGAACATCGGCGCCTGCGCAGAGGCGCGCTCCTGCTGCTCCTTGATGTGCGCGGCATCCACCTGCACTTTACGGCCGTCGGGCTTTTGCGTGTACGCCTCCAGCACCTCCAGCGTTTCTAACGAACGGTTGTAGCTTAACGGCTGTTCGGCATTGGCCTTGATGGCGCGCTCTTCGTTGATCAGCATGACGCTGTCTACATCCACACGGTAGCTGCCATCCTTCTGCACCACGAAGGTCTGCGCGGTCTTTTCCAGGGTGACAGAACGGTCAGTACCATCGGTAAAGGCGTGGGCAAGGTTGCCCCAGAGCATTGCAACAGGCAGCAGGACAGCTGCCAGGTAAGGCTTTTTCAGCATGGAGATCCTTCTCGATCAGCGGACAACAATCGACAATGATACTCATTGGCGCCCTCTGATGGCAAAGTGACTACATGCGTCAGGCCTGTCCGGCCAGTTCGGCCAGTACCTCTACCGAGGTAGTGACTTGACGGAAGTGATGCTGCCACAGTTCGATGCCCAGCTTGCCCGAACGGTCCAGCGAAGAGCCTACGGTCATGTCCGTCACCAGGGTAGGCGTCAGCCCCGCATCGAACAGGGCAAAGCCAGCGGCCAGCACGCAGGTTTCGGTCTGCAGCCCGCACACCAGCACCCGCTCTACACCCAGCTGCCGAATGTACTCGATAGCTTCCGCGCTCTGCCCGTAGCCATGCTTGATAAAGACCTGGTCGGCTTCGACCAGGCTCTCGTCCTCAGCCGCCGGGTGCCAGCCGAGTTGCCGCTCGAACGGTGTGACCTGTTCGTCATGCAACTCGACCGAGGCAATGGTGGGGATATTCGCTGACAACCGCCGCAAACCATCGACCAGCCACTCGGGCGGACTGAAGGTGGACTGGACATCGACGATGAGCAAAACCTGGCGCATAGCGTACTCCGGCCATTGGCAAAATGGCGGGGAGTATAACGCGTGGCCAGATCGGAAACCCTAGGCCACAATACTTCTGTTCATGCCCTGGGCCCACGCAGCGGCCATCTTCTCCCCTATGCACTCAAATGCCGGATGGCTGTTGCGATAATCTGATAACTCCGCCATCGCACGGTTGATGCCGACTTCGACTCTGTTGAGCAACTCATCGCAGCGCGCTTGTGTAAGGTTGCAGGCGGTTCGTCCGAACTGCACCAGCATCTTGCGTTTCGGCCAGGCCTTCGACCCACCCAGCAACAGCCCCATGATGTCGTGGCTGTTGTACACCGTCGTGGTCACCAAATCGTAAGCGGGTGCAAGCCGGATGTCGGCATCTTCCGCACAGTTCTCGTACAGCAGGCCGAAGTTCTTCAAGTGAGCATCGCCGTTCTGGATGCCCGCACATGTCTTCAAACCCGAGGTAGCTGTGTTCCGACAGCCTCACCGCTGGCGCCAATGTACAAACGATCACGCTGGCTGGTCATGGATACCCCCGGCCTTCAACTCGTCAAGGGTCTTGCGCCGACGCTTGGGCGTCGCCGTCAACTCGTAACCCAGGCCCTCAAGGATTGCGGCGACCTTGCGGATCCCGACTTCGGGAATCGTGTTGTTCTCGATGCCCGAGATGGTCGCCCGGCTCATACCATGCCGCTGCGCAAGTTGTGCCTGTGAAAGGCCAGCCTCCTTACGCAGTTTTTTTATCAGATTGCCTAGTTCATTCATACTTTAGTGCATCGAATACAGTGCAAAAAGAGAAAAACCTTGAAAGTGCATCGTATTCGATTCATTTGGCCTTGTATACCTCGTACTCCTCACGTATTGCCGTGCTCATCAACCCTGGCCTACTATTGCGAAAAATTCTCATATGAGACCTTGTCGCACAGCGAAAGGATGCCCCGATGTCGCGCCTCGACCCCGCCTACAGCCAGCAAGTCCACACCTACTACACCGCCCACCACGGCTGGATTCGCGGTTGGCTGCACAAGCGCCTGGGCAACGCCAGCGATGCCGCCGACCTGGCCCATGACGTGTTCGTGCGACTGCTGAGCAAGCCGCAGCAGTTTCAGACCGAACAACATGCGCGGGCCTACCTGAGCACCGTCACCCGTCACCTGTGCATCGACTTCTGGCGCCGCCAGCACTTGCAGCAGGCCTGGCTTGAAGCCCTGGCGGCCCTGCCTGAACCACTGGCGCCGAGCGAAGAAGAGCGCGCGCTGGTGTTCGAAGCACTGGAGCAGGTGCAGGGGATGCTTGCGCGCTTGCCGGAGAAGGTCTGCCAGGCCTTTTTGCTGGCTCAGGTCCAGGGGCTGGGCTACCGGGAAATCGCCCGGCAACTGAAGGTGTCCGAGCGCAGCGTGACCAAGTACATGGCCCAGGCGATGTACCAGTGCCTGTTGCTGGAACTGGACCTGCCATGATAGCCAGCGAGCGCCCGGACCACGCCACCTTGCAGGCCGCCGCGAACTGGTATGCGCAGTTGCTCGCCGCCCCGCAAGACGCGCAATTGCAACGGCGCTGGCAACAATGGCTGGGCGCCGCAAGCGCAAACCAGGTGGCGTGGGCCCATGTGGAACGCATCAGCCAGCGCTTTACCCCGCTGAAGCTGCAAGCCGATGCCTCGCTACAGGCATTGGGCAGAGTGCGCCGTACCGACCTCGACCGCCGACGAGCCGTTGGCCTGCTCGGTTTGCTGTGCGGCGGCGGCCTGCTGGCCTTGGCTGGCTGGCGTGTACCTGCCGCCCGGCAACAGCTGCTGGTGCTCAACGCCGACCAGCGCACCGCCACGGGTGAAATACGAAGCCTGCGCCTGCCGGACGGCGGCCTGGTGTGGCTGAACGGCTCGACCGCCTTGAACATCGACTACCGCGCCAACCTGCGCCGCGTGGAACTGCTGGCCGGCGAAGTGCTGGTAGAAACCGCCCACGACAGCCGTCCCTTCGTGATCGACACTCACCAAGGCCGCCTGCAAGCACTGGGCACCCGTTTCAGCGTGTGGCAGCGCGACCAGTCCGCACGCCTGAGCGTGTTCGACGGTGCGGTGCGCCTGCACCCCGCAGAGGGCACCGACAGCCTGGTAGTGGCTGCCGGCTGGCAGTCGGACTTCGACCGTCACGGTGCGCAAGCGCCGCGGGCGGTAGACGAATCACGCCAGGCCTGGCGCGAGGGTCGGCTGTTGGCCAGCGACATCAGCCTTGGCGAATTTGTCGAACAGCTGCGTGCCTACCTGCCCGGGCATTTGGGTGTCGACCCGCACGTGCGGGCGCTGCGGGTGATGGGCAGCTTCCCGGCCGATGACCCGGAACGCACCTTGGCCATGCTGGAAAGCGCATTGCCGATCAGGGTGCGTAAGACCTTGCCTTGGTGGTACAGCATCGAGCCGCGCTGAACGCGCACTTTTTTGCACGGGGGTGTTCCGGTTTTGCCGCGCTCGTTCGGATTAGCAGATGAACACCCAGCTTCATCTGCCCCCACAAGGAACACCCATGCCCCTGCTCCCGTTCACCTTGCGCCCACTGCTGCTGGCCCTGCCGTTGCTCGCTGCCACCACCGTGATGGCCGAAGAAACCACACGCCGCTGCGACCTGCCCTCTGGCCCGCTGACCCAGCAGCTCAACCGCCTGGCCAGTGCGGCCGGTATCTACATCGTCGGCGACGGCGCGCTCAGCCAAGGCAAGGCCAGCCACCCGCTGCAAGGTGACTACACCCCTGAGCAGGCGCTTGAGCGCATGCTGCAAGGCAGTGGCCTGGTCGCCGTACCCACAGGCGAACGCCAGTACCGCCTGCAACCTGCGGCACAAGACGCAGGCCTGCAACTGGCGCCGACCAGCGTAGATGCCCGCCGCGACAGTGCCTACGGTGCCGTGGACGGTTACCTGGCCACCCGCGCCAGCAGCGCCAGCAAGACCGACAGCGCGTTGCTGGAAACCCCGGCGTCCGTGTCGGTGGTAACGCGTGACCGGATCAAGGCCCAGGGTGCGCAGACCATTACCGAAGCCCTGAGCTACACCGCTGGCGTGCACACCAACGTGTCCGGCAACAACCCCACCGACAACACCTTGATGGTGCGCGGCTTCCAGCAGATCAACAGCGATGCCTACACCGACGGCCTGCGCAACAACAACACCGGCTACTACGCCCCAGAGCCGTTTGGCCTGGAGCGCATCGAGGTACTCAAAGGGCCTGCCTCGGTGATTTACGGCCAGGGTGAGCCCGGCGGCATGGTCAACCTGGTCTCGAAAAAACCGCTGTTCGCCGCCCACCGTGAAGTGGGACTGTCCCTGGGCAACCACGACCGCCAGCAACTGAGCCTGGATGTCGGCGACCTGCTCGACAGCCAGGGCACACTGGCCTACCGCCTGGTGATGCTCGGCCGCGATGCCGACAACGAAATCGACGGCATCAAGGACGACCGCCAGTACGTTGCGCCCAGCCTGACCTGGGCGCCCAACGAAGACACCAGCCTGACCCTGCTGGCGTCGTACCAGAAAAACACCAACCTGTTCACCTCGAACATGGCCTACTCATTGTTCGACGGTTCCAACCCCAACGGCCGGGTACCCCGCCACCGCTCGCTGAACGAGCCGGGCTTCGACCGCGAGCAATCAGAAATGAACAACCTGGGCTACGAGCTGAGCCACCGCTTCAACGACACCTTCAGCTTCCGGCAGAACTTCCGTTACAGCCACATGCACGGTTACCAGGACCAGTTGTTCCGTAACAGTGGCGTGATCAATGGCAACACCCTGGCCCGTTACTACGAACTGCGTGACTACGAAAGCGACAACTACACCCTGGACAACCAGCTGCTGGCCAACTTCAGCACCGGCCCTGTGCGCCATGACGTACTGCTGGGGGCCGACTACCTGCGCGGCCACCGCAACCAGGACGTGCAGCACGGCGACGCGCCGTCGATCAACATCTACAACCCGGTGCGCGGCGTAACCATCGACACTTCGCGCTACACCTCGCTGCTGTCCACCGCCCGCGACGACCGCCAGGTCGGGTTGTACCTGCAAGACCAACTGCACCTCGACAACTGGGTCGCCACCCTTGGCGTACGCCACGACTGGGCACGCCAGGACAGCACCAACCGCATCCTCGGCAGCCACCAGGTGATCACCGACGAGGCCACCACCGCTCGCGCCTCGTTCGGCTACAGCTTCGACATGGGCCTGTTCCCCTATGTGAGCTACAGCGAGTCGTTCAAGCTGGCCGCCGGCAACAGCTTCGACGGCTCTCCTTTCGAGCCGGAAACCGCCAAGCAATATGAAGTGGGCATCAAGTACCAGCCACCCGGCAGCGAAAACTACATCACGGTAGCGGCCTTCGACCTGCGCCGGCAGAACGTGGCCACCTCCGATGTCGATCACCCGGGTTTCAGCGTACAGCAGGGTGAAGTGACCTCACGCGGGGTCGAGGTGGAAGGCGTGGCCAAACCGCTGCCGGGGCTTAACCTGATCACGGCGTACACCTACAACGATGTCGAGGTAACCAAGGACAACCCGAACGCGCTGGGTGTCAGCAACAAGGGCAATGCGCCGGTCCGTGTGCCGCGCCACCTGGCCTCGCTGTGGGTCGACTACACCCTGCAAGGCGGGCCACTGGCCGGGCTGGGCGGCGGCCTGGGTGTGCGCTACACCGGCGCTACGTATGGCGATGCACAGAACACCTTTGAAGTGCCGGGCTACACCTTGGTCGATGCCATGCTGTCTTATGACTTCGGCAAGGCCAACAACAGCCTGCAAGGGTTGTCGGCGCAACTCAACGTGAAGAACCTGACCGACAAATACTACGTGGCCGGCTGCTTCGCCACGGTGGCCTGCCTGCTGGGAACGGGGCGTACCGTGACCGCCGACCTGACTTATCGCTGGTAGTCGACGCTATTGCCACGTCGCCTGGCTGTCGCCCTGTCGGAAGAACTGCCGTAAGTGCTCGACAAAACACGACACCTTCGCCGACAGGTTCAAGCGCTCCAGATACACCGCATAGATGTCTGCAGGCGGCGTTTGGTAATCGCCCAGCACCTCCACCAGGCGCCCGCTGCGCAGGTGATCGGCCAGGTTCCACTCGGCCCGCAGCAAGATGCCTTGCCCGTCCAGCGCCCAGTTCAGGGCCACTTCGCCGTCGTTGGTGCTGAGGCTGCCATGCACCTTCACCGACTCGCTCAGCTTGCCGCGGCTGAGCCGCCAGATGCCGAACGCGGCATCGTTCTGGCGCAACACGATGCAGTTGTGGCTGGCCAGGTCCTTGGGGGCTTGCGGGGTGCCGTGAGCCTCCAGATAGCCAGGCGCTGCACACAACCGACGGCGGTTGGCGGCAATCTTGCGGGCGATCAGGCGCGAGTCGGGCAGTTCACCAAAGCGGATGGCCACATCGATGGCATCGTTCGGCAACGCGATAGGACGGTCGGTCAGGTGCAGTTGCACCTCCACCTCCGGGAAGCGTTTGGCAAACGATGAAACTGCCGGCCCTACATGGGTACGCCCGAACCCCAACGGCGCATTGACCCGCAACAGGCCCTTCGGCTCGGCACGGCTGCTGGACACCTGCCGCTCCATTTCCTCGATTTCACCCAGTATTCGCCGGGCATTCACCAGGTAGGTCTCGCCTTCGGCCGTAAGGCTGATGCTACGCGTGGTGCGGTTGAGCAAGCGCACACCCAGGCGCTGTTCCAGCTGCGCCAGGCGTTTGGAAACGGCAGGCGGAGTCAGGTTCAGTTCGCGTGCGGTGCCCGCCAGGCTGCCCACCCGGATCAGTTGGGTGAAAAACGCCAGCTCCGATACCGGATTCATAATTAACCTGAGGGAAACAATGAGTTGAATTTCATTGTATTACAGCATTTTTGAAAAACCATTACCTTTTGCCCTGCGTGATTAACCACAAAAACGCTGGGCTCTTCGGCCGCCAAGGCCAGGTGTGACCTGCACCCCACAAGCAGCCCGGCCGCCCGATAAATCCGACTCACAACAATAATTCGGAGACGGCAATGGCCAAGCGATTGTTCGGCAAGCTTTACGTACAGGTATTGATCGGCGTAACCCTCGGGGTGCTGATCGGGGTGTTCTGGCCACAGGTTGGCGCAGACTTGAAGCCCGTCGGTGACGCCTTCATCAAGCTGATCAAGATGGTCTTCGCCCCGATCATCTTCGCCACGGTGGTGCTGGGCATCGCCAAGATGGAGAACATGAAGGAACTCGGCCGCGTCGGTGTACGTGCGCTGATCTACTTCGAAGTGCTGTCCACCTTCGCCCTGGTGCTTGGGCTGGTGGTGGTCAACATCGTGCAGCCCGGCCAGGGCATGAACGTCGACCCTGCCACACTCGACGCCAAGAGCATCTCCACCTACACCGCTGCTGCGGCCGGCAACAGTGGCGGCTTCATCGACTTCATGTTGCATGTGATACCCGGCAGCGTGACCGACGCCTTCGCCAAGAACGAGATCCTGCCGATCCTGCTGTTCAGCACCCTGTTCGGCATCGCCCTGTCCCACCTCGGCCCGCGCGGCAAACCGATGGTGGATGTGCTGGAAGCCTTTTCCCACGGCATGTTCTTCATCGTCGGCATGATCATGCGCGTGGCCCCGCTGGCCGCCTGCGGCGCCATGGCCTTCACCGTGGGCAAATATGGCCTGGGCTCGATCGTGTCGCTGGGCAAGCTGATGGCGACCATGTACCTGACCTGCTTCCTGTTCGTGGTGATCGTGCTGGGCGCCATTGCCCGGTTGTCGGGCTTCAACCTGTGGAAGTTCCTCAAGTACCTGAAGGAAGAACTGTTCACGGTACTGGGCACCAGTTCGTCCGAGTCGGTAGTGCCGCAACTGATGAACAAGCTGGAAAAAGTGGGCGTGTCCAAGCCGGTGGTCGGCCTGGTGATTCCCTCGGGCCTTACCTTCAACCCGGACGGCCAGTGCATCTACTACACCATGGCCGCCATCTTCATCGCCCAGGCCACCAACACGCCGTTGACCCTGATGGACCAACTGATCGTGCTCGGCGTGCTGCTGCTCACCTCCAAAGGCTCCGCAGGTGTGACCGGTTCGGGCTTCATCACCCTGGCCGCCACCCTGGCGACCATGGACAACATCCCGGTGGCCGGCATGGTGCTGCTGTTGGGCGTGGACCGTTTCATGTCCGAGGCCCGCGCCATCACCAACACCATCGGCAACGCCGTCGGCACCGTGGCCATCGCCCACTGGGTGGGTGCGCTGGACAAGCAACGCATGGCGCAGGTCCTGGACGGCCAACTGCCGGCAGAACCGCAAACCGCTACGCCGCACCCTGCCCTTGCACGCATGGAAGCCGGCACCCCCACACCCTGACCTTTCGATAACAGCAAGAACGAACCCGCCTTGTGATGCAGTGAGGAAATAATCATGGACAAAGAAACCGCCGTGTCATCGCTTACCGACGTGATGGCCAAATTCACCGCCTATATCGGCAAACGCCTGCCCCGTGACGTGAAGGAAAAAACCGCCAAGTTGCGTGCAGCCGAAACCAACCCGCTGGCCATCGCCGTGTACGACTCGATGGCCGACAACCAGGAGTACGCCGACAAGCTCAACCGCCCCAGCTGCCAGGACACCGGGGTGATCCAGTACTTCGTCTCGGCCGGCGCACGCTTCCCGCTGCTGGGTGAGATGGAAGGCATCCTCGAAAACGCTACCAAGGAAGCCACCATTCAGGGGCCGTTGCGCCACAACGCGGTGGAAACCTTCATCGAAAAAAATACCGGCACCAACACCGGTTCGAAAATCCCGTGGCTGGACTGGGAGATCATTCCCGATGCCGATCACTGCATTGTCGATGTGTACATGGCCGGTGGCGGCTGCACCTTGCCAGGTTCGGCCAAGGTGCTGATGCCGGGGCAAGGCTATGAAGGGGTGACCGAATTCGTCTTCGATGTGATCACCTCGCGCGGGGTCAACGCCTGCCCGCCTTTGCTGGTGGGGGTTGGGGTTTCGACCTCGGTGGAAACAGCGGCGCGTTTGTCGAAGAAGGCGATTCTGCGTGAAGTGGACTCCAGCCACCCCAACGAAAGCGCGGCCATGATGGAAAAGCTGCTGGAAGAAGGCCTGAACGAAATCGGAATCGGCCCGCAGGGCCTGACCGGCAACAGCAGCGTGATGGGGGTGAACATCGAGTCTTCGGCCCGTCACCCCTCCACCATTGGCGTGGCGGTGTCCACCGGTTGCTGGGCCCACCGCCGCGGCAAGATCCGCATCAACGCCGACCTGACCTACGACATTCTCTCCCATGAAGGGGTAGTACTGTGAAAAAGATCCTCAGCACCCCGATCAGCGACGAAGACCTGGCCAACCTCAACGTGGGCGATGTCGTCTACCTCACCGGCCAACTGGTGACCTGCCGCGACGTGGCACACCGGCGCCTCATCGAGTTGGGTCGCGAACTTCCGGTAGACCTGCGTGGCGGCGCGATCTTCCACGCCGGCCCCATTGTCAGGAAGAAAGACGACGGCAGCTTCGAGATGGTTTCCATCGGGCCGACCACCAGCATGCGCATGGAAAAATTCGAGAAACAGTTCATCGAGCAGACCGGCGTCAAACTGATTGTCGGCAAGGGTGGCATGGGCCCCGAGACCACCACCGGCTGCCTGGAGAACAAGGCGGTGCATGCGGTGTTCCCGGGGGGCTGCGCGGTGCTGGCGGCCACGCAGGTGGAAGAGATCGAGCGGGCAGAATGGCAGGACCTGGGCATGCCGGAAACGTTGTGGGTGAACCGCGTGCGTGAGTTCGGGCCGCTGATCATCTCGATCGATACCAAGGGCAACAACCTGTTCGAGCAGAACAAGGCCCGCTTCAACGAACGCAAGGGGGCGGTGATCGAGAAGATCAACAGCCAGGTGCGGTTTATCAAGTAACCGGGCCCACTTGGGGGCCGCTGTGCGGCCCATCGCCGGCAAGCCAGCTCCCACACCGACCGCATGAGCCTCAAGGCCTGTGCAGTACCTGTGGGAGCCTGGCTTGCCGGCGATGGGCTGCAGAGCAGCCCCAATACAGGCAACTCACGCCTTCGACAATTCGCCTATCTTCTCCAGCCGCGCCCGCACGATATTGCGGCTGATGTTCAGCAACCGCCCCGTCTGCAACTGGTTACCGTGGCAATAGCGGTAAGCCGCCCGGAACACCGTCTCCTCGATATGCTCATACAGGTTTGGCACATTCTGCTCGAACAAGGCCAGCAACGCGCTCTCCAAGTCGGGCGGGGCCACGCCGACAGCAGGCAAATGAGCATGCGCAACGGCCACCGCTACCTGTGGCCTCATGTCGACCAGGTGCAAGTCCGCCGGTGCCACCACCTGATACCGGCACACCAGCAACGCGTGGTGAATGGCGTTCTCCAGCTCGCGGATGTTGCCCGGCCAGCTATGCGCCAGCAATTTACGCTCGGCATCCGGGCTTAGCGAGGCACGCTCGTAACCCAGGCGTCGGCAATGCTCCTCGATGAAAAACTCCGCCAAAGGCAGGATGTCCCCCGGCCGCTCGCGCAGCGGCGGCAGGCGGATCGTCGCCACGTGCAGTCGGTAGAACAAGTCTTCCCGAAAATGCCCCGCTACCACCGCATCGGCCAGGTTGACGTTGGTCGCCGCCACCAGCCGCACGTTGATGGGTATCGGCGTACGTGAGCCCAACCGCACCACTTCACGCTCCTGCAGCACCCGCAGCAACTTCACCTGCATGTTCAACGGCAGGTCGCCGATTTCGTCGAGGAACAGCGTGCCGCCATTGGCCGCCTCGAACCAGCCGGCCTTGTTGCTGGTGGCACCGGTAAACGCGCCTTTCTCGTGGCCGAACAGCTCGCTCTCCACCAGGGTTTCGGCAAAGGCGCCGCAGTTCACCGCTACGAACGGCTCACGCCCACGGCGGCTGAGGTGATGGATGTGGCGGGCGACCAGCTCCTTGCCGGTGCCGGTTTCGCCGATGATCAGGGTATTGGCCTCGCTGGGCGCCAGGCGCTCGATGCGGCTGAGCAGCTCTTGAGAGCGCGGGTCCTTGAACACGAGCACGGTGGCACGTACCGACTTGGTCAGCTCGCGGGCATTGGGGTGGGTGATCAGCGACATGGGGGCATTCCTGGCAGTTAGCGCGCAGGCCCATAGTGCATGAAACAAATTAGATCAAAAAATTATTAATTAATCTTTAGATATTCGAATCAGGAATATTTGATTTTCCAGCAGTCGACTGCTGCTGCAGCAGCAACCCGGCAGCACTCCCCTGCCCGCCGATCAGCAGGGCTAGCCTCCCACCGCTTTTCACCAACGGCCCCAAAGCCCCGTCATTCAAAGCCTCCAAGGTATTTTCAACGGGCTGGCATGCATTTCGCTCCAGGCCTGTCGAACCTTTGCCTGGAGCTGCACATGAACAATCCCTGGCGTCATGCCCTTACCCTGCTGCTTGGCCTGTTCATCAGCCTGGCTGCCTTGGCAGCCGAGCAACCGGCGGCGGTACGCATCGCCATCGTCGCCTTCACCCAGGGCGGCGCACCTGTGTTTGGTGGCATTCCCGGCCGAGTCATCGAAGAGGGCTGGCTGGAACAGCAACTGGCCGCTCGCGGCGTGAAACTGCAATGGACCGCCCTGCCCCATGCCGGCGCCGGGCCGCAGATCAACGAAGGCTTCAGCAACGACAGCCTGGACTTCGCCGTACGCGGCGACCTGCCCTCGGTGATCGCCGGGGCCGGCCAGGTGCCGGGCAAACTGGTAGTGCCCGGCGGCAGCGGCAACAACATCTACCTGGTGGTGCCGAGCGACTCCACGGTCCGCAGCATCCAGGACCTCAAGGGCAAACGCCTGGCCCTGCACCGTGGCCGGCCTTGGGAGTTCGCCTTCAGCAACTTCCTGCAAAGCCAAGGCCTGCAGCTGAGCGATTTCAAGATCGCCAACCTCAACCCGCAGGTCGGTGCCGCTGCGGTGTCCGCCGGCAAAGTGGACGCCGCCGTGCTGCTCAACGAAGCCTACGCCCTGGAAGACAAAGGCGTGGCGCGCATCCTCTGGTCGACCAAGCAAGGCGCCAACGACTGGCGGCTGGTGTCGGACCTGTGGGGCACTGACCGCTTTGTTCAAGAGCACGCCGACCTGACACAACTGGTGGCTACAGCCTGGGTCCGTGCGGCCTGGTGGATCTCCCAGGAGCAGAACCGCGACGCCTACTACGCGCTGTCATCGCGTGCGGGCGTCAGCGAAAGCGTATTGCGCCGTGACGACCAGGACGACCCGGTGGCGTGGAAAGCGCGCTGGGCACCGAAAAGCGATGCCCAGCTGAAGGCGCACTACGACGCCCTCGGCCAGTACGCCCTGGCCAATCGGCTGATCCGCACGCCTTACGACATTACCAGCGACCTGGCCACGGGCTTCACCCGCCAGGCCCTGATCGACCTGCAACTGACCCACTACTGGCCGTCATCAGACGCTCAACTTAGCCAACAACCTTGAGACCCTGACTCATGAAACTGCCTGCATCCCTTATCTTCGGCCTCAGTGCCCTGGCCTTGTCCATCGGCGCCATGGCCGCCGAAACCTACGCACCCAAGCCCGACCCGCAACAGGGCGATGGCCGTGTGTCAGCCTTCTACACCTGGACCAAGGCCATCCCCGCCACGCCCGGCAAACTGTTGCGCAGCGAACCGCTGGAACAGGCCTTGAGCCTGCCCAACGCGGCCAGCGCACAACGCATCCTCTACACCTCGCTGGACGGCATCGACGGCAAAACGCCGGTGGTGGTGTCCGGCGCGCTGTTCATCCCCAAAGGCAAGGCGCCAGCAGGTGGCTGGCCGGTCGCCAGCTGGGGCCATGGCACAGTCGGCGTGGCCGATATCTGCGCGCCGTCCTGGGCCGGGCGCAGCTACCGCGACGTGCAATACCTCAACCGCTGGCTCGAAGAGGGCTACGCCATCGTGGCCACCGACTACCAGGGCCTGGGCGTACCCGGTGGCCACCCACTGCTGAACAACCGCATGGCCGCCTACGGCATTCTCGATGCAGCCAAGGCCGTGGTGGCCGGCGTACCGGGGCTGGCCGACAAGGTGCTGATCATCGGCCAGTCCCAGGGCGGTGCCGGGGCGTTTGCCGCTGGCGCTTACGCGGCCACCTATGCGCCCAAACTGGGGGTCAAGGGCAGCATCGGCACTGGCGTGATTTATACCATCGGCGCGAAAAATGTCGGTGAGCAAGACCAGGACAAAGTCGATCCGGCCTTGGCCTACGGCTTCTACACCTTGCTCGCGGCCCAGCAGTACGACCCGAGCATCGACCCGCGCGACTTCTACACCGACAAAGCCCTGCCGTTGTTCGAACAGGCACGTACCAGCTGCCTGTCATCGCTGGTCAGCGACGTGGTCGGCACCGGCCTGACCCCGGCCAATGCCAAGAAAGACTACAAGGGCGACAAGCTCAAACCATGGCTGGCGCAGGTGTCGTACCCGACCCTGAAACTGGCCCAACCGATCTTCATCGGCACCGGTGCCGAAGACAAGACCCCCGCCGCCGCCACCCAGGTGGCGCTGATGCAGGACGCCTGCAAGGCCGGCTCCGTGGTGCAGGGCCACTTGTACAAGGGCCTGGGCCACAGCGAAACGGTGAATGCCTCGCTGAAGGACTCGATCCCCTTCGCCCGCCAGGTCATCAGCGGCCAGCCGGTCACCCCCAATTGCAGCCCAAGCGTCCAGTAAGGAGGCCACCCCATGAGCATCGAATTCTTCACCCGCCTGCCGTTGCACGGCGAAACCCAGTTCCTGCCCGGCGACCCGCGCAACCGTGGCGACTGGCATGCGGGCGGGGCTAGCACCGGCGCGGTGTCGGGGTTTGCCGTAGGTGATCACTTCACCTATATCGACTACCTCGGCCAGATCGCCCGCGCGGCGGAAATCAACGGCTTTGGCGGTGCGCTGATGGTCAACGCGCCGACCGGCGAAGAACCGTGGACGGTGTGCTCGCTGCTGGCCCGGGAAACGCGCACGCTGAAGTTCGTCACCGCGTTCCAGCCCTACCATTACACCCCGTGGGTGGCCGTGCAGCAGGCCGCGACCTACCAGCGCGCCACCGGCAACCGCCTGGTGTGGAACATCATCAACGGCGGCTCGGATGCCATCCAGCGTCAGGTCGGCGACTTCGAGGGCCATGACGAACGTTACGCTCGCGCCACCGAATTCATGGACGTGGTGCGCGGCTATTGGCACAACGAGCAGTTCCACTACGAAGGCACCTATTACCGTGCCGAAGGCGGCGGCCTTCGCGGCCCACTGAAAAAGGCCGAACTGCCGCTGATCTGCACGGCCGGCTCGTCGGTGGCAGCGCGGGAATTTGCTGCCAAGCACGCCGACTTCTACCTGATGCGCGCCGAACACCCGGACGAGATCGCTGCGCTGATCGCCGACATTCGTGCCCGCGCGTTGAAGTGGGGGCGCACCGATATCCGTTTTGGCCTGTCCATCGACGTGATCACCCGCGACACTGAAGCGGCCGCGCTGGCCGAAGCCAAACGCTTCTTCGACGAAGGCGTGGCCAAAGGCACGGTCAAGGCCCGCGCGGCTCACGCTGGCCTGCGCACGGCACGCAAGCTGAGCTACGAACATGGCTACAACGACAAGGACGAGCAACAGACCTTCGACGACTTCTTCATCCACCCCAATGTGTGGACCGGCTTCGGCTACATCGGTATCCCGCCGGGCTGCGCGCTGGTAGGCAGCTACGCCAACGTGGTAGCGCGAATCCACGAGTACCACGGCATCGGCATCGACCTGTTCTTCCTGGCCGGCTACCCGCACCTGGAAGAGGCCTACCGCATCGGCGAGCACATCCTGCCGCACTTCCGTGCACAGCGCGCAGCCCTTGCCCGCCCGGCAACCGAACCCGTGCAACTGCACGCCAGCAACGGAGCCTGACGCCATGGCCAGGGACGGTTACCCATTGAGCCGGCGCAGCTTCCTTGGCCACGCTGGCGTGCTGGCCGGCGGTTTGCTGGCCGGCTGCGGCCCCGCCGACAGCCCAAGCCATGCCGTGGCCGACCAGCCGCGCCATGGCGGGCGGCTGCGTTTAGGCATCATCGACGGCAACCAGAGCGGCAACCTCGACGCCCACAAGCCCATCGGCAGCGGCATCGTGCGCGGCTTTGCGCTGTACAGCAAGCTGTGGGAATGGGACGAGCAGATGCAACCGCGCCTGGCCCTGGCCGAGTTCGCCGAGCCCAACGCCGATGCCAGCAGCTGGACCCTGCGCCTCAAACCCGGGCTGGAGTTCCACCATGGCAAGACCATCGACGCCGAGGACCTGATCTTTTCCGTCCGCCGCCTCACCGACCCGCAGTTGGCCTCGCCCTATGCGGCGTTGCTGCACTGGGTGGACCGCGACAACCTGGTCAGGCTGGACGACCGTACCGTGCGCCTGGGCTTTCGCGAAGGGCGCAGCTACCTGCCGCTGCCGGAGACCTGGGTCAACTTCGGCGGCATCGTGCCGGTGGACTACCATCCGGTCACCAACCCGGTCGGCGCCGGGCCTTACAAACTGAAAAGCTTCACCCCGGGCCAACGCTCGCTGTTCACCCGCTTCGACAACTTCTACAAACCCGGCAAACCCTATGCCGATGAACTGGAGATCATCGACTTCAAGGACCAGACCGGTCGCCTGGCGGCACTGCGCGCCGGGCAGATCGACATGGCCAACGTGATGTCCACCGAGCACCTGCAGGTGCTGCAGGCCGACCCACGGCTGCGGCTGGTGAAGTCGGTGAGCGGCAACTGGCTGTCGTTCGACATGAACACCGCCAAGGCGCCGTTCGATGACCCGCGCGTGCGCGAGGCGTTCCGCCTGCTGGCCGACCGTGACGAGCTGGTGCGGCGTGCGCTGAATGGCCAAGGCCGGGTGGCCAATGACCTGTATGCACCGTTCGATCCCACCTTCGACCACAGCATTGGCCCACGCCCCTATGATCCGCAGCGCGCAGCGCAGTTGCTGCGTGAAGCCGGCCATGAGCAGTTGCAGGTGGAGCTGGTGACCACAGCCGGGCCGGGGCTGGCTTCGGCACTGGTGCTGGCCGAGCAGGCCCGGCGCATCGGCGTGACGATCAACGTGCGCCAGGTCGACCTGGCCACCTTCCAGGGTCCGCAACGGGATGACTGGACCCTGAGCACCGGTGGCAGCATCGGCGCACCGTTCCTGGCCAGCGCGATTCATACCGACGCGCCGTTTGCCGTGGCCAACAAGACCCACTTCAACGACCCCGAATTCAGCCAGGCCTTTCTCGCCGCCATGGCCCAACCGGACCTGGAAAAGCGCAAGGCGCTGGTGCACCGGGCCCAGCGTATCCAGTACGAGCGCGGCGGCATGCTGATCTGGGGTTTTGCCGACTTGCTCGACAGCGTCAGCACCCGCGTGGGTGGCGCGCAGGCGGAGCAGTCGCTGTTCAGTACCTGGCGATTCGAGAGCCTGTGGCTGAAAGCCTGACCGCGCTATTACGCGGTCTGTTTTTGTAGGAGCGGCCTTGTGTCGCGATAGGGCCGCAAAGCGGCCCCAGGATATCAGCGTCGGCCAATAAATTGCTGGGGCCGCCCTGCGGCCCTATCGCGACACAAGGCCGCTCCTACAGGGACCGCGTTAACTCCAACACCAACCGCAGGCGCGGCTGCGCCCTCGTTTTTCCCCTATTCCTACTGTCGAACGAGGCCCAGCCAATGCCCCGCGTTACCTTGCTGCACCCGAAATTCCAGCCCAGCGCCCTGGCGCTGGCCATCCTGGCCACCAGCTCGTCATTGGCCCACGCCGAAGATACCCAGCTGCAAACCGTCACCGTGCAGGCCGAGCAGACCGACGACGACGCCCTGCCCACCCGCCCGCCCGCCTCGATCTACGGCGGACTGGAAGCCAAGGTGCTCGACACCCCACGCTCGGTCACCCAGATCAACGCCGAACAGCTGGCCAACGACCCCATCCGCAGTTCCGACGACCTGGTCAAATACGCCCCCGGCATCACCCGAGGCGGTGGCCAGAACGCCGGGATCGCCCCGCAAATGCGCGGGCAGAACACCGAGGTGTTCCAGGACGGCCAGCGCGCCTACGGGGTTCGCCACCCCGCCAACTTCAACGCCTACGAAGGCGCCGATATCGTCGCCGGGCCGTCGTCGGTGACCTATGGATCGGTCAGCGGCAGTGGCGGCTACGTCAACTACCTGAGCAAGAAGCCCGACTTCAACCGATTCCGCACCAAGCTCAGCGGCGAGATCGGCAGCTGGATCCCCGATGGCGAATCACGCGATGCCACCAAGTTCAGCATCGACAACACCGGCCCGCTCACGGACAACCTGGCCTACCGGGTCAGCATCACCCGTCAGCGCCAGGAGGACTTCTACGACAACGTCGAGAACAACTTCGACGCCTTCTACGGCGCGTTGGCCTGGCGCAACGACAATGTGCGGGTGGACTGGAATGCCGCCTACGACGACTACTACGACTACAACATCACCCACGGCTGGAACCGCGCCACCCAGGACCTGGTCGACCACGGCAAGTACTACGCCGGCCGCGCCACGCCGATCATCCAGAACGGCAACACCCTGTGGTCGCCGGTGCTGTCCTCGGGCGCAGCCGACGCCCAGGTGCTCGGCTGGGTGCAACGCCAGCGCAATGCCCAGGGCCAGTACGCAGTGGTGGACGGCAGCTTTCAGGGCGCCTCGCCCAATACCCAGGCCAACCCCGGCAGCCTGCGCGGCTGGGTCTACGACCCGTCGTTGGCAGGCAATGGCCTGACCTCGTTGTCGTCACAAACCGGCCAGCGTGCACAGGATGAAAACCGCTCACGGCGCTTCACCACGCAACTGCGCGTCGAGGGCGACCTGACCCCGTCGATCACCCTGGCCAACAGCACCTTTTACCAGCACTCCACCGACACAACCGACGCCGTGGGTGCGTTTCAGGTGCAAGGCAAGGACGATATCTTCGACAACCGCTTCGAGTTCCGCGCCCGTGGTCAGTGGCAGCTGGGCGACCTGACGCTGGTCGATGACAGCAACAGCGGACTGATCTATCGCCGCGAGCGCAACGAGTCGATCGCCGCCAACAACAGCTTTGGCAGCACCATCAACGCCTATGACCTGACCCTCGATCCCACCTTGAAAAACCCCGGTGACCTGCTCGGGCTCACCGGCCGCAACCCCGCAGGCGGCAACGCTGCGTGGATCGGCCAACCCGGCGTGCCGCAGTTCTCCAGCTACTACGGCTGGCTCAACCTGCCGGCCATGTATCCGGCCGGGCATGGCCTGTATGCCGAGTCGGTGGCGCCGTACACCGCCGACAGCACCTGGACCACCAAGACCCTGTTCAGCCAGCACAACCTGCGCCTGGGCGAGCGCGTGGGCCTGAACGTGGGCGCCAGCCGCAGCTGGATCGATGCCCGTATCGAAAACCCTTTCGTGCTGCCCGGCGGCAACCCACGCAAGGACTCGGACAACTACCGGCTGTTCTCGGTGCAGGTCAGCCCCTATGTCAAACCCACGGAAAACAGCACGCTGTACTACACCTTCGACCGCTCGCTGGCGGTGAACACCGGCTTCTTCACCAACGGCCTGGGCTGGGGCAGCGGCACGGGGGCCAACCAGCTCAACCCGCTGGCCTTCGAGAGCCTGAGCGTGTTGCATGAGGTCGGCTTGAAAGTGGAGGCCGTGCCCGACCAGCTGTTCCTCACCCTCGCTGCCTACAAGCAGGCCCGCGACCAGTCGCCGGACAGCAACAACAACATCGCCCGGTTGATCGTCAAAGGCTGGGAGGCAACGCTGCGCTACCAGGACCAGAACCTGCGCAGTGGCCTTAACCTCAGCCGCATCAGCGCCTACAACGAGTTCACCAGCCAGGCCGGGTTCGCCTCGGCCGGGTTCATCCCCGACAACGGCACGGTATTCGGCGACAACAACAGCCTCAACCAGCGGCCATCCGGCAAGTTCGATGCGGTGCAGATCCCCGAATACAACGCTGGCGGCTATGTCGACTACCGCTTCGATTCAGGGTTTGGCGTGGAGCTGTCGGGGTGGTGGACCAGCAGTTGGTACCTGAACCTGAGCAATACGGTGAAAGTGCCGGACGAATACAACCTTGACCTGGCCGTGTACTACCGCCAGCCGCAATGGGGCGTGACGGTGCGCATGCTCAACGTCACCGACGAGCTGAATTTCGTCAGTGGCCTGGCCGGCTCTACCAACACCTTCCTGCAACCGATGCCGGGCCGCACGTTACTGGCCCAGGTCGACTACCAGTTCTGATCCCCCCTCAACCTGAAAGGCCCAAGCCATGTCCATTGAATTCGTCGGTATGATCTTCCCCCGCCAGTGGTCCGAGACCCGTGGCGTCCGTACACCGGACTTCGACCTGCCGTTCATCCGCCACCACGCCCGCGCCCATGAGCATGCCGGGTTCGACCGGGTGCTGATCGCCAGCGGCCCCGGCAGCGCCGACAGCCTGCAGATTGCCGCCTATGCTGCCGCGCACACCGAGCGCCTGGGTTTCATGATCGCCCACCGCCCGGCCCTGACCGCGCCGACGGTGGCCGCACGGGCGTTCGCCACCCTCGACCACACCACCGGCGGCGGGCGCATCCGCCTGCATGCGATCACCGGTATCACCGCCGAGCCGCAAGAGGGCGACACCCTGCTGGACAAGACCGAGCGCTACCGGCGTGCCGACGGATTGCATTTGGGTTGCCAGGTGGATGCCTTGAGTTGTTCAGCGCCTGTGAGATCGCGCGCCGCCCGCGCGGCGCATCGCGAGCAAGCTCGCTCCTACATTTGTTTCGGGCCAGTATCGCCTGTTCCAAAGCGCGCGACCGCCTGGTTTGTACGACTCGATATCGAGCCATGCACCCAGGCGCTCGCGCACAAATCCCACAGGAATAACTGGCTCGAAACAAATGTAGGAGCGAGCTTGCTCGCGATGCGCCGCGCGGGCGGCGCTCGATCTCACAGGCGCTGCATACCCCAAGGCATCCACCTAGAGGCCAACACGCAACCTCGGCGAATGCTCCACCAGCGTCCGGGTATACGCATCAACCGGTCGCCCGAGAACCTGCTCGGCAGGCCCCTGCTCCACCACCCGCCCCTGGCGCAACACCAGCACGCGATCGGCTATCGCCCGCACCACGCCCAGGTCGTGGGTCACGAACAGCAACGTCAGCCCCTCGCCCTGCAAGCGCCGCAGCAAGGCCAGAATCGAGGCCTGCACCGACACATCCAGCGCCGAGGTGATCTCGTCACACACCAGCAACTTCGGTTCACAGATCAACGCCCGGGCAATCGCCACGCGCTGACGCTCGCCGCCGGAAAGCCCCTGCGGGTAAAGGTCCGCCACACGCGCCGGCAATGACACCCGCGCCAACACCGCCTCGACCCGCTGCCGGGCCTCGGCACCGCGCACGCCAAAAAAGTGCGCCAGGGGTGCACTCAAGGTTTGCCCAACTGTCTGGCGCGGATTCAATGCCCGATAGGGGTTCTGGAACACGTACTGGATCTGGTGCCGCAACCGCGCATTACGCTGCCGGGCAGCAAAAGCCAAGGGTTGACCTGCATAGCGCAGCTGCCCCTGCACGTTCTCGCCCAGCCCGGCTATGGCCCGGGCCAGGCTGGTCTTGCCCGAGCCGGACTCACCGACCAATGCCAGGCATTCACCCTGGCGCACCTGCAGCGACACATCGAACAGCACCTGGCGGTCATAGGCGACATCCAGGCCCTGCACCTCCAGCAGTACGTCACCGGGGGCTGACAGCGTTTCGACCGGCACGTCGTCCAAGGCTACGGTCTCCTGCTGCGGCACCACACACGCCACCTGATGCCCATCTGCATGCGCCAGCAACGATGGCTCGATGACCGAGCACTGCGCCCGACGCTGGGCACAGCGCGGCGCAAAGGCACAGCCATCCGGGCGCTGCCCCGGTGCCGGCGCATGCCCGGCAATCGCCTGCAATGGCTGGCGCCGGGCAATGTCGGGAATGGCCGCAAGCAAGGCACGGGTGTAAGGGTGCGCGGGGATGCGGAACAGCGCCTCACGCCCGGCCACTTCCACCAGCCGGCCGGCGTACATCACCATCACCCGGTCGACCAGGTCACGCACCACTGCCAGGTCATGGGTCACGTACAGTGCCGCCACGCCCTGGCCACGGCACAGACGCTTGAGGGTTTGCAGCACATGGGCCTGGGTGGTCACGTCCAGCGCGGTGGTGGGTTCATCAAGCACGATCAGCTTTGGTTTCAAGACGAACGCGAGGGCCAGCATGACCCGCTGTTGCTGCCCGCCAGACAGTTGATGCGGGAAACGCCGCAGGAAGGCGTCCTCATCGGGCAAGCCCACATCCCGCAATGTTTCACCGACACGCAGGCGCACGGCGTCACGCGACAGTGCAGGCTGATGCGCCAGCAGGGTCTCACCCAGCAAGGCACCGATGCGCAGCGCGGGGTTAAGCGCCGTGGCCGGGTCCTGGGCCACGTAACCGACCAGCCCGCCACGGGCCAGGCGCAGCGCCTCGCCTTCCAGTTCGAGCAGCGATTGCCCGGCCACCTGCACTTGCCCAGCCACAATGCGTGCCCCCTGCCGGGCATGGCGCAGCAAGGCGGTGGCCAACGTGGTCTTGCCCGAGCCGGACTCGCCCACCAGGCCAACGATTTCCCCAGCCACCAGGCTGAAAGAAACCTCGGCCAGCACATCGACCTCCCCGGCCAGCTCTACCCGCAGGTCACTGACCCGCAACACTTCACTCGCAACATTCAACGGCGCGTTCATGGCTGCTTCTCCCCTATCCGTGCACTGGCCCGGCCAATGCCTTCGGCCAGGATGTTGGTGCCGTAGGCAAACACCCCGATGAGCAAGGCAGGTGCCAGTACGGCCCAGGGCTGTACCAGCAGGCCTGCCTGGTTTTCGTTGATCATCAGGCCCCAGTCCGCAGCAGGCGGTGCCACCCCGTAGCCCAGGAAACTCAGGCCCGACAGCATGCCCACCGCCCAGGTGAGCATGTTGCCGAAGTGCACCAACAGCGGCGTGAGGATGTTCGGCAGGATTTCCTGAAAGAGGATGCGCCAACGCGGATAACCCATCATCTGCGCTGCCTCGACGAACTCCTGCCCCGCCACCGCCACCGCGCTGCCACGGGCCAGGCGGATGACGCCGGGCGTGAAGGCGATGGCCACAGTCAGCACGATCAGCCACGGCGCCCGGCCGAGCATGGACACGATCAGCAGCACCAGGATCAGGTCCGGAAACGCCAGCGACACATCGGCCGCCCAGCTGATGGCCTGGTCCAGGCGCCTGCGCGAGAACCCGGCCAACAGGCCCAGGCTACCGCCGACCAGTAACGCGAGGGTGGCCGCCGCCACCGACATCCACAACACCGACAGGCCGCCACTGAGCAATCGCGACAACAGGTCATGGCCCAGAAAATCATGCCCCAGCGGTGCCCCGGCAGCCGGCGGGCCATACACCGGCCCAACCATTGCCGTGGGCGCATGCGGCGCCAGCCAAGGGCCGAGTGCTGCCAGCAGCGCTACCAGCAACGTGATCACTGCGCCGCGCCGTACCTGCGGGTCGGCCAGCCAACGCGATTCAGTCATGGGTCGCCTCCTGGGCCGGGGTGCTGCGCGCGCGGCGCCACCACGGGCGGATACCACGCCGAACACGGCGGATCATCCGCACCCGGCGTGCCGTGCGCAGCTTGGGGGTGAGCAATACCGTCAGCAGGTCGGCCAGCAGGTTGATCAGCACCACCGCCAGGGTGATGACCAGCACCACGCCCTGGATCATCGGCAGGTCGCGCATCTGGATCGCCGCGTTCAGCGCGGTGCCAATGCCCGGGAAACTGAAAATGACCTCGGCCAGCAGCGCACCACCGACCAGCGTGCGCAGGGTCAGCGCCACGCCTTGAATGGCCGGGGTCAAGGCATTGGGTAACGTATGCCGCCAGACGATGCGCCGCTCGGGGATACCGCGCAGGCGCGCGGCAATCACATACTCGGACTCCAGCGCCTCGATCATCGAGGCGCGCACCATGCGCGTGAGGTACGGCAGTGCCGTCAGGCTCAGGGCCAGCACCGGCAGCACCAGCGACGGCCACTGCCGCCACAACGGCAGCTGCGGGTCGAGGATCGATACCGCCGGCAACCAGCCCATGCCGGGCATGGAGAACAGCAGCACCAGGCCGATGGCCAACAGAAAGCCCGGTGTGGCCTTGAGCAGGATCAACGCCGACAGGCTCCAGCGGTCCAGCCGGCTGTCGCGGCGCAGGGCCAGGCTTACGCCCAGCAGCAAGGCCAGCGGCACCACCAGCGCCAGCACCCCTGCCAGCAAGGCCAGAGTGTGGCCAAAACGGCCGAACAGCAACTGCGCCACCGGCACCTGGGAGTCCAGCGAAATACCCAAGTCCCCGCGCAGTGCCGCGCCCAGCCAGCGCAGGTACTGCACCAGGATCGGCTGGTCGAGGCCCAGCTGGCGTTGCAGGGTGAGGATGCTTTCCAGCGGCGCATCCGGGCCAAGGATCACCCGCGCAGGGTCCGAAGGCAGGGCCTGGGTGGCAATGAACACCACCAGGCTGATCACCCAGGCCGTCAGCAGCCCGTAACCGAGGCGGCCGATGAACCAGGCCAGCCAGGCCGGTGTGCGGGGCGTGTGTCGAGTATCAGGCATTGGGGTTCAACCAGAGTTCGTCGAAGCGCCACGAGGCGAAAGTGGTCTGTTCCGGGGTGAGGCCGCCAACCTTGGCCGACGCGGCATCGAGCACGTCGGAGAAGCCCCAGATCAGCAGCCCGCCACGTTCGTGCTGGATGGCCTGGGCTTCATGCACCAAGGCCTTGCGCTGCGTCAGGTCGGGCTGGGCCAGGGCCTGTTGGTACAGTTCGGTAAAGCGCGGGTCGTGGAAGTTGCTGCGGTTATAGATGGCCTGCGGCGCATCGTTGTGCAGCGCCGAGGCAAGAAAGCCGCGCGCCGGCGTCGAGCTCGGCGACAGTTGCCATTGCTCACGTTGCGGGCCGTTGAAGACGGACCCGTCCACCTGATTGACCTTCACCTGCACCCCGGCCTTCAACGCCTGCTGGGCAAACACCAGCGCGGCATTGACGCCGGGGCCTGGCGTGGTGGTCAGTTCGACGCGCAAGTCCTGCTGCCCGGCCTGGCGCAGCAGGGAACGGGCCTGGTCGAGGTCGTACGGGCGCTGGGCAATACCGTGGTTGTAGGTGGGGTCGTGGGGCGAATACAGGTCGTTGGCCACCCGGCCAAAGCCATTGAGCCCACGCGCCACCAGTTCCTGGCGGTCGGCCAGCAGGCGGAACGCCTGGCGCACACGCACATCCTGGAACGGTGCCTTGGCCAGGTTCAGGTTGAAGCCGGTAAACGAGGTGGTCGGCGAGGCATACAGGCGCAGCCGCGGGTCGGCCTTGAGCAACGCACTGTGCTCGGCCTGCACACCACTGGCCACGTCGATCTGCCCGGCGCGCAGGGCGGCGGCCCGCGATACCTGGTCTTTGAATTCGATGATTTCCAGCTCGTCCGCATAGGGGCGATTGGGCTTGTAGTAGTTCTCAAAACGGGTGTAGAGCGAGCGCTGGCCGGGGATGAAACTTTTCAGCCGATACGGCCCCGCGCCCACCGGGTTGGTCACCGGGTGATAGTCGGTGGGCACGATGCCGCCGAAGCTGATCAGCGTTTCATCGAGTGGGTAAAAGCTTTGGCCCTGCTTGAAGCGGATCTCCACGGTGCGCTCATCCAGCTTGCGCAGCGCCTGGCGATCGATGGCACCGACCAGCCCGGCGAATGGCGAGGCCAGTTGCGGGTCGGTCAGCCGCAGAATCGAGAACAGCATGTCGTCGGCGGTGATGCTTTTGCCATGGTGGAATTCCAGCCCCGGCTTGAGGCGGATGGTCCAGGCGCTGGCATCGGCATTCGGCTCGGCGAACTCGGCCAGTGCCAGGCGCGTGCTGACATCGGCATTCCACTCCCAGAACTTGGCGTACAGCGCCCAGCCGCGAATGATGCCGCCGCCCACTGGCTTGTGCGCATCGAGGTTGCCGGCCTGGTCGCCGTCGATAATACCCACGCGCAATCTTCCACCGCGCACCGGCGTGCCCGGCAACGCCGCACTGGCGGCTGACGGCACGCCACTGTCGCAACCACTGAGCAGCCCGCCGCCGAGCAGCAGGCTGCCACCGACGGCCAGGCTGTTGCCGAGAAACACCCGGCGCGAAAACAGCTCGCTCATCACCCTCTCCTTATGCCGGTTGCGCCACGACCGGCTTGCTCGCCGCGCCCAGGCGCGGTACGTCGAAGCCGTGGTCCAGGTCCAGCAACGGGAACAGCAGGTCGGCCACCCGGTGCGCCTCGTCGATCAGCGGGAAGCCCGACAGGATGAACGCCGATGTGCCCTGGGCTTCGTACTCGCGGATGCGCTCGGCGACCTGCGCGGCGCTGCCGACCAGGTAAGTGCCGGCAGCCGGGCCGAGAATGTTGAAGCCGAACAGGCTGGGGCCCAGCCAGACGTTGGGGTAGATCTCCAGCTCGCGGGCCGTGGGCAGGCGCCCGGCGCGGATGCTGTCGAGGTTGCGCTGAATGCGCGGGTCGTCGCTGACATAGCTGTCGAAGGTCTGGCCGGGAGGCAGCTGGCGTTCGATGGCCGCGCGCGCGGTGGCCAGCGAGGTGCGCTGCAACAGGCGTTCGGCGTGGGCCCAGGCTTCTTCCTCGGTCTCGCGCACGATCACCTGCAGGCGGGTGCCGTAGGTCAGCTCGCGGCCGATCTTCGCCGCCTCGGCGCCTACCCGGCGGAACTTGTCGCCCAGCTTTTGCGGGGTGTCGGCGAAGCTCAGGTACACGTCCAGCAACTGCACCGAATGGGCTACGCCCGGTGCCGAGGTGCCTGCGCCCCACAGCGGTATGCCGGGCTTTTGCTTCGGTGGGTGCCAACCGCCCAGCGGGTGATGGGCAGCCGCTGGCGAACGGGGTGACAGCTTGACGTAGCGGCCATCGTAACCGGCAGTTTCACCTGCGTAGAAACCCTGGAAGGCGCGCCAGTATTCCAGGCTGAAGTCGTAGCGTTCATCGTGCGGGTAATGCACGCCCAGGGTGGCTAACCCGGCGTCGTTGCCGTTGACCACATTGAACAGCAGGCGGCCGTTGGAGAACTGGTCGAAGGTGAGCGCCCACTTGGCCAGCACGGCTGGCGACAGCTCGCCGGGATGCTGGGCGACCAGGAAGCGCAGGCGCTTGGTGGCGTCGATCAACGCTGCCGACACGGCCAGGCTCTCATTGGGGCTGGAGCCGAGCAGCGAGCCGTAGAAACCCAGGCGATCAGCAGCGATGGCCAGTTGCTTGAGGTGTTCGAAATCGGTGTGCCAGCGGCCTTCGGGCTCCCAGGGAGAGGGGCCGTCGGGGGTGGTGAGGTACCAGAGGATTTTTACTGCCATGGGGTGGGGTCCTTATCTTTGGGTGGAGTGCAGGGGCGCACAGCGCCCCAAAGATCAGCCGCGCCGGTCGATGCCTGGTACCAGGCCCAACTCGGTAGCGCGCTCATACAACCCGCTCATCTTCCACTGCTGGGTCAGCACCCCCGGCCCGTAAGGCCGCGATCCACCCAGCGCATCCGCCAACAGCTGGATCTGCGCCCCCTCCTCCAGCAACAGGATGAACTCCGCCGTGGCCCGCAGCCCCTGCTTGCCCCACACCGTGGAGCCGCCATTGGCTTCCAGGATTGCCAGGTTGAACGGGTTTTCAGCAATTTTGTCGAGGATGAAATCCACCTCAGGCTGACGTCGGTCGATGTACACCGGCAGCTCGCGGGCCAACTGATAGCGCTGCACCGGCACGTAGTGGAATGGCAAAGTGCGGTGGGTCTGCGCCCAGGCGCCCAGATATGGGCTATGCACGTGCGACACGGTGGTGACGTCGGCATGGGTCTGGAACAGCTTGGTGTAGCGGCCCAGGCCGCCTTTGCCCTTGCCGACGATGACGTTGCCGGCAAAATCAGTGACGGTCGCCTGCAACGGCTTGCGGTGGTTCCATGGCCCGCCGTAGTTCACGGATACCAGCAGCTCTTCACCGGGCACACGCTCGATGAAGCCGACGGTGCCATTGGCGGTGATGGTGTTGGTTTCGCGGAATACGCTGAAGGCCGCTTCGGCTTCGGCCACCACCTGGTCGATGAAGGTTTGCAGTTCGGCAGTCACGGGGCGTTCGTTGATCAGTACGGTCATGTTCAATCTCCAGTCAGGTCAGGCGCGGCGCTGGGCCAGCAGTTCATGGGCAGCTTGCAGAGGCCGCGGGTCGACCCAGTCGGCGATGTCGAAATCGGCTTCGAGGAAGCCGTGCAGGTACAGAAAATCTTTTTGCGTGCCGAGGAAGGCCAGACGCTGCGCGGACAGATCCGGGGCCAGGGTGGTGTGGAAGTCGCCGCGATAGGCCTCGGCTACGCCCTGGCTGCCGGCGCGGGTTTCTTCTTCGAGGATGCTGTTGAGCGCGGCGCGGTTGCCGGCTGCCCACTCGGCGGCACGCAGCGTTTGTGCAAGGAAACGCACCACCAGGTCGAAATGGTTGTCGAGCAGGCGCTGGTGCACGGTGATTGGCCGCGGCGTGCCGTTGTTGATGCGGTGGCGCGGGTCGGGCAGCAGGTCGAGGTCGACGCCGACCACCAGCCCCAGCCGGCGCGCGGCATCGGCAGCGGCCGCGCCCTTCACGTACACCGCATCGACTTCACCGCGCGCCAGGTATTCAAGCCCCGACCACAGCCGTTGCAGGCCCAGTTGCGGGGTGGCAGCACCGGCCTGGTCGAGCAGCGCTACCTCTACCAGTTGCACGTCATCCAGGTGCAAACCTGCCGAAGCCAGGGCGCCTTTGTATCCATGCAGACTCATGGCCCGGGCAATGCTGCCAGGCCGGGTATCGCCCCAGGCCGGCAGCGCCAGGCGCTTGCCACGCAGGTCGGCGGCGCTGCGAATGCCGGAATCCGGGCGGACCAGAATGGTCTGCCATTCCTCGATCCAGGTCAGGCCGATCAACCGGCTGGGCGAGCCGGCCGCACGGGCGGCCAGCGCCGGCACGTTGCCGCCTTCACGAAACAGCCCGGGCAACTGATGATCGTAATGGTGGTGGCCAAGCTGGCGGGCCTCCTGCAGGGTCGAGACTGGCAGGCCGTCGGCAGCGAACTCCTGCTCCAGCCAGCCGAGCTTGTAAGCGATGCCTGAGGCAGTGGGTACGGGGCAGCGGGTGAACCAGATACGCTCCAGGGCGGACGGGTCGTCTGCCAGGCGTTTTGCGATGGGGGTTGCGAGGGTCATGGGGGTGGCTCCTTGGGCGTCGTGAAGGCAGCATTGCAGTGTGCGTGCCAACCGCTGGAGGCCTTGAGTTACGCGGGGTTTGCCTTGGGTTGCGGGCGCTGTTTGCTGGGCTGGGAGCAGGATTGCGGGCGGGGTGCTGCCAGATCAGCAGGGGGTGTGTTGCTGGAGCAGCAAAAAGTGGTGGAAGCCGCGCAGGATGGGGCCTGCAGAGGGGTGGCAAAGATATTGCTCAAGGGCTTGAGACCTCGGTGTAGCCATTCGCGGGTAAACCCGCGAAGCAGGCGCACTGGCCCTCTCAGACAAACCCGAGACCCCTCAATGAGCGCCATAGAACCCTCCCCCGCCCGCCGCCTGACCAGCGAAGCCGAGGCCATCGAAGTAGCCCGCCAGGTCGCCGCGCAAATCGCCGAACTGGCCGCCGACCCAAGCAACAACGGCCAGCTCCCCCGCCGCCAGGCCGAGCTGTTGTCCAGCAGCGGCCTGACCGCCATCGCCGTACCCGCCCAGTTCGGCGGCCTGGGTGCTTCGGTGCAGACTGTGGTCGAGACCGTACGCCTGGTCTCCACCGCCGACGGCGGCGTCGGCCAGCTGCTGCAGATTCACAACGTGATGCTGCGCGGTATCTTCACCGGCTACCCGGATGACGTGCGCGACCGGCTGATTGCCGACGTGCTGGCCGGCAAGCGCTTCGGCAACGCCCTGGCCGAAGTCGGTGGCAAGAACAAGTTCGCCCTCAAAACCCGCGTCGAGCGCCGCGCCGATGGCCAGTGGGTGCTCAACGGCAGCAAGTTCTACTCCACCGGTTCCTACCTGGCCGAATGGATCTCGCTGACCGCCGCCAGCGAAGACGGTGGCGTGGGCGTGCTGTTGCACCGTGACACCCCAGGGCTGACCCTGGTCGATGACTGGCAGGCCTTCGGCCAGCAGAACTCGGTGAGCGGCACCGTGAACTTCGACGACATCGTGCTCGACGAGCGCTACCTCACCCGCCGCAGCGGGCCGATGAAACGCACCGGCCTGACCTTCCCGCAAATCCTCCACGCCGCCATCGACACCGGTATCGCTGCGGGTGCCTTGCAGGCGGCTGTCGAGTACCTGCGCGAGCATGCCCGGGCCTGGGTAGAAAGCGGCGTCGAACGCGCCAGTGACGAGCCGCATGTGATTCGCCAGATTGGCGAGTATGCCGTGGCGCTACGCGGCGCCGAGTCGGTGTTGCGCGAGGCCGCGCGGGTGTTCGACGACCACGAACGCGACCCGGAGAACAAGGCGCTGCAGGATGAGCTGATTCTGTCCGTAGCCACTGCCCGAGCGCATTCCGATGCCGCATCGCTGAAAATTTCCAGCGACCTGTTCTCGCTGCTGGGGGCCAGCGCTTCGCTGAGCAAGTGGAACCTCGACCGCTTCTGGCGCAATGCCCGGGTACACACCACCCACGACCCGATCCGCTGGCGGCTGCATAACGTGGGCAACTACTACCTGAACGGGGCCGACCCGGGTGAGTACACCGCAGTGCTCAATGCCAAGGAAACCCAGGGCGCTACTCGCCGTTGAAACCTTTTGAGGGCCGGGGGCGCGTTGCGCCCCTTTCGCGACACAAGGCCGCGCCTACAGGGGGCGGTGTCGCATTCTGATTGAGCATTTAAATGAACCACCCTCTTCTTCGGGCATTGGCCATCTATCGCGAAATGCCTTGGCGCTTTGCTCTGGTCACGGCCTTGTACATCGCCGGCAACCTCGGCCTGGCCTGGCAGCAGTGGCTGATCGGCCATGCGGTCGATGATGTCAGCACCGGCCGCGCCGTGCAGCGCCTGGCCGACGGTAGTCTGGACGCCAGCGTGGGCTGGCACTGGCTGTGGTCGCTGCTGGCCATCGCCCTGGGCCGTGGCCTGCTGCAATATGCCGCCGCCGTGCTGTCACTGGTACTCAGCCAGGCCCTGCTCACGCGCCTGCGTGAGCGTATTCTCAACCAGGTGCAGCGCCTGCACCTGGGTTACCACTGGCGCCATGGCATGGGCGAACTGGTCACCCGCACCACCCGCGACGCCGACAAAGTGCGCGACGCGCTGATCACCTTCTGGCGGCAGATCATCGAAACGCCGCTGGTGGTGGTCGCTGCCGTTGGCCTGTTGAGCTGGTATGACCCGTTGCTGGGCCTGATACCCCTGCTGCTGACCGGCGCCGGGCTGTGGCTGTTCGTGATACAGACCGATCGCCTGGTCACGCTAGACCGCGCCGTGGCCGCCGCCTACGACCAAGTCAGCCAGGACCTCGCTGAAGGCATCGGCGGGGTGCGGGTGATCAAGGCGTTTGGCCTGGAACAACAACGCATTGCCCGTTTCGCCAGCCAGGTCGACGTCTTTAGCGGCCACGCCCGCGCCGCCCTCGCCTACGCCAGTTCGCGTATTCCGCTGCCACAGGCTGTAGTGGCGCTGGGGCATGTGTGGATCCTGGTGTACGGCGCCCACCGTGTGGCAGCCGGCGCGCTGGGCATCGGCGAGCTGGTGACCTCGCTGCTGGTGGCGACCACGCTGGTGTTTCGCATCGAGGGCATTGGCCGGGTGATGCAGACCTTCGCCGATGCCCGCGCCAGTGCCGAACGCATCTGGCAACTGCTGGACGAACGCCCGGCCATCGTGGGCGGCCACGCCACCCTGCCTGCCGGGCCACTGGGGCTTAAGCTGACGCAGGTGCAGGTGGGTGCCGTTGAAGCTGGCCGGCCTGTCCTGCAAGGCTGCTCACTTACCCTGAGGCCTGGTGAAGTGGTGGCACTGGTAGGCGCCACTGGCACCGGCAAGAGCCTGCTGGCCAGCCTGCTGCCGCGCCTGACCGATGCCCAGCACGGCCAAGTGCAGGTCGGTAGCGATGCCGGCGGTTGGCACGACGTGCGTGACCTCGACCTGGCCGACCTGCGCCGCCGCGTGCAAGTGCTGCCGCAAGAAAGCTTTCTGTTCTCCGACAGCCTGGCCGCCAACCTGCGCATGGCCGCGCCGCAGGCCAGCGACGCCCAGTTGCGTGAAGCGTTGCGCCTGGCCGCCGCCGAGGACGTACTGGAGCGCTTGCCCCACGGCCTCGACACGCCACTGGGTGATCGTGGCGTGACCTTGTCTGGCGGCCAGCGCCAGCGCCTGTGCCTGGCCCGGGCACTGCTTGGCGCGCCCGACATCCTCTGCCTGGACGACGCCACCAGCGCCCTGGATGCCCTGGGCGAGCGCCAGGTGCTGCATAACATTCGCCGCCTGCACAGTACAGGCAGCCAGGGCCCGACCTTGCTGCTGATTACCAGCCGCCTTTCCACGTTGCTGTTGGCCGACCGCGTAGTGATGCTGGAAAACGGCCGCATCAGCGCCAGCGGCAGCCATGCCGAGCTGAGCGCGCACAACGCCCATTACCGCGACCTGCTGGGGATCGACCATGACTGATGTGCAGCACTCCCCTGCCAGCGATATCGACATCGAGCAACGCCTGGCTCGCCAGGCGCTGGACCGGGGCATGTTCCACCGCCTGTTGCCGCTACTGCGGCCCATTCGCCGGCAAATCGTGGCAGTGATCGGCATCGAGCTGCTGCTGGTGTTCACGGTTTTCCTGCGCCCATGGTTCGTGCGCGAACTGCTGGACAGGGGCCTGGTGCCCAGCGCCGACCACTGGCTGCTCGACGAGCGCCTGGTGCTGTGGCTGGGCCTGGGGCTGGCGGCCAGCTGGCTGGGGCGTTTTCTGCTGGCGGGCGTGTCGCAGTTCATTGCCGGGCGTGCGGCGATCGGCGTGCTCAACGACCTGCGGGTTAAAGTGTTCGCCCATGTGCAGGCGCTGTCGGTAAGTTACTTCGACCAGACCCGCGCCGGGCGCATCATTTCCCGCGCTGACCGCGACGTGGATGCACTGGAGCCGCTGCTGGTGCAAGGCCCGCCCGAGCTGCTGGGCGCCCTGCTGCGCTGCGGCCTGGCGGCGGTGATGCTTTGGCGCATCGAACCCAGCTTCTTCTACAGCCTGGCTGCCACGGTACCGCTGCTGGCCGTGGCCACCTGGCGCTTCAAGCGGGTGTCACAACGCAACTGGGCCAAGGTGGCCGAGCAACGCAGCCGCTTCACCGCACACCTGGTGGAAAGTGTCAGTGGCGTGCGGCTGATTCAGCAATGCGGCCAGGAGCAGACCAACCAGGCGCGCTATCGGCGCCTGCTGGAGGACTTCAACCAGGCACTGATACGCGGCAGCCTGCGCGCTGGCTGGTTCGCGCCGTTCACCGCGTTGCTGAGCACCGCCGGCATGGCCGTGCTGTTGCTGGTCGGCGCCCATGGCCTGGCAGAGGGCAAGGTTACGGTCGGCCAGGTGGGTGAGAGCCTGTTCTATGTGTTCCTGTTCCTTGGCCCGTTGCAGGAGCTGTCGGACCTGTTCGAACGCTATGCCACCGGCAGCGCATCCGCCCAGCGCATCTTCCTGCTGCTCGACACCCGGCCACAGGTGCTCGACCCGCCCGCGCCACATGCTCTGGCCAGGGCACGTGGCCAGGTGGACTTTGACGCGGTCGGTTTTGCCTATGTGCCGAACAGCCCTCGGCCAGTGATCGACGGGCTGAACCTGCATATCCGCGCCGGTGAAGTGCTGGCCATCGTCGGCCCCTCGGGGCATGGCAAGAGCACCCTGGTGCAGTTGCTGACACGCTTCTACGAAGTGCAGCAGGGCGCCGTGAAACTGGACGGCATCGACCTGCGTGCGCTGGCCCAGCACGACTTGCGGCGCAACGTGGGTGTGGTGCTGCAGGACAATGTGCTGTTCAGCGGCAGCATCCTCGACAACCTGCGCCTGGCGGCACCGGCTGCCGACGATGCGCAGTTGGTAGCTGCAGCCCGCGAGTTGGGCGCCGACGAGGTGCTGGAACGGCTGCCGCAGCGCTACCACACCGAAGTCGGCCCGCTGGGCGCGCACCTGAGCCATGGCCAGCGCCAACTGGTGTGCCTGGTGCGGGCGTACCTCGCCGACCCGGCGGTGCTGGTGCTGGACGAAGCCACCTCGGCGGTGGACGTGCACACCGAACGGCGCATCCAGCGTGCGCTGCGCCGGCTGTGCCAGGGGCGCACGGCGATCATCATTGCGCATCGGTTGGCGACTATTCGCGATGCTGACCGGATTGCCGTGGTACGGCACGGGAAGGTGGTGGAGCAAGGGGCGCATGCCGAGTTGATCGGGCGAAGGGGTGCTTATGCGGCGCTGTACGACGCGTATCTGCGCAGTGCCGGAGAAGTTATGGCCGAAGGGTAGGACTTGAGGTTTGCAGCGCCTGGGCGATCGAGCGCCGCCCGCGCGGCGCATCGCGAGCAAGCTCGCTCCTACATTTGTTTCGGGCCAGTAATGCCTGGGCCAGCGCGCGACCGCCTTATTTGTACGACGCGATATTGCGCCATGCGCCAGGGCGTTCGCGCACAAATCTCACAGGAATAATTGGCCCGAAACAAATGTAGGAGCGAGCTTGCTCGCGATGCGCCGCGCGGGCGGCGCTCGATCTTCCAGCCACCACATCACCCAAGCCCTACACCCAGCGGCCCTCATGCTGCTCTCCCAGCATCCACTGCTGCCCGATTGCTGCCACAGCAGCACCCCGCCCCCAACCCACACCGCAAACGCCCACCCCACCGGCCCTGCGCCGTCCATGGCACAGCCGTTGCACCACCCTCCCCACTCGCACACCCTCCCCCTTCAGGAGCCCCCATGACCACCGAATTCTTCTGGCGCCTGCCGCTGGGCACCGACGGCCCGCAGCTGTCCACCGACCGCCACAACCGCGGCAACCCCGTGCATCGCCCCGGTAACATCGCCCCCGGCCGGCTGCCGGGTGGCCAGGCCGACGGTTTCACCTACATCGACTACATCGCCCAGGTCGCCAAGGCTGCCGAGCTGGCCGGCTTCGAAGGCGCACTGCTGCCCACCGGCCCGGAGCCATGGATCGCAGCCGCCGCGCTGGCCCGCGAAACCCGCCGCATCCGCTTTCTGATCGCCTTCCAGGCCACCTGGACGCTGCCCGCCTATGCCGCGCAGCAGGCAGCGATCCTGCAAAACCTCAGCGGTGGCCGGCTGGACTGGAACATCATCACCGGCGGCAACCCGGCCAGCCAACGGGCCAATGGCGACTTCCTGGAACACGACCTGCGTTACAAGCGCACCGGCGAATTCCTCGACGTGATCCAGGGCCTGTGGCAGAACGACACGTTCTCCTACGAAGGCGATATCTATCGTCTGGAAAACGGCAGCCTGCCGCCGGGCCTGCAACACGAACGCAAACCGGGCGTGTACTTCTCCGGCTTTTCCGATGCCGCGCTGGACGTGGCTGCGCGCCATGCCGATGTGTACCTGAACTGGGCCGAGCCGATCGACAAGCTCAAGCCGCACATCGAACGCGTGCGCGAACTGGCCGACAAGCAGGGCCGCACCGTGCGTTTCGGCCTGCGGGTCGACCTGTTCGCCCGCGAGACCGAAGAGCAAGCCTGGCGTGAGCTGCGCCAACAGTTCGAGCGCCTGGAAGGCAAGGCCAGCGCCTCGGCCAAAGGCTTCATAACCGGCTCGGACTCCGTCGGCGGTGCACGCCAGGCGGCCTACCACCAAGGCTTGCAGGGCTTTGACGAACTGATCCTGGCACGCAACCTGTGGGCCGGTTTTGCCAAGGCCAAGCCCGGCCCCACCGTGGGCCTGGTGGGCAGCCATCAAAACATCGCCGAACGCCTGGCCGAATACCGCGACGCCGGTTTCAGCACCTTCATCCTCGCCGCCAACCCGCACCTGGAAGAGGCCCTGCGCATCGGCCAGGAAGTGCTGCCGCTGGTGCAGCAAACCACCCCAGCCCCCTTGCAGGCCAGCGCCTGAACCGACCGGAGCACACCATGAGCCAACCCCTCGATACCCTGTGGTACACGCGCTGTCCGGTGCCCACCGGCCTGGGCATCGCCGTGCAGCAAGGCTGGCTGCAAGACGACCTGGCCAGCCTTGGCACCCAGGTGCAGTCCTTGCGCGAAGCCGACCAGCAGGCCGTACGCGAATCGCACTTCGACCACAGCTTGCTCAATTCGGTACGCCACGGCGGCAGCATCCCCGCCATCTGGGCCCGCGCCCAAGGGCGTGACACCCGTGTGATCGGCCTGTCGTGGGCCGATGAAGCGCAGTTGATCCTGACGCGACCAGACAGCGGCATCCACACCGTAAAAGACCTCAAAGGCCGCCGCTTCGGCCTGCCTGACTGGGCCTCGGCACAGATCGACTTCACCCGCGCCCAAGCCCTGCGCGGGCTGGAAAACGCCCTGAAACTCGAAGGCCTGCAAGTGGGCGACGTGGAGCTGGTCAACTACCGCTACGACGGCACATTCAGCGACCGCCCGGTGCGTAACGTGGCCGGTACACCGGTGTCCAGCACCCAGAGCGAAGGCCGCAACCTGGAACTGGCCGGCCTGCTGCGCGGCGAGGTGGACGCGATCTTCCTCAAGGGCGCCAGTGCCGTGCAACTGGCCCACGCCTTTGCCCTGCACACGGTGATCGACACCGGCAGCCACCCCGACCCGCTGATCCGCAGCAACAATGGCACGCCGCGCACGCTGGCGGTAGACAGCCACCTGCTTGAGCAGCATCCGCAGGTGGTGCGCACCCTGCTCGGCTCGGTACTACGCGCCGAACATTGGGCCCACCAACACCCGGATGAAACCCGCCGCTACCTGGCGCGGGAAACCAACAGCAGCGAGTACTGGGTGCAAGTGGCCTACGGCGCTGACGCCCACCTGCGCCTGAGCACCCGCCTGGACGAGCAGGCCATCGACGCCTTGCAGGACTTTGTCGAGTTTCTCAAGCGCTGGCGCTTCATCGCTGCCCGCTTCGAAGTGCGCGACTGGATCGCCCGCCAACCCCTGGACCAACTGCTGGCCCCCATTCCCATGGACAGGAAACCCGCGACCCCATGACCAAGCCCCTGGAAACCCTCTGGTACACCCACAGCCCCGTGCCCACCGGCCTCGGCATTGCCGTGCAGTCGGGGCGCCTGGCCGAGGCCTTTACGCCGTTCGGCACCAATATCCAGTCGTTGCGTGAGTCCAGCGAACGCGAAGTGCGCGAAGCCCACTACGACCACCACCTGCAGAACTCGGTACGCCATGGCGGCAACATCCCGGCGATCTGGGCCTATGCCAGCGGCGTCGAGACCCGCGTGCTGGGGCTGTCGTGGAGCGATGAAGTGCAACTGATCCTCACCACCGAAGAAAGCGGCGTGCGCAGCATTCGCGACCTGAAGAACCGCCGCTTCGGCCTGCCCAAATGGGCCAATGTGCAGATCGACTTCACCCGCGCCCAGGCCCTGCGCGGGCTGGAGAATGCCCTGAAGCTGGAAGGTCTGTCGGTGGCCGATGTCGAGCTGGTCGACTACCCCTACGGCGGCACCTACAGCGACGATGCCAAGCAGCATCTGTATGGCGCCGAAGTGAGTCTGGACACCAGCCGCTTCAGCCGCCGCAACAACGAGCTGATCGGCCTGCTGCGTGGCGATATCGATGCCATCTTCCTCAAGGGCGCCCATGCGGTGCACCTGGCCCACGAGTTCGGCCTGCGTGTAGTGGTCGACACCGGCAGCCATCCCGACCCGCTGATCCGCAGCAACAACGGCACCCCGCGCACCCTCACCGTGGACCGGCACTTGCTGGAAAACCACTTCGATGCCAGCTGCACCTTGGTCGATACGGTGCTGCGCACCGAGCAGTGGGCCTGGGCCAACCCTGAGGAAACCCGGCGCTTTCTGGCGCGCGAGCTGAACACCAGCGAGTACTGGGTGGCGGCGGCCTATGGCGACGATGCGCACCGGCGATTGCGCACGACGCTGGACAGCCGCTCGATCGAGGCGCTACAGGACTTTACCGAGTTCCTGTTCAGGTGGGGGTTCATACCGCACCGCTTCGATGTCCGGGAGTGGATTGATTTTCGGGTGCTGGAGCATGTGATCGGGTCGACGTCCCGGTTGGCGGTTTGAATGCCGGGGCGCGCCTTGCGCCCCTAAGCGACACACGTGCGCGCCACGCGGGTCAGTGCGCCAGCGCCTCGCGGAACCGTCGGGTGCTGGCAACCGCCAGCACCAGCCCGATGACTGCCACGCTACCGCCCACAAGGCCGATATCCGCCACGTCCATCTGGCTGCTGACGATACTGCCCAGCAGCGCACCACCACCAATACCGATGTTGTAGATGCCCGAAAACAATGCCATGGCCACATCGGTGGCATCGGATGCCAGCCTCAACGTCTTCGACTGCAGCGACAAGCTGAAACTGAGAATCGCCACGCCCCAGAACATGCTCAGCGCAGCGAACGCATAGAAGTTGCCCGACAGCGGCAGCAACAACAGCAGGCACGCTGCCAACAGGCCGATCGAACCCACCAGGAAACCATGGGGGAAACGGTCGCTGTAGCGGCTGAACAGCAACGAACCGAACACCCCGGCACCGCCGAACAGCAGCAGCAACAGCGTGGTACGCTCACCGCCAATCTGCGCCACATGCAGCGCGAACGGCTCAATGTAGCTGTAGGCGGTGAACTGCGCCGTGATCACCAGCGTCACCAGCGCATAGGTTATGACCAGCGCCGGGCGCTTGAACAGGATCGGCAGGCTGCGCAACGAGCCGGAGTTCTGGCTGGGCAGCAGCGGCAGCGATTTCATCAGGCACAGCATGGTGGCCAGCGCCACTCCGGCAATGCTCAGGAAAGTGATGCGCCAGCCCAGCGCCTCACCCACCACGCGGCCCAGCGGAATGCCCAGCACCATGGCCAGGGTGGTGCCGGTGGCCAGCAGGCCCAGCGCCTTGGCCTGCTGGCCCGGTGGTGCCACGCGCACCGCCAGCGAGGCAGTGATGGCCCAGAACACCGCATGCGCCAAGGCAATACCGATACGGCTGACCAGCAGCATGGCAAAGCTCTGCGACAGCCACGACAACAAGTGGCTGACAATGAACACCAGGAACACGAACAGCAACAAGCGCCGCCGTTCGACGTTACGGGTCAGCAGCATCATCGGCAGCGAGGCCAACGCCACCACCCAGGCATAGATGGTCAGCATCAGGCCGACCTGGGCGGTGCTCATGTCGAAGCTGCGGCCAATGTCGCTCAGCAATGCCACCGGCACGAACTCGGTGGTGTTGAAGATGAAGGCTGCCAGGGCCAGGGCGATGACGCTCAGCCAACTGCCGCTGCCCGCCGTGGGTGGCTGGTGGGTGGGTATGGGTCCGTTCATGGGTGCAAACCGCTTCTCCGCAGACAAGGCAACAGGTCGCACGCCAGCCACCCGCTTGCAGGGGCGCCGACGCACGCTTTGTTATTGATAGGAATGCCCGGCATGGTACGCGTCAAGCCGGAGCCTCACAACCGCGTGGCAGGCAGAAGGAGTACCATGCGCGTTTTGTGTGAAACGCGAGTGCAACAAGGAGCCCGATCCGCTCATGGACAAGCAGCACCCCCAGCAGCAGTGGCAGCAGGCGGTAACCGCCTACGCCCAGGCCGTCAACGACTACATCGCGCAGGGCCGTGCGCAAGGCTGGGATAACCTGAAAGAGCCACAGGCGCCAGCCACCGGGCACTTGCTGGACGCCTGGCTGGCTGCCCTGCAGGCCGCCAATCGCCCTGGCGTCGACGAACAGCAGCGCCGAGCGTTTCGCGAGGCCTGGCCACCCGCACACCACCCCTTGGTACCGTTGCTCGATGACCACGGCCAAGGGATCAGCCATGTTCTGCTGCTGGACGACGGCAGCCTGCTGGCCCGCATCGGCATGCCTTACGACAAGGGCCAGGTCGTGCGTATCGACCGCCATGGGGTGACGCCGGTGATCGGCATCGAGCACTTCGGCCGCTGCCCGGCCCGCCGCTACTTCGCCCTGGCCAATGCCGAGGGCGTGCGTGTGACCGACGGCTGGGGTGGCCCGCAAGTACAGCGACTGGCATGGCCAAGCGGGCTTGAGGGGTTGCCGTCGGGGTACCCGTTCGAGCCGTTCGACCTGCCGCCAGCGCCAACCGCGCTGGTCCCCTTCCCCGATGGCCAGCGTGTGCTGCTGGTAAGCGCCGAAGGGATCTTCGTGCTGACCACTCAAGGTGCGACTCGCCTGCTGCCGCAACAAACGCGGGTGCTCGACGAGCTGGCCGAAGGCACCGACCCGGACGACATCAGCCTGGGGCTTAGCATGGAGCATGGCGCAGTGTCGGCGGATGGCCGGCTGATCGTGGTGGGCGAGCAAGGCACCCGCCACCGGGTGCTGGATGCCCAGCTCAGGCCGGTTGCCGAAATCGGCCCAGGCAGCGAGTACCCGCACTTTGCGTTGTTCAACCGCTCGGGTGACCAGTTGATCGTCAATGCCTGCCATTTCCATAGCGGTGCGACGCTGGCAGTAAAGGTGGCGGACTTGCCAGGGCTGGATACCGATTACTACAGCCAGGACCCGCGTACCCCGCTGGTACAGGATGGCGCCAGGGTATATGCCGGGGTGGCGCGCGATGGCGAGTACATTGTGGGGGATGCCTATGGCTACCTGCGGGCCTTCGGCGAGGATGGCACCGAACATTGGCAGCATTACCTGGGGTCGACCATCAGTGCGATGGATATCAGCGCCGATGGGCAAACGCTGGTGGCGGCGAGCCATGCGGGGGTTGTGTCGGTGATCGCGCTGGACAGCGGGCGGCCTGAATGGCAGATCGGCACCGGGGCGCATGGCGAGGTGCGGCGGTGGTTGTTCTGGAAGGGGTTGGACAAGGCGATGGTCTGGTAACAGATTCAGCCTCTTTGTTGCCTGTACCCGCGAAGAGGCCGGTACAGGCAACCGAATAATCAGCCCTGCAACGTGGCCATGTCGATCACGAACCGGTACTTCACATCACCGGCAATCATCCGCTCGTACGCCTGGTTGATATTGCGAATATCCAGCATCTCGATATCGCAACGGATGTTGTGCTCGGCACAGAAGTCCAGCACTTCCTGGGTCTCGGCAATGCCCCCGATCAACGACCCCGCCAGCACGCGGCGTTTCATCACCAGGTTGGCCGCGTGCAACGCCGGGTCGATCGGTTCGATCAGGCCGACCAGAATGTGCACACCGTCGAACTTCAAGGTTTCAAGGTACGGGTTGAGGTCATGCTGTACCGGAATGGTGTCTAGCAGGAAATCGAACCGGCCGGCAGCGGCACGCATCTGCTCGGCATCGGTGGACACGATCACGTGGTCGGCACCTTGCCGGCGGGCTTCTTCGGCCTTGGCCGGGGACCGGGTGAACAAGGTCACCTCGGCACCCAGGGCCTTGGCCAGCTTGATGCCCATGTGGCCCAGGCCACCCATGCCAAGGATGCCGATTTTGTGGCCCGGGCCGACGCCGTGGTGCTTGAGCGGCGAATAGGTGGTGATGCCGGCGCACAGGATAGGGGCCGCGCTGGGCAAGTCCATGCCGGCCGGAATGCGCACCACGAAGTGCTCGCTGACCACGATGCTGCTGGAGTAACCGCCCATGGTGTTGCTACCGTCGACCCGGTCCGGGGTGGCGTAGGTCATGGTCGGGCCTTCCAGGCAATATTGCTCCAGGTCCTTGGCGCAGGCTTCACAGTGGCGGCACGAGTCGACCATGCAGCCGACGCCCACCAGGTCGCCGACCTTGTGCGCAGTCACCTGGCCGCCCACCGCCGTGACGCGGCCGATGATTTCGTGGCCGGGCATCAGCGGGTACACGGCAATGCCCCATTCGTTGCGCGCCTGGTGGATATCGGAATGGCACACGCCGCAGTAAAGGATTTCGATGGCGACATCGTCCGGGCGCGGGCTGCGGCGCTCGAAGGTGACAGGGGCCAGGGGGCTGGTGGGGGTTTGGGCGGCGTAACCGATGGCGGTATACATGCAGGGCCTCGCAGTAAAGTGAAACGATTCAGGCGGCGCATTTTGCCCGCCGTTTGCCGCCTGGCACACGGCTGATCCTCCGGCATGCATGCCTGATTCTCCGAAGATGCCCGCCAGCATCTGGCGCCACACCTTCAATCTGCGATGATTAGGCTGTCCGATTCTCTGCCCCCTGGTTCACCATGCAACTGACCCGCCACGTCGACGCCAACGCGCCGCTCTGCGCGCTGATCCGCAGCCTCGCCACGCGCCCTGGCTTCGTCCCCACGCACCTGCCCCAGGTGCAGGTGCTGAGCTGGGACCACTATGTGGCCAGCAGCCCTCAGATCTATGAGCCCAGCCTGATGATCCTGGCCCAGGGCAGCAAGCTGGCGCGCCTGGGGCCGCGTACCCTGGAATATGGCGCCGGGCATTACCTGGTGCAGGCGTTGTCGGTCCCGTTCATGTGTGAAACCTTCGCCACCCGTGAAGCGCCTTTACTGGGCGTGGCGGTAGACATCGACCGTGGCGTGCTGGGTGAACTGGTGCAGAGCATGGACCTGGCACCGGACGTTGCAGTGCAGGCACAAACCCCGCAATCGATGACCTCGGCAGCGCTGGATGCGCCGATGCGCGACAGTGTGGAGCGGCTGCTGCACTGCCTGCAGGACCCGCTGGATGCCAAAGTGCTGGGCCCGGCGCGCGTACGCGAAGTGCTGTACACCGCGCTGCGCGGCCCACAGGCCGGTGTGTTGCGGGCGCTGGTGGAGCAACAGGGGCACTTCGCCCGCATCGGCGCCGCCCTCGCCCACCTGCGCGCCCACTACAGCGAACCGCTGAGCGTGGAGGCACTGGCTGCGCGGGCAAACATGAGCGTTTCGACCTTCCACGAACACTTCAAGCGCTGCACCGACATGGCACCGATGCAGTACCTCAAGCGCCTGCGGTTGTTAAAGGCGCAGCAGATGCTGATTGGCGAAGGCCTGGGGGTGGCGCAGGCCGCGCACCGGGTGGGCTACCAGAGCACCTCGCAGTTCAGCCGCGAGTACAAGCGCCAGTTCGAGCGCAGCCCGGGGGATGAGTTGCCGTATCAGAGCTTGCCGGTGTAGCAGACCATCACCGCGGTTCGAGCCATGGCATTGATTGCGGGCTTGGGCTCAGCTTTGCCCAGCGTCAACTCGAAAGCGGCCACTGTGCCAATGGCCAGTAAGATCCCTTGCGCGACTCGTACAGCGTGAAGTGGCGTGCCGAGAGGTAGAACTCCGGCGCGCTGCTGGCTTCGGGCGGTTGCCCACGGTAATCCCTGGACAGCGTCAAGTGCGGGCGATATTCACGGCTGGCGGCCTCCACCCCCAACGGCAGCAACGCCTGCTGCAACCCGTACACCAGTTGCAACAGGGCCGGCGGTGTCTGCTGTGCCTCCAGCACCAAGGCTCCGGCCCGCTGCCACACCTGCAAACGGTCGAGCAACAGCCGTGGCGCCGCAGCCGGCAGCGCCAGTTGATCGACCGCCGCACAGATCGCAGGCACCTGCGCGGCATCCACATCGCCAAGAAACAGCAACGTGACATGGAAGTTGGCCGCCGGCACCGGTTTGCCGCTGCGCAGGTTCAAACCCCGGCGCCACTGGGCCAGGGCACGGCGCTGTACATCGCTGACCGGCAGGGCGAAAAACAGCCGTTTGAAGGGGCTACCGCTGGGTCGTGCATCCTGAACCATACAAACTCCCGAACATGAAACGTTTGCGCAAGACTGTAGGGCATTACACCAATGTCACCCCGTCGTTTCGTAACAATAAGTACAAACTGCCCCCATGATTGTTTATGCTGGCTGGCTTATGCCATGGCGCATGGCCATTTTTCGACAAGTAAACGTCCATGAAAATTGCACTCGTACTCATCTTCGTCCTCTCGATCGCCTATGTTCACCTGCGCGGTCGGGTTCGTCACAAGCTGACCCGCCAGTTGGGCGACCATTCCAGCTTCCTGGCCCCGGTCAACAGCTTCCTGTACCTGTTTTCCAAGCTCCCGGCCAAGCCTTACCTGCCAGTCGAGGCCTTCCCCGAACTCAAGCCGCTGCAGGACCACTGGCAGGAAATCCGTGAGGAAGGGCGCCAGTTGCTGCATGTGGGCGAAATCAAGAAGTCCGACAATTACGATGACGTCGGTTTCAACTCGTTCTTCAAGACCGGCTGGAAACGCTTTTACCTGAAGTGGTACGGCGAAAGTCACCCGTCGGCAATGGCCCTGTGCCCACGTACCACCGAGCTGCTGCAAGGCATCAGCACGGTCAAGGCCGCCATGTTCGCCACCCTGCCGCCGGGCGCCAAGCTGGTGCGCCACCGTGACCCGTATGCCGGCTCTTACCGCTATCACCTGGGCCTGGATACGCCAAACGACGACGGTTGCTACATCGACGTGGACGGCGAGAAGTACTCGTGGCGCGACGGTGAGGGGGTGATCTTCGACGAAACCTACATTCACTACGCGGCCAATACCACCGAACACAACCGCATCATCCTGTTCTGTGACGTCGAGCGCCCGCTCAAGTACCGCTGGGCAACGGCGTTCAACCGCTGGTTCAGCCGCAACGTCATGGCCGCCGCCGCCGCGCCCAACGGTGACGGCGACAAGACCGGTGGTATCAACCGGCTGTTCACCCGCATCTACAAGATCCGCGAGCGCGGCAAGGCGCTGAAAAAGCGCAACCGCATGCGTTACTACCTGGAAAAATGGGCCGTGGTCGCGGCGTTGGTGCTGGTGTTCATCTACATCTGACCGGGTCATGCAGGCCTTTGTACCAAAGGCCTGCAAGCACCCACCAAAGTACAAGCCTCACACTTGCCACACTTCGACTAGCCTGAAAGCTCCACTCGCAACCACCCCAAGGTGAAGACGATGAGCATGATGGACTGGGACGCCTACCGTAAGCAGTTGATGGCCGGCATCGGCGATCTCAAGCAACTCTCCCCCGACACCGTGGCCGGCTACATGACCGCCAGCGGCGCGGGGGCCAAGACCAACCACCTGGACGCCAAGACCCGCGAGCTGATCTCTCTGGCGGTGGCCGTGACCACCCGCTGCGACGGCTGCATCGCCGTGCATTCGCAGCAGGCGGTCAAGCATGGCGCCAGCCGCGAGGAAATTGCCGAGGCCCTCGGCGTGGCCGTGGCGATGAATGCCGGTGCCGCGCTGGTCTACTCGGCGCGGGCCATGGATGCTGTCGGCAAGGCCAACGGCTGAGCACAAACGGCGCCGCCGCCCTTGCGCGACGGCGCCGCGCGACCCAAACTGGGCGGCTTAGCCCGCGCAGGAACCCGCATGATCCACATTCGCCCCATGACGCCCGACGATTTCGATCGTTTCTGGCCCACCTTCCAGGCCATTGTCCAGGCCCGTGAAACCTATGCCTTCGACCCTGCCCTGAGCTTCGAACAAGCCCGCCAGTTGTGGCTGGAACTGCCCTTGCACACGCTGCTGGCCGAAGAAGATGGCGAGCTGCTGGGTTCGTATTACCTCAAGGCCAATGCTGCCGGGCCTGGCGCGCACGTCGGCAATTGCGGCTACATGGTCTGCGAACAGGCGCGTGGCCGTGGCGTGGCGCGCCTGATGTGCGAGCACTCGCAGAAGCTGGCACGCCAGGAGGGCTTTCTGGCCCTGCAGTTCAACTCGGTGGTGGCCAGCAATGAAGTGGCCGTGGCGCTGTGGCACAAACTGGGCTTCGAGACCGTTGGCCGCTTGCCCAAGGCCTATCGCCATGCCCGCCTGGGGCTGGTGGACTGCCTGGTGATGTACAAATGGCTGGCGGATGAGCCGGTGGTGGAGAAACCGCCACTGCTGATCGGGCGCAAAAATATCGAGGCACGGGTGTCGCGCCGGCGCGGGCGCTGATAGGCCAACCACGCCCCCCACCCACACCGCGCATTTGACGCCCCGGCGTTTCAATGGTCAGATGCGCGCCAGTTTCAGGTGCCCTGTACCGCCGCGTGCAGGGTGAAACGGGAAGCCGGTGCGTCGTATCGACCACGACAAGTCCGGCGCTGCCCCCGCAACGGTAAGCGAGCGAACCCTTCGACATACCACTGTGCTCAGGCATGGGAAGGTGAAGGTTTCATGCCCCTCGCAAGCCCGGAGACCGGCCTGAAGCTTCACTTGGCAACCCGCGGTGGGCGGGCGCAGGCCGGTATCCGTGCGCGCGCCTGCCTGCACGGTTCGCCTTTGCGTGTTTTCCACCGGGATCCATTCATTCCTGCAGCAGTGGAACGACATGTCCCGTATGTTCAAGCTTCACCCCCTGGCGGCCTGCCTGGCCGTCGCCCTGCCAGCCCTGGCCGATGACCAGGACCGACAGCCCCTGGCCCTGCCCTCCACGGCCATCACCGACACCCTCGACAGCCACGCTATCGACCTGGTCACACCGACCCAGGCCGGCTCGCGCCTTGGCCTCAACGCCCTGGAGACGCCGGCCAGCACCAGTAGCATCAGCGCCGAGCAGATCCAGCAGCGCAACAACCTCACCGTGCAGGACGCCGTGACCCGTTCGCCAGGCATCACCTTTGTCGGCTCCCCGGGCGACGGCGGCACGGGCCTTTCTGCTCGCGGCTTTGCCGGGCACAGCTCGGTGATGACCCTGTTCGACGGCGCACGCCTGTACACCGGCGCCGGCACCCAGACCTTCCCTGTCGACCCGTGGATGGTCGAGCGCATCGACGTGATTCGCGGCCCGGCTTCGGTGCTGCATGGCGAGGGCGCCACCGGTGCGGTGGTCAACGTGATCCCGAAAAAGCCGTTTGCCGGCGAAGTGCGTAATCACCTGCGCCTGGGCTACGGTTCGTGGGACCGCCAGCAGCTCGGCCTGGACAGCGGTGGCAGCCTCAGCGAACGCCTGAGCTACCGCCTGACCCTGAACCAGCAAGGGGGCAATGGCTGGGTCGACCGTACCCCTTCGCGCAGCCTGGCCCTGAGCGCCGCGCTGCGTTTCGATGCCAGTGACGACCTCAGTTTCACCCTCGCCCACGACCGTGGCGATGCGCAACCCGCCAACTACTACGGCACGCCACTGATCGATGGCCACTACCGCAGCAGCCTGCGCAAAAAAAACTACAACGTGCAGAACGACGTGCAGCACTACGTCGATGAATGGACCCGGCTGAACACCGACTGGACGCTGAACGACCACCTCAGCGCCAGCAACCAGCTGTACTACATCAAGAGCCGCCGGCACTGGCGCAACGCCGAAGACTACAGCTGGGACGCCGAGCGCCAGCAGTTGCAACGCGGCAGCTACCTGGAGATCAAGCACAACCAGGAGCAGTTCGGCGACCGCCAGACCTTTACCTTCGACCACACCCTGTTCGGCCTGGCCAGCAAGACCGTGGTTGGCGCCGAGTACAACAAGGTGCGTTTCAACGTCGACAGCAATGCCCCCTACAACGATGTGGGCGGCGACTACATCGACCCGTGGCAGCCGCAGCCTGGGTGGTTCCACAGCGCCTCGCCCCTGCGCCCGCAAACCTTGTCCACCACCCACACCTTCGCCTTGTTCGCCGAGAACCGCCTGCAGCTGAGCGATCGGTTGTCGTTGGTCACGGGCGTGCGCCGCGACCAGAACCACATCGACCGCGACAACCTGGTCGATGGCAGCCGCAGCGACCACAGCCTGCAAGGCGGCAACTGGCGCGTCGGCCTGGTGTATGCGTTTACCGACGACCTGTCGCTGTACGGCCAGTACTCCACCAGCGAGGATGGGGTGAACAACCTCATCAGCCTCAGCCCGGCCCAGATGCACTATGACCTGACCGAAGCGAAGCAGACCGAGGTGGGCCTGAAGCAACGCTTCTGGGACGGTCGCGGTGAATGGACGTTGGCGGCCTACCACATCGTCAAGAAGAAGCTGCTGGTGGACGACCCGATCACCCACGAGAAGCAGCAGGCCGGGCAGCAGACGTCCGATGGCCTGGAGGCGACCCTGGAACTGGCGCTGGCGCATCAGTGGCAGGTGTCGGCGAACGCGTCGCTGGTGCGCGCCAAGTATGATGACTTTGACGAAATGGTCGGCGGTGCAGCGCAGGACCGTGCGGGCAATCGGCCGGCGAATGTGCCACGGCGTACTGCCAACCTGTGGCTGAGCAAAGGCTTCGGGCAGCAGGTGGAGGCCGGCATTGGTGCGCGTTATGTGGATGAGCGCTTTGCCAATACTGCCAATACCCAGAGCGCGCCTGGGTACACCGTGGTCGATGCCAACGTCGCCTGGCAGGTGCTGCCGGATGTGCGGCTGGGGTTGCAGTTGAATAACCTGTTCGACCGGGAGTATGTGCAGTCGGCGTTCAGTGGACAGCAGTGGTTGATGGGGATGCCACGGTCGTATTTGGCGACGGTGGATTACAGTTTCTGATGTGAATTGCCTGTGCGGGCCTCTTCGCGGGTAAACCCGCTCCCACAGGTACAGCACAGCTCTCAGGGGCAGTGATATTCCTGTGGGAGCGGGTTTACCCGCGAAGAGGCCCGCACAGGTAACACAAAAACCTCTACCAACCCGTAATCATTTAGTTATAAGATAACGTTTCACATGACATTCATTCCTATCAGCGACCCTCCATGACAAGCGCCAGCGCCACCCCCACCCTGCTCACCCAGCGCCTGCAGAGCATCGACGCCCTGCGCGGCCTGGTGATTCTGTTCATGCTCCTGGATCACGTCCGCGAAACCTTCTTCCTGCACCGTCAGGTTAGCGACCCGATGGCCATCGACACCACCGAGCCGTCGCTCTTCATCAGCCGCACGTTGGCCCACCTCTGCGCGCCGGTGTTCGTCCTGCTGACCGGCCTGTCGGCCTGGCTGTACGGCGAAAAGCATCAGGGCCGTGGCGATGTGTCGGCGTTCCTGTTCAAACGCGGGCTGTTTCTGGTGGCGCTGGAGTTCACCCTGGTCAACTTCGCCTGGACCTTTCAGCTGCCGCCCAGCGTCATCTACCTGCAAGTCATCTGGGCGATTGGCATCAGCATGATCGCCCTGTCGCTGCTGGTATGGCTGCCACGCGCCGCTCTGCTCGCCCTGGGCGCCACCATCGTCGCCGGCCATAACCTGCTCGATGGCCTGCACTTCGGCGTGGAATCGGCCTTGCATGTGCCGTGGGCGATCCTGCATGACCGTGGCTGGCTGGAATTTTCCGACACCCTGCGCCTGCGCACGTCCTACCCGGTGCTGCCGTGGATCGGCGTCATCGCCCTGGGCTACGGCCTGGGCCCGTGGTTCGCCCGAGGCAGCGAGGCCGGCGAACGTCAGCACCGTCTGCTGCTGGGCGGCCTGGTCGCGTTGCTGGGCTTTGTCGTGTTGCGTATGTTCAACGGCTATGGCGAGGCGCCCTGGAGCGGCTACCCAACCTTCACGCAAACCCTGATGAGCTTTTTCAACATCACCAAATACCCGCCGTCACTGCTGTTCCTGGCCCTGACCCTGGGCTGCGGCCTGCTGTTGCTGCGCGCCTTCGAACGCGCCGGCCAGGCCCGCTGGATCAGCGTGCTGGCGGTGTTTGGTGCTGCGCCGATGTTCTTCTACCTGCTGCACCTGTACGTGCTGAAGCTGCTGTACCTGGCCAGCGTGGCGCTGTTCGGCCTCAACCATGGCGACTATTTCGGTTTCGATGGCATCGCCGCCGTGTGGCTGAGCGCCATCCTGCTGGCCGCATCGCTGTACCTGCCGGTGCGCAAGTTCGCCCGCCTGAAAGCGCGCCGTCGCGACATCACCTGGCTGAAGTACTTCTGAAAAGCGTTTTCACCCGGCGGCGTGATGGTCTACCATGCGGGCCGCCGGTTTCCACCACGGAATTAATAGGGAATCCCAGGCCCGCCAACACGGGCCAAACGGAACTGCCCCCGCAACTGTAGGTGCCGAGCCTGCTCCATCGATGCCACTGGGCGTAATTGCCCGGGAAGGCTGGAGCCGGGCCATGACGCACCAGTCAGGAGACCTGCCGGCCTACATTCACCAACCGGCGGGGTGTCCGGGATTGGCCATCCGTGTTGCCCCTGCCAACGGCGGGGCGCGGCGATGCCTGTCCGTGCGTTCCTCACCCGAACTGTCCGATAGGAGATCGCCCAGCATGCTGCCCCGTTTCGCCACCCTGCTCGCCGGCCTTGGCCTCACTGGCCTGGCCCAGGCCGCCGCCACCCATTACCCGCTTACCGTCGAGAATTGCGGCAGGCCGCAGACGTTCGCCCAGGCGCCGCAACGCGCCGTCACCATCGGCCAGGCCGGCACTGAAATGCTCTACGCACTGGGCCTGGGTGACAAACTGGCTGGCACCTCGTTGTGGTTCAACAACGTACTGCCCGAATACAAGGCGCAGAACGACAAGGTGCCGCGCCTGGCTGACAACGACCCAAGCTTCGAGGCCGTAGTGGGCAAGCGCCCGCAACTGGTCGCGGTACAGTTCGAATGGATGGTCGGCGCACAGGGTGTGGTCGGCACCCGCGAACAGTTCGACGAGCTGAAGATACCCACCTACCTGCTGCCTTCGGACTGCGAAGGCAAGGACAACCTGGTCGGCGCCGACGGTACTCGCCTGCAAGCGTTCCAGGTAGGCAGCATCTACAAGAGCGTCAGCCAGCTGGCCGAGATCTTCGATGTGCAAGACCGCGGCACTGCCCTGAATGCCGAGCTCAAGGGCCGCCTGGACAGCGCCAAGGCACAACTGGCGGGCAAGGACCTGTCCGCCACCTCGGCACTGTTCTGGTTCTCCAGCGCCGACCTCGACATCGACCCGTACGTGGCCGGCCGCCAGGGCGTCGCCGACTTCATGCTGCGCACCCTGGGCGTGCGCAACGTGGTCGAGTCCACGGAGGAATGGCCCACTGTAGGCTGGGAAACCTTGGCCAAGGCCAACCCCACCTGGCTGATCATCGCGCGCATGGACCGCCGCCGCTTCCCCGCCGACGACTACCAGAAAAAGCTCGAATTCCTGCGTAGCGACCCGGTGACCCGCAACATGGACGCGGTGAAGCACGACCGCATCATCATCCTCGACGCCGATGCCATGCAGGCCGGCATCCGTCTGTTCAGCGGCCTGCAGACGTTGTCTGCAGCCTTTGCCAGCGGTAAAGCAGCCCAGTGATGATTCGCCTGTTACCTTGCATCGCGGTCGCCCTTGCAGCCCTGCTGGCCGCCTTGCTGGCCGGCACCGCCATTGGCGAAACCAACCTGTCGCCCAGTGTGGTTGGCCAGGTGCTGGCCAACCACCTGTGGCAGGCCGGCTACCCGGTCGACCCGATCGACGCCGGCATCGTCTGGAACTACCGCCTTACCCGCACCCTGGTCGCCGCTGCTTGCGGTGCCGGCCTGGCGACGTGTGGCGTGATCCTCCAGGCGCTGTTGCGCAACCCCTTGGCCGAGCCTTATCTGCTGGGGCTTTCTGCCGGCGCCTCGACCGGCGCGGTACTGGTCGGCCTGCTGGGGCTGGGAGGCCTGGCATTGAGCATGTCCGCCGGGGCGTTCATCGGCGCACTGGCCGCATTCACCCTTGTACTGGTACTGGCCCGCGCGGCCGGCCCCGGCAACAACAACGCTCAGGTCATCCTTGCCGGCATTGCCGGCTCGCAACTGTTCAACGCGCTGACCGCCTTTCTGATCACCAAGTCGGCCACTGCCGAACAGGCACGCGGCATCCTGTTCTGGCTGATGGGCAACCTCAGCGGGGTGCGTTGGCCATCGGTGTGGCTGGCCGTGCCGGTGGCACTGTTCGGCCTGGTGGTGTGCCTGTTGCACCGCCGTGCGCTGGATGCTTTTACCTTCGGCGCCGATTCGGCTGCTTCGCTGGGCATCCCGGTGCGGCGCACCCAGCTACTGCTGATCAGCTGCGCGGCGCTGGTGACGGCGGTGATGGTGTCCATCGTCGGTGCCATCGGGTTTGTCGGGCTGGTCATTCCCCACGCCCTGCGCCTGCTGCTGGGCCCCGGGCACAGCCGCCTGCTGCCCGCCAGCGCACTGGGTGGCGCGCTGTTCCTGATTGCCGCCGACGTGCTTTCGCGCACCTTGATTGCGGGCCAGGTGATCCCTGTGGGGGTGGTCACCGCGCTGATCGGCGCACCGGTCTTCGCGCTGATTCTGGTCAGCCGCCGGGGGCGCTCATGACCGTCATGACCGCCGTACAGATTTCACCCCTGAGTTGCCAGGGCCTGGGGTTGCAACTGGCCGGTAGTACCGTGCTCAGCGGTATCGAGCTGAACGTTGTCGCGGGCGAAACGCTGGGCATTGTCGGCCCCAACGGCTCAGGCAAGTCTTCGCTGCTCAAGTTGCTGGCCGGGCTGCGCAAGCCGGCCAGCGGCAGCGTGCACCTGCTGGGCGAACCACTGGCACAGCTGCCCCGACGCCGTGTGGCGCAGGCCCTGGCACTGGTCGAACAACAGGCCGACACCCTCGATGCAATCCGTGTGTTCGACGCCGTGGCCTTGGGCCGTACACCTTGGCTGTCAGCACTGGCTCCGTTCTCACAAGAAGACCGTGCCATCGTCGAGCAGGCGCTGGCTGACCTCGACGCCCTGCACCTGCGCACACGCCTTTGGGGCTCATTGTCCGGTGGCGAGCGCCAGCGCGTGCACATCGCCCGCGCCCTGGCGCAACGGCCACAAGTACTCCTGCTGGACGAGCCGACCAACCACCTGGACATCCAGCACCAGCTGAGCCTGTTGCAACAGGTCCAGGCCCTGCCGGTCACCACCCTGGTAGCGCTGCACGACCTCAACCAGGCGCTCACCTGCGACCGCGTGGCCGTACTCGACAAAGGCCACCTGGTCGCCCTGGGCAAACCCCTTGAAGTGCTCACCCCCGAGCGCCTGCTGAACACCTTTGGCGTCCACGCCCATTACCTCACCGACCCCTTCGACGGCGCGCGCATCCTGCGCTTTCGCGCCCCCTGAACCAGGAAGTTCTACCGATGCCGCTGCGCCCTCTCGCCTTGCTGCTTGCCAGCACCCTGCTCGCTCCGGCCGCGCTGGCCGACGTGCACGAAGTGAAAATGCTCAACCGTGGCAGCGAAGGCGCGATGGTTTACGAGCCGGACCACTTGCGCATCGCGCCCGGCGACACCGTGCGCTTCCTGCCCACCCAGAGCGGGCACAATGCGGCCAGCGTGGCAGCCCTGCTGCCCGCCGGGGCCGAGCCCTTCAAGAGTAAGCTGAACCAGCCGTTCGAACAGACCTTCAGCGTGCCAGGCGTGTACGGCATCCAGTGCATTCCGCACCTGGCGATGGGCATGGTGATGGTCATCCAGGTAGGTGACGCATCGGCTACCGAACTGCCCGCCAACTTGCCGGCCCGGGCCAAGGTCCGCTTTGCTGCCCAGTTGCAGAAGCTTGAGGCCGCGCAATGAGCCGGTTGTTGTTGGCGCTGCCACTGCTGGGGCTGGCGCCGTTCGCCCAGGCCGACTCCGCACAGTCGCAAAGCAACGGTTTTGTGGAGGATGGCAGCTGGAGCATCCTCAACCGTAGCGTGTTCGACCAGCGCGACTACAAGCACGGTGGGCGTAACAGTGCAGCGCGCAATGCCTACAAGCCGCGCAACGAACGCAGTGGCAAGGCTGAGGAATGGGCCTACGGTTTGATGGGCACCTTTCAGTCTGGCTTTACGCAAGGCCTGGTTGGTGTCGGCGTCGATGCCCACGCCTACCTGGGCGTGCAACTGGACAGTGGCGGCGGCCGTGCGGGCAAGGCGCGCTTGCTGGGGGTCGATAACGACGGGCACCCGAAAAACGAATACAGCCGTGCCGGTGCGGCGTTGAAGTTGCGCATGTCCAACACCGTGTTGTCCTACGGTGAGCAACGGGTCAAGACCCCGGTATTCAGCTCTTCCGACAGCCGCCTGCTACCCGAGACGGCAACCGGCTTTTTCCTCACCAGCAACGAATTCGACACGCTCAAGCTGGTGGCCGGGCACTTCAACGAGAGCACCGACCGCAATGCCACAAGCCACGATCAGGGCTTCGTGGTGAACTACTCCAATGGCAAGCAGGGCAACAGCTTCGACCTGGCCGGCGTGGTCTGGAACCCGGGCGCTGCCTTCAGCGGCAGCCTGTACACCTCGCGCTACGAGGACAGCTGGAACCAGCATTACCTGGGCAGTACGCTAAACCATGTCCTGGATGACCGCCGCAGCGTCAGCCTGGACCTCAACCTGTACCGCACCACCGACACCGGCAAGGCGCTGTCCGGGCGCATCGACAACACCACCTGGAGCCTGATCTCGCGTTACAACCAGGGGCCGCACGGGTTCAGCCTGGGCTGGCAGCAGGTAGACGGCAACACCCCGTTCGACTACGTGACGCGTGGCGCGATCTTCATTGCCAACGCGGTGCAGATGTCGGACTTCAACGCACCGAACGAAAAGTCATGGCAGGCACGCTATGACCTGAACATGGGGGCCTATGGGGTACCAGGGCTGAACCTGACGGCGCTGTACGTGCGCGGGTTCGATATCGACGGCACGCATGTCGACCCGACTGGCGGGTATGCGTACCTGGGGTATGGCAAGGGTGGCAAACATTGGGAACGCGACCTGGAGGCGCGGTATGTGGTGCAGAGTGGCAAGGCCAAGGGCACCACGTTCTCGCTGCGGCATAACGTGCACCGGGGGAACACGGCGCAGGCCGAGCTGGATGGTGACCAGATACGCCTGGCGGTGGAGTGGCCGTTGTCGGGCGGGTTCTGATGGCTGCATTGCCTGAATCGGGGCTGCCGGGCAGCCCCAGGGTCTGTCAGGCAACCGTGCCGGCAGCAGGCAGCAAGCCCCACTCCGCCCGTTCTTGCACACTCATCGTCGCCAACACCTCGGCAAACGTCCGCTCAAGCTCCGAACTGACATTGCCAAATACCCGGTAATTGGTGAGCAGGTAGCGCTTCACCGTCCTCGGCCAGCGCCGTTCCTTGTGCGCCGCATTGATGATGCCTTTGGCATCATGCCGCGTCGCGCCACGCCACAAGTCCATCAACTTGTTCTCGAAATCGCCGAAGGTCCACAAGTCGCTGCGGTCCTCGAACTCGTCCAGCAGTTTAAGTTTGTACACGGCCATGTATGGCATCGTGAGTCTCCCTCGGGTGCAGTGAAAAAGCCTTGCATGAGGGAAGGTAAGCAAGCCGCGCCGCCCTGAAAATGAACGCGTCGATCACGCCGAAAAGGCCGTTGTAGGCGCTTTCCCACAAATCAGCGCAGCCGAAGCTGCATGTGCGTGGTCTGCCAGACCGGGTCTTGCTCCACGTCCACCACCGCAAACCCGTGCCGTTCCCAGAACGCAATCGCACCCGGGAGAAACGGATGCGTATGCAGGTACAGGCAATCGATTCCCGCCTGCACCGCCTGCTCGCGCAATGCACTGAACAACGCGCCCGCCAGCCCCTGCCTGCGGTAGGCCGGCAGCACGAACAGGCGCACCACCTCCACTACCCGCCCGGCGTGATAGTCAAGCTGGGCAAAACGATGGTCATAGGGCACATAGCCGATCACAGCGACCAGCCGACCGTCATCGCGGGCTTCAAGAAAGCAGCCCGCGCCGTCCAGGTAGGTTTCGGCAAAGTGCGCAAGGTCGTGCGGCAAGGGGGCCGCGACAAGCATCGGGAACAGCTCGCGGCGAGCGCTTTCGACAAACGCCACGACTTCGGCAATGGCGACGCGCGCGACAGGTTGCAGGGTCCGGTTCGGCATGGGGCTGCTGGCAATGGTTGGAGGGCTGGGTTCTACACCAGCGTGCCGATCAAGGCAAATCACGGGGCTCGTCGCGGCCATGCGGACATCGGTATAATCGGCAGTCTTCACTGCCCGACCAGGCCACGCCATGCCTCGCTTCCAGAAGTTGCTGTTGCCCCTGCTGCTGACTGCCGCCCTTACCGCCTGCGACCAGAAGCCCACCCGTGAAGAACAGATCCTCGCCCAGCTACCGCTGCAGGATGCCTACACGCACAATATCGAGCGCATGGCCACGCTGCTCGGCCGCACTCACCCGCAGCTGTCGCAAGCCACCATCCAGGGCGTACTGCGCAAATACCTCACCGTCGAGGACCAGCATCAGGACCTGTTCCGCCTCTACAGCGAGAAGAATTTCAGCGATGCCGAGTTCGCCACCATCGTCGAAGCCACCCAGGACCCGGCCAAGGCCCGCGCGCTGGAAGACACCGAAGCCGGCAGGCGCCTGAGCGAAAAGCTCACCGCCCTGATGCGCGAAACCGCCCGCGATGTGAAGGTGCAGGCGCTGGTGGAGCGACGCATGCAACAGGTGGAAGACGAGCTGAATGCGCTGGACAGGGCAGGCTCCTGAATGCAGCGCCCGTCCACGCGCTAGCACGTAAGGCTGTTTCCATTTCTTAGCTATTTTCAAAGCCCGAGGTCAGGATTGCCACACGCCAAGCACGGATTGCGCCTGGATCTACGAACACTCATTCTGGTGCTCTGCGCCCTTACGGCCCTGGTCATGCTGTGCGCCAGCTATTTCGCCAGCTACCGGGTGCAGCGCCAGCTGCTGATCGACCACGCCCTGGAAGCCAACCGGGTGTATGCGACGAAACTGGCAACCATCACCGAGACCTTCATCGGCAACGCCTTGCAGCAGCTTTCATTCAGCGCCGGCGTACAGGGCCGCCAGTTGAGCGACGCTGCGGCACTGCAGGTGGAGACCGACCGTGTACTGGGCCAGAGCATGGCCTTCAACTCCACGTTCGTGATCGATGCCAACGGCGTGCTGCTGGCGATTTCTCCAGCCTCACTACGCCACTTTGTCGGCACCCGTATGCAGTCGCCGGGTGCTCAGGAAGCACTGCACGAGCGCCGCCCTCTGGTTTCCACACCCTACCTGTCGGCCGCCAACAACCTGGTGGTGGCGTTGTCGCACCCCATTTTCGACAGCAACGGCCGTTACCTCGGGTATGTGGGTGGCAGCCTGTACCTGCGAGAACGCAACATCCTCAACAGCCTGCTGGGCGAACACTTCTACAAGGACGGCTCGTACCTGTATGTGGTCGACCGCAACCGCCGCCTGCTGTACCACCCCAACAGCGAGCGGGTAGGCACCGTGGTGGAGGGCAACGCGCTGGTCGATCAACTGGCGACACTGGACAGCGGTACTCGGCAACTGACCAACAGCCTGGGCGTGGAAATGCTGGCCGGGTACGCCACCATACCCAGCGCCGGCTGGGGCGTGGTGGCGCAGCAGCCGTTGGCACAGACCGTCACGCCGCTGAACCACCTGATCCTCAACGTGATCGGCACCTCCGCGCCCTTCGCGCTGGTGGGCTGCCTGCTGCTGTGGTGGCTGGCCCTGACCATTGCCCGGCCACTCTGGCAACTGGCCGCCGGCGCCCGGTCGATGGACCGAGCCGGTACGGCCGAACGCTTGCACCGGGTGCCCGCCTGGTACTTCGAGGCGGCCGAGCTCAAGCGCGCACTGTTATTCGGGCTGAACCTGCTGCAAGAACGCATCGGCAGGCTTGACCGTGACGCCCAGACCGACCCGCTGACCGGCCTGGGCAACCGCCGCAGTCTGGAGCTCAGCCTGTCGTTGCTGGAAGCCGAAGGGCGGGCATTTGCGGCCATCGCGCTGGACATCGACCATTTCAAGCGGATCAATGACAGCCATGGGCACGAGGTCGGCGACCAGGTGCTGCGCCAGCTGGCCGAACTGATGCGCCGGTGTTGCCGGGAGGGGGACCTGCTGTGCCGCACCGGCGGCGAAGAGTTCCTGATGCTGCTGCCGGGGGCCAGCCTGGAGGTGGCCGCGGTGGTGGCTGAGCGGTTGCGGGTTACCGTACAGGACACGCCGCTGGAACCTGTGGGGGCGGTGACCATTTCGCTGGGGGTGGCGCGCGGGGATGGCGAGGCAGGCAGTGAGCCTGTGGAAACACTGAGCGAGGCTGACCGGGCGCTTTACCGGGCCAAGCAGGAGGGGCGCAATCGGGTGGTCGTCGCCTGACCTGTGGGGCGACAAAGATGAAACGTGCAGTTGTAACAATGTCTGTCATAAAACTGTCGTGTTCCCGTCATAGGATTGACCCCAACCTGACATTTTCACTTCATGGATGAGCGTCTCATGCGTCGTGTGGTTTTCAATCAGAAAGGGGGCGTCGGCAAATCCAGCATCGCCTGCAACCTTGCGGCTGCCAGCGCCGCCGAAGGCTACCGGACATTGCTGGTCGACCTCGACCCACAGGCCAATGCCACCTACTACCTGACCGGCCTGGTGAACGACGCCATTCCAGCCGGCATCGCCGACTTCTTCCGCCAGACCCTCTCACCGGTCACGGCCGCCGGCAAGAAGCACCGCGTGGCAATCACCGAAACCCGCTACAGCAACCTGCACCTGGTCACCGCCAGCCCCGACCTCAGTGACTTGCAAAGCAAGCTGGAGAGCAAGTTCAAGATCAACAAGCTGCGCAAGCTGTTGGTGGAACTGGGCGAGGACTACGAACGGATCTATATCGACACCCCGCCGGCGCTGAACTTCTACACTTTCAGTGCGTTGGTGGCGGCCGAGCGCCTGCTTATCCCGTTTGATTGCGACAGTTTCTCGCGCCAGGCCCTGCACTGTGTCATGGCCGAGGTCGAGGAACTGCGCCAGGACCACAACCCGGCGTTGCAGGTAGAAGGCGTGGTCGTCAACCAGTTCGCCGGGCGCACTGCACTGCACCAGACCCTGGTCGACCAGTTGCGCGGCGAGGGCATGCCGGTGTTGCCGGTCTACCTGAGCAGTTCGATCAAGATGCGTGAATCGCACGAGGCGTCGGTGCCGTTGGTGCACCTGGCGCCACGGCATAAGCTGGCGCTGGAGTTTGTCGATTTGCTGGATGTGCTGGAGCGGGCCGCCTGACAGACCTTGGGGCTGCTTTGCAGCCCCAAAAACGTGCAGCAAAAGAGCTACCCGACCATTCATCCGAATGGTAGATTCCTCGCCATGAAAACCACCCGACACATACGCACGCTGACGGCCTGGACGCTCTACGCCAGCGTCCTGTTCAGCCTGTTGCTGTGCGGCCTGCACCACGGCCAGATGGGCGGCCTGCGCCTGGCCGGCCTGGAAGGTGGCTTTTGCTCGGTCAACAGCGAACACGGCGTGGCCATCGACCTGGACGGTGCTGGCGGTGACCAGCACATGGCCCAGCTCGACTGCCCGGTGTGTTCCTCGTTCGGCCTGGCGGTACCGCTCAGCAGCGGCGGCTGGTCATTCACCCCGACGCAAGCCGTGGCCACCTCGCCCATCGTCGTGCGCAGTTGGGCACAACCGCCACCGCGCTACCAACGCCCCGCCCTCAATCCCCGCGCCTCCCCCGCCGTCTTCCCCGCAGCCATACCTCATTACGCCTGACATCAGCCGGGTGCGCCTGCGCGCGCTCGCCGTCAGCCATGACCTTTGCGTGGAAGACACACAAACATGCTTCGCAAGACCTCTCTGGTGCTCCTCATGGGCACCTGCAGCCTCGCCTGCGCCGAAATCGCCCCCGTTGAACTGGGCGCCACCACCATCGACGGCGAACGCGATGCCGCCAGCGGTGTGCAACTGGACGAGCCGATCCGCACCGGCTCGCGCCTGGGCCTCACCGCGCGGGAAACACCCGCCTCGGTCAGCGTCTCGGACCGCCGCCTGATCGAAGAACGCGGCGCCAAGGACAGCCAGGACGTGATCAACGCCATGACCGGCGTGAACGCCTCGGCCAACCCAGGCTTTGGCGGCTTCGTGGCCTACCGTGGCTTTACCCAGAACCAGGTCACCCAGTTGTACAACGGCATCAACCTGGGCTACAGCAGCGCCACCCGGCCAGTGGACGCCTGGGTACTCGACCGCGTCGAGCTGATTGGCGGGCCGTCTTCGTTCCTGCATGGCGCCGGTGCCGTGGGCGGTTCGATCAACTACATCACCAAGCTCGCCAGCCGCGACCAGCAGATCATTGACGGGCGTATCCGCTATGGCAGTTTCGACGACAGCGAGGTGGCGTTCGGAATCAACCAGGCGCTGGCCAGCAACCCCGCTGACGCCCGCCATTTCATGCGCCTGGACTTCAGCCGTGGGCAGGGCAACGGTTATGTCGACCGCAACGAACGGCACACCGACAGCCTGGCCTTTTCGCTGCTCAGCGACCTGGCCCCCAACCTCACCCACACCCTGGCGCTGGAGTACCAGGAAGACCGCGAAGACAGCCCCTACTGGGGCTCGCCGATCCTGCCCGGGCGCAGCACGATGAAGATCGACAACAGCCGCCGTTTCGAAAACTACAACGTCGCTGACGGCCGCTATGAGCAGCGCGTACGCTGGCTGCGCTCGATCCTCGACTACCAGGTCAGCGACAGCACCAGCGTGCAAAACACGCTGTACCACTACAACGCCCAACGCGACTACCGCAACCTTGAACGCTACGCCTACACCCCCACTGGCCAGGTGCAACGCAGCAGCCCTTACCTGCAGCGCCACGACCAGAACCTGCTGGGCGACCGCATCGAGCTGCGCCACGACAACCAGCTGTTCGGCCTGGCCAGCCAGTGGTCATTGGGGCTGGAATACTCACGCATGCGCCAGACCCTCTACCCCACTTCGGGCAGCTGGAGCGACGTGGTCGATGCCGAGCACTTCAACCCTGGCAGTTTCGATGACATCCCCGGGGTGAATGCCGGCCTGACCAAACAACGTCGCCACGAAGTGATCAACCGTGCGGTGTTTGCCGAAAACCGCCTGCAACTCACCGAGCGCCTGGCCCTGCTGACCGCCTTGCGCTACGACTACCTGGACATGGAAGTCACCAACTACGGCGCCGTGACGCCCACGTCGCCGGCCTATTTCGAACGGCGCTGGGAGCCGCTGTCCGGGCGTATCGGCCTGACCTATGCACTGACACCTTCGGCCAGCCTGTATGCGCAATACAGCACCTCGGCCGATTTGCCCGCCGGCTCGCTGGCAGCAGCGACCTACTCCAATGTGGGGTTGTTCGACCTGTCCAAGGGCGAGCAATGGGAAGTGGGCAGCAAGTTCGACTTCCTCGACGGGCGCGGTGCGGCCACCCTGGCGCTGTATCAGATCGTGCGCAAGGACTTTGCCGTACGCGACTCGAATGACGCCAACCTCACGGTCCAGGCCGGGCAGCAGACTTCACGCGGGGTGGAGCTGTCCGGGCGCCTGCAGGTAACGCCAAAACTGCTGGCCGAAGCCAACTATGCCTACGTCGATGCGCAGTACGACGAATTCAACGAGGCCGTCAACGGGGTATCGGTCTCGCGTAAGGGCAATGCACCGACCAACGTACCGGCCAATGTCGCCAACCTGTGGCTGACCTACAGCCTGTCGTCGGTGTGGTCGGTGGGCGCGGACGGGCGCTACGTGGGTTCGGTGTATGCCGACAACGCCAACAGCCTCAAGGCCCCGGCCTACACGCTGTTCGGCGCGTTTGCCCGCTACCGGCTGGACGAGCACACCACGCTGACCGGGCGGGTGCGCAACCTGACCGACGAGGTGTATGCCAAGCAGGCCTACAACAGCCAGTACTACATGGGGCCGCCGCGCACCTTCGAGCTGGCACTGGACATGCGCTTCTGATGCACGGGGCGGTGTCGGCCATGACGCCGCTACCGCCCTCACATTGTCTCCACACAAACCACACACAGCCCTCAAGCCTTTCGAATGATAATATTGTTTCTCATTACCGCCGGCATGTAGGCCGGCTTTATCACATCAAGGAAGTTTCTGTGTTCAGATCGTTGTCTCCGGTAATCGCGGCCGCCGCACTCTTCGCCTTATCGGGTTGCCAGAACCGCCCCACCTCCGAGGCAGACAAGCAGGCGCGCAAGACATTCGTCAGCGACATGCAGCAAGTCCTGAAGCTGGGCATTGCCACCGCCGACACGGGCAAGCAGATTGGCGTGGTCATGCTGGACGTCAAACTCGACCAGAACTCGGCGCCCATCAGCTGCAAAGCCAGCAAGGCGCCGATGAGGTACGAAACGGTGTTACCTGCCGACCTGGTCCGCTCGGACTTCAAGGCGTTGGCCAGCATGGTCGAGGCGCAATGCTGGAAGACCATCTACCCTGTGGTGCCGAAGTCGCTGCGCGATGAGGACGGTACAGTGGAAGTGCGTGCGCCGATGTTCGTGGACCTGCCCGCTGCCGCCCAGGCACCGGATACCCCACGGCGCCAGGCCAATGCTCAACGTGAGTTCTTCTGGCAGCACCTGCTGCGCGACCAGCCGGTGAACAGCATTGGCAGAGCCTCGCTCTACTATGAAGCCAATGCACAAGGCAAAGTCCAAGGGTGCCTGGTGCAGATTTATCCTCACCCGAACCGGCCGGACGACTTCCGCCTCGATGGCAAGCTGCAGGCCGAACTCAACAGCCGCTGCATGGCGCTTGATGTGAGCCAGCTACCGGGCTTCAGCACCGACGCGCATGGCCAGGCCAAGGGTTACAGTGAGTTGGAGTACGCCCCCTGGAAAGTAGGCCGGCTGTAAACCGCAACGGCGGTTGATTCAGGTATCCCGAGGTCGCCCTCGACAAAGCACTCTCCAGCGCCCGGCGATCTACTGGCAAGCACAACAATGATGGCGCGGCCCGACCGCGCCACGTTCATCATGCCTGCCAATGGAACCGGAGAGCACTCGCATGTCCGCACCTCATGAGGTATCCCCCGCCACCCTGCGCAGGGTGATCGCCGCCTCGGCCATCGGCAATTTCGTCGAGTGGTTCGACTTCGCCGTCTATGGCTTTCTCGCCACCTTGATCGCCAACCAGTTCTTTGCCAGCGAAGACGCCGGCGTGGCCTTGCTCAAGACCTTTGCAGTCTTTGCCGTGGCCTTTGCCCTGCGCCCACTGGGCGGGATCGTGTTCGGCGCGCTGGGCGACCGCCTGGGGCGCAAGCGCATCCTGTCGCTGACCATTTTGCTGATGGCAGGCTCCACCACCCTGATCGGCCTGCTGCCGACCTATGCCAGCATCGGCTTGGCCGCCCCTGCGTTGCTGACCTTGGCGCGCTGCCTGCAGGGTTTTTCTGCCGGTGGCGAATATGCCGGGGCTTGCGCCTACCTGATGGAGCACGCGCCCAACGACAAGCGCGCCTTCTATGGCAGCTTCGTGCCGGTCTCGACCTTTTCTGCCTTTGCCTGTGCAGCAGTAATCGCTTACGGGCTGGAAGCCAGCCTGTCAGCCGAGGCCATGAACGCCTGGGGCTGGCGCATTCCGTTCCTGATCGCCGCACCGCTGGGGCTGGTCGGCCTGTACCTGCGCTGGCGCATGGAAGAAACCCCGGCGTTCCGTGAAGCCATCGCCCAGGGCAAAGCGCACGAGCATTCGCCGCTCAAGGAAACCCTGCGCAATCATGGCCGGGCCATTCGCAACCTGGGGGCGTTCATTTCGCTGACTGCGCTGTCGTTCTACATGTTCACCACCTACTTCGCCACCTACCTGCAACTGGTGGGCAACCTGACCCGCGCACAATCGCTGCTGGTGACCACGGTGGCGCTGCTGTTCGCCGCCGTCGGCTGCCCACTGGCCGGGGCGTTCTCGGACCGGGTGGGGCGGCGCAAGACCATCGCTTTTACCTGCCTGTGGGTGATGCTGTGCGTGTTCCCGGCGTACTGGCTGGCCAGCTCGGGCTCGATGTCCGGCGCGCTGATCGGAGTGATTTTGCTGGCGGTGGGCGCGTTGTGCAGTGGCGTGGTCACGGCGGCGTTGCTGTCAGAGAGCTTTCCTACCCGCACCCGCTATACCGCTTCTGCGATTACCTACAACGTGGCCTATACGCTGTTTGGCGGCACCGCGCCGCTGGTGGCAACCTGGCTGATCGGGCAAACCGGCAGCAGCCTGGCACCGGCGTTTTACCTGGTGGTGATTGCGCTGGTGGCGTTGGTGGGCGGGTTGGCGTTGCCGGAGACTTCGCGGATATCGTTGCATGATGAGGCTGGAGTGGACGGTTTACCGGCTGAAAACCGTCGTACTGTTTGAGATTTTGGGGCTGCTTTGCAGCCCATCGCAGGCAAGCCAGCTCCTACAGGGACCGCACAAATCCTGAGCCCTGCGCCGTACCTGTAGGAGCTGGCTTGCCTGCGATGGGCCGCAAAGCGGCCCCAGGATGTCAGCCCTCCTGCACCTCTTCGCGCCGGTAGGCCCACTGATACAACGCCGGCAACACTAACAGCGTCAGCGCGGTAGAAGACAGAATCCCGCCAATCACCACCGTCGCCAATGGCCGCTGCACCTCTGCCCCGGTCCCGGTCGCCAACGCCATCGGAATGAACCCCAGCGACGCCACCAGTGCCGTCATCAGCACCGGCCGCAAGCGCGTCAGCGCACCTTCCTCCACCGCCGCACGCAGCGGCCGCCCTTCTTCGCGCAACCCACGGATAAAGGCAATCATCACCAGCCCGTTGAGCACCGCCACGCCTGACAGCGCAATGAACCCCACACCCGCCGAGATGGACAGCGGAATATCCCGCAACCACAGCGCCAGCACCCCGCCGGTCAGGGCAAACGGGATGCCGGTGAACACCAGCAAACCATCCCTGAGGTTGTTGAACATCATCAGCAACAGCGCCATGACCAGCAGCAAAGCCACCGGCACCACCACCTGCAAGCGCTCGGCCGCCGACTGCAGCTGCTCGAACTGGCCACCCCAGCGCGTCCAGTAGCCCGGCGGGATCTGAACCTGGCCAATGAGCGTCTGTTCAGCCTCTTCGACAAACGAACCCAGGTCGCGCCCACGCACGTTGGCGCTGACCACCACCACGCGTTTGCCATCCTCGCGGCTGACCTGGTTCGGCCCCAGTTGCAGGTTCAGCGTGGCCACCTGCGACAGCGGAATAAAGCCGATCTGCGCAGCGCCGGCTGTGGCACTGGCCGGCACCGGAATCAGCAGGCTGCCCAACCCGTCCACATCGGTGCGCAAGGTTTCGGGCAGGCGCACCACCATGTCGAAGCGGCGGTCACCTTCATACAGCGTACCTGCGGTGCGCCCCCCTACAGCGATGGCGATGGCGTCCTGCACGTCACCCACGTTCAGGCCATGGCGGGCGGCCTTGTCACGGTCGATGTCGATGGTCAGCACGGGCAGGCCGGTGGTCTGCTCAACCTTCACCTCAGATGCACCCGGCACGCGCTGCAGGCTGCTGGCGATTTGCGCGGCGGTGCGGTTGAGCACGTCCATGTCATCACCGAACAACTTCACCGCCACATCGCTGCGCACCCCGGAAATCAGCTCGTTGAAGCGCAACTGGATCGGCTGCGACAGCTCGTAGTTGCTGCCCGGTACGCTGGCCGCCGCACGTTGTACTTCGGCGATCAGCTCGTTACGCGGCTTGCCCGGGTCTGCCCATTGCTCGCGTGGGCGCAACATCACGTAGGCATCGGAAATGTTCGGCGGCATCGGATCGGAGGCGATCTCGGCGGTGCCGGTGCGGGCGAATACCCGCTCCACTTCCGGCACCTGGGCGATGATCGCCTGCTCCAGGCGCTGTTGCATGTCCACCGACTGTGACAGGCTGGTACCCGGCACGCGCAGGGCCTGCAAGGCAAAGTCGCCCTCGCTGAGGCTGGGAATGAACTCGCTGCCCATGCGGCTGGCCATTACGCCGGAAAGCAGCACCAAAGTGCCTGCCACCGCGAACGCCAGCTTGCGCCGGCCCAGCACCCAGGCCAGCACCGGGGCATAGCGCTGGCGCGCCGTGCGCATCAGCAAGCCTTCCTCTTCCTTGACCTTGCCGGTGACGAACAGGGCAATGGCCGCCGGCACGAAGGTAACCGAGAGGATCATCGCCCCCAGCAAGGCCATGACCACGGTAAAGGCCATGGGGTGGAACATCTTGCCCTCGACCCCGGTCAGGGCAAAGATCGGCAAGTAAACCACCATGATGATCAGTTGCCCGTAGATCAGCGGCCGGCGCGCTTCGCGGGCGGCGGCAAACACCTCATGGAAGCGCTCGCTGCGGGTCAGCATGCGGCCATGGCGTTGCTGGGCGTGGGCCAGGCGGCGGATGGCGTTTTCCACGATCACCACGGCGCCATCGACGATGATGCCGAAATCCAGCGCGCCCAGGCTCATCAGGTTGGCGCTGACCTTGTTGCTGAACATGCCGGTGAAGGTGAACAGCATCGACAGCGGGATGACCATGGCGGTGATCAGCGCAGCGCGGATGTTGCCCAGGAACAGGAACAGCACGGCGATGACCAGAATGGCGCCTTCAACCAGGTTTTTCTTCACCGTGGCGATGGCTTTTTCCACCAGGTTGGTGCGGTCGTACACCGTCACCGCCACCACGCCCTTGGGCAGGTTGCGGTTGATCTCGACCAGTTTGGCGGCCACCGCCTGGGACACCGTGCGGCTGTTTTCGCCGATCAACATGAACACCGTGCCCAACACCACTTCACGACCGTTCTCGGTGGCGGCGCCCGAACGCAGCTCTTCACCCAGGCCAACCTCGGCCACATGGCTGACGCGGATCGGCGTGCCGTCCACGCTGGATATGACGATATTGGCGATGTCTTCGGCCGAGGCCACCTGGCCCGGCGCCCGGATCAGCAACTGCTCGCCATTGCGCTCGATGTAACCGGCACCCACGTTGGCGTTGTTGCGTTCCAGCGCGCCGATCAGGTCGTTGAGGGTGAGCTTGTAGGCCGCCAGCCGCTTGGGCTCCGGAGCAATCAGATACTGCTTGGCATGGCCGCCGATGCTGTTCACTTCGGCCACCCCCGGCACATTGCGCAGCTGCGGCTTGATGATCCAGTCCTGGATCACCCGCAGGTCGGTGGGGGTGTAGGGCGTGCCATCCTCCTTCAGGGCGCCCTGTTCGGCTTCCACGGTCCACAGGAAAATCTCGCCCAGGCCAGTGGAAATCGGCCCCATGCCCGCCTCGATGCCCTCGGGCAACTGCTCGCGGGCCACTTGCAGGCGCTCGTTGACCAGCTGGCGGGCGAAGAACAGGTCGGTGCCGTCATCGAAAATCACCGTGACCTGCGACAGGCCCGAGCGCGACAACGAGCGGGTCTGCTTCAGCCCTGGCAAGCCAGCCATGGCCGTCTCGATGGCAAAGGTAATGCGCTGCTCGGTTTCCAGCGGCGAGTAGCCGGGTGCGGCCGTGTTGATCTGCACCTGGACGTTGGTGATGTCCGGTACAGCGTCGATCGGCAGTTTCTGGTAGCTGTGGATACCCACCGCGGCCATCAGGACCACGGCCAGCATCACCACCAGGCGCTGCTCAATGGCGAATTGGATCAGGCGTTCGAACATGCAGTAGTCCCCGTGATCAGTGGCTGTGCTCGGCCGAGCCTTTGCCCAGTTCCGACTTGAGGACAAAGCTGCCGGCGGCGGCCACCTGGGTACCGGCGGCAAGACCGTCAATGATTTCTACCTGGCCAGCGTCGCGGCGGCCGGCCTTCACCGGCCGGGCCTCGAAGCCTTCCTCCGTGCGGGCAAACACAACCGTCTGTTCCTCCCAGGTTTGCAGGGCGCTTTCCGGCACCACCACGGCGGCCTTGAAGCGCTCGACACTGACGGCGACATTGACGAACAGCCCGGGGCGCCAGGCGCCGTTGGGGTTGGCCAGGGTGGCACGCACGGTGGCGGCACGGTTCTGCTCGCCAAGCAGGCTGCCAACGTAGTTGACCTTGCCCTCGACCTGGGCGCCCAGGTCCGGTGCGCTGACCGTGACATCACGGCCGGTCATTACCTTGTCCAGGTCACGCGGGGCCACGGCGAAGGTAGCCCACACCCGGCTCAGGTCAGACAACGTGAACGCATTGCTGGTCTCGTCGACCACTTCGCCCACGGTCAGGTGCTTTTCCACCACCACCGCATCGAACGGGGCACGCAGCTCATAGCGGTTGCCAGCGCCAGCCGGGCCCACGGCGGCGACCTTCTGCCGGGCGTTGGCCAAGGCGATCTCGGCCTCCTGCAACGCCTGGCGTGCCTGCAGGTAATCCTGTTCGGCACTGATGCGCTCCTGCCACAGCTGCTGTTCGCGCTGGAAGGTCAGGCGCGCCAGCTCCAGCCGGCGCTGGGCGGCCTGCTGCTCGCTGCGCAGGTCTGAAATCTGCTGGCTGGCGATCACCGCCAGCACCTGGCCGCGCTTGACCGCCTGGCCCAGCTCGGCCTGCACCGCCTCGACCACGCCGGGTACACGCGGCACCACGTGAGCCGTACGGTCTTCGTCGAAACGGATTTCCCCCGGAAAACTGATAGCGGTACCCAGTGCCCGAGGGCCGGCGGTAGCCAGCTGCACACCGGCGGCCTCGATCTGGGCGATGGACAGGTGCAACTGGCCCTCTTCTTCGCCGTGGCCCTCCTCTTCGTGGCCTTCGGCGGCTTTCTCGGCGCCATGGCCATGGCCGTCTTCGCCGTGGTCATCGTGCCGGGCTTCTGTTTTCGACGCCAGGCCGAGGTTGCCGGTCCAGGCCAGGCCCCCCAGGCCGAGCGCGGCCATGGCGGCAACCAGAAGGGCTATCTTGCGTGGGTTAGTCATTGTTGCTCCTGCTGTTCAAGGGGGTGCTCAGGCCATCGAGGTCGCCATAGATCCGCTCGACCTGCGCCCGTGCATCGGTCGCCGAGGCCAGGGCTTCGAGGTACAGCCCGCGTGCCTCGATCAGCGTGCGCTGGGCGTCAAGCACATCGAGGAAGGCGAACTTGCCCATCTCGAAGCCTCGGGTGGCGGTGTCCACGGCCTGCTGGGCAGCCGGCAGAATGGTGCGGTCGTAGGCGTCCACCTCCTGCATCGCCGTGTGCCACTGGCTGACAGCGCTGCGGGTTTCACTGCGCAGGCGCAGCTCCACGGCGTTGCGCAAGTCCCGCGCCTGGTCGGCACGGCGCGCGGCTGACATCACGTTGCCCTGGTTGCGGTCGAACAATGGCAAGGGCATCGACAGACCGACCACGTTGACGCGTTCGCGGTCCTCGCGGCTGTACTGGCTGCCGAGGCTGACGGTGAGGTTGGGGATGCGCTGGGCCTTTTCCGATCCCAAGGAGGCTTCACCACGCTCGACCTGGGCGGCGGCCAGGCGCCATTCGACCGTTTGCTCGACCTGGTCGAGCAAGGTGTCGGCCCTGGGGGCAACGCCAGGTGAAAGGTTGGCGGCCTGCAAGTGGTCGAAACCTGCCAGCGGGCTGCCGGTCAGGCGTGCCAAGGCCTGGTAGGCCACGCCGCGCTGGGTTTGCGCACGCCGCACTTCGGCCTGGGCCTGGGCCAGTTGCACCTGGGCACGGGTGGCCTCTACAGGTGATGACTGGCCAGCGGTGACCCGCCCCTGTACCACCCGCAGCCCGCGCTCGGTCAATGCCTGCGACTGCTGCGCCAGTTCCAGCGCGGTCTGCGCCCGCAAAGCGGCATGGAAGGCCTGCACCACATCAGCCCGCAGGCCATTGCGCTGGCGCTCCAGGTCGAGTTGGGCAATGGCCTGGCCGGCACCGGCCACTGCGATACGTGCGCCGCGCTTGCCGCCCAGTTCCAGCGGCTGGCTGAGGGTGACGGTGGTGGTGCTGGTGTCGCGGCGAGTGTCCTCGACCTCCCAGGACAACTCGGGGTTGGGGATCAACCCTGCCTGGCGCCGCTCGCCGTCGGCAATGCCGACTTCGCGGCCGGCGGCGGCCAGTTCCGGGTTCTGGGCAAAGGCGGCGGCAAGCGCCTGGGGCAGGCTCAGGCTCTGGCTGGCCTGGGCGCTGGTGGCGCTGGCCAGCAACAGGCAGAGCAAGGCGATCTTGCGGGGGATGGGCACGAACAAGTCCTCGTCGACGCGTGTAGGCGAGGGACTGTAAAAAGCCGTGCTTATCGGGGCGGTGTCGGGAGTATTACAATTTTGTAAGGTTTGGCTGCGTTCGATAATCGCCCACTTTCCCGGTGCGGCGGCCTCGTCCAATTGACGGAACTAACCAGTCAGTACAAAACTACGCGCATCCAACAACAACAAAGCGATGCCCGTCATGAAGCCCCTTATTCTTGTGCTCAACGGCCCTAACCTGAACATGCTGGGCACCCGCGAGCCTGCCCAATATGGCCACGAAACCCTTGCGGACCTGGCGCAAAGCTGTGCCGATACTGCCCATGCCCACGGCCTGGAACTCGAATTCCGGCAAACCAACCACGAAGGCGAACTGATCGACTGGATTCACGCCGCCCGCAACCGCTGCGCCGGTATCGTGATCAACCCCGGCGCCTGGACCCACACTTCGGTGGCCATCCGCGACGCCCTGGCGGCCAGCGAACTGCCGGTCATCGAAGTGCACTTGTCCAACGTGCACAAACGCGAGCCGTTCCGTCACCTGTCGTTCGTATCGTCCATCGCCGTCGGTGTCATCTGCGGCCTGGGCAGCCATGGCTACCGCATGGCCCTCAGCCACTTCGCCGAACTGTTCCAGGAGCGCACGGCATGAGCCAGCACGCCATCCTCGCCGGCCTGATCGGCCGTGGCATCCAGCTGTCGCGTACCCCTGCCCTGCACGAACACGAAGGGGATGCCCAGGCGTTACGCTACTTGTACCGGCTGATCGACGCCGACCAGTTGCAGCTCGACGACAGCGCCCTGCCCGGCCTGCTCGACGCCGCGCAGCACACCGGCTTCACCGGGCTCAACATCACCTACCCGTTCAAACAGGCGATTTTGCCGCTGCTCGACGAGCTGTCGGACGAAGCCCGTGGCATCGGCGCGGTGAATACCGTGGTGCTCAAGGACGGCAAACGGGTCGGCCATAACACCGACTGCCTGGGCTTTGCCGAAGGCTTGCGCCGTGGCCTGCCCGACGTGGCACGCCGCCAGGTGGTGCAGATGGGTGCCGGCGGCGCCGGTTCGGCGGTGGCCCATGCCCTGCTGGGTGAAGGGGTCGAGCGGCTGGTGCTGTTCGAAGTGGACGCGGCCCGTGCGCAGGCACTGGTGGACAACCTGAATGCCCATTTCGGCGCAGGGCGCGCCGTGGTTGGCAGCGACCTGGCCACGGCTTTGGCCGAGGCAGACGGACTGGTCAATACCACACCGGTGGGCATGGCCAAACTGCCGGGTACGCCCCTACCGGTCGAGCTGTTGCATGCGCGCTTGTGGGTGGCGGAGATCATCTACTTCCCGCTGGAAACCGAACTGCTGCGCGCGGCCCGGGCACTGGGTTGCCGCACGCTGGATGGCAGCAACATGGCGGTGTTCCAGGCGGTGAAAGCGTTCGAGCTGTTCAGCGGGCGCCAGGCGGATGCGGCACGGATGCAGGCGCATTTCGCCAGCTTTACCTGATAGGCAAGTGTTGGCTTCTTCGCGGGTGAACCCGCTCCTACAGGTATTACTGAAACCAGTGTAGGAGCGGGTTCACCCGCGAAGAGGCCGGCACAGGCAATCACCCTTTCTCATCCAGCAAAGCCTGTATCACCTGTTCCTGCCCCCCATAATCCCCTTCGCCAAAGTGCACATGCCGCACCTGCCCCTTGCGGTCGACAAAGTAATGCGCCGGCCAGAACTGGTTGCCCCAGGCATTCCACACGTTGTAATCGTTATCCACCGCCACCGGGTAACCGATCCCCAGCCCGGCCACCTTGTCCCGCAAGGTGCCCACATCATGCTCGTAGTCGTACTCCGGCGTATGCACCCCCACCACCACCAGCCCCTGGTCGGCATAACGCCGCGCCCAGTCGTTCACATGCGGCAGGCTGCGCTGGCAGTTGATGCAGTCCCAGGTCCAGAAGTCCACCAGTACCACCTTGCCCTTGAGCGCCGGCCCATCCAGCGGTGTCGAGTTGATCCACTGGCTGGCCCCCGACAGCGACGGCATCGCACCGTAGCTGTCGCGGGCCATCAGGTGCCCGGCCAGGCCAAGCCCCGTCAGTGCCAGGGCAATACCCCCCACCTTCAGCATAAGGCGGCGATCAATTCTCATGGCAACCGCCGGTGGCGTAGGTGCGGTACTGCACGCTCTGCTGATGGCCCTTGGAGTCGAGGTAGTCCATGCGGGTGTTCACCAGGCCGCAGGCGTTGCTCTGGTCATCCTGCACCGAGAGCACTTTCTTCACATCCAGGTGGTCACCGTAGCGGTACTGCATGGCACCGGCATCGCCCATGGGGGCGGTGGCGGCCTGGGCGGCGATAGCGCCGAAGCTGAGCACGGCGAACAGGCTGGCGCTGGCGAAAGTCTTGACGTTCATGGCATCTCTCCTGAGTAACACTTGGGTGTGGGAAGTTGTGCTTCCCGGTCGAGAGCCATTTCACGCCTGCCAGGTATCCCGTATGTGTCGCCCGAGGCTGTGATGTGCTTTCTGCTGTATCTGTACAAGTGCCAGATACACTGCAATACAAAACCCGGCAGGCAAGCGCGACCGCGCTCGGTACACTGCGCCCATCCCCCTTTACACAGGAACGCTGCGCATGGAACACGTCGATCACATCCTGATCGTCGACGACGACCGCGAGATTCGCGAACTGGTCGGCAACTACCTGAAGAAGAACGGCCTGCGCACCAGCATCGTCGCCGACGGCCGGCAGATGCGCGCCTTCCTCGAAGCCAACAGCGTCGACCTGATCGTGCTCGACATCATGATGCCCGGTGACGACGGGCTGCTGCTGTGCCGCGAGTTGCGCGCCGGCAAGCACCGCAACACCCCGGTATTGATGCTCACCGCACGCAACGACGAAACCGACCGCATCATCGGCCTGGAAATGGGCGCCGACGACTACCTGACCAAACCGTTCTCCGCCCGCGAACTGCTCGCCCGCATCAACGCTGTGCTGCGCCGCACGCGCATGCTGCCGCCCAACCTCACCATCAGTGAAAGCAGCCGCCTGCTGGGTTTCGGCCAATGGCGCCTGGACACCACCGCACGCCACCTGCTCGACAGCGAAGGCACCCTGGTGGCCCTTAGCGGCGCCGAGTACCGCCTGCTGCGGGTGTTCCTCGACCACCCACAGCGGGTACTCAGCCGCGAACAGCTGCTCAACCTGACCCAAGGCCGCGAGGCCGACATCTTCGACCGCTCCATCGACCTGCTGGTCAGCCGCCTGCGCCAGCGCCTGGGCGACGACGCCCGCGAGCCCAGCTGCATCAAGACCGTGCGCAGCGAGGGCTATGTGTTCTCGTTGCCCGTGCAACTGCTCGAGTCGCCGTCATGAAATGGCCGCGCACCCTGGCATCGCGCCTGGCGCTGATCTTCTTCACCGGCCTGGTGCTGGCGTACGGCCTGTCGTTTGGCTTGCAGGCTTACGAGCGCTACATCAGCAGCCGCTCGATGATGCTCAGCAACCTGGAACAGGATGTGGCCACGTCGGTCGCCATCCTCGACCGCCTGCCCGCAGCCGAACGTGCTGCCTGGCTGCCACGCCTGGAGCGGCGTACCTACCGCTACCGCCTGGACCACGGCCTGACGGGCGAGGCGATGCCCAGCAGCGACCCGCCCATGGCCGCCGAGTCGATCGTGAAGGCCATTGGCAGCGACTACCGCCTGACCTTCCAGGAAATACCCGGGCCGAATGCGCACTTCCAGGCGCACCTGAACCTGGCCGACGGTGCGCCGCTGACCATCGACGTGACCCCGTCGCCGGTCCCGGTGGCCCGCTGGCTGCCCGTGGTATTGCTGATTCAGCTGGCCGTGCTGCTGCTGTGCACCTGGCTGGCAGTGCGCCTGGCCATCGGCCCCCTCACCCGCCTGGCCCACGCCGTGGACAACCTCGACCCGGACAAGCCTGGTGTGCAGCTGGATGAAAGCGGCCCGCGCGAGGTGAAGTACGCCGCCGTGGCCTTCAACGCCTTGCAGGCGCGCATCGCCGCCCACCTCAAGGAGCGCATGCAACTGCTGGCAGCCATTTCTCACGACCTGCAAACGCCGATCACACGTATGAAGCTGCGCGTTGAAGTGATGGACGATGGGGTCGAGAAAGACAAGCTGTGGAGCGACCTGGGTGAAATGGAGCACCTGGTGCGCGAAGGCGTGGCCTATGCCCGCAGTATGGACACCAGCACCGAAGCACCCTGCCGGGTCAACCTCGATGCCTTCCTTGATAGCCTGGTGTTCGACTACCAGGACAGCGGTGCCCAGGTCGAGCGCCACGGCAGCACTGGCAGCCTGCTGGAAACCCGCCCGCATGCACTGCGCCGGGTGTTGGTGAACCTGGTGGACAACGCCCTCAAGTTTGCCGGCGCCGCCGAACTGGAAGTGTGCCGCGAGGGCGGCATGACCGTAATCCGTGTGCTCGACAACGGGCCGGGGATTCCCGGCGGCGAACTGGACGAAGTGCTCAAGCCGTTCTACCGGGTAGAGGGTTCACGCAATCGCAGTACGGGGGGTACCGGGCTGGGGTTGGCCATTGCCCACCAGTTGATCCAAGCCATGGGGGGCCGGTTGACCTTGAGCAACCGCGAAAGCGGCGGGCTGTGCGCCCAGATAGAACTGACCTGACAGCCCTTCGTGAGAGCGGGGTAACCTGATACATCCATACAAACCGATACACAACCCCATCGCCCCCGACACACTGCAGATACCCCACCCCCACACACTCCCGGTGACACAATCACACACCGGGAGCCCCCCTGATGAAAGCCCTCACCCTGCCCTCCGGCTGGAAGCTGTTCGCCGCCCTCGCTGGCCTGACCCTGGCGATGACCGCCGTAGTCCTGGCCAGCCAGCCTGACCCTGATGGCCTGCGCAGCGCCATCCGCGCTACCGCACGCAGTTCCTTCGCGCTGTTTCTGCTGGCCTTCCTGGCTTCCTCACTGGTCACCTTGCTACCCGGCGCTGTCAGCCGCCGCGTGCTGCAGGAACGGCGCTACCTGGGGCTGGCCTTCGCGTTCTCCCACACCGTGCACGGCCTGTTGATTTACCGCTACGCCCAACAATTCCCCGAACTGTTCTGGGCCGGCCGCACATTCACCTCCAGCCTGCCCGGCAGCGTCGGGTACCTGTTCCTGCTGCTGCTCACCGCCACCTCGTTCAAGGCCCCCATGCGGCTATTGGGCGGCCGCGCCTGGCAAGCCCTGCACAGCACCGGCATGTGGGTACTGGCAACCGTGTTCTGCCTGTCGTTCTACAAACGCATCCCCATGGGCGGCTGGTACCCGCTGGCGTTCGCCCTGATGTTCAGTGCCATCGCCGTCAAGCTCACCGCCAAGCTGGCGCGCCAACAGCGCCGCAGTGCCCGCGCCCTTTCCTGACTAAACCTGCCTTGGAGTACACACTGACATGACCACTTTGACCCGCACACTGACCACCTTCGACCGTGTCGGCACCTGGAGCGCCGACCTGCCGCTGCGGCTGTTCCTGGCTTGGGAGTTTTTTGAATCCGGCCTTGAGAAGTTCAATGGCAGCAACTGGTTCGCCGACCTGCAAGGCAGCTTTCCGTTCCCCTTCAACCAGCTGCCCGCCGAGCTGAACTGGCAGCTGTCGATGTGGGCCGAGCTGGTGCTGCCGTTGCTGCTGTTGCTGGGCCTGGGGACGCGGCTGGCATCGCTGGGGCTGATGGTGGTGACTGTGGTGGCAATTGCTGCGGTGCATTGGCCGGCGCACTGGTCGAGCTTGGCCGAGCTGGCACAGGGGTATGCCATTACTGACCAGGGCTTTGGCAACTTCAAGTTGCCGCTGATTTATCTGGTGGCGTTGCTGCCGCTGCTGCTCAAAGGGGCTGGGCGGTTGAGCCTGGATCATTGGCTCAGGCTGCGCTTCTGCAGGTAATGCCATTGGGGCTGCGTTGCAGCCCATCGCGACACAAGGCCGCACCCACAGGTACAACATCGCCAGTGAATGCTGCGCCAACCTGTGGGAGCGGCCTTGTGTCGCGAAAGGGGCGCAAAGCGCCCCCACGGCCCTCAAACTGTTCCGACAATGACACCCTGTTCGCGCAACCCCTCCAGCAATGCCAGTCCCTGCTGCACATCCCCTCCCAACGCCTCCAACCGCGCCCGCCCGGTACCCTGCTCCAGCGCCAGCAACTGATACGCCATCGGCGCCAGGCGCGCAAAGCGCACCGTCAACGCAGCATCGCGATATACCAGCAGCAACGTCTGCGCCTCGGGCGCAACCGTTGGCTGATAATCCACCCCGATGCGCTCCACCGGCCACTCATAAGCCAGCACCCGCGCCACGCAGGACAACAGCGGCGCCCCCTCCAGCAAATCGCCCGCCGGGTCATGGGCCGGGTCCTCGGCATCGCTCAAATACAACTGCGCCTCGACCCACTCATAGTGCGCCAGCTCCAACTGCCAGGGCGCATCCAGCTCGACGCCTTGCAGGTAATCGACAAACGCTTCGGCAATCTCGGTAAACAAGGGGGTCTGGCTACGGTAGTTGGCGTAAAAGTCACGCACTCGCGCATGCCAACGCTGTTCGCCCAAGGCCTGGCGCATCACCGGAAAACTGCCGGCCAGCAAGCCTTCGATAGCGCCATAGAACAACTCACGGTAAACCTTCAGGCGCCGACCCTCTATGCCCGGTGGCGGTGCATTGCGCTGCGGGTCACGCAAGTGACGGGCCAAGGTGTATTGCTGCTCGCGCAACGTCTCATTCATCACGCGGCCCTCCCAAAGCCAGTTGCACGCTGCGGATACGCGCCGTCTCGGCCAACAGTTCGGCCAGCGGGGGATAGTTGAAATCCCGTTCGAGCACGGTCGGCTGCACGCCAAAGCGCGCACAAGCGAGGGTGTACAGCGCCCACACGTCTTCCTTGACCGGCGCACCATGGGTGTCGACCTTCAGGTCCGGTGCTTCATCGTAATGGCCGGCTATGTGCATGCCGGTCACCCGTGCCTGGGGCAAACCTTCAAGAAAGGCCCGGGCTTCGTAGCCGTGGTTGCAGGCATTGACGAAAACGTTGTTGACGTCCAGCAGCAAGTCGCAATCGGCTTCATCGAGTACCGCGCGGATAAAATCAAGCTCGCTCATCGCCTGATAAGGCGCGGCGTAGTAGCTGATGTTTTCCACGGCAATACGCCGGCCCAATTGCTCCTGCGCCTGGCGTATGCGCGCAGCCACATGGTGCACGGCTTCGTCGGTGAACGGTATGGGCATCAGGTCGTACAGGTGCCCGTCGTCACTGCAATAGCTCAAGTGCTCACTGTACATACGCACCTGGTGGCGATCGAGAAAATGGCGGGTCTGGTCGAGAAAATGCAGGTCGAGTGGCTCACTGCCACCCAGCGACAACGACAGCCCGTGGCAAGTCATGGGAAAACGCTCGGCCAACTGGGCCAGGCCCTTGCCGTAGGCGCCGCCAACCGCTATCCAGTTTTCCGGCGCGCATTCAAGGAAGTCTACTGCACCAGCGTCCATCGCCAGCAGTTCCGGCAGCAGGCCACGGCGCAAGCCAAGCCCGGTATTCAACGTCGCAGCACGCATAAAAAAGTCTCCAACAGGCACAACGCCCCGCCTGACCAGCAGGAGGGGCGTTGCGTCACTTCAAAGGGTAAGGGTCAGGATTTGCCAGCCAGGTGGCTGAACAGCCCCTCGGGCATGGCCTTGCCGTTGGCCTGGTAGATCGCCTTCAGGTGGTCCGCCGCTTCTTGCTCGGAGATGAAGCCGTCATGGTTGCTGTCGATCTTGTCGAAGTCGCCGGCGCGGTCCTTGGCCACCGCCAGAAACTCATCCCGCGAGACCTTGCCGTCGTGGTTGCTGTCGGTTTTGGCGAACGAGGCATCGCCGCACTTACCTTCGCCGCATTTGCCTTCCGCCCCGGCCTTGGCGCTGGCACCACACTTGCCCTCACCGCATTTGCCTTCGCTTTGGGTGGCCTTGCCGCTGCCGCCGCATTTGCCTTCGCCACACTTGCCCTCGCCGGCCACCTTGGCCGAAGCCAGTTGGTAACCTTGTGCCAGCGGTTCCACGGCAAACGCACTGCTGGTCAATGCCATGCTGCCGATCAGGGCGGCGCCGAGCAGGCCGAGGGTGTTTTTTGCTTGAGTCATGATGCAGCTCCACTGTGGTTGGAAAGTGGAGCCATTAGGCCGTTGCGGTTTGTCGTGAGTGTATCGGGCAAGGCGCGCTTTTGTATGGGAATAGGTCTGCAGCGCGGTCAGATACAGTGGGATACACAACGCCCGGTAGCCGGCCCCAAGCGACCTTGGGGCCATGACGCGTGTTCAGTCTTCCAGCGGCTTGGGCGGGGCCGCCGGTTTGGCTGGCTTGGCCGGTTTGCTGTCCTTGGCCTTGGCTTCCGGCGCCGCAGCCACAGGTTCGGGTGCGGTCACCGCCTTTTCGCTGGCGGGCAATTCATCGACCGCCTTGAAAATCGCCTGCGGGTCGATAGGTTCACCGCTTTCGTCATCCTTGAGCATGTGCCGCTCGCCGTCCTTGCCCACCAGGATCACCTTGGTGCCCTTGCTCGCGCCCAACTTGAGCTCGCGGATCAGGGCCATGGTGGTCTGCTGTTCGAGGTTCTTGTCTTCGCGCTTGCCCATCATGTTGGCGACGCTGTAGAGCACCAGGTTGCGCTCTTTGAAGGCGGCCTGGGTGGCCGGGTCTTCCAGGGCCTTGTTCAACCCGCGCAGGGTCGGGTCGGCAGTGCTCGGGGCAATCACCACCAATGGCCTGGCCTTGCCCAGTTCCTTGGCTAAAGGCGCATCACTGTCTGCGGCAAACAGGGGGCCGGCAACAGCTAGCAAGGTAGCGAGGGTCAGTGACCGGACGAGCATGCGTATCTCCTTATTGTCTCGATATACCAATGACTACAGATCACGGAGAAAAATCCGACAAGGAGCCTAAACCACTTCACTCAAGAACGGGCCGTGGAAAAGTAACTGCCGGTTTCCGGACATCCTGAAGCCAAGGCGACGGTACTGGCACATACCGCCGTCACCTTGACTGAGCATAGCCCATAGCCGCTTTGCGCAGCGTCAGACAAAACCTTGCCCCGAGGTGCCCTCAACGCACCTGTATGCCCGGGTCTTCAGGCCCCACCTCCATGGCACGAATCGTCATGTCGAGCATCAGCCCCCTGCGTGCAGCGCGTCGCGCGTCGCCAATGGCATCCACCTGTTCGAGCCTGGCCTCGTCGGTAAGTGTTTCATCGTCGAGCACTGCATCGAGCTGGCGCCTGAACGGCAGGTCGACCTGAGCAAAACGTTCCGGATGGGTACGCTCCAGATGTTGCTGCCAGAAGTCCCGGTCCACCAAGGCGCGAGCAAGCTCATCCTCGGTTTCTGCACGTCGCACTGCGGCCTCGGCCTCAGCCAGGTCCGCCTCGGTTACATCCGCAATGACCTGGAAGCTCATGCCCTCGGCCTCGACCGGCAAGTCCAGGCGCTCGCGCAGCCCAACCCTGAAGGCCAGCCCCACTTCACTTCCTTCCGCCTCCCGCCCCCGCTCCCAGACCACCCTGGCCGCGAAGCGATCGACAGCATCTTGCCGCCACATGCGGCGCCCCAGGTTGAGCAAGGCGCGTTCAGCTTGCCCATGGGGTGATTCCTCCGCCCGCCATACCAATACATTCAACTCAAGGTTACTCAAGCACCAGGTCGCGCCATCCTGGCAACCCCACTCATCATTGGCGACCGTCAGCAAACGCTCTCGCAACGCAGGCTTCATGGCCATCGCCTGCAACAGCGCCATTACCCGATTGCCCAGTGCGCGTGGGTTGACACGGAAATCCTGGGACAACAACAGTTGCCCAAGCACACGGTAAAAGCGCTCTGTGCTTTGCCCCGTATCCAGTGAGTCCCACGCGGCAAGCATCAGGCCTCGATGCTCTGGCAGTACCGCATCGCCCCATACCTCACGGGCGCGATCAAGCCGCAGCAGCAGATGCTCTTCATCCGAGACAGGCACATCGCTCCGCAACGAAGCCTGCAGACGCAGCGTCTGGGCTTCGCCCAAGGGGTTGGCATTGAGCCGGATCCGCCGCCGACGCCACACCGGCAATTGGTAGAAATACTCGGGGACATGCCGGATCCGGTTGTCCCGCAAATCAACCGAAACCAGCTGGGTGCGGTCCATCAGGCCGGGGGGTAATTGTGTGGTTTGCGTGTCGCGCAGGTTTAACCACCGCAACTCCGGCAAGCCTGCCAAGGTGAAGCGGCGCCCCAGGGGGTTATGGGACAGGTCAAGGAAATTCAGGGTCGCACAACTGCCCAGCGTGGCCGATTGTGACAGGTCAAGGGCGATCCGGTTGTTGGTCAGGCTGAGGTGCCGCAGTTGCGGCATCTGCAACAGCGGTTGCGGTAGTCGGGTGAGCAGGTTGCCGCCTAGGTCCAGCGTGCTCAGGTTGGGGAAGGCCAACAGGAAGCTGACCGGCACCTCCAGCAGGTCCAGGTGCAGCAGGGACAGGCTGGTGACACTGGCGAAGCGTACCTGCGCTGGCAGGTTGGGCAATCGGCCCGGCCTGAAGTTGCAGAACATCACATGCAAGTTGTCTTCGGCGCAAATGTGCAGTTCGCCGACGCTGACGGAACGCCTCCAGCAGTTGAACAGCGTCTGGCGCAAGGCCTCTCTGTCCTCCCTGATATCGCCCTGTTCCTGTGCAACCCATCCATCAAGCGTATGACCGAGGGCGGCGAACTCATCGTGCAATTGCGCCAACCTCTGCTCCAGCTGACGGCCTGAGCGCCGCACCTCGTCGGCAAATGTCTCGACCTGTGCATCAGTCAACCAGGGGAACAAATCTCGCAATGTTGCCTTCAGTGCACGGCCCCTGGGCGAGAACCCAGCCACGCCGCCACCGCCCAGCGGGTAGCCCAGGCGACCATCGGCCAGGCGCAAGGGCAGCCGAACAGCCCCCGGGCGTACCGGGCTGAGCAAGCGCCCCACTTCATCGCGACGGCGCACGGCTTCGCGCCCCACGGTCACCCTGACGTTGTGCGCGAACGGTTCACCAACACCCATCGCCGCCCGTTGGGCCTCGGTATAGGCTGCCGACATGACATCGAACAATTCACCGGCCTGCCCCTGCGGCGAGCCTCGCTCATCCAACAGCTGGAACGAGCCATTGAGGTGCACCAGGTCGAACGCTTGCAGCCCCTGCTCGGTAGCCGCCAACATCGGGCCACCCAGGTAACCTTCGTACAACCGCCAGCGCACGCCTTGCCCGGCGCCAGGCAGGTGCTGCAACATGCCCAGCACCACCCTTGCCAGGTCGGCAGTCTGCGGCGTGTCCAGGTACAAGGCTTCCAGTACCCGTGTTCGACGCATGTCCAAAAGATCACTACGAGCCGCTTCGGCCAGCCTCAGCGCCACCCTGCCACTGGCCAGCAGGCGCCTGCGATTCTCGCCGCTGGCGGCCTGCACCAATGCGCGCGCGCTGCGGACATGCAACCCGGGGAAAACCCGGCGCAGTGCGGCACTGCCTGGGCAGTCACTGGGCTGCAGGGATTCGTACAGCTGTTGCAGCAGTACCCGGCGCTGCGTCCATGCCAGTTCAGCCAACGCCTGATCAGGCAAACCTTGCGCACCCGGCAGATGCTTGGCATGGTCGAGCACGGTGACATCCTGTACGGCCTCACCACTGCGTAAGTGCCCGATCATGTCGCGGATGCGCTGGTCAAGCCGGACCCGTTGCACACTGTCGAGCAGGCCAGGGGCTGGTGCCTGGGCATGCACATGCAAGCCGCGCAAATCATCGCCATCAAGCCCATGAAACAGCATGACCTGGTCGATCTGCTCGTTATCCAGTGCGCTGAAAGGCTCGCCCAGGCGCCGGAACATACGGTAGGTATCGCGCCATTGCGCCGGCTGCTCACTCCACAACCGCCACGCGCCCGCACCATTGTGGCGCAACATCGGGCCGTGCCCCCCGACAGGCCGTAACTGCCATTGCCCCTCGCCGGCCTGCGACCGCACGCGGTAGTGATGCCCGTCCATTGCGACCCAGGCCTGCCCTTCCAGCCGCCAGATACCGATGGCATCCTGGCTCGCGGTCGCCATCGGCACCTCGCTCAGATAGGGCGTCAGGTCGGGTTGCCAGAGCTTGGTGGTGCCGTCCTCCAGCCGGGCAGGCAACAAGGCATCGACCACTGTTGAACGCAGCCAGGCCCGTCTCGCCACGGCCACGCCCGCAGCAGTGGCCGCGATCAACGCAACGTCGGTGGCAACCTGGGTCAAATGGTCGAGTGCTTCCCGCCTGTCCCCTGCTTGCCAGGCTTCAAAGCCATGGTAAACCTCACCCAGCAACGCCCAGGCAGTCACTCCCAGCAGCACCAGGCCAATACCCGGCACGAAGAAACTGGCCACATTGAGCAGCGCCCATCCTTCAGCCACCAGGCGCTGGTCGTGCTTGCGCTGAACTTCGCGGTCAAGCCGGGCCACCGGCACGGCGATCATCGCTGCATCGTCCTTGATCTGGCGTAGGCGTGCTTGTGCCAGGCTGTTGAACAAAGGCTGTGGGTAAGCGTGCAAGCGCGGTTCAAGATCACGGAACGCCCAATCAGCCAGATCGTCGAAATTCTCCATCACCTGGGTAAAGAACGCCTGGCTGTCACGGCGCCGCACATAACGACTGAAAAAGCGCTGATACGCCTTGTTGCGCAACCGGCGCCCAAGCTCACGGTTCAGTTCGTCGACACTGTCGAACACGCTCCAGGGCGCAACCGGGTCACCGGGCAGGTACAGCAACACACGGCAGGTCGTGTGCAGCAGCGGCCCCTGATCGATCACCTCCAGCACAACGGCCTGCTCGATGCTGCACCCCAGCAAGTGCAGTTGCCTGGCCACCACCAGGTCGCCCGCCAGGCGCAGTAACTTGCCCTCTTTGCACATGGCCACCAGCAACTTCAGTTCGCTGTCATCCAGCACACCGTCCTGCCGGGCCTTGTAGGCGTCCACCAGCATGGCGAATCGGCAGGCATCGGTCAGCAGGCGTTCCACAGCCTTGACTTCACCGGTTGGCTGCAAGACGGAATCCAGATGGCGTTGATACGCTTCACCCAGGTCCAGCGCGCGGCACAGTGCAGCCAGTTCGATGGCCGTGGGCGGAGTGCTGGTCACCTTGCGCGGCACAAGCAAACGGTTACCGCGGGGTTGGCCACCGGCCTGGGCCTGCTCAGCGGTGAAGTTGCGCATCACCACCTCGAGTAACGGTTCTACCTCATACACCACCTCGGTCAGGTGAGCACCAACCGGCTGGCCGTTGATCACAGGCTCCCGCCGCCCCTGCAGAAACTTCAGCGAACGGGTGTTGAGGGCCAGACCGTACTGTTCGTCGAGCGCTTTTTCCAGGCCCGATGCGACAAAGCTGTCGATGCCTTCAATGCGCTCAAGCAATGTGTTGACGCGCTCGCGGCACTCAAGGCTCTTGGCCAGCGCCTCACCCACCGCGGGCAGCTGATCGGCAGGGACCTGGCGCAACCAGTGCGGCAGCTGCCTGCTGATGATCGCATCCTGGAAGGCATCACTGGCAGACGGTGTGCCGGATGACGTTGTGGTGTCCATGCGTTAGGCCTCGTGAAGAAAAGAGGCCAGACTAGGCGGCATGAATACGACCAGGCGCTAGATAGGTAATGCCCGTGCTCAGAACAGCAACAACTGCCGCCCGGTCAACGTGGCGAAGTCATCGCCAACGAACGGCAGAATGGCATCGGCTACCGGCTGTAACTGCCGGCTGAGGTAGTGTTCGTAGTCGATCGGCGATTGCAGGTTTTCCATCGGCTCGGGGCCGCTGGTAGTGATGAGGTAACTGATCCAGCCACCGCGCTGGTACTGGCGAGGGCGACCAAGCCGGCTGTTGTATTCATCGGCCTGGCGCGCAGCACGTACATGGGGTGGCACATTGCGCTGGTAATCGGCCAACGGCCGACGCAGGCGCTTGCGGTACACCAGCAGGTTGTCGAGCTCGCCCGCCAAGGTCTGCTGCACGTAGTGGCGCACATAGTCGCGATACGGCTGGCCACGAAAGATCCGCCCGTACAGTTCCTGCTGAAACTGCTGCGCCAGTGGTGACCAATCGGTGCGCACCGACTCCAGGCCCTTGTACACCACATCCTCGCTGCCGTCGGCGCGCTGCACCATCCCGGCATAACGCTTCTTGCTACCCTCGTCGGTCCCACGGATGGTCGGCATCAGAAAACGCCGGTAATGCACTTCGAACTGCAATTCCAGTGCGCTTTCCAGGTTCATCTGCTGGCGCAGGTGCTCGCGCCACCACTGATTGACGTGGGCGACCAGTTCTCGGCCGATCTGCGCCGCAGCCGCTTCACCATGGGCGCCCTTGAGCCAGACGAAGGTGGAGTCGGTATCGCCATAGATGACCTCGTAGCCCTTGGCCTCGATCAACGCCCGGGTCTGGCGCATGATCTGGTGACCGCGCATGGTGATCGACGAGGCCAGGCGCGGGTCGAAGAAACGGCAACCGCTAGAGCCCAGCACACCGTAAAAGGCATTCATGATGATCTTCAGCGCCTGCGACAGCGGTGCGTTGCCTTCACGTTTGGCCGCCTCCCGCCCTTGCCAGACGCGCTCGACAATAGCCGGCAAGCAATGCTGGCTGCGCGAGAAACGCCCACCCCGGAAGCCTTCTACCGAGTGCTCATCGTCGGGCAAGCGCAGGCCCTCGACCAGCCCTACCGGGTCGATCAGGAAGGTCCGAATGATCGACGGGTAGAGGCTCTTGTAGTCCAGCACCAGCACCGAGTCGTAAAGGCCTGGGCGCGAATCCATCACGAAACCACCGGGGCTGGCTTCGTCAGGGCGGCTGCCCAGGCTGGGGGCGACGAAGCCCAGGCGGTGCATCTGCGGGATATACAGGTGGCAGAAGGCGGCCACCGAACCCCCACTGCGGTCTACCGCCAACCCGGTGACAGAAGCGCGCTCCAGCAGGAACTCGAGCAGGCGGGTATGGGCGAAGATGCGCGTGACCAGCTCGCAATCCTTGAGGTTGTAGCGTGCCAGGGCGGGTTTGTCTTCGGCGAAACGGCGGTTGATCTCGTCCATGCGCTGGTACGGTGTGTCGATGGCCTTGCCTTCACCGAGCAAGGTCTGCGCGACATTTTCCAGGCTGAACGACGCAAAGCTCCAGGTTGCCGAGCGCAGCGCTTCAATGCCGTCGATCAACAGCCGCCCCGGCGCGTCGGCGAATACGTGGCCGCCACTGGCGTGGCTGCGCAAGGTCATGGGGGCGCCGCTGCGGCCCAGTGCCAGCGGCACCTGCAGCAGCTTGGCGTGCTCATGCAACAGGCGCAGGTCGAACTGGATCAGGTTCCAGCCAATGATTGCATCCGGGTCGTGCTCCGCCATCCACTGGTTGAGGCACGCGAGCAACCCGGCACGGTCATCGCAATAGTGCAGGTCGAAGTCCAGGCCCTCAGGGTCGCCGTTGGCCGGGCCAAGCATGTACACCTGACGCTGGCCGCAGCCTTCCAGGGCAATGCTGTATAGCTCGCCACGCTCACTGGTTTCGATATCCAGCGACACCAGGCGCAGCGGTGGGCGATAGCCCGGCAGGGGCTTGAGCTGGGCATCGCAGATCACGCCCTGGTCATCGGGTTGCCCGGTGAACTGCACCGGCGCGGTGACGAAGCGCTCCATCAGGTAGCGTTCGGGTGGGCGGATATCCGCTTCGAACACCTCGATGCCTGCCGTGCGCAGGCGTTGCTCCAGCTGCATCAGTTGCCGGTGCTGCCGGCAGTAAAGGCCCATGACCGGGCGCTGGTCGAAATCCTTTAGCTGCAAGGGCCGAAGTTCCGCGCCAGGTTCGTTCGCCAGCAGCACCTGCGCGTGCGCCGCTTGCGCTTGCGGGATGAACGCCACCGAGACCTGGGGTGCCAAACGCAGCAGCCGTGGCCCCTGATCGGTGGCCAGCCAGAGTTCCACGCAGGTGCCTTCTGGCGTGTCATGCCAATGCCGGGTCAGGACAAAGCCCTGCTGCAACTCCACTGCGTCAACCTCTGCCGAAAAGGATGATTCTACGCTAGCGTGCCCCCGCAACGAAGCCGCTTCTGCGCGCGGCCCAGGCCAACAACCATGCCACCCCGATCAGCGCGAGCACCACACCACCAAACCCCTCCACCCCTGCCCCGGCCAGTAACAACCCGCCAATGATGCCGCCCAGGGCAATGGCGCTGTTCCACACCGTCACCAGCATCGATTGCGCCACGTCGCCCCCTTCGCCTGCCGCGTCTGCACAGGCCGTCTGCAGCAGGGTCGGCGCGCCGCCGTAGGTCACCCCCCACAAGGCGATGCTCAGGTACATCAGCCAGGACGACGCTTGCCCCAAGGCCAGCGTAGCCAGGGCAAAACCCGCCAGGCTCAAGAGCACCAGCGTGCGCAGATGCCGGTCGACCAGCAGCCCCACCAGCCCAATCCCGGCCAGGGCCGACAGGCCGAACACCATCAGCACAGGGCCAATGTCCGCTGCCATGCCGGCCGCCGCCAGCAGTGGCACGATATAGGTGTAGAGAATGTTGTGGCCAAGGATCCAGCTGAGGATCACCAGCAGCACAAGCAACACCCCCGGCGTGCGCAGCACCTGCATGGCGGCCGGGCGCTTGCCGGCGGACTGCCCTGGGTAGTCCGGCACAGAACGCACCACCCACACCACCAGCAGCAACGCCACCAGGGTGACCACCATGAACGTTGCACGCCAGCCCAACCCCGCACCCAGCCAGGTCGCGATCGGCAAGCCGAGCGACAGGGCAATCGGCTGGCCGAGCATGGCCAGTGCCATGGCCCGCCCCTGCTGCGCCACCGGTACCATGCGCCGGGCGTGGCCGGCTATCAGCCCCCAGGCCAGCCCGGCGGCCGCGCCGGTGAAAAAGCGCAGTATCAGGGTCAGGCTGTTGGAGTCCGACAGGGCCGTCAGCCCGTTGAACAACACAAAACCGACGATGGCCAGCAACAGCGCCCGGCGCCGATACCAGCCCTGGGTCAGGGTTACCAGCGGGATGGCGGTGAGTAATGAGCCCAAGGCATACGCCGTGACCCATTGCCCGGCCATGGCCTGGCTGATGTGCATGCCGTCGGCGATCTGGTCGAGCAAACCGGCCGGCAGCGTTTCGCTGAGGATGGCGATGAAGCCGGTCATGGCCAGCGCCAGCAGCCCGCTGAGCGGCAGGCGTTCGCTGCTGGCGGACAGCAACGGTGCGGAGGATGTCTGGGACATTGCAGAAGCCTTGAGTAGGAAACGAGGCGAACAGTCTGCAAGGCAAGGCCATTACGGAAAAAGACGGTTACAATGCCGTTCACCCCGGACATCCACGTCCGCAATCAGGAACGCAGCATGGATAGCCTCAGCGGTTTCGTGGTCTTCAATCGGGTGGCCGAAACCCGCAGCTTCGTCGCCGCTGGCCAGTCTTTGGGGATCAGTGCCTCGGCTGTGGGCAAGCGCGTAGCACGCCTGGAAAGCCGCCTGGGCGTACGCCTGTTCCACCGCAGCACCCGCAGCATCACCCTCACCGCCGAGGGCACGCTGTTCCTTGAGCGCAGCCGGCGCATCCTCGCCGAAATCGAGGCCACCGAGCAGGAACTGTCGCAAGCCAGCGAAACCCCTCGCGGGCGCCTGCGGGTGAGCATGCCGCAGGTCACCGGGCTGGTGATGCCGGCGCTGGCCGAGTTCATGGCGCTGTACCCGCAAGTGGAGCTGGACCTGGACTTTTCCGACCGCATGGTGGATATCATCGGCGAAGGTTTCGATGTGGTGATGCGCGGTGGGCAGCCGGTGGATTCACGGCTCAATGCCAAGTTCCTGGGGTATTTCCAGCACCGCCTGGTCGCTTCGCCCGGCTACCTGCGCGAACGCGGCACGCCCGTGCACCCGCGCGACCTGGCGGCGCACACCTGCCTGCATTACCGCTTTCCCAGCAACGGCAAGCTGGAAACCTGGCCGCTGCGCCAGGAGCACCCCGAACACGCCTATGACATCCCCATCTCGATGGTGTGCAACCACGTCGAGACACGCGTCTGCTTCGCTGTGAACCACCGCGGCATCACTTGCCTGCCGGACTTCACCGTGGGCCGTGAGCTGGGCAATGGCTCACTGGTGAGCGTGCTCGACGACTTCATGGAGCGACGCGGCAGCTTCTACCTGCTGTGGCCGTCCGGGCGGCAGATGCCGCCGAAGTTGCGAGTGTTCATCGACTTCATGCTCGAGCGGGTGTTCAACCGTACAGGTAGTTGATGTCCTTGTAGGCCAGCGGTGGCACCTGGCCGAGCAGGAAGTCACGCAGCTTGTGCATTTGCCGCGCCTTGGGGCTGGCCTTGAGCCAGGTCATGTAGTAGCCGTCGCCGGTGGCCACGGCGTGCTTGAACGGTGTGACCAGGCGCCCGGCCGCCAGGTCGGCGCTGGCCAGCACCAGGTCGACCACCGAAATACCCAGGCCTTGCTGGGCGGCCGAAATACCCTGGTCGAGGGTATCGAACACTTGCCCCTGATCGATGCTGATATCCAGCGCATCCATGCGCGCCAGCCAGCGCCGCCAGTCACGGCGGTCCGGGGACGGGTGCAGGAATTCGCACTGGGTCAGGTCGGCCAGGGCCGGTTGCGCTTGCGCCATGTAATCCGGGTGGCACACCGGGATCAACCATTCATCGAACAGCTTGAAGCTCTCGATATCGGCGGGGAAACGCCCGTTGGCCAGCAGAATGGCGCAGTCGTAGGGCTCGGAATAGAAGTCCACGCTGTCGATGTCCATCCACACGCTGGACAACTGCACGCTGCAGTTGTCCTCGTGCTTCTTGAAAGCATCCAGTGCCCGCAGCAGCCAGCGCACAGTGAGCGTGGACGGGGCCTTCAGGCGCAGGCCATAGCGGTCCTGGCGCAACAACGCGCAGGCATTTTCGATGATCTTGAAGCCCACTTTCAGCTCTTGCGCCAGCAGGCGGCCGTGCTCGGTCAGGCTGAGCTTGGGGCCACGGCGTTCGAACAGGTCGCAGCCGAACATGGCCTCCAGGGTCTTGATGTGATGGCTGACCGCGCCCTGGGTCAAGGCGAGCTCTTCCGCAGCGCGGGTAAAGGAGCCATAGCGAGAGGCCACCTCGAAGGCACGCAGGGCGTGCAAGGCCTGAATCCGTTCCGACATGGCGACGTCCCGAGCATGAGTAAGACTAATAGTAGGTCATAGTTCCACGCGTTTTACAACGTCAGGAGCGTCTCGGAAAATGCAGGTAAATAATAAACATAACCAAGATCCTGCCTGCATGTGGCTTGAACGTTCATTAAATTTACGCCTGGGGAAATCATGTTTACGGGATATGGAAATTGCTATCGCCTGGATGCGCTAGAGCTAGCCGATGAACATGTCTGGAACACGCAGCACTGGACTTACAAGACCATAGAGCATTTTCGCAGTATTCTCGCCAACCCCGACTTCCCCTGCCTGTTCGGCCGCAAGGCGGTCAACGGTGAAACCTGCCATATTCTTTTCGCCCGCGCCGAGCAGCTGGCCGATGACATCGCCCAAGGGCTGGCCGACTACGTACGCACCGTCACACCCATCAAACCCAAACAGCGCATCGGCAGCCCTCTGGTGGTGTTTCTCGAAACGGCAGCGGGCAGCACCCTGGCCGAACAACAGGCGCTGGCCTGGAAAGTGTTGCGTGGCGTACATGCGCGCGACCCACACCCGTGGCCGCAAGGCATTCCCACCGACCCCGACGACACCGCCTGGTCGTTCTGCTATGCCGGCATGCCCCTGTTCATCAACATGAATTTCCCCGGCCACCAGCAAATGAAAAGCCGCAACCTGGGCCAGCACATCACCTTCGTCATCAACCCCCGGGAAAACTTCGACGAAGTGGCCAACGCCAATACCGAGAGCGGCAAGAAAATCCGCGAGCGCATTCGCGAGCGCGTGCACCACTACAACGACGGTGTCGTACCTGACACCCTCGGTTTCTTCGGCGATGCCGACAACTACGAGTGGAAGCAGTACCAACTTCAGGAGGCGGGGTCGCTCAACCCGTCGCGCTGCCCATTCCACGCCCATGCCGCACACCCGGCGGCAACCGACATACTGATCGAGAACTGACCGTGAATACCGCACTTACTGCCACCTATGCCCTCACTGTCCTGCTGCTGATCGCTACCCCCGGCCCGGTGGTGGCACTGATCGTCAACACTGCGGCCGCCTCCGGTTCGCGCAAGGCCATGTTTACCGCCGTCGGCACCAACTGGGCGTCACTGGTGCTGATCGGTGCAGCGGCCTGGATCATTCTCACCAGCGCCGCCATCGACAAGGCCTGGCTCAGCACCATGAGCCTGCTGGGCTGCCTGTTCATCGGCTACATCGCGGTGGGCACGTTGAGGGAAGCCCTGAAGGCGCCTGCGCCGGAAACGGCGAGCGAAGCCCCCAAGACCGGGCGTGGCGGGCTGCTGCAAGGGTTCATGGTGGGTATTTCCAACCCGAAGGACATCATTTTCTTCATCGCCTTCTTCCCGCAGTTCATCCAGATCACCGAATCGTTCGGCAAAAGCATGGTGGTCCTGTCGCTGCTGTGGGTGGCCATCGATTTTGCCGTGCTCAGCCTGTACATCTTCGCCATCGGCAAGATCGCCTCGCAGCGGAGCAACCGCATGATAAGCCTGGCTTCCGGTGTGGCCCTGCTACTGATCGCCGCCGGCGGCCTGCTGTACAACCTCAAGGAACTGGCGGCCTGAACGTGAAGCGCACCACTCGGCGCAACCGAAGGAGCGACCATGGCCGCGACTGACATGAGCGCATCTCCTTCGCCGTTGCAGCAGGACTACCAACGCTTTCTGCTGCTGGGCAGCCGGCGTGCCCCGCTCACCGTGCATGTGCACGAAAGTGGCTACCGCTCTGGCACCATCAATACCGATGCGCTCGGCCTGCGCTACAGCCATTACGCCGGCAAGCGCTTTTCCGCAGCCGAGCGCGGTGGTGCTTCGCGTATCAACCTGCTGGTTGGCGGCTCCACGGCCCTGGGTATCGGCGCCAGCTCCGACGAGCACACGGTGGCCTCGCACCTGTCGATGCTCACCGGCGAAGTCTGGCTGAGCCTGGCCGGCTGCGGGCTCAACGCCAGCCAGGAGCTGCTGATGTTCCTGACCCACCAGCACCGCCTTGGCCAGCTCGGCCACGTGGTGGTGCTCAGCGGCCTCAACAGCCTGGCCCACGAAGCCCTCAGTGAGGTCCTCGCCAACCTCAACGGCCCGCAGCACGCCAAGGCCTACCAGGACTTTCTCAACAGTTTCAGCGAAGGCATGCAGCCCGCCGCACCACCCCGTCGGCAGTCGCTGTGGCGGCGTATCCGCCAGGCGCTGGCCACCCCTGTGGTCGCCGCCCCGGTCAGCTGGCCGCTGTCGCCCCCGGAAAAACGCCTGGCCCGTGCTGCCGATAACATTGGCCGTACCCTGCGCCAATGGGACCGGCTGCTGGCAGACAGCCACGCCACCCTCACCTTCATTCTGCAGCCGTTGCTGCCTTGGTGCCGGGATACCCTGCCTGCCGGCGAACAGGCCATGCTGACCGCACTGCAGCAAAAACCGGCGAACTTCGACCGGCTGCTGGAAGGTGCATTCGACAGCCAGTTGCATTCGGCGTTTTTCCGCCGCATCAAGAGCCAGGCCGACCCTGTGCCTTGCTACGACATGAACTGCATGCTCAACAGCTCACCTGTGTTCGGCGCCGACCTGTTCATCGACCGCCTGCACCTGAACGATCTGGGCAACAATGCCCTGGCCAAGGTGATCACCGCCAAACTCGGTCTGGCCCAGGAAAAACACGCCCTGCGCAAGGTCACGCCGATCAAGCTCGTCTGACAGTTGCCGGGTGGTCTTCCGGCCGCCCGCTTGGGTGGCTAGAATACGTCGTCGTTCCGATTTGCCCGAGGCGCACGCTTGACCGCCATGAACATCGAAGCCGTCCATCCTTGCCTGGCCGCCCATGGGGCTTGCCTGTGAGCCGCATGCGACGCCTGCCCCCGCTGTTGATCGCCCTGATGCCGCTGGCTGCGCACGCGCTGGAGGTGCGCATCGACCCTCATGCCGACCTGCTCTACCGCCAGGCCTTGCCGTTGCTGGAGCAGGCCGACAACCAGGGCGACGACGCCAATACATTGCGCACAGCCGTTGGCGGCGACCCCGAGCTCAGCCGTCAGGGCCAGGCCCTGGCCCACACCTTGCCGACGGCGGTAGCCCTGCTGAAAAAATCGGTCGAGCTGGGCCACCCGGTCGCGCAGTACCGCCTGGCGCTGTACTACATGACGTACCTGCCCGTCGCGCAAATTCCGGATGCCGCCTGCCCGTTACTCGTGGCCAGCCTCCAGCAGGGTTTCGCCGCCCCCGCGCCGGCCATCGCCACCTGGTGCCGGCCCTACAACGTCAGCAACGAGTACCGCGCAGCGCTGGAAGCCATCCCCAGCATGGCCACCGTGTACGCCCCCTACTACCCGCAACCGGCCACCCGCCTGGCCTGCAACCGCAGCCGGCCACAAGGCCTGGACATGCTGTGGGGGCGCCAGCGTGACTACCAGGCCGAAGTGTACCGCCTGCTCGGCGACCTCGACCCGCAGCACCGCCTGACCCTGCTGCAGAAGGCCGTGGACATCAATGGCTGTGTGACGGCGCAGCAGCATCTGAGCCGCCATCCATAATCCATCGAGCTAACGCGATCCCGGTGTAGGAGCGGCCTTGTGTCGCGATCGGGGCGCATAGCGCCCCTGGCAAGGTCGGCTGCGAAGCTCAGATCTTGGGGCCGCTGCGCGCCCCGATCGCGACACAAGGCCGCTCCTACAAGGGACTGCGCTCGGCAGGCGATAGACCAGCAAGATCGTTCAAGCCATGCCCCTACCCCTTCTGGCATGCTGGCCTACCACGTAAAGCATTGCAGCCATCATGCCCCACATCGCCCGCCAAGCCTTTCTCCACGGCGCCATCGCCATTCTCCCCTTGTCCCTGGCCGTCGCCCCCTGGGGGCTGCTGGCCGGTTCCATGGCCATCGAAGCCAACCTCACTGCCTGGGAAGGGCAAGGGCTGTCGGCCATCGTCTTCGCCGGCGCCGCGCAACTGGTGGCCATCGGCATGCTCAAAGGCGGCGCCAACCTGGCGTCGATCCTGCTCACCACCCTGCTGCTGACCTCGCAGCACCTGCTGTACGGCCTGTCGATGCGCCCGGTACTGTCCAGCCAGCCGCTGCGCTGGCGGCTGGGCTTGGGCTTTCTGCTGACCGACGAATTCTTCGCCCTGACCAGCCAGTACGACCAGCAGCAGTTCAACCGCTGGTACGCCCTGGGGGTAGGCCTGACCTTCTATGTGGCCTGGAACCTGTTTACCTTGGCCGGCATCCTGCTGGGCCAGAACATTCCGCACCTGGACCAGTTCGGCCTGGACTTCTCCATCGTCGCCACCTTCGTCGCCCTGATCGCACCGCTGGTGCGCAACCTGCCCACGGTGGTGTGCGTAGCGGTGTCGTTGTTCTGCTCGGTATTGTTCAGCCACTGGCACTGGGAAACCGCCCTGGTGGCCGCAGGCCTGCTGGGCATGAGCGCCGGGTTCATCTGCCAGAAATTTGCCGGAGCCCGAGCATGACCTGGATCCTGATCTTTGCCATGGGCGCCATCGTGTTCCTCAACCGCTATGCGTTCTTGGAACCGCGCCTGCCCTTGCGTCTGAGCTCCAACGCCAGGCAGTTCCTTGGCTTTGCCGTGCCGGGCATGCTCACCGCGATCTGCGGCCCGATCATTTTCATGCCCGATCACCAGCTCAACCTGAGCCTGCTCAACCCCTACCTGCTGGGCTCACTGGTGGCCATCGCCCTGGTGCTGTTGACCCGCAGCGTATTGCTGAGCATGCTGGTGAGCATGTTGATCTTCTTCTTCCTGCGCAGCTGGCTGGCATGAGCACGCCCCTGCGCGAGCAGACACACCTCTGGCAGGCGCCGGCACTGGGCGACGTCGAGATGCTGCACGCGCGTTATTTCCAGCAGCGTTTCGCCCCGCATGTGCACGAAGGCTATGTGTTCACCGTGATCGAATCCGGGGCCCAGCGCTTCTGGCACCGAGGCAGCGAGCACTTGGCGCCGGTTGGCAGCATGGTGCTGATCAACCCTGACGAGCTGCATACCGGTGCCACAGCCCATGAAGCGGGCTGGCGTTATCGCGGTTTCTACCCCGAGCACGAGCGGGTAACCGGCGTGCTCGACGAGCTGGAACTGGGCCGTCACGGCATGCCCGGTTTCAAGGACAGCGTCATCCAGGACCCTGCCCTGGCCATCGCGTTCAGCCAGTTGCATCAGCTGTCCGAAGCCGGCGCCAGCGCCCTGCAGCAACAGACCGCCTGGCGCCAGGCGGTGCTGGCCCTGGTGCAGCGTCACGGGCAATGCGCCGAACCTTCAGCCCCCGGCCACGACCCCTTGGCCGTGGCCCGCGCCCGCGAACTGCTGGAAAGCCAATTGGCCGACCCACCCTCGCTCGAAGCGCTGGCCGCCGCAGTCAACCTGTCACCGTTCCACTTCGCCCGGGTATTCCGCCAGGCCACCGGCCTGCCGCCGCATGCCTGGTTGAAACAACGCCGCCTGGCCCGCGCCCGGGAAATGCTGAAGAGCGGCCTGGTCGCTTCGGAAGTGGCGTTTGACCTGGGGTTTGCTGACCAGAGCCATTTGAGCCGGCAGTTCAAGCAGGCGTATGGGGTGACGCCGGGGGCGTATCGCAGCGCTTGCTTTCCAGTTTGAACTGCGTCACCCGGCCTCAGGCAAGCCGGCCAGCCACTGCTACACTGACAAGGCTGAATTGGAGGATCCTGCCATGTCCGAAAGAGAGCTCACCACCCTTCTGTCGCTGATGAACCAGCGCCAGGCCTGCCTGAGCAGTGCCTGCAAGGAGATTGCCGACTGGATCGACCGGCAGGGCGATGTGCCCGCCGCCGGCAAGATCCGCGCAAGCCTCAAGGCGCTGGAGGCTGACGAAGCCCAGGTCCGCAAGACGCTGACCTCGCTGACCCTCGACAGGCCGCTGCCGCGCTTTCGTAGCTGAAGGGTACGGCGGAAAAGAAAAGGGCCGCTAAACGCGGCCCTTTGATCGGTCAGTGCTTCATGTGCATGTGGTCATGCCCACCGCCGGCCTCGGCGTTGAGCGCACGCACTTCAGCCTGCACGTCCACGGTTTCCTTGCTGCCCTTGGCATCTTCGATGGTCAGGGTCAGTGGCACTTTCTCGCCTTCCTTCACCTGATTGTTCAGGCCCATCAGCATCACATGCAGGCCATTCGGGTCGAGGGTTACAGCCTTGCCAGCCGGCAGCTCGACAGACTTCACCTCACGCATGCCCATCACGTCACCGTTCATGGTCATCTCGTGCACCTGCACGGTCTTGGCCGCAGGCGAAGCCACGCTCACCAGCTTGCTGTCGCTGCTGGCGGTGAGGGTCATGAACGCACCGGTGGACTGCTGGTGCGGCACGCTGGCACGCACCCAGGCCTCACTCACGGTGGTCTGGGCCAGGGCTGGCAGGGCCAGGCCCATCAGTGCCAGGGCAGCCAGGCCGCGTTTGATCGGTTGCATCGACATTCAGCAGATCTCCATCAGGGTGACCAGGTCTTCGGCACATTCCTTGGCGTTCAGGGAATGGCCCAGGCTCAGGCGCAGGGTGCCACGCGTATCGTAGACGTAGCTGGTGGACGAGTGAGAAATGGTATAGGTGTCACCGGCCGGGACCTTTTCGTAGAACACCTTGAATTCCTTGGCCACTGCGGCAATTTCCTCGGGGGTGCCGGTGAGCGCGGTGAACGTCGGGTCGAAGGCCTTGACGTAGGCATCAAGCACCTCGGGGGTGTCGCGCTCCGGGTCCAGCGTGATGAACACCACCTGGAACAGGTCACGGTCACGGCCCCTCAGCAGCTTGCGGATTTGCGCCGCACGCGCCAGGGTGGTCGGGCAAACGGCCGGGCACTGGGTGAAGCCGAAGAAGACCATCGGCATGCTGCCGTAGAAGCTCGACAGGGTGCGCACGTTACCTTGCGGGTCTTTGAGGCTGAACTTGCGCCCGAGGATTTCGTTGCTCATGTTCTTGCCGTACTTGAACTCGAGCCCCCGGGCCGGGCTGCAGCCTGCCAGCAGGCCAAGCCCGAGAACGCCCATCCCGGCGACAACTGCGCGCCGGGTATATAGATCATTCATGAAACCATCCTTTACAGGGAAGGTGCCGGCCCTCGGGACGGGCCGGCTGAAAAACCGGGGCATTCTGGCATGACACCCCAAGGGGTTCTACCCGACCAAGGCGGGGAAGGCCTGCAACCCTTTGAATACGGGCTGCGGCCTGTTGTCGCAGGGGTTGAAACAGTAACACTTTGTTGCTAGAGAGCCGCCCTTGGCTTAGTAGTAGGCGTTCTCTTTCTGGCTGTGGTCGGTCACGTCACGCACGCCCTTCAACTCCGGAACACGCTCGAGCAGGGTGCGCTCGATACCTTCCTTCAAGGTGACATCGGCCTGGCCGCAGCCTTGGCAACCACCACCGAACTGCAGCACGGCGATGCCGTCGTCAACCACGTCCACCAGGCTGACCTGGCCGCCGTGGCTGGCCAGACCCGGGTTGATCTCGGTCTGCAGGTAGTAGTTGATGCGCTCGTTGATCGGGCTGTCTTCGTTGACCATCGGCACCTTGGCGTTAGGCGCCTTGATGGTCAGCTGGCCACCCATGCGGTCGGTGGCGTAGTCAACCAGTGCGTCTTCCAGGAACGGCACGCTGACCGCATCCAGGTAAGCGGTGAAGCTCTTCAGACCCACGGCGGTGTCGTCAGGCTTCTCTTCGCCCGGCTTGCAGTAGGCAATGCACGTCTCTGCGTACTGGGTGCCCGGCTGGGTGATGAAAATGCGAATGCCGATGCCAGGCGTATTCTGCTTGGAGAGCAGATCGGCCAGGTAGTCATGGGCGGCGTCGGTAATGGTTATAGCGCTCATGTAGGTTCCTCACAGACTTGCCGCCAAGTGTACGCCAACCCGCTCATTGAACAAAGTCCTAGTATTTGACTCGGGAAAGCGCATATTCAGGGGCCGCCCCCCGTGGCGCCGCCAGCCAGACCTGCATGCGCCGGTACAGGCCGCGCTCCAGCCACTGGTAACTGAACCACGACATTAGTCCAATGGACGGCACGCACAGGGCAAACACCAGGTACGGGTTCAACTGCAGGCGCTGGCTGGCGAACCAGCCGGCGTACAGCACCAGCACATGGACCAGGTACACCGAGTACGAGCAGTCCCCCAAGGCCTTGAGCAGCCGGTTGCCTTGAAAAAGCGGTTCCAGCGCGATGAAGGCCATCACGATCATGGCGCTCGGCAGGCCCCAATGCAGCAGGCGCTGGGACGCATCCAGGTGATAGATGGCCAGGCCCGCCACAACCAGCACGCCCAGCGGCAACCACCGCCCTTGGCGGATCAGCCCACGGCGATACAGCACGCCCAGGCCGATGCCGAGCAAGAACTCGTAGATGATGTCGTTGTTGTAGAAGCGGCTCAGCACACCCAGCCGGCCCAGCACCTCGCTGGCCAGCAACAAGGCCGCGGTAACCAGCAACAGGTGATGACGCTGGCGCACCAGGAAGGCCAGGCCGAACAGCAGGTAGAAGAACATCTCGAAGTTCAGCGTCCAGCCCACGTTCAGGGTCGGGTACAGGCCATAGCCTCCGGGGTTTTCTGCCGGGATGAACAGCATCGACAAGAACAGATGGTGCCAGGCGAACACCTGATGTGGCATCCATTGGCTAAACGCCAGCAGCAACAGGGCCATCAACGCTGTGTAGAACCAGTAGGCCGGCACAATACGCAGCACCCGATTGAGCAGGAACTGGCGCGGTTCGATGGTTTTGTCGCGGGTCGACAGGTAGATGACCAGCCCGCTGATGACGAAGAAGATGTCGACGCCTACGGCGCCACGGTCGGTAAGCAGTTGGCCAATGGGGCCGGTGGCGTGGAAGTCGAAGAAGATCTGCATGAAATGGTGGCAGACCACCACCCAGGCGGCGAACGCCCGCAGTGCCTGAAGCGAATACAGCATGAAGTACCCTGCGCTTGCCGGTGCGTTGAGGCCTTGGGAGCCTATGACAGCTCCCAGACCACCCAACCTGTCCGACCGCAGGGTACCCGGAAAGGTCAGCTTACCCGATCAGAGGTTCTCGTAGCGGTTCATGTCCAGCACCCCCGCCTCCACCGGCTGGGTCTCCTTGATGAAGCTGTTCAAGTCATGGAAGTAGCGCCAGAACTCAGGGTGACTACGGCGCACGCCCCAGCGCATGACGATGCGCTCGAACTTCGCCGGGTCATCTTTCGCATACTCCATGTCCTCGACGAACTCCGCCACATCCTTGGTCGGGATGTTGAAGATGAAGTTCGGGTAGCTGCTGAGCACACCGGGGGCCAACGTCAAGGTATCCAGCCCCGGCTGATAGCGGTATGCCTCACCCAACAGGAACGCCACGTTGCTGTGCGCACGGTTGCGCAGCAGGCTGTACACCTGGCGCTGGCCGCCCTGCCCTTCGATACGCAGCATGGTTGCCTCGGGCAACTGGTTGATCACCTTCAGCCCCGCAGCCGGGCGCGACACCAGGCGGCTGAGCGACTGCTCGGCATTGCGGAACTCTTCGCTCATCTGCGGCCGTGAGCAGAACGCGCCCTGGCAGCGGTTGATCGGGTCGGGCGTGGCATTCAGGCTGCCGGTGCGCTGCAACAGCTTCAGGCCGAAGTCGCGCTTGGGATCGCGCGCGTCGAGCTTGATGGCGCTCGGGGTATCGGTGTCGATGTCTTCATAATCCATCCACATCTTCACCTTGCCGCTGTTCTGGTACCAGTCGCCGAGGATCGCCTTGCGCTGGTCAGCCGGCATCAGGCGCAGGAAGTTGACCTCGGCGCCGTTGCGGATGAGGTCGAAGTACAAGCGTGTCTGCAACTGGTGCGAGACATTACCAAACACGTCGAAGTTGACCGCCAACTGGTAATAGGTGCGCTCAAGCAGCGGGTAGTCGAACAGCCACACGGTCTGCGGCACGTCACCGATCAGGCCCTTGCTCACCGAGGCGCTGTCAAAGTGCCGGAAGATGCTCAGCAGCGCATTGTCGTTTCCGGCCCACAAGGTCGACCAGCCCGGTGCCGGCATGTCGGCATAGGCGTCGCGGCGCAGTTTTTCATACTCGTTGCGCTTGTCGCGGTAGGCGTGCCACAAGCTCAGCACACTGCCCACGTCATCGATCTGCCCCGGCATGGCCAGCAATGGCGTGGCCTCGCCACGGTACTCGGCATCGGTAATGTAGCGGTCGAAGGCCGGCTCCTGGAACAGTGCCCAGAAGTTGTCGCGAATCACATCGGTGGCGATCTGCCCACGGCATACCGGGCCACGAATGAAGGTGCGCACGAAGTATTCGGCGTTATCCAGCATGAACTGGTAACGCGCCACTGCCGGGATCGCCTCGAAGGTTTCGAACGGGTTCGCCCGGTGACGCGGGCCGTAACCCGGCAGTGCGGTGGCGTGCCAGTCGCCGGCATAGAACAGCTGCTTCACCCGTTTGAGTTTCTGCGGCCCCATCGGGTAGGTGATGTGCGTCTTGTGCACGATCACACCCTGCACCGGGATCAACCGATAGTAGAAGTCGGTGCCCGGCGGGTCGTTGGGGCGGCGTGTGGCAATGATGTCGGCCGGCTGGCCGCTCGGCGTGCGTGAACGCACCCACTGGAAGAAGTGGCCCTGCTCGCCGCCAACGAAGTAGATGTGCGCCAGGAACAGGTGCTCGTACAGCCAGCGGCCGACCAGCGCCTCGGTGGAACCCGGGCGGTTGAGCAGTTCTTCCCAATCAGCGATCTGCCTGGCTTCGGTTTCGCTCGGCTTGATCGGCTGGTATTCCACCGGCGCACCGGCCGCCAGCCAGCGGCGCATGGTGTCGTATTCCTTGTCGGTCAGCCCGGTCACCGCCAGTGGCATGCCTTCCTTGGGGTGGGCGCCAGCATAGGCGTCGAACTCATGGGGCAACGGGCACATGTTGTTGCGGCTCAGGCCCAGGACGATGTCCTCGGGCAGCTTGGCGTTGGGCGTGAGCGGGGTCTTGTGCCCCAGCTCCAGCATGCGCGCCATCAGCGCGGCCTGGCTGCCCTGGTTGTCGAGCACCGAGTAGAACCCTTTCTTGCGCCATTGCTCTTCGCTGTGGGCGTCGTAGAACAGCCGCGTGGTGGGCACCGCCTTGCTGCGATCGCCCTCGTAAACCGGGACCTTGCTGGCCCCGCGCACCGCGCCTTCGGGGCTTTCCAGCTTAAGCTGGCAGGCCGCGTCGTTGCAGGCGTGGCAGGCCACGCACTTCTCGGTGAAGATCGGTTGAATGTCCCGGGTGTAGGAAATAGCCGGGCTCGACTGGGGGGCTTGCCCGAACACCGCGCCGCTGATGAGCAGGGCGAAGGCGCCGGCAAGGATACGATGCACCATGTGCGAAAAGTCCTGGTTCTTGAAAGCCATCACGATTGTGCCTGGTCGTCCTTGGGTGCTGGTAATCGCGCCAACAACATGAGCAGTTTTCATGCAAATGGGCGATGTGCGTAAAAACCGCGCAGCTTTGTTATGATTCCGCACCTTCTGATATTTGCCCGACCAGGTAGTTCCTATGTCCGACCGCAGCGCTCGTCTCCAAGCACTCCAGAACGCACTCAAAGAGCGCATCCTGATCCTCGACGGCGGCATGGGTACTATGATCCAAAGCTACCGTCTCGAGGAACACGACTATCGTGGCACGCGTTTCGCCGATTGGCCAAGCGATGTCAAAGGTAACAACGACCTGTTGCTGCTCAGCCGCCCGGACGTGATCGCCGCCATCGAGAAAGCCTACCTGGATGCCGGCGCCGATATTCTCGAAACCAACACCTTCAACGCCACGCAGATTTCCCAGGCCGACTACGGCATGGAGTCGCTGGTCTACGAACTGAACGTCGAAGGCGCGCGCATCGCCCGCCAGGTGGCCGACGCCAAGACCCTGGAAACCCCCGACAAGCCACGCTTTGTCGCCGGCGTGCTCGGCCCTACCAGCCGCACCTGCTCGATTTCCCCGGACGTCAACGACCCCGGCTACCGCAACGTTACCTTCGATGAGCTGGTCGAAAACTACATCGAGGCCACCCGCGGCCTGATCGAGGGCGGCGCCGACCTGATCCTGATCGAAACCATCTTCGACACCCTCAACGCCAAGGCGGCGATCTTCGCCGTGCAGCAAGTGTTCGAGGACGACAACGTCGAACTGCCGATCATGATCTCCGGCACCATCACCGACGCCTCCGGCCGTACCCTGTCCGGCCAGACCACCGAAGCGTTCTGGAACTCGGTGCGCCACGCCAAGCCGATTTCCGTGGGCCTGAACTGCGCCCTCGGCGCCAAGGACCTGCGCCCGTACCTGGAAGAGCTGGCGACCAAAGCCGACACCCATGTGTCCGCCCACCCCAACGCCGGCCTGCCGAACGCCTTCGGTGAATACGACGAGACCCCGGCGGAAATGGCTGCGGTGGTCGAGGAATTCGCCGCCAGCGGCTTCCTGAACATCATCGGCGGCTGCTGCGGTACCACCCCAGGCCATATCCAGGCCATTGCCGAAGCCGTGGCCAAGTACAAGCCGCGTGAGATCCCGGAAATCGCCAAGGCCTGCCGCCTGTCGGGCCTGGAGCCGTTCACCATCGACCGCCAGTCGCTGTTCGTCAACGTCGGCGAGCGCACCAACATCACCGGCTCCGCCAAGTTCGCCCGGCTGATCCGTGAAGAAAACTACACCGAAGCGCTTGAAGTCGCCCTGCAGCAGGTCGAGGCCGGCGCCCAGGTGATCGACATCAACATGGACGAAGGGATGCTCGACTCCCAGGCCGCCATGGTCCGCTTCCTCAACCTGATCGCCGGTGAGCCGGACATTTCCCGCGTGCCGATCATGATCGACTCGTCCAAGTGGGACGTGATCGAAGCGGGCCTCAAGTGCATCCAGGGCAAGGGCATCGTCAACTCCATTTCCATGAAGGAAGGCGTTGAGCAGTTCAAGCACCACGCCCGCCTGTGCAAGCGCTATGGCGCTGCCGTGGTGGTGATGGCCTTCGACGAGGTCGGCCAGGCCGACACCGCCGCGCGCAAGAAGGAAATCTGCCAGCGCAGCTATGACATTCTGGTCAACGAAGTGGGCTTCCCGCCGGAAGACATCATCTTCGACCCGAACATCTTCGCCGTCGCCACCGGTATCGAAGAGCACAACAACTACGCCGTCGATTTCATCGAGGCCTGTGCCTACATCCGCGATCACCTGCCCCACGCGCTGAGTTCGGGCGGTGTGTCCAACGTGTCGTTCTCGTTCCGTGGCAACAACCCGGTGCGTGAGGCGATCCACTCGGTGTTCCTGTACCACGCGATCCAGAACGGCCTGACCATGGGTATCGTCAACGCCGGGCAGCTGGAAATCTACGACGAGATCCCGGCGGCACTGCGCGAAAAAGTCGAGGACGTGGTACTCAACCGCACCCCGCACGGCACCGACGCCCTGCTGGCGATCGCTGACGACTACCGGGGCGGCGGCGCCACCAAGGAAGTGGAAAACGAAGAATGGCGCTCGCTGCCGGTGGAAAAACGCCTGGAGCACGCGCTGGTCAAGGGCATCACCGCGTTCATCGTCGAAGACACCGAGGAATGCCGCCAGCAGTGCGCACGCCCGATCGAAGTGATCGAAGGCCCGCTGATGAACGGCATGAACGTGGTCGGCGACCTGTTCGGCGCGGGCAAGATGTTCCTGCCCCAGGTGGTCAAGTCGGCCCGCGTGATGAAGCAGGCCGTGGCGCACCTGATCCCGTTCATCGAGGCCGAGAAAGGCGACAAGCCGGAAGCCAAGGGCAAGATCCTGATGGCCACGGTCAAAGGCGACGTGCACGACATCGGCAAGAATATCGTCGGCGTGGTACTGGGCTGTAACGGCTACGACATCGTCGACCTCGGCGTGATGGTGCCGGCCGAAAAAATCCTGCAAACCGCCCGCGAACAGAAGTGCGACATCATCGGTTTGTCCGGCCTGATTACCCCGTCGCTGGACGAGATGGTCCACGTTGCCCGCGAAATGCAGCGCCAGGGCTTCGAACTGCCGCTGATGATCGGTGGTGCCACCACCTCCAAGGCGCACACTGCGGTCAAGATCGAGCCCAAGTACAGCAACGATGCCGTGGTCTATGTCACCGACGCCTCGCGCGCGGTGGGCGTGGCGACCCAACTGCTGTCCAAGGAACTCAAGCCGGGCTTCGTCGAGAAGACTCGCGCGGAATACGTGGAAGTGCGTGAGCGCACCGCCAATCGCAGCGCCCGCACCGAGCGCCTGAGCTACAGCCAGGCCATCGCCGCCAAGCCGCAATACGACTGGGCCGGCTACCAGCCAGCAGTGCCCTCCTTCACCGGCGTCAAGGTGCTGGAAGACATCGACCTGCGCACCCTGGCCGAATACATCGACTGGACCCCGTTCTTCATCTCCTGGGACCTGGCCGGCAAGTTCCCGCGCATCCTCACCGACGAAGTGGTCGGCGAGGCGGCCACGGCGCTGTACAAGGATGCCCGCGAGATGCTCGACAAGCTGATCGACGAGAAGCTGATCAGCGCCCGCGCGGTGTTCGGCTTCTGGCCAGCCAACCAGGTGGCCGATGACGACATCGAGGTGTACGGCGAGGACGGCCAGCCGTTGGCCACCCTGCACCACCTGCGCCAGCAAACCATCAAGCCGGACGGCAAGCCCAACTGGTCGTTGGCCGACTTCGTCGCGCCAAAAGCCAGCGGCGTCACCGACTACGTGGGCGGGTTCATCACCACGGCCGGCATCGGTGCCGAGGAAGTGGCCAAGGCTTACCAGGACAAAGGCGACGACTACAGCTCGATCATGGTCAAGGCCCTGGCCGACCGCCTGGCCGAAGCCTGCGCCGAGTGGCTGCACGAGCAGGTGCGTAAAGAGCACTGGGGCTATGCCCGCGACGAGCAGCTGGACAACGAAGCGCTGATCAAGGAGCAGTACAGCGGCATTCGCCCGGCCCCGGGCTACCCGGCCTGCCCCGACCACACCGAGAAGGAAACCCTGTTCCGCCTGCTCGATGGCACCGCCATTGGCGAAACCGGGCCGAGCGGCGTGTTCCTGACCGAGCACTTCGCGATGTTCCCGGCGGCGGCGGTCAGCGGCTGGTACTTTGCCCACCCGCAGGCGCAATACTTTGCCGTGGGCAAGGTGGACAAGGACCAGATCGAAAACTACAGCGCGCGTAAAGGCCAGGATGTGAGCGTGAGCGAGCGCTGGTTGGCGCCTAACCTCGGGTACGACAGCTAAGACCCTTGGGGCCGCTTTGCGGCCCATCGCGACACAAGGCCGCTCCTACAGGAGAATGCAATCCCTTGTAGGAGCGGCCTTGTGTCGCGATGGGCTGCACAGCAGCCCCAATAGCCACCTACACTGTCCCTGATTGCCTCTGATTTCTCAGGAGCCACCATGGACGATTCCAGCCAGGGCAAACCGCCTACCTTCTGGCAGATGCTGCACAGCATCCTCGCCGCCGCTTTCGGCGTGCAAAGCGGCAAGAACCGCGCCCGCGACTTTACTCACGGCAAAGCCAGCCATTTCATCGCACTGGGGACGCTGTTCACCTTGGTGTTCATTGCCGTCTTGATCGGCCTGGTGCAACTGGCCCTGCACCTTACCGCCCGCTAGAAATGAAAACGCCTGCGGGATTCCCTCCCGCAGGCGCTCTGACGGCTTCACGGTCTTGAAAACAGGTCTACTGGTGGCTGACCCAATACACGGCAGTGACCACCACCAACACGATCAGGCAGAGGATCGCCCAGGCATCGACGCTGCTGTCAGCTTTGCGGACCTTGGTTGAGTTTCCCATTGCATTGCCTCTTGTAGTGGTTATGGGAATGCACTTCACCACCAGCAGTTAAGACGAGCAATGCCCTTTCCTCAAGCAGGGTCTTTTGCCTGGCGACGGGTGACGCGCCTAACGCCAACCCAGGCCGTTCAAGCATTGGCAAGGCCCGCATCCCTGGCCACTGCATCATTCATCACCAGCAGAAAACCATTGGCCCTGTTCTCCAGAACGAATACCCGCAACCCCAGTTCGAGGAAAGCGCGCTCCTTGTAAGGGGAATAAGCGTTGGTCATGATGACCCGCCCCCGATTGCGGACAAAGGGCATGACATGGTCCTCGACGTGCTTCACGAATTGCACCTCATCCAGGTAAACATCGCTGAAGTGCCCACTGAGAATGGCCAAATCCCCCAGGTTGCTTTCACCGTCAACCACCCGAAGCATTTCCCAGCCGTCGGCTCGGGAAAAGTGTGTTTGCCCGCGCTCACCCGTGTTGAGGTAGCTCAGGTAATTGAGGCCATCGAGGTTAGACAGCCCATTGGATAGCAACAACACAGTGCCACTGTTGCCCTCCCTGACGACAATGGCCATCGGCAGATCAAGGCGGCCCATCTCGTTGATCTGCACAGGCGCACGGTGCCGGATAGAGTTGTTCTGCATGATGTAGAACGCGGCGGCAATATAAGCCCTGGCCTCCCCCTCCCCATGTACAGGGTCTGCCAGGAACGATGAGTCGGGGGCGATCACGATGTTCCCGTCAATCAGCTTGTACTGGGTTTCCACCGTTGAGTAGAAGTAGTGCCGCACATCGTCCCGAAAGCGCTTCACCCGCGGGGAGTTGACGAATTCACGGGACGCGTCCCCATTGGGAAACTGGATTTTCAATGTATGCGGGTCGAAGGCGAAGTCCGCGTTATCGGCCTGCCAAAGCGCCACCAATGCCTGCTTGATTGCATTGACATGGTACTTCACCCTGTCTGGCTGCCGAGCGATTTCCGCTTGCGTCAGGCTAACCAGCGGGCTGATATCGTTGACCCTCAGTTCCCCGCGAAATCCGGCAGCCCTGACGAAGTTGCCGTAAAAGCCTGAGCCTGACATCGGCTCCAGCACCCGCGTAATCAGCGGCTGCCCTGCCTGCTGCGCCATCACCAGGTCAGCGATCAGCGCGCCATTGATCTGCTTGGCCTCCGAGGTAATTTCCCCGGGCATGCGAAAGTAGCGTAACGCGGTGATATCCACCGGCAACTGCCACTGGTGGTGGAACAGGTCGACTTTGGCCGCGATGTTGGTGCTGTCAGCGCGTCCCTGCACCTCGCCTGAAGCACTGGCAAGGCGCCTGTCAAACTCTGCACGCCGATTGAAAGGCCTGATGAACGGATAGAACCGGTTGGTTGACTTATGGGTACCTCCCGCGAGGCTGAACGTACGTTCATGCGCAGTGCCCAGCAAACCCAGTGTACGGGGCACCTCCTGCGCACCGGGCCTGCTCCAGGGCCGCCACGGTGCTTCATCACCATTGTCCATGCCACCTGGCAGGGTGCGTGCAGGTTGCCATATACCCGATGGCAACCGATGCAGCCATACACCGCCGCCGGTGCCGGCAGGCCGGACCACCTCGACCTCCAACGCCCCAGGCGCTGCGGGTTTGATCCGGTAAAACGTGATGTTCAGCCCACGCAAAGCGATGTAGCTGGCGCCACCTCCGGTGCCGGCAGCGTTGTCGACCCCATCATGGTAGATGCGCGCCAACGGGTCGCGCGCGTGCATCGCTGCCAGCCTGGCCACCAGCGCAGCGCCTTGAACCGGGCCGTCAACCAACTGCCCGACAGCCGCCAGGGGCTCCTGCAGACGGCGCCACTCACCGTAGCTACGGTGCAGTAACGGCCCCTGCATCGCACCCGGCCCCTGCACCCGCCACGACGGGCCCTCCTGTTGCACCTCAAGCGCTCCAGCCCCCCATGGCAGCCAAGCCCTGCCACCCTCCAGAACCAGCCCGTCTACCCCTGGCAGTGCGCTCAACGTCACTGCCTGCCGGCAGGCGGCCACCTCTGGATCGCGGTGCGCATCCACGCCTTTGAGGCTCCCTTGGGAGGTAGCACCCGCTGCGCCGGCAAGCACTTTTTCCATCACGGCCCGGTTCAGTGCCTGCGCATCGCCAATGTTGACCCCAAGGCGTTCACGCACGCCGTCATCCATGACCCGCAGCAACACATCGCTCACCGGCATCGGGCTATGCCTGGCGGGCGCCACGGTATCCCCGTCGGCGAGCTCACCTCGGTACACATAGGCACCCTCTTTGCCCTGGCGCTGCAGCACCAGTACCTGTAAAGCCTGGTCGTGCCCCCAGCCGGCAACGGTCCGGCCAGCGTCCACCAGCCTCACCGCGACTTGCCCCTCTAGCCCCCGCTCAGCGAACAGGCGCAGCAACGCGCCCAGGTACAGCGACTGCGCGCCGTGGCTCAACGATTGCGGCCCTGCAGGCCCCGGTGCCCCCGTCAGTGCGGCCAGGTCTGCCTGATACCTGGCCTTGGCCAGGTTTGCCGGGCTTCCCGCTTGCGCAACACAGCGCTCACTGTGTGCGCTGACGCTCCGCGCGTCACTGCCTTGCAGTCGCCCTTCGGGAAGGTGACGGCTGCCGTCTACGGCCACCGCCAACAAGGTGCCTTCACCCTCGGGCACACCGGCACGCGTTCGGGTGTCATGGTGGATGGCACGTTGCAGCTGGTAGGCCTGCTGCGGTTGCGTGAACTGCGCTGCCGCCTCCTCCTTCAAACGCAGGGCCCGCTCGCCACGCTTGTCCGCAAGCTGTTCAGCCCCGTTGGGTGCCTGCACATAGAAAAACAGCGAATTGCCCGTTTCGCCATTGCCGTTCTCCTGGCCAGTACCGTACTGCCAACGGTCATGACGGGTCAGCACGACCTCACGACGGACTGCGCCCTCACCGCCCAAGGCCGGGCGCTCAGGCTCGAATACCCTGAGCGGTCGGCCATCAGCATCTTCGACGCTGATACGAATGCTCAGGCTATGTGCAAGCCATGCCACAACCGGCCACTCCACGGTTTCGGGGAGTTGCGTATAGCGCGGGCTTGCCAACAGCAATGCCGTTTGCCCTGCCAGCTCACGGCTCATCACCTCGCTGGCGGCGGCCGCAAGCGCCATGTCCATCGGTGCTTTACCCCGCCACATGGCATTCAACGCCTTTTCGCCAACGCCCGCGTGGCTCAGCAACGTGCTCATTACCTTGTCATCCAGGGCCTGAAACACCGGCGGCAGCATGCTGCGCACAGCCTGTGACGCGGTAATGGGCGGCACACTGACGCCACCTGCCTCGAAAGAGGGATGCGTGCGCTCAGGCAACAGCGTTCGATTCAGCTCATCGAGCCTCGATCTGACCAGCCGGCCAGCCTTCCGGAGAAGCTGCATTTCCAGCACTGTCTCGAAAAAGTCCACCAGCGTTTCTGCCGCCTCGTCCCATTTCGATTGCACCAGGCTCTGTGGCAGGTCAACCGCCAGTTGTTTGGCCAGCATGGCCTTGAACAGCAAGGCGCGGCCGGGGAACTTCACCTCGCCGGGGACCGCAATCAAGATGACATCCAGGATGAAGGCAAGCGCCTCGGCACCGATGCGCAGGGCATGGTCCAGGCTGCTGCCCTGATTGGGCGTGAAGTGGTCCTTGACCTGCCCTGCCAACAAGGCCGCGTAGGCACTTGCCAATTTGCCGGTCACCGGGGTTTGCGACAGCGGAAACGGCGCAGTGAAGCGTACGCCACTCGCTCCGCGCTCATAGTCTGCCTTGCTGGCATAAACGCCGGCACCGTGAGCCCAGTAGGCGGTTACAGGGTAGTTGTCCCGGTGCGGCAGTGGCTGAGGCATTCTGCCGCTGACTGCCTGCCGTGCCGAGGGCGTGAGCAGCGACCATGACCACCCCGAGCACCCGCGCCGTGTAGCCCAGAGGTCGCCTCGGAACGCACGGGCAAATACCTGCATCGCCGTTAACCCTTGCGCAGCATCTGCTACGAAAAGCCGCCCCTCGGGCGATGTACCCGCATAAATGTACGTGCCGCTGGCGGTGTTCAATGCGAACACGGGCAGCTCATGCCCTTCCACCCTCAGCATGAAGTTGCCCTTGTGCAGGGCCTGGCCCACTGCAGGCAAGCCATAACTCAAAACTCCCGGCAGGGCGAGGCTGCCACTCGCTTGCAGTTGCAGGTGCTGCGCCGCCGTGATGTCCCCCACCTTCAAGGCATTGAGCAGTGAAATCTCGAAGTTGGCATTCGACTCACGCCTGATCGTCGAGGCGACCTGCTCCTGTGCCAGCCAGGCATCACACCGGGTGGCGATCGACTCACCGATGTCCAGTTCACGCCCGATGCTGACGATCTCATCGACCGTTACCTGGCTGCCATCCTGTTTGCCGAACACAGCGCCATTGAGCGTGAGCCAACTGTTGTCGACAAAATCGTTCGCATCCCTGGTCAGGCGGGGTTGCGCAAGCTGGACAGGGGTGCCACGGGAGAGCCAGGCCCAGAGCGGTTCGCTGACCGCAGGTTTTTCCGGTCGGGCGGTGTGAATGCGCACAGCATCCACCTGCACTTCATGCCCACAGCACGCCGTGAGGCGGGCACTGACCTGCGCCTTGACACCCTGAACGATCTTCATCAGTGCATCGGCACCCACCCGGGGCGTGCCATACAAAGCGTCCAGCCTGGCGCGCTGCGTTTTGTTCAACGTCCCGTAGAACGTCTTTGTTACAGCCAGTGCCTTGGCCACCAGGTCAGCCGCATTGCGTTCCTCCGCGGTCAGCAGAATGGGTTCGTGACCAGAGGGGTACAAGGTGATGCCTGGCTCTACCTCAGCCGTGGCTGCATTGCTGGCGACAGACAAATCCGACATGACAGGCTCCTTGGATTGGAAGCTGCCATCAGATCAAAGCGCCAGTGGCCGGCAGTGGTACTTAACTATGCCCGCGCCCGCAAAACTTCACTTCGCTCAATAGTCCATGGGCGACGTCAGAAACGGGTATTGGTAGTCGGTCGGGCGCCCCTGAGCACTGTAACGCTGAAAATCGACGCCGTAGTCAGCCCGCTCCAGCAGTTTCAGCCAACGTTGCGCTTTGGCCCGGTCGATCGGCTGCAGCACCGGCACGCTGTGCTCGCGCAGGCCATCGCGGTTCAGCTTCAGCCCCAGCGCGTCATCGTGCAGCATCACCATGGCCCAGCCCCCAAGGGTAAAGTGCCCGCCCATCAACACACTCAGGCGCCCGTCGATCCGCGCGCGCAAGGCCTCGGGCGAACTGTTGACCGCGCTGAACAGCACATCGCGCCCCGGCTTGCGCCCGGCTGCTTCGAACGCCTGCATGGCGCCAAAGGCCATCTCGTCATTGGCCGACCACACCAGGCGCGTGGCCGGGTAGCGCTCCAGCAACTGCTGCGCCTGCTCGTAGGCGCGCTGGCGGCTCCAGCCGCCATACACCACCTGGCGCAGGCGCACCTGAGGGAAGTCGGCCAGCGCACGGCGCATGCCCTCCTCGCGCAGCTGCGAGGCCGGGGTGGTCTTGACCCCGGCAAAAGCCACGAGGTCTACCGCGCCGACGTCGTGCGGCAGTTGCGCGACCATCTGGTGCAACATCTGGAAGCCCGCCTGCTCGTCGTTGCTCATCAAGGTGCCCAGCGGCTCGGCATACTTGTCGGGCTGGGCCTGAATGCTGCGAACCTGGCTGGCCGTCAGGCCGTTGTTGACCAACAGCAGCTTCACCCCCGTGCCACGCGACAGGCGCAGCACTTCGGGCGCGACGTACTGCTCGTTGACCAGCACCAGGTAATCCGGCCGCTGCGCCCCACTCAGGATCGCCCGGGCCTGGGTCAGGGCCAGGTCGGCGCGGCGCTCGCTGTATTCCACCCTGAGGGTCATGCCCAGCTCATCCGCGGCGGCCTGCATGAAGCGGGTGTAGCTGGTCCAGAACGTCTCGGTGGAGAGCCCGGGGTTGAGGAAAACCACCGATGGCTGCGCACTTGCCGCCAGCGGCAGGGCCAGACACAAGCTTTGGCACAGGGCCTTGAGCATGGGGTCACATCTCTGCGAAGCAAACGCCGGATTATAAACGCCCTGCCCCACCCAAGGCACAAATGGCAGTCAGTCTCACATAGTCCATTTGGTTCTTTTCATATGCTAAAACATCACTTTAGCGCATAACCGCAACCTGATATCGTTCCCCGGCTCCGTACCGGAGTGCGCGGCCGTGCGCGCGAATAGCTGCATGCCTGAGACAGGACTTTTATGTACGTATACGACGAGTACGATCAGCGGATCATCGAGGACCGCGTCAAGCAGTTCCGTGATCAGACCCGCCGCTACCTGGCCGGTGAGCTGAGCGAAGAAGAATTCCGCCCTCTGCGCCTGCAGAACGGCCTTTACATCCAACGTTTCGCGCCGATGCTGCGTGTCGCCGTGCCGTACGGCCAGCTGAACGCCACCCAGGTCCGCACCCTGGCCAAGATCGCTCGCGACTACGACAAGGGCTATGCCCACATTTCCACCCGCCAGAACGTGCAGTACAACTGGCCGGCGCTGGAAGACATCCCGGACATCCTCGCCGAGCTGGCCACCGTGCAGATGCACGCGATCCAGACCAGCGGCAACTGCCTGCGCAACACCACCACCGACCAGTTCGCCGGTGTGGCCGCAGACGAAATCATCGACCCGCGCCCATGGTGCGAGATCGTCCGTCAGTGGACCACCTTCCACCCGGAATTCGCTTACCTGCCGCGCAAGTTCAAGATCGCCATCAACGGCTCGCAAGAAGACCGCGCCGCCATCGAAGTGCACGACATCGGCCTGGAGCCGGTGCGCAATGCTGCCGGCGAGCTGGGCTTCCGTGTGCTGGTCGGCGGTGGCCTGGGCCGTACCCCGGTGGTGGGCTCGTTCATCAACGAATTCCTGCCGTGGCAAGACCTGATCAGCTACCTGGACGCCATCCTGCGCGTGTACAACCGTTACGGTCGCCGTGACAACAAGTACAAGGCGCGGATCAAGATCCTGGTCAAGGCCCTGACCCCGGAAGTGTTCGCCGAGAAGGTCGAGGCCGAAATGGTCCACCTGCGTGGCGGCAGCACCACCCTGACCGAAGATGAAGTACAGCGCGTGTCGCGCCACTTCGTCGACCCGGACTACCTGGCCCTCGACAACGTCGACTACGCCGCCCAGGACGCCGAATACCCAGGCTTCGCCCGCTGGCGTTCGCGCAACACCCGCGCCCACAAACGCCCGGGTTACGTGGCCGTGACCTTGTCGCTCAAGCCTACCGGCGTTGCCCCGGGCGACCTGACCGACAAGCAGCTGGACGCCGTGGCCGACCTGGCCGAGCGCTACAGCTTCGGCTTCCTGCGTACCTCGCACGAGCAGAACATCATCCTCGCCGACGTCGAGCAGCGCCAGCTGCACGCGCTGTGGCTGGAACTGCGCGAAGGTGGCTTCGCAACGCCGAACATCGGCCTGCTGACCGACATCATCTGCTGCCCGGGCGGTGACTACTGCTCGCTGGCCAACGCCAAGTCGATCCCGATCGCCGAATCCATCCAGCGCCGTTTCGACGACCTGGACTACCTGTTCGACATCGGTGAAATCGACCTGAACATCTCTGGCTGCATGAACGCCTGCGGCCACCACCACGTGGGCCACATCGGCATCCTCGGCGTGGACAAGAAGGGTGAGGAGTTCTACCAGGTGTCGCTGGGCGGCAACGCCGCGCGTGGCGCGAGCCTGGGCAAGATCCTCGGCCCGTCCTTCGCCCAGGAGGCCATGGCCGATGTGATCGAGAAGCTGATCGCCGTGTACGTCGAGCAACGCACCGAGGAAGAGCGTTTCATCGACACCTACCAGCGTATCGGCATCGACCCCTTCAAGGAACGCGTCTATGCAGCGAATCATTAAGAACAACCAGATCGTCGACGAAACCTGGCACCTGCTGCCAAAGGAAACGTCCTTTGACGAGCTGACCAACTGCGACGACTACATCGTCCCGCTGCAACTGTGGCGTGACCATGCCCATGTGCTCAAGGCCCGCGACGGCGGCCTGGGCATCTGGCTGGACAGCGACGAAGAAGCCGAAGAAATCGGCGAAGACGTGCAGCACTTCCAGGTCATCGCGCTGAACTTCCCGGCCTTCACCGACGGGCGCAACTACTCCAATGCGCGCCTGCTGCGTGACCGCTACAAGTTCAAGGGCGAGCTGCGCGCCATTGGCGACGTGCTGCGCGACCAGCTGTTCTTCATGGCCCGTTGCGGTTTCGATGCCTTCGCCATCCGTGCCGACAAGGACCCGGAAGACGCACTGCAAAGCCTGAAGGACTTTTCGGTGACCTACCAGGCCGCCACCGACGAGCCGCTGCCGCTGTTCCGCCGCCGCTGATCGTCATCCGCAATGCCTGACGGCCCGCCACTCTGGCGGGCCGTTTTGTTTTATGAGATCCCACTGACACAGTCACAACTCAGTTGCCGATTCTTGACTGTGAATCAAATGACCTTGGCCCTGCTCCGCCTTAATCAAGCGCACCGAAACCCGCACACTGCACCTATACCCAATGAGATCGACGTTGAGCGACCGGGCTCAATGCTATTTCCCACCACCAGGAGCAGATCCATGAGCATTCCCTCTTTCGGCCTCGGCACCTTCCGCCTCACCGGCCAGGCCGTCATCGATTCGGTCAAGTCGGCCCTGGCGCTGGGCTACCGGGTGATCGACACCGCGCAAATCTACAAGAACGAAGCTGACGTTGGCCAGGCGATCGCCGAAAGCGGCGTGCCGCGCAGCGAGCTGTTCATCACCACCAAGATCTGGGTGGACAACTACGCCGCCGACAAGCTCATCCCCAGCCTGCGCGACAGCCTGAGCAAACTGCGTACCGACTATGTCGACCTGCTGCTGATCCACTGGCCAGCGCCGGGCAACGGGGTGGAACTGCGCGAATACATGACCGCACTGGCCGAAGCGAAGCGGCTGGGCCTGACACGCCAGATCGGTGTGTCCAATTTCAACATCGAGCTGACTCGCCAGGCCATCGAAGTCGTCGGCAAAGGCGAAATCGCTACCAACCAGATCGAACTCAGCCCTTACCTGCAAAACGGCAAGCTGACCGCGTTCCTGAAGGAACAGGGCATCACCGTCACCTCGTACATGACCCTGGCCTACGGCAAGGTGCTGAAGGACCCGGTACTGGCCGAGATTGCCGCGAAGCACAAGGCTACCGTCGCCCAGGTGGCCCTGGCCTGGGCCTTGCAGTTGGGCTATGCGGTCATCCCGTCGTCGACCAAGCGTGAAAACCTGGCCAGCAACCTGCTTGCCCGTGACCTGAAGCTGGACGCAGACGACATGGCGCGCATCGCCACGCTCGAACGCAATGGCCGCGAAGTCAGCCCAGACGGCCTGGCGCCGGCCTGGGACTGACAGGGGTACGCCCTTGTGCAGGGGTTACACAAGGGCCACACCTGGGCACGACACCTCAGTACTATTTCACGCCCCGCAATTATGAAGTGCCCGGCACATCCATTCTCTGTCCTGGCAGCGGCAGCTAACCTGCTACAAGCCAAACGACCCGAGGAGTACACCGATGTCCCGCCCACCCCTTCCACCCTTCACCCGCGAAAGCGCCATCGAGAAAGTCCGGCTGGCCGAAGATGGCTGGAACGGCCGTGACCCGGCCAAGGTTGCACTCGCCTACACCCCGGACACGGTGTGGCGCAACCGCGTCGAGTTCCCCCGTGGCCGTGCCGAAGTCGAAGCGTTTCTGACCCGCAAATGGCACCACGAACTGGAGTACCGCCTGATCAAGGAACTGTGGGCCTTCACCGGCAACCGCATTGCCGTGCGCTACGCCTACGAATACCACGACGACAGCGGCCAGTGGTTCCGCGCCTACGGCAACGAGAACTGGGAGTTTGCCGACGACGGACTGATGCAGAACCGTCATTCGAGTATCAACGAACACCCCATCAGCGAAGCCGAGCGCAAGTTCCACTGGCCGCTGGGCCGGCGCCCGGATGACCACCCCGGGCTCAGCGAGCTGGGGCTCTGATCAACCCAGTGGCAGCGTGACCTTGGCTTGCAAACCGCCTTCGAGGCGGTTGCTCAATGTCAGGCTGCCACCTTGCTCCAGCACGATGGCCCGTGCTGCGGGCAGGCCCAGCCCCACACCGCCCGTGTCGCGGTTACGTGAGCCTTCAATGCGGTAAAACGGCACGAATACCTGCTCCTGCAGGTCCGGCGCGATGCCCGGCCCGCGATCCTGCACGGTAATTTCTATCTGCCTGGCGGTTACCGCCAACACCACCGTTGGTTCGCAACCGTACTTCGCGGCATTGTCGATCAGGTTGACCAGTACCCGCTTGATGCCCACGGGCCGCCCGGTGTAAACACAGCGGCGCGGCCCGCTGAGGCCAACCTCCACGCCCGCATCCTTGAAGTCGTCCACCACGGTCAGCAGCAGCTCGCCCAGGTCGAACACGGTGGTAGGTTCAAGCCGCGCGTCATCACGGAAAAACGCCAGCGCGGCATCGACCATCGCCTGCATCTCGTCGACGTCCTGAAACAACTTGGCCTGCAGCTGGGCATCGTCGATGAACTCGGCGCGCAAGCGCATGCGCGTCAGTGGTGCGCGCAGGTCGTGGGAGATGGCCGCGAGCATCTGCGTGCGGTCGTTCAGGTAATGCTTGAGCTGGGCCTGGGTGGCATTGAAGGCCAGGATGGCCTGGCGCAGGTCGTGCGGGCCTACCACCGGAATGGGAGGAGCGTTGAAGTCCTTGCCAAAGCGCCGCGCACCTTCGGCAAAGCGCTCCAGGGGCTTGGCCAGGTAGCGTGTGGCCAACAGCGCGACAGCAAGGCTGGAAGCCAGCATCAAGGCGAGGATGATCAGGTTACGCGGCAGTTCATCCAGGCCCCAGCTGCGGCTGGTGGCGCGAAACAGCACCCAGGACGTGTCGCTCAGCTCGATCATCAGGGCATAACCGCGCTCAGGGGCGTATTCCGGCATGTCGGAAGGCTCGAATGCCTCGACCCTGGCATCCGGGCGCTTGAGCAAGGCACGCAGGATAGGCGTGCCCTGGCGGAATTCGGCATCGACCAGCCTGGGTACACCGGCTTCGTCATGGCGTTGCAACCAGCGTACCGAATAGGTGCCGTCACCTGCCGCGCCCGCGATGTTGCTGCGTTGCGACACAGGCGCCGCATCGAGGATGCGGGTCACCGCTGCCACTTTCTCGATCACCCCGCTTTCCAGCAGCGGTGGTTGCGCCCACACACTCAGCAGCAGGCTGAACAGCCCCTTGAGCAGCAACAGGAACAGCATCGCCGTCAACGTGGTCAGCGCAATCCAGCGGGCAATGGTGATTCTTGGCTGCGGCAGGGCCTGTCGCAGCCGGGTGAACAGCTTCATCGCCTGGCGACCGTGGGCGTGAACAGGTAGCCGGCATTACGCAGGGTGCGAATCAACGGCTCACTGCCATTGTCGGCTTCAAGCTTGCGGCGCAACCTGCTTACCTGTACATCAACGCTGCGGTCGTAGGCGTCGTAGGCTTCGCCACGGGCCAGGTCCAGCAACTGCTGGCGGCTAAGCACCCGGCGCGGATGCTCGGCAAACACCAGCAACAGCTCGAATTCACCGTTGGACAACGGGATCATGATGTTATCCGGCGAGCGCAACTCGCGCCGCACCACGTCCAGCTGCCAGCCGGCGAACTCAAGCACCGAGGGGTGGCTCGTGGCGCCAACAGCGCCAGCAGCCCCCTCACCGGCCCTGCGCAACACGGCCCTGACCCGCGCCAGCAGTTCACGGGCAGCGAACGGCTTGGTCAGGTAGTCGTCTGCCCCCAGCTCCAGGCCCACCACACGGTCGCTCAGCTCGCCCATGGCGGTCAGCATGATCACGGCCACCTTGTGTTCGGCCAACAGGCGCTGGCACAGCACCAGGCCACTGTCACCGGGCAGCATCACGTCGAGGATGACCAGGTCTGGCACGCGCCGCTCGATCGCCTGCCAGAGCGCTTTGCCATCGCAGGCGACGTCTACCTCGTAGCCATGCTGGCGAAGAAACTTCTGTAACAGGTCGAGCACCTCGACATCATCGTCGACGATCAGCAAATGGCTCACGAAAAAGCACCACGAACAAGGTAACCAAGCGGTACTTTAAGGCCATCACCCTGCGGCCGTCATATATTTCAACCCGGTAACAAAGTGTCCGGGCCGAGACAATCCAGACATTACCAGGCAAGAAAAGCCGGGCAGCATCGCCGCCAGTTCTTGCCAGGAATGTGCCTATGTCCCGCTCATCATCCGTCTCCCGTTCGGCGCGCTCTGCTGCGCTGGCACTGTCGCTGCTCGCAGCCGGAGGCTGCAGCCAGCGCGCACCCACCACCTCGGCCTGCGGCCCTGTGGCCTATCAGGTCAGCGATCCGGCGGAACCCGCCAACCGCGCAGTGTTTGCCTTCAACCGCACGGTCGATGACTACCTGCTGACCCCCGTCGCCCGCGGCTACACCGCGCTGCCTGGCTTTGCCCAGCAGGGTGTGCACAACTTTGCCAACAACTTCGGCGAGCCCAAGGTGTTCGTCAACGACCTGCTGCAGGGCAACGGCGAACGGGCCATGACCAGCCTTTCACGCTTCATCTTCAACACCACCCTGGGGGTGGCGGGCCTGGTCGATGTGTCCGGGAAGATGGGGCTGAGCCAACACCGTTCAGACTTTGGCCAGACCTTCGGGGTCTGGGGCATCGCCAATGGCCCCATCGTCGAGCTGCCATTGCTGGGTACGCACAACGTGCGCGACGCGACCGGCAAAGTATTGAGCATGGCCGTGGACCCGTTCGGCGATAACAGCGATACGGTTGCCACCCTCACGACCGTGGCCACTGCCGGGCACATCGTGGATGGGCGCGCCGCCGCCCTGCCGTTGACCGATCTGCTGCACACCTGGCCCGATTACTACCTGGCAATGCGCGACTACACCGCCCAGCAGCGCAGCAACCTGGTGGCAGAAGGCAAGGCAGGCAAACCTGGAACGTGGCAAGCCCATTGCCCGGAGGCAACCGGCCATGAATGATGCCCAGACGGCCATGCTGCTGTTCCGGCGCCTGGAAGGTGCCGCCCGGCAACCCCTGTTGCTGCATGAACTGGAGGCGCGGCTATCGGCTGATGGCCGTAGCCTGGTCCTTAGCCGGTATCGGGAGCGCTACAGCGCCGAAGGCAAGCCCTACCGACACGAGGCCCACCGCAGCATACCGATTGCGGCATTGCTGCGCTGGATGGCCAGGCACGAACGCTAAAAGGGCTTTGCGGGCACGGATGCCCGAAACGCGGCAGTGGCTGCCTGTTCGGCGTGAGACAGGCAACCCGGGCACTGGCTAACCTGCTGCGGCAATGCCTTGCTCCCTTGCCACAGAAGACCCTTGCCCATGACAACCTCCGCTGCCTCCGTAGCCTCCACCACGCCTGCCGACCAGCCTCAGGGCTTTGTGGTCCGCATCGTCGGTGCTGCTGCATTCGCCCATCTGCTCAACGACCTGATCCAGGCGGTGCTGCCATCGATCTACCCCATGCTGAAAAGCGATTTTGCGCTCAGCTTTGCCCAGATCGGCTGGATCGCCCTGGTCTACCAGGTGACCGCCTCCCTGCTGCAGCCCTGGGTCGGCCTGTTCACCGACAAACATCCACAACCCTTCCTGCTGCCCGCCGGCATGCTGGTGACGCTGGTGGGCATCGCCCTGCTCGCCTTTGCCGGCAGCTATGAAATGCTGTTGCTGGCCGCCGCGGTGGTTGGCGTGGGTTCGGCCACCTTCCACCCCGAAGCCTCCCGGGTGGCCAGGATGGCCTCTGGCGGGCGCTTCGGCACCGCGCAGTCCACCTTCCAGGTTGGCGGCAATACCGGCTCGGCCCTCGGCCCGCTGCTCACCGCCGCCATCGTCATTCCGCACGGTCAGCCGGCCATTGCCTGGTTCATGCTGGCAGCTGCACTGGCTGTCATGGTGCTGTTGCGGGTAACAGGCTGGAGCGTGCGCCACGGCCAGGCCAGGCTCAAGACCTTCGCCGGTCAGCAGGCGCCCGGGTTGTCGCGGGGTGCCATGTGGCGCGCAGTAGCGGTGGTGGCCGTGCTGATGTTCGCCAAGTTCGTTTACATCGCCTCGTTCACCAACTACTTCACCTTCTACCTGATCGAGCATTTCGGCCTGAGCGTGCAACACAGCCAGCTGTACCTGTTCGTGTTCCTCGCAGCCGTGGCGCTGGGGACCTTCGCCGGCGGCCCGGTGGGTGACCGCATCGGGCGCAAGGCGGTGATCTGGGTCTCGTTCCTTGGCGTCGCCCCCTTCGCCCTGGCCCTGCCCCATGCCAACCTGGCCTGGACAGCCGTACTGGCCGTGGCCATTGGCCTGGTAATGTCCTCGGCCTTCGCGGCCCTGGTGGTGTATGCCCAAGAGGCGGTGCCAGGGCGGGTCGGCATGGTCTCCGGGGTGATGTTCGGGCTGATGTTCGGCATCAGCGGCATCGGCGCCGCCGGCCTGGGCGAACTGGCCGACCGGCATGGCATCGAGTGGGTGTACCAGGCCATCGCGTTCCTGCCGTTGCTCGGGCTGGCCACCGCGCTGCTGCCGGCCACCCGCTCGCAGGCCCGGCCGAGCCGTTGCTGCTAAAGTGGCGCTGCCTGGCTGCATCTACACGAGGTCACGATGGTAAAGCCACAGCGCGAATTGCTGGTGGAGGTCGATGAATGGACCTGGGAAGTCGGGAGCCGTGCGACCGACTACCCTACGGACTGGTTCATCGAACCCCACCGGCATGCCAAGCATCAACTGATCTACGCCATCAAAGGCTTGATGATCGTCGAGTCCGGTAACGAATGCTGGACCGTGCCGCCCAGCCGCGGTGTGTGGATGCCCTGCGGCCAGGTGCACGCCATCCGCTGTGTTGGCGACGTGAAGATGCGCAGTGTGTTCGTGCGCACCGACGCGGCGGCGGGCCTGCCCCTGCAGAGCAAGGCCATCAGCATCTCGCCGCTGCTCAGCGAACTGATCAAAGCCTCGGTGAGCTTTACCGCCCCCTTTGCCGAGGACTCGCGTGAAGCCCGGGTGATGCGCTTGATCCTCGACGAAATCTGCGTACTGCCAACCTTGCCGTTGAAGCTGTCGCAACCCAGCGACAGCCGCTTGAAGGCCATCTGCTCGGCCTTGCACGAAAGGCCTGATGACAACGCCACCGTGGCTGACTGGGCCTTGCAACTGGGCGTAGATGAAAAGACCATCCAGCGCCTGTTCCGCAAGGAAACCGGCATGACCTTTGGCCAGTGGCGCCAGCAGGCGCGGCTGATGCAGGCACTTGAGCGGATCGCACAGGGCGAGCGGATCATCGATGTGGCAGGGGCGCTGGGGTATGACAGCCCCAGTGCCTTCGCCAGCATGTTCAAGCGCCAGTTCGGCACCACACCGAGCCAGTTCTTCAAATAACCTGCAGGCCGGCAAAGGCATCAGCACAATGCGGGGGCGTGGCCGGTGCGATTTTGGCGTCGACCGGGCCAAGCCGTGTACAGTACCCCTACAACAACGCCCGATAAGGAGCCCGGCCCATGACCGTGACGCTGTCCCCCGTGCAGATCGACTGCGCTTTCGATTCCGGCAATATCCAGGTGCTGGACGCCAGCAACCCGGCCCAGGTGCACCTGGCCATCCGCCCCGACACCCACAGCGGCCACTACCAGTGGTTCCACTTCAAGGTCAGTGGGCTGACCCCGGGCCAGGTCCATCGCTTCAGCCTCGACAACGCATCGGGCTCCTCGTACAAAAATGCCTGGAGCGGCTACAACGCAGTGGCCAGCTACGACCAGAACACCTGGTTCCGCGTACCCAGCCAGTTCGACGGCACGGCGTTGTCGTTCGAAGTGAAAGCAGAGCAGGAGCAGATCTGGTTCGCCTACTTCGAGCCCTACCCGCGCGCTCGTCACAACCAGCTGATCGAACGTGCTCGCCAGTTGCCAGGGGTCGAGTTGCTGGCCAGCGGCCGAAGCGTACAGGGCCGCGACATTCCCCTGCTGCGCGCTGGCGATGGCGCCACCGGCAAGCGCAAGCTGTGGCTGATTGCCCAGCAGCACCCGGGTGAGCACATGGCCGAATGGTTCATGGAAGGGGTAATCGATCGCCTGCAGGCCAACGATGCGGTGATCCAGCAGTTGCTGGCCAAGGCCGACCTGTACCTGATCCCCAACATGAACCCGGACGGCGCCTTCCTCGGCCACCTGCGCACCAACTTCAAGGGCAAGGACCTCAACCGCGCCTGGCAGGACGCCAGCGTCGAGCTGACCCCGGAGGTGTTCTTTGCCCAGGCGCAGATGAAGCAGTACGGGGTGGATGCCTTTGTCGATGTACACGGCGATGAAGAGATCCCCCACGTATTCACCGCCGCCTGCGAGGGCAACCCGGGCTACACGCCACGCCTGGCAACGCTGGAGGAGCAGTTCCGCAGCACCTTGTGCAGCCTGACCCGGGACTTCCAGACCGTGCATGGCTATACCCGTGACGAGCCGGGCCAGGCCAATACCACGCTGGCCTGCAACGCGGTGGGCATGGCGTATGACTGCCTGTCACTGACCCTGGAGATGCCGTTCAAGGACCATGACGATGCGCCCGATGCGGTTACCGGGTGGTCGGGGGCGCGGTCGAAGGCACTGGCCGGGGCGGTGCTGGAAACGTTGGCGAAGATGGTTGACGATTTGCGTTGACCATCATGGCCTCATCGCCGGCAAGCCGGCTCCCACCTCGACCGCGCTATACCTGAGCCATGTGCAGTACTGTGGGAGCTGGCTTGCCGGCGATGAGGCCGGTAAGCCCGACAGAGGTCTGGGCTCAGAACTGCACATCCAGTATCACACTGTCGGAATAGGTCGCCGCTGGCGGCGTAGCCTGGTCCGTGTAGACCTTGGCGTTATAGTTGAACAGCTGGTTGCCGATACCGGTACCCGCCCCGGGGTTTACGTCTGCATCGGTACTGGAACGCCGTGCCGCCCCCGAAGCGCCCCAGCGCACCGTGCTGGCACTCTTGAAAATGTCGTAGGCCAGGTAGTTGTTGGCCGATGATTTCATTCGCCGCCGCCCACCGGACACGTTCTGCCCGTCATCCAGCCCCACGGTGTAGTTACTGCCCTTGGTGCACGACACGCTCACGCTCTGGCTTACCGTACCGAACCCTGCCACCACCGGGGCACTGCTGAAGCTGATGTCAGGGGTGGTGATCTGGCAGTCGTTGGTCACCGTCAGGCTCACGTTCAAGGTCTGTACGCCTGAACCGACGTCCCGCCCGAGGCAGCCCCCTAGCACACCAATCCCCGAGCAGTAGTCCCAGCTCCAGGCCACGGTCAGGTTCTCTTGATACAACCCTGCCGCGACGTTGCTGCCGATTTGGGTACGCAGGTAGATTGGTACGGTCTTGGGCGTGATACTGCCGAGTAGCCCCAACACATCGAGGATACCGTTGCGGGCAAAGTCGTAGGCCACATTCCGTGTAATCGGGTAGTTGGTGCTGTTATCGGCATACAGCGTGTAGGCGATGACGTCGCCGGTCGGGCCTACCAGCCCTCCCGAAGCCGGGGTGATCGTGGCGTAGAAGTGGTCACCGGTGCTCAGCAGGCTGAGCAATGAGCCTGAACACCGCAACCCCGAGTTCGTCGACGAAGAGGTTTGTACCGTGGTACGAACCTGCGTCGAATTGAGGCTGCCAAACGCTGCCGGTGACGTCGCCACCGACGAGCACAGGGCCCAGGCCGAGCCAGCCTGCATCAACAGCACGCTCGCCCCCACGCCACGCAACCAGGTGCTCATCGGCACACCAACGGGCCGATCAAGGGAACCGAGCCTTGCGCTTCAGGCAGGTCGAATTCCACCTGGCAATGCCCGCCCCCTTCGGTCTCTACCTGCAAGCGGTTGTGCGGCGACAGGTTCTCCAGATAGACCAGGCCGTCCCAGCCCACCACCGCCTGGCCGCCACTCTGCTCGTGGGTAACGCGGCTGCCCAACTTGAGTACCTGCTGGTTTGCGTCCACCAGCTCGACGCTGGCCGCCATCACCCGCTTGAGGGGGAACTCCAGCAAGTAGCCGCTGCCCCGGCGTACCGCCACGCGCTGTTCCACATCCGATGCGAGGACATCCGGCGGCAGGTTCATGGGGTCGATCTCGTACTTGCCCCGATAGTAACCGCTGCTGTACGGCACCAGCAGGTGCCCCTTGGCATCGGTGCGGCCGACTTCCTGGTTTTCGTAGCGTACCGGTACATCGGCATACCCCGCCGTGCTGACCACCACAAAGGCGTCATCAATGCGGTTGGCGGCAAACAGCCCGGCGTCCATCCACACCAGCGAGCCACTGGCGTCGGCCCAGCGGGTCATTTCGCCGCTGCTGCCATACACACCGGCCTGCAGCTGCACTGACTGCAGGCGCCAGGTGACGTCGGCCTGGCGGTAGGCATCGCGGTCGCTGCCTGCGGCATACCCCAGGTTGTAACCAACACCGCCACCGACCGGCACCGCGAGGCTGTAGTTGACCCGTTGCAGGCGCTCGCCTTCCTTGCTGCGCTCCATGCCCAGCGCCAGGGTGCCGTGCAGGTCGAACGGGATGACCAACTGCGCCTGCACCGCCCACTGGCTGTCGCCCACCTCGCGGTTGGCCGACAGGTACACACTGCTGCTGCCCCACAGCGGCCTGCTGTAACTCAGGTTGATCAACCGGGTACGCGTGCCATCACCGGCGCGCACATCGAAGTAACCGGCACCGACGCTGCCGTACTCGTTCAGGTTGAGGCTGAGGGTGACCTGCTCGCTGCTTTTGCTCAGTTGCATGTCCGGGGCATCGACCCGGGTCAGGTCGGCATAGTCACCATGGCGTTGCAGGCGCTGGTAGCTGAAGCCGATGCGCTGGCTGTTGTACTGATACCCCAAGGCGACCTGATGGCCCTTGTCACCGTCAAACCGGCTTTGCGCCAACGCGGCGTTAAGCACGCCGAAGTTGCCCAGCCGCATGTTGCCGCCCAGGCCAGCCAGTGCCAGCGACTCAGCGGTTTCGGCGTGGGTTTCCAGGGTGAAGCTGTCACTGACGCCGTAACGCAGGCTGGCCGAAGCAACGCCTGGGCCGTAGGCAAAATCGCGTACGGCGTAATCACGTCGCAAACTGCCCGCAGCCACCGAATAATCCGACAGGCCTTTCTGCAGCAGGCTACTGGTCACGTAGAACGGCAAGGTGGTCGACACCTGCCGGCCCAGCGCATCGGTAGTGACGACCACCGCCTCCCCCGCGCCATTGATGAAGGGCACGTTGGTCAAGGTGTAGGGGCCTGGCTGTAGCTCGGTAGTGCTGGATTTGTAGCCGTTGATGAACAGGTCCAGCGACGTTGGTACTGCCGCCTCCCCTGCGAACGCTGGCAACGGGTAAGTGACCAGGTCGGGGCGCGCACCAAAGTCACGTGACAACTGCAAGCCGCCCACCCGTACCGAACTGCTCCAGGGCAAGGCGTCGGTCACGAAATCACCCGCCTCGTACGTCAGCAGGCGCTGCTCATCGGTGAAGCGCCAGGTGGTGTCGTAGCGCATGAAGCCTTGCCGCGTGGCGTCCGCCTGTACGCCATTGAACGACTGGCGCCACTGCCCGGTGCTGGAAAAGGTGCCCCAGCTGTCGAACAGGCGCAGCTCGTTCCAGGCGGCCAGGTAGGTGCCGCCGTCGTCGGTATCATTCAGGTACAGGTCATAGTTGAACAAGGCGCCGAAACTGCTGCGGGCATCGCTGGCCGGGTACAGGTTGGGGTCGCCCAGCTGCTGGTCTGGCAGCCAGGCCGGCGGCACCTGCAGCAGCAGGCGTTGATTCTGGCTGTCGTAGTCGGTATGCAACCCCACGATGCGCTCCAGGGCCACTTCGCCCTGCGGGTTGCCCGGCAGCGAGATGCCCGCCGCGCGCAATACCTCGCTGTCCAGGTACAACTGCCCGGCCCGCTGCTGTACCGGCACCAGTTCAGCCCTGGGCATCTGGTTCACCAGCAGGTCGAGGTACAGCGTGGCATCGGCGATGGCGGACATCTCCGTGGGCGGCGGGGGCAGGTCGTCGGCCAGCGCCAGGCCAGGGCTGACCACGGCCAGTCCCAGGCACCAGCGGCGCGTCATCGCCGTCAGCCACTTCACACACGGTTTCCAACCATTGCCGGGTCCTCCCTGGCCCCTGCACTGCATTCAGTTGCTGGCTCATTGGCCTTGGCGGATGGCGTCCGCCGAGCCTTGGCCGTTGACCCGCCCCTTGAGCACGCTGGTGCTGCCGGGCGCCACGGGTGCCGGCCAACGCATGCTGGCACCCGGCAGCACATAGCCCAGCAAGCCCTCGGCCAACGGTTTGCTCTGGCTGCCTTGCTGCACCACCACATCGGTCAGGCGCGCGTGCACCGGGCCTGTGTTGCGCAGCTCAACGTAGGGTTTGCCCTGCACGGTCACCGGGCGCCAGCTGAGCTGCGGCTTGCCCACACCCTCGACATTACGCTTGCCCTCGGGGTCGGCCTTGCCCCACAGCCCCTCGCCGTAGACGAACAAAGGCACCGAGTAACGCATCTGCAGGCGGATGGCCGCTGTTGCGCCGGGCTCGGCCTTTTCGACAGGGAGGGCGGGCGGGATTTCGTCGATGATGATGCGGTAGGCCTGCTCCTGGCCGGCTGGCGAGGGGCCGGTGCGGGTCAGGCGGATCAGCTGCTTTTGCCCCGGCGCAATGTTGGCCACCGGCGGGCTGCCAATGATTTCGCGCTGCGCCTGGAACTGTTCCTGGTAATCACCCTGGCGCCACGCGAACACGCGCACCTGCAAGTTGGCCGGCGCAGTGCCACGGTTTTCCAGCCACAGGGCACCGGCCTTCTGGTCGGCCTCCAGCACCGGGTCGATCGGCCAGATCAGCACCGACGTCGCCGCCCCTGCCGGCAAGCTTGCCAGCCACAACAATCCGATCAATCCATGCGCCCACTTCGCGCCTTCCCGCATGCAGCTCTCCTTAGACACTTGTCGTTGCTGGTGCTGGCGTCTACCAGGTCACCGTCACTTGCACCACATCGGTGTAGGTCCCTGCCGGCAGGGTGCCGGTCAGCTGGACCCGCCCGTACACCGGCAGCTTGATCGCCGTCGGGTCGGAATAGCTCACGGCCACGCTCTGGCCGATCCCCAGGCTCTGGCTGAAGGCCGCGTCCCGGTACAACTGGTAGGCCAGCACTTGTGTCCCGCTCGCACGCTTGAGGTTGCGTGTGCCGCTGGCACTGTTCTGCCCCCCGTCAAGGCTCATGCTCATGGCCACGCCTGGCGTGCACTGGAACGTCACCGTACTGCCGCCCAGCGAAGTGCTGAGTGTGCTGGTGGACAACGCTGACTGCGTGCCGTAGTCCAGCGCCCCGTAGTGGGTGACGCCGCCCATCACCAGGCAGCCGGCAACGATTTGAGCCGTCACCGTGAAGGTGCTGGTGGTCACCGCACTCAGCGGGGTGGCCAGCAACAGGCCGGTAGCGGTCAGGCCCCACGCCAACCAGCGGCGCATGGTTCAGAACGACAGCTCAACCGAAATCGTGTCGGTGTAGGTCCCGGGTGGCAAACCGGCCTTGCCCACCGCCCTGCCGTAAAGATTGACCGTCTGGGCCGCGCCAGTGCTGGTTGGCAACGTGATGGTGCCGTCGATCGCCAGCAAGTTCGAAGCGCCGGAGTCGGTATAGAGGTCGTAGGGCACGAAATTGCCAGCGCCATCGGCAAGCGCCCGCGTCCCCCCGCTCGACTGGCCATCATGCAGGCCAGCGCGCACCTTGATCACAGGGATCGCACCCGCCGAACACAGAATGCTCATGGCACCGCCGCCACTTCTTTGCACCTGAGCATTGGCGCTGGTGAACAGGGCATCCACGGTGCCGAAGTTCAGCGCACCGAAATTCAACCCTGATGTCGCCGTACCGCCATTGACCTGGCATGCGGCAATCAGGGTCAACGTCGAGGTAATGCTCCCGGTCACCGTGGCGGCCTGTGCCGGAGAGGCCAGCGCCAGGCCGAGGCCTGCAAGCATGCAGCATGAAAGGTTCGTTCGCATCGGAGTCTCCTTGCGTAGTTACCAGTCCAGGGTCACTCTCAGGGTGTCGCGGTACAGCCCGGCCGGCAGCGCGCGGGGTTGCGCCACTACCACACCGTAGATGGGAATCGGGATCTGCCGGGCGCTGTTGATGGTGAAGGCGCGTGCCTGGCCGATGACGTAGCGGCTATTGCCGCCCGGGTCGACCGCCAGTTGATAAGGGATCAGTTCACGGCCGTTGCTCAGGCGGCGAATACCATCATCGCCATTCAGGCCACCATTGATCCGCACGTTGAAGGCCCGCACCTCGGGCGTGCAGCTGATCTGCAGGCTGCCCTCGCCGCTCGCTTCGTCAACCCGGCTACGCAGCGGCTGGTCCCAGTTCGGGCCGCGCTCGCCAAAGTCCAGTACACCCGGGTTGCCCAGCACGGCCGGTTGCGTTTCGTTGCTGCTGATCTGGCAGGCCGCGCTGATGACCAGCCGCGCCTGGATGAAGCCGGTGGTGCTGCCATGCGCCGTGCTACCGGGTACCAGCAGTGGCCCCAGGGTGAGCAACAGGATCGAAGTGCGCTTCATGGCATCGCGTCCTTGTGCATGGTGATATCCCTACCAGGTGACCGTGACTTTGAGCAGGTCGGCGTACAGCCCTGCATTCGGCACCCAGGCCAGTTTGTCGACACGCGCATACAGCGGCAGCTCGACCGAGCCACTGCCTGGCACCCGCGCCGACTGGGCCACGCCAACCTCCAAGGGGTCGCGCCAGGCAGCATCGCGGTACAAGCGATAAGGTATGGGCCGGGCCGTTCGGTCGTCGCTGGCCAGGTAACGCAGCTCGCCAACGCCGCCATGCTGGCCGCCGTCGACGCGCACTTGATAAGGGGTGCCCGGGTTGCACTCCAGGCGCGGCGGGCGCTGGCTCAGCAGAACCCCGCTCAAAGGCGCGCCTGGGCCGTCCAGGCGCGCCGTCGCACCCAGGTCGATCCGCCCCAGCGCCTGAGCTCCCGCATCGCGTGCCTGGGTCACCAGCATGCAGCCGCGCTGCACCAGCACCCGCACTTCCACGAGAAAGTCCGCAGCCACGGTACTGCCACTGAACAACAGGCCCAACAGCGCGGCCACCAAGCGCTCCGTCACCTTATTATCCTTATTGAAACTGCCTGATCTGAGCGTAGCAGCGAGGCAGCGCGACCGTGGTGGCATCAAGCCATTTTTTTGTATTAGCGATAAAGCGATACCGCCCCGTCAAAAAAAACCGGCCCCGCGTAGAACCCCTCGCTACCCAGTGCCTCCAATGGCCAGAGGCCGGTAAAACTGCCTATATTCTGATAGGGTGAAACAACCTCATCCTGTGCCATACATGGACGGACAAGACAGGAGCGTTTTCATTGATGACTGCAGACAACACGCTGGCAGAAGCCATGGAACGCTGTGCCCGGGAACCGATCCACGTGCCGAGCAGCATCCAGCCCCACGGTTTCTTGCTGGTGCTGGATGCCACCGACCTGTGCGTGCTACAGGCCAGTGAAAATGTCGAGCACTGGCTGGGCTTGCCGGCCCGGGAGCTGATCGGTTGCCACTTCACCCACCTGGTCAGCGACGGTTTTGACCTGCGCGCGCAGCTCGCGCGGTTACCCGACGATGAAGTCTTCCCTTTTCACATTGGCGACGTGCGCTTGCGCCAGGGCGCGCCGTTCAGCACCCCGTTGCACCTGCTGGTGCACTGTCACGACGACGTGCTGGTGGCCGAGCTCGAACCCCCACGCCTGCCGCCGGACCTGGCCGGGCAAGGCGACTACTACCCACTGGTGCGCAGCTTCGTTGGCAGCCTTCAGCTGGCCAGCAGCCTTGAAGACCTGCTGCAGCAAACAGTGCTGCAACTCAAGCGCATCACCGGTTTTGGCCGGGTCAAGGCGTACCGTTTCGATGCCGATGGCAACGGCCAGGTGCTGGCCGAGGTGGCCGACCCGGGCTACCCCCGTTACCTGGGCCTATGCTTCCCGGCTGCCGACATCCCGCGCCAGGCGCGCGAGCTGTACCGGGTGAACCGCATCCGCGTGATCGAAGACGCCAACTACCAACCCTCGCCCCTGCAGCCGGCCACCAACCCGCGTACCGGCAAGGCACTGGACATGAGCTTCGCCGCGCTGCGCAGCGTGTCACCGGTACACCTGCAATACATGCGCAACATGGGCACGCTGGCCTCGATGTCGTTGTCGATCGTGGTTGACGGTGAGCTGTGGGGGCTGGTGTCCTGCCACCATCAGCAGCCGCGTGCAGTAGACCTGCGTACCCGCACGGCCAGCGAGCTGCTGGCCAGCGTGCTGTCGCTGCAGATCGAGTCCCGCGAGGCGCATGCCAGCACACGCAAGCTGCTGGCGCTGCGCCAACACATTGTGCGCATGATCTCGTCCATGGCCGACCATGACAGCGTCAGCGACGGCCTGCGCGACCTGCCCCATGTGCTGCTGGCCTTTGCCGGTGCCCAGGGTGCCGCCGTGATCTCGGCCGAACGCTGCGACCTGATCGGCAAGACCCCGCCCGAAGCCCAGGTGACCGCGCTGGTGCACTGGCTTGGTCAGCGCGGTGCAGACACGGTGTTCCACAGTGACAACCTGCGCCGTGACATCACCGACCTGCCCGAACTGGCCGCCCATGCGGGCGGTGTGCTGGCGGTGGCCATCTCGCAGATTCACTCGCACTACCTGCTTTGGTTCCGCCCCGAGCAGGTGCGCACGGTGAACTGGGCTGGCCAGCCGACCAAGCAGGCCGGGCCGCAGGGCAACCTCGACCCGCGACACAGTTTTGAACGCTGGCAGGAAGAACTGCGCGGCTACTGCGAGCCCTGGGACCCGCTGGTGATCGAGGGCGTGATGGAGTTGCGCAGCGCCGTGCTGGGCATTGTGTTGCGCAAGGCCGAAGAGCTGGCGCAACTGGCAGGCGAGTTGCGCCGTTCGAACAAGGAGCTTGAAGCATTTTCATACAGTGTGTCCCACGACCTGCGCGCCCCCTTGCGGCACATCGCCGGCTACACGGAGCTTCTCGGCGAAATCGAAGGCCAGGGCCTGAGCGAACGCGGCAAGCGCTACCTTCAGCATATCGGAGAAGCGGCGCACTTCGCCGGCAGCCTGGTGGACAACCTGCTCAACTTCTCGCAAATGGGCCGCTCGGCCTTGCGCCTGTCCGACGTCGACCTCAACACACTGGTCGATGCGATTCGCAGCGAGCTGGCGCCGGATTACGAAGGCCGCGCAATCGTTTGGGACATCGCTGCACTGCCCAAGGTGATCGGCGACCCGGCATTCATCAACATGGCCTTGCACAACCTGATCGCCAATGCCATCAAGTACACGCGTGGCCGTAACCCCGCGCACATAGGCATCCACGCGGTACAGCACCCTGACGAAACCGAAATCTGCATCGTCGATAATGGCGTAGGCTTCGACATGGCCTACGCCAACAAGCTGTTCGGTGTGTTCCAGCGCCTGCACCGCATGGAGGACTTCGAAGGCACCGGGATTGGCCTGGCCAGCGTACGCCGTATCATCGAGCGCCATGACGGCCGGGTCTGGGCCACTGGCCAGATCGACCAGGGGGCCAGCTTCCACTTCACCCTGCCGCACCACCCCGCATCCACCTGAGGCACCACTATCACCATGCTCAAACCCATCCTGCTGGTCGAAGACAACCCAAGGGACCTGGAGCTGACGCTGCTGGCCCTGGAGCGCAGCCAGTTGGCCAACGAAGTCATCGTGCTGCGCGACGGCGCCGATGCCCTGGACTACCTGCTGCGCCGCAATGCCTATGCCGATCGCGACGACGGCAACCCTGCCGTGCTGTTACTGGACCTGAAACTGCCCAAGGTCGATGGCCTGGAAGTGCTCAAGGCAGTACGTGCCACACCCGAACTGCGCAGCATCCCCACCGTCATGCTGACCTCCTCGCGGGAGGAGCCCGACCTGCTACGCGCCTACGAGTTGGGGGTGAACGCGTATGTGGTCAAACCGGTGGAGTTCAAGGAATTCGTCGCCGCCATCTCCGACCTCGGGGTATTCTGGGCAGTGCTCAACGAACCGCCACCCGGCTCACTGCGGCTGAACCGTCGCGGTAGCAACTGAGGCCGCCGCAACGATGCAGCAAACGCCGTTGAAAATACTGATGGTCGAAGACAGCTCGATGGACGCCGAGCTGACCCTGATGCGCCTGGAGCGCAGCGGGCTGAATGTGCAGCACCGGCTGGTGTTCGACCATGCGGGTGTCGAACACGCCCTGCGTGAGGCCCGCTATGACCTGATCCTGTGCGACTGCGTGCTGCCAGGCTCGTCCGGCACCGAGGTGCTGGCCATCGCCCAACGCCTGGCGCCAGACATACCGTTCATTTTCCTGTCCGGCATCTATGGCGAAGAGCACGCGGTGGAAATGATCCGCCTCGGCGCCACCGACTACGTGCTGAAAAAGAACTTGCCGCTGCTGCCCAAGGCCGTGCGCCGGGCGCTGACCGAGGTGCAGGAACGCCAGCGCCGGCGCCGCGCCGAAGAGGCACTGGCAGATGTCGAAGCCCGTGCCCGCATCGCCATCGACGCTGCCGGCATGGGCACCTGGGACCTGCGCCCGCAAGAAGGCCTGCTGCTGTGGGACGACCGCTGCAAGACGTTGTTCGGCCTGCCCACCAGCACCGAAATGAGCCTTGACGTGTTCTACGCCGGCATCTACCCCGACGACCTGCCACTGGTGCGCGAGGCGGTGGAGCACGCCATGCGCCCGGAAAGCGGCGGCCACTACCGGGTCGAGTTCCGTATTGCCCAACCCAACGGGCTGGAGCCACGCTGGTTGCTTAGCAGCGGCCAGTGCCAGTTCGTCAACGACCAATGCGTGCGTTTTTCCGGCGTACTGCAGGACATCCACACCCAGCGCCTGGCCACCCAGGCGCTGCGCCAGCTCAACGAGATGCTGGGCGAGCGGGTGGAACGCCGCACCCGTGAACGCGACCGCGCCTGGGAGCTGTCGCAGGACCTGCTGGCCGTGCTCAACAAGGACCTGACCCCAGTCGCACTCAACCCCGCCTGGGAAGCCAGCCTGGGCTTCTCCCGCGAGCGCCTGAGCCAGTCCTCCTTGCTGCACCTGCTGCCCGAGCACGATCAGGAACTGTTGCTTACCGAACTGGCCGCCCTCGCCCACGGCCGCACCAGTGCCCGCTTCGTCGGGCGCATCCTGCATGCCGGTGGGCAGCAGCGCTGGCTGTCGTGGGTGGTGGTGCCCGAAGACACCTTGCTGTACGTGGTGGCGCGCGACATTACCAGCGAGCGCGAAGCCGCCCTTGGCCTGGCAGAAGCCAACACGCGCCTGCGCGAGCAAATCAACGAGCGCGAACGCATCGAGGCGGCGCTGCAACAGATGCAACGGCTGGAAGCGGTCGGCCAGCTGACCGCAGGCGTGGCCCACGACTTCAACAACCTGCTGACGGTCATCCTCACCGGCGCCAGCTTTCTCGAGCGCGACCTGGCCAAGGCCAACCTGGACAAAGCCCGCACGCGCCTCACGCACATCCGCGAAGCCGGCGAGCGTGGCGCCAAGCTGACTTCACAGCTGCTGGCGTTTTCCCGCCGTCAGCGCCTGGAACCCGTGCCGCTGAACCTCAATCGCACCCTGGCCGGCCTGGAAGAACTGTTAAGCCGCACCTTGGGCGGTAACGTCTCGGTACGCCTGGACCTGGACCCGGCCCTGTGGCAGGCCCTGACCGACCCTACCCAGACCGAAATGATCATCCTCAACCTGGCGATCAATGCCCGCGATGCCATGCCCGATGGCGGCCAGCTGACCCTGACAACGCACAACACCCGCATCGATACCCGCCCGCAGCGCCCCGAAGACCCGGAGCCTGGGGAATATGTGATGCTGAGCATCCGCGATACCGGCTGTGGCATGAGCGAAGACGTGCTGGCCAAGGTGTTCGAGCCGTTCTTTACCACCAAGGACATCGGCAAGGGCTCCGGCCTTGGCCTGGCCCAGGTGTTCGGCTTTGCCAAACAGTCCGGGGGCGGTGTGCGCATCGACACCGTACCTGGCCGTGGCACGCAGGTGGCGGTGTATCTGCCGGCGGTCAAGGAGCAGGCCATGAGCGAACCGGCCGTACCGCTGCTCAGGCAGTCGGTCAGCGACAGTGGCCGCAACCGTACGGTGCTGCTGGTGGATGATGACCACCTGGTGCGCGACATGCTGGGCGACGTGTTGCGCCAGTACGGCTACCAGGTGCGCCAGGCGCACAGCGGCGAACAGGCCCTGGCCCTGCTGGATGGGGAAATCGACCTGCTGCTTACCGATTTCGCCATGCCCGAGTTCAACGGCGCGCAGTTGGCGCTGGCGGCCCGTGACCGCTACCCGCACCTGCCGGTGGTGTTTCTTACCGGTTATGCGGAGTTGCAGGGCCTGGAGTTACCGGGCAGCGTGGTGATCCAGAAGCCCGTGCAGGCGGATGAGCTGGCCAGGGTGCTGAATGAAATGCTGGGGATTGCAGGTTAGTTGAGAGCGGCACAAGGCCGCTCTACAGACAGCGCGCAAAACGACAAAAACGACAAAAACGACAAAACCCAGCGCTCATCTTTCGAAGCACCGGGTGATATACGTTTGAATCTGAAAAATGGCAGGGGCGGCTGGATTCGAACCAACGCATGGCAGGATCAAAACCTGCTGCCTTACCGCTTGGCGACGCCCCTGTATCGGATGCAGCGTTTGCTGCTCTGACAATTCCAACTGAGTGACAACTGGGTTGTTGTCTTGGAATGCGCGGCACTTTAACAACAAAGTTTTGATCTGTGAAGCCCCTGATGAAAAAAAATTGCCAGAAAACAGCGGGTTAGTCATTTTCACCCGCGCTGATGCCAGACCTATCGCATGAAGCGATCATTGCCGGCCACTTTCTGTATTAGTCAAAATGGCCGCCCTCGGGCAAGCTGCACGCTGCCCCGCCATCGCCCAAGGAGCTGTGCATTTGTCTGCCTGGATCCCCGCCCCACTTCGCCAGCTTGGCCAACGCCTGCGTGGCGCCGAAGCCAACCACAGTGAACTGCTCGACTGGTTCGAGGACAAAGCCCGCAGCCGGGGTTACCAGCTGAGTGATGGCCAGCGACGGGTGATCCAGTGCATGGCCACACAACTGGCACAGCTCGAACAAGGGCAGCCACGCAGCCTTTACCTGTACGGCTCGGTGGGACGCGGCAAAAGCTGGCTGCTCGATGGCTTTTTTCAGGCGGTGCCGGTAGAAGCCAAACTGCGCCTGCACTTTCATGACTTCTTTGCCCGCCTGCACCAGGGCATGCACCGCCACCGGGCATTGGACGATGCACTGGGTGCCACACTCGATGAGCTGGTGGGCGATTGCCGGGTGCTGTGCTTCGATGAGTTCCATGTGCATGACATTGGCGATGCCATGCTGCTCACCCGGTTGTTTAACGCCTTGTTCGCCCGTGGCATGTTCCTGCTGGTGACCTCCAACTACGCCCCTGAAGGCTTGCTGCCCAACCCGCTGTACCACGAGCGTTTCCTGCCCGTGATCCGCCTGATCAACAGCGCCATGGAAGTGCTGGAGGTAGGCGGCGATACGGATTTTCGCAGCCTGCCGGCCAACCGCGAGCACCAGCGTTTCACCCAGGGCCATTATGTATGGCCAGGCGATGCCGCGCAGCGCCAGGCGCTGAATGTGCCGGAAGAACAGCCAGTGATACTGGAAGTGAACAAGCGCCCACTACGCGCACTGGCCATCGACGGCCGGCGGGTGGTGCTCGGGTTTGACGACTTGTGCGAAAAGGCCACGGCGGTGATCGACTACCTGGTGCTGGCGCAGCAGTACGATGAGTGGATCATTGATGGGCTGGATGACCTGGCGGAGTGTTCGCTGGCAGCCCAGCAGCGCTTCGTCAACCTGGTGGATGTGCTGTATGACCAGGACCGCCAAGTGACGGTGATTGGCAAGCGACCGCTGGAAGAGAGCCTCGGCGGGCCGCTTGCCGACCTGATGCGTACCCGCAGCCGGTTGGGGCAACTGCATCAGGTAGCCCTTTAGGTCTACATTGCCTGAAACGGCCTTTTCGCGGGTAACCCCGCGAAGAGGCCAGAAGAGTCAGCGCATCAACCCGCCCTGGGCAAATCCGCCAGCACCCCCTCGATCTCCCCCAGCACCGCCGGGTCATCCAGGGTCGACGGCGGCACATAGTCCTGCCCGTCGGCAATCTTGCGCAGCACCGCCCGCAAGATCTTCCCCGACCGCGTTTTAGGCAAACGCTTCACCAGCCGAACCCGGTTGAAACAGGCCAGCGGGCCGATTGCCTCGCGTACGCTGCCCACCAGGTCCACCAGCAACTGCGCCTCGCTGATGCCCTCGCCGTCCTTGAGCACAACGAGCGCCAGCGGCACCTGCCCCTTGATCTCGTCGTGCACACCAATCACCGCGCACTCGGCCACCGCCGGGTGACAGGCCACCAGGTCTTCCATTTCGCCGGTGGACAGGCGGTGCCCGGACACGTTGATCACGTCATCCGTGCGCCCCATGATGTAGACAAAGCCATCATCGTCCAGGTAGCCGCCATCGCCTGTGTGGTAGTAACCCGGATAGGTGCGCAGGTAGGCCTGCACGTAACGCTCGTGGTCGCCCCATAGCGTCTGGCTGCATCCGGGCGGCAACGGCAGCGCAATGACAATCGAGCCTTGGTGATTAGGCCCCAGCAAGTGGCCTTCGTCATCCACGACACGCACATGGTAGCCCGGTACCGCCCGGTTGCTTGAGCCCGGCTTGGCCGCGCTGCCTTCCAGCCCGACGCAGGGCGCAGTGACCGGCCAGCCGGTTTCGGTCTGCCACCAATGGTCGTGCACCGGTTTGCCACTGACCCGCTCCAGCCATTCATGGGTGCTTGAGTCGAGCTTCTCACCCGCCAGGAACAGCTGGCGCAGCGAGCTGAGGTCATGTTTGCGGATCAGCTCGCCCTCCGGGTCTTCCTTGCGGATGGCACGCATGGCGGTGGGCGCACAGAACAGCGCATTGACTTTGTATTGCTCCACCACCCGCCAGTAGGCCGAGGCGTCCGGGGTGCGAATTGGCTTGCCTTCATAGAACACCGTGGTGCAGCCGCTCATCAACGGCCCGTAGACGATCAGCGAGTGGCCGACCACCCAGCCCACGTCGGAAATGCCCCACCACACATCGCCGGCCTGCATGCCATAGATATGGCGCATGGCATAACACAGCGCCACAGCATTACCGCCGTTTTCCCGGACGATACCCTTAGGTTTGCCGGTGGTGCCCGAGGTGTACATGATGTACAGCGGGTCACCGGCATCCAGTTCGACCGGGGCGACCGGCGTGGCGCCGGCCAAGGCCGCCTGCCAGTCCAGGTCGCGGCCTGGTTGCAGTTCAGCTTGCGCCTGCGGCCGTTGCAGCACCAGCACATTGCGCGGCTGGTGCCGGGCCAGTTGCAGGGCACGGTCGACCAGCGGCTTGTAGGCAATCACCCGGTCGAACTCCAGCCCGCAGGATGCCGTGAGCAACAGCGTCGGCCGGGCGTCATCGATGCGCAGCGCCAGCTCGTTGGCGGCAAAGCCACCGAACACCACCGAGTGCACCGCACCAATGCGCGCGCAGGCCAGCATGGCCATGGCCGCCTGCGGCACCATGGGCATGTAGATGATCACACCATCGCCCTTGTTTACCCCCAACTGGCGCAGCAAGCCGGCCAGGCGCGCCACTTCGTCGCGCAACTGGTTGTAGGTGTAGGCCTGCTGCACGCCCGTCACCGGCGAGTCGTAAATCAGTGCCAGCTGCTCGCCACGGCCCAGGTCGATCTGGTGATCGAGGGCCAGGTAGCAACTGTTCAGGCGGCCATCGGCGAACCAGCGGTGGGTACCGTCGGCGTTGCCTTGCAGGGTAAGGGCAGGCTTGCGGTGCCAGGCCAGGTGCGCGGCCTGTTCCGCCCAGAATGCGGCAGGGTCGGAAATGGAATGGGCGTAGCTGTGCTGATAGCTCATAGCGAAAGGAACCCGGTACTTGTTGTTATTGAAGGGCGAACCTTGAGTATGGACCGCTACAACAGCGCCGCCATGGGACTAAAGTCACAACCGACCTGCAAATTTGCAGACAACGCAAAAGCGCCCCATAACGGTGCAAAGCCTCTAGAATAGGCCACCCTTCAGCCACCGAGCAGCCCATGGATATCGAACAGGCCCGAACCTTTCTGGAAATCGTGCGTTGCGGCAGCCTGGTCGCCGCCGCCGAACGCCTGTTCGTGTCACAGACAGCCATTACCGCCCGGGTGCAGCGCCTGGAGCAGCAATTGGGCTGCCAGCTGTTCGTGCGCAGCCGCAACGGTGCCAGCCTGACCAGCGACGGCGAGGCCTTTGTCAGTTATGCCAACCAGCTGGTGCAAACCTGGGAAGCAGCGCGGCGCGACCTGCCGCTGCCTGAAGGCTGCCAGCAAGTGCTGCATGTGGGGGCAGAAGTCAGCCTGGGTAACCCGATGTTGCTCGACTGGGTCACTGCCCTGCACCGTGAACTGCCCAGCCACGCCATACGCAGCGAAGTGAGCGACGGCGAGTCGCTGCTGCGCAAGGTCGAGATGGGCCTGCTGGACGCTGCACTGGTGTACCAGCCGACCTACGGGCCGGGCTTGCAGGTGGAACAGTTGATGGAAGAGAAACTGATCCGCGTGCGCCGCGTCGACCAACCCGAACCGTATATCTACATCGACTGGGGCGAGGCCTTCCGCCGCCGGCACGATGCCGCCCTGCCCGATTGCGCGCGCCCGGCGTTAAGCTTCAACCTCGGCCCGTTGGCGTTGCAGTTCATTCTCGACCAAGGTGGCAGCGGTTACTTTCGCACGCGGGTGGTGCAGGCGTACCTGGACAGCGGTGTGTTCGAGCGGGTACCACAGGCGCCGGAGTTCACTTACCCAACCTTCCTGGTGTATCCACGCGAACGCGACAGCGAAGCCCTTCAACAGGCCTTCGCCATCTTGCGCCGACTGGTGGCTGCCGGCGCCAGCGACTGGTCACAGCGCTGGGACCCGGTTATCTGAAGCCTCGGCGTTGCTGAGCAACTGGCGCTTGAGGCCGGCAATAAGGTCAGTCTGGGTAATCACCCCCACCAGCTGGTCGGCGTCGAGCACCGGCAGGCAGTGCAAGCCTTGTTCGCACAACAGCGGCAGCAGGCGCTCCAACGGGTGCTGGCTGCTGACACTCACCACCCGCCGGCTCATCACCTGCTCCATGCGCACCGCCTTGCGGCCAAACAGCCCGCGCCAGCTGAAACGGCCGCGCTGCATGGCCGGGCCAACCAGGTCGCTGAGGCTGACGATGCCCACCAGCTTGCCATGCTGTAACACCGGCAGGGTTTTCAGGTGGTGGCTGGCGAGCATTTTCCAGGCCTGCTCAAGGGTGGTGTCGGGCGTGGCGAACTGCACGTCGCGGGACATCACCGAGGCCGCCGTAATACCGCCCAGACTACGCTGCAGGGCGTGCTGCTCGGTGGCGAGAATGATGCGTTCCAGCTCGTCACGGGTGACGTCGACGAACTCGCCCAGCTCTTCCAGGGCCTGGTCCAGGTCTTCACTGCGGATGCCCACCCGCTCGCCGGGCAGCGGGTCATGGGTGTGGTGCAGGTCTTTGCGCGGCACCGCGCCTTTCGGGTAGCGCACGCCCGTCAGGCGGTTGTAGACAATCGCCACTGTCACCAGGATCAACGCATTGAGCAGCACCGGCTCCAGCAGGTGGTCGCCCATGGCGGTCAGCCCTGCGTCAGCCAGCACGGCACTCACCGCCACCCCGCCACCCGGTGGGTGCAGGCAGCGCAGCAGGCACATCACCAGCAGCGAGATACCCAGGGCGGCAGCGGCCACCCACAGCTCGGGGCCGAAGCCTTCGCGCATGGCCAGGCCGACCGCGCCCGCCAGGGCATAGCTGCCCAGCACCGGCCAGGGTTGGGCCAGTGGGCCGGAATGCACGGCGAACACCAGCACAGCCGAGGCGGCCAGCGGGCCAAGCAGGTGCAGGGCAATACCGGGGCCATAGGCGATGCTGGTCAGCCAGCCGGCGAGGAACAGGCCGAGCAACGCACCGATAGCGGCACGCAGCCATTCTTTTGGGGGGATATTCAGGGGCGCCGGCAACAGCCGCTGCAGACGACTTTCGGAACGCGAGGCAGGCATTTAAGTAGTCGGAATCTTTGGTTTTTCTGATTAAAAAGAAAGCCCAGCCGAGGTGGCCTGGGCCTCGTATTGCGCGTGCAATACCACAAGGGGCTCCGTCCGTGGAGAGATGGAAACCGCAGGGTTTCGTGAACGGGATTTTGCCGGGCGGGGGGAGATTGGGCTAATTCAAAAAAATGCGGCTGTACTGCAATTATTTTGCAGTACTGATAGGGCCTAGGGGGGCGCACAGCGGCCCCGGCATTATCGGGCCTTGCGCGGCAGGTCGATATTGACGCGAAGCCCACCCAGCGGGCTCTCCAGCAAGGCCAGCCGCCCACCCCAGGCCTCGACGATGTCGCGCACGATGCCCAGCCCCAGGCCGTGCCCGTCCACCTGTTCATCGAGCCGCGAACCGCGCTCCAGCACCTGCTGCCGCTGGCCCTCGGGAATCCCCGGGCCGTCATCATCGACCCATACCTGATAGCCCTCGGCATTCGACTCAATACCGAGGCGCACCTCGCTGTCGGCCCACTTGCAGGCGTTGTCCAACAGGTTGCCCAGCAACTCCAGGAAGTCCTCACGGTCCCATGGCAACAGCAACCCGGGGGGCACATCGCTGGCCAGCAGCAGCCCTTCCCCATGGATCATGCCCAACGTGCTCAGCAACCCCGGCAGTTCGGCATCGCAATCGAATTGCGCACCGGGCAAGGCATCACCCGCCAACCGCGCGCGATTCAGTTCACGCGCCAACCGCTGCTGAATCTGCTCCAGTTGCTCACGCATCTGCGCCCGCACCTCGGGCAAGTCCTTCAGGCGCTCGCTGGACGCCAGGCTCAGCAGCACCGCCAACGGTGTCTTCAGTGCATGCCCCAGGTTACCCAAGGCATTGCGCGAACGCCGCAAGCTGTCTTCGGTATGGCTAAGCAAGTGGTTGATCTGCCCCACCAGCGGGGCCAGCTCGCTGGGCACCTCGGCATCCAGTTGTGACCGCTGGCCCTGCTGCAGTTGGGCGATCTGCTGGCGCGCCCGTTCCAACGGCCGCAGCGAGCGCGTTACGGTCATGCGTTGCAGCACCAACACCAGAATCAGTGCCACCAGGCCCATGCCAAGGCCGATCTGCTGCATGCGCCGAAAGCCCTCACGCACCGGCGAGTAATCCTGCGCGACGCTGATGGAGATGTCTTGACCCAGGCGCCGGTAGTCAGCGCGCAGGGCTAGCAGTTGCTGCCCTTCAGGGCCGAGTTCATGGCTGTCGGAAAGGCCTGGCGCAGCAGGCTTGGGCATGTCCAGGTCCCACAGCGAGCGTGAACGCCAGGTGCCTTTGTCGAAATCGATACGGAAGTAATAACCGGAAAAAGGCCGCTGATACGCCGCCGAGATACGCCGCTCATCCAGCTGCAGGCCGGATGGCCCGCGCACCAGTGCCACCAGCAGGTTCTCGCTTTCCTTGCGCAGGCCGTTTTCCAGGTAACGTTGCAGGCCGGCCTCGAACAACCACAAGGTCAGTTGCGCCAGGACCACGCCGACTACCACCAGCACCGCGATCAGGCCAAGGCTCAAACGCGCCTGGATCGACTTCACCCGGTGCTCCCCGCGTAGATATAGCCTTGCCCGCGTCGGGTCTCGATCACGCTGCGGCCCAGCTTGCGGCGCAAGTGGTTGACGTGTACTTCCAGCACGTTCGAATCCCGCTCGGTTTCACCGTCGTAGAGGTGCTCGGCCAGGTGGCTCTTGGACAGGATCTGCTGCGGGTGCAGCATGAAGTAGCGCAGCAGGCGGAACTCGGCGGCGGTCAGCTGCACATCCACGCCATCACGGCTCACGCACTGGCGGCTTTCATCCAGGTGCAGGCCGGCAGCCTCCAGTGTTGGCTGATTGGCCAGGCCACGCGCACGGCGCAGCAGCGACTGGATGCGCAGTTGCAACTCTTCCGGGTGGAACGGTTTGCTCAGGTAGTCATCAGCCCCGGCTTTCAGCCCTTCGATACGCTCGGCCCACGAGCCACGGGCGGTAAGGATCAATACCGGTGTGGCCAGGCCGGCGGCACGCCACTGGGCGAGCACGTCCAGGCCCGGCAAGCCCGGCAGGCCAAGGTCGAGGATGATCAGGTCGTAGGGCTCGCTCTGACCCTGATACACCGCATCACGGCCGTCAGCCAGCCAGTCCACGGCATAACCCTGGCGCTGCAGGCCGGTGGTCAGCTCGTCGGCCAGCGGTACATTGTCCTCGACAAGCAACAGGCGCATTCAGTCGTCTTCCTCGTCTTTGAGCAAGGCGCCGGTGCTGGCATCGAGCTTGATCTCGCGCACCACACCGTCCGCCGTCAGCAGCTCGACTTCATATTCGTAGCGATCGTCGTCCTCTTCCAGCTCGGCCTCCAGCAAACGCGCCCCGGGGTAACGCCCCAGGGCGGTTTCCAGCAATTGCTCGAGGGGCAGGATGACGCCCTTCTGGCGCAGCTTCAGGGCTTCGTCCTGGTCAAGGTCGCGGGCAGCGGCCAGCGAACACACGGCCAGCAGCGCCAGCGCGAGGTAGCGCGCTGGCCGCGGTAAGTGAATCATCAGTTGTCCCGCTCGTCCTTCAGCACTTCACCGGTCTTGGCGTCCAGCGCCACGTCCCATTCTACGTTCTGCGTGTCACGCAGTTCGACCTTGTAGATGTAGCGGCCGTACTCGTCTTCCAGCTCCGAATCGGTGACCGTGGCGCCCGGGTGCTTGGCCACGGCGGTGGCTTTCAGCTCGTCGAGCGACTTGATGGTCTTGGCGTTGACCAGTTTGACCACTTCGTCAGGCTGTACGTCCTTGGCGAAGGCGGCATTGGCGCCCAGGGCAAGGGCGGCGGCGGTGAACAGGGCAGTCAAGGTTTTCATCGTGCTTCTCTCCTGAGAACTGTGCAAGTTGTCTACGGGGTTAAGATTAACCACCGGTCCTTAATTCAACCTGAAAAAAGCTGGCAGCATGATAGCGCAGGTCAAGACCACACCACCGGGCGGTTGCATGAACACCTGCAAGCCTTGTAGCGGGCATGCTGGTAGACTGCGCGCATTGTTGATTCACACAGAGTTATGACAGCGTGGAAATTTTTAAAGAGTTCACTTTTGAGTCGGCCCACCGCCTGCCCCACGTTCCCGAAGGGCACAAATGCGGCCGCCTGCATGGCCATTCGTTCAAGGTCGGCCTGCACCTGACCGGCCCGCTGGACCCGCACACCGGCTGGATTCGCGACTTCGCCGAGGTCAAGGCGATCTTCAAGCCAATCTATGATCAGCTGGACCACAACTACCTGAACGACATCCCGGGCCTGGAAAACCCCACCAGCGAAGTGATCGCCAAGTGGATCTGGGAGCAGGTCAAGCCGCTGATGCCGGAGCTGTCGAAGGTGCGCATCCACGAAACCTGCACCAGCGGGTGTGAATACACCGGCGACTGATTCGCCCGGCTCACTGCCCCTGCGTGCTGCCCATGGCATCGCGCAGGAAGCTGGGGGCGATGTAGCGCTGGTAATGCGCTTCTGAAAGCAGGAAGAATTCGCGGTCGATGGCATCGCGCAATTGCGGCAGTTCCCAGTCGCGGAACTCCGGCAGCAAGACCATGCCGTAGGCCTCAAGGTCCCGGATCATCCGCGCCCCACGGGCAATCAGCTGGTACGCCCAGCAATACTCCGACTGCTGCTCGACAAAGCGGATGGAGCGCTGTTCCAGCTGCTGGCGCAGCAAGCCTTTGTCGAACACCTCCAGCTTGGCCATCATCACCTGCACCAGCAACTGCTCAAGGCGCAGCCATACCGCGCGCTTCTGCGCGTCGTCGTAGCCGTTCCAGTTGATCACTTCGTGGTGGAAGCGCTTGCAGCCACGGCACACCGTGTCTCCGTACACCGTGGAGCACAGGCCGACGCAAGGGGTCTTGATGGACTTGTTGGACATGAAAAACAACAGCTTGGCGGTGGAACACGGCCCCATGTTAGCCCTTTGTCTAACCAGGGTCACTCGTTAAAGTCATCTTCTGCGCCTTACCTTCGGGCTTTTTTTGCCGTAGAATCATCCCGCCTTTTCAAAGGCAACAATGTCCGTTGGAAGCTGTTTTCAAAGCGTCACGAGCACAGTTAATCCGGTAGAACGGCGTTGGCCCGGGCCATGCACCCCTCGCATGCCCGCGCCAGCCCTCATCAGCTCCCCGTTCTGCAGGCGTAAAACTTTGAAAGCAGCTTCTGTAAGGATTCTTTGCGACCCTGGCTGGGCGGCCCAAAAAGCCGTAGCAGCGCATGGGTGCATGGAATGCTGGATGAGCGTCCCGGACCCCCTTTAGGGACCACTGATGAGGGAAATAACTGTGCTTGAAGCCTACCGCAAACACATCGAAGAGCGTGCCGCCCTGGGTATCGTGCCCCAGCCGCTGAACGCCGAACAAACTGCAGGCCTGGTCGAGCTGCTGAAAAACCCGCCGGCCGGCGAAGAAGCCTTCCTCGTAGACCTGATCACCAACCGCGTACCGCCAGGGGTCGACGAAGCTGCCTACGTCAAGGCTGCTTTCCTCTCCGCCGTCGCCAAGGGCGAAGCCAAGTCGCCACTGATCGACCGCACGCACGCCACCGAACTGCTGGGCACCATGCAGGGCGGCTACAACATCGAAACGCTGGTCGCACTGCTGGATGACGCCGAACTGGGCGCCGTCGCGGCCGAACAGCTCAAGCACACCCTGCTGATGTTCGATGCCTTCCACGACGTGGCTGAAAAAGCCAAGGCGGGCAACGCCCATGCCAAGGCCGTGCTGGACTCCTGGGCTGCCGGCGAGTGGTTCACCTCGCGCCCGGCCATCGCCGACAAGTACACCCTGACCGTGTTCAAGGTGCCTGGCGAGACCAATACCGACGACCTGTCCCCTGCCCCGGACGCCTGGTCGCGCCCTGACATCCCGCTGCACGCCCTGGCCATGCTGAAAATGGCCCGTGACGGCATCGAGCCGTCGCAGCCAGGTTCGGTCGGCCCGCTGGCCCAGATCGAAGCCGTCAAGGCCAAAGGCTTCCCGGTTGCCTACGTCGGTGACGTGGTCGGTACCGGTTCGTCGCGTAAATCCGCCACCAACTCGGTGCTGTGGTTCTTCGGTGACGACATCCCGTACGTGCCGAACAAGCGCGCCGGCGGCTTCTGCTTCGGCACCAAGATCGCCCCGATCTTCTACAACACCATGGAAGACGCCGGCGCCCTGCCGATCGAATTCGACTGCACCAACCTGGCCATGGGCGACGTCATCGACGTGTACCCGTTCAAAGGTGAAGTGCGCCGTCACGGCAGCGACGAGCTGGTCACCAGCTTCCAGCTGAAAACCGAAGTACTGCTGGATGAAGTCCGCGCTGGCGGCCGTATCCCGCTGATCGTCGGCCGTGGCCTGACCGAAAAAGCCCGCGCCGAGCTGGGCCAGGGCCCATCGGACCTGTTCAAGAAGCCAGAGCAGCCTGCCGACACCGGCAAGGGCTTCACCCTGGCGCAGAAGATGGTCGGCCGTGCCTGTGGCCTGCCAGAAGGCCAGGGCGTGCGCCCGGGTGCCTACTGCGAGCCTAAGATGACCACCGTCGGCTCCCAGGACACCACTGGCCCGATGACCCGTGACGAGCTGAAAGACCTGGCCTGCCTGGGCTTCTCCGCTGACCTGGTCATGCAGTCGTTCTGCCACACCGCGGCCTATCCGAAGCCGATCGACGTCACCACCCACCACACCCTGCCAGACTTCATCCGCACCCGTGGCGGCGTGTCGCTGCGCCCGGGCGACGGCATCATCCACAGCTGGCTGAACCGCATGCTGATGCCTGACACCGTGGGTACCGGTGGCGACTCGCACACCCGCTTCCCGATCGGCATCTCGTTCCCGGCCGGTTCCGGCCTGGTAGCCTTCGCCGCTGCCACCGGCGTCATGCCGCTGGACATGCCGGAATCGATCCTGGTGCGTTTCAAGGGCAAACTGCAACCTGGCATCACCCTGCGTGACCTGGTGCATGCGATCCCTTACTACGCCATCCAGAAAGGCCTGCTGACCGTCGAGAAGAAAGGCAAGAAAAACGCCTTCTCCGGCCGCATCCTGGAAATCGAAGGCCTGGACGAACTGACCGTCGAGCAAGCCTTCGAGCTGTCCGACGCCTCGGCTGAGCGTTCTGCTGCCGGTTGCACCATCAAGCTGCCAGAGAAGGCCATTGCCGAGTACCTGCAGTCCAACATCACCCTGCTGCGCTGGATGATCGGCGAAGGCTACGGCGATGCCCGCACCCTGGAGCGCCGCGCCCAGGCCATGGAAGCCTGGCTGGCCAAGCCTGAGCTGCTGTCGGCCGACGCCGATGCCGAATACGCCGAAATCATCGAAATCGACCTGGCCGACGTCAAAGAGCCTGTGCTCTGCGCGCCGAACGACCCGGACGATGCCCGCCTGCTGTCTTCGGTACAGGGCGAGAAGATCGACGAAGTGTTCATCGGTTCGTGCATGACCAACATCGGTCACTTCCGCGCTGCCGGCAAGCTGCTGGAAAAGGTCAAGGGCGGTATTCCGACCCGTCTGTGGCTGGCCCCGCCAACCAAAATGGACGCCCACCAGCTGACCGAAGAAGGCTACTACGGCATCTACGGCAAGGCCGGTGCGCGCATGGAAATGCCAGGCTGCTCGCTGTGCATGGGTAACCAGGCACGTGTGCAGACCGGTTCGACCGTGGTCTCCACTTCGACCCGTAACTTCCCGAACCGTCTGGGCGACGCCACCAACGTGTACCTGGCATCGGCCGAGCTGGCTGCTGTCGCTTCGATCATCGGCAAGCTGCCGACCGTCGAAGAGTACATGCAGTACGCGAAAGACATCGACAGCATGGCTGCCGACGTTTACCGCTACCTGAGCTTCGACCAGATCGCCGAGTTCCGCGAAGCGGCAGCCAACGCCAAGATCCCGGTGGTTCAGGCGTAAGCTGAGTTACACGCTGTAAAAGAAAGCCCCGGCAGCGATGCCGGGGCTTTTTCATTTGCCTGCTCACACCCGCTCAGATCACGAACAAATCCACAAAGCGGTGCACCGGCATCCCCTCCAGCGTTTGCTGGTCCTTGCACACCTCCAGCACCTCCCCACACCGCTGCCGCGCAAACCGCGTCGCCAGGTTAGCCCTGAACTTGGCCTCCAGCAGGGGGATGCCCTCCCCTCGCCGCCGCCGGTGCCCGATCGGGTATTCCACCACCACCTGCTCGGTACTGCTGCCATCCTTGAAGAACACCTGCAGCGCATTGGCGATGGAACGCTTGTCCGGCTCCAGGTACTCGCGGCTGAAGCGCGGGTCTTCCACCACTTCCATCTTCTCGCGCAGGCGGTCGATGCTGGGGTGGTTGGCATGGAAGGTGTCTTCATAGTGCTCCGCCACCAGATGCCCGAAGATCAACGGCACTGCCACCATGTACTGCAAACAGTGGTCACGGTCAGCGGCATTGGCCAGCGGGCCGCTCTTGGAAATGATGCGGATTGCCGACTCCTGGGTGGTGATGACGATGCGGTCGATTTCATGCAGGCGGTTACGTACCCGTGGGTGCAGGGTAACCGCCGCTTCGCAGGCAGTCTGGGCGTGAAATTCGGCAGGGAAGCTGACCTTGAACAGCACGTTTTCCATCACGTAGCTGCCCAAGGCCTGGGGCAGACGCAGTTCGTACTGCCCGGCGGGCTTGAGCGCCAGGTCCTTGTTGGTATGGCTGAACGATACGTCGTAGAAGCCCCATTGTGGCGCCGTGAGCACACCCGGCACGCCCATCTCACCGCGCAGGGCGATATCGGCCAGGCGCACGCCACGGCTGGACGCATCACCCGCCGCCCAGGACTTGCGTGAGCCGGCATTGGGCGCGTGCCGATAGGTACGCAGGGCCTGGCCATCGACGAAGGCATGGGACAACGCCGAGAGCATCTGTTCGCGGTTGGCGCCCATCAACCTGGCGCACACGGCAGTCGAGGCCACTTTCACCAAAATGACGTGATCGAGACCGACACGGTTGAACGAGTTTTCCAGTGCCAGCACGCCCTGGATCTCATGGGCCATGACCATGGCTTCGAGCACATCACGCATCAGCAGCGGTTTTTCACCCGCGGCCACGCGCTTCTGCGACAGGTGATCGGCAACGGCCAGGATACCGCCCAGGTTGTCCGAGGGGTGAGCCCATTCGGCCGCCAGCCAGGTGTCGTTGTAATCCAGCCAGCGCACGGTGCAGCCGATGTCCCAGGCCGCCTTGACCGGGTCGAGCCGGTAGGCGGTACCGGGGACGCGGGCACCATTGGGCACCAGCGTGCCTTCCACCTGAGGGCCGAGCAGTTTGGTACATTCGGGAAAGCGCAGGGCCAGCAGGCCGCAGCCCAGGGTGTCCATCAGGCAGTTGCGTGCGGTGTCGAGGGCTTCGGCGGAATCGACCCGGTAGCCGAGGGCGTAGTCGGCCAGGGTTTGCAGCACCCGGTCGTAGTCCGGGCGGTCGTTCAGGTCAACGTTGGCGCTCATATCCAACTCCCTTCAGAATTGCCGGGGCTGCTGTGCAGCCCCAACTAACTAAAGCCGAGCGCCAGTGGTGCGTTAGAAGCTATCGCCAGGCACGCGAACCCAGCCCTCCATCAGCACGCGAGCACTGCGGCTCATGATTGCCTTGGTCACTGTCCACTCACCATTCACCTGACCCGCCTCGGCCCCGACCCGCAAGGTGCCCGAGGGGTGACCGAAACGCACGGCGCTACGCTCACCCCCGCCAGCCGCGAGGTTGACCAGCGTGCCCGGAATGGCCGCCGCAGTGCCAATCGCCACCGCAGCCGTCCCCATCATCGCATGGTGCAGCTTACCCATGGACAAGGCGCGCACCAGCAGGTCGATATCAGCCGCTTGCACCGCCTTGCCACTGGACGCAGTGTAGGTGCTCGGCGGCGCGACGAACGCCACTTTTGGTGTGTGCTGACGTCCGGCTGCCTGGTCGACGTTTTCAATCAGGCCCATGCGCACGGCACCGTATGCACGAATGGTCTCGAAACGCAGCAGCGCCTGTGGGTCCCCGTTGATGGCGTCCTGCAGTTCGGCGCCGGTGTAACCGATATCGGCCGCATTGACGAAGATGGTCGGAATGCCGGCATTGATCAGGGTGGCCTTGAACGTGCCTACGCCCGGCACCTCCAGCTCATCGACCAGGTTACCGGTCGGGAACATCGAACCGCCGTCACCGTCTTCGTCGGCTGCCGGGTCGAGAAACTCCAGTTGCACCTCGGCCGCCGGGAAGGTCACCCCGTCCAGCTCGAAATCGCCGGTTTCCTGCACTTCACCTTCGGTGATCGGCACATGGGCGATGATGGTCTTGCCGATGTTGGCCTGCCAGATGCGCACCGTGGCGATGCCGTTGCGTGGAATGCGCGCCGCGTCCACCAGGCCACTGCTGATGGCGAACGAACCGACCGCCGCAGACAGGTTGCCGCAGTTGCCGCTCCAGTCGACAAACGCCTTGTCGATACTGACCTGGCCGAACAGGTAGTCCACATCATGCCCGGGCTTGATGCTTTGCGACAGGATCACGGTCTTGCTGGTGCTGGAGGTGGCACCGCCCATGCCGTCGATCTGCTTGCCGTAAGGGTCGGGGCTACCGATTACCCGCAACAGCAGCGCATCGCGGGCCGGCCCCGGGATTTGCGCCTGCTCGGGCAGGTCTTGCAGGCGGAAGAACACACCCTTGCTGGTGCCGCCACGGATGTAGGTGGCGGGGATTTTTACTTGCGGTACATGTGCCATGTTCAAGTCCTGTTCAAGCGGTTGCTTCGAGGAAGTCCTGGGCAAAACGCTGCAGCACGCCACCCGCCTCGTAGATCGACACTTCCTCGGCGGTGTCCAGGCGGCAGGTCACCGGCACTTCCAGGCGCTCGCCATTGGCGCGGGTAACCACCAACGTCAGGGTCGCCCGTGGCGTACGTGCGCCCAGCACGTCATACGTCTCGCTACCGTCCAGGCCCAGGGTCTTGCGGTCGGTGCCCGGCTTGAACTCCAGCGGCAGCACGCCCATGCCCACCAGGTTGGTGCGGTGAATGCGCTCGAAGCCTTCGGCCACGATCGCCTCGACACCCGCCAACCGCACACCCTTGGCCGCCCAGTCACGGGACGAACCCTGGCCGTAGTCAGCGCCGGCCACGATGATCAGTGGCTGCTTGCGCTGCATGTAGGTTTCGATCGCCTCCCACATGCGGGTGACCTTGCCTTCCGGTTCGATACGCGCCAGCGAACCCTGCTTCACGCTGCCGTCTTCCTTGCGCACCATTTCGTTGAACAGCTTGGGGTTGGCGAAGGTGGCACGCTGGGCGGTCAGGTGGTCACCACGGTGGGTGGCGTAGGAGTTGAAGTCTTCTTCCGGCAAGCCCATTTTCGCCAGGTACTCACCGGCGGCACTGTCCAACATGATGGCGTTGGACGGCGACAGGTGGTCGGTGGTGATGTTGTCCGGCAACACCGCCAGCGGGCGCATGCCGCGCAGGGTGCGCTCACCGGCCAGGGCACCTTCCCAATAGGGCGGGCGGCGGATGTAGGTGCTCATCGGGCGCCAGTCGTACAGCGGCGCCACCTTCGGCCCACGGTCTTCCTCGATGGCAAACATCGGGATGTACACCTTGCGGAACTGCTCTGGCTTGACCGCAGCACGCACCACGGCGTCGATCTCTTCATCGCTCGGCCAGATGTCCTTGAGGCGGATTTCCTTGCCGTCGACCACACCCAGCACATCCTTCTCGATGTCGAAGCGGATGGTGCCGGCAATGGCATAGGCCACCACCAGCGGCGGGGACGCCAGGAAGGCCTGCTTGGCATACGGGTGGATACGCCCGTCGAAGTTACGGTTACCCGAAAGCACGGCGGTGGCGTACAGGTCGCGGTCGATGATTTCTTGCTGGATTACCGGGTCCAGGGCGCCGGACATGCCGTTGCAGGTGGTGCAGGCGAAGGCGACGATACCAAAGCCCAGTTGCTCCAGCTCCTTCTCCAGACCCGCCTCTTCCAGGTACAGCTGCACGGCCTTGGAGCCCGGTGCCAGCGACGACTTGACCCACGGCTTGCGGGCCAGGCCCAGCCTGTTGGCATTGCGTGCGATCAGGCCTGCGGCAATCACGTTGCGCGGGTTGCTGGTGTTGGTGCAGCTGGTGATGGCGGCGATGATCACCGCGCCGTCAGGCATTTGCCCCGGTACTTCTTCCCAACTGCCGGCGATGCCTTTGGCCGCCAGGTCGCTGGTGGCCACGCGGGCGTGCGGGTTGGACGGGCCGGCCATGTTGCGCACCACGCTCGACAGGTCGAAGCTCAGGGTGCGCTCGTAGACGGCGGCGCCCAGGCTGTCGGCCCACAGGCCGGCGGCCTTGGCGTAGGTCTCGACCAGCTTGACCTGCTGCTCTTCGCGGCCGGTCAGGCGCAGGTAGTCGATGGTCTGCTGGTCGATGGCGAACATGGCTGCGGTGGCACCGTATTCCGGGGCCATGTTGGAAATGGTGGCGCGGTCGCCCAAGGTCAGGGCGCGGGCACCCTCACCGTGGAACTCCAGATACGCGCCGACCACCTTCTGCTTGCGCAGGAATTCGGTCAGGGCCAGCACCAGGTCGGTGGCGGTGATGTTCGGTGCCAGCTTGCCCGTCAGCTCGACGCCGACGATTTCCGGCAGGCGCATCCACGAGGCGCGGCCAAGCATCACGTTCTCGGCTTCCAGGCCGCCCACGCCGATGGCGATCACGCCCAGGGCGTCGACATGCGGGGTGTGGCTGTCGGTGCCGACGCAGGTGTCCGGGTAGGCCACGCCACGGTCGTTGTGAATCACTGGCGACATCTTCTCCAGGTTGATCTGGTGCATGATGCCGTTGCCCGGCTGGATCACGTCGACGTTCTTGAACGCCTTCTTGGTCCAGTTGATGAAGTGGAAGCGGTCTTCGTTGCGGCGGTCCTCGATGGCACGGTTCTTTTCGAACGCCTGCGGGTCGAAGCCACCGCACTCGACGGCCAGCGAGTGGTCGACGATCAGCTGCACCGGCACCACCGGGTTGACCGCAGCCGGGTCACCGCCTTTGTCGGCAATCGCGTCACGCAGGCCGGCAAGGTCGACCAGCGCGGTCTGGCCGAGGATGTCGTGGCACACCACGCGGGCCGGGAACCAGGGGAAATCGAGGTCGCGCTTGCGCTCGATCAGCTGGCTCAGCGAGGCATCGAGGGTGGCCGGGTCGCAGCGGCGCACCAGGTTTTCGGCGAGCACGCGGGAGGTGTATGGCAGGCCGTCGTAGGCGCCGGGCTTGATCGCCTCGACCGCCGCACGGGCATCGAAGTAGTCCAGGTCGGTGCCTGGCAGGTGCTTGCGGAATGCAGTGTTCATCATGGAATCAGGCTCGGTCACAGGAGTCGGAAGGCGCCTCCGCCCCGGTGAGGGGCGGGGTGCCTTTCTTTTCTAATCAGCGCTGTTCGATCGGCACGAACTGGCGCTGCTCGACGCCGACATACTCGGCACTCGGGCGGATGATGCGGTTGTTGGCGCGCTGCTCGAAGACGTGCGCCGCCCAGCCGGTCAGGCGCGAGCAGACGAAGATCGGGGTGAACAGCTTGGTCGGGATGCCCATGAAGTGATACGCCGAGGCATGGTAGAAGTCGGCATTGGGGAACAGGCGTTTCTGCTCCCACATGGTCTTGTCGATGGCTTCGGAAACCGGGTACAGCACCTTGTCACCCACTTCGTCGGCCAACTGCTTCGACCAGCCCTTGATCACCTCGTTGCGCGGGTCGGACTCTTTGTAGATCGCGTGGCCAAAGCCCATGATCTTGTCCTTGCGCTCCAGCATGCGCAGCAGCTCGGCGGTGGCGTCCTGCGGGCTCTGGAAACGCTCGATCAGCTCCATGGCCGCCTCGTTGGCACCGCCGTGCAGCGGGCCGCGCAGCGAGCCGATGGCAGCGGTGACGCAGGAGTACAGGTCGGACAGGGTCGAAGCACAGACGCGGGCAGTGAAGGTCGAGGCGTTGAACTCGTGCTCGGCATAGAGGATCAGCGACACGTTCATCACCTTGACGTGCAGCTCGCTCGGCTTCTTGCCATGCAGCAGGTGCAGGAAGTGGCCACCGAGGGTGTCTTCGTCGCTGGTGCAATCGATGCGCACACCATCATGGGTGAAGCGGTACCAGTAGCACATCACGGCCGGGAACAGTGCCAGCAAGCGGTCAGTCTTGTCGCGCTGGGCCTCGAAGGTTAGCTCGGGCTCCAGGGTGCCCAGCACGGAACAACCCGTGCGCATCACGTCCATCGGGTGGGCGTCACGCGGGATGCGCTCCAGCACTTCCTTCAGTGCTTGCGGCAGGTCACGCAGGCCCTTGAGCTTGCGCTTGTAGTCGGTCAGTTCGGCCTGGGTTGGCAGCTCGCCGTACAGCAGCAGGTAGGCGACTTCTTCGAATTCGGCACCGGCCGCCAGGTCACGCACGTCATAACCACGGTAGGTCAGCCCGGCACCGGCCTGGCCCACGGTCGACAGTGCGGTCTGGCCAGCCACTTGGCCGCGCAGGCCTGCGCCACTGAGTACTTTTGCTTCGGCCACGGTGATTCTCCTTTCTTGAATTTGTTATGGATGCTTTCTGGCTAATTCGGGGTGTTGCTCAGCCCTTCTTCTGGGCAAACAGCGCATCGAGGCTCTGCTCGAAGGCGTGGTAACCAATGGCATCGTAGAGCTCCATGCGGGTCTGCATGGTGTCGATCACGTTTTTCTGCGTGCCGTCGCGGCGCAGCGCGGTGTACACGTTCTCGGCCGCCTTGTTCATGGCACGGAACGCCGACAGCGGGTACAGCACCAGCGACACGTCGACCGAGGCCAGCTCTTCGGTGGTGTACAGCGGCGTGGCGCCGAACTCGGTGATGTTGGCCAGGATCGGTGCCTTCACCCGGTCAGCGAACGTCTTGTACATCTGCAGCTCGGTAATGGCTTCCGGGAAGATCATGTCGGCGCCCGCTTCGATACAGGCCTCGGCACGGTCCAGAGCAGCGTTCAGGCCTTCGACGGCCAGGGCATCGGTACGCGCCATGATCACGAAGCTGTCATCAGTGCGGGCATCGACGGCGGCCTTGATGCGGTCGACCATTTCCTGCTGGCTGACGATTTCCTTGTTCGGGCGGTGACCACAGCGCTTGGCGCCCACCTGGTCCTCGATATGGATGGCGGCAGCACCGAACTTGCTCATCGAGCGCACGGTACGGGCAACGTTGAAGGCCGAGGCCCCGAAGCCGGTGTCGACATCCACCAGCAGCGGCAGGTCGCACACGTCGGTGATACGGCGCACGTCGGTGAGCACGTCGTCCAGGCCACTGATGCCCAGGTCCGGCAGGCCCAGGGAGCCGGCGGCCACGCCGCCACCGGACAGGTAGATGGCCTTGAAGCCGGCGCGCTTGGCCAGCAGGGCATGGTTGGCGTTGATGGTGCCAACCACCTGCAGCGGGTGTTCAGCGGCAACGGCGTCGCGGAAACGCTGACCGGGGGTGCTCTTCACAGTCATTTCTCACCTCGTGGGCTGTTGTTGTGGGCGTCCAGGTAGTGACGCTCGATATTGCGCTTGGACGCGCCGATGTGGCGGCGCATCAGGAGTTCGGCCAGTTCGCCGTCACGGTCGGCGATGGCATCGAGAATGCGGTGGTGCTCGGAAAACGCCTGGCGTGGGCGGTTGGGCGTGGCCGAGAACTGGATGCGGTACATGCGCACCAGTTGGTACAGCTCGCCACACAGCATCTTGACCAGGGTCTGGTTGCCGCTGCCCTGGATAATCCGGTAATGGAAGTCGTAGTCACCTTCCTGCTGGTAATAACCCAGGCCGGCCTGGAACGCGGCATCGCGCTCGTGGGTGTCGAGCACCCGGCGCAGCTCGTCGATGTCCGCCTGGCTCATGCGCTCGGCGGCCAGCCGGCAGGCCATGCCTTCGAGCGATTCGCGGATTTCGTACAGCTCGATCAGCTCGGCATGGTTGAGTGACACGACCCGCGCCCCCACATGCGGCACGCGTACCAGCAGGCGCTGGCCTTCAAGGCGGTGGATGGCCTCGCGCAGCGGCCCGCGGCTGATGCCATAGGTGCGCGCCAGCTCCGGCTCGGAGATCTTGCTGCCAGGGGCGATTTCACCTTTGACGATGGCCGCCTGGATGCGCCGGAAGACGTTTTCGGAAAGGGTTTCCGTTTCGTCTGCCTGCACCGGGCTGGGGGTGGAAAGGTCCTGCATATTGTCGACACCTTGAAAAACTCTTCGCCAGAAATTAACGAACAGAGCCATCCAAGTCAAAGACAAAATGAATATTGTCGACAATCGTCTAAGAACGAACTATCACCCTCTCGATGCTGTCAGATCGCGCACCGCTGGCGTCAAGGCGTCGGCGTGATAGAATGCCGCGCCTCCGATGGGGTATGGATAGCCTGTCTGTCATCCATTCATGCTTGTTGACAGATAAACGAGGAAGCTTGCGCAGTCGTTGCCAGTCGCCTTGCCCTTAACATAGCCCGAACCTTGCACTGCACCGCGCCAGGATTATGAGACTTACACCCGTTTTATTGCTGCTATGCCTCACCCTGCTACCGGCCCTTGGCCAGGCGGCGGGCAAGACCGTGTATGGTCTCAACGAATACGCCCGCCTGGGCGACCTGGACCTGGAAGTGGCCGCCAAGCTCGACACCGGTGCCAAGACCGCATCGCTCAGCGCCCGCGACATCAAGCGCTTCAAGCGCAACGGCGAAAGCTGGGTGCGCTTCTACCTGGCCATCGATGCGGCGCACTCGCACCCGATCGAACGCCCACTGGCACGCGTGAGCAAGATCAAGCGCCGGGCCGGCGACTATGATGCCGAATCGGGCAAGGCCTATACCGCCCGCCCGGTCATCGAACTCGAAATCTGCATGGGCCAGGCCATGCGCACCATCGAAGTCAACCTCACCGACCGCAGCGCGTTCCAGTTCCCGCTGCTGATCGGCTCCGAGGCGCTCAAGCACTTCGACGCGCTGGTCGACCCAAGCCTTAAATACGCGGCCGGCAAACCTGCCTGTGCCACCGACGCTCCCAAAGCAGAGTAATCCCGATGCGCTCTCTTACCCTCCATCTGAAAGTCCTGATCACCGTGCTGGTGCTGCTGGGCGTGGCGGTCACGGCTTATCAGATCTTCTTCCTCGGCATCCCGGTGACCGAGGATGAAACCGACGACCTGTGGAACATCGACGCCAAGGTCGAGTTCGTGGCCAGCACCAAGGACCCGGTCAAGGTGCAGATGTTCGTGCCACCGCTGAACCGCGACTACGTCAGCCTTAACGAGAGCTTCATCTCCAACAACTACGGGGTCAGCGTCAACCGCGCCGACGGCAACCGCAAGGTTACCTGGTCGGCCCGCCGCGCCAGCGGCAACCAGACCCTGTACTACCGCCTGGTGCTGACCAAGCGCTACAGCAACGAGAAGACCACCGTCAAAGGCCCGACCTTCCGTGACAGCCTGGCGATCGAAGGCCCCGAGAAGATTGCCGCCGAAGCCCTGATGGCGCCGATTCGCCAGCACTCCGCCGACGTCGAGACCTTCGTCAGCGAGACCATCAAGCGGGTCAACAACCTCAACGACGACAACGTCAAGCTGCTGCTGGCCGGCGACACCTCGCCGATGAAAAAGGCCCAGATCATCGACCTGCTGCTGTCGATCGCCCATGTGCCGATGGAGAAGGTGCACACCATCCGCCTGGTGGCCGATACCCCGCAAACCCCGGAGCTGTGGCTGCGCAGCTTCAACGGTAACGACTGGCTGTACTTCAACCCGGACACCGGCGAGCAGGGCCTGCCCAGCGACCGCCTGCTGTGGTGGACCGGTGACGACAACCTGATCACCGTCGATGGCGGCAAGAAGGCCAACGTCACCTTCAGCATGAACAACAGCGAGATGAACGCCATCCGCCTGGCCAAGCTGACCGACGAGAACACCGACGCCGACTTCCTCGAATACTCGCTGTACGGCTTGCCGCTGCAGACCCAGCAAACCTTCATGATCATGGTGATGATCCCGATCGGCGTGCTGGTGATCCTGGTATTGCGCAACCTGATCGGCCTGCAGACCCTGGGTACGTTCACCCCGGTACTGATCGCCCTGGCCTTCCGCGAGACCCAGCTGGGCTTCGGCATCGTGCTGTTCACGGTCATCACGGCCTTGGGCCTGTCGCTGCGCTCGTACCTGGAACACCTCAAGCTGCAGATGCTGCCGCGCCTGTCGGTGGTACTCACCTTTGTCGTGGTGCTGATCGCCGCCATCAGCCTGTTCAGCCACAAGCTGGGCCTTGAGCGCGGGCTGTCGGTGGCACTGTTCCCGATGGTGATCCTGACCATGACCATCGAACGTCTGTCCATTACCTGGGAAGAACGTGGCGGTGGCCATGCCATGAAAGTGGCCATCGGCACCCTGTTCGCCGCGTCGCTTGCGCACCTGCTGATGATGGTGCCGGAACTGGTGTACTTCGTGTTCACCTTCCCTGCCGTGCTGTTGATCCTGGTGGGCTTCATGCTGGCGATGGGCCGCTACCGCGGTTACCGCCTGACCGAGCTCGTGCGCTTCAAGGCATTCCTGAAGAAGGCTGACGCCTGATGTTTGGCCTGATCAAGACGTGGAAAGCCCTGGAGGCCCGGGGCATCATGGGTATCAACCGGCGCAACGCGGACTACGTGTTGAAGTACAACAAGCGCCACCTGTACCCGATTGTCGACGACAAGATCATCACCAAGGAGCGCGCCCTGGCGGCCGGCATCCATGTGCCGGAAATGTACGGCATCATCGAGACCGAAAAAGAGATCGAAAAGCTCGACCAGATCATTGGCGGGCGCAGCGACTTCGTCATCAAGCCGGCGCAGGGTGCCGGCGGTGATGGCATCCTGGTCATCGCTGACCGCTTCGAAGACCGCTACCGCACCGTGTCGGGGAAGATCATCAGCCATGAGGAAATCGAGCACCAGATCTCGAGCATCCTCACCGGCCTGTACTCGCTGGGCGGCCACCGCGACCGCGCACTGATCGAGTACCGGGTCACCCCCGACCAGATCTTCAAGAGCATCAGCTACGAAGGCGTGCCGGACATCCGCATCATCGTGCTGATGGGCTACCCGGTCATGGCCATGCTGCGCCTGCCGACCCGCCAGTCCGGCGGCAAGGCCAACCTGCACCAGGGCGCCATCGGCGTGGGTGTCGACCTGGCCACCGGCGTGACCCTGCGCGGCACCTGGCTGAACAACATCATCAGCAAGCACCCGGACACCACCAACGCGGTGGACGGCGTGCAACTGCCGAACTGGGATGGCTTCATGAAGCTGGCAGCCGGCTGCTATGAGCTGTGCGGCCTGGGCTACATTGGCGTGGACATGGTGCTGGACCAGGATAAAGGCCCGCTGATTCTGGAACTCAACGCCCGCCCGGGCCTGAACATCCAGATTGCCAACGACTGCGGCCTGACCCAGCGTACCCATGCCATCGAAGCGCACATCGAAGCACTGGCGAAGGACGGCATTACCGAAGATGCCGAACAGCGCGTTCGTGTAGCGCAGGGGTTGTTCGGGCACGTGCCTAACCGCTGAATTGCCGGGGCCGCATCGCGGCCCCTACATAAAACACAATGTTGAATGTCGCGCCCAGTGCTAGGCGCTTTTCCTACACAGGTCTACAATCGCCCTCCTCGCTTTTACATCGCCGTCCACACTGATGCCGACCTGTACGCTGCACCCCCTGCCCTACCAGCCCGATCCTGCTGTCTATTTCGCCCGCCTGCGCCAGGCCCCCGGCGCGATCCTGCTCGACAGCGCCCGCCCCGGCGCCGAACGCGGTCGCTTCGACCTGCTCAGCGCCTGGCCGCTGCAACAACTGCAAGCGCAGCCCGATGAAGACGGCCGCGCATTCCTCCAGCGCCTGCGTGCCGGCCTGGCGCAACTGGGCCACGCCGGCTTGCCCAAGGGCGTTGAACTGCCTTTTGCCGGTGGCCTGATCGGCTACCTGAGCTACGACTTCGGCCGCCGGCTGGAACACCTGCCAAGCCTGGCTGTGGACGACCTCGGCCTGCCTGACGCGCAACTGGGCCTGTACGCCTGGGCACTGGTCAGCGACCACCTGCACGGCACCAGCCAGCTGGTGTTCCACCCGAGCCTGGCAAGCGACGAGCGAGAACGCCTGATCGGCCTGTTCGAAGGCAGTAGCTGCACCGAAACCGGTGACTTCCGGTTGCTCGCCCCAATGGCTGGTGACCTGCAGCCGGAACAGTACAAAGCCGCTTTCGACCAGGTACAGCGCTACATCCAGGCCGGTGACTGCTACCAGATCAACCTGACTCAACGCTTCCGCGCCCCCTGCAAGGGCGACCCCTGGCGAGCCTACCAGGCGCTGCGCAAGGCCTGCCCCACGCCGTTTTCCGGCTACCAGCAACTGGCTGACGGCAGCGCCTTGCTGAGCTTTTCGCCCGAGCGCTTCATCCGTGTCAGCCAGGGCCAGGTAGAAACCCGGCCAATCAAAGGCACCCGTCCGCGCGCCAGCGACCCAGGTGAAGACGCACGCAATGCCGAGGAGCTGCTGCGCAGCCCCAAGGACCGCTCGGAAAACCTGATGATCGTCGACCTGCTGCGCAACGACCTGGGGCGCACCTGCGAAATCGGCTCGGTGAAAGTACCAGAGCTGTTCAGCCTGGAAAGCTACCCCAACGTCCATCACCTGGTCAGCAGTGTCACCGGCCAGCTTGCCAGCGACAAGGATGCCCTGGACCTGATCGGCGACAGCTTCCCCGGTGGCTCGATCACCGGTGCGCCGAAAATTCGCGCCATGCAGATCATCGACGAGCTGGAACCCGCGCGCCGGGCGCTGTACTGCGGCTCGCTGCTGTATGTGGATGTGCGCGGCGAGATGGACAGCTCGATTGCCATTCGCAGCCTGCTGGTCAAAGACGGCCAGGTCAGCTGCTGGGGTGGCGGCGCGGTAGTGGCTGACTCCGAATGGCAAGCCGAATATGAAGAGTCGATCGCCAAAGTGCGGGTGTTGATGCAGACCTTGCAGGGCTTGTGAGTCCGTCTAGCCCGCGTTTTTTTGTTACCATCACCTTACTACGAGCGCACAGCGCCACAGCCAAGATGGAAACCGCCTGATGAGCCAACCCTTCGACGTCGCCGCCCTGGCCGCGACCTATGCCAACAAGTCCCCGCAGGACATCCTCAAGCTTGCCTTCGAGCACTTTGGTGATGACCTGTGGATCTCCTTCAGCGGCGCCGAGGACGTGGTGCTGGTCGACATGGCCTGGAAGCTGAACAAGCAGGTCAAGGTGTTCAGCCTCGACACCGGCCGACTGCACCCGGAGACCTACCGGTTCATCGACCAGGTGCGCGAGCAGTACAACCTGCCAATCGAAATCCTCAGCCCGGACCGCGACAAGCTTGACCCGTTCGTGAAAGAAAAGGGCCTGTTCAGCTTCTACAAAGACGGCCACGGCGAGTGCTGCGGCATCCGCAAGATCGAGCCGCTGCGCCGCAAGCTGGCCACCGTGAGCGCTTGGGCCACCGGCCAGCGCCGCGACCAGAGCCCGGGCACCCGCAGCCAGGTAGCGGCACTGGAAATCGACAGCGCCTTCTCCACACCCGAGCGCACGCTGTACAAGTTCAACCCGCTGGCGCAGATGAGCAGTGAGGAAGTGTGGGGTTATATCCGCATGCTTGAGCTGCCGTACAACAGCCTGCATGAGCGCGGCTTCATCAGCATCGGCTGCGAGCCTTGCACCCGGCCGGTGCTGCCGAACCAGCATGAGCGCGAGGGGCGCTGGTGGTGGGAAGAGTCGACACAGAAGGAGTGCGGGTTGCACGCGGGCAACCTGATCAGCAAGGCCTGATAAGAAGCTTTAAGTTACAAGCTGCAAGCCACAAGAAAAAAGCAGCCCGTAGATGGACTGCCTTTTCTTGTGGCTTGCGGCTTGAAGCTCGTAGCTACTTTCAGTGCACCGGCAGTTCGACACCTTCGAACAGCTCTTCCAGTTCCTGCTTGTTATGGCACTGGATGGCCTTGGCCATCACTTCGCGGGTCAGGTGCGGGGCGAACTTCTCGATGAAGTCGCACATGAAGCCACGCAGGAAGGTGCCACGGCGGAAGCCGATCTTGGTGATACTGGCCTCGAACAGCTCGCTGGCATCGAGCGCCACCAGGTCGCTGTCGAGCTTGGCATCCACAGCCATGCCCGCGACGATACCCACGCCCAGCCCCAGGCGCACATAGGTCTTGATAACGTCGGCGTCGGCCGCGGTGAACACCACTTTCGGCGTGAGGCCGCGGTGGTTGAACGCTTCGTCCAGCTTCGAGCGCCCGGTAAAACCGAACACATAGGTAACGATCGGGTATTCGGCAACCGCTTCCAGAGTGAGTTTCGGCAGCTTGGCCAACGGGTGACCCTGCGGCACCACCACGCAACGGTTCCACTTGTAGCACGGCATCATGATCAGGTCGCCGAACAGCTCCAGGGCCTCGGTGGCGATGGCGAAGTCTACCGTGCCGTCCGCTGCCATCTCGGCGATCTGCATGGGCGAACCCTGGTGCATGTGCAGGGACACTTCCGGATACTGCTTGATGAAGCTGCTGATCACCGGCGGCAAGGCATAGCGCGCCTGGGTGTGGGTGGTGGCGATGGACAGCGTGCCCTTCTTCTCGTTGGAGAACTCCTGGGCAATCTGCTTGATGCTTTCGACCTTGCGCAGGATTTCGCCAGCGGTATTGATGATGCGCTCGCCGGCCGGCGTGACGCGGGTCAGGTGCTTACCGCTACGCGCAAAGACTTCAACACCCAGTTCGTCTTCGAGCAGGCGGATCTGCTTGCTGATACCTGGCTGGGAGGTATACAGGCTCTGCGCCGTCGCGGAGACGTTGAGGTCATGGTGCGCCACTTCCCAGATGTAGCGCAGTTGTTGAAGCTTCATAGGTTCCCCTCGGTTCAGCGATGAGTCCGCGGCAGCAGGCAGCGACGATATATAACTATATTAGTGGTTCTGGAAATAAATCTAGAACTATTTTGTTACATGCCCCCCGGAAATAGCCTACAGCCATCTTCATGCTTTCCTACGCCCCAAGTGCTGCGCCAACGGCACCATGTACACCGGCACAGGCGACAGCTGCAGCAGCCGAACCGCCGTTCGCCCCAGGGGCACATCCACGCCGGCACCGGCGCTGTGGCTGCCGAAAATCAACAGGTCGACACTCAGCCGTTGTGCCTGGTCAAGGATTACCTGCGCGGGGTCACCCTGGCGCACCCGCACCGCCTTGATCACCGCGAGGTCGGCCTCCTCGCCCAGCTCGTCACGAAAGTTTTCCAGCACGCGCTGCTCGATGTTGGCCATCACCGTGTTCACGCCCTGGCTGTGCAACTGGTCGAGCGTCTGCTCATCAAGGTAGCTTTGCAGGAGGGATTCGGCGAACTGCCCCATGGGTTCCACCGCATGGATCACATACAACTCGGCATTGAACGTACGCGCCAGGGCCAGCGCGTGTTGCATCACAAAAGGTGCGTAGACACCGAGGTCGGTGGCGTACAGCATGGAGCGGATCATTCGACCTCCTCGACTGCCGCAGCGGCAGAGCAAGCTTCAGCTTAGCAGCGCGCCGGATGCACGCTTTGCCGTCCGGCGCGCTACTGGCGCGGGCTGAAGCGCCCAGCCGAGGTCAGTGCCGCCCTCAGTGAGGCCGGTGGTTGCTGTCGAGAAAGCTCAGCGCCTGATAGAGCATTTCCATACGCGGCAAGCAGCAGCCTGCCGCACGCGCACGGGCCAGCGGCTCGGCATAGATGGCCTGCAATTCCAGTGGGCGTTTGAACGTATGGTCGTGATACATGCTTGGCCAGTAGTCGGGCATGCGCTCGGTCACCTGAAACAAGTGCTCGGCATAGCCCTCGGGCAACACGTGGCCACAGGCTGCGGCGCCCTGCACCACCTCAGCCATCAATGCCTGGACGAGATCACGGCTGTGACTGTCTGCCATCAGCGGCGTGGTGCTGGCCCCCAGCAACACCGACAGGCCATTGTAGGGCACGTTCCACACCAGCTTCTGCCAGCGCGCCGAGTCGAGATTTGGCATGGCCTGCGAATCGATGCCCGCGCTTTTGAACAACGCCACCCCCTCACCAACCAGCGCGGCACCGCCATCACTTGCCGGCCCACTGTGGTAACCCAGGTTGACAGCCCCGAGTGCCTGATGGCGGATCACACCTGGCGCATGACGGTTGACGCAGATAAAGCACAGGCCGCCCAGCAGATGCATGTCGCTGCGCAAGGCCGGGCGCAATTGCTCCTCCACGCCCAGGCCGTTCTGCAGCAGTACGACCTTGGCGCCGGGTGCGGCGGCCTGCACGATCAGCGGTGCCAGCTGATCATTGCTGGTGGCCTTGGCACCGATCAGCAACCAGTCGCAAGGCGGCATGTCGGCGGCACTGGCATAGGCTTGTACCTGCATCTGCAACGCACCATGCACGTCACTGTCCAGGGTCAGCCCTTGCTCACTGACGGCCTGGTACTCGCTGCGCAACAGAAAATGCACATCGAAACCGGCCCGGGCCAGCATCAACCCATAGAAACCGCCGATGGCGCCACTGCCGATGATACCGATGCGAGGGGTGTGCGGATGCATGCCGATCTCCGAGTATAAAGTCAGCCCTCTTTTTACACAGGTTACGCAGCGCTGGGCAGCCCATTCGCGCTCAACGCACTCGATCAGGGAAAAACCCCACAATGACTGGGCCAAGCCCATTGTCGCGCCACCTGTAACGCGCTAAGGTTCGGCTCCCCGCTGCGAATATTCTTGCTGCTGGGCCGCACGGGGATAGCTGGCGGCCGGCACCCGTGACCTGACGAGTAACACGATGGCTGATTTACCGATCGATGACTTGAACGTTGCCTCCAACGAGACCCTGATCACCCCCGATCAGCTCAAGAAGGAAATCCCCCTCAGCGCCAAGGCCCTGCAGACCGTGACTGCCGGCCGTGAAGTGGTGCGCAATATTCTCGACGGCAAGGACCATCGCCTGTTCGTCGTGGTCGGCCCTTGCTCCATCCACGACATCAAGGCCGCCCACGAGTACGCCGAGCGCCTGAAGGTGCTGGCCGAAGAAGTGTCCGATACGCTGTACCTGGTCATGCGCGTGTACTTCGAAAAGCCACGCACCACCGTGGGCTGGAAAGGCCTGATCAACGACCCGTACCTGGATGACTCGTTCAAGATCCAGGACGGCCTGCACATTGGCCGTCAGCTGCTGCTGGACCTGGCCGAAATGGGCCTGCCGACCGCCACCGAGGCGCTTGACCCGATTTCCCCGCAATACCTGCAAGACCTGATCAGCTGGTCGGCCATCGGCGCCCGCACCACCGAATCGCAAACCCACCGCGAGATGGCCTCGGGCCTGTCTTCGGCGGTCGGCTTCAAGAACGGCACCGACGGCGGCCTGACCGTTGCCATCAACGCCTTGCAGTCGGTGTCCAAGCCACACCGCTTCCTCGGCATCAACCAGGAAGGCGGCGTGTCGATCGTCACCACCAAGGGCAACCCTTACGGCCACGTGGTACTGCGCGGCGGCAACGGCAAGCCGAACTATGACTCGGTCAGCGTCGCCCTGTGCGAGCAGGACCTGGCCAAGGCCAAGATCAAGGCCAACATCATGGTCGATTGCAGCCACGCCAACTCCAACAAGGACCCGGCCCTGCAACCGCTGGTGATGGAGAACGTTGCCAACCAGATCCTCGAAGGCAACCAGTCGATCATCGGCCTGATGGTCGAGAGCCACCTGAACTGGGGCTGCCAGTCGATCCCGAAAGACCTCAAAGAATTGCAGTACGGTGTCTCGATCACTGACTCGTGCATCGACTGGTCGGCTACCGAGAAAACCCTGCGCAGCATGCATACCAAGCTGAAGGATGTGCTACCGCAGCGTAAGCGCGGCTGAGCATTGCAATAAACAAAACGCCGGGCATTGCCCGGCGTTTTTGTATCTGATGCCTTTCGGCAGCTCAGGCCTTGCTGGAATGCCGCTGCTGGCGCTCCATGTAGCGTTCCACGTACGAGCAGGACGGAATGACCGTGTAGCCCATCTGCTCGGCGTACGCCAAGGCCTGCTCGGTCAACGCGGCGGCAATCCCGCGGCCCCGCAAGGCGTTCGGCACGAAGGTGCGATAGATGTCCAGCGTCTGCTTGCCCAGATCCATGTACGTCAGATAGGCACGATGACCGTCCACGTTGGTCTCGAACTGATGACCGGCCTGGTCATGGTGGATGGTCAGCGCTTCGCTCATCACTACTCCTCGCAGGTCTTCTCGGCAGACCCATACCTTCACCGATGGTGGTTTATCCGGCACAGAATCCTCTATGCCACCTGTTGCCCCTTCGACCTCTGGACGATTGCAATCGTTCGGATCCTCTGGCACTCACAAGATAGTAGGCGCCGTAAACGGGATTGCTCAAGGTGGTAGCGGCTAAAAATGGCGAAAATGCCCGGAAAGCGACTCTTCCCTGCACGTCCAACAGCCACCGGATGTTGTAGGGCTTAAGACGTCGAAGGACAGTTAAAGTCACCCTTAGTTCAACAAAAAAGTTCCTGTAGTACAACCGCTTGCGAACCCTGCACGTTTTTTTCACACACGCGTCGCAAATCTTGTCGGCACGGCGTCAAGCAACATTTTTTTTGCAGTTCTTGCGCTCAGTCAGTTTACTTACTACAAGTAATGGGTACTATGTACGCCGGCCAGTTTCTCTTTTCCTGAGAGATGGCTATTTAATAGAAAGTCCTTGAAGGGGAACACGATGAACAACGTTCTGAAATTCTCTGCTCTGGCTCTGGCCGCAGTTCTGGCTACCGGTTGCAGCAGCGTATCCAAAGAAACCGAAGCTCGTCTGACTGCGACTGAAGACGCAGCAGCTCGCGCTCAAGCTCGTGCTGACGAAGCCTACCGTAAGGCTGACGACGCACTGGCAGCCGCTCAGAAGGCTCAGCAGACCGCTGACGAAGCCAACGAGCGCGCTCTGCGTATGCTGGACAAAGCCAGCCGCAAGTAATAATCCTCACGGATTGTTATGGAGCCGACCCACTTGTGGGTCGGCTTTTTTATTGCCTGTAAACAAGGCAAACGCGTCACGCAGATACGAAAAGGCCCGCACTAAGGCGGGCCCGGGTGTGTCGCGAATACCTTACTGCAGTTCGGGCGGTATGCTCGTCACCATCGGCGCATTGCCCTGGTTTTGCACCGGCACGGCAATTTCTACCGGCATGCCATCTTCTGCAGCCACCACGTCACGCACCATGTCCCAGTTCATGCGCAGGTTGTTGGCCAGGTCTTCCCGCTTGAGCAAGGCGTTGATAACCGCAGTGTGTTTGTCGACCACCGACGGGTTACCTTGGTCGTCCAGCGGCGTGTGCGCCTCCAGATAGACCTTGCCGCCACTGATACCGAACTTGTAGGGCTCGTTGATGATGCGTACCGGCGTACCGACCGGCACTATCTTCGACAGTTCCAGCACGTTGTTGTTGAGCATGCGGAAGCAACCGTGGCTGGTACGCATGCCGATGCCGAACTTCTTGTTCGACCCGTGGATCAGATAGCCCGGCACGCCCAAGGTGAACTTGAACGGCCCCAGCGGGTTATCCGGACCTGCTGGCACCACAGCCGGCAGGATGTCGCCGTCTGCGGCGTGTTCTTTACGGATGGATGCAGGTGGCGTCCAGGTCGGGTTCGGCGTCTTGGCGGTGATCTTGGTGTTGGCGATCGGCGAACCCCACCCCTCACGGCCAATACCCAGCGGGAAGGTATGCACTACGTTCTGCCCTTTCGGGAAGTAATACAGACGGTACTCGGCCAGGTTGATGACGATACCTTCACGCGGGCCCGGCGGCAGGATGTAGCGGGTCGGCAGGATGATCTCGGTGCCGGCGCCCGGCAGCCACGGGTCGACACCCGGGTTGGCGGCGATCATTTCCAGATAGCCGAGGTCGTTCGCGGTGCCGATGTCGGCGAACGTGTCCTCGTACTTGGCCTTGATCGTATGCACCTGGCCGACGATGTCTTCACCGGGCGGTGGCAGTGGCAATTCCAGCGCAGCAGCGGGGCCCGCTACCAGCAGGGCGGCCAGGGACAGGCTACGGGTGACGGCAGGAAAGCGCGGCAACATCCGGTAAATCCTTCGAAAGATAGGTCAAGAGGAACGATTGTACACCCGCCTTGATGCAAGCGGGAGGCATTGGCGCCCATGCAAGCGTTTCAGATGATGAAAGGTGCTTGCCGTTCAGCTGGCCTGCAGCTCTGGCCAGACCGGGCGCATGCCGCGCCGCTGGGCATCGAGGATGGCACGGCACAGGTCACACAGGCGGCTGTCACGGTAGATGGCGCGCGGCACGGCCGACCAGCGCGGCTGCGCAGGCAGCAGGCCGCCGCACAAGGTGCGGTCTACCGGCACGCCCAGCTCAAGCTGGCGAGCCACCAGGTGAACGCGGATTTCCTGGCAGGCGAACAGGTCGAGCTGCTCATCGGGCTCGATCAGTTGGTAGGCATACAGGGACCAGGCAGGGCGCGGCATCGGGGGCACTCGAAACGGGGGGCGCAACATTAGCCGAAAGCCGGCCCCGTTTAAAGCGTCAGAGCAAGGGTTTTATCGCCGGCCAGGCATTTTCCAGCAAGCGCTGCTGGGCACCCTGGGCCGGGTGGATGCCATCGGCCTGCATCAACTCAGGCACGCCCCCTATCCCTTCGAGGAAAAACGGCACCAATGGCACCTGTTTATCCGCCGCCAGCTGTTCATACACCTTGGCGAATGCGGTGGTATAGCGCACGCCATAATTGGGCGGCAGGCGCATGCCCAGCAGCACCACCTTGGCGCCGGCCTGACGCGCGCTTTCAATCATCGAGGCAAGATTTTGTTGCAATTGCGCAGGCGGCTGCCCACGCAAGCCATCGTTACCGCCCAGCTCCAGCACCACCAGGCTCGGTTTATGGGCTGCAAGCAGCGCCGGCAGCCGCGCCTGGCCACCTGCACTGGTGTCACCGCTGATCGAGGCATTGACCACTTTATCGTCGAAACCTTCGTCCTTGAGCCGGGTCTGCAACAAAGAGACCCAACCCTGGCGGCTATCCAGGCCAAAACCGGCGCTGATACTATCGCCAACAACCAGCAGTGTTCCCGCCGCCGCGCTCTGGGCCAGGCAATACAGGGCCAGACCGGCACTCAACCACCACACTCGCATCGGATTCTCCATGGGCCCCAGCATTCTCGTTGCGCAGAACCTTAGCAAAGTGGTCCCCAGCGCGGAAGGTGACCTGACCATCCTTCACGCACTCTCCCTCGACCTGGCACAAGGCGACAGCCTGGCCATCGTTGGCGCCTCGGGCTCCGGCAAGTCGACCCTGCTCGGTTTGCTTGCCGGCCTCGATCAACCCAGCGCCGGCAAGGTCATCCTCGCCGGCCATGACCTGGGGCCCCTGGATGAAGACCAGCGCGCCCGGGTGCGCGCCGAACATGTGGGCTTCGTGTTCCAGTCGTTCCAGCTGCTCGACAGCCTCAACGCCCTTGAAAACGTGATGCTGCCATTGGAGCTGGACGGCCGCCGGGATGCCCGCGAACACGCGCGCACCCTGCTGGAACGGGTCGGCCTCGGCAAGCGCCTGAGCCACACGCCCCGTCAACTGTCGGGCGGTGAGCAGCAGCGGGTTGCTATCGCCCGCGCCTTCGCGGCACAACCGGCGGTGCTGTTTGCCGACGAGCCCACAGGCAACCTCGACAGCCACACGGGCGAGCGCATCAGCGACTTACTGTTCGAGTTGAACAAGGAGCGCGGTACCACCCTGGTGCTGGTCACCCATGACGAACGCCTGGCCCGGCGCTGCCGCCGCCAGATCCGCCTGGACGCGGGGCGCCTGGTGGCCCCGGTGGAGGCCTGATGACCCACATGCCGTTGTCCCGCCTGTGCGGCCTGGCCCTGCGCCAGCTGCTGCGCGACATTCGCGCCAGCGAAGTACGCGTGTTGTTCTTTGCCCTGCTGGTGGCCGTGGCGGCCAGCACCGCTATCGGCTATTTCGGCGCCCGCCTCAACGGCGCCATGCAGCTGCGTGCCAGTGAATTCCTGGGCGCCGACCTGGTGCTGCAGGGCAGCGCCCCGGCCCGTGCGCAGCAGGTCGATAGCGGCACGGCACTTGGCTTGCGCCATGCACAGGTGGTCGAATTCACCAGCGTGGTAGGCGGCGACAATGGCATCCAGCTGTCCAGCGTCAAGGCCGCCGACGGCGCTTATCCGTTGCGCGGGCAGGTGCGCAGCGCGCCGGCCCCTTATGCCGAGGAGACACCTGGCGGAGGCCCGGCACCTGGTGAAGCCTGGGTCGAACCCCGCCTGCTGGCGGCGCTGGGCCTGGCGATTGGCGACAGCATCGACGTGGGCATGAAAACCCTGCGCATGAGCCGCGTGCTGACCTACGAACCCGACCGCGCCAACAACTTCTACAGCCTTACCCCCCGGGTGATGATGAACCTGGCCGACCTCGAGGCCACTGGCGTCATTCAGCCGGGTAGCCGGGTTACCTACCGCGACCTGTGGCGTGGCGATACCGAGGCTCTGGCCCAATACCGCCAGGCCGTGGAAAAAGACCTGGCCGCCAACCAGCGCCTGCGCGATACCCGTGATGGCAACCAGCAGATCGGTGGCGCCCTGGGCAAAGCCGAACGCTACCTGAACATGGCCAGCCTGGTGGCGGTGCTGCTGGCGGGCGTGGCCGTGGCCCTGTCGGCCAGCCGCTACGCCGCACGCCGCCTGGACGCCAGTGCCCTGCTGCGCTGCCTGGGCCTGTCGCGCCGCCAGGCACTGGGCCTGTATTGCCTGCAACTGGCCATGCTCGGCCTGGTCGCCGCCCTGGCCGGCGCCCTGCTCGGCTGGCTGGCCCAGCTGGGCCTGTTCCGCCTGCTGCAGGGGCTGTTGCCAAGCGTGGTGCCTGCCGGCGGCATCGTTCCCGCCCTGGCCGGCATCGGGACCGGGCTGGTGGCACTGGCCGGTTTCGCCCTGCCGCCGATCGCTGCACTGGGCCAGGTGCCCCCGCTGCGGGTGCTGCGCCGCGACCTGCTGCCGATACCGCCCAGCAGCTGGCTGGTGTATGGCGCCGCGCTGTTTGCCTTGGGCCTGATCATGTGGCGGCTGAGCCTTGACCTGCTGCTCACCTTCGCCTTGCTCGGTGGCGGTCTGGTCGCCGCATTGTTGCTCGGCGGCCTGCTGTTGCTCAGTTTGCGCAGCCTGCGCCAGTTGCTGGCCGGCGCACCGCTGACCTGGCGCCTGGGTTTGGGCCAGCTGCTACGCCACCCCACGGCCGCCGCCGGCCAGGCCTTGGCCTTCGGCCTGATCTTGCTGGCCATGGCCCTGGTCGCCCTGCTGCGCGCCGAACTGCTCGACACCTGGCAAGCCCAACTGCCCAAGGATGCACCCAACCATTTCGCCCTGAACATCCTGCCGGATGACCGCGAACCGTTCGCGCAACGCCTGCACCAGGTCAATGCAGCCTCGGCGCCGCTTTACCCGGTTACGCCCGGGCGGCTGGTGCAAATCAACGAGCAGCCGGTGCAGCAAGTTGTCAGCAAAGACTCGGCGGGTGAACGCGCCGTGCAGCGAGACCTTAGCCTGACCTGGGCCGCCGAACTGCCCGAAGGCAATCAACTCACTGCTGGCAGTTGGTGGCAAGCCTTGCCGGCCGACAGCGAAATTCCCGGTGTTTCGGTGGAAGCGGAGCTGGCCACCAGCCTGAAATTGCACATGGGCGACCTGCTGACCTTCGACATCGGCGGCCAGCAGCGCCAGGCCCGGGTCAGCAGCCTGCGCAGCGTGCATTGGGACAGCTTCCAGCCGAACTTCTACATGATCTTCCAACCCGGCACGCTGCAGGGGTTGCCGACCACTTACCTGACCAGTTTCTACCTGGCACCCGGCCACGACCTGGATGTGGTGGCGCTGTCGCGGGCATTTCCGGCGGTGACCATCCTGCAGGTGGACGCCTTGCTCGACCAGCTGCGCAGCATCCTCGCCCAGGTGACCCTGGCGGTGGAGTATGTGCTGTTGTTCGTGCTGGCGGCCGGGCTGGCGGTGCTGTTCGCCGGCTTGCAGGCGACGCTGGACGAACGCATTCGCCAAGGTGCCTTGCTGCGTGCGCTAGGGGCGGCTCGGCCATTGCTGGTGAAGGCGCGGCGTATCGAGTTCGGTTTGCTGGGTGCGGCCAGTGGGCTATTGGCGGCAGTGGGTTGCGAGCTGATTACCCTGGTGCTGTACCGCTACGCCTTCGACTTGCAGTGGAGCCCGCACCCGTGGCTGCTGGTGTTGCCACTGGCGGGGGCGCTGCTGGTCGGTGGTGCGGGGGTGCTGGGGACGCGGCGGGCGTTGAATGCCAGCCCTTTGGCGGTGTTGCGGGAAAGTTAAGTGTTACATGCACTGGCTTCTTCGCGGGCTCGCCCGCTCCCACAGATCCGGCACAGCCTTCAAATGCTGTGATATACCTGTGGGAGCGGGCGTGCCCGCGAAGAGGCCGGCACAAACAACATCAATCTATTGCCCGTACGAGATGCTGTTCACATACCAGGTCGCTTCACCGGTGGGCGTATGCACCAACACCTCATCGCCCTCCTCCTTTTTGAGCAAGGCACGGGCCATGGGCGAATCGATCGAGATGTAGTCGTTGCGCCCGTAAATTTCGTCATAACCGACAATGCGAAACTTCATGGTCTCGCCATCATCATTCTCGATCTCGACCCAGGCGCCGAAAAACACCTTGCCTTCCTGCTGCGGCGAATAAGCCACCACCTTCACATCTTCAAGACGCTTTCGCAGATAACGCACCCTGCGGTCAATTTCGCGCAGCAACTTCTTGTTGTACTGGTAGTCGGCGTTTTCGCTGCGATCCCCCAGGGATGCCGCCCAGGCAACCTTCTGAGTGATCTCCGGGCGATACACCCGCCACAGGTGGTCCAGCTCTTTCTTCAGCGCCTCGTGGCCTTCCGTGGTAATGATGTTGGTGCTCAACAGCGCACTCCTCAACGGCGGGTAATCAGGCCTTGGCGCGCGATACGGGTGAGGTGGCCAATAACGTCTGCGGCCTCATCCTGCGCCGGAGCCTGGATGACGGCCAGGTCAAAACGGTCATTGCCGTACTGCGCCAGGTGGCAGCCGGTATCAGCGAACTGAATCAGAAATGCGCGCGCCTGGCCCTTGCGCCGGGACAGGCCTTCGAGGTGACGCAAAAGGGTGGGCTGATGCTGGCCGCCGAGCAGAATGCGCGGTGTGCGGGACGCCTGGTTGGCAGGCAATGGGCTTAAACAGACACTGGTACGTGGGCAACTCATGGAGCTTCTCTCCGCCTCGCGAATCCCGCTGGGCAGCGGTGGGAGGCGTCACCGAACCAGCGCTTTAGCGGTATTTCGGATAACCCGGACGGGGGCTTTCCTGCGCCCCGCAAGTAGCTGTTTAAATCGGCGCAGGCGGTATGCTAGAGCGATGAGCCACAAGTTGCAAGCCGCAAGCCGCAAGCAAAAGCAGGCCGAGTATTGGCCCGCTCTTGCTTGCGGCTTGTAGCTCAAAGCTTGCAGCTGGTTACCGGGCGATCAGGCGGTCCAGCGAGAAGCGGCCAGCGCCTTCGATCATGACGGCGACAGTGCCCGCCAGCAGGGCCAGGGCGAACTCATAGCCGTTATTGGACATGAACAGGCCGTTGCCGATATGCACCGAGAAGATCGCCACCACCAAGGTCACGGTCAGCGCCAGGGCCGCCGGGCGGGCCAGCAGGCCGATCACCAGGGCCAGGCCGCCGAAGAATTCTGCGCTGCCGGACAGCAAGGCCATCAGGTAACCCGGCGCCAGGCCGATGCTTTCCATCCACTGGCCGGTACCTTCCAGGCCATAACCACCAAACAGGCCGAAGAGTTTTTGCGCGCCATGCGCCATGAAGATGATGCCAACCAGGATGCGGATAACGCTGAGGCCAGCGCCGGCGCGGGTGGAGAACAGGGCGTTGAGGGTCGTGTTGTTCATGTCGAAGCGTCCTTGAAGCAGAGAAGTTGTGTTGGGATGGGCGCCATCATAATCAATCCAATAGATATGAAAATCGCAAAAAACCCAACATAACAATCGATAAAATCGATTTCTCAACGCTTCGCTACACGCTCCAGTACCGCACGCTCGCGGTTGAACGCCAGGAAGTACTTGTTGACGCTATTGACGAAGTTGACCGGCCCCATGCCGACCTGCTCCATGGCGATGCGCTCGGTCTGGAAGAACCACTGGTTGCCGTTGAGGCCACGCCGCCGGGCCTCCGCACGCATGGCCTGGACCCGCTCGGGGCCGAGGTTGTAGGCCGCCAGTACAAAGGCCATGCGTTCACGCTCGTTGATCTTGGGGCTGGCAAAGAACTTGCGGCGGATTAGCGCCAGGTAACGGGCACTGGCTTGTACATTGCCATCTACCGTGGCGGTGTTGCTCACCCCTACCCGCTGGGCCGCCGAAGGCGTTATCTGCATCAAGCCGTGGGCACCGCCAGTGCCACGCGCGGCCGGGTTGAGGGTGGACTCCTTGAAGGCCAACGCGGCCAGGTTGAGCCAATCGATCTGCTGCGCCTGGCCATGCTTCTGCAGCACTGCACGCACCGAGGCCAGGCGCTGACGGTCCTTGCTGGCCAACGGGTTGTGCACCCGGTACTGGCGGCGGTAGATGCGCTCGAAGGCGGCATCCTGGTTGTCCGGTGCACGGTAGCCCTGCAGGAAACGATCGACCGTGGCCAGCAATTGCGGTGCATCGCGCCCGACATACCAACGCATGGCCTGCGGCGCCCCCAGGTGCACCCGGGTGTCCAGGCGCAGGCGTGGCATCACCCGCGCCCAGCGCCGGGCAATGGGTTGCTCGACCACCGTCAGGTGATAGATGCCCGCCTGCACCATCTCCAGCACATCCTCTACCGCCAGCGTTGAGTCGACCCACTCCACCTTGATTGGCGGCCGTTTGCGTAGCGCCAGTTGCTGGTTGACCTGCTGGATCAGCGGCCCGGCGGCACTGGCACTGGTCAAGGCCACGGTGCGCCCGGAAAGCTGTTCGACCTTGCTGAAGCTTCGCTCGCCTTTGCGTCCAACCAGCATCAGCGGCACCTGGTCGAGAATTGGCGCACTGCTGCTGACACCGCGCACGGTGCCGGGGTCAAGCAGCTCGCCCGGCGCTGCCAGGTCACCCTCGCCGCGGGCCAGTGCGCCTAGCAGTTGTTCCTTGGCCCGTGGGATGAGCTTGAGTTGAATCTCCTGGCCATCGGCGGCACGGGCATTGAGGTAATGCTCCAGGGCGCGCAGGCGATAGTATTCGATGCCGACCGGCTCACCCTTGACCTCGCCTGAGCTGTTACGGCTTTGATTGACCAGCACCCGCAGCACCTGGCTGGAGCGAATCTGTTGCAGGTCGCGCACCTTGGCAGGCGGGATATTCTGCTGCGGCCCCGGCGCGCGCGCATGGGCGGTACTGGGCAGGGTCAGCCCAATCGTCAGCCCGAGCGTGAACAGGAAGGTGAGCCAGCATCGCAGCATGCGAAAACGTGTCCGTGGTCGGTGGGCGGCATCCATGGGTTGCACCGCCAAGTGAGAAATGACGGTAAAAGACCACGGCAACAGCATGAAGTTCTTGGTTTTTTCAGAAAAACGCGGTTTTTGCTATGCTGGCCGCCCCGCGGCACGAGATAGCACCATGCAACTGATCGATATCGGCGTCAACCTGACCAACAGCAGTTTCCACGACCAGCAGGCAGCCATTGTCGAGCGCGCACTTGAAGCCGGTGTAACGCAAATGGTGCTGACAGGCACCAGCCTGGCGGTCAGCGAGCAGGCACTGGAGCTGTGCCAGCAGCTGGATAACAGCGGCGCGCACCTGTTCGCCACCGCAGGCGTACACCCTCATGATGCCAAGGCCTGGGATGCCGGTAGCGAGCGCCAGTTGCGCCAACTGCTGAATGAGCCGCGCGTGCGTGCGGTGGGCGAATGCGGCCTGGATTTCAACCGCGACTTCTCCCCTCGCCCGCTGCAGGAAAAAGCCCTGGAAGCCCAGCTGACCCTGGCTGCGGAACTGCGCCTGCCGGTGTTCCTGCATGAGCGCGATGCCAGCGAGCGTTTGCTGGCAATCCTGAAGGATTACCGCGACCACCTGACCGGCGCGGTGGTGCACTGCTTTACCGGCGAACGCGAGGCGCTGTTCGCCTACCTGGACATGGACCTGCACATCGGCATTACCGGCTGGATCTGCGACGAACGCCGTGGCACTCACCTGCACCCGCTGGTAGGCAACATTGCCGAAGGCCGGCTGATGCTGGAAAGCGACGCCCCCTACCTGCTGCCACGCAGCCTGCGGCCCAAGCCGAAGAACGGGCGCAACGAGCCGGCGTTTTTGCCAGAGGTGCTGCGTGAAGTCGCCTTGCACCGGGGCGAATCAGCCGAGCATACGGCTGCCCATACCACCGCAACGGCGCGGGCATTCTTCCAGCTTCCCTGGGCCCTGCGTGCGGGCTGTTGATATGTATCAACATCTTGCTGAGTAGATACAGGCACAATGATGGCACCTTGCCAATATTGTTTCCGCTCAACTCAGAGAAGACCTGCCCATGGGTGCCTGGCTTAGCAATGTTTCCCTGAAATACAAATTCTGGGCCGTCAACGCGGTGGCCTTTGTCACGACCTTGCTGCTGGTGCTCTACGCCGTGCACCTGGAGCAACGCGCCCGCGCCGAGGCAGCGCAGGCCCAGGCGGCTGCACAGGCCCAGCTGATAGCCGCCTGGCCGGCTGGGCAAGCACTGCCCCGCCTTGCCAATGTCATCAGTTGGCCTGCGGGGCAAACGCCGACGTTCGCCGGTGAGGCGCTCGACCCCCTGCGCAACGCCCGAGGCTGGGTCGCACTGCCAGGCGCCTGGGTCCTCGGAGAAAACCCGCTGCGCGGTGCACAGGTACTGCGCCACGGTGACCAGCAAGTGGCCGTGGTGGCCCAGTCGCCAAGCCTGCGCCAGGTGTTCTTCGACCGCTTCAGTAACTACGCGGTGTGCGTGCTGATCCTGATGCTGGCCATGCTTGGCGCTTCGCAGTTGCTGATCCGCTTCCTGCTCAGCCAGCTCAACACCTTGAAAGACGTGATGCTGCATGTGGAGAAAACCGGTGACCTGGCTGCCCGCGTGCCGCTGGCCTGCGGCGACGAGGTCGGCCAGATGGCCGGGGCCTTCAATGCCATGCAGGCCACCTACCACCGGGTCGTCAGCACTGTTGCCCACACGGCGGCACAACTGGACTCGGGCGCCGCACGCCTGGCCGCCAGCATGAACGACGTGCGCCACGGCATGCTCGGCCAGCAAAGCGAAACCGACCAGGCCGCCACCGCCATCAACGAAATGTCGGCGACGGTACACCACATCGCCCAGCATGCCGGTGCCACCCGCGACCTGTCGCAAACCGCCGACACTTTGGCCGGCAGTGGCAAAGAGGTGGTCAGCCGGGTACAGGACTCGATTTCCGGGCTTTCCAGCGGCGTGCAGCAAACTGCCGAAATGATTCGCCAACTGGCCGACGACAGCCAGAAGATCAACGGCGTGGTCAGCGTGATCCACAGCATCGCCGAGCAAACCAACCTGCTGGCGCTCAACGCTGCCATCGAAGCAGCCCGTGCTGGCGACCTGGGGCGCGGCTTTGCCGTGGTGGCCGATGAGGTGCGCAACCTGGCCAAGCGCGTGCAAACCTCTACCGACGAAATCACCACCATGGTCTCGGCCCTGCAATCGGGCACCCGCGATGCGGTGGAGTTCATGCAGGAAAGCTCTTACAAAGCCGACGACTGCGTGCGACAAGCCCAGGAGGCCGGCGAAGCGCTGGCCGAGATTACCGGCGCAGTGGCGCAGATGCGCGAAAGCAACACCCAGATCGCCGTGGCCGCCGAGCAACAAAGCCAGGTGGCCGAGGAAATGAACCGCGCCGTGGTGAGCATCCGCGATGTCACCGAGCAGACCGTGCAGCAGACGGTGGGCTCGGCCACCACCAGCAGCGAACTGGCGACCCTGGCCGGCGAACTCAGCAAGGCCATTGGCCAGCTCAAGCTATAGTCACCATAGCCAGCCTCGATTGGCCCCCGCCCGGGGGCCGCACTAAGCTTTGGGCATGACCGTGAGGAAATGCCCATGAGCAAGCGTCTGCCCAACCTGCCCGCCTGGCAATGGCGTGGCTACCACCACAACCACCGCCACCCGGCTAACCTGGTGCTGCACCTGATTGCCGTGCCGCTGTTCATCCTTGGCGCGCTACTGGTCCTGTCTGGCCTGTTCGCCCTGGACCTGGGGCAGATTGCTGTCGGCGTGATCGCCCTGATTGCGGGGCTTGGCTTGCAGCGCCAGGGGCACCGGCTGGAAGCCGAGCAGCCTGAGCCGTTCGCCAATCGTCAGGACGCCGTGCAGCGATTGCTGACCGAGCAGTTCATTACCTTTCCACGCTTTGTGCTGAGCGGGGCGTGGTGGAAGGCCTGGCGGGAGCGGCACAAGCACCGGCATTGACGCCAAGGGGCTGTTTTGCGCTCCCAGGAGTGATCAGGCAAATACGGTCACGGTCTGCCGGCTCAGGGCCAGCAACTCGCCCTCTGCCGTCCAAAGGGCGGCCGCAGCATGCCCATAGCCATCCCGCGCATGTTCGGTTTCCACGCAATAGCGGCACCAGTCCAAGGTCGACAATTTCGCCGTAGGCTGGATGAACTCGATGGTCCAGGTCAGCGTACTGCCTGCAGCCGGTTGTTTGAGAAACGGCATCAGGCTCGGCGGCCAGGCATCGACCAGCGCCAGCAGGTGTGCTTCATTGACCTGTTCTTCTGCCACATCCCGCAACCGCACCCAACCGCCCATCTTGCGCGACTGATTGCCACTGAACGGCAACCCGCCCACCGCCCAGCGCAAGGCGACATGGCGCATGAACTCGGGTGTGACGCCCTTGATATAGGGCAGTTCGGGTGCGGCGGCTTCAAGCGCTTTCATTTCCATGGCCGGTAATGCAGGTACATCGACGACAGATGGCCGCCCCGCGCCGAAATTGCCTTGCACCAAGGTCACCACCTGGCCATCCTGGACCGCGCGGCCCAGCAAGGTGCTGACAGCCTTGCCTTCGCGCAGCACCTCCACCTCGAACCGAATTGGCACGTCCGCGGCCGCAGGCGCTACGAAGCTGATGGCCAGCGAGCGTACCGGGCGGCTGTCGGTGAGTTTCAGGCGCATGGCCTCATAGACCATGGCCGCCATCAGCCCGCCAAAGGCAGCGCGGCCCTGGGCCCAGCTGGGCGGGATGCTGACGGCTTCCGGGTTGGCTCGCACAGCGTCGAGCAGTTGGTTGAAATTCATGAGCCGGCTCCTGCCTGCAAAAAGGGTCTGCCCATCCTAGCCAGCAAACCCTGAGCGATCAGCCCGCAAATCGGTCATTGTTCGGGCTAACGCCGCGCCAGTGCCTGCAACAAGGCATCCAGTGTCACGTCCGACTGGCGCTCGGCTTCGTGTAACTCTTGCTCCCAGTCGGCCTGGCAGGGGGCAAGGTCTGCATGGTCGCGCGCCTGCAGCAGCCACTGCAGGCGGTCATGCCAGTCCCCCAGGTCGCCCTGCGCCTTTTTCAGCAAGCGCTGCAGCTTTTTCCCGGCGTGGTCGAGCTGCGGGTAGGCTTCATCGCCATAGCGCGCACGCTTGATCAGCAAGCGCAGGCGGTGACGGTCGTGAGCCGGATCCTGCAAAGCTTTGTGCAATGTACGCCACTGCTTGACCAGGCGCTTGTCGATGCGCTTGCCCAGTGACTTGGTCAGCCCCTCGCGGCCGGCTGCCCGCAGAAACAATGGAAACGCGTCGACAATCGCCAGCACACGCGCCAGCTGCGGGCTGGCAGCGACACTGGCGAAGGTCCTGTCCCGCCCTTCCAGACGCCGCTGCCCAACCGCGACGTGGCCGCGCCCGATCAGTTCGGCTGCCAGCACCTCACGATCGCGCAGCGGCGTGGTCAGGGTACCCAACGCACCGGCAGCAGCCTCCAGCTGCTCCACGCCAGGCAGCCCGCGCAGGGGCCTGAGCAGGCTGCGCAGACGGCGCAAGGTGATACGCAGGTCATGCAGCGCCTCACTGTCGGTATTGGCAGCCAGGCGCTCGCGACACGCCAGCAGGCGTACCTGCACGGCCAGCATCTGGGCGACTACATGATCGAGCATGGCAGACATAAGACGCTCCTCGGTCAGCGCCCGGCGCGCGACTCACGAATGTAGAACCGCGCCTTCTCAGCCTTGCGAGTACAGCTTTCGTAGCCTTCGAACTGCTGCTGGGTCTTCGCGCCGGTCAGCAGCGACAAGGCTTTGGAGTAGCTCACGGCACCGGCAAAGCCTTCGGCCTTGGCCAGGTCCAGCTCCTTCCAGGCGGCATCCAGCTGGGTGGCGCAGCTGTCACGGTAGGCCGTCTTGCCCGCGCAGCCTGCCAAGGCCAGGGCAATCAGTGGAAGGCAGATCCAGGCTTTCATCGGTATGACCTCAATGGTAAAAAAACGGTGGCTGTTCGACGCCCGGGCAACTGAAAAGTGCCCTGCCCAGCCAACTTTGCGTGGCCAGCATTATCACAGTAGCTCAGCGCGATCTACATTGAAGCACAGGCCGCCAAGGGTGCATTGTAGGACCATGGTTGCACGGCCCGAGGAATGTTCATGAGTAAACGCGTGGCACTGGTATTGGGATCGGGCGGCGCCCGGGGATATGCGCACATTGGCGTGATTGAGGAAATCGAGCGCCGGGGCTACGACATCGCCTGCATCGCCGGTTGTTCCATGGGGGCGGTGATTGGCGGCATCTACGCCGCCGGCAAGCTGGAAGACTACCGCAGCTGGATCGAGAGCCTCGACTACCTGGATGTACTGCGCCTGGTGGACGTGAGCTTTCGCCTCGGCGCCATTCGTGGCGACAAGGTGTTCGGGCAGATCCGCAAGATCGTCGGCGAGATCAACATCGAACAACTGCGCATCCCCTACACGGCGGTTGCCGCCGACCTCACCAACCAGCAGGAAATCTGGTTTCAGGAGGGTTGCCTGCACCAGGCCATGCGCGCCTCGGCGGCCATCCCCAGCCTGTTCACGCCGGTGATGCAGGGCAATCGCATGCTGGTCGACGGCGGCATCCTCAACCCGCTGCCGATCGTGCCGGTGGTGTCCAGCCACTGCGACCTGATCATCGCGGTCAACCTCAACGCCACCAACCAGAAGCAGTATCAATTGCCAGTGATCGAGCGCCCGGCGGCGTTCAAGATGCGTTTTGACTCCCTGCTGAGCTCATTGGGCTCTCGCTTGCCGTTCCGGCGCAAGCCGGCAGAAGAGCTGATACGCATCGAACAGGAGATCGTTGCCGAAGGACTGGCGCCGCCGAACCCGTGGCTGGCAGATGCCGCCAACCCGGAAGGCCAGCAACCGGCAGCGGCGCCCGAACGCGAGGGGGCGCCCAAGTCGGCGACCGGCTCGTTCATCATTGACAACGTGGGGCCGGCTTCGCTGCTGGATTTGATCAACCAGAGCTTCGAAGTAATGCAGACCTCGCTGGCGCAGTACAAGATCGCCGGCTATCCACCGGATGTGCTGATCAACGTGCCCAAGCGGGTGTGCCGGTTTTTCGAGTTCTACAAGGCGCCGGAGCTGATTGCCCTGGGGCGGGAGATTGCGCGCGATACGCTGGATAACTATGAGGGTGTAAAGCGCTAGCGCAGAAATGAAACAGGCCGCACGAGGCGGCCTGTTTCTTCATGCAACGATCACCTTAGTAACGGGTGATGTCTGCATTGGCTTCCAGCTGCTTGCGATAAGCCGCAAAGTCCTGCTGGCCAGCACGCGACGCGAGGTAGCGGCGGATCTGCTGCTTCTCTTCGTCGGTGGCGGTAGCGCCTTCGTTAACACCCTTGAGCTGCAGCACCACCAGGCTACCGTCACGCAGCACTACGCTGCCGTAAACCGGCTTATCCTTGGCCTGCGGCTTGCCGAGGCGGAACAGTGCCTGCAGTTCGGCCGGGTCAATACCGTCCTCGCCACGCGTAACAGCCTCATAGGCCTTCCAGCCCTGCCCTTCATGCACGCTGCCCGGTGCGATGGAGCCATCACGCAGGCCGGCAATCAGCTTGTCTGCCTTGGCCTTGAGTTCGGCGGTCGCCTTGTCTTTGGCCAGCTGCTCGCTGATGTTCTTGGCCACGGCTTCCAGCGGCAGTTGCTCCGGCTTGCGGTGCTCCTTGACGCGCAGTACCACGGTGGTTTCCGGGTCGAGCTCGATGGCGGTGCTGTTGGCACCTTCGTCCAGCACTTCTTCGGAGAACGCAGCCTGTACCACCGAACGGTTGGCAGTGATGCCTTCGCCACCCTCGCGGCCGAAGGCTGCGGAGGTGTGCACCTTGAGGTTCAGGTCCTGCGCCGGCTGAGCCAGGTCGGAGGCCTCGTAGGCCGCATCCTGCAACTGCTTGCTGGCGTCGACGTAACGCTGCTCGACCAACGGGATCTTCAGGTCGCGGGTCAGTTTGTCCTTCAGGCTGGCGAAGCTCGGCACTTCCGGTGCTTGCACGCCCAGCAGCTTGATCAGGTGGTAGCCGAACTCGGTGCGTACCGGGGTCGATACCTGGCCATCCTGCAGCTTGTACAGCGCCTCTTCAAAGGCCGGGTCGTACACGCCCGGGCCGGCGAAGCCGAGGTCACCACCGTTGTTGGCCGAGCCTGGGTCCTGAGAGAACGCCTTGGCCAATGCGGCAAAGTCTTCACCCTTGGCCAGACGCTGCTCAATCTCTTCAGCACGGGCCTTGGCCTGGGCATCGGTGACTTTGTCGTTGACCTCGATGAGGATGTGCGCGGCATGGCGCTGTTCCGCGAGGTTGGCGATTTCCTTCTCGTACTGGGCCTTGAGCTCTTCGTCGGTCACGTTGACCTGGTCGAAGAACGCCGACTTCTTCAGCTCGATGTAGTCGATCACCACCTGGTCAGGCGACATGAACTCCTTGGCGTGCTGGTCGTAGTGCGCCTTGACCTCTTCGTCGCTGACCTTGACCGAGGCCGGGTCGGCCTTGAAGGTCAGGGAAGCGAAGTCGCGGGTCTGCTTCTCCAGGCGGGCGAAAGCATCCACCTGCTGGTCGGTGACGAAGCTGCTGCCGGCCAGGCCGGTGCGCAGCTGGCCGATGAGCATTTCTTCGGCGAGCATGTCACGGAACTGCATGCGGCCGTAGCCCATCTGGCGGATGACCTGATCGAAACGGTCAGCGCTGAACTTGCCGTCCACCTGGAATTCCGGCGTCTGCAGGATCACTTGATCCAGCGCAGCCTCGGAGAAGGCGAACTTGGCATCTTCGGCGCCTTGCAGCAGCAGCTTGCGGCTGATCAGGCCCTTGAGGGCCTCTTCACGCAGCAATTTGTCATCCAGCAGCGCCGGGTCGAAATCCTTGCCCAACTGTTGCATCAGCTGACGGCGCTGCATGTCGGCGGCCTGGCTCAGCTCGTTCTGGCTGATGGTCTGGCCGTTCACCTTGGCGGCGTCCTGGCTATGGGTGGCGGCCTGGAAAATGGCTTCAAAGCCGGTCAACGCCATCAACACGACGATAAGGCCGATGATGGTCTTGGCAATCCAACCTTGTGAATTGTCCCTGATATTTTGCAGCATGCGTCCCCCAGAAACGGCTGTACCACTGCGTCGACAACCGCGGAGCGTGGGTAGAATCCTGATAAAAGAAAGGCGCATCCGAGGATGCGCCTTTGCTTAGCAAACGTGTCAGGCGGGAACGTTTGCGCCCCGCCATCACCGTGCTCGGACCAGGCCAGGCCGGGTCCGGCTGAAAGACGACTTAGTTGACGGCGTCTTTCAGGCCTTTGCCTGCCTTGAAACCTGGAACCTTGGCGGCTTCGATCTTGATCGCCTTGCCGGTTTGCGGGTTACGGCCGGTGCGCTCGGCGCGCTCCTTGACCGAGAAGGTACCGAAGCCAACCAGTACCACATCGTCACCTTGCTTCAGGGCGCCGGTGACGGATTCGATGACTGCGTCCAGCGCACGGCCGGCTACAGCTTTCGGGATGTCAGCAGATGCGGCGATAGCGTCAATCAGTTCCGACTTGTTCACTCTAAGTCCCCTTATTTCTCTATTGAGTTTGTTTCTAAGTATGTAATGAAAAGCTTATGAAACGTGCGCTGGGTGGCCTGATGACAATAGCGTGCCGCTTTATAGCAAGGCCCCGAAAAAACTGTCAAGGAAAGCCCCCCAACCAAAAACTACTAATGCGTGCTGATTCTTTCCTTAGCATCGCCGTCGCGCTTTTCATCTTTCGCGACAATCTCCGGAGCCACATCTGGCAAGGGCTCCGGGGCGTATTGCAGCGCAATTTGCAGGACTTCGTCAATCCATTTGACCGGTTTGATCTGCAGATCCTGTTTGATATTTTCAGGAATCTCCTTCAAATCGCGAACATTCTCCTCGGGAATGATCACCGTCTTGATCCCGCCACGGTGTGCCGCCAGCAGTTTTTCCTTCAACCCGCCAATGGCCAACACCTGGCCACGCAGGGTGATTTCGCCGGTCATGGCCACATCGGCGCGCACCGGAATCTGCGTCAGCGCCGACACCAGCGCGGTGCACATGCCGATACCGGCACTTGGCCCATCCTTCGGCGTAGCGCCTTCCGGCATGTGGATATGCACGTCATGCTTCTCGTGGAAGTCGGCGGCAATACCCAGGCTGCGGGCGCGGCTACGCACCACGGTCTGTGCGGCAGTGATCGACTCGACCATCACATCGCCCAACGAGCCGGTCTTGATCAGCTGGCCCTTGCCGGGGATGACCACGGCTTCGATGGTCAGCAGTTCGCCGCCCACCTGGGTCCATGCCAGGCCGGTGACCTGGCCGATCTGGTCCTGCTGCTCGGCCAGGCCGTAGCGGAACTTGCGCACGCCCAGCAGGTGTTCCAGCTGCTCGCTGGCCACCTTGACCTTGACCTGCTTCTGCCCGGTATGTTCCTTGACCACCTTGCGGCAGACCTTGGCGATTTGCCGCTCCAGGCCCCGCACACCGGCTTCGCGGGTGTAGTAGCGGATGATGTCGCGGATCGCCGAAACGTCGACTTCCAGCTCTTCTTTCTTCAAGCCGTTGGCCTTGACCTGCTTGGGCACCAGGTACTTGACCGCGATGTTGATCTTCTCGTCCTCGGTGTAGCCCGGCAGGCGGATGACTTCCATGCGGTCGAGCAGCGCCGGCGGGATGTTCATCGAGTTCGAGGTGCACAGGAACATCACGTCCGAGAGGTCGTAGTCAACCTCCAGGTAGTGGTCGTTGAAGTTGTGGTTCTGCTCCGGGTCGAGCACTTCCAGCAGCGCCGAGGCCGGGTCGCCACGCATGTCGCTGCCCATTTTGTCGATTTCGTCGAGCAGGAACAGCGGGTTGCGCACGCCCACCTTGGTCATCTTCTGGATGAGACGGCCTGGCATGGAGCCAATGTAGGTGCGGCGGTGACCACGAATTTCGGCTTCGTCACGCACGCCACCCAAGGCCATGCGCACGAACTTGCGGTTGGTAGCGGCCGCGATCGACTCGGCCAGCGAGGTCTTGCCGACGCCGGGAGGGCCGACCAGGCACAGCACCGGGCCACGGATTTTCTTGACGCGCTTTTGCACGGCAAGGTATTCGAGGATGCGTTCCTTGACCTCTTCCAGGCCATAGTGGTCGGCATCGAGAATTTCCTCGGCCTTGGCCAGGTCCAGGCGCACTTTGCTCTGGGCCTTCCACGGCACCTGCACGAGCCAGTCGAGGTACGAGCGCACCACGGTGGCTTCGGCCGACATCGGCGACATCTGCTTGAGCTTGTTCAGCTCGGCCTGGGCCTTGGTGAGGGCATCCTTGGGCAGGCCAGCGGCTTCGATGCGCTTTTTCAGCTCTTCGACTTCGTTGTGGCCTTCATCGCCATCGCCGAGTTCTTTCTGAATGGCCTTCATCTGCTCATTCAGGTAGTACTCGCGCTGGCTGCGCTCCATCTGCTTCTTGACCCGACCGCGAATACGCTTTTCGACCTGCAGCAGGTCGATTTCGGCATCCAGCAGCGCCAGCACGTGCTCGACACGGGTTGGCAGGTCGACGATTTCGAGAATTTCCTGCTTCTGTTCGATCTTCAGGGCCATGTGGGCGGCCATGGTGTCGACCAGGCGCCCTGGCTCTTCGATGCTGTTCAGCGAAGACAGCACTTCGGCAGGGACCTTCTTGCCCAGTTGGACGTACTGCTCGAACTGCGACAGCAACGTGCGCACGAACACTTCCGACTCACGCTCGGCGGCGTCGGTTTCGTCGATCAGGGAGACTTCGGCACGGATGTGCCCTTCTACTTCGGTGAAACGCTCGACAGCGCCACGCTGCTCGCCTTCGACCAGCACCTTGACGGTGCCATCAGGCAGCTTCAGCAGTTGCAGCACGGTGGCAACGGTACCGACGCGGTACAGGGCGTCCTCGCCGGGGTCGTCGTCGGCCGGGTTCTTCTGGGCCAGCAGAAGGATCTGCTTTTCGCCCGTCATCGCGGCCTCAAGGGCCTCGATGGATTTTTCGCGCCCCACGAACAGCGGGATAACCATGTGCGGGTAAACAACGACATCGCGCAATGGCAAAAGAGGCAAGTCGAGGGTGGTCTTCATGATTTCGCCTCTACAGCGGCCTTATGGCCGGAAACCGGTGGAAATGATGCTTGGACCTAATGTGGGGGTACGGTTGGGAAATTACAAGCGCTAGCGCAGGAAAAGCAGAAAGGGGCCCGTAGGCCCCCTCCTTGCTTGCAACCGTGAACCGGCCTTTGCCTGAATCAGGCGTCTGGCGCGGCCTTGGCTTGCGGCTCGCTGTTCTCGTAGATCATCAGCGGCTGCGAGGTACCCTCGATGACGCTCTCATCGATCACCACCTTGCTGACATCCTTCTTCGAAGGGATCTCGTACATGGTGTCGAGCAGCACGCCTTCGAGGATCGAACGCAGGCCACGGGCGCCAGTCTTGCGCTCCAGGGCCTTGCGGGCAACGGCCTTGAGTGCATCACTGCGGAACTCGAGGTCGACGCTTTCCATCTCGAACAGCTTGGCATACTGCTTGGTCAGGGCATTCTTCGGCTCGGTGAGAATCTGCATCAGGGCAGCCTCGTCCAGCTCGTCGAGGGTCGCCAGCACCGGCAGACGGCCGACGAATTCCGGAATCAGGCCAAACTTGACCAGATCGTCCGGCTCGACCTCACGCAGGGACTCGCCAACCTTCTTGCCCTCTTCCTTGCTGCGCACTTCGGCGCCAAAACCGATACCACCTTTGGTGGAGCGGTTCTGGATAACCTTTTCCAGGCCCGAGAACGCACCACCACAGATGAACAGGATGTTGCGGGTATCAACCTGCAGGAATTCCTGTTGCGGGTGTTTACGGCCACCTTGCGGCGGAACCGAAGCCACGGTGCCTTCGATCAGTTTCAACAACGCCTGCTGCACGCCCTCGCCCGAAACGTCACGGGTGATGGACGGGTTGTCCGACTTGCGCGAGATCTTGTCGATCTCGTCGATGTAGACAATGCCCATCTGGGCCTTTTCCACGTCGTAGTCGCACTTCTGCAACAGCTTCTGGATGATGTTCTCGACGTCCTCACCCACATAACCGGCTTCGGTCAGGGTGGTGGCGTCAGCAATGGTGAACGGTACGTTCAACAGGCGTGCCAGGGTTTCGGCGAGCAGGGTCTTGCCCGAGCCGGTCGGCCCGATGAGCAGGATGTTGCTCTTGCCCAGTTCGACTTCGTCACCCTTCTTGTCACGCTGGTTCAGGCGCTTGTAGTGGTTGTACACCGCTACGGCCAGCACCTTCTTCGCGCGCTCCTGACCAATGACGTACTGGTCCAGGATGCCGCTGATTTCTTTCGGCGAAGGCAATTTGTGCGCGTTGCTCTCGGCCTGGGCTTCCTGCACCTCCTCACGGATGATGTCATTGCACAGGTCGACGCACTCGTCGCAGATAAATACCGAGGGCCCGGCAATCAGTTTGCGCACTTCGTGCTGGCTTTTGCCGCAGAAGGAGCAATAAAGCAATTTGCCGCTGTCCTCGCCGTTACGGGTGTCAGTCATTCGATCGATCCAATCCGGTAGGCTTGCAACACAAGATGAAGGCAATTGCGGGCTTTTTCAAGTCCGCAGGTAGGCGCTTTGCGCACCTACCTGCTCTGGCACCCCGGTTCAGGAGGCCAGTTGCCGCTTGTCGTAGACCGAGTCGATCAGGCCGTACTCGGCCGCGCGCGAGGCGCTCATGAAGTTGTCACGCTCAGTATCACGCTGAATGGTCTCGAGGTCCTGGCCGCTGTGGTAGGCCAGCAGCTCGTTGAGACGCGCCTTGATGCTGAGGATTTCCTGGGCGTGGATCTGGATGTCGGTAGCCTGGCCCTGGAAGCCGCCCAGCGGCTGGTGAATCATCACCCGCGAGTTAGGCAGGCAGTGACGCTTGCCCTTGGCACCAGCGGTCAACAGGAAGGCACCCATGCTGCAGGCCTGGCCGATGCAGATGGTCGAGACATCCGGTTTGATGAACTGCATGGTGTCGTAGATCGACATGCCAGCAGTCACCGAGCCACCTGGGGAGTTGATGTAAAGATGGATATCCTTGTCCGGGTTTTCCGCTTCGAGGAACAGCATCTGCGCCACTACCAGGTTGGCCATGTAGTCTTCTACAGGACCTACCAGGAAGATCACTCGCTCCTTCAACAGGCGCGAGTAGATGTCATAGGCGCGTTCGCCACGGGCGGACTGCTCGATAACCATCGGGACCAAGCCGCCTGCGGCCTGGATGTCAGAGCTCTGCTGAATATAAGAATTGCGGGACATGTCCTGCGCTCACTCCCAAATAGTCATGGCTTGATAACGCACAAGCCAGCTCGAAGGCTGGCTTGTGGGGGCTTCCTACGAGAGAACCGTATTACTCAGCTTCGGCAGGAGCCTGGGCTGGTTTAACGGCATCTTCGTACGAGACCGACTTGTCGGTCACAGTCGCTTTCTGCAGAACAGTATCTACAACTTGCTCTTCCAGCACAACCGAACGCACTTCGTTCAGTTGCTGGTCGTTTTTGTAGTACCAGGCGATGACCTGCTCAGGCTCTTGGTAAGCCGAAGCCATTTCTTCGATCATTTCGCGAACCTTGGCATCGTCCGGCTTCAGTTCGAACTGCTTGACCACTTCAGCAACGATCAGGCCCAGCACAACGCGGCGCTTGGCTTGCTCTTCGAACAGCTCGGCTGGCAGTTGCTCTGGCTTGATGTTGCCACCGAACTGCTGAACAGCCTGCACGCGCAGACGGTTGACTTCGTTTTCCAGCAGGGCTTTTGGCACTTCGATCGGGTTGGCGGCCAGCAGACCGTCCATGACCTGGTTCTTGACCTTGGTCTTGATCGCCTGACGCAGTTCACGCTCCATGTTCTTGCGAACTTCGGTGCGGAAGCCTTCCAGGGTCGATTCCTTGATGCCGAACTGGGCGAAGAATTCTTCGTTCAGCTCTGGCAGCACAGGGGCGGCAACGCTGTTGACGGTGATGGTGAACTCGGCGGCTTTGCCAGCCAGGTCCAGGTTCTGGTAGTCCTCTGGGAAGGTCACGTTGACAACGCGCTCTTCGCCAGCCTTGGCGCCAACCAGGCCGTCTTCGAAGCCTGGGATCATGCGGCCGGAGCCCAGTACCAGCTGGGTGCCCTTGGCCGAACCACCGGCGAATACTTCACCGTCAACCTTGCCAACGAAGTCGATGTTGACCTGGTCGTCGTTCTGCGCGGCGCGCTCGACGGCTTCGAAGCGGGTGTTCTGCTTGCGCAGCACTTCCAGCATGTTGTCCAGGTCGGCGTCAGCCACTTCGGCGCTCAGGCGCTCGACGTTGATCGACTCCAGGCCGGCAACGGTGAACTCAGGGAACACTTCGAAGATGGCGACGAATTCCAGGTCCTTGCCTTTTTCGAAGGACTTGGGCTCTACAGCCGGAGCGCCAGCCGGGTTCAGCTTCTGCTCGACGATGGCTTCGTAGAAGGAAGCCTGGACCAGGTCACCGAAAGCCTCTTGGCGAGCATCGGCCTCGAAGCGCTGACGGATCACGCTCATTGGCACCTTGCCTGGGCGGAAGCCGGCAACCTTGGCGCGCTTGGCAGTCTGTTGCAGACGCTTGTTGACTTCGTTCTCGACGCGCTCGGCCGGAACGGCGATGGTCATGCGGCGCTCGAGAGCGGAAGTGTTTTCAACAGAAACTTGCATGGATATTCCTCGTTGCACAGACGTTAGCCGGCGTTAGCCCGACTCCAGAATCAAGGGCAAGCATTCTAGTGAGTCGCGCAGCAGAAGTCACCCCACTCGGGACGACGGGAAACCACGCCGGTCGATTAACTTTCAAGGCCCGCACGGCGCACCGCCAGGCCTGTTTCAATAAGGGCCGCACGACACCCGGGGCGCCCTACAGCCGAAATACCTTGTCAAACAACTGCCAACAACGATTTCGCTTCCTTTATTCAGGGTCGATTTCGTTGAACTGACAGTACTCGTCCCATTCCATCCCCAGCGCCTCGGCCACCTCACGGTGCGTTTCCAGGCGCATGGCCTGCAGCTGCTCCGGGGTTTCGGCGATCAGTTGCAGCGCCAGCTCCCAGGGCTGAATGCCCTGCTCGTCGGCGGCATCTTCGAACGCCCACTCGATCTGCTGGGCCTGCTCGCGCGCATCCAGCTCGCGGATCTCTTCGAGCAGCTGCGGGTTGGCTTCGGCAAAGCGCTGCAGTGCCAGGGCCTGACGGGCTTCTTTTGCAATCATCGGGCTGTTCCTCTGCCTGTCAAACAGGCCGGTGTTTCAACCGGCTGAAATCTAACAGCTTTTATTGGGGTGTCACCAGAAGATTGCAAGTGCCGGGAAGCGATTTGGCTAGCGGGCGATCAACGGGACCGAAACGGCCCAGGCACTCAGACGAAGCTGATATTCGCACGCTGGGCGCCATAAACCACTCGCGCCGCGGTCACCAGTTGATGAGGCACCTCAACGTAAGGCACATCGGAATTGGTCAGCGCCATATCGAAGAGCTTTACCAGCACAGAGTCACGCCGCACGAGAATGACATCAGACCAATCGGTATTGGTCATGGCGACAGGAATGAAGTCCGAGCGCTTCATGAAGCTACCCAACGCTTCAAGCACGCCCAGATTCTGTCGGGTGCCATGATGACTGTGACAACAGTCATTGAGCATCATGATGCCATCAGGCCCCAGCAACTCCTGGTAGTACATCATGTCGCGCAGAACGTACTCATACTGGTGATTGGCATCCACATAGACCAGATCGAACTGCTCAATGCCGGTCTGCTCGCGGATTTTCTCGATCGCCCCGATGCTGTCGGCGCGTATCACGGAAACTTCCGGCATGCTGACGAACTTGGCAAGGCACTCCTGGTAAAGCCGCTCCCACGTCTCGTCATCGTGCAGCGAACCGCCATAGTAGTACTCATAGGCATCCACCGGAGAAACCCATGGCGGCAACTGGTCGAATGGGCTGTAGGCCTTGTTCGCATCCTTGCTCCAACTGTCGGCCAGTACCATGCGCGCCGGCGACAGGGCTGCATGCAGCTTCAGGGCATTTTCACCGCGCAGCACCCCAACCTCGGCAATAACCGGCCGTTTCTCCAGCGCATTGAACACTGCAGCCAATACCTGGTACAGGTTCACTCGATGCGTATTGCAGACTTTCATGCTCGTTCCTTTATCCATGAGGTAAGCAGCGCCTGAAAACAATCACCAGGCGGCATAACCACAGACTCCTAGCAAGAATCCGACCAGCCACTGCCGAGCGTCCGCACCCCGCCTGACCACGGGGCACTGGCAATCATTTGGAAAAAAACGGATAACTGCCGTCAACAAAATGGCATTTACATGAAGGGGCCGACAGCATTGGCGACTGATTGTCGACAACAGCGAAGCCTCAGAGAGGCAGCACAGGAAAAAAGCAAAGGCGCCCGATCTCACGATCAAGGCGCCTTTTCAAGAATATGGGGTGGACGATGGGAATCGAACCCACGACAACTGGAATCACAATCCAGCGCTCTACCAACTGAGCTACGCCCACCATATTGCAGTCTTGCGATGTTGCGGTACAACCTTACAGAAGCATGGTGCGGACGAAGAGACTCGAACTCTTACAGCTTGCGCCGCTGGAACCTAAATCCAGTGTGTCTACCAATTTCACCACGTCCGCGTAACGCTTAAAACAAAGGCGCCAGATGCTATCGAGGCGCCCTTGAAGAATATGGGGTGGACGATGGGAATCGAACCCACGACAACTGGAATCACAATCCAGCGCTCTACCAACTGAGCTACGCCCACCATATTGCATTACCGCCTACTTGCGTGCCAAAGCTGCCTAATGGCGCACCCGGCAGGACTCGAACCTGCGACCATCCGCTTAGAAGGCGGATGCTCTATCCAGCTGAGCTACGGGCGCTTAAGCTTGAAGCCTAACCGAACGAGACCTTAACAGATAACTGCTAAACCACTCATTCTGCCCGACTTAGCCAACCAGTGCTAGGCTGTGCCCGACAAGTGCGGCGAATCTTATAGTCGACCCTGTAACTCGTCAACACCTTTTTAAAAAAAATTTAAATTATTTAAGGGCTTAGGGGATTTGCCCGACCACCCGCCTTTGCCCGTGGGCCGTGTCGTGCGAGAATGCGCGCTCTTTATTGTTTCCTTCTCGATGGTTAATCACGCGTCTATGACTGCACACCTAATCGATGGCAAGGCGATCGCCGCCAACCTGCGCAAGCAGATCGCTCAACGTGTCGTGGAGCGTCGCCAGCAAGGCCTGCGTACGCCGGGCCTGGCAGTGATCCTGGTCGGCACCGACCCCGCCTCCCAAGTCTATGTCTCGCACAAGCGCAAGGACTGCGAAGAGGTCGGCTTCATTTCGCAGGCGTTCGACCTACCCAGCGAAACCTCGCAGCAGGCCCTGACCGAGCTGATCGACCGCCTCAATGACGACCCGGCTGTCGACGGCATCCTGCTGCAGTTGCCGCTGCCAGCGCACCTGGACGCCTCGCTGCTGCTCGAGCGCATTCGCCCGGACAAGGATGTGGACGGTTTCCACCCGTATAACATCGGCCGCCTGGCCCAGCGCATCCCGCTGCTGCGCCCGTGCACGCCGAAAGGCATCATGGCCCTGCTGGAAAGCACCGGCCAGGACCTGTATGGCATGGATGCGGTGATCGTTGGTGCTTCCAACATCGTGGGTCGCCCGATGGCCATGGAACTGCTGCTGGCCGGCTGCACCGTCACCGTCTGCCACCGCTTCACCAAAGACCTGGCTGGCCATGTCGGGCGCGCCGACCTGGTGGTCGTGGCTGCCGGCAAGCCGGGCCTGGTCAAGGGTGAGTGGGTCAAGGAAGGCGCTATCGTCATCGACGTGGGCATCAACCGCCAGGAAGACGGCAAGCTGGTCGGCGACGTGGTCTACGAGACTGCCCTGCCGCGCGCTGGCTGGATCACGCCGGTGCCGGGTGGCGTCGGGCCGATGACCCGTGCCTGCCTGCTGGAGAACACGCTGTATGCGGCGGAAGAACTGCACAAGTAAGTCGGCGTGAAATGAAAACGGCACCTCTGACAGGTGCCGTTTTTTTTGCCTGTGGCTTATGTGTTGGCTTTTCCGGCCTCTTCGCGGGTAAACCCGCGAAGAAGCCAACGTGGTGCTCAGCCGATCACTTCCTGGCCGCCTCCCAGGACTTCAACAGTTCGTTGTAGCTGACCGTCTCGCCTTTGGGCTTCTCGTTGGCCAGCTTCGGTTTCGGAGCACCCGGCTGGTCGAACCAGTACTGGGCATCCTTCTCCGGGTTCAGCTTGGGCGCACAGGTGGCCTGGGCATTGGACCGCTGCAAGCGTTCCATCATGCGGTCCTGGTCCCGCGCCAGGCCATCCAGCGCTTCCTGCGGGGTCTTTTCTCCACTGGCCACCTCGGCGATATGGCTCCACCACAACTGCGCCAACCGTGGATAATCCGGTACGTTGGTGCCGGTGGGTGTCCACTGCACCCGCGCCGGGCTGCGGTAGAACTCCACCAGCCCACCCAGCTTGGGCGCCAGGTCGGTCATCGCTTGGGAGTTGATGTCCGACTCTCGAATCGGCGTCAGGCCGACGATGGTCTTTTTCAGCGAGACGGTCTTGGAGGTGACGAACTGGGCATACAGCCACGCTGCCAGGCGTTGCTTCTCGGGGGTGGACTTGAAGAACGTCCACGAACCCGTGTCCTGATAGCCCAGCTTCATCCCCTCCTCCCAATAAGGCCCCTTCGGCGAGGGCGCCATGCGCCACTTCGGCGTGCCATCGGCATTCACCACCGGCAATCCGGGCTTGGTCATGTCGGCGGTAAACGCGGTGTACCAGAAGATCTGCTGGGCGATGTTGCCTTGCGCCGGCACCGGCCCCGCCTCGGAGAAGGTCATGCCCTGCGCTTCCTTGGGCGCATAGGCACGCATCCAGTCCACGTACTTCTGGGTGGCATATACAGCGGCCGGGCCGTTGGTGTCGCCGCCACGGGTGACACTGGAGCCCACCGGGTGGCAGTCCTCCACGCGAATGCCCCATTCATCCACCGGCAGGCCGTTGGGCAACCCTTTGTCGCCACCGCCGGCCATGGAGAACCAGGCATCCGTGAAGCGCCAGCCCAGCGACGGGTCTTTCTTGCCGTAGTCCATATGGCCATAGACGCGCTTGCCGTCGATTTCCTTGACGTCTTCGGTAAAGAACCTGGCAATGTCTTCATAGGCCGACCAGTTAACCGGCACACCCAGCTCGTAGCCGTACTTTTCCTTGAATTTGGCTTTCAGGTCAGGGCGCTCGAACCAGTCGGCGCGGAACCAGTACAGGTTGGCGAACTGCTGGTCAGGCAACTGGTAGACCTTGCCGTCCGGGGCGGTGGTGAAGGAAATGCCGATAAAGTCCTTCAGGTCGAGGGTCGGCGAGGTGTAGTCCTTGCCTTCGTTGGCCATCAGGTCGGTGATCGATTCCACCTTGCCGTAGCGAAAGTGCGTACCGATCAGGTCGGAGTCGTTGACCCAGCCGTCGTAGATGTTCTTGTCCGACTGCATCTGTGTCTGCAGTTTCTCCACCACGTCGCCTTCCTGGAGCAGGTCGTGGGTCAGCTGGATGCCGGTGATTTCGCTGAAGGCCTTGGCCAGCACCTTGGACTCGTATTCATGGGTGGTGATGGTTTCCGACACCACGTTGATCTTCATGCCACGGAACGGCTCTGCGGCCTTGATGAACCACTTCATCTCGGCCATCTGCTGTTCCGGGGTAAGCGTCGAAGGCTTGAACTCGCTACCAAGCCATTTCTTCGCTGCATCCTCGTATTGGTCGGCCCAGGCTGTGCCATGCACGCTGGTCAGCACCAGCAACGCGGCCAGGGTCAAATGTCGCGTCTTGTGCTTGTTATCGAACATTGTGATCTCCCGTTTCGGTTATTCCACAGGGCCGCTCGCTCAGCCCCAGCGCAGCACCACCACCAGCCACGCCAGCGACAGCAGCGAGGCCACCCACAACGGCCACTCGCTGACGCCAACCACCAGCAAATGCAGGTAGGCGCTGGCCAGCAGGCCGATGAACAAGCGGTCACCCCGGCTGGTGACCAGCGGCAAGAAGCCGCGCCGCTCCACGCAAGGACGGCGCAGCTCAAGCAGGGTCATGCCCAGCAGCAGCACGCCAACGGCGGCAAAGAACAGCGCCGTCGGCAAGGTCCAGGCCATCCACTCCATGCGTTGCCCTCCTCACACCCGGCCCAGGGCAAAGCCCTTGGCCACATGGTTGCGCACGAACCAGATCACCAGCATGCCCGGCAAAATGGTCAGTACCCCCGCCGCCGCCAGCCCCCCCCAGTCGATACCCGAGGCCGACACGGTGCGGGTCATCACGGCAGCAATCGGCTTGGCATTCACCGAGGTCAGGGTGCGCGCCAGCAGCAGCTCGACCCAGGAAAACATGAAGCAGAAAAACGCCGTCACGCCGATACCGGAGCCAATCAGCGGAATGAAGATCTTCATGAAGAAGCGCGGGAAGCTGTAGCCGTCGATGTAGGCCGTTTCGTCGATTTCCTTTGGCACGCCCGACATGAAGCCCTCCAGGATCCACACCGCCAGCGGCACGTTGAACAGGCAATGGGCCAGGGCCACGGCAATATGGGTGTCGAACAGGCCGATCGACGAGTACAACTGGAAGAACGGCAGCAGGAACACCGCCGGGGGTGCCATGCGGTTGGTCAGCAGCCAGAAGAACAGGTGCCGGTCGCCGAGGAAGCGGTAGCGCGAGAAGGCATAGGCCGCCGGCAGCGCCACCAGCAACGAAATCAGCGTGTTCAGGCACACGTAGTACAGCGAGTTGATGTAACCGCTGTACCAGCTGGCATCGGTGAAGATCACCCGGTAGTTGTCGAGGGTGAATGCCTGCGGCCACAGGGTCAGGCCGCCAAGGATCTCGGTGTTGCTCTTGAACGACATGTTCAGCAACCAGTAGATCGGCACCAGCAGGAAGAAGAAATACAGCAGCAGGGCCAGCGTTTTGCGCGTACTCATGGGCTAGTCCTTGTCGGCATGGGTCATGGCTGTGTAGAACAGCCACGACACCAGCAGGATGATCAGGAAGTACACCAGCGAGAACGCCGCCGCCGGGCCCAGGTCGAACTGCCCCACGGCCATGCGCGTGAGGGTCTGGCTGAGGAAAGTGGTGGCGTTACCCGGCCCGCCACCGGTCAGCACGAACGGCTCGGTGTAGATCATGAAGCTGTCCATGAAGCGCAGCATCACCGCGATGAGCAGCACGTTTTTCAGCTTGGGCAGCTGGATATGGCGGAACACCGCCCAGCCCGAAGCACGGTCGATACGCGCGGCCTGGTAGTACACGTCGGGGATGGCGCGCAGGCCCGAATAGCACAGCAGTGCCACCAGTGACGTCCAGTGCCATACGTCCATCACCAGCACCGTAAGCCAGGCGTCGAACGGGTCGCCGGCGTAGTTGTAGCTGACCCCGAGCTTGGCCAGGGTAGCGCCAAGCAGGCCGATGTCGGCACGGCCGAAGATCTGCCAGATGGTGCCCACCACGTTCCACGGGATCAGCAGCGGAATGGCCATGACGATCAGGCACACCGACGCCATGCGCCCCTTGGTCGGCATAGTCAGGGCAATGCCGATGCCCAGCGGGATCTCGATCAGCAGCACGCAGGCGGAATAGATGAACTGGCGCAGCAGCGCGTCATGCAACGCCGGGTCGCGCAGCACCTGGCGGTACCAGTCGGCACCGACGAAGTAGCGGTTGGACTGGTCGAAAATATCCTGCACCGAGTAGTTGACCACGGTCATCATCGGCACCACCGCGCTGAACGCCACCAGCAGGAACACCGGCAGCACCAGCCACCAGGCCTTGTTGTTCGGCACTTTGTTCATGGCCCGGCCTCCAGCAGCACATCGTCGACGTACAGCATCAGCCACTGCGCCGGAAAGCTGACCCAGGCCTGATCCACAGGCAGCAGGCGGTCCTCGCCCAGGCGCGCCTTCAGCGCGACACCGCCTGCTTCGACGGTGACGATGCGGTAGGTGCCCAGGTCTTCGATATCCAGCACGCGTGCGGGGATGGCGCCATCGAACGGGGTGTCCCACAGCTGTAGGAATTCTGGCCGGATGCCCACTTGCAAGCGCCCGCCTGCCGTTGCCGCCAGCCGTTCGCGCAGGCCATCGGGCAGCGCCAGGTGGACATCACCAAACGCCACCCCGTCGGCTTCGGCGCGCACCTCGATCAGGTTCATGCCCGGGCTGCCGATGAAGTAGCCGACAAAGGTATGCCGGGGCCGCTCGAACAGCTCACGCGGGGTGCCGAACTGAACGATGCGGCCACCGTGCATCACTGCGATCTTGTCAGCGAAGGTCGATGCCTCCAGCTGGTCGTGGGTGACGTAGATCATGGTGATGTTGAACTGCTCGTGAATTTGCTTCAGCTTGCGCCGCAGCTTCCACTTCAGGTGCGGGTCGATCACCGTCAGCGGCTCGTCGAACAGGATCGCCGACACGTCATCGCGCACCAGGCCGCGGCCCATGGAGACTTTCTGCTTTTCGTCGGCGCTGAGGTTGCGCGCCTTCTTGCGCAACACGGCAGAGAGGTCGAGCACCTCGGCAATTTCGTCCACCCGGGCACGCACCCGGGCTTCATCCAGCCCCTGGTTGCGCAAGGGGAAGGCCAGGTTGTCGAACACCGTCATGGTGTCGTACACCACCGGGAACTGGAACACCTGGGCAATGTTGCGCGCTTGCGGCGACAGCTGGTTGACCGGTTTGCCGTCGAACAGCACCTCGCCATGGGACGGCGTCAGCAGCCCGGAAATGATATTGAGCAAGGTCGACTTGCCGCAGCCCGACGGCCCAAGCAACGCGTAAGCGCCGCCCTGCTCCCATACATGCTCCAGCGCGTGCAGGGCATAGTCCGCCTCGCTGGCGGGCTGGCGACTGTAACTGTGCGCCAGTTGGCGCAAGCGGATTTCGGCCATCACCCTCTCCTTGCCTGGCGCAGCCCCGGGGCCTGCACCAACGCCCCGGCGCTGTCGAAGACGAACAGCTTGTGGGTGGGGATGAACACGCGGATCGGCGTGTCCACCTGGTATTCGTGCACCCCGGGCAGGTGCAGGATCATGCGCCAATGCTCGTTGCGCACATGCAGGAAGGTTTCGGAACCGCTGATCTCGGCCAGCTCCACCAGCACCGCCAGTTCCAGGTCATCGTCATGGGCCGGCACCAGGGTGATATGGCTAGGGCGCACGCCAAAGCGGTAGTCGCCTTCGGCAAGCGCCTGCAAGTCGGCATTGCGGGCAAAATGCACGGCCTGGGCCAGGCTCACCTCGTTGCCACTGATACGGCCAGGCACCAGGTTGATCGGCGGCTCGGAAAACAGCTCGGCCGCCAGCACACTGCCCGGGCGCTGATACACGTCGGCGGTGGGGCCGCTTTGCACGATGCGGCCCTCATGCACAAGGGTGGTGGTGCCACCCAGCGCCAGCGCCTCGTTGGGCTCGGTGGTGGCGTATACCGCAATGCAGTGGCGCGCCGCGAACAGCTCGCGAAGCTCCTGGCGCAGGCCTTCGCGCAACTTGTAGTCGAGGTTGACCAACGGCTCGTCAAAGAGGATCAGCGAGGCATCCTTGACCAACGCCCGGGCCATCGCCGTGCGTTGCTGCTGGCCGCCGGACAGCTCCAGCGGCAGGCGCTGCAGGTAGGTTTCGATGCGCAACATCTCGGCGGTTTCCTGCACACGCCTGCGGATGTCCGCCTCGGCCATGCGCGCCTGGCGCAGCGGCGAGGCGATGTTTTCGTACACGCTCAAGGTCGGGTAATTGATGAACTGCTGGTACACCATCGATACGTTGCGCTGGCGCACCGGCACACCCGTCACGTCCTGGCCATCCATCAGCACCCGGCCCCGGTCCGGGCGATCGAGCCCGGCCATCAGGCGCATGAGGCTGGTCTTGCCAGCCAGGGTGCGGCCCAGCAGCACGTTGAACGAACCAGGTTCGAAACGCAGCGAGGCATCGACGATCCACGGCTGGTTGTCGACGCTGCGGCTGACCTGCTCCAGTACCAGGGACATGGCATGGCCTTCTTGTCGTTGTTGTCTGCCGGGCACAGCCAGTTCCGTGCCAGTTGCTCCCCGATGCTCTGGCTCGGGGCCTGGGCGGCAGACCGCGCAAATCGGGGGGTTCACAAGTGAACACAATCACTGAACAACTGAACACCTGCCGGTTTGACAATGAACACCCGTGAACAACACTGAACAGCGGTCCGCCCATAACAACAACCACACAGGACAGGCCCATGGCCGCATCCGCTTCGACCCACGCCCAGCTCATCCAGGCATCCTGGGCCCGCTGCCGCGATCACGGTTTGCAACCGCAGCACGCACCGGACTTCGACTGCCTGACCCGCGCCGAACTCAGCGAACTGCTGGAAAAACGCCAGGCCCTGCTGCGCCTGACCCGCGAGGAAGTGCTACCGCAATATGCACACCTGCTGGGCAACGCCAGCTACCTGGTGATGCTGGCCGATGCCAGCGGCTGCCTGCTCGACAGCTGGGGTTCGCGGCGTTTCATCGAGCCGCGCCAGCAGCATGGTTTCAGCGCCGGCGCCCACTGGCACGAGCGCGGGGTTGGCACCAATGCCTTGGGCACCGCGCTGATTTGTGCCCAGGCCATTCACGTCGGCCAGGACGAGCACTTCCTGCGCCAGAACCGCTACATGTCCAGCGCCGCCGCCCCCCTGTTCGACGCCGCACGGCAACTGGTCGGGGTGTTCGACGTGGCCAGCGACGGCTATCTGCCGACCAGCCAGACACTGGGCCTGGTACGCATGATGGGCCAGAGCCTGGAAAACCGCCTGATCCTCGCCGAACATGCCGACCAGCACGCACAACTGATCTTCAACAGCGCCTCCGATAACCTCGACAGCCCTTGGGCCGGCCTGCTGGTGTTCGATGAGCATGGGCAGGTGCTGGCCGCCAACCACCGGGCCGACAGCCTGCTCGGCGGTAACCCGTTGCAGCAGAACATCGAGCAGCTGTTCCAGTTGCCCTTGCAGCAGTTGCTCAGCCATCCCCGGCAACAGCCCTTCGCCCTCCAGGCCACCGGGCGCAACCGCTTTCATTGTCAGTGGCAACCGCCACGCGAAACGCCCCGCCGTCCTGAACCTGGCAATGGCGAGCCGCGCCTGGAAAAAGCGCGAGTGCAGGCCGGCCTGCTGCTGGAAAAGGACATTCCAGTGTTGGTGCAGGGTGAAACCGGTGTGGGCAAGGAAGTGTTCGTGGAAACCCTGCACCGTGCCAGCAGCCGCGCCGACAGGCCCTTGGTCGCCGTCAACTGCGCGGCAATCCCGGCCGAACTGGTGGAGTCGGAGCTGTTCGGCTACGACAGAGGCGCGTTCACCGGCGCCCACCACAAAGGCAACCCGGGGCTGATCCGCAAGGCCGACCACGGCATCCTGTTTCTCGATGAGATCGGCGACATGCCGCTGCCTACCCAGGCCCGCCTGCTGCGCGTGTTGCAATCGCGCAGCATCCAGCCGCTGGGCAGCGGCGAACCGGTAGCGGTGGATATCCGCGTGGTGTCGGCAAGCAACCGCGACCTGGCCGAAGAGGTGCGTGCCGGGCGCTTTCGTCAGGATTTGTACTACCGCATTGCAGGGCTGACGGTGGTGCTGCCGCCGCTGCGAGAGCGTGCAGACCGGCGGCAGCTGATCGATCAGGTGCATGCTCGCTACCGCGAGCCTGGGCAACCGGCGCGGCTGCCCCCGGCCATTATCGAGTTGCTCGATCACCACCCCTGGCCTGGCAATGTGCGCGAACTGGTCAGCGTGCTGCAGGTGGCACTGGCCTTGGCGGGCAGCGGGCCCGTCGGCGTCGAGCACCTGCCTGCAGGGTTTCTGGCCGAGTTGCAAGTGCCTGTGCTGGTGGCGACCGAAGCGGTAGACCTGCAGACGCTGGTTGAACAAGCCAATGGCAACCTGTCAGCGGTGGCGCGCGGCCTGGGGATCAGCCGGACCACCCTCTACAAGCGGCTGCGTGAGCGATGAATCTATTGACCTGCACGGCCGCTCAAGGGTTACGCCACTGCACCGGTTGCCGGTAAGCCTGTGCCCAGGCTTGCACTTCACTGGCCGGCATCGGCCGGGCAATGCAGTACCCCTGCGCCAGCTCGCAGCCCAGCCCCATCAGCACCCGGCCGTGCTCGACGCTCTCCAGCCCCTCGGCGATCACCTCCCGGCCAAAGGCCCGGGCCAGGCCGATCACCGCCGCTGTCAGCGCCAGGTCGTCCTGATCATGGAGGATGTCACGCACGAACGACTGATCGATCTTGATCGTCTGGGTCGGCAAGCGTTTCAGGTAACTCAACGACGAATAGCCGGTGCCGAAATCGTCCAGCGAGAAGCGCACGCCCAGTGCGCGACAGGCGTCCAGGCAACGGCTGACGTGCTGCAGGTTGTCGATGGCCACGGACTCGACGATTTCCAGGTCCAGCCTGGCCGGGTCCACCGCCGGGTACGCTGCCAGCAGCTGCTGCAGGCGCTCGGCAAAGTCACTGCGCTGCAAATGCCGCGCGGCGATGTTCACACTCAGCGACCAGGGCTGCCCCTGCTGCTGCCAGGCCTGCAACTGGGTCAAGGCCTGGTCGAGCACCCACTCGCCGATTTCAACGATCAGGTCGGTCTGCTCTACCCAAGGCAGGAAATCGCCGGGCGGCACCACGCCACGGCCTGGCCGCTGCCAGCGTAGCAAGCCCTCGAAGCCCAGCACCTGGCCGCTGCGCAGGTTGACCTTGGGCTGGTAGTAAAGGCAAAGCTCTCGGTTGTTAAGGGCCCGTCGCACCCTCGCCACTGTCTGGTGAGTGGCCTTGAGCTCCTGCTCCTGCGACACGTCAAACACGTGATACCGGTTGCGCCCGCGCTGCTTGGCCACATACATGGCCTGGTCGGCATGGCGCACCAGGGTATCGGCATCTTCGTCATCCTGCGGGTACAGGGTCACGCCGATACTGGCGCTGAGCGACAGCGTGTGCCCCCGAACCACACAGGGGGCCGCCAATGCCCGCAATACCCGCCGCAGGGCTGCATGCAGCTTGCGCTCATCATCGACGTCGCGCAGGATCAGCACGAACTCGTCGCCCGACAACCGGGCGACGGCATCACCCCCGCGCAGGATGCGCTTCAGGCGCTGGGCCACTTCCACCAGCAGCAGGTCGCCCACCGCATGCCCGTAACCGTCGTTGACCGCCTTGAAGCCATCCAAGTCGAGCATGCACACCGCCAGCGGGATGTCTTCACGCCGCGAGTAGGCCAGGGCCTGGTTCAACAGGTCGGACAAGTAGGCACGATTGGGCAGGCCAGTGAGCACATCGTGCCCCACCCGCCATTGCAAGGTGTGCAGCAGTTGGCGCTTCTCGGTGACGTCAAAGCGGATCGACACGTACTTGCGCACCAGGCCGGTCAGCGGGTCGACCAAGGGCACCATGGTGCTGTCGACCCAGTACAGCGAACCGTCCTTGGACCGGTTGCAGATCTCGCCCTTCCACACCCGCCCGGCGGCCAGGGCCCGCCACATGCCAACGAAGAACGCCGGCTCGTGCAGGCCGGAGTTGAGGATGCGGTGGTTGGCACCCAGCAGCTCCTCGCGGCTGTAGCCCGAGATGCTGCAGAACTGCTGGTTGACGTAGGTGATGTTCCCACGCAGGTCGGTTTCCGAAAAGATCGCGGCCGCGTCCACGGCCGCGCGATAGATATCATCCATAAAGCATCCTGCCTTAGCGGTTGAAGCGCTCCACCAGGGCGCGCAATCCGGCGCACACCTGTTCCAGTTCGGCGCCACGCGAGGCGGCGGCGTTGGCGCTGTGGGCGCTGTGCTGGGCAATACCGGCTACGCCGTTGATCTGCCGCGAAACGTCTTCGGCCACTGCCGACTGCTGCTGCGAAGCGGTCGCCATCTGCTGGCTCATGTCGCTGATGCGCTGCACCGCATCACGAATGCCATGCAGCGCCTGTCGCGCTTCCTGCACCTGGGCAACGCCCAGCTCGGCACCTTCGATGCCCTGGCTGGCGATCGCCACGGCTTCTTCGGCGCCACTGCGCAGCGCATCGATGATGGCCTGGATGTGCAGGGTCGACTGGCGGGTCTTGTCGGCCAGCGCCCGCACCTCATCGGCGACCACGGCAAAGCCGCGCCCTTGCTCGCCCGCACGCGCGGCCTCGATGGCAGCGTTGAGGGCCAGCAAGTTGGTTTGCTCGGCAATGCCGCGGATCATTCCGGCAGCCTCCGCGATGGCACCGGTCTGACCGGCCAGCTGGCTGACCGCCTGGTTGATCTGCGTCACGGTGCTGGCCAAGGTACGAATGGCTGCACCGCTGGCATCTGCCACCTGGCTGCCCTGCTCGGCCAGCAGGTGCGCAGTGTGTGCCTCGGCGGCGGTCAACTGGACATGGTTGGCCACTTCACCGATGGAGGCGGCCATCTGGTTCATTGCCGTGGCGCTCAGGTCGGTTTCGGCGCGTTGCTCCAGCAGCGCGGCCTCGGTGCCACGCGACAGCTGCCCGGCATCGTGGGCGGCCACGGCCATTTGCCCGGCCAGGTCGCTTAACCGCGTCAATGCAGTTTTCAGGCGGGCCTCTTCGCTGATCAGCATCAGTTGCAGTTGCCCGGCGGCACCCGGCAAGTCGCTGTAGGTCAAGGCTGCAACCGGGTCGGCGAAGGCTCCGTCGGCGCCTTGCACAACCTGCTGCAACTGCCGGCCAAGGGCATCGCGTGCCCACAGGCCGTAGGCCAGGAACAGCCCCAGGGTCAGCCCCTGCCCCACCAGGCCAGGCCACAGCTGGTTGGCGCCCAGTGCCAGCAGCCCGCCCGCCAGTGGCAAGGCCAGCGCCTGCGCCAGCAAGCTCAGCCGACGCGGCACCGACAAGGCCGCCTGGCCGTTGCGCAGCCGCGCATACAGGGCTTCGGCACGGGCCACCTGCTCACGCGTGGGGCACACCCGCACCGACTCGTAGCCGACCACACGCCCGCCTTCGAGGATAGGCGTGACGTAAGCGTTGACCCAGTAGTAGTCGCCGTTACGGCAGCGGTTCTTGACGATGCCCATCCAGCTCTTGCCAGCTTTCAGGTAGCGCCACATCAACGCGTACACCGCCGGCGGCATGTCCGGGTGGCGCACCAGGTTGTGCGGGCTGCCGATCAGTTCGGCCTCGCTGTAGCCGCTGATAGCGGCGAATTCGGGGTTGCAGTAGGTGATCAGGCTGGCGGTATCGGTAGCAGAAATCAGCCGCTGATCAGGGGGAAAACGTTGCTCGACCGGGGTAACCGGCAAGTTGAGGCGCACGATGAGACTCCATTCACTGACGTGCCGGTACGCAGCTCATCGACAGCCACCGGAACCGATCCGTAGCGATCCGCTCCAAATGGCACATGCGCTTCCCGCCGTTGGGGCACGAGGCCGAACCACACAGGGAAGTTGACGATGACTGACCGGTCAAGCCGTGAATTCTACGAAATTCATCACATAAATAAAACAAAGGTGATCGATCATGGCGTTGCGCCATGCCGATAGATATCGTTAAGTTCTTGATTCTAAATGGGAATTAAGTGATGACGAGATCAGCTTTGGGTACTGCCCTGCGCCGCTACCGCAAGCTGGCGGGCCTGACCCAGGCACAACTGGCCGAACGGACCGGCTTCGATCCCAAGACCATCAGCCGCTTCGAAACCAGCACCTATACCCCAAGCATCGATGCACTCATGGAGTTTGCTCAGGTGCTGGGCGTCAAACCCAAGGACTTCTTCGCCGAGCCGGACGACGAAGAGGAGCAGCGCGCCTACCTGTTCGGCGTCATTCACAACGCACCGCCCAAGGATCTTGGCAAGCTGATTGCAGCAGTGGAGCAGGCACTGGCCAAGCCCTGAACAAATTCGCGTCCACCCACCTCACGGTACGCACCGAACTAGAGCCTGGCAGGTCAGATTGCCCCATAACTGGTCAGACCGGTAAGGCCGAAAACCCTTGCAAAGTCGGATTTTTCGCGCTTTTATGGCCTCGCGCTGAACAAACCGGTAAGACCACAATAATTAAGTCCTGCGCTCTTTCGCCCCGTGCGGCTACCGAAGCAAGGACACCGATCAGAGATAATCCCATGCTCAAATGGTGCTCGCGTTCGATCTTCCTGCAAGTCGTGCTCGGCCTTGCCCTCGGCATCGCCTGCGGCCTCAGCTTCCCCGACCTTTCCCTGCAACTCAAACCCCTCGGCGACGGCTTCATCAAGCTGATCAAGATGCTCATCGGCCTGATCGTGTTCTGCGTGGTGGTCAGCGGCATCTCGGGCGCGGGCGACCTGAAAAAGGTCGGACGCATCGGCCTGAAGTCAGTGATCTACTTTGAAGTGCTGACCACCTTGGCGCTGGTGATCGGCCTGGTGTTCGCCTTCAGCAGTGGCATTGGTAGCGGTGCCAACATTCACCTGGACCAGCTGTCCACCGCCGATGCCAACGGCCTGGCAGAGCGCGGCCAGCACATCCACGGCGCCACGGCGTTCTTCATGGACCTGATCCCCACCTCGGTGATCGGTGCCTTCGCCGACAACAACATTCTTCAGGTGCTGCTGTTCTCGGTGCTGTTCGGCAGCGCGCTGAACCTGGTGGGTGACTCGGCCGCCGGCATTTCGCGGCTGATCAACGAGCTGAGCCATGTGATCTTCCGCATCATGGGCATGATCGTACGCCTGGCGCCCATCGGCGTGTTCGGCGCCATCGCCTTCACCACCAGCAAATACGGCCTGGAATCGCTGCAGCACCTGGGCGGGCTGGTCGCACTGTTCTACCTGACCTGTGCCGGCTTCGTGCTGATCGTGCTGGGGACGGTCATGCGCCTGTCGGGCCTGAAGCTGTTGCCGCTGATCAAGTACCTGCGTGAAGAGCTGACCATCGTGCTGGGCACCGCCTCTTCCGACGCAGTGCTGCCGCAGATCATGCGCAAGCTGGAGCACCTGGGCATTGGCAGCTCCACCGTCGGCCTGGTGATCCCCACCGGCTATTCGTTCAACCTCGATGGTTTCTCCATCTACCTGACCCTGGCCATCGTGTTCATTGCCAACGCCACCGGCACGCCGCTGGAAATGACCGACCTGCTGACCATCCTGCTGGTGTCGCTGGTGACTTCCAAGGGCGCTCACGGCATCCCAGGCTCGGCGCTGGTCATCCTGGCCGCCACCTTGACCGCCGTACCCGCGATTCCGGTGGTTGGCCTGGTGCTGGTGCTGGCAGTGGACTGGTTCATGGGCATCGGCCGGGCATTGACCAACCTGATTGGCAACTGCGTGGCCACCGTGGCCATCGCACGCTGGGAAAAGGACATTGACCTGGAGCGCGCGCAGAACGTGCTCGACGGCAAGCCCGGCTTTGCCCCCACGCCGCGCAAACAGCCCAACACGCACCATCAACAGGAATTCTGAACCAGAGCGGCCGGCGATCACGCCGGCCCTTGCAGGAGCGAACCGTGATCAGCTCATCGACCGTCGTCAACTCAGTGGTGGAAAAACTGCGCCAGGCCTTGGCCCGGGGCCAATGGCGCACCGGCGACATGCTGCCGGGCCAGCGCGAGCTGGCCGAACAACTGGGCATCAGCCGCCCTAGCCTGCGCGAAGCGGTGACCGTGCTGGAGACCCTGGGCCTGGTCCGCTCGTTGCCGGGCAAGGGCGTACTGGTACTGGACGCCGATGCCCCCCCCCAGGAACCCGGCATCGACACCAGCGCTGCGGCCAGCCTGGCCGACGTACTGGAACTGCGTTACACCCTCGAGCCCTTCATCGTTGGCCTGGTGGCGCAATCGGCCAACAGCCAGGACATCGGCCAGTTACGCCTGACCCTGATGGACATGCGCGAAGCGCTGGAGGCCGATGACAGCGAAGCCGGCGTGAAGGCCTACATCGCCTTCCATGAAGCGCTGTTCGCGCTCACCACCAACCCGATCTTCCAGAGCGTGGTGCAGCAGACCGGCAATGCCCTGAAACAGAGCGCCGACATGCTGCGCAACTCGCCCGAGCACCTGGCGGCGCGGCTGAAGGAGAACGAAGCAGTGGTCCGTGCCATACGTGAACGCAACAGCGCCCAGGCCAGTGCCCAGATGCGCCAGCACATCCTCGCCGAAGGCCAGCGCATGGGCATTTCGCTGAACATCCCGGACGAACACCCGCATCCATGACCCCAGGAGAGCGACCATGAACGCCGCCCCTCACCTGCCCGCCCTGCTTGCGGCCGGCGAAACCCGCCTGTCGGCCGAGCAGATCTACCCCCGGCTGTTCGACGCCATTCTCGAACAGCGCTTGCCTCCGGGCGCGCTGCTGCCCGAGCAGGCGCTGGGCCATGCCTTTGGTGTCAGTCGCACCGTGATTCGTCGTGTGCTTGGGCGCCTGTCCGACCAGCAGGTGGTGGTGCAGCGCCCCAGCCACACCGCGCACCTGGCCGCGCCCGACCCGGATCAGGCACGTCAGGTGCTCAGTGCCCGGCGCCTGGCCGAAACCACGCTGATTACCCTGGCCACCCAGCGCGCCCGGCCGGCGCAGGTGCGCCAGCTGCGGCAACTGGTAGAACGCGAACGTCTGCACCACGAAAGCGGCGAGCGCTGCGCGGCGATCCGCCTGGGCGGTGAGTTTCACCTGAAACTGGCGCAGGTGGCGGCCAATGCGCCGCTGGCACGGTTCCTCAATGGGCTGGTGCCGATGACCTCACTGATCATCGCCCGCTACGAATCACCGTGCTGCGACCACTGTGCATGGGAAGAGCACGCGGCCATCATCGATGCCGTGGAGCAAGGCGATGCCGAGGCGGCGTTGAGTTTGATGCACAAGCACTTGGACCGCCTGGAAGAAAAGCTCGACCTGAATTGATCGTTCATGCTGACGCGGTCCCTGTAGGAGCGGCCTTGTGTCGCGATGGGCCGCAAAGCGGCCCCGGCAATGCCTGTTGCGGAGCTGAAATCCTGGGTCCGCTGCGCGGCCCATCGCGACACAAGGCCGCTCCTACAGGGACTGCGTCGCCCAAGCGATAAGGTGCACGGCAGTACTTCGCACGCCACCCTATACTGCGAGAACCACCCCAGCCTCTATCAGGGAGGCGGTTGCGTGAGTGCTCGAATCCTTCTGTTGCTGTGCCTGCTGTTGGCCCTGACCGGCTGCGCGGGCAAGCGCCCACCTGCCCCGCCTGCGCCTGCGGTGCTCACGCCCGCCGCCTGGCAACGCATCGACCAGGAACTGATCGACGCTTCGGTCGGCGCCGCCGGCTCGGCCAACGACTATGCCCGGCGCTCCATGCGGGTATGGAAGGAACAGGTACAACAGCGCACCGAAAGCGACTTCATCCCATGGTTCACCGGTTACTGGACCCAGCAGTGGCTCACCCTCAAAGTGGCCTGGTACAAGCTCGACAGCGGCGAAGGCCGTGAACCTGCGCAAAAGCGCCTGGCCCTGTACCTGCAGGAGCAATACCACGAGCGGGTGATCGAGCCGGTGGCCGAGCAGATCAACCCCGAGGGCATCCGCGACCGCGCCTGCGAGCTGTACCTGCAACTGCTCGGCCAGCAGCTACCCGCCATCATCAGCCGCTACAACGCGCCCCCCGAGCAGGTCAGCCAGCGCCTCAACCGCATCCCCGCCATCCACCTAGGGCCGCCGGATGCGCGTAATGCCAGCCTGTATCAACTGCTTCGGGCCAAGTCGCTGGACCAGCAACCGGCCTGGCAAGCCATGCGCCAGCACTTGCATGAACAGGCCAGCAAAGGCCCCGGGCGAACCGATGTCGGGCTGAACTCGGTGGCCACCCAGGCCAGCGAAAAGCTCGGCGCTACCCTGGCCCCGCGCGGCATCGCCAGTGCCGTGGCGTCGGCGGTGGGCAAGGTGGCGGGGGCGATGATTTCGATTGCGGCGGCCGGCTACGGCATGATGACCCATGACCGCGATCACCCGCAGATGGTCGAACAGTTGCGGGTGATCCTCAACGTGGCGCTGAACCAGGAATGGCAAGAGTTGATGGAAAACCGCCAGAGCGGGGCCATGGCGGGGGTGTATTACTTGTCGGGGCAGGTTGAGGACAGCTTGCTGGCCAGTGTGCCGCGGCCCGTCGAGCAACCGGTAGAACAACAAGTGAAGCAGCAGCAAGCACCTTTGATCATTCGCCTGCCGCCGTAGGCGCGGGCTTGCCCGCGAAGAGGCCGGCCCAGGCTACATCAGGCTGTAGCCAACGCAGAACTTGGCAACCCAAAGATCCGGTCGAACGCCCAGTTGTAGGCAAAGGTGTAGCAAGGCACCAGCACGATGAACGCCATGTCCACCAGCAACGCCTCCACCAGTGTCATGTCGAGCCACCAGGCAATCAGCGGAATCAGGTACACCACCAGCGTCAGCTGAAAGCCGATGGCATGCGCCACCCGCCGCGCCACACTGCGCCCACGCTTGGCCTGGCGGCTCTCCCACCATTCGAACAAGGTGTTGTAAACCAGGTTCCAGAGCATGGCGATGGTGGTGATCATCACCGCCAGCGGCCCGGTATGCGACGCTTGGGTGTCCGACAGGTAAGCCAGCCCGAGGGTCGACATGCACAACCCGATCAGCTCATAAAAAGTCACGTAGACCAGTTTGCGTTTCAATCCCTGCACTCGGGGTTACCTCCAATGACAAAAGCGATGGGGCGCGATCATGCTTCACCCTGCTTGACAGCAAAAGTCAGCAGCTGTCAGATCTACTGACAGGAGGCTGCCATGAACTTTTCCAGCGACAACATCCAGCTTTTTCTAGCCGTGCTCGACTGCGGTTCGTTTTCTGCCGCCGCGCGCGCCCTGAGGCGCGTGCCTTCAGCCGTGAGCATGGCTATCGGCAACCTTGAAGCGGAACTGGGCTACAGCTTGTTCGAACGTGGTTCGCGTGAGGTTCGCCCAACTGCCCAAGCCCTGGCCCTGGAACCACACGCCAGGCTGATTGGCGAACAATTGGGATTGCTGCAGGTACACGCACTGGAGCTGTCCCAAGGGTTGGAAAGCAGCCTGACCCTGGCCGTGGTACCAGACATCGACCACCGGCCACTGCTGGCGGCCATCGCACACCTTGGCGAACGCCACCCGCTGCTGGATATCGCCCTGCTCAGCGCCCCGCAGGAAGAAGCCCTGCACCTGCTGGACAGTGGCCGCGCCGACCTTTGCGTGGCCTTTGCAGGCCTGCAGGTCGACGCCCGCCGAGGCTTCCAGCACATCGGCATGGAGTCGCTGGTGGCCACCCTGTCGCCGGCCCACCCGGCCTTGCGCGAGGGGCGCATCCATTACCTCGAAGACCTGACCCAGGTGCGTCAGATTCTGGTGCGCAGCCGCGACCTGCCAATGGCCGACCCGCGCCCGCTGATCGGTGCAGCGCACTGGTCAACCGACAGCTTCGACCTGGCGTTGCAAATGGTGGAAGCAGGCCTGGGCTGGGGCGACCTGCCGTTGTCGCGGGTTGCGCCACTGCTCGCCAGCGGACGCCTGGTGCGCCTGGGTTTTCGCAATACACGCAACGAGTTGCAGTTGCCGATACACATCTTGTGGCGCAAGCAACAACCGCTGCAGCAAGCCGCCCGGCTGTTGATCCAGCAGTTGAGTAGCCGTTGAGTACCGTCTGTCGAAACGGCCGTAAGAAATTTCTGTAAGTGCTTCAATCTTTTACCCCTTTAGCCGATATCCCGGTCGACAGGCCCCGCAGTGCGTCATGAGCGCGCTGCGCCCTCCCCTCATTGGCTCAAGGTCTCGAAACATGAACCTGAAATTTCGCCACAAGATCCTGCTCAGCGCCTGCGGTGTCGTGGTCCTGGCATTTGCCCTGTTCACGCTCTACAACGACTACCTGCAACGCAACACCATCCGCCAGAACATCGAAGCCTCTGTGCAGCAATCCGGCGCTCTGACCGCCAGCAGCGTGCAGAACTGGATGAGCGGGCGCATCCTGGTGCTGGAAAACCTGGCCCAGGACATCGGCCAGCTAGGTGCCGGCGAGACCCTGGCCGGGCTGATCGAGCAGCCGTCCTACACGCGTAATTTCCTGTTCACGTACCTGGGCCAGGCCAACGGTGCGTTCACCCAGCGCCCGGACGCCCAGATGCCTGCCGGTTACGACCCGCGCCAGCGCCCTTGGTATGGCGCCGCCGCCAGCGCCGGGCAGACCGTGCTGACTGCCCCCTACCAAGGCGCGGTCGGCGGCCTGATGGTCACCATCGCCACCCCGGTGAAGAGCAAAAGCAACGGCGAGCTGATCGGTGTGGTCGGCGGTGACGTGACCCTCGACACCCTGGTCGAGATCATCAACTCGGTCGACTTCGGCGGCATCGGCCACGCCTTCCTGGCAGACGCCAATGGCCAGGTGATTGTCAGCCCCGACAAAGACCAGGTGATGAAGAACCTCAAGGACATCTACCCCGGCAGCAACCTGCGGATTGCCGCTGGCATGCAGGATGTCACCCTCAACGGCCAGGACCGCATCATTTCTTTCGCCCCGGTAGCCGGCCTGCCGTCGGCGCAGTGGTACATCGGCCTGTCGATCGACAAGGACAAGGCTTATGCCGCACTCAGCCAGTTCCGCACCTCGGCGATCATCGCCATGCTGATTGCCGTGGCCGCCATCGCCGGCCTGCTCGGCCTGCTGATCCCGGTGCTGATGAGCCCGCTGACCACCATGGGCCGCGCCATGCGCGACATCGCCGAGGGTGAAGGCGACCTTACCCGCCGCCTGACCGTGCAGAACAAGGACGAGTTCGGCGAACTGGCCACCTCGTTCAACCGCTTCGTCGAGCGCATCCACGCCTCGATCAGCGAAGTGTCCTCGGCCACCCGCCTGGTGCACGACCTGTCGGAAAAAGTGGTCAGCGCATCCAACGCGTCGATCACCGGCTCGGAAGAACAGAGCATGCGCACCAACAGCGTGGCAGCGGCCATCAACGAGCTGGGCGCCGCCACCCAGGAAATCGCCCGCAACGCCGCCGATGCTTCGCAGCATGCCAGCGGCGCCAGCGAGCAGGCACACGGCGGCCGTGAAGTGGTGGAAGAGGCGATCAGTGCCATGACCGCCTTGTCACAGCGCATCAGCGAGTCTTGCGCGCAGATCGAAACGCTCAACGCCAGCACCGACGAAATCGGCAAGATTCTCGACGTGATCAAGGGTATTTCGCAGCAGACCAACCTGCTGGCACTGAACGCCGCGATCGAGGCGGCCCGTGCCGGTGAAGCCGGCCGTGGCTTTGCCGTGGTGGCCGACGAAGTGCGCAACCTGGCACACCGTACCCAGGAGTCGGCGGAAGAGATCCACCGCATGATCACCAGCCTGCAGGTAGGTTCGCGCGAAGCGGTGCACACCATGAACACCAGCCAGGTGTCCAGCGAGCAGACCGTACAGGTGGCCAACCAGGCCGGTGAACGCCTGGCCAGCGTGACCCAGCGCATCGGCGAAATCGATGGCATGAACCAGTCCGTGGCGACCGCGACCGAAGAGCAGACCGCCGTGGTCGAGAGCCTCAACCTGGACATCACCCAGATCAACGCCCTGAACCAGCAGGGCGTGGAAAACCTGAACGAAACCCTGCGTCATTGCGACCAGCTGGCCCAGCAGGCCGGGCGCCTGAAGCAGTTGGTGGGCAGCTTCAGAATCTGATGGACCCGAAGAGGGGCGCTATGCGCCCCTTTTTATGCCACAGCCGCTTTCGTGGCCCTGCCCCGCCGTACCCAGGCCAGCAACACCGCCGCCATCAGCACGAAACCCAGGTAGCCAAACAACGGGTACACCTCCCCCACCAGGCTGATGAACCCCACCAGGCTGCAGCCAAACGCCACCACCCCGGTTATCACCGAACCCCAGCGGAACGTTGCCGTACCCGCCGGCAGCAGCCGCGAAAGGAACGAAAACAACGTACCCACTGCCGTGTTGACGATCATGCCGAAGATGATCAGGCACATCACCACCCCCAGCAGCGGTGACACTTCGTTGGCAATCGACAGCATCGGCATGGGCAAGTCGGCCACGCTGTCCAGGCGCGACAACAGCCCGGCACTCATCACCAGCATCAGGCCGCCCAACGCCGCACCACCCAGCAGGCCACCCCACACTGCGGTTTTCTCGCCCTTGGCCGAGCCACCCAGAATGGCCAGGATCGGCGCACCGGCAACGATGTTGTACGACACATACAGGAACGCGCCCAACAACCAGTGCCGGGTACCGGCCTGCTGCTGGCTGGCCAGCTGGTCGAGCGCGGCGAAGCTCTGTTCACGGGTAAACACGGCGTACAGTGCAATCGCCGAAGCCACCAGGATCAACAGCGGTGTGATGGCACCAATGGCCAGGATCACCTTGCGCACGTCCAGGCACACAATCGCCACCACCACCAGCGTCACCAGCACGCTGCCGGTCAGTGCCGGAATGCCGAACTGCTGCTCCAGCAACGCGCCCCCACCGGCCAGCATGACCACCGTGACGGCGAACATGAAAAAGGTGATCAGCCAGTCGACGAACAGGCCCAGGTGGCGACCGCAGATGGCCTGTATCACGTCCTTGTGCGAGGTGGCCTGCTCGCGGTTGCCCAACCCGGCCAAGGCCATGCCGAGGAAGGTAAACAGGGCGGCACTTACCAGTGCCCCCACCAACCCCCACACACCGAAATCGACAAAGAACAACAACAGTTCCCGCCCCGAAGCGAAGCCCGCCCCCACGATCACGCCGACAAATGCGCCGGCAATCTTCAGCTGCTCTTGCATGTGAACCTCTGGATTTATTGTTGTTGTCCTGCTGCCACCGCATCGCTTTTGCGGGAGCGGCCTCTGCTCAGTTACAGATCGCCGACAAACGCCTGCACTTCAATCTCCACATCCACCCCCAGCGCCAACGCCGAGGCCACTGTCGAGCGCACCGGCAACGCGGCACCGAAGAATTCCTTGTACACCTCGTTGAAACCGGCGAAGTGGCTCATGTCCGACAGCCATACCGTGGCCTTTACCACCTGGTCGAAACGTGCGCCGCACGCCGCCAGGCTTTCGGCAATGCGCTCGCAGGCGGCGCGGGTCTGGGCCTGGATGTCACCACGCACCACTTCACCGCTGGCGCTCATCGGCACCTGGCCAGAGAGAAACAGAAAACCACCGGCCTTCACTGCACGGGAAAACGGGAACGGCAGGCTGCTGGGGAAACGCTGGATGTCATTGCTCATGGGATGCTCCTTTCAAGGTTGCTGGAAACGCGCCGGGGACAGGCGCTCGGGCGCCACCCCCTGGCTGACAAGGCTAGAGCACAGGGGTTGGCCAAGCAGCAGGTCGGCGGCCAGGCGCGAGGCCCCCGCTGCCGACTGGATGCCATAGCCACCTTGCGCCGCCAGCCAGAAGAACGCAGGGGCGTGTGCATCGAAACCCACCACCAGGTCGCCGTCTGCAACGAACGAACGCAGCCCGGCCCAGGTGTGACTGGGGCGGCGGATCGTCAAGGTGGTCATGCTTTCGATGTTGTAAATGCCCAACGCCACATCGAGCTCTTCCGGCGCAGCATCCTGCGGCTCTACCGGGTCGGCGTTGGCAGGCGAACCGAGCAATTGCCCGGCGTCGGGTTTGAAGTAGAAGCTTTCGTCGACACCAATCACCGCCGGCCAGCGGGCGAAGTCCTGGTCGGCAGGGCCAGGAAAGGTGAATGCACTGCGCCGGCACGGTTGCAGGCCGATGCGCCCCACACCGCATTGCTCGGCCACACGGTCCGCCCAGGCACCCGCGGCATTGACCAGCTGACGTGCCTGCAGACGGCTGCCATCAGCCAATTCCACCTGCCACAGGTTGTCCAGGTACACGGCCTGGATCAGCTCGGCGTTGCAGCGCAGCTCACCCCCGGCAGCGCGATAACCGCGCAAGAAGCCTTGGTGCAAGGCATGCACATCAAGGTCCATCGCGCCCGGCTCCAGCACTGCGCCCGCCAGGGTTTCGCTGCGCAGGCTGGGTACCAGTGCCAACGCGGCATCACGGTCCAGCAGGCTGACCTCGGTGCCATTGGCCAGGTTCTGCGCGTGGGTCTGCTCAAGCAGTTCGCGCTGCTCCACGCTGGCCACATACAGGCAGCCGCGCGGCTCCAGCAGCGGGTGCTCGCAGAAGCCTTCCGGCGGGGCTTCATAAAAGGCCCGGCTGGCGCGGGTCAGCGCCTGGATCTGCGCAGTGCCGTAGGCCTCCATGAACATGGCCGCCGAACGCCCGGTGGAATGGTAACCAGGCTGTGCTTCGCGCTCGAGCAGCAGTACCCGCTGCTGGCCCGCCAGGCGATAGCCCAGCGAGGCACCGGCAATGCCGGCACCGATGATCAGGGTGTCGTAGATCGGGGTCATGCACGCTCCTGCCAAGCAAATTATCATTTATGAGAATTCTAATATATGAGAATTTAGAAATGCGCAAGTGTCCAAGGTAAGATGCCCGACCAACGCCGTATGCCGAGAACGCTGAATGCCCGCTGCCCTACCCCTGCTTGACCGCGCCGTAGTCGGCCAGCGCCTGCGCCAGGTGCGCAAGGCGCGCCAGATGACCCTCAAGCAATTGTCCGAAGCCAGTGGCGTACCACTGTCCACCTTGTCGAAGATGGAGCTGGCACAGGTGTCGGTCAGTTATGAAAAGCTCGCCGCCGCTGCGCGGGCGCTGAATGTCGATATTGCCCAGTTGTTCCGCTCCGGTGCCACGGTCAACGCCCCGGTGCCCGTGACCGTGGTGGTCGATTCATTGCCGGCGGCAGCGGGCTACTCGACCGGCACCTATGACTACCACCCGATCGCCGGCGACTTCCCCGAGCGGCGCATGACGCCGGCTTATGCCCGCATCATCGCCCGTGAACGCGGCCAGTTCGACGACTTTATCCGCCACCCCGGGCAAGAGTTCGCCCTGGTGCTGAGCGGGCGCGTGCGCATCGAGTTCGAAACCGGCGAAGCGGTGAGCATCGGGCCACAGGAAACGGCGTATTTCGACAGCCAGGTGGGGCATATCTACCTGTCCGAAAGCGAGGACGGCGGCGATGCGCATGTGATGGTGGTGATGACGGATCGCTAATCCGCCTCGGTTATAACCTAATAACGAACAAGTCTATTTGGCTATAAAAAAATCTATATGCTGGCTGCATCCGATAACGGGCAAAGTTGGGCAGTCGAGTAGCGTATGGATGTAGGTTCTTTTGGTTTCACCATTGCTGGCCTGGTCGTGGGTTTCATCGTCGGCATGACCGGCGTCGGTGGCGGCTCGCTGATGACCCCGATCCTGTTGTGGTTTGGCATCAACCCGGCTACGGCCGTCGGTACCGACCTGCTCTATGCGGCCATCACCAAGGCCAGTGGCGTCTGGGTGCATGCGCGCCAGAAGAACATCGACTGGAAAATCACCGGCCTGCTCAGCCTGGGCAGCGTGCCCGCCGCTGCGCTGACCCTGTGGTTCCTCAGCACCCTGCACACCGACACCTCGGCGCTCAATGCCATCATCAAGCAAGGCCTGGCGGTGGTGCTGATCCTGACCGCGCTGGCCATCCTGTTCAAATCGCGCCTGCAGGCCTTTGCCAGCCGTCATGCCGGTGACCACTACCACCTCAGCGATCGCAGCCTGAACATCCTCACCGTACTCACCGGCGTTGTGCTGGGGGTAATGGTCACACTCACCTCCATCGGTGCTGGCGCCTTGGGCACCGTGGCGTTGTTCCTGCTGTACCCGTTCCTGGTCACCCGCCGCCTGGTCGGTACCGAAATCGCCCACGCCGTACCTCTTACCCTGGTAGCAGGCCTGGGCCACGCGGGCATGGGCAACATGGACTGGTCGCTGCTGGGCTACCTGCTGCTGGGCTCGCTGCCTGGCATCTACCTGGGCAGCCACCTCACCGGACGCATCTCCGACCGGGTGCTGCGCCCGTGCCTGGCGGCGATGTTGCTGCTGATCGGCTACAAGCTGGCGTTCTGAGCCTCATTCCAGGCGCAGGCGCCACTGCCCGGTAAAGCCCAGATCCAGGCGTGACAGGGGGAGTACGTCGATACGCTGGCTGGCCTTCATCGGGCACCCCAACACCTGGACCAACACAGCGCGCATGACCATGGGGTGGGTCACCGCCAGCCAATCGCCCGGCCTGTCGAAGGCTGCCAGCCAGTCGGCCAGGCGCTGGCACAGGGCAGCGAACGACTCCCCCCCGTGCGGCGCACTGGCCGGGTCCTGTAACCATTGCGCCAATGCTTCAGGCTGCTCAGCCTGCAATTGCTTCAACGCCAGCCCCTGCCAGTGACCCAGGTCGCAATCGGCCAAGCCCGGTTCGACCTGCACCTGCCCCGCCAACCAGGTAGCCGTCTCGCAGGCTCGCCGCTCTGGCGCAGCCAGCAGCTGCATGCCGGACAGTGTGGCGTCGGGTTGTTGCGTTAACGGCAAGATGCCGTCATCTGTACGGTGCAGGCGCCCGACCTTCTGGGCCTGGGTCAGGGCATGGCAGATCAGGGTCAGGCGGACGGCTTTCACCGGGGCGCTCTCGCAGCAGGCTGGGGCCCATGATTTACCACGCTGCGAAGCTTTTGGCTGCAACTATGTCGTAGCAGCCTTTACCGCGATGAGGCCCGGTCAAGCTATCAGTGACACCAGGCCCCACACTGGCACCGCGGCCACCAACCCGACCGCCATCCGCGGCCAGTACGGCAGCAGCATCACCAGCAGCAACCCCGCCAGCGACAGCGCGCCGAACCAGGCTACCGGCCCCATGGCCCAGCCCCAGGCCTGGGCACACATCATCAGGCTGGCCAGCAACGCCAACCAACCTGCACTGCGCAGGCCGATACGCAGCGCGCGTGGGCACGCCCGGCTCCACACTTGCTTGTAATGCCGCTCCAGCCCTTGGCACAGCCCAAGCATGCCGGCGTAGGCGAACACCACGCCACCTATGATCCACATCATCATGCCTTGGCCTCCTGCTGCCGGCCTACCCTGGTCTTCTGTTGCGCAGGCTGTGCTTGCCATACCCGCCAGGCCACCAGACCAAGCAACACCCCCAGCACCAGCGCACAGCCCGCTACGCCCAGGCGCATCGTGTCTTCGAGGCCGCCAAATGCACCCAGACCGATGCACAGCAATGCCGCCAGCAGCAGTTGTTCGACCCAGGCGCGCCGCGCCGGCCTGACGCCGGCATGCAACAGCGCCAGCAGCCATACGCCGAAGAACGCGCGCACTTCCCAGCTTTCCCGCTGCATCAAATCCACCGGTAGCAAACGGCTGGCCCACAGCAGCCCCACGCATGCCAACAGCAGGCCGCTGATAAAGCCTACGTTGCACACTTCGGCCACCCGGTACCAACGCCGTGCCGATTTTTCGGCGGTGGCGCTGGCGTATTTACGCCCACGCTTCACGCAGAACAGCACCAGGCCGCTGGCGATCATCAGGCAACTGACCAACCCGCACATGAAGTACAGCCAGCGCATCGGGTAGCCGCCGAACTGGGCGAAGTGCAGGCCGACCATGACCCGTTGGGTCAGCGGCGCCGCACGCCATTCAGGCACGTCGCTGAGTAACGCCCCGCTGACGCCGTCGAAAACCATGGCCTGCCCCTTGGCGAGGGCGATGCGGTTGCCCAGTTCGGGGCGGATTTCGATACGCGCCGCTGCGGTGTTGGGGTTGCGAATGTTCAAGCCGCCAACAGGCCCCAGCCGCGCCTCGGCCTGGGCCAGCAACGGCGCCACATCGACCAGGGTGGCCGGCTGCCGGGCCAAGCCACGGGGCTGCTCCACGCGGGCATTACCCTGTGCCTGGAAGTAGGCGCGGGTGTCACCGGCAAAGAGTGCATCCACCCCGGCAGGGATATAAATGAGCATGAAGATCACCAGGCCGGTATAGGTGATCATCAGGTGGAACGGCAGCAACAGCACCGCGCTGGCGTTGTGGAAATCCAGCCACGAGCGCTGGCCCTTGTTCGGCCGGAAGGTGAAGAACTCCTTGAAGATCTTCTTGTGGATGACAATTCCCGTCACCAATGCGGCCAGCATCACCAGTGCCAGCGCGCCGACCACGAAGATGCCCCAGTTGCGCGGCAGGTCGAGGGTGAAGTGGAAGCGGAAGAAAAAGTTGCCGCCGACGCTGTCACGCACCTCGATGGCTTCGCCGGTGCGCGGGTCGAGCTGTACGCCGCCGCCGTGGCGCCGCTCGCCGGTGGACACGCGCAGCCCTGGCGAGCGCTCGTTCGGCAGGCTGATGCCCCAGTTGCCGGCCGCCGGCTCATGGGCCTGTAGGTAGGCGATGGCACGCTGGGCGGCGGCGGCCTGGGACACTTGAGTGGCCGGAATTTCCGGCTGCATCCAGTGGTTGAGCTCCTTGTCGAACACTGCCAGCGTGCCAGTAACGAAGATGGCGAACAGCAGCCAGCCGAAGATCAAGCCGGCCCAGGTGTGCAGCCAGGCCATCGACTGGGTGAAGGTGTTTTTCATGCCAGGCGCTCCAGTATCTGCGGCCAGAAACCGACCAGGGCCAGGGGCACGGCCAGTGCCAGCGGCGCCCAGGCGCGCAAGGCATCACGGCTGGCGAAGGCCCAGAGGATGGTGGCGGTGTAGAAAATGAACGCGGGCAGGGTCGCGACGATGATCGCGTCGGTGGCAGACAGCGGCAGGATACGGGCCAGGCAGGCAGTGGCGGCGTAGCTCAGGACATAGCCGCCGAGCAGTGCGGCGGTGCTGCGGGAGAGTATTTGTAGCCAGGCGGGGGCTTTCATCATCGGGGCTCCGTGGCATGGACAGGTAGGGCATCTGGGGCTGCTTTGCAGCCCGATCTCGACACAAGGCCGCTCCTACAGGGAATGCGAATCGCCTGTAGGAGCGGCCTTGTGTCGCGATCGGGCCGCAAAACGGCCCCCGCTGTCAGAAGTTGATATTCAGCGCAGCAAACACCGCCCTGCCCGGCTGGTTATAGGTGTTTGCCCCCGAGCTGCTGGCGTTGCCGCCCCGCAGGATCTGCTTGTCGAACACGTTGTTCACGCCTACCCGCACGTCGTAGTTGGCGTTGAACTTGTACCCGGCACTCACGTCCACCAGGCCATACGCCTCTACGTCCTGCTGCGCGGTCTTGTCGTAGTCTTGCTGGGTGCGGTAGTTGTAGGTCGGTGACTTCTGCTTGCCAAAGTAGGTGCCCGCGACCTGGAGCGACAGCTGCTCGGTGGCGCGCCAGTCGAGGGTGGTGTTGACGGTGTACTCCGGGATCACCGACAGCGGCTCGCCGGTTTCGCGGTTGTCGTTGTCGAGCATCCAGGTCAGGTTGGTGTTCCAGTCCAGGGTCGGTGTCAGTTCGATGAAGAAGTTGCCCTCGATACCTTCCACCCGCGCTTCGCCCGCGTTCTCCCACTGGGTCACGCGGCGACCGCTGTTAATGGCGTAGAGCACATCGGTCCCGCCGATGATCTTGTTCTTGTAGTCGTTGCGGAAATAGGTCGCGCTGGTACGCCAGGTACCACGGTCGTACAGCAGGCCGATTTCCTTGTTGACGCTGATCTCTGGCTTGAGATCGGCGTTACCTTGCAGGTAGCAACCGCCGGAGTTGGTCTGCTGCACACTGCAACCCTGGCCACGGCTGTAGAGCAGGTAATTGGGGTTGGACTGGTACAGGTTCGGTACCTTGTAGGCGCGAGCAATGCCGCCCTTGACCGACAGTGCCTCGGTCAGCTTGTGCGACAGGTTCAGGCTTGGGCTGAAGTTGTCGCCAAACATCTCGTGATGGTCAAAGCGCAGGCCGGGCGTCACGGTCGTATCACCCAGGACGATATTGTCCTCGACGAACAACGCATAGCTTCTGGCCGTCATCTTCGTATCGCTGCGATCGAAGCCGCTGATCGCATCACTGCCCGAACCGCTCGGGTCGAAGCTTTGCGGGCGGAACGAGCCCTGGTCGTTAAGCGACTCGTACAGGTACTCACCCCCCAAGGTCAGCACATGTTCAGTGCTGCCCATGGCGAACGGCAAGTTGACCTCACTGCTCAAGCGCGTGTTGCGCAGCCGCGACATCGCCGCGCCGCTGTCGTTGATCGCCCCTTCCGGGCCACCGGCCAGGCCCTCGTTGAGGCGCCAGTTACGCACGTACTCGTACGCCAGGGTGGTCTTGCTGGTGCCCCAGGTAAAGTCGCCCAAGTGGGTCAGGTCGTACGTGCTGCGCTGCATGATGTTGGTTTCGTGGCCATACAGGCTGGAAATCAACGCGACATCGCTGCCGCCGTTGCTGTTCATGGTGTCGCCCGCGTAGATGTTGCCCTGACGGCTGTAGCCTGCGCTGGCTTCAAGGCGGTGCTCGTCGTTGAGCTTCCAGCTCAGCAAGCCATTGATGTCTTTGTTGCGCACACCTTCGCGTCCGGCAACCAGTGCGCTGTTGGCGTGGCTGGCGTTGATGTCGAGGTCGTCGGCGTCGGTCTTGGCCAAGCCGCCATACAGGCGGAACCCGAGGTTGTCGGTAAGGCCGCCACCCAGGTTGAAGTTGGCGCGGCGGCTGGCGCCTTCGGCGCTGTCTTCCGGCAGTTGGGTATACAGGCTGACACTGCCCTTGAGTTCATCGGTGGGGCGCTTGGTGATGATGTTGACCACCCCGCCCATGGCGCCGGAACCGTAACGTGCGGCAGCCGGGCCGCGCAGAATCTCGATGCGCTCGACCGCTTCGGCCGGCACCCAGTTGGTTTCACCTCGGGTATCGCGGTCACCGTTCCAGCCATAACGCACGGCGTTGCGTGCGCTGGACGGTTTGCCGTCGATGAGGATCAAGGTGTTCTCCGGGCCCATGCCGCGCAGGTCGATCTGACGGTTGTTGCCCCGCGCGCCACTGGCGCTGTTGCCGGTCAGGTTGACGCCGGGCTCGCGGCGGATGATGTCGGACAGGTCATTGCTCGGCGGGTGGCGCTTGATGTCTTCGGCAGTGATGATCGACGAGCCCAGGGCCTGGCGCGCCTCGCGCTCGGCGGTGATCAGGGTGTCCTGGATCACCAGCGCGTTGTCGGCGACCGGCACTTCCAGCACCTCACCCGCACGCTGCTCCTCGGCTTCAGCCGCGGTGGCCATCATGGCCGGCGACGCCAGCGCGACGAACGCCAGGGCCAGGCTATTGGGTGAAGTTCTGCACTGCATGGGTACATCTCCTGCGATTCATGAGCGAAAAGGCACATCCCTGTCGGAAACCGGGGGCCCTCGCCCACCGGCCCCACAAACACAGTTTGGTGGCCAACAGGGGAGGTAAATATAGAGAGATGCAAATGCGAGTAAATCTTATTTACGAAGTTTACATGTTTGTAACGGAACTTTGCTGAAACGCGGGATAGAGCAGTTGCTGTTCGCAACGCACGGAGTCTTGCGCGGCCCTTGTAGGCGCTGGCTTGCTGGAAGGCCTCGTAGCGACCCCGGAAACTTCAGCGCCAACGCGCTCATTAGAAACCCGTCGATACATCCTCACGCTTCTTGAGCTCAGCCGAACATAGCAAAATAACTACGTCAAAGACGTAGGGATATTACCAAGGAGCTCAACCATGCCCCTGACTGAAAAAGAGCTGATGCTGCGCGATGCCAGCCGTAACATCGGTGAGGAGTTGCTGGAGTCCATACGCAACGTGAAAGCTGGCCGCTATGGTGCAGTACATCAGATAGAGGTGACCAAGGCCGCCGAGGCGCGGAGCAGAACGGGGCTCTCCCAGCTCAAGTTTGCCGAGTTGCTGGGCGTTTCAGTACGCACCCTTCAGGAATGGGAGCAAGGTAGGCGCGCGCCATCAGGTGCCGCTCGGTCCCTACTCCACATTGCAGCTTCTCGCCCGGACGTTTTTCGTGAAGTGCTTCAGGGCCTGTAACGGCTCCCCTGAACGAGCGTGCCTGCGGCGAGCCGCGCAGTGGCCTCGGCAACCGGCGCGTGTCACGGCGCTCAGGCTACACGCCACCACCCAGCGACCTGGGTGGTGAGCACACTGGCCATTGCCGCTACCCACTCATCCGATTTGCATCCTGCACGGAGGCTCCTACAGTTTCGAACGTAGCAACTCTGTCGGGAGCCCAGATGCGCAGCAATGAAGACAGCCGCTCTGCACACACCACCAGAAGCCTGCCGAAGATCCCTCGCAGCGTCTGGGCGCTGGGCTTCGTGTCGATGTTCATGGATATCTCCTCGGAGATGATCCATGCGCTGCTGCCGCTGTACATGGTTACCGTGCTCGGCACGTCGGTAGTCGCGGTGGGCGTTATCGAAGGCATTGCCGAAGCGACCGCATCGATCACAAAGGTGTTTTCCGGCGCCCTCAGCGACCGGCTGGGCAAGCGCAAGCTGCTGACGGTGCTCGGTTATGGCCTGGCTGCGCTGACCAAGCCGGTGTTCCCCATTGCCTCCGGGCTGGAATGGCTGACCGCAGCACGTTTCGTGGACCGGGTCGGTAAAGGCATTCGCGGGGCGCCGCGCGATGCGCTGGTGGCCGATGTCACCCCCGCCGAGCTGCGGGGCGCGGCGTTCGGCCTGCGCCAGGCGCTCGATACCGTGGGCGCCTTCCTCGGGCCGTTGTTGGCAATCGTGCTGATGTGGCTGACCGCGAGCCATTTCCAAACCGTGTTCTGGGTAGCGGTGATCCCGGCATTTGTAGCGGTGTACATTCTCATCGCCTTCGTTCGGGAACCTGAAACGCGGCCTGCCGCACGGCCGGTACGCACACCGTTGGCACTGCACGAGATGGTGCACCTCGGGTCGGCGTATTGGCGCCTGATCGGTCTGGCAACGTTGTTCACCCTCGCCCGCTTCAGCGAAGCGTTCCTGCTGCTGCGTGCCCAGGACATGGGCCTGGCACCGCTGTGGGCGCCGGCGGTGCTGGTCTTGATGGCGCTGGCCTACTCACTGTCGGCCTACCCTGCCGGCGTGCTGTCGGACCGGGTGGGGCGCCGCGGCGTGCTGATGGCCGGGTTGGGTTTGCTGATCGCTGCCGACCTGCTGTTGGCCCTGCTACCGGGCTGGGGCGGGCTGGCCATGGGGGTGGCGGCCTGGGGCCTGCACCTGGGCTTCAGCCAAGGTGTCTTCGCGGCCATGATCGCCGACAGTGCCCCGGCCAACCTGCGTGGTACCGCCTTCGGCCTGTTCAACCTGCTGAGCGGCGTGGCACTGCTGGCCGCCAGCGTGGTAGCCGGATTGCTGTGGGATGGCGCAGGATTTCAGGCAACCTTTCTGGTCGGCGCGGGGTTCGCTGGCGCCACTCTGGCGGGGTTGATACTGCTGCGCTGAGCCTGGAAAGCGCCCGGCTGATCGCCGTGTTGGACGGTGATCAGCACCCGGAGGCAAACTAGGCCAGCGCAGCCTCCTGCTCCAGCAATGACCAACCGCCATGCCCATCCACTTCCAGCCGATGGGTATGGAACGCTGCCAGCGTGCTGCGGTGGCCGACACTGACCAGCAGTGCCCCCGGCATTTCCGAGCGCAACAACGCATACAAGGCATGTTCGAGGCCCTCATCCATCGCCGAGGTGGACTCGTCGAGGAACACCACCTGCGGCCGGTTGAACAGCACCCGGGCGAATGCCAGACGCTGCTGCTCACCCACCGAAAGAATGTGTGACCAGTCGCAACTGACGCCCAGGCGCTCGGCCAGGTGAGCCAGGTTGACCTGGCGCAACGCCTGCTGCATCCGCACCTCATCCTCAGGCTTGCTGGCTGCCGGGTAGGCAATGACAGTACGCAAGTCACCCAGAGGCAGGTACGGGCGCTGCGACAGGAACAGTGCCTGATGGCCCATTGGCCGCCTGACCTCCCCTTCGGCATACGGCCAAAGGCCCGCCAGGGCACGCAGCAGCGTGGTTTTACCACTGCCCGATGGCCCCTTGATCAAGAGCGCCTGACCCGCGTGCAGGCTCAGGTCCAGGTCGGCAATAAGGGCGTGCCCGTCCGGACGCAGCACCTGCAGGCGAGTAATCTGCAGCGCATGCGCCTGGTCTTCGGTCAGGACACGTGGCAATGCGCTCGCCTGCTCATTGGCATCGAGAAACCCGGTCAGGCGGTCGAGGGTCGCCCGGTACTGGGCAAACGCATCATACGACTCACGGAAGAACGACAACGAATCCTGCACCTGGCCAAATGCCTGGGACGTTTGCATGACGTCGCCCAGCTTGATCGCTCCGCTGAAGAAACGCGGCGCCTGCAGAATGAACGGGAACACCACGGCAACCTGGCTGACGCCCAGGTTGAAACCACTGAACTTGAGGTTTCGGAACACCAACGCCCAGGCATTCACGATCAAGGCAGCAAAGCGGCCCAGCAAGGTGCCCCGCTCGACCTGAGCACCTTGGTAGAAGGCGATGTTCTCGGCGTTCTCACGCAAGCGCATCAGCGCATAGCGGAAGTTCGCAGTGAGTTTTTCGTTGAGGAAATTCAGGCGGATCAATGGGCGCCCGAGGCGGAAGGCGACCCAGGTGGCGACAATGACATACAGGTAAACGGCAAACACCATCGCCCGGGGGATCTCCACCCCGGCCACCGTCAGCGGTGCCGACAGCCCCCAGAGAATACCGGTGAAAGCCACCAGCGAAACCAGCGCACTGACCGCGCCCAACGCCAGGCTCACCGAGTTGGTGACGAAGGCGTTGACATCCAGTTCGATACGCTGGTCGGGGTTGTCCACCGGCTCGGCGAGGAACTGGCCGCGGTAGTAGGCATCGCCTTTCATCCAGTCGTGGGTCAGGCGCTCGGTGAGCCAGACCCGCCAATGAATGCTGAATGCCTGGGTTACATAGAACGTGAACAGCGAGCGCAACACATGAATGGTAGCCAGTACGGCAAAGACGCCAAGCAAGTACCAGAACGCGGTTTGATCAAGGCCCTGCAAAGCACTGTAGAAGCCGTTGTACCAGAACGAGAACAGCACGTTCAGCCGTACAGAGAACAGTGTCAACGCCAGCAGCAACGCAAACACCAACAGCGGCCGCCAACTGCGCCTGAAACTGAAATAGGGCCCGGCGAGCTGCCAGAACTGACTGCCCCATCGCGTGCAGCGCACGGCCAGTGTGGCGGCTGCCGCGAAGCAGACTAGGGTGATGAACGAGGCGATTGCCAGCCAGCTCAGGCTCTCTTGCAAAGCCTGGTGCCAGTTCATTTCCATGGTGGGTATCCGTGCTGAGTATTTCCGCGAGCGTAGCATTGCTCCGCGATTCGTCAGGCATAGATGACGCACATTTCATGATTGCTTGTGGTGCCAGCGCGGTCGTTGTAGGAGCGGCCTTGTGTCGCGATCGGGCGCGCAGCGGCCGTAAAACCTGCCCCCGCGATCTCCAGGTAAACCGCGGCGCCTGGATTGCGGCCGCTGCGCGCCCGATCGCGACACAAGGCCGCTCCTACAGGGATCGCGTGCGGCTGGGAGATTCGCGTGAGTCTGGGGATTTTTCGGGCCATAAAGACAAAACCCCTACCTGCATGTGCAGATAGGGGTTTTGCGAAATGAATCTTGACGATGACCTACTCTCACATGGGGAAACCCCACACTACCATCGGCGATGCATCGTTTCACTGCTGAGTTCGGGATGGGATCAGGTGGTTCCAATGCTCTATGGTCGTCAAGAAATTCTGTTGCCAGAAGATCCAGATGGATGCTCTAGCGAATTCGGATATGTGAATTTGTGGTTGCGAACTTTCGGTTCGTATCATCTTCACCACCACAATTTGGCTCTGACGCGCAAATTGCTTGGGTGTTATATGGTCAAGCCTCACGGGCAATTAGTATTGGTTAGCTCAACGCCTCACAGCGCTTACACACCCAACCTATCAACGTCGTAGTCTTCGACGGCCCTTTAGGGGATTCAAGATCCCAGTGAGATCTCATCTTGAGGCAAGTTTCCCGCTTAGATGCTTTCAGCGGTTATCTCTTCCGAACATAGCTACCCGGCAATGCCACTGGCGTGACAACCGGAACACCAGAGGTTCGTCCACTCCGGTCCTCTCGTACTAGGAGCAGCCCCTCTCAAATCTCAAACGTCCACGGCAGATAGGGACCGAACTGTCTCACGACGTTCTAAACCCAGCTCGCGTACCACTTTAAATGGCGAACAGCCATACCCTTGGGACCGGCTTCAGCCCCAGGATGTGATGAGCCGACATCGAGGTGCCAAACACCGCCGTCGATATGAACTCTTGGGCGGTATCAGCCTGTTATCCCCGGAGTACCTTTTATCCGTTGAGCGATGGCCCTTCCATACAGAACCACCGGATCACTAAGACCTACTTTCGTACCTGCTCGACGTGTTTGTCTCGCAGTCAAGCGCGCTTTTGCCTTTATACTCTACGACCGATTTCCGACCGGTCTGAGCGCACCTTCGTACTCCTCCGTTACTCTTTGGGAGGAGACCGCCCCAGTCAAACTACCCACCATACACTGTCCTCGATCCGGATAACGGACCTGAGTTAGAACCTCAAAGTTGCCAGGGTGGTATTTCAAGGATGGCTCCATGAGAACTGGCGTCCCCACTTCAAAGCCTCCCACCTATCCTACACAAGCAAATTCAAAGTCCAGTGCAAAGCTATAGTAAAGGTTCACGGGGTCTTTCCGTCTAGCCGCGGATACACTGCATCTTCACAGCGATTTCAATTTCACTGAGTCTCGGGTGGAGACAGCGCCGCCATCGTTACGCCATTCGTGCAGGTCGGAACTTACCCGACAAGGAATTTCGCTACCTTAGGACCGTTATAGTTACGGCCGCCGTTTACCGGGGCTTCGATCAAGAGCTTCGCTTGCGCTAACCCCATCAATTAACCTTCCGGCACCGGGCAGGCGTCACACCCTATACGTCCACTTTCGTGTTTGCAGAGTGCTGTGTTTTTAATAAACAGTCGCAGCGGCCTGGTATCTTCGACCGGCATGGGCTTACGGAGCAAGTCCTTCACCCTCGCCGGCGCACCTTCTCCCGAAGTTACGGTGCCATTTTGCCTAGTTCCTTCACCCGAGTTCTCTCAAGCGCCTTGGTATTCTCTACCTAACCACCTGTGTCGGTTTGGGGTACGGTTCCCAGTTATCTGAAGCTTAGGAGCTTTTCTTGGAAGCATGGTATCAACCACTTCGTCGCCTAAAGGCAACTCGTCATCAGCTCTCGGCCTTGAAATCCCGGATTTGCCTAAGATTTCAGCCTACCACCTTAAACCTGGACAACCAACGCCAGGCTGGCCTAACCTTCTCCGTCCCTCCATCGCAATAACTGGAAGTACAGGAATATTAACCTGTTTTCCATCGACTACGCTTTTCAGCCTCGCCTTAGGGACCGACTAACCCTGCGTCGATTAACGTTGCGCAGGAAACCTTGGTCTTTCGGCGTGCGAGTTTTTCACTCGCATTGTCGTTACTCATGTCAGCATTCGCACTTCTGATACCTCCAGCAAGCTTCTCAACTCACCTTCACAGGCTTACAGAACGCTCCTCTACCGCATCATCATAAGATGATACCCGTAGCTTCGGTGCATGGTTTGAGCCCCGTTACATCTTCCGCGCAGGCCGACTCGACTAGTGAGCTATTACGCTTTCTTTAAAGGGTGGCTGCTTCTAAGCCAACCTCCTAGCTGTCTAAGCCTTCCCACATCGTTTCCCACTTAACCATGACTTTGGGACCTTAGCTGACGGTCTGGGTTGTTTCCCTTTTCACGACGGACGTTAGCACCCGCCGTGTGTCTCCCATGCTCGGCACTTGTAGGTATTCGGAGTTTGCATCGGTTTGGTAAGTCGGGATGACCCCCTAGCCGAAACAGTGCTCTACCCCCTACAGTGATACATGAGGCGCTACCTAAATAGCTTTCGAGGAGAACCAGCTATCTCCGAGCTTGATTAGCCTTTCACTCCGATCCACAGGTCATCCGCTAACTTTTCAACGGTAGTCGGTTCGGTCCTCCAGTCAGTGTTACCTAACCTTCAACCTGCCCATGGATAGATCGCCCGGTTTCGGGTCTATACCCAGCGACTAAACGCCCTATTAAGACTCGCTTTCGCTACGCCTCCCCTATTCGGTTAAGCTCGCCACTGAATATAAGTCGCTGACCCATTATACAAAAGGTACGCAGTCACCTAACAAGTAGGCTCCCACTGCTTGTACGCATACGGTTTCAGGTTCTATTTCACTCCCCTCTCCGGGGTTCTTTTCGCCTTTCCCTCACGGTACTGGTTCACTATCGGTCAGTCAGTAGTATTTAGCCTTGGAGGATGGTCCCCCCATATTCAGACAAAGTTTCTCGTGCTCCGTCCTACTCGATTTCATTGACAAGAGATTTTCGTGTACGGGGCTATCACCCACTATGGCCGCACTTTCCAGAGCGTTCCACTAATCTCAAATCAACTTAAGGGCTGGTCCCCGTTCGCTCGCCACTACTAAGGGAATCTCGGTTGATTTCTTTTCCTCAGGGTACTTAGATGTTTCAGTTCCCCTGGTTCGCCTCTTGCACCTATGTATTCAGTACAAGATACTCAGCTTATGCTGAGTGGGTTCCCCCATTCAGAGATCTCTGGATCACAGTCTGTTTGCCGACTCCCCAAAGCTTATCGCAGGCTACCACGTCTTTCATCGCCTCTGACTGCCAAGGCATCCACCGTATGCGCTTCTTCACTTGACCATATAACCCCAAGCAATCTGGTTATACTGTGAAGACGACATTCGCCGAAAATTCGCATTTCGCTCAATTAAGAGCAGAACTCACAAATTTTACCTTAGCCTGATTTCCAGCAGTGAAACTGGTCATCAGTCTATATCTATCACATATCCGAATTTTTAAAGAACGGCCTGACAAAAGTCAGAAATCAACATTCGCAGGAAATGCTCATTTCTGAATTCTCATCAGCAAATGAATCAAGCAATTCGTGTGGGAGCTCATCAGCAGGCTGATGTCGTCGATTAAGGAGGTGATCCAGCCGCAGGTTCCCCTACGGCTACCTTGTTACGACTTCACCCCAGTCATGAATCACACCGTGGTAACCGTCCTCCCGAAGGTTAGACTAGCTACTTCTGGTGCAACCCACTCCCATGGTGTGACGGGCGGTGTGTACAAGGCCCGGGAACGTATTCACCGCGACATTCTGATTCGCGATTACTAGCGATTCCGACTTCACGCAGTCGAGTTGCAGACTGCGATCCGGACTACGATCGGTTTTGTGAGATTAGCTCCACCTCGCGGCTTGGCAACCCTCTGTACCGACCATTGTAGCACGTGTGTAGCCCAGGCCGTAAGGGCCATGATGACTTGACGTCATCCCCACCTTCCTCCGGTTTGTCACCGGCAGTCTCCTTAGAGTGCCCACCATAACGTGCTGGTAACTAAGGACAAGGGTTGCGCTCGTTACGGGACTTAACCCAACATCTCACGACACGAGCTGACGACAGCCATGCAGCACCTGTGTCAGAGTTCCCGAAGGCACCAATCCATCTCTGGAAAGTTCTCTGCATGTCAAGGCCTGGTAAGGTTCTTCGCGTTGCTTCGAATTAAACCACATGCTCCACCGCTTGTGCGGGCCCCCGTCAATTCATTTGAGTTTTAACCTTGCGGCCGTACTCCCCAGGCGGTCAACTTAATGCGTTAGCTGCGCCACTAAAATCTCAAGGATTCCAACGGCTAGTTGACATCGTTTACGGCGTGGACTACCAGGGTATCTAATCCTGTTTGCTCCCCACGCTTTCGCACCTCAGTGTCAGTATCAGTCCAGGTGGTCGCCTTCGCCACTGGTGTTCCTTCCTATATCTACGCATTTCACCGCTACACAGGAAATTCCACCACCCTCTACCGTACTCTAGCTTGCCAGTTTTGGATGCAGTTCCCAGGTTGAGCCCGGGGCTTTCACATCCAACTTAACAAACCACCTACGCGCGCTTTACGCCCAGTAATTCCGATTAACGCTTGCACCCTCTGTATTACCGCGGCTGCTGGCACAGAGTTAGCCGGTGCTTATTCTGTCGGTAACGTCAAAACAGCAAGGTATTAGCTTACTGCCCTTCCTCCCAACTTAAAGTGCTTTACAATCCGAAGACCTTCTTCACACACGCGGCATGGCTGGATCAGGCTTTCGCCCATTGTCCAATATTCCCCACTGCTGCCTCCCGTAGGAGTCTGGACCGTGTCTCAGTTCCAGTGTGACTGATCATCCTCTCAGACCAGTTACGGATCGTCGCCTTGGTGAGCCATTACCCCACCAACTAGCTAATCCGACCTAGGCTCATCTGATAGCGCAAGGCCCGAAGGTCCCCTGCTTTCTCCCGTAGGACGTATGCGGTATTAGCGTTCCTTTCGAAACGTTGTCCCCCACTACCAGGCAGATTCCTAGGCATTACTCACCCGTCCGCCGCTGAATCAAGGAGCAAGCTCCCGTCATCCGCTCGACTTGCATGTGTTAGGCCTGCCGCCAGCGTTCAATCTGAGCCATGATCAAACTCTTCAGTTCAATACTGCTTGGGTTTTTAAGAAACCCTAAACTTGGCTCAGCAATCTCAAATGACTATGTGATTTCTCGCATGGCCACTTGTGATGCTGATAATCTTTTTGACTATCAGTCCGTACTCACAAGCACCCACACGAATTGCTTGATTCGATTTGTTAAAGAGCGTTTGGTTAAGAGCTTTTCGTCTCAACCGAGGCGCGCATTCTACGCTTTCCTCATTTGCTGTCAAGCGTTTATTTTGAAGTTTTTTGCGAGAAACTCGTTTAGCTTCAAACACTTGACTCAACAGGGTGGCTAGCTTTGCTTCGCTACCGCGTTGGAGTGGTGCGCATTATAGGGCCGCCTTCAAGGAGGTCAACCCTTAATTTCAATGTTTTGAAATATTTATGCCGAAGGCGCTTCAGGGCTACCACGCGCCCCATCAATTGCGCACTATATTGCTCACCAGCCACCCCGCCCAAGGATCGCCGCACAGAAATGAACACCCAGCCCCGCAGCCTGGCCGCCACCCTCTTCCCGATTGGGCTGCTGCTTATCGCCATGGCATCGATTCAATCGGGTGCCTCCCTGGCCAAAAGCATGTTCCCCATTATCGGCGCACAAGGCACCACCGCCCTGCGCCTGATATTCGCCAGCATCATCATGCTGCTTATATTGCGCCCGTGGCGGGTACGCATGACCGCCAACACCCTGCGTAACGTGGTCATCTATGGCATGGCCCTGGGTGGCATGAACTTCCTCTTCTATATGGCGCTGCAAACAGTGCCCATCGGCATTGCCGTTGCACTGGAGTTCACCGGACCGCTTGCCGTGGCAATCTTCTCTTCACGCCGGCCAATCGACTTTCTGTGGATTGCCCTGGCCATCGCCGGCCTGCTGCTGCTGTTGCCTGCAGGGCACAGTGGCCAGGCACTCGACCCGGCCGGTGCGGCTTACGCGCTGGGTGCTGGCGTGTGCTGGGCCCTGTACATTCTGTTCGGGCAGCGTGCCGGGGCCGAACACGGCATCCAGAGCGCCGCGCTCGGCGTGGTGGTCGCTGCACTGTTCGTCGCCCCCATCGGCATTGTCCACGCGGGCAGTGCGCTGCTCACGCCCGCTGTCATCCCCATGGCGCTGGGCGTGGCGATCCTGTCCACAGCACTGCCCTACAGCCTGGAGATGGTTGCCCTCACGCGCATTCCGGCTCGCACCTTCGGCACCCTGATGAGCATCGAACCGGCGTTCGGGGCGTTGTCCGGCCTGCTCTTCCTGGGCGAAGTACTGACGGCTACCCAATGGCTGGCGATTCTGGCAATCATTACCGCCTCTGTCGGCACCACGCTGTCCATGCGCAAAGAGCCCACCCCAGCCGTCGCGGCAAACTGATATGAGAAATATTTTCATTTGAGACAGGATTAAAGATTGTAGAGACCCGTCTCGCTGATTAAGCTGTCACAGAATCATCATCTTTACGCTATCTACTGGACCGAACAGGGACGCTGGGGAAATTTCAGGAAGAACCGAAGCGATAACGACAGGGCCAGACGACAGCTGATCGGCCCTGCATTTAAGGACAGGAATGAAACGTATTTTTCTCATCCTGGCCATCTTGGCTATTGCTGGATGTGCCGCCACGGCCAAGACTGAGGTCAAGAGGGGCAAGAAGGGCCTGCATATCAACTGCTCCGGCCTTTCCTCTTCGTGGGACAACTGCTACAGCAAAGCCGCGAGCTCTTGCAGCACGCGCGGCTACCGGGTCATCGCACGCTCGGGCGACAGCGATGAAGAAGCCGGCGACTACTTGTTCGGCATCAACCCGGCGGGTTACACCAGCCGCAGCATGATCGTCATCTGCAAGTAGAACAAAGGGCAGCTCACAAGCTGCCCTTTTCATTTGCCGTTACAGCGGCGCGGTACGCGTTTCTAGCCAGGCCAAGGCATCACCCTTGAGCAACGGCGCCAGGCGCTCACGCACCGTGGCGTGATAGCGGTTCAACCACTCCACCTCTTCTTTTGACAGCTGTTCGGCTAGCAGGCACCGGGTGTCGATCGGGCACAATGTCAACGTCTCGAAGTTCAGGAAGTCGCCAAATGCACTCTTGCCGGCTTCGCGATTGACTACCAGGTTCTCGATGCGTACGCCCCATTGCCCGGGGCGATACGTACCTGGCTCGATCGAGCTGATCATGCGCGCCTGCATCGCCGTCTGCGGTGCAGGTGCCGCCTGGTAGGCAATGACCTGTGGCCCTTCATGCACATTCATGAAGTAGCCTACCCCATGCCCGGTACCATGGCCGTAATCCACCTGGTCTGCCCAGATCGGTGCACGAGCGATGGCGTCGAGCAACGGCGACAACACCCCACGCGGAAAGGTCGCACGCGACAGGGCAATCATGCCCTTGAGTACCCGGGTGCAATCCTGCTTCTGCTGGTGGCTGGGGTTGCCCACCGGCACCATGCGTGTGATGTCGGTGGTGCCGCCCAGGTACTGACCGCCCGAATCGATCAGCAAAAGCCCGTCGCCCTCGATGACTGCATGCGACTGCTCGGTAGCGCGGTAATGCGGCATGGCACCGTTGCCATTGAAGGCAGCAATGGTCGAGAAACTCAGCGACACGAAACCCGGGCGCCGGGCACGCGCTGCGCTCAGTTGCTCGTCAATCGTCAGCTCGGTGATTTTCTCATTGCCCAGGCTGGCCTCGAACCAGGCGAAGAATTCGCACAAGGCAGCACCGTCCTGCTCCATGACCTGACGGATGTGAACAAGGTCTTCATCACCTTTGCATGACTTGCTCAGGGTGGTGGGGTTGATCCCCTCGATCAGCACGACCTCTGCCGAACGGTTTTCCAGCAGGCCACAGGTGACCCGTGCCGGGTCCACCAGCAACCTGCTGCCGGCCGGTACGGCACCTAAAGCCTTGCCAGCCTCGCTGTAGTCGCGCACCTCGATGCCGTCGACTGCCAGCACTTGGCGCAAATGCGCATCCATCTTGTCCTGGCCAACGAACAGGATGGCCTGCTGCTGATTGATCAAGGCAAAGGCCAGGAACACCGGGTTGTAGGAAACATCGCTGCCACGCAGGTTGAACAGCCAGGCGATATCATCGAGGGTAGCGATGAAATGCCAGTCCGCGCCCTTGGCTTGCATGCCTTGGCGCAACTGCGCGAGCTTTTCGGCCCGGCTCACCGTGGCATGAGGTGGCAAGTGCTGGTACACCGGGTTGCCGGGCAACGCCGGGCGCCCATCCCAGACCTGCCCCAGCAAGTCCTTGTCAGTCACCAACCGCGCACCACGCACGTTCAACCGCTCGACCAACTGGCGCGCCGAAGCCAACGCCATGACCGCACCATCCACCGCGACACTGCCGTTGAGCTCGACGTTTTCACCCAGCCACTCCAGTGCCCCGGGTTTGCCCGGCAAAAGCTTCATCAGCTCAATGCCGCTGCCAGCCAACTCATGTTCCGCCTGCTCCCAGTAGCGGCTATCGACCCACAAGCCAGCAAACCCCGGGGTAACTACCAGTGTGCCGACCGAGCCGTGGAAACCCGAGAGCCACTGACGCCCCTGCCAGTAACCGGGCAGGTATTCGGAAAGGTGGGGGTCGGCCGAAGGTACCAGCAAGGCATCGATGCCCTCTGCCGCCATGGCCTGGCGCACGCGTGCCAGGCGCTGTGGCACGCTTTGCTCAAGGGTGGTCTGGACGTTCATGCGCTCTCCTGCGGCAACATCACGGTTGATCCAATGTGCCGATAATGGAACAGCCGCCAGAACCCTGCAATCGCGACGACCAAGACACGGCATGCATTGCCCGCCACGCCCTGTGCCGATAGGACACTTCCTACAACAGGCCCGCTTCCCGCGCTATGCCCGCGGGCATGCCTGAAGCGCCCCCACTTCGCAGTGCAGGCCGCCGTCGCCGCCGCGCACCAGGCTGCGCAGCGTCTGGTAGGCTGCAAAGTTCACCCCGCGCGCCTGATGCTGCCCCAGCAGCTCAAGGAAGGGCTCCTCAACGAAGTACACGGCCGCCGCCGACCAGGCCTGGCGTGACTGCCATTGCAGGTATTGCAGCACCCGGCTGCCATCGTCACTGGCCTGGACACTGACACCCTGCAGCCCTTCACAGCGCGCAGCAAGCTCTTCACTGCGCGCCACCAAGGCCTGAGCCAATGCTTGTTGGCACATGCTGGGCACTTCGTATTCGATCATCTGGGTGAACCAAAGGGGATTAGGGATTGCCGACATCGGCGGTCTCCTGGTAACGGACGCATGCAGCGCGATGCCGAGCAGGGTAAAACCTCAAGTAAAGTCAAGGTCAAGTGGTTTATGCGCACCCTGGCCTGATACCGCAAAACGCCGCCGGTAGTCACTCGGGGTCAGGCCGGTAATGCGCTGAAACACCTTGCGAAACGCACCCGGGTCCTGGTAACCGACACCCCAGGCAATCTGTTCGACGTTGCGCCGGGTGAACTCCAGCAAACGGCAGGCTCGCCCTACCCTCACCTGCTGGCAATACTCGGTGGGGCGCAGCCCGGTGGCAGCACGAAAGCGCCGCAGGAAGGTGCGCGCTTCCAGCCCCGCGCACGCAGCCATCGCCGCAAGGTCAGCCTCCTGCCCGCCATTGCCCTGCAACCAATGTTGCACCTTCAACACGGCCTCGTCGCCGTGGTCCAGGCGCGGACTGAACAGTGCCCCGGGCAAGGGCGCTGTAGTCGGCTCAACGGCCAGGTAGCGAGCGGTCTCTCGCGCCACCGTCGCCCCAAGAAATCGCTCCAGCAGGCGTAAGCCCAGGTCAGTCCAGGCCATCAACCCTGCCGAGGTCACGATATCGCCGTCGTCCAGCAACGGCTGCCGGGCCTCTACCCGCACCTTGGGGAAGCGCTGGGCCAGGGCATGCACATAGTTCCAGTGGGTGCAGGCCGGGCGCCCGTCGAGTAGCCCACTGGCGGCAATGAAAAACACCCCGATGCAAACCGACGCCAGCACCGTACCGCGCCCGTGCAACTGGCACAGCGACGCGCGGTGACGGTCAAGCAGCTCGGTTTGCGGGGCCGACTCCAGGCTTGGCGGAATGATCAATACACCCAGGCCCGGTGCAGCAGCCGCGGAGCTATCCGGGGCTGGCAGCAACTGCCCTGCTTCATCGGCCTGCCAGAAGCTGACGCGAATGTGCGGCAGTTCGACAGCCCCCAGTTCGGCTGCAACCCGGTTGGCCACCAGGAACAGGTCGGCCAGGCCATATACGGCCGCGCGCTGCACGCCGGGGTACAGCAGCAGGCCGATGTCCAGGCTGGCGGGGATGTCAGTTTTTGCCCGCATAGTGTCGTTCGCGCCAATCCTCAGGTTCGTGCACACAGCCTATAACTAACGCCTACCAACGACTACTGCCACAGGAGGCAGCATGAGCAAGCAGGCGCTGATCATCATCGACATCCAGAACGACTATTTCCCGGGCGGCAAATGGACCCTCGATGGCGCCGACCAGGCGGCCGACAACGCTGCCCGGTTGCTGGCAGCCGCGCGCCAACGCGGCGACCTGGTGGTGCATGTGCGCCATGAGTTCGACAGCGCCGACGCCCCCTTCTTTGCACCGGGCTCGCCGGGTTCGGCGATCCATTCCAAGGTCGAACCGGCAGCAGGCGAGCCGGTGGTGCTCAAGCACAAGGTCAACGCCTTCCTCGGCACCGACCTTGAGCACACACTGGACCGGCATGGCGTCAAGGCCCTGACCATCGTTGGCAGCATGAGCCATATGTGCATCGATGCCGCCACCCGTGCTGCGGCCGACCTGGGTTACGAGGTGACCGTGGCACACGATGCCTGTGCGACCCTGCCGCTGGCGTTCGACGGCAGGCAGGTAGCGGCGGCGCAGGTTCATGATTCGGCGATGGCGGCGCTGGCATTTGCCTATGCCAAGGTCGTGAGGACCGATGAGTTGCTTGAAGGCTGATCGGCTCGAAAGCTTTGGGGCTACGCGTCAGCCCCAAAGCTACAGGCTCAAATCACCACATTACGCACGAACCGCACCGCCACGGCCCCATCATTGCGGTATGCATACCGGCAGTTGCTGGGAAACACATGGAACTGCCCCACCAGCAGACGATGCTCAACCCCTTCGATGATCAACGTCAGCTGCCCTTCCGCCACATAAATCTGCTCGCTCCAGCCTTCGGCATCGGCCTCGCTGGAATAGCACTCACCCGGCGCCAAGGTCCACTCCCACAGTTCCACCTCACGCCGCGCCGGGCTGGTGCCAAGCAACACTGCCCGGCTCTGCGGATGCTCACCCGCCCAGGCCAGCTCTTCGATGCGCCCCGGATCACGCCGATCAGGCGCCTGGATCAAGGTACTGAATGCCACCCCCAAGGCTTCGGCGATCAAGTCCAGCGTGGTCAGGCTGACGTTCTTTTCCCCCGCCTCGATCGCCACCAGCATGCGCCGGCTAACCCCGGAGCGCTCGGCCAACGTCGTCTGGCTCATGCCCGCCGCGTTGCGCAGGCTGCGCACATTGAGGCTGACATGTTGAAGCACCGATGCGCGGTGCGCGGAATCTTTGTGCACTATATTGCTCACTGGTCGAGATTGCGCAGTATACTGCCCACTTTGCGGCGATTGTGCGCCGCCCCCTCCGAGTGCGCAAGACCATGAGCCAGGCCAGCAACAAACCGACCCCCACCGTTACCTTTCGCCTGAGCAAGGCTGAGCTGGTACTGGTGTTCATCACCATGTTGTGGGGCGGCACCTTCCTGCTGGTGCACAACGTGATGACCGTCAGCGGCCCGATGTTCTTCGTCGGCTTGCGCTTTGCTGCAGCCGCACTGTTCGTGGGCGTGGTCTCGGCGCGGGCATTGCCCGGGCTGACCTTCACCGAGCTCAAGGCCGGCATGCTGATCGGCGTATCGATCATGCTCGGCTATGGCTTGCAAACCATGGGCCTGCAAACCATCAGCAGCAGCCAATCGGCGTTCATCACTGCACTGTACGTGCCGTTCGTGCCGCTGTTGCAGTGGCTGGTGCTGGGCCGACGGCCTGGCCTGATGCCCAGCATCGGCATTTGCCTGGCGTTCATCGGCCTGATGCTTTTGGCCGGGCCGGAAGGCGGCAGCCTGCATTTCAGCGAGGGCGAGGTGGTCACCTTGGTCAGCGCCGTCGCCATCGCCGGCGAAATCATCCTGATCAGCCGCTACGCCGGCCAGGTCGACGTGCGCCGGGTTACCGTGGTGCAACTGGCGACCGCATCGTTGCTGGCGTTTCTGATGATCGTGCCAACCCAGGAGCGTATCCCCGACTTCTCCTGGCTGCTGCTGGGCAGTGCCGTAGGCCTGGGCGCCATGAGCGCAGTCATCCAGGTGGCGATGAACTGGGCACAGAAGTCGGTTTCGCCTACCCGGGCCACGCTCATCTACGCCGGTGAGCCAGTGTGGGCCGGGATCGTCGGGCGCTTGGCGGGCGAACGCCTGCCGGGCGTGGCACTGCTCGGCGGCCTGCTGATCGTGATCGCGGTGGTGGTGAGCGAGCTCAAAGTGCGCCGACCGCGCGAAGCCATCGAGGCACGCGACGTACAGAATGAAGGCGAACGCCAGGCGGAGCTGTGAAGTCGCTGACAGCAGCTATGCTTTGTAAACAAATGTTATAAAAAAACAGCTTGTCACAGCCTGTTTGTAGGATTCTGCGACAGCTTGCGTGTTGGTGATCACCCCCTCGGCACGTATGATCTTTGCAAACTTCTCCAGAATAGGCCGCTATGTCATTGATAGTGCTATTGCTTCTGCCGTTCGTGGGCAGTTGCCTGGCAGCCGTGCTGCCGCACAACGCACGTAACGCCGAGTCCATTCTTGCCGGGCTCGTAGCCCTGGTCGGTACCGTCCAGGTAGCACTGCTGTACCCCCAGGTTGCCCATGGCGGTGTGATTCGCGAAGAGTTCCTGTGGCTGCCCAGCCTGGGGCTCAACCTGGTACTGCGCATGGACGGCTTCGCCTGGCTGTTCTCGCTGCTGGTACTGGGCATCGGCACGCTGGTGTCGCTGTACGCGCGCTACTACATGTCACCGCAAGACCCGGTACCGCGCTTCTTCGCCTTCTTCCTGGCCTTCATGGGCGCCATGCTTGGCCTGGTGATCTCCGGCAACCTGATTCAGCTGGTGTTCTTCTGGGAACTCACCAGCCTGTTCTCCTTCCTGCTGATTGGCTATTGGCACCACCGCGCCGACGCCCGCCGTGGTGCGTACATGGCGCTGATGGTGACCGGTGCAGGCGGCTTGTGCCTGCTGGTCGGGGCCCTGCTGCTCGGCCATGTGGTCGGCAGCTATGACCTAGACAAGGTCCTGGCTGCCGGCGATACCATCCGCCAGCATGCGCTGTACCCGGTGCTGCTGCCCCTGATTCTCATCGGTGCCCTGAGCAAGAGCGCACAGTTCCCCTTCCAGTTCTGGCTGCCCCACGCCATGGCAGCGCCCACGCCGGTATCGGCCTATTTGCACTCTGCCACCATGGTCAAGGCCGGGGTGTTCCTGCTGGCGCGGCTGTGGCCGGTGCTTTCCGGCAGCGAAGAGTGGTTCTGGATCGTCGGCGGTGCCGGTGCCCTCACCCTGCTGCTCGGCGCGTTCGCCGCCATGTTCCAGAACGACCTCAAGGGCCTGCTGGCCTATTCGACCATCAGCCACCTGGGCCTGATTACCCTGCTGCTAGGCCTGAACAGCCCACTGGCTGCCGTTGCAGCGGTATTCCACATTCTCAACCATGCCACGTTCAAGGCCTCGCTGTTCATGGCCGCCGGCATCATCGACCACGAAAGCGGTACGCGCGACATCCGCCGCCTCAGCGGCCTGATCCGCCTGGTGCCCTACACCGCGACCCTGGCCATGGTGGCCAGCGCCTCGATGGCTGGCGTGCCGCTGATGAACGGTTTCCTGTCCAAGGAAATGTTCTTCGCCGAAACCGTGTTCATCAGTTCCACCGCGTGGGTCGAAGCCACCCTGCCCGTGATCGCCACCCTGGCCGGTACCTTCAGCGTGGCCTATGCCCTGCGCTTTACCGTCGATGTGTTCTTCGGGCCGACCGCCCAGGACCTGCCCCACACCCCGCACGAGCCGCCACGCTGGATGCGTGCGCCGGTCGAACTGCTGGTGCTCACCTGCCTGGTGGTGGGGATCTTCCCTGCCCAGTCGGTCGGCCCGCTGCTGGCCGCAGCGGCGCTACCGGTGGTAGGCGGCACCCTGCCGGAGTACAGCCTGGCGATCTGGCATGGCTGGAACGCACCGCTGATCATGAGCCTGGTGGCCATGAGCGGCGGTATCGTGCTGTACCTGTTGCTGCGCAAGCAGCTGCGCCTGGGCCGCTTCCCTTACCCGCCGGTGATCGAGCGCTTCAACGGCAAGCGCCTGTTCGAGCACGGGCAGGTTCACCTGATGGTGCTGGCGCGTCGGGTCGAGCGCCTGTTCACCTCTCGCCGCCTGCAATCGCAGCTGTTCATGCTGGTGGTCGCCGCCTTTCTCGCAGGCCTCACGCCCATGCTCTACAGCGGGCTGAGCTGGGGCGACCGGCCGAAAATTCCGGGCTCAGGCGTGTTCGTCGCACTGTGGCTGATCGCCATTACCTGCGCCATCGGCGCCGCCTACCAGGCGAAGTACCACCGCCTGGCGGCACTGATCATGGTCAGTGTCTGCGGCCTGATGACCTGCATCACGTTTGTCTGGTTCTCCGCGCCTGACCTGGCCCTGACCCAGCTGGTGGTGGAAGTGGTCACGACTGTGCTGATCCTGCTGGGCCTGCGCTGGCTGCCACGGCGTATCGAGGGCGTGTCGCCACTACCGGGCAGCCTGGAGCGTGCGCGCATGCGCCGCCTGCGCGACCTGCTGCTGGCCGTGCTGGTGGGTGGCGGCATGGCCGTGCTGTCCTACGCCATGCTGACCCGGCCAACGCCCAACGACATCTCGTCGTTCTACCTCAGCCGTGCGCTGCCCCAAGGCGGCGGCACCAACGTGGTCAACGTGATGCTGGTGGACTTCCGCGGCTTCGATACCCTCGGTGAAATCACCGTGCTGGTGGCCGTGGCGCTGACCGTGTTCGCCCTGCTGCGCCGCTTCCGCCCACCCAAAGAGAGCATGCAACTGCCGGCGCAGCAGCGCCAGCTGGCACCCGACGTGGTCACCGACCTGATCAACCCACGGCATGCCACCGACACCGCCCTGGGCTTCATGATGGTGCCTGCAGTGCTGGTGCGCCTGCTGCTGCCAGTCGCGCTGCTGGTCTCGATGTACCTGTTCATGCGTGGTCACAACCAACCGGGCGGCGGCTTTGTCGCCGGCCTGGTGATGTCGGTGGCGTTCATCCTGCAGTACATGGTGGCCGGTACCCAGTGGGTCGAAGCGCAGATGAGCCTGCGCCCGCTGCGCTGGATGGGCACCGGGCTGCTGTGCGCGACCCTGACCGGGGTCGGCGCCATGCTGCTGGGCTATCCGTTCCTCACTACCCATACTGCCCACCTGCACCTGCCACTGCTGGGTGATGTGCATGTGGCCAGCGCGCTGTTCTTCGATGTCGGCGTATACACCGTGGTGGTCGGCTCGACCTTGCTGATCCTCACGGCCCTGGCGCACCAGTCGGTGCGCGCTTACCGCCCGGGCAACCCGGCGAAAACCAGCCAAGCAGGAGCCGCCTGATGGAAGAAGTGATTGCAGTCGCCATCGGCGTGCTCGCCGCCTCGGGGGTGTGGCTGATCCTGCGCCCCCGTACCTACCAGGTCATCATGGGCCTGTGCCTGCTGTCGTACGGGGTCAACCTGTTCATTTTCAGCATGGGCAGCCTCTTCATCGGCAAAGAGCCAATCATCAAGGACGGCGTCACACAGGACCTGCTGCACTACACCGACCCGCTGCCGCAGGCGCTGGTGCTTACCGCCATCGTCATCAGCTTTGCCATGACCGCGCTGTTTCTGGTGGTGTTGCTGGCCTCACGCGGCCTGACCGGTACCGACCACGTGGATGGCCGGGAGCGTGACGAATGAATGGAATGAGTCAACTCATCGTGGCGCCTATCCTGCTGCCGCTGGTCACTGCCGCAGTCATGTTGCTGCTGGGTGAAAAGCACCGGCAGATCAAGGCCCGCCTGAACCTGCTGTCGACCTTCGCCGGCCTGGCAATCGCCGTCAGCCTGCTGCTGTGGGTGCGCACCCAGGGGCAGGCAGCGTCGATCGGCGTTTACCTGCCAGGCAACTGGCCGGCACCGTTCGGCATCGTGCTGGTCGTGGACCACCTGTCGGCCCTGCTGCTGACCCTGACCGGGGTCATCGGCTTCAGTGCGCTGCTGTTTGCCCGTGCCCGGTGGGACGGTGCCGGGGCCAGTTTCCATGCGCTGTTCCAGATCCAGCTGATGGGCCTGTACGGTGCCTTCCTCACCGCCGACCTGTTCAACCTGTTCGTGTTCTTCGAAGTGCTGCTGGCCGCGTCGTATGGTCTGCTGCTGCATGGCTCGGGTCGCGCACGGGTGCGCGCCGGCCTGCACTACATCGCCATCAACCTGTTCGCCTCGTCGCTGTTCCTGATCGGCGCCGCCATGCTGTATGGCGTGACCGGCACCCTGAACATGGCCGACCTGGCCCTGAAGATTCCCCTGGTGCCAGAGGCCGACCGTGGCCTGTTGCATGCCGGCGCGGCGATCCTGGCCATGGCCTTCCTGGTCAAGGCCGGTATTTGGCCGCTGAACTTCTGGCTGGTGCCTGCCTACGCTTCGGCCAGCGCACCCGTGGCTGCGCTGTTCGCCATCATGACCAAAGTCGGCCTGTATGCCGTGCTGCGCCTGTGGACACTGCTGTTCTCCGGGCAGGCCGGGGCCTCGGCGCATTTCGGCGGCGAATGGCTGGTATACGGCGGCCTGGCCACCCTGGCGGTGGCTGCCGTATCGATCCTGGCTGCACAGCGCCTGGAGCGCATGGCGGCCCTCAGTATCCTGGTCTCGGCTGGCACCCTGCTCGGCGCGGTCGGTTTTGCCCAGGCGGCGCTGACCGGCGCGGCGTTGTTCTACCTGGTCAACTCCACCCTGGCCCTGTGCGCGCTGTTCCTGCTCGCCGAACTGGTCGAACGCTCACGCTCGGCCAATGAGGCGCCCCTGGACGAAGAAGAAGACGTGATGCCGCCCCCGCTGGAGTCGCTGCATCCGCCCAAGGGTATCAACCTCGACGACGAGCAGAAGGTGGTGATCGGTCAGATCATCCCATGGACCATGGCCTTTCTGGGCCTCAGCTTCATCGCCTGCGCGCTGCTGATCATCGGCATGCCGCCCCTGTCGGGCTTTGTCGGCAAACTCAACCTGATCAGCGCGCTGTTCAACCCACAGGGCCTGGGCGTGCCGGCAGAACAACCGTTGAGCCCGGCAGGCTGGGGCCTGGTTGCACTGCTGATCCTGTCCGGTATGGCGTCGCTGATCGCCTTTGGCCGCGTGGGCATACAGCGCTTCTGGAAGCCCGAAGAGCGCCCGTCACCCGTCCTGCGCCGCTATGAGTGCCTGCCCATCGTCATCCTGCTTGGCCTGTGCATGGTCCTCAGCCTCAAGGCCGAGCCGTTGCTGCGCTACACCCAGGACACCGCCGCCAGCCTGCAGGCGCCGGACGCCTACATCGAAGCCGTGATGGCCGCCCGGCCGATTCCTGGCCCCACCTCGCTCGACGTAGAGGTGCAGCCATGAGCCGACTGTTCCCCGCCCCGCTGCTATCGGTTTCGCTGTTCGGCCTCTGGCTGTTGCTGAACCTCTCGGTCAGCCCAGGCAATCTGCTACTGGGCGCCGCACTGGGTGTGCTGGCCCCACTGCTGATGGCACCGTTGCGTCCGCAGCATGCCCATGTGCGTCGGCCGCTGGTCATTGCCCGGCTGATCGGCCGGGTCGGCATCGATGTGATCGTCTCCAACCTGCTGGTGGCTCGCGGCGTACTGCGTGCCGGCAAGCAGCCGCCACGCTCGGCATTCGTGCACATACCGCTGGCATTGCGCGACCCGCACGGCCTGGCGGCACTTTCGATGATCACCACGGTGGTGCCCGGCACCGTCTGGTCCGAGCTGGCGCTGGACCGCAGCGTCTTGCTGCTGCATGTGTTCGACCTGGACGATGAAGCGGCCTTCATCCAGCACTTCAAGGACACCTACGAACGCCCGCTGATGGAGATCTTCCAATGACAGGCCTGCTCGCCAATGCTGTCCTCGCCAGCCTGTTCATCTTCGCCCTGGCCATGGGCCTGGCGCTGATCCGGCTGTTCCGTGGCCCGTCCGCCCAGGACCGGGTGCTGGCGCTGGACTACCTGTATATCCTGGCCATGCTGACCATGCTGGTGCTGGGGATCCGTTACGCCAGTGACACCTACTTCGAAGGTGCCCTGCTGATTGCGCTGTTCGGCTTCGTCGGCTCGTTTGCCTTGGCCAAGTTCCTGCTGCGCGGAGAGGTGATCGAATGACCGAAACCTTGGTACTGCCCTTCTGGCTGGAGGTGGTTACTGCCGTGCTACTGCTGACCGGCAGCCTGTTCGCCCTGGTGGGTGCCATAGGCCTGGTACGCCTGAAAGACTACTTCCAGCGGATGCACCCACCGGCACTGGCCTCGACCATTGGCGCCTGGTGCGTGGCGCTGGCCTCGATCATCTACTTTTCCTGGCTCAAGGACGCGCCTGTGCTGCACGCCTGGCTGATTCCGATCCTGCTGTCGATCACCGTGCCGGTAACCACGCTCTTGCTGGCGCGGGCGGCGCTGTTCCGTAAGCGCATGTCGAAAGAGCCGGTGCCCGAAGAGGTCAGCAGCGGTCGCGACCGCGGTAACTGAAGGTTGCGCCTCACCTTTGGCTGAGGCGCTGCAGCTCCCGCCGGACCATGGCGACATAAGGCGGTGGGCCGAGCCGGTAGAGCTCACCCGCCACCCAGCTCAGCCAGGTGCTTTGCAGTTCTTCGCGCCTGGCCAGCAAACGTTCGGCCTCGGCCACCGCATCCGCCTGATGCTGCCGATGAAATTCGGCCCGCGAGGCAGGTGCATCGTCAGCGCCGGTCACTCACTGGCCTTGAAGGTGGTCAGTTCACCCTTGCGCCATTTGGCAACCTTGCCGGTCACCGCCTTGAGCAACTTGCCCAGGCCTTCCTGCACTTGCTGCTGTGCGGCGAACACCAACATCACGCCCTGGCCCTCACGGAACACGATGCCCTCGCCTTCCGGCACCGAAACGAAGGCGTAATCGCCCACGCCATACACATTCAACTTGATTTCGCGAAAGCGCATTTCCAGCTTGCCACCTTCACGGCTGGGCAATACGGCGGCACGAAAATGATCGCCTACTTTTAGCTCCAGGCGTTGTTTGTCATCGACCACCAGTGCGCTCTCGGTGTCGATTTCGGCCATGTACAGGCCTTCTGGATTCTGTTCGGTGACATAGATGAAGCGACCCTGGAACAGTTGGGCCAATTTACCGCGCAAGTCGCCCAGGGCGAACAATGCATGGGTATCAAGAGTGCTGACTGCCAATGAAGTAATCCTCAACCGGTTACAACCCGCCCTCACCCAAGCTCGGGGAGGCACGGCCATTTCTTATCGATAGGCGAAAAGAGTAATAAAGCGATATACGAAATGTCTGTGCCCGCTGACGATGCAGCGCGCAGGAATCTTTACTCTGGTTTGCCAGATTTGCCTTCAACCGAAGGCGTTTGGCTCATTCCCGGCGTGGGAAGCGTGATGCCTGAGATCACTCGCCAGAAAGCGCAACCAAGGAAGCGGGCCTGCGAGAACACAAGGCCAGGCATCCCGATGCGCATTACTGTAGGACAAATATGCCCGAAAACACCGAAACCCGTCGAGAGGCAATAAACATTTTCAGGCAGCCAGCCCTTTCTTCAGTTGTTGCTGCCAGGCGGCCTGGCATTCCAACGCCTCTTCGCGGGTGGCAAATGCAGTGCCACGGCGCTCGCCATTGACCAGCACCACCCAGCAGATGCGTTTGCCCAGCGCTTGCAGGGTGGCCGGCACCCCCGAACCAATCATCACGGCTACATCGACTCGGCTATTCATCATTCCCTCCGGAACTTAATTAGCACCCTAACGATATAGCCATGATACGCCTGCTCGTGGCGAGGAAACAGCGCATGCCGGTACATCAGTGTTACGCACGGGGCAACAAAAACGGCGCCAGCGAGAAACGCAAAAAGCCCCAGGGATTGCTCCGTGGGGCTTGGCACCGCGCGCGGGGTTATACCTGGCGCTGGTGGCGGTCGAGCTGCTCGTGGCGCTCCTGCGCTTCGATGCAGTACTTGGTGGTCGGGCTGATCAGCAGGCGCTTCAGGCCAATCGGCTCACCGCTGTCATCGCACCAGCCGAAGCTTTCGTCGGCAATACGGTCCAGGGCCATTTCCAGCTGTGGCAGCAGGCGCTGGTCGCGGTCGATGGCATTGACCAGCCAGCTACGCTCTTCTTCGACCGAAGCCACGTCGGCAGGGTCCGACGGGGTGTCCAGGCCTTCGATGGTGGTGCGGCTGAGCTCGATGCGTTCATGGGTTTCGACTTTCATCGCCTGCAGCAGCTCAGTGAAGAAGGCCAGCTGGTCGGCGTTCATGTAGTCATCGGCCGACATGGCCAGCAACTGTTCCTTGGTCATCGATTTCTCTATGAAAAAATGTGCATTTGGGCGATTCATGTGCCGCCGACGCCTTGGCATCGGCAGCGGAATTCTTCAAGCGCCAACCGGCACTCTTTTACAGGGGGCGGCAGTCTAAGGCGCCACGTCGCGTGGAGCAACTGCAAATGGGTGCGAATTTGCTTCCGGTGCTTACAATCCGCCGGTCGGTGCCTTCAGTTCAAGTCGATTGCCAGCACCATACTATAAAGCAAGCCCTTGCCCTGGCTGGCTTTTGATCTGGCTGTTGATCTTGATCTTGATCTTGATCTTGATCTTGATCTTGATCTTGATCTTGATCTTGATCTTGATCTTGATCTTGATCTTGATCTTGATCTTGATCTTGATCTTGATCTTGATCTTGATCTTGATCTTGATCTTGATCTTGATCTTCGCGACTTCAGGAGGCCGAACGCAGGCCTTGCGGAGGGAGGTGACGGGCATGGATGCCCGTCAAGCGCTGGGCCCCAGGATGGGGCCTGCAGCGCGGTCCTCCCGGGAGCAAGGCCGGAGTGAGGGAACCCCGGAGCGCAGCGCAGGGGCCGGATGATGGGAGCGCAGCGTTTTTTGGTTACTTTTTGTCGCGTTTGACAAAAAGTGACTCGCCGTAAGGGCGAAAAGGTGAGTCAGCGTCGCCATCGCAAATGGACTGTTCGCTGATTCAAAACAGAAGAATCTTGCTTCTTGCTTCTTGGATGCGGGCATTCACATCAAGTAGACATTCATTCACGAAGGTGGCGCACAGTCACCTTTCCGCCCTTACGGCGGGTCCCTTTTTGTCGTGGCAAAAAGGAACCAAAAACCGTCCGCTCCCATCATCCGGCCCCTACGCTGCGCTCCGGGGTTCCCTCGCTACGGGCTTGCTCCCGGGAGGACCGCGCTGCAGGCCCCATCCTGGGGCCCAGCGCTTGACGGGCATCCATGCCCGTCACCTCCCTCCGCAAGCCCTTCGCTCGGCCTCCTGAAGTCGCAATCGGCGTTGCCTGAACTATCGCGCGCTTAGAAGCAAAAGCAAAAGCAACGGCAACGCCGAGTCTGATCAACGATCCTTGAACTGCGCCTCGCGCTTGGCGATGAACGCGGCCATGCCTTCTTTCTGGTCTTCAGTGGAGAAGGCCGCATGGAACACTCGACGTTCAAAGCGCACACCCTCGCTAAGGGTAACTTCAAACGCCCGGTTGACACTTTCCTTGACCATCATGCTCACCGGGATCGATTTGCTGGCAATGGTCGCCGCCACCTTCAGCGCCTCTTCCACCAGCTCCGCCTGCGGCACAATCCGCGCCACCAGGCCAGCCCGCTCGGCCTCTTCGGCGCCCATCAGACGGCCTGTCAGGCACAGTTCCATGGCCTTGGCCTTGCCCACCGCACGGGTCAGGCGTTGGGTACCCCCCATCCCTGGCAGCACACCGAGGTTGATTTCCGGCTGGCCGAACCTGGCGTTGTCGGCGGCCAGGATAAAATCACACATCATCGCCAGCTCGCAGCCACCGCCCAGGGCAAAGCCAGACACCGCAGCGATGATCGGCTTGCGGCGGTTGGCAATGCGGTCGGCATCGCTGAACAGGTCGTCAACGTAGATCTGCGGGTATTGCAGCTCGGCCATTTCCTTGATGTCGGCGCCAGCGGCAAAGGCCTTGGCCGAACCTGTCAGCACCACGCAGCCGATGTTTGGGTCACGCTCTAGCTGGTCCAGGGCCTGGTTGATTTCACCGACAATCTGCGCATTCAGCGCATTGAGCGCCTGCGGGCGGTTGAGGGTGATCAGGCCGACCTTGCCGTGGATGTCCAACAGGATGGTTTCGAATGCCATGCAGTCTGCTCCTTCAAAGATTGCGCGCAATGACCATGCGCTGAATGTCGCTGGTGCCTTCGTAGATCTGGCAAACCCGAACGTCTCGGTAAATCCGCTCCAGCGGGAAGTCACTCAGATAGCCATAACCGCCCAGGGTCTGCAAGGCATCCGAACAGACCTTTTCGGCCATTTCCGAGGCAAACAGCTTGGCCATCGACGCTTCCACCAGCGCTGGGCGCCCGGCATCACGCAGCGCGGCAGCGTGCAGCACCATCTGCCTGGCTACGGCAATTTTCGTGGCCATGTCGGCCAGGCGGAACGCCACGGCCTGATGCTCGATCAGCGCCTTGCCGAAGCTTTGCCGTTCGTTGGCATAGTCGCGGGCCACTTCGAAGGCGGCGCGGGCCATACCCACAGCCTGCGAAGCAATACCGATGCGGCCACCCTCAAGGTTGGCCAGGGCGATCTTGTAGCCTTCGCCCTCCGCGCCCAGGCGGTTGGCCACGGGCACACGCACATTGTCGAAAACGATCTGGCAAGTGTCGGAGGCATGCTGGCCGAGTTTGTCCTCGACCCGCGCCACCTGATAGCCCGGCGAATCGGTCGGCACGATGAAGGCGCTGATGCCACGCTTGCCGGCGTCCGGGTCGGTCACGGCAAACACGATCACTACCCCGGCGTTTTGCCCGGAGGTGATGAACTGCTTGCTGCCGTTGAGCACGTAGTGGCCGCCATCAAGCTTTGCCCGGGTTTTCAGGCTGCTGGCATCAGAGCCTGCCTGCGGTTCGGTCAGGGCGAAGGCACCGAGCATCGCCCCCGTGGCCAGGGGGGTGAGAAACTGCTCTTTTTGCTGCTCGCTGCCAAAACGCAGAATCGGCACGCAACCTACCGAATTGTGCACGCTCATGATGGTCGAGCAGGCGCCATCACCCGCAGCGATCTCTTCCAGGGCCATGGCATAGGCCACATAACCGGTATCGCTGCCACCCCACTGCTCCGGCACCAGCATGCCGAACAGGCCCAGCTCGGCCATCTCGTCGATGGCCTCTTTCGGAAAGCGGTGTTCCTTGTCCCACTGTTCGGCAAACGGCTTCAGCCGCTCCTGGGCGAAAGCGCGCACGGCGTCGGCGATCTGTTGTTGCTCGTCAGTTACCAGCATGGTTCACCTCAGTACAGGCATTCGACAGCCATGGCCGTCGCTTCGCCGCCGCCAATGCAGATGGCCGCTACACCCCGACGCAGGTTGTTCTGGCGCAGGGCTGACAGCAGGGTGACCAGAATGCGCGCGCCAGAAGCACCGATCGGGTGACCCAGGGCGCAGGCGCCGCCGTGGATGTTGACCTTGTCGTGGGGCAGGTCGAGGTGTTTCATGGCCGCCAGGGTCACGACCGCGAAAGCCTCGTTGATCTCGAACAGGTCGACTTCGGCCAGGTTCCAGCCGGTACGTTTCATCAGTTTGTCGATGGCTCCGATCGGCGCAGTGGGGAACAGTGCCGGCGTGTCGGCAAAGGCGGCGTGGCCGTGGATCACCGCCAGCGGCTTGAGGCCGCGCTTTTCGGCGTCGGAGCGGCGCATCAGCACCAGCGCGGCGGCACCGTCGGAAATCGAGCTGGCGTTGGCTGCGGTCACCGTGCCGCCTTCGCGGAAGGCAGGCTTGAGCTGCGGGATCTTGTCCAGGCGCGCCTTGGGCGGCTGCTCGTCGTCCTTGATGACGCGTTTTTCCTTACCCTCGGTGACTTCCACCGGCACGATCTCGGCGGCAAAGCGGCCGCTCTTGATCGCGTCCTGGGCACGGGTCAGCGAGGCGATGGCGAACTGGTCCTGGGCTTCGCGGCTGAAGGCATTGGCCTGGGCGCAGTCCTCGGCGAAGGTGCCCATCAGGCGGCCTTTGTCGTAGGCGTCTTCAAGGCCGTCCATGAACATGTGGTCGATGATCTTGCCGTGGCCCATGCGGTAACCGCCACGGGCTTTGTCCAGCAGGTAGGGGGCATTGGTCATGCTCTCCATGCCACCCGCTACCATCACATCTGCGGTACCGGCCAGCAGCAGGTCATGGGCCATGATCGCGGCTTGCATGCCCGAGCCACACATCTTGTTCAGGGTGGTGCAGGTGGTGTGTTTGTCCAGCCCGGCACCCAGCGCCGCCTGGCGCGCTGGTGCCTGGCCCAGGCCGGCCGGCAGTACGCAGCCGAACAGCACCTGCTCGACGCTGGCAGCGTCGATGCCGGCGCGCTCCACGGCGCCGCGAATCGCCGCGCTGCCCAGTTGTGGCGCGGTCAGGCTTTTGAGGTCGCCCTGCAGGCCGCCCATGGGCGTGCGCATGGCGCTGACGATTACGATCGGGTCATTGGCGAGGGTCATGTTCGCTCTCCTTACTTGGCAGCCATGCGCAGTGCGCCGTCGAGGCGAATCACCTCGCCGTTGAGCATGCTGTTCTCGATGATGTGACGGGCCAGTGCAGCGTATTCCTGTGGGCGGCCCAGGCGCGGCGGGAATGGCACACCGGCAGCCAGCGAAGCCCGCACTTCTTCGGTCATGCCGGCCATCATTGGTGTTTCGAAGATGCCCGGGGCAATGGTCATCACGCGGATGCCGAAGCGCGCCAGCTCACGGGCGGCCGGCAAGGTCAGGCTGGCGATCGCGCCCTTGGATGCGGCGTAGGCGGCCTGGCCAATCTGCCCGTCATAGGCGGCAATGGACGCCGTGTTGATGATCACGCCACGCTCCCCACCTTCATCGGCAGCCCCTTCGGCCATGGCCGCCGCAGCCAGGCGCAGCAGGTTGAAACTGCCGACCAGGTTGACGTTGATGACCTTGGCGAAGCTGGCCAGGCCATGGGGGCCCTGCTTGCCCAGCACCTTTTCCGCACCGACGATGCCAGCGCAGTTGACCAGCCCATGCAGGCTGCCAAAGCTGCTGACAGCCGCATCGACAGCCGCTTGGGCCGCCTGCTCGTCACTGATGTCAGCCACGGCGAAACGGGCGTTGTCACCCAGCTCGCGGGCCTTGGCCTCGACAGCCTGGGCATTGAGGTCGACCAGCATGACCTTGGCGCCGGCCTCGACCAGCATCTGCGCAGTCGCGGCACCCAGCCCGGAGGCGGCGCCGCTGACGATGAAGTGTTTGTTGGCTATCTGCATGATCGGTTTCCTTTCAGGCGCTGGCAGGGGTGGCCTGTTGCGCGTTTTGTTTGGCGACTTCCTGGTTACGCAGGATGAAGCGTTGCAGCTTGCCGCTCGGGGTTTTGGGCAGCTCGCTGACGAATTCGATTTCTCTGGGGTAGGCATGGGCGTACAGCCGCTGGCGTACGTGCTGACGCAAGGTTTCTTCCAGCTCGGCACTGCCGTTGTAGCCACTGGCCAATACCACGAACGCTTTGATCAGCTCGGTGCGCTCCGGGTCGGGCTTGCCGATCACCGCCGCCTCGATCACCGCCGGGTGCTCGATCAGCGCGCTTTCCACATCGAACGGGCCAACCCGGTAACCGGAGGTGGTGATCACATCATCGCTGCGGCCAACGAAGCTGATGCTGCCGTCCTGGTTCAGCTCGACGGTGTCACCGCTCAGGTAGTACTTGCCAATGAAGGACTTGGTCGGCAACCCGTGGTAGCCACCGAACCAGCACAACGGCGATTGCTCACGGTCGACAGCAAGGATGCCCGGCTGGCCGGTCGGCAGTTCGTTACCCTGCTCGTCCACCACCACAATGCGGTGGCCAGGGATGGCAAAGCCGGCCGAGCCCAGGTGTACCGGGTGCTTCAAACCATGGTGGTTGCACAGCACCATGCCCAGCTCGGTCTGGCCGTAGTGATCGTGAATGGTCACGCCCAGTTCGTCGGAGAACCAACGGATCACTTCCGGGTTAAGCGGTTCGCCAGCACTGCTGACCACCCGCAGACGGCCCTTGATCGGCGTCGAGAATTCATTGCCCGCAGCGATCAGCAAACGGTACGCGGTGGGCGAGCCGGCCAGGTTGGTGATGCCCAGCTTGTCGATCACCCGGGCGCAACTTTCAACACTGAACGGGCCATCGTAGAAGGTGGTGGCGTGCCCCAGCGACAACGGCCCGGTAACGGCGTAATACAGGCCGTACGCCCAACCCGGGTCGGCCAGGTTCCAGAAGTTGTCCTCAGGAAGCAGTTCGATGGCATCGCGCATGTAGCCCTGGAACGCGACAATCGCCCGCAGCGGTACTTCCAATGGTTTTGCCGGGCCGGTGGTTCCGGAGGTGAACATCAGCAGGAACGGATCGTTGCCCGAGCGCATCACCGGCTCGCAGGCATCCGCTGCGCGCTCCAGGCATTGCTGGAAGTCCAGCTCACCGCTGCGGGCCCTGACCGTAATGATGGTCGGGCAGGCCTGCACATCGTCCAGCTTGGCGCGGTTCTGACTGTCGGTGACGACCACTCGGGCGTGGGATTGCTCGAGCCTGTGCTCGATGGCCTTGGGGCCGAACGCCGTGAACAAGGGCTGGTAAACCGCCCCGAGGCGCCAGGTGGCGAGGATGGTGACCAGCAGTTCGGGCGTGCGCGGCATCAACCCGGCCACCCGGTCTCCGGCCCCCACCCCCTGCGCCTTGAGCACATTGGCAAACCGGGCTGCCTGCGCCTTGAGCTGATCGAAGCTGTAGCGCGCGCTATTGCCATCGCGGTCTTCGTAAACCAGCGCCAGCTTGCCGCTTCCGGCATGCCGATCACAACATTCGACACAGGCATTAAGGGCTTCGAGGTTGCCATGCAATGCCACAGCAGCGGCGTTGGCATGGTCGAACGCACGAGCGGCCTCGGCGTAATCACGCATCTTCGGACTCCTGGTTTCTTGTTTTTGGAGTGGAACCATCGGTCTGTTGATGGTGGAGCCGCAGGGCCGCTACGGCAATGGCCAAACCGCTCAATCGAGATGAGCGGTTTGGCCCGTAAAACCGCCTGTCAAAGCGCTTCGGGGTGATTGCCCAGTGCTGCGCGCGTCAGTTGCACAACCAGCCTGCGTACCGCCTCATCAAATTCGCGCTGGACCTGCGCGGCGGCGCTTTCATCGGTGGCCTCCTCCAGCCGGTCCCAGAAAGGCGCTTTGACCTCCGCGAACCTAGCGGCATGACGACGTTCCAGGTAGGCCACCCAGAAGTCCCGCTGGCTGACGAACGCCACCAGCGCCTCGGTTCTGGACGCCCATCTGACCGAGGCCGCCGCGTTGGCAAGCCGCTGCTGGTTGATTTTGGCCAACGGCTGGAATTGCATGGTTTTGGGTTGACCGGGGAGTTTCAGCGTTCGTGCCAACCCTACTCTGTAAGCCAGGTTCACCTCGATGGCGTCCACACGCTCAGACGCTTGCGTGTCCGCCTGCGCCTGGGTGTAGCCTCGACTGCGCAGCAAGTCGGCCTCCAGTGTGGTCTGGCGCTCGATTTCGGCCTGTGCGATGGCCTCCACCCGCTCCAGCCGGAACAACCCCGTAGCCAGCTCGAGCAAAGCCTGTTCCTCACCCGCCTCGCCCCCTGCGCGCATGGCCTGAGCCAGCATCACCCGGACCTCCAGGCGGCTGAAACACGAGATCATCCGGTCCACGCAGCCTCGCGCAGCAGCCAGTTCGAACAGGTCGGTACGCAAACTGCTGTCGCCGTTGGCGGCCTCGATCATGGACCACACCCTGGATGCCAGGCTCTGCGGCTGCTGCCGGTAATCGCTGGTTTCACTCAGCAAGGTGAGTAACCGGAAGAACTCGTCGCTGCGCTCGTAGGCCCTAAGCGTATCCCAGTGTCGAGTGCTGGCCGCCATTGCAGCGGGCTCCACGAATGCCAACCAGCGTTGCCGCGACTGCATGAAGGGGTCTGTGGGCGGCAGCACCGGCAGCCGCATGGGGTCAGGTGCCACCAGACGGTCACGGTCGGCGACAGGCAGCGCGTTGTTGTCAAGCAACAGCGCCCGACGTAACTGCAACGGCGCCCGGAACAACGCTTCAGGTAATTGGGAGATCTGATTGTCGCGCAGGTCCACGATTTCCAGTCGCCCGCTGCGCACCACGCCCACTGGCACTGCCGTCAAGTTGGCCCGACGCAAGCTCAGCACACGCAAGTGGGATAAACCAGCGAGCCGAAGGCTTATTGCACCCAACGGGTTGAAGCTCAAGTTCAGCTCTTGCAACAGAACCATGCTGCCCAAGGTACGGACGCTTGCTTCGGTCAAGTTAAGGCGGTTGTGCGACAACCCCAGGCTGGTCAGTTGCGGCAAATCATCAATACCGACAGGTAGCTCGGTCAGCTGGTTATCGAAGAGATCAAGGCGACGTAAGCGGCTGAAACAATGCAGGAAGCCCCGCGGCAAAGACTCGATTCGCAACCCTGCCAAAACCAGTTCGGTGACATGCATGAAGTTCGTCCCCTCGGGCAGAACTGGCAGGTTACCAATATCTGCGCCAACCAGGCTGAAACGGTTGACTGCCTGATGTGCAGCCTCAGCCTGCCCATCGGGTACTTGCAAACGCCAACAGCGACGGAACGTGTCGGCCGCCTGTCGGCGCACCTCGCGCAAGCGGCCTTGCGGGGCGTCTCTCATCCAGTCGTCCAACGCCTGATCAAGCGCCAGATACTCGCGATACTGCGCAATGATGACAGCGTACGCCGACTCAGGTCGTTGCAGCAGGAGCGTCACGTACTCCTCCAGCTCTTGCGCATCGAGTGACGGGTACAACGTGCCCACCGCTTCGTAAAGGTCACGACGCAGGGGCTCGCGTAGGCCATCACGTCCGTTGAGCAGATAGCCAAAGCGGCCATCGGGCAGCCGACGCAAAGGGTTGTGCGGCACGTCGATCGCGCGCCAGCCCATCAACTCAAGCTGTGCCTCGCGGGTGGCAGGCAACCAGCTGCGCAGTGCATTGGCCATTTGTGCACGGGCCTGCGCACCGTCCCATGTCAGGCGCGCAAGATCATCCCGGGCCAAATGCCTGGCCAGCACCTCGGTCAGGTCTTCAGGGTCATCCAGGTGCACATTCTGCTCGCGCCCTTGCAGGTCGTAGCACTTGAAGACGCCTTCACGCCTTACCAGCACCGTGGTGACGTGTTGCGGGTCAGCCTGGGGATTCAACCTCGCCAGCACACGGCCAACGTCCGAGCCTTCACGCAACTGGATGTCGGACGCAGCCGAGAGCCGGGCATGCTTGCGCAAAAGGGCAAAGACTAATGCAACCGTGTCGGGGTGGTAACTGGCCTTGAGAAACAAACCTTCGCGCATCCGCGTCAGCCGTGCCACCTGCAACAGTTCGCGGGCCCGCTCGGCAATCGCCAGCGGTATGCGCTGTTCACTGAGCATGCGGTCGCGCTGCCCTTCGTTTGCCACTTTGAGCACTTCGAGGGCGTAGGCATCTGGCAGGCCTTTGAAGTCCCGCCGCATCAAAGGCAACACGTCATCGGCAGGCAGATAACGATGGGAGCAGAAGTCAAACAATGGCCCGCGCAAGCGGGCCGTTTGCTCGATAACCGTCAAGACCTGCTCGGCTCGGGGCAAGGCAGCAAGCTTGAGGGTGTCGGTGCAAAACAGAAACAGCTCCGCGTCATCGACCCGGCCTTGGGTCAATTGGTCGAAAAAAGCCTCAACGCGTGCATCTGCAGCGAAACGTTCAAGGGTATCGCGCAATTGCACCGGCAGCGTACGCCTCTCCACCAGCAGGCCGCGCAAGTGCTCCTGGTCGATATCGGCAACCTTGAGGATGTGCCCGACACGTGAGTCATCCAGCGCTTGTGCTTGTGGCCAGAGGCGGCTCAGCAACAGCTTTTCCCCCGCCCAATCCAGAGGGTTTTCGGTGACCATCAACCCGAGCCGTGGCATGCCCGCATCATTCAGTACCGGCACGCGCCGGTCGAGCCTTGCACTGCGCGTGAAGCCCTTCGCGATCAACGAGGTACCCGCCACCAGGGCCGCACTGATCACCACGGTCTCGACCACACCCATCAGGTGCTCAATGGCTTCGTGCTGGTGCTCCAACTGCCAGTCCCGCACACCCTCGCAGAACTCGCCCAGCGTTTGCGCCACCAGGTCAGCCACCAGCAACGCACCGATCACCGGCACGAACAGCCCGGCCAGGTTGAGCAGGCTCGTGCCCGCCGAGGCCAATGCCTGCCAGTGCTCGGCACTGACACGCGCATCGATCTGCGCGGTGGGCACCGCCAGAAGCCGGGCATCACCACGAATACGTTCGGCGTGCAGATTGGCCAAGGCCTGAAACACATTCACATCGATCGGTACACACTCGCATGTCGCATCAGGCCTGGTGTCTTCCAGGCGTTTGTGCAAGGTTTCAAGAAAGGCTGGGCGGTCTGCAAGGGCAATACGTTGGACGAACGCCTTTTGGCAGGCAGGTTTTTGTAACCATGTGCCCAAAGCCAGGCTGGCATCTCGCCAGCTGGCAAAGGCGTGCAGTGATCGCCCTGGCGCGCCAGGCAAGTAAAGGATTACGCGCCGCACCCCGAACGGAGATGTATTTGGGGCCGGTATCCGCAGCGCCTGAACCTCAAAAGCCATCGCGCCTTCCACAGGTGCGTCCAACGTCTTCAACCAACCTGCGACCAGCCTGAGCCCGGCAAGGTTGGTCACCGGATGATCGTCGACGCAACAGCGCAGCAGCGCCAGCTCATCGCTCAGCAATTGCCCCTGCAAGGCCGCCAACTCGATGGCCAAGCGCAGTTGCTGGCGTTTGTCTTCTGCCAGCGTGGCCAGGCAGTCTGTGTTCAACACGCTGTTCAGGTGCTGTTGATACTGCTGGCCAACATCGAGCGTGCGACAGGCCTCAACCAACCGCGCGCTATCTGCCGAAAGTACCTGGTCCGAGTGCTCCGCTGCAGGTTCGGCTGGATAGACCAGGCCGGTGAGCGGGAAAAAGGTTTCATTACGTTTGAAGTTCTGCAGAAGTTTCTGCAGCCCAGGGAGGCGGACGAAATAGCGCTCGTGTCGCGTAGGGCCAGCTTCATTGGCCTCCAGGCGACGACGTTCCTCGCGCCACTGAACAGTGTCAATTGCGATGTCCTGGGCCAATGTCACCCGCAACTGCGCTTGCAGGCGTGTGCTGGCGAAGGTATCCAACGGTTCGAGCCCGGCAAGTGCGTGCTGAACGGCTTGCTGGCTCTGAACGTGCTGCTGAAAGCAACTGCGCAGGGTTTTCAGTTGCTCATGGCTCAGGTTTTTTAGCCAGCCAGGCAGTAGCTGGGTGATGAAGGCGTCTGTGGCTTGCTCGCGTAGCGGGTCTGTTTTCAGCTCAGTCATGGTTGCACCGCAGATGGTCAATGAACACCTACAGTGCAATCACCTGGATACCTTGCAGAATCGGGAAAACCGATCCCGGGTGTCAGCCCTGCCGCGCAAAGGCGGACCTCAGTTCAAACCGGGTCAGCATCATCCTGTGTTGGTGCAACGCCATCTCCAGCGTCAATGCAAACTCTTGCAGGGCGGCGGCGCGCACCTGGAGTGTCGCCCGAGGGTTGCCTTGAGTAAAACGCGCAATGCGGTCTCGGTTATCTGCCTCGATAGCTTGAAAACCCTGTGGGTATCGATGTGCCAGGTACAACTGCCAAAAGCCGCGACGGCTGAGGTCGTCGACAAACCCTTCGGTGGCCTCCCAGTGGATGATGGCCCTCTCGACGGCCCTGACCTGAGCCTCGCTGACGCCCAACTGCTCTGCCGCATGCAGGGTCTGCGGCTGGCCTGGCAGGCTCAGCGCTTCGCGCAGGCTGACGCGGTAGAAGAGCCCAAGCTCAGCGACACTGATGTCACCTTCATAAGGGGGCTGGCGGCCTGAGGCAAGCGCACGTCCGTTGGCCAAGGCACGCGCCTGGTTCACCTGCTCGGCGGTCTCTCGCGCCATCGTTTCCAGCAGGTCCAGACGATACAGCCCACGCCCTAACGCGATGTGTGCTTGCACCTGCCGGTACTGCCTGTAGTTGCTTTCGGCCTGAACCTGTAACAGGCGTAACTGCATGCGGCTAAACGTGTCGGCTATCCGGTTGGGCAAGGCCGGCATTTCAGCCGCTTGTTCAAACACGACCAGACGCAACGATGCATCAGTCTGCAAAGCAACGATCAGACTCCAGACCTGCTCGCCAAGATACGCCCGCGCCCGAGCGTAATCGGCGACAGCATCAAGCCGCCCCAGAAACTGGAAGAACGGCGAACTGCCTCGGCTACCTGCCACGCTGTCCCAGCTCAAGCCATGTTCGAAGCGCTGCGAGGCAGGCAGTACTTCAAGCCACAGCGCGCGACTGGGCGTGTGGTCCATTTCCGGCCCGGCTTCGTCAATCGTCTCCAACGCATACAGCGCCATCACTTGCTGGCTGCGCAACGGGTTTCCTTCGACCAGAAATGCCTGGCGCAACGCTTGCGACATGTTCAACGTTTCGGGCGGAATATGGCTTAGCTGATTGTCTCGCAGGTCCACCATTTGCAAGCGCGGGCAACGTTCGATGTGCACGGGCCATTCGCTCAAGCGGCAATGCCGCAGGCTCAGGCTGAGCAATTGCGCAAGCCCCGACACACTGAATTGCGTTGCGCCCAATGGGTTGTAGCTCAAATCAAGGCGGGTTAGCCCAGGCAGGCGCGTCAGTGCCTCGACGGCGGCCGCGTTCAGGCGGATCAGGTTGCGTGCAAGGCGCAAGGATTGCAGGCCAGGCATGCGGGCGATGCCTGGCGGGATACTCAACAAGCGATTACCGCTCAGGTTCAGGGCGCGCACGTGAGGGAAACCGTGCAAAAAGTCATCGGCCACCAGAGTGAGCGCGGTATCGCTGATGGTCATCAGTGTCACATGAGTGAACACCACATGCTCTGGCAGAGCAGGCAACGTCGCCAGTTCACTGAACCCCAGGGTCATCCGCAACCCACCGGGCTCGCCCCCCACCTGCACTACCCGCTCCCCCTGACCACGCCAGGCTGCCAGCAGGCATTCCGCCAGCCGTTGTCGGTTACCGCGACGGGCGTCGCGCAGTTCTGAGGATACCCACAGGTTCAACGCACGGTTCAAATCCAGATGTTCTTGCTGTAGCGACGCCAGCATGGCGAAGGGCATGTCATCCCCTTGCAACAGGCGCTCCAGCGCCTGGTTCAACTGGTTGTCATCCAGCCCCGGGAAAAGCCTGCGCAACCCTTCGAGCAGGGTTTGCCTGGGATTGGGCGCAGCTGCTGCGCCGCGCCCACTCAATGGATAACCCACACGCCCGTCGGCAAAGCGTTGCCCAGGGTCGAACCCACCGGACTGCACAGGCCACCCCAGCCATTCGGCACACGCCTGCCGCGTGGCCGGCAGCTGGGCACACAGCAAATGGCGCAGTTCAACGGCGCTGTCGCCTGGCCGCATGCCCATGGCTTGCGCCTGTTCGGGCGACAACACCGCGCAGATCGCCTCGAAGATCGTGGTCGGCGCATCACCTGGCAACTGTATGGGCTGCCGTTGCCCATCGAACACCTTGAAAAGCCTGCCATCACGCACGAGTATGCGGTCTGCCACACGCCCTTCAGCGCCGACTGCTGCCAGCAAGCGCCCTTGCGCTGTACCGTCACGCACTTGCAGGCTCAAGTCTCGAGGCAGGCCGGGCAGCTGGCGTAGCACAGCGATCGCCAGCTCGTCAGTCTGACTGTAACTGCTGCTACCGAGAAAGAAGCCCTCCACGGCATGGGCCAGCCGAGCGCTGCGCAACAGGGCCTGTGCCCGGGTCGCCTGTGCCAGCGGCAGGCGCTGTTGCCGATAGGCGAGTTCATGCGTGGCCTCGTCAACGCCATCGAGCACTTCCGGGATATAGGCTTTTGGCAACCCGGGGAAATCACGCTTCACTAGCGTGGCCATGGACGAACCGGGCTCGGGCGCATGCGCAAAGTGCTCGAACAGGCGCCAACGCAACAATGGCATCTGCTGAACGATATTGGCGAAAAGCCCGGCCTCGCCCTGCGCGTCACCCACCGCGAGCCTGCACCAATGCAGCAATTGTTCTTCACCGGGCGTCACGCTGCCGCGTTCAAGGTGGCTGATGAACACGTCGATCCGGGCGTCCACCTCGAAACGCCGCAAGGTGTCGGCCAGATTGGCAGGTGCCGGGCGGTTCTCCACCACCAAGCCACGCAACTGGTCACGGCCCATGCCTGCCACATACAGCACCTGCTCTGCCCGTTGTGCGTCGATGGGCGGGTCTTGTGGCCACAGGCAATCAAGCATGCGGGCACTGTCATTCCACTCCAGTGGCCGATCGGTCATCAGGCGCCAGCCACGCTGGCCGTTGTGCAGCACCACAGGCCCATAGGCGTCATCGCGAAGCGGGTGCCGAAGCCGCCAAGGGCCTTGCGGGTCTGGCCGGTGCACCTCGTAGTAGCGTGATTGCACACGCATCCAGCGGCGCTCGCCTGGGCCATACAGGCCATCGGCTTGCAGGTGCGGGTTATCCGGCAACCCCTCGTATGGCCTCAAATCGTAGGCCCATAACCGCTTGCGACCATCCCCCAGGGCAATGGGCTCAAGCGCATCGACGAATGCACTGCGCAGCGCAACCACGCCCGCCACGGTAGCGCCTGTCACCGCTACCGACCGGGCCACCCTCAGCATATGCTCGAGCGCCTCATGCTGATGGCCTTCAGACCAGTCCGCGACACCTTCGAATACCGCCGAAAGGGTCTGCACCACAAATTGCCCAAGCAACAATGCACCCACCACCGGGACGAACAGCCCGGCGACATTGCTCAACCCCATCCCCACCGCTGCCCACGCCTGAAGCCTTAGCCGCGCCTTCGCCTCGTCGATATCGGCAGTGGGCACCAGCACCAGCCGCGCATCTCCCTTCACCTGCTGCACCTGCAACCTGGCCAGCGTCATGAACGCGTCGGCGGCGATAGCGCTGCGCCTCAATTGCAGATCGGGTTGCCGGTCTTTCAGCCGAGCATCCAGTACCGTCATGAAAGCCGCGCGGTCTTTGAGGTTGACCTGAGCGAGCAGGCTCTGCCGGAAGTCAGGCTGTCGTAATGCCTCGACCCACTGGCACTGCATATCTTCCAATGAAGTGAAGCGCCTCAATGCCTGATGAGGGTCGTTTGGCAAATACAGCAGGAGGCCTTCGGCGGTGCGCCCTTGCGCAGGCAGTTCGACCAGTAACGCATTGGGCAGCGTATGCCCCAACAGCGCCAACAGCCCGACGCCTTGCGGCAAAGGTTGGTCAACGGTATCGGGTAGATGCTGCGCCACTTGCCGCAAGGCGATCAGTTCCCTGGCAGTAAAAGTGCCCCTGAGTGCGGCAACTTCAACCGCTAGCAGGAACCCACTGCGCTTATCTTCGGCCAGGTGCGCGAGGTTGTTGTCGTTGAAAACCTCATCAAGCTTGTCCTGATAAAGCTTGCCCACGTCCAGCTGACGGCAACGCTCGATAAAGGTGCTATCGCCTTCGACCAGCACCTGATGACTCCCCTGCAACCCCAGGCCATTGCCCTTTATGTAACCGCTACCCGCGGCGAAGCCTTGCATCAATTTCGACAATGCAGGTTCGTAGGTATAGCGGTACGTGGCGGCGACAGCGGGGGGTACTACAGCCAGGATCTCGGCATGCTCGGTTATCCAGGCTAAATCCGCCACCGTCGTACCGGCTGGCACACTACTGCCCAGCAGTGTCTGAAAATGCCTGACGGCAAAGGCACTCAAATCCAGTACGTCGCCCGTTGCCGTGCGCAGTAGCGCCTGGCGCTGCTGGTGCACCTTGAACTGGTCGTGCAGCTTCTTTATCTGCCCTTCAGAGGCACGGCCGAGCCACGCCGGCAGTTGGTGCTTGATGAAGTCATCGGTAGCGGTCAAAAGCCGGTCTTGAACAACAGGCGTTGGTTGCGCGGCAACAGGGTCGATGGGCATGGCGGTTCCATTCTCTGGGCGGAAAAAGTGCCATGCTTGTGCTTGAGGCTCTCTGTAAGCAGCTGGAAACGGTTCGGTGGTTACAGCACCGGCACTTCATTCATGCTCGCCACGCGCCAGCGTCAACGCACGATAGTGCCCAGGGTTGCAACCGAACCACTTGCGAAAAGCCTTGTAGAACGAACTGCTGTCGGCAAACCCCAGCCGCTCGGCGATTTCACCCATGGCCACGTCTTCCCGGCTTAGCCAGGCGATCGCCAGCTCCCGGCGTACGCTGTCCTTCAACCCTTGGTAGTTCTGCCCTTCTTCTGCCAGGCGCCGGCGCAGGGTCGACGGCGACAGGCACAGCTGCCGTGCCAGGCCGTCAGCATCGGGCCAGTCACCCGGCGTCAAACGCAACAGATCGGTGCGGATACGCCGCCCCAGGCTGGCCGGGTCACGGTACTTGACCAGGATATTGCCCGGGGCCTCGGCAAGAAACCGTTGCAACTCCTCATCACTACGGCGCAGCGGCAGGTCCAGGCATTCGGCGGCGATGATCATGCGCGTACGCGGGCGTTCGAACTGCAGGTTCTCCGAAAACATCACCCGGTAATCGTCGCAAAACGGCGGCTCGGCGCAACGCAGGTCGATGGCCAGGATCGGAATACGCCGCCCGGCCAGCCAGCAGGCCACGCCATGCACGATCATCCAGAAGGTGAAATAGGTGAACGCACGCCGGGGCTCGTCACGCGGTTCATTGATGACGATCTCGGCCAGGCCTTGCTGGCGCACCAGGCTGGGCTGCAGGTTTTCAAGCATCAACGACAGGAACGCCAGCGCGGTTTCCAGCCCCGCGCCCAAGGTCGGCTGGCCCATGCTGGCACGGCACATGAAGGCCAGGCTGCCGCTGCGCAGGCCGCGTGGGTCCATGGCGAAGAACTCGTCGTTGCAGCGCCGCGCCAGCAAGCGCCACAGCCTGGCATAGGACTCGGCGCTGACCCGTGCCGCAGGCAGGTGCAGGTGCTCGACCGCTATGCCAGCCCGGGCCAGCAAGCCGCTGTCGGGCTCACCCGCCGGGCAGGTCTGCAACAGCGCTTCGCGCACCAGTTGCATGGAAATGGTGTCTTTTTCGCTCATCGACGGTCCTGTCGAGTGGTTGCCGGCCATCTTAGGCCGCCCCGCAGAAAACAGCCATCACAGCCCCCCGGCTGCCAGGCGCAGAAATGCCTGGATCAGGCGCAGTTCGCGACGACGTTCCAGGCAGCCAATCAGGTGCTGGTTGACCAGGCCCTCGCCGGCCAACGGCCGTGCGACCACCCGTGGATCGTTGGCCACCTCGGTGGATGAAACAACGCCAATACCCAGCTGGGAGGCTACCGCCTCCGTTACCGCCTCACGGCTGTCCAGTTCCAGCAATACACGCGGTTGCACGCCCGAATCGATACAGGCTTTGTCGAAGGTACGCCGCGTGGTGGAGCTGGGTTCGCGCAGCACCATGATCTGCTGGTGCAATTCGGCCAGGGGCAAGTCGCCGTCACCGCCAGCCCAGGCATGCCCTGCGGGTAACAGGGCGCACAAGCGTGATTCGCACAGGTTCTGCAGATACAGGCCCTTGCGCGGCTCGATCTCGGTCAACACTGCCACGTCGGCGTGTTCGGACAACAGCGCAGCCAGCGTTTCCTGGGCATTGCCCAGCCGCAAGTTGACCGTGATGCCGGGGTAGCGCTCGCGCAGTTGCGCCAGCATGGGCATGACCCGATGCGGGCCATCGGCTGCCACCTCCAGGCGCCCGGTCAGCAACTGCCGGTTGGCTTCAAGCATGGCCTGTGCTTCTTCAGCCAGGCCGAACATGGCGCGGGTGATGGCAGCCAGGCGAGTGCCCTCCTCGGTCAACTCCACCCGCCGTGCGGTACGCCGCAGCAGGGTGATCTGGTAGTGCTCCTCCAGCGCCTTGACGTGCCCGGTCACGGCCGGCTGGCTGATGAACAGCCGCTCGGCGGCACGGGTAAAGCTGCCCTCACGGGCCACGGCGTCGAAGGCGCGGAGCTGGAACAGGTTCATTTCTATCGGCCTGACTTATAGCTGAGATAACAACAAACAATTTGATTGATGACAGCGTGAATTGCAACCTAGGCCCCGTAGTTTCAGCCCACCGCTTGTGAGGAATAACGGAATGAGCAACGCCCCGATTCTGCTGACCCCCGGTCCCCTGACCACATCAATCCGCACCCGCCAAGCCATGCTGGTGGACTGGGGCTCCTGGGACCGCGATTTCAACCAACTGACGGCCAGCGTGTGCGAGCAACTGCTGGCGATCATCGACGGCAGCGCCAGCCACCACTGCGTGCCCCTGCAAGGCAGCGGCACCTTCGCCGTGGAAGCGGCCATCGGCACCCTGGTGCCACGCGATGGCAAGGTTCTGGTGCTGATCAACGGCGCTTACGGCCAGCGTCTGGCGAAAATCTGCAAAGTGCTGGGCCGCACGTACAGCACCTTCGAAACCGCCGAAGACCAGCCAACTACCGCCGCTGATGTCGACCGCCTGCTGGCTGCCGACCCGGCCGTGACCCATGTGGCATTGATCCACTGCGAAACCAGCACAGGCATCCTCAACCCGCTGCCCGAGATCGCCCAGGTCATCAAACGCCACGGCAAACGCCTGATCATCGATGCCATGAGCTCGTTCGGCGCCTTGCCAATCGACGCCCGCGAAATCCCCTTCGAAGCACTGATCGCCGCCTCCGGCAAGTGCCTGGAAGGCGTACCCGGCATGGGCTTCGTCTTCGCCGAAAAAGCAGCCCTAGCCGCCGCCGAAGGCAATGCCCACTCGCTGGCCATGGACCTTCACGACCAGCACGCCTACATGGCCAAGACCGGCCAGTGGCGCTTCACACCGCCCACCCACGTGGTCGCGGCCCTGCATGAAGCACTGCAGCAATACAATGAGGAAGGCGGCCTGCCGGCCCGCCACCAGCGCTACGCCGACAACTGCAAGACCCTGCTCGACGGCATGGCTGCCATCGGCCTGCGCAGCTTCCTGCCAGCCGAGATCCAGGCGCCGATCATTGTCACGTTCCATGCACCCAACGATGCCCGCTACCAGTTCAAAGACTTCTACGAGCGGGTCAAGGCCAAGGGTTTCATCCTTTACCCGGGCAAGCTGACCCAGGTCGAAACCTTCCGCGTCGGTTGCATCGGCGTGGTCGGAGCAGACGGCATGCAAGCCGCCGTGAATGCCGTGGCCCAAGTGCTGCGGGAAATGGAAGTGCTGGACATCTGACCCCTTTGCCCACCCGAATTCAGGAATTAGCGCACATGAACTACAGCAACCCTACCCAGCTGCAAGCCGCCATCCTCGACTGGGCCGGCACCGTGGTCGACTTCGGCTCCTTCGCGCCGACCCAGATCTTCGTCGAGGCGTTCGCCGAATTCGACGTGCAAGTGACCATCGAGGAAGCCCGAGGCCCGATGGGCATGGGCAAATGGGACCACATCCGCACCCTGTGCGATGTACCGGAAATTGCCGAGCGCTACCGCAAGGTGTTCGGCCGCACCCCCACCGACGATGATGTCACCGCCATCTACAACCGCTTCATGCCGCTGCAGATCGAGAAGATCGCCGTGCACTCGGCGCTGATCCCTGGCGCCCTGGAAACCTTGACCGGCCTGCGCCAGGACGGCCTGAAGATCGGCTCCTGCTCGGGTTACCCGAAAGTGGTGATGGACAAGGTGGTGGAGCTGGCCGCGCAGAATGGCTACGTGGCCGACCACGTGGTAGCCACCGATGAAACCCCGAACGGGCGCCCTTGGCCAGCCCAGGCTTTGGCCAACGTGATTGCCCTAGGCATCGACGACGTAGCAGCCTGCGTGAAGGTGGACGACACCGTGCCGGGCATTCTCGAAGGCCGCCGCGCCGGCATGTGGACCGTGGCCCTGGTGTGCTCGGGCAATGCCCTGGGGTTGACCTGGGAAGGCTACCGGGCACTGAGCGCCGAGAAGCTGGAAAGCGAGCGCACGCGCATCCACGCACTGTTCGCAGGCTCCCGCCCGCACTACCTGATCGACACCATCAACGAGCTGCCTGAAGTGATTGCCGACATCAACCGGCGCCTGGCCAAGGGCGAGATGCCGCAGGCCTCCTGAGCCAGCGACCGGGGCCGCTTTGCGGCCCCCCCTCATTGCGGCAACTGCACCTGCGGTTTGGTCGAGGCAAAGATTGCCCAGCTGGACACGAACAGCGCCGCAATCAATGGCCCGATCACGAAGCCGTTGAGCCCGAACACTGCCAGCCCACCCAGCGTCGACACCAGAATCAGGTAGTCTGGCATGCGCGTGTCCTTGCCCACCAGGATCGGCCGCAGCAGGTTGTCCACCAGGCCGATCACCAGCACACCGAATGCGGTCAGGATCACCCCCGGCAATATGGCCCCGGTCAGCAGGAAATACGCTGCCACCGGCGCCCAGACGATGCCAGCGCCCACTGCCGGCAGCAGCGACAGAAACGCCATCAGCACCGCCCACACCAACGCACTGGGGATATCCAGCACCCAGAAGATGAAGCCGCCCAGCGCCCCTTGGGTAATGGCCACCAGCACGTTGCCTTTCACCGTTGCCCGCACCACCCGGTTGAATTTCAGCTGCAAACGGCGCTTCTGGTGTTCGGGCAGTGGCACGGCCAGGCGCACACGGCGGGCCACCTCGGCGCCTTCTCTCAGGAAGAAGAACAGCAGGTACATCATGATGCCAAAGCTGATCACGAACTCGAACGTACCCTGACCGAAGCTGAACGCCTGGCTGGCCAAAACCTGGCTACCCTGGGTTGCCCACTTGGTGATTTTTTCGCGCAACCCGTCGAGGTTGCCCATGCCCATTTGGTCCAGGCCATGCTGGGCGAACGCCGGGAGCATGTCCTTGCCGCGCTCGACGTAACCGGCGATGTCCAGTTGCCCGCTTTCGATACGCTGGTACAGCGTGGCCCCCTCCTGCACCAACAGCGCACTGGTGATGATCACCGGCAGGATCGCCACCAGCAGGCACACCAGCGTCGTGGTGGCAGCGGCCAGGTTGCGCCTGCGCCCAAAGCGGATCAGCAGGTGCCGCTGCAGCGGGGCAAACAGAATGCCCAGTATCACCGCCCAGAAGATCGCACCGTAGTACGGCAGCAATATCCAGAAAAAGGCGATGGTCACCAGCGCCAAAAGTACGGCCAGGGCTTTGTTCTGTAGCGCAGCTTCGTTCATCGCAGGTCCTCGAATGGCTTCTGGGATATTAGTGCGCGCCGCTTGGGTAAAAGTGCCACCACTCCCTTGATGTAAATCAATACGTGTATTTTCCGCCGGCTATAGCATCCGCGCCTTTTGCCCCGGTGCGCACATGAACCCGACCGCCAAGCCCGAACTGCTGGCCCCCGCCGGCACCCTCAAGACCATGCGCTATGCCTTTGCCTACGGTGCCGACGCGGTCTATGCAGGCCAGCCGCGCTACAGCTTGCGGGTGCGTAACAATGAGTTCGACCATGCCAACCTGGCGCTGGGCATCCAGGAAGCCCATGCACTGGGCAAGCGTTTCTACGTGGTGGTCAACATTGCCCCGCACAACGCCAAGCTCAAGACCTTCCTCAAAGACCTGGCGCCCGTGATCGACATGGCGCCGGATGCGCTGATCATGTCCGACCCCGGCCTGATCATGCTGGTGCGCCAGCACTTCCCGCAGATGCCGGTGCACCTGTCGGTGCAGGCCAATACGGTCAACTGGGCCAGCGTGCAGTTCTGGCAGCAACTGGGCCTGAGCCGGGTCATCCTGTCACGCGAGCTGTCGCTCGAAGAAATCGAGGAAATCCGCCAGCAGGTGCCGGGCATGGAGTTGGAGGTGTTCGTCCACGGCGCCCTGTGCATGGCCTACTCCGGCCGTTGCCTGCTGTCGGGCTACCTCAACAAGCGTGACGCCAACCAGGGCACCTGCACCAACGCCTGCCGCTGGAAGTACGACGCCACGCCGGCCACCGAGAACGCCACCGGCGACATCGTGCGCGAAGTGCAGCCCACCCTTGGCCTGGGCGCCCCGACCGAGCAGGTGTTCCTGCTGCAGGAAAGCAACCGCCCCGGCACTGAAATGCCCGCCTTCGAGGATGAACACGGCACCTACATCATGAACGCCAAGGACCTGCGTGCCATCCAGCACGTCGAGCGCCTGGCCACCATGGGCGTGCATTCGCTGAAAATCGAAGGGCGCACCAAGTCGCACTTCTACTGTGCCCGCGCGGTGCAGTCGTATCGCCAGGCCATCGACGACGCGGTGGCCGGGCGGCCGTTCGACCGCACCTTGATGGGTAACCTGGAGTCCCTTGCGCAACGGGGCTATACCGAAGGGTTCCTGCGCCGCCACGTACACGATGAGTACCAGAACTACCAGCGAGGTAATTCGGTCTCGGAGCGCCAGCAGTTCGTTGGCGAGCTGACCGGCGTGCGTGTCGATGGCCTGGCCGAGGTCAAGGTGAAGAACCGCTTCGCCGTGGGCGACCACCTGGAGCTGATGACCCCGCGCGGCAACTACCACTTCGACCTGCACCGCCTGTGCAACCGCCAGCAGCAGGCCATCGAGGTGGCGCCGGGAGATGGCCATGTGGTGTACCTGCCCATTCCGGAGCAGGTCGCGCTCGAGCATGCCCTGCTGATGCGCGACCTCGGTGCCGACGAGGCAGCAAGCTGACAGTACTGTAACGTGCAACTCAGCGGCCAGCCGCTTACGCTATGCTGCTGAACCAATGCTGGAAGGAGTGCTTTACCATGCTGCGCAAACACCTGCTGACCCTGGGGCTGCTGGCCATCACCGGCCTGGCCCAGGCCGCCGAGACCATCGATGTCTACCGTGACCCCAACTGCGGCTGCTGCAAGGCCTGGATCAGCCACCTGCGTGACAACGGTTTCACCGTCAATGACCACGTCGAGCCGAACATGAGCGCGGTGAAGCAACGCCTGGGCGTGGCACCGCGCCTGGCGTCGTGCCACACGGGGGTGATCGACGGCAAGTTCGTCGAAGGCCACGTACCGGCCGAGCAGGTACGCCTGCTGGCCAAACGCAATGACCTCAAGGGCCTGGCCGTACCGGGCATGCCCATGGGTTCGCCAGGCATGGAAATGGGTGACCACAAGGACGCCTACCAGGTTATCGGCGTGACCCAGGATGGCCAGGACACCGTGGTCGCCACCTACTGATGCTCAGCCTGTGGGCGCTGTTTCTCAGCGCCTTTGGCGCCGCCACCCTGCTGCCGCTGCAATCGGAGGCCGTGCTGGTCGGCCTGTTGCTGCGCCAGCCCGAGGCCTGGGCGACCCTGCTGCTGGTGGCCACCTTGGGCAACGTGCTGGGCTCGGTGGTGAACTGGCTGTTGGGCCGGGCCATCGAGCACCTGCGCGACAAGCGCTGGTTCCCGTTCAGCGCTGCCCAGCTGGCGCGTGCGCAGCAGCGCTACCAGCGCTGGGGCCAGTGGTCGCTGTTGCTCAGCTGGATGCCAGTGATCGGTGACCCGCTGACGCTGATCGCCGGGATCATGCGCGAGCCGTTCTGGCGCTTTCTGCTGCTGGTCACCCTGGCCAAGGCTGGCCGCTATGCGGTGCTGGCGATGATTACCCTGGGCTGGTTTCACGCCGGCTAACACTGAACCCGTGAGGTGGGGCCGCTTTGCGGCCCTTGTACCATTCAACCAAAGCGCTGCAGTTGCATCTCCTGCAGGCGGCTGAGGGTTCGTTGGTAGGGAAACGCCAGATACCCCTGCGTATACAACGCTTCAAGCGGCACCTGCGCCTCCAGGTACAACGCCACCCGGCGGTCGTAGCACTCGTCGACCAGGGCAATGAAGCGGCGCACGGCGTCGTCCTTGGGCGACAGTGCCGGCAGCTCGCGATCACCGGCCACCACCCGTGCAGCAGCATCTTCAGTGCCACGGGCAATGCGCCCGGCCCGCTGCTCGCCACCCAGCGCAGGAATGCCCGACACCAGGACGGCGGGATAACGATCGCACAGGGCCATGAACTCCATGGCTGCCAGCGGTTGCTCACACAGGTCGGTGAAACTGCACCAGATCACCTGCTCGCTGCGCCGCACGACTTGAATGTGCCTGGAGCCAATAACCAAGGGCTGATCAGTGCCGGCGTCATCCGGGCTAAGCTGGCGGAACACCTCGGCCAACTGGCTGGTCTGCCCCACCTCGGCCACCCAATAGCGCTGCCGCGCTGCACCAGGGTGCAGGCGGTGGTCCTGTTCGCCCGCCACTGGCAGTACCTGCATATGCCGCTGGATAGCGGCGATGGCCGGCAGGAACCGCTCGCGGTTGAAGCCGTCGCGGTAAAGCTGCTCGGGTGGCTGGTTGGAGGTGGCGACGATCACCACGCCCTGGTCGAACAGCACCTGAAACAGGCGGCCGAGGATGATCGCATCACCGATGTCGTTGACGAACAGTTCGTCGAAGCAGAGCACGCGGATCTGCCCGGCCAGCTCCCGGGCCAACGCCAGCAGCGGGTCGGCAGTGCCGTTGAGCTGGAACAGGCGCTGATGCACCCAGCCCATGAAGTGGTGGAAGTGCTGGCGCCGGCTGGGGATGCGCAGACAGCGGTGGAACTGGTCCATCAGCCAGGTCTTGCCACGGCCAACCGGGCCCCAAAGGTAGATGCCCTGGGTAGAGCGGCTGTGTTCGACTGCCTGGAAACAGGCTTGCAAGGCATCGACGGCACGGGCCTGTGCAGGGTCTGCGACATAGCCCTGAGTGGTCAGGGCTTGCTGGTAGAGGGATTGGGGATCTATGGCCATAACGAATTCTACACGGCTAACGCTATCCGTGTAGGAGCGGCCTTGTGTCGCGAAAGGGTCGCAAAGCGGCCCCGGCGATATCGGCGTGATGCACATAATCTGGGGGCGCTTCGCCCCCCTTTCGCGACACAAGGCCGCTCCTACAGGGATCGCGTCAGTTGGCCAGGCCTACCTTCAGCAACGCGCCATCCTTGTCATCGGTCAGCACATACACGTAGCCATCCGGCCCCACCCGCACATCGCGGATTCGGGCCTTCAGGTCCCCCAGCAGGCGCTCTTCATGCACCACCTTGTCGCCGTCCAGCTGCAAGCGAATCAGCTCCTGGGATGCCAGCGCACCAATGAACAGGTTGTGGTCCCAGGCCTTGAACGTCGGGCTGTCGTAGAACGCCATGCCGCTGATGCCAGGCGACTTCTCCCACACATGGTGTGGGTCGACCATGCCGTCCACATGCTTGCCCTTGGCCTCGGGGATCGGCAGCAACGAGTAGTTGATGCCGTGGGTCGCAATCGGCCAGCCGTAGTTCTTGCCGGGCTCGGGGATGTTGATTTCGTCGCCACCTCGCGGGCCGTGCTCGTGGGTCCACAGCTTGCCGGTCCATGGGTTGAGCGCGGCGCCTTGCTGGTTGCGGTGGCCGAACGACCAGATTTCCGGTCGCACGTTGTCCTTGCCTACAAAGGGGTTGTCCTTGGGCACTTCACCATCGGGAAGGATGCGCACGATCTTGCCCTGCAGCTTGTCCAGGTCCTGGGCAGTGGGGCGCTGGTTGTTCTCGCCCAGGGCGATGAACAGGTAGCCGTTGCGGTCGAAGACCAGGCGCGAGCCGAAGTGATTACCCACCGACAGCTTGGGCTGCTGGCGGAAGATCACGCTGAAGTTTTCCAGCCGGGCCCGGTCTTCGGACAGCTGGCCACGGCCGACCGCGGTGCCGGCCTTACCGTCACTGCCCTCTTCGGCGAAGGACAGGTACACGGTGCGATCCTTGTCGAATGCGGGCGACAGCACCACATCCAGCAGGCCACCCTGCCCCTCGGCCCAGACCTTGGGCACACCGCTGATGGGCGGGCCGACCTTGCCTTCGGCGTTGACCAGCCGCAAATTGCCGGCACGCTCGGTCACCAGCATGTCCTTGCCGCCCGGCAAAAATGCCAATGCCCAAGGGTTGCGCAGGCCGTCGGCCAGGGTACTGACTGTCAAGGTGCCTTCTTCACTGCGAAACTGTTGCTCGGCCGCCGCCTGTGCCAACAGGGGCATGAGTGCGGCGGCGGTCACGGTGACCAGCCAGGTTGCTCTGGGCATGCAGGATTCCTTTCGTAGGGGCTTATGGCGCACGCGTGCTGTCGCGCGGTGGCCGGGTGGGTTCCAGGTTCGGGGTTTGCTGCTGGCGGCGCAGGTTGTCGCCATTGCCAATGCCCCGGTTGTCCAGGCTGGGCGTGCGTTGGTACGGGTCGGTGGACGGGCCACGCACGGGCGGCGTGGCGGGCATGCTGCCTTGGCGGCTGTTGGGGTTGGCGCGCTGGATCGGGCTGTTGTAGGGGTTGTTGTTACCGGCAGCGAGCTGCAACGGTGGCTGCGGAGCAGCGTGCGCAGGCAGGCACAAGGCCAGGCCAAGCGCCAGGATGGGCAATGACGGGTTCATGCTTCACCTCCTGTACGAAAATGCCGCGCCTGGGGATTTTGATAGCCTAAGGCGCGAGGGGTTCGCGGCAAAAGTGTGAATGCGGGTGGAGTTGATTCCTGATGTTTCAGTATGGACCTTGGGGCTGCCATGCAGCCCTTTCGCGACGCAAGGCCGCTGCCACAAAGGCCCTGCATGCACCGAGCGATGCGGGAGCGGCCTTGTGTCGCGAAAGGGCCGCAAAGCGGCCCCCGATTACTGGCCTTTGTCTACCTTGTGCCGCGCCGCATACAAGCACAGCATCTCCATCGCCAACGTCGCCCCGGCCAATGCGGTGATGTCGGCATGGTCATAGGCCGGCGCCACCTCCACTAGGTCCATGCCCACCAGGTTGATGCCGCGCAGCCCGCCCAGAATCTCCAGCGCCTGCACCGTGCTCAGCCCGCCACACACTGGCGTACCTGTGCCAGGCGCATAAGCCGGGTCGAGGCAGTCGATATCGAACGTGAGGTACACCGGCCGGTCGCCCACCCGCTGACGAATCGCCGCAATGATCGCCTCGGTGCCCTGGCGGTGTACCTGCCGGGCATCCAGGATGGCAAAGCCCTGGCTGTCGTCGTTGGTGGTGCGCAGGCCGATCTGCACCGAGCTGCCTGGGTCTACCAGGCCTTCACGGGCGGCATGCCAGAACATGGTGCCATGGTCGATTCGCTTGCCCTCCTCGTCCGGCCAGGTATCGCTGTGGGCATCGAAATGAATCAGCGCCAGCGGGCCATGGCGGCGAGCGTGAGCCTTGAGCAGCGGGTAGCTGATGAAGTGGTCACCGCCCAAGGTGAGCATGGCGCAACCCGCCTGCAGGATGAGCTCGGCATGGGCCTCGATGCTGTCCGGCACCGACTGCGGCGTGCCACTGTCGAAGGCGCAGTCGCCGTAGTCGATCACTGCCAGGTGGTCGAACGGGTCGAACGCCCACGGCCAGTGCCGGGCCCAGGCCTGCTGCACCGAGGCGGCGCGGATCGCTCGCGGGCCAAAGCGTGCGCTAGGGCGGTTGCTGGTGGCGGTATCGAACGGCACACCGCTGACGACCACATCCACACCACGCAGGTCGCGGCTGTAGCGGCGGCGGGAGAAACTGGTAATGCCGGCGTAGGTACTTTCTGCGGCAGTGCCGTACAGGCTGTCGCGGGTCATCGCCTGGTCATTGCTTGCGGCTTGGTCCACGGTCGGGCTCCTGGGTTGTTATGGGTTATTGCCGGGTGCGGAAGGCCGTCCACAGGCGGTTACGCTGGCGCAGGTCGGACAACGCCATGCTGCGGTCGGCGAACAGCCGCTGGCGCACTTCGGCCGGCGGGTAGATGTCGGGGTCGTTGCGCACGGCTTCATCCACCAGCGGCGTGGCCGCCTGGTTGGCGTTGGCAAAGAACAGCGTGTTGGTCAGCGCAGCCACCGACTCTGGCTTGAGCATGAAGGCGATGAACGCACGCGCTGCCTCGGGGTGCGGGGCGTCCTTGGGGATGACCAGGTTGTCCTGCCACACCAGCGTGCCTTCGCGGGGGATACGGTAAATCAGCTCGAACGGCTTGCCGGCACGACGGGCCTGGTCGGCGGCCATCGCCGCATCGCCGTTGTAGGTCAGCGCCAGGCACACGCTGCCATTGGCCAGGTCGCTGATCTGCCGGCCATTGGCGACGTAGCTGATTGAGGGTTGCAGTTGGCTCAGCAGACGCTGCGCAGCCGCCAGATCATCCTTGTTCTGGCTGTACGGGTCCTTGCCCAGGTAGTTGAGGGCCACGCCAATCACCTCCTGCGGCGAATCGGGCATGGCAATGCCGCAATCCTTCAGGCGGCTGGCGTATTCGGGCTTGAACAGCAGGTCGAGGCTGTCCAGCGGCACATCACCCAGGCGCTGGCGCACCGCTTCCACGTTCACACCCAGGCCCAAGGTGCCCCAGGTGTACGGCACAGCATGGCGGTTCCCGGGGTCGGCCTCGGCAAGCTTGGCCAGCAGGTCCTTGTCGAGGTTGCTGTAGCCGGGCATGGCCTGGGGGTCGAGCGGTTGCAGGGCGTTGGCCTTCAGCGCCCGGGCCAGTACGGTCGACGATGGCACCACCACGTCGTAGCCACTGCCACCGGTCAGCAGCTTGGTTTCCAGTACTTCGGTGGTGTCGAAGGTGTCGTAGCGCACCTTGTAGCCGGTTTCCTGCTCGAAGCGCTTGAGGGTTTGCGGGGCAACGTAGTCGGCCCAGCTATAGAGATTGACGACCTTTTCTTCGGCTTGCAGCGGCAAGGCCAGAACCAGGGACAACAGGCACAACGATCGACGCATGGCGGACACCTCGGCAAATGGGTGGATGCCGCGAGCATGCCAGCCGGGTTACATTGCAGGAATGGCAAGTTTGCAAAGCTGACATTCAACAGGAGCAATGTAATGCTCGGACAAGTGCACGACCCCGACCTGCACCTGCTGCGGCTGTTCGTCACTGTAGTCGAGGCCGGCGGCTTCAGCGCCGCACAAGGCGTGCTGGGCCTGAGCCAGCCCACCATCAGCCAGCGCATGGCACAGCTGGAAGCACGCCTGGGTTATCGCCTGTGCAGCCGGGGCAAGGGGGGCTTTCACCTTACGGAGAAAGGCACGTTGCTATTGGAGGCGGCGCGCGGGCTGCTGCTGAACATCGAGCAGTTTCGCCAGCAGGCTAATGGGGTTGCCGGGCGGTTGCTGGGGACCGTGCGCATCGGCATGGCGGAGAACCAGGACAAGGCGGTGAGCCTGAAGCTGGCCGCCGCCATTTCGGCATTTCGCACGCGTGAAGAAGCGGTACAACTGGAACTGATCAGTGCACCGCCAGCGGAGCTGGAACGCCTGTTGCTGGAACAGCGGCTGGACTATGCCATCAGCTACTTCTCTGGCAACCAGGCGGCCTTTGACTACCAGCCGCTGTTCGAGGAGCGGCAGCGGCTTTATTGCGGGAAGCAGCATGAGCTGTTTGGTGTAAAGGACGTTGAACATGAGCGGCTGCTGGACATGGATCAGGTCTGCCACCCGTACCGGTTTCTCAAAGGCGGCGAGCCGTTTCAGAGCCGGCGCAGCATGGCCGTGGCGGAGCAGATCGAGAGCGTGCTGACGTTCATTTTGTCGGGGCGGCATATTGGCTATCTGCCACGCCATTGTGCGCTGGGGTGGGAAGCCGAAGGGTTGTTGTGGGCGCTGGACCCGGGGCTGGATTTTGTGGTGCCGTTTACCTTGGCTCGGCACCGGGCACAGGCGGAGGGTGAGGCCCAACAGGCGTTTGCGCAGGATTTGCTGGCAGCGTTTGCCTGAACCGGCCGCTGTGGGAGCGGCTGGTTCAGGCAACATCACTCAGTAAGCCATGCTCCAGGTCAAGGTGTAGGTACGCCCACGCCCTTGATAGTCATACAGGTACGCCGGCCCATAAGTCGGCGAATAGAACAACGTCGCACGCTGCCCCCAGACCGTGCTGTACTGCTTGTCCAGCAGGTTCTGGATGCCGGCGCTGAAGGTGCCGAAGCCGGTGTCCTGGCTGCCCAGCAGGTCAAAGGTGGTGTAGCCGTCGATCTCGTGGTCGGCATCGTCCTTCAGGCTGAAGGCATGGTTGGCCTGCAGCCGCGCACTGCGGCCATCGCCCTTCCAGCCGACAAATGCAGTGGCCTTGGACAACGAGGCATAACGGGCATCACGCTTGATCCAGCCACCGTCGGCAGCCTCTTCCTCGGAGCGGGTCAGGTGCAAGGTACCGCCTGCCTCCCAGCCGGTCTGGAAATGCCGGGTCAGCGCACCTTCAAAGCCGAAGTCGCGGCTCTTCTGCTCTTCCACGTTGATGGTCAGCGTTTGCGAATCGACGTTGATGATCTTGTCCGACCAGATGTAGTACAGCGCCGCCTGGGCATCCCAGTCCAGGTCGGCATAGCGCCAGCCCAGCTCCACCTGGCGGCTCTTGATGCCGGCCAGCGGGTTGTCGGCCACACTCAGGCCTGGCTTGCCGTAGTACTTGGCCGGGTCCGGCAGGTCGAAGCCTTCGCCGTAGTTGGTCCACACCTGATGGCCGTTCTTGAAGTCGTAAATGGCACCGACGTTGAACAGGTTGACCTGGTAATCGTTGCTGCCGCCCGGCACGCCCTTGAAGTCGCTGACGTCCACGTCCATCTGCTGGCGGCGGGCGCCGCCGGAGAAGGTCAGGTTGTCGGTGGCATGCCAGTCGAGCTGGGCGTACACCGACACACCATCGACGCGGTAGCTGGGATAGCGCGGGGCCTTGCTGTCCTTTTCCAGTTCCAGGCCGCCCGACTCGGACGAAGTCAGGGCATTGAACGTGGTCTGCTCGGCGTTGAAACGCTCACGGTCCAGGTCGACGCCGTAGGTCAGTTTCAGCGTGTCCCACTGCTTGGCGAACAGCCCTTTGAGGCTGGTGACCTCGAAGTTTTGCTGCGAGGCGGCGAAGTACACCCCGCGCGACCCGGTGGGCGTGGCGCGGTTGTAGTACGGGAACGGGTAGAAGTTGTCGTCTTCCTTGCGGTACGAGGCCTGCAGGTAGAAGTCCTGGCCCAGCACATCGGTGTGGTGGTAGTTGGCGTTGAGCAGCAGGCGCCGGGTACGCGGCTCCAGGCCGGACGAGTAGCCGCTGCGCAGTTCGGCATCTTCCAGGTCGGACGGTGCGTTGTAGTTGAGGTTGGGGAAGTAGATACCCGTGCTGCCGTGGTTGCCCGAGTCGTAGTACTGGGCCAGCAGGTCGAGGCTCTGCTGGTCGTTCAATTGCAGGCCCAAGGTACCGAGCACATCGATGGTGCGGTTGTACTGCAGGTCGGTCTGGGTGTTGTCGATGAAAATCTGGTCGCCAGCACCGTCGTAGAAGGCTTCGTTCTGCTCACCGGAGATACCCAGGCGGGCATTGACCCGCTCGTTGCCGCCGCTGATCGACTGGGCGAAGCGGGTGGCCAGGTCATCGCTGTTGTTGAAACCGCTGCTGGCACCCAGCTGTGTTTCAAAGCGCGCCGGGCCGGGCTCGCCCTTCTTGGTGACAATGTTGATGATGCCGCCGGTGGCACCGCCGCCGTAGATGGCGCTGGCACCGGATAATACTTCGACACGCTCGACGTTGAACGGCGAAATGCTGTCGAACTGGCGCGACAGGCCGCGCGAGCTGTTCTGGCTGACCCCGTCGATCATCACCAGCACGTTGCGCCCTCGCATGTTCTGGCCGTAGTTGGTGCGCCCTTCCGGCGCCAGGTCGAGGCCGGGTACCAGCTTGCCGATGGCTTCCTTCAGGCTGACGCCGCTGTCGATCTGTTCGCGCAATTGCTGCTGGTCGACCACCCAGACCGTGCCGGGGATTTCGCTGATTGCAGTGCTGGTACGCGAGGCCACGCTGACTTCGATCGGCTTGAGGTTGACCGCCTGCGGCGCAGCCTCGGCCTTGCGCAGGGTGACCGTGCGGGCATCGCTGAACTGCCAGCCCATGCCGCTGCCGGCCAGCAACTGCTGCAGGGCCTGCTCGACGTTGTAGCTGCCGTGCAACGCAGGGCTGGCCAGGCCTGCAACATCGCCGGTGGTGTACAGCAGGTGCAGGCCGGCCTGGTCGGCGAAGGCAGTCAGGGCCTGGTCCAGCGGCTGGGCTGGCAGGTCGAGCTGAACCTGGCGGGCCTGGACCTGGGCCTGGTCGGCAGCGGTCGACGCCCATGCCGACAGCGGGCCGGCCAGCATGGCCAGGGCGCTGCAGGACATCAGGGCATGGTGAAGTGAACCGCGACGGCGGTGCAGGGGCTTGAGCATCAGAGGCACGAATGAGCTTCCTGACAAGTCGTAAATGAGAATGGGTTGCTGATCAGTCCCACTACGACGATCTGGCTTGCAGGAACTTGCAGTGGCAAATGGAAATTATTTTTCCTGTACTGGCCTCTTCGCGGGCAAGCCCGCGAAGAGGCCGGCACTGCCGGATCAATGAACCACGGCCAACCACGGCAGGTAGGTCACCTTCAGGCCATACCGTTGCTCCAGCGTGCGCAACAGCGCCTCAGGCTCGTCAAGGTCAAACACCCCGCTCACCTCCATCGCTGCCAGCTTGCTATCGGACAGCACAATCCGCCCATGCCGGTATCGTTCAAGTTCCGCCAGCACCTGCCCCAGCGGCTTGCCGTTGAAGATCAGCTTGCCGCGCTGCCAGGCCATCTGCGTTCCGGCATCGGCCGCTACCACCAATGGACGTTCGCCAACCTTGGCCTCACCACGCGCCAGCACCACACGGCCATCGCGACGCACGCTGAACGTGGCTGCACCACCCTGCACACGCTCACCCGCCGTCTCGACCACAAACGGCCGCGCCTCATCAGTGGTCTCGAACAGGGCCTCACCGGCATCCAGCACCACCCGGCGTTCGTGCTCGTTGAACACCACGCTCAGTGCACTGGCGCTGTTCAATGTCACCCGCGTGCCATCTGCCAGGGTGACCACCTGCCGCTCGCCCACTGCGGTGTGGTAATCCGCCAGCAGCATCGGCGCCTGTTGCCAAGCAGCCATAGCGGCGACCAGCAGCACCACGGAGGCCGCCACACCCGCCTGTTTGAGCCAGTCGCGGCAATGGCGCAGGGCCTGGCCGATGTACTTGGCCACCATGCTCTCGGAAACCCCCAGCCGCTGTGCAATCTGCGCCTGGGTCAGGCCTTCGACGCGGTTCAGCAACAACGCCTGGCGGGCATTGTCGGGCAGTTTCAGCAGCGCATCGTCAAGGATTTGCAAGCGCTCCCGGGCCAGCAACATCGCCTCGGGTGCTGGCGCCGGGCAGGCCAGTTCCGCTGCCCCGTCACAGTCGTCATGGCTGGCCGCCAGGCGCTGTTCGCGGCGCAAGGCATCGATTGCCAGGTTGCCGGCCACGCGAAAGATGAAGCTGCGCGCATGCAGCACCGGCAGCGCTTGCTCATCGATCTTGACCAGCTTCAGGTAGGTTTCCTGGGCCACGTCGGCGGCGCGCTGGCGGTCGCTCATGCGCCGGGTCAGAAACTGCAGCAGGTCGTCGTAGTGCTCCTGGAAACTCGCCAGCAGCCCCGACACGGGTGACGTCAGCATGGGTTTGGGAACAGCCAGTAGGAGGAGTTATCGGGCGTTAATGAGAAACAGTATCTTTCATCCCGTGGGGCACTTTCAACGCCCACTTGCATTTGCCACACTGACACTTCGCTCACTCTGGCAAGGTCGCCCTCATGACTGCCCGCCTGTACCGCTTTACCCGGTTAATGCTCGTGCTACTGATGGCCTATGGCCTGAACGCTTGCGCACTGTTCCAGCCACGTGACCCGGTCACCATCAGCGTGATCGGCATCGAACCGCTGCCCGGTCAGGAACTGGAGCTGCGCATGGCCGTGAAAATGCGGGTGCAAAACCCCAACGAATCGCCCATCGACTACAACGGCATTGCCCTGAACCTGGAAGTGAACGGCCAGCCGCTGGCCGCCGGGGTCAGCGACCAGCAGGGGCACATTGGCCGTTATGACGAAGCGGTGATCGTGGTGCCGGTCAGCATCACGGCATTTTCCTTCCTGCGCCAGGCCTATGGGCTGGGCAAGGTGGACTCGCTGCAGGGCCTACCCTACAAGCTGCGCGGCAAGCTGGCCGGTGGGCTGCTGGGGACTGTGCGCTTTACCGACGAGGGCAAGCTGGACCTGCCCAAGGGCGCCTACTGGTAAGCACCTGGGGGGTGTTCAGCGGCTGGCGCTGGCGGCGGCCATCAGCTTGTTGACTTCGCTGCGCACCATGCTGGCGTATTCGGGGGGCGTCATGCCGTCCAGCTCGGCGCGTACCCATTCGGCCCACTTGCCCTTGCGACGCGGTTTTTCGGCAATCAGCCGGGCCGCTTCGCCCTTGGCCTTGCCCAGGTTGTTCTGCCACAGCTCGAACAACCGCGCCTTCTCTGCCTCGATCTGCGCCCGTTCCTCGAAGCTCATGTTGGCCAGATTGAAACTCATGAAGGTACCTGCAGGTTTGAAAATGGCCGCTATCTTACACCCAGGCAACGCAACATCGGTAAGCCGGCGCAACTTTCCCGACGCGGCGGCATCCATTGTTCAAACCACCCCATCGACGAGGACGAGTTCATGGCCCGGAAAAACGCCGCACTGGCAGACAGCGATCAGATCAAGGACCAGGTATTCAGCGAACTGCAATCGCTGATCGAAGAATCGGAAAAACTGCTGAACGACAGCGCCGCCCTGGTGGGCGAAGAAGCCGAAACGTTACGCGCGCAGGTCAACCTCAAGCTGCGCCAGGCCCGCCAGGCGGCCAGCAATATGCGCAGCAAGGCGCAACCGGTGGTGGACGCCACCCAGGACTACATTGGTGGCCATCCGTGGCAGACCGTGGCCATTTCCGCAGGCCTTGGCCTGGTGGTGGGCCTGCTGCTGGGCCGGCGCAACTGACGGTTGGGCTGCCTGATGCGAATCAGGCGGCCAGCGCTTGCGGGATGCCGCTGTGGAAGCGCAGTTCCTGGTCCGGTGACTGGATCAGCTCGACTTCAGCGGCACGCACCAGCTCCACACGGCGGGCGATGTCTGCCTCATCACCGTAGTTGTGCGCCAGTTTCAGGTAGCCTTGGTAATGGCGTGCTTCGCTCTTCAGCAGGCCGTGATAGAAGCGGCCCAGCTCCTCATCCAAGTGCGGCACCAGCGCGGCAAAGCGCTCACAGCTGCGTGCTTCGATAAATGCCCCCACCACCAGCGTATCCACCAGCTTGACCGGCTCGTGGGCGCGCACCAGGCGGCGCAGCCCCGACGCATAGCGCCCCGCCGACACCGGGCGCAGTGGCACGCCACGGCGCTTCATCAGCCGCAGCACCTGTTCATGGTGCACCAGCTCTTCACGGGCCAGGCGCGACATCATGTTGATCAGGTCGAGGTGGGTGTTGTACTTGGCCATCAGGCTCAAGGCCGTGCTGGCGGCCTTGAATTCGCAGTTCTTGTGGTCGATCAACAGGGTTTCCTGGTCGGCCAGCGCCGCTTCGATCCAGGCATCTGGCGTCGGGCAGCCAAGAAAGGCGTCGATTTCGGGGATCAGGGACATAAGCGTGCAACCACACAGAACAGGCAGGGCCGGCGATTATAGCGGCGGCGGCGGGCGGCGTCAGTGACTATGCTTCTTGATGTACATCAAGCGCCAGCGGGGGGCGCGCCGTCTATAGTCAGGCATTGGTCGCCACCTTTGAAGGGAGCTAACGCCCATGCAAGCCGTCCGCAGCATCCTCGTCGTCCTCGACCCCGAGCACGCCCACAGCCGGGCGCTGACCCGGGCCAAGCTGATTGCCGGCGTGACCGGCGCACGCCTGCACCTGCTGATGTGCGACAAACGGCATGACCACCATGCGCTGCTGAGCCTGTTAAGTAGTCAGCTGCACGATGACGGCTACGACAATGTCACCCATGAAGAGGCCTGGCGCGGCAACCTGCACGACACCATCATCTACGTGCAGCAGGCCGAGGGTTGCGAGCTGGTGATCAAGGAACACCGCCCGGACAACCCGCTGAAAAAAGCCCTGCTCACCCCCAGCGACTGGAAGCTGCTGCGCCAGTGCCCGTGTGCGGTGCTGATGGTGAAGAGTGAGCGGCCCTGGACGGGTGGCGTGATCCTGGCGGCGGTGGACGTGGGCAACCAGGACGAGGATCACCGCCGCCTGCATGCCAGCATCATTGACCATGGCTTCGAGATTGCCAAACTGGCCAAGGGTGAACTGCATGTCATCAGCGCCCATCCGTCACCGATGCTGTCGGCGTCGGACCCGGCGTACCAGTTGAGCGAAACCATCGAAAAGCGTTACCGCGAGGCGTGCAAAGCGTTCCAGGCCGAGTACGACATTAGCGAAGAGCGTTTGCATGTAGCTGAAGGACCGGCGGACGTGCTGATCCCGCATACCGAGCAGAAGCTGGGGGCGGTGGTGACGGTGATGGGCACAGTGTGCCGCACGGGGATTACCGGGGCGTTGATTGGAAATACTTCGGAGGTGGTGCTGGATGCGCTTGAGGGGGATGTGTTGGTGCTGAAAAGCGAGGAAGCCATCGCCCACCAAGCCGAGTTGGCCCGCGGTTAGTATGGCTTAAATGCTGCGGCGCCTGTGAGATCGAGCGCCGCCCGCGCGGCGCATCGCGAGCAAGCTCGCTCCTACATTTGTTTCGGGCCAATTATTCCTGTGAGATCAACGCGCGACCGCTTTGGCGGATGGCTCAATTTTGCGTCGTACGAACCAGACGGTCGCGCGCGCCTGCAACAGGCGTAACTGGCCCGAAACAAATGTAGGAGCGAGCTTGCTCGCGATGCGCCGCGCGGGCGGCGCTCGATCTCACAGGCGTCGCAAAACTCAAGGCATGCGCTAGGCCAACGCCTCCCGCACCTTGGAGTCCAGCCCCTCCCCCGCATTGGCCTCGATCCACTCCGCCAGTTGCCGGCGCATCGCCGGCGTCCAGAAGCTCTGCAAATGCTGCCGCACCCCTTGTACCGCCAAGGCCCGGTCCGGCTCGCTGTCGAAGTAATGGGCAATCTGGTTGGCCATCTTGACCAGGTTGTCGCTGCTCATCGGCGCACCTCGGCTTTCTCCTCTGTGCGGCGCTCCTTCAGCAAACGCCGCTGTTCGTCACTGAAGTCCTGATAGCGCTTCTGCCACTGCGACGGCTGGAACACTTTCACCACTTCCACCGCCGTTACCTTGTATTCCGGACAGTTGGTTGCCCAGTCGGAGTTGTCGGTGGTAATCACGTTGGCCCCCGACTCGGGGAAGTGGAAGGTGGTGTACACCACGCCCGGTGCGACCCGCGCGCTGACCTTGGCACGCAGCACGGTCTGCCCGGCGCGGCTGCCGATGCCCACCCAGTCACCGTCCTGGATGCCACGGCTTTCGGCATCGGTCGGGTGAATTTCCAGGCGGTCGGCGTCATGCCAGGCCACGTTGCCGGTACGCCGGGTCTGGGCGCCGACGTTGTACTGGCTAAGGATACGCCCGGTGGTCAACAACAGCGGGTAGCGGGTATTGACCTTCTCGTCGGTGGGCACGTAACCGGTAAGCATGAAGCGCCCCTTGCCCCGCACGAACTGGTCGATGTGCATGGTCGGCGTGCCGTCGGGTGCGGCGTCGTTGCACGGCCACTGCAAGCTGCCGTGGCGGTCGATTTCGGCATAGCTGACGCGGCGGAAGGTCGGCGTCAGGCGGGCGATCTCGTCCATGATCTCGGACGGGTGACGGTAGTTCATCGGGTAGCCCAAGGCGTTGGCCAAGGCCACGGTCGCTTCCCAGTCCGCCTTGCCTGCCAACGGCTCCATCACCTTGCGCACCCGCGAAATGCGCCGTTCGGCATTGGTGAAGGTGCCGTCCTTTTCCAGGAACGAGCTGCCTGGCAGGAACACATGGGCAAACTTGGCCGTTTCGTTGAGGAAAATATCCTGCACCACCACGCACTCCATGGCGTGCAAGGCCGCCGTGACATGCTGGGTGTTGGGGTCGCTCTGGGCGATGTCCTCACCTTGGCAGTACAACGCTTTGAAGCTGCCGTCCAGCGCGGCTTCGAACATGTTGGGAATGCGCAGGCCAGGGTCGGGCTGCAACGTCACGCCCCAGGCGCGCTCGAATTCGGCACGCACGCCTTCGTTGGAAATGTGCCGGTAGCCCGGCAGTTCATGGGGGAAAGAGCCCATGTCGCACGAGCCCTGCACGTTGTTCTGCCCGCGCAGCGGGTTCACCCCTACTCCTTCACGGCCGATGTTGCCGGTGGCCATGGCCAGGTTGGCGATGCCCATCACCGCAGTGCTGCCCTGGCTGTGCTCGGTCACGCCCAGGCCGTAGTAGATTGCCGCGTTGCCGCCTGTGGCATACAACCGGGCAGCGGCACGGATCTGCTCGGCGGGCACGCCGCAGACCGGGCCGAGCACTTCAGGGGCGTTGTCTGCCAGGCTGACGAAGTCACGCCAACGGGCAAAGTCTTCTGTTTCGCAGCGCGCGTCGATGAAGCGCTGGGCCAGCAGGCCCTCAGTGACGATCACATGAGCCAGGGCGTTGAGCATGGCCACGTTGGTGCCTGGGCGCAGTTGCAGGTGCAGCTCGGCGCGGGCATGGGGCGAGTCGACCAGGTCGATGCGCCGTGGGTCGATCACGATCAGCCGCGCGCCCTGGCGCAGGCGGCGCTTGAGCTGCGAGCCGAACACCGGGTGGGCATCGGTGGGGTTGGCACCTATCACCAGCACCACGTCGGCCTGCATCACCGAATCGAAGCTTTGTGTGCCGGCCGATTCACCCAGGGTCTGCTTCAGGCCATAGCCGGTGGGTGAATGGCACACCCGCGCGCAGGTATCGACGTTGTTGTTGCCGAACGCCGTGCGTACCAGCTTTTGCACCAGATAGGCTTCTTCGTTGGTGCAGCGGCTGGAGGTGATACCGCCAATCGAGTCACGCCCGTACTTGAGCTGGATGCGGCGGAACTCGCTGGCAGCATACGTCACTGCCTCGTCCCAGCTCACTTCCTGCCACGGGTCTTCCAGGCGCTTGCGGATCATCGGCTTGGTAATACGGTCCGGGTGGGTGGCGTACCCCCAGGCGAAACGGCCTTTGACGCAGGCGTGGCCATGGTTGGCGCCGCCGTTCTTGTCCGGGACCATGCGCACCAGTTGGTCGCCTTTCATTTCGGCGCGGAACGAACAACCGACACCGCAGTAGGCGCAGGTGGTGATGACCGAACGCTCAGGTTGACCAAGCTGCACCAGGCTTTTTTCCGTCAGGGTTGCAGTCGGGCAGGCCTGCACGCAGGCGCCGCAGGAGACGCACTCGGAGGCCAGGAAGTTGTCACCGCCCGCCGCCGCCACCCGCGACTCGAAACCGCGCCCGGTAATGGTCAGGGCGAAGGTACCCTGGATGTCCTCGCAGGCGCGCACGCAGCGGCTGCAGACAATGCACTTGCTGGGCTCGTAGTCGAAATACGGGTTGGAAACGTCCTTTTTTTCGGCCAGGTGGTTGGCGCCGTCGTAGCCGTAGCGCACCTCGCGCAAGCCCACCTGGCCAGCCACGGTCTGCAGCTCGCAGTTGCCGTTGGCCGAACAGGTCAGGCAGTCCAGCGGGTGGTCGGAGATGTACAGCTCCATCACGTTGCGCCGCAGGCCAGCCAGGCGTGGGGTTTCGGTGCGTACCACCATGCCTTCGCTGACGGGCGTGGTGCAGGACGCCGGGTAGCCGCGCATGCCTTCGATTTCCACCATGCACATGCGGCACGAGCCGAAGGCTTCAAGGCTGTCGGTGGCGCAGAGCTTGGGGATGCTGGTACCAAGCATGGCGGCAGCGCGCATGACGGAAGTGCCGGCGGGCACGCTGATGGCACGGCCATCGATGCTCAGGCTGACCTGCACGTCGCTGTCACGGGCCGGGGTGCCGAGGTCGCTGCTTTTATCCGAAGCGGGGTCGAAGAAATTGATCACTGCGCGGCCTCCGTGGTGGTCAGCCCGAAATCGGCGGGGAAGTACTTGAGGGCGCTGGCCACCGGGTAGGCGGTCATGCCGCCCATGGCACACAGCGAGCCGTACTGCATCGTGTCGCACAGGTCGCGCAGCAACAGGGCCTGGTCGTGGCGTTCGGTGAAGTCAGTCGTTGCTATCAGGCGGTCGACCACTTCCATGCCACGGGTAGAGCCGATGCGGCACGGGGTGCATTTGCCGCAAGACTCTTCAGCGCAGAACTGCAGGGCAAAGCGCGCCATGCTGGCCATGTTCAGGGTGTCGTCGGCCACCACTACACCGCCATGGCCAAGCATCGCGCCCATGGCGGCGAAGGCTTCATAGTCCAGCGGGGTGTCGAAGTGGCTAGGCGGTACCCAGGCGCCGAGCGGGCCACCGACCTGCGCAGCTTTCAGCGGTCGGCCACTGGCGGTGCCGCCGCCATAGCCTTCGACCAGTTCACGAAGGGTCAGGCCGAATGCGCGTTCCACCAAACCGCCCTGGCGGATATTACCGGCCAGCTGGAACGGCATGGTGCCCAGCGAGCGGCCCATGCCGAAGTTGCGGTAAAACGCCGCCCCCTTGGCCAGGATGATGGGTACCGAAGCCAAGGTGAGCACGTTATGTACGAGCGTCGGCAGGCCGAACAAGCCTTGCAGCGCGGGCAGTGGAGGCTTGGCGCGGACGATGCCCCGCTTGCCTTCGATGGATTCGAGCAACGCGGTTTCTTCGCCGCAGATATAGGCGCCGGCGCCCACCCGCACTTCCAGGTCGAACGACTGGCCGCTGCCGGCCACGTCAGTGCCGAGATAGCCGGCATCGCGGGCGATGGCCAAGGCCTGGTCAAGCACGCGAATGGCATCGGGGTATTCCGAACGCACGTAGATGTAGCCTTTGTCGGCGCCCACAGCGAGGCCGGCAATGCTCATGCCTTCAATCAACAGGAACGGGTCGCCTTCCATCAGCATGCGGTCGGCGAAGGTACCGGAGTCGCCTTCGTCGGCGTTGCACACCACATACTTTTGCCCGGCCCCGGCGTCACGCACGGTGCGCCACTTGATGCCAGCGGGAAACGCCGCGCCGCCACGGCCACGCAGGCCGGAATCGAGCACGGCAGCGACCACCTCGGCACCGTTCAATGCTGCGGCAGCTTCCAGGCCGGCGAAACCACCCTGGGCGCGGTAGTCGTCCAGCGACAACGGGCGGGTGATGCCGGCGCGGGCGAACAGCAGGCGCTGCTGGGTTTTCAGGTAAGGGATGTCTTCGACCGGCCCCAGCGCCAGCGAGTGGCCACCGGGTTCACCAGCCAGGGCATCGAGCAGCGAAGGCACCTCCTGCGGGGTGACCGGGCCAAAACCCAAGCGCCCTTGTGCGCTGTCGCACTCGACCAGCGGCTCCAGCCAGTAAAGCCCGCGTGAACTGGTGCGCTGGATATCCAGCGGCAGCTGGCGACGCTCGGCCTCGCGTTGCAAGGCATCGGCCACCTGGTCGGCCCCCACGGCACGGGCCACCGAGTCGCAGGGGATATAGAGCTTCAGCATGCTGCGTCCTCCCGGCAACCGTTGACCAATGCGCGCAGGCGCTCAGGGGTGAGCCGCGCATGCACCTGGCCGTCCAGCTCCAGCGCCGGCGAACAGGCGCAGGCACCCAGGCAGTACACCGGGCGCAGGCTGATGGCGCCGTCGGCGCTGGTGCCATGGTCGTCCAGTGCCAGCTGTTCACGCAATTGCGCGGCCAGGGCCTCGGCGCCACGGCTCTGGCACGACTCGGCGCGGCACAGGCGCAAGGTGTGGCGCGCAGGTGGCGTGGTGCGGAAGTCGTGATAGAAGCTGATCACCCCGCGCACCTCGGCCAGGCTGAGGTTCAGGGCATGGGCGATTTCGGGAACAGCCACATCGGGGATATAGCCGATGTCGTGCTGGATGGCATGCAGGATCGGCAACAGCGCGCCTGGGGTAGCCTTGTCACGGGCCAGAATGCGCTGGATAACGGGCAGGTGGAGCAATTCATCAGGCATACAGCGGACCTCGGCATCACGGACCCTGCCTGAATTATTGTGGGGGCAGGTGTCCGGCGTGTTCTGCTGCGGCGCGCCGGCCACGTCACGGTTGCGCGGTCTGGCGGCCTCCTTGCCGACGGCCGTGCATCTGCGTGCACTGGTCCGAAGGCATCCTGCAAGCATGGCACTTGTGGCGCCAGAGGGATGCATGCGAACGACCAGGCACGTCCTGAAACCGACCTGCGGTTATGGCTTAGCCAAGCACGACATGCGGCAAGAACCGCGAGCTGTCCTTGGTAATCAGCGAGTCATCCTCACGAATGCCGATCCCCGCCGCGCGGTCGCCCACCACCCACGAACCGATCAGGGTGTAGCTGTCGGCAAACCTGGGCAACGGTGCGAAGGCCTGGAGGATGTACGGCGCATCGTTGTACGGGCCGTCCTCGAATATCCGCCGGCCATCGGCAGTATGGATATCGACATTCGCCCCTTCTCGCGAAAAGTAAGGCTTGCGCACCCAGCCCCTGGGCACCGGGCCAGCCGGGGTGTCATCCACGAACGCGGGCAACAGGTTGGGGTGCCCGGCATGCCACTCCCACAGCAACGGCAGGATGCCTTTGTTGGAGATCAATGCCTTCCACGGCGGCTCAATAAACTGCGTGTTGCAGCCGGGGATGGCCCGGCCGAATTCCTCACGGAATATGTGCTCCCAGGCATGCAGCTTGAACAACCGTGATATCGGCCTGCCGGCCAGGTCGACAAAACGCCCGTCGCCGTCCAGGCCGATGTCTTCCAGGTCGATGTGCCGGGTAGGGATGCCGGCGTGCCCGGCCATCTTGCGCAGGAAATCCGTGGTGCCACGGTCCTCCACCGAACCCGCGATGGTGGAAAAATAGAACGTGCCCTGCCCCGGCAGCGCGATGAACGCTTGCACCAAGTCTTCGGCCAGGGTGTTGAACTGGCTGGCATGGCCCGGCAGCACACCCCGTTCGATCTGCTCCTCCAGCCAGATCAACTGGAAGGCTGCCGTTTCGTACAGCGAGGTGGGCGTATCATAGTTGGCCTCGATCAGCTTGGCCGGCCCTTGGCCGTCGTAGCTAAAATCGAAGCGCCCATAAAGGTGCGGCTGTCGCGCCTTCCACGAACGGCGCACCAGGTCGAAAAACGCAGGCGGGATCGCCAGCCGCGTCATCAGTGCCTCGCTGTTGACGATACGCTCAACGGCGTCCAGGCACATGGCGTGCAGTTCTTCAGTCGGGGCCTGCAGGTCACGCACTACCTGGGTTTCGGAAAACCGGTAGTAACTGCGCTCGTCCCAGTAACGCTCCCCCTCGATGGTATGGAAGGCAAACCCTTCGCGCAGGGCAGTGGCACGCCAGCCTGGGCGTTCATCCAGCTCGACCTTGTGCATGCTCAGCCCCCGAAGAAACTACCAGAGCGGCCGCCCCAACCACTGCGCGCAGTGGCTTGGCCGCCGAAGCCACCACGGGTGATCGACGCCGACTGCGCCGAGCGAGGTTCGTTGCGCCCCCAGGCGCCGGAACCCCCGCCACCGCCACCCGACGTCGTGCCACTTTCCTCATCCCTGGCAACGCCACGGATACCACCGGCCGAACCATAACGCCGCCCAAGCAGGCCCATTCGCTGGCCCGAACCCTCACGGTAGGCATACAGCGGCTGGGCGCTATAACGGCGGCCGACGCTGCCGGCCATCTGCCCCAGCAGCATGCCGGCCACCGCAGCCGACGCGACATGGCCATAGCCACCGCCCTGGGCATACCCCGCATCGAGCTGCGACTGGGTCACTTCACCGCTGGTTTGCAATTCGAAACCGCTCATGCGTGGCATGTACCGGCCATCAAGCGCTGGTTGGCAGCCATCCGGGCTGAAGTCCGCCTCGCACGCCGCGTTGAAGGCATAGCTCGGCGCGCTGCGGCGATATTCGACCAAGGCTTGCTGGTAGGCATCCGCACACGCCTGGGCAGGCACCTTGTCACTGACACAGGCTTCGACACTGTCGTAATTGACCTGCTGGCTGACCGTGTACAAATCTTCGTGCGGACCGCAGGCAGACAAGGCCAGCGGCAGCGAGCCGGCCAACACCAGCTTGACGGAGCTTCTTCGCATAGGGGTGTTCATCAAGGCTCCTGGCGCGTCAGGCCGATGGGGTCATGCAGGCCGAGTTGAGAAAGCCCACGCTGATTGCCACGCTGGCCGCGTAGATAGCCGCCGCCAGTTCACCCTGGACGATGCGTCTGGACAAGTCGCGCAGCACCAGGCTGGTGATGCCGAAGGCCACCAGTTGCACCACGGCGGCGACTACCACCCAGGCGATGAAGTCGATAATGCCGACGCTGTAGGCGATGATGTTGCTGGCCGGCAATGAAAAGCCGATCAGTGAGCCACCCAGGGCAATGGCTGCCGCCGGATTGTTCTCGCGGATAAGCACGAACTCACGGTGAGGGGTGAGCCGGGTGTAGATGAACTGGAACAGCCAGAACACCAGCAGGGCCACGCTGATGTAGAGAATGAAGCCGGTCACCGCTGAAGCGTTGAGCGACAGGCGCAGTGCATTGAGCATGGGAAATCCTTGTCAGGTTACGTGAAAATCGCTGGGGAACAGGGTGGCGCCAAGCGAAGTGGTGAAGGTCAGGTTGCCCTGCTCATCTTCCTCGATCGACAACAGCAGGAATTCGCGGCGCTCCGGCAAGCCGGTGTCGCGGGCGTAAAGCATCGACAGGTGGCTGATACCGTAGCGCGCCTCCTGGGTGGCGACCTGCTCATGCAGGGATACCAAAGGCGCCTTGCCTTGCTCACGGCCCCACTGGCGGGAGTACAGATAGCCATCGTGCCGGTAGATCGGCATGCCGACGCTGGATTGGCTGCCAACCACCTGCTGCAAGTGGGCTTCATCGCGGACCGGTATCGCGCTGTGGTAGCCGAACAGCACGGTATCGCCGGCCTCGTTGCCGTTCATCAGCACTTGCAGCCAGTAATCTTCATCATCCAGATAGAAGCGTTTGAGTTGTACAGCCTCACCGAGCTCAACTTCGCCCACGGCACAGACCGCTTGCGCGTCGGGTACCTGAAGTTCGGAATAACCGTCCAGCTGGGGCTTCAACGCAGGGGACGGGTTGAAGATACGGCCTATGAACAGGCCAAAGGGCGACATGACAACTCCTGGAATGCATCCTTGCAGGGGGCGCTACCTTAGCGGGTCCGAGCGGCCAGGCCAATAAACAAAGCGTTTAGCCTGGCCGCTAAAGACCGGCCCGCCTGGCCCAGCAGGAACACGGCAACACCGACGCTACCGGAGCCGAAGAAGGCCAGCGGGATTTACTGGCTGACCTGGGTCATGCCAGACAGCGCGACGCCGAGAATCTCCCCCAACGCGGCATTGGGGGGCTCGTTCGGCTTGGTGTACAGCTTTCTGGATGAAGTTGTACCGAGGCAGGTGGAGCGAGGGGGCGGGTTTGCGCCCCCATCTATCGAAAAAACAAACCGACCCTGCGCTCAAGGCGCGCCGTTCCCCTCCACCGCCTTCGCGGTTTCAATCAGCTTGTCGAACTTGCGGTTCAATTGGGCAAACTTCTCGTCACTCTTGGCCCGTGCCTTGATGTTCCCGGCCGAGCTGGCCTTGTCGGCAATGGTCACCACGGTCCAGTCCCAGTCTTTGGAGACCCAGTAAACCAGCTCACCCTCTGCAGAAAACGCTTCCAGCCGGCCACCGGTATTCGGCACCCGCTTGGCCTGCTTCGTCATCGGCAGCAGTTGCTGGACCCGCGCCTCGTCAGTGGTATCCAGCCGTACCTCGACCTGGCGAAGCTGGTCGGCTTCATTGAACGATGCTTTCACCTGTGAAACGGGAACACCGCCCAGGCTGTAGTCGCTCTTGGGATTGGCGCCCTGATAAAACTCGGTGGGCACCTGATAGTGATAGCCCGTGAAATGCTCAACCTCGCCAAACTGCTGCTGCAGAATGGCCAGGACCTGGGCCTTGGGCATGCCGAGGGTAAACTGGCCAACTTCAAGCGCCGACCAGGCTTGCAAGGGGAAAATCGCGCAGGCGAACAGGAGCGGTAAGGTCCGTTTCATGGGGTAGTCTTCCTTGAAGTAAGCCCGTCAACCTAACCCCTGCACGACAATCCGACAATATTGGCAGGGTGCCAAGCCCTCCCTGCCCCCGGCCTCAGGCTACTGCTTTGTCCAGGCCACGCTCGGCTTCCAGCGCCCGCACCAGCGGCAACACGTGCTCGCCGAAGTACGCCACTTCCTCCTGGAAGTGCAGGAAACCAGAGAGGATCAAATCCACCCCCACCGCCTTCAACGCGACGATGCGTTCGGCAATTTGCTGCGGTGTGCCGATCAGGTTGGTCTTGAAGCCGTCGTTGTACTGCACCAGGTCCTCGAAGCTGGACTTCGCCCAGTTGCCCTCACCCTCCGGGCTGGCCGAACCGGCATGCTTGACCTCCTGGCCAAACGCTCGCACCGCCTCGGGGTTGGCCTTGTCGATGATTTCTTGCAGCACCGCCCGCGCTTCTTCCTCGGTATCGCGGGCAATGATGAAGGCATTCACCCCGATCTTTACCGAGTGGCCGTTGGCCGCCGCCTTGGTGCGGATGTCGTCCACTTGGGCCTTGATCCCTTCCACGCTGTTGCCGTTGGTGAAGTACCAGTCCGACACCCGCGCCGCCATGTCCCGTGCCGCACGCGAACTGCCGCCCTGGAAGATTTCCGGGTGCGGTTGCTGCAGCGGCTTGGGTTTGAGGTTGTAGTTACGGAAGCGGTAAAAGTCGCCGTTGAAGGTGAAGTTGTCCTGGGTCCAGATGCCCTTCAACGCGCGAATGAACTCTTCAGAACGGCGATAGCGCTCGTCGTGATCCAGCCAAGGCTCACCGATGGCATGGAACTCGCCCTTGAACCAGCCCGAAACCACGTTGATGGCGATACGGCCCTGGGTGAACTGGTCGATGCTCGCCAGCTGCTTGGCCGCCAGCGCCGGGTTCCACGGGCCTGGCAGGATGGCGGCGATGACCTTGAGTTTTTCCGTGGCGGCCAGCAGCGCGTGGCTGATGGTGACGGACTCATGCTGGTTGTCGGCGCCATAGCCCGCTGTGAAACGGATTTGCGACAGGGCGTAATCGAAACCGGATTTTTCCGCGATTTGCGCCAGCTTGCGGTTGTAGTCGATGTCCCAGCTGGTGCGCTGCTCGATGGTGCTGACCACCAGGCCACCGCTGACGTTGGGGACCCAATAGGCGAATTTGATTGGGGCGTGGCTCATGGGGAGGCTCCTTGATGATTCCTGCGGGTTCAAGAAGCCAGGAGCAGCAAACATGCCAATCAATTAAATTCTTATAATTCAGTAGCTTAACAAAATACACCAACCTTGGCGGATGCACTTCAGGCAGCAGACTGTCGGCCCACTGTTGCCTGTGCAACAGCACGCCTGAGCACGCCCGCCGAGCGTTCGGCGGTCACGTAATTGTGCCCGATGGTCAAGCGACCATCCGCGCTGTGAAGAGGGTCACCTGTTCGTCATGGCCCGGGTTGACGATGTGATCAACGTGGCCGGGCACTGACTGTCCAGCGGCAACCTGTAAGCAGCCTTGGGCGACCACCCGGCGGTTACCAACGTCCTGTGCAGAGACGCACATATTCAGGCCTGTAACGCGCGATCAGTCATCGTCGCGCCAGTCCCTGTGATGATTGCGCCAACCATAGTGATGGCCACGGTCGTGGTGGCGACGGCGCCAGCCACGATCGTCGTCATCATCGTCATCGTCGTCACGATAACGGTGACCACTTTCGTCATCGTATTCCCGGCCCATGTGGTTGCCCAAGGCACCCCCCACACCGCCGCCGGCTGCTGCACCGATCAGGCTGCCTGTGGTGCCGCCCATCTTGCGACCTACCACGTTGCCACCTGCCGCACCCAGTGCGCCGCCAATGGCCGCTTCACCACGGCTGTGTTTGTTGGCGCCCACTGCACCACCCGCTGCGCCACCCAGGCCAGCACCGATGGCCGAGCCGGTGCTGCCGCCAATCGACTGGCCGACCACCGAGCCCAATACCCCACCCAATGCGCCGCCTATGCCTGCTTCGGTATTGCCGCCTGCAGACGCAACACCGCTTAGCAGGCCAAGTGACAACAAAAGAATCGAGGAATACTTCATTGATGAAAGCCTCATAGGGATGCCGAGGCGATCCTGAGGCTCTGAACGGGGGCTTACAATTGAATTCCGACGAGTAACACGCCTTGCAAAAATTCCCTAACCTGCTGTTTTTTCGACGAAACTTTAAAGGATTTCAACAGTCTGAGGCTAATCGCAACCATGGGCCAGACCACCCGCGGCCTGCGACAATCTCATCTACAGCGCCAACCTCGCCAGTTGCTGCAACGTTCGAATTACCTCTTCATCCCGCGCTTCCAGTACATCGGCCTGGATCAACGCAATCACCGCCTTCAGCAATTCGGTCTGATTCATCTCTGTTTGCTGCTGAAGCGCAAGCATGTCGTCGGCCATGTGCGAGTTGACCTTCATCGACAACCGCCGGGTTGCATTGGAATGTACAAGCCCGCGTTGCGCTCGCTGGTCATCCAACGCCCGGATGAACGCCTGGTGCACAACCTGCAACTGCCCACTCTGCTGAACCTGCGCCAACTGCTGAAGGTAGTGGGCAAGAAACAATTTGCGCAGGTTGACACCCGCCTCGCTACAGACCGCATGCATGGCCGCATCCAGCACGTCCAAGTAAACCGCCGGCAAACGCGCCTCGATCGACCTGAGCTGCTTGCGCGCCTCGCGAATGGAGGGCGTGGATTGCGGCGGAAGCGCGACCACGCCATCGCAACGGGTACACACGCCCACCAGAATGTCCTTGGCCACCCCTTGCCCATCACTGAACGGTACATCCCGGCGAACATAGCGTGTGGGCACAACTGCCTGGCAGCACTCGCAGAGCGCTGTTCCGCCATCGCCTTCAAAAAAGATCTTCATGATCCGGGTACTCACTGGTGAACGCTGATGAACCAGGTGTCTGGCTCGATGAAGAAGAACTTGATGTACCACCCCTCCCGTTTGAGCACATGCACCTCGATGGCTGCGACAGCATGGTGGGGGCTGCTCGTGTGGTGAATTCCCCGGCATGCGCGAACGACCTCGGCAACCTCGCGGGCTGACACCTCCCCTACAGCCAGCAGGTTCTTGATGTCGATTTCCCCACGAGAAACATGTTGGTACTCCCCTGTTTCAAGCGCCGCCAGCACTGCGCGCTGGGCCTCCTTGAAGCCGATTTTCATAACTCATCCCTGTCAATACGAAAATCATCGTACAAAAACCGGGGCAAATCCACCGCCTGCGAAGCCAAAGCGACCAGCGGTACACATGGGAAATCAAGCGGTGGCCCGGAACACGCTTGAACTATGGCCCCAACCGCCACAAGACGGCGCAGAGCAATGTAACCAATGCTTTCAACACCCCAGTCACCCGCGCACGTGGCATTTTTTGCGGGCAAGCCCACACCTGCAGATACTGAGCAAGTAATCACTGCACAAGGATGATTGAGAGGTAAGATCGGCCATCTGTCATGCAACCCTCAAGGACAGCACGCATGCATTCACTGACCGATGGGCAGGTGCTGGAGAGCATCCATGAAAACCCGGTAAACCGGGCCCTCCTGACGATCCTGCCAACGCTGGATGTTCCCCACTGCATGTTGACTGCGGGCGCCCTGTTCCAGGCCTTCTGGAACCAGCGCGCGGGGCTGCCTGCCGTGTGGGGGATCAAGGACTACGACATCGCCTATTTCGACACTGACCTGTCCTGGGAAGCAGAGGACCGGATGATTGCCAGGGTGCAGCAGGCCTGTGCGCACCTTGGCGTCAATGTCGAGGTCCGCAATCAGGCCCGCGTTCACCTGTGGTACCAGGCGAAGTTCGGCGGCACTTACGCGCCTTTACTCAAGGTGACCGATGGCATCGACCGCTACCTGATCCGCTCGACCTGCCTGGGCGTTGATGCACACACAGGCGCGCTGTACAGCACGCATGGCCTGGAAGACCTGCAGAACAACCAGCTGAGGATGAACGCGTTGAATCCTCGGCCCGATTTGTTCAAGGCAAAAGCCGCCAGTTATCGCGAGCGTTGGCCATGGCTTGCCTTGGTCGAGTGAAGGCCTATGCCATTGCCTTACTCACGTTGACCTTGCACCAGGCAAGCCGCCCGGGCGTGTCAGTCGGCGGCGGGAGCCGCTGCGGTGTCGGTGGCGGGGGCCGGAGCCTGCGCTTTCGCCTTCGCACGGTTGCGACGGTCCTGGCTGCGCTGCCGCGATGCCTGCTGTTTGGCATGCAGTGCCTGAGCGGCGGTCACAGTGCCAGCGGCTTGGCCGGTCAAGTCGAGGCGTGGTGCGTTCTCGACCATGCTTGCCCAGTACCGGGCACCCCGGCACCAGGTCGAGATGCCCAGCTTGAGCTGCTCACGGGTTAGCCCGAGCAGCTCCAGGTGTTGCTCGGCATCCTTGAAAATGCCCTCTTTGAGCGGCACCTTGGGGGCCGGGTTGACCGGGAAGGCCAACGGAAAATGCTTCTGCAATGGCCAGATCGCCGCGACTGCCGGATCCTGCTCGCGCGGCTTCGCCTGCGGGGACGGCTTGCGCTTGGGCTGTTTCGGGCTCTCGGCCTTTACCTGCTGTTTTTCCGCCCGCAGGCGGTCGCGTAGCGCTGCTAGTTGTTCAAAACCCATCGTTCAGTTCACTGCTTCGAAGTTGATTGCGTGGCGCAAGGATACCCTATGCAGCCCTTACAGTGTTTGCAGGTCATCTTTCCTGGCCAACCGAGACACGCCGAGCGGGCCTTTCAGCTGAACACCCAGAGTACCCGTGTGGGCTTGTCGGTGAGGTTGGCGTAACGAAAACTGGCGTGGGGTTGCAGCTGAAAGCTGTCACTGGCGCGCAGCGTTACCGGCTCACCGCCGCCCAGCCACACGGTCAGTTCACCTTCGAGCACGAAGCAGCCCTGCTCCGAGCTGTCGTCAAGGTACTCCTCGCCGCTGCTGGCCCCCGGTTCCAGATGGCTATCGAGCATGGAAAACGCGCCCGATATGGTGGGGGATGCCAATACATCGGTGATGCCGCCCGCCAGGTGAAGCGTGCGACGCTCGTGCGGGCGGGTGACCCAGTCGAGCTCGCGGGGTTTTTCCAGCTTGTAGAAGTAGGCGGTCGAGACACCCAGCTCTTCGCTGATGGCAGTAAGGTCGGCCACGGTCGGGCGTGATACGCCCCGCTCGACCTGGGACAGAAAGCCCACCGAACGGCCGATTCGCTGGGCCAGATCGCCCAGGGTAAGGCCTTTGAACTTGCGCAGGTCGCGAATCAGTACTGCCAGGCCTTCGATTTCTTCGTGCACTTTCATAGTTGAATCGCGACTTTCAGACAGGAAATGAATGCCCTGAAAAGTACATGATCCGACTCGCAAAGCAAAATGCTTCACAGGTGTACTTCTTTCCAGCCAGGCAAACCGGGGCCGCCTTGCGACCCCGGTGCAGCCAACGGCCGCTTAGCGAACAGCCTCGTACGTCAGGTCCAGGCACTTGCGGGCCTTTTCCACCAGTTCGTCAATCTCCTCGATGCTGATCACCAGCGGTGGCGCGATGATCATGGTGTCGCCCACGGCGCGCATGATCAGGCCGTTGTCGAAGCAGTGCTGGCGGCAGATCATGCCCACGCCCTTGCCTTCGTAACGGGCGCGGGTGGCCTTGTCTTTCACCAGCTCGATCGCACCGAGCATGCCCAGGCCACGCACTTCGCCTACCAGCGGATGGTCGGCCAGCTCGCGCAGTCGTTGTTGCAGGTAGGGCGCGGTTTTATCGTGCACCTGCTGGATGATCTGCTCATCACGCAGGATGCGCAGGTTCTCAAGGCCCACCGCCGCCGCCACCGGGTGGCCGGAATAGGTGAAACCGTGGTTGAAGTCGCCACCTTCGCTGAGTACCTGGGCCACTTCGTCACGCACGATCACCCCGCCCATGGGGATGTAGCCAGAGGTCAGGCCCTTGGCGATAGTCATCAGGTCGGGTTTGAGGTCGTAGTAGTCGGTACCGAACCACTCACCGGTACGCCCGAAGCCGCAAATCACTTCGTCGGCGACGAACAGGATGTCGTACTTGGCGAGGATCTCCTTCACCTTCGGCCAGTAGGTCTGTGGCGGAATGATCACGCCACCGGCGCCCTGGATCGGCTCGGCGATGAAAGCAGCGACGTTGTCTTCACCGACTTCGAGGATTTTCTTCTCCAGCTGCTCGGCCGCCCACACGCCGAATTCGGCCTCGGTCATGTCGCCGCCTTCCCCGAACCAGTAAGGCTGCGGAATGTGCACGATATCCGGGATCACCCCGCCCTGCTGGTGCATGCCGCTCATGCCGCCCAAAGCGGCACCTGCCACGGTAGAGCCGTGGTAACCGTTGATGCGGCCGATGATCACCTTCTTGCTCTTCTGGCCCTTCAGCGCCCAGTAATGGCGGACCATGCGCAGCACGGTGTCGTTGCCCTCGGAGCCGGAACCCGTGAAGAACACATGGTTCATGCCTTGCGGGGCCACATCGGCGATCGCCTTGGCCAGCTCCAGCGCAGGCGGGTGAGCGGTCTGGAAGAACAGGTTGTAGTAAGGCAGTTGCTTCATCTGCTGGCTGGCGACTTCGGCCAGCTCATCGCGACCATAGCCAACCGCCACGCACCACAGGCCGGCCATGCCATCGAGAATCTTGTTGCCTTCGCTGTCCCACAGGTACACGCCCTTGGCCGAGGTGATGATGCGCGGGCCTTTCTCGGCCAGTTGCTTCACATCGCTGAACGGCGCCAGGTGGTGGTCGCGGCTCATGGCCTGCCAGGCCAGGGTTTGCGGATTCTGTTCACTCATTGCTTTCACTCCATCGCGTTGCGCAGCCAGGCTGCGCAGGTACTTTTTCTAGTTGGGAAAGGTCGCTTTCAGGCAGACAGCAACAGCTTCTGGCGCAATACCGAGCGCTGCCGGCAGGCCTTGCCGAAGGACTGGAAGAGGGTCAGGTAGTGCGGGTTGTCCATGACCTGGAACTCAGGGTGCCATTGCACCGCAAGGGCAAAACCCTTGCCGTTCTCGACCGAAATCGCTTCCACCAGGCCATCGGGTGCCAGCGCTTCCACCCTCAGCCCCGGGGCCAGTACATCGATGCCCTGTCCATGGATGGAATTGACGTCGAAGATCGCCGGCAAACCCATGCGGTCGAGCAGGCCGCCAGGCTCTACATGCATGGTGTGGCGCGGGCCATACTGCTTTTCGATGGGCTCGCCCTTGCCTTCACGGTGGTCCATGAACACGCCGGCCTCGTGCACCTTCTGGTGCAGGGTGCCGCCCAGTGCCACGTTCATTTCCTGAAAACCACGGCAAATGCCGAGTACCGGCACACCGGCAGCGATAGCCGCACGCATCAGCGGCAACGTGGTGGCATCACGCAGCGGGTCGTGATGGGTGCCCTCGGCACTGGCCGGGCCGTTGTAGTGGAACGGCTCGATGTTGGACGGCGAGCCGGTGAAGATCAGCCCGTCCACCACGTCGAGAATATCGGCGCTGTCCATCAGCTCACCGAGGCTGGGTATCACGATGGGCAAGCCACACGCCGCCTTGGCCGCCGCACGTGCATACTTCTCGGCGATGGTCTGGGTGGCATGCTGCTCAATCATGCTGGTGCATGCGGTAATGCCAATAACGGGCACACGTGGCATATCTTCCTCCGGCAAATCGGTATTGCGCGTGGTGTTTGAACGTTGGAAAGGCGTCGCTGTACGAACGGCGCCAGCTACAGGAACCAGCGGTATTCGCGGGCATCGATGTGGCGCATGAAGTCCAGCTGCTCCTGGTATTTGTTTTCGCAATAAACCATCACGAACTCACTGCCCAAACCCTGGTTGACCACCGGGTGGTGACGCATGGCGGCCAGGGCACTAAGGGCATCCTTGGGGAAGTCGATGCCGCTCTGGCGGTTGTCGTTCAGCGGGGCGATGGGCTCGACGCCACGATCCAGGCCATGCTCCATGCCGGTCAGGATGGCCGCCAGCACCAGGTACGGGTTGGCATCGGCGCCCGCGAGGCGGTGTTCGATGCGCAGGTTGCGCGGGTCGGACTCGGGGATGCGAATGCACGCATCACGGTCTTCGAAGCCCCAGCTGGCCTTGCTCGCCGCGTTGACCATGGCGCCATAGCGGCGGTAGGCATTGTGGTTAGGGGCGAAAATCGGCATGCAGTGCGGCAGCAACTCCAGGCACCCGGCTACCGCATGGCGCAGCTTGCGCTGTTCGGCACCTGCAAGGATGTTATTGCCAGCGCTGTCGTACAGGCTGACGTGCACATGCATGCCGCTGCCTGGCGCATCCAGGTACGGCTTGCTCATGAAGCTGGCACGGTAGCCGTGCTTCATCGCGATACCCCGGGTACTGCGGCAGAACAGCGCCGACCAGTCCGCCGCGCTCAGGGCATCGTCGCTGTGGGAGAAGTTGATCTCGAACTGGCCTGGGCCCAGCTCTGCAGTGATGACATTCGCTGGCACACCCTGCTCGTTGGCGCCATCCACCATTTCGTGCAGCACCGACGAGAAGCGCGACAGCCGCTCGATGTGCATGTTCGGCTGGTCGTCTTCATCCCCGGTCGCCGTATCGCGCGGGTACTGCGGCAGGCCGTTATCCAGCTGGCGGTCGAACAGGTAGAACTCCAGCTCGAACGCCACCACCGGGCGAATGCCACGCTTGGCCAGGCGTTCGATAACGCGGGCCAGCACCTCACGGGGCTCGAACTCGATCGGCTGGGCGGTGCCGTCGGAGGTAATCAGCATCTGGGCGATCACTTCCTTTTCCCAGCGCACCGGTTTCAGGGTGCCCGGCACCAGGCGCCGGGCGGCGTCCGGGTCGCCGTCGGCGAAGCAGTAGTCACCAATCGGGTAGAGCCCACCCTGGGTGCCGAGCAGCACGCAGTTCTGTGGCAGCTTCAGCGGCGCGCCGGCGGCGACCTTTTCCAGCATGTCCATGGGGTAGCGCTTGCCGTAGAAGTGCCCGGGGATATCCAGCGCAATCAGGTCGACATAACGTATGGCCGGGTGCTGCGCTCGGAACGCGCGCACTTCAGTCAGCAGATCCGGAAAGATGACACTCATCTTCTTATCCTTGTGAGTTGAACGAATTCAATTGAAGACCCAGAGCACGCGGGTGGGCTTTGCCGTCAGGTTGGCGTAACGGAACTGCGCGTGGGGTTGCAGCTGGAAGCAGTCGTTGGCCTGCAGGGTCACGGCCTCGCCTTGGTCCAGCCATACCGTCAGTTCGCCTTCGAGCACGAAGCAGCCCTGCTCGGAACGGTCACTCAGGTACGCCTCGCCACTGGTGGCGCCGGGCTCGAGATGGCTGTCGAGCATGGAGAAGGCGCCGGCGATGGTGGGCGACGCCAGCACATCGGTGATGCCCGACTCCAGGTACAGCGTGCGCCGCTCGTGGGGGCGCGTGACCCAGCCGATGCTGCGGGGCTTGCTCAGGTTGTAGAAGTACGCGGTCGACACGCCGAGCGCTTCGCTGATGGCGGTGAGGTCGGCCACGGTCGGGCGCGAAACACCGCGTTCGACCTGGGAAAGGAACCCAACCGAGCGGCTGATGCGCTCGGCCAGCTCACCCAGGGTCAGGTTCTTGAATTTGCGCAGGTCGTGAATAAGGATCGCGAGGGCTTCAACCTCTTCGTGCATCTTCATCGTTTCGGACTGCCGTGAAATTTTTAGTGTTATTTTTCATGAAAAATTACATGAAAATTTTCACGCGTCAAGCACAGAGATGCAAATGTGCAGCCGATAACGGCGTGGCTTAAGCGAAACAGCGCTGGATTGGCTGCGGTGGCGTGGGTTTCTTTAATGGTGCTCAGGGAGTAGCCTCGGCGTCGAATCTTTGCAGCCCGGCCACCTCCATCGTCATGCCAAACGGTTTCCCTGACTTACCCTCACTCAACGCGCTACGTGTGTTTGAAGTGGTTGCCCGCCACCTCAACTTCCGCTTGGCTGCCGAGGAGCTGGGTGTGACCCAGGCCGCCGTTGCTCAGCAAATACGCGGGCTGGAAGCAAGCCTGAACCTTCGTTTGTTCGAACGCCTGCCCCGGGGCCTGGCACTGACCGATGCGGGCCTGGGTTATAGCGGCAGCATTCGCAGTGCCTTGGCGATGATCGATGAGGCAACCCGCCTGTTGCGCCCGCAGACGTCTCACCTGACGGTCAGCGTTACCCCCACCTTTGCCTCGAAATGGCTTATTCCCAGGCTCGGCAACTTTGCGCAAAGCCACCCGGACATCGATCTGCGAGTGCTGGCCACCGATCGGCTATCTCACTTCAGTACCGACGGCGTGGATATCGCGGTGCGCTATGGCAAGCCCGAAATTGGCGCGGGGTTGAACAGCGAACTGTTGATGGAACAGCACATCGTCGCCGTGGCCAGCCCAGCGTTGTTCGAGGGCACCCACACCCCCACCTGCTTCGAACAGCTGCAAGCGTTCATCATGCTTCACGATGCCCATGACTTCTGGCCCCGGTACCTTGCAGCCGTGTTCCCGCACCACGCCCAACCGACCGCCAGAAACCTGCGGTTCAACCAGACTTCATTGGCTATTGATGCCGCCATCAGTGGTCAGGGCATTGCGTTGGCCAGCCTGGCATTCGTCAGTGACGACATTGCCGCAGGCAGGCTGATTCAGGTCTTCGACCAGCCGCTGCGGCTGGACAAGTCGTTCTACCTGGTGTGGCCGCGCAAGCTGCAGCAGCCTGAGTCGCTTGGCGTGGTTCAACATTGGCTCAAGCAGCAGGCTGACAATAGTTAATCTACTGTCACAGTAAAGTTTGCCTGTCTCCCTCGCCCCTAGGGCTACTGCTAAGGTAAGTGCACCTAAGCAATCAGCCGTTTCAGTTCTGGAGGCAGCATGTCAGTAGAAAAAGTTGCGATTATTACCGCCGGCGGTAGCGGCATGGGCGCTGCAGCAGCACGTCGCCTGGCCGCTGACGGGTTCAAGGTTGGCATCCTTTCCTCTTCGGGCAAGGGTGAGGCGCTGGCTGCCGAGCTTGGCGGCATTGGTGTAACCGGCAGCAACCAGTCGGTCGAAGACTTGCAACGCCTGGTCGACGCCGTGGTGGAAAAATGGGGCCGTATCGACGTGCTGGTCAATAGCGCCGGCCATGGGCCGCGCGCGCCGATCCTGGAGATCAGCGACGAGGACTGGCACAAGGGCATGGACACCTACCTGCTCAATGTCATTCGCCCGACGCGTCTGGTAACGCCTTTCATGCAGCGCCAGAAGGGTGGCGTGATCATCAACATTTCCACCGCCTGGGCGTTCGAGCCGAGCGAGCTGTTCCCGACGTCTGCTGTTTTCCGCTCGGGCCTGGCCGCATTCACCAAGATCTTCGCCGACAACTTCGCCGGGGATAACGTGCGGATCAACAATGTCCTGCCCGGCTGGATCGACAGCCTGCCGGCCACCGAACAACGCCGCGACAGCGTGCCGCTCAAGCGTTATGGCACCAGCGAGGAAATCGCCGCCACCATTGCGTTTCTTGCCAGCGACGGCGCGGCCTACATCACGGGGCAGAACATCAGGGTTGATGGCGGCGTGACACGTAGCGTTTAGGGGCTCATGTAGCTCACTACGCTGGACGGACAGGGACTGTGATCACACCAGGCGCGTCCAGCCGACGGCCCAGCAGCGGAAGATGCCTAGGCATTTACTCAAGTCACCAGTCATAGGTCAGATTGGCGGTGATAGTGCGTCCTTGGCCGTAGGTACACTCCCAGACCCCGGAGCAGCGGCTGACATAGCGTTTGTCGTCGATGTTTTCCACGTTGGCCTGGACGCGGACACCTTTGATCGCCAGCGGCGAACGCTCCAGGTCGTAGGAAATCATCCCGTCCCATACGCTATACGAGGGCACATCGAACTCGCGTATCGAGGTATTGGTACCGGGACTGCTACGTACGTAGCGAACCCCGACACCAAAGCCTAGGCCACGCAGGTTGCTGTCATCCGGCATTTTGTAGTCCAGCCAGCTGGAGGCCGTGAGTGGCGAGATACCAAGCGGGTGGCGACCTTTCATGCCGCCGTTGTCCTTGGTGTACTCGGCGTCAACCCGCGAAACCGAGGCGATCAGGTTGAGGTTGTTGGTCAGTGCGGCCTTGCCCTCGATCTCCAGGCCGGTTGAACGCAATTCGCCAGACTGGACACTGAAACCTGCGTGCTCTTCTGTGAGGTCGTCGGTGAGGATATTCTTGCGGTCTATCTGGTACGCCGACACTTGTACGAAGCTGTTCGAGCCAGGGGGTTGGTACTTGATACCCACTTCGTACTGCTTGCCGGTCGAGGCATCGAAGGTATTGTGGAAGTAGTCGGTACCCGTGTTCGGCTGGAACGACTCGGAGTAGCTGAAGTACGGCGTGATGCCGTTGTCGAACAGATAGCCGAAGCCTACCCGGCCAGAGAACTTCTGGTCCTTGATGCTGTTGTCGACCTTGTAGAGCGGCTGGTTGTTCTCGGTGGTCGCCCAGTCATAGCGGCCACCCAGGGTGAGGAACCAGCGGTCCCACTTGATCTGGTCCTGCAGGTAGACGCCGGTCTGGCGGATGGTGTTATCCCAGGTGTTGACCTGTGCCAGGCTGAAGTCAATGGGCGCACCATAGACCGGGTTGTAGAGATCGATGCCTGGCGGGCCATATTGATAGCGACCGAGGAACTCGGAGTTGAAGTGGTAGTAGTCCACGCCCATCAACAGGGTGTGTTCGACTTCGCCGGTCCTGAACACGGCTTGGGCCATGTTGTCGATGCCAAACACCTTGTTGGTCTGGGACCAGTCGATTGCAAAGCGACCGGTGGCGCTTTGATTGTTCAGGCCCGTGGTTGGGCTGGTGATGAAGTCATAACCGTGCAGCACGGAGACGAAGCGGTCATCCACGTAGGCGTAACGGGCGTTCTGCTTGAGCGTCCAGACATCGTTCAGCTCGTGGGAAAGCTCATACCCCAGGGTGAACTGGTCGCGATCGTACGAGGCATAGTTGGGCTCGCCGATGAATCGGCTGCGGGAAATCTTGCCATTGGGGTTGTCCAGTACGGTTCCCCATACCGGTAGGCCTTGCGGTTCGGGGGTGTCGTTGTCTTTCTGGAAGTGGCCATAGAAAGTCAGGGTGGTGCTGTCGTTGACGTTCCAGGTCAGGCTCGGGGCAAGGGTCATGCGCTTCTGATCGGCGTAGTCGACTTCCGAATGGGTGTCGTTCACAACGCCGGTCAGGCGATACAGAAAGGTGCCTTGGTCATCGAGCGGGCCGCCCAGGTCGAAGGCGCCGTACTTGCGGTCGTAGCTACCGGTACCGACGGTGACCGAGTGCACCGCTTCGGCGGTGGGCCGTTTGGACACCATGTTGACGATGCCACCCGGCTGGTTCTGGCCGTACAGCACCGAAGCAGGGCCCTTCAACACTTCCACACGTTCAAGCAGGTAGGGGTCGACCTGCAGGGCGCCACCGGTACTGCCGCCACCGTAGGGCAGGTGCAGGCCGTCCAGGTACATGGGGGTGGCGTTGAAGCCCCGCGAGGTAGGCTCGTCGAAGGCCTTCACCCGAGCGGTAAAACCGTCCACCTGCAGGCCAGGGGTGTAGCGCAGGGCGTCGCTTACCGAGAGTGCGCCGCGGGCTTTGATTTCATCCTGGGTCACGATATTGATGGTTTGCGGCGTTTCCAGAACTGAGGTATCGGTTTTGGTAGCCGTCGCTGTGCGTTTGGCCACATAACCTTGTACAGGGCCGAACGCCGATTCACCATTGGCGCTAATGTTGGTCACGCCGAGGTCGAGGGCACCCGTGCTGGGTACCGCTGCCTCAAGCTTGTACCCATCCTCGGTGAGACGAGCCACCAGTCCGGAACCGAGCAATAGCTGAGCAAAACCGCCATCAGTGGTGAAACTGCCCTGCACGCCTGGACTGGTCAATCCTCGCACCTGATCCGATTGGAAGGAGATGGGAGCGCCGCTGGCTTGAGCGTAACGTCCGAGCACTTCACCCAACGGCCCTGACAGGATGTCGTAGCGCTGCACGCGTTGTTCGGCCAACGCGCCAGCCGGCAATGCCAGCGGTGCCACGAGCAACGCCAGACGCACGGCCAGGTATAGGCTGCGGGAGGTTGAACCGGGTAGCGCTCGAATCGGTGAGTTCATGCTTTCGATACTCCTTATGGTGTTGGCCATGGGAGGACGGACGAATCGCAAGAACACGAAATAATTATTGAAACTATTTACTCACTGCACCGGATTTCAGCCTCACTCGGGTAAACCAAGGGGTGTATTGGGTGACCTCGATTGGCAAGGTTCGTTGCAACAGCCGCAGCGACCGGCGTGGATCGTCCAGCGGCAACATAACGGTCACACGCATGCCGGCAAGCGCTTCATGGTCAACCCACAGCACGCCTGGATAGTGTCGCGACAAGCGCGTGAGCACCTCCGCCAGGGACTGATTTTCAGCCAACAATTGGTGCTTTTGCCAAGCCTGCTCAAGCGGCCCTGCCTGCACTTGCTCGACCTCGCCCGGACCTTCATTGGTAAGGCGCACGCGCTGATTTGCAGTCAGTTGCAATGATTGGCCGGCACTGTTGATGGCGGTGGTCGACTCGAACATGGTCACCTGCGTCGAATCGTCCTGGCGCTCCACCGTAAACCGCGTGCCAAGCGCCCGCACACTAGCGTGCGCCGTGACGACAACGAGCGGGCGCGGGTCCTTGGCAACGTCAATCAGCAACTCGCCCCGCAGCAACTCGATGCGCCGCTCGTTAGAATCGAAGTGCACATCCACCGCAGAGTCACCGTCCAGCTGGATAAAGCTGCCATCGTCAAGGTGACGATCAAGCCAACTTCCCCCAGAGGTACTCAGGTCGGCCAATAGGTAGCCCTGTTGCCAATAGGTAGTCGTACTCCATGCCACTGGAACCAGCGCAATTGCCAGGGCCAACGCTCGCATCGGTTTGGCGAGCGGTTTGCGTGGTGCCAGGCGCAGCGCTTTGCTCGCCGCCTGGGAAGGGAGGTGCTCCAGCGCTCCCATGCGGCCTCTAAGTCGGGCTATCGCTGCGGCGTGTTCCGGTGCTGCGCTCAGCCAGGCCTCGAATTGCGTCTGCAAGTCTGCGTCTAGCTGATTGTCGAGCTGCACGATCCATTGCGCAGCCTCGCGCAGGATAGGGTCTACTCCCGGGTTAGCCATTACGTCCCCTCCATGGCGGCGTCGCACGCCAGCATGGCTTCGACCAGGTCTGCCTGTACGGTCCTTACCGAGAGCCCCTGTCGGCGGGCGATCTCATCCTGTGACAGGCCCTCAAGGTGCCGCATGATGAAGGTTTCACGGATTCTGGGCTTCATGCGCCTCAAGGCCCGGTCGATACTTTCAAGCAATTCTATTGCTTGCAGGATCTGCTCAGGAGAAAACGCGTGATCGATATGCTCGATGCTGCTTTCAAGCGCCTCCCGATAGGCCTGCTCCAACCGAAAGCGGCGGCCGTTGTCGATGAGGAGGCGACGGGCGATTGTGGCAAGAAACGCCCGTGGTTCCCGAGGGGGTTCATAGTGCCCTGCAATGAGAACTCGGTAGAACGTGTCTTGGGCGAAATCCGACGCCTGATGCGGGCAGTGCAGACGGCGACGCAACCACGACACCAACCAGGGATGATGACCCGCATACAGCTCGCCAATGGGGTCGGAGGAGGATTTGGGTCGGTCCATGATAACGAGCCGCAAATGAGAATCGATCTAAACTAGCATTGTTGAGCCCTGCTCGCCATAGTCGGTAGTAGCCACTCGGGTCAAAAGCAGCCTCGTCATACCGACCGCTTCCAATCCGCGCTGCGACGTGTTGAGAGCACACACCCATCGGCCAAACGGTCATGGCGGTTCGCCTTGAGGTGGCTATCGTTGCTTGTCTGGGCAACGACTACCGACCGAGGGCGGTGCCATGAACACCAGTGATCTACTCGAACAGTTGCTTCGCGCCGGGCAACGCTCGCAAACACAACAAGGCAGCGGCGGCCTGTCGTCGCAAGACGGCCTGGGCGGCTTGCTGGGTGGGCTGCTTGGCGGCGGCAGTGCAACGGGTGGCCTTGGTGGTTTACTGGGTGGCCTGTTGGGCGGTGCTGGCGGCGCGGCCCAAGGGCGCTCAACGAGCGGCACGAACTACGCTGCCCTGGCATCGTTGGGCATGATGGCATTCCAGGCCTATCAAAGCTGGCAGCGCAGCCAGGCTGCGGCACCGCAACAGGCCCTACGCACAGTCGATCAATTGTCCGGCCCCGAGGCCGAAGATCACAGCCATGCTGTGTTGCGCGCACTGATCGCGGCAGCCAAGGCTGACGGCCGCATCGACCAGCAAGAAGAACAGTTGATCTACGCCGAAATCAAACGTCACACCAACGACCCGCAACTCCAGCAATGGCTGGATGAGGAAGTCAGCAAACCACTCGACGCTGCCGAGGTGGCACAGTCGGCCCAGGACCCGGCCATGGCTGCAGAAATGTACCTGGCCAGCGTGATGCTGGTGGATGATCAGCAGCCCGCCGAGCGGGCCTACCTGGACGAACTGGCCAGCGCACTGCAACTCGATCCGACATTGCAGGTGCATCTGGAGCAACAGGCCAAGGGTAGCCAGTAACTACCCGCCACTTCCCCTACTTGCTGGCAATCGACTGATTCGCCAGCGGGCAGCTCTGGGCGTTAAGAAAACGCGATGTTTTCAGCCAGTCCTGCTGCGGGTAATAGGCGAACACATAGCTACCGCGTTGCAGCGTCTCGATCAGCTTGCCGGCAATGGCCGGCCGAACAGCCGGGCACCCTTGGCTGCGCCCCAAACGACCGAGGCCGGGCACCACCTTGGGGTCGGCATACGCGGCGGCATGCATCACAATCGCCCGCGACATGCTGTTGTCATTGAACCCCGGCTCCAACCCCTGCAGGCGCAACGAGCGGCCGTGCTTGCCACTGTAGGTCTGGCCGGTCTCATACAGGCCGATAGACGACTGGTAGCTGTTCGGTGCGTTGGAAAACGCAGTCGGTACATCGGCGCCGCTGTTCTTGCCATGGGCGACCCATTCCTCGAACAACAGCTTCCTGGCACGCAGGTCGAACACCCACAAGCGTTTGTCACGCGAGGCCTTGGAGTAGTCGATCACCGTCAGCAACTTGTCCGCATCACTGTGACTGGCGCAGGCGTAGGCGGTGAGTGCTAGGGCCAGGGTCGACAGGCTGGCGCTCGGGGCCAACTGCTGCAGCTCGGCGGCACTCGGCAGCGGTTGCGCGTGGGCAGCTTGCCAGGCGCTGAGGAAAAACAGGCCAATACTGGCCAACGAGAGCCGCGCGGCTCCCCGCAGTGGTTTGAAGATCGACATGGATTACCCTGATGAAAACCTGGCCGTTGTTGCCTTGATTGCAGCCAAAAGCGGCTACTTTGCTTGATTCCTGCAGCATTGCCGATCACTTCTTGACCAATGGTTTAACTTCTTCACTGTCTTCGGTGCTGATTACCGTGAATTGTCCATCGCTGCGGGTATCCCGGGTGGATGCCCAGTCGGTGATCACCAGCATCGTGCCAACGTCCATCGCCGCCCGTACATGGCGGCGGAACTCCGGGTTGATGCTCAACTGGCCCAATTGTTCATAGGGCGTGTTCCCGTATTCCGGGTTGCTCAGGCCCACCACCGACCAATGCAAGGGTAGCGCGCCATCGAGTGCTGGGGCGGATGGCTTTTGCAGCAGGGAATACACCGCCATGCCACTGCGATGCCGGCTGCTTTCAAGCGAAAGTGCCGGTGCCGAGCCGACCAGCTGGCCACCGCGAAACACATAGGCCCGCAAGTCGGCGCGGCTGATCAGGATCGACAGCGGCCCTGCCGTCGGGTCGGGGTCGTTCCAGAACTGTTGATTGCTCAATACCAACGGGCCTTGGGCTTTGCCCTCGCTGACCGTGGGCGCCAGCACCCCGGGGTGGTAAACCTCCACCGGTGCACTGTGGGTGTCGGAAACGATGACCGTGGTCGAACTGAAACCGGTCACTTCGTACAGCTTTTTGGCAAAGTCCATGGGCAGCCGCACGCAACCATGCGAGGCGGGGTACCCCGGGAGGTGGCCAGCGTGCAGGGCAATGCCGTCCCAGGTCAGGCGCTCCATGTAGGGCATCGGTGCGCTGTTGTAGAGGCTGGATTTATGCTCGACCTTTTTCTGCAGAATGCTGAATACCCCGGTGGGGGTTTCCCGGCCTGGCTTGCCGCTGCTCACGGTGCTGACGCCGATGGCGATGCCGTTGCGGTACACATAGGCACGTTGCTCGGTGAGGCTGACCACGACAGTCACCGGCCCCACCGGCGAGAACTGCGGGTACCAGAGAAACTGCCCAGGCTTGAGGCTGTCGAGCTGGGTCCTGAGTTGGGCCGGTGTGGGGACCTGCAGGGGGGCCGCTTCAACCAAGGCGACGGCCATTAACAGACCCAGTCCGAGCGGTACATGCAACATCGAATAGCCCCCCTTTGGAACCCTGCCCCCAGCTTAGTCGGAACATTCCCCGCAAAGCCAGCCGTTCACAGCGTCAACCTGCGCCGGCGGTAACAACTGCACACAAGAATGTGCACGAACTTCCCACTTCAAGGCCCGATCCGTCGCGGCAAAAGGCAGAAAAACGGCGCGAAAACGGCAAAACCCAAGAAACCTGCGGGTTGGTACGAATCTTGTCTGTATACAAGTCAAACAATAAAAGTACACAACCATCATGGAGTTCCGATGGCGTCGATTTCACGTTCCGATGTTGGCCACCTTGACGCTGTACCCGTCGAAACGGCCGAGCCCGCTCAGCTGGCATTGAGCCCGCGCCTGTACAGCGCCGACCTCGCGCCAACCCGCGCGGCAAATCGCACCTGGGGGCGCTACAGCCTGTTTGCGCTGTGGACCAACGATGTGCACAACATCGCCAACTACTCCTTCGCCATCGGCCTGTTCGCCCTGGGCATGAGCGGCGCGCAAATCCTTGGCGCCTTCGCCCTCGGCGCGCTGGTAATTTATGGCCTGATGAACCTGTCCGGCTACATGGGCCAGAAAACCGGCCTGCCCTACCCCGTCCTGTGCCGGATCAGCTTCGGCATCCATGGTGCACAGATCCCGGCCCTGATCCGCGCGGTGATCGCCATTGCCTGGTTCGGCATCCAGACGTACCTCGCCTCGGTCGTGCTGCGCGTGCTACTCACCGCCATCGTGCCAGACCTCAAGGCCTACGATCAGAACGCAATCCTTGGCCTGTCGACACTGGGGTGGGTCACCTTCCTCGGCATCTGGTGCGTGCAGGTGGCGATCTTCGCCTACGGCATGGAGATGGTACGCCGCTTCGAGTCCATCACCGGGCCGATCATTCTGGTCGCATTCGCCTGCCTGGCGGGCTGGATGTACTGGCGCAGTGGCTTGTCGATTGCCTGGTCCAGCGGCAACGCACCGACCGGCTCGACAATGTGGCTGAAAGTGCTAGGCGCCGCCGCCCTGTGGGTCTCACTGTACGGCACCATGATCCTCAACTTCTGCGATTTCACCCGCAACTGCCCAGACCGGCGCACCATCAGCGTGGGCAACTTCTGGGGCCTGCCCGTGAACATGCTCGGCTTCGCGCTGATTGCCGTGGTACTCGCCGGTGCGCAGTTCAGCATCGACGGCAAGCTGGTGCAGGGCCCCACCGAAATCGTCGCCGCCATCCCCAGCACCGCCGGTTTGGTGCTGGCCTGCCTGGCCTTCCTGATCGTCACCGTGGCGGTGAACATCATGGCCAACTTCGTCGCCCCGGCCTACGTGCTCGCCAACCTGGCCCCGAACCTGCTGAACTTCCGCCGCGCGGGCCTGCTCAGCGCCGGCATCGCGGTGGTGATCCTGCCTTGGCACCTGTACAACAGCCCGTCCGTGATCGTGTATTTCCTCGGCGGCCTGGGCGCCCTGCTCGGCCCGCTGTACGGCATCATCGTCACCGACTACTACCTGGTGCGTCGCAGCCGGGTGAACCTGCCGCAGCTGTACAGCGAAAGCACCGAGGCCGCCTACCACTACAAGGGCGGGGTCAACCTGCGCGCCGTAGCGGCGTTCATCCCCGCTGCGCTGATCGCCATCGTGCTGGCGCTGGTGCCGGCGTTCGACACGCTGTCGCAGTTCTCGTGGTTCTTCGGCGCCGGTTTGGGCGGGTTGATTCATTACGCCATTGCCGATCGCAGTGCCAGGCATGCCGACGTTTCCGGTGAAAGCATCGCGGTGGATAGCGCGCAGCACTGAAAAGCGGCCACCAGGCCGCCCTGGCCAGTCGACGGATCGAGCCGGGGCAGTTACGCTGGCGCTTTCCACCTGCACGGAAGCGCCAGTGAAAGAGGCCTATCAAGGAAGCTGCCTGTGTGCAGCGGTCAGTTACCTGCTACTTACCCCACCCAAGGCAGTAAGCCATTGCCACTGCAGCCAGTGCCGCAAAAGCCACGGGGCCGCCTTCGCCTCCTACGGCAGCGTTCCACGCAGCAGGCTGCGAATACTGCGCGGCGCTGCCAGCCTCAAGGCCTTTGCCTCCTCACCCACCGTAGTGCGCGAGTTTTGCGCCGAGTGCGGTTCTAGCCTGTTCTGGTCACGTTCCCAGGGTGAGTTTGCCGATTGGGTTTCGATCGCGCTGGGCACGCTTGATACACCGTTTCTGCCCAAAAAGCAGAAACACCTTCATGTCGACTCTGCTGCCTCCTGGTACACACCCTGTAGCGCTGACGGCTGACTGACCGGCATTGCGGTTAATCCGCCACCCCACAAAGCCAGTATCATCCAACACGATGGTCAAGCCCCTCCCTGATTGAGCAATCACGGCTAGGCACTTCGATGCCTGAACAACGGATGCTAGCGCTCACCGCACCTTCCGGAGATTCCGTTCGTTGACTGACTCACAGCACAACCCTACCTACGCAAAACGGTTCGAAGCCGTGCTTGCCTATATCGACAGCCACCTTGAAGGCGACCTGTCGGTGAATGCCCTGAGCCGCATCGCCAACTTCTCGGCGTTTCACTTTCATCGGCAATTCACGGCATACATGGGCGTTCCGGTTACACGGTATGTGCAACTGATGAGGCTTCGACGTGCGGCGCATCAACTGGTCGCCTCGCCCACAACGCCCGTACTGGAAGCCGCATTCGGCGCCGGATTCGAAAGCCCCGAAGCCTTTTCCAGGGCGTTCAAGCGTGCCTTCGGCATGGCGCCGAGCGTTTTTGCCAAGGCCCCGAACTGGCAGGCCTGGAGTGCGGTGTTCGTTGTGCCTCACTTAACCAGGAGTATCACCATGCAGATCCGTATCGTGGATTTTGCCGAAACCCGCGTGGCCGCGCTTGAACACCGAGGGGCGCCAAGCCTGGTCGGCGAAAGCGTCGCGCGTTTTCGCCAATGGCGCATGCACAGCGGCCAGTCGCCCGTGGCGACCAGCCGCACCTTCGGCATCCCCTACGACAACCCCGACACCACCCCGGCCCATGCCTTTCGTTTTGCCGTGTGTGGCGAGATGGACGAGGCCGTAAAGCCCAATGATTTTGGCGTGCACGAACGGGTCATCCCGGCGGGGCGTTGTGCCGTGATCCGGCATACCGGCTCGCCTGACTACATTGGTGAGACCATTTATCCGTTTTATCGGGACTGGTTGCCGTCGAGTCATGAAGAACTGCGGGATCATCCGTTGTTCTTTCAGTACCTGAGTGTGTATCCGGAAACGCCGCTGGAGCAGTGGGAGACGGATGTGTATGTGCCGTTGAAGTAGCTGGGGGGTTGGTCGTGAGCACGGGTGTGCGGTGTTAACCAACGCTGCGTGCCCGCGTTATCATGGCCTGCCGCTTGATGCGATTTAGCGCAATGACAGCATCATTGTCAGCGGTGACAAATCGGGACAACGCACAAAACCGGCCTTGCTGGCATAGAAGTCTGCGAGTGTTTCGTTAAGCGGATGAACCAGAATCGCCGATGAAGCCACCACCTCTGTGGACGCCATGACCCGAAGTATCGCATCTTGCAACAGGCCTTCGGCAAATCCGTACCCTTGAGCCTCAAGGGTCACCCCCATCCGCCCCAGAATGGTAGCCGGGTGCGCGAACGGCGTATTGCGCTGTAGTTTTCTCGGCAACACCGACTGCCGCGCAATCGAACCGCTCGACAAGGTGTAGAACCCCGCAACTTGCTGGGTACCCTTGAAGCACGTCACATACACCACCGCCAGCTTTTCTTGCTGGGCCTTTCTTGCCCGCTTGTGAAGGTACTCGTTGATGGAGCGCTCGCCACAATCAAAACCCGCGAAATCATGGGCCTCACTGAGCTTTACCGGCTTGCTTAGCTCCACGGGGCGGGTTTGGACATGAGTTTTTGTAGGCACTTGTTATCCTTTAACGGGTTCTGCTCCAGCGCCTGCTCGAAACGATCAAAGGCTTCGTCGCTGAGCAGGAACAGCTGGCGGTCCATGATCACTTCTTCCGCTCGCCTACAGGCCGCATCGACGATGAAGCTGGTTCTGTCTGTTCCTAGCAGCTCGACAGCCGCGTCGATCAGACTGCGCTTTCTGGTATCGACTCGCATGTTGATCGGTACGGGCTTTTCACGCTCATTGATTTGAGCCGACATATTTCTTTCTCCACAGCTGCGGGGGCCATCCCCACACCGCAACGGTAGCACTACGTATAGCTAACGTCTACACACATGTATGAGATTGACTTACACATACGTATGACCGCAGAACGAACACGACCTGCTTCCTGACGGAAACCCAGCTGCCTTGGTAAACTAGCTGACAGCCCAGGCGAACGCAGATTCTGTTTTGTTGCCAGCTTTTGCTACGCCGCCTCTGCAGTTTGCTACCAGCCCCAAAAATCCAGCATTCGGTACCGAAAACGTTGAACGATAAGACCGCTAATCCAGGCTCTAACCCAGAAACCACGCGCCCTGAGCCGTCACGCCGCTTCAGCGTTGCACCGATGATGGACTGGACAGACCGCCACTGCCGCTTCTTCCTGCGCCTGCTCTCCAGCCAAACCCTGCTCTACACCGAGATGGTCACCACCGGTGCCCTCCTCCACAACGACGCCCACCGTTTCCTGCGCCACGACGTCTCCGAGCACCCGCTGGCCCTGCAACTGGGCGGTAGTGTGCCCGCCGACCTGGCTGCCGGCGCGCGCCTGGCCGAGGAAGCTGGCTACGACGAGGTCAACCTCAACGTCGGCTGCCCGAGCGACCGGGTGCAGAACAACATGATCGGCGCTTGCCTGATGGCGCACCCGGCGCTGGTGGCCGATTGCGTGAAGGCCATGCGTGATGCGGTGTCGACGCCGGTGACGGTCAAGCACCGCATTGGCATCAATGGCCGCGACAGCTACGCCGAACTGTGCGACTTCGTCGGCCAGGTGCGCGAGGCCGGCTGCCGGAGTTTTACCGTGCATGCGCGCATCGCGATTCTGGAGGGGCTGTCGCCGAAGGAGAACCGCGAAATCCCGCCGCTGCGCTATGACGTGGCGGCGCAGTTGAAGGCCGACTTCCCGGACCTGGAGATCGTGCTCAACGGCGGGATCAAGACTCTGGCCGAATGCCAGGCGCACCTTGAAACCTTCGACGGCGTGATGCTGGGGCGTGAGGCGTATCACAACCCTTACCTGCTGGCCGAGGTGGACCAGCAGCTGTTTGGCAGCGCGGCGCCGGTGGTCAGCCGTAGCGAGGCACTGGCACAGCTGCGGCCTTACATCGTGGCGCATATGGCAAGTGGTGGCGCGATGCATCACGTTACCCGGCACATTCTGGGGTTGGCCCAGGGGTTCAAGGGCGCACGGCGCTTCCGCCAGTTGCTGTCGGCGGATATTCACAAGGCCGCTGAGCCGTTGGCGGTGTTTGATCAGGCAGTGGAGTTGTTGCAGGGGCGGTGACAACGCGGGATTGGGAACCTCGGGCCGGCTTGCGACTCGAATCTTCACCTTTCGCACCGCCCTTCGCGGGCAAGCCTGCTGCCACCGCTTGCCTGCACGGTTTCGACGGCCCTTGAGCGGCCGTCGGGGCTCGGGTAATGTCGAGTCATTGCACAGGACAGAGCACGCCCATGACCTCCAAGCTGGAACAACTCAAGCAGTTCACCACCGTGGTCGCCGACACCGGGGACCTGGACGCCATCACCCGCCTGAAGCCAGTCGATGCCACCACCAACCCGTCGCTACTGCTCAAGGCCGCCGCCATCCCGGGCTACGCCGATCTGCTCACGCAGGTGAAGGCCGATGCCAAGGGCAATGTCGACCTGGCTTGCGACAAGTTCGCAGTGGCGGTGGGCTCGGGCATTCTCAAGGTCATCCCGGGGCGTATCTCCACTGAAGTGGATGCGCGCCTGTCGTTCGATGAGCCGGCCCTGCTGGCCAAGGCGCGCAAGCTGATCGAGCTGTACGAAGCGGCCGGCGTTGGCCGTGACCGTGTGCTGATCAAGCTGGCCTCCACCTGGGAAGGCATTCGCGCCGCCGAAAAGCTGGAGAAGGAAGGCATCCAGACCAACCTCACCCTGCTGTTCTCCTTCGCCCAGGCACAAGCCTGCGCCGATGCCGGGGTGTTTCTGATTTCGCCGTTCGTGGGCCGCATCTACGACTGGTACAAGAAGAGCACCGGCAAGGAATACGTCGGTGCCGAGGACCCGGGCGTGCAGTCGGTCACGCGGATCTTCAACTACTACAAGGCCAATGGCTACAACACCGTGGTCATGGGCGCCAGCTTCCGCAACATCGGCCAGATCGAACAGCTGGCTGGCTGCGACCGCCTGACCATCAGCCCAGAGCTGTTGCAGCAACTGAGTGATGACCAGGGCGAGCTGCCGCAGGTGCTGAAACCGGGCAATGCCGGTGAGGCGAAGCAGCAGTTGAATGAAAGCCAGTTCCGCTGGGCGATGAACGAAGATGCCATGGGCACCGAGAAGCTGGCCGAGGGTATCCGCCAGTTTGCGCGGGACCAGGAAAAGCTGGAGAAGTTGATGGCTGAAAAGGCCTGATACAGTTCGGGTTTGCCTGACGGGCGGGAAGTGTTCAGCATTTTCCGCCCGTTTTGTTTTGCCCCGTTTTAGTTGTGTACTGAATTCCAGGGCCTTTTCGCGGGTTTGCCCGCAAAGAGGCCCGCATAGCCATCCGAGCTGTCGATGACCCCCTCTACCCCGTTGCCCCTCGTGCTCGCCGGCCCGGTACTGCGCCGCCTGGAGCCCCAGCGCCTGGCCATCTGGCTGGTCGCCACCCAACCGCTGCAACCCGATTTCATCTGCCCCGCAGGCGAGGCCCAGGTCGATTGCCAGGTTATCCCGGTCGGCCAGCACGCCTTCATCCACCTACTGGACATCCACTTCAATCACCCTCTGCCCTGCAACCAGTTGCTCGACTACGACCTGCTCATCAACGACCAGGGTATCGCGGGCTGGGCACCACACCTGCTCTACCCCGGCACCCAGCGCCCAAGCCTGGTGCTGCGCGACCGCCTCGACCACTTGCTGCACGGCTCCTGCCGCAAGCCGCACCATCCCGCTGCCGATGGCCTGCTGTGCGCCGACCGCCTGCTGCAAACCTGCAAGCAACCTGAAGACCGCCCGGCCGTGCTGCTGATGACCGGCGACCAGGTGTACGCCGACGATGTCGCCGGCCCCATGCTGCGCGCCATCCATAGCCTGATCGCGCGCCTGGGCCTGTTCGACGAGCAACTGGAAGGTGCGGTGGTGCCTGACAGCCAGGCGCTGTACCAGCACCCGGCCAGTTACTACCACCGCGCCGACCTGCTGCCGGCGCAGGAGCACAACGACACCTTGCGCGAGCGCTTTTTCGGCGGCAAGCGCAAGCCGATTTTCTCGTCCAGCAACGCCGACAACCACTTGGTGACCTTCGCCGAGGTCATGGCCATGTACCTGCTGGTGTGGTCACCGGTGCCTTGGCAACTGGTGAACCTGGACATGCCCACCGGCCTTACCGACCAGCGCCAGGCCCGTTACCGGCAAGAGCTGCCATTGATCCAGGCGTTTGCCGACAACCTCGGCCAAGTGGCGCGGGTAATGGCCCACCTGCCCTGCCTGATGATTTTCGACGACCACGACATCACCGACGATTGGAACCTCTCGGCACAGTGGGAAGAAACCGCCTACGGCCATCCGTTCTCGCGGCGCATCATCGGCAACGCCCTGCTCGGCTACCTGCTGTGCCAGGCCTGGGGTAACAACCCGGACGGCTGCAAGCCACTGACCGAGCAATGCCAGGCGCTGACCGGCCAACACCAGGATGAGCTGATCGGCGAGCTGTTGCGCTTCCAGGGCTGGCAATTCAGCCTGCCCACAAACCCGCCCTTGCTGGTGCTGGACACCCGCACCCGGCGCTGGCGCAGTGAAAGCAGTTTGGCCAAGCCGTCCGGCTTGCTTGATTGGGAGGCACTGAGCGAGCTGCAGCAAGCACTGCTCGACCACCCGTCAGCGGTCATCGTGTCACCGGCGCCGATTTTTGGCGTGAAGCTGATCGAGACGGTGCAAAAGGTGTTCAGCTGGCTGGGCTATCCACTCTTGGTAGATGCCGAAAACTGGATGGCCCACCGGGGGGCGGCGCAGGTCATCCTCAACATCTTCCGCCACTCCCGTACACCAGGGCACTACGTGGTGCTGTCCGGGGATGTGCACTACTCGTTCGTCTATGAAGTGCTGATCCGCCACCGCCAGCGCAGCCCGCACTTGTGGCAGGTGACCAGCAGCGGGATCAAGAACGAGTTCCCCCGGCGCTTGCTGGATGTGCTCGACCGGCTCAACCGCTGGCTGTATTCGCCACGCTCGCCGCTGAACTGGTTCACCAGGCGCCGGGAGATGGAGGTGGTACCGCGCACGCCCAGCCACAGCAAGGCGGGAGAGCGGCTGTGGAATGGCGCGGGGTTGGGGCAGGTGTTCTTCGACGAACAGGGGCGGCCAGTGCGGGTATTTCAGCTGGATGCCGGCGGCGCTGAAGCAACCGAGTTTGTTGCCGGGCGCTAGCCTGGCAACAGGTCAGCTTCGCTCCAGCGCACTGACCAGGTCATGGAACGCTTCGCGGTTGGAGTCGTTCAGGCCCATGAGGATCTTGTGCGCCTCCAGTACCTTGGAGCGCACCACGTCTTCGTTCTGGTCCTGCGATGGCAGGTCGGTCAGGCATTCCGGGCACGGAATTGGGCGATCGACGATGTTGAACACCTGATCGAAGCCCATCGACTGCAGCAACCGGGAAATGTCCGGGTTGGTGGTAACCACGGTCGGCAGCAAGCCCACCTTCTGTCGCGACAGGATCGACAGCTTGGCCAGCAGGCCCAGGGTGGTGCTGTCGATGCTTTCGGTTTCAGTCAGGTCGATGACAATCGCCGAGAAGTTCAACGCCGTGAAAATTTTCTCGATCGTCGCATCCAGCGCCGAACACAGGGTCAGGCGCACTTCACCGACGAACTTCAGTACGAAGGTGCCACTCTGCTCGGCGAACTGGATTCTACCGGTACTCATTGAAGGTTCCTGCTCAACACCAATAGGGCGATATCATCCGGCATCTCCCCAAGCGTAGCCAATCCGAATCGTTGACGCAGCCCATCCAGGCTGCCACCTGCTGCCTTGACGATCTCCGGCAAGGCGGTTTCTTTATCTTTGAGCGTGTCACCCGGCAAAAGGTCCAGAATGCCATCGGACATCAGGCTGAGGCTGAACTGCGGTGGCAGCTCGACTACCAGGTCCTGGTAGGTGGCCTCCTCGAACAGCCCCACCGGCAGGCCACGGCCTTCCAGGTAGCGGGCGTGCTCGGGGGTGTACAGCACCGGCAGCGGCAGATGGCCGCCAACGGCGTAGGTCAGCAGACCCGACTCTTCGTCGATCACACCGCCGACCATGGTGACGTGCTTGCCCAGCTTGCTGTTGATCAGGCCGCGGTTGATATGGCTGAGCACTTCCGACGGCTTGAACTCGCGCATCTTGCTGCGCTTGAGCTCGAACATGAGCCGCGTGGTCATGAACTTCAACAGCACGGTGACAAAGGCCGACGACGCGCCATGCCCGGAAACATCGGCGAGGTAGAAGGCAATGCGCCGCTCGTCCACGCGGAAGTAATCGACAAAATCACCCGACAGGTACAGCGACGGGATGATCTGGTGCGCGAAAGCGAACTCGCCGGCTGCCCAGGGGCTTTCCGGCAGCATGTTCATCTGCACCTGGCGACCGGCGGTCTGGTCCTCCTGCAGCAGGTGCAGGCTGGCTTCCAGTTCGCGGTTGGCGGCTTCGAGCTTGTCGCGATAGCGCTGGTTTTCCAGCACCAGGCGCGAACGGTCGAGGGCCCGGCGCACCGAATGCTCGAGTACGGCCAGGTCTTCCAGCGGCTTGATCAGGTAGTCGGCGGCGCCCAGGCGCAACGCTTCCACCGCATCACTCATGACGCCGGCACCCGACACCACGATCACCGGCAACTGCGGCGCGCGCTCACTGACCTGGCGGATCAGTTCGAGGCCGCCCATCTGCGGCATGCGCAGATCGCAGATCACGAGGTCGGGCTGGTGTTCTTCGAAGACCTGAAGCCCCTGCTGGCCATTACCGGCCTGGAGGACGCTGAAGCCACTGTCTTCAAGATAGGCGGCGAGGCTCGCACGGACCACGTCGTCGTCATCGATGATCAGCAGCGTTGCACTGGTTTTCTGCATGTGGGCGAACGGCGCCGATTTAGGTTGGTGCAGCGGTGTCGGCAAGGCAGACGGCCAGCTACGGGAATTCTTTATGGTCACACTCTACTTGAGTTGTAGGACAAGAACACCTGCCCGGCAACTCTCCGGCAACTGTGAGAGCTACCTTGTAAGGCGCAGACGGTACTCCCATCCGGCAGGGGTTTCAAGCATGCAAGGGTCGACCTCGCCGCTCTTTACAGGGCAAATCACCGGGAGTTATAAGAAAGTCGACCAGCGCAACCCGATGGGAAGGATGCAGCATGCCCCACACGCCCTCCAGCCACAGCGAGAAACGCGACTTTATCCGTATGCGCATCGACACCGAGGTCAGCCTGTTGCATGAAGGCCAGGTGATTGCGGCGGTGTGCCTGGACCTGTCCAGCGGCGGCATGCAGGTGCAGGCACCGCAGCGCTTTCTGGTCGGGGATCATATCGAGGTGCGGATCGACTCGGACCACCCGGCGCTGAAAGGGCTGCATGCCAGCACCGAAGTGGTATGGATTGCCGATCAGCCGGGCGGGCAGCAGAAGTTCGGGCTGCGGATTCTGGCGATGCACTGAACCTGGGGCCGCGTTGCAGCCCCAGGCCCATGGATCAGAAGTCGTCTTCGACTTCGCCGTCCTTCACCTTGAACTCGCGGTTCTGCAGGTAGGCGTTGCGAATGAAGATGTACTTGTCACCCTGAATCAGCTTCTCGGCCGACAGCAGGTCGGCACGGGTGTCGATCACGTCCAGGGCGAAGATCGAGTTGCGCGTCGGCACATGGTCGATGTAGCGGTAGGGTTTGGTGTAGGTGTCCGGGTACTTGGCTACGCCGTCACGTACGGTGCTCGGCCCCAGCAGCGGGATGACCACGTACGGGCCGCTCGGCACGCCCCAATAACCCAAGGTCTGGCCAAAGTCCTCGTCATTACGTTGCAGGCCCATCCTGGTGCCCACATCGAAGAAGCCGCCCAGACCGAACGTGGTGTTGACGATCAGCCGCGCAGTGTCCACGCCCGCTGCATGAGGTTTGAGCTGCAGCAGGTCGTTGGCCAGGTTGGTCACGTCGCCCAGGTTGCGGAAGATGTTGTGGATGCCATCTTCAAGAAACTGCGGGGTGACCGCCTGGTAGCCCTTGGCCAATGGCTTCAGGGCATAGGTGTCGAGGGTATCGTTGAAACGGAAGATCGGGCGGTTGACCGCTTCCCAGGGATCTTCCTCGGTGGCGGCCTGGGTGGCTGCCACGGGCGCCAGCAGCAAGCTGGCGCAGACACAGGCCTGGGTGACTCGTTCGATCACACTGGCACCGATCCTACGCATAGATGTCTCTCCATCGAATTTCTCGGCCGCATGCGCAACGGGGCGCGCTGCTGGTAAGGCGGCAGTATAGAGGCTTGCGGCCTGATAAACAGCTTTACACATTTTTGCTCAATATTTTGTGAACAACTGTTGCTCGGGCCAGCCTGTCACAGGCCGGTAACAATCAGCGAATAGCCTGCGGACTATTTGGGGGAAGTTGCCATGGACGCTGCACCCGCCTTCACTGCTGTGCTGTTCGGCTTGCGCGGCTGCCTGGTGCAGGCTGCCAATGGCGGCGCCCCCTCACCCGCCCCCGGCGCACTGGCCACCCTCGCCAGCCTGCGTCATCGCCAGGTGCCGTGCATCTGGCTGGATGACCTCACCGCCACCCACAGCAAACGCCTGGCCCATGTGTTGCCCGACTGGCTGCCGGGGCACCTGGTCAACGGCGTCCGCTGGCCAGCGCCCAACGCCTGCTGGCAGGCCTTGATGAGCCTGGACAGCGAACGCCTGGACGGCTGCGTGCTGGTCAGCGGCGACCCGCGCCTGCTGCAGTCGGGCCTTAACGCGGGCTTGTGGACGGTGGGCCTGGCGGCCTGCAGCCCGCTGTGCGACCGCAGCTCGCAGCAATGGCAAGCCATGAGCACACAGGAACAGGACCTGGCCCGCGGCAAGGCGACGCTGGAGTTGTTCAGCCTGGGCGTGCATTCGGTAATCGACCACCTCGAAGCGCTGGATACCTGCCTGCAAGACATCGCGCAGCGCCGGCGCAAAGGTGAAAAACCCTGAAACAGCACCTTTGACACGGATCATGCAAAGCGGCGGCAGGTGGATTACGCTGAAGACAGGCCAGAACCTTTGCCGCTTCGCTGAGGTCCATGGCTTGCCAAGCCATCGATGGAGAACTGCCAATGCCTGCCCGCGAATTGCAAGAGCGCCTGAACAGCTTGCGCGAGCAACTGGACCGCAACGTGCCGCTTTCGGAAGAAGAGCTGGCCGCGCTGCACGAAGAAGCGCGCCAGATCGAGGCGCAACTGAAACTTGAGGAAGCCACGCCGGACAACAACCTGGTGGATGGCGTGAACCTGGCGATCGAACGCTTCGAGGCCGACCACCCCGACCTCACCGCCACCCTGCGCAGCATCGCCAACTCGCTGCACAGCATGGGGATCTGAAATAGCCGGGGGCCGCTTGGCGGCCCCCATACCTTACTGCCGAACCAGCCGCGTGTTCTGCGGGCTGATCGCCCCGGTGCTGCGGTACGGGTTGATGTCCAGCCCACCCCGGCGCACATAGCGCGCATACACCGTCAGGTGCTCCGGCTGCAGCAGGTTCTTCAAGTCCAGGTAAATGCGTTCCACGCACTGCTCGTGGAAGTCGGCATGCTGGCGGAAGCTGATCAGGTAGGTCAGCAGGCTGGCATGGTCCAGCGCCCTGCCCTTGTACTCGACCACCACGCTGCCCCAGTCCGGCTGGCCGGTAACCGGGCAGTTGGACTTCAGCAGGTGGCTGTGCAAGGTTTCTTCCACCACCCGCTCCGGGTTGCAACGCAGCAGTTCTGGCTGCGGCTGCTCGTAGTTGCTGATAGCCACATCCAGCGCATCGATGCACAGCCCCGGCAAAGCCACCACACCCTGGGCCTCGACCTCGGCCAAGGTCCGCACTTTCACGCCCACCGGCTTGCCAGCGGCAGCGGACAGGTCTTTCTCCAGGCACGCCTGCAACTCGCCCAGCGAGGCGAACACCGTCTGGTTCAGCGAGTTGAGGTACAGCTTGAACGACTTGGATTCGATGATGTTCGGCGAATCAGCCGGAATGGCGAACTCGCCGATCGCCACCACAGGCTTGCCCGACGGCAGCAGCCAGCTCAGCTCAAAACAGTTCCAGTAATCCACGCCCTGCCAGGGCAAGGTCTGCGCGGTGACGCCCAGCTCGGCCCACTTGGCAGTACGCGGGATCGGGAACAGCTGCTCCGGGGAGTAGGTGGCAATGTATTCGCTGGATTTGCCCAGCGGGGAGTGTTCGGCAGCGGGATGCATGGAAACTGACCTAGAGGTTCGAAATTGCCCCTAGTTTACCGGTTTTGCACCCCGCCTTGCAGGGCAAGTCACTCGATGGTCAATGCCCCGACCATACCGGCCTGGTAATGCCCTGGTACGTTGCAGGCAAATTCGATGGGCGCCGACTGGCGGAAGGTCCAGGTCAGCTCGGCGCGCTGGCCGGGCATGACCAGCACGGTATTGCCACCACCGTGACCATGGCCACCACCGTGATCCATCATCTGGCTGTGATCCATGCCTTCATGGTTCATGGCCTGGGCGAACATCTTGCCTTGCATGGCGACCATTTCTTTCTGGTGCTCGGCATGCATGGCCTTGTCACCCAGGTTGAACTCATGTGGCAGCTTGCCCTCGTTGACCAGCACGAAACGCACCGTCTCACCGGCTTTTACCTGCAGGCTCTTGGGCTCGAAGGCAATGTCTTTGAGCACCACGTCCACCGTGCGGGTGGCTTTGGCCGCCGGGGCCGGCTCGCCGAAGGCGAAGGTTTGCGCCTCGCCAGAAAAGGCCGGCAGGCTGACCAAGGCAAGGGTGGCGGCGATGAACAGGTGTTTCATGATGACTCCGGGAATGCACAACAGTATGAGGCCACCTTAGTCAGGGACGGCTGGCGGCAACCTGACAGGGAGATTACAACTTTGTCAGCTTGAGTGACGGCCGGGATAGTCACGTATCATTTCAAGCATCACCCGGCCCTTGCTGGAGGCAAGCTACCCAATGAAATTGCTGATCGTCGAAGACCAGGCCCGCACCGGCCAGTACCTGAGCCAGGGCCTGAGCGAAGCCGGCTTCGCCACCGAACTGGCCACCGATGGCGAAACCGGCCAGTTTCTGGCGCTGACCGGTGACCATGACCTGCTGATCCTCGACGTGATGCTGCCCGGCCGGGATGGCTGGCAAATCCTGCAAGCGGTGCGCCAGGCCGGCCTCGACACGCCGGTACTGTTCCTCACCGCACGCGACGCCGTCGAAGACCGGGTGCACGGCCTGGAGCTGGGCGCCGATGATTACCTGGTCAAGCCCTTTGCCTTCTCCGAGCTGCTGGCCCGGGTGCGCACCTTGCTGCGCCGTGGCACCAACCCTGGCCAGGACACCACCCTGAGCCTGGCCGACCTGCGCCTGGACCTGATCCGCCGCCGTGCCGAGCGCGCCGGCCAGCGCATCGACCTGACCGCCAAGGAATTCGCCCTGCTCGAACTGCTGCTGCGCCGCCAGGGCGAAGTGCTGCCAAAATCGCTGATTGCCTCGCAGGTATGGGACATGAACTTCGACAGCGACACCAACGTGATCGAGGTGGCGATCCGCCGCTTGCGCCTGAAGATTGACGACCCGCACCCCAACAAACTCATCCACACCGTACGCGGCATGGGGTATGTACTCGAAGAGCGTGCAGATTGATGCGCAGGCTTTCCCTCGGCAGCCGTTTGGCCCTGTTGTTCGCCGCCTGCACAGCAGCCGTCTCGCTTGGCGCCGGCCTGTTGTTCAGCAAGGCCAGCGAGCAGCATTTCGTCGAACTGGACCAACAATTGCTGGACTCGCGCCTGTCGCTGTTCCGCACACAACTGGCCGGCATCAGCACGCCGGAAGATTTACAGGCCCGCCTGCCCGCCCTGCACGATGAGCTGAGCCACCAGGCCGACCTGGCCTTGCGCATCAGCGGTAACGACGGCACCACCTGGTTCGAAAGCCGCACAGGGCTGCCGCAGGCACCACGGCCCGCCGGGCTGGCTACCCTGCACGCGCAAGGTACCGACTACCGCAGCCTGGCCGTGCACCTGGCACAAGGCACAACACCGTCGCCGCAACTCACCCTTTACCTCGACATCACCCACCACCAGCACTTCCTGCAAGGCATGCAACGGTTGATCTGGCTAACCGTCGGCCTGTCGGCGCTGGCCACCGCGCTGCTCGGCGCCTGGGCCGCACGCAGTGGCCTACGCCCTTTGCGGCAGATGGGCCAGGTGGCCGCCGGCGTGTCGGCACGTTCGCTCACCACCCGCCTGCCGGTGGCGCAGATGCCCGAAGAACTGGCCGAGCTGGCCACCAGCATGAACGCCATGCTGCAACGCCTGGACGATGCCTTCCAGCGCCTGTCGGCGTTTTCGGCCGACATCGCCCACGAACTGCGCACGCCCCTGTCCAACCTGCTGACCCACACCCAGGTCACCCTCACCCGCCCGCGCAGCCTGGAGGAGTACCGCGAGACGCTGCATGGCAACCTGGAGGAGCTGCAGTGGATGGCGCAGATGATCAACGACATGCTGTTCCTGGCCAAGGCCGATCACGGCCTGCTGGTGCCGGGGCAGGCGCCGCTGGCGTTGCATGAAGAAGTGGATGCTCTGCTGGAGTACTACGCGCCGCTGGCCGAAGACAGCGGCGTGCAGATGCTGCGCGAGGGTGAGGCGATGCTGCAGGGCGACCGGCATATGCTGCGCCGGGCGTTGTCCAACTTGCTCGACAATGCCTTGCGCTTTACCCCGACGGGCGGGCAGATAAGGGTGACGCTGGAGCCGGGGCCTACAATCTGCGTGGCCAATACCGGGCAGGCTATCGACCCTGCGGCGTTACCACGGTTGTTCGACCGCTTCTACCGGGTGGACCCTGCGCGGCGGGAAGGCAGCAGCGAGCATGCGGGATTGGGTTTGGCGATTACCCGGTCGATCGTGCAGGCCCATGGCGGGAACATTCGGGCGGAATGCGAGGATGGGTGGACGCGGTTTTTGATCGGGTTCACTCAGGATCGGTGAAATTGGGGCTGCTTCGCAGCCCATCGCGACACAAGGCCGCTCCTACAGGCATCGCGTCAGCCTGCAAATACGCGGTCCCTTGTAGGAGCGGCCTTGTGTCGCGAAAGGGGCGCAAAGCGCCCCCAAAATCTCAAGCAAACATCAAACCGCCAGGCCAATCGCCGGCTGCACCTGCGATGCCCGATATGCCGGGTAAATGGTCGCCAAAAAGCTCATCACCAACCCCGCCGTGCAGATGATCGCCACATCCCCCCACTGCAACTGCGACGGCAAGCTGCTGACAAAGTACACATCCGACGTAAAGATGTGCTGCCCGCTCACCCGCTCCAGCCATCCAACGATCTGGCTGACATTGAACGCCGCAATCACTCCCAGCACGCCACCAATCAACGTGCCGACAATGCCGATCAGGCTGCCCTGAACCATGAACGTGCCCATGATCTGCGCCGGCGTGGCGCCCAGGGTACGCAGGATGGCAATGTCCGGCCCCTTGTCGTTCACTACCATCACCAGGGTGGCGATGATGTTGAACGCGGCCACCGCGATGATCATCATCAGCAACAGGCCGATCATGGTCTTTTCCATCTTCATGGCGCTGAACAGGCTGCCCTGGGTGTGCGACCAGTCATCGGCGCGGTAGGCATCGCCCAGCCCGGCAGCGATGGCCTTGGACACCTGCGGCGCGGCGTACAGGTCATGCAGTTTCAACCGCACGCCCTGCACCTGGCCCGGCGCCCAGCGCTGCATCTCACCAGCATCCGCCACGTGGATATAAGCCTGCGAACCATCCAGCTCGGCGCCCACCTTGAAAATACCGACCACGGTCAGGCGCTGCATACGCGGGGTAATGCCGCCCGGCTCCTTGCTGATTTCCGGCACGATCAGGGTCAGCTTGTCGCCGGTGTTCAGGCGAAAGCGACGCGCCGTCAGCTCGCCGATCACCACGCCGAACTCACCCGGTTGCAGGTCCTGCAAGCGGCCCTGCACGATGTGCTGGCCAACGATAGAGACCTTGCCCTCTTCGGCCGGGTCGATACCGCCCACCTGGATCGGCTGCATCGCCCCCTTGTACGACAGCATGCCTTCCATTTCGGTAATCGGCGCTGCCGCCATCACCGCCGGGTTCTGCAGGGCCGTGTCGGCCACCTTGTGCCAGTCGTCCATCGGCTGCACGCCCAGGATGGCGGCATGCGGCACCAGGCCAAGAATGCGCGCACTCATTTCACGCTGGAAGCCGTTCATCACCGACAACACCACGATCATCGCCAGCACACCCAGCGACAGGCCGATCATCGAGGTCATCGAAATGAACGAGATGAAGTGGTTGCGACGCTTGGCTCGGGTGTAGCGCGCGCCGATGAAAATGGGCAAGGGTCTGAACATGTACGGAATCACCCAGTGAAAACAGGAAAACGGGGCGGCACCTGCCACCCCGGGCAGTCGATCAGATGGCCACCAGGTGGCCGTCGTCGAGCTTCAATACACGGTCCATCTGCCGCGCCAGGTTGAGGTCGTGGGTCACCACCAGGAACGCCGTGCGCGAGGCGCTGGACAGCTCCTGCATCAGCTCCTGGATGCCCTGGGCGGTATGGTGGTCGAGGTTGCCGGTCGGCTCGTCGAGCATCACCAGGCCAGGGCGGTTGACCAGGGCCCGGGCAATCGCCACACGCTGGCGCTCACCACCGGACAGCTCGGCCGGCTTGTGGTTCAGGCGATGGCCCAGGCCCACGCGCTTGAGCAGCGCCTCGGCGCGCTCACGGGCCTCGGGGATGGGCGTGCGGCCGATCAGCAGCGGCATGCACACGTTCTCGATGGCGGTGAACTCTGGCAACAGGTGGTGGAACTGGTAGACAAAGCCCAGCTCACGGTTGCGCAGCAGGCCACGGGCGCGCTCGCCCAGCGCCGACAGCTCTTCGCCGGCCAGCCAGACGCTGCCCTGGGTCGGACGGTCGAGGCCGCCCAGCAGGTTGAGCAAGGTACTCTTGCCAGAGCCCGAGCTACCGACGATGGCAATGCGCTCACCGGCATGCAGCTCCAGGTTGAGCCCGGACAGCACCTGCACCGACTCCGGGCCCTCGTCGTAGGACTTGCCCAGGTTGCGGCAACTCAGAACGGCTTTATCACTCATGCGCGACTCACTCATAACGTAGCGCCTCTGCAGGCTGGGTGCGGGCCGCACGCCAGGCCGGGTACAGGGTGGCGAAGAAACTCAGGACCAGCGCCGCACCGCAGACCATGTACACATCCTGGGCCTGGATCTGCGAGGGCAGGTAATCGATGAAGTACACGTCGGCGTTGAGGAACTTGTGCCCGATCAGTTTCTCGATGCCGGCGATCGCCGCACTCACGTTCAGCGCGGCAACAATCCCGACCACGGCGCCGATCAGGGTACCGATCACCCCGATTACCGTGCCCTGGACCATGAAGATGAGCATGATCTGCCCGGGCGTGGTGCCCAGTGTGCGCAGGATGGCAATGTCACCACGCTTGTCGTTCACCACCATCACCAGCGTGGAAATGATGTTGAACGCCGCCACCGCCACGATCAGCAGCAACAGCAGGCCGATCATGGCCTTTTCCATGCGGATGGCCTGGTACAGGTTGCCGTGGGTACGGGTCCAGTCGCGGCTGTAGTACTCCTGGTCACCCAGCTGCTGGGCAATGCTCCAGGCCACCCGCGGCGCCTGGAACAGGTCGTCGAACTTCAGGCGCAGGCCCTGCACCTGGTCGGGCTTCCAGCGGTGCAGGCGGGACAGGTCGCTGATGTTGGTCAGGCCCAGATAGCCGTCGATCTCGCCCGCGCCCACATGGAAGGTGCCCACCACGGTGAAGCGCTTCATGCGCGGGAACATGCCGGCAGGCGTCACGCTGACTTCAGGGGCGACGAAGGTGAGTTTGTCGCCAATGGCCACACCCAGCTTGGCCGCAGCCTTGTCGCCGATCATGATGCCCCACTCGCCTGGCGCCAGCTGGTCGAGGCGGCCTTGCAAGATGAAGTTGTCGATAATCGACACCTCGCGCTCGCGGGCCGGGTCGATGCCGTTGAGCAACACCTTCTGCACCTTGCCGTCATGGGTCAGCAGGCCCTGCATCTGGGTGAAGGGCGCTACCGCCACCACCTGCGGATTCTGCTTTACTTGTTGGGCAAGGGCAGGCCAGTCGGTTATGGGCTGGCCGCTCTCCAGCGTGGCATGCGGGACCATGCCGAGCACGCGGGTGCGCATCTCGTGGTCGAAACCGTTCATCACCGACAGCACCACGATCATCACCACCACGCCCAGGGCGAGGCCGATCATCGAGGTCAGGGAAATGAACGAGACGAAGTGATTACGGCGTTTGGCACGGGTATAACGCGTACCGATGAATGCGAAAAGAGGTCTGAACATGTCGGGGCTTGTTCGGATGAAAGGGAACGTCCTTGTGGCGAGGCGCCTACGGCGGCTTTACACTCGGACCACCGCCGCTACCTTGGGTTCGCCATGACGACATTAGACGAAGAAGATCGCCGCGAATACTACCGCATCGAAGATCGGATCGCACTTCAAATAAGCCCCCTCAGCGCGGCCGAAGCCCTTGAGCCAGATGTATTGCAAGATGATTCCCCGCTGTTCAACCTGCTCAGCGAGCTGCACTTGTCCGACTTCGAGTCGCAGCACCTGCTGCGCCAGTTGAGCGACAAGGACCGCACCCTCGCCGCCTTTCTGAAGGCGCAGAACAAACGCCTCGACCTGCTCAGCGCAGTCGTTGCCCAGACTCTGCTCGGCGAAGTCGGCCAGCCTCTGCCGGTGGTCATCTCCGAAGGCGGTATCGAATTCGCCCAGGCCACGCAGATTGACCCCGGTACCCGGGTAAAAGTGAAAATGGTGCTGATGCCGCGCGCCCATGGCCTGCTGCTGCGCGGCAAGGTCACCCATTGCGACCCGCGCCCGGAGGGCGGCTTCGAGGTCGGCACCGAGTTCACCGACATGACCGACGCCCAGCGTCAACTGCTGGCCCGCTACATCCTGCAGCGCCAGCAACAACAACGGCGCCAGCAGCTGGAACAGAACGACCCCGCCTCCTGAGCCTATTTCCCCCTGATTTGAAGGAACGAACGTGACCCTGATCTACGGCCATCGCGGCGCCAAGGGCGAAGCACCCGAGAACACCCTGACCAGCTTTCGCCAGTGCCTGTCCCACGGCGTCACCCGCTGCGAGCTGGACCTGCACCTGTCGGCCGACAACGAGCTGATGGTGATCCACGACCCTACCCTCAAGCGCACCACCGGCAAACGCGGCAAGGTGGTCGAGCACCCGGCCGCCGACCTGGTGAAAATCGACGCACGTAAAGGCGGCCCGGGCCATGTGCAGCCCTGCCCTATTCCAAAACTGGAAGAACTGTTCGAGAAGTGCCCGTTCGAGCACTGGCAGCTGGAAGTCAAGAGCGCTTCGCGCACCCGCGCCGCCACCACCGTGCTGGCGATCCGCGAACTGGCCCAGCAATACGGCCTGCTGGACAAGGTGACCATCACCTCCAGCTCACGCGAAGTATTGGGCGCAGCCCAGGAACTGGTGCCGGATCTGAAACGCGGGCTGGTAGCCGAATACGCCTGGCTCGACCCGTTGAAGGTGGCGCAGAACTACGGCTGCGAGATGCTGGCCCTGAACTGGACACTGTGCACCCCCGAGCGCCTGCTCAAAGCACAGGGCCAGGGCTTGCACGTGTCGGTGTGGACGGTCAACGAACCGGCACTGATGCGCCGGCTCGCTGACTTTGGCGTGGACAGCCTGATTACAGACTTTCCCGGTTTGGCCAAGACCACCCTCGGGTAGGGTTGAAATCGGTCTCTCCGACCGGCTCAGGCCACCGGTCGGAGCCGCTCAAAAAAGCCGGTTCAGGCCGTCGTAGGCAGCTACCCGGTAGGCTTCGGCCATGGTCGGGTAGTTGAACGTGGTGTTGACGAAGTACTTCAGGTTATTCAGCTCGCCCGGCTGGTTCATGATGGCCTGGCCGATGTGGACAATTTCCGAAGCCTGGTAGCCGAAGCAGTGCACGCCGAGGATTTCCAGGGTTTCGCGGTGGAACAGGATCTTCAGCATGCCCTGCGGCTCGCCGGCGATCTGCGCACGCGCCATGCCCTTGAAGAAGGCTTTGCCCACTTCGTACGGCACCTTGGCCTGGGTCAGCTCCTGCTCGTTCTTGCCGATCGAGCTGATTTCCGGAATGGTGTAGATGCCGGTCGGCACGTCATTGACGAAGCGCCAGCTGCCATTGTCGACGATGCTGCCAGCCGCCGAACGGCCCTGGTCATGGGCGGCACTGGCCAGGCTTGGCCAGCCGATCACGTCGCCTGCACCGTAGATGTTCGGCACGCTGGTGCGGTAGGCCTCGTCGACCTCGATCTGGCCACGGCTGTTAACCTTGATACCGATGTTTTCCAGGCCCAGCTTGTCGGTGTTGCCGGTACGGCCGTTGCACCACAGCAAGGCGTCAGCCTTGATCTTCTTGCCCGACTTCAGGTGCAGGACCACCCCGTTGTCCAGGCCTTCGACGCGCTCATACTCTTCGTTGTGGCGCACGGTGATGTTGTTGTTGCTGAAGTGGTAGCTCAGCGCCTGGGAAATTTCCGAATCCAGGAAGCTCAGCAGCTGGCCACGGTTGTCCACCAGCTCCACCAGCACGCCCAGGCCACTGAAGATCGAGGCGTATTCGCAACCGATCACACCGGCGCCGTACACGATCAGCTTGCGCGGGGTATGGCTGAGGCTGAGGATGGTGTCGCTGTCGTACACACGCGGGTGGTGGAAGTCGATGTCGGCCGGGCGATACGGGCGCGAACCAGTGGCGATGATGATGTGCTTGGCGTTGAGTTTTTCCACCACGCCGTTCGGGCACACCACTTCGACGGTTTGCTCGTCGGCAAAGCTGCCGGTGCCGAAGAACACGTCAACGCGGTTACGGGCGTAGTAGCCCGTGCGCGATGCCACCTGCTTGGCAATCACCTTCTCGGCGCTTTTCAGCACGTCCGGGAACGAGAACCAGCGTGGCTCACCGATGGCACGGAACATCGGGTTGGTGTTGAACTGCATGATCTGCCGCACCGAGTGACGCAGTGCCTTGGACGGGATGGTACCCAGGTGGGTGCAGTTGCCACCGACCTGGCGACGGTCATCGACCATCGCCACCTTGCGCCCTGCTTTGGCGGCGTTCATTGCCGCGCCTTCACCGGCCGGGCCGGAACCCAGCACCACTACGTCGTAGTTGTAGACAGCCATGCGTACTCCTTCAGAACTGGCCCGCAAGCCACGGTCGCTCGCGGGGCGCGATCATGCCGCCGGGGCGTCATGAGAAAATTCGGGTGCAGTCTAATCAAGCGTGAACGCCGCGCACATTAACCCTTGGTCGCGTCGTAGGCCAATTTCGCCCGCACTACATATGGTTTACCCATTCCCTGGCGGCAATCATCCCTGCCTGCGCTTTCAATCGCCTTTCACCGCCCGTTCGAATGCGGGCGTAGCTCGGGAGACGAAGCCACCCTCGGCCCGAGTCACCAATACCGCAGCGAGGCCATGCGCCAGGGCAAAATCCCAGCCACGCTCAGGGCCAAGGATCAGCAGCAGCGTCGAATAACCGTCGGCCTGCAGCGCCGAAGCGTGCAGCACGGTGACGGCGGCCAGGTCATGTTGCACCGGGCGCCCCAGGCGGGCATCGAAGGCGTGCGAATAGCGCCGGCCATTCTGCTCGAAATAGTGCCGATAGTCACCCGAGGTTGATACTGAAAGGCCATTGACCGGGATGATCTGCCGGGCGATCTGGCGGTCTTCACGGGGCAGTTCCAGGGCGATGCGCCATGGGCTGCCATCGGGTTTGCGGCCGACCGCCTTGAGCTCGCCAGTGGCCTCGGCGACAAAGCGGGTTACGCCCATGGCTTGCAGGCGAGCGGCAATCAGGTCGACGGCATGGCCGGCGGCAATGCTGTTGAAGTCGAGCTGCACCGGGGCGTCCTTGCACAGGGCCTGGCCTTTGATGTGCAAGTGCCGGTAGCCCACGCGCTGGCGCACCTGGGCCAGGGCTTGCGGGTCTGGCACCTGCTCGTGGCGGGCCTGGGGGCCAAAGCCCCACAGGTCGAGCAAGGGCTCGACAGTGAGGTCGAAGGCGCCATCACTCTGCTCGGCCAGGTGCTGGCCAAGGTTGACCAGTTCGAGCATGTCGGGCGGCAGGGCCAGGCACTGGTTGGCGGGCAACTGGTTGAACAGGCTGACGACGGAGTCTGCGCGGTAGGTCGAATAGTGCTGGTCGATGTCGCCCAGGATGGTTTCGACCGCCGCTTGCACCTGTTCCGGCGCCGGGCCGCCGGGCTCACGGACGTACTGGATGCTGTAACTGCTGCCCATGGTCGGGCCACCCAGGCGCTCTAGGGTTGAACCCTGGTTGCAGGCGGTGAGAAGCAGAAGGATGAACAGTAAGGCTTTGCGCAAAAAATCGGTTCCTGGGTGCTTGTCTTGAATTTTGTGGCGTGGCAAATATCGAGCGCCGCCCGCGCGGCGCATCGCGAGCAAGCTCGCTCCTACATTTGTTTCGGGCCAGTAACGCCTACGGCAAAGTGTGCGACCGCCTTGTTTGTTCCGCACGATATCGAGGTGGTCGCCAAAGGGCCGCGCGCCTCTGTCTCAGGAATAACTGGCCCGAAACAAATGTAGGAGCGAGCTTGCTCGCGATGCGCCGTGCGGGCGGCGCTCGATCTAACAGGCGCCACACAACTTACTCCAGGCAAAAAAAACGGGAACCCGAAGGTTCCCGTTTTTTCACTGCCTTACAAGCGCATTAGCGTGGAAACGCTGGCGGGTTCACACCGGCCATGTCTTCCATCACGCGAACCACCTGGCAGCTGTAACCGAACTCGTTGTCGTACCAGACGTACAGAACAACGCGGTTGTCGTTGGCGATGGTGGCTTCAGCGTCAACCACACCGGCGTGGCGCGAGCCGACGAAGTCGGTCGAAACCACTTCCTGCGAGCTGACGTAGTCGATCTGCTTGTGCAGTTCCGAGTGCATGGCGGTCTGGCGCAGGTACTCGTTGATCTCGTCGCGCGAGGTGGCCTTTTCCAGGTTCAGGTTCAGGATGGCCATCGAAACGTTCGGCGTCGGTACGCGAATGGCGTTGCCGGTCAGCTTGCCCTTCAGCACTGGCAGTGCCTTGGCGGCAGCAGTGGCGGCGCCGGTTTCGGTGATAACCATGTTCAGCGGCGCGGCGCGGCCACGGCGGCTGCCCTTGTGGAAGTTGTCGATCAGGTTCTGGTCGTTGGTGAACGAGTGAACGGTTTCGACGTGGCCGTTGACGATGCCGTACTTGTCGTTGACAGCCTTGAGCACCGGCACGATGGCGTTGGTGGTGCAGGAAGCAGCCGAGATGATCTTGTCATCGGCGGCGATGTCACCGTGGTTGATGCCGTGCACGATGTTCTTCAGCGCGCCCTTGCCAGGTGCGGTGAGGATCACGCGGGCAGCGCCCGGGCAGGCCAGGTGCTGGCCCAGGCCATCGGCATCACGCCATACGCCGGTGTTGTCGACGATCAGCGCGTTCTCGATGCCGTACTGGGTGTAGTCGACTTCGCTCGGGCTCTTGGCGTAGATAACCTGGATCAGGTTGCCGTTGGCGGTGATGGTGTTGTTGGCTTCATCGATGGTGATGGTGCCATCGAACGGGCCGTGTACCGAGTCACGACGCAGCAGGCTGGCACGCTTGACCAGGTCGTTTTCGGCGCCTTTGCGCACAACGATGGCACGCAGGCGCAGGCCGTCGCCACCACCGGTCTTCTCGATCAGGATGCGCGCCAGCAGGCGGCCGATGCGGCCGAAGCCGTACAGGACAACGTCGGTGCCTTTACGGGCCGAAGCGTTCTGCTGGCCAACCACGTCAGCCAGCTCTTCACGGACGAACTGCTCGGCAGTGCGGCCATTGCCTTCCTGCTTGAACTTGTTGGCCAGCTTGCCCAGGTCGACCGAAGCGGCGCCCAGTTTCAGCTCGCTCATGGCCTTGAGCAGTGGGAATGTCTCGTGGACGGACAGTTCGGTTTCGTCGGTTTGACGATGACGCGCAAAGCGGTGCGCCTTGAGGATCGAGATAACCGAACGGTTGATCAGGCTGCGGCCATAAATCGAGCTCACCACGTTGTTGTTGCGGTAGAGCTGACCGATAAGCGGGATCATCGCTTCAGCCAGGGCTTCACGATCAATCCACTCACCAAGACACTGGTCGGGCTTCTGAGTCACGGGAACCTTCCACATGTAGGGACAGAAAAAAGGGGCTACATTATGACGCCCCAACGCGGAACCGGCAATGAGCGCCTGTCGTAGTCACGCAAGCCAGCATTCATGCCCTTTCAAGCCTGACAGGCGGCACTGGCACCGGTACAATCGGTCTCTTTGCCGCAACGCTTGGAGTGCAATCTCCCGTGTCAGTTCTGCGCCTACCGCAAATGTCGGCCACGGCCGGCAAACAAACCTGGGGCAACCTGCCCGGTGCCGCCCTCAGCCTTGCCATCGCCGAGGCCGCCAGCAGCGCTGGCCGCTTCACCCTGCTGCTGACGGCCGACAGCCAGGCCGCCGACCGTCTGGAACAGGAGCTGCGCTTCTTTGCCCCGGACCTGCCGGTGCTGCCGTTCCCCGATTGGGAAACCCTGCCCTATGACCTGTTCTCGCCACACCAGGACATCATTTCCCAGCGCATCGCCAGCCTGTACCGCCTGCCGGAGCTGAGCCACGGCATCCTCGTGGTGCCGGTCACCACCGCCCTGCACCGTCTGGCACCCACACGCTTTCTGCTAGGCAGCAGCCTGGTGCTGGATGTGGGCCAGACCATCGACGTGGAACAGATGCGTACGCGCCTGGAGGCCAGCGGCTATCGCTGCGTCGACACCGTGTACGAGCATGGCGAGTTTGCCGTGCGCGGCGCGCTGATCGACCTGTTCCCGATGGGCAGCAAACTGCCCTACCGTATCGACCTGTTCGATGACGAGATCGAGACGCTGCGCACCTTCGACCCCGAGACACAGCGCTCGATCGACAAGGTGGATTCGGTGCGCCTGCTACCCGCGCGCGAATTCCCGATGCAGAAAGAGGAAGTGACCCGTTTCAAGGCGCGCTTCCGTGAGCGCTTCGACGTCGACTTCCGCCGCAGCGCCATCTTCCAGGACTTGGCCAGCGGCATCATCCCCGCCGGCATCGAGTACTACCTGCCGCTGTTCTTCGAAGAAACCTCGACCCTGTTCGACTACCTGCCGGCCGACACCCAGGTGTTCTCGCTGCCCGGTGTGGAACAGGCTGCCGAACACTTCTGGAACGACGTGCGCGGGCGTTACGAAGACCGTCGTGGCGACCTGAGCCGCCCACTGCTGCCACCGGCCGAGCTGTTCCTGCCGGTCGAGGACTGCTTCGCCCAGCTCAAGCAATGGCCGCGTGTGGTGGTCAGCAGCGAAGACCTCGACCCAGGTGTAGGCCGCGAGCGCTTCCCGGCGCGTGCCCTGCCCAACCTGGCCATTGAGGCCAAGGCCAACCAGCCGCTGGCCGAACTGGCCAACTTCCTCGACCAGTTCCCCGGCCGCGTGCTGTTTACCGCCGAATCGGCGGGCCGCCGCGAAGTGTTGCTGGAACTGCTCGACCGGCTGAAGCTGCGCCCGCATACCGTCGACGGCTGGCACGATTTCATTACCGGCAGCGAGCGCCTGGCAATCACCATTGCCCCACTGGACGACGGCCTGGTGCTGGACGACCCAGGCCTGGCCCTGGTGGCCGAAAGCCCGCTGTTCGGCCAGCGGGTGATGCAGCGCCGACGCCGCGACAAGCGTGGCGAAACCGCCAACGACGCCGTCATCAAGAACCTCACCGAGCTGCGCGAAGGCGCACCAGTGGTGCACATCGACCACGGTGTGGGCCGCTACCTGGGCCTGGCCACCCTGGAAATCGACGGCCAGGCCGCCGAGTTCCTTACCCTGGAATACGCCGAGAACGCCAAGTTGTATGTGCCGGTGGCCAACCTGCACCTGATCGCCCGCTACACCGGTAGCGACGACGCGCTGGCGCCGCTGCACCGGCTGGGCTCGGAGGCCTGGCAGAAAGCCAAGCGCAAGGCCGCCGAACAGGTGCGCGACGTGGCCGCCGAGTTGCTCGACATCTATGCCCGCCGCGCTGCGCGCAAGGGTTATGCGTTTGCCGACCCGTCTGCCGACTATGCCACCTTCAGCGCCGGCTTCCCGTTCGAAGAAACCCCGGACCAGCAAGCCGCCATCGAAGCCGTGCGTGCCGACATGCTGGCACCCAAGCCGATGGACCGCCTGGTGTGCGGCGACGTCGGCTTCGGCAAAACCGAAGTGGCCATGCGCGCCGCGTTCATCGCCGTGCACAGCGGCCGCCAGGTGGCCGTGCTGGTGCCCACCACCCTGCTTGCCCAGCAGCACTACAACAGTTTCCGCGACCGCTTCGCCGACTGGCCGGTGACCGTGGAAGTGATGAGCCGCTTCAAATCCGCCAAGGAAGTGGCCACCGCTGCCGCCGACCTGGCCGAAGGCAAGATCGACATCCTCATCGGCACCCACAAGCTGTTGCAGGACGATGTGCGCTTCAAGGACCTGGGCCTGGCCATCATCGACGAAGAACACCGTTTTGGCGTGCGCCAGAAGGAGCAACTGAAGGCCCTGCGCAGCGAGGTCGACATCCTTACCCTCACCGCCACGCCGATTCCGCGTACGCTGAACATGGCGGTAGCGGGCATGCGCGACCTGTCGATCATCGCCACGCCGCCGGCGCGCCGCCTGTCGGTGCGCACCTTCGTCATGGAACAGAACAAGAGCACGGTCAAAGAGGCGCTGTTGCGCGAACTGCTGCGCGGTGGCCAGGTGTACTACCTGCACAACGATGTGAAAACCATCGAAAAATGCGCCGCCGACCTCGCCGAACTGGTACCCGAGGCGCGCATCGGCATTGGCCACGGGCAAATGCGCGAGCGCGAGCTGGAACAGGTGATGAGCGACTTCTACCACAAGCGCTTCAACGTGCTGGTGGCCTCGACCATCATCGAAACCGGCATCGACGTGCCCAGCGCCAACACCATCGTCATCGAACGTGCCGACAAGTTCGGCCTGGCCCAGCTGCACCAACTGCGTGGCCGGGTTGGCCGTAGCCACCACCAGGCTTACGCCTACCTGCTCACGCCCACTCGGCAAAAAGTCAGCGCCGACGCCGAAAAACGCCTGGAGGCCATCGCCAACACCCAGGACCTGGGTGCCGGTTTCGTACTGGCCACCAACGACCTGGAAATCCGTGGCGCGGGCGAGCTGCTGGGCGAAGGCCAGAGCGGGCAGATCCAGGCGGTGGGCTTCACGCTGTACATGGAAATGCTCGAACGTGCGGTGAAGGCGATTCGCAAAGGCACCCAGCCGAACCTCGAACAGCCACTGGGCGGTGGCCCGGAGATCAACCTGCGCCTGCCGGCGCTGATCCCCGAAGACTACCTGCCCGACGTGCACGCACGGCTGATCCTCTACAAGCGCATTGCCTCGGCGGCCGACGAAGAAGGCCTCAAAGACCTGCAAGTGGAAATGATCGACCGCTTCGGCCTGCTGCCGGAGCCGACCAAGAACCTGATGCGCCTGACCTCGCTCAAGCTGCTTGCGGAAAAGCTCGGCATCAAGAAAGTCGACGCCGGCCCCAATGGCGGCAAGCTCGAGTTCGAGGCCGAAACCCCGGTCGACCCGCTGACCCTGATCAAGCTGATCCAGGGCCAGCCCAAACGCTACAAGTTCGAAGGTGCGACCCAGTTCCGTTTCCTGGTGCCGATGGAGCGCCCCGACGAACGTTTCAACACCCTGGAGGCGCTGTTCGAGCGCCTGACCCCACAGCCTGCCTAAGGAAGATCCATGCGTGCCATCCGTAGCCTGACCCTGCTGCTGGCGCTGTTCGCGCCAGCCGCCTTCGCCGAAGGCCTGTATCAGGTTGAAATGATCCTGGTGCGGCAAAACAGCGTGCCCGCCTTCACCAGCCCGTTCGCCCCGGAAAACTGGAGCGCCGGCGCCCCACGCCTGGAAAAGGACGCCGAGCGCCGCCTGGCGCTGGAAGACGAAGCCACCCGCCTGGAAGCCACTGCCGACTACACCGTGTTAATGCACAAGGCCTGGCAGCAGCAGGTGGGCAGCGAGCCCAGCCGCATCGCCCTGGGCGAAGGCGCCGAGCAGTTCGGCCACTTCCCCATCGAAGGCAACCTCAGTATCGGCGAAGGCCGCTTCATCACCGTCGACGCCAACTTCTGGGTCAACCAGCTGGACGGCAACGGCAACGTGCTGCAAAGCGAGCAGTTCAAGCAGAGCAACAGCAACGTCAAGGGCGGCCAGCTGACCTTCCTCGACGGCGGCCACCTGGCCGTGCTGCTGAAGGTGACGCCACCGGGTACGCCGAAAATGCCGGTGATGGACCCGGAGATGATGGAGCAGTGATGTGAGCGAGAGCGATGCGCAGTTCTTTGTGCGGGCGCACAACGGCTGGACTATTTCGTTTGATCGCAAGACCCTGCGGCGCGGTCGGGAGTATGCCGATGAAGGCAGAAGCGCGATCGTATCGATCCTGGGCATGACGATCCGCGCTGAATGTACAGGCTCCGCAGGCCGCACCTACTACCAGCGCATAACCCTGGACATGACTGAAGATGGCCTGGAATGCGCGGGCAGTTGCACGTGCCCCGTAGGTGAGAACTGCAAGCATTGCGCCGCTGCACTTTACCTGCTGGAACAGGGCCCGGATTGCGGCGAAGGCGATCAGGACACCCTGCCCCCACCTGCCGAAACGACCCAGCACTCGCTCGACCTCCCCCCTGAGCTCGCCCACTGGGTCGAAACCCTGGAAGTCCCGACCAAGGTCGCTGAACCCGCCAAACGCAAAGGCCCCTCGCTCTACTACAAGGTCGTTAACGACCGTGGCCTTTGCACGCTCAGCGTATCCAAAGGCACCCGCGAAGCCGATGGTCAGCTGAAGCTGGGGCGTGCCAGCTCGCTGCCTGAAATGCTCTATTACACGCCGCGTTATGTCACAGATGAAGATCTGCGCATCCTCAGGCTGATTGACGCCCTTGCCAATAATTCCAGCATGCCCATCGCAAGACTGGAAGGTAAACAAGGTGCAGAGCTGTATGAATTCGCACTTGCCAGTGGGCGCTTGATTCATGCCGAGAAACAGTTGCCATTAATCCCTGGGCCGACCCTGCAAGCCGAGTTCCGCTGGATGAGGCTTGAGAACGGCAGCTATCGCGGTTCGTGGCACAATGACGAGCGGATGCATGACGTGGCACTGCCGCTCGACCCGCTCTACTACATCGATACTCAAACGGGCATGACTGGCAAGCTTGAGCATGGTCTTGACCCGTTCATTGCCAGCCAACTGGCAACCGCACCTACTGTTCCAGAGCATTTGATCATTCCCCTGAGCCACCGCCTGAACGCACTGAATCGCCAGGTTCCCACACCTACAACTGTACACAGCGAACAGATCGATACTGTTCAACCCAGGCCGCACCTGACCCTCGGCAGCCTCGAATTCAGCGCCTACATGCCCAAGACCGGCCGGATGCAGCGGCAGATGCAGCATCGGGCCGCACTGGCGTTCGACTATGACGGTTTACGCGCCAGCGGCAGCGACGAAAAACCGCTGACCCGCCTGGTCGACAACACCAGCCAGCGCATCCGCCGCCAGCCGCAGGCCGAGCAGGCGCTGCGCAAAGTGCTGCGCGACCTGGGCTTCAAGGCCGCCACCCGACAAAGCAAGGCCCTGCCCGACAGCGCCGGCGAAATGTTTCAGCTGCCAGACGACGAAGCCTGGCTGCGCTTTGCCCGCGAAGGCCTGCCGCGCCTGCGCGAGGCCGGGTGGGACATCGACATCCACCGCGATTTCGCCTTCAACCTGCAGGAGGTGGACGACTGGTACGCCACCATCGACGAAGCCCCCGGCCATGAATGGTTCGACCTGGAGCTGGGTATCGTGGTCGATGGCCAGCGCCACAGCCTGCTGCCGATCGTGCTGCAACTGCTGCGCAGCAACCCGGAATTGCTGCGCCCCAGCGAACTGGCCCGGCGCAGCGACGACGAGCACCTGCTGATCGACCTCAACCGCGGCCGCCTCGATGCCTCGGCCCTGCGCGTTGCCCTGCCCTACGGCCGCATCAAGGCCGTAATGGGCACCCTGGGCGAGCTGTACCTGCACGAAGACGTAGCCGGCCCATCCCTGCGCCTGGACCGCGCCGATGCTGCACGCCTGAACGATATCGAAGGCCTGCCCCTGCACTGGGAAGGTGGTGCACATGTGCGGGATCTGGGCCGCCGCCTGCGCGACGCCCGCGACTTGCAGGTAGCCCCGCCGACAGGGCTGCAGGCCAGCCTGCGCCCCTACCAGCAACAGGGCCTTAACTGGCTGCAGGCACTACGCGAAATGGGCACCGGCGGCATCCTGGGCGACGACATGGGCCTGGGCAAGACCCTGCAGGCCCTGGCGCACCTGCTGCTGGAAAAGCAGGCCGGGCGACTGACCGCTCCCGCCCTGGCAGTGATGCCGACCAGCCTGGTGCCCAACTGGCTGGACGAAGCCCAGCGCTTCGCCCCCGACCTGCGCGTGCTGGCCCTGCAAGGCCCGGGGCGCAGCAAGCATTTCGCCACGCTGCACGAATACGACCTGGTGCTGACCACCTACGCCCTGGTGCCACGCGACCTCGAACACCTGCGCAGCCAACCCTGGCATGTACTGGTGCTGGACGAGGCGCAAAACATCAAGAGCAGCACCAGCAAGGCCGCACTCGCCGTCTGCGAGCTGCAGGCCAACCAGCGCCTGTGCCTGACCGGCACGCCGATGGAAAACAACCTGGGCGAGCTGTGGTCGATCTTCCACTTCCTGATGCCCGGCTGGTTGGGTGACCTGAAGCGCTTCAACCAGGACTACCGCACCCCCATCGAACGCCATGGCGACAGCGAGCGGCTGGCTCACCTGGTTACACGCATTCGCCCGTTCCTGTTGCGCCGCACCAAGGAACAGGTGGCCACCGAGCTGCCAGCCAAGACCGAGATGGTGCACTGGGTGGAGCTGAGCGACGCCCAGCGCGACACCTACGAGGCCGTGCGCGTGGCGATGGACAAGAAAGTGCGCGACGAAATCGCCCGCAATGGCGCCGCCCGCAGCCAGATCGTCATCCTCGACGCCCTGCTCAAGCTGCGTCAGGTGTGCTGCGACCTGCGCCTGGTCAAGGGTGTGGAAAGCAAGGGCAACCAGGCCGACAAGGGCAAGCTCGGTGCGCTGCTGGAAATGCTCGAAGAACTGCTCAGCGAAGGGCGGCGGGTACTGTTGTTCTCGCAATTCACTTCGATGTTGGCGCTAATCGAGCAAGAACTGCAGAAGCGCAAGATCCGTTACAGCCTGCTGACAGGTGACACCCGTGACCGGCGTACGCCGGTGCAGCAATTCCAGCAGGGTGACAGCGAAGTGTTCCTGATCAGCCTGAAGGCCGGGGGTGTCGGGCTGAACCTGACGGCTGCGGACACGGTGATCCACTTCGACCCCTGGTGGAACCCGGCAAGCGAAAACCAGGCGACCGACCGCGCCTACCGCATTGGCCAGGACAAGCCGGTGTTCGTGTTCAAGCTGATTACGCGGGGGACGGTGGAGGAGAAGATTCAGCTGTTGCAGCAGGAAAAGGCGGCGCTGGCGGCAAGCCTGCTGGATGGCGGGCAGGCCGGGCAGTGGCGTATGGGGGATGATGAGATCGAGGCGCTGTTTGCGCCATTGCCAGGCAAACGCGGGCGCTGAACCTTTCATCTTCTGTTGCCTGTACTGGCTTCTTCGCGGGCATGCCCGCGAAGAAGCCAACGCGGTCAATCGACCAACTGGGCCTCTTTCAGCGCCCCCAACGCCTCCAGCCAGCGCGGCTGCTGTCGGTAATCGGTCCGCGCAAACCCTTGCCCACGCATCCGCGCAATTCGCGGCGAGGGCTTCACTTTCATCCGTTGCGCCGCACTCAGCGCCAGCTCAGCCGCCGCCCGGTCGTTACACACCAGGCCCATGTCACAGCCAGCACTCAGCGCCGCCTCGATACGGCTGGCCGCATCACCCACCACATGTGCCCCGGCCATCGACAGGTCATCACTGAAGATCACCCCGTCAAAGCCCAGCTCGCCACGCAGGATGTCCTGCAGCCAGCGCCGCGAGAAGCCGGCCGGCTGGTTGTCGACCTGCGGGTAGATGACATGCGCCGGCATCACCGCTGCCAGTTGCCCGCTCAGGCGGGTGAACGGCACCAGGTCGGCCTGGCGCAGCTGCTCAAGGCTGCGCTCATCGGTAGGGATGGCCACATGCGAGTCGGCCTCGGCCCAGCCATGCCCCGGGAAGTGCTTGCCACAGGCGGCCATGCCCGCCGCATTCATGCCGCGAATGAAGGCCCCGGCCAGTTGCGTGGCACGCAGCGGGTCACCCTCGAAGGCGCGGCTGCCAACCACGGCGCTACGCTGGTGGTCCAGGTCGAGCACCGGGGCAAAGCTCAGGTCCAGACCAACCGCCAGCACCTCGGTCGCCATCAGCCAGCCGCATTGCTCGGCCAGGTACTCGGCATTGTCATTGTCGGCCAGCGCACGCATGGCCGGCAGGCGCACAAAGCCCTGACGCAGGCGCTGCACACGGCCACCTTCCTGGTCTACCGCCAGGATCAGGTCGGGGCGAATGGCGCGGATCGACGCACACAGCTCACGCACCTGGCGCGGGCTATCGATGTTGCGGGCAAAAATGATCAGGCCAGCCACTTCGGGCTGGCGCAGCAAGTGACGGTCTTCGGCGGTCAGCCATTTACCGGCGATATCCACCATCAGGGAGCCTTGCAGGCTGACGGTCATGGGTAATCCTTCATTGAAGACTGGGAGAGGCCCACTGGGGGCAGGCGGCCTGTTCGATGCGCACCGGGCAATGGACCGGCACCCGCTCGAACAGGCTTAACAAATCGGTATTACGCAGGCGTATGCAGCCATGGGACAACGCCACGCCCATGGGTTCCGTATCCGGCGTGCCATGCAGGTAGATATAGCGGCGGAACGTGTCGACCGTGCCCAGGCGGTTGACGCCGGGTTCGCAGCCGCTGAGCCAGAGGATGCGGGTGAGAATCCAGTCGCGCTCCGGGTTTTGCGCGTGCAGTTCCGGCGACCACACCTCACCCGTCCAGCGCCGCCCGGCCAGTACCGCATTCAGCGGCAGGCCTGCGCCAATCTTTGCCCGCACCTGATGCAGGCCGCGCGGCGTGCACCCCGAACCGTTGCGCTCGCCGGCACCGTTACGCGCCGTGGACACTGGCACGCGTACGCGCAACTGGCCACGGGCAAAACCGTACAGGCATTGGTCGGCAAGGGAAATGTGCAACAGATCGAGGTCGGGCATGGGCGCTAGCTTAGCCGAAGCGCCCTGCCCCGCCCAGCCTTCAGGCTTTGGCGGTGGTAGCGCTGACGCTGGTCTTGGTACGCGGGCGCAGCTGGGCGCTGGCCATGGCGTCATCGGTGACACCGCTGTCGGCACGCATGCCGGCCGCCAGGAACGGCACCATCAGGCGCATCACCTGTTCGATCGAGGTATTGATGCCGAAGTCGGTCTCGGCGATCGCCCGCAGGGCCTTGATACCGGACATGCTGAAGGCCGCAGCACCGAGCATGAAGTGCACACGCCAGAACAGCTCCAGCGGTGGAATGCGTGGCGCGGCCTCGTTGACCAGCAGCATGTAGCGGCGGAATACCTTGCCGTACATGTCTTCCAGATAGCGCCGCAGGTGGCCCTGGCTCTGGCTGAAAGCCAGGCCCAGCAAGCGCATGAAGATCGACAGGTCATTGTTGCTGCGAGGCTGCACCGCCAGCGCCTGCTCCACCAGCATTTCCAGCAGTTCTTCAAGACTGGGCTTTTGTTCCGGCTTGGCCTGACGCCGCTCGAGCTCACGCTCCAGGCTGGCGCAAAACGGGCCGAGGAAGCGCGAGAACACCGCCTGGATCAGCGCCTTCTTGGAGCCGAAATGATAGTTGACGGCCGCCAGGTTGACCCCGGCCTTGCTGGTAATCAGCCGCAACGAGGTTTCGGCGAACCCCCTTTCCGCGAACAACTGCTCGGCAGCATCGAGAATGCGTTCAACGGTTTCCGATTGGGCCATGACTACTCCGGGTACTCCGCCAGACAAACAGGTGTTTGAAACATACGTTTCAGCCCTGCTTCTGTCAAGGCTCGGTGACCGGGCGGTCGCCATTTAAAAGCTGCAAGCAACAAGCTGCAAGCGTCAAGTGAGAGCAGCGCACGACTGATGCGATCAAGTCGCTGCACCACCGTTTCGCTTTTTCTTGTAGCTTGAAGCTTGCAGCTGCCAATCTACTGTATATAATTCCAGTCACTGTACAAAAAGACAGAGCGCTCACCATGTTGAAACTGACGCCACGCCAAGCCGAAATTCTCGCGTTCATCAAGCGCTGCCTGGAAGACAACGGCTTCCCGCCGACCCGCGCCGAGATCGCTCAGGAGCTGGGCTTCAGGTCGCCCAATGCCGCCGAGGAGCACCTCAAGGCCCTCGCCCGCAAAGGCGCCATCGAGATGACCCCGGGCGCCTCACGCGGCATCCGCATTCCCGGCCTGGAAGCCAAAGCCGAAGAAAGCGGCCTGCCGATCATCGGCCGGGTTGCTGCCGGCGCGCCGATCCTTGCCGAACAGCACATCGAGCAATCCTGCAACATCAGCCCCGCCTTCTTCCACCCCCAAGCCGACTATCTGTTGCGCGTACACGGCATGAGCATGAAGGACGTCGGCATCTTCGACGGCGACCTGCTGGCGGTACACACCTGCCGCGAAGCCCGCAACGGCCAGATCGTGGTGGCCCGCATCGGCGACGAAGTGACCGTCAAGCGCTTCAAGCGTGAAGGCAGCAAGGTATGGCTGCTTGCCGAGAACCCCGAATTCGCCCCCATCGAAGTCGACCTGAAAGAACAGGAGCTGGTGATCGAGGGCTTGAGCGTCGGCGTCATTCGCCGCTGATCCAGGAGGCGTCATGCAGCAGTTCATTCACGCACCCGAGCAAGCCCAGTTGCCCCTGTTCGAAGCATTTCTCGCCCAGCCCGTGCTACCGGGCCTGAAAGCCAGTGAACTGGCACGCAAGAGCAGCCAACCCGAGCTGTTCAGCGAACTGTCGCTGCGCGGCGCCCCTGGGCACTGCCAAAGCCTGCTGGCACCGGTACTGCGCGAGCTGAGCGAAGAGGACGAGGCCCGCTGGCTGACCCTGATCGCTCCGCCCTCCAGCCTGACCCAGGCCTGGTTGCGCGATGCCGGGCTCAACCGTGAACGTATTTTGCTGCTGCAACCTCGCAGCAATCAAAGCCCGCTGCAACTAGCCTGCGAGGCCTTGCGCCTTGGCCTCAGCCACACCGTGGTGAGCTGGCTGGGTAGCGTCAATGCCACTGCACGCCAACAGTTGCTACGCGCGGCCAGTGCCGGAAATGCACAAAGCCTGAACATCCGCCTCGGCTGATGTTCAGGCTTTGTCTGTCACTTCAAAAAGCCTGACACGTTGCTGCACCCTTAGTGCAGCACACGCGGCCCTTCATCACGCTCAAGCTCGCCATCCATCAGGCGACCGGCCATCTGCACGCCCACACTGAGCATGGCCTTGGCCACTTCCACATGCTGGCCCTGCAGGAACACCTTGGCGTCTTCCGAGAAATCCAGGGTTACCAGAGAGCCCTCATCCTCGGCGCGACGCAGTTCGATGCGGCCATCAGGCAACTCGACAATTTCCAGAAACGACGTAGACATAAATGGCAGTTCTCCGCGAAAGGCCGCTAGTGTACCAGCCGTTGCGGCTATCAGCACTCACTCAACGCGTCGCGGAAACGTCTCACCAAGCCCTTGAGGTTGTTGCGCCAACTTTCCAGCTCGGCACGCGACAGTGCAGGATGTTCGGGCTCATCGAGATTGACGGCCTGGATCAGGGGTTGGGTAACGTCAGTTTTCGGCGCCTTCTTCGCGACAGGTGGTCGGAACAAATCGGCATAAGCACCCAGCATTTGCGCCAGCCAGGTTTCGCGCTGGCGGGCGATTTCCAGTAGCTCAGCCACTTCCGGGATGGCGATGCCGTTCAAGGCATCGTCAGCCAGGGCTTGCTCGACCGTTGCAACAACCGGCAGGCGGTAGAAGCCGCCGATTTCATGACACAGGCCCAGCAGCGCGCCGTACAGGTGGAACAGCGCCGATTCGCGTTCGGCCTGCACCAGGCCTTGAGCGTTCATGGCCTGGCTTTGCTCGGCCTTGGCCATGGACTCCAGGGCGAGGCCGGCGAAGAACAGTTTCTGGTTGGTGCGGGTATACAGTTCCTGGGCCATTTCAGTGGCCTCCCTAAGGCTGCAAGGCGAGTACATGCATCATAAATGATTGGGGCCGCAAAGCGGCCCCAATTACTGCACCGATGAATCAGCGCTTGTCTTCAACCTTCCACGCATTCCCGTCGTAGAACGCCTTCCAGCCGGTCGGCTTGCCATCGACCTCGGACTGCACGTACTGCTCCTTGGTCTTGCGGCTGTAGCGGATTACCGCCGGGCGGCCTTCCGGGTCTTTCTGCGGCGCTTCGCACAGGAAGTGGTACTTGGGGTCGATCTCATGCTTGTGCGGCACAATTTCCAGCACCAATGGCGCACGGGTTTCGCGGTTTTTCGGGAACTGGCTAGCCGCCAGGAACAACCCCGAAGCGCCGTCACGCAGCACGTAGGTGTCGTCGACCTTCTCGCACTTGAGCTCCGGCATGTCCACCTTGTCCATCTTCGGCGGGGCAGCCTCACCACTCTTGAGCAGCTTGCGGGTGTTCTTGCACGTTGCGTTGGTGCAACCGAAGAACTTGCCGAACCGGCCGGTTTTCAACTGCATCTCGCTGCCGCACTTGTCGCACTCCAGGCTCGGCCCTTCGTAGCCCTTGATGCGGTAGTTACCTTCCTCGATCTCGTAGCCGGCGCAATCCGGGTTGTTGCCGCAGATGTGCAGCTTGTGCTTCTCGTCCAGCAGGTAGGCGTCCATCGCCGTGGCGCAAATCGGGCAGCGGTGCTTGCCCAGCAGCACGCGCGACTCCGACTCACCCTCGTCATCAGCGGCAATCTCGTCACCCGGCACCAGGTTGACGGTGGCCTTGCAGCGCTCTTTCGGCGGCAGGCTGTAACCCGAGCAACCCAGGAACACACCCGTGGAAGCGGTGCGGATCATCATCGGCCGGCCACATTCCTTACAGGCGATGTTGGTCATGGTCGGCTGGTTGGCGCGCATGCCGTCTTCGCTGGACTCGGCAGTCTGCAGCTTCTTGCTGAAATCGCCGTAGAACTCGTCGAGCACGTTCTTCCAGTCACGTTCGCCTTGAGCCACGTCGTCGAGGTTCTCTTCCATGTCGGCGGTAAAGCCGTAATCCATGAGGTTGGAGAAGCTCTCGGACAGGCGCTCGGTGACGATGTCGCCCATCTTCTCGGAATAGAAGCGGCGGTTGTGCAAGGTCACATAGCCACGGTCCTGGATGGTCGAGATGATCGCCGCATAGGTCGACGGGCGACCAATGCCGCGCTTTTCCATTTCCTTGACCAGGCTGGCTTCGGTGAAGCGCGCCGGCGGCTTGGTGAAGTGTTGGCTCGGGTCGATCTGGATCAGCTTCAGCGCTTCGCCCTGGACCATTTCTGGCAGCACGTCGTCTTCGCCCGGCTTGCTCTGCTGTGGCAGTACGCGGGTGTAACCGTCGAACTTGAGAATGCGGCCCTTGGCGCGCAGCTCGAAGTCGCCAGCCGCCACGGTGACGCTGGTGGACAGGTACTGCGCCGGCGGCATCTGGCAGGCCAGGAACTGGCGCCAGATCAGCTCGTACAGGCGCTCGGCGTCACGCTCCATACCACTGAGCTTGGTCGGGTGGGTATTCACGTCAGAAGGACGAATCGCTTCGTGCGCTTCCTGAGCGCCTTCCTTGCTGCCGTATACCAGCGGTGCTTCCGGCAGGTACTGCTTGCCGAACTCGCGCTCGATGTAGCTGCGCGCCATGTCCAGTGCGTCGGCCGACAGGTTGGTCGAGTCGGTACGCATATACGTGATGTAGCCGGCTTCGTACAAACGCTGGGCCATCATCATGGTTTTCTTCACCCCGAAGCCCAGGCGGTTACTGGCCGCCTGCTGCAGGGTGGAGGTAATGAACGGTGCCGATGGCTTGCTGCTGGTCGGGCGGTCTTCACGCTTGACCACACTGTAGCTGGAAGCCTTGAGCTTCTCCAGCGCAGCCATGGCCTGGGCTTCGTTCAGCGGTTTGAACGCCTCACCCTTCTCGCGCGCCACCTCGAAACGCACCTTGGCGTTTTTGGCGGTGCCCAGGTCGGCGTGGATCTCCCAGTACTCTTCCGGGATGAACGCGCGGATTTCGCGCTCGCGCTCCACCACCAGCTTTACCGCCACCGACTGCACACGGCCGGCAGACAGGCCACGGGCAATCTTGGCCCACAGCAGCGGCGAAACCATGTAACCGACCACACGGTCGAGGAAACGGCGCGCCTGCTGGGCGTTGACCCGGTCGATATCCAGCTCGCCTGGCTGCGAGAAGGCCTCCTGGATGGCCTTCTTGGTAATTTCGTTGAACACCACGCGCTTGTAGCGGGTGTCGTCACCACCGATGGCTTCGCGCAGGTGCCAGGCAATGGCTTCCCCTTCGCGGTCCAAGTCGGTTGCGAGATAGATGGTGTCGGCATCCTTGGCCAGGCGGCGCAGCTCTTCGATCACCTTTTCCTTGCCAGGCAGGATCTCGTACTTGGCCTTCCAGCCATGGTCAGGGTCGACACCCATGCGTGCCACCAGCTGGCGACGGGCCTTTTCTTTTGGCGAAAGGGCCGGAGCCTCACCCGCGGCCTTGCCACGCTTGGCGGCTGGCTCTTTGCTCGCGCTGGCCGAACCGCTGGTGGGGAGGTCTCGGATATGGCCGATACTCGACTTCACCACGTACTGGTTGCCCAGGTACTTGTTGATGGTCTTGGCCTTGGCCGGGGATTCCACAATGACCAGCGATTTGCCCATGGATCGGAGTATTCCTGAATCTGAAGATGAAAAACGCGTCAGGTGCCAGACGCGGCACCGCTATATATAGTGGCAAAAGAGTGAGGTCAAGCGCGGAAGTTCACTCGTGCGACTTCCCCAGCAACCCAGGCAACCCCTCTTCGGCCTTGACCAAAGCAAAGCGTGGCACCTGCTCGCCGTCAACCTCGACAGACTCCTGGAACATCGAAAGTGGCCGTACCCAGAAGCTGTAATCACCATACAGGCACTGGTAGAACACCATCCACTCTTCGCTCTCGGAGTGCCGTGCAACACTGAAGACACGGTACTCAGGCCCTTTGTAATGCCGGTATACGCCTGGTTGTATCTGCATGTTGCCCACCCTCTTGACTTGAACCTGAAAAAAACAAAAACCGGGGCACAAGGCCCCGGCTGCTGTCCCGCTACGCGGTCAGACGCGCTCGAAGACAGTGGTGATACCTTGGCCGAGGCCGACGCACATGGTCGCCACCCCCAGGGTACCGCCATTCTGCTTCATGACGTTGAGCAGGGTGCCCGAAATACGTGCCCCGGAGCAACCGAACGGGTGGCCCAAGGCAATGGCGCCGCCGTGCAGGTTAACCTTCTCATCCATCTTGTCGAGCACTTTCAAGTCTTTCAGCACTGGCAGGGCCTGTGCGGCGAAGGCTTCATTGAGCTCGATGAAGTCGATATCGGCCATGGTCAGGCCGGCACGCTTGAGGGCTTTCTGGGTCGACGGCACCGGGCCATAGCCCATGATTGCCGGGTCGACACCGGCCACCGCCATCGAACGAATCACCGCCAATGGCTGGATACCCAGGTCCATGGCGCGCTGGCCAGACATCACGATCATGCACGAGGCGCCGTCGGTGATCTGCGACGAGGTACCGGCAGTGACGGTACCGCCCTTCGGGTTGAACGCAGGCTTGAGCGATGCCAGGCCTTCGAGGGTGGTTTCCGGGCGAATGGTTTCGTCGAAATCGAACACCTTCAGGAAGCCGTTCTCGTCATAGCCCTGCATCGGGATGATCTCGTCCTTGAACTTGCCTTCGACCGTGGCCTTGTGGGCCAGCTGGTGCGAACGCAGGCCGAACAGGTCCTGCTGCTCACGGGTGATGCCGTGCATCTTGCCGAGCATTTCCGCAGTCAGGCCCATCATCCCGGAAGCCTTGGCGGCGTGCAAGGACAGGTGCGGGTTGGGGTCGACGCCGTGCATCATGCTGACGTGGCCCATGTGCTCCACGCCACCGACCACGAACACATCGCCGTTGCCGGTCATGATCGCCTGGGCAGCCGTGTGCAGTGCGCTCATCGACGAGCCACACAGGCGGCTGACGGTCTGGGCTGCGGAGGTGTGCGGGATCTGGGTCATCAGCGAGGCCATGCGGGCGATGTTCCAGCCCTGCTCCAGGGTCTGGTTGACGCAGCCCCAGATCACGTCCTCGACCTCTTTCGGGTCGACCTTGTCGTTACGTTCCAGCAGCTTGCTGATCAGGTGCGCCGACATGTCTTCGGCGCGGGTATTGCGGTGCATGCCACCCTTGGAGCGGCCCATTGGCGTGCGACCGAAGTCGACAATCACCACGTCTCTTGGATTCAGGCTCATATCAAATCTCTCGCTCTAGCTCGTTGACCGCTCAGTTGAAGAAGCGCTGGCCGTTCTTGGCCATTTCACGCAGCTTGGCGGTCGGGTGGTACAGCGGCCCCAGGTCGGCGTACTGATCGGCCAGGGCAACGAATTCGGCCACACCGATCGAGTCGATGTAGCGCAGCGCACCACCGCGGAAGGGAGGGAAACCAATGCCGTAGACCAGGCCCATGTCGGCTTCGGCGGCGGTTTCGACAATGCCGTCTTCCAGGCAACGCACGGTCTCCAGGCACAGCGGGACCATCATCCAGTTGATGATGTCTTCGTCGGTGACTTCACGCTGCTCGAAGACGACAGGCTTGAGCACGTCCAGCACGGTGGCGTCGAAGACTTTCTTCGGCTTGCCGCGCTTGTCGGTTTCGTAGGCATAGAAGCCCTTGCCGTTCTTCTGGCCCAGGCGGTTGGCCTCGTACAGCGCGTCAACGGCCGAGCGGCGGTCGTCTTTCATGCGGTCCGGGAAGCCTTCGGCCATCACGTCGCGGCCGTGGTGGCCGGTGTCGATGCCGACCACGTCCATCAGGTACGCCGGGCCCATTGGCCAGCCGAACTTTTCCATCACCTTGTCGATACGCACGAAGTCGACACCGGCGCTGACCAGCTTGGCGAAGCCGCCGAAGTACGGGAACAGCACGCGGTTGACCAAGAAGCCCGGGCAGTCGTTGACCACGATCGGGTTCTTGCCCATTTTCTTGGCGTAGGCCACGGTGGTGGCGACCGCCACTTCACTGGACTTCTCGCCACGGATCACTTCCACCAGCGGCATCATGTGCACCGGGTTGAAGAAGTGCATGCCGACGAAGTTTTCCGGGCGCTTGAGCGCCTTGGCCAGCAGGTTGATGGAGATGGTCGAGGTGTTGGAGGCAAGGATTGCATCCTCCTTCACCTGGCCTTCCACTTCAGCCAGCACGGCCTGCTTCACTTTCGGGTTCTCGACCACGGCTTCGACGACGATGTCGACATTGGCGAAATCGCCATAGGACAGGGTCGGGCGAATGGCGTTGAGCGCCTCGGCCATCTTGGCCGGGGTCAGGCGGCCCTTGTCGACGCGGTTGCCGAGCAGCTTGGAAGCCTCGTTAAGACCCAGCTGGATGGCTTCCTCGCGGATATCCTTCATCAGGATCGGGGTGCCCTTGACCGCCGACTGATAAGCGATACCGCCACCCATGATGCCAGCGCCGAGCACGGCAGCCTGCTTCACGTCGTGGGCGATTTCGTCATGCGCCTTGGCCTTGCGCTTGAGCTCCTGGTCGTTCAGGAACAGGCCGATGAGGCTTTCGGCAACCGAGGTCTTGGCCAGCTTGGCAAAGCCTGCGGCTTCTACCTCCAGCGCCTTGTCGCGGCCGAAGTTGGCAGCTTTCTGGATGGTCTTGATGGCTTCGACCGGGGCCGGGTAATTCGGGCCGGCCTGGCCAGCGACGAAGCCCTTGGCGGTTTCGAAGGCCATCATCTGTTCGATGGCATTGAGCTTGAGCTTTTCCAGCTTCGGCTGGCGCTTGGCCTTGTAGTCCAGCTCGCCACTGATGGCGCGCTTGATCAGGTCCAGGGCACCGGCCAGCAGCAGCTCAGGGGCGACCACAGCGTCGACGGCACCCACTTTCAGGGCGTCTTCGGCGCGGTTTTCCTTGCCGGCGGCAATCCACTCGATGGCGTTGTCCGAGCCGATCAGGCGTGGCAGGCGCACGGTGCCGCCAAAGCCCGGGTAGATACCCAGCTTGACTTCCGGCAGGCCGATCTTGGCACTGGTGGACATGACCCGGTAGTCGGCGGCCAGGCACATTTCCAGGCCACCGCCCAGGGCGATGCCGTTGATGGCGGCAACGGTCGGCACTTCGAGGTCTTCGAAGGCGTTGAAGATGCGGTTGGCTTCCAGGTTGCCGGCGACCAGTTCGGCCTCGGGCAGCTTGAAGTTGTCGACGAACTCGGTGATGTCGGCGCCGACGATGAACACGTCCTTGCCACTGCTGACGATCACGCCCTTGACCGAGGCATCGGCCTTGATGGCATCGACGGCCTGGCGCAGCTCGTTCAGGGTCAGGCGGTTGAACTTGTTGACGGACTCACCCTTGAGGTCGAACTTGAGCTCGACGATGCCACTTTCAAGAGCCTTAACCGTGATGGCTTTACCTTCGTAAATCATCAACTGATCTCCACGATATGGAAGCTGAACTGTACACGCCGATCGCTGCAGCAAAAGCAGGCCTAACTGCCCCGCCCCAGGCACACCCGTCAGCGCGCTAGTCGGAAGTATGGCTTGGCGTCACGACATACAAACGCTCAATTCATACGCCCGTTTGATTTGGGTGTGCACACATTCTCCGAAAAGATCGGCGTTGTCAAATGCTCACGAGCATGGCGAAAACGCGACTTTCCAGTCATTTTGTATCGTCTTGGTACAAAACATGATGACAGTGATCGCCGGCCATTCATGTCAGCGATTGACCACAGCCACTTGCAGTGTGCTGCAACTTTCCGCTTGCACGGCAACCCCGGGCGGCTACACTGGCACTTGCTTGAATGAATACCCGGCCTGCCTGGCCTTTTCTGCGCAGCAGAACGCAAAGCGGCGACTTGGCACCCCACCCCTTCAGGGTTCTGCCAAGCCGCCGCTTTGTCGTTCATAGCTATTGAAACCGCCGCATTCCCTGTGGGAGCGGGCATGCCAGGTATCAGGCGAGGGTTTCGAGGACGTAGGCAACATCCTGCAATACAGCCGTATCGCCCCGCTCAGTCCAGTACAACGCGATCATCCGAGCATCCGCCTCGACCTTGTAAACGCTCGCCGGCAAGCGCGCCAGGGCCTCCACGAAGCGCGGGTCTTCGCAGGGTTCACGCCACTGGTTCCACCATACCCCCGGGCTGACCTGCCAGAAGCTGAAGCTGTCCTCGTGCCCACGGCGCCGGGCGCGATGGTACTGCGGGCAAGGGCTTGGCGGCTCCTTTTCCAGCCAGTGCGGCCATTGCTGCGGCGCCAGCTGCATGGCCAGGCCCATGCGCCGCGCTTCCAGGCGCAGCTTCATCTGCTCACTCTGTTTGCGCGATGAACGCAGCCAGGAAAGCGGGCTGAGAATCAGCGCAAGGATTGACACCACCAGCAATACCGTCATATCAGTAGATCCCATAAAGCGTTGCAAATGAGCTGGTTAGCCATTTTTCACGGAAGACCCGCCCGAAAGCGACCATACTTCTTCTATCGCGATTGTCAGGAGTACCGCTCATGCAATACGAACATTTGTTGGTCGCCGTCGACCTGACCGAAGAATGCGACCCGGTGATCAAGCGCGCCATGGCGCTGGCCGCGCCTTCGAACGCCAAGGTGTCGCTGGTACACATCGTCGAACCGATGGCCATGGCATTTGGCGGTGACGTGCCGATGGACCTGTCGCAGCTGCAACAGCAGCAGTTCGACCAGGCCAAAGAGCGCATGGAACGCCTGTTCAACAAATACCCGGACATCAAACGCGGTGACTCGCACCTGACCTACGGCCAACCGCGCCAGGAAATTCACCAGCTGGCCAAGGACCAGAAATGCGATTTGATCGTGGTCGGCAGCCATGGCCGTCACGGTCTGGCGTTGTTGCTGGGTTCCACGGCCAATGACGTGCTGCATGGGGCGCCGTGTGATGTGCTGGCGGTGCGGTTGCTGAAGAAGGAGTGATTTAACCTGTTCCGGCCTCTTCGCGGGTAAACCCGCTCCCACAGGGATTGCAACACCCTTGTGGGAGCGGGTTTACCCGCGAAGAGGCGAGTACAGATTGAAATCCGATCAGCCTTCCAGCTCGGCCCAGCGCTCTACCAGCGCATCCAGCTCACCCTGCAGCTTCTCGATCTTGGCCAGCACCGCCGAAGTCTCCGCAATCGGCCGCTGATAGAAGCCCGCCGCATTCACTTCTTCCTGGGCTTCAGCCATGCGCTGCTCAACTTCGTCGATCTGCCCTGGCAGCATCTCCAGCTCACGCTGCAGCTTGTAGCTGAGCTTCTTCTTCGAGGCCTCTTCCACCACCGGCGCAGCAACAGGCGCAGGTTTGGCCTCGACCTTCTCCACCACCGCACTGTTGAGGGCCGACTTGCCGCCCTTGCTCTCGGTCACGCCCAGCAGCTTCGGCGAGCCACCCTGGCGAATCCAGTCCTCATAACCACCGACATACTCGCGCACCTTGCCCTCGCCTTCGAACACCAGGGTGCTGGTGACGACGTTGTCGAGGAAGGCCCGGTCGTGGCTGACGATCAGCACAGTGCCCTTGTAGTTGGACAGCACCTCTTCGAGCAACTCGAGGGTTTCCACGTCCAGGTCGTTGGTCGGTTCGTCGAGCACCAGCAGGTTGGCCGGCTTGCTGAACAGCTTGGCCAGCAGCAGGCGAGCACGCTCACCACCCGACAGCGCCTTGACTGGCGTGCGCGCACGCTGCGGGCTGAACAGGAAGTCGCCCAGGTAGCTCAGCACATGGCGGTTCTGGCCGTCGATCTCGATGAAGTCACGGCCTTCGGCCAGGTTGTCGATCACGGTCTTTTCAAGGTCGAGCTGGTGGCGCATCTGGTCGAAATAGGCCACTTCGAGCTTGGTGCCGCGTTCTACCTTGCCTGCGGTCGGCTCAAGGTCGCCGAGCATCATCTTCAGCAAGGTCGTCTTGCCGGTACCGTTGGCGCCCAGCAGACCGATACGGTCCTCGCGCTGCAGGACCATGGAGAAGTCCTTGACCAGCATCGGCCCGTCAGGGTGATGGAAGCTGACGTTTTCCAGCACCATCACCTGCTTGCCGGACTTTTCCGCCGCTTCGATCTGGATGTTGGCCTTGCCCTGGCGCTCGCGGCGCTCGCCACGCTCCACACGCAAGGCTTTCAGCGCACGTACACGGCCTTCGTTGCGGGTACGACGGGCCTTGATGCCCTGACGAATCCACACCTCTTCCTGGGCCAGACGCTTGTCGAACAGCGCATTGGCGGTTTCTTCGGCGGCCAGTGCGGCCTCCTTGTGCACCAGGAAGCTGGCGTAGTCGCCGTTCCAGTCGATCAGGCCGCCACGGTCCAGCTCAAGGATACGGGTGGCCAGGTTCTGCAGGAAGGAACGGTCGTGGGTAATGAACAGCACCGCACCGTTGAAGCCGCGCAGGGCTTCTTCGAGCCAGGCGATGGCACCGATGTCCAGGTGGTTGGTGGGCTCGTCGAGCAGCAACAGGTCGGGCTCGGACACCAGCGCCTGTGCCAGCAGCACGCGGCGGCGCCAGCCACCGGACAGCTCGGCCAGGGTCTTGTCGGCGGGCAGTTGCAGGCGGCTGAGGGTGCTCTCTACCACCTGCTGCAGGCGCCAGCCATCACGGACTTCCAGCTCGTGCTGGACGTGCATGAGCTTTTCCAGGTCTTCGTCACCCTGGATGTTCATGCTCAGGTGATGGAACTGCGCCAGCAACTCGCCCACGCCGTCCAGGCCAGCGGCCACCACATCGAACACCGTACGCGCGTCGGCCACCGGCAGTTCCTGCGGCAATTCGCCGATCTTCAGGCCCGGGGCACGCCAGATTTCACCGTCATCGCCCTTCTGCTCGCCCTTGACCAGGCGCAGCATGCTCGACTTGCCAGTACCGTTGCGGCCGATGATGCACACCCGCTCACCACGAGCGATCTGCCAGGACACTTTGTCCAGCAGCGGCATGGCGCCGAATGCGAGGGACACATCGCTGAATTTGAGCAGGGTCATGTTGGTCTCCATAAATCGGGCGCGCATTCTACCTGACTTGGCCCTCGACGGCATCCGCCAGGCCAACCGGCGAGTGCCGGGCGACATCTGGTCGAACTTAATATCCCGATACAAGCACAGTGCTTTCACCCGCTGCCGGCAAACAGCTAAGCTAAGGCAATAGCTTTCAACAGTGCTGGCTCCGCCGTCACTTCCCCATGGTTCAACTGCCCGGACGTATCATGCGCAGCCGCCTGTTACATATTGCATCCTGCCTGCTGCTTGCCGCTGCCACCTGCGCGGCGCAGGCCACCGACCTGACCCTGCAACGCCAGTACTACGACGAGGCCAAGCGTGCGCTGGCCAAAGGCGACAAAGGCCCGTACCTGCGTTATGCCCAGGCCCTGAACGACTACCCGCTGACGCCCTACCTGGCCTACGACGAGCTTACCGCCCGCCTGAAAAGCGCCAGCAACCAGGAAATCGAAGGCTTCCTCGCCAAGCACGGCGACCTGCCCCAGGCCAACTGGATGAAACTGCGCTGGTTGCGCTGGCTGGCCGAACGCGGCGAGTGGGACACCTTCGTCAAATATTACGACCCCAAGCTCAACTTCACCGAACTGGACTGCCTCAACGGCCAGTACCAGCTCAGCCATGGGTTGCGTGCCGAGGGCTACGCCACGGCCGACAAACTGTGGAACGTCGGCAAGTCACAACCTGCCGCGTGCGACACGCTGTTCGGCATGTGGGCCGCCGAAGGCCAGCTGACCGAGGCCAAGCGCTGGGAACGCACCAAGCTGGCAGCCCAGACGCGCAACTACGCCCTGGCCAACAACCTGGTCAAGACCCTGACCACCCTCGGCCCGCAAGGGCGCCTGCTGGTCGACGTGGCGCAAAAACCGGAGCTGCTCAACCAGCCGTCGCGCTTCACCCCGGTCAACGAAGCCATGTCCGACGTGGTCAGCCTCGGCCTGCGCCGCCTGGCCCGGCAAGACCCGGAGCGGGCCATGGCCTTGCTGGACGATTACGCCCAGCGCATGCACTTTTCCCGCGACGAGAAGGTGGCCATCGCCCGTGAAATCGGCCTGACCCTGGCACGCCGCTACGACCCGCGCGCCCTCGACCTGATGACCCGCTACGACCCAGAGCTGCGCGACAACACCGTCAGCGAGTGGCGCCTGCGCCTGCTGCTGCGCCTGGGCCGCTGGGAAGACGCCTACGAGCTGACCAAGCGCCTGCCCCAGGACCTGGCCAGCAGCAGCCGCTGGAAGTACTGGCAAGCGCGCAGCCTGGAGCTGGCACAGCCGAACAACCCGCAGATCCCGCTGCTGTACAAGACCGTGGCGCGTGAGCGTGACTTCTATGGCTTCCTGGCTGCCGACCGGGCACAAACACCGTACCAGCTGAACAACAAGCCGCTGCTGCTGAGCCCGCAACTGGTCAAGAAAGTACGCAACACACCCGGCATTCAGCGCGCGCTGGAATTCCACGCCCGCGGCCAGATCGTCGAAGGCCGCCGCGAGTGGTACCACGTCAGCCGCCACTTCACCCGTGACGAAATGGTTGCCCAGGCGCGCCTGGGCTATGAGCTGCGCTGGTACTTCCCGGCCATCCGCACCATCAGCCAGGCGCAGTACTGGGACGACCTGGACATCCGCTTCCCGATGGCCCACCGCGACACGCTGGTGCGCGAAGCCAAGGTCCGCGGCCTGCATTCGAGCTGGGTATTCGCCATCACCCGCCAGGAAAGTGCATTCATGGAGGATGCGCGCTCACCGGTGGGTGCCAGCGGCCTGATGCAACTGATGCCGGCCACAGCCAAGGAAACCGCGCGCAAGTTCAGCATCCCCCTGGCGTCACCGGCGCAGGTACTGAACCCGGACAAGAACATCCAGCTGGGCGCCGCGTACCTGAGCCAGGTACACAGCCAGTTCAACGGCAACCGTGTGCTGGCTTCGGCGGCCTACAACGCAGGGCCCGGGCGTGTTCGCCAGTGGCTGAAAGGCGCCAAGCACCTGAGCTTCGATGTGTGGGTGGAGTCGATCCCGTTCGACGAAACACGCCAGTATGTGCAAAACGTGTTGTCGTATTCGGTGATCTACGGGCAGAAGCTGAATTCGCCGCAGCCGCTGGTGGATTGGCACGAGCGGTATTTCGATGACATGTAAGGTTTGTTAAGCCTGTACCGGCCTCATCGCGGGCAAGCCCGCTCCTACAAGGATCGCGTCACCCTGTAGGAGCGAGCTTGCTCGCGATGAGGCCGGCACAGGTAAAACCGTTACTCCAGCACTTCAACTTTCATTCCTACCTCCAGCCAGCCACTCCCATCCACCGCCAGGTTCTGCCCAAACAGCACATCCCCCTCTTTCTCGCGGAAGGTCTTGAGCGTGGCCATCGGCTCGCGGTCAGGCGTACGCTCCCCGGTAGCCGGGTCAATCGTGGTAAAGATGCACCGCACACTCGGTTTGAGCACACGAAACACCAAGCTGCCGATACGAATCCGCTTCCAGCCATCTTCAGCAAAGGGTTCAGCGCCCTGCACCACCAGGTTGGGCCGAAAGCGCAGCATCTCCATGGGCCGGCCAACACGCCGGCTGAGCTCGTCGAGCGAGCCCTGGCCAATCAGCAGCAAGGGGAAACCATCCGGAAACGCCGCCCGGTCACTGTTGAAACCATAACCATTGGGCAGGTAGCGCGCACGCTGCTCCGGGCAATGCACCAGGCGCACGGCCTTGCCCAGCAGTTCGCTCAGCCAGGCCGCCACTTCATCGCCAGCATCAGGCACTCGCAACGTATCGCGCCAGATGGTCACGCCACGCAGGGCTTCGTCGGCAGCGGGTACAGATACCCGCAACGGTGCCTGCCCGGGCGCCTGCAGCAGCAACTGGCCGCTGTCGTCTTCACACGCCTGCAGCTGGCCAAGTTGTGGCCATGCGCGCTGGGTCAGGAAGCGTCCGTTTTCTTCCTCGACCACCATCCAGCGCCGGTCACCCTGCAACCCCAGCAACCCAACCGGTGAAGCCTGCAGGCTTTGCGCCTGCCCCGACTTCACCGGGTATCGATACAACTCACTGAGAAACATCCCTGCTGCCTCGCGTCATGCCAAAAGCCAAGCTTATACCTGGCCGGCCCAGGGTTCACGCAGTGGCGGTGTCCAGCAGCAGGCGTTGCTTGACCACGTCGACCAGGCGATCGGGCTGGAACTTGGACAGGAAGTTGTCGCAACCCACCTTTTTCACCATGGACTCGTTGAAACTGCCCGACAGCGAGGTGTGCAGCACCACATAAAGCTGGCGCAGGCGTGCATCACTGCGGATCTCGGTGGTCAGCCGGTAGCCGTCCATTTCAGGCATTTCGGCATCGGTAAATACCATCAGCAGCTTCTCGCACACGTCTTCGCCGGCATCGGCCCAGCTTTTGAGCATACGTAGCGCTTTCAGGCCATCACTGGCCACATGCAGTTTCACGCCTAACTGGGACAGCGTATCGCGCAACTGCGCCAAGGCCACGCTGGAGTCATCCACCAGCAGCACCTCGCGGCCACGCGCCCGGGCCAGCACCGGGTCGGCGAGTTTGTCGCCGGAGACCCGGGCGTTGTACGGCACAATCTCGGCCAGCACCTTCTCTACATCGATAACCTCCACCAGCTTGTCATCGACCTTGGTGATGGCGGTCAGGTAGTGTTGGCGCCCGGCACTGGAAGGCGGCGGCATGATCGACTCCCAGTTCATGTTGACGATGCGGTCCACACCACCGACCAGGAAGGCCTGCACCGAGCGGTTGTACTCGGTGACGATGATGGTGCTGTCCGGCCCCGGCTGCAGCGGGCGCATGCCAATCGCCTGGGACAGGTCGATCACCGGCAGGGTCTGCCCGCGCAGGTTGACCACACCGCAGACGAAGGCGTGGCGCTGGGGCATCAAGGTCAGTTTGGGCAGTTGCAGCACCTCCTGCACCTTGAACACGTTGATCGCGAACAACTGGCGACCGGCCAGGCGAAACATCAGAATTTCCAGGCGGTTCTCACCCACCAATTGCGTGCGTTGGTCTACCGTGTCGAGAATGCCAGCCATTGGAAACCCCCCAGGCTTGAGTCGGAAAAGGTGAAATCATCTACCCTGTATCGGCGGTTTCACGCGCACCTTGACCCTTGCGGGAAAATACCGCAAAGGCAATTGATATCACTTTACCATCATGCTTTACTGCGGGCACACCGGGATAAACCGAGGGTGCTGCAAAAGTTCCCCACCCTGGCCCCGCATCAGGGAAACCCTTAGTCGCAATCGGGCGCAACCTGATGTTCGCGATATCCTTTAGCCATTAATGTGACGCCATTCTCACTGCATGAATGGAGTCAGGCTTTTGCTAGCTATCGTTTCGGCGTGCCCGCCCCCTGCGCCTACCCCACGCGCGGGGACCTGACAATGGACACTGCCTTATCGTTCGACGATGCCCTGCAGGGCTTCCTGCTGGATGCCCAGGTACTGCTGACCCAGGCCCAGGAATGCCTGCAGCATCTGGAACTGATCGACAATGATCTGGATGCCTGCCGCTGCCTGGGCAACGCCCTCGACAGCCTCGCCCGTCAGGCCACACGCCTGGGCCTGCGTGAAGTCGCCCATTACACCACTGCCCTTCAACAGTTGCTCGCCCCGGCCTGCCACGGTGGTTGCCTGCAGCGTGCAGCCCTACCCGCGATAGGGGAGTGCCTGACCCTGCTGGCCTGGCAACTGGAACTGGTTGACACCCGTACCGGGCGGCTGAACCTGGACATCGGCGAACAACTGGTGCTACTGGGTGAGTTGGCGAAGGTCGTGCAACAACCTTTTGCGTCAGCCTGTACGTCATGCGATGAGCAAGGCAGCGTGTGCATTCACACCCAGGGTGAAGTGGCAGTCAGCAGCCGCCCTGACCGGTCTAACCCGGCGCTTTAATTGACGCATAGTGCAACTAAGTACCGTTGTTCAAGCCCCACCATGGTCAAACTTGGAAAGTTCTCCAGGTTTTCAGTGGCCCAAGTTGAACCCTGACCCCGCTAGTTGCAGTACAAGTGCGTACAGCACGATTAAAGGGTGGCACTTTGCTACCCGAAAAGACCGGACCAGCAGGCGTTTCAAAGCGTTTCCCAGCCGCGACCGATGCAATGCAAAGTGGTAATATGCGCCCCCACAAAGGCTTGCAACCTGAAGCAAGGTTGCAAGATCACGCATTCGAAAAAACATCGAAAGTACTGCGCCAAAGCCTCTGACCAGCATTGTGCAAGGCCTCCATCAGCAATACTTCAGTGGCTTTCCTACTTATGTTCCCACGCTTGAAGACTTCTCTGCGTTGCTGCTCCCGCGCTGCCCTGCTGCGTTGGGCAACGGTCGGGCTGTGCGTGGCCTCGCTGGTTGCGAACCTGGCGCTGTACCTGGCCAACCAGGCCATCCCGACCAGCCTGCTGGTGCTACAGCTGGCCGCCACGCTGGGCGCCGCCGTTCAACTGGGGCTGGGCGCCAGGTCGATCAGCCTGCGCCCGGCCGAACTGGCCGAGCGCATGCTCAAGGTGCAGGAAGACGAACGTCAGCACCTGAGCCGGGAACTTCACGACGACATCGGCCAATTGCTCACCGCTGCGAAGCTGCAGTTGCAGTGGCTGCAGCGGCGTATGCCCGACGAGCTGCAGGGCCACTGCGATGCCCTGCGCGGCACGCTGGATGACACCCTGGGCAACGTGCGCGATGTGTCCGCCCTGCTCAACCCCCGGCAACTCGCCAGCCTTGGCCTGGAAGCCAGCCTGCGCGCGCACCTGGTACGTACCCTGGCCAGCAGCAACGTGCACTGGAGCCTGGCGTGCAACCAGCGCCTGGGTGGCATCGACGAAGCCGTGGCCATGGCCGTGTTCCGCATTACCCAGGAAGCGGTGACCAACATGCTGCGCCACGCCCAGGCACACAACCTGGTCATCCGCCTGCAGCGCACCCCTGAAGGGCTGGCACTGTCGATCCACGACGATGGCCGTGGCTTCATCCCCGCCCGACACCCGGCCGAGGCCGGCCAGCGCGGCCTTGCCGGCATGCAGGAGCGGGTAACCGCGTTGCAGGGCAGCCTCGACATCACCAGCCAGCCTGGCCTGGGCACGCAGATCGAAGCGATGTTCCCCTGGCCCCCGCGCAGCCAGCAACGCGCACGGAGTACTGCCACCCATGACCTGTAGACTGCTGCTGGTTGACGACCATTCGCTGATCCGCGCCGGGGTGCGCGCGCTGGTCTGTGACATCCCTGGCTATGACGTGATCGGCGAAGCTGACGATGGCGGCCAACTGCTCGAACAGGTGCGCACGCTGGCGCCCGACATCGTCTTGCTGGACATTTCGATGCGCTCCACCAGCGGCCTGGACGCCCTGACTCAACTGCGGGCCAGCGGCAACGCCTGCAAAGTGCTGATTCTGTCGATGCACACCGACCCCGACCTGATCATGCGGGCGCTGGAAAGCGGCGCCCACGGCTATCTGCTCAAGGACACCAGCGCCACCGAGCTGGAACAGGCCCTGAGCGCGGTGCGCAACGGCGAGCGCTACCTCAGCCCGGCCATCGCCCACACCGTCATCAACCAGGCGCTACGGCACACCAAACAGGGCAAGCAGGCCGCTGGCGAGCGGCATAACCTCACGGCCCGGCAACTGGAAATCCTGCGCCTGATCGTGCGCGGCAAGTCCACCCGGGAAATCGCTGCGGGCCTTGGCCTGTCGATCAAGACGGTCGAAACCCACCGCTCGCAAATCATGAAGCGGCTGCAGATTCATGACGTGGCTGGCCTGGTCCTGTTTGCCGTACGCGAGAAAATCATCAGCCTGGACGACTGAGCAATGGCGAACCGGCCGGCAGGTGCAAGCGTATCGCGGCTGGCCTGGCCTGAAAGCGCAGGTTGTCGGCCTGCAACGGCTCGCCATCGAGGTTGATATCCAGCCCCTGCGAACTCTTGATTTCCACCCAGGGCAGCCGGGCCCGAACGAACAGGCCATCACCGGCCAGCAGATCGCGCAAAGCCCCGACCACTTCCTGCGGCGCAGGCAGGATGGCGATGTCCAGCAAACCGTCGTTCACCACCGCTTCAGGGCATAGCACCTGCCCTCCCCCAGCCTGGCGGCCATTACCGATACCCAGTGCCAGCAAGCTCCCTTGCCACTGAAAATCTGGCCCTTGCAGTTCCACCGAAGCTGCCTGCAGTTCGCTGAAGCGCGACAAGCCGGTGAACAGGTAGGCCGCCGCCCCCAGCACTTTTTTCAGGTCTTCGGAGGTGTTGGCGGTGACCTGGCTGCCAAATCCGCCTGTGGCCATGTTGAGGAACAACTGGTCGCCAGCCTGGCCCAGGTCTATCGCCTGGGCCGGCGTGTTCAGCGCCGCCAGTGCCGCAGCCGGCTCCAGCGGTATACCCGCGGCTCGGGCGAAGTCGTTGGCAGTGCCAAGGGGCAACAGCGCCAGGCTGGCATCGGCGCCGGCCAGCCCCATGGCTTCGGCCACGTCGCGCAAAGTGCCGTCCCCACCACCGGCGACAATATGGCTGTACCCCGCGCTCAGTGCCTCACCGACCAGCCGCTGCGCATCACCCGCCTCCCAGGTGACACGTACATCCAGTGCCCAGCCGGTACCGCGCAGGTCATGCACAGCGCTGCGCAGTTCTTCGTTCATCGCCTGCTTGCCGTGCAGGATCAGCATTGCCTTGCGCCCTTGCATTGCGCTTCTCCGTGAAGTTGAACCACCCAGATCTCGACCATGCGCAGCAACGGATCGTTGCATGGGTGCAAAAAAATAACGAAGCCGGCGCGGTCTTTTTCCCACACCCGACAATGCGCGGCTATGCTCAGAAAATGAACTTTTGACAAGTTTTTGACCCAGGCCAACATTTTTCCCAGGGAGGTCAGCCTTTTGACTTCTGTTCGCCGGGCCAATCTCGATACTGGCCATGGACGCGCCCCCCGGCAGTGGTGTGCATAGCGCTGCCGATGGGCGCGTCTTTTCATCCGCAGCCTTCAGCGAGGATTCCGGGTCATGCGCATTCTCTGGACACTGCCGTACCTGCCTTGGCCAACTACCAGCGGCAGCAAGACCCGGCAATACCACCTGATGCGCGCACTGGCACAGCAAGGCCACCGCATTACCCTGCTGGTGCAGTCGAAAATCCCGCTTGGCGATGCGGCCCGCGAAGCCCTGGAGCCGCTACTCGAACGGCTGATCGTGCTACCCCGTCGGCCACTGCACAGCCCGCTGAACCTGCTGGCCTCGCCGATCATCGACTACCCCATGCGGGCAATCATCAATGGCCTGTCCCCTTGCCTGCGGCACCGCTTCGAGCAATTGCTGGACGAACCGTGGGACGTGATCCAGATCGAGCACAGCTACAGCTTCCAGCCGTTCGAAAAGGCTCTGCAGGCGCGCGGGCTGCCCTACATGCTCAGCGAGCACACGCTGGAATCCGTGATGGGCGGTGCCTGCCACGACCGCCTGCCGCTCTGGCTGCGCCCGCTCAATGCCTTTGACCGCTGGCGCTACCGGCGCTGGGAACAGCGGGTGCTGCGCCAACCTACCGAGCTGGTGGCGGTCAGCGCTCACGATGCCGAGCTGATCGCGCAGATCAGCGGGCGCCCGGTGAACGTGGTGGTCAATGGTGTAGATTGTGATTTCTACCAGCACGTGCAACCGGCGCTGCATAGCCAGCGCTTGTTGTTCGTAGGCAACTTCGAGTATGGCGCCAACCTGGAAGCCATCGAGTGGGCGCTGGAAGACATCATGCCGCAAGTGTGGATGAGCAACCCGGCGGTGCGCCTGGCGATAGCCGGGCATGCGCTGCCGATCAGCTGGAAATTGCACTGGAACGACCCGCGCATCGAATGGTTCGGCTACCGCCCTGACCTGCGCGAGCTGCAAAAGCGTTCGGCACTGTTCTTCGCCCCGCTGCGCTATGCCGGTGGCTCCAAAGTAAAAATCCTCGAGGCCATGGCCGCCGGCCTGCCGGTGATCACCACCGGCAAAGGCGTATCGGGCCTGGCCGCGAACAACGGTGAACACTACCTGGGCAGTGATGACGGTGACCAGCTCGCCCTGCTGATCACCCAACTGCTCAACCAGCCCTGGCGCATGAGCCAACTGAGCGATGCCGGGCGGCAATTCGCCCGTCAACGCCACGACTGGAGCGTGGCGGCCCAGCAACTGGAGAACGTGCACATGCGCCTGGCCCAGGCAGCGCCCGCCGAAGCCGCGCCGCTGGGCAGTGCCTGGCTGGGCCGCTCAGCCAAGTAGCTCGCTGAAGGGGATGAACGGCACGCTATCACCCGGTTTCGGCGTACTGCCTTCGCGCACCTCTACCAGGCCCTCGGCCCAGGCGGCACTGCGCAGCACCCCCGAGCTCTGGTTCTTGTAGATGCGCACCTGGCCCTGTTCGATGCGCGCGCGCAGGTACTCGCGGCGCGTGCCAGGCTTGGGCCAGTCGAAGCCCGCCGGCATGTCGAAACGCAGCGGCGTGACATCGGCCACCCCCTGACGACGAAGCAAGTAGGGCCGGGTCAGCAAGCCAAAGGTGACCAAGGTCGAGGCCGGGTTGCCCGGCAGGCCGATCACCGGCACGCCCTGGAAGTGGCCGAAGGTCAGCGGCTTGCCCGGCTTGATCGCCAGTTTCCACAACGCCAGCTCGCCGGCTTCGCGCAGGGCAGCACCGAGGTAGTCGGCCTCCCCCACCGAGACACCACCGGTAGACAAGATCAGGTCAACGTCGCCCAGCGAGGCGAGGCAGGCACGGGTACGTGCAAGGTCATCCGGTAGGATGCCCGCATCGACCACGTCGCAGCCCAGCCGCTGCAACCAGCTGACCAGCAGCCGACGGTTGCTGTTGTAGATTTGCCCAGGGCCCAGCGGCAGGCCGGGCTCGACCAGTTCGTCACCGGTGGACAGCACCGCCACCCGTACCTTGCGCACCACGTCCAGGCGACCATGGCCCAGGGTCGCCGCCAGGCCCAGTTCGATCGGCCCAAGGCGGGTGCCGGCGCTCATTACCTGCTCACCCTTGCGGGTTTCCTGGCCCTGAGGGCGTATGTTCTGCCCGGTTTGCAACGCTTCAAGAAAGCGTACCCGGCCATCTTCGAGCACCTCGGTGTGTTCCTGCATCTCGACGCAGTCGGCCCCTTCCGGCAGCGGCGCACCCGTAAAGATGCGCGCGCAAGTGCCTGGCTGCAGCGGCTGTGGCGCATGCCCGGCAAAAATGCGCTGGCTGACCGGCAGCGGCTGGCCCTGCCAGTCGGCCTTGCGCAAGGCATAACCGTCCATGGCGCTGTTCGGCCAGGGCGGCAGGTCGAGCGAGGCCACCAGGTCGGTGGCCAGCACGCGGCCTTCGGCCTCGGCCAGCGGCAGGTTCTCGGTCTGGCGGATGGGCGCCGCCTCGGCCAGTGCCAGCAGTTGCTCCAGGGCCTGCTCCACCGGCATCAGCGGCCGGGCCTGGCCGGCCTCAGCCACGGCTGTCACAGGCCGCTGCCTGCTTCAGGTGCGCAACGAAGTTGCACGGGCGATGGCGGGCATCGAGCTGTTCGGCAAGGATGCCATCCCAGCCGGTACGCACGGCGTTGGTCGAGCCCGGCAGGCAGCACACCAAGGTACCGTTGGCCAGCCCGGCCAAGGCACGCGACTGCACAGTGGAGGTGCCAATGTCGGCCACCGAGATCTGCCGGAACAACTCTCCAAACCCTTCCACCTGTTTGTCCAGCAGGCAGGCCACCGCCTCGGGCGTGCTGTCGCGGCCGGTAAAGCCGGTCCCCCCGGTGATCAACACCACTTGCACGTTGTCATCGGCGATCCAGGTGGCAACCTGGGCGCGGATCTTGTACAGGTCATCCTTGAGCAGCACGCGCTCGGCCAAACGGTGGCCGGCCGCACTCAGGCGGTCGACGAACAGCTGCCCGGAGGTGTCGGTGTCGAAAGTACGGGTGTCGCTGACCGTGAGCACGGCGATGTTCAGCGCCACGAAGGGGGTATCTGCCTTGGCTTTCATGGGTGTCCGTCACAACAGGATGAGATGGCCGCAGTTATATCACAGCGCACCTTTCCCGACGTTGCGCCCATGGCGATTGCCCTCGGTCAATAGGCCGGGTTTGCCGCTATGCTGCACTAAAGAAGGAACTTGCATGGACACCCTGCGTCTTAACTGACATCTAGCACCATCGCACTGGAGAAACACGATGATTCAACGGACCCTACCCGCTTTCCTGCTCGCCCTGGGCCTGGGCGCCCTTGCCGGCTGCGCTTCGCCGACCGTCATTACCCTGAACGATGGCCGCGAAATCCAGGCCACGGACACCCCGAAGTACGATGAAGACTCCGGTTTCTACGAATTCGAGCAACTGGATGGCAAGCGCACCCGCCTGAACAAGGACCAGATCCGCACCGTCAAAGAGCTCTGATCCAGGCGCCCGTTTGGCAAAGCCCCTTTAAACAACAAGGGCTTGTGTGCAAAAACGGGATGCAGTAGGATTTTGCTCATCGGAGTGTAGCGCAGCCAGGTAGCGCGTCTCGTTCGGGACGAGAAGGCCGCAGGTTCGAATCCTGTCTCTCCGACCAGATCCTGCTCAAAAAGCCCGCCTTGTGCGGGCTTTTTGTTGCGCCTGAAAACGGTCAGGCCGTCAGGCGCGAGGTCACCTCACCCAACTGCCCCGACAACCCGTGCAAGCGCTGCCCGGCCTGCTCGGTATGCTGCACGGCCTGCTGGTTGGCCGTGGCAATACGGGTGATTTCGATCAGGTTGCGCGAGATGTCTTCGGCTACGCTGGTCTGCTCTTCGGCCGCCGTGGCGATTTGTCGGTTCATGTCGCGGATCGCCTCTACGGACTGGGTGATGCGCTGCAGCATCTGCCCGGCCTGCTGCACCTGCTCGGCCCCCTCCTCGCTGCGCTGCTGGCCGCTTTCGATCGCCTTGACCGCTTCTACCGCCCCCGACTGTACGGCCTCGATGATCTGGTGGATCTCGGCAATCGACGCAGCCGTGCGCTGGGCCAGGCTGCGCACCTCATCGGCGACCACCGCAAACCCACGCCCGGCTTCGCCAGCACGGGCCGCTTCGATGGCTGCGTTGAGGGCCAGCAGGTTGGTCTGCTCCGCGATGCCACGGATCACCTCCAGCACTTTGCCAATGCGCGTGCTGTCGTGTTCCAGGTCGCGGATTACCGCCGCCGTGCCGGCGATTTCACGGTTGACCACACCGATAATGTCGATGGTCTGCTGCATCACCTGCTCGCCGGCCTGGGCGCTGTGGTCGGCGTCATCTGCCGCGCGAGCGGCCTCGGCGGCGTGGCGGGCGACCTCCTGGGCGGTGGCGGACATCTCGTGCATGGCCGTGGCCACCTGGTCGGTACGCTGGAACTGGTCGTGGGTGCCACGGGCCATGTCGCCGGCGATGCTACGCAACTGGCCACTGGCGCCTTCCAGCTCCTGCGCGTTGTCCTGCAGGCGGCCAACGGTATCGGCAAGGAAGTCGCGCAGCGTGTTGGCAGCCCGCGCCAGGCGCCCCAGCTCATCTTCACGGCGGCTATCGACCCGCGCGGCGAAACGCCCTTGGCTCAGTTGTGCGACATACTCGATCAGTTGACGGATCGGCTCGATCAGGCTACGGTTGACCAGCCACAGGCTGAGCAGCCCCACCAGCACCGCCGAAGCCAACATCACCAGCAAGCCCAGCCATACCGTGCGCTCGGCGCTGGCGCTGATGCTGGCCGCACGCTGGCGCGCATCGGCACGCAGCTGCTCGACCAGTTCGCTCATCTGCTCGCTGGCGGCGCGGTCCACGCCTTTGACCGCCTGGTCGCCGACTACCGGGTCATCCCCTGCGGCAAGGAAGGCCTGGCGGCCCTGCGCATAGGCCTGGCCCAACTGCCGGTGGCTGTCACGCAGCTGCTGCAACGGCGCCTTGAGCCTGGCGTCGCTGCTGTCGATCAATTGCCCGAGCAGCTCCTGAACCTGTTGTTCACGGGCCTGGAACTGCTGCCAGTACTTGTCCATGTCTGCTGGCTGGCGCCCGCGCAGCAACACGTTCTTCCATTCCTGTACCTGAATCTTGAATTGCAGGTTGGCTTCGTCGATCAATTGCGAGGCCCGCAGCGGCCCGTCGACCAGCTCGGCATAACCGCGCACGCTGGACGACAGGAACTGGAAACACACCAGGGCGATCAGCAACATCGCCGCCAGGCTGCCGCCGAGCAGCGAGAGAATTTGCACTCTGAGGGATTTACGCAACATCTAGGGTCTCGGAACCAGAAAGAGAGGGCTGGGGCCGCTGTGCAGCCCCCATTACTGGCAGGCCAAAAAAAAGCTGCCATCAAGCAATGGCAGCCAGGTCGAGCACTTACGCAACAGTTGAGGCAGATACTCTCAGGCAATTGCTACAAAAATGTTACAAAACCGCGACACCCTACCCTGTGGTGAACTGCAAGGCCGCCAACCGCGCATACAGCGGGCTTTCCTCGATCAACTGACGGTGCGTGCCCACCGCCACCAGCCGCCCCTTGTCGATGACCGCGATACGTTCGGCGTGCTGCACCGTGGCTAGGCGATGGGCGATCACCAGCGTGGTGCGCCCGGCCATCAGGCTGGGCAACGCCTGCTGGATCAGGTGCTCGCTCTGCGCGTCGAGGGCGCTGGTGGCTTCATCCAGCAACAGGATCGGCGCATCCACCAGCAACGCCCGGGCAATCGCCAGGCGCTGCCGCTGCCCACCGGAAAGCCCGATGCCGCCCTCGCCCAAGGGCGTCTGGTAGCCTTGCGGCAGCTGCCGGATGAATTCATCGGCATAGGCACCGCGGGCGGCTGCCTCGACTTCTGCCAGGGTCGCCTCGGGCCGGCCATAACGGATGTTGGCCTCCACCGTGCCACGGAACAGCGAGGGGTTTTGCGCCACCAGGGCGAACTGGCGGCGCAGCTGGTCAGGGTCGAGCGCGGTAATCGCCTGACCATCGAGCAGGATGCGCCCTTGCTGTGGGTCGTAAAAACGCAGCAACAAATCGAACAGGGTCGACTTGCCTGCACCCGAGGGGCCAACCAGGGCAACGGTCTGCCCAGGTTCGATGGCCAGGCTCAGGCCATCGACAGCCGCCACCGTAGGCCGTGACGGGTAGGCGAACACCACCTGCTGCAATTCGATGTGCCCGCTGGCCCGCTGTTTTGGTAGCGCCTGCGCCAGCTCGGGCGGCAGGATTGCACTGCGCGCAGCCAACAGTTCGGCAATACGCTCGGCGGCACCGGCGGCACGCTGCAGCTCGCCGATCACCTCACTGAGGGTACCGAAGGCGCTACCGACGATCAGGCTGTAGAACACGAATGCAGCCAGCTCGCCTGCCGAAATACGCCCGGCAATCACGTCCATGCCGCCGACCCACAACATCACCCCCACCGCCCCCAACACCAGCACGATCACCAGGGTGATCAGCCACGCACGCTGGGCAATCCGCTTGCGGGCCACGCTAAACGCTGCTTCGACCGTGCCCGCGAACAGTTCGCGGTCGTGCGCCTGGTGGTTGTAGGCCTGCACCGTCTTGATCTGCCCCAGCGTTTCGGCCACGTAGCTGCCCACATCGGCCACCCGGTCCTGGCTCTGCCGCGACAGGCTGCGCACCCGACGACCGAACAGCAGGATAGGTGCCAGCACCAACGGCAGGGCCACCACCACGATACTGGTGAGTTTGGGGTTGGTGATGAACAGCAACACCACGCCGCCGATGACCATCAACGCGTTACGCAGGAACATCGACAACGATGAGCCGATGACCGACTGCAGCAAGGTGGTGTCCGCCGTCAGCCGCGACTGGATCTCGGAGCTGCGGTTGTCTTCGAAAAAGCCGGGGTGCAGGCCGATCAGGTGATCGAAAACGGCGCGACGGATATCGGCCACACACCGCTCGCCAATCCACGAGACCAGGTAAAAGCGGCTGAAAGTGCCCACCGCCAGGGCCAGCACCAGCAGCAGGAACAACCCGATGGTCTGGTTGAGCTGGTGCGCGGAGCGGGTCATGAAGCCCTGGTCCACCAACAGGCGGATGCCTTGGCCCATCGACAGGGTGATGGCGGCAGTGACCACCAGGGCCAGCAAAGCCAGCAGCACTTGCCGGCGATAGGGGCGGACGAACTGCCAGGCCAGGCGCAAGGCGCGGCGCTGACGTGGGGAAACCGATTCGGGCATGGCGACGACCACAATGCGGGGGAAGCCGCAGACTACCACTCATCCAGGCTGTGGGAATGCCTGCAGGTTGCTATAGCCCATCGGTCTAACCAGACTATGGAGCTTTCACAGCGTTTCTGTTGGACTGTTTCCAGCGTGATACGGAAACAGTCACAGGCCAGTCACGGCTCAGGGCTAACCTGAGCCAGAACCTGATGAGGAGACACCGAATGAGCTTGCAGCATGGCAGCGACAACCAAAAGCCCAAGACCACCCCGCAACCTAAGGTGTGTGGCTCGATCATCGACGCCCAAGGGCGCGAAGTGCCGATTACCGAGCAGATGATCCAGCAGGCCTGCGAGGCACTGGAGAAGAGCCGGGTCAAGCGCGTACGCGAAGGTTGATCTGCGAATTACTTGCAACCCGGCGCTTGCGCCGGGTTTTTATTGGCCGGCACTGCCTTCAACAATCTATCAGGCCAGCACCCCACCCAAGGCACTGACCAGCTGTGCCAACTGTGGCGACTCACCCCGCAAGCGCACCGCCAGCCCTTCGATCTCGCGACGTGGCGGATACTGCTTGCGCAACTGGTCGAACGCCGCCCGCTGCAGCTGCGGGTCGTCGCTCAGGCTGCGGCGGAAATCGGCATCGTCGCGGCGCGGGTCGTACACGGCGCGGCACAGGGTCGCCAAGGCCCAGGCCGGGTCGGTGCCGGCATCCAGTTCGATTTGTGCCAGTGGCGGCCGGGGCAGCAAGTCTGCCAGCTGCACCTGCTCGTCCACGCCGAGGAAACGGCACAGCGCCTGGTAGATCTGCGCCGTGCCACGCTGGCGACCGTCAAGGCTGTAACCGGCAATGTGCGGCGAAGCCAGCGTGCACAGGTCGGCCAGTTGCAGGTCGACCTGCGGCTCGCCCTCCCACACATCCAGCACCGCATGCACGTCTTCACGGTCCAGCAGCAGCTCGCGCAAGGCGGCGTTGTCTACCACCGGGCCACGACTGGCGTTGATCAGCCAGGCCCCTGGGCGCAACTGCGCCAGCTGCGCCTGGCCCAGCAAGTGCCAGGTCGGGTGCTCGCCGGCACGCTGCAACGGGGTATGCAGGCTGATCACATCGCACTGCTGCAAAATCGTCTCGAGGCTGACGTAGTCGCCACCCTCGGCGGCCTGGCGCAGCGGGTCGCACACCAGTACCTTCCAGCCCAGGCCGTGAAGCACCCGCACCAGGCGGCCGCCCACCTCACCCGCACCCACCACGCCATACACGCGTTCGGGCAGTGCCACGCCATCGAGCTCGGCCAGGGTCAGTACGCTGCCCAGCACGTAGTCGACCACGCCGCGTGCATTGCAGCCTGGCGCACTGCTCCAGCGGATGCCGGCTTCGGCAAAGTAGTCCAGGTCCAGGTGATCGGTGCCGATGGTGCAAGTGCCGACAAAGCGTACGCGGCTGCCTTCGAGCAGCTGGCGGTCGACCTTGGTCACCGAGCGCACCAGCAGGATATCGGCGTCCTTGACGCTGGCGGCATCGAGGCTTCGGCCCGGGTAGCGGCGAATTTCACCGAAACCCTGGAAGAAGGCATCGAGCAGCGGGATGTTCTCGTCGGCAACTATCAGCATGGCGCTCTCCTGTCTGGGGAACGCAGTGTAGGCGCAACGCGGGGCGTGTTCCAGAGCGCTTCAGTCGGCTTTTTTGCGGATCCAGTACAGGAAGGTGCCGGCGTCCTCTTGCTGCTGCAGCAATTCGTGGCCGAGGAAGTTGCAGAACTTGGGAATGTCACGACGGGTCGACGGGTCGGTGGCGATGACTTTCAGCAGGCCGCCAGCGGCCAGGTTGCGCACGTGCTGGTGCAGCATCATTACCGGTTCCGGGCAATTCAGGCCGGTAGCGTCGAGGATGGCGTCGGGGGTGAAATCGGTCATGGGGGGCTCCACAAATGATCGTTATTGTCGCGCATAGGGCCGTTTCGACCAAGGGGCTGGCTTGCAGCCCCCGAAATCAGCGCGGCTTCAGGTCCAGTCTGCGCAGATGGCAAGTCACTTCCTCACGGTCGTGATACAGCTGCTTGCAGGCAATCGATACCCTGATCTTGCGCGCCTTGAACGTCGCCTCCATGCGGTCGAGCAACCGGCGTACTTCGGCATAGCGTTGCTTCATCGGCAGCTTCAGGTTGACCACTGCCTCGCGACACAACCCCTCACCCAGCCAGGTTTCGATCAGCGACGTGGTGCGCGCCGGCTTCTCGACGATGTCGCACACCATCCAGTCCACCGGCTGCTTCGGCTGCCAGGTGAAACCGTCGGCCATCAGGTGCTGGACCAGGCCGGTGTCCATCAGGCTTTCGGCCATCGGCCCGTTGTCGATGGCCGTCACCAGCATGCCACGACGTACCAACTGGTAGGTCCAGCCACCCGGCGAGGCGCCCAGGTCGACACCGGTCATGTCATCGCCCAGGCGCTGTTCCCACTGCTCACGCGGGATGAACTGGTGCCAGGCCTCTTCCAGCTTGAGGGTCGAACGGCTGGGTGCCTCGCGGGGGAACTTCAGGCGCGGGATGCCCATGGGCCACAACGCGCTGTTGTTGGCCGGGGCCAGGCCGACAAACACCCGCCGGCCGCTGATGAAGGTGAGCAGCAGCCGTGGGCGGCTGGCATCGTCGACCAGGCGACCGGCCTTTTCCAGGGCCTTGCGCAGCGGCACTTCGAACTTGCGACAGAAGGTGGACAATTCCTTGCCTTCGTTGCTGTCCAGCACTTCCAGCCACAGGCTGCCGAACACCGGGAAGTCGGCCAACTGCGCCAGCAGCACACTGATCCGGTCACTTTCCGGTAACTCGACAAAACCGCCACGGGCCCACTGCCGAGGGAAAATCAGCTCGTTGAAGCGCAGCGCCCCCATCAACCGCTCGGCACCGCCGTCTTCACTGCAGACAAACTCGGCGCTGGCACTTTGTGGCTTGCCTTTGGCATAGCCGGCAATGCCCAGGCGGGCGGCATGTTCGCTGATTTCGGCGCAAACCTCGCCCTCGAAACCGGGCCGGCAATGCATGAACAGGGTATTCATCTCTCACTCCACTACGGCTGGCGCGCAACAGGCGCCGGCAGGGCGGCGATGATAAAGGAAGATCGGAACCTGCGACATGCCCCACCGGTCCAGAAAAGGGTCAGCAGCCGCAAAGCGGTCTAACCTGACCTTTCAGCCAGGTCCGTACCGTGCGGACCGAAACAGAGCGGTGATACCGGTAAACCTTGAGTATTTGCCGGGCACCGGCGCAGAAGGAGTTGGCAATGCCCTCGCTCGATAGCCTGAACACCCTCAAGCCCCTCCAGGTCGGCAACCAGACCTACCACTATTTCAGCCTCACCGAAGCCGCCCGCCAGCTGGGTGACCTGCAACGCCTGCCCATGTCACTGAAGGTGCTGCTGGAAAACCTGCTGCGCTGGGAGGACGGCCATACCGTCACCGGCGACGACCTGCGCGCCCTTGCCCAGTGGCTGGGCGAGCGGCGCTCCGACCGCGAGATCCAGTACCGCCCGGCGCGGGTACTGATGCAGGACTTCACCGGTGTGCCGGCCGTGGTCGACCTGGCCGCCATGCGCGCGGCCATGGCCAAGGCCGGTGGCGACCCACAGCGGATCAACCCCCTGTCACCGGTGGATCTGGTGATCGACCACTCGGTGATGGTCGACCGTTATGGCACGCCGCAAGCCTTCAACGAGAACGTCGACATCGAAATGCAGCGCAATGGCGAACGCTATGCCTTCCTGCGTTGGGGCCAAAGCGCCTTCGACAACTTCCGCGTGGTGCCGCCGGGCACCGGCATCTGCCACCAGGTCAACCTGGAGTACCTGGGCCGCACGGTGTGGACCCGTGAAGCCGATGGCCGCACCTACGCCTTCCCCGACACCCTGGTGGGTACCGACTCGCACACCACCATGATCAATGGCCTGGGCGTGCTCGGCTGGGGTGTCGGAGGCATCGAGGCAGAGGCGGCCATGCTCGGCCAACCCGTGTCGATGCTGATCCCCGAAGTGATCGGTTTCAAGCTGACCGGCAAGCTGCGCGAAGGCATCACCGCCACCGACCTGGTGCTGACGGTTACGCAAATGCTGCGCAAGAAAGGCGTAGTCGGGAAGTTCGTCGAGTTTTACGGCGATGGCCTGGCCGAGCTGCCATTGGCCGACCGGGCGACCATTGCCAACATGGCGCCGGAATACGGCGCCACCTGCGGTTTCTTCCCGGTCGATCAGGTGACCCTGGACTACCTGCGTCTGTCGGGCCGCCCCGAAGCGACCGTGCAACTGGTCGAGCACTACTGCAAAGCCCAAGGCCTGTGGCGCCTGCCTGGCCAGGAGCCGCTGTTCAGCGACAGCCTGGCGCTGGACATGCACGAGGTCGAAGCCAGCCTGGCCGGGCCTAAACGGCCACAGGACCGGGTAGCGCTGGGACAGGTCAGCCAGGCCTTCGACCACTTCATCGAGCTGCAACCCAAACCACTGGCCAAGGACGTCGGCCGTCTGGAGAGCGAAGGTGGCGGCGGCGTAGCGGTGGGCAACGCCGACCAGGCGGGCGAGATCGACTACAACCATGCAGGCCAGACCCACACCCTGCGCGATGGTGCAGTGGTGATTGCCGCGATCACCTCGTGCACCAACACCTCCAACCCCAGTGTGATGATGGCGGCCGGGCTGGTGGCGAAAAAGGCGCTGGAAAAGGGCCTGCAACGCAAACCCTGGGTCAAGAGCTCGCTGGCACCGGGCTCCAAGGTGGTCACCGACTACTTCAAGGCCGCCGGGCTCACCCCCTACCTCGACCAGTTGGGCTTCGACCTGGTCGGCTATGGCTGCACCACCTGCATCGGCAACTCCGGCCCGCTGGATGAAGCGATCGAGAAAGCCATCGGCAGCGCCGACCTCACCGTGGCCTCGGTACTGTCGGGCAATCGCAACTTCGAAGGCCGTGTGCACCCACTGGTCAAGACCAACTGGCTGGCCTCGCCGCCACTGGTAGTGGCTTACGCCCTGGCCGGCAGCGTGCGGCTGGACCTGACGCGTGACCCGCTGGGTACCGGCAAGGACGGCCAGCCGGTTTACCTGCGCGACATCTGGCCCAGCCAGCAGGAAATTGCCGAATCCGTAGCCAAGGTCGACACGGCGATGTTCCACAAGGAATATGCCGAAGTGTTCGCCGGCGATGCGCAATGGCAGGCCATCGAGGTGCCGCAGGCCGCCACCTACGTGTGGCAGCCCGACTCTACCTACATCCAGCACCCGCCGTTCTTCGACGGCATCAGCGGCCCGCCGCCACAAATCGTCGACATCCAGGGTGCGCGTGTGCTGGCGCTGCTGGGCGACTCGGTGACCACCGACCACATCTCACCGGCCGGCAACATCAAGGCCGACAGCCCGGCCGGGCGCTACCTGCGTGAGCAGGGGGTGGAGCCACGCGACTTCAACTCCTACGGTTCGCGGCGTGGCAACCATGAAGTGATGATGCGCGGCACCTTCGCCAACATCCGTATTCGCAACGAAATGCTGGCGGGTGAAGAAGGCGGCAACACCGTGCATGTGCCCAGCGGCGAGAAGTTGTCGATCTACGACGCGGCCATGCGCTACCAGCAGGAAGGCACCCCGCTGGTGGTGATTGCCGGCCAGGAATACGGCACCGGCTCAAGCCGCGACTGGGCAGCCAAGGGCACCAACCTGCTGGGGGTCAAGGCCGTGCTGGCGGAAAGCTTCGAGCGTATTCACCGCTCCAACCTGGTGGGCATGGGCGTGCTGCCGCTGCAGTTCAAGGCCGGTAACGACCGCAAGCAACTGGGGCTGACCGGCAAGGAGCGAATCGATGTGCTGGGCTTGAATGGCGCGCAGATCCGCCCGGGCATGAGCCTGCCCTTGCGCATCACCCGCGAGGATGGGCAGCAGGCGCAGATCGAGGTGCTGTGCCGTATCGATACCCTGAATGAGGTGGAGTACTTCAAGGCAGGGGGGATTTTGCATTATGTGTTGCGACAGCTGATTGCCGGCTAAATCAGCAAAGCCTGGGGCCACCGCACAGCGGCCCCAGGCAGGGCTGACATGCCTGCAAGCCTTCACATTAAATAATCATTCAATAAAACCAGTCCCTTGCCGATACCTGTCGAAAGCCTTGCGGACTATCAACCCATGCGTAACAACCAACCGATTACCCAGAGAGAACGGACTTTCCCTGCCCAGCAGCGGTTGATCTCCACCACCAATGCCAAAGGTGTGATCACCTACTGCAACGATGCCTTCATCGAAATCAGTGGGTTCACCCGCGAAGAGCTGACCGGTGCGCCGCACAACCTGGTGCGTCACCCCGACGTGCCGCCTGCCGTGTTTGCCCATATGTGGCAAACGCTCAAGCAGGGCCAACCCTGGATGGGCATTGTCAAAAACCGCTGCAAGTCTGGCGACCACTACTGGGTCAACGCCTATGTCACGCCGATCTACGACAACAACCAGGTCGTGGGCTTCGAGTCCGTGCGGGTCAAGCCCACCGCCGAGCAGATCCGTCGCGCCGAGGCGCTGTACCAGCGCATCAACCAGGGCAAGCCGCCAGTACCGCGCCGCGACAAGTGGCTGCCGGTTTTGCAGGACTGGCTGCCGTTCATCCTGATCAGCCAGGTAGGCTTCCTGATCGGCAACTGGCTTGGCCACTCCTGGGGCTTCGCCCTGGCTGCCGGGCTTTCCGTACCGTTGGGCCTGCTTGGCCTTGGCTGGCAGCAGCGCGGCCTGAAGCGCTTGCTGCGCCTGGCCGAACAGACCACCTCCGACCCGCTGATCGCACAGATGTTTACCGACAGCCGTGGCGTGCAGGCGCGCCTGGAAATGGCCATGCTCAGCCAGGACGCCCGCCTGAAAACCTGCCTGACCCGCCTGCAGGACAGTGCCGAACACCTCAGCGACCAGGCGCGCCAGTCCGACGCCCTGGCGCACAAGAGCTCCTCGGGGCTTGAGCGTCAGCGGGTAGAAACCGAGCAGGTGGCCGCTGCAGTCAACCAGATGGCCGCCACCACGCAGGAAGTGGCCAACCATGTGCAGCGCACCGCCGACGCCACCCAGGAAGCCAACCGCCTGACCAGCCAGGGGCGGCAGATTGCCGGGGAAACCCGCGATGCCATCGAGCGCCTGTCGGCAGCGGTGGGTGAAACCGGCCAGACGGTGACCCAGCTGGCCAAGGACAGCGACGAAATTGGCGGTGTGGTCGACGTGATCAAGGGCATCGCCGACCAGACCAACCTGCTGGCGCTTAACGCAGCGATCGAAGCGGCGCGCGCCGGGGAAATGGGCCGTGGTTTTGCCGTGGTGGCTGATGAAGTGCGCCAACTGGCTCAGCGCACTGCAGAGTCCACCGGCCAGATCCATGGCCTGATTGCCAAACTGCAACAAACTGCCAGCAACGCCGTACTGACCATGGAAACCGGCCACCGCCAGGCGCAGGAAGGCGTCGACCGGGTGATGCAGGCTGACGAGGCACTGGTGGGGATCAGTGAAGCAGTCGCCAACATCACCGACATGGCGACCCAGATTGCTGCAGCGACCGAAGAGCAGACCGCAGTGGCCGACGAGATCAGCCGCAACATCAGCACCATTGCCGAACTGGCCGACCAGACCGCCGAACAGGCCTTGCACTCGGCACTGCTCAGCGAAGAGTTGACCAGCACAGCGGGGAGCCAGTATTCGCTGGTGGAGCGTTTCAACCGCTGACTCCCGCTGGCCTTACGCGGCCCCTGTAGGAGCGGCCTTGCCGGGGCGCCGGACCGATCGGAAAGGGCCGCAAAGCGGCCCCGGACAGTTGCATCAACGCTGAGAGCTGGGGGCCGCGTTGCGGCCCTTTCGCGACACAAGGCCGCTCCTACAACGACCGAGTGAGTCCGACTTACCGCGTTACCAGTCCAGCCGCAACCGGCTCTCGAAATACCGCTCTTCCCCGCTCAACGGGTCCTTGAAGCGCAGGCTCTGCGCCAGCAGTTTCAGAGGCCGCTGGTAGTCATCTTCTTCGTTCAGCAACTGCGGATAGAACGGGTCGTTGCTGATTCCCGCCCCCAACGCCGCCATGTGCACGCGTAATTGGTGGGTCTTGCCGGTTACCGGCGACAATCCATAACGCCACAGTTCACCGTTCTTCTCCAGCACCTCGGCCAGGGTCTCGCTGTTGGCCTCCCCTTCTACCTCATGCATGCGGAAAAACGGCTCGCCATGCACCAGCCGGCTTTTGTGTACCAGCGGATACTCATGCTGCGGCATGGCTGCGGCAATGGCCTGGTAGCGCTTGTCGATACGCCGCTCGGGGAACAGGCGCTGGTAGGCACTGCGGCTGTGCGGGTTGGCAGAAAACAGCACAAGCCCGGCGGTGTGGCGGTCGATACGGTGCAGCGGCACCAGGTGCGGGTTATCCAGACGACGGATCAGGCGGCGCAGCAAGGTCTGCTCGACGTATTCACCGGTTGGCGTCACCGGCAGGAAATGCGGCTTGTCGGCCACCACCAGGTGCTCATCCACATGCAGGACCGTTTCCTGCACCGGGATTGGTCGCTCGTTCGGCACTTCACGAAAATAGTGCAAACGCATACCGCGCTTGTAAGGCAATTCGGCAGAAACCGCCCGCCCCTCGGCATCCAGCACCCGGCCACGGGCAAAACGGTCGAGCCACTGGGCGCGATCGATAGCCTTGAAATGGTCACACAGGCAATCGAGCACCGTCGCCCAGTTACCGGGGGGCAGGCACACCGTGCTGGCTTGCTGGCGGGCGGGGTCGAAAGGCGTGGTCATGGCAGGGCTCGAAACGTTCACGGCCGCGCATTATCCCCCAAGCCCGCGCCCTCAACCAGCCTGGCCTATGGCTTCGCTGCGCTCCTTCAGCCAGCGCAGCACCTGCACCGGCTCCCAGCGCCCCGGGTCGTAGAGGGCATACAGCAACCCTTGGTAACCCACTACATCCAGCCCCCGGTGGTAACCGGCACGCTGGAACAGGGCCTCGATCTCGGCGAAACAGGTATTGAAGTGGACCTTGCCGAACGGGGTACGGTCATCGGTGACCAGGCCTTCGAGGCGCAGTTCCAGCACGGCATCGGCCACCCGCTCCACGGGCATGCGGTTGACGCTGTACTTGAGTTGCTCGACGTTGAGCATGGGTTCACCTCGATACTGTATTTATATACAGCATACGAACATCCCCTTGCCGCCGTCAATGCGGTTCATTGCAGCCCCGGCAGATAGCCGCCGCCTTTGCGCACGGTCAGCACCTGGCGCCGGGGGGTGTCGCACGTCACGGACAGGTGCACCCAGCGATCGAATTCGAGGATCAACTGGTCGAAAGCGATGGTGCTGTTACTGATTCTGCGCACCGTATCGCGCGGGCTGACTTCAATCACCGTGAAATCTGCCGCCAGCCCCTGAACGTGCTGGCTATTCCGGGAGCCGCCGATCAGCTGGTTGACCTTCTCACTGCGGTAGCCGCTGCTGATGATGATGGGCGCATCGAACAGCGCGCGCACCTGCTCGAGCGCTCCACACAGCAACTGCAGGTTGGCACGGGCTTGCGGCGGTGGCGTGTTATCAAAGCCGTCCCTGGCGGCAAGCTGGGAAACGGTCATTTCATCAAGCGTGAAATGCGGGGTGATCAACATGGCGAGGCTCCCGATGACTGAATGTAGGCACCGGATCATCAGCTCACCGTCATCACCTTGGAGCAGGGACGCAGCTCCCCTGGAGCCATCACTGCGCGAGGAACGCCACCACCTGCTCGGCATCGAACGGCCAGTGCAACTCGCCGCCGTTGTCGCAGCGCCGCAGCACCGGAATGATCAGGCCATAACGCTCGAACAGGGCCTCGTTCTCGGCGATGTCGACCAGCTCAACCAACAGACCATGATCGACGAAGGGCATCAGCACGGCCTCGGCCACTTCGCACAGGTGGCAGCCGAGGGTGCCGAACAGTTGGCATTCAGGCAGCATGGGGTACGTTCCGGTATGGCTGGGAAAAACCTATTCTAGGTCCGTCCCGCCATCCGTGCACCTGACCTGGCTCAATCCTGGCTGGTGGCGCCAATGCGGTGCAGTGACAGGTCCGCGCCCTGGAACTCCTGCTCATGGCTCAAGCGCAGGCCATGCAACGCGCGGATTGCCCCGTACACGGCAAAGCCACCGGCCAAGGCCACAACCACACCCATCAGGCTGCCCAACAACTGGCTGACCAGGCTGACACCGCCCATGCCACCCAGGGCTGTCTGACCGAATACGCCGCAGGCGATTCCCCCCCAGACGCCGCACAGCCCGTGCAACGGCCACACACCCAGCACGTCGTCGATCTTCCAGCGGTTTTGCGCTGCGGTGAAGGTCCAGACGAACAGTGCGCCCGCCACCAAGCCTGTGGCCAGCGCACCGATCGGGTGCATCAGGTCGGAGCCGGCGCAGATTGCCACCAGGCCGGCCAACGGCCCGTTGTGCAGGAAGCCCGGGTCGTTGCGCCCGGCCAGCAGGGCCGACAGGGTGCCGCCGACCATGGCCATCAATGAATTGATCGCCACCAGGCCGCTGACGCCCTGCAAGGTCTGGGCGCTCATGACGTTGAAGCCGAACCAGCCGATGATCAGGATCCACGAACCCAGCGCCAGGAAGGGAATGCTCGACGGCGCAAACGCCACCAGCCGGCCATCGCGGTAGCGCCCGCGGCGCGCGCCCAGCAACAGCACCGCCGCCAGTGCCAGCCAGCCGCCCATGGCATGCACCACCACGGACCCCGCAAAGTCATGGAACGGCGCGCCGAAGCGTGCCTGCAGCCAAGCCTGCACGCCAAGGTTGCCGTTCCACACCACGCCTTCGAAAAACGGGTAGATGAACGCCACGATCAACGCCGTGGCGCACAGTTGCGGCACAAAGCGCGCCCGCTCGGCAATGCCGCCGGAGATGATCGCCGGTATCGCCGCCGCGAACGTCAGCAGGAAGAAGCACTTGACCAGCGCGTAGCCATGATCGGCAGCCAGCGTCGCCGCTGGCTGGAAGAAGTTGACGCCATAGGCGATCCAGTAGCCTATAAAGAAGTACACCAGCGCCGAGATGGCAAAATCGCTGAGGATCTTCGACAAGGCGTTGACCTGGTTCTTGTGGCGCACCGTGCCCACCTCGAGGAACGCGAAGCCGGCATGCATGGCCAGCACCAGAATGGCGCCCATCAGAATGAACAGGGTATTGGAACCGTGGACCAGAGAGTCCATCGCGCTGTGCATGTTTTCCATGAAATAGGCAGACCTGCTGAAAAAAGGCACCAGGACAGTTCAAAAACCTGCATCCCTGCACCGAATCGGTGCCAGCCCCCTGCCCTGTTTTGGCGAACCGGGCGGAGCCTGCGTGGTTTTTTCTTGGGTTTGTCGTGGATTGGGTTAAGGTTTATCGGTATTCGCTGCATGGGCGCCCTGAATCGGCGCAAGCCGTGACGGCGGTGCCCCGCAACGTGGCAAACACTTAGCAAGGCCCATACCAGCACTGGCACTTGAACCTTCCGCGCGTGCTATCACTCGAAATACCAACACTCAATCGACAGGGAGAGACCCATGGCCAGCAAATCGGCAAAGACTGCACAAGAGATATTGATGGCTGACTTCCAGGCCTTGGTGCGCGACACCGAGAAACTACTGGCCGACACCGCCAACCTGGCCGGCGACCAGGCCGACGAATTGCGTGAGCAGATTCACGACCGCCTGGCCCAGGCCCGCGAAACCCTGCAACTGACCCAGGACTCGGTGCGCGAACGCGGCCAGGCTGCGCTGGGCAGCGCCGAGCAGTATGTGCAGGAAAACCCGTGGCAGGCGATCGGCATCGCCGCCGGCGTCGGCCTGTTGATCGGCCTGCTGGCCAACCGGCGCTAAGGGGTTCCCATGGAGAATGACGCCAACGGCGCCAGCGCCTCGGGCAGGCGCCTGGGCGCCGCCGCGCTGGGCCTGCTGCACAGCCACATCGAACTGTTCGGCATCGAATTGCAGGAGCAAAAGGGACGCACCTTGAGCCTGCTGCTGTTCGCCGGCCTGGCGCTGGTATTTGCGCTGCTGCTGCTGACGGCGCTGTCCGGGCTGTTGCTGGTGCTGCTGTGGGACAGCTATCGCCTGGCCGGTATCATCGGCCTGTGCGTATTCTATGGCATGGCCGCGCTGTACTGCGGGCTACGCCTGAAGGCGGCGGTGTTCGACGAGTCATCGCCGTTCGGCGCCACCCTCGAAGAACTTGCCAAGGACCGGGAGCGCCTGTTGCCATGAGCCTGCCAGACCTGCCAAACACGCGTAACCCACGCGAACTGCGCAAGGCGCTGCTGCGCCTGCGCATGGAAATGCACCGCCAGGAAATCCGTCACGAGTCGGGACAACTGATGGAACCGCTGCGCCGTGTGCGCGGCATGGGCAGCTCGCTGCACGATGGCCTGGGGATCAAACATGCGCCCTTGTGGGGGATTGGCGCCGTGGTGGCGCTGGGCTTCCTCACCGGCAAAGGCGTGCGCAGCGGCAACCTGGCGCGCCTGGTGCGGCTGGGGAGCAGCTTGCTGCCGTTGGTGCGCCTGTACCTGCAAGGCAACCGCCGCCCCTGAGCCCCGAGTGACCCGCCCCCACCCAGGGGCGGTACCACCCTGCCCCTTGCGCAGATGCACACGACACGGGAAGCTAATGCCTTCGATCCACAGGAGACCGCGCCTTGGACTGGCACACCCTGCTCACCCGCGAACGCCTGGGCAAAGCCCTCTATAGCGCCGATGAACTCGGGCGCAGCCCCTTCCACAAAGACCACGACCGCATCATCTTCTCCGGCGCTTTCCGTCGCCTTGGGCGCAAGACCCAGGTACACCCGGTGTCCAGCAACGACCATATCCACACGCGTCTGACCCATTCGCTGGAAGTCAGCTGTGTCGGTCGCTCGCTGGGCATGCGCGTCGGCGAAACCCTGCGCGAAAGCCTGCCGGACTGGTGCGCCCCCAGTGACCTGGGAATGATCGTACAGTCGGCCTGCCTGGCCCACGACATAGGCAACCCGCCTTTCGGCCACTCCGGCGAAGACGCCATTCGCCACTGGTTCCAGCAAGCCGCCGGGCGTGGCTGGCTGGACGACATGAACGACGACGAGCGGGCCGACTTCCTCAACTTCGAAGGCAACGCACAGGGCTTTCGCGTGCTTACCCAGCTGGAGTACCACCAGTTCGACGGCGGCACCCGGCTGACGTATGCCACCCTCGGCACCTACCTCAAGTACCCCTGGAGCGCGCGCCACGCCGACGCCATGGGTTACAAGAAGCACAAGTTCGGCAGCTACCAGAGCGAGCTGCCCCTGCTCGAACAGATCGCCCGCAAACTGGGGTTGCCACAACTGGAAGACCAACGTTGGGCACGCCACCCGCTGGTGTACCTGATGGAGGCTGCCGACGACATCTGCTATGCACTGATCGACCTCGAAGACGGCCTGGAAATGGAGCTGCTGCAATACGCCGAAGTCGAAGCGCTGCTGCTCGACCTGGTCGGTGATGACCTGCCGGAAACCTACCGCCAACTTGGCCCTCGCGACTCGCGCCGGCGCAAGCTGGCCATTCTGCGTGGCAAGGCCATCGAGCACCTGACCAACGCCGCCGCCCACGCCTTCGTCGAGCAGCAGCACGCCTTGCTGGCCGGGCAACTGGCGGGCGACCTGGTCGAGCACATGCACGGCCCGGCCAAGCGCTGCGTGCTGCAGGCCAAGGACATGGCGCGCAACAAGATCTTCCAGGACAAGCGCAAGACCCTGCATGAAATCGGTGCCTACACCACCCTGGAGATTCTGCTGAACACCTTCTGCGGTGCAGCCCTTGAACAGCACGGTGGGCGCACGCCATCGTTCAAGAGCCGCCGGGTGCTGGACCTGATCGGCAACAATGCCCCAGACCCGCATGCCTCGTTGCACAGTGCCTTCCTGCGCATGATCGACTTCATCGCCGGCATGACCGACAGCTACGCCAGCGAAATGGCCAGCGAAATGACCGGGCGCTCCAGCCCTACGTGAGTTGTGCGGTGCAGCCTGGCTCGGCTGCACCGCTCATTGCAGGAAACTTCCTACATATACTGACGGCAAATTAAACAACACGAATAAAAATCAATGAAAAGTTACCAAATGCGCTTTGACATCGAGTTAAACATGCCCATTTCGTAGCCGGTTTTGTTTTATCTTGTAAGCCATTTCCCATATAGGGCTAACAGCCCATCCTCGCATGCCCGGCGACTTCCAACTGCGATAAGGTGCCACCTGTCACCCCAAACGACCGCAGGGAAGTTGAACATGCACTCCATATTTATTGTTGACGACCATCCGGTCATTCGCCTGGCCGTCCGTATGCTGCTGGAAAACCAGAACTACAAGATTGCCGGCGAGTCGGACAACGGCGTGGACGCCATGCAGATGATCCGGGAGAGCAACCCCGACCTGGTCATCCTCGACATCAGCATCCCCAAGCTAGACGGCCTGGAGGTCCTTTCCCGTTTTCAGTCGATGGCCCTGCCCTTGAAGGTTCTGGTATTGACTGCACAATCCCCGGCATTGTTTGCCGTGCGCTGCATGCACTCAGGTGCTGCGGGTTACGTGTGCAAGCAAGAAGACCTGGGTGAACTGCTCAGTGCAATCAAGGCGGTCCTGGCTGGATATAACTACTTCCCCAGCCAGGCAATCAATAACAACCCGACTACCGGCACCGACCTGCAACTTTTTCGTCAGGTGAATGACCGCGAACTGATGGTACTGCAACTCTTCGCCCAAGGCCGCAGCAACAAGGAAATTGCCAAAGGCATGTTCCTCAGCAGCAAAACCGTCAGCACCTACAAAAAGCGCCTCATGCACAAGCTTCAGGTCAACACGCTGGTGGACCTGATCGAGATGGCCAAGCGCAACGCGCTTGTCTGAAGGTGGTCATGGCCCGCACTATCGCCCGCCTGCTGCTCGCCCTGCTGCTTTCAAGCAGCGCGACACACGCTACCAATCGCGAAGCATCGTCCTACACGTTGCTGGCACGGTCATCGGCCGGGCCGGCCCAGCTCCTGTTCACGCCCGAACAACGGTTATGGCTTGAAGGCCGTCAGGAACTGGTACTTGGGACGTCGGCACCCGACTACCCGCCGTTCGACATCACCAGTGGCGGCCGCGCCTACCAAGGCCTGACCGCCGAGTATGCAAACCTGATCGGCAAAGCCCTGCAGTTACCCGTCCGGGTGCTGCGCTTTTCCAGCCGGCAGGCGGCGGTGGAGGCGCTCAGGCAGGGTGATATCGATTTGCTCGGCAGCGCCAATGGCTACGAAGCGGCCAGCGACGGCCTGGCGCTGTCACAGCCCTATGCCATCGACCAACCGGTACTGGTAACGCGCGAAGATGAAAGCCGGGCGATGGACACGGACCTGACCGGCATGCGCCTGGGCATGCTCTACCACTACCTGCCCAAACAGGAGGTACACAGCGCCTACCCCAAGGCCGAGCTGCTGGCCTTCGGCTCTTCCAGCCAGGCACTGAATGCCGTGGCATTCGGCCAGGCCGACGTGTTCATCGGCGACACCATCTCCACGCACTACCAGCTCAATCGCGGCCACCTGCCACGCCTGCGCATGGCCAACTTCGGCAAGCACGAGGCCATCGGCTTCGGCTTTGCCTTGCGCCAGCAAGACACACTGCTGCTGGAGCTGGTGAACGTTGTCCTCGACAGCCAGACCCCGGCCATGCGCACCAGCATCTTCAAGCGCTGGAGTGCTGGCAGCGACCAACTGCTGAGCGACCGCCAACTGCAATTGAGCGAGGCCGAGCAACAGTGGCTGCAGCAGCATCCGGTGATGCGCGTGGCGATTGATGACACGGCTGCACCCCTCTCCTATTTCGATGATTCGGGGCATTTTCGCGGCATCACGGCCGACCTGCTGGAGCTCATCCGCCTGCGCACGGGGTTACGCTTCGAAGTACAACGTGCCAGTGGCATTGCCGACATGATTGCCCGCCTCAAGGATGGCCGGGCCGATGTCATCGCCGCATTGGCCAGCGCCAGGGCGGCGGGGGACGACCTGCTAATCAGCCGCCCCTACCTGGAAAGCGCCTACGTACTGGTCAGCCACAAGGACAACAAGGCACTGAGCTCGCTGGAACAACTGCAGGGGCATCGCATCGCCATTACCCGCTACAGCGCCATGGATGCCATGCTGTCCCGGTACTATCCGCAGATCGGCTGGGTCGAGACCGAAAGCGCGTTCTACTCCATGGCGCTGCTCAACAGTGGTGCCGTCGATGCAGTGATTACCACCCTGATCGATGCCAACCACGCCTTGGCCAGCAACCCGGAACTGGTGATCCGCTCGTCAGTGGGCAGCGACCCCGCCAACTTTGCCATGGCCACCATGGCCCCTTCACCGGCCCTGTTGTCGATCCTCGACAAGGCACTGCTCAGCATCTCACCGGAGGAGCTGGGGGTTATCAACAACCGCTGGCGCGGGTTTGGCCGGCACGAAGACAGCAACGCCAAGGGTTACAGCCGCCTCACCTTGCAGGTGGTGCTGGGCACTGCCGTGCTTCTGCTGCTGGCCTTGCTCTGGAACGCTCGCCTGCGCCTGCAGATTCGCCAGCGCCACCGCGCCGAACGCGCCCTGAACGACCAACTGGCATTCATGCGCGCACTGCTCAACGGCACCCCCCACCCCATGTATGTGCGTGACCGCGAGGGCTGCCTGAAAAGCTGCAACTACAGCTACCTGGAAGCCGTGCAGGCCAAGTCCGATGAGGTCATTGGCAAGCAGCTCGAAAACAGCCTGTTCGCCAATCCCGAGCAAACCCGCCAAATCCAGGCCGATTACCTGAAAGTCATGGCCGCAGGCTCGCCGTTGATCATGGACCGCCCCCTGCGGATCAAGGGACGAGAGCTGACCATTTATCACTGGATACTGCCGTACCGCGACTCACTGGGAGAAATCCAGGGCATCATCGGCGGCTGGATCGACATCAGCGATCGCCGCCAACTGGTGCTGGAGCTGCGCCAGGCCAAACAACAGGCCGACGATGCCAATCGCGCCAAAAGCACCTTCCTGGCCACTATCAGCCACGAAATACGCACGCCGATGAATGCCGTGATCGGCATGCTCGAACTGGCGGTGAAGCGCGCCGACCAAGGTCGGCTGGACCGTGGCGCACTGGAGCTTGCCCATCATTCGGCCAAAGACCTGCTGGGCCTGATCGGCGATATCCTCGATATCGTGCGCATCGAGTCCGGGCACCTGACCCTGGCGCCGGAGGCCGTAGACCTGGCCGCATTGGTGGAGTCGGTCGGGCGCATCTTCGAGGGCCAGGCGCGGCAGAAAGGCCTGGCACTCGAGGTGATGATCACGCCGGCCGCGCGCTGCCATGCCTTGCTCGACCCCCTGCGCTTCAAACAGGTGCTGTCCAACCTGGTCAGCAACGCCATCAAGTTCACCGAGCATGGCCAGGTGCGTATCAGCGCCGACCTGCGGGACAACGGCACCAGCACGCCCGCCGTACTGCAACTGGAAGTGCGTGACAGTGGCATCGGCATCCACGCCGACGACCTGCAACGCCTGTTCACCCCGTTCGTCCAGGCCAACCCGCATAGCCAGGGCGCGCGCGCAGGGACCGGGTTGGGCCTGACCATCTGCCGCAACCTGTGCGAAATGATGGGTGGCAACCTGACCCTCAAAAGCCTCGAAGGGGTCGGCACCCAAGTCTGCCTGAAAATGCCGCTGCAACAGGTTGATGCGCAAGTGCAGCCGGCACCGCTGATCGAAAAGCTTGATGTGCCCGACCCGCGGCTGAACGTGCTGGTGATCGACGACCATCCGGCCAACCTGCAACTGATGACACAGCAGCTTGCCTACCTGGGCCTGGAACACGCCAGCGCCCGCGATGGCCGTGAAGGCCTGGCCGCCTGGCGGGCGGGCAACTTCGATGTGCTGGTACTCGACTGCAACATGCCGCACATGAACGGCTACCAGCTGGCGACAGCCGTGCGTACCGAAGAGCGCCATGGCAACCGGCTACGCTGCACCATTCTTGGCTATACCGCCAACGCTCAACCAGAAGTACGTCGCAAGTGCCTGAGCGCCGGCATGGACGACTGTCTGCTCAAGCCCATCAGCCTGAGCACCCTCAGCCAGCGCCTGGCCGGCATCAACCCACGCCGGCAGCGCAAGCGCCGACGCCCCCTGTATCACCTGGACGGCCTGGCTGCAGTAGTCGGGCATGACCCCGCCGACCGTCGGCGTTTTCTGCAGACCCTGCAGCAGAGCCTGCAGGCCGATCTTTCCACCTTGATGGCGCTGCACCCGGAGCACGACGCCGATGCCATTGCCGAACAGGCCCACAAAGTGCTCAGCGCCGCGCGCATGCTCGAAGCGCCCGACCTGATGGCCGCCTGCGAAGCACTGGAGCCTGGTGGCTTGCCTACTGTCCAGTTGCGCCTGCGACGCCAGGCATTGGCGCGGCACATGCGGCGGGTAGAGCTGGCCCTGGCCCAAGAGTTGCCCCCAAGCACCGATACGCAGGCAGCCAGCCGTGTTAACTGGTAGACTGCGCGGCGTTATTACCTAAGAGGATTGTTTCATGGCCACAAACCGCTCCCGTCGTCTGCGCAAGAAGCTGTGTGTCGACGAGTTTCAGGAATTGGGCTTCGAGCTGAACCTGGAATTCAAGGAAGATCTGGATGACCAGGCAATCGATGCTTTCCTCGATGCGTTCCTGGAAGAAGCCATGGACGCCAACGGCCTGGACTATGTAGGCGGTGACGATTTCGGCCTGGTGTGCTCGGTCAAGCGCGGTTCGGTCAGCGAAGAACAACGCGCCGCCGTAGAAGCCTGGCTCAAGGGCCGCAGCGAACTGACCAAAATCGAAGTCAGCCCGCTGCTGGACGCCTGGTACCCGGAAAAGCCGATCAACAAGGCTGAGTAATTCCTGCCCGGTTTGATCACTGAAAAGGCCACCCTTCTGGGTGGCCTTTTTTATGGTCGGTGCTTTTTATCTGCCGTGCTTTTCCGTCGAACGTGGCGCATCGTCGCTACGCTTGGGGCATAATGCGTACTCTTTCGTCCTGGGGCCATCATCTCTTACAGCCCCAATGCCCTTTTCCCTCGCTGCAGGGTATTTTTTCATTATGATCAAAACGCTTCGTCCCTTCGTTCTTGCCGGCCTGCTGTTGCCACTCGCATTGCCCAGCCACGCCGCCGCCGTCAATACCACCCTGCCCGCCAAAGTGCAGCAGGCGCTCAAAGCCAACAAGCTGCAGGACACGGCGCTGTCGCTGGTAATGCTGCCGCTGGACGGGCCCGGCACCCCGACCGTGTTCAATGCCGATGTTTCGGTGAACCCGGCCTCGACCATGAAACTGGTTACCACCTATGCCGCCCTCGAGCTGCTTGGCCCCACCTTCCAGTGGAAAACCGAGTTCTACACCGACGGTACCCTGAGCAATGGCGTGCTCAACGGCAACCTGTACCTCAAAGGTGGCGGCGACCCGAAGCTGAACATGGAAAAGCTCTGGTTGCTGATGCGTGACCTGCGCGCCAATGGCGTGCGCACCATCACCGGTGACCTGGTGCTGGACCGCAGCCACTTCGTGCAGCCCAACCTGCCGCAGTTCAACGATGACGGCGGCGATGAAAACAAGCCGTTCCTGGTCAAACCCGACTCGCTGCTGGTCAACCTCAAGGCCCTGCGCTTCGTGGCCCGCAACGATGGTGGCAAGGTTACCATCGCGGTCGAACCCCCTATTGCCAGCATTCGCATCGACAACCAAGTCAAGGCCGTGGCGTCCAAGCAGTGCACGGGTGATGTGCGCTACAACCCGGTACCTCAAGCCGATGGCATCAGCGTAACCGTCAGCGGCCAGCTGGGTGAAGGCTGCAACTCGCAGACCTACCTGTCGCTGCTCGACCACCCGACCTACGCCGCCGGTGCCGTGCGCGCGATCTGGAACGAGCTGGGTGGCAACATCCAGGGTGGCGACCGCATCGAGAACGTGCCCAAAGGTGCACGCCTGCTGGCCCGCGCCTTCTCGCCAGACCTGGTGGAAGTGATCCGCGACATCAACAAGTACAGCAACAACACCATGGCCCAGCAGCTGTTCCTGAGCCTTGGCGCGCAGTTCCGCACCGATGCCGACGGCGACGACGCCCGTGCCGCGCAACGCGTGGTCCGCCAGTGGCTGGCGAAGAAAGGCATTACCGCGCCGCACCTGGTGATGGAAAACGGCTCAGGGCTGTCGCGTGCCGAACGGGTCAGCACCCGGGAAATGGCCGAGATGCTGCAGGCCGCCTGGAAGAGCCCCTACGCCGCCGAGTTCATGAGCTCGATGCCGCTGGTGGGCATGGACGGCACCATGCGCAAGCGCCTCAAGCGCACAGCCATGACCGGTGAAGGGCACATCAAGACCGGCACGCTGAACACCGTCCGGGCGATTGCCGGTTTCAGCCGTGACAGCAACGGCCATACCTGGGCAGTGGCGGCAATCCTCAACGACCCGAAACCATGGGGGGCTTCGCAGGTGCTCGACCAGGTGCTGCTGGACCTGTATCGCCAGCCGAAGCTGGCGGGCAGCACTGCAGCCAACTGACTTTACCGCTCCTTCACCCTATGACCGGCTGACACGATCGGTGTAGGAGCGGCCTTGTGTCGCGATGGGCTGCGCAGCAGCCCCAGGATTTCAGCTTCGCAGCATGAACTGCCGGGGCTGCTGCGCAGCCCATCGCGACACAAGGCCGCTCCTACACTGATCGCGCCCCCTGCAATGACAAGTCAGGTGGACTCGCCTTCCACCCTGTCCCGCCCAGCCTGCTTGGCTGCATACACCCCCGCATCCGCCCGCAACAACAGGGCATCGGCGCCCTCCCCCGGCCGCCATCCCGCCACACCAAAGCTGGCCGTCACCTTGCCCACGCCGTCCACCGGCACATTGCGCAGCCCATGCCACAACTCCAGTGCCAGCAACCGCGCCTGCTCGGCATCACTGCCCGGGCACAGCACCATGAATTCCTCTCCACCCAACCGGCAGAACACATCGGTACGCCGCAAGCGCTGGCCGATACGCTGGCACAGGCTGCGCAGCACCCGGTCGCCGACGGCATGGCCGAAGCGGTCGTTGATGTGCTTGAAGTGATCGATATCGAGCATGATCACGGCCAGCGCCAAGCCATCACGCTGAGCCCGCTCCAGTTCGATCTTGAGCCGTTCCTGGAAGTAGCGGCGGTTATGAATCCCGGTCAGTGAATCGGTCACCGACAGCGCCCGCAACTCTTCCTCCACACCCTTGAGGTCCGAGATGTCCGTCAGGTAGCCATGCCACAAGGTACAGCCCTGCTCACCCACCTCCGGCGTCGCTTCACCACGCACCCAGCGCAGGCCGGCGCGTGGCAGGCACACCCGGTATTCCTCGCGCCAGGGTGCCTGGTGCTCGGCCGAGTAACGGACCGAACGGCGCACGCGCTCCAGGTCATCGGGGTGGATACGCTCGAACACCACCGAGGCATCTTCGCGCAACTGCTGCAGGTCCACTTCGTAGATGTCGTAAAGGCCTTTGCTGGCGTAGGGGAAGCACGAATGCCCATCGGCATCCAGGCGATACTGATAAATACCGCCCGGCACCTCGGCACTGAGCTTTTCCAGCAGCCGGTCGCGCGCCGCCAGTGCCTCGTGTACCCGACGCCGCTCGGTGACATCGATGCAGATGGCCAGGTAGCCAACCCACAGGCCCTGTTCGTCAAGCATGGCCGTGACCAGCATGTTGGCCACCAACTGGCTGCCATCGGCGCGTAGCAAGGTCCACTCACCCGGCTCGGCGCCTCGTTCGTAAACTGTTTCTGCAAACAGCGCCTGGCCACCGGCGATGTGCCGGCCAAAACGCTGGCTGAGCGCATGCGCACGCAGGCTCAACTCGTCCGGCAGCACCAGGTCCTCCAGGCGCAACTGGCCGATGGCCTGGCTGGCCGAGTAACCCAGCATACGCTCGGCCCCCGTGTTGAACGTGCTGACTTCGCCCTTGAGGTTGGTGGCAATAATGGCCACCTGGGTCGCAGCCTCCAATACGCTGCGCAACTGATTATGGGTGCCGCGCAAGGACTGCTCGCTGACCCGCAACTCGGCAGTACGCTGCTCGACCAGGGCCAGGGCACGCTGGCGCTGGCTGAACAGGCTGTAGAGCAAGGCACTGAGCAGCAGGCTCAACAACCCGCCCAGCAGGCCGACCGCCAGTACCGCCGATGAGCGGTTGGCCCGCACGAAGGCCTGGCTCGGCAGGATGCTCAGCTGGAAGTGGTGGTCTGCCAGGTGCAGCAGCTGGTTGCTGCTCAGCGACAACGGGGCAACCTGGTTCTGCGAGTCGTACAACACTTGCGGCCCTTGCAACCCGGACGGGTCGACGATACGCACCACCAGGTTGTCATCCGCTGCCACAGGGCGCCCATCGCTGACCATCTCGCGCATGCTCAACAACGCCACCACATAGCCCACTGCAGCGCCATGCGGGTTGGCATCGGAAAACACGGGGGCTACCAGCACCAGGCCGCGCGCATACGAAGGAATATCGTACATGGCCAAGGGCTCGGACACCGCCATGCTGCCAGGCCCGAGCGCCCGCGCCAGGGCAGCCTGGGGCTCACCCTGGCCGGCAAGATCCAGCCCATAAGGCAGCCCGGGCATTTCACCGGATTGGGTATACAACACAGGGAAGTAATGGTCGCGCAACGGTGCGGGGTGCCACTGGCCTTGCGCATCCTGGTCACGGATCACATAGTCCGGGCCGGAATGCTCGCGGGCATGCTGCTCGAACGCGGCGCGCTGCGCGGCTTCGACACGCGGCGCCCAGGCGTAGGCCAAGGTACGCTGCAGCAACGGCCGGGCGTAACCGTCAAATTCGCGTGGTGTCACTTCGTTGGAAAAGCTGAAGAACCGCCGCAGGCCATCCAGGCGCTGCTGTTGTTCATCAAAGCGCTCGGCAATACGGCTGTAGCGTTCGCTGGCCAGCAATTCGAAGCGCTGGCGCAACTGCTGCTTGTAAAACGCCTGTGCGGCCAGCGCCAAGGCGGCCGTCAACAGACCGCCCGCCACCAAGGCCACCAGCGCCACCGCCCACGCGGACACCGTCTCTGTGCACAGGCCAGATAACCGCGCACGCACGCCACACTTTGACATACACCCATCTCGTCACGTCAGCGTCCTGCGGATTATCTTGCCCTGCCCACATTTATAGCTATTGGCCATTAGCCGCGCAATGTACCTCGTCGGTTCAGCGCAGCTGCAGGCGCCAGGCCCGGTGAATCCGGTTGTTACGGGCGAAGTCCGGGTCCAGGGTCTGGGCGGTGATTTCCTCCACCGCATAACGCGCCATCAGGTGCTCGTCCAGCTGGAACTTGCGGAAGTTGTTGGAGAAGTACAACACACCGCCCGGCGCCAGACGGGCCATGGCCAGGTCCAGCAGTTGAACGTGATCACGCTGCACGTCGAACACGCCTTCCATGCGCTTGGAGTTGGAGAAGGTGGGCGGGTCGATGAAAATCAGGTCGTAGCTGTCGCGGTTACCCTCCAGCCACGCCATCACATCACCCTGCTCCAGGCGGTTGCGCTCAGAGAAGCCATTAAGCGCCAGGTTGCGCCGCGCCCAGTCCAGGTAGGTTTTCGACAGGTCGACGCTGGTGGTGCTGCGCGCACCGCCCTTGGCCGCATGCACGGTGGCGGTGGCGGTGTAGCAGAACAGGTTGAGGAAGCGCTTGTCGGCCGCCTCGCGCTGGATGCGCATGCGCATCGGGCGATGGTCGAGGAACAGCCCGGTGTCGAGGTAGTCGGTGAGGTTGACCAGCAGCTTGACGCCACCTTCGTTCACCTCCTGGAAACGGCCCTCGGTCGCCTGGCGCTCGTACTGGCGGGTGCCGCTCTGGCGCTCGCGGCGCTTGAGCACTACGCGCTGCGGCGAAATGCCCAGCGCCTGCGGGATGGCTGCCAACGCATCGAGCAGTCGCGCCTGAGCCTTTTCCGGGTCGATCGAGCGTGGCGCGGCATACTCCTGCACATGCACCCAGTCATGGTACAGGTCAACAGCCAACGCGTACTCGGGCATGTCGGCATCGTACAGGCGGTAGCAGTCGACCTGTTCGCGGCGGGCCCACTTGCCCAGTTGCTTGAGGTTTTTCTGCAACCGGTTGGCAAACATCTGCGCGCCTTCCGAAAGGCGCGCCGGTTCGCTGGCAACGGCGGGTTGCTGGCGGGTTTCCACCCCCTCAGGTTGTGCTTCGCGACGCTCGCCGGTAACGAACTGGTCAGGCTGCACCTTGAACAGCAGCAGCTTGCACGGCAAGGCGCCGTTCCAGAACGCGTACTGTTTGTGGCTGCGAATGCCCATGCGCTTGCCCAGCTGCGGCGCGCCGGTGAACACCGCTGCCTCCCAGCCCATGCAGGCCTGGCGCAGGCGCTCGCCGAGGTTCTGGTAGAGGTACAGCAGGCTGGCTTCATCACCCAGACGCTCGCCGTAGGGCGGGTTGCTGATGACCAGGCCTTTCTGGTTCTGGTCCGGGCGCGGCTCGAAGGTGCTGACTTCGCCCTGGTAGATTTTCACCCAGTCGCCCAGGCCGGCACGCTCGACGTTGTTGCGGCCCGGCTGGATCAGCCGCGGGTCGGCCTCGTAGCCACGGATCCACAGCGGCGGCTTGGCCAGGCCCGCCTGTGCACGCGCCTGCGCTTCGTCATGCACCTTGCGCCACAGCGCCGGCACATGGCCCAACCAGGCACTGAAGCCCCAGCGCTCACGCTTGAGGTTGGGCGCGATGTCGGCGGCGATCATCGCGGCCTCGACCAGGAAGGTACCCACACCGCACATCGGGTCGGCCAACGCGCCACCCTCGGCGGCAATGCGCGGCCAGCCAGAACGGATCAACACTGCAGCCGCCAGGTTTTCCTTCAGCGGCGCAGCGCCTTGCTGCAGGCGGTAGCCACGCTGGTGCAGGCTGTGGCCGGACAGGTCGAGGGAGAGAATGGCCTCGCCACGGTCCAGGCGCAGGTGCACACGCACGTCAGGGTCGATTTTTTCCACCGACGGGCGCAGGCCTTCACGGTTGCGCAACTTGTCGACGATCGCGTCCTTGACCTTCAGCGCACCGAAGTGGGTGTTGTCGATGCCCGAACCATGGCCACTGAACTCCACCGCCAGGGTGCCATCGGCTGCCAGGTGGTCGGCCCAGTCGACCGCGTGCACGCCATCGTAGAGGTCGTCGGCGTTCTTCATGGAGAAGCGCTTGAGCACCAGCAACACCCGGTTGGCCAGGCGTGACCAGACACACAGGCGGTAGGCGGTTTCCATGTCGGCGGCGCCGCGAATGGCCGATGTGTGCTCACGCACTTCGTCCAGGCCAAGGCCTTTGGCCTCTTCGGCAAGCAGGCCTTCAAGGCCTTTGGGGCAGGTGAGGTAGAGTTCGAAACGGTCCGACATGAGTATTCCAGAGCCTTGGGCTATTGACTGACGAGGCAACGCATCACCCCGCGATGTTTGCCCGCAGGCCTTTCCAGCAGGCGTGCGGGTGGCCCTTCCTGGCACATGAACGTGCAGCGAAAGGCCAGGCCACCTGACCGATCTGCACTCGGCCCGGTGGCCAAGACAGCTTAGATCATCAGGCAGTATGAAAAATTCTGGCGATAACCGGGGCGATGTGACCCTTCGTCGCATTTCAAATTATTTCTGTCATCCGCAAGCAACGCTGGCGAAATGACGTCAATGTTCAGCAAACCCCGATCACAGCGGGCTCAACGCCAAACAAGGTTGAGTCGCATTTATTTACTTATCCCCTCACCCTAGGAAAGGTTACGTGCTTATGACAAATCGATCATTCACACCGTGACTCGCATTCGATAGAACTGGTCTCAGGCCGCTTCGCAACGAGGCGGCACCTTCAGCCCGCCACGCCGGCAGCGGGCGCAAACCGGCAGAAAGACTCTGCCCGGCCTCGGAGAGGCCGACGGGACATTACAGTCAACAAGTGAGGGCAACACCCTATGAGAAGACTTAAGCGTGATCCGTTGGAAAGAGCATATTCACGTGGCTACCAATACGGGGTCACCGGCAAATCCCGCGAACTTTGCCCCTTCAATCTTCCTTCTGTTCGCCAAGCCTGGATCAACGGCTGGCGCGAAGGTCGCGGTGATAACTGGGACGGAATGACTGGCACCGCTGGCATCCATAGACTCAACGAAAATCACGCCGTTGGCTGAACGAGGACACTGAATTCGAGTCACCATGCGCGCCCTATCCGGGCGGCGGGCTGCGGCCCAGGGGCCCCTTGACGGGGCCCTTTTTTATGCCTGCCGTTTACCCGCGCGGTAGTGCCGCAATGGCATCGACCGCTTCACGAATCAACGCTGGCCCCTTGTAGATGAAGCCTGAGTAGATCTGTACCAGGCTCGCACCGGCAGCGATCTTCTCGGCAGCGTGACGGCCTTCGGTAATGCCACCCGCGGCAATGATCGGCAACTTGCCGCCCAGCTCGCCTGCCAGCACCTTGACAATGTGGGTGCTCTTTTCCAGCACCGGCGCGCCCGACAGGCCACCCGCCTCGCCGCCATACGGCAGCCCCTCGACACCTTCACGGCCCAGCGTGGTGTTGGTGGCGATCACCGCATCCATGCCCGACTCCATCAGCGCGGCAGCCACCAGCGCCGTTTCTTCGTCACTCATGTCCGGGGCGATCTTGATGGCCAGCGGTACACGCTTGCCATGGGTAGCCGCCAGTTGCTCGCGGCGTTCGGCCAGGGCATCGAGCAACTGCTTGAGCGAATCGCCGAACTGCAGGCTGCGCAGGCCCGGGGTATTCGGCGAGCTGACGTTGACGGTGATGTAGCTGGCGGCGGTGTACACCTTGTCCAGGCAGATCAGGTAGTCATCCACGGCGCGCTCGACCGGGGTGTCGAAGTTCTTGCCGATGTTGATGCCCAGCACGCCGTTGTAACGCGACGCCTGCACGCGGCCGAGCAGGTGGTCGACGCCCAGGTTGTTGAAGCCCATGCGGTTGATGATCGCCGTCGCTTCCGGCAGGCGGAACAACCGCGGCTTGGGGTTGCCCGGTTGCGGACGCGGGGTGACGGTGCCGATTTCGACAAAGCCGAAGCCCAGCTGGGCAAAGCCGTCGATGGCCGCGCCGTTCTTGTCCAGGCCTGCGGCCAGGCCCACCGGGTTGGCGAAGTTCAAGCCCATGACCGAAACCGGCAATGCCGCCGGCTGCTTGCACAGCATGCCATTGAGGCCAAGACGGCCACCGGCACCGATCAGGTCCAGGGACAGGTCGTGGGAGGTTTCCGGGGAAAGCTTGAACAGCAGCTGGCGGGCCAGGGTATACATGGGCGGGCAAGGCTCGGGGTGAGTGAGGGGGCGATTATAGCCAGCCTGGGGCTGGCAGGACAGCAAATCGTGGGGCCGCTGCGCGCCCCGGCCACCCTTGGCACATCGGTTGCACCGGTTTGGCCCACAGCCTTATCAGTACAGGCGAGGAACCTTGTGAACACCGTACCCCGAGCAACGCCCCTGGCCTGGGTCAATGGCAGTGACGCGCCGGAAAAGCCCAGCCTGAACATCGGCTATATGGCCCTGACCGACTGCGCCTCGGTGGTGGTCGCCGCCACCCAGGGCTTCGCCCAGCAATACGGCCTTACCCTCAACCTCAAGCGCCAAGGCTCCTGGGCCGGGTTGCGCGACAAGCTGGTCAGCGGCGAGCTGGATGCCGCGCACTGCCTGTATGGCCTGGTGTATGCCGTGCACCTGGGCATCGGTGGCGTACCGGCCAGCGACATGGCGGTGCTCATGGGCCTGAACCAGAACGCCCAGGCCATCAACCTCTCCCCGGCCCTGCAGCGCAAAGGCGTGACCAACCCTGAAGCATTGGCGCGCCTGGTGCACCAGCATGGCGCACGCCTGACCTTCGCCCAGACCTTCCCCACCGGCACCCACGCCATGTGGCTGTATTACTGGCTGGCCAGCCAGGGCATCCACCCGCTGCGCGATGTGGACAGCGTCGTGGTGCCGCCAGCCCAGATGGCCGCGCATATCCAGGCAGGGCGCATCGACGGTTTCTGCGTGGGCGAGCCTTGGGCCGCCGATGCTGTGGCCAAGGGCCAGGGCTTTACGCTGGCCACCAGCCAGTCGATATGGCCAGACCATCCGGAAAAGGTGCTGGCGTGTGCTCGCGCCTTCGCCGAACACTACCCCAACAGCGCCCGCGCGCTCATCAAGGCGATCCTCGCCGCCAGCCGGTTTATCGAGCAAAGCCCCGAAAACCGTCGCAGCACTGCGCAACTGCTTAGCGGCAACGCCTACCTGGACACCCCGCTGGACAGCATCGAGCCCCGTCTGCTCGGCCATTATCAGGATGGCCTGGGCAACCACTGGCAAGACCCGCACGCCCTGCGCCTGTTCGACCAGGGCCGGGCCAACCTGCCGTACCTGTCCGACGGCATGTGGTTCATGACCCAGTTCCGCCGCTGGGGCCTGTTGCGCGAAGACCCCGACTATCTGGGTGTGGCTCGGCAGGTTCAGCAGTTGGCGCTGTACAGCGAGGCGGCGCAAAGCCTGGGCGTCGCGTGCCCCGAACAGCCGATGCGCAACAGCCTGCTGATCGATGGCACCCGCTGGGACGGCAGCGACCCTTATGGCTATGCCCGCAGCTTCAGCCTGCATGCCCTGGGCGACCTGCCCGATGCCCGCGTCGGCGCGTGAGGGGGGACAACCATGTTGCGCATTCTGCTGATCGACGACACCCAGAACAAACTCGGCCGCCTCAAGGCGGCGTTGATCGAGGCCGGCTTCGAGGTTACCGAAGCCCCAGGCCTGACCATCGACCTGCCCGCCTGCGTCGAAACGGTGCGCCCGGATGTGGTACTGATCGATACCGACTCACCGGACCGCGACGTGATGGAACAGGTGGTGCTGGTCAGCCGCGACCAGCCGCGCCCCATCGTGCTATTCACCGACGAGCACGACCCTGGTGTGATGCGCCAGGCGATCCAGGCAGGCGTTAGTGCCTACATCGTCGAAGGCATCCATGCTGCCCGGCTGCAGCCGATTCTGGATGTGGCCATGGCCCGCTTTGAAAGTGACCAGGCGCTGAAGGCGCAGCTGCTGGCACGCGACCAGCAGCTGGCCGAACGCAAGCGCATCGAGCAGGCCAAGGGTTTGCTGATGAAGATGAAAGACTGCAACGAAGAACAGGCCTACACCCTGATGCGCCGCCAGGCCATGAGCCGACAGCAGAAGCTGATCCAGGTGGCCGAGCAGATCATTGCCATGCACGAAATGCTGGGCTGACTGCACACGCGGTCTCTGTAGGAGCGCGCCACATTTTGAATGTTGGCCCGGCTCTTGCTGATGTATTTACACCGGTAGCCAACGGCGGTTGCCCCACTTAAATCCCGACAAAGACGTCGCTCTCCCCTCCACGACCGTGGAGCGGGTGGCGGCGTCTTTTTCGTTCCGTTGCATTGCCGAGTGAGGTGTTCGATGAGTACCAGCTTCTGGAAATCCGGGCATGTGCCCACGCTGTTCGCCGCGTTCCTGTACTTCGACCTCAGCTTCATGGTCTGGTACCTGCTGGGCCCGCTGGCGGTGCAGATTGCCGCCGACTTGCAACTGAGCGCACAACAACGGGGCCTGATGGTGGCCACGCCGATCCTGGCCGGGGCGATCCTGCGCTTCGCCATGGGCGTGCTGGTTGACCGCCTGTCACCCAAAACAGCCGGGCTGATCGGCCAGGTGGTCGTCATCGTCGCCTTGGCATGCGCCTGGTACCTGGGTGTGCACAGCTACGAACAGGCCCTGCTGCTGGGCGTGTTCCTCGGCTTTGCCGGTGCGTCGTTTGCCGTGTCGTTGCCGCTGGCTTCACAGTGGTACCCGCCGCAGCATCAGGGCAAGGCCATGGGCATCGCCGGTGCCGGCAACTCCGGCACGGTGTTCGCCGCCCTGCTGGCCCCGGCGCTGGCTGCCGGCTTTGGCTGGAACAATGTGTTCGGCTTCGCGCTGATTCCATTGTCGCTGGCGCTGGTGGTGTTCGCCCTGCTGGCGCGCAATGCCCCGCAGCGCCCAAAACCGAAAGCCATGGCCGACTACCTCAAGGCCCTCGGCGACCGTGACAGCTGGTGGTTCATGTTCTTCTACAGCGTCACCTTTGGCGGCTTCATCGGCCTGGCCAGCGCCCTGCCCGGCTACTTCAGCGACCAGTACGGCCTGAGCCCGGTCACCGCCGGCTACTACACCGCCGCCTGCGTATTCGCCGGCAGCCTGATGCGCCCGCTCGGCGGTGCCCTGGCCGACCGCTTCGGCGGTATCCGCACCCTGTTGGGCATGTACAGCGTGGCAGCCATCTGCATTGCGGCAGTCGGTTTCAACCTGCCGTCCGCAGCCGCCGCACTGGCGCTGTTCGTAAGCGCCATGCTTGGCCTGGGCGCCGGTAATGGTGCGGTTTTCCAGTTGGTGCCACAGCGCTTCCGCCTGGAGATCGGCGTGATGACCGGGCTGATCGGCATGGCCGGCGGTATCGGTGGTTTCCTGCTGGCGGCCGGGCTTGGCACCATTAAGCAGCACACCGGTGACTACCAGTTGGGGTTGTGGCTGTTCGCCAGCCTGGGCCTGCTGGCCTGGTTCGGCCTGCATGGCGTGAAACAACGCTGGCGCACCACCTGGGGCTCGGCAGCCGTGACCGCTGCACGGGTCTGAGGGACACCCATGAGCCTGCAACTGAAGTTCGCCCAGGCCAGCGCTACCGGGCCGCGCGAGGAAAACCAGGATGCCCTGCGCCTGGTCACCCCGGCGCCGGAGCTGGCCGCCAGCAAGGGCTACCTGTTCGCCCTCGCCGACGGCGTCAGCCAATGCGCCGATGGTGGCCTGGCCGCACGGGCCAGCTTGCAGGCACTGGCCCTGGACTACTACGCCACCCCCGCCACCTGGAGCGTGGCCCAGGCCCTGGACCGCCTGTTGCTGGCTCAGAACCGCTGGTTGCGCGCCCAGGGCAGCGGCCAGCCGTTATTGACCACCCTTAGCGCACTGGTGCTACGGGGCCGGCGCTTCACGCTGGCCCATGTCGGTGACTGTCGCGTGTATCGCTGGCACGCCGGGCACTTGCAATGCCTGAGCGAAGACCATGTATGGGATCAACCGGGCATGCAGCATGTGCTGAAACGCGCGCTGGGCCTGGACCAACACCTGCTGGTGGATTACCTCGAAGGCGAACTGCAACCGGGTGAATGCTTCCTGCTGCTCAGCGACGGGGTCTGGGCCAGCCTGGGCGACCAACACATCCAGGCCGTGCTACGCGATCAGACCGACTTGCAACAGGCCGTCGACACGCTGGTTGCCAGCGCGCACCTCAATGGCAGCCAGGACAATGCCAGTGCCTTGCTGGTGCACGTCGAACAGCTGGGCACCGCCAACCTGGGCGATACCCTGGCGCAATTGCAGCAGTGGCCGGTGCCCGGCGCGCTGCGCGAGGGGCAACTGATCGATGACTGGCGGGCCGACTGCCTGCTTTCACAAAGCCGCCAGTCGCTGCTGTACCGGGTGCGCGACAGCCAGGGCCAGCCTTGGCTGCTCAAGACCTTACCTGCCGAACGCGAGCAAGCATCCGGTGCTGCACAGGCGCTGTTGCTCGAAGAGTGGTTTCTGCGACGCGTTGCGGGCCGGCACTTCCCCGAGCTGCATGCGGCCAGCCAACGGCAACACTTGTACTACGTCATGCGCGAATACTCCGGTCAAAACCTTGCGACGCTGCTGGCCGAGCATGGTCCGCTGCCCCTGCCGCAGTGGCTCGAAATGGCCCGGCAACTGCTGCAGGCGGTCGGTGTGCTGCACCGGCGCAACCTGCTGCACCGCGACATCAAGCCAGACAACCTGCACCTGGGCAGCGACGGCCAACTGCGCCTGCTGGATTTCGGCCTGGCCTATTGCCCCGGCCTTTCCGAAGACTCGCCGCACGATGTGCCCGGCACGCCCTCGTACATCGCCCCGGAAGCGTTCGACGGCCAACCACCCAGCCCGCGCCAGGACTTATATGCCGTGGGCGTGACGCTGTATCACCTGCTGACCGGGCACTACCCGTATGGCGAGGTGGAAGCCTTTCAGCGCCCGCGCTTCGGTCAGCCAGTCAACGCTGCACGCTACCGCCCCGACTTGCCGGAATGGCTGCAGCACAACCTGCAGCAGGCGGTGGCGGCCGACCCGACGCAGCGCTTCGAAACGGCCGAACACTGGTTGTTGCTGCTTGAGCGTGGCGACCGTCAAGAGCTGCCTGACAGGCCACGCCCCTTGCTGGAACGCGAGCCATTGAAGGTATGGCGCACCCTGGCCCTGCTGTCGTTGCTACTCAACCTGATCCTGCTGCTTGGCCTGCTCAAAGGCTGAGCGCACCCTGCCAACGAGGAATACCCGATGAATGCAAAAGTCTGGCTGGTAGGCGCCGGCCCTGGCGACCCTGAACTGCTCACCCTCAAGGCCGTGCGTGCCTTGCAGCAAGCGGCAGTGGTAATGATCGACGACCTGGTCAACCCGGCGGTGCTGGAGCATTGCCCGCAGGCCCGGGTGATTGCCGTGGGCAAGCGCGGCGGCTGCCGCTCCACGCCACAGGCGTTCATCCAGCGCCTGATGTTGCGCCATGCTCGGCAAGGGCGTTGCGTGGTGCGGCTCAAGGGTGGCGACCCGTGCATTTTCGGCCGTGGCGGCGAAGAGGCACTGTGGCTGCAGGGGCATGGTATTGAGGTGGAGTTGGTCAACGGCATCACGGCCGGTCTGGCAGGCGCCACGCAATGCGGGATTTCGCTGACCTCACGCGGGGTGAGCCGAGGGGTGACGCTGGTGACGGCGCATACTCAGGACGACAGCGAGCTGAACTGGGAGGCATTGGCCCAGGGTGGAACGACGTTGGTGGTGTACATGGGGGTCGCGCGACTGGAGCAGATTCGCCAGGGGTTGCTGGAGGGTGGCATGGCACCCGGAATGCCAGTGGCGATGATCGAAAATGCCTCATTGCCGCAGCAGCGAGAGTGCAGGAGCGATGTGCGGGGGATGGTCGAAGATGCGCAGGGATTTGGTTTGCGTAGCCCAGCGATTCTGGTGATTGGCGAGGTGGTTGACGAACGACAGGTTCAGAGACTGTTGGCAGTCGCCGGGTAAAATCCGAGCAAAGAAAAACCCGGCCGAGGCCGGGTTTTTCATGAAACATCAGGCCAATTACTTGGACTGAGCTTCTACCTGAGCTTCAACGCGACGGTTGATAGCACGGCCTTCTTCGGTGGCGTTGTCAGCAACCGGACGGGTTTCGCCGTAGCCTACCGAGTCAACACGGCTGGATTCTACGCCGTACTGCTGGGTCAGCACTTGCTTGACAGCGTTGGCACGACGCTCGGACAGCTTCTGGTTGTAAGCGTCTGGACCCACGGAGTCAGTGTGACCTTCAACCACGGTGGTGGTTTGTGGGTACTGCTTCATGAAGTCAGCCAGGTTTTTGATGTCGCCGTAGCTGTTTGGCTTGACGACCGACTTGTCGAAGTCGAACTTCACGTCCAGCTCAACACGAACGACTTCGGCAACAGCCGGGCAGCCGTCGGCGTCAACGGTAACGTTGGCCGGGGTGTCTGGGCACTTGTCGACGTTGTCGCAAACGCCGTCGTTGTCGGAGTCGGAGCAGACTTCAGCAACTGGAGCCGGAGCGGCTGCGGCTTGCTTCGGGCTACCGCCGAAGTTCAGGCCAACACCAACGCTTGGAGCCCACTCGGTGTCGCCCTGGTCGATGTTGTACTGAGCTTCTACGCCGGCACGGGCGTAGAACATGTCGGTGATGTACCACTTGGCGCCAGCGCCAACGTTGGCGAAGGTGGAGTGGTCACGACCGCCACGGCCGGTCTGGCCCAGCGACTGGTGCGAGAAACCAGCGGAAACGTACGGACGGATAGCGTCGTACGGGTTGTTGAAGTGGTAAACGGCGTCCAGGGCGGTGTTCGAGCCCTTGATGTTCTTGCCGTCTTCGCCACGAGCGTTGTGTACTTCGTCGTAGCCCAGACGCAGTTCAACGTCGTCGGTCAGGAAGTAACCGATCGAGCCGCCGAACAGGTTGCCGTCGTTCTTGAAGTCGCGCTGGCTGTCGAAGAATTCTTTCTTGTAGAAAACTTCGGTCTCGACGGCGCCTTGACCTTGTGCCATAGCGCCAATCGAAGTGGCGGCTACGAGCGAACCAATGGCCAAGCCCAAGGTGTTTTTCAATTTCATCCGTTAAATCCCCATCTGGTGATAGTTAAGCAGTCCCACCACAAACACGGGGGACAACTCGACGGCAAGTCTAGCAGAACTCGCCGATTCGTTAGAGATATTTGCACGCCACTAAGTTTCATCGAGGCCGGCAAATTTCTCCCGAAGCTTGTCTAGCGCGCGCTTGTAGCGCATTTTCGTCGCGCTCAGGCCCATGTGCATGATGTCGGCAATTTCCTGAAATTCCAGTTCTGCGACAAAACGAAGCACCAGAATTTCCCGGTCAATCGGGTTCACATGCACCAGCCATTTGTCCAGCCCGCCTTTTTCTTCCGGCTTCGGGGCCTTGTCTTCGGACGCCTCTTCGACAGGGTCCAGACTCAAGGCATCCATCAACCGGCGTTTACGGCGCTCCTTGCGGTACTGGGTAATGCACTCGTTGTAGGTGATGCTGTAGAGCCAGGTCTTGAACTTGGATTTACCTTCGAAGTTCTTCAGGCCGTACAGCACTTTCAGCATCACTTCCTGACAGACATCGTCCGCGTCCCGGTCGTTCCCCAGATAACGCGCACAGACGTTGAACAGGGTCCGTTGGTAGCGCCGCATGAGCTCTTCATAGGCGCGGGTAACGTGGTACAGCTCCTCATGCGAACGCGCCACCAACTCTTCGTCGGTGAGCTCGCGGGGGTCATAACGCATGGGCGGCGAATGAACTTTATTCAAAACGGATCTGGCCGACAGTCAGGTCAATGTCGCCGCGCGACCCCGTGGGTCGAATTTCGCGGCGGCATACATTAACAGCTTTTGTGCGGTTAGCGGCTATTGACACGCTGCTCGAGCAACTCGCGGTTGGACAGCGACACCAGTTCGCCATCATCGGTCAGCAGCGTTGTCTTGACCGTGCCGATTTCCTCGATGTGCCCTTCAACCTCTCCAATCCGCACCTGCTGGCCGACCTGATACAGCTCGCGCACGTAAATGCCGGCCAGGATCTGCCCGGCGATTTCGCGGCTGCCAAGGCCCATGGCCAAGGCAACGGCCAGACCAACGGTAATCAGCCCGATGACGATAACGTGGTTCAGCAGGTCGGTTTTCACCTCCAGCTGGCTGATGGCCACCGAGATGCTGATGATGATCACCAGGCCCTGGGTAATACGCCCAAGCCCTGCCGAGTATTCCAGGCCGATGCCTTCGGCAGCGCCGCGCACCAGGCCATTGGCCACCTGTGCCAGCAGCACGCCGGCCAGCAGCACCAAGGCCGCGCCGAACACCTTGGGCAGGTACAGGGCGAGCATGTCGAGGGTGGCCGACACCCGCTCCAGGCCCAGCGACTCGGCGGCCGAGACCAGGAAGACGAGCAGCACGAACCAGTAGACGATCTTGCCGATCAGGGTCGAGATCGGCACCTGAATGCCGACTCGGCCAAGCATCTTGGTGAGGCCGGTGCCGGCCATCAGGCGGTCCAGGCCAAACTTGGCCAACAGCTTGGACAACAGCGTGTCGAGCAGCTTGGCCACCACAAAACCGAGCAGCACCACGACCAGCGCGCCGAACAGGTTGGGGATGAAGTTCGCTACCTTGGTCCAAAGGGCAGTCATTGCGGTGACCAGGCTCTGGGTCCAGAGATCGAGTTCCATATTCAATCGGCCTTATCTGCTTTGCTGCCGGTGGCAGCGTTGCGGGAAGAGTGTCGACGCACCGGCGCGACATGCGCCGAGCCATTATTGACGGCGATGAGCAGCGCCTGGCTCCAGCGGCCAAGCAGGCTGAACAGATCACCCGCGCCAACCTGGCGGTTGGCGGTTTTCAGTACGCGACCCAGGCAAGCGGCGTCGTCCCGGTCGTCCCGGTCATTGCCGGAGGGTGACGCCTTGAGCAGGTCGCGCAGGGATTCTTCAAACGGATCGTGCATGGGCACCTCGCGCAGTGTCAGCAAGAGACGAGATGGCCGGGCAATGGGTCACACATCCCATTGGTACGAATGTTTCAAAATGCACACCTAAACCCATCGCAACCGCCGGAACAGCCACCACTGCCCCACCGCCAGCCCCAGCACGACGATGCAGGCGAACAGAAAGCCCAACGGGTTATCCGCCCCCGGAATACCGCCGACATTGATGCCCAGCAGCCCGGTGATGAAGCTCATGGGCAGAAAGATGCAGGTGATGATGCCAAAGCGGTACATGGTGCGGTTCATCCGCTCACTGCGCCGCCGGTCTTCGCTTTCCAGCACCAGCGCAGCGCGCTCGCGGGTCAGCTCCAGTTCTTCGAGGTAGCGGATCAGGCTGTTATTGAGCTCGTTCCAGTAATCGGCGTCGGCATTGGCGAACCAGCTCCATTTGCTGCGCGACAACTGGGCGTAGATTTCCCGTTGCGGGGCAAGAAAGCGGCGCAGGCCGGCGGCACGACGGCGGATCTGCTGCAGGCTGCCATGCTCAGGGGTGTACCGCTCGTCGGTTTCGACCTTTTCTTCTTCCAGGTCGACCAGTTCGGCCAGATCACTCACCAGGCCCTGAACCTTTTCCGTCAGCAGTTCGCCCATCAACAGCAACAGTTCGGAGGCCGATTTCGGCCCCCTGCCCTGCTCCAGTTGCTGGAGAACTTCGTCACTGGCACGCAACGGCCTGAGGCGCAACGAGATGACCCGCTGTGCCTCGGCGAAAATACGTACCGAAACCATGTCTTCGGGCTCGGCACCCGGGTTGAGGTTGACCCCGCGCAGGAACAGCAGTAGCTGTTCGTCTGCCATGGGCAGCAGGCGCGGCCGGGTGTTTTCTTCCAGCAGCAGCTCGCAGGCGAACTCGCTCAGGCCACTGTCATGCAGCAGCCAGGTACGGGTTTGCGGATGGCTGCGGTCCCAGTGCAGCCACAGGCTCTGCTCCGGTTGCAGTTGCAAGCTGTCCAGTTCGGTACGGGCAATCGAGCGCGCGCCACCTTTACCATCGAGCACCAGGGCATGCACCAGCCCCCACTGCGCGTTGTCTTCCTCGAACATCAAAGCTCCATCAGCGCGTGGGGCGCATCACTCCGGCATTTTCAGCGGGCTTGGCGAAACCAGTACGCCATTGTTGTCGGCATACACGTACTCGCCCGGGCGGAAGGTAACGCCGGCGAAGGTCACCACCACATTGAGGTCACCGATACCACGCTTGTCGGTTTTCATCGGGTGGCTGGCCAGGGCCTGCACGCCGACGTCGGTCTGGATCAGCACATCGACGTCACGCACGCAGCCATAGATCACCAGGCCTTCCCAACCGTTTTTGGCGGCTTTTTCCGCAAGCATATCGCCCAGCAGCGCACGGCGCAGCGAACCACCACCATCGACCACCAGGACCTTGCCCTTGCCGTCGAGTTCGACCTGCTCCTTGACCAGCGAGTTGTCCTCGAAGCACTTGATGGTGACGATCTGGCCGCCGAACGAATCGCGGCCGCCAAAATTGCTGAACATGGGTTCCAGCACGTGTACCAGGTCGGGGTAGGCGTCACACAGGTCGGGCGTTACGTAATGCTGCATGGGAAGCTCCTGTCAGTCACAACGAAAGCGGGTATCGGCCAAGGCTACACCTTGGAGGCTGTCGCAGTCACCCGGGACCAGGCAGTCATTTGTATTCATCCTGTACCGGCCCTATCGCCGGCAAGCCAGCTCCCACAAGTACCCCACTGCCCTCAAGGCCTGTGGAGTACTTGTGGGAGCTGGCTTGCCGGCGATAGGGCCATGACAGGCACTGCAAAATCAACTGACCGGCAAAGGTTCCCGAGCCACCGTGGACTCATGCACCGGCAGCAACGGGTCACGCAACCAGCGCTCCACCATCGGCCACACCTGCACCTGTGCAGCCTTGCTCACCAGCATGTCGACATGCCCAAAGGCATCAAAACCTTCCTCACGCCCCAGCCGCAGGAACTGCTTGCGCTCGCCCCCCAACTGCTCGAACAGCTTGCGGCAGGCCCACACCGGGTCCTGGAAGTCCCCCGCGCCGGCCACCGCCAGCAGCGGCACATCCACCTCTGCCAGCCCCGCCCACCAGTCGTGCTTCTTGTCACCAAAGCGCCCGAACAGGCCATGCCAGCGCATGCTTTCCAACGCCAGGCCAATCGGCTCGTCTTCCGGCCCACGTTTGAAGCGTGGCCCGGATATCTGCCCCCAGCGCTTGAGCACCAGCTTCGCCCCCCACACCAGCGGTGGCACCTTCAACGGCCAGTAGACACGGCTGATCTGGGTGCCGAACAGCGCTACGCTGGCCACCTGTTCGGCACCCAGGAAACCACCCCCAAGCGCCGCCACCAGGGTGGTGCCGCCCAAGGAATGGCCAACCCAGTGCGGCGCCTGGCCCGACTGCTCGCGCACGAACGCGGCAATCAGTGGCAGGTCATCACGGGCATAGGCGGCAACGCTGTTGTGCTGCCAGGCATGGTTGCGTGGCGACAGGCCGTGACCGCGCATTTCCGGGATCCACACATCGAAACCGGCACGGGCAAGGTACGCGCCCAAGCCAATACCTTTGGGCGAATACCAGAAACGCCGGTTGGAAAAACTGCCGTGCAGGAGAATGACCGGCACACCCTGGGCACGGCCATGGTCGGCCAGCCCCAGGCGGGTGATGGCCAGCTCGACGCTGGGGTCCGGGCCGTTGCCAGCCTTGATCCGGTACACGTCTTCGCTGAGGTCGCCGCGGCGCTCGGCACTGAGCAGGGCCACGGGGAATAGAGTGCTGCTGCTTTGCATAGGTTGCTTGGTGCACAAAAAAGGGCGGGATCCATTGCTGGAACTCGCCCTGGAAAAAACCAGGCGGGGGTACGCCAGACGTCCCCCCGCGTTTTACTGCATCAGGCCGCGCCTTGGCCTTCGGCCAGGAAGAACCAGGTTTCGAGTACCGAGTCCGGGTTCAGCGACACGCTTTCGATGCCCTGCTCCATCAGCCACTTGGCCAGGTCCGGGTGGTCCGATGGGCCCTGACCGCAGATGCCGATGTACTTGCCGGCCTTGTTGCACGCGGCGATGGCATTGGCCAGCAGCTTCTTGACAGCAGGGTTACGCTCGTCGAACAGGTGGGCGATGATGCCCGAGTCACGGTCCAGGCCCAGGGTCAGCTGGGTCAGGTCGTTGGAGCCGATCGAGAAGCCGTCGAAGTACTCCAGGAACTCTTCGGCCAGGATGGCGTTGGACGGCAGTTCGCACATCATGATCACGCGCAGGCCGTTGTCGCCACGGGCCAGGCCGTTTTCGGCGAGCAGGTCGACCACTTGGCTGGCTTCGCCCAGGGTGCGTACGAACGGCACCATGATCTCGACGTTGGTCAGGCCCATTTCGTTGCGCACACGCTTGAGGGCACGGCACTCGAGCTCGAAGCAGTCACGGAACGATTCGCTGATGTAACGCGAAGCGCCACGGAAGCCCAGCATCGGGTTTTCTTCTTCCGGCTCGTACAGCTTGCCGCCGATCAAGTTGGCGTACTCGTTGGACTTGAAGTCCGACAGGCGCACGATGACCTTTTTCGGGTAGAAGGCCGCCGCCAGGGTACTGATGCCTTCGACCAGTTTCTCGACATAGAAGCCGACCGGGTCGTTGTAGCCGGCAATGCGCTTGTCGACGCTGTCTTTCAGGTCGGCAGGCAGGCCGGCATAGTTCAGCAGTGCCTTGGGGTGCACACCGATCATGCGGTTGATGATGAACTCCAGGCGCGCCAGGCCGACACCGGCGTTGGGCAGCTGGGCGAAGTCGAAGGCGCGGTCCGGGTTGCCGACGTTCATCATGATCTTGAACGGCAGCTCCGGCATGGCATCGACGGAGTTCTGCTTGACGTCAAAGCCCAGCTCGCCTTCGAAGATGAAGCCGGTATCGCCTTCGGCGCAGGACACGGTCACGCCCTGGCCGTCTTTGAGCACCTGGGTGGCGTTGCCGCAACCGACCACGGCCGGAATGCCCAGCTCACGGGCGATGATCGCCGCGTGGCAGGTACGGCCGCCGCGGTTGGTGACGATGGCGCTGGCGCGCTTCATCACCGGTTCCCAGTCCGGGTCGGTCATGTCGGAAACCAGTACGTCGCCCGGCTGGACCTTGTCCATTTCCGAAACGTCGTTGATCACGCGCACCTTGCCGGCGCCGATGCGCTGGCCGATGGCACGGCCTTCGACCAGCACGGTGCCTTTTTCTTTCAGCAGGTAGCGTTCCATGACGTTGGCGCTGGAACGGCTCTTCACGGTCTCAGGGCGGGCCTGGACAATGTACAGCTTGCCGTCGTCACCGTCCTTGGCCCACTCGATGTCCATCGGGCGCTGGTAGTGCTGCTCGATGATCATGGCCTGTTTGGCCAGCTCGCTGACCTCGGCATCGCTCAGGCAGAAGCGTGCGCGCTCGGCGCGGTCCACTTCCACGGTCTTGACCGAACGGCCGGCCTTGGCTTCTTCGCCGTAGACCATCTTGATGGCCTTGCTGCCCAGGTTGCGGCGCAGGATGGCCGGGCGGCCGGCCTGCAGGGTGTTCTTGTGCACGTAGAATTCGTCAGGGTTGACCGCACCCTGCACCACGGTTTCACCCAGGCCGTAGGCGCCGGTGATGAACACCACGTCGCGGAAGCCCGATTCGGTGTCGAGGGTGAACATGACGCCGGCAGTGCCGGTTTCGGAGCGGACCATGCGCTGCACGCCAGCCGACAGGGCCACCAACTTGTGGTCGAAGCCCTGGTGCACGCGGTAGGCGATGGCGCGGTCGTTGAACAGCGAGGCGAACACTTCCTTGGCCGCGCGGATCACGTTGTCGACGCCACGGATGTTGAGGAAGGTTTCCTGCTGGCCGGCGAACGAGGCGTCCGGCAGGTCTTCGGCAGTGGCCGAGGAGCGCACGGCAACCGCCATGTTGTCGTTGCCAGCGGCCATAGCGGCGAAGGCGGTTCGGATTTCCGAATCCAGACGCGCAGGGAACTCGGCTTCCATGACCCACTGGCGAATCTGCGCGCCGGTCTTGGTCAGGGCATTGATGTCATCCACGTCCAGCGCGTCGAGCGCGGCATGGATCCGGTCGTTGAGACCACTCTGTTCGAGAAAATCGCGGTACGCCTGCGCCGTAGTGGCAAAGCCGCCCGGCACCGATACACCAGCACCCGCAAGGTTGCTGATCATCTCGCCCAGGGATGCGTTCTTGCCCCCCACATGCTCCACATCATGGACGCCGAGCTTATCGAGGGAAACTACGTACTCTACCAAGGTGATCTCTCCACTAACTGTGTTGGAAAAGCTCAAAAAGGCGCCCGCCTGTCTTCTGTGACTTGGCCGGGCGTTTGTGGCCTGTACCTGGAAAATAAGTGAGAATGCCGACAGCCGCATTCGGCAAACCGAACTTATCATATCCAAGAAACGTCATCAGCTTAAGGCCCAGATCGCAAATGAAACGAACCGCGTTCTTCATCTCCGACGGCACCGGTATCACTGCCGAAACCCTGGGCCAGAGTTTGCTCGCGCAATTCGAGAGCATTCCGTTCAACAAATTTACCCGCCCGTACATCGATTCGCCGGACAAAGCACGGACCATGGTCCAGCAAATCAACGCCGCCGCCGAGCGTGACGGGGTGCGCCCGATCATCTTCGACACCATCGTCAATCAGGACATCCGTGAGATCCTGGCGACGTCGAATGGCTTCATGATCGACATCTTTTCATCATTTTTATCCCCGCTCGAGCAGGAATTGACCGCCCATTCGTCGTATTCCGTGGGTAAATCGCACTCGATTGGCGGTAACTCCAACTACATGGAACGCATCGAGGCGGTGAACTTCGCCCTGGACAACGACGACGGCGCGCGTACCCACTACTACGACAAGGCCGACCTGATTCTGGTGGGCGTGTCGCGTTGCGGCAAGACCCCTACCTGCCTGTACATGGCCATGCAGTTCGGCATCCGCGCCGCCAACTACCCGCTCACCGAGGACGACATGGAGCGCCTGCAGCTGCCGGCGGTGCTGAAAAAGCACCACAACAAGCTGTTCGGCCTGACCATCGACCCCGATCGCCTCACCGCCATCCGCCACGAGCGCAAGCCCAACAGCCGCTATTCCAGCTTTGCCCAGTGCGAGTTCGAAGTGCGCGAGGTGGAGAACCTGTTCCGTCGGGAGAACATTCCCAATATCAATTCCACGCATTTTTCGGTGGAAGAGATTTCGGCGAAGATTCTGGTGGAGAAAGGGGTGGAGCGGCGGTTCAAGTAGGGAGGGTGCTCGCCACACCCCTTTTGTCTCCATTGAGATCGAGCGCCGCCCGCGCGGCGCATCGCGAGCAAGCTCGCTCCTACATTTGTTTCCGGCCAGTAACGCCTGTGCCAGCGCGCGCGACAGCCTTCTTTGTTCATCACGATATTGAGGTGGACGCCAAGGGGCCGCGCGCGTTTGGCACAGAACTCATTGGCCAGAAACAAATGTAGGAGCGAGCTTGCTCGCGATGCGCCGCGCGGGCGGCGCTCGATTTGCGCCTCCCAAAAATCTCAAGTCATACAAGCAAAAGCCCCGGCATCACTGCCGGGGCTTTGTTTTACCTCACCGCAAGACTCAGGACGGCACCACCGCCGCCTGCCCGCTCATGGCCAGGTCGACCAGCTCGCGGTTGGCCACCGCGTACATCGCATAGTCGGTGCCCGTGGCATTGCGCAGGTCGTCCAGCATGGCGCGCCAACGCTCCACCATCACCCGGTGCTGCTCGGCCCACAGCGCCACGCGGGCGTCCATGTCTTCCGGTGCATCGGCCATCTGCAGTACCGAAATGGTGATTGCCCGTTGCTGCAGGTCGATGTCATCGCGGAACGCTTCGCGGGCCAAGGCCTGCCAGTTGTTTTCCACCGGCAGGTTGCTGATTTCCTGCAGGTACCAGGTCAGGTCCAGCGCGCTGCCCACGGCAAAGAACGCCTTGGCCACCTGCGCCGGCTCATGGCCGGTGACGTCGGCGGCTTCGATGATCGGCAGCAGGGTGTACAAGTGGCTGGTACCGGCCACCATGCGCGCCAGCAACTCCGGCACACCGGCGTCGACAAAGCTCTGGTAACGCACCATCCAGCGTTCGCGGGTCGGGCCTTCCAGCAGCTCGTCCAGCTTGAGCCCCAACTGCGCGATCTTCGGCCCGAAGTGCGCGGTGTCGCGCCCGGCGTCCTGCTCGTTACGGCGGCTACGCAGGAACCAGCGGGTGGCACGGCGGCCCAGACGCATCAGCTCGTCCATCAGGGTGAGCTGGATTTCTGCCGGCACCTGGTAGTCCAGGGCCTCGATCTGGCGGAACCAGTGCGGCAGGTGGAAGATGTCGCGCACGATCACATAGGCCCCGGCCACGTTGGCCGGGCTCATGCCGGTCGACTCCTTCAGGCGCTGGACGAAGGTGATGCCCATGTTGTTGACCAGGTCGTTGGCGATCTGGGTGCTGACGATTTCGCGCTTCAGGCGGTGGCGGCGCATGGCTTCGGCGAACTTGCTGACCAGCGAAGGCGGGAAGGCGGTTTCCATGTCGCGGGTCAGGTAGTCGTCGTCCGGCACCAGCGACTTGAGCAGTTGCTCCTTGAGGTCGATCTTGCTGTACGAGATCAGCACCGACAGCTCGGCGCGGGTCAGGCCCTGGCCGGCAGCCAGGCGTTCAGCCAGTTGCTCTTCGGACGGCAGGAACTCGATGGCGCGGTCCAGCTTGCCACGGCCTTCCAGGTCGGCCATCAGGCGCTTGTACTCGGCAATCCGCTCGCGGGCGCGGCGGGCCGCCAGCGACAGCGCCTGGGTCTGCTTGTAGTTGTTGCCCAGCACCAGGTTGCCGACTTCGTCGGTCATGCTGCCCAGCAGCTGGTTACGCTGCTTCTCGGTCATGTCGCCACCCTGCACCACTTCGTTGAGCAGGATCTTGATGTTGACCTCGTGGTCGGAGCAGTCCACGCCACCGGCGTTGTCGATGAAGTCGGTGTTGGTGGCGCCGCCGTTCAGGCCGAACTCCACCCGGCCAAGCTGGGTCATGCCCAGGTTGCCACCCTCGCCCACCACCTTGCAGCGCAGTTCGTTGCCGTTTACCCGCAGCGCGTCGTTGGCCTTGTCGCCGACATCGGCGTGGCTTTCACTGCTGGCCTTCACGTAGGTGCCGATACCGCCGTTCCACAGCAGGTCGACCGGCGCCTTGAGCAACGCGTTCAGCAGCTCGGTCGGGGTCAGGCGGTCGGCCTCGATGGCAAAGCGCTCTTTCATCTGCGGGCTGATGGCGATGCTTTTGGCACTGCGCGGGAAGATGCCGCCACCTTCAGACATGATGCTGGTGTCGTAGTCGCTCCAGGCCGAACGCGGCAGGTCGAACAGGCGCTTGCGCTCGGCAAAGCTGGACGCAGGCTCGGGGTTGGGGTCGATGAAGATGTGCAGGTGGTTGAACGCCGCCACCAGTTGCAGCTTGTCGGACATCAGCAGGCCGTTGCCGAACACGTCGCCGGCCATGTCGCCCACGCCGATGACGGTGATCGGGTCTTCCTGCACGTTGATGCCGCGCTCGCGGAAGTGGCGCTGCACGCCCACCCAGGCGCCGCGCGCGGTAATGCCCATCTTCTTGTGGTCATAACCGGCCGAACCGCCCGAGGCAAAGGCATCGCCCAGCCAGAAGCCGTAGTCGATGGCAATGCCGTTGGCGATGTCGGAGAAGGTGGCAGTGCCTTTGTCGGCCGCCACCACCAGGTACGGGTCATCATCGTCGTGACGCACCACGTTGGCCGGCGGCACCACGCCACCGTCCTTGAGGTTGTCGGTGATGTCGAGCAGGCCGGAAATGAAGATGCGGTAGCACGCCACGCCTTCGGCGGCGATCTCGTCCCGGCTACCGCCCAGTGGCAGGCGGCGCGGCAAGAAGCCGCCCTTGGCGCCGACCGGCACGATGACCGAGTTCTTCACCTGCTGGGCTTTGACCAGGCCCAGCACTTCGGTGCGGAAGTCTTCTTCACGGTCAGACCAGCGCAGGCCGCCACGGGCGACGTTGCCAAAGCGCAGGTGCACGCCCTCGACCCGAGGCGAATAAACGAAGATTTCGAACTTGGGCACCGGCTTGGGCAGTTCGGGGATCAGCTTGGGGTTGAACTTGAAGCTGAAGTACGACTTGTTCTGGCCGTTGGCATCCGGCTGATAGAAGTTGGTGCGCAGGGTGGCCTTGATCAGGTCCAGGTAGCGCCGCAGGATGCGGTCTTCGTTGAGCACCTGCACGTCGTCGAGCGCGGTCAGGATGGCCTGCTCCAGGCGCTGCTGCTTGTCGTCGAGGTCGTCCTGGGTGAGCTTGCGCGCCAGGTAGAAGCGGGTCTTGAACAACCGGGTCAGCTCGCGGGCGATGTCGGTGTGGTTGTTCAGGGTGCTGGCGATGTAACCCAGGTCGAAGCCCAGGCGGATCTGCTTCAGGTAACGGGCGTAAGCGCGCAGCAGCGCCACGTCACGCCAAGGCAGGCCCGCGGTGAGTACCAGACGGTTGAAGGCATCGTTCTCGGCATCGCCACGCACGATGTGGATGAAGGCGTCCTGCAGGGTGTCGTTGAGCTGCTGGATATCCAGGCTCAGGCCTTCGCTGTAGGTGAAGGCAAAATCGTGAATCCAGTACTCGCGGCCACTGGCATGGCGCAGGCGATACGGGAATTCGCCCAGCACGCGCAAGCCGAGGTTTTCCAGGATCGGCAGCACGTCGGACAGCGCCAGCGGGGTGTCGGCGTGGTACAGCTTGCAGTGCAGGATGCGCTCACCCACCTGGGTCAGCGGCTGGTAGAAACTCATGGCCAGCGGCTTGCTTTCCGACAGGCTCAGCACATGCTGCAGGTCGACAACGGCCGAGTGCGCGGCAAAGCGTTCACGGTAGCCGGCCGGGAAGCCCTTGGGGAAATCGGCGAGGATGTTGGTGCCTTGGGCTTCGCCGAAGTTCTCCACTACCAGCGTCGAATAATCGTCATGCCACGAGCGGCAGGCCTGGATGACTTCGCGCTCCAGCTGCTGCGGGTCGATGTCGATGCGGTTTTTCGGGTCTACCCGCAGAATCAGCTGCACACGGGCCAGCACCGATTCGGAGAAGAAGGTCCAGAACTCGCAGTCGCTGGCCTTCAGGCGTTCCATCAGTACTTGCTGGATTTTCTGTCGCACTTCGGTGGAGTAGATCTCCCGCGGCACGTACGCCAGGCAGTAGCAGAAGCGGCCGTACGGGTCCTTGCGCAGGAACACGCGGATCTTGTTGCGCTCCTGGATCTGCACGATCGCCATGACGGTGGTGAACAGCTCGTCGATCGGCGTCTGGAACAGGTCGTCGCGCGGCAGCACTTCCAGCACCTGGGCCAGTTCCTTGCCCAGGTGAGCCTTGGGATCGAAGCCCGAGCGGCGCTCGACTTCGGCTACCTTGACGCGGATGTAAGGGATGGCATGTACGCTTTCGCCATACACCGACGAGGTGTACAGGCCCATGAAGCGGTGTTCCTTGATGACCTTGCCATCGGCGTCCAGCTGGCGGATCGACACGTAGTCCGGGTAGGCCGGGCGGTGCACGCGGCTGGGCAGCGCGGCCTTGGCGAACGACAGCAGCAGCGGCTCATTGAGGTAGGCCACGGCGTAGTCTTCGATGCGCAGCTCTTCGGCCGTCAGGCCCACGCGCAGGCGGCGCGGCAGGCCGAGGAACGACTGCTCGTCGTAAACCATCTGGCCGCCATCGGCGTCGCCCTTGACGGTGAACTCTTCATAGCCCAGGAAGGTGAAGTGGTTGTCCAGCAGCCACTCGAGGAAGGCCTTGACCTCGCCCTTTTCGTGTTGCGCCGGGCCGAAGGCGGTCTGTTCCACCTCGGCCACCACGTCACGCAGCTTGGCCTTCATCGGCTCGAAATCGGCAACTGCCACCCGCACCTCAGCCAGCACCTGCTCGATCTCGCGGGCCAGCACGGTCAGCTCTGCGGCATTGGCGCAGCGGTCGATCTCCAGGTACATCAGCGACTCGTGGCGCACGCCCTCGCCCTGGGTACCCTTGGGCAGCAGTTCCAGCAGCTCGCCCTTGGCGCCACGGCGCACGCTGAGCACGGTGGTCTGCAGGGTGTGGATGCTGTAGCCACGGCGGTTGAGCTCGGTACGCACCGAGTCGACCAAAAACGGCAGGTCGTGGTGCAGCACCTCGACCACGGTGTGGGTCGATTGCCAGCCGTTGCGCTCATAATCAGGGTTGTACACCCGCACTTGCGGGTATTCGGGGTCGAAACGTTCGATGATGCGCCAGGCTGACAGGGTGCAGCCGGCCAGGTCGGAAAGCCTGCGCTGGGTGAGTTCGTCCAGAGAGATGATGCCGAAGAACTGCTCGGCGAACAGCGCCACTTGTGGCAGGGACTGTTCGCTGATGTGCTGCGCCAGGGCCGCTTGCAGTTGATGCTGGAAGTCGGCTTTGCTGGCTGCGGTGAAGAACGCCATCTGTGGTACTCCGCTTGGGCTTTGTAATAGTTGAAGCGTCGCTGCGTGCGCCGTGTACGGATCAACGATAGCCAACCCGTGGCAAGGCGGACGGTAAAACCAGGCGTTGAACGTGCGCGGGCACGCCCAGGGCTCGCCGAAGCTTAACGACTGATCGGTCATCAACGCTTGCAGCGCTGCGACAATTTCGGTCAAGGGGCGGTAACTTTACGTTTATGCCTGTACGCAAGACTGTCAGAATTCCCTTCCATTCACTTTGATCCGAGCCCGCTCATGCAAATCAACACTGCCCTGCTCTTCGCCACCCCTTGCGATGACGAGGAAGACAACATGGCGACCCTGTGCTGCCACAGCGACAAGGGCCAGATGTTTCTGCTTACCCGCTACCCGGACGAAGACACCGTCGATCTGACCCTGGATGACGAGCCATCGACGCTGGACGGGCTGAAAGTGACCCTGAGTGCCAAGCGCCTGCTGATCGAAGTGGCGGCCGGCGACCGGGATGCGCTGAAGGGGGATGAGGTGCTGGAGATCAACCTGACCAGCGACCTGAGCGACCTGGATGAAGTGAAGGAAACCCTGGAGAACATCCTGGCCGGGACCGGGACCTTCGTCTGCGAACTCTGAGCCATACAGCAATCCAAACGCTTGCGCGATCCCTGTAGGAGCGGCCTTGTGTCGCGATGGGCCGCAACGCGGCCCCAGCAATGTATGCCGTGACGCCGAGATTCTGGGGCCGCTTTGCGGCCCATCGCGACACAAGGCCGCTCCTACAAAGGCCGCGCCAGGCTTCAGATCAGTGCCGCCTGCATCTCTTTGGCCTGCACCCGCAGCGCCTCGCAAAACGGCTCCACCGCCGCCGAAGCCGGCCTGTGGTCTGGCCGTATCAGCATCACCTGGTACGGCACCGACACCCGCAACCTGCGGATCGGCAACCCGCCCTGCGCCGCCTCCAGCCCGCTCAACGGGTTGATGATCGCCACGCCAAGGCCTTGCCTGACCATGGCGCACACCGAGGCGGCACTGGTGGTTTCGATCACCGTGCGGCGGTTCACCCCCGCCGCACGAAAGTGCTGGTCCAGCCGCTGGCGGTAAGTGTCCAGGCTGGCCAGGTTGATGAAGTCCACCTCATGAAAGTCGGCAAGTTCCAGCTCGGCTTTTGCCTGTAGCGGGTGATGCGCGGGCAACACGCACACCATGTTGGCGCTGAACAGCAGCTCGCCATAGGCACCGCGCGGTATCTGCTCGACCTCGGTCAGGCCAAGGTCGTGCTGCTGGGCCACCAGAGACTCTTCCAGCAATGGCGATTCCTGCGCCAGGATACTCACGCTCACGCCCCGATGCTGCTGGTGGAAGCGCTGGCAAGCCTTGGGCAGCAACGTCTGGGAGAACAGCGGCAGGCAAGTGATGGCCAGCCTCCCCTGCTCGAAATTGCGAATGGCCTGGGCAAAACGGTCGATCCGCTCCAGCCCGACGTAAGCGCGCTCGACCTCTTCGATCAACAGCAACGCCTGGGCAGTCGCCACCAGGCGCCCACCCTCGCGCTCGAACAGGTTCAGCCCGGTTACCTGCTCCAGCCGCGCCAGTTCGCGGCTGACAGTGGGCTGCGAGGTATACAGCAGGCGCGCGGCACCGGTCACACTGCCAGCGGCCATGATGGCGCGGAACACTTCGATATGGCGGACGGAGAGTTTCACAGCAGTACCCGGCAAAGTCAGCAATGGGTATATCAGATATGAATGATCGGCAGAAAAATAGCTATTTTTCTGAATTCCTTGTTTGGCTCATCCTCGTGGTCATCCTTCTATGAGTAGCGCCACCATGACCGCACCTTTCTCCCTCCTGGCCGAAGCTGTCCGCCAGCACGGCTCGCCGCTGTGGGCGTACGACGCCAGCACCATCGCCGAACGTGTCGAGCAGCTGAAGGTGTTCGACACCGTACGCTTCGCCCAGAAAGCCAACCCTAACCTGCATGTGCTGCGCCTGATGCGTGCCCATGGCCTGGTGCTGGACGCGGTGTCGCTGGGTGAGATGGAGCGGGCCTTTGCCGCCGGTGCGAGTGTGGACGGCGACCCCGCCGGCGTGGTGCTGACCTGCGACGCGCTGGACCGGCCGACCCTGGAGCGCGTGGTAGCCTCGAAGATCGAAGTGAACGCGGGTTCCATCGACATGCTGCGCCAGCTGGGTGAACGCTCGCCCGGCCACCGCGTGTGGATCCGCATCAACCCGGGCTTTGGCCATGGCCACAGCCGCAAGACCAACACCGGCGGCGAGAACAGCAAGCACGGCATCTGGCACGAAGAGCTGGAGGAGGCACTGGCCTGCATCAAGGCCCATGGCCTGCACCTGGTGGGCGTGCACATGCACATTGGTTCCGGTGTGGACTACCAGCATCTGGAGCAGGTGGCTCGCTCGATGATCGAGCTGATTGGCCGCCTGGGCGTGGACATCGAAGCGTTTTCCATCGGCGGCGGGCTCTCCACCCCGTACCGCAGCACCGACAAACCGGTCGATCTGCAGCGCTACGCCCAGACCTGGGCAGCGGCACGCAAGGAAATCGAAGCGATGCTCGGCCACCCGGTGCGCATGGAGATCGAGCCAGGGCGCTTCCTGGTGGCGGAATCCGGCTACCTGGTGGCCGAAGTGCGCGCCGTGAAGCAGGTGGGGCGCAATACCTTCGTGATGATCGACGCCGGCTTCAACGACCTGATGCGCCCGGCGATGTACGGTGCGTACCACGGCATGACCCTGCTCGATGCCAACGGCCAGCCAGTGGACCGACCACGCCAGCCGACCGTGGTGGCCGGGCCGCTGTGCGAGTCGGGGGATGTGTTTACCCAGGATGACCAGGAGCTGACCCCACAGGACCTGCCCCAGGCGCAGGTGGGCGATTTGCTGGTGATTCACGATGCCGGGGCCTATGGGGCGTCGATGTCGTCGAACTACAACAGCCGGCCGTTGCTGCCGGAGTTCCTGATCGAAGAAGGGGCGCTGCGCATGATTCGCCGGCGGCAGACCGTGCAGGACCTGCTGGGCCTGGAGGCGGGGTTCTAACTACACTAAAGCATTAGCATTACCTTTGTGGGAGCGGCCTTGCGTCACGAAAGGGCTGTAAAGCAGCCCCAACAATAGGTGCCATGATGCCAAAAACCCGGGGGCCGCTTTGCGGCCCTTTTGATTTGCCAGGTCGCCTACAACAAACCTCTCAGGTTCACTCTCCCGCCGACTTTCCGTAGCGTGACGAAAGCCTCTTCGTGGACGTGAAAACCGATCAAAACACCTGCCGAAGTCAATACTGAATCGCCCCTGGTTTCGTAGACACCTCCAAGCCTCGCCCATCCAGGCCTTCAGCGCCCAGTTCGAGGGCCTTGGCCGTTTCTTCCGCAAAAGCAGCTGGCTTTTCAAAGTCATCCTGCTCATGGTCTGGCCCGCGTTCGTCATCATCGGCACAGGTCATTGGCTCAGCCTGTTGCTATGCTGGCGACCGCGCTGGCCGAAAGTGATCCGCGAGGCCGGCACGCCCGGCAAGCCAGTGCCACCGGTGACGACGCTGAGCGACTACCCGCAAGCCATTCAAGAACGCCTGCTCGCCAACGCCGACCGCTGGCAGCTCAAGCCTGGCAGGCGCCCGACGAAAAAATCGGGCAAGCGCAGAGCCCATCAATAATCGCTTCATGCCATCGCGACAGGTTACCGGCCCTGCGGTAACCTGCCCGCTTTGCTACAGGAAGGCGTGAAATGCAGGCGAAGTTGGACATCCCCTCCCGCTTCATCATCCACGAAACCCGGCACTGGGTGCTGAACCACCGCATGAACAGCGCCCTGCCCGGTTACCTGATGCTCAGCGCACGGGCGTCGGTCAACTCACTGGCGGCCCTGCCCGTGGAGGCCCAGGCCGAGCTGGGCATTCTCATGGCGCGCACGCAGCAGGTGATGGAAGCGCAGCTGCAACCGTCGCGTTTGTACATAGGCCGGTATGGCCATGACGCGGGGTATACCATCCACTTCCATTTCATCCCTGTTTACCCTTGGGTCGAAGCGCTGTTCTGGGCAGACGAACGATACCGGGCGCTGCAGGCATTCGGCTGGACCGATAGCGTGCAGCCGCAAACCGACGGCGCCGAGTTGACGCTATACGTCTGGCGTGAGTTTTGTGAGCGCCCTGAACCACCGGCGATACAAGGGTATTCAGTGGACGAAGCCATTACCCTGTTGCGCAGCGCATTCTTGAACCACTGCGCGCCGCATTGACTGAAATGGAAGCCTCCATGCGCCCCAACAAGGCTTGCCCCGTAGTCCTTTCATCCTCGCTGCCGGCAAAGATCCTGCTGTTTCGCCACCCTCAGGCCGGCGTCCAACTGGTAAAAGGCACCATTGAAAAAGGTGAAACCCCTGCCACTGCCGCCTTGCGCGAACTGGCCGAGGAGTCCGGCATCGCCAACGCCAGGGTCATACAAGACCTGGGCTGCTGGGATGCCGGCCATCTTGGCCAGGTGTGGTCGTTTCACCTGTGCCAGGTGGAGGATGCCCTGCCCGAGCACTGGTCTCACCAGACACAGGATGACCATGGCCACCCGTTCGCGTTCTTCTGGGCATACCTCGAAGACCCGCCCCTGAGCGACTGCCACCCGGTCTTTCAGCGGGCGCTGGCCTTCTTGTACAACGCCTTGAAAACGCGTACGCCTTTTAGCTGAGCCGTCAGAACTTGTAGCGGGCAGTCGCCAGGAAGTTACGTGGCTCACCAAAGAAGTTGCTGCCGGTTGTAGAGCTGATCGACGAGTAGTAGCGCTTGTCGAACACGTTGTTCAGGTTGAAATTGACCTGCAGGTTGGCGGTCACGTCATAGCGCGTGAACACGTCATACAGCGTGTAGCCGCCTTGCTGCACACCGTACTGGGTGTAAGTCTGGCTCTGGGACCGCACCGTGCCGCCCACCCGCCACTGGTCCAGTTCACCCGGCAATTGATAGCTGGTGGTCAGTTTGAACAGGTTGGCGGGCAGGTTGGTGCCGTAGCGCTTGCCTTTGGTGAACGAGCCAATCGGGCTGTAGGTGGTGTCCTTGACACGCTCGGCCGTGTTGTAGGTGTAACTGGCCGACATCTGCCAGTTCTCGGTCAGCGCCCCGGAGACTTCAAATTCGACACCACGGCTACGGATTTCGCCTGCCGACTCATAGCACAAGGTAGTGCCACCCTGGCACTGGCTGGCCGGAAGCTGGTCGGGCAGGTTCTCCAGGTCGATCTGGAACAGTGCCACGCTGGTATTGAGGCGGCCGCCAAGATGCTCGCCCTTCAGGCCGATCTCGTAGTTGGTACCTTGAATCGGTTCCAGCAGGGTGCCGCTTGCGGTCTCCAGGTTCTGCGGCTGGAAGATCCGGGTCCAGCTGGCATACACCGAGTAGGTATCGTTCAGGTCGTACACCAGGCCGGCATAGGGCGTGACCTCACGGTTTGCCTTGAAGTGCGAGGTGTTCTTGATCTCTTGCTCGTACCAGTCGACACGCCCTCCGACGATCAGCGTCAATGGCTCGGCAAGGCTGAAGCGTGCCGTGCTGTAGACCCCGCTCTGTTCAACCTCGGTCTGGCGGTTGTAGAGCGACATGTCGACACCAACCGGTTTGGCCACCGAGCCCGGGTCCCAGGTAATGGGGTTGAACTGCACCAGTTCGTAATTGCCATTGGTCACGAACGGCCCGCCACGGTCATCCCAGTCGCTTTCACGATGGCTGGCGCCGACCACCAGCGTATGGGTCCGCCCGGCAAACTCGAACGGGCCGGTCAGGTAACCATCGACGCTGGACTGGTTACGCTCGTAATCGTACTTGCCGCCGCGCAGCGACATGCTCGGGTTGCCACTGGCATCAACCGTAGGATTGGCCAGGAAGGTACCCATCATGTTCATTTCGCTGGTGATGTAGGTGGCCGCGCCTTTGGCCTTCCAGCCGTTGTCGAAACGGTGCTCGATATCGGCGAACACCGTTTTGCTTTCCTTGTTCCAGTAGGACCAGGACGGGCTCATGCGGTCGGAGCGGGAAATGGGCAGGAAGCTGCCGTCAGGGTAGGTACCCAGGCCGTTCCAGTCGGCACCGGGGTTGTTTTCATCGCTGTAGGACAAGCCAAGGCTGACCGTAGTGTCGTCATTCAGGTCGGCTTCAACAATGCCATACAGCAAAGTACGTTCATTGCCCGAATCGTCAGTGAACGCGTTCTTGTTCTGGTAGCTCAACACCGTGCGGCCTCGCAGCGTACCGTCACTATTGAGCGCAGAACCTGCATCAAGCTCGAAACGACGATTGTCCCAGCTACCAAGGCTGCCCGTCACCATGACCTGCGGCTCAACCGTAGGGCGCTTGCGGATCAGGTTGATCGAGCCCGAGGGCAATCCGGCCCCTTCCATGAGACCCGCCGCACCGCGAACGATTTCGACCCGGTCGTACATGGCCAACGCCCCGGTGGACAAGGACGCCTCTTCATACGCGACGGGCAGCCCGTCGAACATGATGTTCTCGATGCCGAAGCCACGGGAATTGAAACGCGGCCGTTCGGCGCCCCATTGGGTCAAAGTCAGCCCCGGTGCGTTCCTCACCACATCATTGAGCGTCGTCATGCCTTGGTCTTCGATGCGCTGGCGAGTAATGACCGAAACCGACTGGGGGGTTTCGCGCAGCGAGATCGGCAGTTTGGTTGCCGTCTGCATGGCACCGGTGGTGTACGAGCCGGTGTGCTCGCTGGTCATGCCCAGGCCCTGCCCCTGGATGGTGGTTGCACCCAACTGCACCGCCGTTTCGTTGTCATTGCGTTGCTGCAGGTAGGCGCGGTTGCCATCGGCCATGACAAAGCCCAGACCGGTACCGGCCAGCAGCTGCTGCAGTGCAGCGCTGGCCGTGTACTGGCCGACCACGGCGCTGCTGGTCTTGCCGCGGGTCAACGCGCCGTCGGCAAACAGCTGGATACCGCTGCTGGCCGACCACTGCGCAATCGCGCCTTCCAGCGGCTGGGCGGCAATGCTGTAGGTGCGGGTTTGCGCCTGGGTGGTGCTGGCCGCGTGTGCTTGCGGCAGGGCGGCGAGCGTGAAAACGCAGCTCAGGGCGCTGACCAACAGCAGGGGTTTGATGGGGGTGCTAGGCGTGGGCATTCGAATTTCCAGTCCGTCCTGATGGCAATACTCGCAATTCATTCTCGTTTGCGATCAAGACTAAAGACGGACCACCGGCCAAACACAACGACGCGGTTTTTCAGTTTTTTTCAATCAGTGTTCTACGGGGCGTACCAAGGTCAGCCACGGGCCCACCGTGGTGACACGAATCGGCAGAATGACCTGCAAGCTCTGCAACGCCGCGTCGGCTTCACGCGCTTGCACCGCTGCCGTCACCCGCAACTGGGCGAGGCTGCTGTCCGTCAGCAGCAAGTGCGCGCGGGAGTAGGGTTGCAGACGCTGCAACACCTGCGTCAGCGGCTCATCGCGAAACACCAGGCGTTGCTCGCGCCAGGCCAACTGTTGCCCGGGGTCGACATGCCGTAATGCGCCAATGCCCTGCGCGTCGTAGTGCAGGGCCTGGCCCTCTCCGGCTTCGGCCTGCTGCCCCGCACGGCTGACCCGCACACTGTGCTCGGTCACCGTCACGTTCGCGCCGTCCTCCAGCACCTGCACGTCGAACGCGGTACCCAAGGCGCGCACATCACCGCCTGCGGCCTCGACGATAAAGGGCCGCACCGGGTTGGGCGCCACCTTGAACCAGGCCTCGCCCTGGTACAGGCGCAGCCGCCGCTCATCGGCACTGAAGCTCACGTCCAACGCAGTGTGCGGCGCCAGTTGCACGATCGAACCGTCGTCCAAGGTCCAGCTGCGCACCTGAGCCACCTCGGTGCGGTAATCCGCCCAACGTGCGGGAGAAAAGGCAAATACCGTAAAGGCCAGCAGTAACGCCGCTGCGGTTGCCAGGCCTACAAACCTACGCCGGGGCAAACGCCGAAGCGGGGTGCGGCTGGCGGCAACATGGGCATGGCCCGCCACGCCGGCTACCCCCCATACCTGCCGGGCACGCTGCCAGGCAGCCGGGTGGCTGGGGTCGGCGGCAAGCCAGCGTGCAAATGCTTCGCGCTCGGCCGCTGTCACGCCCGCGTCCTGCAGGCGCACGCACCACTCCAGCGCCTGGTCCAGGGGGGTATGCGAGTCGTTTTCGTTCATCATGCAAGTGCAGGCAGGTGGCAGTTAAAACGCGCGCAGTGTAACCAGCCTTTCATGACATTGCCTTCTCGATGCGCTGCATGGCCTTGACCATCTGCGAAACCACGGTGCTTTTGGAAATGCCCAGGCGCTCGGCAACCTGCTGGTGGTCCAGGCCATCGATACGGCACAGGATGAACACTTCGCGGCAGCGCGGCGGCAGCTCGGCGATCACCTGCATGACCTGTTGCAACTCGCGGCTCAACTCGGTCTTGCGGGCCGGGTCCAGTTTGGCATCGGGTACACCTTCAACCAGCACCGGGTCGGCCTGTACCTCGATGCCCAAGGCCTCGCGGCGGCGGATGTCCATGCCGAGGTTGCGGGCAATGCGGAAGATATAGGCACGCGGGTTACCGATACGCTCGCCTACCTTGCGGCTGGCCACGCGCAGCCAGGTTTCCTGGGTGAGGTCGTCAGCAATCGTGGCATTGCCGAAGTGCCGCACCAGGTAAGCCTTCAGCGCTTCGCGGTTGTCCAGGAATGTCGATGTCAGAGGGTCGCGATCTTGCGGCATTCGCCAAGCATCCTGCGCAGCGGCGGAGTAATGGGCGGCACGGTATCACTTGTTGCTAACAATTCTCAACTACGCATGAGGCCTTGAGGTTGCTCGCCGATACTCGCAAGCAACGCCCGCACCCATCGATGCGCCGGGTGATGATGCGTGCGTTCATGCCAAGCCAGCACCTTGCTGAACCCCGCAATGGCCAGCGGCGGCTCCACCACCTGCAGGCCATCCCCCGGCTGCACCAGGCGGCTGGGCAGTACACCGATCAGGTCACTGCTGCGCAACACCTCCAGCAGCATCAGAAAGCTCGGCACCGACAGGCATACCCGCCGCGCCCTGCCGATACGCGCCAGCGCTTCATCGCTGACGCCATGAAAGGCACCGCTGCCCAGCGAGACGATTGCGTGCTCCAGCGTACAGAAGGTGTCGAGGTCCAGGTGCCCGGTGGCTGGGTGCCCAACGCGCATGGCGCAGACGTACTGCTCATCGTAAAGGTGCATGGACTGCAAACCCGGGCTGACGCTGTCGGGGGTGAGGATGGCCATGTCCAGCTCACCTGACGCCAACTGCTGCGCGACCCGCGACGCTTCGATTGCACGCACGGCAAGGCGGATACCGGGGGCTTGATCGCGCAACGCGGCAAGCAAAGGCATCAGCAAAGTCCGCTGGGCATAGTCGGTGGCGGCCACGGCAAGTGTGAGGCTGGCTTGGGCAGGGTCAAAGTCGGGCGGCTGCAGCATGCCTTCGATTTCGCCCAGCACACGCTTGATCGGAATGGCCAGCGCCTGTGCACGGGCAGTGGGCACCAGTCCGCGCTGGGAACGGACAAACAACGGGTCGTCGAAGCTGTCGCGCAAGCGGGTCAACATGCCGCTGACGGCAGGCTGCGTCAGCGCCAGACGCTCTGCTGCTCGGGTCACGCTGCCTTCGTCGAGCAAGACATCGAGCGTGCGCAGCAGGTTCAGGTCGAGGTTCCTGATATTACGCATGCTTATGGGTTAGCTCAGGAGATGTGATTGGTGTTATGGATTGTGGGCGCGCACCATGGTTTCGTCAAAGCCGCCAAGGCGCCCCTTACCCGAGGATCAACCATGCATCACATCGAATGGCCAGACGAATACCTGCCCGGCACCACCGAGAACTTTGCCTCGAACGAAATCATCATCGCCGGCCTCACTGCCGAAGCAGTCTGGCAACAACTGGATGACACGCGGGCGTGGCCAACGTACTACTGCAATGCAGCGGACATCCGCTTTCATGATGGCTCCGGCCCGTACCTGAGCAACGGCGCACGCTTTCGCTTCACCACGTTCGGCTTCCCGGTCGAGGCTCAAGTTACCGAGCATGTGCCACCTGCTCCAGGCCAACCCGCACGCGTGGCCTGGCATGGCTGGGTCGAGGGCGATACCGACACGCGCCTGGACGTGCATCACGCCTGGCTGATCGAAGACCTGCCCGGCAACCGGGTGCGCATCCTCACGCAAGAAACGCAGAAAGGAAAACCGGCTACGGAGTTGGCCCGTACCAAGCCCAACCCCATGATCAATGGTCACCAGGACTGGATCGAGGGGTTGGCACAGGCAGCGCTCAAGGCCAAGCGCTGAACACCTCGCGATGCGTTTAAAGAGACGCCAGGTGGCTGGCAAGCGCTTGCTCTGCACGCAGCGCCGCTTCAGGGCTAACCCGCTCAGCCAGGACCCGACCAGCCTGGCGCAGTTGCCCGGCAGTCAGCCCTGTGTTCATGCCCATTCGCATATGAGCCCGCAGCTGTGGTTCGACACCTGTAAGCGCAGCGAGCATCGCTACGGTCGCCAATTCGCGACTTTGCCAATCGAGGTTGTCGCGCTCGAAGATGGCACCAAACAGGTGAGCACGCAGGTATTCGTTGGCGGCAGGTGCGAAGTCGAACAGAGGCCCTTCAACCGGCCCCCCAGCCAGCCTGGTCTGGTTGGCAGTGCCGGCCGCCAGCAAGGCTTCGCCCTGAGGGATAGCACGGCTGGGGTTTGTGCCAGGAGTATCTACAATGCCTTGCTGTTTGCGTGCCTGCACGACCTTGAGCAACTCACCCAGCGCATTGAGACTGCGAGGGAAGCCAGCGTACGCATACAGTTGTACCAGTACTTCCCGGGCATCACTGATGGACAACCCGGCATCAAGGCCATCATTGAGTGCGCGATTCAAACCTGCGATATCGCCAGCGGCGGCGAAGGCTGCAATGGGGATGATCGCTTGCTGACGCACTGTGAGTGTTTCAGTGGTGTTGCCCGCTTCTGACGCTTGGCTCATGGCATGGGCCTCCTGTGCAATGGCCGATGAAAGCAAGGTGCCCAACGTGAGCACCAGTGTGAAAGTACCGATGGCAATACGTGAGTCAGTCAGCAAGCGTGGCGTTGTACTGTTCATCACTTACTTTCTCCAGCCAGTCGACATTCTTGCCGTCTAGGGTGCCCGTGACTGCAAGGTGCGTCATGGCCGTACCCGGCGCAGCGCCGTGCCAGTGTTTGACACCTGCCGGGCACCACACCACGTCGCCCGGGCGGATCACCTGTACAGGCTTGCCCCATTCCTGAGTCAGCCCGACTCCAGCCTGAACGACCAACCGCTGCCCGGCCGGGTGGGTGTGCCAGGCAGAGCGGGCGCCGGGCTCGAACGTTACCAGCGCACCGGACGCATTGATGTGCTCATCTGCAGGCCACACCGGATCGACCCGCACCTGGCCGGTAAAAAACGCCTCAGGGCCCGCTACCGAATGCTGCTCACCGACGCGGGAAATCTGCTGCCCGGCCGTACGCGACTGATCGGCATCCGCGCCGCCAGCCTGCAGCGCTGCAACACAAAGTACTGTCTCCATTACCCGTTTGCTCATACCGTTACCTCATTGCTATCCGTCAGGCTGGCGTTGTCGATCACGAAGCGGTACTTCACTTCACCCCGCAGCATGCGCTCGTAGGCCTCATTGATTTCCCAGGCCTGAATCAGCTCGATATCAGCAACGATGCCGTGCTCGGCACAGAAGTCGAGCATCTCCTGGGTTTGCGGGATGCCGCCGATCATCGAGCCTGCCAGCGTGCGGCGCTTCATGATCAGGTTGAACACGTTGGGTGCCGCATGCGGCGTGGCCGGTGCACCGACCAGGGTCATGGCACCATCACGCTTGAGCAGCACCATGAAGGCATCCAGGTCATGGGGTGCGGCGACGGTGTTCAAGATGAAATCGAAGCTTTTCAGGTGAGCGGCCATTTCTTCCGGATTGCGCGATACCACCACTTCATCGGCCCCCAGTTGCAGCGCCGCTTCACGCTTGCTCGGCGACGTTGTGAACGCCACCACATGGGCGCCCATGGCATGGGCCAGCTTGATGCCCATATGGCCCAGGCCACCGATACCCACCACACCCACTTTTTTGCCCGGGCCGGCCTGCCAGTGACGCAAGGGGGAATAGGTGGTGATGCCCGCACACAGCAACGGGGCAACAGCGGCCAGTTGTGCCTCCGGGTGACTGATGCGCAGCACGTAGCGCTCATGCACGACGATTGCCTGTGAATAGCCACCCTGCGTCCAGCCAGGGGCATCGGCGGTCGGGAAGTTGTAAGTACCGACCATGCCGTCGCAGTAGTTTTCCAGGCCTTCGTCGCAGTCGGCGCAGTGCTTGCAGCTGTCGACGATACAACCGATACCGACCAGATCGCCCGGTTTGAAGGTGGCAACATGCGCCCCGACCGCAGTCACACGGCCGACGATTTCATGGCCGGGTACGCAGGGATACTGCGTGCCTTCCCACTCCGAGCGCACCTGGTGCAAGTCGGAATGGCAGATGCCGCAGAACGCGATATCAATCTGGACATCGTGAGCGCCTGGCGCGCGGCGAGTAATACGCAGTGGTTGCAAAGGCTGGTTGCCGGCGTGTGCACCGTAAGCATTGACAAGCATGATTCGACCCTCCTACAGGTGGTGAGGGCCATTCTCCCGGTCGACATGCGCCAAGCAGTAGTGTGATCCCGTGCGATGCTTGCCTGATTCTGCAAATGATCGCGGCTAGAGCCCGATGGCCACCTCACGCTCGCCGCCCATGTACTGCTCCAGGCGACTGCGCAACCAGCGTTCGGCAGGGTCGCTATCGGTGGTGCTCAACCAGACCATGGCCAGTTCCAGTGCAGCCGTCTCGAACGGCAACGTCTCGGCCTGAAGGTTGCCCCAGCGTTCCATGCCTTGCGCGGCATAGTCCGGGCAGCAGGCCAGCAGGTCGGTGCCGGCCAGAATTGCTGGCAATGAACTGAACTGCGGCACCGACAACACCACCTTGCGTTCACGGCCGATTTCTTTTAGCCAGTCGTCGACCACACCCTGCGTATTGGCGGTGGGCGAGACCTGAACATGCGGGCGGGCGCAAAACTCATCCAGTGTCAGTGGGCTGACTGACTTGTCGGCCCGCACCACCCTGCCCTGCATGGTGCGCAGCACCTTGCGCTTGGCGTTGGCTGGCAGCCCTCTGGTCTGGCTGATACCAACCGTAACATCGCCTGCTGCCAGCAAATCCGGTATGCGCCAGTAATCCACATGCTGCACAACCACCACCACGTTCGGCGCCTCCACCCGCAGGGCCCGCAGCAGTGGCGGCAGCAAGCCCGACTCCACGTCATCGGACAAACCGATGCGGAACGTCATGTTGCTGGTTGCCGGATCGAAGTCATGGGACAGACTGAGGGCGATGGACATCGCATCCAGCGCCGGGGTGAGGTACTTGATCACCTCTTCGGCCCTGGCCGACGGTTCCATGCGGTTGCCCACACGGATCAGCAACGGGTCGTTGAACATCGCCCGCAACCTGGCCAGCGCGGCGCTGACCGTGGGTTGGGCGATGAACAGTTTTTCTGCCGCACGGGTGAGGTTGCGCTCTTGCATCAGGGCTTCGAACACCACCATCAGGTTGATATCGGCTTTGCGCAGTTCGTTTCGGTTCATTGGCGCTCCCGGCCATGGCCTTGTCGTGCGGATTCCATTCCAGCATCGACAGGGACTACAGTCGAGTCAAAACCTGAAATGGTACCGGCTGTGCCGATGTTCGCGGGTATAGCGTGGCACCTGTAAGAACGGGTTTACCCGCGAAATGGCCGGCACCGGCGACATACCTTTCAAAGCCCACGCTCAGGCTTCATTGCCCCACACAACACAATCCGGGTACCCTCACCCTCTCGTCCTTTCCGGCCTCCCCTGCCGTGCACCGCCCAGGCGTTGATTCGCGAAGCGGTCATTCATGATGCCGACACCTGCATGGCCGCCACTCGCAGGCGCGCCCACCCGCCATCAATATATTCAGGATGACCTCATGATCATTCGCCAAGGCATCGCTGCCGACTACCCGCAGCTGCTCGACATCTGGCTGCGCGCCGTTCGCGCGACGCACCACTTTCTACAGCCCGCCGACATCGACGCGTTGCTGCCACAGCTGCGCGATATCTACTTCCCGGCCGTCGAGCTGTGGGTAGCAGTCGACACGGATGACCAGCCGCTGGGCTTCATCGGCTTCAACGAGCAGCATGTGGAAATGCTCTTCGTCGACCCCGACCTCCATGGGCAAGGCATTGGCCGCGCGCTGCTGGACTTCGGCCGCCAATCGCGCCATTCAATGAGTGTCGACGTCAACGAGCAAAACCCGCAGGCTGTGGGCTTCTACCGGCATTACGGTTTCATCCAGACAGGCCGTTCCCCCCTGGATGGCGAAGGCCGGCCATTTCCGTTACTGCACATGAGCTTGCCCAGGAGGACGTGATCGCAACGCACACATTGCAAGGGGCAGTCCCTTGTTTAAACAAAGGGCCGCAACGCGGCCCCGGCAAGGCTGCTGCCGTAAGGAAAGCAGTTCAGCGCAAGGTATTTCTGGTCAGCTCTATTTCGTTCATCAAAGCCTTGGCCAACGCTGTGAGGTAATCGGCGGCGCCCAGGAACTTGTGGTCGTCCTCCATATCGCCTTCGCGCAGCAGATGCTTGATGTAGCTCAGCAGGATCGAAACTTGTTCGTAGGCATCATCGATCGGAATGCCGGGCTGGCCCCGCAGAAGATCGATTGGCGGGTTACCGACTTCGAGAAAGGTTTCTGCGCCGATGGTGAGGATGACCTTGGGTTCGTCTGCCATGTTGTCACTCCTCTTCCTTTTGGCCGCATAGCCGCGCGTGCGCAATGGCATGGGGTCAGGGCCACCAGGTGCTTGCCACAACATCTCCAGCGCCTACGAAAACGAGCGCCGCCCGCGCGGCGCATCGCGAGCAAGCTCGCTCCTACATTTGTTTCGGGCGAGTAACGCCTATGACAGATGCGCGCGACCGCCCTGTTTGTACGACGCGATATCTAGCCATGCGCCAAGGGTTCGCGCGCAGATCCCACAGGAATAATTGGCCCGAAACAAATGTAGGAGCGAGCTTGCTCGCGATGCGCCGCGCGGGCGGCGCTCGATCTCACAGACGCCGCATCACATGCGTCGGACTCTTTGCTACGAAAAATCGCAGATCCCTACTTACCAACAATTTTAAGTCTTATTTAACGCAAAAATAGCAACATAAGCACAATCCACTTCCAATATGCGGCAACCCTTAGCAACCGGGCACCACTCAACCACCGTATACTCGGACCCACTATCGAGGATGCCCACATGCAAGCACTGGGAATGGATTACCGGCACGGCGATGAAATCGCCAGCCACTGCCACGCCGAAGACCAGCTGATCTACGCCGCCAGCGGCGTGATGCGGGTCAGCAGCGAGGGCGGTAGCTGGGTGATCCCCGGCGGGCATGCGTTATGGATGCCCGCTGGTGTCAGCCATGCCATTCGCATGGAGGGCGTGGTCAGCATGCGCACCTTGTTGCTCGAGGCACGCGTCGCGCATTGCCAGGTTATCGTGGTGTCCGGCCTGCTGCACGAACTGATCCTGGCTGCAGCGCGCCTGCTCGACCTGCGAGACGGCGAACACGTGCGGGCGTTGATCCAGTGTGAACTGGCCGCTGCCAGGCGCATCGATGCCTTTGTGCCACTGCCGCACCAGGCGCGTTTGCGTGCCTGGTGCGAACGCTTCTTGCAGGACCCGGCTCAGGACCTGACCCTGGAACAATGCGGCGCACAGCTGAACATGAGTGCCCGCAGCGTGGCGCGGCTGTTCCAGCGCGAGGTGGGCATGTCGTATGGCGAATGGCGCGCCCGGGCCCGGGTGATGCTCAGCCAGCAGTGCCTGGCCGACGGCCAGCCCATCCTGAATGTGGCACTGGAACATGGCTACCAGAGCGCCAGCGCCTTTGCCGCCATGTTCAAGCGCATCCTCGGCTACGCCCCCAGCGACTGGCAGAACGGCTGCGCGCGCGGGTACTGACTGACAGGTTGTCCCACTTGCGCGCAGGGTTGTCCTGCTTGCGGCAGCGAGGCCTGCCTCGCCATCGTTAACCTCGCATCACCACCCCTGAAGCGACGTGTGTGATGCCTCTACTGCAATCATTCCCTTTCCCTGCCCGGCTTGGCGCCGCCATCGGCATGCTGAGCGTGCTGGCGGCTTGCGCCCGGCAACCCACACCGGCCGAGCCCCCCACCGCACTGCAAGCGGACCCGCTGGCCAGCCTGCCGGCTGGCACCAGCAAGCAACCTCTGCCCGAGCGCTGGTGGGCACTGTTCCGGGACCCACAGCTCAACCACTGGGTGCAGCAAGCCCTGGCGCACAATCAGGACCTGAAGCAGGCCGAAGCGAATGTGCAGGCCATGCTGGCGGGCATCGGCGAATTCGATGCCAGGCGCTGGCCCTCCACCTCCGTGGGCCTTGCCGCGACGTATGGCAAGAGCGCCGATGACCAGACCCTGGCCGAAGCGACTGACAGCCACGCGCCATCACAATGGCAATTCAACCCGGGCATCGAGCTGGCGTACCAGGTGGATGTCTGGGGCCAGGTGCGCGCCGCCATTGCGCGTGCACAGGTGCAGGCTGAAGCCACCCAGGCCGCGCTGGACCTGATGCGCCTGCAGGTGGTGGCCCAGACCAGCCGAGCCTATATCGACCAGTGCATCTACACGGCTCGCCTGGACGAAGCCCGCCAATCTCTGCAAACCCTCGACCACAGCGTGCAACTCAGCGAGCGCCAGCACCAGGCCGGCATTGCCACGGCCCTGGACAGCGAACGCCTGCTGGGCCTGCGTGAACAGGTGCGGGCGCGGTTGCCGATGCTAGAGGCCCGACGGCAGATGGCGCTGTACGAGCTGGGCATGCTCAGCGGCCAAGCCTCTTTGGCCGAGGCCAGCACCTGCACGTCCATCCCTTCGCTGTCGGCGCCCTTGCCGGTTGGCGACGGCTGGCAGTTACTCGCACGCCGCCCGGATGTGCGCCAAGCCGAACGGGAACTGCAAGCTGCCACGCTGGAGACCGAAATCGTCCGGGCCGACCTGTACCCGAAGGTCAGCTTCGGCGCGTCGCTGACGTCCTCGGACCACCACCTTGCCAACCTGGGCGACAGCCGTGCGGTGATGTTCGGCATCGGCCCGTTGATCCGCTGGGAGTTCCCCAACATCAAGGCCAACCGCGCTCGGGTCAATAAAGCCGAAGCATTGCAGCAAGCGCAGGTGGCCCATTACCAAGGTGTAGCGCTGCATGCACTGAAAGACGTGCGCCAGACGCTGGCTCGCTACGACGGCGAGCGACAGCGGTTGCAGGCACTGGACGCGGCCCTGGCGCACAGCCAGCGCGGCTTTTCCCTGGCCCAAAGCAACTACCGGGCCGGCACCGTGGACGGGTTGGCGTTGCTCGACAGCGAGCGTGAACTGATCCGCTTGCGAAGCAGCCATGTCCAGGCCCAAGGCCGCCTGGCACAAGCACAGGTCAACCTGTTTCGCGCCTTGGGCGGGCGGTGGTAGTTCCAAACATCAAGAATGGATAGAGATCATGAATGTTGCTGTAGAACAAACCGCGTCAACCGCCGTTGAGCAAAAGAGCAAGGCCGTATCTCGCCGTCTGGCATACATCGCAGGTGGCAGCCTGGCAGCCATCGCCCTGTTGGCCTTCACCAGCTACTGGTTCACCACCGGCCGTTACCTGGAAACCACCGACGACGCCTACATCCGTGCCGACTGGGTGGCCTTGAGCCCTCGTGTGGCCGGCTACGTGGCCAAGGTCGAGGTCGATGACGACCAACCGGTAAAAGCCGGCGATGTACTGGTGCGCCTGCAAGCCCGCGACTATCAGGCCCGCCTCGACCAGGCCCAGGCCGGCGTGGCCGAAGCCCGGGCGGCGCTGACTGCCACCCACGCCAGCCAGCAGGTGGCGGCCGAGCGTATCAACCAGCAGCAGCAAGCCATCCTGCAGGCTGAAGCCGCCGTGCAGGGCGCTGCAGCCGAACATCGGCGCAGCGGGCTGGACATGCAACGCTACCGTGGCCTGGTGCGTGACGATGCCGCAACGGTACAGCGCCTGGAAAGCGCCAGTGCCGCTGCCTCCCAGGCCCAGGCCGCACTGCAGGGCGCGCAGGCCGCCTTGCGCGAACAGCGCGCGCAGCTGGCCATGGCCAAGGCGCGATCCGCCCAGGCCGACGCCACGTTGAAACAGAAAGAAGCAGCGCTGGCCCACGCGCTGGCCCGCCAGCGACTGGCCGAACAGGATGAGCAGGACACCGTGCTCCGCGCCCCCATCGACGGTGTGGTTGGCCAGCGCCGCGTGCGCGCCGGCCAGTATGTGGTGCCGGGCCAGCCGCTGCTGGCCGTGGTGCCCCTGCAGCAGGCCTATGTGGTGGCCAACTACAAGGAAACCCAACTGGCTCACATGCGCGCCGGGCAACCGGTAGAAATACGTGTAGACACCTTCGCCAGCCAGCCACTGCACGGTCATGTGGCCAGTTTCTCGCCAGCCTCCGGCAATGTCTTCGCCCTGCTGCCGTCCGACAATGCCACCGGCAACTTCACCAAGATCGTCCAGCGCTTCCCGGTGCGCATCCTGCTCGACAAACCGCTGGATGGCCCACAGGTGCTGCCCGGCATGTCGGTGGTCACTACCGTCGACACCCGCCCCGCAGAGGTTACCGATGCGCACTGAACAACCGGTCTCGCTGCGTGCCTGGGTGGCGGTGCTGGGTGGTCTGTTCGGCTGCTTCATGGCCGGCATGAACGTGCACGTCACCAGCGCTGCCCTGCCGGAAATCCGCGGTTCGCTGGGTGCCAGCTTCGAGGAAGGCTCGTGGATTTCCACCGCCTACCTGGTGGCGGAAATCGTGATGATTCCGCTGACCGCCTGGCTGGTGGAGGTGTTCTCGCTGCGCCGGGTCATGTGGACCGGCTCGTTCATCTTCCTGTTGGCCTCGGTGGCCTGCTCCTGGGCCCCGAGCCTGGAGGCGATGATCTTCATCCGGGTAATCCAGGGCGCTGCGGGGGCGGTGCTGATCCCACTGTCGTTCCAGCTGATCATCACCGAGCTGCCAGCGAGCAAGATGGCCATGGGCATGGCGCTGTTCAGCCTGGCTAACAGCGTGGCGCAGGCAGCCGGGCCGTCGATTGGTGGCTGGCTGACCGATGCCTGGTCATGGCGCTGGATCTTTTACCTGCAACTGTTCCCCGGCATTGCGCTGCTGTGCGCCATCGCCTGGTCGATCGAGGCCAGGCCGATGAAGCTCGAACTGTTGCGCAAGGGTGACTGGCTGGGTATCGCGGCCATGGTCGTCGGCCTGGGTGGCCTGCAGATCGTGCTGGAAGAAGGCGGCCGGCTGGACTGGTTCGGCTCGCCATTCATTGTCGGCATGAGCGTGATCGCCGGTATCGCACTGGTGGTGTTCGTGGTGACGCAACTGTTCGGCCAGCGTACGTTCATCAACCTGCGGCTGCTTGGCCGTTACAACTTCGGTGTCGCCAGCGTGGCGATGTTCATCTTTGGCGCCGCCACATTCGGCCTGGTGTTCCTGGTGCCCAACTACCTGTCGCAGTTGCAGGGCTTCAGTGCGCACGACGTTGGCGTGGCGCTGATTGCCTATGGCGTGGTGCAGTTGCTGCTGGCACCGTTGATGCCACGCCTGATGAGCTGGACCAGCGCCAAGTTCATGGTCGCCAGTGGCTTTCTGATCATGGCGCTGGGTTGCTGGCTGGGGGCGAGCCTGAGCGCCGACAGTGCCGACAACGTGATCATCCCGTCCACGGTGGTGCGTGGCATTGGCCAGCCGTTCATCATGGTGGCGTTGTCGGTGCTGGCGGTGGCCGGGCTGGACAAGCGCGAGGCCGGCTCGGCCTCGGCGGTGTTCTCCATGCTGCGCAACCTGGGGGGCGCCATTGGCACCGCCGGGCTGACACAGCTGGTGGCGACCCGTGAGCGTTTTCACAGTGAGCGTATTCACGAGCAGGTGACGGTGTTCGAGCCCACGGTACAGGAACGTGTCAACCAGACAGTGCAAAGCTGGCTACCGCACCAGCAGCAGGTGCTGGAAGGGTTGGCGGCCACTGTTCGGCGAGAGGCGTACCTGATGGCCTACAGCGATGCGTTCTACCTTGCGTGCCTGGCATTGGTGGGCTGTGCGGTGGCGGCGTTGCTGCTGCGCGCCCAGCGGGCCGCTTGAGGGGGCTGGTACACTGTGCCTCCACACACTGTGCCCGACAGACCAACCGTATGAACCCGACGCGCTACGCCACCGTGGCAAAGGACTTGATGCAAGGCATCGCCAGCGGCCGCTACCCGGTGGGCAGCCTGCTGCCGACCGAGTTCGAGCTGTGCGACCTGTACGGTGTAAGCCGGCACACGGTGCGTGCGGCCATCGACCAACTGCTCGGGCAAGGGCTGGTTTCGCGGCGCAAACGCGTAGGCACCCGGGTGGAGGCCAGTAGCCCGCTCGGTGGCTATTCACAGTCGCTGGCCAGCGTGGCCGACCTTGCACACCTGGCCGAAACCCAGCAGCGGGAAATCCAGGATGTGAGGCACTTCGTCGCCGACCTGAGCGAGGCGGCACGGTTAGGGTTGGTACCGGGGGAGCATTACTTCTGCGTGTCCAGCATCCGCATCGACCGCCTGCACAGTGCCGCACCGCTGTGCTGGACCGACGTGTATGCGCAGCGCGACTATGCCGAGGTCATCGAGCTGGCCCGCGAGCACCCCGGCCAGCTGATTGCCGGGTTGATCGAACAGCACTATGGCCGGGCGATCGCGGTGATCGACCAGCAGGTGCGGGCGGTGTTACTGAGCGCAGAAATGGCCTGCGCGCTGAAAGCCGAGGCGGGTTCACCGGGGTTGAAGATCATTCGCCATTACCGCGAGGAAAACGGCGACCTGATGGCAGTTTCCGAAACGGTGCACCCGGATGACCGCTTTACCTTGGTCACCCAGATGCGCCGTGATCGCTCGCCCGTCTGATCCCAGGCATACGAGGCCCCTTGTAGGAGCGGCCTTGTGTCGCGAAAGGGCTGCGCAGCAGCCCCGGCAATATCGGCGGCGGCGTAGAACCCTGGGGCCGCTTTGCGGCCCATCGCGACACAAGGCCGCTCCTACAGGGGCCGCAGCTGCTGCTCGGCCTCGATCAATTGCCGGCTACGCACCGATTGCACCCGATGATCCCGCGCCAGCCACCCATACACCGTCGGCAGCACGAACAACGTGAACAAGGTGCCCACCAGCATCCCGCACACAATCACCACTCCCAGCCCGAAGCGGCTGTTGGCCCCGGCACCACTGGCGAACAGCAGCGGCAGCACGCCAAAGGTCATCGCCGCCGTGGTCATCAGCACAGGCCGCAAACGTATCTGCGCAGCACGGACGATAGCCGCCGCCCGATCAAGGTTGTCGCGCACCTGGATCTCGTTGGCGAACTCCACCATCAGGATGCCGTGCTTGCTGATCAGGCCAATCAACGTCACCAGTCCGATCTGCGTGTAGATGTTCAACGTGGCCCAGCCCAGCGCCAGCGGCAGCAGCGCACCGCAGATCGACAGCGGCACGGTCACCAGGATGATCAGCGGATCCACCAGGCTTTCGTACTGCGCCGCCAGCACCAGATAGATCACCACCAATGCGGCAAGAAACGCCCACATCAGGGCAAAGCCCTCTTGCACGTACTGCCGTGATTCCGATTGCCAGTCGTGGCTGAAACCAGGCGGCAACTCACTGGCCAGTTGCTCAAGCAATGCCACGGCATTGCCCATCGACACACCCGGCGCCGGTATCGCCTGCAAGGTGCTGGCATTCTGCTGATCGAATTGCAGCAGGCGATTAGGCGCAACCTCGATATCCAGGTGCACCACCGTGGCCAGCGGCACCAAGCTGTCGTCCTCGGCGCGCACATACTGGCGGTTCAGCGCCGCAGGCGTCAGGCGCTGGTCCTGAATGCTCTGCGGAATCACGTCGTAGGAGCGCCCGAACAGGGCGAAGCGGTTGAGGTACTGCTCGCCCACCAGCACACCCAACGACTCGCCGATGGCCTGCATGCTGATGCCCAGGCTGGCTGCCTTGGCCCGGTCGATGCGCACCTTCACCACCGGGTTGTTGTAGTCCAGGTCACTGTCCACCACGGCGAACAAACCACTGTCGCGGGCACGCTGCTTGAGGGCTTCCATGGTCTGGTACAGCTCGGGGTAGTCACGGGCACTGCGCAGCACCATCTGCACCGGCAAGCCTCCGCTGGAACCCGGTAGCGAGGCCACCTGGAAGGCGAAAATGCTGCTGCCTTCGATGTCCGCAACTGCCTGTTGAAGCTGCGCCTGCACCTGCGCAGCAGAGCGCTCGCGAGCCTGCCAGGCACTGAGGTTGATGCCGCCGAAACTGGCGGCCGGGCCGTCGGTGCCGTTGATGATCCAGGTGTCGGTGGTTTCGGCAATGGACTTCATCACCTGGTCGAGCTTCAGCGCAAAGCGTTCCGCATAGTCCAGGCTGGCATGCTGCGGCGATTTGATAGCCGTGAGCACCGCCGCCTGGTCCTCGGGAGGGGCCAGTTCGCGCTGTGGCAGCAGGTACAGCCAGGGCAGGCTCAGGCACACCAGCAGTGCCACGCCGCCACTGATCCAGCGATGAGACAGGGTGTAAGCCAGCACCCGCCCGTAAGCCCCGGTCAGTGCCCCGAACAACCGGTCCGCCAGGTTGGCCATTGCGCCGTGCTGCTGACCGGGTTGCAGCAGCAGCGAGCTCATCACCGGCGACAAGGTTAGCGCCACCACGCCAGACACGATCACCGCCCCCGCCAGGGTCAGGGCAAATTCGCGGAACAGCGTGCCGGTCAGCCCGCCCATCAGCCCGATCGGTGCATACACCGCCGCCAGCGTGAGAGTCATGGCAATCACCGGCCCGGCAATTTCCCGTGCCCCGGCCAATGCTGCGGCGACCGGCGACTTGCCCTCCTCGATATGGCGGTGCACGTTCTCCACCACCACGATGGCATCGTCCACCACCAGGCCGATGGCCAACACCATCGCCAGCAAGGTCAGCAAGTTGAGGCTGAAACCGAACAACAGCATCAGGCCCGCAGCCCCGAGCATCGACAACGGGATGGCCACCACCGCAATCAACACACTGCGCAGCGAACCCAGGCACAGCCAGATCACCAGCACCACGATCAGCATCGCTTCTACCAGGGTGCGCAGCACCTCGTGGATGGAGGCGTCGATGAAGCGTGCGGTCTCGTAGGCCAACGCCACATGCACGCCCGGCGGCAGGGTCTGCTGAATCTGCGGCAGCAGCTGGCGAATGCCCTCGACAATCACCAGCGGGTTGCCGGTTGGCGTGGGGAACAAGCCCAGGTGCACGGCCGGTTTGCCATCCATGGTGGCACTGGTCTGGGTGGCCGCCGCACTCAGCTCGACGGTGCCGACATCGCGCAGGCGTACCAGGTCGGTGCCCGCGTTACGGATGATCAGTTCGCGAAAGTCCTCGACCCGGGTGAGGTCGGTGTCCACCTGGATATCGGCCAGCACGTACTGGCCGCGCACCTGGCCGGGCGTCGCCTGGTAGTTGTTGGCACGCACTGCCTGCGCCACATCGGCTGCCGTCACCCCGCGCCCGGCCATGCGCTCGCTGTCCAGCCACAGGCGCATCGCCAGGCGCTGCCCGCCGAACGACTGCACCTTGGCCACGCCGTCGATGCCGGAGAACTGCGGCTCCACCACCCGCGACAGGTAATCGCTCAGCTCGGGTATCGACAAGGTGTCACTGGCAAAGCCTACGTAGGCCACCGCAGTGGAGTCACCTGCCGACAGCTCCACCACCGGGTCGTAGGCTTTTTCCGGCAGGCGATAGCGCACCTGGTTGACCTTGGCCATGGTCTCGGCCAGTGCCTGGGTCGAGTCGCGGTTCAGCACCATGCGCAGGGTAATCAGGCTGCGCCCCTGCTGCGAGGACGAGGACAGGTAGTCGATGCCCTCCACCGATGACACCGCCTGGGTAATCGGTTGGGTCACGAAGCCTTGCATCAACTCGGCAGAGGCTCCGGGGTACTCGGTGCTGATGGTGATGGTCGAGCTTTCCAGCAACGGGTACTGGCGGATCGGCAATTTGCCCATGGCGAACAGCCCCAGCAGGATGATCAGGCTGCTGACCACCAGCGCCAGCACCGGGCGGCGCACGAAGACGTCAGTGAACTTCACGATTGCCGCCCTCCCTGGCTGGCCTGCAGGCTGTCCTGGGCCACCGGCTCGACAGACATGCCATCGTTCAGTTTCAGCTGGCCAGAGACCACCACCTGATCACCCGGCGCAAGACCAGAGGTCACCTCCACCCGCCCCTGCCAGCGCTCACCGGTGGTGACCTGCACCCGTTTCACACGGGTGCCGTGTTCCGCATCCCGGGTGGCGACGAACACCGTCTGCCCATAGGCGGTGTAGGTAATTGCGGTTTCCGGCACGGCCAGCACGGTCGATGGCTGTGCCGCGTCCAGGCGCACGCTGGCGTACATGCCCGGTTGCAACTGCCCGTCCGGGTTCGCCAAGGCGGCCTGCACCTGCACCAGGCGCGCCTTGCTGACAACCGGGTCGACCGCCACTACCTGGGCCTGGAAGCCTTGGCCGCGCACGGCATCCACACCCAGTGCCAGCACCTGCCCCACCTGCACGTCGGGCGCGGCCTGCTCGCCCAGGGAGAAGTTGACGTGCAACTGTCGGGTATCTGCCAGGCTGACGATGGTCTCGCCAGCGCCCAGGTATTGGCCCTGATGTACCCGGCGAATACCCAGCTTGCCGGCGAACGGCGCACGGATGGCCTTCTGCGCGATCAACGCCTCGACGTGCTGCAACTCGCCACTGGCCACATCCACGGCAGTGGCGGCGTTATCGAACAGTTCCTGGGAAACGGCATGCATTGCCAGCAGTTTGCGGCTGCGCTGCAACACCACTTCGGCGTTGCGCAGTTTGGCCCGCAACTGCACGCGCTGGGCCTGCTCCGGGGCGTCATTGAGCTGCACCAGCACCTGCCCGGCCGTGACGGTCTGCCCCGACTCGAACGCGATACGGGTAATGCGCCCCGCCACCTCGGCCGCCACCTGCACCTGGTTGACCGCCTCCAGCTCCCCCGAGGCAAAGTTCTGCCGCGCCACCTGCACCTGCTCGGCCGTGGCCAGCGCCACCTTGGTTGCCGGCCATGCAGCGGCAGCGGGTTGCGTCGAGCTGTTGCCCACCAGCGCATAGGCGCCCGCCAGCACACCTGCCACAGCGCCGGCACAGGCCAGTAACGTCCTTTTGTTCATGCAGTGCTCCGATCAATCAGGAAAGCGGTTGCGGGGAAGATCGGGCAGGACTATAAGAGCTCAACTTAACTTGAGGTCAACAGGCATGGCAGCGGACAACACGCGGATGCTCACGGTAGGCGAAGTGTCCAGGCGCAGCGGCGTGGCGGTGTCTGCGCTGCACTTCTACGAGTCCAAGGGGCTGATCGCCAGCATCCGCACCGCCGGCAACCAGCGCCGCTTTCCCGCGCTGGTGCTGCGTACGCTGGCGATCATCAAGGTGGCGCAGCGCACCGGTATTCCACTGGAGGAAATCAAACAGGCCTTCAGCCGTTATGCACCCAACAGCAAGCTCACGGCGGCGCAATGGGGCGAGATGTCCACGGCCTGGCGCGAAGACCTGAACGCCCGCATCCGCACGCTGGAGGCACTGCGCGACAGCCTGGACAACTGCATTGGTTGCGGTTGCCTGTCGCTGGAAGACTGCCCGCTACGTAACCCCGAAGATGTGCTGGGCAAGGAGGGTAGCGGGGCGCGGATTCTCGAAAAGAAGGCCCGCTAGCCGCACGCGTGTCAGTCGCCTTTACCCAGCACAAAGCGGTCAAAGTGCTCGATGTGCTCGTCCAGGTTGTCTTCGAGCATCATCCGGTACTGCTCGCAGAAGTACTTCAGAATCTCTTCCCGGGCGGCTGCCAGCTCCGCGCCGCTCTTGAAGCTGCGGGCGCTCATCCAGGCGCTGAAACGGGTCGCGCCGAAGGTGAGCGAGGCGCTGACCTTGCCCAGGTCTTCGAATTTTTCGATCTGCTGGTTGGCCAGGTCGATGTGCGCATCGGCGCGGTCGTAAAAGGCCTGATCGGTAGCTTGGGTCATTGCGGTTCACCTGGTAACGGAAGCCCAAGCCTTGCATGGCGGCGCGCATACGTGCAAGGCTGAAAAAGGATCACCCGCAACGAAAAAGGAAGCAAAGCACCTTATGCCAGGAATCACACGTATCCATCGCTACTTGCGCCCACTGCCTGCAAACCGGACTGCAGCCAGTGGGCGTGACCTCAAAGGCAAACGCGTCATCCGCCTCGCCTCCAAACTCGCAACACTGCTCTGCACGCCCCGCTCTGCCCCGCCTTACCTCTGTGTCACGCCCGAGCGTGCACCAGCCAAACGCCTGCCCCCGACCTGACTGCCAACGCTGCAGCGCACAACGCCGTTCTCGCTTGCTACAGGCGGGATGTCTGACGCACTTACAGGGGCAACACTCAATGCTTTTATTTCAAGGCAAACAGATTCACAGCGCCATCTTCGACATGGATGGCACCCTCTTCGACACCGAGCGCCTGCGTTTCAGAACGCTGAAGCAAGCCTCGCTGGAAATCTTCGGCAAGGCACTTGGCGAACACACACTGATCGGCTCGCTGGGCCTGAGCGCGAAAAAAGCCGAAGCCCTCGCCAAGGCGCACAACGGTGAAGACTTCCCGTACGCCGAAATCCGTAAACGCGCGGATGAACTTGAGCTGGAGTACGTGCGCAATCACGGCGTACCGATCAAGGCCGGCCTGCTGGAAGTGCTGGAGCGCCTGCGCAAGTCGGGCTTGACCATGGCGGTAGCCACGTCCAGCCGCCGTGCCATTGCCGAGGAATACCTGATCAACGCCAACGTGTTGAAGTACTTCGACATCACTGTGTGCGGCGATGAAGTCAGCCAGGGTAAACCCCACCCCGAGATTTTCCTGAAAGCCGCCCGCGCGCTCAATTGCGAGCCGGGCCAATGCTTCATGGTCGAGGACTCAGAGAACGGCATGCTCTCGGCAATGCGCGCTCAGGGGCAGGCGATCCTTATCGAAGACATCAAGCCGCCGGCCCCCGAGATCAAGGCAGGCGCGCTCAAGGCCTACCGCAGCATGACCGAATTCCTGGCCGATTTGAGCGAGTGCGTTCCCGACCTGGGCATGCCCGAACTGAACGAAAGCTTCCCGGCCTCCATGAACCAGTTCCGCGTGGGCATTCATGGTTTCGGCGCCATCGGGGGTGGCTACCTGACGCAGGTCTTTTCCCATTGGGATGGCTACACCCGGCCTTGTGAGATCATTGCCGCGACCCGCTCGCGCATGCTGCGTGAAAGCGTCAATGCGTTCGGCCGTTACAGCGTGCGCTACGGGGCCACTTCGTTCGACCAGACCATCGACAATGTGCGCATGATCGACATGGACGATGATGATGCACTGGTCCACATGTACACCGCTGCCGAAATTGTCGGCCTCAGCCTGCCCGAGCAGGCCATCCGCAACCAGGCGCAGGTGATTGCCAAAGGCCTGTTGAAGCGCTTCGAACGCCGTGGCCGTGAGCTGACGTTGCTGATCGTGCTGAACAAGGTGGGCGGCGCTGCGTTTGTGCGCCGCCATGTGCAAGCGGAGCTGGCATTGCTGTGCCCGCCAACAATCGGTGAGCAAGTGCTGGAAAAGACCCACTTCGCCGAAACGGTGGTCAGCCGCATCGTCTCCAAGCTCAGCAACGACGCACTGGTACGGCAACTGCGCATCAAGTCGCAGATGTTCCAGAACAGCCTGGAAGACGAGCCGGCAGTCGCCACGAAGGCATCGACGCCAGTGCCTGAATACGAACGACTGATCGGGCGCTTCAGGCCCTTTGCCCAGCCCAGCAGTGCGATGAGCCAGTTGCACCTGATCCTGTTCAACAGCGAACCCGACATGCCGCTGTATGTAGAGCACGGCAGCGACCTGCTCGAACGCCTGCGCCAGGTGAAGACGGTGCCTGACATCACCCAGATCCAGGTCATCAAGAACCGCTTGTGGAATGGCCCGCATGCCATCGTTGCCTGGTACGCCAGCCTGCTGGGCCATGACTCGGTCGGCCAAGGTATGGGCGATGCACAGGTGAGCGAACTGGCCGAGCGCCTGATTCGCCAGGAAGTCGGCCCCGCGCTGGTGGCGGAGTACCCACAGATGGCGGAAGTAGTCAGCCGTTTTGCCGATACCTTCCTGGAACGCTGCAAAACCTCGTTCAAAGACCCTTGTGCCCGGGTGGGGCGCGACCCGTTGCGCAAGCTTCAGCGCAACGAACGCATTTTCAGCAGCATCGAGCTGGCCCGCAAGCATGGTATTGAAACCCCGGCCCTGGTGTTTGGCGCGGCACTGGCCATTCACCATGCCCTGCGCTGCACAGATGAAAAGGCGCTGGAGGCCCAGGCCATCAGGCAGGCCTATCGCGAAAACGACGCCAGTGTCGAGGCCGTGCTTACCCTTGGGGTTGACGGTAATGGCAAGCGTTTTCCAGGGTTGGACCCGATCACGGATGCGCAGCTGATCAGCGCCATTTCAGAGGCTTTCCGGCATTACTCGCAAAGGGATGTGGCAAACCGACTGGGCGTCCTTTGCATAGGCGCATGAACCATAGACGCAAGAACAGCGGTCTATCCCCTGTAGGAGCGGACTCACCGGCGAAGAATCCAGCACTTTGAATGGCACCGGCTTCGCCGGTGTTCGCGGGCAATCAGTACCTGAATTTGGCATAAACAAGCTCTGGGTCGCCTTCATCCAGATTTTCAACCTGACCGTGGCAGTGTCATGACAGCAGAACAATCCGGGCGGTCGGGGTCGGCCAGTGTGCCAGCGCGTGCAAGTAGGCGGCTTCAAGTTTCTGGCGGCGGAAACGGTCGATCAACAGGCCCTTCGCCATGCTCCTCAACCAGGCCCTGGGTTGGCGCAAGCCAATGTTGCCCAGAAATTGCAGTTGCAAATCGTTCGCAATAATACGGGATTTCATCGCCTTGCCTCAAGCGTGGCGCATGCACGGGCGGCTCAGATGGAACAAATTCGGATGACTTGTAGGACGCTTCTGATTCTCTGCTCCAAGCGCTTGAAACCGCCTTGCGGGTGTTAGGTTTCGAACCTCAACCACGCAAAGGGAGCTTGTAGATGCGCGTCAGTCTAGAGGGAAAAGGTCAGGCAGTTGACGGCGATATCACCACAACTGGAGCCGTTTGTATTGCGACAGGGGCCGGCTATCTGGACGAAGGCAGAATGGTGCTCCGTGAAGGCGACCAGACCACGCCATGCCCTCTTTGTGGGCAGGTGGGAATGGTCGCCGAAGGTGTGGACCACTTCATTTCCGATGGACAGCGCGTGGCCATGGATGGTGCGTTGGTTGTCTGTGGCTGTTCGCCGGGCAGCAATCGGGTGGTCGCACCGCTGTATCAAGCACCGCCCCCCATGCGGCCCGTAGCTGGGCTTGCCAATGCTCACTTTGCCGAGCCGTCAAACGCGGTCTACCCGGAGCGTTTCTCCCAGCCTGTAATAGGTGCACTGCCCGGTACGCTGGAGCCTGGCTTCTATGTGGTTCCCCGGCGCATGTCGTTCCCCGAGGTGCTGCTGCAATTGGCCGAACACGATGCAACATTGCCGATCTCCCGATTGCAGCGGCTCAATCCGACGTTTGAACAAGGGTTCAAAGCAGGGGAAATGTTCGTCATCGGTGATCCTGACAACGGTGACGCCTGCACACGCGAAGAGGGAGAGCTGATGGCCGCAGCGCAGCATGCGCGGCGTGCGCTGGCAGTGCTCGACTACGCCGAAGCGGATTTCATGATGGAGCACCAGGCCGAAATCGCAGGTTTGCTCAGCAACGCCAGCCTGTCCATGGGCGTGGGCAAGGACATGCTGGACCAAGGCTTGAAACAGGTCAGTCATACATTGACGAGTATCGAGCAACTGCACCAGCGGGAGTTCATGCGCCACGGCCATCTGAACAGCCCAGGCTTCTTCGCCGAACGGCGGCGCCTTCTGCAGCAACTGGATGGACAGCTGAAAACAGCATTTCTGAACAAGCAGCTGAACCTTGGGAATTATGAGCGCTTGAGGAAGAGCTTGAATATCTCGACCAAGAGCCTGGTGCATCATTGGTCGAAAGCGGGTGGGCCGGGGCAGATTCCGGGGTATGCGACGCATCTGGAAAAGGTGGCGAAGCTCGGCAGGTATCTTAAACATGGCGGGCATGCTGCTATTGGGCTCGGCGGTACTTCTTCCTATTTGAAAGTAAAGGAGGCATGTCAAGCAGGAGAAACCGAAGCTTGTAAGGCTGTACGTCTCAAGGAAGCTGGAAGTTTCAGTGGCGGTGTTGTTGGTGGGGCTGCGGGAGGCTTTATCACAGGATTAGCGGCCACTTCAATTTGCGGTGTTTTCGCTATTGGAACCGCAGGAATTGGAGCACCAATATGTGGTATTGCCGTTGTTGGAACGGGCTCTCTGGCGGGAAGCGTGGCTGGCGAGGCTGTGGGGGAAATGGTGGGAGAAAAGATCTATGAGTCTATCGCTGATTGATATAAATACCTGGCCACTGAAAATTCAATTGATTTTCCTCGTTGCGCCATTTGCCTTAAGTTCTGCCGGCCTTGCAGTTAGTGGTTATGTGGCTTGGTCTCGTGAATTTGACGTTATCAACAGTTCCATACGAAGCAATGCCTATTTAGAGCAAATGAAGCTATTTCTGGGGACTACTACCTACCGGGCACGATGGATGCTGACTTGTGCTGCCTGCGGCCTACTCACTTTTCCTCGGCTTCACTCAAGAATAGGTCTGGTGAGCCCTGATGAGCTTAAGAGTTTTCCGTCAAAGTTAAAGCGCAAGCTGGTTTCTTCGAGTTGGCTCATCATCATTGGCTCGGCTTGGCTATTGATTGCTTTTGCGATGGTAAGGCATTAGAAAATTGAGTGATAAGACCCGCAATTGCGGGTCTTCACCCTTCTGAACGGCCTTGTCGTCGCACCGAAACCTGTCCCGCCTGTAAACCCTCGACTGCCGTCTCTCCATCCGCATTTTGACCCACGCCCCCAGCACCAACCCGAACGTCACCACGCAGCAGGTTTTCGCGCATGCTTGTTTTTCCGGAAAGCGATGACACATCGCTTGCATATGACACCTTGTGTCATTAATATCGCGCTGTGTCCTGATGACAGCCACCTGTCCATCAGCAACCCATTGCCCTTTCCCATGCAGGTACCGCCCATGACGACCACCATGCAGGCTCCCAAGGACCAGTTGGCCAAACTCGCCCAGCAACAAATGCTGACCGCGTTGGCCGACAACACCTACACCGCCCGGCAAAAGCTCGCCCTCACCTGCCGCATTCTCTTCGACGGCGGCCACGATTCCGGCCTGGCCGGGCAGATCACCGCCCGCGCGCAGGAGCCCGGCACTTACTACACCCAACAACTGGGCCTGGGCTTCGACGAAATCGCCGCCTCCAACCTGCTGGTGGTGGACGAGGACCTCACCGTGCTGCAAGGCCGCGGCATGGCCAACCCGGCCAACCGCTTCCACAGCTGGCTGTACCGCGCCCGCCCCGACGTCAACTGCATCATCCACACCCACCCGCTGCACAGCGCCGCGCTGTCAATGCTGGAAGTGCCGCTGGCCATCTCGCACATGGACCTGTGCCCACTGTTCGACGACTGCGCCTTCCTCAAGGAATGGCCCGGCGTGCCAGTGGGCAACGAAGAAGGCGAAATCATCGCGAAGGCGATTGGCGACAAACGCGCCATCCTGCTTTCCCACCACGGCCTGCTGATTGCCGGCGGCTCGATTGAAGAAGCCTGCGTGCTCGCCCTGCTGTTCGAGCGCGCGGCAAAGATGCAACTGCTGGCCATGGGCGCCGGTGACATACGCCCCATCCCCGAAGCACTGGGCAAAGAGGCCCACGACTGGATCTCCACCCCCAAACGTCATGGCGCCGCGTTCAGCTACTACGCACGCCGTGCCTTGCGTGCCCATGGCGACTGCCTGGGCTGATCGAAGCTGTACTCTTTCCTCAACAACGGCAAAGGTGCCTGGTCATGTCTACACCTGTAATTCGCGGCGTTATCGGCTACACCATCACTCCCTTCACGGCAGACGGCACGCTTGACCTGGATGCGTTGGGCACGTCCATCGACAGCCTGATTGCAGGCGGCGTGCACGCCATCGCACCGCTGGGCAGCACCGGCGAAGGGGCCTACCTGTCCGACAGCGAATGGGAAACCGTGGTGCGCTTCAGCCAGGCACGCATCGCCGGGCGTGTGCCCAGCGTGGTCAGCATCTCTGACCTGACCACTGCCCGCACCGTGCAGCGTGCCCGCCTGGCGCAGGCCTGCGGCGCCACGGCAGTGATGGTGCTGCCCATCTCGTACTGGAAGCTCACCGAAGCCGAAGTGATTGCCCACTACAAGGCGGTCGGCGCGGCCATCGACATCCCGATCATGCTTTACAACAACCCGGGTACCAGTGGCACCGACCTGTCGGTAGAGCTGATCCTGCGCATCCTCGATGAAGTGCCCAATGTGACCATGGTCAAGGAAAGCACCGGTGACATTCAGCGTATGCACCGCCTGTTTAAGGCCACCGATGGCAAAGTGGCCTTCTACAACGGCTGCAACCCGCTCACCCTTGAGGCCTTGGTGGCCGGCGCCACCGGCTGGTGTACCGCCGCACCCAACCTGATCCCGGCGTTGAACATGGCACTGTGGGACGCGGTGCAGCAGGGCGATCTGGCCGAAGCGCGTGCGCTGTTCTACCGCCAATTCGAACTGCTGGAATACATCACCCGCCGCGGCCTGCCCACCACCATCAAGGCCGGCCTGAACATGCTCGGCCAGGATGTTGGCGCCCCACGGCTGCCCCTGCAGCCGCTGGATGCGCAGGGCAGCACCTACCTGAAAGGCCTGTTGACCGAACTGGCCAACTGACCTTGAAACCTGCCCGGTGGCATCTCGCTGCCGGGCCCTTCTGCCTGAGGCCATCATGGACGCGCCTGCACAAAGTACTTCAACCCCTCTACGGCTGACAGACATCCTTCACCCCGTAATAGCCGGGCTTGTTTCGGTCATCGTCAACTACGGTGGCACCTTCATCCTGGTGTTCCAGGCAGCCAAGGTTGCCGGGCTGAGCCCCGAGCTGACGTCGTCGTGGGTCTGGGCCGTGTCGATCGGCGTCGGCCTCAGCGGCCTGGCGCTGTCCTGGTACAGCCGCGCGCCGGTGATCACGGCCTGGTCCACGCCAGCCGCTGCGTTCCTGGTCACCGCCCTGGCCAACGTGCCCTACAGTGAAGCCATCGGTGCCTACCTGCTGTCGGCCGCCGGCTTCGTGGTGCTGGGAATTACCGGGTGCTTCGAGCGCCTGGTGCGGGTCGTCCCTGGCGGTATTGCAGCCGGGCTTCTGGCCGGCATCCTGTTGCAGTTCGGTATTGGTGCCTTTGCCAGCCTGTCGGTGGACCCGGCCCTGGCCGGGCTGCTGATTGCGGCCTATGTGGCATTCAAGCGTTTTACTGCCCGCTACGCCGTGGTCGGCATTCTGCTACTGGGCCTCGGCTACTTACTGCTGCAAGGGCAAGTGGGCCTGACCACGCTCAAGCTGGAATTCGCCTCTCCGGTATTCACCGCGCCCACCTTCTCCCTCAACGCTGCCCTCAGCGTGGCCCTGCCATTGTTCCTGATCACCCTCACCGGCCAGTACATGCCCGGCATGCTGGTACTGCGCAACGACGGCTTCACGACCAGCGCCAACCCGATCGTCGCGGTCACGGGCCTGGGGTCATTGCTGATGGCGCCGTTCGGTTCGCATGCCTTCAACATCGCCGCCATCACCGCAGCCATCTGCACCGGCAAGGAAGCCCATGAAGACCCAGGCAAACGCTGGGTGGCAGGGATCGCCGCCGGAGTCTGCTACATCCTCGTGGGGGTGTTCGGCGTCACCCTGGCGAGTGTGTTCATGGCCCTCCCAGGCACGTTCATCACCACCCTGGCCGGCCTTGCCTTACTGGGCACCATCGGTGCCAGCCTGGCCAGCGCTATGGCCGATGCCCGTGCCCGCGAGGCGGCATTGATCACCTTTCTGGCGGCAGCCGCCAACATCAGCCTGTTCGGTATTGGCGGGGCCTTCTGGGGCCTGGTCATTGGCCTGCTGGCCCATGCCGCGCTGAACGGCCGCCTCCCCGCTTTCAGCGGCAACTCCCGCTGAGCGGGCTTCCCTTCACCTTGCCGTGCGCCAGCGGCGCACGCCGTACAACAGGTATCGACATGCCCCAAGCTGGCCCCAAGTTGCTTACCCAAGTGGCTGCCGTGCACTTCGTCAGCCATGTGCACATCATGCTGATTCCGGCGTTATTGCCCGTGCTTCCCGGCCTGCTGGGGGTGGGCTTCGTCGAGCTCGGCGTTGCCTTGGCAGTATTCAACATCGTCTCCGCCCTGGTGCAGGCCCCGCTGGGTTACGCCGTCGACCACTATGGGGCGCGTAACGTGCTCAAGGCCGGGCTGTTGCTGGGCAGCCTCAGTTTCCTGCTGCTGGCGGCCAGCCCGGGGTATGCGGTATTGCTGGTGGCGATGGCCATGGCTGGCCTGGCCAATGGTGTGTACCACCCGGCCGACTACGCACTGCTGGCCAACGGCATCGAGCCCGCACGCCTGGGGCGGTCGTTCTCGATTCATACCTTTGCCGGGTTTCTTGGCTCGGCGGTCACGCCGGCCGTGTTCCTCGGTATCGCCGCGGTGTTCGGCACGCGGGCGGCCCTGACGGCGGGCGCGGTATTCGGGGTAGCGGCATTGCTGCTGATCTCGATACCAGGCAGCGGCGTGTACCGGGTCGCAGGGCCTGGCAACCAAACGGGCGCTGGCCCGGTCGCAGCAACAGGCCGCGTGCGTTTGTTCACACCCATGATCGGCGTGCTGACGGTGTTGTTCATCCTGCTCAACCTGAGCACCAGCGCCATCGAAAAGTTTTCCGTCGCCGCACTCGTACAAGGCCAGGGTCTGACCCTGGCCTGGGCCAACACCGCGCTCACCGCCTTCCTGCTGTGCAGCGCAGCGGGCGTGCTGTGCGGTGGTGCCTTGGCCGACCGTACCCGGCGCCATGGCCTGGTGGCGGCACTGGCTTTCGCGCTGGCGGCCGCGCTGACCGCGCTGGTGGCCCTGGGGCTGCTGCAGGGCTGGGCGCTGGTGGTTGTTCTGGGTGCCATCGGCTTGCTGACCGGGATCATCGCCCCATCACGGGACATGCTGGTCAAGGCGGCTGCACCAAAAGGCGCCGAGGGCAAAACGTTCGGGCTGGTGTCGACCGGGTTCAATATCGGTGGCGCCATCGGGCCGGTGGCGTTTGGCTGGATGCTCGACCAGCGCCTGCCAAACGGGATTTTCGTTGCATCGGTCGTGTTCATGCTGCTGACGGTGCTGCTGACCCTGGCGCAAGAGGCGTACCTGGCCAGGGCCCGCAACGCTGAACGACTGGCGCGCGCCATGTAGGTGCGGCCTTTGCCAGTCATTTCGGTCGTTCAGGATGCCGGGTTGGCATGTACCACGCGCCCGCCTGCGCCCGGCCGATTGACGAACAGCACATCCAGCACACTGTTGCGCAAGCCCTTCAGTGCATTCCAGTTTGCCGAGGCATGCACGTACTTCTCGCACAGCAGCCGCTGTTCAGCCTCGCTCAACCCCGGCTGGTCCGTTTCCCCCAAGGCAAACGCATGCAACTTGCGGCTGATCTCCAGCAAATCCTCCGGCAGCCTGTGCTCAGGCTGCTCGCCCAACGGCGCAAATGGCACGCCAGCCCGCACCGCCAGCGCTCGCATCACGCTCAAGTACACCCGGGACAACTGCCCCGCCACTTCCCGTTCACGGTACAACGCCGCATACACCTGCTTTTGCGCCTCATTTGGCCGGCCACCGGCAAGGGGCGCCTCCCAGCTCACGACCTGCGGCCTGGGCTCGCGCCTGTCGGCATACGCCGACGCCAACAAGGCACTTACCGTGGCATGCACACGGCTTTGCTCGGCACGCATGCCCACCGGTACACGCTGGGACTGCGGCTTGCACAGCAGCACCTGCTCCAGCGTGGTTTCCGGGTAACCGCCCCCGATATTCGAATGCACCCCTGGCAACACAATGTCGTGACCACTGCCCACCAGCGGAAAGTTATGCCGCTGCTCATCCCCTGCCACCAGCTGCACCACCTGCCGGGCAATGCCTGCCCCAAGGCCCAGGCGCAGGCCGCCCTGGCGGCTATCGGCGGGGTCGAAGTCGCCCTGCAACGGCGCGATGATCGCCGCCACGGTGTCGAACAGGCCGATAAAGTTGATGGAAGTGTCGCACGCTATCGGCAACAACCCGTCCGCGCCATCCTGCAGCAGGTTGGCCAGGTGCCGTGCCGCCGCCGCCCCGCGGCTGAAACCGAACAGGTCGAACTCGACCCGCTCCACGGCTGCCTGCGGATGCGCCCGGCACCAGCCCTGAAGTTGTTCGGCCATCCCCTGCAAAGCCTCGGAAACCCGCGCCTCCACCCCCGTGCGCCCACGACCGGTGGCCGCGGCATAGGCATGGTCCGCCTTTCCTGCCAGGGTACCCACGCCTTCCACGTAGCGTTTCAGAAACACCAGGGTGCCATCGGCATCAGCCTCACCCGCCGGATACAGGGCATGCAACAGGGCCACATTGCTCAGGGCACTGCCATAGCTGCCGCGCTGTTCATCCACGGCCATGGCATTGTGCCGGTTGTTACCGGTGCCATCGAAAAACACGCCAAAACGCAGGGTGGCGGGTGTGGGGATTGGCGTGCTACCGCTGCTCATTTTCATCATCGTGCCTTCTGCTTGCCTGAAAAGCACAAGCAGGCGCCAGCACGCCTTCACCGACCATCAGACAATGGCCAGCCCTACCTGGGACATTTCTGTACCCGCGAGCCCCCCGTAACGATAAATTTACCCGCCGCCATTGGTCGCCGCCCCCCCGGATAGATTAAAGTATCAGCCCTTGCCAGGGCCGCTACCGTCAGCCGCCTCAGGCCCCACACCAGGAACCGTCGCCGATGGAACACCGTGAAGCGCTGATCGCGCTGCGCACCTTTCTTTCTTCCCAGATCCTAGGCCAGGAAAAACTGGTCGAGCGGCTGTTGATCGTGCTGCTGGCCGACGGCCACATGCTGGTGGAAGGCGCACCGGGCCTGGCCAAGACCAAGGCCATCAAAGAACTCGCCGAAGGCATCGAAGCGCAGTTCCATCGCATCCAGTTCACCCCCGACCTGCTCCCGGCCGACATCACCGGTACCGAAATCTATCGCCCGGAAACCGGCAGCTTCGTGTTCCAGCAGGGGCCGATCTTCCATAACCTGGTGCTGGCCGACGAAATCAACCGCGCCCCGGCCAAGGTGCAATCGGCACTGCTCGAAGCCATGGCCGAGCGCCAGGTCAGCGTGGGCCGCAGCACTTACGACCTGTCGCCGCTGTTCCTGGTCATGGCCACGCAGAACCCCATCGAGCAGGAAGGCACCTACCCGCTGCCCGAAGCCCAGCTCGACCGGTTCCTGATGCATGTAAAAATCGGCTTCCCCGACGCGGCGGTGGAGCGGCGCATCCTGGCGCAGGCCCGTGGCGAAGCCTTGGGCGGCGAGACCAAGCCCGAGCGCCGGGTCAGCCAGCAGGCCATCTTCGCCGCGCGCAAGGAAATCCTTGGCCTGTACATGGCCGACGCGGTGGAGGAATACCTGGTGCAGCTGGTCATGGCCACCCGCACCCCGGCCAAGTTCGACGCCGAGCTGGCCGACTGGATCGCCTACGGCGCCAGCCCGCGCGGTTCCATTTCGCTGGACCGCTGCGCGCGTGCCCACGCCTGGCTGGCCGGGCGCGACTTCGTCAGCCCTGAAGACATCCAGGCGGTGCTGTTCGACGTGCTGCGCCACCGCATCATCCTCTCGTTCGAGGCCGAGGCGGCAGGGATCGACCAGGACCGCGTGGTCCAGCGCATCCTCGACGTCGTCGCCGTTGCCTGAGCCCATGCCCACCGCGCAGCTGGCCGAGCCCGGCATCCGCATCGGCCTTGCCGAGCTGATCGACATGCGTCACCGCGTGCGCGAAATCCAGCTGTTTTCCAAGCCCGGCCAGCGCAGCCCGCTGGTGGGCCTGCACCATTCCAAGCTGCGCGGGCGCGGGGTGGACTTCGACCAGGTGCGCGTGTACCAGGCCGGCGACGATGTGCGCAACATCGACTGGCGGGTGACCGCGCGCACCCAGGAACCGCACACCAAGCTGTTCCACGAAGAGCGCGAGCGGCCGATCTTCATCCTCGTCGAGCAAAGCCAGCGGCTGTTTTTCGGCTCGGGGCTGATGTTCAAATCGGTGTTGGCAGCCCAGGCCGCTGCCCTGTTCGGTTGGGCCGCCCTCGGCCACAACGACCGCATCGGCGGCCTGGTGTTCGGCGACAACGAACACCACGAAATCAAACCCCGGCGCAGCAAGCAAAGCCTGCTGCAACTGCTCAACCGCCTGGCCAAGGTCAACCAGGCACTGCACACCGAAGCCACGCCCGGGGCCGACAGCCTAGGCCTGGCCCTGCGCCGCGCCCGCGAAGTGCTGCGCCCCGGCAGCCTGGCCATCGTGATTTGCGATGAACGCTCGCTTAGCGCCCAGGTGGAACAGCACCTGGCCATGCTCTCGCGCCATTGCGACCTGCTGTTGCTACCGGTGTCCGATCCACTCGACCATGCCCTGCCGGCCGCCGGCCTGCTGCGCTTCGCCCAGCGCAGCGCCCAGCTGGAGCTCGACACCCTCGACGCCAACCTGCGCAAGGCCTACCGCCAGCAGGCCGAAGCCCGCATCGAGCGCTGGGAACTGATGGCACAGAAGCTGCGCGTGGTCCTGATGCCACTGAGCACGCAAAGCGAAATGATCGAGCAACTGCGCGAGTACCTGAACGCTCAGCGGCCACGGAGCGCGTCATGAACCCTCTCGACCAGTTGCACCCGCTGATCGACCCGGCACCCATCGGTTTATGGCCACCGGCACCGGGCTGGTGGTTGTTGCTGGCGCTACTGCCGCTACTGGGCTGGGGCCTGTGGCGGCTGCGCCGCTGGCGCCCGGGCAAACGCCGCATCGTGCGTGCCGAGCAACCGCTCGACCCGGTGCGCGTGGCCGCCCTGGCCGAGCTGGCCCTCCTGCCACGCCCCTACGATGGCGCACCGGCCGGCGCCTGGCTGCAACAGATCAACGCCCTGCTCAAGCGCCTGTGCCGCAACCACTACCCCGGTGCCAACAGCCACACCCTCAACGGCCGCCAATGGCTGGCGTTTCTCGACAACCGCTGCCCGGCCGCCGGCCTGACCCGCTGGATGGTGCTGGTCGAAGGCGCCTACAAACCCGAGTGCAAGCTCGACGACAAAGCCATCGCCGGGCTCAGCCAGGCCGTGGAAACCTGGATCCGCAAGCATGTTTGAACTGGCCTGGCCGTGGGTCTTCGCCCTGTTACCGCTGCCATGGCTGGCACGCCTGCTGCTGCCTGCAGCCGACAGCGGCGAGCCGGTGCTCAAGGTGGGCTTCCTCAACGAACTGGAAGGCCTGGCCGGGCGCCGCGCGCGGCTCAACCTGCCGACCTGGCGCCAGCAGGCACCGTTCGTGGTCATCTGGCTGTTGCTGCTGTGCGCGGCTGCCCGCCCGCAGTGGCTGGGCGATCCGGTGCCGGTGGCCGCCAGCGGCCGCGACCTGCTGGTGGCGGTGGATGTGTCCGGGTCGATGGACTTCCCCGACATGCAGTGGAAGAACGAAGACATCAGCCGCCTCGACCTGGTCAAGGCGCTGATGGGCGACTTTCTGCAGGACCGCGAAGGTGACCGCGTGGGCCTGATCCTGTTCGGCAGCCAGGCCTACCTGCAGGCGCCGCTCACCTTCGACCGGCGCACCGTGCGCACCTTCCTCGACGAAGCACAAATCGGCATCGCCGGTAAAAACACCGCCATCGGCGACGCCATTGGCCTGGCGGTCAAACGCCTGCGCCAGCGCCCGGCACAAAGCCGGGTGCTGGTGCTGATCACCGACGGCGCCAACAACGGTGGGCAGATCCACCCACTAACCGCCGCCCGCCTGGCGGCCCAGGAAGGCGTGCGCATCTACACCATCGGCATCGGCGCCAACCCCGAAGCCAGTGGCACCCCTGGCCTGCTGGGCCTCAACCCAAGCCTGGACCTGGACGAAGCCGCGCTCAAGGAGATTGCCGACATCACCCACGGCGCCTACTTCCGCGCCCATGACGGCGCCGAACTGGACGCCATCGGCGACACCCTCGACCAGCTGGAGCCGGTGGCCCAGCAACCGACCCAGGCACGCACGGCCCAGGCCCTGTACGCCTGGCCCCTGGCACTGGCGCTACTGCTCAGCGTGCTGCTGGTGGTGGCCGTGCAATGGCCCGACAACCTGCTGCAACGCCTGCTGCGCAAGCCGCGCTTTCTGCAACCGCACCCGGAATGGCGCCAGCGCCTGAAGCGCCTGCGTTTAAGGAGGCGGCGATGATCGACCTGTGGCCCCAATGGCTACGGCCGCTCTGGCTGCTGGCCGTGCCCCTGCTCGGCTGGCTGTTGTACAAGCTGTGGCACCGGCGCAAACGCGCCGGGCGCTGGCAGATGATTCTGCCGCCAGCGTTCCATGGCGTCTTGCTGGGCGGAGGTAGCGGCAGCACCAGCAAACTGCCATGGGTGGCGCTGGGCCTGGCCTGGGCGCTGGTGATCCTGGCCCTGCTCGGGCCCAGCTGGCAACGCGTCGAAGAAAACCGCCAACGCCCGGCCGACCCGCTGGTGATCCTGCTGGAGCTGACCCCGCAGATGCTTGCCGAAGACAGCCCGCCCAACCGCCTGGAGCAGGCCCGGCGCAAAATCCTCGACCTGCTCGAACACCGGCGCGACAGCCAGACGGCGCTGGTGGTGTATGCCGGTTCGGCACACACGCTGGTGCCGTTGTCCGATGACCTGGCCACCACCCGCAACCTGCTGGAGGCCATCGACCCGTCGATCATGCCGCAAGCAGGCCAACGCGCCGACCTGGCCGTGCAAAAGGGCCTGGCGCTGCTCGCCCAGAGTGGTTTGGGCCAAGGCCGCCTGCTGCTGATCGGCTCGTCGCTCAGTGCGCCGGAGCGCCAGGGCATCAGCCAGGCCCTCGGCCGCCAGGGCCCCAGCCTGTTGATGCTGGGCATTGGCAGCCGCGAAGGCGCCCCGGTGCGTCAGGCCAACGGCGAATTCCTTAAAGACAACCAAGGTGGCATCCTCTTGCCACGTCTGGACAGCGCCAGCCTCAAGGGCTTCATCAGCGGTACCGGCGGGCGCTACCGGCATGCCCGCATCGACGACCTCGACCTGCGCGGCCTGGGCCTGTTCGACAACCCGCGCACCGCGCGCAACGACGGCCAGACCCTGCAACTGGACAGCTGGGCAGACCAAGGCTACTGGCTGCTGATCCCGCTGTTGCTGCTGGCCGCCTGCGCCGGCCGGCGAGGCTGGCTGTTCTGCCTGCCACTGCTGCTGGCCTTGCCGCAGCCCAGCCAGGCCTTCGAGTTCAACGACCTGTGGCTGCGCCCCGACCAGCAAGGCCAGCGCCTGCTGGAACAAAGCCGCCCGGCCAGCGCCGCGCGTCACTTCCAGGACCCACAGTGGCGCGGCATGGCGCTGTACCAGGCCGGCGACTATGCCGGTGCCGCCGAAGCGTTTTCCCAGGGCGACACGGCAGCTGCCCACTACAATCGAGGCAATGCCCTGGCCCGCAGCGGTGAACTGGAGGCCGCCCTGGACGCCTACGAGCAAGCCCTGGAGCGCCAGCCCGACCTGCAAGCGGCGCTGGACAACCAAGCGCTGGTGCAACAACTGCTGCAACAGCGCGAGGCCAAAGCCGAGGAACAACCGGCCAGCAGCGATGCCCAAGGCACACCTGGCAGCGAAACCGAGGGCAACAGCAGCTCGGCCAGCAGCCCGGCCCAGGGCACACCCGGCAACAACGAACAAGCCAGCGCCGAACAACCCGGCGAAGGCAGCAACAACAGCCAGGCTGCGCCCGGTAACCAGGCGGGCAGCAACGACAGCGTGATCCAGCCGCCGCAGCGCCCGGTATCGACCAATCTCGATGCCGAGCAACGCCAGGCCCTGGAACAATGGCTGCGGGAGATCCCCGACAACCCGGCGGAGCTGCTGCGGCGCAAATTCTGGTATGAACAGCAATTGCATCAGGAAACCCCACGATGAGTCGCTTCGGCGTCTTGCTTCTCACCCTGCTGTGGGCCGTGCTGGCCCAGGCCGAACCGCTGCTGCAAGCCAGCGTAGACCGTACCCGCCTGGAAGCTGGCGAAAGCCTGGAACTGACCCTGGAAAGCCAGGACGTGACCCAGTTCGGCAAACCCGACCTGCGCGCCCTGGAAGGTGACTTCGAGGTGCGCGGCACGCGCCAGCTGAACAGCCTGCACACCCTCGATGGCGAAACCCGCGCCAGCACCCGCTGGATCATTACCCTGCTGCCACGGCGCAGCGGCAGCCTGCGCATTCCTGAGCTGCAACTGGGCCAGTCGCACAGCCAGGCCATCGAGCTGCAGGTGCTACAGGCCGATGCCAGCCGGCCCGACAGCGCCTCTCAGGTATTCATCGAGGCAACCCTCGACAGTACCGACGTCTATGTCCAGGCCCAGGCCATGCTGACCCTGCGCATCTACCACTCGGTAGCGCTGTACGACGACAGCAGCCTGAGCCCGTTGCAACTGGATAACGCCAAGGTCGAGCCGCTGGGCGAATCGCGCACCTATGAAAAGGAAATCAACGGTGTGCGCCACGGCGTGATCGAAACCCGCTATGCCGTGTATGCCCAGCAAAGCGGCACCCTCGACATCCCGCCGTTGACCTTCACCGCCACGGCCGCTGCCAGCAGCGACGACAGCGCGCAGGCCAATGCCACGGCCCGCGCCGGCCATCAGGTGCAGGTAAGCTCACTGCCGCTGCGCCTGACCGTGCGCCCCATTCCGGCCGCCTGGCCCGCCGGCGTACCTTGGTTGCCGGCGCGCAGCCTGACGCTGGAAGAACACTGGAACCCCGACCCCGGCAACCAGCAGGTACAGATTGGCGACTCGCTGACCCGCAACATCACCCTGCGTGCCGAAGGTTTGTCCAGCACCCAGCTGCCGCCACTGCCGGCCACCGAAATCACCGGTTTGCGCCGCTACCCCGACCAGCCGCTGCTACGCAACGAAATCAGCGACCGTGGCATGACCGCCAACCGCGAAGAGCGCGAAGCCTTGGTGCCCACCCACGCCGGCACGCTGGCCCTGCCGGCGCTGGAAGTGGCCTGGTGGAACACCCGCGAAGACCACCTGGAGCACACCAGCTTGCCAGCGCGCACCCTGAACGTGCAGGACAACCCGGCATTGAGCGCTGACACCCCGGTGGGTGACAACAGCAGCGCCAGTACCCTGCTGTGGCCCTGGCAGCTGGCCACCTTGGTATTCGCCCTCACCACCGTGCTGGGCTTCGCCCTGTGGTGGCGCGCCCGCTCACAACCGGCGGTGCTGCGCGCCGCGCAGAACGGGCCAAGCCCACGCACCCTGCTGGACGACCTCAAGCGCGCCTGCCAGGCCAACGACCCTCAGGCCACCCGCCAGGCGCTGGACGCCTGGGCCCGGCAACAGCCGGAAACCCTGGCCGAGATGGCGGCGCGCTTCGTGCCGTTGTCGGATGCGCTGGATGGGTTGAACGGGGCGTTGTACAGCGAGAGTGGCCAGTATTGGCAGGGTGAGGAATTGTGGCGGGCAATTGGCACCATTCCGCCGGCAGAGCAGGTGTTGCTGCCGGCTGCCGAGAATGGTGGTCTGCCGCCGCTCTATCCCAAGTAAGGTTGGGGTGCTCGCCGCAACGTATTTGGCGCCAGTGAGATCGAGCGCCGCCCGCGCGGCGCATCGCGAGCAAGCTCGCTCCTACATTTTTTTCGGGCGAGTAACGTCTGCGCCCGCGTGCACGACCGCCTTATTTGCTCCACACGATATCGAGGTGGACGCCAAGGGACCGAGTGCCTCTGCCTCAGGAATACCTGGCCCGAAACAAATGTAGGAGCGAGCTTGCTCGCGATGCGCCGCGCGGGCGGCGCTCGATCTAACAGGCGCCAAACATCTCCAGGCAGGCACCTCTCAGCCCCATGCTTGGGTTACCATACCGCCCTTTCCCCGCTTGCCCGACTCGACACCAACAGGTCATCCATGCGTCTGTTTCATACCTCCGACTGGCACCTGGGCCAAAGCCTGCACGGCCAGGAACGCGACTTCGAACACGCCTGCTTCCTCGACTGGTTGCTCGGCCAACTGCGCCTGCGCCAGCCCGATGCGCTGCTGATCGCCGGCGATATCTTCGACACGGTCAACCCGCCGGTCAAAGCCCAGGAACGTCTCTACGACTTCATCGTCCAGGCCCACGAGCAGCAGCCCAAGCTGGATATCGTGATGATCGCCGGCAACCACGACTCGGGCTCGCGCATCGAGTTGCCCGCCGCCTTGATGCGCCGCCTGCGTACCCATGCCCTGGGCCGTGTGCATTGGCTGGACGAAGGCCAGCTGGATGCCGAGCGCCTGTTGATTCCGCTGACCAATGGCCGTGGCAAGGTCGCCGCCTGGTGCCTGGCCCTGCCCTTCCTGCGCCCGGCGGAAGTGACCGGCCCGCACCTGGGTGACGACTACCTGCAAGGCATCACCCAGGTACACCAGCAACTGATCGCCGCCGCGCAAAAAAAGCGCAAGAAAGACCAGGCGCTGATTGCCATCAGCCATGCGCACATGGCCGGTGGCGCGGTGTCGGAGGACTCCGAGCGCAGCCTGATCATCGGCAACGCCGAGGCGCTGCCGGCCAAGCTGTTCGACAAGGCCATCAGCTACGTTGCCCTGGGCCACCTGCACAAGCCGCAGAAGGTCAACCGCGAAGAACGTATCCGCTACAGCGGCTCGCCGATCCCGCTGTCGTTCGCTGAAATCAACTACCCGCACCAGGTGCTGGAAGTGGAGCTGGACGGCAGCGGCCTGGTCAGCGTCGAGCCGCGCCCGGTACCGCGCGCCGTGGCCCTGCAACGGGTTGGCCCGGCACCGTTGGGCGAACTGCTGCAGCAACTGGCTGACCTGCCGGTAGTCGACCTGCTCGAAGACCCCAACCGCCAACCCTGGCTGGAAGTGCGGGTGGTACTGGACGAGCCGCAACCCGACCTGCGCCAGCAGATCGAAACCGCCCTGGAAGGCAAGGCCGTGCGTCTTATCCGTATCAGCGCTGAATACGCTGGCCGCACCAGCGCCGAAGACGATGACCTGGCCTTTGTCGAGCTGGCCCAGATGACCCCGCAGGACCTGTTCAGCCGCGCCTGGGAACAGGCCTACGGCAACCCCGCCGACGAGCAGGCGCTGGCCGACTTTGCCCTGCTGTTGCAGGACGTGCAGCAGGAAGAGGAGCAGCCATGAAGATTCTCGCCATCCGCCTGAAGAACCTGGCATCGCTGGCCGGTCCGGTGGAAATCGACTTCACCGCAGAGCCCTTGGCCAGCGCTGGCCTGTTCGCCATTACCGGGCCCACGGGTGCGGGCAAAAGCACCCTGCTCGACGCCTTGTGCCTGGCGCTGTTCGGCACCGTACCGCGGCTGAATGCCATCGGGCGCGAGGCCAAGGTGCCGGACGCCGATGGCGAAATCCCTACCTACGACTCGCGCAACCTGCTGCGCCGAGGCACCGGCAGCGGCTTTGCCGAAGTCGATTTCGTCGGCATCGATGGCCGCCGCTACCGCGCCCGCTGGGAAGCCAACCGCGCCCGCGACAAGGCTAATGGAAAACTGCAACTTAGCCGCCAGAGCTTCTACGACCTGGACAGCGAGCAAGTACTGGCCAGTGCCAAGAATGAATTCAAGCCTCTGGTCGAAGCGCGCCTGGGCCTCAACTTCGATCAGTTCACCCGCGCCGTGATGCTGGCCCAGAGCGAGTTCGGCGCCTTCCTCAAGGCCGATGACAAAGATCGCAGCGAACTGCTGGAAAAGCTCACCAACACAGCCATCTACACCCGCCTGGGCCAGCGCGCCTTCAGCAAGACCCGTGAAGCCGGCGAGGCCCACAATGCCCTGAAAGACCGCGCCAGCCACCTGCTACCAATGGCTGCCGAAGCCCGTGCTGAACTGGACCAGCGCCTGGAGCAGGCACAGCAGCAGTTCAAGGCCGACCAGGCCGACGAGCGTCAGCTGGAGCAGCAGCGCAACTGGTTGAATGAACAACGCCAACTGCAGGCCCAGTACGCCGAAGCCGGCACCGCGCTGCAGGCCGCCGAGCAGGACTGGCAGCAACTGGCCGAACCTCGCCTGGACCTCGTTCGCCTGGAGCGTTTGGCGCCGCAGCGTCACCAGTTCCATCGCCAGCAAACGCTGACCGCTCAACTGGCGCCAGTCGCAGCGACGATCGCTGAACAGCAACAGCAACAAACTGAGTTGCACCTGCGTACCCGTGAACTTGAACAGGCACTGGACAATGCCCGCCAAGCGCTGGCCGACAACCAGGCCCGGCACGGTGAAAACGCCCCGCGCCTGCGCCAGGCCTTTGCCGCACAGGACAACCTGGCGCGCCTGGACCAGGAGCTGGCCGCGCAGCGCAGCAGCAGCGAACAGGCCGCACAGCACGTCGCCGACGGCCAGCAACAGGTGCAGCAGCTGGAGCACAACCAGCAACGCAGCGTGCAGCAACTGGCCCAGATCGACACCGCGCTCGCCGACAGCCAGCACCTGGCGGGCCTGGCCGATGCCTGGCATGCCTACCTGCCGCAACTGAAGCAGGTGATGCTGATTGGCGGCCGTCTGGCCAAAGGCCGTGAGGAACTGCCTGGCCTGCAAGCTTTGGCCAGCCAGGCCAATGCGCACTTGCAGGCCGAACGCGACACCTACGACCTGCTGTTCCGCGAAGCCAAGGCCGAACCGCACGCCCTGGCGGAACAGATCGACCTGCTGGGCGGCATGCTGCAGGACAACCGCAAGCAGCAACGCGCGATTGAACAACTGTCGCGCCTGCATGGCCGCGAAATGGAGCTGCGCCAGCAGCTGGATGCCGTGCGCGAGCGGCAACAGCAAGCCATGCAGCAGCGCCAGCAACTGATTACCGAGGGCACCGCCGCCAAGGCCGAGCTGGAAGCCGCCGAACAGGCACTTGACCTTACCCGTCAGCTGCTGGAGCGCCAGCGTCTGGCGCGCAATACCAGCGTTGAAGAACTGCGTGGCCAGTTGCGCGATGGCGAACCCTGCCCGGTATGCGGCAGTGCCGAGCACCCGTTCCATCAACCCGAAGCGCTGCTGCAAAGCCTGGGGCGTCACGACCAGGCCGAGGTAGACGCCGCGCAGAAGCAGGTGGAAACCCTCAACAGCAAACTGGTGGAGCTGCGCACCCAGTTGGGTGTGGTCAACGCCCAGCTCAAAGACTATCAGCAGCAACAACTGCAACTGGGCGAACAACTGCATGCCCAGGTGGCCGAGGTGCAAGCGCACAGCCTGTGGCCTGCCCTCGCCCCACAGGACGACAAGGCCCGCAGTACCTGGCTCGACAGCCAGTTGCGACGCCTGGACGAAGAAATCGGCCAGGACGAGAAGCGTCAGAGCGCCCTGCTCGCCCTGCAAAAAGATGCAGCCCGCCTCAATCAGCAACTGCAGGCCGCCCACGAAGCGCAACAGCAGGCCCAGCGCCACCTGGAGCACCAGCACCAAGCCCTGGCCAACGACGAGCAGCAACTGCAGCAAGGCCTCGACGACCTGGCCGGCGTATTGCCCGAAGAAGCCGTCAAGGCCTTGAGCGACGACCCGGCCAATGCCTTCCTTGCCCTGGACCAACAGATCGCCCAGCGCCTGCAACAACTGGAGCAACGCAAGGACGAACTGGAGGAACAACAAGCCCGTCAGGCCCAACTGGACAAGCTGCGCGACCAGCAACAGGCACGTATACAAGGCCAGCAGCAGTTGCAGCAGAAGCTGGCCACCCTCGACGAGCAACGCCAGCAGGCCCAGGCCTCCCTCGGCGAACTGCTTGGCGAACACACCAGTGCCGAAGCCTGGCAGCAGCACATGGACACCACGCTGGAACAGGCCCGCGCCCTGGACGCCGACACCGCCCAACGCCTGCAAGCGCTGCGCACCCAGGGCGTGCAGCTGGCCAGCGAACTCAAAGCCAACATCCAGCAGCAACAGGCACTGGACACCGAGTGCCAGCAGTTGCAGGGTCAGATCAGCCAGTGGCGCAGCGAGCACCCGGAGCTGGATGACGACGGGCTGGATCGCCTGCTGGCCATGGATGACGCGTACGTCCATGAGTTGCGCCAACGCCTGCAAGGCGCGGAAAAGGCCATCGAACAAGGCCGCGTACTGCTGCAGGAACGTGAGCAACGCCTGCAACAGCACGCCGCGCAAATGACCGTGGACTCTTCTGCCGAAGCCCTGGAGCAAGCCCTGACCGAGCTGCGCGAACGCCTGGCCAACCACGAACAGCAGTGCGCCGAACTGCGCGCCCAGCAGGCCGACGACCAGCGTCGCCAGCAGGCCCATCAGGCACTGGCGGCCGAAATCGAACAGGCTCACCAGCAGTGGCAACGCTGGGCCCGCCTGAACGCGTTGATCGGTTCGGCCTCGGGCGATGTGTTCCGCAAGATCGCCCAAGGCTACAACCTCGACTTGCTGCTGCACCACGCCAACGCCCAGCTGCGTCAGCTGGCCCGCCGTTACCGCCTCAAGCGTGGCGGCAGCGCCCTCGGCCTGCTGGTGCTGGACACCGAGATGGGCGATGAACTGCGTTCGGTACACTCGCTGTCGGGCGGGGAAACCTTCCTGGTGTCGCTGGCCCTGGCCTTGGGCCTGGCATCGATGGCCTCCAGCACCCTGCGCATCGAGTCGTTGTTCATCGACGAAGGCTTCGGCAGCCTGGACCCCGAGTCGCTGCAACTGGCGATGGACGCGCTCGACGGCCTGCAGGCCCAAGGCCGCAAAGTGGCAGTGATCTCCCATGTGCAGGAAATGCACGAGCGCATTCCGGTACAGATCCAGGTGCGGCGCCAGGGCAATGGCCTGAGTGACGTGGAGGTGTGCGGGTGATCCTCTACTCGTTCCGCCGCTGCCCCTGGGCCATGCGTGCGCGCCTGGCCCTGCGCTATGCCGGCTGCGAGGTAGAAATCTGCGAGGTGGCGATGAAGAACAAGCCGGCAGAGCTGCTGGCCTTGTCGCCCAAGGGCACGGTGCCGGTGCTGGATACCGGTGCCGGGGTGCTGGAAGAAAGCCTGGACATCATGCGCTGGGCGCTGGTGCAAAACGACCCGCAGGACTGGCGCTTGCAGGCAGACCCTGCGGCGGCGCAGGTGGCTGACGTGTTGATTGCGCGGAACGACAGCACGTTCAAGGCGCAGGTGAACCTGTACAAGTATGCCGAGCGTTACCCGGCGTATTCCCGCGAGCATTACCGTCAGCAGGCCGAGGCCTGGCTGGCGGAGCTCGAAGGCCTGCTTGAAGGCCGGCCTTACCTGCTGGCTGATCACCCGAGCCTTACCGATGCCGCGTTACTGCCCCTGATGCGCCAGTTTGCCGGGGTCGAACCGCAGTGGTTCGCCGAGGCGGCTTATCCGCGGGTGCGGAGCTGGCTGGAGGGGTGGTTGGCTTCGGAGTTGTTCCGGTCAGTCATGGCCAAATGAGTTCACACGATCCCTTGTAGGAGCGGCCTTGTGTCGCGATAGGGGCGCGCAGCGGCCCCAAATATCTGCATCACAGCCGAGATAGCCGGGGCCGCCTTGCGGCCCTATCGCGACACAAGGCCGCTCCTACAGGGGACCGCGCAAAGCTCAGTGGTTGTGCTTGCCGCTGAGGGCCGCATGGAAGTTCGCGCTCTGGCGCAGGTACTGCTCGGTGTAGCTGTGAGTAGCGGACGCCTTGCCGCTGCTGTCGGCATGGGCATGGGCCGGCAGTACGACCGAAGCGGAAATGGCGGATGCGGCAATGACCGGGAAGAGATTGAAGTTCATCTGGGCTGACCTCGACGGCGGTGGTTTGACGGTGGCCCGTTTGGGCCTTGGGTCAAACTTACGCCGCCGAGGCCGAACGCAAAAATTCATTGCGGCAGTATCGATTATCACGCCGATCGATATCACTCGATGAACTTCAGGTCCGATGGGGCATCCTGTTTCAACGTCTGCACCGTCTCCAGCAGCTTGCCGCTGCGCGGATCGCGGCGTATGACCACGATCTGGTTGCTCTTCTGGTTGGCCACCAGCAGGAAGTTGTCACTCGGGTCCAGGGCAAACTCACGCGGGTGATCGCCCTCCACCGAGCGGCGCTGCAGGAAGGCCAGCTGGCCGTCCTGCTTGCCCACGCTGAACGCCACGATCTCGTTGGCCGTGCCACGGTTGCTCACGTACAAGAAGCGCCCGTCCGCCGACAGGTGCAAAGCACCCGCCGCCTTCGCTGCTGCCTCGTGGTGTTCAGTCAGTGGCAGGCGCTGGCGTTCCACCAGGTTGCCATCCTGCACATCGAACACCACCACCTCTGCACTCATTTCCAGGGTGAGATAGGCGTGCAGGCCCTTGGCGTCAAACAGCAGGTGACGCGGCCCACTGCCCGGCGGTAACGCCACCGACGCGGGTATCGCCGGGGTCAGCGGGTGGTCCGCGCTGGCGCCGTCGTAGCGGTAGATGAACACCTTGTCGGCACCCAGGTCGCTGGCATACAGGTGCCGGCCGTCCGGCGACAGCACCAGCGAATGCACATGGGCACCAGCCTGTCGCTCGGGGTTGACCCCGCTCGGCTTGTGCCGGGCCTGTTGCACCACGGGCTTGAGCTTGCCGTCCTTGGCCACCGGGATCACCACCAGGCTGCCACCAGGGTCGGGCTTGACCGCGTAATTGGCCACGAACAGGAAGCGCTGGTCGCGGCTGAGGCTGGCGTGGGTTGGCTCGTCGCCCTGGCTGGCCACTTGGTTAAGTGGTTTGATTTCGCCTTTGGTGCTGATGCTGAAACTGCTGGCATGCCCCTGCGGGGTTTCATTTACCGCGAACAGCTGGCGCTGGTCAGCCGACAGCACCAGCCACGAAGGGCTGACGCTTTTCACCACTTGCAGGGGTGTGGGGTCGATATGGCCGGCCTTGTCGTCGAACTGATAACGGTAAATGCCCTGGCTGGCGCCATCGGTGTAGCTGCCCACCAGCAAGGTAGCGGCGTGGGCATGGAAGGTCAGGCTCATCAGGCTAGCGGTCAGCAGGCTCGTCCAGATCCGGTTCATCTTGGTCGTCGTCCGGGGCACGAAAGGCACTCATACAGACTAGACGATGCTCGCCATCGGCATCGTTGAGTTGCCATTCATCACCCGTCGCGATGGCGGCGGCGACTTGCTCGGGAGTGAAGGACCAGCGGCGCAGTTGGCGACCGTCCATGCATTCGACGGTGAGGCCGGATTCGTCGGCGGTGAAGTCGAAGGCGTGCAGGCCATCGATCAGGAGCATGTCGCAGGTTTGCAGGGCGGTGGCGAGGGGGGACATGGGGGTACCAGTAAGGGATGTGGCGGGATTATAACCCTGGGGCTGCTTTGCAGCCCATCGCGACACAAGGCCGCTCCTACAAGGGATCGCGTCAGCCTGCCAATATGCGTTCACCTGTAGGAGCGGCCTTGTGTCGCGATGGGCCGCAAAGCGGCCCCCTGCGATTCAATGGGCGAAAATCGACCCACCCTCCTTGCCCACCATCTTCTCCGGCTTGATCAGGAACCGCGCCAGCGCTGGCAACAGCCACAGCGCACCAAACATGTTCCACAGCAACATGAAGGTCAGCATCAACCCCATGTCGGCCTGGAACTTGATCGCCGAGAAGATCCAGGTGCACACGCCGATGGCCAGGCACAAGCCGGTGAACAACACTGCTTTACCGGTCGAGCGCAGGGTCTGGTAATAGGCCTCCTGCAACGGCAGCCCGGCCCGCAAGAAGCTTTCCAGGCGGCTGTAGATGTAGATGCCGTAGTCCACGCCAATACCCACACCCAGCGCCACCACCGGCAGGGTCGCCACTTTCACCCCGATGCCCATGTAGGCCATCAGCGCGTTGCCCAGCACCGAGGTCAGCACCAGCGGCAGCACGATGCACAGGGTGGCGGCGAACGAGCGGAAGGTGATCAGGCACATTACCGCCACGCAGATGTACACCAGAATCAGGATGGTCAGCTCGGCCGACTTGATCACTTCGTTGGTCGCCGCCTCGATCCCGGCGTTACCCGCCGCCAGCAGGAACTGCAGGCCTTCCTTGTTGTGGCTGTCGGCAAACGCCTTGGCCACGGCAGTGACCCGTTCCAGGGTTTCGGCCTTGTGGTCGTTGAGGAACACCAGCACCGGCGCCAGCGAGCAGTCACCGTTGTACAGGCCGTCGGCACGGGCAATGGAGTTGTTGAGGATGTCCGGGTTACGCGACAGGGTCTCCCATTTCAGGCTGCCCTCGTTCATGCCCTTGATCACCTGCTTGGACACGGTCACCAGGGAAATCGCCGACTGCACGCCCGGGGTGCTCTGCATGGTCCACATCAGCTCGTCGATCGGTGCCATGGTCGAGTGGATCGAGCACTGCTCCGGCGGGGTCTTGACCATGATCACCAGCACGTCGGAGCTGGTGGAGTAGTTGCTGATGATGAAGCTGTTGTCCTGGTTGTAGCGCGAATCGGGGCGCAGCTCTGGCGCGCCCTGGTCGAGGTCGCCGATTTTCAGGTTCTGGCTGTACCACAGGCCACCGGCAAAGGCGACCAGCGCCAGCACCACGGACACAGGCGCTACTTTGGCACTGGCGAAGTTCGACAGCAGGCGCCAGAACGGGTGCTCGCGGGTAGCGTCCTTCTTGCTGCGCTCGATGGCCTTCTTGCTGATACCGACGTAGGAAATGGCTACAGGCAGCAGGATCAGGTTGGTGAACACGATCACTGCCACGCCGATGGAAGCGCCGATGGCCAGCTCGCGGATCACGCCAATGTCGATGATCAGCAGGGTGATGAAGCCTACGGCGTCGGCGAGGATGGCGATCATCCCCGGCAGGAACAGCTGGCGGAAGGTGCGACGCGCCGCCGTAAGGGCGTTATCCGCGTCACTCGACTGCAAGGCGATGCCGTTGATCTTCTGCACCCCGTGGGAAATACCGATGGCGAAGATCAGGAACGGCACCAGCATCGAGTACGGGTCCAGGCCAAAGCCCACCGCATGCATCAGCCCCAGCTGCCACACCACCGCCACCAGGGTGGTGATAAGCACGGCGATGGTGCTGCGGATGCACCAGGTGAACCAGTACAACAGCACCCAGGTGATCGCCAGAGCAACGCCGAAGAACATTGCCACCATCACCAGGCCGTCGATCAGGTCGCCAACCTTCTTGGCGAAGCCGACGATGTGTACCTTCACGTTGGGGTTCTGGGCCTGGAACTTGTCACGGATCTTTTCTTCCAGCAGGTGCGAGAACTGCTGGTAGTCCAGCTTCACCTGCTTGCCCGGGTCTTGCGGGTCGGGGTAGCTCTCCAGCAGCGGCACATCGACGATGCTGGACTTGAAGTTGTTGCCCACCAGCCGCCCTACCTGGCCCGACTTGAGCACGTTGTCGCGCAGGGTGTCGAGGCTGTCCTGCGAACCGTTGTAGGTGTTGGGGATTACCTCGCCACCGGAAAAGCCCTCTTCGGTGACCTCACTCCAGCGCACGCTGGGGCTCCACAGCGACTTGAGCCCGGCACGGTCGACACCCGGGATGTAGAACACCTCGTCATGGATCTGGCGCAGGGTCTCCATGTAGTCCTTGTCGAAGATGTCGCCATTGACCGCCTCCACCGAGATGCGCACGGTGTTGCCGAGGTTGGCCAGGTCGTTGCGGTGCTCCATCATCTGCTCGATGAACGGGTGTTGCAGCGGGATCATCTTCTCGAAGCTGGTGGAGGGGCGAATCTGCGTGGCCTGCCAGAACAGGAAAATGCTCACCAGGACGCACAGGGCGATGACCACGGGGCGGTTGTTGAAGATCAGGCGTTCGAGCAGCGTGGCCTTGTCCTGGTGGTGCGGGTGCATGGTAATGCTCTCCCTGCTGGTCATCGGCTTGCCCCCTCGGCCCCTTGGGCATCCGCCAGGTGTACACCACCCTGCCCTACCAGCAGCAGGCCACCGTTGGCCAGGCCGCTGACGCCGGCCAGGGCGATACGGTCGGCACGGTTGTACACGCTGAAGGCCTGGCCGCCATCGGTACTGCGCAGCACGCTGCCGCCGTTGCCGACCAGCACCAAGGTGCCATCATCGAGAAGCGTAGCGCTTGCCAGGCCGAATTCGAGGTTGCCGCGCGCAGCCTTGAGTTCGATCGGCTGCCAGCTGTCACCAAAGTCGGTGGAACGGAACAGGTTGCCGCGCAGGCCGTAGGCCAGCAGGGTGTGGGGTTGGGCAGTGCCGATCACACCGAACAGCGAGCCCTCGTAGGGGCCTTCGACCTTGGCCCAGGTCTGGCCGTTGTCGGCGGAGCGGAACATGCCGCCCTGCTCGCCCACGATGAACAGGCCGGCGTCACGCACTCGGGTAATGCCGTTCAGGTGAAGCTGGTCGGGGTTGTCCAGGCGCTCGGCCACGTCCTGCCAGTGCTGACCGCCGTCGGTGGTTTCCAGCAAGGCGCCGTAGGCCCCCACGGCAAAGCCGTGCTGGGCGTCAAGGAAGGCGATATCGAGCAAGGGTGCTTCGCGGGCGAGGTCTTCGAACTGCTTGGTCCAGGTGGCGCCGCCGTCGTTGCTGGCGAGGATTTGCGAATCGTGGCCGACGGCCCAGCCGCGTTTGTCGTCGAGGAAGAACACGGCGGTGAGCAGTTGCCGGGTGGGCACGCGGGCCTGGGTCCAGGTGCTGCCCTGGTCGTCGGAGAACAGGATGTGACCCCGATCGCCCACCACCACCAGGCGTTTGCCGGCATGGGTGGCGCCGATCAACAGGCTTTGGCTGGCCTTGGCAGATTCAGTGGAGTATTCGTCGGCGGCGGCGGCCTGGGCGCTGTCGGCCCACCCCCCCAATGCCAGTGCCAGCACTGCGCTGGCTGCCCATGGCCAGGCACCGCGCCTGGCTGGCGCCTGTAGCTGTTCCCTCATGACTGCCCCCTGTTGTGTTCTTCTTGGTGGGTCAATGCACTGCAGGCACTGCGAAAAGCCTGATCTAGAGGCCTGCAATAGCTTGAGGGGATCGTAGCGGGGATGTTTGCGGGATTACAACGGGCGGGGTGTTATGTTTTGTTGTCGGCTTTAAAAAGCCGGGGCCGCTGTGCGGCCCATCGCGACACAAGGCCGCTCCTACAGGGAATCGCATACCCCCTGTAGGAGCGGCCTTGTGTCGCGATGGGCTGCACAGCAGCCCCAAGATCTACCAGGCTTACGCCAGGCTCTTGCTCACCACTTCATACACATCACTGGACAGCTCACCGGAAGCCAGAATCCGCTCCAGCTCACCCTTCATCAGGGCCTGACGCGCGTCATCATACTTGCGCCAGCGGGTCAGCGGCGCCAGCTGGCGCGAGGCAATTTGCGGGTTCAGCGCATTCAGCTCGATCACCAGGTCCGCCAGGAAGCGATAGCCCGAACCATCCGCCGCATGGAAGTTGACCAGGTTCTGCCCGGCAAAAGCACCCACCAGCGCACGGACCTTGTTCGGGTTCTTCAGGGTGAACGCCGGGTGCTGCATCAGCGCCTTGACCCGCGCCAGCCCGCCCGGCAGCGCGCTGGCCGCCTGCACGCTGAACCACTGGTCCATGACCAGCGGGTTGTCCTTGAAGTGCTCGGCAAAGGTGTCCAGCGCCTTGGCGCGTTCAGCCTCGAACGGCGAGTTGACCAGCACCGCCAACGCCGTCAGGCGCTCGGTCATGTTGTCGCACTGGTCAAACTGCTCCAGGGTCGCTTCCAGCACTTGCGGCTTGCCGCTCTGCATCAGGTACGACAGGGCAATGTTCTGCAGGCTGCGGCGGGCAAAGTGTTCGGCAGAGGCCACGTAAGCGGTGCTGCGCGACACTTCACGGTTGGCCTGGTAGCGCGCCCACAGGGCGTCGAACAGCTGTTCGGCGATCTGCTGGCGGGCGAATTCGCGAGCGCCGTGGATGGCGTCAACGTCGGCCACCTGGCTGATTTCAGTGAGGTAGGCCTCACCCGGCAGCGAAAGCATTTCGGCCACCATGGCCGGGTCCAGCGCTTCGTTGCCCAACACGGTGCCCAGGGCGGTGATCAGTCGCTGGTCGAGCTTGAGCGCTTCACCACGCTGGTGCTGGCCAATCAGCTCTTGCAGCACCTGCACCGACAGTTGCTGGCCCGCCTCCCAGCGGTTGAAGCCGTCGCTGTCGTGCTGCATCAGGAACATCAGCTGGTCGCGGTCATACGGGAAGCTCAGCTTCACCGGGGCGCTGAAGCCTCGCAGCAGCGAAGGCAGCGGCTTGGCCTGGATGCCCTGGAAGGTGAAGGTTTGCTCGGCCTCGATCACCGACAGCACACGGCTGGTACCGCCAGCAGCCGCTTCACCGGCCAGGCGCAGCGGCAGGTCATTGCCTTCGGTGTCCAGCAGGCCCAGCTCCACCGGGATCACGAACGGCAGTTTTTCGGCCTTGTCCGGGGTTTGCGGGCAGCTCTGGCGGAAGGTCAGGCTGTAGGTCTGCGCGGCAGCGTCATAGGCTTCGCTGACCTCCAGGCGCGGGGTGCCGGCCTGGTTGTACCAGCGCTTGAACTGGCTGAAGTCGACGCCGTTGGCGTCTTCCATGGCCTTGATGAAGTCGTCGGTGGTCACCGCCTGGCCATCATGGCGTTCGAAGTACAGGTCGCTGCCCTTGCGGAAACCTTCGGCGCCCAGCAGGGTGCGGACCATGCGCACCACTTCGGCGCCCTTCTCGTACACGGTCAGGGTGTAGAAGTTGGAGATTTCGATGAAGCTGTCCGGGCGCACCGGGTGGGCCATGGGGCCGGCGTCTTCGGCGAACTGGTGGGTCCGCAGGTAGGCGACGTCTTCGATACGCTTGACCGTGCGCGAGTTCATGTCGGCACTGAACTCGGCATCGCGGAACACCGTGAAGCCTTCCTTCAACGACAGCTGGAACCAGTCACGGCAAGTGACGCGGTTACCCGACCAGTTGTGGAAATACTCGTGGGCAACCACGCCTTCGACGCGCTGGTGCGCGGCATCGGTGGCGGTTTCGGCACGGGCCAGCACACAGCTGGAGTTGAAAATGTTCAGGCCCTTGTTTTCCATGGCGCCCATGTTGAAGTCGTTGACCGCAACAATCATGAAGATGTCCAGGTCGTACTCACGGCCATAGACTTCTTCGTCCCAGCGCATGGACTTCTTCAGGCTGACCATGGCGTGGTCGCACTTGTCGATGTTCTCGGGCTCGACGTAGATGCGCAGGGTCACATCCCGGCCAGACTGGCGGGTGAAGGTGTCCTCGACGCACCAGAGGTCACCGGCCACCAGCGCGAACAGGTAGGCCGGCTTCATGAACGGGTCTTCCCAGGTCGCCCAGTGGCGGCCATCTTCTGCCGGCCCGCTGCCGATCGGGTTACCGTTGGACAACAGCACCGGGTAGCGATGCTGCTCGGCGATCACCGTGGTGGTGAAGGTACTCATGACGTCCGGGCGGTCGAGGTAGTAGGTGATCTTGCGGAAGCCCTCGGCCTCGCACTGGGTGCAGAACATCTTGCCCGACTTGTACAGGCCTTCCAGCGCGGTGTTGCTTTCGGGGTGGATCTTCACACTGGTGTCGAGGGTGAAGCGCTCGGCCTTGGGGTGCACGGTCAGGCTGTCGACGTCCAGCTGATAGTCAGCCGCGTGCAGTTCCTGGTCATCCAGCGAAGCGCGCAGCAACTCCAGTTGCTGGCCATCGAGCACCAGTGGCGGCAGCCCGGCACCGCGCGCCGGGTTGCGGCGCATCACCAGTTGCGCGTGAACCAGGGTGTGGTCCTCGAACAGCTCGAAGGTCAGGTGCGTCTCGTCGATCAGGTACTCGGGCGCCTGGTAATCCTTCAGGTAGATCACTTGCGGTTGTTCGGTACGCATGTAGAGGTCCTTTTACTGGAGCACGGCCAGCTGGTAGGCCGTGTACTTGCGAATATTGATCACACCGGTATCGAAGATCAGGTACTGGCCCTTGATACCCAGTAGCGTGCCTTCGGCCACCGGGTCTTTGTCGAGGTTGAAGCTGACGATCTTTTTCGGGTAGGCCTCGACCGGGTAATTCATCTGTACCACTTCGGCGTCGGGCAGCGGTTGAATCGCCTGCAAGCCGAAACGCGCTTGCAGCGCGCTCAAACCGTCGGCACAGGCGTCGAAAATCTGGTCACGAATGGCCGGCAGGTCGAGCACCTCGGCGTCGCCCTTGAGCAGCGCACGCCAGTTGGTACGGTCCGGCACCTGGCTGCGCAGCACGTCTTCGACCAGGCCGGACTGCTGGCGGGTGGCCACGCGCATGATCGGCAGGGCCTGGCTGGCGCCCTGGTCGAGCCAGCGGGTAGGCAGCTGGGTGGCGCGGGTGATACCGACCTTGATCCCCGACGAGTTGGCCAGGTAGACCACGTGGTCGGTCATGCAGAACTGTTCGCCCCACGACGGCTCACGGCAGGTGCCGGCGTCGTAGTGGCATTTTTCCGGGGCCATGATGCACACGTCGCACTGGGCCAGCTTGGTCATGCACGGGTAGCAGTAACCCTGGCTGAAGCTGGTCTTGGTGCGTTTGCCGCAATGGCTGCAATGAATGGCGCCAAGGTACTCCAGGCGCAGGCGCTGGCCGATCAGCGGGTTGACCGGCACCTGCGTGTCATCCAGGCGGAAGCTGTACTGCACCACCGGTGCCTGCAGGCTTACCGCCATTTTGCTCAACGAGCCACGAGCGAGTTCGATCAATGTACCGAGTCCGACTTGAACAGAATGTTGGCGATCGGCGCGGACTTGGACGCACACTCCTGCGGGCCCATGTAGCCGGTGCGCTGGTCTTCAGGCAGGTTCTTGATCTCCCAGGCGATAACGGCCTGCAGCGACAGCTCTTTCTGCTCGGCGGTGAGCTTGCGGCCATCCGACCATTTGCCGATTTCCACGGCCAGTTTCAGGCTCTCGTAGATTTCCGGGGTAATGTTTTCGATCATTTGCGCGAAAGTGGACATAGTGTCTCCTGATTCAAGCCGACAGTTTACGCCGGGCCAGCGCCCCGCCCAAGAGCCCGGTCAGGCATCCGATGAGCAGCCCGCCCACGTGGGCGGCGTTGGCGATCTGGCCAAGGCCCAGGGTGCCGACCACGCCGGTGAGGCATACCACCAGCCAGATCAGCATCATCACCAGCACGCCCTTGGGCAGGTTGAAGTAACGGTTGGGCGCCAACCACTGGAACAGCCACACATGCCCGAGCAGGCCATACAGCACGCCGGACAGGCCACCGAACAGGCTCGGCCCACTGGTGTAGTGCTGGGCCAGGTTGGACACCAGGCTGAACAGCAGGGTCAGGCCCAGCAGCATCCAGGGGCCTTGGCGCAGTTCGATGCGTTTGCCCAGCTCCCAGTACCACAGGCTGTTCATGGCCAGGTGCAGTACACCGAAATGCAGCAGCATGGGCGAGACCAGGCGCCACCACTGGCCTGCGTCCAGGGTTTGCGCCAGCGGGCTGAAGTACAGGTAGTCGCCCTGGACGCGGAAATCGAGGAAGGTGAACCAGCTGATGGTGGTGAAGTTGTCGCCCAGGCTGGTGAGGCCGGCGACGATGAAGCACAGCAGCAAAGTAAAGGTGGTGATTTTGCAGGCGCGGGCCTGTTCTGTCAGGGAGGGCCCTTTCGCGGGTAAACCCGCTCCTACCGGGTCATCATTCGCCGGGATATCGGCGTTGCCGTTGGGGTAGCGTTGATAGAGCTCGCGGACGTTTTCGGCGAGGGTGTCGGGGGCCCAGAGCACCTGGGCATCGCCCTCCTCGCTCACCCGATGCGGCACCTGCAGGCGCTGCAACAGGTGGACGAAGCCGCTGAGGTCGACCGACAGCGGCAGGCGCATCACTTCGATAATGTTCATTGGTTGGCCTGTGGGCGGTCGACGTCGACCCAGACGAACTTGTGCGGGTCGATGCGGGTTTCATCATCCAGCCGGTAGGCGACCAGCTTGCCGTAGAGCACGGCGCTGTAGTCCAGGCAGGCCAGGTTGGCGCGGATCGGCGCCGGGCGGCCGCTGCGCCAGTAGTGGCCGACGAACAGCAGAGGCTCGTCTTCGTCGTAGCGCAACAAGGCGTTCTTCTGGCTGTGGCTGAGCGGGGTGCTGGCCACCTCTTCGGGCAGGGCATCAGGCTGGAACACGATGTCACCGTAGGTTTGCGGGTCTTCTTCCCAGAACTTGGTGCGGAAGAAGGCGCGAGTCAGGCCATCGCCGCCCGTCAGGGTCAGGCCGTCCGGCAGGCGCATGTCAGTGCCGCGCAACAGGCGGTTGCACACGGTAGCGGCAAAGCTGTTGCTCACCGCCGAGGCCTGGATGAAGTGTTCATCGATGCGCCCGTCGGGGTACTGCTGGCGCAACGGCTCGATGAGTCGCGGGTCCCAGCAGGCGTGCACCAGGCGGAAGCGCCCGGCGTCGACGAACAGCGGCATCTGGTAGAACCAGTTGACGAAGTCGTGCCAGTCGCCGGGGTGGTGGGCGAACTGGGTCAGGGTTTCGTCGATCAGCCGGGCGTGGCGTGGCGTGTGCTCGCGCACGTAGGCCTTGCCACTGCCAGGCAGCGCCGGGGTAACCCAGCCCAGGGCGTTGTACTCGTGGTTGCCCATGATGCACAACGCCTGGCCGGCCTCGACCATGTCGTGGACGATATGCAGCGCCTCGCGGATGCGTGGCCCACGGTCGACGATATCGCCCAGGAACAGCGCCATGCGCCGCGGGTGGCGCCACACGCCGGCCACGCGCTTGTAACCGAGGGCGTCGAGCAGGCGTTCAAGGGTCAGCGCACAACCGTGCACATCACCGATGATGTCGAAACTTCGCGCCGGATCGAACATCAGTCGTCCCTGCTCCCCAGGCGGCTGCCCCAACCGAGCTTGGTGCGGCAGACCTCGTAGTAGTTGTGGTCCAGCGGGTGGATCAGGCGCAGCTTCTGCGGCTTCTTGCTGACCGTGATGGTGTCGCCGGGGGCGCAGGTGAAGTGGTTCTGGCCGTCACAGGATACTTGTGGGTAGATCTGCAGATCCTTCGACACCACGATCTTCAGCTCGCTGTTGCCATCGACCACGATCGGCCGGCCCGACAGGGTGTGCGGGTACATCGGCACGATGACGATGGCGTCCAGCTTGGGGTGCATGATCGGGCCGCCGGCCGACAGCGCATAGGCGGTGGAGCCGGTGGGGGTGGCGACGATCAGGCCGTCGGCCTTCTGGCTGCAGACGAACTGGCCGTCGATGTAGATCTCGAACTCGATCATGCGCGTGGACTTGCCCGGGTGCAGCACCACATCGTTCAGCGCATCGCCCTGGCCAATGGCTTCGTGGTGGCGGCGCACTTCGGCCTGCAGCAGGAAGCGGTTTTCCACCAGGTAGTGGCCGTCGAGCACCTCGGCGACTTTTTCTTCCAGTTCGTCGGGGCGGATGTCGGTGAGGAAGCCCAGGTTGCCACGGTTGATGCCCAGCACCGGAATGTTGTGACGGGCCAGGGCGCGGGCAGCGCCCAGCAGGCTGCCGTCGCCGCCGACCACGATGACCAGGTCGCAGACTTCGCCCAGCAGCTTGCGGGTGGAGGTTTGCAGGCCATGGCCGGGCAGCACTTCGGCGATGGTGTCCTCGAGGATCACATGCAGGTGGCGCTCGAGGAGGAATTTTTTCAGTCGGCGAATGGTGTCGAGCACCTGCGAGCTGCCAAGGCGACCGATGATACCGATATTGCGAAATTGCTCCATGGGGCTCCTGCGAGGCTCTGCGGCGGGTGACGATGGGCCGATTATGGGCGAAACCACCGGGTAGCGGCAAACCGGCTATGCTCGCTGGATGATGCCATTCGCCCTGCTCCACGACCTGCCCCGGCAACTGCGCCGCCCTGCCGTGCGCGACCTGGCCTGGGCCATGCTGTCGCCGCCCCTGCTCAGCGCCCCGCCCTGCCCCCAGCGCCACCCGCTGGCGGGCAGCCTGTGGGCGCAGCAGCCGCAGCACCTTGAACAGTGGTTGCGCGCGCTGGATGAAGATGACCGGCCATTGCAAGACTGGCTGGCGAAGCTGGGCAGCCGGCGGCTGGGGCATTACTACGAACGCCTGTGGCAATTCGCCCTGGGCCAGGCGCCGGGCATCGAGCTGCTGGCAGCCAACCTGGCGATCCGAGATGCCGGGCGCACGCTGGGCGAACTGGATATGGTGTTGCGCGACCGTGACGGCGTGCACCACCTGGAACTGGCGATCAAGCTGTACCTGGGGCCGGAAGGCGCCGGGCACGACCCGCATGCCTGGCTGGGGCCTGGGTGCCATGACCGGCTGGGGAGCAAGCTTGCGCACCTGGCGGGGCATCAGTTGCCCATGTCGAACGGGGCCCACAGCCGCGAGCTGTTGACCGGGTTGGGGGTTGGCCAGGTACAGGCCCATGTATGGCTAGGGGGCTATCTGTTCTACCCATGGCCGGGGCATGCCGAGCCACCGACGGGCGCCAACCCGCAGCACTTGCGTGGGCGCTGGGTACGGCGGCGGGACTGGGTCATGGCCGAGGGTGAGCATTGGCAGCCATTGCAGCGGCATGCCTGGCTGGCACCGGCGCGGGTCGAGGCTGGTGAATGCTGGGCGGTGGAGCAGTTTGCCGCGTGGTTGCATGTGCTGGAGCGGCTGGCACCGGCGCAGTTGCTGGTGAGGCTGGAGCAGGAGGTTGATGGTGCCTGGCAGGAGGTGGAGCGGGTGTTTCTGGTGGCTGACAGTTGGCCATTTCCCCCCGAAGAATGAAGTCGCTCGCGAAAGGGCCGGAGCAGGCAACACAATTTTCACAGACCCAGCGCAAAGATTTGTTCCCGGTAGCCATTAAAGTGATACCTGAGCGCCAGCAAGAGCGCCATTCCGACCTGATGACGAGGACCGATCATGGTTTCATCCACCCCCGCGACCCACTACGCGCGCCTGTCCATCGCCCTGCATTGGCTGATGCTGGTGCTGCTGGCCGCTGTCTACGCCCTTATCGAACTGCGCGGCCTGTTCCCTAAAGACAGCGTTGAACGCAACCTGATGAAAGACCTGCACTTCATGCTCGGGCTCAGCGTGTTCGTACTGGTCTGGCTGCGCCTGGCCGTACGCCTGAGCCGCCCGACCCCACCGATCGTGCCCAAGCCGCCGGCCTGGCAAACCGGGCTTGCGCACCTGATGCACCTGGCGCTGTACTTGCTGATGATCGGCCTGCCGCTGGCCGGCTGGCTGATCCTCAGCGCCGCCGACAAACCGGTGCCGTTCTTCGGCCTGGAGCTGCCCCACCTGATCGGCCCGGACCCGGACCAGGCCAAGTTCATCAAGGGCTGGCATGAACGGGTTGGCAGCTGGGGTTACTGGCTGATCGGCCTGCACGCGCTGGCCGGGCTGTACCACCACTATGTGCAGCGCGACAACACGCTGCTGCGCATGCTGCCTTACAAGTAACCGCGCCGGCCCTGCAGGCCACCAGTGTGAACGACGATCAGGCGGGTGCCGGGCGCGAACAGCCCGGCACCGACCTGCTCACGCAAGGCCAGCAGGGCCTTGCCGGTGTACAGGGCTTCGAACGGTACGCCGCTGTGTTGCTCGCACTCGGCGATGAAGGCCAGCAGGTCATCGTCGAACTTGCCGAAACCGCCACGGCAGGCGTCGTGAAGCTGGTAGCCGTGGCCGCCGGCCAAGGCTGCCACCGTCTCGGGCACACCGTGGTCCCGGGGTACGGCCAATGCGCCATGTACGGCATGTGCGCCCGCCTCGGCCAGTACCAGGCCGGCCAACGTGGTACCGGTGCCAGCAGCCAGCCACCAGGCGTCATAATCCGACCAGCCCAGTCCCGCGATTTGTGAGCGCGCCTGCTCCATGATCAGGGCACAACCTTGTGCGCCGGCCAGCCCGCCGCCGCCTTCAGGGATGCAGTGCCAGCCGGGGTAGCGGGCCTGCCACGGGGTCCAGAAGTCGGGTTCGTTGCGCGCGCGGTAGCCACCATAGCCCAACCAGTGCAGTTCCATGCCCAATGCCTTCACGTCACGCACAGTGGGTGTGTCCTGGGCGTGACCCCGTAGCAGGCCGGCGGTGGCGAAGCCGAAGCGCTTGCCGGCGGCGGCCAGGGCGTGCAGGTGGTTGGAATGATTGCCGCCGAGGCTGATCAGGCCCGGGGCATTGCTGGCGCTGGCCTGCTGCAGGTGATGGCGAAGCTTGAACCACTTGTTGCCGCTGATCAGTGGGTCGATCAGGTCCAGGCGCAGGATGGCTGCCTCGACATTGGCAGTTGCCAGCCAAGGCAGGTTCAGGGGTTGCAGGGGGGCTTGAGGGAGGTCGAATACATGCATGGATCGCAGTTTACAGGGAAATCCTGGGGGCGCTTCGCGCCCCTTTCGCGACACAAGGCCGCTCCTACAGGGACCGCGCAAGGCTAAAGATTACGTGGGCCTGTAGGAGCGGCCTTGTGTCGCGAAAGGGCCGCAAAGCGGCCCCGGCAATCTCAGAGTTCAGCCGCCAACCTTGAGCCTTGGTTGATCGCCCGCTTGGCATCCAGCTCAGCCGCCACATCCGCACCACCAATCAGGTGTACCGATTGCCCTGCCGCCACCAGCCCGTCCTGCAATTCACGCAGCGGATCCTGCCCGGCGCAGATGACCACGTTGTCCACCGGCAACACCTGCGGCTCGCCATCCGCCACACGAATGTGCAGGCCGGCATCGTCGATACCCAGGTACTCAACGCTATTGAGCATTTGCACCCGTTTGTTCTTCAGCCCGGTGCGGTGAATCCAGCCGGTAGTCTTGCCCAGGCCATCACCCACCTTGGACTTCTTGCGCTGCAACAGGTACACCTGCCGCGCCGGGGCATGCGGCTCGGCCTTGACCCCGGCCACACCACCGCGTGCTTCCAGGTGGGTATCGATGCCCCATTCCCTCCAGAACGCCTCACGGTCCTGGCTGGTGGCCACCCCCTGATGCACCAGGTACTCGGACACATCGAAGCCGATACCACCCGCGCCAATCACCGCAACAGACTGGCCCACCGGCTTGCGCTCAAGCAATACGTCGAGATAGCTGAGCACCTTGGCATGTTCGACACCGGGAATGGCCGGGGTACGTGGGGCAATGCCGGTGGCCAGGATGATGTCGTCGTAGCCACCGTCCACCAATGCCTGCACATCGACACGGGTATCCAGGCGCAGGTCCACGCCCGTGCTTTTCACCTTGTTGCGGAAGTAGCGCAGGGTTTCAAAGAACTCCTCCTTGCCCGGCACCCGCTTGGCGACGTTGAACTGCCCGCCAATCTCGCTGGCAGCGTCGAACAGGGTGACCGAATGGCCACGCTCAGCCGCCACGGTGGCCGCTGCCAGACCCGCCGGGCCGGCCCCCACCACGGCAATGCGCTTCACGGCCCGTACAGGCAGGTAATTGAGCTCGGTTTCGTGGCAAGCACGGGGGTTGACCAGGCAGCTGGTCAGCTTGCCGCCAAAGGTGTGGTCCAGGCAGGCCTGGTTGCAACCGATGCAGGTGTTGATCTCGTCGGCACGCCCGGCCGCCGCCTTGTTGACGAAATCCGGGTCGGCCAGGAATGGCCGGGCCATCGAGACCATGTCGGCATCGCCCTCGGCCAATACGGCCTCGGCCACCTCCGGGGTATTGATACGATTGGTGGTGATCAGCGGAATGCTCACCGCGCCACGCAGCTTGGCGGTGACCTTGCTGAAGGCTGCACGCGGCACCTTGGTGGCGATGGTCGGGATACGCGCTTCGTGCCAGCCGATGCCGGTGTTGATCAAGGTCGCGCCAGCCTGCTCGATGGCCTTGGCCAATAGCTCGATCTCGTCCCAGGTGCTGCCACCTTCCACCAGGTCGAGCATCGACAGGCGGAAGATGATGATGAAATTCGGCCCTACCGCACCACGCACCCGGCTGACGATGTCCACCGCCAGGCGCATACGGTTTTCATAACTACCGCCCCAACGGTCGGTACGGTGGTTGGTATGGGCAGCGAGGAACTGGTTGATGAAGTAGCCTTCCGAACCCATGATCTCGACGCCGTCGTAACCGGCACGCTGAGCCAGCACCGAGCAATTGACGAAGTCGGCGATCTGCTTCTCGATGCCCGCCTCATCCAGCTCTTTGGGTTTGAACGGGTTGATCGGCGCCTGGATCGCACTGGGTGCCACTTGCCGTGGGCTGTAGGCATAGCGCCCGGCATGCAGGATCTGCAAGCAGATCTTGCCACCCGCGGCATGTACCGCTTCGGTGACGATACGGTGCTTGTCGGCCTCCTCCTCGGTGCTGAGCTTGGCCGCACCGGAATACACCCCGCCTTCATCGTTGGGCGCGATGCCGCCCGTTACCATCAGGCCAACGCCACCACGGGCGCGCTCGGCAAAGTACGCCGCCATTCGCTCGAAGCCGCCGGGGCGCTCTTCGAGGCCGGTGTGCATCGAGCCCATCAGGGTGCGGTTGCGCAAGGTGGTGAAGCCCAGGTCCAGCGGGGCAAGCAGGTGCGGGTAGCGGTCGGCGGCCATGGAAAGGTCCCCTGGTGGCGTGATCACGGTATGCAGGCACCTCACCGGTCAGCGGGGCCTGTCGTTTGTCTGTCAGCGACATTAAACAGCCGTTTGAATTGACTCAATGATTGAAACTGACAAGTTAATGATCAAAACAAACAGGAAGACCTCACGCTATGTCATGAATTGTAAAAATATTTTCATGTGCGTATTGAAAACGTAAATCAATTGTAAATAATTCGCATCCGACAATAACTACCAACTGGATGCTGCCTTCATGGTCAAAACCCGCCTCACCCGGCTGTCTCCCCTGTCGCTGCACCTGTGCCTCGGCGTCGCCGCTGCACTGCCAACCGGCGTACTGCGCGCCGAAACACTGGACCCGACGACACAGGAGGCTGCCAAGGATGGCGGCAAACACGTATCCCCCCCCATGGAGCTGTCAGCCACCAACGTCGAAAGCCAATGGCTGGGCGCCAGCACGGAAAACACCGGCAGCTATGCGCCGGGCACCACCACCATGGGCGGCAAGGGGCCGCAGAAACTGCGCGAGATTCCGCAATCAGTAACCGTCATCACCGATCAGCGCTTGCAGGACCAGCAACTGCGCAACATGGACCAGGTGATGAACCAGATGACCGGTGTTACCCGCAAGGAGGCATGGGCCAAGAACACCTATGTGTCCCGTGGCTTCGAAATCAACGATGTGCGCTACGAAGGTGGCGCCACATCGAGCATGCTCGACAGCAGCCGCTACGAAGACCTTGCCCAGTTCGACAGCGTCGGTTTGTTGCGCGGTGCCGACGGTTTGTACGGCGCAGGTGAACCGGGCGGGGTGATCAACTTCAGCTACAAGCGCCCGCTGGCGCAGCCGCAGGTAAAAACCCTGACCTCGGCCGGCAGCTGGGACAACTACCGTGGCGAATTCGATGTAACCGGCCCTTTGGCAATGGATGGGCGCCTGCGCGGGCGCTATGTAGGCGTGCTGGAAGACAAACACAACTTCGTCGACTACGACCACAAGAAACGCAACCTCAATTATGTGTCGTTCGAGTTCGATGCCAGCGACGACACCCTGCTGTTCTTCGGTGCCAGCCACCAGCGTGACGACCTCAATGGCGTGCGCAACACCCTGGGCCGCTTCTCCGATGGCAGCGATCTGGGCCTGTCGCGCAGCACCAACCTGACCACGCCCTGGAGCTGGAACGATATCGAGAACACCACGGTGTTCGCCCGCCTGGACCAGCAACTGAGCGACAACTGGAAAGCCGTGGCCAACGTGCGCCACAACATCAACCGCAACGCGCAGAATGTGGTGGAGCTGGAAAACCCCATCGACCCGGCCACTGGCACCGGCGGCTCGTGGTGGAACAACCAGCATGATTTCAAAACCACCAACACCACCCTGGACCTGAACCTGCAAGGCTCGTTCGACGCGTTCGGCCACATGCACGACCTGACCGTGGGGGTGGACGGCAGCAAGCTCAAGAGCCGTGGTGGCAGCTACTGGAACTTCCTTTACGACGACCTGATCTTCTCGCCAACCCTGCCGGACCGCTTCCCCACGGCCGAGAATTTCCCGGACACCAGCACCGATGTGCGCAAGGCAGGCGCTTACACCTCGCTGCGCATCCGCCCGGTAGACGACCTATCGCTGATCATCGGTGGTCGCTACACGCTCATGGAAGACACCGAGTATGTCGGTGCCAATGGCCAGAAGCTCAACTCTATCGATGAGGACCGCCAGTTCGTGCCGTACTACGGCATCGTCTACGACCTCAGCGAAACCACCAGCCTGTACGCCAGCCACGCTGAAATCTACAAGTCGCAGGCTACCCTTCTGCAAGGCCCACCACCGGGCAGCAAGGCCCTGGAGCCGTTGACCGGCACCAACTACGAGGTCGGCATCAAGCAGGAGCTGGCTGACGGCAAGCTGCTGGCCAGCTTTGCCTTGTACCGTATCGAGAAGAAGGGCGAAGGCCAGATCGATCCCGACTACCCACGTCAGTGGGGGTCTGTCACCTCATGCTGCTATGTCGGCAATGGCTACCAGCTGAGCCAGGGCTTCGAACTGGAACTGAACGGCGAAGTGCTGCCGGGGCTGCAAGTGGCGTTGGGCTATACCTACAACGCCAACGAGAACAAGCGCAAAGGCGATGCCCGTTTCAGCACCCATACCCCGCGCCACCTGCTCAAACTGTGGACCGACTATCGCTTCCAGCGCCTGCCGGCACTGAGCCTTGGCGCCGGGGTGATCGCCCAGAGCGAGCACAGCGAATCGGGCACCGTGGTGCCTTTGGGCGGCAGCGAATCGCTGGACTACTCCTTCGTGGAAAGCGGCTACGCCATCTACTCGGCACGTGCCGCGTATGATCTGGACGAACACTGGACCCTGGCCCTGAACGCCAACAACCTGTTCGACAAGACCTACTACAGCACCGTGTCTTCGACCGGCTATGGCAACCTGTATGGCGAACCACGCAGCTTCCTGGTCAGCCTGAGCGGCAAGTTCTGATGCCGCCGCCGGGGTCGGTTGCGGCCCCGGCACAACCAAATCGCACGATTGACCTTCCGCTGGGCGCCGGTTTGCTCGTACCCTTGTCACAGTTTCAACTGGATAGACACGGTCAATGCGAAAACTGCTTGCTGGCGCCCTGGCGCTGGTCTTCCTCGCCGCCCTCTGTGGTTATGGCTTCTGGACCCAACAGCGCCCGGAAGGCCACTACCTGTCCGACCTGCGCATCGAGCTGGCACTGAACCATGGCGTGCCAGGCGAACACGGCAACCTGCTGGGCGTCGAGCCGCTGCTGTACCCGGGTGACTACCAGAACCTGCAGCGCCTGCACCGAAAGCTCGCCGCTTACCTCGAACAGGCCCGCGCACAAGGACTGATAAGCCCGCGCACGGTAGTGGTGCTGCCGGAGCACATCGGCACCTGGCTGTGGGCCCGCGGTGAGAAAAACGAACTGTATCAGGTGACTCAGAGCCGCGAGGCCCTGCAATGGCTGGAGCTGAGCAACCCGCTGCGCTACGGCCTGGCCATGCTCGGCGCCGACGGCGATGACTGGCGCGCCGATGCGCACCTGCGCATGAAAGCCGAGCAGATGGCTGCGGACTACCAGCAGCTGTTTGGCGGCCTGGCCAAGGAATTCGGCGTTACCCTGGTGGCCGGCTCCATCGTGCTGCCTGCGCCTTACGTGAAACAGGGCGTGCTGCACGCCGGTAGTGGCCCGCTGTTCAATAGCAGCATGGTGTTCGCTGGCGATGGCTCGCTACTGGGCGAGCCACAACACCAGCAGTTCCCTGACAGCGAAATGCGCCGCTACGTGCACAATGGGCGCAAGCACCCGTTGCAGGTCGTGCAAACGCCTGCCGGGCGGCTGGGTGTGCTGATAGGGAGTGACAGCTGGTACCCGGAAAACCATCGGCAATTGGCACAACAAGCGGTACAACTGGTCGCCAACCCGGTGTTTCTCAGCGGCAAGAGCAGCTGGGAAGCGCCATGGCGTGGTAACCGCCACCAGCACGCCACCGCCGGGCTGCCCCTGCAGCGTGGCGAAGTCAGCGAACAGACCGCCTGGCAACGCCTGACCGAGGCGGCCGGGGCCAGTGTCAGCAGCATGAGCGTGTTCATGCGTGGGCAGTTCTGGGAGCAAGGCAGTGATGGCCAAGGCTTCGCCCACCAGGCGGGTGAGTTGCTGGTGGGCACCCCCAGCGCTGGTGCCCGCCTGCTGAACCTGTGGCTGTAACACCATGGCCCGCCCCCGCGTGCGCCTGGGTGACCTGTCGGTTGGCTTTGTCCAGCCGCTGAGCGAGGCCCTGCGCGAGCTTGGCCACGCCCCCGAACCGCTGCTGCTGCGCTATGGCCTGGATGGGCCGCGCCTGACTGAAGCCGGCGCGCGCTTGTCGATCCCCCGCTACATGCACCTTGGCCACGCCGCCATCGAACTGTGCGGCGAGCCCGCCCTGGGCCTGCACATGGGGCGCCTGAGCCGCCTGGCTCACGCCGGCCTGGCCGGGGTCACCGCCGCCCAGGCCCCTACCCTTGGCGAGGCAGCGCGCACCCTGCTGCACTTCGAACCGTTGTACGCAGCCAACTACCGTGGCCACTCCAGCTTTCACGAAGACGCCCAGGGCGCCTGGCTGCGCTTCTACTCCATCAGCCCCTATAACGCCTACAACCGCTTTGTGGTCGACTCGCTGCTCGCGGGTTGGCTAGCCCAGCTAGCCGACCTTGCAGGCACCCCGGTGCAGGCCGAACGCCTGGACATCGAATTTGCCGCACCCGCCTATGCCGCGCGCTACCAACCGCTTTGCAGCACACCCGTGCAGTTCGCCGCCGACGGCAACCGCCTGCGCCTGAGCCGCGCCACACTGCAACTGGCCAACCCCAGGCATTGCCCGAGCACCTGGCAGCACCTGCTGCAGCTGTGTGAGGCAGAGATGCAGCAGCGCACGCGGGTGCGCAGCCTGGGTGAGCGCATCACCCACCTGCTGGGCCCGCTGCTCAATGGCGGCCGCGAACCCGACCTGGAAGAAGTGGCGCTGCACCTGCAGTTGCCAACCTGGACACTGCGCCGCAAGCTGGCCGAGGAAGGCACACGCTTTCGCGACTTGCTCAATGAAACACGGCGCGACCTGGCCGAGACCTATATCCGCGATACAGCGCTGGCCTTTGGCGAGATTGCCTATCTGTTGGGGTTTGCATCGGCCGAGGCCTTCCAGCGCGCGTTCAAGCGCTGGACGGGCCTTACACCGGGAGAGTTCCGCCGCAGCCAGCGGCGGGTGGGCTAAAGCTCGGTGGCGTCGTCAGCCGGTTCCGGGGTGTCCAGTTCGTAAGCCTGGGTTTCGAGTAGTTCTTCCTGGTATTCATCCATAGCCCTGCGTCCTCTTTACTCATTTGTCTTCGTCGGTGTCGCCTTCAACCTAAGCAGGTGAGGTGAAGGAATGATGACAAGCTTATGAGTGGTAAACGTAGCAGGTGTTCAGGAAGTTATCGCGGTGCGTCTGTAACAGGGGATGTGCACGGCCTGTGCCGGCCTCTTTGCGGGTTTACCCGCGAAGGGGCCGGTACAAGCGACCACTCAAAGGGAAGGTGACGCAGCCTCGGCAGGCTGTGCATCCTGCTGCACCTGAATCGGCGCAGCCTCCACCGGCGGTGCCACCGGCTGCGAGCCCTGGCTGTCATTCACCACTGGTGCTGCCACCGCCTCATTGGCCGGTGCAACGGCCGCAGGCGCGGGCGCAACCTCAGCCGCCGGCGCGGGTGTCGGGGCAACAGGGTTAGCCGCTGCCTGCTCTGGCAACCCCAGGTCAACCGCCGGTTTTTCAACCTTGGGCGCTTCGGCCTTGGCCTTGCTCACCTTCTTCGGCTTGGGCAGGTAACTCTCCACCAGGGCGAAGTAGCGGTCATAGAACTGCGCTGCCGTCACCGTCTCGCTGGCCACTTTGACCATCGAGTCGTCACTGGAGCCAATCGGCATCGACACCGAACCCAGCACGCCCACCCCCAGGCTGGCAGAGGTGTTTGATTTTTTCAGCGCATAACGGTCCTGCAGGGCGTTGGCGAACATGGTCGAGCGCTGCTCGTCGCTCACATCCGGTGCACAGGTAACGTTGAAGCTGATTTGCAGATGGTTCTCGCTGTTCTGCTGGAAGCTCTTGTTACCCACCACCTGGTTGGCGCCACTGCTGGTGATGATATACCCCTGGCTGAGCAAGGCACGCCGCGCGGCCTCGCAAGAGCCGGCATCGCTCACAGGGAAGCTGCGCGAGAAAGTGCCCGAGTCGTCGAAGTTCTCGTGCTCGTAGATGGCGGCCTTTTTCGAGGAACAACCGGTCACGCCCGCCAGCACCAGGGCCAGCCCGAGCGCACCAAAGACGGAAGATCTGGTCATTGCGAATTCCGGGTATGTCGAGAAGGTGCCTATTGTGCAACACAGCAGGCAGGCACAGGAACCACTGGTCGGTGAAGAACCTGTCAGGTTGGTGTAAATGTGGGTAAAGGCCGGGAATTCTGCCCGCAGAAACGAAAAAAGCGACCCGAAGGTCGCTTTTTTGTGCTTCAAGGCGTTCAAGGGGCCTTGAGGCGAAGATGGCGCAGCGGACGGGACTCGAACCCGCGACCCCCGGCGTGACAGGCCGGTATTCTAACCGACTGAACTACCGCTGCGTATCATTCAGGCTTGCGCCCGATTGAAACCTGGGTCTACCCTTCCGGCGCGTTGGCCTCAGGGCAGGCACAAAAAAAGCGATAACATGATCGCTTCTCTTGTGTTGCTTCAAGGTGTTCTAGGGACCTTGAAGCGAAGATGGCGCAGCGGACGGGACTCGAACCCGCGACCCCCGGCGTGACAGGCCGGTATTCTAACCGACTGAACTACCGCTGCGTATCGTTCAGGCTTACGCCCGATTGAAACTGGGTCAGCCCAAGGTTTTTGCCTTGTGGCTTCAGACCGGTGCCAGGCACCCATCTGTTACTGAAAAATGGCGCAGCGGACGGGACTCGAACCCGCGACCCCCGGCGTGACAGGCCGGTATTCTAACCGACTGAACTACCGCTGCGCAGTGCGTTCCTCTCTGGCTTTCGGTTTCTTGCGAAACCTGAAGCGTCAGGAACATCTCAGGAAGTGGTGGGTGATGACGGGATCGAACCGCCGACCCTCTGCTTGTAAGGCAGATGCTCTCCCGGCTGAGCTAATCACCCTCGCGATGTTGCTTGTTGCGTTTGCTTCGCTGAGGCCGCGAAATTTACGCAGGTGGCGAAGCTAAGTCAATAGCCCCATTGAATTTTTTTCAAAGCTGCTGCAAGCCTCAAGCTTCAAGCCGCAAGAAAAAGCCAGCTGTGGCCTGTTCGATTTCGGAACCTTCAAAATGACGAAGGGGCCTCGCGGTCCCTTCTTGCAGCTTGCAGCTAGAAGCTTGCCGCTCAGGTGTAGATCATCTTGCGAGTCATACCGCCATCGACCACAAACTCCTGGCCAGTCACGAACGCCGCCTGGCGCGACAGCAGCCAGGCAACCATGGCCGCCACATCTTCCACCGTCCCTACCCTGCCCGTCGGGTGCTGGGCATGGTCGGCTTCGGTCAGCGGTTCGGCACGGCGCTGCGACGGGTCACGGGCATCGATCCAGCCCGGGCTCACCGCATTGACGCGAATCTCCGGGCCCAGGCTCATGGCCAGGGCATGGGTCAAGGCCACCAGGCCACCCTTGCTAGCGGCGTAGGCCTCGGTATCGGGCTCAGACTGCCGCGCCCGGGTAGAGGTGAGGTTGACGATCGCCCCATTGTGCGCACGCAAGTACGGCGCACAATGCTTGGCCAGCAGCATCGGCCCGTTGAGGTTGACCGCCAGCACCCGATTCCACTGCGCCAGGCTCAGGCTTTCCAGCGTCTGGTTGTGCGGATTGGCAATCGCCGCATTGCACACCAACGCGTCCAGCCGACCAAACTGCCCCAACACCTCGGACACCCCGGCACTGACCTGAGCCTCGTCGGCAACGTCCATGGTGATGAACCAGGCGTTGTCACCCAGGGCCTTGGCCACCTTTGCACCGCGCTGGCGGTCAAGGTCGCTGAGTACCACCTGCCAACCTTCGCAGATCAGCCAGGCGGCAATGCCCAGGCCGATGCCGCGCGCGGCACCGGTCACCAGGGCTACCCGGCCGTTGTGGCCTGGCACACTGCCGCCGATTTCGATCACAGTGCCGCCAGCCCGCGTGCCAGGTCTGCCTGCAGGTCGGCCACGTCTTCCAGGCCCACGGCAACGCGGATCAGGCTGTCGCGGATGCCTGCAGCTTCACGCTCCTGCGGCGACAGGCGGCCGTGGGAGGTGGTGGCCGGATGGGCGATGGTGGTCTTGCTGTCCCCCAGGTTGGTGGTGATGGAAATCACCCGGGTCGCATCGATGAAGCGCCAGGCGCCCTCTTTGCCGCCCTTGACCTCGAAACTGACCACCGCACCAAAGCCGCTCATCTGACGCTTGGCCAGTGCGTGCTGCGGGTGGCTAGGCAGGCCGGCGTAATGCACCTTCTCCACGCCGTCCTGCTGCTCCAGCCATTCGGCCAGGGCCTGGGCGCTTTCACAGTGCGCACGCATACGCAGGCGCAGCGTTTCCAGGCCCTTGGTGAAGATCCAGGCGTTGAACGGGCTGAGGGTCGGGCCTGCGGTCCGCAGGAAGCCCACCACTTCTTTCATCTGTTCGGCACGGCCTGCAACCACGCCGCCCATGCAACGGCCCTGGCCGTCGATGAACTTGGTGGCCGAGTGGAACACGATGTCGGCACCCAGCTTCAGCGGCTGCTGCAACGCCGGGGTGCTGAAGCAGTTGTCCACCACCAGCATGGCACCGTGGGCATGGGCGATTTCGCTAAGCGCGGTGATGTCGACCAGTTCGGCCAGCGGGTTGGACGGCGACTCGACGATCAGCAGCTTGGTGTTGGCCTTGATGGCCTTTTCCCAGCCAGCAAGGTCGACCAGTGGCACGTAGTCCACCTGCACGCCAAAGCGCTTGAAGTACTTCTCGAACAGGCTGATGGTCGAGCCGAATACGCTCTGCGACACCAGCACATGGTCACCGGCGCTGCACAGCGACATCACCACGGCCAGGATCGCCGCCATGCCGGTGGACGTACCCACGGCCTGCTCGGCACCTTCCATCGCCGCCAGGCGCTCCTCGAAGGCACGTACCGACGGGTTGGTGTAACGCGAGTAAACGTTACCCGGCGTTTCACCGGCAAAGCGCGCAGCAGCATCGGCCGCCGTGCGGAACACGTAGCTGGAGGTCAGGAACAGCGCTTCGCTGTGCTCGCCCTCGGGTGTACGGTGTTGACCGGCGCGCACCGCCAGGGTGTCGAAGCCGACACCCTCGAGGTCGCTGTCCAGTCGCCCGGCATCCCATTGATCCGTCATGCCGTCGCTCCCTGAATCAGTTGTTGTAGAGGTCGATGATCGCGCTGACGGCCTGGTTCTTGACCTTGGCCAGGTCATTACGGGCCTGCTCGATGCGGTCGAGGTAGGCCGCGTCGATATCGCCGGTGACGTACTCACCGTTGAATACCGCGCAATCGAAGTGATCGATCTTGATCTTGCCGCCACCGACCGAATCGATCAGGTCAGGCAGGTCCTGGTAGACCAGCCAGTCGGCGCCAATCAACTCGGCCACTTGTTCGGTGGTACGGTTGTGGGCGATCAGCTCGTGAACACTCGGCATGTCGATGCCGTAGACGTTGGGGTAGCGCACTGCAGGGGCTGCAGAGCAGAAGTAGACATTCTTGGCACCGGCTTCGCGGGCCATCTGGATGATCTGCTTGCAGGTGGTGCCGCGCACGATCGAGTCGTCCACCAGCATCACGTTCTTGCCGCGGAATTCCAGCTCGATGGCGTTGAGCTTCTGGCGCACCGACTTCTTGCGCGCAGCCTGGCCGGGCATGATGAAGGTACGGCCGATGTAACGGTTCTTGACGAAACCTTCGCGGAACTTGACGCCCAGACGGTTGGCCAGCTCCAGCGCGGCGGTGCGGCTGGTGTCCGGAATCGGGATGACCACGTCGATATCGTGCTCAGGGCGCTCACGCATGATCTTGTCGGCCAGCTTTTCACCCATGCGCAGACGGGCCTTGTACACCGAGATACCGTCGATGATCGAATCCGGGCGGGCCAGGTAGACGTGCTCGAAGATGCACGGCTGCAGGGTCGGCGCTTCGGCGCACTGCTTGGTGAACAGCTGGCCGCCTTCGGTGATGTACACCGCTTCGCCCGGTGCCAGGTCGCGGATCAGGGTAAAGCCGAGTACGTCCAGGGCCACGCTTTCCGAGGCGATCATGTATTCCACGCCTTCGTCGGTGTGACGCTGGCCGAAGACCACCGGGCGGATGCCGTGGGGGTCGCGGAAACCGACGATACCGTAGCCGGTGATCATCGCCACCACGGCGTAACCGCCGACACAGCGGCTGTGCACGTGGGAAACCGCAGCGAACACGTCTTCTTCGGTCGGTTGCAGCTTGCCGCGTACCGCCAGCTCATGGGCGAAGACGTTCAGCAGCACTTCCGAGTCGGAGTTGGTGTTGACGTGGCGCAGGTCGGACTCGTAGATCTCCTTGGCCAGCTGCTCGACGTTGGTCAGGTTGCCGTTGTGTGCCAGGGTGATGCCGTACGGCGAGTTGACGTAGAACGGCTGGGCCTCGGCCGAGGTCGAGCTGCCCGCTGTCGGGTAGCGCACGTGGCCAATACCGATGCTGCCCACCAGGCGCTGCATGTGGCGCTGCTGGAACACATCGCGCACCAGGCCATTATCCTTGCGCAGGAACAACCGGCCGTCATGGCTGGTCACGATACCGGCAGCGTCCTGGCCGCGGTGCTGGAGGACCGTAAGCGCGTCATACAGCGCCTGATTGACGTTCGACTTACCGACGATACCGACGATGCCACACATGCGACGCAACCCCTACTTTGACGAAACTTGAGTGAATAGCGCTCAGGGTTTGGACGGCCCGAGCAACTGTTCCTTGAACGGAAGATCAGCCGGAGCGCTGATCAGCCCACTGGGCGTCCACTGGCCGGTGAAACCCAGGATCAGGTTTTTCGACCAGTCGGCGACCAAGAGAAATTGTGGTATCAGGCGTGATTCCTGCCACCAGGTGTCTTGTTGAACCGGCCCCAGGCTGATCAGGCCTATGGCCACCACTACCAGCAAGGCCCCGCGCGCGGCACCGAAGGCCATGCCCAGGAAACGATCGGTGCCGGACAGCCCGGTGACACGGATCAGCTCGCCGACCAGGAAGTTGACCATGGCCCCCACCAGCAAGGTGGCGACGAAAAGAATGGCGCAGCCCGCGATGACGCGCATCGATGGCGTCTGGATATAGCTTTCAAGATACACCGAGAGCGAACCGCCGAACATCCAGGCAACCGCACCGGCAATGATCCAGATGAGCAAGGACAAGGCTTCCTTGACGAAGCCGCGCTTGAGACTGATCAGTGTGGAGACGGCGATGATCGCGATGATCGCCCAATCAACCAAGGTAAATGCCACGGTGCTGCCTGCAGACGTTTGAGGCGGCGCATTTTACCAGAGCAGCGGGCTGGGAGTAAGCGGAATGTCGGGTGGATTCGTGTTAAGCCATTCGCGGGCAAGCCCGCGAATACCTTGTTCAGCTGCGCTCAGGCTGGAAGCGCACCACAAAACCCTTGAGGCTGTTCTGGCGGTTGATGGCATCACGCGTGCGCTCGGCTTCGGCCCGCTCGATCAACGGCCCCACGTATACCCGGTTCATTCCACCTGCCGAGCGGATGTAGGCGTTGTAGCCCTGGCTGCGCAGGGTTTGCTGCAACTTTTCAGCGCCAGCACGGTTGGACAGGCTGGCCAACTGGATCGACCAGCTGACCGGCAGGCCATTGACGTCGATCTTGGAGGGTGCAGCCGGCTTTGCCACAGCTGCGGTCGGCGCAGGCGTAGCCACAGGTTTCGGCTCGACCTTGGGCGCTGGCGCCTGCGGCTTGGCCGGCTGAACCTGCGCCTGGGTCTGCGGCGATGGCGTGATCGGCTGGCTGGGCGTACTCGCGGGTGCCGTGGACTCGTCAACCACCACAGGTGGTTGCTGAGGCTCTTCCGGGATGGCCTGCGGCTCCGGCACGGCAACCGGCTCCACCTTCACCTCGGGCAGGCTGGGCATCGCCGGCGCCTGCGGGGCTTCGACATGCACCTGGCGCATCTCGTCCTCGCGGGTGAACAGCATCGGCAGGAAAATCACCGCCAACGCCACCAGCACCAGCGCACCCACCATGCGCTGTTTAATCCCTTTATCCAGCACTGCCATCTACTTCACCCTCCTGGGTGTGCCGCTGCAGCCATTCCAGCGCCTGGGCGACACAGAAAAACGAACCGAACAGCAGGATCTGGTCATCCGCCGTCGCCTGCGCGCATTGCCCCTCGAGGGCCGCGTCGACGCTGGCATAAGACTTCACCGCAGCGCCGAGGTTCGTCAAGGCCGTGGCCAGTTCTGCAGCCGGGCGGCTACGTGGGGTATCCAACGGCGCCACAGCCCAGTCATCGACCAAGCCCTTCAGCGGCGCAACAACGCCGTCCAGGTCCTTGTCGGCGAGCAGGCCGAACACTGCCAGACGGCGCCCCCTGAGCGGGCGAGCCGCCAGCCGACGGGCCAGATACTCCGCTGCATGGGGGTTATGACCCACATCCAGCAGCAATTCTACCGACTTGCCCTGCCACTGCAGCACACGGCGGTCGAGACGGCCGGTGATGCGGGTAGCCAGCAACGCCTGGCGCACCTGCCCTGCATCCCAGGGCAGGCCCATCAGCAGGTAGGCCTGCAGGGCCAGCGTGGCGTTCTCCATGGGCAGATCGAGCAATGGCAATTCACGCAACTCTACCTGCGCGCCATCTGCTGCGGTACCCCGCCAGTTCCACGCGCTATCGGTAGTGGTCAGGTCGAAATCACGACCGCGCAGGAACAGAGGCGCAGCCAATTCGGCGGCCTTGTCCAGCAATGGCTGTGGCGGATCCAGGTCGCCGCACAGAGCCGGCTTGCCCGGGCGGAAGATGCCGGCCTTTTCGAAAGCCACCAACTCACGGGTATCACCCAGGTAGTCGACATGGTCAACACCGATGCTGGTCACCAGGGCCAGGTCGGCATCCACCACGTTCACGGTGTCCAGGCGGCCACCAAGACCTACTTCCAGTACCACAGCATCCAGTTGCGACTGGTAGAACAACCAGAACGCAGCCAGCGTGCCCATCTCGAAGTAGGTCAGCGAAATGTCGCCCCGCGCCGCCTCGACGGCGGCGAAGGCGTCGCACAGGCGCTCATCGCTGGCCTCTTGACCATCGATCAGCACCCGCTCGTTGTAACGCAACAGGTGCGGCGAGCTGTACACGCCGACCTTGAGCCCCTGGGCACGCAGCAGCGAGGCCACGAAGGCGCAGGTGGAGCCCTTGCCGTTGGTGCCGGTTACCGTCACCACGCGTGGCGCCAGCTTGCCCAGCGCCAGCCGGGCAAGCACCTTCTGCGACCGCTCCAGGCCCATGTCGATGGCCGAGGGGTGCAACTGCTCGAGGTAGGCGAGCCACTCGCCCAGGGATCGTTGTTTCATCACGCGACGGCTGCCGCCTCACGCGCTTGCTCCGGGGTGTCCTGGCCGGTCATCTGCGCCAGCAGGCGGGCCAGACGCGGGCGCAGTTCGCCACGGGAGATGATCAGGTCGATGGCACCGTGCTCCAGCAGGAACTCGCTGCGCTGGAAGCCTTCTGGCAGCTTCTCGCGTACGGTCTGCTCGATCACGCGTGGGCCGGCGAAGCCGATCAGGGCTTTTGGCTCACCGACGATGACGTCGCCGAGCATCGCCAGGCTGGCGGAAACGCCGCCGTACACCGGGTCGGTCAGTACCGAGATGAACGGGATGCCTTCTTCACGCAGGCGCGCCAGCACGGCCGAGGTCTTGGCCATCTGCATCAGCGAAATCAGCGCTTCCTGCATACGCGCACCGCCCGAAGCGGAGAAGCAGACCATCGGGCAGCGGTGCTCCAGGGCGTAGTTGGCCGCACGCACGAAGCGTTCGCCGACGATGGCACCCATGGAACCGCCCATGAACGAGAACTCGAAAGCGCTGACCACGATCGGCATGCCCATCAGGGTACCGCTCATGGAGATCAGGGCGTCTTTTTCGCCGGTTTGCTTCTGGGCGCCGACCAGGCGGTCCTTGTACTTCTTGCCGTCACGGAACTTCAGGCGGTCGACCGGCTCCAGCTCGGCGCCCAGTTCGGCACGGCCTTCGGCGTCGAGGAAGATGTCGATGCGCGCACGTGCGCCGATGCGCATGTGATGGTTGCACTTGGGGCAGACATCCAGGGTCTTTTCCAGCTCCGGACGATACAGCACGGCCTCGCAAGCCGGGCACTTGTGCCACAGGCCTTCAGGCACCGAGCTCTTCTTCACCTCGGAACGCATGATCGAAGGGATCAGTTTGTCGACTAACCAGTTGCTCATGCTTTCTTTCTCCAGTATTGGCAGGCGGGGGCCGGTGTCGCCGGCCCTGCCCTGCCCTTGAGCTCAAAATCTTTTATCAAACGATGGTGGACCGGCCGCCGGGGCTTCCAGCGCACCGCTCCACCGCTAATGTGTTGTTCTGCCGCCTGTGCAGGCAGCTGCCCAGCAGGGCTGCGAAAGCTATGGACGATGGCGCGCAGCCAGCCGTCACATCTGCCATCACGCCTGTTTCACGGCCCGCATGAACGCCTCGATCTTCGCGGCATCCTTGATGCCCTTGGCCTGCTCGACGCCACCGCTGACATCCACCGCGTAAGGCCGCACCTGGGCAATGGCCTGGCCGACGTTATCGGCCGACAGCCCGCCCGCCAAGATGATCGGTTTGCTCAGGCGCTCCGGCACCAGAGACCAGTCGAACGCCTCTCCGGTTCCCCCCGGCACACCCGCCACGTAGGTGTCCAGCAAAATACCGCGCGCGCCCGCGTACCGCTGGCAGGCCGCCTCCAGGTCGTCACCCGGACGAACACGCAGGGCCTTGATCCAGGGGCGGTGATAACCTTCGCAGTCCTGTGGCGTTTCGTCGCCGTGGAACTGTAGCAGGTCCAGCGGAACCACTTCGAGGATCTCGTTCAGCTCGCAACGCGAGGCGTTGACGAACAGCCCGACCGTGGTCACGAACGGCGGCAGTTCGGCAATGATCGCACGCGCCTGGCGCACGTCCACGGCGCGAGGGCTCTTGGCATAGAAGACGAAACCGATGGCATCGGCACCCGCTTCGGCAGCGGCCAGTGCGTCTTCGATACGGGTGATCCCACAGATCTTGCTGCGAACATTGCTCATGGACAGCGAACCTTGGTTATTCCGGTCAAAGGCCGGATGTTAGCAAATGACTTTTCGCCCGTCAGTCTGCCAAAGCCTCATAGCCAGTCAAAAAGTGTGGGCCGATGTAACGCTGGGGCAGTGCATATTCCTCGGGGTACTCCACCTGCACCAGGTACAGCCCGTATGGATGAGCCGTCACCCCGGCTTCACGGCGGTCGCGCCCTTCCAGCACTTCACGCGCCCAGGTGACGGGGCGCTCGCCAGCACCGATGGCCATCAGCACACCGGCAATATTGCGCACCATGTGGTGCAGGAAAGCGGTGGCGCGCACGTCCAGCACGATCATCTGGCCATGGCGGGTAACGCGCAGGTGGTAGATGTGCTTGACCGGCGACTTGGCCTGGCACTGGCTGGCGCGGAAGGCACTGAAGTCGTGGGTGCCGAGCAGGAACTGCGCGGCCTCGGCCATGCGCTCGACATCCAGCGGGCGGTGGTTCCAGGTGACTTCCTCGGCCAGGTGCGCCGGGCGGATCGGGTCGTTGTAGATGACGTAGCGGTAACGCCGGGCACAGGCCTTGAAGCGTGCATGGAAATCGGCCGGCATCGGCCGCGACCAGGCCACACTGATGTCGTGCGGCAGGTTGAAGTTGGTGCCCATGGTCCAGGCGCGCTCGTCGCGCACAGCGCGGGTGTCGAAGTGCACGATCTGCCCGCAGCCATGGACGCCGGCGTCGGTACGCCCGGCGCAGATCACCGAAATCGGCTCGTTCGCGACTTTGGACAGCGCTTGCTCCAGGGCCTGCTGGACACTTGGCACGCCGCTGGCCTGGCGCTGCCAGCCGCGGTAACGCGCGCCTTTGTATTCCACGCCCAGGGCGATGCGGGAGTAGCCTTCGGCCGCGGATTCGGTGGTGGCGGTGTCGATGATGTCCAAGCGTTTGAAACCTGTGGGGTGTACGGAATGGCGGGGAGTATAACGACAACGGCAGCCGTGTAGGGCTGCCGTTGATGTGCACTTCATTTGAGGACGATATCAAACCAGGCGAGAGAGCATGTCCTCAGCTTCCTGGCGCTGACCGTCGTCGCCGTCCTTGACCACTTCATCAAGGATGTCGCGCGCACCCTGGCTGTCGCCCATGTCGATGTAGGCACGGGCCAGGTCGAGTTTGGTGGCCACTTCGTCACTGCCGGAGAAGAAGTCGAAGTCCAGGTCGTCCAGTGGCGGCTCGGGATCCGGCTGCGCAACCGCGTCTTCTGCCGTGAAATGCGGCTCCAGCGAAGGCGACTCCAGGCTCTGCGACAGCTTGTCCAACTCGGCGTTGACGTCGTCGAGCTCCGAGGCAAAGCGCTTGGCTGCCGGCGAATCGTCTTCCAGCGAAAGGGACAAGTCGAAGTCCGACGGCATGTCGAAGTCGGAGGCCGGGTCGAATGCCGGCTCGCTGTCGAAGGCAGCCAGTTCGGCGGCAACATCCACCGGGGCCTCTTCAACGGCATCTGGAGCGGCCGGGGCAACCGGCTCACTGACATCAAGGTCGAAGTCAGACAGGTCCACGGCTGGCTGCGGCTCGGCCTGATCCAGCATGGCCTCGAAATCGGCGTCAGCGTCGGCTTGCAGTTCGGCATCCACGGCAAACGGCGGTTCTTCCGGCTGAGCCTCTTCAAACGCAGGCTCATCCAGCACAGGCTCGGCAATGACCAACTCGTCAGGTACTGGCTCCTGCTGCACAGACTCGTCCAGCAGCGGCGCGGCCAGCGGGTCTTCTTCGGGCAGGTCTTCACCCAGGCTCAAGTCGAAGGCGCTGTCCAGATCCTGCTCATCGAGGCCATGCGCTTCCAGGCCCGATACATCAAGGGTCGGTACATCATCGAAGGCATCCAGCTCGGTTTCTGGCTCGAACACGGCTTCAGGCTCCGCTTGCGCGACGACCTCTGGCTCAGCCTCCACTTGCGGCTCGAATTCAGGCACTTCCTCAGGCACCACGTCGGCAACCACTGGCGCCTCGGCCTCATCGTGCAGCAACTCCTGCACGTACTGCTCATCCATTTCGGCAGCCAGCGCCGCCGCGCCCAGGCCGGCAGCGGCCAGGCCGAGCATGGCAGGGTAACGTTCTTTCAACCCGGTGACTTCGGCAATGTTCTGCTCGCTGGCCGGCAGCTTGCGCTCCTGCTCGGCGAACGCGCTCTGGTCGCCCTGGCGGGCGTACACGTCCATCAGCTTCAGGCGCAGGTCGTCACGTTCCGGCGCGCCAGCCACGGCGGGCTCCAACAGGTCAGTGGCGCGGTTCAGGCGGCCTTCGGCAAGGCATTGATCAACTTCCGCCAGCAGCGCGGCATGCGGGTCGGCTTGCGGTTCAGCTTCCGGCGCCGACTCGGCAGAAGGCTCAGCCACTTTTTCCGCAGCAACGGCAGCGGCGGCTGAAGCGGCGACCACGGCTGGCGACAGGGTAACGCTCGGCTCCGAAACTTCGACGCCATCGAGGCTCTCGGTATCGGTGTCGAAGCCTGTGCCCTGCTCTTCCTCCAGCGCCCGCGCCATGCGCAGGTGCTTTTCAGCTTCTTGCTGGGCTTTACGCTTACGCGCCAGCAGCCACAGCAGCAGTGCCAGCACCAGCAGGCTGGAGCCGGCAATTATGCCGATCAGCCATGGGTTGCCCAGGATCTGGTCGAGCGCGCCATTCGGCTGGCCAACAGGCGCAGGCTTGGCAGCCGGTACCGGCTTGGGCGCGGTATCGACGGCAGCCGGTGCGGGCTTGGCCGCCGGCTGGGCAGTTGCCGCCGGCTCAACCGGTTTGGCGGCAGCGGCAGCCGTAGCCGGCGCTGCCACACCCTGGGCCTGAAGGCGGGCCAACTGGTCATTCTTCAGCTCGATCAGACGCTGCAGCTTGTCCAGCTGGCTCTGCAGGTCGGACATGCGGCTTTTCAGTTCTTCGTTGTCGCGCCGGCTGGTATCCAGGCTTTCCTGGGCCACCGCCAGCTTGTCATTCAACGCCTTGGTCTGGCCGGCCTGGTTGCCCGGGCTGACCAGGCGCAAGTTGTCGCCCTGGGCGATGCGCGCCGGCGCAGCCTCGGCGGCACCACGGCGGGTAGCGTCGAGCTGGCGGGCACGCGGGCCCAGGCGCCGGCCTTCACGCCAGGCAGCATACTGCTCGGCTACTTCGCTGTTGGCCTCGCCCTGAGGAATGTTCTGGATCTGCTGCTGGTCGGGCAGGCGCAGTACCTGGCCCACCTTCAGCTGGTTGATGTTGTTGCCGATGAAGGCATCCGGGTTCAGCGCCTGGATTGCGATCATGGTCTGCTGGATAGAGCCACCCTGCGTGTTGCGCGCGGCAATCTGCCACAAGGTGTCGCGGCGCTGGGTGGTGTAGCTGCTGGCACCGGTTGTGGCCGGTGTCACATTGCCTGCAGCCGGCTTGTCGCCCTGGGCCTTGGCCTGGTCAAGCAGCACGCTGTAGTCGCGCAGCAGGCGGCCTTGCGGCCACATCACCTGAACCAGGAACTTGACCACCGGCCCTGGCAGCGGCTGGCTGGAGGTAACCCGCAGCACGCTTTTACCGTTGGGGTTGATCACCGGCGTGAAGGTCAGGTCTTCGAGGTAGGTCGGAAACGCCACCCCGGCCTTGCTGAACTCTTCCGGTGGCGCCAGGCTGGGCGCCACTTCGGCGGCTTTGAGGTCGCGCACATCGAGCAATTCGATCTCGGCGTCCAGCGGCTGATTCTGTGCCGACTTCAGGGTCAGCTCCCCCAGGCCCAGCGCATTCGCCATGCCAGACGACAGCGCCGATGCTGCAGCCATGGCCAGAACCAGTTTGCGAATTCGAAGCATGACCTCTTCCCTTGTATGAATCGTCCCGAAACCTGCATGCGGAGCAGGACAAAAGTGCTCGCCAGTATCTTTTACGGCATGTGTTTAATCAACAATTGCGCCACTTGCACGGCATTGAGCGCGGCGCCTTTGCGCACGTTGTCGGTGGTCAGCCAGAGATTGAGCTGCTGGTCTTCATCAACACCGTGACGTACACGACCAACATAGACCACGTCTTGGCCTACTGCGTCACCAACCGGGGTCGGATAATCATCACGCTCCACCAGCTCTACGCTGTCGGCTGCTTCCAGGGCCTGGTTGACCGCTTCAAGGTCGACCGGGCGACGGCTCTGCACGGCCACACTGAAGCTATCGCCGAAAAACACCGGGACTTGAACGCAGCTCACGGAAATCTTCAGCTCAGGCATGCCCAGCAGCACGCGCAACTCGTTGACCAGGCGGCGCTCCAGCGCCGTGTGGCCCTGCTCGTCAGCCGCGCCAACCTGGGCCAGCAGGTTGAAAGCCACCTGGCGATCGAAGAAGCGCGGCTCCAGCGGCCGGGCATTGAGCAGCTCTGCCGTTTGACGGGCCAGCTCGCTGACGGCCTCACGGCCTTGTGCAGACACCGCCAGCGATGCCATTACCTGCACCCGCGCGATGTCCAGCAGGCCCTTGAGCGGTGCCAGCGCGACAGCCACGGCAACGGCGGCAGAGCACGGACTGACAATGCGTGCCGGCAGCGCCAGGCCAGCCAGGCGTTCGGCATTGGCTTCGGGTACCAGGGCCAGGGCGTCGTCCAGGCCACCGGACAGGTCAATGACGGTGCAGCCTGCTTGCAGTGCCTTGCCGGCAAAGCTGCGGCTGACTGCGGCACCTGTGGCGAAGAAGGCCAGCTTGACCTGGGCGAAGTCGAAGCTGTCCACCTCGCGCACCTTGAGCTTCTTGCCGGCGAACATCACGCTGCTGCCCGCCGACTCCATGCTGGCCAGCAGGTGCAAGGTGCCGACCGGGAACGCCAGTTCTTCGAGCACCTGTACCAGGGTTTCACCGACGCTGCCGGTGGCGCCGACGACGGCGATATCGAATGTAGGGTTCATGTTGCAGGCTGCCTCTGGCGAAACGGGAGCGGCACTTTACTCGCATTGCCCGGGCGAGGCCAACGCCGCCGATGTGCCGCCCTTCAGAACTGCTTCTCCAGCTTGAGGCTGACGCTGTTGCGTTCCCAGCTGTACAGCCAGTCGACGTTGCTGTTCACCTTGTTGTATTTGAAGGTAAGGCTGGGCACCAGGTCGTGGAAGGCCAGGCCGGGTGCGCGCACGATAAAGGTATAGCCCTGCTCTTCCTCATGGCGCCGGTCATCGAGCAAGGCGCTGTAGGCGTTGTACTGGCGGGTGCGCCAGGACGCGAACAGCACGGTGCTCAGGCCAATGTCGAAGTCCTTGGCGACGCCCAGGCGCAGGCCCCTCTGGAAGTAGGCTTCGGTGGTGTCGCGGGTGTTGCGGTCGGTGAGGTCGAAACCGCCGAACAGCACCCACTGCTGTGGCAGGGCTTGCCACAGGGTGGCGTACACGGAGGCGGCGCTGCCGTCATAGGTGTCGGCGGCCTGGCGGCGGTAGGCCATGTCTTTGTATTCGCCTTCCAGCTTGAGCATGCGCGTGGCCGAGAGGTTGTGCATCCATTCACCGCGCAGGCCCCAGGCCGAGTACATCGGGTCGCTGCCAATGCGGTTGTATTCGAACTGCGGGCCCAGGCTGTACTGGTTGCGCCCGTCCTGATAGCTGTAGCCGGCGTTGCCGATGAAGGTGTCTTCGTTGTACTTCGATTCTTTATCGTAGGCCTGCCCATAGGCCAGCGCCCGCCCGAACACACCATGGTGGCCGGACAGCGCAACGCGCTTGTTCAAGGTGGCTTCGTAATCAATGCCCTGTGCCGATACGGCCTTGGGCATCTTGCGCTCGACCAGATACACCCCGTCGCTGGTTTCCAGGCGGTAGTGGGTGGTGCTTTCCGAGGACTGGTTGAGGTTGTCGTTCCAAGTCGGGCCGACGGCCAGCGAGCCTTGCCAGCTTTCGCGGTGGTCCAGCGCCTCGATGAAGCTGTCGACGGTGTTGGCCAGGCCCTGATTGCGCGCATCGGCCGGGCCCAGGCTTTGGCTGATCTGGCGGAAGGCGTCGGTAGATTCGCGGTCCTTGCGGTTTTCGAACAATACCCGGGCCAGTTCCAGCTGGCCGGGCAGGAAGTCGCCCTGTAGCGCCAGCAACTGGCGGTAGTGCGCCTCGGCCTGGTCCAGGTCGCCACGGGAGCGGGCCAGTGCGCCGTCGGCGTAGGCCAGCAGCATCGGGTCGTGGCCCGGCAGTGCAACGTAGCGGGCGCGGAATGCAGCGACGTCGGCCCATTGCTGACGCTGCACCGACACATACAGGGCGCGACCCAGGTCGTCGAGGTTGTTCTCTACCCGGTAGGTCTGGCCATCAATGACCAGCGTGGTGCCGGCGATTTCGTCCTTGAGCAGTTCACGCTCCTGGCGGTTGGCGCGGTATTCGATGCTCTGGTTCAAGCGCAGGTTGGTGTCTTGGTCAGCCTGGGTAATTGAGGGGAAAGCAAGCGGGAGGTAAAGCAGCAACAGGTAATGCAGGCGTGAAGGCTGGGGCATTGCTCGGCTCTCGGGGTGCCTTGAAATAGCTGCAAGCAGGGCTGCGTGGCAACCCCGCTTGCACTTGACTGACCAGCATCAAGCGGGTCGGCTTACTTCTTCACGCCACCGAAGGCAGTGTCGTAGTTGCGGTTGTCGAACTTGGCGATACCGGCCAGGGAAGCGGCAGCGCCAGCACCGAAGAAGCTACCTTGGGTAGTACCGGTTGCAAGCTGGGCATTGGTGGTCGGATTAAGCGCACGAGCGGCACCCGAGAAGGCCGCCGTTGACTTGTCGATATTGGCTGCCAGCCGGACTTTCAGCGCACCGTTGGCCAGGTCACCCGAGAGGGTCGGAGCAGCAGCACCAAAGGTAGCGGTCAGATCCCCCGACAACAGGTTGGCACCGGAGTAGTTGCTGATGCCCTGAACGGCATAGGTGACATTGGTAGTTGGCAATACGCGGCCGGTATTGTCGCCAGAGTAATAAACGACACGGGTCGGATCATTGGTGGTGCCATTTTGCGACCACTCACCGAAATACACCTGCTGATTCGAAACCTGCTTGAAATCGAAGTTGCCCAAGGCAGCGTGCGAAGCCGGCATCATCGCCGGGGTGATGGTGGTTACACCATTGGCATCGGCCGGAACCATGCCCTTCAGGCCACTAAAACCAACTTTCGCACCACCATAGAAGGCAAGTACGCCGACAGAAGGGGCACCTGCCTGGCTGGCGTGGTTCGGGGTGCTGCCATCCGAGCCGGCAACCACGATAGAACCCGTGTAGCTTTGCCCGGAAGCACTGTCAGCCTGCGCGACACCAGCAAGACCCAGCAGGGCAACGGCAAGCAGAGAAACGTTCAACACTTTCATTTCATAATCCTTTGATAAGTTAATAGTTTCCAACACACAAGCACACCTGAACATCGACACCCTTCATCCACCCATAGTCAATTCACCTCAAAAGTTTGCAGTCAGACCAATTTTCAATGTACGACCTGGCGCGGGCATTGCTGAACGCGTCAGGGGATCCAGGTAATAGAGATTACTCAGGTTGGTACCCACCAATTCGACACTTACCTCATCGGTCAGCTTGTAATTGACATAAGCGTCATACGTAACAATGTCATCCCAGGACAAGGGCGTATTCAGATAGTACGAAACCATGGGATTACCGGCGTAGTTACTGTGGAACTTGCTATCGTGCCCCTTGTAGTAGATAACCCGCCCACCGACTTCCAGACGCCGATCCAAGAACCGCGCACCCACACCCAGGTTGGCCGACCACTCCGGCATTGCCATGCCCACCAGATAACCGCCGAGGAAGCCGTCATCGACGCAGTTGGGTGTACGACCCGAGGGGTCCAGCAACATTGCCGAGCTCTCATCACACACTTTGTTTTTCAAGACGTGGGCAACGCTGACATCAGTGAAGAAGCCACCGTTGTCATAACGCCCTTGCAACTCGATCCCCGATGTCGTCTGTTTTTCAACATTGGAGAACACCAACTGTGGACTACGTTCGATGACGTTATCGGTCGTATTGTGATAATAGGTAAGCTTGACGTCGGCCTGCTCGCTGCCCAGCCAACCGCTCAAATTATGGATATATGCCACTTCATAGTTATGCGCGTGCTCCGGCTCCAGGTCCCAGGGCGTCAATGACGCAGAGAACCCAACGGTGCTTTCGAACATGCTCGGATAACGGATTGCCTCGCTATACCGCAAATAGAATCGACCGTTTTCCGAGGTGTAGAACGTGGCGGAAAGGTTGGGCACCCAGCCTTGGTCCCTGCGATGCTTTACCGATGTGTCGACCGTTTGGTTGACCAGATTACCTTCACTGTCGACGATGTTTGCTGAGCCATCATAGGTTTCGTGGAAGCACTGCACTACATTCTCGCCCGCCGCGGCCGCTGCGATACATGGGTTGTTGCTGCGCTGATACTTCCCTTTGCCGTCATGGGCCCAGTGTTGGCTTTGCTCCGTATCCATTTCGTATGGAGTCGAATTTTCAAATGACTCGATATCAGCCTGCCGCTCAGCTTCAGTGGCGCCGAAAATGTCCCAAAACAGCTGCATGTTCTGAATCTTTTCGTCCACGGCTGCACGCCACTCTTCCTGTGACAATGTCTTGCGCGTGGTGTACCCGACCCGCTTGCCACTCTGGACATTCTGGGTAGTTACCCCCGTCTCACCTTGCTGGCCTTTGAGAAAATCATCGTAGGACCAATACGAGGAGTAACGCCCACCTGCTGTAAAGCGCGCAAAGGAAACCGGCTGCCAGTCAAAGTTGAAGTTGTACTCCTGCTCCTCGCGTCGCCCTGCCCTTGGAAAAAGCCGCGTTGCCCCGAACGCGCTCGGATCGAACATAGTGTCACCCGAACTCAGTTTTTCATGCTGATAGCTGCCACCCAGCGTCAGGTCGAGGCTGTCCAGCAACTTTAATTTGTTGCTGACGGTCAGGCCGGCACGGTCATGCTTGGCATTGGCCAACGCGGTATTACGAAACTCGCGATTCTGCGCCGTGGTTTCGTTGGGTACACCTCCCGAACTGTAGGTATCGCTGACAGTCCGGGTCATCCACAGGTTCGAGTAGAAATCGACCCAGCGGTTATCTTCGGGGTTGAGCTTGTACTCGACGTTATAGGCCTTGCTGTCCACATGGCTCAGCGGCCATTGCGGTACACCGTAGTTCGCCGCATCGTAGGTGCTACCCGGCGTGAAGAATGAAATGCGCGAAGGCAGGATTTCGCCATACAACGAGTCGGTGGCGCGGTAGCCGAACTCCAGGCTCTGGCCTTCGTCGATCTTCCAGGTAGCCTTGGCCAGCCACGATTCCATCTTGCTGGAGCTGTTGGGCACTTCGTCGCCCGGTTTATAGATACGCGCCAGGTTGGGCACGTAGTCCCACTTGCCGTCCACCAGTTCGCCACTGGAGTAGTAACTGCTCTTTTTCTTGCCCGCGTAATGGTTGCCCTTTTCCCGATAGGCATATGCACCCATCAGGTCGAAATGCTCCTGACGCGTCCCCAGCGCCAGCCGGTAAGCCTTGTCGTCGCTCGACAGCAGGTCGTTGCTGCTACTGGTGCGCGGGTGTTTGTACAGCGACGGGTCGTAGTAGGAGTTGATCGGGATGTACTGGTAATCCGCGCTGGGCATCTGCCCGGTCAACAAGGTGGGCAGTTTCGGTGATACCGAATTGTTGCTGCCCTCGATCTTGAACTCGCCACCGAATTCCTCGCCTTCCTTGAGGATGTCATCAACGCTCAGCGTATTGGCTACCACCGCACCACCTACGCCGCTGTAGACGTTGCGCTCCAGGTTCGGCCCCTTGATGACCTTGATCGAACCGATCAGGTTGGGGTCTATGTAGTTGCGGTTGTTGGCCCCCATGTAGCCGCGATACACGGTCAGCGCCTGCTCGGTACCGTCGATGGTCAGCGGCACCCGGCCCGGGCCCTGAATGCCGCGTACGTTCGGGTCCAGTGCACCGCTGTTGCGGGCGTCGCCGCTGTAGACGTTGAGCATGCCCTTGAACACGTCGGCAGGGGCGGCGCCCTTGTAGCGCTCGATCTGCTCCTTGCCGGCGTAAACGGTGGAAATGTCCTGGTCGTAGATGTCGCTGTAGCCCTTCTCGTCCCGCGAACGGCCATCACGCTGGCCGTATACGTACGTTGGGTGCAGGTCATCGGTGCCGGCGCTGGTAGCCGATTGCAGGTGGATCACCGGGCGGTCGGGCCCGCCGCTCAGGCTGAAGCTGACCGGCAGGCCGCTCAGCAATTGTTGCAGCGCACCTTCCAGGGAGTAACGGCCTTGCACCGGGTTGGCGTACAGGCCGTTGAAGGCATCGCCGGTCAGGTACAGCTCGGCGCCCGCCTGGCGCGCCAGCTGCAACATGGCATCTTCAAGCGCCCCGCCCTTCACATCGAACTGATGGTACTGGCCTGGCTGGCTGCGCGCGGCGGCAGCCGAGTCGGTGGCGGCCATGGCAGGCAGCGCCGCCGTGGCACCGCAGCAGGCCAACAGTGCCAGCTGAATTCCCAGGCTCAGCTTGCCACGTTGAGGGGCGAAACGCCCTGAAGCTCCCTTTGACATCGTTTCCAAGCACCCTAGCTAAAGACAAATAAGAGTTATTTGCATTCAGTAACGTGCGAAGCTGGAAAACACAGTAGAGCGATATGATCTATTAAATGGATTTTTTAGATCAGTAAATCAGCAGTACACCTGGAAGCTCCAGTACCCGGGCGTGCGCCTGGCTGGCCAGTTGCCTGAGGGCGTCATCGACATGGTCGATCCGTGCCACGGCACTCACCGGCAAGCGCCGCAGCGCTTCGCCGCGCACCACCGTCAGGCCCGCGCGATAACGGCCCAACTGCTCGGCCGCCTGAGCCAGGGTTTTCTGGCGCAGCACTACCCTGCCCTCCTGCCAGCTGGCCAATTCCTCAGGGGATTGCTCGAGTGGCTTCAGCCCGGCATGCGGGCCAAAGTACAGGCTGTCGCCTTCCTGCAACACGGCAGAAGCCGATACATCGTTCAGCCCATGGGATATCAGGTTGATCTCGACACTGTGCTGCAGCACGCCCACCCAGCCGGAGCGTTCGTCCTGATCGACCGCGACCAGGTAGCGGGTCCCGCGCGCAGTCACGGTTGCGCCTGGCGTGCTGACCGAGAATGGCCGTGGCTCCGCCTCACCTACCGGTGACGGGCTGAACACCGCCTCGCCGCGTTTCAGGTGCACAGTCCGTCGTTGCCCGTCATAGGCGATGCTGAGAATGCTGCGGCTGCCAAGCTCGACCTGGCTGCCGTCATTCAGCGTGACATGGCGTACCTCGCCATAGCCGGTCTGGTAGTCGGCGCCGAGGCCCTGCACCCAGAACGGCGGCGCCAGCCACAGCCAACAGGCCATGGCCAACCCGCTGAGCGCACCACCACTGGCCCACGGCCGTTGCCATGCAGCCTGTAGCCAACCCAACGGCCCAGCAGCACGGGCCGGTCGTGGCGGCCGCACATACCCCTGACGCAGCACCGCACTGGCCTGCCAGGCGCGGTCGAGGCGCTGGGCGACGGCAGCGTGCCGGGGGTCGGCTTCGAGCCAACGCCGATAGGCCGCTTGCTCGGCGGGGCCGAGGCGACCTTGACGGTGTTTCATGACCCAATCGGCGGCTTTGCGCTCGATCGGGTCAACAGGTTCTGAGGGGTTCACGGTACGGTGTTGCTGCCTGTTGGTGTTTTTCTGGTAGCCCGGCCAGGTCAGCGCTTGCGCCTGGTCTACTGGTCAGGTTCAAGCCCTCGGCCGATCCTGGCCAGCGCACTGGCCAGGTGTTTTTGTACAGAGCTGGTGGAAATCCGTAAATACTGGGCGGCCTCTTTGTGCGTCATGCCCTCCACCCGACACAGCAGGAACACGTCGCGGGTGCGCTCGGGCAGCAGCTCCAGGGTTGCGTGCAGGCGCTCAAGCTCCAGAGCCCCCAAGGCCTGGTCTTCTGGCGAACTGGCTTCATCGATCAGGCCGTCAAAGATACTGGCCGGCTCGGCCTCGTAGCGCTTGCTGCCATAACGCCGATGATGGTCGATCATCAGGTTGTGGGCAACGCGGAACAGGTAGGCCGGGGTGGCGAGCAGCCGCTCTACCCCGTCCATCTGCGCCAGCCGCAGGAAGGTTTCCTGGACGATGTCCGACGCCAGGGTTGGCGTGCAGTTCTTGCGCAGCAGGTAGCGGTGCAAGGCGGAGGCGTGTTCGTTGAAGAGTTGTTCCAGCACGTCAGCACTTTCCTATGCTCAGGCAAACTGGGGAGCCCGATTATAATGAGAATATTTCTCGTTAATCTAGGCAATTTGCCACTGTTCCTGGCGCTGTTACAAAAAGGCTGATTCGTAGTGATACCAATAAAAAAACCCGCGCTGTCGCCAGCACGGGTTTTCGGTTACAGCAGAGCGATCAACGCTCCAGCAGGATCCGCAGCATGCGGCGCAGCGGTTCTGCCGCGCCCCACAGCAGCTGGTCACCCACGGTGAACGCGCCCAGGTACTGCGAACCCATGTTCAGCTTGCGCAGGCGGCCAACCGGGATGTTCAGGGTGCCGGTGACCTTTGTCGGGGTCAGTTCCTGCATGCTGATTTCACGCTGGTTCGGCACCAGCTTCACCCAAGGGTTGTGCTGGCTGATCATGCCTTCGATATCGGCCAGCGGCACGTCCTTGTTCAGCTTGATGGTCAGCGCCTGGCTGTGGCAGCGCATGGCGCCGATGCGCACGCAGATGCCGTCGACCGGGATCGGGCTCTTGAAGCGACCGAGGATCTTGTTGGTTTCGGCCTGGGCCTTCCACTCTTCGCGGCTCTGGCCGTTCGGCAGTTCCTTGTCGATCCACGGGATCAGGCTGCCCGCCAGTGGCACACCGAAGTTCTCGGTCGGGAATGCATCACCGCGCATGGTCTCGGCAACCTTGCGGTCGATATCGAGGATGGCGCTGGCCGGGTTGGCCAGGTCATCGGCCACGGCGGCGTGGGTAGCACCCATCTGCTTGATCAGCTCGCGCATGTTCTGCGCGCCGGCACCCGAGGCTGCCTGGTAGGTCATGGCGCTCATCCATTCCACCAGGCCGGCTTCGAACAGGCCGCCCAGGCCCATCAGCATCAGGCTGACGGTGCAGTTGCCGCCGATGTAGTTCTTGGTGCCCGCGTCCAGCTGCTGGTCGATGACCTTGCGGTTGACCGGGTCGAGGATGATGACCGCGTCATCCTGCATGCGCAGGGACGAAGCGGCGTCGATCCAGTAACCCTGCCAGCCGGCTTCACGCAGCTTGGGGAAGACCTCGTTGGTGTAGTCGCCGCCCTGGCAGGTCAGGATCACGTCGAGGGTCTTGAGTTCTTCAATCGAATAAGCGTCCTTGAGCGGCGCTGTATCCTTGCCCACGTTCGGGCCCTGGCCGCCAACATTGGAGGTAGTGAAGAACACCGGCTCGATAAGGTCGAAGTCCTGCTCCTCCAGCATCCGCTGCATGAGCACGGAACCGACCATACCGCGCCAACCGATCAGACCTACACGTTTCATCGCAACTACACCTTTGCTAAAAGTGGGCCGCCACCGGGAATTTTGGGTGGCGGGCCAGAGAGATTACAGATTCCGCAGCGCTGCGACTACTGCGTCGCCCATTTCCTGCGTACCAACTTTGCGGCAGCCTTGCGAATAGATGTCGCCGGTGCGCAGGCCCTGGTCCAGCACCAGGCTCACGGCCTTCTCGATCGCTTCGGCGGCAGCCGACTGATTGAAGCTGTAACGCAGCATCATCGACACCGACAGGATGGTCGCCAGCGGGTTGGCAATGCCCTGGCCTGCGATGTCCGGTGCCGAGCCGTGGCACGGCTCGTACATGCCCTTGTTGTCGGCATCCAGCGACGCCGAAGGCAGCATGCCGATGGAACCGGTGAGCATGGAAGCTTCATCCGACAGAATGTCACCGAACATGTTGTCGGTCACCATCACGTCGAACTGCTTGGGTGCACGCACCAGCTGCATGGCGGCGTTGTCGACGTACATGTGGCTCAGTTCCACATCCGGGTAGTCCTTGGCCACGTCTTCGACCACTTCACGCCACAGCTGGCTGGAAGCCAGTACGTTGGCTTTGTCTACCGAGCACAGCTTCTTGCCACGCACGCGGGCCATGTCGAAGCCGACACGGGCAATGCGGCGCACTTCGCTTTCGCTGTACGGCAGGGTGTCGTAGGCCTGGCGCTCGCCACCTTCCAGCTCGCGCTGGCCACGCGGGGCACCGAAGTAGATGCCGCCGGTCAGCTCACGGACGATGAGGATGTCCAGGCCCGAGACGATTTCCGGCTTCAGCGACGAGGCATCGGCCAGTTGCGGGTAGAGGATGGCCGGGCGCAGGTTGGCGAACAGGCCCAACTGCGAACGGATTTTCAGCAAGCCGCGCTCCGGGCGGATGTCGCGCTCGATCTTATCCCACTTCGGCCCGCCCACGGCGCCCAGCAGCACGGCATCAGCCTTGCGCGCACGCTCCAGGGTTTCGTCGGCCAGCGGCACGCCGTGCTTGTCGATGGCGGCGCCACCGATCACGTCGTGCTCCAGGCTGAAGCCGAGCTGGAACTTGTCGCTGGCCAGCTCCAGCACCTTGACCGCTTCGGCCATGATTTCCGGGCCGATACCGTCACCTGGGAGAATCAGAATCTGCTTGCTCATGCTTTCCTCTATCCATTCACGCGGTGCGGCCAAACGGGCCCCACCGAAAAGTGCTTAACGCTCGGCCCACAGCACCAGCACATCGGTGCTGAACGAGCCATCGGCCTCGATCTGGTAATACTGCCGTACTTCTTCGCCCATGGCTTGCTGCAATTGGCGGATGGCCACGCGCATTGGCTCGGGGGTGCGCATGCGCTCCACCCAGCTGCCGAACTCCAGGCGCAAGGGCTGGCGGGTGTGACTGCGCACATGCAGGCCAGCCTCGCTGACCTGGCGCTGCCATTCGGCGGCGGAGTAGTCGCGCACATGGCTAGTGTCGCGCAGCACCTCGACCGTTTGCAGGTAGGTGTCGAGCAGCGGGCTGCCCGGCGACATCACGTCGATGAACGCCGCCACACCACCCGGCTTGAGCACCCGGCGCACTTCGCGCAGGGCCAGGCCCAAGTCGCTCCAGTGGTGGGCCGAGTAGCGGCTGAAGACGAATTCGAACGAGGCATCGGCGAACGGCAGGCGTTCGGCGGCACCGCGCTCGGTGGTGATATTGGCCAGGCCGCGCTCGGCGGCGGCACTGGCGACCACGTCGAGCATGGATTGCGACAGGTCGTAGGCGACCACTTCGCTCACCAGCGGGGCAACGTGGAAACTGACATGACCGGCACCACAGCCCAGGTCCAGCACGCGGGCATTGCCCTGCCCCGCCAGCTCGGCCTGCAGCAGGGCGAATTCACTGCCCTGGGCGTGCACGGCGCTGCTGAGGTAGGCGCTGGCCTGTTCGCCGAACTGGCGTTGGACCACATCGGTGTGTTGGGTGCTGGTCATGTCTCGATCCTTTAGATTTTTGTTGCCTTTGCCGGCCCTTTCGCGGGTGAACCCGCGAAGAGGCCGGCACAGCCACTGCAAATGCCGGCTATATCAATCAGGCATCCCGGAACAGCCAAGGCTGCCCGGCGCGGTGCTTGCCTTCGAAGGCCTTGATCGCATCGCTGTCCTGCAGGGTCAGGCCGATGTCGTCCAGGCCGTTGAGCAGGCAGTGCTTGCGGAACGCATCGATCTCGAAGTGCAGCACCTTGCCGTCCGGGCGGGTCACCGCCTGCGCTTGCAGGTCGATGGTCAACTGGTAGCCCGGGTTGGCTTCGACCTGCTTGAACAACTCGTCCACTTCTTCATCGCTGAGGATGATCGGCAGCAAGCCGTTCTTGAAGCTGTTGTTGAAGAAGATGTCGGCAAAGCTCGGCGCGATGATGCTGCGGAAACCGTACTCGTCCAGCGCCCAAGGGGCGTGCTCACGGCTGGAGCCGCAACCGAAGTTCTCCCGCGCCAGCAGCACGCTGGCACCCTGGTAGCGTTCGTGGTTGAGCACGAATTCCTGGTTCACCGGGCGCTTGCTGTTGTCCTGGTAGGGCTGGCCCACGTCCAGGTAACGCCATTCGTCGAACAGGTTAGGGCCAAAGCCGGTGCGCTTGATCGACTTCAAAAACTGCTTGGGGATGATCTGGTCGGTGTCGACGTTGGCACGGTCCAACGGCGCGACGAGGCCAGTGTGCTGGGTAAAGGCTTTCATGCTGCGCTCCCTTGGATCAACTCGCGGACATCGATGAAGTGGCCGGCTACCGCAGCAGCGGCGGCCATGGCCGGGCTGACCAGGTGGGTACGGCCACCGGCACCCTGACGGCCTTCGAAGTTGCGGTTGGAGGTGGACGCGCAGTGCTCGCCGCTCTCCAGGCGGTCCGGGTTCATCGCCAGGCACATCGAGCAGCCTGGTTCACGCCATTCGAAACCGGCTTCGAGGAAGATCTTGTCCAGGCCTTCACGCTCGGCCTGTGCCTTGACCAGGCCCGAGCCCGGCACGACGATGGCTTGCTTGACGGTCGCGGCCACCTTGCGGCCCTTGGCGATCTCCGCTGCGGCACGCAGGTCTTCGATACGCGAGTTGGTGCACGAGCCGATGAACACGCGGTCCAGCTGGATGTCGGTGATCGCCTGGTTGGCGGTCAGGCCCATGTACTTCAAGGCACGTTCGATCGAACCACGCTTGACCAGGTCGGCTTCGGCAGCCGGGTCCGGTACGCGCTGGTCTACGGCCAACACCATCTCGGGCGAGGTGCCCCAGCTGACTTGCGGCTTGATCTGGCTGGCATCCAGCTCGACCACGGTGTCGAACACGGCGTCGTCATCCGACACCAGGTCTTTCCACGATTCGACTGCCTGCTTCCATTGCTCGCCCTTCGGCGCGTACGGGCGGCCTTCGACATAGGCAACGGTGGTGGCGTCGGTCGCCACCAGGCCCACACGGGCACCGGCTTCGATGGACATGTTGCAGATGGTCATGCGGCCTTCCATCGACAACTCGCGAATGGCGCTGCCCGCGAACTCCATGGCGTGGCCGTTGCCACCGGCGGTGCCGATCTTGCCGATCACGGCCAGCACGATATCCTTGGCGGTTACGCCGGCCGGCAATTGGCCTTCCACGCGCACCAGCATGTTCTTCATCTTCTTGGCGACCAGGCACTGGGTGGCGAGCACGTGCTCGACCTCGGAGGTGCCGATGCCATGGGCCAGGGCACCGAAGGCGCCGTGGGTGGAGGTGTGCGAGTCGCCGCAAACCACGGTCATGCCGGGCAAGGTGGCACCCTGCTCCGGGCTGATGACGTGAACGATGCCCTGGCGCTCGTCGTTCATCTTGAATTCGACGATGCCGTATTCGTCACAGTTTTCGTCGAGGGTCTGCACCTGCAGGCGCGACACCTGGTCGACGATGGCCTCGATACCGCCCTTGCGCTCTGGCGTGGTCGGCACGTTGTGATCGGGCGTGGCGATGTTGGTATCGATGCGCCACGGTTTGCGGTTGGCCAGGCGCAGGCCTTCGAAGGCCTGGGGCGACGTCACTTCGTGAATGATGTGGCGGTCGATGTAGATCAAGGACGAGCCGTCATCACGGCGCTTGACCTCATGGGCTTCCCAGAGTTTGTCGTAGAGCGTTTTGCCAGCCATCAGACTGTTCCTCATCAGCGTCTTTCTATGCCAAAGACCCCTTGGCTTGTACGGACGATGCTATGGGGTTAGATTGAATAACTCAAATTCATAATTTTTATCCTTTGGATAACCAAGAGGAATGCAACCCTTGGACCTGGCCAACCTCAGCGCCTTCATCGCCATTGCCGAAACCGGCAGCTTCTCCGGGGCGGCTGAACGCCTGTTCCTGACCCAACCCGCCATCAGCAAGCGCATCGCCGGCCTGGAGCAGCAGCTGGATGTGCGCCTGTTCGACCGCCTGGGCCGCGAGGTGACCCTGACCGAGGCCGGACGCGCCCTGCTGCCCCGGGCCTACCAGATCCTCAACGTCCTTGATGATACCCGACGTGCGCTGACCAATTTGTCGGGGGAAGTGAGCGGTCGCCTCACCCTGGCCACCAGCCACCACATCGGCCTGCACCGCCTGCCCCCGCTATTACGGGCGTTCACCCGCCAGTACCCGGCCGTGGCGCTGGATATTCAGTTTCTCGATTCAGAACAGGCCTACGACGAGATTCTGCATGGCCGCGCCGAAATAGCCGTGATCACCCTGGCGCCCGAGCCGCATCACCTGGTCAAGGCGGTGCCCGTGTGGGACGACGCCCTGGATTTTGTCGCCGCCCCCGAGCACCCGCTGGCCAACAATGCGGTCGGCCTGGCCGATGTGGCCCGCCACCCGGCGGTTTTCCCCGGCGGCAACACCTTTACCCACCACATCGTCCAGCGCCTGTTCGAAAGCCAGGGCCTCACGCCGAACATCGCCATGAGCACCAACTACCTGGAAACCATCAAGATGATGGTGTCGATCGGCCTGGCCTGGAGCGTGCTGCCGCGCACCATGCTCGACGAACAGGTTGCACCCATCGCTTTGCCCGGCATACAGCTGTCGCGCCAGCTAGGCTACATTTTGCACACGGAGCGTACGCTATCGAACGCGGCCAGGGCATTCATGGCCCTGCTCGACAGCCACGCGGGGCCCGCCTGACCGGCCGTCAGCCAGGTATTTCCGAATCCAAGGACGCGTCATACGCCAAAGGTCTGGTACCGATGCCCAAATCAGCAAACCGCTTTTTGCGCCTGCCGCGTATTCCTGCGGCCGACCCCCAGGAGTCCGAACAGGCCTGGCAGAACGCCCCACAACTGCTGGCCGCGCTGAACGGCGCCCGGTTGGGGGCATGGCTGTGGGATATTGAAAGCGGCCGTGTCAGCTGGTCACGGGGCACCCAGGCCCTGTTCGGCTTCGACCCGCAGCGCCCGCTGCCTGCCGATGTCGACTACCTCGACCTGCTGCCCGAAGAAGACCGCGCCCGCACGCGCCAGGTGTTCCAGGCGGTGTTCAACGGCGAGCCGGTGGAACAGGCCATGCGTCATCGCATCCGCTGGCCGGACGGCAGCCTGCACTGGCTGGAGATCAACGGCAGCCTGACCCACGACCCGCATGGCCGGCCGCAGATGATCGGGGTAATCCGCGAAATCACCCGCCAGCGCGAGCGGGAAACCGCCCTGATCAATTCGGAAAAGCGCTTCGCCACCCTGTTCCACCTCAGCCCCAACGCCATTTTGCTCACCCGCCGCCACGACGGCATGATCTTCGAGGTCAACCAGCACTTCGAAGACATGTTCGGCTGGCCTGGCAGCCAGGTGATCGGCAAGACCAGCCTGGAGCTGGGCCTGTGGGTCAACCCCGAACAACGCCACCAGGTGATGGAGTCGACCCGCGCCAACGGCGGCCCGTTGATCATGGAGGTGCAGTTCCGCGCCACCAGCGGCAAGGTGCATGACGGCATTCTCTGCACCCAGGGCATCGAACTGGAAGGCGTGACCTTTCTGATCAGCACCTTCGTCGACACCACCGAGCGCAAGCGCGCCGAGCAGGCCCTGAAGGACAGCCAGGAGCGCCTGGACCTGGCCCTGGATTCGGCGCAGCTGGGCACCTGGGACTGGCATATCCCCAGCGGCATGCTCTATGGCTCTGCCCGCGCCGCGCAGTTGCACGGCCTACCGCCCATCCCCTTTCATGAGTCGTTCGATGCATTTTTCGAAGGGGTGCCGGAGCAGGAGCGCAACTCGATGCGCCAGGCCTACCGCAGCCTGCGCGAAGGGCCCGCCGGCAACTACCAGATCACCTACCGGGTGCAACTGGAAAACGGCATTTCGCGCTATATCGAAAGCCGCGCACGCCTGTACCGCGACGAACAAGGCAACCCGCTGCGCATGGCCGGCACCCTGCTCGACATCACCGATCAGGTGGAGCGCGAGCAGCGCCTGAGCGCCTCGGAAGAGAAGTTCGCCAGCCTGTTCCAGGTCAGCCCCGACCCGATCTGCGTCACTCGCCAGGACACCGGTCAGTTCATCGAGATCAACCCGGCGTTCACCCAGACCTTCGGCTGGGGCAGCGAGCAGGTGCTTGGCCGCACCGCAGAGGAAATCGGCCTGTGGGCCGAGTCCATCGAGCGTGCGCAACGTATCGAGCGGGTGATCCGCGAACAGGCCTTGAGCAACGTCGCCGTGGTGGTCAACCACCGCAATGGCGCCCCCCTGACGTGCGTGATTTCCAGCCGCCTGATCACCGTCGATGACCAGCCGTGCAGCGTGACCACCCTGCGCGACATTACCCAGCAGCAACGCGCCGAAGCCGCACTGAAGTCCAGCGAGGAGAAGTTCGCCAAGGCCTTCCACTCCAGCCCCGACGCCATCACCATCACCGAACGCCATAGCGGACGCTACCTGGAAATCAACGATGGCTTCTGCCGCCTGACGGGTTACAGCGCGGCCGAGGTGGTCGGCCACACGGTGTACGAGATCGGCATCTGGGCGGACGACAAGCAGCGCAGCGCGCTGCTGGCCGAGTTACGCGAGCGCGGCCGGGTACATCACCGGGAAATGCTCGGGCGCAACAAGCGCGGCGATATCCTTACCGTGGAAGTTTCGGTCGAACCGATCACCCTCAACGAGGTGGACTGCCTGCTGCTGACCGCCCGTGACGTCAGCCAACTGAAAAATGCCCAGGCGCAGATTCGCCACCTGGCCTACCACGACCCGCTGACCAACCTGCCCAACCGCGCCCTGCTGATGGACCGCCTGAGCCAGCAGATCGCCCTGCTCAAGCGCCACAACCTGCGCGGCGCCCTGCTGTTCCTCGACCTCGACCACTTCAAGCACATCAACGACTCGCTGGGCCATCCGGTGGGCGACACGGTGCTGAAGATCATCACCGCCCGCCTGGAGGCCAGCGTGCGCCTGGAAGACACCGTGGCGCGGCTGGGGGGCGACGAGTTCGTGGTCCTGCTCAGCGGCCTGGAAGGCAGCCGCGAGCTGGTAGAGGAAAAAGTGCGCGAACTGGCCGACACCCTGCGCGAACTGCTGGCCGAACCGATGTCGCTGGATGGCCAGCGGCTGCAGGTAACGCCCAGTATCGGCGTGGCGCTGATCCCTGACCACGGCGCTACCCCGGCCGATTTGCTCAAGCGTGCCGACATTGCCCTGTACCGGGCCAAGGACTCCGGGCGCAACACCACCCAGCTGTTCCACACCACCATGCAGAAGGCCGCCAGCGAGCGCTTGCGCATGGAAAACGACCTGCGCCTGGCCTTGGCCCGTGGCGAACTGGCGCTGCACTTCCAGCCCCAGGTGGATGCCCGCGACAACCGCATCGTCGGGGCTGAAGTGCTGCTGCGCTGGCACCACCCGCAACTGGGTCAGCAACCACCCGGGCAGTTTATCCAGGTGCTGGAGGAAAGCGGCCTGATTCTGGAAGTTGGCAGCTGGATCCTCGATGAAGCGTGCGATGCTTGCGCACGCATGCTGACCGACGGGCTGATCGACGCGGATGATTTCAGCCTGTGCGTGAACATCAGCCCGCGGCAGTTCCGCCAGAACGACTTTGTCGGGCGCGTGCTGCGCAGCCTGGACGACTATCGCCTGCCTCGGCACATGCTCAAGCTGGAGATCACCGAAGGCATCGTGATCCAGAACCTGGAAGACACCATCAGCAAGATGCGCGAACTCAAGCGCTTCGGGGTGAGCTTTGCCATGGATGACTTTGGCACCGGTTATTCCTCACTCACCTACCTCAAGCGCCTGCCGGTGGATGCGCTGAAGATCGACCAGACCTTCGTGCGCGACGCGCCGGTCGACCCCAACGACGCGGAAATCGTGCGCGCCATCGTCGCCATGGCCCGCAGCCTGGACCTGGCCGTGATTGCCGAAGGGGTAGAACTGACCGAACAACTGGAGTTCCTCGAACGGCTGGGCTGCCACTTGTACCAGGGATACCTGCACAGCCGGCCATTGCCGTTGCCGGAGTTTCGGCAGATGTTGCTGGAGGCGCCGGCGGGTTACTGAACCAGCCGGCAAACGCAAGAAGGGCACCCGAGGGTGCCCTTCTTCACTGCAGCGCGATCAGTTCAGCGCTGGCTTGTCGCCATTGATCGGGATGCGCTTGGCCTTGGCTTCTTCAGGCACGATGCGCAGCAGGTCGATGCTGAGCAGGCCATTGGCCAGGCCGGCGGCCTTCACTTCGATATGGTCGGCCAGGCGGAACGACAGCTTGAAGGCGCGTTGCGCGATACCTTGGTGCAGGTAGGTCACTTCAGCGGCGCCATTGTCGCGCTTGCCACCGGTCACGGTCAGGACGCCTTTTTCGACTTGCAGGTCGAGGTCCTGCTCCTGGAAACCGGCTGCGGCAACCACGATGCGGTAGTGGTCATCGCCATGCTTTTCCACGTTGTAGGGCGGGTAGCTGCTACCGGCCTCGTTACGTGCCGCAGATTCGAACAGGTCGTTGAAACGGTCGAAACCTACGGAATGACGGAACAGGGGTGCGAGAGAGAAAGCGGTGGTCATGGTCATAAACTCCTGAGATTCAGCAAGTAAGTCATTACGCGACCCGACTTCGGCATCGCGTACTCAAGAGATATGGCCTGGGGAAATGCTTTCAAGGGGGAGTCAGAAAAAATCTGATTTTTGCATTGGGTCTGGTGGCCTCTTCGCGGGTAAACCCGCTCCTACAGGTACTGCACAAGCTTCAGCGTCTGTGGGATCCCTGTGGGAGCGGGTTCACCCGCGAAGGGGCCGGATCAGGCAACACAGGCTTCCGGGGCTTGAGCCTCAACCCCCAGCAACCGGCTGATCCGCGCACAATCATCCTCCCGGCGCAGCTCGGCAAACAGCACCACCGCCTCAGGATAACTGCGGGTCAGCATCGCCAGCCACTGCTTCATCCGCCCCGGCGCATAGCGCGGTGACAGCTTGTTCTGCGCCTGGCGCCAGAACTCGCGCAACAGTGGCAGCAAATCCTCCCAGCTCATCGGTTGATACTCACGCCCGTCACGCGCAGCCGCAATCTGCAGACCCAGGTCGGGTCGCGACACCAGCCCACGGCCCAGCATGATGTCTTCGGCCCCACTGACCTCACGGCAACGTCGCCAGTCGTCGACAGTCCAGATCTCGCCATTGGCGAACACCGGCACCTTCACCACATCCTGCACCCGCGCCACCCATTCCCAGTGCGCCGGCGGTTTGTAGCCTTCGACCTTGGTCCGTGCATGCACCACCAGGTGCGCCGAGCCGCCTTCGGCCAGCGCCGTGGCACACTCCAGCGCACCATCAGGGCTGTCGAAGCCCAGGCGCATCTTCGACGTCACCGGGATATCTGCCGGCACGGCACGGCGCACTTCGCGCACGATGGCGTGCAGCAGTTCCGGCTCCTTGAGCAGCACGGCACCACCCCGCGACTTGTTCACGGTCTTGGCCGGGCAGCCAAAGTTCAGGTCGATCAACGGCGCGCCCAGTTCGCAGGCCAGCGCGGCGTTTTCCGCCAGACATACCGGGTCCGAACCCAGCAACTGCACACGCATGGGCACCCCGGCAGCCGTGCGCGCCCCCTGGCGCAGCTCGGGCGCCAGTTTGTCGAACGAAGAAGGCGGCAGCAGGCGGTCGCACACACGAATGAACTCGGTGACGCACCAGTCGATGCCGCCCACGCGGGTCAGTACGTCGCGCAGGATGTTGTCGACCAGCCCCTCCATGGGGGCCAGGGCAATTTGCATGTCGGGGTCTCGGCGGAAAAAGCCGGCAGTCTAACAAAAATTGCCGGGTTTTCAGGCGCCGATCAGCGCCGGGCCGTAACCGTCAAGGAATTCTGCCGGCATGCGTTTGGGCTTACCGCTGGACAGCTCGATGCAGGCGAAGGTGGTTTGCGCACGCAGCAGGGTCACGCCGTCACGCGGGCGCTTGAGCTGGAAACGGCGGGTCATGCGCAGGCGCTGGTCCCAATCGATGATCCAGGTGGCCAGTTGCAGTTCATCGTCCTCGTAGGCGGCGGCCAGGTAGTCGATTTCGTGACGCACTACCGCCATGGCGCGGTCTAGCCGACGGTACTCGGCCAGGTCCAGGCCCAGGCGCTGGGAGTGGCGCCAGGCACAACGCTCCAGCCAGGTGACGTACACCGCGTTATTGGCGTGGCCAAGGCCATCAATATCCTCGCTGCCGACACGCAGGTCGATGACGAAGGGTGTTGCCAGGTCCCAGCTCATGTTCGCTTCCTTGGCGGAAAAAGTGAATTTAGCCGTGACAGGTGAGGGAATGTCCAGCCCTGCTGCCACTCAGGCGCTTTGACGCGCCGGTGCAGCAGCGCGGGCGAGCAATTCGAGCACTGCCTCACCCAGCCGCGGGTCGGACAGTACACGCTGATGCCCACCCGCCTCCAGCAGCATCAGGCGGCTGTCGAACCAGGCTTTATGGATAACCTGAGCCTCATCGGCGGCCACCAAGGCGTCATCAGCGGCATGCACCACCAACCCCGGCAGCTCCAGCTGATAACCCGTCACGTCCAGCCGGGCTATCTGCATCCCCACATCCCGCTCAATCTGCCGAATGAACGCCGCCCGCGCCCGTGCTGGCAGCCCCAGGCGATGGGCAAAACCACGCAACACACCCAACAGCCGTGCCGGGGCCGCAATGCTGACCGCAGCCTCTGTACGCAGCCCCATCTGCAAGGCCAGCAACACACTGGCACCGCCCATGGAATGGCCAATGACCGCACGCAGCGGCGGCAGCTCGGCGGCGGCCTCCAGCAGGGCCCGGGCAAACAGCACCACATTGGCCTGCTCGCCAGGCGAACGCCCATGCCCCGGCCCCTCCAGTGACACCACCGTGTGCCCGGCCTGCACCAAGGTTTCGATCAACGCAGCGAACTGGGTCGGGCGCCCTTCCCAGCCGTGCATCAGCAGCACGGTCGGCCCATTACCCCAGCGCAGGGCCGACAAGCCGAAGCGCAGGGTAATGCGCTCGGCACGGGCCAGCACGGGCAGCTCCCAATCCCGCGGCGGCAAGTTGCGCGGTGTCATGAAGGCACGGCGCATCCTGCCCGCGACATGCTCGGGGGCCAGGCGGCCCAGGGTGCCATTGACACCACGAATCCAGCTCAGGGTAGTCATTGCCATGCTCCAGGGTTAAAGCACCGCCGATTTGGCGGCGCGCAGAATGCGGTCTGACAACTCGCTGGTACCCAGGGCGCGGGCCAGGGCCAGGCCACCGACCATCAACGCCAGATCGGCCAAGGCTTTGTCGGCATCTTCGGGACGATCGACCATGGCAGCAGTCATCAGCTCGATGTGTTCGGCCAATACCTCACGGAAGACTTCCGGCAAGCGCTGCATCTCGCCCAGCGAATTAGGCAGCGGGCAGGCGTGCACTTCGGCATCCCGGTGTTTACGCGACAGGTAGAAGGCACTGGCCAGCGCCCGTCGCCCCGCACCATCGAGACTGGGGTCGATCTGGGCGAGCAAGGCGCGGCGCTCACCCAGCAGCTGGCGGAACGCCTCTAGCATCAGCTCGTCCTTACTGTCGAAGTGGGCATAAAAACCACCGACGGTCAGGCCTGCCGCCCCCATCACCTGGCTCACGCTGGGCTCGGCGGGGCCATGCTGGATCAGCGCACTGCGTGCGGCTTCCAGGATGCGTTCGCGGGTTTTGCTCTTCTTGTCGCTCATCTGAACATTCGCCGGACAAAATATGATGATCGAAATATTATTCTCATCATATTTTTTGGCAAGCAGAATTTCTCGCCGCCTGTCGGTTGCGAATTTTTCGGGAGGGAGAAAAACAAAAGGCCCATTCAATAATCGAATGAGCCTTAAAGGTCCCGCAAAACGCGGGTAAAAATGGCGTCCCCTAGGGGACTCGAACCCCTGTTACCGCCGTGAAAGGGCGGTGTCCTAGGCCACTAGACGAAGGGGACGTAACCTTCGCGAAGATCCACTTGCGTGAACCCTGGCAGAAATGGTGGAGCTAAGCGGGATCGAACCGCTGACCTCCTGCATGCCATGCAGGCGCTCTCCCAGCTGAGCTATAGCCCCGAAACAAAAGACTCATCAATAAACGACGAGCCTTTTTAAGCCCTGCAAAACGCAGGAAAAAGTGGCGTCCCCTAGGGGACTCGAACCCCTGTTACCGCCGTGAAAGGGCGGTGTCCTAGGCCACTAGACGAAGGGGACGTAACCTTCGTGCCGATCCGCTTACGCGAACCGCGGCAAAATTGGTGGAGCTAAGCGGGATCGAACCGCTGACCTCCTGCATGCCATGCAGGCGCTCTCCCAGCTGAGCTATAGCCCCGGATTTCTAGCCTCTCGGCCCAGCGACATCGTGAAACATCGCTTGTGCAAAACTGGCGTCCCCTAGGGGACTCGAACCCCTGTTACCGCCGTGAAAGGGCGGTGTCCTAGGCCACTAGACGAAGGGGACGAACCTTCTTACCTTCAAGACCCGGTTGCTGGACCCGGTCTTGCTCGACAGCCTTTGCTGCCAAGCGGAATTTGGTGGAGCTAAGCGGGATCGAACCGCTGACCTCCTGCATGCCATGCAGGCGCTCTCCCAGCTGAGCTATAGCCCCACAATATCGCTCTGAACAGAATCGCTGGCTGGGTGGCTGGCGTTTCGTTTTCGTTCATCGCTGTGGACGGGGCGCATATTAAGATCGGATTGCAGGCCTGTCAAACTAATTTTTTAAAATAATCAAAAAATTTTTCACAGATAACAATCACTTACCGCCCTGCCCCAGTAAAAGCTCAGCATCGAACCCTTGTAGGAGCGGCCTTGTGTCGCGAAAGGACCGCGACGCGGTCCCGCGATCTTCGCTTTAACGCAAAATCGCCGGGGCCGCTTTGCGGCCCTTTCGCGACACAAGGCCGCTCCTAAAGGGTTCAGCGGCTGCTTTCAGTGCGCCATCAGGCGATCGAGGCCAGCAGCTTTTCCCACTCCTTGTTTTCTTTCTTCGACACGCCACCCAGCAAATCCAGGGCCTGACGCAGACGATAGCGGGTCAGGTCCGGGCCAAGGATTTCCATGGCGTCCAGTACCGAAACCGAGCTGGCCTGACCCGTGATGGCGGCGAACATCAGCGGCATGGCGTCACGCAGCTTCAGCTCCAGCGCCTCGACCACGGCCTGGATGCAGCCGGTGATGCGCTCTTTTTCCCACTGACGCAGGCTTTCGAGCTTCCACAGGATCAGCTGAATCACCTGACGCACCTGGTCGGCCGACAGCTTCTTGCTCTCGAACAGCTTGGCATCCAGCTTCAACGCGCCTTCGAAGAAGAACCCGCCCAGAGGGGCAACCTGGCTGAAGGTTTCCACACGGCCCTGCACGTGCGGGGCGATCTTCATCATGTAGTCGCTGTTGAATGCCCACTTCTGCAGGCGTGCCGCGAATTCCTCGACCGGCAGCTCGCGCAGCCACTGGCCGTTGAGCCAGGACAGCTTCTCGATGTCGAAGATCGGCCCGCCCAGCGAAATACGCGACAGGTCGAAGTGCTCGACCATTTCGGCCAGCGAGAACTTCTCGCGCTCGTCCGGCATCGACCAGCCCATGCGGCCCAGGTAGTTGAGCATCGCCTCGGGCATGAAGCCCATGCGCTCGTAGAAGGTGACCGAGGTCGGGTTCTTGCGCTTGGACAGCTTGGATTTGTCCGGGTTACGCAGCAGCGGCATGTAGCACAGCTTTGGCTGTTCCCAGCCGAAGTACTCATACAGCTTGATCAGCTTGGGCGCCGACGGCAGCCACTCTTCGCCGCGCAGTACGTGGGTGATGCCCATCAGGTGGTCGTCGACCACGTTGGCCAGGAAGTACGTCGGCAGGCCGTCGTTCTTCATCAGCACCTGCATGTCCATGCGGTCCCACGGGATTTCGACATCGCCGCGCAGCATGTCCGGGACCACGCACATGCCTTCGCTCGGCACCTTCATGCGGATCACGTGTGGCTCGCCAGCGGCCAGGCGGCGCTGCACTTCCTCGGCGCTCAGCAGCAATGCGCGACCGTCGTAGCGCGGGGTTTCGCCGCGGGCTTGCTGCTCGGCACGCATCTGGTCCAGCTCTTCAGCGGTGCAGAAGCAGTAGAAGGCGTGGCCGGCGTCGACCAGTTCCTTGGCGTACTTGGCGTAGATCTCGCCACGCTCGCTCTGCCGGTACGGGCCATGCGGGCCGCCGACGTCCGGGCCTTCGTTCCACTCGATGCCGAGCCAGCGCAGGGCGTCGAAGATCTGCTGTTCCGACTCGCGCGTGGAGCGCAGCTGGTCGGTGTCCTCGATGCGCAGGATGAACTCACCGCCGTGCTGCTTGGCAAAGCAGTAGTTGAACAGGGCGATGTAGGCAGTGCCGACATGGGGGTCGCCGGTAGGCGATGGCGCGATACGCGTGCGTACGGTGGTCATGGAAGGTCTCGAACGAAAGATGAAACAAAGGCGGGATGTTAGCAGGAGGCAGGCACCGGGCTCCAGCAATGGCGCGAACGTCACTTGTCGACAGGCCCTGTGCCGCTGTTAAATTTATTTACATTTCTGGAACGATAGTCCCCATGCCCGCCCAACTCAAACGCCGCCTGCTGGTCTTTTTCACCCTCGTGGCCCTCATCGCCCTCGCCTTCCTGGCCCACTGGTACTTCAAAGGCCGCTTCTACGAGAGCACCGACAACGCTTATGTACAGGGCGAGATCACGCGCATTTCCAGCCAGCTGGGCGCCCGCATCGACACGGTGCCGGTCGAGGACAACCAGCACGTCAACAAGGGCGACCTGCTGGTGCGCCTGGAAGCCGCCGACTTCGAGCTGGCGGTTGAGCGCGCCCATGCCGCCCTCGCCACCCGCGAAGCCGAGTACGCACAGGCACAAAGCCGCCTGACCCAGCAAGGCAGCCTGATTGCTGCCGGCCAGGCCCAGGTGGCAGCCAACCAAGCCACTTTCGACCGTTCACGGCTGGACCTGAGCCGCGCCGAGAAGCTGCGCAAGCCTGGCTTTGTATCCGAAGAACGGGTCACCACCCTGTCGGCAGACAGCCACGTGGCCGGCTCTCAGGTCGACAAGGCCCGTGCCGATCTGCAAAGCCAGCGCCAGCAAGTCAACGCGCTGAACGCCGACCTCAAGCGCCTCGATGCGCAAATCGCCAATGCCCGCGCCGACCTGGCCCAGGCTGAGCTGAACCTGACCCGCTGCGAGATCCGCGCACCGATCAGCGGCACCATCGGCCAGCGCAATGCGCGCAATGGCCAGGTGGTGCAGGCCGGCGCCTACCTGCTGTCGATCGTGCCAGACGAAGACATCTGGGTGCAGGCCAACTTCAAGGAAACGCAGATTGGCCACATGCAGCCCGGCCAGCGCGCTGAACTGCTCTTCGACAGCTACCCCGATACGCCCATCGAAGGCCGGGTCGACAGCCTGTTCGCCGCATCGGGCGCACAATTCAGCCTGCTGCCGCCCGACAACGCCACCGGCAACTTCACCAAGGTGGTGCAGCGTATCCCGGTCAAACTCACCTTCCGCGCCGACAACCCGCTGCACGGGCGCATCCGCCCCGGCATGTCGGTAACCGCCACCGTCGACCTGCGCAGCGAAAACGAAGGCCACGATGGCCGGTGATCAACTGCTCAGGCCTACAGCCGAGCCAACCCGACGCGACTGGATCGCAGTGATGAGCGTGATGCTCGGCGCCTTCATGGCGGTGCTGGACATCCAGATCACCAACTCGTCGCTCAAGGATATCCAGGGCGCACTGTCGGCAACGCTGGAAGAAGGTTCATGGATTTCCACTTCGTACCTGGTAGCGGAAATCATCATGATCCCGCTAACCGCCTGGCTGGTGCAGCTGCTGTCGGCGCGGCGCCTGGTGGTGTGGGTATCCGCAGGCTTCCTGCTGTCGTCGCTGCTGTGCTCGATGGCCTGGAACCTGGAGAGCATGATCCTGTTCCGTGCCCTGCAAGGCTTCACTGGCGGCGCGCTGATCCCGTTGGCCTTCACCCTCACCCTGATCAAACTGCCTGAGCACCACCGCGCCAAAGGCATGGCCATGTTTGCCATGACCGCCACCTTCGCCCCCTCCATCGGCCCCACCCTGGGCGGCTGGCTGACCGAAAACTGGGGCTGGGAGTACATCTTCTACATCAACATCCCGCCAGGGCTGGTGATGATCGCCGGCCTGCTGTACGGGCTGGAAAAGAAGGAAGCGCACTGGGAACTGCTGAAAAGCACCGATTACGCCGGCATCGTCACCCTGGGCCTGGGGCTGGGTTGCCTACAGGTGTTCCTGGAGGAAGGCCACCGCAAGGACTGGCTGGAGTCGCCCCTGATCGTCGGCCTCGGCAGCATCGCCCTGGTCAGCCTGATCACCTTCGTCATCCTGCAGTTTTCCAAGCCACACCCACTGATCAACCTGCGCATCCTGGGCAACCGCAATTTTGGCCTGTCGAGCATTGCCAGCCTCGGCATGGGGGTAGGCCTGTACGGGTCGATCTACCTGTTGCCGCTGTACCTGGCGCAGGTGCAGGGTTACAACGCCTTGCAGATCGGCGAGGTGATCATGTGGATGGGGATTCCGCAGCTGTTCCTGATTCCGCTGGTACCGCAACTGATGAAAGTGGTTTCGCCCAAAGTGCTGTGTGCGCTGGGGTTCTGCCTGTTCGGTGCGGCCAGTTTCGGCTCGGGGGTGCTCAACCCGGATTTTGCCGGGCCGCAGTTCAACCATATCCAGATCATCCGCGCCTTGGGCCAACCGATGATCATGGTGACCATTTCGTTGATCGCCACATCGTACATTCAGCAGCAAGACGCGGGGTCGGCTTCGAGCCTGTTCAACATCCTGCGTAACCTGGGTGGCGCAATCGGGATTGCCCTGCTGGCCACATTGCTGGATGCGCGGACCAAGGTATATTTCGATTACCTGAGGGAGTCGATAGTGCCAAGTAACCCGCAGGTGGCAGAGCGGCTGACGCAGCTGGCTGAAAGGCTGGGGAATGACAATGCGGCGCTGGGCAAGTTGAGCGAAATTACTCACCAGCAGGCGCTGATCATGGCTTACAACGACGCCTTCCACTTCGTCGGGATCGGGTTGGCGGTGAGTATGGTGGCGGTGTTGCTTACCCGGAAGTTGCCAGCGGGGTTGAAGGCTGGGGAAGCCCACTGAGGCTATTTCAGATTTAATGCGATCCCTGTGGGAGCAACTGTCTTGCACAAAATCTGAAAGCTGGCGTGATCACTGTGGGAGCGGGCTTGTCCCGCGAACACCGGCGAAGCCGGTGCCAGCCACCGCGTTGAATTCTTCGCGGGCACGCCCGCTCCCACAGGGCCCGCGTAAGGAATCAGCTGGTAATCAACCGCTGGCGCAGCTGGGTAATCTCGTCGCGCAACTGCGCCGCCGCCTCGAATTCCAGGTCGCGGGCAAACTGCATCATCTTCTCTTCCAGTTGCTTGATACGCTTGGTGATCTCGCCCGGCGTGCGCAGTTCGGCCTCGTAACGGGCGCTCTCCTCTGCCGCTTTGGCCATGCCCTTGCGTTTTTTGCTGCGTGCGCCCGGGACGGTAGCGCCTTCCATGATGTCGGTAATGTCCTTGACCACACCCTTGGGCACGATGCCGTTGGCTTCGTTGAACGCGATCTGCTTCTCGCGGCGGCGCTCGGTTTCGTCAATCGCCCGCTGCATCGAACCGGTGACAGTGTCGGCGTACAGGATCGCCCGGCCATTGAGGTTACGCGCCGCACGCCCGATGGTCTGGATCAGCGAACGCTCGGAACGCAGGAAACCTTCCTTGTCGGCATCGAGGATCGCCACCAGCGACACCTCCGGCATGTCCAGGCCTTCGCGCAGCAGGTTGATACCCACCAGCACGTCGAAGGTGCCCAGGCGCAGGTCACGGATGATTTCCACCCGCTCCACGGTGTCGATGTCCGAGTGCAGGTAGCGCACCCGCACGTCATGGTCGGCCAGGTAGTCGGTCAGGTCTTCGGCCATGCGCTTGGTCAGCGTGGTGGCCAGCACCCGCTCGCCCTGAGCCACACGCTTGCGGATTTCCGACAACAGGTCGTCCACCTGGGTCAGTGCCGGGCGCACCTCGACCTGTGGGTCGACGAGGCCGGTCGGGCGCACCACCTGCTCCACCACGCGTCCGGCGTGCTCAGCCTCGTAGGGGCCAGGGGTAGCGGACACGAAGATGGTTTGTGGGCTGACATCCTCCCATTCGTCGAAGCGCATGGGGCGGTTATCCAGCGCCGAGGGCATGCGAAAGCCGTACTCGACCAGGGTTTCCTTGCGCGAGCGGTCGCCTTTGTACATGGCGCCGACCTGCGGAACGCTGACGTGGGATTCGTCGATCACCAGCAGCGCATCGGGCGGCAGGTAATCGTAGAGGGTCGGCGGCGGCGCCCCGGCCGGTCGCCCGGACAGGTAGCGCGAGTAGTTCTCGATGCCGTTGCAGTAGCCCAGCTCCAGGATCATCTCCAGGTCGAAGCGGGTACGCTGTTCCAGACGCTGCGCCTCCACCAGCTTGTTGGCCTTCTGCAGGTACTCCAGGCGCTCCTTCAACTCTTCCTTGATACCCTCCACCGCCTCCAGCAGGGTTTCCCGCGGGGTGACGTAGTGGCTCTTGGGGTAGAAGGTAAAACGCGGCAGCTTGCGGAAGACCTCGCCGGTGAGCGGGTCGAAGGCGGCGATATTTTCCACCTCGTCATCGAACAGCTCGATGCGGATGGCTTCAAGGTCCGATTCGGCCGGGAAAATGTCGATCACATCACCGCGCACGCGGAACGTGGCGCGGGCAAAGTCCATCTCGTTGCGGGTGTATTGCAGGTCCGCCAGACGGCGCAGCAATGCGCGCTGGTCGAGCTTGTCACCCCGGTCTACGTGCAGGACCATTTTCAGGTAGGACTCGGGGCTGCCCAAACCATAGATGCACGAAACGGTGGTCACGATGATCGCATCGCGCCGCTCCAGCAGCGCCTTGGTCGCCGACAGGCGCATCTGCTCGATATGGTCGTTGATCGAGGCGTCCTTCTCGATGAAGGTGTCCGAAGACGGCACGTAGGCTTCCGGCTGGTAGTAGTCGTAGTAGGAAACGAAATACTCCACCGCATTGTTGGGGAAAAACGCCTTGAATTCGCCGTACAGCTGCGCGGCCAGGGTCTTGTTCGGCGCCAGCACCAGGGTCGGGCGCTGCACCTGCTGGATGACATTGGCAATGCTGAAGGTCTTGCCCGACCCGGTCACCCCGAGCAACGTCTGGTGCGACAGCCCCGCCTCGATGCCTTCGACCATCTGGCGAATGGCCTCGGGCTGGTCGCCGGCCGGCTGGAAACGGGTGACGAGCTGGAACTCGGACATGACGGACCTCGCGGTGCTGCAGAAACTGTAAATTTAGCCAGTAGTCTATACCCAAATGCGCCCGCCCGGGGGCGCTTTCAAGGCGTAGCTGTGAGCGCGTGTAACGGTGGACCCGGCAATTCGACCAATGGTCGAAAAATATTTGCGCAAATAGCCGGAAAAGCTGTGCCAGAGTGTCGCAGTGACCGGTCGGTATCACTATACTGACTCCCCGTTTGTGCACCGCTTCAGTGCATTCGGCTGGAGCGTGTACGTCCTATCACTCTCCAATCAGAGCCAAGGTAACAATGAGCCTGTTTTCCGCTGTCGAGCTGGCACCCCGCGACCCTATTCTGGGCCTCAACGAAGCATTCAACGCCGACCCACGTACCGACAAGGTCAACCTGGGCGTTGGCGTGTACTGCAATGAGGAAGGCCGCATTCCGCTGCTGCGCGCCGTGATCGAAGCCGAGACCCAGCGTGCCGCCCAGCACGCCTCGCGCGGCTACCTGCCGATCGACGGTATCGCCACCTACGACCAGGCTGTGCAAAAACTGATCTTCGGCGCCGAGTCGCCACTGCTGGCCGCTGGCCGCGTGGTTACCGTGCAGGCCGTCGGCGGTACCGGCGCACTGAAGATTGGCGCCGACTTCCTCAAGCGCATCTCGCCAAACGCCGTGGTTGCCATCAGCGACCCAAGCTGGGAAAACCACCGCGCCCTGTTCGAATCGGCCGGCTTCCCGGTGCAGAATTACCGCTACTACGACGCGCCGACCCACGACGTCAACCGCGCCGGCATGCTCGAAGACTTGAACAACCTGCCGTCCGGCTCGATCGTGGTGCTGCACGCCTGCTGCCACAACCCGACCGGCGTCGACCTGAGCCTGGATGACTGGAAAAACGTCCTGGAAGTGGTCAAGGCCAAAGGCCATGTACCGTTCCTCGACATGGCCTACCAAGGCTTTGGTGACGGCATCGCCGAAGACGCCTTCGCCGTGCGCCTGTTCGCCGAGTCGGGCCTGGAGTTCTTCGTTTCCAGCTCGTTCTCCAAATCGTTCTCGCTGTACGGCGAGCGCGTGGGTGCACTGTCGATCGTCACCGCGTCCAAGGACGAGAGCACCCGCGTGCTGTCGCAGGTCAAGCGCGTGATCCGCACCACCTACTCCAACCCGCCAACCCACGGCGCCACCATCGTGGCCACCGTGCTGAACAGCGCCGAACTGCGCCAGATGTGGGAAACCGAACTGGCCGAAATGCGCCAGCGCATCCACGGCATGCGCAAGCAGATGGTTTCGCTGCTGGCCGAGTATGGCGCCAACCGCGACTTCAGCTTCGTTGGCCGTCAGGTTGGCATGTTCTCCTACTCGGGCCTGACCGTTGAACAGGTTGCCCGCCTGAAGAACGACTTTGGCATCTACGCCCTGGACACCGGCCGCATCGCAGTGGCCGCGCTGAACCAGAGCAACATCCACGTGGTCACCAAAGCCATCGTGGAAGTGCTGTAACTCATTGTTTTGCCAAGGGGTAGCTTGACATCCTCTTGGCAATCAGTAAGATACGCGCAGATTCCGCGATAGCTCAGTCGGTAGAGCAAATGACTGTTAATCATTGGGTCCCTGGTTCGAGTCCAGGTCGCGGAGCCAAACACTGAAAAGCCCCCGGGTGCGCAAGCAACCGGGGGCTTTTTCTATGCGCCGGGTTTATTGGCCCAACACCTCGGTCACCGGCTTGCCCTCGTCCACCAGGCTCCAGACCAGCAGCTTGGCGGGTTGGGTCTTGCTGGCATTGCGGGACACGCTGTGCACGGTACCAGGCGCCTCATACCAGTAGTCGCCGGCCTTGTAGGTCTTTTCCTGCTCGTTGTTGAGCTTCGATACCACGCGCCCTTCCAGCACGTAGGCCATTACCGCGCCTGGGTGCTGGTGCGCAGGTGATGCTTCACCGGGGGCGTAGCTGACGGTGAGCATGACGGCAGTTTTGCCCGGGGCATTCGAAGGCTGCTGTTGCTGCAGGACCTTGACCTGATCGGCAACGTTGCCGTGCGCCCAGGCGGGAGCCTGGCTTGCGAGCAAGGCGAAAAGGACGATGGCTAGGGGTTTCATGACGGGCTTCTCCTGGATGGCGGTTGCCAGCAGGTTAGGCCCTGACCGGTTGGAGACAAATGGCCAATCCGAGGTAAAAGCAGGAGGCCGGTACAAGCAACAGAGCATTCAGCTACTACGACCAATCGGGTAGAACTCGCCCTGGCTCCAGACCCCCAACCACTCCTCGCCCTCGATCACACGCGGCACCGCCAGTTCCACCAGCTGGTAGAACACATTGCGATGAATCAGCGCTTCAAGATTGCTGCGCATCAGCACATAGGGCGACGGCTCTTGCGTCACCGGGTCGATCACCACGCGCAGCGGGCTGTCCGGGCCGGCATCCACCTGGTCCTCGACATTGCTGGTAAAGCGCAGCACCTGCTGTTCGCCCCCCCCCAACACCTCCAGCGCCACCGCCACGAACGGCGCGTCATCCACGCGGATGCCAACCTTTTCTACCGGGGTAACCAGGAAGTAGTCATCGCCATCGCGGCGGATGATGGTGGAGAACAGCCGCACCATCGGTTTGCGCCCGATCGGCGTACCCAGGTAGTACCAGGTGCCATCGCGAGCGATCCGCATGTCGATGTCGCCGCAGAAGTCCGGGTTCCACAGATGCACCGGCGGCAACCCCTTGGCCTTGGGGATCTGCGCCAGAAGATCATTGGCCTTGCCGGAATCGCTCATCACACCTGCCTCATTCGCTCATGCCCAGAAGGCTACGAGCGTACTCGCGCATCGGTGCGCCAAGCAAATCCTCGGGGGTATTGTCGTGGAACGTCAACAAACCGCCACGGCTCTTGATGCGTGCGGTATCGATCAGGTAGCGGGTATTGGTTTCGATCAGCATCATCTGCACCACGCCACTGTCCCAACCCAAGCGGTCGACCGCCTGCTCGTCATACCATTCGTCACCATTGCCGATGCGGTCGTCGGTCCGGGCGAAGCGGGTGTACAACACGTAGTCCGCACCTACCGACCGTGCCTGGGCAACGGCCTCTTCCAGGCCCAGCGGGCCTTGGGCGCGGCGCACCAGCGGGAAATACTCGACGAAGCTCTTGAAGGCCTGCTCAGCCACCACGTTCTGGCGTGGCACCGGCCCCTTGCCCGGTGGCACGAACGCACCCTGGCCGATGAAGATGAACGAATCGGGCTGCAGACGGATCGACAGGGTGCGACGGGTATCGCTGTGGTCCAGCAGACCGGCATCGCTCATGTGATAACGAACGCCCTCGCCCATATCGCTGACATTCATGCAACCGCCCAGCGCCATCAGCGCCAGCAGCAAGACCAAGCTACGCATCTTTCCTCCAGTGGCCGGTGACGAAAAACCGGCGAATAGCCGGCGGATGCAGCTTTTGCGCCAGCTTCAGCCGCCGATCACTTTCATCACCATCACATCCCCGGAAAACGCTTGCGCTTGCTTGTCAGCCAAGGCCTTGACCAGCAAGCGCTGAAGCGCCGGCAATGCTTGATGGCGTGGCTTATCCAGCAGATCGCCGACGAAGTGGCGATTGCTGGACGAAAGGCAGCCATGCAACCAGCCTGTCGAGGACAAACGCAAACGCGAGCAGGCGCGGCAGAACGGCAGGCTTTCGTTGGCAATGACGCCGAAGTGCCCACGCCCAGGTATTTGATAGCGCAAAGCCGTGGCGTCCACTGGCGCATCGACCTGGGCATAGGTGTGCCTGCTGCCAATCAGCGTGAGCAGTGGGTCAAGGCCGACGAACTGTTGCAGGAAGGTATTGCGGTCACGCGCCAGGTGCCCCATGCGCATGAGCTCTATGAAGCGAAGCTCAAAGCCGCGTTCAAGGCAGTAATCCAGTAGTGGCAATACCTGATCGAGGTTTTGCCCGCGCATCGGCACCATGTTCACCTTGATGCGCATCCCCATCGCACTGGCCTGTTCCATGCCTGCCAGCACACTGGCCAGGTCGCCACCCCGCGCAATGCGGCGGAAGGCTTGAGGGTCAAGGGTGTCGAGTGAAACATTCAGGCGGCGGATGCCAGCTGCCTGCAACTGGGGCAACTTGCGCGCCAACAGCTGGCCATTGGTGGTCAACGAAATATCATCGAGCCTGAGTTTGGCCACAGCGGCCAGAAAGGCATCCAGGCGTGGGCTGACCAGCGGCTCACCACCCGTGATGCGCAGCCGCTCGATACCGGCCGCTTCGATCAGGTAGGCCACGCCACGGGCCAGGGCATCCGCCGACAATTCGTCCTGCGCCGCCACCAGACGCTTGCCGTCTGGTACGCAGTAGGTGCAGGCGTAATTGCAGGCAGCCGTCAGGCTGACGCGCAGGTTGCGAAAACGCCTGCCTTGACGATCGACAATCATGAATGACTCCGGCATGGATGATGAGGGGCTGGCAAAACCTGACTCATAAATCAGGTTTTTGCAAGCCCCCGCTTCATACCGGGTATCAGCAGCGAAGGAAGCTGCGCTTCAGTTCGAAGGTTCCGGGTCGCGCTTGCGCTTGTTACCCATGCGCACGCCAATGTCCATCAGGAACTGGAAGAAGCCCTCCTGGTCCTCCAGCACATTGCTCCAGAACGGCGAGTGGTACAGCGCCACGGCGCCATGCACCAGCGCCCAGGCGGCGCAGTAGTGGAAATAGGGCGGTACGTCTTCAAGCTTGCCTTCGCTGATGCGGCCTTTGATCAGCTGGGTCAGGCGGTCGAAGTTGGAGGCCCGAATGCTGTGCAGTTGCTCGACCATTTCCGGCACCTGATTGCCCTTGACCACCTTTTCCTCCAGGCGGTCGAACAGCCGGTAACGTTGCGGGTCGCGCATGCGGAACTCGAAGTAGGCACGCGACAGGGCTTCCTTGTCGCGGTCGACGTCGGCCGAGTGCAACAGCGCGTTCAGGTCACGCTCATAGTCGAGCATCAGGCGCAGGTAGATCTCCGCCTTGGACTTGAAGTGCTTGTAGATCGTGCCTTTGCCGATGCCCACGGCGTCGGCGATCATCTCGACGGTGACGCTGTCTTCACCCTGTTCGAGAAACAGCTTGAGCGCGGTGTCGAGGATTTCCTGTTCGCGACGGCGAAACTCACGGACCTTACGAGGTTCTTTCTGCATGGGAAGGACTGGATGACAATCGAAGCGGTTTATTATGCCTAACTTGCGGGAAATTGCACGGATCATCCAAGCATGTCTGTGTTTCACGATGCATATGGCCATGCGCTGCGGGAGGAATGGAACCTCGGCGTATTCCAAATCTGTTTAAAAAACGACCAATATGCACTGGCACTGCGCCAAACCTGACCAATACTTGAAGTGTTGGCGCGGCGCATCCCCCCCAAGTGGCGCGCCGATAAAGGTGCTCAGGGACCGCGTACCTTTGTTTTACTCCTAATGGTCTTAACCCGGATTCCCCCCCCAGAACCCGGGTTTTTTTTGCGCGCCCCGCAGGGTGGACTGGCCAGGGGATAAAGTTCGAGCGATCAGCGCACTCGCGCCAACGGGAACAACCGCTTGAAGTTCGCCGTGGTTTGCTCCGCCAGTTGCTCATAACTGGCCCCCCGCAACGAGGCCACATACTCCGCCACCTCGCGCACATACTGCGGCAAATTCGGCTTGCCCCGGTGCGGAATCGGCGCCAGGTACGGCGAATCGGTTTCCACCAGCAGCCGATCGACCGGCACCTGCCGCGCCACTTCGCGCAGGGCTTCGGCATTGCGGAACGTCACGATGCCAGACAGGGAAATGTAATACCCCAAATCCAGCGCCGCCCTGGCCATGTCCCAGTCTTCGGTAAAGCAATGCAGCACGCCGGCCTGCGGCAGGTTGGCCTCGCGCAACAACGCCAGGGTATCGGCGCGGGCCGCCCGGGTGTGCACGATCACCGGCTTGCCAGTCTGCCGCGAGGCTTCCAGGTGCAGGCGGAACGAAGCCTGCTGCAGTTCGGCAGCTTCGGGCTCATAGTGATAATCCAGCCCGGTTTCGCCAATCGCTACTACATGCGGGTGGGCCAGCTCGCGCAGCAGCCACTCCAGCGCCGGGGTTTCACCCGGCGCCAGGTCCAGCGGGTGCACACCTACCGAGCAATCAACATCGGCGTATTGCTCGCTCAGGGCTTTCACCGCGCCAGCGTTCTCGGCACTGACACCGATACAGAGGAAGTGCCCCACCCCACGTTCACGTGCCGCCTGCAAGGCAGCATCGAGGGAGCCCTGATGGGCGCTCAGGTCAAGACGGTCGAGGTGGCAATGGGAATCTACGAGCATGGGATAACAGCACACATGAAAAATGGGAAATCAGCGGGCGCCCGGCAATTGCAGCCAGTGAGCCAGCAGCGACTCTAGCAACAGGGCACGGTTGAGGTTGGCCTTGCCCAGCACCTTCTGGCGCTGCTCCAGGATCCACGCCTGCACCTCCAGCACCTTGGCCTGGCGGCTCTTCTGCGCCAGGTATTGCACCACCTTGCGCATATCGGCCAAGCCTAAACCTTCCTCGTCCTGGGTCAACTGGTAGCGCAGGATCAGGTGCGACCAATCGCAAAACCAGTCGAACAGCAACAACAACGGTACACCGTTCCAGGCATCGGCCAACTGACTGGGCGATTGCTGCTGTTTGAGCAGCTTCTTCACCCCGTCGGTAACCAGCGCACGCTGCTCACGCACGCCTTGCGCCTGCAGGCTGACTGCCATCAATGGCGAACCGGCCGCCAACGTCAGCAGCTCGTCACGTTCGGCCTGGTCACTGTCGGGCAACGCTTCGGCCAGCCAAGCCTGGCTCTGGGCCAAGCCGGGCTGCGGGCAGGCGACCTGCTGGCAGCGGCTCTTGATGGTGGGCAGCAGGCGGCTAGGCTGGTGCGTGACCAACAGCAACACGGTATCGCCAGAGGGCTCTTCAAGGCTTTTGAGCAGTGCGTTGGAGGCATTTACGTTCATCGCCTCCACCGGTTCGATCAAGACGACCTTGCGCCCGCCCAGTTGGGCCGTCTGCACCACGAAGGCTACCAGTTCGCGCACCTGGTCGACCTTGATCGGCTTATCGGCCTCTTCAGGTTCAAGGACGAAGTTGTCCGGGTGGCTGCCCGCCTTGAGCAGCAGGCAAGACTTGCACCCGCCGCAGGCGTCCAGCCCTTGAGGCTGCTGACACAGCAAACGGGCCATCAGGCGCTCTGCCAAGGCCCGCTTGCCGATACCCTGTGGCCCGTGCAACAGATAGGCATGGGCGTGTTGGCTTCGGCCGGCCAGTTGCTGCCAGAGGGCCTGCTGCCAAGGGTAGGCCTCAGCCACGGCAACGCTCCACGATGCCAGGCAGCAGCACGTCAATGGCCCGCTGCACAGCCTCAAGGGATTGCGCGGCGTCCAGCAGGCTGTAGCGCTGCGGCTCGCGCCGGGCGCGCTGCAGATACGCCTGGCGAACGGCTTCGAAGAAGGCCTGGCCTTCCTGCTCGAAACGGTCCAGGCGACCGCGAGCGGCGGCACGGGCAAGGCCTACTTCGACCGGCAGGTCGAATACCAGGGTCAGGTCCGGGCGCAGGTCGCCCTGAACGAATTGCTCCAGGGCAGCGATACGTTCGACAGACAAACCACGGCCACCCCCTTGATAGGCATAGGTGGCGTCCGTGAAGCGGTCACACAACACGACGGCCCCGCGGGCCAATGCCGGACGAATGACCTGTGCCAGGTGCTGGGCGCGCGCAGCGAATACCAGCAGCAGCTCGGTGTCGGCTGCCATGGTTTCATCGCTGGGAGCCAGCAACAGTTCGCGCACTTTCTCGGCCAGCGGCGTACCACCAGGCTCCCGGGTCAATACCACGTCCAGGCCCTGCTCGCGCAAGCGCGCGGCCAGGTAGTCACGATTGGTGCTCTTGCCCGCACCTTCGGGGCCTTCCAGCGTAATAAACAAGCCGCTCACAGGCAGTCCTTAATGTTGTTCGTCAGGCGTCGGCCGTTCGGCCGCTTGCGCGCCACCGGCAGGGGCGTCCTGAACAGGGGGCTCATCGGGTGCCGGCTGCGCTGCCGGCTCATCCGCCGCAGGCACCTCGGGCTGGGCGTCTTCAGCAGCCGGTTGTGCCTCTTGCTGCGGGGCGGGGCTGGAGCGGTAGTCTGCACGGCGCTTGAGCTGGAACTCGCGCACCGCCGAGTTGTGGTCATCGAGGTCGTCGGAGAACACGTGGCTACCGTCGCCCCGGGCGACGAAGTACAGGCTGGTACCATTCGACGGGTTGAGCGCTGCATGAATCGCTTCACGACCGACCATGGCAATCGGGGTCGGCGGCAACCCTGTGATGGTATAGGTGTTGTAGGGCGTCGGTTCGCGCAGGTCGGCGCGGGTAATCTTGCCGTTGTAGCGCTCACCCATGCCGTAGATCACCGTCGGGTCGGTCTGCAGCATCATGCCCAGGCGCAGGCGCCGCACGAACACGCCGGCTATCTGCCCACGTTCCTGGGGGATACCGGTTTCCTTTTCCACCAGCGAAGCCATGATCAGCGCCTGGTACGGGTCGCGGTATGGCAGGTCGGTGGTGCGCTCGGCCCATTCCTTGGCCAGCACTTCGTCCAGACGCATGTAGGCCTGTTGCAGCAACTCGACATCGCTCATGCCGCGCACGAAGCGGTAGGTGTCCGGGAAGAAGCGCCCTTCCGGGAACACGCCGGTATGGCCGAGCTTGTCCATCACCTCGGAGTCCGACAGGCCGTCCAGGGTGTGCTTGATCTTTTCATGCTTGGCCACAGCCGAGCGTACCTGGCGGAAGGTCCAGCCTTCGACCAGCGTGAGGTTGTACTGCACCACATCAGCCCGTCGCCAGGCATCGAACAGCTGCTCGACGGTCATGCCCGGGGTAAGGCGGTACTCGCCGGTGTGCAGGGGGGTGCCGGCCATGTTGAAGCGCCAGTACAAGCGCAGCCACACGGCGTCGTCGAGCAACCCTTCGCTCTGCATGCGGTAGAACATGCGGTTGGGGGTGGTGCCATTGGGCACATCGAGCAGGCGCTCCTGCGTGACGTGCAAGGGCTGCTCCAGGACGGCGTTGACCTTCCAGGCCGACCAGCCAAGCGCCAGGCCAGCAAGGATCAAGCCCATTTCCAGCAGCAGCAGGAATTTACGTCTCACGAATTCAGGTTTCCAGTAACGTACGGGCAACGGCCTGCAGTTTACGGGTGAGCGGGCCAGGCGACCAGTTTAGCGCGGCTACGCCACGCACGGGCCAAATGCCGTAAACGCTATTGCAAACAAATACTTCATCTGCGTGCTCCAGCGCCTCGAACGGCAGGTCACAGACCTGCACCGGGATGCCCAGCAGTACGGCCTGCTCCAGCAACGCCGCTCGCATCACCCCGGCTACACCACAGCGGCTGAGGTCGGCGGTAAGCAGCACGCCGTCGCGCACCAGGAACAGATTGCTGTATACCCCTTCGATGACCCTGCCCTGCCCGTCACGCATCAGGCCTTCGGCGTGTTCGCTGTCCTGCCATTCGGCACGGGCCAGCACCTGCTCCAGGCGGTTGAGGTGTTTGAGCCCGGCCAGCAGCGGTTGTTCCCCAAGCCGGGTCTGGCAAGCGAACAACCGCACGCCTTGCTCGGCATGCTCAAGAGGATAGCCGGGCAACGGACTGCCCTGCAGGATGCGCCGTGGCGCGGCATCGGCTACCGGGGCATAGCCACGCTGGCTGTCGCCACGGGTTAGGATAAGTTTGGCTACGCCTTCACCGAGCTGGCTGGCATAGCGAAGCAGTTCGTCGCGCACCAGCGCCAGGTCGACGGTGATCGCCAGGCGCTGGCAGCCCAGCGCCAGGCGTGCGAGGTGGCCGTCCAGGAAGCTGGGGCGACCGCTGCGCACGGCAATGGTCTCGAACAGGCCATCGCCGTAGGCCAGGCCACGGTTCTGCAGGTTGAGTGCAGCCGCCGGCTGGCCATCGATCCAGCTGTGCATCAACCGGCGAACCGGCGGAACACCAGCGAGCCGTTGGTGCCGCCAAAGCCGAACGAGTTGGACAACACCACGTCGATCGGCATGCTGCGCGCCTGGTGCGGTACGAAGTCAAGGTCGCAACCTTCGTCCGGCTCATCCAGGTTGATGGTGGGCGGTGCCATCTGGCTGTTGATGGCCAGCACGCTGAAGATCGCCTCCACCGCGCCGGCAGCACCCAGCAGGTGACCGGTCATCGACTTGGTCGAGCTGACCGCCAGCTTGTAGGCATGCTCACCGAACACGCGCTTGATCGCAGCCACTTCGGCCACGTCGCCCGCAGGGGTCGAAGTGCCGTGGGCGTTGATGTAGCTGACTTCTTCCGGCTTGATGCCGGCATCGCGCAGGGCGTTGGCCATGCAACGGGCAGCGCCTTCGCCAGTGTCGGGCGGCGAGGTCATGTGGTAGGCGTCGCCGCTCATGCCAAAGCCAACCAGCTCGGCATAGATGGTCGCACCACGGGCCTGGGCGTGCTCCAGCTCTTCGAGCACCAACGCACCGGCACCGTCGGACAACACGAAGCCGTCACGGCCCTTGTCCCACGGGCGACTGGCCCGGCTTGGCTCGTCGTTGCGGGTGGACAGCGCGCGCGAAGCACCGAAACCGCCCATGCCCAGGCCGCAAGCGGCCATTTCGGCGCCACCGGCGATCATCACGTCGGCCTCACCGTAGGCGATATTGCGCGCGGCCATGCCGATGCAATGGGTGCCGGTGGTGCAGGCGGTAGCAATGGCGTAGTTCGGCCCTTGCAGACCCAGGTGGATCGACAGGAACCCGGAGATCATGTTGATGATCGAGCCCGGTACGAAGAACGGCGAAATGCGGCGCGGCCCCGAATCGTGCAGGGTGCGGCTGGTTTCTTCGATGTTGGTCAAGCCACCGATACCCGAGCCCATGGCCACGCCAATACGCTCGCGATTGGCGTCGGTGACCTCCAGGCCGGCATTACGCACCGCCTGGAAACCGGCCGCCAGGCCGTACTGGATGAACAGGTCGAGCTTGCGGGCCTCTTTGGCCGACAGGTATTGCTCGACTTCGAAGCCTTTCACCGAGCCGCCAAAACGGGTGGAGTAGGCAGACAGGTCCGTGTGTTCGATCGGACCAATGCCACTGCGGCCAGCCAGAATGCCCTGCCAGGTGCTCGGTACATCGGTACCCAGTGGCGACAGCATACCCATACCGGTGACCACGACGCGTCTACGCGACACAGTACTCTCCTTTTCTAATAACAGAGTCTCTTGCCATTGCATTCAAGCGCAGGAATGAAATGGCAACAGGCTCTTGGTGCGCGGTGAACGAAGCAGCCTTGAAAATGCGGGGCGCTCGCAAAGAAAAAACCGCACGCCAGCGAAGGCAGTGCGGTTTTCCCCGACAAGAAGCGTCGACTAAAGCGTCTTAGGCCTGGTGGGCTTTGACGTAGTCTACAGCAGCTTGAACGGTAGTGATCTTCTCGGCTTCTTCGTCAGGGATTTCGGTCTCGAATTCCTCTTCCAGAGCCATCACCAGCTCAACGGTGTCAAGCGAATCGGCACCCAGGTCATCAACGAAGGACTTCTCGAGAGTCACTTCTTCTTCCTTGACGCCCAGTTGCTCGGCGACGATTTTCTTGACGCGTTCTTCGATGTTGCTCATACCTAGGTTTACTCCTAATGGATATATGTCAGGCAGCTGGCCGGTGGCTAATTTTATAGAAAGACGTTCGCTTTTCAAGCGAAACGCACCTTCAAGCTAGCCACCCCACCCGCTGCCTGGAATCTGGTTGCAGCTTTATAACGGATTTTAGGCTCGCAGTATGACTCTTTTTTTACGAAATCCGTCACATTGAGTTGCAGTGTTACATGTACATCCCGCCGTTGACCGGCACGGTAGCGCCGGTCACGTAGCCAGCGCCGTCGGATGCCAGGAACGAAACCACCTTGGCGATTTCGTCGGCCTGGCCCAGGCGGCCCAGCGGAATCTGGGTCTGCAGGGCTTCGCGCTGCGCTTCTGGCAGCTCGCGGGTCATGTCGGTGTCGATGAAGCCCGGGGTCACCGAGTTGACGGTGATGCCACGCGAGCCCACTTCACGCGCCAGGGCGCGGCTGAAGCCTTCCAGGCCAGCCTTGGCGGCCGCATAGTTGGCCTGACCGGCGTTACCCATGGCACCCACGACCGAGCCGATGCTGATGATACGGCCCCAACGTGCCTTGGTCATGCCACGCAGCACGCCCTTGGACAGACGGTAGAGGCTGTTCAGGTTGGTGTCGATCACGTCGAACCACTCGTCGTCTTTCATGCGCAGCATCAGGTTGTCGCGGGTGATGCCGGCGTTGTTGACCAAAATGGCCGGTGCGCCGAACTGCTCGCCGATGGCGGCCAGTACCGCGTCAACGGACTCGGCGCTGGTCACGTTCAGTTCCATGCCGGCACCGGTGATGCCGTGCTCTTTCAGGGTGGCAGCGATGCGCTCGGCGCCGGACGCCGAAGTGGCGGTGCCGATCACGGTCGCGCCCTGGCGGCCCAGTTCGAGGGCAATGGCCTGGCCAATGCCACGGCTGGCGCCGGTGACCAGTGCAACTTTACCTTGCAGGCTCATGCAAGCTTCTCCAAATCAGGCCAGTGCCGCGCGGGTGGCGGCAACGGCATCAGGGGTGTTGAGGTTGTAAGTGGTCACGCCATCGGCGCAACGCTTGTTCAGGCCAGCCAGGACCTTGCCCGGGCCACACTCGACCAGGTTGACCGCACCGTTGGCAGCCAGGGTCTGCACACACTCCACCCAACGCACAGGCTGATACAGCTGCGCCAGCAGGTCGTGCTTGAGTGCATCGAGGTCGGCAGCAACAGCAGCCGTGACGTTCTGCACCACTGGAATTTGCGGGGCCTTCCACTCGATGGCGTTGACCGACTCGGCAAAACGCTCGGCCGCCGGCTTCATCAGGGCGCAGTGCGACGGCACGCTGACCGCCAACGGCAGGGCGCGCTTGGCGCCCTTGGCCTTGCACAGCTCCATGGCGCGATCCACGGCAGCCTTATTGCCAGCGATGACCACCTGGCCTGGCGAGTTGAAGTTGACGGCGCTGACCACTTGGTCTTCAGCGGCTTCGGCACAGATGTCAACGACCACAGCGTCGTCCAGGCCGAGGATGGCAGCCATGGCACCATGACCCGCCGGTACGGCCTCCTGCATCAGCTGACCGCGGCGCTCGACCAGGCGAACAGCGTCTTTCAGGGTGATGCTGCCCGCAGCGACCAGGGCGCTGTATTCGCCCAGGCTGTGGCCAGAAACGAAGGCTGGCTGCGCGCCACCCTCTTCCAGCCACAGGCGCCACAGCGCGATGGACGCGGTGAGGATGGCCGGCTGGGTCTTGTCGGTCTGGTTGAGTTGCTCTTCAGGGCCTTCCTGGACCAGCTTCCACAGGTCGTAACCCAGTGCTTCGGACGCTTCCTTGAAGGTTTCGATGATCACTGGCTTCTCGGCGCCGAGCTCGGCGAGCATGCCCAGCGACTGGGAACCTTGACCGGGAAAGACGAATGCGAGAGATGCAGACATTGAACAAGCCCTTATGATCTTGTCGTCGGATAGGGTGCGCCAGGCCCTGGGCCAGGCGCGGAATCTGAAAACTTGGATGGATACACAGACCAAGCGGTCACATTTAAGCACTTCACGGGCAAAATGCCTAAGGCAACAGGTCTTCGAGGCGCCCATGCAAGCGCTGCGGCAGGTTTTCCTGTATCTCGATCAACGCCCGCTGGATGGCACTCTGGAAGCCCTGCACGCCCGCCGAGCCATGGCTCTTGATGACGATGCCCTGCAACCCCAGAAAACTGGCACCATTGTGCCGCGCCGGCGCCAGGTCGGCCTGCAGACGCTTGAGCAGCGGCATGGCCACCGCCCCGGCCGCCCGCGACAACACGCCACCCTTGAACAATTGCTCGATGCGCGCAGCGATCATCGTCGCCAACCCCTCGCTGGACTTGAGCAGGATATTGCCGACAAACCCATCGCACACCACCACATCAGCCTCACCACGATACAGCCCGTCACCCTCGACAAAGCCCACGTAGTTAAGCCCACGGGCATTCTGCAACAGGCTGGCAGCCAGCTTGACCTGCTGATTGCCCTTGATGTCCTCGGTGCCGATGTTCAGCAGCGCCACCCGTGGACGATGCACACCCAGGGCCTGAGCAGCCACCGAGCCCATTACGGCAAACTGGTAGAGGTTTTCGGCACTGCAATCGACATTGGCACCCAAGTCGAGCAACTGGCAGTAACCCGCCTGAGTCGGAATCGCCGCCACCATGGCGGGCCGATCGATACCCGGCAAGGTCTTGAGCACGAAACGGGACAGCGCCATCAGCGCCCCGGTATTGCCGGCACTGACGCAGGCCTGAGCCTTGCCATCACGCACCAGTTCGAGGGCGATGCGCATCGACGAATCCGGCTTGCCCCGCAATGCCTGGGAGGGCCGCTCATCCATGCCGACCACCTCACTGGCGGCGACAATCTGCAGGCGCGCGCGATCCGCAGCCGCAAGGCCGCTGACAAGATCTTCCAGGAGGGAGGTTTGACCGACGAGGGTCAGGTGCAGCGAGGGAGTAGCAGAAAGGCAGGCAATGCTAGCCTGGACAATGCTGCGGGGACCGAAGTCCCCGCCCATTGCGTCGATCGCGATGATCTGAGCGGACAAGGATTACTCGTCAGCGCCCTTGTCGACCACTTTGCGACCACGGTATACGCCTTCTGGCGAAACGTGGTGGCGCAGGTGAACTTCACCGGTGGTTTTCTCTACCGACAGCGCGTTTTCCGACAGGGCGTCGTGCGAACGGCGCATGTCACGGGCAGAGCGGGATTTTTTGTTCTGCTGAACAGCCATAATTGATTAACTCCTAAACGTTTGGGTCACGCTTTAACTGCGCCAAAACACTGAACGGGTTGGACCGCGATACCTCGTCCTTGCTCGATTCGGGCTCGTCTGCGCCCGCCGGCTGCTGGCATTCTTCCGGATGATGAGCAGGCACGATTGGCAAGGCGAGCAGAAGCTCCTCCTCGATCAATGCCTGCAGATCCAAAGGATCTTCGCCCAGTTCCAGCACGTCATAGCCTTTCGGCAACGACTGGGTATTCGCACCCTCCTTCACCACGGCGTAAGTACATTCGCTGTGGATCGGCAGGGTGACCAGCTCAAGACAACGCTGGCAAACCATCTTGACCTCGACGCTCAGCTCGGTGTGGATAACCACCACGTGCTGTTCATCTCGTTCAAAATCGAACTTCGCCTGCACCGTACCGACATTGTCGGAAAGCGGGTCGCAGAGTCTTTCCAAATCAGCGAGTTGCAGCGAACCGTTAAGGGTTACGCCACGATCGGCTAATTTGCGCGGGTCAACGTGAGGTGGAATCGGGTCATTCAACATAGGCGCAGCATAATAGGGATGCCCCCCGCCCCTGTCAAAGGAAATTAGGCGGCATCGTGCGTGATAGAATTTGTTCAACTGATTCAGGAGTCTACCATGCTTCCTCTGCTACTGGCTTCCAGCTCTGCCTATCGCCGCGAACTGCTCGCACGCCTGCGCCTGCCCTTCACCTGGGCAAGCCCCGATATAGACGAGCAGCGCCTGGCTGATGAACCGGCGGTAGAGCTGGTTCGCCGCCTGGCCAGGCAAAAGGCCGAAGCCCTGGCGGGCAGCCACCCCGGGCACCTGATTATCGGCTCGGACCAGGTGGCCGTGCTGGGCGAACAGGTGCTGGGCAAGCCGCACACCTTCGAGCGGGCCTGCGAGCAATTGCTGGAGTGCAGCGGGCAGCAGGTGAGCTTTTTGACCGGACTGGCACTGTTGAATAGCGCCACCGGGCAATGCCAGGTGGATTGTGTGCCGTTTACCGTGACGATGCGTGAATTGAGCCGTGAGCGCGTGGAGCGTTATGTTGCGGCGGAACAGCCGCTGGATTGCGCAGGGAGCTTCAAGGCAGAGGGATTGGGGGTGAGTTTGTTCCAGAGCACGCACGGGTGCGATGCGAGCAGCTTGATCGGGCTGCCGCTGATTCGGCTGGTGGATATGCTGACCAAGGAGGGCGTGGTTATCCCATAGCCCGCCTTGAGATTTTTTGCGCCTGACAGATCGAGCGCCGCCCGCGCGGCGCATCGCGAGCAAGCTCGCTCCTACATCTGTTTCGGGCCAATTGCTCCTGTGGGATTTGCGCGCGCACACCTTGGTGCATGGCTAGATATTGCGTCTTACAGTCAAGGCGGTCGCGCGCGCTGGTACAGGCGATACTGGCCCGAAATAAATGTAGGAGCGAGCTTGCTCGCGATGCGCCGCGCGGGCGGCGCTCGATCTCACAAACACCACAAAACGCGCGACGAACCTTCAGCGCAACTGCGGCCCCTGGAACCCCATCCACATCGCCAGGTGCTCAGCCACGCTAGCCCCTACGCGCTTGGAGAAGCGGTCGAACGGCGACTCCTGAACGGTGAAATCCACCAACTCTTTCTCACCAACGATTTCACGCGCCACATAGCTGGCACTACCCAGCCCATCCACCAGCCCCAGCGCCTTGGCCTGCTCACCCGACCAGATCAGGCCGCTGAACAGCTCCGGATGCTCTTTGTCCTTCAGACGCTCGCCACGACCCTGCTTGACCATGGCAATGAACTGGTTGTGCGTGGTGTCCAGCACACCCTGCCAGAACCGGGTTTCATCAGGCTTTTCCGGTGAGAACGGATCAAGAAACGCCTTGTGCTCACCCGACGTGTAAGAACGCCGCTCCACACCCAGCTTTTCCATGGTACCGACAAAACCATATCCGGCCGCCGTCACACCAATAGAACCGACCAGACTCGCTTTATCGGCATAGATTTCATCTGCCGCACTGGCGATGTAATAGGCACCGGAAGCACCAAGATCCGCAATGACCGCATACAGCTTGATGGCCGGGTACTCGGCCCGCAAACGGCGGATTTCGTCATACACGTAACCCGCCTGCACCGGGCTGCCACCCGGGCTGTTGATGCGCATCACCACAGCCTTGGTCTTGCTGTCCTTGAACGCTTCACGCAAGCTCTTGACGATATTGTCGGCGCTGGCGGCCTCCTGATCGGCAATCACCCCGCGCACCTCGACCAGCGCGGTATGGCTGGCACTGCGCGACGCGGCCTTGTCCATGTCCATCAGCGGCGTGAACAACGCCAGGATGCCGAACAGGTAAACGAAGGTCAGCAGCTTGAAGAAGATGCCCCAGCGCCGCGACCGACGCTGCTCCTGCACGCTGGCCAGCAGGGTCTTCTCCAGCAGCTTCCAGCTTTTGCGCTCTTCACGCTCCTCGGGCTCGGCCTCGGGGGCTTTCCATTCGTCTGCCATACTTACCTACCTTGGAAGTGGAATTGCGGAACCAGCCAGCCACTCGCGCAACTGGGAAAAGTGATTGATGCACACCTGCGGGCCGAATTCGGCCAGCGCCTGCAGCGACATGGCGCCATAGCCCACCGCCACCGAATGCATACCGGCATTGCTGGCCATCTGCAGGTCGAACGCCGAATCTCCGACCATCAGCGCACGCCCGGGTTCGACGCCGCAATGGCCGAGGATTTCCTCAAGCATCAAAGGATGCGGCTTGCCACGGGTTTCGTCGGCGGCGCGAGTGATATCGAAGAACGCCTCCCAACCGTTGGCCTTGAGCACCCGGTCCAGGCCGCGACGCGCCTTGCCGGTAGCCACCGCCAGGCGGTAACCCTCGGCACGGAAGGCGTCCAGCGACTCGACAACGCCGTCGAACAACGGCGAAGGCTGCTGGTCCAGCGCCATGTAGATATCGGCATAGTGCTGACGGAAGGTTTCAACCTGCGCAGGCGCCAGGTGCGGGTACAGGGTATGAATGGCCTCGCCCAGGGCCAGGCCGATGATTCCCTTGACCGCCTCGTCACTGCTTTGCGCCTCGCCGGCACGATCGGCAGCGGCGTTCATGGCCTCGACGATGCGCCCGATGGAATCGGCCAGCGTGCCGTCCCAGTCGAAGATCAGTAGCTCATAGCCTTTTTTCATAGGTCAGGACGCACTCAGACGCTCAACGGTTTTCGCCCACACTTCATCCACGGGCGCTTCAAGCTGGAGCTCACCACCGTCCGGCAGTGGCACGGTCAGCGCGTAGGCATGCAGGAACAGGCGCTTGCCACCCAGCTCGCGGATTTCGCGACTGAAGTCTTCGTCACCGTACTTGCTGTCGCCGGCAATCATGTGCCCGGCATGCAAGGTGTGCACGCGGATCTGGTGGGTGCGGCCGGTGATCGGGCGCGCCTCGACAATGGTGGCGAACTCGCCAAAGCGGCGCAGCACGCGGAACAGGGTCAGCGCCTCCTTGCCCTCTTCGTTCACTTCGACCATGCGCTCGCCGGAGCGCAGGTTGCTCTTGAGCAAGGGCGCATTGACCTGCTTCTTCGAGGTGGGCCAGTGGCCGCGCACCAGCGCCATGTAGCGTTTGTCGACACCGTCGCCGCGCAGTGCGGCATGCAGGTGGCGCAGCATGCTGCGTTTCTTGGCGATCATCAGCAGGCCGGAGGTGTCGCGGTCCAGGCGATGCACCAGCTCCAGCTCCTTGGCGTCCGGGCGCAGTTGGCGCAGCGCCTCGATCACGCCAAAGCTCAGGCCGCTGCCGCCGTGCACGGCAATGCCAGCCGGTTTGTTCATCACGATCAGCGCCTTGTCTTCGTAGACAATGGCGGCCTCAAGGCGCTGCAGCAGGCCCTGGGCCACCGGCGCCGGCTCGTCACGCTCCGGCAGGCGGACGGGCGGCACCCGCACGATGTCGCCAGCCTGGATCTTGTACTCCGGCTTGACCCGCCCCTTGTTCACCCGCACTTCACCCTTGCGCAGGATGCGGTAGACCAAGGTTTTGGGCACGCCCTTGAGGGCCGTGATGAGGAAATTGTCGATGCGTTGGCCGGCAAGCTCCGGCGCGACTTCGATCAGCTGAACGCCGGAAGTCGGAGGGGTATTGGTCGTCATGGCGGGATCATAACAATTTTTTATGGAATTGAAGCACTTAATCATTGCTGCTATAGTCGCGAACGCCGCCAAAAGCGGCAGGCCAGCGGCACCAGGCTCTTTGCCGGCCCTGACCAACGCAATTCTCCAGGACGCGAGGCCGTCCTACGGGGTTTTCGCCAGTTTACCGAATTGCCTGGAATCGCCACCAGCGCTGTGTAGAGAAGACCGAAAAAAAACGACAAGTGCGGTGTTTCACCTGCTTACCCGATTCTTTTCGCTGCACCTCTGCCCGCCCCGTCGCTTCCACGCAACGCACGGCGAATGCTTCGGAAATACCTGCCTTGGACATGAATGGCGCCAGTGCAGTACCTGCACTGGCGAAAAATGCAACCCGTTGCGGATTCAGCGCGCGGCAGCACCCGAATTATCAGGGATACGTGCAGGGTGGAGATGCACAGCCCTCGGACCGTGTAGCACCGCGTCCGGCCACCAGCCCACTGACGGCTGGCGAGCGGATAAGGTCCTGAACAGATGCCCCCGGGCGTCCACGGCTGACGGTTGATTCCTCCTCCTGACTGAGTGCACAAGGCCCGCTTGGTTGATTCGGATTCCTATTCGAAGCCACCGGGGCCTTGTTGGCACCGCAGCAAACAGGACGCGTCGTCGCGACAACGGCAGGCTGGGCAACCGGCTGGTGCCGAACGTCGCTCGACACGGGGGTGGCCCGGCCACCCTTTGCGCACCTTGGCACCGACCATGAGACGTCGTGTGTGCCGAACGCCGTTTCCGGCAGCCCGGAAACCGACGGTACAACATGAAAAGAATGCTGATTAACGCGACTCAACCCGAAGAGTTGCGTGTAGCCCTGGTGGACGGCCAACGTCTCTACGACCTGGACATCGAGTCCGGTGCGCGCGAGCAGAAAAAGGCCAACATCTACAAAGGCAAGATCACCCGCATCGAACCCAGCCTCGAAGCCGCCTTCGTCGACTTCGGCTCCGAACGTCACGGCTTCCTGCCGCTGAAAGAAATCTCCCGCGAATACTTCAAGAAGGCCCCCGAAGGCCGCGTCAACATCAAGGAAGTGCTCAGCGAAGGCCAGGAAGTCATCGTCCAGGTCGAGAAGGAAGAGCGCGGCAACAAAGGCGCCGCCCTCACCACCTTCATCAGCCTGGCCGGCCGCTACCTGGTACTGATGCCCAACAACCCGCGTGCCGGTGGCATCTCCCGCCGCATCGAAGGCGAAGAGCGTAACGAACTGCGCGAAGCCCTGAACGGCCTGACCGTGCCGGGCGACATGGGCCTGATCGTGCGCACTGCCGGCCTCGGCCGCAGCAGCGAAGAGATGCAGTGGGACCTCGACTACCTGCTGCAACTGTGGACCGCCATCAAGGAAGCGTCCCTGGACCGCGCCGCGCCGTTCCTGATCTACCAGGAAAGCAACGTCATCATCCGCGCCATCCGCGACTACCTGCGCCAGGACATCGGTGAAGTGCTGATCGACAGCATCGACGCCCAGGAAGAAGCCCTGACCTTCATCCGCCAGGTGATGCCGCAGTACGCCAGCAAAGTGAAGCTGTACGAAGACAGCGTGCCGCTGTTCAACCGCTTCCAGATCGAAAGCCAGATCGAAACCGCCTTCCAGCGCGTCGTCGACCTGCCGTCCGGTGGCTCGATCGTGATCGACCCGACCGAAGCCCTGGTGTCCATCGACATCAACTCGGCGCGCGCCACCAAAGGCAGCGACATCGAAGAAACCGCCCTGCAGACCAACCTGGAAGCGGCCGAAGAAATCGCCCGCCAGCTGCGCCTGCGTGACATCGGCGGCCTGATCGTCATCGACTTCATCGACATGACCCCGGCGAAGAACCAGCGCGCCGTGGAAGAGCGCGTTCGCGAATGCCTGGAAGCCGACCGCGCCCGCGTGCAGGTTGGCCGCATTTCGCGCTTCGGCCTGCTGGAAATGTCCCGTCAGCGCCTGCGCCCGTCGCTGGGCGAAAGCAGCGGCATCGTCTGCCCGCGCTGCTCCGGCACCGGCATCATCCGTGACGTCGAGTCGCTGTCGCTGGCGATCCTGCGCCTGATCGAAGAAGAAGCCCTGAAGGACCGCACCGCCGAAGTCCGTGCTCAGGTCCCGATCCCGGTAGCCGCGTTCCTGCTCAACGAGAAGCGCAACTCGATTACCAAGATCGAACTGCGCACCCGTGCACGCATCATCATCCTGCCGAACGACCACCTGGAAACCCCGCACTTCGAAGTCCAGCGCCTGCGCGACGACAACCCGGAAGTGCTGAACAACCAGTCCAGCTACGAAATCGCCGCCTCCGAAGCCGAAGAAGCGCCGCAGCCGACCGCCACCCGCACCCTGGTACGCCAGGAAGCCGCAGTGAAGACCGCCCCGGCCCGCGCCAATGCGCCAGTACCCGCCGCCGCTGAAGAGCAGCAGCCTGCCGCACCGGTCGCCCCTGCCCCGAGCGCTCCGGAGCCAAGCCTGTTCAAGGGCCTGGTGAAGTCGCTGGTCAGCCTGTTCGCCGGCAAGGACGAGCCTGCTGCCGCACCGGTCGTTACCACCGCCGCCGAAAAACCGGCTGCCGAACGCAGCCCGCGCAACGAAGAGCGCCGCAACGGCCGCCAGCAAAGCCGCAACCGCAACGGCCGCCGCGACGAAGAGCGCAAGCCGCGTGAAGAGCGTGCCGAGCGCGCGCCACGCGAAGAACGCCAGCCACGCGAGGAACGCGCTCCGCGCGAAGAGCGTGCGCCACGTGAAGAACGCGCACCACGCGAAGAGCGTGCACCGCGTGAAGAACGCGCACCACGTCAGCCGCGCGAAGACCGCCGCAGCAACCGTGGCGAAGAGCGCGTGCGCGAACTGCGCGAGCCGCTGGATGCCACCCCGCCAGCCGAACGTGAAGAGCGTCAGCCACGCGAAGAGCGTGTAGCCCGTGAAGAGCGCGCGCCACGCGAAGAACGTGCACCGCGTGAAGAACGCGCACCACGCGAAGAACGCGCACCTCGTGAAGAACGCGCCCCACGCGAAGAGCGTGCTCCACGCCCACCACGCGAAGAGCGTCAGCCACGGGTAGCCGAAGAAGCAGCTGAACAGGCTGCCGAACTGGCCGAAGAGCAACTGCCAAACGAAGAGCTGCTGCAAGACGAGCAGGAAGGCACCGATGGCGAGCGCCCGCGCCGCCGTTCCCGTGGCCAGCGTCGTCGCAGCAACCGTCGCGAGCGTCAGCGCAACGCCAATGGCGAGCTGATCGACGGCGAAGAAGAAGGCAGCGAAGAGCAGCCACAACAGCACCAGGCCACCGAGCTGGGTGCCGAACTGGCCGCTGGCCTGGCAGTAACTGCCGCTGTCGCCAGCAGCAACATCAGTGCCGACGCCGAGGCCCAGGCCAACCAGCAGGCCGAGCGTGCTACCGCTGAAGTTGCCGTCGTTGCAGAGACCGACAACAGCGAAGCCACCCAGCCGGTTGAACAGGCTGAAAAAGTGGAGCAGGCCGAAGCGGTCGCCAAAGCCGAGGAAGTTGCCGTGGCCCCAGTGGTCGAGCAGCCTGTCAGCGAGCCGGTGGTCGTGGCCGAAGTCACTGCCGCGCCAGTGGTCGAAGTCGCCCCGCAGCCAGCCGTTGAGGAAGCACCTGCCGCCGAGCCGGTCGTGGTTGCCGAGGCGCCAGTGGAGGCCCCGGTGGTCGAAGCCGCTCCGGTTGTCGAGCAGCCTGCAGCGGTTATTGAAGCCCAGCCAGACGTTGTGGCCGAGCCTGCACCTGTGGTCGAGCCGGCACCGGTCGAAGCCCCGGCAGCGGTAGAGCCTGCTACTGTCATGCTGGCCAACGGCCGTGCGCCGAACGACCCGCGTGAAGTGCGCCGCCGCAAGCGTGAGGCCGAGGCTGCCGCCAAAGCTGCACAGGAAGCTGCTGCCGCCTCCGAGGAGCCAGCCCTGGAAGCTGCCGATGAGCACAAGCCTCATCACGGTTGATAGCCAAGGCTGAATGAAAAAGCCCCGCCAGTGCGAACTGGCGGGGCTTTTTCTTGGCCTTGAATTTTTCCTGTACCGGCCTCTTCGCGGCTAAAGGGCCAGACCGGCACTGAATCAGTACAGGTTAGGCTCCATCTCCAGCTCAACCCCGAACCGCTCCAGGATATCGGCCTGGATGCGTTGAGCCAGCGCATGCATCTGCGCCCCGCTCGCCTGGCCGTAGTTGACCAGCACCAGCGACTGCAAGCGATGAACACCCGCATCACCCTCGCGATGCCCCTTCCAGCCCGCCTGTTCGATCAACCAGCCCGCCGCCAGCTTCACCTGGCCTTCGGCCTGAGGATAAGCCACCACGCCAGGGTAATGCGCACGAATACGCTCGACCTGCGCGGCCGACACCACCGGGTTCTTGAAGAAGCTCCCGGCATTACCCAACTCCGCAGGGTCTGGCAGCTTCTCGCGGCGAATGCTGCAAATGGCATCACTGATCGCCTGGGCAGTCGGCTCGGTCGCGCCCTGCTCCGTCAGCCGCTGGCGCACCGGGCCGTAATCGAGATGGGCCCGCAGGGTATGGCTCAAGGCGAAGCGCACACGCAAGATCAACCAGCGGCCAGGGTTGCGCTTGAACACGCTGTCGCGATAACCGAAAGCACATTCCGCCAAACCAAACTCACGCAGCTCACCTGTCTCGCGGTCCAGCGCCGTCAGGCCGGCAAACACGTCCTTGATCTCTACCCCATAGGCACCCACGTTCTGCATCGGCGCGGCGCCCACGGTGCCAGGGATCAGGCTGAGGTTTTCAAGCCCGCAATAGCCCTGCGCCAGCGTCCACTGCACGAACGGGTGCCATGGCTCACCCGCCTCGGCCTCGACCACGATACGTTCGCCATCGTCGCTGAGCACACGGCGACCACGGCTGGCCATGTGCAGCACCAGCGCATCGATGTCACGGGTCAGCAGCAGGTTGCTGCCGCCGCCGATCACCAGCACCGGCAGGCCCTGCTGATGCGCCTGGCTCAGCGCCTGACGTACCTGCTGGTCATCCTGCGCCTGGCTGAAATAGCGGGCCTTCACGTCGATGCCGAAGGTGTTGTACGGCTTGAGCGATACCTGCTCCTGCCACTGCACTGTCATAGCCGCCCCTTGATTTCCAGCACCAGCGCCTGGCACGCCGCCTCGACCAGGTCCAGCACCTGCTCGAAGCCGCCTGCGCCGCCGTAATACGGGTCTGGCACTTCATCCAGCGCAGCCCCATAGCGGCGCAGGAACAAGTCAAGCTCGCCCACTGCGTTGTGCGGGCGCAGGGCGCGCAGGTCGCGCAGGTTGCTCTCGTCCATCGCCAGGACCAGGTCATATTCGGCGAAGTGCGCCGCCTTGACCTGCTGGGCACGCTGCTGCGAAAGGTCGTAACCACGCGCCAGCGCCGCCTTGCAGGTACGGCTGTCAGGCGCCTTGCCCACATGCCAGTCACCCGTGCCGGCAGACGCCACCTGCACCTTGTCCGCCAGCCCGGCGGCCTGCAATTGGTGGCGCAGCACACCTTCGGCAGTGGGCGAACGGCAAATGTTGCCCAGGCACACGAACAAAACGCGCATCAGGCCTCCAGCAAGCGCCGTACGCGCTCCAGGTCTTCAGGGGTATCCACACCCACGGCGGGCGCCTCGATGGCGTCCTCGACATGAATGCGCACGCCATGCCACAGGGCACGCAGCTGCTCCAGCGCTTCGGTCTGTTCGAGCCAGCATGGCCCCCAACCAACGAAGTCCTGCAAAAAGCCGACGCGGTAGGCGTACATGCCGATATGGCGGCGATACGGCACGCCCTGCGCCAGCACATTGCGGTCCTTGGCAAAGGCATCGCGAGCCCAGGGCAGCGGCGCACGGCTGAAGGTCAGGGCCAGGCCGTTCTTGTCACTGACCACCTTGACCGCGTTGGGGTTGAACACGGTTTCCGGCTCATGGATCGGCTCGGCCAGGGTGGCGATGCCAGCCTCAGGATGCGCCGCCAGGTTGGCAGCCACCTGGTCGATGATGACCGGCGGAATCAGCGGCTCGTCGCCCTGCACGTTGACCACGATGGCGTCAGCCGGCAGGCCCAGCTGAGCGGCCACTTCGGCCAGGCGGTCGGTGCCCGACTCGTGATCGGCGCGGGTCATCAGCACTTCGGCACCGAAGGCCTGGCACGCTTCGAGAATGCTGGCGTCGTCGGTGGCGATGACCACGCGGCTGGCAGCGCTTTTACGCGCCTGCTCCCACACATGCTGCACCATCGGCTTGCCGGCAATCGGCAGCAGCGGCTTGCCCGGCAGGCGCGTGGAGCGCAGCCGGGCGGGAATCACTACCGTGAAGTCCAGGCTCATTTGTCCAGACGCTCGTCGTCGGTCAGGGTGCGCGCCTCGCTTTCCAGCATGACCGGGATGCCGTCGCGGATCGGGTAGGCCAGGCCGGCGCCCTTGCTGATCAGCTCGGTCTTGTCGGCGCTGAGCTTGAGCGGGCCCTTGGTGATCGGGCAGGCCAGGATATCGAGCAGTTTGGTGTCCATTGGAGGCTTCCTTTAGGCCAGGTGGCCGGAAATTGAAAACGGGCTCAGGGCTTGCGCAGCAGGCGCTGCAGCTGGCTGTCGAACCAGGCACTGAACGCCGGGGTGGGCTGCGCCTCGACGGCCAGGTACCACCAGTCGTCAGCGGCGAAGGCTCGGCATTTCACCGCATCCTTCTCGGTCATGACCAGCGGCAGCGGCGGGCTGAACGCCAGGCTCTGGGCGCTGAACTGCGCATGGTCGGCGAAGGGGTGCGGCACCGGCTGCCAGTTTAGCCCCAGCAGGGTATTGAAGAAACGTTGCGGGTTGCCGATACCGGCCACCGCGTGCAGGCGCTGGCCTGCGGGGAAATGGTCGAGCGCGCGGCGCTCGCCGCTGCGCAGGTTGACCAGTGCGGACGGCTGCAGGCAGAAGCCAAAACCATCAGGCCGGTCTGCGCTGGCGCCATTGAACAGCACCGCATCGGCGTCGTTCAGGCGTTCAGCGGGCTCACGCAAGGGGCCGGCGGGCAGGCAGCGGCCATTGCCCAGGCCACGGGCGGCATCGATCAGCACCAGTTCCAGATCGCGGGCCAGGCGGTAGTGCTGCATACCATCGTCGCACAGGATCAGGTCGAGTGGCTCACTGGCCAACAGCGCCTGTACGGCACGGGAGCGGTCGGGGTCGATCATCAGCGGCACGCCCGTGCGCTGCACGATCAGCAGCGGCTCATCACCGGCCTGCCCGGCAGCTTGATCGGCCTGCACGCGCCAAGGCAACTGCGGCGGCTTGGCGCCATAGCCACGGCTGACCACACCCACTTTCAGCCCCTGTTGGCGGCAGTGTTCGATCAGCCAGAGAATCATCGGCGTCTTGCCGGTGCCACCGACGGTGATGTTGCCCACCACGATGACCGGCACCGGCGCCCGGTAGCTGGTACTTTCACCGCTGAGAAAACGCGCCCGTTTACGCGTGACCACGCGGCGGTACAGCGCCTCTAGCGGGCGCAGCAGCGCCAGCGCCGGGTGCCCCGTGTACCAGGCGGCGAGCAAACGGTCGGCGAAAGCCATCAAGGCGTGCCCTGGGCCGCCTCGACGGTGGTCATGCGCAACTGGCTGAAACCGAGCTTGCCGGCGGCATCCATTGCAGTGACCACAGCCTGATGCGGTGTCTTGCCGTCGGCGCTGATGGCAAGCGGCAGCTTGTTGTCGCCGCCCGACTCACGCTCGATGGCCTCGCTCAAGGTGGCCAGGTCGCTCTTGGGCAACAGGTGGTTGTTCACCGAGTACACGCCTTCGGCACTGATGGTGATTTCCACCAGCTTGCCCTGGTCGGCCGGCGCCTGCTCGGCGCTGGCAGCCTCGGGCAGCTCGACACGCAGCTGGGTCTCGCGGGTGAAGGTGGTAGTAACCACGAAGAACAGCAGCAGGACGAACACCACGTCGATCAGCGACGCCAGGTTGATGTCGACGTTCTCCCGCTGGCGATTGCGCCGAAACTTCACGCCTTGCCTCCGGCCACTTCCACTTCGCGGTCGCCCTGGATCACTTCCACCAGCTTGATCGCTTCCTGCTCCATGCCCACCACCAGCTCATCGATGCGGCGCAGCAGGAAACGGTGGAAGAACACGGCCGGAATACCGACCATCAGGCCTGCTGCGGTGGTCACCAGGGCCTTGGAGATCCCCCCGGCCAGTACGGCGGCGTTGGCGGTCATCTGCGAGCCCATGAAGGCACTGAAGATGTCGATCATGCCCAGCACGGTGCCCAGCAGGCCCAGCAGCGGGGCCATGGCGGCAATGGTGCCGAGGGTGCTGATGTAGCGCTCCAGCTCGTGGATGACGCGCGAGGCGGCTTCCTCGATGCACTCTTTCATGATTTCGCGGCCATGGCGCGAGTTGGCCAGGCCTGCGGCAAGGATTTCGCCCAGCGGCGAATCGGCGCGCAGGGCCTTGAGCTTGTCACTGGTCAGTTGCTTGTCCTTGATCCACATCCACACCTGGCCCAGCAGGTGCGGCGGGGTGACGCGACTGGCGCGCAGGGTCCACAGGCGCTCGACGACGATAGCCATGGCAGCGATGGAACTCAGAATGATCGGCAGCATCATCCAACCACCGGACTTGACCAATTCCCACACAGTAAACGCCCCTTCGGAAAAAGGCCGCCACTCTACCATAGGCGTGGCGAGGGCTCATCTGCCGGAGGTCAGGGAATTGGCGTTGAGGCTGACAGGTGCTTGCCGTTACAGGTTCAGCGCCTATGAGATCGAGCGCCGCCCGCGCGGCGCATCGCGAGCAAGCTCGCTCCTACATCTGTTTCGGGCCAATTATTCCTGCGCCATTTGCGCGCGCCCCCTTGGCGCATGGCACGAAATCGTGTCGTACAAACAAGGCGGTCGCGCGCGCCTGTCACAGGCGTGACTGGCCCGAAACAGATGTAGGAGCGAGCTTGCTCGCGATGCGCCGCGCGGGCGGCGCTCGATCTCATAGGCACTGAACATACAACGGCGTACACCTATCAGCCCCACCTTAATCCAGTTGAGCCCGCCAAAACCGCCGCTGCCCCCGAACACCTTCAACCTCCCCCTGCCGCCCCAGCACCAACCGTAACGCCCCCTCCACCGCCGTGTCATGTATCGCCACCCCATACCGCCGATAACGCTCCACCACCTGCCCATGCGGGTGCCCGAAGCTGTTGTTACGCCCCCGCGAAATCAATACCCCACGCGGTGCGGTAGCGCGGATGAACGCCTCGGTGGAAGAGCTGCGGCTACCATGGTGCGGCGCCTGCAACCAATCAATACGGGGTGTTTCAATGGTCGCCAGCCAGGCCCGCTCGGCGCCAGCCTCCATATCACCCGCCAGCAGCAAGCGCTCGCCCTGTGCCTCGACCAGCAGCACACAGGAGCGGTCGTTGCTGCTGCGCCCTTCAGCCCAGTGCCACAGCGAAAAGTGCACGCCATCCCATGCCCACTGTTCACCATTGGCACAAGGCTGCAACTCAACACCCTCCAGCGCCTCACCACCGATCACCTGTCTGACCGGCAAACCACGCCGAATTGCCCCGGCCCCACCCGCATGGTCGGCATGCGCATGGCTGATAACCATCAGGTCAAGGCTGCCCACCCCCAGCTTGTGCAAGGTCGGCAACACCACCCGCTCGCCCAGGTCACTGTCACCCTTGGCCGGCCCGGCATCGTAAAGCAGGTTGTGATGGCGGGTGCGCAACAGCACTGCCAGCCCTTGGCCGACGTCCAGTTGCCAGACTTCGACCTGCCCAAGCGGCACCGGCTCCCTTGGTACCCACAGGGCCAACAGCATCACGCCACCCAGCCCACGCAACGGCACGCCCCGAGGCAGCAGCACCAACAGCGCCCCCAGACAAACCAGTAACCAGGCCCACACTGGCAATGCTGACGGCATCCAGGCCGGGCGCTGTTGCGCCACCAACGCCAACCCTCGGAACAACAGGTCCAGCAGCCCGCCCGCCAGCCATAACAACGCCTCCCCTACCCCGGGCAATGGCAGCAGCACCGTGCCCAGCAGCGCCAACGGCAACACCGCCAGGCTGATCCACGGCACCGCTACCAGATTGGCCAACGGCGCACTCAAGCTCACCGGCAGGCCAGTCGCCAACAACGCTGGCAGCAAACCGATGGCGATGACCCATTGCGCCCGCGTCCAGGCTTGCCAGGGCCGCCAGCCCCCTAGCCGGGCACTGAAGCAATAGAGAAGCGTGGCGACTGCGGTAAACGACAGCCAGAACCCCGGCAACAGCGCCGCCAGCGGTTCGACCAGCAACACCACGACCAGCGCCAGCAACAGCGGCAACTGTGCGCCAAGGTGACGAAAACGCAGACGCCAGAGCAGCACCACGGCCAGCATTAGGCAGGCACGCTGCACCGGCACGCCCGCACCGGCCAGCCAACCGTAGGCCAGTGCTGCGGTCATAGCCAAGCCACACGCCCAGGGCAACCAGGGCAGCCGTGCAGGCCACCAACCCCAGCGCGCCAGCCCGGCAACCAGGCCATACAGCAAACCGGCGACCAGGCCGATGTGCTGGCCAGAAATCACCAGCAGGTGCACCGTGCCGGTGGCCTGCAACGTCTGCCAGTCCTCCCGGGCCAGGCCCGCCCCATCACCCAGCACCAGCGCCACCAACGCCGCCGTTCGGCCATTGGCCTCGACGGCGAGCAAGCGCTGACGCAGCGCATCGCGCCAACCACCGGTTACTGGCGCCAGCAACTGCCCCGCCTTGACCGTGCCCGTGGCACCCACCCGCCGCGCCAGCAGTTGCGCCTCGCGGTCCGGCCCATGCGGGTTCAACAGCCCGGCCGGGCGCTGCAAGGTCACGGCCAGCCGCCACTGCTCGCCCGCCCGCAGAGGCGGCCCACCGAACCAGCTCAGCTGCAGGCGCTGCGGCAGCTCGGCCCGCCGCGAGCGTGCCGCGTCCAGCTCGAAGCGCACGCCTTGTGCCGTTCGGGCCGGCAAGCCGACCACCCGCCCTTCCAGCCACAAGGTGCGGCCATCCAGGCCAGCAGCCAGGCGATCATCAAGGGCCAGCTGAGCAGACCCGCAAGCCCAACACAAACCCAGCAGAAAACAGCCCAACGGCCACACGCGGGTGAACAGACTGGCGACAGCGCAGGCAGCCAGCGCGATCAACCATCCGACCGATGGCAATACGGGGAGAAAGCCCAGGCACAACAGCCCGAGCGCGAGCGCAAACATCCCTGTGCGCATGAGGTAGAGCTCCAGAAGGCAAATCACCCTCTGAGGCATAGCCCAATTGCCGGCAACCCTTGCTCAACAATTGTCACAAACTCTAAACGAGGCTGAATCCGAATCAGGGCATACTGCCCGGATCAACGCTCCGGGAGCCTACATGCCGCGCCGACTTTTCAAACGCTACATGCCGGACCCGACCAGCATTCGGGAACACAAGTCCTTACGCTTTTTCGGCAAGCTGCTGCATGACCCGAACCTTTGGCACCTGAACCGCCATTCAGTGGCACGGGCCATGGGTGTGGGCCTGTTTGCGGCGTTGATCCCGATGCCGGCGCAAATGCTGCTGGCCGCCGCGCTGGCCATTCCGGTGCGCGGCAACCTGCCGATCGCCGTCAGCCTGGTGTGGCTGACCAACCCGCTGACCATGCCGCCGGTGTTCTTCGTCACCTACATGACCGGCGCCTGGCTGATGCAGGTGCCGCCGCGCACCCTGCCCGACGAGCTGACCTTCCAGTGGATCACCGACCAGCTGTCGACGCTGTGGCAACCCTTCCTGCTCGGCTCGGTGGTGTGCGGTGTGGTGCTGGGCATCGCCGGCTACTTCGCCACCATGCTGTACTGGCGCTGGTGGGTGGGCCGGCAGTGGCGCCGTCGCCAATGCCGGTGCAAGGCCTCAGGCCCGCATGCCGCGGCCGCTGACCAGCAAGCGAACGCACACCCCATAGAGCACCGCGGTGGCGACCAGCATGAAGGTGATCGCCGTGCCAATGCTGATATCCGACACCCCTAGGATGCCGTAGCGGAACGAGTTGACCATGTGCAGCACCGGGTTGGCCAGCGACACGGTCTGCCAGAACGGCGGCAGCAGGTTGATCGAGTAGAACACTCCACCCAGATAGGTCAGCGGCGTCAGCACGAAGGTGGGGATGATCGAAATATCGTCGAAGTTGCGCGCAAACACCGCGTTGACGAAGCCCAGCAGCGAGAAGATGGTGGCCGTCAGCAGCACCACAACCACGGTCACGCCCAGGTGATGCACCTGCAGGTCGGTGAAGAACATCGACAGGATGGTCACGATCACCCCCACCGCCAGCCCGCGCAGCACGCCACCCAGCACGTAGCCCACGAGGATGGTGTGCGGCGATACCGGCGACACCATCAGTTCTTCGATCGAGCGCTGGAACTTGCTGCCGAAGAAGCTCGACACCACGTTGCCGTAGGAGTTGGTGATCACCGACATCATGATCAGCCCCGGCACGATGTACTGCATGTAGGTAAAGCCGCCCATGTCGCCGATCTGCCGACCGATCAGGTTACCGAAGATGACGAAGTACAGCACCATGGTGATGGCTGGCGGCAGCAAGGTTTGCGGCCAGATGCGCAAGAACCGCCGCACTTCGCGGTAGACGATGGTGTTCAGGGCGACCCAGTTGGTGCGCAGTTCCACACTCATACGGCCACCTTCGACAGGTTTTTTTCCACCAGGGACACGAACAGCTCCTCAAGCCGGTTGGTTTTGTTGCGCAGGCTTTGCACCTCGATGTTCTGCAGCGCCAGCTGGCCGAACAGTGCGGTGATGCCAATGTCCTTTTCCACTTGCACCTCAAGGGTGTGCGGGGTCAGCAGCCTGCACGGGTAACCTTGCAGCACCGGCGCGCTGGCCAGGTCCTGCTTGAGGTCGAGCACGAAGGTTTCGACATGCAGCTTGCCCAGCAACTGGCGCATGCTGGTGTTCTCGACGATGGTGCCGTGGTCGATGATGCCGATGTTACGGCACAGCTGCTCAGCCTCTTCCAGGTAGTGGGTGGTGAGGATGATGGTGATGCCCTTCTGGTTCAGCTCGGTGAGGAAGCTCCACATCGAGCGGCGCAGTTCGATGTCCACACCTGCAGTCGGCTCGTCGAGGATCAGCAGGCGCGGCTCGTGGATCAGCGCGCGTGCGATCATCAAGCGGCGCTTCATGCCACCCGACAGCGAACGCGACTGCACATCCCGCTTGTCCCACAGGCCCAGCTGGGTCAGGTACTGTTCGGCGCGTTCCTTGGCCACCTTGGGCGGGATACCGTAGTAGCCGGCCTGGGTCACAACGATGTCGAAGGTTTTCTCGAACTGGTTGAAATTGAATTCCTGCGGCACCACGCCCAGGCAGCGCTTGAGCGCCGAGGGCTCGCGGTCCAGGTCATGGCCGAACACATTGACCGTGCCGCTGGTTTTGTTCACCAGGGTGGACAGGATGCCGATGGTGGTGGACTTGCCGGCACCGTTAGGGCCGAGCAAGGCGAAGAAGTCGCCTTCGGCAACATCGAGGTCGATGCCTTTGAGGGCCTGAAAGCCGTTGCCGTAGGTCTTGGTGAGCTGTCGGATGGACAGGGCGGAACTCATAGCGGGTCACTTACCGAAGAAAAAGGTGCAGGACACGCCAGGTAAAGTCACTGGCGCAGTGAGTGCGGCCATGGTGCAAGGCCAGGCCGCACAAGTACAGTCACATCTATTGATAATGACTATCGAAGCAGGGTCAGGTGAGCGCGGTCATCACCGCGGCCTGATAGGCCGGGCGCTGTTTCAGGCGCTCATACCAGGCTTCCAGGTGGTACATGGCCGGGCGCTCGATGGGCATTTCGAACCAGGCATAGATGAAGCTGCCCAGTGGGATGTCGCCCATGCCGATCTGGTCACCGGACAGGTAAGGCTGTTTGGCCAGGGTTTCGTCGGCGATGGCCAGCAACTGGGCGCATTGCTTGTGCGCGGCGTTGATCGCCACCCAGTCGCGCTGGTCTTCCGGGGTGCGCAGCAGGCCCCAGAACAACGGGCGGAACGGTGCGGCAAAGGATGAGGTGGTCCAGTCCATCCACTTGTCGGCCAGGGCGCGTTGACGCGGGTCTTCCAGGTACCAGCCCTGCTCGGCGCCGTATTCGGCGCACAGGTAGCGGACGATGGTGTTGGACTCCCACAGGGTCAGGTCGCCATCTTCCAGCATGGGCACCAGGCCGTTGGGGTTGCGGGCACGGTAGTGCGGCTCGTTGACCACGCCGAAGGCGCCGCCGGCGTCGATGGATTCGAAGTCCAGACCCAGCTCGTGGGCGATCCACAGCGCCTTGCGCACATTGCTCGAGTTCTTGCGGCCCCAGATCTTCAGCATGGCAACGTCCTTAATGAATGCGGAGGTGGTGCAGTCTACTCCAGACATTCGCCGCCTGTACCGGCCCTTTCGCGGGCAAGCCCGCTCCCACAGGAATACCGTTGGCTTGAAGATTGTGATGATCCTGTGGGGGCGGGCGTGCCCGCGAAGAGGCCGGCACAGGCAAACAAAGAACTGAAACTCCGGCAGCCACACCCTGTCACTGTTCTGAACCTGCCGTTCACAGCGTTGCGTCTAAGCTGTCTGGGACGGCTAAAGCCCCCCTGGTTCCAAGGAGGACCGATTATGTTGCTGTTGTGGTTGGTGGTGCTGGTAATCGGCGCGGCGTACCTCACGCACCGGCGCCTCGCGCCTTTGCAAATACTGGGCATCATGGCGGCCTATGTGCTGCTGATGGGCATTTTCAGCAGTGCGCCCGGCTGGCTATTGGCCCTGATCTGGATCGTACTGGCGCTCAAGATCGCCCTGGTGGCGCTGCCGGACTGGCGCCGCAAAGTGTTCACCGGCCCGGTATTCAGCTGGTTCCAGCGTACCCTGCCGCCCATGTCGCAAACCGAGCGCGAGGCAATCGACGCCGGTACGGTGTGGTGGGACGGCGAACTGTTCAGCGGCCGCCCCGACTGGCGCACCTTGCTGGCCTACCCGGCACCGAAGCTGACCGAGGAAGAACAGGCCTTCATCGACGGCCCCACTGAAGACCTGTGCGCCATGGTCAGCGACTGGCAGATCGGCCAGGACCTGGACCTGCCGCCCGAAGCCTGGGATCACATCAGGCAGCATGGCTTCTTCGCCCTGATCATCCCCAAGGAATACGGCGGCAAAGGTTTCTCTGCCTACGCCCACTCCCAGGTAGCGATGAAGCTGGCTACCCGCAGCGGCGACCTGGCCTCCACGGTGATGGTGCCCAACTCCCTTGGCCCGGCCGAACTGCTGCTGCACTACGGTACTGACGAACAGCGCAACCACTACTTGCCACGGCTGGCACGCGGCGACGAAATACCCTGCTTTGCCCTCACGGGCCCGCTGGCTGGCTCCGACGCAGGCGCCATGCCCGACACCGGTATCATCTGCAAAGGTCAGTGGGACGGCGAAGAAGTGCTGGGCCTGCGCCTGAACTGGGAAAAGCGCTACATCACCCTTGGGCCAGTCGCCACCCTGTTGGGGCTGGCGTTCAAGGCCTATGACCCGGACCATCTGCTGGGTGAGGAGGAAGAACTCGGCATCAGCCTGGCACTGATCCCCACCGACACAGCCGGTGTCGAGATCGGCAAACGCCACTTGCCGCTGGGCGCCGCGTTCATGAACGGCCCCAACAGCGGCAAGGATGTGTTCGTGCCGCTGAGCTTCCTGATCGGCGGCCAGGCCATGCTCGGCAAGGGCTGGATGATGCTGATGAACTGCCTGTCTGTTGGCCGTTCCATCTCACTGCCCGCCGTGGGCACGGGTGCTGCCAAGTACACCAGCCTGGTCACTGGCCAGTACGCCAACATCCGCGAGCAGTTCAACGTGCCGCTGGCCGCGTTCGAAGGCATACAGGAATCGCTGGCACGCATCGGCGGCAACGCCTGGCTGATGGACAGCGCCCGCCTGCTGACGGCCAAGGCTGTGGACTTGGGCGAAAAGCCTTCGGTATTGTCGGCGATTCTCAAGTACCACCTGACCGAGCGTGGCCGCGAATGCATCCAGCACGCCATGGACGTGCACGGCGGCAAGGCCATTATCATGGGGCCGAACAACTACCTGGGGCGCAACTGGCAAGGGGCGCCGATCTTCATCACGGTCGAGGGCGCGAACATTCTCTCGCGCAACTTGATGATCTTCGGCCAGGGTGCCATCCGCTGCCATCCGTTCGTGCTTAAAGAAATGGCTTTGGCAGGCCGTGATGACCGGGAGCAGGCACTGAAGGAATTCGACGACCTGCTGATGAAGCACATCATGTTCGCCGCCGGAAACGCGGCCACCACGCTGGTGTTCAACCTGGGCCTTGGACGCTTCGAGCCGGTGCCCGGTGATGCCTTGAGTCAAGGTTACTTCCGTGCCCTCAATCGACAGGCGGCCGCCTTCGCCCTGTTGGCCGACCTGTCGATGATGCTGCTGGGTGGCGCGCTCAAGCGCCGCGAACGCCTGAGCGCACGCCTGGGCGACGTGCTCAGCTATCTGTACCTGGCCAGCGCCGCGCTCAAGCGCTACCACGACCTGGGCTCACCCGAGCACATGCAGCCTCTGCTGCGCTGGGCCATGGAAGAAAGCCTGGGCCAGGCGGAAAAGGCCCTGGACCGGCTGGTCGACAACTTCCCCAACCGCTTTGTCGGTTGCGTACTGCGCGTGCTGGTATTCCCCTTCGGTCGTCGCCACACCGGACCAAACGATGAACTCGATGCGGAGGTAGCAGCGCTTATTGGCCGCAGCAAGGGCGATCCGGCCCTGGAGGAACTGCTTGCAGGCTGCTTCCGCCCTCAGGCCGATGGCGACCCAGTCGCGGCACTGCAGCGGGCCGCCGACTTGCTGGATGAAGCAGCCCCGTTGCACAAGGCGCTACACCAGGCTATCAAGGAGGGCAGGGTTCGGCCTGCACCCGGGCAATCGATAATCGATGCGGCAGTGCAAAGCGGTGCGCTGCAGCCTGGTGACGGGCAGCAGTTGCACGAGGCAGAGCACGCCCGCCGGGCAGTGATCGATGTGGATGCCTTCGACAAAGCGCAGTTGCTGCCCGCACCAGGCAAGGTACGCTGAGCAAGGGGCCGTTTTGCGGCCCCCTCCGTAACCCGCGTATACTCCGCCCCCGTTTCGACCACCCCGAGGACCACCCCATGGCCAACCCACACCTGGAATATCACCTGCAACTGCTCAACCACCTGCGTACCATCCTGGTGGCGCTGGGGGAAGCTGAACAGGTTCCAGAGGAAAGCCACGCCCTGTTCCTCGAACGCTTCGACGAACTGCTCACCCTGCTGCCGCAAAACCCGCTGGAAAGCCAATACCTGGGCCAGGACCTGATCTGCCAGGTGATTCAGCGCTACCCGCAAATCGCCCACCTGGTGCCGCGCGACCTGCTGTGGTTCTTCGGTGGAGACTGCCTGCATTACATGCCTGACGAGGAACTCGACCTGTACCAACGCCTCGAAGAGCGCCGCTACGAGGCGGATCAAAACGACGAGCCTTTCGACTGGCATCAGGAGAAGCAACTGCTCTCGTTGCCAAACGACTCTGCCAACCACTGACCTCCTCGACGGTCGCGCCTGACTTCAGGCGCGACTTGACGCTGTAACCCGTCGCAATCCCCCGCTTTCAAGTTGATTCGCCTTACAGACGCTCAGTGCCGCCGTGCATAACCTGCACGCGTTACTGCGACAGCTGAGCAACGCTGTTCAGGACTGAAAATGCGCCCATCATCCACAACGATGATCGCGGCCTTCAACTGACCCACGGGTATTTCCAATGAAAAAAACCTTGATCGCCCTCGGCCTGGCCGCGGCCGCCAGTACCGCCCATGCGTTGCCGGATACCGGTACCATCCTCTTCACCGGCAAAGTCAACGGCAACACCTGCTCCATCGAGATTGTCGACCCTAACAACGGTGCGATACTGAACCCGATCGTGTTGCCGGAGGGGGATGCTTCTCAGCTCACGGGGGCTATTGGCAACGAGTCGGCCCCTCTGCGCTTTGGCCTTAGCATCACGGCCGGCACCGGTTGCGACCCGACGGGCAAGAAAGGTGTCGTGTCCTTCTCTGGTGTAGATGGCCCGGCAGGCGCGGGCGATACTCTGCATGCACTGCACGCTGGCAGCGCCGCTGGCGTAGCGCTGGCAATCAAGGACAACACCGGAACCGTCATCCCTTGGGGGGCCGAATCCAAGGGCTATGACCTGAACGTCACTGGCGAAAGCACGATGGTGTTCTACGCCAACCTGCGCACGACCGCAGCCACTGTCAGCGCCGGGCCAGTTAACGCCACGGTTCCTTTCGTGTTCAACCTGAAATAGCCCTCAGGCCGCGCGTAACACGGCGCGGCCCCTCGTCCACAACGCCCTGTACAGATCATGTCTAACTCCGGATACCAACGCCTTCGACGCACCCTGCTCCCTTTGTGCCTGGCCCTTTCACTGCCAGCTGCCGAAGCCGCGCTGACCATCAACGCCACCCGGGTAATTCACGCCAGCGACGCTCGCAGTTCATCGGTGGTGGTCGCCAACCCGACCAACAGGCTTTTCGCCGTGCAGACGTGGGTCAATACCCAGGCAGACGATACACTCACGGCCGTACCTTTGGTCCCCACCCCCGTACTGTTCCGCCTGGCCCCTGGCAAAGACCAGCTTGTGCAGATCAACCGGCTGCCCAACGACCTGCCGCAAGACCGTGAGTCGCTGTTCTTTTTCAATGTCCAGGAAATCCCGCAGCAAGAAACGTCTGGCCAGAACCACCTGAACATCGCCATGCGCACACGCATCAAGCTGTTCTATCGGCCCAGCCAACTCAAGGGCTTGCCGCAGGATAACGTCAAGCATCTGAACTGGTTCCTGCAGCAGCGCGATGGCAGCCTGTATCTGGTGGTCGACAACCCGACGCCCTTTCACTTCACGTTCGACCAACTGGAAGTCAGTGGTGCCGGGGAATCGGAAAAACCCAGCGCCATGGCCATGGCACCTCCGTTCGCCCAACAGTTCTACCGACTGACGCACGTGCGCAAGGTGCAGGGGCTACAAGTGACCTTCAATACCCTCAACGACTATGGCGCCTCTACCCCCGTCATGCAGCAGCCCCTGACACTCAAGCCACCAAGGTGAGCTCCAACGATTCGAAATTCGGCAACGCCGGCCAGGTACGGCCGGCGTCGAAACTGACCTTCACCTCGACATGGAAGGTTAGCCCCAGCGACAAACCGCTCAGGAATGTAAGCGGCACCTTTACATCACCTGTTGCACCGATCCCGGACACCAATTCACCCTCAGTGACCACATGATTGTGCATGACCGACAGATTACTGGGGCCTTCGCTGGAGACTCCGCGAACCTCGATACGGACCCACTGATCCTCACTGATCAGCTTCCAGGGCGCCAGCGTGATTGCTGGATCCTGCGTCTGCTGCTTCAAGCTGAATGTCGTACCTGTCGCACCCGATAGCTGTGGAATAGGCATGCTGGAGATTGGAAGCGGCTCTATCTTGACCCGCCTGACATCCGACCACCATGGGCCGTCGCTCCCGTCTACCGCGTAACGCAGCGGGACTGTCTTGCCACTCAGGGCAACTACATTGCGCTCGGCAACGCGGTAGCTGCGCACACCCTCCACACCCGGCAACAACTGCTCACCAAACAGCCCAGGCGCCCACTCCACCATGAACGGCTCGCCCGGATGGATGACCGCCGTTTCAGGTACACGTATTTCCAGAGGCTCATGAATGTCGAGCAGCATCAGGGTCACCAGCTCCTGACTGCCAGTCGCCAGCGGCACCACTGGCCAGGGAAGTACCCGTGGCACCGGCTTGGCATCGACAGTAACGGCCTTGGGCACCGCCGTCTGGCTTTCGTTTCCTGCACGATCACGCACCAGATACTGCGCATAGCGGCCACCATCACCACGGTCCCGGATCATCTTGCCGTCATATTCGATGATCACGGGCTTGCCGGCATTCGCGCTGGTCAAGGTGAGCTCGCCTACCAAGGTGTTGTCCAGTGGCTCATCATCCCAGTAGTACACGATCGTATCGCCCGGCATGAATACGTGGTAGTCCGGTACCTCCCCGCGCAACACTTCGCCATGGTCCTTGAGAAATTTGTCAGTCAAGGGCTGCGAGCCCAGGTCTGGAAACTCCAAGCGCCCCCTGTCACCGCCCAGAACGGGAGCGGTGCGGTCGATGGTCAAGGTCAGGGGCTTGGAGCCGGTTTCCACGCCGTTATAGCCCAGAACGCGGTAAGTAACCTTGAATTCGCCCTCTTTAAGCAATGAGTCGACCGGCACATCGATAAACAGCTCATCGGGATCGATGGCCGCATACCAGGTCTTTTCATCAACGAATTCGCCATCCCAGTACAGGAAGAGTGTTTCCGGCCTATCCGGGCTAGGGCTGGAAACCGGCCACTGCGGTACCTCGATACGCAAGGGCCTGCTGAGGTCTGCAACTGGTAACAATCCCGGCGTGCCATCTGTGATGTCGTCCAGCGCCGCCGGTGCCGACGGAGGGTCTAGGACATCGTAATTGCGTATCGAATCCATTGGCATGATGCCTTCCTCCAGGACCGAAAACGGCAAGGGCGACCTTTCGCTCGCCCTTGCCCAACATTACCAGCGATAACTCACACCGATATTTGCACCCCACGGCTGCTCGATTTGCTCACCGTTGCTGTAATCGAAATCAGCATGCATCTGCAGGCGCTCGTCCAGCGCCACCGCAATCCCGACCCCCAGTTCACCTCGCGAACCGGCCAGGTCATTGTCGAAACGGTGGTCATTGACCTTGACCTGGTTATTGCTCACGAACTCATGCGCATACGCGGCGCGCACATAGGGCTGAGCAAAACGCCCCTCCCCCAGGTCGAAGGTGCGCCCCAGCGTGGCACCGGCCTTGCCCAACAGCGACCGGGTATCATCGCCCTGTGCCTTGAGACCGTTGTCCAGGTGGTAATCCTTGCCCGCGATGTTCACTGCCGACCACTGGGTATAAGGCTCGACGAAGTAACCATCACCCAAGGCGATATGGCGGCCAAACTCTACAGACCCACCGACGCCCAGGTTGTCATAGCTGCCCTTGGCACGCTCGCCATCGCTCAACGTTACCTTCGAATCGTTGTCGAAGCGGTTGAGTTTGACCACGCTATCGAAGTAGTAGCCACTGCTTGCATCCAGCCAAGTGGCATACAGGCCGAGGTAATAGCTTTTGACTTCGGCAGAACCGCCCCGGGTCAGGTTGAGGTCGGACGAACTGTGCCCGGCCATGACACCGGCCAGCCACTGCCCATCCCCCCAAGGCAACGGCGTGTCGGCCCCCAGGGAAAACCCTTGTTGCGTCTGCTTGTAACCTGCCTGGTCGCTGACGTTGTACTGGTTGCCGTAGGCTCTGGCCCAAGCCCCGGCCTTGCGCTCGTCCAGGCGCAATTCGCCCATGCGCCCACGCAAGGTGGTCAACTCACCGTACCAGACCGTCGGTGCAGTGTTGAACAGCGCCAGTACCGATGCGGTGCCAGGGCTGATGACCTTGCTGGAGCCGTCGAGGAACCAATCGTTGCCGCGCTGCGCCAAGGCATAGGAAAACGTGCCAAGGTCGACTGGCCCGTTGAGCAACGAAAACGAAGCATCGCCACTCTCGACGTGAACCAGGTGCAACGAATTCGGCGCGGTCGGCTCGGCACCGCTGCTACCGACCAGCAGGCTATGGTTGCCACTGGCATTCCCGGTCACTTCAAGAAAATCGGTCTGCCCGGTGGCGAAATCGGCGTCCATGATGAACGTGCCGCTCCCCGACAATTCGCCCAGGCTCAAGCGTTGGTATTGATTGGCTTCGCCAAAGTGCACCTCACCGCCGTTCATCTGCAGCTTGCCGACCTGACTGTCCTCGACCATGGTCCAGCGGCCTTGGTTGGCGAGCGTCAGGCTGGCCACATTTTCCAGGCGACCGGTAAGACTGGCATGGTTATCCAGGCTCACGTTCGCGGTCGAGCCTGCTTCGGCACGAATGTCACCTACCAGCTGGGCGTTGTCGACACTCAGGCTTGCCGCGGAATCGCCCAGCACCTCCAGCAGAGTGCCATTACTGCCCTTGAGGGTCGACCCCGCGCCGACCAGGATATTGGCGCTCGCTGGCCCCAGGAAAGCATCGCCCACGACGATTGCCGAACCGTCCAGACCTTCGATATGCGTCCCGACCAGGCTTACCTCGGCCGCATCGGCAAAACCTGGGTCGGCCAGAATCTCCAGACCGATGCGTGCACCGCGGATGATACTGCCCTTGGCAGTCAGGCTGGCGTCGCCGAACAATTCCGCCGCTGCCAAGTTGCCATTGCTGACCAGCGTGCTGTTTTCCAGCACCAGTGCAGAGCCAGCACTCAGCGACGCGCCCCCGCGCCCCCCCTCGATACTGCTGTCACTGACCGTCACCGTCGAGCCCACACTGCCTTGGCGACCAAGGCGCAAACCGAACAGGTCGGCACGTATGGAACTATTGCCGCTGATAGTCCCGTTCGCCGAAACGAGCGTCACGCCCTCCGATGCTCCGCCATCAACCGTGGTGCCCTGCAAGTTCAACCCACTGCCTGCGTTTGCCCTGATGCGCTGGGTGGTGGCGCCAGTGGCATTCAGTTGCCCCCCCGCATTGACCTGATAACTGTCAGGCGCGGTCGAAGCATCAATGTTCAACTCGCCATCGACAATGGTTTGCGCCCAAACCGGAGCCGTCCAGAGCAGCAGCAAGGATGCTCTGAGGCTGCGGGTTACCACATTCAAACCGAAACAGTGAATAGACTTCATAAGAAAGGCTCGCCTGTAAGAAATGCGAAGCGACATATACGTCGATGACTTACAACCCTACAAAGAAAAGCCGCCATAATATGTAGGAAAAGCCGACAAATGCTGAGTGGGCGGCCCCTCCTCACATGCTCAGGGTATCAATGGGCAAGAGCCTGAAGGACCATGCATGGAAACCACCTGTTCCTCGATGTCCGATACATAAGAACGCCCAGCCAACTCAAATTCATAGTGCACCCTTCCTCGCCCATCGTGATCAGGAGGCGCAAAGTCATAAATGGGCAGAATATGGTCTTCATATGGCTGGACACGCCAAACGAAACCATTGATGTTGGTCGCTGTGAGTTCGATAGGGTCTTCCAAGTCCACGCCAGGTATCACTGTTTCACCAGCAAACCCTTGAACAGCTGTCCATTTCAAAGTCACCGTGTCACCTGCCTTGAGCCCGTACTGTGCCAGGTCCGGCACCTGAACACGGATTGCAGGGTCAAGCGGGTCAGGATTATCCTTATCGTAAAGCGCACCGCAGGTCAGCCAGCCGACAGGGTTACCGATATTGCCGCCCAGGAACTTTGGTTTCTCCGGATGGATGTCGATGGCCGTCACGTCCACATTGGTGGTATCTGACCCTACGCCATTCGGGTTGCCCGGCCGCGTGACCGTGTAGTGGACCGGAACGATATCGTTGCCCCTCGCTGCGATGGCCGCCCATGGCACCTCGAACTCCAGTTCTTCACCGATATCATCGCTTTTCAATGGATAGTCCAACGTGTCGAGATGGGCGTCGTCCCAGTAAAACGTGAGTACGTCTTTCTCCTTCAACGAATTATCAACAAGCAGAATCAAGCCCGCATCTTGAAACTCATCAGCAGGCAGTAATGTGTTCTCGGTATCGGACACCTTGCCGTAAACAGCAGGAAGCGGCAGCCGTGGGTTTACCGGGTTAGGCCATTCCGGATCAGGTTCAGGGTCAACTGGGCCTATTCGCTCGAGATTGACCTTGACCTCGATGTCCCGCCCCCCTTGCGGCACGGTACCCCTGCGCACTTCGTAAGCCACCGTCACGGCAACCTCACCCGTGCTGCTGGCACCGTAGCTGTCCCAGACAACTTTCGGTGTCATCCGAAAGTCCATCGGAAATGCGTTGAGGCTACCCACCTCGCGCCACTCGGACGCATCGCTGCCCCAAATTACCCGCACCTGGTCAGTAGGCTTGGCGTTATCGAAGGCCAGCACTTGCACGACGACACCGTCGAATACATCCTGCTGGTTGATCACGCCATCATCAGCAGCAGTCACTACAGGGGCTTTGAAGTTGCCAGGCAGTGGGCCTATGGCCACCCCCACCTCCCGTGCGGCCGAAATCCGGCTGATATTACCCGCCTTGTCCGTCAGGACGTAGAGCGCGTATACACCGCCGTCCCCCCTCGCTTTGATGATGTCGGCAGGCACGGGGATATCCTGCGGCAAGTTACCCACGTCGGCAAAGCCATCAGGGGCGACGTCGTCACCTTCAGCCGGTACTTCGTTGAGCCAGAACCAGAACACCTTGTCGCCGTCGGCCCGGTCTGGATAATCGGGTAATGAAAGATTTACGGTAGCGATATTAGTGTCAGTAATATCGGCGATCGCCGGGAACGCAGCAGGGTACGCTTTATCGTAGGGTGGTTTGCGGTCAAACCTGACGTCAAGGGGGCCCGATTCTTCCTCGGCACCGTTGAAAAAAAACACCTTGTAGTCAAAACTATTTAGACCATCCGACCACGCCTCCAACTGCGCACGTTTGAATTCGATTGCGAGTGGAAATTTATCGGTATCGTCACGATTGAAATCATTCTCCAAGACCTGCGTGCCACTTTGCACATGTCGAACCGCCAACGTGTCGTACCGCCCGCTTTCGGGGGGCGCCAGATTCCAGGCAGGAATGGTAATCTGGAATACGTTTTGATCATCTTCCAGGTATTCGACCTTGACCGTATTATCGGCAGGGTCTGCAATAATTGCTGCGTCTACGCTTGGAGCCTCTAACGCTTGTGGCTCAGCATGATGAATACGAATAGGGCGAAGTTTCGGCTGACTCTTTTTCACTGCAGGTCGTTTACCAGATGAATCACTCATTGCGAGATCTCCCGTTAATCGGCAAAAGGCACAGTTCTGCAACTCAGGCACCTGATCACACTCAGCATTCCGGAGCCTCGGTCCTGGTTAAAGCCTGTACTCGATCACGCCGCATCACAACTGGCATTTTTATCAGGTATTCGACAGCAACCTGGACTTGACAGATAATAAAAAGGCCCGTGCAAGCACGGGCCATTTCATTCATTTCTTATCACCCGCTTTTAACTTTCTTGACTGGCCAAACGGTCCACAGGGTCATAGCCGTAGCGGCATGTTTGCTCGGGCGCCTCGCCGCTTGCAGGCACTGTTACATTGATCAAACGGTTCAATCCGTCATAAGCCAACTCACGCCCTGCCTCATCCTTGATCAAGCACCCGTTGTCGTCATACTCAAGCGTCACATTACCACTCGCGTAATCAGGGTGATCATTGTCGATACCGGTTAACTGCGCCGGATCCTGGGTATTATCGAACGTATATCTCGCCGTGTTGCTGCCACCGGGGAACACCGTTAAAACCCGGGTTATATTATCGATGTCGTCGAAGCGGAAATACTGCTCATTGATCACTTTGCCAAAGTGATCAACCGGTGAAAGTTCACCGTCGCTGGTATAGGCTTCCAACCGCCCGCGGTCATCGTATTCATAGGTTTCCTTACGCAGGAAACGCTCACCCTCCTGCAACGTTCGCGAAGTCAACGCATCCCGTACATCATATTCCTGCGCCAGGCTCTGCCCTGCGGTATTCATCGTGAACGTGCGCAACACTTCCCGATCAAACGCGTCGTAGCGCAGCTCCGTTGTCAGGAACTGCTGCCCTTCACGCGTATCAATCTTGAGCTGTCGGCCAAGGGTGTCATAGGTGAAACAGGCCGTTAACTCCCCTAACGTCGTCATCTCCAGCTGGCCCGCAGCGTTGTAGGCATAGCGCTGAACCTGGCCGAGCACATCGGTGTAAGTCAGAGCACGTTCACGCAGGCTGGCCTGGTAATGCATGACGAAATCGTTACGCACTTCCGACTTGAGCGCTCCGGTGCTGAAGTAAGTGCGCTCGATCAGTTCGCCTTCCTCCACGGCAGAGCTGAGGCGCGCATTCTTGGTGTCGTATACATAGCTGGCCTCAAAATTCTGCGCAGCAGCCTGGGACCTCGTATCGGCAACCTTGCGAGTGACAGGCTCCTCGCTCAATTGAGGGTTGTACTCATAATGAATGGTCTCACCGGCAGGCGTAATCACCCTGTTCGGCTGGCGCTGACCCGGCAGGTAGAACATCTGTCGCTTGCGCCCACCGGTAATCGACACGACCATGCGGCCCAGGCCATCGAACACTTGTTCACCGAGCACCTTGCTGCCTACCCTGATGAGCACTGGCAAGTCTTCACCGCTGTGCGAGGCATAGTCGCGGTGCACGATGCTCCCGTCTGCAAGGGTTTCGTCCTCCAGCCGGTCAAACAGGTCGTAGGCAAAGTGTTTTTCGGCCTTGCGAGGGTCTATCTCTTGCGTCAGGCGCCCCAGGCCATCGTAGTGGTTTTGCTGCACACTGTAGGATGCGGCGGGTTGGCCCGGCCCATCGAGCGTGAAGCGCTCCACCCTTACGGGCGTTTCGAACAGGTTGAGCCAGCTGACAGTCTTGCCGGTTCGGCCCAGGCCCACTCCGTCAGGGTCCAGCAGCTCACCCGTGCTGGCGTCACGCAACTCGCCATCCTCTGATTCGCGCCAGCTGGTTTGCACGGGGCCGTCCTTCCACTGCTCACTGCCCTGCGGGTCGGTCTGCTCGAAATGCCTGACGTTGTCCGGGCCGATCTGACAATACTGCTGGCCCCAATCATCATACAGGTAGCGCGTGGTGTAGGCGGTTTCCGCCGCTGTCACTTTCACCGGCTTGCCAACCTGCTGCGCGGCCCGGGTATCGACCTTGTCGGGTTCATAGTCCAGCCAGTCGTACTCGGTTTCCTCGACAAGGTTGCCGAAGCCGTCATGGGTCATCTTGTAACTGGTACGGAATGCCTCGGCACGCAATCCATCGGGGTTGTCCGCATCCTGGCGTTCCTGCGTCACGGCGCGGTTCAAGCCATCTACCCAGGTACGGGTGATCACGCCTTTGACATCCTTGCTGGTCTGCTCAGCTTGCTGGCCGGCCAAGGTAACCAGGCTGTAAGTATAAAGGCGCGAAGCCCTGAACTCGGCGTCGTTGGGCGAAACAATCTCCTCGATCACCCGACGTAGCGCATCGTAGCGGTATTCAATCTCTACCTCATTGTCGTCACGGTTGAGCAGCGGCTGGTTAATCAACACATCCTGACGCAGGGTAATCACCTTTTCAGCATGATGCGGGTTACCGTATTCCTGCGCCGTATCGTGGTCAAAACCAGTACGTGTCTGCACCGTTTGCAACACACTGGCACCGATCGCGTCCGACATCTCATAGACGTAAGAAACCCTGGTCGATTTGTTGCCGAGTGTGGTGACCTGAGATCGGGTGCGGCCGTATTCCATAGCAGCACGGTGCGCCCCGTAATACGTGTAATCCGTCGCACTATAGGGCTGGCCGACCGGGTCGCTTTCACTGGCAAGTTTCAGCAAGGTCTCATTCTTCACCACTAGCGAACCCGCCCTGTCATGGGCGCCCACCTTGGCTGGCAGGCGACCATAGGTAAGGCGAGTGCTGCGGATTGGCGCCGCCGGTTGCCTCTGATCGCCGGGGCCGGGTATCACGGTTGTGTCGCGCAGGCTGCGCACAAAGTCGTGCGGATCCGGCGGGCAGTCGGCACCCGCACCCTCCTTGGGGTAAAACGCGTACCGGGTGCGCACTCCGTTGGCCAGCGTTTCTTCGAGCAGGTTGCCGTAGTCGTCGTAGAGTGTCTTGTCCGTTTCTTCCCGTGGCCATGTTCCGCCGCTGCCAATCTTCCAGCGCCGCGTCACGGTGTCGGGCATCTGGAAGAACTTCTCCTGCTGGCTGAAGGGCAAGCCGGGCGTCTCGTGATACTTTGTCGCCACTTCGTGCACGTGCTCGTTCTGCACGTTGACCTGGCGGGTCCTGAGGTGAAAACGGTTGTAGTACTGAGTAACCGTTTTCACCACCTGCTCTGGCGCATCCTCCGGTTTGTCGGCATGCAGGTAATGAGTGACCTGCGTGTGATACTCGAAGTCCGAACCCGTAAACTTGTAGAGGTTGTCAAGGCCATTGTCGACCCAACTGACGCCGGCTGCCCCTCGCCCCAGGAAGTTGTTGTCCGAGTACGCGTACGTGGTCAACATGGCGGGCTGCCCGGCACCAGGCTCGAAGAGATGACGCTTGACCCGTGGCAACGCCGGATGCACATCCCCTGGGAAGCGATGGCCAATCCTGTCACCGTACTCGTATTCGATGGTCTCGCTGCCGCCTACCGGATTGTCCACCTTGCGCAACACCGCAAGGTTGCGGTCGCGCTCGTAAGCGATATGTTGGTATTGCAGGCGCCAACTGCCCTTGTTCGCGGTCGGATCATCCTGATCAAAGGGCAACAGCACCGATACCGGCAAGCGCAATGCCGGTGTGCCCTCGGTGCTCAGGGCCAGGGTATAACGTGCCAGCGGCCGGCCCCGGCTACCTGATTCTGGGTGCAGGTCTAGGTGTACCTCTCCACTGCTGTACGACAAGCCAAACAGCTTGAGCCCAGCGCCGTCTTCAATGCTGGTCAGGCAGGGTATGCCATTGTAACTGTGGTTGTACGCCAAGGTGATCCAGTGCCCTAACGGGCCCTCGACGCGCACCGGTAGTGCAACGGCATTGTCACCGCTGCCCCGCAGCTCCAGAAACTCCACCAGGCCGGACTTGTGCACCACCCGCCAACGGGTGCCCGGCGTGTCTTCATGCATGTGGAAGCTTTCCAGCGTGCGCTCGTCAATACCCAGCCCTGTGCCATCGCCGATGTCAGACCCGGTGATCTTGTAACGCTCCCCGGTGTGCAGTTCGAGCATGTTGCTGGCGGGCGTGAATTGCGTAAGGTTCAAACTCCAGCCATGACCAAAGCCTGCGTCTTGGCTGCTCATCGGGTTGAACCCCAGGCGCAGTGGCAGTGAGGGGCCCATGAGCTGGTTGCCCACCAACTCCGGCAAGGTGATACCCAAGGTGTACTGCCCGGTACGCGGATCGACACTGTTCTGCACGAAACTCATGAAATTGAACGCATTGGAATGTAACCAGTTTTTATCGCTCATGGCCGATCCCCCATAGTGCCTGTGTTCAGTACCAGATAGTTGCGGCTATCCAGCACGGTACGCCCCAGGAAGTCGATCCGCAGTTCATGAAGGTTGCCCTCTTCATCGTACAGCTGGGCTTCGAGCCCTTTATCCAGCCCGGCACGGTACATTTTCTGGAGGCTGCCCTTGGCCATCTTGTCGTGCCAGTACGGCATGTCGGGTACGCGATGCAGGCAAATCATCAGCTGGCCTTTGCCAGGTACCTTATTATCGACAAAGTCGGTTTTCAGCCCTTCGTACTCCAGTTCACCAGCCATCGCCAACAGGCGGCCGTCGATCGTCAACTGCGTCGGTGCAGGCTCGCTCGGGGAGTTGAAGGCATATGACAGGTAGCTGAAGTAGGTTTCCTTGAGTTGCTCGCTTTCCCAGCGAACAGCAGATGCCGCATTCAGCGAGCAGGTCAAAAAATTCACCGGAACCTGCAGGTGCTTACAGGACAGAGTCCAGTAGTCGATGGTTTCGTCGCTGAAACTGAATTCGTCCTGGGTGTCGGCAGGAGGCGGCGGCTTGTTGAATACCCGCTCACGCTCGAAGGTATAGTCCGATTTGGGAAAGTAGGGGGCCTCGTGGCTCTGCAACTTGAGTGTGCTCTGCTTTTCGCGCGAGTCCCATTCACCGCCACCGTCCTTGGTGAACGTGGCGTAGAATTGCGAGCTGCCGGCCTTGGTGCTCTGGAAGTAGAACAGCTTGCGCCTGGTCGCACCTTCCCCTTGCACCTCACCGTGCGCGGTCGGGGCTCCCCGGCGCTTGAACCGGTTTTCAACCAGGTTGACATGCCAAGGCGCAACACCGTCCCCAGGCACGACCCCATCGTCACCCGCCTCCACAAATGGCAGTTGCACGTTGCTGATGAGGTCATAGAATTTCAGCGTCGACATCTCGGTCAGGCTCAACCGAATCTCCAGGTCGCCCACCTTTTCGGTCTCGATGGTGACCAGCACTTCCACCTGTTGCATGCCATTGGCCAGGCATTCGGGGGTGCCACGCACCTCCAACTCGAAACGATGCAAGCTGCGCCAGACCGGCGGAACCGTCGATTTCTCGGCCAGTTCGATCACGGCATAACCGCTGGCGTCTTCGTTGACTTCTGCCATGACCACAGCTGCAATGGATGAACGCTTGGACGGCGGGATGTACAGCCCAGTCTGGTTAATGCTGCCTTCCCCGAACACCGCCCACCGGGTAGCCACAGCCGGGTCAGGCAGGCTGAGGGACTGCCCATTCGCCAAGGTAACCCGCTGTGCGGCCAGCTCGAACTGGATGGGTACTGCGGCATCGATTTCGGGTACATAATCGGGTTTGAGCGTAAGCGTGGCGGGGTAGGCAAAGATGACTACCACGGCTTCGGCACTCTCCCCACTGCTGGTAGTCGCCACGATGCGCTGCATCAGTACTTCCGGGATATTCTCTTCAGGGGTAAACGGCTCGAACAGCGCGATTCCCCCACCCTGGTCCGTCAGCGTACCGAGCGCGGTTTCGCCCTGCGCAATCGCAAAGGTTACCGAACTGTCGGAACTCGAAAGCGTGATAGCCCGGTCGCCCTCCAACCAGGTGGCGACCCGCGGTGACAGCTCCAGGGCTTTGACCGACTCGACGATCAGGGCGTTGCGTACTTGCTCGCCCTGCGGTGTCTGGAAGTGGTTGGAAACCACCACTACCTGCTGCGCCTGGCGGAAGTCTTTGAGCTGCGAGGTATAGCTCCCGTCTTGGGTAATCTCCTTGGTGCCAGTAGAGAGCTGCATCAATTCGGCCCCCCACAACTGCTGGGTGGCGTTGACGGCAGTCGTGCCCCCCTTCAAGTTCAACTGGCGCTGCTGGCCGGCCAGCATCTGCGAGCGCAGCGGCTCGACATTGTAGGTCTCCGGGGTTGGATCGATGCTACCGAACAGCACCCGGTCCAGCGGGTCGTGCTGCTCCAGAACGCCCACTGCCTGGGCATTGGGCATGCGCAATTGACCCAGCATGCCTGACTGGTACTGGGTGAACAGGCCTTTGAGGTCCTGGTTCAATACCACCGTGGTATTGAATTTCGGCACGCCATCTGCGCGGGTATCATCCGGAATCAGGTAGGGGAACGTAGCCGGGTTGGCCGGCAAGGTGCCTTCCCGGGCGCCGACCTTGAGCCTGCAAAACAGCACCACCGCCCCCTCTCCAGCATGTGGCGACCCCTTCAACAGGCCTTCGGGATGTGGCTGGGTGCGCACGGTGAAGTCCACAGGGCACAAAGGCCCGAAGTCACTGAAGTCCAGCGTGGCGGCTACCGTATTCTGCCGGTACGAGGGGTGTTCCAGGATTTTCCTGTTGATGCGCTGACCTATGAGCAAAGCTGCCCTGTCGGTCAACCCAATGTTACAGCTTGGCGCCTCGCCCTTCGCCAGATCGAGCGTCAAACGGCCCTGGTTGCTGACGTCGGTCATCTGAACTTGCAACATGGCCGTCATGGTCAGCTGATAACCCATGCGCTCATGCAGGTTCATACTGTAGTTCAGACGCGGCGGGCGGCCGGCATAATGCAGCCTGGAGACGACACTGCCGGTGAGGATAGGCAGCGTCACCTTGACCTTGGCATTGGCCATGGAAGCGCCTTCAAACGAAAGCTGCGGGGGCCCGAGCACTACATTGGAGAGGGTGAGGAATTCGGTCAGGCCTTCATCCAGTGCGAAGGAATCTTTGAAGGGCAGGATGAAACGCTGGTCGTCGAACGCGGCCAGGAACTGTTGCTCGAGCATGCGATTGATTTGTGCACCCTCGATCGCCACGATCGCGCCCCAGTCATACATCACACCCCCTTTGCTCAGGCGTTCCAGCAGGGCATTTTTGGAATAGAGGCTCATTTCAGGTCCTCCTTTACCATGTCAAGGTAAGCTTCCACGCCAACGAACGGGATCGGCAGAATCGCAGGCACCCATTTATAGGCGTCGTCGTTCTCCTCGATTGCCACGATGACGGCGTAGGTTTCATCGGACGAAGGATCGGGCGTGTATACGCCGTCAACCAGCGTTCCCGAGCCCTTGACCTTGAACCAGTACGTCTTCTCTTCGGGTACGATGTGATCACCCAGTTTTTTGTTGGTGCTCCAGTGCTCCAGTTGGATTCCCTGGCCTGACGGTTTGAACTCGAACCAGTTGGTAATGTTTTGCAAGAGCAGCAGCACTTCGACTTCCTGCTTACCTCCATTGGAGCCCTCTGCGAGTACCTGCTCGACATGCAGGTACTGGGATAGCTCTTCTTCAAGGGTCCATCCCGGGGTCTTGCGGTATGCCAGCCATTGCGCCGGAATGGCTTGCGGCCCCGGATCAACGCCCTCTTCGCTGCGAGGAGGGACATACAGTTTCGAATAGGGGACCTCTGGGTCGGCGTCCGGGTCGTCGATCAAAGTGCCCAGTGCGCCGGCCGACATACGGAAGGTGAGCGTTTCGCTGGGATCCAGCGATGCGGCGCGGACCTTGTAGCCGTCCTCCCCCTTATTGGCCATCAACACGATCGGATCCAGGCCGATATCCCGGCTGACGATGCCGACCAATGCCTGGCTCACTGCACTACCCGTTTTTGCTTTCGCGGTGACGATTACCCGCTTTTGGTTGTCGGGCAGGTCTGTGCGGGCGGGGGCTGTGTATACCCCGGTATCGGGGTCGATAACGCCTGCATTGCCGCTACCATCCGGAAGGTTGGCGACCGACCAGGTGACCGGTACGTCTGCATCGGTGGTCTGGAATTTAAACGAGCGGCCTTCGCCCACGATGGTCTCTACCGGGTCGATCTGGAAGGTTGTCAGGTCTGGGTTCAATTGTCCGAGGATGACCAAAGGGCCGGGAACATGGACACTTTCGGTGTGAAACACCTGCGTTCCTTGGAACAGCAGATTGTTTAGAAGGAAGGTGTCGATTTCCGTGTCCAGACGCTCAAACCCTTCCGTCACCTCCGGAACGAGTTGATTATCGAGGAAATTTTTATAGCCCGAATTCTGTAACACATATTCTGCGAATTCGCCGTTATCAAAACTGCGCGTACCCATCGAGGAAGTATAGACTTTATCCTTAAACTCAAAACGAATAACCCCATCAGCACCAGGCGACAAATCATAATGACCCGCATAGCTGTGGATGGACGTAAAATATCCATAATCGCTCTCTTTACTACCATGATTATAATACCTTAAGTAAACATCGGCACCACCCGTCCACTTCAATATAATCTTCCCATCAACAAACCGTAACGCCAGCTCTCCAAAATGACCATTAGCATCACGCTGATCCGTAAAGACCGCACCGAATTCGCTCGGGTACAAAGTGAAATCAGGTTTTGTTACGTGACCTCGACTCACCACCCTCCCACCACTCGTTGCACTAATAACACCATTCTCGTACTTTGCAAAAAACTCAATCCCGTTGCGGTCCATATTCTTGATGATAACGGGCACCACTCTTTCAAACATCTTGGTCCCCGAAAAAAGCATAGCAGCCGAGAACTCACCCGCCTTACCCGGGAGAAAATAACTAGAGCTTTTGTACGGAAGATGTAGCTCTGACGTATTACCTTCCATCGCAACTAGAATCAATACAACTCCATCGCCCTGGCTTTCGGCACCCAACACATTGCTGTCCGCGGAAGCCTGTGTCCGTATCGATATGAACTCAGGCTTCATGATGTTGTCCGTACGTGGCATGTTGCTGAGCTCAAAAATCTTCTCTGCGCCCAACCATTTCTCAAACACCTTCTGCACGGCCTCCCCGCCAAGCGAGTCCTCTACAGGGGTGTCCGCAAACGAAAGGTCGTATGCCTCCCCCTTGCTCAAATCCATGCCAACCCGCCCTTTGCTCACGCCGATGTTGACCTCCTCCAAGTTCACACGCGCACGCAGGATTGGACCATTCAAAGCATCCGCCATTTTAATACGGGTCACCTGCCGTAATTTTTTATTATTCGGATTTTCGATCGAAAGCTGCTTGCCGCCGACGACTTTCATAATCAAGTCGAGCTTCGAACTTTCGAAATTAGCGTTTGCAAAGGACAGGCGTGGCTTATCAAACCGGTAGTCGATGACACGCTCAACCACGCCGGTCGTGGTAGGCACATCAAAACTAGCAGGTGGAAACCAGGACTCTCCATTGAAACGCTGAATATACTCCTGCAGTAGAATCACGTTTGTCTTGAACCTGTCATAAACGAGAATTGCATCCCATCCAAGCGCATCGACCTTCTCCGCCATCAGTGCCAGATAATCATCCACTTCCAAGCGCTCACCTGCGGCAAAAAGTTCAGTATTCTTTTTCATAACCAGCCCTCAATCAATTTTTTAGACACTTACGCATTCAACGTCAAACTCAACATAGGGAAGTCAACCCAGGTATCGTCTTCAGATTCATTCTCAAAGTTCACCTTCACCTTCAAATCAAACAACTCACCCAGCTTTTGTTCATTCAAAATGCGCTTATCCAGCATGACGACGACTTCGCGGTTGCGCACTTCCTCTTCGCTGGTGAGTTCACTGCGCAACAACTCCACAAGGGCACTGCCATTTTTTTTCACGCCGTCGTACACAACGTTCAGCCGCTGCCCCTGTGCCATGAACACCCAGGCTGGCAGCCTCAACGTGGCACCCTTCTCTGGCACCGCAGCCAGCGACAACGTGGTGCCCGTGGCTCCCTCACATTCGATAGTCGTATAGCGAGTTGTCGCCAACGGCAGAATTCGCAGCTGCACAGGCGGCGATTCCAGCGGGGGCAAGTTGTCGCGCAGCAGGCGGAACAACACCGGGAAACGCTTGGCCGTTGCACTTTCAGTCGCCTCCATGTTGGCGGCGACGGCAGTGGGCGGAACAGTGAAGCGATACGGTGGGGTACTTCCTTCTGGCAGTGTCTGATCGTATTGCCCGGCCTTCGAACGCCCTTGCCAGGCCAGCTGCAGTCGCTCGCCCGGACGCAGGCCAGGGTCGGGCACCGTGACAGTGGCTCCGGCTGTCGCCAGGTCAGCGTCCAGCCACATGTTCGGGGCGGGGTTTTCCGTATACCCATCCTGCACACCAACAGGCCGAAAAATGCGCGGCTGCAGTACTTCGATATCCAGCAACTCACCGGAAAGGCCCAGCCCTTCCCGCGCAACCTGATAACCCAGCGTCAACTGCGTAGTGCCCTTGAGCACCTGCGCATCCAGGTGAACACCCTGCACGCCACTGGCCAGCGTACTCAGGTCGGCACGTAGCACGGCAGCACCCGGCTCATCGTTGACATGCAGCAATGTCCAGTCAGCGGTATGCAACCCTGGGTACGCAGGTACACGCACCATCAGGCCGCCGGGGAATTCTTCAGGATCAAGCGGGCCACCGGTGTAGCCCTCGATCTCAAGGGCAGGCAGAAGCGCCGGGGCTGCGGGAATCGAGTCAATCCGATAGGTTTGGACCGGCCCCTTGAGCACCTCTGTGCTGCCGACAAAATCAATTTCGTAACAGACTTCCGCACGTCCCTTCTTGATGAAGTTGAACTCACCTTTGCCCACCTTCCAATCAAGGCTAAGGCCGATACGGTCCTTCTCAACTTTCAGCGGATAACGTTTCTCCTGATCGAAATCACCGTTGGCTTCGTAACCGCGAAAAAACAATGTCACGGTGTCCCCCTCACGCATCGCCGCATAGGGCGGCGCTACGAAGGTGACCCCGCTGCTGCCCAACGCATCGGGGTCTATATGCAGGGCATGGGATTCAACGGCTTGCGTCACGGGCATATGCTCCATGCGATGCGGCCGTACACCGATGAAGCTGAACGTGCGCCCTGACTCGGCGGGCATACCGCTCACGCGCTCATAGGAATAAAAGGCATAGCCTTGATCGCCTTCGGTGACATAGCGATTGCCAATTAATACGCGCATGCGTTTTTTAACCGGGTCAAAATCCGGTAGCTCAACTTCAACGCCAATATCCACCGAGTCCAGGGCTTCTCCCTCTGCCGTGGCACCTCGCCAATGAACTCTGAGTTTGTCACCTTCGGCAATGTCATCGTATTGGATGTACGTCTCTAACTGTTGATCGCCTAATACCTCCAGGTCGATTTCGTCATAGGCATTACGGATTTCAATGGTCGGCGCAGGCAGCAACGCTACGCGATTCGTTATAGGGGAGGTTCGCATGAAAATCGCCTTACTCAGATGAACTTCCCATGAGTTATAAGCCCAGTCGGCAGGCGCGCCAACTGGTAAAAATACTAGGTAATCGTTGGCTTACCACACTGCTGGCGTAGACGCACCTGACAGTTTTAACAGGTACGCCCCTGTCATTTTTACCAGGTGCATGCAGCCACACAAACTTTTAGGCTAATAGCGCGATTTTCCAACGCTGGAATAAACCACTCACGAATTCCGCCATAGGGCATAACGATGAAATTATCTAGACGCAACATCCTGCAACCCATAACGTTTGCCTTGCTCAGTGCCACCCTGAACATGCAGGCATTCGCCAGTGATCCAATCGGCGGCGTCACACTGCTGAACGATGACAATGTGCCTTGCAGCTTTCCTCCACCTGCAGAGGGCTCGGGGGAAACCTCTCTTAATTCGACGTTCAACCCCAACCAAGCTTGTTATCTTAGCGGCACAAAAAAAGTTCGCTTTGACCGGCTGCCTTCAGCCATGGAAATCATCTTTTCATCGCGATTTGACTGTATAACTGATTCAGCCAAGGAAAATGAATACTGGATTAAATTTAAAACCATCGCCACCAGCACGGGCTCCCCAAATATTTACTCATTTGAAGAACTTCAAAATTACACAATAGGCCAAACCATCTTTCGCGGCCTGAAGCTTGTGGACAAGAAAACGGCGCCCGGCGATAAGATGCGCGAAGCAACGACATGTGTAAAGTTCATTGCTTCTGGCACCATCGACACACCCGAACCCACAAAACCACTGGCACTAAAAAATACTGAAGGCACAATTACGGTTAAAGAGAGCGATGGCAAAGAGGCCGTCTGCCCCGGGTCGTCGATGATTTACTACCGAAAACATGAGGGTGACGAAAATAAGGACACCGCTTATAAATGCCGAATTGCTGAAAACTATAAAATCAGCGACCGAAAATGGTCTGATGCTCTTAGAGAGTCTGGCCGTGACCCAGAAAAGACAAGCGCAACCCCATCCACTAATAACAAGCGCTACATCTTTTATACCTGCCCGACCAACACCGTCATGACTGGCCGCCATCACGACGGTGATGAGAATGGGGATACCAAATATCAATGCGGCTCCCTCGTCGACCCTAATACAAACCTACCCGTTCTGGTCCAGCCCTCCGTGTGGTCGTCAGAGCAAAAGGAAAGCAGCAGCACTGCCGAAGAATGCCCAACTGACCAAGTCATGATCGGCCGCGCGCACAAGAACGATGAGAACGGTGAGACCCGTTACGTCTGCGCCACACTTATCCCTGCCGCACAATAACGGAGGACACAGGCATGTCCACAACCTCAACAGCACAATCCAACGCCTACAACTTCAGCACTTTCGTGCAGAACAGCGTAGACCCGCGCACCGGGCAGTACACCTTGGCTATCGTGCTGCCAGAATTGGTAGGTAACGATCAGATGGGCCCGGCGTTGCCACTGCGCCTTGGCTTCAACCCGATGAACCATCTGGATGCGGGTTTCGGCCACGGCTGGAGCCTTAACCTCAGCCAGTATGTGCCTGCCAGCAACCTGCTCAGCCTGCAGACCGGCGAGACGCTGAAGGTTACCGGTAGCGACATGGGTGACGGTACTGGTCTGGCACTCGACGAGCGCAAATTGGAGAGCTTCCACCTGCACCAGGAAGATACCGAGAACTGGCGCGTGGAATACAAGCATGGCCTGGTAGAGTTTCTGCAACTGAAAGGTCCCAGCAGCCGGCGTGTTGCCCTGCCGGTCCGTATCGAAGCGGCGTCAGGGCACAGCATCACCCTGAACTATGATGACGACTTCAACCAGATACCCTGCCTGACAAGCATCGTTGACGCAAACAACGAGACACTGCTCAAGATTACCTACGACAGCGGCAGCGTAGTATTCGACCTGTACCCGGACGTCGACAGCAAGACCCTGGCCTCGGCCCGTTACGAGGTCAAACTCGATAAGCGTGGAACACCAGCGCTAAGGCTTCCACGGCAGGTGCTGCTACCGGCCGAGGAAGGTGCGGGCTGGGATTTTGATTACGAATACATCGCGTATGACGAGAATCTGGGGCAGAACCTGGCACTGCTGAAAGAGATCACCACCCCGTTTGGTGCAGTGGAAACAGTTGAATACTGGGTCGGAAACAACGGACATCGGTTCCCGAACGACGCCCGCCCGCCACTGCCACGGGTCAAGCGCCATGCCGTCGACCCACGCTTCGATCAGCCGGTAATGGTCACCACCTACGATTACACCGACAACAACTATTTGGGTCGCGGTGCCAGTGGCATCGCGTGGCGCGATGATGGCCTGGACAATCTGTACCAATTCAGCGGCAGCGATTTCGAGTATGGTTCAACCGCCAGCCATTGGCTCAAGGCAGCCGATGACACGTCACCGGGCGATGGCAAGGTGCTGCGCACCGTTACCACTCGCTATAACCGCTTTCACCTGATGACCCACGAAACCGAAGCGCAGAACGGTTGCGTGCAGGAAACCTACACTGAATACCACGAGCAAGAGGGGCTGCAGTTCGCCCGCCAACCGGCTTACTTCCAGCTGCCGCACAAGGTGACCCAGCGCTGGAGGTTCGAGGACGGTGCCACCTGGCCCCGTGAAGAAACCAAAACGACCTTCTTCGACGAGCATTGCAACCTGCTTGAAGAGATCGAGCACGACGGTATCCGCACGGTATACGAGTACTACCCCATTGAAGGTGAAAAAGAAATCATCGAGGGCAAAGAAGAGGTCGCCTGCCCAGCCGACCCGCAGCACTTCAAGCGCCGGATCAAATACAAGACCACCTACCCTTCTACCCAAGCAGATAGTCAAGCAGCAATCCTGCGCAGCCATTATCGTTACAAGGAAGTTGCCCCCCTCAACGGCGCACGCAAGGCCTTCGGCGAAGCGCTGGTCAAGGATCAGCGCACCTTGCAACTGGCCAGTGCCGACGAAAACGCAGCCACTACCTTATTGCAGCACTCCGAACTTACCTACCTCGAAAAGCCGGACAACCCGCTCCTGCACATGCGCCCGGACACCGTGCGCCAGACCATGAAGCACGGCGAAGACCCGCTGAAGGACAGGACCACCACCAGCACATCGTTCTACAGCCTGATCAACGGCGATGACAGCAAGCAGAGCCTGCTGCAGACCCGTCACACCACAAAGGGCCACGACCTCATCGAGCGCGTCCAGTACAGTGCCGTATCCCGCTACACCGGCCAAGTGATGCGCCAGCAGGACAGCAACGGTGTGTATACGCACGTGTACTACGATGCCTTGCGCCGCCGGGTTCGCGAAACCATGGCACCCGGCACCAGCTACGAAGTATCGCGCACCTACGATTATCACCTGAGTGTGAACGGCTCCCAGCCAACACACGTGACAACCGACGTGCAGAACGTTGTGAGTACCCTGTTGCTCGATGGCCTTAACCGCAAGGTAGGCGAAACACGCAACATCGATACGGCCAACGACCCGCAAAACCCTGTGCGCAAGACGTTCACGGTGGCGAACAAGCAATACGACAGCCTGGGGCGACAGTGCGCTGAAACGGTCCATGACGAACTCGATGACAACCAACGCCTCGCACTGACCACCCGCTTCGATTACGATGACTGGGGCAACCTGAGCAAGACCGTCGGCCCCGATGGCGTCATTCATCGCCAGCAACGCACACCGTTCGGCGAAGACGGTGACATCATCGAAACCTGGCAGGAGCGCGCCAATGAAGGGACGCCGGAACAGCCGGTGAAGCGCCAGCGGCAAAAAACAGAACTGAACCGCTTTGGCAAACCCGTTTATGAACAGCGCATCGACCTGGACGGGCAAGAGGTGGGCAGGCGCGATTACCTGTACGACGGCCTTGGCCGCAGCGTACAGGAGACACGCACCCAGCGCGACCCGCTGAGCACGCCAGCGGCGCTCAAAGCACCCCTGCGCCATACCTGGAAGTTCAGCTACGATGTCTGGGGCCGCATGGAACGTAACGAACGCCCCGACAACAGCGCATTGCTGCGCAAATTCGCCGACTTTACCAGCGACGAACTCACCACGCGGCTAGAACTCGAAGGCGATGCCACGCCTATCTGCACACGCACCTTCGATGGCCTCGGCCGCATGAGTACCCTGACCGTCGGGCCGCGTATCGAGCGCTATGACTACCAGGAGGGGCGCACACTGGTGCACCAGCATCACCGCAGTAGCAAACGCACCCATACCTACAGCTATCAACCTGAAGTCACGACCCAGCCCATCCAGATCAGCACCACCCTCACCGACGAGAAAGGGCAACCAGCGACAAGCCTCGACAACCCGAACTTCACGTTCGAGCGCCCGGACGCCTCCATTACCTCGGCCACCAACCCCGAGGGCAAACGCACCTACCGTTACACCGACCAGGGCTACCTGCTGCAGGAAAGCTGGAAAGGTGACACGACGAACAGCCGCATCAACGACGACCATGCCATCGATTACCGCTACTCGCCGCTAGGCCGCACCCTGAAGCGCAGCAGCGGCGATGAGAGCACCGTTCACCACTATGACCCGCAGGGCCGCCTGAAAAAAACCCTGCGCGGCAAACTGGAGGCCAGCTTCGAATACGACGACGATGGCCGGCTGAAAAAAACCGAAACCGTGGACCAGCACAGCAAACGCAAGGTCATTTGTGAACAGCAATACGACTGCTTCGGTCGCGAGGTGCAACGCACCTTGACCCTGGACGACGGCACGGAACAGGTGCTGGAGCAGACGTGGCGTGACGATGATCAGCTGCACACCCGTACCCGCCATCAGAACGGCGTGTTGCTGCTCGAAGAGACCTTCGCCTACGACGACCTGGACCGCCTGGAAAGTGTCGACTACATCGGCTCGCAACTGCCCTGCAACACCGCCGGGCGTGCCATGACCAGCCAGATCATGCGCTTCGATGAGAGGGATCAACTGACCCGCTGCAGCACCACCTTTGAAGACGGCGAAACGGACAGTGCCCGCTTTACCTACAAAACCGATGGCAGCTGCCAGCTCGAACGCGTGACCCACAGCCTGCAACCGGACTATCCGGCCGACCAGTCCTTCAGCTACGACGCCGACGGCAACATGCGCAACGATGAATGGGGCCGCCTGCTGCACTACGATGACCGCAGCCGCCTCATCGAGGTTCGCGCCAGCGACGATAAAGAGGTACTGGCCAAGTACCGCTACGACGGCCATGACCACGTGCTTGGGGCCACGCACGGCAACGCCGCCGAGGTACAGCGCCGCTACCAGGGCTATCGCCTCAGCGCCACGCTCGACAGTGGTGTGCTCACCCACTACCTGTATGACGGTGAAAGCGCATTGGCCATGCAGGTGGATGGGCAGCCTGACGACAATCGCCTGCTGCTGACCGATGCGGGCGGCAGCGTTGTTGGCGAGTATGCCGCCAGTGGCCTTCACAACACCCGCTACAGTGCCTACGGTGAGCGCACGCTGGACAAAGAGGATGAGGAAGAGAAGCACCTCGTCAGCCTGCTGGCGTTCAATGGCGAGGTACGCGAAGCCGCCTTTGGCTGGTACTTGCTGGGCCGCGGCTACCGCGCCTACAACCCCGGCCTGATGCGCTTCCACAGCCCGGACTCGCTCGCCCCGGAGCAATCCGGGATCAACCCCTATTTGTATGTATTGGGCAACCCGGTCAACTGGCGCGACCCCACCGGGCATTACGCCGAGAGCAACAACGACCCGCTGCCGCCCGTCATCGATCCCATTGAGGAGCCCAAGTTATCCTTATTGGATAAGTGGCAGAACGTGATGTACGCCGCGATAGGTGTTGTTGTCGGCCTGGCCTTCGTAGCGGCCTTCCCACCTGCCGGCATCGGCATTCTAATAACCGTGATCGGTGGTGTTGCTGCGGTGGGTGGGCTAGGTATGGCGGTGTACGGTACAGTGACCGATGACCCACAGATAGCCCAAATTGGCATGATGGTTTCGGCCGTTGGTAGCGGTATTATGTCCTTGGCTGCAGTAGGCCAGAAAGCTGTTAGCGCTATTAAGAAGAAGTTTTTCAGCAAGCCCGGGGCTGATACTAGCTTGAGAGGGCCGCAGGCTGAGCCAGTACTTCCGGTCTCAAGGCGTAATTCAGCTACGGTTGAGCCAACAGTTGCCATTCCTAACCAAGAGGTTCCTGGTCGTGATAGGTTCACGAGACAAAATACGTCTACCAACCCTGAAGCAAATTCAGCGTCAACGAATACGTCCACTCCTGAAGCACCACCGATGCCGGAAGTTGTACTCACTCCGCCACAACCTAATGCTAATAAACCTGAAGGCAGTGGGGGTGGACTAATAAAAATACTGGGCGAGTACACTTTCCCCAATCATATCGAACGCGCTGATCAGCCAGATCTGCGCTCAAAAGCTGATAAGCGTAATAATACTGGACGTACATTAAAGTTCGTAAGCTGAACAGATATAAGCCACGCGTTACTAACAATCAAGATAGTCGCTCTTAAGAAAGCAATATCCTCAGGGCCCTACGGGGTCCTGATTTTTTCACCCTCTACCACTGCAAACTATTCCCTTCCTCAAAAAGAAATCACCTACATCCTGCATCGCCATTAATTCCTATCGTGCGGCCCTTCGTTCCCGCTGCCACGGCCAACCTGCGCGAAGGCCAGGCCCGTCGCCCCCGATAGGTAACCGTCCATGCCCCCCCTCCCCCAACGCTCACGCACGCTATCCCGCATGCGCCTTGCGCCGTTGCTGGCGCTGGGTGGCACCAGCCTGCTGCTGTGTGCCTACCGGCCAGCGCTGGCCAGCCCGCCAGCACCGGTGTTCAACGCCAGTTTCATGCGCCAGGCCCCTGGCGAGTCGGCCGACGCCGCGCAGCTGGCGCTGCAGTCACTCGCCGTCAGTGAGTCCCTGGCACCCGGCCGATATCGCGTCGGCATCACGCTGAACCTGGCCTACCTCGGCGAACGCGAGCTGGACTTCTTGCCCAGCCTCGACCAGCAAGGCCTGCAAGCGTGCCTGTCGGCCGACCTGCTGCGCGAATTCGGCCTGCGCGAGGAGGCCCTGGAACAGCCGCTGGATGACAGCATGCCCTGCCAGGACCTGGCCAGCCTGCTGCCAGACGCCCGTGCCGAACTCGACCCCGGCAAGCTGCAACTGGCCGTGTCGATCCCGCAGTTCGCCCTGCGCCGCGACATTGCCGGCGCGGTACCGGCCGAGCACTGGGACGCCGGTATCAACGCCGCCTTTCTCAACTACCAGGTTGCCACCCAGGCCCTCAACCGCCGTGGTGGCAGCCAAGCCAGCCATGACCTGCTGCTCAACAGCGGCGTCAACCTCGGTGCCTGGCGCCTGCGCAGCAGCCAGGCGCTGCGCGACGACGGCCAAGGCGAACGCAACTGGACCCGCAGCAACACTTACCTGCAACGCGACTTGCCCGACAACCGCGGCAACTTCACCCTTGGCGAAACCTTCAGCCACGGCGACGTCTTCCGCAGCCTGCCATTCAAGGGCATGCAGGTGGCCTCCGACATGGGCATGCTGCCTGACGTGATGCAGAGCTACGCCCCCGTCATCCGCGGCGTCGCCCAGACCCGGGCAAAACTGGAGGTGCTGCTCAACGGTTACCCCATCTACACCACCTTCGTCGCCCCTGGGCCCTATGAGATCGACGACCTCGGCATAGGCGGCGGCAGCGGTGAACTGGAAGTGGTGCTGACCGAAGCCGACGGCCAGGTACGGCGCTTCATCCAGCCGTATTCCAGCCTGGCCAACCTGCTGCGCCCAGGCGTGTGGCGCTACAGCGCCACCTTGGGCCGCTACAATGGCGCCGAACACCTCGACAACCCACTGCTGTGGCAGGCGACCCTGGCCCGCGGCGGCAGCTGGAGCACCTTGTATGGCGGCGTGCAGGGCGGCGATTACTACCGCGCCGCACTGCTTGGCATGGCCCGCGACCTGGGGCATCTGGGCGCGGTGTCGCTGGATGTCACCCAGGCCAGCGCCGACCTCGGCAAGCGGCTCGGCCAGGTGCAAGGCCAAAGCTATTCTGCCCGCTACGGCAAGGCCTTCACTACCGGCACCAACCTGCGGTTTGCCGGCTACCGCTACTCAAGCGAAGGCTACCGCGACTTTGACGAGGCCGTACGCGAACGCCATGCCTACAGCGGTTACCTCGGCAACCGCCGCAGTCGCCTCGAAGCCTCGGTGTACCAGAGCCTGGGCAACCACGGCTCGCTGAGCCTGACCCTGTCCCAGGACGACTACTGGCGCAGCAACCTGCAACGCAGGCAGTACCAGCTGCAGTACAACACCCAGTACCGCAACATCAATTTCAACCTGTTCGCCTCGCAATCGCTGGCCAGCAACAGTCGCCAGGACCGCCTGATCGGCCTGAGCATGACCTTGCCCCTGGACTGGTTCAGCGGTGCCAGTGCCACGTTCGCCACCCAGGCCAGTAACGGGCGCCAGAGCCAACGCGCCAGCCTCAGCGGCGGCGCGCTGGACAACCGCTTCAGGTACACCGCCTCGACCACCCGCGACATCCAGCAGCAGACATCCGGCGCGCTCTCGGTCGGTTACCAGGGCGCCAAGGCCAACTTCGGTGCCGGCTACACCCAAGGCAGCGACTACCAGTCATTCTCGGCCAACGCCAGTGGCGCCATGTTGCTGCACGCAGGTGGCCTGACCCTGGCCAGCCAGCTAGGTGAAACCAATGCCCTGGTCGAGGTCCCCGGTACGCCTGGTCTCGGGGTGCAAAACGCCCCCGGCGGCAGCACCGACAGCGCAGGCTTTATGATCGCACCGCACTTGCGCCCCTATCGCAACAACCCGTTGCACCTGGAAACCGCCAACCTGGGCCCTCAGGTACAGATCGACAACGGCAGCACCCAGGTAGTGCCCCGCCGCGGCGCAGTCGTCAAAGCAACCTTTTCCGCCCGCAACGTCAGCCGCCTGATCCTGACCTTGCTACAGGCCAACGGCAAGCCGCTCCCCTTCGGCGCCCAGGTCAGTGATGAGCAGGGCCAGGTGTTGGCGATTGTCGGCCAAGCCGGCCAAACGCTGGTGGCCACCGGCGACAAACCACAGCTATTCCGCGCGCAGTGGGGCGAGCAGACCTGCCAGTTGGCCATCACCCCTCGCAGCATGCGCCAGGAACAAGGCTACCACCTGGACACCCTGCAATGCCCGTCACCCACGACAGACAGCCCCCGGACCTGAACCCATGAAACTATCCACCTGCGCCTCGTTGACCCCCCTGTGCCTGGCACTGTTGGCCAGCGGGGAAGCATTTGCACTATCGGCCTGCGACTGGGAGAGCGGCGTTAGCGGCGAACTGGTGCATAACCTCAATCTCAGCCCCACCTGGGTAGGCCGGGATGCGCCAATCGGCGCCGTGATCGGCCAGGCCGACGTGCGCTACAACCTGCCTAACGAAGCTGGTACACGGGTGATTTGTACCAACTTCGGCGCCGCAGGGCCGACCCTTACAGCCCGCGTGGACAATACCCAGCCACTGTTCACCGGCCCGTTGCCGCCAGTCAACGGCGAAGACCTCACCGGTCGCGTGATCGAGACTGGCGTGGACGGTATCGGCATTCATGTGCGCCTGGACGACCCCTATCACGGCGCAGGCGGCTCGCCCATCAATGCGTGGACCTATATCAAATGGATGTCGGTCCCATGGCAAGGCTACGCTGACCACGACCCCGGGCCTACCGGCATCCAGTTGAGCAACCTGCGTGCGTTCATCACCCTGATCAAGACCGGCCCGATAGCGCCCGGCCCCCAGTCGTTCAATGGCGTGCAACTGTTCAATGGCACCTACAGCGACGTCGGTACCGTGATGCGGTATCACCTGCATGGCACGGTCACCGCCGCGCAGTGCACGCTGAAGGCCGACGCGGTCAACCCAGACCCGGTTGAACTGGGTACACACGAGGTGAAGGACTTCGGCACCCCCGGTGACGTCACCAAAGCGGTCCCTTTCCAGATCAGGCTCAACGACTGTGAAAGCGACGCGGCTGGCGGCACCCAGGCCTACGTCCGGCTCGACGGAGCCAATGGGTCGACCCCGATCGACGTCGACAAGGGCGTATTCAGCCTGTCCAGCGGCTCGGGTGCTACCGGCATTGGCATCCAGGTGCTGCAAGCCGACGGCATCACCCCGTTCCGGCTTGAAGAAGACGTTGCTGTGAAACCGCTGAGCCCCGGCGATATCGCCTTGGATTTTCAGGCCCGCTATTACCAGACCGACCCCATCGTCACCCCTGGCGAGGCCAATGGGGCGCTCAATTTCACCATCACTTATCGCTGATACCCAACCAGCCTGGCAACGCGCTGCCAGGCTGGCGGTTTTTGGAACGGCGAAAACGCAAAAAGGAACCCGAAGGTTCCTTTTTGCGTTACATGTTTGGAGCGGGAAACGAGACTCGAACTCGCGACCCCGACCTTGGCAAGGTCGTGCTCTACCAACTGAGCTATTCCCGCATTTGAAGCTTTACCGCTTTCGGCGTGAAGCGCCCTGAAGCCTTCACCACCACTGCACCGCATAGACGCCACAGTATTTAAACTGGAGCGGGAAACGAGACTCGAACTCGCGACCCCGACCTTGGCAAGGTCGTGCTCTACCAACTGAGCTATTCCCGCAAATGGCGTCCCCTAGGGGACTCGAACCCCTGTTACCGCCGTGAAAGGGCGGTGTCCTAGGCCACTAGACGAAGGGGACACACAACACTTTTCAGTGCACCAGACTTGAACCTCACGATTCACCCTGGATTTTCTTTTCCTGCCTCGCCGTTAAGCGTTGCCGGAGAAACTGGAGCGGGAAACGAGACTCGAACTCGCGACCCCGACCTTGGCAAGGTCGTGCTCTACCAACTGAGCTATTCCCGCAATTTGGCGTCCCCTAGGGGACTCGAACCCCTGTTACCGCCGTGAAAGGGCGGTGTCCTAGGCCACTAGACGAAGGGGACACGCTGCTGGCATTACTGCCTGCTTTCACTCCCTGCCGCGTTTCGCTGTGTGCTTTACGCTGCAAGTGGCGCGCATTCTAGGGATGGTTCGAAGATGCGTCAACCCCTTTGTAGAAATTTATTTAAATCAATGACTTCCGGGTGGGTGGAGGTGCAGATGCGGGGCGGGTTGTCGATATAGAGAGAAGCCAGTGCAGGCATATAGCCGCTGTTCGTCCTCCGGCGAACTCACTACACTCAAAGCTGTAATTCTTCTTCAATGAGGCATTAACGGTGACACCACTTCTGATCACCCTGCTCATCGTGGCGGGCATCGCGTTGCTGATCGTGATCGGCTACCTCAACAATGTGGTCGAGAATGGCAAGATCGAACGCGTCCGGACGAGGGTCGAGCTGGCCGACCGCCTGCGCCGCTGTGGCGAAATCACCGAGACCTTCCCCGGGCAGTTCATGACCCCGGCCCTCAAATTGCTGCTGACCCGCCTGGAACTGAACCTCAACCAGCGCCAGCTGGCGGTGGACAAGCACAATGCCGAGCTAAAGGCGCGCATCGCCGAGCTGGAGGGGGTGATTGCCCTGGGCGACAAGATACCGGTGAACAACCCGCCCAACCCGATCCACACCGAGGTGAAGGCCAAGGATGTACGCTTCTTGCTGGAGGCGATGCACAATCAGGTAACCCGCGCCGCCCAGGAAGGCTTCCTGCCAGCACCCGAGGCCAAGCACTGGGTCAAGGAAATCCGCCATATCCTGGTGCTGTTGCATATCGAGTTTTTCAACAACCTTGGCCAGCAGGCCCTGCAGAAGAACCAGCCGGGCCAGGCGCGCCTGGCGTTCGAGCGTGGCGTGCAATACCTGCGCAAGCAGCCGGAGCCGAAGGTGTATGAAGAGCAGCTGACCTATCTGGAGAAGCTGCTGGCCCGGGCCAACGCCCAGGTGCTGGACCGCATGGCACCGGCGGAGGATGAGCACAACGCACTGACTGACGGGCTCAAGACCGATGAGGAAGAGACCTGGAAGAAGAAGGTGATGTACGACTAAGCCCTGCGCCGCCTCCCTGTAGGAGCGGCCTTGTGTCGCGATGGGCCGCAAGGCGGCCCCGGCGATTTCGGTGTTGATGCATAAATCTGGGGCCGCTTTGCGGCCCATCGCGACACAAGGCCGCTCCTACAGGGATAGCGCAGGCCGTTGGACAGTGATCAGCAGTCGGTCAGCTCAAGGAAGATCGCCGCCAACCGCTCCAGCCCCGCCTGGTCCGCCTCACTGAAACGCCCAACCTTCGGGCTATCCAGATCCAGCACCCCAATCAACCTGCCTTCCTTCACCAACGGGATCACCAGCTCGCTGTTGGACGCGCTGTCACAGGCAATGTGCCCAGGGAACGCATGCACATCTTCCACCCGCTGGGTCTGCCGGGTGGCTGCCGCCGCCCCGCACACGCCCTTGCTGAACGGAATGCGCACGCACGCCACCTGGCCCTGGAACGGCCCCAGCACCAGCTCTTCGTTGTGGTTGAGGTAGAACCCCGCCCAGTTCAGGTCGTCCACCTGGTTGTACAGAAACGCCGAAAACTGCGCGGCATTGGCGATGAAGTCACGCTCGTCGGCAAACAGCGCCTGCACTTGCGCCGCCAGCAGGTTGTAGCCGTCGAGGCCGGCGCCACTGGCATTGAGGTCGATCATTTACTTTTGCTCCAGCAATTGCAGCCCGACCCAGTAGCGGGCGAACTGATAGGCACAACGGCCATTACGGTTACCGCGGCCGGTGGCCCAGCGCACGGCGAGGATGTCGAGTTCTTCTGTACGCTGCCAGGCAAGGCCCGCAGGGCGCGCCAGCTGGCCGATCCAGTGTTCGACCACATTCAGGAAGTGGTCTTGGGTAAACGGGTAGAACGACAGCCACAGGCCAAAGCGGTCAGACAAGGCGATCTTGTCTTCCACGGCTTCGCTGGGGTGCAGCTCGCCGTCCACGCGCTTCCAGTTCTCGTTGTCGCTCTCTTTCTCCGGCACCAGGTGGCGGCGGTTGGAGGTGGCGTACAGCAGCACGTTGTCCGGGGCCTGTTCCAGCGAGCCGTCAAGCACGCTTTTCAGCACCCGGTAGTCGCCCTCCCCCGCTTCGAACGACAGGTCGTCGCAGAACAGGATGAAGCGTTGCGGCAGCTTCTGCAGCTGCTCGACCACCCGTGGCAGGTCGGCCAGGTGGTCGCGTTCGATTTCGATCAGGCGCAGGCCGGCGCCGGCATGTTCGGCCAGCAAGGCACGCACCAGCGACGACTTGCCAGTACCGCGCGAGCCCCACAGCAATGCGTGGTTGGCCGGCAGGCCGTTGATGAACTGGTGGGTGTTGCGGCCCAGCTGGTCGCGCTGTTTGTCGACACCGATCAGGTCGGTCAAGCGGATGTCCAGGCTGACTTCCAGCGGCAGCAGGTAACCACTGCGGCCATCGCGCTGCCAGCGGGCAGCCAGGGTGGCCCCCCAGTCGATGTTCGGGCGTTGTGCCGGCAACAGGGGTTCGAGGCGCGCCAGTACCGATTCGGCGCGGTCCAGGAAAGCAATCAAGCGAGCGTCCATGACGACTCCTAACAAGACAGGTGAGATTTCCAGCTGAATGTGTGACAGGCCCGCCAGCTGCCGGGGCTATTCGGCTATGCTTGCGCAGCGCAAGGGACGTGAAACCGGCTCGGGACTCATGGATATCAAGTTCACCAATCGCCTGTCATACAAGCAAGCCCGGTTGACAGTCCTGGTCGGCTTCATCCTGGGAACATTGCTCAGTCTCATCCAGATCGGCATCGATTATGCCAGCGAAGACGCGTCCATCAACCGCGAAGTGCGCGCGTTGCTGCAAATCAGCCACAACCCGGCCTCGCGCATCGCCTACAACATCGACGCAGAACTGGCGCTGGAGCTGACCCGTGGCCTGCTGCAGTCGCCCGCCATCATCCGCGCGCGGCTGATCGACAACAACGAAACGGTGCTGGCCGACGTCGAGCGGCCCAGGCTGGAGGACCGCTACCGGCCACTGAGCGACTTTCTGTTCGGCGAACAGCGCCAGTTCAAGGAACGCCTGTACCTCACCCACATGCCCGAGGAATACCTCGGCACCCTGTACCTGGACGTCGACACCTACGCCTTCGGCAGCCGCTTCCTCGACCGCGCCGGCATCACCCTGCTCAACGGCTTTGCCCGCAGCCTGGTGCTGACCGGCATCCTGCTGGCGTTGTTCTACATGATGCTGACCAAGCCACTGGTGACGGTGATCGGCGCACTCAGCGGCAGCGACCCGCGCAAACCCCGGCAAACCCGCCTTGAATGCCCACATGGGCACGAACACGACGAAATCGGCGTGCTGGTGAAGGTCGCCAACCAGCAGTTCGTCAGCATGGCCACCGAGATCGAACAACGGCGCACCGCGGAAAACCGCCTGACCCAGTACCTGAACGAGCTGGAAGACATCGTCTCGGCACGCACCAACGAGCTGAAAGCCAGCAACAGCAGCCTGAGCCTGTCCAACCAGGAGCTGGAACAGGCCCGCAGCCGCGCGCTGGACATGGCCCAGGCGCGCGCCGCCTTCCTGGCCAACATGAGCCACGAAATCCGCACCCCGCTCAACGGCATGCTCGGCATGATCGCCCTGGCGCTGGACAACCCGTTGCCCAGCGAGCAACGCCAGCAACTGGCGATTGCCCACGACTCGGGCAAGGTGCTGGTGGAACTGCTGAACGATATCCTCGACCTGTCCAAGTTCGATGCCGGCCAGCTGGAACTGGAGCGCATTGCGTTCGACATGGGCTCGATGGTGGAAGACACCGCCAACCTGCTGTCGCAGAACACCGCGCAAAGCGTAGAGCTGACCTGCCTGATCGCCCGCGACTTCCCCAGCAGCGTGCTCGGCGACCCCACGCGGGTACGGCAGATCGTCAGCAACCTGCTATCCAACGCGCTCAAGTTCACCCGCTTCGGCCGTGTCGACATACGCCTGGTGACGATCGTCGGCGGCGTGCGCCTGGAGGTACGCGATACCGGCATTGGCATTCCCGAAGAGGCCCAGGTGCGGATCTTCCAGCCGTTCACCCAGGCCGGTGCCGGCATCACCCGCCAGTACGGTGGCACCGGCCTGGGCCTGGCGCTGACACGCAACCTGTGCAAGGCCATGCAAGGCCACCTGCACATTCGCTCCGAGCCGGGCTTCGGCAGCTGCTTCACGGCCGAGCTGCCACTGCCGGTGCACACCGAAGCCATCCCGCCGACACCGCTGCATGGTCGGGTGGCCGCGCTAAGTGCAGCCGGTAGCGGGCTTAACGAGCTGTTGCAGAACCTGCTGCCCGCCTGGGGCCTGGCCTACCAGCGCCATGACAGCAGCGCCACGCTGGACACCACAGCGATCGACCTGCTGATCACCGACGACGTGGACCACCTGTTCGAACTGCGCCCGGCACTGAAAACGCCGATTCTGCTGGTAACCGCCTACGGCAACTTCCTGCCCAACGAGCAGTCGCTGGCCTTGGCACCCTTGCATCAACTGGCCCGGCCTTTGGCACGTAACGCCTTGTACCAGACGCTGCGCCGCACCTTGCAAGGCCATGAGCCCGAGCACCCACTGGCCACCCCGGCCATTAGCCTGGAGCAAGGGCGAGCGCGGATTTTGCTGGTAGAAGACAACCCGGTGAATCAGCTCGTGGCCAGAGGCATGCTGGCCAAGCTCGGCTGCCAGGTGCAGCTGGCCACCCAGGGCGCCGAGGCCCTGGAGTTGCTGGAGCAGGATGAATTCGACCTGGTACTGATGGACTGCAACATGCCGGTCATGGACGGCTATGAGGCCAGCCGGCGCATCCGCCAGAGCGGGCGCTGGCCACACCTGCCTATCGTTGCGCTCACCGCCAACGCCATGCCCGAAGAGCGCGAACGCTGCCGGGCGGCGGGCATGAGCGACTACCTGGCCAAGCCGTTCCGCCGCGAAGAGCTACTGGCCCTGGTCGACCACTGGGTACCCTTCAACGGCTGAGCAAACGCTCGATGTCCGCTTCCAGGGCCTGCGGCTTGGTGGTGGGCGCGTAACGCGTGACCTGGCCGCTGGCCGGGTCGACCAGAAACTTGGTGAAGTTCCACTTGATCTTCTGGCTACCCAGAATGCCCGGGGCGCGTTGTTTGAGCTCGACGAACAGCGGGTGAGCGCCCGGGCCGTTGACCTCGATCTTGCGAAACAGCGGAAAGCTCACGCCGAAGTTGCGCTCGCAGAACTGCGCAATGTCCCGTGCATCGCCTGGTTCCTGCTTGCCGAACTGGTTGCAGGGAAAGCCCAGCACCACCAGGCCGCGCGCGCGGTAGGCCTGCCACAGCTGCTCAAGGCCCTTGTACTGCGGGGTAAAGCCGCACTGGCTGGCGGTATTGACCACCAGCAGCGCTTTGCCCGGGAAGTCGCCAAGCTTCTTGTGCTCGCCGCCTAGGGTTACGCAGGGGATGTCCAGCATCGATCCAGCCATGGTCGGGCTCCGGTCAGTCGCGTGGGCGCAAGTCGATGCACACCGAGTTGATGCAGTAGCGCAGGCCGGTTGGTGGCGGGCCGTCGGGGAACACATGGCCCAGGTGCGCGTCGCAGCGGGCACAGGTAACTTCGGTGCGGATCATGCCGTGGGAGGTGTCACGGATCTCGATCATCGCGCTGTCCTCGATCGGCGCGTAAAAGCTTGGCCAGCCGCAGCCGGAATCGAACTTGGTCTGCGCATCGAACAACGCCAGGCCGCAGCAGATGCAATGGTAGATGCCATCGCGGCGCTCGCTGTTGTACTTGCCGCTGAACGGCCGCTCGGTGCCCTTGAGACGGCATACCTGGTACTGCTCGGGGTCGAGCATCGACCGCCATTCATCCAGGGTTTTTTCGATCTTTTTCATGCAGGAACCTCGGCAGGCTGAATTTCACCCCGCACCGTCTTTTCCGGGGCGCGGGTGGCACGTATATTAGTTGGCTTCGTGTGCCAGGCGTTCAGTCTGGCACCCGCTTCCTGCCGTTTCAAACCTTTCGGCGTGGGTGGCGTGTTTTCTCATATCGGGATCCCATCATGCAGTTCAGCAAATCGAACAAGCTCGCCAATGTCTGCTACGACATTCGCGGCCCAGTGCTCAAGCACGCCAAACGCCTGGAAGAGGAAGGCCACCGCATCCTCAAGCTGAACATCGGCAACCCGGCGCCGTTTGGCTTCGAGGCGCCGGATGAAATCCTTCAGGATGTCATCCGCAACCTGCCCACCGCGCAAGGCTACAGCGACTCCAAGGGCCTGTTCAGCGCGCGCAAGGCGGTGATGCAGTACTGCCAGCAAAAGGAAATCGAAGGCGTCACCATCGAGGACATCTACCTCGGTAACGGCGTGTCCGAGCTGATCGTCATGTCGATGCAGGCGCTGCTGAACAACGGCGACGAAGTGCTGATCCCGGCACCCGACTACCCGCTGTGGACCGCCGCCGTGAGCCTGGCCGGCGGCAAGCCGGTGCACTACCTGTGCGACGAGCAGGCCGACTGGTTCCCCGACCTTGAAGACATCAAGGCCAAGATCACCCCGAACACCAAGGCCCTGGTGATCATCAACCCGAACAACCCGACCGGCGCGGTGTACTCCAAAGCGCTGCTGCAGGGCATGCTGGAGCTGGCCCGCCAGCACAACCTGGTGGTGTTCTCCGACGAGATCTACGACAAGATCCTGTACGACGAAGCCGTGCACATCAGCACCGCCTCGCTGGCCCCCGACCTGCTGTGCCTGACCTTCAACGGCCTGTCCAAGTCGTACCGGGTGGCGGGCTTCCGTTCCGGCTGGCTGATCATCTCCGGGCCCAAGCACCACGCGCAAAGCTACATCGAAGGCATCGACATGCTGGCCAACATGCGCCTGTGCGCCAACGTGCCGGCCCAGCATGCCATCCAGACCGCGCTGGGCGGTTACCAGAGCATCAACGACCTGGTGCTGCCGCCAGGCCGTTTGCTGGAGCAGCGCAACCGCACCTATGAACTGCTCAACGACATCCCGGGCGTGAGCTGCGTGAAGCCGATGGGTGCGCTGTATGCGTTCCCGCGTATCGACCCGAAAGTGTGCCCGATTCTCAACGACGAGAAGTTCGCGCTTGACCTGCTGCTGTCGGAAAAGCTGCTGATCGTGCAGGGTACGGCGTTCAACTGGCCGTGGCCGGACCACTTCCGCGTGGTGACCTTGCCGCGGGTGGATGACCTGGAAGCGGCGATTGGCCGGATCGGTAATTTCCTGCGGACTTATTCGCAGTAGGGTTCGGCTGGGGTTTTGTGGTGGCGCGTAGATTGAGCGCCGCCCGCGCGGCGCATCGCGAGCAAGCTCGCTCCTACATTTGTTTCGGGCCAATTTTTCCTGTGGGATTTGCGCGCGTACGCTTTGGCGCATGGCTCGGTATCGCGTCGTACAAACAAGGCGGTCTCGCGCGCCTGTCACAGGCGATACTGGCCCGAAACAGATGTAGGAGCGAGCTTGCTCGCGATGCGCCGCGCGGGCGGCGCTCGATCTCACCGTCACCACAAATCTCAAGGCATGCGTTCTTTCTTACATCCTGCAACGCTCTATCCCACAGCCCCCGCGCCATCCTCTGCCATACTCCGCCGTACACAGTTTGAAATAGTCGCCCGATTGAATCGGCGCGGCAGGCCCCTTATATACCCCGCAGTAAGCGACAATTCATCCGTCAGGAGAACGTAACAACCATGATGCGCATTCTGTTGTTTGTGGCCACCAACCTCGCGGTGGTGCTGGTTGCAAGCATTACCCTGAGCCTGTTCGGTTTCAACGGGTTCATGGCGGCCAACGGGGTCGACCTGAACCTCAGCAGCCTGCTGGTGTTCTGCGCCGTGTTCGGCTTTGCTGGCTCCCTGGTCTCGCTGTTCATCTCCAAGTGGATGGCGAAGATGACCACCGGCACCCAGATCATCAGCCAGCCGCGCACCCGCCACGAGCAGTGGCTGCTGCAAACGGTCGAAGAGCTGTCCCGTGAGGCCGGTATCAAAATGCCCGAGGTGGGTATCTTCCCGGCGTACGAGGCCAACGCCTTCGCCACTGGCTGGAACCGCAACGACGCGCTGGTGGCCGTGTCCCAAGGCCTGCTGGAGCGTTTCTCGCCCGATGAAGTGCGTGCGGTGCTGGCCCATGAAATCGGCCACGTGGCCAACGGCGACATGGTCACCCTGGCGCTGGTGCAGGGCGTGGTGAACACCTTCGTGATGTTCTTCGCCCGCATCATCGGCAACTTCGTCGACAAGGTCATTTTCAAGAACGAAGAAGGCCAGGGCATTGCCTACTACGTGGCGACCATCGTTGCCGAGCTGATCCTGGGCATCCTGGCCAGCATGATCGTGATGTGGTTCTCGCGCCGTCGCGAATACCGCGCCGACGAAGCCGGTGCGCAGCTGGCCGGTACTTCCGCCATGATCGGCGCCCTGCAGCGCCTGCGCGTGGAGCAAGGCCTGCCGGTGCACATGCCTGACACCATGAAGGCCTTCGGCATCAACGGCGGCCTGAAGCACGGCCTGGCCGGGCTGCTGATGAGCCACCCGCCACTGGAAGACCGTATCGAGGCTCTGCGCCGTCGCGGTTGATCCACTTGGCAATACAGAAAGGGCGACTTCGGTCGCCCTTTTTCATGTTTGTATCACCGGCGGACCCGATACACCCGCTCCAACAGGCTGGTAGCCCCGGCCTGCGAAAACTTCGGGCTTTCCTGAATAATCTCTACAACTTCCAGCTCATCCACCTGCCACTTGGCAAAGCCCTGCCGCACCTCTTCATCCCCCACCGAAAACGGCGGCCCGTCCAGCAGCGTCTGGTCATAATCCAGCGTCACCAGCAGCCCCCGACAGCTCACCGGCAGCGATGCAGACAAAGCCTGCATGTACTTCGCACGCATCTGCGGCGGCAGCGCAATCAGCGCCGCCCGATCATAAAGCCCCACGCAGTCGCCAATGTCCTGCGCGCTCAACGCGAAGAAATCGCCACACCACAGTTCGACGTCACCCTGGCGCCATACCTCGAATGCGCCTTGCTGACGCACCTCGGGCTCAAGCCCATGCTCACGGAAGAAGCCCTCCACCGCCCGCCGCGACAATTCCACGCCCAACACGCGATACCCCTGCCCCGCCAGCCAGGCCAGGTCCAGGCTTTTGCCGCACAGCGGCACCAGCACGCGGCTGCCTGGCGCCAGGCCCAGTGCTGGCCAGTGCGCTTGCAGGTAAGGATTGACCTGCCCCTGGTGAAAGCCGATCTGGTTGTCGGCCCACCGTTTGTGCCAGAACGCTGGCTCCATGGTTGCTCCTTACTTATCGAGTAAACCGATAGAAAACGCGTAAAACTTGCGATGGATATCGATCAGTTTCTGATCGAAGATGAGTGCATCTTAACCTTCAGGACCTCGCCATGCTGCCCAGCCTGTTCATCTCCCATGGTTCCCCCATGCTCGCCCTGCACCCCGGTGCCAGCGGGCCGGCCCTGGCCGGGCTGGCCAACAGCCTGCCAAGGCCGAAGGCCATCGTGGTGGTGTCGGCGCACTGGGAAAGCCCTGAACTGCTGGTGACCAGCAGCGCGCAACCCGAAACCTGGCATGACTTCTACGGCTTCCCGCCGGCGTTGTACGCCGTGCAGTACCCAGCGCCGGGCGAGCCTGCGCTGGCTGCCAAGGTAAGCGAACGGCTCACGAACGCCGGCCTGCCGGCCCGGCTGGATGCGCAACGGCCGTTCGACCACGGCGCCTGGGTGCCGCTGTCGCTGATGTACCCGGATGCGAGCATTCCGGTGGTGCAGGTATCGCTGCCCAGCCGCATGGGGCCGGTGCTGCAGGTGAAGGTGGGCCAGGCGCTGGCGGGGCTGCGCCGTGAAGGTATTCTGCTGATTGGCTCGGGCAGCATCACCCATAACCTGGGCGAGCTGGACTGGCACGCCGGGCCGGATGTGATCGAGCCCTGGGCGCTGGCGTTCAGGGACTGGGTGGTGGAGCGGTTGCAGGCGGATGACCAGGCGGCGCTGCTGGATTACCGGCAGCAGGCGCCGTATGCGGTGCGTAACCATCCCAGTGATGAGCATTTGCTGCCGCTGTTCTTTGCCCTTGGGGCTGGGGACAAGTTTGGGGTGGTGCACCAAGGGTTTACCTTGGGAGCTTTGGGGATGGACATTTATCGGTTCGACTGACGATAGCCGGGGGCGCTTTGCGCCCCTTTCGCGACACGAGGCCGCTCCTACAATGGATCGCGTACCCCTGTAGGAGCGGCCTTGTGTCGCGATGGGCTGCAAAGCAGCCCCAAAATCCCACAGGCAAAAAAATCCCCAGCCTAGGCCGGGGATTTTTTCATTGCGCCAGGATCAATCCTCGCGGTAGCGACGCAGCTTCAGCTGCTTGCCAGCCACGCGGGTGTCCTTGAGCTTGGACAGCAGCTTCTCCAGGCCATCTTCCGGCAGCTCGACCAGGCTGAAGCTGTCGCGCACCTGGATACGACCGATGGCGTCACGGGCCAGGCCACCTTCGTTGAGGATCGCACCCAGCAGGTTCTTGGCAGCGATGCCGTCACGGGCACCCAGGGCAGTACGGCAACGCACACGGCCTTCGGCCAGCGGCATCGGCGCACGGCGCTCACGGTCGCCACGGTCTGGGCGCTCGCCACGCTCACCGCGCTCGGTACGCTCGCCACGCGGGGCAAAGCTAGGCACCAGCGGTTGCTCACGCTCTACCGCTGCCAGGTCCAGCGCCTGGCCATTGGTGGCCTTGCGCAGCAGGGCCGAAGCCAGGGCACGGGCACTGCAACCCAGGTCGGTGGTCAGGCGGTCGAACAGGTCGCCGTGGGTGGCTTCGGCTTCGGCTACCAGCGGCGCCAGGCTCGAAGTCAGCTTCTTGATGCGGGCATCCAGCACGGCCTGGGCATTCGGCAGGCGGGCTTCCGCTACCTTCTGACCGGTCACACGCTCGATCACCTGCAGCATGCGGCGCTCACGCGGGGTGACCAGCAGCAGCGCACGGCCATCGCGACCGGCACGGCCGGTACGGCCGATACGGTGTACGTAGGACTCCGGGTCGTACGGCATGTCAACGTTGAACACGTGAGTGATGCGCGGTACGTCCAGACCACGAGCTGCGACGTCGGTGGCGACGACGATGTCCAGGCGGCCATCCTTGAGCGAGTCGATCACGCGCTCACGCTGGTTCTGGGCGATGTCGCCGTTCAGCGCGGCAGCCTTGTAGCCCTTGGCTTCCAGCGCGGCGGCCAGGTCCAGGGTGGCTTGCTTGGTGCGCACGAAGGCGATCAGTGCGTCGAACTCTTCCACTTCCAGCAGACGCAGCACAGCCGGGATCTTCTGGTCGGCGTGGACCATCAGGTGGGCCTGCTCGATCGCGGTAACGGTCTGGGTCTTGCTCTGGATCTTGACGTGCTTGGGTTCACGCAGGTGGCGCTCGGCGATCGAACGGATCGACGAAGGCAGGGTTGCGGAGAACAGCACGGTCTGACGGGTAGCCGGGATTGCGTCGAAGATCACTTCGAGGTCGTCCATGAAGCCCAGCTTCAGCATCTCGTCGGCTTCGTCCAGTACCAGGTACTGCACGGTCGACAGGACTTTTTCGTCACGACGCAGGTGGTCGCACAGGCGGCCCGGGGTGGCCACCACGATTTGCGCGCCGTTGCGGATTGCACGCAGCTGTGGGCCCATCGGGGCACCACCGTACACGGCAACCACGTTCACGCCTGGCATCTGCTTGGCGTAAGTTTCGAAAGCGGTAGCAACTTGCAGCGCCAACTCACGGGTTGGCGCCAGGATCAGGGCTTGCGGTTCGCGCTTGCTCACATCGATCTTGTTGAGGATCGGCAGGGCGAAGGCAGCGGTCTTGCCGGTGCCCGTCTGCGCCTGGCCGATCATGTCATGACCGGCGAGGATGATCGGGATCGATTGTTGCTGAATGGCGGACGGCTCTTCGTAGCCGGTCGCCAGAACGGCAGCAACAATATTCGGATTAAGATCGAGAGCGGCGAAGCCGCCGGTTTCCTGGGTCATGGGTCTGCCTCTAGGTGCATCCGCAAAGACCCATGCTCCAAAGCTGCACATGCCTTGAAAGACCGTCAGGTCACCCAGGCAGCTTTGGCGGCGGGGATTTGCGAAAACGATTGAAAAAGAAAACGTGGGAAGGTCCGCCTAGCGGACGTGCAGCCGAAGCTGGACTCGGAGGATTTGCACCACCTGATTTTGAGGTCCGCTAAAAGACCGGCGCGTACTATACCCGAAATCGTGCGGGGACGTGAGGAATATTTTCGCAGTGAAAGGCCATCGTCGGGCCATCAGTTACCTGGAGCTGAATCGTTATTTCCCTGACGAGTGACGCGGTCAGGTAGCCGGCCGAATCTCGCGGATCAACCCCTCAAGGCTATACCCCAACCGCGGTGCCAGCGCTTCGGCACGCGCCCGCAACCCTTCCAGGTCCAGCGATTGTTCCAGATCAGCCGGCACCAGCAAGATCACATTGCCCTCCTTCACCGGCAGCTCCCAGTAATGCCGGTGGTACAACCCACGCAGCAACGCCGCCCCCAGCGGTTTGCCATCATCGGTGGCCCACTGGTTGATCACCAGCCAACCGCCGGGGTTCAGCTGCTGCTGGCAGTTCTCCAGGAAGTTCCACGCCAGGTGCCCCACGCCCGGCCCGTGGTCGGTGTACAGGTCGACGAACAGCAGGTCGGCCTTCTCCGCCGTGGGCAGCAACGCCAGAGCATCGCCGATGCGCACATACAGCCGTGGGTCGTCATCCAGCCCCAGGTACTCCATGGCCAGGCGTGGCACGTCCGGGCGCAACTCGATGGCTTCGATGTCTTCCAGCGGCAGGAACTTCATGCAGGCCTGGGTCAGCGTGCCGGCACCCAGACCAAGAAACAGCGCACTCTCGGGCTGCTCGTGGCACAGCGCCCCCACCAGCATGGCGCGGGTGTAGTCGTACTCCAGCCAACTCGGGTCGGCCGTGAACACACAGCTTTGCTCGATGGCATCGCCGAATTCCAGAAAGCGGTAGTCGTCTACTTCGTACACGCTGATGACGCCAAACGCGTCCTCTACCCGTGCCAGTAGCCGCTCTTCCCGTTCCGCCGTCATGCTTACCACCCGCCCGCGCAAAAACGCGCATTGTCCGTCAACACCCTCAATGCAACAAGCGCAGCGCCAACTGTTACCATGGCCCATAGCCTACAACCGACAAGACCGAGCCCGAGATGAACCAACCGTGGAGCCCTGACAGCTGGCGCGCCCTGCCGATCCAGCAGCAACCGACCTACCCCGACGCCGCGCACTTGCTGAAGGTTGAACAAACCCTGGCCAGCTACCCGCCGCTGGTGTTCGCGGGCGAGGCACGCGAGCTGCGCCGCCAGTTTGCCGAGGTGACCGAAGGGCGCGCCTTCCTGCTGCAGGGTGGCGACTGCGCCGAGAGCTTCGCCGAGTTCTCGGCGGCAAAAATCCGCGACACCTTCAAAGTGCTGCTGCAAATGGCGATCGTGATGACCTTTGCCGCCGGCTGCCCGGTGGTCAAGGTGGGCCGCATGGCCGGCCAGTTTGCCAAGCCACGTTCCTCGGGCGATGAAACCATCGGCGACATCACCCTGCCCGCCTACCGTGGCGACATCGTCAACGGCATCGGTTTCGATGCCAAAAGCCGCATCCCCGACCCGGATCGCCTGCTGCAGGCCTACCACCAGGCCACCGCCAGCCTCAACCTGCTGCGCGCCTTTGCCCAGGGCGGCTTTGCCGACCTGCACCAGGTGCACAAGTGGAACCTGGACTTCATTGCCAACTCGGCGCTGGCCGACAAGTACCACCAGCTGGCCAACCGCATCGACGAAACCCTGGCGTTCATGCGCGCCTGTGGCCTGGACAGCGCGCCGCAACTGCGTGAAACCAGCTTCTTCACTGCCCACGAAGCACTGCTGCTGAACTATGAAGAAGCCTTCGTGCGCCAGGACAGCCTGACCGGCGACTACTACGACTGCTCGGCGCACATGCTGTGGATCGGCGACCGCACCCGCCAACTGGACGGTGCCCATGTGGAGTTCCTGCGTGGGGTGCACAACCCGATCGGGGTCAAGGTCGGCCCCAGCATGAACCCTGAAGAGCTGATCCGCCTGATCGACACGCTCAACCCGGCCAACGACCCCGGGCGCCTGAACCTGATCGTGCGCATGGGTGCGAGCAAGGTTGGCGACCACCTGCCGGGGCTGATCCGCACCGTCGAACGCGAGGGGCGAAAGGTGCTGTGGAGCTCGGACCCGATGCACGGCAATACCATCAAGGCCAGCACCGGCTACAAGACCCGCGACTTTGCGCAGATCCTGGATGAAGTGAAGCAGTTCTTCCAGGTGCACCAGGCCGAAGGCAGCCATGCTGGCGGCATTCATATCGAGATGACCGGGCAGAATGTCACCGAATGCATCGGCGGCGCTCGGCCGATCACTGAAGATGCGTTGTCTGACCGGTATCACACCCATTGTGACCCACGGATGAATGCCGATCAGTCGCTGGAGCTGGCGTTTTTGATTGCCGAGACGTTGAAGCAAGTACGGCGGTGAGGCGGGGCGCATGCCTTGGGGGGTTGTACCGCCTGTGAGATCGAGCGCCGCCCGCGCGGCGCTTCGCGGGGCAAGCCCGCTCCCACATTTGTTGCAACGTGCCGAACCTGTCAGGCCATAGTTGCCAGCCTTGTTGGGCTGGCTGGACTTTTGAGTTGGCATTGCTGCCGCCCCACTTGCCTCAAGCCTTGCGCCAAGGCTGACAACACCTCTTTCACAGGCATGGCCACGTTGCAACAAATGTGGGAGCGGGCTTGCCCCGCGAAGCGCCGCGCGGGCGGCGCTCGATCTCACAGGCGCTGAAAAACCAAAGCCAGCCACCTCTGCCCAAACTCATTTCCTCAACGGATCATCCCAAAAATGCCGCTCGGCCTCTTGCTGGATATCCGCCCGGCTCAAGCCCAAGTCATGCAAGGTGGCATCACTGAGGCGGGCCAGTTCTCGCCGCTGGCGGTACAACTCCAGCCAGCGCACCGGCCGCTGCAGGGCCGCATGCCACAGGTGGTTCAGGGAGAAGGCAGGTTGCTGGATGCTGCTGACATGACCTTTCATCGTGAAGCCCTCCGTGTTGGATGGCCTCAGTCTCGCGCCGGGCTTAAGATCAATCCAACGAATGTTTCTGATGCCATGCATCTCGGAGATTGATGCAATGTCCCAGTACCAGAGCCTCGATGCGGACGTGCTGCGCACCTTCGTCGCCATCGCCGAGCAAGGCGGTTTCACGCGCGCTGGCGAAGTGGTCAACCGCACCCAGTCGGCGGTGAGCATGCAGATGAAACGCCTGGAAGAAGACATTCTGCAGCGCCAGCTGTTCGAGCGTGACGGCCGCCAGGTCAGGCTCACCGCCGAAGGCCAGGTGTTGTTGGGCTATGCCCGGCGCATCCTCAAGCTGCATGGCGAGGTGTTCAATACCTTGCGCATGCCGCACATGGTCGGGCTGGTGCGTATCGGCACGCCAGACGATTACGCCATGCGCTTCCTGCCGACTATTCTGTCGAGCTTTGCCCAGGCTTACCCTCTGGTGCAGGTAGAAGTGCATTGCGACTCGTCCAAACAGCTGATGCTGCGCCAGGACCTGGACCTGACCATCGTCACGCGCGAGCCGGGCAACGAGGTTGGCCAGTTGTTGCGCCAGGAACGCCTGGTGTGGGCCGCCGCCGAAGGCTTTTGCCCGCAAGAGCAGCGGCCGATGCCTGTGGCACTGTTCAATACCGACTGCTTCTGCCGGGCCTGGACGTGCAATGCACTGGAAGCACAGGGCATCGACTACCGCATTGCCTATACCAGCCCCAGCCTGGCGGCGATCTTTGCCATTGTCACGGCAGGCTTGGCGGTGACGGCGCAATTGCAGAGCCTGATTGGCGGGAACATCCGCATCCTGGGCGAACAGGACGGGCTGCCGCAGTTGCCCATGGCCAATGTGATGCTGTTGCGCAACACCCAGACCCAGTCACCCATCACCGACTGCATGGCCGATTACATCGTCGAAGGGTTCAAGTAATGCGGGGCCGCTTTGCGGCCCCACAATCTCAAAGTTCAAACCCGAGCATCACCGCACACACCACCAAAAACACACAGAACATCGCCCGCAATACCTTCTCGGGCAGCGCATGGGCCAACTTCACCCCCCAGCTGATACTGAGCAAACCGCCCACCGCCAGTGGAACCCCCACGCCCCAATCAACACTGTGGTGCACGCCATAGGTCACCAGCGTGACCAAGGTGCTCGGCGCCGCCAACGCCAGCGACAACCCCTGCGCCACCACCTGGGTGGTGCCAAACACACTGGTCAGGATTGGCGTAGCCACCACGGCCCCACCCACCCCGAACAAGCCGCCCATGGTGCCGGCAAAACTGCCCAGCACGCCCAGCCACGGCCAGGCATAGCGCAGCTCGGCACTCGGCGGCGACACTTTCATGAACATCCGTGCCACGTTCCACACCGCCAGCGCTACCAGAAAGCCGACAAAACCCAGGCGCATGGAATGCGCATCCAGCCCCACTGCCCAGATCGACCCCAGCCAGGCAAACAGGAAGCTGCACGCCGACAGCGGCACGGCATGGCGCAGTTCGATGCGGTTGCGCTGGTGATACCGCCACAGCGCCAGCAACACGTTCGGCACCACCATCACCAGCGCCGTGCCCTGCGCCAGTTGCTGGTCCAGGCCGAACAGCACGCCCAGCGCCGGAATGGCGATCAGCCCGCCGCCAATGCCGAACAGCCCCCCCATGGTGCCCAGGGCAGCGCCCAGCACGATATACAACAACCACTCGATCATCAGGGCCTCGTCCGCCTGTACAGATATTGCGAGCATGCTAACGATTGCGGGCTGGCAGGGAAACGCACAGCAGCGCACAATGGCTGTGCGCATTTCGCAAAAGCAAGGCAACCATGAGCCCCGATGCCCTCACCGACCAGCTGAGCCTGTTCCTCGATGTGCTGGAGACCGGCAGTTTTTCAGCCGCCGCCCGCCGCCATCCGCTGACCCCGTCTGCGGTGGCCCGACGCATCGACAACCTGGAAACCGCCGTCGGCAGTCGCCTGTTCACCCGCAGCACCCACGCCGTGCGTGCCACCCCTGCGGGCAATGCGTTTGCCGAGCGGGCCAGGCGCATCATCGAGGAGCTGCGCCTGGCCCGGGCCGAGGCGGTATCGCTGAGCAACGCCCCGGAAGGGCTGATCCGCATCGACGCCCCCGCCGCGTTCGGCCGCCGCCACCTGGCCCCGGCCATCGCCGACTTCCTGGTGGCCTACCCAGGCCTGGACGTGCAACTGCGCCTGATCGACAGCTTCGTCGACCTGCATGGCAGCCACCTGGGCGAGGTCGACCTGGTACTGCGCGCCGGCCCCCTGGCCGACACCCGCCTGGTCGCTACGCCGCTGGCCTACATGGTACGTATCGCTTGCGCCAGCCCGGCTTATCTGGCCAGCCGAGGCATCCCTACCTGCCCCAGCGAACTGCCCGGGCACGACGGCCTGGACTGGGACGGCCTGGCACCGCCGTTCGCCTGGCGCTTCAACGTAGCCGGGCAAACCCGCCTGTATCGCCCGGCGCGCATGCGCATGGCCGCCAACAATGCCGAAACCCTGCTGTTCGGCGCCCTCGCCGGCCTGGGTGTTGCCCACCTGCCCACCTGGCTGATCAGCGAATACCTTTTGCGCGGCGAACTGGTGCCGTTGTTTTGCGATGGCGGCCTGCCCGAAGCCGAAACCAGCGGTATTTATGCGCTACGCCTGGAACACAAAACGAACTCTCGCAGCCGTTTGCTGCTCGAATTCCTCAAGAGCCGCTTCAGCCCGGTTCCACCCTGGGACCTGGCCTTGCGCAGTGAACTGCGCGAGTAATGCGCGCACTAATGATCAGCGAGCCAGAATTCCCCATTATTGCCTTCAAGGACCTGCATGAACGCCGACACCCAAGCCTCCTGTGACGAGCTGCTGCTGGACAACCAGGTCTGCTTTGCCCTGCACTCCACCTCGTTGCTGATGACCAAGGTCTACAAACCGCTGCTGCAGGCCTTGGGCCTGACCTACCCACAGTACCTGGCCATGCTCGTGCTGTGGGAGCGCGACGGCCTGACCGTGGGCGAAATCAGCCAGCACCTGCTCACCGACCCCGGCTCGCTGACCCCGCTGCTCAAGCGCCTTGAAAGCGAAGGCCTGTTGCAACGCAACCGCAGCCGCGAGGACGAACGGGTAGTGATGGTGCAACTGACCGACAAGGGCCGCGCCTTGCAGCAGCAGGCCAAAGAGGTGCCTCAGTGCATCCTCAAGGCCAGTGGGTACAGCCTGGCGCAGCTGCAACAACTGCAGGCCGACCTGCTGAACCTGCGCGAGAACCTGCAGAAAAACCTCTGAAAGCTATGCTGTGCAATGGCCGTTCGGATGAGCGGTGACGATTTATCTTGCGCACTAACTAATTGCGCGCTAATTTAAATCCCACACCAACCCGCGCCCTCCCCCGAACAGGAAGCGCACAGCACATTAGCGAGGCTCAAGATGCAAAAGGTCACTCCGCTGTACATCGCAGAAGCTACCTCCACCGGTGGGCGCGACGGCAAATCCAAGTCCAGCGACGGCAAGCTGGTCGTCAGCCTGAGCACCCCCAAAGAACTGGGCGGCGCCGGCGGTGACGGCACCAACCCCGAGCAGATGTTCGCCGCCGGTTACTCGGCCTGCTTCATTGGCGCCCTCAAATTTGTAGCCGGGCAAGAGAAAAAAGCCCTGCCGGCCGATGCATCGATCACCGCCAAGGTGGGTATCGGCCAGATCCCGGGCGGTTTCGGCCTGGACATCGACCTGCACATCAACCTGCCCGGCCTGGCCCAGGCCGACGCCGAAGGGCTGGTGGAAAAAGCGCACAAGGTGTGCCCGTACTCCAACGCCACCCGCGGCAATGTGGATGTACGCCTGCACGTGACCGTGTAAATCACAGGCACAAAAAAACCCGGCCAAGGCCGGGTTTTTTGCTTTTCACAAGAAGAATTACTTCTTGGAGCGGCCTTTGAAGCTGTTGTCGCGAGTGTCGATGTCGATCCACTCGTCGATCTGGATGAAGTCGGCAACCTGGATCTCGGTACCGTTCTTCAGTTTGGCAGGCTTCATGACCTTGCCCGAGGTGTCGCCGCGAGCAGCGTTCTCGGTGTAGACAACCTGACGGCTGATGGTGGTCGGCAGTTCAACCGATACCAGGCGGCCTTCGAAGAACACGGCTTCGCAGATGTCTTCCATGCCTTCTTCGATGTACGGCAGAACGGCGTCGATGTCTTCGGCGTTCAGTTCGTACATGGTGTAGTCGGTGGTGTCCATGAAGGTGTACGAGTCACCGCTGATGAACGACAGGGTCGCTTCTTTGCGATCCAGGATCACGTCGTCCAGCTTGTCGTCCGCACCGTATACGGTTTCGGTCTTGTAGCCGGTCAGCAGGTTCTTCAGCTTGGTCTTCATGATCGCGCTGTTACGGCCCGACTTGGTGAACTCAGCTTTTTGAACCAGCCACGGGTCGTTGTCGATCCGCAGGACGGTACCGGGTTTCAGTTCTTTACCAGTTTTCATTACGAAGTATCCGAATCTGGATGGATTTATAAAAATCGAGGCCGCGTATCATAGCGAATTTCGGCAAAAGTGTACTAGCGCTGTGGCAAGGTCCGGCTGAGCGGCCTGTTGCGCAGCCCAAAAGCGGGCATGCTGCTGCAGTTCTGGCCAATGCTGACGGGCCGCCCGCCAGGCCTGGCCCATGTCGAAATCCATGTTCCAGGCATGCCATAGGCCCAGCAGGGCGGCATCGGCTTCTTCTGACAGGCCGCGTCGATAATGCCCGAGAAACGCTTCGAGCTTTTCCCAGTGGGCATTTTCGTCCTGTACGTAGATGTGCCACAGCATCGGCTGCCCGGCCCACTGCGCACGCACGAACGAGTCTTCGCCGCGCACCGCGTTGAAATCACAGCTCCACAGCAGCCGGTCGTAGTCGTCCTGGCTGACGAAAGGCAGCACCTGCACCGTCAGTGCCCCTCGTTTGCGCAGGCTGCCCACGGGTAGCGGCGCCTCGCCAAGCCACTGGCTGAGCCCCGCGACAACGCGCCCCTGGGGCACCAGCAGGTGACAAGGCTGCTCGCTTGTGGCCAAGGCATCAAGCCAATTGCCCAACTGCGGGTTTTCGTAGGCGAACAGCGAAACCAGCAACGCCCCCGCTTCGGGGTTTACGCCAAGCCCCTGCAAGAAGGCCTGCCTTGCCTCCTGCTGGAACGCGTCACGCCGCGCCAGCAGCGAGCCCTCGCGCAGCAGGCCACCCGTTTTCTCGGTAAAGCCGGGGAAGAAAAACACCTTGCGCAGGCCGTTGGGCTGCGGCGACGGCAAGCCATGGCAGCCTTCCACCCAGTCCTCGGCACTGAGGTATTCCAGGTTCAGCCACAGCGGCGGCGTGGCGCAGGCACGCATGGCCTCTACATAAGGCGCCGGCAACTGGCAGGCGAATGCACCGATCACCACATCAGCCGGATCCACCGGCAACCAGGCCGCCGGCCATTGGCGCACGTCCACACCCTGCTGCCACTGTTGCATAGCCGTGGCATCGGCGCCGGGGCACATGGGCGTGAAGGCGTTGAGGTCATCCACCCACAGGCGCACCGCCAGGCCATGCTCAGCCGCCAGCTGCCGGGCCAGGCGCCAAGTCACGCCAATATCGCCGTAGTTGTCGACGACACTGCAGAAGATGTCCCAGGTGGCTTTCATGCGCCCCTCCCGTACCGGTGCAAAAACCGCGGATTCTGCGCATAAATTGTCGCCGACAAAAGCACCTGCGCGGAAAAATGCCCAAGTGCATGCGACAATGCACCCCGACCGACCTTGCCAGGAGGCTGCCATGCCCCGCCAGCGTGAACTGAAAATCACCCTCAAGCCGTTGCCGTTGATCCTGTGCGTTGCCTTTGGCCTTTGGCTGGGCGCGGTGGCCATCGTGGCGAGCGTCTGGCTGGCCCTGTTGGTGTGGCCGCAGCAGGTACAGCCGCTGGCCCAGGCCCTGCCCCCCAGCGTCTACCAGCCAGCACCGGCGCCGGCAGCAGCCCCGCCAGCGGATGCCCAGGCCGAGATGTTCGACCGCTACAAGGACATCCTGCACAAGCAGGAACAGCAACAGGCCGCCGAAGCTGCCCAAGGCAACCCGCGCAACCTCAACAGCCCCAAGTGCCAGTTCTGGCTGCAGCAGAACCGCACCGCCCCCACCGACAAAAGCCAGGCCAATGTGCTGGAGTTCTGTTACTGACCATGGACAAGCCCCACCTGCTGGCGCAGATCGTCGCCATCCTCACGCATGATCTGGACGTGCTGACCCGTGCGGCGCAAACCGCCTACGAGGCCGCCACCGCCGAAGAGAACATCGCCGAGAACAAGTACGACACTCTGGGGCTGGAAGCCTCGTACCTGGCCACCGGCCAGGCCCGGCGCAGTGCGGAGATTCGCCAGGCGCTGCTGATCTACCAGCAGTTGCTGCTTCGCGACTATGACCCGGCGCGTGGGGTACAGGTGAGCAACCTGGTGACGCTGGAGGATGAAAAGGGCGAACAGCGCCGATTGTTCCTCGGGCCTGAGGCGGCGGGCTTGAAGATTGGTGAGGGGGATGACTTGGTAACCGTGATTACGCCTCGCTCGCCGCTAGGACAGCAACTGATGGGCAAGAAGATTGATGATGAAGTGAGCCTGGGGGCGCAGGCATTATTCATAGTTGATGTTGTCTGAACTGGCCTCTTCGCGGGTTTACCCGCGAAAGGGCCAGCACAGGCAATACAAATCTAAAGGTCTTGCAAGGCATCGAACCGCCCCGCCAACCCCTGCTCGGCAAATTGCTCCACCACAAAATCGATAAACGCCCGGGTCTTGCCCGGCAACAGCTTGTGCTCGGCGAAATACAGGCTGATGTGCCCGTCGTCCACATACCAGTCCGGCAACACCCGCCGCAGCCGCCCACCCTGCAGGTAGGGCACGGCAAACGGCAGGCTCACCAAGGCAATCCCCAGCCCCTGCTCTGCTACCGCACAGGCCGCATCCGAGTCGCTCATGGTCATCGCCTGGCGCAATTGCAGCGGCTGCTGTGCCTGCCAGCGGCTGGTCAACGGCCACGAACGCACCCGCCCGGTCTGCGGTGAACGAATCAGAATGCCGTCGTGCCGTTGCAATACCTGTGGGTCTTCGATTGGCGCATATCGATCCAGATAAACCGGCGCCGCCACCAGTACCCGGTGCGCAGGGGTCAGCTTGCGCGCCACCACCCCCGGCGGCAGTTCAAAACCACCGCCAATCGCCGCATCGAACCCTTGGCCAATCAAGTCGACCTGGCGGTTGTCGAAATGCCAGTCCGGGGTAATGGCCGGGTAACGGCGCAAAAACTCACTCAGCAACGGCAACACGTACAAGCGCCCGAACACCGTACCCATACTTACCCGCAACAGCCCGGCCGGCTGGCCTTCAGCACTGGCCAGGTTGGCCACGGCGTACTGGATAGTGCGGAAGCTGTCACTGACCTCACCAAGAAAACGCTGCCCCGCTTCGGTCAAGGTCAGCTTGCGGGTACTACGCTGGAACAACCGCACCCCCAGGCGCGCTTCCAGCTGGGCCACATGCTTGCCCACAGCGGCCGGGGTAATGCTCAGGCGCCTGGCAGCCTCGGCAAAGCTGCCGACCTCGGCACTGCGGATGAAGCACTCCAACGCGTTGAACGATTCCATGGCCATGATTGGCAACCAAAGGTTTACTCTGCTGATAGTGATTGCCATCTTATCAGCAGGTAATCGAACGCCGATACTGCGCCCATCCAAGGCATTCCGGCCTGGCTTCCAGCAGGAGATCAGCATGTCCAAGCAACTTACACTCGAAGGCAAAGTGGCCCTGGTACAGGGCGGTTCCCGCGGCATTGGTGCGGCCATCGTGCGGCGCCTGGCCCGCGAAGGCGCACACGTAGCCTTCACCTATGTCAGCTCTGCTGGCCCGGCAGAAGAACTTGCCCGGGAAATTACCGAAAACGGCGGCAAGGCCCTGGCCCTGCGGGCCGACAGTGCCGATGCAGCAGCCGTGCAGCTGGCGGTGGATGACGCCGTGAAGGCCTTTGGCCGGCTGGATATCCTGGTCAACAACGCCGGCGTACTGGCGGTAGCCCCGGTCACCGAATTCGACCTGGCCGACTTCGACCGCATGCTGGCGGTGAATGTACGCAGCGTGTTCGTCGCCAGCCAGGCTGCCGCACGCTACATGGGCCAGGGCGGGCGCATCATCAACATCGGCAGCACCAACGCCGAGCGCATGCCGTTTGCCGGTGGCGCACCCTATGCCATGAGCAAGTCGGCGCTGGTTGGCCTGACCCGCGGCATGGCCCGTGACCTGGGGCCGCAAGGCATTACCGTGAACAACGTGCAGCCAGGGCCGGTGGACACCGACATGAACCCGGCCAGCGGCGAGTTTGCCGAGAGCCTGATCCCGCTGATGGCGATTGGGCGGTATGGCGAGGCGGATGAGATTGCCAGCTTTGTGGCTTACCTGGCGGGGCCGGAGGCTGGGTATATCACTGGGGCCAGTTTGACGATCGACGGTGGGTTTGCAGCTTGAGTTGATGCTTTGCCTGTACCGGCCCTTTCGCGGATAAACCCAAGAAAGGGCCGGTACAGGTTCAACCTGTCTGCCCCCTCTACATTGCACAATTCATTGATGTCATGCCCGACTCTTCCCGATAATCCCCCTCTTTTACTGCCCGCCGCGAGCCACGCATGACCTCCCCCACTCTCAGCCGCGCCCTGATCCTGCTGATGGCCACCGCCACCGGCCTGGCCGTGGCCAGCAATTACTACGCCCAACCGCTGCTGCACAGCATCGCCCAGCAGTTCGGCCTGAGCACTGCCAGTGCTGGCAGCATCGTCATTGCTGCACAGCTCAGTTATGGCGCCGGCCTGTTACTGCTGGCGCCGCTGGGTGACCTGTTCGAACAGCGCCGGCTGATTACCGTGATGACCGTTATCTCCACCCTCGGGCTGGTCATCAGTGCCTGTGCGCCGAGCCTGCCCTGGCTGATCCTGGGCACGGCGCTGACCGGGCTGTTCTCGGTGGTGGCGCAGATCCTGGTCCCCATGGCCGCGACCCTGAGCGAGCCACATCAGCGCGGCCGGGCGGTCGGCACGCTGATGAGCGGCCTGCTGCTGGGCATCCTGCTGGCGCGCACCGCAGCCGGCTTCATGGCCGAACTGGGCGGCTGGCGTAGCATCTATGTGCTGGCCGCCGTGTTGATGGCGATTACCGCCTTGGCGCTGTACCGCAGCTTGCCACAGCACCACAGCCATGCCGGGCTGAAGTACCCGGCGCTGATCGCTTCGGTGTTCCGCCTGTTCTTCGAAGAGCCCGTGCTGCGCCTGCGCTCACTGCTTGGGCTGCTGGCGTTCAGCCTGTTCGCACTGTTCTGGACACCGTTGGCGTTTCTGCTCGCACAAGGCCCCTACCACTATTCGGACGCCGTGATCGGCCTGTTCGGTCTGGCCGGTGCGGCGGGTGCGCTGTCGGCCAACTGGGCCGGGCGACTGGCCGACCGTGGCAAAGGCTCGCTGGGTACCACCGTGGGACTGGTCGTACTGCTGCTGTCGTGGGTGCCGCTGGGGTTTGCCCAGCAGTCGCTGCTGGCCTTGCTGCTGGGTGTGTTGATGCTCGACCTGGCAGTGCAACTGGTGCACGTGAGCAACCAGAACGCAGTGATTGCCCTGCGGCCCGAGGCACGCACGCGGCTGAATGCCGGGTACATCACCTGCTACTTCATTGGCGGGGCGCTGGGGTCGCTGCTGGGCACACAGTTGTTCCAGCACCAGGGCTGGATGGGCATTGTGGTAGCAGGCCTGGTGATAGGCGGGCTGGCGTTGCTGGCGTGGGGGCTGGCCAATCGAAAGGCCGCTTGATTGACACAGGGGCGACATCGCACCGCACTACCCTCCGTCGTATTGGCGTTGACTTGCCTGCCCGGGCAGCGCTCAGTAGGCGCTGGTCAATGCCCTTTCCCTGACAGGACGACTTTATGACAAGACTCACGGTGCAATCCGGCGATTTCTTGCAAGGTGAAGGCGAGTATCGCAACGGATCGCTCACACTCAAGACCCCGCGCAGCCCCTCCCCGGGCGAGCGGATTTCACTCGCGCGCATCAGCGACCTCAGGCTGGCCAGCCTGGAATCAAGCCGCAGCCTGGGCAGCGCCCTGGGCTGGGGTGTGGCCGGCGCTCTGGTGGCGGGCCCGGTAGGGTTGCTGGCCGGGCTGTGGCTAGGCGGCAAGGAGGAAGAAGCCACCTTCCTGGCCACCTTCAAGGATGGGCGCAAGCTCATGGCGATAACCGACGGCAAAACCTGGTCAAAGATCGATGACAGTTGGCGGCAGCACAAGCGGCCCGCCAACCAGGACTGAATATCGCGGGGCCCGGATCGTTTTATGCAGAAGGCGGCTGTTAAGATGCCGCCTTTTTCATGGTCGGAGCCCCCGCATGCCACCGCGTCACCCCCGCCTACCCCTGAGCCTGCTCAGCCTGGGCCTGGCCCTGCATTGCCCCCATGTGCTCGCTGAAGAAAGCGTGGTGCTGGCGCCGCTGCAGGTGTCCGACACCTATGCCAACGATGGCTACCAGGCACGCCAGGCCGCGGTGGGTGGCTTTCAGCCCGCGCCCTTGCTCGATACGCCCGCCTCGGTCAGCGTGTTCAGCCAACAACTGCTGGAAGACCGCCAGGTGCGCAAGCTCAGCGAAGTGCTGCAAAGTGACGCCTCGGTTGGAGAAAGCTATGCCCCCATCGGCTACTACGAAAACTTCAATGTGCGCGGCTTCGAGCTGAATGCCGCCAGCAGCTACCGCATCAATGGCCAGACCATCGCCGGCGAGCAGAACGTGGCCCTGGAGAACAAGCAGCAGGTGGAATTGCTCAAGGGCCTGTCAGGGCTGCAGAGCGGCGTGTCAGAGCCGGGCGGCCTGATCAACTACGTGACCAAACGTGCCGAAGACGTGCGCAGCGTCACGGTATCGACCAACGAGCAAGGCGAACGCTACCTGGCCACCGACCTGGGCGGCTGGTTCGGCAGCGAAAAGCAGTTTGGCCTGCGCGCCAACCTGGCCCATGAAGACATCCGCGCCTACGTCGACCACGCCGACGGCAAGCGCGACTTCGCCTCGCTGGCGTTCGACTGGCAGATCAACCCGGATGCCACCCTGCAGCTGGATGCCGAATACCAGCACCGCGAACAGCGCTCGGTGCCGGGTTACCAATTACTGGGCGGCACCGAAGTGCCCCACGGCATCGACCCGGATGACCGTCTGGCGCACCAGAGCTGGGCCAAGCCGGTGCAGAACGACTCGCTGAACCTGGGCGGGCGCTTCGAGTACCGCTTCAACGAGGCCTGGACCGGCACCTTGAGTGCCTCGCGCAGCAAGGTGGTGATCGACGACTACAGCGCGTTTGCCTGGGGAAGCGAAGATGGCCGGCAGTCTCATTTCAGCCCGGAAGGCGACTACGACATCTATGACTTCCGCAGCCCTGACGACACCAGGCGCGTCGATGAGGCTCAGGCGATGGTCAACGGACGGTTTGACGTTGCCGGTAACAGCCATGAGTTGACCGTGGGCACCAGCGCGCAACGTCGGACGCTGGATCAACGCACCTACTACAACGAACTTCTGGAACACCCCGGAAATATCTACACAGGCTCCCCAGCCCAACCGCCCTCCGACAAACCCATTGGCGCCAGCGAACGCCGCCTGGACAGCCGCCAGTATGGCCTGTTCGTCAGCGATCGCATCAGCTTCAACGAGCAATGGCAAACCGTTTTGGGCGCCTGCGAAGTGCGCCTGGATGAAAAGACCTGGGATGAAAACGGTGTTGCCGGTCGCCATACCCGCCAGTATGAGTTGCTGCCCAATGCTGCGATTATCTATAAGCCGCAGCCGAACACCACGGTATATGCCAGCTACTCCAAGGGTCTGTCCGCAGGCGGTACCGCACCGTGGTTCGCTGAAAACAAATTCGAAATCCTCGCACCCACTACCTCGCACCAGCTGGAACTTGGCCTGAAGCACGACTGGCAAGGCCTGAGCCTAAGCGCCGCACTGTTCCAGATTCGCCAGGCGTACCAGTACGCACGCCCGGACGGCACCGGCACCTTCACCTACGTGCAGCAAGGCCAGCAGAAAAACACTGGCCTGGAACTGGGCGCCAGCGGCTGGGTGACCCGGAACCTGCAGGTGCAAGCCAGCGCTGCGGCCATTCGGGCGCGGGTGCAGAACAGCGGCACTGATGAGTATGAAGGCCACCAGGCGATCAACGTGCCCAGGTTCCGGGCGGCGCTGCAGGCGGAATACACGCTGCCGGTGCCGGGGCTGGCGCTGCTGGGCGGGGCGCGCTACAGCGCCAGCAAGTATGCGAGCCAGGCGGGGAATGTGGAGGTTGGCGGGTACACCGTATTCGACCTTGGCAGCCGCTACCGCACGCGTATTGCCGGGTATGACACCGTGCTGCGGCTGACCGTGGATAACGTATTCGACAAACGCTACTGGCGCGATGTGGGGGATTACCTGGGGGACAACTACCTGTTCCAGGGCGCGCCACGTACGGCTCGGCTGTCGGCCTCGGTCAGCTTCTAGATTGCCAGGGCCGCTTTGCGGCCCTTTCGCCGCAAAAGGCCCAGAATGCAAAAAGCCCCCGGCTTTATCAGCGCGGGGGCTCTTCGCAGAATGTGGCGGTGAAGAAGGGATTTGAACCCTTGATACGATTTCTCGTATACACACTTTCCAGGCGTGCTCCTTCGACCACTCGGACACTTCACCGTTTCTCTTCAAGCCGTGCGGCCCGTCGAGGTGCGCTAATTTAGTGAAAGCGCTTCCCTTTGGCAAGCATTTTTTTCAGTTTTTTCATGTATTTGCATTTGAGCCCCGGTGAACGCTGACCGACCAGTCAGCCTTGCTGCTTTACCTGGCCTCTGGCGCTGGGTAACGTCGTCGCCACGCCAACAAAAGGACTCTGCCATGAGCGAGCTGATTACCTACCACGCCGAAGACGGCATCGCCACCCTGACCCTGAACAACGGCAAGGTCAACGCCATCTCGCCGGATGTCATCTCCGCCTTCAATGCCGCGCTCGACCGCGCTACTGAAGAGCGTGCCGTGGTGATCATTACCGGGCAGCCAGGCATTCTGTCGGGCGGTTACGACCTCAAGGTGATGACCAGCGGCCCTCAAGCGGCCATCAGCCTGGTCACTGCGGGCTCCACCCTCGCCCGCCGCCTGCTGTCGCACCCGTTCCCGGTGGTAATTGCCTGCCCGGGCAATGCCGTGGCCAAGGGCGCCTTCCTGCTGCTGTCGGCCGACTACCGCATTGGCGTCGAAGGGCCGTACAAGGTGTGCCTGAACGAAGTGCAGATCGGCATGACCATGCACCATGCCGGCATCGAACTGGCCCGCGACCGCCTGCGTCGTTCGGCTTTCCATCGTTCGGTGATCAATGCCGAGGTGTTCGACCCGGTCGCGGCAGTGGATGCCGGCTTCCTCGACAAGGTGGTGCCGGCCGAGCAACTGCATGAAGCGGCACTGGCGGCGGCGCGGGAGTTGAAGAAGCTGAACATGCTGGCGCACAAGAACACCAAGCTGAAAGTGCGCAAAGGGCTGCTGGAGGCGCTGGACAAGGCGATCGAGCTGGACCAGCACCATATGGGTTGACCCGACAGGCTCACACCAGGGTTTGCCGCAACCAGTGCACACCCGTACACTGCCCGGCGACTGTCTGGTGTGAGTCGTACCATGCTTTATTCGTTGCGCATGCTCCTGCTGGCGCTGCATTTTCTTGCCGTTGGCGCCGTGGGCCTGGTCATTGGCCTGTGCCGCCCCTTCAACCCCGACAACAGCCGGGTGTTTGCCCACCTGTACAGCCGGCCGGCCACCTGGCTGATGCGCATCAAGGTCAAGGCCGAGGTCGGGCCACTGTGGGACCACCCACCCGGTTGCGTGATCGTCGCCAACCACCAGTCCAACTTCGATCTGTTCGTGATCGGCCAGGTGGTGCCGCGACGCACCGTGGCCATCGGCAAGAAAAGCCTGGGCTGGATCCCGCTGTTCGGCCAGCTGTTCTGGCTGGGCGGCAACGTGCTGATCGACCGCAAGAACGCCTACCAGGCGCGCAAGGCGCTGCAAAAGACCACGCGGGTGCTGCAGGACGACACCTCCATCTGGATTTTCCCTGAAGGCACGCGTAATGCCGGCGAGCAGTTGATGCCCTTCAAGAAAGGCGCGTTTCACATGGCCATCGAGGCCGGCGTGCCGATCGTGCCGGTATGCGTCAGCCGCTATGCCAGGCGCATGAGCCTGAACAGCTGGCGCCAGCGCACGGTGATCGTGCGCTCGTTGCCACCCATCGTCACGGCGGGCATGACCCAGCAGGACATCCCGGCGCTGATCGAGCAGTGCCGGGGGCAGATGCAGCAGTGCATCGACCGCATGGAACACGAGCTGGCCTGAAGCGGGTTGCTCTTGGGCCGGGTACGGCCCAAGCTGTAACCCGTGTTCAACCGGAATAAGCGGGCAACCATGGGTCGTGTCGTGGCATCGGCGGTGTACAGCGCCGGCAGAAAGGTCACCAACATCAGCATCGACGAAGGCAGCGAGTGGGCGCGCAAGCCGGGGCATTTCGTGTGGATCGGCCTGGAAGAGCCCAACGCCGAGGAGCTGGCCAACCTGCAGTGCCAATTCAACCTGCACGAACTGGCCATTGAAGATGCCCTTGAAAAGCACAGCCGGCCCAAGCTGGAAACCTTCGGTGACGCGCTGTTCATCGTCACCTATTCGCCGGTGCGCCACGAAGGCAAGCTGGAGTTCATCGAAACCCATATCTTCGCTGGCAACGGCTACATCATCACCTGCCGCAACGGCCACTCCAAGTCCTACGCCATGGTGCGCCAGCGCTGCGAGGCACGGCCATTGCTGCTGGAGCACGGCGAAGACTTCGTACTGTACGCCCTGCTCGACTTCGTGACGGAAAACTACCAGCCGGTCAGCGAAGCCATTCATGGCGAGATCGAAGAGCTGGAACAAAGCGTGCTGGGGGGCTCGCTGCAGGAGGACGACATCCGCCGCCTGCACAGCCTGCGCCGCGACATCCTGCGCCTGCGCCGTTATGTGGCGCCGATGGTGGAAGTGAGCGAAGAGCTGCAGCGCCTGAGCTTCCCGTTCATCGACAAGAACATGCGGCCTTACTTCCGTGATGTGCAGATTCATGTGACGCGGCAGATGGAAGACCTGGCCGGCATCCGCGACATCGCCAGCCAGACCATCGAGATCGGCATGCTGCTGGAGTCGTCACGGCAAAGCATCGTTCAGCGCAAGTTCGCGGCCTGGGCGGCGATTTTGGCGTTCCCCACGGCCATTGCCGGGGTTTACGGAATGAACTTCCAGAACATGCCGGAACTGGCTTGGCACTATGGGTATTTCGGGGTGCTGGGTGTAATCGGGCTGGGGTGTGCGGGGTTGTATGCCAGCTTCAAGAAGTCGGGCTGGCTTTGAGATTGTGGGGGCCGGTTTGAGGCCCCCAGCCCCTTACGCAGCGTCGTGCTTGCTCACCGGCTGCTGGATAAAGCGCAACATCCACTCCCCCACCAGGTCGCCCTGGTGCTCGGTGGCCAGGCTGGCCACGGCCTTGTGGTACACCTCATCTCCCAGGAATTCCTGACGCGCATCCAGCAGTGCGCGGGAATAGTCGTGCACGAACTCCGGGTGGCCCTGGAAGCACAGCACCTGGTCACGAATGTGGTACGCCGCGTTCGGGCAGAAGTCGCTGGAAGCAATCACCGTGGCGCCTTCCGGCAATTCGGTCACCTGGTCCTGGTGGCTGATCAGCAAGGTCAGCTCCGACACCTCCGGGTCCATCCACGGCGCATGGGCCGCCAGCGAGTAGCGATGGATGCCCACGCCCCAGCCCTTGTCGGCCCGCTCGGCCTTGCCACCCAGGGTCAATGCCAGCAACTGGTGGCCAAAGCATACCCCCAGCAGCTTCTCGCCACGTTCGTACAACTTCAGCAGGTAGGCCTTGAGGGTCTGGATCCAGGGGTCGGAACCAAACGAGTCAGCCTTGCTACCCGTCACCAGGTAGGCATCGAACACTTCACTGTCGGCGGGGTAATCGCCGTTCATCACGTTGTACACACGGAATTCGGCGGCGATCGGCTGACGCGAAAAGAGCTGCTCGAACATCCTGCCGTAGCCCTGGTACTGCGCGGTCAACTCCGGTCGCAGGACATCGGTTTCAAGGATGCAGACGCGTAACGACATAGGGGTAGTCCTGAACGACATGAGTGGGAATCTGCTGTAGAGACTGACGCGAAAGACACGTACAAGCAAGTAGGTTGCACTGACGAACGGTCACATTTCGTCGGCGCGCGCCAGGTACTTGCGCCACTGTCTAATCAGAGCATGCCAGCCGACTGGCACATGGCCTCATAGCAAAAAGAAATCATTGACCAACACTATTAGAAGAAAGGGTTCTCAAACATGGATGCCACACACCCTACTGTTGGTTGTATATCCACTTTCAAGAGGCAGGCAGTTCAGGCGCCACGCTGCGTCGCTGCGATCGACCCGAAGTGCGACAAGGAAGCCAACGGGTATTCAGGAATAACAAAAAGAAGGCGGTCCGCCATGTTCAGACAATCGAAAATTCGCCAAGCTGGGCTCATTCTCTTCGCCACCACTTTACTGCTGATTTTGCCGAACCTGACACGCTTGTTCGGCTGACAGTGGCGATGGCGCCAACGGGCAGTACACAGGTAACCTGCTGGCCTTGATGGTCGGAGATTGCCCATGCGCCACTGCCTTGCCTTGTTAGCGTTGCTCCTGAGCCTGCCGCTGTCGGCGGCGCAGCTGCACCTTGAACTGGGCGCCAACACGCGCCAATGGAGCAGCACCGAACTGCTTGGCCACCCGCAGGCTCGGGAGATCAGCATCGAACAAGACGTTTCCTACAAACGCCCCATGCACTATCGGGCGGTGCCGTTGGCCACGCTGCTAAAAGGCGTGAGCGCCAGTGATCACCTGCAGGCCGTGGCGCTGGATGGCTTTGCCGCTGAAATGCCCGCTGCGCCACTGCTGCAGCAAGGGCCGGCACAGGCCTGGCTGGCGGTGGAAGACCCAGGCCAGCCGTGGCCGGCACTGGGCCAGGGCAAGCCGAGCGCGGGGCCGTTCTACCTGGTGTGGACTGCGCCGCAGGCCAGTGGCATCCGCCCGGAGCAGTGGCCGTTCCAGATTTCCACCATTCGCAAGCTCGCGCCGGTGGCGCAGCGTTTTCCCGCGCTGCTGCCCGACCCCAAGCTGCCCGCCGACAGCCCGGTGCTGCAGGGGTTTGCATTGTTCCAGCAGAATTGCCTGGCGTGCCATCGGCTGAACGGTGCAGGGGATGCGCAGGTGGGGCCGGATTTGAATGTGCCGCACAACCCTACCGAGTATTTTCGGCCAGAATACCTGCGCAAGCTGATTCGGGACCCGCAAAGCCTGCGGCAATGGCCGCAAGCGAAGATGCCGGGGTTTGACGAACGTGTGTTGAGTGAACAGGAGCTGGATGCGTTGCTGGCGTATCTGGGGCATATGGCCAAGCGCAGGCCTTGACGCCCGCGTGTGCTTCTTCGCGGGCGAACCCGCGAAAAAGGCAACACAATACGCTCAGGCAATCGGCCGCTCATGCTTGACGCCCCACCCTTCCACCTCCCCCCCATAAGGTGTCACCAACTGTTCAAAGGCCTCTTCAAAGTCGCCAATCCCGCCATAGGTGGCATACATGACCTTGCTCAGTTCCAGGTGCCAGGCACCGTCGCCCAGCTCCTTCACCTGGGCATTGAGCGATTCGCCACGAAACTGCCCGGCCGCGCGGCGGGCCCCTGCTTCGTCGGGGAATACGGCATAGAACTCGATGGGGTGGATCTGGGTGAAGTCGAACCCGCCTGCTTTCATCTGGCGCAGGACGTTGCTGCTGATATCGTCGTTCTGGCTGCTCATGAATCGTCCTCCTGAATAATGCTATGGATAGACTTTCCGTGCACTACGCACCTGCCGGCAGTCATTGGCCGGGCAGTTCGAGCTGATGCAAGACGCGAATTGAAGCGGTGCCAACCCGCAGAATAGGCGGCACCTTCCAGTAGCGTAGTGCCTGCAAAGGCACCACGCAAACGTGTGGGTCAGGGTGCTTCGTGAATGCTGGTGATGGTCACGCCGCTATGCTCTTTCAGCCAGCGGGCGGTGGGGGAAATGGTACGGTCCTGGAAGTCGTTGAGGTCCAGCTCGTCCATCACCGGGAACAGGTGCGAACGGATGGCCCGCGCGGCATCCTCTTCGCTGGGACAGTGCTCGGCCCGCAGGGTCATGGTGGACGGTTCGCCTTTCTGATCGGCAAAGATGACTTCCCACGCTTTCATTGAACGAGCCCTCTCAATTCAAGAACACCAGTTGGTGTGATGCCTGAATAACTGACCTTGGGGCTGAGAGAATGTTCAGTCAGGGAAACTTGTGCTGGCCCATTCGCGGGCTTGCCCGCGAATGGGCCGCACAGCGGCCCCCGCTTTACTTCGGTGTACCGTGCACTACACCGGCAGTGTTATCCAGCAGGCTCTTGGTCGCGGTCTGAATGTACGCTTCGAGCTTCTTGAGCATTTCCGGCTGGTCCGGGCTTTCGATCAGCTCAGCCTTGAACTCGCTGCCCAGCTGGTAGCGGTACATACGCGGGCTCATGTCCTTGGACTCGATCAGGATGCGGTCGCCCTGTACTAGGCCAACAATCTGCTCGCTGCCCGACGGCTTGATCATGCCCACACCCTGGTCGCCTTCAGGCAGGTTGAGCAGGTCGCGGCCCCAGCACTGGTGACGGGTCTGGCCACCCAGGCGGCCCATGATGGTCGGCACGATATCGACCTGGGTACCCACGGTGTGATTCACCGCACCGAACTTCTCCTGAATGCCCGGGGCAATCAGCAGCAGCGGTACGTTGAAACGGCCCAGGTCCAGCTCGGTGACCTGCTGGTGGTTGCCAAAGCCGTGGTCGCCGACGATGACGAACAGGGTTTCCTTGAAGTAGGGCTCTTTACGCGCCTTCTCGAAGAACTGGCCCAGCGCCCAGTCCGAATAGCGCATGGCGGTCAGGTGCTCATCCAGGCGGCCTTGGCCTGTGACCTTCTCGACCGGCAGGTCTTTCGGCAGCGCATATGGCGTGTGGTTGGACAGCGTCTGCAGCAGCGCGTAGATCGGCTTCTTGCCGTCGTGCTTGGCCAGTTCCTCGTTACCGCGGTCGAACATGTCCTGGTCGGACACGCCCCAGGTCGGGTCGGAGAACACCGGGTTGACGAAGTCGTTCCGGCCGATGAAGGTGGTCATGCCCTGGTTGCCGAAGAACCCGGACTGGTTGTCCCAGGCAAAGTCGCCGTTGTAGACGTACACGTCGTCGTAGTCGCGGGCGCTGAGCAGGGCCGGCAGGCCAGACAGCTTGTGGCCGCCTTCCGGGGTTTGCATCAGGTACTCGAAGCCTGGCAGGTTGGGGAAACACGCCATGGTGGCAAACATGCCCTGGTGGGTATGGGTGCCGTTGGAGAAGAAGCGGTCGAACAGCAGGCCTTCTTTGGCCAGCTTGTCGAAGTACGGGGTGATGTTGTTGGGACTGCCCAGCGCGCCCACCGAATGGCCGGCGAAGCTCTCCATGAGGATCACCACCACGTTCTTGATCGGCAGGGTGCGGTCAGCCGGCGGCACGAAGTCGCGGCGGATGGCAGCCTCGTCGGCATCGACCAGGGTGTCATTGGCGGTCAGCAGCTGTTCGCGCACGCTTTGCGTGGCCACGTTCTGCTCCAGCACCGGCTTCCAGATGTTGGCGCGGTCTTCGCCGAAGCGGCTCTTGGCGGCGTCGATCAGGGTCAGGGTGCCGTTCAGGCCCAGCTGGTTGACGAAGTTGGAGTCGGTGGTGAAAGCATCACCCCAGCGCATCGGCGGCCCTTGGCGCAGGGTGCCACGGGCAGCGACCACGGCCACCAGCAAAATCACCATGAACACCGCCAGGCGGTTGTACCACGGTGCAACGCGCTGCACGCCCTCACCCCGGGTGGCACGGTCGATACCCTTGAACAGCAGGCTCAACAGCCAGGTGCCGAAGGCCCAGGCCAGCAGGTAGCGCACCACCGGGAAACCGTACCAGAGCATGCTCATGACGGTTTTCGGGTCTTCCTTGATGTACTGGAACACCAAGCCGTTGAGGCGCTGGTGGAACTCACGGTAGAAGTCCATCTCCATCAGGCCGAGGAACATCACCACGCTGGAGGTGAGGGTCAGCCAGAAGCGGAACACGCCACGCCGGGCCATGGCCCAAGGGCTGAGGATCGCCAGCAGCAGCGGGATGCTGAGGTACACCACCACCCGCAGGTCGAAGCGCAAGCCGTTGAGGAAGCCTTCGGCTACCGTGGAATACGGCGTATCGCCGACCATGTCGCTGTTGTAGACCAGCAGCGCCAGGCGCACCAGGCTGAGCATCAGCATGATCACCAGGCCACTGAGCAGCGTGTAGGCCAGGTGGGATTTCAGGGTCGGCGAAAACGACGTTCGCGCGCCCTGTTGCTTCAAGGCGTCCGTGTTAGCCATGAATGGGAAGGTCCTAGGATTGCGGTTTGCGAAGAGGCGCTGGCGCTAGACCAACGCAGCATTGTGCGGGTGCGGATTCTGTTTAAACCAATGTGAAAATTTTGTCACTGGGGTGTTGCGGGTTTTGTCTGTGCCGGCCTTTCAGATGCGCACATTCCCCCGCGGCCCCGCGATGGCCCAAATCACCAGGCCCACCACCGGCAGCAAAGCAATCAGCAAGATCCACAACACTTTGATGCCCACCTCGCTGCCACTCTTGATCACATTGAGGATGGCCCAGATATCCAGCGCCAGGATGATTAGCCCTACCAGGCTGTTGAATGTCGACCCCATGCTAAAACTCCTGTCAAAAGGCTTTGCTGCACAGCATAGTCAGCTATCGCGCCGATAGAAGCGAATCCTTGGCGGCTGGCGCAGGTCTCTGAGTAGACTGCCTGTATTCATTGATTCGAGGTTCGTATGCCCCCCGCCCACACGCAAAGCGCCGCCCCACCCTCACTGCTGAACGCCTGGCGCCAGCAGGTCGTGAATACGCCTTGGCTCAGCGCCGGCCTGGGGCTGAGCCTGCTGGCGGTGGTCGTGCTGCTGGGCGCCAGCCTGTGGAACGCGGTAAACGGCGACCACGCCGACAACCTGCACCTGGCCGTGCTGGGCGGGCTCTCGGGCTTTGGCGCCACGGCTTTAGGCGCCGTGCTGGCGGTGGTGCTGCGTGACGTTGGCGCACGCACTCAGGACGTAATGCTGGGCTTTGCCGCCGGCATGATGCTGGCGGCCAGTTCGTTTTCGCTGATTCTGCCGGGCCTGGATGCGGCCCGCGAAATTACCGGCAACGGCCCGGCTGCGGCCTTTACCGTGGTGCTGGGCATGGGTTTGGGCGTGCTGTTGATGCTGGGCCTGGACCGCTTCACCCCGCACGAGCATGAAAGCACCGGCCCCTGTGGCCCCGAAGCCGAGCGCATCAGCCGGGTGTGGCTGTTCGTACTGGCGATCACCCTGCACAACCTGCCTGAAGGCATGGCCATCGGCGTGAGCTTCGCCAATGGCGACATGAGTATCGGCTTGCCGCTGACCAGCGCTATCGCCATTCAGGACATTCCTGAAGGGCTGGCCGTGGCCCTGGCCCTGCGTGCCACCGGGCTGTCGAGCCTGAAGGCGGCGCTGGTGGCTGTAGGTTCGGGGCTGATGGAGCCGCTGGGGGCGGTGATCGGGCTCGGGATTTCCACAGGCTTTGCCCTCGCCTATCCAATCAGCATGGGGCTGGCGGCAGGGGCGATGATCTTTGTGGTGAGCCACGAAGTGATCCCGGAAACCCACCGCAACGGGCACCAGACGGCGGCGACCCTGGGGTTGATGGGTGGGTTTGCGGTGATGATGTTTCTGGATACCGCGTTGGGCTGAGGCTACCCTGCACAGATCTGTGTAGGAGCGGCCTTGTGTCGCGACGGGGCGCGAAGCGGCCCCAATATTTTAGCTTCGCCGCATAAATTGCCGGGGCCGCGTTGCGGCCCATCGCGACACAAGGCCGCTCCTACACGGGACCGCGCCAGACTTTAGATGTGTACAGCGACTTTCAAGGCTTCCAGGGCCGGCTCGACCTTGATGCCCACCTCTGCCCCCAACTCCAGCACCCGCGCCAGGTCGTTCTGCCCCACCATCACCATCTGCAGCTCGTCATCCAGCAACTGGCTGAAGTTCAGCAGCACATAACCTCCAGCCTCTTTGTTCAACGCCCCCATCTGCACCTGAATGCGGTTGAGCGCGGTCAGTGGCTCGGTACGGGCCAGCTGCTTGGGCTTGAGGGTGAACGGCACGCTGTTGTCGAACGAGTCGCTGATCTGCTGGAACAGGTCCTGGTAGCTGTCGGCCTGGAATACCACGGTGTCCGGCAGGCTGCCCAGCACCACCCATTCACCCAGCGGAATCGGGAACGTGTCGTCGTAGTTGATATCGGGGTTGGCGGCCAGGAAAGCAGCCGGGTCGGCATAGGCCTGGGCGGCCTCGTCGGCGATGCGCTCGATGTCGGCCTCGCGCATGCAGCCAGCGCCAATGAGGCTGATGAATTCGAGCAACTGAGTTTTCATGAAAGGGGGCCTGCGACGGGTGAAAAGTCGCCAAGGATAGCCGCAAATGCCCCCAGGTGGTTAGCCAGCCAGCGTTTGCAGGCGGGCGGCGGCGTCTACGGCCCCCATGGTTTGCGCCGCCATCAGCGCAGTGGCGCCGCGGGCATCCTGGCGCGCCGGGTCGGCGCCTTGGGCCAGCAGGAAGTCGAGGATCTCGCTGCGATTGAACATGGCCGCCAGCATCAACGCCGTGCGCCCGTCCTGCGCAGCGGCGTCCACTGGGACGCCGTGCTCAAGCAACAACCGGATCATCGCCAGGTCCCCCTTGAAGGCGGCCCCGGCGATAGGCAACTGGCCGTTGTCGTTGGCAATCAACGGGTCGGCACCGTGGGCCAGCAGCACGCGCACTGCTTCGTGGTGGCCGTGGTAGCTGGCCAGCATCAGCAAGGTATCGCCCTTATGGTTGCGCAGGTTGGCCGGCAGGCCGCTGGCGAGCAGGCGCTCAAGCATTTCGGCATCGCCCTGGCGAGCACGTTCGAATACCTGCTCGGCGAATGCGGCGGTTTCGTCGTCGGTCATGGTGGCGGGGGCGGTTTGGCGGGTCATCGGAACCTCCTGGCATAAATGATTGCCCAAGTGTTTGTCAGGCACGCCAGTGGGGTCAAAGGTTCAGTTTCTATGGGGCCGATAGGCAATGCCTGACTCGTGCAAAATGCACTGTGCAAAATGCATGACCATGCAACCTGCACGGTGGCGCCTTCGTAGAATTCCCGTAAAGCCCTGTATTTACTGGATTTTTCATGAAATTCAGATCTGGCACGGTCGCTGCAAATATCTACTCATGTCTGCCACACAACAGCCAGGAGTTGATATGGACCTCATCCAGCAAAAGTTCGTCTCGGTATTTTCTGCTTACCAGGTCAATACCCAGGCCCGCCCCGATGGCGGCGTGCTGCTGACCCTGCGCGCAGCCGATGGCAAGGTTACCCGCCGGGTGCTGACCTATGCGCAACTGCACAGTGCCGAGCAGCTGTCCTGGGCGATCAGCGCCATTCGCCGTGACCTGGCTGAACAGGCCAGTGAACTGCCGGTGATTTCGATGCTGCAAAGCCAGCAGCGGTTTGCCTTGCCGACTTACCGCTGATTTTGATGATGGTGCTACTGGCTTGCCGGCGATAGGGCCGGCAAAGCCACTACAACTCGTCAATCCCCAGAAACGCCCGCGCAGTCACATCCCCGGTAAACCGCGCCTGCGCACCCTGCTCGCTGCCATATAATCGCAGCGCCAGGCAAAACGGCGTATCCCCCAGTTCCACCCAGCGCCGCGTCCCCGCCGGCACCACCAACTGGTCACCCTTCTCGCACAGCACCGAATACACCCGGTCGCCCAAACGCAGGCCAACCTGCGCACGGCCGCTGACTACGGCAAACACCTCTTCGGCGTCATGCACATGTTCATCGCGCACATCGACCTGCGCCGGGTCTTCACCGTCGCGGTTCAACAGCACGAATGCCTTGCTGCCATGCGCCGTCATCAACTGGTCCAGATGCTCACGGCATGCGTCCAGCACCTCGCCTTCGGCCGTACCAGGGCGCACCCGCAAGCCATGCCCGGCGTGCACAAAACGCACGCCCTGCTCGGCCAGGGTGGCGACGATATCGTCGTGGTGCGTCAGCACCTTGTTCGGCAGTTCCGGGCTGGAGGGGTGGAAAACACTGAGAATACTCATCAGGGGCGGGTCCTGGTCGGTTGCGAACAAAGGGCAATGATAACGGCTGCGGCCAAGGCTGCGGCACTGGCCATACCAAAGGTGAAGGTGGGGCCCAGCAGTTTCCAGCTGTAGCCCGAATACAACGCCCCCAATGCGCCCCCGGTACCCGACAGTGCCGCGTACAGCGCCTGGCCCTGGCCTTGTTGGCGGGCGCCAAAGCTGGCCTGCACGAAGGCGATGCTGGCGGCATGGAAGCAGCCAAAGGTGGCCGCATGCAGCAACTGGGCAAAGATCAGCACGGCAGGCTCTCCTGCCAGGTTGCCCAGCAACAGCCAGCGTACGGCCGCCAGCAGGAAACTGGCCAGCAACACCCGCTGCACGCTGAAGCGTGCGAACAGGCGGCTCATGACCATGAACATCAGCACTTCGGCCACCACCCCCAGCGCCCACAGCAAGCCGATGGCACCACGGCTGTAGCCCAGGTGCTCCAGGTGAAGGGTCAGAAACGTGTAGTACGGCCCATGGCTGAGCTGCATCAGCGCCACGCAAGCGTAGAACGCGATCACCCCGGGGGCACGCAACTGCTGCAAAAAGCCACCGGCGCTGCTGCGCTCACCCTGCTCCACCGGCTGGGCATTGGGTACCCACAGGCTGGCGGCGACAATGCCCGCCATGATGGTGACCAGCGCCACCGGGTAGATGTCCAGGCTCAGCCATTCGAACAGGCGGCCCAGGCCGACCACGGTCAGGATGAAGCCGATCGAGCCCCACAGGCGCACCTGGCTGTAACGGGACGTTTGCCCGTGCAGGTGGGCCAGGGTAATGACCTCGAACTGGGGCAGCACCGCGTGCCAGAAGAACGCGTGCAGGGCCATCACCAGCGCCAGCCACGCGTAACTTTTACCGAAGAAGATCAGGGCGAAGGTGGCCAGGGTGCACAACGCCCCCAGGCGCACGATCAGCAGGCGCTGCCCGGTGCGGTCGCCCAGCCAGCCCCACAGGTTGGGAGCAACGCAGCGCATCAGCATGGGGATGGCCACCAGCTCGCCGATACGTGCCGGGGAGAAGCCCAGGTGGTCGAAATACAGCGCCAGGAAGGGGGCGGTGGAGCCTAGCAGCGCGAAGTAGAAGAGATAGAAGCTGGACAGGCGCCAGTAGGGGATGGGTTGCATGGGATGGCCTATGTGTTGCGTGTACTGGGCCTATCGCCTGTAGGAGCGAGCTTGCTCGCGATCACCGGCGTAGCCGGTGCCAGGCACCGCGCCGCTTGCATCGCGAGCAAGCTCGCTCCTACAGGTGATAGGGGGTACAGGAAGGTCAGAGCTGGCCCAGCACCGGGGTATTCACTTTTACATCGGCATTCTGCGCACGGTGGCGCAGCAGGTGGTCCATCAGCGCGATGGCCATCATCGCCTCGGCGATCGGCGTAGCGCGGATGCCCACGCACGGGTCGTGGCGGCCTTTGGTGATGACGTCCACCGGGTTGCCGTCGATGTCGATCGAACGGCCCGGGGTGGTGATGCTGGAGGTCGGCTTCAACGCCAGGTGAGCAACGATCGGCTGGCCGGAGGAAATGCCACCCAGGATGCCGCCGGCGTTGTTGCTGAGGAACCCTTCCGGGGTCAACTCGTCACGGTGTTCGGTACCACGCTGGGCAACGCTGGCGAAGCCGGCGCCAATTTCCACGCCCTTGACCGCGTTGATGCTCATCAGCGCGTGAGCCAGCTCTGCGTCCAGACGGTCGAAGATCGGTTCGCCCAGGCCCGGCATCACGCCCTCGGCCACCACGGTGATCTTGGCACCTACCGAATCCTGGTCACGGCGCAGCTGGTCCATGTAGGCCTCGAGTTCCGGTACCTTGTCCGGGTCGGGGCTGAAGAACGCGTTCTGCTCCACCGATTCCCAGGTCTTGAACGGGATTTCGATCGGGCCCAGCTGGCTCATGTAGCCACGCACGGTAATGCCCTGGGTGGCCAGGTATTTCTTGGCAATGGCACCGGCAGCCACGCGCATGGCGGTTTCGCGGGCCGAGCTGCGGCCACCACCGCGGTAGTCGCGGATGCCGTACTTGTGGTGGTAGGTGTAGTCGGCGTGGGCCGGGCGGAACAGGTCCTTGATGGCCGAGTAGTCCTTGGACTTCTGGTCAGTGTTGCGAATCAGCAGGCCGATCGAGCAGCCCGTGGTACGGCCTTCGAACACGCCGGAGAGGATTTCCACCTCGTCGGCTTCCTGACGCTGTGTGGTGTGCCGGCTGGTGCCGGGCTTGCGCCGGTCGAGGTCGTGCTGCAGGTCGGCCAGGGAAATCTCCAGGCCCGGTGGGCATCCATCGACAATGGCGACCAACGCCGGGCCATGGCTTTCGCCAGCGGTGGTGACAGTGAACAGCTTGCCGTAGGTATTGCCGGACATGGACGCTCCGCGAGTTCTGCCTGAAATGGACGAAACGAGCAGTATACAGATGGTTGGGTTGCCTGTGCGGGCCTCTTCGCGGGTAAACCCGCTTCTACACCTGGATCACCGCCCGACGTTGCTACATCACTCGGTGTAGGAGCGGCTTTAGCCGCGAAGAGGCCAAACCTGCCATGCACTGCCACAGAACCTTCCCACAAACATTGGGTCAAACCACCATCTCCCCATGTAGTACCGCATGATGTCGCGCTTCGTCGCCTTCCTCTTCCTGCTGTGCACCAGCCTGGCCCAGGCCGCCGCCCCCACCGTGCTGCAACGCCCCATCGACCTGGACACCGGCCAAGGCGTGCTGCACGGCAGCCTGTTATTGCCGCAACAGGCCACACCGCCGCCGGTGGTGCTGATCATCGCCGGCTCCGGCCCCACCGACCGCGATGGCAACAACCCGGCGTCAGGCCGGGTCGACAACCTCAAGCGCCTGGCCCTGCTGCTGGCCAACGAACACATCGCCAGCGTGCGCTACGACAAGCGCGGGGTGGCCGCCAGCCAGCCGGCCACGCCTGACGAGCGCGACCTCAGCGTGGAGCGCTATGTAGCGGACGTGGTCGCCTGGAGCCACAAGCTGAAAGCCGACCCCCGCTTCGGCCAGCTGATCCTCGTTGGCCACAGCGAAGGCGCGCTGATCGCCAGCCTGGCCGCCGAGCAGGCAGGTGCCAGTGCGGTGATCACCCTGGCCGGCAGCGGGCGGCCGCTGGCCGAAGTCCTGCGCGAACAGCTGGCCCGTCGCCTGCCGCCAGCGCAACTGGCCGGTGGCAGCGCCCTGCTCGACCGCCTGCAAGCCGGGCAGACCAGCCTGGAAGTGCCCGCGCCGCTGCGCCAGGTGTTCCGCCCCAGCGTGCAGCCATACCTGATTTCGCTGTTTCAGCAAAACCCGGCAGCCGCCTTTGCCCGCCTGCCCATGCCCGCCTTGATCGTGCAAGGGCGCAACGATGTGCAGGTGGATGTGGCCGATGCCGAACGGCTGAAGGCAGCCAAGCCGGATGCACAGCTGGTGCTGATCGACGGCATGAACCACATGCTGCGCATCAGCCCCAAAAGCATGAGCCAGCAGCGCGACAGCTACCTCAACCCAGAACTACCGCTGGCACACGAGCTGGGTGAGCGAATTGTGACGTTCATCCAGCATTTGCCTCCCGCGTAAAGTAATCGGGCTCAGGTCCTCGGCAAGCCTGCCGATACAGCAGGCATAGCCGAGGACTTGCCCTGATGACAATCGCCCCCGCCGCCGTAGAGCCGGCCGAAGAGCCCCAGCCAAGCGCCGCCCTGCCCTGGGCCGACCTTGCCGCCGAACATTTCCAGCTGCTGCGCCTGGCAGCCCTGCCCACAGACCGCAGCACCGGTGCGCGGCCGCTGCGCTTTGTGCAGTTCGGCTATGCCGAGCGTCACGACAAGGCACACAGCCTGTTGCGCATGGAAATTCAGCTGCCCGGACAGAAAGTGCACAAAGAGCAGAACCGCCTGGACATCCGCGTCGACCATGCCGAGCGCCTGGTGCGTATCGGCAATGAACATGGCCTGCAACTGGAACCGGTGAACCGTGGTATCGGCCGCTTCATGCTGGCCCAGGCCGTGCAGTGGCTGCAGCGCAAGTGGTCGCACTATCGGGTGGAGGGCATGGCGCTGCCGAGCAAGGATGCGTTGAACGAGGACTCGCGCCTGCGCCGTGACCACTGCTTGCGCGGGGTGGGTATCGAGGTGGAGTACGAGGACGGCCAGCATTTGAAGGGCCGTACCGTGGACATGACGGTGGGCCAGCTCAAGGCGGCCTGGAGCAGCGAGCGGCTGCAACGGGTGGAGATTCTGGATGCCGCCAACCTGCTGCAGCAGGCCGACCAGCAGTTGCAGGAAAAGGAAGGGCAACTGCGCGAGCGTGATGAGCGGGTGGCCAAGTACCAGCGCGAAGACGGCGGGTTGCGCTTTACCATTACCTGCCTGGTGGCGTTTGCGGTGTTCCAGGCGGGGCTGTTGATCTGGATCGCTACGCGCTGAGACCGCGTGAACCGGTAGAGATTGGGGCCGCTTTGCGGCCCCAAAAGGCTCAGACCCGGGCTTTGAACAGCTCCTGGTGCTGACGGCACTGCTCAGCGGTCAGCATGAACACTCCATGCCCGCCCCGCTCGAATTCCAGCCAGGCAAAGTCCACCTCGGGGTACAGCGCCTCGACATGCACCTGGCTGTTGCCCACCTCGACAATCAGCAAGCCCTTGTCAGTCAGATGGTCTGCCGCTTCGGCCAGCATGCGCCGCACCAGGTCCAGGCCGTCGTTGCCGCAGGCCAGGCCCAGCTCGGGCTCGTGGTGGTACTCGGCCGGCATGTCGTCGAAGTCTTCGGCATCGACATACGGCGGGTTGGACAGGATCAGGTCGAAACGCTGCCCCGGCAGGCCGCCAAAGCCATCACCCTGCACGGTGTACACGCGGCCGTCGAGGCCGTGGCGTTCGATGTTCTGGTTGGCCACTTCAAGCGCCTGGAACGACAGGTCGGCCAGCACCACCTCGGCCTCGGGGAACACGTCGGCAGCTACGATGCCGATGCAGCCCGAGCCGGTGCACAGGTCGAGAATGCGCGCAGGCTCGCTGGCCAGCCACGGCTCGAAGCGTTTTTCGATCAGTTCGCCAATGGGTGAACGCGGTACCAGTACCCGTTCGTCGACGATGAACGACATGCCGCAGAACCAGGCCTCGCCCAGCAGGTAGGCGGCAGGCACGCGCTCTTCAATGCGGCGTTTGAGCAGGTGCTGCAGGCGTACCCGCTCATCGTCCTCGAGCATGCAGTCCAGGTAGCTGTCGGCCACCTCCCATGGCAGGTGCACCGCACCCAGCACCAGCAGGCGGGCCTCGTCCCAGGCGTTGTCGGCACCGTGGCCGAAGAACAGGTCGTGCTCGTGGAAGCGGCTGACCGCCCAGCGGATGTAGTCGCGCAGCGTGCGCAGACGGGATGTGATCACGGGGTACTCCTATTTCAGACCGGACAAAAGTCTAACAGCCCCACCCGCACATTTGTTCCTTTGCCTTACCCAAAGGCTAGCCACAGGCCAGTAACCATGCCGCTTGCGTTGTCAACCATTCCCATTGGCGCCAAGGCAGGGGACAATAGGTATACAAAAGCCCTATCCAAGGAGCCCTTGATGTCCGTTCCAACCACGATGTTCCGCCTCACTGGCCGCGACTACCCGCCGGCCAAGCTGAGCCACGCCAGCCTGATCATCATCGATGCGCAAAAGGAGTACCTCAGTGGTCCCCTGCAGCTGTCGGGCATGGACGAGGCCGTGGCCAACATCGCCAGGTTGCTCGACGCCGCGCGCAAAAGCGGCCGTCCGATCATCCATGTACGCCACCTGGGCACTGTCGGTGGCCGCTTCGACCCACAGGGCCCGGCCGGCCAGTTCATTCCGGGGCTGGAGCCCCAGGAAGGCGAAATCGTCATCGAAAAGCGCATGCCTAACGCGTTCAAGAACACCAAACTGCACGAAACCCTGCAGGAGCTCGGCCACCTGGACCTGATCGTCTGCGGTTTCATGAGCCACTCCAGCGTCAGCACCACCGTGCGCCGCGCCAAGGACTATGGTTACCGGTGCACCTTGGTGGAAGACGCCTCGGCAACCCGCGACCTGGCCTTCAAGGACGGGGTAATCCCGGCCGCACAGATCCACCAGTGCGAAATGGCCGTGATGGCCGACAACTTCGCTTGCGTGGCCCCCACCGCCAGCCTGATCTAAGGGGCTGGGCACGACCGCCCGGCAGCCGGGCGGAACCCGATGGGCGGCAGCAGGTCGAATTCCGGATATCCACAGAGGAGAGCGGAATGAAGCTTAAAGGCAGTTTCGACGCCAAGCGCCTGCGCCCGCGCCAACCGCGTAACTGGGGCGCCCGCCTGGCGGCCGGCCTGTCGGCCCTGCTGGCGACCCTGGGCGTGCTGCTGGCCATGGCCGGTGTTGCCGGCCTGCTGGGTAACTACCCTGCCCTGCAAGAACTCAATGCCAACAAGCCGCTGTCCAGCATCCTCACCGGGGCTGGCTTGCTGCTGCTTTGGCTGGGTGTGCGGTTTTGGCGGCGCAGCCGTATTCGCTTGCGTCGCGGGCGGGAGTTGAACCTGTCGCCGCACCTGATGAAGAAGCATGATTGATGGCTTGGTATCACCTACGCCCCACAGTCGCGTAAACTACGCCGCCCACGTGGAGGCATCATGCAAGACGACGATTTTTCCCTGTTCAAGGCCGAAGTGCGCGGCGTAAAGCAAATCCGCCACGACCGTGCCGAAGTCGGCAAGCCCAAGGCCGACCGCCAGCAGCTGGCTGGCCTTCGCCAGGCAGCGACAGTACGCAGTGACAAGGCCCTGGTGATCGACGGCATGTCCGATCAGTTCGTCATCGACGTTGGCGCCGAAGACGAACTGATGTGGCGCCGCGACGGCGTGCAGGAAGGCCAGTTGCGCAAGCTGAAACTGGGGCAGATTCCGTTCGAAGGCAGCCTCGACCTGCACGGCATGACCGTGGAAAAGGCCCGCGAAACCCTGTGGGACTTCATCGCCGAAGCCACCAAGCTGGAAGTGCGCTGCGTGCGGGTGACCCACGGCAAGGCTGCACGCCTGGACGGCAAGCGTCCGATGATCAAGAGCCACGTCAACACCTGGCTGCGCCAGCACCCGCAGGTGCTCGGTTTTGCCTCGTGCAGCGCCCGCCACGGCGGCACCGGCGCGGTGTATGTGATGCTCAAGCGAACCATGCTCGAAGGCCGCGACGAGTAACGCCGCGCTTGCAGCGCCGCCCTCACCGCCGTACCCTTCGTTTTTGCGATTTTTTCCCACAGGTAGATCCATGTCCCTGGAACAGAACTACACCGAGATCCTCAGCCAGATTGGCGAGGACGTCTCCCGTGAGGGCCTGCTCGACACGCCCAAGCGGGCTGCAAAGGCGATGAAGTACCTTTGCCGCGGTTATGAGCAAACACTGGAAGAAGTCACCAACAACGCTTTGTTCAGCTCTGACAACAGCGAAATGGTGCTGGTCCGGGACATCGAGCTGTATTCGATGTGCGAACACCACATGCTGCCGTTCATCGGCAAGGCACACGTTGCCTACCTGCCCAAGGGCAAGGTACTGGGCCTGTCCAAGGTTGCGCGTATCGTCGACATGTACGCCCGCCGCCTGCAGATCCAGGAAAACCTCAGCCGCCAGATCGCCGAGGCCGTGCAGCAGGTAACCGGTGCCGCCGGTGTGGCCGTGGTGGTCGAAGCCAAGCACATGTGCATGATGATGCGCGGTGTCGAGAAGCAGAACTCGACCATGATCACTTCGGTGATGCTGGGTGAGTTCCGCGAGAACGCCGCCACCCGCAGCGAGTTCCTCAGCCTGATCAAGTGATTGGCTGCTGACCCCAAGCCGACCCCGCCGGGTCGGCTTTTTCATTTCAGGAGTTGCCCATGATCGTCAAAGCCCTGCGGGTTGGCCTCGGCCAGCTCATCGTGTTCGGCGACTGGATCAGCCGCCCGGCCAAGCGCAAACGCGACGCCGCCGCCCAGGCCCGCGTCGAGCAAGCGGCCAAGGGCCTGGCGCTGTACCAGTTCCACGCCTGCCCGTTCTGCGTCAAGACCCGCCGCACCCTGCACCGGCTGAACGTGCCGGTTGCACTGCGCGATGCCAAGAACGACCCGGTGCACCGTCAGGCCCTGCAAGAGGGTGGCGGCCGGGTGAAAGTGCCGTGCCTGCGTATCGAAGAAGGTGGCAAGGTGACCTGGATGTATGAGTCCAAGGCCATCATTGCTTACCTGGATGAGCGGTTTGCTTCCATCTGATGGCTTGTAGTTTTCCTGGACTGGCCCTTTCGCGGGCTCGCCCGCGAAGAGGCCGGTACAGGCTAAAGATCAGCCCACCATCGGCACATGCCGCGGGTGGCTGCTGACCCGCTCCAGCCAGGCCCGTACCGCCGGGTAATCGGCCAGATCGAACCCGCCCTGCTGCGCCACATGGGTATAGGCATACAGCGCCACATCGGCAATCGAATACTGCTCACCCACCAGATACGGCGTCATCTGCAACTGCCGCTCCATCACCTTCAGTGCCTTGTAGCCACCCTTGTGCAACTTGCGGTACTCCTCCAGGCGCTCATCCGGCAGTCCCAGGTAGAACTGGATAAACCGGGCCACGGCAATGTACGGCTCATGGCTGTACTGCTCGAAGAACTGCCACTGCAGCACCTGGGTACGTAAACGCGGCTCGCTGGGCAGGAACTCGCTGCCATCGGCCAGGAAGTTGAGAATGGCATTGGACTCCCACAGGTAACTGCCATCTTCCAGCTCCAGCACCGGCACCTTGCCATTAGGGTTCATCGCCAGAAACTCGGGCGTTTCGGTCTCGCCCTTGAGGATATCCACCGGGTGCCATTCATACGGCCGGCCCAGCAGGCTCAACATCAGCTTGACCTTGTAGCAGTTGCCCGACTGGTAGTCGCCATAGACCTTGTACATTGCCCCTCCCCTTCCAAGCAGTTTTGCATTTGCGCCCAATAGTTGGCGACTGTACGGCTAAAAGCAATGGCCGCTGTATGGCAAGGATCAACCTTGCGCGCTGTAGTCTGAAAAAACTGCTTACACCTTTACAAGGACTTTGTTCATGACCGATGCCACCTCCGCACGCCTGCGGCCCCTGGCAGACAGCTCCCCGTCGGCGGTCGTCGCCGGCTTCATTGCCATGCTCACCGGCTATACCAGTTCGCTGGTGCTGATGTTCCAGGCCGGCCAGGCCGCCGGGCTCACCACTGCACAGATTTCGTCCTGGATCTGGGCGCTTTCAATTGGCATGGCGGTGTGCAGCATCGGCCTGTCACTGCGCTACCGCACACCAATCACCGTCGCCTGGTCCACCCCCGGTGCCGCCTTGCTGATTACCAGCCTGGGCGGCGTGAGCTATGGCGAGGCCATTGGCGCCTACATCACCTGCGCCGTGCTGGTGCTCATCTGCGGCCTGACCGGCAGCTTCGAGCGCCTGGTCAAACGCATCCCGGCTTCGCTGGCCTCGGCGCTGCTGGCGGGCATTCTGTTCAAGATCGGCAGCGAAATCTTCGTTGCCGCGCAGCACCGCACGTTGCTGGTGCTGGGCATGTTCTTCAGCTACTTGCTGGTCAAGCGCCTGTCGCCGCGCTACTGCGTGCTGGCCGCGTTGCTGGTGGGCACTGCGTTATCCGGAGCCCTGGGCCTGCTCGACTTCAGCGGCTTCCACCTGGAAGTGGCCAAACCGGTATGGACCACGCCGAGCTTCTCGCTGGCAGCCACCATCAGCATCGGCATTCCGCTGTTCGTGGTAGCGATGACCTCGCAGAACATGCCCGGCGTGGCTGTGCTGCGCGCCGACGGCTACCAGGTGCCGGCCTCGCCACTGATCTCGGCCACCGGCTTTGCCTCGCTGCTACTGGCACCCTTCGGTTCGCATGGGGTTAACCTGGCGGCGATCAGCGCGGCGATCTGCACTGGGCCGCATGCCCATGAAGACCCGGCCAAGCGCTACACCGCAGCAGTGTGGTGCGGGATTTTCTACGGTATTGCCGGGGTGTTCGGCGCGACCCTGGCGGCGTTGTTTGCGGCGCTGCCGAAGGAGCTGGTGCTGTCGATTGCCGCCTTGGCGCTGTTTGGTTCGATCATGAACGGGCTGACCGTGGCCATGAGCGAGGCGCGTGAGCGGGAGGCGGCACTGATTACCTTCATGGTCACGGCTTCAGGGCTGACACTGTTTTCGATTGGCTCGGCGTTCTGGGGGATTGTGGCGGGGGTGGTGACCTTGATGATCCTCAACCCACGTAAAGCCTGAGGATTTTTATTGTCTGAACTGGCCTCTTCGCGGGCAAGCCCGCGAAGAGGCAGGCACAGGCTAAATCACAACCTGAAATGCCCCACCATCCCCTTCAAATCCGTACCCAACTGCGCCAGCTCCACACTGGACCTGGCATTGTCCTGCATCGCCAACGCCGCCTGATCCGCACTGCCGCGAATCTGTGTGACACTGCGACTGATCTCTTCCGCCACCGAACTCTGCTGCTCGGCCGCTGCGGCAATCTGCTGGTTCATCTGCTGAATCAATGACACCGCCGCCGCAATGCTGCCCAACGCGCTCTCGGTCTGTAACGCATCTGCCACCGCCAGGCGCACCAGATCGGTACTGCCGCGAATCTGCGCCACCGACTGCTGGGCGTTGCCACGCAGGCTGGCGACCAGTGTCTCGATCTGCTCGGTAGACTGCCGGGTACGCCGCGCCAACGCGCGCACTTCATCGGCCACCACGGCAAAACCACGCCCCTGCTCACCCGCACGGGCGGCCTCGATGGCAGCATTGAGCGCCAGCAGGTTGGTCTGCTCGGCCACGCTCTTGATCACTTCCAGCACATCGCCAATGGTGTGGATCTCGGCACTGAGGCTGTCGATACCGGCGCTGGCCGTTTCCGCCGCCGCCGCCAACTGCTCGATGCGCTGCATGCTCTGGCGCACCACCTGTTGCCCCGACTCGACCTTGTCGTCCGCCGCCTGCGCCGCCTGCGCCGCTTCCTCAGCATTGCGTGCCACATCGTGCACGGTGGCGGTCATCTGCTGCATGGCGGTGGCCACCTGTTCGGTTTCCTCTTTCTGGCTGCCTACCTCGCGGTTGGTCTGCTCGGTCACTGCCGACAACGCCTGGGCATTGCCCGCCAGTTGCTCGATACCTTGCTGCAAGCCACTGACAATACCCGACAGGCCCGCCGCCATCTGCTGCATGGCCTGCATCAGCTGCCCCACTTCGTCACGACGTGGCGCCTGGGCGTCGAACACCAACTCGCCAGCGGCAATGCGCTGGGCACGGGCGATCACATGCTTGAGTGGGCCGACGACCGCACGGGTAATCAGCCAGGCTGCCAGCAAGCCGACAACCAGCGCCAACGCCGTGGCCAGGCCAATCGCTATGGCATTGCGCTGCAACTCACCTTGCAGCACCTGCTCCTGGCCCAGATAGGCCTGGTCGACCCGGCCGGTGACTTGCTCGGCGCTGGCTTGCAACTGGGCTTTGAGCCCCTGCTCACGGGCCAGCTGGTCGGTGTATTCGTTGAGTTTTTCCGAGAAGCTGCCAATGTGCCCCGCCACCTCGCCCAATACACTCTGGTAGCCGGCATCACTGACCGCACCCTGCAACTGGCCCACCAGGCTGGCGGCCTCCACCGTCTGGGCAATACGTTCCTGGCTTACGCCCTCTTCACCCTTGCGGCTTTTTTCCAGGCGTACCCGCGCTTCGTCCATGGCCTGCAACATCAGCCGTGACACCTGCGCCACCTGCGCAGCCTGCTCCAGAAACTCGCCGCCCTGTTGGCCCTGGGACTGTTTGAGGGTGTACACACCGTCATCGGCCAGGCCGGCCTGCAGCACATCGAGGTTATTGGCCACGCTGGACACCGACCAGCTGGCCATGTCCAGCGCCAGCTCCTTGGCCTGCACGGCCTCGACAAAGGCCTCGAATGCCTGGCCATAGGCGGCCAGGTCTGCTTGTACCGCGGCCAGCGCCGGCAAGCCACGCGCACGCTCGGCCAGGCCCTGCAGGCCACTGCGCAGGGCCTCGACCTGCTGCATGTCGGAGCTCAAGGCAAATGCCTGTTCATGCTGACGCAAGCGCAGCAGGTCGGTATTGAACTGGGCCAATTGACGCAAGCTGTCGAAGCGCTGGCCGACGCTGTGCAGCGCGAAGATGCCGATGGCCGCCACCGCCAGGGTCAGTAGCAGCACCAAGGCAAAACCCAGGCCGAGCTTGCGGGCCATGCCCAGGTTGGCCAGTACACCGTGCTTGCTTGCGCCCATCGCCGATTCCCCTTCTGCTTGCGAGGTTATCCCAAGGGCCAAGGGTGGCAACGTTGCCCGTCGATGAACAAGGGCCTGGCGCCAGAATAGTGTCAAATAGCTATGAGCTGTCGTTTTTGCGTGTGCAGAGGTCGTTTTTGATGCCTCGCCAGCGCGCCATCATAGAGCCATTAATCATAGCCCAGCGCGGCTGCTCGCCCAGGCCGCGTAATTATCAATTCGAAGCAAACACCGCATCAATTCATTCCAACATCTTATGTACAGGGCAACTTTGACGTCATTAATCTTTACCCAATAGTGGGGCCTAAAAAAATATTGAATTGCCACTATCTTTTTTATAAACGCCACTATCGTGATTCATAACAGGCCCGCCTTCCGGACCCGTCATGCGCCTTGGGAGTTCCTTATGAAAAGCGCCGCCATTGTCGCTGCGGTTACGCCGTTGCTTTGCCTCGGCATTAGCACTGCTGTATATGCCGAAAGTTCCACCGCCCCACGTTTAACTGTCGGCGCGCAAGCCAGTTACACGTTATTGGAACTCAACGGGCGCGGGAATGACACCGAGCACATGCCTGAAGGCGGCGTGTTCATCAGTTACGGCAACAAGATGACCGCCAAGGCCGGCGTGGTTTACCAGGCAGAAGCCAGCGGCATGTACTCCAAGAAGCAGAACCAGAAGCTCAAGGACGGGCAGGCCGATCTGGACCTGGGCTGGCGGGCGCAACTGAGCGAGCGCCACTCGCTGGACGTACTGCTGGGGGCTGGCTACAAATGGAACCGGCTGCAACCTAATACCAGCCGTTATGATGTCGACTTAACCAACCGCACCCCGTTTGCCAAAATCGCGGCGGGTTACAACTACCGTTTCAATAATGCCACCCTGCGTTTCGAGGTGGGCATGCGCCAGGTTATCGAGGGCGACGCGCAACTGGAAATTCATGGCATCAGCCATGAAGAACTGGATTTGAAAGATACCAGCAACCCGTTTGCGGAACTTAGCGTGCTGTTCAACCAAAACGGCACCGTGCCGATACTGGCTTCACTCTATTACAGCCGCTACGACTATGAACTGGATGGGCAGTTCTTGATGACCGACTCCGACGAACAAACCCGCGATGAGTACGGCATAAAGGTAGGCGTCAGCTTCTAACCGGCCTGGTGGGGAGGGGTGGCCCGCGAAGCGCCACCCACGGTATCGGCTCAGATCGCCGTAGCCCCACCATCCACCGTCAGGCAATGCCCGGTGGTAAACGCCGCACCATCACTGCACAGGTACATCACCGCACTGGCAATCTCCTCGACCTTGCCAATGCGCCCCACCGGGTGCATGGCGGCGGCGAACTCGGCCTTGCGCGGGTCGGCCTCGTGGGCACGGCGGAACATATCGGTGTCGATGACCGCCGGGCACACGGCATTCACACGGATGCCCTTCTTGGCGTATTCGACGGCCGCCGACTTGGTCAGGCCAATGACCGCATGCTTGCTGGCGCTGTAGATACTCATCTTCGGTGCCGCCCCCAGGCCTGCCACCGAGGCGGTATTGACGATTGCCCCGCCGCCCTGGGCCAGCAGCAACGGCAGCTGGTACTTCATGCACAACCAGACGCCCTTCACATTAACGCCCATGATGGCATCGAACTCGGCCTCGCTGCCTTCGGCCAGGCGGTGCTGCTCTATCTCGATGCCGGCATTGTTGAAGGCGTAATCCAGCCGGCCATACGCAGCGATCAGCCGCTCGTGCAGCTGGCGTACCTCGGCGTCACGGGTAACGTCGCAGGCAATGAACAGCGCTTCGCCGCCCGCCGCCTTTACCTGCGCCACGGTGGCCTCACCGCCGACCGGGTCCAGGTCGGCCACCACCACGTTCAGGCCCTGCCGGGCGAAGGCCAGGGCGGTTGCCCGGCCAATGCCGGCCGCAGCGCCGGTAACCAAGGCTACCTGGCCAGAAAAGGTCATGCTCATCGCGTGCTCCTGTGACGGTATGGTGGGGTTCAGAGCATAGTCAGCCCGCAATCGGCCGGGCAGCATCATCACCCCACCGGTTGGGCTACCATGCTTGTCAGTGATGTTAAGGACCTACCTACATCAACAAGGTAGATTGAACACCTGATCCCCTCCACTGCCCAAAAGGACCCGCCATGACCCAGACCAACCGCCGCTTCCTGCTCGCCAAACGCCCGGTCGGCGCCGTGCGCCGTGACGACTTCAACTTCGAGACCGTGCCCGCCGAGCAACCCGGCGAAGGCCAGGTACTGGTGCGCAACCTGTACCTGTCGCTAGATCCGGCCATGCGCGGCTGGATGAACGAAGGCAAGTCCTACATACCGCCCGTGGCCTTGGGCCAGGTGATGCGTGCACTGGGCGTGGGAGAAGTGGTGGCCTCCAACCACCCTGGCTTCAAGCCGGGTGACCACGTAAGCGGCGCCCTTGGCGTACAGGACTACTTCACTGGCGAGCCCCAGGGGCTGCACAAGATCGACCCCAGTCTGGCGCCCCTGCCCCGCTACCTCTCGGCACTGGGCATGACCGGCATGACGGCCTACTTCGCCCTGCTGGACGTCGGCCAACCCAAGGCCGGTGATACCGTGGTCATTTCCGGTGCAGCCGGTGCGGTGGGCAGCATTGTCGGGCAAATTGCCAAAGTCAAAGGCTGCCGCGTGGTGGGCATTGCCGGCGGTGCCGAAAAGTGCCAGTACCTGCTGGACGAGCTGGGCTTTGACGGGGTGATCGACTACAAGGCCGAAGACGTGCTGGCCGGGCTGAAACGCGAATGCCCGAAAGGCGTGGACGTGTATTTCGACAACGTTGGCGGCGACATCCTCGATGCGGTGCTGACGCGCATCAACTTCAAGGCGCGCATCGTGATTTGCGGCGCGATCAGCCAGTACAACAACAAGGAAGCCGTAAAAGGCCCAGCCAACTACCTGTCGCTGCTGGTGAACCGCGCCCGCATGGAAGGCTTTGTGGTGATGGATTACAGCAAGGATTATGGAAAGGCCGCGCTGGAAATTGCCGGGTGGCTGGCCAGTGGGCAAGTGAAAAGCAAGGAAGACGTGGTGGAAGGGCTGGAGACGTTCCCGGAGACCTTGCTCAAGCTGTTCAACGGGGAGAATTTTGGCAAGCTGGTGTTGAAGGTCTGACTAGGGTGGGCTCGCAACCAGTTTGTTGACGCTGGTGATCTGCTTGTTCCAGACCATTTCGTAATGGCAGGACTGCACGATTGACGCCACCGGACGTGGCGTCATCAGTGCCCAGCAGGTATTGCCCGGCGAGCGAACGGAGTGGTATCGAAGCCCTGGCGCCATGAGCTTTTTCACCGATGCACCCATAGACTGGGAAAAAGTGTAATCGTCTGGCGCATAAATGGCGTGCGACACCGGCAACACCGTGGCATCCAGCACGCCAGTTTCATCGAAATGGCACACCAGGCCACGGAACACGAACCGCTCATAATTCAGCCCCGGCACATTACCCCAGTAGGCCTGCTGATGGTGCCGAACCTCCGCCACCGCCGTTTCCATGCTGTCGGCGAGGTAAAGCACGCCAAAGGTGCCATCCGCGAACCTTGAACCATCCGGGTTCACGTGCGTGAACGGCGCTGTCGCATACGCACACCCCGTAATTCCAAAAGGTATTTCGCTACGGGGTATCAAATTCAGATTACCCAACTCATTCTGCAGACGCGGATTGGTGAGGGCCTGGAGCGCGTAGAGGATGTCGAATTCCTCTTCACTGGCCACGTCATCGAACAAAGCGATGGGCGGAAACTTCGAGTTCACCAGGCGATATGACTTGATGACCTCGCTACCCGGCACAGGACAAAGGCTGACAGGCTCTACCACTGCGCACCCCGCAATGCATCAATGCGGCGGAAGGTTTCATAGAGCTGGATGAACGAACCTAGCGCCATCACATCCAACGGCGAACGCCCGTCGAAAAAAGGGTTGTGATTGTTCATGGATGGGAAGCCATACACATTATCCGGGTTGTCGAAAATGGTGCGCAGGGTTGCGTGAATGTTAAGCACCACGCTGATCCGAGCCAGTTGATCGTCGTCCAGGCTCATCACCCGCTCAGGGCTTTTGGCCCGGGTATGGGTGCTGCGCGAAATGCGTAGCACGCTCTCGATCTGCCTGGCCGTGGCGCCCCACTTTTCCATGATGTTGACCGCTGCGCGCAACCCGATGACACCCATTTCCTTTGTCGAAGTGGATTGCTTGTTGACCGCCCGGTTCATGAGCGTGGCTCCTTATGCATGATCTACAGACACAAAATTATACTTGTAAGATCTCCAGATCAACCCATAGCGCTGCGAAGCACGCCCTACAGCGGCTTGGGCTGCCCCCACCGCATCAGGGTTTCCTGGCCATCATGGCCAGCGAGTTGCACTTAGCCGCACGGCCTGAACACAAAAAAAAGGCCAGCACACGCGTGCTGGCCTTTTTTAAACGCAGGCTATTTACCCACGAATCTCCGCCACCACCGCCGCCAACGCCTGCGCCGGGTCGGCAGCCTGGCTGATCGGTCGACCGATCACCAGGTAATCCGACCCCGCATCCAGCGCCTGACGCGGGGTGAGGATACGGCGCTGGTCATCCTGTGCACTGCCTGCCGGGCGAATACCCGGGGTCACCAGTTGCAACGACGGGTGCGCAGCCTTCAGCGCCGGGGCCTCCAGCGCCGAGCACACCAAACCGTCCATGCCAGCCTTCTGCGCCAATGCCGCCAGGCGCAGCACCTGCTCTTGCGGGTCGATATCCAGGCCGATACCGGCCAGGTCTTCACGCTCCATGCTGGTCAGCACGGTCACGCCAATCAGCAGCGGCTGTGGGCCGCTGCGCTTGGCCAGTTCTTCACGGCAGGCAGCCATCATGCGCAGGCCACCGGAGCAATGCACGTTCACCATCCACACACCCATCTCGGCGGCTGCCTTGACCGCCATGGCGGTGGTGTTGGGAATGTCGTGGAACTTGAGGTCCAGGAACACTTCGAAGCCCTTGTCGCACAGGGTTTCGACAATGCCCGAAGCGCTGCTGGTGAACAGCTCCTTGCCAACCTTCACCCGGCACAGCGCAGGGTCAAGCTGGTCAGCCAGCTTCAGGGCGGCCTCACGGGTAGGGAAATCCAGGGCGACGATCAGGGGCGTCTGGCAGGCGGACATGGGCAGGGTCTCTTGGCAAGTCGAAAACGGCGCGCATTGTAAACGAAGTGGGCCAAGCTTTGGGGGCCGCGGGTCACGGATTTGGCCCGACAGTGGCCGGCTTCTATAATTGAACCAACGCAACGGCTATTCGCTCAAATTTCATACAAGCAGCCCTCACCCGCTTTAAGGAGAACGACAATGCCCTGGTATGCCTGGCTGATACTCATCATAGCCCTCGGCTCCATCGTCGGCGGGCTGATGATGCTGCGCGATACGGCAAAAAAACTGCCACTGACCGATGAGCAACTGCGCAAGGTGCATGAGCGCAATGCCGAGGCGGATGCCAAGGATGCGCAGGACCGCTAGCGGTGCTGGCTTTTTGATTGAGGCTATTGATTCCGGCCAACAGCCTCATTCGTCCTCGTCCGGATCAGTATAGATAACCTGCCCCAGTATCCAGGGACTGACGATCTTTGAATGGAGATCCCGCAAATAAGCGCCCCATTGCTCGCGGCTATGCGCATCGGGGCCCAAAATGGTCAGCAGCAAATACTCATCTCGCAGTAGGTCGTAGGCATAGATCAGCCAGAAATCGTCTTCCGGACGGTTCGGATCTGTCGTACGCCTGAATTGCAACCGCGCTGCCCGCCACTTCGCTTGAATCACCTCTGTGGCTGCAAGATGGATATGAAACATGTCTGCGAGATCAAGCTCTTCGTCCCGGCCAAAAATGTCAGGAAGATCTCCACAGAGCTTATAATCATGAAAATCAATAAAAAAGTCGTACCAACCAATCGACTCTTTGAAGAGGTCCGAAACCTTTACTGCTGACAAGGACGCTCACTTAGAGACTGGAAGCGTTCCATTCTCGACATAGTAGCGGAAGGCAGCCTCACCACCACGAGCAGCGGCACGTACGTCTTCAGGCGTAAGTGGCTTGTCGTTTTTTTTACGCTTGGCAACGGTTTTTTTGGGAGCTGCGGTTTTTACAATCATCTCCGCCTCCTTTAGCGGGTTTGCTCTGGATCATGATAGGTGCTGGCGTATTTTTGATCAATGTGCCAAGGCCGGGCAAGGCTCCGGCCTTGACCCCTCCCCGCTTACTCCACCCTCACCTTATCCCGATTACGCTCCAGCAGTGCATTCCCAATCCCCTTGATCTCCAGCAGTTCATCCACCGAAGCAAATGGCCCATTGGCCTCGCGATAAGCCACGATGGCCTCAGCCTTGGCCTTGCCGATGCCGTTCAGCTCCTTCTGCAGGGTCAGCGCATCGGCTGTGTTCAAGTCCAACTGCTGCGGCTGCTGCACCTGTTGCTGGCTCACCACAGGCACCGGTTCAGCCACCGCCGCGGTACTGGCCGGTGCGGCGCTGAGGGAGAAGGACAAACTGGCGAACAGCGGCAGCAGCAGGTACGACAGAACGTTATTGCGCATGGTCAACACTCCTTGGGTTGGTCATTTTCCAGCAGCCGTTTTCCTTCGGCTGCGCAACAAACCCTAGCGGTTAGCCCGGCAGCGGAACACCCTGCCACCCCGGCGAATGGTTACCAAATGGGTCAGCAAAACGATCAACGTCGCCCACCCACAAACAGTGGCCATTCCACCCTCTTCGGCCAAGTCCTATGTCTGCAGGCTGATCCCCGTTTGTCCGATACCCCTGCCTACCCATGCCCCGCCACTTTCCTACAGCGCCCGCCGAACAAGGCCCGCTGCGCAAACCTCCCCACCGCCGCCCGGCAAACATCCCCCTGCACACTGGCACCCTACTGCCCGCCTGCTAGATTTCTTGAGCAATGGAAAACCGGTTTGCTTCAAGGACCCGAGCAAGAGGATCACCGCCGTGCCCCTCAAGACCCTGACCGTTTTCGGTACCCGCCCAGAAGCCATCAAGATGGCCCCGCTAGCCCTGCAACTGGCCCAGGACAGCCGCTTCGAAGCCCGCGTGTGCGTCACCGGCCAGCATCGGCAAATGCTCGACCAGGTGCTGGAACTGTTCGACTTCAGCCCCGACTACGACCTGAACATCATGAAAGCCGGCCAGGACCTGACAGGCGTGACCACCGCCATCCTGCAAGGCATCAAGCCAGTACTGGCCGAGTTCAAGCCCGACGTGGTGCTGGTGCACGGCGACACTGCCACCACCTTTGCCACCAGCCTGGCGGCCTACTACCAGCAAATCCCCATTGCCCACGTAGAGGCCGGCCTGCGCACCAACAACCTGTATTCCCCCTGGCCTGAAGAAGGCAACCGGCGCCTGACCGGCGCCTTGGCCGCGCTGCACTTCGCCCCCACCACCACCTCGCGCGACAACCTGCTGCGTGAAGGCACCGACCCGGCGCACATCTTCACCACCGGCAACACCGTGATCGACGCCCTGCTGGAAGTGGAGCAAAAGCTGCAAAGCCCGGCGCTGAACGACCGCTTCGCCAAACAGTTCAGCTACCTGGCAGCAAGCCGCCGGCTGTTGCTGGTTACCGGCCACCGGCGCGAGAACTTTGGGGGCGGCTTCGAGCGCATTTGCCAGGCGCTGGTGCAGACCGCACGGCAATTCCCCGAAGTGGACGTGGTGTACCCGGTACACCTCAACCCCAACGTGCGCGAGCCGGTCAACCGGCTGCTGGGGGATGTAGGCAACATCCACCTGATCGAGCCGCTGGATTACCTGCCGTTCGTGTACCTGATGACCCGTGCCTACGTGATACTGACCGACTCGGGGGGCATTCAGGAGGAAGCGCCGGCGCTGGGCAAACCGGTGCTGGTGATGCGCGACACCACCGAGCGGCCCGAAGCTGTGGCGGCGGGTACGGTCAGGCTGGTGGGGACAGAAGTGGAATCGATTGTGCGCGAGCTGAATACCCTGCTGACCGATGAGGCGGTGTACCGCGAGATGAGCGTTGCACATAACCCGTATGGCGACGGCAAAGCCTGCGCGCGTATTCGCGAAGCGCTGGCGGGGTTTGCAGGGGAGTAATGCAGCGCCTGTGAGACTGCGGCTCATCATCGACAGAACTGCCTGTAACCTTATTTTTTGACCTGTTAACCATTCAGGTTTACAGTTGAAAAAAAGGTTTACAAGGTACCGCTTGATGCCAAGCCTGAAGGATGATTTAAAGACTTACGTGGAGTCGACAGTCGGCTTGCCAATAGAGCTCGAAGCCGTTCACCTCAAGCTTCCCTACCATATCCTGGATTTGTACAGCCCCGTCCGGATGCGGCTAGGGGTGGGTAAAGCGTCTGTTCCAGCACTGCTGCTCATGCCAATGGCAGACGAACACCCGGGTAGCGTTGCGCTGAAAAAGCACATTACCCAGGTACGAAAAGCTACTGATGAGGTAATCGTCTACGTAACAAAATCCCTCACCCCTCACGAGCGCCGAAGCCTGATCAGCCATCACATCAATTTCCTCCAGCCTGGATATCAGATGTTCATCCCAGACTTGGCCATGGACCTGCGAGAGAAGGTACGCCAACGCCGAGAGAGCGAAGAGGTATCAGCATTGCTGCCAGCAGCCCAGGCGATGCTGCTCGGCTGTCTCTATGAGGGATGGTCCAGTGAAAAGCTTTTCAGCAGTGGCGCAATCATGGGCGGCTTCAAATACAGCCGGGTAACGCTGTCCAAGGTAATCGACCAGCTCATGGCGCTTAAGCTGCTAACAACAGTGAAAGGCAGGGGGTTCAACAACCTGTATACGTTCGACGGCGACAGGCCAGAGGTATTCAGCCGAGCCCGAAGCCACATGCGATCACCGGTCAGGCGCACCGTCGCTATCGACTCGAAACTTCAACTCGGTGAAGGCGTGTTCCTGGCAGGTGAAACCGCTCTCGCCAAATACACCCTGCTGACAGAGCCGACAAAGCCGATCTACGGCATGACTAAAAAACGCTTCGCTGAGCTGATCGCGGATGAGCAAATGCGCCCTTCAACGTCAGTCGATGACACGTCAGCCAGGGTTGAAATCTGGGCCTACAACAGCCTGGCCCGTAACAAGAACATCGCAGACCCAGCCTCCTTGCTGCTGAGCCTGCAAGACAACCCAGACGAACGGATCCAGATCTGCCTGGACGAACTCAAGGAGCAGGTACCGTGGCTAGTGTCAGAGGATTAGAACTGTTTGCCAGGCATTTCGCCGAATACCGAGACCGCTACGTCTTGATCGGAGGGGTGGCATCCGCGCTCACCATGGATGAAGCCGGCCGCGACTTCAGAGCGACCAAAGATCTCGATATCGTGCTGATCATCGAGGCCTTGGATGCTCAGTTCGTGGCTCATTTCTGGGACTTCGTGAAGGCCGGTGGGTACCAGATCAGGCAGGCTGGCGGTGACCGCCCCATTTTCTACCGCTTTCAACATCCGGCAGACGAAGCCTATCCGGTACAAATCGAATTGTTCTCGCGGAGTCCTGAAGGCCTCGATCATCAGGAAAATTCAACACTGACACCGATTCCCACCGATGAGTCCGTCTCCAGTTTGTCCGCGATCCTGCTGGACGATGCGTATTACGCGTTTCTCCTGGAGGGCCGCCAGGATAACGAGGAACTGTCGTACATCAGCGCTGACCGGCTGATCCCCCTCAAGGCGCGCGCCTGGCTTGACCTGTCGAGGCGTAAGCAGGCGGGGGAGAAGGTTGATGCCCGCAACGTCAAAAAGCACCGAAACGATGTACTGGTTCTGTCAGGCCTTCTGACAGGAGAGTATATCGAGTTGAGCGAAAGTGTTTTGGCTGACATGCAGGTGTTCTTGACACTACTGGCAAAGGAAGAGGTGAACTTGAAAGACCTCGGCCTGCGAGGAAGCCTTGATGATCTCGTCACACGACTTGAGCAGAGCTTCGGGCTGGAGCAAGAAAGCAGAGATGCTTGATGCGACGCGCAGTATTTGCGCAGAAACCAAGACAACATATTAAGTCGCTACACATTCCTACCAATCACATACCTAAACAAAAACCAAACCCCTCGTGTAATCATGAAAATATTAAATCTTGAAATTTTAAACTTCCGCGGAATAACCAAGGTAAGCCTACAGAACCTGGGAGACATGGTTGTCATCGCAGGCCAGAATGGGTCCGGGAAATCCTGCATTTTTGACGCCATCCGTCTTTTAAAGTCTATTTATGGCGGATATCAAATCAACGAATGGCATCAATGGATGGGCGAGTTTCAAATCACCCCAAGCAACAAACCAAATGATTTGATATCCTTGTTCAACGACCCAAAACAAAATTTTAGCATTACTTGCGAGTTCACAATCACCGAACCCGAAAAAGAATACATCTTACAGAATGCAGAGCAACTACTAAGGGAAAAGCTTCTAAACTCATACAACGCCTCACAACAATATGAATACGCTAACGACACAGCCCCTCACTACAGGGTCTACGAGCAAGGTCCCGAAACCCAAAAAAAACTACACGAAGAAACCCAGACCCTTAAAGACGAACTTAGTCAATCGAAAATCATCGGAAAAATATATGCAGATCCAAAGAAGGGAATATTTCTCGAGTCATCAGTCGCCCTTTCGATAATTTTTGGTACGTTCCGCCCAACGGACTTGGGAGTGATTGACTACCATGGGCCACAGCGTCACTTCTCCCGGGAAAGCATACAAGGTATAACCTTAAACCTTGAACAGCAGATTCAGCAGCGAAGCCAAACCGCACTGTACAACTACAGCGGCAAGTACAGCAATGTGAAAGGAGAAATGGCCGCATCCTACATTAAAGAGGTCCTGGCGGAGGCAGCAGGACTTCCTCGCGAAAAACAATCAAACCTGACGAGCACATTGAAAGAACTTTTTGCCAGTTTCTTTCCAGACAAGACATTTTTGGGCCCCAAGCCCACCGTACAAGGAAAGCTCACATTCCCGGTAATTACCTCCAATGGGCGCGAGCATGACCTTGACGAACTAAGCTCCGGCGAGAAAGAGATCATATATGGCTACTTACGCATCCGAAACTCAGCGCCACAACATTCAATAATACTCTTGGATGAGCCCGAGCTACACTTGAATCCCCGCCTCATCAGAGAGCTTCCTCAATTTTACCGCAAGCACTTAGGCGAAAGTCTGAACAACCAACTTTGGCTAGTGACTCACTCTGATGCTCTTTTACGTGAGGTCGTAGGGCATCGCGACTACAGCGTCTTTCACATGACGCCTATCAGCGCAACCACTGCCAACGAGAACCAAGTAAAGCCACTTTCCGCCAACGAGGACGTTGACTTAGCTCTGGCCGATCTGGTTGGAGACCTGGCTGCCTATCAGCCAAACGGGAAAATTGTCATATTTGAAGGCGGCGGTGATTCAGACTTCGACAGAAATGTTGTGAGTAGGCTATTCCCGGAACTCATTGAGAAGGCCAACTTAATTTCCGGCACCAACAAAAGCAGAGTTAGAGCACTACAAGAAATTCTAGAGAAGGCAGCAACTGAAAAACGATTCCCCTTCAAAGTTTATAGCGTAACTGACAAAGACCTCGACCAACATAAAAAAGCAGACAAAGACCAAGCAAACCTTAGCTGGAACGTTTACCACATTGAAAATTATTTTCTTAGCGCCCCTCACATTGCACGCGTCATGTCCGACTATGACCTGAACAAGCGAAATGTCGAGCAAGTTGAACGCCAGCTTATCGAATGCGCAGAAGCCGTACTACCAAAAATGATTGCCCACGAACTTAACTCACACGCCAATAACATATTGACCTCAGCCATAAACACGCGCACGGACCCCAAGTCAAAAAACACGGTAAAAGCGCTATACGACCGAGTGAACAGCTCCATTGAAAAAATCAACCTATTAATTACAAAAGATCTGAGCGAAAGCAGCCTCCAAACTTTCGAGGAAACACTCACTGATCGGTATTTGACAAGCCTCAAAGATAACACCTGGAAAGAGGTGCTACGCGGCAGAGACATCCTCAAAGAGTATGTAGCTCGCCATGGTGGCGGCATAAAATATGAAGCCTTCCGCAACCTCGTTCTCGCCAAGATGGCAGACGCAAATTATCAGCCTGAAGGCATGAAAGCAGTTGTCGACCACGTCCTGAAATCCTAGATATTGCGCCACTTTAATTTAACTCAATTGCTCCAAGTCTAACGTCTCTTTTGTATAGCGTCAGGGGTGATTAAGAAATCGTTTTATACCCCATGTGGAGCGGATTCACCCGCGAAGGGCGAATACCCGGCGACCATCGTACGCCGAGCCCGCCCCTTTCGCGGGTAAACCCGCTCCTATGTATGGACTCGCCCACACTGCCTAGCTGCTTTTTTGAACATAGGAAGCCGCGCTGCACTTTACCCCCACCACCTCGCGCGACAACCTGTTGCGTGAAGGCACCGACCCAGCGCACATCTTCACCACCGGCAATACCGTGATCGACGCCTTGCTGGAAGTGGAGCAAAAGCTGCAAAGCCCGGCGCTGAAAGGCCGTTTCGCCGAGCAGTTCAGCTACCTGGCTGCAAGCCGCCAGCTGTTGCTGGTTACCGGCCACCGGCGCGAGAACTTTGGTGGCGGCTTTGAACGCATCTGCCAGGCGCTGGTGCAGACCGCACGGCAATTCCCCGAAGTGGACGTGGTGTACCCGGTACACCTCAACCCCAACGTGCGCGAGCCGGTTAACCGACTGCTGGGGGATGTAGGCAACATCCACCTGATCGAGCCGCTGGATTACCTGCCGTTCGTGTACCTGATGACCCGTGCCTACGTGATACTGACCGACTCGGGGGGCATCCAGGAAGAAGCACCGGCGCTGGGCAAACCGGTGCTGGTGATGCGCGACACCACCGAACGGCCCGAAGCGGTGGCGGCGGGCACGGTCAGGTTGGTGGGGACAGAAGTGGAATCGATTGTGAGGGAGCTGAGTACCCTGCTGACCGATGAGGCGGTGTACCGCGAGATGAGCGTTACGCATAACCCGTATGGCGATGGCAAGGCGTGCGCGCGTATTCGCGAAGCCCTGGCCACCGACTGGAACAACCCACGCCGTTAAATGTAGGAGCGGGTTCACCGCGCCTACATTGGCCGGCGATCACGGCGAAGACATTTGCCAAGGCATGCGGGGCAACCCCCTTCGGCCTCGCAGCACACACAGCGCGTCAGACTTTCCTGAAACCCCACCCTCACCTCTTCAGTTTGGGTAACCAAGCGAACTATCCTACACACCGGTCAGAAGCAGCTGAATTGTCGGGGAAATGCCCCAGGGATAACGTCACCGGGTCGCCATGTGGGTGACCGGGTGTGAGAACCTGATGCGAGTTACCTGGCTTGCCTGTCATGGCGGTCGTACGCGGGCAGACCTCGGTCTGGCCGAGCCTTGTGGCTCCCTCGGTTTCTCACCCCGTGTACGACTGCCGCCTTGATCCGTGAGAAAGATTGACGTGGCAGTTCCACTTTTCAGGAGCTACTACGATGAAAAGCCACGACCACTCTCCCCTCCTCACCGCAGGCATCGAAACCTTCCTCGAAGCCGGCAACCCCACCGCAGACCTGCTCCGTGTCCAACCCGGCATCCCGATCGATGATGCCTACGAACACGTCTCGGTCCTGCTCGGCTACTGCAAACACCTTGTGCGCGAAGGCGACATGGAAGATGACCACAAGATGCTGGGCGCAGCGGATTACCTGCTGGCCATGGCCAAAGCCCTGATGAACGACATCGAAATCGCGAAGAACAAGCGCCATTGATGGCGCGCCTACACCGATGTGTGCCGGCACAACCGGCCTATAGCGATACCCCGATCAATGTAGGAGCGGGTTCACCCGCGAAAGGGCCAAACCTGCCGCCCAATCTCCCCAGCCCTTCACCGCTGCCGCCACCGCATTCGCAGGCAAACCCGCGCCCCCATCGGGCGGTGGCCCAGCACAGATCGGCGCCCCAACACAAATCGATGTAGGAGCGGGTTTACCCGCGAACACGGGCGAAGCCCGTGCCATCCACCACCGCCCAAAAAAGAATCACGCCCCGTATCAGCCCACCGATCAAATCACGGTTCGCGGATACACACTGATAAATGCCGAGATAGCAATCGCATCCCCATCATCCACCTTCACCCGCGGGCTCTGCCCCGAGCGTTTGATGTCTGAAGCAAACTCAGCCGCCTTGAACGCCTGCTCAAGTTCATCACTGCCCGCCCCGGCATAGACAACCACCTGGGTACCGGTATTGTGCTTTTGCAGGGGCAACTGCTTGATTTGAACCTGAACACCCGCCTTGGTCAGCGCAACGGCAATTTCCTTGGCAAAGCGAACCGCTTCTTTGTCATCTTTGTGGATATTGAGCAGCACGACCGGTGCCAGTGTTTTAGCCTTTAGCTCAACCGCCAACGCCTTGAAGGCGTCGTGCGCCAGCGGGGTCAGCGACCGGGGCTTGAGGCTGGCCTCCAGCTTGAGTCGCTCAGCCTTCTCCTGGGCCAGTTCGGCCCTGAGCGCGTCGTTTTGCTCGATGAGCTGCTCGATCTCCAGCCGAGCCTGTACGTCCGACTCACGGATGACCGTAACTTCCTGGCTGGGCCGGGAAGGAGCGGCTTCGGCTTGCTGGTTTTTCATATCCGAAGTCATGTGCGCAAGGATCATCGCGCAGGCGGCGATGAGTGCGGCGATGACGGCAGTGGCAGAGGCTATGGCGTGGATCAGACTGGCTGTGTCTGCTGAAATATCCGGCATAAACAACTTCTTGAAGTTATAGGTTTTCATAATTTCACGATCTGGGAGACGAGCCATCTGGATGGCTCGCCTCGGGTACTCCTCGAGCTTCGCAGCGAGCGTTGCCATGGCAGAGTGCCATATATTTTAATGGCTTACGACAATCTTATCCGGCTCGTACATACAGAGGCCATTGGTTGCCAATCGAGCAAAGGAGAATCCTGCCAGGCCCCGACTGTATGAGTGAGGCAGGAAAAAATTTCACCCTGCCAGTCCGTATACCCGACATACAATGCCAAAGTCGGTGCAGTCCTTGACGGGTGAACTCAGGGGACAGGCCTTGAGCACCAGTTTGTCTTCCTCGAACCCTCTTGCCCCAAAATCCCGGACCAGCTTAACGGCCTTGCCTTACAGCGAACGAGCCGCCATTGGATCCAATACCGGCCTTACTAGCGGGCAAAGATAATCTTTTTACACGCACAATGTGAACCTGTTCACTGAGACAGATGAACACCCAGCGTATGCTGCGAGGCGCGTTTGGCAGAAGAAATGTCCGGTTCGCCCCTTTGCAACATGGAATCAATATGCCATCATCCCTTCCACTGCCATTCATCCCAATACCGACCGAGAAAGTAGAACTTTAGGCCGGAATTGCGGTATCTCGCTTGACGTTTATGCCCTCTCACGCTTACCCTTCCGCCCCTTAGAACAGGGAAGTTTCCGGAAAATCCGTCTGAAATCGCCTCAGGGCGAGCCTTTCCTGAAGATGAATTCCGGCGTGCCTAGGCGCGCTGCATTGCTTTGCGGTCGCCATCTTGAAAGCTCGTTCGTCCCTGCAGATTCAGAAATCGGTCATCTTCGCCCTCGTTCTGCGCGAGGCACGCGCCCGCCTAGGCGAACGGCGTATGGGGGCTGTATGGATGCTCGTTGAGCCTATCTGCCACCTGCTTATTTTTTCGGTTCTCTTCGCAATGCTGCGTGCGCGAACTGTTTCCGGTGTCGAGTATCCGGTTTTCATCTTGGTGGGCATGGCCCCATTTCTGCTGTACCGAAACACCGCTTTGAGGCTGATGGACAGCCTGCGGGAAAACCGGTCTCTGTTTGGGTACAAGCAAATCAAGCCCCTCGACACCTATGTCGCCCGAGTCATTGTAGAAGCCTGCATCGCCGCCACCGTCTACGCCATTCTTGTGTTTGGTTTTGCATGGTACGGATTTGATATGACAGTTCATAGTCCGCTGCAATGGGCAGCAAATCTGGCGCTGGGCTTACTGTTCGCTTTCGGGCTGGGGATGCTCCTCGCCTTGATCACGCATGCGATTCCGAGCTTGAAGATCATCATTCGTATGGCCTTCTTCCCGCTGTATTTCATTTCAGGCGTTCTGATTCCAGCAGCTTACTTACCGCAAGCCATGATGCCAGTCCTGCTGCTTAACCCTTTCCTTCATATTCTCGAGCTAATCCGAGCAGAGGTGTTGCCCCACTACACCCCGGTCGATGGTATCTCCGAGACTTATGTCATTTCTTTTACCGTGGTTCTGCTGTTCCTGTCCCTGGGCGCTTACCGCGCCCGCAGGATGCACCTGATGTCCACAAAGAACGGTTAAGTACAGGCCCAACGTGTTCGAGCTCAGAAACGTCACCAAGTCCTACCTTACCCCCAAGGGGCGCAGGTATGTCTTCCGCAACCTCTCGCTGGCTATCCCACCAGGCAAGAATATTGGCCTGATCGGTCGAAACGGCGCAGGTAAATCAACCCTCATGCGCCTGCTTGGCGGTGCAGATGTACCCGATTCAGGCACCATCGTCACAGACCGCAGCATTTCATGGCCTGTAGGTTTGACGGGCGGATTTCAAGGCAGCATGACCGGCCGCGACAATATCAAGTTCGTTTGCCGCGTGTACGGTGCCACGGGCGAAGCAATGCGCGAAAAGGTACGGTATGTGCAGGAGTTTGCCGAAATTGGCGACTGGATCGACGAGCCAATCAAAACGTATTCGTCGGGCATGCGTTCGAGGGTGGCTTTTGGCCTGAGCATGGCCTTTGACTTTGACTATTACCTTATCGACGAAGTGATGTCGGTCGGCGACGCACAGTTCAAACGCAAGTGCGCCAAGGTTTTCAAAGAAAGACTGAAGACCTCCAACATCGTGCTGGTTTCCCACTCCATGCCCGAAATCAAGAAGCTTTGTGACGTAGTGCTTTTAGTACGCGACGGCGGTATTCAGGTGTATGACGATGTCGCCGAAGGCATCGAAGCCTACAAGAGCTGACTCCTCCATTAATCAAACAAAGCAGCACCGTTCCACTTGAAGGATGCATCCAACTATGAGCAGTACGGGTAAAAAGAAGGGCTGGGGCCTGGCGATTGCCATGGTAATTCTGCCAATGGTATTGGCTGCCGTGTATTACGGCATTTTCGCCGTTGACCGCTTTGTCAGCTCTGCCCAGGTAGTCGTGCGTCAAGATGGCAACAATCAAGGGGCTCAAGTGCCCGGCCTAGCCACATTGTTGACTGGGGCCAACCCAGCGTCGCGCGAAGAAACACTGTACCTGCGCGAATACATCACTTCGATGGATATGATGCTGCTGCTTGAAGAGCGCGTGAAATGGGTTGAACAGTATGCCGCTCAACGCAGTGATGTATTTTTCTGGCTCGATAACGATGCCCCAAGAGAAGACCTGCTGAATTACTACCAGCGCATGGTTTCGGCTCGCTATGATGAAACGACCGGCCTACTGCGTGTCGAAGTTCAAGCATTCACCCCTGAACTTTCCGAAAAAATGCTGCGAGTCATCCTCCAAGCCAGCGAGCACTTCGTCAACGAAGTCAGTCACAACATTGCCCGCGAGCAGATGAAGTTCGCTCAAGGCGAGCTGGAAAACGCACGCGTCAATTACTCCAAGCGCAAGATTGAGCTGCTCAGCTTCCAGAACGAAAACAAGGTACTAGACGGCGGCACTACCGCGCAAAGTCGAGCAACCATCATTGCCGACCTGGAGAGCCAGTACACCAAAGAGCAAGCCCAGCTGACAGAAATGACGCTAAAGCTTCGCGGAGATGCACCACAAGTCCGCCAGCAACGCCAGCGCGTAGAAGCCATCACACAACAGTTGGCGAAGGAAAAACGACTGCTTGTTTCTTCACCTCAAGGCTCACAACTGAACGTGGTAGCTTCGCGGTACCAACAGCTCACCCTTGATGCAGGTATTGCAGAGGAAACTTATAAAACAGCGGTAGCAGCACTCGATAACGCGCGGATCGAGGCGAGCAAAAAAATTCGAACATTGGTAACTGTCGTCAGCCCCAACTCCCCCCAACTCGCCGTATACCCAGAGCGCTGGTACAACTTGGCAACAATTTTGCTTGGCCTTTTGATGCTGTACGGCATTACTCGCTTCATTCTGGCTTCGATCGAGGATCATCGTGATTAAATCCCTGGCTATCTCCCGAACCTTCAAGCTGAAGCTGGTAGCTCTAGCCCTGGCCTCAGCCAGCTTGGCTGGATGTGGCGGAACGTTGTCCGGTGCTGGCCCCTATAAAGGCGCGATCGAAAGCAAAACAGAGGCGTACAACCTCGTCGACATTAATGCTCAGACGATTGCTCCATTTATGCGCAGCGCAGAAAAACCTGCGCTGGCCTCGGTGACCAAACCGCTGTCGCCCGAAGTGCGCCTGATGCCCGGCGACACGTTGAATGTACTGATCGCTGACACTGCGCCGGAAGGCTCAGCCTTGTTCGCGCCTTTGGCAACCGGCGGCACTCAGCTCAAGACACGCATTGACGCCCAAGGAATGTTGTCGCTGCCTTATGTCGGGCGTCAGTTTGTAGGTGGTATGACCTTGAATCAGGTGGAAACCATGATTCGCCGCCAACTCAAGGGCATCACCACCGATGTGCAAACTCACGTCGAATTGGTTGGCGACCTGTCTGGCTCGGTCTTAGTTGCAGGCGCAGTCAAATCGCCAGGTCGCTTCAGTACTCTACAAGGCCCATTGACCCTGCTTGATGCAGTGAACCAGGCAGGCGGACCAGTACTGGAGCCGCACCTAGTCAATGTTACTGTCCGCAATGGAAGCCAAGTTCAAAAGTTCAACTATGAGGATGTACTTGCAGGCAACAACATGACCCTGCGACCAAACTCGGAAGTTGTTCTGGACAAAGCACGTCAACGATTCGTGGCGATGGGGGCAGTTGGAGAACCAGGCCTCAAAGACATGCCAAATCAGAATACCAGCCTGCTCGACGCGCTGGGTAGTGTTGGCGGACTGCGCGAGCAGAATGCAAACCCTGAGGGCGTCTTCATATTCCGAATGGATGATAGCTCGAAGAGTAAACCCTTGGTCCTTCGCCTCAACATGCGCGACCCAGCGGCAATTTTCTATGCTCGACAAATCGCGATCAAACCAGACGATACGATTTATGTGACAAATGCTGCAGTGTATGAATGGCAAAAAGTTATTTCCCCGATCGTCCAAACAATGATCTTGGGACGAGCATCTGGCGTTAACTAAATAAATTAAAGCTCAAGCCTCCAAGAATTCACTGGGGGCTAATTTAAGGATGAAATATGAAGCGCATTATTACCTTCGGGACCTTTGACGTACTCCATGTAGGGCATATCCGCATCCTACAAAGAGCCAAAGCACTTGGACACCACCTGACTGTTGGCGTTTCGTCCGACGCACTAAACTTCTCCAAGAAAAAGCGTAACCCAGTCTACCCAGAAACTGACAGATCCGAATTAATCTCATCCCTAAAATTCGTAGACCACGTATTTATTGAGGAGTCGCTTGAACTCAAAGCGGAATACATCAAAGAGCACAAAGCAGATATCCTCGTAATGGGTGACGACTGGGAAGGAAAATTCGACTTCCTAAGCCCACTGTGCGAAGTCAAATACCTGCGTCGCACGGAAGGCATTTCGACCACTCAGCTTATTGCTGAAATCCGAAAGTATGAGTGATCGACCACAGCCTGACTGAAGTAGCAATTTAGTTAAGCCTACTCGCGATTGGAGTAAAATACATGAAAGCCCAGCTAATGCAGGGGAAAGCAACCTCGTCCAAACCCGGCGCGCCCTCCCCTGCTCGTGCAGCAAGCTCTCAGAGCGGTTCCAAAACCAAGAGTGCTGGCCCCGAGAAGAATAAAAAGAGTCTTATTGCCAAGCTGGGCATGCAATACAAAGCTTTTGAGCTTAATCGCTACAAGCATTACGATACGGCACTCCAGTCTTTACTGCAGTACATTGGCCCGAGAAGAGCACTAACGATGCATGAAGGCGCTCTGGGGCGCTTCGTGCCTGGACTAAAGTGGTTAACAGGGGTTGCTCTACTTAGAAATAAAGCGATCAGCGAAAACGCTACTTCTGAATTAGTGAATTATTTCTCAAAAACCAATTCACGCTACATTCAATATAGCCTTGCCGACTGGCTTCTTAAACATCGCGCCTACGACTCAGCCACTGAAGCTTACTTTGAAAAAGCGAATTTCAAGTGCAGAGAGATTAACGTAAATTTTCGATACACCGATTTCATCACACAAAAGTATGGGTTCAGATCAGAGAAGATCGAAAAAAGCATCAAGCGCATGCTGATGCCCGATGTATTTCTCTGCCTAACTAAAAACCAGAAGCTCAGACTAGCAGCGATGCTGTACCAACGCAAACGAGATGGCGTTGCCACCCAACTAATCCGAAACGTTGGCAAAGGTTACATTCTCAAGAACACCACAAGCCCTTATATTTTCAATAAGATTGTTAGCAACGCAATATGGAAAGATGAATACTTCAACCGTGGCAGCGTATGCTTCAAAGAGATCGTACGAGCGCGCAATAAATTCGAGAGCATGCTTGTTTCCTCACGATACAGTTTTTGCCTAGTAGGTAATGCTCCGACAGAGATAGGCTCGGGAAATGGGAAAATCATTGACTCGAAAGAATTGGTTATTCGAATCAACAATTACAGCCTAGACTTCCCAGAAGACTACGGAAGCAAAGAAGACGTCTGGGTAAGAGTTGCAAATAATGAGGTCGAGCCTTTCCGAGCGCGCAAGAACAAATTAACCATTCTTGCAGGCAACAACTTTGCAACCAAACGCAAGGATGCAGCCAACTACCTGCTACCTTTAATGTTAATGCGAACAGACTATACGATCATCCCAAGCCATGTTTTCCAAGAACTGATTGGCAAACTGGATGGGCTTCCCAGCACTGGTCTGGCGCTAGCTTATTGGATTTATAAAACCATCGGGCCGATTCCGAAAGATTTCTTGTTTGGCTTTAGCCACCTTCACGAAGGTGCAAATTTTAAAGCCCACTACTTTGTTGACGATGAAAAAGCTGGCGTCCACCTGCATCAGTGGGATAAAGAAAAACGAATCTTCAACCAAATTACCCGCTAGGTTTCTTCACAGATGAAAGCTGCATTTATTGTTTGGAACCCTTTCCAACTTCTACAGTTCGAGCCTCTGGCAAAACTTTGCCAAGCCCCGACTGTAATACTTATTGACAAGGAAACCAATGCAAAACTGTTTCCTTCAGAAATGTTAAAAAACAAGCACTGGAACACCATGTTTGTGAAGCCATCAGAGATCCCTCTAATCGATGGCACGCACGATGTGATATTTTTCCAGTCCGCTTTTCCAAACATTGAACGAATCAAAGAGTCAAAGCTGATTTCGTTACAATATGGGTTAGCCAAAGAGCGCCACAACTATGGTGAGTGGCGCTCTCTCGCCGACATGAATTTGATGTACGGTAATTACTCAGCTGACATCGTATCCCATTACGGCCCTAGCTATGCCGTAGGCAACCTGAAATTCGATGAGTGGAGCCAATACACTAAGCTCTACTCAAACAAATCCGCCCTACGTAAAGAGCTAAAACTAGACCCTAAAAAGCCCACGCTTCTTTATATGCCGACCTGGGGTGAGCTTGGTTCGTTTGATGCTCTCTTAAAGCCTATTGCCAACCTTCAAAAGAAGTACAATATTATCCTAAAAATGCATCACAACAATGATGCGAAGACCCCAGAATGGCTTATTGCCGCCAAAAGAGAGAAGCTAGCCCACATTTATGACGGCTCAGCAGATCAATTAAAGCTACTTTGCGCAGCCGACTTGATTATCAGCGACTTCTCTGGCGCCATATTTGATGGCATGTTCGCCAAAAAGCCAATACTTCTTTACCAAGAAAACTCCGACAATAAAATTGGCGTTCAAAAGTTTGACTTATCTTCACTTGAGTTTGCACGAAGAACGGAGATAGGGCATGTTTGTGAGCGAGTAGAGGACTTTGAAATCTCAATTGATTTCGCCCTCCAAAATTCCAAAGAACTTGTTCAAAATGCAAGCTCTCTTCGGCAAGAGCTCTTCTCTATACCTGCTGGGAAAACGTCTGCACAAGCATGCATTGACCTTGCAAAAAGCCTGGCTGCCGGAGAGATACTGCCACTAACTAAAGGACAACTTTACGTGCGAGAGACAGTGCAGAAACTGCGCACAATCGAGCCCAAGTACAACAGACTCAGCAAAGCCGCAAGAGATCAGAAGAAGCCTCTGATCTCTAGGATTTTTAACCTCAAATAACACCCCAAGGAAGATTGCACTACCATGCTCAATAAAAAATTCGCTCTCTTTAGTGCCGACGCAGTTGTTGCACCAGACCTGCAACTGAAAGGTCCTGTGCGGCTAGGAGCGGTCAACATTGCAGCCAAATGCGTCATAGGTAAATACACTTACATGGGCTCCAATTGCAAAATCGGAGCAAGCACTCGAATTGGTAGCTACTGCTCAATTTCGACCAATGTAATTATTGGACCTGGTAGCTATCCAACCTCTCTTTTGAGCTCGCACCCATTCCAATTCTCGGACAAGCTTTTTACTCCCATCTCACACTATAAAAATGTCAACCGAGTCAAGCGAGATCCGATCCTCCCGGGCGCAGTAATTGGCCATGATGTATGGGTAGGGCAAGATGTGATAATCTATCGCGGAGTCAAAATCGCACATGGGGCCGTTATTGAATCAGGTTCGGTTGTCAGCGATGACATTCCACCATACGCAATAGTTGCAGGCTCTCCTGCCAAAGTGATTGGCTACCGCTTTGGCCCAGAGACAATTGAGCAGCTTTTGGAGCTGAAATGGTGGACACTCAACCCTATTGATATGTCGGGAGTCGTATTTAATGATATCGACACTGCTATCGAGCAGATCCGAGATATCAAAGCAAACATCGCGCAACGCAAGCTTCAGCGCCAGGCAACCCAAACCGAATACTGAGTCTAAATAATTATGATCCGTATCAATAGCAAAATCACAGTAGCAAATGAGCTGCCTTTCGTACTTTTTGGCGGCATTAATGTTCTAGAGTCTTCTGACCTTGCACTTACTGCATGTGAGCAGTATGTCAAGGTGACAGAGAAGCTCGGCATCCCCTACGTTTTCAAAGCGAGCTTCGATAAAGCGAATCGTTCCTCCATCCACTCATATCGTGGCCCAGGAATGGAAGAAGGGCTTCGCATCTTTGAAAAAGTAAAGAAAGAGTTTGGCGTCCCAATCATTACTGACGTTCACGAAATATATCAAGCCGCCCCCGTTGCCGAAGTTGTTGACGTACTTCAGCTACCAGCCTTCCTAGCACGCCAGACTGATCTGGTCGTTGCGTTAGCAAAAACAGGTAAGCCGGTTAACATCAAGAAGCCTCAGTTCCTGAGTCCTTCGCAAATGCAGAACATTGTTCACAAGTTCAAAGAAGCTGGTAACGACCAACTCATTTTGTGTGACCGTGGCACATGCATGGGTTATGACAATCTTGTTGTGGACATGCTTGGCTTTGGTGTGATGAAACGCACCTGCGAAAACTTGCCCATTATTTTTGATGTGACTCACGCGCTGCAAAATCGTGATCCTTCCGGTGCTGCTTCCGGCGGTCGCCGGGAACAAGTCGTCGAGCTTGCACGGGCAGGCATGGGCGTTGGCTTGGCCGGCTTATTCCTTGAAGCACACCCAGATCCAGACAAAGCAAAATGCGACGGCCCAAGTGCGTTGCCATTGGACCAACTTGAGCCGTTCCTCACACAGATCAAAGCACTGGATGACCTTGTAAAATCCTTCCCCGCTTTGACCATTTCTTAAGTACTGTGAAGAGTAAGTAGGATTTTTATCATGGCAAGCTGCGAGCAACGGGTCGCCATTATTATTCCCGCGCGCTATGGTTCAACCCGGCTACCGGGCAAGCCATTAGCAGACATCGCCGGCAAACCGATGGTGCAGCACGTCTACGAGCGCGCATTACAAGTAGCAAATGTCCACGAAGTCATCGTAGCCACCGACGATGACAGGGTAGTTTCAGCTGTGCACGCATTCGGTGGCAGATGTGTCATGACATCTCATGAACACCTGTCCGGTACGGATCGGCTTACCGAAGTAATGAAGCATGTTGAAGCAGACATCTACATAAATCTTCAAGGTGACGAACCGCTGGTACGCCCTACAGACATCGAAAAACTAGCAGCAGGAATGCTGGAAGATGATAGTGTCAGTGTAGGAACACTTTGCCATTCTATTGACTTATCAGAAGCCAAAGACCCTAATACGGTAAAAGTTGTCCTTTCAGAAAACGGCAACGCGCTTTACTTCAGCCGCTCACTCATTCCTTATCCGCGTGACAGCGAGAAAGTTTCCTACCTGAAACATGTGGGTGTATATGCCTACCGCCGGAAAGTATTAACTGATTACTCCACGCTGACGCAGCCAATAATAGAGCACGCGGAAAAGCTAGAGCAATTGCGACTACTTACAGCCGGCTACTGCATTCGTGCCTACACAGTCGAACCTACTGGCCCAGGCGTTGACACTCAAGAGTGCCTGGATAAGGTACGAGCCATAATTAGTGGGCAGCCATGCATATCTCGCCCTTCCCTAGCGGATATTCGCCTGGTAATTACTGATGTAGATGGCGTACTGACCGACGGTGGAATTTATTACGATGGCAACGGAGAATGCCTCAAGCGTTTTCATGTACGCGATGGCATGGGCATGCGTCTACTTGAAGAAAATGGCGTAAGGGTTGCAGTCTTATCAGGACGCGACTCACCAGCTCTACGCAAGCGCGTCGCAGACCTAGGCATAACCCTATGCCAATTGGGCGTTAAAGATAAAAAGACAGCATGCAATCAAATTATGGCCGAGGCCGGAGTTACCATGCAACAGACAGCATGCATTGGTGATGACTGCATCGATCTTCCCGCGTTTTCGGCCTGCGGCCTATCTTTTGCTGTAGCTGATGCTCCGAGCTATGTCAAAGCAGCTGCAACCAACACACTTGTTTCTACCGGAGGAACAGGAGCGTTTCGCGAACTCGCTGATGCTATCTTACTTGCCCAAGGCAATGAGTCAGTACTAGGAACTGCATCTGGCTACTCTAAAATAATGGCTGTGATGGCTCAGTAATAAAACTGAGCGGAAAGTATTTTGTACTTTCCGCTCAGTTACAGCCCTCATAGATCATTACGAGGTGACGACCTACAGCCATAGTTAAAAACCAATCTAAATTTCGCCTCAGAATCAATCAATATTTTTAAACGAGGCACTTCACAATCAGCTGCGGCCCATGCACGCAGCATTGTGCAGCGCAGTCATGAAATTGCAATAAAACGTCGTACCGCTAGTCGATCATCAGGAACAGTCAATTTTCTGACACCTGGCGATGCAGCCGGCAGGTCAAGAATACGTAAGCATCTTGCATCATCAGATTCGTGCAGGTATGGTGGTTCGAGAATATTATCCTGGCCAGCTCAAGCATTCGTTAGCGCTAAAAATATGAATATAATCAATTCGTGCCTCCAACCTGCTAGCAACGGAAACTCCTCAGAAAGCAAAGCTGAAGCAGAGGTTTCGACAACATCTATATCCGGCGACAACCATTTACTGATCCGCAACACACACTCTAACAAGTTAGTACTACTATTTTCCGGCACCTATAAGAATAATGGACGATTTGACTTCTGGAATGTTGCACAGAACTTGAAATCAGAAGCCAACATCCTTTTATTGAATAATGGAAAAAATCAGTGGTACCAACAAGGGATTCCTGACTTCGGAAAATCGCTTAAAGACTCGATCAATCGAATAAAGCAAATAACCGAAGAGCTGTCAGTCACTGAAATTTATACCATTGGCGTCAGCATGGGAGGTTTTGGTGCAATTTTGTTCGGTAAACACCTAGAAGCAAAAGTTCTCGCATTTGGGATCGACAGCTTGCTCGGCATCGTAGGTAGCCGTAGTAAAAAAAGCATGCACCCCTCCACTACTCTTGTGCATCAAGACCTGATCCCGTTCCTCACTGAGTCTAGTGTAGATCTCACTTTGATCGTTGGAGAGATGGATATTCTCGATCTCTATGGCGCAAGTAGAATCCGCAATTTGCCTGGCGTAAAAACTATATCTGTGAGAGGAATGGATCATGGCGGAGGCCGATACATTGACAAAACCCAGGGATTGGCAAGCTTTATAAAACGATTCATCAATGCTCAATCGCTGCCAGAGCTCTATGAGCAGGGCACAGCCCTAGAGAGCCCTAACCTCGTAATTGGCCTTTATCGAGCCCACTGCTTAGGATTAGAGGGCAACTGGGACAAAGCAGTGAGCATTTTACAGCCACTGGTCGATCAAAATCCAATGAGTGAAATCGCTCATTACTCGCTCGGTATCGCCTTACTAAAACTAAAGAAGTACCGCGACGCGCGCCATCATTTCTGCTTTGTCGCCGCTATGACGCCATACTTTATTTCTGGAAGGTTTTACCTGGCGCACACATTGAGAATGGAAAAGCAGTACAAAGCCGCTCTTCATCTATTCCTAGAACAACTTAAAGACAAGCCCGATTCTGCCCCAACTCTTTTCAACATTGGATGCATCTACAACGCCCTCAACGAAAAAGAAAAAGCAATTTCGTTCATGAGCAAGGCAGTTGAGATAAAACCAAATAAAAAATCTTATTCAGACCAACTAAACACTCTTCAAAGCTCCATAAAGAAAAAGTAACTTGACCGCCGATGCTTGAAATACCTCTTGCATCGGCAACTTACTCTCGCCTAATTTTTTTTAGAGGCACAAACCAAAGCTCATAACTTCTCGCTGACTTAGTACCACCAGCCAGCCCAACGCCAACACCAACCTCCCCCTTATAGCTCACAATCTCCAAACCCTCCGGCTCAAACGTCTTAGATTTCCGCGCCTTAAAACTTCCAACCATACTATCCGGCAAAATATCTACCGAAAGCACACGCCCACTCAACTCGTAACTGACCAAAAGTTTTTCCTGGCTGGGTTTAGCATTACCACTTAGCACAAACAAGCTATTTCCATAAATCGCCATTCCTTGACGCCATTGACGACTATCTTGTTGAGACTCATCAAGCGCCCACTCATATCTTGGCTTTATATCTCTAGACCTTAAAGCAGACTCCCCATTCAACAGATCGCGCAGTGCGTACACACGGACCATTTGCTTTCGCTCTTTGCTTTTTCCTTGACGAAAGTAACCCTGAACAACTAAATTTTCACCTTTCGCATCAACAGCTGTAGACAGCCCCTTGATAGGAGTTCTGAAAAAATCGAAAGCAAACTCCTCTTTGATATTTCCTTCACCTAACGTGAAGGCCACAACTCCCTTTCTATTCTGGCTTGGAAGCCAAAATAATGCCCCCCTCTCCCAAGTACTAGCAGATATATCCTGTGGGTGCGAGAATAGAGTATCTGACTGATACACCCTGTAGTCGCGACGAGATGATAAGCGAGGAACTTCTACAAGCATCACTGATTCCGGCGTCTTTGATAACGAAATCGCCGCCACCCAGTTGCATTCGACTCGATCCAAAGCAATTGATTGCACTAGACGCCCGTCAACACTACCCCCCAAGCTAAAGTCATTCATTCTCTGTAAAGTTATTTTTTCAGCCAGATTTGGCACATAAAAACTCCCCCCCGCGCGCTCATAACCATTATCATCAAAGCACGAAAACGCATAAACACGCATCGATAAACTGATAAGAACAAAAAACAATATTCTCCTAGTGAATAAACGCACGCTTATTAACTTTGTCATGAGCACCCCACTAATTTCAAGATATTAACTCCTTGTCAAGGGACATCGAAAAAATTCAAAAGTTCCCTCAGCGCATTAGCGCTAGGCGGCGAAGGCAAGACTCATCGACATTATTTTGTCACGTCTCTCCTGTAATTATTGTCAGAAGCGGGCTTTAACCTCGACGGAATTTGCCCCCGCGCAGGAGAAAACTATGGAACTCTTCTACTATGGCGCTCTAACATTACTTTCCCTAGCCATACTTACCATATCAGCATCCGCCCTAGGCTGGTTACTCCACCTAAAATACCAACAAGACGTTGAGCACTAACCCCCGCTTAATGCACACCATCTCCAAGATAGTTACGCAAATAGCCGGCCCAGGCTTTATATCCCGGCCCATTTAAGTGCACACCATCTTCAGTATACCTCTTTTCAAGCCGCCCCTTTGAAGCCAATACACTATTCAGGTCAATGTAGACGCACTCCCGCCCACCACCACAAAAAAGCTTCATTTCGGAGTTTATTTCCGACACCCCACCATTAAGCTTAAGCCTCGACCGCCTACTTACATAAAGCGTAGACTGCACATAGACGACCGCACCCGACCTGTTTAAGCTCCGCACCACATCCTTGTAGTTAGCCAATATATCCTCAACCTCTCTCGCTTTCAGCAAATCATTGATACCCACCATAACAAAAACCTTATTAGGCTTCATTGATAGCAATGGATTAATTCGCCGGAGAACTCCTAAAGTATTGTCCCCCCCTATACCTCGATTTGCTATCGAAGCTAATCCCGTAAGTTCCGACCACTCCCCACGTGCTGTAATACTGTCCCCAAGCATTATGACATCACGATGGTTAGCCAAGCTCTCGAACAAGGAGGCGCGCATTCGGTATGGTGGCGTATCGAAAATCTCCTGCGCTTTCCCAGAGCCAGATTCCGCATGAGCATCTACTGTGAGTATCACAAGGAAAAGAAACCACAACATTCTAATTTTCATAAGCACGTCCAAAATTCGCACATTCTGTATAGACCTTCGAAAGATGAAGAGCCATAATAAACGGACATCATAGACTAAGGATCAGTTTGTGCAAAATCTGAGACTCCCCCAAGGCGAATATGACTTTGTTTCAAGCATAGGGCGAAAGTGCCAACCCGCCGGCCGACTCGAAAAGCTTGGCCTACGGTCTGCTAGCGGCCCTTTCGATTGGTTTGCCTCTCAAAAACTGCCTCAAATCGGAAAAATCATCAACCGTGGCACTCAGCACATGTTTCTTAAAGAAAACCTGCAAGTCAACGGTACCTTCAAAAACTGCATGGATGTCACCGACACTCTAACTGGTTTTCGCACGATTCATGACCTCGCAATTGAGGACTGCCCTGACGGGGTCGACTCTGCAGTTGCAAAGATGATGCAAAAAATTAGTTCTCGTTATGAGCGGTTCATGCGAACTATAGAGCAGTCCGAGAATGTGCTACTGGTACGCTTAAATGCCGAGCGCGAAAGTCTCGTTAAGCTTATGCCAATTCTGAAGAAGAAATTCCCCAACACCAAGGTTGATGTACTTATAATTAAAGAGGAGGCGGGCCTCCCTCTAATGAGTGAGGACTGGGATATACCTAACACCTATATCGTGCGCGGGGACAACTCTCCAAGCGGAGAACTTTGGTTAGGTAGCGATGAGCTTTGGAACACAGTAATGGCAGGAGTAAAACTTCGCGCAAAAGCAACAAAAACGCCCTGAGCGCAACGGTGACAGGAAAGGGGACCCCCCCCTTTCCATTTAGCTTAAAATATCAACAGAGCTTGCTAATCAAAAATCTCCACAACCCCAACTACAGCACCATTGGTATCTGTTACCGCCAGCGCTCGAATCTTATTATCATGCATGTAAGCTTCCGCCTCCGACAACTGCGCCTCTTCCAAGATAGTGTGAGGCTTAGCCGTCATGAAACTAGCAACATTTGCATTGATTACGGCTTCATCTTCCAACAGTGCGCGACGAAGATCACCGTCAGTGACAATACCAACCAGCTTGTCGCCGTCCATCACAACAGTTAAACCAAGGCGACTACGAGTCATGACAAGCAGGCAATCATGGAAGCTGGTAGCAGGAGATACGACTGGAGCTGGCGAATGCATAACATCACAGACACGCGTCAGCAGCTTGCGGCCCAGGCTGCCACCGGGGTGGTAGCGTGCGAAGTCCATCGGCTTGAACTGAATAGCTTCAATCAAGGCAACTGCCAATGCATCACCCATTGCCATGGTAGCCAACGTGGACGTGGTCGGCGCCAGGTTGTTGGGGCATACCTCACGCTCTACCGAAATGTCGAGCCAGATATCAGCATGCTTGGCCAAGGTAGATTTGCCATTACCAGTCATGGCAATAATTTTGTTACCGAACGACTTTAGGCTAGGGATCAGCTTGATCAGCTCTTCGGTCTCACCGCTATAGCTGATGAGAATCAGCACATCTATCGGCTTGAGCATGCCCAAATCGCCATGGAAGGCTTCAGCTGGGTGCAGGAAAAAACTTGGCGTGCCAGTCGAGGCAAAGGTAGCGACCATCTTTTGGCCAATCAAACCAGACTTACCCATGCCGCACACGACTGTACGCCCTTGGCAACCGAGGACCAGCTCGACTGCGCTCTGGAATTCGCCGTCAAGGCGATCAGCCAATTGAGTAACGGCTTGCGCCTGGGCAATAAGGGCTTCTTTGGCGATGCTTAGATGATTCATTTTCGTCCCTGACGACAGCAGAAAAGTGCGAAGCACCGAATGGTAAGGTTTTTGTAACGGGAAGCAAAGGCCGATGCACGTTTGAACGTTGAGAATCTGACTGATGGGTGCTGGAACGAACTCGCCCCCTGAAACTCGCTGAGGCAGGAGGTAGTAGACGCCCAACACCCTACGGCACCTTCCCGCCTTTAACCATTCTGCGGCTCTTCTGAGCTTGCAAATCAACGCTTTGATGCATTTTTCGTTGAATGTCAGCGTTGCATGACGCAGCATACCGCGCTTCCACAGCCACAGATGGACGCTCGTCCCCTCCTACATGGATGTCATCAAACCCTCATCACAGCCACCTGCCACGAGAAAAACCTTCTACCGTTGGCATCGTGCCCCCTTGGAGCATCATCTACAGACACTGATGCCGCACTGGACTGGAAAGCAGTTGGACATCACAACTCACGATTTGGAGTCCAATGCCTCCTTCGTCAACTACGTGCGCCATCATCGTGTGATCGACCCAAGCACAGACAAACCAGTTGAGATCGTAGAAAAATCAATCCGTAAAGTGGCGTTCGTGGGAAGCCAGGAGGCACGGTTTCATCGTGCCGAAGGAATGCTGACAGGTAGCAACCACTTCCGTCACCCAGCCTGCCTAGGCGTATTTGAAACACCATGGGAAAGCTTGATCTTCACAGCATTCGTGAAAGGCAAGCCACCTCGCATGCAGGCGATAGCCAAGCAACTGGCCTTGGGTATCGTTGAACTTGAGGGGCTAAGCCATGACTACCTGAAAGCGCAACCGCCATACCTGACGCCACTACACTGGACCATGGACTTTTTCCGACCATGGTACACCTTGCGGCCACGCTTCAATTTTGCCCGCTACCTTCCAGAACTAGCCAAACTTGGCCAGGAGGACGCTCGCTTCGCGGGCTTGGCAGAGCGCTTCAAGGCCTTCGTGCCCGTCATTCGACAACTGGCGAAGAAGGCTCGAGACACCCCTCGCTGCGTCAGCCATATGGATTACCTTCGCAAAAATCTATTTGTAGTCAGAGGCAAGCTGCACCTGATCGACTGGAGCGAAATGAAGCTCGGCCGCGTCGGTTTCGATGGCGGCGCATACCTGGGCAGCTTGTTCAGGCGCAAGGACATGAATGTTTTCCTGGCTGCCCAGAAGGAATTCACAGAGACCTACACCGCAGCGTTACCTGAACGCTTCCCAGCCCAGCAAGCACTGGACAACCTGAATTACTTGTTTCTGCTGACCGCCCTGTTCCATTGCCTGCGCCCCGAAACCATCGAGGAATATCGAAGCAGAGACAAGATGGACCTCTTGCGGGAAAAGTACGATTACCTGCTAGGCCTGCTAAGCGATAGGTAGGCAGTAGAAGGCACGTAGCAGTCCCTTCCTGCCGCCAGGGCCATTTGCCCTGTTCACGTACCAGGCAACGCTTAGCGTCGAACGGATGTCAATTTGATGTCATCCATCAGCATTTGCGCGGATTGTCTAATTTCTTTTTACGATTTTGTGATTCTACGAACCTACAAATGTGAATTTGTATTAAGATTCGCCTCTCTCTTTTTCCACTGGATCCCCAAGGCCCCTTGGTCCTTGTCGTCCTTCGTTTGTTAATGGATGCCGCTCCACGTTTATGGATGACGTCTCACCTCTACCTTGCCTGCTGGTCCTGTCTAAAGGTGCCCAGCGCATCAGCACGTTGCCTGCATTGCTGCCCGATTACGCTCTGAAAAACGGCGTTGTGCGCGATGTAGACGATGCTGACTGGCTGATGGCTTGGGGCCGCAAGCCAAGTGCCATCAAGGCAATGGCTGAAGCAAAAAGAGCCGGCAAACCTGTACTTACGCTTGAAGATGGCTTCATTCGCTCCGTAGGGTTGGGGGCCGATGAACCGCCACTTTCACTCATCGTTGATGACGTAGGCGTGTACTACGATGCCAGTCAGCCATCTCGCCTTGAAAAACTGATCGCTACCCCCCTCGACGCAGTGCAAAGCGAACGGGCCAATGCGCTTCGCACGTTGTGGCAGCAGCAGCGGGTGTCAAAGTACAACGATGCCCGTATCGAGCGTCCCGACTTGCCGCAGAGCTGCGTGTTAGTTGCAGACCAGACCTTTGCTGACGCGTCTCTCCAAGGTGCAAGCGCCGAAGACTTTCGTGCAATGCTCGATGCCGCGCTTGCGCGATACCCCCACAGCACCATCGCACTTAAAGTGCACCCGGACGTCGTTGCCGGGCGTAAGACAGGGCATTTTGACCTGGCAGCACTCGCTAGCAACCCTCGGATATTGATACTTGCGCAAAATATCCACCCTGCCGATTTGCTACCGCGCATGCAGGCAGTCTTCGTAATGACTTCGCAACTGGGGTTCGATGCACTGCTCTGGAACGTACCAGTTCATACCTGGGGAATGCCGTTCTACGCGGGATGGGGGTTGACGGATGATCGTTTGCCCCCGCCCTCACGCCGTCACCCTGTGCCACTCACGCAATTGGTCCATGCCAGCCTTGTGGAGTATCCCCGATACGTCTGCCCGGAACGCGGTAAGCCTTGTACCCCAGAAGTACTTATCAACTGGATTGGCTTACAAAGACGTCATCGCAGCATTCTTCCAAACACCGTGCAAATGCTGGGTTTCAGCCGCTGGAAAGAGCCCTTGGCCGAAATCTTCTTCAACGGATCTAAAATCCGCTTCGTCAAACCCGAGCAACCGCTTACCCGCAACCTGCCTGTCGTGTCGTGGGGATGCAAGCACGATCAAGTGCTCAACACCCACCCACATGCTATCAGCAGGGTTGAAGATGGCTTCCTTCGCTCCGTAGGGTTGGGTGCCGGTAAAGCACGCCCCTTGTCCTGGGTTGTAGATGACCTTGGCATCTATTACGACGCCACACGCCCATCACGCCTTGAGCATATTCTGGCCAACAGCGATTTCGACTCTTCCATACTGGAACGTGCCAAGGAACTGCGCCTGAATATCTGCGCTGCAGGCCTAACCAAATACAACCTACCTGGAGCAAGCTGGGCACGGCCCACGCAGGCCAAAAAAGTTATTTTGGTCACCGGCCAGGTCGAAGGGGACGCTTCTATTCGCTTCGGCGGCAATCGAATCCGCAGCAACCTGGAGCTACTACGCGCAGTTCGGGAACAGAACCTGCATGCCTGGATCTTGTACAAGCCTCACCCAGAGGTACTTGCAGGCACTCGAGCACGTGGCGATGACGAAACACAGACCGTGCACTGGTGCGACGAGGTGATCGGTGATACCCCGCTCGACCAATTGCTGGACGTGGTTGATGAAGTACATGTTCTGACGTCTCAGTCAGGCTTCGAAGCGCTTTTGCGCGGCGTACCGGTGACCACCTACGGTCAGCCGTTCTATGCCGGCTGGGGGCTTACCCATGACATGGACCTCCAACCGCAGGTGCAAGCGCGGCGTAACCGTGCGCTGACCCTGGATCAACTGGTGGCTGGAGCTCTACTGCTTTACCCCACCTACGTAAGCCGCATTACCAACCGCTTCACAACAGCTGAACAGACCTTATACGAACTACAGAATTGGCACGCGCTACCACCGCAGCCAGGAGCTCCCTCCCGATGGCAGGACTTGAAACGACGCTTGAGCAGTTTGTTGGGCATGAAGCGCCCGACCAACTGAATGCAAGGGCGACGCGTGGTCCACTGCTGCGCGTACCCACTTGCAACTTCCTGTTTCTACAAGGCGTAAGCTCGCCCTTTTTCGCTCGCCTTGCAAAAGGCTTGCGCGACATAGGCCAGTCTGTGCACAGCGTGCGCTTCAACGTCGGTGATGAGCTATACGGGGCTGATGGCCCTAACATGGCTTGTTCGAGTAGCACCGAAGGCCTGGATGACTGGTATGCCGATACATTCCGTCGGCTGGATATCACAGACCTTGTCCTGTTCGGCGACTGCCGCCCGGTGCACCGCACCGCGATATCACTCGCCCGCCTGCAAGGCATTCGCGTGCATGTGTTCGAAGAAGGCTACTTCCGCCCCTACTGGATCACCTTGGAGCGCGACGGAGTCAACAACAACTCCCGCTTGCCACGGGACCCTGATTGGTACCGCGAAGTGGGCAAGTACATCCCGCGCTACCAAAACGGCAATCCGTTCAAACTGTCCTTCACCGCGCGCGCGGCCCATGACGTGATGTACCACGCAGGCGGCGCCCTCAATGCGCTGTTCTACCCGAAATACCGCACCCATGCGCCCTTCAATGCAGCAGTGGAATACGCAGGCTTCATCCGCCAAGGCCTGCGCCTGCTACGCGCCCGCCGCCGCGACGACGCCCTTGTCGCCGACGTCGCCCGTGAGCGCCAGCCCACCTACCTGCTGCCACTGCAGCTGGACAGCGACGCCCAGATCCGCGATCACTCGCCGTTCGACAACATGACCCAGGTCATCGAGCATGTAATCGACTCGTTCTCGCTGAACGCCCCGTTCAATGCCCGTCTGCTGGTCAAGAACCACCCGCTGACACCCGGCCTGGTGAACTACCGGCACGTCACCGAGGCGTTGGCCCGTGAGTACGATGTAGCCGACCGGGTCGAGTTCATGGAAAGCGGGCACATGCCAACACTGCTCTCGCACATCAATGGCATGATCACCGTCAACAGCACTGCCGGGGCTTCGGCGCTGCTGCACGGCCGCCCCACCATTACGCTGGCCGATCCTCTCTACGCTATGCCCGGCCTCACCCACCAAGGCAGCCTGGCTGACTTTTGGCACACCCCGGACATGCCAGACATCAAGCTCTTCCATCGTTTTCGCAACACGGTCATCCACACCACCCAGGTCAACGGCGGCTTCTACACCGCCTGCGGCATGGACATGGCCGTGGCCAATTGCCTGGAAGTGTTGATGGCGAAAACCTCAAGAATCGAAAAATACCTATGAGCTCGCACGCTTCACCTCGCTGCATCCTCATCACTGGCGCCACAGGCGGTATCGGCGGCGCCTTGGCGCCGGCCTACGCCGCCCCGGGCGTGACGCTGATTCTGCAAGGCCGGCGCCACGATCGCCTGGCCGAAATGGCCGAGCAATGCCGCGCCCTGGGTGCCCAGGTGCTGCTGGAAGCCCTCGACGTGCGTGACCTGGACGCCCTGCGGGCGATGGTGCGACGGGTGAGCGACGCCCATCAGCCCGACCTGGTGCTGGTAGGCGCCGGGCTGAACACTGCCGTGGGCGCCAATGGCGAGCCGGAAGACTGGGACGACAGCCGCGCACTGCTTGAGGTGAACGTAATGGCCGCCCTGGCCACCGTAGAAGCCGCCCTGCCGGCCATGCGCAGCCGTGGCAACGGGCAAATCGCCCTGTTCAGCTCGCTGGCGGGCTGGCGCGGCTTGCCGGTCACACCCACCTACAGCGCCAGCAAGGCGGCCATCCGCGTGTATGGTGAGGCCATCCGCGACTGGCTGGCGCCAGAAGGGGTGAAGGTGAATGTGATCGTGCCGGGGTATGTAGAGTCGAAAATGTGCTTCGAAATGCCTGGGCCTAAACCTTTCTTGTGGACTGCCGAAAAAGCAGCCAAGCGTATCAAGCGCGGGCTGGCGGCAAACCAGGCGCGTATCAGTTTTCCGTTCCCGCTCAACCTGGGCACCTGGCTGCTGGGGCTTATCCCGCAGTGGCTTTCTTCGATGATCCTGCGTGGGCTGAAGTACAGTGATTGACGTATCGATGTTACCGGTTGCCTTGGTCGGCCTGGCGCTGACCGTGGCGGTCGAGCGCCTGCTGATTCCCCGCCCTGCCCTGCGCCGCCCGGCCGATTGCTGGGTGCTGCATGCGGGGCTGTGGTGTGTGGCGTTTGGGCTGTTGTATGCACTGACGGCGCGGCCATTGTTCAGTGGCGTGAATGTGTTGCTGCTGTGGCTGCTGATCGTACTGGTGAGCAACGCCAAGTATCACTCGCTGCGCGAACCGTTTGTGTGTGCAGATTTCGAGTATTTCAGCGATGCAGTGAAATTCCCGCGCTTGTACTTGCCGTTCTTCGGCTTTGGCAAGGCGGCGTTGCTGGCGGTGGCCTTCCTGGCCTACCTGTGGGCGGGGCTGAGCTTTGAAGTGCCGGGGGCGCGGCTGGAGGCGCTGTTGCCGCTGGGTGTGGGGCTGGGGCTGCTACGCCTGGGCCATCGCCGGGTGCAGCCGAGTTTCGATGCCGAGCGTGATGTGCGCGGTTGGGGGCTGGCGGCCAGTTTGTGGCGGTACTTCTGGGCGGCGCGGGCGCCGGTTGACCGGGGCGGGTTGGGGTCGCCGTTTGGTGGTGGGCCTGTGCCGGCCTCTTCGCGGGGCAAGCCCGCTCCCACAGGGGTAGCGGTGGCCGCAGGTATGCAGACACCAGCAGGCCCACTGCCAGACCTGGTGTCGGTGCAGAGTGAATCGTTCTTCGATGTGCGCGACCTGTGGCCCGGCGTGCGGCCGCAAGTGCTTGACCAGTACGACCTGCTGGCGAGCCAGGCATTGGCCCGCGGCAAGCTGCAAGTCGCGGCGTGGGGGGCGAACACGGTGCGCACCGAGTTTGCCTACCTTACCGGTATCCCGGCCGATCGGCTTGGGGTGCACCGCTTCAACCCGTACCGCGTGCTGGCGCGCCAGGGACTGCCAAGCATCGCGGCGCAGTTGAAGGCGCAGGGGTACCGCACTATCTGTATTCACCCGTACGACGGGGGCTTTTACGGGCGTAACAAGGTGCTGCCGGCGCTGGGCTTTGATGAATTCATCGATGTACGCGCATTCAATGCTTCGCAAAAGGCTGGGCCGTTCATTGGCGACTGTGCGGTGGCCGAAAAAATCCGTGAGCTGCTGCAGGCGCCTGGCCGTAGCCAGCCGCTGTTCATCCATGCGGTCACCATGGAAAACCACGGCCCGCTGCACCTGGAAAGCGTGGCCGATCACGAGTTGCCTGCCTGGTTCAACCGCCCGCTGCAACCGGGCATGAAAGACCTGGCGCCCTACCTGCGCCACATCAGCAATGCCGACCGCATGCTGGGTATGCTGCGCGACACCTTGCTGGCCCAGCCGAACGAGGCGCTGCTGTGCTTCTTCGGTGACCATGTGCCGATCTTGCCCGAGGTGTACCAGGCCATCGGTGCACCCGCTGGCGATACCGACTACTTGGTATGGTCCAACCGCCGTCAGCCTGGCTGCAGGGCCAGGCCCATGCCGGTGCAACAGTTGTCCAGCGCGTTGCTGGCCCATGCCCAGGCACCGGCAACCAGCCAGCACACGCCTGCGGCCAGCGCCGGGGTAGCCTGACAGCGTGGTGCATATCGTTTTGGGATCTGACCTGGCACCGGAACGCGCCGCAGACCCTGCCCTGGCCCGCTTGCTGGCCGAGGGGCGCGGGTCGCTGGCGTTTCTGATCGGCAATACCGCCTGCCGCTATCGCCTGCTGGGTGCGGCTATTCACTGGGACCGTGTTCTGCTGGCTTTCGAGGGCGAGCAGGCGCTGGGCTTTGCCGCGTTCAAGCATGGCCGGCGCGGGCCGTTTGCCTTGCACTGGCGGCCATTCGTTCGTGAATTCGGCCTGCTCAGTGGCGTGGTGCGCTTTGCCGGGTTCTGTCTTAGCGAGCTGCGTGAATGGCGCTACCCGTTCTTGCTGTATGGCCTGCGGGTCAGCAAGGCTGTGCGCCAGCAGGGCGTGGGTTCGGCGTTGGTGCAGGCGTGTTGTGCGCATGCTGCCGCCCAGGGCTTTACCCGGGTAGAACTGGAAGTGCCACTGGACAACCCCCGCGCCCAACGCCTGTACTTGCACAACGGCTTCACCCCGCGCCGCAAGCGCTGGGTGCCGTTTCCGCCGGTGCGCAACATGTGGCGGGCGGTGTGATGCGGCGGGAGCAGGCTTGCCCTGCGAACACCTGTAATTCCAGCAGCGCTCAGGCGTCAGCCCAGGCCTTCGTGCCCCCGCAGACGCTGGTAGACGGTGTCGGCTGGGTCGGCATCATGTCGCAATGGGTAGCCTGGAAGGTGCTTCACCTGCCCGAGTTCCTGGGCCCCGAGGGGCCGCCCTTCTGGCTATGGCGCCGGGGCCGCAAGGCGCCCAAGGGGCTCAAGGCCATTGCCGGTATCGGCTACAAGCAGTCCTCGGCGCATGCCCGGGTGCTGTGCCAGCGCTGGGGGCTGCCCTATATCGCGCTGGAGGACGGCTTCTTGCGTTCGTCGTCACTGGGCATCGAGGGCGATACACCGATGTCGATGGTGGTTGACCCGATCGGCATTCACTACCTGGCCGACCGGCCATCGCTGCTGGAAAACATCCTGCAGCAGCCCGAAGCCCTTAGCGAACACGAACTGGCCTGCGCCCGCGAGCTGATTGCGCTGATGCGCAGCAGTGGCATTGGCAAGTACAACAACGCCCGGGACCTGCCCGCCGACGACCCGCTCGGCCGCGAGCGGCCCTTGGTGCTGGTGGTTGACCAGACTGCGGGGGACTATTCGATCCCGGGTGGTGGGCTGTGCGAGGCTGACTATGTGCGGATGCTGGACGATGCCCTGGCCGAAAACCCCGACGCCGACGTGCGCGTGCGCATTCACCCTGACTGCCTGGGCGGGCAAAAACCCAGCTGCCTGCTGGCCGCAGCACGGGCCCGTGGTGTAACGCTGGAGGCGCGTCCAGTGGCCTGGGCGTCACTGGCCCGGCGTGCACGGCGGGTGTATGTGGGCACCAGCCAGGCTGGGCTGGAGGCGTTGATCCAGGGGGTGCCGGTCACCTGTTTCGGGCTGCCGTTCTATGCCGGTTGGGGGCTGACCGATGACCGCATGGCCATCCCGCGGCGCCAGGCCCGCCCTAGCCTGGAGCAACTGGTGGCTGCGGCCTATGTGCGCTACTGCCGCTATGTCGACCCATTGACCGGCCAGTTGACCGACGCCTTGACCGTGGCCCGCCAGCTGGCCAGCAACAAGGCCCGTGACGCCAGGTTCGCCGGCCTCACCACCGTGCTGGGGGTGAAGCGGCACAAGCAGCACAACATTAAGCGTTTTTTTGCCAGCCGTTGGGGGCAGCTGCGCTTCACCGTGGACGGGCCGCAACTTGTGCACCAGGTGGCGGCCGAGCAGGGCCGCTTGCTGGTGTGGGCCGCACGTGAGCCTGCGGGCTTGGCCGAACGGGCACGCCAGGCCGGTGTGCCGCTGTGGCGGGTCGAAGATGGCTTTTTGCGCTCTACGGGCCTGGGTGCCAGCAACAGCCCGGCGCTGTCGCTGGTGCTGGACCATACAGGCATTCATTACGACGCGCAGTCACCCAGCGACCTGGAGCACCTGCTGCAACACGGTGACTTCGATGCCACCTGCCTTGCCGAAGCGGCGCGCCTGCGGGCGCAGATCGTGGCCACTGGCGCCAGCAAGTTCAACCTGCGCAGCAGCGCCCGGCCTGTCCTGTTGGGGCAGCCGGGCCAGGCACGGGTGCTGGTGGTGGGCCAGGTCGAGGACGACGCCTCGGCGCTGTGCAGCGGCGGTGGCCTGGGCTGCAACCTGCGCCTGCTGCAACAGGTACGTGCGCGGTTGCCAGATGCCTGGGTGCTGTACAAGCCGCACCCGGATGTAGAGGCAGGCAAGCGGCGTGGTGCGGTTGCCCCTGCCCTGCTGACCGGCCTGGCCGACCAGGTGCTGGCCGGGGTGGACATCGCTGGCCTTTATGGCCAGGTCGATGCACTGCACACCTTGAGCTCTACCGCCGGTTTCGAGGCATTGCTGCGCGGTGTGCCGGTGGTAACCTATGGCACACCGTTCTATGCCGGCTGGGGCCTGACCCAGGACCACCAGCCGTTACCACGCCGTACCCGGCGCCTTACCCTGGACCAGTTGGTAGCCGGCGCCTTGCTGCGCTATGCGTGCTATGCCGACGCCCAGCACGACTTGCCCTGCGATGCCTGGCACGCCCTCGCCTGCCTCAGTGCGCCCAGCCCGGCGCGCTTGTCGGCGCACTGGCGAGTGGCGCCGTTGCTCAACTATACCCGGACCATGCTTGGCTGCGGCCGGCCCCTGGCCCCATCAAAGGACTAGAACATGCCTGTTACGATCAAGGACATCGGCCGTTACGCCGCACTCCCCTGGCATTGCATGCAACTGGCTACCCACGCCAAGTCGTTCGAGAACAACCCGGTGCTGGGCAGCGCCCGGCTCAACGCTCTGGGCCTGCATGTGCAGCGTCGGCAGTTGGCGATGGCCATGGCCGGCTATCGCCGCCAGGCCCTGGCATCGCGGTTGGATGCCGGCGAGCGCGAGCATTTCGAAGCGAATGGTTTTTTCATCCGTGAAAACGCCCTGCCGGCCGAGCAATTTGCAGCCTTGCGTGCAGAGTTGGGGGCGTTGCGCAGCACGGGCTGGGAAATGCGCCAAGGCCGCGCGGTCACACGCCGGGTCAGCCTTGATCGTGACGTATTGGCGAGCAACCCGGCCAGTGCCGCGTTCGTGGCCGACCGAGGGGTGCGCGACCTGATTGCGTATGCGTCGTCCAATACGGGCGGCATTACCTACCAGTTGCAGTCGATCGTCATTGACGCAGCCAATGCCGACCAAGACCCGCAGACCCGTTTGCATGCCGATACATTCCACCCCACGGCCAAGGCGTGGTTGTTTCTGGATGACGTGGCGGATGACCAAGGGCCGTTCAGTTACGTGCCAGGGTCGCATCGCCTGACCCCGGAGCGCCTGGCCTGGGAATATCGCCAAAGCCTGGGTGCGGCGCGCTCTACCGAGCAGATGCACCGTGAAGGGTCGTTCCGCATTGACGAGCCCGAGCTGGCCGCCCTTGGCCTGCCCGCGCCCCGGCGTTTTGCTGTGCCGGCCAATACCCTGGTGGTGGCAGATACCTCAGGCTTTCATGCCCGCTGCGCAAGCCACCAGGCCAGCCACCGCGTCGAGATATACGCCAGCCTGCGGCGCAACCCGTTTATTCCATGGCGAGGGGCCCACCTGTTTGCGCTGCCATGGATTGCGGATCATCACATGCGTTGGGATATACGGTTGAAGCGGCTGATGGGGTTTGACAAGAAGAGCCATTGGCGGTTTGTGGAGCAGTTGAATGCGTATGAGGCGCCGTATATCTGAACCACGGTTTGCCTGCTCTTTGCAGGAGCGGGCTCACCCGCGAAGAGGCTAGGCCTGCCGGCCAATTATCCCTGGTCATTCTTCGTTGCGGGTGCCACCGCATTCGCGGGTAAACCCGCTCCTACATTGATCGGGGATGCAGACGCATCGGTGGTTCTGGTGCACACATATCCTGGACTCGACACCGCCCGTTGTAGGAGCGGGTTCACCCGCGAAGAGGCCGGGCCTGCTGGCCAATATCCCTGGCCATTCACCGCCGCAGCCACCACCGCATTCGCGGGTAAACCCGCTCCTACATTGATCGGTGGGGCACATACATCGGTGGTTCTGGTGCACACATATCCTGGACTCGACACCGCCCGTTGTAGGAGCGGGTTCACCCGCGAAGGGGCCGGGCCTGCCGGCCAATTATCCCTGTCCATTCACCGCCGCAGCCACCACCGCATTCGCGGGTAAACCCGCTCCTACATTGATCGGTGGGGCACATACATCGGTGGTTCTGGTGCACACACATCCTGGGCTCGACACCGCCCGTTGTAGGAGCGGGTTCACCCGCGAAGAGGCCGGACCCGCCGGCCAATTATCCCTGGTCATTCTTCGTTGCGGCTGCCACCGCATTCGCGGGTAAACCCGCTCCTACATTGATCGGGGATGTACATATTGAAACGGTTGAATCGCAGCGGGCGCCATGAAAGTGACTACGCTGGCTCAGGCTATCGTGACGTCAAGGATGAGAACATGCACTTCGCCCATGCCCACCACCTACGCCGCCACAGGGTTTCACACCCCGGCAGGGTATACATGCTGACAACCGTCACTCACCAGCGTCGCCCACTGCTCCACAACTTCGCCCTTGCCAGACTGGTGATCACGCACCTGCGACAAGCCGATCAGGAAAACAGCTGCGTCACTCTGGCCTATGTCGTCATGCCCGACCATGTGCATTGGATGATAGAACTGAAACAGGTAACCCTGGCCACCTTGATGCGTCGCTTCAAATCCAGGTCCAGCCTTGCCTTGCACAAGGCTGGGGTAATATCCACGCCTATCTGGCAGGCGGGCTACTGTGATCGCGCAATGCGCAAGGATGATGATCTGCTCAATGCCGCGCGATACATCATTGCCAACCCGGTCAGGACCGGCCTGGCACCCACTGTCGGCGACTACCCGCACTGGGATGCCATCTGGCTGTAAGCCTCGTGCTCACCCCAGCCGTGCCATCTCCTGCGCCACCACCGCCACGGTATGCCGAATCTGCTCTTCCGAATGCTCGCAAGACACAAAAAACCGCACCCGCGCCGAGTGCTCGGGCACCGCCGGGTACAAAATCGGCTGAGCGTTGATGCCGCGTTCGAACAGGGCACTGGACAAGCGCCCGGCCTTGAACGAACTGCCGGTAATCACCGGTATCACCGCCAACCCTGTACTGGTCGCCGTATCCAGTCCCGCTTCACGCGCCAGACGCAAGAACAGTTCACCCCGCGCCTGCACCTGGGCCACCCGAGCGCTGTCGTGCGCCAGCAACTTCAACGCGGCCAACGCCGAGGCCGTAACCGCCGGGGGCATGCCAACGCTGTACAAGAAGCCCGGCGCCAGAAACTTCAGGTGCTCGATCAATGCCGTACTGCCGGCGATGTACCCACCGCAGCTGGCCAGGGTCTTGCTCAGCGTCCCCATCCAGATGTCCACATCATCGCCCGCCAGGCCAAAGTGCTCACGAATGCCTTTGCCCGTGGCACCCATCACACCCAGCGAATGCGCTTCGTCCACCATCAGGAACACCTTGTGCTTGTTCCTGATTTCGACGAAACGGGGCAGGTCCGGGTAGTCGCCATCCATGCTGTAGATGCCTTCCACCACCACCAGCACGCGCTCGAAGTGCTGACGCTGCTCGGCCAGCAAACGGTCCAGCGCTTCCCAGTCGTTGTGTGCAAAACTCAAACGGCGAGCACCTGAAAGCTGCACCCCCTGCACGACGCTGTTATGGATCAGCTCGTCATGCACCACCAGGTCACGCGGCCCGAACAGGTAGCCGATGGTGGTGACGTTGGTGGCGTGGCCGCTCACCATGACAACGGCATCGTCCACGCCGTAAAGGCTGGCCAGCTCGCGCTCAAGCTCACGGTGCAGCGGGCGGTCGCCAGACACCGGGCGGCTGGCCGATACCGAGGTGCCGTAGCGGTCGATCGCTGCCTTGGCCGCTTCGGCCACGCTCGGGTGGCCGGAGTAGCCCAGGTAGTTGTAACTGGCAAAGTTGAGGTACTCGCGCTCGCCAATCTGCGTCTGTGCACCGGCCGTACCCTGGTGCAGGCGGAAGAACGGGTTGCTCACCCCCAATTGCTTCGCACCCTGCTGAATCACGCGCAGCTGCTGGTACCCCGGGTGCTGCTCAAAACGATAGTGCGCCTCGGGCACTTTCAGGGCAGCCTGTTGCACCTGCTCCAGGGTAGTGCCCTGCACGCCCTCGGCAGCCACATGGCGGCGGCGTGCGAGGGCTTGCTGGATGAGGCGTTGCTTGGCATCGCCACCAAGGCCGGTCGGGGTTTTGGCTGTCATCTGACGCTCTTAATCAATCAATCGGTTGGGTGCCGCGCTGCTGTCGGCCAAGGCTGCGTTCATTTGCGCCAACTCTTCGGCACTGTGTTCGCTGCCATGCCGAGCCAGCACATTCTGCGCCAACTGCTCATCGCCGCTCCCCGCCTCACCGCGCAACAACTCCAGCAAGCGCGCGGCAAGCTTGTCGATACTGGAACTGTCGCTCAGCTCCATCACCGGCAGGCGAATGCCAAAACGCTCCTCCAGCGCCACCACCAACTCCACGCTCATCAACGAATCGAGGCCTAGCTCCTGCAGCGGGCGCTGGGCATCCAGGCGCGCGGGTGGCAGGCGCAGAATCTCGCACACCTCGTGCTTGAGCATTTCCGCGAAGCGTTCGAGCAACTCGGTATCGTCAAGTTCCGCCAGCATGCGCTGGATGTCTTCACCGCCACCGTCATCTTCCTGGTCACTGCCATAAGCACGGGCCAACTCGGCAAAGCGCGGTGTGGTAGCGCTCGGCAAGAAGCGCGACAGTGCCTTGAACTCCAGCTCCAGCACGCCGTGGCCGTTGTCGCCGTCCAGCAGCATGGCCTCCAGTTGCGCCAGGGCCACCTCTGCACGCAGTGGCGCACCGCCCATGCGGCTTTGCAGGGCGTCCTTGATCTGGCTGTTACGGGCCAGGAAGCCGACATCGTCAATGGCGCCCCACAACACGGCCGTGGCAGCCAGCCCCTGCGCGCGACGATGCCGCGCCAGGGCTTCCAGCCAATGGTTGGCCGCCACATAGTTGGCCTGGCCAGGGTTGCCGAACAGGGTCGTGGCCGAAGAGAACATGACGAAGAAGTCCAGCGCCAGGCCCTGGGTCAGCTCATGCAGGTACTGCGCACCTTTGGCCTTGGGCTCCAGCACGCGCTGCAACTGTTCTGCGTCGAGGTTGCGGATCAGCCCGTCGTCGATCACCGTCGCCGCATGCACCAGGCCGCGCAGCGGCCATGGGCTGGCGGCAATGCGCTCGAACACCGCATGCAACTGGCCACGGTCGGTGATGTCGCACGCCACGGCCTGTACATCGATGCCTTGGGCATGCCACAGCGCCAACTGCGGTTGGGCTTCGGCACTGGCCGGGCCGCGGCGGCCCAGCAACACCAGGTGGCGGGCACCTTTGTCGATCAACCACTGTGCCGTGCGCAAGCCAAAGCCGCCGAGGCCACCGGTGACCAGGTAGCTGGCATCGGCGGCAAGCTGCAGCGCCCGCGCCGGTTGCGCACGGGTGTCGACGGTTTGCAGGATGGGGTTGGCGTAGGTCACCACTACTTTGCCAATCTGCCGCGCCTGCTGCATGTAGCGGTAGGCTTCGACCACCTGGTTGGCGTCGAACTCGCGGAACGGCAGCGGGTGCAGGATGCCCTGCGCAAACAGGTCCATCATTTCGGCGAACAGGCGGCGGGTAAGCGCGGGGCGTTCGCTCATCAGCTGGTCGGCATCGATACCGAAGTAGCTGATGTTGTTGCGGAACGGGCGTAGGCCGATACGGGTGTTCTGGTAGAAATCGCGCTTGCCCAGCTCAAGGAACCGACCAAACGGTTTCAGTACCTGGAAGTTGCGGTTGATGGCCTCACCGGCCAGCGAGTTGAGCACCACGTCGACGCCTCGCCCACCGGTGGCCGCCAACACCTGGTCGGCATAGGCCAACGAACGCGAGTCGTAGACGTTGTCTACGCCCAGCAGGCGCAGGAAGTCACGCTTCTCGTCGCTGCCGGCGGTGGCATGGATTTCGGCACCCAGCCATTTTGCGATCTGGATGGCAGCAATACCCACGCCACCGGCAGCGCCATGAATCAGCACTTTCTCGCCCGGTTCCAGGCGCGCCAGATGATGCAGTGCGTAGTACACCGTGAAGAAGGTACTAGGAATGGTCGCAGCGGCCTCGAAGGACATCCCCTCGGGAATACGCGCCACGGCGTTGGCGTTGGTGACCAGGCGGTTGGCGAAGCTGCAGGGGCCAAAGCCCACCACGCGGTCGCCCGGGGCGAAATCACCCACCACCTCGGCACCCTTGCCATGCACCACACCGGCAAACTCAAAGCCCAGGGTGGGGCCAGAGAAACCGTTTTCGATGGCTTCGTCCGACAGCAGGCCAAGGGCGAACATCACATCACGGAAGTTAAGGCCGGTGGCGCGCACAGCAATGTCCAGCTCGTCCGCCGCCGGTTGACGCGGCTCGCGCACTTCCCAGCGCAGGTTGCGCAACTGGCCAGGCAAGTCGAAGCCCAGGCATACCCACTGCGCAGCAGCATCCACATTGCCTGGCTGGCTCGCCAGCACGCGCAAGCGTGGCACGTAACGGCGGCCTTCAGCATCCAGGGCCAGCTCGGTTTCACTGTCGGCATGCAGCAACGCCGGCAGTGCCAGCTCGACAGGGGCGGTGTGTGCCAGGTCAAGCTGGCGTATGCGGCAGGTGGGCGACTCGTTGGCCAAGGTGCGGCCAAAGCCCCAGAACGCAGCGTCGGCAATGGCCGCAACATCGGCGGCGGTGTCGCTGCCATACAGGTGCTCGGCTGCACCACGGCTGAACAGCCAGCACTGCGGGGCAATGCCCAGCGACTCGCAGGCCTGCACCAGCGCAGCTGCCTGCAGGCAGCGCTCGGCCTGGGCATCCAGGCCGGCACCGCTGTCGAAGCCGGCCAGGTGCAACACGTGCTCCGGCGGCTGGGAAAGGCCGCGCAGTTGCTCGGCCAGTGCCTGCGCATCCCCCGGTTGCAGCATGTCTACTTGCTGGCCCTTGGCACGCAGTTGCTCGGCCAGGTGCAGTGCAGCCCCCTGCCCCGCTTCGGCCAGCACGGCCCAGCGTTGCAGCGCGACTGCGGGGGCGTCAACGCCAGCGCTCGCAGGTTTGTCGGCCAGCAGCAGATAGCTGCCACATGCATTACCCGGCAAGGCATCGAGGGTGCGCAGCGTGGTAAGGCCATGGCGTTGCAGTTCATGCTGCCAGAACGCCGGGCCTTGCTGGCGCGACAACGCCTGCTGCGGGCCGGCCAGCCACCAGTCGGGCTGGGTGCCGAAAACAAAATCGACCCAGCGTGCCGGGTACTGCCCCAGCAGCGCCAACTGGCCATGGGGGTTGAGCTGGGCGCAGGCCTGGCGCAGGGCATCGCCCACCGCACCCAGCGCGCCCAGGTCGGTCGGCACCAGCACCCAGTCGAATGTGCCCGCTTCGGCCAGTTGCTCCAGGCCAAGCACGTTCAGCGCCGGGCAATCGTCATGCAGGCGTTGCTCAAGCTCGGGCTCGGCGACGCAATAGGCATAGTCGATGCGGTCGAAATCCAGGCCGGCATACAACAGCTCGGCAAACGAGGTGCCACCAAAGCCGAGCTCCAGCACGCGCAAGCGCTGGCCGGCCGGCAGTTGCGCCAGGCGCTGAGCCAGGGTTTGGCCAATGCCACTCAGCAGGTGCTGCTGCCCCGCCGCACCCAGCACCAGGCGTGCCAGGCTGGCACTGCTGGTTTCCCGCGGCTGCAGCGTGTCGAACGCTTGGCTGCCCTCCAGCAATGCCGGCAGGTAGCGGCCAATTCGGCCAACCGAATGGATAATCTGGAAGTACTCGGGGTAGCTCTGGAACAGCTCTTGCCAGATGGCCTCCGATGCCGGGCGTTCGCCCTGCTCGGCCAGCTGCCAGCCACCGTCGGCGCTGCGCAGCAGGCTGCCGTCTTGCTCGGCGTGGCGCAGCAGGGTTGCCAGGAAGTCGCCTTGGGTTTGCGACCACAGGGCTATCTGCGCTGCACTCAGGCGGCCACCGGCTTGTTCGACGGCATCCAGCACAAAGCTGCTGCACAACACGTCCAGCAGTGGCTCCACTTCATTCAGGTAACGCACCTGGGCCGGCTCGTCGGCCAAGCGCTGCAGGGCATCGGCCAGCGGAGTGCGGGCCACGGCATGGCGCTGCAGCGGCACCACCTGGCCTGGTGCTGCCAAGCCCACATGGCCCATGCGTTTGATATCCCCGCTGCGGTCGTACTGCAGCCGCACGGCACGCATGCGCGCGTCCTTGACCGCCAGCACGGCAGCGCCGCTGGCATCGAACAGGGTGAAGTCGACCAGCAGCGAATGCGCAGTGCGCTTGCGCTGGTGCACCTCGGCCAGCACCGGCACACCGCCAGCGTTGGTAAAGGCAATACGTCCCAGTTTGACCGGGATGAAGGCCAGGCCGTCGTTACGGCCCGGGCTGCTGACCAGCAGCTCGGTAATCAGCTGGAAGGCGCCGTCCAGCAATGCCGGGTGCAGGTGCAGGCCAGGTAGTTCGTGTTCAATCTCGACCGGCACCACCAGTTGCGCCACCACGCGCTCGGCCTCGACCCAGGCTGCGGCCACGGTCTGATAGGCTGGGCCATAGTTCAGGCCCACCGCGCAGGTCAGTGCCAGGTGCTGCTCACCGGTAAAGTCTGCCGGGCGGGCTGGCAGCGCCGGCGCGCGGGCGCCCAGCAACACACCGCGGGCTTCACCCGGCAGGCGCGCGACCACATGCTGTACCCAGTCTTCGCGCTGCGCCAGGGTGCGTGAAGTGATGCGCAGGGTGCCGTCGGCCTCTTCCACCTGCACGCGCACTTTCTTGATGCTCTCGCTGCTCAGCAGCAGCGGGTTGTGGATTTCGAGCTCTTCGATGTCGACGAACTCACCGGGCTGGTGCAGTTGCGCCACCGCCAGCGCCAGCTCGGTAAAGCCGGCCCCCGGGAACAGCACCGACTCGCCCACCTTGTGGTCGGCAAGGGTCGGGTACTGCTGTGTGTCCAGGCGGTTTTCCCAGGTCAGTGCCTGGTCGTGTACCGGGTAGCCCAGCAGCGGGTGCACGCGCTCACGCCCCAATGCGCTGTTGTATTCGGCGCTGACCGGCAAGCTGAAGTGGTCGCGCTGCCAGGCATAGTTGGGCAAGCGCACCTGGCGCCCGGCCACCGGGAAGCGGGCTTGCCACTGGGGTTCGGCACCTGCGATCAGCAGGCGCGCTACCGTACGCTCCAGCAGCACAGGGCTGTGGTCGTTACGCTTGAGGGTGCCAATTACCTGCCCAGCTTGTTCGCATTCAGCCAGTACATCGTTGACGTAGCTGCGCAAGATCGCATGCGGGCCCACTTCGACGAACAGGTTCAGGCCGCCGCGCACCAGGGCAGCCAACGCCCCCTGGAACAGTACCGGGAAGCGAATGTTCTGCCACCAGTAGTGGCTGTCCAGGCGCTCGCCTTCCAGCTGCCCGCCCACCACGGTGGAATAGAACGGGATACGCGTGCCACGCGGACGGATATGGGCCAGATCGGCGATCACCGACTGCTCGATGGGGTTCATCGCAGGCGAGTGGAAGGCGTAGTCCAGGTCGAGCCGGCGGGCGAACACCTGGCGCTCGCCCAGGGCCTCTTCCAGCAGTGCCAGCGCGTCAACTTCACCGGCAACGGTGGCGCCACGGGCACTGTTTTCACCGGCCACCACCAGGCGGCCATCCAGCTTCAGTTCGGTAATCAGTTGCGCGGTGGCGTCACCCGACAACCCGACCGCCGTCATCTGCCCGGTGCCACGGGTAAGGCCTTGCAGGCGGCTGCGGTGGTAGATGACCTGGGTGGCATCCTCCAGGCTAAGGGCGCCACTGGCCCAGGCCGCCGCCACCTCACCCACACTGTGGCCGATGACGGCCACCGGGTGGATACCTTCGGCTGCCAGCACCCGGGTAACCGCCACTTGCAGGGCAAACAGGGCTGGCTGGGCGATTTCGGTGCGGGCATAGCGGCCTTCGCCGTTGTCACCCAGCAGCTCGGCGCGCAGCGAATAACCTGCCAGCGGCTGGAACAGCGCGTCCACTTCATCCACCGCAGCGGCGAACAGTGGCTGGTCGAGCATCGCCCGGCCCATCCCCTGCCATTGCGAACCGTTGCCCGAATAGACAAACACCGGCGCCGAGGCATTGTCCAGCGCCTGGCCGGCTTCCAGCACCGCGCTCAGTTCGCTGAGGGTCGGGTCCTGGGCGTAGTCATCCAGGGCCTGGGCAGCTTCGGCGGCATTGTCGCTGACCAACAGCAGGCGATGGTTGTGCGCATCCCGACGGAACATCGCCTGGTAGGCCACATCGTAGTAGTCAGCCTCGGCCTGCTCGGCCAGGTAGGCGGCGAACCGCTCGGCCATTGCGCGCAGGCCCTCTTCGGTCTTGGCGCTGAGCAGCAGCGGCACCCGGCGGGCGTTGGCCGCTGCTGGAGCTGCCGCTTGCAGCTCTGGGCTCTGCAGGATGACGTGGGCGTTGGCCCCGCCAAAGCCGAACGAGTTCACACCCACTGTCAGCTGGCCGTCGGCTTTCAGCGGCAAGGGCGCTGTGACCACCTGCAGGTTGAGGTCGCCAAAAGCGATATTCGGGTTTAGCGCCTGCACACCTATGGTGGCGGGCACGGTGCGCTCGGCCAGGCAGTTGAGCGCTTTCATCAGGCCGGCCACGCCGGAGGCGGCCTCCAGGTGGCCGAGGTTGCTCTTCACCGAGCCGATCGGCAGCGGGTTGCCGGCGCCGCGTGCCTGGCCCAGTGCTTCGCCGATGGCGCGGGTTTCGATCGGGTCCCCAACAGCAGTACCGGTGCCGTGGGCTTCCAGGTAGTCCAGTTGCTCGGGGGCAATGCCGGCCTGGGCGTAGGCACGTTTGAGCAATGCGGCCTGGGCCTCGGCATTGGGCAAGGTCAGGCTGGACTTGCGTCCATCGGTGTTCACCGCACTGGCCGCGACGACTGCCAGGATGGTGTTGCCGTCAGCCACCGCCTGGTCGTAGTCCTTGAGCAGGAACAGCCCACCGCCTTCGGAACGGGCGTAGCCGTCACCGTTTTCGTCGAACGACTGGCAGCGACCGGTGCGCGACAACATGGTCGCCTTGGCGAAAATCATGAAGCCGAACGGGTGCATGTGCAGGCTGATGCCGCCGGTGACGGCCTGATCGACATCCCCGCTGAGAATGGCCTGGCACGCCTGGTGGAAGGCGACCAGCGACGAGGAGCACGCGGTGTCGATAGCCATGCTCGGCCCGCGCAGGTCGTAGAAGAACGACAGGCGGTTGGCCGCGATGCTCATGGTGTTGCCGGTGGCCGTTGCGCCATCGATGGACGACAGGTCCTCGACCAGGCGGTAGGACTGCTCGACACCGGCAATGCCCAGGTACACGCCGCAGTTGCTGCCGCGCAGGCTGGAGGGTTTGACCCCGGCGTTTTCGAAGGTTTCCCAGCACATTTCCAGCAGCATGCGCTGCTGCGGGTCCATCATGGCCGCTTCACGCGGCGAAATGCTGAAAAAGCCTGCATCGAACGCGCTGATGTCACCCAAGGTGCCGGAGGCGAAGGTATAGCTGGTTGCCGGGCTGGATTTGTCGGGGTGCAGGAACTCGCTTTTGTCCCAGCGGGACGGGTCGACCTGTGTCACCAGGTCGCGCCCTTCCATCAGGTTTTGCCAGAAACCGGTGTTGGAGGAGCCCGGAAAACGGTACGCACAGCCAACAATTGCAACCTTTCTACGCTTGATCAAAACCTATTCCTTCAAATCTCATCGGGCACCGTCCCATCCGTCGGACAGCCGGCTTGCCTGGCCTGGCCATGAATCTGGCCGGTCGTTTTATGTCACTGATGATTGTCTGGGTATCTGAAGACACTTTGTACGCTGGGGGCACAAGACTTTCGGTCCGGGGCCAGCGTGGGAACATTCAGATTTGTGTGTGCGGATAATACGCGGGTTGGGGTAGGAGGGAAAACCCTGGGGTGTGGGAAGGGTCACATTGCCGCCGGGCGGGCTGTAGATACGACGGTTATGGCCCGGCCCATCGCGGGCAGACTCGCTTGTACACCGTCTTGTACCGCTCCACCGGTCAGTGTAGGAGCGGGTTTACCCGCAAATGCGGTGGCGGCTAACCGGCACCGCTATCTGCTTGCTACTTCAGCAACCCCATCAAGTATTGACCGTAGGCATTTTTGGTAAGTGGCTTGGCCAGCGCCTCAAGCTGCTCTGCGCCAATCCATTTCATGCGATAGGCCAGTTCCTCTGGGCAAGCAACCTTGAGGCCTTGGCGGTGTTCAATGGTTGCGATGAACTGACTGGCTTCCAGCAACGATTCGTGAGTACCGGTATCCAGCCAGGCATAACCACGGCCCATGATTTCTACCGACAGGTTCCCTTGCGAGAGGTAGGTGCGGTTGACGTCGGTAATTTCCAGCTCGCCACGGGCCGAAGGCTTGATGCCTTTGGCAATGTCGACTACCTGGTTGTCGTAGAAGTACAGACCGGTGACGGCGTAGTTCGACTTGGGCACCTGGGGCTTTTCTTCCAGGCTTACGGCGGTGCCGTTGTGATCGAACTCAACAACACCGTAACGCTCAGGATCATGCACGTGGTAGGCAAATACACTGGCACCGTCCGGCCGTAGCATTGCGCTGGCCAACAATTCATGGAAGTTGTGACCGTAATAAATGTTGTCACCCAGCACCAGTGCACTAGGGTGGCCTGCCAGGAACGACTCACCAAGGATGAAGGCCTGAGCCAAACCATCAGGCGAGGCCTGCACGGCATAGCTGATGTTGATACCCCACTGATGACCATCGCCCAGCAGTTGCTCAAAGCGCGGGGTGTCTTGCGGGGTGGAGATGATCAGGATGTCCTGGATGCCCGCCAGCATCAACGTGGTCAGCGGGTAGTAGATCATCGGTTTGTCGTACACCGGCAGCAACTGCTTGGAAATTGCCAAGGTTGCCGGGTGCAGGCGGGTACCCGAACCACCAGCCAGAATGATGCCTTTACGTTTCATGGTGGTCATTTCTCGTGTATTTCCTTGAGCATGCGGGCCACTCCCTGGCGCCAGTCTGGCAGGGTCAGGGCAAATGCCTTCTGCAGTTTGTTGGTATCAAGACGCGAATTTGTCGGCCGTTTGGCTGGGGTCGGGTAAGCGTCGGTCGTAAGCGGGTTGACCTGTTCGGCTTTGGCTTTCAGCACTACACCTTGTGTCGCCGCCTGCTCCAGCACGTAGCGGGCATAGCCGCACCAGGTGGTTTCGCCACCGGCCGCCAGGTGGTAAAGCCCGGCCAGGACCGGGTTGCGGCGGGTGGCGGTGATCGCGTGGGCAGTAATGTCGGCGATCAGCTCGGCGCCGGTCGGGGCGCCGTACTGGTCGTCGATCACCCCCAAGCTGTCGCGCTCGGCGGCCAGGCGCAGCATGGTCTTGGCAAAGTTTGTGCCGCGGGCGGCATACACCCAGCAGGTGCGGAAGATCAGATGCTGGCAGCCTGCAGCCTGGATGGCTTGCTCACCCGCCAGCTTGCTTTCACCGTAGGTGTTCAGCGGGCCGACACTGTCGTCTTCGCGCCACGCCTGGGTGCCCTGCCCCGGGAACACGTAATCAGTGGAGTAATGCACCAGCAACGCGCCGCAGTCGACGGCGGCGCGGGCCAGAACGCCCACAGCTTCGGCGTTTACCTTGAAGGCCTGCTCGCGGTCGTTTTCCGCCTTGTCGACGGCAGTGTAGGCGGCGGCGTTGACGATGACATCAGGGGCGTAGACACGCACGGTTTCGGCCAGGGCAACCAGATTGGCCAGGTCACCGCAGTGCGTCTGGCTACGGCTGTTCAGCGCCAGCAGCTGGCCCAGGGGAGCCAGGCTGCGCTGCAACTCCCAACCTACCTGGCCGTCTTTTCCCAGTAGCAGAATCTTCATGCAGAACGCCCTGCGTAGTTCTTCTCTACCCAGTCGCGGTAGCTGCCGGACTGTACGTTCTGAACCCATTTCTGGTTGTCGAGGTACCAGACGACGGTTTTACGAATACCGGTTTCGAAGGTTTCGGCGGGTTTCCAGCCCAGTTCGCGCTCCAGCTTGCGGGCGTCGATGGCGTAGCGGCGGTCATGGCCTGGTCGGTCGGTCACGTAAGTGATCTGGTCGGCGTAAGGCTTGCCGTCGGTGCGGGGGCGCAGTTCGTCCAGCAGGGCGCACACACGGCTGACGATTTCCAGATTGGGCTTTTCGTTCCAGCCGCCCACGTTGTACACCTCGCCGGTAGTGCCCGCTTCCAGCACGCGGCGGATGGCGCTACAGTGATCTTTCACGTACAGCCAGTCGCGAATCTGCTGGCCATCGCCATACACCGGCAGTGGCTTGCCAGCCAGGGCGTTGACGATCATCAGCGGGATGAGCTTTTCCGGGAAGTGGTACGGGCCGTAGTTGTTCGAGCAGTTGGTGGTCAACACCGGCAGGCCGTAGGTGTGGTGGTACGAGCGCACCAGATGGTCACTGGCGGCCTTGCTGGCAGAGTATGGGCTGTTCGGCTGGTACTGGTGGGTTTCGGTGAAGGCAGGTTCGTCGGCTGCCAGCGAGCCGTACACTTCGTCGGTGGACACATGCAGGAAGCGGAACGCCTGGCGGGCCTTTTCGTCCAGGTTGCCCCAATGTGCGCGCACGGCTTCCAGCAGGCGGAAGGTGCCGACGATGTTGGTTTCGATGAAGTCTTCCGGGCCGTGGATCGAGCGGTCGACGTGGGACTCGGCGGCGAAGTTGACGATAGCGCGTGGTTGATGTTCTTTGAGCAGGCGGGCTACCAGTTCGGAGTCGCCAATGTCGCCGTGCACGAAGATATGGCGTTGGTCACCCTCCAGGCTGCTCAGGGTTTGCAGGTTGCCTGCGTAGGTGAGTTTGTCGAGGTTGACGACGGGCTCGTCCGAGCCAGTCAACCAGTCCAAGACAAAGTTTGCGCCGATAAAGCCAGCACCACCTGTTACCAAAATAGTCATTTTCCGTTTTCCCTTGGTATCTAAACCCGGCAAGATTTTGACTTTCATAATGGCAAACCACCCCTTGAGGGTGGCGCCTGATTTATCTGTAACGTTAAGCGCTGCCCTTTACGGCTCCTGTCGCTGGCGCTCGTACAACCAATCGACAATCTCGCCACCTGGCGTATAGCCACTCACGGTATTCCTCAGCAATTGACGTACCGTCTTGAAGTCATCGGCGGAAATGGCCGCCAACAGTGCCTCCAGGTTTTGCTTGAGCATGTCCCACTGCAGGTAGTCTTCATTGGCGCACATGATCATGGGATGGCGTGTGACCTGGACATTTTCGCCAATCAGCAGCTCTTCATAGAGCTTTTCCCCCGGTCGCAGGCCAATGAACTCTATGGCGATGTCCCCACTCGGGTTTTGCTCGGAACGAACACTCAGCCCCGACAGATGGATCATTTTTTCAGCCAGCTCGGTAATGCGCACCGGCTCGCCCATGTCCAGCACGAACACATCCCCGCCCTGCCCCATCGAGCCCGCTTGAATGACCAGTTGAGCAGCTTCGGGAATCGTCATGAAATAGCGCGTGATCTTGGGGTGGGTAACCGTCAACGGACCGCCGTGCTTGATTTGCTTGTGAAACAGCGGAATTACCGACCCGGACGAGCCCAGCACATTGCCAAAGCGCACCATGGTGAAACGGGTCTTGTTCACCCGAGCAATTTTGCCGCTGTCGCCATACAACACCGGTGCAGCTTCACGGCTCAGTGCCTGCAGGATCAATTCGGAGAGTCGTTTCGTACTGCCCATCACATTGGTTGGGCGCACTGCCTTGTCGGTGGAGATCAGTACAAAATTCGCAACCCCGGACTGCAGCGCCGCTTGCGCGGTATTGAGCGTGCCGAACACGTTGTTGACAATACCGGCGGCCATGTTGTGCTCAACCATCGGCACATGCTTGTACGCTGCCGCGTGATACACCGTATCTACCCGCCAGGTACTCATGATGTCGACAAGGTGCTGCTGATTGCGCACCGACCCCAGCATCGGCAGTAGCCGTACCGACAATGATGCCCGTGCGATGCGCTGCTCCAGTTCGCTGAGAATACTGTAAAGGTTGTATTCACTGTGATCGAACAACAATAAGGTCTTGGGGCCCAGGCCAACGATCTGCCGGCAAAGCTCGGCACCAATCGAGCCGCCAGCACCCGTCACCAATACGGTCTGCTTTTTGATGCAGTGCTCAAGCAGATCCCCCTGCGCCGGAACCGGATCGCGCCCGAGCAAGTCGGCAATATCGACATCCTGAATATCATCAACCTTGACTCGGCCGCTCGCCAGATCGGCAAAAGCGGGTACGCTGCGTACGTGAAGCGGGTAGGCTTCAAGCAGCGTCAGGATTTCTCTGCGCCGGGCGCGTGAGGCTGAAGGTAGCGCGAGGAGAACTTCCTGAGCCCCGGTTTCTTTGAGTAGCGCCTGCAAATGCTTCGGCGTGTAGACCTGCAACCCGGAAATAACCCGACTGGCTAGGTCACGATCGTCGTCGATAAAGGCCACAGGGCGCATCGTCCGTCCCATCCGCAATGCCGCCAGCAATTGGTTGCCCGCCGTGCCTGCGCCGTAGATGGCAACCTTGATCGGGCCTTCATCGCGATGCTTGAACGGACTCTGATGGCTCCCTGTGAACCAGTCACCGAGGAAGTATTGGCGCATGACCAGGCGCAGACCACCGATGATGACCAGGCTCAACCACCAGTAGTTGAAGATGATCGAGCGCGGGATCACTACCTTGTGATTGCTGTACCAGTAAACCACCAGGGCAAGAATCAGCGACGACAAGGTAACCGCCTTGAAAATCACCACCAGAGCGTCATTACCGAAATAGCGCATCACTGCCCTATACATGCCGAAGCGGATGAATAGCGGCACCGCTACCAGTGGCGCGGCAACGAACAACCAGAGGTGCTCGATGATGGGATTGTACATTTCATCGATCCCCAACCGCACGATGAACGACAACCACAAGGCAACCCAGACCAACCCAACATCGGTGCACACCTGCAAGAGCCGCTTTTTCTGCCGAGAAAGGCTCACCAGGTACTCGCGAAGTTCCTTATTGGTCTCATTTTTCATCTTGCGCTCCTTGGTGCCAATGTGCCTCGTCTGCTCGACCAGAGGCCCTGCCAGCCTGAACGCACAAACAACTGGATCGTGCCAAGCCTGCTGTGTTGAACCATGCTACTCCCGTTCTCCGGCACGATACTTGACCGCCAGCAGCGTAAGAGGTGCATAGGCAACCAAGGTTCCCAGCACGCCATCGGCCTTCAGGATCACTACCGCTACCGCCACTGGCAGCAACCAGAGCATATTGATGACCGCCACTGATAGGCTTACCGGCAGGTGGCTGCCATGCCGGCGCGACGCGTGCTGATAGGCATGGCTTCGATGCGCCTCGTAGACCCGCTCGCCACCTACCAGCCGCCGCATCAGCGTGAACGTGGCATCCACCACGAACACACCCAAAAGTATTAACCACCCCCAGAATAATAGTGGGTTTATCCAGCCTGCCTGCAATGCCAGCAGCCCCAGCACGATACCCAGAAAACCGCTACCAGCATCCCCCATGAAAATCCGCGCTGGCGGAAAGTTCCAGAACAGGAACCCGGCCACTGTGATTGCCAACAGCACGGGCAACCAGATGGCCTGTGTATTACCAGTTATCCAGTAAAGCAGGCTGCCCCCAAGACAAACACAAATCGCCTCGATGCTGGCGATGCCATCAATGCCGTCCATGAAGTTATAGAGGTTGAGCAACCACACGAGATAGAGCAAACCAAAGACAATCCTGATTGCGACCGGAGCAAGCTCCACGTCAAAAATTGTGAGCGGCGGCATACCTCCCAACCAGTACATCCCCCATCCTGCTGCTGCAAAGTGGCCCAGTAAACGCCAGCGAGCCGCGATATGCCCGTGGTCGTCCATAAAGCCGATCAGGGCAATTCCCCCGCCCGCGCCAAGCACCCCGCACAGCAGCGCTGGCGTGATGGAGCCAGTCCATGCCAGCACCAACGTCCCAGCCAGAAATGTAAGGACAAACGCTAACCCACCGCCGCGTGGCGTTGGCAGGGAGTGAGAGCTGCGCGCATTAGGAATATCCAGCAGGCTGCGGGCGAGTGCATAACGGCGCAACGCGGCGGTCAGCAGCAGCGAGGCGAGGCCTGCCGTCAAAATCAACCAAATCATAAATCTTGTTTTTCCAGGAAAGATCGAGCGGTCATGGCCAGGCCTTGCTCCAGTGTCAACGGCGGGACCCAGCCGAGCAACTGGAGGTTCTTGTCAATGTCTACTTGCAATGAGCCAAACAGTCGCTGAGCGAGATCGCGCCGGCCAAGCGCTCGCGCGGCAAGCAGCAGGGCTCCTTGTGGTAGCGCAATCAACCGAGCCGGACGACCAAGCACAATGCCTAACTGGCGTAGCAGTTGAGTCAAAGAGACATCCTCGCCGTCACTTGCGAGAAACGTCTGGTTTGCAGCCTGTGGATGGTCGATGCAGGTAACGATCAGGTCAACAAGGTTGACGACTGAAATCAAGCTGCGGCGGTTGTCGACAGCTCCGAATGGTAACGGTATGCCGCGCTGCACCCAGCGCATCATGTTCTGGAAGTTGGCCTTCACCCCGGGCCCGTAAATAAGTACCGGACGTACCACCACCACCTCCATGCCCGTGGCTCGCGCCACTTGACACAAGCCCTGCTCCGCTTCGAGCTTTGATATGCCGTAGGCGTCTTGCGGAGCAGGCTCTTGGTCCGCGTGAAAGGGTTGCCCAGAGGGAGTGCTTTCGCCATTGACCTTGATCGAACTTATAAAGATAAAGCGCCGCACACCGGCTGCAGCGGCTTGCCGGGCCAGGCGCAAGGTGCCATCTACATTGACCTTGCGGAACTCGGCCAGGCTGTCGCAGGCTGTTTCCTTCATCACATGCACGCGAGCGGCTGCGTGGATTACCACGTCTACCCCGACGAGGGCAGATGCCCAATCGGTGGAACACGTCAGCTCGCCCACGGCTACCGGCAGCACGCCTGAAGGCAGGCTAACGCCGGCCTTACGCAATGCCGCTCGGGGGGCGTACCTGCCCAGCTCGACCAGTTTGCGACACAGTGCACCGCCTACGAACCCACTGGCTCCTGTAACAAGTATTGTTGATCTATCCATGGAAAATGACTCGCAAAAGCTACCGAAAATCGCCCCTGTGGCGCATCCTGGACGGGTAAACCGTTACTGCAAGAATGCGTGGCGGGGGCGCCGCAACAAATGCGCCCGGCACAGGCTGAAGCGAGGAATTGGAAGCGTAGGCATGAAGTTTGATTGGCCGGTAGCAGCTTGATCCATACATCAGATCCAGAAAAGTCCATATCGACCGCCACCCATTTGGGTTGACGCAATGCGATCCGCCCATCGTCAAGGCTGTATCGGCAAGCAAATCTTAAATGCAGCCATTGCCCTGGCAGCAACACGACACATACACAACAAAAAAGACGTTGTCAAAACCAAAACGATACTCAGGCTCCACAGCTGCTATACAGGCTTAGCCTGAAAGCATCGGCATTCAAGAGCCAGTATATTGCCATTTTCATCGGCGACTGAAAATCCAATACTGCACAGGAAATTTCACCAAACTGCGTAGCTCTTTTCCGAAGGTCTCGTACGTTTTTTACCGCCACGCCCCCACCTGGAACAGCCATCGCAAAGCGCCTTCTCTATATATGCAGCATATACAGCTAGCCGCCTACCACCTGCAGCCAAGGCTCCTCCCAGCGCCGCTGCACTCCCCCTAGCAAAGGCTCACTCAGACCAGTAGGATGTGATCTGAAATCGTCCCCAGGAGGCGTCTTGCCGCCGATCCTCTTGGTGAATGGTTGGGAAAGGCCTGCCAGGATGAAGCGGCTGTACAACCGGGAGCATGCAAACTCCCTATTTGGTTAATGGAAATGAGCGTGCTTAATGCAAAATTATTCAGTGTCGCCGATGGAGATGGCCAAAAGCCTTTGGCGCAACAAGCTTTTGATTGTGCAGTTGAGCAAGCGAGAAGTCCTTGATCGTTACCGGGGATCAATTCTTGGCCTGTCGTGGTCTTTCTTCAACCCTGTTCTGATGTTAATCATTTATACCTTTGTCTTCTCTGTCGTGTTCAAGGCACGCTGGGGCGGCAACCTCGAAGAAAGCAAGTCAGACTTTGCCGTTATCCTGTATATTGGCCTGATCCTGCACGGTCTTTTCGCCGAATGTATCAATCGCTCGCCCAACCTCATAACGTCCAACGTCAGTTACGTTAAGAAAGTAGTTTTCCCATTGGAGATCCTTCCTTGGGCGGCACTGCTTTCTTCACTTTTTCATTCGCTTGTCAACTTTATCGTTCTGTTACTTGCGATACTCTTGCTCAACCATTCGGTACCCAGCACCGCCCTGCTGTTCCCGTTCGTCATTGTGCCGCTCATTCTCGGCACGCTCGGCTTCAGCTGGTTCATCGCATCGCTCGGCGTCTACCTACGCGACGTTAGCCAAGTCACCAACATGATCACGACCATCCTGCTTTTCATGTCCGGAGTATTCTTCCCCATCACAGCCCTGCCGGTCGCCTACCACGAGTGGCTGCGGCTGAATCCTCTAGCGACCATTATCGAGCAAAGCCGCAACGTGCTGATTTTTGGCAACCCTCCAGACCTGACCGCACTTGCGTACCTCTATGCGCTGGGCCTCCTGGCCGCGATCTGCGGCTTCGCCTGGTTCCAGAAAACTCGCAAAGGATTTGCAGATGTGCTCTGACAACGTCATAACAGTGACCGATGTATCCAAGTGCTATGAAATCTATGAGAAGCCTCACCACAGGCTCTTGCAGATGCTCAGTCGCGGCCGGCGCAACTATTGCCAGGAATTTTGGGCTGTCAGGAACGTCTCGTTCGAAATCAAGGCGGGTGAAACCGTTGGCATCATCGGCAGCAATGGCTCGGGCAAGTCCACCCTCCTGCAAATGCTTTGCGGCACACTCAACACCAGCGCCGGCGACATCACGGTAAAAGGCCGTATCGCTGCACTGCTGGAGCTAGGTGCCGGGTTCAATCCAGAGTTTACCGGCCGGGAAAACGTTTACCTCAATGCCGCGATACTCGGCTTGAACAGAGAGCAGATCGATCAGCAGTTCGCTGCCATCGAAGAGTTTGCCGAAATTGCCAGTTTCATCGACCAGCCGGTCAAAACCTACTCCTCTGGCATGTACGTACGCCTGGCCTTTTCCGTGGCCATCCACACCAACCCGAGCATCCTGGTCGTAGACGAGGCACTTTCTGTCGGTGACGCCCGATTCCAGGCCAAATGCCTGGATCGCATCAAACAAATGAAAAAGTCTGGCGTGAGCATCCTGTTCGTCTCGCACGATGTGGGTGCCGTGCGCAGTCTGTGTGATCGAGCCATCTGGCTCGATAAAGGCCTCGTACGCGGCATTGGCGACGTCTTCATGATTACCGCACTGTATACCGAGCATCTGTTCAACGGCAGCAAGCCCGACGCAGAGCCAGCTGATACTCCCCAAGTCGAAACGGCGGCGGCAACGCCACTGCAACACCGGCCAATAAATCACTGGGGCTCACATGTGGGCCTGATCGTCAGTGCCGGGCTGTACAACAGCCAAGGCGAACAAAAAAGCCTGTTTGTCGACTACGAGCCCATCACGGTAAAAATTCGCTTCCGCCCACACATGCTGAAAAGCACAGATGGGCTGTCAGTTTCGTTTTCGCTGAAGAACCTAGCAGGTACCGATCTGGTAGTCGGCAGCACGTGGAACCATGATCACTTCTTCGATGACAATTCCACTCAGGACGAAGTGTCGTTCGTGTTTGAAAACCCGTTGATAACCGGCGAGTACCTGCTGGTCGCCGCTGTTGAAAATCGCTCATCGGCCAGCATCCACTATTACGAATATGTGGAAGGTGCGCAGTATTTCTCCTCTTCTTTTGTGAGCAACCCGTTTGGACAGTTCATGCCGCGCATGTCCGTATCCATGACGGCGATCAACGCTAATACCTCGATTTAAGGATGACTCACCCGATGAAGCAGCCTTGTGACCCGAACACCCAAGACAATGCGCCAGGCGATGTCAATTCTCTGACTTACTGGGATCACCGCTTCTCAACCGACTGGGAGCAAAACCTGGGGCGTGAGCAGAGTCGCTTCTTTAGCGAAGTCGCCATGGAACTGATGCCCGAATGGCTCATCGATTATTGGCGAGCCAACGACCTTACCCTGTGCGACTGGGGTTGTGCCCAAGGCGACGGTACGGCAATCCTGGCTGAACTGCTAGGTCTGAAAAAAGTGACGGGTGTCGACTTTTCGCCAGAGGCCATTGAAAAGGCAGTTGAACAATACAAATCCCAAGATTTTCTATGTGTTGATTTCCTAGGCGAAAATAGCTCACATCGCTGGGACGTCCTGTTCTCCTCGAACACCCTGGAACACTTCGACCAGCCGTGGGAAGTACTGAAAAAGGTCGCGGCGCACGCCAACGACTTTGTCGTTCTGCTACTGCCATTCCGCGAGCACGAACGTATCAAAGAGCATTTCTACACGTTCGACTACACCAACATTCCGTTCAACATGAACGAATGGACGCTCGTCCACTCTCGCTCAACTACAACGGGCGACCGGGCACCCAGCTACTGGCCGGGCGAGCAGATACTGCTAGTGTATGTCAGCCATAACCTGCTCACACAGGTCGGTCCGACCCTGGACTCTATGGAAATTGAAACCACAGTGGGTAAGCTGATGCCCCATGAGCTCGAGATTCACAAGCAGACTCGCCAGGCACTGGACGAGCTTAACCACGCCCGCCGGGACCTAGCCGACGCCACCAAGGCGCTCAGCGAAGCAGCCGAGCGTGAGGCAAATCTGCAGAGCCGCCTCACTGACGCACACCTATCCCATGCCAGGCTCAGCAGCGACCATGCGCGGTTGTTGAACAGCCACTCGTGGAAACTCACCTCGCCGCTTCGCTTTGCCATGCGGCTGGCTAAACACGGCCTGATCGCGCAAGACAAGCAAACGCTGAAGCAGCTCTGTAAAAGCAGTTTCCATCGTCTGCCACTACCCGCCAAGCTAAAGCATCAAGCGCTTGAGCTGTATCGAAAATCCAAGGGGCAGTCGGTGATCAACACGCCGCTGCCTGTGGCACGGGGCAAATTTGCCTTGCCAACCATCAAGCCAGCAGCACAAACCCCCGGGTTGCCCGACTATATTTTCTGGGGCGTCATCGACTGGCACTTCCGCCATCAACGCCCGCAACAGCTTGCGCAGGCATTGGCCAAGGCTGGCCGCAGGGTATTCTATGTTTCTGTCAACCTGGTCGACTGCCCAGATGAAGGTTTCAATGTCGAGCAACTGGACAGCGATGGGCGCTTGTTCCAGATCAACCTTTATGCCAAAGGTGCACCTGTCATCTATTACAACCCAGCAGGTGTGGACACTACCAATCAGTTGCGCAACTCGATAGGCAGCGTGCTCAGCTGGGCCAACTCGCGAGCGCTGGTATCTGTGGTGCAGCACGCCTTCTGGTACGAGACTGCAACGGTGTTGCCAAACAGCAAGGTCGTGTACGACTGCATGGACCACCATGAAGGCTTTGGCAATGTTTCCGAAGAGATGCTCGCCATTGAAAAAGCATTGGTGTCCAACTCGGACCTGACCATCACTACCTCGTCCTGGCTCGATGAGCTGGTGGGCAAAAGCACCTCGCGACGTGCGCTCATTCGCAACGCAGGTGAGTACGGGCACTTCGCCCGTCGCCCTACAGAGGTCTTCAAGGCCCAGGAAGGGCGGCGGATCATTGGCTATTATGGCGCCATTGCAGAGTGGTTCGATGTCGATCTGCTAGAAGCCATCGCAGCGCGCTTTTCTCAACACCTCATCCTGCTGATTGGCGCAGACACGGTGAACGCAGCAGCCCGCCTCTCCAGGTACGACAACGTAGTGTTTACTGGCGAGAAACCTTATTCCGAGCTCCCTGGCTACCTGCACGCTTTTGATGTGTGCCTGCTGCCATTCAAAGTGATCCCGCTTACGCTGGCGACCAACCCTGTGAAAGTGTATGAGTACCTGAGCGCCGGCAAACCGGTGGTTTCGGTAGACCTACCGGAAATTCGCCAGTTTGAGAACCTGGTGCACACGGCGCCGGATCACCAAGCCTTCCTTGATGCTGTCGATCAGGTATTGACTCACCCCAGCAGCGAGCATGATGTTCAGCTTCGGCAGTCCTTTGCCAGCAACCAGACATGGTTGCACCGCGCCGGGCAACTCACGGAAGTTGTCGAGAACCCCGAACAGTATGGCCCGCGCATCAGTGTAGTGGTCGTCACATACAACAACCTGGAACTTACCAAGGCATGCCTGAGCAGCCTGGATGAATACACCGACTACAATAACTTCGAGATCATTGTCGTAGACAATGCCTCTGCCGACGGCTCGCCAGACTACCTGCGCGAGTGGGCCAGCGAAGGCGGTAACCGCCGCCTGATTCTGAACGAAGACAACCTAGGCTTCGCTGCCGGTAACAATGTGGGCCTGGCCGTTGCCGACGGCGACTATCTGGTCCTGCTTAACAATGATACCTATGTCACCCCGGGCTGGCTGAGCACGCTCTACCGCCACCTGGAACGTGACCCGACACTCGGCATCATCGGCCCCGTTACCAACAACATTGGCAACGAAGCCAAGATCCAGATTCACTACTCCAGCATGGAAGAGATGCTGGCTGCGTCGAGTCAATATACACGCGCCAATATCGGAAAGACGCACAAGCTGCATACAGCGGCGTTCTTCTGCGTGATGTTCCCACGCGCGATCTATGAAGCGGTTGGCCCACTGGATGAGGCCTTCGGACGCGGCTTCTTCGAGGATGATGATTACTGCCGGCGCATCCAACAGCTAGGGCGCTCGGTAGCCTGCGCCGAAGACGTATTCATCCATCACCATCTGTCTGCCTCGTTCAACAAACTGCGTAGTGCCGATCGACAAGCACTGTTCGAACAAAACAAAGCGCTTTACGAGGCTAAATGGGGGCCATGGATCCCCCATGGTTATCGGACAGAAAGGAAGTAACTGCGTGCCCCCGTTGCTGCTGATGACTTGTACACACCAGAGCAACGGGGCTGTCGAATGATATGAACATTTCAGGCCTCTAGCCTTCCTGTTGGCGCACTGGGCTCTCTGGTGCCCTCAGACACAAGTAAAATAGGTGAACTCATGAAAGTAATCTGCACGGTAGGCACCAGGCCAGAAGCCATCAAGATGGCTCCCGTTATTCTTGAACTGAAGAAACAGCCGTGGGCACAAGTACGCGTTCTTGCTACCGCTCAGCACCGTGAGATGCTCGACCAAGTGATGGCATTCTTCGATATCGTTCCCGATATCGACTTAAACATCATGAAGCCTAACCAGAACCTCACCGAACTGACTGCGCGTCTGCTGGTCGAGCTCGACAAAGTACTGATTGAGGAACAACCTGATGTAGTACTGGCTCAAGGTGATACGACAACCGTGTTTGCCATGGCACTGGCTTGTTTTTACCGACGCATTCCTTTCGGCCATGTTGAAGCGGGCTTGCGCACATGGGATATTCAAAACCCATTCCCCGAGGAGGCAAATCGGGTTCTGGCTGGACGCCTCACCCGTTGGCATTTTGCCCCCACGGAAAGTTCGAAAGACAATCTGTTGCGAGAGGGTATTGCGGCTGCGGATATCACCGTCACCGGCAATACCGTGATTGATGCACTGCTGATGACTGCAGAAAAAGACCTCGAAATCGGAGTAGACATCGACGAAAGCAAACGCCTTGTACTGGTTACCTCACATCGCCGAGAGAACTTTGGCGAACCCATCCGCAATATCTGCAGTGCCTTGAAAACGCTTGCCGAACGTAATACTGATATTCAAATCCTTTACCCTGTCCATCCCAATCCCAATGTGCATGACGTGGCCCACGCTATGCTCGCCGGCATCGACAACATCATCCTTTGCAAACCTCTCGATTACGCACCCTTCATTGCAGCCATGAAGCGTGCATGTCTGATCATCAGTGATTCCGGCGGCGTTCAAGAGGAAGCACCGGCATTGGGTATTCCAGTCCTGGTACTGCGCGAAGAAACCGAGCGACCAGAGGCCGTTGAAATGGGCGTAGTGAAGCTGGTCGGTCAGAGCCGCGAACGGATACTCAACGAAGCGCAGAATCTGCTCGACGACGCCAACGCTTACAAGGCCATGGCGCGAGGCGTTTCCCCTTATGGCGACGGAAAAGGCGCGATCCGTATTGTTGCCGTATTGAAGGAACACTTTGCTAAATGCAGTTAATCTACCTCTCCCCTGTACCTTGGAGCAGTTTTGCTCAACGACCGCAAAAATTTGCAAGTTGGTTCAATGACACAACCCAAGGAAAGGTATTGTGGGTGGACCCCTACCCCACCCGATTACCACGCTTGAGTGACTTGACCCATTCGCGCGGGTGCGACAGAGGCATTGAGGTTAAGCAGCCTTGGGTGACGGTAATACAACCCCGTTCGCTACCGGTTGAACCACTGCCTTTTTCTGGAACCGTTAATAGTCTCTTGTTCTGGACATCGATCATTAGCTCAGCCCAGCGTTTTGCGAAAGCCGAGCCAACCATGATTGTCGCCGGCAAACCCTCTGAACTCGCGATCAGAATGATTCAGTTATTGCCTGAATCTCCAGCCATTTACGATGCGATGGATGACTTTCCTGCGTTTTTTTCAGGCTTTTCACGCCAAGCGATGCAACGACGCGAACAAAGGCTGGCCTCGCTTTGTCGCACGGTGCTGACGTCGTCGACGAAACTGGTAGAGAAATGGACACCGCAGCACGCGGATGTTCGCTTCGTTGCCAACGCACTCGATACGCAACTAATACCCGCATGGACCGAAAAACAATCTCACAAAGAGAACATCGTATTTGGCTACGTTGGCACCGTCGGCGCCTGGTTCGATTGGGACTGGGTTATTCGATTGGCTCATGCTCGCCCACTCGACACATTACTTATCGTAGGCCCTATCAGTAATCGCTACGCAGGCACGTTACCCGCCAATATAGTCATTCGTCCGCCGTGCAGCCACCGCGAAGCACTCGAGCTCATGCGCACATTTAACGTCGCACTGATCCCGTTTCAGAAAACTTCGCTCACGGCGAGCGTTGATCCTATCAAATACTATGAATACATTGCCTCTGGTCTACCCGTTCTCACCAGTAGCTTTGGTGAGATGCATTACAGACGTAACGAAAAGGGCGTGTACATCTGCGACACAAACGACAATATGGACTCCGTTGTCGCTCAAGCACTGAGCTACACAGCTTCACGCCCCTTCATTGAGTCATTCAAGCTGGAAAACAACTGGGTAACGCGCTTCGACAACGCCTCCCTGCTATAGAAAGCAGAAACGCAAGTCATCAATATATATTCAAAAGCAGCAATGCCAAGAGGAGGAGGCGGTCCTTGGCATCGCGCCGAATCTGAGAAATATTCTTCAGCAGAAACCAGCGACTTGAAACATCTGGCCGCGCATCGCCAGTTGAAGTGCCCCCCCCAATCGCCAGCAACGCAGCAATTTTTTCGACTTCACCTCTGTACCAGCCTTGACGCACCAGTTTAAACCGCCGCAGCATTTGTAACACACCACTGTTGGCGCCCATCTGATTGGTAGCGTGCTGCCGATAACTCAGCATCGAGCGCTTGTCGATAAACCATGTGCAGCCAGCATCTCGCGCCCACGCATAAATCAGCCAATCATGCAACGCTACCGCATTGGCCGACTGCCAATGCTCCATCAAGAACATTTTAAAGTTCTGAGCTACACCACAGCGCAGGACATAGGTGCAACCCGGTCCAGCCGCCTCAAAAAAATGGTCATATCGCTTTTGATCCGACGCCTTATCGATCAGTTGTTTACGACCGTCAGGCCAGAACGCAGTAACGTTAGCCGAATATGCATCGACGCCACCGTTGCTGATGACCTCGTGGGCCGATATCAACTTTTTCGAATCCCATATATCATCCTGGTCAGACAATGCCACGTAGTCATAACCTGAAAAATCGACGTCTCGCACCAGTCGGAAGAAATTTTTCGCCGCCCCACCAAAAACGCCAACAGGCAAGGTATGCACAGCTGGGTTCTGCTTCTCACAGGCCTTGAACCACTCCTCCGTACCATCCTCCGAACGATCAACGCTAACATAAATAGTAACGCTGACACTCTCCTGCTGCAAAATTGATTGGACTTGTTCAGACAGCCAATCAACCCCATTGAACGCAGCCATCAGAACTGCAAACTTTGGTCTGTTTTCCGAGGTATCTGTTTGCATAACCAGCAATCAACTAAAAGGTTGAATAAGTGGCAGGGCGACAAAAAAGCATTCAGCTTCATGAGCCTACCACCCCTTGCACAGGGTAAATAGCTACAGGTCAGCTTAGTGCATCAAGCAAAAAAGGCGCTGCTTTATCTTTCTCACTTATGATTAAGTTCATCCCGTCACGCGGCCACTCTACGGCTATTGTCGGGTCTGCCCAGTGCACGCTGCATTCACAGTCCTTGGCATAATAGTCACTGACCTTGTAATGCACCTGAGTTCCTTCTTCCAGCGCCAGAAAGCCATGAGCGAAACCATCTGGAACCCATAGCATCCGGTGATTATCAGCGGTGAGTTCAACACCGACCCATTTTCCAAATGTGGCAGATTCCTTTCTGACATCCACAGCCACATCAAAGATGGCACCTTTAGTGACACTTACCAGTTTATCTTGAGGGTGCGGGGCTCGCTGGTAATGGAGCCCACGCAGAACTCCCTTTTTCGAATGCGACCTATTATCCTGTACCAGCCGTGGCACCGGCACCCCCAACGCTTTCAGCGCACGTTCAAACACCCGCTCGTTAAAGCTTTCGACAAACCAACCCCGTTCGTCTTCGAATACATTCGGCTCCAAAATCAGCACTTCAGGTAAATCAGTACGAATAACTTTCATTAAACCAAACACCCGATCGAAAAAAGAAAATTTGAAAGCCCCAGGTGGCCCCGCGAAAAGTGAATTCTCAACGATGACTTCAGCCAGCCGAAGAATTCTAACACGAGTATCCAGCTAAGGGCGGGGCCCATCAGCCGCCTGGTTTCCGGTGCTTCCGAAATAGACGATCAATTGCAGTACCGTAGCGGCCCATCACCCAGGAATGCTCACGTGGATTTCTCGGTTCTTTTCGATGTAGCGCTCGCGCAGCTTTTCTGCCAGCCTGCTTTTTGCCCTAGGCTCGCCATGCACAAGAACAATTTCCTGAGATACCGTCAAGCCACCAGCCGCAAATTGTAAGAGCCCTTCCTGATCCGCATGCGCCGAGTAGCCTTCCAAAGTAATGATTTTCGCGCGTATATCGTACATTTCTCCATCTAGATCTATCTGCACAAACCCTTCAGCGCCTTCGCTGGCCTGTATGACAGCTCCCGGAGTACCTTTTGCCTGATACCCGGTAAATACGACTTCGTGGCGTGTATCTCCCAGCATCGCCTTCAAGTAATTTACAATGCGCCCGCCAGAACACATCCCATTACCTGCTATAACAATTGCCGGTCGTTTCGTACTCTTTAGGTAATTGACAACTCTTTGGTGGTCAGTGTGGCTTTCCACACAAATCAGCTGCCTGAACCCAAGCGGAGCCCTTCCGGCGATCAGTCGTTGCCTGGCTTCAGCATTCCAGAACTCGTGCAGGTTCAGATAGGCTTGGGTAATACGTTGGGCGAGCGGCGAATCAAGAATTATCGGTAAATTCGACCAGTCAATACTATGCAGCAACTCCCCCTGCCGCCCCCCTTGGTCCTCACTGAGCAACCGCTTGCGATGAAGAATATCCTCGAGCTCGTACAACAACTCCTGCGTTCGCCCCAGGCTGAATGCAGGTATCAGGACGGTCCCTCGATCAAGCAATGCGTGATCGATGGCTGACGCCAATCGCGACTGCCGCTCACTACGGTCAGCATGCAATCGATCACCATAGGTACTCTCCAGTACCAATATGTCGGCCCGCTCGGGGGGCAAGACATCCCGCAAAATCGGATTGCCGCGCGCACCAAGATCGCCAGAAAACACGATGCGGGTATCCGCGCTCGTATCCGAGGAGCGGATGCCGCACTCCACATAAGCGGAACCCAACAGGTGACCAGCGCGCTGCAGGCGAATGGAACAGGTCAGTGTTTCAGTTTCGACCAACTGATACCAATGCTCGAACGGCAGCGGCTTAATCAGACGCTGCAGCAACGCTAGGTAGCGGTCGACCTGGGCGCTGTCCGCACTGAAGGCAAGCTTGTAGGCATCCTCCAGGACCAGAGGCAAGAGCGCGGCAGATGGCTCGCTGCAAAGGATTGGCCCTCGGTATCCTGCGGCCAAAAGCGCAGGGATCCGGCCAACATGATCGAGATGGACATGGGTTACGACCAACGCCTGAATACCGCTGACATCGAACCCTAATGGAGCGAACGCTGAACCCGAGGAAACTTTGTCACCCTGCTCAAGCCCGCAATCGACCAGCACACTGATCGCCGGCCCAAGATGCAACTGGTGGCAGGAACCGGTGACATCTTGAGTGCCACCATGATGGGAGAGCCTGAGAAAACTCATACCGCGCATCCTCGCATTGGTCGAACGTTGAAACGCGTATTTCTCCATTTCAGCCGACAAAAGCACAGGCCCGAATTTCTCAGCTACATGTAGGAAAGTTCCTTATTTTTGATCGTTCAAGGCAGCATCACGCGCCGACGCACGAATATTGCGCTTGCTGCGCTGAACACTATAGGCCCCCAACAAAGGACCAACTGCCAGCCCCGCCACGAGAGCAGCCAACACCGGAACCGCTACGGGCATGGCGGGAGCCGACCAGCCAAATAGCATCAATTGTACCGCCTGCTGGTTTTCCAGCACAAAAAACAGTACTAAAGCAGCCAACACCAGCACGAGCAACGTGGCCAGTGCGCGCTTGAAATTATGCATCAAAATGCTCCTTCATCGCTCAAGGGTGAGCCATATCCTCTTCATTGACACGATCACGCAACTCTTTGCCCGGCTTGAAATGAGGCACGAATTTTCCTTCGAGCTCAACAGACTGTCCGGTCTTGGGATTGCGTCCGACTCGCGGCGCCCGATAGTGCAAGGAAAAACTGCCGAAACCACGAATTTCGATGCGATCGCCTGTGGCCAGGCACTGGGACATCTGTTCAAGCATGGTCTTGATGGCCAACTCGACGTCTTTGGACGAGAGCAAACCCTGATGGGTGACAATACGTTCGATCAGCTCCGACTTCGTCATGATTTTCCCTTCGTTATCAAGCAGCTAGATCATTGCTTAATCAGGTTGTAGCACGCTCGGAGTGATTTGAACAGGGCAGTTCTTGACTTGATAAAAAATTCAAGATCAATGTGTTGAAAAAGTTACAAGCGGCATGCCGCGCCAAGCGACCGCCTGTCAGGTCGCACACTCCTCGGGCCACTGGATGTGCTGCTCTCGAAATGCCGACCTTAGCAACCTCTTGAAATATTTTTACCCACAGTGTAATCAGGATATCCGGCACGGGGCCGGCCATGGAGGCGGGCGTAATGGAAGCTGATTTTTTTGAACGTTCCCAGCAGCTCTCGCAAGAGTGCTTGATCACATACAGCGCAGTTCGTATGTACCTTATGGACAAGCCGCTAGTGGCCGACCAACCTGCTCCGCTGGAGTATCTAGAGCTGATCACACGCTCACGTGAGGCCGTTAGCCGTTACCTGTCGTTCTCGCGCAATCAGTCCCCACAGGCAGACTAACCCTTCATCTTTGCTCACAGCGGTTACCAGAACCTGGCTGCCTCACATGCAGCGACCACGAACACCCGCTAACCTGCTTCATCACGGTAATCACGCATCTGGTCAATCCGCGGCCACAGCGGCCGGCTCAATGCTTGTACTTTGCCAGCGATGAACCGGCCCGACGGTGCTCAACCACCTCTGCACACCCTCACTTTTTATAGACCAGGCACGTTGATGTCATGGCCAGCGATAACGTTCCTTCTGCAGGGGTATCGCCCCAATTGAATACGGTCAACTTTACTGGCGCCCATTCAGCAATCTGCTCACGACCAGTATTGATTTTGTTCAACACATAACCGGGCGCCCCTGGCTCAGCTTGAAAATCAACGGCGGCAGGCTTGCCATTCGACAGATAAAGCGCCTCAGTAGAAGTCATGGCTCTGCTCATGCACCGGCCTTGATCGTAAACAAATTTTTGGACATTGAACGAATGGACCAGAAGAACGGCCAGCGCGCAAAAAACAAATGCCCTACCCAAAAAGCGAGTATTGGCTTTGCTATAGAAGATGGCCGCCAACGCGACACTCAGCGCCAGTGCAGAGCCATACATATAATGAGCGCTGTTGATGGGAATCAGAATAACAGGCGCCAAAAATAGAAAATACATCGCCACATATGCAATTATCGATTTAAAACCATATGCAGCCCCAAGGAAAGCAACCAGCAACGCATGAATAGCAAGCGCAAACCCGATCGCGACTACACTGAGGAAAACCCAACCATTGGCTTCATTCAATCCATAGGAAAAAGGGTAGGCACTGTAAACAAGCTGGCTTTCCGGAATATTGACGACTGAGGCTTTATAATCAGAAACCTGCGGTTTTCCAAAAGACCCGATAATCGCCGTAAGCCGGTAGCCAAGAAAAGCAACAATCGGCAAGGCCCAGGTAAACCCGGCGATCCAAAACCGCTTGATCTTGAGTACGCACACGTCACAGAAGACAAGTAGAAGCAGAAGCCCTGGCAAAATCATTGCCGTTTCTTTGGAAAGTATAGCCGATATCGAAAACAACAAGACCAACACGAGTAGCAACGGCGAGCTCTTTGATTGACTTATGTATCTTTCCGCCACCAGAAAGGTGGAGAGCCCGAACAATACATACCACCGATCCATCAGCGCTGCAGACCAGCCCGCCGACATTATGACCAGGGGATTCACGACAAAAATCAGCGATGCCAGCAGCGCCACTTTTTTGTTGGTCGTAAAGCGGCCGACCGCCAAACAACGAAGCAGTGACCTTTTTTAGCCAGCTCTCCCCGTCTCGATGGGTTCGTTTGGCATATACAACATCAAAGCCCTTCTCCCACTCTTCAACAAAACTGATAAGCAGTGATGGCTGATCTTGCAAGTCGACATCGAAAACCGCAACCGCGTCGCCTTTGGCATAATCAAGCCCAGCCGTCATGGCCGCTTCTTTGCCAAAATTACGGGACAATGAGATACCGCTAACTCGCGGATCTTCTCGTGCAAGGCTCTTGATGATTTTCTGGGTGTTGTCAGTACTGCCGCCATTTATGAATATCATTTCGCAGTCATATGCTGGCCGTTTGAGAGGGGCGCTCACATGGTGCGCCCATTCAATAATCCTGATACCAATACTACCTTTTGAAAGTTCTAAATCAAAAACAAGCACAAAAAAAGGGCGACCCGAGGGTCGCCCTTTTTTACCGATCAAACAGAACTCAGTTCTGCTTGGCCATTGCTTCGCGCAGCAGCGCAGCCATGGTGGTGTCGGCAGCCGCTTCCGGAGCGTTTTTCAGGCTCTGGATGGCTTCGCGCTCTTCAGCGTCGTCTTTCGATTTGATCGACAGGCTGATAACGCGGGACTTGCGGTCAACGCTGATGATCTTGGCTTCGATCTCTTCGCCTTCCTTCAGAACGTTACGCGCGTCTTCAACGCGGTCACGGCTGATTTCGGAAGCTTTCAGAGTGGCTTCGATGTCGTCGGCCAGGGTGACGATGGCGCCTTTGGCGTCAACTTCTTTCACGATGCCCTTGACGATAGCGCCCTTGTCATTGACAGCAACGAAGTTGGAGAACGGATCGTCTTCCAGCTGCTTGATGCCCAGGGAGATGCGCTCGCGCTCTGGGTCGACCGACAGGATGACGGTTTCCAGCTCGTCGCCCTTCTTGAAACGACGTACGGCTTCTTCGCCGGTTTCGTTCCAGGAGATGTCGGACAGGTGAACCAGGCCGTCGATGCCGCCGTCCAGACCAATGAAGATACCGAAGTCGGTGATCGACTTGATGGTACCGGTGATCTTGTCACCCTTGTTGAACTGGCCGGAGAAGTCTTCCCATGGGTTGGACTTGCACTGCTTGATGCCCAGGGAGATACGACGACGCTCTTCGTCGATGTCCAGAACCATGACTTCCACTTCGTCGCCAACCTGAACGACTTTCGACGGGTGGATGTTCTTGTTGGTCCAGTCCATTTCGGAAACGTGTACCAGACCTTCAACGCCTTCTTCCAGCTCAGCGAAGCAGCCGTAGTCGGTCAGGTTGGTAACGCGAGCTTGTACGCGAGTACCTTCTGGGTAACGGGCAGTGATAGCTACCCACGGATCTTCGCCCATTTGCTTCAGACCCAGCGAAACGCGGTTGCGCTCGCGGTCGAACTTCAGAACGCGTACGTCGACTTCGTCGCCAACGTTAACGATTTCCGATGGGTGCTTGATGCGCTTCCAGGCCATGTCGGTGATGTGCAGCAGGCCGTCGATACCGCCCAGGTCCACGAATGCGCCGTAGTCGGTGAGGTTCTTGACGATACCTTTGACTTGCTGGCCTTCCTGCAGGGTTTCCAGCAGGGCTTCGCGCTCGGCGGAGTTCTCGGCTTCCAGCACACTGCGACGGGAAACGACAACGTTGTTGCGCTTCTGGTCCAGCTTGATGACCTTGAATTCCAGCTCTTTGCCTTCCAGGTGGGTGGTGTCGCGCACTGGGCGGACATCAACCAGGGAGCCCGGCAGGAACGCACGGATGCCGTTAACGTCGACAGTGAAGCCGCCCTTAACCTTACCGTTGATAACGCCCTTGACCACTTCTTCGGCGGCGAAAGCTGCTTCCAGAACAATCCAGCACTCGGCGCGCTTGGCTTTTTCACGGGACAGTTTGGTTTCGCCAAAGCCGTCTTCGACCGCGTCCAGCGCAACGTGCACTTCGTCACCGACCTTGATGGTCAGCTCGCCAGCTTCGTTGTAGAACTGCTCGAGCGGGATGACGCCCTCGGACTTCAGGCCAGCGTGTACGGTAACCCAGTCGCCGTCGATGTCGACAACGATACCGGTGATGATCGCACCCGGCTGAAGATTGAGGGTTTTCAGGCTTTCTTCAAAGAGTTCTGCAAAGCTTTCGCTCATTTTAATTCCTGTAAATTCGGGCGAAACAAACGCCCCTCGCCACATTCCAGACAATGTGGGTCTGTTTTAAGTAAAGGAAAGCCGACAGGACGTTGACTGGTGCCCCTGCCTGCTCTCCTGGTTATCAGGCAAGGTCGCGTTGGGCGATCTCGCTTCTGATACGTTGCAACACCTGCTCGATGGACAACTCGGTAGAGTCCAACTGAATGGCATCGACCGCTGGCTTCAGCGGGGCCACTGCACGTTGGGTGTCGCGCTCATCACGCGCACGAATCTCATCCAGCAGACTCGACAGACTAACATCTTCACCCTTGCCCTTCAACTGCAGGTAGCGACGACGTGCCCGCTCCTCCGCGCTGGCGGTAAGGAACACTTTCAATGGCGCATCCGGGAACACAACGGTTCCCATGTCGCGGCCGTCAGCTATCAGCCCAGGCATTTCCTGGAAGGCACGCTGGCGCTGCAGCAACGCCTCACGCACCGCTGGCAACGAGGCCACCATTGAGGCACCGGCACCCACGGTCTCGGTGCGAATGACCTGGCTGACATCCTCGCCTTCAAGGATGGTTTGCTGAAGCTTACCGGGCTCGGCAGCGATGAACTGCACATCCAGATGGGCGGCAAGCTTGGTCAGCAACTCTTCGTTGGTTAGGTCGACACCGTGGTTACTGGCATTGAACGCCAGCAAACGGTACAGCGCGCCGGAGTCCAGCAGCTTCCAGCCCAGCTCGCGAGCCAGCAGCCCGGCAACCGTGCCTTTGCCCGAGCCACTTGGCCCGTCGATAGTGATAATGGGTGCTTGCGAACTCACGACTTGCCCTCTTCTGCCACGCGAATACCGACCTCTGCACACAGTGCCAGGAAGTTGGGGAACGAGGTGGCGACGTTGGCACAGTCATGGATGCGGATGGGCGCGCTGGCGCGCAGCGAGGCCACGCTGAAAGCCATGGCAATGCGGTGGTCACCGTGACCATGCACTTCGCCACCGCCCAACTGGCCACCGTCGATGATGATGCCGTCCGGGGTCGGTTCACACTTGATGCCCAGGGTGATCAGGCCGTCTGCCATCACCTGGATACGGTCGGATTCCTTCACCCGCAGCTCTTCGGCACCACGCAGCACGGTACGCCCTTCGGCGCAGGCGGCGGCCACGAACAGCACCGGGAACTCGTCGATGGCCAGCGGTACCAGCTCTTCCGGGATATCAATGCCCTTGAGTTTGGCGCCACGCACACGCAGATCAGCCACCGGCTCGCCGCCGACTTCACGCTGGTTTTCCAGGGTAATGTCGCCGCCCATCAGGCGCAGGATGTCGATCACGCCGGTACGGGTCGGGTTGATGCCTACGTGCTCCAGCACCAGCTCGGAGCCTTCAGCGATCGAAGCTGCCACCAGGAAGAACGCTGCCGAAGAAATATCGGCCGGCACTTCGATGCGGGTAGCGGTGAGCTTGCCACCGGACTGCAGCGAGGCAACCGGGCCGTTCGACTCGACCGCATAGCCAAAGCCGCGCAGCATGCGCTCAGTGTGGTCACGGGTTGGCGCAGGCTCGGTGACGGTGGTCTTGCCCTCGGCGTACAGGCCGGCCAGCAACAGGCACGATTTGACCTGAGCGCTGGCCATCGGCAGCGTGTAGGTCAATGCCTTGAGCTTGCTACCACCGCGAATGGTCAGCGGTGGGCGGCCTTCCGGACCGGTCTCGACCACGGCGCCCATTTCGCGCAGCGGGTTGGCCACACGGTTCATCGGGCGCTTGGACAGCGAAGCGTCGCCTGTCATGGTGACGTCGAACGGCTGGCCGGCCAGCAGGCCCGACAGCAGGCGCATCGAGGTGCCGGAGTTACCTACATACAGTGGCCCGGGTGGTGGCTTGAGGCCGTGCAGGCCAACGCCGTGAATGGTCACGCGACCGTGGTTGGGGCCCTCGATGACCACACCCATGTCACGGAATGCCTGCAGGGTCGCCAGCGCGTCTTCACCTTCGAGGAAGCCTTCGACTTCGGTGGTGCCTTCGGCCAGCGAGCCGAGCATGATCGAGCGATGGGAAATCGACTTGTCGCCCGGTACACGAATACGCCCGTTCAGGCGGCCACCCGGTTGGGCCAGGAAAATCAGATCGTTGGCGTTCATAGCGTCCACATAGGCCCGGCGGGCCAGGATTTTACTGAAATGCTCGCGGGCAACCCGTGCGCGGGTGAATACACCCAGCAGCTGGTGCCCGTCCCCTTCAGCGATCGCGTCGCGCAAGGCGTCGAGATCGCTGCGATATGTATCTAGCGTGCGCAGGACAGCGTCGCGGTTGGCGAGGAAGATGTCGTGCCACATGGTCGGGTCGCTGCCAGCGATTCTTGTGAAATCGCGGAAACCTCCCGCAGCGTACCGGAAGATCTCGAGGTTTTCATTGCGTTTGGCCAACGAGTCGACCAAGCCAAAGGCCAGCAAGTGCGGCAAGTGACTGGTGGCTGCCAGCACTTCATCATGGCGCTCGACCGACATGTGCTCCACATCGGCATCCAGCGCACGCCACAGGCGATCCACCAAGGCCAGCGCGGCCGGGTCGGTTTCAGCCAGCGGCGTGAGGATGACCTTGTGGCGGCGGAACAGGGTGGCGTTGGAGGCCTCTACCCCGCTCTGTTCGGAACCGGCGATGGGGTGGCCGGGGACGAAGCGCGGCAGACGCTCACCGAAGACGGCACGCGCTTCACGGACGACGTTGCCCTTGGCGCTACCGACGTCGGTGATGATCGCGTCACCCAGGTCGAGTTGGGCCAGGCGGGCCAGGACTTTTTCCATGGCCAGGATCGGCACGGCCAGCTGGATGACATCAGCCCCCACGCACGCGGCAGCGAGGTCCTCTTCGCAGCGATCGACCACACCCAGGGCCACGGCTTGCTTGCGCGAGGGGGCGTCCAGGTCGACACCGACCACTTCGCGGCACAAGCCGCTTTCACGCAGGCCTTTGGCGAAAGAGCCGCCGATCAGGCCGAGACCGACCACGACCAGGCGGTTGATGATTGGTGCGGGTTTGGTTTTTGCTGCATTTACCACTGGTGCGAACCCTGTTCAGAAATCTAGATAGCCTGTGAGGGCCATTGGGGCTGCTTTGCAGCCCATCGCGACACAAGGCCGCTCCTACAAGGGATTGCGTACTCCTGTAGGAGCGGCCTTGTGTCGCGATGGGGCGCGAAGCGGCCCCAACCATCTCAAATCAAAGCACCGCCTTCGGATAAGAGCCCAGCACCTTCAGCGCCACAGCCTCCTGACTGATCTGCTCCAGCACCGCCTTGATCAGCGGGTCGCGGTGGTGGCCAACGAAGTCGATGAAGAACACGTAGGTCCACTTGCCGCTGCGCGACGGGCGGGTCTCGATGCGAGTCAGGTCGATGCCGTTCTGGTGGAACGGCACCAGCAGCTCGTGCAAGGCACCGGGCTTGTTGCTCATCGAAACGATGATCGAAGTCTTGTCGTCGCCGGTCGGCGGCACTTCCTGGTTGCCGATCATCAGGAAGCGCGTGGAGTTGTCCGGACGGTCTTCGATCTTCTCGGCCAGGCGTGTCAGCCCATACAGGTTGGCTGCCATATCACCGGCGATCGCCGCAGAGTTCCACTCACCCTTGACGCGCTTGGCGGCCTCGGCATTGCTCGATACAGCGACGCGCTCCACGTTCGGATAGTGCGCGTCCAGCCACTTGCGGCACTGGGCCAGCGACTGAGCGTGGGAGTAGATACGGGTGATGCTGTCGGTCTTGGTATTTTCGCCCACCAGCAGGTGGTGGTGGATACGCAGCTCGACCTCGCCGCAAATCACCATGTCGTGCTCAAGGAAGCTGTCCAGGGTATGGCTGACAGCGCCTTCGGTGGAGTTTTCCACCGGCACCACGCCAAAGTTGACAGCACCGGCCGCCACTTCACGGAACACTTCGTCGATGGCTGCCATCGGGCGGCTGATCACCGCGTGACCAAAGTGTTTCATGGCCGCCGCCTGGGTGAAAGTACCCTCAGGGCCGAGATAGGCGATTTTCAGCGGCTCTTCCAGGGCCAGGCACGAGGACATGATTTCGCGGAACAGCCGCGCCATCTCTTCATTGCCCAGCGGGCCTTTGTTGCGCTCCATCACGCGCTTGAGCACCGCTGCCTCACGCTCAGGGCGGTAGAACACCGGCTTCTCGCCTTCTTTCAGCGAGGCGGTCTTGACCCGGGCCACTTCTTCGGCGCAACGGGCGCGGTCGCTGATCAGCTCGAGGATTTTCTCGTCGAGGCTGTCGATGCGTACGCGCAGCGCCTTGAGCTCCTGTTCGGACATCAGCCGTGCTCCTTCTCGAATTCAGCCATGTAGCCCACCAGCGCTTCCACCGCTTCCAGGCCCAGGGCGTTGTAGATGGAAGCGCGCATACCGCCCACCGAACGGTGGCCCTTGAGGTTGAGCAGGCCACGGGCATCGGCACCGGCGAGGAAGGCCTTGTCCAGGCGCTCGTCAGCCAGGCGGAACGGCACGTTCATCCACGAACGGGCGTTGTGGCTGATCGGGTTGGTGTAGAAGTCGCTGTTGTCGATGAAGCCGTACAGACGCTCTTTCTTGGCGCGGTTGCGCTGCTCCATGGCGTCGACGCCACCCTGCTCTTTCAGCCACTCGAAGACCAGGCCCGAGAGGTACCAGGAGTAGGTGGCCGGGGTGTTGTACATCGAGCCGTTGTCAGCTGAAACCTTGTAGTCGAGCATGGTCGGGCAGCTGCTGCGGGCATGGCCCAGCAGGTCTTCACGCACGATCACCACCACCAGGCCACTCGGGCCGATGTTCTTCTGCGCACCGGCGTAGATCAGGCCGTACTGCGACACGTCGATGGGGCGCGAGAGGATGTCGGACGACATGTCGACCACCAGCGGGACGTCACCGGTTTCTGGCACCCAGTCAAACTGCAGGCCACCGATGGTCTCGTTGGATGCATAGTGCACGTAGGCGGCGTTCTTGGTCAGGTTCCACTCGTTCTGGCCCGGGATCGCCAGGTAGTCATATGGCTTGGCGCTGGCAGCGACATTGATGTTGCCGAAGCGGCGCGCTTCCTCGATGGCTTTTTTCGACCAGATGCCGGTTTCGATGTAGTCGGCAGTGCCGTTTTCCGGCAACAGGTTCAGCGGGATTTCAGCGAACTGCTGGCTGGCACCACCCTGCAGGAACAGCACCTTGTAGTTGGAGGGGACGGACAGCAGGTCACGCAGGTCCTGCTCGGCCTTTTCGGCGATGGCCACGTAGTCGTCGCTGCGATGGCTCATTTCCATCACCGACAAGCCCTTGCCGTTCCAGTCCAGCATTTCGGCCTGGGCGCGCTGCAGGACAGCGTCAGGAAGCGCGGCAGGGCCTGCGCAGAAGTTAAAGGCTCGTTTGCTCACATCCACTCTCGCTCTGCCAAATAGTACAAATTCGTAATTCGGTGACCACTATCCATGCAGGATCACAGGCAAGCCCGCGCCTACACAGTCAAACGGGGCGACCTTGGTCGCCCCGCTCGGGTTTACGCTTGCTTACTCCTGCGGGGCCTCTTCGGCACCAGCAGCTTCTTCATTGTCTGGTGCTTCAGCCTCTACGCCTTCCGCGTCCGTCTCGATCACATCATCGAGTTCGTCCTCGGAAGGCTCCTGGATACGCTCCAGGCCCACCAGTGTCTCGTCAGCCGCCAGCTTGATCAACGTAACGCCCTGGGTGTTACGGCTCAAGCTTGAAACCTCACCAACCCGGGTACGCACCAGCGTGCCCTGGTCGGAGATCAGCATGATCTCCTCGCCTTCCTGCACCTGGATAGCGCCGATCAGCAGGCCGTTGCGCCCTTTGGTACCCATGGCGATCACGCCCTGGCCACCACGGCCGCGGCGCGGGAACTTGGACAGCGGAGTGCGCTTGCCGAAGCCACGCTCGGAAGCGGTGAGGATTTGCGAGCCGGACTCCGGGATCAGCATCGAGATGATCTGCTGGCCTTTGCCCAGCTTCATGCCGCGCACACCACGGGCAGTACGACCCATTTCACGCACTACGCTTTCAGCGAAGCGGATGACCTTGCCGGCGTCAGAGAACATCATGACTTCTTTGGCGCCGTCGGTGATGGCCGCCGCAATCAGGGTGTCGCCTTCTTTCAGCTTCAAGGCGATCAGGCCGTTGGAGCGCGGACGGGCGAACTGCACCAGCGGGGTCTTCTTGACGGTACCGGAAGCGGTGGCCATGAAGATGTACGCGCCAGTCGGCTCTGCAACCCACTCCGGCGTGTCGCCGTCTTCTTCGTCGACTTCCTCGGCCTCTACCAGCTCACCCTCGAGCACGGCGTCCTCAGCCTCTTCCAGCTCTTCGTCGAGGTCAGCGTTCTGCTGCAGCGCTTCGAGGTCGATCTGCAGCATGGCGGTGATGCGCTCACCCTCCTCCAGCGGCAGCAGGTTGACCAGCGGGCGGCCACGGGCAGCGCGCGATGCTTCGGGAATTTCGTAGGTCTTCTTCCAGTACACCTTGCCCTTGCTGGAGAACAGCAACAGGGTGGCGTGGCTGTTGGCGACCAGCAGGTGCTCGATGTAGTCCTCGTCCTTCACGCCGGTAGCCGACTTGCCTTTACCGCCACGGCGCTGGGCCTGGTAGGCCGACAATGGCTGGGTCTTGGCATAACCACCGTGGGAGATGGTGACCACGCGCTCTTCTTCCGGGATCATGTCACCGTAGTTGAGGTCGTGGCTGGCATTGAGGATTTCGGTACGACGGGCATCGCCGTATTCGGCGCGGATGGCTTCCAGCTCTTCGCGGATCACTTCCATCAGGCGCTCGGCGCTGCTGAGAATGCGGATCAGCTCGCCGATCTGCTCGAGGATTTCCTGGTACTCGGCCAGCAGCTTCTCGTGCTCCAGGCCGGTCAGGCGGTGCAGGCGCAGGTCGAGAATGGCCTGGGCCTGCTCCGGCGACAGGAAGTACTTGCCGTCATGCAGGCCGTACTGCTCTGGCAGGTCTTCAGGGCGGCAGGAATCGGCGCCGGCGCGCTCGACCATGACCTGCACGGCACTGGATTCCCACGGCGTGGAAACCAGGGCTTCCTTGGCTTCGGATGGCGTCGGCGAGGCCTTGATCAGGGCGATGACCGGGTCGATGTTGGACAGCGCGACCGCCTGGCCTTCAAGGATGTGGCCGCGTTCGCGGGCCTTGCGCAGCTCGAACACGGTACGGCGGGTCACCACTTCACGGCGGTGACGGACGAACGCTTCGAGCAGGTCCTTGAGGTTGAGCAGGCGCGGACGGCCGTCGACCAGGGCCACCACGTTGATACCGAACACACTCTGCAGCTGGGTTTGCTGATAGAGGTTGTTGAGCACCACCTCCGGCACCTCGCCGCGACGCAGCTCGATGACGATGCGCATGCCGTCCTTGTCGGACTCGTCGCGCAGTTCGGTGATGCCTTCGATCTTCTTCTCTTTTACCAGCTCGGCGATCTTTTCGATCAGGCGCGCCTTGTTCAGCTGGTACGGCAACTCGGTCACGACGATCTGCTGGCGGCCGCCGGCCTTGTCGATGTCTTCGATTTCGGAACGGGCACGCATGTAGATGCGGCCACGGCCGGTACGATAGGCCTCGATGATGCCTTGGCGGCCGTTGATGATGCCGGCAGTCGGGAAGTCCGGGCCCGGGATGAACTGCATCAGTTCATCGACGGTGACTTCCGGGTTGTCGATCAGCGCCAGGCAGCCGTCGATGACTTCACCGAGGTTGTGCGGCGGGATGTTGGTCGCCATGCCCACGGCGATACCGCTGGAACCGTTGACCAGCAGGTTGGGAATACGGGTCGGCATGACCGCCGGGATCTGCTCGGTGCCGTCGTAGTTGGGCACCCAGTCGACGGTTTCTTTGTGCAGGTCGGCCAGCAGCTCGTGGGCCAGCTTGGCCATGCGCACTTCGGTGTATCGCATGGCTGCGGCGTTGTCGCCGTCCACCGAACCGAAGTTGCCCTGGCCATCGACCAGCAGGTAGCGCAGCGAGAACGGCTGAGCCATACGCACGATGGTGTCGTAGACCGCAGTGTCGCCGTGCGGGTGGTACTTACCGATCACGTCACCGACCACACGGGCGGATTTCTTGTACGGCTTGTTCCAGTCGTTGCCCAGTTCGCTCATCGCATAGAGAACGCGACGATGCACGGGCTTCAAGCCGTCACGCGCATCGGGCAGCGCTCGCCCGACAATCACGCTCATCGCGTAGTCGAGGTAAGACTGTCTCAGTTCGTCTTCGATATTGACCGGGAGGATTTCTTTGGCCAGTTCGCCCATGAGAAGCCTGATTCCTTTTTCTGGTGAAACTTCGCAGCTCCATCAAGGGCCGAACGAAGCTCGCCGCCGCAGCGCATAAGGGTGCGACGACTTACGACAAATCAATGAGTTGTGCCATGGATCTGCGCAATGAAGGCCGCCGTGATGGGCGGTCTTGGAAACTGCCGGATGTTATCACAAAGGCGGGGCGGTGGGGAGATGTGGCACGGGGGTGCTTGCCGTGAATCTTGTGCCGCCCTACGCCCTCAGTGCAACCGCTTGCGGCACATCAACTGCGCCAGTTTGGCGGTATCCGGGCGTTCGACAATGCCTCGCTCGGTCACGATCACGTCGATCAGGTCGGCCGGGGTCACGTCGAACACCGGGTTGAACACCTCCACATCCGGCGCCACCCGGGTACCGGCAATGTCCAGCAGTTCGTCGGCCGCGCGCTCTTCCAGCGGAATATCCTCGCCAGTGGCCAGGTTCAGGTCGATGCTGGTGCTCGGCGCCACCACCATGAAGCGCACACCGTGGTGCATGGCGCTGACCGCCAGCTGATAGGTGCCGATCTTGCTGGCCACGTCGCCATTGGCAGCGATGCAGTCCGCGCCCACCACCACCCAGGTGATGCCTTTGGTCTTCATCAGGTGGGCGAGCGCCGAGTCGGCGCACAGGGTGACCGGGATGCCTTCGTTGGCCAGCTCCCAGGCGGTCAGGCGCGAGCCTTGCAGCCAGGGGCGGGTTTCGCCGGCATACACCCGCTCGACCATGCCTTCGAGGTAGCCGGCGCGGATCACCCCCAACGCGGTACCAAAGCCGCCGCTGGCGAGCGCACCGGCATTGCCGTAGGTGAGCAGGGTCTGGGCATTGCCCTGGTGACGACGAATCAGCTCGATGCCTTGCTGAGCCATGGTCAGGTTGGCTTCACGGTCGCTTTCATGGATGGCCACGGCTTCGGCCTCCAGCGCTGCCAGCACGTCTTCATCCGGACGCAGGCGCTGCAGGCGCTCGCGCATGCGGTTCAGCGCCCAGAACAGGTTGGCTGCGGTGGGACGCGCTTCGGCAAGGCAGAGGAAGTCCTCTTCAAGGTCCATTTCCCAATCGCCACCTTCGGCCAGCCGTTCTTCAAGGGCCAGCACCAGGCCGTAAGCGGCGGCAATGCCGATGGCCGAGGCGCCGCGCACCGCCATGTCACGGATCGCCGCCGCCACCTGCGCGACATTGTCGCAGGCCAGCCAGCGTTCATCGGAGGGCAGCAGGCGCTGGTCGAGCAGGTGCAAGACGCCGCCCTGCCAGCGGATCCCGGTCACCTTCTCCGCCGCCAAAAGTCGCTCGCGCATCGCCTCTCCCCGTCGTTCGGATATCAAAAGCCGGCGATTATAGCGACCCTCGGGGCCAAGCGCTCGGGTATACTCCGGCGCAATTTTGCGAAGTTTCAGAGGACTGTTCAATGAGCAACGTCGACCGCGCCGAAATCGCCAAGTTCGAAGCGCTGGCCCACCGCTGGTGGGACCGCGAAAGCGAGTTCAAGCCGCTGCACGAAATCAACCCGCTGCGCGTCAACTGGATCGACGAACGCGCCAGCCTGGCCGGCAAGAAGGTGCTGGACGTCGGCTGCGGCGGCGGCATCCTCAGCGAAGCCATGGCCCTGCGTGGCGCCACGGTGACCGGTATCGACATGGGCGAAGCCCCCTTGGCCGTGGCCCAACTGCACCAGCTGGAGTCCGGCGTGCAGGTGGAATACCGGCAGATCACCGCCGAAGCCCTGGCCGAAGAAATGCCTGAACAGTTCGACGTGGTCACCTGCCTGGAAATGCTCGAGCACGTGCCCGACCCGTCTTCGGTGATTCGCGCCTGCTACCGCATGGTCAAGCCGGGCGGCCAGGTGTTCTTCTCCACCATCAACCGCAACCCCAAGGCCTACCTGCTGGCCATCGTCGGCGCCGAGTACATCCTGAAGATGCTGCCGCGCGGCACCCACGACTTCAAGAAGTTCATCCGCCCATCCGAACTGGGCGCCTGGAGCCGCGCTGCCGGCCTTGAAGTCAAAGACATCATCGGCCTGACCTACAACCCGCTGACCAAGCACTACAAGCTCAACAGCGACGTCGACGTCAACTACATGATCCAGACCCTGCGCGAGGAATGAGCATGCGTTTGCGAGCAGTACTCTTCGACATGGACGGCACCTTGCTGGACACGGCGCCAGACTTCATCGCCATCTGCCAGGCCATGCTCGCCGAGCGCGGCCTGCCGGCCGTTGACGACAACCTGATCCGTGGCGTGATTTCGGGCGGCGCCCGCGCCATGGTAGCTGCCACGTTTGCCATGGACCCGGAAGCCGAAGGCTTCGAGGCCCTGCGCCTGGAGTTCCTGGAGCGCTACCAGCGCGACTGCGCGGTGCACAGCAAGCTGTTCGACGGCATGGCCGAGTTGCTGGCCGACATCGAGAAAGGCAACCTGGTGTGGGGCGTGGTCACCAACAAGCCGGTGCGTTTCGCCGAGCCGATCATGCAGCAACTGGGCCTGGCCGAGCGTTCGGCATTGCTGATCTGCCCGGACCATGTGAAAAACAGCAAGCCCGACCCCGAGCCGCTGATCCTGGCCTGCAAAACCCTGGACCTGGACCCGGCCAGCGTGCTGTTCGTCGGCGACGACCTGCGCGACATCGAGTCTGGCCGCGACGCCGGCACCCGCACGGCGGCGGTGCGTTACGGCTATATTCATCCAGAGGACAACCCTAACAACTGGGGTGCCGACGTGGTGGTGGACCACCCGCTGGAACTGCGCAAAGTGATCGACAGCGCGCTGTGCGGCTGCTGAACCCCGCCAACGAACACGAAGGACCTACCATGTTCGACTACACCGCCCGCCCCGACCTACTGCAAGGCCGGGTCATCCTGGTTACCGGTGCCGGCCGCGGCATCGGTGCCGCTGCTGCCAAGGCCTACGCCGCGCTGGGCGCCACCGTGCTGCTGCTGGGCAAGACCGAGGCCAACCTGAACGAGGTCTACGACCAGATCGAAGCCGCCGGGCATCCGCAACCGGTGGTCATCCCGTTCAACCTGGAAACCGCCCTGCCCCATCAGTACGACGAGCTGGCGGTGATGATCGAGGATCAGTTCGGCCGCCTGGACGGCCTGCTGAACAACGCCTCGATCATTGGCCCACGCACGCCGCTGGAGCAGTTGTCGGGCGACAACTTCATGCGCGTGATGCACATCAACGTCGATGCCACCTTCATGCTCACCAGCACCCTGCTGCCGCTGTTGAAACTGTCGCAAGACGCCTCGGTGGTGTTCACCAGCAGCAGCGTCGGGCGCAAGGGCCGGGCCTACTGGGGTGCCTATGGCGTGTCGAAGTTCGCCACAGAGGGCCTGATGCAGACCTTGGCCGACGAGCTGGAAGGCGTGGCACCGGTGCGCTCCAACAGCATCAACCCGGGCGCCACGCGCACGGCGATGCGCGCCCAGGCCTACCCCAGCGAGAACCCGCAGAACAACCCGCTGCCCGAAGAAATCATGCCGGTGTACCTGTACCTGATGGGGCCGGACAGCACCGGGGTGAATGGGCAGGCGTTCAACGCTCAGTAAGACTTGAGGTTGCCGGGGCTGCTGTGCAGCCCATCGCGACGCAAGGCCGCTCCTACAAGGGTACGCGATCCCCTGTAGGAGCGGCCTTGTGTCGCGATGGGTCGCGAAGCGACCCCAGGGCCTTAGCCCGCTGCCAACGCCGGGCGCAGGCGACCTTGCTGGCGCCCTTCCAGCTGCATGCACCGCTCCAAAAACAGGAACATGCAGTCGTAACTCTTGCAAATCGCCCTGCGCAGCTCGGTGCGCAGCCCCAGCGTCGGGTTCTCGCCCGCCAGGGTACAGATGATCTCCAGCGCCTCCCACGGGTGCGCGTCGTCATACTGGGCATGCATCTTCAGCCACTTCATCGCCCGCTTGCGCTGGTCCTCCGGGAAACCCAGTGCATAGGTGTCGGTCGAGCACACCACCGCCGACCACTCCCCGGTAGCCCCTTCGATGGCGTAGTTGGTCGCCGCCATGGAAATGGCCAGGTTCTCGGTAGCGCACACGCGCCAGCACCAGTCGTTCAACCCGTTCAGCTCGGGCGGCACTTCCTGGGCCTGCAACTCATGCAGGTGTACGCCATGCGCCTGACACCAGTTCACCCAGTAGTCGGCGTGGTTCAGCTCAACCCGGATATTGCGCATCAACCAGCGCCGCGCCATGTCTTCGCCCTGGTGCCGCCCATAACGGGTCTTGGTCAGGTTGTGGGCCATGTACAGCGAAAACTGCTCCACCACCGGCCAGCCACCGATCAGGTACTGGCGAATGGTCGACTGCTTGAGCTGGCCATCGCGCAGGCGCGCATAGAACTCATGCTCGACCACCCGGCGCTTGCTTTCGCGACAGTCTTCAATCAGTTGCTGGGCCCACTGGGGGTAGCTGGCGGGGTCCATCAAAGGCCCGATACGAACGAATGCATCAATCACTTTCAGCTCCTTGATCCTTGTGATTTCTAGCTAGCGAAACGTGCCAGGTGCGCGCTGCAACAGAGGCCGGGCGGCGATCCGTTGGCGCTGCAGACTGTCACAGGTGAACACCTGGGGGCGTTCGATCAGGTAACCCTGGGCGTAATCCACGCCTATTTCCTGTAGGGCCTGCTCGATCAAGGGTGTTTCGACGAACTCGGCGATGGTGCGTTTCCCCATGACATGGCCGATATGGTTGATGACCTCGACCATGGCCCGGTTGACCGGGTCGTCGAGCATGTCCTTGACGAAACTGCCGTCAATTTTCAGGAAATCCACGGGCAAATGCTTGAGGTAGGCGAACGAAGACATGCCTGCGCAAAAATCATCGAGCGAGAAGCGGCAGCCCAGCCCCTTCAACTCGTTGATGAAGCGAATGGCGCTACCCAGGTTGGCAATGGCGCTGGTTTCGGTGATTTCGAAACAGATCATGCGGGGCGGGATGGCGTATTCGACAAACAGCCGCTGCAGGTACTCGAGAAACTTGTCATCGCCGATGCTCGACCCTGACAGGTTGATCGCGCAGATCGACAGCGGCCCTTCACGCCCTTCGTCCAGGCATTGGCGGATGACCTGGAACACATTGCGCACCACCCAGCGGTCCAGCGCGGTCATCAGGCCATAGCGCTCGGCTGCAGGAATGAAGCTGCTGGGCAGAATGGTACGGCCACTTTCGTCGTGCAGGCGCAGCAGGATTTCGATATGGCCCGGGCCTTCGAACGTTTTCAGCGGGGCAATTTCCTGGGCGTACAGACAGAAGCGGTTTTCTTCCAGGGCCACATGCAAGCGCTGGATCCAGGCCATTTCACCAAAGCGCATGGACAGCTCGCTGTCATCGGCGTGGTACACCTGCACGCGGTTGCGCCCCTTTTCCTTGGCCATGTAGCAGGCCATGTCGGCGGCGCGCAGCGAGGTTTCGAGGGTACCGGGGGCCTGGGCCATGTGCACCAGGCCAACACTGACCGTGGTGACGAACGGCCGCCCCTTCCACACGAAGTGCAGGCTCTGCACCATCTGGCGTAACTGTTCGGCAATGCGCTCGGCCTGGTCGGGCGGGCAGTTTTCCAGCAGCACGCCAAATTCGTCACCCCCCAGCCGCGCCAGGGTATCGCCTTCACGCAGGCCGGATTGCAGCACGGCGCAGATGTGCCGCAGCAGCTCGTCACCGGCGGCGTGGCCACAGGTGTCGTTCACCAGCTTGAACTGGTCGAGGTCAAGGAACATCAGCGAATGCCGCCCAGCCTGGCGCGCCAGGCCATTGAGCGCCTGCTCCAGGCGGTACTCGAACTCGCGGCGGTTGGCCAGGCCGGTCAGGGCATCGTGAGTGGCCTGCCAGGACAGGTTGGCGATGTACTGGCGTTCCTGGGTCATGTCATGCAGTACCAGTACGATGCCGCTGACCTGGCCATCGCTGACGATGGGCGAACCCACCAGATTGATCGACACGGTACTGCCATCCAGGCGCTGAATCAGCCGGGCATGCTCCGCGCCGCCCTTGAGGCTACCGCTAAGCACCTGCTCGACCAGGCTGCTGCCATCTTCTTCAGCCTGCTCGTCCACCAGGCTGAACAGCGCTGACAGCGGCAGGCCCTGGGCCTGACCAGACTGCCAGTGGGTCAGTTGCTCGGCGGCCGGGTTCATGTAGCCGATGCTGCCCTCCACATCGGTGGTGATCACCGCATCACCAATGGCCTGCAGGGTGATCTGTGCCCGCTCCTTTTCCTCCTGCAGGGCGCTGGCGAAGGCTTGGCGCTGGGCCAGCAGCTTGCTGGAGCGGCGCCAGGCGATGGTAATCAGGAACATGGCCGTCAGCAGGTTGGTGATCAGCAGCACCCGCAACAGCATGCGCGAGCCTTCACCCAGCGCATCACTGAACGCCTTGGCGGCGGGTGTGACACCCTCGTTGATGGTGACGATACGGGCCTTCCAGGCACTCACTGCCTGGGCGTCTACAGCGCCAGTGGCAAAGCTCTGGCGCATCTCGCCAGCCAGCACATCGAGCTTGGCCAGGTAATCGTCGCCAATGTCCCAGTAGTCGATGGCTGTCTGCATATAGCTGATGTTGCGGAAATTGCGGTAGAACCAGATGATCCGCTCGACATCGTCGGGGTGGTTGCCACCCTGCAGCACCGCCCGGCGCGCCGCATCCAGATCAGGGTTGGGCTGGTCGAGCACCTCGCGCAACTGGTGGTCACCCTGCGGCACGGTAATGGCTTGGCGATAGCGCTGATAGGTGCTGTCGTCGCGGGTTTCGGCGTACAGGTTAAGGTAGTAGATGGCGTCTTTCTGCGCCTTGGACCACAGGCTTTCGCCCGCGACATAGGCGCGCACGGCCGACAGCGTATAAAGGCTGAGGCTGCCCAACGCTACCTGGAAGACCACAACGGCGATGAAGGGCCAGGTGATGCCGAGCAACTTAGGCGCTTCTAGAGTGCGATGTCCCTTCATGGATTCCCTGTCACAGAGCAGATAAGGCGCAAATCAACCCAGACAAGCACAGCGTAGGCCATTTGCCATCGTTGTGGAGGGAAATTTGAAGCCGCAAGCTGTCAGCTGCAAGCCACAAGAAAAGAAGCGAGGCGGGATGGCGGATTTCTGCTTGAAGCTTGCAGCTTATGGCTTGTAGCTGATGTTCAGCTTTGCTGCAGGTGCCCATAAAGCTTGGCGTATAACCCACCCTCGGCAATCAGCTGCTGGTGGCCACCCTCTTCGGCCACATGCCCACCATCGAATACCAGCACCCGGTCGGCCTGTTTCACGGCCGACAGGCGGTGGGCGATGATCAGCGTGGTACGGCCGCTGAGGAAGCGCGCCAATGCCTGATGCAGGTTGTACTCGGTAGCCGCATCCAGCGCCGAGGTGGCCTCGTCGAGAATCACCACCTTGGGCTCGGCCAACACCATGCGGGCGATGGCCAGGCGCTGACGCTGGCCGCCGGACAAGCGCACGCCGGAACGCCCCACCACACTGTCCAGGCCCTGCGGCAAGGCCGCAATGGTGGCATCCAGCTGAGCGATGCGCAGCGCTTGCCAGCAAGCGTCGTCACTGCAGTCGCGGCCCATGGTCAGGTTGGCGCGCACGGTGTCGTTGAACAGTGACGGGTGCTGCAACACCACCGCCACGTTTTCACGCAGGGTTTCCAGGCCGATTTCCTGCAGGCTGGCACCGCCAAAGCGGATGGTACCGGCCTGGGCGCTATAGAGGCCCAGCAACAGTTGCACCAAGGTGCTTTTGCCACCACCACTGGCACCGACAATCGCCACCTTTTCACCCGGGGCGATGGACAGGTCCAGGTTATCCAGCACGGGCTCGTCGGCATAGGCAAAACGCAAGTCGCGCACCTCGATACCCACCGTGTCGCGCCCGGCGAACGGATCGCAGGCGGCCGGGTATTGCGGCTCGTCAGCACGCGCCAGCAGCTCGTTGAGGCGGCTCAGCGCACCGCCAGCGGCGTAGTAGGCGTATTGCAGGTTGAGCAGCTGTTCCACCGGGCCGATCATGAACCACAGGTAGCTGAACACCGCCAGCATCTGGCCGATCGACAGGTCGGAGAACAGCACGGTGAGCATGGCTGCTGCACGGAAAATGTCGATGCCGAACTGGAACAGCAGGCCACTGGCACGGCCACTGGCATCGCTTTTCCACTGCGAATCCACGGCATAGTCGCGCACTTCGCGGGCACGCAGGCCAAGGCGGCCCAGGAAGTAGCCCTGTCGGTTGCCGGCACGGATTTCCTGGATGGCATCGAGCGTTTCCGCCAGCGCCTGGGTAAAACGCGCGGTGCTGTCGTTTTCGAGCTTTTTCAGGTGTTTGACGCGCTTGCCCAGCTGCACGGTGAAGTAGATCACCAGCGGGTTGAACAGCAAGATCAGCAACGCCAGCTGCCAGTGCATCCAGATCAGGATTGCCGCCGTGCCGGTCAACGTCAGCATGGCCACTAGGAAACGGCTGAGGGTTTCGCCCACGAACTTGTCGAGGGTGTCCAGGTCGGTGACCAGGTGAGTGGTTACCGTGCCGCTGCCCAGGCTTTCGTATTCCTTCAGCGAAATGCGCTTGAGCCGCTCTATAAGGCGAATTCGCAGGCGGTAGACGATGTCCTTGGCCAAGCCGGCAAACAGCTTGGCCTGGATCACGTTGAACGCCAGCGCCGCCAGGCGCAGGCACAGGGTGAGCACCAGCATCAGGCCGATGTAACCGCCTGCCACCTGCCAGCTGGACGGCAGCAGGTGGTTCATCCACTTCAGCGCGGCATCGCCGTGGCCCAGCAGCACTTCATCCACCAGCAGCGGCAGCAGCAGCGGAATGGGCACACTGCAACACGCCGCCAGCACAGCGATGAGGTTGGCGGACCAGAGGTTTTGCTTGTGGTGCAGGGCCAGGCGGCGGATTTCCGCCCAGCTCAGTCGATCGGCCGCAGTGTATGGCTTGCCCGGTACCGGGTCGGGTGACCCAGGCACATCAAGCACAGGCGGCCTGCTGCAGCCAACGGCCGAGCAAGGGTTGCAGGCGCTCCAGCGGCTGGTAGCCGTTGGTCAGCAGGGCCAGTTGGCCGTTGCGCTCGGCCAGCAAGGTCGGGAAACCGGCGATACCCAAGTCCTGTGCCCAGCTGAAGTCGGCCGCAGTGGCCGCACGGGTATCGGCACGGGCGAAGGTTTCGGCGAACACGGCACGGTCGAAGCCTGCCTGTTCGGCCAGCTCGACCAGCTGAGGCGCAGTGGTCACATCCACGCCCTGCTCGTAGAACGAACGCTGAATCAGCGCCAGCAGCGGCCAGACGCGCTCGGCGTCCAGCTCGCGGGCCGTGACCAGGGAACGGCAGGCCGGTTCGGTGTCGTAGACGAAGCCGTCGGGCATGGCCCCCTCGAAGCGGAACGGCTGGCCGGTGGCGTCGGCCACCGCCTGCCAGTGTTCGAGGATGTACTTGCGGGTAGAGCTGTCCAGCGCACTGCCACCCGTGCGCAGCCCGCCCACCACCAGACGGGTGGCGATACCGGCCTCACGCGCCTGGGCGATCAGGGCCGCCGCCACTGGCGCGAAACCCCAGCACCAGGAGCACATCGGGTCCATCACATAGATCAGGCGTGCAGACATGCATCAAGCCTCGGCTTTGTAGTTGTAACCGATAGGGTGCGGCAGGTTGCGGGCCTTGGCCAGCTCGATCTGCTTCTGCCGGTCGATGGCACTGCGCCGGGTCTTTTCGCTCAAGGTGTTCCAGCAATGCGGGCAGCTGACCCCTGGCGAATAGTGCTCGGACGCGCGCTCCTCTGCATTGATCGGGTGGCGGCAGGCGTGGCACTGGTCGTACTCGCCTTCGCTCAGGTCATGGCGCACCGTGACGCGGTTGTCGAAGACGAAGCAGTCGCCGTCCCACAGGCTTTCTTCCTGAGGCACTTCCTCGAAGTATTTCAGGATGCCGCCTTTAAGATGATAGACCGCCTCGAAGCCTTCACCGAGCATGTAGCTGGAGGCTTTTTCGCAACGGATGCCGCCGGTGCAGAACATGGCGACCTTCTTGTGCTTGCTCGGGTCGAAGTTGGCCTTGATGTACTCCGGAAACTCACGGAAGGTCTCGGTCTTGGGGTCGATGGCACCTTTGAAGGTACCAATGGCCACTTCGTAGTCGTTGCGGGTGTCGATCAGCAGCACTTCCGGGTCGCTGATCAGGGCGTTCCAGTCCTTGGGCTCGACATAGGTGCCGACCGCCTGGTTGGGGTCTACGCCTGGCACGCCGAGGGTGACGATTTCTTTCTTGAGCTTGACCTTGGTGCGGTAGAACGGCTGTTCGTCGCAGTACGACTCTTTGTGGTCGACATCGACCAGACGCGGGTCGTTGCGCAGCCAGGCCAGCAGGCCATCGATGCCTTCGCGGGTGGCCGACACGGTGCCGTTGATGCCCTCGTGGGCCAGCAGCAGGGTGCCTTTGACGTTGTTGTCGAGCATGGCCTTGAGCAGCGGCTCACGCAGCTCGACGTAGTCTTCCAGGGTGACGAATTTGTACAGCGCCGCGACGACGATGGCTTGGGACATGAAGCAGGTTCTCCAGGTGGTTGCCCTCGTAAGGGGCGGACCGGATTGACAAATAAAAACGCGCCGACAAGCGGCGCGTTGCGAATTCTACCAGAACGACAGAAAGGTTTCAGTGCCCGCCGCCCGCACACACCGGCGAGGCCGGTGCAACGCCGACCTTGGCCCACTCTTCGGCGGTGTAGGTGTGGATGGCCAGGGCGTGAATTTCGCCCATCAGCTCACCCATGGTGGCGTACACCTTCTGGTGGCGCTTGACGCTGTTCAACCCGGCAAACTGCTCGCTGACGATCACTGCCTTGTAGTGGGTCTCCTGACCACGACTGTGCATGTGGCTTTCGTTGAGCACTTGCAGGTGTTCCGGCGCCAGGGCCGCCAGTTGCTGTTCAATGCGCTGCTGCATGGTCATTGCGGCGTACTCACTTCTTCGCCGGAGCGGCGGCCTTGCCAGCGTTCGGGTCCAGCTCTTTGGTCATGTCTTCCAGCAGCTTGTTCACCACCGGTACTGCTGGCTCCAGGCTCTGCTGGGTCAGCTGGGCCGACTGCTGGGTGACCTTGGGCATTTCACGCAGCACTTTCTTGCCCAGCGGCGATTCGTAGAACTTGACCAGGTCTTTCAGTTCCTGCTCGGTGAACGTCTGGGTGTACAGGTCGACCATCTTCGGCTTCAGCTTGTTCCAGCCGATGGCGTTGTCCAGTGCGGCGTTGGCCTTGGCCTGGTAGCTTTCCAGCACCGGCTGCTTGGCGGCCGGGGCCTTGGTCTGGGCGAAGCGCTGGGCGAACATCTGCTGCACTTGCATGTACACCGGGGTGCCCAGCTTGTCGGCGTTGGCCAGGGTCAGGAACTTCTCGGCAGCAGCGTTATGGCTGGCGGTGGCAGCGAGCACCTGGCCGCTGGCGCAAACCAGGGCAACGGCGGCACAAAGGACACGGAGACGGGTCATTGCATTTCCTTCAAAGAGAGGGAGGCGGGTACCTCAGAGTAGAGCATTCTGCGCCGTGGTGGCGATGTGCTCAAGTGGCACGACGAGCGACGGAACCGCTCTGTCGATTCAGGGCCTAAACTGCGAATTCGAACTACACAGGAGTGAGTACAGAATGAGCCGTATCGAGACAGACAGCCTGGGCCCGGTCGAAGTTCCGGAGGACGCCTATTGGGGTGCGCAAACCCAGCGTTCGCTGATCAACTTCGCCATTGGCAAGGAACGCATGCCCCTCGCGGTGCTGCACGCCCTGGCGCTGATCAAGAAGGCCGCTGCACGCGTCAACGACCGCAATGGCGACCTGCCGGCCGACATCGCCCGGCTGATCGAACAGGCAGCCGACGAGGTGCTGGACGGCCAGCATGACGACCAGTTTCCGTTGGTCGTCTGGCAAACCGGCAGCGGCACCCAGAGCAACATGAACGTCAACGAAGTGATTGCCGGGCGCGCCAACGAACTGGCCGGCAAGGGCCGTGGCGGCAAGGCGCCGGTGCACCCCAACGACCACGTCAACCGCTCGCAAAGCTCCAACGACTGCTTCCCCACCGCCATGCACATTGCTGCAGCCCAAGCGGTGCACGACAAGCTGCTGCCGGCCATCGCCGAACTGTCGTCGGGCCTGGCCGAGTTGTCGGCGCGCCACCAAAAGCTGGTGAAGACCGGCCGCACGCACATGATGGATGCCACGCCAATCACCTTCGGCCAGGAGGTCTCGGCCTTCGTTGCCCAGCTCGATTACGCCCAACGAGCCATCCGCGCCACCCTGCCGGCAGTCTGTGAGCTGGCCCAGGGCGGCACCGCCGTGGGTACCGGCCTTAATGCCCCGCATGGCTTTGCCGAGGCCATCGCTGCCGAGCTGGCGGCGGAGTCCGGCCTGCCGTTCGTCACTGCGCCAAACAAGTTTGCCGCCCTCGCCGGCCACGAACCGCTGACCAGCCTGGCGGGCGCGTTGAAGACCCTGGCCGTGGCCCTGATGAAAATTGCCAACGACCTGCGCCTGCTCGGCTCCGGCCCGCGCGCAGGGCTGGCCGAGGTGCGTCTGCCAGCCAACGAACCCGGCAGCTCGATCATGCCGGGCAAGGTCAACCCTACCCAGTGCGAGGCGCTGTCGATGCTGGCCTGCCAGGTATTGGGCAACGACGCGGCCATCGGCTTTGCCGCCAGCCAGGGGCACTTGCAACTGAACGTGTTCAAGCCGGTGATCATCCATAACCTGCTGCAATCGATCGAGTTGCTGGCAGATGGTTGCCACAACTTCCAGCTGCACTGCGTGGCGGGCATCGAGCCGGATGCAGGGCAGATGGCTGAGCACCTGGAGCGCGGGTTGATGCTGGTAACGGCACTTAACCCGCATATTGGCTATGACAAGGCGGCGGAGATTGCCAAGAAGGCTTATAGCGAGGGCAAGACCTTGCGCGAGGCAGCGCTGGAGTTGAAGTACCTGACCAATGAGCAGTTCGACCAGTGGGTAAGGCCGGAGAACATGCTGGCACCGGGTGGTAAGGGCTAAGTCTTAAATAGCCTGTACGGGCCTCTTCGCGGGTTTACCCGCGAAGAGGCCCGTACAGGCTATCAATGAACCTGAGCCAACCGCGCCTTGCGAGCCCGCCACCCGGCTACGAGCGACGGCCCCAGCGCCACCAGCGCCGAGCCGAAAACTACAGTCACCGCCCCCACATACCCCAGGGCGTTAATGTCCTCAGCCTGCACATACTCAGGCCATACCAAGGCCGCCACGGCCACCGCCACAAAGGTCACCAACGGCGTCAACGCCAGCGTGGCACTCACCCGTGATGCCTCCCAATGCGCCAGCGCTTCGGCAAACGCGCCATAGGCCACCAGCGTATTCAGGCAGCAAGCCAGCAGCAACCAACCCTGCACCGGAGTCAGTTGCAACGCCTCCAGCGGGTGCACCCAAGGCGTCAGCAGCGCGGCGCAACTGAGGTAGATCACCATCATCACCTGCTGTGAATGCCACACCGTCAGCAACTGCTTCTGGCTCAGTGCGTAGAACACCCAGATGCTGGTGGCCAGCAAGATGGTCAGCACGCCGGTGGTGTAGGTGCCCAGCGACGTCAGCAGCTCTTCCAGGCGCTGGTTGAAGAACAGCCCGAAACCCGCCAACAGAATCAGCAAGCCCACGCCCTGCCCCAGGCTGAAGCGCTCGCGGAACACGAACACGCTGGCCACCAGCAACAACACGGGGCCGATCTGCACCACCAGTTGCGCAGTGCCGGGGCTCAACAGGTTGAGGCCGATCAGGTAAAGCACGTAGTTACCCATCAGGCCAAACACGGCAACGGCTACCAGGGCCTTGCCCTTAGGGGCCAGTTTGCGCACGGACGGCAAACGCCGCTGAGCCGCAAGCCAGGCGAACAGCAAGCCACCGGAGACCAGCAGGCGGTACCAGGTGACGGTGATCGGGTCGACCACTTGCAGCACCTGCTTGAGCTTGATCGGCAAAATACCCCAGAGCAGCGCCGTCAGAAGTGCCAGGAACAGGCCATAGCCCCAGCGGCCGGAAGTGGTGTGCATAAAGTCCTCGATCAAGCCCGTGGTGGGGGTGGTTGAATTCTACGGGGTTGGAGGACTGAGGCGTGGGCGGATGCCGAGAAAATAATTCATCAGGTCATTCCCCTGAGGCATTGCAGCGGGCGCCCACTTAGCTGTGAACACCGTCAGTGTAGGAGCGGCCTTGTGTCGCGATAGGGCCGCAAAGCGGCCCCAGATTTTCAGCTTCGCAGCTGATATTGCCGGGGCCGCCTTGCGGCCCTATCGCGACACAAGGCCGCTCCTACAAAGATCGCGCAAGCCTGCAGGGATTACTTCTTGTCCTTGGCAAACGCCGCCTCAAGCGCCTGGTTGATGGTGCGCAACACCTTCACCCGCGCCCAGCGCTTGTCGTTGGCCTCCACCAACGTCCACGGCGCGATCTCGCTACTGGTGCGGTCGACCATGTCGCCTACGGCCTGGACGTAGTCGTCCCACTTGTCGCGGTTGCGCCAGTCGTCCTCGGTGATCTTGTAACGCTTGAACGGGATCTGCTCACGCTCCTCGAAACGCTCCAGCTGGGTCTGCTGATCAATCGCCAGCCAGAACTTGACCACCACCACGCCGGCATTCACCAACTGCTCTTCAAAGTCGTTGATCTCGCTGTAGGCGCGCATCCAGTCGGCCGGGCTGCAGAAGCCCTCCACCCGCTCGACCAGCACCCGGCCATACCAGGATCGGTCGAAAATGGTGAACTTGCCGCGTGCCGGGATATGCCGCCAGAACCGCCACAGGTAAGGCTGCGCGCGTTCTTCTTCGGTGGGTGCGGCAATCGGCACGATACGGTACTGGCGTGGGTCCAGCGCCGCTGCCACACGGCGGATGGCGCCGCCCTTGCCGGCGGCGTCGTTGCCTTCGAACACCGCCACCAACGCGTGCCTGCGCATGTGCTTGTCGCGCAGCAGGCCGGCCAGGCGGGCCTGCTCGGTGACCAGCTGTTCCTGGTAGTCGGATTTGTCCAGCCGCACGGTCATGTCCAGGGCACCGAGCAGGCTGCGCTGGTCGATGCTACGGCCCAGCGGGGCGACGTTGCCCTGGTGCTTGCCCTTGGGGTTGTTGGCCAGTGCAGCTTGCAGGCTTTCCAGCAGGATGCGCCCGACCGCCAGGCTGCGGTAGTTCGGGTCGACGCCTTCGATGATGTGCCACGGCGCATAGTCGCGGCTGGTGCGGCGCAGCACGCGCTCGCCAAAGCGCACGAAACGGTCGTAGGTTTCGGACTGCTGCCAGTCCAGCGGGCTGATCTTCCAGCTGTGCAGCGGGTCGTCCTTGAGCGATTTCAGCCGCGCCTTCATTTGCTTCTTGGACAGGTGGAACCAGAACTTGATGATCAGCGCACCTTCATCGCACAGCATCTGCTCCAGCCGCTCGGCGCCCATGATGGCCTGGTCGAGCACTGCATCCTTGAATACCCCGTGCACCCGCCCCTGCAGCATCTGGCTGTACCAGTTGCCGAAGAACACGCCCATCCGCCCCTTGGGGGGCAAGGCCCGCCAATAGCGCCAGGCCGGCGGGCGAGCCAGCTCTTCGTCAGTCTGCTGGTCGAAGGTGAGCACATCGATCATGCGCGGGTCCATCCACTCGTTGAGCAGTTTTACCGTCTCACCCTTGCCGGCACCTTCGATGCCGTTGATCAGCACGATCACCGGGAAGCGCGCCTGCTGCTTGAGTTCGTACTGGGCTTCGAGCAGGGCCTCGCGTAAAGCGGGTACCTCGGCGTCGTAAGCCTCCTTGTCGATGCTGTGGCCGATTTCGGCGGATTCGAACATGCACTGGCTCCTTCAATGGATAAGCAAGACTAGCGGATTTGTGGGCTGCCTGTGCCTGTGCAAAATCACCAGATGGCATAAAATCCCGCCCATCTGCTGCAACCGAGCCAACCATGTCCACCCTCCTCCAGCACGCCCAGATCGACTGGGACGACCAGGGCCGCCCCCACTCGCGGCAATACGACGACGTCTACTTCGCGGTCAACGAAGGCATCGAAGAAACCAAGCATGTGTTCCTCGGCCAGACCCGCCTGGCCGAGCGTTTTGCCAACCTGGCCCCGCACGCCTGCCTGGTGATCGGCGAAACCGGCTTTGGCACTGGCATGAACTTTTTCTGCGCCTGGCAACTGTTTGATGAACACGCGCACAGCAACGCGCGCCTGCACTTCGTCAGCGTCGAAAAATACCCACTCAGCCTGGCCGACATGGCCCGCGCCGTACACCTGTGGCCAGAGCTTGCCGCCTACACCGAACCGCTGCTGGCGCAATACGTGGCGGTGCACCAGGGCTTCCAGCAATTCACCTTCGCCGATGGCAGGGTCACCCTCACGCTGCTGGTCGGTGATGTACTGGAACAGCTGCCGCAGCTCGATGCGCAGATCGATGTATGGTTCCTCGATGGTTTCGCCCCGGCGAAGAACCCCGACATGTGGACCCCGGAGCTGTTTGCGCAACTGGCGCGGCTGTCGCACGCAGACACCGTGCTGGGCACCTTCACCACCACGGGTTGGGTACGCCGCAGCCTGGTCGAAGCCGGCTTCGCCATGAAGAAGGTGCCGGGCATCGGCAAGAAGTGGGAAGTGATGAGCGGCGCTTACGTCGGCCCCCGGCCCGGCCCCAATGCGCCCTGGTATGCGCGCCCGCCGGCCATTCCAGGGCCGTGTGAAGCGCTCGTGATCGGAGCCGGGCTCGCTGGCAGCACAACCGCTGCGAGCCTGGCCCGGCGTGGCTGGCAGGTGACCGTGCTGGAACGCCACGATGCGCCGGCCCGGGAAGCCTCGGGCAACCCGCAGGGGGTGCTGTACCTCAAGCTGTCTGCGCATGGCACCGCGCTGTCGCAAATGATCCTGTCCGGCTTCGGCTACACCCGTCGCCAGCTCGAGCGCTTGCAGCGTGGCCGTGACTGGGATGCCTGCGGGGTGCTGCAACTGGCCTTCGACAGCAAAGAGGCCGAACGCCAAGGCAAGCTGGCTGCCGCTTTCGACCACGCCTTGCTGCACACCCTGGCACGCACCGAGGCCGAAGCCATTGCCGGTGTGGCCCTGCCGGCCGGCGGCCTGTTCTACCCCGAAGGCGGTTGGGTGCACCCGCCAGCCCTGTGTCAGCAGCAGTTGCAGCACCCGGGGATTCAGCTGGTGACACACCAGGAAGTGCTTGAGCTGCGCAAGGTGGGTGGCCAGTGGCAAGCCTGGGCGGGTGAGCGCCTGCTGGCCAGTGCGCCTGTGGTGATCCTGGCCGGTGCCGCCGACGTTCGGCGTTTCGAGCCTTGTGCACAGTTGCCGCTCAAGCGCATTCGCGGGCAGATTACCCGGCTGCCGGCCACCGCCAGCAGCCGCATGCTCAGCACCGTGGTATGCGCAGAGGGCTATGTCGCGCCACCCCGCGGGGACGAGCATACCTTGGGCGCAAGCTTCGACTTCCACAGCGAAGACCTGGCGCCGACGGTTGCCGAACACCAGGGCAACCTGGCGATGCTGGACGAGATTTCCGTCGACCTGGCGCTGCGGTTGGGTGTGGCCGAGCTGAACGCTGAGCAGTTGCAGGGACGCGCGGCGTTCCGCTGCACCAGCCCGGATTACCTGCCGATCGTGGGGCCGGTGGCTGATGCGCAAGGGTTTGCCGAGGCCTATGCGGTGCTGGCCCGCGATGCGCGGCAAGTGCCGGATGTGGACTGCCCTTGGCTGAGCGGGTTGTACGTAAACAGCGGGCATGGCTCACGCGGGTTGATCACGGCGCCATTGAGTGGTGAGTTGGTGGCGGCCTGGGTGTGTGGGGAACCCCTGCCGTTGCCACGGGCGGTGGCGGAGGCCTGCCACCCGAACCGGTTTGCGTTGCGGCGGTTGATTCGGGGGAAGTGATTGCATCGGGGTGCATGCCTTTTGATTTGCTGCGCCTGCCAGATCGAGCGCCGCCCGCGCGGCGCTCGATTTGTGCACCACTAAAAAACCCAAGACAAACACCCACCAGCCCAACCACATATAACAAATCGTTCTAAAACTCTCAAAAACCACACAGGTCAGTTCCTGAAGGTGCCCTGATCCGGGGCACCCCCTCCCCAACGGAAAAACCGGTAAGGACCTATGTGCGGATTAGCAGGAGAGTTACGTTTCACCCCCCTCGACCAAGCCCCTCGCCCAGCCGACCTGGCTGCGGTAGAGCGTATTACCCATCACCTGGCCCCGCGTGGCCCGGATGCCTGGGGCTTCCATAGCCAGGGCCCGATCGCCCTGGGCCACCGGCGCCTGAAAATCATGGACTTGTCCGACGGTTCGGCGCAGCCGATGGTCGACAACACCTTGGGCCTGTCACTGGCCTTCAACGGTGCCATCTACAACTTCCCCGAACTGCGCCAGGAGCTGCAGGACCTGGGCTATACCTTCTGGTCCGACGGCGATACCGAGGTGCTGCTCAAGGGCTACCACGCCTGGGGCGCGGCGTTGCTGCCCAAGCTTAACGGCATGTTCGCGCTGGCCATCTGGGAGCGCGATAACCAGCGCCTGTTCCTGGCCCGCGACCGCCTGGGCGTCAAACCGCTGTACCTGTCGCGCAACGGCGAGCGCCTGCGCTTCGCCTCGACCCTGCCGGCCCTGCTCAAGGGTGGCGACATCGACCCGGTGCTCGACCCGGTGGCGCTCAACCATTACCTGAACTTCCACGCCGTGGTACCGGCACCGCGCACCTTGCTGGCCAATGTGCAAAAGCTGGAGCCCGGCACCTGGATGCGCATCGACTGCCATGGCGAAGTGGAACGCCAGACCTGGTGGCAACTGAAATACGGCGCCAACCCGGACGAGCGCGAGCTGGACCTGGAAGGCTGGACCACCCGCGTGCTCGACGCCACCCGCGACGCCGTGGCCATCCGCCAACGTGCTGCAGTGGACGTGGGTGTGCTGCTGTCCGGCGGTGTCGACTCCAGCCTGCTGGTCGGCCTGCTGCGCGAAGTGGGCGTGGATGACCTGTCAACGTTCTCCATCGGCTTTGAAGACGCTGGCGGCGAACGTGGCGATGAGTTCCAGTATTCCGACCTGATCGCCAAACACTACGGCACACGCCACCACCAACTGCGCATTGCCGAACACGAGATCATCGACCAATTGCCGGCCGCGTTCCGTGCCATGAGCGAGCCGATGGTCAGCCACGACTGCATCGCCTTCTACCTGCTGTCACGAGAAGTGGCCAAGCATTGCAAGGGCGTGCAAAGCGGCCAGGGCGCGGACGAGCTGTTCGCCGGTTACCACTGGTACCCGCAGGTGGACGGCGCCGACGACGCCTATGCCGCCTACCGCGACGCGTTCTTCGACCGCAGCCACGCCGAGTACCGCGACACCGTGCAGGCGCCCTGGCTGCTGGAAACCGACGCTGCCGGCGACTTCGTACGCGAACACTTCGCCCGCCCCGGCGCCCGTGACGCGGTGGACAAGGCCCTGCGCCTGGACAGCACGGTGATGCTGGTGGACGACCCGGTCAAGCGCGTGGACAACATGACCATGGCCTGGGGCCTGGAGGCACGCACACCGTTCCTCGACTACCGCCTGGTGGAACTGTCGGCGCGCATTCCGGCGCGTTTCAAATTGCCCGATGGCGGCAAGCAGGTGCTCAAGCAGGCAGCGCGACGGGTGATCCCGCATGAGGTGATCGACCGCAAGAAGGGCTACTTCCCGGTCCCGGGCCTGAAGCACCTGGAAGGCGCCACCCTGGGTTGGGTGCGCGAGCTGCTGACCGACCCCAGCCAGGACCGTGGGCTGTTCAACCCGGCCATGCTCGACCGCCTGCTCAGCAACCCGCATGGCCAGCTTACCCCGCTGCGCGGCTCCAAGCTGTGGCAACTGGCGGCGCTTAACCTGTGGCTGAGCGAACAAGGAATCTGACCGATGAAAGCCCATGAAATCGCTTACGGTCAGCGCCTGCTGCGTGGCCAGGCGCCGTCCTACGAGCGCCTGCAGGCACGCCTGGCCGGCGACGGCAGCCAGCCCCACGACCAGCCACGTGCCGTGCATTGTGGCTGGGGACGGCTGCTGATCGGCCACACCTATCCCAACCCGGTCAGCCTGGCGAATGACCTGCTGGACGAACGCCCCGGCGAACGCGATATCGCCCTGTACGTGGCCGCGCCACAACAGTTGCTGGCCCAGGCGCCGCAGCAGCTGTTTCTCGACCCGTCCGACACCTTACGCCTGTGGTTCACCGACTACCGTCCGGCGCAGCGAGTGTTCCGCGGCTTTCGCGTACGCCGGGCACAGAACCCGGCCGACTGGCAGGCCATCAACACCCTGTATCAAGCACGCGGCATGTTGCCGGTAGACGCCGCGCTGCTCACCCCTCGACACCTGGGCGGCCCGGTGTTCTGGCTAGCCGAAGACGAAGACAGCGGCGCGGTGATCGGCAGCGTCATGGGCCTGAACCACGCCAAGGCCTTCGACGACCCGGAGCACGGCAGCAGCCTGTGGTGCCTGGCGGTGGACCCGCAGTGCACCCGCCCCGGCGTGGGTGAAGTGCTGGTGCGCCACCTGATCGAGCACTTCATGAGCCGGGGCCTGGCCTACCTCGACCTGTCGGTGCTGCACGACAACCGCCAGGCCAAACGCCTGTACCAGAAACTGGGGTTTCGCAACCTGCCCACCTTCGCGGTCAAGCGCAAGAACGGCATCAATCAGCAGCTGTTTTTGGGCCCTGGCCCTGAAGCCGAGCTGAACCCCTACGCCCGCATCATCGTTGACGAGGCCCTGCGCCGGGGTATCGACGTGCAGGTAGACGACGCCGCTGGCGGCCTGTTCACCCTGAGCCTGGGCGGGCGGCGCATTCGCTGCCGCGAATCGCTCAGTGACCTGACCAGCGCCGTGACCATGACCCTGTGCCAGGACAAACGCCTGACCCGGCACGCGCTGCACAACGCCGGGCTGCAGGTGCCGGCGCAGCAGCTGGCGGGTAATGCCGACGACAACCTGGCGTTTCTCGACGAGCATGGCGCAGTGGTGGTCAAGCCGGTGGATGGCGAGCAAGGCCAGGGCGTGGCGGTAAACCTGACCTGCATCGACGACATCACCCGCGCCGTGGCGCACGCCCGCCAGTTCGACAGCCGCGTGCTGCTGGAGAGCTTTCATGCCGGGTTCGACCTGCGCATCGTGGTGATCGGCTACGAAGTGGTGGCCGCTGCCATCCGCCACCCGGCCCAGGTACTGGGCGACGGCAGGCATAGCATCCGCCAGTTGATCGATGCCCAGAGCCGCCGTCGCCAGGCGGCGACCGGTGGTGAAAGCCGCATTCCGCTGGACGATGAAACCCAGCGCACGTTACGGGCGGCAGGCTTTGGCTATGACGACGTATTGCCCGCCGACCAGCGCCTGGCCGTGCGGCGCACCGCCAACCTGCACACCGGTGGCACCCTGGAAGATGTGACCGAACGCCTGCACCCGATATTGGCCGACGCTGCCGTGCGCGCTGCGCGGGCACTGGAGATACCGGTGGTGGGGCTGGACTTCATGGTGCGCGATGCCGGGCAGCCAGAGTACGTGATCATCGAGGCCAACGAGCGTGCCGGGCTGGCCAACCATGAACCGCAGCCCACAGCCGAGCGTTTTATCGATTTGCTGTTTCCGCATAGCCGGCCTTTGGCCTGACAGCCGCTCGGCTTTTTGTAGGAGCGGCCTTGTGTCGCGAAAGGGCCGCAAAGCGGCCCCAGCAATCTAAGCAGCGAAGCTGAAATCCTGGGGGCGCTTCGCACCCCTTTCGCGACACAAGGCCGCTCCTACAAAGACCGCGCTACAGCCTGGTATATCAACCCGACCGGAGGCCTGAATATGTCCGACCGACATCCCGAACCCGATCTCGACTACCTCAAACGCGTGCTGCTGGAAATGCTCGCCATCCCCAGCCCCACCGGTTTCACCGACACCATCGTGCGCTACGTGGCCGAACGCCTGGACGAGCTGGGCATCCCCTTCGAGCTGACCCGGCGCGGCACCATCCGCGCCACGCTCAAGGGCCGGCAAACCTCGCCCGACCGTGCCGTATCCGCCCACCTGGACACCATCGGTGCCAGCGTGCGCCAGCTGCAGGACAACGGCCGCCTGGCCCTGGCACCGGTGGGCTGCTGGTCCAGCCGCTTCGCCGAAGGCAGTCGCGTCAGCGTATTCACCGATACTGGCGTCTACCGTGGCAGCGTGCTGCCGCTGATGGCCAGCGGGCATGCCTTCAACACCGCCATCGACCAGATGCCGGTCAGCTGGGACCATGTGGAAGTGCGCCTGGATGCCTATTGCGCCACCCGTGCCGACTGCGAGGCGCTGGGCGTGAGCATTGGTGATTTCGTGGCCTTCGACCCATTGCCCGAGTTCACCGAAAGCGGTCACATCAGCGCCCGCCACCTGGACGACAAGGCCGGCGTGGCCGCGCTGCTGGCGGCACTGAAAGCCGTGGTTGAAAGCGGTCAGCAACCACTGATCGACTGCCACCCACTGTTCACCATCACCGAAGAAACCGGCTCGGGAGCGGCGGGCGCCCTGCCCTGGGATGTCAGCGAGTTCGTCGGCATCGACATTGCCCCGGTAGCGCCCGGCCAAGCGTCCAGCGAACATGCGGTGAGCGTGGCCATGCAGGATTCGTCGGGGCCTTACGACTACCACCTGTCCCGGCACCTGCTGAAACTGGCCGGCGACCACGACCTGCCGGTGCGACGCGACCTGTTCCGCTACTACTTCAGCGACGCTCATTCGGCGGTGACCGCAGGGCACGATATTCGCACCGCGCTGGTGGCGTTCGGTTGCGATGCCACCCATGGCTACGAGCGCACCCATATCGACAGCCTGGCGGCACTCAGCCGGTTGTTGTCGGCTTACCTGCTGAGCCCACCGGTGTTCGCCAGCGATTCGCAGCCGGCCAATGCTTCGCTCGAGCGCTTCAGCCACCAGCTGGAGCATGATGCGCAAATGGAGAGCGACACGCGGGTGCCAGCGGTGGACAGCCTGGTTGGCAATAAAGGCTGAGGGGTCTGGGGCTGCATTGCAGCCCCAAAATGCCGGATGTTTCGCGTAGCATGCCCACACCTACTTCAGACAACGCTTACCATGCTGATCCCCTACGACCAACTGCAAGCCGAAACCCTGACCCGCCTGATCGAAGACTTCGTCACCCGCGACGGCACCGACAACGGCGACGATACCCCGCTGGAAACCCGCGTGCTGCGGGTACGCCAGGCATTGGCCAAGGGGCAGGCGTTCATCCTGTTCGACCCTGAAAGCCAGCAGTGCCAGTTGTTGGCCAGGCATGATGTGCCCCGCGAATTGCTCGACTAGCAGGTCAGCCGCCTTCGCGGGCAAACCTGCGACTGGGCCGGCCGGGCTTGCACTGCCCCTCCTCCTTGATGCGCTTGTACACCTCTGCCCGATGCACCGGCACCTCACGCGGGGCATCGACGCCAAAGCGCACCACCCCGTCTCGCGCGTCCACCACCATGATGCGGATATCATCGCCAATCATGATGATCTCACCGACTTCGCGCCCAATGACCAGCATGTTCCGTTCCTCCAGCGAAAGGGAAAAACGGAGCCTGACGCGTAAGCATTCGGCTACTCAATAGCTCCATCACTATTCAGAAGTGCCCTACATTGCCGGGTAACTTCTCCTACAGACCATTCATCGCGATTGGGCTTTTGCGCGCATTTTCACGGCCATTTCGGCCATTTCGTCATACAGGCGCTCAGGGGCCTGGCGTTTCAGTTGCCAGGCCTGTCGCCCGGCCTCGTGCGGCAGGATGAGAAACTCGCCAGCGGCGACCTGTTGATGGATGTAGTCGGCAATGTCCGCCGCGCTGATCGGCGAGCCCTCCAGCAACTTGCCAACCTGCGCCTTCATCGCCGGGTTCGGCCCACGGAACGAGTCCAGCAGGTTGGTCTGGAAGAACGACGGGCACACCACATGCACCGCCACCTCCAGCTGGCGCAGTTCCACCAGCAGGCTTTCCGACAGGGCCAACACACCCGCCTTGGCCACGTTGTAGTTGCTCATGCCCGGCCCCTGCATCAGCGCGGCCATGGAGGCAACGTTGATGATGCGGCCCTTGCTGCGCTCCAGTAGCGGCAAAAAGGCCTTGCAGCCCTTGACCACACCCATCAGGTTGACCGCGATCTGCCAGTCCCAGTCTTCCAGCGACAATTCGGCGAAGAACCCGCCCGAGGCAACACCGGCATTGTTGACGATCACGTCGATACCGCCGAACTGCTCGGTGCAGGCCTGGGCCAAGGCTGTCAGCTGGCTATAGTCACGCACGTCACAGCGCTGAACGAAGCCATCGCCGCCTGCTTCGCGGGCCAGCGCCAGGGTTTCGCGCAGGCCGGTTTCATTGACATCAGCCAGCGCCAGGCGCCAGCCCTCACGCGCCCAGCGCAGGGCGATCTCGCGGCCGAGGCCGGACCCGGCGCCGGTGATCATGATGCGGTTTTGCATGGTGGCTGGCCTTGTTCCAAGTGGTTGTGCAGCGAGTCTAATCAAGACCAGGCGGGCAGGCAGGGTTCATCAGGGTAGTGAATGGGTGGGCATGACTGCATGGTCAGTTCCGCCCCCTGGCTGCACACAAATGGAATCTTTCCCGCACGGCGCCGGTCCTTACTTACAAGAGGCCAGCAGTCAGAGGCCCTTGACCCTCAACCATGCAAGGATTCCGTCATGACCACGATTCTCATCATCATCCTGATCCTTCTGCTGATTGGTGGCTTACCGGTCTTCCCACACTCGCGCAGCTGGGGCTACGGCCCTTCGGGCATCGTGGGCGTGGTACTGGTGATTCTGCTGGTGCTCCTGTTACTCGGCATGATTTGACCGCAGGGCGTGTGAGGCAAGCTGGCGTTCGAGGTACAGCATCGCTTGGCGAAGTGCCTCCACGTCCCTTTTCAGGTCGACGGGTGCGAGCGTGTTGTCGGTACATTGGCGTTCCAGACGCTCGCATTGGTAAACCACCTCCCTGGCGCGGGCGATGCGTGCAGCCCCTTTGATGCGATGGGCGAGCACGCCCAAGGCTTCAACGTTCTCCTGTAACTTGCTCAGCTGCTGAAGGTCTTGAACGTTGCTGGTGCGCAACGCTTCCAGTAACGCGTGCAATGCTGCCTTGTCGTAACCCACAAGGCGCTGCACATGTTCAATGTCGAGCACTGCTGGGCTGATCGGGGCCAACGTTTGCACCAGGCGCTTCAGGCTCAGCGGCTTCAATAGGCAGTCATCCATCCCAGCTGCCCGGCAACGCGCCCAAACAGCGGCTGTAACCGTAGCTGTCATGCCGACAACCCGGCACTGTGGCCGGCCACTGCGCCGCTCGTGCTCACGGATGGCGCGCGCCAGGGCATACCCATCGAGCCGGGGCATGTTGCAGTCAGTGATCACCCCATCAAAATGACCACCCAGCCACAGGCGTAGCGCCTGTGCGCCGTCTTCGGCCAGTTGAACCTGATGCCCGAGATGATCGAGCTGTTGTGACAGCAACAAGCGGTTGATTGGCGCATCATCTACCACCAGTACACGCAACGACATGGATCAACGCCAACGACATGGCTTCAGCGTCACGCAAAAGCACGTTCAGATCAGTTGATTACGGCGTGCGAAATCCGCCAGGTCAACGACCGAAGTGAGCCTGAGCTTTTCCAGCAGGCGCGTTTTGTAGGTGCTGATGGTCTTGTTGCTCAACAGCATGGCTTCACCGATAGCCTTGTTGCCATAGCCACGGGCCAGGTACAGCAGCACGGTCAATTCGCGGTCGGTGAGGCTGGCAATGCACTGGGCTTCGCTGGTGCGCAGGTCGTGCCTGCACACCGAGCTCATCGCAACTTCGGGGTAGTAGGTGAAGCCCGACAACACGGCTGCGACGGCCTTGCCCAGTTCGTCCAGGTCATCGGTCTTGGCCACATAACCTGCGGCACCGGCCTGCAGGCAACGCAGTGAATACGCCTCGGCCAGTTGCGAAGTCAGCACCACGACTTTGCTCGAAAGACCGCAGGCCTTGATCCGGGCGATCACTTCCAACCCGTCCAGGCCTGGCATCGCAATGTCGAGAATCACCAGGTCCGGCACCAGTTCGCGCACCAGGCGCACGGCGTCTATGCCATTGTCCGCCTGGCCAACCACCTGCACACGCTGCTGGCGCAACAGCATGCAGACGGTAGCGCGGATGAAGGGGTGGTCATCGACCACCAGGGCTGTGTGCGTGCAAGTCATCCTTCGAGCGCCATGACTTTGCGCTCGGCACCCTCATGCAGCTCGAACTGATGCACATTGTTGGCCTGCCCCTCGAACTCCCGGGTACGCCCGGGCAGCAAGTGGTGCTTGGTAGCCGGTTCACACACCTGGTCGTGAGTCTGGCACTGACGGAAATGGTCAAGCACTACGGTAGCATTGCCCTGGTTACTCACGGTCAATGCACCGGCCTTGCGGGTGACCGGGGTCTGGTAGCGGGTGTTGGCCGGGTGCACAAACAGCAGCGTGCCGTAACCCGCTAGCAGGTTAACGCCCGCCTTGAGGCTGTCGCGGTAAGCCTCCGCTTCCTGTTCGTTCACGGCAAAACCATCGCCGGTTTCGGGTAATACCGGAATGAAACGCAGGCGGAAGTAACGTTCCTTGTCACGCTCACCGCGGTACAACAAGCGCACCGCCTGCATACCTCGGGCGGGCACGATCAGGCGTGCCGGGCTGACAACCAGGCCGCGCTGGTCCATTGGCAGGCCGTCCAGGTCGATTTCCCGTCCCTTCCCCTTCTCGTCATACACCAGTTCGGCGACGCTCACCTTTACAAAAGCCGTGCTCTCACCGCCGTTGCGAACCCGCTTGAGCAACGTACTGCGATCACCCGCCAAGTAATCATAGAGCCCACCGACGTTGAGCTCTGGTGCCGCTTGCAACGGCCACGATGCCAGGCACATTACCAGTGCCAGGCAGTGAATCCAGGTTTGCATGTTCAGCCTCCTATCTTGCACAGTGCATTGATAACCTGTGCCAATCGTTGAAAGTGAATGGTCAGGGCCACCGGCCAGGCGCCATTTCTGACGATGGAAGGCAGGCATCAAAGCTCTGCGTCGAACACTACAGTGACCTCGCCGGCATACTGCGTACCAGGGTTGGTCAACATCTTCTGCACATCGCTGCCCGCCACATCGAAATGCAAATGGCCACGGCGGTTACTGACCACTGTCAGGTGTTCGAAACGCAGCGCGGCAGACTCACCGCTGGGCAAAGCCAGCCTGCTGACGGGCGCACCGCCGTGCACAATCCCGCCAGGCAGGCTCAGGGCAACCGTCACCGGCACCTGGTCCCCTTTCGGCGTCCGAATTGCGCAGCCATCGCCAAGGTCGTACTGGCAACGTTTATAGACCTTGAACGGCCCGGTCGACCAGATGCGCATCGGCAAGTCACGGTACAGCCGAGACGGGGCTCCCCGGCCACCTAACCACGCCCCCCAGCCCCCTGGCGGCTCTAGAACGGCAATGTTGGAGTTGGCCGGAAACTCGAGGTTGAAGGCATGTTGTACATCGACTTCAAAGTCGACGTTGACCACGTTGCTGCTCAGGTTGCTAGCACTATCACCAAAATCGAAGTCAGCACCGGGGCCGACATGGTATTGCACGCTGCCCCGGTAAATGCCTTGGGTCATACGCTGCGCTGGCGGTAGATAAAGGCGATAACCAACCGCCATTCCATAAACGTCCAAGTCGCCGCGCTCCCCGACCTGACTCCCCCAATTGCTACGATCGTAACAGGCAGGCGGGTTAATCGGATTGGTAACGGACCAGACAAAATAGCTTTCGGGGTAATCAGCTGACTCAATTTCACCGTCGATGAAGCTGCATCCACCCTGAATGTTGACACCCATAGGGTTGACAGTTTGGTGATGGGACTTGGTCTGCTGGCTGACGGCAATGAACTCGAAGTTTGCGTCATAGCTGTCCCCCGTAGACTCGTGTATCAGCGTCACTCTGCGCTGCCCAGGCAGCTTGATCAGGAAAAGATCACGAGGATTGGGCGCCTGATTGATCACTGTTTTGTTGAAGGTAAGCGGAACCGCTACTGCGTCCATGTTTTCGCAGATGCCCGGCCAGTTACGACAAAAGGCCGGCAGTGGTGTGGTGTTCTCGAAATGCCCATCTGTCTGCCCACGGTAGCGTGCGCTGATGTCCACTTGCGCCGCATTGACATACGGCAGCCAGGCCAACAGCAGCAGGATGGGAAAACAGCAAATCCGCTTACGATTCAGATGGTTCATCATGTGTTACTCCTCACCCCATCACTGGACTCTTCCACCACCTCCAGCGCCGGGCACATTTGATCACCGGCCAACAAGACACTTGCCTCGCGCTCCAGCTGCTGAGGGTCCAACGTCAATAGGCAGGCGACTTTTCCGTCACGCCGAATCTCAAGGGTGGGTGTCGACTCGCTCATTTCCACACTGAAGAATCCACTGTCCTCGGTGACGCTCCGGCTCGCATGGTTGATGACCAGCGCACCCCGCAGGGGACGGCCCTGCGCGTCAAGCAGTCGCCCGAGCACCGTGACGGTGCGCATCACGCTCAACTGCCGGTATTCGACACCGCCTCGGTTGAGGTGATAGTCCAGGCTGGCGGGCTGGATGACCGCAGCCGGGTCCTCGGCGTCGGCAAAATCGAACTGCACGCTGCCAGAACGCAGGGCTGTCACCGGGATGACGTTGCGTCCGGGATGCAGGGTGGCGCTCATGCCGAGCACATCGTCGGCGCGTAGTTTCAGGTGCTCAATGTCACTCGACACATCGATGACCAGGCCGGCGTCATGGGGTAGGTATTGGCCACTCATGGCTACCTTGCCCCCTCCAACGGCCAAGGTACTCTGCAGGTTGAGGCCGCCGCTCAACTCACCGTTGTAAGAAGACGTTTGCGCGTAAGCATCACCAAAAAGGGCTTCATTACTGAACTGCGTGTCACCGCCAACACCCACACCATAGTGGTCAACATTGACAGTGGCTCCTAAGCTACGAATCGCCCCCATGTCAACATCTTGCTGATATTTCAACGAGGCATTCTGGTCGCGGCCACCGTCACGCGCAGTGCGGCTACCCAGGCTGGCAGCCACACGCTGACCGGGCCCTCCCAGGCTCAGGCTCATGCTCAGGCTCAGGTTGACCCCTCGGTTGCGCGCGTCGCCCGTGCTGCGGCTGGCGGGGCGATCGAACAGCGACAGGCGCCAGTTGGCGTCTGATCCGCCGAGTTTGCCGTAGTAGTTCCAGCCGAGGTCGATGCCAAGGCCGTCGACAGCGCCTGAGTTATGCGACAAGCGTAGGGTTGCCGTGCTTTTTCTATTCATCCGCTGCGACCAGGACAATGAACTCTGGGTGACCTGCCCCACCTGCCCGGAACCCGTCGATTCAGCGGTGTCGATCCAGGTTCGGCCATGGCCGAGCACCAACGAGCCAAGTGCCTGGTTACTGATGACCTGCAGGTCGTAGCCGTTGCCTTTACCGTCGGTACTGAACACGCTGCCGTAAACCTTGAACCGGTCCAGTACATCCCAGTCCAGCGACGAGCCATACTGCATCGCGTCGTCGACGTGCTGCGCCGAGAGGCCAAGCACGGCCCGCGGGTGCAGCAGGTAGTTGGCCAGCACACCAGCACCCAGGCTGTCCTTGTACGGGTCGTCCCAGTTGCTCAGCAGGCTGGTCTGTTGCCCGGCATACAGGTTGTAGCGCCATCGGCTGTCCGGGTTACTCCAGTTGTTCGGTTTGTAGACGAACGACTCGCTGCGCGAGGTTTCTTGCCCGTCTTCTATCAGGCGCACCTCGACCTCATAAATGCCCCCCGGTAAAACCCGGGTGTCCAGTGCCTGCAAGCCTGGCTCCACTGCCTGGCTGTTGATCAGCACACCATTGCGCAGGATCTCGACGATACCTGGCCGGTTAGGGGTGACGTAGATGGGGGTGGCGCTGGGCAGGCCGTTGTCCACCCGCAGGCTGTCACTGCTGCCGAACATCAGGCCGAGCGTGGTGTCCGGGCTGCTGCCGAGCAAGCGCGGCTGACGCGTCAGCCCTTGGGCGCTGGGGGTGAAGTAACCCAGGCGGAAGAAGTGCTCGTCGAACAACCGCTCTGCATAAAACTGGCCCAACCGGTGTCGGGTACCGGCCTGATAATCGCTGCCACGGTCAAAATTCGCATCGGCCAGGGTCGTCCAGTTTCCCACGCTGCCCTGCCCCTGCACGGCGTAACGGCCAGCGGTACCGCTACCATCGCGCACCAGGTTGAGCTGGTTGCGAAGCAACAAACCGGTACTGCCGTCTTCGGGAAGTGCATGATAACGCTGCAGCCCTGCTTGCTCTTCGACATTACGGGTGAGCAAGGACAGTTGCGAGTTGACCAGACTGTAGTGAATGGCCTGCAAACCGTCAGGGCAGTGGTTGGTGCACTGCCCCAGTGACCGGCCGGCGGCCAGCCGCTCTTGCCAACGCGCGCGCAACTGTGCCGGTTCCCGGCTGTCGTAGGTATCAGTGAACTCCAGCAATTGCACACGCCCGTCGCGGCTGAGCACGACCATTGCGTCGCCAAGGTAGCGGCCATCGAGATCCACCCGCACCGCCAGCGGCACATCGAAAAAATGCGCTTCGAATTCACGCGGCAGGCCCTGAGTCTGGCTGACAACGTCCATGGAGTTGGCTGCAAGGTCGGCAGCAGCCGGTAGCGCCACCAGACTGGCTGCGAGCAGCAACGTATTTGTAGATGCAGAAAAAGCCATAACCGTGCCTGCAAGCAATACCCGCCCTCACCCCCAGGCCTTGCCTGGAGGTAAAGGTGGACACCAAAGGATGAAAAGGAAGGCTTGCAGCCTGATCAAGGCACGGCGGTTTCGAACATCATGCTGACCAGACCTTGGTAATTGCCTGGCTTGTAGCCACCCGCCGGTTCTTGCGCGGCAACCTCGAAGTCGACGGTTACGCCAGGGGCGGCTTGTGCTGCGGTGAGGATCTCGGTAGGGCTGGTGGTCAGCACGGTGTCACTGATCTTGACGTCCAGGCCGATAGCGTCCACGCCACTGGTCACCACCGCTGGCGACAGCAGGTGGGCAGTGATGGGGCCAACGGTGCTCTTGGCTTGCAGCTGCTTGCGAATTGGCGTCAGGCTGCCTTGAAACGCGTTCCAGGCCATGTCTTGCGGGTCGTTCATCCAGTTGCCACCAACCGGATCAACATAGAAGTTGGCGGTGGGAACGGTGGCGGTAATCAGTACCTGTTTGTCGATCGGGTCGGCGGCCATGGCGGGGCCGGCGACAAGTGCAGCGAAGGGAAGTGCCAGCATGAGGGCTTTCACGAATAGATCTCCTGGGAACCTGTAGACATAAGCTTTGATTGAGGGTCAATCAGGCTAAGCGCCGTTGACAGGCAGGAGTATCCGCAGTTACCCACACTGTAAATATCAGAACCATCTGAGCGAGTTGTTGAAATTTCCTAAAGACAAGTAGTCGGATGTACACCAGACAGCAAAACGCCCCGGCAAGCGGGGCGTTGTGCCAAAGCGTCAGTGCATGATCAGTGGGATACCGCCCCGCTGGCACCCAAGCCAGTCTGCGAACGCACGAACTGCGGGTAGAACAGCGCACGTTCGTCGTCAGCCGCCTTGGACTTGTCAGTGACCGAGAAGAACCAGATGCTGACGAAGGCAATGGCCATCGAGAACAGCGCCGGGTACTCGTACGGATAGATCGGCTTCTCGTGGCCGAGGATCTGCACCCAGATGGTCGGGCCGAGGATCATCAGCGTCACCGCACTTACCAGGCCCAGCCAGCCACCAATCATCGCGCCGCGGGTGGTCAGCTTTTTCCAGTACATCGAAAGCAGCAGCACCGGGAAGTTGCAGCTGGCCGCGATGGAGAAGGCCAGGCCCACCATGAAGGCGATGTTCTGCTTCTCGAACAGGATACCCAGGCCGATCGCCAGTACGCCCAGGGCGACGGTGGTGATCTTCGATACGCGGATCTCGTCCTTGTCGTTGGCCTTGCCCTTGCGCCATACGCTGGCGTACAGGTCGTGGGACACCGCCGAGGCACCGGCCAGGGTCAGGCCGGCAACCACCGCCAGGATGGTGGCGAAGGCGACCGCCGAGATGAAGCCCAGGAACACGCTGCCACCCACGGCATTGGCCAGGTGCACCGCCGCCATGTTGTTACCACCCAGCAGGGCGCCAGCGGCGTCCTTGAAGTCCGGGTTGGTGCTGACCAGCAGGATGGCGCCAAAGCCGATGATGAAGGTGAGGATGTAGAAGTAGCCGATGAAGCCGGTGGCGTACAGCACGCTCTTGCGCGCTTCCTTGGCGTCACTGACGGTGAAGAAGCGCATCAGGATGTGCGGCAGGCCTGCGGTACCGAACATCAGCGCCAGGCCCAGCGAGAACGCCGAGATCGGGTCTTTGACCAGGCCACCCGGGCTCATGATCGCTTCGCCCTTGGCGTGTACCTTGATGGCCTCGGAGAACAAGGTGTTGAAGTCGAAGCCCACGTGCTTCATCACCATCAGCGCCATGAAGCTGGCACCGGACAGCAGCAGCACGGCCTTGATGATCTGTACCCAGGTGGTGGCCAGCATGCCGCCGAACAGCACGTACAGGCACATCAGGATACCCACCAGAATCACCGCAACGTGGTAGTCCAGGCCGAACAGCAGCTCGATCAGCTTGCCGGCACCGACCATCTGGGCGATCAGGTAGAACGCCACCACCACCAGCGAACCGGACGCCGACAGGGTGCGGATTTCCTTCTGCCCGAGGCGGTACGAGGCCACGTCGGCGAAGGTGTATTTGCCCAGGTTGCGCAGGCGTTCGGCAATCAGGAAGAGGATGATCGGCCAGCCGACGAGGAAGCCGATGGAGTAGATCAGGCCATCGTAGCCAGAGGTGAACACCAGCGCGGAAATACCCAGGAACGAGGCGGCCGACATGTAGTCGCCGGCGATTGCCAGGCCGTTCTGGAAGCCGGTGATCTTGCCGCCGGCAGCGTAGTAGTCCGACGCCGACTTGTTGCGCTTGGAAGCCCAGTAGGTGATGCCGAGGGTGAAGGCGACGAAGGCCACGAACATGGCGATGGCGGAAACGTTCAGCGGTTGTTTCTGCACCTCGCCGGTCAGGGCATCGGCAGCCCACACGGCGGGTGCGAAGGCTCCGCAGGCCAGTACGGCCAGGGTTTTGGCGTGGCGAATCATTGTTGCGCCTCCTTCAGGATGGCCTTGTTCAGCTCATCGAATTCGCCGTTGGCGCGGCGCACGTAGATGGCGGTCAGGACAAATGCCGAAACGATCAGGCCGACGCCCAGGGGAATACCCCAGGTAATCGACGACTCAGGGCTGAGCTTGGCGCCCAGTACTTGAGGACCGTAGGCAATCAGGAGGATGAAGGCGCAGTACAGGCCGAGCATGATCGCCGAGAGAATCCAGGCGAACCGTTCGCGTTTGGTGACCAGCTCCTTGAAGCGGGGGCTGTTTTGTATCGAGAGGTAAATGCTGTCGTTCATTGTTTTTGTCCTAGCAGCACAGGTAGGGGATGAAACCCACGCCCTTACTTTATGCGGCTGTTGGACGGCAACCAGACGACCTTAGTCTTAGATGCAACGGTGTTTTACCGATTGCGTAACAAAGAGTGGAATGGGTCAGGGCTGAAAGGTGCATGCCTTGGGTTGTGCAGTTGGGCGAAAATCGAGCGCCGCCCGCGCGGCGCATCGCGAGCAAGCTCGCTCCTACATTTGTTTCGGGCCAATTATGCCTGTGGGATTTGCGCGCGAACGCCGTGGCGCATGGCTGGACATTACGTCGTACAAACCAAGCGGTCGCGCGCGCCTGCCACAGGCGTTACTGGCCGAAAACAAACGTAGGAGCGAGCTTGCTCGCGATGCGCCGCGCGGGCGGCGCTCGATCTCATAGGCGCTGAAAGTACAACGCCAAGCGCATTTACTTGCCAGTCCACTCCTTCACACGATCAGGGTGCTTGGCCACCCAATCCTTGGCCGCCGCTTCAGGCTTGGCCCCTTCCTGAATCGCCAGCATCACCTCGCCAATCTCGTCTTTGGACTGCCAGTTGAACTTCTTCAGGAACTCCGCCACTTCCGGCGCCTTGGTCGCCAGTTCCTTGCTGCCGATGCTGTTCACGGTTTCCGCCGCGCCATACACGCCTTTCGGGTCTTCGAGGAACTTCAGCTTCCACTTGGCGAACATCCAGTGCGGTACCCAGCCAGTGACCGCAATCGACTGCTGCTTGGCATAGGCACGGCCCAGCTCTGCGGTCATGGCCGCACCGGAGCTTGCCTGCAGCTTGTAGCCAGTCAGGTCGTAGTCCTTGATGGCCTGGTCGGTCTTGAGCATCACGCCGGAGCCGGCGTCGATGCCGACAATCTTCTGCTTGAAGCTGCTGTCGGTCTTGAGGTCGGCGATGCTCACCGCCTTGACGTACTCGGGCACGATCAGGCCGATCTTGGCGTCCTTGAAGTTGGGGCCGTAGTCGACCACGTTGTCCTTGTTCTTGGTCCAGTACTCGCCATGGGTGACGGGCAACCAGGCCGACAACATGGCATCGAGCTTGCCGGTTGCCACACCCTGCCACATGATGCCCGTGGCCACGGCCTGCAACTTCACGTCGTAGCCGAGTTTCTGCTTGATCACTTCTGCAGCCACGTTGGTGGTGGCCACACTGTCGGCCCACCCATCCACGTAACCGATGCTTACTTCTTTGGCCATTGCCTGTGCAGCGCTCATGGCCATTACCAGGGCGGTGCCCACACCCAGGAAACGTCGCATTCTTTTCATAGCAGCCATCAAAGCATCCCCTCGTCAGGTCTAGGAGATTGCATCATCTGCCTGCAACACAGGGCGACCTGATCCAGCTGCGACCTGTAGCCGCCCCATATGCGACAGCACTGTGCCATTAGCGCCATCGGCTTACGCCGGCCTGCGCGATCCTTGCATGCCAAAGCTTTGGCGCCGGGCTACTATCTACCCTTTTGCGCCTGACGATGGACCGCCCGATGCCCAGCTCTGCCCGCCTGCTGTTGCCGTTGTACCTGCTTGCCTGCCTGTTGGCCCTGCTGGGGCTTGCAGGGCTCTGGTACGGGCTTGGCAAGCCGGTGCACCTGCCGGATGCGGCTAGCCCGACGCACAAGTTGCAGTGCGCCTCCTACACGCCGTTCGACAAGGACCAATCGCCCTACGACCAGCCGTTTCGCCTGCGCCCGGCGCGGATGGACGCCGACCTTGCGTTGCTGGCTGAGCGATTCCAGTGCATCCGTACCTATTCCATGACCGGTCTTGAGGCAATCCCCGCGCTGGCGCGCAAACATGGCCTGAAAGTGATGCTGGGGGCCTGGGTCAACGCCCACCCGGCCGATACCGACAGGGAAATCGACCTGCTGATTGCCACCGCCAACGCCAACCCGGATGTGGTCAGCGCGGTGATCGTCGGCAACGAAACCTTGCTGCGCAAAGAGGTGACCGGCGCACACCTGGCCAAGCTGATCGCCCGTGTGAAAAGCCAGGTGAAGGTGCCGGTGACCTACGCGGATGTGTGGGAGTTCTGGCTGCAGCACCCGCAGGTGGCGCCGGCAGTGGACTTCCTGACCATCCACTTGCTGCCCTACTGGGAAGACGACCCACGCGGTATCGACGAAGCCTTGGCCCATGTGGCCGATGTGCGCAGGGTGTTCGGCACACGCTTCGCACCCAAAGACATCCTGATTGGCGAAACCGGCTGGCCCAGCGAAGGCCGCCAGCGCGAGACCGCAGTGCCCAGCCGGGTCAACGAGGCGCGTTTCATTCGCGGCTTTGTGGCCATGGCTGAGAGCAACGGCTGGCGCTACAACCTGATCGAAGCATTCGACCAACCCTGGAAACGTGCCAACGAGGGGGCCGTCGGCGGTTACTGGGGGCTTTACGATGCCAACCGGCAAGACAAGGGCGTGCTGGAGGGGCCGGTGAGCAACCTGCATTACTGGCCGCAGTGGTTGCTGGCCAGTGCATTGTTGATGCTGGCCATGCTGTTACTCGCCGGGCGCCCCGCAACGGTTCAGGCAGCCTTGCTGCTGCCATTGCTGGCGGCGTTCGGGGCGGGTTGCCTGGGGTTGTGGGGTGAGCTGATGCGCACCCATGCGCGCTTTGCCGGGGAGTGGGTATGGGCGGTGGCGCTGGCCGGGTTGAACCTGCTGGTGCTGGCCCACGCGCTGCTGGCCCTGGCGCAGCGGGCCGGCTGGCGCGAGCGGTTGTTCGCCTGGCTGCAGGCACGGGCAGGCTGGCTGTTGCTGGCGGCGGGCTTTGCCGCAGCGGTGAGCATGCTGGCGATGGTGTTCGACCCTCGCTACCGCAGCTTCCCCAGCGCGGCGCTGGCGTTGCCGACGCTGGTCTATGTGCTGTGGCCGGTACGGGCGCGGCGGGCCGAGGTGGCGCTGCTGGCGTTCATTGTCGGGGCCGGCGTGGCGCCACAGTTGTTTGTGGAAGGGCTCCACAACCAGCAGGCCGGGGGCTGGGCGGTGGTGAGTGTGCTGATGACGGCGGCCTTGTGCCGGAGCTTGAGGTTGCGCCAGGCTTGATTGCTATGGTGGATGGGAAATCGAGCGCCGCCCGCGCGGCGCATCGCGAGCAAGCTCGCTCCTACATTTGTTTCGGGCCAGTATCGCCTGCGCCAACGCGCGCGACCGCCTTGTTTGTACGACGCAATATCGAGCCATGCGCCAAGGCTTTCGCGCGCAAAACCCATAGGAATAACTGGCCCGAAACAAATGTAGGAGCGAGCTTGCTCGCGATGCGCCGCGCGGGCGGCGCTCGATTTGCGCCACACCACAACAACCAAGGCATGCGCCTGTCAGCCCCCCTGCGGTTACCTGACCAACCGCAACCCCGCCAGTACCAGCGCAAACACCGCAATGCTGGCGGTATACAGCACCAGCGCGGGCACCGCAAAGACCAGGGCCAGCACCGCCAGCCACCAGCCGGTGCGGCCGGTCACCACCTGCGCCAACAGCGCAAGGCCCAGCCCGGACCAGGCCATCACCTGATGGTGAATGCCCAACCCCAACAACGACCGCACCTCGCACTGCCAGTACGCCGCGGGTGTCGTGCACAACCCCACCCACTGCCCGTCCTCCATCAAGCCGTAACGCACGCCATAACTGGCCGCAAGCCACAGCCCCAGAAACAGCACAAGCAGCGCAGCCGGCAGCGTACGAGACATCCCATTCTCCAATAGCGGTAATCGAAAGCATCCATGATCGCTTATGCCCCGATGTAAGGCAAAATCACAACCCTGCAGCTATGTTGCAGATAACCAGCACACCAAAGGCCACCGCGCCAGGCAACTTTGCCCGCGTTGATGTGGTCCTAGCCTGCACACCGCTCGACCTTGCGTTCTTTTGGGGGACTACATGCTTCGATCTTTGCGCCTCGCTGCCCTGCTCGGCAGCCTGCTCATGGCTGTGGCCGCTTCGGCGCGGGACATCGACGCCGCGAGCTATGGCTACCCCTTGACCAACCCGTTCGAGGCCACCATCGCCACCACGCCGCCGGACCAGCGCCCTACCCTGCCCAGCGACGACGAAATCACCCAGTCCGACTACAGCCTCAACCTGCGCCCGGAGCGTGAGTTCACCCTGCCCGACAACTTCTGGGCAGTGAAAAAACTCAAGTACCGCCTGGCCCGCCAGGACCGCGAGGCGCCGCTGATCTTCATCATTGCGGGTACCGGCGCACCGTACACCAGCAGCATCAACGAATACCTGAAAAAGCTGTTCTACCAGGCCGGTTTCCACGTAGTGCAATTGTCGTCGCCCACCAGCTACGACTTCATGAGCGCCGCTTCGCGCTTTGCCACCCCCGGTGTCAGCAAGGATGACGCCGAAGACATGTACCGGGTGATGCAGGCCGTGCGCGCCCAGCACCCGCGCCTGCCAGTCAGTGACTTCTACCTCACCGGCTACAGCCTGGGTGCACTGGATGCCGCCTTCGTCAGCCACCTGGACGAAACCCGCCGCAGCTTCAACTTCAAGCGCGTGCTGCTGCTGAACCCGCCGGTCAACCTGTACACCTCGATCAACAACCTGGACAAGCTGGTGCAAACCCAGGTCAAGGGCATCGACCGCAGCACCACCTTCTACGAGCTGATGTTGCAAAAGCTCACGCGCTACTTCCAGGACAAGGGCTACATCGACCTCAATGACGCCCTGCTGTACGACTTCCAGCAGTCGCGCCAGCACTTGTCCAACGAACAGATGGCCATGCTGATCGGCACCTCGTTCCGCTTCTCGGCGGCCGACATTGCCTTTACCTCCGACCTGATCAACCGCCGTGGCCTGATCATTCCGCCGAAGTTCCCGATCACCGAGGGCAGTAGCCTCACGCCGTTCTTCAAACGTGCCCTGCAGTGCGACTTCGACTGCTACATGACCGAGCAGGTGATCCCCATGTGGCGCGCCCGCACCGACGGCAACAGCATCCTGCAACTGGTCAACCAGGTGAGCCTGTATGCCCTGGAAGACTACCTGCGCAGCAGCGACAAGATTGCCGTGATGCACAACGCTGACGACGTCATCCTTGGCCCCGGCGATATCGGCTTCCTGCGCAAGGTGTTCGGTGACCGGCTGACCCTTTACCCCCATGGCGGCCATTGCGGCAACCTCAATTACCGCGTCAACAGTGACGCCATGCTGGAGTTCTTCCGTGGTTAACAAACTCCTCTTCGCCACTGCCCTGCTTGCCGCCGGCCACGCGCTGGCCGCCGAAACCGCCCCACGGGCCAGCGTGGTCGAAGCCGACCCTCAGGTGACTGCCGCACCGCTGGCGCCCGAAGCAGACGGCTTTCTCGACCCGCTGCGCGAGTTGAAATTCAACCCCGGTCTGGACCAGCGCGAGTTCGAGCGCTCTACCCTGGAGGCGCTGAACGTGTACGACCCGCTGGAGTCGATCAACCGGCGCATCTACCACTTCAACTACCGCCTGGACCAATGGGTGCTGCTGCCGCTGGTGAGTGGCTACCAGTACGTCACCCCGCGCTTCGTGCGTACCGGGGTGAGCAATTTCTTCAACAACATCGGCGATGTGCCGAACCTGTTCAACAGCGTGCTGCAGCTGAAAGCCAAGCGTTCGGCGGAGATCACGGCGCGGCTGATGTTCAACACCATCATCGGTGTGGGTGGGCTATGGGACCCGGCGACCAGCATGGGCCTGCCGCGTCAGAGCGAAGACTTTGGCCAGACCCTGGGCTTCTACGGCGTACCGGACGGGCCGTACCTGATGCTGCCTGTGCTGGGGCCATCGAACCTGCGCGATACCACCGGGCTGGTGGTCGACTATGCGGGCGAGCAGGCCATCAACTACCTGAACGTGGCCGAAGCCAGCACCGACCACCCGGAAATCTTTGCCTTGCAGGTGGTGGACAAGCGCTACACCACCAAATTCCGCTATGGGCAGCTGAACTCGCCGTTCGAGTATGAAAAGGTGCGGTATGTGTATACCCAGGCGCGCAAGTTGCAGATAGCCGAGTAAGCAGGCCTGGCCTCTTCGCGGGTAAACCCGCTCCTACACTGATCTGTGGCATAGCCCAAATCGTTGTAGGAGCGGGTTTACCCGCGAAGAGGCCGGCACAGGCAACATCAAATCCCCAGGAACTGACACAGCTCCCGCTTCTTCGCCAAGGCATCCCGCCGCCCCAGTTCGATCAGCTCACTGCAATAACTCGCCTCGAACAGCAAATAGCTCATTACCCCCGCCCCACTGGTCCGCGTCGCCCCCGGCCCCCGCAGGAACACGCGCAACGCTGCCGGCAACTCACGCCGATGCCGCGCAGCGATCTCGTCCAGCGGCTGGCTGGGCGCCACCACCAGTACGTCGATCGGCGCCAGCCCCAGGCGACGGGCGTCCAGGTGCGCCGGCAACAGCCGGCTCAGGTGGTTGAGCCGCTGCAGCAGTTCGATATCGTCTTCCAGGCTGTCAATGAACGTGCTGTTGAGCATGTGCCCGCCAATCTGTGCCAGGCTCGGCTGCTGCCCGCTGAACACACGCTGGGTCGGCAACGGCGGCGCTGGCCGCTGCGGGTTGCCGCTGACCCCGACCACCAGCACCCGGCTGGCGCCCAGGTGCAAGGCCGGGCTGATGGGCGCCGACTGGCGTACTGCGCCGTCGCCGTAATACTCGTCGCCCAGTTGCACCGGGGCGAACAGCAGCGGAATTGCCGCACTGGCCAGCAGGTGGTCGATGGTCAGCGGCGTGGGTACGCCGATGCGGCGATGGCGCAGCCAGGCCTCGATGCTGCCACGACCCTGGTAGAAGGTCACCGCCTGGCCAGACTCGTAGCCAAAGGCCGTGATTGCCACGGCGCGCAACTGCTCGGCGGCCAGGGAATGGCCGATGCCGTCCAGGTTCAGGTGTGCCTCCAGCAAGCCTCGCAATGGACTGCTGTCCAGCAATGCCACGGGTGCCGGGCCACCAATACCTAACAGGTTGTGGCCAACGAAGCGACTGGCCTGGCGCACCACGCCGGGCCAGTCGCTGCGGATGACCAGGTGGCTGCGAAAGTTCTGCCAGAAGGTGGTAAGCCGTTGCACGGCCTCGTTGAAATGGGTGGCACCGCTGGCCAGGGTGACCGCGTTGATGGCCCCGGCAGACGTGCCGACAATGACCGGAAAGGGGTTGTGCGCCCCGGCGGGCAGCAGCTCGGCGATGCCGGCCAGTACGCCGACCTGATAGGCGGCGCGGGCGCCACCGCCAGAAAGGATAAGACCGGTTACCGGAGGTGGGGCCATGGCATCCTTCCTGGTTCAGCTGCTTTCAGCGCTTTTTCTTGTCATACAGCCGCGGTGCACCCTCAGGCCGCGACTTGAACCGGCGGTGCGCCCACAAGTATTGCTCAGGGCACTCGCGCAACACACTTTCAACCCACTGGTTGATGCGCAGGCAATCAGCCTCTTCACTCTCCCCCGGGAAGTCTTGCAGCGGCGGGTGGATCACCAGACGATAGCCGCTGCCATCCTCCAGGCGCTTCTGGGTGAACGGGATCACCTGCGCCTTGCCCAGCCGGGCAAACTTGGTAGTGGCGGTTACCGTCGCTGCCGGGATACCGAACAGCGGCACGAAAATGCTCTGCTTGGCGCCGTAGTCCTGGTCCGGTGCGTACCAGATCGCACGCCCCGAACGCAGCAGCTTGAGCATGCCGCGCACGTCTTCGCGCTCCACCGCCAGCGAGTCGAGGTTATGCCGCTCACGCCCACTGCGCTGGATGAAGTCGAACAACGCATTGCCATGCTCGCGGTACATACCGTCGATGGTGTGCTGCTGGCCCAGCAGCGCCGCGCCGATTTCCAGCGTGGTGAAGTGCACCGCCATCAGGATGGCGCCCTGCCCTGCCTGTTGGGCAGCCTGCAGATGCTCCAGCCCTTCGACATGGGCCAGGCGCGCCAGCCTGGCCTTGGGCCACCACCAGCTCATGGCCATTTCGAAGAAGGCGATACCGGTGGACGCAAAATTGGCCTTGAGCAAACGCTGCCGTTCGTCGACCGACAGCTCCGGGAAACACAGCTCCAGGTTGCGTGCGGCAATGCGCCGACGCTCACCGGCAAAGTGATACATCACGGCACCCAACCCGGCACCGATTTTCAACAGCACCCGGTACGGCAACTGGACCACCAGCCACAGCAGGCCCAGGCCCAGCCACAGGCCCCAGAACTTGGGGTGAAGGTAATAGGGACGAAAACGCGGGCGTTCCATTGAAGCATCCGGAAAGACAAAGGCCGCGCATTCTACAACGGATCAGTGCATGTTGCGGGCAACCGGTGTTCTCGTTATAAGTCAGGGCACTTTTTTCGCAACAAGCCGTCTATGCAGACCATGAGCCCAAACCACACACCCGACACCGCCTCCGTGTTCCAGCTCAAGGGCAGCATGCTCGCCATTACCGTACTGGAACTGGCGCGCAATGACCTTGAAGCCCTCGACCGCCAGCTGGCGGCCAAAGTCGCCCAGGCACCGAACTTCTTCAGCAATACGCCGCTGGTGCTGGCGCTGGACAAACTGCCAGCCGACGAAGGGGCAATTGACCTGCCCGGCTTGATGCGGATCTGCCGCCACCACGGCCTGCGTACCCTGGCCATCCGCGCCAATCGCATCGAGGACATCGCTGCCGCCATCGCCATCGACCTGCCGGTACTGCCACCTTCCGGCGCCCGCGAGCGGCCACTGGAGCCCGAGCCCGAGGTGGTCAGGAAGCCCGAGCCGGCCCCGGCACCACCACCGGCCCCGGAACCCGAAGTGCGCCCGACCCGCATCATCACCTCGCCGGTACGCGGCGGCCAGCAGATCTACGCCCAAGGTGGCGACCTGATCGTTACCGCTTCGGTCAGCCCGGGTGCGGAACTTCTGGCCGATGGCAACATCCATGTGTACGGCGCCATGCGCGGCCGTGCCCTGGCCGGCATCAAAGGTAACACCAAGGCGCGTATCTTCTGCCAGCAGATGACCGCCGAAATGGTCTCCATCGCCGGCCAGTACAAGGTCTGCGAAGACCTGCGCCGCGACCCGCTGTGGGGCACCGGCGTGCAAGTCAGCCTGTCTGGTGACGTGTTGAACATCACCCGTCTTTAACGGATACTTGCCAGCATTTTTAGAGCAACTTTTTTACCGTTGCCGTTATTTAAGCTATTTCAGTTATTTGCAGGGACCCGTGTCCCGACTATTTTAGGGGTGAAACACCTTGGCCAAGATTCTCGTGGTTACTTCCGGCAAGGGGGGTGTGGGCAAGACCACCACCAGCGCCGCCATTGGTACCGGCCTCGCACTGCGCGGCCACAAGACCGTCATCGTCGACTTCGACGTGGGCCTGCGTAACCTCGACCTGATCATGGGCTGCGAACGCCGCGTGGTGTACGACTTCGTCAACGTGGTCAACGGCGAAGCCAACCTGCAACAGGCCCTGATCAAGGACAAGCGCCTCGAGAACCTGTACGTGCTGGCCGCCAGCCAGACCCGTGACAAAGACGCGCTGACCCAGGAAGGCGTTGAAAAGGTGCTGATGGAGCTGAAGAAAGACTTCGACTTCGTCATCTGCGACTCGCCAGCCGGTATCGAGAAAGGCGCGCACCTGGCCATGTACTTCGCCGACGAAGCCATCGTGGTCACCAACCCGGAAGTGTCCTCGGTACGTGACTCCGACCGCATGCTGGGCATCCTGTCGAGCAAGTCGCGCCGCTCCGAAAACGGCGAAGAGCCGATCAAGGAACACCTGCTGATCACCCGCTACCACCCCGAGCGCGTGGAAAAGGGCGAAATGCTGAGCATCGCCGACGTCGAAGAAATCCTGGCGATCAAGCTCAAGGGCGTGATCCCCGAGTCCCAGGCCGTGCTGAAGGCTTCCAACCAGGGTATCCCGGTCATCCTCGACGACCAGAGCGATGCCGGCCAGGCCTACAGCGACACCGTCGACCGTCTGCTGGGCAAAGAGAAGCCCCTGCGGTTCATCGAAGTGCCGAAGCAAGGATTCTTCGCGCGCCTGTTTGGAGGCAAGTAAACCATGAACCTTTTTGACTTCTTTCGTGGCAGACAAAAACAGACCAGCGCGTCGGTAGCGAAAGAGCGTCTACAGATCATCGTGGCGCACGAGCGCGGCCAACGCAGCGAACCGGACTACCTGCCGGCGCTGCAGAAAGAACTGCTGGAAGTCATCCGCAAGTATGTGAACATCGGCAACGATGATGTGCATATCGAGCTGGAAAACCAGGGCAGCTGCTCGATTCTGGAGCTGAACATTACCCTGCCGGATCGCTGATCCGCGCTACCGGGAATTTGGGGCTGCTATGCAGCCCATCGCGACACAAGGCCGCTCCTACAAGGGAATGCACTCCCCTGTAGGAGCGGCCTTGTGTCGCGATGGGCCGCAAAGCGGCCCCAATAGCTTTCCCCGATTTAACAGAGACCACGCAATGCCGCTGTCCAACATCCAGATCCTGCACGAAGACGCCGCCATCCTGGTGATCAACAAACCGACCCTGCTGCTGTCGGTGCCTGGCCGCGCCGAAGACAACAAGGACTGCCTGATCACCCGCCTGCAGGAAAACGGCTACCCCGATGCGCTGATCGTGCACCGCCTGGACTGGGAAACCTCCGGCATCATCCTGCTGGCCCGCGATGCCGACAGCCACCGCGAGCTGTCCCGCCAGTTTCACGACCGCGAAACCGAAAAGGCCTACACCGCATTGTGCTGGGGCCAACCGGCGCTGGACAGCGGCAGCATCGACCTGCCACTGCGCTACGACCCGCCAACCAAGCCACGGCATGTGGTGGACCACGAGCAGGGCAAGCATGCGCTGACCTTCTGGCGCATCGTCGAACGTTGCGGTGACTACTGCCGAGTGGAATTGACGCCGATTACCGGGCGTTCGCACCAGTTGCGCGTGCACATGCTGTCGATCGGGCATCCGCTGCTGGGTGACCGGCTGTATGCCAACCCCGAAGCACTGGCGGCACATGAGCGGCTGTGCCTGCATGCATCCATGCTGAGCTTTACCCACCCGGTGTCCGGGGAACGGTTGAAGTTCGAGTGCCCAGCACCCTTCTGAATGTTTAGTGTCTGCACAGGCCTCTTCGCGGCTTTAGCCGCGAAGAGGCAGACACAATTTGTCGACTTAATACGCTAAACTCGCGCCACTGCTGTCTGGAGTGAGCTATGCGCGACGCACTGAATTCTGGCCTTATCGACTTCCTCAAGGCCTCCCCCACGCCCTTCCACGCCACCGCCAGCCTGGCCCAGCGCCTGGAAGCGGCCGGCTACCAGCGCCTGGACGAGCGTGACAGCTGGGCCACCGTGCCTGGCGGCCGCTATTACGTCACCCGTAACGACTCCTCGATCATTGCCATCAAGCTGGGCAAGCAAGCCCCCCTGCTGAACGGCATCCGCATGGTCGGCGCCCACACCGACAGCCCGTGCCTGCGGGTGAAACCGCAGCCCGAGCTGCAGCGCCAGGGCTTCCTGCAACTGGGTGTCGAGGTGTATGGCGGTGCCCTGCTGGCGCCATGGTTCGACCGCGACCTGTCGCTGGCCGGGCGCGTTACCTACCGCCGTGACGGCAAGGTTGAAAGCCAGCTGATCGACTTCAAGCTGCCGATCGCGATCATCCCCAACCTGGCCATTCACCTGAACCGCACCGCCAATGAAGGCTGGGCGATCAACCCGCAGAACGAGCTACCGCCCATCCTCGCCCAAGTGGCCGGAGACGAGCGCATCGACTTCCGCGCCCTGCTCACCGAGCAACTGGCCCGCGAGCACGAGCTGATCGCCGACGTGGTGCTGGATTACGAGCTGAGCTTCTACGACACCCAGGACGCCGCACTGGTCGGCCTGAACGGCGACTTCATCGCCGGCGCCCGCCTGGACAACCTGCTGTCGTGCTACGCCGGCCTGCAAGCCTTGCTGGCCGCCGACAGTGATGAAACCTGCGTGCTGGTGTGCAACGACCACGAAGAAGTCGGCAGCTGCTCGGCCTGCGGCGCCGATGGCCCGATGCTGGAGCAGACCCTGCAGCGCCTGCTGCCGGATGGCGACGCCTACGTGCGCACCATTCAGCGCTCGCTGATGGTGTCGGCGGACAACGCCCACGGCGTGCACCCCAACTACGCCGACAAGCACGACGGCAACCACGGGCCGAAACTGAATGCCGGGCCGGTGATCAAGGTGAACAACAACCAGCGCTACGCCACCAACAGCGAAACCGCCGGGTTCTTCCGCCACCTGTGCATGGCCGAGGAAGTGCCGGTGCAGAGCTTTGTGGTGCGCAGCGACATGGGCTGTGGTTCGACCATCGGGCCGATCACCGCCAGCCACCTGGGTGTGCGCACGGTGGACATCGGGCTGCCGACCTTTGCCATGCATTCGATTCGTGAACTGTGCGGCAGCCATGACCTGGCGCACCTGGTGAAGGTGCTGACTGCCTTCTACCGTAGCCGCGAGTTGCCTTGATGTAGAGAGGTCCGGCCCTATCGCGGGTTTATCCGCGAAAGGGTCGGACCTGCTCAAGGTCAATCCCGCCTCGCTTGCCAAGCGCTATGCTTGATACATGGCCCCACTGCAAAAGGATTGCTGTCCATGTCCCCGTTTCTGTCCCTGTTCGTGCCGGTGTTCCTGTTCCTGATGCTGCTGACCATCGGCTTCAGCATGCGCGAACGCAATATCGGTGTACTGATGATGTGGATCGGCACCTTGGGTATCTTCGGCCTCACCTGCTGGAAGATCCTTGAGAAACTGCCGTCATAAACCTCTACACTCGGTCAATCGTTTGACCTGAGGTAGATTTGCCAGTGCCTGCCCTCCTGCGTTACCTGTTCCTGCTGCTGTTGCTGTTCATCACCCCGGTACAGGCGGCGGGCCTGCCTGGCCTGCTGGGTGGCAGTGCGCCTGCGCAACCGGAGGCCACCGAGCCGCTGGGCAAGTCGCTGGACGAGGTGATCAAGAACCTCGAAAACGACCAACAGCGGGCCAAGCTGCTGGCCGACCTGAAAAAGCTGCGCGACGCGACCAGGCAGTCGCAACCCAGCGTCGAACAGGGCGTGCTCGGGCTGATCGGCGGCGCCCTGCATGACTTCGAAAAACAGTTCAGCGGTGATGCCAGCCCGTTCCATCGCTGGGCGGCGGAAATCGAACAGGCCCAGGCGGAACTGACCGAACTGATGGTGCCGGTGCACCAGTGGCCAGCCATCCTGTTCGGCTTTGCCGCCGTCATTGCCGTATGGAGTGTGCTGGCCTATGCCTTCAACTGGGTCGGCCACCGGATACGCCTGCGCTTTGGCCTGAGCGAAGAACTGCCGCAACACCCGCGCACCTGGGACCTGGTGCGCTTTGCCTTGCGCAAGCTCGGCCCATGGCTGGTGGCGCTGGTATTCACCGTTTACCTGAGCTTCGTGCTGCCGCCGTCGCTGGGCAAATCGCTGGCCATGGTGCTGGCCTACGCACTGGTCGTGGGCACTTGCTTCTCGGCCATCTGCGTCATCGCCTTCTCGCTGCTGGACGGCCCGCACCGCCACCGCGCCCTGCACATCCTGCGGCGCCAGGCATTCCGCCCGTTGTGGCTGATCGGCAGCTTCGCTGCGTTTGGCGAGGCCATGAGCGACCCGCGCATGCTGGTTGCACTGGGTACCCACCTGGCCCATGCCTTGGCCACCCTGGCCAACGTCATCGCCGCGCTGTGCACCGGGCTGTTCATCCTGCGCTTTCGCCGCCCCATCGCCCACCTGATCCGCAACCAGCCGCTGTCGCGGCGCCTGACCCGGCGCACCCTGAGCGACACCATCGAAATTCTCGGCAGCTTCTGGTTCATTCCGGCACTGATTCTGGTGGCCGTCTCGCTGTTCGCCACCTTCGTCTCGGCGGGCGACACCAGCACCGCCCTGCGCCAATCACTGATGTGCACGGTGCTGGTGGTGGTGTGCATGGTGCTGAACGGCCTGGTACGCCGCCATGCTGCCAACCCCAAACGCGCCAACAAGCGCCAGGCCGTGTATGCCGAGCGCCTGCGCAACTTCGGCTACCTGCTGGTACACCTGTTCATCTGGCTGGTATTCATCGAGCTGGGCCTGCGCGTGTGGGGCCTGTCGATGATCAGCTTCGCAGAGGGCGACGGCCACGACATCAGCCTGCGCCTGCTGGGCCTTGCCGGCACACTGATCGTCGCCTGGCTGGTGTGGATCCTTGCCGACACCGCCGTGCACCATGCCCTGGTGCGCTCGCGCCGGGGCCTGGCCAACGCCCGTGCGCAAACCATGATGCCGTTGATCCGCAACGTGATGTTCGTGGTCATCTTCATCATCGCGGTGATCGTCGCCCTGGCCAACATGGGCATGAACGTCACCCCGCTGCTGGCCGGTGCCGGTGTGATCGGCCTGGCCATCGGCTTTGGCGCGCAGTCGCTGGTGGCGGACCTGATCACCGGGCTGTTCATCATCATCGAGGACTCGCTGGCCATCGACGACTACGTGGACGTGGGTGGGCACCTGGGCACGGTGGAGGGGCTGACCATTCGTACCGTGCGCCTGCGGGACATTGACGGCATCGTGCATACCATCCCGTTCAGCGAGATCAAGAGCATCAAGAACTACTCGCGGGAGTTTGGCTATGCGATTTTCCGTGTGGCGATTCCGCACAGCATGAACATCGACCAGGCGATCACGCTGATTCGCGAGGTGGGGCAAAAGCTGCGCAATGACCCGCTGATGCGCCGCAACATCTGGTCGCCACTGGAACTGCAAGGGGTGGAGAGTTTCGAGTCGGGGTCGGCGATTTTGCGGGCGCGGTTCAAGACGGCGCCGATCAAGCAGTGGGAAGTGTCGCGGGCCTTCAACCTGGCGCTGAAGCGGCAGCTGGATGAGGCAGGGCTGGACTTGGCGACACCACGGTTGTCGGTGCAGGTGGTGACTGCGGGTGGCGGTGGAATGGCGCAATCCGGCGCCTCCAGCTAGGCCCTAACCCGCCACGGCACGAATACGAATGGCATCATGCCGCCAATACTCCAGGTCACAGTCGATCAGGTGCCCGTGCTGATCACTGTTGACCCGGGTGATGTGCAGCCCCGGGCTGCCCGCCGACACCTTCAACGCCCCCGCCGCCTCTACCGGCAACGCCGTCGGCAGGATCTCGAAGCACACCTGCCCGTACCGGATGCCATACACCCGCCCATAAATCTCGGTAAGCGATTGCGCCAGGTCCTGTTCGAGAATCCCCGGAAAGTACCGGGGGTTGAGGTAATGCTCGGCATACAGCACCGCCCGCCCATCGATCCGCCGTAACCGGCAGATACGCACCACACTGGACAAGGCCGGAAGCTGCAAGCGTGCGCAGATGGCCGCCGAGGCTGGCTGCAAGCGCGCCGACAGCAGCTCGGTACTGGCCACCCGCCCTTGGTCGCGCACCATGGCATGGAAGTGACTGCGTTCGATCAGGTCGTAGGTCAGCCGCTCGGGCGCAACGAACCAGCCGCGGCGTTCTTCACGGTAGATCAGGCCCTGGGCCTCCAGCTGCGCCAGCGCCTCACGCAGGGTGATGCGCGTCGTGTCGAACACCTCACTGAGTTTGCGCTCGGCCGGCAGCTTGCCCCCCGGGGCCAGCAGGCCGTGCTCGATCTGCTCCTGCAGGGCATGGCAGATGGCTGTTACCGCACGCGGTGGCATCGACTGCATCAAAGGTTACCTATCTGGACTAGTCCAGCCCCATAACAGGGCACCTGGAGAATAGTGCAAGCCTAGGCAGGGCTGATGAACATCCCGTGACAACGCTGCAACCGTGCCGTTGCCAGAATCGGGCCAGCCCAGCAAAACCGGGGGTTCACCATGGTCTACGCTGTAGAGCCAAGGGCCTTTGACACGCTGAGCGCGCCCTTCCCTACATCAAACTGTCACGCAAGCGGCCTACCTTGGCTCAAGGTTTGCTGACCTAGACCAAAGGTTCCAGGCAACGGCTTCACTCATAACAACGATCGTAAAAAGGCACCCACCCAAGGAGCTACGGATGAAAAAGTTGTTCATGGCGTCACTGCTCGGTTCGGCTATCGCGTTCTGCACCTCGGCCATGGCCGCGGACCTCAAGGCCCTGGAAGACGCCGCCCGCAAGGAAGGCACCGTCAACAGCGTGGGCATGCCCGATGCCTGGGCCAACTGGAAAGGCACCTGGGAAGACCTGGCCAGCAAGTACGGCCTCAAGCACAGCGACACCGACATGAGCTCGGCCCAGGAAATTGCCAAGTTCGAAGCCGAGAAGGACAACGCCAGCGCCGACATCGGCGACGTGGGTGCCGCCTTCGGCCCCATCGCCGTGACCAAGGGCGTGAGCCAGCCGTACAAGCCGAGCACCTGGGACCAGGTGCCGGACTGGGCCAAGGACAAGGACGGCCACTGGGCGCTGGCCTATACCGGCACCATTGCCTTCATCATCAACAAGGACCTGGTGAAGGAAGGCGACCGCCCGGCTTCCTGGCATGACCTGGAAAAAGGCAAGTACAAAGTCGCCATCGGCGACGTCGGTACCGCCGCCCAGGCGGCCAACGGCGTGCTGGCTGCAGCCATTGCCTACAAAGGTGACGAAAGCAACGTGGCGCCGGGCTTACAGCTGTTCACCAAGCTGGCCCAACAGAAGCGCCTGTCGCTGGCCAACCCGACCATCCAGACCCTGGAAAAGGGCGAGGTGGAAGTCGGCGTGGTGTGGGACTTCAACGGCCTGAGCTACCGCGAGCAGATCGACCCCAAGCGCTTTGAAGTGCTGATCCCGTCGGACGGTACGGTGATCTCCGGCTATACCACCATCATCAACAAGTACGCCAAGCACCCCAATGCGGCCAAGCTGACGCGTGAATACATCTTCAGCGATGCCGGGCAGATCAACCTGGCCAAGGGGCATGCCCGGCCGATCCGTGCCGAGCACCTGACGCTGCCGGCGGACGTGCAGGCCAAGTTGCTGCCGAACGAGCAGTACAAGGCGGCGCAGCCGATCAAGAATGCCGAAGCCTGGGAAGCCACCTCGAAGAAACTGCCGCAGATGTGGCAAGAGCAAGTGATCATCGAGATGGAATGAAGCAGCTGTAAGCTGCTAGCTTCGAGCTGCAAGTAGAAGCGGATCTGCTTTTACTTGCAGCTTGAGGCTTGCAGCTTGTCGCTTGACCAACTGGAGCCACCATGCAACACAACGTCATCCTGGTCCTGCTGGACGGTCTCAACTACCAGGTCGCCCACCACGCCATGGGCCACCTGCACGCCTACGTCGAGGCCGACCGTGCCGCGCTGTACCGCGTGGAATGCGAACTGCCGTCGCTGTCGCGGCCGCTGTACGAGTGCATCCTCACCGGCGTGCCCCCCATCGACAGCGGCATCGTGCACAACAACGTCAACCGCCTGTCCAACCAGCGCAGCGTGTTCCACTACGCCCGCGAGGCCAACCTGGGCACCGCAGCAGCGGCCTATCACTGGATGAGCGAGCTGTATAACCGCTCACCCTTCGACCCGCAGCGCGACCGCCACACCCACGCGCCGAAGCTGCCGATCCAGCATGGGTTGTTCTACTGGGACGACCGCTACCCCGACTCGCACCTGCTGGCCGACGGTGAGTACCTGCGCCGCCGCCACGCACCCAACTTCCTGTTGGTGCACCCGATGAGCATCGACGACGTCGGCCACCGCCACGGCCTGGACAGCAGCCAGTACCGCAACGCCGCACGCAGCGCCGACATCCTGCTGGCCGACTACCTGCCAGGCTGGCTGGAAGAGGGTTACCAGGTGCTGGTCACCGCCGACCACGGCATGAACAACGATCGCTCGCACAATGGGCTGCTGACCGAAGAGCGCGAAGTGCCGCTGTTCGTCTTTGGCGACGCCTTCAGCCTGGACCCGGCGGCCAAGCCGCTGCAGACCGAGCTGTGCGGGACCATCTGTGAACTGCTGGGCGCCGCGCACGACAAGACGGTGTGCCGGGAGTTGCTCAAGTGAACCGTGGTCGCTATCTGGCCCTGCTCTGCCTGCTGCCGTTCGCCGTGTTCTTCGTCATCTTCCAGGTCGCCCCGCTGGCCTGGGTGGCGATCAACAGCCTGCAATCGGAGGCGGGCTGGGGCGTGGACAACTTCAGCAAGGTGTTCACCTCGAAGTTCTATTTGCAAGCGCTGCAACGCAGCCTGGAGATCAGCTTCTGGTCGAGCCTGTTCGGCATCGTCATCGCCACCCTCGGCGCCTACTCGCTGCGCCAGGTGGACTCGAAACTGCGCGATTTCGTCAGCGCCTTCGCCAACATGACCAGCAACTTTGCCGGGGTGCCGCTGGCGTTCGCCTTCATCATCCTGCTCGGTTTCAACGGTGCACTGACCCTGCTGCTGAAGCAGATCGGCCTGCTGGAAGACTTCAGCATCTATTCCAAGAGCGGCCTGATCCTGGTGTACACCTACTTCCAGATTCCGCTGGGTGTGTTGCTGCTGTACCCCGCCTTCGACGCCCTGCGTGAAGACTGGCGCGAGTCGGCCGCGCTGCTGGGCGCCAGCCACTGGCAATACTGGCGGCACATCGGCCTGCCGGTACTCACCCCGGCACTGCTGGGCACCTTCGTCATCCTGCTGGCCAACGCGCTCGGTGCCTATGCCACCGTGTACGCGCTGACCACCGGCAATTTCAACGTACTGCCGATCCGTATCGCTGGCCTGGTGGCCGGCGACATCAGCCTCGACCCGAACCTGGCCAGCGCCCTTGCGATGGTGCTGGTGGGGCTGATGACGCTGGTCACGGTGGTGCACCAATGGCTGTTGAAGAGGAGCTACCATGCGCGCTGACGCCCGTTCCGGCGGCTGGTACCACCGCGCCGTGGTCTACCTGCTGTTCCTGATCCTGCTGCTGCCACTGGCCGGCACCCTGCTCTACTCGCTGGCCACCAGCTGGTCTGCCAGCCTGCTGCCCAGCGGCCTGACCCTGAAATGGTATGTGGCGCTGTGGAGCGAGCCACGCTTCCTGGCCGCTTTCGGCCAGTCGTTGCTGGTGTGCGTGGGCGCACTGCTGCTGTCGGTGGTGCTGATTCTGCCGCTGCTGTTCGTGGTGCATTACCACTTTCCCAGGCTGGACGCGCTGATGAACATTCTCATCCTGCTGCCCTTCGCGGTGCCGCCGGTGGTGTCGTCGGTGGGGCTGTTGCAGCTGTACGGCAGCGGGCCGATGGCCATGGTCGGCACGCCGTGGATCCTGATCGGCTGCTACTTCACCATCGCCCTGCCGTTCATGTACCGGGCCATCACCAACAACCTGCAAGCCATCAACCTGCGCGACCTGATGGACGCTGCCCAACTGCTGGGCGCCAGCACCTGGCAGGCCGCGCTGCTGGTAGTGCTGCCGAACCTGCGCAAGGGCCTGATGGTGGCGTTGCTGCTGTCGTTTTCGTTCCTGTTTGGCGAGTTCGTGTTCGCCAACCTGCTGGTCGGCACCCGTTACGAGACCCTGCAGGTGTACCTGAACAACATGCGCAACAGCAGCGGCCACTTCAACAGTGCGCTGGTGATCTCCTATTTCGCCTTCGTGCTGGTACTGACCTGGGTCGCCAACCGCCTGAACAAGGACAAGACCTGACATGAGCTTCGTCAGCGTACAGAAACTGCAAAAAAGCTACGCCGGCAGCCCGGTGTTCGAGAACATCGACTGCCACATCGAACGCGGCGAGTTCGTCACCCTGCTGGGCCCGTCCGGTTGCGGCAAGTCCACCTTGCTGCGCTGCATCGCCGGGCTGACCCCGGTGGACAGCGGGCAGATCCTGCTGGACGGCCACGACATCGTGCCCGTGAGCCCGCAAAAGCGTGGCATCGGCATGGTGTTCCAGAGCTATGCGCTGTTCCCCAACATGACCGTGGAGCAGAACGTGGCCTTTGGCCTGCGCATGCAGAAGGTCAAGGCCGATGAGAGCCAGGTACGGGTGCGCGAGGCACTGGACCTGGTGGAGCTGGGCAGCTTCGCCGGGCGTTACCCGCACCAGTTGTCTGGCGGCCAATGCCAGCGCGTGGCCCTGGCCCGTTCGCTGGTCACCCGCCCTCGCCTGCTGCTGCTCGACGAGCCGCTGTCGGCACTGGATGCGCGTATTCGCAAGCACCTGCGTGAGCAGATCCGGGCCATCCAGCGCGAGCTGGGGCTGACCACCATCTTCGTCACCCACGACCAGGAAGAAGCGCTGACGATGTCCGACCGCATCTTCCTGATGAACCAGGGGCGCATCGTCCAGAGCGGCGATGCCGAAACCCTCTATACCGCGCCGGTGGACCTGTTTGCCGCCGGCTTTATCGGCAACTACAACCTGCTCGATGCCGACAGCGCCAGCCGCCTGCTGCAACGCCCGGTGGCCAGCCGCCTGGCGATCCGCCCGGAGTCGATCACACTGGGCATACACGGCGAACTGGACGCCCAGGTACGCAGCCACAGCTTGCTGGGCAACGTGATCCGCTACCGCGTGCAAGTGCGCGACGTGGAGCTGGTGGTCGACGTGCTCAACCGCTCGCCGGCCGACCTGCACGCGGACGGAAAACGGGTAAGCTTGTCGATCGACCCCACGGCGCTGCGGGAAGTGGCCTAAGGAGATTCAACACGATGGCACTGGCAATTTTCGATCTGGACGAAACCCTGATCCACGGCGACTGCGCGTCGCTGTGGAGCGAGCAGATGGCCCGGCTGGGCTGGGTCGACGGCAAGGACTTCCTGCGCCGCGACCGTGAACTGATGGAAGCCTACGGCAAGGGCCACCTGCAGATGGAGGACTACATGGCCTTCAGCCTGGAGCCGATGGCCGGGCGCACCCTGGAAGAAGTCGAGCATCTGGTTGAGCCGTGGGTTGAAGAGGTGATCGAGCCGATCATCTATGGCGACGCCTGCCGCTGCATTGCCGAACACCGCAAGCGCGGGGACCGTATCCTGATCATTTCCGCTTCGGGTACGCACCTGGTCGGGCCGATTGCGGCACGCCTGGGGGTGGACGAATACCTGGCGATCGAGCTGGAGGCGGTGAACGGGGTGTATACCGGCAAGACCCATGGGGTGCTGACGTATCGCGAAGGCAAGATTACGCGGCTGCTGGAGTGGCTGGATCAGGAACAGGAGAATCTGGAGGGGGCGAGTTTCTATTCCGATTCACGGAATGATTTGCCGTTGTTGTTGAAGGTGGATCATCCGCATGTGGTGAACCCGGATGCGGTACTCAGGGAGCATGCCGAGAAAAATGGCTGGCCGGTCTTGAGCTGGAGCTGATGGCCATGGGGGCGCTTTGCGCCCCTTTCGCGACACAAGGCCGCTCCTACAGGAGATCGCATTCCCTTGTAGGAGCGGCCTTGTGTCGCGATGGGCTGCAAAGCAGCCCCGGCAATGTCAAGTCAAGCCAGGGTCTATGATCATCACCAACTTGCCCGACACCTGATTGCTCTCAAGCTCCGCATACGCCGCCTGGGCAAACTCCACCGGGTAGGTATCAACCAGTTGCGGCGACAAGCGCCCTTCGGCAAACAGCGGCCACACCTGCTGTTGCAGTTCGCGCAGCAGCTCGGCCTTGAAGCCGTCATCGCGGTTGCGCAGCGTGGAGCCGGTAATCTCCAGGCGCTTGCCCAGCACCAGCGCCAGGTCCAGCTCGAACTTGCGCCCCCCCATCAGGCCAATGATCACCCAGCGCCCGTCGCGGGCCAGCAGCTTGAGGTTGAGCTCGCCGTAGCTGGCGCCCACCGGGTCGAGAATCACGTCGAACGGGCCGAAGCCTTCCAGCGCGTCCAGGTTTTCGTTACGTACCACGCCCCCTGTCGCGCCCAGCGCTTCACAGTAGGCCAGGCGATCCGGTGAGCCGACACTGACCCACACCGGGCTGCCAAACGCCTTGCACAGCTGGATGGCGGCCGAGCCCACACCACTGGCGCCAGCATGCACCAGCACCTTCTCGCCAGCCTTCACAGCACCGAGCTGGAAGATGTTCAACCAGGCGGTGGCATACACCTCTGGCAACGCCGCGGCTTCATGCAGGCTCAGGCCCTCGGGCACGGGCAGCACGTGACGCGCATCGACCACCACTTCCTCGGCCATGGCGCCACTGGCCAACAGCGCGCACACACGGTCGCCCACGCGCCAGTCGGCACCGGCGCCCACTTCCTCAACCACCCCGGCACACTCCAGGCCCATGTACGGGCTGGCGCCTGGCGGTGGCGGGTACAAACCTTTCATCTGCAGCAGATCGGCGCGGTTCAGGCCCGCAGCAGCCACGCGAATGCGCACTTGGCCCGCGTCACAGGCCGGGCGTTCGGCCTCGACCCACTCCACATGTCCGTCAACGCCTTGCAATGCCTTCACAGTGCCTCCATAGTTGAATCATGACTGGGCCTGGGGATGCTTACCTCAGGCTTTTTGCAGTATTTGCCCGGCTCCATGGAACCGGCAACGGAAAAGACGGCCTACTATGCGTGATCAATTGCCTCCACGTCGAATCAGCATGAAGCATTTCCTACCAAGCACCGCCCTCGCCGTCATGATCGGCCTTGGCAGCCTCACGCTCGGCGGCAATGCGGCGGCCGCCAACAAATGGGACAGCCTGCAGCCGGACCGCGACGAGATCGTCGCCAGCCTCAACGTGGTGGAATTGCTCAAACGCCACCACTACAGCAAGCCGCCGCTGGACGATGCGCGTTCGGTCATCATCTACGACAGCTACATCAAGCTGCTGGACCCGGCACGCAGCTACTTCACCGCCGCCGACATTGCCGAGTTCGACAAGTGGAAAACGCAATTCGACGATTTCCTCAAGAGCGGTAACCTGGACCCGGGCTTCACCATCTACAAACGCTACCTCGACCGCGTCAAGCAACGCCTGGACTTCGCCCTGGCCGAGCTGAACAAGGGCGTGGACAAGATCGACTTCACCACCAAGGAAACCTTGCTGATCGACCGCAAGGACGCACCGTGGATGAAGGACCAGGCCGAGCTCGACGACCTGTGGCGCAAGCGCGTGAAAGACGAAGTGCTGCGCCAGAAGATCGCCGGCAAGGAACCCAAGCAGATCCAGGAAACCCTGACCAAGCGCTACAAGAACCAGCTGGCGCGCCTGGACCAGACCCGTGCCGAGGATATCTTCCAGGCCTACATCAACACCTTCGCCCAGTCCTACGACCCGCACACCAACTACCTGTCGCCGGACAACGCCGAAAACTTCGACATCAACATGAGCCTGTCGCTCGAAGGCATCGGTGCGGTGCTGCAAAGCGACAATGACCAGGTCAAGATCGTGCGCCTGGTACCGGCAGGCCCGGCAGCCAAGACCAAGCAAGTGGCCCCGGCCGACAAGATCATCGGCGTGGCCCAGGGCAACAAGGAAATGGTCGACGTGGTCGGCTGGCGCCTGGACGAAGTGGTCAAGCTGATCCGCGGCCCGAAAGGCTCGGTGGTGCGCCTGGAGATCATCCCGGCCAGCAATGCACCTAGCGACCAGACCAGCAAGATCGTGTCGATCACCCGTGAAGCCGTGAAGCTTGAAGAGCAGGCGGCCAAGAAGTCGGTGCTCAAGCTGAAGCAGGACGGGCGTGACTACAAGCTGGGCATCATCGAGATCCCGGCCTTCTACCTGGACTTCAAGGCCTACCGCGCCGGTGACCCTGAGTACAAGAGCACCACGCGTGACGTGAAGAAGCTGCTCACCGAACTGCAGAAAGAGAAAGTCGACGGCGTGGTCATCGACCTGCGCAACAACGGTGGCGGCTCGCTACAGGAAGCCACCGAGCTGACCAGCCTGTTCATCGAAAAAGGCCCGACCGTGCTGGTGCGCAACAGCGACGGCCGCGTCGACGTGCTGGAAGATGAAAACCCGGGCGCCTTCTACAAAGGCCCGCTGGCGTTGCTGGTGAACCGCCTGTCGGCCTCGGCTTCGGAGATTTTCGCCGGTGCCATGCAGGACTACCACCGCGCACTGATCATCGGCGGCCAGACCTTCGGCAAAGGCACCGTGCAGACCATCCAGCCGCTCAACCATGGCGAGCTGAAGCTGACCCTGGCCAAGTTCTACCGGGTTTCCGGGCAGAGCACCCAGCACCAGGGCGTGCTGCCGGACATCGACTACCCGTCGATCATCGACACCAAGGAAATCGGCGAGAGCGCCCTGCCCGAGGCGATGCCATGGGACACCATCCGCCCGGTGGTGAAGCCTGCGGCGGACCCGTTCAAGCCGTTCCTGGCCCAGCTCAAGGCACAGCATGAAGCGCGCAGCGACAAGGATGCCGAGTTCACCTACATTCGCGACCGCCTGGCCCTGACCCAGAAGCTGATGAACGAAAAAACCGTCAGCCTCAACGAGCAGGAGCGCCGTGCGCGCCACGATGACATCGAAGCCAAGCAGCTGGCACTGGAAAACATCCGCCGCAAGGCCAAGGGTGAAGAGCCGCTGAAAGAGCTGAAGAAAGAAGACGAGGACGCGCTGCCGACCGAGGACGAAAACACCAAGCCGGAAGACGACGCCTACCTGTCGGAAACCGGTCGCATCCTGATCGACTATCTCAGTGCCAGCACCAAGGTGGCCAAGAAGTAAGGCGCTGCAACGATGATGGCAGAATAATGTGACCTGTCATCAAACAGTCATCGCGCTGTCGTGAAATACGGGGGCCGGGCATGCAGATGCCCGGCCCTTTCATTTTCAGGAATACGTCATGACCGTTGCCGAACAGCTCAGTGCCTTGAGTGCCATCCTGGCTCAACGCAGTATTCACAGCCTGTTCCAGCCGATCATGTGCCTGAGCGAACAGCGGGTGTTCGGCCATGAAGCGCTGAGCCGTGGCCCGTCCAACAGCCCGCTGCACGCGCCGTTGAACCTGTTTACCATCGCCCGCCAGGCTGGCCGCCTGACCGAACTGGAAGCCGTCTGCCGGGAAAGCGCCTGCCGTCACTTCAGCGAGCAGCAATTGCAGGGCAAGCTGTTTCTCAACATCTCGCCAGAATCGCTGCTGGAGCCACACTACCCGTCCGGCCTGACCCTGAAACTGCTGGAGCAGGTCGGCCTGCCGCCCAGCCGGGTAGTGATCGAGCTGACCGAGCACACCCCCACCGACGACTTCCAGCTCTTGTCCAATGCCCTGCACCACTACCGGGACATGGGCTTTTCGATTGCCATCGACGACCTGGGGGCGGGCTATTCCAGCCTGCGGCTGTGGTCGGAGCTGCGCCCTGAGTACGTGAAGATCGACCGGCACTTCATCGACGGCATCCACCGCGACCCGCTCAAGCGCGAGTTCGTTGGCTCGATCCTGCAGATTGCCCGGGCGTCGAAGGCGCAGGTGATTGCCGAAGGGATCGAGCTTGCGGAGGAACTGGCGGTGCTGAGGGAGATGGGCGTCGACCTTGTGCAGGGGTACCTGCTGGGGCGGCCGCAGGAGTTGGGGGTGCGCGAGCTACCGGTGCTGACGAGCATGCCGCAGGCCGAGCAACCGACAGTGCGGTTGAATGCCACCATTGGGCAGCTGCTGGAGCTGTTTGGGCGGCATCAGCATCTGGATGTATTGGAGGTGGTTGATGCCGATGGCAAGGGTTGTGGATTGATCCACCGGCATGCGCTCCCCCCTACAGCGGTGCAGTACCTGTAGGAGCGGCCTTGTGTCGCGATCGGGCCGCACAGCGGCCCCGGCAATCCATGCCTTGACGCTTAAATCCTGGGGCTGCTGCGCAGCCCGATCGCGACACAAGGCCGCTCCTACAAAGGACAGCGCTGCTACTAACAATCAGGCAGTTTCGGGGTAGCTGTACTCAAACACCCGAACCACCTCGGAAGCATGCCACGACGCCGCCTCCATGCCATCCACCGGCCCGGCAAACCGCCCTAGCCGTTCGACACATTCAAAAAAGCCGGTACGCGGCAAGCGGCTGGCGCCTTGGCTGATCACCAGCGAGCTGCGCAGCGGCTGCTCGGCGCGGGCATCCAGCACCGCCAGGTATTCCAGCGCGGCGGTCAGCGTCTGCATGGCCGGGCTGGGCAGTTGCAAGCGCTCGATCAGCGCTCGGTAGGTCAGCAAGTGACGTTGACGGCGGGCCAGGTCAAGCTCGCCCAGCAGGTTGTCCCAGTGCTGACGGCTGATCCTGACCTGGCTCATGACGGCTCGCTCCAGCCAGCCACCCCCAGGTGCCAGGCCAAGGCGCGGCGGATGGCTGCATCCGGCTGGCGTTCGCCCGATTCGATCATGGCCAGGTAGGCCGGGCTTACCCCGACATTGCGCGCCAGCTGCTCAGGGGCGATGCCCTTGGCCTGGCGAATCTGTGCAACTTCACTGAACGCCGGCAACGGCGCAACGGCGGCGGCGGCCTGTTCGCTGACAACTGCCTCGGCAGGTGCCTGCCCTGCTGCCTTGAGCAGCGCCTGGTACTGCTCCCAGGGAACCACGGCGTACTCGGGCTGACCGTCCCGGCTGATGACCTGAATACCCATTACAAACCCCTTTAAAAAGGATTACAGCATGTAATCCGTAGGCATAACCCTTATGCCAATTATATTACCAACTCCGGGGTCTGTCCGGTTGAGGTGCAGTTCAGGCGGTTTTCACTGCGTATTGCGCTCCAGGCGCAGCGCTTCGGGGCTTGCGGGCAGGCGCTCGACCACACGCAGCCGCTCGGGTGCCTGGCTGTCGCGCCAGGCCCGGAAGCGCGCCAGCTCATCGGCCACGGTCTTCAATACCCAGCCCAGCACTGCAATGTCATCGAGCAAGCCCACGCCCAGCAGCCAGTCGGGGATGGCATCGATAGGGCTGACGAAATACAGCAGGCCGGCCACGATGGTGACCAGGGCCTTGGGACTGATGGCACGGTATTCGCCGCGCCACCATGCCAGGCACAGCGACTGAAGCAGTTTCACGTCCTCGCGCAATTGGCCGATGCGCGGGCCTTTGCGGGCCACGGCGAACAGCAGGGCCGGCAACCGGCCACGGCTGAGCAGGCGCTCGGCCAGGGGCAGGAAACGGGCGAAATTCCAAGGTGCGCTCATGGAGCCTCCACGCGGAACAGGTTATCCACATTTATTGTGGATAACCTTGTGAACAGGGCCACGTTTCTGACCCCGGGTGCCTGCCAGGCAAGGGCCCCGGTCAGATCGGGCGTTTTTTACACAGCCGTTTCAATACGTGGGTAGCTGGCCGCAAACGATTTGCGCCAGAAACATCCTACAGCAACAAGCTGCATTTCCTCGGACAGTATCAGCAGTTACAGGTTCGTCCAATCGTCGTAAACGAAAACGCCCCGTCAGGACGGGGCGTTTTGCAAGAACCTGCCAGTATTACTTGGCGGGTGCTTCAGCGGGCGCTTCTGCAGGAGCTTCGGCCGGGGCCTCGGCTTCCGGCTCGGCGCCTTGCAGCTGGGCCGGGTCTTTGATGGCGATCAGTTCCAGATCGAACACCAGTACCGAGTTGGCCGGGATCAGCGGGCTTGGGCTTTGTGCACCGTAGGCCAGTTCAGCCGGGATGAACAGCTTGTACTTCTCGCCAACGTGCATCAGTTGCAGGCCTTCGACCCAACCCGGGATCACGCCGCTGACGGGCAGGTCGATCGGGCTGCCGCGCTCGACGGAGCTGTCGAACACCTTGCCATCGATCAGCTTGCCTTCGTAGTGGACGGTAACCACGTCAGTAGGCTTGGGCTGCGGGCCATCGGCCTTCTTGACCACTTCGTACTGCAGGCCCGAGGCGGTAGTGACCACGCCTGGTTTCTTGGCGTTTTCTTCGAGGAACTTCTTGCCAGCAGAGGCCGCTTCTTCGCTGGCCTTGGCCAGGCGCTCTTCGGCGCGCTTCTGCAGCGCGGTGAAGGCTTCTACCAGCTCTTCATCCTTGATGCGCTGTTCTTTCTTGCCAACGGCGTCTTCGATACCGAGTGCCACTGCTTTCGAATCAAGGTCTTCCATGCCTTCCTGAGCCAGGCTCTTGCCCATGTTCAGGCCGATACCGTAGGAGGCTTTCTCTGCCGGAGTCTTCAGCTCGGGGCTGCTAGCTTGTTGGTCGCAGCCAGCCAGTACCAAGCCTACCAGGGCAACCGCAGCCGCCAAACGATGCTGTTTCATGCTATTTCCTTGTTCATGCGCCATAAGGGCAATCAGGGTAAAGCCGCGAGCTTAGCAGGCGGCCATGACCAATGGCTACCGGCATAGGAGCGGGTTTTGGTAAGGAAGTTCAGTAGTTAAACGCTTATTCATCAATGCGTTTGCAGCCACTGGCCAGTATTGCCCGGTTGTGTCGGTTTTGCCCGGTTCGGCAGGGGATTTATTTCGTTGAATGCGCAGTGGCCTGCACTCAAGGGTAGTGACCTTCGCGGTATTGCCCCGCGACTTCACGCAGCACCTCGCACACCCACTGCCCCGGCAGGCTCTGCGGCAAGGCGGCATTGCGACAAATGCCCACCGAGCCACCCGGTTCACGCACGCCCAGGTCTAGCTCGACCAGCTCGCCACGGCGCAGGTCGAGCAGCACCGCATCGCGTGGCGCCACCCACAGCCCATCGCTGCCCAGCAGGTAGCGCCGGCTCAGCGCCAGCGACAGGGTTTCCAGGCGCTGCGCCGGCATCTGGATGCCGCATTGTACGAACAGGCTGTCGGCATGCTGGCGGATGGTGGTGCCCGCTGGCGGCAACACCAGCGGATAACGCCCCACCTGGGCCCGCTCGACGGGTGTGCCAGCCAGCAGCGGGTGGCCCGGGCGTACCACCAGACTCATCGACTCGCTGTACAGGTGCTCGAACGACAGGCCCTGGATCTGCGGGCTGTCGGTCATGCGCCCGACCACCAGCTCCAGCTCGCCCAGCCGCAGTTGGCCAAGCAGCTGCGCGCTGACCCCGGTGACCACACTGATCACCAGCGCTTCATGGCGCTGGTGCAGGCGGCACAGCACTTCGGGCATAAGCAGGCCCTCGACCGTCGACAGCACGCCGATGCGCACCTGCGACGGCGCCCGCGCCTCACCACGCAGGCTGCTGACGCCATCGCGCAGGGCCTGCACACTGGGCCCGGCATAACGCATGAAGCGCGTGCCGGCCGGGGTCAGTTCGACACCCTGTCGGCTGCGCGCAAACAGGCGCGTTTCCAGCAGGTCTTCAAGTTCCTTGAGGGTTTTGGAAATGGCCGGCTGGCTGATGGCGAGCACGTCGGCAGCCCTGGCTAGGCTGCCCTGCCGGGCAATCTCCAGAAAGCACAGCAGGTGGCGGTATTTGATGCGGGTGTCGAGGTTCATGCGGCAAGCTTAACGCATTGCCGCATGCAGATAACCTGTGCCGGCCGATGAACATCAGGCCACAGCCAATTCCACAGCCTCACCATTCAAACGCACCGGCCACACCCGCAGCTGTTGCCCGGCGTCCTCCAGGCACACCCCGCTCTTCAGGCTGAAATGCTGTTTGTACAGCGGCGCCGCCACCACCAGCTCGCCCTGCACACTGCCCACCAGCCCACGGCCAATGATATTGGCGCCGGAACGCGGGTCGCGGTTGTCCACCGCGTACAGCGGCTGGGCCTGCCCCGGCAGGTAAAACAGCGCCACCTGGGCCCCGTCGAGCCATACCACCACCCCGGAGTCAGCTACCAGGTCTTGCGCGTGGCACACTGCTTGCCAGTTCTCCCGGGTTTGCACAACAGCATTGGACAGGTTCATCAGACAGCCTCCTCGACAGTGGGGATCAGGTGCAGCGGCGCAGCGGGCCGGCGTTGTTCGCGTTCACGCACGAAGTGCACGTCCGGATCGGCGCGCCGGTCGTTGACGAAGGTGCGGAAGCGCTTGAGCTTTTCCGGATCGTTGAGGGCGTTGGCCCATTCGCATTCGTACTGGTCCACCACATGCTGCATCTGCGCTTCAAGCTCGCCGGCCAGGCCCAGGCTGTCATCGAGGATCACCTGTTTCAGGTAATCCAGCCCGCCCTCCAGGTTCTCGCGCCACACCGAAGTGCGCTGCAGTTTGTCGGCCGTGCGGATGTAGAACATCAGCACGCGGTCGATCAGGCGTACGAGGGTTTCGTCGTCCAGGTCGGTGGCGAACAGCTCGGCATGCCGTGGGCGCATGCCGCCGTTGCCGCACACGTACAGGTTCCAGCCTTTGTCGGTGGCAATCACGCCGATGTCCTTGCTTTGCGCCTCGGCGCATTCGCGGGTGCAGCCCGATACCGCGAACTTGAGCTTGTGCGGGCTGCGCAAACCCTTGTAGCGGTCTTCCAGGCGCAGGGCCATGCCGACACTGTCCTGCACACCGTAGCGGCACCAGGTGCTGCCGACGCACGACTTCACCGTGCGGGTCGACTTGCCATAGGCGTGGCCGGTTTCGAAGCCGGCCTCGATCAGCTCCCCCCAGATCAGCGGCAGTTCGTGCAGCTGGGCGCCGAACAGGTCGATGCGCTGGCCGCCGGTGATCTTGGTGTACAGGTCGTACTTCTTGGCCACCTGGCCAATGACGATGAGCTTGTCAGGGGTAATTTCACCGCCGGGGATGCGCGGCACCACCGAGTAGGTGCCGTTCTTCTGCATGTTGGCCATGAAGGTGTCGTTGGTGTCCTGCAGTGGCACCAGTGCCGGGTCCATGATCGGCTGGTTCCAGCACGAAGCGAGGATGTTGCCCACTGCCGGCTTGCAGATGTCGCACCCCACGTGGCCCTTGCCATGGCGTTCGAGCAGTTCGCTGAACGTGCGGATGCCTTCCACGCGCACCAGCCCGTACAGCTCCTGCCGGGTGTAGGCGAAGTGCTCGCACAGGCTCTTGTCCACCGCGACGCCACGGGCCGTCAGTTCATGCTCGAACACCTGCTTGAGCAAGGCTGCACAACCCCCGCAGCCCGTGGCAGCCTTGGTGCACCCCTTGACTGCGGCAAGGTCGCTGCAGCCGCTGTCGATGGCGGCGCACACCGCACCCTTGCTGACGTTGTGGCAAGAGCAAATGGTCGCGCTGTCCGGCAGTGCATCGGCGCCCAAGGCCGGCGCGCCACCGCCTTGCGGCAGAATCAGCGCGGCCGGGTCGGCCGGCAGGGCGATGCCGTTCTGTGCGTATTGCAGCAGGGTGTCGTAGTAACTGTTGTCACCCACCAGCACCGCGCCGAGCACGCGCTTGCCGCTGGCATCCACCACCAGCCGGCGGTAGGCACTGTTGGCTTCGTCGATGAAGCGGTAGCTGCGTGCCCCTGGTGTAGCACCGTGAGCATCACCGATCGAGCCGACATCCACGCCCAGCAACTTGAGCTTGGTCGACATGTCGGCACCGGTGAACGCGACCGCCGCCTCCCCCGTCAGCAACGCCGCCAGGTTACGCGCCATGCTGTAGCCCGGGGCAACCAGGCCGAACACGCTGCCGTTCCACGAGGCGCACTCACCAATGGCAAAGATGCGCGGGTCGCTGCTGCGGCAGTGGTTGTCGATCACCACCCCGCCACGCGCGGCGATGTCCAGCCCACTGGCACGGCCCAGGGCATCCTGCGGACGAATACCGGCAGAGAACACGATCAGGTCGGTTTCCAGATGCTCGCCGCCCTCGAAGTTCATGCGGTAGCGGTAGGCTTCGCCTTCGCTGATCGACTGGGTGGCGCGTGACAGGTGCACGCCCACGCCCAGCGCTTCGATCTGTGCCTTGAGCGCGGCACCGCCCTCGCCGTCCAGCTGCACCGGCATCAAGCGTGGCGCAAACTCGACCACGTGGGCTTCCAGGCCCAACGATTTGAGTGCGTTGGCGGCTTCCAGGCCAAGCAGGCCACCACCAACCACCACGCCACGGCGGGCACTGGCGGCGGCAGCCCGGATGCCATCGAGGTCGTCGAGGGTGCGGTAGACCAGGCGGGCGTTGCCGCTGGAGCCTTCGATCGGCGGTACGAAGGGGTATGAACCGGTGGCCAGCACCAGTTGGTCGTAGCCGTACCGGCCTTCGGCGGTAACCACTTCGCAGCGCTCGCGGTCGATTTCCAGCACGCATTCGCCAAGGTGCAGGTGCACGCCGTTGGCGGTGTAGAAATCGTGCTCGCACAGGGCCAGGGTTTCGGCACAGCTGCCGCCGAAGTATTCGGACAGGTGTACACGGTCGTAGGCGCGTTGGCGCTCTTCGCCGAACACATGCAGTTCGAAGCGCTCGTGGGCGCCGCGGCTGACCAGTTGCTCGACACAATGGTGGCCGACCATGCCATTGCCGACGATGACCAGTCGCTCTCGTTGCCCGCTGCTCGCTGTTGCCTTCATAAGCCGATCCTCGATCAAAAAAAAGCGCCTGGAGCCGAAGCTCCAGGCGCCTTTGCCTGTATTCATCACGGTAGGTGGCCCGGGTTGATCGCCGTTGATCAGTGGGCTTTGTTGTAGCTTGGGTAAAGCAGGGAGTGTGCCAACGCGGTTTCCTGCACTGGCCCTATCGCCGGCAAGCCAGCTCCCACAAAGCCCTCCACAGATTTAGAGGGCAGTGAAGAACCTGTGGGAGCTGGCTTGCCGGCGATAGGGCCAGCACAACAAATGCACATTCCAAGTGCATACTCCCCAACTTGGGGCACATTCAATACACATCCCGCCGATACCGCTTGGCCTTGCTCAAGGCCTCCATGTAGGCATCCGCATCCACGCCCCCATGCTCGGCAATGATTTCACGCAACGCCGCATCCACATCCTTGGCCATGCGCTGGGCATCACCACACACGTAGAAGTACGCCCCCGCCTCCAGCCACTGCCACAGTTGCGCACCCTGTTCGAGCATGCGCTGCTGCACATAGATCTTCTCGGCCTGGTCACGGGAAAACGCGGTATCCAGCCGCAGATGGCCGCTTGCCTGCCAAGCCTGCAACTGCTCCTGGTAGTAGAAATCGGTAGCCGCGTACTGCTCGCCAAAGAACAGCCAGTTGCCCCCTTTCGCGCCCCGCGCTTCTCGCTCCTCCAGAAACGCACGAAACGGTGCAATGCCAGTCCCAGGGCCAACCATGATCACCGGCACACTGTCATCCTCGGGCAGCCGGAAGTGCTTCGACACCTGCGGGAAGATGGCCACGTTCAGCGCCTGGGCACGGTCGGCCAGAAAGCTGGAACACACACCTTTACGCTCGCCATAGCGCACGGTGGAAACGGTCAGGTGCACCTGGCCCGGGTGTGCCAGCGGGCTGGAGCTGATCGAGTAGAGCCGTGGCTGCAACGGTTTGAGCAAGTCGAGCCAACGGGCCAGCGGCAGTTGCTGGGGGAAGGCGCGCAACACATCGACCAACTGCCGGCCCCACAGCCAGTCCTGCAGCTCGGCTTTGCATTCGGGCTGCAGCAGGCGCTGCAGGTCCGGGGCAGCACCCGCGAAGGCCTGGAGTTGCTGCGCAGTGACCTTGGCGATTTCCAGGTGTGCTTGCAGGGCTTCGGCCAGTGACATCACGGGATGGCCTTTGAGCTCGACCTTGGTCTGGCCATCGAGCTGCATCAACGCCAGCAACTCATCGACCAGCGCGGGGCAATTGCGCGGCCACACGCCCAGGGCATCACCGGCTGCATAGCTGAAGCCGCTGCCGCTCAAGTCGAAGACCAGCTGACGGGTTTCCTTGCTGGCACCGGGGCCGTTGAGCAGGCGGTTTTCCAGCAACGTAGCAGCCCAGGGTTGCTGCTTGCTGTAGGCCGCCACGGGTGCGGGCTCGCCTCCTGGTTGCGGTGCGGGGGCGCTGCCCAGGGTGGGGAGCAACGCGTCGAGCCAGCCCGCGAAGGTTTCATCAAAGTCCGGCTCGCAGTCCACCCGTTGCAGCAGGCGCCGCCCGCCCAGTTCCGCCAGGCGCTGGTCGAGCTTGCGGCCGAACCCGCAGAACTGGTCATAGCTGGAGTCACCCAGGGCCAGCACGGCATAGGGCAGCTCGGCACAACAGGCGCCCTCCTCGCCCTGCAAGTCCCGCCAGAATGCCCCAGCGCTGTCTGGCGCCTCACCATCGCCAAAGGTGCTGGCGATCAGCAGTACACTGGCGGCGCCCTGCAACTGCCGTGGGCTGACCGCTTCCATGCAACTGAGCTGCACGTCCAGGCCGGCACCGCGCAGGCGTTCGGCACAGCGCTCGGCAAGCAGCTCACCATTGCCAGTCTGCGAGGCCCACAGCACCTGGTGCCGTGGCGCCGCCAACGCTACAACAGGCAGTGCTGCGGGCTGGGCGAACAGCCCGGCCAACAGGCCGTCGACGAACAGCCGCCGGTTGGCCGCCAGCGGTGCATTGGCCGGCAAACCGGGCACGCCTTCGGCACGGCTTTGGTCCAGGCCCAGCAGGAAACCTTGCAGGTAATGGCGTTCTTCTTCGGCCAGCACCGGGGCCGGCAAGGTGTCCAGGCCAAGCAGGCGAGACAGGGTGGCGGTCGGCATACGAGCAGGCTCCGGGTTGGCAGTGTTCAGCTCAAGGGTATCGATGCGTTCACCTGCGACCCGCTCCAGGGCCACGGCGCAGTGTTTGAACGCGGGTTGCAGCGACAGCGGGTCAACCGCATCGCAGGTGACGGCATTGATTGCCAGTTGCTCGCCGACCACATCGTTCCAATGGAAGGGTGCGAAGCAGTTGCCTGGCATGACCCGGTCGCTGATGCGTGCGGGTAGCACGGCCTGGCCACGGCGCGACCGAATGGCCACCTGGTCTTTCTCGGCAACGCCCAGCCTGGCGGCGTCTTCGGGGTGAATTTCGACGAAAGGGCCGGGCTCCAGCTTGTTCAATGCCGGCACCTTGCCGGTCTTGGTCAGGGTGTGCCACTGGTGCTGCACACGGCCGGTATTCAGCACCATGGGGTAGTCGTCATTCGGCAACTCCGGTGCCGGCAACCAAGGCCGGGCGAAGAAACGGGCTTTGCCACTGGCGGTGGGGAAGGCCAACGCCGAGCGCTGGCCCTGGGCATCGTGCAGCAGCACCTGGCTGCTGCCGTCATTCAGGTAGCGCAACGGGCTGCGGTCGCTGTCACGGCCAGGCGCGCAAGGCCACTGGCGCGGTTGCTCACGCAGTTCGGCATAACCGATGCCGCGCAGGTCGTACCCGGTGGCAGGGTTATGGAAGCGACGGACTTCCTCGTACACCGCTTCGGCATCGGCGTAATCGAAGGCGTCGGCATAACCCATGGCGCACGCCACGCGGGCAATGATCTGCCAGTCCGGCAGGCTCTGCCCTGGCGGCTCGACGGCGCGCGGCATCAGGGTAAGGTTGCGCTCGCTGTTGATCATCACGCCCTCGCCTTCGGCCCACAGCGCGGCCGGTAGCAGAATGTCGGCGTAGCGATTGGTTTCGGTGTCGAGGAAAGCGTCCTGAGTAATCACCAGCTCAGCCTGATGCAGGCCGTCGATCACTTGCTGGCGGTTGGCGACACTGGCCACCGGGTTGCTGCAGATGATCCAGCAAGCCTTCACTTCACCGGCCTTCATCTGTTCGAACAGTGCCACCGTGCCCTCGCCGCCTTCGCGGCGCAGGCTGCCAGGTGCCAGTTGCCATTGCTGTTCGACAAAGGCACGGTCGGCTTCCACCAGCGCCGAGCGCTGGCCTGGCAAGCCGGGCCCCATGTAGCCCATCTCACGGCCGCCCATGGCGTTGGGCTGACCGGTCAGCGAGAACGGCCCGCTGCCGGGGCGGCAGATGGCGCCGGTGGCCAGGTGCAGGTTACAGATCGCATTGGTGTGCCAGGTGCCATGGATGCTCTGGTTCAAGCCCATGGTCCAGCAGCTCATCCAGTTGCTGGCACCGCCGATCCATTCGGCGGCCTTGATGATGTCGGCCTCGGCCAGCCCGGTGATGGCAGCCACGCGCTCGGGGCTGTAGTCGTCGAGGAAGGCTGGCAGTTCATCCCAGCCTTCGGTGTGGCAGGCAATGAAGTCAGGGTTGGTATGGCCGTTGCGATGTAGCAGGTGCAGCAAGCCGTTGAGCAAGGCCATGTCGCTGCCGGGGCGTACCTGCAGGAACAGGTCGGCCTTGTCGGCGGTGGCGCTGCGCCGTGGGTCGACCACAATCAGCTTCGCACCGGCCTTGACCCGGTCGAGCATGCGCAGAAACAGGATCGGGTGGCAGTCGGCCATGTTGGCGCCAATCACCAGGAACACGTCGGCGTGTTCGAAATCCTGGTAGCTGCCGGGTGGGCCATCGGCACCAAGCGACAGCTTGTAGCCACTGCCGGCGCTGGCCATGCACAGGCGCGAATTGGACTCGATGTGGCGGGTGCGGATAAAGCCCTTGGCCAGTTTGTTGGCCAGGTACTGGGCTTCCAGCGACATCTGCCCGGACACGTACAGCGCCACGGCGTCGTTGCCATGCTGATCGATGATGCCGCGCAGGCGTGCAGCTGTTTCGGCGATGGCCTGGTCAATGCCGGTGCGCACCGGTTGCTGGTTTCGCTGCTGCCGTACATAGGCGTCTTCCATGCGCCCGGCAGCGGTCAGCGGCAGGTGCGCAGTGAGGCCCTTGGTGCACAGGCGGCCGAAGTTGCTGGGGTGTTGCTTGTCGCCGCTGACCTTGCTGACCTTGCCGTCGGCAACGCTCATGACGATGCCGCAGCCGACGCCACAATAGGGGCAAACGCTGCGTACTTCGCTCTTGGCCATGGGCGGGCTCCTGTGGGGAACGCAAAAAGGCGCCGGCTGCCCCGGCTTGCTGATGCAAGCGAGGGGCAACACGGCGCCTTTGTCGTGAGGTTTTGTGGGCGGTCGACGTTGATGGCCCTGGATGAGGAGTAAGTCAGCAATTAATGGGCCAGCTGTACCGGCCCTTTCGCGGGCACGCCCGCTCCCACAGGGATATCACAAGGCCTGGGGGCGGTGCCGTACCTGTGGGAGCGGGCGTGCCCGCGAAGAGGCCGACACAGGTTTCGCACCACGCGGTGGCAACCCGAGGACACCTGGCGCTATGCTGGGGCACATTCCAGCATGAGCAACCGCCCTCTCCCCATGTCCCAAGTGATCCTCAAGACCCCCGCCCAACTCGACCTGATGCGCCGCGCCGGCCAACTGCTGGCCCAAGTGTTCGCCGAACTCGACAGTTTCATCCGCCCCGGCATCACGACGATGCAAATCAACGACCGCGCCGAGGCATTCATTGTCGGCACACTCAAAGCCCGGCCTGCGAGCAAGGGCCAGTACGGCTTCCCCTATTCGCTGAATACCTCGGTGGACCATGTGGTGTGCCACGGCATACCCAAGGTCGATGAAGTGTTGAAGGAAGGCTCGATCATCAACGTCGACATCACCCTGGAGCAAGGCGGCTACATCGCCGACTCGTCGAAGATGTACTGCATCGGGAAAATCAGCGATGAAGCCCGGCGCCTGGTCGATACGACCTACGATGCGCTGTGGAAAGGCATCGAACAGGTCCGCCCCGGGGCCACGCTCGGCGATATCGGCCATGCCATCCAGGCCCATGCCGAAGCAGCGGGCTACAGCGTGGTGCGCGAATATTGCGGGCACGGCATTGGCCAGCAGATGCATGAAGCACCGGAAGTGCTGCACATCGGCCAGCGTGGCATGGGTATGAAGCTCAAGCCGGGAATGGTGTTTACCATCGAGCCGATGATCAACCAGGGTGGCCGTGGCACACGAGCGCTGAAGGATGGCTGGACGGTGATTACGCGTGACCACACCCTGTCGGCGCAGTGGGAGCATACGGTAGCGGTGACTGAAGAAGGGGTTGAGGTGCTGACGCTGCGGGAAGAAGAACACTGACACCTGAAATTCAGGCACAAAAAAAGCGACCCTAAGGTCGCTTTCTTTGTTACTTCCGGGTGTTCAGTGGGCCCTGGAAGTGGAATATGGCGCAGCGGACGGGACTCGAACCCGCGACCCCCGGCGTGACAGGCCGGTATTCTAACCGACTGAACTACCGCTGCGCTATACATCGAGTGGTGGGTGATGACGGGATCGAACCGCCGACCCTCTGCTTGTAAGGCAGATGCTCTCCCGGCTGAGCTAATCACCCTTCGTCTCGGTGTGGCGCGCATTCTACGGACGACCCTGCACCCTGGCAAGCACTTTTTAAACTTTTTTCAAAAAAAACTTCATGCCTTTCAAAGACCTAGCGTTGCCGGGTGTTTCTTTGAGGCAGAAGCCGCTGCTGGCCCTGTGACAGGGCTGGTCTCAGATCACCACACGGAGAATAATGCCCGCCTTATGCATTAAGGAGAGTTGCCCCTCATGTGGTTCAAGAACCTGCTGACCTACCGCCTGACCCAGGAAGTCCCGTTCGAGCCTGAAGCGCTGGAAGCCGCCCTGGCCAGCAAGCCGGCCCGCCCCTGCGCCAGCCAGGAGCTGACCACCTATGGTTTCGTCGCGCCGTTCGGCAAAGGCGAAGACGCTCCCCTGGTGCATGTCAGCGGCGAGTACCTGCTGATTGCCGCGCGCAAGGAAGAACGCATCCTGCCGAGCAGCGTGGTCAACGACGCGGTCAAGGAAAAGGTCGAAGAGATCGAGACCGAGCAGATGCGCAAGGTCTATAAAAAGGAGCGCGACCAGATCAAGGACGAGATCATCCAGGCCTTCCTGCCGCGCGCGTTCATCCGCCGCTCGATGATCTTCGCTGCCATTGCCCCGCGCCAGGGCGTCATCCTGGTGAACTCGGCCAGCGCCAAGCGTGCCGAAGACCTGCTGTCGACCCTGCGTGAAGTGATGGGCTCGCTGCCGGTGCGCCCGGCCACGGTGAAAATTGCACCGGTTGCCACCATGACCGACTGGGTCAAGTCGCAACAGGCCGCCGAAGGCTTCTATGTGCTGGACGAGTGCGAGCTGCGCGACACCGCCGAAGACGGCGGCATCGTGCGCTGCAAACGCCAGGACCTGACCGGCGAGGAAATCCAGCTGCACCTGAGCACCGGCAAAGTGGTGACCCAGCTGGCCCTGGCCTGGCAGGACAAGCTGTCGTTCATCCTGGACGACAAGATGGTGATCAAGCGCCTGAAGTTCGAAGAGCTGCTGCAGGAGCAGGCCGAGCAGGATGGTGGTGATGAGGCGGCGCAGCAGTTCGATGCCAGCTTCCAGCTGATGATGATGACCTTTGCCGAGTTCCTGCCGGTGCTGTTCGAAGCGCTGGGTGGGGAGGAGATTCCGCAAGGGGTCTAAAGGCAGCTGCAAGCTTCTAGCAGCAAGCCATAAGAACAATCAAAAGCAGTAGTGCGGTGCCAGACGCGGCACCGTACTGCTTTCACTTGCAGCTTGAAGCTTGCTACTTGAAGCTGAAACCGGAGGTTTCCCATGCGTGCCCTCGCCGCCCTCAGCCGCTTCGTCGGCAATACCTTCGCCCTGTGGGTGCTGGTGTTTGCCGTGCTGGCCTTCCTGCAACCGCAATGGTTCATCGCCCTCAAGGTCGCTATCGTGCCGCTGCTGGGCCTGGTGATGTTCGGCATGGGGCTCACCCTCAAGCTCGACGACTTCGCCGCCCTCGCCCGCCAGCCTTGGCGGGTGATGCTGGGGGTGGTCGCGCACTTCGTGATCATGCCGGGCATGGCCTGGCTGCTGTGTCAGCTGTTCCACCTGCCACCGGAAATTGCCGTGGGCGTGATTCTGGTCGGCTGCTGCCCGAGTGGTACGGCGTCGAACGTGATGGTGTGGCTGTCCCGTGGGGACCTGGCGCTGGCGGTGGCGATTGCTGCTGTGACCACGCTGCTGGCCCCGTTACTGACGCCGGCGCTGATCTGGTTCCTGGCCTCGGCCTGGTTGCCGGTGTCCTTCATGGACATGTTCTGGTCGATCCTGCAGCTGGTCATGCTGCCAATCGTGCTCGGCGTGCTGGCTCAGCGCTTGCTCGGCGCGCGGGTGCAGGCAGCGGTGCAAGTATTGCCGCTGGTATCGGTGGTGAGCATCGTGATGATCGTGTGCGCCGTGGTAGCGGCCAGCCAGGCGAAAATCGCCGAATCCGGGCTGCTGATCATGGCCGTGGTGATGCTGCACAACAGCTTCGGCTATTTGTTGGGGTACCTGACCGGCAAGCTGTGCAAGCTGCCGCTGGCCCAGCGCAAGTCGCTGGCGCTGGAGGTAGGCATGCAGAACTCCGGGCTGGGGGCTGCATTGGCAGCGGCGCACTTCTCGCCGTTGGCGGCAGTGCCGAGTGCGTTGTTTAGCGTGTGGCATAACATTTCAGGGGCGTTGCTATCGACCTGGTTCCGGCGGATGGGTGAGCCTGCGGTAGAAGCTGAAGAAGTGGAGCCCGCCAGGCATTGATGTTGCCTGGAAGGCCACACATGTGCACTATATTGCCCACTGTGAGGACGACCTCACGACGCACCGCGTGACCATTCCGGGGACGGCCCCATCATTCAAACGATGGAGACACACCTATGTCCTGGATTATCCTGTTCTTCGCCGGCCTGTTCGAGGTCGGCTGGGCCGTTGGCCTGAAATACACCGACGGCTTCAGCAAGCCGATTCCCACCGTGCTTACCGTTGGCGCCATGGTCATCAGCCTGGGCCTGCTGGGCCTGGCCATGAAAGAGCTGCCGCTTGGCACCGCCTATGCCATCTGGACCGGCGTGGGTGCCGTTGGCACGGTGATCGCCGGCATCATCCTGTTCGGCGAATCCATGGCCCTGGTACGGCTGGTCAGCGTGGCGCTGATCGTCTGCGGCCTGGTCGGCCTCAAAGTCAGCGCCAGCTAACCCTCCCCCTAACGCAGGTTGCCGCGCAAGCGGCTGACCTGCTCGCGCAATGCTTCTGGCTGCGCTGCCTCCACCGGGATGGCGGCGCCAGCCACGATGGTCACCCGCGACCACAGGCGCTTGAAAAAGCCCTTGGCCGGGTCGCGGCTGAAGAAGCTGCCCCACAGCCCCTGCAAGGCCAGCGGAATCACCGGCACCGGCGTTTCCTCGAGGATGCGATTGACACCGCCCTTGAACACATCGATCTCGCCATCGCCGGTCAGCTTGCCTTCCGGGAAAATACACACCAGCTCGCCGTCGGCCAGGTACTCGGCAATGCGCGCGAAGGCCCGCTCATAGGTGGCCAGGTCTTCGTTACGCCCGGCAATCGGGATGGCGCCCGCGGTGCGGAACACGAAGTTGAGCACCGGCAGGTTGTAGATCTTGTAGTACATGACAAAGCGGATCGGCCGGCGGATCGCCCCGCCCAACAGCAGCGCATCGACGAACGACACGTGGTTGCACACCAGCAGCGCCGCACCTTCATCGGGAATGCGCTCCAGGTCGCGATGCTGCACGCGGTACATCGAATGGCTGAGCAGCCAGATCAGGAAACGCATGGTGAACTCGGGCACGATCCTGAAGATGTAGGCGTTGACCGCGATGTTGAGCAGCGACACCACCAGGAACAGCTGCGGGATGGTGAAACCCGCCAGGCCCAGCAGGATGATGGTGAGCACCGCCGACACCACCATGAACAAAGCATTGAGGATGTTGTTGGCCGCGATCACTCGCGCGCGCTGGTCCTCGGCCGTGCGGGCCTGGATCAGCGCATACAGCGGCACGATGTAGAAGCCGCCGAACACGCCCAGGCCAACGATCGACAGCAGGATCCACCAGGCCTGCCCCATGCCCAGCAGCGTCAGCCAGTCGTGCGGGACCGCTGCAGCCGGCACATCGCCGGAGTGCCACCACCACAGCAGGCCGAACAGGGTCAGGCCGAACGAGCCGAACGGCACCAGGCCGATTTCCACTTTGCGCCCGCTCAGCCGCTCACACAGCAGCGAACCGAGGGCAATGCCCACCGAGAACAGTGTCAGCACCAGAGTGACCACCGTGCCGTCACCGTGCAGCCAGTCCTTGGCGTAGGCCGGGATCTGCGTGAGGTAGATGGCCCCGACGAACCAGAACCACGAGTTGCCGACGATCGAACGCGACACGGCCGGCGGCTGGCCCAGGCCCATGCGCAGGATCGCCCACGACTGCTTGAAGATGTTCCAGTCCAGCGGCATGTTCGGCGAAGCGGCAGCGGCCCGCGGGATCCAGCGGCTGGCCAGGTAGCCGAGCACAGCGGTGCCGACCACGCCACCCGCCACCACCGTGGCATAGCTGTCGGCCGACATCATCACCCCGGCGCCGATAGTGCCGGCGAGAATGGCCAGAAAGGTGCCGGTTTCCACCAGCCCGTTGCCGCCCACCAGCTCTTCTTCGCGCAGGGCCTGCGGCAGGATCGAGTACTTCACCGGGCCGAACAGCGCCGAGTGAGTGCCCATGCCAAACAGGGCCACCAGCATCAGCGTCAGGTGGTTGGTGATAAAGCCCAGCGCACCGATCGCCATGATCACGATCTCGGCCAGCTTGATCGCACGGATCAACGCGTCCTTGGCGAACTTCTCACCAAACTGCCCACCCAGTGCCGAGAACAGGAAGAACGGCAGGATGAACAGCAAGGCGCACAGGTTGACCCAGATCGAACGGTCACCGTCGCCCAGGCTGAGCTTGAACAGGATCGCCAGGATCAGCGACTGCTTGAACAGGTTGTCGTTGAAGGCACCCAGTGACTGAGTGATGAAAAACGGCAGGAAACGCCGCTTGCCGAGCAAGGTGAATTGCGAGGAGTGACTCATCGTCCTTGGTCCTGAGGGCTTTTCAATTGGAGGCGCGCCGGGCGCGTCAGGCCACAAATCTGCATGGGAAATGCGTGCACTGGCAAGCACCTTCACGCCCACAATGACCAGGTCGCCTCAGAAACAGCCCATCATTCGAAACCGAACAACGCTCGCGCCGTATCAACCAACAGCGCCCGACGCAACTCCGCCGAACACCCCAAGGCCTCAAACTGTTCCAAAGCCGTGCTGAAACCCACCGCCGACTCATGCTGGGTATGCGGCCAGTCACTGCCCCACATCAGCCGCTCGGCGCCGTAATGCGCTTCCAGTGCGCACAGCGCCTGCCGGGCGAAGGCAAGGTTCTGTTCCGGCGAGCCTTCCAACCGATAAATACCCGATACCTTCACCCATACCTTGCCCCGCCCACCCAGGGTCAGTAACTCGGCAAACCCTGGTTGGCCCAGGCCACGGCGGGCATCAGGCCGGCCGAAATGATCGACCACGATGTCCAGCCCATACGGCTCAAGCGCCCGCACCAGTGCCGGAATGTCCGCCACGTGGCGATGCAGCTCCAGGTGCCAGCCCTGCTCGCCAATGCGTTCCAGCAAGGGCCGCCACTCGGCACCCGTGAGGTCGGGCAACGCCTGGCCCATGAGGTTCAGGCGCACGCCCCTCACGCCGAGCCGGGCCATCCCATCCAGCGTCTCACGCTCGACGTCCTGCTCCAGCATCACCACCCCGCGCAGTTGCCCCGGCACCGTTTGCAGGGCGCTGAGCAGGTAGCGGTTGTCGGTCCCCAGAAAACTGGGCTGAACCAGCACGCCGTGGCTGAAACCATGGGCCAGCAGTTGGCCCAGGTAGTCGCCCAGCGGCGCATCGTAGCTGGGCGCGTAACGCCGCTCGCTGGCCAGGTTCAGCCCGCGGCTGAATACGTGGGCGTGGGTGTCGATGGCGGTCAGGTGTAAAGCAGGAGCGTCGGGCATGGTTCTCATACAAACAAGGTGAAGTTACTTGGTGACAGCGCCGGCCATTTCCGGCGCAGGTGCAGATTCAAGGTTGCGACCACGGGTTTCCGGCAGGCAGAGGGCGGCGATCACCGCCACGCCATAGGCAATACCGGCGTCGATGCCGATGGCACTGCCCAGCGACATCGACTCACTCATGTGGCCGACCAGGAACGGAAACACCGCCGACAACACGCGGCCGAAGTTGTAGCAGAAGCCCACTCCGGCGCCGCGCACATCGGCCGGGTACAGTTCATTGAAGAACGCGCCCAGGCTGGCCGGGATACCGGCGGCGAAGAAGCCCAGCGGGAAGCCGAGGAACAGCATTTGCGTGTTGGTCAGCGGGAAGAACACATAAGCCTGTACGGTCAGCACACAGCACAGGGCAAACAGCAGAATGTTCTTGCGCCGACCGATGCGGTCGATCAACAGGCCACTGACCACGCAACCGCACCAGAACGCCAGGATGATCACCGCCAGATAGCCGCCCGAGTTCAGTACCGAGAGGTTGCGCTCAGTCTTGAGGAAGGTCGGCAGCCAGGTCATCACTGCGTGGTAGCCACCGTGGGCACCCAGGCCGAGCAAACCGCCGAGCAGGGTCACACGCAGCAGTTCCGGGCGGAAGATGCCAGCCATCGATTGCAGGAAGCTGGCGGGGATGGCCTTTTCTTTTTGCAGGCGCTGGAAGCTGTCCGGCTCTGGCACGTTACGGCGTACCCAGATGATCAGCAGCGATGGCAACAGGCCGACGAAGAACATCACCCGCCAGGCGAATTCCTGCGGCACCAGCGAGTAGATCAGCGTGAACAGCGCCACCGCCAGGCCCCAACCCACGGCCCAGGCGCTTTGCACCGTGCCCATGACCTTGCCACGGTATTTCGGGTTGATGGTTTCGGCCATCAGCACCGCGCCAGCCGCCCATTCACCGCCAATGCCGAAACCTTGCATGGCCTTGACGAACAGCAGCGGGTAGAAGCCGGTGACAAACGCCGAAAGGAAGGTGAAGAAGGAGAACCAGAGAATCATCCATTGCAAGGTACGCACGCGGCCGTAACGGTCGGACAAAGTGCCACCCAGCCAGCCGCCAATCGCCGAGGTCACCAGGGTCAGGCCGCTGATCAGGCCGGCATCGCCCTTGGTCAGGGAGAAGGCAGCGATCAGCGCGGGGATGGCCAGGCCGAACATCTGCACTTCCAGCGCATCGAGCGACCAACCGCCGAAGCAGGCCCAGAACGTCTTGCGTTCCCGTGAGGTGATCTGGCGATACCAGCTGAACATGATTGTTATCCTTCTTGGTCGTGTGTGTTACGGGCAGGCGAAGCCACTGCGCCGTGGCAGCACGGCGCAGACGGGTAAAACGGGTGAAGCGGCCGGCTTAGCGGATATCGATGCGGTAGCGGAAGTGCTGCGCATGGCCGCGCGAGCGGCGCCATTCCAGGGGCTTGCCGGCGTAGTCACGGGCCAGACGCTCGATCACCACCACCGGGCTGTCGGCCGGCAGTTGCAGCAAGCGGCCATGCACTGCGTCGACCGCTTCGGCGGTCAGGGTCTCTTCGGCGTAGGCGACCACCTGGCCGCACAGTGCTTCATAGATCGGGTACAGCAGCGGCCCCTTGCTGTTCAGCTCCACGTCCAGCAATGGCTGGAAGGTCTGGCGCGGCAGCCAGATTTCTTCGGCCAGGACGGGCTGGGCACCCAGCAGACGGGTACGAATGATACGGATCACCTCGGCACCCACCGCCAGGCCCAAGGCCTCGGCCACCGCCGATGGCGCTGCGAGCGGCTCGATGGACAGGATGCGGCTTTCTGGCACCACACGCTCGCCATTGGCAGCCTCGAAACGGAAGAAGCGGAACAGCGAAGACTGGAACTGCGGGCGGCGGATGAAGGTGCCGCGACCCTGCTGGCGTTCCAGCACGCCTTCGGCGACCAGCACATCGACGGCCTTGCGCACTGTGCCGACCGACATGTCGAATTCGGTGGCCAGGGCCGCTTCGGTCGGGATCGCCTCGCCTGGGCGCCAGCGGTTATTGGCAATCTGCTCGACCATGTGGTCGCGCAATTGTTGGTAGCGGGGCAGTCGAGCATCACCGGTCAATGGGTGCATGGGTCTCGCTCTCGTCTTGTTATCTAAACATATATATGAATTTTGCGAGAGTATTAGCCGTGGTTGCTGGGCTGTCAATCCTCCGCCTGTCGCCAGACACAGTGCCTGGCTTATGCTTGTGGCCGGGAAAACCAGAACAACAAGGACGTGGCAATGCTCGCCGCCATCAAACGCTACCCGCACACCGTACGCCTGTTGCTGTTGACCACCTTCACCCTCACCGTCGCCCGTGCCCTCACCCTGCCCTACCTGGTGGTGTACCTCGCCGACAACTTCCAGTTGCCGATAAGCCAGATCGGCTTGCTGATCGGTGGCGCGCTGATCATCGCCTCGCTGCTGAGCCTGTATGGCGGCCACTTGGTCGACACCTTGCGCAACCACACCCTGGTCAGCGCCAGCACCCTGTTGTTCGCCCTGGCCTTTGTCGGCGCGGTCGCCAGCCGTTCAGCGTTGCTGTTCTTCCTGTGCCTGGTACTGATCAACCTGGCCCTCGCGGTGGTCGACATCGCCGCCAAGGCCGGCTTTTGCGCCCTGCTGCCGGTAGAAGAACGGGCCGAGGTGTTCGCCATCAAGTACACCCTGAGCAACGTTGGTTACGCTGCCGGCCCTTTACTGGGCGTGGCCATGCTGGAACTGAACGACCACATGCCATTCATCGCCTCTGCCCTGCTTGGCTTGGCCATGTGCCTGGCCTATTGGCGCCTGGGCGACCGCAGCCTGCAGGCAAGTGCAGACAAGCCTGCGGCGGGTTTCGGCCAAGTGGCGCTGGGGCTGGCGCGTGACCGCCGGCTGGTGTGCTTCACGTTGGGCGGGGTGTTGAGTGCGGTGGTGTTTGGCCAGTTCACGGCCTACCTGTCGCAGTACCTGGTCGTCACCAGCAGCCCGACCGAGGCGGCGCGCCTGGTGGGCTATCTGGTGACCACCAACGCCGTAACGGTGATTGCCCTGCAGTACCTGATTGGCCGGCGTATCAGCCGCCAGCGCCTGATGCCCTGGTTGCTGGCCGGCATGGCCCTGTTCATCGCCGGGCTGCTGGGCTTTGCGTCGGCAGGCTCGGTGCTGGCCTGGTGCCTGGCGATGCTGGTGTTCACCCTGGGCGAAATCATCGTGATCCCCGCCGAGTACATGTTCATCGACCTGATTGCGCCGGAGCACTTGCGCGGGGTGTATTACGGCGCGCAGAACCTGTCCAACCTTGGCGCAGCACTGGGGCCGGTGATGGTGGGGTTTGCCCTGGTACACCTGTGGCCAGGGGCGATCTTCTACCTGTTGGTATTGTCGGTGATACTGGCGGGGGTGTTTTACGGGTTGGGTACCCGAAAAGATTGATGTGTTGTTTCAGGTCAATCGCGAGCAAGCTCACGCCTACAACCATCGTCTGCGCTGACGAAGCGGCACCTGCGTGCCAGACTGATTGATCGGGACCGCGTTATCTTTTTTGCTTCGGAGTCTTCATGTCGTTGTCCAGCGGGCTGATCGCCGTGGTCGCCCTGGCCTATATGGCCGTCATGTTCGCCATCGCCTTCTATGGCGACCGCCGCAGCACGCCGTTGCCGCCGAAACTGCGTGCCTGGGTGTACAGCCTGTCGCTGGCCGTGTATTGCACCAGCTGGACCTTCTTCGGTGCGGTCGGCCAGGCCGCCGAACAGCTCTGGGCGTTCCTGCCGATCTACCTGGGTCCGGTGCTGCTGCTGATCTTCGCGCCCTGGGTACTGCAAAAGATGGTGCTGATCAGCAAGCAGCAGAACATCACCTCGATCGCCGACTTCATCGCCGCCCGCTATGGCAAGTCGCAGACGCTGGCGGTCGTGGTGGCGCTGATCTGCCTGGTCGGTGTGCTGCCGTACATCGCCTTGCAGCTCAAAGGCATCGTGCTGGGTGTGAACCTGCTGATCGGCGCCAACGCCGATGCCACCGGCACCCGCGTGCAGGACACCGCACTGGTGGTGTCGCTGGTGCTGGCGCTGTTCGCCATCGTGTTCGGTACCCGCAGCCTGGACGTGACCGAGCACCACCGTGGCATGGTGCTGGCGATTGCCTTCGAGTCACTGATCAAGCTGCTGGCCTTCCTCGCGGTGGGCATTTTCGTCGTCTTCAACTTGTATGACGGTTTCGACGACCTGTTCAGCCAGGCCCGCCAGTCGATCCACTTGCAGGACTATTGGCAAGAAACCATCAACTGGCCGTCAATGGTGGTGCAAACCGCCGTGGCGATGATGGCGATCATCTGCCTGCCGCGGCAGTTCCATGTCACCGTGGTAGAGAACATCGAGCCCCAGGACATGCGCCTGGCCCGCTGGGTATTCCCGATGTACCTGGCGCTGGCCGCGCTGTTCGTGGTGCCGATTGCCCTTGCCGGGCAGATGCTGCTGCCGGGCACGGTGATTTCCGACTCGTTCGTCATCAGCCTGCCACTGGCCGAGGCGCACCCGAGCCTGGCCCTGTTGGCGTTCATTGGCGGCGCCTCGGCGGCCACCGGCATGGTCATCGTCGAAGCCGTGGCACTGTCGACCATGGTGTCCAACGACATGCTGCTGCCCTGGCTGCTGCGCCGCAACAACGCCGAGCGGCCGTTCGAAGCGTTCCGCCACTGGATGCTCTCAGTGCGCCGGGTAACCATCGTGGTGATCCTGTTGCTGGCCTACGTCAGCTACCGCTTGCTGGGGTCCACCGCGAGCCTTGCGACCATCGGCCAGATCGCCTTCGCCGCCGTGACCCAGCTCACCCCGGCCATGCTTGGCGCGCTGTACTGGAAGCAGGCCAACCGCCGCGGCGTGTTCGCCGGCCTGGCCGCGGGTATCTTCCTGTGGTTCTACACCCTGGTGCTGCCGATCACGGCGCACAGCCTCGGCTGGTCGCTGCAACTGTTCCCGGGGCTGGCGTGGCTGCACGGCAACCCGCTGGACCTGCCAATCAGCCCGCTGACTCAGGGCGTGGTGTTGTCACTGGCGGGCAACTTCACCCTGTTTGCCTGGGTCTCGGTGCTTTCGCGCACGCGGGTGTCCGAGCACTGGCAGGCCGGCCGCTTCATTGGCCAGCAAACCGCGCGGCCCAGCAGCAAACCGCTGCTGGCGGTGCAGATCGACGACCTGCTGACCCTCGCCTCGCGCTTTGTGGGTGAGGAGCGTGCGCGCCAGAGCTTCATCCGCTTCGCCTACCGCCAGGGCAAGGGCTTCAACCCCAACCAGAACGCCGACGGCGACTGGATCGAGCACACCGAACGCCTGCTGGCCGGGGTACTGGGCACCTCGTCGACCCGCGCCGTGGTCAAGGCCGCCATCGAAGGCCGCGACATGCAGCTGGAAGATGTGGTGCGCATCGCCGACGAAGCCAGCGAAGTGCTGCAGTTCAACCGCGCCCTGCTGCAAGGCGCCATCGAGAACATCAACCAGGGCATCAGCGTGGTCGACCAGAACCTGCACCTGGTGGCCTGGAACCGGCGCTACCTGGAGCTGTTCAACTACCCCGACGGCCTGATCAGCGTGGGCCGGCCCATTGCCGACATCATCCGCTACAACGCCGAGCGCGGTCTGTGCGGCCCGGGCGAAGCACAGGTGCATGTGGCGCGGCGCCTGCACTGGATGCGCCAGGGCCGCGCGCATTCCTCCGAACGGCTGTTCCCCAATGGCCGGGTGATCGAGCTGATCGGCAACCCGATGCCAGGCGGCGGTTTCGTCATGAGTTTCACCGACATCACCCCGTTCCGCGAGGCCGAGCAGGCCCTGCGCGACGCCAACGAAGGCCTGGAGCAACGGGTGGCAGAGCGCACCCAAGAGCTGTCGCAGCTCAACCAGGCGCTCTCGGAAGCCAAGAGCCATGCCGAAGCGGTGAGCCAGTCCAAGACCCGCTTCCTGGCGGCGGTCAGCCATGACCTGATGCAGCCGCTGAACGCCGCCCGGCTGTTCTCCGCCGCCTTGTCGCAGCAGGCCGAGGGCATGAACGAAGAGGCCCAGCAGCTGGTGCAGCACATGGACAGCTCGCTGCGCTCGGCCGAAGAGCTGATCAGCGACCTGCTGGACATCTCACGCCTGGAAAACGGCAAGATCACCCCGGACGCCAAGCCCTTTGCCCTCAACGAACTGTTCGACACCCTGGGGGCAGAATTCAAGGTACTGGCGGCCGAGAAAGGCCTGGAGTTCCGCCTGCGTGGCAGCCGCCTGCGGGTGGACAGCGACATGAAGCTGCTGCGCCGGGTACTGCAGAACTTCCTCACCAATGCCCTGCGCTATGGCAAGAGCCCGATCCTGCTGGGTGCGCGCCGCCAGGGCGAACGCCTGTGGCTGGAAGTGTGGGACCGGGGGCCGGGCATTGCCGACGACAAGCTGCAGGTGATCTTCCAGGAGTTCAAACGCCTGGACAGCCACCAGACCCGCGCCGAAAAAGGCCTGGGCCTGGGCCTGGCGATTGCCGACGGCCTGTGCCGGGTGCTGGGGCACCCGCTGGAAGTACGCTCATGGCCGGGCAAAGGCACGGTGTTCCGGGTCTGCGTGCCGATTGCCCGCCAGCCCGCACCGGCGCCGAGCGCCCCGGTGGAACAGGGTGGCCAACCGCTGGCCGGGCTGCAGGTGCTGTGCGTGGACAACGAAGACAGCATCCTGATCGGCATGAACAGCCTGCTCAGCCGATGGGGTTGCCAGGTATGGACCGCGCGTAACCAGGCCGAATGCGAGGCCCTGCTGGCCAAGGGCATGCGCCCGCACCTGGCATTGGTGGACTACCACCTGGATGACGGCGAGACCGGCATCGGGCTGATGGGCTGGCTACGCGCGCGCCTGGGTGAACCGGTACCGGGGGTGGTGATCAGTGCCGACGGCAGCAAGGAAACCATCGCCATGGTGCATGCTTCAGGCCTGGACTACCTGGCCAAGCCGGTCAAGCCGGCGGCCCTGCGCGCCATGCTCAACCGCCATCTGAGCCTGGTTCAGTAACCGCTGCATCCGGCACCTCGTCGGACAGCGCCCGTTCCAGCAAGTCTGCCGGCAGGCTCTTGCTGGCACGGGCGCCCAGCAGTTTCAGCTGTTCGCTGCGGCTGACCAGGTTGCCGCGCCCTTCGCACAATTTGTTGCGGGCAGCGGCATAGGCCTTGTCCACCTGCTGCAGGCGGCTGCCCAGCTCGTCCAGGTCCTGGATGAACAACACGAACTTGTCGTACAGCCAACCGGCGCGCTCGGCAATTTCGCGGGCGTTCTGGCCTTGGCGCTCCTGTTTCCACAGGCTGTCGATCACCCGTAGGGTCGCCAGCAAGGTGGTGGGGCTGACAATCACGATCTGCCGGTCGAATGCTTCCTGGAACAGGTTGGGCTCAGCCTGCAAGGCTGCCGAGAAGGCTGCCTCGATGGGCACGAACAGCAGCACGAAATCCAGGCTGTGCAGGCCTTCGAGGCGATTGTAATCCTTGCTCGACAGGCCTTTGACGTGGCTGCGCAGCGACTGCACGTGCTGCTTGAGCGCGGCCTCGTCGTTGCCGGCGACGAACTGCTGGTACGCCGTGAGGCTGACTTTGGCGTCCACCACCACCTGCTTGTCGCCGGGCAGCATGATCAGCACATCGGGCTGGAAACGCTCGCCGTCGGCACTTTTCAGGCTGACCTGGGTCTGGTACTCGCGGCCCTTTTCCAGGCCCGCATGCTCCAGCACCCGCTCAAGAATCAGCTCACCCCAGTTGCCTTGGGTTTTCTGGCCCTTCAAGGCCTGAGTGAGGTTGGTGGCCTCGTCCGACAAGCGCAGGTTGAGCTGTTGCAGGCGCTCCAGCTCCTTGCCTAGCGAGAAGCGCTCGCGGGCCTCTTGCTGGTAGCTTTCTTCCACGCGCTTTTCGAAGGCATGAATACGCTCCTTGAGCGGGTCGAGCAACTGGCCCAGATGCTGCTGGCTGGTCTGGGCGAAGCGCTGCTCGCGCTCGTCGAAGATCTTGGTGGCCATGTCGGCGAACTGGGCGCGCAGGGTATCGCGAGCTTCCTGCAGGTCTTCGAGGCGTTGCTGATGGCTTTCCTGCTGCTCGCGCAGCTCGGCCTCCAGGCGTGCGGTCTGGGCCTCCAGGCGGCGCAGTTCGGCCTCCCGGTTGGCGCGCTCCAGGCTCCAGGCGTGGGCGGCATCGCGGGCATTGTCGCGGTCGACTTGCAACAGTTCCAGCTCACGGCCCTGGGCGGCCAACTGGGTCTGTTTGACGGTGTTGGCTTCGCTGAGATCGCTGACTTCGTCGCGGCTCGCCTCCAACTGCGCTTGCAGGCCAGCCTGGGCCAGCTGGGCAGCGTTGAGGCGTTCTTCAAGCAACGCCTGCTCACCTTGCCGCGCGCCCTGGCGGCGCTGCACCTGCATGACCCACCCCAGGCAGGGTAACGCGCCTGCTACCAAGCCCAGCAGAATGCTGGCCAGATCCACTGTCATGCTTACCCCGAACGATCCTGGATGATTGATGCGCAGCTTATCAGCCCGGCGGGCGTGTTGCCTGTTGCAGCCCGACTGCTCAGCCCGAGAACCACTGGCGCAGCAACCGCCGCGCTTCCTGCGACCCCTGCCCCGCCGCCAGCTCCAGCCAGTACCGCGCCTGCTCAGGCTCGGTGTGCTGGCACAACCGCGCATATTCCAGTTGCGCCCGCCGATCACCGGCGCGGGCGGCCTGACGCAGCAGTTCATGGCCAATCCGCCGGTCACGGGCATTGCCGCAATCACGGCACAGCATCTGCCCCAGGCGGCTTTGTGCGACCACAACGCCCTGGCGCGCCGGCTGTTTCAGCAGGCGCCCAGCCAAGTGCTTGACCTGGGGTTTGTCACCCAGGCGCGGGCTGTCGAGCAACCACAAGGCAACTTTCAGTGAAAAGCGTTTGGGGGGAGGCGTCGATGCCGCGGGGCTGGCGAGGTGTTTGCTGCGGAACTTCATGAGTAACAGGTTTGGCAACTCGAAAGGCGCGCCACTCTACTCTTTTTTTTCCGCCCCGGCCTGTCGATTTCTGGAGAATTGAAAAAAATTTAAATGATCTTTTCTTGACGTTTTCGAGGGGATGACCAAGCAGTCTGTCGAGGCATGTCGATTGTCGGACAGTTCACGCCTTTGCTAGCACGCCCGTCCTAGAGCAAGCGCTCGGGACAATCCACAGTTCCTGTGGATAACTCGGTGGACAACCCCCTTGCACACCCCGCAAAGCCCCGTGAATTGGGGCTTTGTGTCAAACTGACGATTTTTTCACCAGCTAAAAATAGTGTTTTTTTTCATTGACTTAACCGCGCAGTCAAGGCATTGGCGAGGCTGTCGATGCGTGTTGCCGGGCTGTTACAACCGCTGCCCCGAATGTGAACAAGTGCACCATAAACCTCCATTCGAGTGCACGAAACGGGCACATCGGCCTGGATACGGGCCATTTGCCCCCTCTTCACAGCAACGCAAATACGCGCCATACTGCGCGGCTAACCTGAACGAACGTAGTGCTTGCCAAGCGCCTGCATTTCCAGTAAGGTGCGCCTCGTTAGTACCAAGCTGAAAGTCAATTCTGGCCACAAGCGTCCTTGCAACCCCCTCCTCCCAAGAGTGGCGCTGCTGAAAGCAGGACCGGCCCAATCGATGATTCCCTCGCCAGCCTCAGGCTGCTCAAGCACGAATCACGTGACAGATTGATCAGGATTCCACCCCGACGGCCTAGAACCTTGGCCCCGGCGTGCTGCCTGCCTTCCGAAGTACCTACCAGTCAGCCCAAGCGCCCACCTTTGATTGCGCTCCCTCTGGCTGCCCTGTTCCAGTCAGGTTCGTTCGTCCCTTAATAAAGGCGTCACTGGAACGTTTCTATCATGCACGGATCATAACCCCCGTGTTTAAAGCAGGAACCTCCAACAATATGCATACTCATCATCAAATTCAGGCTGCCATTGGCACCCTCTCCCAGGCCTTCTCGCCGTTGAAGTGCCTTATCGTTGCCCCACGCAAGGGCAGCTTCAGCTTCACCCTGGTAGACGAACACGGCGTCGCCTGCCACACCGAGCGCCTGTACCCTGAACAGTACAGCCGTAGCGAGCCGCTGCAGGCGGTCATTGCCCGTACTCGCCAATCGCTTACCGCGTGAGCCGCGAATACTGCGGTATTCAAGCGCTGAATCACCCCATCGCCAGTCTGCCTGAACGTTCCCGGCGTAATTGCCTTAGGGCATATAGCCCGGTACGTCAGGCAGCAAACGATTTAAAAACAGCTCTTTACACCACGATTATCACACTACACTTCAACTCGAGCGGTCCTTACCGCTTCCGGCGGGCCTGATCATTCACCAGCTGCCAAGCTCCAGCGCCCGTCCGGCCCTTATCTGCTCGAGGGCATCATGGGTATCGCGGCGAATGAATTGTGTCAGTATGTGATCCGACCCACCCTGGTCTACCTGAACCGTCACTGCGCCAGCGCCGAGGCCTTGTTGCTGGGCATCGCCGCCAGCCAATCGGCACTCGGGTCCGCTTTGCACGACCGACGTGGGCACGGCCTTTACCGCATTGGCGAACACCGCCATCAGGCGCTCTGGGACGACTACCTGGCCCGTGATCCCGACCTGGCCAGCCTGGTCCGCGGCCTGGCCAGCCAGCACGCCTTCCTTGGCGGGCCGCACCTGGAGCTCACCGTCAACCTGCGCTACTCCACCGCCATTGCCTGGATGCTCGTCGAAGAGCAGGCCACAACGCTGCCCGCCGCAGATGACCTGTTGGCGCTGGCACGAATCTGGCGACAGGTATTCAACCCCCAAGGTCGCCTGCGCGACTTCACCTCAGCCTGGCACACCTGCATAGATCAGAGATTGCCACAGGCATCTTAAGACACGTCCTACAACATTACCGGAAAAAAGGGAATTTTGGTCGGATTGTCCTACAAAACCGCTCTATCTTCTGCGATTGAGGCTATGGCGCGGCGCGTGATTTGTTGGTAGCTTTTCGCCCCGGAGATCCCAAGGAGTTTTCTAATAATGAAAAAAGTAATGCTCAAAACCTCCCTCGGCGTAGCCGTTGCTCTTGCTTCCAGCCAACTGCTCGCCAGCGGCTTCGCGCTCAACGAACAGAGCATCAGCAGCATGGGGACAGGTTTCGCGGGACGTTCTTCTTCTGCCGAAGATGCCAGCACCGTGTTTGGCAACCCGGCAGGCATGTCCCGCCTCAAACGCGAACAATTCACCGTGGGCGGCGCTGCCGTCATCGCCAAGTCCGACATCTCGGGCCCGGGCAGCAACTTCGGGGGGGAAACCGATGGTGACATGGTGCCTTTGGTTGGCGTACCGATGGGTTACTACGTCAAGCCGATCGACGACCACTGGAGCGTCGGTTTCGGTGTTTACGTACCGTTCGGCCTGGTAACCGACTACGGCAGCGATGACGCCGCCCGTTACTGGGGCAAGAAAAGCCACGTCGAGGTTGTCACCTTCCAGCCGACTGTCAGCTATGCCTTCAACGACAAGGTCTCGATCGGCTTCGGACCTACCATCAACCGCATCAAGGGTGAGCTGGGCTCTAACCTGGCAACCCCAGCCGCACTAGGCGGTAGAGATGGGGAAGTTAAGATCAAAGGCGACGATACCGCCGTAGGCTATAACATCGGTGTTTTGGTACAGGCCACCGACCGGACCCGTATCGGCTTGACCTATCACTCGATGGTTGACTACAAACTTGAGGGTAAAACCCGGGTAAGTACGCCGCTGCTACAGTCTTTCAGCGGCAGCAAATTCGATGCATCGCTGAAAATCAAGACCCCTGAATCTGTCGACCTTTCGGTCACGCATGAACTTGATGATCAGTGGACTTTGTACGCCGGTAGTACTTGGACACGTTGGAGCAGGCTGAAAGACATCACTGTAAACAACGATCTGCCTGCCCAACTGTCCGGTGGTGCAGCTGGTGCGCTATTTGGCACCATCACCGAGGAGCAGAACTGGCATGACACCTGGGCCCACGCCATTGGTGCTTCGTACAAGGTCAACAAGGAGTGGGTACTGCGTACCGGCTTCACCGTCGACCAGTCGCCGACCAACAACCACGACCGCTCGCCACGCATCCCGACCGGCGACCGCAAAGTGTTCAGCCTGGGTGCCGGCTGGAGCCCGAACGACGACATGACCATCGACGTGGCCTATTCCTACCTGTGGGAAGAAGACACCAAGGTCAATCTGGCGAGTGCAACCAAGGGCAGCTACCAGGCCAAGTACGAGAACAGCGCCCACGGTATCGGTGCTTCGCTCACCTACCGCTTCTGATTCGTACCCGCCACACAAAAACCGCCCTCGTGGCGGTTTTTTCATGCCTGCACCTGCCAACTGTCACCCAGGCACTCGCGCAGATAATCCATGAACACGCGTACCTTGGTGGTCATGGCAAAACGGTCGGCCAGGCACAGGTAGATATCCATCGGCTCGGTCTGGGCGTACGCTTGCCCGCTGTCGCTGTATTCGAACAAGGGCACCAGCGCGCCGGAGGCCAGATGTGGCCGCACGATGAACTCGGCCAGGCGGGTGATGCCACCATCGTGCAGGGCCATCTGGGTCAGGGCATCGATGTCATCGCTGATCAATACGCTGCCGAACTCCGCCTCGAAGCGCAGGCCGTCGCGCATGAAGCCCCAACGCAAAAAGCGCCCGTCCACCGGATAGCGAAACACCAGGCAGCGGTGCTCGCGCAGGGCCTCAGGCGTGGCGGGCACGCCGGCGCTTTGCAGGTAACCAGGTGAGGCGCAGCAGATGAACGGGATACGGGCAATGTGCCGGGCCATTAGCTGGTCTTCCAGCTGAGGGGCAATCCGCAGGCTCACGTCGACGTCTTCACGGGCATGGTTCACCCGGCGATCAGTCGTTACCAACTCTATCGAAAGCAATGGGTAGCGGGCACTGAAGGCGGGTATCAGCGGCGCCAGGACGTGGCGACCGAAGGCGGAAGTCGAGGCAATGCACAGCCGCCCTTGGGGCTCGCTGTCCGGGGTGGTGACCGCCTGTTCGGCCAGCGCCAGGTCACGCTCGATGTGCTTCACGCGCGCGTAATACTGGGCGCCAGCGGGTGTCACAGCCATGCTGCGTGTGGTACGGCTGAGCAGTCGCACCTGCAAGTGGCCCTCTAGCCGAGCCAGGTTCTGGCTGACAGCTGCCGGGCTGAGCCCCAGATTGCGGGCGCCAGCGGCAATGCTGCCGGCTTCGACAACCTTGATGAAACTGCGGATGGCGTTGAGCAGGTCCATTTGAGCCCTTGGATTCGTAAGAATCTCTTTATAAAGAACTCAATCCTGCGGGTCTACAGGTGCAGGAGGATGCGTTGCTAACCTGCGCCTCCACTCACCTTTCAGGAGTTCGCATGAGCAACCTGTCCCAGTCGCGCAGCCGACGCAAATTACACCCGGGCGCCACGCCTTACGTTTTCGCTTTTTACATGTCGTCGATCATGGCACTGCTGATGTGCTTCGTGATCACAGCGGCCAATGCCGGGGTTAACCCGGAGTACCTGAGCAATGTGCTGAAGGCCTATCAATTGGCAATGCCGGCGGCGTTTGTATGTGTATTGATGGTGAGGCCGGTGGTGGTAAGGCTGGTGGCGATTACGGTGCATGCGAATTGAAGTAGCCCGAAAACCAGACGCACTCCCCGCTCTTGACCTTGACCTTGATCTTGATCTTGATCTTGATCTTGATCTTCGCGACTTCAGGAGGCCGAACGCAGGCCTTGCGGAGGGAGGTGACGGGCATGGATGCCCGTCAAGCGCTGGGCCCCAGGATGGGGCCTGCAGCGCGGTCCTCCCGGGAGCAAGGCCGGAGTGAGGGAACCCCGGAGCGCAGCGTAGGGGCCGGATGATGGGAGCGCAGCGTTTTTTGGTTACTTTTTGTCGCGTTTGACAAAAAGTGACTCGCCGTAAGGGCGAAAAGGTGAGTCAGCGTCGCCATAGCAAATGGACTATGCGCGAAATCAAAACCAGCGCTGTCTCGCTTTTCGCTTTCAGGCGTCAACCCGCATCACTGCTGCGAAGCGATGGCCTTTTCGATAGCAGCCCTGAACGCCGGGTCATCCGGTTTGGTCAGACTGGAGAAACTGCCAATCACCTCACCCTTACGGTCCACCACGTACTTGTAGAAATTCCACTTCGGCGCACTGCTCTGGCTGGCCAATTCAGCGAACAGTGGTATCGCATCCTTACCCCGTACCGCCTGAGTCTTGGTCATGGTGAAGGTGACACCGTAGTTGGCATAGCAAACCTTGGCGGTCTTCTCACTGTCGGCGTCCTCCTGCTTGAAGTCATTGGACGGCACACCCAGCATTTCAAGACCTTGCTCGTGATACTCCTTGTAAGTCGCCTCAAGCCCCTCGAACTGCGGTGCAAAACCGCAATAGCTGGCGGTGTTGACCACCACCAGCGGCTTGCCGGCGAAGCGCTCGCACAGTTCGACCTGCCCCTTGCCCCGCAACTCCGGCAGGCTCCCCTGCAACAACGCCGGGCAGTCCGCAGCCCAGCTCGACGCGCTGGCAAGCAGGGCCAGCACCGGCACCGTCAACCGATGTGCACGCATGATTCGTTTCTCCCGCATGACGATCCTTGAGCTTGCAGGGTAGCGCCAGACAGGCACCCATGCCCACCCGGCGTCGCAATCCTCTTGCCACCGCTTTGCGTTATAATTCCTGCAGTTCAACACCGAGCGAGTCAAACATGGCACCGATCAGCCTGCAAACCAAGAAGGCCCATGCCGCCAGCAAGCGCCGCTCCAACTACGCGGCCAGCTTACGCCTCGAAGGGTTCGCAACCTCTGCCGAAGATGCCGACAAGCCACTGCCAGCCAAAGAGGATGTGCTTAAGGCGTTTCTCAAACGTAGCCGCTGATGCGCGATAAATACGGCATAGAGCAAGACCCCTACTGCTACCCCGGCAGCAGCACCCTGCGCAATAAGTTAGGCATACTGGACGATACCGAGCTAGATCAAGCAGAACGCTTACTTTCTGCAATTGCAGCAGAGCAGATAGAGTTCGAACTACCTCCCTACGACTTGAATTACCTGCGCAGAATCCACGCCACGTTGTTTTCCGATCTTTATGACTGGGCTGGGCAGCTCAGGACGGTAGCCATTTCCAAGCAGGACACGCGCTTCTGCCAACCCGAGTTCATGGAAAGGCAGGCGGCTCAGGTGTTCAAGCGGATGGTAGCCGCGGATTGGTACGAACAAATGCCGCGTGACCAACTGGTTGTGTCGATCGCAGATGAATATTCCGAACTCAATGTTGTTCACCCATTTCGGGACGGGAATGGCCGGGCTCAGCGCATACTGTTCGAGCATATTGTCTACAACGCCGGCTATGACATCAGCTGGTGGGCAGCTGAGCCACGCGAGTGGGTAGAAGCAAACATTGCTGCATACCACTGCAATCTTCAGCCTCTTACAGCCATTTTTGCCCGATGCATTGGCGCCCGCCTCGCCTAACAAACACCCATGCCCAGTTGCATCAACGCCATCCCACCCTGATGCCAGCCCCACCACACCAGCGCCAACAGCGCCAGAGCAGCAAGGGCCAGCAGCGCACGCGCCAGGTAGCGGTTCATGCGGCCTGGGCCTGCAAACGGGCGACCGGGCGTTCGCGCACGGGCCAGTTGAGCGCGGCGGCCAGCACGCTGAGCAGGATGGAAATCTGCCAGACCAGGTCATAGCTGCCAGTGCGGTCATACACCACCCCACCCAACCAGCCACCCAGGAAGGCGCCCAACTGGTGGAACAGGAAGACGATACCGCCGAGCATGGACAGGTTGCGCACCCCGAACACCGTTGCCACGGTGCCATTGGTCAACGGCACTGTAGACAGCCACAGCAGGCCCATGGCAATACCGAACAGGTAAGCACTGAACTCGCTCACCGGCGCCCACAGGAACAGCAGGATTACCACCGCACGTAGCAAGTACAGCCCGGTCAGCAGGCGCGGCTTGGACATGCGACCACCCAGCCAGCCAGCAGTGAACGTACCCACGATATTGAACAGGCCAACCAACGCCAGCACCGTGGTACCGGTGGTCGCAGCCAGGTGCTGGTCTACCAGATAGGCCGGCAGGTGCACACCAATGAACACCACCTGGAAGCCACAGACGAAAAAGCCCAGCGCCAGCAACCAGAAGCCGGAATGCGAGCACGCCTCGCGCAGTGCCTGGCCCAGGGTCTGTTCGGCGCCATGGCTGGGCAGCGGGCGGTCGCGCAGCAGGCCGACGAAGGGCACGATAAACGCCACCATCAGGCCCAACACCAGCAACGCCGCCGACCACCCCAACCACTGGATCAGGCCCAAGGTACCGGGCAGCATGGCGAACTGGCCAAACGAACCGGCAGCGCTCGCAATCCCCATCGCCATACTGCGCTTCTCGGCAGGCACAGCACGCCCGACCACGCCAAGGATGACCGAGAACGACGTGCCGGACAGGCCGATGCCGATCAGCAAGCCGGCGCTGAGCGACAACGACCAGGCCGAATCGGCCATGCCCATCAGGATCAAACCGACGGCATAGAGAATGCCGCCGATGATCACCACCCGCGCGGCACCCAGGCGGTCGGCCAAGGCACCGGCGAACGGCTGCGCCAACCCCCAGATCAGGTTCTGCAAGGCAATGGCAAAGGCGAACACCTCACGCCCCCAGCCAAAGTCAGCGCTCATCGGCGCCAGGAACAGGCCAAAGCCATGTCGCACACCCAAGGAAAGCGCCAGGATCAACGCCGCCCCCACCAATACCCACCCGCTGGTTCGCCACACCGAAGTCATTGTCGTTATCTCCAGCACATCGCAAGGTTGTTGCGGGTATATACCCGCTTATAGTCGTATCAATTCAGGCCAGTTGGCCCAGCAAACGCACCAGTTCATCCCGCTGCTCTGCCCCCAGTCGCTCCACCAGCTCGGTCTGAGCCTGTTCCCAGGCCGGATGAGCATCACGCAGTAGCTGCTTACCCGCTTCGGTCAGCAGCACCACGCGATTGCGCTGGTCATCGCCATCCACCAGGGCCAGCAGCCCCTCGGCCTCAAGCACCCGCAGGTTGCGGCCCAGGGTGCTGCGCTCCAGGCCCATGGCTTCGGCCAGGCTTGTGATACTGGGGCGATCAAGCCGCTGCAGATGACGCAGCAGGGAAAACTGGGCGACATTCACCCCGAAGCCGGCAAGCGCTTCGTCGTAATGCCGGCTCACCCCACGGGCGGCGCGACGCAGATGGGTACAGATGCATTCACTGGTCAGCATGGATACGTGTATATACCCGCGTCATAGGTGTTGCAAGAAATTTCATCCCCGAGATGACAGCGACCGAGCGCTCAAAGGCCCATCGCCAACCCCAACACCACGGCCAGTTCAAGCAACTCCACCGTCGCGCCAGCGGTATCCCCGGTGGTTCCGCCAAGGCGCCGGCACATCAGTTGCCGCAGCCCTGCAAACACAGCGAGTGCCAGCACCAGTATCCCGCACGCGCTCCAGCCACCTGCGACCAGGCACATGACCGTACTGCCCAGCAAAGCCCAATAGGCCTCACGGCGCGGCAGATGATCGGCCAGGGCTTGGCCCAGGCCACTCGAGCGCACGTAGGGGGTACCCAGGAACAGGCCCAACATTGCCGCTCGACCAATCAAGGGCGCCAGCAGCAATTGCACTCCGATGCCCTGCTCTACCAGCACCCACAAGGCGCAGAACTTCAGCAACAGCACCAATACCAGGGTGACCACGGCAATCGGCCCGCTGCGCGGGTCTTTCATGATCTGCAAGGTGCGTTCACGGTCGCCGAAACCACCCAGCCAGGCGTCAGCACTGTCAGCCAGGCCATCCAGGTGCAAGGCACCACTGAGCAACACCCACAACGTCAGTAACAAAGCGGCATGCAGCGGTGCTGGCGTACCTTGCAGCAGATGGCTGGCCAGCCACAGCAGTATGCCGAACAACAACCCGACCAGCGGGTAGAACAGCAGCGAACGCCCCATTTCACGCGGTGCCGGCATGCCTGGCAGGCTTACGGGCAGGCTGCTGAGAAACTGCAAGGCAATCCAGAATGGCAACATCTCAGCACGCCTCGACCCACTGGCCATCGACACCCGGTACCAGCCGCACCAGCGCACCATGCCCCACCTCAACCTGCAGCAGCTGCGCCCTCGGCAAGCCACGGGCTCGGGCCAGCAATAGCCGCATCACACCGCCATGGGTGACCAGCAGCACACGCTTGCCAGCATGCTGACGGCTCAGCCGCTCGACTGCAGCCAGCACACGCTCGGCAAACGCCTCGACTGGCTCGCCATTGGGCGGCGTAAAGGCGTAAGGGTTCTCCCAGAACCGACCCAGAGCATCCGCCTGGTCTTCCATGATCTGCGCGGCGCTTCGGCCCTCCCAGTCGCCAAAATGCAGCTCCTGAAGGCCGGGTTCTCGTTGCACCGGCAGATTCAACTGCGCCCCCAGGTCATCGGCAAAGCGGGCGCAGCGCTGCAGCGGCGAGCTGACCAGCACCTCCCAGGGCCCTGCCTCGGCCACAGCACCACGCATCTGCGCCCAGCCCTTGTCAGTCAACGCATCGTCAAGGCTGCCGCGCAGGCCGCCCTGTTCGGTTTCGCCATGGCGCAACAAGTCGAGGATCATGCCGGGCGGTCCGCCACCGCAGCTTCGGCGAACGTTGCCATCTGCCCGTGCAGCGCGCAGGCGAGGCGCAGCAGCGGCAGGGCCAGCGCAGCACCACTGCCCTCGCCCAAACGAAGGCCCAGCGCCAGTAGCGGTTCGGCCTGCAAGGCCTCGAGCAATGCTTTGTGCCCGGGTTCCGCCCCTTGGTGAGCGAACAGCAACCACGCGCGGCACTGCGGATTAAGGCGCACCGCCGCCAGCGCGGCAACGCTGCAGATGAAGCCGTCCACCAGTACGGCGATACCCGCCTGCGCACAACCGATGTAGGCGCCCGCCAATGCAGCGATCTCAAAGCCACCGACGCAACCCAAGGCTTGCAGCGGGTCCGCAGCCTGCAACTTGTGCAAGCGCAGGGCGTGCTCGATGACTTCGGCCTTGTGCCGCACACCCGCGCTGTCCAGGCCCGTGCCCGGGCCGCTCAGCTCAGCAGGCGGGCAGCCCAGCAGCACGCTGGCCAAGGCGGCGGCGGCTGTGGTGTTGCCTATCCCCATCTCGCCACCGATGAACAGCTGCGCACCCCGTTCGGCAGCACGCAGCGCGCTGTCGCGGCCCGCCTGCAAAGCCGCTTGCAGTTGGCCTTCGGTCATTGCCGGCTGGCGAGCGAAGTTGGCCGTACCGGCGCCAAGGCGCAAGTGGTGCACGCCCGGCAACGCCAGATCAGGGTCGATGGTGCCCAGGTCGACCACTTCGAGGCTAGCCTGCAGCTCGCGCGCCAGCACGCTGATCGCCGCACCACCCCCTACGAAGTTGCGCAGCATCTGCCCGGTCACCGCCTGCGGGTAAGCGGAGATACCCTCCTCGACCACACCGTGGTCACCGGCAAAAACAGTGATGGCGGCCTGATCCAGCACCGGCCTTTCACGCCCTTGCAGGCCGGCCAGCTGAATGGCCAGGCCTTCAAGCTGGCCAAGCGAACCGGCGGGCTTGGTCAGCTGCTGCTGACGGGCGCGGGCCTGGTCCATGGCGGCGTTGTCGAGGGGTTGGCAGGCATCACGCCACCAGGCTTGAGTCATAGTGCAGGTCCTTTAAGCATTAAGGGCAGGCCGGCCACGGTCAGCACCACACGCTGACAACGTTCGGCCACAGCCTGGTGAAGCCAGCCAGCCAGGTCGACATAACGCCGGGTCAGCTCGCCCATGGGCACGACGCCCAGGCCGGTTTCGTTACTGACCAGGATCAGGGTGCCAGGCAACTGCTCAAGGCAGGCCAGCAGGGCATCTCGTTCCTCGGCCAGGCGCTGGTCATCTTCAAGCATCAGCAGGTTGGTCAACCACAGGGTCAGGCAGTCCACCAGCAGGCAGCGCCCTTCGCCTGCTTCAGCGCGCAGTACTGCGGCCAAGGCCAAGGGCTCTTCGATCAGCCTCCAGTCGTCCGGGCGGCGCTGGCGGTGCAGCAACACACGTTCGTTCATTTCACCGTCCAGCGGCTGGCTGGTGGCAATGTAGGTCACCGGCAGGCCACTGGCACTGGCCAACTGTTCGGCGAGGCGGCTCTTGCCGGAGCGGGCGCCACCGAGGATCAGACTGCGCATGTCAGGCCACCCCACAGAGTTGGCGCAAGCGCGCGGTGTCCAGGTGTTTTTCCACCAGGTCGGCCAGGCGCTCGATGTCGCGCTCGCGCAGGGCTTCGTAATCGATGGTCTGGGCATCTTCCAGGCCGGCCCAGCGCAGCAGCGCGGCGCACGAGTGGCTGCCCTCGAACAGGCCGTGCAGGTAGGTGGCAAGGATCTGCCCATCATCGCTCACCGCACCATCACAACGACCATCGGCCAGTTGCACGGCAGGCTGTTCCAGCGCAGGGCCGGTGGTGACGCCGGCGTGAATCTCATAACCGGCAACCGGCGCCGCTTCAAGGTTCAGCACCCCGGCAACGTTGCGCAACTGCTTCTCGGCCTCAAGCACCGTGGCGTAATCCAGCAGGCCAAGCCCCGGGCTCGACCCGGCAGGGCCCTCGAGGCCTAGCGGATCATGCACTTCACGGCCCAGCATCTGCAGGCCACCACAAATGCCTATCACCTTGCCCCCGTAGCGCAGGTGCCGCTCGATCGCTTTGTCCCAACCGCGCTCGCGCAGTTGCGCCAGGTCGCCACGCACGCTCTTGGAGCCCGGCAGGATGATCAGGTCGGCAGGCGGAATCGGCTGGCCCGGGCCAATGAACTGCAGGTCCACCTGCGGGTGCAGGCGCAGCGGGTCGAAGTCGGTGTGGTTACTGATGCGCGGCAATACCGGCACGATCACCTTGAGCACACGCTCGCTTTTGGCGCCCTGGCGCACATCGATGCCGTCTTCGGCTTCCAGGTGCAAATCGGTGACATAAGGCAACACGCCCAGCACCGGCTTGCCGGTGCGTTGCTCCAGCCAGTCCAGCCCCGGCTGCAACAGGGCAATATCGCCACGGAAACGGTTGATGACAAAGCCCTTGACCCGCGCCTGCTCACTGGGCGAAAGCAGTTCCAGCGTGCCGACAAGGTGCGCGAACACGCCGCCACGGTTGATGTCGGCGACCAGGATCACCGGGCAATCGACGGCTTCGGCAAAGCCCATGTTGGCGATGTCGCCGGCCCGCAGGTTGATCTCTGCCGGTGACCCGGCGCCTTCGACCATGACCACCGGCCAGGCGGCACTCAGCCGCTGGTGCGAGGCCAGCACCGCCTGCATGGCGATGGCCTTGTAGTCGTGGTAGGCCACCGCATTCATGCTGGTGACCGCACGGCCATGAATGATCACCTGGGCACCGGTGTCGCTGTTGGGCTTGAGCAGTACCGGGTTCATGTCGGTATGCGGCGCCAGCCGGCACGCCTGGGCCTGCACCGCCTGGGCCCGGCCGATTTCGCCGCCGTCGGCGGTTACCGCGCTGTTCAGCGCCATGTTCTGCGGTTTGAACGGCACCACAGCGACGCCTTGGCGCAACAACCAGCGGCACAGTGCGGTCACCAGCGTGCTCTTGCCAGCGTCGGAGGTGGTGCCTTGCACCATGAGGGTGGTCATGCCGATTCCTTTTGATAGTCGGCCAGCGCCTGGGCCAGGCGCTGCTCGTCGGCCGCACACGCGGGCAGCCCCAGGCGCACGGCCGGCGGGTGTTCGAACAGGCGCACCAGGATGCCGCGACGGGCGAGAAAGTCATGCAACGGCGCGGCACGCTCGCTGCGCACGTACTGGAACAGGTCACAACCGCCGCTTCGCGCCAGGCCAGTGCTCGCCAACAAGGTGGCAAGGCGCTGGCTGGCAGCAGCGCAACGTTCAGTCTGCACGCGCTGCGCAGCTTCGTCGGCCAGGCTTGCCTGGGCCAGCACCCGGGTCGGGCCGTTGACGGTCCAAGGGCCAAGCAACTCGGCCAGGCGCAACAGCAGGCTGCGCTCAGCGGCGACGAAGCCCAGCCGCACCCCGGCCAAACCGAAGAATTTGCCGAAAGAGCGCAGCACGATCAGGCCCTCGCGACCCGCGCAGTCCACCACGCTGTCTGCCGGGGTGTTGTCCATGAACGCTTCATCGACCAGCAGCCAGCCACCGCGCGCAGCCAGGCGCGCATGCCAAGCCAACAGCGTCTCACGCGGCACACGCCGCCCGGTCGGGTTGTTGGGGTTGACCAGCACCAGCACGTCGAGGCTATCGAGCGCTGCGTCAACCTGTGCCTCGTCCAGCTCGACCAACTGATGCCCCGCCCGCTGCCAGGCGTACGGGTGTTCGGCATAACATGGCGTCAGCACCCCTGTCCGGCCTGCGGCGCGCAGCAGCGGCAAAGCCTGGATCGCGGCCTGAGAGCCCGCTACCGGCAGCAGCTGGCTGGCACCGTAGTACGCGCGTGCAGCGTCTTCCAGGCCGTCCTCGACCTCCGGTAGACGCGCCCACGCCTCTGCAGGAATCGGCGGGATCGGGAATGGCCAGGGCGCGATGCCGCTGGACAGGTCGAGCCACTGCTCGCGAGGAATGCCGTACTGCTGCACTGCGCGCAGCAGGCGGCCACCGTGTTCAAGCATTGATGTAAGCCCCCAGGCAGATCAACAACAGCCACAACCACACACCCCGCTGCACCAGGGCCCAACCGCGCTCGATCGCGTCGGCATCGGCCACTGGCCCCTCGCCCAGGCGCGGCCGCTCATGAAGCTCGCCGTGGTACACCGCCGGGCCACCGAGCTCCACGCCCAGCGCCCCGGCACCTGCAGCCATCACCGGGCCGGCGTTCGGGCTGTCCCACAGGGGGCCCTGCTTGCGCCAGCAGGTCAGGGCCAGGCGGGTCTTGCCCAGCAGCGCATACGTCAGCGCCACCAGCCTCGCGGGAAGGTAGTTGAGCACGTCGTCGATACGCGCCGCGCACCAGCCGAAACGTTCGAAGCGCTCGTTACGGTAGCCCCACATGGCATCCAGCGTGTTGCTCAGGCGGTACAGCACCACACCCGGCGCGCCAGCTACCACAAACCAGAACAGCGCGGCGAACACCGCATCGCTGCCGTTCTCCAGCACCGACTCGGTGGCCGCCCGGGCCACTGCCGGCTCGTCCAGTTCGCGGGTTTCGCGGCTGACCAGGTAGCCGACGCGCCGACGCGCCTCTTCCAGGTTGCCTTGGCGCAACGCGTTGGCCACCGGCAGCACATGCTCGCCCAGGCTGCGCAGCCCCACGGCGCAGTACAGCGCCAGCACATCCACCAGCCAGCCGATGTAAGGCAGCCACGACAGGACCAGCGCCACCAGGGTCAGCGGCACCACCGCCAGAAACCACGCGCTCACGCCATGGCTGCGCCAGCCGCGCCCGCCGGCATTCAGGCGGCGCTCAAGGTTACTGGCCATATTGCCAAAAGCCACCAACGGGTGGCGCCGCTGCGGCTCGCCCAGCAAAGCGTCCAGGGCTACCCCGGCCACGGTCAGCAAGGCCACGCTCATTGACGCTCTCCCCATTGGTTTTCGTAAAGCATTTCGCTCAAGGGCCGCGCTTCGGCCCAGTTTTCCTGCACCAGCATCGGCACCGGGTAGAACTCGGTGACCGGCCCCAGGCACAGCACCGCCACCGGTTTGGCGCCCGCTGGCATGCCCAGCAAAGCGGCCAAAGCCTGCGGCTCGAACAGCGACACCCAGCCCATGCCGAGCCCTTCGCCACGCGCAGCCAGCCACAGGTTCTGGATGGCACAGGCCAGCGAGGCCAGGTCCATTTCCGGCAGCGTGCGGCGGCCGAAGATGTGCGGTTCCCGGTTATCCATCAAGGCCGCCACCAGCAGCTCGGCGCAGTCGTTGATGCCTTCAACCTTCAGCTTCATGAAGGCATCGGAGCGCTCGCCCAATGCCTCGGCGGTGCGCACCCGCTCCGCCTCCACCAAGGCCTGGATGCGCCCACGCAGGTCACGCCGGGTAATGCGGATAAAACGCCACGGCTGCATCAGCCCGACACTGGGCGCCTGATGCGCGGCGGCCAGCAAACGGGCAAGCAGCTCTGGCGCCACCTGGCCACCGGCAAAATGGCGCATGTCGCGACGCTCGCCAATGGCCCGGTAGATCGCGGCGCGCTCGACGTCGCTGAAGGCATGTTCGCTCATGGCCGCAACAGCGCCGCCGCCGCATCCGGGTTGGAGGGGAAGTAGAAATGCACGTAAGAGGCCGTCAACCGGCCCAAGCGATACACCGCTTCGTTACCACGCCCGCCATTAGGGCTAAGGCCACGAGCGATCGGTTCCAGCTCGGTGCTGGTCAGCGAGTGATGGTAGGTATGGCCACGCAAGGTGCCTTCCGGCAGCTCTACCGCCTGCAGCGCCAGGGCCGCCAGGCGCTTCTGCATGGTCGCCTCGCCCCGCAGCAGGCCCAGCAGTTCGGCACGCTCGCCGGCCACGTCGGTCAAGGCATCGAGCAGGTACAGCATGCCGCCGCACTCGGCCAGCAAGGGTTTGCCCTGCGCATGATGGGCGCGGATTGCCTCGCACATCGGCGCATTGGCGGCCAGGGCATGGTGATGCAGCTCGGGGTAGCCGCCCGGCAGGTACAGGCTATCTACTGCCGGCAGCTCGCGATCGTGCAGCGGCGAGAAGAATTCCAGCTGCGCCCCGAGGTTGCGCAGCAGGTCGAGGTTGGCCCCGTAGGTAAAGGCAAACGCTTCGTCGCGTGCCACGCCGATACGCACCCCTGCCAGCGAAGCGGCACACGCTTGTGTTTCGGGCTCGGCAAAGCTCACCGGCGGTGGCAAGGCTGCGTCGCAGCTGGCGCCCAGCGCCTCGGCGGCTGCATCCAGGCGGGCATCCAGGTCGTTCAGCTCGCTGGCCTGAACCAGCCCGAGATGACGGCTGGGCAGCTCGATGCCGCGCTCGCGCGACAAGCCGCCGTACCAGCGCAAGCCCTGGGTCAGGCTGCCTTCCAGCAGTTGCGCATGGCGCAGGCTGCCCACCCGGTTGGCCAACACCCCGGCAAACGGCAAGTCGGCCTGGTAGCGCGCCAGGCCCAGGGCCAATGCGCCGAACGTCTGGGCCATGGCCGTGCCGTCGATCACCGCCAGCACCGGCACGCCGAAGTGGCGCGCCAGGTCGGCGCTGGACGGGGTGCCATCAAACAGCCCCATCACCCCTTCGATCAGGATCAGGTCAGCCTCGCCCGCGGCGTCCCACAGCAGGCGACGGCTTTCTTCGGCACCGATCATCCACAGGTCCAGCTGGTACACCGGCGCGCCACTGGCGCGCTCCAGGATCATCGGGTCAAGAAAATCCGGGCCACACTTGAACACGCGCACCTTGCGCCCGAGGTTACGGTGCAAGCGGGCCAGCGCGGCGGTGACGGTAGTCTTGCCCTGGCCAGAGGCCGGTGCCGCGATCAACACGGCGGGGCAATGGCGCGATTGACTCACAGTTCAACGCCCTTCTGTGCGCGAATGCCGGCCTGGAAGGCGTGCTTGAGCATACCCATCTCGGTCACGGTATCGGCCAGCTCGATCATTTCAGGCTTGGCCGCACGGCCAGTGACGATCACATGCTGCATCGGCGGGCGGGCCTGGATGTCGGAAAGCACCTGGTCCAGGTCGAGGTAGCCGTGCTTGAGGGCGATGTTCAGCTCATCCAGCACCACAAACTGCACACTCGGGTCTTGCAGCAGCTGGCGCGACACCGCCCAGGCGGCCTCGGCGGCGGCGATGTCACGCTGGCGGTCCTGGGTTTCCCAGGTGAAGCCCTCGCCCATCACGTGGTAACGCACCTGCTCAGGAAAGCGGCGGAAGAACAGCTCTTCCCCGGTGCTGTTGCGGCCCTTGATGAACTGCACAACACCGCACTGCATGCCATGGCCCAGCGCGCGCGCGAGCATGCCGAAGGCCGAGCTGCTCTTGCCCTTGCCATTGCCGGTCAGCACCAGCAACAGGCCGCATTCGTTGGGGGAATTGGCGATACGTTCGTCGATGACCGCCTTCTTGCGCTGCATGCGCGCCAGGTGGCGTTCGTCACGTTCGGTGGATTCGCTCATCAGGGTTCTCCGCTGGCTGGCACCGTGGCAACGCACGGTGACAGGTAATAGGCAGGCAAACGGAGTACGCGCAGGGGCCATGGCAGGGCGCCACGGTGCACCGCGCATCACCCTCCGTGATGCCGTTGGCAGTAACAGGCCGGTCTCCGGGCTTGTGAGCGGGCTTTGGCCCGGGCCTGCGCGCCTTCCCGGGTACCTGTACCCAGTGGCCCTGCGCGGCCGCGACTCACCTACCGTTGCGGGGGCAGCGCCGGAATCGCGCCATGCTGGCGCCCACCGGCTTCCCAGTTTCACCCTGCCCAGTCGAGGCTGGCAGGGCACCTGAAACACGCGCGAAGGTTAGAGGGTTGTACCCGGAGCGTCAATCGAAGCGGGCGCCACAGGAGGAACGGGCAGGACTGTAATGCATGGCCAATTCGCCAGCCTGTGCCACACTGATATCACATAGCCATCACTCACAACTGTACGCGACCACAATTACAACAGGAGAGCGCAGCATGCGAGGCCAGATCATCAACAACGAAAACCTTGAGTTCATCAGGCCCGTGCTGGAACGCTGGGTCGACTGTATCGACCGCTTCCACCGGTTTGCCGGCGATGCCGAAGCCCCATACTGGCACGGTGCGGGAGCCAACGCCGGGCTGCTGGCAGCGGCGGCCTGGCAAGCGGAACTGGCGGCGCTGCAGCAGTTTGCCGGCAAGAAGCAGCGAGACGACGGCGAAAACGAAGGGCGCTGCGACCTTTCGATCAGCAGTGCCACCGAGGCGCTGTACCTCAGTGTCAGCCAGCGCTGGCCAAAGTTCGCCCGCCTTGACATGGCAGCCGCCTTGCAGCAAACCGCCACCCTCGCCCGCCAGGTTGCCTACCCTAGCCAACTGAAGGCCGGGGCATTGTTTGTCAGCCCGTGGAAGGCCGGCCAACACGCCAGCCCGGAAGAGCTTCAGGACCTGGTCGACGACCTGCAAAAGCACACTGCTTGCGCCATCGCCTGGTATTTCCCCTACGCCTACCGAAAGTTGCACAACGAGCTGGGGCAGTATTTCCCCGGTGTAGCACTGCTCATCAAGCAAGCCTGAAGGCGTGTATCAGCCCGGGAAGAAGCGCTGCGCCAATGTCGGGGTATGGAACTGCGCCCGATAGGCAGGCTCATCAAACGGCAGCCCCGTGCGCAGGTCGTATACCTGCCCCGAAGCGGGCTTGCTGGTCTGCCCCAGCGTCACCTTGATAAAGCGGTAATGCTCGCCATACACCTGCTCCAACACCTCGATGCGGAAATAGTTACCCGGCAGAAACAACGTTTCGCCCTCCTTCCAGTAAATGGAAAACGCACTGATCGGCACCGCCCCACGATATCGCCCCGCCGGCAACTCAAAGATCACCGAACTGCCATCGAACAGACCTGGCAATCCACCCGGCGCCTGGGCAAACGGAAGGCAGGCAAACTCTGTGACTTTGTAGGGGTTCTCGGTAAATGAAGTCAGGTCGGTGTTGACCAGTACGTCCCCCACTCGCAAGTGGCCATTGCGAAAGTGTTCACCACTGGTGCCGCGCGAGCGATGCCCACCACGGTACAAGGTGGCCGCATTACTTTTGGGCAGCTGCCCCAGGCTATCGGCCAGGTCGTTGATGTAGCTGTCTTCGTCGCCGTACTGATATCGCCCGGCACGGAAGACATCGTTCACAGTCGACTCGTTGCTGGTGTACCACTCGATCAGCGCATTGAAGTATTCATGGCCATAGCGGTAGGAGTAGTAGGGCCGCCCCCCCACCATCACGCAGTCCAGCCCTCGCTCGTCCACACCCGGCGCCTGCCCGCGCGGCAACTCGGCTACCGGCCATTTCTCCAGCAACGCCTTCTGGCGCGCCAGGGCAACCTCGGCCAGCCGCGTGCTTTGGCCTTCATCGATGGACGTATAGGCGTCCCAGAACGGTGAAGGTGTGCTGGGCACACCCTCCGTGGCCAATGGCCTACCACCGAGCAAACGGGGAGGCGCCAACAGCTCCCATTCGCCTGCCGCATTCAGCCGTACTGGCTGCAGCGGGCCAAAGGCAAAGATATTGTCAGCCGGCACCACCAGCCACACGCCCAGCCCGTGGCTATAACGCACCCGGTAGACAAGGCCATTGAGGTTGATCCAGCAACTGCCATCCGGGTTGACCTGTATGCCACGCAAACGCCCACTCTGCACTATCTCGCCCGCGAGCAACACATTGCTTTCCTGCCCCTCCACAGCCAAGGTAGGCGTCTGCACCGGATGCCAATCCACGAGTTTGGCGCTGCTCTCGTGAGGCGGTACCTCATACGCCAGCGAGGCAAAGCTGGTCGCAAATGCAATATCCACCAGGTTGAAGGTCGCGAACACGCTCTCGATCATCGCGGCGCGCAGCGCGGCCTTGCGCTCCTGCTCAGTGGAGGCGTGAAGGGCATCATCCACATCGAGCGCTACCTTGCCGAGGCTAGCGCCGAGCAGGATCAAGGAGATAGGCCAACCCAATGGCGCAAGCCCGCCAAACACGCTCAGAAACGCCGACAGGTAGCCGTTGCACATCGCCTTGCGCAAACTGGCGTTGTCCTGCAGCAATTGCCCGTTACGGCGCATTTCCGCAGCGGCCTGGCTGGCCAGCCAGGCAAACAGATCGCCATTGAGCGGGCGCTTGAACAACGACAGGGCAAGCAGCCCGGCCTGATCTGACCGGCTGTCGGCAATGCCCTGCAGATGCACCCTGACCAACTGGTTGACCGAGCGATCCCGGGGGTTGCTGTGCGCGCTAACTACAAATGCCTCCAGCTTGTTCGGTACCTGCAACTGCGCCCGCACCCAGCTGGCCATTGCCAGTTCCGAATCAAACCCCCTGAGCGACTCTTCAGCCCACGGCATGTACGCCATTACCCGACCATCAGGTGCGTGCAGGCTATAAAGGCAGCCCCGATCACCCTCGACAAATGCGTAGCGGTTCGCCGTCAGCGTGCTGTTGCCGGTTTGCTGCAACTGGTCAAGCGTCGGCAATTGCCCCACCGTCAGGGTTGCAGAGATCAGCGGGTGCAGGCGCTGCCAATCCAGTGCGGTGATCCGGCCATCACGCCGTGCCGCCGCGCCCTGCCCTAATACGTTGATTTTGGCCAGCGCAGAAAAATGCTCGCCGTTGGCCAACCAGAAGCGCTCGACCTGTTCGCGGTACAGCACTGCGAAATCCAGCGCCCATAAATCCTTCTGCACCTCGCTACCCAGCATCCGCACTTCATTGCGTTCGTCAAAGGCCATGGCATGGGGCCCTTGCAGATAGAAGCCACCGCGCTGGTCGAGCTCGTCACTGGCGTCCTGGAAATACAGGTCAAAGCGCTCAAGCACCAGCTCCGTCAACACCATCGACTTCTGCGGCGGCCCACTGTGCTGCCACCCGGTGAATGTCCGGGGGCTGGAACTTGACGTATTGAACTGATGCCACCAGACAAACCGGGGATCCATCGATTTGCCGGTGTGCTTGCGCACGATCTGTGCAGCATGCTGGCTCGCCAGCGAGTAAAGGTCTGGGTAATCGCCCAGAATCTGGTCTATCAGGCCAACCAGAGGACGGCCAGCGTCAACCGCCTCCAGCCCGTGAAGTACTCTTTCTTTGATGGTGTTCATGCACCACTCCAAGCCTTGGCAATCGGGCGAGCATGCTTGCGCACCCAAGGCAGCCTGGAGTGGTAGATGTATGCCACCGGCCGTAGCAGGGGCAAAAATGACCGTGCAGCAGCGCCACCATCGCTACTGACGTTGTGCGCTACATCAGGGGTTCTGCGCCAGGTGCCCTTGCGGAATCACCCGCTTGGCCTGCAAGTACGCCTTGGCCCAATAGCTGTTGGAAAGGTAGTCCAGGCGCACCGTTCCGCCTGTCGAGGGTGCATGCACAAAGCGCCCTTCGCCAACATAGATACCGGCATGGCTGACCTGCGAGCCACCACTGGTAGCAAAGAACACCAGGTCACCGGACTGCAGCGACCTGGCATCCACCGTAGGTGCGCGCATGACGATCATCTCCCGCGTCGAACGCGGCAGGCTGATGCCGGCAGCATCACGGTATACATACTTGATCAGGCCACTGCAGTCGAAGCCGGAGTCCGGCGTATTGCCACCCCAACGGTAGGGCGTACCCACCAGGCCAATGGCACGGATCAATACGTCATCGGCAATCGGCGAAGGGCTTGGCTGGCTGTAGGAAACCTGCGGCTGAACCACAGGGGCCGGCGCTGGAGCGCGACTGGAGCAGGCAGCCAGCAAGGCTGCCAGGGAGAGAAATGCGAAGCGCGCCATCTTTACCATGGCCAGAACATCCTGTCTGAGATTGCTGCGCCGCAGCCAAAAAGAGTTGAGAATTTAGATTAGACGCTTTCTGTAAATACGCACGGCGGCGAGCTTTTTTCAAAGCATCGCCGCCGTGGCAGGGTACAGCATTTTGCCATCAGTTGCGCGCGATGTTGGTCGGCGCCATGGCCAAGGCACGCTTGGCTTCGATGAAGGTCTTGCTCCAATAGCGGTCACCGAGGCTGTCGATGCGCACGCCACCGCTGCGGCGGCTGCTGGAGTGGATGAACTGGTTGTCACCCAAGTAGATGCCGGCATGGCTGACACGGCCGCGACCGTTGGTGCTGAAGAACAGCAGGTCACCCGGCTTGAGCTTGTTGCGCGCCACTTTCGGGGCATCGACGTTGATCATTTCACGCGTAGAACGTGGCAGGGTCATGCCCGCCTCTTCGCGGAACAGATAGCCGATGAAACCGCTACAGTCGAAACCGGACTTTTCCGAGGTACCACCGAAGCGGTAGCGAGTGCCGATCAACGACATGCCGCGTTCGAGAATACTGTCCGCCAGCACTGGCAGCTGGTAGGGCTTGCTGTTGCTGGAGAAGGCCTCCAGGTCATCTTCAGTGGCCAGCTCTTCCGGTTCGCCGAACACCGACGAGGACGAAGCTTTAGCCTTGATCACCGATTGTGCGGCGACCGGGGTGTGATCCTGAGGCTGAGAAGCCGGGCCTTGGGCCGCGCAGCCAAAAAGCAGGGTCACGAGTGCGAGTGGCACGAGGGGTGCGAAGCGCTTTAGCATGGGCACGACCGTGTCTGTAATCCTTTAGAAGGGTGAAACTATGCCCTCTATCATGGCCATTTGCAAATTTTATCGAAAAAGATGTGACTTTTTTGTTTTGCCGCTCTGGCCCAGCGTTTTCAGGGGGTTACCAGCCGAGGGTTTCCTTGAGGAACGGAATGGTGAGCTTGCGTTGTGCCTGCAGCGAGGCCTGGTCGAGGCGCTCCAGCAGGTCGAACAGCGCGCTCATGCTGCGCGCACCGCGGGTGAGGATGAAGTGGCCGACTTCGTCGGTGAGGTGCAGGCCGCGGCGCGAAGCACGCAGTTGCAGGGCTCGCAGCTTGTCTTCGTCAGACAAACCACGCATCTGGAACACCAGGGCCAGGGTCAGCCGCGACTTCAAGTCCGGCAACTTGATCGGCAATTCGCGCGGGGATGCCGAGGCGGCCAGCAGCAAGCGCCGGCCACTGTCACGCAGGCGGTTGAACAAGTGGAACATGGCCTCTTCCCAGTCCGCCTTGCCGGCAATCACGTGCAAGTCGTCGATGCATACCAGTTCGTACTGGGCCAGGTAGTCAAGCAGTTCTACGCCGCGATCGAGCAGCTGCGCCAATGGCAGATAGACAGCAGGTTCGCCGCGTTGCTGGAAGCGGTGGGTGGCAGCCTGCAGCAGGTGGCTACGGCCAACACCCTGCTTGCCCCACAGGTAGATAAGGCTCTCGGTCCAGCCGGCGTCGGCTTCGCATAGCCGCTCGACGTAGCCCAATGCCGCAGCATTGGCGCCCGGATAGTAGTTGATGAAGGTGGCGTCATCGCGCAGGCGCACACCCAGGGGCAACTGGATCGGTGGTTTCATGCTCGCGGGCGGTCAGCAGGACCGCAGGGGGCCTTTGGTGAACAATGTTGCAAAGTCTATACCCGCAAGGCGGGCCGCACAATCACAGCAACAGATAGCACAAGCAAAATCAACAAGTTGCGCTAAGTCGGGGCTGCATCGCAACCCCAACATCACAACTGCGGGTCGATATCCCCGGCATACATGTCCGATTCCTTGTACATGTCATGCACATGCCGCAGCAGCACCATGATCACGGCCGCCACCGGCAGCGCCAGCAGCACCCCGGTAAAGCCGAACAGTTCGCCACCGGCCAGGATGGCAAAGATCACCGCTACCGGGTGCAGGCCGATTCGGTCCCCTACCAGCAGCGGCGTCAACACCATGCCTTCGAGCGCCTGCCCGACCATGAATACCGCGACGATGCCCAGCATCGGATACAGGTCGCCCCCAAACTGGAACAACCCCGCCACCAAGGCCGCACCGATACCTATGATGAAGCCCATGTAGGGCACGATGGCGGCCAACCCTGCGAGCATACCGATGAGCAGGCCCAGTTCCAGTCCGACCAGCATCAGCCCGGCCGAATAGATGACGCCCAAGGCCAGCATCACCATCAGTTGCCCACGCACGAATGCCCCTAGCACTTCGTGGCATTCGCCCGCCAACCCGACCACCTGCGGCTCACGCTGGCGTGGCAGCAGGCTGCGCAGCTTGGCCATCATCAGGTCCCAGTCACGCAGCAGGTAAAAGCCCACCACCGGAATCAGCACCATGTTGGCCAGCCAGGCCATCAGCGCCAGGCTCGAGGCCGTGGCATGCGACAGCAGCATGCCGACGATGTCGGTGGTCTGGCCCATGTGGCCAGCGATGGCAGCCTTGATCTTGTCGAACTTCCAGAAGCCATCAGCCAGGCCCAAGCGGCTCTGCACCCAAGGCAACGCAACATGCTCAAGCCAGTCGAGCATTTGTGGCGCCAGCTCGTACAAGCGCACCAGCTGCTTGGCAAGCATCGGCACCAGCACCAGCAGCAGGGCCAGCAACAGCAGGGTGAACAGGCCGAACACCACCACAACGCCCCAGGTGCGCGACAGCCCCAGACGCTCCAGGCGGTCAACCAGCGGGTCGGCCAGGTAGGCCAGCAGGATGCCGACCAGAAACGGGGTAAGAATGTTGTGCAAGCTATAAAGCAGCACAGCGACCAGCAGGGCAGCGCCCAGCCAGATCCAGCGACGAACGTCAGTCACGGCATGCTCCCCTTACCAGCGAAAACGCAAGCCGTCGAACGGCTTGGGTGCAGGTTGGGCCGGCGCAGGTTGCTCACCGGCTGCCGGTGCTGGCGTGGCGGGCGCTACCGGCACCTGTTCTGCGGGCAGCTCCTGCAACTTGGCCAGGCCGAGTTGGGCACGCAGCTGTTCGCGGTTGCCGGTCACGCCATAGGTCAGGGTGGTACCTTCAGCCATTTGCAGGCGTGGGCCATAGGGTTCGAGCACACGGGCAAGCTCGGCATAGCGCTGCAGGTTCATCCCCTGCACCTGTACCTGCATCTGGCTACTGGCACCCGGACGGGTGACATAACGCGGCGCCAGGCGACTGCTGACCGCCAACATGACCGCGTCAGCCAAGGCAGCCGGGTCGCCCCCTTCGGCCGTGCCTTGCTCACGCTGGTCGCCCAGCCACAACTGCCACTTGCCCTGCCATTTGCCGTCGGCTTCCTGTGCATGCACCGCCAGCAAGGCATCGGCGCCATAACGCTCGGCGGCCTCACGCAAAGGTGCCGGGTCGCTGGCTTCGATCTGCTTGGCATTGGCTACCAGTTGCTCCTGCAAGTCGGCCAGCGGCAAGCGCAACGGCAGGCCACGGTGCTGGGCGGCACGGCGCAGGGGCTGGGCGCTGGCCTGGCCGTCGCCGACCAGGCTGCTGCCCTCGGTACTGTCATTCAGCCACCAGCCAAGAATCGAAGGCCGATTGCTGCCCCACAGCGCCAGGCCGGCCTTGCGCAAGGCCCGCTCGGTGCTACCGGGGTCGAACTCGACCACCACCGACTCGGGTGGGCCAGCCTCGCTGCCAACCTGGTTGATGATTTGCTGCGGGTCTTTGCGCAACTCGGCAAGTGCCGGGCTTTGCACTGCCTTGGGGTCGCCGGTCAGGCGCAGCACCAAGGTGTCGAGGGCTTTGGCAGTGGCGGCAGTACGGGCTTCGGCGCCCTGCCCGGCCATTGGCTCGCGCACCTGATACAGGCCGGCGACATTTTCAGCCTGGGCTGCAACCGATATCAGGGCCAGGCCGCCGACCGCCAGAATATTGAACAAACGCATGGAGGATTCCTGTCCAGTCGAGCTTCAAGCACCAAGCTTCAAGCCGCAAGAAAAAGCAGGCCGAGCGCGAAGCCGCACTATCTTGCAGCTTGAAGCTCGCTACTTGCAGCTTATACACAAGCAACCGCATCAACCACCCTCAGCCCTTTTTCAACAATTTACCGCCCTGCCCGTCGGCCTGAGGATGGCCGCTGCCCGGCAACCCTGATAAAATCGCGCGCCTTCACAGACCACTGACGTTTCAGGCAGCCGCCGCCTACCCGCCGGCCTTGGCCGTCTTGGTCGTTTTTAAGAATCCCTCCCTCCTAAAGGCCTGGATCAATGAGCAAGCAACCCTCCCTGAGCTACAAGGACGCCGGTGTAGACATCGACGCCGGCGAAGCACTGGTCGAACGCATCAAGGGCGTGGCAAAACGCACCGCACGCCCTGAAGTCATGGGTGGCCTGGGTGGCTTCGGCGCCCTCTGCGAGATCCCGGCCGGCTACAAGCAGCCGGTGCTGGTCTCCGGCACCGACGGCGTCGGCACCAAGCTGCGCCTGGCGCTGAACCTGAACAAGCACGACAGCATCGGCCAGGACCTGGTCGCCATGTGTGTCAACGACCTGGTGGTGTGCGGCGCCGAGCCGTTGTTCTTCCTCGACTACTACGCCACCGGCAAGCTGAACGTTGACGTGGCCGCCACCGTGGTCACCGGCATTGGCGCCGGTTGCGAACTGGCCGGTTGCTCGCTGGTCGGTGGTGAAACCGCCGAAATGCCTGGCATGTACGAAGGCGAAGACTACGACCTGGCCGGCTTCTGCGTCGGCGTGGTGGAAAAGGCCGAGATCATCGACGGCTCCAAGGTTGCCACTGGCGATGCCCTGATCGCCCTGCCATCCTCGGGCCCGCACTCCAACGGCTACTCGCTGATCCGCAAAATCCTCGAAGTGTCCGCTACCGACATCGAGAACACCCAGCTGGACGGCAAGCCGCTGACCGACCTGCTGATGGCGCCGACCCGCATCTACGTCAAGCCGCTGCTGCAACTGATCAAGAACACCGGCGCCGTCAAGGCCATGGCCCACATCACCGGTGGCGGCCTGCTGGACAACATCCCGCGCGTACTGCCGAAAAACGCCCAGGCCGTGGTTGACGTGGCCAGCTGGCAGCGTCCGGCGGTGTTCGACTTCCTGCAGGAAAAAGGCAACGTCGACGAGCACGAAATGCACCGTGTACTGAACTGCGGCGTGGGCATGGTCATCTGCGTGGCCCAGGACCAGGTTGAAGCTGCGCTGAACGAACTGCGCGCCGCCGGTGAGCAGCCGTGGGTCATCGGCCACATCGCCGAAGCCGCCGAAGGCGCCGCCCAGGTCGAGCTGCAGAACCTCAAGGCACACTGATGCCGAGCAAGACCTGCAATGTAGTGGTACTGCTGTCGGGCTCCGGCAGCAACCTGCAAGCCCTGATCGACAGCTGCCAAGGCCAGGACAGCCCGGTGCGCATCCGTGCGGTGGTTTCCAACCGCGCCGATGCCTACGGCCTGCAACGTGCCGCGGCGGCCGGTATCGACAGCGTGGTACTCGACCACACCCAGTTCGACGGCCGTGAAGCCTTCGATGCCGCACTGGTTGCGCGCATCGACGGTTTTGCGCCAGACCTGGTGGTGCTGGCCGGCTTCATGCGCATCCTCAGTGGCGACTTCGTGCGCCACTACCAGGGCCGTCTGCTTAACATCCACCCGTCTCTGCTGCCCAAGTACAAGGGCCTGCATACCCACCGCCGGGCACTGGAGGCAGGCGACGCCGAGCACGGCTGCAGCGTACACTTCGTGACTGAGGAACTCGATGGCGGCCCACTGGTCGTACAGGCTGTGGTACCGGTGGCGTCTGACGACACCGTCGAAAGCCTGGCCCAACGGGTACACCGTCAGGAACACCTGATCTACCCGCTGGCGGTGCGCTGGTTCGCTGAAGAGCGCTTGCGCCTTGGCGAACAGGGTGCATTACTGGATGGCCAGCCCCTGGCGGCCAGCGGTCACTTGATTCGATCCTAGGAGAATTTATGCGTCGCGCCCTGCTTTTGGCTCTCGCCGTGCTCGCCCTGCCCCTCCAGGCAGCTGATCTGAAGCCTTTCTCGGCCAGCTACACCGCCGACTGGAAGCAGCTGCCCATGAGCGGCACCGCCGAGCGCAGCCTGGTCAAGAATGCCAATGGTACCTGGGACCTTAACTTCAAGGCCTCCATGATGATCGCCAGCCTGACCGAGCAAAGCACCCTGCGCATGGAAAACGACACCCTGCTGCCGCAGAAGTACCACTTCGAGCGCGGCGGCCTGGGCAAGGCCAAGAAGGTCGACCTGAACTTCGACTGGACTGGCAAGAAAGTCACCGGCAGCGACCGTGGCGATGCCGTCAGCCTGCCGCTGAACCGTGGCGTGCTGGACAAGTCGTCCTACCAGTTGGCCCTGCAGCATGACGTGGCCGCCGGCAAGAAAAGCATGACCTACCAGGTGGTTGATGGTGACGAGATCGACACCTACGACTTCCGCGTGCTGGGCACCGAAAAAGTCACCACCAAGACCGGCCAGGTCGATGCGGTGAAGGTTGAGCGCGTGCGCGATCCAAGCCAGAGCAAGCGCATCACCGAGCTGTGGTTCGCCAAGAACTGGGACTACCTGCTGGTGCAACTGCGCCAGGTAGAGACCGATGGCAAGGAGTACGTGATCGTGCTGCAAGATGGCACGGTCGATGGCAAGCCGGTGAAAGGCAACTGATCCAGCGCTGCAAGCAGTAACCGAAGCCCCGCCCAGTGCGGGGTTTTTTATGCCCTTGTGCAAAGGCACAGGCCTTCATGAAACTTGTTTCATGCCCGTTTTATTTACTTAGCCTGCTAACAAACTCTATAAAGAGGGTGTGCGACACACTGTCGCAGCCAACTGAAGAAGTGGAGTTTACCGATGACTGTCCAAGTAACCGAACGCGACGAATCGAAAATGTCCCACGAAAGCCTGGCCGCCGGCATGCGGATCTGGGATGTGCACCAACAAGGTCAACTGGTGGGGATGTTCCACAACGAACACGAAGCGCACCAGTACCGCGTAGAGCTGGAAGACCTGGAAAACCAGCGCACCACGCAATGACCCAGCCTTCAAATAAAAAACCCCGCCAAGGCGGGGTTTTTCGTGTTTACCACATCAGATCATCAGGGATCTTGTAGGCGGCGTACGGGTCATCTTCGTCCGTTTCCTCGACATGGGTATTGAGCAGCAGGATACGGCCAGGGTCGCGCTCCTGGATTTTCACCGCCGCTTCGCGAGGGATGACCTCGTAGCCACCGGCATGCGACACCACGGCCAACGCGCCGTTACTCAGCTTGGTACGCATCAAGGCATTGACGGCAATGCGCTTGACCTTCTTGTCATCGACGAAGTTGTAGTAATCCTCGGTGCTCAGTTTGGGCAGGCGCGTGGCTTCGATCAGTTGCTTGATCTGGGCGGCACGGGCCTTCTGCTCGGCCTTTTCCTGCTGCTGGCGATTCAGCTCCTGGTCACGCTTGACCTTTTCGGCCATGGCTTCCTTGGCCATGCGCTGCTGGCTGTCGTCGACTTCGACCTGGCCTTTGTGCTCCATGCGCTTCTGTTTCTTTTCAGCTTTGTTGGTCTGCGAGACCTGTTTCTGGTTGACCAGACCGGCTTTGAGCAATTGGTCGCGAAGGGAAAGGCTCATGAATGTTCACTCACTTATGCAACAGCTCAGCCGCAGCTGGGCAGGTTCTTTTCCTGACGCTTGGCCTCACCCCAAAGGGCGTCCAGTTCGTCAAGGTTACAATCTTCAATGGGGCGACCACTGTCGCGCAATGCCTGTTCGATAAAACGGAAACGTCGCTCGAACTTGCGGTTGGCGCGGCGCAGGGCGTTTTCCGGGTCATGCTTGAGGTGGCGGGCCAGGTTGACGGTGGCGAACAGCAGGTCGCCCACTTCATCTTCCAGGGCATCGGCATCGCCGTCGGCCATGGCCTGCAACACCTCGTCCAGTTCTTCGCGCACCTTGTCCAGCACCGGCAATGCCGACGGCCAGTCGAAACCGACCGTGGCCGCGCGCTTTTGCAGTTTGGCTGCCCGTGACAGGGCCGGCAAGGCTGACGGCACGTCATCGAGCAGCGACAGTTGCTCGGGCGTGCTTTTCTCGGCCCGCTCCTCGGCCTTGATCTCCTCCCAACGGGACTTGACCTGGGCCTCGCTCAGGCTGGGGGTATCCAGCGGCGCATAAAGCTCGCCGGTAGGGAATACATGCGGGTGGCGACGAATCAGCTTGCGGGTGATGCTGTCGACCACGCCATCGAACTCGAAACGCCCCTCCTCCCGGGCCAGCTGGCTGTAGTAGACCACCTGGAACAGCAAGTCGCCCAGCTCACCTTGCAGGTGCTCGAAATCACCGCGCTCGATGGTGTCGGCGACTTCGTAGGCCTCTTCGAGGGTGTGGGGGACGATGCTCGCGTAGTTCTGCTTGAGGTCCCATGGGCAACCATACTGCGGGTCGCGCAGGCGGGCCATGAGGTGCAGCAGGTCTTCGAGGGTGTAGGTCATGTAGGCAGGTCCTTCGGCGGTGGCCTCTTCGCGGGTAAAACCGCTCCCACAGGATGGATACAGGTTTTGAAATCTGTACGTTACCTGTGGGAGCGGGTTTACCCGCGAAGCAGGCGCCGCGGTCTCAAGGGGTACGATTACGCCGCGTCTCGATGATGTTCGGCAACTGCGAGATCCGCCCCAGCAGGCGCCCCAGCGCGTCCAGGCCCGGAATCTCGATGGTCAGCGACATCAGCGCGGTGTTGTCTTCCTTGTTCGAGCGGGTGTTCACCGCCAGCACGTTGATTTTCTCGTTCAGCAGCACCTGCGAAACATCGCGCAGCAGGCCCGGGCGGTCGTAGGCACGAATGACGATGTCGACCGGGTAGGTCTGCACCGGGATCGGCCCCCAGCTCACCTGGATCATGCGCTCCGGCTCCTTGCCCGCCAGTTGCAGCACCGAGGCGCAGTCCTGGCGGTGGATGCTCACGCCACGGCCCTGGGTGATGTAGCCGACAATGGCATCGCCCGGCAGCGGCTGGCAGCAGCCAGCCATCTGCGTCAGCAGGTTGCCGACCCCCTGGATCTGGATATCGCCACGCTTGCCAGTACGCGGGCCGGTAGGCTTGCGCGGCACCAGCTCGATCTGCTCGATACGCTCGGGTTCCAGCAACTGCTGGGCAGCATTGACCAGATGGGCCAGGCGCAGGTCGCCCGCCCCCAGCGAGGCGAACATGTCCTCGGCGGTCTTGACGTTGGTTTTCTCGGCCAGGCGCTCGAAGTCGACCTGCGGCAGGCCCAGGCGGCTGAGTTCACGTTCGAGCAAGGTCTTGCCAGCGGCGACGTTCTGGTCGCGCGCCTGCAGCTTGAACCAGTGCACGATCTTGGCCCGCGCCCGCGAGGTGGTGACATAGCCCAGGTTGGAGTTCAACCAGTCGCGGCTGGGGTTACCGTGCTTGCTGGTGATGATCTCGACCTGCTCGCCGGTCTGCAGGCTGTAGTTCAGCGGCACGATACGGCCGTTGATCTTGGCGCCACGGCAGTTATGGCCGATTTCGGTGTGCACGCGGTAGGCGAAGTCCAGCGGCGTGGCACCCTTGGGCAGGTCGATGGCATGGCCGTCCGGGGTGAACACGTAAACCCGGTCCGGCTCGATATCGACGCGCAGCTGCTCGGCCAGGCCACCGATGTCACCCAGCTCTTCGTGCCACTCCAGCACCTGGCGCAGCCAGGAGATCTTCTCTTCGTAGTGGTTGGAGCTCGGCTTGACGTCGGTGCCCTTGTAGCGCCAGTGGGCGCATACGCCGAGCTCGGCTTCTTCGTGCATGCCGTGGGTACGGATCTGCACTTCCAGCACCTTGCCCTCGGGGCCGATCACTGCCGTGTGCAGCGAGCGATAGCCGTTCTCCTTGGGGTTGGCGATGTAGTCGTCGAACTCCTTGGGAATGTGCCGCCACAGCGTGTGCACAATGCCCAACGCGGTGTAGCAGTCACGGATTTCCGGCACCAGCACGCGCACCGCACGCACGTCGTAGATCTGGCTGAATTCCAGGCCTTTGCGTTGCATCTTGCGCCAGATCGAATAGATGTGTTTCGCCCGACCGCTGATATCGGCCTTCACGCCCGTGGCCAGCAACTCGTTCTGCAACTGGTTCATCACGTCGCTGATGAAGCGCTCGCGGTCCAGCCGGCGCTCGTGCAGCAGTTTGGCGATCTGCTTGTACTGGTCGGGTTCGAGGTAGCGGAAAGACAGGTCTTCCAGCTCCCACTTGATGTGGCCGATACCCAGGCGGTGCGCCAGCGGCGCATAGATGTCGAACACCTCGCGCGCGACACGCAGGCGTTTCTCGTCGTCAGCAGCCTTGACGGCACGGATCGCGCAGGTGCGCTCGGCCAGCTTGATCAGCGCCACGCGCACGTCGTCGACCATGGCCACGAGCATCTTGCGCAGGTTCTCGACCTGCGCCTGCGAGCCCAGCACCAGCGACTGCCGTGGGCTGAGGCTGGCACTGATGGCGGCCATGCGCAGCACGCCGTCGATCAGCTTCGACACCACCGGGCCAAAACGTTGGCTGACTTCAGCCAGGGTGACCTTGCCTTCGCGCACCGAGCGGTAAATGACCGCTGCCACCAGGGAGTCCTGGTCGAGCTTGAGGTCGGCGAGGATTTCGGCGATCTCCAGACCCGCCTGGAAGCTGGACGTACCGTCCGCCCAGGAATGCTTGGCCGGGTTGCCCTTTTTCTCGACCTCATGGGCAAACTCGCAGGCCTCTTTCAGCGCTGCGCGATCCAGTGCCGAATCGACGCTTACCACATGGTCCAACCATGCTTCGAGATTGATACTGCCGTCGGTGTTGACCGGCTGGTGCACTCTCACCTGTACCATCTTTGTTTTACCTTTCCATACAGCGCACCACGCGGGTGCGCTGGCGATCACCGTGCGGCTGCCATTCCATGGAAGCCGCACCAAGGGGCCAGTCTGCTAGCCCGCTTCGAATAACGCCATGGCCTCGACATGCGCCGTTTGAGGAAACATGTCGAGAATCCCGGCCCTTTTTAACCGGTACCCCTGGCCGACCAGCACCTGGGCGTCTCGCGCCAGCGTGGCCGGGTTGCACGATACGTAGACCAGCCGTTTGGCCTGGAGGCGTGCGATGCCTTGCACCACCTCGAAAGCACCGTCGCGCGGTGGATCCAAGAGTACCGCAGAAAAGCCCTCGGCGGCCCATCCGGCGCCTGCCAAAGGCTGCGATAAATCGGCCTGAAAAAACCGTGCGTTATGCACATTGTTGTTTCGGGCATTGGCCGCGGCCCGATCGACCATGGCCTGTACACCTTCCACAGCCACCACTTCGCGCGCCTGGCGGGCCAGCGGCAGGGCGAAGTTGCCCAAGCCGCAGAACAGGTCCAGCACACGTTCGTCGGCCTGCGGTGCGAGCCAGGCCAGGGCCTGCTCGATCATCGCCGTGTTGACCTGGGCATTCACCTGTACGAAGTCGCCCGGGCGCCAGGCCAGTTCCAGCTGCCACGGTGCCAGGGCAAAGCCCAGTTGTGCGGTAGCGTCCACCGGCGCGGGTTCACCTTCACCCTGCAACCACAGCTGGGCATTGGCCTGCTCGCAAAACGCCTGCAGTTTCGCCAGGTCTTCTGCCGGCAGCGGCGCGACATGCCGCACCAGCACCGCCTCGGCGGTACCACTGAACAGCTCCACGTGGCCCAGCGCCTGCGGTTTGCTCAACGAACGCAGCACCGTCGGCAAGTGGCGCAGAATCGACTGCAAAGGCTGTACCAGCACCGCGCAATCGTCGATGGCGATGATGGCCTGGCTGGCTTCGGCACGGAAGCCGACCTCCAGCTGACGCGCCTTGACGTCCCAGCGCACGGCCACGCGGGCACGGCGTCGGTAGCCAAATTCCGGCCCGCTCAGCGGTGCGGCCCATTCCTCGGGTTGCACGCCAGCCACTCGCTGCAGCTGTTCGGCCAGCGTGCGCTGCTTGAGCGCCAGCTGCGCTTCGTGCGGCAGGTGCTGCAGGTTGCAGCCTCCGCAGCGGTCGTAATAGCGGCACGGCGCCTCGCGGCGCTCGGGGCTGGCCTGTAGCAGACGCTCCAGGCGGGCCTCGACCACTTTGCCACGGGCATTGAGCACGCGCGCCTCCACGGCCTCACCGGCCAGGGCGCCACTGACGAACCAGGTGCGCCCGTCAAGGAAGGCAATGCCACGGCCGTCACCGGCCAGGCGCTCGATATCCAGGCGCTGCTTCTTGCCCACGGGGACCTGGGGGCTACGGTTGCCGCCGGCCGGCTGAAAGCGCAGGCCGCTGTTGCTTTTTTTCTTGGACATTTAGCTCGGGTCGAACAGGCCGGTGGACAGGTAACGGTCGCCGCGGTCGCAGATGATCGCGACCATCACGGCATTTTCCACCTCGCGGGACAGGCGCAGCATGGCTGCAACCGCACCACCGGAAGACACGCCGCAGAAAATGCCCTCTTCACGGGCAAGGCGGCGGGTGGTGTCTTCGGCTTCCTGCTGCGACATGTCGACCACGCGGTCTACGCGGGTGGCGTCGAAAATTTTCGGCAGGTATTCCTCGGGCCAGCGGCGAATGCCTGGAATGGCCGAGCCTTCCATGGGCTGCAGGCCGATGATCTGCACCGCCGGATTCTGCTCCTTGAGGTACTGCGAGCAGCCCATGATGGTGCCGGTGGTGCCCATGGAGCTGACGAAATGGGTAATGGTGCCTTGGGTCTGCTGCCAGATTTCCGGGCCAGTGCTGTTGTAGTGGGCGATCGGGTTGTCGCCATTGGCGAACTGGTCGAGCACCAGGCCGCGGCCTTCGGCCTGCAGCTTCTCGGCCAGGTCGCGAGCACCTTCCATGCCCTCTTCCTTGGTCACCAGAATCAGCTCGGCGCCGTAGGCGGTCATCGCGGCCTTACGCTCGGCGGTGGAATTGTCGGGCATGATCAGGATCATCTTGTAACCCTTGATTGCCGCCGCCATCGCCAGGGCGATGCCTGTGTTGCCGGAGGTGGCTTCGATCAAGGTGTCGCCGGGCTTGATCTGGCCACGCAGCTCGGCGCGGGTGATCATCGACAGCGCAGGGCGGTCCTTCACCGAGCCGGCAGGATTGTTACCTTCGAGCTTGAGCAGGAGGGTGTTGCTGGTTTCGCCAGCAATGCGCTGCAGGCGAACCAGTGGCGTATTGCCGACGCAATCGGCGATGGTTGGGTACTGCAAGGTCATGGCGTATTTCACAATCCGGACGGCAGGGGCGCCTATCATACCGGCAAACCCTTCGCGGCCATATCACGCAATCTGTGGTCGATATAGCTACAAGCTATATATAAACCCAAGCCTGCATGCTTGCCCTTTGTAGGAGCGGCCTTGTGTCGCGATGGGCCGCACAGCGGCCCCAGCAATATAGGCGGCGAAGCTGAAATCTGGGGCCGCTACGCGCCCCATCGCGACACAAGGCCGCTCCTACACGGACAGCGCAGACTTCAGAGCTGCAACATGTATCGGCAACCTCATCCACAACCGCAGCCCACGCTTGCCATTCTGCGCCCACAAAGTGCCGCCCTGGCGCTGGATGGCACTGCGGGCGATGCTCAGCCCCAAGCCAAAACCACCATCCCCCGGCCGCGAACCGTCCAGCCGCGAGAACGGCGCAAAGATCCGTTCCAGGTCCTCTTCGGCCACACCGCCGCCTTCATCTTCCAGCCACAACCACCAGTAACTGCCTTCGCGCTGCCCACCCAGGCGCACCACACCCTCGGCCGGCGAGTGACGAATGGCATTGCGCAACATGTTTTCCAGTGCCTGGGCCAAGTGGTTGAGGTTGCCTTGCACCCAGCAGTCGGCCGGCACTTCACAGCGCAAGCGTTCAAGCGACCAACCGCTCTCGTAGCTGGCATTCTCGGCCAGCAGTTCCCACAACGCGTGGACTTCGATCGGCTCCAGGTTCATCGGCGCACGTTCGGCGTCCTGCCAGGCCAACTGCAGGGTGTCTTCTACCAGTTGCTGCATGCCGTCCACTTCACGGGTCAGGCGCTCGCGCAGGCGTTGCAAGTCGGTTTCACCGTCACAGGCTACCCGCAGCCGGCTCAGCGGCGTGCGCATTTCATGCGACAAGTCGCGCAACAACTGCTGCTGCATGGCCACCGTGCCTTGCAGCCGCTCGGCCATCTGGTCGAAGGCACGGGCCAGCTCGCCCAACTCGTCATGCCGGGCGATGGTGCGCGAGTCCAGGCGTGCCGACAGCTGGTCGGCACGCCAGGCATTGGCCTGTTCGCGGAGCTGGTTCAGGGGCACGATCAACATGCGGTACAGGCCCACGCACAGCAGCAAGGTGAACAGGCCGGGGATGATGCCGTTGGTGACGATGCGCCACAGCAAGCGGTACTGGTCCGGATTGAACCGCTGCGGCAGTTCGATCACCAGCATGCCCTGCTCCGGCGCCGACGGGAACGGTACACGCACCCAAGGCTGGTCGACGCTGCGACGGCTCATAGGCCAATCGACCCCGCGCAGGCGCGTCAGCCGCTGCATGATCTGCGGGTTGAGGGTGGCACTGTCGAGAGGCCGCAGGTTGATATCCAGCACACCCACCCAGCCCCGTTCACGCTGGTGCATCGCCGCCACCCACTGGTCCAGCCCCGCCCGCCCACCGCTACGCCAGGCCTGCTCGGCCTCGGTGGCATAGCCACGCAGCGTTTGCCGCGCCGGCTCAGAGAGGAAAGCGTTCTGGATTTCCATGTGCCGGCCCCAGGTATAACTGAGGCCAATCATCAGCAGGCAGAAGCCCACCAGCAAGATGGCCAGCTTCCAGAACAACGAATGGCGGTCGAGCATGGTTTACTCCGCCTCGGTGGCGCTGAGCACATAGCCCTTGCCCCACACGGTGCGGATCTGCCGCTCGTCATAGCCGATGCCCTTGAGCTTGCGGCGGATCTGGCTGACATGCATGTCCAGGCTGCGGTCATGCCGCGAATAGCCGCGTTGCAACACCTGCTGGTAAAGGAATGGCTTGCTCAGAACGTCATCGAGGTTACGGTTGAGGATGTCGAGCAGGCGGAATTCGCTGGGTGTAAGGCCTGCCAGGCGGCCATCGAGCCGCACATCGCACAGCCCCTCGTCGAACTGCAACTCACCGCCGCCGGCCTGTTCCTGCGGCGCCTGATGACGCCGCTCAAGGGCCACCCGACGCAGGATGGCCTCGATGCGCACCTGCAACTCGGCCATGCTGAACGGCTTGGGCAGGTAGTCATCGGCCCCACGCTGGAAACCACTGATACGGTCGGCCTCGGCACCCAGCGCCGACATCAGGATCACTGGCGTGGCGCTGCGCTTGCGTAACTGTGCCAGCGCCTCGAGGCCATTGAGCCCGGGCAACAGGATGTCCATCAGCACCACATCGAACACCTGACGCCCTGCCGTCTCCAGGCCCTCCAGGCCATTGCGGCACCAGGTCACCTGAAAGCCGCCGCGTTGCAGTTCTTCGTGCAGGTAGGCACCGAGCACCGGATCATCCTCGATGGCGAGGATATTGGAGTTGTGAATAGCTACAGGATTCATTGGCAACTGCCATGCATTCTCAATTGCGCAATTATTGAGCATCCACTGCCTGCCAGGCAACCGCCCTGCGACCAATGCACCGGCAATGGCGCAAAACACGTACTAAAGAGGTGCAATGGTGCCGCAGGCGGAGTAACTTCGCGGCTTGGCCGTCACCACTTGACGGCATCCAGGCACATCACAGGAGGCGAGTGTGCTCGATCGCTTGGGAATCCGCAGCCGGGTCCTGCTGCTGGCACTGCTGCCGGCCGGCCTGATGGCCCTGGTGCTGGGCAGTTACTTCACCTGGCTGCAACAGAACGACCTGCGCACCCAGCTGTTGCAGCGTGGCAAGATGATTGCCGAACAACTGGCGCCACTGGCCGCCCCCGCCATGGCCCGGCTCGCGCCAGCGCAACTGGAGCGTATCGCCGCGCAAACCCTGGAGCAGTCCGATGTACGGGCCGTCGCCTTCCTGGCCCCGGACCGCACACGCCTGGCCCACGCCGGCCCGAGCATGCTCAACCAGCCGCCCAGCGGCGGCACAGGCACCCAGCTGCTGCAACGCAGCGGCAACGACGCCACCCGCTACCTGATGCCAGTGTTCGGCCACCACCGTGATCTGGCCACCGATGCCGTACCGGCCGAGGCCGAGCGCCTGCTGGGATGGGTCGAGATCGAGCTGTCGCACGACGGCACGCTCCTGCGCGGTTACCGCAACCTGTTCACCAGCCTGTTGCTGATCCTCGCCTGCCTGGCCCTCAGCGGCCTGCTGGCACTGCGCATGAGCCGCACCATCAACGGCCCCATCGAGCGCATCAAGCACGCGGTCAACCAGCTCAAGGACGGCCACCTGGAAGAACGCCTGCCAACCATGGGCAGCCATGAGCTGGACGAACTGGCACGCGGTATCAACCGCATGGCCGAAACCCTGCAAAATGCCCATGAAGAACTGCAGCACAGCATCGACCAGGCCACCGAGGATGTGCGCCAGAACCTCGAAACCATCGAGATCCAGAACATCGAGCTGGACATGGCGCGCAAGGAGGCGCTTGAGGCCAGCCGCATCAAGTCGGAGTTCCTGGCCAACATGAGCCACGAGATCCGCACCCCGCTCAATGGCATTCTGGGGTTTACCCACCTGCTGCAAAAAAGCGAAATGACGCCGCGCCAGCTGGACTACCTGAGCACCATCGAGAAATCCGCCGACAATTTGCTCGGGATCATCAACGAGATCCTCGATTTCTCCAAGATCGAGGCCGGCAAACTGGTGCTCGACAGCATCCCGTTCAACCTGCGTGACCTGGTTCAGGACACGCTGACCATCCTGGCGCCGGCCGCCCACGCCAAGCAGCTGGAATTGCTCAGCCTGATCTATCGCGACACGCCCGCTTCGTTGATCGGCGACCCGCTGCGGCTCAAGCAGATCCTGACCAACCTGGTCAGCAACGCCATCAAGTTCACCCGCGAAGGCACCATCGTCGTACGCGCCATGCTCGAAGACGAGCACGAAGACAGCGCACAGCTGCGCATCAGTGTGCAGGACACCGGTATCGGCCTGTCGCCGCAGGATGTACGTACACTGTTCCAGGCCTTCAGCCAGGCCGACAACTCGCTGGCCCGCCAGCCCGGCGGCACCGGCCTGGGGCTGGTGATTTCCAAACGCCTGATCGAGCAGATGGGCGGCGAAATCGGCGTCGACAGCACCCCGGGCGAAGGGTCGCAGTTCTGGATCAGCCTCAACCTGCCCAAAGCCCACGACGATGTCGAGGCGTTTGCGCTACAGCCGCTGCTGGGCCGCCGCGCCGCCATCGTCGACGGCCACGAGCTGGCCCGTCAGGCGCTGGAACACCAACTGGAAGACTGCGGCCTCAGTGTCAGCCTGTTCACCTCCTACGACCAGTTGCTGCAGGCGGTGCAAGCTGCCAGCCAGGCCGGCCAGCCGTTCGAGTTCGCCGTGCTCGGGGCCAACCTGAGCAACCTGTCGCCCGAGCAACTGGGCCACTACCACCAGCAGCTTGAGCGCTACCACTGCCAATGCGTGGTGCTGTGCCCGACCACCGAGCAAGCCCTTTACCACCCGTTCCTGCCCAATGGTCATGGCCAGTTGCTGTCCAAGCCGACCTGCACCCGCAAACTGCGTCGTCTGCTGCTGGAGCTGGTGCAGCCACGCCGCCCGCTGGGCGAAGCGAACAGCATCAACGGCCAGCGGCAGCCGAAAATCCTGTGCGTCGACGACAATGCCGCCAACTTGCTGTTGGTGCAGACCCTGCTTGAAGACCTGGGCGCCGAGGTGCTGGCCGTAGACAACGGTTATGCCGCGGTAAAGGCCGTACAGGACGAACCGTTCGACCTGATACTGATGGACGTGCAGATGCCCGGCATGGATGGCCGCGCCTGCACAGAGCAGATTCGGCTTTGGGAAAATACCCAAAGTGGCAACCCGCTGCCGATCGTTGCCCTTACCGCCCACGCCATGGCCAATGAAAAACGCGCATTGCTGCACGGCGGCATGGACGACTACCTGACCAAGCCTATCAGCGAACGGCAACTGGCCCAGGTGGTGATGAAATGGACGGGCCTGAGCCTGGGCACACCGCAGCAGGCGCAAACCGAGCTGTTGGCCAACAGCGACGAGCTCAAGGTACTCGACCCCGAAGAAGGCTTGCGCCTGGCGGCTGGCAAGGCGGACCTGGCAGCCGACATGCTGAGCATGCTGCTGGCTTCGCTGGAGGCAGACCGCGAAGCCATTCGTGCAGCCCGCGAGGCAGACGACCGCAATGGCCTGATCGAGCAGGTACACCGCCTGAACGGCGCCTCGCGCTATTGCGGTGTGCCGCAGTTGCGCGCGGCCTGCCAGCGCAGCGAGACCTTGCTCAAACAGGAAAATCCGCAGGCACAGCAGGCGCTGGATGAGCTGGACGGTGCGATCAGCCGGCTGGCGGCGCAGGCCAGATTGAGCGCCTGACTTGATTGATTCGGCGCCTGTGAGATCGAGCGCCGCCCGCGCGGCGCATCGCGAGCAAGCTCGCTCCTACATCTGTTTCGGGCCAGTGTCGCCTGCGCCAGTGCGCGCGACCGCCTTGTTTGTACGACGCGATATCGAGCCATACGCCAAGGCGATCGCGCGTTGATCCCACAGGAGCAATTGGCCCGAAACAGATGTAGGAGCGAGCTTGCCCCGCGAAGCGCCGCGCGGGCGGCGCTCGATCTCACAAGCAGCGCCCCACCCAAGACATGCACCTCAAAGGAGCCCCACCATGCGCGCCCTGTTGTTCAGCAGCCAGCACTACGACCAGGAAAGCTTCACCCGGGCCGCCAGTGGCAGCACCCTGGAGCTGCATTTCCAGCCTGCCCGTCTGACCCTCGACACCGCCGCCCTGGCCAGCGGCTACGAAGTCGTCTGTGCCTTCATCAATGACGAACTCGACGCCCCGGTGCTGCAGCGCCTGGCCGCCGGTGGCACACGCCTGATCGCCCTGCGTTCGGCCGGCTACAACCACGTCGACCTCGCGGCGGCCCAGCGGCTGGGCCTTGCGGTGGTTCGCGTGCCGGCCTACTCGCCACACGCCGTGGCCGAGCACGCCGTGGCGTTGATCCTGGCCCTCAACCGGCGCCTGCACCGGGCCTATAACCGTACCCGCGAAGGTGATTTCACCCTGCACGGGCTCACCGGTTTCGACCTGCACGGCAAAACCGTCGGCGTGGTCGGCACCGGCCAGATCGGCGCGGCCTTTGCCCGCATCATGGCCGGTTTCGGCTGCCAACTGCTGGCCTACGACCCCTACCCCAACCCGGAACTGCTGGCCCTCGGTGCACGCTACCTGACCATGCCCGAGTTGCTGCGCGAAGCCCGCATCATCAGCCTGCACTGCCCGCTGACCGAGCACACCCGTCACTTGATCAATGCACAAAGCCTGGCCCACCTCCAACCCGGAGCCATGCTCATAAACACGGGCCGTGGCGCGCTGGTCGACACCCCGGCACTGATCGATGCGCTGAAAAGCGGCCAACTCGGCTACCTGGGCCTGGATGTCTACGAAGAAGAAGCCCAGCTGTTCTTCGAAGACCGCTCCGACCTGCCCCTGCAGGACGATGTGCTGGCGCGCCTGCTGACCTTCCCCAACGTGATCATCACGGCTCACCAGGCCTTCCTCACCCGCGAGGCGCTGGATGCCATCGCTGCGACCACGCTGGACAACATCAACCGCTGGGCGGCTGGCAATCCACAGAATCTGGTGATGGGTTAATGCTAGGATACGCGGCATTTCTGGAGGACCCATGGTCGAGCACGATTTCCGCTACACCCTTTTCAACCCGCAACACACCCTGATCGAGTGCCGCGCACTGGTGCCAGGCCGCTACCAGGTCACTGGCAACGGCGGCTCGATGCACAAAGGCGACACCCTGCTGGTCACCCTCAAAGGCAGCAAGGACCTGTCCATGCGCCTGACCGTGGAAAGCGTGCGTCACCTGATCAATCCGCGCGGCCAGTGGGTTGCCGTGGCCAGCGGCCCGGTGTTCAACGAACTGGAAATCCTCACCTGGCAGGTCGAGTGCGACAGCTGCGATGCCGTGCTGGACTTCGAGTTTGCCGTGGACGCCAAGCTGGGCAAACAAGCCCGCCAACCCGCCGCCAGCGCGCGCATTGCCGAACTGGGTTGGGCCAGCCGTGGCGACAAACACCTGTGCCCGCGTTGCCAGGAGAGCGCCGAGTGAAAAATCTGCTGACCGGCGTGCTGATTGCCACCGGCCTGCTCGGCTGCGCCGCAGAACCTTCGAAGCTGCAGCAGGAACGCAGCTATGTGCTGGAATGGATTGGCGAACGCCCGCTGATCGACTACAGCCACCTCACCCTGACCCTGGCCAGCGACGGCCGCGCCTACGGCAATGGCGGTTGCAACCACTGGTTTGCGCCGTACACGCTGGACGGTGAGCACCTGAGCTTCGGCAAGGTCGGCAAGACCCGCAAGCTGTGCGCGCCAGCGTTGATGGAGCAGGAAAAGCGCTTCTTGCAGGCACTGGAAACGGTACAGCGCTGGGATGTGTCGCCGGTGGAGCAGATGCGCTTCTGGCCAGCCCAGGGTAAACCGCTGCGGTTCTGGCCTGAAGAAGGCTGAAAACAGCTACAAGCTGCGAGCTTCAAGCCACAAGAAAAAGCAGAGTGAGCACCGATCTGCCTTTCCTTGCAGCTTGCAGCTTGCAACTCACCCTTGTTTGAGGGCCTTGATCTTGGCCTGCAACCCTTCCAGGGTCTGCTCGCCCAACAGCTGCTCACGCACCTTGCCCTTGTCATCGATGATGTAGGTCACCGGCAGCGCCTCGCTGCGTGGCAGGTCGTAGCGCTCGGCCGGGTCCTGGGCCAGCACGGTAAAACCGATGCCCAGGGTTTCAGCGGCCTGTTTCAGGTCCTGACCCTGCAAGCCATCGAAATTCACCCCCACCACCTTGATGCCATCGGCCGCCCACTGCTTGGCCGCCGCGTTCAGTTCCGGGATCTCGGTACGGCACGGCCCGCACCATTCAGCCCAGTAGTTGAGCACCAGCCAGTGCCCGTCGATCTGTTCGGCCTTAACCGTATTACCGTGTTGGTCCACGCCATAATCGGCACCGCAACCACCGAGCAACAGGCTCGCGGTGATGGCCAGTACTGCTGCCAGACGCCTTGCCATGGGTCAATCCTTCTCGAGTTTTAAAGCAAATTGGTCAGTCGCTGCGGTTAGAATAGCCGCCACACCCTGCTGGATGCGACCCGACATGACCGACCTCACGCTCTATCATAACCCGCGCTGCTCGAAATCCCGCGGCGCGCTGGAACTGCTCGAAGCCCGCGGCCTGGCGCCAACCATCGTGCGCTACCTGGAAACCCCGCCCGACGCCGCGACCCTCAAGGCCCTGCTCGCCAAACTGGGCATCACACCACGCCAACTGCTGCGCACAGGTGAAGACGCGTACCAGGACCTGAACCTGGCTGACCCGGCTTTGACCGATGCACAACTGATCGACGCCATGACCCAGCACCCCAAGCTGATCGAACGCCCGATCCTGGTCGCCGGTGACAAGGCCGTGGTCGGTCGCCCACCGGAAAAAGTGCTGGAGATCCTGCCGTGAGCGCCCCGTACATCCTGGTGCTGTATTACAGCCGCCATGGTTCGACCAGCGAAATGGCCCGGCATATCGCGCGCGGCATCGAGCTGGCCGGCATGGAGGCGCGCCTGCGCACGGTGCCTGCGATCTCCACCGAATGCGAAGCCGTCGCGCCGGATATTCCGGCCAGTGGCGCGCTGTACGCCACCCTGGACGACCTGCGCCACTGCGCCGGCCTGGTGCTGGGCAGCCCGACCCGTTTCGGCAACATGGCAGCGCCGCTGAAGTACTTCCTGGACGGCACCAGCAGCCTGTGGCTGGGTGGCGAACTGGTCGGCAAGCCGGCTGGCGTGTTCACCTCCACCGCCAGCCTGCACGGCGGCCAGGAAACCACCCTGCTGTCGATGATGCTGCCGTTGATGCACCACGGCATGCTGGTGATGGGCCTCCCCTACAGTGAGTCGGCCTTGCTGGAAACCCGCGGCGGCGGCACCCCTTACGGCGCCAGCCACCATGCCGGTGCCGATGGCAAGCGCGAGCTCGACCAACACGAGATCACCCTGTGCCGCGCCCTTGGCCAACGCCTGGCGACCACCGCCAAGGCCCTGGAGGCCGCGCGTGGCTAAAAAGCCCAAGGTGTTGCCGCCACTGGAATGGCTGGCACCGCGCCTGCGCCTGACGCGAGCGTTGAGCCTGGCGTTTTTCTTCGGCCTGATCGCTTTGCTGGTGGTCAACAACCTGTGGTTTGCCAACCTGCACGGGGCACGGGTCGAGGTGATCCTGGCGATCGAACTGGTGCCGCTGCTGTTGCTGCTGCCGGGCATGCTGACAGGCAGCGCCCGGGCACATGCCTGGACCTGCTTCGTGGTGAACATCTACTTCATCAAGGGCGTGCTGGCGGCATTCGACCCGGCGCGGGCGGTGTTCGGCTGGGTTGAAGTGCTGGTGAGCCTGGGGTTGTTCATTGCCGGGCTGCTGTATGTGCGCTGGAAGTTCCAGCATGAGCGGCGCCTGGCGGGCGAAGGTAATTAACATCTGGGGCCGCTTTGCGGCCCCAAAATCTCAATGGTTGACGGTATGCGCCAGCATCACCGACAACTGGCACAGCGGCCGTCCGCTCTCGGCATGCCACTGGTTGAACGCCTGTTGCACCAGGGCCAGGTCACGCTGGCTGGTCGGCTGCTTGTCGATCACTTTCTGCGCAATCAACGCCGCCGCCATGTCATCGGTGGGAATGAACGTATCCTTGCCGACCATGCGCAAAAAGCGTGGCGCCGACAACCCGCCCAACTGGTTGCCATGCTTGGCCAGGTACTTCCATAACCCGACAATGTCGGTCACCGGCCAGTCAGCGATGAACGCGCCGAAGCTGCCGTTCTCTTTGGCGATATCAAGCACCATCTGCGCATTGCGCGGCACGCTCTTGAGCTTGCCCATATGACGGATGATGCGCTCATCCTGCATCAGCCGCTCCAGGTGCTCGGCGCCCATCAGCACCACCTTCTCCGGGTCGAAACCGAAGAACACCTGCTCGAACGCCGGCCACTTGGCATCCACCAGGCTGTGCTTGAGCCCGGCGCGGAACACACGCAAGGCCAAGGTCGACAGGTAGCGGTCATCACTGATGCCACGCAACTGCGCCGGCGTGCGCGGCTGCGGCAGGAATGCCTCCAGCGCCTGGGCCGAGCCAAAGCGGTTCAGGCAGTACTCATGCAGCCACTGGTAGTCGCGCATAGGCTCAGATGTTCACCACGTCGAGGAAGCGCGGGGTAGCGTTTTCGTCGATCTTCAGGCTGGTGAAGTCGAACAGGTTGCGGTCGGCCAGTTGCGACGGCGCCACGTTCTGCAGGGCGCGGAAAATGCTCTCGGTACGGCCCGGGTGCTTGCGCTCCCACTCCACCAGCATGTCCTTGACCACCTGGCGCTGCAGGTTTTCCTGCGAGCCGCACAGGTTGCACGGGATGATCGGGAATTCCTTCATGTCCGAGTAGGCCTGGATGTCCTTCTCGCTGCAGTAGGCCAACGGGCGGATCACCACGTTGCGGCCATCATCGGCGCGCAGCTTCGGCGGCATGCCCTTGAGCGCACCGTTGAAGAACATGTTGAGGAAGAAGGTTTCGACGATATCGTCGCGGTGGTGCCCCAGGGCCATCTTGGTCGCGCCGATTTCGTCGGCGAAGGTGTACAAGGTGCCACGGCGCAAGCGCGAGCACAGCGAGCAGGTGGTCTTGCCTTCGGGTACCAGTTCCTTGACCACCGAGTAGGTGTCTTTCTCGACGATGTGGTACTCGACGCCCAGCTCCTTGAGGTAGGCCGGCAGCACGTGCTCGGGGAAGCCCGGTTGCTTCTGGTCCATGTTCACCGCAACGATCTCGAACTTGATCGGTGCCACCTTCTGCAGGTGCAACAGAACGTCGAGCATGGTGTAGCTGTCCTTGCCGCCAGACAGGCAGACCATGACCTTGTCGCCATCCTCGATCATGTTGTAGTCGGTGATGGCTTCGCCGGCGAGACGACGCAGGCGTTTTTGCAGTTTGTTCTGGTTGACCGAGAGGGTGCCCATAGCGCTTGAATCCGCGAGGTGTGACAAAAGGCGGCTATTTTACGCACAAACGCAGCGCCGCTGTAGGCATTCCGATAAAGACTTCAATGTAATCAACAGTACGCCTGACAGCGCAATTTGCTCTAAAAAGCACGGTTTATGCCGGCAACAGCTTCCTATACTGCGACATAAGGCCACATTACCGCTTGCTTCGGTGTTCGGGCCTCGGGCCGCTTGCGCTCCATCTGGGGGGCGTTTGGCAACATTGAGAGGAGTGACCGGCATGATTCATCACGTTGTGGGGCTGTTTACCCATCCCGACCAGGAATGGCGGGAAATCCGTGGCGAAGAAGAAACCATCAGCCACATGTACCTGACGCACACCCTTATCCTGGCGGCGATTCCCGCCGTTTCGGCGTTCATCGGCACCACCCAGGTCGGCTGGGTGATCGGCGACCGGCCAGCCGTGATGCTGACCATGGAAAGCGCCATCTGGATGAGCATCATGTCGTACCTGGCAATGCTCGCCGGGGTGGCGGTAATGGGCGCATTCATCCACTGGATGGCCCGCACCTACGATGCTAACCCGTCCATGGCGCAGTGCATCGCCTTTGCCACCTACACCGCCACCCCTTTGTTCATCGGCGGCCTGGCAGCGCTTTACCCGCACTTGTGGCTGGGCATGCTGATCGGCACGGCCGCCATCTGCTACACGGTGTACCTGCTGTATGTCGGCTTACCGACGTTCATGAACATACCGTCCGACGAAGGCTTCCTGTTCTCAAGCTCCGTGCTGGCGGTGGGCCTTGTGGTACTGGTGGCGATCATGGCCGCCACGGTGATTATCTGGGGATTGGGCGTGGGGCCCGTCTACACCAACTAGAACAGATTCAACCAACACTGGGGCATCAACCAGGGGCCGCCGCAAGGCGGCCTCTGGCTGTGCGCTGACCGATGGCTCGGCACCCCCGCTGCAGTTGCGGCATAATGCCCGGTCAGGAGAACCACCCCGCCATGCCCGAGCTGCTCAGACAACGCGTCGAAACCTGTTACCAGCAAGCCGAAACCTTCTTCAAACGCCCCTTCCCGCGCCCGGAAGTCAGCTTCAAGCTGCGCGGGCAAAAAGCCGGGGTTGCCCACCTGCACGAGAACCTGCTGCGTTTCAACCTGCAGCTCTACCGCGAAAACCAGGAAGACTTCCTGCGCCAGACCGTGGCCCACGAGGTGGCACACCTGGTGGCCCACCAGCTGTTCGGCGACCGCATCCAGGCCCATGGCGAGGAATGGCAGCTGATCATGCGCGGGGTGTACGAGCTGCCGCCCAACCGGTGCCACAACTACGAAGTGCAACGGCGCGCGGTCACCCGCTACATCTACCGTTGCCCGTGCCCACAGGGTGATTTCCCGTTTACCGCACAGCGGCACAAGTTGGTGCGCCAGGGGCGGCGGTACCTGTGCAAGCGCTGCCGGGAAATTTTGGTGTACAGCGGCGAGACGCGGGTCGAATAGGCCTCAAAACGAAGAAGGCGACCCAAGGGTCGCCTTCTTGTACCAGCCTGCCCCTTACTTCTCGACGAAGGCACGCTCGATCAGATAGTCACCCGGCTCGCGCATGCGGGCGGAAACTTTCAGGCCGAAGCTGTCCAGCACTTCGCTGGTCTCGTCGAGCATGCTCGGGCTGCCGCAGATCATCGCACGGTCGTCCTGCGGGTTGATCGGTGGCAGGCCGATGTCGCTGAACAGCTTGCCGCTGCGCATCAGGTCGGTCAGGCGGCCCTGGTTCTCGAACGGCTCACGGGTCACGGTCGGGTAGTAGATCAGCTTGTCGCGAACCGACTCACCGAAGAACTCGTTCTGCGGCAGGTGCTCGGTGATGAACTCGCGGTAGGCCACTTCGTTCACGTAACGCACGCCATGCACCAGGATCACTTTTTCGAAGCGCTCGTAGGTTTCCGGGTCCTGGATGACGCTCATGAACGGCGCCAGGCCAGTGCCGGTGCTCAGCAGATACAGGTGCTTGCCCGGGTTCAGGTCATCGAGTACCAGGGTACCGGTAGGCTTCTTGCTGATGATGATCTCATCGCCTTCCTTCAGGTGCTGCAGCTGCGAGGTCAGCGGGCCGTCCGGCACCTTGATGCTGAAGAACTCCAGGTGCTCTTCCCAGTTCGGCGAAGCGATGGAATAGGCACGCATGAGCGGACGGCCGCTTTCCTGCTGCAAGCCGATCATCACGAACTGACCGTTCTCGAAGCGCAGGCCCGGGTCGCGGGTGCACTTGAAGCTGAACAGGGTGTCATTCCAGTGGTGCACACTGAGGACACGTTCGTGGTTCATGTTGCTCATCGATGGGGCTCCTGAAGAAAAACGCAGCGCGCAAAACGCGCAGTTGCGCGATAGTTTAGGGGCAGCGACAATATCTGTTAACTGGATTATCAAGATATGTGTTATCGGTTATATCGATATGCGATTCACACTTCGTCAACTGCAAGTCTTCGTCGCCGTCGCCCAGCATCAAAGCGTCTCTCGGGCCGCCAGCCTGCTGGCGTTGTCGCAGTCGGCCGCCAGCACCTCCATCACCGAGCTTGAGCGGCAATCGAGCTGCCAGTTGTTCGACCGCGCCGGCAAGCGCCTGGCCCTCAACGCCCTGGGCCATCAACTGCTGCCACAGGCGGTGGCCCTGCTCGATCAGGCCAAGGAAATCGAAGACCTGCTCAATGGCAAGTCCGGTTTCGGCTCGCTTGCGGTCGGCGCCACGCTGACCATCGGCAACTACCTGGCCACCCTGCTGATCGGCAGCTTCATGCAGACCCACCCGGAAAGCCAGGTAAAGCTGCATGTACAGAACACTGCACATATCGTGCAACAGGTGGCGCATTACGAAATTGATCTGGGTCTAATCGAAGGTGACTGCAACCACCCGGACCTGGAAGTACAGCCGTGGGTCGAAGACGAACTGGTGGTGTTCTGCGCGCCGCAGCATCCACTGGCCAGGCTGGGCCGCGCCGATATCGAAAGCTTGTCGCAAGAGGCGTGGATCTTGCGCGAGCAAGGTTCGGGCACGCGCCTGACCTTCGACCAAGCCATGCGCCATCACCGCGCCAACCTCAACATCCGCCTGGAGCTGGAGCACACCGAAGCCATCAAGCGCGCGGTGGAGTCAGGCTTGGGCATCGGCTGCATTTCACGCTTGGCGCTGCGTGACGCCTTCCGCCGTGGCAGCCTGGTGGCAGTGGAAACCCCCGAGCTGGACCTGATGCGCCAGTTCTACTTCATCTGGCACAAACAGAAATACCAGACGTCGGCCATGCGAGAGTTTCTGGAGCTGTGCCGCAGCTTCACTGCGGGCTTTACCCGCAGTGATGAAATCGTGTTGCCACCAATCGCTTAAAGCAGGATCACGCCCCACACCAGCGCGACCATGGTCAGTGCCACCAGTTGCGCGGCGCTGCCCATGTCCTTGGCGTTTTTCGACAGGGGGTGACGCTCCAGCGAGATGCGGTCGATGGCCGCTTCCACCGCCGAGTTGAACAACTCGACGATCAGGCCCAGCAAGCACACCGCGATCATGATCGCCCGTTCCGCACGGCTGACCGGTAACCAGAAGGCGATCGGGATCAGCAGCACGTTGAGCAGCACCAGCTGACGGAACGCGGCCTCGCCCTTGAAGGCGGCGCGCAGGCCATCCAGCGAGTAGCCGGCGGCGTTGAAGATGCGTTTGAGGCCGGTCTGGCCCTTGAATGGCGATGTCATGTGAGTCACTTCACAACGGAAAGGCCAGCAGACTAGACCGGCACGGGTCAAAAAAGCGTGAAGCCACGCGCAGTCAGTTGCTGGCAACCGATTCAAGTTGTTGCAGCAGCAGCGCAGCCTGGGTGCGGGTACGCACGCCCAGCTTGCGGAAGATCGCGGTCACATGGGCTTTGATGGTTGCTTCCGACACGCTCAGTTCATAGGCGATCTGCTTGTTCAGCAGGCCTTCGCAAACCATGGTCAATACGCGGAACTGCTGCGGCGTGAGGCTGGCCAGGCCTTCGCTGGCGGCCTTGGCCTCGGCCGACACATCCACCTTTTCGAACGCCTGTGGCGGCCACCAGACCTCGCCATCGAGCACCTTGCGCACCGCATCCTGAATCACTTCCAGGGTGCTGGACTTCGGAATGAAGCCACTGGCGCCAAACTCACGGGACTTGACCACCACGGCGGCCTCTTCCTGCGCCGACACCATCACCACGGGGATCTGCGGGTATTGCCCGCGCAGCAGCACCAGCCCGGAAAAACCGTAGGCACCCGGCATGTTCAGGTCCAGCAGCACCAGGTCCCAGTCGGCTTTTTCGCTCAGACGGGTTTCCAGTTCGGCAATGCTCGCGACTTCGACCAGGCGTACATCCGGGCCCAGGCCGAGGGTAACGGCCTGGCGCAGGGCGCCACGGAACAGTGGGTGGTCATCGGCAATCAGGATTTCGTAAGTGGCCATCGATCTAAGGATCCTGTTCTGTGCCAGGCGCTCGAGGGTAAGGGAAGCGTCCGGCGGGGAATCGGCGCCAAGGATGCCGAGCACGGTCAAGGGTGGTCAAGCCGATCGCCCTGCCGTCTCGCCCACCCTGGCTGCCAGCTCCGTCATTATGAACCAAAGCAGGGGTTGTGCCCCTTGGACTATAGGAAGGTATGCAAACGCTGGTGGGTGTCGTCCTGCTCGTCCAGTGGCAGGCGCCGCTTGCCGCTCAGGTAATGCAGGCTGAAAACATCCAGGTAGGCATCCAATGCCTGCGAGGCCTGGCTGTCGCCGGCCAGGTCCAGGCACATGGCGGCCACTTCTGCCGTGCAGAAGTGATCGTCACGCTTGGAACGCCGCAGGCGGTAACGCGACATCTGCTCGGCCTGCAGGCTCAACACCGGGAAGCGGTCCAGGTACGGGCTTTTGCGGAACATTTTGCGCGCCTCGGTCCAGGTGGCATCCAGCAGGATGAACAACGGGCGCTTGCCCGGCTCACGCACCACCTCGCTGACCACCCGCTGCTCAGCCACGAACTCGCCCGGGAAGACGATGTAGGGCTGCCAGCGCGGGTCGTCGAGCAGGGCCAGCAAACGCTCGTCGACCGAGGTGCGCAGCCAGCCAAAAGCGGAAGTGTCTTCGATCAGGTCGGCAATCAGCCAGCCGGTGTTGGTAGGCTTCAACGGCTCGGTGTCGTGCATCAGCAGGCACACGCCGGAGTCAGCCTGTACACGGGGTTTCCAGGCACACAGGCAATGGGTGGCAATCACCCGGCAATCCGGGCAACGCTCTGCACGCGAACCACGGGCGATGAATGGCTTGTTGCTGCGGGCCAGGCGTTCGGCGCGCAAGCTCGCTACCGCATGGCTCATGCCAGCAGGCCTCTGGTCGATTTGGAAATGGGCACAAGGATGACTCGGAGAACACAAGGGCGCCAGTCTACCAGAACAGGGGGCAATTGCTGTGCAGGCTGCAAGGCGGTCTTTATAATCGGGCCTTTACCGTGCCCGGACCTTGCCTTGCGCGATTTCACGGAACACCGTCGACCCGCGCATGTCAAAGCGCCAGTCATCGAACCAGGAGAGATTCATGCTGCGCCTTATCGCCCCCGCCCTGAGCCTGTTGCTCGCCCTGCCTTTGGCAGCACAGGCGGCATCCAAGCAGGACTACGACCTTAACAAGATGCTGCAGAAGGTTGCCAAAGAAAGCAGCGTCGGCACCCCGCGCGCCATCAACGAGGACATCCTCGACCAGGGTTACACCGTAGAGGGCAAGGCGCTGATCAACCACCTGAGCGTGCGCCAGAGCCACGCCGAGCGCATGCAGGCCAACCCCGAGCAGGTACGCAGCCAGCTGGGCGACAGCGTTTGCCGCAACAGCGGGTTCCGTAACCTGATGTCCAAGGGTGCGGTCATGGTCTACCGTTTCACGGTCTACAAGACCAACCAGCCAATCATGGATCAGGCCTTCGACAGTGCCAGCTGCGTGGCCGGCAACAAGAAGAAGTAACAGCCGCGTATCACGCTACACCTGCTCCTTCTCGCGGGCGCACCAGCGCCCTTCGGCGGCATCGGCGCGCATTTCGGCCAACAACGCCTGCAGGTACCGCGACTGGCACTCCAGCCCCTCCAGCCTGCGGCGGCACTCGGCCTCAAGGCTCAGGTGATGCACCTGGGCCGCGCTCTCCAGCAGCCGGTAGAGCTGCCCGTCCACTTCGATGATCAAGCGATGCATACCGCCACCTCCTGCATCGACACGTTTCGCTTTACCAGTTAACCAAACCCGTGCCGCCAATGGGTGCATGCCGACAGGCGGCGCTGCCAAACAACCCGGCACGATCGGGCGCGACGGTCTAGATTGAGGTCATAGGCATTGGTGCAGAAGGAGACGTTGCATGCCTTACCAATCGAATGAACTGCTGTTCAGCCACTTCCGCGACAACAACATCGACCTGAGCAACATCGACGCACAACTGCAGCTGGTAGCACCTGACAGCCCCAACTTGCCGCTGTACCGCGACATGATGCTGACCATCCTGCGCATGGCCCATGACGACAGCGACCGCTGGAGCGCCAAGATCACCTTGCAAGCCCTGCGCGAACTGGACCAGTCGTTCCGCACCCTGCAGCGCTACAAAGGTCGGCGCAAGGTGACCGTGTTCGGTTCGGCACGTACCCCGCTGGAACACCCGATGTATGCCTTGGCCCGCGAACTGGGCGCCACCTTGGCACGCTCCGATCTGATGGTCATTACCGGAGCGGGTGGCGGCATCATGGCGGCCGCCCACGAAGGCGCCGGCAGCGAGCACAGCCTGGGGTTCAACATCACCCTGCCCTTCGAACAACATGCCAACCCCACGGTAGGCGGTACCGACAAGCTGTTGCCGTTCCACTTTTTCTTCATCCGCAAGCTGTTTTTTGTCAAAGAGGCTGATGCCCTGGTGCTGTGCCCAGGCGGTTTCGGCACCCTGGACGAAGCGCTGGAGGTTCTGACCCTGATCCAGACCGGCAAAAGCCCATTGGTGCCGGTGGTGCTGCTGGACTCGCCTGGCGGCAGCTTCTGGCGAGACTGCCTGGACTTCATCAGCCGCCAACTGGAAGAAAACCGCTACATCCTGCCCAGCGATCTGAAGCTGGTGCGCCTGGTGCACAGTGCCGACGAGGCGGTGGAGGAAATCAACCAGTTCTACAGCAACTACCACTCCAGCCGCTGGTTGAAGAGCCAGTTCGTAATCCGCATGCACCACCCGCTCAGCGAAGCAGCGCTGTATGACATCCAGGAGGGTTTTGCCGACTTGCGCCTGAGTGGCAAGTATCACCAGCAGCCAGACAGTGGCGCCGAGCATGAGGTGGGTAATTTCAGCCACCTGACCCGCTTGTCGTTCGCCTTCAATGGCCGGGATCAGGGCCGGCTGCGCGAGCTGGTGGACTTCATCAACCTGCCGGAAAACTGGGCCAAGCCGCAGCCGATGCATACCACGCAGCGGGCCAGGGAGGCGTTGAAGGTCAGCTCTTGAGTGTCGCCTGCTTTGGGGCCGCAGCGCGGCCCCGGCACTTCAGCAATGATCAGTAATCATCCAGATCCCGCCCACTGAGCAGGCGACCGATCAAATCCATGGGGAAGCCCCGGTAAGCGAGAAACCGGGTCTGCTGGGCACGGCTACGCGGGTCTTGCGGGCGCTGCCCGGCGAACTTGCGCTGCCACACATCACGCATGCGCTCTGCCCAATCCACCTCGCTCTCGCGTAGCGCCTGCTCGATATCAGCACGCGCCAAACCACGCTGCCCAAGCTCTTCGCGAATACGCGCAGGGCCATAGCCAGAGCCGGAACGGTAGCGGATAAAGCTTTCAAGGTAGCGGGCTTCACTCAGCAGCCCTTCTTCGGCAAGCCGATCGAGCTCAGGCTCGATCAACTCATCCGAAGCGCCGCGCTGACGCAGCTTGCGCGTCAGCTCGACGCGACCGTGCTCACGTCGCGCGAGCAGGTCCATGGCTGTCCGCCGAATGGCGACGGGGGTGTCGAGTACGGCGGACATGTTCAGCTATCTACCGCGCAATCAATAACCGGCGTCAGCGTCGGCCATGTCATCGGCATCAGCTTCGGCAGCCGCAGCTTTGCCAGCAGCAGCGACAGCGCCAGAAGTCAGCAACTTGTCGCGAATCTGCTTCTCGATCTCGGCACCAATCGCCGGGTTCTCAGCCAGGTACTTGGCGGCGTTGGCTTTACCTTGACCGATCTTGTTGCCCTGGTAGGCATACCAGGCACCGGACTTCTCGACCAGACCTTGGGAAACACCCAGGTCGATGATTTCGCCGTTGCGGTAGATACCCTTGCCGTAGAGGATCTGGAACTCGGCCTGACGGAACGGTGGCGAAACCTTGTTCTTGACGATCTTGACGCGGGTTTCGCTGCCGACCACCTCGTCGCCTTCCTTGACCGCACCCGTACGACGGATGTCCAGGCGCACCGAGGCGTAGAACTTCAGGGCGTTACCACCGGTGGTGGTTTCCGGGCTGCCGAACATTACGCCGATCTTCATACGGATCTGGTTGATGAAGATGACCAGGCAGTTGGCGTTCTTGATGTTACCGGTGATTTTGCGCAGCGCCTGGGACATCAGGCGAGCCTGCAGGCCCACGTGCATGTCACCCATTTCGCCTTCGATTTCGGCCTTCGGCACCAGGGCAGCCACGGAGTCGACGATGATCACGTCAACAGCGTTGGAACGCACCAGCATGTCGGTGATTTCCAGGGCCTGTTCGCCGGTGTCCGGCTGCGAAACCAGCAGGTCGTCGACGTTGACGCCCAGCTTGCCCGCGTATTCAGGGTCGAGGGCGTGCTCGGCGTCGACGAAGGCGCAGGTGGCGCCGTTTTTCTGGGCTTCGGCGATGACCGACAGGGTCAGCGTGGTTTTACCCGACGATTCCGGGCCGTAGATCTCGACGATACGGCCTTTTGGCAGGCCGCCAATGCCCAGTGCGATGTCCAGGCCCAGCGAGCCGGTGGAGATGGCCGGGATAGCCTGGCGCTCGTGGTCGCCCATGCGCATGACTGCGCCTTTACCGAATTGGCGTTCGATCTGACCCAGGGCCGCAGCCAAGGCGCGCTTCTTGTTGTCGTCCATTGAAATCCTCACGTGTTCGACGTGGCCCTGACGGCCGGAATACCTGTATAAGTAGCCAGTATTATTCCACAGGCCGGCGCTCACGCAAACCCCTGTCGTCGATTTACTCGGCACCAAGCTGTAACAAGCCGTCTAACGCGGCGATCACCGTCTGTCGGCGCACCGCCTCGCGGTCACCGTCGAACTGCCGGCGCTCGCTGAAGACCCGGCTGCCATCGCCCCAGGCCAGCCACACGGTACCCACCGGCTTGGCGGGCGAGCCACCGTCCGGCCCGGCCACCCCGCTTACCGCCACGGCAAAGCGCGCGCCACTGGCGGCCTGGGCACCACGAACCATGGCTTCGACCACTTCCTGGCTAACCGCACCCACTTGGCCGAACAGCGCCTCTGGCACGCCCAACTGGCGGGCTTTCTGGGCATTGGAATACGTCACATAGCCGGCCTCGAACCAGGCCGAACTACCGGGTACGCGGGTAATGGCTTCGGCAATGCCGCCGCCGGTGCAGGATTCAGCGGTGGTTACCTGCGCACTGAAGCGGCGCAGGTGTTCACCCAGGCGGGTGGCAAGCGTGGTGATCGGGTCCATACAGGGCTCCTTAAAAGGCTGCCCTCTACCCTATCACCCTGCCCCGACCCCTGGCTCAGGAAACCTGCAGGTTTTGCCGGGCAATTTCGCCGAACGCATGCTCGTCACGGCGCCCCAGCCGCGGCAGCCCTTCAGGCCAGCCCTCGCCCCAGTCGAAGCCGTCCAGCTTGCGCATGTCTTCGATTGCCGAACGCCACCAGATCTCCTTACACGCGCGCTGGTAGTCGTCACCGTTCATCACACTGCCGTACAGCAGCTTGCGGCCAATACCCCTCAGCTCGCGAGGCACCCGCTTGAGGCTCCACTTCACCGAAAGCCGCGCCTGCCAAGAAGGTACAGGGCGATGCGCCGGCACTTTGAGGGCCAGGCCTGGCATCCGTGAATTGAAGCCTTCGCCATGCCTGGCAAAGAAAATTTCCAGGATGGCATGCACGTACTGCTTCATCGCGAAGTAATGGCTGATCACGCCACGCGCCTCATTGACCTGTGCGCCGTGCAGCTCGAAGGAAAAGGCGATCTGCTCGATGGTGTGCAAATCAGCGGCATAAGGTGTCCAGGCGTCGATGCGCGGTATGGCACGCTCGGCAATGCCGACATTGCAGCGGGCAAAGCCCATGACACCGCTGTTGCACAGCCGTAAATCATCGGCAGGTGCATTCCCGGCCTCGACAAGCCCGGCGCTGAAGTTACGGTAGTCGTGGCAACGCGAGGCCTCGGCCCAGCTCATTTCCACCTCGTCGACCAGAAACTGCCCTGCATCGACCTGGCTGAAAAGCTTGTGCGGCGACTGCAGGAACACCGTATCGGTATCGATGAACACGGTCTTGTCCGCCCACTGCCCGGCCTGGGCAATGGCGCAAGCCTTGCGCCGATGGGTGTAGCCACCGTCGCCAGTCCAGGCCTGCAGGGTCTGCTCATCCAGGGCGATCACTTCCACCGGCCAGCCGACGAAGGCTTGTGGCTGATCGGTAAGTACGCGAATTACCGGCAGCTCTGCCGGCTTGCAACGCGCCAATGCGGTGAGGATGCTGAGCTTGGCCTCCAGCTGATAGATCCGGCGCTCGCCATACAGGAGGTAGATCAGCTGTTGTTTTACATGAGGGACAGGGCTGGACACATTCATCGTGCAGGTCACGGCTGGTGGCATTTGTCGAGGGCCGCGCATTCTAGAGGCTAATGCGGCTCAGCTCCACCATTGCCCGCCAAGCTGCACCCAGATGCCCGCAGCCTGCGCCTGCATCGTGACGAAAAAGCCTGTACCATTGCGGGTTTACCATCGCCAACCAGATCACCCGCTGTAAGGCCCTGAATGTCAGATCTTTCCGCACACACCCCGATGATGCAGCAGTACTGGAAGCTGAAAAACCAGCACCCGGACCAGCTGATGTTCTACCGCATGGGCGACTTCTACGAGATCTTCTACGAAGATGCCAAGAAGGCCGCAAAACTGCTGGACATCACCCTGACCGCGCGCGGTCAGTCTGCTGGCCAGTCCATCCCCATGTGCGGGATTCCGTTCCATTCGCTGGAAGGCTACCTGGCCAAGCTGGTCAAGCTGGGCGAATCGGTGGTGATCTGCGAACAGATCGGCGACCCGGCCACCAGCAAGGGCCCGGTCGAACGCCAGGTGGTGCGCATCATCACCCCCGGCACGGTCAGCGACGAAGCCCTGCTCGACGAGCGCCGCGACAACCTGATTGCCGCGCTGCTCGGTGACGAACGCCTGTTCGGCCTGGCCGTGCTGGACATCACCAGCGGCAACTTCAGCGTGCAGGAGATCAAGGGCTGGGAAAACCTGCTGGCCGAACTCGAGCGCCTGAACCCGGTCGAGCTGTTGATCCCCGACGACTGGCCACGCGACCTGCCTGCCGAGAAGCGCCCGGGCGCCCGCCGCCGCGCCCCGTGGGACTTCGATCGCGACTCGGCGCGCAAAGCGCTGTGCCAGCAGTTCGCAACCAAGGACCTCAAAGGCTTTGGCTGCGACAAGCTGACCCTGGCCATTGGCGCCGCCGGTTGCCTGCTGACCTACGCCAAGGAAACCCAGCGCACCGCCCTGCCGCACCTGCGCAGCTTGCGCCACGAGCGCCTGGACGACACGGTCATCCTCGATGGCGCCAGCCGGCGCAACCTGGAGCTGGACGTCAACCTGGCGGGTGGGCGTGACAACACCCTGCAATCGGTGGTCGATCGTTGCCAGACCGCCATGGCCAGCCGCCTGCTGAGCCGTTGGCTGAACCGCCCGTTGCGCGACCTCAAAGTACTGCAGGCACGTCAGGACTCGATCCGTTGCCTGCTCGACAGCTACCGCTTCGAGAAGCTGCAGCCACAGCTGAAGGAAATTGGCGATATCGAGCGCATCCTCGCCCGTATCGGCCTGCGCAATGCCCGCCCTCGTGACCTGGCGCGCCTGCGCGATGCCTTGGGCGCGTTGCCCGAGCTGCAAAACGCCATGACCGAGCTTGAGGCGCCGCACCTGGCGCGCCTGGCAGCCATTACCGGCACCTACCCGGAGCTGGCCAGCCTGCTGGAGCGTGCAATCATCGACAACCCGCCGGCGGTGATCCGCGACGGCGGCGTGCTCAAGGCCGGCTATGACAGCGAGCTGGACGAGCTGCTGGCCATCAGCGAAAACGCCGGCCAGTTCCTGATCGACCTGGAAGCCCGGGAAAAGGCCCGCACCGGCCTGGCCAACCTCAAGGTCGGCTACAACCGCGTGCATGGCTACTTCATCGAGCTGCCGACCAAGCAGGCCGAACAGGCACCGGGCGACTACATTCGCCGCCAGACGCTCAAGGGTGCCGAGCGCTTCATCACCCCCGAGCTGAAAGCGTTCGAGGACAAGGCACTGTCGGCCAAAAGCCGTGCCCTGGCCCGCGAGAAGATGCTCTACGACGCCCTGCTGGAAACCCTGATCAGCCACCTGGCGCCGCTGCAGGACAGCGCCGCCGCCTTGGCCGAACTGGATGTACTCAGCAACCTGGCCGAACGTGCGCTGAACCTCGACCTCAACTGCCCGCGCTTCGTTGACGAGCCGTGCCTGCGCATCGAGCAGGGCCGCCACCCGGTGGTGGAACAGGTGCTGACCACACCATTCGTGGCCAACGACCTGGGCCTGGACAACAGCACGCGCATGCTGATCATCACCGGCCCGAACATGGGCGGTAAGTCCACCTACATGCGCCAGACGGCCCTGATCGTGCTGCTGGCGCACATCGGCAGCTTCGTACCGGCAGCCAGCTGCGAGCTGTCACTGGTCGACCGCATCTTTACCCGCATCGGCTCCAGTGACGACCTGGCTGGCGGGCGCTCGACCTTCATGGTCGAGATGAGCGAAACCGCCAACATTCTGCACAACGCCACCGACCGCAGCCTGGTGCTGATGGATGAAGTAGGCCGTGGCACCAGCACCTTCGACGGCCTGTCGCTGGCCTGGGCCGCCGCCGAGCGCCTGGCGCAATTGCGTGCCTACACCTTGTTCGCCACCCACTACTTCGAGCTCACCGTACTGCCGGAGAGCGAGCCGCTGGTGGCCAACGTGCACCTCAATGCCACCGAGCACAACGAACGTATCGTGTTCCTGCACCACGTCCTGCCTGGCCCTGCCAGCCAAAGCTACGGCCTGGCCGTGGCGCAACTGGCCGGTGTGCCGACGGCGGTCATCCAGCGCGCCCGCGAACACCTGGGGCGCCTGGAAACCACCAGCCTGCCGCATGAGCCGGCCCCGGCCCAGAAAGCCAAGGACACGCCACAAGTGCCGCACCAGAGCGACCTGTTCGCCAGCCTGCCACACCCGGCCATCGAGAAGCTGGGCAAGCTGCAGCTGGACGACATGACCCCGCGTCAAGCTATCGAAATGCTATATCAACTAAAGAACCTGTTATAACGGCAGCCACTACAAGCTGGTAGAATCCGCCGCGGTTTGCTGGTGCTGCAGGTTATTAGCCTGGCCTGCAGCCACATACCTGTAAACCGCGCGGCCCTGAGAGGAAGGGCCGCCGCCGTCGCCTGAGGAGAGAACTAGAAATGACCTTCGTCGTCACCGACAACTGCATCAAATGCAAATACACCGACTGCGTGGAAGTCTGTCCGGTGGACTGCTTCTACGAAGGCCCGAACTTCCTGGTCATCCACCCGGACGAGTGCATCGACTGCGCCCTGTGCGAACCGGAGTGCCCAGCACAAGCCATCTTCTCGGAAGACGAAATCCCTGCCGGGATGGAGAACTTCATCGAGCTGAACGCCGAACTGGCGGAAGTCTGGCCGAACATCACCGAACGTAAGGACGCCCTGCCGGACGCTGAAGAGTGGGACGGCAAGACTGGCAAGATTGCAGACCTGGAGCGCTAATAGCGCCCGGACACGAAAAAGGCCCCTCGGGGCCTTTTTTGTTTTTCTGCGGGCAAAAAAAAGGGGCGGTTTGACCCGCCCACATTTTTTCCGTAGTCCCTGCTTGTCCCAAACATCATCCTGATGAAATCGCGTCTTGCGATGTCCTTGGCCTCCTCCCTGGAAGCCTGTGCATGTCCGTGTGCACAGTTCGAATACTAGCGGCTTCAGCTGAGCGGGCAAGCGCGAAACCTCACAAGGTATTACACGGGACACATTTCCACACAGGCGAATAACGCATGATTTTCAATAAGTTGGAAAAATACCGGGGCTGAAAACGACAATGATTTACTGAGACTTGCATAGATAGCTTACAAAACAAGTAAGAAAAGGCTTACATGCAATGTTACCGAGGTGGCGCCATACATCACGGGACTGCTTTGTTGCCCCCCGACAGACGCAAACGAAAGACCTGTTTTCACCACACACAAAAACGCCCCGAGGTCATCGGGGCGCTTTTGATTTACAGGCTTTCGCTACTGGAACAACGACTCGCTGGACAGGCCGTTCTTCTCCAGGATCTCACGCAGGCGCTTGAGCCCTTCTACCTGGATCTGCCGCACCCGTTCCCGGGTCAGGCCAATCTCCAGGCCAACATCCTCCAGGGTGCTGCTTTCATGCCCGCGCAGGCCAAAACGGCGTACCACCACTTCACGCTGCTTGTCGGTCAACTCCCCCAGCCACTGGTCGATGCTCTGCGACAGGTCGTCATCCTGTAGCAGCTCGCACGGGTCTGTCGGGCGGTCGTCGGTCAGGGTGTCGAGCAGGGTCTTGTCCGAATCCGGGCCAAGCGACACATCCACCGAAGACACCCGTTCGTTCAGGCCGAGCATGCGCTTGACCTCGGCGACGGGCTTCTCCAGCAACGTGGCGATTTCTTCCGGGGAGGGTTCGTGGTCCAGCTTTTGGGTCAGCTCGCGCGCCGCGCGCAGGTAGACGTTCAGCTCTTTGACCACATGGATCGGCAAGCGAATGGTGCGGGTCTGGTTCATGATCGCCCGCTCGATGGTCTGGCGAATCCACCAGGTCGCATAGGTCGAGAAACGGAAACCACGCTCCGGGTCGAACTTCTCGACCGCACGGATCAGCCCCAGGTTGCCCTCCTCGATCAGGTCGAGCAGCGACAGGCCACGGTTCACGTAACGACGGGCAATTTTAACAACCAGGCGCAGGTTGCTTTCGATCATGCGCTTACGGCCAGCAGGGTCACCCTTTTGCGACAAACGCGCAAAATGCACCTCCTCTTCCGGCGAAAGCAGCGGCGAGAAGCCGATTTCGTTGAGATACAGCTGGGTGGCATCGAGCGCCCGGCTGTAATCGATGTACTTGTGTTGCTTGAGCGAAGAGCCCGACTTGGCCCTCGTCCGAACCGAAGATACAGCAGGTTCGTCTGACACCACATCCGTTTCCAAAACGATACCCGTCTCCATCAGGAGGACGTCATCGTCGATGTCAAACTCCGGCACTTCTTTACTGAGAGCCATTGTTATAGTCCTTTGCTGAGTTCGAACTCAGACTCGAGCGGCACCTTTATCCCTGGCAGCGCTTGAGCCTGTCCCCTCTACATCACAGGAACAGGCCGGGTACAACGATCAACGGCGTGGCAGGAACTGGAGTGGATCGACGGGTTTGCCCTGGCGGCGAATCTCGAAATGCAGCTTCACCCGATCTGTGCCCGTAGACCCCATTTCAGCAATCGACTGCCCTGCCTTGACCTGCTGCCCCTCCCGAACCAACAGCCTGCGGTTATGACCGTAGGCACTGACGTAGGTATCACTGTGCTTGATGATAATCAGCTCGCCGTAGCCCCTTAAACCACTCCCGGCGTAAACCACCGCACCATCAGACGCAGCAAAAACAGGCTGTCCCAAATCACCGGCGATATCAATGCCTTTATTCAAACTACCGTTTGAAGCGAATTTTCCAATCAGCACGCCGTTGGCAGGCCAGGTCCAGCCGCCTACGGCGCGCTCTGCCGCAGGCACGGTGGTGGCAACCGGCGTACTGGTGGAGGCTGCCGGCGTTGCCGGTTTGCTGGTGTTGGCAGGCGTCACGGCAGTCGTGCCCACGGGCCTGCGGGTGACCGTGGTGCGGCTCGATGAAGAGGGGCTGGACACCACCGTGGTACTGCTGCTGGAACCGCTGCTGAAACGAATCGCTTGCCCCGGGCGAATGGTATAAGGCGCCGCGATGCCGTTGCGTGCGGCCAGCTCCTTGTAGTCCCAGCCGTAGCGGAAGGCAATGGAGAACAGCGTGTCACCCGGCTTGACGACGTACTGCCCGGACGTCACCGCCGGGCGCTTGGGCGCGGTGTTATTGCGGTCGACCACCCGCGCACTGCTGTTGCTGCTGGTGCTCGAGCAACCCACCAGTAGCGTGCCCATGGCCAGTGCAATCACCAGAAGCTTGAAACCCGACCCGTCCTTGCGCTGCCGAATGACTGTGTGACCCACCCGCGCTCCCCTCATGGTGCCGAAAAACGATATGAAGACAAGAAATGCAATATTGTTGCAATTATAACCAAGCCGGCCAGTAATGGCAGGCGGGTGCAAAAGGCTGTTGCAATACCCCGGTGCGAGCTAGCGCTTTCTACCGCCAGATAGACAGGGCGAAGCGGCAAGAATTCGCCGCTGGCGCAAAAATACCGCGCGGCTCATACCCGCAAGCCTCAGGCCAGCGGACCATTGAGTAGCGGAACGAAGCGCACGGCCCCCAGCACGCGCCGGGAGAATCCATGCTCCTCGCGCACGATCAGCATCAGTTGCTGCGCTTCGCCGGTCGCCCCCACCGGGATCACCATGCGCCCCCCGGGTGCAAGCTGATCAAGCAATGCCTGCGGCACTTCTGGCGCCACCGCCGTGACGATGATGCCGTTGTACGGCGCCAGCGCCGGCCAGCCTTCGCAGCCATCGCCCCAGCGGAATACCACGTTGCGCAGGTTCAGCTCCACCAGGCGCTCTTTGGCCCGGTCCTGCAGCACCTTGATACGCTCCACCGAAAACACCCGCTCCACCAGCTGGGCCAGGATCGCCGTCTGGTAGCCTGAGCCGGTACCAATCTCCAGCACCTTGTCCAGCGGACCGGCCTCGAGCAGCAGCTCGCTCATGTGGGCAACCATGAACGGTTGCGAGATGGTCTGGTTGTGGCCAATGGGCAATGCGGTGTCTTCGTAGGCACGATGCGCCAGTGCCTCGTCGACGAACAGGTGGCGCGGGGTGCGACGAATCACGTCGAGCACCTTGGTGTTCGAAACGCCCTCTTCGCACAGACGCTGGATCAGCCGTTCCCGGGTACGCTGGGAGGTCATGCCGATGCCGCGGCGCAGCATATCGTCCTCGCGCATCAGAGCAGGCCCTCCAGCCAACCGTCGAGCTGCTCGAAGGCATCATTGAAGGTGCGGTCGAGTTGCAACGGGGTGATCGATACATAGCCCTGCATCACCGCGTGGAAGTCGGTACCCGGGCCACCGTCCTCGGCATCGCCGGCCACGGCGATCCAGTAACCTTCCTTGCCGCGCGGGTTGACCACCTTGGTCGGTGCCGCCGCCCGCGCCCGGTGACCGAGGCGGGTGAGCCGGATGCCACGAATGTGCTCCAGCGGCAGGTTGGGAATGTTTACGTTGAGCACGGTGCGGGGTGGCAGCGTCAGGCGCGACTGGGCCTCGACCAGGCGGCGGGCGATATGGGCCGCGGCCGGCAGGTTGTCCGGCTGGCGCGACAACAGCGAAAACGCCAGCGACGTGCCACCCAGGAAGCGGCCTTCCAACGCTGCGGCGACCGTGCCCGAATACAGCACGTCATCGCCCAGGTTGGCACCGAGGTTGATCCCCGACACGACCATGTCCGGCGTGTGCGGCAACAGCCCATTGAGCCCCAGGTGCACACAGTCGGTCGGCGTGCCGTTGAGGCTGATGAAACCGTTGGCCAGGGTTTGCGGGTGCAGTGGCCGGTCCAGCGTCAGCGAACTGCTGGCGCCGCTCTTGTCTTGCTCCGGGGCGATCACCGAGCACTCGGCGTAATCCGCCAGCGCAGCGTGCAGCGCGGCGATGCCGGGCGCAGTAACACCGTCGTCGTTCGAAATCAGAATACGCATGGGCTGTCCGTCTGCCCTGCCGACACCAGATCCACGACTTCACGCACCACCACGGTGGCGAAGCATCCGGCCGGCAGGACGAATTCCAGTTGCAGGATATCAGGCTCGGGATAATGCCATGTCAGGCCGCCAATAGGGAGCCGCAAAATGCGCCGTTCGTGATCCATGCCCGCCTGGGCCAACCACTGGCAAAGTGCCGGTTGGTCTGCACCGACGGCGTTTTCCAGGCGGGCAGTGGCCCCGTCCGCAGGCGAAGCGCCCTCGCCCCACATCGGGCCGGTCGGGTGCAGATCGAGAATCGCCAGACGCGGGTCGGCACATTCCGCCTCTCCCGCCGGGAAAAAGCTACGGCTGTCAGTGAATGCCAGCAGGTCGCCGACCTGCGCCCGCGCCCAGCTACCTTCGGCGACACGCGCAGCCAGCACCTGATTGAACAGGTAGCTGCGCCCGGCCGAAAGCAGCCGCGAACGCACGTTGCGCTGCTCGGGCAAGGCTTTGCGCGCCGCCCAGTCGAGGGCGTCATGGACGTTGCCGCCGCCGTGACCGAAGCGCTGGGTGCCGAAATAGTTGGGTACACCGTGCTGCTTCAGCTGTTCCAGGCGCGCGTCCAGCGCCTGGTGATCCGCCGCCAGGGCCGTCAGGCGCAGGGTGAAGCCGTTGGCCGAATGCGCGCCACGCTGCAGCTTGCGCTGGTGACGCACCTGCTTGAGCACGCGCAGGCTGGCATCCTCGGCACGCGACAGGTCCGGGTCGGCCTTGCCTGGCAGGTGCAGGCTGAACCACTGACGGGTCAGGGCCTGACGGTCCTTGAGCCCGGCATAGCTGATGGTGCGCACCGGCACACCGGCGGCGCGCGCCAGGCGGCGAGCGGCCTCTTCGGTGTTCAGGTCACGCTTCTCGACCCATAGCCACAAGTGCTCGCCCTGGCCGGACAGTGGAATATCCAGCACTTCGTCGACCTGGAAGTCTTCGGCCACCGCCTTGAGGACGGCGGTGCCCAGTGGTTCACCCGATGCGCGCGGGCCCAGCAGTTCCAGTTCGGTCATGCTGGCAGCAGCAGGGCGACCGAATGCACGGCAATACCCTCCTCGCGGCCGGTGAAGCCCAGCTTTTCAGTGGTGGTGGCCTTGACGTTGACCTGGTCGAGCTCGACCTGCAGGTCCTCGGCGATCAGCTGGCGCATGGTCTCGATGTGCGGGGCCATCTTCGGCGCCTGGGCGACGATGGTGGCGTCGACGTTGCCGACCTTCCAGCCCTTGGCCTTGACAATGCCGACCACATGGCGCAGCAGCACGCGGCTGTCGGCACCCTTGAACTGTGGGTCGGTGTCGGGGAAGTGCTTGCCGATGTCGCCCAGCGCCGCAGCACCCAGCAAGGCATCGCTCAGGGCGTGCAGCAGCACGTCGCCGTCGGAGTGGGCCAGCAGGCCGTATTTGTGGGGGATACGCACCCCGCCCAGGGTAATGAAATCACCGTCGCAGAAACGGTGCACATCGTAGCCGTGGCCAATACGCATAAGAAAACGCCCTGAATGAGTCAGGGCGTGATTCTACCTGCTTTGCAGCGGGTTTGGCGGCTTTTGGACCGGGCTGTTACACCCGCCCCAGTGCCACCGCATGATGGCGCAGGTGTTCCTCGATGAAGCTGGCAATGAAGTAGTAGCTGTGGTCATAACCCGGCTGCAGGCGCAGGGTCAGTTCATGCCCCCCTTTGCGTGCTGCCTGCTCCAGCGCTTCAGGCTTGAGCTGCTTTTCGAGAAAATCGTCACGGTCGCCCTGGTCCACCAGCAACGGCGGGCACTCGCCGGCCGGCGTTTCGGCCAACAGCACACTGGCATCCCACTCACGCCAGCGCGCACGGTCGTCACCCAGGTAACGGCTGAAGGCCTTTTCGCCCCATGGGCAGTCCATCGGGTTGCTGATCGGCGAGAACGCCGACACCGAACGGTAACGCCCCGGGTTGCGCAAGGCGCACACCAGCGCGCCGTGCCCGCCCATGGAGTGACCACTGATACTGCGCTCGCCCGATGCCGGGAAGTGCGCCTCGATCAGCGCGGGCAACTCCTCCACCACATAGTCGTGCATGTGGTAATGCTTGGCCCAGGGCTGCTGGGTGGCATTGAGGTAGAAGCCCGCCCCCAGGCCGAAGTCCCAGGCGCCGTCCGGGTCGCCCGGCACCTGCTCGCCACGCGGGCTGGTGTCGGGGGCGACGATGATCAGCCCAAGCTCGGCGGCCAGGCGCTGGGCGCCGGCCTTCTGCATGAAGTTTTCGTCGGTGCAGGTGAGGCCGCTGAGCCAGTACAGCACCGGCAGCTTTTCACCCTGTTCGGCCTGCGGCGGCAAGTACACGGCAAATACCATGTCGCAGCCCAGCACCTTGGAGTGATGCCGGTAACGCTTGTGCCAACCGCCGAAGCTTTTCTGGCAGGAGATGTTATCCAGGCTCATGGCGTACCTCAGAAGTGGATCACGCTGCGGATGCTCTTGCCTTCATGCATCAGGTCGAAGGCTTTGTTGATATCCTCCAGGCCCATGGTGTGGGTGATGAAGGTATCCAGCGGGATCTCGCCCTTCTCGGACATTTCCACGTAGCTTGGCAGCTCGCTGCGGCCACGCACGCCACCGAACGCCGAACCGCGCCATACCCGGCCGGTCACCAGCTGGAACGGACGGGTGGCGATTTCCTGGCCGGCACCGGCCACGCCGATGATCACCGACTCGCCCCAGCCCTTGTGGCAGCACTCCAGCGCCGCACGCATCAGTTGCACGTTGCCGATGCACTCGAAGGAGAAGTCCACGCCACCGTCGGTGAGGTCGACGATCACTTCCTGGATCGGGCGGTCGTAGTCTTTCGGGTTGATGCAGTCGGTGGCGCCCAACTGGCGGGCGATCTCGAACTTGGCCGGGTTGATGTCGATGGCGATGATGCGCGAGGCCTTGGCCTTGACCGCACCGATCACCGCCGACAGGCCGATGCCGCCCAGGCCGAAGATGGCCACGGTATCACCCGGCTTGACCTTGGCGGTGTTGAGCACCGCGCCGATACCGGTGGTGACGCCGCAGCCCAGCAGGCACACCTTTTCCAGTGGTGCTTCTTTCTGGATTTTGGCCACGGAGATTTCCGGCAGCACGGTGTACTCGGAGAAGGTCGAGGTCCCCATGTAGTGGAACAGCTGCTGGCCTTTGTAGGAGAAGCGCGTGGTGCCGTCGGGCATCAGGCCCTTGCCTTGGGTCGCACGGATGGCCTGGCACAGGTTGGTCTTGCCCGAGAGGCAGAACTTGCACTTGCCGCATTCCGGGGTGTAGAGCGGAATCACATGATCGCCAACGGCCACCGAGGTCACGCCCTCGCCTACCGCTTCAACGATCGCGCCACCTTCGTGGCCGAGGATCGACGGGAAGATGCCTTCCGGGTCGGCGCCGGACAGGGTGTAGGCGTCGGTGTGGCAGACACCGCTGGCGACCACGCGCAGCAGCACTTCACCGGCCTTGGGCATGGCCACGTCGACTTCGACGATTTCCAGGGGTTTCTTGGCTTCGAAGGCTACGGCGGCACGGGACTTGATCATCAAAGGTCTCCAGACAGAGTGTCGATTCAGGCTTGCAGTGTAATTCACCGCCTTTTGATGAATAATCCAGGCAAAGACAAAACATTATTGCCATGCAGGGATAATCAATGAGCAGCCGCTGGGAAGGTATCGACGAATTCGTCGCCGTGGCCGAATCGGGCCAGTTCACGGCGGCCGCCGAACGCCTGGGGGTTTCCTCGTCGCACATCAGTCGCCAGATCGCCCGCCTGGAGGAGCGCCTGCAAACGCGCCTGCTCTACCGCAGTACCCGTCGGGTGACCTTGAGCGAGGCCGGGCAGACCTTTCTGCAGCATTGCCAGCGCCTGCAGGATGGCCGCGAGGAAGCCCTGCGCGCCATGGGCGACCTGGCCAGCGAGCCAAAGGGATTGCTGCGCATGACTTGCGCGGTAGCGTACGGCGAGCGCTTCATCGTGCCGCTCGTGACACGGTTCATGGCGCTGTACCCGCAGTTGCGCGTGGAGGTGGAGTTGAGCAACCACACCCTCGACCTGCTGCACGAAGGCATGGACCTGGCCATCCGTTTGGGGCGGCTGGCCGATTCTCGGTTGGTGGCCGCCCGCCTCGCACCCCGGCGCATGTACCTGTGTGCCTCGCCGGCTTATCTGGAACGTTACGGTCGACCCCACAGCCTGTCAGAGTTGGCGCGGCACAATTGCCTGGTGGGCAGTTCGGACTTATGGGCGTTGCAGCAGGATGGCCGCGAGATCAGCCAGCGGGTGCAAGGGAACTGGCGCTGCAACAGTGGGCAGGCGGTGCTGGATGCGGCGTTGCAGGGGATGGGGTTGTGCCAGTTGCCGGATTATTACGTGCTGGAGCACTTGCATACGGGGGCTCTGGTGTCGTTGCTGGAGGCGCACCAGCCGCCAAATACGGCAGTGTGGGCGCTGTATCCGCAACAGCGGCACCTGTCGCCGAAGGTGCGGCGGCTGGTGGATTACCTGAAGGAGGGGTTGGCGGGGTTGCCTGAATACCGAGTGACCTGACAGCTCGCTGGGTCCGCTTCGCGGCCTTGTGTCGCGAAAGGACCGCGCAGCGGTCCCGACAATCTCAGCGCCTACCCGCCCAGCGCTGGCGTAACCATTCCAAGTCTTCCGGTCGGGTCACCTTGATGTTGTCACTACGCCCTTCCACCAAGCGCGGCGCCTGGCCGGACCATTCGATGGCCGAAGCTTCATCCGTCACTACCACATCCGACACCAGGCACTCAGCCAGCGCCCGGTGCAACGCGCCAAGGCGGAACATCTGCGGTGTATAGGCCTGCCAGATGGTGCTACGGTCCACGGTAGCACTTACCCGGCCGCGGCCATCGGCACGCTTGAGGGTATCGCGCGCCGGTACCGCCAGCAGGCCACCCACCGGGTCGTCCGCCAGCTCCGACAGCAGCTTGTCCAGGTCACTGCGCGCCAAATTCGGCCGCGCAGCATCATGCACCAGCACCCAGTCGCTGTCCGAGGCGCCTTGCGCATGCAGCAACAGCAAGGCATTGAGCACCGAATCGGCACGCTCGCGCCCACCCGCTGCGCGCTGGATGCGCGGGTCGCTGGCGCAACGCAGGGCCGGCCAGTACGGGTCATCTTCAGCAATGCTGACCACCACGCCTTTGAGCGCCGGGTGGCCAAGAAAACAGTCGAGGCTGTGCTCGAGGATGGTCTGCCCAGCCAGCTCCAGGTATTGCTTGGGGCGGTCGGCAGCCATGCGGGCACCTACGCCCGCAGCAGGAATCACGGCCCAGAAGGCCGGTAAGGTATCGATCATTTCTGTGGCAACTGGAAGAGGGTTTCGCCCTCTTTGACCATTCCCAATTCGTGGCGAGCCCGTTCTTCAACGGTCTCCATGCCTTTTTTCAGCTCCAGCACTTCGGCATCGAGCACGCGGTTGCGCTCAAGCAAGCGCTCGTTCTCGGCATGCTGCTCGTCAATCTGCTGCTTCAGTTCGGTCACTTGCGCCAGGCTGCCGTTACCCACCCACAGGCGGTACTGCAGGCCACCCAGCAGCAGGAGCAGAACGAGGAACACCCAATAGGGACTGCGCATCACGTTATCCAGGTTAAAAAGGCTGCCGCGTACTTGTTACTTCGGGGCCTCGAATAGCACGAAGCCTGGCCGAGGCCAGGCTTCGTTGACAGAAACCCGTTGGGATGTAGGAAAGATCAGTACGAACGTTCCTACAACTCCGGCTGCTGTCTTTTTACCATCTCTTGCTTAGCCGCGAAACTCGGCACGACCACGGTAAACCGCTTTGGCACCCAGTTGCTCTTCGATGCGCAGCAGCTGGTTGTACTTGGAAACGCGGTCAGAACGGCACAGCGAGCCGGTCTTGATCTGGCCAGCAGCGGTACCCACGGCCAGGTCGGCAATGGTCGAGTCTTCGGTTTCACCGGAGCGGTGCGAGATCACTGCGGTGTAACCGGCAGCCTTGGCCATCTGGATGGCTTCCAGGGTTTCGGTCAGCGAGCCGATCTGGTTGAACTTGATCAGGATCGAGTTACCGATGCCCTTCTCGATGCCTTCCTTCAGGATCTTGGTGTTGGTCACGAACAGGTCGTCGCCAACCAGCTGTACCTTTTCACCAATCTTGTCGGTGAGGATCTTCCAGCCAGCCCAGTCGGACTCGTCCAGGCCGTCTTCGATCGAGATGATCGGGAAGCGCTCGGTCAGGCCTTTCAGGTACTCGGCGAAACCTTCGGCGTCGAACGACTTGCCTTCGCCGGACAGGTTGTACTTGCCGTCTTCGTAGAATTCGGAAGCCGCGCAGTCCAGGGCCAGGGTCACGTCGGTGCCCAGCTTGTAACCCGCTTTTTCGACCGCTTCGGCGATGGCGCCCAGGGCGTCTTCGTTGGAAGCCAGGTTAGGAGCGAAGCCACCTTCGTCACCCACGGCGGTGTTCAGGCCACGGGCCTTCAGCACGGCTTTGAGGTGGTGGAAGATTTCGGTGCCCATGCGCAGGCCGTCGGAGAAGGTCTTGGCGCCTACCGGCTGAACCATGAACTCCTGGATGTCGACGTTGTTGTCGGCGTGCTCGCCACCGTTGATGATGTTCATCATCGGAACCGGCATCGAGTACTGGCCCGGGGTGCCGTTCAGGTTGGCGATGTGCGCGTACAGCGGCAGGTCCTGGTCCTGGGCAGCGGCCTTGGCGGCAGCCAGGGAAACAGCCAGGATGGCGTTGGCGCCCAGCTTGGCCTTGTTCTCGGTACCGTCCAGTTCGATCATGGCGTGGTCCAGGGCCTTCTGGTCGGAAGGGTCCTTGCCCAGCAGCAGGTCACGGATCGGGCCGTTGATGTTGGCGACAGCCTTCAGCACGCCCTTGCCCAGGTAACGGCTCTTGTCGCCATCACGCAGCTCCAGCGCTTCGCGCGAGCCAGTGGAAGCACCGGACGGCGCGCAGGCGCTGCCGATGATGCCGTTGTCGAGCAGTACATCGGCTTCCACGGTGGGGTTGCCACGTGAATCGAGAACTTCACGACCTTTGATGTCGACGATTTTTGCCATTGTTGTAAGCACTCCAGAATTGACGAAAACAACGCAGCTTTAGGGAATTCTTGCCTTGCACCAGGCGCGGATGCAGCAGGCAGGCCTGGCATAAGCAACCCCTGACCGAGCGGTCAGGGGTAGATCGGGGGCGTACTTTACCCGAGAAATGAGCCTTGCGCGGTTATAACCGTCGGAAAACTCATCAAAGCCCTTAAATCAGGCTTTGCTCTTCTGGGCCAGGGCCGCTTTGACGAAACCGCTGAACAGCGGATGGCCGTCACGTGGGGTGGAGGTGAACTCCGGGTGGAACTGGCAGGCGACGAACCATGGGTGGTCCTTGGACTCGACCACTTCCACCAGCGCGCCGTCTTCGGAACGACCAGAAACCACCAGGCCTGCGTCGACCAGTTGCGGCAGCAGGTTGTTGTTCACTTCGTAGCGGTGGCGGTGACGCTCGGTGATCACGTCCTTGCCGTAGCAATCGTGTACCTTGGAACCGGCAGCCAGCTGGCAGTCCTGCGCGCCCAGGCGCATGGTGCCGCCCAGGTCGGAAGCCTCGTTGCGGGTTTCGACGGCACCGGTGGCATCGGCCCACTCGGTGATCAGGCCGACCACAGGGTGGCCGCTGTTGCGGTCGAACTCGGTGGAGTTGGCGTCTTTCCAGCCCATGACGTTACGGGCGAATTCGATCACGGCCACCTGCATGCCCAGGCAGATACCCAGGTACGGCACTTTGTTTTCACGGGCGTATTGCACCGCAGTGATCTTGCCTTCCACACCGCGCAGGCCGAAACCGCCCGGTACCAGAATGGCATCGGCGCCTTCGAGCAGGCTGGTGCCCTGATTCTCGATGTCTTCCGAATCGATGTAGCGCAGGTTGACCTTGGTACGGTTGGTGATGCCGGCGTGGCTCATCGCTTCGATCAGCGACTTGTACGCGTCCAGCAGCTCCATGTACTTGCCGACCATGGCGATGGTCACTTCCTGCTCAGGGTTGAGCTTGGCATCGACCACCTTGTCCCACTCGGACAGGTCGGCGCCACTGCACTGCAGGCCGAAACGCTCGACGACGAAGTCGTCCAGGCCCTGTGCGTGCAGTACGCCCGGGATCTTGTAGATGGTGTCGACGTCTTCCAGCGAAATCACCGCACGCTCTTCAACGTTGGTGAACAGCGCGATCTTGCGACGCGACGAGGCATCGACCGGGTGGTCGGAGCGGCAGATCAGCACGTCAGGCTGCAGGCCGATGGAGCGCAGCTCCTTGACCGAGTGCTGGGTCGGCTTGGTCTTGGTTTCGCCAGCGGTGGCGATGTACGGGACCAGGGTCAGGTGCATCAGCATGGCGCGCTTGGAGCCCACTTCGACGCGCAGCTGGCGGATGGCCTCGAGGAACGGCTGCGACTCGATGTCACCCACGGTACCGCCGATTTCCACCAGGGCCACGTCGGCATCGCCGGCACCCTTGATGATGCGACGCTTGATCTCGTCGGTGATGTGCGGGATGACCTGGATGGTCGCGCCCAGGTAATCACCACGACGTTCTTTACGCAGCACGTGCTCGTAAATGCGGCCGGTGGTGAAGTTGTTGTTCTGGGTCATGGTGGTGCGGATGAACCGCTCGTAGTGGCCCAGGTCGAGGTCGGTCTCGGCGCCATCGTGGGTGACGAATACTTCACCGTGCTGGAACGGGCTCATGGTGCCCGGATCGACGTTGATGTACGGATCCAGCTTGAGCATGGTGACCTTCAGGCCCCGCGCTTCCAGGATGGCCGCCAGGGAAGCCGAGGCAATGCCTTTCCCCAATGAAGAAACAACACCGCCCGTGACGAATATGTAGCGCGTCATGAAAAACCCTAGAAGTCTGCGTTAAGGCGGCCAGCGCCGCCGGAGAAAGCGAAGGAAGGCCGAAGCCCCCGATCACCTGCGTCAATCACAGTGCATCTCGAAAAACTGCCGCGTCTGTACAGACCAGGGGTATCCCCGGCATGGAGCTCGCTCGTCATTTCCAGAATCAGCCCAGCAAAAAACTGCTTGGTAATCGGCAACTCCTGTGTTTTCGCGGAACCCACAGAAGCTGTATCAAGAAGGGAGGGTAGTCTACCCGAATGTACCCTTCAGCTCAAACCTTGCGCGTTCGTCGGTAACTGCCAGTGCAGCTGGCAATCCGCCTGCACCAACCCCGGCAGGTTGGCCACCGCCAGCAAACACTCGCCCTGATACAGCAGCGGCAAGCGTGGGCGCAGGAAATGCGGCACCTGCAGCTCGTTAAGCAGGCGCTTGAGGTCGCGCCGCCCACGGCCGGGGATGTCCAGCATTTCGCCGCCCTGGCGATAGGCGATGCGCAGGTCACCGAGCGGCTGTGCGACCGCAAGACGCACGCTGCCGTTACCTGGCAGCAACAGCGGCCCGGTGGGGTTCACCCAGGCCAGCTCGCCGACGGGCAGTTGTAGCCAGTCACCACTCAGCCACCAGATGCGCCCATGGCTGCGCAGCAGTTGCCCGTCGGCGAGCCGCCAGACGGGCTGGGCATCCCCGGCTGCATCACGCAGGTCCGCCCAGCCAGCCCAGTGCCGGGTGTCTGGCAAACGGGTGCGAAGGCTCAACCAATACTGCAGGGCATTGCGTTGACGGGCGGGCGACAACGCGACCAGGGATGCCAGATCGAGCGAGTCCAGCCCAGCCCAGGCCTTCGGCGCCCCCCTTTCTGCGCACGCAAGGTCACCTTGGGCGAGCTCGTCCAGCAGCCCCAAGGCTTCGCCTAGGTGCTCTGCGGCGCGGGCGAGGTTCTGGGTGGTTTGCGGCCAACGTTGCTGCAAATGCGGGAGCACCTCGCCACGCAGGAAGTTGCGGGCGAAATGTGTGTCGGCGTTTGACGGGTCTTCGATCCAGGCCAGCCCTTTCATTCGGGCATAGTCTTGCAGCTGCTGCCGAGAACGAGCCAGCAAAGGCCTGACCAGACTGCCCTGCCCTAGCGCCCGCTGCACTGGCATTGCAGCCAGGCCACGCAGGCCCGCGCCGCGCAACAGACGAAACAGCAGGGTTTCGGCCTGGTCGTCACGGTGCTGGCCGGTGAACAAGATGTCGCCGGGGCTCAGGGCTTGCTTGAACGCGGCATAGCGGGCGTCGCGAGCGGCCTGTTCGAGGCTGGCGCCGGGGGCGACCTGGACGTGAATGACCTGGAGTTCGATGCCGAGATTGTCGCAGATGGCTTGGCAGTGTGCGGACCAAGCGTCGGCGGCGGTTTGCAGGCCGTGATGGATGTGGATCGCACGCAGCGGGGGGGATGTATGGTGGCGGGCGTAGTCGGCCAGCAGGTGCAGGAGGACGGTGGAGTCGAGGCCGCCGGAGAAGGCGATGTACCAGGCTGGGGCGTTGAGCCAAGGGGTGAGGTTGATCATCTGTTCCTCACTTGGCTTGAGATTGCCGGGGGTGCTTTGCACCCCTTTCGCGACACAAGGCCGCTCCTACAAGGAAATGCGGTCGCCTGTAGGAGCGGCCTTGTGTCGCGAAAGGGCCGCAAAGCGGCCCCTGGGCTAAATCAGTGAATCAGAGACCGTAGCTCATCAGGCGCTCGTAACGGCGGGCCAGCAGCGCGTCGTTGTCGAACTTGCTGAGCATGTCCAGCTGCTGCACCAGGTCGGCGCGGATGCTTTCCGACATCTTGACCGGGTCGCGGTGGGCGCCGCCCAACGGTTCCTGGATCACCTTGTCGACGATGTTCAGGCTTTTCAGGCGCTCAGCAGTAATACCCATGGCCTCGGCCGCATCAGCCGCCTTGTCGGCAGTCTTCCACAGGATCGAAGCACAACCTTCCGGCGAGATCACCGAGTAGGTGGAATATTGCAGCATGTTGAGCTGGTCACACACACCGATGGCCAGTGCACCACCAGAACCACCCTCGCCAATCACGGTCGCGATGATCGGGGTTTTCAGGCGAGCCATCACACGCAGGTTCCAGGCGATTGCCTCGCTCTGGTTGCGCTCTTCGGCGTCGATGCCCGGGTAGGCACCCGGCGTGTCGATGAAGGTCAGGATCGGCATCTTGAAGCGCTCGGCCATTTCCATCAGGCGGCACGCCTTGCGGTAGCCTTCCGGGCGCGGCATGCCGAAGTTGCGGCGCACCTTCTCGCGTACTTCACGGCCCTTCTGGTGGCCGATGACCATGACCGGCTTGCCGTCCAGGCGTGCGGTACCACCCACAATGGCGGCGTCGTCGGAGAAGTGGCGGTCACCGTGCAGCTCTTCGAACTCGGTGAAGATGTGTTCCAGGTAGTCCAGGGTGTAAGGACGACGCGGATGACGGGCCAGACGGGCGATCTGCCAGCTGGTCAGGTTGCCGAAGATGCTTTCGGTCAGGGTGCTGCTCTTGTCTTGCAGACGGGCAATTTCATCGCTGATGTTCAGCGAGTTGTCGTTGCCTACCAGGCGCAGGCCTTCGATCTTGGCTTGCAGGTCGGCAATCGGCTGTTCGAAATCGAGAAAATTCGGGTTCATAGTCATCCGTCTTGGGTCTACGGCCAGGCGGCCGGCCGGTTGATCCGTTTGGCGCCCTACCTTAAGGGATCAGGCGCATTCAGGTCGAGATTAAATTTTTTTCGGTTCAACGATATTGCAGGAAGACGTTCTCACGCCCGAACTGGTCACGCAGCGCCTGAATCAACCCATCGGCCGGGTCGATTGCCCACTGGTCGCCGAACTGCAGCATGGCCTTGGCATCGCTGCCGGTGTATTCCAGGGTAATCGGGCAGGCACCGCGATGGCGGGTAATCAGCTCGCCCAGCCACTTCAGGCGGTCGCCCTTCAATGCGTCGTGCGCCACCTTCAGGCGCAGGCTTTCGGCCAGCTTGGTGCGCGCATCTTCCATGGTCATCACCTGCTTGACCCGCAGGCGCAAGCCACCGGAGAAGTCGTCGTTGCTGACCTCACCCTCCACCACCACCATGGCATCGTTGTGCAGCAAGGACTGTGCCGCCATGAACGCATCGGCGAACAACGATGCCTCGATGCGCCCGGAGCGGTCATCCAGCGTGACAAAGCCCATCTTGTCGCCCTTCTTGTTCTTCATCACCCGCAGGGCAATGATCATGCCGGCTATAGTCTGGGTTTCACGCGACGGCTTCAGGTCGACGATGCGCTGGCGGGCAAAGCGGCGGATTTCGGCCTCGTACTCGTCGATCGGATGGCCGGTTAGGTACAGGCCAAGGGTGTCCTTCTCGCCCTTCAGGCGCTCCTTGAGGGTGAGCTCGCGCACCTTGCGGTGGTTGGCATAAACATCGACATCCGCCTCGTCGAACATGCTGCCGAACAGGTCGACATGGCCGCTGTCAGCGGTATGGGCCGCCTGCTCGGCAGCCTTGATGGCCTCACCCAACGCGGAGATCAAGGTTGCACGGTTGATGTCGATGTTGGCGTGATAGGCCTTGATCTCGTCATGGAAATGCGGCCCCAGGCGGTCCAGCGCACCACTTCGGATCAACGCATCCAGGGTACGCTTGTTGACCCGCTTGAGGTCGATACGTTCACAGAAGTCGAACAGGTCCTTGAACGGGCCGCCCTGGGCACGGGCTTCTACAATTGCCTCCACCGGGCCTTCACCCACGCCCTTGATGGCACCCAGGCCATAGACGATGCGGCCGTCGTTGTTGACGGTGAACTTGAAGTCGGAGAAGTTCACATCCGGCGCGTCGAGGCGCAGCTTCATGCTGCGCACTTCCTCGACCAGCACCACCACCTTGTCGGTGTTGTGCATGTCCGCCGACAGTACCGCGGCCATGAACGGGGCCGGGTAGTGGGTTTTCAGCCAGGCGGTCTGGTACGACACCAGGCCATAAGCCGCGGAGTGGGATTTGTTGAACCCGTAACCGGCGAACTTCTCTACCAGGTCGAAGATGTTACCGGCAAGGTCCGCATCGATATTGTTGGCCACGCAGCCTTCGATGAAACCACCGCGCTGCTTGGCCATTTCCTCGGGCTTTTTCTTACCCATCGCCCGGCGCAACATGTCCGCGCCGCCCAGGGTATAGCCCGCCATCACCTGGGCAATCTGCATCACCTGTTCCTGATACAGGATGATGCCGTAGGTCGGTGCCAGTACCGGCTTGAGGCCTTCGTACTGATAGTCGGAGTGCGGGTAGGCCAGTTCGGCACGGCCGTGCTTGCGGTTGATGAAGTCGTCCACCATGCCCGATTGCAGCGGGCCCGGGCGGAACAATGCCACCAGTGCGATCAGGTCTTCCAGGCAGTCAGGCTTGAGCTTCTTGATCAGCTCCTTCATGCCGCGCGATTCGAGCTGGAACACCGCCGTGGTTTCGGCCTTTTGCAGCAACTCGTAGGTCTTGCGGTCGTCCAGCGGGATGAAGTCGATGTTGAGATCCGGCAGGTTCTTCTTGGTCTGCTCGCGGTTGATGATCTCCATCGCCCACTTGATGATGGTGAGCGTACGCAGGCCGAGGAAGTCGAACTTCACCAGGCCCGCAGCCTCGACATCATCCTTGTCGAACTGGGTTACCAGCCCGCCGCCCTCTTCATCACAGGCAATCGGCGAAAAGTCGGTGAGCTTGGTCGGCGCGATAACCACACCACCGGCGTGCTTGCCGGTACCCCGGGTCACACCTTCCAGCTTCAGGGCCATGTCCCAGATTTCGCGGGCGTCTTCGTCGCCTTTGAGGAAGTCGCGCAGGATCTCTTCCTGCTCGTAGGCCTTCTCCAGGGTCATGCCCACTTCGAACGGGATCATCTTCGACAGGCGGTCGGCCAGGCCGTAGGACTTGCCCTGCACCCGCGCCACGTCACGCACCACCGCCTTGGCGGCCATGGTACCGAAGGTGATGATCTGGCTCACTGCATTGCGGCCGTAAGCCTCGGCCACATAGTCGATCACCCGGTCACGGCCGTCCATGCAGAAGTCGACGTCGAAGTCGGGCATGGAAATACGTTCAGGGTTGAGGAAGCGCTCGAACAGCAGGTCGTAGGCCAGCGGGTCGAGGTCGGTGATCTTGAGTACGTAGGCCACCAGCGAGCCAGCACCCGAACCACGGCCCGGGCCTACCGGCACGTCGTTGTTCTTGGCCCACTTGATGAAGTCCATAACGATCAGGAAGTAACCGGGGAAGCCCATCTGGATGATGATATCCAGCTCGAACTTCAGGCGGTCGAGGTACACCTGGCGCTTTTCTTCGTAATTGGGCGTGGTCTCTTTCGGCCACAGCACCGCCAGGCGCTCCTCCAGGCCTTCGTGGGACACATGCCGCAAGTAATCGTCGATACCCATGCCATTGGGCGTGGGGAAGTCGGGCAGGAAGTACTTGCCCAGCTGAACCTGGATATTGCAGCGCTTGGCGATTTCGACCGTGTTGGCGATGGCATCAGGCAGGTCGCTGAACAGCTCGGCCATTTCCTCGGCCGACTTCAGGTATTGCTGATCGCTGTAGCCACGCGGGCGGCGCGGGTCGTCGAGGGTCCAGCCCTCACCAATGCACACGCGGGTTTCATGGGCATCGAAGTCGGCTTGCTTGAGGAAGCGCACGTCGTTGGTGGCCACCAGCGGGGCGCCGAGCTTGTCTGCCAGCGCTACCGCAGCGTGCACGTACTCTTCGTCACGGGCGCGGTTGGTGCGCTGCACTTCAACGTAGAAACGATCGGGAAACATGCCCATCCAGTCTTGCAGCAGGGCCTGGGCTTCGTCGTCCCGGCCGGCCAGCAAGGCCATGCCAATGTCGCCTTCCTTGCCCGCAGACAGGGCAATCAGGCCTTCACTGGCATGGGCGATCCATTCACGCTGCAGGATGACCAGGCCATTGCGCTGGCCGTCGGTCCAGCCACGCGAGATCAACTCGGTGAGGTTGCGGTAGCCCTTGGGGTCCATGGCCAGGAAGCAGATGCGCGACAGCGGCGCTTCCGGGTCGGCACCGGCCAGCCACAGGTCGGCGCCGCAGATCGGCTTGATGCCGGCACCCATGGCGGTCTTGTAGAACTTCACCAGCGAGCACATGTTGCTCTGGTCGGTGATCGCCACCGCCGGCATGTTCATCCCCGCCAGCGCCTTGGCCAGCGGTTTGACCCGCACCAGGCCGTCGACCAGCGAGAATTCGGAATGGACGCGCAGGTGAACGAAGGGAACCGACATGGAAGATCCTGTAGCAGTGCTGAACGACAAGGGCGGGATTGTAGCTTAAATGGGGATGGGATTTGGGGCTGCGTGTAGGAGCGGGTTTACCCGCGAAGCAGGCACCTCGATGGATGGCACCGGCTACGCCGGTGTTCGCGGCTAAAGCCGCTCCTACAGGAAATCGCGTAATGCCTGCAGGAACGCCTCGGGGTGTCAGATCAGGGAATCGGTAACGCCTTCACGTGCTTCCCAGGCCGCCCGCACAGGGGCAAAGGAACGCCGATGAATGGGCGTAGGCCCCAACCGAGCCAGGGCCTCGAGGTGCACCGGCGTGGGGTAACCCTTGTGCCCACCAATGCCATACCCTGGGTAAATCTGCTCGAAGGCACTCATCTCCCGGTCTCGGGTCACCTTGGCCAGGATCGAAGCCGCCGCGATTGCCGGCACCTGGCTATCGCCCTTGACCACAGGCGAGGCCGGTACGGCCAGCTTCGGGCAGCGGTTGCCATCGATCAGGGCCAGTTTCGGCGTGATGTGCAGGCCTTCCACCGCACGCTGCATGGCCAGCATGGTGGCCTGCAGGATGTTCAGGCGGTCGATTTCCTCGACCTCGGCACGGGCGATACAGAAGCTCAGCGCCTTTTCACGGATTTCGTCGAACAACGCCTCGCGCTTGGCTTCGGTGAGCTTCTTCGAATCGTTCAGGCCAAGAATCGGGCGCGCAGGATCGAGGATCACCGCCGCCGTTACCACCGCGCCACACAGTGGGCCACGGCCCACTTCGTCAACGCCGGCGACCAGGTCCTCGACCAGGTTGAAGTCCAGTCCAATTTGCATGTCAGCGGTCCTTGAGCAGGGCCAGTACCGCCTCGGCCGCCTGATTGGAGGCGTCACGGCGCAGGGTGCGGTGAATTTCGTCGAAACGCTCGGTCTGCCGGCTGCCATCGCGCACCAGCGGCGCAAGGGTATTGGCCAACGCTTCGCTGGTCGCAGCGTCTTGCAGCAGCTCGGGCACCAGTTCGCGCTGGGCAAGCAGGTTAGGCAAGGACACGTAAGGGCTCTTCACCAGGCGCTTGAGGATCCAGTAGGTCAATGGTGCAAGGCGGTAGGCCACCACCATTGGGCGCTTGTACAACAACGCTTCCAGGGTGGCAGTGCCCGAGGCGATCAGTACCGCGTCACAGGCCGCCAAGGCTTGGTGCGACTGGCCATCAAGCAGGGTCAGTGGCAATTGACGCCCTTCGAGCATCTGCTCGACCTGGGCGCGCCGCGCGGCGTTGGCGCAAGGCAGTACGAAGCGCACGCCCGGCACCTGCTGGCGCAGATGCTCGGCGGCATCAAGGAACAACGCCCCCAGGCGCCCTACTTCGCCACCCCGGCTGCCCGGCATCAGGGCAACTACCGGCCCCTCGCCCAAGCCCAGCGCAGCGCGCGCGGCCGGGCGGTCTGCCTCAAGCGGTATGGTGTCGGCCAGCGGGTGACCGACAAAGCGCACCGGCACACCCTGCTCTTCATAGAACCGCGCCTCGAACGGCAACAGCGTCAGCATCAGGTCGCAGCCTTCGCGAATCTTCAGCACACGCTTCTGCCGCCACGCCCAGACCGACGGGCTGACGTAATGCACAGTCTTGATCCCGGCCTGACGCAGTTTCAGCTCGATGTTGAGGGTGAAGTCAGGGGCGTCGATGCCGATGAATACATCCGGCTTTTCGTCGATCAGCGTCTGGATCAGCAGCTTGCGGCGCTTGAGCAACTCGCGCAGGCGCCCCAGCACTTCGACCAGGCCCATGACAGCCAGGCGCTCCATGGGGAAGTACGATTGCAGGCCTTCGGCTTCCATCAACGGGCCGCCAACGCCAATGAAACGCACATCCGGGTGGCGCGCCTTGAGGGCACGCATCAGGCCGGAACCCAGAATATCGCCGCTGGCCTCACCTGCGACCAAGGCTACGCAAAGCGGGGCCATGTCAGCGGGTGATGCCGCGGGCGGAGTTCACGATCGACTGGCGGAACAGTTCGACCTCAGGGTGTTGCGCGGCCATTTCCGCCAACTCCTTGAGCGCGTCTTCGACGGTCAGGCCCTGGCGGTAGACAATCTTGTAGCAACGGCGCAGCACATGGATCACCTCGTCGCTGAAACCGCGACGGCGCATGCCCTCGAAGTTCATGCTACGGGCTTCGGCCGGGCTGCCAAACACGGTAACAAAGGCCGGAACGTCCTTGCCAATCGCGGTACCCATGCCGGAAAACGCGTGGGCGCCGATATGGCAGTACTGGTGCACCAGAGTGTAGCCGGACAGGATCGCCCAGTCCCCCACATGCACATGGCCGGCCAGGGCCGTGTTGTTGACCAGGATGCAGTGGTTGCCAATGACGCTGTCGTGGCCGATGTGGGCATAGGCCATGATCAGGTTGTGGTCACCCACGGTGGTTTCGGCGCGGTCCTGAACGGTACCACGGTGAATGGTCACACCTTCACGGATCACATTGTGGTCACCGATCACCAGGCGCGTCGGTTCACCCTTGTACTTGAGGTCCGGGGTGTCTTCACCGATCGAGGAAAACTGAAAGATACGGTTGTGCTTGCCGATGCGGGTCGGGCCTTTGAGCACAACATGCGGGCCGATAACGGTGCCCTCCCCGATTTCCACATCGGGGCCAACGATCGACCAAGGGCCGACCTCGACGCCATCGGCCAGTTTGGCCGACGGGTCGATAATGGCCCGAGGATCAATCGAATTCATAGGGAGCGTTCCGCGCAGGTGATCTCTGCCGAGCAAACCGGCTTGCCGTCGACCAAAGCACGGCACTCGAATTTCCAGATCATGCTCTTGCGGCTGAGGAACTTGGCTTCCAGCACCAACTGGTCACCCGGCAGTACCGGTTGACGGAAACGCAGCTTGTCGGAGCCGACGAAGTAGTACAGGGTGCCGTCGGCCGGCTTGGCATCGAGCATCTTGAAGCCAAGGATGCCGGCCGCCTGGGCCATGGCTTCGATGATCAGGACACCCGGCATGATCGGGTGCGCCGGGAAGTGGCCATTGAAGAACGGCTCGTTGATGCTGACATTCTTGTAGGCACGAATGCTCTGGGCCTCGAAGTCCAGATCCGTCACTCGGTCCACCAGCAGGAACGGGTAACGGTGAGGCAGGTATTCGCGAATCTCGTTGATGTCCATCATTTCGGGGGGGAAGCCTGTAATAAGAATAGGGAGCGCAGGTGCTGACCACACGCTCCTTTTGCAATCCAAAGAGGAGCCAGCTAGCGACTGTTCACTCTTGCTCAGGGAATGGTATCAGCCTTCTGATGTCGGCAGGCCACCTGAGGTCACGGTATCGACGCGTTTTTCCAGCTGCTGAAGGCGCTTGGCCATGTCATCGAGCTGACGGATACGCGCAGCGCTCTTGCGCCAGTCAGCCAAAGGCTGCATGGCTGTGCCGGATGAATAGGAACCGGGTTCGGTGATCGAACGGGTTACCATTGTCATCCCGGAAACAAATACGTTATCGCAAATATCAATGTGCCCTACCAGGCCCACGCCGCCGGCCAGCATGCAATGCTTGCCGATGCGCGTACTGCCGGAAATGCCCACGCAAGCGGCCATGGCCGTGTGGTCACCGATCTGCACGTTGTGGGCGATCTGGATCTGGTTGTCGAGCTTTACCCCGTCGCCGATCCGCGTGTCGGACAGCGCACCACGGTCGACGGCAGTATTGACGCCGATTTCAACGTCATCACCAATGGTGACGCCGCCAATCTGGGCGATCTTGCGCCAGATGCCTTTCTCATTGGCAAAGCCGAAGCCTTCGCCGCCGATCACGGCACCCGACTGGATGACCACTCGCTTGCCGATGGTTACGTCGTGATACAACGTCACCCGCGGCGCCAGCCAGCCGCCTTCACCTACAACGCAACGCGCACCGATGAAGCAATGTGCGCCGATGCTGACATCAGCCCCGATGCGCGCACCGCTTTCGATAACCGCGAACGGCCCGATGCTGGCGCTGGCGTCCACCTGTGCATCCTCAGCCACCACGGCGCTGGGATGGATTCCCGCCACAGCCTTGGGTTTGGGGTCGAACAGGTGGGAAATACGCGCATACGCCTGGTACGGGTCGGCCACGATCAGGGCATTGCCAGCGAAACTTTCGGCATCCGCAGCCTTGAGCAATACCGCACCCGCCTGGCAGTTATCCAGGTACTTGCGGTACTGCGGGTTGGCGAGGAAGCTCAATTGACCGGGGCCTGCCTCCTGCAAGGTGGCCAGCCCGGTAATCTGCAACCCCTCGGGCCCCTTGAGGGTGGCACCGAGGGCCTCGGCCAGCTGGCCTAGCGTCATGGTCACACTCATATCAACGGGCTTGGTTCATGCGCTCGATGACTTGGCGGGTGATGTCGTACTGAGGCTTGACATCGATGACCGCACCACGCTCGAGGACCAGGTCGAAACCGCCCTTCTTGATCACTTCCTCGACAGCACCATCCAGCTTCGGCTTCAGTTGCTTGAGCATATCGCGATCGGCAACGGCTTTGGCTTCGTTCAGTTCCTTGGACTGGAACTGGAAGTCACGGGCCTTTTGCTTGAACTCGAGCTCCAGGCGCTCACGCTCCTGCTGCTGCATCTTGTCGCCGCCCTTGATCAGGCGGTCCTGGATGCCCTTGGCGCTGCTTTCCAGGCTTTTCAGCTTGGTCAGTTGCGGGCCGAACTTCTTCTCGGCATCAACTGCGTACTTCTTGGCAGCATCCGATTCCAGCAGGGCCATCTGATAGTTCAGCACGGCAACCTTCATTTCGGCGAATGCCGGGGTGGCGACCAGCGCCGCGGCCACTACGGCCAGTTGAGCCAATTTACGCACGATGCACTCCTGGATAAACCGTTGTCATTAAGCAGGGGCCGACCTTAGAAGGTCTGGCCCAGAGAGAATTGGAACACCTGGGTATCGGCATCGTCCGGCTTCTTCACCGGCATTGCCAAGCTGAAGCTCAGCGGGCCCAGTGCGGTAATCCAGGTCACACCAAGACCAACCGAGCTGGCCATGCCCGAGAAACCGACTTTCTCGCAATCAGGCTTGTTGCCGCAATTGGTGTCGAACACGTTACCGACGTCCCAGAACACGGAGGTGCGCAGCGAACGCTGGTCCTTGACGAACGGCAGCGGGAACAGCAACTCGGCACCACCTTGCACCAGCACGTTACCACCGAACGGCAACGGATCCTGATCCGGGTCGCGGATGGTACCCGGCTTGCCACCGTCGGCCTCGCCGCGGCTAGGCGTACTGCGTGGGCCCAGGCTGCTGTCCTTGAAGCCACGGACGGAGTTGAAGCCACCCGCGAAGTAGTTCTCGTAGAACGGCAGGCCGGAGGTGCTGCCGTAACCGTCACCATAGCCCAGCTCGGTGTGCAGGCGCAGGGTGTAGTCATTGGTGATCGGCTTGAACAGCTGGCCGCGGTAGTCGAGCTTGAAGAACGACAGGTCGCTACCCGGAATGGTGGATTCCAGAGTCAGGCTTTGCGAGTGACCACGGGTAGCCAGCACACCTTTGTTCAAGGTCGACTCGGACCAGCCGATCGAGGCCTTGAAGTTCAGGAAGTTGTCGCCTTCCTGCTCGAGGAAATCGAAGATCTCGTCAACGGTGTACTTACCGGTCTTGATCTTGTCCTGCTGCACGCTCAGGCCATAGGTCAGGCGCGAAGTTTCGCTGATCGGGTAGCCCAGGCTCACGCCGGCACCGTAGCTGTCCACCGCATAGCTGGCCACGTCGACATCGAGGTCGTCGTAGTCGGTGCTGCGGTAGAAGGCGTTGTAGCCCAGGCTGACGCCGTCGGCCGTGAAGTAGGGGTCCACGAAGCCGAAGTTGTAGCGGGTCTGGTATTCCGAACGGGTCAGGCCGACGGATACCTTGTTACCGGTACCCAGGAAGTTGCTCTGGCTGATCGAACCACCGAGGATCAGGCCGGCGCTCTGAGCGAAACCGACGCTGGCGGTGATCGAACCGGAGGCCTGCTCTTCGACGCTGTAGTTGACGTCGACCTGGTCGTCGGTGCCCGGCACCGGCGGGGTCTCTACGTTGACTTCCTTGAAGAAGCCCAGGCGCTCCAGACGGGTCTTGGACTGGTCGATCAGGTAGGTCGAAGCCCAGCCGCCTTCCATCTGGCGCATTTCGCGACGCAGCACTTCGTCTTCGGTCTTGGTGTTGCCGCGGTAGTTGATGCGGTTGACGTAGGCACGCTTGCCCGGGTCGACCACGAACATGATGTCGACCGTGTGCTCCTGGTCGTTCGGCTGAGGCACGCCGTTGACGTTGGCGAAGGTATAGCCTTCGTTACCCAGGCGGCGGGTGATCAGCTCGGAGGTAGTGGTCATCACCTTGCGCGAGAACACCTGGCCCGGCTGCACCAGCAGCAGCGACTTGACCTGGTCTTCCGGCACTTTCAGGTCACCGGACAGCTTCACGTCGCGAACGGTGTACTTCTCGCCTTCGTTGATGTTGACGGTGATGTAGACGTGTTTCTTGTCTGGCGTGATGGACACCTGGGTGGAGGCGATGTCCATGTTGATGTAGCCGCGGTCCAGGTAGTAGGAGCGCAGACGCTCCAGGTCGCCGGACAGTTTTTCGCGGGCGTACTTGTCGTCGTTCTTGAAGAACGACAGCCAGTTGGTGGTCTTCAGCTCGAACAGCTGCCCCAGGGTTTCATCGTCGAACACGTTGTTGCCAACGATGTTGATGTGCTGGATGGCAGCGACGGTGCCTTCGTTGATCTTGATCTTCAGCGCGACGCGGTTGCGCGGTTGCGGCACCACTTCGGCGTCGACCTCGGCCGAATAGCGGCCCTGGGCCACGTACTGGCGCTGCAGTTCGTTACGCACGCCTTCGAGGGTGGCACGCTGGAAGATCTCGCCTTCGGCCAGGCCCGATTGCTTCAGGCCCTTCATCAGGTCTTCGGTGCTGATCGCCTTGTTGCCTTCGATCTCGATGCTCGACACCGACGGGCGCTCGACCACGTTGATGATCAGCACATTGCCATCGCGGTTCAGCTGAATGTCCTGGAAGAACCCAGTCTTGAACAGGGAACGGGTCGAGTCCACCAGGCGGCGGTCGTCGGCCTGGTCGCCGACGTTCAGCGGCAGGGCACCGAACACACTGCCAGCGGAAACCCGCTGCAGGCCGTTGACGCGAATATCGGAGATGGTGAAGGACTCGGCGTGAACTTCAGCGATCATCAGTGCGGACATGACCGCAGTTAGCAGCAGACGTTTCATGAAGTCCTTTTATTCCAACTGGCAATAAACAACCCGCCGCGACAACACGGCAGGTTCGCAATTGAGCGAAGCTTTATAGTCGACCCAGATCGTTGATCAGGGCGAGCAACATCACCCCTATGACCAAACTGATACCGATCTGGACCCCCCAACCTTGCACCCGATCCGACAGCGGACGACCGCGCGCCCACTCGACCAGGTAAAACAGCAAATGCCCCCCATCCAGTACCGGGATGGGCAACAGGTTAAGAACCCCCAGGCTTATGCTCAGGTAGGCCAGGAAATTCAGGAAATCCCCCACGCCGGACTGGGCCGAAGCGCCCGCCACTTTAGCAATGGTTATCGGTCCACTCAAGTTTTTTACCGAGAGCTCTCCGAACAGCATTTTCTTCAGCGACTCGAGGGTCAGGACGCTCATGTTCCAGGTGCGCGACAAGCCCTCACCCACCGCTTCCAGCGGGCCGTAGCTGACTTCGCGGAGCATGCTGGCAGGCCATTCGCCACCTTTTACCCCGGCACCCAGATAGCCACCGACTGCTTTGCCCTCGCCTTTGCGGGCCAAGGTCACCGGAACGTCCAGGGCCGCGCCATCACGCTCCACGCGCACCACGACTTTGGCATCCGGGCGCGCACGCACACTGTCGACAACCTGTTGCCATTCGCTCACGGCCACGCCATCGACGGCCAGCAGTTTGTCACCGGTTTTCAGGCCCGCAACGGCAGCTGGCCCCTTCGGATCGATCTCGGCGAGTACGGGCACGATCGCCGGGCGCCAAGGGTGCAGACCAAGCGACTGGATCGGGTCCGGCTCGTCGGCGCCCTTGAGCCAGCTGTCCAGTTTGACCTGCAACTGGCGCTCGGCAGTGGCGCCTTCGTCGAGCACGCCAACCTGCAAAGTGCCGCTCTCGCCCAGACGGCGAACCAGCTGCAGATTGACCGCTGACCAACCGTTGGTCGGCTTGCCGTCAATGGAAACGATTTCCTGACCTGCGGTCAGGCCAGCCGACGCAGCCAGGCTGCCACTGTCGACCGCACCGATCACCGGACGGACCTGCTGGGTACCGAGCATTGCCAGCACCCAGAAGAACAGGATGGCCAGCAGGAAGTTGGCAATCGGGCCTGCCGCGACGATCGCGATACGCTGGCGAACCGACTTGCGGTTGAACGACTGCCCGGCCAGCGCAGGCGGCACATCGCCCTCGCGCTCATCGAGCATCTTCACGTAGCCACCCAGCGGAATCGCCGCGACCACGAACTCGGTACCGTGGCGGCCATGCCAGCGCAGCAACGGCGTGCCGAAGCCCACCGAGAAGCGCAGCACCTTGACGCCGCAGCGGCGCGCCACCCAGAAGTGGCCGAATTCGTGGAAGGTGACCAGCACACCCAAGGCCACGAGGGTGCCGATAATCATGTAGAGCGCTGTCATGTCCATCTCCGAATGATGTTCAGCAGGCCGGCTTCAGCGACCGTGACGCCTCAGCCACTCACGGGAAAGCTCCCGGGCACGCTGGTCGGCGGCAAACACCGCATCCAGCGATGGCAGCGGCACGACGGGCTCTTGGTCGAGCACCTGTTCGATCATACCCGCGATCTCCGGGAAGCGGATACGCCGCCCAAGAAATGCCTCGACTGCCACCTCGTTGGCTGCGTTGAGCACAGCGGGTGCACTGTTGCCGGCCTCGGCAGCCTGCCGCGCCAGGCGCAGGCAAGGGAAGCGCTGTTCGTCGGGCGCCTGAAAATCCAGACGGGCGATGGCGAACAGGTCCAGCGGTGCCACTCCGGAGTCGATCCGCTCGGGCCACGCCAGGGCATTGGCGATCGGCGTGCGCATGTCCGGGTTACCCAGCTGCGCCAGCACCGAACCGTCCACATAGTCGACCAGGGAGTGGATCACGCTCTGCGGGTGCACCACCACCTCGACCTTGGCCGGCGCGGCATCGAACAGCCAGCAGGCTTCGATCAGCTCGAGCCCCTTGTTCATCATGCTGGCCGAGTCGACGGAAATCTTGCGCCCCATCGACCAGTTAGGGTGCGCGCAGGCTTGTTCCGGGGTCACGTCCAGCAGTGCCTCGACCGGTGTTTCACGGAACGGGCCGCCGGACGCCGTGAGCAGGATCCGGCGTACGCCGACCGCGCTCAGGCCGCGCGCATAATCGCCGGGCATGCACTGGAAAATCGCGTTGTGCTCGCTGTCGATTGGCAACAGCACGGCACCACTGCGCCGTACCGCCTCCATGAACAGCGCGCCAGACATCACCAGGGCTTCCTTATTGGCCAGCAACACCTTCTTGCCCGCCTCGACGGCCGCCAAGGTAGGACGCAGGCCGGCCGCACCGACAATGGCTGCCATCACGGCGTCCACTTCCGCTGCCGAGGCCACCTGGCAAAGCCCGGCCTCCCCCTCCAGCACTTCGGTAGCGCAACCGACCGCAGCCAGGCCTTCGCGCAGCCGCACAGCAGCCTCAGCGCTCGGCACCACGGCGAACGCCGGACGATGGCGCACGCACAGGGCCAGCAATTCATCGATACGCGAATAGCCGCTGAGGGCAAACACCTGGTAGCGGTCGGGGTGCCGCGCAATCACATCCAGCGTGCTCAGGCCGATGGAGCCAGTGGCCCCGAGCACGGTAATACGCTGCGGGCGACTCACATCACACCCCATTCGGCAGCCCACAGCAGCACAGCGAAGATCGGGATCGCTGCGGTCAGGCTGTCGATGCGGTCCAGCACACCACCATGGCCAGGCAGCAGGTTGCTGCTGTCCTTGATGCCGGAGCGGCGCTTGAACATGCTCTCGGTCAGGTCACCGACCACCGAGGCCATCACCAGCAACGCAGCGCCCAGCAGGCCCAGCAAGAGCTGGCCAAAGCCCCAGTCGCGGCTGATGCCGACACCCAGGGTAATCAACAGGCTGACGGCCAGGCCGCCATACACACCTTCCCAGCTCTTGCCAGGGCTGACCTGCGGGGCAAGCTTGCGCTTGCCAAACGCCCGGCCAGAGAAGTACGCGCCGATGTCGGCAGCCCAGACCAGCACCATGACCGAGAGAATCAGCCAGTTGCCCAGCGGCCAGTGCTTGAGCAGTACCAACCCCTGCCAGGCTGGCAGCAACACCAGCAGGCCAATCAGCAACCGACAGGCGGCACTGGCCCACAGCTCGCTGCTGCGCGGATAAGTAAGCACCAGCCAAGTGGCCAGCCCCCACCAGATCACCGCAGCGCCCAACACCCAGGGCGCCAGCTCCGGGAGGATGTACAGCAGCATCAGCGCCCCGGCGACCACCAAGGCATAGGCAATGCGCAGCGGCTGGGCCATGAGCCCGGCCAGGCGCGCCCACTCCCAGGCGCCAAGGGTCACCACGAAGCCGATGAACAGGGCAAAGTCCCCACCGTTGAGCAGGAAAAAACCGCCCAGCGCGATCGGCAGCAGGATCAGCGCGGTAATGATGCGTTGTTTAAGCATTAAGCACGAGCTCCAGCCTCGACCTGCTCGCTGGTCTTACCGAAGCGGCGCTGGCGCGAAGCGAAATCGGCCAGGGCATTGCGCATGGCCTCGTGTTTGAAGTCCGGCCAGTACAGGTCGGAGAAGTACAACTCGGCATAGGCCAGTTGCCACAACAGGAAATTGCTGATGCGGTGCTCGCCACCGGTGCGGATGCACAGGTCCGGCAGCGGCAGCTCGCCGGTTGCCAGGCATGTCTGCAGCAGACCCGGAGTGATGTCTTCCGGGCGCAGGTGCCCGGCTTGCACTTCCCGCGCCAGCCGCTGGGCGGCCTGGGCGATATCCCACTGGCCACCGTAGTTGGCTGCGATCTGCAGGATGAAGCGATTGTTGCCGGCGGTCAGCGCCTCGGCTTCGCGCATGGCGGCCTGCAACTCAGGGTGGAAACGCGAACGGTCACCGATGATGCGCAGGCTGATGTTGTTCTCGTTGAGGCGCTTGGCCTCACGGCGCAGGGCCGAGAAGAACAGCTCCATCAACGCACCAACCTCTTCGGCCGGGCGCTGCCAGTTTTCACTGGAGAAGGCGAACAGGGTCAGTACCTCGACCCCGGACTTGGCACAGACTTCGATGACAGCGCGAACGGCGTCGACACCCGCCTTGTGCCCGGCAACGCCGGGCAGCAGGCGCTTTTTCGCCCAGCGGTTGTTGCCATCCATGATGATCGCGACATGACGCGGCACCGAGGACGGTGCCGCCAACTTGGACTTTTCCATTAAAAAACCCCGGCCTTAGACGGCCATCAGGTCCTTTTCCTTGGCTTTGTAAGCAGCATCGACTTCAGCAATGAACTTGTCGGTCAGCTTCTGGATCTCGTCCGCCGCGCGACGTTCTTCGTCTTCGCTGATTTCCTTGTCCTTGGTCAGCTTCTTCAGGTCGCCCAGGGCATCGCGGCGCACATTGCGCACAGCGACCTTGGCATCCTCGGCCACACCGCTGGCCTGCTTGGTGTAACCCTTGCGGGTTTCCTCGGTCAGGGCCGGCATCGGCACACGAATGGTGGTACCGGCGCTGGACGGGTTCAGGCCCAGGTCGGAGGTGAGGATGGCCTTTTCGATGGCAGCGCTGAGGTTCTTGTCGTGCGCGACAATCTTCAGGGTGCGGGCATCTTCGACGGTGATCGCGGCCACCTGGTTCAGCGGCATCTCGCTACCCCAGGCAGTGACCTTGACGCTGTCCAGGATGCTTGGGTGGGCGCGACCGGTGCGGATTGCCGCGAGGTTGCGAGCCAGGGCTTCGATGGACTTGCCCATGCGCTCCTGCGCGTCTTTCTTGATGTCGTTGATCATGCTTGGCCTTCCTCGATCAGAGTACCTTCAGCGCCACCCACCACGATGTTCAGCAGGGCGCCAGGCTTGTTCATGTTGAATACCCGCAATGGCATCTTGTGGTCACGGCACAGGCAGATTGCGGTCAGGTCCATCACACCCAGCTTGCGATCCAGGACCTCATCGTAGGTCAGGTGATCGAACTTCTCGGCGTGTGGGTCCTTGAATGGATCGGCAGTGTACACACCATCGACCTTGGTCGCCTTCAGCACCACGTCGGCATCGATTTCGATGGCGCGCAGGCAGGCCGCGGAGTCGGTGGTGAAGAACGGGTTGCCGGTACCGGCGGAGAAAATTACCACATCCCCGGAGTTGAGGTGGCGAATAGCTTTGCGACGATCGTAATGATCGGTGACACCGACCATGGAAATGGCCGACATGACCAGGGCCGGGATGTTCGAGCGCTCCAGCGCATCGCGCATGGCCAGGCCGTTCATCACGGTGGCCAGCATGCCCATGTGGTCACCGGTGACGCGGTCCATGCCGGCTGCGCTGAGCGCGGCGCCGCGGAACAGGTTGCCACCACCGATCACCAGGCCGACCTGGACACCGATCCCTACCAGCTGGCCAACTTCAAGGGCCATGCGATCCAGCACTTTCGGGTCGATCCCGAAGTCTTCCGAGCCCATCAGGGCCTCGCCGCTAAGTTTGAGCAAAATGCGTTTATAGCGAGGTTGGCGACCACTCACCTGCTGAGCCATTGCGAGTCTCTCCTGCGGCGTACTTTTAGAAAATTCGTGCGGGCTGTTTGCAGCCTGCTAACTGTAGCGTGGCACCGTTTTGGTGCCAGCGGCGGCGAGTTTTATAAACCCTTCGCCGTTTTGACAAAGAGGCTGCGCGCGTGAGCGGGCAGCCTCTTTTGGGCGACAGACGGGGCTGTCTTACTGCTTGGCAGCAGCTACCTGAGCGGCAACTTCAGCAGCGAAGTCGTCGACTGGCTTCTCGATGCCTTCGCCTACTTTGAAGTAGGTGAAGGAAACGATTTCAGCGCCGGCTTTCTTGGCCAGTTCGCCAACCTTGACTTCCGGGTTCATGACGAAAGCTTGCTCTTTCAGCGAGGCTTCGGCTTTGAACTTGGTGATACGGCCGTTGATCATGTTCTCAACGATGTTTTCCGGCTTGCCGGCGATCTTGTCGGCGTTCAGCTGCAGGAAGACACCCTTCTCGCGCTCGATGGCCTCGGCGGAGATTTCCGACGAATCCAGGAACTCAGGGTTCGAAGCTGCAACGTGCATGGCGATGTTCTTGGCCAGCTCGACGTCGCCGCCTTTCAGGACAACGACAGCACCGATCTTGTTGCCGTGCAGGTAGGCACCGACAACGTCACCCTCAACGCGCACCAGGCGACGGATGTTGACGTTCTCGCCGCACTTGGCAACCAGGGCTTCACGAGCAGCTTCACGCGAAGCGATCAGCGGAGCAGCGTCGGTCAGCTTCTCGGCGAAGGCTTGCTCGAGGCTTTCGGCTACGAAGTTCTTGAAGTCGTCTTGCAGGGCCAGGAAGTCGGTCTGCGAGTTCACTTCCAGCAGGACGGCGGATTTACCGTCGGTCTTGACCGCGATAGCGCCTTCAGCTGCAACGTTGCCAGCCTTTTTGGCGGCCTTGATGGCGCCCGAGGCACGCATGTCGTCAATGGCTTTCTCGATGTCGCCGCCGGCCTTTTCCAGGGCCTTTTTGCAATCCATCATGCCTTCGCCGGTACGCTCGCGCAGTTCTTTTACCAGCGCTGCAGTAATTGCTGCCATTTCAAAATCCTCTTGGAAAGTTTTTCAACCATTCCACCCGCTCGTCACGGGCGTTCAATTCTGCTAATCCGCTGTTTTCATTTCAGCAAGCCCATGATGCGGGGCCGATGCTGACAGCAGGATTTCAAGGTGGCAAAAAGGGGGCAGAGCCCCCTTTTTGCGTGCCAAGTAGACGCTAGCGCCTATTACTCAGCAGCAGGTGCAGCCGCTTCTTCAGCGTAAACTTCGGTGCCACCGGCAACGTTGTTGCGGCCGCGGATGACTGCGTCAGCCATCGAAGTCATGTACAGCTCGATAGCGCGGATGGCGTCATCGTTACCCGGGATGATGTAGTCAACACCTTCAGGGCTGCTGTTGGTATCGACAACGCCGATAACCGGGATGCCCAGCTTGTTGGCTTCGGTGATCGCGATGCGCTCGTGATCAACGTCGATAACGAACAGAGCGTCTGGCAGACCGCCCATATCCTTGATGCCGCCCAGGCTGCGATCCAGTTTTTCCAGGTCGCGGGAGCGCATCAGGGCTTCTTTCTTGGTCAGCTTGGCGAAAGTGCCGTCTTCGGCCTGGGTTTCCAGGTCGCGCAGACGCTTGATCGAAGCGCGGATGGTCTTGTAGTTGGTCAGCATGCCGCCCAACCAACGGTGGTCAACGTATGGCGAACCGCAACGAGCAGCTTGCTCGGCGACGATCTTGCCGGCGGAACGCTTGGTGCCGACGAACAGGATCTTGTTCTTGCCCTGGGCCAGGCGCTCAACGAACGACAGAGCGTCGTTGAACATTGGCAGGGTTTTTTCCAGGTTGACGATGTGGATCTTGTTACGCGCGCCGAAAATGTACTTGCCCATTTTCGGGTTCCAGTAACGGGTCTGGTGGCCGAAGTGCACACCGGCCTTCAGCATATCGCGCATGTTGACTTGGGACATGATAGTTCCTTGATAAGTCGGGTTGGGCCTCCACGTATCCCAATGACCAACCCGCGAATTTCGCAACTCGGGGCACCCAGGTCATCGTGTCGACACGTGTGTGGGTTTAAGTGCTGACGGGGTCGTCCCCGAAAGCGGCGCATTTTATACCACAGACCGCGGCCGAACGGAACCCGGATACTGTTGCGTCCGTCAGCGGCTTTTGCAGCACCTGCGCTTTCGCGCCAGAATGCCAGCTATAGACAGCAGCCTGGCCGCCTTTATCCCGACCGATCGGCGCCTTGCTCTGCTAGAATCCGGCCTTTCCCGTTTGTTCGCGCCGTATACGGCGCCGTAGAGAGCCTGTAATGACCGTCACCATCAAGACCGCAGAAGACATCGAAAAGATGCGCATCGCTGGCCGCCTGGCCGCCGACGTGCTGGAAATGATCGAAGAACACGTCAAGCCTGGTATCACCACCGAAGAACTTGACCGCCTGTGCCACGACTATATCGTCAACGTCCAGCAGGCCATCCCGGCACCGCTCAACTACAAGGGCTACCCGAAGTCGATCTGCACCTCGATCAACCATGTGGTCTGCCACGGCATCCCCAACGACAAGCCGCTCAAGGACGGTGACACGCTGAACATCGACGTCACCGTGATCAAGGACGGCTACCACGGCGACACCAGCCGCATGTTCCACGTCGGCACCGTGCCGGTATGGGCCGAACGCCTGTCCAAGGTGACCCAGGAGTGCATGTACAAGGCCATCGAGCTGGTCAAGCCGGGCTGCCGCCTGGGCGACATCGGTGAAGTGATCCAGAAGCACGCGGAAAAGAACGGCTTCTCGGTGGTGCGCGAGTTTTGCGGTCACGGCATCGGCAAGGTGTTCCACGAAGAGCCGCAGATCCTGCACTACGGCCGTGCGGGCACCGGCATGGAACTGAAAGAAGGCATGACCTTCACCATCGAGCCGATGATCAACCAGGGCAAGGCCGACACCAAGGTACTGGGCGATGGCTGGACCGCCATCACCAAGGACCGCAAGCTCTCGGCCCAATGGGAACACACCCTGGTGGTGACCGCGACCGGCTACGAGATCTTCACCCTGCGCAAGGACGACACCATCCCGCGCACCTCGGCCTGACCGTACTCCGACAGGCCACCCCACGACAGGAACGTGACGCGATGCCCCAGGTGGATCCCGAGCTGTTCGACCGCGGCCAGTTCCAGGCGGAACTGGCCCTCAAGGCGAGCCCTATCGCCGCCTTCAAGAAAGCCATCCGCCTGGCCGGCGAGGTGCTCGACAAGCGTTTTCGCGCGGGCGGCGAAATCCGCCCACTGATCGAAGCCCGCGCCTGGCTCGTGGACAATATCCTGCAACAGGCGTGGAACCAGTTCGACTGGGGCGACCACAGCGGCATCGCCCTGGTTGCGGTGGGCGGCTACGGGCGCGGTGAACTGCACCCGCATTCGGACATCGACCTGCTGATCTTGCTGGGCGCCGCCGAGCACGAGCAGTACCGCGATGCCATCGAACGTTTTCTCACTTTGCTGTGGGACATCGGCCTGGAAGTGGGCCAGAGCGTGCGCACCGTCGACGAGTGTGCCGAGCAGGCCCGCGCCGACCTGACGGTCATCACCAACCTGATGGAAAGCCGCACCATTGCCGGCCCCGAGGCCTTACGCCAGCGCATGCTGGAGGTAACCAGCACCGCGCACATGTGGCCGAGCAAGGAATTTTTCCTCGCCAAGCGCGCCGAACTCAAGGCCCGCCACCACAAGTACAACGACACCGAGTACAACCTCGAACCCAACGTCAAGGGCTCACCAGGCGGCCTGCGCGACATCCAGACAGTACTGTGGGTGGCGCGCCGCCAGTACGGCACCCTGAACCTGCATGCACTGGCTGGCGAAGGCTTTTTGCTGGAAAGCGAGAACGAGCTGCTGGCCTCCTCCCAGGACTTTCTGTGGAAGGTGCGCTACGCCCTGCACATGCTGGCCGGGCGCGCCGAGGACCGGCTGCTGTTCGATCATCAGCGCAGCCTGGCCGCACTGCTGGGATACAGCGACGAAAACCCCAAGCGGGCAATCGAGCAGTTCATGCAGCAGTACTACCGGGTGGTGATGAGCATCAGCCAGCTGTGCGACCTGATCATCCAGCATTTCGAGGAAGTGATCCTCGCCGACGACGACAGCGGCACCACCCAGCCGCTGAATGCGCGGTTCCGCCTGCATGATGGCTATATCGAGGCCACCCACGCGAACGTGTTCAAGCGCACGCCGTTCGCCATGCTGGAAATCTTCGTGCTGATGGCCCAGCACCCGGAAATCAAAGGCGTGCGTGCCGATACCGTGCGCCTGCTGCGCGAGCACCGGCACCTGATCGATGACACGTTCCGCACCGACATCCGCAACACCAGCCTGTTCATCGAGCTGTTCAAGTGCGAAATCGGTATCCACCGCAACCTGCGACGGATGAACCGCTACGGCATCCTTGGCCGCTACCTGCCAGAATTCGGGCTGATTGTCGGGCAGATGCAGCATGACCTGTTCCACATCTATACGGTCGATGCGCACACCCTCAACCTCATCAAGCACCTGCGCAAGCTGCAATACACGCCGGTGTCCGAGAAATTCCCGCTGGCCAGCAAGCTCATGGGCCGCCTGCCCAAACCCGAGCTGATCTACCTGGCTGGCCTGTACCACGACATCGGCAAGGGCCGCCAAGGCGACCACTCCGACCTCGGCGCAGTGGATGCGAAGAAGTTCTGCGAGCGCCACCAGTTGCCGGCCTGGGACAGCCGCCTGATCGTCTGGCTGGTGCAGAACCACCTGGTCATGTCGACCACTGCCCAGCGCAAGGACCTGTCCGACCCGCAGGTGATCAACGACTTTGCCCTGCACGTGGGTGACGAGACACGCCTGGACTACCTCTATGTGCTGACCGTGGCCGACATCAACGCCACCAACCCCAGCCTGTGGAACTCCTGGCGGGCCAGCCTGCTGCGCCAGCTGTATACCGAGACCAAGCGCGCCCTGCGCCGGGGCCTGGAAAACCCGCTGGACCGCGAAGAGCAAATTCGCCAGACACAATCTGCAGCGCTGGATATCCTGGTGCGCGAAGGCACCGACCCGGACGACGTCGAGCAGCTGTGGTCGCAACTGGGCGATGACTACTTCCTCAAGCACAACGCCGCCGACGTGGCCTGGCACAGTGACGCGATTCTGCAGCAACCCGCCGATGGCGGGCCGCTGGTGCTGATCAAGGAAACCACCCAGCGCGAGTTCGAGGGCGGCACGCAGATCTTCATCTATGCCCCCGACCAGCATGATTTCTTCGCCGTGACGGTGGCCGCCATGTCGCAGCTGAACCTGAACATTCATGACGCGCGGATCATCACGTCGAGCAGCCAGTTCACCCTCGACACCTACATTGTGCTGGATAACGACGGCGGCTCGATCGGCGACAACCCGCAGCGGGTCAAACAGATTCGCGACGGCCTGACCGAAGCACTGCGCAACCCCGAGGACTACCCGACCATCATCCAGCGCCGGGTACCGCGCCAGCTCAAGCACTTCGACTTCCCGCCGCAGGTGACCATCCTCAACGATGCCCAGCGCCCGGTGACCATCCTCGAAATCACGGCGCCCGATCGCCCGGGGCTACTGGCCCGGCTTGGGCGGATTTTCCTGGAGTTCGACCTGTCGCTGCAGAACGCCAAGATCGCCACCCTCGGCGAACGGGTGGAAGACGTGTTCTTCATCACCGATGCCGACAACCAGCCGCTGTCCGACCCGCAGCTGTGCAGCCGCCTGCAGGAAGCCATCGTGCAGCAACTGCAGGCCGGCCAAGGTAGCGACGCCAGCCCGACCCGCGTGACCTTTTAACGATTAGACGATTGACGAGACCTTGCGCCGATGAACCATGCCTTGACCCAGCTTCAGCCCTACCCCTTCGAAAAGCTCCGCGCCCTGCTGGGCAGCGTGAAGCCTGCGGCGGACAAACGCGCCATCGCCCTGTCGATCGGTGAGCCGAAGCACGAATCGCCGGCGTTCGTCGCCCAGGCCATGGCCGACAACCTCGACAAGCTGGCGGTATACCCTAGCACCATCGGCCTGCCGGCACTGCGCCAGGCGATTGGCCAATGGTGCGAACGGCGCTTTGGCGTGCCCGCCGGCTGGCTGGACGCCGACCGCCACATCCTGCCGGTCAACGGTACCCGCGAAGCGCTGTTCGCCTTCACCCAGGCCGTGGTCAACCGCGCCGATGATGGCCTGGTGGTCAGCCCCAACCCGTTCTACCAGATCTACGAAGGCGCAGCGCTGCTGGCCGGGGCCACCCCGCACTACCTGCCGTGCCTGGAAAGCAACGGCTTCAACCCCGACTTCGACGCGGTGCCGGCCGAAGTGTGGAAACGTTGCCAGATCCTGTTCCTGTGCTCGCCAGGCAACCCCACTGGCGCGCTGGTGCCGATGGATACCTTGAAGAAGCTGATCGCCCTGGCTGACGAGCACGACTTCGTGATCGCTGCCGACGAATGCTACAGCGAGCTGTACTTCGACGAAGACGCGCCGCCTCCAGGCCTGCTGACCGCCTGCGCCGAACTGGGCCGCAGTGATTTCAAACGTTGCGTGGTGTTCCACAGCCTGTCCAAGCGCTCCAACCTGCCGGGCCTGCGTTCGGGCTTCGTGGCGGGCGACGCCGAGATCATCAAGCCGTTCCTGCTGTACCGCACCTACCACGGCTGCGCCATGCCGTTGCAAACCCAGCTGGCCAGCATTGCCGCCTGGCAGGACGAGGCGCATGTGCGCGAGAACCGCGACCAGTACCGCGCCAAGTACGATGCCGTGCTGGACATTCTGCAGCCGGTGCTGGACGTGCAGCGCCCGGACGGCAGCTTCTACCTGTGGGCCAAGGTGCCGGGTGACGATGCCGAATTCACCCGCGATCTGTTCGAAGCCCAACATGTGACGGTGGTGCCGGGGTCGTACCTGTCGCGTGAAGTAGACGGCGTGAATCCGGGTGCGGGGCGCGTGCGTATGGCGCTGGTTGCGCCGCTGGCTGAATGTATCGAGGCGGCGGAGCGGATTCGCGCTTTCCTGCAAAGCCGCTGATTGGACTGGGGGCGCTTCGCGCCCCTTTCGCGACACAAGGCCGCTCCTACAGGGGAACGCGCGCTCCTGTAGGAGCGGCCTTGTGTCGCGAAAGGGCCGCAAAGCGGCCCCCTGCGGTCTATCTGACTTGCCCCAGGTTCGCCTCGCTCATATCCAGCTCCCCCAGCACCTGACGCACCACCTCATCCCCCACCTCATGCTGGCGATGCAGGTTATACAGCTCCAGCCGCTGCGCCCTCAGCGCACGCAAGCGCAAACGCCGCTCCAGCAAGTCCATCTGTTCGGCCAGCGCCTTGGCCTCGGCACTGTCGTTATAGCTGTCCAGCTCATCCCGGTATTCCGCCATCAACCGCGCCTTCAGCTCGGTCGCCAGGGTCGCCTGCGCGGCGTCCTGCGGGGCATTGCTGTCAATGACCTCCTCAGCCTCCAGGGCGTGGATCGCCGCCTCGGCCGTACGCCGCCAGGCCTCCTGCACCTCCTGGTGCAAGCGCTCGTCTGCGCTCTTGGTTACCCCGCGCAACAAGAACGGCAGCGCAATGCAGGCGCTTATCAGCGACAACAGGATCACCCCTGCGGCAATGAAGATCAGCAAGTCACGTTCCGGGAAAGCCTTGCCTGCCCCAATCAACAACGGAATAGACATCACACCGGCCAAGGTAACAGCACCGCGAACGCCACCCAGCGTCAGCAACCAGCAGGAGCGCGCCGTGGGCATCAGCACCAGCGCGGGCTTGCCGCGCCAGCGGCGGACCACGCCGATCGACCGCCAGATGCTCTGTACCCAGATGAACCGCAGCAAGATCAGCGCAGCAAAGATCGCCACTACGTCCAGGCAACGGTAGGCCAGGGTCGGCCAAACAGTGGGTTCGTGGCTGACCACGGCCTTGATGATGTCCGGCAATTGCAGGCCCAGCAGCAGGAAGATCAGCCCATTGAAAGCAAACTCCAGCAGTGACCACACACTGCGGTTGAGCAGCCGCGTGCTGGTCTGCCGTGGCAACAGGTCGAGCCAGCTTTGCATCATGCCGGCCGCCACCGCCGAAAGGATGCCCGATACGCCTAGGCGCTCAGCCAATACATAGGCGGCGAACGGCAGCAGCAACATGAACACGACGTGGGTGGCCGGGTCATCCCAGCCGCGGGCGATCATCCACGCTCGTAGCCGGCCGATCAGCCAGCTCAGGGCGACACCCACCGCCAGGCCGCCCAACGCCACCAGAGCGAAGGTGAAGCTCGCATCAGCCAGCGAGAACACCCCGGTGATTGCCGCCACCAGGGCAAACTTGAAGGTCACCAGGCCAGACGCATCGTTCATCAGCGCCTCGCCTTGCAGCATGTGCATCAGCGGAGTGGGCAGACGGTCCTGGGTGATGGCCGACACTGCCACCGCATCAGTGGGTGACAGTACCGCCGCCAGGGCAAAGGCCACCGGCAGCGGGATGCTCGGCAACAGCCAGTGAATGAAGTAACCGGCTCCGACCACGGTGAACAGCACCAACCCTACAGCCAATGCCACCACCGGCCCGCGGATTCGCCACAACTCACGCTTGGGGATGCGCCAGCCGTCGGCAAACAGCAGCGGCGGCAAGAACAGGAACAGGAACAATTCGGGGTCCAGGGCCACATGCAGGCCCAATGTCGGCCAGGCCAGCAAGGCACCGGCGGCAATCTGCACCAACGGCAAGGGCAGCGGCACCATGCGGCCAACCAGCTTCGACAGGCTGACCAGCGTCAGCAGGATGAGGACGGTGTAGGCGGACTGCATCCGGGAAAGCTTCCTTTGTGAACCAGAAACGATAGCAGGGCGAAACATCGCCATTGAAACAATATGTTAGCGGCGACGGGCGGCTTGAGACCGCTGCACGAAAGTCGCAAGGAAACTACGAATATGTAACATGATGAGTCTTCAGATGAAAAAACAAGACCCGCCGAAGCGGGTCCAGGGAAATTCAAATGTTCACACGGCTTCTAGCCGCTCCAGCATATCCGGGTATTTTTCCACCAGCTTGAGCAACATTGCCGCCTGAGGGTTAGGGCTGGCTTTGTCTTGCTCCCAGTTCCTGAGCGTTGCCGCCTTTGTTCTGATGCACCTGGCAAACACCTCCTGCGACATGCGAAGACCTTCACGTATGGCGACAATTTCTTGAGGGGTCACCTTCGGCGCATCCAATACCTTTGCATGATGCTGGCGCAGGGTAATCTTCCCTTCGCGCTGCGCTTTCATCTCTTCGATGCCGTTCATCATCTCGGCAAACAAATCACGCTTTTTCATTCACTACTCCTCTGCTTGACCGATCGCTTCGCTTTACGCGCCTCGACTTCCACAGTGATGGCCTGTTTCAAAGCCCTCTCCTGATCGCAGGTGAGATTCTCAAGTTCATCCTTGTCATAAATCGCGAACATCCACATCTGCCCATCACTGGACAACCAGTAGTAGATGACTCGCAGACCGCCACGCTTTCCCTTGCCACGGCGCCTGTCTCCCCAGCGAAGCTTCCTGAAACCACCCGTGCGCGGCATCACATCACCGCATTCAGGGTTCCTCAGCAATTCCTGCTGCAGGGCTTTGTATTCATCATCGCTCAGGTAATCCGACACGGTAGCGGTGAAGAAGGATGTCTCGAAAAAAATGGCTTCCATGCACAAACCATAAGCAAGTTGCATATATTTTTCAAGCTGCGCTGTCGATCCTCTGTCGGCACTCCAACTGACCGCAAACGTAGCGCTCACAGGTTCGTTCCCGCATAATCCCGCGACTGACATTCGGAAAACGGAGAGATTGGGGCAACCTGTAACCCCAATGCACACAATGACCTACACGCTCTACGGCATCAAAGCTTGTGACACCATGAAAAAGGCGCGTACCTGGCTCGAAGACAAGGCCATCGCCTACGAATTCCACGACTACAAGACCCAAGGCATCGACCGTGACAGCCTGAACCGCTGGTGCGACGAACACGGCTGGGAAGTCATCCTCAACCGTGCTGGCACCACCTTCCGCAAGCTGGACGACACCAGCAAGGCCGACCTCGACCAGGCCAAGGCCGTCGAGCTGATGCTGGCCCAGCCGTCGATGATCAAACGCCCGGTGCTGGACCTTGGCGCGCGTACCCTGGTCGGTTTCAAGCCCGACCTCTACGCCGCTGCCCTGGCCTGAGCCCCTACCCTATTTCGTACGAGGTAATCACATGTCCAATACCCTGTTCAGCCTGGCCTTCGGTGTCGGCTCCCAGAACCGCCAGGGCGCCTGGCTTGAAGTGTTCTACGCACAACCCCTGCTCAACCCGAGCGCCGAACTGGTCGCTGCTGTAGCCCCGGTGCTGGGCTATGAAGGTGGCAACCAGGCCATCGCTTTCAGCAACGCCCAGGCCGCGCAACTGGCCGAAGCCCTGAAAGGCGTTGACGCGGCCCAGGCCGCCCTGCTGACCCGCCTGGCCGAGAGCCACAAACCGCTGGTCGCCACCCTGCTGGCCGAAGACGCTGCCCTGACCTCCACCCCAGAGGCCTACCTGAAGCTGCACCTGCTGTCGCACCGCCTGGTCAAGCCGCACGGTGTAAGCCTGGCCGGTATCTTCCCGCTGCTGCCGAACGTGGCCTGGACCAACCAGGGCGCGGTCGATCTGGCCGAACTGGCCGAGCTGCAACTGGAAGCGCGCCTGAAGGGCGAGCTGCTGGAAGTGTTCTCGGTGGACAAGTTCCCGAAAATGACCGACTACGTGGTCCCTGCCGGCGTGCGTATCGCCGACACCGCCCGTGTGCGCCTGGGCGCCTACATCGGCGAAGGCACCACCATCATGCACGAAGGCTTCGTCAACTTTAACGCTGGCACCGAAGGCCCTGGCATGATCGAAGGCCGCGTATCCGCTGGCGTATTCGTTGGCAAGGGCTCGGACCTGGGTGGCGGCTGCTCGACCATGGGCACCCTGTCCGGTGGCGGCAACATCGTCATCAAGGTGGGTGAAGGCTGCCTGATCGGCGCCAACGCCGGTATCGGCATTCCGCTGGGCGACCGCAACACCGTCGAAGCCGGCCTTTACATCACTGCGGGCACCAAGGTGAACCTGCTGGACGAGAACAACGAGCTGGTCAAAGTGGTCAAGGCCCGCGACCTGGCTGGCCAGACCGACCTGCTGTTCCGCCGCAACTCGCTGAACGGCGCCGTGGAGTGCAAGACCCACAAGTCGGCCATCGAGCTGAACGAAGCGCTGCACGCCCACAACTGAGAACCTTCCCGGGTTTGAGGTGTTAAGATCGGGTCTGGCGCCACCGCGCCAGACCCGATTTTCATTCCAGGCCCCGTGAACATGTTCCAGCCCTCCCCCTGGCGTGCCGACTTCCCCGCCATCGCCGCCCTGCAACGGCAGCACCAGACCTACCTGGACAGTGCCGCCACCACCCAGAAGCCGCAAGCCCTGCTTGACGCCCTGAGCCATTATTACGGCCATGGCGCGGCGAACGTGCACCGTGCCCAGCACTTGCCCGGCGCACTGGCAACCCAGGCGTTCGAGACCAGCCGCGACAAGGTCGCCGCCTGGCTGAATGCCGCAGACTCCCGGCACATCGTGTTCACCCACGGCGCCACCTCGGCGCTGAACCTTCTGGCCTACGGCCTGGAACACCGCTTCGAAGCCGGTGACGAAATCGCCGTCAGCGCGCTGGAGCACCATGCCAACCTGCTGCCCTGGCAACAGCTGGCGCACCGGCGCAACCTGCGCCTGGTGGTGCTGCCGCTGGATGCCCACGGCCGCATCGACCTGGACCAGGCGCTGCAACTGATCGGCCCCCGCACCCGGGTGCTGGCGGTCAGCCAGCTGTCCAACGTGCTGGGCACCTGGCAGCCGCTGCCGGCGCTACTGGCCCATGCCCGCGCCCAGGGCACACTGACCGTGGTCGACGGTGCCCAGGGCGTGGTGCATGGTCGCCATGATGTGCAGCACCTGGGTTGCGACTTCTATGTGTTCTCCAGCCACAAGCTGTATGGCCCGGACGGGGTTGGCGTGCTGTATGGCCGCCCTCACGCGCTGGAACTGTTGCGCCACTGGCAGTTCGGGGGCGAGATGGTGCAACTGGCCGAGTACCAGAGCGCCAGCTTCCGCCCGGCCCCGCTGGGGTTCGAGGCGGGAACGCCGCCAATCGCCGGGGTGATCGGCCTGGGCGCAACCCTGGACTACCTGGCCAGCCTCGACGCCCAGGCGCTCGAAGCCCATGAAACCAGCCTGCACCAGCACCTGCTCCGTGGGCTGGCCGACCGCGAGGGCGTGCGGGTGCTCGGTGCGCCACAGGCGGCCTTGGCCAGCTTCGTCATCGAGGGGGTGCACAATGCCGATATCGCCCACCTGCTCACCGAGCAAGGCATTGCCGTACGAGCCGGGCACCATTGCGCCATGCCACTGCTGAAAGGCTTGGGCCTTGAAGGCGCAATTCGAGTGTCGCTGGGCTTGTACAACGACAGCGATGACCTTCAGCGCTTCTTCGCTGCGCTCGATCAGGGCCTGGAGCTGCTGCGATGAGCATGCCGGAGCAAGCACTTCAGGCGCTGGAGGCTTTTGAACAGGGCAAGGGTTGGGAACAGCGGGCGCGGCTGCTGATGCAGTGGGGAGAGCGGCTGGAACCGCTGGATGATGCCGAGAAGACCGACGCCAACCGGGTGCATGGCTGCGAAAGCCTGGTTTGGCTGGTGGCCGAGCACGTTGACGGGCTTTGGCGGTTCAAGGCCACCAGCGATGCACGCTTGTTGCGTGGGCTGCTGGCCTTGTTGCTGGTGAGGGTTCAGGGTTTGGCCAGTGAAGAACTGGCCGGGCTGGACCTGCGTGAGTGGTTTACGCAGCTGGGGCTGGAGCGTCAGCTGTCGCCATCGCGCAGTAATGGGCTGCATGCTGTGTTACAGCGGATGGCAGAGTTGGCCTCCAACCGCTAAATCCAAGGCATACGCTGCACCCTGTAGGAGCGAGTCGGCTTGAAAGTATTTACTCAGGTTTGACCCGCTCCGAAGGCCGCCGCGCGCCGGCCACCAGCTTCTCGATCGCCTTGCTCGCCGCCACCATGCCAAAGGTCGCGGTCACCATCATCACCGCGCCAAAACCTCCCGAGCAATCCAGCCGCACCCCCTCCCCCACGAAACTCTTCTGCAAGCAAACACTGCCATCACCCTTGGGGTAGCGCAGCTGCTCGCTGGAGAACACGCACGGCACGCCATAGTTGCGGCTGACATTGCGCGAGAAGTTGTAATCGCGACGCAAGGTGGAACGCACCCGCGAAGCCAGCGGGTCGTTGAAGGTCTTGTTCAGGTCGGCAATCTGGATTTGCGTGGGGTCGATCTGCCCACCGGCACCACCGGTGGTGACGATGGCGATCTTGCGCCGACGGCACCAGGCGATCAGCGCCGCCTTGGCCATGACGCTGTCGATGCAGTCGATCACGCAGTCGAGGTTTTCGGTAATGTACTCGACCATGGTCTCGCGGGTAACGAAGTCGGCCACCGCATGCACCGTGCACGCCGGGTTGATCGCCCGCAGGCGCTCGGCCATGACCTCGACCTTGGGCCGCCCCACCTGGCCTTCCAGGGCATGGGCCTGGCGGTTGGTGTTGCTGACGCACACATCGTCCAGGTCGAACAGGGTGATTTCGCCCACGCCGCTACGGGCCAGCGCTTCAGCCACCCACGAGCCTACCCCGCCAATCCCGACCACAGCCACATGGGCCTGGCCCAGGCGCTGCAGCCCTTGGTCGCCGTATAACCGGGCAACGCCGGCGAAGCGTGGATCTTCTGTGCTCATCTTCATACCCCAAAAAACCGGCGCGCATTATATGCCAGCCGGCCCATGGCCTGCATCGTTAGGAAAGACACTGCCAACCCTGCTTTAATGTCCTATCACTTCGACACAAATGGACGACAATGTCTTCACGTAAATTCGGCCTGAACCTGGTCGTGGTCCTGGCCATCGCCGCGTTGTTCACCGGGTTCTGGGCACTGATCAACCGCCCGGTTTCCGCACCCGCCTGGCCAGAGCAGATCTCTGGCTTTTCGTATTCGCCGTTCCGCCTGGGTGAAAGCCCGCAAAAAGGCCAGTACCCCACTGACGACGAGATGCGCCAGGACCTGGAGCAGTTGAGCAAACTGACCGACAGCATCCGCATCTACACCGTAGAAGGCACCCAGGCCGACATCCCGCGCCTGGCCGAGGAATTCGGCCTGCGGGTAACGCTGGGCATCTGGATCAGCCCGGACCTGGAGCGCAACGAGCGCGAAATCGCCACCGCCATCCAGTTGGCCAACACCTCGCGCAGCGTCGTGCGGGTCGTGGTCGGCAACGAGGCGCTGTTCCGTGAAGAGGTTACCCCGGAAAACCTGATCAAGTACCTGGACCGCGTGCGTGCAGCTGTGAAGGTGCCCGTGACCACCAGTGAGCAATGGCACATCTGGAAGGAAAACCCGGAAATTGCCAAGCACGTCGACCTGATTGCTGCGCACATCCTGCCCTACTGGGAGTTCGTGCCGATGAAGGATTCGGTCGAGTTCGTGCTCGACCGTGCCCGTGAACTGCGGCACCAGTTCCCGCGTAAACCCCTGCTGCTGTCAGAGGTCGGCTGGCCGAGCAACGGCCGCATGCGCGGGGGTGCCGATGCCACCCAGGCCGACCAGGCCATCTACCTGCGTACCCTGGTCAACACCCTCAACCGCCGTGGCTACAACTACTTCGTCATCGAAGCCTATGACCAGCCGTGGAAGGCCAGCGATGAAGGCTCGGTAGGCGCCTACTGGGGCGTGTACAACGCCGAGCGCCAGCAAAAGTTCAACTTCGACGGCCCGGTGGTGGCGATCCCGCAGTGGCGTGCTTTGGCCGTGGCGTCGGTCGTGCTGGCCATGATCGCCCTGATGGTGCTGTTCATCGACGGCTCGGCCCTGCGCCAGCGCGGCCGCACCTTCCTTACTTTCATCACCTTCCTGTGCGGGTCGGTGCTGGTGTGGATCGCCTACGACTACAGCCAGCAATACAGCACCTGGTTCAGCCTGACCGTGGGCGTGCTGCTGGCCCTTGGCGCGCTGGGCGTTTTCATCGTGCTGCTGACCGAAGCCCACGAGCTGGCCGAGGCGGTATGGATACACAAGCGCCGCCGCGAGTTCCTGCCGGTGCAGGCCGACAGCGCTTACCGGCCCAAGGTGTCGGTGCATGTGCCGTGCTACAACGAGCCGCCCGAGATGGTTAAGCAGACCCTCGATGCCTTGGCCGCACTGGACTACCCCGACTACGAAGTGCTGGTGATCGATAACAACACCAAGGACCCTGCCGTGTGGGAGCCGCTAAAGGCCCACTGCGAGAAGCTCGGCGAGCGTTTCAAGTTCTTCCACGTCGCGCCCCTGGCCGGTTTCAAGGGGGGCGCGCTGAACTACCTGATCCCGCACACCGCCAAGGACGCCGAAGTGATCGCGGTGATCGACTCGGACTACTGCGTCGACCGCAACTGGCTCAAGCACATGGTGCCGCACTTCGCCGACCCGAAAATTGCCGTGGTGCAGTCGCCGCAGGACTACCGCGACCAGCACGAAAGCGCGTTCAAGAAGCTGTGCTACAGCGAATACAAAGGCTTTTTCCACATTGGCATGGTCACCCGCAACGACCGTGACGCGATCATCCAGCACGGCACCATGACCATGACCCGGCGCACGGTGCTGGAAGAGCTGGGCTGGGCCGAATGGTGCATCTGCGAAGACGCCGAACTGGGCCTGCGCGTATTCGAAAAAGGCCTGTCGGCGGCCTACGCCCACAACAGCTACGGCAAGGGCCTGATGCCTGACACCTTCATCGACTTCAAGAAGCAGCGCTTCCGCTGGGCCTATGGCGCCATCCAGATCATCAAGCACCACGCCAGCGCCCTGCTGCGTGGCAAGGACAGCGAGCTGACCCGCGGCCAGCGTTATCACTTCCTGGCCGGCTGGTTGCCCTGGATTGCCGATGGCATGAACATCTTCTTCACCATTGGCGCGCTGCTGTGGTCGGCGGCGATGATCATCGTCCCGCACCGCGTGGACCCGCCGCTGATGATCTTCGCCATCCCGCCGCTGGCGCTGTTCTTCTTCAAGGTGGGCAAGATCATCTTCCTGTATCGCCGTGCGGTGGGGGTTAACCTCAAGGACGCCTTTGCCGCTGCGCTGGCCGGCCTGGCGCTGTCGCACACCATCGCCAAGGCGGTGCTGTACGGGTTCTTCACCAGCAGCATGCCGTTCTTCCGCACACCGAAGAATGCCGACAGCCATGGGTTGCTGGTGGCACTTTCCGAAGCACGCGAAGAGCTGTTCATCATGTTGCTGCTGTGGGGCGCGGCGTTGGGCATCTACCTGGTGCAGGGGCTGCCGAGCTCAGATATGCGCTTCTGGGTGGCGATGCTGCTGGTGCAGTCGTTGCCGTATGTAGCGGCGTTGGTGATGGCCTTGCTGTCTTCGCTGCCCAAACCGGCAGAAAAGGCCGCAGAACCGCAACAGGCTTGAGACTTGTGGGGCCGCAACGCGGCCCCACCGCCCCCTCAGTTTGATATAAGATAACGCCCCTCAGATTTCCCCGCCTTGCCTTGCCCCGGAGTCCCCCATGACGGCCCCTGCCGAGCTCTCGCCTACCCTTCAACTGGCCTGCGACCTGATCCGTCGCCCCTCGGTCACCCCCGTCGACGCCGATTGCCAGGCGCAGATGATGAACCGCCTGGGCGCCGTGGGCTTCCAGCTGGAGCCGATGCGCATTGAAGACGTCGACAATTTCTGGGCCGCCCATGGCACCCAGGAGGGCCCGGTGCTGTGCTTTGCCGGCCACACCGACGTGGTGCCCACCGGCCCGGTGCAGCAATGGCAGCATGAACCGTTCGAAGCACTGATCGACGCCGACGGCATGCTCTGCGGCCGTGGCGCTGCCGACATGAAGGGCAGCCTGGCCTCCATGGTGATCGCCAGCGAGCGCTTCGTGCACGACTACCCGAACCACCGTGGCAAGGTCGCCTTCCTGATCACCAGCGACGAGGAAGGCCCGGCTCACCACGGCACCAAGGCGGTGGTCGAACGCCTGAAAGCGCGCAACGAACGCCTGGACTGGTGCATCGTCGGCGAACCCTCCAGCACCACCCTGCTGGGTGACGTGGTCAAGAACGGCCGTCGCGGTTCGCTGGGTGCCAAACTGACCGTGCGCGGCAAGCAAGGCCACGTGGCCTACCCGCACCTGGCGCGCAACCCGATCCACCTGGCCGCCCCGGCCCTGGCGGAACTGGCAGCCGAGCACTGGGACGAAGGCAACGCGTTCTTCCCGCCGACCAGCTTCCAGATCTCCAACCTCAATTCCGGCACCGGCGCCACCAACGTGGTCCCGGGCGAGCTGACTGCCCTGTTCAACTTCCGCTTCTCTACCGAGTCCACCGTCGAAGGCCTGCAGGCGCGCGTCTCGGCGATTCTCGACAAGCATGAACTGGACTGGTCGATCGACTGGGCGCTGTCTGGCCTGCCATTCCTCACCGAACCGGGCGAACTGCTGGACGCTGTGGCGGCCAGCATCAAGGGCGTCACCGGCCGCGACACCCAGCCGTCCACCAGCGGCGGTACCTCCGATGGCCGCTTCATCGCCACCATGGGTACGCAGGTGGTCGAGCTGGGCCCGGTCAACGCCACCATTCACCAGGTGGACGAGCGGATTCTGGCCAGCGACCTCGACCTGCTGACCGAAATCTACTACCAGACCCTGGTCCGGTTGCTCGCCTGATGCTCGCCTGCCCCCTTTGCCAGGCGCCGCTGAGCCGGCTCGACAACGGTGTGGTGTGCCCGGCCGGCCACCGCTTCGACCGCGCCCGCCAGGGTTACCTGAACCTGCTGCCGGTACAGCACAAGAACAGCCGCGACCCGGGTGACAACCAGGCCATGGTCGAAGCCCGTCGCGACTTCCTCGATGCCGGGCACTATGCCCCGGTGGCCAGCCGCCTGGCCGAGCTTGCCGCCGAGCGCCAGCCCGGCGCCTGGCTGGACATCGGCTGCGGCGAGGGTTACTACACCGCGCAGATCGCCCAGGCCCTGCCGGCCGCCGACGGTTACGCGCTGGACATTTCCCGCGAGGCGGTCAAGCGTGCCTGCCGTCGTGCACCGGAGGTCACCTGGATGGTTGCCAGCATGGCCCGCGTGCCCTTGGCCGACGCCAGTTGCCAGTTCATCGCCAGCGTATTCAGCCCGCTGGACTGGGCCGAGGCCAAGCGCCTGCTCAGCCCCGGCGGCGGCCTGATGCGGGTCGGCCCTACCAGCGGCCACCTGATGGAACTGCGCGAAGTGCTCTACGATGAAGTACGCCCTTACGCCGACGACAAACACCTGGCCCTGGTCCCCGACGGCATGGCCCATGCCCACAGCGAAACCCTCGAGTTCCGCCTGAGCCTGGCCGAACCCAAGGCCCGCGCCGACCTGCTGGCCATGACCCCGCACGGCTGGCGCGCCAGCGCCGAAAAACGCGCGCTGGTCATCGACCAGGCCGAGCCGTTCGAGGTTACGGTTTCCATGCGTTATGACTATTTCGTGCGCCAAGACTGAGCACACCCGGAGCCCTTATGCGCCAACCTGATATCGAGATCTACCTGAAGGACGCCGACGTCGACCACAAGCAGATTGCCGAGTGGCTCGCCCAGGCAATCGGCCCGTGCAGCGAATGGAAGCAGAAAGGTCATACCTTCAAATGCCAGGCCGGTAACATTCCGGTCACCTGGTTACCCAAGGCTGTAGGGAAATGGAACAGCCTGTACCTGGAAAGCGACCAGACGCCATGGGCTGATGATGTCGCCTGCGCCCGCGCCGCCTTCGCCGCACTGGGTGTGGAAGTGCGCTGCGCGCCGGGTGGCTGGGTAGAGGAAGACGGGGAAGAAGATGCCGACCGCTGGGTCCGCATCAGCGCCGACGGTGAAGAGGAAATCACCTGGCGTACTTCTTGAGCAGCAAGCTTTAAGCTGCAAGCTTCAAGAGGGATCGCATCAGGCTGCAAGTACACGGTCACTTGCAGCTTGAGGCTTACAGCTTGAGGCTCAGAGCCCTACTACGTCTTCGGCTTGCAGGCCTTTCTGGCCCTGCACGCAGGCGTATTCCACGCGCTGCCCTTCGACCAGGGTACGATGCCCCTCACCGCGGATCGCCCGATAGTGGACGAATACATCCGCACCACCTTCGCGCTGAATGAAGCCATAACCCTTGGCATCGTTGAACCACTTTACATTCCCAGTCTCACGAGACGACATCTGAACTACTCCGGATTTTTATTGTGAAGATCGCCTTGTAGGCATGAGCTCACGGCCCCGTGCCAACGCCGCTTGCTGAAATATCCTGCAAGTGGCAGGCCGAGTATATGACACAGAACAAAAAAAATTGATGACGGTCCCGCAGTTGGCCGATTTTTGCTGAACTTACGCCGATACGGCAGACTAATTAGCTGGATACTCACCTGAACATCACACCCAGGGCACACACCCCATGACCCGTTCCCCCCTGCACCGCCTGATCTTCGGCGGCCTGCGTCGCCTGTTGTACCTGTGGGTGCGCTCCGAGACCATCAACCAGTCGTCCATGTCCCTCAACCTCGACCGCAGCCGCCCGGTGTTCTATGCGCTGCCGTCGCCCGCGCTCACCGACCTGGCCGTGCTCGACCACGAATGCACCAAAGCGGGGCTGCCGCGCCCGGTATTGCCGGTAGCCGTGGGCCCACTGCAGGAGCCGGCCGGGTTCTTCTACCTCACCCCCGACCCGGACTGGCTGGGCCGCCAGGACAAACGCGGCGCGCCACCAACGCTTGAACGCCTGGTCGCTGCCGTCACCCAGCATGCCGAGGAAGATGCGCAGATCATTCCCGTCAGCGTGTTCTGGGGCCAGACCCCGGCCAGTGAATCCAGCCCGTGGAAGCTGTTGTTCGCCGACAGCTGGGCGGTTACCGGGCGCCTGCGCCGGCTGCTGACCGTATTGATTCTGGGGCGCAAGACCCGGGTGCAGTTCTCCGCGCCTATCCACCTGCGCGAACTGGTGCAGCACAACAAGGGGCACGAGCGCACCGTGCGCATGGCCCAACGCCTGATGCGCGTGCATTTTCGCAACCTCAAGACGGCGGTCATCGGCCCGGACATCTCGCACCGGCGCAACCTGGTCAAAGGCCTGGTGCACGCACCGCAAGTGCGCCAGGCCATCGTCGACGAGGCACAGCGCGAAAACCTGCCGCTGGCCAAGGCCGAAGCCCAGGCGCTGCGCTATGGCAACGAGATCGCCTCGGACTACACCTACACCGCCATCCGCTTCCTCGAAGTGGTGCTGAGCTGGTTCTGGAACAAGATCTACGACGGCATCAAGGTCAACCACATCGAGCACGTGCAGGGCATCGCCCCCGGCCACGAAGTGATCTACGTGCCGTGCCACCGCAGCCACATCGACTACCTGCTGCTGTCGTATCTGCTGTTCCGCAACGGCCTCACCCCGCCGCACGTGGCTGCGGGCATCAACCTCAACATGCCGGTAGTGGGCAACCTGCTGCGCCGTGGCGGTGCGTTCTTCATGCGCCGCACGTTCAAGGGCAACCCGTTGTACACCGCCGTGTTCAACGAGTACCTGCACACCCTGTACACCAAGGGCTTCCCGGTCGAGTACTTCGTTGAAGGCGGCCGCTCGCGTACCGGGCGCATGCTGCAACCACGTACCGGGATGCTGGCCATTACCCTGCGCAGTTTCCTGCGCTCGTCGCGCACGCCGATCGTGTTCGTGCCGGTGTACATCGGCTACGAGCGCGTACTCGAAGGCCGCACCTACCTGGGCGAACTGCGCGGCGCCAGCAAGAAGAAGGAGTCGGTGTTCGACATCTTCAAGGTGTTTGGCGCGCTCAAGCAGCGCTTTGGCCAGGTTTACGTCAACTTCGGCGAGCCGATCCGTCTGGCCGGCTTCCTCGACGAACAGCAGCCCGGCTGGCGTGAGCAAGACCATGGCCCGCAGTACCGCCCGGAATGGCTCAGCGCTACCACCACCCGCCTGGGTGAAACCGTGGCCCGTCATCTGAACGAAGCGGCTGCCATCAACCCGGTCAACCTGGTGGCCCTGGCGCTGCTGTCCACCAGCCGCCTGGCCCTGGACGAACGCGCCCTGACCCGCGTACTGGACCTGTACCTGGCCCTGCTGCGCCAAGTGCCCTACTCGCCCCATACCACCCTGCCCGACGGCGACGGCCAGGCGCTGATCGAGCATGTGCGCAGCATGAACCTGGTGGCCGAACAGAAGGACGCCCTAGGCCGCATCCTGTACCTGGATGAAGGCAATGCGGTCCTGATGACCTACTACCGCAACAACGTGCTGCACATCTTCGCCCTGCCGGCGCTGCTGGCCAGCTTCTTCCTCAGCAGCTCGCGCATGAGCCGCGAATTGCTGGGCCAATATGTGCATGCGTTGTACCCGTACCTGCAGGCCGAACTGTTCTTGCGCTGGACGCCAGAGCAGCTGGACGAAGTGATCGACCAATGGCTGGCCGCGCTGGTGGAGCAAGGCCTGCTGCGCCTGGACGGCGATGTTTATGTACGCCCGGCGCCCAGCTCGCGGCAGTTCGTGTTGCTGACCCTGCTCGCCCGCACCATTACCCAGACCCTGCAGCGGTTCTACATGGCCACTTCGCTGCTGCTCAACAACGGGCAGAACAGCCTCAGCGCCGAGGCGCTGGAAGACCTGTGCGTGATGATGGCCCAACGCCTGTCGATCCTGCATGGCCTGAATGCCCCGGAGTTCTTCGACAAAACGCTGTTCCGCCACTTCATCCAGACCCTGCTTGAGCAAGGCGTGCTGCATGCCGACGCTCAAGGCAAGCTGGGTTACCACGACAAGCTCGGCGAACTGGCCGAGGGCGTGGCCAAGCGTGTGTTGTCGGCGGAGCTACGCCTGTCGATCCGCCAAGTGGCCCTGCACCGTGACGATGGCCTGGAAACTTCGACCATCTAACGCTTTATCTGCCGGGAAAATCCGCTAAAGTCCCTGGGGTTGGCCACAAGCCAACGCCAAGGACACCGGAGACTCCATGAAAAAACTCTTTATGCTGTGTTGCGCATCCCTGCTCGCAGCCTGTTCCAGCCAAACCCCATCCACCCAGGCCAGCCTGGACGGTGAAGTCTTCTACCTGCAGCGTATTGCCCTGCCGCCTGCCGCTACCTTAAGCGTGGAACTGCAGGATGTTTCGCTGATGGACGCCCCTGCCGTGACCCTGGCCCGCCAGGCCGGCCCGGTCAAAGGCAACGTGCCGCTGCCGTTCCACCTCACCTACGACCCTGCACAGGTCAAGCCCGGCCACCGCTATTCGGTGAGTGCGCGCATCGAGCTGGATGGCAAACTGCTGTTTATCAGTACCGAGCACCATGGTGTGATGCTCGACGGCAGCGACCCGAAATCTGTACGCATCAAGGTCGACCAGGTTCGCTGATACCCGCCTCTATCTGTTTACAAGGAAAGCTTCATGATCCGCACCTCCCTGCGTTTCACCACCCTGTGCGCCGGCCTGCTGCTGTCGGCCAGTGCCCTGGCCCTGTCGCTGGGTGACCTGACCCAGAAAGACGCCACCGGCGGCCTGAAAGATGCCCTGACCCAAGGCGCGCAACTGGCCGTCAAGCAACTGAGCACCCCGGGCGGTTTCAGCAACAACCCGGACGTGCGCATCGAATTGCCGGGCAACCTGGGCAAAGCCGCCAAGGCGATGAAGATGTTCGGCAAAGGTGAACAGGTCGAAGCCCTGGAAACCAGCATGAACAAGGCTGCCGAAGCTGCCGTGCCGCAGGCCCAGGCAATTCTGGTGGATGCCGTGAAGAACATGAGCGTGACCGATGCCAAAGGCATCCTCAGCGGCGGTGACGACTCGGCCACCCAGTACCTGAACAAGAGCAGCCGCGAGCAGATCCGCGCCAAGTTCCTGCCGATTGTGAAGCAAGCTACCGACAAGGTTGGCGTGGCGCAGCAGTACAATGCCTTTGCCGCACAGGCCAAAGGCCTTGGGCTGGTCAAAGATGACGCCAACATCGAGAACTACGTGACCGAGAAAGCGCTGGATGGCCTGTTCGAGATGATTGGCAAGCAGGAGCAGAGCATTCGCCAGAACCCGGCCCAGGCAGCTACCAGCCTGGCCAAGAAGGTATTCGGCGCCCTGTGATAGCCCCGGGGGCTGCTTTGCAGCCCTTTCGCGACGCAAGGCCGCTCCTACACCGGAACGCGATACTTCATGGGTATGCGATCGTCTGTAGGAGCGGCCTTGTGTCGCGAAAGGAGGGCAAAGCCCTCCCCTGCGGTCTTCAGGTTTTCTTCACCCTGAACCACGCCGCATACAACGCCGGCAGGAACAACAGGGTCAACACCGTGGCCACGATCAACCCACCCATGATCGCCACCGCCATCGGCCCGTAGAACACGCTACGTGACAACGGAATCATCGCCAGCACCGCCGCCAGCGCGGTCAGCACAATCGGGCGGAAGCGCCGCACCGTGGCTTCGATGATTGCCTGCCAGCGCTCCATGCCCGCCGCGATGTCCTGCTCGATCTGGTCCACCAGAATCACCGAGTTGCGCATGATCATCCCCGCCAGGGCAATGGTGCCGAGCATGGCGACAAAGCCGAACGGCTGGCGGAACACCAGCAGGAACAGGGTGACGCCAATCAGCCCAAGCGGTGCGGTGAGGAACACCATCACCGTGCGCGAGAAGCTGCGCAGCTGGATCATCAGCAAGCTCAGCACCACCACCACGAACAACGGCATGCCGGCGTTGACCGACTTCTGACCGCGCTCGGAGTCCTCGACCGTACCGCCGACCTCCAGCAGGTAGCCATCCGGCAGCTTGGCGCGGATGTCACGCAGGGTTGGCTCGATCTGCTTCACCAGCGTGGCCGGTTGCTCCTTGTCGTAGATATCGGCACGCACGGTCACGGTCGGCAAGCGGTTGCGGTGCCAGATAATGCCCTCCTCGAAGCCGTATTCCAGGGTGGCTACCTGCGACAGCGCCACGCTCTGGCCGTTATCGGTGGGCAATGCCAGGCTACCGAGGTTGCCCAGTTCGCCGCGTTCCTGCTGTGTGCCGCGCAGCAGAATCTCGATCAGCTCGTTGTCTTCGCGGTACTGGCTGACCGTAGTACCGGTTAGCGAGCTTTGCAGGAAGCTGGACAAGTGCGCGGTACTCACGCCCAGGGCACGGGCGCGGTCCTGGTCAATCTCCAGGAACACCGCCTTGCTCGGTTCTTCCCAGTCCAGGTGCACGTTGACCACATGCGGGTTCTCCCGCACCTTGTCAGCCACTTCACGCGCCAGCGCACGGGCCTTCTCGATGTGTTCGCCGGTCACCCGGAACTGCACCGGGTAGCCCACGGGCGGGCCGTTTTCCAGGCGCGTAACGCGGGCGCGCAGGTCGGGGAATTGCTGGTCCACGGTGCTGATCAGCCAGCTGCGCAGGCGCTCGCGGTCCTCCATCGACTTGGCCAGCACCACGAACTGGGCAAAGCTGGCGGCCGGCAGCTGCTGGTCCAGCGGCAGGTAGAAGCGTGGCGAGCCAGTGCCTACATAGGCCACGTAGTTGTCGATACCGTCCTGCTGCTTGAGCAGCGCCTCCAACTGTTTGACCCGCTCGACGGTATTGGCCAGCGAAACCCCTTCAGCCAGCTTCAGGTCAACCATCAGCTCCGGGCGCCCGGAGGCCGGGAAGAACTGCTGGGGCACGAAACGGAACAGCAGGATGCTGCCGACAAAGGCAGCGATGGTCAGCAGGATCACGGTCTTGCGCCGCCGCACGCACCACTCCACTACTCGCCGCACACGCTGGTAGAACGGTGTGGCGTAAGGGTCTGGCGCGTGGCCGTCCTTGCCGTGGCGTGCGGCATGCAACTTGGCCAGATCTGGCAGCAGGCGCTCGCCCAGGTAAGGCACGAACACCACCGCCGCCACCCATGAAGTCAGCAACGCGATGGTCACCACCTGGAAGATCGAGCGGGTGTATTCGCCGGTGCTGGAGGCAGCCGTGGCGATGGGCAAGAAGCCCGCTGCGGTGATCAATGTACCGGTGAGCATCGGGAAGGCCGTGCTGCTCCAGGCATAGCTGGCCGCCTTGAGGCGGTCGTAGCCCTGCTCCATCTTGATCGCCATCATCTCCACGGCAATGATCGCGTCGTCCACCAGCAAGCCCAGCGCCAGCACCAACGCGCCGAGGGAGATCTTGTGCAAGCCGATGCCGAAGTAATGCATGGCGGCGAAGGTCATGGCCAGCACCAGCGGGATGGCCAGCGCCACCACCAGGCCGGTGCGCAGGCCCAGCGAGAAGAAGCTCACCAGCAGCACGATGACCAGGGCCTCGACCAGCACCTGCACGAACTCACCCACGCCGGCCTTGACCGCCGCTGGCTGGTCCGACACCTTGCGCAGCTCCATGCCGGCCGGCAGGCTGCGCGCCAGGCGCTCGAATTCGCCTTCCAAGGCCTTGCCCAACACCAGAATATCGCCACCGTCCTTCATCGACACGGCCAGGCCAATGGCATCCTCACCCATGAAGCGCATGCGCGGCGCGGGCGGGTCGTTGAAGCCACGGTGCACCTCGGCGACATCGCCGATGCGGAAGGTGCGGTCACCCACGCGGATGGGGAACTGGCGAATCTGCTCGACACTGTCGAAGCGCCCGCTCACCCGCAGTTGCAGGCGCTCGCTGGGTGTTTCGAAGAAGCCGGCGGTGCTCACCGCGTTCTGCTCCTGCAGGGCCTGTTGCACCGCCTGCAGTGGCACGCCAAGGGTGGCCAGCTTGAGGTTGGACAGCTCGATCCAGATTTTCTCGTCCTGCAGGCCGACCAGCTCGACCTTGCCCACATCCTTGACCCGCTGCAGCTGGATCTGGATGCGATCGGCGTAATCCTTGAGCACCGCGTAGTCGAAGCCCTCACCGGTCAGCGCATAGATATTACCGAAGGTGGTGCCGAACTCGTCGTTGAAGAACGGGCCCTGGATTTCCGGTGGCAAGGTGTGACGGATGTCCGCGACCTTCTTGCGGATCTGGTACCACAGCTCGGGGATGTCCTTGGAATGCAGCGAGTCGCGGGCCATGAAGGTGACCTGCGATTCGCCGGGGCGTGAGAACGAGACGATCTTCTCGTACTCGCCGGTTTCCATCAGCTTCTTCTCGATGCGCTCGGTAACCTGGCGCGACACTTCCTCGGCGCTGGCACCAGGCCACAGGGTACGGATGACCATGGCCTTGAAGGTGAACGGCGGGTCTTCGCTCTGGCCCAGCTTGGTGTAGGACATGGCGCCAATGGCCGCCAGCAGGATCATCAGGAACAGGACGATCTGGCGGTTGCGCAGCGCCCAGGCAGAAAGGTTGAAAACCATCGGGACTTACTCCTTGGCCGTCAGGTTCACTACACGGTTGCTGCGGTCCACAGGGCGAACCTCCTGGCCCTTGCGCAGCACATGACCGCCGGCGGCGACCACCCAGTCGCCCGGGGCAAGGCCTTCGAGCACTGGCACGCTGTCGCTGCCATAGGCGCCAAGGCGCACCACGGCCCGCTCCAGATGGCTGTCCTTGTTGACCCGCCATACATACGCCTGACCGTTTTCTGCGGTAACCGCCGACAGCGGTACCGACAGCGGGATCAGCCCCTCATGGGCAATGAACACCCGGGCGCTCTGGCCCAGCTCCGCCGGAGCAGCGGCTGAGGTAAAGGCGATACGCGCAGCGAAGGTGCGCGAGCGTGGGTCGGCCGCAGGTGACAATTCGCGGATACGCCCCTGGAAGCGTTCCTGCGGGTGCGACCACAGCTCCACGCTGACCGGCTGGCCCACGGCAAAGCGGGCGAACTGCTGCTCCGGCAGGCCGATGGCCACTTCCCGTTCGCCATCGGCGGCCAGGGTGAACACGGTCTGCCCGGCGGCGACCACCTGGCCCACTTCAACCTGGCGCTTGGCGATCACCCCGGCCTGTGGGGCACGCAGCACGGCATATTCGGCCTGGTTGCCGGCCACGTCGAATTCGGCCTTGGCCTGCTTCACGCGGGCGAGGCCGGCACGGTAGAGGTTTTCGGCGTTATCGAACTGGGAATGGCTGACCATCTGCCGGTCCAGCAGTTTCTGGTAGCGGTCGCGCTCGGCGCGCACCAGTGCCAGGTTGGCCTCGGCGGCTGTCAGTTGGGCGCGGTTGGCTTCCAGTTGCAGGCGCACGTCCTGCGGGTCCAGTTCAGCCAGCGGCTGATCGGCCTTGACCCGCTGCCCCTCCTCGACCAGGCGTTTGCTGACCTTGCCGCCAATGCGGAAAGCCAGCTCCGGCTCGAAGCGCGCACGCACTTCACCGGGGTAACTGTCGGCAGCGGCTTCAGCCGGCTGCGGCTGCACCACCAGCGCCGGGCGCGGCGCTGCGGGTGGTGTGGCTTCCTGACCGCACGCCGCCAGTAACAGCACGGCAGCGGCGGGCAGAGCGATGGACAAGGCATGGCGCAACATGATGAATCCTTTCGCAGAGGTGCACATCGAATATTTATACTGGCAAGTATATTAAATCAGGCAATCGGTGCCGGGAAGCTGGCGTTACAAAGAAATCCAGACGGTTTTTCAACAGCCGCCAGCTGTTGCACAGCCCACAGCCAATCAACAACTTGCCCCACCCCGCCACAGCCAGAAATCCTTTGTATACGCCGCAAGCCCCGTATCACGGTCGTTCCACCAACCGGCACGACCTGTGCAATCACCGGTACACCCCTCCTTCATGTACCTGGAGTATTCCGATGACTGCCCTCGAACAACACCTGCCCGTCCCCGCCAACGGTGCCGACTACGCCACGCTCGCCGCACGCTTCAGGCCCGTCTTCACGCGCATTGCCGAAAGCAGCGTGGAACGCGAACGCAACCGCACCCTGCCCCACGAACCGATCCGCTGGCTGAAGGAGGCCGGCTTTGGTGCCGTGCGCGTACCGGTCGAGCACGGCGGTGGCGGCGCTTCGTTGCCGCAGCTGTTCCAGTTGTTGATCGAACTGGCCGAAGCCGACTCCAATGTGCCCCAGGCCCTGCGCGGCCATTTCGCCTTCGTCGAGGACCGCCTCAACGCCCATGCCAGCGCGCCACAGGATGTGTGGTTCAAACGCTTCGTTGCGGGTGACCTGGTGGGCTGCGCCTGGACCGAGATCGGCGCGGTGAAGATTGGCGATGTCATCACCCGCGTCTCACGTCAGGGTGAACAGTGGGTGGTCAACGGCACCAAGTACTACAGCACCGGCAGCCTGTTCTCCGACTGGATCGACCTGTTCGCCCGCCGCGACGACACCGGGGCCGACGTGATCGCAGCCATCCGCACCCAACAACCCGGCATCCGCCAGAGCGACGATTGGGACGGATTCGGACAGCGCACCACCGGCAGCGGTACCTCGGTGTTCGAAAATGCCGTGGTCGAGGAAGAGAACATCATCGACTTCGCCACCCGCTTCAAATACCAGACCGCGTTCTACCAACTGGTGCTGCTGGCCGTGATTACCGGTTCCGGGCGTGCCGCCGTGCGGGATTTCAGCCACGAGACCCGTAAGCGCGCCCGGGTGTTCAGCCACGGCAACGGCGCGGCAGTCAGCGAGGACCCACAGGTATTGCAAGTGATCGGCAAGGCCTCGGGCCAGGTGTATGCCGCCGAAGCCGCGACCCTGCGCGCTGCCGAGGCTAGCCAACAGGCTTACCTGGCACGCTTTGCCAATGACCCCGCCGCAGAGCAGCAGGCCAATGTGCTGGCCGAACTGGAGTCGGCTCAAGCCCAAGTGGCGGCCATCGACCTGGTGCTGCGTGCCACCAGCGACCTGTTCAATGCCCTGGGTGCTTCCACCACCAGCACCAGCCGTCAACTCGACCGCCACTGGCGCAACGCCCGCACGGCGGCTTCGCACAACCCGGTGATCTACAAGGAGCGCATTGTCGGCGACTGGCATGTGAACGGGACCGAGCCACCGTATGTGTGGCAGATTGGTGGGGGGGCCAAGCAGTCCTGAGTAACCGCATTGGGGCTGCTGCGCAGCCCATCGCCGGCAAGCCAGCTCCCACAGGGGCTGCACAATACTGAAGACCTGCACATCCCCTGTGGGAGCTGGCTTGCCGGCGATGGGCCGCAAAGCGGCCCCGGCACTATCAGCAGCTAACCCAAGCCGTCGGCCAACGCCGCACCATTGAGGTAGTGATCCCCCAACAACCGCCGTTGGGTTGCCAGCACAGGCTCACCACCACTCACCTCAGGCCGCACCAGGCTACGACCGGCCAACTCGAAGTAAGCCTCGCCAGCTAGCCGAGCCCCTTCAGCAGCCGCCAAACGAAAAGCAATCGCCGCCGCCTGCGAATCATCGGCCCGCTCCAGCAATGCATCGGCCGCATCAATGGCGATGCGCACCTCACCCGCCGTGGCAATCACCAGGGTTTCGTGGCGGGCATTGCGGTCACGCAAGAACTCAAGCAGGGCCGCTTCCACCTGACGGGCATAGGCCAGGTCGTTCCGGCCGTGGGAATGGGTATTGGACATGTGCGCCTCCTCAGTTCCAGGCGTGACGTTGCGGCTTGATGCCGTTAAGCAACTGGTTACCGACCAGGTGGTACTTCCAGCGCACCGGGTCATGCAGGGTGTGGGTGCGGGCATTGCGCCAGAAGCGGTCCAGCCCCCGGCTGGCCGAGACACTGCGCGTACCGCCCAGTTCCAGCAGGCGGCTGGAAGCCTCCAGCGAAATCGCCGTGGACAGCACCTTGGCCTGGCCGACCACCACCGAGGCTTGTGCCACGCGCTCTTCGTCAGGCTGGGCAACCGCCAGGTCCACGGCCTGCGCCGCACGACGCAAAATGGCTTCGGCTGCCTGCAGGCGCCAGGCCAGTTCGCCGATCAGCGCATGGCTCAACGGGTCCTGCCAGCCATGCTGCAGGCCACTGTCGGCCCACGGCCTTGCCTGGCGGGCCACTTGCAAGGTCGCGGCGAAAGCGCCACGGGCGATACCGGTGTCCACCGCAGCCTGGATTATCTGCGAGATCGGGCCATCGGCGGTGGGCTGGTCGTAGGCCTTCCAGGCCGGTATCACATCGCCCGCCGGAACCCGCACGCCGTCGAGGCGCACCTGGCCACTGGCGGTGATGCGCTGGCCAAAGCCGTCCCAACTGTCGATCACGGTGAGGCCTGCGGCATCACGCGGGACAAAGGCGATATGCGGTCGCCCTTCTTCATCAACGCCAGCAACAGGAACGATATGGGCAAACAAGGCGCCGGTGCAGTACGCCTTCTCGCCGTCGACCACGGCGCTGTCACCGTTGAAGCGGATTTGCGTCTGGAAGGTGGTCACGTACTGGCCACGCGACTCGGAAAACGCATTGCCGAAGCGGTAGCCCTGCAGCACCTTGGCGAAGTAGTCACGCTTCTGCGTTTCGCTGCCGGTCAGGCGCAGGTTGCTGAGTACACCAAAGTGGTTTTGCGGCAGCTGGCCGAGGGACGAATCGGCCGCCGAAATGGTTGCAATCACTTCGCTGAGCGTGGCGTAGGACACGCCCGCGCCACCGTACTCCTTGGGCACGGTGATTGCCCAAAGGCCGCTGTCGGAAAAGCGATCAAGCTCATCCCACGGCAAGCGCCGCTCACGGTCACGAAGGGCAGCCTCCTGGGCAAATTCCTCGGCCAGGCGCTGCGCGACTTCGATGGCTTCGGCATCGCTGCGGATGACATGGGCGGCGCGCCGTGGCGCCGAACGGGCCTGCGCAGGCAGGCTGGATGCGGGTGAAAGGGTCGTCATGTGCTGCTCCATGCGTAACAGGTTCCACAGCTGTTGAGCAGAACCTGTGCCAACCTTAAAAAACCTTTTAATTCATATAGTTAGGCTAATTATCCAGGCACTCGAAAAGCCCCTAGGCCGACAAACTGCAGATTGTCTGTTGCCCCGCGAACAGTTCGCCGGGGCCACTCAAAGGCTGATGTCCAGCGGGTACTCGACAATCACCCGCAACTCGTCGACGTTGGCCTCGGCGGTATGGCCGCCGCCTACCCGGTGGGTGGCTTGCATCACGTTGAACGACAGATTCTTGGCCGGCCCGCCCTGCACCACGTAGCGCACCCACAGGTTGCGCTCCCAGTGGCGGCCATCCTCGATGCCGCTGTAGTAGCTGTAGGCGCCGCCCGCGCGGGTGCCATCGATATCGCTGCCGCGCACATAGCGGGCGGTAAGCGACAGGCCAGGCAGGCCGAGCACAGCGAAGTTGTAGTCGTAGCGCGCTTCCCAGGCCCGTTCGTTGGGGTTGTTGAAGTCGGATACCTGCGATGCCGCGTCCAGCTGGATGTCGTAGGTGTTCCATACATAGTCGAACGGCGTGTCACCATCGATGCGCGTATACGACAGCTTGAGGCCATGCCCGCCTGCGTTGACCCCGGCATGCACGCTCCATGAATCGTTGTCGATCTTGCCGGCCAGCGCCTGGCCGCTGTCGCGGGTGCGGTAGTAATCCAGGCCTGTTTTCAGGGTCAGGCTGTCGCCCAGCGGCTGTACATAGTCGACGTTGAAGAACTGCTGGTTCCATACATCTTCCAGCCGGCTGGCGTGCAGGCGCAGGTTCAGCTGGTCGTTGAAGCGGTAGTCGCCACCCAGGTACACCACGTCATTGGCGCCCTTCAGTCGCCCGGCGTACACGGTGCCAAGGTCGCCACGGTGGTTGCTGGCGTTGCGGTCACTGCTGGACTCCAGCTTGCCGCCCTGCAGGCTCAGGCCTTGCAGTGAGTGGTCGTTGAACATGAAACCGCGCAGGGTCTGCGGCAGCAGGCGGATGTCACTGGCATGCAGCACCGGGCTGGTCGGGCTGACATCGCCGTAGCGCAGTTCGGTGTCCCGCACGCGCGCTTTCAGCGCTACGCCGACCTTGCCGTAGGCATCCTTGGGCTCGCCATCGAAGTTGCTACCCGAGCGCGAAACGATGCCCGGCACCCCTACACCATTGCCCACCGTGCCATTGCCACCGTCCAGCTTCAGCCCGACCAGGCCTTGCACGTCCAGGCCAAGACCGACCGTGCCCTGGGTGAACCCCGACTGCAGGTTGGCGATGATGCCGTGGCCCCATTCGCGGTGCTGGCTCTGGCGGTCGCCGGTGTTGGGGTTACGGGTGAAATCGCCGTTGCGGTAGTCCTGGCTGAAGTAATAGTTGCGGTTGATGATTTGTAGTTGAGTGCCGTCGAGAAAACCTTCGTCTTCGGCGAATGCCGGCGTGGTCAGGCCGATGGCCAGGGCGAGGGTGACGGGTGGGTAGTTGCGCGAGCGCATGGCAGAACGTCCTTATGAGTTGGATAACCCCGCCGGGGCGGGGACGCTCTGCTATTCCAATAACTGTGCCATACGTAAAATCTATATTTTTCAGATAGTTACGAATATTTTCCGGCTCGGAAAAATGTGTTTTGCAGGCAAATTGTTCAGTTGCTGTTGCACTTCATACAGAAGGTTGCAGAAGACGCGTGTAGGAGCGGCCTTGTGTCGCGAAAGGGCCGCAAAGCGGCCCCCAGATTTCAGCGTCACGGCAGAAATGGCTGGGGCCGTGTTGCGGCCCTTTCGCGACACAAGGCCGCTCCTACAAAAGATCGTGCTCAGCAGCAGAGTGTTTAGCCAGCCTTCCCTCCCAGGTAGAAATGTTGCAGGTCTTCGCGCGCAGCCAACTCCGCAGCAGCCCCCTCACCCGCCACTCGCCCGTTCTCCAGGATGTAGGCATAGTCGGCATGGCGCAGGGCGACGTTGATGTTCTGCTCGGCCACCAGAAAACTCATGCCTTCCTTGGCATTGAGCTGGGCGACGATGTCGAAGATTTCTTCGACGATGATCGGCGCCAGCCCCATGGACGGCTCGTCCAGCAGCACCAGCCGTGGCTGGGTCATCAGCGCACGGCCGATGGCCAGCATCTGCTGCTCGCCACCCGAGGTCAGCCCGGCCTGGGTCTTGCGCTTGGTTTTCAAACGCGGGAACCAGGCGTAGATGCGCTCCAGCGCCTGCTCCAGTTCGCGCCGTGCCGGCTTGCGCAGAAAGCCCCCGGTACGCAGGTTTTCCTCGATCGTGAGGTGGGCGAACACGTGCCGCCCCTCCAGCACATGCACAATGCCTTGGGCCGCCAGGCGGTTGGCAGCAATGCCGGCGGTGTCCTGGCCCTGGAAGTGGATGTGCCCACGGCTGACCCGCGCGCGGTCAGCCTGCAACAACCCGGAAATGGCCTTTAGCGTGGTGCTTTTGCCAGCCCCGTTGGCGCCCAGCAAGGCGACGATGTCGCCCTGCCCGACCCGCAGGGAAACCCCGGCCACGGCCAGGATCGCGCCGTCGTAGATCACTTCGATATCCTGCACGCCCAATAGCGCGTGGGCACGCTCGGCAGCAAGCGGGCTGTGGGTCATGGGGCGGCCTCGTCTTTGGCGCATTCGCGGGGGGTAACACCTTTCTCACGGGCAAACTCGCCTGCCTTGGCATCGATCAGCGGGCGCAGGGTGGCGCGGTCGGCCTGTACCCAGTCGGTCACCAGCGTCCACTTCTGGCCATCCCACTGCTGCACCTTGGCCGCGCCACCCCCTTCATGGTCGCTGCACGACAGCTTCAGCGGCTGCATCAGGCCAAGGAAGCCGATTTCCTTCAGACGGGCATCGCCCAGGTCCAGGTGCTCCAGGCCCCAGCGCCCTTCCTCGCCAGTCAGTGGGCGGTTGCCGAACTTCTTCTGCCCGGCGCGGATGGCCTCGACGGCGATGGCCGCGTTCACCAGGCCAGAGTTGTAGTACACGCTGCCGAAGCTTTTCGGGTCTTTGAGGTCGCTCTTGCCGGTGTCGACGATGTACTTGCGGATGCGCTGGTGAATGTCGAAATCGGCGCCGCCGGGATAGGGCGTCAATGCCAGATACCCCTTGCCGGCCTCGCCCGCCGGCAGCACGTCTTCGTTGGAGCTGGCCCAGATGTCGCCGACGATGCGGTCTACCGGGAAGCCGAAACGTGCCGCCGTCTTGATCGCTACCGGCGTGGACACCCCCCAGGTACGCAAGAACACCCAGTCCGGCTTCTGCTGGCGCACCTGGCGCCATTGGCCGGCCTGTTCATTGCCCGGGTCGGCCACCGGTATCTGGATATTCTCGAAGCCGTATTTCTGCGCCAGCAGCGCCATTGGCCCTTGGGTTTCGCGGCCATAGGCGGAGTCGTGGTAGACGGTGGCAATCTTTTTGCCCTTGAGCTTGTCCAGCCCGCCCTCGCGCTCGGCCACGTAGTTGATGAACGCCGAGGCCTCGCTGTAGAAGGTCAGCATCACCGGGAAGTTGTAGGGGAACACCCGGCCATCGGTGGCTTCGGTGCGGCCATAGCCCAGGGTAATCAGCGGGATCTTGTCGGCCTCGGCCTTTTCCGCCAGGGCGTAGGCCGCCGGTGCGCCGTTAGGCTGATACAACGCCACCGGCGCACCGTTCAGGCCATTCTTGAAGCGCTCATAGCATTCGATGCCCTTCTCGGCCGTCCATTCGGTTTCGCATTCCTGCCAGACCAGCTTGACGCCATTGATGCCGCCTTCGACCTCGTTGATGTAGCGCAGGTAGTCGATCATCCCGGCCCATACCGGAATGCCACTGGAGGCGTAAGCGCCAACCCGGTAGGTGGCCAACGGGAAGAACTGTTCGTTGCTGGCGGCCTGGGCCACCGGCTGCCAGGCCGAGGCAAGGCCCAGTGCCAGGCCGAGGGCGGCGCCGTAGCGTTTGAAAGGTACGTACATGGTGATTTCCCTGATCTGTTGTTGAGTGTTCACTGCTCGCTGGAGCAATCGCGCGGCGTGATGCCTTTTTCCTTGGCGTAGGCGGCCGATTTGGCCTCGATCAACGGGCGCAAGGTGGCGCGGTCGGCCTGCACCCAGTCGGTCACCAGTACCCATTTCTCGCCGTCCCACTGCTGCACGCGTGCCGCGCCGCCGCCTTCGTGGTCGGAGCAGGAAAGCTTCAGTGGCGGCAGCAAGCCTTCAAAGCCAATGGCCTTGAGCCGTGCCGCGTCGATGTTCAGGTGCTCGAAGCCCCAGCGCGCCTCTTCGCCGTTGAGCGGGCGGTTGCCGAACTTGGCCTGAGCCGTGCGCAACGCCTCGACGGCAATGGCGGCGTTGATCAGGCCGATGTTGTAGTACACCTTGCCGAAGTAGCTCGGGTCCTTGAGGTCGCTCTTGCCGGTATCGAGGATGTGCTGGCGCAGACGCTGGTGGATGGCAAAGTCGCTGCCGCCCGGGAACGGCGCCAGCGCCTGATAGCCCTTGGCCGCAGTGCCGGCCGGGATTACATCGGCCTCGGAGCCGGCCCAGACGTCACCGATGATGTGATCGACCGGGATGCCGAAACGTGCCGCCGTCTTGATGCCGACCGGGGTCGACACGCCCCAGGTGCGCAGGAACACCCAGTCCGGTTTCAACTGGCGTACCTGGCGCCACTGCGCCGACTGCTCATTGCCCGGGTCGGCCACCGGGATCTGGATGTTTTCGAAGCCATACTTCTGCGCCAGCAATTGCATCGGCGCCTGGGTTTCGCGGCCATACGCCGAGTCGTGGTAGACGGTGACGATCTTCTTGCCCTTGAGCTTGTCGAAACCACCTTCGCGTTCAGCGATGTAGTTGATGCCCACCGAAGCCTGGCCGTAGTAGTTCAGCAACAGCGGGAAGGCATAGGGGAACACGCTGCCATCGGTGGACTCGGTACGCCCACCGGCACCGTCGATCAACGGAATGCGGTCGGCTGCGCCCTTCTCCATCAACGCGTACGAACCCGGCGTGCTGTGAGTGAAGAAGAACGCCGTGGGCGCCCCGTCCTGGCCGTTCTTGTAGCGCTCGTAGCATTCGACGATGCGGTCGACGTTCCACTCGGTCTCGCATTCCTGCCAGGTGAGTTTGACGCCGTTGATGCCGCCCTCCACCTCGTTGATGTAGCGGAAGTAGTCGATTTCGCCGGCCCACCACGGGATCCCGCTGGAGGCATAGGCGCCGACCCGGTAAGTGGCCATGGGCACGAATTGCTGGTTGCCGGCAGCTGCGGCAACAGCCGGCAGCAAGGTAGGCGCGCCCAGCAGGAACAGGCTGGCGAGCAGGTGGCGACGTAAGGTTTTACGCATGTTCGGTTCTTTTGAGTGAAGGGTTGGAAACCTCCTTTCCCGTGGCCGGGTCAAGGTGCTGTTGATGGGTGTGGGATCGCTCAGAAGCGCAGCGGCCAGACGCGAATGCGTTCACGCAGATTGCCCAGCAGGCGCACCAGGCCCTCGGGTTCCTTGATCAGGAACCAGATGATCAGGCTGCCGAACAGGATCTTCTGCAGGTTCTGCAATTGCCCGGCATCGACATGGCCGTTGAACAGCCACTGCCCGGCATGGCTGAGCAAAATCGGCGTAAGGCTGATGAAGGCCGCGCCAATGAAGTTGCCGGCAATGCTGCCCATGCCGCCGATAATGATGATGAACAGGATCTGGAATGAGCGGTTGATGTCGAAACTGCCGGCGCTGGCCGTGCCCAGGTAGGCAAAAGCCCACAGCGCCCCGGCAATGCCCAGGTAGAACGCGCTGACGGCAAAGGCCAGGCGCTTGTAGCGCTCCACCTGGATGCCGATGACAGCGGCGGCGGTGTCCATGTCGCGGATCGCCATCCAGTTACGGCCCACCTGGCTACGCACCAGGTTGACCGCCACCCAGGTCAGTACCACCACGCAACTGAGGGTCAGCAGGTAACGCCCTACTGGCGTGGCCAGGTTATGCCCGAACAGTTCCAGGCGCGGCGCGCTGATGGTGCCGGACGAGGCGTAGTTGTAGAACCACGGGAACTTGGCGAACACCCACTCCAGGAAGAACTGCGCGGCCAGGGTGGTGACCATCAGGTAGAAACCCTTGATGCGCGAACTGGGCAGGCCGAACACCAGCCCTACCACCCCGGCGATCAGGCCACCGCCCAGCAGCGCCAGCGGCAATGGCAGCCCCGGCACGCGCAGCAGCAAGCCGTAGGTGGCAAAGGCCCCTACCGCCATGAAGCCCGCCGCACCCACCGAGGTCTGCCCGGTGTAGCCGGTCAGCAGGTTCAGGCCAAGGCCGGCCAGTGACAGCACCAGGAACGGGATAAGGATTGCATTGAGCCAATAATCGCTACCCAGCCAGGGCAATACGACAAAGGCCACCAGCAGCAACAGGGCCAGGCCCAACGGGCGGTGGCGTGCCACCAGGGTCAGCGGTGCGTCGTCGAAACGCGCTGTCAGGCGCGCGGCAGTCGTGGTCATGCGGTCATACCCGTTCGATGGCACGGTCGCCGAACAGGCCGGCCGGGCGGATGTAAAGGAAGATCAACGCCAGGAAGTAGGCGAACCAAGGAGTAATGCCACCGCCGATCAACGGCCCGATGTAAGCCTCGGCCAGGTTCTCTGCGGCACCCACGATCAGGCCGCCGACAATCGCCCCGCCAATCGAGGTGAACCCACCGATGATCAGCACCGGCAGCGCCTTGAGCACCACCAGCGACAACGAGAACTGCACACCCTGGCGTGCGCCCCACAGCAGCCCGGCCACCAGCCCGACCACGCCCGCCACGGCCCACACCACCTGCCAGATGCGGTTGAGGTTGATGCCCAGCGATAACGCCGCGCGGGTATCGTCGGCCACCGCGCGCAAAGCCAGGCCGATGCGGGTACGGTTGAACAGCAGGGCCAGCAGCGCCACCAGTGCGGCGGAAACACCAGCGGCCACCAGGTCGAACTGGCTGATCATGATGTCGCCGACGAACAGCGGCACGTCTTCGATGCCCAGGTCCAGCGCACGCACCTGAGCCCCCATCAGCCCTTGGGCCAGCCCTTCGATGATGAACGACAGGCCCAGCGTGGCCATGAACAAGGTGATCTGCGAGCGGTTGACCAGTGGCCGCAGCACCAGCCGTTCGATCAGCAACGCGCCGATGATCATCACCACCACGGTAATGGCCAGCGCCACGGCAAACGGCAGGCCTTGCTGGTGCAGGCTGACGAAGGTCAGCGCAGCAAACAGCAGCATGGCGCCCTGGGCAAAGTTGAACACGCCGCTGGCCTTGTAAATCAGCACGAAGCCGATCGCCACCAGCGAATACATGGTGCCGGCGAGCAGGCCGCCGATCAGGGTTTCGAAAAAGAAGTTCATCCGTGCGGCGCCCCCAGGTACGCAGCTATCACTTCGGGATTGGCCTGCACTTCGGCGGGCGAGCCATCCCCCACCTTGCGCCCGTAGTCCAGCACCACAACATGGCTGGACAGGCCCATCACCACTTGAATGTCGTGCTCGATCAGGATCACCGTGGTGCCAAGGTCACGATTGATATCGGCGATGAAGCGGCTCATTTCCTGCTTCTCCTCGGCGTTCATGCCGGCCATCGGTTCGTCGAGCAGCAACAGCGTCGGATGGGCGATCAGCGCACGGCCCAACTCCACGCGTTTCTGCAGGCCGTATGGCAGGCTGCCAACGGCCACCTCGCGCCAGGCCTGCAATTCCAGAAACTCCAGCACCTGCTCGGCGCGTTCGGCAAACGCCCGCGCCTCGCGGCGGGCACGCGGCAACCCCAGCGCCTGCTCCAGGAAGAAACTGCGCTGAAAGCGCGACAGCCCGGTCAGCAGGTTGTCGAGCACGCTCATCTTCTTGAACAACGCGTTGTTCTGGAACGTGCGGCCAATACCCAGCCGTGCGGCGGTCAGCGGGTGCGGGCGGCGCAGCGGCTGTTCGGCGAAAAACAGCTGGCCGGCATCGGCGCGATAGACGCCGTTGAGGATGTTCAGCAGTGAGCTTTTACCGGCGCCATTGGGCCCGATCAGGGCGCAGATCTCCCCGCGTCTTACGCTGAATGACAGGTCTGATATCGCCTTGACGCCCTTGAACGACAGCGACACATTGCGCACCTCCAGCAAGGCGCTCATGCCGCACGCTCCAGGTAATCACGCAGCCAGGCCGGCCGCGCCGTGCCCGAGGCAACAGGGGCGCTGGGCACATCGATGCGTTGCAGGCGCTGGAAGCCGAGCAATTGCCGCACGCGGGTTTTCAGCCAGCGCCGCAGGCCACGTTGCGGATCTTGCTGCACCCAGTCGCACAGCCGCCGTTGCCAACTGCCAGCAGGCGGCAGCCGTGCCTCTATTTCATCGGCCAGTACCTGCACCCGCTCAGCAGAGAGCAGCAACGCCGTCGGGGCGATTTCGCGACGATCGCGGCTGGCCGACTCGGCCGTTTCCGGAAACGCCAGGCCTTCGCCCCGCTCCAGCCAGCGGTCGAGCAGATGCGTCAGGCCTTCGCGCCACTCGCTGCCTTCATCGACCCAGAGCACCTCGTCCCGGGTGACCTGTGCCCAACCCAAACGCTGCGCTGCGGGTGCCGCACCGACAAACAGCGCCGACAGTGGCTGAACCTGCCATTGGCCTGTGAGCACAGCGTCGGCTTGCGGCGTGAACAAGCGCAGCGGCCATTGGGCGTGCAAACCCGTTTGCAGCCATTGCGCCACCTGCTCGCGGCGCTGGACAAAGGCGAACCCCGGGTGGGCCAGGCGCAGCTGGCGTTGCAAGTCTTCGCCACGGCTGTTGGCGGGGATCAGCAGGGTATGGCCATTCAGGCGCCGTGCGGCCAACGCAAGCAACACCAGGCTGGGCTCGTAGGCGCCGCTCAAGGCAAGCCGCGCGCCTGCCACGAAGCCCTGCTGGCTCAAGCCATCGGCCAGGCGTTCGACCTCTCGCTGTACGTCGATCCAGCGCCAGGCCTTCCACACGCCCAGGCGCCGATGGCGCAGGGCGACCCGGGTTGGGCGCTCCCGGGCCCAGCGCTGCAGGGCCTGCAAGTGGCTGTCGGCCACGGCATCAGCCTGCGGCGGGGTAAATTCATGCACATTCATCGCGTGGCTCCCTGGCGGCTCAGGCCGGCTCGGTAATGCTGGCCGGGGTGGGTTGGCGGCTCAGGTCGCGGTAACCGGCAGCCGGGTGCGTGGCCGGCAGCCGTGGGCCGTCACCGAACAGCTTCTCGCGCAGGGTGCCGGGGCGGTATTCGGTCTTGTAGGCCCCCCGTTGCTGCAGTTCGGGCACCAGCAGCTCGACCACATCGCGGAAGGTTTCGTGGGCCAGTGCGTAGGCCAGGTTGAAGCCGTCGACATCGGTTTCTTCAACCCAGTCCTGCAACTCGTCCGCTACGGTTTGCGCACTGCCGACGATCAGCGGGCCAAAGCCGCCGATGCCGACCCAGTCGGCCAGTTCCTGCACGGTCCAGCGCTTGTTCGGGTCAGCGGTGGAAAACGCCTCCACAGCCGACTGGATAGCATTGGTGTGGATATGCTCCAGCACCTGGTCGGGTTGGTACTGGCTGAAGTCGATGCCGGTCCAGCCGGAAATCAGCGCAAGGGCGCCTTCGTAGCTGGCGTAGCTTTTCAGCTCCTGCCATTTGGCCTGGGCCTTGGCGTCGGTCTCGTCGACGATCACTGTCTGCAGGTTGAAGATCAGCACCTTGCGCGGGTCGCGCCCGGCCTCGGCGGCGCGGCGGCGAATGTCGGCCACGGTCTTTTTCAGGATGACCTTGGACGGCGCGGCGACGAACACGCATTCGGCGTGGCCGGCAGCGAAATTTTTGCCGCGGCTGGACGCACCGGCCTGGTACAGCACCGGTGTACGTTGCGGCGACGGCTCGCACAGATGGATGCCCGGGACCTGGAAGTGTTTGCCGTGGTGGCGGATCTCGTGGACTTTACGCGGGTCGGTGAACAGGCCGGTTTCGCGGTCGCGCACCACCGCGCCGTCTTCCCAGCTGCCTTCGAACAGCTTGTACAGCACCTCCAGGTACTCGTCGGCGTAGTCGTAGCGGGCGTCATGGTCGCTCAGCGCCTTCTGCCCCAGGTTGCGCGCACCGCTGTCGAGGTAAGAGGTGACGATGTTCCAGCCGATGCGGCCCTTGGTCAGGTGGTCGAGGGTCGATAGCCGACGGGCGAACGGGTACGGGTGCTCGAAGGTGAGCGAGGCCGTCAGGCCGAAACCGAGGTGCTCGGTGACCAGCGCCATGGGTGTGATCAGTGCCAGCGGGTCATTCACCGGCACCTGGGCCGCCTGGCGGATGGCCGCGTCGCCATTACCGCCCAGCACATCGTAGATGCCGATCACGTCGGCGATGAAGATGCCGTCGAACTTGCCGCGCTCCAGCAGCTTGGCCAGGTCGGTCCAGTAGTCCAGGTCCTTGTACTGCCAGGCGCGGTCCTTGGGGTGACGCCACAGGCCGGGCGACTGGTGGCCGACACAGTTCATTTCGAAAGCGTTCAAACGAATTTCACGTGGCATGGGGACTCCTGTTCGATAGGCTCGGCACCCTTGCAAGGTGCCCTTACTGCTCTATCAACACGATTCATGCCAACAAATTAATCGTTATAAATCATCATCTTACAAAACAAAGCAACACATCCGATGCCTGCGTGACGACACCAGTGTCGATCAACTGTCTACGGGCGAACAGCAGGTTTTGCGGGTTGGTTTTAGCCGGATGGCGCCTGACCCGTTAAGATGAACGACTCTTCAACCAGATGCAGACCACAATGCCCAACGACGCACCCATCGGCCCAGGCCGGCCAAAGGACCTGGCCAAGCGCGAAGCGATTCTCGAAGCGGCCAAGGCGCTGTTTCTCAGCCTTGGCTATGCCAACACCAGCATGGATGCGGTCGCTGCGGCGGCAGGTGTTTCAAAGCTCACCGTGTACAGCCACTTCACCGACAAGCAGACCTTGTTTTGCTCGGCGGTCATGGCCACCTGCCAGATCCAGCTGCCTGACCTGCTGTTCGAGTACCCCGAGGGTGTACCGGTGGAGGAGGTGCTGCTGACGATTGCCCGTGGTTTCCAGGCACTGATCAGCAGTGACGAAGCGGTCAAGCTCAGCCGCCTGATCATGGCCCAGGGCAGCCTGGACCCGAGCTTTGGCGAGTATTTCTACGAGGCCGGGCCCAAGCGTGTGCTGGCGGGGATGGAATCGCTGCTGCGCGGGGCGGATGAACGCGGGCTGCTGCGCATTGACGACCCGCTGCGAGCGGCAGAGCACTTCTTCTGCCTGGTGAAAGGCGCGCCGGATTATCGACTGCTGCTGGGGTGCGCGGGGCCACTGGAAGGGGATGAGGCCGAGGCGCATGTGCGGGAGGTGGTGGGGGTGTTTGTGCGGGCGTTCAAACCCTGAAAGGGCATACGCGCCCCTTTGTAGGAGCGGCCTTGTGTCGCGAAAGGGCCGCAAAGCGGCCCCGACATTTTTTGCGTAGACGCCGAAATCCTGGGGCTGCTTTGCAGCCCTTTCGCGACACAAGGCCGCTCCTACAATGACTGTGCTCGCCGACCAAATTGGGACAACTCAGGCCTTCAGCGCCTTCTTCGGGTAAATGTCATACCGGCTCGACTTACCCTCCAGGCTATGGCTCGGCTTCGGCCCGTCAATGATCGGCGCCTTGCGCGGCCGCTTCACCACCACCCGGTGGCTGGCCAGCGCCAGAGCGGCTTCGAGCAGGGCCGGGGCGTCCAGGTCATCCCCCACCAAAGGCCGGAACACGCGCATTTCCTTTTTCACCAAGGCGCTCTTGTCCCGGTGCGGGAACATCGGGTCGAGGTAGATCACCTGCGGCGCCTCCCCTTCCCAGCTGCGCATGCGCTCGATGGCGTTGCCGGTCAGCAAGCGCATGCGCCCGACAATCGGCCCCACTTCTTCATCCACACGCGCCCGCGCAAGGCCATCCTCCAGCAATGCGGCAATCAGCGGCTGGCGCTCGATCAGGGTCATCTGGCAGCCCAGGCTGGCCAGCACGAACGCGTCTTTGCCCAAGCCTGCCGTGGCATCCAGCACCTGCGGCCGCACGCCCTGGGCAATGCCCACGGCCTTGGCGATCATCTGCCCGTTGCCACCGCCAAACTGGCGCCGGTGTGCCGCCTGGCCTTCGACGAAGTCCACCCGAACCGGCCCCGGTGCCTGCGGGCCCAGTTGCTGAATCTGCAAACCCTCGGCGCCCACCTGCACGGCGAAGCCGGCGCTATCGTCCTGTAGCGGCAGGCTTAGACGCTCGGCCCACGCCTTGGCCTGTTCCGCATACTCAGTCGACATCGCCTCGACCCTGATACCCGTGCCTTGCTCTTCCATCGTCCACACCTAAAAAATCAAACCAAGCCTTAATGAATCGGCAGCCACGGCCGATACAGGCAATATCCCGCTATTCTGCCAGAGCACAACGCGCGCGACTGCCATGTCAGATACTCTTCCCATCGGCTTGACCTACTTGTCGCCTGTCGGCAACTACAGTCAGCACAATACCCAGGCACTCGGGGGCGTCAGCCACCTGTGGCAGGACTTTTTTGCCCGGGCCATGGCCGAGCAGCAGGAAGAGCCCGTAGACAGCGTCAGCCAGTCGTTCGTGCAGTATGACCAGGACAGCGGCGAACCCATCGGCGGCGCCCGGGCACTGGCGCTGATCGACGCCCAGCGCGCGTGCCCGGTACAAGACACCGAGGTTGCACCGCCCGAGCCGCTGTTCCTGCCCAAGGCGGAGCTTGAAGCCAAGCTGCTGCCCCCAGCTCCCGAGCCGTTCAGTGCCCTGGAACTGATCGAGCAGCAGCGTCAGCTCGATATCAGCAACAGCTGGATGCGCCCCGTGGTGATGAGCCAGGGCCAGCCGATTGCCGAACCGGGCCCAGGCCCTACCCCGCGCTCATTGTTCCTGCCCATCGCCGAATTCGAAACCGACCTGCTGGACCCGGCGCCCGAACCGTTTGATGACACAACCCTGGCCAAGCAGCAGAACGACCTGGAGTTCGACATCCACTGGGCGCGCCCGGTGGTGCTGAACAACGTGCGCGTTCACGCCTGAAGTCAGCGGCGGAACAGGTCGTTCAGCTGGGCGAACGGCAGTGCCTGCTCCCCATAGCCGAATGTACCCTCATCGCGAATTTCCAGCGCTGCCCGGTGGAACGCCCCCAAGGCGGCGCGAGCCAGCGACGAGCCGACACTGATGCGGCGCACGCCCAGGTCCTGCAACTGGTTCACGCTCAGCGGCACGCCTGCCATGCCCATCAACACGTTCACCGGGCGCGGCGCCACGGCCTGCACCACAGCACGAATTTCCTCGACGGTACGCAGGCCCGGGGCGTAAAGCACATCGGCGCCGGCTTCGGCGTAGGCCTGCAAGCGCTTGATGGTGTCGTCCAGGTCCATGCGCCCGTGCAGCAGGTTTTCTGCCCGGGCGCACAGGGTGAACGGGAACGGCAGGCTACGGGCAGCCTGCACCGCGGCGCGAACGCGCTCCACCGCCAGGCCAATGTCATAGATGGGCAATTCGCTGCGGCCACTGGCATCCTCGATGGAGCCGCCCACCAAGCCCGCTTCAGCGGCACGCAGGATGGTACTGGCGCAATCCTCGGGCAGGTCACCAAAGCCGTTTTCCAGGTCGGCAGCTACTGGCAAGGGGGTCGCATCGACAATCTCCCCGGCATTGTCCAGGGTGTCCTCCAGGTTCAAGGCACCTTCGGCATCCGGGCGGCCCAGGCTGAAGGCCAGGCCGGCACTGGTCGTGGCCAGCGCCTCGAAGCCCAGGCTGGCCAACAACTTGGCGGAGCCGGCATCCCACGGGTTGGGGATGACGAACGCGCCATTTCGTTCATGCAGTGCCTTGAAGGCTTCGGCTCGCAGGGTTTGCACATCCATGAATCAACCTCCGGCAGTGAGGGAAAGGTCAGAGTAGTCCCAGTTGTTCGACCTCGGGCGCGCGCGGCAATTCAGGCAAAGAAGCGAGGCCCGGCAGGCGTGCCATCAGGCGTTGATGGAACCGCTGGGCCAGGGCTGCGGCCAGACGATTGTCCGAAGTGTGAAGGAAAATGTAAGGGCTGCGGCCCTCTTCGATCCAGGCGGCGACCTTTTCTACCCAGGGGGTAAGGAAGGCCTCATTAGCCTCCAGCTCCGGGTGGCCAATGAAGCGCACCTGCGGGTGCTGGCTGAAGGCTGCAGGGCGTGGTGGCACCTTGGGCTTCTTGGACTGCGCGTGCAGCACGGCAGCATCGCGTGAAGTGCAACTGAACAACGCACGCGGGTCGAGGCAGATACGCTCCACACCGCGCTCGTGCAGCAGGCGGTTGAGCAGGCGCTCTTCGTCACCCTTGGCAAAAAAGGCCTGGTTGCGCACCTCCACCGCCACCGGCACGCCGATTTCATCAAGGAAGTGGCAAAGCTCGCCCAGCCGTGCCGGGCCGAACAGAGCTGGTAATTGCAACCAGTACGGCGATACGCGCTGGCCCAGCGGGGCCATCAGGCGTGTGAAATCGAAGGCAGGCTCAAGCTGATCACGCAGGTCACCCTCGTGGCTGATGTCACGAGGAAACTTGGCGGTGAAACGAAAGTGCTCAGGCATCACCTGCGCCCAGCGGGCAATGGTGCCGGGGGCGGGGCGTGCGTAGAAGGTGGTGTTGCCCTCGACGGCGTTGAACACCTGGCTGTAAAGGCCAAGCATTTCATTGCTGTTGGCGTCGGCGGGGTACAGGTAGTCACGCCAGGCGTTTTCACTCCACGACGGGCAACCGAGAAAATAAGGCAGTGGTGATGGACTCATCCATCAAATGTACAGGTCGAGCCCCAGTACTTCCATGTCCCAATCGGTGAAACCGGCAGTATTCAGGTAACTGGCCAGTGCGGTGGCTGTGCGGCGGTCACGGGCGCGGGGGAAGATCATGTCCTGCTGGCGGGCGGGCAAGCCACCGCTGCGGCGGCGGGCGGTGGTTTCCTGCGGCGCCGCGGTGTTCTCTTCGATCACCTCGGCGTCATCGATGGCCTCGTCACGCACCGCTGCCTTGCGCGGCGCGCGCTTGATCGGGTAGGACTGCGATGAGAAACCGTCGATACGCATGGCATGAATACTCAGGACCAATGATGGCAATTTAGCAGCATCAGTGTTCCGTCGCTAATGCTTAAGTGATAACTGGACCACAGATCGCGCAGAAGGTTTGGGGGTTACCGTCGATTACCGACGAACAGCATTCAGTGCTTCTTTGGCGTAGCTACATTATCGCGCAGGTAAACCGGTTGCGCCTGCTCGGCGCCGATCGCTTCGCCACGGGCCCAGGCGAAGCTGGCCAGGCTGAGCACGTCCAGAGCGTTGGGCAAGGCACTGGCATTGCTGGCAGCCACCTGCACCGCCAGGCGCTCGGCATAGCCCCAACCGGTGCCGGCGCCATACCACTCGCCATGACTCCCTTCGGGCAGTGCCACCTGCTCGGGCGGCAATACTGCCTCACGGCCGACCAGGCGCATTTCGCCGGCTGTGGCCTGGTAACAACCCCAGTACACTTCCTCCATGCGTGCATCGATGGCGGCTGCCACCTGTTGCACGCCCTGCTCGCGCAATGCGCCCTGGGCCAGCGCGGCCAGGTTGGAAACCGGCAGCACCGGGCGCTCCAGGGCGAAGGCCAGGCCCTGCACCACGCCAATGGCAATGCGCACGCCGGTGAAGGCGCCCGGGCCGCGGCCAAAGGCGATGGCATCCAGTTGATTCAGCGCAACGCCCGACTCGGCCAGCAGCTGCTTGATCATCGGCAGCAGCTTCTGCGCGTGCTGACGTGGGATCACCTCGTAATGGCTGGTTACCTTGCCATCATGCAGCAGCGCGACGGAACAGGCTTCGGTGGCGGTATCCAGGGCCAGCAGGGTGGTCATCGAACGGGTATCCAGGAGCAGGGAAAAGAGCGGCAGTATAAACGACAACGGCCCGCTAGCGGGCCGTTGTCGATGGGTGTCAGGCGCTGGATCAGCTCAGGGCTGCCAGGACCTTGGCGGTGATGGCTTCAACCGAGCCGACACCTTCGATGTGGCTGTACTTCGGCTTGCCGGCGTTGGCGGCCGACAGCTTCTGGTAGAAGTCCACCAGCGGCTTGGTCTGGCTGTGGTAGACCGACAGGCGATGGCGAACGGTTTCTTCCTTGTCGTCGTCGCGCTGGATCAGGTCTTCGCCAGTCTCGTCGTCCTTGCCTTCCACTTTCGGCGGGTTGTACTGAATGTGGTAGGTGCGGCCCGAGGCCAAGTGCACACGGCGGCCCGCCATGCGGCCAACGATTTCTTCGTCGTCCACGGCAATTTCGACCACGGCGTCGATGTCGACACCGGCAGCGACCATGGCTTCGGCTTGCGGGATGGTGCGTGGGAAGCCGTCGAACAGGCAGCCGTTGGCGCAATCAGGCTGAGCGATGCGCTCCTTGACCAGGCTGATGATCAGCTCGTCGGAGACCAGCTGGCCGGCATCCATGACTTTCTTCAGCTCCAGGCCCAGCGGGGTGCCGGCCTTGACAGCGGCACGCAGCATGTCACCGGTGGAGATCTGTGGAATACCGAACTTTTCGGTGATGAACTTTGCCTGAGTACCTTTACCGGCCCCGGGAGCTCCCAGCAGAATTACGCGCATCTTGTGCTCCTCAAATTTTTTTATGAAATTCAATGGATTCGGCAACCAGGGCCAAGTCCGGAAAATCGGGTATGACCCAAAATCGGTCAGAAGGCTGCTCAAGATACACAGCGCCCGGCAGCCAGACAAGCGTCCCAAAGTTGCAGGAATGCGCCACTTGCGGCTGACCTGGCAGGTGGTTGCGCCCGGCGCAACCACCCTCCCCTTACCCATGCAGGGTCTGCACGGCACACATTCAGGGCAGCCCGCACGCGCCCTCAGCCGGTGTTGCGCAGCCCGGCGGCAATACCCGCCACGGTCACCAGCAAGGCCTGCTCCAACGGGCTGTCCAGAGCGGCTTCGCGGCTGCGCGAGCGGGCCAGCAACTCGGCCTGCAGGCGGTGCAGCGGGTCCAGGTAGGTGTTGCGCAGGCTGATGAATTCCAGCGTTTCGGGGCTGTGCGCCAGTAGCACCGGCTGCCCGGTCAGGCCCAGTACCACTTGGCAGGACTGCGACAATAGGTCGCGCAGGTGTGCACCTAAAGGAAGCAAGTGCGGTTGCACTAGACGTTCGTCGTAGGCCTCGGCAATTTGCGCATCGGCCTTGGCCAGCACCATCTCCAGCATGTCGATACGGGTGCGGAAGAACGGCCACTGTTCACGCATCTGCGCCAGCAGCTCGCCCTGGCCACGGGCCAGTGCGTTGCTCAGCGCCGTTTCCCAGCCCAGCCAGGCCGGCAGCATCAGGCGCGTCTGGGTCCAGCCGAAAATCCACGGGATGGCCCGCAGGCTTTCGATGCCTCCAGCACGGCGCTTGGCCGGGCGGCTGCCCAGTGGCAGGCGCCCCAACTCCTGTTCCGGTGTCGACTGACGGAAGTATTCGACAAAATCGGGGTTGTCCCGCACCACGCTGCGGTAGGCCTTGACGCCATCGGCAGCCAACTGGTCCATCACCTCACGCCAGGCCGGCTGCGGGGGCGGTGGTGGCAACAGCGTGGCTTCGAGCACGGCAGCCAGGTACAGGTTGAGGTTTTGCTCGGCAATACCCGGCAAGCCGAACTTGAAGCGGATCATTTCGCCCTGTTCGGTGGTGCGGAAACGCCCCGCCACCGATCCCGGCGGTTGCGACAGAATCGCCGCGTGGGCGGGGCCACCGCCGCGCCCTACCGTGCCGCCACGGCCGTGGAACAGCAGCAGTTCAACCTGATGTTCGGCACAAATACGCACCAGGTTTTCCTGAGCCCGGTACTGCGCCCAGGCCGCCGCCGTGGTGCCGGCGTCCTTGGCCGAGTCGGAGTAGCCAATCATCACTTCCTGCGGGCCGCGCAGCCCGGCGCGGTAGCCTGGCAGGCCGAGCAGTCGCTGCATCACGGGGCCAGCGTTGTCCAGGTCGGCCAGGGTTTCGAACAGCGGTACCACGCGCATGGGGCGGGTAAGGCCGGCTTCCTTGAGCAGCAGTTGCACCGCCAGCACATCCGAAGCGGCACCGGCCATGGAAATGACGTAGGAGCCCAGGGAGGCAGCCGGCGCGGCGGCCACTTCGCGGCAGGTTGCCAGCACTTCGGCGGTATCCGCTTGCGGCTTGAAATGCGCAGGTAGCAGGGGCCGACGGTTCCTCAGCTCGGCCTGGAGGAATTCGATGCGCTGCTCTTCATCCCAGTCGGCATAGCGCCCCAGGCCCAGGTAGTCGGTAATCTCGGTCAGTGCGTCGCGGTGGCGGGCAGCGTCCTGGCGCACATCCAGGCGGCCCAGGAACAGGCCAAAGGTGACGGCGCGGCGCAGGCAGTCCAGCAGCGGGCCTTCGGCGATCACGCCCATGCCGCATTCGTGCAGCGACTGGTAGCACAGCTCCAGCGGTGCGATCAGGTCGCGGTTATCCACCAGCACGTCGGCGCTGGCCGGTTGGCTGCTGGTCAATGCCGACTGCGCCCAGGCACGCGTCGCCCGCAGCCGGTCGCGCAACTGTTTGAGCACGGCGCGGTAGGGCTCGACACTGTCGCCAACCCGTTCGCGCAGGGCCTCGTTGGCCTGCTGCATGGACAGCTCCGCAGCCAGTGCATCGATGTCACGCAGGAACAGGTCGGCGGCCATCCAGCGGGCCAGCAGCAACACTTCGCGGGTGACGGCGGCAGTCACGTTGGGGTTGCCGTCACGGTCGCCGCCCATCCACGAGGCAAAGCGGATTGGCGCGGCTTCAAGCGGCAGGCGCAGGCCGGTGGCCTCCAGCAGCGCCTTGTCGACCTTGCGCAGGTGGCTGGGGATGGCGTGCCAGAGCGAATGCTCGATCACTGCAAAGCCCCACTTGGCTTCGTCTACCGGTGTGGGGCGGGTGCGGCGGATTTCTTCGGTGTGCCAGGCCTCGGCAATCAGCCGGCGCAGGCGTTCGCGTACCTGCTGGCGTTCGGCCGGGGTCAGGTCGCGGTGGTCCTGGGCAGCCAGCTGGCCGGCGATGGCGTCGTACTTCTGAATCAGGGTGCGGCGGGCCACTTCGGTGGGGTGCGCGGTGAGCACCAGCTGGATGTCGAGCTTGGCCAGTTGCCGGGCCAGGGCATCGTTGCTGTGCCCGGCCTGCTTCAGGCGTGCCAGCAACTCGGGCAGCACACGGGCCTCGAAGGGTTCGGGCTGGTCGGCGTCGCGACGGCGGATCAACTGGTACTGCTCGGCCATGTTGGCCAGGTTGAGGAACTGATTGAAGGCCCTGGCCACGGGCAGCAGGTCTTCTTCGGCCAGGTCCGCCAGGGTCGAGCTCAGTTGCTCGCCGGGGCCACGCCGGTCGGCCTTGGCACTGTGGCGGATGTCCTCGATCTTCTGCAGGAACGCATCGCCATGCTGCTGGCGAATGGTTTCGCCGAGCAGCTCACCCAACACATGGACATCTTCACGCAAACGCACATCGATATCGGTCATTGGCCCTCTCTTTGGCGCGGCTCTGGCGCACTCCTGTACACAGCTCTCCCGAAGAGTGCCCCCAGGCTGGCGGCAATGGCAAGCCGTGATCGGACAAAGCAAACTAAAGTAAAGGCATAGCACTCCCATGCCATGCAGCCTTAGCAGGCGTAACCAGAGGTCATCATGAAAATCCGTGAACTCGCCCAGCACTGGGAACAGAATGCCGCCGGCACCCTCAGCCGCACGGGCCATGTCCTGCACCTTGACCTGGAGTCAGAGGCGCGTCTGGCCGCGCTGATCGACATGTACCCCAAGCGTACCGCCGAGGAATTGCTCGGCGAACTGGTAGCCGCCGCCCTTGAAGAGGTGGAGGCCAGCTTCCCCTATGTGCAGGGCCGTCAGGTCATCGCCACCGATGAAGAAGGCGACCCGCTGTACGAAGATGTAGGGCCTACCCCACGCTTTCTGTCGCTCTCGCGCCAGCACCTGCACAGCCTGAGCAACACCGCTGCCGACAGCGACAAATAACCCCCGCGCCACCGTTCCGGGCCTGCTCGAGGCCCGGAATACCGCTCCCGCCCGCGAAAGCTCAAGAAAATCCTCACTGACCAGTCAGTCAGAAATAATTGCTCGTGCGGATCACTTTTTTCTGAACCATTCGAAAAACGATCGAGTCGGAGCCAATAGCCATCACGCTAAAACCCTGCACACCTGCCCTTGTGCACCGTTCAGCTGAAGCGCAGGGATTTGTCAGGGAATGAGCGATGGACTGCTACGGACATCGTCGTAATCAGGAGTGATCCAATGGAGCTGACCACCATGAAAACCCGCACTAGCAAACTGTCATCCACTCACGTGCGCGGGTTCAAGCTGGCCGCGCTGGCCCTGGGCAGTAGCCTGGTCCTGGCCGGCTGTGCGGGCAACCCGCCTACCGAGCAGTATGCCGTTACCCAGTCCGCCGTGAACGCCGCCGTCAGCGCTGGCGGTACCGAGTTCGCCGCCGTTGAGATGAAAGCGGCCCAGGACAAGTTCAAGCAGGCCGAAATCGCCATGCACGACAAAAAGTATGACGAAGCCAAACTGCTGGCCCAGCAAGCCGAGTGGGACGCACGCCTCGCCGAACGCAAGGCCCAGGCGGCCAAGGCCCAGAAGGCCGTGCAGGACGCCCGCCAGGGTGTCCAGGACGTACGTGAGGAAGGCCTGCGCAGCGCTCAGTGAGCCCTGCCCCGCCAACCTTAGCCTTCGCACACGATCAAAGGATGAACACTATGCGCAATTACGTCATGATTCCCGCCCTGCTGGCCCTGAGCGTCGGCCTTGCTGCCTGCTCGCACGACCCTAACGCCAACCTGGAAGCGGCCCGCACCAACTTCTCCTCGCTGCAGAGCGACCCGCAATCGAGCAAGGTGGCGGCGCTGGAGACCAAGGACGCCCAGGACTGGCTGAACAAGGCCGACAAGGCCTACATGGACCGGGAAGACCAGAAGAAGGTCGACCAGCTCGCCTACCTGACCAACCAGCGTGTCGAAGTAGCCAAGCAGACCATCGCCCTGCGTACCGCCGAAGGCGAGCTGAAAAACGCCGCTGCGCAACGCGCCCAGGCCAAGCTGGACGCCCGCGACGCACAGATCGCCAAGCTGCAGGACAGCCTCAACGCCAAGCAGACCGACCGCGGTACGCTGGTCACCTTCGGTGACGTGCTGTTCGACTTCAACAAGGCCGAACTCAAGAGCAACGCCTACCCGAACATCACCAAGCTGGCCCAGTTCCTTCAGGAAAACCCTGAGCGCAAGGTGATTGTCGAGGGCTACACCGACAGCGTCGGCTCGGCCAACTACAACCAGAGCCTGTCCGAACGCCGCGCGGGTTCCGTGCGCATGGCGCTGGTGCGTGCCGGCGTAGACCCTGCGCGCATCGTCGCCCAGGGTTACGGTAAGGAGTACCCGGTAGCGGACAACGGCAGCAACTCGGGCCGGGCGCAGAACCGCCGGGTGGAGGTGACCATCTCCAACGACAACCAGCCGGTGGCACCGCGTACGGTGAGCCAGGTTCAGCAGTAAGGCTGGCCAACCCCGACCCCGCCCTCGTGGCGGGGTTTTTTTATCTTTTCAATCGACAAAAGCACCTTTAAAAGCACTTTATGAAGCACTAGAATTTCCAGCATCGCCAACCACACTCATGGGTTGATACAACTATGACCTACCCTGTTCTTGCCGATCTGGCAGCATCCATCACAGACCTGAAGAAAGACCCCATGGGCACTATCCGCGAAGCTGCTGGTGAAACGGTGGTCATCCTCAATCGGAACGAGCCCGCATTCTATGCAGTTCCGCCCGAACGCTACGAAGCAATGATGGAGCTGATCGACGACTTGCAGCTGGCTGAACTTGTTCGCCAGCGGCGTGGTGGGCCCACTGTCAGAGTGGATATCGATGAACTCATCGCCGAAGCCGAAGGAAGCAAAAAGCTCCGACCTTGAATTTGATGTGCGGGCAAGGAAGGAATTTCAAAAGCTCGATGGTATATGGCAGACCCAGTTTGATTACCTGTACTGGCCCTTTCGCGGGCAAGCCCGCTTGTATGGTTAGACTTGAAGGGGTGGTGGGACTAAATGCCCGATTCTGACTGCTCGCATCAGTACAGACCGTGGGAGACATCGCCCCACCCCTTCCACCAAAGCGCCGATAAAGAATGCATCGTTTACAAGCGACGATAGAAGCAAGCCAGCGCCTCTTGGTGAAACCCCTTCAAGCCGAAAAACCATAGCGTGAGGAGTCGCCCATGGCAATGCAGGTAGGCAAGCTGATTGTGGGTGCGGATGTCGCAAAAGCTGAGCTGGTTATCCATCACGATGACCGTGATGAGATCGTCAGACTGAAAAATTCCAAACCCGAAATCAAAAAATGGTTGAAGCAGCAACCGCTGAACACCGCTATCGCGGTTGAGGCGACCAATGTTTATCACCTGGACTTGGTTGAGCTGGCCCATAGCTTGGGTTTCGAGGTTTATGTCATCGATGGTTTCCAACTGAGTAACTACCGGAAAAGTGTTGGAGGACGGGTTAAAACCGACCCTTCCGATGCTCGGTTGCTGTCCCGATTTCTGAGAAACGAAGGGGAGGATCTTCGTCCCTGGAGCCCGCCTCCCGCTGTCTACGGCAAGCTTCAGAGCCTGCTTCGTCGCAGAGCAGCCTTGGTAAGTGCTCGCACTGCAATGACTCAGAGCTGGGCTAATGAAGGCCTCTTGAAGGCTGCGTTCAGTACCTTCGTGAAATCGATAGATCGGCTGGAGCTGTTGATCCAAAAGAAGATTAAGGAAGTGCTGCGAGAAGCTGGATTGCACGAGCAAGTCGCTCGCTGCCAGGCAGTAGAGGGTATTGGTTTTCTAACCGCCACAGCGCTGGTAATGGCTTTTATGAGGGGTGAGTTCAAGAGCAGTGACGCGTACATCGCATTCTTGGGAATGGATCTACGAGTCAGTGACTCTGGGCAGAAAAGTGGGCAACGTCGCCTCACTAAGCGCGGTTGCTCAGAAATCCGTCGTTTGTTGCATAACGCAGCGATGGCCGCCAGCAAGTCACCCGTTTGGAAAGGGGACTATGAGCGGCATCGGAACAATGGAAAGGCAACGACCCAAGCATTGGTAATCCTCGCCAGGAAGCTCGCACGGGTGGCATTCGCCCTGATGAAAAATCAGGACGAATACATCACCAAAGGAGCCAAAACAGCTTGCTGAAAACCATAGAATCTCCCACAGGTACGGAGCCAGTTTCGAGCTTTGCGCAATCCCTGTGGGAGCGGGCTTGCCCGCGAAAGGGCCGGCACAGGCTGTAAAGAGGCCGGATTACTGCACCTGCTGCGGGGTTTCCTCGCCCATGCAGCGCACGGCACGCTTGCGGTTGTCCACCAGCACGCCGGTCAGGCCTTTCTGCTGGGTGTCGAACAGCACCAGCACGCCATCGACGCACTGGGCCACTTGCGGCGCCGGGTCCAGCGAAACCTTGTAGTCCTCGCCCGGGATGGTCTTGAGCATGGTGAAGTCCTGCAACAACAGGGCATCCTCGGGTTTGGCGAAATGCAGGTAACCGTAGTACCACAAGGCCCCCACCGTCACGATGATGCTGCCGACGCCGGTCAGGATCAGCGGGATGGCATTGCGTTCTTCACTCATTGCTTGTTCTTCTCGTCAGGGTAATTGGGCACTTCGGCCAAGCGCCGAAGGCCGTTGAAATGGCTGGGGTCTTCGAGGAAACGCAGCATCACCTGGCGCCAGGTAGGGTCGGCGAAGGTCTGCACATGGCCGCCTCGGGTCAGTTGCAGTACCCGTGGGGGCGGCGCGTGCTGGTACAGGCGAATGCCGTTGTCCATCGGCACCAGGTTGTCGTCGATGCTGTGGAAGAACAGCTTGGGCGGGCTGCTCAACTGCTCGATCGAACGGATTGCACTGTCACCGTCCGGCACCAGCCACGACAGCGGCACCTGCAACGGCCAGGTCATCCATGACGTGCTGAGGGCATAGCGCCCTACCCCACGGTAACTGGCCGGTACGCCATCGAAAACCAGGGCGCTGAAGCGCTGGCGCTGCTCGGGGTGGGCCGCCAGGTAGTGGATTGCCATGGCGCCGCCAAGGCTTTGCCCCAGCAGCACCAACGGCTTGCCCTTGACCTCGGGTGCCTGGTCCAGCCAGGCCATGGCCGCCGCGATGTCTTCATACACCTCAGGCAGGGTCGGCGTGCCCTGCGACAGGCCATAGCCGCGGTAATCGATCATCAGCACCTGGTAGCCTTGCTCCGGCAGCCAATAGCTCCCCCCCAGGTGCCCGGGCAGGTTGCCGCCGTTGCCGTGCAAATGCAGTACCGTCCCCTTCACCTCGACACCCGCCTTGGCCGGCAACCACCAGCCGTGCAGGCGCAGGCCGTCCGACGTGACAAGGGTGACATCGCGGTAGTCGAGTTTGGCCCGTTCGGGGGTGAATGCCTGGCCACGCTCGGGATAGAACAGCAGGCTGCTGCAGCCGCCAAGGCCCAGCAGGACCAGGCCAAGCACCAGCAGGCGGCAGCACTCAGAGAATGTTCGCGTAGTCGGCTTCAATACGGTCCAGGCTCAGGTGGTTGAGGAAGTTGGAGAAGCACATCCAGGCCGACAGTGCGTTAAGGTCGCGGAACTGTTCGGGCAGGTACTTGGGCGGCTCGACCAGCCCCTCCTCCACCAGCTGGCGCAAGGTACGCATGTCCTCCAGCGTGGTCTTGCCACAGAACAGCAACGGGATCTGTTCGAGCTTGCCCTTCTTCACGGCCAACTGAATGTAGTTGTAAACCATGATGAAGCCCTTGAGGTAGGACAAGTCCTTGGTGAATGGCAGGCCATTGGGCACCGAGCCGCGGAACACCCGGCTGGCGTTGCTGTAGCTCTGCGCCATCTCGAAGCCTTGCTCGCGGAAGAAATTGAACACCTGAAGGAAATCGGCACCCTCCTCGACCATGTGAATAGCGCGGGTGCGGTTGGTGAGCTTGCGCAGGCGGCTGGGGTAGGAAGCGAAGGCGATGACCTCCATGAGAATCGCCAGGCCTTCCTGGGTTACCGTCGACGAGGGCGGGCCCTTGGCCAGGAAGGTGCAGATCGGCTGGTTCAGGCCGTTGAGCGTGGTGCCCACATGGACCAGCCCTTCGTGCACTTCCAGGGCACGTACATCGCGGCTGTTGAACATGGCATCGGCGCGCACCTTGATGTAGTCGGCGCCAGCGGCGGCATCGGCCACGATCCCGTCAGATTCGAATACCCGAATGGTCTCCTCGGCTTCACCGAACACCTTGTTCAGCCGGCGCTGGAGGATATCTACGGCCTCCTTGGCGGTGAGGTTTTTCGGTTCGTCCTTGAGATCGCCACGGCCATCGATGTTGTTCAGGTAATCCGAGAGCATGAGGCCGAGGTCGGCCAAGGTCGGGTCACCGGCGTGGAAGGCATCGGAGGCGGCGCCGTACAGTTCCTGAGAGATGAGGCCGAAGTCCTCGGTGCCACGCGCTTCGAGCATGCGCACCACCATGCGGTATTCGCGGCACATGCGCTTCATGATCTGCCCGACCGGGTTGAACTGGCCAAGCTGGCGGATGATGTCGCGCTCGATGGCCTGGAACTCGGCCTTGACCGCGCCGGAGTCGAACGCCAGCGGGCGCGACTGGTAATAAGCGCGGTCGACGGCCGGCGGCTCCTTGCCCTTGGCCTTGAGGAAGCCTTGGCGAATGTTGTCGTCCCACTTCACCGCGTCCAGTACCCGGATCGGGGTCTGGGCCGCAACGATGCGGTCGGACAAGGCGCGGATGGTTTGCTGGTATTCGTCCACTAGGGACTCCTTACTGAAACAAAGGGCCGGTACAGGTAACTACTTGCCGGAACGCTGGAACCGCGCCACTTCAACGAACAGGTCGGAGTTGGCCGGGTCATCCAGATAGGCCAGCACCCGCGCAGCCGGGCTGTCGATCAGCACGCCGTCGCCGTTGTCTTCCGGCACCTCGGTGCCACGCCCGGTCAGTTCCTTCTTGTCCACCGCCTGCTGCACCTGCTCGACGTCCAGGTTGTACACCACCAGTTCCTTGCCATCGACGATATCGAAACCGCCAATCAGGAAATTGCCACCCAGGCGCTTGGGCACGCCGGCCGACAGGTACCAGCGGTTGCCGTGGCGGGAGACGGTGAATACATATTCCTCGGGCTTCTTGCCCTTGGCCGTGGCCACTGCCTTGTAGGCATCTGCACCGCTGCGGCTGATGGTCAGCTTCAACGGCTCGCCCCAGGCGTCCTTGCTGCTCCACTTGCCCAACAGGGCCTTGGGCGCCGCCTGGTTACTCGGCAACGGCTCATGGAAGGTCACCAGACAACCGCCCAGCAGCAGGAATGACAAAGTCAACAGCACCACACGCCAGGCTTTCATCAGGTTCTCCTTGAAAAGTCGGTCTCGGCTCAGGCCGATGCCAGCACCAGCTGCAGGTATCGGGTAAGCATAGCGAGCATCTGCCCATCGGCTTGCGCATTCGCATCCTTGAGCAGGCCCTGATATTCCATCTGCTCGATAATCGCCGTCAACATTTGGGCGTCCTGTTCCGGTTGCCGCGAACCCACCACTTGCAGCAATTGCCGGGTACCGTGCAACAGGATCTGCTCATGGGCACGCACCAGCTCGGCCAGGCGTGGGCACAGCAATGCCTCCTGACGGAAGGCCTGTTCGGCCATCAGGAAGTCGCGCCGGGTCAACAGTTGCCGCTGTACATAGTCGGCCGTCATGCGGGCCACATCGTCAGCCAGCCGCGCCCGTGCCTGCGGGCTGCCGTCACCCTGGGCCAGCAACTGGCGCAACACGACCTCGGTGTTGGCCCACAGCTTGGCCATGTAGGCCGCGCTGCGCTCGACGTACTGGGCGAAGGTGTCGGTGAGCAGGTCTTCGATGTCCTTGAAGTAGTAGGTGGTGGCCGACAGCGGCACACCGGCCTCAGCGGCCACGGCACGGTGGCGCACACCGCGCACACCATCGCGCACGACGATGCGCATGGCGGCGTCGAGGATCAGCTGGCGGCGCTGCTCGCTGCCTTGGCGGGCAGTCTTGCGGCCTTGGTATTGCACGCTTTCGGCGACGGCGGTGGCAATGCCGGCGGCGCCCTGGTCAGGCATGGCGGGTGTCACGGGGGTACCTCAAATATGAAGAGCGGCAAGTGGCAAGCGGCAAGCTACAAGAAAAAGCGGAGCGCGGTCTGCCCTTTCTTGTAGCTTGCCGCTTGCAGCTTGCCGCTCGCAAAGAAAAGCCGCCTCGAAAGGCGGCTCGTTCACATCACTCAGGCCTGCGGACGCATGTGCGGGAACAGGATCACGTCGCGGATCGACGGCGAGTTGGTCAGCAGCATCACCAGGCGGTCGATGCCGATGCCTTCACCGGCGGTCGGCGGCATGCCGTACTCCAGGGCACGCACGAAGTCGGCGTCGTAGTGCATGGCTTCGTCGTCACCGGCGTCCTTCTCGGCCACCTGGGCCAGGAAGCGCTCGGCCTGGTCTTCGGCATCGTTGAGCTCGGAGTAGGCGTTGGCGATTTCGCGGCCACCGATGAACAGCTCGAAGCGGTCGGTAACGGCCGGGTTGTCGTCGTTACGGCGGGCCAGCGGCGACACTTCGAACGGGTACTCGGTAATGAAGTGCGGCTGCTCCAGCTTGTGCTCGACCAGCTCTTCGAAAATCATCACCTGCAGCTTGCCCAGGCCTTCGTGGCCCAGCACCTTGGCACCGGCCTTCTTGGCGATGTCGCGGGCGCGGTCGACGTCCTGCAGGTCGGCAGCGGTCAGCTCCGGGTTGTACTTGAGGATCGAGTCGAACACCGACAGGCGGGCGAACGGTTCGCCGAAGTGGAACACCTTGTCGCCGTACGGCACGTCGGTGCTGCCCAGCACCAGCAGCGCCAGCTCGCGGAACAGTTCCTCGGTGAGGTCCATGTTGTCGCGGTAGTCAGCGTAGGCCTGGTAGAACTCGAGCATGGTGAATTCTGGGTTGTGACGGGTCGAGACGCCTTCGTTACGGAAGTTGCGGTTGATCTCGAACACCTTCTCGAAGCCACCCACGACCAGGCGCTTGAGGTACAGCTCCGGCGCGATACGCAGGAACATGGCCATGTCCAGGGCGTTGTGGTGGGTTTCGAACGGCTTGGCCGCGGCACCACCCGGGATGGTCTGCAGCATCGGCGTTTCCACTTCGAGGAAGTCACGCTCGATGAGGAACTTGCGGATGTGCGAGATCACCTGCGAACGCACACGGAAGGTGTGGCGGGTTTCTTCGTTGACCATCAGGTCGACGTAACGCTGGCGGTAGCGCTGTTCGGTGTCGGTCAGGCCGTGGTGCTTGTCGGGCAGCGGGCGCAGCGACTTGGTCAGCAGGCGCACGTTGGTCATTTCGACGTACAGGTCGCCCTTGCCGGAGCGGGCCAGGGTGCCTTCGGCGCTGATGATGTCGCCCAGGTCCCAGGTTTTGACGGCGGCCAGGGTTTCTTCTGGCAGGGTTTTGCGGTTGACGTAGACCTGGATACGACCGGTCATGTCCTGGATCACCATGAACGAGCCACGGTTGAGCATGATACGGCCGGCTACCTTGACCGGGATCGCGGCTGCTTCCAGCTCTTCCTTGGTCTTGTCCGCGTACTGCTTCTGCAGGTCGTTGCAGTAGCTGTCGCGACGGAAGTCGTTGGGGAAGGCGTTGCCCTTGGCACGCTCGGCGGCAAGTTTTTCCTTGCGCAGGGCGATCAGGGCGTTTTCTTCCTGTTGCAGGTCTTGCGATTCGGTCTTGAGGTCGCTCATGTCGTCATTCTTTCCATCAGGTATTCGTTGCCCTTTTCGGGCAGGGCACGCGATACCGGCGGGTAGCCAGGTATCGCGGCAGTGGTGTGCGGCTTACAGCCCTTGCTTGAGGCTCGCTTCCAGGTACTGGTCGAGGTCGCCGTCCAGCACCTTCTGGCAATCGCTGCGCTCGACGCCGGTACGCAAGTCCTTGATGCGCGAGTCATCCAGCACGTACGAGCGGATCTGGTGGCCCCAGCCGATGTCCGACTTGCTGTCTTCCAGCGCCTGCGAGGCGGCGTTGCGCTTCTGCATTTCCAGCTCGTACAACTTGGCCCGCAGCATTTTCATGGCGGTGTCCTTGTTGGCGTGCTGGGAACGTTCGTTCTGGCAGGCCACCACGGTGTTGGTCGGCACGTGGGTGATACGGACGGCCGAGTCGGTGGTGTTCACGTGCTGACCACCGGCACCGGAGGAGCGGTAGGTGTCGATGCGCAGGTCGGACGGGTTGATCTCGATCTCGACCTTGTCGTCGATTTCGGGCGACACGAACACTGCCGAGAACGAGGTGTGACGACGGGCACCGGAGTCGAACGGGCTCTTGCGCACCAGGCGGTGCACGCCAATCTCGGTACGCAGCCAGCCGAAGGCGTATTCACCCTTGATGTGCACAGTGGCGCCCTTGATGCCGGCCACTTCGCCTTCGGACAGCTCGATGATGGTGGCGTCGAAACCACGCTTGTCAGCCCAGCGCAGGTACATGCGCAGCAGGATGTTGGCCCAGTCCTGCGCTTCGGTACCACCGGAACCGGCCTGGATGTCCAGGTAGGCGTTGTTCATGTCCATCTCGCCGCTGAACATGCGACGGAACTCAAGCTGGGCCAGGTTTTCTTCCAGGCCTTCCAGCTCGGTCACGACGTCGCTGACGGCGCCTTCGTCATTTTCCTCGACGGCCATGTCGAGCAGGTCCTGGCAGTCGCCCAGGCCGTTGGACAGCTTGTCCAGGGTCTCGACGACCTGGGCCAGCATGGCACGCTCACGGCCCAGGGCCTGGGCGTACTCGGGCTTGTTCCAGACGTTGGGGTCTTCCAGCTCGCGGTTGACTTCGATCAGGCGGTCATGCTTGTGATCGTAGTCAAAGATACCCCCGAATTGACTGGGAACGCTCGGTGAGGTCCTTGATGGTGTTCAGGATCGGTTGGATTTCCATGGGCTGGCTACTCGTGCGAATTCGGTGAAAAGCCCGCGAGTATAACCGAGTCCGCCGCACGGCGGCAGACCCGCCGGGCAGTCAACAGCCGCGAAAAAACCAACAAAAAACCCATGTCAGGCGATGCCGACCTGGTTACGGCCGCCATTCTTGGCCAGGTACAGGCCTTTGTCCGCCGCAGAAATCAACTGCCGGCAATGGCTGCCGACGGCCGGGGTCTGGGTGGCCAGGCCAATGCTCACGGTCAGGTACGAGTCGGCCACTGGCGCGGTATGCGGGATGCCCAGCCCCAATACGGTCTGGCGCAGCTTCTCGGCCACCAGGCGTGCCCCGCCAGGCGAGGTGTTGGGCAACACCAGGGCAAACTCCTCGCCGCCGTAACGTGCCGGCAGGTCGGTGGGCCGCGAACACGAAGCCCGAATGGCTTCGGCGACCTGGCGCAACGCCTCGTCGCCGGCCAGGTGACCAAAGCTGTCGTTATAGGCCTTGAAGTAGTCGACGTCGATCATCAGCAACGACAACTGCTGTTGTTCACGCATCGCCCGGCGCCATTCCAGCTCCAGGTACTCGTCGAAGTGGCGGCGGTTGGACAGCCCGGTCAGGCCATCGGAGTTCATCAGACGCTGCAGCATCAGGTTGGAATCGAGCAACTGCTGCTGGCTGACGCGCAGGGCACGGTAGGCCTCGTCGCGCTGCAGCAGGGTGAGGTACGAGCGCGAGTGGTAGCGGATACGCGCCACCAGCTCGATGGTGTCGGGCAACTTGACCAGGTAATCGTTGGCACCGGCGGCAAAGGCCGCGCTCTTGACCAGCGGGTCTTCCTTGGTCGACAGAACGATGATCGGGATGTCCTGGGTCGCCGGGTTGTTACGGTACTCGCGCACCAGGGTCAAGCCGTCCAGGCCAGGCATGATCAGGTCCTGGAGGATAACCGTGGGCTTGATGCGCATGGCCTGGGCCACCGCCTGGTGCGGGTCGGCGCAGAAGTGGAAGTCGATGTTGTCTTCATTGGCCAGGCCACGCCGCACCGCTTCGCCGATCATGGCCTGGTCATCGACCAGCAGCACCATCGCCGAGTTTTCGTTGGGGGTCGCGAAACCTTCGATCGGTAAATCATTCATACCTGTTCACCCGATCACGACCGGTCTGGCGGCGTGATTCAATACATTTCGTCATTTTGCGAAAAATTCCATCAAGCGCCCGGCGATGCGTTCCAGCGGGCGGATTTCCACGGCGGCATCGATGGCCGCAGCGGCCTTGGGCATGCCGTACACCGCACTGCTGGCCTGGTCCTGGGCAATGGTCAGAAAACCCTGCTGACGCATCAGTTTCAGGCCTTGGGCGCCGTCGCGCCCCATGCCGGTAAGCAGCACACCCACCGCATCGCCATTCCAGTAACGTGCCACGCTCTCGAAGAACACATCGATCGAGGGCCGGTAGATTTCATTGACAGGTTCGGCAGTGTAGGCCAGTTGGCCGTTCTGTAGCAGCCGAATGTGGTGGTTGGTACCGGCCAGCAACACCTGCCCGGGCTGCGGCGGTTCGCCTTCACGGGCCAGGCGCACCGGCAGGCCTGCTGCGCTGCTGAGCCATTCGGCCATGCCGGCGGCAAACACCTGGTCCACATGTTGGACCAGCACGATGGCCGCCGGAAACGCGGCCGGCAAGCCCTTGAGCAATACTTCAAGCGCTGCCGGGCCGCCCGCCGACGAGCCGATCGCCACCAGCCCGCGACGTTGGGAAGCCTCGCGCAGCGGTGTAGCCACCGGCCTTGCTGTCGGGGCTCGCTGCTGGCCGACCAGCCAGCCGATATTGAGAATCTTGCGCAGCAGGGGTGCAGCCGCTTCACGGGCATCACCCGCCCCCAGCGCCGGCGTATCGACCACGTCGAGGGCGCCATGGCCCATGGCCTCGAACACCCGATGCACGTTCTGTTTGCGGTCGACCGTAACGATGACGATGGCACACGGGGTTTCGGCCATGATCCGTCGAGTGGCCTCCACGCCGTCCATCACCGGCATGATCAGGTCCATGAGGATCAGGTCCGGCAGTTGCTCGGCGCAGCGTTGCACCGCTTCGGCGCCATTGCTGGCTACCCACACCACCTGGTGCGCGGGCTCGAAGGCGACCGCGCGACGCAGTGCCTCGACGGCCATGGGCATGTCATTGACGATGGCGATCTTCATCCCTGAGCACCTCCGATCAGCTCCACCACAGCATCCAGCAACGCATCGTCGTGGAAACTGGCCTTTGCCAAATAGTAGTCGGCGCCGGCATCCAGGCCACGCCGTCGGTCTTCCTCACGGTCTTTGTAGGACACCACCATCACGGGCAACGATTGCAGGCGCTGATCGCGGCGCACCAGGGTCACCAGTTCGATACCGTCCATGCGCGGCATATCGATGTCGGTGATCAGCAGGTCGAAGTCCTCGCCGCGCAGGGCGTTCCAGCCGTCCATGCCATCTACCGCCACCGCCACGTCGTAGCCACGGTTGCCCAGCAGCTTGCGCTGCAGTTCGCGCACGGTCAGCGAGTCATCGACTACCAGCACCCGCTTGCGGGTCACGCCACGAACGCCACTGCTGCCGCGCTCGATGCGTTCCAGGCTGCCGGTGCTGAGCAGTTTTTCCACCGAGCGCAGCAAGTCTTCGACATCGACGATCAGTACCACCGAGCCATCATCCAGCAAGGCGCCGGAGGAAATGTCCTGCACCTTGCCCAACCGTGGGTCGAGCGGCATCACCACCAGCACACGCTCGCCCACCAGCCGCTCCACGGCCACGCCGTACAGTTGCTCGCGCTCACGGATTACCACCACCCGCAGGCTGGTATCGTCACTTTGCCCGGCTGGGCGGTTGAGCAACTGGCTGGCCGCCACCAGGCCAATGTGCCGGCCTTCGTGCCAGAAGTGCTGACGGCCTTCGATCTGAACGATCTGTTCAGCGGTCACTTCCAGCGTGCGTTCGATATGGGCCAGCGGGAAGGCGTAGGCTTCACCGCCCACCTCGACCACCAGGCTACGCACCACCGACAGGGTCAGTGGCACCTGCAAGTGGAAGCGACAGCCCTGCCCCGCCACCTGCGTCAGCTCGATCGAGCCGCGCAGTTCGCGAACCATGTGCTGTACCGCATCCAGCCCCACGCCGCGCCCGGACACTTCGGTGACCTTGTCACGCAAGCTGAAACCGGGCAGGAACAGGAACGTCAGCAGCTCCGCATCGCTCATCCGCGCCACCGTGTCGGCAGGTGACAGGGCGCGCTCGACGATGCTGCTGCGCAGGCGCTCCAGGTCGATGCCGGCACCATCGTCGATCAACTCCAGGCTGAGCATGCCGGCCTGGTGAGAAGCGCGCAGGCGGATCACGCCCTCGTCTGGCTTGCCCGCCAGCAGCCGCCTTTCTGGCAGTTCGATACCGTGGTCGACGGCATTGCGTAACAGGTGGGTCAGGGGCGCTTCGAGCTTTTCCAGCACATCGCGGTCGACCTGGGTCTTCTCGCCGTCCACCACCAGTCGCACCGGTTTACCCAGCGAGCGCCCAAGGTCGCGCACCATACGGCTTTGCCCGGTCAACACGTCGGCGAACGGGCGCATCCGGCAGGCCAGGGCGGTGTCGTAGAGCAACTGCGCACGCTGGCTGGCCTGCCAGCCGAACTCGTCCAGGTCGGCCGCCTGCTGCTGCAGGATCTGCTGGGTTTCCGCCAGCAGGCGCTGGGTTTGCGCCAGGGCTTCGAGCACCTCGTTGCTTTGGCCACTGTCCTCCAGTTGCATGCGCAGGCCGTCGAGCGCCTGCATGCCCTGGCCGTGCATGCGCTTGAGGCGCTGCAAGGTGGCCAGGTACGGCTTGAGCCGCTGGGTTTCCACGAGCGACTTGCTGGACAGGTCGAGCAGGCTGTTAAGACGGTCGGCGGTGACGCGCAGCACCCGCTCGGCACCTTCGCCAACGCGCTTGCCGGCCTTGCGCCTCAGGACGGGCTCGGGCTCCGGCTCGGGTTCAGCCGGGTCGACTGGCAACACCAGCGGTTCAGACGGTAAGGTTGCCACCTGCGGTTCCACTTGCAGGGGGGCCGCCAGCGGCACCGCCGGCACGGTCGCAGCGCCTGGGTCGAGCAAGCTGGCCATTTGCGCAAGAAATACCGGCAAGGTCGCCTGCGCCACGGCATCGCCTGGTGTGGCGATGCGCATCAGCAAGTCGGTCCCCTGCAACAGCGCGTCGATATGCTCGGCGCTCAACCGCAAGCGGCCCTCCTGGGCTGCTACCAGGCAATCTTCCATAACGTGGGCGACACTCACGCCGGCATCCACCCCGACGATACGCGCGGCCCCCTTCAACGAATGGGCGGCGCGCATGCAGGCCTCAAGCTGGTCGGCCTGGGTGGGGTTGCGCTCCAGCGCCATCAGGCCGGCGCTGAGCACCTGGGTTTGCGCCTCGGCCTCCAGGCTGAACAGTTCGAGCAACGATGCATCGCGCATTTGCTCTGGGGTCATGACAGGCTCCGCTGCACGGCAGACAGTAAGTGTTGATCGTCCAGCACTCGCACGCTACGCCCACGCCACTGCAGCACTGCGGCAGTGAAGCGCGTGGCGTCCTGGCCACTGCCCAGCAGCAGCGGGTCGAGCCGGTGAATACCGTCGATTTCCTCTACGGCCATTACCACAGGGCCACCTTCGGCAGCCAGAATCAGCATGCGTGGCATCGCCCTGCCGCTACGTTGCTCGGCGGTGCCGGCTTGTACGCCCAGCAAATCGGCCAGTGACAGGCACGGCACCAGGGCACCGCGAACATTGGCAACCCCCTGCAACACCCGCGAGCGCTGGTGCGGCAGCGAATGCACAGCCTGCAACGGGGCGATTTCGGCCAGGCTGGCGGTGGCCAGCGCCAACCACTCTTCGCCCAGGCGGAACAACAGCATGGAACGGCCGGTGTTTTCCTCGACCGGCTGCGCCGCCGCGGCCTGGTGGTCCTGCATCAGTGCGTAGCGGTCAAGCAGGCGTGTGGCCGCTGCCGCATACACGTCGCAATTGCGACAGTGAACATGACGCTCCAACAATGGGCATTGCTTGTCGCCGTGCACACCAATACGGTTCCAGCAATCGTCGATGTGCGCGTCGTCTTCGGCGAGTAGCTGCATCGCAGTGTCACCCTTCATCGTTCAGGCTCCCGGCCAACCCGCGCTGCACGCTCCTGCAGGCGTCGGGCACCGGCCTGGTCGCCCTGGGCCGCCAGCAAGGCCGCCAGGTGCACCAGCGCCTCAGGGTGTTGCGGCTCAAGGTACAGCGCCTTGCGGTAGTGGGTCAGTGCCTGTTGCGCATCGCCGTCGGTATCACTGAGCAACCCCAGCCAGTAGTAAACCTGTGCCGACGGCGCGTACTGGCCCAGGTAGTGCTGGCATTCGGCACGCGCCTGTTCGCTGGCGCCAGCATTGGCAAGCCGGGCGATACTGGCCAGCAGTTCGTTTGCGTCCTCGCGTTTGGGTTCGCGGGCCGGCGCGGGTCTAGCGACTACCGGTACTGCCCGTAACGGACGCGGCAATGGCGCGGCGGGGGGTGGATAACCCACCGGGGCGTGCGGTAGCACGGTACGCCGTGCAGGTTGTGCCGGGGCCAAGGCCTGTGGGGCGCTACTGCCTTCTTGGCGTACGTAGGCGAACGATTGGGCAATGCCCAGCGGGCGCATCCCCATCCGCGCCAGCAAGCTGCCTTCGGCCGGGCCGATGAACAACACACCCTGGGGATGCAGCAGACGCTTGAGCACTTCGAACACACGCTGCTGGGTCGCCACGTCAAAGTAGATCAACAGGTTGCGGCAGAACACGAAGTCGTACAGGCCATCGCGGGTGGCCAACGCCGGGTCGAGCACATTGCCCACTTGCAGGCTCACTTGCTGCTGCACCCGCTCGTGCAGGCGATGGCCTTCGTCGAGGGCATCGAAGTAGCGCTCGCGAAAGCCCAGGTCGCTGCCCCGGAAGGCGTTGCGCCCGTATACGGCCTGCCCGGCCTTGGCCACCGAATTGGGGCTGATGTCCATGCCATCGATCAGGAACGCCCCCGGCGCGATGCCGGCGTCGAGCAGGGCCATGGCCAGCGAATAGGGCTCCTCGCCCGTCGAGCATGGCAGGCTGAGCAGGCGCAGTGGCCGTGCCCCGGCCAACTCGGCCAGGCGCTTGTGTGCCAGGCTGGCCAGGGCTGTGAAGGATTCCGGGTAGCGGAAGAACCAGGTTTCCGGGACGATCACCGCTTCGATCAACGCCTGTTGCTCATCGGCCGACTGCTGCAGGCGCAGCCAGTAATCATCCAGGTCGATGGCGTTCATGGCCACGCAACGCTGGCGCAGCGCGCGCTCGACCATGGGCGCACCCACCGATTCGACGTCCAGGCCAATGCGCTCGCGCAAGAAGCGGAAGAAACGTTCGTTCATGTCGGCATCCCTGTCGGCTCGACCGTGTACAGCAGTTGGTGCACGGCATCAGGCAACAGATCGTTGACTTCGATGCGTTGCAGCAGGCCTTGGTCATCCTGGCGTACAGGCCCCAGGTACGGCGCTTCGCCGCTGTCCACACCATAAGGCTGGAACTCGTCGGGGCGGCAGCGCAACGTCTCGGTGGCCTGCTCCAGGATCAGACCCAGTTGCAGGCCACCCCGATAATGCACCAACACCAGACGGGTACTGGTGCGGTGTGCCGCTGGCTGGCCAAAACTCAGCGCAGCAAGGTCGATCACCGGTACCAGTTGCCCACGATGGGAAAGGATGCCCGCGACCCAGCCTGGCGCCTGGGCTATCGGTTTGAGCGGCTGGCGCGGCAACACCTCGATGACCTCGTGCACGCTCAGGGCAAAACGCTGTTCCCCGATACGAAACTGCAGGTACAGCGCCCCTTTGGCGTTTTCCGCCCGTGCGGCGTGCGGTTGCAAGTCGTTCATCGCGGTCAGACTTTGAAGCGCGACACGCCGCCACGCAGGCCGGCGGCCACCTGGCTCAGCTCATCGATGGCAAAACTGGCCTGGCGCAGCGACTCGACAGTCTGGGTGCTGGCATCGCTGAGCTGGGCCAGCGCCTGGTTGATCTGCTCGGCACCGGTGGCCTGGGCCTGCATGCCTTCGTTGACCATCAGCACACGCGGCGCCAAGGCCTGCACCTGGTGAATGATCTGACTGAGCTGCTCGCCCACCTGTTGCACCTCGAACATGCCGCGGCGCACCTCTTCGGAGAACTTGTCCATGCCCATGACCCCGGCCGATACCGCCGACTGGATCTCGCGCACCATCTGCTCGATGTCGTAGGTGGCCACGGCGGTCTGGTCGGCCAGGCGGCGCACTTCAGTGGCCACCACGGCAAAGCCACGGCCGTACTCGCCGGCTTTTTCCGCTTCGATGGCAGCGTTGAGCGACAGCAGGTTGGTCTGGTCGGCGACCTTGACGATGGTCACCACCATCTGGGTGATGTTGCTGGCCTTTTCATTGAGGATGCCGAGCTTGGCATTGACCAGGTCGGCAGCGCCCATCACCTGGTGCATGGTCTCTTCCATGCGCGCCAGGCCCTGCTGGCCGGAGCCTGCAAGGCTGGAGGCCTGGTCGGCGGCCGAGGTGACTTCGGTCATGGTGCGCACCAGGTCACGCGAGGTGGCGGCAATTTCCCGCGAGGTAGCGCCAATTTCCGTGGTGGTGGCGGCCGTCTCGGTAGCGGTGGCCTGCTGTTGTTTGGATGTAGCGGCGATTTCAGTGACCGAAGTGGTTACCTGCACCGACGAGCGCTGGGCCTGGGCCACCAGGTTGGCCAGTGCCTCGGCCATTTCGTTGAAACCGCTTTCGATGGCGCCGAACTCGTCTTTGCGGTCCAGGCTCAGGCGCATGCTCAGGTCGCCGGAGCGCAGCTTGTCGAGGGCATGGACGATGCGCTGCATGGGGGCGGTGATGGCACGCATCAGCAACAGGCCGCAAATGCCAGCGGCGACTACTGCCAGCAGCAGCGAAACCACCATGCTGCCTTTGGCCGTGCTCACGGCACTGACGATTTCGTTGGTGGCCGCGTCGGCAGAAGCCCGGTTGTTCTCGATCACTTCATTCAGGTGCTTGCGCCCGTCCACCCAGGCAGGGGTAAGTACATCGGTAATCAGTCGCTGGGCTTCGTCGTAATTGTGCTGGCGATAAGCATCCAGTACCTGGCCTATCAGCTTCATGTAGTTTTCTTCGAGCTGAACGAAGGCGTCGAAGCGGGTCTGGTCGTCTTTGTCCTGAATGGTGGCCTGGTAGCTGGCCATGTGTTGCTTGAGCCTGTCTTCAAAGCTCTTGAACAGCTCCATGTCGGCCGAAGTGATTTCGCGGTGGTTGGACAGGCCCACCAGTTGCTGGCTGGTAACATAGCTGTCGACCCAGGCACTGCGGATCATCGAGCTGTAGTAGACCCCGGGAATGCTGTCGGTCCCCACCGCCTCTTCGGCGGTTTCGATGGTCACCAACCGCGAGTAGGCGGCCACGATCATCAACAACATGATGGCGATGATCACGGCGAAACTTGCCAGGATCCGTTGGCGCAAGGTCCAGTTCTTCACATTCAGCCCTCAGGAATTCACAACGAGCGGGAAAATCGCCGAAGTATAGCCCAGAGGCCTTACAGATTTGCGGGTGAAGTGAGGCCTAACGCACAGCAGTCGAAGTTTTTGTAGGAGCGGCCTTGTGTCGCGATCGGGCCGCAACGCGGCCCCACATTATCAGCTTCGCCATTGAAATCGCCGGGGCCGCTTTGCGGCCCGATCGCGACACAAGGCCGCTCCTACACACGTTCGGCGCCGACTATTGGCCGGCGGCGAGACGGGCCTGGCTCTCCAACTCCTGGCGCAGCGCCGGGTCCAGGCGCAGTTGGCGGGCCAGTTCATCCAGGTAGGCACGCTCCATGAAGTTTTCCTGGTCGACCATCAACACGCTGGCCAGGTACATCTCGGCCGCCATCTCTGGTGTTTGCGCAGCGCGGGCCACTTCGGCCGGGTCCAGCGGCTTGTTCAGTTCGGCATGCAGCCAGTGCTGCAGCTCGCGGTCGCTGTCCAGACGGGTGAATTCACCTTCGATCAGCGCCCGCTCACGCTCGTCGATGTGGCCATCGGACTTGGCCGCCGCCACCAGCGCCCGCAGCACCGCCTGGCTGTGCTGCTCGGCCTGGGCGGGCGGCAGGCGGTCGACGGTTTGCGGTTCGGCTGCGGCCACCCGCTGGTTGGCCTGCCAGTTGCCGTAGGCTTTATAGGCCAGCACACCCAGCGCGGCCAGGCCACCGTAGGTCAGGGCCTTGCCGCCGTACTTGCGGGCCTTCTTGCTACCCAGCAACAGGCCCAGTGCCCCGCCACCCAACAGGCCGCCACCCGCACCGGACAACAGCCCGCCAAGCCCACCGGCAGCGCCCCCAGCCTTGCTGGCGCCCCCTTGCTTTTCGAGCAGTTGCTGGCCGGATTTGAGGAGTTGATCAAGCAAGCCCCGGGTGTTCATTCGCGTGTCTCCACGTAAGAAAATTCAATCGCCAGAGTAAGGCTTGGCGCAGTACACGCCATCGTGGATTTGCTTCGGGATGTTGCATTGGCTGGCAAAAAGCCAACTAGACTCGATATCGCCAATACCTCGCGCAACCGCACTACGCTTATAACAATTGCTTCACGGCTTGCTTGATGACTGCCCCGACCAAGATCTCCAAGAAGAGGGAACACCATGTCAGTGCACAAGACCGCATTGCTCGGCGCCATGACGGGCGCCGTGCTGGCCAGCGCCAGCCTGCAGGCTGCCGAACCGCCCAAGGCCCTGGGGCCTGGCGAGGGGCGCCTGGATATCGTCGCCTGGCCCGGCTACATCGAGCGCGGTGAAAGCGACAAAGCCTACGACTGGGTGACCGGTTTCGAGAAGGAAACCGGCTGCAAGGTCAGCGTCAAGACCGCTGCCACCTCGGACGAGATGGTCAGCCTGATGACCAAGGGCGGTTACGACCTGGTCACTGCCTCGGGCGATGCTTCGCTGCGGCTGATCGTGGGCAAGCGCGTGCAACCGATCAACACCGCACTGATCCCCAACTGGAAAAACCTCGACCCTCGCTTGCAGAACGGTGGCTGGTACGTGGTCGACAAGCAGGTTTATGGCACCCCGTACCAGTGGGGGCCGAACGTGCTGCTGTACAACACCAATACCTTCAAGCAGCCCCCCACCAGCTGGGGCGTGGTGTTCGAGCCGCAGAACCTGCCCGACGGCAAGCCGAACAAAGGCCGCGTGCAAGCCTACGACGGGCCGATCTACATCGCCGACGCGGCGCTGTACCTGAAATCGGCCAAGCCGGAGCTGGGCATCAAGGACCCGTACGAGCTGAACGAGGCACAGTACAAAGCCGTGCTGGAGCTGCTGCGCCAGCAGCAACCGCTGATCCACCGTTACTGGCATGACGCCACGGTACAGATGAGCGATGTGAAGAACGAAGGCGTGGTCGCCTCCAGCTCCTGGGGCTACATGGTCAATGGCCTGAAGGCCGAGAACCAGCCAGTGGCCTCGACCATTCCCAAGGAAGGTGCGACCGGCTGGGCCGACACCACCATGCTGCACAGCGAGGCCAAGCACCCCAACTGCGCCTACAAATGGATGGACTGGTCGCTGCAGCCGAAGGTGCAGGGTGACGTGGCGGCCTGGTTCGGCTCGTTGCCGGCGGTGCCGGCAGCGTGTACCGGTAGCGAGCTGCTGGGCGCCGAGGGGTGCAAGACCAACGGGTTCGACAACTTCGACAAGATCGCCTTCTGGAAAACCCCGCAGGCCCAAGGGGGCAAGTTCGTGCCTTATAGCCGCTGGACGCAGGATTACATTGCGATCATGGGTGGGCGCTAGTGCATTCCAGTAACAGATGCATTGCCTGATCTGGGGCTGCTACGCAGCCCTTTCGCGACACAAGGCCGCTCCTACAGGAGCACGCGTCCCTCTGTAGGAGCGGCCTTGTGTCGCGAAAGGGGCGCAGAGCGCCCCCAGCTTTACCTTGGAGTAATCAATGGCCTTAGCCGTCCAGTTCACCCAGGTTTCCCGTACCTTCGGCGAGGTCAAGGCCGTCGACCAGGTCAGCATCGACATCATCGATGGCGAGTTCTTCTCCATGCTCGGCCCTTCCGGCTCGGGCAAGACCACCTGCCTGCGCCTGATCGCCGGTTTTGAACAACCCACCAGCGGCTCGATCCGTATCCACGGTGTCGAGGCCGCTGGTGTGCCGCCCTACCAGCGTGACGTCAACACCGTGTTCCAGGACTACGCCCTGTTCCCGCACATGAACGTACTGGACAACATCGCCTATGGCCTGAAGGTAAAAGGCGTGGCCAAGGCCGAACGTCACAGCCGCGCCGAAGAGGCCCTGGCCATGGTGGCCCTGGCCGGTTACGGCGCACGCAAGCCGGCGCAGCTGTCCGGCGGCCAGCGCCAGCGCGTGGCTTTGGCCCGGGCACTGGTCAACCGGCCGCGGGTGCTGCTACTGGACGAGCCGCTGGGCGCGCTGGACCTCAAGTTGCGCGAGCAGATGCAGGGCGAGCTGAAAAAGCTGCAGCGCCAATTGGGCATCACTTTCATCTTCGTCACCCACGACCAGACCGAGGCGCTGTCGATGTCCGACCGGGTTGCGGTGTTCAACCGCGGCCGCATCGAGCAGGTCGACACGCCGCGCAACCTGTACATGAAACCTGCTACCACCTTCGTTGCCGAGTTCGTTGGCACCTCCAACGTGGTGCGTGGCGAACTGGCCGTGGCACTCAATGGCAGCTCGGCGCCCTTCTCCATCCGCCCCGAGCACATCCGCCTGGGCGACCCGGTGGTAACCAGCCATGAGGTGCAAGTGAGCGGCGTACTACGCGATGTGCAGTACCAGGGCAGCGCCACCCGCTATGAGCTGCAACTGGACAACGGCCAACTGCTGGCGGTAAGCCAGGCCAACGACCGCTGGCAAGCACAAGCACAGGCCTGGCAGCCTGGACAACAGGTGCTGGCACACTGGCCCCGCGAAGCCATGACGGTGCTGCAGGAAACCGAGGCCCGCTGACATGAGCACATTGCGCAGCCTCTCCAACCTGCTGTACCGGCGCCCCAACCTGTACCTGGCATTGCTGTTGATCCCGCCGCTGACCTGGTTCGGCGCGATTTACCTGGGCTCGTTGCTGAACCTGCTGTGGCAAGGTTTCTATACCTTCGACGACTTCACCATGGCGGTGACGCCGGACCTCACCCTGGGCAACTTCGCCGCGCTGTTCAACCCGTCGAACTTCGACATCATCCTGCGCACCCTGGGCATGGCCGTGGCCGTGTCGCTGGCCAGCGCGGTGCTGGCCTTCCCCATCGCCTACTACATGGCGCGCTACACCAACGGCAAGACCAAGGCGTTTTTCTATATCGCGGTGATGATGCCGATGTGGGCCAGCTACATCGTCAAGACCTATGCCTGGACCCTGCTGCTGGCCAAGGGCGGCGTGGCGCAGTGGTTTGTCCAGCAGCTACACCTGGACGGGCTGCTGCAAGCGGTGCTGACCGTGCCGGGTGTGGGTGGCAGCACGCTGTCGACGTCGCACCTGGGGCGCTTCATGGTGTTCGTGTACATCTGGCTGCCGTTCATGATCCTGCCGATCCAGGCCTCGCTTGAGCGCCTGCCGCCTTCACTGCTGCAAGCCTCGGCAGACCTCGGCGCACGGCCTGGGCAAACCTTCGTCCAGGTGATCTTGCCGCTGTCGATTCCGGGCATTGCGGCCGGCTCGATCTTCACGTTCTCGCTCACCCTGGGCGACTTCATCGTGCCGCAACTGGTCGGCCCGCCTGGCTATTTCATCGGCAGCATGGTCTATGCCCAGCAAGGGGCGATCGGCAACATGCCGATGGCCGCCGCGTTCACCCTGGTGCCGATCGTGCTGATTGCGGTGTACCTGTCCATCGTCAAGCGCCTGGGGGCCTTCGATGCACTCTGAAAAAGCATCAACGGGGCTGCGCCTGGCGGCCTGGGGCGGGTTGCTGTTTTTGCATTTTCCGATCCTGATCATCTTCCTGTACGCGTTCAACACCGAAGACGCGGCATTCAGCTTCCCGCCCAAGGGCTTTACCCTGAAGTGGTTCGCCGTGGCCTTCGCCCGGCCCGATGTGCTGGAGGCGATCAAGCTGTCGCTGCAGGTGGCCTGCCTGGCCACGCTGATCGCCCTGGTTCTCGGCACCTTGGCCTCGGCGGCGCTGTACCGGCGCAGCTTTTTCGGCAAGGAAAGCATTTCGCTGATGCTCATCCTGCCCATCGCCCTGCCCGGCATCATCACCGGCATCGCCCTGCTCTCGGCGTTCAAGACACTGGGCATAGAGCCCGGTGTATTCACCATCGTGGTCGGCCATGCCACGTTCTGCGTGGTCATCGTCTACAACAACGTGATCGCCCGCCTGCGGCGCACCTCGCAAAGCCTGATCGAAGCCTCGATGGACCTGGGCGCCGATGGCTGGCAAACCTTCCGCTACATCATCCTGCCCAACCTCGGCTCGGCGCTGCTGGCCGGTGGCATGCTGGCCTTTGCCCTGTCGTTCGATGAAATCATCGTCACCACCTTCACCGCCGGCCACGAGCGCACGCTGCCGATCTGGTTGCTCAACCAGCTCAGCCGCCCGCGCGACGTGCCGGTGACCAACGTGGTCGCCATGCTGGTGATGCTGGTGACCATGCTGCCGATCCTTGGCGCCTATTACCTGACCCGTGGCGGCGAAAGCGTTGCGGGCAGTGGCAAATGACCCTGGAGGAGTCCCCGATGCAAACGCAGATGCTGATCAATGGCCGGCTGGTCGCTGGCGAAGGCCCGGCCTGGACCGTACTGAACCCGGCGCTGGGCACTGCCCTGGCGCAGATCAACGAAGCCACCGAAGCCCAGGTGGACAGCGCCGTGCGCGCCGCCGACCAGGCCTTCGACAGCTGGTCGCAAACCAGCCCCAAGGACCGCTCGCAAGCCTTGCTGGCGCTGGCAGATGCCATCGAGGCCCATGGCGATGAACTGGCCCGGCTGGAATCGCAGAACTGCGGCAAGCCGCTGAGTGCCGCGTTGAATGATGAAATCCCGGCCATTGCCGACGTGTTCCGCTATTTTGCCGGGGCAGCGCGCTGCCTGGGCGGTTCGGCGGCCGGCGAGTACCTGCCGGGCCACACCTCGATGATCCGCCGCGACCCGCTGGGCGTGGTGGCTTCGATTGCCCCGTGGAACTACCCGTTGATGATGCTGGCCTGGAAGATCGCCCCCGCTCTGGCCGCTGGCAACACCGTGGTGATCAAGCCATCCGAATTGACCCCACTAACCGCCCTGCGCCTGGGTGAACTGTCTCAGGACCTGCTGCCACCGGGCGTACTGAACATCCTGTTCGGCCGCGGCCAGACGGTGGGCAACCCGCTGGTCAATCACCCCAAGGTGCGCATGGTGTCACTGACCGGCTCGATCCCTACTGGCGCGCACATCATCAGCGCCACCGCCGACAGCGTGAAACGCATGCACATGGAACTGGGTGGCAAGGCCCCGGTGCTGGTGTTCGACGATGCCGACATCGACGCTGCCGTCGATGGCATCCGCACCTTTGGCTTCTACAACGCCGGCCAGGACTGCACCGCCGCCTGCCGCCTGTATGTGCAGGACGGGATCTACGAGCGCTTTGTCGAGCGCCTGGGTGAAGCCGTCGCGAGCCTCAAACCTGGCCTGCAAGAGGCCGAGGACACCGAGCTGGGGCCACTGATCAGTGCCCAGCACCGCGACAAGGTAGCCGGCCTGGTACAGCGCGCCATCGCCCAGCCGCACATTCGCCTGGTGACGGGGGGCAAGGTGATCGATGGCGAGGGTTTCTTCTTCGAGCCGACGGTGCTGGCCGATGCCCAGCAGGATGACGAGATCGTGCGCAATGAAGTGTTCGGCCCGGTGGTTTCGGTCACGCGCTTCTCCGACGAAGCGCAGGCGCTGGCATGGGCCAACGACTCCAACTACGGCCTGGCCTCATCGGTATGGACCCGCGACACCGGCCGCGCCCACCGCCTGGCAGCGCGCTTGCAGTATGGCTGCACCTGGGTGAACACCCACTTCATGCTGGTGAGCGAAATGCCCCATGGCGGGCAGAAGCATTCGGGGTACGGGAAGGACATGTCGATGTATGGACTGGAGGATTACACCTGTGTGCGGCATGTGATGATCAAGCACTAGCCCAGTATTGAATCTACCGGCCTCTTCGCGGGCTTGCCCGCGAAGAGGCCGGTACTGCGAAAACCTAATCCCGCAGATCAGACTCGTGAATCGGGTTGGCCCGGCTGGTCGCACGTTGGTACTGCGCGGGCCAGGTAGCTTTGTTACCGCCCAGGTCATCATCGGCATGCAGCGGCCAGTACGGGTCGCGCAGCAGTTCGCGGGCGAGGAAGATGATGTCGGCCTGGCCGGTCCGCAAAATGTGCTCGGCCTGGGCCGGTTCGGTGATCATGCCCACAGTGCCGGTGGCGATTTCCGATTCCTTGCGCACGCGTTCGGCGAAGCGCGTCTGGTAGCCGGGGCCGGTGGGGATCTCGGCGTTTACCGAGGTGCCGCCGGAAGATACGTCGATCAGGTCGACCCCCAAGCCGCGCAGTCGGCGGGCCAGTTCGACGGTTTCATCGGGGTTCCAGCCGTCTTCGACCCAATCGGTTGCCGATACCCGCACCAACAGCGGCAATTCGGCCGGCCAGATCTTGCGCACGGCCTCGACCACCTGCAGGGTCAGGCGGATGCGGTTCTCAAAGCAGCTGCCGTACTCGTCGCGGCGCTGGTTACTCAACGGGGACAGGAACTGATGCAACAGGTAGCCATGGGCGGCGTGGATTTCGACCACCTTGAAACCGGCCGCCAGGGCGCGCTGGGTCGAGGCGACGAAGGCAGCGATCACACCCTGGATCTCTTCGTGATTCAATTCATGCGGCGGCGTGTGTTGTGGGTCGAACGCGATCTTCGATGGCCCAACTGGCTGCCAGCCACCGTCTTCGAGCTTCACACTGCCCTGCTTGCCCAGCCATGGGCGATAGGTACTGGCCTTGCGCCCGGCGTGGGCCAGCTGGATGCCAGGCACGGCACCTTGTGCGGTGATGAAGCGGGTAATACGTTGCAACGGGGCGATCTGTGCGTCGTCCCACAGGCCAAGGTCTTCAGCGGTGATGCGGCCATCGGCGGTTACCGCCACGGCTTCAGTGATAACCAGGCCCGCACCACCCACGGCGCGGCTGCCCAAATGAACAAGGTGCCAGTCGTTGGCCAGGCCATCGACGGCGGAATACTGGCACATCGGTGACACAGCGATGCGGTTGGGCAGGGTCAGCTGACGCAGGGTGTAAGGCTCGAGCAGCAGGCTCATGAGGGCACCTCCCAAGGACTCCAATGGTGGTCCGGCCCGGACACTCAATTGCACGTCCCTGGCCCAGGTCCGGTCATAACTTCAGACTAGACCAGAATGGGTGGGGGGTAGGTTCCATGGGGTTTCGGTGGGATGCGAGGTGCTTGGCTTGAGAGATGTGGCGACTGTGAGATCGAGCGCCGCCCGCGCGGCGCATCGCGAGCAAGCTCGCTCCTACATTTGTTTCGGGCCAGAGTTTCCTGCGGGATTTGCGCGCGAACGCCTCGGCGCATGGCTCGATATCGCGTCGTACAAACAAGGCGGTCGCGTGCGATGGCACAGGCATTACTGGCCCGGAACAAATGTAGGAGCGAGCTTGCTCGCGATGCGCCGCGCGGGCGGCGCTCGATTTCCGCCACACCACAAAAATCAAGGCAAGCCCCTTGAAGCTGTCAGCGCGGCTCCATGTGGGCAATCATCAGCTGCACACTTTCGTTGCCACGAAACTCGTTCACATCCAGCTTGTAGGCCAGCTCGACCCAGCGCACGGTCGGGTTCGGCCACACTTCGCGGTCGATGCCGAAGGCAATACCGTCCAGCCGCACCGAACCGCACTCGCTCTTGAGCACCACCTTCAGGTGCCGTTCGCCCACCACACGCTGCTCCACCAGCTGGAACACGCCATGGAACAGCGGCTCGGGGAAGTGCTGGCCCCAAGGGCCGGCATGGCGCAGGGCCTTGGCCAGGTCGAGGTGGAACTCTTCCACGGCCAGGCTGCCATCGGACAGCAACCGGCCGGTGAGGTCTTCCTCACGCAACTGGCGCCGCACTTCTTCATCGAATGCTTCGGCAAATGCGGGGAAATTACCCTCGGGCAACGACAGCCCCGCTGCCATGGCGTGGCCGCCGAACTTGCTGATCAGCTCTGGGTGGCGGGCCGCTACGGCATCCAGCGCGTCACGGATGTGGAACCCCGGCACCGAGCGCGCCGAACCTTTGAGCATGCCCTCGCCGGCATCGGCAAAAGCGATAGTCGGCCGGTGATAACGTTCTTTCAGGCGCGAAGCCAGAATACCGATCACGCCTTGGTGCCAATCTGCATCGAACAGGCACAGGCCATAAGGCATGGACTCGACCGGCAGGTCCTTGAGCTGGGCCAGGGCTTCGCGCTGCATGCCCTGCTCGATGGACTTGCGGTCCTGGTTCAGGTCGTCCAGCTGCTGAGCCATGTCCTGGGCCAGGGCCGCGTCTTCGCACAGCAGGCACTCGATGCCCAGGCTCATGTCGTCCAGGCGCCCGGCAGCGTTCAACCGAGGGCCAAGGATGAAACCCAGGTCGGTCGAGGTGATGCGCCGGTGGTCACGGCGGGCCACTTCCAGAATGGCTTTCAGCCCTGGCCGGGCACGGCCGGCACGAATACGCTCGAGGCCCTGATGCACCAGGATGCGGTTGTTGGCATCCAGCGGCACCACGTCGGCGACGCTGCCCAGCGCGACCAGGTCGAGCAGTTCGCCGATGTTCGGCTGCGGTTGCGTCTCGTAGCGCCCCAGGCTGCGCAAGCGGGCGCGCAGGGCCATCAGCACATAGAAGATCACCCCGACCCCGGCCAGCGCCTTGCTCGGGAACGTACAGCCCGGCTGGTTGGGGTTGATGATGGCATCGGCGTCAGGCAGTTGCTGACCCGGCAGGTGGTGGTCGGTGACCAGTACCTTGAGCCCGGTAGCCTTGGCAGCGGCCACACCCTCGACGCTGGAAATGCCGTTGTCCACGGTAATCAGCAATTGCGGCTGACGCTGCAGCGCCACCTCGACGATTTCCGGGGTCAGGCCGTAGCCGTACTCGAACCGGTTGGGCACCAGGTAATCGACATGGGCCGCGCCCAGCAGGCGCAGGCCCAGCACCCCGACAGTGCTGGCGGTGGCGCCATCGGCATCGAAGTCACCCACAATCAGGATACGCTGGTGCTGGTCGAGGGCCTCGACCAGCAGGTCAACACCGGCCTCGATGCCCTTGAGCTGCTGATACGGCAGCAGACGCGCCAGGCTTTTGTCCAGCTCGGCCTCGCTTTGCACGCCACGCGCGGCGTACAGGCGGGTCAGCAAGGGAGGCAGGTTACCCAGGAATGGCAGGGTCGGCGGCAGGGGGCGAGGTTCGATACGCATGGGTTGCTTCAGCCACGCTCACCGAGCAGCCACTGCAGTTGCACTTCATGCTGGCCTCGGTCGTCAGTCACGAACACCGTGCCTTCGCTGATCATCACGTCCCACTTGATGCTGCGCGGCATGTCGGTGGCCAGGGTTTCCAGCACTTCCTGTGGCACGGCGGCAATGCTCAGGTTCTTCAGGTTCTTGACCGCGCTCACCACTTTACCTTCCCACACGCGCAGGCTGCCGTAGGCCAGCAGGCTGGTGCGCTCGGTACGGCGCGAGCACCAGGTCAGGCGGTCGGCATCGGGTTGGCCGACTTCGATCCAGTGCAGCACGCGGTCGTCCAGGCTCTTTTCCCACAGCGCCGGCTCATCGACATCCGACAGGCCACGGCCAAACGACAAGTTCTCGTTGTACCAAAGCGCGTACGCCAACAAACGAACTGCCATGCGCTCTTCGGTTTCCGACGGGTGACGAGCGATGGTCTGCTTGACGCTTTCGTAGACGTTGCGATCAAGGTCGGTGAGATTCAATTCGAACTTGTAGGTGGTGGACGGCTGGGCCATGGTCGAGGGGCTTCGTGCAAAAGAAAAGTGGCACAGTCTAACCCATCCGCACCGTCCATGCGCCGCAGCAGTACCCGGCGAAACCGACGTGTGATAAAACCACGGCTCTGCCCAGCTGCCACGGATGCCCCATGTCGACGCCCAGCAAACCCCTCGCCGGCCTTAAAGTTGTGGAACTCGGCACGCTGATTGCCGGGCCGTTCGCCTCGCGCATCTGTGCCGAATTCGGTGCCGAAGTGATCAAGGTCGAGTCTCCGGATGGCGGCGACCCGCTGCGCAAGTGGCGCAAGCTGTATGAGGGCACTTCGCTGTGGTGGTTCGTGCAGGCGCGCAACAAGCAGTCGCTCACGCTTAACCTCAAGCACCCCGAAGGCCGCGAGGTGCTGAAAAAGCTGCTGGCCGAAGCCGACATTCTGATCGAAAACTTCCGCCCGGGCGTGCTCGAAAAGCTCGGCCTGGGCTGGGATGTGCTGCATGCCCTTAACCCGCGCCTGGTCATGGTGCGCCTGTCGGGCTTTGGCCAGACCGGGCCGATGAAAGACCAGCCCGGCTTCGGCGCGGTGGGCGAGTCGATGGGTGGCCTGCGCTACATTACCGGCTTCGACGACCGCCCACCGGTGCGCACGGGCATTTCCATCGGTGACTCGATTGCTGCCCTTTGGGGGGTGATTGGCGCGTTAATGGCGCTGCGCCACCGTGAGGTCAATGGCGGCCAGGGCCAGGTTGTGGACGTGGCGCTGTATGAAGCGATCTTCGCCATGATGGAAAGCATGGTGCCGGAATTCGATGTGTTCGGGTTTATCCGCGAGCGCACCGGCAACATCATGCCGGGCATCACACCCTCCTCCATCCATACCAGCGCCGACGGCAAGCATGTGCAAATTGGCGCCAACGGCGATGCCATCTTCAAACGTTTCATGCTGGCGATTGGCCGCACCGACCTGGCGGATGACCCTACCCTGGCCACCAATGATGGCCGCGACCTGCGCCGTGACGAACTCTACGGGGTGATTGACCGCTGGGCCAACAGCCTGCCACTGGAGCAACTGATGCAGGTGCTGACCACGGCAGAGGTACCTGCCAGCCGCATCTACTCGGCCGAGGACATGTTCAACGACCCGCAATACCTGGCACGAGAGATGTTCCTGCAGGCCAAGTTGCCGGATGGCAAGCCGTTCCGCATGCCAGGCATCGTGCCCAAGCTGTCGGATACACCTGGCTCCACCGAGTGGGTCGGCCCGGCGCTGGGCGAACACACCGAGGCACTGCTCACCCGCCTGGGCTATGACGCAGCGGCCATTGCCGGCCTGCGCCAGGCCGGCGCGGTCTGACGCCTGCCGCTGCCCTTGCCGATGCGCGCTGCCTACTGGCTACGCCACCTGATCCTGCTGTGCGGGCTGCTGCCCGCATTGCTCATGCAACCTGCCAGCGCCAAGGAGCGCATCTTCTGGCTGGTGCGCGACCTGCCACCCTTCACCATTTTCGAAGGACCGGAAAAAGGCCAAGGGGTGATCGACCAGCTATTGCCGCTGCTGACCAGGCAGATGCCCGAGTACGACCACACCATCGTGCGGGTCAACCGTGCACGCGGCATCCAGATGCTGCAAGACCGCAACACATTCACCTGCGACCCGACCCTGCTATGGACCCCGGAACGGGCCAAATATGCGCTTTTTTCCATGCCAACGCTGGGTGTGCTCAGTGGTGGCCTGGTGCTGCGCAAGGAAAACCAGGCCCTGGTGGCGCCCTACCTCGACAGCCAGGAAGTGGACCTGCATGGCCTGCTGAGCAACGCCCCGGTGAAACTGGGCATTGTTGCCGAACGTAGCTATGGCACGCAGATCGACGCCATTCTGCAGCAGCTACCTGATACTGCGCTTAGCCGGCACTATGGCAACGACGCCACAGCCAACCTGCTGCAAATGCAAAAACTGGGGCGCCTACGCTTGGTGCTCGGCTACTGGCACGAAGTTCGTTACTTGCTTCAGCAGCAAGGCGGCTCACTGGCCGACTATCAGTTTCATCCTGTCCAGGGGGTGGAGCACTACCAGTTTCTCCATGTCGCCTGCTCTGACAATCCGTCGGGCCGCAAAGCGGTAGCGCATATCAACCAGCTATTGCCTGCTTTGCGCCGGGACGTGCTGCCTGGCTTGTATGCGCACTGGCTGGACCCGTCGTTGCAGGAAGACTACCTGGAAGACAGCAAGCGCTTCTTCGAAGCCCCTTGATCACCTGAAAAAAGAAACCCCGGACGCTGGGGAAGACGCCCGGGGCCAAGCGAAAGTCCTTGGGGACTTCCCGTGACAGCCTTGCCAGCGCCGGAGCAAAGCACTGGCTGGCTGCCCCTACAGTGTCTGATAAACCACTCAGGCAAAGGTTCCCTGCGGTTGTTGACGCTGCTGCAATGCCGCGATCACACAGGGCTGCAAGCGCCCTTCGGCAATCTGCAGGTCACGGTGCAGGCCATCCACCAGATCGATCAACAGGCGTTGCTCCTGCAACTGGCGCTCGCTGACCGTACGCCGCAGGGTGATGCCGGCGAGGCGGTCGTGAACGGTCAGTTGGCGATTGCCATTGGCATCGGTGATGCCGAGGTGGGTCTGATAGGGGGTCAGGGCGTCGTTGAGCAGGCTGCAGATTCTTTCCATCCGGATCACTCGCTGCGTGGTGGGATCTAAAGGAACTGACCAGCAGGCGCCGCAGAAAGTTCGTCAAACCGCGCCCGCGTCAGTGAGCATGCGGGGCTGAGATGACAGTTTGAATACGCTGCCCCGGGCGGGCCTGCAGTGTTTGCAGGGCATGCTGCAGGCGCGGCATCGACAGCGGCCAGGGCAGCTCGGCGAGCACCCACAGCCCCCGGCTTCTGGCTGCCTGGGCAAGGTTATGGCGCTTGGGGGTGGGCTGACCGACGAACAACAGCGCACGCGCCCGGTGCTGCTGGGCGAGCAAGGCGAGGCCTGAGCGAGTTGGCATGGCATGGTCGAGAATCAGCAGGTCGGGGCGACGCTCAGCGTTCAGGCAGGCGTCCAGGTCATTGGTGTTTGCGCTGATGCGCACGTTGAACAGGCCTTGGGCGTTGAGGGCCTGGTGCAGAAGGATCTGGTGGGATGGGCGAGCCTGGTGAATCAACACGTAGGGCTGGTGCATGAGCCGCTCCTGGTGGGAGGACCGGCTAAGTTAGCTTTGCGCTTGGCATGGAAGAATGAGATTTTTCCTGCGCAGCCCAAGAAAAATCCGAGATTTTGGGGCTGCTTTGCAGCCCATCGCCGGCAAGCCAGCTCCCACATGTAGTGCACATGACCTTGGATCTACGCGATCAAGGTGGGAGCTGGCTTGCCGGCGATGGGCCGCAACGCGGCCCTGGCTGTTACAGCGGTTTGCCGCGGTTGCCGTGCTGGCTGACAAAGCCCTGAACAGCTTTCAGGTCATTGGCCAGTACCGTGCAACGCTCTTCACGGCTGAACAGGTCAGTGAGGTGTGCTGGCAGCTCCAGCGCCTTGCCAACACCTGCCTTCTCCACCGCTTCCGGGAACTTGACCGGGTGGGCGGTACCCAGCACCACCATCGGCGTGTCCAGGCTGCGACGGCACTCGCGCGCGGCTTTGACGCCAATTGCGGTATGCGGGTCGAGCACTTCACCCGTGGCGGCGAACACCTCGGCAATGGTCTCGCAGGTTTGCTCGTCGCTGACGGCCAGCGAGTCGAACAGCTTGCGCGCTTCGGTCCAGCGGTCTTGCTCGACGCTGAAACCACCGCCCTGCTTGAAGTTGGCCATCAGTTCGGCGATGGCGCCACCATTGCGGCCGTGCAGGTCGAACAGCAGGCGTTCGAAGTTGGACGAAACCATGATGTCCATCGACGGCGACAGGGTCGCGTGCAGGGTTTCCTTCACATACTGGTTGCCGCTCATGAAGCGGTGCAGGATGTCGTTGCGGTTGGTGGCGACGATCAGCTGGCTGACCGGCAGACCCATGTTGCGGGCCAGGTAACCGGCGAAGATGTCGCCAAAGTTGCCGGTAGGTACCGAGAACGCGACCGAACGCGCCGGGCTACCCAACTGCAGGGCTGCATGGAAGTAGTAGACGATCTGGGCCATGATCCGCGCCCAGTTGATCGAGTTGACCGCTACCAGGCGGGTGCCCTTGAGGAACGACTGGTCAGCGAAGCTGGCCTTGACCATTTCCTGGCAGTCGTCGAAGTTGCCTTCGATGGCGATGTTGTGGATGTTGTCGCCGAAGATGGTAGTCATCTGGCGGCGCTGCACTTCCGACACGCGCTGGTGCGGGTGCAGGATGAAGATGTCGACGTTGTCGCAACGGCGGCAGCCTTCGATGGCGGCGGAACCGGTGTCACCGCTGGTGGCGCCGATGATCACCACGCGCTCGTTGCGCTTGGCCAGCACGTGGTCGAGCAGGCGGCCGAGCAGTTGCAGGGCAAAGTCCTTGAACGCCAGGGTCGGGCCGTGGAACAGCTCCAGCACCCACTCGTTGCTGTTCAGCTGACGCAGCGGGGCGACGGCGGCGTGGGCGAACTCGCCGTAGGTTTCTTCAAGGATTTTCTTGAAGTCGGCGTCGGCGATGCTGCCTTCGACGAACGGACGCATCACACGGAAGGCCAGTTCGTGGTACGGCAGGCCGGCCCACGAGGCGATTTCTTCCTGGGTGAAGCGTGGCAGGTTCTCGGGTACGTACAGGCCGCCGTCACTGGCCAGGCCAGCCAGCAGCACGTCTTCGAAATTCAGGGCCGGTGCCTGGCCGCGGGTACTGATATAGCGCATGGGTGCAAACCTTTGGTTTGAGCGGCAAGCTATAAGTTGCAAGCTACAAGAAAAAGCCGATTGGCATTGCTCTCGTGCTCTGCGTCTCATCCTTGCCGCAAATTTACTCTCTTCGAAGCTTCAACACCGAACTGCCTTTACTTGCAGCTTGCAGCTTGAAGCTTGCCACTTAATTGAGCTGTTCGACGCGGATGCGCACGACCTTGCCGACCACGTCCTGCAGGGCTTCCAGGGCGACGATGGCGTCGTTGATACGCTGCTCGACCACGCCGTGGGTCAGCAGGATCATCGGCACCAGGCCGTCCTGCTCCTCGGCTTCCTTCTGCATGATCGACTCGATGTTGATGCCACGCTCCGACAGGATGCTGGCCACCTGGGCCAGTACGCCCGGGTGATCCTTGGCCTGGATGCGCAGGTAGTAGGCACTCTCGCAGGCTTCGATCGGCAGGATCGGGTGGGCCGACAGCGCGTCTGGCTGGAAGGCCAGGTGCGGCACGCGGTTTTCCGGGTCGGAGGTCATGGCACGCACCACATCCACCAGGTCACCGACCACCGACGAAGCGGTAGGCTCCATGCCGGCGCCCGCGCCGTAGTACAGGGTGGAACCGGCGGCGTCACCGTTGACCATCACGGCGTTCATCACGCCGTTGACGTTGGCGATCAGGCGGTCAGCCGGGATCAGCGTGGGGTGTACGCGCAGCTCGATGCCTTCGGCAGTACGACGCGCCACACCCAGGTGCTTGATGCGGTAGCCCAGGGCCTCGGCATAGTTCACGTCAGCGGTGGTCAGCTGGGTGATGCCTTCGGTGTAGGCCTTGTCGAACTGCAGCGGGATGCCGAAGGCGATGGACGCCAGGATGGTCAGCTTGTGCGCGGCGTCGATGCCCTCGACGTCGAAGGTCGGGTCGGCTTCGGCGTAACCCAGCGCCTGGGCTTCGGCCAGCACGTCCGGGAAGGCACGGCCCTTCTCGCGCATTTCGGTGAGGATGAAGTTGCCGGTGCCGTTGATGATACCGGCCAGCCAGTTGATGCGGTTGGCCGACAGGCCCTCGCGGATGGCCTTGATCACCGGGATGCCGCCAGCCACGGCCGCTTCGAAGGCGACGATGACGCCCTTCTCGCGGGCCTTGGCGAAGATTTCGTTGCCGTGCACGGCAATCAGCGCCTTGTTGGCGGTGACCACGTGCTTGCCGTTCTCAATAGCCTTGAGTACCAGGTCGCGGGCGATGGTGTAGCCACCGATCAGCTCGATGACAATGTCGATCTCCGGGTTGCTCGCAACTTCGAACACGTCAGCGGTAATGGGGGTACCGGTAATCTGGCAGTTCGGGTTCTGCGAGCGCATGGCGATCTGTGCCACTTCAATACCGCGCCCGGCACGGCGGGCAATCTCCTCGGCGTTGCGCTGAAGTACATTGAAGGTTCCGCCACCGACGGTCCCCAACCCACAGATGCCTACTTTGACCGGTTTCACTGTGAACTCCCCATTGAACGGCCGGCACGTTTGCCGACCGTGAAACATGCCGTCACCCCATGACGACGGCGTACTGAATTGGATTACTTGGCCAGTGCCAGCTTGGCGACCTGCGGTGCCGGCTGGTAGCCCGGAATGACCTGGCCGCTTTCAAGCACGATGGCCGGCGTGCCGTTGACGCCGATCGACTGGCCCAGCTGGAACTGCTTGCTGACCGGGTTGGTGCACTTGGCAGCCTTGATTTCTTCGCCTTCGACCATCTTGTCCATCGCCCCACGGCGGTCGCTGGAGCACCACACCGCCTGCAACTGCTGGTCACCCGGCGAGCCGAGGCCCTGACGCGGGAAGGCGACGTAGCGCACTTCGATACCGCGGCGGTTCAGCTCGGGCACTTCAGCGTGCAGCTTGTGGCAGTACGGGCAGGTGGTGTCGGTGAATACGGTAATGTGCGACTTGGTCTCACCCTTGGCAGGATAAACCACCATCTCGGCGGCTGGAATGCCGTTGATGAGCTTGGCGATGCCTTGGCGCTCGGTTTTTTCGGTGAGGTTGACCGGCTTGCCGTCCTGGATCTGGAACAGGTAGCCCTGCATCACGAACTGGCCGTCGGCGCTGGCGTACAGCACGCGGCCACCCTGTAGCTTCACTTCATAGAGGCCGTTGAGCGGGCTGCTGGCCACGCTTTCCACGGGCACTTCCAGCTCGAGGTTTTGCAACGATTTACGGATGGCCTGCTCGGCACCGGCATTGCTATCGGTTGCCGCAGCTACGGCAAACGTACTGGCCAGCGCCAACGCGGCGGCGGCGAAAAACTGGGTCACGCGCATGGGAACTCCTGAAGGCGGACAGGGGCCGGAGGGCGCCACCTGCGGAAAATACGCGGTGGCCGTGCGGCCCTTGGTGCAAACCGCCCAAGCCTACCACATCACACCGCCGGTGAAGGGCCTTGCAAGGACCAGTCGGCGGAACATGAAAAACATTCATCCACGCGGGTGGTGCTGGGCGTGCAACTGCTGCAGACGGGCCTTGGCGACGTGGGTGTAGATCTGCGTGGTGGACAGGTCGCTGTGGCCAAGCAGCATCTGCACCACGCGCAGGTCGGCGCCATGGTTGAGCAGGTGGGTGGCGAAGGCGTGGCGCAGGGTATGCGGCGACAGCGGCTTGTCGATGCCGGCAACCCGGGCATGGTGCTTGATGCGGTGCCAGAAGGTCTGCCGGGTCATCTGCTCGCCACGCAGGCTGGGGAACAGCACGTCGCTGGGGCGACCATTGAGCAGTTCGGCACGACCGTCACGTTGATAGCGCTCCAGCCACACGACCGCCTCTTCCCCCATCGGCACCAGGCGCTCCTTGCTGCCCTTGCCCATCACACGCAGTACACCTTGGCGCAGATTGACCTGGTCGAGGGTCAGGCTGACCAGTTCGGTGACGCGCAGGCCGCAGGCATACAGCACTTCGAGCATGGCGCGGTCGCGCTGGCCAATGGCTTCGCCCAGGTCCGGGGCTTGCAGCAAGGCCTCGACGTCGGCTTCGGAGAGCGACTTGGGCAGCGGCTTGCCCAACTGCGGCATCTCGACCTGCAGGGTTGGGTCGATGGCCACCAGCTTTTCCCGCAGCAGGTAGCGGAAGAAGCCGCGCAGGCCGGAAAGAAAGCGTGCCGTGGAGCGTGGCTTGTAGCCCTGGTCGAGGCGCCAGGCCAGGTGGTCGAGGATCAGGTCACGGCCAGCATCAGGCAAGGAAACCGAGTGCGCCTGCAGCCAGCCGTTGAACAGGGCCAGGTCGCTGCGGTAGGACACGCGGGTGTTGTCGGACAGGCCTTTTTCGAGCCACAGGGCGTCAAGAAACTGGTCGATCAGGGGATGGTCGAGGGCGGACATGAAAACTCGGTGGCAAACGGCGGATTGATGCTTAGTCTTTCATAACAGCGCAGGCATAGGGAGCCCACATGAGCGAAGAGCAGATACTACTTAGCGTCGGCGGCATCGGCGCCGCTGCACTGGCCTGCCAGTGGCTGGCCTGGCGCCTGAAGCTACCGGCGATTCTGTTTCTGCTGCTGACCGGGATCATTGCCGGCCCGGCACTGGGCTGGCTCGACCCCGAGGCGTTGTTCGGCCCGCTGCTGATGCCGCTGGTGTCGCTGGCAGTGGCGCTGATCCTGTTCGAAGGCAGCCTCACCCTGCACCTGTCGCAGTGGCGCGAAATCGGCAGCGTGGTGCATCGCCTGGTCACCGTGGGCGCGCTGGTCACCTGGCTGGTCATCGCCCTGGCGACCCACTGGCTGCTGGGGTTCGACTGGCCGCTGGCGATTCTGTTCGGCACCTTGACCCTTGTGACTGGCCCCACTGTGATCGTGCCGATGCTGCGCGTGGTGCGGCCAAAGTCGACCATCGCCAACATCCTGCGCTGGGAAGGGATCATGATCGACCCCATCGGTGCGCTGCTGGCCGTGGTGGTGTACAGCTTCATCATCGCCAGTGCAGACGGCAATGGCCTGTTCCAGAGCCTCACCACCTTTGCGGGGGTCATTTTCTGCGGTACCGCCCTGGGTGCGGCCGGGGGTTGGCTGCTGGGGCAGATCATGCGCGAGCAATGGCTGCCGGAATACCTGCACAACCTCGCATCACTGGCGGCGGTGCTGGGTATTTTCATCGCCGCCAACCAGATCGTGCACGAGTCCGGGTTACTGGCAGTGACCGTGATGGGCATGTGGCTGGCCAACATGCGCGGGGTGGATGTGCGGCAGATCCTGCACTTCAAGGAGAACCTCAGCGTACTGCTGATTTCCGGCCTGTTCATCCTGCTGGCTGCGCGCCTTGACCTGCATGCCCTGCTGGGCCTAGGCCCGGCGGTACTGGCGTTGTTGCTGGTGATCCAGCTGCTGGCACGCCCGCTGAACGTGTGGCTGGCCACACTGGGCTCGCCGCTCAGTTGGCGGGAACGGGCACTGCTGGCCTGGATTGCCCCGCGCGGTATCGTTGCCGCCGCCGTTTCAGCGATTTTCGCCATCCGCCTTCATCAGGCCGGGCACCCGGACGCCTTGCTGCTGGTGCCGCTGACCTTCGCCGTGATCATCGGCACGGTGGTACTGCAAAGCGCCACGGCCAGGCCGCTGGCACGCCTGCTCAAGGTCGCCGAACCGGCGCCCAGTGGTTTTCTGGTGGTCGGTGCCAACGAGCCGGCCCGGGCCATCGCCAAAGCCCTGCAGCAATTGGGCTGTCGGGTTTTGCTGACAGACTCCAGCTGGGAAAACATTCGCGCCGCGCGCATGGACGGGCTACCGACCTACTTTGGCAACCCCGCCTCGCAACATGCCGACGCGCACCTGGACCTGGTCGGACTCGGGCACTTGCTGGGGCTGTCTCCCGCTGGCGAAATCAACGCCCTGGCCTGCGCAAGGTTTCGCCATGACTTCGGTAACGGCCGGCTGTTCGTGCTGGCCAGCGGCCTGGAGAAGCAACGCAGCGACAAGCACCGAGCTACCGAAGAGCATCGGGGGCATCTACTGGGGGCCAGCCCGATGACCTATCTGCAACTGGCCAACCGCCTGCATCAGGGCGCCGAACTGTACAGCACCAACCTGACCGAAGGCTTTGGCTGGGATGCCTACCAGGCTCTGCATGGCGAGCGTGCACACTTGCTGTTCGCGCGCGACGGGCATGGCTGGGTGCATGTCGCCAGCCCCGACAACCCGCTACAGCCACAACCGGGATGGACCCTGGTGGCGTTGATTGAGCCTGCCCCGGAGCCCTGACACTCAAGCGCCCGGGAGCACTGGCACCGGGCGCTTGTCCTCGTCAATGGCGACAAAGCTGAACACACCGTGAATGGCCCGTTCGCGGCCGTCCAGGTACATGTTCTCGACAAACACGTCCACCTGCACCTGCAAGCTGGTATTGCCGACCTTGATTACCGTGCCTACCAGTTCGACGATCGAGCCCGCCGGAATCGGGTGCTTGAAGTCGATGCGATCGGTGGACACGGTCACCAGCGGCAAGCGGCAGAAGCGCGTGGCGGCAATGAACGACACTTCGTCCATCCAGGCCAGGGCGGTGCCGCCGAACAGGGTGTTGTGGTGGTTGGTGGTGTTGGGGAACACCGCCTTGGTCACGCGAGTCACCGACAATTCGGTGCGGCGCTGGATTTCCTGGTCTCGGGTAGTCATGGCATTCACATTTTCGGGGTTTCAAAACGCAAAAAAGCAGCCCGAAGGCTGCTTTTTTCTCGCTAGGCGGCCTCGGCCACCGGGCAAACTGTACTCAGGACAGTTTTTCCTTGATGCGAGCGGCTTTGCCGGACAGGTCGCGCAGGTAGTACAGCTTGGCTTTACGCACGTCACCACGACGTTTCACGGCCAGGCTGTCGATTTGCGGGCTGTAGGTCTGGAAGGTACGCTCTACGCCAACGCCGCTGGAGATCTTGCGCACGGTGAAAGCGCTGTTCAGACCGCGGTTACGCTTGGCGATAACAACGCCTTCGAACGCCTGCAGACGGGAACGCTCACCTTCCTTCACTTTAACCTGAACGACAACGGTGTCGCCTGGTGCGAAGGTCGGGATTTCCTTGCTCATCTGCTCGGCTTCGAGCTGCTGGATGATCTTGTTGGTCATGCTGTGCTCCTAAGATGGATACGCGATCCACCATCGATACGTTTAACTATCGTCCCGCTCGCGGAGGTATTCCTCGAGCAGCTTCTTCTCTTCTCCAGAAAGCGAGCGACTTTCCAGAAGATCGGCGCGTCGTTCGAAGGTCCTACCAAGGGACTGCTTCATCCTCCAACGCCGGATATGTGCATGGTTGCCACTTAGCAACACGTCGGGAACACGCTGATCCGCATACACCTCAGGTCGGGTGTAGTGCGGGCAATCCAGCAGACCGTCGGTGAAGGAATCTTCTTCCGCCGAGTCCACATGCCCTAAAGCTCCGGGCAGCAGCCGTGTAACCGCATCGATCAGTACCATGGCCGGCAGCTCGCCACCGGAAAGCACATAGTCGCCAATCGACCACTCCTCATCGACATGAGCCTCGATAAAGCGCTCGTCGATGCCTTCATAACGACCGGCGATCAGGATCAACGATTCCTGTTCGGCCAGGCCTTTGACCGCCTGCTGAGTCAGCTTGCGGCCTTGTGGCGAAAGGTAGATCACCTTTGCCGTTGCTCCGGTCGCTTGCCTGGCGCTAACCAGGGCATCTTCCAGAGGCTTGATTTTCATCACCATGCCCGGACCACCGCCAAACGGCCGATCATCTACCGTGTGGTGACGATCTGTGGTGTAGTCCCGCGGGTTCCAGCAAGTCACCTGAAGCAACCCCTGTTTCACCGCGCGGCTGGTAATGCCGTACTCCGTGATGGCCGAGAACATCTCGGGGAACAACGTGATGACGTCTACGCGAAGGTTACCCATCGTTTAGAAGTCCGCGTCCCATTCAACCCGCATCACGCCTGCTTCCAGGTCGATGTTGAGCACGCATTGCGCCGTATAGGGCAACAGACGCTCGCGATCATCCAGGCTGCCTGCGCAGGGCTTGACCACCATTACATCGTTCGCACCGGTCTCCAACAGGTGATCGACCTTGCCGAACAGTTGTTCGTCCTGGTTGATGACCTTCAGGCCTTCCAACTGGTACCAGTAGTACTCGTCGGCCGCCAGGTTGGGCAAAAGGCTCCGCGAAATGCAGATTTCATAACCGCTCAGAAGACGGGCTTCATCGCGATCCTCGAGGCCTTTCAGCTTCACGACCAGGCCCTTTTGGGAGCCACGACCGCTGACCAGCTCGACCTGCTTTACCTTGCCTTCGTGCCGAAGCGTCCAGCGCGGATAATCCAACAGGTTTTCAATCGGATCGGTAAAGGAATACACCTTCACCTCGCCGCGAACGCCGTGAACCGAAAAAATCTTGCCGACGACGATGAGGTCATCAGCCTTTTCTGGCGTCGCGTTCATACTGTTCAGGCAGCGGCCTTGGCAGCGTCCTTCAGCAGCTGAGCAACGCGCTCAGACGGCTGTGCGCCCTGGCTCAGCCAGTAGGTGACGCGCTCTTGGTTGACCGACAGCTTGACTTCGGCGCCCGATGCGATCGGGTTGAAGAAGCCAACGCGCTCAACGAAACGGCCGTCACGGGCGTTACGCGAGTTGGTCACGGTCAGGTGGTAGAATGGGCGCTTTTTCGAGCCGCCACGGGCCAGACGAATGGTTACCATGTGAACATCGTTCCTATAGTCGGTGTTGCAGTTTGTACTGCAAATCTGAATGCCAAATAGGCACACGGGTGCCCAAAAGGCCGCATATTCTCGGGGAATACACGGACATTTGCAAATGACTTTTTCGGCAAGGCCCTGCCCCACCGTCCAGATTTGCCGGTTGCGCCGCGAAATCCGCGGCCGTTGCCCCGCCAAGGCGGGGGTTCTGGGCACCTGCCCGACAAAAGGCAGGCGCCCGGAATAGAGGTTTACAGCTTCGGCATACCGCCGCCAGGCAGCATGCCGCCCAGGCCGCGCATCATTTTGGCCATGCCGCCTTTGGCAGAGAATTTCTTCATCATCTTCTGCATCTGCTTGTGCTGCTTGATCAGCCGGCCGATGTCCTGCACCTGAGTGCCGGAACCCAGGGCGATACGGCGCTTGCGCGAACCGCTGATCAGGTCAGGGTCGCGGCGCTCGGCCGGGGTCATGGAGTTGATGATCGCTTCCATCTGCTTGAACTGCTTCTCGGCGGCGCCTTGTGCGTTGCCCATCTGCGACAGGTTGACCCCACCGATGCTCGGCAGCTTGTCCATCAGGCCGCCCAGGCCGCCCATGTTCTTCATTTGTTGCAGCTGGTCACGGAAGTCTTCGAGGTCGAAGCCCTTGCCTTTCTTCAGCTTCTTGGCCAGCTTGTCGGCCTTGGCCTTGTCGATGGTCTGCTCGGCCTGCTCGATCAGGCTGAGCACGTCGCCCATGCCGAGGATGCGCGAAGCGACGCGGTCGGGGTGGAACGGCTCAAGGGCCTCGGTCTTCTCACCCATACCGATGAACTTGATCGGCTTGCCGGTGATGGCACGCACCGACAGCGCAGCACCGCCACGGGCATCACCGTCGACCTTGGTCAGCACCACGCCGGTCAGCGGCAGCGCCTCGCCAAACGCCTTGGCGGTGTTGGCGGCGTCCTGGCCGGTCATGGCGTCGACCACGAACAGGGTCTCGATCGGCTTGACCGCAGCGTGCAGCGCCTTGATCTCGTCCATCATGTCGGCGTCGATGTGCAGACGGCCGGCGGTGTCGACGATGACCACGTCGATGAACTTCAGCTTGGCTTCGCGGATGGCCGCTTCGGCAATGGCCACCGGCTTCTGGCTGATGTCGGACGGGAAGAAGGTGACACCGATGTCGTTGGCCAGGGTTTCCAGCTGTTTGATCGCCGCCGGGCGGTAAACGTCGGCGGACACCACCATCACGCTCTTTTTCTTGCGCTCTTTAAGGAAGCGCGCCAGCTTGCCGGCGGTGGTGGTCTTACCCGCGCCCTGCAGGCCGGCCATGAGCACGACGGCTGGCGGGGCGGCGTTCAGCGCGAGGTCTTCGTTGGCCGCGCCCATCAGGCTTTCCAGCTCGGCCTGGACGATCTTCACGAACGCCTGGCCCGGGGTGAGGCTGCGCGACACTTCGGTGCCGACCGCACGTTCCTTGACGCTGTTGACGAAATCCTTGACCACCGGCAGGGCAACGTCGGCCTCGAGCAGGGCCATGCGCACTTCGCGCAGCGTGTCCTTGATGTTGTCTTCGGTCAGCTTGGCCTTGCCGGTGACATGGCGCAGCGTCTGTGACAGGCGGTCGGTCAGGTTTTCGAACATGGTGATCCTTTCAGGCCCAGTAAAAGCCGAGGTTTGTCAGGCGCCCAGGGGGAAATACACACCCGCCGGGCACAGCAAGGCGGCGATTATAGCGAAGTGCGGCGGCGGCGCACACCTTGGCTTCCGAGCGGCAAGCTCTAAGCCACAAGCCACAAGCAAGAGCTGATGCGCGTGATGGCTGCTTTTTCTTGAAGCTTGCAGCTTAAAGCTTGCAGCTTAGAGCTAGCGGCTTCCAGCTTGCAGCTCACTATGCCAAACTCCGTCTCTTTAAGGCTCGCCAACCAGGACTTATGGTCTCCTCACCCAGCCTCATCCCCAACCTGATCGCCGCCGGCCTCTATATAGCAGCGGCCATCTACCAGGGCACGCACCTCGCCCAGGGCCGCAAGGCCGACAAGCGTCTGCTTGGCCTGCTGGGTGCCTTCGCGGTGCTGGCCCAGGCCGGCGCACTGTTCTTCCAGCTGATCACCCCGCTGGGCCTGAGCCTGGACTTCTTCAGTGCCGCCAGCCTGATCGCCGTGGCCGTCATTGCCCTGACCCTGCTGGCCTGCCTGCGCATACCGGTGGAAAACCTGCTGGTGCTACTGTTCCCGCTGGGTGCGGTAACCGCGCTGCTGGCCCAGTTCGCGCCACCCGGCACGGTGCCGCTGATCAACGAAGAACCCGGCATCCTCGCGCACATCCTGCTGTCGATCCTGGCCTACGGGCTGTTCACCATTGCAGTATTCCAGTCACTGCTGTTGCTGCTGCAGGACCGCCAGCTGAAGAACAAGCACCCGTCCGGGCTGATCCGCAACTTCCCGCCCCTGCAAACCATGGAAAGCCTGTTGTTCGGCTTCCTCTGGGCCGGCTGGTGCCTGTTGTCGCTGTCGCTGATCTCTGGCTGGCTGTTCCTCGACAACCTGTTCGCCCAGCACCTGGTGCACAAGACCTTGCTGGCCTGTGTCGCCTGGGTGGTGTTCAGCGTACTGCTGTGGGGCCGCACCCGCCTCGGCTGGCGCGGCCACAAGGCTATCCGCTGGACGCTGGCCGGTTTCTGCCTGCTGATGCTGGCCTACTTCGGCAGCAAGCTGGTTCGCGAATTCATCCTGCATATCTGACGGCCGCCCATGGACACCCTGCCGTACGCACCGCTATTCGGCACCCTCGCACTGGCCCTGTTGTGGTCAGCGCTGTTCACTGCCGTGGATGCCGCCCGCCTGCAGCTCAATGGCTCGCTGCGCACCCACGAAGACGGCACGCTCGCCCTGCCGGCCCAGGCCCTGGTGCTGTGTGCCAGCCTTGGCAAGCTGCTGGTGCTGGGCCTGGCCTGCCTGCTGGGTCAGCGTCATAGCGGCGAGCACGGCTTCTGGCTGGCGGGGTTGGCCGCTACCTTCGCCTTGCTGGTATTTGCCGAGTACCTGCCACGGCGCCTGGCCCGGCGCAACCCACAGGCGTTCGTCAGCCTGGGTGCCAGCCTGCTGAAAGTGCCCCTCGCCCTGCTGCAGCCGCTGGCCTGCCTGCTGGACGGCTTCGCCAAACTGCTGCTGCGCCCGTTCCGCGTGCAACCAACCGCAGTGGCCTTGCACCCGCAGGAAGTCGATGACTTCGACGAAGACGAAGAACACGAAACACCCCGCCACGGGCTGCTCGACGGCCTGCAATCGCTGGACAAGATCACCGTCAACGACATCCTGGTACCGCGTAATGAAGTGGACGGCATCAACCTCGACGAGCCGATCGAGCGCATCATCGAACAGCTGATCGTCAGCCGCCACACCCGCCTGCCGGTGTACCACAACGACATCAACCAGGTTGAGGCGATCCTCAACACCAAGCTGATCAGCCACCTGCTGCCCAAGGCCGAACTGACCCTGGAGGCGCTGCACAGCGCCTGCTACGAACCCTATTTCGTGCCGGAAAGCACGCCGCTGCAAATGCAGCTGCTGAATTTTCACAAGCAACAGCGCCGGCTGGGTGTGGTGGTGGATGAGTACGGCGAGGTGCTGGGCATTGTCACCCTGGAAGACATCCTCGAAGAGATCGTCGGCGAGTTCGAGGACGAGCAAAGCCTGGACAACCCCCATGTACACCCACAGCCCGATGGCACGTTCGTCATCGATGGCACCGCTTCGCTACGCGAAATCAACCGTACCCTGGGCTGGCACCTGCCCTGCGACGGCGGGCCGAAAACCCTCAACGGGCTGGTGACCGAAGCGCTGGAGAGCATCCCGGAAAGCGCCGTTTGCCTGAAGATCGGCCGCTATCGCCTGGAAATCCTCGAAACAGAGGACAATTGTGCCAGCAAGGTACTGGTGTGGACCGTGACCCGATAGCTATACTCGGGTCACGCTTACCCAGCCCCGCCGTCCCGCCTGCTACCCGCACCCGGCGCTACACGGCCAGTCCGCTCCACTGACACGCCCTGCGGTCCTGCTTCAACACCCCGAACAGAGCCCGCCCCGCCCCTATCCCCCTTGGGCTATCGTCAGTCGGGCGCACACAACAACAAAACGCTCCGGCGTCCGCGCATCTGTGCCTGCCCTTTTGCATTGCACATCGTCGCGGGCAAAGCCCATGGAGCCGGACCAGACTGTTAGGGACCTACTTAATGACAACCAGCAGCACCTATGCCGAAGCGCCTGCCGCGCCGGTCAACTCGCCGGCACGGGTGGCCACAGCCAGCTTTATCGGCACCGCCATCGAGTTCTACGACTTTTACGTTTACGCCACCGCCGCTGCCCTGGTGATCGGCCCGGTGTTCTTCCCGTCGGGGTCGGGCACTGCGCAGATGCTGGCGGCGTTCCTTACCTTTGGTATTGCCTTCCTTGCCCGCCCATTGGGCTCGGCGCTGTTCGGCCACTTTGGCGACCGCATCGGCCGTAAATCAACCTTGGTCGCCTCGCTGCTGCTGATGGGTGTGTCCACCACGGCCATTGGCGTGCTGCCAGGCTATGACAGCATTGGCGTGTGGGCGCCGATCATCCTCTGCCTGCTGCGCTTTGGCCAAGGCCTGGGCCTGGGCGGTGAATGGGGTGGCGCGGCGCTGCTGGCCACCGAGAACGCCCCGGAAGGCAAACGCGCCTGGTTCGGCATGTTCCCGCAACTTGGGCCGTCGATCGGCTTTCTGGCTGCCAACGGCCTGTTCCTGACCCTGGCCCTGGTGCTCAGCGACGAGCAGTTCCGTGAGTGGGGCTGGCGTATTCCGTTCCTGCTCAGCGCCGCGCTGGTGCTGGTGGGGCTCTATGTGCGCCTGAAGCTTGAAGAAAGCCCGGTATTCGCCAAGGCCGTTGCCCGCCACGAGCGGGTGAAAATGCCGGTGGTCGACCTGTTTTCCAAGTACTGGGTGCCAACCCTGCTGGGCGCTGCGGCCATGGTGGTGTGCTACGCGCTGTTCTACATCTCTACAGTGTTCTCACTGAGCTATGGCGTGACCGCACTGGGCTACAGCCGCGAGACGTTCCTCGGCCTGCTGTGCTTCGCGGTGGTGTTCATGGCCTTGGCCACGCCGCTGTCGGCCTGGCTCAGCGATCGTTACGGGCGCAAGCCGGTGCTGATCGTCGGTGGCCTGCTGGCGGTGGCTTCGGGCTTTACCATGGAACCGCTGCTGACCTCGGGCTCGACCACCGGTGTGGCGCTGTTCCTGGCCATCGAGCTGTTCCTGATGGGCGTGACCTTTGCGCCGATGGGGGCACTGCTGCCTGAACTGTTCCCGACCCACGTGCGTTATACCGGCGCTTCGGCGGCGTATAACCTGGGCGGGATTGTCGGGGCTTCGGCGGCACCGTTCTTTGCCCAGAAGCTGGTGAGCATGGGTGGGTTGAGCTGGGTGGGAGGGTATGTGTCGGCGGCGGCGGTGATCAGCCTGATTGCTGTGCTGTGCCTGAAAGAAACCCGCAATACCGAGCTGTAAGCCTCTAGCTGCAAGCTGCAAGAGATACGCGCCCTCTTGCAGCTTGCAGCTTGCAGCTTGCAGCTTGCAGCTTAAAACTCGACCTTGACCGCCTGCGAAGCGCGGGTCGCCTTGGCCCGCGCCAGCTCGACCGACTCGTCACGCGCCAGGCACACGCCCATGCGGCGGGTGCCGTTGATTTCCGGCTTGCCGAACAGGCGAATGGCGGTATCCGGCTCGCTCAGCGCTGCGCCCAGGTTGGCGAAGCTGGTCTGCTGCGACTGCCCTTCCGGCAGGATCACCGCCGAGGCCGACGGACCAAACTGGCGCACCACCGGAATCGGCAGGCCGAGAATGGCACGGGCATGCAGGGCGAACTGCGACAGGTCCTGGGAAATCAGGGTGACCAGGCCCGTGTCATGCGGGCGTGGCGAGACTTCGCTGAACCACACCTGGTCGCCCTTCACGAACAGTTCCACGCCAAACAGGCCACGACCACCCAACGCATCGGTGACCGCCTTGGCCACGCGTTGGGATTCGGCCAGCGCTTTCGGGCTCATGGCCTGCGGCTGCCACGATTCCTGATAATCGCCCTTCTCCTGGCGATGACCAACCGGCTCCAGGAAGGTGGTACCCCCCACATGGCGCACGGTCAGCAGGGTGATTTCGTATTCGAAGTCGATAAAGCCCTCGACGATCACCCGGCCCTTGCCAGCGCGGCCGCCTTCCTGGGCGTAGTCCCACGCCTTCTGCAAATCGGCATCGCTGCGCAGCAGGCTCTGGCCCTTGCCCGACGAGCTCATTACTGGCTTGACCACGCACGGGTAGCCGACATCGGCCACGCCCTTGGCGAAGTCTTCATAGGTGTCGGCGAAGTGGTAGGGCGACGTTGGCAGCTCCAGCTCTTCGGCGGCGAGGCGACGAATGCCTTCGCGGTTCATGGTGAGCTGGGTGGCACGGGCAGTCGGCACCACGTTGAAGCCTTCGTTCTCCAGCTCGACCAGGGTGGCGGTGGCGATGGCTTCGATTTCCGGAACGATGTAGTGCGGCTTTTCGGCTTCGATCACGGCCCGCAGGGCCACGCCATCGAGCATGTTGACCACGTGGCTGCGGTGCGCCACCTGCATGGCCGGGGCATTGGCGTAGCGGTCGACGGCGATCACCTCGACGCCCAGGCGCTGCAGCTCGATCACCACTTCCTTGCCCAGCTCGCCACAGCCGCACAGCAGTACACGGGTCGCGGTGGGCGACAAGGGGGTTCCGATACGGGTCATTTCAGGTCCTCGAAGGCATCCGGGGCCGTACCAGGCTTGGTACGGCCCGCTGAAAAAGGACCGCTATTCTACACCATCAACCGGCAACGGCGGCCCGCCGGGCGCGAAATGCCATGGCCAGCCACACGGCGGTGACACCGGCAAACTTCGAGGCCATGGCGGTGCCGACTATCGCAGGCGTCAGGGCGCCGATCATGCCGAAGAAGATGAAGGTATCCACCGGAATGCTCAATGCCGAGCTCAGCCACAGGCGGTCGCGCAGCGGCCGGCGGGTGATGCTGAACACCAGCCAGTCGATCAGCTCGGAAATGAAGAACGCGGTGGCGCTGGCCAAGGCGATGGCCGGCTCCGAGGTGACGTAGGACAGCACCAAGGCCACCAGCATGGCCACCAGGGCGCCGTGGCCGAAGCGGGTCTGCACCATGTCGCGCAGGATGAACACCAGGCCGCCCCAGGCGGACCAGATGATGTCCAGGTGCGGGGCGCTAGAGAAGGCGTAGTTGATCAGCACTACGCTGCTTATGTAGGCAATCAGATAGAACATGGCGAGTCGTCTGTGGGCAAGCCCTACAGATTACCGCTGGCTTCTTCGACAGGCAACGGCACTCCCTGTAGGAGCGGCCTTGTGTCGCGATGGGCTGCGAAGCAGCCCCAAGATTTCAGCGCAGATGCACAAATTGCAGGGGGCCGCTTCGCAGCCCATCGCGACACAAGGCCGCTCCTACAGGGTTCTGCATCAACCTACAGGATGAGGCCGGCGGCTACTGCCCGTTCATGGCAAAGCTTCAACACCGCCCGCCGCTCGTCATTGTCCATCCGCCCCCAGCGGCCAATCTCCGCCACGGTACGCTGGCATCCGGTGCAGATATCCTGCTCGTCGAGCGCACAAATGCTCACGCACGGCGAGGCTACCGGCCGCTCTGCAACATCACTCATCATCAACCACCAGTTCCTGCGCATAACGCCGGGCATTATGCACATAGTGCGCGGCGCTGGCTTCGAGCATGCGCTTCTGTTGCTCGGTCAATTCACGTACCACCTTGCCCGGCGAGCCCATCACCAGCGACCCATCGGGGATTTCCTTGCCCTCGGCGATCAGTGCATTGGCGCCGATGATGCAGTGCTTGCCGATGCGCGCGCCGTTGAGAATCACCGCATTGATACCGACCAGGCTGTAGTCGCCCACCGTGCAGCCATGCAGCATGGCGTTGTGGCCAACGGTCACGCCCTTGCCCAAGGTCAGCGGCGAGCCCATGTCGGTGTGCATCACCGTGCCATCCTGCACGTTGCTGCCCTCGCCAATGTCGATCCGCTCGTTATCCCCGCGCAGTACCGCGCCAAACCATACGCTGGCATCGGCCTGCAGGCACACGTTGCCAATCAGCGTGGCGTTGGGTGCGGCCCAACTGGTGGGGTGGCTCTCGACCCGCAGGTCGCCCAGGCGGTATTTCATGCTTGCTCCTCAGGCTGGAACGCAGACGGCGGGGTTGGCCCCGCTCAGTTTTCGATGTAACGCTCAGGGGGCTGGTGCAGGCTGATGCCGGCATCGAACAACACGTTGACCAGTTCCACGATCATGATCGCCGACAACCCCCAGATCTTGTATTCGCCATAGCGGTAGCTGGGCACGTACCAGCTGCGCCCCTGGTAATCGATACGGTGGGTATGGTCGCGCGGGTCCTGGCGGAAGAATTCCAGCGGCACGGTGAATACTGCCGCGATTTCGGCGTCGTTGGCGCGGTATTCGACGAAGTCGGGAATAACCCCGACGAATGGCGTCACTTTAAGGCCATGCAGCGAAATCAGCGGGCTGAGCGGGCCGATCACTTCCACCAGCCCCGGCGGCAGGCCGATTTCTTCTTCGGCTTCACGGAGCGCGGTGAACACCAGGTCCGGGTCTTCCGGGTCGCGACGGCCACCGGGAAAGGCCACTTCGCCACCATGTGTGGACAGGCCCTTGGCGCGCAAGGTAAGGACCAGTTCGGGCGCTTCGCTGCGGGTAATGGGCAAAAGAACCGCCGCTTCAGGGAACCGCCGGTCGGTTTCCAATGATGCGGGTTGGTGGTTGCTCATTCGGCGAAGTAGCTCGTCCAGCATTGCGCACACTCGTATCCAAGGCCTGCCTTGCATGATGCACCAAAGCCGCGAAGCACCCAAGCCCCTGCGCTTGCGGCGGCCTTGCCGGCGCGCCAAGATAGCCCCAAGCATAAGGACCTCCACATGAAATTCTGCAGCGCGTGCGGCCAGCCAGTCATACAGCGGATCCCCGAAGGCGACAGCCGCCTGCGGTATGTCTGCGAGTCTTGCCAGACCATCCACTACCAGAACCCCAACATCGTTGCTGGCGTGTTGCCAACCTGGGGCAGCCAGGTGCTGCTATGCCGGCGCGCCATCGAGCCACGCCGGGGTTACTGGACGTTGCCCGCCGGCTTCATGGAGAACGGCGAAACCCTCGACCAGGCCGCCCGTCGCGAAACTGTCGAGGAAGCCTGCGCCCGGGTCGGGTCGATGAGCCTGTACCAACTGTTCGATTTGCCGCACATCAACCAGGTGCATGTGTTCTTCCGCGCCGAGCTGGCGGACCTTGCCTTTGATGTGGGTGTCGAAAGCCTGGAGGTGCGCTTGTTCGAACAACATGAGATACCGTGGGGCGAGCTGGCTTTCCGCACCGTCACGCGCACACTAGAATGCTACTATCGCGACCGCATCGGGCAGCACTACCCCATTGGCCATGAGTACCTGCCGCCGATGAACGTCTCGACCACGACCTCTACATAGAAAAGCCTTCAGGGATACCGTTACATGCGTTGGTTGCTTGCCCTTTTCTGCCTTTGCGTTACCTCGGTGTCCCAGGCGGCCTTCACCGAGACCATCATCCGCAAGCCCGTACCGGCAGCGCAAACGCCTTCGCCTTCGCAGCAGGCCATGCAACCGCTGATCGACAAGGTGCTGGTGATCAAGTCCGAGCGCCGCCTGCAGCTGATCAGCCGTGGCGAGCCGCTGAAAACCTACCGCATTTCCCTGGGCAAGCAGCCCAAGGGCGCCAAAGAGCGCGAAGGCGACAAGAAAACCCCCGAAGGCCTGTACTGGCTGGACTGGCGCAAGCAAAGCGACCGTTTCAACCTGGCCATGCACATCAATTACCCGAACATCAGCGACGCCGCCCGTGCCACCCGCGAAGGGGTGAGTGCCGGCAGCATGATCATGATCCACGGCACGCCGATCAACGACGAATACCCGGAATGGTACTTCCATACCCTGGACTGGACCGATGGCTGCATTGCCATGCGTAACCGTGACATGCAGGAAGTGTGGGACCTGGTGCGGGATGGGACGTTGATCGAGATTCGGCCTTGAGGCCAACAACAGCTTTTTCAGACAACGGTGCTTGCTAACTGCCTGGCAGCTTAGCGTTTGAAGTTGCCAGAAAGTCATCAAGAATGCGCTTGCGATTGGCCACTTGTTCTCTTTCGGCTGCGGAAACATACCGATAGCGCAGAGGCGCTGTGGGCAGCGCTTTCCCCGGAGGCAGATCAAACCTTCTGAGCCAGGCATTGCTGATGAGCTGGGTCATGCGCGTTTCTCCCGCGATGGAGCCGTAATGCAACGCGCCTATATCTTCCACTCGCAGGCTTTTGATCAGTTCATTGACCCTGACATAGTGTTCAGGTTTCTCATCAAAGCCAACCTTCCAGAGTGCAGGCCAGTCCCCGGCACGCAGCAAAGTGCCCTTAGGCAAATACTGAACGCCTATCCTGATGTCATCCAGCTTCGCCAATAACGCGTCCTGAGTACCCAGCTTGCTCATCCAGGCGCTGTTGATGTAGGTGTACCAATTCAGGTTGCTATAACCTGACCGCCAACTTGGGTTGCCCCGAGGCCGTGCGAGATCCAGGCCTTGGTAGGTCATAGCCACTTCATATTCAACGTGTTGGAAATCCTCCCACTGATAAGTATGTTGCACCCCCAGCCCCGCAGCGGCATGCAGGGGTTCAAGCGCGCAGCACATTTCATGCAGTAACGCTTCAAATCGTTCCTTTCTGCCTTGCAGAATCTCCGCGACAGGCAAATAGAAACGGAGGGTAGTAAAGGTGCCATGAACTTCCTCCATCCAACCGGCAGGCGAATAGCCGTCGATCATGTAATCCGGCACGTTGCCATAGCCCTCTACAGACGCCCAGCGAAAAGCCAGCGGCTCGGCGAATCCGTCACCCGCCAAGTAAGCCAGCGTTGCTTTCACGCTGGCTGGGGAGTAGTCATGCGCCAGCATGTCCTCTGCGCCCCTGTATCCCCACTTCAGTTTGTCACCGTGGTAACGGCAGAATATTTCCACGGCATCAACGATGCGCTGCCGCCCTTCGGGTGTGTAGGATTTAGTTATCTGAAAGGATGCAACCAGACCCACATTGATGACTACAGACTCCCCATCCAGTTCATCGTAATAGACGAAGTCATTACGATGGGAAGCGAACGCTTTGTTGAACTCATCTTCACTCATTGGTATTCACCGAAGCATTTTCCCAAATGACATAATTCTGTGCAGAAGCGGGCATCTGATACACGTTCCAGTCAATCGCAGGGTACTTCTGCGGCTGCGTAGCCTCATCGGGTGGATCGGCGAAAGCAGGTGCAGACACAGCTGCTGAAGCGGGTAGAACCTTTCTCGCAACTGCTTCTATAACAGCGCGATAGGGAACGCTTTGACCTGCACTTTTCGCTACAACTGTTCCTGTAGCCACGACTCTGGCGGGTACCACAACGTTGGCAGCAGCGCCTGCCGCTGCAGCAACAAAAGGAGCGGCTAAAACTATTTCAAGGCCAGCTATCGCGCGGCGATTCTGGGCCTCGATCAGCCTGGGGTCGGGTGCAGCCTCCCATTGCGGGCCTTCAACGTGCGGTAACTGGCCGCCCAGAAGCCGACGCGCTTTTTCATGTTCTTCATCAATGCGCCCAACCAGCAGCTTGTTTTTTTCGATGCTCATTCGAGAAGCCAGGCTGGTCACTTGCTGAACAGGCTTGTACACCGGGTCTTTCTCGCTGCCTTTTACCCACTCACGCCACTGCTCCCTGTCTGCACAGTCACAGGTCTCGGTATACAGCACGCGCAAGCCAGCAGGCCCTGCAATGATTTCGTAAGCTTCCTGCTGAGCAGGAGACAACACGTCACCCGGGAATTTCATTTCAATGACAGACTTTAAATTCGCCTGGCTGTACTGAGCCTCACCAGGGTTGTCATAAACCTTCAAACGCAGCACATCGGGAATTCGCAAAAGCCCCTTGACCTTGCCACCCTTAAGGATCCTCACAATTCGTGGGTCAACTTCAACTTTCTTGCCATCTTCCTCCAGGGTCCACGACAGGACATTTTCCAACTCTACCTTGTCAAGCAAATCAACTTCCACCAACAATGCTGATAGACCGTCCAGAAGCCGGTTCTTCATCAAACTGTATTTCGATAGCGGAAATGTACTTGGCCGAAAAGGTTCGTCCTTGCTCATGACCGGGCTTGGCGGCCTGTGGCTCATATTGAATCCGACTTCCCCGCAATAGGGAAAACGGTAGGCGAAATTCTCATTATCAAGGCGAACCCAGGTTGAAACGCGACGCTGATACATGGCACGTTCGCCATCACTCCGAATATAAGGAAAGCGTCGTGCATAGCGGGCTTTCTCGCACAGGTACCACAGGTCTGGCGGGTCGGTGACGGGGACGATCACACCAACAGCAGTGGGTTTTGCAGTGGTCAACGCCCGGCCGTTTCTAGGGCGGCCTGCCATCTTCCTTTCATTCCGTTCTTCCATCTCTACACTCACCTTGATTCAGCGTTTGAAATCGATTTCCAGCCCCTCTACATCGTCATCCCAATAACTGGCTTGCAACGTTAGCGAATTAGACGTATTAGATAATGGAGAAACCTCAAACACTTCATTGAAGCTCGAGTTGAAAGTTAGCGTTCTTCCTGACTCATCCGTCATCGCTCGAAATATTTTCCCGTTAGCCCGTTTGACTTCATAGGGGTGACCGGCCATAGGTAGCCCGGTATCGGGACTAATAAATCGGAAAAATTCCTGAAGGGGCCCGGACGGTGATACACCTTCTCCTACCCAGTGAGCGTTACCGACAGGCTGTGATTGAACATTGACCCTGCCTTTCAGGTTGATTGCCGTTGCCTCTATCGTTACGCCATTTTCATCAATCAGAATTCGCCCCGTTGGCCCTACCAACGACAGTCGTTGGCCTGCACGGACGGTTATTTCGGTTGAGCGCGACTCGATGGACTCTTCAACGGTCAACTTAAAGCGCCCTGCTACCTCATGGCTTGAATTACCCTCGGTCGAACACACATGATGCCCAACCGTCTTTTCATGACGATCGCCGCCCACATGGCTGGTTGAGTGCTGCCTGGTGATCGTTTCCTGATTACGCCCGGTCACTTGGATACGGTCCTGGGTAACTTCTATTCGCTGGTCGCGCCCAACGACCGTGAGCTCGTCATTCTTCACCTGTTTCGAGCGGTCATGCCCGACTTCAACACGCTCGTCATTCCCCACCCATTCGCAACGGTCATGCCCAACGCGGGTTGTTTCATCATGCTTGACCACATTGTTCTGGTCCTTTTCAGCATGAATGAAAACCTCTTGTTTACCCAACTCATCCTCGAAGCGCAGTTCATTGAAGCCATCGCCCTTGTGGGTCTGGCTCTTGATGGTCATGCGAGTCTTGTGGTCGGGTAGGTCATAGGGCGGCAACTGGTTGCCGCAATAGGTACGCCCGGTAATCATCGGCTGGTCCGGGTCGCCGTTGACGTACTGGATGATCACGTCCTGGCCGATGCGCGGGATGGCCATCGAGCCCCAGCTGCCGCCGGCCCAACCTTGGGACACTCGCACCCAGCAAGAACTGAACTCGTTGTCCTGGCTCTCACGGTCCCAAGGGAAACTTACTTTGACCCGCCCCCACTCATCGCAATAGATCTCTTCACCGGGCGGGCCGACCACGGTCGCCATGTGCGGCCCATCGACCCGAGGCCGCTTCAGCGGGGCTGGGCGCCACTCGGTTCTGCCGGGCACGAGTTGTGCGGTTTGCACGTACCGCGTGCCCTGGTCGGCACCGGCGGCTTCTTCTTGCAGGCTGGTGAACTGGCTGCCTTCATGGGTGACAGTGTTAACCCGCCAATGCGCGTTGAGGTCGTCGCGCGGGTGACCTGCCAGGGTGAAACTGAGTCCCGGCTGCAAGCGCACATCGTCACCTTGTACTTCGGCGATTCGAACATCATGGCGCAGGGCGGTAATGCGGTTTTCGGTGAATGGCTTACCTGCCACGTCACGTTTGTAGCGGCCTGGGTAATCGAAGCGTTCGTACTCGCCAGACTGGTGTTCCAGGAAGGGGCCGGACGCTCTGTGTTCCTGGCGGTAGGCCGGGTTGGTGAAGGTGTAGTCACGCTGTACCTGGCGCGCGGTGCGTACCTGCTCGCTGTAGTGCAAGCGGCGCAGGCAGGGAATTGGCTGGTCGCCCCCACTGTCGGACTGGTACAGCACGGTGTCAGGGGTCAAAGGGGTGTCGCCTTTGTCGAAGCCCTCGTCTTCATCCTCGGCCTTGATGGCCCCATGGCTGATCAACCCCAATGATTGCAGCCGGTCGGTAATGATCAGCTTGTGCAGCTTTTCACTGTGTGCGAAGCGATAGACGAAGCCTTCCTCTGCCGCCAGCCGTGCGATGAACGCAAGGTCTGTCTCACCCGCCTGCACACAGAACTCGCGGACCTGATGATCCTTGCTGGCGCGCAGTTCGTACTGGGTAATGCCCTGGCGCTTGAGCATCAGCTCTAGTATTTGCGGGACGGATTTCTGCTGAAAAATACGCCAGTTCGAGCGCAGGTTGGCGCGGGCCAGCAGCGGCTCGACCACGGCACGATAACGCGTGCGGCAAAACCCCGTTTCACCTTGGGTGAATGTACTGACCAGCCCATGCACATGGCGCAGCGGGCGCTCGCGACCCCAGATGGTAAAAAGCGCAGGCTTGTCCAGGACGTGGCCGAAATCGACGGTGTCTTCATAGCTGACCAGTTCCAGGCTCAACTGGAAGGGTGTGCTGACAGCTTCGTCGAGGGTGAAGGAGACCACCTCAAACCCGACCTTGCTGGCAAGGGGCTGAAAACTGAAGCTCAAGTCCGACTGCCTGTACATTGCCTTTTCTTCCCACATCTATGAATGGCAGCAATGGCAGACCACAACGGCGTAGCGCTGCAATCCACGAGTCGCCCGCCTTTGAACCCGCCTGCGGGGCGAAAAGTGAGGACTGCTCGAAGACTAAGCAGGGAGGGGATTTTTTTAAATGAACCATGCGTTCACTCATTACACGTGAAGCGTAGGAGGTTACTTACAGCTCAGGATGGCGCCTTGTAGCACCTCTGGAGCCGAGCGCTGCACGCCAGGCATGGGCTGCTACCACTGCAAGTCGCGTTGCCCTGCCAGCGCCTGCGGCCCCAGCCACTGCGCGCCGCGCAACAAGGGCGTCAAAGCAGCCTCCGGTTGCAACTCGAATACCAGCTGCGCCCGACGCCTTGGCAGGTCAGCATCCACGGCCAACTGATGCTGCCCCTGCTGCGCCAGTTGGCCATGCAAGCGCCAGCCACTGCGGCAGTCCATTTCCAGCCAGCCCTGCCCCAGGCCCAGCGACCAGGGTTCGCTCAGTGCCAGATCACTCACTGTTACGCGGCCCTCGCTGGTCAGGCACTGGCGCCCTACCCCGTTCAGGTGCACTGCGCCCTGCCACTGCCCAGCCAAGCGGTAATCAGCCGCCACCGTAGCCTGGGGCCCCATGGCCGCTGCTTCCAGCCGCCAACGCCAAGGCCAGCCTTCGGCACGCAGCTGCCAGGCTTGCCCTTGGAACCCCAGCTGCGCAGTGGCCTGCATGCGCCAAGGCTCCACCGACCAACGCAATGGCCCGACTGGCCCCAACCGTTGTGCGTGACCTTGCCACAGGCTGCCACGGGCATCCTGCATTGGCAGGCCGAGCCCGCGCGCCACCCAGCTAGCAGGTAGCTCCATCAACAGTGTCACGGCGAACACGAGTAGCACCCACGCCGCAGCTTTACGGCTCATGGCTGCACCACCAGATCGAAGCGCAACACCTTGCCTTCCTGCTCCAGCCCCCATTGCAGCGGCTGCACGCCTTCGGTGCGCAGGGCCTGCAACCAGTCTTGCAACGCCCGCTCATCGGCCACCTGCCCGCGCAGGTGCCAGGTTTTGTCTTGCTCATCGACCTCGGCCAGCGCCACCCGCCGCGCCTCGGCCGACTGCTTCAAACGCTCCATGCTCAAGCCAGGGCCACCCTGCAAACTGGCGGCTTGTTCAGCCAGCCCCTGCCACTGGTTGAGTTCGCGCCATTGTGCCAAGCCACCGCGCAGGGCGAGGAAGGCCAGCAACACGGCAATCAGCAGCCAGGCGAACGTCAACCGATGACGCTGCATCCAGTCGCGGTTCATACGGCTGCTCCCAAGTCGAAGATCACTTCGCCACTTAGCACCTGCACGGCGGCGCCAGCTGCGTTGGCCATGTCTTGCCAAGGTGGCGCGGCCCCCTCGCCCGCCAACCGCACGTGCCAGCGCTGGCCATCGAAGCGCACGGCTTGCAGGCGCCAGCCGGGGTGATCCCGCAGCCACGCCTGCAACGTTGCCTGCAGGTCTTCGAGCTGGCGTGTGCGCACTTGCTGTTGCAACCCACTTTCACGCAGGCGCTTGAGGGCCTGAGCGGCGTACCGAGGGCTGGCCTGCTCGCCTGTCACGGCAATGACCTGGGCGCGCCAGAGTTGCGCCTGGCGCCATTGCTGGCTCAACCACAGGCTGCCCCATACAGCCGCCAGTACCAGGCAAGCCGTCAACAGCCGTTGCTGCGGACGCGAAACGACAGGCAATGAAGGTGCCTTGCGGCCACGCTCGAACAAGCCAGGCAGCGAATCGAGGGGCGCCAGCGCGCTTGGCCAGTCGCCACTCAGTGACACCTTTTGCAGGTGTGCCCAAGGTTGCTGCGGTATTTCTCCCAGTGCGTCCGGCCACGCCAGCCAGTGTTCCTGTTCGTCTTCGCCCAACCCTTTGTACAAGGACACGCCGGGTGGGCGCTGCCAGTGCCAGGCAGTGCCTGCTTCTACCGCTGGTAGCAACTGCGGCTCTGCCCAGCAACGCGCCACTTGCAGGCCCCATGCGGCACACTGCCCGCGCCAGCCCTCCAGTTTCTGGCGTGCCACCACCAGCAGACGAAGGTGCCCGGGTTCTCGGGCCAGGCAGGCACAGGCCACTTCGTCGGGCGGCTGCAGCAAGCAGTCCTCAAGCAGCAACGACCACTCTTCACGCTTGAGCCCCGGTGGAGCCGGTACGCGGAAGCAGCTGCACGCCTCGGCCGGTAGAATCAGTGCAACCCGGGCTTGCAGGTTTGCCGGTGGCTCGCCCTGCCCTTGGCGCTGCACGACGCCGCCCTCGGTCAGTGCCCAGTGCCAGACAGCGCCGGGGCGCAGCAGCAACCACGGCTGAGCCGGCGTTCGTCGCCGCCATTCAAATTTCATGAGCGCCCCCACGGGAGGGCGAACGTGCAGACATAGGGTGCTCCATCACGCTGCAATTCCAGGCGCACACCACGGCCGGGATGCGCGGGCTGGTCGGAAGGCCAGGCCAGCCAGCGGCCGCCCTGGTAATAAAGAACGTTCATCACGCTGACCCGGTCGAGGTGCTCGCGTTGTATCCAGCGCGGGGCGGTGGCCGCGTACAGGTCGGCCGAGCTTTCCAGCAGCAGGCGTTGATCGCGGGCCTCGAAGCGCAAGCGTTGGCGCTGCAGGCGCGAGCCGCCCTCGGCCTCTGGCAGGCCGGTGGCGGCGACCCATTGCAATTGGTGGCTTGCCGGTTGCCAGTCCAGCCAGCGGCTGGCCAAGGGCAGGCGCTGGTCATAGAGCCGGCGCAGCACCGGGCTGTCGAAGCGGCGCTCCAAGGCCAGGCAGAAGTCCAGCACAGAGGTTTGTTGGGTGGTCACCTGAAGGCGTTCGCGGACCTTGAGCCAGCCGTTAACCAACGCGGCGAGCATGATGCCGAGCAAGGCTGTCAGGGCCAGGGCGACCATCAGCTCGATCAGGGTCAGGCCGGCCTGGCGGCTTTTCATGGGCCGGATTATGTGCTGCTGGGAACACTGGCCCCCTGTGGGAGCGGGTTCACCCGCGAAGAAAACACCGCGGTGGATGGCACCGGCTTTGCCGGTGTTCGCGGGTAAACCCGCTCCCACAGGGACCGCGCAGGCTGCAAGACGTCTGCTCGTCATGGGCGCTCCAGAAACACGGTGTACTGGCCCAGCGGCAGGCGCTGGTCACGGTCGGCGAACAGTTGCAGCTCGCCCCGGCGCAGGTCGCGCACGCCGGTGCGGCGCAGTTGCAGTTGCCAATGGCACGGCTGGCCGCCCTGGCTCAGCTCGCCGTTAGCCTGATTGGCGGCAGGCCAGAACTGCTCGACGGCGAAGCGGGTTTGCAGCTCACGCGCGCACAGCAGGCCAAGGCGATGCTGCTGCAGGTTGTCCTGCACGGCCAGGCGCTGACGCAGGACCTGGCTGGTGATCACCGCCAGAACAGCAGCGATCGCCAAGGCTACGGTCACCTCCAGCAAGGTGAAGCCACGCTGACGTTGCTTCATGGCGCCACCTGCAAGCGACCATCGCGGCCCCAGGCCCATTGCTGGCTGCCATCGGCCCAGCGCCAGATCACGCTGCCCGGCTGTGCCCAGCCATGCGGCGTGAACATCAGGCGCGGCTGCGGGCTGGCGGGCCAGTCCGGGTGCAGGCCCTTGGGCCAGTCGCCCACCGCAACGGCTTCGACGACCCAGGCATTCCCCTCGCGCCGCACAAACTCCGGATGCTGGCCATTCCAGCGCAGCCCGCGCAGTTGCCCGGCATGTCGGGCCAACGCGGCCTGCGCTCGGGTTTCGGCCGCCAGGCGCCGCAACGCCTGGTCGACATTGGCTTGACCGCTGCCAAGCCCGGCCACCGCCAGGCCCGTCATCAGGCCGGCGATGGCCAGCACCACCAGCAATTCGATCAGGCTGAAGCCCCGCTGACGGCGCACCTTTACAGTTCCCAGTTACCCAGGTCGGCATCCTGGCCTTCCCCCCCCGGCAGGCCGTCCGCGCCCAGCGAGTAAACATCCACCCGACCATGCTCACCGGGCATGCGGTACTGGTACGGAGTGCCCCACGGGTCTTCCGGCAGGCGGCGCACATAACCGTCGCTGCGCCAGGCCCGTGGCAGCGGTTCCTGGCTCGGTTTTTTCACCAGGGCGGCCAGGCCCTGCTCGCTGCTGGGGAAACGCAGGTTGTCCAGCCGGTACATGTCCAGCGCCTGCTCCAGGGTGGCCAGGTCGGCCATCACCTTCTGTTTCATGGCCTTGTCCTGGTTACCCAGCACGCTGGGCGCGACCACGGCGATGAGCAGGCCGATGATGAAGATCACCACCATGATTTCCATGAGGGTGAAACCGCGCTGGCGGTTGCGTCGATGCAGCATGGCAAAACTCCTTGTCGTCACAATTGCAGGCCCTGGTTGAGTTGCATGATCGGCAGTAGCACCGCCAGCACGATGAACAGCACCACGGCGCCCATCACCAGGATCATCAGGGGTTCGAACAGCGCCATGGCGGTATCCACCTGGCGGGCAAAGCCGCGCTCCTGGTCGTCGGCCACGCGTTCGAGCATGTCGGCCAGGGTGCCGCTGGCCTCGCCGCTACCCACCATGTTCACCAGTAGCGGCGGGAATTGCTGGCTGGCATCCAGCGCTCGGTGCAGGCTGGTGCCGCCCTGCACTTGCTGGCGCACCTGCTCCATGGCCAGCCGGATGCGCCGGTTGCCGACGGTTTCGGTGGCCACTTGCAAGGCCTCGAGCAGGGCCACGCCACTGCCACTGAGAATCGCCAGGCTGCGCGCCAGGCGGGCGCTTTCCAGCACCTGCAGCAGGCTGCCGATGCGCGGCAGGCGCAGCAGCAACTGGTCGCGGCGCAAGCACCAGTGCGGCTTGCGCAGCAACCAGCCGCCGAGCACGCCAAGCACCAACGCCCCCCCCAACAACCACGGCCCGGCGTGTACCAGCCCCTGGCTCAGGCCAATCAGCAGCGAGGTGATCAGCGGCAGGCTTTGCCCTGCGTGGGCGAATTGTTCGGTGAGTTTGGGCACGACGAAGGTCATCAGGCCGACGACCACGGCGAGTGACACGCCCATCAATACGGTGGGGTAGATCAGCGCAGTACGGGCTTTGTGCTGCTGGCGCTGTACCTGCTCCAGGTGGTCGGCCAAACGTGTCAGCACCTGTGCCAGGCGCCCGGAACGCTCGCCGGCCTCGACCAGTGCGCAATACAAACCCGTGAACGGCGCCCCCTGGCGCGCCAGGCTGCGGGCCAGGCCCAGGCCTTCGGCGAGCGATCCACGCAGGGCCACCAGCACACTGTGCAGGGCAGGCTGGCGCAGTTGGCGTTCAAGGGTCGCCAGCGCATCGACCAAGGGGATGCCAGCCCCGATAAGGGTCGCCAGCTGGCGGGTCAGTTCACAGAGCTGGGCGCGGCTTAAACGCTGGCGCCTGGTTTGCCGGGCTCCGGCTTCCTGGCGCTGCAACTGGCGGGCGAACAGGCCCTGCTCGCGCAACAACTGGCGTGCATGGCGCTCGCTGTCGGCTTGCAGGCTGGCCTTGTGCGCTTTGCCGGCGAGGTCGACGGCCTGGTAGCGATACGTCGGCATGCCTTAGCCCTGCACCACACGCAGCACTTCGGCCAGGCTGGTCTCGCCACGCGCCAGGCAATCACTGGCCATCGCCACCAGGCTCTGGCGGCGCTCGGCCAGGTAATCCTGCATGGCCAGTTCACTGGCGCCGTCGTAGAGCAGACCAATCAAACCGGCATCCAGCTCGATGAATTCGTACAGGCCCAGGCGCCCGACATAGCCGCTGCCCTGGCACTGTTCGCAGCCCACTGCGTGGTAGCTGCTGCCCAGTGCTGCCAGCTCTGGCCACAGCTCACGCTCGGCAGGTTGCAGCGGGTACGACACGGCGCAACGGCACAAGCGCCGTACCAGGCGCTGGGCCAGCACACCACGCAGGCACGAGGCGATCAGGAACGGCTCGATGCCCATGTCGCGCAGACGGGTTACCGCCCCCACGGCGCTGTTGGTGTGCAGGGTGGACAGCACCAGATGGCCGGTGAGGCTGGCCTGTACCGCGATCTGCGCGGTTTCCTGGTCGCGGATTTCACCGAGCATGATCACGTCCGGGTCCTGGCGCAGGATGGCGCGCAGGCCACTGGCAAACGTCAGCCCGGCACGCGGGTTGATGGCAGTCTGGCCAATGCCGGCGATGGCATATTCGACGGGGTCCTCGACCGTGAGGATATTGCGGCTGCCGTCGTTGAGGCTATTGAGGCTGGCGTACAGGGTGGTGGTCTTGCCCGAGCCGGTCGGGCCAGTGGACAGCACGATGCCGTTGGGGCGCGCCAGGCAACTGCGCAGGCCCTGTAACACGGCGGGCGGCATGCCCAGGTTATCCAGCGCCAGCAGGCTGGCCTGCTTGTCGAGCACGCGCATGACTACCCGCTCGCCATGAATGCCGGGCAAGGTCGAAACCCGCACATCCACTTCACGGCCTGCTGCACGCAAGGTGATACGGCCGTCCTGGGGCTGGCGCTTCTCGGCGATGTCCAGGCGCGCCATGACCTTGATCCGCGACACCAGCATGGCCGACAGCGCTCGCGGTGGGCGCAACACTTCGCGCAGGTGCCCATCGACCCGCAGGCGCACCACCAGGCTCTGCTCGAAGGTTTCGATATGGATGTCCGAGGCGCGCAGGCGCAGGGCCTGGCCAAACAGGCCATTGATAAGGCGGATTACCGGGGCTTCGTCATCGCTTTCCAGCAGGTCTTCGATGCGCGGCATCTCGCTCATCAGGCTGTCCAGGTCGACCTGGTCACCAATGCCTTCGATCAGCGCTTCAGTGGCGGCATCACCCACCGCATACAACTGGCCCAGGCGCTCGTCGAACACGGCTGGTTCCAGATATTCCAGCGCACTGGGCTGGCCATGTACACGCAGCAGCTCCTGCAACTGGGCGCTGTCGGCATCGCGCCGTAGCCACAGCTGCCAGCCCTCAGCCGCCGGGGCCATGGCCACCCCGCTTTGCCGCGCCAGGCGATAAGGCAGCATCACCAGTCACCGCCTTCCAGGCGCGCGCGGCTGGCGGGGAATACCTGCAACAAAGGGGTGCCCTCGGCCAGGTCCGGCAGTTGCAGCGGCGTGGTCTGCTGCAAGGTGCGGTACTTGTCTTCGCTAAGCCCGGCCAGGCTTGGCCCGTCCCGCAAGATGCGCGGGCGGATGAACACCATCAGGTTCTGCTTGGTGTTCTTGGTGGCGTCGGAACGGAACAGCCGGCCCAGGTAGGGGATGTCACCGAGCAGCGGCACGCGCTGGTTGCTGGTGCTCAGTTCGTCGCTGATCAGGCCGCCGAGGATCACCAGGCCGTTGTCCTCGACCATGACTTTGGTCTTGATCTCACGCTTGTTGGTGATCACATCGCTGGCCGCGCTGGACTCGGCGATCGATGACACCTCTTGGACAATGTCCAGGCGCACGCTGTTGTCGACGTTGATCTGCGGCTTGATGCGCAGCTTCACCCCGACCTCTTTACGTTCGATGGTCTGGTACGGGTTGGCGTTGTTCTGTGTGACCGAACCGGTGACAAAGGGCACCTCCTGGCCGACCAGGATGGAGGCCTCGGCGTTGTCCAGGGTCAGCAAAGTAGGTGTAGACAGCAGGTTGAAACCACTCTTGCCCTTTAGCGCATTGACCAGCATGGCGAAGTTGAACCCGCCGCCGAAATGGCCAATGCCCGCTGTGGCGCCGGTGGTGGCGGAAAGCAGGTCGCCAAGCGCCTCGTTGTCGCCACTGGCAGCCGCCCCGGCGATGTTGGCGATGTTCACCCCGTTGCTGCCGAAGTTGACGATGCCGGCACCGAACTTTTCGTCGGCAAACAGCCATTGCACGCCCAGTTCCTGGGCGCTGCTATCGGACACCTCAGCGATGATCGCCTCTACCACCACCTGGGCCCGGCGAATGTCCAGCTGCTCCACAATGGCGCGGTAGGCGGCCAGCTCGCTGTCTGGGCCAACCATCACCACGGCGTTGGTGCCTTCTTCATACTCCAGGCGAATACCCGGGCTTGCGGCAGCGGCCATCACGGGCCTGTCCTTGCCCTCACCTTCGCCCGCACCTTCTGCCGGCACCGCACCTTCCTGGCTGAGCCCGCGCAGTACCTTGACCACTTCACCGGCATTGGCATGGCGCAGGTAGATCACCTGGGTGCTGCCATTGCTTGGCGCCTCTTGCGGGCGGTCGAGCTGGCGCAGCAGGCTACCGATGCGGTCGAGGTTGCTGCGCCAGTCGGTAACCACCAACTGGTGCGCTGCCGGGTACGGGGTGATCACCCCAACGCGTGGGTCGATCAGGGGTTTGAGGATACCCAGCACCTGTTCGTTGGCGGCGTTGCGCACATTGAATACGCGGGTAGCCACGCTGTCGCTGCCTTCGCCTTGCTGCCCGCCCGCCTCCACCGGCACCGGTTCCAGGCGCGCGGCCTGGTCGGGGACGATCTTCACGCTGCCGTTGGGCAGGTCGACGGTGGCATAGCCCTGGGCGCGCAACTGCGCGAGGAAGATGTCGTAGATGGCATCGGCGTCGTGCAGGTCGACGGTGCGCACAGTGACCTTGCCCTTTACCCGGGGGTCGACGATGAACGTGGTACCGGTGATACGCGACACGCTGTCGATAAACTCGCCCAGTTCGGTGTCGACGAAGTTCACCTCGTACATTGGCGTACCGTTGTCATCGAACACCGGCTCTTCGGCGCAGGCCAGGGACAGCACCAGGCTCAGCGCAGCAGCCACGCAGTATCTAACAGGCATCGTTCATCCTTGCCGCTTGAAGCCGGTCACGGCGGGGCGTGGCGGCCAGGGCAGGCGTTCGCGCCGCCCCTGGTTGTTGAAAATCAGGCCATCACTGTCGATGTCCTGCAGCACGATCCCCGGCGCCAGGCGTTGGCCACGCGCCAGCGTGCGTACTTGCTCGCCGTAGCGCAGCACCACCACGCTGGAGGCCAGTGGCTCAGCCTTCAGGCCCCCGAGGTATTGCAGTGGCAGGCGGGTAATGGCGATTGCACCGTCGTCGGTGGGCGCCTGCCAGTGACCGACCATCAGCCCAGGCAACGGACCGACAGCCACTGCAGGTGCTGTCGCCGGTTGTGGCTGGCGGCTCAGTTGCAGCACGCACTGGGCAGCCAGCCAGCCTGCCAAGGTCAGGCCTGCGCCCGAGAGCAGGCGCGAAGCGAACGTCACGAAGCCAACTGCCGTGGGTGCCAGCCCGGGTGCCCCTGCACATAGCGCACGTCTGGCCATTGCAACGGCACCAGTTGCCAGCCGGGTGCCTGACGGGCGAGCCAGGCTTCAACCCGCTGCCACAGGGGCTCACCCGCCTGGCTTTCAAACTGCAGGCCAAAGGTGCGGCACAAGCCCTGCACCGGCTCCAGCCCGGTGATGCGCTTGCCTTGCGGGCTGTAGCTGACCCCCCAGGCCTGGCTCTGCCAGCGTGGCAGGTCTTGGCTGTTGTCCAGCAGTAGCGGGTCGCCGAACAGTTGCTCTGCGGCGTTCTCCAGTACTTGCTCCACCTGCCGGGCCGGCGCTTCGACCACCGGGGCCGGGTAGCCACCGGTCAGGCTGATCAGGTGTTCGCGGGTGATGGGGGCACCTGCGGGCAGCGGGTAGTCATAGCGCAGGCCCGGCAGCAGCACGGGCATGCTGCTGTCATCGGCCAACGCTTGATGCAGCAAGCGGTCCCAGCTGCCGCCACGGGTGTCGCGGCGCCACAAAGCCTGTGGCGCACGGGCCAGCGGTTGGTCGAGCCAGGCCGCATGGCCGGCGCGTTGCTGGCGCAAGGTAGCCTGCAGTTGCCCCACCCGCAGTTGCGCGGCGGGTGACAGTTGCTGTTCGAAGGCCGGGAAGAAACGCCCATCGAATTGCCATGCGCCAGCCACTCGCTGACAACGCAGGCGGAAGGCACCGCTGCCCCGGCAACCGGCGAACAGCACCGGCACGCGCCGGCCACTGGCCTGGGTGACCTCGACCGGCGCCGGCCACAGGTCCTGGCCACGGGCGCACAACAACACGTCGATTTGCGGCACCCGCTCGGCCAGCCACAAGCCAGGGCCTGTGCCGACGTCGGCCATGGCCACCACCAGGTCGGCTTCGCGCCGGGCTTGCTCGAACACGGGTTGTAATGATTGGTACCACAGTTTCAGGGAGGCTTTCTGGTCCTGGGCATAAGGGTCGGTCACGCCGACCACGGCAATGCGGGCACCGCCGCGCTCGAAGACGTGCAAGGCCTCCAGCCCCAGTGCCTGACGTTGCGCTTCCGCCAGCCCGGCGCCCAAGGTAATGGCGCTAGCCTGGCGATACAGCCCATGGCTACGCTGCGGCCACAGCACGCGTTCATCGCTGCTGACACGCACCTCACTGCCCAGCAGCTGGCTGCCTTGAACGCCGCTCTCACCTTGAGTCAGGTAGGCCAGGCCACTGCCATTCCAGCCCTGGCCGTTTTCCAGGGTCAGGCTATTACCTGCACCGGCCTCCCCCCGCAGTTGCTCCAGCAGCGCCGCCAGCACGGCAAAACCGCCCAGCTGGGCTGCACTTGCCTGGCTGGCATCGAGCAACGGCGCCAGTTGCGGGTAGGCCAGGCTGGCGCTGCTGCCGGTCATCCAAGGCGCGCGGCCCAGGTGGCTGACCGGCCCCAGGCGAGTCGCCGGCACCACCGCCTGACCGGGTTGGCGGGCATCGAGGGTATCGGCCACGTACAGCAGGTCGAGGTGGGCGCTACCGCCCTGCTGTGCCGGGAAAGCAGAACAGGCGCCGAGCAGCGGGGCCATGGCCCCGACACCCATCCAGCTGATCACTTCGCGCCTGTGCATGCTGCTTGCCATCGAACCCGCCATCCTTATCCATGTTCATTCAGGGCTCCGGATGTTGCGGCGTTGGCATTACAGTTTGATGGCAGAATTCCGACAGTCATTCCAAATCGATCTGTCAGCGAATGTTCTAAGAGCGGGCCGTTTTAAAACCCCGTTAACATTTCTGCCAATGAATCATCATATTTGCGCACTAAAGTCGCGGTTTCCTCTAACTCAGCCAACATAAGGACACCCTGATGAGTCGAGATACCGGCGACAACCTGGACCGGAACCAAAGCGGCAACCTGCCGATGGCCAACGTCATGGACGCCTACCTCAGCCGCCGCAGTGTGATGCGCGGCAGCCTGGGCGCCGCCATCGCCATGATCGCCGGTACCGGCCTGACAGGCTGCTTCGACGGTGGTGGTTCCGATCACGATGATCCGGTCACCGAGCCACCGGTGACCGAGCCGCCTGTTACCGAACCAGAGGTACCGAAACTGGCGCTGGGCTTCCAGTCCATCCCGGGCTCGCGCACCGACGCCTGCGTGGTGGCCGCCGGCTACAGCGCCTATGTGCTGGCGCCGTGGGGTACGCCCATCAACAGCAATGGCAACCCGTGGAAGTCGGACGGCAGCAACACCTCGACCGACCAGGCCAATGCCATGGGCATGCACCATGACGGCATGCACTTCTTCCCCATCAACGGCAGCTCGGAAGACGGCTTGCTGGCGATCAACTTCGAATACATCGACACCGCCGCCCTGCACCCGGCCGGCCCCACCACCGATGTGAACGGCAAGCGCCCGGTCGAGGAAGTGCGCAAGGAAATCAACGCCCACGGGGCTGGTGTGGTGCGCCTGCAGAAAATCAGCGGCCGCTGGCAGGTGGTCGACAACGACCCGCTGAACCGCCGCTTCACCACCGCCTCGCGCATGGAAATCACCGGGCCGCTGCGTGGCACCGACCACGTCAAGACCAAGTACTCCACCGCCGGCACCCATTGCCGTGGCACCAACAACAACTGCGGCAACGGCTACACCCCGTGGGGCACCTACCTGACCTGTGAAGAGAACTGGCCGGGTATCTTCGTCAACAAGGGTACCCGCCCCGAAGACCAGCGCCGCATTGGCGTGGGCACCTCCAGCGGCCAGTACAAGTGGGAAACCGCTGCCGGTGACAGCACCGAGGTGGCCGACGAATTCGCCCGTTTCGACGTTACCGTCAAAGGCGCCAGCGCCACCGATGACTACCGCAACGAAGCCAGCACCTACGGCTACATCGTCGAAATCGACCCGTACAACAGCAGCACCCTGGCCACCAAGCGCACCGCACTGGGCCGCTTCCGCCACGAGGGCTGCGCCCCAGGCCTGCCGGTCGCCGGCAAGCCGCTGGTGTGGTACATGGGTGACGACTCGAACAACGAGTACCTGTACAAGTGGGTGTCCACCGCCGTGTGGGACGCCGCCGACGCCACCCCCGCCGACCGCCTGGCCACCGGTGCCAAGTACCTTGACCAGGGCAAGCTCTACGTGGCCCGCTTCAATGCCGACGGCACCGGCGTATGGCTGCTGCTGGATGTGAACACCGCTACCACTAACGGCAGCACCCTGGGTGCGCTGTATGGTGACTTGCCAGGCATCATCCTCAACACCCGTGGCGCCGGCGATGCCGTGGGCGCAACGCCGATGGACCGCCCGGAATGGACCACGGTCAACCCGCTGAACGGCGATGTATACCTGACCCTGACCAACAACAGCGCGCGCACCCCGGAAAAGGTCGATGCGGCCAACCCGCGCGGCCCGAACCGCCATGGCCACATCATTCGCTGGCACGACAGCGACGACCAGCTGAGCTTCACTTGGGACATCTTCGTATTCGGCGCCAACGCGGCCGGTACTGCCGATATCAACCGTTCCGGCCTGACCGAACTGAACCAGTTCGCCAGCCCCGACGGCATGAGCTTCGATAGCCGTGGCGTGCTGTGGTTCGAGACTGACAACGGTGAAAGCACCCTCACTGATTACACCAACGACCAGCTGCTGGCAGTGATTCCTTCTGACCTGGTGGATGCCAGTGGCAAGCAGGTGCCGGTGAACGCGCAGAATCAGGTGAACCTGCGCCGCTTCTTCGTTGGGCCGAATGAGTGTGAGGTGACCGGGATTACCTTTACCCCGGACAACAAGACAATGTTCGTGAACATTCAGCACCCGGGGAACTGGCCGTATACCGACAAGGCGACCGATGCTACGCCGGCGGGGGCTACGGTACGGCCGCGGGCTTCGACGGTGGTGATTCAGCGTAATGATGGCGGGGAGATCGGGACTGCCTGATAGATCTGCGCACGGGGGCCGCTTTGCGGCCCAATCGCCGGCAAGCCAGCTCCCACAGGGATACCGCAGCCTCTGAATGCTGTGGTACTCCTGTGGGAGCTGGCTTGCCGGCGATTGGGCTGCAAAGCAGCCCCGACAATTTCAATCCTTACCAGGCCATCGGCTCGCGGCTGCGCACCCGCACCTGCTGCGCCGGCACCCGGGCATGCCATTGCACCACCCCCAGTGCCTCCACCTGGAACTCGCTGCGTATCACCCGCCCTTCTTCCTCGAACGACAACTGCAACAGGAAATACCCGCTGTTCAGCAGCAACCCTTCGCTCAGCCGTTCGAACGTTTCATCATCCACCGCCCCCAGCGCCTGACGCAAAGCCCCAGCATCCACATACCCCGACGCCGGCCGCCCGCTGATGATGCGGCTGAGCAACGAGCGCGAATAGCGCCCTTCGTACAACGCCTCCAGCAGCGGCAGATGCTCAAGCCCAAGCGCATTGGCGTTCAGCCGCCAGCCGGTCACCTGCGGCAAGGCACATAGCATCGGGTAGCGGGCCTGCCGGCTGGCGTCAGGCTCCAGCAGAAGGTTCAGTTCGCTGGTGTCGAGCATCGGCTGGTTGGCCGCCAACCGAGCCGGCTGCTGACGCAGGTACTGGGCGCTTTCGGCGCCTTGCAGACGGGTATCGCTGTCGGCGTCAAGCCAGTCGGCCAGCGCATCGACCAGCCGCTCAGCCGCCATGTCGTCGCCTAGCAAATAGCGCAACTGACGCTCGGCTCGCTCGCCATCAGCACCGAGCAGCGCATTGACGTTAAAACAGGTGTGCTGATCACGCACCCGCAACTGTGCCTGGCCTGCGCCAAAGTCATAGTTCAACGGCTGCCCACGCAAGGCCTGCCAGAACAATGGGCTGAGCCGCCAGGCGGGGTCGCGCAGGGCTTGCTCGGCGTAGGCCAGGCCGGCCTGCTCCATGGCCCGCGCCTGCACCCGCTGATGCAGCAGGCGCACCTCATCCACTTGGCGCCGGCCGTCTTCCACCAGCCAGGCCATGCCCGCCGCCAGCATCGCAAGCACCACCATCACCATCAACAGGGCCGCCCCCCGCTGTTGCCTGCCACCCATCCGTGCGTGCCTCGCTCGCAGAATAAAGACGCCAGTCAACACGCGGTGTGTTGCAGGTAGATGGCAATGCCCGTCCGTCATGTGTACGTCATCTACACGAGGCAGGATTAGCCTTCCTTTTCATGACCTTACAGGAGTGGTCGCAATGGGTGGCATTGGAATCTGGCAACTGGTGATCGTACTGCTGATCGTATTCCTGCTGTTTGGCACCAAGCGCCTCAAGGGCCTGGGCAGCGATGTGGGTGAGGCGATCCAGGGTTTTCGCAAATCCATGGGCGGTGACAACGATGTCAATGCCGCTGGCCAGGCACAGGTACAGCAGCAGGCGCCGCTGAACGGCCAGGCCACTCAGCAGCCTCAAGCGGATCGTCAGGCCTGATGTTCGAGGTAGGCTTCAGCGAGTTGCTGTTGGTCGGCATCGTCGCGTTGCTGGTGCTGGGCCCGGAACGCCTGCCGGTAGCGGCGCGTACCCTGGGGCGCGGACTGGGCCAGGCGCGCCGGGCCATGCACGCCTTACGCACGCAGGTAGAACGCGAAATCGACATGCCAAACCTCGACAGCGCCCCATTACAGCGCCTGGAGCAGGAGATCCGCCAAGGCATAAGCCTGAACGCGGAGCCGGCCAATGATGCAGCCACGGTCGCCCAGCCCAAGGAAAACGCCTCATGAGTATTGCCATGGACCCGGCGGCCAGCATGCCGTTGACCGAACACCTGCGCGACCTGCGCAAACGCCTGGTGCGTTGCCTGGCGTTGGTGGCGCTGGTGTTCGCCGGCCTGTTCCCCTTTGCGCAAACGCTGTACACGCTCATTTCCGAACCGCTGCGGCGCTTTTTGCCAGAAGGCGCGAGCATGATCGCGACCAGCGTCACCTCGCCGTTTCTGACACCGTTCAAGCTGACCGCGATGTGTGCGCTGTTCGTGGCCATGCCGCTGCTGCTGCACCAGGCCTGGGGCTTTCTGGCGCCGGGGCTGTACCGCCGTGAACGGCGCATTGCCCTGCCGCTGCTGGTGTCGAGCATTGTGCTGTTCTATGCCGGCATGGCCTTCGCGTTCTTTTTGGTGTTCCCGATGATGTTTGGCTTTTTTGCCAGCGTGACGCCGGACGGCGTGGCGATGATGACCGACATCAGCCAGTACCTGGACTTTATCCTGGCGCTGTTCCTGGCGTTCGGGCTGGCGTTCGAGATCCCGGTGGCGACGTTCATCGTGGTCTGGGTGGGGTTGGCCGATGTGGCCACGTTGCGGCGCAGCAGGCCCTACGTGATTGTCGGGTGCTTTGTGGTGGGGATGATATTGACGCCGCCGGATGTGTTTTCGCAGACGATGCTGGCGGTGCCGATGTGGGTGTTGTTCGAGGTGGGGTTGCTGGCGTGTGGCTGGTTGAAGCGGCCTGGGGTTGGGCGGGAGATTGCTGTTGATTGACAGGGCCCTATCGCGAGCAAGCTCGCTCCTACAAGTACCTCACCGATTTCAAGGAAGGTGAAGAACCTGTAGGAGCGAGCTTGCTCGCGATACAGGCGACGCGGTCTACAAGTCGGCCAACGGCCAGACTTCATAGGCTGGCGTCTCGTACGGGTGGCTCTGCTTGAGCGCAGCGACGACCTGGGCAATCAGGTCGTCAGCCACCACCAACTCCACCTTCCATTCCTCTACCACCTCAACCTGGCCGGCTTGCCCGAGGAACGGCTGGCTGCCGTCCAGCGGGCGAAACTGGCCCTGGCCCAGGGTTTGCCAGGCGCAGTGGTCATAGTCACCGATGCGCCCGCCACCGGCGGCGAACACGGCGGCCTTGACCACTTCGACATGGCTGGCAGGGACGAAGAAGGCGAGCTTGTACACGCCTTAGTTCACCCACACCCGTGCGTTGCGGAACATACGCATCAGCGCGGCATCTTCCTGCCACTCGTCCGGGCGCCAGGAGTTCTGCACGGCGCGGAACATACGCTCCGGGTGCGGCATCATGATGGTCACGCGGCCGTCGCGGCTGGTGAGGCCGGTGATACCACGCGGCGAGCCGTTCGGGTTGGCCGGGTAGGCTTCGGTGACCTTGCCGTGGTTGTCGACGTAGCGCAGGGCCACGCAACCGGACACGTCGGCTTCCAGCAGTGCCGCTTCGTTGGCGAACTCGGCGTGGCCTTCGCCGTGGGCGATGGCGATCGGCATGCGCGAACCGGCCATGCCCTGCAGGAAGATCGAGTTGGACTTCTGCACCTCGACCATGGCCACACGGGCTTCGAACTGCTCCGAGCGGTTACGCACGAAGTGCGGCCAGTACTCGGTGCCCGGGATCAGCTCGTGCAGGTTGGACATCATCTGGCAACCGTTGCACACGCCCAGGGCGAAGCTGTCGGTACGCTCGAAGAAGGCCTGGAAGGCGTCACGGGCACGGGCGTTGAACAGCGCCGACTTGGCCCAGCCTTCGCCGGCACCCAGTACGTCACCGTACGAGAAGCCACCGCAGGCGACCAGGCCCTTGAAGGCTTCGAAGTCGACACGGCCAGCGAGGATGTCGCTCATGTGCACGTCGATGGCGGCGAAGCCGGCGCGGTCGAAGGCAGCAGCCATTTCGACCTGGCCGTTGACGCCCTGCTCACGCAGGATGGCCACTTGCGGGCGTACGCCCTTCTTGATGTACGGTGCGGCGATGTCGTCGTTGACGTCGAAGCCCAGCTTCACCGACAGGCCCGGGTTGTCTTCCTCGAGCAGCAGGTCGAATTCCTGGTCGGCGCAGTCGGCGTTGTCACGCAGGCGCTGGATCTGGTAGCTGGTTTCAGCCCACTGACGCTGCAGCATGCGGCGGTCGTCGTCGAACAGCACTTCGCCGTTCAGGCTGATGGACACTTCACCGTTGTTGACCGGCTTGCCGATCACCGCGACGCAACCTTCGCCCAGACCAGCAGCGCTGAACTGTGCCAGTACGTCCGGAGTGGCATCCTGGCGAACCTGGATGACTGCGCCCAGCTCTTCGTTGAAGAGGATGGCCGGCACGTCGCCCTTGCTGTCGGTCAGCGGGTCGAGGTGCAGGTCGAGGCCGCAGTGGCCGGCGAAGGCCATTTCCAGCACGGTGGTGACCAGGCCGCCGTCGGAACGGTCGTGGTAGGCCAGCAGGTGGCCGTCGGCGTTCAGGCCCTGGATCACGGCGAAGAAGGCCTTGAGGTCTTCAGCGTCGTCGACGTCCGGTGCCTGGGCAGCGATCTTGCCGTAGGTCTGGGCCAGGATCGAGGCGCCCATGCGGTTCTTGCCACGGCCCAGGTCGATCAGGATCAGGTCGGTTTCGCCCTTGTCCATGCGCAGTTCTGGGGTCAGGGTCTTGCGAATGTCGGTGACCGGGGCGAAGCCGGTGATGATCAGCGACATTGGCGAGGTGACGCTCTTCTCGACGCCCTCATCGCTCCACTTGGTCTTCATCGACATCGAGTCTTTGCCGACCGGAATGGTAATGCCCAGCTCCGGGCACAGCTCCATGCCGACAGCCTTGACGGTGTCGTACAGGCGGGCGTCTTCACCCGGGTGGCCAGCGGCGGACATCCAGTTGGCCGACAGTTTGATGTCGGACAGCTTCTCGATACGCGAAGCGGCCAGGTTGGTCAGGGTTTCGCCAATTGCCATGCGGCCGGAAGCCGGGGCATCCAGCAGTGCCAGCGGGGTACGCTCGCCCATGGCCATGGCTTCACCGGTGTAGACGTCGAAGCTGGTGGCGGTAACGGCGCAGTCGGCAACCGGTACCTGCCACGGGCCGACCATCTGGTCGCGGGCAACCAGGCCGGTGATGGTGCGGTCGCCGATGGTGATCAGGAAGCTCTTGCTGGCCACGGCCGGGTGGCTAAGAACGCGCTGGACGGCGTTGTCCAGGTCCAGCTTGCTCGGGTCGAAGTCATCGCCCAGCTCGGCTTCACGGGTAACCGAACGGTGCATGCGTGGCGGTTTGCCTAGCAGCACGTCCAGCGGCATGTCCACAGGCGTGTTGCCGAAGTGGCTGTCGCTTACAGTCAGGTGCGGCTCTTCAGTCGCTTCACCGACTACGGCAAACGGGCAACGCTCACGCTCGCAGATGGCCTGGAAGCGCTCGAAATCAACGGCGCTGACGGCCAGCACGTAACGCTCTTGCGATTCGTTGCTCCAGATTTCGTGCGGGGCCATGCCCGGCTCGTCGTTGGGCACGTTACGCAGTTCGAAGCGGCCACCACGGCCACCGTCGTTGACCAGCTCAGGGAAGGCGTTGGAGATACCGCCGGCGCCAACGTCGTGGATGAAGGCGATCGGGTTGGCGTCGCCCAGTTGCCAGCAGCGGTCGATGACCTCCTGGCAACGGCGCTCCATTTCCGGGTTTTCACGCTGTACCGAGGCGAAGTCCAGGTCTGCCGAGCTGGCACCGGTCGCCACCGACGAAGCGGCGCCGCCGCCCAGGCCGATTAGCATGGCCGGGCCACCGAGCACGATCAGCTTGGCGCCGACGGTGATCTCGCCCTTCTGCACGTGGTCTTCACGGATGTTGCCCATACCACCGGCCAGCATGATCGGCTTGTGGTAACCGCGCACTTCTTCGCCGTGCGGGGTGTTGATGGCCTGCTCGAAGGTACGGAAGTAACCGGTCAGGGCCGGGCGACCGAATTCGTTGTTGAACGCCGCGCCACCCAGAGGGCCTTCGATCATGATGTCGAGGGCGTCGACGATGCGCTCAGGCTTGCCGTAAGCCTGCTCCCATGGCTGCTCGAAGCCCGGGATGCGCAGGTTGGACACGGTGAAGCCGGTGAGGCCAGCCTTGGGCTTGGCGCCACGGCCGGTAGCACCTTCGTCGCGGATTTCGCCGCCGGAGCCGGTAGAGGCGCCAGAGAACGGGGCGATGGCGGTCGGGTGGTTGTGGGTTTCCACCTTCATCAGGATGTGCACCGGCTCCTGCACCGCGCCGTACTGGCGGGTTTCAGGGTTCGGGAAGAAGCGGCCGGCCACGTTACCGACGATGACCGAGGCGTTGTCCTTGTATGCGGACAGCACGCCTTCGTTGTGCATCTGGTAGGTGTTCTTGATCATGCCGAACAGGCTTTTTTCCTGAGCCTGGCCGTCGATGTCCCAACTGGCGTTGAAGATCTTGTGGCGGCAGTGCTCGGAGTTGGCCTGGGCGAACATCATCAGTTCGATGTCGTTCGGGTTGCGCTTGAGGCCCTGGAAGGCGTTGACCAGGTAGTCGATCTCGTCTTCGGCCAGGGCCAGGCCCAGGTCGATGTTGGCCTTGGCCAGGGCGTCACGGCCACCGGCCAGGATGTCGACCGAGGTCATCGGCTTTGGCTGGGCATGGCTGAACATGTCGGCCGCCTGCTCCAGCTGAGCCAGCACACGCTGGGTCATGCGGTCGTGCAGTTCGGCGGCGACCAAGGCAGCGTCAGCGTCGCTCAGGGTGCCGGCGACGTAGTAGGCGATGCCGCGCTCCAGGCGCTGGATCGACTGCAGGCCGCAGTTGTGGGCGATGTCGCTGGCCTTGCTGGCCCAAGGCGAAATGGTGCCCAGGCGCGGTACGACCAGGAACAGGCGGCCGGTCGGCTCCTGTACCGGCACGCTCGGGCCGTACTTGAGCAGACGGCCCAGCACCTGCTGCTGGTCGGCGGTCAGCTCGCCGTCAACATCGGCGAAGTGGGCAAATTCGGCATACAAACCAGTAACAGCGGGGACTTTCTGGCTCAGTTGCTCGAGTAATTTACCGTGGCGAAAGGCAGAAAGGGCAGGAGCGCCGCGCAGGATCAACATCGTCGGGACAGCCTCAGGAAGGGGTGTGCTTAGAGGCCGTGCATTCTAGCCTAATTCGATGGCTTTCGGCACCCGCTCTACGCCACGGCTGCCGGGCGGTGGAACCGGACTTTCGGGTCAGAAAAAAGTGGCAAGAGGCAAGCTTCAAGCCACAAGCAAGAGCGGGCAGTACTACACCCGCTTTTTCTTGTGGCTTGAAGCTTGTAGCTTGCAGCACAAAATGTGCTACCAGACAAGCTAACAGTTGTCGAGATATGGTTGGGCCGGTCCTTTGCGTATACTGCAACCTATGTTCGCCCACACTGCTTTGCGCCAGCGTTGCGCCAAATGGCTTCTCGCAACCGGACTCTTTCTGCTGCTCGGTGCCTGCGTTGAAAAACCCAGCACCCTCGAGCGCGTGAAGGAGGATGGCGTGCTGCGCGTCATCACCCGCAACAGCCCGGCCACCTACTTCCAGGACCGCAACGGCGAAACCGGCTTCGAATACGAGCTGGTCCAGCATTTCGCCGAAGATCTCGGCGTGAAGCTGCAAATCGAGACCGCCGACAACCTCGACGAGCTGTACGACGCCCTCGGCAAGCCCTCCGGCCCGGTGCTGGCCGCTGCCGGCCTGGTCAGCAGTGAGCGGCGCAAGGCCCAGGTCAGATACTCTCACCCGTACCTAGAGGTGACCCCGCAGGTCATCTATCGCAACGGCCGCCCGCGCCCCACAGACGCCAAGGGCCTGGTCGGCAAGAAGATCATGGTACTCAAGGGCAGCAGCCATGCCGACCAGCTGGCCGAGCTGAAGAAGCAGTACCCAGGCCTGCAATACGAAGAGTCAGACGCCGTCGAGGTGGTCGACCTGTTGCGCATGGTCGACGAAGGGCAGATCGACCTGACCCTGGTCGACTCCAACGAGCTGGCGATGAACCAGGTGTACTTCCCCAACGTGCGGGTTGCCTTCGACCTGGGCGATACCCGTGACCAGCGCTGGGCAGTGGCTGCGGGCGAAGACAACAGCCTGCTCAACGAGATCAACGAATTTCTCGACAAAGCGCAGAAGAACGGCACCCTGCAGCGCCTGAAAGACCGTTATTACGGCCACGTCGACGTGTTGGGCTATGTGGGCGCCTACACCTTCGCCCAGCACCTGCAGCAACGCCTGCCCAAGTACGAGAAGCACTTCAAGAGCTACGCCAAGGTCGAGCAGGTGGACTGGCGCCTGCTGGCCGCTATCGGCTATCAGGAATCGATGTGGCAGCCGGAGGTCACCTCCAAGACCGGCGTGCGCGGCTTGATGATGCTGACCCAGCGCACCGCCCAGGCCATGGGCGTATCCAACCGCCTGGACCCGAAACAGAGCATTCAGGGCGGCGCCAAATACTTCATGAAGATCAAGGAAGAGCTGGACGACAGCATTCAGGAGCCGGACCGCACCTGGTTCGCACTGGCTGCCTATAACGTCGGCAGCGGCCACCTGGAAGACGCCCGTACCCTGGCCAAGCGCGAGAAGCTCAACCCGAACAAGTGGCTGGACGTGAAGAAGATGCTGCCGCGCCTGTCGCAGAAGCAGTGGTATCGCCAGACCAAGTACGGCTACGCCCGTGGCGGCGAGCCTGTGCACTTCGTGGCCAACATCCGCCGCTACTACGACATCCTCACCTGGGTGACCCAGCCGCAGCTAGAAGGCCAGGTGGCCGAGGGCAACCTGCATGTGCCCGGGGTGAACAAGGACAAGCCGGCGGATCAGTCGCCGCCGATGTAAGCCTGTCAGGGCCTCTTCGCGGGTAAACCCGCTCCCACAGGTACAGCGCTCCCTTTGAGTTTTGCACATGACCTGTGAGAGCGGGTTTACCCGCGAAGAGGCCGGAACAGGCTATCCTTTAGCCCGGCGAGCCTTGAAGAAATCACTGAGGATCTGCCCGCACTCTTCAGCCAGCACCCCGCCCTCCACCATCACCCGATGGTTCAGGAACCCTTGCCCGAAGAACTGCCCCTGGCTCTGCACAATCCCTGCCTTGGGCTCCAGCGCCCCAAACACCACGCGCATCACCCGCGAATGCACGATCAGCCCCGCACACATGCTGCACGGCTCCAGGGTCACGTAAAGGGTGCTGCCGGGCAGCCGGTAATTACTGGCAGACTTCGCCGCTGCGCGGATGGCCACCATCTCGGCATGCGCACTGGGGTCGCTGTCGATGATCGGCCGGTTGAAGCCCTGGCCGATCACCTGGCCATGCTGCACCAGCACTGCCCCCACCGGCACTTCCCCCATGGTTGCGCCTTGCGCAGCCAATGTCAGTGCCAGGCGCATGAATTCCTGATCGCGGCTGCGGTCGATGATCTGCGGGCGCATCAAACCACCGCAATCGCGGCCATCAGGCCGGTTTCCATGTGGTCAATGACGTGGCAGTGGAACATCCAGGTGCCCGGGTTATCCGCCACCAGGGCTACCTGGGCGCGTTCGTTCTTGCCCAGCAGGTAGGTATCGGTGAACCACGGCTCCTTGATGTCGTGGCGGTTGGAGCCGATCACCTTGAAGCTCATGCCGTGCAAGTGGATCGGGTGCTGGTACTGGGTCATGTTCTTCAGCTCGAAGATGTAGCTCTTGCCCTTCTTCAACGTGGCGATGGGGCGGTCGGCGCAGGTCTTGTCGGTGATGTCCCAGGCCTGGCCGTTGATCTGCCACATGCTCGATGGTTTGTCCGGGTCAGGGGTGACGGTGACGTTGGCCGCCCACTCGAAATTGAAGTTGAGCTTTTCGGCATTCTCCAGGTCCGGCTCGGCGATCGGGTTGGGCGGCAGCGCTGGCGGCCAGTCACTTGGCGCGTCATTGCTGGCCACCGAACGCAGGGTGCCCAGGCGCACGAAACCGTCACGCAGGGAAATCTCCTCACCCGCCTCGGGAATACGGATGGCCAGGCAGATGCGCATACCCGGGCCGAGCCAGTACTCGTCTTCCAATGGGCGCGGGGTCACCGGGTTGCCGTCGAGGGCATAGATTTTTGCCTCGCAATTGCCCTTGAGGTTGAGGCGGTAGGTCCAGGTGTTGTCCAGGTTCAGCAGACGCACCCGCACCACTTGGCCGGCCGGCAGCTCGGTGACCGAGCCTGCCTGGCCATTGATGGTGATCAAGCGCCCGGCGGTGCCGTTGCGCGCGGCCTCACGCGGGATGCTGAAGGGCAGCCAGGCGCCCTGCTCGTCCACGTGCCAGTTCTTAAGGCTCAGGGTGCGCTCATGCTGGAAGCCGGTCGGCTCGCGCTCCTCGACGATCAGCGGGCCAACCAGACCGCGCCCCAGCTCTTCGGAGCTGCTGACATGCGGGTGATACCAGTAGCTGCCGGCATCCGGTACGCGGAACTTGTAGTCAAAATACTCGCCAGGCTTGACCGGCAGTTGCGAGACGTAGGGCACACCGTCCATTTCCAGCGGCAGGCGAATGCCGTGCCAGTGAATGGTGGTTTCCACCGGCAGGTGGTTGATGAAGCGTACCCGCAGCCAGGTGCCCTGGCGCACGCGAAGCTCGGTGCCTGGTGCCGAAGGGCCGAAAGCCCAGGCCTCGGTCTTGAAGCCCGGCACCAGCTCGACATCCAGCGGCGCGGCGATCAGCTCGTAATCATGCCCGGCATTGTCGTCTTCGACCTTGCCCAGCCAGTAACGCGCCGCGCCACCGGCGCCCAGGCCAACCACAACCAGGCCGGTGAGGCCTTTGAGCATTTGTCGACGGGTGAAGGACATTGGTGCGGGTACCTCGTGTTCTGCGCAATCAAGCTGCCAGCAGCGGCTGGCGATGAAGGGCGAATACGATACACCTGCAAATAGGAAAGATTAAGTGAAGTGTTGTTTCAATGGCCTAAGCCACCCTTTCCCTGGTGTTTACGCTTGTTTACAGATTCGCAAACCGCTGTACACGCACAATGGTTTTTTTATTCAGCAAGGCCGACATCATGGCAGCCATTACCTTTCGCCCTGCAGTACCCGAAGACGCCGCAACCTGTATAGCCATCCGGGCCCTGACCAGGGAGAACGCATTCACGGAAGAGGACCTGCGCGCCCTGGGCATCACCGTCGACACCTGGAGCAGCGGCATTCGCGACGGGTGCTCCCCTGGGTTCGTGGCTTGCAATGCTGATGAGATAGTCGGCTACTGCTTCGCCGACAAGGACAGCGGCGAGGTCACCGTACTTGCCCTGTTACCCGCATACGAAGGCCAGGGAACCGGTAAGCGTTTGCTTCAGATGGTTGTCGATCAGCTGCGGGAGCTGGGGTTCGAACACCCCTTCCTGGCTTGCTCCAGCGACCCGAACGTACGCTCATATGGCTTCTATCGTCATCTGGGCTGGAAACCGACAGGTGAGCAGGATGAAGCGGGAGACGAGATCCTGCAGCTCGGTTCGATGTAGCGCTAAAAAATGCAAAAGCCCGCATTCAAGCGGGCTTTTGGGTGTTTCCGGCTATTGGCGCGGGATCATTCCCACTCGATAGTCGCCGGCGGCTTGCTCGACACGTCGTAGGTAACGCGGGAGATACCGTCGATTTCGTTGATGATACGGCCGCTGACGGTTTCCAGCAGTTCGTACGGCAGGTGTGCCCAGCGCGCGGTCATGAAGTCCACGGTCTCGACGGCACGCAGGGCCACGACCCAGGCGTAGCGACGGCCGTCGCCAACGACGCCAACCGACTTGACCGGCTGGAACACCACGAACGCCTGGCTGGTCTTGTGGTACCAGTCGGCCTTGCGCAGTTCTTCGATGAAGATGTGGTCGGCGCGACGCAGGATGTCGGCGTATTCCTTCTTCACTTCACCCAGGATGCGCACGCCCAGGCCCGGGCCCGGGAACGGGTGGCGGTAGACCATGTCGTACGGCAGGCCCAGTTCCAGGCCGATCTTGCGTACTTCGTCCTTGAACAGCTCACGCAGCGGCTCGACCAGCTTGAGGTTCATCTCTTCCGGCAGGCCACCCACGTTGTGGTGCGACTTGATCACGTGGGCCTTGCCGCTCTTGGCGCCAGCCGACTCGATCACGTCCGGGTAGATGGTGCCCTGAGCGAGGAACTGAATGTTTTCCAGCTTGCTGGCTTCGGCATCGAAGATGTCGATGAAGGTACGGCCGATGATCTTGCGCTTCTTCTCCGGGTCGGCTTCGCCTTCCAGGTTGTCGAGGAACTGCTTTTCAGCATCGGCGCGGATCACTTTGACGCCCATGTTCTCTTTGAACATGGCCATTACCTGGTCGCCTTCGTGCAGGCGCAGCAGGCCGTTGTCGACGAATACGCAGGTCAGCTGGTCGCCGATGGCGCGGTGCAGCAGCGCGGCAACCACCGAGCTGTCAACGCCGCCAGACAGGCCCAGCAGGACGTTGGCCGAACCGACTTGCTCACGCACCTGGGCGATGGCGTCTTCAACAATGTTGGAAGGCGTCCACAGGGCTTCACAACCGCAGATGTCCTGCACGAAGCGGGACAGGATGCGACCGCCTTGCTTGGTGTGGGTCACTTCCGGGTGGAACTGCACGCCGTAGTAGCCACGGGAATCGTCGAACATGCCAGCGATCGGGCAGCTTGGGGTGCTGGCCAGCACGTGGAAGTTGCCCGGCATCTGGGTAACCTTGTCGCCGTGGCTCATCCACACGTCCAGGCCCAGTACGCCGTCGTCGTCAACGTGGTCTTCGATGCCGTCGAGCAGGCGGCTCTTGCCGACCACGTCTACGCGGGCATAACCGAATTCACGCAGGTCGGAACCTTCTACCTTGCCGCCCATCTGCTCGGCCATGGTCTGCATGCCGTAGCAGATGCCCAGCACCGGTACGTTCAGGTCGAACACGGCCTGCGGAGCGCGTGGGCTGTTGGCTTCGTGGACCGACTCGGGGCCGCCGGCGAGGATGATGCCGCGCGGGTTGAATTCGCGGATCGCTTCATCGTCCATGTCGAACGGGTGCAGTTCGCAGTACACGCCGATTTCGCGCACGCGGCGGGCAATCAGCTGGGTGTACTGGGAACCGAAATCGAGGATCAGGATGCGGTGAGCGTGAATGTCGAGGGCCATGACTCAATCTCGTCAGTGGAAATCGGAAACGACGCGGGGCTGTCGTGACAGCCCCGCATGCTGATATTGCTGGAAGCCTCAGCCTACGCGGTAGTTAGGGGCTTCTTTGGTGATCTGCACGTCATGCACGTGGGACTCGGCCATGCCGGCACCGGTGATGCGCACGAATTCCGGCTTGGTGCGCATCTCTTCGATGGTTGCGCTGCCGGTGTAGCCCATGGACGAACGCAGGCCGCCCATCAGCTGGTGGATGATCGCGGCCAGGGCGCCTTTGTAAGGGACACGGCCTTCGATGCCTTCCGGTACCAGCTTCTCGGCGCCGGCCGAGGAGTCCTGGAAGTAACGGTCGGACGAGCCTTGCGCCTGTGCCATGGCACCCAGCGAGCCCATGCCACGGTAGGCCTTGTAGGAACGGCCCTGGAACAGCTCGACTTCACCCGGAGCCTCTTCGGTACCGGCGAACATCGAACCCATCATCACGCAGGAAGCACCGGCAACGATGGCCTTGGACAGGTCACCGGAGAAGCGGATACCGCCGTCGGCGATCAGTGGCACGCCAGTGCCTTCCAGTGCGGCGGCAACGTTGGCGATGGCGCTGATTTGCGGCACGCCGACACCGGCAACGATACGGGTGGTGCAGATGGAGCCTGGGCCGATACCGACCTTGACGGCGTCAGCGCCTGCTTCGGCCAGGGCCTTGGCAGCAGCGCCGGTGGCGATGTTGCCGCCGATGACCTGCACTTGCGGGTAGGTTTCTTTTACCCAGCGAACGCGGTCGATCACGCCTTTGGAGTGGCCGTGGGCGGTGTCGACAACCACCACGTCAACGCCAGCGGCTACCAGGGCAGCAACGCGCTCGCCGGTGTCCTTGCCGGTGCCGACCGCAGCGCCAACGCGCAGACGACCTTGGTCGTCCTTGCTGGCCAGCGGGTAGGCCTTGGCTTTTTCGATGTCCTTGACGGTCATCATGCCCTTGAGGTTGAACTTGTCGTCAACGATCAGGACCTTTTCCAGGCGGTGCTTGTGCAGCAGCTCGCGCACTTCGTTCTTGTCAGCGCCTTCACGGACGGTGACCAGACGCTCTTTTGGCGTCATCACGTCGCGGACCTTGGCGTCCAGGCGGGTTTCGAAGCGCACGTCACGGGAAGTGACGATGCCGACCAGGTCGCCGTTCGCCAGCACCGGTACGCCGGAGATGTTGTTCAGGCGGGTCAGGTCGAACAGGTCGCGTACGGTGGCGTCGGCCTCGATGGTGATCGGGTCCTTGACCACGCCAGCCTCGAACTTCTTGACCTTGCGCACTTCGCCGGCCTGCTGTTCGATGGTCATGTTCTTGTGGATGATGCCGATACCGCCTTCCTGGGCCATGGCAATGGCCAGGCGCGCTTCGGTCACGGTATCCATGGCGGCGGAAACCAGCGGAATGTTCAGCTCGATGCCACGGGTCAAACGGGTCTTGAGACTGACTTCATTGGGCAGTACCTCGGAATAACCAGGTACAAGGAGGATATCGTCGAAGGTCAGGGCTTCTTGGCTGATACGCAGCATCGCGGGGGCTCCCGGGCGGGAAAAATGGAAGCGCGCCATTATACTCATGCACGGCGCGCCGCTCAATGCAAAATAAGGGCCTTCGGTCAGCCTTGTGGCAGTTTTACCTGCACCACGGCCACCGGCTGGTCGAGCCAGTCGGCGAAGCTGTCGAGAAAGGCCTGGGTGAACCCGGCCTCGCCCCAGTTGTTGAAGATGAACCCCAGGTTGGAAAAGGCACATGGCTGCAGATAAATGAAGCCATTGATGTCATCTTCGAAGCCGCACAGCGGGCAGGTGAAGTTGTCACTTACCCCCGGCATCCACTCTTCCAGGCTTTCGAACAGCGGCTCGCCCACTTCGCGCCGGCATTCCGGGCAACCGGCTTCTTCAAGGAAGCCATCGGTCGGGGTATAGATGCAGCGCTTGAGCATCACTTCCAGGCCATTGACCTGCTGGCCGAAGGGCAGTTTTTCCGGGTGCAGGGCCACTTTGCGCGCGCCTGCAGCCAAGGCATGCCCCATGCGGTTGCCGGTGCGGCCACAGGTGGTCAGTTGCTCCTCGACGACCTTTTCGCGCACCAGCCAGCGCAGGATGGCGCGGGCGCGGGCTTCATGCACCGGGACGGTGGACAGCTTGGGAACGATGATGCTCTGGGTGTTCATGAACGGGAAAAGCCTGAAAAACTGCGGTAATGACGCAATTCTACCGCTCAGGCGCTCAGGTAGCGACCAATCAACGCCAGCCCGCTGGCCAGCACCAGCCAGGTAACCAGGCGTACAAATGCCTCACGGGACAGCCGGTGGGTCAGCCTGCGCCCCAGCCAAAGGCCGACGAACATGACCGGCAGCAAGCAGGCGGCAAGCAGCAGCAAGCTTTGGTCGGCATAGACACCGGCGACCAGGAACAGCGTCAGGCGCACCACCGTGCTGCAACTGATCAGCGCGCTCTGGGTGGCACGTACCTGCTCCTTTACCTCCAGCCGTGCGCTCAGGTAAAGGGCGTACAAGAAACCGCCGCTGCCAAATAGCGCACCGAACAAACCACCTGCCGTACCCATCGGCACCGCCCACACGCCAGACAACCGGGCCGGCCGCACCTTCACCGCCAACCCGTACAGCGCGTAGGCCGTGACGAACAAGCCCATCAGCAGCAGCAAAAGGTCGGATTTCAGTTGCAGAAGAAATACCACGCCCAGCGTGCAGCCCAGCGCCATGAACGGCAGCAGCCGCAACAACTCGCTGCGCACCACATCCCGGCGCGATGGCAGCAGGTTGCCGAACGCAGCAACGAAGTCCAGCAACACCAACAGCGGGATGATGCGTGACAACGGCATGAAGTGGATCAGCACAGGGCCGGCCACCAGCGCCGTGCCGAAACCGGCGATGCCAAAAACGATGTAGGCGGCACCGACACCGAACAGGATGGGCAGCCAGTCAAGGCCGGAAAACGACAGTTGGGCAAACATGGCAGCAGTTCCTGAAAAGACAGGCCAAGGTTAGCCAGCCATGAGCCATGCCGACTAATATGCCTTTATCGCCATAGCTATCTTGAAAAGGCATGACATGACGTCGATCCGCCAGTTGCGTTACTTCGTGGAAATTGCCGAGTGTGGCAGCTTCAGCGGCGCCGCCGAACGGCTGTACATCGCCCAGTCGGCGCTGAGCCGGCAAATCAAGGAGCTGGAGCAGCATCTGGGCACGCCGCTGTTCGAACGCACGGCACGCCTGCCGCGCCTGACGTTGGCCGGGCAGGCCTTTCTCGAACGGGCACGCCGCTTGCTGGCCGACCTGGCGCAAGCAGAGCGCGTAACGCGCGACATTGGCGAGGGGTTGCAGGGCAGCCTGCGCCTGAACCATTCCAGTACCGTGCCGCTGATCGGCCCGTTGCTGGCTCGCCTGGGGAGCTATCTGCGGGAAAACCCGGGGGTTTCGCTGGAGATCGCGCAGCAGTCGTCGGAGGCCCAGCTGGAAGATATTGCGGCCGGGCGGCTGGATATTGGCCTGCTGCGCTTGCCAGTGCTGCGCCAGCACGAAGGCGTGGTGCTGCATGAACTGTTCAGCGAACCGCTATTGCTGGCGGTCGCCGCTGAGCACCCGCTGGCCAACGCGCAGCACGTTCAACTGGGGCAATTGAGGGAAGAATGTTTTATTTCCATCCCGCACCGGGACCGTGGCGGGCTGAGTTACCTGTCGGCTTCGTTGTGCATGGCGGCCGGCTTCTTTCCGCGCGCGGCGCAGGTGCTGTCGCGCAAAACTACGCAATTGCAGCTGATTCAGGCGGGGTTCGGGGTGGCGCTACTGCCAGCGTGCATGCGTGAAATTGCGCCGGCTTCGGTCAGTTTCGTGGCGCTGGAAGGGGGCTGCGAGAGCACCGTAGCGCTGGCTTGCCGACGTGATGCAGGGCAGATGGTGCGCCAGTTCGTGAAGGCGATAGGGCCGGGACAGACAACCGGGGCCGATGTCCTTTATGATGCCCGCCATGATCAAAGACCCCTTCGAACGACTCGGCCTGGACCGTGAGGTCCTTACCGTCAGCCAACTCAACGGCCGCGCCCGCGTGCTGCTGGAAGACGTGTTCCGCAGCGTGTGGGTGGAAGGCGAGATTTCCAACCTCGCCCGCCCGGCGTCCGGCCACATGTACTTCACCCTCAAGGACAGCGGCGCCCAGGTGCGCTGTGCGTTGTTCCGGCAGAATGCCACCCGCGTACGCCAGGCCCTGCGAGACGGCCTTGCAGTTCGTGTGCGCGGCAAGGTTTCACTGTTCGAGGGGCGTGGCGACTACCAGCTGATTCTCGACACCGTCGAGCCGGCCGGCGATGGCGCGCTACGCCTGGCGTTCGAAGCCCTGAAGGAAAAGCTCGGTGCCGAGGGGCTGTTCAGCGCCGAACGCAAGAAGCCGCTACCGGCCCACCCACAGCGCATCGGCATCATCACGTCACCCACCGGTGCAGTGATCCGCGACATCATCAGTGTGTTCGGCCGCCGTGCCCCCCAGGTAGAGCTGAACCTGATCCCGACAGCGGTACAGGGCCGCGAAGCCATCGCGCAGATCGTGCGTGCGATCCGCCTCGCCGACAGCCTCGGTTTCGATGCGCTGATCCTGGCCCGCGGAGGCGGCTCGCTGGAAGACCTGTGGTGTTTCAACGAAGAAGCCGTGGCGCGTGCGGTTGCCGCTTGCGTCACGCCGATTGTCAGCGCCGTGGGCCATGAAACCGATGTGTCGATCAGCGACTTTGTCGCTGACGTGCGCGCGCCCACGCCGTCTGCTGCCGCCGAACTGCTGGCCCCCGACAACAGTGGCCTGCAGCAACGCCTGGATGGCCTGCAACGGCGCCTGCTGCTGCGCATGCAGAACCGCCTGACCCACGACCGCCTGCGCCTGGAATCCCTGGCCCGGCGCCTGCGTCACCCGGGCGAGCGTTTGCGCCAGCAAGCCCAGCGCCTGGACGACCTGGACATGCGCCTGCGCCGCGCCTTCATGCTCAGCCTCAACCAGCGCCGCGAGCGCCTGGCACGCCTGGATACGCGCTTGGCCGCACAGCACCCGGGGCGTAACCTGAAACTGCTGAGCCAGCGCCTGGACAGCCTGGCCGAGCGCCTGCCACGGGCCATGCGCGACGTGCTCAAAGATCGCCGCCAACGCTTCCAGGCTCAGTTGCAAACCCTGCAGGTGGTCAGCCCGCTGGCCACCCTCGCCCGCGGCTACAGCATTTTGCTGGATGAACAAGGCCAGGCCATCCGCAGCGCCGAACAGACCCGCAACGGCCAGCGCCTGACCGCTCGCCTGAACGAAGGCGAGCTGCTGGTGCGGGTCGAAGACAACCACCTGACCCCGGTCACCCTCTCACTACTGGACTGACACATGCCCCGCCTGCTTGCGCCCCTGCTTGCCCTTTCCCTGTTGCTGCTGGCCGGCGGCGCTCAGGCCAGCTACATCACCCGTACGCTGAACAAGCCGGTGCCCGGCGGCGTGGCGGTGGTCGACCTGGGCCCCGCCGCCAGCGCGCCCAGTGCCCGCTTCGACGGCAAGCCGGTGCTGGTGGTGAAGGAGCAGGATACCTGGCTGGCCATCGTCGGCATCCCGCTGACCCAGAAGCCCGGCACCGCCACGCTGAGCCAGGGTGGTCGCACGCTGCCCTTCAGCGTGGGGAGCAAGAAATACCCCGAGCAGCGCATCACCCTGAAGAACACCCGCCAGGTCAACCCGAACCCGGCCGACCTCAAGCGCATCGACCGCGAACTGGCCGAGCAGATCAAGGCCTACCGCAGCTTCAGCCCGAGCCTGCCGAGCAACCTGATCCTCGACAAGCCGGTCAACGGCCCGCTGTCGAGCAAGTTTGGCGTACGCCGCTTCTTCAATGGCGAAGAACGCAACCCGCATGCCGGGCTGGACTTCGCGGTGCCGGCGGGCACGCCAATCAAGACCCCCGCCAATGGCAAGGTGATTCTGGTGGGGGACTACTTCTTCAATGGCCGTACAGTGTTTGTCGACCATGGGCAGGGGTTTATCAGCATGTTCTGCCATATGTCGAAGATCGACGTGCAGGAGGGGCAGCAACTGCGCCGCGGCGAGGTGGTCGGGCGTGTGGGCTCCACCGGGCGGGCGACCGGGCCGCACATGCACTGGAATGTCAGCTTGAATGATGCGCGGGTGGACCCGGCCATTTTCATTGGCGCGTTTCAGCCCTGAGACCTGTACCGCCGGTGCTGGCCTCTTCGCGGGTAAACCCGCTCCTACAAGGGGCGCGCCGCATCTGAAGGGTGCGCGGTACCTTGTAGGAGCGGGTTTACCCGCGAGGAGGCCAGCACTGCCAACATCAATTCCATCGTGTTGCGCCATCGAAAAATACCGCGCAAGAACAAATAAGCCTTTTTAGAAAGACAGCCACAAAATCTCGCCCATAAGCTTTTTTTAAGCATTCCTCTCAATTTTCCCCGAACGCTTGCCATCCCCCATCTCACTGGTTAAGTTTGAAGGCATGAAAACCTTCAGCACCCTCATCCTGCTCCGACAACATCGCAGCCTCTGCCTGGTCAGCGCCCGACTACCAGGCTGAATCGCGTCGCCTCGCCTCTTCATCTCGTTATCGCTCGGCAGGCCCGATCTCGGCCGCACACAAAAGGATTGCTTCCATGACCATGCTCAAAGACCCTTCGAAGAAGTACCGCGCTTTCCCGACCATCGACCTGCCTGACCGCACCTGGCCGTCGAAGACCATCACTGCCGCGCCGATCTGGTGCAGCTCCGACCTGCGTGATGGCAACCAGTCGCTGATCGAGCCGATGGATTCGGAGAAGAAACTGCGCTTCTGGAAGACGCTGGTGCAGGTGGGTGTGAAGGAAATCGAAGCCTCGTTCCCGTCCGCTTCGCAGACTGACTTCGACTTCGTGCGCATGCTGATCGAAGAAGGCCACATCCCGGACGACACCACCATTCAGGTGCTCACCCAGGCCCGTGAAGACCTGATCGCCCGTACCTTCGAGTCGCTGCGCGGTGCCAAGAAAGCCATCGTCCACCTGTACAACGCCACCAGCCCGTCGTTCCGCCGCATCGTCTTCAACCAGGACAAGCAAGGCGTGAAGGACATCGCGGTGAACGCGGCCAAGCTGTTCGTCAAGTACGCTGCCCAGCAACCGGAAACCCAGTGGACCTTCCAGTACTCGCCAGAAACCTTCAGCGCCACCGAAATGGAGTTCGCCAAGGAAGTCTGTGACGCAGTCATCGAGGTGTGGAACCCGACGCCTGAGCACAAGATCATCCTCAACCTGCCGGCCACCGTGGAAGTGTCCACGCCGAACATCTATGCCGACCAGATCGAGTGGTTCTGCCGTAACGTCAGCCGTCGCGACAGCGTGATCATCAGCCTGCACTGCCACAACGACCGTGGCACCGGCATCGCCGCCACCGAACTGGGCCTGATGGCGGGTGCCGACCGCGCCGAAGGCTGCCTGTTCGGCAACGGCGAGCGTACCGGTAACGTCGACCTGGTGACCTTGGCACTGAACCTCTACACCCAGGGCATCGACCCGTTGCTGGACTTCTCCGACATCGACGGCGTGCGCAAAGTGGTCGAAGAGTGCAACCAGCTGCCGGTGCACCCACGTCACCCGTATGTGGGCGATCTGGTCCACACCGCGTTCTCCGGCTCGCACCAGGACGCCATCCGCAAAGGCTTCGCCAAGCAGCAGGAAGGCGAACTGTGGGAAGTGCCTTACTTGCCGATCGACCCGGCCGACATCGGCCGCAGCTACGAGGCGGTCATCCGCGTCAACAGCCAGTCAGGCAAAGGCGGCATCACCTACCTGCTCGAGCAGGAATACGGCATCAGCCTGCCACGCCGCATGCAGATCGAATTCAGCCAGGTCGTCCAGGGTGAAACCGACCGCCTGGGCCTGGAAATGACCGCCCAGCAGATCTACAGCCTGCTGCACAAGGAATACCTCCAGGCCAACGCGCCGTACGCGCTGGTCAGCCACCGCCTGCAGGAAGAAAACGGCCACAGCGCCGTGGAAGTGGAAGTCGCCGGCGAAGGCGAAACCACCCTGCACTGGCGCGGCAAGGGCAATGGCGCCCTGGAAGCCTTGGTAGCCGGCCTGCCGATCTCGGTGGAGATCATGGACTACAACGAGCATGCCATTGGCGCAGGCACCAATGCCAAGGCTGCTGCCTACATTGAATTGCGCGTGGCCGGTGGCCGTCCGGTGCATGGTGTGGGTATCGATGAAAACATCACCACCGCCAGCTTCAAGGCGCTGTTCAGCGCACTGAACCGCTCTCTGAGCCAGCAGGAAGCCAAAGCGGCCTGAGCCTTGCCGCGATGAATGAGAAAGCCCGCATCGTTTGATGCGGGCTTTTTCGTTTGCCTGTGCCGGCCTTTTCGCGGGTACTGGCGCTGCAAGAATTCCAGGCAAAAAAAGGGGCGCCGACCAAGCGCCCCACAAGCCGTAAAGCACACAACAAATTCAGTTGGCGTCCAGCAACGCCATCGCCTCGGCACTGCACGCTTCAATCCGCGCCCAGTCGCCGTTCTTGATCCAGCTGCTGTCGAGCATCCAGGTCCCGCCCACGCACATCACATTAGGCAAGGCCATGTAATTGCGCACGTTGGCCGGGTTGACGCCACCGGTTGGGCAGAAGCGGATATCACCGAACGGCCCGCCAAAGGCCTTGATCGCTGCAACACCGCCGCTGATTTCCGCCGGGAACAGCTTGAAGCGGCGGTAACCCAGGGCATAGCCCATCATGATTTCGGACGGTGTGCTGATGCCTGGCAGCAACGGGATTTCACTGTCCACACCGGCTTCCAGAATGTCCTGGGTTATGCCCGGGGTAACGACGAACTGCGCACCGGCCGCTTCGACAGCAGCGAACATGCCGCGATCAAGCACTGTACCGGCGCCGACGCACAGTTCCGGGCGCTGCTCGCGCAGCACCTGAATGGCCTTCAGGCCATGCTGCGAACGCAGGGTCACTTCCAGGGTACGGATGCCGCCGGCGGCCAGGGCATCAGCCAGTGGCAGAATGTCTTCCTCACGGGCGATGGTGATCACCGGCAGGATGCGTGCCTTTTCGCAAATGGCATCGATCCGCGCGGCTTTATCGGCCATCGAGAGCTTGGGCTGTGGGCGTTCAAGGGTGGTCATGACTGTGGATCCTTGGCTCATGGGCACCAGTAGATGTCCAGGGGGTCGTGAAGAAAAGCGCGAATCGGCATTTCAGTGAGGTCGTTGCCAGCCAGCGCGGCGCGCAGGGTAGCGAGTTTGCCCTGGCCTTGCACGGACAGCGCAGTAAAGGCAGCGCTGGCCAGCAGCGAGCGGGTCATCGACAGGCGCTGGTGCGGCACGCTCGGTGCCAGCAATGGCAGGCAGCGGCGCGGGCTGGACAGGTCCAGGCCTGCTTCCAGGTTGGGGCTGGCCGGGAACAGCGAGGCGGTATGGCCATCGTCGCCCATGCCCAGCACCAGCACATCGATAAGTGGCAGCCCGGCCAAGGCCTGGTCGGCCTTGAGCGCGGCGGCATCGAGGTTCTCCGCCTGCTGGTACAGGCCAACAAAGCGGGCCTTGGCCGCTGCCCCCTTCAGCAGGTGGCGGGCCAGCAGGCCAGCGTTGCTGTCGGCGTGCTCCACGGGCACCCAGCGCTCGTCGGCCAGGCTGACGGTGACCTTGGACCAGTCCAGGTTTTCGCTGGCCAGCTTCTCCAGGAACGGCACCGGGCTGCGGCCGCCGGACAGCACCAGGCAGGCCTGGCCCTTGGCAGCAATCGCCGCACGCAGGCGCTCGGCCACGTCGTGGGCTTGAGTGGCGGCCAGCGCCTTGGCATCTGCCAGCGCGTGTACCTTCACAGCCGCTGGCAATTTCAGTTCAGATATCCCCATACCACGCCCTCCCATCGCGTGTGATCAGTGCAATCGAGCTCATCGGCCCCCAGGAGCCCGCCGCGTAAGGCTTGGGCGCATCGCCCGCATTACGCCAGCCGGCGATCAACTGGTCGCACCACTTCCAGGCATACTCGATTTCATCCTTGCGCACGAACAGGTTCTGGTTGCCACGCATCACTTCGAGCAGCAAGCGCTCGTAGGCATCCGGAATCCGCGCGCTGCGCCAGGTGTCGGAAAAATTCAGCTGCAACGGGCCGCTGCGCAGCTGCATGCCCTTGTCCAGCCCCTGCTCCTTGGTCATTACCCGTAAAGAAATGCCTTCGTCCGGTTGCAGGCGGATGATCAGCTTGTTACCGATCTGCAAACGCTGTTCCGGGGCGAAGATGTAGTGCGGCGTTTCCTTGAAGTGGATAACGATCTGCGACAGTTTCTGCGGCATGCGCTTGCCGGTACGCAGGTAGAACGGCACGCCCGACCAGCGCCAGTTGCGAATGTCGGCACGCAGGGCAACGAACGTTTCGGTGTCGCTCTGGGCATTGGCGTTGTCTTCTTCCAGGTAGCCGGGTACCGGTTGGCCTTCGCTGTAGCCGGCAATGTACTGGCCACGCACCACACGGGTGCTTAGCCCGTCGCCGGTGATCGGTGCCAGGGCCTTGAGCACTTTTACCTTCTCGTCGCGAATGGCATCGGCCGACAGTTCGCTGGGCGGGTCCATGGCGATCAGGCACAGCAGCTGCAGCAGGTGGTTCTGGATCATGTCACGCAGTTGGCCAGCCTTGTCGAAATAGCCCCAGCGGCCTTCGATACCGACTTTTTCGGCAACGGTGATCTCCACGTGGGAGATGGAGTTCTGGTTCCACTGGGTTTCGAACAGGCTGTTGGCGAAGCGCAAGGCAATGAGGTTTTGCACCGTCTCCTTGCCCAGGTAATGATCGATACGGTAAACCCGGCTTTCGGGGAAGAACCGTGCTACGGCATCGTTGACTCGGCGTGACGACTCCAGGTCGTGGCCGATAGGCTTTTCCAGCACCACACGGGTGCGCGGGGCCAGCCCAGCCTTGTCGAGGTTTTCGCAGATTGCCCCGTACACCGCTGCCGCCGTGGCGAAGTAAGCGATCAGCGGCAGTTCGCCTGGCAATTGCTCGGCCAGGGCCTGATAGCCCTCGGGCTGAAGGAAATCCAGGTGCTGGTACTTCAGCCTGGCGAGAAAGCGCCCCAGCGCTGCTGGCTCGATATCCGCCTCGGGCACATGCCGGCGCAGGTGCGCCTCGATGCTGTTCAGGTGCTCCTGCGCGCTGCCGGCTTCGCGGGCCAACGCCAACAAGCGGGTGTCCGGGTGCAACAGGTTGGCCCGGTCAAGCTGGTAAAGCGCAGGAAACAGCTTGCGCAATGCCAGGTCGCCGAGGGCGCCAAACAGGGCAAAGGTGCAAGGTTCGACACTGATCGCAGCCATGATGTTGGTTCTTTCCTAAAGTTGGTCTAGGAATACCGCTTTCACATGCGGTTTTCAAGGGATAATGTAGTAAAAACCACAACATTACACACAAGTGTTACAGACAAGTGGTACGCCAACCGCGCCGACAGTACGATAGACGACCGTGCAAAAAGCCTGCTGCTTCCACAGCCGGCTGTCTTCCCGACCCAAGGACACACCCATGGACCGCGTGCGAAACCTCCTGGAGCAGATCCAGGGACGCCTCGACGAGCTGAACAAGGCCGAACGCAAAGTCGCCGAAGTCATCCTGCTCAACCCGCAACAAGCCACCCGCTTCAGCATTGCTGCGCTGGCCCAGGCGGCCAAGGTCAGCGAACCGACCGTCAACCGCTTTTGCCGCTCGTTCGGTGTCAGCGGCTACCCTGAACTGAAGCTGCAACTGGCGCAGAGCCTGGCCAGCGGCGCCGCCTATGTCAGCCGCGCAGTAGAGGCCGACGATGACCCGGCCGCCTACACCCAGAAGATCTTCGCCAGTGCCATCGCCTCGCTCGACAGCGCCTGCCAGCAACTGGACCCGCAACAGGTCAGCCGCGCCGTGGACATGATGATCCAGGCCCGGCAGATCCACTTCTTCGGCCTGGGCGCCTCGGCGCCGGTAGCCCTGGATGCGCAGCACAAGTTCTTCCGCTTCAACCTGGCCGTGTCGGCCCATGCTGACGTGCTGATGCAGCGCATGCTGGCCTCGGTGGCGCACACCGGCGACCTGTTCGTGATCATTTCCTACACCGGGCGCACCCGCGAACTGGTCGAAGTGGCCCGCCTGGCCCGTGAAAACGGCGCCTCGGTACTGGGCCTGACCGCTGCCGGCTCGCCACTGGCCAACGCCTGCAGCCTGAGCCTGCACATTCCGCTGCCGGAAGACACCGACATCTACATGCCGATGACTTCGCGAATCATCCAGCTGACGGTGCTCGATGTGCTGGCCACCGGCATGACCTTGCGCCGCGGCGTGGACTTCCAGCCACACCTGCGCAAGATCAAGGAAAGCCTGAACGCCAGCCGCTACCCGATCGAGGACGACGAACTCAACTGAGCCGGTGCGCCTGCAAGCGCAGGTGGGCACGCTGCCCCGGCGCCAGGCTCAGGCCCTCGCCACTGCCGCTGGCCGCCTCGACGCAAACAAAATGCTGAGTCTCGCGACCGGTCACGCCCATCAACGGGCGGTTGCCCGGGTGCCAGACCACGGTGTCGTCGCTGTCACCCGTATCGATGCATAGCTCACGCTGCCAGGCCGGGTCCTGCAGCTGCACACGCGGTGTGCCGGGGTAGACCTTCTGGCAGCCCCCCTTGAGCTTCAGCGCGCCATCTTCTCGGCAGGCCTGGCGGTTCAAGCGGTCGTAACCTTCGATGTCCTCAAGCCCGGATAGCGCTATCTCGGACACGTCGCTGATGCGCCAGTAGGCCAGCAGCGCATGGCTCAACTGGCAGGGTTCGCTGTCCTGATGCTCGGTGCTCAGGCTCAGTTCCATGCGGTTACCCAGCCGGGCATGCAGGTCTACCTGCCAGTCACACAGGTCCAGCCGCCACTTCAGGGTCACGCCCTCCTCGTCCTCGCGGCTGTCCACCAGCTTCCAGTCCAGCAACCGTGCCCAGCCATGGGCTGGCCACAAGTCCTCGCTGGGGTGGCGGCCATACCACGGCCAGCACACCGGCACGCCACCACGGATCGCCCCCACCTGCGGCCACTGCTCGGCGCACCACAGCCAAGGGCGTTCACCCGCTGGCTGAAAGTGCAGCAGTTGCGCGCCCTGGCGACTGAATACCGCCTGGCAACGGGGGTGATCGATGATCAGCACATCGCGCTGCTGGTAACGCTCCCACTCGAATGTCGGCCTGGGCCGCTGCGAGGAAAAGAAGCGATGGAGCGGATGTTCGGGCATGGTTCAGAGCTCTTGTTGTTTGAGATAGCGCTGTCTCGGCCTATCCCCGACACCCACTACAGGCCAGTGGGTGCCGGGAACCGAAAAGGGATTGGCGTAAATTTACAACAATTGCCCTCAGAATGACGACTGAATCTTCAAACCTGCGACCAGCGCGTTGTCCACCTCGTCCACCCCGCCAGGGCTCTTGATGTACTGCAGGTTGGGCCGCACGGTCAGCCAGTTGGTGACGTGGAAGCCGTAATAGAGCTCGGCGTTGTACTCGGTGCGCTGCACCGGCACGAAGCCTGGGTTGTCGTAATCGCTGATACCGCTCTGGGCATTGAGCAGTTCGGCACGCTTCTTCACGTCGTCATTCACATGAATACGCGCCACGCCGAAGCCGATGTCATCCTTGGGCCGGGCATCGAAGGCGCCTTTGTAGACCAGCCCCACCTGCTGGTAGTTGTCGACCACGTTGGTGGCCTTGTCGTGCACGGTGAAGTTGGCGAACAGGCTAAGGCCACGGTTGACGTCACCCGCCTGTGCAGTGACCTGCTGCTGCGCCACCACCCACCAGCCATGCTTGCTGGAGTGCGACTTGAAGGCCTCGCCGCTCAACGCCTGCGGGTTGCCGTTGACGTCGTCGAACACATCGTCGGCCTTGGCCGTGCTGTAGTAGTACCCCAGGCGGTACTCGCCCGGCAGGCCGTTGACCTTGGGTGACCACACCGCCTCTACCGGCAGGATCGCGCCCTTGGTACCGCTGCCGCTGAGCTTGAAGCCGTTGCCGGTTTCCAGGTTGGAGGGGTTCTGCTCGAAGGCGCCGACCTGCACGAAAAATTCCGGGGTGATGTTGTATTTCACCCGCAGCGCCCACTGGCTGACCGGCCAGTTGTACCAGATGCCGCCCACCCAGTTGCCCACCTGCGAGCCGCAGAAGGCCAGGTTCTGGAAGTCGCAGGGGAAGCTGTTGAAGTCCTCGCCCTCCCCGAAGCGGCCGAATTTCACATCCAGGGCGCCGTCGAAGTACTTCTGCTTGATCCACATCTGGGTCAGGCGCCAGGTCTGGCCACGGCCCCACACCTCTTGCACCGAACTGAACTGCCCGGCGCGCGGGTCGCTGATGCGGTCGTTGGACAGGTTACGGCCACTGCGCTCGGTGATCGCCAGCTTGAACTCGGCATCGTGCCAGCCAAGGATCTTTTGCAAGTCCAGGTGTGCGCCAAGGGCAAACTGGTCGCTGTAGCGGGCCGTCTTGTCGTCGTTGTAGCCGCCATTCAGGTTGCCGGCCACCTCGCCGACGTAGTCGAGGGTGAAGTCGTAGCCCTTCTCCAGCAGCTCGGTGCGGGTGCCGCCCCAGTCGCCGGTCATCCATTTCGATTCGCTGGAAAAGGCCTCGGCAGCCTGCGCGCCGCTGCTGCCGACAACGGCGAGCAAAGCCAGCGAGCCCAATGTCCTGATGCGTTTGCGCTGTTCCATCCCTTTGCGTCCTCTTTTTTCTTATTGATGGTGTAGACGAGTCAACGGCCTTTGAAGTGAGCCACGTTGTCCTTTACCGCTGCGCCTGGGCTGGCCGGGTGCAGGCGCGCGCCCGTGCCGGCATCGAACAGCAGCACCCGGGCCGGGTCGAATTGCAGGTTGAGGGTGTCCCCCACCCGGCACGCCACATCGGGCGCCAGGCGGCAGCACACCTTGGTCTGGTTGAGGGTGACGAACACCAGCAGGTCCGGCCCGGTGGGCTCGGTTACCTGCACCTCGGCACGAATGCCCGGCAGGCCGTTGCCCTCGACCGTGCCCAAGGCAATCTGCTCGGGGCGGACGCCGAGGATGATCTCGCGGCCCTCCAGTTCGTCACCGGCTACGCCCAAGGGCAGCTCGCAGCGTGCCTGGCCGCTGTCGAGCACGGCCAACAAGCGCCCCTCCTGCTGCGTGAGGCGCACCGGAATGAAGTTCATTGGCGGCGAACCGATGAAACTGGCGACAAACTGGTTGGCCGGGTCGTTGTAGATCTGCTGCGGGGTGCCGAACTGCTGGATGATGCCGTCCTTCATCACCGCCACCTTGTCGCCCAGGGTCATGGCCTCGATCTGGTCATGGGTGACGTACACGGTGGTGGTTTTCAGGCGCTGGTGCATCAGCTTCATTTCGGTGCGCATCTCGACCCGCAGCTTGGCATCGAGGTTGGACAGCGGTTCGTCGAACAGGTAGATCTTCGGCCGCCGCGCCAGCGCCCGCCCCATGGCTACCCGTTGCTGCTGGCCACCGGACAGCTGCGCCGGCTTGCGCGCCAGCAGGTGCTCGATCTGCAGCAGCTTGGCCACCCGCGCCACCTCTTCGTCGATGGCGGCCTGGGGCAGCTTGCGGATTTTCAGGCCAAACTCGATGTTCTCGCGCACGCTCATGGTCGGGTACAACGCGTAGGACTGGAACACCATGGCGATGTCGCGGTCCTTGGGGCTCATGCCGCTGACGTCCTGCTCGTCGATGAGAATCGCACCGGCAGTGATCTGCTCCAGGCCGGCAATGCAGTTCATCAAGGTTGACTTGCCGCAGCCCGAGGGGCCGACCAGGATCAGGAACTCGCCATCTCTGATCGACAGCTGGATGTCCTTGAGGGTGTCCGGCAGGCCACTGCCGTAGGTCTTGTTCACATTGCGAAGTTCGAGCGTTGCCATGGCTTACCCCTTGACCGCGCCGGCCGTCAGCCCGCGCACGAAATATTTGCCTGCCACCACATAGACCAGCAGGGTTGGCAGGCCGGCGATCATCGCCGCCGCCATGTCGACGTTGTATTCCTTGGCCCCGGTGCTGGTGTTGACCAGGTTGTTCAGGGCCACGGTGATCGGTTGCGAGTCGCCACTGGAGAACACCACACCGAACAGGAAGTCATTCCAGATCTGGGTGAACTGCCAGATCAGGCAGACCATGATGATGGGCGTGGACATCGGCAGGATGATGCGGCGGAAAATGGTGAAGAAGCCGGCACCGTCCAGGCGTGCTGCCTTGACCAGCGCATCGGGAATGCTCACGTAGAAGTTGCGGAAGAACAGCGTGGTGAAGGCCAGGCCATAGACCACATGCACCAGCACCAGGCCGCCGGTAGTGCTGGCCAGGCCGAGCTTGCCGAGGGTGAACGAGGCCGGCAGCAGCACGGTCTGGAACGGCAGGAAGCAGCCGAACAGCAGCAGGCCGAAGAACAGCTGCGAGCCGCGAAAGCGCCACATCGACAGCACATAGCCGTTCAGCGCGCCGATGGTGGTGGAAATCAGCACTGCGGGCACAGTGATCATGATCGAGTTCCAGAAGTAACCGCTGACCGTGCCCCAGGCCTTGACCCAGCCAATGCCGGTCATCACCTGCGGCCAACTCAGCAAGTTGCCGGTGCTGATGTCTTCCGGGGTCTTGAAGCTGGTCAGCAGCATCACCACCAGCGGCACCAGGTACAGCGCCACGGCCAGCAGCAGCACCGCATGGATGGCGATACGGCTCATGCTGAGCACGGGCTTTTCGACAGAGCTATGCATGGCGTTTGCTCCGCAGCTCCGAGTACAGGTAAGGCACGAGGATCGCCAGGATCGCCCCGAGCATGAGAATGGCACTGGCCGAGCCCATGCCCATCTGGCCGCGGCTGAAGGTGAACGCGTACATGAACATCGCAGGCAGGTCGGATGAGTAACCCGGGCCGCCAGCGGTCATCGCCGCCACCAGGTCGAAGCTTTTGATGGCAATGTGCGAAAGGATCATCAGCGCACTGAAAAACACCGGGCGCAGGCTGGGCAGCACCACGGTCCAGTAGATGCGCGGCATGCTGGCGCCATCCATTTGCGCCGCGCGGATGATCGAAGGGTCGACACCGCGCAGGCCGGCCAGGAACATCGCCATGATGAAGCCCGAGGCCTGCCACACGGCCGCGATCACCAGGCAGTACACGACCCGGTCGGGGTCGATCAGCCAGTCCAGTCGGAAGCCCTCCCAGCCCCAGTCGCGCAGCAGCTTGTCCAGGCCCATGCCGGGGTTGAGCAGCCACTTCCAGGCGGTGCCGGTGACGATCATCGACAGCGCCATGGGGTAGAGGTAAATGGTGCGGATGAAGCCTTCGCGGCGAATGCGCTGGTCCAGCAGCACTGCCAGCAACACACCGATGGCCAGGCTGATGGCGATGAACAGGCCACCGAACAGCAGCAGGTTCTTGCTGGCTACCCACCAGCGGTCGTTGTCGAACAGCCGGGCGTATTGCGCCAGGCCGGCCCATTTGTAGGTGGGCAGGAAGGTCGAGGTGGTGAAGGACAGCACGAAGGTCCAGAGGATATAGCCGTAGAAGCCCACCAGGACGATGAACATGCTGGGTGCCAATACCAGTTTGGGCAGCCAGCGCTGAAGCGCGTCCAGGGGCGAGGCCCGCAGTCGGGCGGTAGTTGTGGTCATAGGTCACCTGAAGGGCACTGGCGCACGCATTCTGTAGGAGCGGCCTTGTGTCGCGATGGGCTGCGCAGCAGCCCCAACGGACCCAAGGTCAACACCTACCTGAAAGATCGAGTGCGCAGGTTTTGGGGCTGCTACGCAGCCCATCGCGACACAAGGCCGCTCCTACAACGAAGATCGCATCAGCCTTTATTGGGCAGCCTTGATCGCCGCCGCCAGTTTCTTCGCCGCATCGGCCGGGTCGGCCTTGGGGTCGTTGATGTAGTTGGTCACCACATCGAAGAACGCACCCTGCACGGCCAGCGTGGTGGCCATGTTGTGCGCCATGCTTGGCTGCAGGCCGCCGGTTTTGGCATCCGCCAGGAAGTCTTTGGCAGACGCCTGCGCGCAGGCATCAAAGCCATATTTGCCCATGTCGGCCAGCATGTCGTTGCGCACCGGGATCGACCCTTTGTTGGTGCTGAAGACCTTCTGGAAGTCCTCGCCCAGCACCTTGCGGGCAATGTCCTGCTGGCCGGCAGCCGTGCCGGGGTTGTTCTGCTTGAACACCACCAGCGAATCGATGTTGTAGAGGAAGGCCTTTTCGGTGCCGGGGAACGGCACGCACTGGTAATCCTTGCCGGCGGTTTTCTTCGCCAGGGTCCACTCGCTCTTGGCCCAGTCACCCATGATCTGCATGCCGGCCTTGCCGTTGATGACCTTGGCCGCTTCCAGGTTCCAGTCCTGGCCTTTGCCGTCCGGGTCCATGTAGGTGGCGACCTTTTTCAGCTCGGTCAGCGCCTTGACCATGTCCGGGCCGGTCAGCGCGGCGCTGTCGAGGTCGACCATGGCCTTCTTGTAGCCTTCGGTACCCATTACCGACAGCACCACGCTTTCGAACACGGTGCTGTCCTGCCACGGCTGGCCGCCATGGGCGAGCGGGATGAAGCCGGCAGCCTTGAGTTTGTCGGCGGTGGCGTAGAATTCGTCGAGGGTGGTGGGCGCCTTGTCGATACCGGCTTTCTTGAAGACTTCCGGGTTGATCCACAGCCAGTTGGTACGGTGGATGTTTACCGGTACGGCGACGTAGTCACCGTCGTACTTCACGGTGTCGGCGACTTTCTTGTCGAGCAGTGTGTCCCACTGTTCGGCCTTGGCCACATCCTTGAGCACATCGCCATCGAGCAAGCCGGTGGCCGCCCAGTCCTGGATGTCAGGCCCTTTGATCTGTGCCACGCCTGGTGGGTTGCCGGCCACGGCGCGGCTCTTGAGCACAGTCATGGCCGTGGCACCGCCACCACCCGCGACGGCGCCATCTTTCCACGTAAAGCCGTCTTTTTCGACCTGGGCCTTGAGCACATCGGCAGCGGCTTTTTCACCACCCGAAGTCCACCAATGCACGACCTCGACACTGCCTTTGGGTTCGGCAGCCTGGGCACTGAGCGGGAGTAGGGAAGCCAGGGAGATTGCGGCAGCGAGCCGGAGCGTGGAATTCATCGAAGCACCTTTCTTGTTGTTATGCCGTGCAAGTCGAGCGCTTGCGTTGCTTGAAGTCTAAACAGACTGCCCACTTCGCCAGGTAACGAAGCGATGCGTGAATGTCATCGTTTGGTTACATTGCCGGCACACGCCACACACAGACTCACTCCATGCCACGCGGCAGATACAAGGTCACCCGCAAACCACCCTCCCTCAGGTTCAGCAGGCTCACCTCACCCCCATGGCTGTGGGCGATGTTGCGGGCAATCCCCAGCCCCAGCCCATAACCCTGCTGCTGCGCGGCCAGACGGAAATGCGGCTCGAACACCTGCTCCAGCTGCTGCTGCGGCACCCCCGGCCCCTGATCGTCCACCTGCAGCACAAACCCCTCGGCACTGTCGATGATACGCAACTGTGCCCGCTCGCCGTACTTGATGGCGTTGTCGATCAGGTTGCCGATGCAGCGGCGCAGCGCCAGCGGCTTGCCGGGGTATGGTGCCAGCGCGCGGCCTTCAACCGTGATACGGCCATCGCGCAGGTAGGGCTCGGCCAGGATTTCCAGCACCTGGTTGAGGTCCACCGGCTCGATGTTTTCGTGGATGTCGGTGTCTTTCACGCACTGCAAGGCGCCTTTGACCAGCAGTTCCAGTTCATCCAGGTCCTGGCTGAACTTGGCCTGCAAGTGTTCGTCCTCCAGCAGTTCGACGCGCAGGCGCAGGCGCGTAATCGGGGTGCGCAGGTCATGGGAAATGGCGCTGAACAGCTGGCTGCGCTCCGTCAGGTAGCGGCTGATGCGCTCGCGCATGCTGTTGAACGCCCGGCCCACCTCGACCACCTCGCTGCCACCGCCTTCAGCCACCGGCGCCACATCGGCGCCCAGCGACATCTCCCGCGCGGCCCGCGCCAGGCGCTTGAGCGGCCAGCTTTGCCAGTGCACCAGCAAGCCGATGAACAGCAACAGCAAGGCCGTGGTGAGCACGATGAAGCCGATCTGCTGGCGAGGCAGGCGTTCGGCCTCAAGGCTGGTGTAGGGTTCGGGCAGCAGCGAGGCGATGTACAGCCACTCGCCCTCGCCCAGGCGGATCTGCGTTACCAGCACCGGCGGGTTGAGCGGTTCCAGGGTCAACGAGTAATGCGCCCAGGAACGTGGCAGCTCGTCGAGCTTCAGGCCGCTGTTGAAGATGCGCAGGTCATCGGGCCCGACGAATTCCACGGAAATGTCCATCTGCGAACCCAGGCGCTCATGCAGCACCTGCTGGAACACATCGATCACCGCCTGCTTGCGCGGGGTAACGGGCAGCACCGGCATATCCAGGGGTTTGGCGTTGAGTGACACGAAAAAGCGCGTCCCCCCCATGCTGCGCAACTGGTCGAGCACCATGGGCCGGTAGGCCACCGGCAGCGAGCGGAAGTAACTGACACTGGCGCTCATCGAGTGGGCCAGGCTGCTGGCGCTGGCACGCAGGCCCTGCAACTGGCTGGCACGCAGCTGGGCCACCCAGATGATGCTCGACAGGCCCTGGGCCAGCAGCACCACCAACAGGGTCAGCAGCAGCATGCGCCCCAGCAGCGAACGCGGCAGCAAGCGCCAGCGCCGCTCAGGGCGCATTGCAGACATGCGTCGCCAGCAGGTAGCCGCTGCCGCGCACCGTGCGGATCAGCCGGGGTGGTTTTTCGGTATCGCGCAGGCGCTGACGCAGGCGGCTGACCGCCATGTCGACAATGCGGTCCAGCGGCATGGGCTCGCGGCCACGGGTGGCATTGCCGATGGTGTCGCGGTCGAGAATCTGCTGCGGGTGGTCGAGGAACAGCTTGAGCAGGGCAAAGTCGGCGCCCGACAGAATCACCTCTTCGCCGTCGCGATGGAACAGCCGGTGGCTGACCGTGTCCAGGCGCCAGTCATCGAAGGCCAGCACGGCATTGCCGGGTGCCGCCGTGCCGAATTCGGCGCGGCGCAGCAGGGCCTTGATTCGCGCTTGCAGTTCGCGAGGGCTGAAGGGTTTGCCCAGGTAGTCGTCGGCGCCCAGCTCCAGGCCAATGACCCGGTCGGTTTCATCGGAGCTGGCCGTCAGCATGATGATCGGCACCCGCGCCTGACGCGGGTGCTGGCGTACCCAGCGGCACAGGCTGAAGCCGTCTTCGTCAGGGAGCATGACGTCGAGGATGACCAGATCGCAGGGCGTGGTTTCCAACGCATGGCGAAAGCCCTTGCCGTCGGCTTCGGCATGCACCTGGAAGCCTGAACGGCTCAGGTAGGTTTGCAGCAATTCACGGATTTCCTGGTCGTCGTCGACCATCAGGATCGATTTGCCGGCAGTGCTCAAGGTGGTCCTTCCTCTTGTTGGTTACAGGTCTTTGTTGCCTGTTTTTACAGGGGCCGCTTTGCGGCCCCTGTCAGTGATCCAGCGCTTGCTGCAAGGCCACCCCGGCCCCCAGCAACCCGGAAAACTCCGCTGTCACCAGCCACACCGGGACCCCGGCAAAGTAGCCACTCATGCAACCCTTGTCGGCAAAACTCGCCGCAAACCCACTGCGCAAAAACAACTCGGCAAAGCGCGGGATCACACCGCCAACAATATAAACCCCACCCCGCGCACCCAGCGTCAGCACATTGTTACCCGCCACACGCCCAAGAAACCTGCAAAATTGCTCGACCACCGCCAGCCCCTGCGGTTCACCGCCCAGCGCGGCATCGGTGACCTGCGCGGGGGTTGTGTGCCTGGGTGTGTCGCCGTCCAGCGCGCAGATTGCCTGATACAGGCGCACCAGGCCGCCACCACTGAGTACGGTTTCAGCGCTGACATGACCAATCTGGCCATGGATTTGCTGATGGATCGCCGCTTCACGGGCATTGCCAACCGGCAGGTCGACATGCCCACCCTCCCCCGGCAAGGCCTGCCAGTGCTGTTCGCCAAGGCGCAGCAGCGACCCCACGCCCAGGCCTGTGCCCGGCCCGATCACCAGCGCCGGCCGCGACGGGTCCGCCTGGCCTGGGCACACTTCGCGGAACTCGCCCTCGCGCAGGCGGGTCATGCCCAGCGCCATGGCCGTGAAATCGTTGATCAGCAACAGCCGCTCGACCTGCAAGGTCTTGCAGAAGGCCGCGCGGCTCAGGCGCCAGTGGTTGTTGGTGAAGCGAAATTCGTCGCCATCGACCGGCCCGGCCACGGCCAGGCACACCGCCGCCAGGCCGCCGCGGGCGATGCCCTGGCCTTGCAGGTAGGCTTCGATGGCCTGCTCCGGGCTGGTGTAGTCCGCCGTGGCAAACACCTTCACTTCATGCAGCTGGTTGTCACGCCACAATGCAAAACGGGCATTGGTGCCGCCGATGTCGCCAACCAGCAGGTCCTTCATTTGAGGTTCTCCAGGGCCGAGGTGAAGGCGCTTGCGCCCTGCTCTGCCGGGCTGAACGCCATGCGCATGAAGCCGAACAGCTCACGCCCGCAACCCAGGTCGTTGCCCTGAGGCGCTGGCGGCAGGTCGCGGCTGGCCAGTTCTTCGGCCGATACCATCACCCGCAACGTGCCTTCGACACCGTCGACCCGCACGATATCACCATCGCGCACCCGCGCCAGCGGGCCGCCATCATAGGCTTCGGGGCATACGTGGATCGCCGCCGGGATCTTGCCCGAGGCACCGGACATGCGCCCGTCGGTGACCAGCGCCACCTTGAAGCCACGGTCCTGCAACACACCGAGGAACGGCGTGAGCTTGTGCAGTTCTGGCATGCCGTTGCAACGCGGGCCCTGGAAACGCACCACCGCTACAAAGTCACGCTCCAGCTCACCGGCCTTGAACGCGTCGGCCAGCGACTGTTGATCGTGGAACACCCGCGCCGGCGCCTCGACCACCTGGTGCTCAGGTGCCACGGCAGACACCTTCATCACACCACGGCCCAGGTTGCCTTCCATCACCCGCAGGCCACCTTCGGCCGAGAACGGCCGCGCCACCGGGCGCAGGATGGTTTCGTCCAGGCTCTGCTGTGGCCCTTCGCGCCACACCAGCTTGCCATTGTCGAGGAACGGCTCCTGGGTGTAGCGGCGCAGGCCATGGCCGGCCACGGTGTTGACGTCCTCGTGCAGCAGCCCGGCATCGAGCAGCTCGCGGATCAGGAAGGCCATACCGCCAGCGGCCTGGAAGTGGTTGATGTCGGCCTTGCCGTTGGGGTAGACGTGCGACAGGGTCGGCACCACTTCGGAGAGATCGGCCATGTCCTGCCAGGTCAGCTGGATGCCTGCCGCCTGGGCAATCGCCGGGATGTGCAGGGTGTGGTTGGTCGAGCCGCCCGTGGCGTGCAGGGCAACGATGGAGTTGACCAGCGCCTTCTCGTCGACGATTTCGCCCAGCGGCATGAAGCTGCCGCTGGCCTTGGTCATGCGCGTGACCTGCTGCGCGGCCTCGGCGGTAAGGGCATCGCGCAGCGGCGTGTACGGGTTGACGAACGAAGCACCCGGCAGGTGCAGGCCCATCACCTCCATCACCAGCTGGTTGGTGTTGGCGGTGCCGTAGAACGTGCAGGTGCCAGGGCTGTGGTAGGAGTTCATCTCCGACTCCAGCAGCTCTTCGCGGCTGGCCTTGCCTTCGGCATAGCGCTGACGCACGTCGGCCTTCTGCTTGTTGGAGATGCCGGACACCATCGGCCCGCCAGGGACGAAGATGGTCGGCAGGTGGCCGAAGCGCAGCGCCCCCATCATCAGGCCGGGGACGATCTTGTCGCAGATGCCCAGCATGAGCGCGGCGTCGAACATGTTGTGCGACAGCGCTACCGCAGTGGACATGGCGATGACTTCGCGGCTGGCGATGGCCAGCTCCATGCCTGGCTCGCCCTGGGTCACGCCGTCGCACATGGCCGGCACGCCACCGGCAAACTGGCCGACCGAGCCAACCTCGCGCAGGGCCTGCTTGATTTGCTCAGGGAAGTGCAGGTACGGCTGGTGGGCGGACAACATGTCGTTGTAGGCCGAGACGATGGCCACGTTGGCCGCGTTCATCAGGCGCAGGGTCTGTTTGTCCTCACTGCCGCAACCGGCCACGCCGTGGGCGAAGTTCGCGCACTGCAGGCTGGCGCGCATGGGGCCTTCACTGGCCGCACCGCGAATCAGCTGCAGGTAGCGTTCGCGGGTGGCACGGCTGCGTTCGACCAGCCGTTGGGTGACCTCAAGGATGCGCGGATGCATGTACTGGACTCCAGGCTAATTGTAAGGGCGGTTTACCAGGCATTTCCCCTCCAAACGATTGCGGCCTAGGCTCAAGGTAAGGAGCCCGCTGCATCGGTGGAGGCACATCGCCCGACCACTCGTTGTATGTTTAAACAAAATACTGCCACTAAAAAGGCTTGTTTTCTATCGGCCAGTGAATAATCTTGTAATTCCAACAACAAAACCGTTTCAGTGAAGCTCCTTTTTGCCACAGGTTTCACTCGGACTGCCAGAGGTACTGCCATGACCCTACGCATCGCCATCAATGGATTCGGCCGCATCGGGCGCAACGTCCTGCGCGCACTGTATACCCAAGGCTACCGCCAGGACCTGCAGGTCGTCGCCATCAACGACCTGGGCGACAGCGCCATGAATGCCCACCTGCTCAAGTACGACAGCGTGCACGGCACCTTCGACGCCACCGTCGAGGCCGACCATGAAAGCCTCACGGTCAATGGTGACCGTATCGCGGTCAGTGCCATCCGCAACCCGGCCGAACTGCCCTGGAAGGCCGAGGCGATCGACGTGGTGTTCGAATGCACCGGGCTGTTCACCGACCGTGCCAAGGCCGCTGCACACCTGGCCGCAGGGGCTGGCAAGGTGATTGTTTCGGCGCCGGCCAAGGGTGCCGATGCCACCGTGGTGTACGGGGTCAACCATGACATCCTGCGTGCTTCGCACCAGGTCATTTCCAACGCCTCCTGCACCACAAACTGCCTGGCGCCGATTGCCCAGGTGCTGCACCGCGAGTTCGGCATCGAGCAAGGCCTGATGACCACGATTCACGCCTACACCAACGACCAGGTGCTGACCGACGTGTACCACAGCGACCCGTACCGCGCCCGCTCGGCCACCCAGTCGATGATCCCGAGCAAGACCGGCGCCGCCGAAGCCGTGGGCCTGGTACTGCCGGAGCTGGCCGGCAAGCTGACCGGCATGGCGGTGCGGGTGCCGGTGATCAACGTGTCGCTGGTGGACCTCACCGTCAACCTCAAACGCGAGGCCACGGCCGAGCAGGTCAACCAGCTGTTCCTTGAAGCCAGCAAGCATTCCAGGGTATTGGGCTACAACGCCTTGCCGTTGGTTTCCTGCGATTTCAACCACAACCCGCTGTCGTCCATTTTCGATGCCAACCATACCCGTGCCAACGGGCGCATGCTCAAGGTGCTGGCGTGGTATGACAATGAGTGGGGGTTCAGCAACCGGATGCTGGATAACTGCCTGGCGTTGTGCCGGGCCCGTTGAGCATGCCACGGCGTTTGCAGCGCCTGTTAGATCGAGCGCCGCCCGCGCGGCGCATCGCGAGCAAGCTCGCTCCTACATTTGTTTCGGGCCAGTGTCTCCTGTGGGATTTGCGCGCGAACGCCTTGGCGCATGGCTCGACATCGCGTCGTACAAACAAGGCGGTCGCGCGCGCTGGCACAGGCTTTACTGGCCCGGAACAAATGTAGGAGCGAGCTTGCTCGCGATGCGCCGCGCGGGCGGCGCTCGATCTCACAGGCGCTAAAATTGCTGCGGCAAGCACAAACATCCCGCCCACCCACTCACAATCTTTACCTTTTCCTAACACTTCCACACTTGACCTTCGGCATAGATGATAAGCATTATCATTAACCTTTCGTCGACCAGGTCCCCCCGTGAGTCAGTCCCGGTTCAACTCCGTCTTCCTCGTCCAGCGCCTTACCCTGCTGCGCACCCTGCAACGCATGGTCGGCAACCCCAGCACGGCCGAAGACCTGCTGCAGGAAACCTACCTGCGGGTGTCCCGCGCCTTGGGCGAGCGGCCCATCGAGCATATCGAGCCGTTCGTGTTCCAGACCGCGCGCAACCTGGCACTGGACCATCTGCGCGCACGCCGGGTGCAGGCACGGATGCTGGTCGACGACGTGCCCGACGAGGTTCTGCACAGTGTGGCTGCCCCCGCCACCAGCAGCGAGGACGCCGCCCATGCCGAGCAACTGCTCAAGCAACTCAGCATCAGCCTCAACCAGTTGAGCGAGCGCCAGCAGCGCATCTTCATTCTCAGCCGGCTGCATGGCGCCACCTACCTGGAAATCGCCGAACAGCTGAATGTGTCGCCCAGCACGGTGCAGAAGGAGCTGAAACTGATCATGGCGATCTGCATGGGTGTCGCCGACCGCCTCAAGTGAGCCGACCGCTGCCCGGCGGTTACGCAAAGCCCTTGCCACACCCCGCCTTAGCCTTGATCATTCGCGAAAAACCATTCAAGGATTTCCCGTGACCGACAGCCCCGCCCCTCGCCCGTCACCCGCCGGGCCCAGCGCCCGTGCTCGTGCCATGGACGAGGCGCTGGACTGGCTGGTGCGCCTGCAATGTGCCGATGCCGCAGATACCCAGGCTTTCGAAGCCTGGCTGAGCGCGGCTCCCGAAAACGCCGAGGCCTATGTCGAGGCAGAAGCGCTGTGGAACGGTGCCCCACTGCACCATGCAGCCGCGCAGATGCACCAGCAGCAGCGCCGCTCATGGCGCGGGCGCCTGCGCAGCCACTGGAAACCCCTGGCCACTGCGGCTGTGCTGCTGGTCGGGCTGTTCACCGTCGGTAACCTGCCCATGCGCCTGCAGGCTGACCACCTGACCGTGGTGGGCGAGCGCCAGCGCCTGCAGCTGGACGACGGCGCAAAAGTGCTGCTCAACACCAATTCGGCCTTTGCCAGCGACCGCCGCGACGGCCGCCAGGTCGCCCGCCTGCTGCAAGGCGAGGCCTACTTCCAGGTACCCGAGGATGCGCTGCTGCCGCTGGAGGTAGAAGCCGGGCCGTTGCGTGCCCAGGTGCGCGACACCGACTTTGCCGTGCGCTACCTGGACGGCGAGGCTCAAGTGCGGGTGCAACGCGGCGATGTCGACCTGCAGGGCGCGCGCGACCAGCGCATCCGCCTGAGTGCCGGTGACAGCATCAGCGTCGGCCCGCAGGGCTTTGGCCAACGCCAGCGCCCCGACATGCAAAAAGACCTGGCCTGGGTCGATGGCCGCCTGGTGTTCGAGAACTGCCCGTTGAGCCAAGTGCTGGCCGAGGTACGGCGCTACTACCCCGGCTGGATCATCAACCGCAATGCGCAGCTGGAAGACGTTGCCGTCACCGGCAACTACCGCCTCGACCAGCCGCTGGAAACCCTGCGCGCACTGGCCCACATCACCTCGGCACAGCTGCATGAGTACCCGGCGCTGGTCATTCTGAACTGACCCGAAAATTATTTTTACGCAATCGCGCTACCCCGCCCGTCTCGTTATAGCCAATGCAACTGATTCTTGTTTGAAAACGAGAACAGCCATCACCTATAACAGCCCGCGCGTCTGGGAGCGCTTCCGATGTCCACTGGTCCTACCCGCTCGTCCACCCTTCCCCGCCTGTCCCTGTTGACCTTGGCCCTGCTTGCCAGCGGCGCCTGCAGCCTGCCTGCAATGGCCGCAGAACCGGCCCAGGCCAGCAGCCCGCGCATGGGTGACTATCGCTTCAGCATCGGCCAGCAGCCGCTGGTGTCGGCCATCAACGCCTTCAGCCAGGTCACCGGCTGGCAGGTCGGCTTCAGCGCCGAACTGGCCGATGGCGTGGCTTCGCCGGGTGTACAAGGCTCGCTGGCACCAGAAGCAGCGCTCAAGCGCCTGCTACACGGTACTGGCCTGGGTTTCCGCAAGATCAGCAACGGCAACGTGGTACTTGAACGCCAGGCCAGCGGCAACGTGGTGGCCCTGCAGCAGGTGACCGTCAGCGCCACCCGTAGCGCCCAGGATGTCAGCCAGGTGCCGAGCACTGTCAGTGTGCAGACGCGCGAGCAACTGGACCGCCAGAACGTCAACAACATCCAGGACCTGGTGCGCTACGAGCCGGGCGTATCGGTGGCCGGTACCGGCCAGCGCAGCGGCCTCAACGGCTACAACATCCGCGGTATCGACGGCGAGCGCATCCTCACCCAGGTCGACGGCGTGTCGATCCCCGACAGCTTCTTCTACGGCCCCTACGCCCAGACCCAGCGTAACTATGTCGACCCGGAAATCGTCAAGCGCGTGGAAATCCTGCGTGGCCCGGCCTCGGTCCTGTACGGCAGCAACGCCATCGGCGGCGCGGTGAGCTACTTCACCCTCGACCCCGACGACATCATCAAGCCCGGCAAAGATGTAGGCGCCCGCCTGAAGACCGGCTACAGCTCGGCCGACGAAAGCTGGCTCACCTCCGCCACCGTCGCCGGCCGCGAGGGCGACTTCGATGGCCTGCTGCACCTGAGCCAGCGCAACGGCCACGAGACCGAAACACACGGCAGCCACAGCGGTGACGGCCTGTCGCGCACCGAAGCCAACCCGATGGACGTCCGCACCACCAACGTGCTGGCCAAGCTGGGCTGGAACTACGCCGACGACGCACGCCTGGGCGTGACCTACGAGCGCTACAAGGATGACCGCGACCAGAACATCCTCAGCGCAGTGGGTGGGCCGTTCATTCCCGGTTTTGGCGGCATGGGTTACTACAAGGCGCGTAATGGCAACGACACCATCACCCGCGAGCGTTTCGGCATCAATCACGAATTCGGCCTGGACTCGCTGGTCGCCGACCATGTGAAATGGAGCCTGAACTACCAGATCGCCAAGACCGACCAGCACACCGAGGAAGTCTACGCACCGCCTGGCCGCCAGGTTCTGCGTACCCGCGACACCACCTACAAGGACCGCCAGTGGCTGTTCGATGCCCAGCTCGACAAGGCCTTCAGCATCGGCGCCACCGACCACCTGCTGACCTACGGCACCACACTCAAGCATGAGAAGGTCACCGGATCGCGCAGTGGCACCGGCACCTGCCTGACCCTTGGCTCCGGTTGCACCGCCATCGGCGCCGACCGCCCGGCAGACGGCCAGGCGCTGGTCAGCGACTTCCCGGACCCGACCGTGAACACCTACAGCCTGTTCGTGCAGGACGAAATCCGCTGGAACAACTGGACCTTCATGCCCGGCGCACGCTACGACTACACGCGCATGGAGCCCAAGTTCACCGAAGAATTCCTGCGTGGCCTGGCATCCACCGGTACCGCCCCGACATCCCAGGACGATTCGGACAAGAAGTGGCACCGCGTCTCGCCCAAGTTCGGCCTGACCTACGCCTTCAACGACAACTACACCTGGTACGGCCAGTACGCCGAGGGCTTCCGCACGCCGACCGCCAAGGCCATGTACGGTCGCTTCGAAAACATCGAGCAAGGCTACCGTGTAGAAGGCAACCCGAACCTCGAACCGGAGAAGAGCAAAAGCTACGAAACCGGCCTGCGTGGCAACTTCGACGCCGGCAACTTCGACGTGGCGGTGTTCTACAACAAATACCGCGACTTCATCGACGAAGACGCCGTGCAAAGCGCCAACCTGGAACAAACCTTCCAGGCCAACAACATCAAGCACGCCACCATCAAGGGTGCCGAGGTCAAGGGCCGCCTGAACCTCGACCACTTCGGTGCGCCGCAAGGCCTGTATACCCAGGGCTCGATTGCCTACACCTACGGCCGCAACGACGACACCGGAGAACCGCTGAACAGCGTCAACCCGCTGAAAGGCGTGTTTGGCCTGGGTTACGAGCAACAGAACTACGGTGGCCTGCTGAGCTGGACACTGGTCAAGCGCAAGACCCGCGTCGACGACAGCACCTTCTATTCGCCTGACGGCTCGACCTCGAAGTTCCGTACACCGGGCTACGGCGTACTGGACCTGACCGGCTACTACAAGGTAACCGACGACGTCACCATCAACGCCGGCCTGTACAACCTGACCGACAAGAAATACTGGCAGTGGGATTCGGTACGCAGCTACGACGGCCAGGGTGAAGCGGCTGTGACCCAGCCAGCCAACATCGACCGCCTGACCATGCCGGGGCGCAACTTCGGTATCAATGTGGTTTGGGATATCTGATGCCTTTAGTTTTGCATCGACCGTGAGATCGAGCGCCGCCCGCGCGGCGCATCGCGAGCGAGCTCGCTCCTACATTTGTTTCGGGCCAGTTATACCTGAGGCAGTGGCGCTCGGCCCCTCGGCGTCCACCTCTGTATCGTGTTGGACCAACAAGGCGGTCGCGCGCGTCGGCGCAGGCGTTACTGGCCCGAAACAAATGTAGGAGCGAGCTCGCTCGCGATGCGCCGCGCGGGCGGCGCTCGATCTCACAGGCGCTGCAACTCTCAAGAAAAACCCAGTTTTTTTACTGTCCCGCCCCCGCTGTTTCGTCTTGTATCTAGACGCCCCTTTTTCCAAGGACTGCCCCCATGACCGAACGCCCAGCCCTGCGCTCCCAGCGCCTGAACCAGATCACCCACGCCCCGCACGCCGAACTGGATGCCCTGGTCAAATCCCACGCGCCCTTCGACAGCCGCGAAAGCTTTGCCCGCTTCGTCGTTGCCCAGTACCTGTTCCAGTCTGAATTGCAGGCCCTGTACAACGACCCGCAACTGATCGCCATCGTCCCCGACCTGGCCGAGCGCTGCCGCGCCGATCAGGCCCGCCTGGACCTCGCCGACCTCGACACCGAAGTACCGGCAGCCGTGCCGGGTGCCCTGGGCAAACCGAGCCTGGGTGAGGCAATGGGCTGGATCTTCGTCTCCGAAGGCTCCAAACTGGGCGCTGCGTTTCTGATCAAGCGTGCCGTGGCCCTGGAACTGTCCGACAGCTTCGGTGCCCGCCACCTGGGCGAACCGGCCGGTGGCCGTGCCGAAGGCTGGAAGCAGTTCACCCGCATCCTCGATGGCCTGGAATTGTCGGCCGAAGAGGAAGCCGCTGCCGAACGCGGCGCAGTTGCCGCCTTCGAACGCTTCACCGAGCTGCTCAAGCACGCCTATGCTGCAGATGCAGCGCTGGTTTGATACGCCGTAGCCGGCCACCCTTCCGGTGGCCGCACCGTTTTATGCAGTGAGACCATGACCCGACCCGCCCGCTCCAAACTCGCCCGCCTGCTGTATGGAATACTGGCTTACGTGAGCCTGGGCGTGGGCCTGGTCGCCATCGTGATTCCCGGCTTGCCGACCACCGAGTTCATCCTGCTGGCCGCCTGGGCTGCCACGCGCAGCTCACCGCGCCTTTCAGCCTGGCTGGAAAACCACCGGTTGTTCGGGCCAATCCTTTACAACTGGCGCAATGGCAAGGTGATCCAGCGCCGGGCCAAGGTAAGCGCGACTCTCAGCATGCTGCTGTGTGCTGGCCTGATGCTGACCTTTCTCGAACACCGCTGGCCGGTGTTCCTGGCCATCGCCGGCATGACCCTGGGCAACCTGTGGATCTGGTCGCGCCCGGAGCATGCCTGCCCTGCCCCGTCACAAGCTCAGCAGCCCTGAATACAAGGCGTAGGCCGCCAGCGCAGCGCCCACAAGCACGGCAGCGAAAATCAGCTTTTCCCAGGTGGTGAACAACGTTTGCCCCTGCTCATGCTTGGCCCTGGCGAACAGGATCACACCGGGTGCGTACAACAACGCAGAAAGTAGCAGGTACTTCAGCCCCCCCGCGTACAACAGCCAAACGGCATACAGCAGGGCAACCAACGCCACCAGCAGGTCCTTGCGGCGCAGGCCCGGTTGCGCGGCGTACGTTTCCCCACGCACCGCCAGCAGCACGGCATAAGCCGCCGACCACAGGTAGGGCACCAGGATCATCGAAGACGCCAGGTAGATCAGGCTGGTGTAGGTACCGGCCGAGAACAGCGTGATCAACAGGAAGCCCTGGATCATGCAGTTGGTCAGCCACAGCGCGTTGGCCGGCACATGGTTGGCGTTTTCCTTGGCCAGAAAGCGTGGCATGGTCTTGTCCCGCGCCGTGGCGTACAGAATCTCGGCGCACAGCAGCGCCCAGGACAGCAAGGCACCGAGCAAAGAGACCGCCAGCCCAAGGCTGATCAGCAACGCACCCCAAGGGCCGACAATGTGCTCCAGCACCGAGGCCAGTGAGGGGTTCTGCAGCCCGGCCAGTTCCGGCTGGGTCATCACCCCCAGCGACAACACGTTGACCAGCACCAGCAACGCCAGCACACCGAGAAAACCGATGACCGTAGCCTTACCCACGTCCGAACGGCGCTCGGCTCGCCCGGAATACACGCTGGCCCCCTCGATACCGATGAACACGAACACGGTCACCAGCATCATGTTGCGCACCTGCTCCAGCACGCTGCCGAACTGCGGGTTGCTCATGCCCCAGATATCCCGGGTGAAGATATCGGCGCGGAAGGCAAACGCGGCAATCACCACGAACATCAGCAATGGCACCACCTTGGCCACAGTGGTCACCTGGTTGATGAACGCTGCCTCCTTGATGCCGCGCAGCACCAGGAAATGCACCGCCCACAGCAGCAGCGAGGCACAGCCGATGGCGATTGGCGTGTTGCCTTCGCCAAACACCGGAAAGTAAAAGCCCAGGGTGCTGAACAGCAGTACGAAGTAACCGACGTTACCCAGCCAGGCGCTGATCCAGTAACCCCAGGCCGAGGAGAAGCCCATGTATTCACCGAAGCCCGCCTTGGCGTAGGCGTACACCCCCGAATCGAGCTCCGGCTTGCGGTTGGCCAGGGTCTGGAACACGAAGGCCAGCGCCAGCATGCCGACAGCCGTGATGCCCCAGCCGATCAAAACCGCCCCTACATCGGCGCGCGCCGCCATGTTCTGCGGCAGCGAAAAGATGCCGCCACCAATCATCGAGCCGACCACCAGCGCGATCAGCGCGCCAAGGCGCAGCTTCTGTCCCGGTTCGCTCATGAGCCTCCCTTTTTCCTGCACTGTCACGCATTTGAAACAGCGTTGCGGGCCATATAAATGCTGTTACTTATAATGAAGCATGGCCTTGAAGCTATAGCACTAATAACTGCTTTGTCTATGCACCTCTCCTGTAAAAACTAGCAGCTGCGCGGCAACTAGAAAAGAAACTGATAAAACTCGAAATTCTTGTGAAAAATTTGCGAAAGCGGCAAAAGCGGCTAGCTTCAAGCATCGCAGGCTGAACAGAGCGTTTGCTCTAGAACGACATGGAGGTGCCAGCGCGCAAGGCCTGCAGCTTAAGCTGTCGGCACTCTCCAGGAGCACCCGTGAAGGAAATTTCCTACCTTCGCGTCGCCTTAAACTGACACAAGTCAGGTTACGGCAGAGGCGTCAGATTTATGCTGATGTCAACTTTCTCCTGGCAGGAGTTGTTAAATGTCTGATTCATCCGGAAAACTAAAGCTCGGCGCGTTAGTTGCACTTGTCGTCGGTTCGATGATTGGCGGCGGGATCTTCTCGCTGCCGCAAAACATGGCCGCCAGCGCAGGGGTTGGTGCGGTGTTGATTGGCTGGGGCATCACCGCCGTCGGCATGCTGACCCTGGCCTTCGTGTTCCAGACCCTGGCCAACCGCAAGCCTGACCTGGATGGCGGGGTGTATGCCTACGCCAAGGCCGGTTTCGGCGACTACATGGGCTTTTCCTCGGCCTGGGGCTACTGGATCAGTGCCTGGCTGGGCAACGTCGGCTACTTCGTGTTGCTGTTCAGTACCTTGGGGTACTTCTTCCCGATCTTCGGTGAAGGCAACACGCCGGCCGCCATCATTGGCGCATCGATCCTGTTGTGGGCGGTGCACTTCCTGGTGCTGCGCGGCATCAAGGAAGCAGCGTTCATCAACCTGGTCACCACCGTGGCCAAAGTGGTGCCGCTGGTACTGTTCGCACTGATCTGCCTGTTCGCCTTCAGGCTCGACATCTTCACCGCCGACATCTGGGCCGTAGGCACACCAGAGCTTGGCAGCGTGATGAACCAGGTGCGCAACATGATGCTGGTCACCGTGTGGGTGTTCATCGGCATCGAGGGTGCGAGCATCTTCTCGTCCCGGGCGGAAAAACGCTCTGACGTGGGCAAGGCCACGGTCATCGGCTTCGTCACCGTGTTGCTGTTCCTGGTGCTGGTCAACGTGCTGTCGCTGGGCATCATGACCCAACCAGAGCTGGCCAAGCTGCAGAACCCGTCGATGGCGGCCGTGCTGGAACATGTCGTCGGCCACTGGGGTGCTGTGCTGATCAGCGTCGGCCTGATCATCTCGCTGCTGGGGGCCCTGCTGTCGTGGGTACTGCTGTGCGCCGAGATCATGTTCGCCGCCGCCAAGGACCACACCATGCCGGAGTTCCTGCGCCGCGAAAACGCCAACCAGGTGCCGGCCAACGCCCTGTGGCTGACCAACGCCATGGTGCAGATCTTCCTGGTGATCACGCTGTTCTCCAACAGCACCTACCTGTCGCTGATCTACCTCGCCACCTCGATGATCCTGGTGCCTTACCTGTGGTCGGCGGCCTACGCCTTCTTGCTGGCACTGCGCAGCGAAACCTACGAACAGGCCCTGGCCGAACGCAAGAAAGACCTGATCATCGGCGGTATCGCCCTGTTGTACGCCATCTGGCTGCTGTACGCCGGCGGCGTGAAATACCTGCTGCTCTCGGCCCTGCTCTACGCACCTGGCGCCATCCTGTTCGCCAAGGCCAAGCGTGAGGTAGGCCAACCTGTCTTCACCAACGTGGAAAAACTGATCTTCGCAGCCGTGGTCATCGGCGCCCTGGTGGCAGCCTTTGGCCTGTATGACGGCTTCCTGACCCTTTGACCCACGTCTTCGTTCAATTGGAGGAATGAAACCATGTCCGCTGAAAAACAGAAGTACGGTGTCCACTCCGAAGCCGGCAAACTGCGCAAAGTGATGGTTTGCGCCCCGGGCCTGGCGCACAAGCGCCTGACGCCGAGCAACTGTGATGAACTGCTGTTCGACGATGTGATCTGGGTCGACCAGGCCAAGCGTGACCATTTCGACTTCGTCACCAAGATGCGCGAGCGCGGCGTAGATGTGCTGGAAATGCACAACCTGCTGACCGACATCGTCCAGCAACCCGAAGCACTGAAGTGGATCCTCGACCGCAAGATCACCCCAGACACCGTGGGTGTGGGCCTGACCAACGAAGTGCGCAGCTGGCTCGAAGGCCTTGATCCTCGCCACCTGGCCGAATTCCTGATCGGTGGCGTGGCGGGCCAGGACCTGCCACAGAGCGAAGGCGCCGACGTGGTCAAGATGTACAACGACTACCTGGGCCATTCCAGCTTCATCCTGCCGCCACTGCCCAACACCCAGTTCACCCGCGACACCACCTGCTGGATCTACGGTGGCGTGACGCTGAACCCGATGTACTGGCCGGCGCGACGTCAGGAAACCCTGCTGACCACTGCCATCTACAAGTTCCACAAGGAGTTCACCGGCGCCGACTTCCAGGTGTGGTACGGCGACCCTGACAAAGACCACGGCAATGCCACCCTCGAAGGCGGTGACGTGATGCCGATCGGCAACGGCATCGTGCTCATCGGCATGGGCGAGCGCACCTCGCGCCAGGCCATCGGCCAGCTGGCACAGAACCTGTTCGCCAAGGGCGCCGTCAAGGAAGTGATCGTCGCCGGCCTGCCGAAGTCCCGCGCCGCCATGCACCTGGACACCGTGTTCAGCTTCTGCGACCGCGACCTGGTCACGATCTTCCCGGAAGTGGTGAAAGAGATCGTGCCGTTCATCATCCGTCCGGACGAAGGCAAGCCGTACGGCATGGACGTTCGCCGCATCAACAAGTCGTTCATCGAAGTGGTGGGCGAGCAACTGGGGGTCAAGCTGCGCGTGGTCGAGACCGGCGGCAACAGCTTCGCCGCCGAGCGCGAACAGTGGGATGACGGCAACAACGTGGTGGCCATCGAGCCGGGTGTGGTCATCGGCTACGACCGTAACACCTACACCAATACCCTGCTGCGCAAGGCCGGTATCGAGGTCATCACCATCAGCGCCGGCGAACTGGGCCGGGGCCGTGGCGGCGGCCACTGCATGACCTGCCCGATCGTGCGCGACCCTATCGATTACTAACGCCCATTACCCCCGGCCGCCCTCACAAAGCGGCGGCCGGTGCGTTCACCAAACTCAAGGAGAAAAGTCATGGCGTTCAACATTCACAACCGCAACCTGCTCAGCCTGGAACACCACACCACGCGCGAGTTGCGCTACCTGCTGGACCTGTCCCGCGACCTGAAGCGCGCCAAGTACACCGGCACCGAGCAGCAGCACCTGAAGGGCAACAACATCGCCCTGATCTTCGAAAAAACCTCCACCCGTACCCGCTGCGCGTTCGAAGTGGCGGCCTATGACCAGGGCGCCAACGTCACCTACATCGACCCCAATTCCTCGCAGATTGGCCACAAAGAGAGCATGAAAGACACCGCCCGCGTGCTCGGGCGCATGTACGATGCCATCGAGTACCGTGGTTTCAAGCAGGAAATCGTCGAAGAGCTGGCCAAGTTTGCCGGCGTGCCGGTGTTCAACGGCCTGACTGACGAATATCACCCGACGCAAATGATCGCCGACGTGCTGACCATGCGTGAGCACAGCGACAAGCCGCTGCACGACATCAGCTACGCCTACCTGGGCGATGCCCGCAACAACATGGGCAACTCACTGCTGCTGATCGGTGCCAAGCTCGGCATGGACGTGCGCATTGCCGCACCCAAAGCACTGTGGCCACATGACGACCTGGTCGAGCGCTGCAAAAAATACGCTGAGGAAAGCGGTGCCCGCATCACCCTCACCGAAGACCCGGTAGCTGCAGTCAAGGGCGTGGACTTCGTGCACACCGACGTGTGGGTATCGATGGGCGAGCCGATCGAGGCGTGGGGCGAGCGCATCAAGCAGCTCAAGCCTTATCAGGTGAATGCGCAGCTGATGAAGTCCACTGGCAACCCGCGGACCAAGTTCATGCACTGCCTGCCGGCGTTCCACAACTCTGATACCAAGGTGGGCAAGCAGATCGCCGAACAGTACCCGGACCTGGCCAACGGCATCGAGGTGACTGACGACGTGTTCGAGTCGCCGGCCTGCATCGCCTTCGAGCAGGCGGAAAACCGCATGCACACGATCAAGGCGATCCTGGTGTCGACCCTGGCTGACCTCTAAACGCTGACAGCTGCAAGCTTCGAGCTCCAAGCCACAAGAAAAAGCGGCCCATAACGCGGACCCGCCTCTTCTTGAAGCTTGCAGCTTGTAGCTTGTAGCTTCCCTAACAAGGACATTCCCCATGCGTATCGTTGTTGCATTGGGCGGCAACGCCCTGCTGCGTCGCGGCGAGCCCATGACCGCTGAGAACCAGCGCGCCAATATCCGCACCGCCACCGAACAGATCGCCAAGATCCACCCTGGCAACGAGCTGGTCATTGCCCACGGCAACGGCCCGCAGGTTGGCCTGCTGTCACTCCAGGCACTGTCCTACAAACCCGACGAGGCCTACCCGCTGGACGTGCTGGGCGCTGAAACCGAGGGCATGATCGGCTACATGATCGAGCAGGAACTGGGCAACCTGCTGGCCTTCGAAGTGCCATTCGCCACCCTGCTGACCCAGGTGGAAGTGGACGCCAATGACCCCGCCTTCAAAGACCCCACCAAGTTCATCGGCCCGGTCTACAGCAAGGACGAAGCCGAACGGCTGGCCAAGGAAAAGGGCTGGGTGGTGAAGGCCGACGGCGACAAGTACCGCCGCGTGGTGGCCAGCCCCAAACCCAAGCGCATCTTCGAAATCCGCCCGATCAAGTGGCTGCTGGAAAAGAGCAGCATCGTGATTTGCGCAGGCGGTGGTGGCATCCCCACCATGTACGATGAAAACCGCAAGCTCAAGGGCATCGAGGCGGTGATCGACAAGGACCTGTGCTCGGCTTTGCTGGCCGAGCAACTGGATGCCGACCTTCTGATAATCGCCACTGACGTCGATGCGGCGTACATTGACTGGGGCAAGCCTACGCAAAAAGCCATCGCCCAGGCACACCCTGACGAACTCGAACGGCTTGGCTTCGCTGCCGGCTCCATGGGGCCAAAGGTGCAGGCTGCCAGTGACTTCGCCCGCAATACCGGCAAAGTGGCGGTGATCAGTTCGCTCGAAAACATCGAAGACATCGTCAAAGGCACTGCCGGCACTCGGGTCTCCACCGCGAAGCCGGGGATCAGCTACCGTTGAATGCAGTGGGCGGGCGCCTGGCGCCCGCCATTTTCGACCTTCCAGAGGAGTTAGCCATGGCCCAGTACCACCCCGGTCATGTACACATCGAGCGCACTGCGCTGAACGCGGCAGACCACAGCTACGACCTGAACATCGAGTACGAGGCAGTGTCTGATCCCAAGGAAGGCAGAGGCATTCAGTTCCACATGCATGGCAGCATCGAAGGCAAAACGGTGGAAGAAAAGTTCTTCCTCGCCAAGGACCAGGTGTTGCCCAGCTTTCTCATGCAACTGAGCCGCAAGGCCCAGTCGTATCTGGCGCCGCCGAAGAAATTCGAGACCCTGAGTTCGCCGCACAAGCTCTATGACTACATGTTCGCCGACATTCGCGAAAAGCTCGATGTGAAATCGGGCGATCCGATCAAGCCTGAACATCTCGAGTGATTTCAGAATTTGTGGGGCTGCTTTGCAGCCCTTTCGCGACACAAGGCCGCTCCTACAGATACCGCGCGAAGCCTGAAACCGGCGCGCAGCCTGTAGGAGCGGCCTTGTGTCGCGAAAGGGCCGCACAGCGGCCCCGGCGATGTTAAGGCATACTACCGCCCTCCCCGGCCACCACCTTTCGCCTCCCCATGCGCATCCACGTCAGCTTCATCGACCGCGTCGGCATCACCCAGGAAGTCCTCGCCCTGCTCGGTGCCCGCAACCTCAACCTGGACGCCGTGGAGATGGTCCCGCCGAACGTCTACATCGACGCCCCCACCCTAAGCCCCGCCGTGCTTGAAGAACTGCACGACGCGCTCTTCGAGGTGCATGGCGTGCAATCGGTGGACGTGGTCGACATCCTCCCTGGCCAACGCCGCCACCTGCAACTGGATGCCCTGCTGGCCGCCATGAGCGACCCGGTGCTGGCGGTGGACAGCGCAGGGCTGGTGCTGCTGGCCAACCCGGCACTGATCGAACTGTGTGGCCGCGAATCCGCCGGGCGCTCGGTGGGCGAACTGTTTGGCGACCCGGCGCTGCTGCAAGCCCTGCTGGACAACAACTTCCACCTGCCCATGCGCGAGATGCAGCTCAACGGCCAGAGCCTGCTGCTGGACGCCATGCCGATCACCAATGCCGGCGGCCTGCTGACGCTGTACCCACCTTCACGCATGGGTGAACGCCTGTCAGCCTTGCACCACGACCACGCCGAAGGTTTCGATGCCCTGCTCGGCGAGTCACCGGCCATCCGCACCCTCAAGGCCCGCGCCCTGCGCGTGGCGGCGCTCGATGCGCCATTGCTGGTGCATGGCGAAACCGGTACCGGCAAAGAACTGGTAGCCCGCGCCTGCCATGCCATCAGCAGCCGCCACGCAGCACCGTTCCTGGCCCTTAACTGTGCCGCGCTGCCCGAGAGCCTGGCCGAAAGCGAGCTGTTCGGTTACGCCCCTGGCGCCTTCACCGGCGCGCAACGGGGCGGCAAGCCCGGGCTGATGGAGCTGGCCAACCAGGGCACGGTGTTCCTCGATGAAATTGGCGAAATGTCGCCTTACCTGCAGGCCAAACTGCTGCGCTTTCTCAGTGACGGCAGCTTCCGCCGGGTGGGCGGTGACCGCGAAGTGAAGGTGGATGTGCGCATCATCAGCGCCACCCACCGCGACCTGGAACGCATGGTTGCCGACGGCAGCTTCCGCGAAGACCTGTTCTACCGCCTGAACGTGCTCAACCTGCAGGTACCGCCACTGCGCGACCGGGGCCAGGATATCCTGATGCTGGCGCACTTCTTCATGCAGCAAGCCTGCACGCAGATCCAGCGCCCGCCCTGCCGATTGACGCCAGCCACCCATTCGGCGCTGCTGGCCAACCCTTGGCCGGGCAATGTACGCCAACTGCAGAACGTGATTTTCCGCGCAGCGGCTATCTGTGAGGGCAACCTGGTGGACATCGGCGACCTGGACATCGCCGGTACTTCGGTGGCGCGTGGGCTGGATGGCGACGTCGCCAGCCTGGAGCAGGCCGTGGGTGACTTCGAGCGTGAGCTGTTGCAGCGGTTGTATGCCAGCTATCCGTCGACGCGGCAGTTGGCCGGGCGTTTGCAAACTTCGCATACCGCTATTGCCCAGCGACTGCGTAAATATGGAATACCCGGGAAACCCTGACACTTTTCGTCAAAACTTACCGTTGATTCAGATTTTTCCTAGCCGCTCAGCCGCAATTGACTGGAGTGCTCGCCGTAGAATGGTGACATTGTAATTTTGCATGTCACCCTGAGCGAAGAGTACCCTGATGTTTGAACTCGATTTTTACGGGACGCTTGTAGCCGCCTCCTTGGTACTGTTACTGGGGCGCGGTCTGGTCGCACGTATTGGCTTTCTGCGCGCTTACAATATTCCAGAGCCTGTTGCAGGTGGTTTGGTCGTTGCGCTGTCACTCTTGGCATTGCGCAGTTTCGATGTACAAGTCCAGTTTGATACCTCGTTGCAAGCACCGTTGATGCTGGCATTCTTCGCCACCATCGGTTTGAGTGCAGACTTTGCCAGCCTGAAGAAGGGCGGACGCGTGGTTGGCGTGTTCCTGCTGGTGGTGACGGGCTTGCTGCTGGTTCAGAACGCCATGGGTATCGGGCTGGCAACAGCATTGGGGCTCGACCCACTGATGGGCCTGCTGGCCGGTTCGATCACCTTGTCGGGTGGCCACGGCACTGGCGCTGCCTGGAGCGCGACCTTCACTGAAAAGTTTGGGTTGGCTTCGGCCTCGGAACTTGCACTGGCCTCTGCCACGTTCGGCCTGGTGTTGGGCGGTTTGATTGGTGGCCCGGTCGCCCGGTTGCTGATCAAGCGTGTCAAAACACCGGGTGTGGAAGAAGAAGTGCCGCAGTTACCCAAGGGCTTTGAGCAGCCGAACAAAGAGCGGTTGATTACATCGTTTTCTTTTATCGAAACCTTAGCACTTATTGCCGTCAGCTTACTGGCCGGCACATTACTTAACAGCCTGTTGAAAGGTACGGCATTCGAACTGCCGACATTCGTTTGCGTACTGTTCGTGGGCGTATTGCTGCGCAACGGCCTTTCGGCGTTCGGTTTTTATCATGTCTTCGAACGGGAAGTCTCGGTACTGGGCAACGTCAGTCTGTCGCTGTTCCTGGCGATTGCCTTGATGTCACTCAAACTGTGGGACCTGGCAGCACTGGCCTTGCCGTTCTTCATACTGCTGGCTGCACAGACATTGGTCATGGCACTGTTTGCGATCTTCGTGACATTCCGGGTCATGGGCCGCAACTATGATGCGGCGGTGCTGGCGGCGGGGCACTGTGGCTTCGGCCTGGGTGCAACACCCACGGCGATTGCCAACATGCAAGCGGTGACCCAACGTTACGGCGCCTCGCACATCGCCTTCCTGGTGGTGCCGATGGTGGGTGCGTTCTTCATCGACATCATCAACGTGATCGTGATCAAACTGTACCTGGCATTGCCATTTATCACTGGCTAAACCCACCGGCCGGTCCCGGGCATGGTTAGCCCGGGACCGGTGCATGCCTGGGTTCAGGGACGAACCGCAGTCACTTCGATCTCGACACGCCAGGCAGGGTCGGCCAGGCCGGCAATCTGGAACGCCGAGCGTGCAGGAAGGACTGGCTGCTTGGCGGCTGGCCCGAAGAATTGGGTATAACCGGCCATGAAACCGTCGAAGTCCATTTTCCCGCCGTTCTCCGGGCCGCCCACCAGGAACACCTGCATCTTCACCACATCGGCAAGACCAAGGCCCAGTTCTTTCAGCTGCTGCTGGATGTTTCCAAGCACATTGATGGTTTGTGCCTTGGTATCACCGTATGCTTCCAGCGAACCCTTGGGTGCGTCAGGGTGAATAACCGACGGGACAGAACCACTCAGGTAGACAACCGTCTTCCCGGCAGGCACCTCTACAGCCGACGAGATAGGGAAACTCCCTGCGCCATGGCGCACGATTTCTTGTGCATGAACGCTCCCGGCACCCGCGAGTGCCACGGCCATTGCTGCGGTCGTTAAAGCCACTTTCATACTGTTCTCCTGATGATTGCCAAAAATGTGCACGCATCGTTGCTGCGCGCACGGGTCATTCCATTGCGCCTGGTGTGCTTAGAACCGATACAGGCTGAAGGGTTTGGGGTCCAGCACCGGCGCCTTTCCAAGCAGCAAGTCCGCCGACAGTTCGGACGACACCGGGCTTTCGGTCATCCCCCAACCGGTTGCGGTGTTGAGGACCAGCCCCGGGTATTCATTGACCTGCGAAATGATGGGGTTTTCGTCGGGTGCGATAGCCATGGCACCGCTCCACTGATCGATCAGCTTCGCATCGCTGAACGCGGGGAACTCGACCTTGAGTTTTTCCAGTGAGGCATTCAGTTCCGGCAGGTCCGGCGCTGCGGTCATCAGCCGGTTTTTCTCGAACGGCGAAACCTCGTCCAGCTTCCAGTGCGTTGGCTGAATGAACGAATCGATCAGTTGCTTGTTGAGTGAGATGTGCACCGGGAAGTCGGGGATGGCCAGCAGTGGCAGGTACTTATAGCCATACATGAACGACTCTTTGACCACCGGGGCAACCACGACGCGTGGCGAGGTGGCGTATGTGCCGTCAGCCTGCTCGCGGAAGTAGATATTCCCCGGCAGTGCAACGTTGCCCCCGGGTGCACGGGGTGCCGCGCTGATGATTTGCTGGGACTGGTAGGCGGGCAAGGTAGGCACATCGACGCCCAGGTTCTGCATGAACAACCGGGACCATGCACCGCCCGCCACGATCACGCGAGACGCCCTGATGGCGCCCTTTTCCGTCACCACGTCGGAGATGGCGCCTGCGTGGGTTTCCAGGCCCCTGGCGGCGCAGTGGGTGTAGATCCGCACCCCCACTTTCTTGGCATACTCGGCCATGACGAACGATGCACGCTCGGCATCCAGGCTACCGGAGTCTTCCTCGAAACCTGCGACCGTCCAGCGTGAGGATGCACCGCGCAGGCGCTGTTCAAGTTCACTGCCTTGAATGATTCGCGTCTTGAAAGGAATGTCCGCGCCGACTTCCCGAGTTTTGACATCGATCCACTTTCTGACGCCTTCCAGGTCTTCTTCATCGAAAGGTACTTCGACCCGACCTTGTGTGCGGTAACTTGTATCCGCCCCCACTTTGGCATTCATCTCTCGCCAACGTTGCTTGGCAAGATGGTGCAACTGGAATGTCGCATCAGGCATCTTGTAGGTCATGACCTGGCCATAGAACCTGCAAGACTGTTCGCCGGCAATTTCACCTTTTTCAACGACAACGACCGAGAGGCCGCACTCGACAAGGTTGATTGCGGTCATGAGCCCCAGAATACCAGCGCCAACAACCACTACGTCTGACTGCTTGGGAAGCGCCCCCTCGGTGCCTGCGACATAACCAAACCGCGGTTTGCCGGGAATCAATCGGCCTTCCCGGGTCAACAACGGGGTCAGAACCCCTGCTCCACCTGCGATCGCCACGACGCCGCCGCCAATCAAAAATTTACGCCTCGTCATTCCCATGACACTTTCCCTTCCTGATATTCGGTGCTGGTTGCATGAGCCCTGGCAGCAAGGCACATGCTTGGCCGACAGCCGCCTTGGCCAACGCTGCGGTCTTAGCGCCCAACTGACGGTTTAATTTAAAGGGTGGCCATTCTGGTGACGCCCCGCTGCCAGAAAAATCGCTGAGGGCAAATACTTAGTTCAGCCATTTGAAAACTATCGACCAGGAGACACAAATAGTTAATATGGCGACACGGATTATTCGGAAGCAGAAAGTTAGACTTGGCACCTGCAGAAACATCAGTACCTGGATTCAGTAAAAACAACGCTTCACGCCAGCCCGAACAGTCAAGAAGACCGAGAATAACTGTACGCAAGGACTACCGATTAAGATTGTCGCATCCTGCAAAGACGCTGCTTTGCAGGATGCGGCGACATGCGCATCAACATTGATGTTGGATGGGCATTGCCGTTGCAGGCTCAGGAACGCCAGACAGCTCCGAGAGGAGACCGACTCACGCTGTAGCCTCGCGATGGCGACTCAGGTCGACAGCCATATCGGTATCGCCTTCGCAACCGAACAAGCGTAACTCTGGAAGCTCGACGCGAATTAATGGCAGAACGTTCTGTGCAAAGGCGTAACCGTTACAAATGTCAAAGTAAAGGCTACCGCTCCATCCGCCCGGAGGGTTGGCCAGCAGCACATCAGCGAACTGGCGCGGAGTGAAGTCGGTCAAGTTCACGTCTTCTTCACCGAACGCCTGAGGGGAGCCGTGCGCGGTGATGACCAGGACGTCGCCGTTGCGCAGGCGCCCGAGTGTCTGCGGCAGAGCGGCGCGGCGGCAACCGCTGTAGCGATAGTCGGCGGGAAAGTTACGCGCAGCTTCGGTCACCTGGCTGTCATCACGGCACCAGCAAAGCAGGGTTGTACTCATCGTATTGCTCCTTGCATGAGGTTGCGAATATTGAGGGAAGTTGCTTTCACGTTATTGTCCGCTGACGGGACTGGCACCGCCGCGCCCTCCTGCGGCTCATTACGCAGGAAAAACGTATAACCATGATCAATTCACCAGTAACCACTTTGCCCGCTCCAGGTACGCAGTACGCTCGATAAGGCCGTTGACACCACCATTGATTTTTCGCGTGACCTTTTCCACGTTGTCGGCATCGGCCAAATCATTCAGGTTGTTTTTCTTCCAGAACCAACCTGCGACGTCTACGGCCAGACCTCGGTCGGTACTCACCAGCTCGGGCGCATCACGGCTCTCGAAGTCCCGGTGGCAGGCAAGCCCATACTGGCGATAGTTGGCGCGGCCTGTAAGTTGAATCAGGCCTCTACCCTTGAACCTTGCGCCGTCACCTTTTTGTGTGTTGCCAAGGGCAGTACGCCATTCGTAGGCGGCGCCTGAAGCGAGCTCCTCGGTGTAAAGGAGGCACCCGCTTTCGTGGGCGATCTGCGCCAGGAAATGCGCAATACGCAGTGGTGTATCGATCGCGTAGCGTGCGAGTACATCGAGTATCGGCTGGTAGAATTCGGCAACCCGCGAAGCGCTGGCAGTGGTCATGATGATGCGCATCTTTTCCACCGTAAGCCCTGGTGGCAACCCTCTGCGCAACGCCACCATGGTCTGGTCGCCGGGTGCCACCAGCGCTCGCGGTACAACCCCCGCACCCTGCTGAAAGTGCTTCAAGGCCCCGCGAGAAGCGCTACCCCACAACCCATCGGTGGCAAGGCCGCAGGCTTCGCCGTGTTTGCCACTGTTGAGCTTGAGTACAAACTGAAGGCTGCGTACATCTGCTGGCAGATTCTTGCCGCCGTCACCAACTGTATTGCTGATGCACATGGTTTGCTCCTTGCAGCAGGTACACGCATCCCGTCAGACGCCCGAAAAGGTGCCCTGCATCAGTTCATTCAGAGGATTTAGCTCAGGAAGCGGGCTTGTCGTTAATTGCCCGGAGGATCGAGGTCTATGGTGTAGAGGGGGTTCACGTCGTTGGGCCTGAACAATTCAAGGATGACGCTGCCATCGCGCCCGTTGCTTCTGCGCAAAGAACCATCCATCAGTGAGATGCAACGCCCTTTTGGCGGTCCCTGCAGCGAATAGATAACGACTTTCGCCTCCTTTGTAGCCTGCACCTTGACAAACTTGGTCGTGAGGGAGCAGACCCAGCTCCCCTCGAAACGAATCGAGCCCGGTTTGTTCGACGGCGTGGCGTCAGGGAGTGATAGTTTGACCCGGATATCCCTATTTTTGTCGAGGATGGTCCCCTCGAAACTTTCATCGGCCACAGCCGGCAAAAGGGTTACCGTCAACAACATGCAGGCAAACAGCGACACGCAATTTTTCATTTTGACTGTCCTTGTCCAATAATCGTCTAGAGCCACAGCGTCAGAAAGCGGTTCGCCAGCTCGATAATGGCCATCGCCACATCGAGCCTGGCCATCCCGAGTACCACCAGAGCGAAAAATAGAACAGCGCTCAAACCATAAAACACCCGCCTTGATAACAGCATGCGTTCTGGCCCTTCATTTTCTGGCTTGATGATGTCTCGCAACGTCTTCCCCTCCTGCTCCGTCAGGGTCAACAACATCGAGCGATCAGTGTGCTTCTTCATCACCATGGCCTCTGTAATGCCCAAGCAGACTGCCGTCCAAGCGAACACTGATGACCTCGGCACCATTGCCAGGGACCTCGACACACAGAACGTGAACGGTCGCCGCTGCCCTTGCTACACCGCCGATCCGCAGTGCCAGCGCCCCGGATGCAAGCGGCTCCACGGTGGCGGCCAGGACCACCTCCATACCTGCTACGTACGTACCAGGCCACAGCCGGTTGGCGGCCTCCTGCGCTTTATGCAGTTCATTGCCCAACGCCCGGACGAACTCATCCAATCGGGTCATGACTGCTGTCCTTCGTCATCAGGCAGCCAATAGGGCTTACGCGCAAAGCCCAGGTGATAGATCAACGCTTGCAACACAACTTGATGCTCACCAATGTTGAGCAACGTGAAATTCTTTTCGATGCCGACAATCCGACCCTTGGGGGTGTCGGTCAGGCAACGATTAAGCAGTGCAGCTTGCGCCTGCACCACTGCTTCGGAAGTCAGCTTTTCCGGATCGGTACTGCCAACCACAATGCGCTTTACATATCCCACATCCGTTAGGTCGAACATCCTGGTCTCCTTTCCAGAAAAGCCTGACAACCAGCACTGGGTTAATCCCCTGTAGCTGCTAGCGAGGCTGGCTTACGCCGCCTGGGTGATCGCCTTTGGCGCAACGGACTGAGCGATCAGGTCGAGCACCCGGGCCAGCCCTTCGGGCATGCCATCGTCAGCGGCATGTACCTCGACGTGATACTTGGCCGACTGGTCGCTTGATCGCGTGTTTTCCTTGTGGGAAGACACCGAGCCCGAGATGTTCACCTTGGCGCTGAACGGCCCCCATCCCACCTTCGCCTCAGCCGACATCGCAGCCTGGGAGTCGCTGGACTCGCGGGATTGCTCAGAGCTTTTCACTTCCATGTCAAAGCTGATGTCGACTTTGTTGATGGACAGGTTCGGCACCTTGACCACGGCCAGAAGCGGTACTTCCAGTTCAACCGTTTCCATCGGGCTTACTCCGCCCGTACCTGGGTTGGTTTGTGAAGGCCGATCGAAACGGAACATCACGGTTCGCACACCACCAACCGCGTTGGGGTCGTCGTCGGTAGCAGGCGGCAAAAAGCCGACAACCTTGATGAAGTCCGCAGTGGCATTGGCCAAGCGCACTTGGGCATCGCAAGCGGCGGTCAGCGGGCCACCGATCAGATCGCCCATGGGAAGGCCACGGAATTGGTCACCCATCGAGAAGTTAGCCATAAGTCATCTCCTTGTACTCAGATCAATTTGTCCAGGTTTTGAAGCAGCCGAGCCATTCCCTCAGACGAGGGTTGGGTTTCGACTCTGAGGGTGACGCGCGCAAGAGGCCCGCCTTCCCCAGTACGGCGAGCGTCGAGGTCGACGCTCAAAGGCTTGTTGGATTCAGTCGGCCATGGGGAGTTGTCACTGCCTGCGTCGGGCTGCACACCTTGCACCGCAAGCGATGCACCACTTTCATCAGCGTTGAGGCCAACTTCGAAGGATATTTCCATGTCCTTTACAGCGAGCAACCGCGAACCTACAAGGGAAAGCAGCGGCACGCACACCACGCGCTCCTCCCCTTCCATTGCATCAGGGGAAGTAGAGGGCAACCGGACCTCGACACTGACTGGCCGATTATCCTCATCGAAATACTGGCGCACCGTGGAGACCTGGAAGCGTTGGATCTTGTCCTGTGCTTCAGCGACGGCCCCGGCGATACTCTGGATTAGCAGGTGCAGAGATTGGTTCGCCACACGAAACGCTCCTTGTCAGATGTCAGTGCCAATGCAAGATGCTGCACCTGGCAACGCCACGTATTGATGGGTTGATTGACGAGTCGAGGTTATGCCCATGCCCAGGGCAAAGTCTGTGGGCCAGCGTCTCAAAAACCTGGATGTCCGTCCCAAAAGGCGGCAATGGCTGTAAACGACCACTGAAGGGTTAACTGCTGGTCAATTCCCGCACCCAATCCGCCAGCGCTGGCGCACCACCCGCTTTCGATGTCACGTGTGAAAAACCCGACAGTTCCCCACGCTGTAGTGCGGCTTTCGTGGCCCGCGGCGATAAGCCGAAAGCTTGGCGAAAGAGGCGACTGAAGTGTGCCTCATCGGCAAACCCATGATCGTAGGCAAGGTCCGCTATTCGCCGGACGGCGTTGGCCGGGTCGCAAAGTGCGAACAAGCAGCGGCGCAAGCGACGGCGAAGAAGGTATTGGCGCACACCGCCAAATTTTTCAAACGCTCGATAAAGTTGACTGCGTGAAACACCCAGTTCCTTGGCAAGCACACCGGGCGAAAGGTCTTCACGCTGCAGATTTTGTTCGATGTAAAGCCGTACTCTGCGGCCAAGGTCGACAGGCCCAGTGCGTGACGCAGCCGCTGCATGGGCCGCTACCTGGCCCAGACAGGCGGCAACCATGCCCAGTATGGGCAGGGTTAGCCTGAAGGCCTCACCCCTCGAAAGCCTGGGCACCGCAAGCTCCAGTGATGAAAACAGTTGCGCCAACAGCACGCCGGATGCGCTCTCCCGGCGCAACACCAACCCATGCAGTTGGCCCATGTCGTACAACAGGGGGGGCAGTGCTGTGCGCGGAATCAACAGGCTGATGCCCTCGCCCGCCGCCATGGAAAAGCCCGCCGGTTGAGACAGATCAAGCACCACCACATCCCGTGGGCGCACCCTTAAGCCATTGCCGCAAACCAGCCCTTTGTGCAACGGAAGGTGAAGCAGGTAATGATCCAGGTCACACCATTTCAAACGGACACCGTCGCGACAGTAGCGGGCGCCGCCCACGTCTCCCTTGCAAAACAGAAAACGATTGAAATGGTAAACAGCTAATGAAGCCGAAAAGTCGTTGCGATCAACAGCAGTGGCGTCAAACAGAACCTCGATAGTTTGCCGCCAAACCGCAAAGCCTTGATGACTGGAAGTACGCAACGTTGCACTGTGGAAACTCGAAATCGCTGCATCATCCTGTCCTTCGTTGGCGCTAAAACCCTTAGCAGAATAAAACTCCATCGTACCGACCCTTCCTTAGTTGAGTCGGTAAATCTCTTAGAAGGAGGAAAGGCAACATGCCACTAATTTGGCATTGTGTTTCCACAGATAACATCCAAATTACATCGTTTCCGCCTGGCCGACACTTAGGTTTCACAGCAGATTGCCGGCAATGAGGCCGCCGCAGGCAGACGTGTATCGATATAAATACATCGTAACGATATCGATACATAGGCATTCGACTGAGGCTGCGCAAGGGTTTGATCCCCAAACCCTTTTTCATGCACAACCTTCTGTAGCGTTTTCGTTCCAAACAAACAAGCAGCCATCCCGCAAAAATCAATAAAGCATTGTTTTTAAAGGATTTTCTTTGATTGGCCGCATTATTGCTAAGGGAAAGCAACCCCAAGAGCGCGGAGCCACCGCGCCCAACGCCCTGCTTCCCGAGGATTCCCCATGAGCGAGTTGCGTTTCACTGAAGATCACGAATGGCTGCGCGTCGAAGCCGATGGCAGCGTCACCGTGGGCATCACCGCCTACGCCCAGAACGCCCTTGGCGATGTGGTTTTCGTGCAACTGCCAGAGTTGCAGCCGTATGAGAAAGGCAGCGAAGCGTCCACCGTCGAGTCGGTAAAAGCCGCCAGCGGTGTCTATATGCCCCTGACCGGTGAAGTGGTCGAGGTCAACGGCCAGCTCGAAGACAGCCCGGAACTGGTCAACGAAGACCCGATGGGCGAAGGCTGGTTCTTCCGCTTCATCCCTGCCGACGCCAGCGCCGTAACCGCCCTGCTCGACCAGGACGCCTACGACCGCCTGCTCAAAGCCAACGACGACGCCTGAGGACCCCCGCCATGACCATCAACCTCGGCACCGCCAACGAGTTCATCGCCCGCCACATCGGCCCGCGCGCCGCTGACGAGCAGGCCATGCTCGCCGCTCTGGGCTTCGACTCGCTGGAAGCCATGACCGCTGCGGTCATCCCCGATAGCATCAAGGGCACCAGCGTGCTCGGTTCGCACGACGGCCAGAGCGAAGCCGATGCACTGGCCGCACTCAAGGCCATCGCCGGCAAGAACCAACTGTTCAAGAGCTACATCGGCCAGGGCTACTACAACACCCACACCCCGGCACCGATCCTGCGCAACCTGCTGGAAAACCCGGCCTGGTACACCGCCTACACCCCATACCAGCCAGAAATTTCCCAAGGCCGCCTGGAAGCGCTGCTGAACTTCCAGACCCTGATCAGCGACCTCACCGGCCTGCCGATCGCCAACGCCTCCCTGCTCGACGAAGCCACTGCGGCGGCCGAGGCCATGACGTTCTGCAAACGCCTGTCGAAGAACAAGGCCAGCCACGCCTTCTTCGCCTCCGTGCACTGCCACCCGCAAACCCTCGACGTGCTGCGCACCCGTGCCGAGCCGCTGGGTATCGAGGTCGTGATCGGCGATGAGCGCGAACTGGGCGATGTCAGCGCCTTCTTCGGCGCCCTGCTGCAATACCCTGCCAGCAACGGTGACGTGTTCGACTACCGTGACGTGGTACAGCGCTTCCACGCCGCCAACGCCTTGGTTGCCGTGGCCGCCGACCTGCTGGCCCTGACCCTGCTGACCCCGCCGGGCGAGTTCGATGCCGACGTGGCCATCGGCAGCGCTCAGCGCTTCGGCGTGCCACTGGGCTTTGGTGGCCCGCACGCGGCTTACTTCGCCACCCGCGACGCCTTCAAGCGCGACATGCCGGGCCGCCTGGTCGGCGTATCGATCGACCGCTTCGGCAAGACCGCCCTGCGCCTGGCCATGCAAACCCGCGAGCAGCATATCCGCCGCGAAAAGGCCACCAGCAACATCTGCACCGCCCAGGTGCTGCTGGCCAACATTGCCAGCATGTTCGCCGTGTACCACGGCCCGGCCGGCCTCAAGCGCATTGCCGAGCGCACCCACGCCCTGACCGCGATCCTGGCCGCCGGCCTGAAAGCGTTGGGCGTGCAGGTAGTGGGCACCAGCGCCTTCGACACCCTGACTCTGGCCACCGGCACTGCAACCGCCAGCCTGCATGACAAGGCCCGCGCCCAAGGCATCAACCTGCGCCAGATCGACGCCACCCACCTGGGCCTGTCGCTGGACGAAACCAGCAGCCAGGCTGACGTCGAGTCGCTGTGGCAATTGTTCGCTGGCGACCAGGCTCAACCAGACTTCGCCGCGCTGGCCGCCAGCACCGGTTCGCTGCTGCCTACCGCCCTGCTGCGCCAGTCGGCGATCCTCGAGCACCCGGTGTTCAACCGCTACCACAGCGAAACCGAGCTGATGCGCTACCTGCGCCGCCTGGCCGACAAGGACCTGGCGCTGGACCGCAGCATGATTCCGCTGGGCTCGTGCACCATGAAACTGAACGCTGCCAGCGAGATGATCCCGGTCACCTGGGCCGAGTTCGGCAACCTGCACCCGTTCGCCCCGGCCGAGCAGAGCCAGGGCTACCTGCAGATGACCACCGAGCTGGAAGCCATGCTGTGCGCCGCCACTGGCTATGACGCCGTATCGCTGCAGCCCAACGCAGGTTCCCAAGGCGAGTACGCAGGCCTGCTGGCCATCCGTGCCTACCACCGCAGCCGTGGCGAAAGCCACCGCGACATCTGCCTGATCCCGTCGTCGGCCCACGGCACCAACCCTGCGACCGCCCACATGGCCGGCATGCGCGTGGTGGTTACCGCTTGTGACGCCCGCGGCAACGTCGACGTAGAAGACCTGCGCGCCAAGGCCATCGAGCACCGCGAGCGCCTGGCGGCGATCATGATCACCTACCCGTCGACCCACGGCGTGTTCGAGGAAGCGATCGGCGAAATCTGCGCGATCATCCACGACAACGGTGGCCAGGTGTACATCGACGGCGCCAACATGAACGCCATGGTCGGCCTGTGCGCCCCGGGCAAGTTCGGCGGCGACGTGTCTCACCTGAACCTGCACAAGACCTTCTGCATTCCGCACGGCGGTGGCGGCCCGGGCGTTGGCCCGATTGGCGTCAAGTCGCACCTGGCGCCGTTCCTGCCTGGCCACGCGCAGCTTGAAAACACCGAAGGGGCCGTATGCGCCGCGCCGTTCGGCAGCGCCAGCATCCTGCCGATCACCTGGATGTACATCCGCATGATGGGCGGTGCCGGCCTCAAGCGTGCCTCGCAGATGGCAATTCTCAACGCCAACTACATCGCCCGCCGCCTGGAAGAGCACTATCCTGTTCTGTATACCGGCGGCAATGGCCTGGTGGCCCACGAGTGCATCCTCGACCTGCGCCCGCTGAAGGACACCAGCGGCATCAGCGTCGATGACGTGGCCAAGCGCCTGATCGACTTTGGCTTCCACGCCCCGACCATGTCCTTCCCGGTGGCGGGCACGCTGATGATCGAGCCGACCGAAAGCGAGTCCAAGGAAGAACTGGACCGCTTCTGCAACGCGATGATCCAGATCCGCGAAGAAATCCGTGCGGTCGAAAACGGTAGCCTGGACAAGGACGACAACCCGCTGAAAAACGCCCCGCACACCGCGGCCGAGCTGGTTGGCGAATGGGCCCACGGCTACAGCCGCGAGCAGGCGGTTTACCCGCTGCCAAGCCTGGTGGAAGCCAAGTACTGGCCGCCGGTGGGCCGGGTCGACAACGTGTTTGGCGACCGCAACCTGGTGTGCGCTTGCCCGTCGATCGAGAGCTATCAGGACGCCTGATAGCTTTCGGGCCCGCTCCCTGAGTTGAGGTGTGGGCCTCTGTGGGAGCGGGTTTACCCGCGAACGCGATGGTGGCGTCACCGCCGCATTCGCGGGTAAACCCGCTCCCACAGGGTTCACCGTCCGTCCTGAAACCCTGGCAGGAGGTCACCATGTCTTTGAGCGTCTTCGACCTGTTCAAGATCGGCATCGGCCCCTCCAGTTCGCACACGGTCGGCCCGATGCGCGCCGCCGCGCGGTTCGCCGAAGGGCTGCGCCGTGACGGCCTGCTCGCCCGCACGGCCAGCGTCAAGGCCGAGCTGTATGGCTCGCTGGGCGCCACCGGCAAGGGCCACGGCAGTGACAAGGCTGTGCTGCTGGGCCTTGAAGGCGAACACCCGGACATTATCGACACCGAAAGCATCCCCGCCCGCCTGCAGGCCATCCGCGACAGTGGCCACATCAACCTGCTGGGCGAGCACAGCATTGCGTTCATTGAAAAACAGCATTTGGCAATGATCCGCAAGCCGCTGGACTACCATCCCAACGGCATGATCTTTCGCGCGTTCGACGACGCCGGCCTGCAAATCCGCAGCCGCGAGTATTACTCGGTGGGCGGCGGTTTCGTGGTCGACGAGGACGCCGCCGGCCACGACCGCATCGTCGAGGACAGCACCGTGCTGCCCTACCCGTTCAAGACCGCCAAGGAGCTGCTCGGCCATTGCACCACGCAAAACCTGTCGATAAGCCAAGTGATGCTGGCCAACGAGGCCGCCTGGCGCCCAGAGGCAGAAACCCGCGCCGGGCTGCTGCGCATCTGGCAGGTGATGCAGGATTGCGTCGAAGCAGGCTGCCAGCATGAAGGCATATTGCCGGGCGGGCTCAAGGTCAAGCGGCGGGCGCCCGCGTTGTATCGCCAACTGAGCCGCCACCCGGAAGCCAGCCTGCGCGATGCCCTGTCGGTGCTCGACTGGGTCAACCTCTACGCCTTGGCCGTGAACGAAGAAAACGCCTACGGCGGGCGCGTGGTCACCGCACCCACCAATGGGGCGGCAGGTATCGTCCCGGCAGTGTTGCACTACTACATGCGCTTCGTGCCGGGCGCCAGCGAGGACGGGGTGGTGCGTTTTCTGCTCACCGCTGCGGCCATTGGCATCCTGTACAAGGAAAACGCCTCCATCTCTGGCGCGGAAGTGGGCTGCCAGGGCGAGGTCGGCGTGGCCTGTTCGATGGCTGCCGGTGCGTTATGCGAGGTGATGGGTGGCAGCGTGCAGCAGGTGGAGAACGCTGCAGAAATCGGTATGGAACATAACCTGGGCCTGACCTGCGACCCGATCGGCGGGCTGGTCCAGGTGCCGTGCATCGAGCGCAATGCCATGGGCTCGGTGAAGGCAATCAACGCGGTGCGCATGGCCTTGCGCGGCGACGGGCAACATTACGTGTCGCTCGACAAGGTCATCCGCACGATGCGCCAGACCGGCGCCGACATGAAAAGCAAATACAAAGAGACCGCCCGTGGCGGCCTGGCCGTCAACATCATCGAATGTTGACCCGACAACAACACCAAGGAGTCACCGATGTCCGAAACACTGCTCAAGACCCCACTGCACGCCCTGCACCTGGAACTGGGTGCCCGCATGGTGCCGTTCGCCGGCTACGACATGCCGGTGCAGTACCCGCTGGGCGTGCTCAAGGAACACTTGCACACCCGCGAGCAGGCCGGCCTGTTCGACGTTTCGCACATGGGCCAGATCATCCTGCGCGGCGCTGATGCCGCCAAGGCCCTGGAAAGCCTGGTACCCGTGGACATCATCGACCTCCCGGCAGGCATGCAGCGCTATGCCATGTTCACCAACGAGCAGGGCGGCATCCTCGACGACCTGATGGTGGCCAACCTGGGTGACGACACGCTGTTCCTGGTGGTCAACGCCGCCTGCAAGGACCAGGACTTGGCCCACCTGCAAAAACACATCGGCAACCGTTGCGACGTGCAGCCGCTGTTCGAGCAACGTGCCCTGCTGGCCCTGCAAGGCCCGGCTGCGGTCAAGGTGCTGGAGCGCCTGGCCCCGGAAGTGGCCGGCATGACCTTCATGCAGTTCCGCCCGGTGAAGCTGCTGGGCGAAGACTGCTTCGTCAGCCGCTCGGGCTACACCGGCGAAGATGGCTACGAAGTCTCGGTCCCGGCAAGCGCTGCAGATGCCCTCGCCCGCCGTCTGCTGGCCGAGCCGGAAGTACAGCCGATTGGCCTGGGCGCTCGCGACTCGCTTCGCCTGGAAGCCGGCCTGTGCCTGTATGGCCACGACATGAATACCGAGACCACCCCGGTCGAGGCCAGCCTGCTGTGGGCCATTTCCAAAGTGCGCCGTGCCGACGGTGCACGTGCTGCCGGGTTCCCGGGTGCCGAGGCCATCTATGCCCAGCAGCGCGATGGCGTGGCACGCAAACGCGTCGGGCTGCTACCGCAAGAACGTACACCTGTTCGTGAAGGTGCGGACATTGTCGATGCAAACGATAAACCCGTAGGTAAAGTCTGCAGCGGCGGCTTTGGCCCGACACTCGGTGCACCTGTAGCAATGGGTTATATCGATAGTGAACATGCTGCAGTCGACACCCCGCTGTTTGCCGTGGTGCGGGGCAAGAAGGTTGCCTTGAAAGTCAGCAAAATGCCTTTCGTAGCGCAACGTTACTACCGTGGTTGAAACGGCTTTGTGAAGGTTACGGGCAGGCTCGACATATTCGTTTTCGAACCTGCCCAATAACTTTTGAACATGGCGCCAGGCCAGGCGCCATGCCGTTTCCGTCAAATCGGTCGGTTATCGGCAAACGGCTGATTTTCCATACGACCAAGGGCTTGTTTTTCGCTCGGGAGTTGGCGTAGAGTCACTGCACTGTGTTTGCATGGGTCGCAACAGTTCGTGACCTGGGCCAGTAGCCGAGATTTGCTACAACCCGTTCGACGTCTCTTACTTTCCTGCAACCCAGCCCAGTAATCTTTCGCTTACAAACAAGTGCGAAAGAAACTGTCATCAAAATTTAAGCTTCATAGGAAATAAGACAATGGCTGAGCGTCAGAACGGTACCGTCAAGTGGTTCAATGACGAAAAAGGTTACGGCTTCATCACCCCAGAAAGCGGTCCGGATCTGTTCGTGCACTTCCGCGCTATCGAAGGCAACGGCTTCAAGAGCCTGAAAGAAGGCCAGAAGGTTACCTTCGAAGCAGTCCAGGGCCAGAAAGGCATGCAGGCTGACAAAGTTCAGGTCGCCGGCTAAGCCGAACCCGACTTCGAGAAAAGCCCCTGCCAAGTGCAGGGGCTTTTTTTTGCCCGTAGAATAGCGGCTTCGTCTTCTGGAGCCGTCCTGCATGTCCAAGCCTCTGCTCACCCCTCAGGGAGATTTTCCACCGGTCGGACTGGGCCGGCGCCTGGCGGCGATGTTCTATGACTTTTTACTGTGCACGGCCCTGCTGATCGTGACCGCTGGCGCCTACAAAATGATCCAGATGGCGATCATCGGCGAAGCACGCATGCGCGAGCTGACCGAGGCGGGGGCACTGGATGGCGACCCACTGCTGTCAACAGTGCTGCTGTTCGCCCTGTTCGGCTTCTTTGCCAAGTTCTGGACCCATGGCGGGCAGACGCTGGGCATGCAGGTATGGGGCGTGCGAGTGCAGAACGCCGATGGTTCGGCCATCAGCCTGTGGCAGGCGCTGTTGCGCTTTGTGGTCTCGATTGCCTCGTGGCTGTGCCTGGGGCTGGGTTTCTTCTGGGTGTTGATCGACAAGCGCAAGCGGGGCTGGCATGACATCTATTCGGAGAGCCAGCTGGTGCGGGTGCCGAAGCAGAAGAAATGAGCACAGGTTAACACCCATGAAAAAGCCGACCCTGAGGTCGGCTTTCTTGTGCAGCTCAGGCCATCAACCCGCCCGGCGCAACAACCACACACCGGCCAAGGCACAGATGCCTGCCGGGATCACCACCGCCAGCAGCGGCGGGAAGCCGAACACCTGGCTAGAAGGCCCCAACAAGTCCTGACCGATGCGGAACACGAAGCCCACCAGCACACCGGTGAACACGCGCTGCCCGAGGGTTACCGAGCGCAGCGGGCCGAAGATGAAGGAAATTGCCATCAGCACCAGTGCCGCAGTCACCATCGGCTGCAGTACCTTGGTCCAGAACGCCAGCCAGTAGCGGGCATTGTTCAAACCTTGGTCAGACAGGTAGTGGATGTAGTCCCACAGCCCGGTAATCGACAGCGATTCCGGCGCCAGGATCACGGTATTGAGCAGTTCTGGCGTGAGCGAAACGTCCCAGCGCTCTTGCGGCGCGCTGACGACTTCGGTGTGGTCACCACGGAAATAGGTGGTGCGCACGTCGGCGAGCAGCCAGTGGTCGTTCTGATACTGGGCACGGCGGGCGAAGCTCGACGTGACGATCTTGCGCTCGTTGTCGAAGCGGTAACGGGTCACCCCCAGCAGCAAGCCGTTAGGCTGCACGGCGTTGATGTGCACGTACTCTTCACCCTGACGGTGCCACATACCGCGCTTGGAGCTTTGCGCCTCACCACCGCCCTGGGCCAGGGAGCGGTCGGCCTGGGCCTTGTTCTCGGTCACCGGTGCCACGTATTCACCGATCAGCAGGCCGACCAGCATCAGCACCAGCATCGGCTTCATCACCGCCCAGACGATACGGCCGATGGAAACACCGGCCGCACGCATGATGGTCAGCTCGCTGCTGCTGGCCAGGCTGCCCAGGCCGATCAGGCAGCCGATCAGTGCCGCCATCGGCAGCATTTCGTACAGCCGCCGCGGTGCGGTGAGCAGGACGAAGTTGCCCGCTTCCATCACCGTATAGGTGTCACTCAGGTCGCTCATCTCATCGATGAAGGCGAACAGCGAGGCCAAGCCGAGGATGATACCCAGCACGGCCAGGATGGCCAGCAGCACGCTCTGGCCGATGTAGCGGTCAAGCTTAGCCATGGGCCACCTCCGCACGACGGGCGGCGCGTTTGAGGCGCAGCGGCTCCCAGTAAATCAGCCCCAGGCCGATCAGCAGGAACAGGCCGTGGACCCACCACATGCCCAGGCCGATCGGAAGTTTGCCCTTCTCGAGAGCGCCGCGAACGGAAATCAGCATTGTCAGGTAGGCCATGTACAGAAGAATTGCCGGCAGCAGCTTGAGGAAGCGGCCCTGGCGTGGGTTGACCCGGGACAGCGGCACCGCCAGCAGTGTGACGACGAATACCAGGATCGGCAGCGACAGCCGCCATTGCAGTTCGGCGCGCTCACGCAGGCCCTTCTTGCCGATCAACTCGGAGGTAGGGATGGCTTCACGTTCGGTGACCTCCTCGCTGACTTCCGGCTTGGGCAGCAGCACGCCATAGGTGTCGTACTTGATGGCGCGGTAGTCGGCCTGGCCCGGGTTACCGTCGTAGCGGTAACCGTTTTCCAGCACCAGATAGCGGTTGCCGTCGGCCTGGATTTCCTGATGGCCCTTTTCAGCGACCAGCACCGATGGGGCGCGGTCCTTGGTCTTGTCCTGATTGAAGCGCTTCTCGGAAATGAACACCCCGGCCAGGTTGATGCGGTCATCCGACAGCTGCTCGGTGTAGGTTACCCGCGAGCCGTCACGCAACGTCTGGAAGCGGCCCGGCACCAGGGTGTCGAACTCGGTCAGCGCGTCTTGCTGGGCGATGATCTGCTGCACCTGGGCCACGCCCAGCGGTGCCAGGCTCAAGCTCAGCCAGGCCACCAGCAGGGCGACCAGGGCGGCCGGCGCCATGGTCATGCCCAGCAGGCGCTGCTGGCTCATGCCGGTTGCGGACAGCACGGTCATCTCGCTTTCCAGGTACAGGCGCCCGTAAGCCAGGAGAATGCCAAGGAACAGCCCCAGCGGCAGGATCAACTGCAGGAAACCCGGCAACCGGAAGCCCATGATCAGGAACAGCACGCCCGGGTCGAGCACGCCCTGGGCAGCCTGGGCCAGGTACTTGATGAAGCGCCCGCTCATGATGATCACCAGCAGCACAGCGCTGACGGCGCTCAAGGTCACCAGGACCTCGCGGGACAGATAACGAAAGACGATCAAACCAGACACTCCTGGGTTGTCAGGGCGGACTGCCATGCAATGGCGCCAAACAATGACTTAGTACATCCAAGACCAATGCCGGTTCGCCAAAGGCGAACCTCCATGTAAAGTGCGCGCATTATCCTGTGATTGACCGCCCCTGTCACTTGGCCGCGCATGAACGCGCATAACGGGGTTGTCAGCACGCTTGCCGCAGGCTCAAACTGGCAGCTTTTCCGCTGGCGCGCGACTAAGCGGCCAGGCCCGTCCAGAGCGCTGGCACACACAGCGCCATTCGTATCGATCATTCGGGGATCCTGACATGGAACTGGTTGTAAAAAGCGTAGCTGCTGCATCCGTAAAAACCGCCACACTGGTCATTCCGGTAGGTGAAAACCGCAAGCTCGGTGCTGTGGCCAAGGCTGTCGACCTGGCCAGCGAGGGTGCCATCAGCGCCGTGCTCAAGCGCGGCGACCTGGCCGGCAAGCCGGGCCAGACCCTGCTGCTGCAGAACCTTGCGGGCCTGAAGGCCGAGCGCGTGCTGCTGGTAGGCAGTGGCAAGGATGAAGCCCTGGGCGACCGCGCCTGGCGCAAGCTGGTTACCAGCGTGGCCGGCGTACTCAAGGGCCTGAACGGTGCCGATGCAGTGCTGGCGCTGGACGATGTGGCGGTCAGCAACCGCGACGCCCATTACGGTAAATACCGCCTGCTGGCCGAAACCCTGCTCGACGGCGAATACGTCTTCGACCGTTTCAAGAGCCAGAAGGCCGAGCCGCGCGCCCTGAAGAAGGTCACCCTGTTGGCCGACAAGGCCGGCCAGGCCGAAGTCGAGCGGGCGGTCAAACACGCCAGCGCCATCGCCACCGGCATGGCTTTCACCCGCGACCTGGGCAACCTGCCGCCTAACCTCTGCCACCCAAGTTTCCTGGCCGAGCAGGCCAAGGACCTGGGCAAGGCGCACAAGGCGCTGAAGGTCGAGGTGCTGGACGAGAAGAAGATCAAGGACCTGGGCATGGGTGCGTTCTATGCCGTGGGCCAGGGCAGCGACCAGCCTCCACGCCTGATCGTGCTGAATTACCAGGGCGGCAAAAAGGCCGACAAGCCATTCGTGCTGGTCGGTAAAGGCATCACCTTCGACACCGGCGGCATCAGCCTCAAGCCAGGTGCCGGCATGGACGAAATGAAGTACGACATGTGCGGCGCCGCCAGCGTGTTCGGCACCCTGCGTGCCGTGCTCGAACTGCAGCTGCCAATCAACCTCGTGTGCCTGCTGGCCTGCGCCGAAAACATGCCGAGCGGCGGTGCCACCCGCCCAGGTGACATCGTCACCACCATGAGCGGCCAGACCGTGGAAATTCTCAACACCGACGCCGAAGGCCGCCTGGTGCTGTGCGACACCCTGACCTACGCCGAGCGCTTCAAGCCGCAGGCGGTGATCGACATCGCCACCCTGACTGGCGCCTGCATCGTCGCCCTGGGCAGCCACACCTCCGGCCTGATGGGCAACAACGACGACCTGGTGGGCCAGTTGCTCGACGCCGGCAAGCGCGCCGACGACCGTGCCTGGCAGCTGCCGCTGTTCGACGAATACCAGGAGCAGCTGGACAGCCCGTTCGCCGACATGGGCAACATCGGTGGGCCGAAGGCCGGCACCATCACCGCGGGTTGCTTCCTGTCGCGCTTCGCCAAGGCCTACAACTGGGCGCACATGGACATCGCCGGTACCGCCTGGATCAGTGGCGGCAAGGACAAAGGCGCCACCGGCCGCCCAGTGCCTCTGCTGACCCAGTACCTGCTGGACCGCGCTGGCGCGTGACGCCGTGAGGCCGGTGGCGCCTTGTGCGCCACTGGCCGGCGATTCTCACCATGAGCAAAGTCGACTTCTACATCTTGCCCACCGACTCGCTGTCGGCGCGGCTCGATTTCGCCTGCAAGCTGTGCGAAAAGGCCTGGCGCCTCGGCCACCGGGTCTACCTGCACTGCCAGGACGCGGAACAGCGCAGCGAGCTGGACCAACGCTTGTGGCGCTTCAAGGGCGAGGCGTTCGTGCCCCACGACCTGGCCGAGGTGCATGCCGATGCCGGCGTGGCGTTGGGCTTGGCAGACAGCGCGGGCGAGCACCGCGACTTGCTGATCAACCTGGGCGCCAGCGTGCCGGGCTTTGTCGGCCAGTTCGAGCGGGTGGCCGAAATCGTGGTCGAGGAGCCTGGCATCCGCCAATCGGCCCGAGAGCGATTCCGTTTCTACCGTGAACAGGGCTATGCTCTGCAAGACCACCGCTTACAGCGACTTTGACGACGATGGACAAGCCCTCCCCTTTGCCCGACTCCGCCCATCTGCTCGATGACCTCGAGTCGATCCGCCAGCTGCTTGGCGACGCCGACCTGCAACCGCCGCTGCTGACCGAAACGGTGGAGCAGATTCCGTTACTGCTGGAAGAGCCTGCCGGCAACCCGGCACCGGTTGCCGAACCGGTGGCTGCCGAACCCGAGGACGACCCGCAAACCCGCCGCCAGGACACCCTGCTGCACCTGGAGAGCGAGCTGCGTGCGGCGGCGCAGATGATCATGCAGGACGTGATCAACGACTTCACCCCGCACATCGAGAACGAGATCAAGCGCCGGCTGGATGCGCGGATCGAGCGGTTGATCAAGCGTTCGGAGTAAGCCTGAATTTCGGCGGTGCCTGCTTCGCGGGTAAACCCGCTCCCACAGGATTTGCGCAAGCTGTTGGCGCTGCACCGTACCTGTGGGAGCGGGTTTACCCGCGAAGAGGCCGCTCCTGCCCTGCCAGATAGCAGCAGCTTGTCGCCTGCGGCCCCCACCTTGGTTATACTTCCCGGCTTTCCCGAATAAATGCACAGGGTCCCGCCGCGCATGGATAAGACCTACCAGCCGCACGCCATCGAAACTTCCTGGTACAACACCTGGGAGTCCGAGAACTATTTCGCCCCACAAGGTGCAGGCGAGTCCTACACCATCATGATCCCGCCGCCGAACGTGACCGGCAGCCTGCACATGGGCCATGGGTTCAACAACGCGATCATGGACGCCCTGATCCGTTTCCGCCGCATGCAAGGCCGCGACACCCTGTGGCAGCCAGGCACCGACCACGCCGGTATCGCCACGCAGATGCTGGTCGAGCGCCAGCTCGAAGCCAAAGGCCAGAACCGTCATGACCTGGGCCGCGAGAAGTTCCTGGAAAAGGTCTGGGAATGGAAGGACCAGTCCGGTGGCAACATCAGCCGCCAGATCCGCCGCCTGGGCTCTTCGGTAGACTGGAGCCGCGAGCGCTTCACCATGGACGACGGCCTCTCCGAAGCCGTTAAAGAAGCGTTCGTGCGCCTGCATGAAGACGGCCTTATCTACCGTGGCAAGCGCCTGGTCAACTGGGATACCAAGCTGCACACGGCCATCTCGGACCTTGAAGTGGAAAACCACGACGAGAAAGGCCACCTGTGGAACCTGCGCTACCCGCTGGCCGACGGCGCCAAGACCGCCGAAGGCAACGACTACCTGGTGGTTGCCACCACCCGTCCGGAAACCCTGCTGGGTGACGCGGCCGTTGCGGTTAACCCGAACGACGAACGTTACCAGGCACTGATCGGCAAGTTCGTCGAACTGCCACTGGTAGGCCGCCGCATCCCGATCATCGCCGACGACTACTGCGACCCAGCGTTCGGTACCGGCTGCGTGAAGATCACCCCGGCTCACGACTTCAACGACTACGAAGTCGGCAAGCGCCACAACCTGCCGCTGCTGAACATCTTCGACAAGAACGCCTTCGTGCTGGCCAGCGCCCAGGCCTTCAACCTCGACGGCAGCGTCAACGAGCAGGTTGATACCAAACTGCCAGCCCAATACGCCAACCTCGACCGCTTCGTCGCGCGCAAGCAGATCGTTGCCGACCTGGATGCCCAGGGCCTGCTGGTGAGCATCGACGACCACGCCCTGAAGGTGCCGAAAGGCGACCGTTCGGGCACCGTGATCGAGCCGTGGCTGACCGACCAGTGGTACGTCTCCACCAAGCCGCTGGCAGAACCTGCCATCGCCGCCGTGGAAGATGGCCGTATCCAGTTCGTGCCCAAGCAGTACGAAAACATGTACTTCTCCTGGATGCGTGACATCCAGGACTGGTGCATCAGCCGCCAGCTGTGGTGGGGCCACCGCATCCCGGCGTGGTACAACGAGGCCGGTCAGGTCTACGTTGGCCGCGACGAGGCAGAGGTGCGCGCCAAGCACAACCTCGGCGCCGACGTGGTCCTGCGCCAGGACGACGACGTGCTCGACACCTGGTTCAGCTCGGGCCTGTGGACCTTCTCCACCCTGGGCTGGCCGGAGCAGACCGAGTTCCTCAAGAAGTTCCACTCCACCGATGTGCTGGTAACCGGCTTCGACATCATCTTCTTCTGGGTTGCGCGCATGATCATGCTGACCATGCACCTGATCAAGAACGAGGACGGCACCCCGCAAGTACCGTTCAAGACCGTTTACGTACACGGTCTGGTACGTGACGGCCAGGGCCAGAAGATGTCCAAGTCCAAGGGCAACGTGCTGGACCCGCTGGACATCGTCGACGGCATCACACTCGACGCCCTGCTGGAAAAACGCACCAGCGGCATGATGCAGCCCAAGCTGGCCGAGAAGATCGCCAAGCAGACCAAGGCCGAGTTCCCTGAAGGTATCGCCAGCTACGGCACCGACGCCCTGCGTTTCACCTTCTGCTCGCTGGCCTCTACGGGCCGCGACATCAAGTTCGACATGGGCCGCGTCGAAGGCTACCGCAACTTCTGCAACAAGATCTGGAACGCCGCCCGCTACGTGCTGGACAAGGGCGAGGACTGTGGCCAGAACGGCGAAGCTTACGAATTGTCGCTGGCTGACCGCTGGATCATCTCGCAGCTGCAGCGCACCGAAGCCGAAGTGACCCGCCAGCTGGAGCAGTTCCGCTTCGACCTGGCTAGCCAGGCGCTGTACGAGTTCATCTGGAACCAGTACTGCGACTGGTACCTGGAGCTGTCCAAGCCGGTACTGTGGGACGAAAACGCCCCGGTCGAGCGCGCCCGTGGCACCCGCCGCACCCTGGTGCGCGTGCTGGAAGTGGCGCTGCGCCTGGCGCACCCGTTCATGCCGTTCATTACCGAAGAAATCTGGCAGCGCATCGCGCCGCTGGCCGGTATCGAAGGCAAGACCATCATGCTGCAGCCGTGGCCGGTGGCCAATGAAGCCCGCATCGATGCCGCCGCTGAAGGTGACATCGAGTGGCTCAAGGAATTGATGGTCGGCCTGCGCAACATCCGCGCCGAAATGAACATCGGCCCAGGCAAGCCGCTGCCGCTGTTCCTGAAGAACGCCAACGCCGACGACCAGCGCCGCCTGCTGGAAAACGAAGCGCTGCTGAAGAAGCTGGCCAAGGTCGAGTCGTTCACCGTGCTGGGCGATGCCGATGAAGCGCCGCTGTCGGCCACCGCCCTGGTCGGTGACCTGCAAGTGCTGGTGCCAATGGCCGGCCTGATCGACAAGGATGCCGAGCTGGCGCGCCTGAACAAGGAAATCCAGCGCCTGCAAGGCGAAGTGGCACGCGTGGGTGGCAAGCTGTCCAACGCCGCCTTCGTCGACAAGGCTCCGCCTGCGGTGATCGAGAAGGAACGTGCCAAGCTGGCCGAGTCTGAACAGGCCCTGGCCAACTTCACCGAGCAGCATGCGCGCATCGCTGCGCTGTAAACCTCGGTAAATTCATCGCGGGCAAGCCCGCTCCTACAGGTCAACGTAGGAGCGGGCTTGCCCGCGATGCTTTTCAGGACCCTCCCATGATCCAGAAACCCTCCCTGCACCCGCGCAACCGCCACAAGGGCCGCTACGACTTCCCTAGCCTGATCAAGGCCCACCCGGACCTTGCCCGCTTCACCATCACCAATCCCCACGGCAAACCGAGCATCGACTTCGCCAACCCTGAAGCCGTGCGAGTGTTCAACCGTGCCCTGCTCAAGGCCCAGTACGGCATCCAGCACTGGGATATCCCTGCCGACTACCTGTGCCCGCCCATCCCCGGCCGCGCCGACTACATTCACGTGGCCGCCGATCTGCTGGCCGAAGACAACGCCGGCGAGGTGCCAAAGGGTGCCAAGGTGCATGCACTGGATATCGGTGTGGGTGCCAACTGCATCTACCCACTGCTTGGGCACAGCGACTACCGCTGGCGCTTCCTGGGCTCGGACATCGACCCCGTGGCCCTGGCATCGGCCAAGGCCATCGTGCAGGCCAATGGGCTGGGCAAGGCCATCACCCTGCGCCAACAGGCCAACCGCACGCACATCCTCAGCGGCCTGCTGCAGGATGAAGAACGCTTCGACCTGACCCTGTGCAACCCGCCCTTCCATGCCTCACGCGAAGAAGCCACCCGTGGCAGCCAGCGCAAGTGGAAGAACCTGGGCAAACAAGACCCCAAGCGCAAGCTGCCTGTGCTCAACTTCGGTGGCCAGAACAATGAACTGTGGTGCGAGGGCGGCGAAATCCGCTTTGTCACCCAACTGGTCAGCGAGAGCGTGCAATACGCCGAGCGTGTGCTGTGGTTCACCAGCCTGGTGTCCAAGGCCAGTAACTTGCCGGGCATCGAGACCGCACTGAAGAAGGCAGGCGCCAAGGCCTTACGCATCACCGAAATGGGCCAGGGACAGAAACAGAGCCGCATGGTCGCCTGGAGCTTCCTTGACGATGCCACGCGCCAGGCCTGGCACGCCCAGCGTAAATCACAGGCATGAAAAAACCGCGCCCGGGCAAGCCGGGCGCGGTTTCGTCAACACGTCAACAATTACTTGTTGATGGCGTCGGTCAGCACTTTGGCTGGAACGAACTTGACGACTTTCTTGGCAGCGATTTCGATGGCAGCGCCAGTCGAAGGGTTGCGGCCGGTACGGGCAGGACGCTCGGAGACTTTCAGCTTGCCGATGCCTGGCAGGGTGATTTCAGCGCCGTTTTCCAGTTGGTCGGCAACGATCTGGCCCAGTTGCTCCAGAGCGTTCTTGGCGGTGGCTTTTGGCGCGGCGATCGATTCGGCGATGTCGGCAATCAGTTGGTCTTTGGTCAATGCCATGGTGGTGTTCCTTCCCTATCAAATTCGATGGTTATGCAGCGAACTACGACGTTATCGGGCCAGCCCCTGAAAGTGGAGGGCCGCGCCAATCGCGTATGTAGATACGTAAATCGGCGTTTGGTTCGACACGACGACAGCACGCTGCCAGCAATGCGCCACACGAGGGGCACAAGACCGCGCAAAACTACCACAGGAGCAGATAAATATCCGCTGCGCACTTCGATTTAATGCAGGTTTTTCGGGGGTTTTAGCTTAAAACGCACAAAATTGAACAAAAAACGAACAACCGACATATCTGCCAACATACGGCCACTGCATCACCTTGTGTCTAGGGTAAACTTGGCAACTTTTGCAGCTCGCCGAGAATCCCATGCCAATCCGTCATTGCATCGTTCACCTGATCGACAAAAAGCCTGATGGCAGCCCCGCGGTGCTGCATGCTCGCGACTCCGAACTGGCCGCCTCCGATGCCATCGAGAACCTGCTGGCCGACCTCAATGACAGCTATAACGCCAAGCAAGGCAAAGCCTGGGGCTTTTTCCACGGTGAGTCGGGCGCCTACCCACTCAGCGGCTGGCTGAAGCAGTACCTGGACGAAGAAAAAGACTTTACCGCCTTCAGCCGCACTGCCGTGGAACACCTGCAGAAGCTGATGGAAGAGTCCAACCTGTCCACGGGCGGCCATATCCTGTTCGCCCATTACCAGCAAGGCATGACCGAATATCTGGCCATTGCCCTGCTGCACCACAGCGAAGGGGTAGCGGTGAACGCCGAACTCGACGTGATGCCTTCGCGCCACCTCGACCTTGGCCAGTTGCACCTGGCGGCACGCATCAACCTGTCGGAGTGGAAGAACAACCAGAACTCCAAGCAGTACATCTCGTTCATCAAGGGCAAGAACGGCAAGAAAGTTTCGGATTACTTCCGCGACTTCATCGGCTGCCAGGAGGGTGTAGACGGCCCAGGCGAAACCCGTACCCTGCTCAAAGCCTTCAGTGACTTCGTCGAGAGCGAAGACCTGCCGGAAGAGTCCGCCCGCGAAAAGACCCAGACCCTGGTCGAGTACGCCACCACCCAGACTAAACTGGGCGAGCCGGTAACGCTGGAAGAGCTGTCCAGCCTGATCGACGAAGATCGGCCCAAAGCGTTCTACGACCACATCCGCAACAAGGACTATGGCCTGTCGCCAGAAATCCCGGCGGACAAGCGCACCCTCAACCAGTTCCGCCGCTTCACCGGGCGTGCCGAGGGGCTGTCGATCAGCTTCGAGGCACACTTGCTGGGCGACAAAGTGGAGTATGACGAGGCGGCAGGTACCCTGATCATCAAGGGGCTGCCGACAACGCTGGTCGATCAGTTGAAGCGGCGCAAGGACTAATCCCCTCAAAGCCGGTATAGGAGGCCACCAGCGCCTCCTTTGCCGATTTGCGCAGCCGCTTTACCAGCCGCTCCTGGCGCAAAGCCTCGCCTTTATCCGGCCATTGCTCCACATACACCAGCGCCTGGGCCGGGCTGGTCTTGAAGTAGCGGGCGCCCTGCCCCTTCTGGTGCGCCGCAAAACGCCGCTGAGGGTCATCGCTGATGCCGCAGTACAGCGAGCCGTTGGCGGCCCTTACCAGATAGACATACCAGGGTTTGCCAACAACGGATTCGACGGTTTCACTCACCTTGGGCCTGCTGGAATGCGCGCAATCCCTTGAATGCCTGCAAGCGAACCTTGTTCTGCACCAGCGGCGACCAGCCCAGCAATACGCCAGGCATACCCAAGGCCTGCCGCGACCAGCGCCACAGGTCGAAGGTGTCGTCATGCTGGCAGATCAGCCCATCACGAATGACAAACCGCGCCTGGATGTCGTTGACCACAACACGGTCGGTCTGGGTGAACAGGTAGGTGGCCACCCAGTGCGCGCCGCCACTGCGCTCATCGGCGCGGACGCTGTCGAACGTCAGGGTAAAGTTCTTGGCGCGGCGGGTAAGCATACGCCACATATCACCTGCATCCTTGCCGCGCAAGGTGCCGAAAACCGGGTCGCTGAAAACAATATCGTCGCTGTAGCAGGCCACCATGGCCTCGGCATCCAGGCGCTGGAAGGCCTGGTAGAAGCGGGTGATCAGGTCGCGGTTGGCGTCGCTCATGGGGCAGGTCCGTCCTGGGGTCGAAACCAGCACGATAATCTGCCCCGATGGCTTATGCCAGTACCGGCCTCTTCGCGGGTAAACCCGCTCCCACACGATCACCACAGATTCAAAATGTGTGCGATCTCTGTGGGAGCGGGTTCACCCGCGAAAGGGCCAGTTCTGCCACCGCCAGCCTCAGACTTTTTCGCTGGTCACCTGCACATGCAACGCCCGCCCAGCCCCCAACCCGAACACGATGGCACCAATCCCCAGCACGGCAAAAATCCAGCCCAGCGCCGCCCAGCCCCCGGTCAGGTCATGCACCAGCCCCACGGCAAACGGCCCCATCGACGCCAGGGTGTAACCCACGCCCTGCGCCATGCTCGACAGGTTCGCTGCCACATGGGCGTCTTTCGAACGCAGCACAATCAGGGTCAGCGCCAGGGCAAAAGTACCGCCCTGCCCCAGGCCCAGCACCACGGCCCATCCCCACAGCCCCGAAACGGGCGCATACAGGCAACCGAACAGGCCCGCCAGGGTAATCAACATGACCAGCACGATCGCCAGGCGCTGGTCCTTGCCACGGGTGGCCAGCCAGGGCGCGCTCAGCGAGCTAATCAACTGCACGATCACCGACCCCGACAGCACCAGCCCAGCCTCGGTCGGGCTCAGGCCACGGCCTATCAGGATCGATGGCAACCAGCCGAACACGATGTAAGCCAGCGACGACTGCAAGCCCATGTACAAGGTAACCTGCCAGGCCAGCGGATCGCGCCACAGGCCCCGCACCCGGTAGGCCACCTTGTGCAGGCCATGCCCCTGGCGGGCCTGCGGCAGCCACACCAGCATGGCCAGCAAGGCCGGCAGCACCCAGAAGCCCAGCCCAAGAGCCCAGCTACCGCCGAAATGCTGGGCCAACGGTACGGTAGCCCCCGCCGCCATGGCGGCGCCCAGGCACAACGCCATGGTGTACACGCCGGTCAGCGTGCCAGCGTGCTGCGGGAAGTCGCGCTTGACGATACCCGGCAGCAGCACACCGATAATGCCAATGCTCGCCCCCGCCATCAGGCTGCCGAGGAACACGCCAACGGGGCCGAAGGCGCTTCGCACCCCGATACCCAGCGCCAGCGTGACAAGAATGCCGAGGATCACCCGCTCACTGCCAAAACGCCGCGCCAGCACGGGTGCCAGCGGGGCGAACAGCCCCAGGCACAGCACCGGCAAGGTGGTCAGCAAGCCGGCCTGCGAGGCACTCAGCCCCAGCCCTTCAGACACAAGCCCCAGCACCGGCGCCATGCTCGACAACGCCGGGCGCAGGTTCAAGGCCACCAGCACCAGGCCCAGCAGCAACAGCCAGGGCCGCCGCAACACCACAGGCTGCTGCTGCACCTGCTCGTCGTCAGCCTCGGCATCGATCAGCAGCTCATCGAGGTCCCGCTCGTTCGGCGGGGTATTGCGGGTGATGGATTCAGCCATGGCCTTCTCGGTGTCAGGATTCGATGAGGGTGCGGCTCAGGCGCTTGGCCCGCTCCGCGTCGCGTTGTTCGATGGCTTCGAGGATCTGGCCGTGCAGGTCGAACGTGGCCTGGCAGCGCGGGACAGTCGCCATGTTGCGTTGCAGCGCGGCAGCCACCACCCCGGAAAAGTAGCGATACAGCTCGCTTAACGCCGGGTTGTGGGCGGCATCGACCAACCGCTGGTGGAACACCAGGTCGCAGGCCACATAAGCATCGACATCCCCGTGAAAGTGCCCGGCGCTGCTGGCCAGCGCATCGCGTAGCGCCTGCAGATCGGCATCGGTACGGCGCAGCGCCGCCAAGCCGATGGCTTCGGCTTCGAGGATGTGACGGGTTTCCCGGGCCTGCTCCGCGGTGCAGCGAGACATCGCCTGCACCGCCAGCAGCGGGTCCTGGGCCGTGCGCAGGTAGCTACCGTCACCTTGGCGAATTTCCACCAGGCCACTGAACGCCAGCACACGCATGGCTTCGCGCACGGTATTGCGGCTGATGCCCAGTTGCAGGGCCAACTCCGGCTCGGTAGGCAGTCGCTGGCCGACCTGCCAGTCGCCCAGCACGATGCGCTCACGCATGCGATCCACAGCAAGCTCAACCAGGGAACGTTTGGTCAGCTCTGTATTCATTGCACTCAACCAATCATCCGATGAATTTGCACAAGCTTACTGGAGGCCGGTCTACGCCGCAAACCACCTGACATTTCTGCCAGTTGTGAACAAACCCCGTTGTTGCAACGCTCGCGGTGTACTTTCAAGGGCGTCCTGACATGCGACTCACTAGCCTGCTGTTACTGCTGCTTCTGGCCATACTCCCGGGTTGCGAACCGACCCGGCCCCCAAGCCGCCCCAAGGCCTTGTTAATCGGTCTCGACGGTGTGCAGCTTGAGCGCTACCTGCAATTGGGCGACGCGACCAACCTGAGCCAGCGGCTGTATTACGGCAAGGCCTATACGGGTGGCATCAACGGCAAGGCCAGCGAGCAACCGACCTTGAGCGGCCCGGGATGGGTCACGTTGCTGACGGGTGTCTGGAGCAACAAGCACGGCGTCAGCAACAATGCCGAGTCATTGTGGGTAGACCCGTCGTTTCCCAGCCTGTTCAAACGGCTGCGACTGGCCATGCCGAATGCCTACCTGTCCAGCGTGGTCGGCTGGTCACCGCTGAACACGGCCTACCTGCTGGAAGACGCCCATGGCGCCGATGTACGTGAGAGTGGTTTATCAGATGCACGAGTCATCGAGCGAACGCTGCAGATCCTGGACAATACACCCGCCGACTTCACCTTCATCCAACTGGATGAAGCGGACCAGGCTGGCCACGACAGCGGCTTTGGCGAACGCTATCAACAGTCGTTGCGCACGCTCGACAGCCAGATCGGCCGTTTGCTGGACAAGGTCGATGAGCGCAAGCGCCTGAACCCACAGGAAGACTGGCTGGTGATCGTCAGCACGGACCATGGGCGGGATTATTGGGGCAAAGCGCATGGCGGTATTTCGGAGCAGGAAAAAACCATCTTCATTGCCAGCAACAAGCCGTTGAACCAGGAGCTTTCGCAACCCGGCATTCCAGCGGAAAACCCAGGGCCGAACCACCTGTACAGCTTGCCCGCGCAAACCTCGGTCGCCCCTACCGTGTTACGTCACATGGGCCTGAAACTGCTGCCGGAATGGTTACTGGATGGCACACCCTTGCTGGGTGATACCGGCGTGCGCAAGGTACGGGTCGACGAAACCAAAGGGCGGCTACGCTGGAACAGCAATGCTCGCGGCTACCTGACGATACTCAAGAACGGGCATGTGGTTGCGCAAGTACCGGCCAAGGACGGGCAATGGACCGACCCGGAAGGCATGGGGCAGGAGAACGACTATGTGCTAGTGCTCGATGGCACACCAGCGGCGGTGCGTAACCGACCGGCTGGCAAAGCGTTTGTCATAGAAGAGAGCAGTTATTAAGCCGGGCGCGCTCTTTATAGAGGCGCGCCCGACAATGCTTCAGTTCAACGCATCAAGCAACGCCTGGTTCATCTCTGGCGTGCCGATGGTAATGCGCAGGAACTGGGCAATACGTTGCTGCTTGAAGTGACGCACGATCACACCCTGCTCGCGCAGGCGTGCCGCCAGCTCGGCAGCATCCTGCTGCGGGTGGCGGGCGAAGATGAAGTTGGCAGCCGAAGGCAACACTTCAAAGCCCTTGGCTTGCAACTGCCCGACCAACGCTTCGCGGCTGTCGATCACCTTACGGCAGGTTTCTTCGAAGTACTCTCGGTCTTCGAACGCCACCGCTGCGCCTACGATCGCCGCTCGGTCCAGCGGGTAGGAGTTGAAGCTGTTCTTGATCCGCTCCAGTGCTTCGATCAGGTCCGGATGCCCCACCGCCAGACCAACCCGCAGGCCAGCCAGCGAGCGCGACTTCGACAGCGTCTGGGTAACCAGCAGGTTGTCGTAGCGGTCCACCAGGCTGATGGCCGTCTCGCCGCCGAAATCGATGTAAGCCTCATCCACCACCACCACCGAGTCACGGTTGGCCTGCAGCAACTGCTCCACCGCCTGCAGCGGCATCAGGCAACCCGTCGGCGCGTTGGGGTTGGGGAAGATGATGCCGGCGTTGGGCTTGTTGTAGTCCTCGATGCGGATCTGGAACTGCTCGTCCAGCGCCACCTGCTGGAAGGCAATACCGTAGAGGCCACAGTAGACCGGGTAGAAGCTGTAGCTGATGTCCGGGAACAACAGCGGTGCATCGTGCTGAAACAGGCCGTGGAAGATGTGCGCCAACACCTCATCCGAGCCGTTGCCGACAAACACTTGCGCCGGGGTTACGCCGTAGTAGTCGGCCACCGCTTGCTTGAGGCGGTCACCGTTCGGGTCCGGGTAAAGGCGCAGGTTATCGTTCAACTCACCGCGCATGGCCTCCAGCGCCTTGGGCGATGGGCCATAGGGGTTTTCGTTGGTGTTGAGCTTGACCAGACGGGCCAGCTTGGGCTGCTCGCCCGGCACGTAAGGCACCAGGTCCTTGACGAAGGGGCTCCAGAATCGACTCATGCTCAGTTCCCCTTCTCTTGGGTCAGGATACGGTATTCAGCGCTGCGGGCGTGGGCGGTCAGCGACTCGCCACGGGCCAGGACCGACGCGGTGTGGCCCAGCTCGGACGCACCCTGCTCGGAGCAGAAAATGATCGACGAACGCTTCTGGAAGTCATACACCCCCAGCGGCGACGAGAAACGTGCGGTGCCAGAGGTCGGCAACACGTGGTTGGGACCGGCACAGTAATCGCCCAGCGCTTCGCTGGTGTGGCGGCCCATGAAGATCGCGCCAGCGTGGCGAATGTGCGGCAACCAGGCTTGCGGGTCGGCCACCGACAGTTCCAGGTGTTCCGGCGCAATGCGGTTGGCCACGTCCATCGCCTGTTGCATGTCACGCACCTGAATCAGCGCACCACGGCCGTTGATCGACTTCTCGATGATCTCGGCGCGCTCCATGGTCGGCATCAGCTTGTCGATGCTGGCGGCAACGCGGTCGAGGAAGGCGGCATCCGGGCTGACCAGAATGGCCTGGGCGTCTTCGTCGTGCTCTGCCTGGGAGAACAGGTCCATGGCAATCCAGTCGGGGTCGGTCTGGCCATCGCACACCACAAGAATTTCCGATGGGCCGGCGATCATGTCGATACCCACCTGGCCGAACACATGGCGCTTGGCAGTGGCAACGTAGATGTTGCCTGGGCCGACGATCTTGTCCACCTGCGGCACGCTTTCGGTGCCGTAGGCCAGCGCGGCAACAGCCTGGGCACCACCGACGGTGAACACACGGTCGACACCCGCAATGCACGCGGCCGCCAGCACCAGCTCGTTGACCTCACCACGCGGGGTCGGCACCACCATCACCACTTCGGCAACGCCGGCAACCTTGGCCGGAATGGCGTTCATCAGCACCGACGACGGGTACGACGCCTTGCCGCCTGGCACATACAGGCCCGCACGGTCCAACGGGGTGACCTTCTGGCCAAGCACAGTGCCGTCGGCCTCGGTGTACTGCCAGGAATCCTGCTTCTGCCGCTCGTGGTACATGCGCACACGGTTGGCGGCCTTTTCCAGGGCTTCGCGCTGGGCCGGGGTAATGCGGGTCAGCGCCAGCTCCAGGCGTTCACGATTGAGGATCAGGTCGTCAATCGACTTGGCATCTACGCCGTCGAAACGCTGGGTGAATTCCACCAGTGCCGCATCACCGCGCTCGCGCACGCCCTTGATGATGTCGAGCACGCGCTGGTTGACCGCGTCATCGGACACACTTTCCCAGCTCAGCAGATGATCCAGATGTCGGGCGAAATCCGGATCAGCGGCGTTGAGACGGGCAATTGCAGTGGACACGGTCATGGCGAGGGCCTCGATTATTAGCGAATGCTCAGGCGCCCTAGGCTACCAGTCCATCCGCGCGGGCACCCGAGAAAAATGGCTATGACGCGGATAGACGGGCGCGACAGCGAAGGCCGCGCGCAGGAGTCAGCCGCGGTGTCGCGATTCGACCGCTTGACGAAGCGTGTCGATCAGGCTCTGGATACGGGCGTGCTGCATTTTCATGGAGGCCTTGTTGACCACCAGGCGCGAGCTGATCGTGGCGATCAGTTCCTGGGGTTCCAGGCCGTTGGCACGCAGGGTGTTGCCGGTGTCGACCACGTCGATGATCTTGTCGGCGAGGTTGATCAGCGGTGCCAGTTCCATCGAGCCGTACAGCTTGATGATGTCGACCTGACGCCCCTGTTCGGCGTAGTAACGCTTGGCTACGTTGACGAACTTGGTGGCCACGCGCAGGCGGCCCTTGGGCTCAGGAGCGCCAACCGCGCCAGCCGTCATCAGCTTGCACTGGGCAATCTGCAGGTCCAGGGGCTCATACAGGCCCTGGCCGCCGTACTCCATCAGCACGTCCTTGCCGGCCACACCCAGGTCGGCGGCACCATGCTCGACATAGGTCGGCACGTCGGTAGCACGCACGATCAGCAGGCGCACGTCGTCCTGCGTGGTGGGGATGATCAGTTTGCGGCTCTTGTCCGGGTTCTCGGTCGGCACGATACCGGCCTCGGCCAGCAACGGCAGGGTATCGTCGAGAATACGGCCTTTGGAAAGCGCGATGGTCAACATTGGAACGTCGGTCCTTAAGCTAATGCGAGCCGGGCGCAAAGCCCGACCGCATTCAATTCGTTGAGGGAGCAGCTCATCAATGCGCTGAACCACCGCGACCGCCGGCAGAGCCGGCGCCACATCGCGGTGGCTTCATCGCGAGCAAGCTCGCTCCTACCCCGGTACGCGGCGGATTTTCGCGCCGAGCATCTGCAGTTTCTCTTCGATGCACTCGTAACCACGGTCGATGTGGTAGATGCGATCGATCAGGGTATCGCCTTCGGCAACCAGCGCCGACAGCACCAGGCTGGCGGAAGCACGCAGGTCGGTGGCCATGACCGGGGCACCCTTCAGCGCTTTTACGCCAGTGACGATGGCAGTGTTGCCTTCGACCTGGATCTGCGCGCCCATGCGGTGCATTTCGTAAACATGCATGAAACGGTTTTCGAAGATGGTCTCGATCACCGCGCCCGTGCCTTCGGCAATGGCGTTCAGCGAGATGAACTGCGCCTGCATGTCGGTCGGGAACGCCGGGTACGGAGCGGTACGCAGGTTGACGGCTTTCGGCCGCTTGCCGTGCATGTCCAGCTCGATCCAGTCTTCGCCGGTGTTGATGTCGGCGCCGGCTTCCTTGAGCTTTTCCAGTACGGCTTCAAGGATGGTCGGGTCGGTGTCCTTGACCTTGACACGGCCGCCGGTCACGGCAGCAGCGACCAGGTAGGTACCGGTCTCGATGCGGTCCGGCATCACGCGGTAGTTGGCCGAGTGCAGGCGCTCGACGCCATCGATGGTGATGGTGTCGGTGCCAGCACCCTGGACGTTGCCACCCATGGCGTTGATGAAGTTGGCCAGGTCGACCACTTCCGGCTCACGCGCGGCGTTCTGCAGCACGCTGCGGCCTTTGGCCAGGGCAGCGGCCATCATGATGTTCTCGGTACCGGTCACGCTGACGGTGTCGAAGAAGAAGTGCGCACCGCGCAGGCCACCCTCAGGCGCCTTGGCCTTGATGTAGCCACCTTCCACTTCGATTTTCGCGCCCATGGCTTCGAGGCCACGGATGTGCAGGTCGACCGGGCGTGAGCCAATGGCGCAACCGCCAGGCAGGGCCACTTCGGCTTCGCCGAAACGGGCAACCATCGGGCCCAGCACCAGGATCGAGGCGCGCATGGTCTTGACCAGCTCATAAGGCGCGACCAGGGTCTTGATGGTGCGTGGGTCGATCTCCACCGCCAGCTTTTCGTCGATCACAGGCTCGATGCCCATGCGGCCGAACAGCTCGATCATGGTGGTGATGTCGTGCAGGTGCGGCAGGTTGCCCACGGTGACCGGGCCGTCAGCCAGCAGGGTAGCCGCCAGAATTGGCAGGGCTGCGTTCTTCGCGCCCGAAATGCGGATCTCGCCGTCAAGGCGAGCGCCGCCAGTAATAATCAGTTTGTCCATTGGAATCTCGCCGCCAAGTTGGCTCAGGTGCGCTCAGCCCAGGCTGCGCTGCTGAAAAATTTCATGGTTACCGCATGGATGCTGCCATTGGCAATCCACGGATTCAGGTGAGCATAGATCGCCTGCTGGCGTTTGACCGGGCTCAGGCCAGCCAACTCGTCGCTGATCACGTTCAACTGGAAGTTGCAGCCTTCGCCTTCAACTTCGACCCGGGAACCCGGCAATTTCTCTTCAAGGAAGCTTTTAACTTCTACGGCCTGCATGCTCAACCTCAATCGGCGCCCGATGCGCACGGGTCGGCCATCATACAAAAAAGCCCCTCGCCTGCGAAGCCCAACGAGGGTTTCGCTGACCGAGGGGCCATCATCCGCGCTGGGCCATCAGGTTGCCAGCACTTCATCGAGGTCATAAACCTCGGCAATTTCCCGCATGTCGTCGGGCATGCTGCGCACCTGGCAGCCTTTGCCGGCGGCCTGGGCGTCGCGCATGAATGCCAGCAACAGCGACAGACCTACGCTGGTGGAGTGCTGCACCGCCGAGCAATCCAGCACCAGCTGCGCCTCGCGGCAAGCCGCGATCAGTGCCTTGCCCTGCTTGCGCAGGACCGGGCCGCTACGGTAATCCAGCACACCCGCCAGGCGCAGTACGCCCGGCTCGGCCATGCTTACAGCGGCCTCACTCATTTGACGGTCTTCTCTGGCGAGCTGTCGGCAGCCTGCTTGGCCTTGGCCACTTCGCCGGCCCAGCCATCGATGGTCTTGTCCAGGTCGTTGCCGTTGCGCTGCATGGCATCGGCGAACTGGTCGCGGAACAGCTTGCCGATGTTGATGCCGTTGACGATGACGTTACGCACTTTCCATTCGCCACCCAGGTTTTCCAGGGTGTACTGCACCGGGTAAACGGCGCCATTGTTGCCGGTGACCTTCATGCCTACGGAAGCGCGCTTGCCGTCATCGGGCTTGGCCGGGTCTACGACGATACCCTGGTTGTTGTACTCCAGCAGTGCGTTACCGTAGAACTGGAACAGGCTGCGCTTGAAGTTTTCCTGGAAGCGCTGCATCTGCTCGGGCGTGGCCTTGCGCGAGTACTTGACGGTCATGATGCTTTTGGAAATACCGTCGGCATCGACCACCGGCGCGAGAATCCGGTCAAGGGTGTCGTAGAACGCTTGCGGGTTGGTCTTGTACTGCTCCTTGTTGGCCTTGAGCTCACCCAGCAGCTCGGTGGTGGTGCTCTGCACCACGTCGTGCGGCGACTGCGCGGCCAGTGCCATCAGAGGGAAGGCCGCCAGCAAAACCAGCAGGCCACGTCGCAGGATCGAAATCATGGAAACTCCTTAATTAGCCGGTTGCGCTTCTTTCGGTTCCTTGCCAACGGAGTTGAGCAGGAACTTGCCAATCAGATCTTCCAGCACCAGCGCCGACTGGGTGTCGTGGATGGTCGCACCGTCCTTGAGCACCTGGTCTTCGCCGCCCACGCTGATGCCGATGTACTTCTCGCCAAGCAAGCCGGCGGTCAGGATCGAGGCAGTGGAGTCGGTCGGCAGGTTGTCCACCGACTTGTCCAGCTGCAGCGTCACCCGACCGGTGTAGGAATCACGGTCCAGATCGATGGCGGTAACCTTGCCGATCGTCACACCGGCCATGGTCACTTTAGCTCTGACCGTCAAACCGGCGATATTGTCGAAGTAGGCATAAACTTTATAGGTATCGCTGCTCGGGCTGGCCGACAGCCCGCTGACACGCAGGGCCAGCAGCAGCAGCGCCAGGATCCCGGCCAGGAGGAACAGGCCGACACCGATTTCCAGGGTGCGGTTTTGCATCAGAAATCTCCAAACATCAAGGCGGTCAGAATAAAGTCCAGACCCAGCACTGCCAACGAGGCATAGACCACGGTCTTGGTGGTGGCACGGCTGATCCCTTCTGAGGTGGGCTCACAGTCGTACCCCTGGAATACGGCGATCCAGGTTGTGACGAAGGCGAACACCAGGCTCTTGATCAACCCGTTGAGCACGTCGTCGGTAAAGGAAACACTGTTCTGCATGTTGGCCCAGAACGAGCCCTCGTATACACCCAGCCAGTCCACGGCCACCCACGAGCCACCCCAGATGCCGACCACGCTGAAGATCAGCGCCAGCAGCGGCAGCGAGATGAAACCGGCCCAAAGGCGTGGCGCGACGATGTACTTGAGCGGGTCGACGCCGATCATTTCCAGGCTCGACAGCTGCTCGGTGGACTTCATGTTGCCAATTTCAGCGGTCAGTGCGGAGCCTGCACGGCCAGCGAACAGCAACGCCGTCACCACCGGACCAAGCTCGCGCAGCAGGGTCAGGGCGACCATCTGCCCCACCGCCTGCTCCGAACCGTATTTGGTCAGGATGCTGTAGCCCTGCAGCGCCAGCACCATGCCGATGAACACCCCGGACACGACGATGATCGCCAGCGACAGCACGCCTACCGAGTACAGCTGCTTGGTCAGCAACTGGAAACCGCCGCCGATGCCGCCGCGGCCGATCAGTGCATGGAACAGGAACAGGCAGGAACGCCCCAGTACCGCCAGCACGTCGATCGCCGAGCGACCCAGCAGGCGGACACGTTCGAGTAAGGATCTTCTGCGCATCAACGCGCCCCCAGCAGGTCGGCGCGGTAATCAGGCGCAGGAAAGTGGAAGGGAACCGGGCCGTCCGGGTCGCCCTTCATGAACTGGCGAATCCGTGGGTTGTCCGACCCCATCAGCTCATCGGGCGTGCCCTGGCCCAACACCTGGCCGTCGCCCACCACATAGATGTAGTCGGCAATGCTGGCGGTTTCTGCCAGGTCGTGGGACACGACGATGCTGGTGATGCCTAACGCATCGTTGAGCAGGCGGATCAGGCGCACCAGTACGCCCATGGCGATCGGGTCCTGGCCGACGAACGGTTCGTCGTACATGAGGATCTGCGGGTCCAGGGCAATGGCCCGGGCCAGCGCCACACGGCGCTTCATGCCACCAGACAGTTCGTCGGGCATCAGGTCGATGGCACCGCGCAGCCCCACGGCCTGCAGCTTCATCAACACGATGTCACGGATCATCTCGTCCGACAGCTGGGTGTGCACGCGCAGCGGGAACGCGACGTTCTCGAACACATCGAGGTCGGTGAACAGCGCGCCGCTCTGGAACAGCACACCCATCTGCTTGCGGGCGTCGAACAGGTCGCTGCGCGACAGCGTCGGCAGGTTTTGCCCGGCAACCCATACCTCACCGCTGGAGGGGCGCAGCTGCGCGCCCATCAGGCGGAGCAACGTGGTCTTGCCGCAACCCGATGGCCCCATGATACCGGTGACCTTGCCGCGCGGGATGCGAATGTCGACGTTGCTGAAAATGCTGCGCGAACCGCGTTTGAAGGTAACCCCCTTCAACTCGACCGCGTAGGCGCTATCCACACTCATCTAGACTCCTTGCTAGTGCAGCCTCGTCCTAATGGACGCCGGCCTCCATCAGGAAGGCACACGCATCCCTGGCAGGCCGAATAGCGGCGAACTATAGCACCGCTGAGGGCACCGCCCCAAGGCCGGGCAAGCAGTCGTTCAGCCCTGTGACAGGCTTCGATGACTTTGGCTACGGTAATCGAAGGGGTGAGGGTTTCTTTCATTGCGGCTATAATCGCCGCCTTTTCATCAGGCATTGCGTTTCGACATGAGCCAATCCAGCGAGCTGATTCAATCCGCGCAGCGCACCGTACGCCTGGAACTCGAGGCCGTCGAGGGTCTGCTGGCGCGCGTCGACGAAAACTTTGTCAAAGCCTGCGAACTGATCCTGGCGATCAAGGGTCGGGTAGTGGTGCTTGGCATGGGCAAGTCCGGGCATATCGGCAACAAGATCGCCGCGACCCTGGCCAGCACCGGCACACCCGCGTTTTTCGTCCACCCGGCCGAAGCCAGCCACGGCGACATGGGCATGATCACCCGCAACGATATCGTCCTGGCGCTGTCAAATTCGGGCAGCACGGCCGAGATTGTCACACTGCTGCCCCTGATCAAACGCTTGGGCATCAAGCTGATCAGCCTTACCGGCAACCCGAACTCCGTGCTGGCACAGGCGGCAGAGGTCAACCTTGATGCCCGGGTCGCACAGGAGGCCTGCCCACTGAATTTGGCGCCCACGTCCTCCACCACCGCCTCACTGGTATTGGGCGATGCCCTTGCCATTGCGCTGCTTGAAGCCCGCGGGTTCACCGCAGAAGACTTTGCCTTTTCGCACCCGGGCGGTGCGCTTGGCCGGCGCCTGTTGCTCAAGGTCGAAAATGTCATGCATGCAGGTGATGAACTGCCCAAGGTCCAGCGCGGCACATCGCTCAAAGATGCATTGTTTGAAATGTCTCACAAAGGGCTGGGCATGACCGTCATCGTTGAGGCGGATGGCAAGCTGGCCGGGATTTTCACCGACGGCGACCTGCGGCGTAGCCTGGACCGCAATATCGATGTGCGCACCGCCCTGATCGACCAGGTGATGACGGTGCATGGCAAGACCGCCCGCGCCGAAATGCTCGCCGCCGAGGCCTTGAAGATCATGGAAGACCACAAGATCAACGCACTGGTTGTCGTGGACCAGGAGGATCGCCCTACCGGCGCCTTGAACATGCACGACTTGCTGCGCGCCGGTGTAATGTAAGGAGCGATGGAATGAACCATAACCTCATGCAACGCGGCAAAAGCATCAAACTGGCGGTCTTCGATGTCGATGGCGTACTGACCGATGGGCGCCTGTACTTCCTCGAAGACGGCAGCGAGTTCAAGACCTTCAACACGCTGGACGGCCAAGGCATCAAGATGCTCATGAACACGGGTGTGACCACCGCGATCATCAGTGGCCGCAAGACCCCGGTGGTCGAGCGCCGGGCGAAAAACCTCGGTATCCCGCACCTTTACCAGGGCCGCGAGGATAAATTGGTCGTGCTGGACGGTCTGCTCGCCGAACTCGGCCTAAGCTATGAACAGGTGGCCTATCTTGGCGACGACCTGCCCGACCTGCCGGTGATTCGCCGCGTAGGCCTGGGTATCGCAGTGGCCAATGCCGCGCCCTTCGTTCGCCAGCACGCCCATGGCGTGACCGAGGCACGCGGCGGCGAAGGCGCTGCCCGCGAATTCTGCGAACTGATCATGCAGGCCCAGGGCACCCTGGACACTGCCAACGCCAACTATTTGTAAGGCTGCCCATGCTCAGCAAGAAAGTCCGCAATATCGCGCTGCTGACGGCGATAGCCTCTGTGCTCGCCGCCATCGGCTACTGGAATGTTAGCCCGGAAAGCTTCCTCGACCAGCCAGTGGCCCAGGTCGACGAGAGCGCTATCGACTACTATGCGATCAACGCGCACAGCGTGCAGTTCTTGCCGGACGGCAAGCTTCAGTACGAAATGACTGCCGACAAAGTCGAGCACCTGAAGGCCACCGAAGTCACCCTCGTGACCACGCCAGACCTGCACATGTACCGGGGCACCGAGTACCCCTGGCATGTACAGAGCGAGCGTGCCGAAGTCAGCCCGGACGGCAGCGAAGTCGAACTGATCAACAAGGTTCGCGTTGCCCGTACCGACGAAAAGCAACGCGACACCATCATCACCAGCTCACGCATGACCGTATTCCCGCAGAAGCAATATGCGCAGACCGAGCAAGCCGTTAGAATCGACGGCGCCGGTGGCACAACCACGGGCAAGGGCATGAAAGCGTATTTGAAAGAAGGCAAGATGGACTTGCTCTCTAACGTAAGAGGACAGTATGAGGCTCGTTAAAACCCTCCCCCTTTTGCTCAGCCTGAGCGTAGCACTGGGAAGCGCGAGCGCCTTCGCCCTGCCGAATGACCGTGACCAGCCAATCCGCATACAGGCCGACAACGCACACCTGGACGACAAGCAGGGTGTAGCGACCTACACCGGTGACGTGATCATCACCCAAGGCTCGATGATGATCAAAGGCAACACCGTCACCATGACCCGCGCCGCCAACGGCGACATCGACGTGGTCACCTCGGTTGGCAACCTGGCCTACTTCGAGCAACAACAGAGCGCCGCCAAGCCTGACAAGATGAAAGGCTGGGCAGTGACCATTCAGTACCAGGCCCAGAAAGACACCGTGATTCTCACCGATCGCGCCAAAGTCGAGAACGAGGGCAACACCACCGAAGGCGAGAAAATCGTCTACAACACCAAGACCCAGGTGGCGACCGCCGGGCGTGGCGGAAATGTGACCCAACCACGTCAGCGTATCGACATGGTGATCCAGCCCAAGAAGAAGGCCGAGTAAATGGCAACCCTCAAAGCCCAACACCTGGCCAAGAGCTACAAGGGGCGTCAGGTGGTACGTGACGTCAGCCTGTCGATCGATAGCGGCCAGATCGTTGGCCTGCTAGGCCCTAACGGTGCCGGCAAGACCACCTGTTTCTACATGATTGTCGGGCTGGTCCAGGCCGACCAGGGGCGCGTGCTCATCGACAACCTCGATGTCAGCCACCAGCCCATGCACGGCCGCGCTCGCGCCGGTATCGGCTACCTGCCGCAGGAGGCGTCGATCTTCCGCAAGCTGTCGGTAGCCGACAACATCATGGCCATCCTCGAGACCCGCAAGGACCTCGACCAGGAAGGCCGGCGCAAAGAGCTGGAAAGCCTGCTGCAGGAGTTCCACATCAGCCATATCCGCGACAACCTCGGCATGAGCCTGTCCGGCGGTGAACGCCGCCGGGTCGAGATTGCCCGCGCCCTGGCCACCGCACCCAAGTTCATCCTGCTGGACGAACCGTTCGCTGGCGTCGACCCGATTTCGGTCGGCGACATCAAGCAGATCATCCACCACCTCAAGGCCAAGGGCATCGGTGTACTGATCACCGACCACAACGTGCGCGAAACCCTGGATATCTGCGAAACCGCCTATATCGTCAACGATGGCCGCCTGATCGCCGAAGGCGATGCCGAGACCATCCTGGCCAACGATCTGGTCAAAGAGGTTTACCTGGGTCACGAGTTCCGGCTCTGACCCCGGCACATGCCTGGAGTACTGGCAAATCGCCCTGAAACCGGGGTGAAAGTTGTTACAGTGCTCTAGGCAAACGCTACAATTTAAGGCATAAAACTTGCTTGATCTGGCGCCCCGGCGCCCTCGTGTAGTGGATGGCGCATGCGCGCCGGCGAACAAGGTATTAAGCCCCAGCCATGAAACCATCGCTCGTCCTAAAAATGGGCCAGCAACTGACGATGACACCGCAGTTGCAACAGGCCATCCGCCTACTCCAGCTTTCCACCCTGGACCTCCAACAGGAAATCCAGGAAGCGCTGGAGTCGAACCCGATGCTCGAACGTCAGGAAGACGGCGACGACTTCGACAACAGCGACCCGATGGCGGACAACGCCGAGAACAAGCCGGCCGCCGAAGTCCAGGACAACAGCTTCCAGGAAAGCACCGTCAGTGCCGACAACCTGGAAGACGGTGAGTGGAGCGAGCGCATCCCCAACGAGCTTCCGGTCGACACTGCCTGGGAAGACATCTACCAGACCAGCGCCAGCAGCCTGCCAAGCAACGATGACGACGAGTGGGACTTCACCACCCGCACCTCAGCCGGCGAGAGCCTGCAGAGTCACCTGCTGTGGCAACTGAACCTGGCGCCGATGTCCGACACCGACCGCCTCATTGCCGTCACGCTGATCGACAGCATCAATGGCCAGGGCTACCTGGAAGACACCCTCGAGGAAATCTGCGCCGGTTTCGACCCGGAGCTGGATATCGAGCTGGACGAGGTCGAAGCGGTGCTGCACCGCATCCAGCAGTTCGAGCCAGCCGGCGTCGGCGCGCGCAACCTGGGCGAATGCCTGCTGCTGCAACTGCGCCAGTTGCCCGCCAGCACCCCCTGGATGACCGAAGCCAAGCGCCTGGTCACCGATTTCATCGACCTGCTCGGCAGCCGCGATTACAGCCAGCTGATGCGGCGTATGAAAATCAAGGAAGACGAGCTGCGCCAGGTGATCGAACTGGTACAAAGCCTCAACCCGCGCCCCGGTTCGCAGATCGAGTCCAGCGAGCCCGAGTACGTGGTGCCTGACGTCATCGTGCGCAAAGACAGCGACCGCTGGCTGGTGGAGCTGAACCAGGAGGCTATTCCGCGTCTGCGCGTCAACCCGCAGTACGCCGGTTTCGTGCGCCGTGCCGATACCAGCGCCGACAACACCTTCATGCGCAACCAGTTGCAGGAAGCGCGCTGGTTCATCAAGAGCCTGCAAAGCCGCAACGAAACCCTGATGAAGGTTGCCACACAGATCGTCGAGCACCAGCGCGGTTTCCTCGACCATGGTGACGAAGCCATGAAGCCGCTGGTGCTGCATGACATCGCAGAAGCGGTGGGCATGCACGAATCGACCATTTCGCGGGTTACCACGCAGAAATACATGCATACACCGCGTGGCATCTACGAACTGAAATACTTTTTCTCCAGCCACGTCAGCACCTCCGAAGGCGGAGAATGCTCGTCCACGGCGATCCGCGCGATCATCAAAAAACTGGTTGCGGCGGAAAATCAGAAAAAGCCATTGAGTGACAGCAAGATCGCTGGTTTACTGGAGGCACAAGGCATCCAGGTAGCCCGTCGCACCGTCGCCAAGTACCGCGAGTCCCTCGGCATCGCACCGTCGAGTGAACGCAAGCGACTGATGTAGCCCCTGAGATGTGCCACAGCGTTTGTGGGGCAGGTGCAAGACCTGCCTCTTTATGCACGGGCAACAAAGGAGAAGCTGTATGCAAGTCAATATCAGTGGACAGCATGTAGAAGTCACCCAGCCACTGCGCGATTACGTGCTTGAAAAGCTCGCCCGCGTGGAAAGTCACTTCGACAAGATCACCAACGTGCAGGTCATCATGAAAGTCGAGAAGCTGCAGCAGAAGGTCGAGGCGACCCTGCAGATTCCCGGCGGCGAAGTGGTAGCCAACGCCGAACACGAAGACATGTATGCAGCGATCGACGCCTTGGCCGACAAGCTCGACCGCCAACTGAAAAAACACAAGGAAAAACAGCAAAGCCTGCTGCAAGGTGCAGCTGCCCGCTGATCCCCCTCATCCATGATCCGACTTGAAACCATCCTGACCCCCGGCCGTTCACTCGTGAACGTGCCGGGCGGCAGCAAGAAGCGCGCCCTGGAAAAGGTCGCCACCGTCATCGCCGACCAAGTGCCAGAACTGGAGATGCAAGACGTCTTCGAAAAGCTGGTCGCCCGCGAAAAACTCGGATCGACCGGTTTCGGCAATGGCATCGCCATTCCGCACTGCCGCCTTGAAGGCTGCTCAGCGCCGGTTAGCGCCCTGCTGCACCTGGAAGCACCTATTGATTACGACGCTATCGATGGCGCGCCCGTGGACCTGCTGTTTGTACTGCTGGTACCCGAAGCCGCCACCGATGCGCATCTGGAACTGCTGCGCCAGATCGCCAGCATGCTCGATCGCAAGGAGGTCCGTGATCGCCTGCGTGCGGCCACCAGCAGTGAGGCCCTGTTCCAGGTTGTCCTGGACGTACAGAACGAGCACTGAACATGCGCCTGATCATCGTCAGCGGCCGGTCCGGCTCCGGCAAGAGCACCGCCCTCGATGTCCTGGAAGACAACGGTTTCTACTGCATTGACAACCTGCCCGCGGGGCTACTGCCGCAGTTGGCGGAAAATGCGTTGATCAACACCGAATTACTACAACCCAAGGTCGCCGTGTCGATCGACGCGCGCAACCTGCCCAGCCACCTCACGCGCTTCCCCGAGCTGCTCGAAGAAGCCCGTGCCAGGCATATCCAGTGCGACGTACTGTACCTGGATGCCGCCGAAGACACGCTGCTCAAGCGCTTCTCGGAAACCCGCCGACGCCACCCGCTGACCAATGCCAACCGCTCGCTGGCAGAAGCGATCCATGTGGAGCGCGAGCTGCTGGGGCCGATTTCCGATCTGGCCGACCTGAAGATCGACACCACCAACCTCAACCTGTATCAGTTGCGTGATTCGATCAAGCTGCGCTTGCTCAACCAACCCGAGCCTGGCACCGCCTTCCTGGTCGAATCGTTCGGTTTCAAGCGCGGGATGCCAGTCGATGCTGACCTGGTATTCGATGTGCGCTGCTTGCCCAACCCCTACTGGAAGCCCGAGCTGCGTGAGCACTCAGGCCTTGACCAACCGGTGGTCGACTACCTGGCTGTACAGCCGGATGTCGAAGAGATGTTCAACGACATATCCAGCTACCTGCTCAAGTGGTTGCCGCGCTTCGCCGCCAGCAACCGCGCCTACGTCACCATTGCCATCGGCTGCACCGGCGGCCACCACCGTTCGGTGTACATCACCGAGCGCCTTGGCCAGTTGCTGCAGCAATCCCTGAAAAACGTCCAGGTCCGCCACCGCGACCTCTAAGCCCAAGGATCCGCCCCACGATGCCCGCCCGCGAAATCACCATCATCAACAAGCTGGGCCTGCATGCCCGGGCGGCAGCCAAGTTCGTCGGCGTTGCTGGCCGCTTCCCCTGCCAGGTACGGGTTGGCCGCGCACCGGACAAGCTGGTGGATGGCAAGAGCATCATGGCGGTGATGATGCTGGCGGCCGGCAAAGGCACACAGGTTCACCTGCTTACCGAGGGTGAGCAGGACAACGACGCCATGGATGCGCTGGTCGAGCTGATCAACAACTTCTTCGACGAAGGCGAATAAAAACCTGCGCGGTCCTATAGGGACCGCGCAAGCCTGATCGTGAATCAGGACATCGCCGTGTCCATCACCATCATCAAGCAGAACCCGATGCACAACCCCAGGCTGGCCAGGCGATGATGGCCGTTGCTACGTGATTCCGGGATGATTTCCTGGGTAACCACCAGCAGCATTGCCCCCGCCGCACAGGCCAGGCCCAGCGGCAGCAGCAGTTCGGCGATGTTCACCAACCAGGCACAGATCACTGCGGCTACCGGCTCGACCAGCCCAGAAGCAGCACCGATCAGGAAGGCTTTGAAGCGTGGCATGCCCGCCCCTGCCAGCACCAGCGCAATGACCAGCCCCTCAGGTACATCCTGCAAGGCGATGCCCATGGCCAGGCTGTCGGCGTCGGCCATGCCACCACCGGCCGATACGCCAATCGCCATGCCTTCGGGGATGTTGTGCGCGATGATCGCGATGACAAACAGCCAGATGCGCGCAGCAATCACTGGCTGATTGCCAGTGCCGACCAGTGCTTCCGGTGAGGCACCTGACACCTTGAGGTCAACCAGAAACAGGCACAGCGCACCGAACATCAGGCCAAAGCTGATCAGGCCACCCGCGCCCCAAGGGCTGAAACCGATGGATTGAGCGGCGTCCAGCCCCGGAATGATCAGGGAAAACGCGGTGGCCGCCAGCATTACGCCAGCGCCGAAGCCCAGCAGCGTATCGGCCAGTGCCACCGGCATGTTGCGAATGACCAGTACCGGTACCGCGCCCAGCGCCGTCCCCAGGGCGCATAATGCGCCGCCTTCCAGCGCACGCAACATGCGTGGCTCCAGGTCCAGCCAGGCAAGGCCACGCGCCACCAGCAGCGCGGTGCCAGCCAGCAAAAGCAAAGTCCCAAGCGCCTGGCGAAACAGGCGCACACTGCTGACAGACATTACCTCAGAGCGCATACCGGTCTAACTCACTTCAGGGCTTCAAGGTAACGACGTTCCACTTCGGCCCAGTCAATCACGTTGTAGAAGGCTCCGATGTATTCCGGACGACGGTTCTGATACTTCAGGTAGTAGGCGTGTTCCCACACGTCCAGGCCGAGGACTGGCGTGTTGCCGTGCATCAGCGGGCTGTCCTGGTTACCGCTGCTCTCGACCACCAGGGTTTTCTGCGGTGTTACGCTAAGCCAGGCCCAGCCGCTGCCGAAGCGGGTCAGCGCAGCCTTGGTGAAAGCATCCTTGAAGGCATCGAAACCGCCCAATTGTGCGGTGACGGCTTGCGCCAGCTGGCCCACAGGTTCACCACCGCCCTTTGGCGACATGACGGTCCAGAACAGGCTGTGGTTGGCATGCCCGCCACCGTGGTTGGTCACTGCGCCACGCAGGTTTTCTGGCAGCTGCTTGACCGCACCCACCAGTTTTTCTACCGGCCATTCGGCCCATTCAGTGCCTTCAATGGCGGCATTGAGACCGTTGACGTAGGTCTGGTGATGCTTGGTGTGGTGAATCTCCATGGTCTGCGCGTCGATGTGCGGCTCCAGCGCATCGTAGGCGTAGGGCAAAGCAGGCAAGGTATGCGGCATGTCAGTGAATTCCGTAGGCTTGGGTTCTTGGAGCCACTTCCGGCTGGGCAGCGAGTTCGCTGGACCCGGCGTTGTGGCGGTTGAGCAGGCGTTCGGTACGTGGGTACTGGCCGTACTCGGCGATGAAACTCAGCAGCTCGGTGTAGGTGCGCCCACTGTGGCGCAAGGCTGCGTCACGCAGCGCCTGGGGCAAGCGCGCTTCCTGGCTGGCCTGCAACAGCCGCTGATGAGCGGAGCACAGATAGTCGGCGCTCTCATGCGGCTGGTTCAGGCGCAGGTGCAGGTCGGCCAGGTTGTGATGGGCGATGACGAATGCAGCCACCGCTTCGTCGACGTCATGCCAGCGCTCGAACAGCACCTGCGCCAGCGCCAGGGCTTGCAGGTAGTGTTCCCGGGCGTCGACCAACTCGCCTTGTTCGAACAGGCGATTGGCGGTTTCCGTAGTGCGTTTCCAGTGCTGCATGGTTGTCTCCTGAGCGGTGACGCAGTGTCAGATACCGCCAGCGGTGAGTTTTTCCGGGTCCAGCAGTGCTTCCAGCTGGTCGCGCGACAGGTCGGTGTGTTCCAGCGCCACGTCGATGATCGGGCGGCCCTGCTTGTAGGCGGTCTTGGCGATTTCGGCAGCCTTGAGGTAACCGATAATCGGGTTCAGCGCCGTGACCAGAATCGGGTTGCGGGCCAGGGCTTCCTTGAGCTTGCCCTCGTTGACCTTGAAGGTGGCGATGGCCTTGTCGGCCAGCAGACGGCTGACGTTGGCCATCAGCTCGATGCTTTCCAGCAGGTTGCGGGCGATCACCGGCAGCATCACGTTCAGCTCGAAGTTGCCGGACTGGCCAGCGACAGCGATGGTGGCGTCGTTGCCGATCACTTGGGCAGCAACCATGGCAGTGGCCTCAGGAATCACCGGGTTGACCTTGCCAGGCATGATCGAAGAGCCCGGTTGCAGGCCTTGCAGCTCGATTTCGCCCAGGCCGGCGAGCGGGCCGGAGTTCATCCAGCGCAGGTCGTTGGCGATCTTCATCAGTGCCACGGCAGTGGTCTTGAGCTGGCCAGACAGCGCCACGGCAGTGTCTTGCGAGCCGATCAGGGCGAACAGGTTCTGGCCCGGGGTGAACTCGACCTGGGTCAGGCCACTGAGCTGGTGGGCGAAACCGGCCGCGAACTGTGGGTGGGCGTTGATGCCGGTACCTACAGCAGTGCCACCTTGGGCCAGCGCCTGCAAGCTCGGCAGGGTCGCTTCGATGTGCGCCTTGGCAGCGTTGATCTGCGCGGCCCAGCCATCCAGCACCTGGCTCATGCGCACCGGCATGGCGTCCATCAAGTGGGTACGGCCGGTTTTCACGTACTGGTGCACCTGCACCGACTTGGTCTCGATCACCTGCACCAGGTGGCTCAGGGCCGGAAGCAGTTGTTCGTGCAGGGCCAGTGCAGCACTGACGTGGATGGTGGTCGGGATGATGTCGTTGCTGCTCTGGCCACAGTTGACGTGGTCGTTGGCGTTCACCGCATCACCCAGTACACGGCTGGCCAGGGTGGCGATCACCTCGTTGGCGTTCATGTTCGAGCTGGTGCCGGAGCCGGTCTGGAACACATCCACCGGGAAGTGCTGGATGAAATCCTCGGCCAGCAGTTGCTCGACCGCCTTGACGATGGCATTGCCCTGCGCGGCAGACAATTGCTCCAGCTCGACGTTGGCCTTGGCGGCAGCCGCCTTGGCCAGCAACAGCGCGCGAATGAACTGGGCCGGCATGCGCTGGCCACTGACCGGGAAGTTGTCGACCGCGCGCTGGGTCTGGGCACCGTACAGGGCCTGGGCCGGCACCTGCAGTTCGCCCATGCTGTCACGCTCGATACGGGTATCACTCATCATCAAATCCTTGCATCAGTTCATCGGGAGAAATCGACGGCAGCAGGCGGCAATTGGCCAACTGCAGGGCGTAGGGCTGCCAGCGCTGGTTCTGTTCCTGGCGATCGAGATTGCGCAGGTCCAGCAAGGGGCGCCAGGCCTGGTCCAGGCACAGGCAGCGCCAATGCCAGGGCAGCATGCGGTCGCAGGCGGTATCCAGTAGCAGGCGGAAGGAGGTCAGTGCCACCGTCCATGGCGAGGTTTCGGTGCAGCACACCAGGTAGCGGCCCTCGGCCAGGTAATGCTCGATCAGGCGCGGCTCGTCGGGTTCGAGCGCACAGCGGATGCGCCGGCTGAGCCAGCGCCAGTTTTCCAGGTAGGGCAGTTCGCGGAGGACGGGTTTCATGAACATCATCGCCGGGTTACTGGATAATGATATTCATTATTAAGTGATAAACAGAATCACTTCAAGAAAAAGGTGATGAAACAAAAAACCCGGCGCAGGGCCGGGTCTTCTGAATTGCCAAGGTATCTGGAACGAATCAGCTACCCGCTACAGTCATTCGCTCGATCAGCACAGAACCCGTATGAACGTTGCTACGGGTTTCGAGATCACTCCCGATCGCGACAATTTGCTGGAACATGTCCTTCATATTGCCGGCAATGGTCACTTCCTGCACCGCGTGCTGGATCTCGCCGTTCTCAACCCAGAACCCTGCCGCACCACGGGAATAATCCCCGGTCACCATGTTCAGGCCGTGCCCCATCAGCTCGGTGACCAGCAGGCCACGGCCCATGCGGCGGATCAGTGCTGCCTGGTCTTCGACACCATGGCTGACGTACAGGTTGTGCACGCCACCGGCGTTGGCGGTACTTGGCAAGCCCAGCTTGCGCCCGGAGTACGTGCCCAGGAGGTACGACACCAGCTCGCCTTTGTCGACGAACGGCTTGGCATAGGTGGCCAGGCCGTCACCATCGAATGCGGCACTGCCCAGCGCTCGCGGAATGTGCGGGCGCTCGTCGAGGGTTAGCCAGGAGGGGAACAGGCGCTGGCCAATGGTCCCTTCAAGGAATGACGATTTGCGGTAAAGATTGCCGCCGGAAATGGCCGAGAGGAAGCTGCCGAACAGGCCGCCGGCCAGCTCGGCGGAAAACAGCACCGGCACCTCGCAAGTGGGCACCGGGCGCGCGCCCAGACGGCTGGCAGCGCGCTGGGCAGCGCGTACACCGATACTGCGCGGATCGGCGAGCAGGTTGCCCTGGCGGTTCACGTCATACCAGTAGTCGCGCTGCATCTGCCCGTCGCCTTCGGCGATCATGACACAACTCAGGCTGTGCCGGGTCGAAGCATAGCCACCGATGAAGCCATGGCTGTTGCCATACACGCGGCAGCCCTGGTGGGTATTGAGGGTGGTGCCATCGGCATTGAGGATGCGCGGGTCGGCATCGAACGCCGCAGCCTCGCAGGCCAGGGCCATCTCGATGGCCTTCTCGGGTTCAATGTCCCAGTCGTGATACAGGTCCAGGTCCGGGATGTCCCGGGCCATCAACGCGGCGTCCGCCAGGCCCGAGCATTCGTCCTCGGAAGTATGCTTGGCAATGGCCAACGCCGCAGCGACGGTTTCGCGGATCGCGTCCGGGCCACTGGCCGAAGTGCTGGCCGAACCTTTGCGCTGGCCAACGTAGAGGGTAATGCCAAAGCCCTGGTCGCGATTGAACTCGACGGTCTCGACCTCACGCTGGCGTACCGTGGTGGACAGGCCCTGCTCCAGCGACACGGCCACTTCGCAGGCACTAGCCCCCTGGCGGCGAGCCTCGGCGATGATTGCCTCGACCTGCTCCTGCAATGCTGGCAGGTCTTTCGGACCTACGCTCTGGACTGCACTCATGGTTCTCTCCACTCAAATTCTGCGTTCGGCGAGGGTCATTCTACGACCGGGCCGGACAAGCGGCCCCCGACTGGTTATCATGGCGGCGATTTCTAGCGGACTGCCACCATGGTTGATTCAAACGACGACGCCTTCGACGGCGAAAAAAGCAAAACCCAGATCAAGCGCGAACTGCATGCGCTGGTCGAACTTGGCGAGCGCCTGACCACGCTCAAGGCCGATACCCTGGCACGCCTGCCGTTGACCGACGAGCTGCGCAAAGCACTGGCTGAAGCCAGCAAGCACACCGCGCATGGCGCCCGTAAGCGCCACATGTCGTTCGTCGGCAAGCTGATGCGCGTGCAGGACCTGGATGCCATCCACGCCTTGCTCGAACAGATGGACAGCTCGACTCGCCAGTACAACGAGCGTTTCCACAACCTGGAGCGCTGGCGTGACCGGCTGATCGACGGTAACGACGAAGACCTCGAGCGTTTCGTCAACGAGTACCCCGAAACCGATCGCCAGCAAATGCGTTCGCTGGTGCGCCATGCTCAACACGAAAAGGCCCGGAACAAGCCACCTGCCGCTGCGCGCAAGGTGTTCAAGTACATCCGCGACCTCGACGAGTTGCAGCGCGGGTTGCGCTGAACCCTTGGGGGCCGCTTTGCGGCCCCCAAAAGCCATCACGCCCCGGTACCGCCCACGGTAATCGCATCCAGCTTCAAGGTAGGCTGCCCTACCCCCACCGGCACCGACTGCCCGTCCTTGCCACATGTGCCCACCCCGCTGTCCAGCGCCAGGTCGTTACCGACCATCGACACCCGGCTCATCGCCTCTGGACCATTGCCGATCAGGGTTGCGCCTTTCACAGGTGCAGTAATCTTGCCGTCTTCGATCAGGTAGGCCTCACTGGTCGAGAACACGAACTTGCCGCTGGTGATGTCCACCTGGCCGCCGCCCAGATTGGCGCAGTAGATGCCTTTTTTCACCGATGCGATGATTTCCTGCGGGTCGCTTTCGCCAGCCCGCATGTAGGTATTGGTCATACGTGGCATCGGCAGGTGTGCGTAGGATTCGCGACGCCCGTTGCCGGTCACCGCCATGCCCATCAGGCGTGCGTTCAGCTTGTCCTGCATGTAGCCCTTGAGCACCCCGTTCTCGATCAACGTGGTGCACTCGGTCGGGGTACCTTCGTCGTCGACGCTCAGCGAACCACGGCGGCCCTCGAGCGTGCCATCGTCAACGATGGTGCACAGGCTCGATGCCACTTTCTCGCCGATACGGCCGCTGAAAGCCGAACTGCCCTTGCGATTGAAGTCGCCTTCCAGGCCATGGCCGACAGCCTCGTGCAACAGCACACCCGACCACCCTGAACCCAGCACCACCGGCAAGGTACCGGCCGGAGCCGGAATCGCTTCCAGGTTCACCAGGGCCTGACGCAGCGCTTCACGGGCATAGCCCATCACCCGCTCTTCAGTGAAGAAGCGGTAGTCGGTACGCCCGCCACCGCCCTGCCCGCCGCGTTCGCGGCGGCCGTTCTGCTCGACGATGACGCTGACGTTGAAGCGCACCAGCGGACGCACGTCGGCAGCCAGGCTGCCATCGGCCGCCGCAATCAGGATACGCTCCCAGACCCCGGCCATGCTCACACTGACCTGCTGAATTCGCGGGTCCAGGGCACGGGTGGCGGCATCGACACGCTTGAGCAGCTCGACCTTTTCGGCACGGCTCAGTACATCCAGCGGGTTGTCTGCCGCATACAGGGCAGTGACTTCCTGGCTGCGGAAGGCCTGCACCGTGCCGTTTTGACCGGCACGGGAAATGGAACGGGCGGCGCGCGCCGCAGAGGTCAGCGCCTCGAGGTTGATTGCATTGCTGTAGGCGAACCCGGTCTTTTCACCGGACTGGGCACGCACGCCCACGCCCTGGTCGAGGTTGAAACTGCCCTCTTTGACGATGCCGTCTTCCAGCGCCCAGGTTTCCGAGATCTGGCCCTGGAAATACAGGTCGGCGGCGTCGATGCCGGGGCCAGCCAACTCACCCAGCACGCTCTGCAGGCTGTCCAGGGTCAAGCCGCCTGGGGCCAGGAGCTGCTCACTGACGGTGGATAACATCTGGCTCATAGTCACTCCGCGGTGTGCGCAGGCCGCAACGCGCCCTGCGAGAAAAAGCGCCGGTGCGATACCACCGGCATGCGCGCCCGAATGGACGCTTGTTCTTCAATGTCGCGCTCGGCAAGCAGTACCGCTTCGCCTTGCGCCTGTTCTGCAACGATGCGCCCCCAAGGGTCGACAATCGCCGCATGCCCATGGGTTTCCCGTGGGCCTGGGTGGGTGCCTCCCTGCGCCGCAGCCAGCAGGTAGCATTGGGTCTCGATGGCTCGGGCGCGTACCAGCACCTCCCAATGGGCCGCGCCTGTCACTGCCGTAAAGGCAGCCGGCGCAGTGATCAGCTCCGCGCCGGCAGCACGCAGTGCGCTGTACAGCTCGGGGAAGCGCAAGTCGTAGCACACGCTCAACCCGAGCCGCCCGACCGGCGTATCAGCCACCACCACCTGAGCACCATGGGCGTAGTCGTCCGACTCACGGTAACGGCCACGGTTGTCGACTACATCCACGTCAAACAGGTGCAGCTTGTCATAACGTGCCGCCACCTCGCCGTGTTCATCGATCAACAGCGAGCAGGCATGGGCCTTGGCTTCGGGCTGGCCGACCGGTGGCAAGGGCAAGGTACCGGCAACAATCCATAACTTGAGGTCACGGGCGGTGCGTTTCAACCATGGCAGGATCGGCCCTTCGCCCAACGCTTCGGCACGGCCGATGGCAGCGGCATCCTTACGGCCCATGGCAGCGAAATTTTCTGGCAGCACCGCCAGCCGCGCGCCGCCCAACGCGGCCTGCTCCAACAGGGCACCGGCACGTTGCAGGTTGGCCAGCACATCGTCCTGGCTGACCATCTGGATTACCGCTGCCTTCATGGGCACTCCTAGCGGGATTTCTCGAAAGGTTTCACAAAGGTGATTCTAGGCTCTTTAACCGGTCCTTCGACACGGTAGTGCACACTGGCAAAGCGCGAAACACGGTCACCGATCAACCGATCGACCAGGAACAAGGCACCACCTACGGCCGGCGCGCCGACAATCAGTGCCGCCAGCGGCAGGTTGTTCGTCACCGGCAGGCTCACCTGCAGGTTGGCGTCGATCCGGTCGCCTAGCATGTCCAGGGTCCCATCCAGCTCGAAATTGCTCGACGGGCCGGTCACGCTGATGGGCTCGCGGGTTACGTACACCCCGTCACTGGCCACCAGCAGGCCCTTGACCCGGTCATAGGCCAAGCCTTTGTCGAACAGGTCGGAGAAGTCCAGGCGCAGGCGTCGGCCAATGGAGTTGAAGTTGAGCAGGCCGAATACCCGCAACGCCTGGGCGCTGCCTTCAACCTCGACGAACTGGCCGGTACGCAGTGCCGCGTCCATGCTGCCCGAGAAGCGCTTCAGCCCCACCGCAGCCGGCGAACCCGGCCAGCGGCCGTCCACATCCAGGCGGAAATCGCGGCTGGTCACGGTCGGGGCAAAGCCCCAGGCCTTGAGTACATCGGCCAGGTTCTTGCCGTCCAGGCGCCCTTTGTACCAGCTGCTGGTCTTGCCGGTTTCGCCTTCCCAGCCGCCGCCGCCGTCGATACGCAGGCCTTTGAAGTCGAGGTCGATATCACTGGCGCTAACACCACGCGCGGTGGGTCGCAACTTGACCGAGGCACTGCCGAACAAGTCGTCGCCGCGGTACAGCTTGTCGATGCTCAGGTCCAGCGCCGGGACCTTGCGCGGGTCGAACGAGGCCAGCGGATCAGGGCCATCCTCGGCTTGCGCCTGTGCAGGGTCGGCCGCCGGCAAACGCAAGGTTTGCATGCGCACCACCATGGGCGAACCTTTGGCATCCGGCACGCGTGCGTTGCCTATCACTTCCTTGCTGTCAAGGCGCAGGTCCCAAGCCTGGCCGCCTCGTGCCAGCCTCACCACTGCCTGGTTCAGGTCCATGCCAAAGGCTTTCAACTGACCAATGCTCAGGTCTACGCTTTGCAGGTTTTGCCGCGCGCTGCCACCGGGGTCGTCGCCCGCCAGGCGCGCTGCCTGCTCTTGCCACGGTGCCAGGTCCAGCGCCTCCAGACGGCCACGTACCCGCAGCCCTTGACCGCCCGGCAGTTGAGCGTTACCGGCGCCGAGCAGCAACTCACCGCGCCCCTGGGCCAGTGCGTCGGCCGGCGCGGCATAGGCAAAGCGGGCAAGGTCGGTGTAGGCGGCATCGAAGCGACGCTCCGTCCCCTGCAGGTTCATGCTGAAACGGCTGTCGCGGGTATCCGCCACCGCTTTGCCGAACGGTGCCGGCAGGTCGATCGCCAGGCCCTTGAGGTTGGAGGTGACGCTCAGGCTGTTTTCCCGACTACCCAGGTTGACCTGTAGCTGGTAAGGCAAGTCGCCGGAGGCCGGCAAGGCCTGCTTGAACTGCAGCCATTCGGTCAACGCCTTGAGCGACACCTGGCCATTGGCATTAATGCGGGTCTGCATCTGGCCGGCCTGGCCTTCAGCAGTGATTTGCGCCGTTACCGGCTTGCCGAAGGCTTGCAGGCTGATGCCCTTGCCACTCAGGCCTTTGTCGAAATCAAAGCTGAAATCACCCTTCAGGCGGTTCAACTCCAGGCTCGGCGGGGCGACTTTCAGGCGCGCATCGTTGGTGGCGAAGTCCACCTGTACTTTCGGGCGCGGCCCATGGGCCAAGGGGATATCGAGCTTGACCTTGCCCTTCAGCGGCCCTTCACCCTCCCAGCCGGCGAACATCTCACCGGTGCCGATTGGCGCTTCCTTGAGAATCTTCAGCCCATCACCCAGGGTGCCGTCGAAGTCTCCATCCAGGTACAGGTGGCTGTGCTGGTCACCGTCGACATGCGGGATATCGACCGTCACATCGCTGACCTTGGTGTCGAGCAGCACGCCGCGTTGGGCCTTGATGCGCACACCGCTGTCCTCGATGAACACATCGCCATCCACGTGCTGCACCTGCGGCCAGCCAGGCTGGAAGTCCAGGGCGGCATCACGCACCTTGAAGAACAGGCTGATACTGCGCGCTTCAGGAGCCGCGCCATGATTCAGCGAGCCCTGGTACTGGAAGTAGCCTTCATCCACCGTGCCTTTGACGATGGCGCTGCGCAACCACTCGTCGAGGGCTGGGCTGAGCACCTCGGGCAAGTACTTGGCGGTATAGCGGCCATCGCCTTCGGTTAGACCGACGCGCAGGTCCATGTAGTCCTCGCGGCCTTCCTCGAACAACAGGCGAATCAGGAAATCACCGGCGATCTTGCCCTCTTCGCCCAGCACCTTGAGGTACGGCGCAATCAGGGTGAAACCGTCTTTGTCCAAGGCCCAGGTCAGGCGTGCATTGGCCTTCTGGTAGTGCCAGGGCTTGGCGAAGATCGGGTACAGATGCAGCATGAACGCCTCGGTATCCAACCGCAGCTCACCATGGCCCAGGTCGCCACTGATGCTGCCGCTGACGTTACCGGCAGCCGGGGCATTGTGATAGGCATCGAAACCGACCTTTTCCAGGTTGGCCTCGAACTGCAGGCGTTTGTCGCCCTCGGCTTTCGGCCGGGCCTCCAGGCGCACATTGCGCAGCGCGCCGGTTACTTTCAGCCCATCGACCACGGCCATGACGTTGTCAGGCAATGGCGCCAAAGCATCGATCAGCGGGGTCAAGGGCGTGAGATCGAGCCGGTCGGCCTGCACCCGCCAGTTTTCATCGGCTGCGTTCTCGCCCGGGCGCTGCTGCAACTGCAAGTGCGACTCCCAGCGGGCCTTGCCGATGTCCATGGCCAGGGAGTCGACCACCACATCGAAGCCTTGATCCCGACGCTGGAACCAGGCGCCCAAGGCCAGGTTGCTCAGCGTGGCAGCCTTGCGGCCGGTATAGGCACCCCGCAGTTCAGGCGCATTGAGCCGCACCACAGCCTGCTGCAACTGCCCTTTGCGCCAATCGACCCAGAACTCGCCACCCGCTCGCAACGCGTCAGCTTGCCACTCACCGAGCAGGCGTGGTGGCAACCAGCGCGCCCAGTCACTTTGCGGCAGGCTCAGGTAGGCCTCCACCTGGCCATCACGCCAGGCCTTGGCTGACACACGGCTCTGCAGGTTCAGCGACAGAGGCTGGCCATCAGGCAGGGTGGCGCGCAACTCCAGCACTTGCCGTGATGCACCCGCCTGCAGGCCGGCGCTGACATAGGTGAGGGTGAGCGGGTCACGCTGCCAGGGGTGCAAGGTGACCTGGCTGTCGAACACATCGACGCGGCCCAATTGACGCAGGCGCTGCAGCAGGTCGGCGGGATCGAGTGGGGCGTCGTCTTTTTTCGGCAGGCCTTCGAGGTTCCAGGCGCCCTGCTCGTTCTCGCGCAAGATCAGTTGCAGGCCGCCCAACTGAATGCGCGCCAGGCGCACTTCACGGGCGGTAAGGCTGGCCCAGACATCAGGCACCACCTTCACGTCATCCAGGCGCAACGCCGTAGCGCCTTCGCCCAGTTGCAGGTCGCGTACCCGCAGCACCGGAGCCAGCCCGCTCCAGCGGCCCTCAAGGGCACCGACATGCACCGGCAGGCCCAGCGCCTGCTCGGCCTTGCTTTCCACATCGGCGCGGTACTCGGCCACCAGCGGCACCAGTTCGCGACCGAGGCTGACATACAGCGCCACCAATACCGCCAACAGGGCGCATAAGCCCAGCCCCCAGCGGGTCAAGGCGACAAGAACGCGGGTCAGACGTCCCATGGCCATGGCCCTCCAAGTCGTTTATCCATGATGGCCGGTAGCGGCGGTTTTGCCAGCCCGACCATCCTGCGGCGTGTGCTGGAAGACCTCAGAGCAGCACCACGTCGTATTGTTCCTGCGAATACATCGACTCAACCTGGAAGCGAATGGTTCGACCAATGAAAGCCTCCAGCTCCGCCACGTTACCGGACTCTTCATCCAGCAAACGATCGACCACCTTCTGGTTGGCCAGCACACGGTAACCCTCAGCCTGGTAGGCACGGGCTTCGCGCAGGATCTCGCGGAAGATCTCGTAGCAGATGGTCTCGGGGGTTTTCAGCTTGCCGCGCCCCTGGCAGGCCAGGCACGGCTCGCACAGCACCTGCTCCAGGCTTTCACGGGTGCGCTTACGGGTCATCTGCACCAGGCCCAGCTCGGTAATACCGATGATGTTGGTCTTGGCGTGATCGCGCTCCAGCTGTTTTTCCAGGGTGCGCAGCACCTGGCGCTGGTGCTCTTCATCTTCCATGTCGATGAAGTCGATGATGATGATGCCGCCGATATTGCGCAGGCGCAGTTGCCGGGCGATGGCGGTGGCAGCTTCCAGGTTGGTCTTGAAGATGGTCTCTTCAAGGTTGCGATGGCCGACGAACGCGCCGGTGTTCACATCGATGGTGGTCATCGCTTCGGCCGGGTCGACCACCAGGTAGCCACCCGACTTGAGCGGCACCTTGCGCTCCAGTGCACGCTGGATCTCGTCTTCAACGCCGTACAGGTCGAAGATCGGTCGCTCGCCCGGGTAGTGCTCGAGGCGGTCGGCGATTTCCGGCATCAGTTCGCCAACGAACTGCGTGGTTTTCTGGAAGGTTTCCCGCGAGTCGATGCGGATCTTCTCGATTTTCGGGTTGACCAGGTCGCGCAGCGTGCGCAGGGCCAGGCCCAGGTCTTCGTAGATGACCGTGGGCGCGCCGCAGGTCTTGATCTGGGTGCCAATCTGCTCCCACAGGCGACGCAGGTAGCGGATATCCTGCAGGATTTCTTCAGCGCGTGCGCCTTCGGCAGCGGTGCGCAGGATAAAGCCACCGGCATCCTTGATGTTTTCGCTTTCCATGCAGTCGCTGACCACCTGCTTGAGGCGATCACGCTCGGCTTCGTCTTCGATCTTCAGCGATATGCCGACATGGCTGCTGCGAGGCATGTACACCAGGTAGCGCGAAGGGATCGACAACTGGGTGGTCAGGCGCGCGCCCTTGGTGCCGATCGGGTCCTTGGTCACCTGCACCACCAAGGCCTGGCCTTCGTGGACCAGGGCGGTGATGTTCTCTACCGCCGAGCCTTCGCGCTGGGAAATTTCCGAGGCATGGATGAACGCCGCGCGCTCCAGGCCGATGTCGACGAAGGCCGCCTGCATGCCTGGCAGCACGCGCACCACCTTGCCCTTGTAGATATTGCCAACGATGCCACGGCGCTGGGTGCGCTCGACGTGCACCTCCTGCAGTACCCCGTTTTCCACCACCGCCACACGTGACTCCATCGGGGTGATGTTGATCAGGATCTCTTCACTCATGGCCGGCTCTCGTCAAAGGTCTTTTGTAATGATGGATGGCGTACGCATTGCTGGCTACCGCAGGTTTGTTACCTCTGGCGTATGCGCCGGCGATTGCCAGCAGGCAACGCCGAACTGGCCAAGCAAATCGGCCGTTTCGCTGAGGGGCAGGCCGACCACCGCCGAGTAGCTGCCGGACAGGCCAGTGACGAACACCGCGCCCAGGCCCTGGATGGCGTAGCCACCCGCCTTGTCTGCCGGTTCGCCGCTGGCCCAGTAACGCTGCGCTTCATCGTCGCTGATCGCACGGAAGCGCACCTGGCTGGTGACGCACAGGCTTTGAACGCGCTGGCCATCGGTGAGGGCGACGGCAGTCAGTACCTGATGCTCGCGGCCTGACAGGTCGGCCAGCATGGCCAAGGCATCTTCGCGGCTTTCCGGCTTGCCGAGAATTCGACCATCGAGCACCACGGCGGTGTCTGCGCCCAGCACGACAGCCGGGCCCTCGACACGGGCCAGGCCGGCGGCAGCCTTGGCCCGGGCCAGGCGTTCGACGTAGGCCGGGGCGCTTTCGTCGGGCAGCGGGGTTTCATCGATGGGGGCACTGACGACGCTGAACGGCACACCGATCTGGGTCAGCAGTTCACGACGACGGGGCGAGCCGGAGGCCAGGTATAGCGGGTTCATGCAGACATCTCCCTGTCAGTGTCGACGTCGCCGTCAGTTGATATGCAAGCGTCGGCGCAGGTCGCGCAGGGCAAAGCTGATCCACGGCCAGAGCAAGGCACTGATGACCGCTGACCAGACCAGCGCCAGGGTAGGCAGGCGATTGCCGGTCAGTGCGCTGAGCCACAGCTGGATCAACTGGGCGATTCCGAAGATCACAAGGATGACCAGGCTCTGCTGCCACATGGGGAACATGCGCAAGCGCTGTTGCAGCGACAGCACAAGGAAGGTGATGAGGGTCAGGATAAGTGCGTTCTGCCCCAGCAGGGTTCCATACAGCACGTCCTCGGCCAGGCCCAGCACGAACGCCGTGGTCATGCCGACCTTGTTCGGCACGGCCAGGGTCCAGAACGACACCAGCAAGGCCAGCCACATGGGCCGGAACACTTCCATGAACTGCGGCATGGGCGAGACGCTGAGCAGCAGGCCGATAGCAAAAGTCAGCCAGATGACCCAGCCGTTGTTGCGGCGCGATGCAGGCATCATTGCCTCCGGGTGTGAGCGGGTGCGGCAGGCGCGGCAGCCGGCGTGGCAGGGGCAGCAGCCGGAGCTGCTGGCTGAGCGGCCGGTGCGGCGGGTGCGGCCGTCGTGGCCGGTACAACGGGCGCAGTGCTGGCTGGCACGCCCTGCTCGCCCGGGCTTACCGGCTGGCCGGGGGCCGAGGCGCCCTTGCGGTCAGCTTCTTCCTGGGCGATAGCTGCATCGGTAGCACGCTGTTCCGGGGTACGCCGGTCACTGAACACCAGCAGCATGTAGCGGCTGCGATTGAGCGCGGCGGTGGGGATGGCGCGCACGATGGCGAACGGCTGGCCGGAATCGTGAATCACTTCGTTGACCGTGGCCACCGGGTAACCTGCCGGGAAGCGCTGACCCATGCCGGAGCTGACCAGCAGGTCGCCTTCCTTGATGTCGGCGGTATCGGCCACATGGCGCAGCTCCAGGCGCTCCGGGTTGCCCGTGCCGCTGGCAATGGCGCGCAGGCCGTTGCGGTTGACCTGCACCGGAATGCTGTGGGTAGTGTCGGTCAGCAGCAGCACCCGTGAGGTGTAGGGCATCAGCTCGACCACCTGGCCCATCAGGCCGCGGGCATCGAGCACCGGCTGGCCAAGGAACACGCCGTCACGCTCGCCCTTGTTGATCAGGATGCGGTGGGTGAACGGGTTGGGGTCGACACCGATCAGCTCGGCCACTTCGACCTTTTCGTTGACCAGCGCCGAAGAGTTCAGCAACTCGCGCAGGCGCACGTTCTGCTCGGTCAGGGCCGCCAGCTTCTGCAGGCGCCCCTGCAACAGCAGGGCCTCGGTCTTGAGCTTTTCGTTTTCGGCGATCAGTTCGTTGCGGCTGCCGAACTGGCCGGCCACACCTTGCCACGCACGCTGCGGCAGGTCGGTGATCCAGTACGACTCCATCAGTACCACGCCCATCTGGCTGCGCACAGGTTTGAGCACGTCAAAGCGCGCGTCGACAACCATCAACGCGACCGACATCACCACCAGAACGAGCAGGCGAACGCCCAGCGAAGGGCCCTTGGAGAAAAGCGGTTTAATGGGCCGTTCCTCGTGGACGACTCAGGAGGTCATTGGACATGGGACAACGCACCAGCCTGGTTGCGGGTTGACGGATACGGCGCCCTGAACGGGCGCCAGCCCAGCACATACAGGTAGCACTGTGCGTACTACCTGTAAACCGGGCGCTCGCGGACAGCAAGTGGGATCACTCGCTGGAGAGCAGGTCCATCGCGTGCTTGTCCATCATCTCCAGAGCGCGACCGCCGCCACGGGCAACACAGGTCAGCGGGTCTTCGGCGACGATCACCGGCAGGCCGGTTTCCTGGGCCAGCAGCTTGTCGAGGTCACGCAGCAGCGCGCCACCACCGGTCAGCACCAGGCCACGTTCGGCGATGTCCGAAGCCAGCTCGGGCGGCGACTGCTCCAGGGCGCTCTTGACCGCCTGGACGATGGTCGCCAGCGATTCCTGCAGCGCTTCGAGCACTTCGTTGGAGTTCAGGGTGAAGGCACGCGGTACGCCCTCGGCCAGGTTACGGCCACGCACGTCGACTTCGCGCACTTCGCCGCCCGGGTAGGCGGTACCGATTTCCTGCTTGATGCGCTCGGCGGTGGACTCACCGATCAGGCTGCCGTAGTTGCGGCGCACGTAGGTGACGATGGCTTCGTCGAAGCGGTCGCCGCCAACGCGGACGGATTCGGCATAAACCACGCCGTTCAGCGAGATGAGGGCGATTTCAGTGGTACCACCACCGATATCGACGACCATCGAACCGCGGGCTTCTTCAACCGGCAGGCCGGCACCGATGGCGGCAGCCATTGGCTCTTCGATCAGGAACACTTCACGGGCACCGGCACCCAGGGCCGACTCGCGAATGGCGCGGCGCTCTACCTGGGTCGACTTGCACGGCACGCAGATCAGCACACGCGGGCTTGGCTGCAGGAAGCTGTTCTCGTGAACCTTATTGATAAAATATTGCAACATTTTTTCGCACACGCTGAAGTCGGCGATGACGCCGTCCTTCATCGGACGAATGGCAGCAATGTTGCCAGGCGTACGGCCCAGCATGCGTTTGGCTTCGGTACCGACGGCGACAACGCTTTTCTGGTTGCCATGGGTACGGATGGCAACAACCGAGGGCTCATTCAGGACGATACCGCGCTCACGCACGTAAATAAGGGTGTTGGCAGTACCCAGGTCGATGGAAAGATCGCTGGAAAACATGCCACGCAGTTTCTTGAACATGGGAAAGTGACCCTGGGGAAAGCGTGGGTAAAAAAGTGCGGCAAACTCTAACAATGGCAGGGATTTTGGGCAAGGAGCCAATATGTTAAATTGGCTGTTTTTCCGAGCACGCCAGCAGAAATTCGCGGCCGTTAGACCGTCAGAAAGCTGACATGTTCCTCACTGCGGACCCAAATTCCGTTCTTTGTTTCCCCTGGAGATCCCCATGGCGCTTGAACGCTGCGACGTGGAAAAGATCGCCCATCTGGCCCGCCTGGGCCTGAATGATGGCGAACTGCCACGCATTACTGACGCCCTGAACAGCATTCTCGGGCTGGTCGACCAGATGCAAGCGGTCGATACCACTGGCATCGAACCCCTGGCCCACCCCCTGGAGGCCAGCCAGCGCCTGCGCCCCGACCAGGTCACCGAAAGCAACCAGCGTGATGCCTACCAGGCAATCGCGCCATCGACCGAAAGCGGTCTGTACCTGGTTCCCAAAGTCATCGAGTAAGGGATAGAGCCTGCCATGCATCAATTGACCCTGGCCGAGATCGCCCGCGGACTCGCCGACAAGTCGTTTTCTTCCGAAGAGCTGACCGGCGCCCTGCTGGCGCGCATCAAGCAGCTCGACCCGCAGATCAACAGCTTCATCAGCGTCACCGAAGACCTGGCCCTGGGCCAGGCGCGTGCCGCCGACGCCCGTCGCGCCGCTGGCGAAACCGGCGCGCTGCTGGGTGCACCCATCGCCCACAAGGACCTGTTCTGCACCAACGGCGTACGCACCAGCTGCGGCTCGAAGATGCTCGACAACTTCAAGGCGCCGTATGACGCCACCGTGGTCGCCAAGCTGGCCGAAGCCGGCATGGTCACCCTGGGCAAGACCAACATGGACGAATTCGCCATGGGTTCGGCCAACGAATCCAGCCACTACGGCGCGGTGAAGAACCCGTGGAACCTCGAACACGTTCCGGGCGGTTCGTCAGGTGGTTCGGCCGCTGCCGTGGCTGCACGCCTGCTGCCGGCCACCACCGGCACCGACACCGGCGGCTCGATCCGCCAGCCGGCAGCACTGACCAACCTCACCGGCCTCAAGCCGACGTACGGTCGCGTTTCGCGCTGGGGCATGATCGCCTACGCCTCCAGCCTCGACCAGGGTGGCCCGCTGGCCCGCACGGCCGAGGACTGCGCCCTGCTGCTGCAAGGCATGGCCGGTTTCGACGCCAAGGACTCCACCAGCATCGAAGAGCCAGTGCCGGACTACAGCGCCAACCTCAACGCCTCGCTGCAGGGCCTGCGCATCGGCCTGCCGAAGGAATACTTCGGCGCCGGCCTCGACCCGCGCATCGCCGACCTGGTCCAGGCCAGCGTCAAAGAGCTGGAAAAGCTCGGCGCCGTGGTCAAGGAAATCAGCCTGCCGAACATGCAGCACGCCATCCCGGCCTACTACGTGATCGCTCCGGCTGAAGCCTCCTCCAACCTGTCGCGCTTCGACGGCGTGCGCTTCGGCTACCGCTGCGAAGCACCGAAGGACCTCACCGACCTGTACAAGCGCTCCCGTGGCGAAGGCTTCGGCGTTGAAGTACAGCGCCGTATCATGGTCGGTACCTACGCCCTGTCGGCCGGCTACTACGACGCCTACTACGTGAAGGCGCAGCAAATCCGCCGCCTGATCAAGAACGACTTCATGGCCGCCTTCAACGACGTCGACCTGATCCTCGGCCCGACCACGCCAAACCCGGCCTGGAAGCTTGGCGCCAAGAGCAGCGACCCGGTCGCCGCCTACCTGGAAGACGTCTACACCATCACCGCCAACCTGGCGGGCCTGCCGGGCCTGTCGATGCCGGCCGGCTTCGTCGATGGCCTGCCGGTCGGCGTGCAACTGCTGGCGCCGTACTTCCAGGAAGGCCGCCTGCTCAACGTCGCGCACCGCTACCAGCAAGTGACCGACTGGCACACCCGCGCCCCCAACGGCTTCTGAGGAATTCACACATGCAATGGGAAGTTGTGATCGGGCTGGAAATCCACACTCAGCTCGCCACCCAGTCGAAGATCTTCTCCGGCAGCGCCACCACCTTTGGCTCCGAGCCGAACACCCAGGCCAGCCTGGTTGACTTGGGGATGCCCGGCGTACTGCCGGTGCTGAACCAGGAAGCCGTGCGCATGGCGTGCATGTTCGGCCTGGCCATCGATGCCGAAATCGGCAAGCGCAACGTGTTCGCGCGCAAGAACTACTTCTACCCGGACCTGCCCAAGGGTTACCAGATCAGCCAGATGGACCTGCCGATCGTCGGCAAGGGCCACCTGGACATCGCCCTGGAAGACGGCACCATCAAGCGCATCGGGGTCACCCGCGCGCACCTTGAAGAAGACGCCGGCAAGAGCCTGCACGAAGACTTCAGCGGCTCCACTGGCATCGACCTGAACCGCGCCGGCACACCGCTGCTGGAAATCGTCTCCGAGCCTGACATGCGCAGCGCCAAGGAAGCCGTGGCCTACGTCAAGGCTATCCACGCACTGGTGCGCTACCTGGGCATCTGTGACGGCAACATGGCCGAAGGCTCGCTGCGTTGCGACTGCAACGTGTCGATCCGCCCGAAAGGCCAGGCCGAATTCGGCACCCGCTGCGAGATCAAGAACGTCAACTCGTTCCGCTTCATCGAGCGCGCGATCAACAGCGAAATCCAGCGCCAGATCGACCTGATCGAAGACGGCGGCAAGGTGGTGCAGGAAACCCGCCTGTACGACCCGAACAAGGACGAAACCCGCTCCATGCGCAGCAAGGAGGAAGCCAACGACTACCGTTACTTCCCCGACCCGGACCTGCTGCCGGTGGTCATCGAGGACAGCTTCCTCGAAACCGTCCGCGCCGGCCTGCCGGAGCTGCCGCCGCAGAAGGTCGAGCGCTTCCAGAGCCAGTACGGCCTGTCGGCCTACGACGCCAACGTGCTGGCGTCGAGCCGCGAACAGGCTGACTATTTCGAAGAAGTGGTCAAGATCGGTGGCGATGCCAAGCTGGCCGCCAACTGGGTCATGGTCGAGCTGGGCAGCCTGCTGAACAAGCTGGGTGTCGAAATCGACCAGGCACCGGTCAGCGCCGCACAGCTGGGTGGCATGCTGTTGCGCATCCGCGACAACACCATTAGCGGTAAAATTGCCAAGACTGTGTTCGAGGCCATGGCTGCCGGTGAAGGCGATGCCGACAGCATCATCGAGAGCAAAGGCCTGAAGCAGGTCACCGACACCGGTGCGATCGACAAGATGCTCGACGAGATGCTGGCAGCCAATGCCGAGCAGGTCGAACAGTACCGCGCGGCCGATGAAGCCAAGCGTGGCAAGATGTTCGGCTTCTTTGTCGGCCAGGCGATGAAAGCGTCCAAAGGCAAAGCCAACCCGGGGCAGGTGAACCAATTGCTCAAGGCCAAGCTCGAAGGGTGATTGTTTTACCCCTGTAATGCTGCGAGGGCTTCGCCCTCGTTCGCGGCTAAAGCCGCTCCTACAGGTACGGCGCCGCTCTCAAGGGCTGCGCCGTACCTGTAGGAGCGGCTTTAGCCGCGAATGGCCGCACTGGAGAGCACCTGACTTGCTAAAACGATCCCTCGGCACCCTGGCCCTCTTCGCTTTCCTGGCCGGCTGCGCCAGCCACGACATCGACCCACGCGGTTATGACAAAACCGGAACCGCCTCCTATTACGGTTCACGCCACCACGGCAAGCGCACCGCCAGCGGCGAACCCTTCAACCAGCATGGCCTGACCGCCGCCCACCGCAGCCTGCCTTTCGGCACCCGCGTACTGGTGACCAACATGGCCAACCAGCGCAGTGTGGTGGTACGCATCAACGACCGTGGCCCACATACCCGCGGCCGGCTGATCGACCTGTCACGCGCCGCCGCAGAAAAAATCGGCATGCTCCGTAGCGGAACAGCGCGCGTGCGAGTACAAGGGCTTAGCGACTGACGCGACAGGAGTCCGACCATTTTCGACCTGGCCACCCTTCCCACCTTCAGCCTCCTGCAACTGGGCATCGCCCTGCTGTTGCTGGTGGGCGGCGCCGAGTTGCTGGTGCGCGCAGCGCTGCGCCTGGCCCAGCGCCTTCACGTACGCCCGCTGATCATCGGCCTGAGCCTGGTGGCCTTCGGCAGTACCGCGCCACAACTTACCGTAAGCCTGCAGGCTGCCTACCAGGGCGCGCCGGACGTGGCGGTGGGCAGCGTAATCGGCAGCAATATCTTCAACGTGCTGGTCATTCTTGGCCTGGCCGCGCTGATCATTCCCCTGCGCGTGTCGCGCCAACTGGTGCGCCTGGACATTCCGCTGATGATCATCGCCAGCGGCCTGGTCTATGCGCTGTCTGCCAACGGCCACCTGGGCCGGGTTGAAGGGGGGCTGTTGCTGCTGGGCCTGAGCGGTTACCTGGCGATGCTCTGGCACCAGTCGCGCCACTATGCCCGTACCTACCCTGCCCCGGACAGCGCAAAAACCGGTGCCGGGCGCTTCTGGTCCGGCACGCTGCTGCAGGTGCTGGCCGGCCTTGGCTTGCTGAGCCTGGCGGGCCACCTGCTGCTGGAGGCCGCTGTGGAGGTTGCCACCGACCTGGGCCTGTCCGAGCGCATCATTGGCCTTACCGTCGTCGCCATCTGCACCTCCCTGCCTGAACTGGCCGCCGCGCTGATTGCCGCCCTGCGCGGCGAACGGGAAATCGCCGTGGGTACGGTGATCGGCAGCAACCTGTTCAACCTGCTGGCTGTATTGGGCCTGACCGCACTCGTCACGCCCGAGCCGCTGTCGATCTCACCCAACGCGTTGTCTTTCGACCTGCCGGTGATGCTCGGCGTTGCAGCACTGAGCCTGCCGGTGTTTTATTCCGGCTATCGCGTCACCCGCGCCGAAGGCCTGGTATTCCTTTGCCTGTACCTGGCGTATGGCCTGCACGTAGCGGCCTTTACCATGGGGATGCCGCTGGCTGGTCGTCTTGAGCATTTGATGCTGTTCTATGTACTGCCGGTGCTCGCCATGGTGTTGCTGTTCACCACCGTGCGCGCCTGGCGCCGCCAACACTAAGGAAAACAACATGGCTGATAGCAACAAGACCGGCGAACAGATTCGCCGCCAGGTAATGGGCGATGCATTCGTCGACCGCGCACTGGGCAATGCCACCGACTTTACCCAGCCGCTACAGGACTTTGTCAATGAACATGCCTGGGGCAGCGTATGGGCCCGCGAGGGGCTACCACTGAAGACCCGCAGCCTGATTACCCTGGCCACGTTGACGGCACTCAAGTGCCCGCAAGAGCTCAAGGGGCATGTGCGCGGGGCATTGAACAATGGCTGTACGGTGGAGGAGATTCGCGAGGCATTGCTGCATTGCGCAGTGTATGCGGGAGTACCGGCGGCGATTGATGCCTTCAGGGCGGCACAGGAAGTGATCGACAGCTATCAGTAGTTGCCTGTACCGGCCTCTTCGCGGGCAAACCCGCCAAGAGGCCGGCACTGTCTTACTTGGCTTGGCGAGCCTTCTTCATCTTGAAGGCCACCCACAGCACCAGGATCCACCCCGGGATCAGCATCACCGAGATGCGGATCGGCGGCGTCAGGTACATCACCACCAGAATCAGCACGATGAACGCCAGGCACAGGTAGTTGGTCACCGGGTGCCCCCAGCTCTTGTAGAACGGGGTAATGCCGGCGGCCAGCTTGGCCTTGCGGAATTTCAGGTGGGTAATACTGATGCTCGCCCAGTTAATGACCAATGCCGACACCGCCAGGGCCATCAGCAAGCCAAAGGCCTCACCCGGCATCAGGTAGTTGATCACCACGCACAAGCCGGTCGCAAAGGCCGACACACCCAATGCAGTCAGCGGCACGCCGCTGCGGCTCACTTTCAGCAATTGACGCGGCGCGTCACCCTGGCTGGCCAGGCCGAACAGCATGCGGCTGTTGGCATACACACAGCTGTTGTACACCGACAGCGCGGCCGTCAGCACCACGATGTTGAGGATGGTCGCTACCAGGTCGCTGTCCAGCTCGTGGAAGATCATCACGAACGGGCTGCCGCCCTGCACGACCTTCTGCCACGGGTACAGCGACAGCAGCACCGCCAGGGCACCGATGTAGAAGATCAGGATGCGGTAAACCACCTGGTTGGTGGCCTTGGGAATGCTCTGGCGAGGGTTGTCAGCCTCGGCAGCGGTGATACCCACTAGCTCCAGGCCACCGAACGAGAACATGATCACCGCCAGCGCCATCACCAGGCCAGTGACACCGTTAGGGAAGAAGCCGCCGTATTGCCACAGGTTGGCCACGCTGGCATCCGGGCCGCCATGGCCGCTGCTCAGCAGCCAGGCGCCAAAGCCGATCATGCTGACGATGGCGACCACCTTGACCAGGGCGAACCAGAACTCCATCTCGCCGTAGACCTTTACCTGGGTCAGGTTGATGAGGTTGATCACCACGAAGAAGATCGCTGCCGTGGCCCAGGTCGGGAACTCTGGCCACCAGTACTGCACGTAGATACCCACCGCAGTCAGCTCGGCCATGCCGACCAGCACGTACACCACCCAGTAATTCCAGCCCGACACGAAGCCGGCGAACTCGCTCCAGTACTGGTGGGCGAAGTGGCTGAAGCTGCCGGCGACCGGCTCTTCCACCACCATTTCGCCCAACTGGCGCATGATCAGGAAAGCCATCAGGCCAGCGATGGCATAGCCCAGCAGTACGGAAGGGCCTGCCAGCTGGATGGTCTGGGCGATGCCCAGGAACAAACCGGTGCCGATGGCCCCGCCCAGCGCGATCAACTGGATATGGCGATTCTTCAGCCCGCGCTGTAACCGCTCGGGCGTGCTCTGGTCTTGCATGAAGTGTCCTTTAGCTCAGTGAGGCTGTGTTTTTGTGTTGTTTGCAGTCAAGGATCTAGATCCATCCGCCCCACTGCAAGATGAAAATGCCGATATTGGTGGTGATCGCCGCCATTAGCGTGGTAATCACGATGATCGACGCTGCCAGCTCATGGTTACCATTGGCCGCTCGCGCCATCACATAGCTGGCGGCTGCGGTCGGGCTGCCGATGTACAGGAACAGGATACCCAGCTCCGCCCCCCGGAAACCGCACAACCATGCACCGAGGGTACCGAGCAGTGGCAGCCAGACCATCTTCACCAGGCTGGCATCGATGGCCAGCCTGCCACTGTCGCGCAACGCCGCCAGCGACAGTGTGCCGCCAATGCAGATGAGCGCCAGCGGCAGGGTCATCTGCGCCAGGTAGTCGCCCGAGGTCAACAGCCAGTTGGGCAGCGGCACCTGACCGTAAGCCATGGGCGTGGCTACCAATACGCTGATGATCAACGGGTTGCTGAAAATGCTCTTGCAGATGCTCCACGGGTCGGACTTGAGGTCCGGGCTGTACACCGCCAGTACCACTGCCGACAGCGAGTTGTACATGAGGATGACCAGGCCGGCGAGCACCGCCCCCAAGGAAATACCATAGTCACCGTACAGGCTGGCGGCCAAGGCCAGGCCGATCACGCCGTTGTTGCCGCGAAACGCGCCCTGGGTATAGATGCCCCGCTCTGCCAGCGGGCTGCGCCAGATGGCCAGGCCCCAGGCGATGGCGAAACCGACCAGGGTGGCGACGATGAAGTAGAGGATGACACCCGGTTTTACCGCAGAGGCCAGGTCGGCGTGGTAGATGCCGAGGAACAGCAGCGCCGGCATGCAGACGTTGAACACCAGTTGCGAGGCGACGCGGTTGAAGTTGTCATCGATCAGATGGATGCGTTTGAGCAGTACGCCCATGAACAGCATGGCGAAGACCGGTGCCGTGATGTTCAGCGTCTGGATAAGAAGGGCGAGCATGCGCAAGCGATCCTGGAGGGGGTTGCCGTTAGGGGGCTAATGATACGCCAACGGCTGGGATTTGCGGGGATCGCGGGGTGTTATAGAGAAATTTCTGTCAGTGCCGGCCTCTTCGCGGGGCAAGCCCGCGAAGAGGCCGACGCAGATTCAGCGCCGAACCGGGCGCTTCTGCAGTTTGCGCTGCAAGGTCCGCCGGTGCATGCCCAGCGCCCGTGCAGTGGCCGAGATGTTGCCCTCGTGCTCATTCAACACGCGCTGGATGTGCTCCCACTGCAGGCGGTCGACCGACATCGGGTTTTCCGGCACCAGGGTATCCAGGTCGGTGTGCTCCGACAGCAGCGCCGCCAGCACGTCATCGGCATCGGCCGGCTTGCACAGGTAGTTGCAGGCGCCACGCTTCACCGCCTCCACCGCCGTGGCAATGCTCGAGTACCCGGTCAGGATCACCACGCGCATTTCCGGGTCCAGCTCCAGCAGCTTGGGCAGCAGCACCAGGCCCGAGTCGCCGTCCATCTTCAGGTCCAGCGTGGCGTAGTCCGGCAGGTCCTGCTGGGCCAGGATCAAGCCCTCCTCGGCAGAACTGGCAGTGCTCACGCGGAAACCGCGGCGGCTCATGGCCCGGGCCATGACCCGGGTGAAGGTGGCATCGTCATCCACCAGCAGCAGGTGCGGCAGCTCTTCGCTTTCGACCTGGTTTTCTTCGCTCATCATTCATCTCCTCGCTTGCCATAGGGCAGGCGCAGTTCGGTCAGGGTGCCACCCTGTTCATGACTATAGAGTTTCACCGAACCGCCCGCACGGGTCACGCTGGCCTTGCTCAAGAACAGGCCAAGGCCGAAGCCTTTGCCTTTGGTGGTAATGAAGGGTTTGCCGATGGCTTCGGCAATGGCCGGCGGCACGCCCGGGCCGTGGTCGCGGATGCTGATGACGATGTCGTGGGCGTCCCAGTCCAGGCGCACCTCCAGATCATCGGGGCAGGCATCGGCGGCATTGTTCAACAGGTTCAGCAACGCCTGGGTCAGGTCCGGTGGCGGAGTCAGGCGCGGCACTTTGCCGTCGCGCAGGCGCTGGAAGCGGTAACTGGCTTCCGGGCGCATCAGGTGCCAGCGGTTCAGCGCCTCGTCCAGCCAGGCGGTCACGTCCTGCTCCACGATCGCCAGGCGGCGGTTGGCTTCGGCGGCGCGCACCAGCTGCTGCAACGTCTCTTTGCACAGCTTTACCTGGTCTTGAAGGATCTGCAGGTCTTCCTGCAACAGTGGGTCAGTGTGGTCCTGGCGCATTTCGTTTATCAGCACGCTCATGGTCGCCAGCGGCGTGCCCAGCTCATGTGCGGCACCGGCGGCCTGGGTGGCCACGGCCAGCAACTGCTCGTCACGCAGGCTTTCTTCACGCCGCTCGGAACGCAGCTGCTCCTGGCGGCGCAGCTCTTCGGCCATGCGCGCAGCAAAGAAGGTGATCACCGCTGCGGCCAGGGCAATACTGAGCCACATGCCGTACACCTGCATCTTGTCCCGCGCCATCGGCAGGCCTTCGAGTGGGTAGAACTGCACCAGCAGCAGGCTGTAGGCCGTCAGGGCAATGCCCGAAAGAATCAGCGAATACAGCCACGGCAAGGTCACCGCAGCAATCGCCAGCGGTACCAGGTAATACGACACGAACGGGTTGGTCGAGCCACCGGAGTAATACAGCAAGGCACTGTGGATCAGCAGGTCACAGGCCAGTTGCAGGGCATATTCCATTTCGGTGACAGGCAGCGACAGTCGCAGGCGCAGGGCCGTGAAGGCGCACAGCAGCGAGGACAAGGCCAAGGTGCCAGCCAGCGACAGCCAAGGCAAAGGCAGCAGTTCGGTCCAGTAGGCAACGCCCACGGAGCCTGCCTGGGCAGCCAGGACCAGGACCCGAATGACGGTCAGGCGCCAGAGGTTCTGGCGGGTAGCAGACAGCGGTTGTACGGCGGCGAGCATGAGCTCTCCTGATGAGTGCTCCAGAAAAATCGGCTGGAGTATACCGAAGCCGGGCGCCTCGCTGCAGCGATGCGGCAAAGCGCCACACTTTGTCACAGGTTCATGATGGCACTTTTGAACCCACTACACTGTTGCCGGTCAGATGGGCCATGCGTGGAATGGATGACCAGACCCCACGCCTTTTATTGCCAAGGAGTACCACATGCAAATCCCTCGTCGCGGCGCCGCCCTTGTCCTGTCTTGCGGCCTGCTCGCCAGCCTGCCGGTGCTGGCTGCCGATGAACCGCGTTACAACCAGGTATCGCTGCGTGCCGAAGTCAGCAAGGAAGTGGCGCGTGACCTGATGGTCGTGACCCTGTACAGCGAAGCGCAGAACACCGACCCGGGCAAGCTCGCCAAGCAGATCACCGAAACCATGAACAAGGCCGTGCAGCAGTCGCGCCAGGTCAAGGACGTGAAGATCAGCCAGGGCAGCCGCAACAGCTACCCGGTCTATGACAGCAAGGGCCAGAAGATCACCGGCTGGCGCGAGCGCGCCGAGCTGCGCCTGGAAAGCGCCAACTTCCCGGCCCTGTCCCAGCTTACCGCCGACCTGCTTCAAGAACTGAAAATGGGCGGCATGGACTTCTCCATTGCCCCGGCCACACGCAAGGCCAGCGAGGATGCACTGCTCAAGGACGCGGTCGATGCCTTCAAGGCGCGTGCGCAACTGGCCACCGAGGCGCTGGGCGGCAAGGGCTACAAAGTGGTCAGCCTGAACCTCAACAGCAGCGGCTACCCGCGCCCGTATTTGCGTAGCGCACCGATGGCGATGAAGGCCATGGGCGCTGACGAGGCGGCGCCAGCGCCGGATATCGAGGCGGGTACCAGTGAAGTGAGCATGAATGCCGATGGCCTGATCGAAGTGCAGATGCCCTGACAGCCACAAGCTTCAAGCAGCAAGCTACAAGTGGACCGTGAACACCGTCTGCTTTGCCTTGCAGCTTGAAGCTTGCCACTTATAGCTGCTTTTCAGACCTTTCCTACGCACTACAACGGTGCTTCCTACATTTAATCCCGCCTCGAAACATCCTGCAAAATGCCATCATTTTGCCTGCGCAAACGTTTAACTTCTCCGAAAGTTATACCGATGCGACATACATGTACGGTCGTACCACCTTTCTGGCGCCAACTATCCTTCTACCTGTTGCATTGGGAACATCCCCTGCATAAGTATCCGCAGGTCGGCTCACGAGGCCACCTCATCCGAAAAATGACAACAATGAGGCCACCATGCTCAAACACGCAGTCATTCCGTTCCTGCTGGGTGCAGGCTTGCTCACCGGCGCACCGTCGGCGCTTGCCGCGTCCAACCTGGTGTTCTGCTCCGAAGGCAGCCCGGCCGGTTTCGACCCGGGGCAGTACACCACCGGGACCGACTTCGACGCCTCGGCCGAGACCATGTTCAACCGCCTGACCCAGTTCGAACGCGGCGGTACAGCAGTCATCCCGGGCCTGGCGACCAAGTGGGAAGTGTCGAACGATGGCAAGACCTACACCTTCCACCTGCGTGAAGGCGTCAAGTTCCACACCACCGACTACTTCAAGCCCTCCCGCCCCTTCAACGCCGACGACGTGCTGTTCACCTTCAACCGCATGCTCGACAAGGACCACCCGTTCCGCAAGGCCTACCCCACCGAGTTTCCGTACTTCACCGACATGGGCATGGACAAGAACATCGCCAAGGTGGAGAAACTCGACGAGCACACGGTGAAGTTCACCCTCAACGAAGTCGACGCCGCGTTCATCCAGAACCTGGCCATGAGCTTCGCCTCCATCCAGTCCGCCGAATACGCCGACCAGTTGCTGAAAAACGGCAAGGCGGCCGACATCAACCAGAAGCCGATCGGTACCGGCCCGTTCGTGTTCAGCAAGTATCAGAAAGACGCGCAGATCCGCTTCAAGGGCAACAAGGACTACTGGCAACCCGATGACGTGAAGATCGACAACCTGATCTTCGCCATCACCACCGATGCCTCGGTGCGCATGCAGAAGCTGAAGAAGAACGAGTGCCAGGTCACCCTGTTCCCCCGCCCGGCTGACATCGAGCCGCTAAAGGCCGACAAGAACCTGCAGATGCCACAGCAGGCCGGCTTCAACCTTGGCTACATCGCCTACAACGTGATGGACAAGATCAAGGGCAGTAATGAGGCCAACCCGATGGCCCAGCTGAAAGTGCGCCAGGCGCTGGACATGGCGGTGGACAAGAAGAAGATCATCGAGTCGGTCTATCAGGGCGCCGGCCAGTTGGCCGTCAACGCCATGCCACCAACCCAGTGGTCGTATGACGACAGCATCAAGGATGCGCCATACGACCCCGAGAAGGCCAAGCAGTTGCTCAAGGAAGCCGGCATCAAGGAAGGCACCGAAATCACCCTGTGGGCCATGCCCGTGCAACGCCCGTACAACCCCAATGCCAAGCTGATGGCCGAAATGCTCCAGTCCGACTGGGCCAAGATCGGTATCAAGGCGAAAATCGTCAGCTACGAATGGGGCGAATACATCAAACGCTCCAAAGGCGGCGAACAGGGCGCCATGCTGATTGGCTGGAGCGGCGACAACGGCGACCCGGACAACTGGCTGGGCACCCTCTACGGCTGCGATGCGGTCGATGGCAACAACTTCTCCAAATGGTGCTACAAGCCCTACGACGACCTGATCAAGCAGGCCAAGGCCACCTCCGATCAGGCCAAGCGCACCGAGCTGTACCAGAAGGCACAGCACATCCTCAAGGAGCAGGTGCCGATCACCCCGATCGCCCACTCCACCGTGTACCAGCCCATGAGCGCCAAGGTGAAGGACTTCAAGATCAGCCCGTTTGCGCTGAACTCCTTCTACGGCGTCAGCGTGGACAAATAGGGTAACTGCGGCACCCGCGCAATAGCGGGTGCCTTCCCCCATCACCTCTTCATGTCGTCCTGTGGCTACCCGCCGCGGGTTGGGTGAACTGTTGCCGCCATTCGTACCCGAGGCGGTGCAAACAGACGAAAAAGGATTCGCCATGCGCCACGCTACCTGCCTGTCAGCCCTGTTGACCCTGGGCCTGATCAGCCAATCCCCTGCCTCGCTGGCCAACAGCCTGGTGTTCTGCTCCGAAGGCAGCCCTGCCGGTTTCGACACGGCCCAGTACACCACCGCCACCGACAACGACGCCGCCGAACCGATCTACAACCGCCTGGTGGAGTTCGAGCGCGGCGGCACCGCCGTACACCCTGCCCTGGCGACGCGCTGGGAGGTATCGGACGATGGCCTGCAGTACACCTTCCACCTGCGCGAAGGGGTGAAGTTCCACAGCAACAAGGCCTTTACCCCGAGCCGTGACTTCAACGCCGACGACGTGCTGTTCACGTTCAATCGCATGCTCGACAAGGGCCATCCGTTCCGCAAGGCCTACCCCGCCGAATTTCCCTATTTCATCAGCATGGGCCTGGACAAGAACATCGCCCGCGTCGAGAAAATCGACCCGATGACCGTGGCATTCACCCTGAACACGGTCGATGCCGCGTTCATCCAGAACCTGGCCATGAGTTTCGCCTCCATCCTCTCTGCCGAATACGCCAACCAGCTAATGGCCAGCGGCCGCCCCAGTGACATCAACCATTGGCCCATCGGCACCGGGCCGTTCGTGTTCCAGCGTTACCAGAAGGATTCGCAGATACGCTTCAAGGGCAACAAGGATTACTGGGCACCGAATGAAGTGAAGATCGACAACCTGGTGTTCTCGATCAACATCGACCCCTCTGTGCGTATCCAGAAGCTGCGCCGCAACGAATGCCAGGTCACCCTGCACCCACGCCCGGCCGACCTGCCGGCACTCAAGGCCGACAGCAAGCTGCAGGTGCTGCAGCAGCCAGGCTTCAACCTCGGCTACATCGCCTACAACACCCAGCACCCGCCATTCGACCGCGTGGAAGTACGCCAGGCGATGGACATGGCGGTGAACAAGACAGCCATCATCCAGGCGGTGTATCAGGACTCCGGCCAACGGGCGGTCAACGCCATGCCGCCCACCCAGTGGTCCTATGACGAAAGCCTCAAGGACGCCCCCTACGCCCCGGAAAAGGCCAAACAGCTGCTCCAGCAGGCCGGGGTCAAGCCTGGCACCGAAGTCACCCTGTGGGCCATGCCCGTACAGCGTCCGTACAACCCCAACGCCAAGCTGATGGCTGAAATGCTCCAGGCCGACTGGAGCAAGCTCGGGTTCAAGGTGCGCATCGTCAGCTATGAATGGGGCGAGTACATCAAGCGCATGAAAAGCGGCGAGCACGACATCGCCCTGATCGGCTGGACCGGTGACAACGGCGACCCGGACAACTGGCTGGGCACCCTCTACAGCTGCGATGCCATCGGCAGCAACAACTACTCGCTGTGGTGCGACCCGCAGTACGACAGCCTGGTCAAGCAAGCCAAGCAGGTTACCGACCGCACCCAGCGCACCGCCCTGTACCAGCAGGCCCAGCAGCGGCTGAAGCAACAGGTGCCGATTACCCCGGTGGCGCATTCCACGGTTAACCAACCGCTCAGCGTCAAGGTTTCCCAGTTCAAGGTCAGCCCGTTTGGGCGCAATGATTTTTCCGGTGTGAGTGTGGACTGATTTGTAGCCCTCAAGGGCCTCTTCGCGGGTAAACCCGCTCCCACAGCGTTATCCCCAAGCCAGGAATCTGCACAGATCCCAGTGGGAGCCGGCTTGCCGGCGATTGGGCCAGTACAGGCAACACAACACCCCGATTTTAGCCCGGCGATCCCGCGGCAACCCTGGCAACACCGCAACAACCATCCGGCCCACAAGGCCGGCAATAACTAGAAAAGAATGGGAGCTTCAACCTTGAGAGTATTCACCTTGACCGCACTGGCTTTATCCATCAGTGCCTTATCCACCGTGGCCCAGGCCGACCCGCAAAGCCAGGAATACATTCCACTCACCCTCAAAGCCAGCAGCGAGCAGGCACAAGCCAGCGGCTTCATCGACGGCCAGAGCCTGTCCGGCACCACCCGCAACTGGTACGCCCGCGAGCGCGCCGCCCGCGCCCCGCTGTGGCGCTACTACAAGAACGATGGCACTCGCCACGCCACCCACAGCCGCGAAAACTGGCTGCAGGGCACCATCCTCAACTACAGCTCCGGCTTCACCCAGGGCACCGTGGGCATTGCCGTCGAGGCCGCCGGCTACAACGCCATCGCCCTGCAACAGAGCCGCCAGGCCGTCGCCGGCCCCAACAACCGCACGCTCACCCACAGCGATGGCGACCCCATCGGCCAGTGGAGCAAGCTGGGCCTGGGCAATATCAAGGCGCGCGTATCCAACACCACCCTTACCCTCGGCCGTCAGTCGGTGGACACGCCGATGATCGCCTACATCGGCAACCGCGCCCTGCCGTCGAGCTTCCAGGGTGCGTTCCTGCACAGCGCCGAGTTCGACAACCTCAGCTTCGACGCGGGCACCTTCGACCGCGTCTCGCCACGTACCGAGCAAAGCCTCAGCAAATTCCGCAGCGAATACAGCGCCACCGGCGTGGAAACCGACCGCGCCAGTACCGCTGGCATCAACTACCAGCCGTTCAAGAGCCTGAGCACCAGCCTGTACGCCACCAAGGTCGACGACTTCTGGAACCAGTACTACTTCGGCGCCAACCACATGCTGGGCGACAGCGCGGTACTCAGCCTGAGCACCGGCCTGAACTACTACAAGACCGTAGACGCCGGCAGCCAGAAAATGGGCAAGATCGACAACGACGTCTACAGCCTGTCGCTCGACCTGACCCACCAGGCCCACACCCTCGGTGCCTCCTGGCAGCAGGTCAACGGCAACGAGTACTTCGACTACCTGCACGAGACCAACGGCATCTACCTGGCCAACTCGCTGCTGTCGGACTTCAACGGCCCCAACGAAAAATCGCTGAAGATCTCCTACGTACTGAACATGGCGCCCTACGGCGTGCCGGGGCTGAAGTTCAACCTGTACAACGCCCGTGGCTGGGGTATCGACGGTACCCATTACCGTGGCACGGCCTACGACGTGAATGGCCTGGACGGCGAAAACCACTACGAGTGGGGCATCGGCACCAGCTATGCGGTGCAAAGCGGGCCGCTGAAAGACACCAGCATCCGCGCCACCTATACCGCGCACCGCGCCAGCAAGGCACAAGGTGACGGCAGCCTCGACGAGTTCCGGGTGGTGACCACCATTCCGTTCAACATTCTCTGACCGCTGGCGCCACGGCCCGTTTCGCTGCGGGCCGTGGCAGCTACGCTGGAATCAATGCAAGCCGGGAGTCTGTGACCCATGCAGAGCGCTTTCATCAAATCGATACCGTTACGCCTTGCCCTGGCCGCGCTGGTGCTGAGCAGCGCCACGCAGCTGGCGGCCAAACCGCTGGTGGTGTGCACCGAGGCCAGCCCGGAAGGGTTCGACGTTGTGCAGTACACCACCGGCGTCACGTTCGATGCCACCGCCGAAACGCTGTTCAACCGCCTGGTCGACTTCAAGCCAGGTACCACCGACATCGAGCCGGCCCTGGCCGAACGCTGGGACATTTCCCCAGACGGCCTGACCTACACCTTCCATTTGCGTCAGGGCGTCAAATTCCACAGCACCGACTACTTCACCCCCACGCGCACGTTCAACGCCGACGATGTGCTATGGAGCCTGCGCCGTCAGCTCGACCCTGCGCACCCTTGGCATGACAAGACCAGTGTCGGTTACCCGTATTTCGAAAGCATGGCCTTCAAGCGCCTGCTCAAGTCGGTGGACAAGACCGACGACCACACCGTGGTGATCACCCTCACCCGGGCCGAAGCACCGTTCCTGCGCGACATGGCCATGGGCTTCACGTCGATCTATTCCGCCGAATACGGCGACCAGTTGCTCAAGGCTGGTAAAACCGCCGAGCTGAACAGCAAGCCGATCGGCACCGGCCCGTTCATCTTCCAGCGTTACAACAAGGACGCCCAGGTCCGCTTCAAACCCAACCCGGACTACTTCCGCGGCAAGCCGCCGGCCGATGCCCTGATTTTCGCCATCGCAACCGACAGCAACGTTCGCTTGCAGAAGTTGCGCGCCAATGAATGCCAGGTCGCGCTATACCCCAAGCCGGAAGATGTACCTTCGATCAAGGCCGACCCCAAGCTCAAACTGGCCGAGACCGAAGCGCTGGTCACGGGCTACATCGCCATGAATACCGAGCACAAATACCTCAGCGATGTGCGCGTACGCAAAGCCATCAATATGGCCTTCGACCGCCAGGCCCACGTTGACCAGCTTTTTGGCAAAGGCAATGCGCTGGTCGGCGTGAACCCTTACCCACCAACCATCATCGGTTACAACACCAGCAACAAGAACCCGCCACGAGACCTCGACAAGGCGCGCACCCTGCTCAAGGAAGCTGGCGTACCGGAGGGTACCGTCATCACACTGTTCACCCGCAACGGTGGCGGCATGACCAACCCTAATCCGCGCTTGTCCGCCGAGATGCTGCAAGCCGACCTGAAGCAGATCGGCCTGAAGCTGAACATTCGGGTGATGGAGTGGGCCGAAATGCTACGCCGTGCGAAAAATGGCGAAGCCGACCTGGTGTCCGTCGGCTGGGCCGGCGACAACGGCGACCCCGATAACTTCCTCACCCCGCTGCTGAGCTGCGAAGCGGCGAAGAATGGCGAAAACTACGCCCGCTGGTGCAACCCGAAATTCCAGGAGCTGATCACCCGCGCCCGCGAAGTGATCAATGACGAGGAACGTGCAAGGCTCTATAGCGAGGCATTGAAGGTGTACGATGACGACCAACCCTGGATCAGCATGGCCCACCCCAAGGTGTTCGTGGCCATGCGTGACAACGTGGAGGGCTACGTGATCAGCCCTCTGACCAAAAATAACTTCGCCACCACCAAGGTGAAGTAGAACAACAACGACCGCCGGCAACCCACACGGGGACCGGCGGCACTGCCGTGGCGTGCTACTGGCTGCACGGTCTGAAGAGGTAACCCGACAATGTTGAGCTTTATTGCCCGGCGCCTGGGCCTGTTGATACCGACCTTTTTCGGCATCACCTTGCTGACCTTCGCGCTCATACGCCTGATCCCCGGCGACCCGGTGGAAGTGATGATGGGCGAGCGCAGGGTCGACCCCGAAATGCACGCCCAGGCCATGGAGCGCCTGGGCCTGAACAAACCACTGCCGGTCCAGTACCTGGACTACGTGGGCAAGCTCGCCCAAGGTGACCTGGGTGAATCGCTGCGTACCCGCGAAAGCGTGTGGAGCGAGTTTCTCACCTTGTTCCCGGCCACCCTGGAACTGGCCTTCGCCGCCCTGCTGTTCGCCGGCATCGTCGGCCTGCTGGCCGGGGTGATCGCCGCGCTCAAGCGCGGTTCGCTGTTCGACCATGGGGTGATGGGTATTTCCCTGGCCGGCTACTCGATGCCGATCTTCTGGTGGGGCCTGATCCTGATCATGTTCTTCTCGGTGAGCCTGGGCTGGACCCCGGTGTCCGGGCGCATCGACCTGCTCTACGACATCGAGCCGAAAACCGGCTTCATGCTTATCGACACGCTGCTCAGCGACGAAGAAGGCGCGTTCAAGGACGCGGTGATGCACCTGATATTGCCAGCCATCGTGCTCGGCACCATCCCGCTGGCGGTCATCGCCCGCATGACCCGCTCGTCGATGCTCGAAGTATTGCGCGAAGACTACATCCGCACCGCCCGCGCCAAAGGCCTGTCGCCAGCGCGCGTGGTGTTCGTGCATGGCCTGCGCAATGCCTTGATCCCGGTGCTGACCGTGTTCGGCCTGCAGGTCGGCACATTGCTGGCCGGCGCGGTGCTGACCGAAACCATCTTTTCCTGGCCGGGCATCGGCAAATGGCTGATCGAAGCCATCGGCGCCCGTGACTACCCCGTGGTCCAGAACGGCATCCTGTTGATCGCCTGCCTGGTGATCCTGGTCAACTTCGTCGTGGACATTCTCTACGGCCTGGCCAACCCACGCATCCGTCATCAGCGCTGAGGCCCTTGCCATGACTAGCCCGATTCCCAAACCCGTGTCGCCGGCCAGCCCGGTGGACCAGAGCCTGCTCTACCCCTCGCCCTACAAAGAATTCTGGCAAGCCTTCGCGCGCAACAAAGGCGCTGTGATGGGCCTGGCCTTCATGTGCCTGGTGGTGTTCTGTGCGCTGTTTGCACCGTGGGTCGCCCCGCATGACCCCAGCGAGCAGTACCGCGACTTCCTGCTGACACCGCCCGTGTGGCTGGAGGGCGGCACCTGGCAATTCATCCTCGGCACTGACGAGCTGGGCCGCGACCTGCTTTCGCGCTTGATCCAGGGCGCGCGGCTGTCGCTACTGATCGGCTTGTCGTCAGTGGTGATATCGCTGATCCCGGGCATCCTGCTGGGCCTGCTGGCCGGCTTTTTCCCGCAATTGCTCGGCCCGTCGATCATGCGCCTGATGGACGTGATGCTGGCCCTGCCCTCGCTGCTGCTGGCGGTGGCCATCGTTGCCATCCTCGGCCCAGGCCTGATCAACACCGTCATTGCCATTGCCATCGTTTCCCTGCCCTCCTACGTGCGCCTGACCCGCGCCGCCGTGATGGGCGAGCTGAACCGCGACTACGTGACCGCAGCACGCCTGGCCGGTGCCGGGCTACCACGGCTGATGTTCGTCACCGTGCTGCCCAACTGCATGGCACCGCTGATCGTGCAGGCAACCCTCAGCTTCTCCTCGGCGATCCTCGACGCGGCCGCCCTGGGTTTCCTCGGCCTCGGTGTACAGCCGCCAACCCCGGAGTGGGGCACCATGCTGGCTTCGGCCCGTGACTACATCGAGCGCGCCTGGTGGGTGGTGAGCCTGCCTGGCCTGACCATTCTGCTCAGTGTGCTGGCAATCAACCTGATGGGCGACGGCCTGCGCGATGCGCTGGACCCGAAACTCAAGAACGCCGCCTGAGGAGAACGCCATGTCACTGTTGCAGATCAACAACCTGAACGTGCGCTTCGGCGACGCCACGGCGGTACCGGTGGTCGACGGCCTGGACCTGACGGTAGAAGCCGGCGAAATCCTGGCGATCGTCGGCGAATCCGGCTCGGGTAAATCGGTCACCATGATGGCCTTGATGGGCCTGATCGACGCCCCCGGGAGCATCACCGCCGACGCCCTCACCTTCGACGGCACCGACATGCTCAAGCTCAGCGGCCGCCAGCGGCGCAAGGTGGTAGGCAAGGACATCGCCATGGTCTTCCAGGACCCGATGACCGCGCTCAACCCCAGCTACACCGTGGGCTACCAGATCGAGGAAGTGCTGCGCCAGCACCTGGGCCTGAAGGGCAAGGCCGCGCGCCAGCGTGCCCTGGAGCTGCTGAAAAAAGTCGAGATCCCGGCTGCGGAAAGCCGCCTGGATGCCTACCCGCACCAGCTGTCCGGCGGTATGAGCCAACGTGTGGCGATTGCCATGGCCATTGCCGGCGAGCCCAAGCTGCTGATCGCCGACGAACCAACCACCGCACTGGACGTAACCATCCAGGCGCAGATCATGGAATTGCTGGTCAACCTGCAGAAGGAGCGCAACATGGCGCTCATTCTGATCACCCACGACCTCGCCGTGGTCGCCGAAACGGCCAGGCGCGTGTGCGTGATGTACGCCGGCCAGGCGGTGGAGGTAGGCCAGGTGCCGGAGCTGTTCGACGTACCCGCCCACCCTTACAGCGAAGCCTTGCTGGCGGCGATCCCCGAGCACAGCATCGGCGCCGAACGCCTGGCCACCCTGCCCGGCATCGTCCCCGGCCGTTACGACCGCCCTGTCGGCTGCCTGTTGTCGCCGCGCTGCCCCTATGTGCAGGACAACTGCCGTCACCAACGCCCGCCCCTTGATCCCCAGGTTCACAGCCTGGTGCGCTGCTTCTACCCGCTGAACCAGGAGGTGGCGTAATGACCGTCGTTCTATCCGCCCGGGAGCTGACCCGGCATTACGAAGTCTCCCGCGGGCTGTTCAAAGGCCATGCGTTGGTCCGTGCGCTGAATGGTGTGTCGTTCGAGCTGGAAGCCGGCAAGACCCTGGCCGTGGTTGGCGAGTCCGGCTGTGGCAAATCGACCCTGGCCCGGGCACTGACCTTGATCGAAGAGCCGTCTTCCGGCTCGCTGCAAATCGCCGGCACCGAGGTGAAAGGCGCCAGCAAGGCTGAGCGCAAGCAACTGCGCCGCGACGTGCAGATGGTGTTCCAGAGCCCCTACGCTTCGCTCAACCCACGGCAGAAGATTGGCGACCAGCTGGCCGAGCCCCTGCTGATCAACACGTCACTGAGCAAGGCCGAGCGGCGCGACAAAGTGCAGAAGATGATGGAGCAGGTGGGCCTGCGCCCCGAGCACTACCAGCGCTACCCGCACATGTTCTCGGGTGGCCAGCGCCAGCGTATCGCCTTGGCCCGGGCGATGATGCTGCAGCCAAAAGTGCTGGTGGCGGACGAGCCAACGTCGGCACTGGACGTGTCGATCCAGGCGCAGGTACTGAACCTGTTCATGGACTTGCAGAAGGAATTCAACACTGCCTACGTGTTCATCTCGCACAACCTGGCGGTGGTGCGGCATGTGGCCGATCAGGTGCTGGTGATGTACCTGGGGCGACCGGTGGAGATGGGGCCTAAAGAGGATATCTACGAGAAACCGTTGCACCCCTATACCCAGGCGTTGCTGTCGGCGACGCCGGCCATCCACCCGGACCCGCTGAAGCCGAAGATCCGCATTGCCGGGGAATTGCCCAACCCGCTCAACCCGCCGGATGGGTGCGCATTTCACAAGCGCTGCCCGCATGCGACCGAGCGGTGTGCCAAGGAAGTGCCCGCTTTGCGGCTGGTGAGTACCCGCCAGGTGGCTTGTCACTATGCCGAGCAGTTTCTTTAAGCTTTGAATAGCCGGGGCCGCTTTGCGGCCCCAAACTCTCAATGCATGAAGAACCAGATCAGGATAATCACTGGAATCGGCACCCCAATCATCCACAGCAGTATCGAGCGCATGGCCTTTCTCCTTCTTCGTTGTTGAAGTAACAGGTGCAGCGCCCATGCCAGCTGTATCAAAAAATTACTTTTAAATAATTCAGAAACTTAGCCTCAGAACCGCTTGATCAAACCGTGCAAAATGCCAGATCCACACCCTTGCACCTGGGTGTTCTGCAATGCACTATCAGTTTCATGACCGCCACCACCCTCCCCGACGGCCCCGAGCAAACCCCGCTCACCGCCGACACCGTGCTGCGCTACCACCTGTGCTGGAAGCACCGCGACCTCGACGGCGTCATCGCGCTTTACCACCCCGACATCCAGTACCACGACTTCTTCCAGAACCGCGTGCTCGGTTATCGGGAGCTGCATGACTACGTACGCGCCTGCCTGCCCCATGAAGCCGGCGAAGACATCGTCCACAGCGACCGCATCCGCGTCGATGGCTGCACCGCATTCATCCAGTACCAGGTCACGGTCCAGGGTGGCGATGGCCTGGTGGCGTTCCAGTCCAGCGAGGCGATCACCGTCAAGGATGGCCTGATCTGGCGGGTCAACGAATACGCCACGCTGGTTCGCCAGAACAGCAGCGGGCACGCCAGTACCGGCCCGCGCCCTGCCACCAGCCGCCTGGGGTTGTCACCACGGCAACTGTCGACCATGGCCCAGGACCTGGAACACTACTTCCAGCGCCAGCGCCCCTACCTGGACCCGGAGCTGGACCTGCAACAGGTCGCCGACGCCAGTGGTTACAGCCGCAACCAGATTTCCTACCTGCTCAACCAGGTGCTTGGGCAAAGCTTCTACCGCTACGTCAACCAGGCTCGCTTGCAACACCTGATGGCCAGCCTGGACGACGACAGCGTCGAGGCGACGATTGACGAGTTGGCGTTCAGCGCCGGCTTCAACTCACTGTCAGCGTTCTACAAGTGCTTCCGGGAACACACCGGCCTCACGCCCAAGGCCTACCTGAAGCAAATTTCCCTGCGTGCACGCACGTAAGACAGCCGCCCGCACACCCCACTAGGATCGCCCACAGACCTTGACGGATGTGGAGCCCAACCCGATGCAACCCCTGCGCACGCTCAGCCTGTGGATGGACCAGCTCGACGAGCCACTGTGCGCTCGCCCGGCCCTGCGTGAAGACCTGGTTGCGGACGTGTGCATCATCGGTGCCGGCTACACCGGCCTGTGGACTGCCTACTACCTCAAGCGCCAGACCCCGCAGCTGAACGTTGCGGTGATCGACGCCAACATCGCCGGTTTCGGCGCCTCCGGGCGCAACGGCGGCTGGCTGATGGGCAACCTGCTGGGCGAAGACCGCCTGCTGGCCACCCTGTCGCCACAACAGCGACGCGCCAGCATCGACCTGCTGCACGGCATTCCCGACGAAGTACAGCGTGTGCTGCAACGCGAAGGTATCGACTGCGACTACCGCAAAGGCGGCGTGCTGTACTGCGCCGCACGCTACCCGGAGCAGGAACGCAGCCTGCGCGCCTACCTGGATGATCTGTATCGCCAAGGCATGACCGAAGACGACTACCGCTGGCTGCGCCCCGAGCAACTGGACGCCCAGCTGCGGGTCAGCAATGCCTTTGGCGCCATCTACAGCCCGCACACCGCGACCATTCAACCGGCCAGACTCGTGCGCGGCTTGGCTCGGACAGTGGAGGCGATGGGCGTGCCGATCTATGAAAACACGCCGGCCATCGATTGGCAGCCCGGCGAGGTGCGCACGCCGCTGGCACGGATTCGCTGCCAGTGGGTAGTGCCCGCCGTGGAAGGTTACGCTGCCAGCCTGCCACCACTGGGCAAACATCAGTTGCCCGTACAGAGCCTGCTGGTGGCTACCGAACCGCTGCCGGACTCGACCTGGGAGCAGATCGGCCTGAGCCAAGGCCAGGCCTTCAGCGAAAGCAGCCGCCAGGTCACCTATGGCCAGCGCACCGCCGACAACCGCCTGGTGTTCGGTGCCCGCGGAGGCTATCGCTTCGGCGGCCGACTGCGCGAAAACTTCAACCTCGACGCGCATGAAATCGAACTGCGCCGTTACCTGTTCAGCGAGCTCTTCCCGCAACTGAAACACGTACGCATCACCCACTCCTGGGGTGGCAACCTGGGCATGGCCCGACGCTTCCGCCCGCACATGCTGTGCGACCGCCAGCGCGGTATCGCCCTGGCTGGCGGCTACGGCGGCGAAGGTGTCGGCGCCACCAACCTGGGCGGGCGCACGCTTGCAGCATTGATCCTCAACCAGCACAACGAACTGACCGCGCAGCCCTGGGTGCTCGACAACCGCCCGGTTTCCAGCCTGGCCAGCTGGCCACCCGAACCCTGCCGCTGGCTGGGCTACAACGCCATCATCCAAAGCTTCGTCCACGAGGACCGGACCCTCGCCAACCCCGCCAGCGCGCCCTGGAGGCGGCGCCTGGCCAGCTCGCTTGCGGACTTCATGGAAGGCTTCATGCACTGACTTTCCTTTCCCCTACACAGGATCCACCGGTCATGAGCATCACCCAGTTCAAGAACACTGACAGCGCCGTGCTCGACAGCAGCAACCCGGTCGCGGTACCGCTTGGCGAACCCGTGGCCGTGACGTCGGTCACCTGCGTGGAGCGCAGCGACGGCGTGGAAACCGGCATCTGGGAATGCACCCCCGGGCGCTGGCGCCGGCAGATCGTGCAACAGGAGTTCTGCCACTTCATCAAGGGCCGCTGCACCTTCACCCCCGACGGTGGCGAACCCCTGGTCATAGAAGCCGGAGACGCATTGATGCTACCGGCCAACAGCACTGGCACCTGGGACATCCAGGAGACCGTGCGCAAGACCTACGTCCTTATCTTCTGATCCGCTGATCGCCTGCCTTCGATAACAACAGACAAAGCAAGGTAACCCCGACATGCGCACGCTCCTTCTTGCACCCCTGATGCTGGCCGCCAGCGTGGCCGGCGCCGCCGAAACCGTGAAGATCTACAACTGGTCCAGCTACGTCGCCCCTGACACGCTGAAAAACTTCCAGCAGGCCAGTGGCATCGTGCCCACCTACGACGTGTACGACAGCAACGAAACCCTCGACGGCAAGCTGATGACCGGCAACTCCGGCTACGATGTGGTGTTCCCCTCCAACCACTTCATGGCCCGGCAAATCCAGGGCAAGGCCCTGAAGCGCCTGGACAAGTCGCAGTTGCCCAACTGGCAAAACCTCAACCCGGTGCTGCTCAAGGCACTGGAAGTGAACGACCCAGGCAACCAGTACGGCTTCCCGTACCTGTGGGGCAGTACCGGCATCGGCTACAACATCGACAAGGTCAAGGCGGTGCTCGGCGACAATGCGCCGGTTGATTCGTGGGACCTCATTTTCAAACCCGAGTACATGAGCAAGCTGAAGAGCTGCGGCGTTGCCGTGCTGGACAACGGCCCTGAACTGCTGCCAATTGCCTTGCACTACCTGGGCCTGCCACACCACAGCCAGAACCCGGCGGACTACGACAAGGCCAAGGCACTGCTGATGCAGGTACGCCCGTACATCAGCTACTTCCACTCATCGAAGTACACCGGCGACCTGGCCAACGGCGACATTTGCGTGGTGGTGGGTTTCTCGGGGGATGTGCTGCAGGCGAAAAACCGTGCCGAAGAAGCGAAGAACGGGGTGAAGGTGGGCTACTCGATCCCCAAGGAAGGCGCGCCCATGTGGTTCGACATGGTGGCCATGCCGGCGGATGCTCCGGATGAAAAAGCCGGGTATGCCTACATGAACTACCTGCTGCAGCCGGACGTGATGGCCAACATCAGCAACCATGTGCAGTACGCCAATGGCAACCTGAAGGCGGACAGGCTGGTGGACCCGGCGATGAAGGGTAATACGATGATTTACCCAAGCGAGGATGTGATGGGCAAGCTGTATGCGCTGGAGGCGATGCCGGCGAAGATCGACCGTATCAGGACACGGATCTGGACCAGCATAAAGGCAGGAAACTGAATGCAGCCATAACGCAGTCACTGTAGGAGCGGGTTCACCCGCGAATGCGATGTTGAATCTACCGACGCATTCGCGGGTAAACCCGCTCCCACAGGGTCAGATGCAGGCCTGTAAGGTCAGTGATGCTCGCGAGTAGCGCGGAACTTGATGTCCGGCCAGCGCTCTTCCATCAGCGACAGGTTGACCCGGGTCGGGGCCAGGTAGGTCAGGTGACCACCACCGTCGATGGCCAGGTTTTCCATGGCCTTGGTCTGGAATTCCTCAAGCTTCTTCTTGTCGTCGCAGCTGATCCAGCGGGCCGACCACACGGTGATCGGCTCGTAGGCGCACTCGACCTTGTACTCTTCCTTCAGGCGGCTGGCGACCACGTCGAACTGCAGCACACCGACCGCACCCAGGATGATGTCGTTGCTGCGCTCCGGGAAGAACACCTGCGTGGCACCTTCTTCAGCCAGCTGCTGCAATCCCTGGCGCAGCTGCTTGGACTTCAATGGGTCCTTGAGGCGCACGCGACGGAACAGCTCCGGGGCGAAGTGCGGGATACCGGTGAAGCCCAGCGCTTCGCCTTCGGTGAAGGTGTCACCGATCTGGATGGTGCCGTGGTTGTGCAGGCCGATGATGTCACCGGCAAAGGCCTCTTCCAGCTGTTCACGCTCGGAGGAGAAGAAGGTCAGCGCATCGCCGATACGCAGGTCCTTGTTCAGGCGCACGTGGCGCATCTTCATGCCCTTCTCGTACTTGCCCGAGCAGATACGCATGAAAGCGATACGGTCGCGGTGTTTCGGGTCCATGTTCGCCTGGATCTTGAACACGAAGCCGGTGAACTTCTCTTCCACAGGCTCGACAGTACGCTCGTGGGCAACGCGGCCCAGCGGGCGCGGCGCCCAGTCGACCACGGCGTCGAGCACGTGATCCACACCGAAGTTGCCCAGTGCCGTACCGAAGAACACCGGGGTCAGCTGACCGTTGATGAACTCTTCCTGGTTGAACTCATGGCAGGCGCCCTGCACCAGCTCCAGCTGCTCGACGAACGAGTCATACTGGTCACCCAGGTGTGCGCGTGCTTCGTCCGAGTCCAGCTTCTGGATGATCTTGGCTTCGGTGCGCTCATGGCCGTGGCCAGGGGTGTACACCACGATGTAGTCGCCGGTGAGGTGGTACACGCCTTTGAAGTCGCGGTAGCAACCAATCGGCCAGGTGATCGGCGCGGCCTTGATCTTCAGTACGGCTTCGATCTCGTCCAGCAGTTCGATCGGGTCGCGGATGTCACGGTCGAGTTTGTTGATGAAGCTGACGATCGGCGTATCGCGCAGGCGGCACACGTCCATCAGGGCGATGGTACGCGGCTCAACCCCTTTACCGCCGTCGAGCACCATCAGCGCCGAGTCCACGGCGGTCAGGGTGCGGTAGGTGTCTTCCGAGAAGTCTTCGTGGCCGGGGGTGTCGAGCAGGTTGATCATGTGCTCGCGGTACGGGAACTGCATCACCGAGGTGGTGATGGAGATGCCGCGCTGCTTCTCCATTTCCATCCAGTCGGAGGTGGCGTGGCGGTCGGACTTGCGCGACTTCACGGTACCGGCGACGGCAATGGCCTTGCCCATCAGCAGCAGCTTCTCGGTGATGGTGGTCTTACCGGCGTCGGGGTGGGAAATGATTGCGAAAGTGCGGCGCTTCGCGACTTCGGCGGCCTGGTTGGTCATGGGAAATCGCCTGACTGGGGGATTAAAAAGGGGCGATATCATACCTGAAGTTGGGCGGGGACCAAAATCTAGTGAACCAGCGGCACCTGTTCCGGCCTCATCGCCGGCAAGCCAGCTCCCACAAAGACCTCCACAGCATTAACGCCTTGCGCAGTACCTGTGGGAGCTGGCTTGCCGGCGATAGGGCCAGACCAATAGCAACATATTCATCAGGCAATCGCTTTATCACGACAAATGGCCAAAGCGCAGTGATATCAACGCCTGTGCCGCATTAAGCTGCTGTTTTTTCTCGCCAAAAATTCAAGACCCCAGTGATTAACGCTGGCCAAATGCCGCCTCAGATGGGAACCTTTACACCCACGGAGACGTCCACTCCCCTGCAACCCGCTTCGGTTGGGGACTGGTTTCATCAGCATTTTCGGGCCCGACGGGGTTCGGCTCATGGCCTGATCGCAGCCTTCGGCGTGTATCAAGCTGCTACTCGCGAACACACCATCCGCCGCCAGGACTGGCCGGCAACCAAGACGTGTGCTCGCCGACAACACAAGGAGTCCGCCTGTGGCTAAACGCTACGGAAAAGGGCTGTTGGGATGCGCCACCGTGCTCGTCATCCTGGCCCTGCTGATCCACTGGATCGGCATCGACACGATCACGCGTTATCGCGACGATCTTGGGTTCTACCTGCAAGCGCACCTGGTACTGGTGCTGGCTTCGATGGCGGCGGCGTTGGCCGTGGGCATCCCCGCTGGCATTGCGCTCAGTCGACCGCATCGGGTCGACAAAGCCGAGCGCTTCATGCAGTTCTTCAACGTTGGCAACACCATCCCTCCCCTGGCCGTTCTGGCCATCGCCCTGAGTATTCTGGGCATCGGCGCCGGGCCTGCGATCTTCGCACTGTTCCTCGCCTCCCTCCTGCCCATCGTGCGCAACACCTACGAAGGCCTGAAAAACGTCCCCGCCTCGCTCAAGGAAGCCGCCACCGGCATCGGCATGACCCCGCGCCAGCAACTCTGGCAGGTGGAACTGCCCAACGCCGTGCCGATCATCGTCGGTGGTGTGCGCGTGGCCTTGGCGTTGAACGTGGGCACTGCGCCGCTGGCATTCCTGATCGGTGCCAACAGCCTGGGCAGCCTGATCTTCCCCGGCATCGCCCTGAACAACCAGCCACAGCTGCTGCTGGGCGCCGCATGCACCGCGCTGCTGGCCCTGGTGCTGGACGCAGCCGTGAGTTTCTCCAGCAAGCGCTGGCTGGAACGTGGCCTGGCCCAATAAGGATAGGGAACGTATGAAGAAAAGAATCGCCTTGCTGCTGGGCGCGGCCCTGCTGTTCGCAGGATTTGCCCAGGCAGCGGAAAAACCGCTGGTGCGCATCGGCGCGCGGGTGTTCACCGAACAGACCGTGCTCGCCGAAATCACCGCGCAATACCTGCGTGCCAATGGCTTCGACGTGCGCGTCACCACCGGCCTCGGCAGCAACATCGCACGCCAGGCCCAGGAGACCGGCCAGCTCGACCTGATGTGGGAATACACGGGCGTATCGCTGGTGTCGTATAACCACATCGACGAGCGCATGCCCAACGCCGAAGCCACTTTCGCCAGGGTAAAGGCGCTGGACGCAAAGAAAGACCTGATCTGGCTGACCCCGTCGAAGTTCAGCAACACCTATGCGCTGGGCCTGCCCCGGAAGGTGGCCGAAGCCTACCCGCAGGTGAACACCATCAGCGACCTCAACCAGGTGCTGCGTGACGAAAGCCAGCGCACTCACCTGGTGGCGCTAGACACCGAGTTCGCCAACCGCCCCGACGGCCTGGTCGGCCTGCGCGAGATGTACGGCCTGCCGCTGGACCGTCGCAACATCCGCCAGATGGACGGCGGCCTCGTCTACACGGCCATGCGCAACAACCAGGTGTTCGCCGGCCTGGTGTACACCACCGATGGCCGCCTGAACGCCTTCGACCTCAAGCTGCTGAAAGACGACAAACACTACTTCCCGGACTACACCGCCGCCCCGGTGGTGCGCAAGGCCGTGCTCGACGCCAACCCGCAACTGGCCGGCCTGCTCAAGCCGCTGGCCGAACAGCTGGATGACGAAACCATGCGCCAGCTCAACGCCAAGGTCGACGTCGAGCACCAGAACCCGACCGCCGTTGCCGCCGCCTTCCTGCGTGAGCACCCACTGAACAGCGAGGGCCAGCCATGAACCTGATCGATACCTTCAGCCACCTGGACTGGGCCCAGGTGCTGCAACTGACCTGGCAGCACATCATGCTGGTGGGCATCGCTGTAGGCCTGGCGATCCTCGTCGGGGTGCCGCTGGGCATTCTGATGACACGCTTCCCGGCCCTCGCTGGCCCATTGCAGGCCAGCGCCACGGTGCTGCTCACCATCCCCTCCATTGCCCTGTTCGGCCTGCTGCTGCCGTTCTACTCCAAATTCGGCCAAGGCCTTGGACCACTCCCGGCGATCACTGCCGTGTTCCTCTATTCGCTGCTGCCGATCATGCGTAACACCTACCTGGCCCTGACCAACGTCGAGCCCGGCATCCGTGAAGCCGCACGCGGCATCGGCATGACCTTCGGCCAGCGCCTGCGCATGGTCGAGCTGCCCATCGCCGTGCCGGTGATCCTTGCCGGCGTACGCACCGCTGTGGTGATGAACATCGGCGTCATGACCATCGCCGCCACCATCGGCGCTGGCGGCCTTGGCGTACTCATCCTCACCTCCATCAGCCGCAGCGACATGTCGATGCTGCTGGTCGGCGCCGTGCTGGTCAGCCTGCTGGCAATCATTGCCGACCTGCTCCTGCAAACCCTGCAACGTGCCCTGACTCCAGAAGGACTGCGCTCATGATCGAACTGAAGAACCTCAGCAAAACCTTCAACGTCAACGGCAAGGACGTGAAAGCCGTCGACGCGGTAAACCTCACCGTCAATGAAGGGGAAATCTGCGTGTTCCTCGGCCCCTCGGGCTGCGGCAAAAGCACCACGCTGAAAATGATCAACCGCCTGATCACGCCCACCTCGGGACAGGTGTTCATCAACGGCGAAGACACCACCGGGCTGGACGAGGTGACCCTGCGCCGGCACATCGGCTATGTGATCCAGCAGATCGGCCTGTTCCCCAACATGACCATCGAAGAGAACATCACCGTGGTCCCGCGCCTGCTCGGCTGGGACAAGCAGAAATGCCACGAGCGTGCTCGCGAGCTGATGCACATGATCAAGCTGGAGCCCAAGCAGTACCTGCAGCGCTACCCGCGTGAGCTGTCCGGAGGCCAGCAGCAGCGCATCGGTGTGATCCGAGCGTTGGCGGCGGAAGCACCCGTGCTGTTGATGGACGAGCCGTTCGGCGCGGTCGACCCGATCAACCGCGAAATGATCCAGAACGAGTTCTTCGAGATGCAGCGGGCGCTGAACAAGACCGTGATCATGGTCAGCCACGACATCGACGAGGCGATCAAGCTGGGCGACAAGATTGCCATCTTCCGTGCCGGCAAACTGCTGCAGCTGGACCACCCGGACACCCTGCTGGCGCACCCGGCAGATGACTTTGTCAGCAACTTCGTGGGCCAGGACAGCACCCTCAAACGCCTATTGCTGGTACGTGCCGAGGATGCGGCGGACAACGCGCCGTCGGTGAGCCCGGAAACGCCGGTCAGCGATGCACTGGAACTGCTGGATGAACACGACCGCCGCTATGTGGTGGTGACCGATGCGCAGAACAAGGCGCTGGGGTATGTGCGCCGGCGTGACATGCACCGCCAGCAAGGCACCTGCGGTGACTTCCTGCGGCCGTTCAATGCCACGGCGTCGCATGATGAGCATTTGCGCATCCTGCTGTCGCGCATGTACGAGTTCAACCGGGCTTGGTTGCCGGTGCTGGATGCCGAGCAGGTGTTCTTGGGCGAGGTGACGCAGGAGTCGATTGCGGCTTACCTGAGTTCGGGTAGATCGCGGGGGGCGAAGACCAGCATTGTTTCGCCAGCTGAGGCGGTGGTTTCGTAGAAAGTCGGGGGCGCGTTGCGCCCCATTCGCGACACAAGGCCGCTCCTACAGGGGATCGCGTACTCTTGTAGGAGCGGCCTTGTGTCGCGAAAGGGCCGCACAGCGGCCCCGGCGATCTCAGATCAGAACCCTACGCGGGCCTGCACATAGAAGGTCCGCGGCTCACCCACATAAATGCCGGCATTGTTGTCGCTGGAGCGGGTGAAGTACTGCTTGTCGAACAGGTTCTTCACCCCCGCCGCCAGCTTCAGGTTGGACATTTCTGGCCCGAACTCATACCCGCCACGGGCATGCCAGGTCACGTAACCCGGGATGTCGCCATACTGCCCATCGGCACTCGGCTCGGTAATGTAATCACCGTTGAAGCTGCCATCGGAGTTGATCCCGGTACCCGGCGCACGCTGCTTGGATTGGGCGTAGGCATCCAGGTTCCAGGTCCAGCGGTTGACCGCGTAACGCACACCGGCAGTGGCCACCTGGCGTGAATAGAACGGCAAGTCACGGCCCTTGAAGCCCGGGATCTCACCTTCATAGGTTGCCCGGGTAAAGGTGTAGCCACCGCTCACCGACAAGCCATCCAGGCGCGGGTCCAGCCCGGCCAGGTCATAGCGCACAGAAGCCTCGATCCCCTGGTGCTTGGTCGCCCCCAGGTTGGTCCAGCCCACGTCGTTGCTGATGTATTGCAGTTCGTCATCAAAGTCGATGTAGAACGCCGTCAGCTCACCGGCAAAACCACCATCGTCATAACGCGTGCCGATTTCGTAGGTCTTCGCCTTTTCCGGCTCCAGGCCATTGGCCGTGCTGTTGCCAGTCCCGCCCTGGCCCAGCTGGAAGTACTGCAAACTGCCGAACGAAGTTTCGTAGTTGGCGAACACTTTCCACGCGTCGGAGATGTGGTACATCACGCTCAGCGCCGGCAGCGGCTCGTTGCTGGTGATGCTGCGTTTCTTCTCCGCTACCGGGCGGTTGTTGGCATCCAGCACCGGGCGGTCGCGCCAGTCGGTGTTGATGTGCTCGAAGCGGATGCCCGGGGTGATGGTCCAGTTGCCCACGTCGATCTTGTCGTCGATGTAGTAGGCGCTGGCTTCGGTGCCACCGCTGCGGTCCTGGAACACATGGCCGTCGGAGGTCGGGGTCACGGTGGGCACGTTGTCGATCAGCGCCAGGCGCGTCGACTGCTCTCGCATCGCTTCCTTCAGGTAGCGGTAACCCACACTGACTTCCTGCGTGGTCGGGCCGGCAAAGAAGATACGCGACACACGCGGCTCGATGGCGAAGGTGTGGTAGTTGCGCGGGTACGACGACAGGGTCTTCATGTCACGCGAAGCGATGGCACTGCCACGGAAACTGTCGGTGTAGTAAGTCAGCACTTCGAACTGGGTAGCATCGTCGAGCTGGCGTTGCCACTTGAACGACACGTCCTTGCGCCGACCGGCGAAGTAGTCGTAGTCGCGCAGCGACTGGTACGGGTTGCTGTCGTACTGGGCCTGGGTCAGGCCACCGGGCATGTCGGCACGGCCATCGTAGTAGTGGAAGTTGAGCCAGAACTCGTCGACATCGGTCGGCGCCCAGTGGGTCTTGAGGATAACGTCGTCGATGTCGTTGCCGTTGTTGCTTTCACGGTAACCGTTGCCGTTGACGCCGGTGTACAGCAGTGCCACACCCATGCCGTTGTCTGCCGTGCCGCCGACGAAGGCCGACTCGGTGTGCTTCCAGCCGCCGTGCTGGGACGTTTCCAGGGTGGTGGACAGCTCTGCCGAGGCCTTTTCCGGAATTGCCCGGGTGACGAAGTTGATCACCCCACCCACGTTCTGCGGGCCATAGCGCACCGAGCCTGCGCCACGTACCACGTCGATGCTGTCGAGGTTGCCCGAGGAAATGGGCGCCATCGACAGCTGCGGCTGGCCATACGGCGCGAACGCGGCCGGGATGCCGTCGATCAACACGGTGGAGCGCGGCGACAGGCGCGAGGTCAGGCCGCGCACGCCCACGTTCAGCGACAGGTCGCTGCCGCCAGTGCCGTTGGAATCCTGCACCTGCACACCCGGGATGCCACGCAGCACATCGCGCACGTTCATGGCGCCCTTTTCCACCATCGCCTCGCGGCGCACCACGGTGCGCGCCCCGGGGTGGTTCTGCACCACGCTCTGCTGCGCATCGCCCAGCCAGTCACCGACTACCTTGATGTCGGTGGGCGCCAGTTCCAGGCTGCCACTGCCCAAATCAAGGGTAGTCGGCAGCGGCTTTACCACAACGGTGTCCTGGGACATCTCGAAGGTCAGCCCGCTGCCTTGCAGCAACTGTTGCAGCGCTTGCACCGGCGCCAGGTTGCCGGACACCGCCGGGGCCTGCTTGCCAGCCACCAACTCGGGGCTGAAGAACAGTTGCAGGTTGGTCTGCTGGCCAAGCTGGCTCAGCGCCGAACCCAGCGGCTGGGCCTGGATCTGGATGGTGTTGCCGGCCTGTGCAGCCTGGCTGTTGACGGCCACGGCACTGACCGCCAGGGCCAGCGCCAGGGCGCGGAAGCGTGGGAAAGGCTTGTTGTTGTTCACGTCGTCGAAACATCCTGAATGCGGAATAAACGCCAACCGCGTGCAAATGGAAATGCTTGGCAGTTGCAGCTGGCGAGGAAGACGAACGAGTGGAAAAAAACCTGAATCTATTTCGCAATTATTTCGCGAGAGCCGTCTTCATGGGCCTTGATGGCCACCGGCAGGATGCTCGGCAAGGCCCGCAGCAGCGCGTCGGTGTCGTCGGTGCTGAAGGTGCTGGAGAGGCGCATCTGGGCGACTTTGCCAGGGGCAACCCGTAGCGGCTGGCTGCGATAGCGCGAGGCTTCGGCCACCACCTCGGCCAGGGTGGCATTGTCGAACACCAGCTTACCCTGCCGCCAGGCAGTCACGGCGGCAGCATTGACGGCGTAAGGTGCGGACACCACGCCTTGTACATCTATATGCGAACCCTGCCCGGCCGTGAGCTGCGCAAGCGACGCCCCCTTGCCCTGCACACGCACCGAGCCCTGTTCCACCGCTACCCGGGTGCTGGCCGGGTCCAGACGCACATCAAAGCGGGTACCGGTTACGGTCACGCTGCCTTGGGCAGTATCGACCACGAACGGCCTGGCGCTGTCGTGGGCGACGCTGAACATCACCTCGCCGGCGCTCAGGCGGATATGCCGCTGGCCGGCGCTGAAATCGACCTGCACCTGTGTGTTGCCATTGAGTTCCAGGTACGTGCCATCCGGCAACTCAACCTGGCGGCGCTCGTTAAAGGCAGTCTGCAGGCTGCCCTGATGGTTCAGTTGCTGGTAATGCCAGCCGCCCCAACCCAGGCCCAACGCCAACACCGCCACACTGGCGGCCAAGGCCTGACGCACGAAACGCCGACGTGGCAGTTGCTGCACCGGGTCTGGCTGGCACAGCGCTTCAAGGCGCTGACGTGGAATGAAGCTGGCGGCCTGCCACACGCGGTTGAGGTGTTCGTACTCTTCCCGGTGGCGCGCGTCGCTCACCAACCAGGCACGCAACTGGGTCTGCAACCCGGCATCCCGAGGCGCATCCTGCACGCGGGCAAACCATGCGGCCGCCTGCTCGCGGACGGTATCGGTACCGTGCTGTTTCATCGAAAAGGTCTCCTGACGCTTCATACCGACACATCCAGATGTTCACGCAAATGCCGGAGCGTGCGGATCATATACTTTTCGACCATGTTCTTGCTCAACCCCATGCGCTCGGCGATTTCGGCCTGGGTCAGGCCTTCGAGCTTCTGCCAGATGAACACCTGCCGGCAGTTGAGCGGCAGCTCGGCCAGTGCCCGCTCGACGCTGTCGGCCAGCTCCAGGGCTTGCACGTAGGCCTCCGGGTCGCCACTGCCGCTACTGCCCTCGTCGAAGGTTTCCAGCTCCAGGGCCTGGCGGCGGTCTTCGCGGCGGAAGCCATCCACGGCAATGTTGCGTGCGGTCTGGTGCAAGTAGGCACGTGGCTGCTCAACCTGTTCGCGCGGGTTTTCCAGTACCCGGACAAAGGCATCGTGGGTGAGGTCCTCGGCCTGCTGACGACTGCGCAGTTTGCGCGTCCAGGTGCCGATCAGCTCATGGTAATGGTCGAGGAAGCCTTTGTGTCCGGACACGGTCGGGGGTCATCAGGGAGGCAGATAAGGGTGCGAATAGTAATGTTTCTCATCAAAACCAGCAAATCCGCCAGTCGGTAACAAAAAATTTATGGGCGTTTTCCTGTACGTGGGTACCAGGAAAATGTGGCCATAAATATGAACACCTGAGGCCCTTTCGCGGGCACGCCCGCTCCCACAGAAAACGCGCGATGCCTGTGGGAGCGGGCGCGCCCGCGAAGGAGCCAATACGGTCTATTCCACAATATTTAACGCTTGAAACATCGTGGGGAACATCAGCCGGTCACATGGGTCGGTTATTCAAATGGCTGGTCGTCGATCCACGCCGATCACGCCCGGATTACCTGTTGATTCTGCATTCTTCACGCCCTAAAGTGCGCGCCGAACGTCCATGCTGGAAACGATCCATCCGGCTCAAGTACTGAGTAGGCGAACCAAAGTGGGGATACGGAGGACGTTCAGTTTGCAGCCACTTATTCTTTCAGTTTGCCCATGGAGTCCCTGAGCATGTCGATCCAGGTCGAAGACTATTTCGCGCGTGACACCTTCCAGAAAATGAAGGCGTTCGCCGACAAGCAGGAAACCCCGTTCGTACTCATCGATACCCAGATGATCAGCCAGGCCTATGACGACCTGCGCGCCGGTTTCGAATTCGCCAAGGTGTACTACGCGGTCAAGGCCAACCCGGCCGTCGAAATCATCGACCTGCTCAAAGAGAAAGGTTCGAGCTTCGACATCGCCTCGATCTACGAGCTGGACAAAGTGCTGGGCCGTGGCGTCAGCGCCGATCGTATCAGCTACGGCAACACCATCAAGAAGTCCAAGGACATCCGCTACTTCTACGAGAAGGGCGTGCGCCTGTACGCCACCGACTCCGAAGCCGACCTGCGCAACATCGCCAAGGCCGCACCGGGCTCGAAAGTGTACGTGCGTATCCTGACTGAAGGCTCGACCACGGCTGACTGGCCGCTGTCCCGCAAGTTCGGCTGCCAGACCGACATGGCCATGGACCTGCTGATCCTCGCCCGCGACCTGGGCCTGGTGCCTTACGGCATCTCCTTCCACGTGGGCTCGCAGCAGCGTGACATCAGCGTGTGGGATGCTGCCATTGCCAAGGTCAAGGTGATCTTCGAGCGCCTGAAGGAAGAAGACGGCATCGAGCTCAAGCTGATCAACATGGGTGGCGGCTTCCCGGCCAACTACATCACCCGTACCAACAGCCTGGAAACCTACGCTGAAGAGATCATCCGCTTCCTGAAAGAAGACTTCGGTGACGAGCTGCCGGAAATCATCCTGGAACCTGGCCGTTCGCTGATTGCCAACGCCGGTATCCTGGTCAGCGAAGTGGTGCTGGTGGCGCGCAAGTCGCGTACCGCAGTCGAGCGCTGGATCTACACCGACGTGGGCAAGTTCTCCGGCCTGATCGAAACCATGGACGAGGCCATCAAGTTCCCGATCTGGACCGAGAAGAAAGGCGAAGCCGAAGAAGTGGTCATCGCCGGCCCGACCTGCGACAGCGCCGACATCATGTACGAAAACTACAAGTACGGCCTGCCGCTGAACCTGGCCATCGGTGACCGCCTGTACTGGCTGTCGACCGGCGCCTACACCACCAGCTACAGCGCGGTGGAATTCAACGGCTTCCCGCCGCTGAAGGCTTACTACCTGTAATGCAAAACGGGGCCGCGAGGCCCCGTTTTCATTTGTGCTCTCCTGTGCCGGCGATAGGGCCAGCACAGGCAAACCTAATCCCCGCGCCGTTCGATTTCCTCGGCATACCGCCCGGCAAATGCCATCAAAACCGGCCCGGCGCCCTGCAAGGTCACCAACGCAGCGCGCAAAAAGTTCATGTTCCCCTCAACCCGCGCCTGCTCCAGCCACTGCCCAGCCTCCGCCATCTGACCACGCTCGACCAGTACCAGCGCTAGGCTGAACATCCCGCGAAAATCCCCCGCCTCGGCCGAGCGCCGATACCAGCGCACTGCCCGCGCCGGGCTAGGTGCCGTGGCAATGCCCTGCTCCAGGTAGCGCCCATACAGGTTCATCGACTTGGCATGCCCCATCTGCGCAGCCTTCTCGTAGCACATCAGTGCCTGCACCTGATTGGCCGGCACTCCACGCCCGGTAGCCAGCAGATTACCCAGGTTGTACAGGCCCCAATCCAGCCCGGCGTCAGCCGCGCGGGCATAGTGGATGGCCGCCTGCGGCAGGCTTGGCTCGCCGCCCCAACCATGCTCCAGGCAACGCCCGAGCATGTTGTGCGCCATGGCACTGCCGCCCTGTGCGGCGATGCCAAACCAACGCCGGGCCACGGTGGCATCTTCTTCGATACCGCGGCCATCCAGCAGGATCTGCCCCAGCAGCAACTGCGCCTCGACCGCGCCCTGCCCCGCTGCCGCCAGAATCGCCTGAGCGGCCTTGCCGGGGCTTTCCTCCAGCATGGCCTGCAAACCGGCCACATCCACCACTTCCTCACGTCGCAACTGGTAGGACACGGCTCAGACCTCAGCCCAGCGGCGCAGCAGGTTGTGGTACGTGCCGGTCAGTTGCAGCAGCGACGGATGGTCCGGCACATCGGCAGTCAATTGCTGGATAGCGTTATCCATCTCGAACAACAGCGCCCGCTGGCTGTCCTCGCGCACCAGGCTCTGGGTCCAGAAAAATGCGGCGTAACGCTGGCCACGGGTTACCGGGTTGACCTTGTGCAGGCTGGTGCCGGGGTACAGCACCAGGTCACCGGCGGCCAACTTGACCTGCTGCACGCCGTAAGTGTCCTGGATCACCAGCTCGCCACCGTCGTAGCTGTCCGGGTCGCTGAGGAACAGCGTGGAAGACAGGTCGGTACGCACCCGCTCCGGGCTGCCCTTGGGCTGGCGCAGGGCGTTGTCGATGTGGAAACCGAAGTTGCCGCCTTCGCGGTAGCAGTTGATCAGCGGCGGGAACACCTTGTGTGGCAAGGCCGCCGACATGAAGCGCGGGGTTTTCCACAGGCGGTCGATCAGCGCGCTGCCAATCTCCTTGGCCAGCGGGTGCCCTTCCGGCAACTGCAGGTTGTGCTTGGCCTTGGCCGACTGGTAGCCAGCCGTAGCCTTGCCATCAGCCCAGTCGGCCTGCTCCAGCGCCTCGCGAATACGGGCCAGCTCATCAGCGTCGAACAGGCCTGGGATGTGAAGCAGCATGGCAGCAGCACCGTTAGGAAGTGTAAAGGCGCCAATGATATTGATTCCCTTTTGCGCTGCACAAGCCCCATTCGCCGCTTAAGACGTTTCAGCTGTGTGAAACCGTAAAGGCAAATTGTAAAGATTGTAAATTCTTCACGAATGGTAACGACTCTCAATTGTGAGTCACAATTGCTTACATTAAGATCCGCCGCCTCAACACCTTGGGGAAGGTCCTTAGCAATGCGCCAGTCCGTACCATCTGCAGTGAGCTCACCACGCCTGATCGTGTCTGCCATCGGTGTCGCCCTTAGCGCCACGTCGGTCTACGCCGCCGACCCGGCCGCGAACAGCGCCATTACCCTCGACGCCACCAGCGTCAATGGCAAGGCTGAACAAGCCAGCACCGATTACAAGGTCGAAAAGGCCGCCTCGCAGAAGTACACCGCGCCGCTGGTAGACACCCCGCGCTCGGTTACCGTGATCCCGCAGCAAGTGATCAAGGACACCAATGCCCTGACCCTGCAGGACGCACTGCGTACCGTGCCGGGCATTACCTTCGGTGCCGGCGAAGGCGGCAACCCGCAAGGCGACCGTCCGTTCATTCGTGGCTTCGATGCCCAGGGTGATACCTACCTGGACGGCGTGCGTGACACTGGCGCGCAAACCCGCGAAATCTTCGCCATCGAGTCGGTGGAAGTGGCCAAGGGCCCTAACTCGGCCATCGGTGGCCGTGGTGCCGCCGGCGGTACCATCAACCTGGTGAGCAAGCGCGCGCACCTTGGCAACTCGCTGGACGGTGCCTGGACCTGGGGCAGCGACCAGACCCAGCGCTACACCTTCGATGGCAACTACCAGTTCAGCGATACCGTTGCCGGCCGCCTGAACCTGATGACCCACGAAAGCAACGTCGCCGGCCGCGACAAGGTCAACTACGACCGCTGGGGTATCGCCCCGTCGCTGGCCTTCGGCCTGGGCACGCCAACCCGCGTCAACCTTGACTACTACCACCTGGAAAGCGACGACCTGCCGGATTCGGGCATCCCTTACACCATCCCGACCAACGGCAGCGCCGGGCGCACCTCGGCGCACCCGAGCAAACCGAATGACGGCGGCGACAGCGATAACTTCTACGGCCTGACCGGTCGCGACTTCCGCAAGACCCGCGTGGACATCGCCACCTTCGCCATCGAGCACGACCTGACCGATGCGCTGACCATCAAGAACACCCTGCGTCACGGCAACAGCATGCAGGACTACATCCTGACCCAGCCTGACGACAGCAAGGGCAACGTCAACAACGGCAGCGTCTGGCGTCGTGCCAACACCCGGGTGGGTAACACCGCCACCACCACCAACCAGACCGACCTGTTCGGCGAGTTCTACGTCGGTGGTTTGAAAAACAGCTTCTCCACCGGTATCGAGCTGAGCCGTGAAGAAAGCGAGCGCTCCAGCTACACCGTCGACACCGACACCGTCCCAGGCGGCAGCGCCAATACCAACTGCACCCCGGGCATGATCGGCGCCACCAGCGGGTACAACTGCACCTCGCTGAGCAATCCGAACCCGGATGATCCGTGGAACGGTACCATCTCGCGCAACTACGCTGGCACCACCACCAACAGCAAGACCCGCGCGATCTATGTATTCGACACCCTGGAGCTGACCCCCGAGTGGCTGGTCAACATGGGCCTGCGATACGACCACTTCGACACCGACTACAAAACCTACAACGCCGCTGGCACCACCACTGCCAAAGGCAACGACGTCAGCGAGTTCGTGACCGGCCAACTGGGTCTGGTGTGGAAGCCGGCCGAAAACGGCAGCATCTACGTGTCCTACGCCACCTCCGCTACGCCACCAGGCGCCATGCTCGGCGAAGGTACCGAAGGCAACCCGCTGGGTGGCACACCTGACCGCAACGGGAATCTGCTGGCCAGCGATATGGAGCCGGAAGAAACCACCAACTACGAGATCGGCACCAAGTGGAACCTGCTTGACGAGCGCCTGTCTCTGGCTGCGGCGCTGTTCCGCACCGAGAAAGAAAACGCCCGGGTACAGGTCAACACCAACACCTACGAGAACGTTGGTGAAACCCGCGTGCAAGGTATTGAACTGTCTGCCAGCGGCAAGCTGACCGACAAATGGCAGGTGTTCGCCGGCTACACCTACATGCAGGCACGCCAGATCGACGGCGGCCCGCTGGGCAAGGCCAACGACGGCAACCAACTGCCGAACACGCCAAACAACAGCGCCAGCCTGTGGACCACTTACGCGATCACGCCAAAGCTGACCATCGGTGGCGGTGCGTTCTACGTGGATGACGTGTACGGCAGCGTGGCCAACACCACGATGGTCGACAGCTACGTTCGCTACGACGCCATGGCGGCCTACAAGCTGACCAAGAACGTCGACCTGCAGCTGAACGTGCAGAACCTGACCAACGAGGTGTATTACGACAAGGCCTTCTCCACCCACTTCGCCAACCAGGCGGCCGGGCGGACTGCACTGTTGACCACCAGCGTTCACTTCTAAAGCAGCAACCCAAAGCCCCGTTCATTCCAGTGAGCGGGGCTTTTGCGTATCAAGGCATAATGCACGCCGCGCAGGTAGCGGCAGCAACACAAGGTGAGAGACGTGGTGAAGAAGACGCTGTTCCAATTGCACTGGTTCTTTGGCATCACCGCTGGCCTGGTGCTGGCCTTGATGGGCATCACCGGGGCCTTGTATTCGTTCCAGGAAGAACTGTTGCGCGCATTCAATGCCGATGTGCTCAAGGTAGAGGTGCGCGCCGAAGGCGTGCTGCCGCCAGCCGAACTGGTGCAGCGTGTAGAGGCCCAGCAACACGACAAGGTGTCGATGCTGTGGGTCGATGTGCGTGAAGGCAACGCCGCGCGGATCTTCTTCATGCCGCCACCAGGCGAACGCCGTGGCGAGCTGCGCTATGCCGACCCTTACACCGGCGAACTCAAGGGCGAAGTGGCCGGGCAAGGCTTCTTCAACCTCATGCTCAACCTGCACCGCTTCCTGGCCATGGGCGACACCGGACGACAGATTACCGGTGCCTGCACCCTGATGCTGGTGTTCTTTTGCCTCTCCGGCCTGTACCTGCGCTGGCCGCGCAAGGCACTGGACTGGCGCACCTGGCTAACCTTCGACTGGGCCAAGAAAGGCCGAGCCTTCAACTGGGACCTGCACGCCGTGGCCGGTACCTGGTGCCTGCTGTTCTATCTGCTGTTCGCCCTGACCGGGCTGTTCTGGTCCTATGAATGGTACCGCGAAGGCCTGAACAAGTTGCTGGCCGACGCGCCGACCGCCGGTCAGCAACAAAAACGCGGCGAAGGCCGTGGCCGCCACGGGCCGCAGAAAGTCGACAAGAACGCCCCGCCGCTGGTGGTCGACTACGACGCAATCTGGGCCAACCTCAAAAACGCTGCCGGCCCTGGCCTGGCCATGTATAACCTGCGCCTGCCGCCGGCGGGTGGCCAGCCTGCCAACCTGTTCTACTTGCTGGACAACGCCGATCACCCGCGCGCGTTCAACACCTTGGTGCTGGACCCAGCCACCGGCCAGGTGAAAAACCACGACCGTTACACCGACAAGTCCTTCAAGGCCCAGCTGCTGCAGAGCGTCTACGCCCTGCACGTTGGCGAATACTTCGGCCTGCCGGGCCGCATCATCGTCACCATCGCCAGCCTGACCATGCCGCTGTTCTTCGTCACCGGCTGGCTGCTGTACCTCGACCGCCGCCGCAAGAAGCGCCAGGTGCGCGAGGCGCGTGGCAACGTTGCCAACAACAATGGCAGCGACGAAAGCTGGCTGATCGGTTTTGCCAGCCAAAGCGGCTTTGCCGAGCAACTGGCCTGGCAGAGCGCCGGGCAGCTGCAAGCAGCGGGCATGCCGGTACAGGTGCGCGCCCTGGCCGAACTGGGTGAAAACGACCTTCGCCAAGCCCGCCGCGCGCTGTTCGTGGTCAGCACCTTCGGCGACGGCGAAGCCCCCGACAGCGCCCGTGCCTTCGAGCGCAAGGTGCTTGGCCAACCTTGGGCGCTGAACAACCTCAGCTACGCTGTACTCGCCCTCGGCGACCGCCAGTATCCTCACTTCTGCGGCTTCGCCCGCCGCTTGCAGGCATGGCTGGGTGAGCGCGGCGCCAGCAGCGCGTTCAGCCCGGTGGAAGTGGACAATGCCGACCAGGCAGCGCTGCAGCAGTGGCAGCAAGAACTGGCGCAACTGACCGGCGCCCAGCCGGTGGCCGCCTGGCAGCCGCCGAGCTTTGCCAACTGGTCGCTGGTGCGTCGCGAGCTATTGAACCCTGGCAGCCAGGGTCAGCCGGTGTACCTGCTGGGCTTGCAACCGCAAGCGCCTGCCAGCTGGGAGGCCGGCGATTTGGTGGAGATCCTGCCACTCAATGGCCAGCCCCGTGTCGACGCTTTCCTCAATGGCCTGGCGCTAGACGCCAGCGCCAAGGTGCAGGTGAATGGCCTGAGCGAAACCCTGGCCCAGGCCCTCGCTGGCCGCCAGTTGCCGACACGTCGTGATCACTTGATCGGCTTGCAGCCGCAGGCGTTGATCGATGCACTGGTGCCGATCGGCAGCCGCGAATACTCCATCGCCTCGATCGCCAGCGATGGCGTGCTGGAGCTGATCGTGCGCCAGGAACGCCACGCCGATGGCAACCTGGGCCTGGGTTCGGGCTGGCTGACCGAGTATCTGCCGCTAAACGGTACGCTGAGCCTGCGCCTGCGGCGTAACAGCGGATTCCATCTGCCTGAAACCACTGCACCGATGATTCTGATCGGCAACGGCACCGGACTGGCAGGCCTGCGTAGCCTGATCCGCGCACGGGTGAATGCTGGCGAGCAGCGTAACTGGCTGCTGTTCGGCGAGCGTAACCGGGCGCATGACCTGCTGTGTGGCGATGAGCTGCAAGGCTGGCTGGACAGCGGCGACCTGGCACGGCTGGACCTGGCGTTTTCGCGGGATCAGGCCGAGAAGGTGTATGTGCAGGATGTGTTGCTGCAGCAAGCCGAGGCGTTCAAGCGCTGGGTGGCTGACGGCGCATGCGTGTACGTCTGCGGCAGCCTGCAAGGGATGGCTGCGGGGGTGGATGCAGCGCTCAACGGCATGCTTGGGGAAGCCGTTGTGCAGCAACTGATCGAGGATGGGCGGTATCGGCGGGACGTGTACTGATACTGGCCTGAGCTAGCAACGCATCACCTGTAGGAGCGGCCTTGTGTCGCGAAAGGGCCGCAAAGCGGCCCCAGCAATACATGCATCACCGCCGAAATCCTGGGGCCGCTCCGCGGCCCTTTCGCGACACAAGGCCGCTCCTACAAAGGCCAGTGTCGGTTTAATGGAGTTCGAAGGTATCGGCATCCAGGTTGGCCGGGAACTTGGCCCGGTAAGCCGCCAACTCCGCCGCGCTCAACACTGCGGTAAACACCCCGTCCGCCTCCCCGGCACTGAGCAAGCTCTCACCCTGGAAGTCCAGCACCTGGCTGTCGCCCGAATACGCAAAGCCCTTGCCATCCGTCCCCACCCGGTTAACCGCCGCCACATAGCACAGGTTCTCGATCCCCCGCGCCGGCAGCAGCCGGTTCCAGTGCTGGCGGCGCGCAGCCGGCCAGTTGGCGGTGTACAGCAGCAGGTCGGTGTCCTGGGCATCGCGGCTCCACACCGGGAAGCGCAGGTCGTAGCAGATCAATGGACGAATTCTCCAGCCCTTGAGCTCGAACTGGACCTGGCGCTCGCCCGGGGTGTAGTGCTTGTGCTCACCGGCCATGCGGAACAGGTGGCGCTTGTCGTAATGCAGGATTTCGCCGTCCGGCCTCGCCCACAGCAGGCGGTTGCGGTGGCTGCCGTCAGCGGCCTGGATGATCACGCTACCGGTAATCACCGCGTTGCATTTCTTCGCCTGGGCCTTCAGCCACTTGTAGGTCGGGCCGTTCTCCGGCTCGCACAAGCTTTCCGATTGCATCGAAAAACCGGTGGTGAACATTTCCGGCAGGATTACCAGGTCCACCTCGCCCACCTGCTCCAGCAGCACCTCGAAGTGCGCGTAGTTGGCCTCGCGGTCGTGCCAAGCCAGGGTGGTTTGCACCAGGGCGACTTTCAGGTTAGGCAGTGTGCTCAGATCGCGCATAGTCGTTCCGCTGCCTGACGCAGCGTCTCCTCTCGTTTGGCAAAGCACAGGCGGACCAGGCGTTGCTCGGGGATGGGTTGCTGGTAGAACACCGACACCGGAATGGTCGCCACACCGTGCTCGCGGGTGAGCCACAACGACATGTCGACATCGTTCAGGTCCGGGCGGATCTGCGAATAGTCCACCAGCTGGAAATAGGTGCCCGCCGTGCGGGTGAAGCTGAACCGCGAACCGTCCAGCAAACCACAGAACAGGTCACGCTTGGCCTGGTAGAAGGCCGGCAGTTCATCGATGTGCTCGGGGTGTTCGGCCATGAAGTCGGCCAGCGCGCATTGCAAAGGTGTCACGCCGCAGAAGTTGACGTACTGGTGCACCTTGCGCAGCTCAGCGCCGGAGGGGCGATCACGTAGCCGGTCTTCCAGCCGGTCACGTGGTAGGTCTTGCCGAACGAGCTGACCACGAAGGCGCGCTGATACAACTGCTCATGGGCCAACACGCTGGCGTGGCGTACGCCGTCGTAAACCAGGTGCTCGTAGACCTCGTCGCTGACTAGGTAGATATCACGGTCGGCAATCAGTGCCGCCAACTGGTCGAGGTCTTCGCGGGTAATCAACGCGCCACTGGGATTATGCGGCGAGTTGAGGATGACCATACGCGTACGCGGGCTCAAGGCATCGCTGAACTTCTGCCAGTCGATGCGGAAGCCGCCGTCGCTGAGTTGCACATGCACGCAGCGGCCCCCGGCCAGCTCCACGGACGGCTCGTAACTGTCATAGCAAGGGTCGAAGACGATGACCTCGTCACCCGCATGGACCACAGCCTGAATGGCACAGAAGATCGCCTCGGTGGCACCGGGGGTGATGGTGACTTCCTGGTCCGCATCCACCTTGGCGCCATACAGGCGCTCGACCTTGGCTGCCACTTGCTGGCGCAGGGCAGGCAGGCCGGTCATCGGCGAATACTGGTTGTGCCCGGCAGCCACATGCCGGCCCACTGCATCGAGCAGGGCCTGCGGGCCGTTGAAATCAGGGAAACCCTGGGACAGGTTGAGCGCACCGGTCTGCACGGCGAGCTGGGACATGGTGGTGAAGATGGTCGTGCCGACATTCGGCAGTTTGCTGCGGATCATGGAGCCCTCTTTCCTGGGGTGTATCCGGCACGGGGTGGAGTCCGAGCATAGCGGATCGAGCGGTCAGGAAAAAGGTTGAAACATTAGGGGCATTGCGTTGGATCAACAGGCCTCTTCGCGGCTAAAGCCGCTCCCACAGGGACACCACAGATTTCGAAAACTGTGCAGTACCTGTGGGAGCGGGTTTACCCGCGAAGAGGCTGACGCGAAATCAGCGCTTGTCGCGGCGCTTCTTCTCGGCCTTCTTGTGGTGCGACATCAGGCGGCGCTTCTTGTTGACCTGGCGGTCGGTGAGGGTGTTCTTCTTGCCCTCGTACGGGTTCTCGCCGCCCTTGTACTCGATGCGGATCGGCGTACCGACCAGCTTCAGCACACGGCGATAGGTATTCTCCAGGTAACGCGAGTACGACTTCGGAATTTTCTCGGTCTGGTTACCGTGAATCACGATCAGCGGCGGGTTGGCACCCCCCAGGTGGGCATAGCGCAGCTTGATGCGGCGGCCGTTCACCAGCGGTGGCTGGTGTTCGCTCACGGCGTCTTCCAGGATCTGCGTCAGGCGGCTGGTCGGCCAACGGGTTACCGCCGACTTGAACGCAGCCTGCACCGACTTGTACAGGTTGCCCACGCCAGTGCCATGCAAGGCGGAGATGAAGTGGATGTCGGCGAAGTCAACGAAGAACAGCCGGCGCTCCAGCTCGGTCTTCACGTAGTCGCGTTCGCCCGGCTGCATGCCATCCCACTTGTTCAGGGCGATGACGATGGCACGGCCCGCTTCCAGGGCAAAGCCCAGCAGGTTCAGGTCGTGGTCCACCACACCTTCGCGGGCGTCCATGACGAAGATCACCACGTTGGCGTCCTTGATCGCCTGCAGCGTCTTCACCACCGAGAACTTCTCGACTTCCTCGTGGATCTTGCCGCGCTTGCGCACACCGGCGGTGTCGATGAAGGTGTACTTCTCGTCATCGCGTTCGAACGGGATGTAGATACTGTCACGGGTGGTACCCGGCTGGTCATAGACCACCACGCGCTCTTCACCGAGCATGCGGTTGACCAGGGTGGATTTACCCACGTTCGGGCGGCCGATGATGGCGATCTTGATGCCATCTTTCTCGCTCGGGCCAGGGATGCGCACGGCCTCTTCGCCTTCGGCGACTTCGGCGTCCAGGGCTTCTTCGACCTGGTCGCGCGGCAGGTGGCCAAGCACGGCCTCCATCAGCGCGTTGATGCCACGGCCCTGGGAGCCCGCCACCGGAATGGCGTTGCCCATGCCCAGCGGCGAAAACTCGGCGCGGGCGACGTCGGCGTCGATGTTGTCGATCTTGTTGGCGACCAGAATCGCCTCTTTGTTGCGCTTGCGCAGGTGCTCGGCAATCATCTGGTCGGCGGCGGTCATGCCGGCGCGGGCATCGACCAGGAACAGCACGTAGTCGGCTTCTTCAATGGCCATGAGCGACTGCTCGGCCATTTTCTCGTCCATGCCCACTTCGTCACCGGTAATACCACCGGTGTCGATCAGGATGAAGGAACGACCCTGCCAGCTGGCATCGCCATACTGGCGGTCACGGGTCAGGCCCGACAAGTCACCGACGATGGCATCGCGGGTTTTGGTCAGGCGGTTGAACATGGTGGATTTGCCGACGTTCGGGCGGCCCACCAGGGCAATTACGGGAACCATCGGCTCTCCACTCTTGAATTCTTGAAAATGCAAAGGCCGCTGCAAGGCAGCGGCCGGAGTACGGGCGGCGTGTCCTACGCCGCGGCTTGAAGCCCGCCAAGGCTTCAAGCATAGCTTCAGCGGATGGTCAGTGCCTCGAGCTTGCCGCTGTTGCCGAAGACGTAGATGGTGTCGCCGACCACAAGTGGGCGGGCGCGCAGGCCATCGCTGTCGATACGCTCACGGCCGACAAAGCGGCCGTCCACCTGGCTCAGCAGGTGCAGGTAACCTTCAAAGTCACCCACTGCCACGTAGCTGCTGAACACTTCAGGTGCGGTCAACTGGCGGCGAGCCATGCTGTCGTTGCTCCACAGGGCACTGGAAGAGCGCTCGTCCACGCCTTCTACGGTACCCGATGCTTCGCTGACGTAGACGTTACCGAAGCCCTGGGCAACGCCCACATAGCTGGAGGCATCGCGCTGCCACAGCTCGCGACCGCTTTCCAGGTCCAGGCCCGCTACACGGCCCTGGTAGGTGCTGACGTACAGGGTACCACCAGACAGCAGCAAGCCGCCGTCGATATCAACCACACGGTCCAGCTCGGAGCGGCCCTTGGGGATGGCCACACGGCTTTCCCACACGGGCACGCCGTTGTTGATGTCCACCGCTACCACCTTGCCGGTGGACAGGCCGGCGACGGCCAGGCGGTTGGTGGCGATCGGCGCGCCGGTGCCACGCAGGGTCAGCACGGCCGGGGAGTTTTCGTAGATCCAGCGGCGGTCGCCAGTAGCGGCATCCAGGCCGATCAGGCGGTCATCCTGGGTCTGCACCACAACAACGTCACCGTTGTTGGCAGGCGGGGCCAGCACTTCGCTGGTCACGCGCGAGCGCCAACGCTCTTCACCGGTGCTGGAATCCAGGGCAATCACTTCACCCTTGAGGGTGCCGAGCATGACCAGGCCGTAGCCCACGCCAACTGCGCCGGAAACCTGCAGCTCCAGGTCCTTCTTCCACACGACATCGCCAGTGATACGGTCCAGGGCGAACACTTCGCCGTTGACGTCGGAGGCGTAGATACGGTCGTTCTCGATGGCCGGCACCAGGGTGTTGTAGGTTTCACCCTGGCCGTCACCGATCGAACGGCTCCACTGCTTCTTCAGCACCACTTCCTCGGTGAACTTGGTCAGCTCGGCCGGAGGCAGTTCCTTCTTGCTGTTGCTGCTGCAACCTGCGGCCAGTACGGCCAGGGTCAGCACTGCTGCATGTTTCCAACCGATCACTTACGCGTCCCCTTTAGCCAGGTCATCCAGCTTCAATTGCAGGCCACCGACTGCCGCGTCATCGGACAGCGCAGCCTTGGCTTTTTCGTAAGCGCTGTGTGCGTCGGCGGCACGGCCCAGTTGCACCAGCAGGTCACCTTTCAATTCTTCACGGCTGGCCAGGAAGGCTTTGTCGGCGTCGCCGTCGAGCAGCTTGAGGGCGTCTTCGGCCTTGTTCTGGGCGGCCAGCACGCGAGCCAGACGCTGGCGCGAAATCTCGCCCAAGGTCACGTCGGCCGGCTTGTCCAGCACGCTTTTCAGCTCGGCAGCGGCGTCGTCGAGCTTGCCGCTCTCGACTGCCACCTTGGCCACGAACAGGCTGCCGTACTGGGCGTAAGCAGTACCGCCGAACTCGCTCTTGAGCTTGCCGGCCAGTTCCGCGACCTTGGAGGCGTCTGGCTGGCCAGTCGGCGTCAGGCTGGTCTCAAGCAACGCCTGATACAGCTGCGAGGCACCTTGCGACTGGTTGTTCTGGTACTTGTGCCAGGTATTCCAGCCCAATACCACCACGCCGGCCAGCAATGCGCCGGTCAGCAGCGGCTTGCCGTTGCGGTTCCACCAGTCCTTGACGCCTGCCAGATCATCATCATCGGTACTCGACACCCCAATACTCCTTTTCGCCTATTCGTTGTTGAACCGCGTTACGCCTGCGCGATCGCGGTTTCCAGGTGCTCTGCCAGAGCATCCCAGGCAATGTTCTGTTGTTCGCCCTGGCCACGCAGGGGCTTCAAGCCGATTTCTTGCTTGGCCAGCTCGTCGTCGCCCAGGATCAGGGCGAACAGCGCGCCACTCTTGTCGGCTTTCTTGAACTGGCTCTTGAAGCTGCCACCACCGGCGTTTACTGCCAGGCGCAGGCCCGGCAAGCGGTCACGCAGGCCTTCGGATAGGCGCAGGCCAGCCAGTTCGGCCTGCTCGCCAAAGGCGCACAGGTAGACGTCGATCTGGCGGCTGATGGACTCCGGCACCTTGCCGAGGGTTTCCAGCAGCAGGATCAGGCGCTCGATACCCATGGCGAAACCAACGCCTGTGGTCGGCTTGCCGCCCATCTGCTCGACCAGGCCGTCGTAGCGGCCGCCGGCACACACGGTGCCCTGGGCGCCGAGCTTGTCGGTAACCCACTCGAACACGGTCTTGCTGTAGTAGTCCAGGCCACGCACCAGCTTGGTGTTGATCACGAACGGAATGCCGGCTGCGTCCAGGCGGGCCTTCAGGCCCTCGAAGTGCACGCGGGACGCTTCGTCCAGGTAGTCTTCCAGCTTCGGCGCACCCACCAGTACCGCCTGGGTGTTCTGGTCCTTGCTGTCGAGAATGCGCAGCGGGTTGCTCTTCAGGCGGCGCTGGCTGTCTTCGTCCAGCTGCTCCAGGCGCGCCGAGAGGAACTCGACCAGCGCGTCACGGTAGCGTGCACGGGCCTCACTGGTACCCAGGCTGTTGAGCTCCAGCTTGACCGCGTCCTGGATACCCAGCAGGCCCCACAGGCGCCAGGTCAGCATGATCAGCTCGGCATCGATGTCCGGGCCGTCCAGGTTGAACACTTCCACGCCAATCTGGTGGAACTGGCGGTAGCGGCCTTTCTGCGGGCGCTCGTGGCGGAACATCTGGCCGATGTACCACAGTTTCTGCACCTGGCCATTGCCGGTGATGCCATGCTCCAGCACGGCACGCACGCAGGCGGCGGTGCCTTCGGGGCGCAAGGTCAGCGAATCGCCGTTGCGGTCCTCGAAGGTGTACATCTCTTTTTCGACGATATCGGTCACTTCACCGATCGAGCGCTTGAACAGCTCGGTGAACTCGACGATCGGCGTACGGATCTGGCTGTACCCGTAGGTGTCCAGCAGCCCGGCCACGGTGCCTTCGAAGTAGCGCCACAGTGGCGACTGTTCTGGCAGGATGTCGTTCATGCCACGGATGGCTTGCAGCGATTTGCTCACGAATAGTCCTTACGAATTCTGTGTGTCAGCCACGGGCGATCAGCGCCGCGTCAGCCTCGGCCTTTTCGGCCGCTTTCTGGCGGATGAGTTTTTCCAGCTCATCGACCAGGTTGTCATTGGTCAGCTTCTGCGCAGGCTTGCCATCGATGTAGATCAGGTTCGGCGTACCGCCGGTCAACCCTACATGGGCTTCCTTGGCTTCGCCCGGGCCGTTGACCACGCAACCGATCACTGCCACGTCCAGCGGCACCAGCAGGTCTTCAAGGCGCCCTTCCAGCTCATTCATGGTCTTGACCACATCGAAGTTCTGCCGCGAGCAGCTCGGGCAGGCGATGAAGTTGATGCCACGCGAGCGCAGGTGCAGCGACTTGAGGATGTCGTAGCCGACTTTCACTTCTTCGACCGGGTCGGCCGCCAGCGAGATACGGATGGTATCGCCAATGCCTTCGGCCAGCAGCATACCGAGGCCGACGGCGGATTTCACCGTCCCCGAACGCAGGCCACCGGCTTCGGTGATGCCCAGGTGCAGCGGCTGCACGATCTGCTTGGCCAGCAGGCGGTAGGCTTCGACGGCCATGAACACGTCGGAGGCCTTGACGCTGACCTTGAAGTCCTGGAAGTCCAGGCGGTCGAGGTGCTCGACGTGGCGCAGGGCCGACTCGACCAATGCGGCCGGGGTCGGCTCGCCGTACTTCTTCTGCAGGTCTTTTTCCAGGGAGCCGGCGTTGACCCCGATACGGATCGGGATGCCACGGTCGCGGGCGGCATCGACCACGGCGCGTACACGGTCTTCACGGCCGATGTTGCCGGGGTTGATGCGCAGGCAATCCACGCCCAGTTCGGCCACACGCAGGGCAATCTTGTAATCGAAGTGGATGTCGGCAACCAGCGGCACGCTGACCAGCTGCTTGATCTTGCCGAACGCCTCGGCGGCGTCCATGTCCGGCACCGAAACGCGCACGATGTCCACGCCGGCATCGACCAGGCGCTGGATTTGCGCCACGGTGGCGGCCACATCGTTGGTGTCGGTGTTGGTCATGCTCTGCACCGCGATGGGCGCATCACCACCCACCGGCACATTGCCGACCCAGATTTTGCGGGATTCGCGACGTTTGATCGGAGATTCGCCGTGCATGACTTACTGTCCCAACTTCAGGCGAGCGGTCTCGCCACTGGTGAACGGGGCAACATCGACGGCCTGGCCGTTGTAGCTGACCTGGGCGCCACGGGCAAAGCCCAGGCGCACCGCGAACGGCGGCTTGCCGGTCAGTTCGAGGTTGTCCCCCTTGCGCTTGATGGCGCTGAACAGCACCTTGCCGTTGCCATCGGACACCTGGGTCCAGCAATCGGCGGTGAACTGGATGGCGACCTTGGCGCTGCCTGCCGGTACTGCGGCTGGCTCGGTGGCGGCCACGGCCGGCGCCGGAACGGCAGGTGCAGCAGCGGCCGGTGCCGGGGTAGCCGGTGCTACCGGGGTAGCGACTGCAGCAGGTGCAGGTTGCGCGGGCGCTGGCTGGGCCGGTGTCGGCGCAGGCACTGCAGCAAGGGTTGGCGCCGGGCTTGCCGGTGCCTGTTCAGCAGCGGCGGCGGGCTGTTCGGCAGCGCCCTGCTCCAGCGCCAGCGGAGCGCTTTCGGGTTGCTGGCCAGCGGAAACAGCCTGGTCTTCAGGCTCATCGAGCGGGTGAATCTGGGTGGTGCCGTCGGCGCTTTCGACTTCGACGTGCTCCAACGCAATCTTGGCCAGGTCTTTGCCACGCAGGCTGCCCTGGTCCTGCCACCAGACGAAGCCGCCACCGACCACAGCCACCAGCAACAGCAGGCTGACACCGCGCAGGATGTTGTGCGACAGGCGCACCGGCTCTTCGATACGGCCCAGCGAGTGCACCTCGCTGCCTTTGGCGTGGGTGCCGGTGTAGCGGTCGAAGGCCTCTACCAGGGCGGCCTGGTCGAGCTCCATGAGCTTGGCATAGGCGCGGATGTAGCCACGGGCAAACGTATGCCCTGGCAGCTTGTCGAAGGCGCCGGTTTCCACGTGGTTCAACGAACTGACAGTGAGGTTGAGCTTGCGGGCCACCTCGGCTTGAGACCAGTCCCGTTTCTCACGGGCCAGGCGCAAAAGCTCACCGGGGTTCTGGCCAGGCGCTACTGCTACTTCGGGATGCGCGGCGTTCATCGTTGCTCCGACAGGTATTGCTGATATTCCGGCGTACCGGGATAAAGTCGTTGTAATTGCTGGCCCATCTCGGCCAGTGTGCCCTGCTCGTCGAACACCCGGGCAAGGCGGCTGCCCAGCAGCAGGCTACGGGCATCGTGGTCGCTCAACTGGCTGAAACGATCGTAGTAGTCCCGGGCCGGCACATAATGCCTGTTTTCGTAGGACAACTCAGCCATTTCCAGCAACGCTTTCGGTTGCCGCTGGTTGAGTTGCAACGCTTTCAGCAGATAAGCATGCGCCTGGTCGCGGCGATCGAGCTTCAGGGCAGTCAGGCCCAGGTTCTCGTACACGCGTGAGCGCTCAGGATACAGGGTATCGGCGCTGGCCAGGCGAAACATCTGCTCGGCCTCGGCAAATCGCCCCTGAGCATAAAGGAAACTGCCGTAATTGTTGCGCATTCGCGTGTCGCCGGCGCGCGCTTGCAAGGCCTTGCGAAAGTGGGCTTCAGCGAGTGCCGGCTCACCTTCGGCCTGGAACACCAGCGCCAGGGCCGCGTGCGCATCGGCATCAGTGCTGTCGAGGGCCAGGGCCTTGCCCAGCGGCGCCTTGGCCTGCTCGGTCAAACCCTGTTGCAAATACCCAAGGCCCAGTTGCACATAAGCCCGCCCCGCCTCCGCCCTGCCCTGGCGGCTGGCCAGGGGGTCGCTCGCACCGCCCGACACACAGCCGGCCAGCAGCGAGAGCGCAAGGATCGACAGCGCGGCGCGCAGGCTCATGGGCAAAGTCCCGGTCAGTGGCTGGCGGCGCTGTCTTGCAGCTCGACGTCCGCGGAAAGCTGGCGCACGGCAATGTAGCGCTCGCTACGGCGGGTGCGGTCGTTGACCTGGCCGACCAGCTGACCGCAGGCAGCATCGATATCGTCACCACGAGTGGTGCGCGTGGTGACGTTGAAGCCACCGTGGTGCAGCAGGTCCTGGAAGCGACGAATGGCGTTGTTGCTTGGCCGCTCGTAGCCCGAATGCGGGAACGGGTTGAACGGGATCAGGTTGATCTTGCACGGTACGTCGCGCAGCAACTCGATCATTTGCGCGGCATGCTCAGGCTGGTCGTTGACGTCCTTGAGCAGGGTGTACTCGACGGTAAGCACGCGCTTGCCACCCAGGGTGGACATGTAGCCCATGCACGACTCCAGCAGCACTTTCAGCGGGTACTTCTTGTTGATCGGTACCAGCTTGTTGCGCAGCTCGTCGTTCGGTGCGTGCAGCGACAGGGCCAGCGACACGTCGATGTGCTTTGCCAGTTCGTCGATCATCGGCACCACGCCCGAGGTGGACAGGGTGACGCGACGCTTGGAAATGCCATAGCCCAGGTCATCCATCATGATTTTCATGGCGGCGATGACGTTGTCGAAGTTCAGCAAGGGCTCGCCCATGCCCATCATCACCACGTTGGTAATCGCGCGGTCGACTTTGGCAGGGACGGTCCCGAAGGATTTGTTGGCAAGCCACACCTGGCCGATCACTTCGGCGGCAGTGAGGTTGCTGTTGAAGCCTTGCTTGCCGGTGGAGCAGAAACTGCAGTCCAGGGCACAGCCGGCTTGCGACGATACGCACAAGGTGCCGCGGTCGTCGGTAGGAATGTAGACGGTCTCGACGCAGCTGCCGGAGGCAACGCGGATCACCCACTTGCGGGTACCGTCGGCGGAAATGTCTTCACTGACCACTTCCGGAGGCCGAATCTCGGCAACGGCCTCGAGCTTTTCGCGCAAGACCTTGCCTACGTTGGTCATGGCCGCAAAGTCGGACACGCCAAAATGGTGAATCCATTTCATCACCTGGCCGGCACGGAAGCGTTTTTCCCCGATCGAGTCGAAGAATTGTTCCATTTCCGGCTGGGTCAGACCCAACAGGTTGATTTTGCCAGTAGATGTCGTCATGGATTCACCCTCACCCGTAAGCTTTCGCTTAGCGAGTGGTTACCTCGGTAGCAGCGAAGAAGTAAGCGATTTCGCGAGCAGCAGCAGCTTCGGAGTCCGAACCGTGAACGGCGTTGGCGTCGATCGACTCGGCGAAGTCAGCACGGATGGTGCCGGCAGCAGCTTCTTTAGGGTTGGTAGCGCCCATCAGCTCACGGTTCAGAGCGATGGCGTTTTCGCCTTCCAGAACCTGAACAACAACCGGGCCGGAAGTCATGAAGGCAACCAGGTCACCGAAGAAGCCGCGAGCGCTGTGCTCAGCGTAGAAGCCTTCGGCTTCGGCTTTGGACAGTTGCTTGATTTTCGAGGCAACGATTTTCAGGCCGGCTTCTTCGAAGCGAGTGGTGATCTTGCCGATGACGTTTTTGGCAACTGCGTCAGGCTTGATGATCGAGAAAGTACGTTGAACAGCCATGGAAAACTCCAGAATATGAGTGACACGAAAAATTAAACCCGCGAATTATACGCGGGTTCCGGGGGATTGCCTAACCTGCAAGTGACGCTTAGTCGGCTTCGTCGATCCAGGCAGCCTGGATGGCCTCGAGCACTTTCTCACCGCCGCGTGACGGATCGTCGCTGAACTCTGGCAATGCCAGCACCCAGCGGTGCAGGTCTACGAAATTCACATAACGAGGATCGACCTCAGGCTTGCTTTCTGCAAGCTGAATGGCGATCTCAAGTACATCAATCCATTTCAGGCTCATGGTGCAAACCTCAGTGCGGCGCTTCAGCGGCGTGGTTGAGCGAGTACTTGGGGATCTCGATGGTCAGGTCTTCGTCAGCGACGACCACCTGGCAACCAAGCCGCGACTGCGCTTCCAGGCCCCAGGCCTTGTCCAGCATGTCTTCTTCCAGCTCGTCGGCTTCTTCCAGCGAGTCGAAACCCTTGCGCACGATGCAGTGGCAAGTGGTACAGGCCTTGACGCCGCCGCAGGCACTTTCCATCTCGATGTGATGGTCGTGGGCCAGTTCCAGGATGTTGGTCCCGGTCGGCACCTCCACGGTCAGCCCCTCGGGGCAGAACTTCTCATGCGGCAGGAATGTCACCAGCGGCATCGGTTACTCCTCGATCTCATTCAGGTTGCGCCCGGCCAGTGCGGCTTTGACCGTCGAATCAAGGCGACGGGCGGCAAATGCGTCGGTCACCTGCGACAGACGCTTGGTCTGTTGCTCGATGGCTGCGCCATCGGTGCCGGCCAGCAAATCACGTAGTTCTTGCATCTGGAATTCGATGGCTTCGCGCTCGTCACTGCTGAGCAGGCGCTCACCGTCGGCGTCCAGGGCGCCCTGTACCGCTTCCAGCAGGCGCTCGCCGTCCACCTGGTGCTCGCGCAGCTGGCGGGCGTGCTTGTCGGAACCTGCGTGTTCGAAGGAGTCCTTCAGCATGCGGGCGATTTCGCCGTCGGTCAGGCCGTAGGACGGTTTGACCTGGATGCTGGCTTCCACGCCCGAGCCCAGTTCGCGGGCGGCAACGCTGAGCAGGCCGTCGGCATCCACCTGGAAGGTGACGCGGATTTTCGCCGCACCGGCAACCATGGCCGGAATGCCGCGCAGCTCGAAACGGGCCAGCGAGCGGCAGTCGCTGATCAGCTCGCGCTCGCCCTGCAGGACGTGGATCATCATGGCCGTCTGGCCATCTTTATAGGTGGTGAACTCCTGGGCACGCGCCACCGGAATGGTGGTGTTGCGCGGGATCACCTTCTCCATCAGCCCGCCCATGGTCTCAAGACCCAGCGACAGCGGGATGACATCGAGCAGCAGCAGTTCGCCACCTTCGCGGCGGTTGCCGGCCAGGGTGTCGGCCTGAATGGCGGCACCGATGGCCACCACCTGGTCGGGGTCGATCGAGGTCAGCGGGGTACGGCCGAACAGCGCGCCCACGGCTTCGCGCACTCGCGGAACGCGGGTCGAGCCACCCACCATGACTACGGCACTGACTTCTTCCAGCTCCACGCCACTGTCGCGCACGGCGCGGCGGCAGGCCTTGAGGCTGCGGGCAACCAGCGGCTCGATCATGGCTTCGAAGGCGGCGCGGCTCAGTTCGCCCTGCCAGGCGCCATGGCTGACGCTGACCACATCGGCGTCGGTCAGGGCTTCCTTGGCGGCGCAAGCGGTTTGCAGCAATGCACGCTGGGTGGCCGGGTCCAGGTCGGACGACAGGCCAGCCTGCTCGATGATCCAGCCGGCAATGGCGTGGTCGAAATCGTCACCACCCAGGGCGGTATCGCCACCGGTGGCCAGCACTTCGAACACGCCAGCGGTCAGGCGCAGGATGGAGATATCGAAGGTACCGCCGCCCAGGTCATAGATGGCCACCACGCCTTCGGCGTTCTGGTCCAGACCATAGGCCACGGCTGCCGCGGTCGGCTCGTTGAGCAGGCGCAGCACGTTCAGGCCTGCCAGGCGCGCAGCGTCCTTGGTGGCCTGGCGCTGGGCGTCGTCGAAATAGGCCGGCACGGTGATCACCGCGCCTACCAGCTCACCACCCAGGGTCGCTTCGGCGCGCTCGCGCAGCACTTTGAGGATATCAGCGGACACTTCCACCGGGCTTTTCGGCCCCTGCACCGTGTCGATGAACGGCATGTGCGACTCGCCACCCACAAAGCGGTATGGCAACTGCTCACCCAGTTGCTTGACGTCGGCCAGGCCGCGCCCCATCAGGCGCTTGACCGACAGCACGGTGTTCAGCGGGTCGCTGGAAGCGGCATCACGTGCGGCCTGCCCCACTTCGTTGCGCCCTTCAAGGTAGCGCACCGCGGACGGCAGAATGACGTTACCCTGCGCATCAGGCAGGGGCTCGCTACGGCCGCTGCGCAATGCGGCGACCAGAGAGTTGGTGGTACCCAGGTCGATCCCCACCGCCAGGCGGCGCTGGTGCGGCTGAGGGCTTTGACCGGGTTCGGCAATCTGCAGTAGGGCCATGCTTATCTGAATACCTTAGGTGCCATCACGGGCGACACCGGGTTAATCGTCGAGGCGCTCTTCCAGTTGGCGCACTTCTTGGGCGAGCTTGTCGAGGAACTGCATGCGACGCATCAGGCGCTCGGCCTTTTCGCGCTCGCCTGGGGCATCCCAGCAGGCGGCAAAGTCCTCGTTCAGGGCGTCCTGGGCAGCCTTCAGGCGCCGCTTGAACACACCCACGCCGTCAAGGTCGGCTTCGTCCTGCAACTCTTCGAGCTCTTCACGCCACTGCATCTGCTGCAACAGGAAGTCCGGGTCGTGGACCGTGACTTCCTGGGGCACTTCATGGCCGCTGATGGCCAGCAGGTAGCGGGCGCGACGCGGCGCACTGCGCAGTGTCTGGTAAGCGTCGTTGAGGGCTGCGGACTTTTCCAGCGCTACACGCTGCTCACGCTCGGAAGCGTCGGCAAAGCGGTCGGGATGGACTTCGCGGGCCAACTCGCGGTAGCGAGTGGCCAGCTTGTCGAGGTCCAGGCGGAAGCTTGGCTGGAGGTCAAACAATGCGTAATGACAAGGAGTACCCACAGCCAGCCTCAAACGTTGAAGCTTTCGCCGCAGCCACACTCACCGCGCACGTTGGGGTTGTTGAACTTGAAGCCTTCGTTCAACCCTTCCTTGACGAAGTCCAGCTCGGTGCCGTCGAGGTAGACCAAGCTCTTGGGATCGATGATCACCTTCACGCCGTGGTTCTCGAACACCTGGTCTTCGTCCGCCAGCTCGTCAACGAACTCCAGCACGTAGGCCAGGCCCGAGCAACCGGTGGTGCGCACGCCCAGGCGAATGCCCTCACCCTTGCCGCGCCCGTCGAGGGAGCGGCGAATGTGGTTGGCGGCGGCTTCTGTCATGCTGATAGCCATCAGGACTCCTTACCTCGCAACAGGCGGCTTAGATCAAGCCTTTCTTCTGCTTGTAATCGCGTACCGCTGCCTTGATGGCATCTTCGGCGAGTACCGAGCAGTGGATCTTGACCGGCGGCAGCGCCAGTTCTTCGGCCAGCTGGGTGTTCTTGATGGTCTCGGCTTCGTCCAGGGTCTTGCCCTTCATCCACTCGGTGGCGAGGGAGCTGGAAGCGATGGCCGAACCGCAGCCGTAGGTCTTGAACTTGGCGTCTTCGATAACGCCCTGCTCGTTGACCTTGATTTGCAGACGCATTACGTCACCGCACGCCGGGGCGCCGACCATGCCGGTGCCAACGTCTGGGTCTTCGGCATTCATCTTGCCGACGTTGCGTGGGTTTTCGTAGTGGTCGATGACCTTTTCACTGTATGCCATGGTGCAATTCCTTCCTCATCAGGGAGCCGCTCTTGCCGGCGACTGCTTAGTGGGCGGCCCACTCGATCTTGGAGATGTCAACGCCGTCTTTGTACATGTCCCACAGCGGCGACAGCTCGCGCAGTTTGTTGACGGCCTCGCAGACTTTCTGCGCGGCGTAGTCGACTTCTTCTTCAGTGGTGAAGCGGCCGAAGGAGAAGCGGATCGAGCTGTGCGCCAGCTCGTCGTTGCGGCCCAGGGCGCGCAGTACGTACGAAGGTTCGAGCGACGCGGAGGTGCAGGCCGAACCGGACGAAACGGCGATGTCCTTCAGCGACATCAGCAGCGATTCGCCTTCGACGTAGTTGAAGCTCAGGTTCAGGTTGTGCGGTACGCGGGCAGTCTGGCTGCCGTTGACGTACAGTTCTTCAAGGTCCGAAACCTGCTTGAAGAAGCGGTCGCTCAGGGCCTTGATGCGCGCGTTCTCTGCGACCATTTCCTGCTTGGCGATGGCGAAGGCTTCGCCCATGCCGACAATCTGGTGAGTTGGCAGGGTGCCCGAACGCATGCCGCGCTCATGGCCACCGCCGTGAATGATGGCTTCCAGGCGTACACGCGGCTTGCGGCTGACGTACAGCGCGCCGATACCTTTAGGGCCGTAGACCTTGTGCGCCGAGAACGACATCAGGTCGACTTTCAGTTTTTGCAGGTCGATTTCGACCTTGCCGGCCGACTGGGCAGCATCGACGTGGAACAGGACGCCGCGCGAGCGGGTCAGTTCACCGATGGCGGCGATGTCGTTGATCGAGCCGACTTCGTTGTTCACGTGCATCAGCGAGACCAGGATGGTGTCGTCGCGCAGCACCGCTTCTACCATGGCCGGGGTGACGATGCCGTCTTCGCCTGGCTCAAGGTAGGTAACTTCGAAACCTTCACGCTCCAGCTGGCGAGCGGTATCCAGGACCGCCTTGTGCTCGATCTTGGAGGTGATGATGTGCTTGCCCTTGGTCTGATAGAAGTGCGCGACGCCTTTCAGCGCGAGGTTGTCGGACTCGGTGGCACCGCTGGTCCAGACGATTTCGCGCGGATCGGCGTTGATCAGCTCGGCAACCTGGCGACGGCCGTTCTCGACCGCTTCCTCGGCCTTCCAGCCGAAGACGTGGGAGCGCGAGGCTGGGTTACCGAAGTTCCCGTCGACCAGCAGGCAGTCGGCCATCTTCTGGGCCACACGTGGGTCGACCGGGGTGGTCGCGGAGTAATCGAGGTAGATCGGCAACTTCATTTGTCTCTCCTATCAGGCGGTCGGCGTCGCTCGTCGTCCCAAGGGGATCAATCGACGGCGGACGTCTCAATCTTGTCCAGCTGGGCGGTTCGGCCTGCGACACGGCGCAGGTCCTGGCGCTGGGCGACTTCCTGCACCTCACGGCGCATGACGAGGTCGGCCAGGCTGATGCCGCTGAGGAATTCATGGATCTGCTGGCTGAGGTCGCACCACAGGTGGTGGGTCAGGCAGGTATCACCGGCATGGCAGTCCCCGAGGCCCTGGCAACGGGTAGCATCGACCGATTCGTTGACCGCATCGATGACCTGGGCCACCTGGATTGTTTCCATGCCCCGCGACAGCTGGTAGCCACCGCCTGGACCGCGCACGCTGGAAACCAGGCTGCTGCGGCGCAGCTTGGCGAACAGCTGTTCCAGATAAGAGAGGGAAATGCCCTGGCGCTCGGAAATATCGGCCAAAGACACCGGCCCATGCTGCGCGTGCAACGCCAGGTCAAGCATGGCGGTCACGGCGTATCGGCCTTTGGTAGTCAGTCGCATGGCTATTGGGTACCACGGGAGTTTCGGGATGTGTGCGAGTATGCGATTCCCGAGCATTTAAGTCAACTATAAGACCTAGTGCTTTAGTCGGGTTTGCATCGGGGAGGCGGGCGCGAGTGTAGCAGACGAGGGGCGTGAGCACACGCCCCGTATGTCACTATGATTTCAGTGCGGCGCAATCAATGCGACTGAGTGTCGCGCTGGGCCACCTTGGCCTCCTCGGCAAAATCGTCTTCCGGCAGGGCTGGCAGCTCCTTGGCACAGTAGTCGCTACCCATCTTGGTCAGGGCGCCACACATACCCTCCAGCCGCTCGTCGACCGCTTGCAAGTGGTCGAGCATCTGGCCGATGGCACGCGCCACCGGGTCGGGCATGTCACCACTGACGCCGTAGGCATCGAAGCCGATCTTCTCGGCCATGGCCTTGCGCTTGGCCTCGACTTCGTTGTCTTCGCTCTTGACGATGATCCGCCCCGGAATGCCCACCGCCGTGGCGCCCGCTGGCACCGCCTTGGTCACCACTGCATTGGAACCAATCTTGGCCCCCGCGCCGACCGTGAACGGGCCCAGCACTTTGGCCCCCGCCCCTACCACCACACCGTTCTCCAGAGTGGGGTGGCGCTTGCCTTTGTTCCAGCTGGTGCCGCCCAGGGTCACGCCCTGATAAAGGGTGACGTCGTCGCCGATCTCGGCGGTTTCGCCAATGACGATACCCATGCCATGGTCAATGAAGAAGCGCCGGCCAATGGTGGCACCCGGGTGGATCTCGATACCGGTCAGCCAGCGGCCGAAGTTGGACACCAGCCGGGCCAGCCACTTGAAATCACGCTTCCACAAGGCATTGCCCAGACGGTGCAGCCAGATGGCATGCATGCCGGGGTAGCAGGTGAGCACCTCGAAGGCATTGCGCGCAGCCGGGTCACGGTGGAATACGCTTTGAATATCTTCACGCAGGCGTTCGAACATCTGTCAGTCCTTCCGTTTATGCGGCTCGCCCCGGACCACTTTCTGGGTCTCGGTGAGGATGCCACGCAAAATGCTCATTTCCGAACGCTCGACCGCCACCCGCCCATACAGCCGGCGCAGGCGCGGCATCAGGTGCTTGGGCTTTTCCGGGTCGAGGAAGCCGATGCCCACCAGGGTTTTTTCCAGGTGGTCGTAGAACAGCTCCATTTCGTCCATGGTTGCCAGCTCGCTGGCGTCAACCTTCTCGACTTTTTCCGGCGCCTCACCGATGGCCAACGAGGCCATGCGCACTTCGTAAGAGAGCACCTGGACAGCGGCCGCAAGGTTCAGCGAGCTGAAGTCGGGGTTGGAGGGAATGTGCACGTGGAAGTGACATCGCTGCAGTTCTTCGTTGGTCAGCCCGGCGTGCTCACGCCCGAACACCAGGGCGATCTCTTCGCCACCGCCGGCATGCTCCACCGCCTTGGCACCGCACTCACGCGGACCGATCAACGGCCAGGGGATGCTGCGCTCGCGGGCACTGGTGCCCATCACCAGGTTGCAACCGACCAGCGCCTGCTCAAGGCTGTCGACCACCTGGGCGTTGGCCAGCACATCGTCGGCGCCCGAGGCTCGGGCACTGGCATCCTCGGCGGGAAATTCTTTCGGCTGCACCAGCACCAGACGCGACAAGCCCATGTTTTTCATGGCACGCGCAGCGCCGCCGATGTTGCCGGGGTGGCTGGTATTGACCAGAACAACACGAATATTTTGCAGCAAGGTGTTGTGCTCACAGATGCAGGAATCAGGGCCTTCGATCTTACAGAACCGACAGACGTAACGCCATGAAAGCAAATGTGACACTTCTGCCGCCAAAGTTTTCTGCTAGAATGATCGGCTTTCTTCTTTAACATCTCCAGGTGACCCGCCCATGCAGCCTATGCTGAATATCGCCCTGCGCGCCGCTCGCAGCGCCAGTGAACTGATTTTCCGCTCCATCGAACGCCTGGATAGCATCAAGGTGGACGAGAAAGAGGCTAAGGACTACGTTTCCGAGGTTGATCGCGCCGCCGAGCAGAGCATCGTCAACGCCCTGCGCAAGGCCTACCCGAACCACTCCATCCAGGGCGAGGAAACCGGCCTGCACGCGGGTAGCGGCGAAGAAGGCAAGGATTACCTGTGGATCATCGACCCGCTGGACGGCACCACCAACTTCCTGCGTGGCATCCCGCACTTCGCCGTCAGCATCGCCTGCAAATACCGTGGCCGCCTTGAGCACGCCGTGATCGTCGACCCGGTTCGCCAGGAAGAATTCACCGCCAGCCGTGGCCGTGGCGCCCAACTCAATGGCCGCCGCCTGCGCGTCAGCTCGCGCACCAGCCTGGAAGGCGCCCTGCTGGGCACCGGCTTCCCGTTCCGTGACGGCCAGATGGCTGACATGGACAACTACCTGGGCATGTTCCGCGCCCTGACTGGCCAGACCGCCGGCATCCGCCGCGCCGGTTCCGCCAGCCTGGACCTGGCCTACGTGGCCGCTGGCCGTTTCGACGCCTTCTGGGAGTCAGGCCTGTCCGAGTGGGACATGGCAGCCGGCGTGCTGCTGATCCAGGAAGCCGGTGGCCTGGTGAGCGACTTCAACGGTGGCCACGACTTCCTCGACAAGGGCCACATCGTTGCAGGCAACATCAAGTGCTTCAAAGCGGTCCTGACGGCCATCCAGCCGCACCTGCCAGAGAGCATGAAGCGCTAAGCGCAGATCGCCTGAAAACAAAAAGCACCCCTCGGGGTGCTTTTTTATGCCTGACAGTTTTTACTGCCTGCGCCGGCCCTTTCGCGGGTGAACCCGCTCCCACAGGGTCGCATTACATCTGTGGGAGCGGGTTTACCCGCGAAGAGGCCAGTTCAGGCAACATCAATCACTGCCCGGCTTCGCTCAGGATCAGCTTGCCATTCTTGTCCACTGGAATGGTCGACCCCGGCTCACGGTCCATCTTCACCTTGCCAACCTGATCGCCAAGGGTGTAGGTCACGTTGTAGCCCACCACCTTCTCACTGATGTCATTCACCGTGTTGCAGCGGGTTTGCGTGGTGGTGTAGGTGTCACGCTCCTGCATGCCTTCCTGCACCTTGTTACCGGCATAACCACCACCGACCGCACCGGCCACGGTGGCGATTTTCTTGCCGGTGCCGCCGCCAATCTGGTTACCCAGCAAACCACCGGCGATTGCACCCACCACAGTACCGGCGATCTGGTGCTGGTCCTTGACCGGTGCCTGACGCGTCACGGCGACGTCCTTGCAGACCTCGCGCGGGGTTTTTACCTGTTGTTTGATCGGTTGCACGTCGGTGACCTGCGCATACTCAGGCCCCTTGTTGACCAAGCTGTAGGTCGCCACAGCACCTCCGGCAGTTACACCGACAGCACCCAGTACCGCACCCACCAGCATTGATTTGTTCACATGAACCTCCTGATCATACCCGCGGGGGTTAGCCCGCCTTCTCCCAGCCTTGGAGCAAAAAAAAAGGCGCGAGTTCAATACTCGCGCCTTTCGGGCAGCCAAACGGCGTGAGACAAGCCTTTATGGGCGCTCGTCCACACCTTCCGCCTTGGCCGGTGGGATCAGGTCTTCGCTGTTCAGGTTCAGCCAGATCAGCACCACGTTGGCGATGTAGATCGACGAGTAGGTACCGGCCATGACGCCGATGAACAGGGCCAGCGAGAAGCCGAACAGGTTATCGCCACCGAAGAACAGCAGCGCGGCAATGGCCAGCAAGGTCGAAACCGAGGTGGCGATGGTACGCAGCAGGGTCTGGGTGGTGGAAACGTTGATGTTTTCGATCAACGAGGCCTTGCGCATGACGCGGAAGTTCTCACGCACCCGGTCGAATACCACGATGGTGTCGTTCAGCGAGTAACCGATGATCGCCAGCACCGCTGCCAGCACCGTCAGGTCGAAGGTGATCTGGAAGAACGACAGGATACCCAGGGTGACCACCACGTCGTGGATCAGCGAAACGATCGCGCCCACGGCGAACTTCCACTGGAAGCGGAAGGCCAGGTAGATGAGGATGCCGCCCAAGGCCAGGAGCATGCCCATGCCGCCCTGGTCGCGCAGCTCTTCACCCACCTGCGGGCCAACGAACTCGACGCGCTTGAGCGTGGCCGGGTTGTCGCCGCCCGCCTTCTGCAGGGCAGCGGCTACCTTGTTACCCAGTTGCGGGTCATCGCCCGGCATACGCACCAGCAGGTCGGTGGTAGCGCCGAAACTCTGTACCACGGCTTCGTGGAAGCCGGAGTCGACCAGCTCGGCACGCACCGCCTTGAGGTCGGCCGGGCGCTCGTAGGTCAGCTCGATCAGCGTACCGCCGGTGAAGTCCAGACCAAAGTTCAGGCCTTTCTGCCACCAGCTGAACAGCGCCAGCACGGTGAGGAGCACGGTAATGGCGAACGCGACATTGCGCACGCCCATGAAGTTGATGGTTTTCATCGCAGCTCCCTCAAACCCACAGCTTCTTGATGTCACGCCCGCCGCAGGTCAGGTTGACCATTGCACGGGTCACCATGACGGCGGTGAACATCGAGGTGAAAATCCCGAGGGACATGGTGACCGCAAAGCCTTTGACCGGGCCGGTACCCATGGCGAACAGGATGCCGCCGACCAGCAGGCTGGTCAGGTTGGCGTCGATGATCGCGGTGTAGGCGCGGTTGAAACCTTCGTGGATGGCGCGCTGTACCGACATGCCGGCGTTCAGCTCTTCGCGGATACGCGAGAAGATCAGCACGTTGGCGTCTACCGCCATACCCATGGTCAACACGATACCGGCAATACCCGGCAGGGTCAGGGTGGCGCCCAGCAGCGACATCAATGCCAGCAGCAGCACCATGTTGCCCGCCAGGGCGATGGTGGCGATCACGCCGAAGCCGCGGTAGATGGCGATGATGAACAGCGAGACGAACAGCATGCCCCACAGCGATGCATCGATACCCTTGGTGATGTTGTCGGCACCCAGGCTTGGGCCAATGGTACGTTCTTCAGCGAAGTACATTGGCGCAGCCAGACCACCGGCACGCAGCAGCAGGGCCAGTTCGGACGATTCGCCCTGGCCGTTCAGGCCGGTGATGCGGAACTGGCTACCCAGCGGCGACTGGATGGTCGCCAGGCTGATGATTTTCTTCTCTTCCACGAAGCTTTGTACGGCAACGTCCTTCTCGACGCCGTCGACGGTCTGCTTCACGTAGCGGGTGACCGGCTTCTGCTCGATGAAGATCACCGCCATGCTGCGACCCACGTTGCTGCGGGTTGCGCGGCTCATCAGCTCGCCACCGTGGCCATCCAGGCGGATGTTCACTTGTGGGCGGCCGTGTTCGTCGAAGCTGGCCTGGGCGTCGGTTACCTGGTCACCGGTGATGATCAGGCCACGCTCTACAGGGGCGGAGCGGCCGCCTTCGCGGAACTCAAACACCTCGGTAGTGGCTTTGGACGCGCCTGGCTCGGCACCGAAGCGGAACTCCAGGTTGGCGGTTTTACCGAGGATACGCTTGGCTTCGGCAGTGTCCTGCACGCCTGGCAGCTCGACCACGATACGGTTGGCGCCCTGGCGCTGTACCAGCGGCTCGGCCACGCCCAGCTCGTTCACGCGGTTGCGCACGGTGGTGAGGTTCTGCTTGATCGAGTATTCGCGGATTTCGGCAACTTTTGCCTGGGTCAGCGCCAGACGCAGCACCGCAAGCTCGTTGCGCTCGGTGGTGGTCAGGTCGAAATCATTGAAATTCTTGCGGATCAGGGCACGTGCCTGTTCGCGGGTAGCATCGTCAGCGAAGCCCAGCATGATGCCGCCATCCTGCTGAGGCAGGCTGCGGTAGCGGACGCGCTCTTTGCGCAGCAAGGTCTTGACCTCGCCTTCGTAGACTTTCATGCGGGCAGTCATGGCCTTGTCCATGTCCACTTCCAGCAGGAAGTGCACACCACCGGACAGGTCCAGGCCCAGCTTCATCGGGCTTGCACCCAGGTTGCGCAGCCATTGCGGGGTAGTCTGGGCCAGGTTCAGGGCCACGACGTAATCATCGCCCAGCGCCTTGCGCACGACATCCTTGGCTGGCAGCTGGTCTTCCTGGTTGGTCAGGCGGATCAGCCCGCTGCCCTTCTCGCCCAGGCTTGCGCCCTTGACGGCGATCTTGGCATCGACCAGCGCCTTGCTGACGCGATCGAGGTCGGCCTGGTTCACCTGCAGCGCCGAGCTGGCACCGCTGATCTGCACCGCCGGGTCATCCGGGTAGAGGTTGGGAGCGGAATAAATGAAACCGACCACCAGTACCAGCACAATCAGTGCATATTTCCACAGAGGGTATTTGTTCAGCATCACGCCGCCCGTTCAAGACGCGGGGCGCGTTGCGCGCCCCGACTGGAAAATAAAACCGGTAACTCAGATAGCCTTGAGCGTACCTTTCGGCAAGGTGGCCGCGATGGCGCCCTTCTGGAACTTCAGCTCGACGGTGTCGGACACTTCCAGTACCACGAAGTCATCGGAAACCTTGACGATCTTGCCAGCGATGCCGCCGTTGGTGACAACTTCGTCACCTTTCTGCAAGTTGCTCAGCAGGTTCTTCTGCTCTTTGGCGCGTTTGGCCTGCGGGCGCCAGATCATCAGGTAGAAGATGACCAGGAAACCGACCAGGAAAATCCACTCGAAGCCGGTACCGGCTGGGCCGGCGGCAGGTGCTGCTGCGTCCGCGTATGCGGCGGGGATCAAGAAGCTCATTGGGCACTCCTAATGTAATTTTCTAATAATGTGTGCGAACAGTCAGTCCAGGGGCGGTACGGGAAGACCGCGCTTGGCGTAGAAGGCGTCGACAAAGGCGGCCAATTTACCCTGTTGAATAGCCTCGCGTAAACCGGCCATCAAGCGCTGGTAATGGCGCAAGTTGTGGATGGTATTCAGCATGCTGCTCAACATTTCGCCGCACTTGTCCAGGTGATGCAGATAGGCGCGGGAGAAGTTGGTGCAGGTGTAGCAGTCACAGGTCGGATCCAGCGGCGATTCATCGTGGCGATGGAACGCGTTGCGGATCTTGATCACCCCTGTATCGACGAACAGATGGCCGTTGCGCGCATTACGCGTCGGCATCACGCAGTCGAACATGTCGACGCCGCGGCGCACACCCTCAACGAGATCTTCCGGTTTGCCTACCCCCATAAGGTAACGAGGTTTGTCAGCAGGCATCTGGTCCGGCAGGTAATCCAGTACCTTGATCATTTCGTGCTTGGGTTCGCCCACCGACAGGCCGCCGATGGCCAGGCCGTCGAAGCCGATGTTTTCCAGGCCTTCCAGCGAGCGCATGCGCAGGTCCTGGTACATGCCGCCCTGAACGATACCGAACAGTGCCGCGGTGTTGTCGGCGTGGGCGTTCTTCGAGCGCTGGGCCCAGCGCAGCGACAGCTCCATGGAGGTGCGCGCCACGTCGTGCTCGGCCGGGTACGGGGTGCACTCGTCGAAGATCATCACCACGTCCGAGCCCAGGTCACGCTGCACCTGCATCGACTCTTCCGGGCCCATGAACACTTTCGAGCCATCGACTGGTGAGGCGAAGGTCACGCCCTCTTCCTTGATCTTGCGCATGGCACCCAGGCTGAACACCTGGAAGCCACCCGAGTCAGTGAGGATCGGGCCTTTCCACTGCATGAAATCGTGCAGGCCGTTGTGCTTCTTGATCACCTCTGTGCCCGGGCGCAGCCACAGGTGGAAGGTGTTGCCCAGGATCATCTCGGCGCCAATGGCCTCGATATCGCGTGGCAGCATGCCCTTGACCGTGCCGTAGGTGCCCACCGGCATGAACGCCGGGGTTTCCACGGTGCCACGAGGGAAGGTGATGCGACCACGACGGGCCTTGCCGTCGGTGGCCAGCAGTTCGAAGGACATTCGACAGGTGCGACTCATGCTTGATCCTCGGGGCCGCGCGGCGCCGGATTGCGGGTGATGAACATGGCATCACCGTAACTGAAGAAGCGGTACCCGTTCTCGACCGCCGCCGCGTAGGCGGCCATGGTTTCGGGGTAGCCGGCGAAGGCCGAGACCAGCATCAGCAGCGTGGACTCCGGCAGGTGGAAGTTGGTCACCAGGGCGTCGACCACATGGAACGGCCGACCAGGGTAGATAAAGATGTCGGTGTCGCCGCTGAAGGCCTTGAGCACGCCATCACGTGCCGCGCTTTCCAGCGAGCGCACACTGGTGGTGCCAACCGCGATCACCCGGCCGCCGCGTGCGCGGCAGGCTTCGATGGCGTCGACCACATCCTGGCTCACTTCGAGCCACTCTTTATGCATGTGGTGGTCTTCGATCTTGTCGACCCGCACCGGCTGGAAGGTGCCCGCGCCCACGTGCAGGGTCACGAAGGCCCGCTCCACGCCCTTGGCGGCGATCTTTTCCAGCAGCGCCTCGTCGAAGTGCAGGCCCGCCGTGGGCGCTGCAACCGCACCGGCACGCTGGGCGTACACGGTCTGGTAACGCTCACGGTCGGCGCCCTCGTCCGGGCGGTCGATGTAAGGCGGCAGCGGCATGTGGCCGACGCGGTCGAGCAGTGGCAGCACCTCTTCGGTGAAGCGCAGCTCGAACAGCGTGTCGTGGCGCGCGACCATTTCGGCCTCGCCACCGCCATCGATGAGGATGACCGCGCCTTCTTTCGGCGCCTTGCTGGCACGCACATGGGCCAGCACCCGGTGGCTGTCGAGCACACGCTCCACCAGCACTTCCAGCTTGCCGCCGGAGGCTTTCTGGCCAAACAACCGCGCCGGGATGACCCGGGTGTTGTTGAACACCATCAGGTCGCCGGGGCGCAGGTAGTCGAGCAAGTCGGGGAATTGCCGGTGCGACAGCGCGCCGGTCGGCCCATCGAGCACCAGCAGACGGCTGCCATGGCGCTCGGCCAACGGGTGGCGGGCGATCAGGGAATCAGGGAGTTCGAAGGAGAAATCGGCGACGCGCATGATGATGTTCGGTTCGGCAGGGCCGGGAAGTTTAGCCCAATGTGTGAAAATTGACCATGAAAGCCGATTGACCGACTAGCGGCAGCTCTCTATACTGCGCGCCACACGCCCTGATGGCGGAATTGGTAGACGCGGCGGATTCAAAATCCGTTTTCGAAAGGAGTGGGAGTTCGAGTCTCCCTCGGGGCACCAAGATCCGGAAAAAACCGACCTTATGGTCGGTTTTTTTTCGCCTGCATTTTGATCTGTCGTACAGATTGCAGCTTGCACGGTCACTGTAGGAGCGGCTTTAGCCGCGAACACCGGCAAAGCCGGTGCCATCCACCGCGGCGCCCGATTCGCGGGTGAACCCGCTCCCACAGTAGAGCGTGCCCGGTTTTAGAAATCCGCCCGCAGGGTAACGGTGTAGTTACGCGGATCCCCGTAGTAGTTCGCCGCATACAGCCAACCGATGCTGGAGAAGTACTTCTTGTCGAACAGGTTGTTGCCGTTCAGCGACACGCTGAAGTTCTTGTTGATCTGGTAAGCCACCCGAGCGTTCCAGATCGCATAACCGGCCTGCTCGATCTTCCCTACCCCATCTGTCCCACCAAAGTTGCCATGGTAATTGCGGCTCTGGATGTTGGCGCCAGCGCCCACGGTCCATGGGTCCAGCTCGCCTGGCAGGTTGTAGTCCGCCCAGAAGCGCAGCAGGTGCTTGGGCGTGTAGGTGTTGAAGGTGCCGCCGGCCTGCGACTCGCCATCAGCCGGGTCGTTGCGGTACTCGGTGTGGGTGTAGGTGTAGCCGGCAAACAGCTGCATGCGGTCCAGCACTTCACCGCTGATCTCTGCGTCGAAGCCCTGGGTACGCACTTTGCCGCCGGCCACGTAGCAGTTCTCGCCACCGTCAGTACCGCACTCGGCGGCCTGGGCGCGGTTCTCCTGGTCAACCTGGAACAGCGCGAAGCTGGTATTCACGCGACCATCGAACAGCTCACCTTTGAGGCCCAGCTCATAGTTGGCGCCTTCGATGGGTTTGAGCGGGGCGTTGTCCACGCTCAGCTCGGTCTGCGGCTTGAAGATGTCGGCGTAGCTCACGTAGGCCGACCACTGGTCGTTCAACGCGTAGATCAGGCCGCCATAAGGCGTGAACTCGCCGCTTTCGCGCGAGTGGGCCGGGGTTGGCGATACGCCGTTGAAGCGGTGCAGTTCATAGTCGTAGGTGTAGTTGCTGGTGCGCCCGCCCACTACCAGAGTCAAAGGGTCGGCCAGCTTGTAGCGCGTGACCGCGTACAGCCCGTTCTGGCGGATCTTGCCCTTGGAAGTGCCGGGGTAGGTGTTTGTAGTGCCGTTGCCCAGCAGTTGATCCTGGGTCGGGCGCTGTGGCGAGACGGGGTCGTAGATGTTCATCGGGCCCAGGTTCAGGAAACCGCCTTGCAGGTCGTCGGTCTGCAGGTCACTGGCGTTGGCGCCCACCACCACCTCGTGCTCTCGGCCAAAGGCACGCCACTTGCCGGTCAGGTTGATGTCGGCGCCCTTGTTGATGTTCTCGAAGTCGTACATGTAGGCACGCGAGCGCATGCCGTCGCCGGTGGCCGGGTCCACAGCGCCACGGCCGAAGCTGTAGAGGATGTAGTTGGTTTCGCGCATGTAGCTGCCAGAAGCCTTCAGGCGCCAGTCTTCGTTGAAGTCGTGGGTGACGTCGGCAAAGTAGGTGGTCTGCTTGTTGTCCCACGTGTTCCAGTCGGCACCGGTGTAGGTGGAACGGCTGACGTTCAAGGCGCTGCCATCCTTGTTACGCGGCAGGCCGCTGAAGAACGGCGTTGAATGCAGGTCTTCGACACTAGCGCCCGCCGCTACCGTCGTCGCGTCGCTGAGGTCGTATTCAAGGATGCCGTAGAGCACGTTCTTGCGGCTTTCGGCGGTATCGTAGAAATAGTTCTGGTCTTCGTGCCCGGCCACCACACGGCCACGAAGCGAGCCGTCGGCATTGAGCGGGGCGCCGGCATCGACGGTCTGACGATAGGTGTCCCAGGAGCCGGCGCTGGCAGTCACTGACAAGAACGGCTCGGCTTTCGGGCGTTTGCGCACCAGGTTGATGGCTGCGCCGGGGTTGCCGCTGCCTTGCAACAGGCCGTTGGCCCCGCGCAGGATTTCGACGCGGTCGTACAGCAGCGTGTCGGAGGTGAAGCTGCTGCCGATGGCGTAATAGCGGCGGTCGAGTGGCACGCCGTCGTACTGGATGGTTTCCACCTCGAAACCACGGGAGTAGATGTACTTGCCGCCGGACGGGCTTTGCAGGGTGGTAATGCCCGTGGTCTTTTCAAGCACTTCATCCAACGTGTCCAGGCGCTGGTCATCCATGGCCTTGCGCGTGACCACGCTGACCGATTGTGGAATGTCCTTGAGGCGGTGGGTGCCCTTGCCAATGGTGACGGCGTTGGCGGTGTAGCTGCCGGAGCCCTCGGTGGTTGCGTCATCCTGGACACCATTGATGTTCAGCGGCTCCAGGTTCAAGGCGGCGCCGCCAGACGCTGCACTCAGGGGGACGGGCTGCAAGCCATAGACGTTGTTGCCCCGGCGCACGGCCTGCAGGCCGGTGCCGGCCAACAGGTGCTGCAAGCCTTCTTCGACACCATACTGGCCCTGCAACCCCGGGCTGGAGAGGCCACGGGTCAGCTCCGAGGTGTATTGCAGGGTAAACCCTCCTTCACTGGCAAACCGGGCAAGCACCTGGGCCAGGGAGCCAGACGCGATGCTGTAGGCCTGCGGCGCCTGCACAGGCGCAGCCAGGGCATGCACGCCAACACCTTGCAGGGCGATGGCCAAGGCGCTCAGGGCGAGTATCCGACGGTAGCTGGGCACGCGTGGTTGAACCATGGCGAGGCCGGTCGTGGCGACCGGTGAAGAAGAGCGGATCATTGAGAAGTTGTCCCTATTGTGTGTGGCAGTTCCACAGATAAGGACTGACGAGTTTCAAAAACGGGCCAATTCTCATTAACGTTTGCTGACAGTCACCCAGTAGCGGGTGCGGTAATCCACCTGCACCGCCAATGTGGCTGGCAGCGCGGCCAAAATGGCGTCAGTGTTTTTCAGCTGGAAAGCGCCGCTGATCAACAGATGCCCAACTTCAGGCTGGCAGCGTAGCCAGCCCGGTCGGTAGCGCCCCAGCTCGCTGAGGAATTCGCGCAGAGGCATCTCCTCGACCACCAGTTGGCCACGGGTCCACTGGCTGTCCTGCTCACGGGCTGCGACCAAGGCACCCTGCCCCGAGGCATCGAAGGTCAGCTGCTGGCCGGCCTCAAGGATTTGCACTGGCCCACGGGCAGGCGTCACCCTTACCGCCCCCTGGAACACGGCCAGTTGTGTCGTGCCTTCGCGCTGGCGGACCATGAAGCGCGTACCCAGAGCCTCCATCAGGCCTTGCCCGGTAGTAACACGCAGTGGCCGGTAAACAGTGCTGTGGGCATCCGGCCCGCTGTCGACCAGCACCTCGCCACGGCGCAGGCTGATCAGCCGTTGATGCGCGTCGAAGTCCACGTCCACGGCGGTATCGGTGTTCATGTCCAGCAACGTGCCGTCAGCCAAGGTCATCTGTTTATGCTGGCCAACGTCCGTGGCATAAGCCGCCTGCGGCACAATCTGGCGATAACCCACATAACCGAGCGGCGCGACGATGGCCAGTGCCAGCATCTGCTTCATCACCTGCCGGCGCTCACGGTTCAAGGTGCCCATGGCCAGTTGCTGCGGCAGCATGCCCAACCGGGCCTGCACCCGAAGCGCCTTCTGCCAGGCCCGCTCATGCTCAGGCGCCGCCGCGCGCCAGCGGCTACAGGCAGCGCGCTGGGCCGGGCTGACGGCTTCGTCGAGCATCAGCATGTGCCAGTTGGCGGCTTGCCGGGCCACTTCCGGCGTGATGCGGGGTTGCTGGCTGGGCATCAAAAGTCTTCGTCGAACAGGATGCAGGCTTGCAGCGCATTGGCCATGTGCCGCTTGACCGTGCGCTCGCCAATGCCCAGGCGGCGTGCCACCTCGATGTAGGTCAGGCCCTCCAGCTGCACCAGCAGGAACACCGAGCGCACCACCGGTTTGAAGGTGTCGAGCAGTGCATCCAGTTGCTGCAGGGTTTCGCGCATTTCCCACTGTTCTTCGGCAGACAGCGCGAACAACTCCGGCAATTGCGCGAGCATGTCCAGGTAGGCGCGCTCCAGTGACTGGCGCCGGAAGTGGTCATGCACCAGCCGCCGGCTCACCGTTGCCAGGTAGGCCCGGGGGCGCTGCAGGCTCAGGCTGGCACCCGCCTTCTGCTGGGCCTGAAGGATCCGCAAGAAGGTGTCCTGAGCCAGGTCGGCGGCTTGTGCCGAACAGCCCAGCCGGCGGTATAGCCACTGCTTGAGCCATCCATTGTGCTCGGCATAGACCTGACTCAGATCGTCGTTAATCACGGGTATCCCTCCGGGCGAGGATGGCACCTTAGATGATAACGATTATCAGATCAATTATTCCTGTGCCGGCCAAAGCCTCAGGCGGGTTTGGTCCCGAGATCCTCAGCAAACCGAAGCAGGTACCCGTCAGGGTCCTGCACCAGGAAGTTGCGCTGGCCAATCAATACATGAGCGCTGCGGTACCAGCGCTCTTCAACCGGGTTTCTCAGGCCATGCCCTGCTGCGTTCAACGCTGCAACCAAAGCCAATGCATCAGGGCATGCGATAGACAGGTTGATCCCGCGCCCATAGGGCGGCTCCAGCGGGCCAACGCGCCAGGGTGATTCGCTGTGCCAGTCCTGTTCCAGCATCAACTGGCTGCCGCCAAAAGACAGGAAAGCGAATTGGTCTTCAGGCCGTTCGTACTCGACCTTGAAGCCAACTATGCCGCAGTAGAAAGCAAGGCTGCGTTCGATATCACTGACAATGAGTTCAGGCACGAGCGCATTCGATTCAACCATTCTTGAGTCCCTTCAATTCCCCAAACAAAGACAACGCGGAAGGCCCACAGCCCCTTGTCAATTTGACGCCGCCCCAATGACTTCAAGGCCTCCAGCCATGCATGAAGCCTATTGGCCACGATATGCGCTAGCGCTTAACCTGTCACTCGTCGGATATATTCCGAAAGTATTGTTAGCGTAATGGCACTTCGCCATAGTTGCGCTCCCTTTTCACCACGCACCGTGTGACCCATGAAAACAATCGCGCCCTGCATGGCGGCAATGATGCTGCTCAGTGGGTGCAATGGAGTGCCAACCTCGTACGTTTCCGATCCCGTCTACAGCCAGGCTTTCGTGGTCACCTCCGGTGCCCCGCTGCCCATGTTGCTGATGGCCAGCGCCATCCAGTGGAACGAGGATTACGCCGTAACCGCCAAACACACCCCCTTCCTGCGCAACGTGGTCCACGAGGGCCTCGGTGATGTGGTATTCTTCAAGCACAAGGCGAGCAACGTGCCGGATTGGCGCCAGTATGTGCCTGGCGAAGCCGTGACGGCGGTGGGTTTCAACAGTTTCATGATGCCGATGCAGGGCAAGGGCCATGCGCTCCCGTCGCTGGTGCGGCTTGAAGGCACGCCAGGCAGCGTCTTCTATTCGGTGCACGACGGCCCGATCACCAAGGGCATGTCGGGCGGGCCTGTGTTCGCCGATGACGGCAAGGTGGTCGGCATCAACGTGGCCATCATCCCCACCCGCGAGATCGATGCCGGCAAGCGCCCGGACCTGGCTGGCAAGGAGCGGATCAGCGTGTTCATGTCGTTCAACGAGATCGACAAGGAATGGCGACGCTTTCAGTACCTGACGGCGCACAAGGGCAAGCCTCAGGCACCGGCTTCGGTCAAAGGCTATGTGGCGGTTGCTGCCAAGCCTTGAGTCAGGTTCCGGGGCGCGTTTGCGAATGATAAGCGGCTTGTGATGTGAGGCTGATGGCCTCTTCGCGGGTGAACCCGCTTGTATGGTTAGACTTGAAGGGGTGGTGGGACTAAATGCCCGATTCTGACTGCTCGCATCAGTACAGACCGTGGGAGACATCGCCCCACCCCTTCCACCAAAGCGCCGATAAAGAATGCATCGTTTACAAGCGACGATAGAAGCAAGCCAGCGCCTCTTGGTGAAACCCCTTCAAGCCGAAAAACCATAGCGTGAGGAGTCGCCCATGGCAATGCAGGTAGGCAAGCTGATTGTGGGTGCGGATGTCGCAAAAGCTGAGCTGGTTATCCATCACGATGACCGTGATGAGATCGTCAGACTGAAAAATTCCAAACCCGAAATCAAAAAATGGTTGAAGCAGCAACCGCTGAACACCGCTATCGCGGTTGAGGCGACCAATGTTTATCACCTGGACTTGGTTGAGCTGGCCCATAGCTTGGGTTTCGAGGTTTATGTCATCGATGGTTTCCAACTGAGTAACTACCGGAAAAGTGTTGGAGGACGGGTTAAAACCGACCCTTCCGATGCTCGGTTGCTGTCCCGATTTCTGAGAAACGAAGGGGAGGATCTTCGTCCCTGGAGCCCGCCTCCCGCTGTCTACGGCAAGCTTCAGAGCCTGCTTCGTCGCAGAGCAGCCTTGGTAAGTGCTCGCACTGCAATGACTCAGAGCTGGGCTAATGAAGGCCTCTTGAAGGCTGCGTTCAGTACCTTCGTGAAATCGATAGATCGGCTGGAGCTGTTGATCCAAAAGAAGATTAAGGAAGTGCTGCGAGAAGCTGGATTGCACGAGCAAGTCGCTCGCTGCCAGGCAGTAGAGGGTATTGGTTTTCTAACCGCCACAGCGCTGGTAATGGCTTTTATGAGGGGTGAGTTCAAGAGCAGTGACGCGTACATCGCATTCTTGGGAATGGATCTACGAGTCAGTGACTCTGGGCAGAAAAGTGGGCAACGTCGCCTCACTAAGCGCGGTTGCTCAGAAATCCGTCGTTTGTTGCATAACGCAGCGATGGCCGCCAGCAAGTCACCCGTTTGGAAAGGGGACTATGAGCGGCATCGGAACAATGGAAAGGCAACGACCCAAGCATTGGTAATCCTCGCCAGGAAGCTCGCACGGGTGGCATTCGCCCTGATGAAAAATCAGGACGAATACATCACCAAAGGAGCCAAAACAGCTTGCTGAAAACCATAGAATCTCCCACAGGACCTACGCAGGTTTTGAGACTTGTGCAGTGCCTGTGGGATTAGCCCGTTCGTTTCTTGCCCGGGCTTTCTCAACGTAGATACTGGCTCGGGCTATTTCACTGTGGTCTCCGCCGCTCATTACCTGAGAAAGGTATTCCTGGATGGCCTCTTCGCTAATTAGCAAATCGATAAGTTCAAAGGGTTTCGAGTTCTGCATCGGCTGAGCCCTCCTAGACGGAGGCAAAGAGTGACAGGTGCACGCTGAAGAATCCATTGAGCATGGTCCTAAAACACTGCAGTCCAATTCCTACAAAACCTGGCACTGAACACGTCTGGTAATACACCCAGACGAACCGCACCGAACCATGCTCTCCCCTCGACGTCCGATCCAGCATGCCCCGCTTCGAGGTCCCCCCGCGTGAAAGACATCATCACCCGCAAGTACCGCCTGGTCGTGAAGACCATCGGCTACATCGGCTGGTCGCTGTTCTGGCTGCTGATCTGGGATGTGCTGGTCACCATCGACTTCATGCTGTTCTTCAACAGCAAGTTCACCCTGCCGCTGATCCCGCTGACCTTGCTGGGCTCGGCGCTGGTAGTGCTGGTGAGTTTTCGCAACAGCAGCGCCTACAACCGTTGGTGGGAAGCTCGCACGTTGTGGGGGGCGCTGGTGAACAGTTCGCGTAGCTTCGCAAGGCAGACGCTAAACCTGATCGATGACCCGGCTGATGGCCTGAACCCGGTCAAGGCCACCCTGCTGCGCCGGCACATCGCCTATGTGAACTGCCTGGCTGCACACTTGAAGGGGGAGAGCTGCCCGGATGAACTGATGGCCTTTATCCCGCCGGCTGAGTTCGAACGGCGCAACCGCTCGAACAACTTTGCCAATGACATTCTCGGTGGCTCGGCGGCCTTGCTGGCGCGGGAATACCAGGCCGGGCGGCTGGACAGCATCCGCCTGGCGCGGCTGGAAGCGACGCTGGTGGACCTGTCCAATGCCCAAGGCGGTATGGAGCGGATTGCCAATACACCGCTGCCCTACCCTTACGTGTATTTTCCGCGACTGTTCATCACCCTGTTCTGCCTGATCGTACCGGTGGGGTTGGTGGAGTCGCTGGGCTGGTTCACGCCGCTGGCTTCGACAGTGGTGGGGTTCATGTTGCTGGCCATCGAGCGAATCGGCACGGATTTGCAGAGCCCGTTCAAGTTCAGTGAGCACCAGATCCAGATGGACACCATTTGCGAGACGATCGAGCGGAACCTGGAGTCGATGCAACGGGAAGCGCAGTGTGGGGAACTCGCTTAGGCCCGCACATAGCGCTGGCGCAACACATCACTCAACGTATCCACCAGCAACACCAGCACCAGCATGCCCAGGATCACCGTGCTGGCCTGGGCCTCCTGGAACAGGCTCAACGTGGTGTACAGCATCTGCCCCAAGCCACCGGCCCCGACAAAGCCCAGCACGCTGGCCATACGGATATTGTTTTCCCAGCGGTACAAACTGTAGGCCAGCAACTGCGGCCACAAATTGGGCAAAGTACCAAAACAGAACGCGGCCACCTGGCTGCCGCCCTGCAAGTGAATCGCCGCCGCTGGCTCCGGCGGTGCATTCTCCAGCGCCTCGGCAAACAAGCGCCCCAGAACACCGGCGGTGTGCAGCGCCAACGCGAGGGTGCCGGCATTGGGCCCAAGACCGGCCGCCAGGACTGTCAGCGCAGCCCACACCAGTTCCGGAATGGCGCGCAGGGCATTCAGCAGCAACCGCGCCGCGCCCTGCAATGGCCAACCGAATCGCCCTGCAGCCGGCAGTGCCAGCAACATCCCCATGACCATCGCCAACAAGGTGCCCAGACCAGACATGGCCAGCGTCTCCAGCGCCCCATGCCACACGGCCTTCAAGTGCCCGGCAGACAGGTCCGGGTGCAGGAAACGCCCGGCGTACTCGCCCATCTGCCCCAGCCCACCGTTGCCGACCAGCGCTTGCAGGTCCAGCTCCAGGTAAGCGAACGAGGCCAACACCGCCAACACGATGGCGCCCAGCAACAACAGGTTGATGACCCGGTTCATGCCAGCCTCCAGCGCAGCAGACGGCTGAGCAAGTCGGCCAGCATCACCAGCAGCAGGAAGGTCAGCAACATGCTGGCCACTTCCGCCCCGGCAAACATCCGCATCGACAGGTCAATCTGCTGCCCCAGCCCGCCCGCCCCCACAAACCCCATCACCACCGAGGCCCGCACCGCGCACTCCCAGCGGTACACGGTGTAGGACACCACCTCCGACGCCGCATTGGGCAGAATGCCATATAGAAACGCCGTCAGCCGGCCACTGCCCGCCTGCAACAAGGCATGGGCCGGGCGCTGGTCGACCGATTCGAAGATTTCGGCGTAGACCTTGCCCAGCATACCGCTGTAGGTAATGGCGATGGCCAATACACCCGCCGTCGGCCCCAGCCCCACGGCCCGCACGAACAACAGCGCCCAGACAATTTCCGGCACACTGCGCAGGAAGATCAGCAACCCGCGCACCGGCAAGCGCAGAAGGCGCGACCAAAGCCCTGCACGCCCACCGCGGGAGGCGGCACGCAACGACAAGGCGCGACTGGCCATCAGCCCCGCCGGGACGGCCAGCAGCAACGCCAACGCCATGCCAGCGGTGGCCACGGCCAAGGTCTGTAGCGTGGCTTCATACAGCAACACGAGAAAATCGGCATCGTGCGCGGGTGGCCAGAAGGCGCTGGTGAAACTGGCGATCTGCTGTCGGTTCTCCGCCTGCAGCAGCACCCCGGGGTTCAGTTCGCTCAACTGGATACCCGGCCACAGTATCGCCACGCCCAGCAAGGCCAGCAGCAGCCGCGGCAGCAGGGCCGGGTCGCGGGTGTCGGCCCTCAGCATCGCGGGATCTGCACCGTCAGAATCGGCCCCTGGGTTGGCGGCGAAGCCAGTTGTTCATTCGCGTACAACGCCTCCAGCATGTGTTCCGTGACCGCTTCTGCCGGGCAATCAAACACTACCTGGCCCTCGCGGATACCGACCACCCGGGGGAAATGCGCCAGCGCCAACTCCACCGCATGCAGGCTCGCCACCAGCGTCACGCCATTGGCCTGGGCATGGCGGTTGAGCAAGGCCAGACTGTGGTCGGCCAGCACAGGGTCCATGGCCGACACCGGCTCGTCGGTCAGCAGCACCTGTGGCCGCTGGTAAAGCGCCCGGGCAATACCCACCCGCTGCAACTGGCCACCCGACAACTGCCCGCACTGCACGAACAGCTTGTCGGCCAGGCCCAGCTCTGCCAGCACCTGGCGCGCCCCCGGCACATCGCTGGGGTACAGCAGGTTGAGCAAGCCACGCGTTACCCCCCACTGCCCCAGTCGACCGGCCAATACTGCCGTCACCACCCGTTGGCGCGGTGGCAAGGGCGGTGCCTGATGCACCAGGCCGACCCGCGCCCGAAGGCGCTGGCGTGCCCTGGCGGACAACGCCCAGGGCTGCTCACCAAGCAACTCCACGCGCCCGCTGCTGGGCTGGATGGCCGTAGCCATCAGGTGCAGCAAGCTGGACTTACCCGCCCCCGACGGCCCAATGATGGCGACGCGCTCGCCCTGCTCGATGCGCAAGCTGATCGCGTCAATCGCGCGTACCTGGCCATGGCGCAGGCCGGCACCGTGCAGGTGAATTGCCACGTTCGAAGCAGTCACTTGAGCAGGCCAGCCTCACGCGCAGCTTGCTCGGTGCCTACATAGTTTTCAGGCTTGGTCTCGATGAAGCGGCTGGCGGCCTGCAGGTCGAGGATGGCCTTGTGCTCCGGGTTGGCCGGGTCGAGGTCGAGGAACGCTTTTTTTATCTTTTCTTTCAGCGCCGGTGCCATGTTGCCGCGCACGGTCCAGTTGTAGTCGAAGTAGGTCGGGGTAGTGGCGAACACTTTCACCTTGGCGGTATCGACCTTGCCGGCATCCACCAGTTTCTGCCACACACTGGCATTGAGCACGCCGCCATCGACCTTACCCGCCTGCACCCAGGCCACGGTGGCGTCATGGGCGCCAGAGTAGGCCACACGGCTGAAGTACTCTTCAGGCTTGATGTTGTCCTGCTTGAGCATGAAGTAACGCGGCATCAGGCTGCCCGAGGTAGACGAGATGGAGCCGAAGGCGAACGACTTGCCCTTGAGGTCGGCCAGGCTCTTCACGTCGGGGTTGGCGGTGATGAATTTGGAGGTGAACTGCGCGTCCTGCTCACGCTGCACCAGTGGCGTGGCGGTCGGGTCCTTCAGGTGTACCTGAACGAACGTGAAGCCACCCAGCCAGGCCAGGTCCAGCCGGTCGGCGGCCAGCGACTCGACCACAGCCGGGTAATCGGCCACCGGTACGAACTTCACTTCCATGCCCAGTTGCTTGGCCAGGTACTCGCCCAACGGCTTGAACTTGCGCTGCAGTTCGGTTGGTGCTTCGTCGGGGATGGCGCTGACCCGCAACACTTCAGCAGCCTGGACGACAACGGCACAGCAAGACAGCACAAGGCCGGCGGCGAGCGCCAAGGGGCGTTTGAGCATGGGTGTTCTCCGGTTCAATAGCGGGGAAATGCCGACAAATCCGTCGACTCCAAGGATTATAAGAGGCCAAGGCCCAAAGGCCAGCTTTGCTACAATCGCGCAACAATCTGACCTGCCGAGGTGCGTATGAGCGAGCCGATTCGCCTGACCCAGTACAGCCATGGTGCCGGCTGTGGCTGCAAGATTTCCCCCAAGGTGCTGGATGTGATCCTTGCCGAAAGCGGCACCCAGGCCCTGGACCCGAAGCTGTGGGTTGGCAACGCCTCGCGCGACGACGCTGCCGTGTACGCGCTGGACGACGAGCGCGGCGTGGTCTCGACCACCGACTTTTTCATGCCGATTGTCGATGACCCGTACGACTTCGGCCGCATCGCCGCCACCAACGCCATCAGCGACATCTACGCCATGGGCGGCGACCCGCTGATGGCGATCGCCATTTTGGGCTGGCCGGTCAATGTGCTGCCACCGGAAGTGGCCCGCGAAGTGATTAGAGGGGGCCGTGCGGTGTGCGCCGAAGCAGGCATTCCGCTGGCCGGCGGCCACTCCATCGACGCCCCCGAGCCAATCTTCGGCCTCGCCGTCACGGGTGTGGTCAGCAAGCGCCATCTCAAGCGCAACGATACCGCCACTGCTGGCTGCCGGCTGTACCTGACCAAACCGTTGGGCATCGGCATCCTTACCACCGCCGAGAAAAAGGCCAAGCTGCGCGCACAGGACCAAGGCCTGGCCCGAGACTGGATGTGCACCCTCAACACCCCCGGCAGCCGCTTCGGCAAACTCGACGGTGTAAAGGCCATGACCGACGTCACCGGCTTTGGCCTGCTCGGCCACCTGGTGGAGCTGGCTGAAGGCAGCGGCCTTACCGCGCACCTGGACTACGCCGCCGTACCGCGCCTGCCCAGCGTCGAGCATTACCTGGCCGAAGGTTGCATCCCCGGCGGCACGCTGCGTAACTTCGAAAGCTACGGCCACAAACTCGGCGCACTCAGCGACGAGCAGAAACACCTGCTGTGTGACCCGCAAACCAGCGGCGGCCTGCTGGTGGCGGTCAGCCCTGAAGGTGAAGACGCGTTCCTGGCAGTCGCTGCCGAACTGGGCCTGCAACTGTCGCCAATCGGCAAGCTGGTCGAACGACAGAGCCACGCGGTCGAGGTGATCTGATGCGCCCCGACTGCACCGATTTCCGCCAGCTGTTCCTCGACGACGTGCCGATGATGGACATGCGCGCCCCCGTCGAATTCGCCAAAGGCGCCTTTCCTGGCGTGGTCAACCTGCCGCTGATGAACGATCAGGAACGGCAGAAGGTCGGCACCTGCTTCAAGCAGCAGGGCCAGACGGCTGCCATCGCCCTGGGCCACCAGCTGGTCAGCGGCACCACCAAGCAGGCTCGGCTGGACGCCTGGGTGGCATTTACCCAGGCCCACCCGGAGGGCTACCTGTACTGCTTCCGTGGCGGCCTGCGTTCGCAGATCGTGCAGGGCTGGTTGCGCGATGAAGCAGGCATCCAGTACCCGCGCGTCAAGGGCGGCTACAAGGCCATGCGGACCTTCCTGCTGGAAACCACCCAACAAGCGGTGGCGCAGTGTGATTTTGTGCTGCTGGGCGGCCTTACCGGTACTGGCAAGACCGACGTGCTGCATCAGCTGGATAACGTGCTGAACCTGGAAGGCCATGCCAACCATCGCGGCTCCAGCTTCGGCAAACGCGCCACCGCGCAACCGGCGCAGATCGACTTCGAAAACCAGCTGGCCATCGACGTACTGAAGAAACGCGACCGAGGCATTGAACAGTTCGTACTGGAAGATGAAGGCCGCATCGTCGGCAGTTGCACCGTGCCGCTTGAACTGTACCAGGGCATGCAGCAATACCCACTGGTGTGGCTGGAGGACAGTTTTGCCAACCGCGTCGAGCGCATCCTGCGTGATTACGTGGTCAACCTGAGTGCCGAGTTCGCCGCTGTGCATGGCGAGGAAGAAGGCCGCCGGTTGTTTGCCGAGCGTATGCTGCAAAGCATGGCCAACATCTACAAGCGTTTGGGCGGCGAGCGTTATCAGCGGTTGTCGGCGCTGCTGGGCCAGGCGCTGGAAGCGCAGCAGCGCAGCGGCGCGGTAGAGCTGCACCAGGGCTGGATCGAAGGCTTGTTGAACGAGTATTACGACCCGATGTATGCCTACCAACGTGCGGCGAAGGCTGAGCGTATCGAGTTTTCCGGAGATGCCGTGGAAGTGCGCGAGTACCTCAAGGCCCGGGCGCTGCGCGAACCTCGGGGCAAGGTCTGACAGGTTTAGCGCTGCACTCAAGGGCAGTGCAGTACCTGTAGGAGCGGCCTTGTGTCGCGAAAGGGCTGCACAGCAGCCCCGGCAATTGCTGCCGTAAAGCTGATATCCCGGGGCCGCCCTGCGGCCCTTTCGCGACGCAAGGCCGCTCCTACAAGGGGCCAGTCATTCCTGTCATGGCTTTACTGCCCCGGGCTAAGCACCCGTTCCAGCTCCGCTGCCCGGTCGCGGGTCATGTCCATCACGCACGTCCCACCTTCCAGCTGCGCCAGGGTCCCGCCACTGGCTTGCACATGGAACTGGCAATTGCCATCGCGGTAGGCCATCCACTTGCGCTGCACATCGCGCAAGCTTTTCTGCTGCCCGGCCTCCAGCTTGCCCATCAACTGCTTGTACACCCGGTTCAAACGCTGGTCCTGCACCTGCGTTTCAGCCTGGATGCACGCGCTCATGTCCACTGTGCTGGAGGCCTTGTCCATGCACTGCCCGTAGGCCGGCGTGTAGTCGTCCGCCACTGCCAGTGGCAGCACACAAGCCAGTGCCAGGCCTGTCAGATAATGCTTGGTCATGCACCCCTCCTTGTGGGTATCAAAGCGTCTGCGGCTGCTCTGGCGGCATCAGTATATTGCCCGGCTCGAAGCGCAACGATGGCATCTGCGTTGCCGCGTAAAGCGTCACAGCCAACGCTGCGATCAACGCTACATCAAGCCAGTTCCAGCCCGGCATGTCGTTGGCGCTGCGTGCCTTCCAGCAATGCCAGGCCTGGCCCGCACAAAACACCACCATCGCAGCCAGCCACAGGTAGAAACCGGCACCAAAGCCGGTGCGCTCATGAAACGCGTAGCTCTGGTTGTCCGGCAAGCGGTCTATTCCGAAACTGCTGGCGGCCAGGTACACCGCGGCCAGCCCTGCCAGCAAAGCCAGCCTGCGGAACCGCCGATGGGCAAGGATGGCCAGCGCAAGCAGCGGGTTGGCAAACCATTGGAACAAGCCGAAGGGCATGCCCCATGGCCCGTACAGGAGCATCTGCAGGGCCGGCATGTGGCGCTCGCCGCTCATCAGCGCACCATCGAAAAACAGGGCGAGCACGTACAGCAGCAAGCTGATGCTCAGGTAGAAAACGGGCAAGGGGTTTACCTGGTGGAAGCGGGACAGGCTACGACCTTAACCCAGGCCCCGCCCCGCTTCCAATCCCTCAATAGGTGCCGCGCAGGGTCACCATGAAGTTGCGTGGTTCGCCATAGTAGTTGCCATAGGTCGAAGTACCCACGGTTTCGTAGTACTTCTTGTCGAACAGGTTGTTGCCGTTGAGCGTGACGTTCCAGTGGTCATCGACACGGTATTCGACCAAGGCGTTCCAGATGGCATAGCCGCCCTGGCCGAAGTCAAAGGGCACATTCCGCTCCACCAGTGAACCACTGCTGTCGTAGCGGTTCACCGTGCCGGAGGTATAGGTGGCGCTTTGCACCTGCACGCCGCCACCGACCTTGAAGTCGTTGAAGATGCCTGGCAGACGGTAGGTGGTATACAGCTTGAACAGGTGCTTGGGCATTACCGTGCTCAACGGGGCGTCGGCGCTGCGGTTACGGTTGAGGTTGAAGGTGTAGCCACCTACCAGCATCCAGTCCGGCAACAGCTCGCCGGACAGCTCCATGTCGATACCCTTGCTCACTACCTTGCCGTTGGACACATAGCAGCAGCTACCGGAGAAGCCGGCGAAGCTCGCCGGGAAGCTCGGGTCTTGTACCGCCTGGTTTTCGCGAGTGGTGTAGTACAGCGCCACGCTGGCGTTGAGCGCACCGTTGAACAACTCACCCTTGAGGCCGGTTTCGTAGGTTTTGCCGGTCATGGGTTCAAGCGGCGAACCGGTTTCCGCCGGGCCGCTGATCTGGCTGGATTGCGGCTTGTAGATTTCCGAATAACTGGCATAGGCCGACCATTGATCGTCCAGGTCGTACACCAGGCCGCCGAACGGCGTGACCTTGGTACCAATGCGTTGCTCGGGGCTGCTGACGCTCGCCGGCGAAACCAGGTTGTTGGTGTAGGTTTGCCAGAAGTGGAAGCGCTGGGCACGCGCGCCGACGATCAGGTGCAGCGGCTCGGCCAATTGCAGGCGCAAGCTGCCATACAGACCGTACTGACGCTGCGAGTTGGGGCTGTAGTCGCGCTTGTAGTCACGCACATCGCCAGGGTCGTTGAACGTTGAACTGTCAGGGTCGAAGACATTGGCTGGCGAGCCCGATGCGGCGAACGGCGCAGTGCCTTGCCAGCGGCTGTCGATCTTCTGGTAGTCAGCGCCGAAGACCACTTCATGGTCCAGGCCAAAGGCCTGGAAGTGCCCGGACACGTTGGCGTCATACAGGTGCTGCTCGTTCTCCTGACGAACCTGCGTGCCGTACCAGGTTGCCCCGGTGTTGGTCACCGGGTCTACCGCGTTAAGGGGGGTTGCCGTATTGAACAACCCGAGGTCCCAGGTGTTGGTGTAGCTGAGGTTGAGCTTCCAGTCGTCGTTGAAGCGGTGGTCTACCTTGGCGAAATACTCGCGTGCAGTAGCATCGAGGTAGGCCCAGTTTTTGGTCAGACCGGTGTGCCGTGGCAGGTTCAGGTCGGCACCATTGCTGTAGCGCGGCACCGCGCTGTTGCTGCCGGTTTCGTGGGACTTGTTGTAACGGGCGCCGACGGTGAGCATGGTCTCGTCGGTAACGTCCGCTTCAAGCACGCCATAGACCAGCGGCCGCTCGGTGGCACGGTTGTCGGTGAAATACTGGCGGTCGGTGTTGGACATCACCAAACGCCCACGCAGGCGGCCATCCCAACCCAGCGGGCCGGACAGGTCGAACTCCTGGCGGTAGTTGTCCCAGCTGCCGGCCGACAGGGTCATCTTCAGCTGGTTGTAGGCAGTGGGCCGCTTGCGCACCATGTTGATAATGCCGCCCGGGTCGCCCGAGCCACCATACAGCGCAGCAGTACCACGCAGCACCTCGATGTGGTCGAACTCGGCCAGCTCGAAGATGTTCGACGAATAGAACGAGCCCATCGCGGTACCCAAGGCCTGGGGTGCAGCGCCGTCGATTTGCAGGTTCTGGATGCTGAAGCCACGCGAGAGGAAGTCCTGAGTGCGGAAGGTGGTGCTTTGGGTGACGATGCCCGGCGTCACTTTCATCGCCTGGTTTATGTCGGTGAGTTGCTGGTCTTCGATCAACTGGCGGGTCACGGTCGACACCGATTGCGGCGTCTGGCGCAGGCTGGTCGGGCTCTTGGAGCCGACGCTGATCAGGCCTGGCGCATAGGAGCCGGTATTCTCGGTACTCTCGCCCATCCCCTGCCCGGCCACGGTGGTAACACCCAGCTCCATCGCATCACCGCTCACCGCCGCCTGCGGCTCGGCCACCAGCCGGTAGCCGTTGTCGCTGCGCTCCACTCGGTAACCGCTGCCGGCCAACAGCACGGCAAAGCCACTGTCCACCGAATACAGGCCGTGCAGGCCATTGCTTTGCAGGCCGGCCAGCGCTTCGGGGGTGAAGGCCAGCGAAACGGCAGCCTGCTGGGCATAGCTGCCAAGTGCCTCGGCCAGGTTGCCGGCGGGCACATCGAAGCTACGGCGGGCGGCCTCCTCGGCCACGGCCGGCAGGGCCGCAACGGAAAGGGCCAGCCCGGCACAGGACAAACGCAAGGCCAGGGCTAGCGGGCTGAGGACGGGGTGGCCAGGGAATCGGCGCATGGTGGATCGGCTCCTTGTTCTTGATCGGTTGGCCTCTTGTTTGACGGGCCAGTGCGCAGAAGCGGAACCACCAGAATCAATTTTCTCGCGGGGCGGGTTCGACCGTGGTCCACCAGCGGCCAAAACCACCGATACGGATCGGCAGCGCTTCGGCCAGCAGGCGCAAGGCACGCTCGCTGTCGTCCAGCGGCAGCACCGCCGACACCTTGATGGCCTGCATGGCCTGGCGGTCGAAGCGCAGCACGCCGCGCCGTTGCTGTGACAATGCGTCCAGCACTTGGTCGAGTGGTACGCCTTCGGCCACCAACTGGTGATGTTGCCAGGCTTGGTCCACCCGAGCCGGGTCAATGGCCGGCAGCGGGCCAAGCCCGCCGCGTGCCACCCAGGCGCGTTCACCGCGCCCGGCGACCAGTTGATCACCGGACACTGCACTACGCGCCTCGACACGGGATTCGAGCATGGTCAGCTCGCTGCGCTCGTGCCCTTGGCTGACCACGAAGCGAGTGCCCAGCGCCTTGAAGCTGCCCTCGTCGGTCTGCACCACGAACGGCCGCGCAGGGTCATGGCTCACATCCACAAGCACCTGGCCGTGTAGCAGGCGAATGCGTCGCTCGCCCGCTCTGAACTGCACGTCCACGGCAGAATTGCCGGCCAAGGTCAGCTGCGAGCCATCAGCCAGGGTTTCACTGTGCCACTCTGCCGGCGCAGTGTGCAGGTCGGCGAGCCAGTCCCCCGGTTGCACCCCGGCAAAAGGCAAGGCACCCAGCAACGCCGCCGCCATTGCCAGGCCAAGCAAGGTGCGCCGTGCACCCGAGCGTGGCGCCGAAGGCTGCACGCCTGCACGCAAACCTGCGCCCACCGGTCCGCGTTGCTGGCGCAGCGCATGCATCTGGCTGATCACCCCTTGCATGCGGCGTAAGGTAGCGCCATGTCGTGGATCGGCTTGCAGCCAGGCCTGAAACTCGCGCGCTTCGTCCGCGTCCAGTTCACCTTCACCCAGGCACAGAGCCCACTCGGCGGCCTCCTGTTCGATTCGCGAAGGGTTCACGGCTCGGCGATGTCCAGCGTGCGATGGCAGTGAATCAGGGCCTGGGCCAGGTACTTGCGTACCATGCGCGGGGAAATCTGCAGGCGTTCGGCAATTTGCGGCTGGGTCAGGTCGTCCAGGTAGTAGCCTACGAACGCTTCGCGTGCGTTTGCATGCAGGCCTTCGAGCAGGAAAGCGATTTGCTCCAGCGCTTCCAGGGTGATGAGAATACTCTCGGGAGACTGGTGCCCTTCCAGCGCCTCGGCGGCCAACGCCAGTTCGCTGAGATAGGCCTCTTCGATCTGCTGCCGACGTACCCGGTCGATCAGCAGGCGGCGTGCCGTGGTGCTGAGGTAGGCGCGTGGCTCGCGTGATGCCCAGCAGGGCATCACGCGAGGCCAGGATGCGCACGAAGGTGTCCTGGGCAAGGTCGGCTGCGCTGTGCGAGCAGCGCAACTTGCGCCGTAGCCAGCTGAACAGCCAGCCGTGGTGCTCGCTGTACAGCTGTTCAAGCGGGTACGGGCTCGGTGAGTCGGCTACGGGCATGGGGCACCGGGACACAAGTGAGAATTGTTCCCGAATAGTATCTATTCGCCGTAAGACTATGCAACAGGTGGTTCCAGCAGCAGCCCGTAGAGACCCGAGTCGGACAACTCGCCGGCCACGCACCAGCGTGCCCGCAGCGTGCCTTCCAGCACGAAGCCCTGGCGCTCAAGTGTGCGTGCCGAGCCTTGGTTGCGCGGGTCGATTTCGCCTTCAAGGCGGCGCATGTGCAGGGTGTGGGCCAGGTAGTCGATGAAGCAGGTCAATGCCTCGTCCATATAACCCCTGCCCTGCACCGCGCTGGCCAGGCAATAGCCAATCTCGCCACGGCGGGAGACATCGTCGATGTTGAACAGCTGCACCATGCCAATGAGCTCACCGTTGTCGCGGCGGTACATGCCGAGCTTGAGCTGGTCGCCATTGGCATAGGCTTCGCGGTCGGCGGCCAGGGCACTTTCGGCTTCGGCCAGGTCTTGCCAGGGGGCATGGTGCCAATAACGCATGACCTCGGGGTCGGCCATGATCGCCAGCCATTGCGCGGCGTCGGCATGGCGCATGGGGCGCAAGTGCAGACGCGGGCTGTCGAGGCAGAGGTCACTGGGGAAACTGCGGGGTGGGGTCACGCCGGATCTCCTGTCCATTGCTGGGGAGATGACAGTTTAACGTCAAGCGCAGAGTTCGGGCATCCCGGGGCTGCTTTGCAGCCCATCGCCGGCAAGCCAGGCTCCCACAAGCCCATCACATGACTGGAGGCTTGCACTGTACCTGTGGGAGCTGGCTTGCCGGCGATAGGGCCTGCACAGGCTAGCGAAAATGGCTCAAGCCACCTCAGCCCCATCATCCGGCCAATGCGGCTCGTTCGCCCCGGGCGGGGTCAGCGGCGGCAGCCCATACGCCGCCCGCGCATCATCACAGCTGGGGTTGTGCACGCCCCCCTCCCACGACGCCTCGAACTCGCGACAAGGGCTGGAACGGTTGGCATAGATGGTACAAGCCACCTCTTTACCGATCTCGCCCTCAAGGCTGACACAGCGGCATGGCTTGGCATCGGTGCCGATCATGGCAACGCGGGTGGGGTTGATCTGTACCACCAGGTCGTCTGGTACAACGCCCCCGGCAGACTGGCATTCGCCCCAGAAGAAGGACACACGGAAGTACCCGCAGCAGGCGCCGCAGTCAAGGCAAGGGTTATATTCAGACATGATGTCACGGAGGGAAGGTTGTTGTTATCGGGGCTGGCCCGTGGCGCCATTTTCATTCGAACCCGGGGCGGCTGGATAGAGGGGCCAAGCAAAATATTTTGCCGCTGATCCGGCCGCCCGCATCCGCTACCGCAGCGCCTTGTAGGTAGTCGCGTCCCAACGCGTCAACGCCAGGCCCTCGGTCGGGTCATAGTCATCACCGCACACCTTGCTGAAGTGCGTACAAGCCTCGCCGCAATGCACCAACCGATTCTCTCGCTCACCCTCGGTCAGCACCGTGTAAGACTCGCTGCGCATGGCGTGGTACTGCCTTTCAGCAGCGCTCATAGCCCGGTGATACGCCATGAGCTGCCTATCGCTCAAGGCCAGTCGCTTGTCCAGCTCAACACCCCAGCGGGCAAGGCAGACTTCGGCAAAATGACGAACGACCAGCCCGGGTTCCTTGAGCACCTCGCCGCCGCTCGCACCATCGACCGACGCGTTGCCCACCAGCGTGGCATGGCGCCCCGGCATCGGATAAATGCAGATCTGCGTGCCACTGGCCACTGACGGGATCACGCAGGCAAAGCCTTTGGAACGCTCATCCCGCGAGTAGAAGCCGACATATTCACGCACGTTTGCCGCCAACGTGATGCGTTCGGCTTGCACATTGCCAACCCCAGGCACCGGGTCGATGGCAAAGATGTTCACCGGTATGTCCCGCAGTACCGGGTCTTGTGCCATGGCGTTGGCCAGCATGTGGCAGCTGATACCGCCCCGGCTCCAGCCCACCAGGTTCACCTGGGTCGGAATGCGTGGCTTGCGAAACATGCTGATGATGCGCTCTTGCAGCTCCTGCGGAGTCGGATGGCGGTCACCGTAATCGTAGGTACGCCAGAACCAGGAGGCCGTGGAAGAAGCATCCGGAACAGGTACACCGGCGTCCTTCAGCCGCTCGTACTCGTCCTCGCTCAACTTGGTGCGCTGCCAGCTGCTTTCGCCTTTGATCACCTGCAGCACATGGTTGACGTTCTCTTCCCAGCCGCGGCCGAACAGTTGGCCGGTCCAGTTGAAATAGCCGCCGGGCTCGACGAACAGGTTGTCGTCTTGAAGGTTGCCACTACCGGGACCGTCGACGGCTATCCAGTGCGCGAATTCGCGGCCCTGGTCGTTGCTGGCCAGGGTCGATACCAGTTCGCCGTTCCAGAAGTTGGGGTTGGCGTCGTCGAAGCGGTGGGAGCCGGTGCCGCAGAAATAGGCGGTGAAGACACTCATTTGTGGATCTCTGTGGTGAGAAATGAGTGCTGAAGATAGGTAGGCAGAACGGTGGAATGCAGGCGGAAAGCGCTCACCTGAAGCAATGGGGGCCGCAACGCGGCCCCCTGATGCTTACTTGTTGCTCAACCCGTCAGCGCGGAACATCTGCCGGATCCCGCGAATGGCCTGGCGAATACGGTCCTGGTTCTCGATCAGGGCAAAGCGCACATGGTCATCGCCATAGTCACCAAAGCCAATCCCCGGCGACACGCATACCTTGGCCTCGGCCAGCAGCTTCTTGGAAAACTCCAGCGACCCCAAGTGCGCATATTGCTCCGGGATCTTCGCCCACACGTACATCGACGCCTTGGGGTTCTCGACCATCCAGCCCAGTTCGTGCAGCCCCTTCACCAGCAAGTTGCGACGCTGGCGGTATTGCTCGGCGATGTCGCGCACGCACTGCTGGTCACCTTCCAGCGCAGCGATGGCCGCGACCTGCAGCGGGGTGAAGGTGCCGTAGTCGTGATAGCTCTTGATCCGCGCCAAGGCACTGACCAGCTCGGGATTACCAACCATGAAGCCAATCCGCCAGCCCGCCATGTTGTAGCTTTTGGACAGGGTGAAGAACTCCACCGCAATGTCCTTGGCACCGGGCACCTGCATGATCGACGGGGCTTTCCAGCCGTCGTAGACGATGTCGGCGTAGGCCAGGTCGTGGATCACCAGCACGTTGTACTGCTTGGCCAACGCCACCACGCGCTCGAAGAAGTCCAGCTCCACGCACTGGGCAGTGGGGTTGGACGGGAAGCCGAGGATCATCATCTTCGGCTTGGGGATCGACTCGCGGATGGCCCGTTCGAGTTCGTTGAAGAAGTCCACACCCGGCACCAGCGGCACCGAACGCACCTGGGCACCGGCAATGACCGCACCGTAGATATGGATCGGGTAGCTGGGGTTGGGCACCAGTACCGTGTCGCCCTGATCGAGGGTGGCCAGCATCAGGTGCGCCAGGCCCTCTTTGGAGCCGATGGTGACAATGGCTTCACTTTCCGGATCGATGTCGACCTCGTAGCGTTCCTTGTACCAGTTGGAAATGGCCCGGCGCAGGCGCGGGATACCGCGAGAGGTTGAGTAGCCGTGGGTGTCTTCACGCTGGGCAACCTGCACCAGTTTCTCGACGATGTGCGGCGGGGTGGCGCCATCGGGGTTGCCCATGCTCAGGTCGATGATGTCCTCGCCACGGCGGCGGGCAGCCATCTTGAGTTCGGCAGTGATGTTGAAGACGTAAGGGGGGAGACGATCGATGCGCGCAAAGCGGCGCGGCGAACCTGGGTTGGCCATGGCTTCCTCTGAGTACGTAAGCGCCCGGAACCGTCCGAGCGACGCTGGCCGATGTGGCGGCCTGGATCAGAAGATAGTGCCGGAACATGGTGTATGTAAAGGACAATTTCCTGTTTTGTTATATTTTTTCGGATATATTTTTTGAAAATTTGATTTTTATGTTTTCAGGGCTGGCCTCTTCGCGGGTTTACCCGCGAAAGGGCCGGCACAGGAAAATCACCCATAAAAAAACCCCGGCACAATGGCCGGGGTTTTTAGTGAAGCACTCGCCTCGATCAGCGCGCGTAGGTCATCAGCACGTCCGCAGCAGTCTGGCTGTCCACGCCCATCATCACGCTCAGGGCGGTAACGGTGAGGATGGAGAAGCCGAACACTTTACGGGCCCACTTACTGTCGTCCTCGGCCTTGTAGCCGCCCCATGCCATGTACAGCCAGTAAAGGCCCATGGCAGCTGCCACGGCCAGGTAGCCGAGGCCGGCGTAACCGCCGAGGGTAAGCATCAAGGTGGCGAGCACGAAGGCCAGCACGTACAGCACGATCTGCTTCTTCGCCGCCAGGACGCCACGTGCCACCGGCAAGACCGGAATGTTGGCAGCGCTGTAATCCTTGAAGCGGAAGATGGCGATGGCAAAGCTGTGCGGCATCTGCCACAGGCTGAACATCACCAGCAGGGTCACTGCAGCCAGGTCGAAGCTGTTGCTCACGGCGCAGTAGCCGATCACCGGAGGCATGGCACCAGACAGGCTGCCGACCAAGGTGCCGTGCACCGATTTACGCTTCAGCCACAGGCTGTAGAAACCGACGTAGACGATGAAGCCGATCAGCGCACAGAACGCCGACAGCGGGTTGGCCTGGACATACAGCAGGCTGAAACCCGCCACCCCAAGCAGGGTGGCGTAGATCAGCGCGAGGGGCAGCGACATGCCGCCCTGCACCATGACGCGGTTCTTGGTGCGCTCCATCTTGTGGTCGATGTCACGGTCGATGCAGTTGTTGAACACGCATCCGGACGCCACCACCAGCGAAGTACCGATCACCACCGCCAGGAACAGGGCGAAATCCACATGGCCCTTCGAGGCAAGGAAGAAACCGCCTGCCACGGAAAGCACGTTACCGAAAATGATCCCCGGTTTGGTGATTTGGATAAAGTGCTTAACGGACATGCAGTCTTACCTCACTTGGCCAACATTTCGAAGTGGATGCTGAACATGATCCACAGCGACAGGCCGACAAGCAGAGCGATCACCAGGGTGGTGAACAGGAACGTCGATACGTTGTTGCGTTGCTCTTTCGAGCGGTCCATGTGCAGGAAGTAAACCAGGTGAACAACTACCTGGATCACGGCCATGGCAACGATGATCAGAACGGTCAGGTTCTTCGGCAGGCTGGCGGTCATGGCCAGGCCGAACGGGATCGCGGTCAGGATGATCGACAGTACAAAGCCGATCATGTACGACTTGACGCTGCCGTGGTTACCTTCGTGATGAGTGTCGTGTGCGTTAGCCATTACAGAACTCCCAGCAGGTAAACGACGGTGAATACGCAGATCCAGACCACGTCCAGGAAGTGCCAGAACAGGCTCAGGCAGCTCATGCGGGTCTTGGCGGTCGGCGTGATGCCGTGCTTGTTGATCTGGTACATCATGATTGCCATCCAGATCAGACCAGCCGTCACGTGCAGGCCGTGGGTACCTACCAGGGCGAAGAAGCCCGACAGGAAGCCACTGCGCTGCGGGCCGAAGCCTTCGCTGATCAGGTGATGGAATTCATAGATTTCCATCGCGATGAAGCCTGCACCGAACAGGAAGGTCACAGCCAACCAGCCCAGTACGCCGGCTTTCTTGCCATCGAACATCTTCAGCATGGCGAAGCCGAAGGTGATCGAAGACAGCAGCAGGAACAGCGTTTCAACAGCTACGAAATCGAGCTGGAAGATGTCATGACCCGACGGGCCGCCGGCAAAACTGCCGGACAGCACCGCGTAGGTAGCGAAGAGCGACGCAAACAGGATGCAGTCGGTCATCAGGTACAGCCAGAAGCCCAGTACGGTCATCTGGCCCGAGTCGTGGTGGTGGTCGTCATGCCCATGGTCGTGACCATGAGCAGCGCCGCCGTGCATTACTTGACTGGACATTGATTACACCCGCTCAAACGATTCGACACGTGCGCCGGCAGGCAGAGCACCTGCTTTGGCCAGCGCTTTCATACGCTCGCCTTCGATGCGCGCCACTTCTTCGGCTGGAACCATGTAGCCCTGGTCGTCACGGGCAGCGTGGCGAACGAAGACAGCGATGGTTGCAACCAGGCTTGCGCCAACCAGCCACCAGATATGCCAGATGAAGGCAAAGCCGAAGACGGTCAGGAACAGGCCCATGAACAAACCGGTGGAGGTGTTGCTCGGCATGTGGATAGCGTCGAACTTGGTCGCTGGCTTGTAAGCCTTGCCGCTTTCCTTGGTTTCGTGCCATGCGTCCAGACCAACCTGCTCAGGCATGTGAGCGAAGTTGTAGAACGGAGGTGGCGACGAAGTGGACCATTCCAGAGTACGGCCGCCCCATGGGTCGCCGGTCACGTCCAGGTTCTGGTTGCGGTCGCGAACCGATACGTACAGCTGGATCAGCTGGCAAGCGATACCGAACAGGATCAGCACGGCGCCGACAACGGCTACGTACAGGTAGGGTTCCCACAGTGGGTTGTCGGAGTGGTTCAGACGACGGGTCATGCCCATGAAGCCCAGGGCGTACAGCGGCATGAACGCAACGTAGAAGCCCGACAGCCAGAACCAGAAGGCAGCTTTGCCCCACTTCTCGTTCAGGGTGAAGCCGAAGGCTTTCGGGAACCAGAAGGCGAAGCCGGCGATGTAGCCGAATACCGCGCCACCGATGATCACGTTGTGGAAGTGCGCAATTACGAACAGGCTGTTGTGCAGGACGAAGTCAGCACCTGGAACGGCCAGCAGTACGCCGGTCATGCCACCGATGGAGAAGGTGACCATGAAGCCCAGGGTCCAGAGCATCGGTGCGGTGAAGCGCACACGGCCTTGGTACATGGTGAACAGCCAGTTGAACAGCTTCACACCAGTCGGAATGGAGATCAGCATCGTCGCCAGGCCGAAGAAGGTGTTGACGCTGGCGCCGGCACCCATGGTGAAGAAGTGGTGCAGCCATACCGCAAAGCCCAGGATGGCGATCGCGCCCGATGCGTAGATCATCGAGTGGTGGCCGAACAGGCGTTTGCCAGAGAACGTCGAGGTAACTTCCGAGAACACGCCGAAGGCCGGCAGGATCAGGATGTAAACCTCAGGGTGACCCCACGCCCAGAACAGGTTGACGTACATCATCGGGTTCCCACCAAGTTCGTTGGTGAAAATGTGGAAGTCCAGATAACGGTCAACAGTCAGCAGAGCGAGTGCAGCAGTCAGAATCGGGAACGAAGCAACGATCAGTACGTTGGCCCAGGTGCAGGTCCAGGTGAAGATCGGCATGTCCATCAGCTTCATGCCAGGTGCGCGCATCTTCATCACGGTGACGAGGAAGTTCACGCCGGTAAGCGTCGTACCCAATCCGGATAGCTGTAGCGCCCAGATGTAGTAGTCAACGCCCACCCCAGGGCTGTACTGAATGCCCGCGAGCGGCGGATAGGCAACCCAGCCGGTCTTGGCGAATTCACCAACGCCCAGCGAGATGTTGACCAGCAGCACGCCTGCCAGCAGCAGGTAGAAGCTCAGGGAGTTCAGGAACGGGAAGGCAACGTCACGTGCACCGATCTGCAGAGGAACCGCCAGGTTCATCAGGCCGGTGAAGAACGGCATCGCCATGAAGATGATCATGATCACACCGTGAGCGGTGAAGATCTGGTCATAGTGTTCAGGCGGCAGGTAGCCTTCGGAGCCACCGGTTGCGGCAGCCAGCTGGGTACGCATCATGATGGCGTCGGCAAAGCCGCGCAGCAGCATGATCATCGCGACGATGATGTACATCACGCCGATCTTTTTGTGGTCGACAGTAGTCAGCCACTCGCTCCACAAGTAGGTCCACTTGCGGAAATAGGTGATAAGACCGACGACAGCGATACCGCCGAGCGCGATCATGGCAAGCGTCACCATGACTATCGGCTCGTGATAGGGTATCGCCTCCAGGCTTAGTTTACCGAACATCTCTTACTCCTCTGCACCGGCAGCTGGTTGCATACTCGATTCCACACCCTTGGTTGTGGCCAGGTCTTTGCTGCCTGCTTCTTCGTGGCTACGACCGCGGTTCATGCCTTCGTACTTGTCGACGATCAGCTGGAACTGCTCAGGCGAAGCCTCGCTGTACAGCGCGACTGGGTTGTTTTCGCTTGGTTTGGCCAAGGCGTCGTATTCGGCCTTGTCCAGCTTCTTCGGCGACTGCTTGACCTCGGCGACCCACTTGTCGAAGTCTTCCTGGGAGGTGGCAGTAGCCTTGAATTTCATGCCGGTGAAGCCAGCACCGCTATAGTTGGCGCTGATACCGTCGAACTCGCCGTTTTCGTTGGCGATCAGGTGCAGCTTGGTGGTCATGCCGGCCATGGCGTAGATCTGGCCGCCCAGGCCCGGGATGAAGAACGAGTTCATCACGGCGTCGGAAGTGACGCGGAAGTTGACCGGGGTGTTAGCCGGGAAGACGATCTTGTTGACCGTGGCAATGCCCTGCTCCGGGTAGATGAACAGCCACTTCCAGTCCAGCGCGACCACGTCGATCTGCACCGGCTTCACATCGGAATCCAGTGGACGGTACGGGTCCAGCTTGTGGGTGGAGTGGTAGGTGACGTAACCCAGGGCGATGATGATCAGGATCGGGATGATCCACACCGCGGCCTCGATCTTGGTCGAGTGCGACCAGTCAGGGGTGTAGGTGGCTGCCTTGTTGGAAGCACGGTACTTCCAGGCGAACGCCAGGGTCATGATGATGACAGGGATTACCACCAGCAGCATCAGGCCGGTAGCGATCAGGATCAGGTTCTTTTGCTCAATGCCGACCTGGCCCTTCGGGTCGAGCAGGGTCCAGTTGCACCCACTGAGTAAAAGCATGCCTAAAAAGGGCAATATGCCAAACAGTCTGGGGTAACGCTTTTTACTCATCTCACGACCTCTAGATCAGCTTGCTTCAATGCAATTTGTGTTTTGGTAGCCAACACTTCGTCCTGCCAAGTGAGGCATTTCGCGCCCGTACTCGCTCCTGCCTGGGGTCCGACTGCAGGACCTTGGCTTCGAGCGTGTTAGCGGTGCTTATGGTTTCGTAGGCAACAGGCCTGTACTTCAGACCAAGTCCATTTGGTGCGGGAAAACGCGGAGGGGGGTCCGCCCGGTATCGCCGTTGGGCGAAACTTGACGAAGTCAGCAAAAAGGAGCGCTGGGGCTTCCTTCAATCCTGCGACTCGCAAGCAGTGCCGAACGGAAATTGGGGGCGATTGTAGTGAGGTCGCCAACCCTTGACTATGACTTATTGAGCAACAGTCTTTTACAGAATCCGCAACAATAACACTCAATTATTCAACTTCGCGACAGTTTGTCGCACCCCGCTTGCCAGGCCTCAAAGCCGCATTCTGCAAGGCTTCGGGATTGATCCAGGTCAAGCGGTGGGCAACTTTTCCCTCATCTCATGCGGCGTAAAAGCCCCATGCAATTCGGGACTTTTGTCTAAGCCTGGCGTCGGTTGCGGTAGATACCGAACGGAACCAGAATGGCGGTCAGCACGAACGCGACCAGTGCCCATTGCGCCAACGACAAACCGAGGATCGGCGGGTACGGCGTGCTGCAGAAGCCGTCGACCTGGAACGCCAGTGGCCAGAGCTTGGCCAGTGGCAGGTCGTCCACGATCGGTTGCAGGGTGTCGATGCCACAACTGACCATGGGGTTGGCGAGTATATACACATGGTTGCCCGCCGCAATGATTCCGCCAATGGCACTGAGCACCACCAGCACCTCGAAGAAGGTCAGGCTACGGCGCCCGGGCATCGCGGCAGCGATGAACGCGAACACGGCAATGAACAGCAATGCGTAACGCTGCAAGATGCACAGCGGGCACGGCGCCTCGCCCAGTACCACTTGCATATAGAGGGCGCCGCCGATCAGCGAGAGGCAGATCAGCCCCAACAGCACCAGAAAGCGCCGTTCCCGATTCAGGCGCGATGTTTGTTCGTTCATTGCCGGTTCCTTCGATGGATAGTGGCAGCGTGGTCCGCCTGCCTGGGCGCAAGTCTACACGCTGGGCATGGCCTGTGAGCATGCCGAGGGAGCGGCGCGGTAGCACTGCGCAGGGCTATCCGGTGAGGCTGAGACCGACCGCAACGGCGTCGGTTCAACGCCGGGCGGCAAAAAAGCGGCTGCCCGGGTGCCGCGCAGGGGCAAGCCCCTCGACACCCGGGAGTGAAGGATACCGTGATTAACGGAGGATTAATGATGAAAGCGGCGAGCCCGGTTTCATCTTTCCTTATATATAGGCAGAAGGTGTGTACTGCCTGTACCGGCCTCTTCGCGGGCAAGCCCGCGAAGAGGCCGGTACAGGCGCTACATCATTCCAAGGCAGCCGCCGGCCCGAAGAACTCGTAACGGCTCTGCTGCTCGGGCACACCCAGCCCCTTCAGTTGGCGCTTCACCGCCGCCATGAACCCCTTGGGCCCAAGGAAGTAGGCATCCACGTCACGCTCCTGTGGCAGCCATTCGGCCAGCAGGTCCTCGCTCAGCAGGCCGACCGCATCCGCCGCTGCGCCCCCCTCCGGCTCGGCATAGCAGTAAAAGCGCTTGAGCTGCGGGTGACGCGCCGCCAGGCCATCGACCCATTCACGGAAGGCATGCACCGCGCCGTTACGCGCACAGTGAATGAAATGCACCTCGCGCCGGGTTTGCAGCGCCGCTTGCAGCATAGCCAGAGTCGGGGTAATACCCACGCCCCCGCTAATCAGCACCAGCGGCTTGTCGCTGGCCGCCAGGGTGAAGTCGCCCGCTGGCGGGAACAGTTGCAAGGTATCGCCCACCACCAGCTCATCGTGCAGGTAGTTGGACACCTTGCCGCCCACCTCACGCTTGACGCTGATACGGTACTCCCTGCCATCGCACAGCGCCGACAGCGAATAGTTGCGGCGCTGTTCGGCACCGTCGATGTCCAGCTTCAGGCCAATGTACTGGCCAGGCTCGGCTTTGAGCACCGGTTTACCATCCACCGGGGCAAAGTAGAACGAAACGATCTCGCTGCTTTCCTGCTCGCGGCGTACCAGGCGGAATTCGCGGGTACCACGCCAGCCGCCCTCGGCTTCTTCCTTCTGTTTATAGAGGCTTTCTTCAGCGCCAATCAGGATGTCGGCCAGCTGGCCATAGGCCGCGCCCCAGGCCTCGATCACCGCAGGGGTGGCGATTTCCTTGCCCAGTACTTCCTCGATGGCGCGCAGCAGGCAGCTGCCCACGATCGGGTAGTGCTCCGGCAGAATCTGCAAGGCAACGTGCTTGTTGATGATCTGCCCTACCAGCCCCCCCAGCTGCTCCAGTTGGTCGATGTGGCGCGCATACATCAGCACGCCGTTGGCCAACGCACGAGGCTGGTCGCCACTGGCCTGGTGGGCCTGGTTGAACAGTGGGCGTACTTCGGGGTACTCGCTGAGCATCATCTTGTAAAAGTGGGTGGTCAGCGCTTCGCCGCCGCTTTCCAGCAGGGGTACAGTGGCCTTGATGATTGCACGTTGTTCGGCATTGAGCATTGCGACAACTCCTGAGCCTGTGGCTTCAAATGACTGCCTTGGCTATTTCAGCAATCGTGCCAACTTTTATCGCCAGTAAAATCAAGGGGTTGACGCCAATCATGTCAAAACGACCCACCTCGTCGTATAGTCATATCGACCCATAGGAGTCTTTATGACCACAAAGCCATTGCTCACCACCCTGCTGCCCCTGGTCAGCGACCTCTCCCGCGACTTGCCCGACCAGGAGCGCTACCGCCGCTTGCTGCAAGCCATGCGCGGGCTACTGCCGTGCGATGCCGCCGCGCTGCTACGCCTGGATGGTGAATGGCTGGTGCCGCTGGCGGTGGATGGCCTGAGCCCTGACACCTTGGGCCGGCGCTTCCGGGTCAGCGAGCACCCACGCTTCCAGATACTGCTCAGCCGCCCGGAGCCCACGCGTTTCGCCAGCGACTCCGAACTGCCCGACCCTTACGATGGCCTGGTCAACGCCCCAGATGCCGACCTGGAAGTGCACGACTGCATGGGTTGCCCGTTGATGGTTGATGAGCGCCCCTGGGGCCTGGTCACCCTCGATGCCCTCACCCCCGGGCAGTTCCAGAGCCTGGAGCTGGATGCCCTGCAAGCCTTCGCCAGCCTGGCCGCCGCTACCGTTACCGTGGCCGAACGCATCGAGCACCTGGCCCTGCGCGCCGAAGACGAACACCTGCGGGCCGAAATCTACCGGCAGGCCAGCGGCCAGGATAAAGCGCTGATTGGCCAGAGCCCGGCGCATAAGCGCCTGGTGGAGGAAATCCGCCTGGTCGGCGGCAGCGACCTGACTGTTCTGATCACTGGCGAAACGGGCGTTGGCAAGGAACTGGTGGCCCAGGCCCTGCACCAGGCCAGCAACCGGGCCGACGAGCCACTGGTCAGCCTCAACTGCGCCGCCCTGCCCGATACCTTGGTGGAAAGCGAACTCTTCGGCCATGTACGCGGTGCCTTCACTGGCGCGCACGGCGAGCGCCGGGGCAAGTTCGAGCTGGCCAACGGCGGCACGTTATTCCTCGACGAAGTGGGCGAACTGCCGCTAACGGTGCAAGCCAAGCTGTTGCGTGTGCTGCAAAGCGGCCAACTGCAACGCCTGGGCTCGGACCGCGAGCACCGTGTGGACGTGCGCCTGATCGCCGCCACCAACCGTGACCTGGCCGCAGAAGTACGCAATGGCAACTTCCGCGCAGACTTCTATCACCGCCTCAGCGTGTACCCGTTGCACGTGCCGCCCTTACGCGAACGTGGGCGAGATGTGTTGTTATTAGCTGGCTACTTCCTCGAACAGAACCGTTCACGCCTGGGCCTGAACAGCCTGCGCCTGAGTAGCGAAGCCCAGGCCGCGCTGCTGACCTATGAGTGGCCAGGCAACGTGCGCGAACTGGAACACCTGATCGGCCGCTCGGCCCTAAAAGCACTGGGCCAGCACCCCGATCGGCCACGCATTCTCACGCTTGAAGCCGTCGACCTGGACCTGCGCACGGTGCTCGTAACCCCAGACGCCCTGCCCTCCCCCGCAGCCCCTGCCCCACTGGCAACACTGCCTGAAGGTGGCCTGCGCGAAGCGGTCGACCTCTACCAGCGCCAAGTGATCGAAGCCTGCCTGCAACGGCACCAGGATAATTGGGCGGCAGCGGCCCGCGAGCTGGGCCTGGACCGCGCAAACCTGAGCCGGCTGGCCCGCCGGCTGGGGCTTCGCTGAGGCTCACCTACAAAAGGATTAACCCAGAAAGCCATCTGGTTGCTTCCTGCCTGGCTGCTATATCTCCCTAACCACCCGAATTTCGACTGCCTGGTCGAGACTGCGCGTAACGCCCCGGCAAGGGCTCTGTGACGCAGGTTGTGGCTCGAACGGTTCGGGCCGGGGGATCCGGATACCAGCAGGGAGCATCCATGGACAACATCGTCGTCGCCGATAAGCAAACCGAAGTCGCCACTCAGAGCGCCTGGGGCAATATCAACCTCAAAGGGCCAGGCGTCGTGCAGATGCCGGTAGCCCCCGACAAGGTGGCCACTGTTACCCAACGCGGGCAAGACCTGATCATCACCCTGAAGTCGGGTGAAAAGGTCACCATCGGCAACTTCTTCGCCGTGGACCAGGCCGGGGTCGGTAGCGACATTGTCTTCGTCGGCGAAGACGGCACCCTGTGGCACGCGCAATACGATGCAACGGCCTTCACCGGCTTCACCTTCGAAGACGTGACCTCGCTGGACGACCTGGTTGCGGGTATCGGCACCGCCGGTAGTGCCATGCCAACCTGGGCGATTGCCGGGCTGAGCCTGCTCGGTGTCGGCGGCGCGGCAGCAGCGGCAGACAACAACAGCGGCAGTAGCAGTGGCGGCTCGGCCCCCGATACCAGCGCACCGGCCACGCCGATCGACCTGCTGGTGTCGCCGGATGGCCTGCGCCTGACCGGCCGTGGTGAAGCGGGCACCACAGTGAGCATCCGTGATGCTGCCGGCAACCTGATCGGCAGCGGCACCGTGGGTGCCGACGGCACCTTCGACGTGACGTTGAACCCGCCGCAAATTAACAGCGAGAACCTTGCAGTCACCCTGACCGATGGCGCCGGCAACGTCTCTACGCCTGGCACAGTCACCGCCCCGGATGTGACTGCGCCGCTGGCACCTGCCGACCTTGCCATCAATGAACAGGGCACCATCCTCACCGGCCGTGCAGAACCAGGCTCTACGGTTTCGGTGCGGGGTGCCGACGGGGTGCTGCTGGGCTCAGCCGTGGCCGGTGCAGACGGCCAGTTCAGCATCACCCTGCAACCGCCACAGACCGAAGGCCAGGCGTTGGAGGTCAGCGCCAAGGACGCAGCCGGCAACACCTCGCCTTCGGCCAGTATTGCAGCACCAGACGTCGAGACACCTGATACGACCGCCCCAGACCAGCCCACCAACCTCGCCCTTGCCAGCGGCGTAACCCTCACTGGCCGCGGTGAACCAGGGGCCACCGTGCAGGTGCGTGATGCTGCCGGCAACCTTATCGGTACGGGCGTGGTCGGTGCCGACGGGCTATTCAGCATCACCCTGTCGCCCGCCCAGGCCAACGGCGAAGCACTGGACATACGCCTGTTGGATGCTGCCGGCAACAGCTCGATCCCGCTTGAATTCACAGCACCCGACATCACCCCGCCAAGTGCAGTCAGCGACATCCTGGTCGGCAGTGGCGGCCTGGCCCTGAGCGGCCGAGGCGAACCGGGTGCCACCGTCGAAGTCCGTGATGCCAACGGCACCGTGATCGGTACCGGGGTGGTCGGGGCCAATGGCACCTTCCTCATCAACCTTGATCCTGCGGTACAACCGGGCGACCAGCTGAGCCTGGTGCAGACCGACCCCAGCGGCAACGCCTCCGTTGCCCTCGAATACGATGTGCCACTCACTACCGCGCCAGACAGCCCGAGCAATCTGGCCATCGATGCCGATGGCACTACCCTCACCGGTACCGCTCCGGCGGGCACCCGCGTAGAAGTGCACGATGCCAACGGCACGCTGATCGGAAGCGCCATCGCCAATGCCGATGGCACTTTCAGCATCGAACTGAGCCCGCCGCAGGCCAACGGCGAACTGCTGGATGTCGTCGCCATCGATGACAGTGGCGCCTCTTCGCTGCCCGCACAGATCACCGCGCCAGACATTACCGCGCCGGAAGCCCCGACCGAACTGGTCATCGGCCTGGCCGGTAGCCAACTGAGTGGCCGTGGCGAAGCGGGCACCACCGTGCAGGTCCGTGATGCCGCAGGCAATGTCATCGCAACAGGCACAGTGGGTGCAGACGGCACCTTCACCCTCACCCTGGCCCCTGCCGTGATCGACGGCAGCACCCTGCAAGTGACCCTGACCGATGCTGCCGGCAACGTTTCGCAACCGGGCGCGGTGACCTCCGCCGACCTGCTGCCTCCGGCTCAACCCACCGACCTGGCCCTGACCGATGGCGTGACCTTCACCGGTCGCGGCGAACCAGGCGCCACCGTGCAGGTGCGTGATGCCGCTGGCACCATCATTGGTACGGGTGTGGTCGGTGCCGATGGCCTGTTCAGCGTCACCCTCTCGCCTGCTCAGGCCAACGGCGAAGCGCTGGACGTTCGTCTGGTGGACGCGGCTGGCAACACCTCTACACCGCTGCAATTCGATGCCCCGGATATCACGCCTCCTGCCGCGGTCAGCAACATCGCAGTCGGCAGCGGCGGCTTGGCCCTGAGTGGCCGAGGCGAACCGGGTGCCACCGTCGAAGTCCGCGATGCCAACGGCACCGTGATCGGTACCGGGGTGGTCGGGGCCAATGGCACCTTCCTCATCAACCTTGATCCTGCGGTACAACCGGGCGACCAGCTGAGCCTGGTGCAGACCGACCCCAGTGGCAACGCCTCCGTTGCCCTCGAATACGATGTGCCACTCACCACCGCGCCAGATAGCCCGAGCAATCTGGCCATCGATGCCGATGGCACTACCCTCACCGGTACCGCTCCGGCGGGTACCCGCGTAGAAGTGCACGATGCCAACGGCACGCTGATCGGCAGCGCCATCGCCAATGCCGATGGCACTTTCAGCATCGAACTGAGCCCGCCGCAGGCCAACGGCGAACTGCTGGATGTCGTCGCCATCGATGACGGTGGCGTCTCTTCGCTGCCGGCACAAATCACCGCGCCAGATATCACTGCGCCCGCCGCACCGACCGAACTGGCCGTCAGCGCCGACGGCACCGTGCTCACTGGCCGGGCCGAACCGGGCAGCACCGTGCGTATCGTTGCCGCCGACGGCACCGAACTGGGCACCGCCGTGGTCGGCCCGACCGGCGTGTTCAGCATCAACCTCAACCCGCCGCAAATAGACGGCGAAGTGCTGCAAGCCACCGCCACCGATGCTGCCGGCAACATATCCACAGCCAGCTCGGTCACCGCACCGGATATCGACGGTGTCGATACCACGCCACCCGCAGCACCAACCGACCTGGTGATCGGCGTGGCAGGTAGCCAGCTCACTGGTCGTGGCGAAGCGGGCACCACCGTGCAGGTCCGTGACGCCGCCGGCAACCTGCTGGCGACTGGCACTGTTGGGCCAGATGGTACCTTTGTGGTGTCCTTGAGCCCTGCCGTGATCGACGGCAGCACCCTGCAAGTCACCCTGACCGACGCTGCAGGTAACGTTTCGCAACCGGGCGCGGTAACCTCCGCCGACCTGCTGCCTCCGGCTCAACCCACTGACCTGGCCCTGGCCGATGGCGTGACCTTCACCGGGCGCGGCGAGCCAGGCGCCACCGTGCAGGTGCGTGATGCCGCTGGCACCATCATTGGTACGGGCGTGGTCGGTGCCGATGGCCTGTTCAGCATCACCCTCTCGCCAGCCCAGGCCAACGGCGAAGCGCTGGACATACGCCTGGTGGATGCTGCCGGCAACAGCTCGATCCCGCTTGAATTCACAGCACCCGACATCACCCCGCCAAGTGCAGTCAGCGACATCCTGGTCGGCAGTGGCGGCCTGGCCCTGAGCGGCCGAGGCGAACCGGGTGCCACTGTCGAAGTCCGTGATGCCAACGGCACCGTGATCGGTACCGGGGTGGTCGGGGCCAATGGCACCTTCCTCATCAACCTTGATCCGGCCGTACAACCGGGCGACCAGCTGAGCCTGGTGCAGACCGACCCCAGCGGCAACGCCTCCGTTGCCCTCGAATACGATGTGCCACTCACTACCGCGCCAGACAGCCCGAGCAATCTGGTCATCAATGCTGACGGCACCACGCTTACTGGTTCCGCCCCGGCGGGCACCCGCGTAGAAGTGCACGATACCAACGGCACGCTGATCGGAAGCGCCATCGCCAATGCCGATGGCACTTTCACCATCGAACTGAGCCCGCCGCAGGCCAACGGCGAACTGCTGGATGTCGTGGCCATCGATGACAGCGGCATCTCTTCGCTGCCGGCACAAATCACCGCACCGGATATCACTGCGCCTGCCGCACCGACCGAACTGGCCGTCAGCGCCGACGGCACCGTGCTTACCGGCCGTGCAGAACCGGGCAGCACCGTGCGCATCGTTGCCGCCGACGGCACCGAACTGGGCACCGCCGTGGTCGGCCCGACCGGTGTGTTCAGCATCAACCTCAACCCGCCCCAGGTCGATGGCGAAGTATTGCAAGCCACTGCCACCGATGCGGCCGGCAACATATCCACAGCCAGCTCGGTCACCGCACCGGATATCGACGGTGTCGATACCACGCCACCCGCTGCGCCAACCGACCTGGTGATCGGCGTGGCCGGTAGCCAGCTCACTGGTCGTGGCGAAGCCGGCACCACCGTGCAGGTCCGTGACGCCGCCGGCAACCTGCTGGCGACTGGCACTGTTGGGCCAGATGGTACCTTTGTGGTGTCCTTGAGCCCTGCCGTGATCGACGGCAGCACCCTGCAAGTCACCCTGACCGACGCTGCCGGCAACGTGTCGCAGCCGGGCGCGGTGACCTCCGCCGACCTGCTGCCTCCGGCTCAACCCAACGACCTAGCCCTGGCCGATGGCGTGACCTTCACCGGGCGCGGCGAGCCAGGCGCCACCGTGCAGGTGCGTGATGCCGCTGGCACCATCATTGGTACGGGCGTGGTCGGTGCCGATGGCCTGTTCAGCATCACCCTCTCGCCAGCCCAGGCCAACGGCGAAGCGCTGGACATACGCCTGGTGGATGCTGCCGGCAACAGCTCGATCCCGCTTGAATTCACAGCACCCGACATCACCCCGCCAAGTGCAGTCAGCGACATCCTGGTCGGCAGTGGCGGCCTGGCCCTGAGTGGCCGAGGCGAACCGGGTGCCACCGTCGAAGTCCGCGATGCCAACGGCACCGTGATCGGCACCGGGGTGGTCGGGGCCAATGGCACCTTCCTCATCAACCTTGATCCTGCGGTACAACCGGGCGACCAGCTGAGCCTGGTGCAGACCGACCCCAGCGGCAACGCCTCCGTTGCCCTCGAATACGATGTGCCACTCACTACCGCGCCAGACAGCCCGAGCAATCTGGCCATCGATGCCGATGGCACTACCCTCACCGGTACCGCTCCGGCGGGCACCCGCGTAGAAGTGCACGATGCCAACGGCACGCTGATCGGAAGCGCCATCGCCAATGCCGATGGCACTTTCAGCATCGAACTGAGCCCGCCGCAGGCCAACGGCGAACTGCTGGATGTCGTCGCCATCGATGACAGCGGCATCTCTTCGCTGCCGGCACAAATCACCGCACCGGATATCACTGCGCCTGCCGCACCGACCGAACTGGCCGTCAGCGCCGACGGCACCGTGCTTACCGGCCGTGCAGAACCGGGCAGCACCGTGCGCATCGTTGCCGCCGACGGCACCGAACTGGGCACCGCCGTGGTCGGCCCGACCGGTGTGTTCAGCATCAACCTCAACCCGCCCCAGGTCGATGGCGAAGTATTGCAAGCCACTGCCACCGATGCGGCCGGCAACATATCCACAGCCAGCTCGGTCACCGCACCGGATATCGACGGTGTCGATACCACGCCACCCGCTGCGCCAACCGACCTGGTGATCGGCGTGGCCGGTAGCCAGCTCACTGGTCGTGGCGAAGCCGGCACCACCGTGCAGGTCCGTGACGCCGCCGGCAACCTGCTGGCGACTGGCACTGTTGGGCCAGATGGTACCTTTGTGGTGTCCTTGAGCCCTGCCGTGATCGACGGCAGCACCCTGCAAGTCACCCTGACCGACGCTGCCGGCAACGTTTCGCCGACCAGCTCGGTAACCTCCGCGGACTTGCTGCCTCCAGCACAGCCCACCGACCTGGCCTTGGCCGATGGCGTGACCTTCACCGGTCGCGGCGAGCCAGGCGCCACCGTGCAGGTGCGTGATGCTGCAGGCAACCTCATCGGTACGGGCATCGTCGGTACCGACGGTCTGTTCAGCGTCACCCTGAACCCGGCCCAGGCCAACGGCGAAGCGCTGGACGTCCGTCTGGTGGACGCGGCTGGCAACACTTCTGCCCCGCTTCAGTTCGATGCCCCGGATATCACTGCGCCCGCCGCACCAACCGAACTGGCTGTCAGCGCCGACGGCACCGTGCTCACTGGCCGAGCCGAACCGGGCAGCACCGTGCGTATCGTTGCCGCCGACGGCACCGAACTGGGCACCGCCGTGGTCGGCCCGACCGGTGTGTTCAGCATCAACCTCAACCCGCCGCAAATAGACGGCGAAGTGCTGCAAGCCACCGCGACCGATGCCGCCGGCAATACCTCAACAGCCAGCTCTGTCACCGCACCGGATATCGACGGCGTCGATACCACGCCACCCGCAGCACCAACTGACCTGGTGATCGGCCTGGCCGGTAGCCAGCTCTCTGGTCGTGGCGAAGCGGGCACCACCGTGCAGGTCCGTGATGACGCCGGCAACCTGCTGGCGACTGGCACTGTTGGGCCGGATGGTACCTTTGTGTTGTCCTTGAGCCCTGCCGTGATCGACGGCAGCACCCTGCAAGTGACCCTGACCGATGCTGCCGGCAACGTTTCGCAGCCGGGTTCTGTGACCTCCGCCGACCTGCTGCCTCCGGCTCAACCCACCGACCTGGCCTTGGCCGATGGCGTGACCTTCACCGGTCGCGGCGAGCCGGGCGCCACCGTGCAGGTGCGTGATGCCGCTGGCACCATCATTGGTTTGGGCGTGGTAGGTGCCGATGGCCTGTTCAGCGTCAGCCTTAACCCAGCCCAAGCCAATGGCGAAGCGCTGGACGTTCGGTTGGTGGACGCGGCCGGCAACACTTCTGCGCCGCTGCAATTCGATGCCCCGGATATCACGCCACCTGCCGCGGTCAGCAACATTGCAGTCGGCGGTGGCGGCCTGGCGCTGAGCGGCCGAGGTGAGCCGGGGGCCACCGTCGAAGTCCGCGATGCCAACGGCACCGTGATCGGTACCGGGGTGGTCGGGGCCAATGGCACCTTCCTGATTGACCTTGATCCTGCGGTACAGCCGGGTGACCAGCTGAGCCTGGTGCAGACCGACCCCAGCGGCAACACCTCCGTTGCCCTCGAATACGATGTGCCACTCACCACCGCGCCAGACAGCCCGAGCAACCTGGCCATCGATGCAGATGGCACGACCCTCACCGGTTCCGCCCCAGCGGGTACCCGCGTAGAAGTGCACGATGCCAACGGCACGCTGATCGGCAGCGCCATTGCCCTTGCCGATGGCACTTTCAGCATCGAACTGAGCCCGCCGCAAGCCAACGGTGAACTGCTGGATGTGGTCGCCATCGATGATAGCGGCGTCTCTTCGCTGCCAGCACAAATCACCGCACCGGATATCACTGCGCCTGCCGCACCGACCGAACTGGCCGTCAGCGCCGACGGCACCGTGCTCACTGGCCGGGCCGAACCGGGCAGCACCGTGCGTATCGTTGCCGCCGACGGCACCGAACTAGGCACCGCCGTGGTCGGCCCGACCGGCGTGTTCAGCATCAACCTCAACCCGCCGCAGGTCGACGGCGAAGTATTGCAAGCCACCGCCACCGATGCGGCCGGCAACATATCCACAGCCAGCTCGGTCACCGCACCGGATATCGACGGTGTCGATACCACGCCACCCGCTGCGCCAACCGACCTGGTGATCGGCGTGGCCGGTAGCCAGCTCACTGGTCGTGGCGAAGCCGGCACCACCGTGCAGGTCCGTGACGCCGCCGGCAACCTGCTGGCGACTGGCACTGTTGGGCCGGATGGTACCTTTGTGTTGTCCTTGAGCCCTGCCGTGATCGACGGCAGCACCCTGCAAGTGACCCTGACCGATGCTGCCGGCAACGTTTCGCAGCCGGGTTCTGTGACCTCCGCCGACCTGCTGCCTCCGGCTCAACCCACCGACCTGGCCTTGGCCGATGGCGTGACCTTCACCGGTCGCGGCGAGCCAGGCGCCACCGTGCAGGTGCGTGATGCCGCTGGCACCATCATTGGTACGGGTGTAGTAGGTGCCGACGGCCTGTTCAGCGTCACCCTCTCGCCTGCCCAGGCCAACGGCGAAGCGCTGGACGTTCGTCTGGTGGACGCGGCCGGCAACACTTCTGCACCGCTGCAATTCGATGCCCCGGATATCACGCCACCAGCCGCGGTCAGCAACATTGCAGTCGGCAGTGGCGGCCTGGTGCTGAGCGGCCGAGGTGAGCCGGGTGCCACCGTCGACGTTCGTGATGCCAACGGTACCGTGATCGGTACCGGGGTGGTCGGGGCCAATGGCACCTTCCTCATCAACCTTGATCCTGCGGTACAACCGGGTGACCAGCTGAGCCTGGTGCAGACCGACCCCAGCGGCAACGCCTCCGTTGCCCTCGAATACGATGTGCCACTCACCACCGCGCCAGACAGCCCGAGTAACCTGGCCATCGATGCAGATGGCACTACCCTCACCGGTTCCGCCCCGGCGGGTACCCGCGTAGAGGTCCATGACGCCAACGGCACGCTGATCGGCAGCGCCATCGCCAATGCCGATGACACCTTCAGCATCGAGCTGAGCCCGCCGCAGGCCAACGGCGAACTGCTGGATGTCGTCGCCATCGATGACGGTGGCATCTCTTCGCTGCCAGCACAAATCACCGCGCCAGATATCACTGCGCCTGCCGCACCGACCGAACTGGCCGTCAGCGCCGACGGCACCGTGCTCACTGGCCGTGCCGAACCGGGTAGCACCGTGCGCATCGTTGCCGCTGACGGCACCGAACTGGGCACCGCCGTGGTCGGCCCGACCGGCGTGTTCAGCATCAACCTCAACCCGCCGCAGGTCGACGGCGAAGTATTGCAAGCCACCGCCACCGATGCGGCCGGCAATACCTCAACAGCCAGCTCTGTCACGGCACCAGACATTGACGGCGGCGACACCACGCCGCCAGATGCCCCAACCAATCTGCTCATCGGCCTGGCCGGTAGCCAACTGAGTGGCCGTGGCGAAGCCGGCACCACCGTGCAGGTCCGTGATGCCGCCGGCAACCTGCTGGCGACTGGCACTGTTGGGCCAGATGGTACCTTTGTGGTGTCCTTGAGCCCTGCCGTGATCGACGGCAGCACCCTGCAAGTCACCCTGACCGACGCTGCCGGCAACGTTTCGCAACCGGGCGCGGTGACCTCCGCGGACTTGCTGCCTCCAGCACAGCCCACCGACCTGGCCTTGGCCGATGGCGTGACCTTCACCGGTCGCGGCGAACCAGGCGCCACCGTGCAGGTGCGTGATGCTGCAGGCAACCTCATCGGTACGGGCATCGTCGGTGCCGACGGCCTGTTCAGCGTCACCCTTAACCCAGCCCAGGCCAACGGCGAAGCGCTGGACGTTCGTCTGGTGGACGCGGCTGGCAACACCTCTGCACCGCTGCAATTCGATGCCCCGGATATCACGCCTCCTGCCGCGGTCAGCAACATCGCCGTCGGCAGCGGCGGCTTGGCCCTGAGTGGCCGAGGCGAACCGGGTGCCACCGTCGAAGTCCGCGATGCCAACGGCACCGTGATCGGCACCGGGGTGGTCGGGGCCAATGGCACCTTCCTCATCAACCTTGATCCTGCGGTACAACCGGGCGACCAGCTGAGCCTGGTGCAGACCGACCCCAGCGGCAACGCCTCCGTTGCCCTCGAATACGATGTGCCACTCACTACCGCGCCAGACAGCCCGAGCAATCTGGCCATCGATGCCGATGGCACTACCCTCACCGGTACCGCTCCGGCGGGCACCCGCGTAGAAGTGCACGATGCCAACGGCACGCTGATCGGAAGCGCCATCGCCAATGCCGATGGCACTTTCAGCATCGAACTGAGCCCGCCGCAGGCCAACGGCGAACTGCTGGATGTCGTCGCCATCGATGACAGCGGCATCTCTTCGCTGCCGGCACAAATCACCGCACCGGATATCACTGCGCCTGCCGCACCGACCGAACTGGCCGTCAGCGCCGACGGCACCGTGCTTACCGGCCGTGCAGAACCGGGCAGCACCGTGCGCATCGTTGCCGCCGACGGCACCGAACTGGGCACCGCCGTGGTCGGCCCGACCGGTGTGTTCAGCATCAACCTCAACCCGCCCCAGGTCGATGGCGAAGTATTGCAAGCCACTGCCACCGATGCGGCCGGCAACATATCCACAGCCAGCTCGGTCACCGCACCGGATATCGACGGTGTCGATACCACGCCACCCGCTGCGCCAACCGACCTGGTGATCGGCGTGGCCGGTAGCCAGCTCACTGGTCGTGGCGAAGCCGGCACCACCGTGCAGGTCCGTGACGCCGCCGGCAACCTGCTGGCGACTGGCACTGTTGGGCCAGATGGTACCTTTGTGGTGTCCTTGAGCCCTGCCGTGATCGACGGCAGCACCCTGCAAGTCACCCTGACCGACGCTGCCGGCAACGTTTCGCAACCGGGCGCGGTGACCTCCGCCGACTTGCTGCCTCCGGCTCAACCCACCGACCTGGCCTTGGCCAATGGCGTGACCTTCACAGGTCGCGGCGAACCAGGCGCCACCGTGCAGGTGCGTGATGCCGCTGGCACCATCATTGGTACGGGTGTAGTAGGTGCCGACGGCCTGTTCAGCGTCACCCTCTCGCCTGCCCAGGCCAATGGCGAAGCGCTGGACGTTCGTCTGGTGGACGCGGCTGGCAACACTTCTGCACCGCTGCAATTCGATGCCCCTGATATCACCGCGCCCGCCGCACCGACCGAACTGGCCGTCAGCGCCGACGGCACCGTGCTCTCTGGCCGTGCCGAACCGGGCAGCACCGTGCGTATCGTTGCCGCCGACGGTACCGAACTGGGCACCGCCGTGGTCGGCCCGACCGGCGTGTTCAGCATCAACCTCAACCCGCCGCAAGTAGACGGCGAAGTGCTGCAAGCCACCGCCACCGATGCGGCCGGCAACATATCCACAGCCAGCTCGGTCACCGCACCGGATATCGACGGTGTCGATACCACGCCACCCGCAGTACCAACCGACCTGGTGATCGGCGTGGCCGGTAACCAGCTCACTGGTCGTGGCGAAGCGGGCACCACCGTGCAGGTCCGTGACGCTGCTGGCAATCTGCTGGCGACTGGCACTGTTGGGCCGGATGGTACCTTTGTGGTGTCCTTGAGCCCTGCCGTGATCGACGGCAGCACCCTGCAAGTGACCCTGACCGACGCTGCCGGCAACGTGTCGCAGCCGGGCGCGGTGACCTCCGCCGACCTGCTGCCTCCGGCTCAACCCAACGACCTAGCCCTGGCCGATGGCGTGACCTTCACCGGTCGCGGCGAACCAGGCGCCACCGTGCAGGTGCGTGATGCCGCTGGCACCATCATTGGTACGGGTGTAGTAGGTGCCGACGGCCTGTTCAGCGTCACCCTTAACCCAGTCCAGGCCAACGGCGAAGCGCTGGACGTTCGTCTGGTGGACGCGGCCGGCAACACTTCTGCACCGCTGCAATTCGATGCCCCTGATATCACCGCGCCCGCCGCACCGACCGAACTGGCTGTCAGCGCCGACGGCACCGTGCTCACTGGCCGGGCCGAACCGGGCAGCACCGTGCGTATCGTTGCCGCTGACGGCACCGAACTGGGCACCGCCGTGGTCGGCCCGACCGGTGTGTTCAGCATCAACCTCAACCCGCCGCAAGTAGACGGCGAAGTGCTGCAAGCCACCGCCACCGATGCAGCCGGCAACATATCCACAGCCAGCTCGGTCACCGCACCGGATATCGACGGTGTCGATACCACGCCACCCGCAGTACCAACCGACCTGGTGATCGGCGTGGCCGGTAGCCAGCTCACTGGCCGTGGCGAAGCGGGCACCACCGTGCAGGTCCGTGACGCCGCCGGCAACCTGCTGGCGACTGGCACTGTTGGGCCAGATGGTACCTTTGTGGTGTCCTTGAGCCCTGCCGTGATCGACGGCAGCACCCTGCAAGTCACTCTGACCGATGCTGCCGGCAACGTGTCGCCGTCAGGCGCGGTGACCTCCGCCGACCTGCTGCCTCCAGCTCAACCCACCGACCTGGCCCTGGCCGACGGCGTGACCTTCACCGGTCGCGGCGAGCCGGGCGCCACAGTGCAGGTGCGTAATGCCGCTGGCACTATCATTGGTACAGGCATCGTCGGTGCCGATGGCTTGTTCAGCGTCACCCTCTCGCCTGCCCAGGCCAATGGCGAAGCGCTGGACGTTCGTCTGGTGGACGCGGCTGGCAACACCTCTGTCCCGCTGCAGTTCGATGCCCCGGATATCACGCCTCCTGCCGCGGTCAGCAACATCGCCGTCGGCAGCGGCGGCCTGGCCCTGAGCGGCCGAGGCGAACCGGGTGCCACCGTCGAAGTCCGTGATGCCAACGGCACGGTAATCGGCACAGGCGTAGTGGGTGCCAACGGCACCTTCCTGATCGACCTTGACCCGGCCGTGCAGCCCGGTGAGCAACTGAGCCTGGTGCAGACCGATCCAAGCGGCAACGCCTCCGAAGCGCTGCAGTTCGAAGTCCCGGTAACCACCGCCCCGGCCAGCCCCAGCGACCTGGTGTTCGCCGAGGACGGCACCAGCATCAGCGGCACGGCGCCTGCCGGCACCCGCGTGGAAGTGCACGACGCCAACGGCACGCTGATCGGCAGTGTCGTGGCAGGCCCTGATGGCAGCTTCACCGTCGTTCTGGCCCCGGCCCAGGCCAATGGCGAACTGCTGGACGTCGTGGCCATCGACGATGCGGGTGTATCGTCACTACCAACGCAAATCACCGCGCCAGACATTACCGCGCCGGCCGCCCCGAGCGAACTGGCCGTCAACGCCGATGGCACTGTCGTCACCGGCCGTGCCGAACCGGGCAGCACCGTGCGGGTACTGGCCGCCGATGGTACTACCGTGCTGGGTAGCGTCGTGGTTGGCGCTACCGGCATCTTCAGCATCACCCTCAGCCCACCACAAGTGGACGGCGAAGTGCTGCAAGTCACCGCCACCGATACGGCAGGCAACACCTCGACGGCAGGTTCAGTCACCGCGCCAGACATCGACGGTGGCGACATCACGCCACCCGACGCACCAACCAATCTGGTGGTCGGCCTGGCCGGCAGCCAGCTGAGCGGGCGTGGCGAAGCCGGCACCACCGTGCAGGTGCGTGACGCCGCAGGTACTGTGCTGGCAACCGGTACGGTCAGCCCCGACGGCACATTTACGGTGACCTTGGCTCCTGCCGTGAACAACGGCAGCACCTTGCAAGTCACCCTCACCGATGCCGCTGGCAACGTCTCGCAACCCGGTTCAGTCACTTCGCCGGACTTGCAGGCCCCTGCGCAACCTACTGACCTGGCCCTGACCGAGGGTGTCACCTTCACCGGCCGCGGCGAACCCGGTGCCACCGTGCAGGTGCGCAATAGTGCCGGCACTGTGATCGGCACCGGCCTGGTCAACGCAGACGGTACCTTCAGCGTCAACTTGTTCCCCGCCCAGGCCAATGGCGAGGCGCTGGATGTGCGGGTGGTGGATGCCGCCGGCAACAGCTCGGCGCCACTGCAGTTCGATGCCCCCGACATCACCCCGCCTGCTGCTGTCAGCAATGTCGTGGTCGGTGCCAGTGGCCTGGTGCTCAGCGGTCGCGGCGAAGCGGGTGCAACCGTCGAAGTGCGTGATGCCGGCGGTACCGTCATCGGCACCGCCACGGTCGGCGCCAACGGCACCTTCACGGTTAATCTCGACCCTGCAGCCCAGCCAGGCGCCGTGCTGAGCCTGGTACAAACCGACCCGAGCGGCAACGCGTCCGAAGCCTTGCAGTATGAAGTGCCACTGACCACTGCCCCCGATAGCCCAAGCGGTCTGGTGGTTGCCGCCGATGGCACCAGCCTCACCGGCTCTGCCCCGGTGGGCAGCCGTGTGGAAGTGCGTGATGGCAACGGCATCCTGGTTGGCAGCGTGGTGGTGGGCGGCGATGGCACCTTCACCGTCATCCTCAACCCGGCCCAGGCCAACGGTGAACTGCTGGATGTAGTGGCCATCGACGGCACGGGGGCATCGTCACTGCCGGTGCAGGTCAGCGCGCCAGACATCACCGCGCCAGCCGCGCCAAGCGAACTCACAATCAATGCCAACGGCACCGTTGTCAGCGGCCGTGCCGAAGTGGGCAGCACCGTGCGCGTGCTGGCTGCCGACGGCACTACGGTGCTGGGCACGGCGGTGGTGGGTGCGACCGGTAGTTTCAGCATCACCCTCACCCCGGCACAAGTGGACGGTGAAGTGCTGCAAGTCACCGCCACCGACGCCGCCGGCAATGCCTCCAGCGCCAGTAGCGTCACGGCACCCGACATCGACGGTGTCGATACCACGCCACCCCTGGCGCCGACCAACCTGGTCGTTGGCCTGGCCGGTGGCCAGCTGAGCGGCCGTGGCGAAGCGGGTGCCACCGTGCAGGTGCGCGATGCCCAAGGCAACGTGCTGGCCAGCGGCACGGTCAACCCGGACGGCACCTTCCAGATCGCCCTGACGCCACCCGTCAACGATGGCAGCACCCTGCAAGTGGTGCTGACCGATGCCGCCGGCAATGCCTCCACGCCAGGCACGGTGGCCTCCCCAGACCTGCAGGCCCCTGCTCAGCCCACCGGCCTCGACCTGGCCAGTGGCGTTACCTTGACCGGTAGCGGTGAACCTGGCGCCACTGTGCAGGTACGCGACACATCAGGCACCGTGATCGGCACCGGTGTGGTCAACCCGAACGGCAGTTTCAGCGTTACCCTGTCCCCCGCCCAGGCCAATGGCGAAGTCCTCAACATCCGCCTGGTGGACGCCGCCGGCAATACCTCGACGCCGCTGCAATTCGACGCCCCGGACATCACCCCGCCTGCGCAGGTCAGCAATATCGTGGTCGGTGCCGATGGCCTGACCCTGAGCGGTCGCGGTGAGGCCGGTGCCACCGTTGAAGTGCGGGACACCAATGGCACACTGATCGGCACAGGTACGGTGACCGGCAACGGCACCTTCGTGCTCGACCTCGACCCGGCCGCGCTGCCGGGCGAACGCCTGAGCCTGGTGCAGACCGACCCAAGCGGCAACGCTTCCCAAGCCTTGACCTTCGACGTACCGCTGGTGACCACGCCGGCCACCCCGAGCGACCTGGTGTTCGCGGCGGACGGCACCAGCATCAGCGGTTCGGCGCCAGTCGGCAGCCGTGTGGAAGTGCACGATGCCAATGGAAACCTGGTCGGCAGCATCGTGGTGGGTGCCGGGGGCACCTTCACCGTTGTGCTCACCCCAGCCCAGGCCAACGGCCAACTGCTGGATGTGGTCGCCATCGACACCAACGGGGCCTCGTCACTGCCGGCACAAGTGACTGCGCCGGATATCACCGCCCCAACCGCGCCAAGTGAGCTGGCCGTCAGCGCCGATGGCAGCGCAGTGACCGGGCGCGCCGAAGCCGGCAGTACCGTACGCGTGCTGGCCGCCGACGGCACTACCCTGCTGGGCAGTGTCGTGGTGGGCGCCAGCGGGGCCTTCAGCATTGGCCTCACCCCGCCGCAAGTGGCAGGCGAACAGTTGCAGGTAACCGCCACCGATGCCGCAGGCAATGCCTCCACGGCCGGTACCGTTACCGCGCCGATCATCGACAACGGCGGCGATACCACGCCGCCCGCGCCAGCCACCAACCTGGTGATCAGCGCCGATGGCCGCACGGTTTCCGGCCGCGGTGAAGTGGGTGCCACCGTCAAAGTGCTCGACGACCAGGGCCAAGTGCTGGTGAGCGGCACCGTTCAACCCGACGGCAGCTTCAACGTGCAATTACCAACCCCAGTGGTGGATGGCTCCTCCCTGCAGGTGACCTTGACCGATGCTGCCGGCAACGTCTCCACACCTAGCCCATTGACTGCGCCAGACCTTGTGGCCCCCCTGCAACCAACGGGCCTGGTGTTGACCAATGGCGACACCCTGGCCGGTACTGCCGAAGGCGGCGCCCGGGTAGAGGTGAAAGATGCCTTGGGCAACCTGATCGGCAGCGCCATCGCCCAGCCGGATGGCAGCTTCAGCCTGACCCTGAACCCGCCACAGGCCAATGGCGAAACACTGTCCATTACCGTGACCGATGCGACAGGTAACACCTCCGTACCGCTGAGCTATGTGGCCCCGGACATCACGGCACCGACACTCGTCACTGACGTGGTAGCCGCCGATGGCAGCCTGGCCGTGTCTGGCCGTGGCGAACCCGGTGCCACGGTGGAAGTGCGTGATGCGCTGGGTACGGTGCTCGGCACCGGCACCGTCGCGCCAAATGGCACCTTCGTGGTCGACCTCGAAACGCCGTTGGCGGCGGGCGAAACCCTGGTGCTGGTGCAGACCGACGCCGCCGGCAATACCTCGGTAGGGCTTAGCGTGACGGTTGCCGATGCACCGCTGCCCGAAAGCCCGAGCGGCGTGGTGGTGAGCGCAGATGGCGCCAGCGTCTCCGGTACCGCACCGACGGGCACGCAGGTGCAGGTGCGTGACGCGCAAGGCAATGTGCTGGGCAGCGCGCAGGCTGGCCCGGACGGCAGCTTCACCATCGGCCTGACCCCGGCACAAGCCAACGGCGAAACCCTGGATGTGGTGGCTGTGGATGGTGCCGGCAACGCGTCACTGCCGACCCAGGTCACCGCCCCAGACATCACGCCACCCAATGAAGCCACCCAGCTGCAACTGAGCGCCGATGGCAGCCTGCTCACCGGCCGTGGCGAGCCGGGCACCACCGTGCAGGTCATCAGCGCCCAGGGCGTCGTACTGGGCAACGCCCAGGTCGGCGCTGACGGCGTGATCAGCGTGGTGCTCAACCCGCCGCAAACCGACGGCCAGGAACTGGACGTGGTGCTGCGCGACGCAGCCGGCAATACCTCGACCGCCACCGTCATTGCCCCCGATCTGGATGGCCCGCTGCAACCCTCGGGGATGGCCATCGATACCGCTGGCATTCACCTGACCGGCCTGGGCCAAAGCGGCTCCATCGTCACCGTGCGCGATGCCAACGGCAACGTGCTGGGCACCGCCATAGTGGGTGCAGACGGGCAGTTCGACGTCACCCTCAATGCGCCACAGCGCAATGGCGAGAGCCTGAGCGTCGAGGCCACCGACAACCTGGGCAACAGCGCCGGCCCGGTGAGTTTCACCGCACCCGATTCCACGCCGCCGCAGGCGGTCACCAACCCGACCATCGATGGCACAGGCACCACGGTCACCGGTAGCGGCGAACCTGGCGCCACCGTGACCGTGCGCGGGCCGGATGGCAGCGTGCTGGGCAGTGCCGTGGCAGGCCCTAACGGTGCATTCGAAATCACCCTCACGCCGCCACAGACCAACGGCCAGGCGCTGACCGTGGAGCAGCGTGACCCAACCGGCAACCTGTCGGCGGCGGCCGACCTGCCGGCACCGGACACCGAGTTGCCGGCGACCCCGACCGGCCTGACCCTGTCTGGCGATGGCAGGACCATCACCGGCAGTGGCGAGCCGGGTGCGCAGGTGAGTGTTACCAATACAGCAGGTACCGTGCTGGGCACCGCCACGGTTCAGCCAGACGGCAGCTTCCTGGTGAGCATCAACCCGCCCCAGCTCAATGGCCAAACACTATCTGTGACCCAGGCGGACAGCGCCGGCAACGACTCACCTGCCGGCACCGTGACCGCGCCTGACTTCGAGGCACCGCTGCCAGCGCAAGGCCTGGGCCTGGATCCGACCGGTACCCTACTCAGCGGCCAAGGCGAGGCAGGCACCACCGTAGAAGTTCGCAACGCGGCAGGCGACCTGCTGGGTAGCATTCAGGTGGATCCCGACGGCACGTTCGAAGTACTGCTCGCCCCCGCTCAGACCAACGGCGAAGTATTGTCGGTGGTCTTGATTGATGGCGGCGGCAATACCTCGCCATCGGCCAGCTTCACCGCCGATGACAGCAGCGCGCCAACAGCACCGGGCGGCCTCACCATCACCCCAGGCGGCAACGCCATCCAGGGTACTGGTGAAGCAGGGTCCACGGTGGAAGTGCGGCTTACCGACGGCACCCTGGTGGGTACCACTGTCGTGCCGGCGGGTGGCAGCTTCACAGTGCCACTCTCGCCCGCCCAACTGGACGGCCAGTCACTCAATGTGACCCTGACCGATACTGCCGGCAATGTGTCCCTGCCCGGCCAGATCAATGCGCCGGACATCACGCCACCGGCAGCGCCCACGGGTGTGCTGGTCAGTCCGGACGGCAGCACCGTCACAGGCAATGCGCCTGGCGCCAACTCAGTGTCGGTGAACGACGGCAATGGCAATGTGGTCGTGGTGGCCGTCAATCCGGATGGCAGTTTCAGCGTACCGCTGGCTACCCCGCTGACCAATGGCCAGACTGTGACCGTGGTGGTGACCGATGCAGCCGGTAACGACTCTGCTCCGGTCTCCGTCAACGCCCCGGACACCACCAACCCGGATTCTGCTACCGGGCTTACCGTGAGCCCCGACGGCAGCACCGTTGGGGGTACTGCGGAGCCTGGCAGCACAGTGGAAGTCCGTAACCAGGACGATGGCACGGTTCGCGGAACCATCACCGTCGGACCAGACGGCACGTTCGTGGTTGACGTCGACCCGCCACTGGCCACCGGCGAAACCGTCGATGTGGTGGTGATCGACCCTGCCGGCAACGAATCCCCCGAAGTGCCACTTGCCGGCCCGACTGGCACCGAGGTGGCCACACCTTCGGCCCTGTCCATCAGTGCCGACGGCTTCCTGCTGACCGGCCAGGGTACGGTCGGCTCGCTGATTACCGTGACCTCCGGGGGCACCACCCTGGGCACCGCCACGGTCGGCAGCGATGGCACTTTCCGTGTGTTCTTCCAGAGCGCCCAGCTCAACGCCCAGATCTTGCAGGTCAGCGCCAAGGCTACCGTCGATGGCCTGCCTTCGGTGCCAGCCATTGTTGTGGCGAACGACACCACCGCGCCAAACGCACCGACCCAAGTCGTACTCAATGCCACCGGCAGCACGCTGACCGGCCAAGGCGAAGTGGGTGCTACCGTGCGCGTGACCGATGCGCAGGGCAACCTCCTGGGAACCGCTCCCGTCGGCAGCAACGGCCTGTTCAGCATCGATTTCTCGCCAGCTGTCGCCAACGGCCAGAACCTGATCGTGACCCAGGCCGACGCGGCGGGTAACGTCTCGCTCGCGGCTACCCTGCAAGCCCCCGACCTGCAGGCACCGCTGGCCGCCAGCAACCTCAGCCTCAACAGCGCGGCCACCGTGCTCAGCGGCCAGGGCGAAGCCGGCGCCACCGTGACCGTACGCGATGCCAGTGGCGCCATCCTGGCCACCGGCACCGTCAACCAGAGCGGGCAGTTCCAGATCACCCTGCCCAGCGCGCAAACCAGCGGCAGCGCGTTGCAAGTCACCCTCAGCGATGCCGCCGGTAACGTTTCCGGCCCTGCCAGCCTGGCTACGCCAGACCGCACGCCGCCTGCCGCCATCACTAACCCGGTGCTGAGCCAGGACGGCCGGCAGCTGTCCGGCAGCGGCGAAGTGGGGGCTACCGTGCAAGTGCGCAACGCCGCCGGTACTTTGCTGGGCACGGCCACGGTGGGCGCCGACGGTCACTTCACCGTGACCTTCGACACCCCGCAAGCCACCGGCCAGGCCATCGGCGTGACCCAAGTGGATGCCGCCGGCAACACCTCGCCAGCCGTCAATGTGGCAACCCCGGACCTGACCCCACCTGCCCCACTCACCAACGTGGTGCTGAACAACAACGGCCTGACCCTGACCGGCCTTGGCGAAGCAGGCGCCACAGTCACCGTGCGCGGCCCGGACGGCACCATCATCGGCACAGGCCTGGTGGCCGCCAACGGCAGCTTCACCCTCACCCTGAACAGCGCCCAGCTCAACGCCCAGCACCTGAGCGTTACGCAGACCGACGCGGGCAACAACACTTCTGCCGCCGTGGCCGTTACCGCGCCGGACTTCACCCCTCCGGCTGCACCGACTGCACTGGCCCTCGCCGCCACCGGGCTGCAACTGTCCGGTAACGCCGAAGCCGGCAGCACCGTGACCGTGCGCGATGCCAGCGGCAACGTGCTGGGCACGGCGACAACCGGCAGCAACGGCACCTTCCAGGTCACCCTGAACAGCGCCCAGACCAACGGGCAGACCCTGCAGGTAACGGCTACCGACGCAGCCGGCAACGTATCACCAGCCGCGCCTTACACCGCAGCCGATACCACGCCGCCAGCGGCCGTGACCAACCTGGCGGTGTCTGCCAGTGGCACCACCCTGACAGGCAATGGCGAAGCCGGTGCAACCGTCACCGTACGGGCACCCGACAACACCGTGCTGGGCACCGCCACGGTCGGCGCCGACGGCCACTTCAGCGTCACCCTGTCGCCAGCCGCGATCACCGGTGAAAGCCTTAGCGTGGTCCAGGCCGACGCCGCACAGAACGTCTCCCCTGCGCAAAACGTCACCGCGCCGGGCCTTCTGGCACCGGCGACGCCGGACAACCTGGTACTGGCTGCCGACGGCCTGTCGGTGACCGGTACCGCTACGGTGGGCAGCACGGTCAAGGTGTATGGCCCCAACGGCGTATTGCTGGGCAGCAGCCCGGTAGCCAACGACGGTACCTTCACCGTCAACCTCGGCAGTGCCCAGGCCAACGGCGAAGTGCTGGAGGTAAGCGCCACCGGCAGCGACGGTGCGGTCTCGCTGCCAGCGACCCTGCAGGCGCCGGACACCACGGCACCGCTACCACTGACCAACCTGGTGCTGTCCAACGACGGCCTGGTGCTCAGTGGCCGCGGTGAACCGGGTGCCACCGTCACTGTGATTGGCGAAGGCGGTATCGACCTAGGCACCGCCGTGGTCGATGCCAGCGGCAACTTCAGCGTCAACCTCAGCGCCGCGCAGATCAACGGTGAACAGCTCAGCGCCAGCCAGTCCGATGTGGCCGGCAACGAGTCCAACAGCGTCAGCCTGACCGCACCGGATCGCGTGGCGCCGGATGCGGCTGGCAACCTGGCCTTCGCCGGTGGTGGCAGCCTGCTTAACGGTACCGGTGAAGCGGGGGCCGCTGTTCGCGTGCTGGCCGCCGACGGCACGGTGCTGGGCAACACAACGGTGCGCGCCGACGGCACCTTCCAGGTCAACCTCGCCTCGCCTCAGGCCAACGGCCAGCAGGTGCAGGTGGTGCTGACCGATGCCGCCGGCAACCAGTCCGCCGCCAGTGCCATCACTGCACCGGACACCACGGCTCCCGCAGCGCCATCGGAGCTTGCCATTTCCAGCGATGGCGTGACCATCACCGGCCGCGGCGAAGTGGGCGCGCTGGTCACCGTCACCAACCCGGCAGGCCAGCCCATCGGCAGCGCCACCGTCGATGCCAGCGGCCACTTCACCATCACCCTCAGCCCGGCCTTGGGTAACGCCGAGCTGCTCAGCTTCACCCAGGCCGATGCCACCGGCAACGTGTCGGCCGTGGCCACCCTGCAAACCCCGGACTTCACACCGCCAGCTCCCCTTACCGCCGTGGTGATCAACGCCGACGGCAGTGTGGTCAGCGGCCTGGGCGAAGCGGGCGCGACGGTCACCGTCAGCAATGCCGCCGGCACCGTGCTGGGTACCGGCACAGTGCTGGCAGACGGCACCTTCCGCGTCGAGCTGTCGCCCGCGCAAATCAACCACCAGGTGCTGTCGGTGCAGCAGGCCGACCCACCCGGCAACATCAGTTTGCCGGTCACCGTTCAAGCACCGGACCATACGCCCCCCGCCGCCGCAACCGGGCTGCAGCTCAGTGTGGCAGGCGATGAACTGGGCGGTGTCGGCGAAGCGGGCGCTACCGTGCGCGTGTATGTCGGCACCACGCAGATCGGCACTGCCGTGGTGGCTGCCAATGGCACCTTCGTGGTCGGGCTGGATACCCCGCAACTGAACGGGCAGCTGCTGCAGGTCACCCTGACCGACAGCAGCGGCAACATCTCGTCAATCAGCACCGTCACGGCGCTGGACACCACGCCACCGGCCACCGTGGTTGCCTCGATCAACGACAGCGGTACCCAAGTGATCGGCACCGCCGAAGCCGGTACCCTCGTCACCGTGATCAACAACAACGGCGACCTGCTGGGCCAAGTAACGGTCGCCCCGGACGGCACCTTTGTCCTCGACCTGAACAGCCCGCAAATCAACGGCCAGGTACTGACCGCCATCACCCAGGACGCCACCGGCAACCCGTCGGCGCCCCTGCAGATGACCGCGCCAGACCTGACGCCGCCTGTGCAGCCAAGCAACCTGCTGCTCAACCCGGCTGGTACATCAATGACCGGGGTAGCCGAAGCCGGCACCACCATCACGGTACGCGACCCGAATAACAACGAGGTCGGCACCGTGCAGGTTGGTGAAAACGGCCTATTCACTGTGCTGATCAGCCCGGCGCAGAACAATGGCCAGTTGCTGAGCGTAGTGTCTACGGACAGCGCCGGTAACGCCTCGGTGCCCGCCAGTTACCAGACCACCGACAACGTGGCACCTGACCCGGTCAGCGAGCTGGTGCTCAACAACACCTACACCGTGCTGACGGGGCGAGGCGAGGCGGGAGCGACCGTTACCGTCGTCTACGCAGGCACTGCGACCGTCATCGGTACTGGTATTGTGAGTGCCGCTGGCACGTTCCAGATAAACCTGACCCAGAATGTCAGCATACTGACCCCGTTAAGCGTCACACAGGCTGACGCTGCTGATAACGTATCGACCCCGGTCAGCCTCATCCCACCACTGATCAATGCGCCAGCTCCCCCTACCAATGTAACGCTGGGCAACGACGGCCTGACATTAACCGGTAACGCTGCTACCGGTGTGGGCATTCGGGTCTACGATACCTCCGGCAACCTGCTGGGCAGTGGCGTGGCCAGCCTGATCAATGGCACGTTCACCCTGCAATTGAACGCTGCGCAACTTGACGGCCAGCAAATTCGGGTGGTGACGAACACGTTGCTAGGCGGTGACTCGCAGCCTGTGTTCGTAGTGGCAAATGACATCACCCCACCGGCCAACCCGGTGGTGACCAGCCTGTCAACCAACGGCCTGGTGCTTACCGGTACCGGTGAAGCCGGTGCCACAGTGACGGTGCGCGACGCCAGCAACAACGTGCTCGGCACGGCGTTGGTAAATGGCGGTGGCGCGTTCACCGTTAACCTCAACGCTGCGCAGCTCAATGGCCAGGTCCTGGGCGTGAGCCAGACCGACGCCGCAGGCAACACGTCTGGCAGCACCAGCTACACGGCCGTTGATGTCCAGCCGCCAGCCGTGCCGACCAACCTGACCATCAACGGTACAGGCACGGTACTGACCGGTAACGGCGAAGCAGGCGCTACCGTCACCGTGCAAGGCCCGAGTGGCCAGGTGGGTACCGGCGTGGTGCAAGCCAACGGCACCTTCAGCATCACCCTGACCTCGCCACAGAACGACGGGCAATTGCTGGTGGTACGCCAGACCGATGCCGCCGGAAACCTGTCCGCCAGCACCAGTTTGACCGCACCGGACACCACGCCACCCGCAGCACCGGTAGCGGCCATCAACGCCAACGGCACCTCGGTCAGCGGCTCTGGCCAGGTCGGCAGCACCGTCACCGTGCGCAACAGTGCCGGCACCGTCCTGGGCACCGCAACGGTGGGCACTAACGGCCTGTTCGTGGTCAGCCTCACGGCCGCACAAATCGACAACCAGGCGCTCAGCGTCACCCTGACCGACAGTGCCGGCAACGTGTCTACCGGCACCGCACTGACCGCACCGGACCTGACCCCGCCTGCAGTGGCCGGAAACCTGCAGATCAGTGCCGACGGCAGTACCCTCACCGGTACCGGTGAAGCAGGTGCCACCGTCACTGTGCGCAGCGCCAGCGGTACCGTGCTGCAAACCGCGACCGTACAACCGAACGGCAGCTTCACCGTGACCCTGAGCCCGCCTCAGGACAACGGCCAGGTCCTTTCGGTCGGCCTCACCGACCCGCGTGGCAACGTGTCGGGCAACGTCACCATCACCGCGCCCGATGTGGATGCCAACGCCCCGGTCGTCGCCAGCGACAACCTGGCAACGGCAACGGTCAACCTGGTACCGGTCACCGCGACCAAGACCTACACCGACAGCTTCACCACGCTGCTGTCGGGCTTCACCAAAACCTACACCTGGACCGTAGCCGCCGGCACCACGGTGGACCCGACCCTGACACTGACCACCAACAGCGTGCTGGCGCTGCTCAACAACTCCACGTTCACCCTGCAAGTGAAAGACGCTACGGGCGCCTGGGTGACGCTTGCCACCGGCAACACCCAGGGCCTGCTCGACCTGATCGTGCTGCCGCTGGGCCTGCAGGTCGATATCGGTACCCTGCAAGCCGGTGACTACCGCCTGACCGTGGGCAGTGGCGGCATTGGCCTGATCACCAACGTGACCACTTCGCTGGACATCACGGCCACCAGCCTGACCCAGTTCACCGGGACTGGCACCGCCACCACCGGCAACGTCATCACCGATGTGGGCACCGATGGCACTGTCGATGCACGTGGCCCGGACAGCGCCGCCGTGCTCCAGGTGTTCAAGGACGGCAGTTATGTCGCGGCCGGCAGCGCCACCACGGTACAAGGCCTGTACGGCACCCTGGTGATTCGCGCGGACGGCAGCTACACCTACACGCCAAACGGCAGCCCGGCCAGCGTCGGCAAGGTCGATGTGTTCAGCTACCAGCTGGTGCATGCGAACGGCCTGTCCGACTCCGCCAACCTGTATGTGCGTATCGACAGCCCGCAGGCCACGGAGGTGTGGAGCAACATCAACTATGCAGCGCCAGCCACGGTTGTGGATGCGGTCAATGATGTAGGCAACAGCCATATCACCCTGATCAATCCGGAATCGACCACAACTGTTACCTTTACCCCGCTCAGCCTACCGGTGGTTGGTTCACGCTCTGCCACCTACACCACCACGGTCGCCGCCAATACCTTGACCGACCTGCAGGTAGTGGTGAACTCCACCAACCTCGTGGGCCTGCTCAGCGGGACCACCATCGAGCTGCTCAAGCTCAACCCGGCGACCGGCCTGTACGTTTCTGTACAGACGGTGAACGGGGGCTCGCTCATCAGTTTGCTGGGCGGTGGGGCCGCCTATACCTTCCAGGACCAAGGCCCTGGCTCGTACCACGTGAAAGTGACGTCAGGCGGGATCGGGGGCGGCTCGATCACCACCACCGTCAATGCCACTGCCACACATCTGGACCAATTCGTGGTAGGCAGCGCTACACAGGCGACCGGCAACCTGCTGAGCGACGACAACGTAGGTTCCGCACTGACCGTGCTGAGCGTGCTGACAGCGGCCAACACCTACACCATCCCAGGCTACAACGGGGTGAGCGTGGCCGGCACTTACGGCACCTTGCTGGTGCATGCCGACGGTAGCTACACCTACACCCTCAACTCCGGGCTCCCCTCGACAGTGGTAGGCCAGCACGACACCTTCACCTACGAGCTGACTCACCCCAACGGCACCACCGACACCGCAACGCTCACCATCAACCTGGACAACGCCGCCGGCCTTGTCACTACAACATCGCTGCTGGCCGAAACTGGCGACGAAGCAGTGGCGCTGGCCAGCCTGGCAGCCACCATCGATGTAATCGCCGGCACCGACGGCAATGACCACCTCGATGGCAGCCAGGGTGGCCCTATCACCCTGCAGGGTGGCGCAGGTGATGACACCCTGGTGGTGGTCGACCAGAACTTCGCCAGCGTGGAGGGCGGCACCGGTACCGACACCCTGCTGTGGGGCGGTGGCGATGCCAGCATCGACCTGGGCAACCTGGCCGACCGGGTGCATGACATCGAAGTCATCGACCTCAACGACACCAGCGCGGTGGCACTTACCCTCAACCTGGCAGACGTGGTGGCCATCACCGAAACCGGCAACGACACACTGATCATCAAGGGGGACGACAAAGACACGGTTCACATGACAGACAACTGGACGCTGGTCGGGAACCAAACCGCCGACGGCATCGACTATAACCAATATACGGCCCAGGAGGATCCGAGCCATCACCTGTGGGTGCAGAACGGTATCCATGTGGTCTGAGGCCGCTGTAATCCCGCCGGGCACACGCCCGGCGGCATGGACGACCAGCAGTAAGGGAACTATGTGAAGCGAAGCAGTCCGCTGTCACCGCTGTTGCTGGGCGCCTTCGGGCTCCTGGTGCTGAACTTCCACCCGGCCGCCCAGGCAGCCGACGACATCGACCCACAACTGCGCCAGATCGGGCCATCGCTGTTACGCGATGCGCCCGAAGCGGTGCCCGCCCGCCCCGCTATCGGCATGGCCCCAGTGGCCAGTGGCGAGCGCCTGGGGCTGACCGACGCGGTGCTGCAAGCCGCGCAATGGCACCCCAGCATCGCCGAGGCCATCGGCAACCTGTACAAGCAGGGTGAAGGCATCAACGTCGCCCGTGCGGGGTATTACCCGCAGATTTCCGGCGGTATCCGCACCGGTTATGACACCGGTTACGGCGGTGACCGCAACAGCCAGGCACTGAACCTGTCGCTCAAGCAAATGCTCTACGACTTCGGCAAGGTCGACAGTGCCGTCAGCGCGGCCCAGGCCGCCGCCGCCCGTGCCCAGGCCAACATCCTGCTGGTGGTCGACGAGCTGGCCCGCGACACGGCCTACGCCTGGATCGAAACCCGCCGCTACGAACAACTGATGACCATCGCCCGCGACCAGATTCGCGGAGTCGGCGACATTGCCAGGATGGCCCGTCAACGCAGCGACATGGGCGCCAGCACCCGCTCCGACGTGGTGCAAGCCGAGTCCCGCGTGGAAAGCGCCCGCGCCACGCTGGAGGAATACCAGTCGCAGTATGAACGCTGGCGTTCCACCCTGGCGGCGCTGATGGGGCGCGTTACCCCGCCAGCGCTGACCGAGCAAGCACCGCCCGAGCTGAACCAGGCCTGCAAACGGCCCTCGCAGGGCGATGACCGCCTGCCCGCCGTGCTGATGGCCCTGGCCCAGCGCGCCCAAGGCCAGGCCGAACTGGCCCAGGCCAAGGCCGAAGCCTACCCGACCCTGTCTTTACAACCCCAGGTCAACCACTACCTGGACGACGACTACAACCGCGACAACGCACGCCTGGACCGCACCCAGGCCGGTATCTACCTGAACGTCGAAGTGCCCATCTACCAGGGCGGCGCCATCAGCGCCCGCACCCGCGCTGCCGGCCATGCGCTGACCGCCGCCGACTCCGCCGAGGATGCGGCACGCCTGCAGGCCCGTCGCGGCCTGGCCGAGGCCATGGCGCAAACCTCCGGGCTGGGCCGGCGGCTGACGTCGCTGGAGGCGCGCCAGGTCAGCATCCAGGAAGCGCGCATGCTGTACGGCCGACAGTACCTGGACCTGGGCACGCGGCCCCTGCTCGACCTGCTCAACGCCGAGCAGGAGATCTACCAGTCACGCTTCGAACTCGCCGGCACCCGCTCCGACCTGCTGCGCCTGGATGTCGACTGCCTGTACAACACCGGCGCCCTGCGCACGGCCTTTGGCCTTGAGGGGCGCAATCTGCAAGGGGTGGAAATCCAGCCATGACCGATTCCATCAATGTAACCCTGCCCAACCAGGCGCCCGCTGCTGCGCCCGAAGCGGCTCACCGGCCAGACCTTGGGCCATGGCTGGAGGTGATGCTGCAAGTAGCGCATCACTACCGCCTGGACGTGTCGCCACAACGCATCCGCCTGGCCGCCGTCGAGGACGCCCGCCCGCTGGACGAAATCCTCCGCCACATGGCGCGCCAGGCTGGCCTGGCCCTGCGCTTCGTGCGCTTTGATGCCAAAGGCCTGCGGCAATGGCGCACCCCGTTGGTGCTGGAGCTGGATGACGGCCAGTTGGCCGTGGTCGAGTCAGTCACTGAAGAGGACGACCTGGCGGTGGTGTTTGCCGGCGACCAAGGCCTGACCTCACGCCTGCCGCGTGACAGCCTCAAAGGCCGCATCAACCGTGTCGCCCTGCTGCGCCCGGCGCGGCCGCTGCGCGACGTGCGCACCGACGACTACACCGCGCCCTACGACCGCCACTGGTTCGCCCGCATCGTGCTGCGGGACCTGCGCCCGTATGGGCAAGTGATGGTCGCCTCGCTGGTGGCTAACGTGCTGGCCCTTGCCGGGGTGCTGTTCTCGATGCAGGTGTATGACCGGGTAATTCCGGCCGAATCGCTGCCCACCCTGTACGTGCTGTTTGGCGGCGTGGTGCTGGCGCTGGTGTTCGACTTCAGCATGCGCCTGCTGCGGCTAAAGGTAACCGACCTGCTCGGCAAGCGCGCCGACCTGCGGGTGAGCGACCTGGTCTACGGGCATGCGTTGCGCCTGCGCAACTCGGTGCGGCCGAAGTCCACCGGGTCGTTCATCTCGCAACTGCGCGAGCTGGAATCGATCCGCGACCTCATCACCTCCAGCACGGCCACGGTATTGGCGGACCTGCCGTTCTTCCTGCTGTTCCTGCTGGTGTTCTGGCTGATCGGCGGCGTGCTGGTGTTCATCCCGCTGGTCGCACTGCTGGCCATGGTCGTGCCCGGGGTGCTAGCACAGCGGCGCCTGGCGCGGCTGGCCAACGCCTCCATGCGCGAATCGGCGCTGCGCAACGCCATGCTGGTGGAAAGCATCCAGGGCCTGGACGAAATCAAGGCACTGCAAGCCGAAGCGCGCTTCGAGCGGCAATGGAACCAGTACAACGCGGCCTGTGCCCACACCAACCTGCGCCTGCGCACCCTCACCAATGGCCTGGTGACCTGGACGCAGAACGTACAGGGCGCCGTGTTTGCCGTGGTCATCGTGATCGGCGCGCCCATGGTGATCGCCGGCGACCTCACCACCGGTAGCCTGGTGGCGGCGTCGATGCTGTCGTCGCGGATGATGGCACCGCTGGCACAACTGACCCATGTACTGACCCGCTGGCAGCAGGCCAAGGTGGCCCTGCAAGGGCTGGACAAGCTGATGCAGTCACCGGTCGACCACCCCGAAGGTGAAGCCCGCGTACACTTGCCAGCCATTCGTGGCGAGTACCGCCTGCGCCAGGCCAACTTCCGCTACAGCGAAGAATCGCCGCCGGTACTGAATATCGGCCAACTGGACATTCAACCGGGCGAGCGCATCGCCGTGCTCGGGCGCAATGGCGCCGGCAAATCGACCCTGCTGCAAGCCCTGGGCGGGGCCATGGACCTGGTGCAAGGCGAGGTCAGCCTGGACGGTATCGCGATGGCCCACCTCGACCCTGCCGACCTGCGCCGTGACGTCGGCCTGCTGCCGCAATACGCCCGGCTGTTCCACGGCACCCTGCGGGAAAACCTCACTCTGGGCGCCGGCCAGGCCAGCGACCAGGAACTGGTGGCCGCACTCGCCGCCACGGGGGCACTGGACTTCGTGCGCCGCCTGCCCAAGGGCATGGACCACCTGATCCTGGAAGGTGGCCTAGGCCTGTCTGGCGGCCAGCGCCAGGCCCTGGTGCTATCGCGCCTGCTGGTACGCCAGCCGCAAGTGCTGCTGCTGGACGAGCCCACTGCGTCGCTGGACGACATGACCGAGCGCAAGCTGCTGGATAACCTTGAACGCTTCTGCCAAGGCCGCACCCTGGTGATCGCCACGCACCGCCTGAGCGTGCTGCAACGGGTCGACCGCATCCTCGTCCTCGACGGCGGGCGCATAGTCATCGACGACACGCGCGATGCCGCGCTGGCCAAACTGCAAGGAGCCCAGGCATGAGCAACCATGAACTCCCGGCCTCCTACCTGGACGGGCAGGACGACCAGGCGGTGTTCCGCGCCGGACGTATCATCACGATTTGTGCATTGATGCTGGCCGCGTTCCTGGCCTGGGCCGCCTGGTTCGAGGTGACCGAGGTGTCCACCGGCACCGGCAAGGTGATCCCCAGCTCGCGGGAGCAGGTGATCCAGTCGTTCGAGGGCGGCATCGTGGCGCAGATGAGCGTGGCCGAAGGCGACCTGGTCGAGCGCGGCCAGGTGCTGGCCCAGCTGGACCCGACCAAAACCGCCTCCAGCGTTGGCGAAAGTGAAGCCAAGTACCGCGCCGCCAAGGCCAGCCAGGCCCGCCTGCAGGCGGAGGTGACCGGCAAGCCGCTGACCTTCCCCGACAGCCTGCGCGACTCGCCCGAGCTGATCGACGCCGAAACCGCGCTGTACCAGACCCGCCGTCGCGGCCTGGAGCAAACCCTGGCGGGCATCCAGGACTCACTGCAACTGGTGCGCAGCGAACTGAAGATCACCGAAAACCTGGCCAAGATGGGCGCCTCCAGCCGGGTCGAGGTGATCCGCCTGAACCGCCAGCGCTCGGAGCTGGAACTCAAGGCAAACGAAGCCCGCTCCGATTACCTGGTGCGCGCCCGGGAAGAACTGGCCAAGGCCAGCGCCGAGGCCGACAGCCTGTCGGAAGTGGTGCGCGGGCGCAGCGACTCGCTTACCCGCCTGACCTTGCGTTCGCCGGTGCGCGGCATCGTCAAGGACATCGAGGTCAACACCCTGGGTGGCGTGGTGCAGCCCGGGGGCCAGGTGATGAAGATCGTGCCGATGGACGAACGCCTGCTGATCGAAACCCGCATTGCCCCGCGTGACATTGCCTTCATTCACCCGGACCAGGCAGCCAAGGTCAAGATCAGTGCTTATGACTATTCGGTGTACGGCGGGCTGGATGGCAAGGTGGTGGGCATTTCGCCAGACACCTTGCAGGATGAAGTGAAGCCCGAGATCTACTACTACCGGGTGTTCATCCGTACCGAGCAGGACAGCTTGCAGAACAAGGCCGGCAAGCACTTTGCGATCGTGCCGGGGATGATTGCCACGGTGGATATCCGCACCGGAGAGAAGACCATTCTGGATTACCTGATCAAGCCACTGAACCGGGCCAGGGAGGCGCTGAGGGAACGGTAGTGCATGCCTGAAGGCTTGCAGCGCCTATGAGATCGAGCGCCGCCCGCGCGGCGCATCGCGAGCAAGCTCGCTCCTACATTTGTTTCGGGCCAGTTTTCCTGTGCCGCCGTATGCAACCGCCTTGGCGCATGGCTCGATATCGAAGGGTACGAACAAGGCGATCGCGCGCACCTCTTGCAGGAATGATTGGCCCGAAACAAATGTAGGAGCGAGCTTGCTCGCGATGCGCCGCGCGGGCGGCGCTCGGTCGTATCGGCAACAAAAAAACCAAGGCGAACCCATCAACTTCCATCACCCCCTAAAGCCATCCACCAAAGGGCCGATAACAGGTTATCCCCTGTTCCCCACCGAAGGTCACCATGGCCACGCAAAATGCCCGCGCGGACTCGCTGTCCCTGCTGCTGTTCACCCTGCGCAGCGGCAAGCTGATGGCAATCAACCTGCTCAAGGTCAGCGAAATCATCCCCTGCCCGCCGCTGACCAAGCTGCCCGAGGCGCACCCCCACGTAAAAGGCGTGGCGACCCTGCGCGGCCACTCGCTGTCGGTCATCGACCTGTCCCGCGCCATTGGCGAGCGGCCTCTTGCCGACCCGGACGGCGGCTGCCTGATCGTCACCGAGATCAGCCGGTCGCGCCAAGGCCTGCATGTGCAGGCGGTCAGCCGCATCGTGCATTGCCTGAGCACCGACATCAAACCGCCCCCCTTTGGTTCGGGCAACCGCTCGTTCATTACCGGTGTGACCCGGGTGGACAACACCCTGGTACAGGTGCTGGACATCGAAAAAGTCATCCATGCCATCGCCCCACCAGTGGCCGAACCGCCCCATGGCACCTTGAGCGAAGAAGACGCCAGCCTGCTGGCCGCCGCCAATATCCTGGTGGTGGACGACAGCCAGGTAGCCCTGCAGCAGTCGGTGCACACCCTGCGTAACCTGGGCATCGAATGCCACACTGCGCGCAGCGCCAAAGACGCCATTAACGTGTTGCTGGAACTGCAGGGTACGCCGCAGGAGATCAACATCATCGTCTCCGACATCGAAATGAGCGAAATGGACGGCTACGCCTTCACCCGCACCCTGCGCGAAACCCCCGATTTCCAGCACCTTTACGTGCTGCTGCACACCTCGCTGGACAGCGCCATGAGCAGCGAAAAGGCAACCCAGGCAGGGGCCAACGCCATCCTCACCAAGTTCTCCTCACCGGAGCTGACCGATTGTCTGGTGGTGGCTGCACGTACCGTGGTGTTCACCGAGCGCTGATATATTCAGCGACAACTTCCCCGGCTTGCCGCCGGGGGTGAGTCGGGCATAATTCGCGCCCCTCGTGAAAAAACTGCCGGAACCGCGTATGAAGTTCTTCAGCTCCATCCTGATCAGCTGCGCCCTTTTCAGCGGTATCGCACAGGCCTCCAGCAGCCAGGCCTGGAACGAGCAGCGCCAACAGATGCTCAAGGCCTGCCTGGCCGCCAGCCAGTTCAAGGATGCTCATGCCCGCGGTAAGCCCGCCGAATTCGATGACCAGGTGGGCATGAGCGCCCTGCTGATCGAAGGCGTCTACCCACAGAAGCACATGCAGCAGCGCACCGGCACCGAGTTGTGCCTGTACGATCGCCAGCACCAGCGTGCCTTTGTCAGCGAGTGGAGCCCGGAGGCCAAGTGACCGACAGCTTGCGATTTGGCTGTACCGGTTGCGGCAAGTGCTGCACGGGCCACCATGTACCGTTGACGCTTGATGAAGCACGACGCTGGGCGGACGATGCCGGCCAGATAGTGGTGCTGATCGAGGCGTTCATCACCGACGGCCCCGGCATGCCGGCTGAACAGCGCGAGCATGTCATGCGCCGCTCCCATCCCGTGCACTGCGGTAACGGCGAAGCACGCGTGTCAGTAACCTTTGCCGCCTTCAACCCCGGTCGCTGCCGCAACCTCGACGACAACGACCTTTGCACGATCTACGACCAGCGCCCGCTGGTCTGTCGCATCTACCCGGTGGAGATCAACCCACACATCCCGCTGCGCCCGGACAACAAGGACTGCCCGCCAGAAGCCTGGCAGCAGGGGCCGGAACTGATCCACGGTACGCAACTGGTCGACGCCGAACTGGAGGCGCTAGTGCAAGCCTCGCGGCAGGCCGACCGGGATGACATTGCTGCCAAGGTGGCGGTGTGCCAGGCGCTGGGCATGACCACCAGTGCCCTCAAGGGGAATGGTTTTACAGCTTACCTGCCGGACATGGGGGCGTTTGCCACTGCGCTGGCGCAGGTGCAGGGGGATGACGGGGGGCAGTGGACCTTGCATGTGCAGGATGAGGCGCTGGTCACGAGCTTGCAGGGGCTTGGTTTGCGCACTACCAGCGAAACTCCGGTGTATTACGCCTTCATTGGTTTCTAGACAAAACCTACGCGGTCCCCTTGTAGGAGCGGCCTTGTGTCGCGATCGGGCTGCGAAGCAGCCCCAGGATTTCAGCGTTACCACATAGATTACCGGGGCCGTTTCGCGGCCCGATCGCGACACAAGGCCGCTCCTACACGGGATCGCATTCTGCCGTGAGCGAAACTGACAGCGCTGTCAGCCAGCGGTCACGCTGCCGACCCGGTTCGGGGGCTATAAGCTGTATACAGACCGCCCTTCCCTCCCTTCTGGCCAAGGTGCCCGCACCGATGCGACGTCCGTCCCGCTCTGTCATCCTCGCCGCCCTGGCGCTTCTTGTCCTGGTGGTAGCGGGCAGCTGGTATAGCCAGCGCCAGCCTGCACCCGCTGCCCGTGCGCAGGCGGCCATCCCCGTGCGTGTGGTCAGCGTCGCCCAGCAAGACGTGCCGCGCTACGCCAGCGCCATCGGGACAGTTCAGTCGCTGCACAGCGTCGAGGTACGGCCACAAGTCGAGGGGGTACTCACCCAGGTGCTGGTCAAGGAAGGCCAGTGGGTCAAGGAAGGCGACCTGCTCGCCACCCTCGACGACCGCAGCATCCGCGCCAGCCTCGACCAGGCCCGCGCCCAGCTCGGCCAAAGCCAGGCACAGATCCAGGTGGCTGGCGTCGACCTCAAGCGCTACCGCCTGCTCAGCAGCGATGACGGCGTATCCAAGCAAACCCTCGACCAGCAACAGGCGCTGGTCAACCAGTTGCAGGCCACCGTCAAGGGCAACCAGGCCGCCATCGCCAACGCTGAAGTGCAGCTTTCCTACACGCAGATCCGTTCACCGGTTACCGGGCGCGTCGGCATCCGCAATGTCGACCCAGGCAACCTGGTACGCACCAGCGACACCCAAGGCCTGTTCAGCGTCACCCAGATCGACCCCATCGCCGTCGAATTCGCCCTGCCGCAGCAGATGCTGCCAACCCTGCAAAGCCTGCTCAAGGCTCCCACTCCGGCGCTGGTGCAGGCCTACATGGACGCCGACGGCGACCGCAGCCTGCTCGGCGAAGGGCACCTGGCACTGATCGACAACCAGATTTCCGGCACCACCGGTACCGTGCGGGTAAAGGCCGAGTTCGACAACAAGGACGGCCACCTGTGGCCGGGCCAGCTGGTCACCATTCGCCTGCGCACCGCCGTGGAAGAAAACGCCCTGGTGGTGCCGCCACCGGTGGTGCAGCGCGGCGTCGACGGGCACTTCGTCTACCGCCTGGACGGCGACAAGGTCACCAGCGTGCCGGTGAAGGTGCTGTACCAGGACAGCGGGCTGAACACCATTGCCGGGGTCAAGCCGGGCGAGCGCCTGGTGCTCGATGGCCAGTCAAGGCTCAAGCCGGGCGCGCGGGTCGAGGTCACGCCTGATGCTCCCGCGCCGTCGGAAATGGCCGACCGCCGGAGCCAGCCATGAACACGCGCAACGGTGTTTCTGCCTGGTGCATCGACCACCCCATCGCCACCCTGCTGCTGACCTTCGCCCTGGTGCTGCTGGGGGCAATCGCCTTCCCACGCTTGCCGGTGGCGCCGTTGCCGGAGGCGGACTTCCCGACCATCCAGGTGACTGCCCAGCTGCCCGGTGCCAGCCCGGAAACCATGGCCTCGTCGGTGGCCACGCCGCTGGAGGTGCAGTTCAGCGCCATCCCCGGCATGACCCAGATGACCAGCAGCAGCGCGCTGGGCTCGACCACCCTGATCCTGCAGTTCACCCTCGACAAGAACATCGACACCGCCGCCCAGGAAGTGCAGGCGGCGATCAACACCGCCACTGCGCGCCTGCCGCAAGACCTGCCCAACCCGCCAACCTGGCGCAAGGTCAACCCGGCCGACAGCCCGGTGCTGGTGCTGACGGTCAGCTCTGACCAGATGCCCGGCAACGACCTCAGCGACTACACCGAAACCCTGCTGGCCCGCCAGCTGAGCCAGATCGACGGGGTGGGCCTGATCAACATCACCGGCCAGCTGCGCCCGGCAATCCGCGTGCAGGCGCAGCCCGAGAAGCTGGCCGCCATCGGCCTGACCCTGGCCGACCTGCGTCAGGCCATCCAGCAGACCAGCCTGAACCTGGCCAAGGGCGCGCTGTACGGCGAGCACAGTGTGTCGACCATCGCCGCCAACGACCAGCTGTTCCACCCCGAGGACTACGCGCAACTGATCGTCTCGTACCGCGATGGCGCCCCGGTGCACCTCAAGGACGTGGCCAAGGTGATCAACGGTGCCGAAAACGCCTACGTCAAGGCCTGGTCCGGCGACCAGCCGGGGCTGAACCTGGTGATCTTCCGCCAGCCCGGGGCCAACATCGTCGATACCGTAGACCGGGTGCTGGCCGCCCTGCCCCGGCTGCAAGAGATGCTGCCAGCCTCGGTCGAAGTGTCGGTGCTGCAGGACCGCACCCAGACCATCCGCGCCTCGCTGCACGAAGTGGAGCTGACCTTGATGATCGCCGTGGCCCTGGTGATCGGGGTAATGGCACTGTTCCTGCGCCAGTGGTCGGCGACCATGGTGGTATCCAGCGTGCTGGGCGTGTCGCTGATCGCAAGCTGCGCGTTGATGTACATCCTCGGTTTCAGCCTGAACAACCTCACCCTGGTGGCCATCGTCATCTCCGTGGGCTTCGTGGTCGACGATGCCATCGTGGTGGTGGAGAACATCCACCGCCACCTGGAGGCCGGCGACGACAGCCGCACGGCGGCGCTCAAGGGTGCCGGGGAAATCGGCTTTACCGTGGTGTCGATCAGTTTCTCGCTGATTGCCGCATTCATCCCGCTGCTGTTCATGGGCGGTGTGGTCGGGCGGCTGTTCAAAGAGTTTGCCCTGACCGCCACGGCCACCATCCTGATTTCGGTGGTGGTTTCGCTGACCCTGGCGCCAACCCTGTGCGCACTGTTCATGCGTCGCCCGCCCGGTGAACACAAGGGCGGCTTTGGCGAACGCCTGGTCAAGTGGTACGAAAAGGGCCTGAACCGCGCCCTCGCGCACCAGCGCCTGACCCTGGGTGTGTTCGGCGTGACCCTGGCGTTGGCAGTGGCCGGTTACGTGGCCATCCCCAAGGGCTTCTTCCCGTTGCAGGACACCGGTTTCATTCTGGGCACCAGCGAAGCAGCGGCGGATGTCTCGTACCCGTCGATGATCGAGAAGCACCAGGCGCTGGCCAAGATCATCGGGGCAGACCCGGCCGTGCGCGCGTTTTCCCACTCGGTGGGCGTTACCGGCAGCAACCAGACCATCGCCAACGGCCGTTTCTGGATAGCCCTCAAGCCGCGAGGTGAGCGCGATGTGTCGGCCAGCGAACTGATCGACCGACTGCGGCCCAAGCTGGCCCAGGTACCGGGCATTGTCCTGTACATGCGCGCCGGCCAGGACATCAACCTCAGCTCAGGCCCGTCCCGCACCCAATATCAGTACGTGCTCAAGAGCAACGACGGCGAGGCCCTGAACCTGTGGACCCAGCGCCTGACCGACCGGCTGCGGGAAAACCCGGCGTTCCGCGACCTGTCCAACGACCTGCAGCTGGGCGCCAGCGTCACCCGCATCGACATCGACCGCCAGGCCGCCGCGCGCTTCGGCCTGACCACCACCGATGTCGACCAGGCCCTGTACGACGCCTTCGGCCAGCGGCAGATCAGCGAATTCCAGACCGACACCAACCAGTACAAGGTGATCCTTGAACTGGATGCGCAACAACGTGGCAAGGCCGAGAGCCTCAACTACTTCTACCTGCGCTCGCCGTTGAGCAACGAAATGGTCCCACTGTCGGCAGTCGCCCACGTGGCACCGCCCAGCACCGGGCCGTTGTCGATCAGCCACGATGGCCTGTTCCCGGCGGCCAACCTGTCGTTCAACCTGGCCCCCGGCGTGGCCCTGGGCGATGCGGTGAGCATCCTCGACCGCACCCAGCGCGAGCTGGGCATGCCCGACTCCATCAGCGGCAACTTCCAGGGTGCGGCCCAGGCGTTCCAGAGTTCGCTTTCGAGCCAACCGTGGTTGATCCTGGCCGCGCTGGTGGCGGTGTACATCATCCTCGGCGTGCTGTACGAAAGCTTCGTCCACCCGCTGACCATCATTTCCACCCTGCCCTCGGCCGGCCTGGGTGCGTTGATATTGCTGTGGGCCATGGGCCAGGACTTCAGCATCATGGGGCTGATCGGCGTGGTGCTGCTGATCGGCATCGTCAAGAAAAACGGCATCCTGCTGATCGACTTTGCCCTGGAAGCCCAACGTCATCAGGGCCTGACGCCGGAGCAGGCGATTCATCAAGCGTGCCTGACGCGCTTCCGGCCGATCATCATGACCACCCTGGCAGCCTTGCTCGGCGCGGTGCCGCTGATGTTCGGCTTTGGCACCGGCGCCGAGTTGCGTCAGCCACTGGGCATTGCAGTGGTCGGCGGCCTGCTGGTGAGCCAGGCCCTGACGCTGTTCACCACCCCGGTCATATACTTGGCCCTGGAGCGCCTGTTCCACCGCCGCCAGGCTGCCCGCGCGGCAGCGCCAAGTGCCAGTTAGGACAAGACCATGCGTGTGCTGATCATCGAAGACGAAGAAAAAACCGCCGACTACCTGCATCGTGGCCTGAGCGAACAGGGCTTTACCGTGGACCTGGCGCGGGACGGCATCGACGGCCTGCACCTGGCCCTGGAGGGCGATTACGCGGTGATCGTGCTGGATGTGATGCTACCCGGCCTGGACGGCTATGGCGTGCTGCGCGCCTTGCGCGCGCGCAAACAGACGCCGGTGATCATGCTGACCGCCCGCGAGCGGGTCGAAGACCGCATCCACGGCCTGCGTGAGGGTGCCGACGACTATCTGGGCAAGCCGTTCTCGTTTCTTGAACTGGTCGCCCGTCTTCAGGCCCTTACCCGCCGTAGCAGCAGCCACGAACCGCTCCAGGTGCAGGTGGCAGACCTGTGGATCGACCTGATGGCGCGCAAGGCCACCCGCGCCGGCCAGCGCCTGGACCTGACGGCCAAGGAGTTCTCGCTGCTGAGCGTACTGGCCCGGCGGCAGGGTGAAATCCTGTCGAAGACGGCGATTGCCGAGCTGGTCTGGGACATCAACTTCGACAGCGATGCCAACGTTGTGGAAGTGGCGATCAAGCGTCTGCGCGCCAAGCTGGACGGGCCTTTCGACAACAAGCTGCTGCACACCATCCGAGGCATGGGCTATGTCCTGGAAAACCGTGCGGGGTAATTCCATCGCCCTGCGTCTGTCGGCGCTGTTCATCCTGGTAGCACTGGGCGTGTTCGTGTTGATCGGCTCGGCACTTTACCGCCAGGTCGACCACAGCCTGGACTTGCTGCCGCAAGCCGAACTGGACGCACGCTTCAGCGTGCTCGAATCCACCCTCAACCGCTTCGGTACGCCCGATCACTGGGCCAAGATCAACAACAAGCTCAACCTGCTGAGCGAAGAAGACAAACGCATCCGCTTCTGGGTGGTCAGCAGCGACCCGGCCTACGAGTACGGCCACCCCAGCGAGCTGGTACGGGCCTTCGCCGAAGGCCTGCAGGGTATGCGTGACCTGCGTCTGCCCGACCGCCCCTACCCTTACAAGGTGCTGGTCAGCGAACTGCCAGCGCTGGGCGAGCGGCCACCGCTACGCTTTCTGATCGGCATCGACACCGAAACCTTCTGGCAGGCGCAGCACAGCCTGCTGGTGGCGATTGTCGGGCTGGCAGTGCTTGGCGTACTGCTGGCCTCAGTGCTGGGCTACTGGGTGGCGCGCATTGGCCTGCGCCCGTTGCTGGCGTTGTCCAACGAGGCCCAGGCCCTGGCCCCGCCACGCCTGGACGGGCGCTTGAAGACCCACGCGCTGGCCCCGGAACTGGCGCAGTTTGCCGGCGCCTTCAACGCTGCGCTCGACCGCGTGAGCCAGGCCTACTCGCGGCTGGAAGCCTTCAACGCTGACGTTGCCCATGAACTGCGCTCCCCGCTCACCAACCTGATCGGCCAGACCCAGGTAGCACTCACCCGAGGCCGCAGCGCCGAGCATTATTTCGAAGTGCTGCAATCCAACCTGGAAGAGCTGGAACGCCTGCGCAGCATCATCAACGACATGCTGTTTCTGGCCAGTGCCGACCAGGGCAGCAAGGCCACTGCCCTGACCCAGGCCTCGCTGGCAGAGGAAGTGGCGACCACGCTCGACTACCTGGACTACATCCTCGAAGACGCGCAGGTCAGCGTGAGCGTAAGCGGCGATGCCCACGCCCCCATCGAAAAAGCCCAACTGCGCCGAGCGTTGATCAACCTGCTGAACAACGCCGTGCAACATACGGCGCCACACCAGGTGATCCAGGTGCAGATCGATGCCGGGCCGGACCAGGTCAGCATCGCTGTGAGCAACCCGGGGCCGGCGATTGACGATGAGCACCTGCCGTTGCTGTTCGAGCGCTTCTACCGGGTGGATGCGGCGCGCAGCAACAGCGGAGGGGGTAACCATGGGTTGGGACTGGCCATCGTCAAGGCGATTGCGCTGATGCATGGGGGGGAGGTGTTCGTGCGCAGCGGGGCTGGGGTCAATACCTTCGGTATCCAGTTGCCGATCCTCAGGGCTACGCGGTCCCTGTAGGAGCGGCCTTGCGTCGCGATGGGGCGCGCAGCGGCCCCAAATTCTGTGCAATGGCATAAATAGCCGGGGCTGCTGCGCAGCCCATCGCGACACAAGGCCGCTCCTACAAGGACCGCGTCTAGCGCGCGGGTTTGCGCCGAAAGTACTATTGCTTTCTCAGGGATCGTTACCTTTTGCGCAACAGTGCTTATCGCACTCAGGTCTGTTTCCAGTGCATTGAAAGGACTAACTTTACCCCCGTCCTCATTAGCACTTGCACCGCAAGAAGGTAGTTTCAAATGTCCAACAGTATGGGTATTGCCAGCGTCTTCGTCCTGTCTTCCCTGTTGTTGTCGCCCCTGGCCATGGCCGAAGAATCCAGCGCTTTCGTCACCCGTAATGCAGCGCTCGCCGCCGTCCACCAAGAGGCCCGCGACGCTGTAGCTGCAAACAAGTCTGACGCCGCCAAAGACGCAAAACAGACAGCTTCCAAAGTTTCTGTCGATGCCAATGCCGACAGCTGATCAAGCGCTGTTGCTGCTCCCGATTTCCCTTGGCTACGCCATGGGCACCACCGGTGCCGATATGTTAGCCTTTTAAAGCCGCTGCCGATCAGCGGCTTTTTTTATGTGCTTGTCCCGTCCTGAATAAGGTTTACACCTCTCATCCCGATTTTCCGGAGAGCTAGATGGAGCAAGGTGTAAAGCGCACACAGCGAGATTACTCGCTGTCTTTTAAATTGGCCGTCGTTGATCAGATCGAAAAAGGCGAGCTGACCTACAAGCAGGCTCAGGTGCGGTATGGCATCCAGGGTCGCTCGACGGTTCTGGTATGGTTGCGTAAGCATGGTCGGCAGGATTGGAGCCAAGGGGCGTCGATCCGGGCCGAGAGGAGCTGCGCGATGTCCGACCCTAAAACGCTCACTCCAGAGCAGCGGATCAAAGAGCTTGAGCAGCAGCTTGAGCTGATGAGCCAGAAGGCTCAGTTCTTCGAGACCGTCGTTGATGTCCTGAAAAATGACTACGGTGTATCAGTCGTAAAAAAGCGATCCGGCAAGTCCTCTCGCAAGGTCAAGTCGCAGGACTGAGCATTGCCAGGGCTTGTCAGTTTCTAGGCATTAGCCGGCAGGCTTACTACAAGCGCAATCGAGCTGCTGATGGCAAAGATCGCCAGGCAGATCGGGTTGTCGAGGTTGTTCAACAAATCCGGATGCGTCAGCCACGGCTAGGCACACGGAAGCTGCACTATCTGCTGCATTGCCAGCCTGATAGGCGAGTCCAGGTTGGTCGAGACCGACTATTTCAGGTTTTGGGAGAGCGCCGCTTGCTGGTGCTACCCAAGCGGGCGTATCACAAGACAACACAAAGCTTTCATCACTTCTACCGCCATCCGAACCTACTCAAACCGGGCCCGAATCAGGTTATCCCGTCAGGGCCGGAGCACGTTTGGGTCGCGGACATTACCTACCTGCCAGCTAGTAGCGGCCCGTTGTACCTAAGCCTGGTAACGGATGCGTACTCCAGAAAAATTGTTGGTCACCACGTACACGAAAGCCTGCACGCCGAGTCAGTTGCGCAAGCCTTCAGACAGGCTCTGCGCAAGCGGCGGCATCGCCAGCCACTGGTCCATCACTCGGACCGCGGCATCCAATATTGCTCGGCGCTGTACCAGTCACTGCATGCGCGGCACGGAGTCCAATGCTCGATGACTGATGGATATGACTGCTACCAGAACGCGTTAGCCGAACGCATTAACGGAATCCTCAAAACAGAACTGCTGCTGAGTAACCCTGAAAACCTGGAGCAGGCAAGGAAGATGGTTGATGAGGCAGTGCAAATCTACAACACAGAGCGGCCCCACATGGCCCTGAAAAACAAAACGCCCGATGCGGTGCATCGGGCGTTTTGAGGCCTATCGGCCTACCTGAACAGGTGTAAACCTATTTCAGGACTAGACAGCTTTAACGCTCAGCCCGGCTGTAACGTCTACTTATAAGAAAGACGCACATTCAAAAATAAAAACTGCCCCACCGTCACACCAAAGGAGCTAGTACCGGTGCCTTCCGCGTTTCGTTTTACCCCGCTGTTCATTGCGTTGACTGCAACGATCCCTTTCGCCGCCCAGGCAGATGAAGACAAGGCTGATGGCTTCATCGAAGGGTCGTCCTTCAACCTGCATTTCCGTAATGCCTACTTCAACCGCGACAACCACAACGCCGGCGTGCGCGACACCCGCGAGTGGGGCCAGGGCGCGGTTGCGCGCTTCGAGTCGGGCTACACCCCGGGAGTGGTCGGCTTTGGCCTGGACGCCCATGCCATGCTGGGCCTCAAGCTCGACGGCGGTGGCGGCCATGCCGGCACCAGCATCCTGCCCGAGCACATCAAGGACGACGGCGAGCTGGGCGCTGCCCCGCACTCGTTCTCCACGGCTGGCGCTGCGGTCAAGCTGAAGGCCTTCGACACCGAGCTGAAAGCCGGTGACCTGTTCCTCACCAACCCGGTGATCGCTGGCGGCGAAACCCGCATGCTGCCGCAGACGTTCCGTGGTGTAAGCCTGACCAACACCAGCATCGACGGCCTGCTGCTCGAAGGCGGCCAGGTGAGCTTCACCCACCCGTACAACCAGAGCGGCCACCGCCGTATCGACACCTACTACGGCGCGCTGAACGAACACGACAAGAGCAAGCACCTGAACTGGGCCGGCGCGTCGTGGAGCGGTACCGAAAACATCACCGCCAACCTGTACGCCGCCGAGCTGAAGGACATCTGGAACCAGTACTACGCTGACTTCGACTACACCTACGTGGTCAACGACCTGGTCAGCCTGAACCCGGGCGTGCACTTCTACCACACCCAGGACACCGGCCAGGCCCTGCTGGGCAAGATCGACAACAACACCTACAGCGTTCACTTCACCGTCAACGCCGGGTTCCACAGCGTCACCGCCGCCTACCAGCGAGTCAACGGCAACACGCCGTTCGACTACATCAACCTGGGCGACAGCGTGTACCTGGACAACTCGCGCATGTACTCGGACTTCAACGCGCCGAACGAGCGCTCGTGGAAGCTGCAGTACAACTATGACTTCGCCGGCGTCGGCGTACCTGGCCTGACCACCTCGCTGTCGTACTCACGCGGTGAAGCCGACCTGACCAAGGCGGTGCAGGACACCACGCACTACGACTACTACCGTGAAGATGGCAAGAACGCCATGCACTGGGAACGTGACCTGGACGTGAAATACGTGTTCCAGGAGGGTGACCTGAAAGACCTGTCGGTATTGGTGCGCTATGCCACCCACCGTGGTAGCCAGGGTTATGCGTCGATCGACAGCAACAGCGACAACGATGAAGTGCGAGTGATCGTGGATTACCCACTGAACGTGTTCTGATCCCGTTTTTTAAGCTTCACACATAACCCCTGTGGGAGCGGATTTACCCGCGAAGAAGGCACCGCAGTGTTGGGCACCGGCTTCGCCGGTGTTCGCGGGTGAACCCGCTCCCACAGGGTGGACTGCCCCCGAAAAGTTGGACAGTTTCAGCTAGCAGCCGCAGCATGGGTCCTGTATTTCACAGGGCTCATGCCATTGAGCTTTAGCTTGATGCGGTCATGGTTGTAGTAGTGGATGTACTCATCCAGACCAGCTTTCAGTTCTTCAACGCTCTCGAAGCGCTTCGGGTAGAAAAACTCGGACTTAAGCGTACCAAAAAAGCTCTCCATAGCCGCATTATCCAGGCAGTTTCCTTTGCGTGACATGCTCTGCTTCAGCCCTTGCTCTGCCAGCTTGTGGCGGTACTGCGAGTGTTGGTAGTGCCAGCCTTGATCTGAGTGAAGCACCAGTTTCGGCTTGTTTCCCAGGCGCTCGAAGGCCTTGTCCAGCATGTTGGTAACCAGCCCAAGGCACGGCCTGCTGGCCACTTCGTAGGCCACGATTTCGGCGTTGTACAAGTCCATCACAGGGGAGAGATAGATCTTTTCCTGAGCCACTTTGAACTCGGTAACATCGGTCACCCACTTCTGATTCGGGCGCTGCGCGAGGAAGTTTCGCTCCAGCAGGTTGGGCGCGATGGTGCCGACAACCCCCTTGTACGACCGGTACTTTTTTGGCCGTACTAGTGAGCGAAGATCAAGCTCGACCATCAAACGCTCCACCACCTTCTTGTTAACCAAGGTGCCGCCATTGCGGATCACGATTGCAACGCGCCGGTAACCGTATAGCCCTTTTTCCTCGTGATAGACACGCTGAATCATCTGCTTCAGAGCAGCATGCTTGTCAGGTTTGGCCTGCGCTTGAAGCTGGTAATAAAACGTACTGCGTGGCAGATCCGCCAACTGTAGAACGGCGGCCAAGGGAAACCGGTCCTTGAGCGCCGAGACGATCAGGGCTTTTTGGGCTGCCTTCGTTCCTGCTTCTTCAGTTCTTCCAGCTTTTTTAGGTAGGCGTTCTCCATGCGCAGCCACTCAAGCTCGGCCAGCAACTGGTCGCGGCTTTTCTCTGTGTCATCGGAAGTCGTAGGTTTGATGGGATAAGGCTTTTTCGGCATGGCAGCAGGTTTTCTTTTCTTGGGAGCAGGCAGTGCAGGGTCACCACTGTAGTGTTGCCGCGCCCAAATGCCTACCTGCGAGGACTGGCCGAGACCGAAATGGGCGGCGGTCTGACGCAAGGAAAGCTGATGCTTGTGCATGTACTCAAGGACTGAGCACTTGTAGGTCGCACTGTACCGCTGGCCTATTTTGCGCAGACTGAACTGTCCATGTTTCTGGAAGCTTGAGACCCAGCGCCGCAGCAGGCTGAAATCCACGGAAAATCGGCGGGCTACTGTTCGGAAGCCTTCACCACTCTCCAAGTAAGCCTGAACGGCAGTAAGCTTGAATTGGTCTGAATACTTGCTCATGTGGACACCCCAAGAAATTGGATTGGTGTCCAACTTCTTGGGGGCAGTCCAGGGTCTGGCGTAACTCCGAAATACTGCATTGCGTGATTCCGTCGGACAAATCTTGTCCGACAATCCGCGCTTCCCTAGAATGTCGCCGCCGCGAATGGCCCTGCCCACGCAGTAGCGAGCATGCCCACCCGATTACCGCGTTTCGCATTCCTCAGGTCGCACCCCGAGCTGACCCTCAATCTGGGCAGTTGCCTTGCCGTGCTCGCCATCGTCGCCATCGTCAGCTACCTGCTGGCGCGGGAACGCGATAGCGTCGAGCTGTCGGCCATTCGCTCGTCCAACAACATCGTTCAGTTGATCGAAAGCGACATCCTGCGCAACGCCGAACTCTACGATCAGTCCCTGCAGGGCCTGATCTGGGCTGTCGGACGCAAGGAACTGCCGGAAATCCCTGGCCCGCTACGCCAGCGCCTGCTTTTCAATGAAGCCTTCGTCGACCGCAAACGCGGTGATGTGCTGTGGCTGGACAAACAAGGCAACGTAGTGGGTGACTCCACCAGCAGCGTGCCGCGCAAGGCCAACTTCGGCGATACCGGGGTGTTCAAGGCGCATCAGAACAACGCCAACCTCGGTTTGCTGGTGGGCCCGCCGTTCAAGGCCAAACTGGGCGACCTGGACTGGTGTATCAGTTTCAGCCGGCGTATCTCTGGCCCCAATGGCGAGTTCGCCGGGCTGGCGGCAGGGGCACTGCGCCTGTCGTACTTCAGCGAGCTGTTCCAGCGCCTGGACATCGGCGACGACAGCAGCATCAACCTGTTCAATACCGACGGGCAGTTGCTCGCCCGCCAGCCCTCGCGCACGCAAGACCCACTGATCGGCACCAACTATGCCGAACGGCCCAACTTCAAGCGTATTCTCAGCGAACAGAGTGGCAACTTCACCGCACGCTCCGGGAGCGACGGCAGCTCACGCATCTACACCTTTGCCCGTGTCGCGCAGTTGCCGCTGATCGTACTGGTGGTTCACCCGACAGACGAGGTGTTCCAGTCGTGGCGACGTACCGCGATCCTGGTCAGCGTCGCGACCGGCGTGCTCTGCGTGGGCATTCTCTGGCTGACCCTGCTGCTGGGCCGCGAACTGCGCCGCCGCCAGGAAGCCGAGCAAGGCCTGGCTACCCTGGCTGCCACCGACAGCCTGACGGGCCTGGCCAACCGTCGCCGCCTGGACCAGGTGCTGCGCCAGGAATGGGCGCGCGCACAACGCAACCGCAAGCCGCTGGCCGTGCTGATGGTGGATGTGGACCATTTCAAGGCATTCAACCAGCGCCATGGCCATGCCGGTGGCGACCATGCCCTGCGTGAAGTGGCCAAGTCCATCGAGGCGTGCATCCGCCGCCCGGCCGACCTGGCTGCGCGTTATGGTGGGGAGGAGTTTCAGGTGGTGCTGCCGGAAACCGACCTGGCCGGCGCCCGACTACTGGCCGAACGGATACGCGCCAGCGTCGAGGCGCTAGCGCCGTTTGCCGATGATGCCCACGCGGTAACGGTGAGCATCGGTATCGGCCTGTCGGGCACCCAGCACGACCTGGCCAGGGTGCTGGGCGCTGCGGACGAAGCGCTCTACCGGGCCAAGGCCATGGGCCGCAACCGGGTAGAGGGGCCTGAGGCTTAAGAACGGGCGCGGGCAGCGTTGCGCAGGGCCTTGACCTGGTCATGGTTGCGCTGCACGCCTTGCAGCTGTTTTTCCACCAGGCTGTAGGTCATGTCACTGGCGGTGCGGCCCAGTTTCACCAGCTTTTCGCGGGCTTCCTTGTAAGCTTTAAGCGCGTGATCCTCGCCCCGCTCCACCTCGTTGAGCACCGCTTCTTCATCCTTGCCGGTGACCATCGACTTCAGGTTGACCCAGCCCCGGTGCAGGTCGCCGCTGATGCTGGTGGAAGTTTCCGGGTCGCCGCCCAGACGGCGCACTTCGCTTTGCAGTTCGCCTGCGGCATTGGCGCACTCGCCGGCACGCTGGACGAAGAACGCTTTCAACTCTGGGTTCTTCACATCATCGGCCGAGGTCTTGAAGCCTTTCTCGCCATCCTTGCTGTACTCGATCAGGTCGTTGAGCACATCGATCACGTCTTTGTTGGGGTTGCTCATGGTACGAACTCCTTGGCAGGTGATAGTCATCTGTAAGGGAGCAGTGTTCGTGCCAAGCCTTAATCAAAAAATAAATCTATTATTTTCAATAACTTATGCAATTAAAGATGAAGGTTGATGAGGGCGTTCTGCATGATTGCCGCTTGGGCCCTCGTGCAGATTGCAGTATGGTCGGCGCTTTTCCACAGCCAGGTGCATCGAAGATGAAGCCGGAAACCCTCGAACTGCTGGTGACCCGGACCATGCCGTTTGGCAAGTATCAGGGACGGATCATTGCCGACCTGCCGGGGGACTACCTGGCGTGGTTTGCGCGCAAGGGCTTTCCGGCGGGGGAGCTGGGTGGGTTACTGGCGTTGATGCATGAGATCGACCACAACGGGTTGGGTGATCTGTTGGTGCCGTTGCGGCAGAAGCACGGGCGCTGATACCAACTGACCAGCTGGCGCGAATCCTTGTAGGAGCGGCCTTGTGTCGCGATAGGGCTGCAAAGCAGCCCCAAATTTTCAGCTTCGTCGCATGAATTGCTGGGGCCGCTTTGCGGCCCTATCGCGACACAAGGCCGCTCCTGCAGGACGGTGTGAGCTCAGGTACCTTTGACTGGTGCCACCGCCAACTCCACCCGCTCGCTTTTCTTGATAACGGCATACACCACCGCCGTCACCAGGCTACCCGCCACAATCGCCAGCAGGTAAAGCAGTGCGTGGTTGATCGCATTGGGAATCAGCAGCACGAACAAGCCGCCATGCGGCGCCATCAGCTTGCAACCGAAGTACATCGACAGCGCCCCGGTCAATGCGCCACCCACGACACTGGCCGGAATCACCCGCAGCGGGTCCTTGGCAGCAAACGGGATCGCCCCTTCGGAAATGAAGCACAAGCCGAGCGCCAAGGCCGCCTTGCCCGCCTCGCGCTCGCTCTGGGCAAACTTGCGCCGGGCCAGGAAGGTGGCGATGCCCAGGCCGATCGGCGGCACCATGCCGGCGGCCATGGTCGCCGCCATCGGTGCGTAGCTCGACGACGCCAGCAACCCCACCGAGAAGGCATAGGCGGCCTTGTTGATCGGCCCGCCTAGGTCGACGCACATCATGCCTCCCAGCAACAGCCCCAACAGGATGGCATTGGTGGTGCCCATGCTGTCGAGGAAGTGCGTAAGGCCTTCGAGCATGGCCGCCACCGGCTGGCCCACCACGTAGATCATCACCAGGCCGGTGAACAGGCTGGCCAGCAGCGGAATGATCAGAATCGGCTTCAGCGCTTCCAGGCTGGTGGGCAGGCGCGCCCAGCGGGCAATGGCCTTGGCACTGTAACCGGCAAGAAAGCCCGCGACGATGCCGCCGATGAAACCGGCCCCCAAGGTGCTGGCCAGCAGGCCACCGATCATGCCCGGCGCAAGCCCCGGGCGGTCGGCGATGGACCAGGCGATATAGCCCGCCAGCAGCGGTACCATCAGCTTGAACGCGGCCTCGCCGCCGATCTGCATCAACGCCGCCGGCAAGGTGCCCGGCTCTTTATACGCCTCGATGCCGAACACGAACGACAGGGCAATCAGCAGCCCACCGGCCACCACCATGGGCAGCATGAACGACACACCGGTCAGTAGGTGCTTGTACACACCGGTCTTCTCGCCCTTTGTCGTACTGGCAGCCGCTGCGGCATCGGCGCTGCTTTCCACTTTGGCTTCGGCCAGGGCCTTGTCCAGCGTGGCGCGGGCTTGCTTGAGGGCGATGCCAGTGCCACAACGGTAGATCCGTTTGCCGGCGAACCGCGCAGTAGGCACTTCGATGTCAGCGGCCAGCAGCACCACATCCGCCTCTGCGATGGCCTCGGCAGACAAAGGGTTGCGCGCTCCGACCGAACCCTGGGTTTCGACTGTGAGTTGGTAGCCCATCTGTTGTGCCGCTTGCTGCAAGGCTTCTGCGGCCATGAATGTGTGCGCGACGCCGGTCGGGCAAGCAGTGACCGCAACGATTCGCGTGACCGCACTGCTAACAGCGACTGGGGCGTCTGATGTCGCCACCAACGGCTGGGCATTGGCTGCTGCCTCATCGAGGAAGCCTTCACGGTCGGCCAGCGCCTGGGAGGGTGTGCTCTGGTACACGCGCTTGCCGACGAAGCGGGCCAGGTCCACTGCGCCAGTGCTGACTACCAGCACCCAGTCGGCCTCGGCGATCTGCTGCGCACTCAGTTGCCGCTCGGGGTGCCCGGCTTCCTGCACTTCGACGCTGGTACTCCAGCCACGCCGCTGGGCAGCGGCGGACAACAAGCGTGCGCTCAGCACACTCGACACCTGGCCGTTGGGGCAGGCGGTGACAATGGCAATGTTCATCGGCAACCCTCTTGTTGTTCTGTCAGTTGCACGGCCGCTTCCAGACGCGCCAGTTGCTCGCGGTCACGGATGCCGAAGCCAACCTGGGTGACGGCCTGGGCGGCAATCGCGGTGGCACGGGTCAACGTCTGCGCAGGCAGCTCGCCCTGCAGCAGGCCATGGACCATGCCGGCTACCAGCGAATCCCCCGCCCCCACCGTGCTGGCGACCCGCACCTTGGGTGGGCTGGCGTGTACGGCCAGGTCGCGGGCGAACCAGCTGACCCCCTGCTCACCTGCAGACACCACCACATGTTCGACGCCGCTGGCCAGCAGGTGCTCGGCGGCTGCACGTTGCTGCGCCGGGTTATCCACCGCCAGGCCGAGTACCTCGCCCAACTCTTCGGTATTGGGCTTGACCAGCCAAGGCGCGCTTTGCAGGCCCGCACGCAAGGCTTCGCCGCTGCTGTCCAGCGCGACCTTCAGGCCCGATGCCTTCAACTGGTCGAGTAACTGGCGGAACCACTCGGCACTGATGCCACGCGGCAGGCTACCGGCCACCACCACCGCATCATGGCCTGGGGCGACCTGTTCCAGGCGGCGCAGCAACGCGCTACGCGCCGCCTCATCCACCTCCGGGCCCTGGCCGTTGATATCGGTGACGCGGCCATCGGCCTCGACCAGCTTGATGTTGCTGCGGGTTTCGCCCGGCACGCGAACAAAGCAGTCGGCAAAGCCGCGCCACTGGATCAGTGCTTCGAACGGCTGCAGGTTGTCCTGCCCGAGAAAGCCGCCAACGGTCACGCTGTGCCCCAGGTCGGCCAATACCTGGGCAACGTTCAGCCCTTTACCCGCTGCGTGGCTCTGTTGCACCTGGCTGCGGTTGACTTGCCCCGGGCGCAGGGTGTCCAGGCCGATGGTGATATCCAGCGCCGGGTTCAGGGTAAGGGTGAGGATCTTGGCCATTCAGGAACGCTCCACCAGCGCGCGAACCGCCGCAGCGCTGTCTTGTTGCAGGGCCTCGCGCGCCAGGGCGCGGGCCGTCTGGTGATCGGCCTGGCGAACCAGGGCCTTGACTTCGGCGATGCTGCGCGCAGACACACTGAGCTCGTCAACGTCCAGCCCCAGCAGCACAGGCACCGCCTGCGGGTCGGCCGCCAACTCGCCGCACACGCCTACCCACTTGCCATGGGCATGGGCGGCGCGCACGGTCATGTCGATCAGGCTGAGCACGGCCGGGTGCAGGCCATCGGCCTGGGCCGAAAGGCTTGGGTGGCCACGGTCGATGGCCAGGGTGTATTGGGTCAGGTCGTTGGTGCCGATGCTGAAGAAGTCCACTTCACGCGCCAGTTGCGGCGCCAACAAGGCCGCCGAGGGCACTTCGACCATGATGCCCAGTTGCAAATCGGCCACCGGGGTTTCTGCACGCAAGCGCTCGACCATGGCCCGCGCCTCGCGCCACTCGTGTACCTGGCCAACCATCGGGAACATGATACGCAGCGGGCGATTGTCGGCAGCCTGCAGCAAGGCACGCAGCTGGTCTTCCATGATCTGCGGGCGCTGCAGAGTCAGGCGCACGCCGCGCACGCCGAGGAAAGGGTTTTCTTCGGCGGCGATCGGCCAGTACGGCAGCGGCTTGTCGCCGCCGACATCGAGGGTGCGCACCACCAGCGGGCGCCCGTCCAGGCCATCGAGTACGCGGCGGTACTCGGCTTCCTGGGTCGCCACGTCCGGGGCCTGGGGGTGTGCCATGAAAATCAGTTCGGTGCGTAGCAGGCCGACGCCTTCGGCGCCCTGCTCCACCACCTTGGCGATGCCGTTGCTGTCCCCGATGTTGGCGAACACCTCGACAGCGTGGCCATCGCGGGTCACGGCGGGTTCGAGGCGGTTGGCCCAGGCGGCCTGCAGGCGTTGCTCGCGGGCATCACGCTCGGCCAGGGCGCGTTGCAATTCTTCTTCCGGCGGCGCCACATTGACCACGCCGCGCTGGCCATCGAGCAACAGCGGCGTGCCGGACTCAAGCAGCAGGACCGCTGCCCCCGCGCCCACCACTGCAGGAATGCCCAACGCACGGGCGACGATGGCACTGTGGGCAGTGGCGCCTCCTTGAGCGGTGACGATGCCGGCGACCCGGCTTGGGTCCAGCCGCGCCACATCGGACGGGCCGACTTCGGTCATCACCAGTACGTAAGGTTGTTCCGGCTCAACCTGGGCCTGCACACCGCACAATTGCGCCAGCACGCGGCGGCCGATGTCGCGCAGGTCGGCGGCGCGTTCGGCCAGCAAGGCATCGTGCAGCGCCTCTTGCTGACGGGCTGCGGCTTCGATTACCGCCATCCAGGCTGCCGCAGCACTTTCGCCTTGGGCAAGGCGCTGTTCGACATCGTCGGTCAGGGCCGGGTCGGCGAGCATTTCCTGGTGGGTGACGAAGATCTCGCCAATGGCTTTGTCGCTGCGCGTCACCAAAGCCTGCAGGTCAGTGTCCACCGCCGCTATGGCCTGACGCAGCTTTTGCCGCTCCAGAGCACTGGATTCGCCACGTAGCGGATAATCGAACTCACGCTCGACACACACATGCGCCGGGCCGCTGGCAATGCCGGGGGCAGCGCCCACGCCCTGGATACGGCTTCCGGCCATGGGGGCTTGCAGCACGTCGGCCGCAACGCTGGCAATGGGTGCTTCACGTTGCGCCAGCGGCTCAACCTCTTCGCCCAGGCCCTGTTCGATGGCCGCCAGCAGCACCGGCAAGGCATCGGCGGCGATGCCCGGTTCGGCCACCAACTCCAGCGTCTGGCCACGGCGGGCGCCGAGGCTGAGCAGCTTGCTCAGGCTCTTCACCGACACCGCCGGCTGCGCACTGTCGACCACGCGCACGCGGATCTCGCCCTCGAAGCCTTTGGCCAGTTGCGCCAGCACCTTGGCCGGACGCGCATGCAAGCCATGCGGGTTGGCCAGCACGATGCGCGCACTGGGCCAATCCGCTGGCGCCTCGCCCCCCAGCACTTCCAGTACCGCACGGCTGCTGGTGGCCTGGTAGAGCATTTGCCCACGCCCTTCGATCAGCACTTCGCACAGGCGCTCAAGCAAGGCCTGGTGGGCCGCGCCGAGGCTGGCCAGGCAGAACAGGCCGTTGAGCGGCTGGTCACGGTAACGCAGTGGCTGCTGCGGGGTGATGAAGGCCAGGCCGGGTTGGCGCACCTGACGCTCGCTGTGCAGCCACCACAGGCCCTCGCCCAATGGCAGCGGCTCGGCCTGTTGCAGCACGGCGGCAAAACCGCTGTCGACACAGTCGGCACGCTGCAGCAGACGGGCACCCCGCCAGGCCAGTTCGTCGAAATCCTCAGCGGGAACGTTCAGGCCGACCAACTGCGCATCCAGCGCCAGTTCCTGAGGTGCACCTTGCAGCAACTTGAGCAGCGCTTCGGCAGAGCTGGCCCGGCGTAGCGCTTCGGCCAGGTCGGTCTCACCCAGGGCGCGGGTGAGCAGCTGCAGCAGGCGCAGGTGTTCATCGGAGCGTGCAGCAATGCCAATGGCCAGGTAGACCCTTTGCCCATCACCCCAGTCTACGCCCTCGGGAAACTGCAACAGGCGCACGCCCGTGGCATGCACCAGATCGCGGGTTTGCGGCGTGCCATGGGGGATGGCGATGCCCTGGCCAAGGAACGTTGAGCCTTGGGCCTCGCGGGCCTGCAGCCCTTGCAGGTAACCCTCGGCGACCAGGCCGTCAGCGACCAGCCGGTCCGCCAGCAGGCACAACGCCTCGGCCTTGTCGGCGGCCGTCTGGCCCATGGCTATCTGCTCCTTGGCGAGCTCGAGCATGACCTTCTCCTTTTGCAGTTCCCGGTCGGGTACTGGAGTATTGTTGTGAAATTCACATGAAGGGCCAGTTCAACAGCCTTGCACAGATGGCAGCCGAGGCAGAAAATTCGGCGGCTGAAACGTTTAATCTGACCAGGCGGCCACGTTACTCGATAATCTGCCCGGTAAAAAGCCCCATCCTGTCGGACAATTGCGACAATGGTCGTCTGCGCGTGATGCCTGCGCTGGGTCAAAATGCCCGGTCCGGCCTTACAGCCAGCCCCGGAAATAACAAGGAAAATTCGGTGAAACTCAGCGATATCGCCCGCCTGGCCGGTGTGTCCGTGACCACAGCCAGCTATGTCATCAACGGCAAGGCTGAACAGCAGCGCATCAGCAACACCACCGTCGAGCGCGTGCGTGCAGTGGTCGAAGCCCATGGCTTTACCCCAAACCCGCAGGCCGCTGGCCTGCGCAGCCGGCACACCCGCACCCTGGGCTTCATTCTCCCGGATCTGGAGAACCCCAGCTACGCCCGCATTGCCAAGCAGCTGGAGCAAGGCGCCCGCGCCCGTGGCTACCAGTTGCTGATCGCCAGCAGCGACGACCAGCCCGACAGCGAGCGCCAGCTGCAGCAATTGTTCCGTGCCCGCCGCTGCGACGCGCTGTTCGTCGCCAGCTGCCTGCCACCGGAAGACGACAGCTACCGTGACTTGCAGGACAAAGGCCTGCCGGTGATCGCCATCGACCGCCGCCTGGACCCTGCGCACTTCTGCTCGGTGATCAGCGACGATCGTGATGCCAGCCGCCAACTGGCCGCCAGCCTGCTCAGTGCCGCCCCGCGCAGCATTGCCCTGATCGGCGCCCGCCCTGAGCTGTCCGTCAGCCAGGCGCGTGCCGGCGGCTTCGACGAAGCCCTGCAAGGCTATGCCGGTGAAGTGCGCCGCTATCAGGGTGAAGCGTTCAGCCGCGAGTGCGGCCAGCGCCTGATGCAGCAGCTGATCGACGACCTGGGCGGCCTGCCGGATGCCTTGGTGACCACCTCGTACGTACTGCTGCAAGGGGTGTTCGATACCCTGCAGGCGCGCCCTGCCGATTCGCGCCAGCTGCAGCTGGGCACCTTTGGCGACAACCAGTTGCTCGACTTCCTGCCACTGCCGGTCAATGCCATGGCCCAGCAGCATGGCCTGATTGCCGCCACCGCGCTGGAGCTGGCGCTGGCCGCCATCGAGGAAAAGCGCTACGAGCCGGGTGTGCATGCCGTTGGTCGTACCTTCAAGCAGCGCATCACTGCAGCCTGACCATGCGCCTGATCGACACCCACACCCACCTGGACTTCCCCGACTTCGACGCCGACCGCCCGCGCCTGCTGGCCAATGCGGCGGCGCGTGGGGTGGAACGTATGGTGGTGCTGGGGGTGTACCAGGCGAATTTCCAGCGGGTGTGGGACCTGGCCTGCAACGATCAGCGCCTGTTCGCGGCACTCGGCCTGCACCCGGTCTACCTCGACCAGCACCGCCCGGAGCACCTCGTTCAGTTGCGCGAATGGCTGGAACGCCTGCACGGCGATACGCGGCTGTGCGCCGTGGGTGAATTTGGCCTGGACTACTACCTTGAAGACCTGGACAAAACCCGCCAGCAGGACCTGTTTGAAGCGCAACTGCAGATGGCCTGCGACTTCGAACTGCCTGCGCTGTTGCATGTACGCCGCAGCCATGCGCAGGTGATTGCCACGCTCAAGCGCTACAAGCCGGTGCGGGCGGGGGTGATCCATGCGTTTGCCGGCAGCTACGAAGAGGCGCGCGAGTACATCAAGCTGGGCTTCAAGCTCGGGCTTGGCGGTGCCGCGACGTGGCCACAGGCACTGCGGCTACGCAAGACCCTGGCGCGGCTGCCGCTGGAGAGTGTGGTGCTGGAGACCGATGCGCCAGACATGGCGCCGGTGATGTACCCGGGGGTGAGGAACAGCCCGGAACACCTGCCGGAGATTGCCGGGGCGCTGGCGCAGGTGATGGGATTGGATGTAGAGGAGCTCGCTCACTCCAGTAGCCGCAATGCCTGCGAGTTATTCAGATGGTCAAGCTAACGCGGTTGTTGTAGGAGCGGCCTTGTGTCGCGATCGGGCCGCAAAGCGGCCCCAGCAATTTATGCGGCGAAGCTGAAATCTGGGGCTGCTGCGCAGCCCATCGCGACACAAGGCCGCTCCTACAGGGTACGCACCTGGCTTAAGATCAAACCAACACCGTCCACAGCGCAAACCCGGCATACCACAACACCGCACAACGCAGCAGCAGCTCCCACAGGCTGTCCAGCCGCCCCAACCCACGCTGGCTGTCTTCTTCCTCGGGAATATCGTCGGCAATGCGCCCGACACGGGCCACCAGGTGCGCGGCACTGATGTGCCAGTTGAGCACCTCGTGCAACATCACCCGGGTGACCGAGAGGAAGTTACCCACCAGGGCAAAGCTCAACGCCAGTACCCGCACCGGCAGCCAGTCCATGATGTGCCGCAGCTGTTCGGCCCGCGCCTTCAGCGCAGGCTGCTTGCTGTGCTCGCCGCACAGCGCCAGCAGGCGATAAGCCAGCGCCGCCCCAGGCCCCAGCACGAAATACCAGAAGATCACCGCGAAAAAGCCCTGGTACACCTGCCACAGCAGGTTGCCCTGCACCCTTACCAGCAAGCTGTGCGGCTCGTCGGCGGCCAGGCCCAGGTCACGCTCTGCAACATGCAGCGCCGCCTGGTCATCACCGCGCCGCCAGGCATCGCGGAACGGCCCAAGCGAGGCCTTGGCATCACCACGGCCCAGGCTATAGACCAGCACCAGCAGGTGCACCGGCAAGGCCAGCAACCCATATGCCACCGGCTCCAGCACATGCAGCAGCAACACCAGCAGCATTACCGGTGCCAGCACCAGAATGGCCAGCGTCCACCAAGGGTGTACCTTGCCGCTGCGCTCCAGGCGCACCAGTTCGCCAAGGAAGAACCCGTCGCGCTGCACACGGTGGCGCAGGGCCGAGAACTTCTCGACCCACAATGCCAGCAACAACACCAGAAAACTCATGCCTTGTCCTCGTTGTGCAACAACGCTTCGCGGTAGCGCGGCCAATCGAAGGACGGGCCGGGGTCGGTCTTGCGTTGTGGAGCAATGTCGCTGTGGCCCTGAATGCGGCCCAGGTCGATGGCCGGCCAGGCGCTACGAATGTGCCGGGTAAGCCGTTCCAGCACGGCGTACTGGGCATCGGTGTAGGCTAGGTCGTCAGTGCCTTCCAGTTCGATTCCGATGGAGAAATCGTTGCAGCCTTCACGCCCGTCGAAACGCGAAACGCCAGCGTGCCAGGCGCGATCGAGCAAGGACACGAACTGGGTCACCGCCCCGTCACGCTCGACGAACAGGTGCGCCGACACGGTCAGGTGCTTGATGCTGTCGAAGTAAGGATGCTCATCGGGGTCCAGGCGATTCTGGAAAAACTGCTGCACCTTGCCGGTGCCGAAACAGGCTGGCGGCAGGCTGATGTTGTGAATCACCAGCAGGGAAATCGATTCGCCTTCAGGGCGGGCATTGAAGTTCGGCGAAGGGCAGTGGGTGATTCCGGTTCCGTGAAACCAGCCAGTGGCACGGTCCAATTGCATGGGGCAGATCCTGAAAACGCCGTGAACAGGTCAACAGTATGCCCTGCGCTCAACACCGTTTGCATGTGAATGATTGTAATGTTGCCGCCTACTGCACCCAAGGTTGCCGCAACCCATCGAGCACCGCCTCCAGCGCCCGCTCGAACAACAAACCGTCATCCAGCATCCGTACGTCCCCTCGGTGCAGTGCCTGGGCCAGGGCGGTGCTGTTCCACTCACGCACTTTCATGCCGGTACGGTTGGCGAATACCAGCCTGTCGTTACTGCCGACGTGCGCCACCAGTTTGCAACGCAGCGGTTCGCCGTCATCCATGACTTCAACCCAGCTGCCGATGCGCAAGCGCTGCACGTGCTGCAGCGTTGCCGCCTGCTCATCGGCAAATTGCAGCGGTGCACAGGCCGGTTCTTCGGCCATCGCCAGCACGATGCCCTCGTCCACCAGCACTTCGGCGAAGGGCTTGTCATGGCCAGCCGGTAGCTCAGTGCCCGCACAGGCATGCAGGTGCAACTGCTCCAGTTGCAGGAAGAACTCTCGGGTTGCTGCCGAATCCAGCGCCACGCTGGCCAGGCCATCGCGCAGCGCCTTGAGCAGGCCCGGCACCTGCTGCAAGAGTGCTTGCGGCTCATGCCCCGGGGTGATGCTGCCCAGTAGCGCATCCACAGTCTGCAGGGCATCGCGCCAGCCCTGGGAGGCCTCACCCTGCTTCAGCCAGGCCAACTGCAGTACCTGGCTCCAGGCTTGCACCAGCATCTGCACCACCACCAGGGGCAATACCCGACCGCGCAGGCGATGGTTGAGCACCAGCTGCACCTGGTGCCGCGCCTGCAAGGCACGGGCACGCCCCTCTTCGGCGTCGCGGGTGCGCTGTTCAAGCAGCTCGTTGCGCCGCCGTTCCTCCTGGTTGGATGCAAGAAACTCATCGAGAAGCTCGGCAAACAGGCCAGCATCTTCGGCAAAATCATTGAGCAGGCGCTGGACTGTGCTTTCTACCCGCAGGTGAAGGCTGTCACGCAGGCCTGCGCTGCCGCACTCCCAGCCAATGGCCGCGCCCGCAATCTCGTTGATCAGCCGGCGCCCAGGGTGGCTGGCCCGGCTGAACAGCCCCTTGTCCAGCAAGGCTACCTTGAGCAAGGGAATATGCAGGCGCACAAGCAGTGCGCGCAGGCTGGCGGGCAGGTTGTCATCACGCTGAATGAAGGCAAACACAAGGCCGACCAGGTTGATCACGTCCTCATCGTCCACGGCGATGCGCCGGCGCGTGCCGCTGCGCACACTGACCCGCAACAGCAGTTGCTCAAGCTGCTGGCCGAGCTCGAAGTCATCTGCCTCGTGAGTTGCGGGTACATAGTGTTGCAAGTGCGACAGCAAACGAATCAGGTCGGCCGTGCTGATCGGCTGGGCAGCAGCCACCGCCTGCAATCGCGGTGCGAACTGCCCGCGCAGCGGGGCCAGCAAGGTTTGCAATGAGGCGAAATACGCTTGCCCTGCCGCATCTGCCCCAACGTCCTGGCCTTGGCTCAACGGCCCTCGTCGTGTGCGCAAGCGCCTGTCTTCGGCGCGCCGGCGCGGTGCCGGCTGTAACTCCGGCAGTACACCGGCTGCGGCCAATAGCTGGTTGGCGTCGGCATAGAGGATGTCGGCATCACGCAGCACATAGCGTTCGAACAGCTTGAGCAGCACCAGCTTGACCCGTAAACCAACCCCCAGGTTGCGCCCGGCGTCCAGGAAGTACCCGCACAAAGCGGCCGGGCCCAACGGGTTGTGCTGCTCATGCAGGGGGCGATCGAGCAGCGCCTGCAAGCGCAGGCCCAGTTGCTGCAGGCCAATACCATCGCGTGACAGCACCCGCGCAACCATGCCTTCCATGGCCGCAGCCCGTTCCCGTTGGGCTTTGCTCCGCAAACTGCCCGGTTCGGCCAGGTGCGCCAGCGGGTCGGGCTGGCCGATGCGCGCGTAAGTGTCATGGAAGGTATCAAGAAAGCCGCGTTCGATGCTTTTGCGCTTGAGCCTCAGATCACGCATGGCTTCGAAGTACAGATGCTGGTCATAACGGTCGAAGGCCTTGTCAGCCATTTCGAAGAGCGTGTCATCGGCGTTGTCGAACAAGTCCTGCAAGCCTTGGCGCAACTGCAAGGCGGCCTTGTCGCGCACCTGCAGCAGCAATACCGGAAGGCAAGGAAGAGGCGTACGCCCCCCTCGGTCGATGGCAGCCGCCAAGGGCACCACCTTGCCTTCTTTCTGCATCCTGGACTCCTTGCAGGGTGTCTTGCCCGAAAGGGGCTGATGATCGTCAAAGCTATGACGCCAAATACTGGGCGCTATTATCGGTAAAAAATCGCATCGCTGCCAGCGCCGTTTCGCCGACCGGTTAATGACCCGAATGGGCTCGAATTGCTCACAGTGCCCGACCAACGGACATCGCCAAGGCGGCTGTACACACCGGCCCCCTGCCCTATAATCGCGGGCATCTAGCTAGTGGAGCCGAACATGCCGAACCTACGCCTCGCCGACCTGACCGCTGAAATCGAAGCCAATGTGCGCCGTGCACTGTTGGAAGACATCGGCAGTGGCGATATCACCGCGCAGCTGATCCCGGCCGAGCGCCTCGCCAAGGCGACCATCATCACCCGCGAAGACTGCGTGATCGCTGGCACCGCCTGGGTCGACGCCGTGTTTCGTCAGCTCGACCCACGCGTGGCGGTGCACTGGCAGGTGGCGGACGGTGACCGGGCGACCGCCAACCAGCCGCTGTTCCACCTGGAAGGCCCGGCCCGTTCGCTGCTGAGCGGTGAACGCAGTGCGCTGAACTTCCTGCAGATGCTGTCCGGGGTAGCCACCCGTGCGCGCTTCCTGGCCGACCTGGTGGAAGGCACCCAGGTGCGCCTGCTGGACACCCGCAAAACACTGCCGGGCCTGCGCCTGGCGCAGAAGTACGCGGTAACCTGCGGCGGCTGCGACAACCACCGCATCGGCCTGTACGACGCGTTCCTGATCAAGGAAAACCACATCGCTGCCAGCGGCGGCGTGGCCGAAGCCGTAGCCGCGGCGCACCGCATTGCGCCGGGCAAGCCGGTTGAGATCGAAGTGGAAAGCCTGGATGAACTGCGCGAGGCGCTGGCCGCTGGCGCGGACATCATCATGCTTGATGAGCTGAACCTGGACGAAATGCGCGAAGCAGTGCGCATCAACGCGGGCAAGGCCAAGCTGGAGGCCAGCGGTGGGGTCAACGAAACGACCCTGCGTGTGATTGCCGAAACCGGCGTTGACTACATCTCGATTGGTGCCATGACCAAGGATGTGAAGGCGGTCGACCTGTCGATGCGCTTGAGCCTGTAAGCTGATTGCGGGCAATAAAAAACCGGCTTTTCAGCCGGTTTTTTAGGGGTGTTACCCGATCAGAACGAGGCGTTGGCCAGGCCGTCCAGATAACGCTCTACGTCCAGAGCAGCCATGCAGCCAGCACCCGCCGAGGTGATTGCCTGGCGGTAAACGTGGTCTGCCACGTCACCTGCAGCGAACACACCCTCAACGTTGGTGGCAGTAGCGTTGCCTTCACGGCCGCCGTTGACCACCAGGTAGCCGTCTTTCAGGGTCAGCTGGCCTTCGAACAGCGAGGTGTTCGGGGTGTGGCCAATGGCGATGAACACGCCGTCGACCTTGATTTCGTCGCTGCTGCCGTCGTTGTTCTTCAGGCGCGCACCGGTCACGCCCATGTTGTCACCCAGCACTTCGTCCAGGGTGGCGTTGAGCTTGAGCTCGATCTTGCCTTCAGCCACACGAGCGTTCAGCTTGTCGACCAGGATCTTCTCGGCGCGGAAGGTTTCGCGACGGTGTACCAGGGTCACCTTGCTGGCGATGTTGGCCAGGTACAGCGCCTCTTCCACGGCAGTGTTGCCACCGCCAACCACGGCGACCGGCTTGTTGCGGTAGAAGAAACCGTCGCAGGTAGCGCAGGCCGACACGCCCTTGCCCATGAAGGTTTCTTCGGATGGCAGGCCCAGGTAACGGGCGCTGGCACCGGTGGCGATGATCAGTGCGTCGCAGGTGTACTTGCCGCTGTCACCCTGCAGGGTGAACGGCTTGTTGGCCAGGTCGACGGCATTGATGTGGTCGAAGACGATTTCGGTTTCAAAACGCTCGGCGTGCTCTTGCATGCGCTGCATCAGGGCCGGGCCGGTCAGGCCGTGGGGGTCGCCCGGCCAGTTGTCGACTTCGGTGGTGGTGGTCAGCTGGCCACCGGCCTGCATGCCGGTGATCAGCAGCGGCTTGAGGTTGGCGCGGGCAGCATAGACTGCGGCGCTGTAACCGGCAGGGCCGGAACCGAGAATGATGACGCGCGAATGACGTACTTCAGACATGTCGAACTCCTGTCGAGCGGGCCGCACGGGCCGGCATCGGTGTACCGGCTGCGCCAGCTGGAAATTTAAAACGGACCCACGCAGCACTTGGGGAAGGCTACAACGCGCAGGCCCGAAAAGCGGAAAGTTGAGCGCACTGTAGCGAGGTCGCAAAGATTAAGGAAATATCCTTAGACAATCCACCTCATAGGCATCGTCTATGCTGCGATTTCATCGATAAACACGTCCCTGGCGCTTTTGTTACATCCCGTTTCCCGCCCGCAACCCGCCTTTCGTCGGCGCGGCAAACTCGGTAAGGTCAGCGCGTTTTCCTTCTCTGCGGAGTACCTCGATGCAAGCCCCTGTCCTCTCTGGCCCCCAATACCTGCGCGAAGGCCTGAAACTGGTGCTGAGCCCCAACCTGCGGTTGTTCGTGCTGCTGCCGTTGGCGGTCAACCTGCTGCTGTTCGGTGGCCTGATCTACTTCGCCGGCCACCAGTTCGGCCTGTGGCTGGACGCGCTCATGCCAACGCTGCCGGACTGGCTGAGCTTCCTCAGCTACATCCTCTGGCCGCTGTTCGTGGCCTTGCTGGTACTGATGGTGTTCTTCACCTTCACCCTGGTGGCCAACATCATTGCCGCGCCGTTCAACGGCTTTTTGGCGGAAAAGGTCGAGGTGGTGGTGCGCGGCCAGGATAATTTCCCGGCGTTCAGCTGGGGTGAGCTGGTAGCCATGGTGCCACGCACTTTCAGCCGCGAAATGCGCAAGCTGGGCTACTTCCTGCCACGGGCTATTGGCCTGTTCATCCTGTCGTTCATCCCGGTGGTGAACGTGGTGGCCGCACCCCTGTGGCTAATGTTCGGGGTATGGATGATGGCCATCCAGTACATCGACTACCCGGCGGACAACAACAAGATGAGCTGGCAGGACATGCTCGCCTGGCTGCGCAGCAAGCGCTGGCAGAGCCTGGGCTTTGGCGGGATTACCTACCTGGCGCTGATGATCCCCGGGGTGAACGTGCTGATGATGCCGGCGGCGGTGGCGGGGGCTACGTTGTTCTGGGTGCGGGAGCGCAACTGACCCCCGCCCCCATCAGATCAATCCTTGCCTGGCCGGGGCTTCACTGCCCCAACCGGCTGGAAAACTGCCCCACCACATCCACCACACGCTTGGCCCCGTCCTGGATCTCGACAATCACGCTACCCGTCTCGTCAGCCAGTGCCAGCCCCTGCTCGGCCTGGCGCTTGCTGGTGTCGATGATCGCCACCGCCGCCTGCGCCAGTTGCTCGTTCTGCTTCACCACCCGGGCAATTTCCTCGGTGGCGGTGCTGGTGCGCGAAGCCAGTTGACGCACTTCGTCGGCAACCACGGCAAAACCCCGCCCCTGTTCGCCGGCACGGGCCGCCTCGATAGCGGCATTGAGCGCCAGCAGGTTGGTCTGCCCGGCGATGTCGCTGATGGTCTTGATGATGGAACCGATTACCCGCGACTGGGTATCCAGCGCCTGAATGCCCTCGGCCGCCTCCTGCATCGAGGCCTCCAGGCCGCGCATCACGCTGACGGTCTGGGTAACCACATCGGTGGCCTTCTGGGCGCTGACATCGGTACCCAGCGAAGTGTTGTAGGCAACATCTGCTGCCTCGGCCACCGCCTGCTCCTGGTTGACCTGGTCGGTAATCACAGTGGCGAACTTGACCACTTTGTACAGCACGTCATGGGCGTCGAAGATCGGGTTGTACGAGGCCTCCAGCCAGATCACCCGGCCGTGGGCGTCAATGCGCTTGAAGCGCTCGGCAACGTATTCGCCACGGCGCAGCTTGTCCCAGAACGCCTGATAGCCGGCCGAGTTGGCCTCTTCCGGCTCGCAGAACATGCGGTGGTGCTTGCCGCGAATCTGTTCCAGGCGATAGCCGACGGTGGCCAGGAAACGGTCATTGGCAGTGAGGATGGTGCCGTCCAGGTCAAACTCGATAACGGCGGTCGAGCGCATCAACGCCTTGATCAGGCTTTCATGCTCGCGCGAGGTCTCGATGGTGCGGGTGAGGTCGCTGGAATGCAAGGTGAAGTACTTGATACGCCCTTCGCTGTTCTTGACCGGCTGCAGGATCGAGCGCAGCCAGGCTTCCTGGCCATTGCCGCGCAGCAGGCGGAAGGCACCGTTCAGGTGCTCGCCACGGGTGATCGCGCTTTTCATGCGTTGGTAGAAATCCAGCGACTTCACATGCGCGGGGACGATGTCCTCAATGTTGCGTCCAAGCAATTGTTCGGCACGGTAGAGCATCTCGCTCTCGAAGTTGCCGTTGACCATCTCGATCCGTCCCTGGGGGTCGAGTTGAAGTACCAGCATCTCGTTGTCGAGGCTACTCTTGATCTGTTCGATGGACATCAGGTCTTCACGCAGCTGCCGGATTTCTTGCTTGAGCTTGTTGTTGAACATCATCGCTCTCCTGGAGCGCATCACGTAGTCGAATGCATCTGCATCGGCTGCCGCCTGCACCTTCTTGAGTGCCGCACCAGGAAATATTCAAAAAGGCGCAAGCGTCGGCGGTCGGGCGTCATCTGCATGTCACATGGCCGTCACATTGGCGCAATCCAGCAGGCGGAAACTTTTTGTCATGAATACACCCGCCCTACGCATTACCCTGGTCAGCGAAACCTTCCCACCCGAAATCAACGGCGTGGCCAATACCCTTGGCCGCCTCAGCGAAGGGCTGCGCCAACGCGGCCACGACGTCGAGGTGGTACGCCCACGCCAGGCCGGTGAAACACCGGTGCACAACGACCCAAACCTGATGTTGTGTCGTGGCTGGGCCCTGCCCGGCTACCCGGGCTTGCAGTGGGGCGAGGTGTCGATGCACAAACTGATGCGTCGTTGGCGCCGGCAACGCCCGGATGTGCTGTACATCGCAACCGAAGGGCCGCTGGGGCTCAGCGCCCTGCGCGCAGCCCGGCGCCTGGGGGTGGCGGTGGTCAGTGGCTTTCACACCAACTTCCCGCAGTATTCCGGCCAATATGGTCTGGGTTTGCTGGCGCGCCTGCTCACCCACTACCTGCGCTGGTTCCATCGGCGTACCGCGATCACCTTGGTACCTAGCCTCAGCCAGCGCCTGGAGCTTGAGCGCCGCGGCTTCGAACGCCTGGAGCTGCTGGCCCGGGGGGTCGATGCCTGCCTGTTCAACCCGGCCCGGCGCAGCCAGGCGTTGCGTGAGAGCTGGGGGCTAGGCCCGGACGATATCGCCGTGTTGCATGTCGGGCGGCTAGCGGTGGAAAAGAACCTCGGGCTACTGCGCCCGTGCCTTGAGGCATTGCAGAAGACTTATCCACAGAAACGCCTGCGCCTGATCCTGGTGGGTGACGGCCCGCAGCGTTCAGCACTCCAACAGCAGGTGCCGGATGCGGTGTTCTGTGGCGCACAGCGAGGTGAGGCGCTGGCCGAGCACTATGCCAGCGGTGACCTGTTTCTGTTCCCGAGCCTGACCGAAACCTTTGGCAATGTGGTGCTCGAAGCCATGGCTTCGGGGTTGGCTGTGGTCGCTTACGACGAGGCCGCCGCAGCGCAGCATATTCGCCATGGTCACAGCGGCGCGCTGGCGATGCCGGGGGACCAGGCAGCGTTCATCGATGCGGCCTGCTGGTTGCTGGAAGAAGAGGAGACGTTGCGCCGGGTACGGCTGAATGCGCGGCAGCATGCAAGCCGTCAGGGGTGGTCGGCGATTGTCGAGCAGTTTGAGGGGTATCTCTATGGTGCTTGCCAGCAAACCGGTACTGCGACTGGGCGTTCTGCTCAATATGTGCAGCGCCTGTGAGATCGAGCGCCGCCCGCGCGGCGCATCGCGAGCAAGCTCGCTCCTACATTTGTTTCCGGCCAATCAATCCTGTGCCAAATGTGCGCGGCCGCCTTGGCGCATGGCTCGATATCGAAGGGTACCAACAAGACGGTCGCGCGCAGCCATGGCAGGCCTAACTGGCCCGAAACAAATGTAGGAGCGAGCTTGCTCGCGATGCGCCGCGCGGGCGGCGCTCGATCTCAAAGGCGCCGAAGATATCGAGGCAGGCAGTCTTCAAACCAACGCTTTTTCGATAGCCTGCACCACCGCCGGATCATCCGGCGCCGTACGCGGTGAAAAGCGCGCCAGCACCCGCCCATCCTTACCCACCAGAAACTTCTCGAAATTCCAGGTGATGTCGCCCGGAAACTCGGCTCCTTCGCCCGCCAGCAGGCGGTATAGCGAATGGCGCTGCGGCCCGTTGACCTCCAGCTTGCCCCCCAGCGGGAAGCTCACCCCATAGTTGAGGCTGCAAAATTCCTGGATTTCCTTTTCGCTGCCTGGCTCCTGCCCGGCAAACTGGTTGCACGGCAGGCCAAGCACGTTGAAGCCCTTGTCCTTGTAAACCTGGTAGAGATTTTCCAGGGCCTTGTATTGCGGCGTGAGCCCACACTTGGAAGCGACGTTGACCACCAGTACCACTTGGCCCTTGAACGGGGCCAGGGGCAGCTCCCCACCGTTCAACGCGTCCAGTTTCAGGTCGTGAAATGCACTCATGATGACATCCCCTCTCAGGTTCCCGGTTGCCGCGCAGGCAAATTCCGCCCACTAAAAAGGCGCTCGTCCAAACCGTCCACCTCCCGTAGGAAGGCAAATCGGCTTGCCCGAGCGCCTGGCGACTTTCTGAGCTTAGCGCAGAAAATCAGTGGTGATGGCCACCTTCACCGTGGATGTGACGGTGAGCGATTTCTTCGTCGCTGGCGTCACGCACGTTGACAACCTTGACCTGGAAGGTCAGGCGCTGGCCGGCCAGCGGGTGGTTGCCGTCAACGGTGACGTCGTCGCCGTCGATGTCGCGGATGGTGACGATCTGCATCTGGCCGTCCGGCGCCGAAGCGTGGAACTGCATGCCCACTTCCAGCTCGTCGACGCCTTCGAACAGGCTGCGGTTCAGGGTGCTGACCAGTTCGGCCAGGTATTCGCCGTAGGCGTCTTCCGGCTCGATGGAAACGTTCAGTTCGTCACCGGCCTGCTTGCCTTCCAGGGCTTTTTCCAGGCCCGGGATGATGTTGCCGGCACCGTGCAGGTAAACCAGCGGCGCGCCACCGGCGGAGCTGTCGATGGTCTCCCCGGCGTCGTTGGTCAGGGTATAGTCGATGGAGACAGCCTTGTTGGCGGCGATCAGCATGGGGCAAGACCTTTTGCAAAAGAATGTAGAGCGTACAAGTGTAACGAAGCCATCGTCCGATTGCGAACGTGCCGCGGACGAGCAGCGGCCCATCAGTCGGATCACCGGCTTCCACCAGGACGAGGAAGGCCACTGGGTGGCCGAACTGTCCTGTGGCCATACCCAGCACCTGCGCCACCAGCCACCGTGGCAGGCACGCCCCTGGGTGCTCGACCCGGCCCAGCGCGCGCAGCACATCGGCCAGCCTTTCGCATGCGGCTGGTGCGCACAAGGGGCCGATAGCGCTACCCTTGGCCGTTAATTTCTTGCACCGCTTATTTCGAGAAGCACGCATGCAGACATTTTTCATTGCGCCGACCGACTTCGGTGTCGGCCTGACCTCCATCAGCCTGGGCCTGGTGCGCACCCTGGAGCGCGCGGGCCTGAAGGTCGGCTTCTTCAAGCCGATCGCCCAGCCCCACCCGGGTGATACCGGCCCCGAGCGCTCTACCGAACTGGTGGCCCGCACCCATGGCATCAAGCCCCCCGTGCCCCTGAGCCTGGCCCATGTCGAGCGCATGCTCGGTGATGGCCAGCTGGACGAGTTGCTCGAAGAAATCATCCGCCTCTACCAGCAAGCCTGCGTCGGTAATGACGTGGTGGTGGTCGAGGGCATGGTGCCCACCCGCCACGCCAGCTATGCGGCGCGGGTCAACCTGCACCTGGCCAAGAGCCTGGATGCCGAGGTGATCCTGGTGTCGGCCCCGGAAAACGAAGTGCTCAGCGAACTGTCCGGCCGGGTCGAACTGCAGGCCCAGCTGTTCGGCGGCCCACGGGACCCGAAAGTACTCGGTGTCATCCTCAACAAGGTGCGCACCGACGAAAGCATGGCCGACTTCGCCACCCGCCTGCGCGAGCACTCGCCCCTGCTGCGCGGCAACGATTTCCGCCTGCTCGGCTGCATCCCCTACCAGCCTGAATTGAACGCCCCGCGCACCCGCGACGTGGCCGAGCTGCTCGGTGCCCAGGTGCTCAATGCCGGCGACTACGAACAGCGGCGCATGAGCAAGATCATTATTTGCGCGCGTACCGTGGCCAACACGGTGCCGCTGCTGACCTCGGGCACCCTGGTGGTCACCCCGGGCGATCGCGACGACATCATCCTTGCCGTCAGCCTGGCGGCGATCAATGGCGTACCACTGGCCGGGTTGCTGCTGACCAGTGACAGCAAGCCCGACGCGCGCATCCTCGGCCTGTGCCGCGGCGCGCTGCAGGCTGGGCTGCCGATCCTGTCAGTCAGCACCGGCTCGTACGACACCGCCAACCAGCTCAATTCGCTAAACCGCGAAATCCCTGTGGACGACCGCGAGCGCGCCGAGTTCATCACAGACTTTGTCGCCAGCCACCTCGACGCCGCCTGGCTGCACCAACGCTGCGGCACCCCGCGTGAAATGCGCCTGTCGCCAGCGGTGTTCCGCTACCAGTTGATCCAGCGGGCGCAGCAGGCCAACAAGCGTATTGTCCTGCCCGAAGGCGCCGAGCCGTTGCTGGTGCAGGCTGCGGCCATCTGCCAGGCCCGTGGCATTGCCCGCTGCGTGCTGCTGGCCAAGCCCGAGGATGTCGACGCCGTGGCGCGCGCCCAGGGCATTACCCTGCCGCCAGGCCTGGAAATCCTCGATCCCGAGCTGATTCGCGGGCGCTATGTAGAGCCCATGGTCGAGCTGCGCAAGAGCAAGAACCTCAACGCGCCAATGGCCGAGCAGCAACTGGAAGACCCGGTAGTGATCGGCACCATGATGCTGGCCCTGGACGAAGTGGACGGCCTGGTCTCGGGCCTGGTGCACTCCACCGCCAACACCATTCGCCCTGCCCTGCAACTGATCAAGACTGCGCCTGGCTCAAGCCTGGTGTCGTCGGTGTTCTTCATGCTGTTCCCGGAGCAGGTGCTGGTGTACGGCGACTGCGTGATGAACCCGCACCCGAGCGCTGCCGAGTTGGCAGAGATCGCCCGGCAGAGCGCCGAGTCGGCGCAGGCCTTCGGCATCGCGCCACGGGTGGCGATGATCAGTTATTCCAGCGATTCGGCCAGTGATGAAGAAGTGGAGAAAGTGCGCGAAGCGACGCGCTTGGCACAGGATGCAGCGCAGGAGTTGCTGATCGATGGGCCACTGCAGTATGACGCAGCTGCCAACCCGGCAATCGCTCGGGACCTGGCGCCAGGTAGCCCGGTGGCGGGGCGTGCGACGGTGTTCGTGTTCCCCGACCTGAATACCGGCAACACCACGCACAAAGCGGTGCAGCGCAGTGCCGACGGGGTGAGCCTTGGGCCGATGCTACAGGGGTTGCGCAAACCGGTGAACGACCTGCCACGCGGGGCTCAGGTTGACGATATCGTGCATACCATTGCCCTGACGGCGATTCAGGCCAGCGTGACGCGCTAGAGAACAGGGGCCGCTTTGCGGCCCCTGTTATCAATCAAGGATACTGCTGAACCTGGCCTTGCTGCTGGTCATACTGCTGACCCGGAATCGGTTTCAGGTTCACTTCTACCCGGCGGTTCTGCGCACGGCCATTGGCGTCGGCGTTGCTGGCGATCGGCTGGTCCGGGCCCATGCCACGTACCGAGATACGCGAGGCATCCACACCCTGCGAGGTCAGGTAGGTGCTGACCGCCTGCGCACGGCGCTGGGACAGGTCCATGTTGTGCTGGCGGCTGCCGGTGCTGTCGGTGAAACCGACCACTTCGATGGTGTTCTGGTTGAACTGCTTGAACGAACCGGCCAGGTTGTTCAGCGGCGAGTAGAAGCTAGGGGCGATGTTGGCCGAGTCGGTGGCGAAGGTGATGTTGCCCGGCATGATCAGCTTGATCTGGTCACCCTGACGTTGCACTTCCACGCCAGTGTTGGCCATTTGCGCACGCAGCTCTGCTTCCTGCTTGTCGGCATAGTAGCCGTAACCGGCAGCGGCAGCACCCACCGCAGCAGCGCCGATCAGCGCACCCTTGCCACGGTTGTTGTGGTCGATGGCGGCACCGGCGATGGCGCCGGCCAGCGCGCCCAGGCCGCCGTACTTGGCGGTCTTGCTCATCCCCGTGGAGCCCTGCGCCTGACCCTGGTTGTCATAAGGGTTCTGGCCGGCACAGCCGGTCATCAGGGCAGCGGCAGTTGCGACGATAATCAGACGACGCATGGTGAACATGGACAAGCTCCTACTGAAATTCATAAATGCGGCAGATCTCAAAGGGATCTATGCCAGCCTTGGATTGCATCGGCAACGAAAAATTCCATGAAAGTGCCTTCATGTGCCATCAGGCACGTACGAAGGGGTTTTCGCGCATTTCATCGCCCAGCCGAGTATCGGGCCCGTGGCCGGTGACCACGATGGCTTCTTCGTCTAACCGGTAAAGCCGCTCCTTGATGGAACGCACGATTGCCCGCTGGTCCCCACCCCACAAATCGGTGCGGCCAATGCCCCGGCGGAACAGGGTATCGCCGGCAATCAACAGCTTGGCATCGGCGAACCAGAAGCTCATCGAGCCTGGGGTATGGCCTGGCGTATGCAGGGCCACGCCACAGCCGCAGGCCAGCTCTTCATCATCGCCCAGCCAGCGGTCGGGTGACGGCACCGGCGTATAGGGCACGCCGAACATCTGGCACTGCATCTCCAGGTTGTCCCACAGTACCTGGTCGTCCTTGTGCAGGTGCAGGGTGGCGCCGGTCAGCTCCTTGAGCTTGCCCGAAGCCAGGAAGTGATCGAAGTGCGCGTGGGTGTGGATGATGCTTACCAGCGTCAGGCCGTGTGCCTGCAGGCGCGCCAGGATCTTGTCCGGGTCCCCGCCCGGGTCGACGACGATGGCCTTTTTGGTCAAGGGGTCGCCGATCAGCGTGCAGTTGCATTGTAGGGGGCCTACGGGGAAGGTTTCGCGGATGATCGCAGGCGGGGCTTTGGTCATAGTGCTCTCGGTGGCAAAACTGAGGTTTGCTCAGAGCCTGACAGGAAAATGGGGTGGGTGCACGAGGTTCATGCCTTAAGAGCTTTGGCGCTTATGAGATTGAGCGCCGCCCGCGCGGCGCATCGCGAGCAAGCTCGCTCCTACATCTGTTTCGGGCCAGTTATTCCTGAGGCAGAGGCGCGCGGACCTTGGCGTCCACCTCGATATTTTGTGGAATAAACAAGGCGATCGCGTGCGCTGGCGCCGGCGTTACTGGCCCGAAACAGATGTAGGAGCGAGCTTGCTCGCGATGCGCCGCGCGGGCGGCGCTCGATCTCACAGGCGCCACACATCTTAAGGCAGGAACAACCTGAACAGCCCGCCCCCAAGCGCCCCACCATTGGAGATTTCGATCCGCCCACGCACCCCGCCGCTTTCATGCAACGCCGCAATCCGCGCCGCAAAGTACAATCCCAGTCCGGTACTGCCGCTGGTCGAGTCGATGCCCTGGATGTACTCCTCCTGGCGCTCGAGCATATGCTTTGGATAACCTGGGCCGTCATCGTTCACGCAGATGGCCAGCTGGTTGTCGGCCTCTTCGATAGTGATCAGCAAAGCATGCCCGGCATAGCGGGTGGCGTTGGTGATGACGTTGGCGATCACCGAGGCCACCAATTCGCGGTCGAAGAAACCTAGCGGATTGTCGGTGTCGATGCGCCAGGTGGCGAGGATGTCGTTGTGCTTGAGCACTTCCTGGTGCGCCGCCAGCTGGGCTTCGATGAAATCGTCCAGCTCATGGTAGTCCGGGCACACCGGCAGCTGGTTGATACCCAGTTTATAGAGCCCCAGCAGTTGCACGAGCATGCCGTTGAGATGGCGAAACTCATGCTCCATGATGCCCTGCTCGGCACCACCGCGCAGTTCTTCGGGCAGGCGTTCTACCCACTGGTTGTGGGACTGGATCAGCGCCGACAACGAACTCTTGAGGTCGTGCACGGTGGAGGCGATCACCGTGGAAAAGTCCAGCCCCTGATTGTCTTGATTCATGCGCCGAACACTCGGATGTGCAGTTTGCGGTAACGGTCATAGCGATTGTCGCTGGCAGGGATACCGGCCACGCTGGTCAAGGCGTCCTGGCATTCCTGCATGATCGCGGGCTGAGGGTTGTCACCGCCAATACGCAGCAGCGCCTGGGCGGTGTTGAGGGCGATGCTGATGTTCTTCGGCTGCATACCCAGCGCCTTGCGGAACAGTTGCAACGCCTCGCCAAGCTGCCCTCCCTGGTAACTGCGCACCCCCTGGCGATTGAGGGTGACCGCTTCGGTAATGGCGTTGAGCACCGTAGGGTCGTCGGTCAGCTTGCCCACTTTCTCCATGACCTTGGGGTCATCGCCATAACTTTCCACACAGCTTTTCAGCACGCCGATGGCGGCGGCATCCTGCCCCATTGCCTGCAGCTGCGCGGCAACGGTCAGGGCCGAATCGACCGAGAAAAACTGGTTCATCTTGTCCAGGCGCTGGATCGCCTGCTCGGTCAGCTTGGCCGCCGTTTCCGGGTCGCCCGCCTGCTGCAGGCTGGCGGCTTTCATCATCCGCGCGCGCACCTGCAAACCTTGGTCTTCGGGGTTTTCCTTGGCCACTTCGCTGAGCGTGGTGTTGATCTCGACCCGGGTACGGGCGTCCAGGCCGAAGCCTGCATTCTTGCTCATCAGGGCCTGCACCAGGCCCAGGTTGTTTTCGGCATCCTTGTAGCGCGAGCTCTGCCCTTGGTTCACCGCATGACGGAACGCCTTCGACGCGCTCTCGAAGTCTTCGTTTTCCAGCGCCAGCTTGCCCAGTGTCGACTGCCGACGCACCGACAGTGGCGACAGGCGTACCGCCTCTTCCAGCAGGTTTTGCGCACGTCGGGTATCGCCCTGAGCCACCAGCACTTCGGCCATGCCGTCGTAAAGCCCTGGCATGATCGGGAACGCCTTGAGTGCCTGCTCGTACACCCCCTGGGCCTGGGCATTCTGGCCACGCTTGTGCATCAAGGCGCCCAATGCGGCGTACACCCACGGCTGCGGGCGACTGGCCAGGATGGCCTTGAGGAATTTTTCCAGCTCCTCGAAGCGGTTGAGGTTGCGCAAGGCATCGGCCCGGTAGCGCAGGCACAGTGGTGCCAGGCGCGGGTCCTTCTTGCACAGCTCGGCACAAGCCGCCAACACTTCGGCCGGGCGACTGCGGTCCAGGGCCTGCAGAATCGGCTTGAGCAAGGTCTTGCGCTGATACAGCTTCTCGACGCGCTGGGCCAGGCCAACCCGGTTGAACGGTTTGGTCAGGTAGGCATCGGGCTCGTGCTCGATGGCACTGAGGACAATGGCCTGGCTGCTCTCGGCCGTGACCATGATGAACACGCACTCATGGCTGATGTGCTTGTCGATGATCAGGTCTTCGAGCACCTGTTGGCCGTTCTTCTTGCCATCACCCAGGTGAAAATCCTGCAGGATGAAGTCATAGCGCTTCTGCGCGCACATGCGCAACGCCTGCTCGCCGCTGTCAGCGGTGTCCACGTCGCGCACGCCCAACTCGCGCAGCATTGAACGGGTCGACGTGCGAAAGTCGGTAAAGTCGTCGACGATCAGAAAGCTTTTTTGCCCGTACTGCAGCATCAACACGACCTGCCTTGGAATGATTGAAAAATCGCGCGAGGCGATGCCACCGATCGCTGTATCGGCAGCAGGTCGGGAAAGATGAGGGTAGAGCATTGGCGGCCACAAACCATGGCCTCAGGCCATCACTTTAGCGGGCAATGACCTGCAGGGCCAGCATCACGCCAGCAACCCCAGGGATTTGGCCTTGGCCACCGCCTGCGTACGCCGCTCGACGCCCAGCTTGCTGTTGATGTGGCTGGCGTGGGTCTTGACCGTGTGCAGGGAAATGAACAGCCGCTCGCTGATCTGCTGATTGGAGCAACCCTGAGCGATCAGTTCGAGTACAGCCAGCTCACGGCCACTCAACGCCTCGCCGCTGCCCGTGCTGGCGCTGGGCAGCGGTGGCAGGCGCTTGAGCAGTTCGGCCTGAACCGGGCACGTGGCACCTGCCTGCAGTTGCTCGTGAAGCCATTGCGGGTGTTTTTCCAGCAGCGGCTGGAACGGTTGCAGCACACCGCCACGGGCGGCCTCAAGCAAGCCTGGCAGCAACTGCGCGGCCTGCGCTTCGCGGCCTTCGTCCAGCAGCAGGGAGAGCCATTGGCACAGGGCGCTGACGGTAAGCATCATGCCGCCACTGGCCTGCCCGCGCTCGACCAGGCTGGCCAGGCGTTGCACGGCGTCGTCGCCACGTAACTGGATGCGCTCGAGCAGCGCCTGCTGCAGCCCAATGTGCAACGGCAGCAGTGGGTGGAACTCCGGTGCTGCCGCTGGCTGCTCACCGCCGTAGGTCTGGCCCAGGCGCAGCAGCCACGACTCGGCCAGGTCGGTGCGCCCCTGGGCCAGCCAGAGTTCGCATTTGACCAGGGTAATCATGGCCAGGTAGTAGACCGGGGGCACGTCCCAGATATGCATCAGGCGCTCAGCCTCGGCCAGTTCGGCAAAGGCCTCGGCAAAGTGCCCTTCCCGCCCATCGAGGGTGGCGATCACGCAATGGCCGATGAGCACACTGATGTCCCGGCAGGCCCGCGCCTCGCCCAGCCCCGCGCGCAACCGCGCACGGCCCTGGGCAGGCTGCAGGCGCGAAACCAACAGATAGCCTTCGTAAAGCGTCAGGCGTGCGCGCACGGCATACAGCCGCTGTGCCGAAAGCCCTTGCAGGCGTTGCAGCCCTTGGCGCACTTCGTCCAGCGCCCGCAATACTTCGCCACGGGCGTGCAGTACACGCGCCCGGTCGTAATGGGCCAAGGCCTCGAACAACGGGTTGCCGACTCGCTGGGCCAACTCCAGGGCTTCTCGGTTCCAGCCGCGGGCGCGCCAGAAATCACCATCGGCGATGGCCAGGTTGGACAGCGTCGACAGGCACACCAGGCGCTGGCCATAGCGCTTGCCTGGCAGGCTCTGCAGCGCTTCGCCGCAATAGGCCAACGTGCGCTCACGGTCACCCCGGCCTCGGGCAATCACCCCACTCAGCGCCAGCCACTGGGCCAGCATCGACTTTTGCGCGGTCGCCGAAGGTGCGGGCAGGAAGCGGCTGAGGTAGCCGGCAAGCTCCTCGGCCGCGTCCAGCTGGCAAGCCAGGCCCAACGCCCAGCTGTACAGCACGATCAGCCTTGGCGTGCTGATCAGCAGGCTGTCGGGCAAGTCCATCTTCCAGCGCAGCAACATGCCGACGTTCTGTTCGGCCAGCAGTTGCTCCTCGGACAGGCTCTGCACCAGGTCGGCGGCAACATCAAGGTGGCCGGCACGCAAGGCCTGCTCCACGGCTTCGTCCAGCAGGCCCTGGGCTTCGAACCAACGGCTCGCCCGCAAGTGCAAGCCGGCCAGCGGTTCGTTGGCCTGGCGACTGCGCAGCAAGTCGGAGAACAAGTGGTGATAACGGAACCAGTGGCCGTGCTCGTCCAACGGCACCAGAAACACCTGGTGCGCCTGCAGGAAACGCAGGATCTCGGCACTGTCGTGGCGGCCCCGCACGGCATCGCAAAGTTGGGCGCAGAAGCGCTCCTGGCACGCGGTTTCGTACAGGAAGGCCTGCACATCGGCGGGCAGCATGTCGATGACTTCTTCGAGCAGGTAGTCGCGAATCAGCCCTTCGCCACCATGCAGCGCCTGGGGCAAGGCCTGCTCGTCGGCACTGTCGCTGGCCGCCAGCTGCCAGAAACGCAACCCGGCCACCCAGCCATCACTGCGCTGGATAAGGTTGTCCAGGGCCTGGCCACGCAGGCCCGTGGGCTGGCGACCGATTACCGCCAGCGACTCTTCGGCGGTAAGGCGCAAATCCTGTTCGTTCAGCTCGACAAGCTGACGCGACAGCCGCAGGCGCGCCAGGTGCCAGTCCGGGCGCTGGCGACTGGTAACCAGCAACACCAGGCCGGCCGGCAGGTGGTTGAGGAAAAACTGCAGGCAACGGTCAAGTACAGGCCCTTGGGCCAGGTGATAATCATCCAGTACGAGCAGCAAAGGTGTATCCGCTTGCAGGTACAACGCCAGCTCGTCGAGCAGGCCGTCGAGCCACTCTTCAAAGGCGAACGGCTGATGGCGCTGGCGCATTTTCAGCAAGCCCATGGCCTGGCCACCCAAGGCCGGGCAGTATTGCTGCAGCCCTTCGAGCAGGCGCTCAAGGAAGCGGCCTGGGTCTGCATCTCGCTGGCTCAGGCCAAGCCACAGGCTGCGCCAGTGTTCGGGCAGTGCCTCACAAAACTCGATGGCCAGGGAGCTTTTGCCGAAACCCGCCGGGGCGTTGACCAGCAGCAGGCGACCGCCGAGGCCGGTGTACAGACGCTGGCATAGGCGCGGACGCGGCACATGCCCCTCCGGCAGGGGGGGCCGAAAGAAACGCCCGTCCAGCAGGCCCAGGGCCTGGCTGGCGAATCCATGCGTACGGGACAGGTCTGTCATGGCCGGCTCGTTCTGGTTGGAAGACTACGGCGATATGGATGCTTGCGAGACTAGCCGGTAACGCAGCGCATTTGAAGATGATGGGCGCATTTGCCCCGGGAAAGACTGCGACAAAAAGCGACAAGGCTGATGGACAAGGGCTGGGGCGGGGGTTTGGGTGGGTATTCAGCAGGTTTATGGCCCGCGAAGAGGACGGGGACAGGAAAATGGAAACGCCCCGGCAAGCCGGGGCGTTCTGGGGATCACACGGAGTCTTTCAGGTTACCGAATACCCGACTGACGCAGCGCTGCTGGCTGGAAGTCAGCCTTGCTGGCACTGAAGCCAAAGTCGTAGGCACGCTTCTCTTCGTTCTTCATGCCCAAGGCCAGGTAACGACCCGACTGCAGGTCGTAAATGGCCTCCAGGGTGTACCAAGGCACCTCATTGTTGTAATACGGCTGGGAATGAGCTTCGGAAACGCGCCACAGCTGGTTGCGACCGTCGTACTGGTCGATCACCGCCGCTTGCCAGGTGTCTTCGTCGATGTAGAAGTCACGCTTGGCATAGATGTGGCGCTGACCTGGCTTCAGGGTCGCGACCACATGCCACACGCGGCGCAGCTCGTAGCGGGCAAGGTCCTGGTTGATGTGCCCGGCCTTGATGATGTCGGTGTACTTCAGCTTGGGGTCGTCCAGCTTGAAGGCGTTGGAGGCGATGTACAGCTCTTTCTTGCCTTCCAGCTTCCAGTCGTAGCGGTCTGGCGCACCGTTGAACATGTCCAGGTTGTCGGAGGTACGCAAGCCATCGGCAGCGGTACCCGGGCCGTCATACGACACCTGCGGCGCCTGGCGCACACGCCGCTGGCCGGCGTTGTAGATCCACGCCTTGCGCGGTTCCTTCACCTGATCGAGGGTTTCATGCACCAGCAGCACGGTACCGGCCAGGCGCGCAGGTGCGGTCACTTCCTGCTTGAAGTAGAACAGGATGTTGCCCGGGTTGTTCGGGTCGTAATCCTTCATCTTGTCGCGGAAGACGAACTGGTCGGAGAAGTACACCGGGTTGAACGAGCCGTTCTGCTGTGGCGTGGCCTGGGTTACCAGGCGGCTGACACTGCCCCCCCGGTAGCGGGTGATGTGGTTCCAGATCACTTCCAGCCCGCTTTTGGGGATCGGGAACGGCACAGCCGTGCGGAAGTTGTTCAGGCCGTTGCCGCCTTCCACCAGGGTGGTCTTGGTGGCGTTTTCCTTGATGGCCGCAAACACATCGGCCGGGACGGTTGAGCCGCGATGGGTTTTGAATACCGGGATCTTGAAGGTGTCCGGGTAGCGCTTGAGCATGGCCAACTGGCCCGGCGAAAGCTTGTCCTTGTACTGGTCGGCGTTCTGCGCGGTGATGGTGAACAGCGGCTTGTCAGTGCCGTACGGGTCGGACAGGAACCCCTTGGCATCAGCGCTGCCTGCGCTCTTCGACAACGGCTCCCACGGGCCGATCGAACCATCGGCGTTGCCGGCTTTTTCGGCGCCCATCGGGGTCAGGGTACTGCCCAGCTTGGCCGCCTCGTCGGCGGATACCGCAGCCATCACGCTGGTCGCCAGCAGGGACAGGCCCAGTACACCGGCTTGCAGCAGACTTCTGGTCTTGTTCATGTCGTGTCGTCCTGGATCTGTGTGCTTAGAAGTTCACGCCGAAGCTGAGCGCGACGAAGTCACGGTCATCCACAGTGGTGTACTTGCCATCGAAGAAGTTGGTGTACGACAGGCTCGCCGTGTAGGTGTTCTGGTACTCGGCGTCCAGGCCCAGGCTGACCGCCTTGCGGCCCTCCTCGAAGTTGCCGCCAGGGCCTGGCGAGTAGCCGGAGACGTCATGGGACCAGGCCACGCTCGGCTTGAGGTTGACCCCGGCGAACACGTCGTTGTAGTCCCAGATGGCGCGGGCGCGGTAGCCCCAGGAGGTGCTGGTGGTGAAGCCGTCACTGTTGCAGTTGCGCGACAGGTTGGCGGTGGAGCTACCCAGGCCTGAACCGCCGATGGTGGTGCGGTTGAGCGCAGTACACATGTCGCCGGGCAGCTCGCCAGGGCCATACACCGGGTCACGGCCATAGCGTGCCTTGCTGGTGCTTTCCAGGCCACCAACGTGGGTGACGCCGACTTCGCCCACCACCGTAAGACGGCTGGCGCCCATCACTTGGTCGAAGAAGTGGGTGAAAGTTGTCTGGAACTGAGTGATCTCCTTGCGACGGTAGCCGTGCAGGTCTTGCCCAGCAGTACCCTGGAGCACCGAGGCATTGCTGTACTCCTCCAGCGGCGTGACGCCAGCAAACAGAATGTCGGTTGAGTTCAGTTGAACTGGCGCATTAGGGCGATAACTGAGCTCACCGCTCCAAGCTGTACCGGTAGGCAGCGTGGTAGAGAAGCTCAAGCCATAGAGGCGAATGTCTTCCGGATATTCAACGAAGTACTGCGAGTTACCCGCAACGATAAGTGGGCGCAATGCGGACGGCAACGCTGCGACCCGATCGAACACAGCCTGCGAAGCACCGGTGGCACTGAAGATCGGTGCACGGCTGTGATAGTTCATGAAGTACGCACCGAACTCAGTGTCCAGCGGCTCGAACATATAGCGGAACGCAACGCCAAACTGGCCGCTGTCCCGCGCATCGCGATCTGCGCTGCGGCGTACCAGCACGCCTTCTTCGTTGTAGTTTACGCCGGTAGCAGCGAGCAGGCCCTGGACTGCGGGCGGCTGGAGGCCCAGAACCCGGCTGCTGGCCAACACCCGCAGGTTGTCACTGCAACCGTCAGCAATGATGTCCGGTTGCGAGAAGAAGGTGCCGCAGTTGTCGACGACCGTCTGGTCCCATTCGATCTGGTAGAAGGCCTCGGCCGAAAGGTTGTCGGTCAGGCTTTGCGACACATAGAACATGTTGACCGGAATCAGGCCTTCCTTGATTTCGGCCCCTGGGCGCCGGAACGCCGATACGTCGATGGGGTTGATCGAGTTGATGCCGCCGCCGATGAAGGTACTTTCGCCCCAACTCACCACCTGCTTGCCCAGGCGCACCGAGCCTGGCTGATCGCCGATGGAGTAGTTGTGGTACACAAAGGCATCGAGCAGTTCGGCGCCAGACGACTTGGCGCCCTCCTTGCGGTTGGAGTCACTGATGTCCTTGAACTCACGGCTTTCGTCCTTCAGTTCGAAGTCGTACCAGTACTTGCCGCGCACGAACACACCGGTATCGCCGTACTTGAGCTCCAGGTCATGGATGCCCTTGAAGATCTTGGAGAAGGTTTCGCCCTTCTTGAAGTTCAGGTGGCCATCGTCGGAGGTCTGCGACAGGCCCTTGCCGCCGTTGTTGACACCGATCAGGTTCTTGTTGGGGTTGGCCGTCGACCAGCTGGCGCCGATGGAGAGCGAGGAGTCGAACTGGCCTTCGATTTCACCAATGTTGAAGCTGACAGCGAAAGCAGGACTTGCGAGCGTGGAAGCAAGGCTGACGGCCAGGGGCAACTTGGCCCGGCGCCAGAACAGGTTTGCAGATTTCATCGACGCTACTCCATGTACTTTTTTGTTATGGCAGTGAGTCCTTTCAAGAACGGCCCGAGCGACCGGTTTGCAGGTTTGCACCTGCGACGACACGGCTTGCGCGTGTCGCCCTCCCCCATTCCTGAAAATCCCCTGGCCCCGACTATAGCCAGCAAGGCACAGGCGCTTGATCCCTCTAAAGTGTGATTTGCGCTCCATGCCGCCAACTCGCTGCACTGTTGTCCCGGTTGCGGGCTGGCAGTGCTAAAGGATGGCGCATTTCAGCCGTTTGGCAAGGCGTGAAGGCCTCTAGCGTGCGGGTCGCGTTCTGGCGTTCGCGACCCGCACGGCGGTTACAGCGTGGAAAGGAAAGCGCTGTTGCTGGCTTGCCACTGGACGATGTCCTGGCGGATGCGTTTCTTGTCGAGCTTGCCGACACTGGTCTTGGGAACTTCAGTAACAACGGCGATCTGGCTGGGAATCGCCCACTTGTTGATGTGCCCTTGCTCGACGAACGGCTTGAGGTGTTCCTTGAGCGCCTTGGCATCGATGGCCTGGCCGTCGCGCACCACCAGCAGGGCAAACGGGCGCTCGCCCCACTGCGGGTCGGCCACCCCGACCACCGCCACTTCACGTACGGCTGGGTGGCGGCTGATCAGGTCTTCCAGATCGAGTGAGGAGATCCACTCGCCACCGGTCTTGATCACATCCTTGATACGATCACGAATGTCGATATAGCCCATGCCGTCGAGGGTGGCGACGTCACCGGTGTGGAGCCAGCCGCCCTGCCACAGCTCCTCGCTCTTTTCCGGCTCTTTGAAATAACCCATGGTCAGCCACGGCGCACGCAGCACCAACTCGCCCTGGGTCTCGCCATCGGAAGGAAGGAAGTTGCCGTCGCCATCGACAATCGCCGCCTCGACCAGTGGCACCGGCACGCCGGCCTTGATGCGGTAGGTGATGCGCTCGTCTTCGCTACCGGCCTGCAGTTCGTCGTTCAGGTGCGCGGCGGATATCAGCGGGCAGGTCTCGGACATGCCGTACGCTGCAGTTAGCTGAATACCCCGGGCCAGGGCTGCCTGGTACAACGAGCGGTTGAGCGCGCTGCCGCCGATGATGATCTTCCAGCCGCCGAAGTCCTGGCCCTGCGAGGTCGGGCAGTTGAGCAGCATCTGCAGAATGGTCGGTACGCAATGAGAGAACGTGACCTTCTCCTCGCGCCACAGCTTGACCAGCATGTCTGGCTCATAGCGCCCGGGGTACACCTGCTTCATGCCGAGCATGGTGGCGGCGTAGGGGATGCCCCAGGCATGCACATGGAACATCGGAGTAATGGGCATGTACACATCGTTGCTGCCCAGCAGGCGCACGCTGTCGATACTGCCGGTGACCGAAGCCTCGGCCAGCGTGTGCAGCACCAGTTGCCGGTGGGTGAAATACACACCCTTGGGGTTGCCGGTGGTGCCGGTGGTGTAGAAGGTGGTGGCCACCGAATTTTCATCGAAGTCGGGGAAATCGTAGTGCGGGCTGGCAGCGGCCAGCAATTGCTCGTATTCGCCCACCAGGTTGGGTAGCTCGGCGGTCTTGTCCGGGCCATCGGTCAGCAGCAGGGTCTTGTCGACGGTGGTCAGCTGCCCGGCAATACCCTGGTAGAGGCCGACGAAATCACTGTTGACCAGCACCACGCGGTCTTCGGCGTGGTTCATGGTGTAGAGGATCTGCTCGGGCGACAGGCGCACGTTGATGGTGTGCACCACGGCGCCGATCATCGGGATGGCGAACATGCATTCCAGGTAGCGGTGGCTGTCCCAATCCATTACCGCCACGGTGTCACCGGCCTTTACCCCGGCCTCGGTCAGCACATTGGCCAGGCGCGCGATACGTTCGTTGAGCTGTGGATACGTCAGCCGCAACTGGTCGCGATAGATGATTTCACGGGTCTTTTCATAGCGGCTACCGGACATCAGCAGGCGCTTGATCAGCAGTGGGTAGGCGTAGGCGCCCTCGGCGGGCTTGATGATGCGGGTCTGCAACATGGGTATCCCTTTTCTGAAAAGCGAGCCGGACAAGTCTGACAACTACTGTAGTGCGGCAATGTGACGGCTAAATCAGCCGAAGGAATGATTTGCGAGCCAAAGGTATGAGTGGCAGGCGTTGACGGGCGGTAACCCCGGGCTAGACACTGCGCCTGTAGACGCGGGCGTGCCCGCGAATGGCCATAACACCAATACCCCGCCCTGCCACCGGAGCCCCCCATGCCCAGCCCGCGTCGCGCCGTGTTTCTTGATCACCAGTCCCTGGACCTTGGCGACCTCGACCTCTCGCCCCTGAAGCAGCAGTTCGATGAATTCGAGCTGTTCGCCGCCACCCGTCCCGACCAGGTGGCAGAGCGCCTGCAAGGCGCGGTCGCAGTGGTCAGCAACAAGGTCATGCTCGACGCCCCCACCCTGGCCGCCAACCCGCAGCTCAAGCTGATTCTGGTGGCCGCCACCGGCACCAACAATGTCGACCTGGCAGCGGCGCGCGCCCAAGGCATTACCGTCTGCAACTGCCAGGGTTACGGCACGCCGTCCGTCGCACAGCACACCCTCGCCCTGCTGCTGGCCCTGGCCACCCGCCTGTGCGACTACAACCAGGCAGTAGCCGACGGCCAATGGGCCAAGGCCAGCCAGTTCTGCCTGCTGGACTTCCCCATCATCGAGCTGGAGGGCAAAACCCTCGGCCTGCTCGGTCACGGCGAGCTCGGCGGCGCGGTGGCGCGGCTGGCCGAGGCCTTTGGCATGCGGGTACTGAGCGGGCAGATTCCCGGCCGCCCGGAACGTGACGACCGGCTGCCACTGGACGAACTACTGCCGCAAGTGGACGCCTTGACGCTGCATTGCCCACTGAACGAGCACACCCGGCATATGCTCGGTGCCCGCGAACTGGCCCTGCTCAAGCCCAGTGCGCTGGTGGTCAACACTGCCCGTGGCGGCCTGATCGACGAACAGGCGTTGGCCGACGCCCTGCGCAAGGGCCACTTGGGCGGCGCGGCCACCGATGTGTTGAGTGTGGAGCCGCCGGTCAACGGCAATCCGCTGCTCGAACCGGGCATCCCGCGCCTGATCATCACCCCGCACAGCGCCTGGGGTGCGGTAGAGTCGCGCCAGCGTATCGTCGGCCAGCTCAGCGAGAACGCTCAGGCCTTCTTCGCCGGGCAGCCACGCCGCGTGGTCAGCTGAGCCCGGCGCCCGCCTCTGCTACACTGCGCCACTTTTTTCCAGGAGGCGTCGTCCATGGACCCGCGCAGTGAAGTGTTGCTCCGCCAGGCAGAGCTGTTCCAGGGGCCGCTGCTGATCGCTGGCGCCCCCGCCGACGGCCTGCTCGCCCACTTGCCACAGGCCAAGGCCTGGACTTGGCACGCCGGCGACCAGGCCATGCTCGACAGCCGCTTCGCCGGCCGCAGCCATTACGGAGTCGAGCCGCCTGAAATGGCATTCGACAGCGCCGTGCTGTTCCTGCCCAAGTCCCGTGAGCTGGCGGCCTACCTGTTGAATGCCCTGGCATCGCGCCTGGCCGGCCGTGAGCTGTACCTGGTCGGCGAAAAACGCGGCGGCATCGAAGGTGCGGCCAAGCAGCTGCAAGCCTTTGGCAAACCGCGCAAGCTCGACAGCGCCCGCCACTGCCAGCTGTGGCAAGTGACCATCGAGCACGCACCCGAGGCGAAGCCGCTGGCAAGCCTGGCCGAGCACTTCGAGCTGGCGCTGGAAGACGGCCCCTTGCAGGTGGTCAGCCTGCCGGGCGTATTCAGCCACGGCCGCCTCGACCGCGGCACTGCCCTGCTGCTCAAGCACCTCGACGGCCTGCCAGGCGGCCATGTGCTGGACTTCGGCTGCGGCGCAGGGATATTGGGCGCCACGGTCAAGCGCCGTTATCCACAAAGCCGGGTAACGCTGCTGGATGTGGACGCCTTCGCGGTAGAGGCCAGTCGTCTGACGCTGGCTGCCAACGGCCTGGAGGGGGAGGTGATCAGCGGTGATGGGATTGATGCGGCACCTGCCGAACTGAGCCTGATTCTGAGCAATCCGCCGTTCCATACCGGGGTGCACACCAATTACCAGGCCTCGGAGAACTTGCTGAAAAAATCTGCCGTTCATCTGCGAAAAGGTGGCGAAATGCGCTTGGTCGCCAACAGCTTCCTTCGCTACCAACCGCTGATCGAAGGGGCATTGGGTAACTGCCAGGTACGCGACGAGGCCGACGGCTTCCGTATCTACCAGGCAACCCACGGATAAAAAACAGCGCTTGCCGAAAGCGTTTTGCCTAGGCAGAATCCGCACCGTCCTAGGGGAGTAGTCTCCCGCGAGCGCACTGCTCGCCCGGTACGCGTCAACATACTTGGTCCACAGACCATGGCGCGTGCGACCCACCATGCCAGCCTGCATGGAGAGATCCGCGTAGACGGATCCAGGGTTTGACAAGACCTATGACACGCACACCTTACCCGGGGCGGGGAGGCTGTACGTGTCATAGCCGTGTCGACCCGCCCCCGTAGGAATCCTGATGCTGGAATCTCTGTTGGTCCCCACCGCTATCGTTGCGTTGGCCGAAATCGGCGACAAGACGCAACTGCTCGCACTCATTCTTGCTGCCCGCTTCCGCAAGCCTTGGCCGATCATCGCCGGCATCATCGCCGCCACCCTGGCCAACCATGCTGCGGCCGGTGCCGTGGGCGCGTGGTTCGGCAGCTTCTTCAGCGACTCGGCCCTGCACTGGATCCTGGCCGCGAGCTTTGCCGCCACCGCGCTGTGGACACTGGTACCGGACAAGATGGATGACGACGAAAACCCGGCACGTCGCTTCGGGCCGTTCCTGACCACGCTGATCGCGTTCTTCCTGGCCGAAATCGGTGACAAGACCCAGGTTGCAACCGTGATGCTGGCTGCGCAGTATCCGCACCTGATCATGGTGATTATCGGTACCACGCTGGGCATGCTGATTGCCAACGTGCCGGTGGTTCTGGCGGGTAACTTCGCGGCAGACAAGCTGCCACTGACGCTGATTCGTCGCCTGGCGGCCACGGCGTTCTTCGTGCTGGCGATCGTGGCCGTCTATTCGGCGATGAAGGCCAGTGGCTGGATCGGCTAAATGCTGATGGGGCCGCTCTGCGGCCCCTTGCAGCCTTACTGCTTGGCCGCTGCCTGATACAACGGCATCACTTTCGGAATCGCCGCCTGCAACGAAGCGATACGGCTTTCAGAAGCCGGGTGAGTGCTCATGAACTCTGGCGGCGCGCCTTCGGAAGCCTTGCTCATCTTGTTCCACAAGGTGATCGCGGCATTCGGGTCATAACCCGCACGGGCCGACAGCTCCAGGCCGATCAGGTCGGCTTCGTTCTCGTTGGCCCGGCTGTTGGGCAGGGTCATGGAGTAGTTCACCACGGCATCGGCCATGGCCATGCTGCCCTCGCCCAGGCCCAAGAGGGCACCGGCACCCTGGCGGGCCATTTGCACGCCATAGGCCTTGGACATCGCCTCGCGGCTGTGCTCACGCAGGGCGTGGGCAATTTCATGCCCCACCACGGCGGCAATTTCCGCATCGGTGAGCTTGAGCTGATCGATCAGCCCGGTGTAGACGATGATCTTGCCGCCCGGGCCGCAGTTGGCATTCAGTTCGTCGCTCTTGATCACGTTGACTTCCCAGTTCCACTGCGCGGCATCCGGGCGGAACTTGGGCGCCTGGGCGATCAGGCGGTTGGCGATGACCTGCACGCGTTTGGCATCGGCGCTGGACTTGTCGAGCACACCCTTGCTCGATGCTTCGCCCAAGGTCTGCTGGTACGACTGGGCGTACATCTGGTTGACCTCATCGGTCGAAAGCATGCTGAACATGTACTGCTGGCGCTGTACGCCGACCGCACCGCCGCTGGTGGTGTTCACCGCCTGGCAGCCGGCCAGCAGGATGCCAGCACTCAACAGGCTGACAACAAAAGACTTACGCATGAAAACACTCCCTATCCACATGCGGCGTATCCTAGGCCGACTCGCCTGTGGCTGCCATAGCCGCAGGGAAGATTTTATCGACCAGCGCATCAGGCTGGGGTCAGGCACTCCGGCGCATCCAGCTTCGGGTCATTGACGAAATTGGCCAGGGCCCGCTCGCGCAGCTGTGCCGCAGGGCTGGCCAGCAACTCGTGCAGGCGGGTAATCGGCGTATCCGGGTCGAGCCAGGCCGCCTGCCCCGCCTCATCCAGTATCAGCGGTCGACGCTGGTTCATGGCCGCCTGGGTCACCACCGCACAGCTAAGCCACACCTGATCCTGCACGGGATAGGCCTCCCACACCGCCGCAAAGTACAGCGACGAGCCCTCCCCCGGGGTCAACCAGTACGGGCGTTTACGCACGCTGCCACGCCATTCGTAAAAGCCGTTGGCCGGCATCAGGCAGCGGCGCTGGCGAAACGCCTCGCGGAACATGGGTTGCTCGGCCAGCGTTTCAGCGCGGGCATGGGCGGGGGTGCGGGACAGGTCGGTAAGCCAGGCCGGGGTCAGCCCCCAGCGCGCCTTGGCCAGTTGCTGCTGGCCGTCGAGCTGGCGCTGGATCAGCACCGTGGCACCGGGAGCAATGTTCCATTGGGCCGGCTGGCCTTCAGGAAAACCAGGCAGGCTGGCCAGCGCCTGGGGCCAGCGAAACAGGGCGTAACGTCCACACATGGGCGAATTCAGAACCTAGCAGATCAAGGTACCGGGGAAACTCTCCGGTTCGTCGCCAACCAGTGGCTGGGCATCATTGTACGCATCGATCAGCCGCCGTGCGTACTCGGCCTGCTCATCCGCTACCGCAAGCCCCAGCAAGCCTTGCATCGGCAACTCGCCCACACCGCCCATCAGGTCACGGCCCACCAGTTGCACGTCGACACCCTCGCTGGCCAGCATCCCGATCAGCATTTCGGCTTCGAGCAGGTTTTCCGGTTCATAGATCCGCCGCATCAGTCGTTCTCACCGTAGACATCCAGCATCCACTCCTCGCCATGAACCTGCAGCACGAAGCGGATAGGCTTGCAGCATACCTGGCAGTCCTCGAAGTACTCCTGATCGCCGCCGGACAGGTCCACCGTGGTTTCGACTTCTTCGCCACAATAAGGGCAATCGTAGATCGCAGTTTCCAGCATCGCGGCCTCCGGGGTGACTTATGCGTATAATTGCCGGTCTGTTTACAGGGCCAGTGTGTGTCCGAGCCGTTTTTCGGAGCCCGCCCCTACCTTATTACCCTAGCCGTTTCCAACAAGAGAGCATGATGGGCGAATTCGATGCCATCCGACCGTACGACGACGCTGAGGTCCCTGCCGTTCTGGCACGCCTGCTCAGCGACCCGGCATTCCTCGATATCCTCACCCACTTCCGCTTCCCGCGTGCGGCCGGTGCTCTCGGCTGGTTGCTCAAACCGCTGATTGCCCGCCGCCTGCGCAAGGAATTCGCCGGCGTCACCTGCGTTTCCACCTTGCAGGACAAAGTCGAGTACTACGTCGACCAGACTATCGACCGTGCCACCGACGGCGTCACCTATTCGGGCGTGGAACAGCTCAAGGCCGGCACTGCCTACCTGTTCCTGGCCAACCACCGTGACATCGTCATGGACCCCGCCTTCGTCAACTATGCGGTGTACCACGCCGGCCTGCCCACGCCGCGCATCGCCATTGGTGACAACCTGCTGCAAAAGCCCTTTGTCAGCGACATGATGCGCCTGAATAAAAGCTTCATCGTGCACCGTTCGATCAGCGGGCGCCGCGAGAAGTTGGCGGCTTACCAGCTACTCTCGGCCTACATCAACCACTCGATCCGCAACGATGCCACCTCGATCTGGATCGCCCAGGCCGAAGGGCGGGCCAAGGACGGTGACGACCGTACCGACTCGGCGATCCTCAAGATGTTCCACATGAGCCGCAAGGACGAGCCGTTCGGTGCGGTGATCCAGAGCCTGAACCTGATACCCGTTTCGATCAGCTACGAATACGACCCGTGCGACCAGGCCAAGGCCCGCGAGCTGTACATCCGCGCCACCACTGGTACCTACACCAAGGCGCCTGGCGAGGATGACAACAGCATCGCCAAAGGCATTACCGGGTACAAAGGCCGGGTGCACATCAACTTCGCACCACCGGTGACCGAATACCACGAGGACACCAAGCAGCTGGCGGCGGAAATCGACCGGCAGATCCTGGGTGGCTACCGGCTGTTCCCGGTGCATTACCTGGCGTATGCGATGTGGGACGGCAAGGACGATACCCTGCAAGTGCCGAGTGCCGAGAAGGTGTTCCCGGCCGATGAACTGGCCAAGGCCAAGGAAGAATGGCAGCGCCGGCTGGATGCCTGCCCTGAAGAGCAGCAGCCGTACCTGGTGTTGCAGTATGCAACGCCGGTGCGTAACCAGTACCAGGTCAGGCAACAGGCACCTGTAGCCTGAAAGATTGCCGGGGCTGCTTTGGCAGCCCCAGATTCTCAGACCCAGGTGCTGAACCAGGACAGCAGCAGCGCCATCGCCAGGCACGAGAAACCGAGGATATAGAAGTACTTCGGCACTCGAAGGTCGAATGCATCCACCACACCCTCATCCACCGCCATGTATTCACGGGTCTCGGCATCACGCCGCCGTGCACTGTGCAGCAGCAACCCGCCCGGGCAGGTCAGCAATAGCGCCAGCAGGTTGATCCATTTGGCGGGATGGGCGACCAGGAACCCCCAGAGCACTTGCAAGGACATCACGCGACCTCGATGTGAGCAGCAACAAAGGCCCGCATTCTACCCAAGTCGCTGTTCGCCACCCGATTGGGGCGACAAAGTGTCATTAAATTTCATCTGCCATGAGCTCGTCATCAGAACAGGCCCGCGCAGACAACAAAAAACCCGCTGCATGGAGCCCAGGCAGCGGGTTTTCTTTTATTGCTGAAGGCTTACTGCCCCAGCACCTGCCCGATGGTCGGGTCCTTGAACATACGAGTCAGGGCATCGCTCAGCACATCGCCCACCAACTGGGTGTTGGTGTCCTGGTTCGGCGCCATGCCGAAACGCTGGTCCAGCGAAGCACCGTAACGGCCGCTGTAGCTGCGGCCGCCGTTGCGCACGTCGGCACGGAAGGTGGCGCCGATGGTAGCTTCGGTCACGTACAGGTTGTCTTTGGGCGACTGGTATTTCAGCTCGGCCAGGGTCACGGTCAGCTGCGGTGCGTTATAGGCATTTGGCGTCGGGGTGAAACCGAGCAGGCGCACGGCAGCTTCGGCCTGGGCTTGCAGCTTGGGCACCACGTCGTTACCGCTGACGCTGATGGTGCTGGTTTCGGGGTACATGCCACCACGGGTACCCAGGGACTGCGAAGCCCGGCCGTCAACCACCCGGACCACCACCGGCTGGCCATGGCCGACCGGTGTGAGCTGGGCCTTGAGCGTGGGTTGCGGGTTGAGTTGTTGCGGGCTGTGGGCACAACCGACCAGGCTGAGGCTGGCCACGGCGATCAAACCGAACAACAGACGTTGCAACATGCGCGTTTCTCCAGAAAATGCGGCTAAGGCGCACAGTATACCTAGGCACGCATCGACCAGTCATCGGTCCGGCCCGCTTGTCACAATCGTTTCATGGCCACGCCGTTATCCTTGCGCCAAGCCCTCACGCAAAGGACTCCCCGCCATGGCCTCGCTCTGGACGCTGCTCTTCCAACGCCCGCGCCACAACGCCTATGCTCGCCTCGATGCCCACGGCAAATGCGTGGCCTTCAAGCAATGCAGCCAGGCACCCAGCGGCAGCGGCTGGGTCCAAATCGGTGAAATCCAGCTGGCCTGGCTGGGCCGCGAACTGCCTGCCGACGCCCGGGTTTGCGCCCGCGCAAGCCGCCGCTGGCATCAGCGCATCCTCGCGGTCTGACAAACGCTGCAATAAAAACCACGAATGGCGACATTTCTGCCCGCGACATCGCTATAATCTCCCCCCGATTATAAGGACGTCTCCTGATCGGGCCCCGCACTCGCCGATTGACCCCGGCAACTTCACCGCTTCGCCCACAGAGAGCCTTCCACTCAGGTCTTGCATCGGCTGTCGTGCCTGCTTTTCCGGCCCTTCACACTGCATGAACCTGCGGGTTGCCATCGCGCAGTCCCCCTTTGAGGTTCACGTCTCCAAAAGAGCGTGAAAAAACGGTTTTCACAACTTCACAAGAGTGTGGCGAGCAAATGAACAGTCTGGCATGTGCAAAAGCGGCAGATGTGTCCCGAACAGCCCTGAACAGGCGGCAAATGCGCTCATCCCGTATGAGTGTCTGAACCGTTCCATAACGCACGCACGACACCTTGACCATAAGTCGAATTGCCGCAGCTGTGGCAAACGGCGTTCAATACCCGAACCCGAAGACTGATTGGCGGTGTCCGCGGAAGTTGCAAGAACTGCGAAAAGTCGGACATGGCGACCCTGGCGAACCCAGGTCCTATGCTGTCAATTAGGTAGCTGTAGATTGTGGAGACGCGTTAAATGGCGCAGAACGAATCGGTTGATGTGGTACTGGTAGGCGCGGGCATCATGAGTGCCACCCTGGCCGTACTGCTCAAGGAGCTCGACCCGACCCTGAAGCTTGAGGTCGTCGAGGCGATGGACTCCGGAGCCGCGGAAAGCTCCAACCCCTGGAACAACGCAGGCACCGGCCACGCCGGTCTGTGCGAGCTTAACTACACGCCCCAGGCCGCCGATGGCAGCATCGACATCAAGAAGGCCGTGCACATCAACACCCAGTTCGAGGTTTCGCGCCAGTTCTGGGCTTACCTGAGCAAGAAGGGCAACTTCGGCTCGGCACGTGCGTTCATCAACCCTGTCCCGCACCTGAGCTACGTCGAAGGTGACAAGGGTGTTTCCTTCCTCAAGAAGCGCTTCGAGCTGCTCAAGCAGCACCATGCCTTCGCCGACATGGAATACACCGAAGACAAGGCCGTGATGAACGACTGGATGCCGCTGATGATGCCTGGCCGCCCGGCCGACCAGCACATCGCCGCTACCCGCGTGGCCAAAGGCACCGACGTCAACTTCGGCGCCCTGACCAACAAGCTGCTCAAGCTGCTGGGCGACTCGCAGGACGCGCAGGTCAAGTACAGCAAGAAGGTCGTCGGCCTGCGCCGTAACGGCAGCGGCTGGACCGTGAGCATCAAGGACGTCAACAGCGGCGGCAGCCGTGAAGTCGACGCCCGCTTCGTCTTCCTCGGCGCCGGTGGCGCGGCCCTGCCGCTGCTGCAGCTGTCGGGCATCCCGGAAAGCAAAGGCTTCGGCGGCTTCCCGGTCAGCGGCCAGTGGCTGCGTTGCGACAACCCGGAAATCGTCAAGCAGCACCAGGCCAAGGTCTACAGCCAGGCCGCCGTAGGCGCCCCGCCGATGTCGGTGCCGCACCTGGACACCCGCGTTGTGGACGGCAAGACTTCGCTGCTGTTCGGCCCGTACGCTGGCTTCACCACCAAGTTCCTCAAGCACGGTTCGCTGATGGACCTGCCGCTGTCGGTGCGCATGGGCAACATCGGCCCGATGCTGGCCGTGGCCCGCGACAACATGGACCTGACCAAGTACCTGGTCAGCGAAGTGATGCAGTCGATGGAGCAGCGCCTGGAAGCCCTGCGTCGCTTCTACCCGCAGGCCAAGGCCGAAGACTGGCGCCTGGAAGTGGCTGGTCAGCGCGTGCAGATCATCAAGAAAGACCCGAAAAAAGGCGGCGTGCTGCAGTTTGGTACCGAGCTGGTCTCGGCCCAGGACGGCAGCCTGGCCGCACTGCTCGGCGCATCGCCAGGTGCTTCGGTGACCGTGTCGATCATGCTGGAACTGATCGAGCGCTGCTTCCCCGAGCAGGCCAAAGGTGCCTGGGCTGCCAAGCTCAAGGAAATCTTCCCGGCGCGCGAGAAGACGCTGGCGACCGATGCCGCGCTGTACCACAAGATCAGTGCCGACAACGACGTGGCGCTGGACCTGGTGGAAAGCAGCCCGGCAGCCAAGCATTACGCTTAAGCCGGCCTGAAACGAAAAAACGCCCCTCGGGGCGTTTTTTTGTGCCTGGGCCGTTATCAACCGCGGGCGTTATCGATGATCTCGATGTACTCCGGCGCATTGCGCTGGTCGGCAATCTGCTCGACGAAGGTCTTGCCATGCTCGTCCTTGCCATCCAGGTCCAGGCCCGCTTCGACGAAGAAGCCGACAAAGCGCTCGAAGTCATCGATGCGCAGGCCACGGTAGGCCTTGACCAGCTTGTGCAGCGACGGCGAGGTCACGCCATCGGCCGGCTCGAACTGAAGGAACGACTTGATGTAGTCGTCGCTGATTTCGTCACCGATTACCTGTTTCTTGTCTTTACGCATTGCCGACTCCAACTGGACCATCACGGAATTTCGAAGGCCGGCAGTGTACCCCCCGCAGGCCGCGTGCCTCAACGCGTACGTACGGTACCGGTGTGCAGGTCGGCCCAGATATGGCCGTTGCCATAGGTCAGAAACTGCACGTAGAGCGTTTCGTTGCGCAGCAGGTCCATGATCACCCGATAGTCGCTGACCGGGTAATTCAGGCTCAGGGTGCGGGTTTTTTCGTCATACACGGGTTTCTTCAGGCTCTTGGCCGCCTCACCGTCGAACGTCAGCAGCACCTGGGCAATGGTCGCGCCCTTGCTCAGCGGCTTGCCTTTCAGGCGCACCTGCAACGACGACGTGATCGGGATCGGCTGCTGATCGGACTGGCGCTGGGCCCCCACCACCACGGAGTAGTCGGTCACTTGCAGCAATTGCTGGCCGGTCGGCGCCTCCTGGCGTAAAGACAGGTCGTCAGGTGGCAGGAACTGACTGTGCAGCGGTGCGGCGGCGAGTGGCAGGCTGACTGCCAGCAGGAGGGGAAGAATCGCACGCATGTGAGGCTCCTTGTATGAAAGAGCACTCTAGCATGCCGTGTGCAGGCACTATCAATCGAACTGCGCGCGCATCCAGGCCTGATACGCGGCGACACCCTCTTCGCCTTCACGCGGCGCCCAGTGCGCATGCTCGCCCTCGCCCACTGGCCGATAAGGGCCGGCCTTGCATTCGAACAGCATGCTGTCTGGCTCCAGCACCACCAACCCATGGTAGGTGCCGGGTGGCAGGTCCACTCCCTGGCAGTCGCCGCCCGCCTGCAGCACCCGCTTGGCGGTTACCACGCCCTGCTCATCGAAGATCAGCAGGCCGAGGCGGCCCTTGAGCACGATCAGGGCTTCAGCCTTGTCGTCGCTCAGGTGGCGGTGCGGCGGAATGTAGGTATTCGGCTGCAGCCCCACCGCCATGCGGTGGCAAGGCTCTTCCATCTCATGGAAGTTGTGATGCTGCCGCCCGCGCGGGTTGGCGGCAGCCTTTTCGGCCAGCCCGGCGAACAGCGATTGGTCGATGAACGCAGGCTGGCGCATGGTCACAGCCCCTTGACGGCGAAGATGCCGTTGGCGTTGCGCCAGTAGCCTTTGTAGTCCATGCCGTAGCCGAAGATGTAGCGGTCGACGCACGGCAGGCCCACGTAGTTGGCCTTGAGGTCCGGGCTGGCCTTGCGGTCGTGGTCCTTGTCGATCAGTACTGCAGTGTGCACCGAGCGCGCGCCGGCATGCTTGCAGAACTCGATGATGGCGCTGAGGGTGTGGCCTTCGTCGAGGATGTCATCGACGATCAGCACGTCACGGTCGATGAACGACACTTCCGGTTTGGCCTTCCAGAACAACTCACCGCCGCTGGTCTGGTTGCGGTAGCGGGTAGCGTGCAGGTACGACGCTTCCAGCGGGAACTGCAGGTGAGTGAGCAGTTTGCCGGCGAAGATCAGGCCGCCGTTCATCACGCAGAACACCACCGGGTTCTTGTCGTGCAGGTCTTTACAGATCTGCTCGCCGACGTTGGCGATGGCCGCTTCGACTTCGGCTTCGTTGTACAGGCAGTCAGCTTCACGCATGACTTGACGGATATGCTCGAGATCGGCGGACATGGCGCTCTCCGGGGGGTGCATTTTGGAAAAGCGGGCAAAGGTACGCATCCGCTCGTCACAGATCAAGCATTTATGGACTAACGTCCAGAATGACCAGACGACAGCACAGGCTGAATAGATTAATCTAGCGCGGTTTTTTTGCCCGCCTTTCGGAGCCCCCCTATGCCCACTCGTGAGATCCGCCATCCGCTGATCCGCCACAAGCTCGGCCTGATGCGCCGTGCCGATATCAGCACCAAGAATTTTCGCGAACTCGCCCAGGAAGTCGGCGCGCTCCTGACCTACGAAGCCACCCAGGACCTGCCACTCGAAACCTACGAGATCGACGGCTGGTGTGGCAAGGTTCAAGTTGAAAAAATCGCCGGCAAGAAAATCACCGTGGTGCCTATCCTGCGCGCCGGCATCGGCATGCTCGACGGCGTGCTCAGCCTGATCCCGGGCGCCAAGGTGAGCGCCGTCGGGGTTGCCCGCAACGAAGAAACCCTGGAAGCCCACACCTACCTGGAAAAACTCGCGCCGGATATCAACCAGCGCCTGGCCCTGATCATCGACCCGATGCTGGCCACCGGCGGCTCGATGGTCGCCACCATCGACCTGCTGAAAAAGGCCGGCTGCAAAGAGATTCGCGCCATGGTGCTGGTTGCCGCGCCAGAAGGCATCGAAGTGGTGGAAAAAGCCCACCCGGATGTGCAGATCTACACCGCCTCCATCGACCAGCGTCTGAACGAACACGGCTACATCGTGCCGGGCCTGGGCGATGCCGGTGACAAGATCTTCGGCACCAAGCAAAAGGACGCCTGACCATGCAGGACGGCTTCAACGACCCGCTCTGGCGCCAGGTCGTTTCGGGCGCGCAGATGCTCTTCGTGGCATTCGGCGCGCTGGTGCTGATGCCATTGATCACCGGCCTCGACCCGAACGTCGCGCTGTTCACCGCCGGCATCGGCACCCTGCTGTTCCAGCTGGTCACCGGCCGCCAGGTACCGGTGTTCCTGGCCTCCAGCTTTGCCTTCATCACCCCGATCATCCTCGCCAAAGGCCAGTTCGGCCTGGCCGAGACCATGGGCGGCGTGATGGCCGCAGGCTTCGTGTACACCTTCATGGGCCTTATGGTGAAAATCAAAGGCACCGGGTTCATCGACCGCATGCTGCCGCCGGTGGTGATCGGCCCGGTGATCATCTCCATCGGCCTGGCCATGGCACCGATTGCTGCCAACATGGCAATGGGCAAAGGCGGGGACGGCGCAGCACTGATGCCGTACAAGACCGCCATGATGATCTCCATGCCAGCCCTGCTGACAACACTGATCGTCGCCGTGTTCGGCAAAGGCATTTTCCGCCTGGTACCAATCATCTCCGGCGTGCTGGTGGGCTTTGCCCTGTCGTTCGCCTTTGGCGTGGTCGATACCGCCAAGATCGCTGCTGCACCGTGGCTGGAGATTCCCAACTTCACCGCACCGGCGTTCAACTGGCAGGCCATCCTGTTCATCGTTCCGGTAGCCCTGGCTCCGGCGATCGAGCACATTGGCGGGGTGATCGCAGTGGGCAGCGTGACCGGCCGTGACTACCTGAAAAAGCCTGGCCTGCACCGCACCCTGCTAGGTGACGGCCTGGCTACCACGGCAGCCGGTCTGTTTGGCGGCCCGCCCAACACCACTTATGCCGAAGTGACCGGCGCGGTGATGCTGACCAAGAACTACAACCCGAAGATCATGACCTGGGCGGCGGTCTTCGCCATCACCTTGGCGTTCATCGGCAAGTTCGGCGCGCTGCTGCAAAGCATCCCGGTGCCGGTGATGGGCGGCATTCTGTGCCTGCTGTTCGGCTCGATCGCGGCGGTGGGCATGAACACCATGATCCGCCACAAGATCGACCTGGCCGAAGCGCGCAACCTGGTGATCGTGTCGGTCACCCTGGTGTTCGGAATTGGCGGCGTGCTGATCGGCAGCGGTGACGGCCCGGATGACTGGGGCCTGAAAGGCATCGCCCTGTGCGCCATCGTGGCGATTGCCCTGAACCTGATCTTGCCGGGCAATGATGGCTGGAAGCACAAGAAGCTGGATGATCAGCAGTCCTGAGATCTTGGGGCTGCTTCGCAGCCCTTTCGCGACACAAGGCCGCTCCTACAGGGGACCGCGATTTCCTTGTAGGAGCGGCCTTGTGTCGCGATAGGGCCGCAAAGCGGCCCCTCAGCTACTCAGGCCTTTTCACACATATCCGCCAACACCCTCACCCACTCCGGGTGATCATTCAGGCACGGCACCAGCACCAGCTCCCGCCCGCCGGCCTCGACAAACTGCTCGCTGCCACGCATGCCGATCTCTTCCAGTGTCTCGATGCAGTCAGCCACGAACGCCGGGCACATCACCAACAGCTTCTTCACCCCTGCCTTGCCCAGCTCATCCAGCCGCGCTTCGGTGTAGGGCTCGATCCACTTGGCCCGCCCCAGCCGCGACTGGAACGACACCGACCACTTGCCATCCGGAATGCCCATCTTCTGCGCAAAGGCCTTGGCCGTGGCCAGGCACTGCCCGCGGTAGCACACCGCACGCATCTCGGCGCTGGCATCCTTGCAGCAGTCCGCAGCCTGGAAGTCGTGTTTGCCGGTCGGGTCCAGCTTCTTCAGGTGCCGCTCCGGCAAGCCGTGGAAGCTCAGCAACAGGTGGTCGTAATCCTGCTCCAGGTACGGACGCGCGCTGGCGGCCAGCGCCTCGATGTAGTCCGGATGCTCGTAGAACGGTTGCAGCACGCGCATCTGCAACGGTAACTGACGCTCGTTGACCGTCTGCCTGGCCAGCTCGACCACAGTGGTCACCGTGCTGTCGGCGAACTGTGGATAAAGCGGTGCCAAGGTCACCTTGCGTACACCCTGGGCCGCCAGGCGCTCCAGCACGTCAGGCAGGGCCGGCTGGCCATAGCGCATGGCAATTTCCACCGGGCCGTGGGGCCAGTGTTCGAGCATGGCGGCCTGCAGACGACGGGTCAGCACCACCAGCGGCGAGCCCTCCTCCCACCAGATCGAGCCATAGGCATGCGCCGACTGCTCCGGGCGCTTGACCAGGATCAGCGACACCAGTAGCCGCCGCACCGGCCAGGGCAGGTCGATCACGTACGGGTCCATGAGGAACTGGTTGAGGTAACGGCGTACATCGGCCACCGAGGTGGAGGCCGGGGAACCCAGGTTGACCAGCAGCAGGGCGTGATCGGTCATGCAGCGTCCTATGTCAGAGGCGGCTGGACAAGTTGTCCAGGGCCGATTGCAGATCGTTGAAGCGGAAGGTGAAGCCAGCCGCCAACAAGCGTACCGGGCGTGCCCGCTGGCCACCCAGCAGCAAGGTCGACAGCTCGCCCAGGCCAGCCTTGAGCAGCAGTGCCGGCACCGGCAGCAACGCCGGCCGATGCAAGGTGCGCCCCAGACGCCTGGCGAACTCGCGGTTGCGCACCGGCTCCGGGGCGCAGGCATTATAAGGACCGCTGGCATCCTTGTGCTGCAAGAGAAAATCAATCAGGGCGACCTGGTCGTCTATATGGACCCACGGCATCCACTGCCGACCATCACCCAAAGGCCCGCCCAGCCCCAGCTTGAAGGGCACGCGCAGCCGCGACAAAAAGCCGCCATCGCTGGCCAGCACCAGCCCGGTTCGCACCAGCACCACGCGGATGCCCTGTGCCTGGGAACGCAGGGCCGTTTCCTCCCAGGCAATGCATAACTGGCTGGCGAAATCTTCACGCACCGGCGGTGATGCCTCGGTCAGCTCGCGCTCACCACCATCACCGTACCAACCGACCGCAGAGCCGGAGATCAGCACGTCTGGTCGCTGCTCGCGGGTACCCAGCCAGCTCAGCAACTGCTCGGTCAGGGTAACGCGGCTGGCCCACAGCAGGTTACGCCGGGCTGCCGTCCAAGGCCGGTCGGCAATCGGCGCGCCGGCCAGGTTGACCACCGCATCCAGGTGATCGTCCGCGTCCAGTTGCTCCAGGCGGGCAATGCCACGCACACCACTGCCACACATTTTCGGCACTTGCTCAGGTCGCCGGCTCCACACCGTCAGGCGATGGCCTTGGCCAAGCCAGTGCTGGCAGAGGTGCCTGCCTATCAACCCGGTGCCGCCTGTCAGCAATATATGCATGGCTGTGTCCTCGCAGAATGCGGCGGTGGTCTATTTTTAACATCAAGGCACTTTTTTGACCCGACGCTCTCGGATAAACATAGGCCAACCTGCCCGCCAAAGCGGAATAACCTTATACAGAAATTCTGGATTGTACAGGTTTGCCTGACAGCGTAGTCTGCTTACAGCAAGGTTTGAAGAGGCCATCATGACAGTACCTATCGCCATCATCGGGGCCGGTATCGCCGGCTTGTCAGCTGCCCAGGCCTTGCAGAAGGCGGGGCAATCCGTGCATTTGTTCGACAAAGGCCATGGCAGTGGCGGTCGCATGGCCAGCAAGCGCAGCGAAGCTGGCGCGCTCGACCTCGGCGCGCAGTATTTCACTGCCCGTGACCGGCGTTTCGTCGAGCAGGTACAACAGTGGGTCGCCGCTGGCTGGGCCGAGCAGTGGAAGCCGCAGCTGTACAACTACCGTGACGGCGAACTCACCCCCTCTCCCGACGAGCAGACGCGCTGGGTGGGCGTGCCCCGCATGAGTGCCATCACCCGTGGCTTGCTCAAGGATGTGACGGTGAACTTCGGCTGCCGCATCGCCGAGGTGTTCCGCGGCAAACAGTACTGGCACCTGCAGGACACCGAAGGCTGCAGCCATGGCCCCTACAGCCGCGTGGTGATCGCGGTACCGGCACCACAGGCTACGCCGCTGCTGGCTGCCACCCCAAAACTGGCTGCCGTGGCCGCTGGCGTGCAGATGGAGCCCACCTGGGCCGTCGCCCTCGCCTTCCAGGCGCCGCTGGATACGCCGATGCAAGGCTGTTTCGTGCAAGACAACCCGCTTGACTGGCTGGCCCGCAACCGCAGCAAACCCGGCCGTGACGAACAACTCGACACCTGGGTGCTGCACGCCACCTCTGACTGGAGCCGGCAACACATCGACCTGCCCAAGGAAGAAGTGATCGAACAGCTGTGGGGGGAGTTCGCCGAGCTGGTCGGCTGCGTGGTGCCGGCACCTACCTTCGCCCTGGCCCACCGCTGGCTCTATGCACGCCCCAGCAGCAACCACGAATGGGGCGCGCTGGCCGATGCCGACCAGGGCTTGTACGCGTGCGGCGACTGGTGCCTTTCCGGGCGCGTCGAGGGCGCCTGGCTCAGCGGCCAGGAAGCGGCACGGCGACTGCTCGAACACCTGGAATGATGCAGCGCTATACAAAAATAATGGTTTGCATAACTTCAGTGCTGTGCTGGAATAAACCTGTACAAGTTTTTTGTCATGTACAGGTTTACCGGAGGCAGCCATGCACGACCCTTCCACCCACAGCAAGCCGCGTATCGCCATCAGCGCCTGCCTGACGGGTCAAAGCGTGCGCTATAACGGCGGCCACAAGGCCTCCGACCTGTGCCTGACGCAGCTGGAACAACATTTCGACTGGCAGCCGGTGTGCCCGGAAGTGGCAATCGGCCTTGGCGTTCCGCGTGACCCTATCCGCCTGGTAGGCAACCCCGAACATCCCGAAGTAGTCGGCACCCGCAACCCCGGCATGGACCTGACCGGCCCGCTGCGCACGTATGGCGAACAAATGGCCGACGAGCTCGACGACATCTGCGGCTACATCTTCATGCAGAAATCACCGTCTTGCGGGCTGGAACGGGTCAAGGTCTATCAGGACAACGGCCACCCGGCCTTCCAGGGAGGACGCGGCGTCTACGCCCAGGCGTTCTGTGTGAAACGCCCGGATCTCCCCGTGGAAGAAGAAGGCCGCCTGCACGACGCCGTGCTGCGAGAGAACTTCATCAGCCGCGTGTATGCCTACGCCGACTGGCAGCGCCTGCTGGCCGAAGGCCTTAGCCGTGGCGCGCTGGTGCGCTTCCATTCGCGTTACAAATACCTGGTGATGGCCAACAACCCCCAGGCCTACCGCACCCTCGGGCGCCTGCTGGGTAGCATGAGCCGCGATGACGACCCGCAAAGCATCGGCCCGCGCTACTTCAGCCAACTGATGCAGGCCCTGCGTCGCTGCGCCAGCCGCGGAACCCACAGCAACGTGCTGCAGCATCTCTGCGGCTATTTCAAGGACAGCCTGACGCAACAGGACAAAGCCGAACTGCAGACGGTCATCGGCCAGTATCAAAAAGGCGTGGTACCGCTGGTGGTGCCACTGACCCTGCTCAAGCACCATTTACGCAATCACCCTGACCCCTACCTGCAGCAGCAAGCGTACCTGCAGCCGCACCCCGAAAACCTGGGCTTGCGCAATGCCGTCTGAAACCTTGTTGCCCATCGGTGAGCTGGCCCGTCGCACCGGCGTCAACCCGGTCACCCTGCGCGCCTGGGAACGCCGATATGGCCTGCTCAAGCCACAGCGCACCGCAAAAGGGCACCGCCTGTACCCCCTGGAACAGGTCGAACGGGTCGAAGCCATCCTTGCCTGGCTGCAGCGGGGGGCTTCGGTCGGGCAAGTGCGCGAGCTGCTCGACAAACCCTCCAGCACTGCACCCAAAGGCGACTGGCAGGCCCGGCAGCTCCAGCTGATCGAGGCTATCGCCAACCTGTCACAGCGTGCCCTTGACCACCAGCTCAACCAGGCAATGGCGCTGTACCCCGCCGTTACCCTGTGCGAACAATTGCTGCTGCCACTGCTCGACCTGCTCGACCTGCGCTGGCGCAATTACTTCAACGCGCAACTGGAGCAGGTGTTTTTCCACAGCTGGTTACGCAGCAAGCTCGGCGCCCGCGTGTACCACGACAACCAGTTGCTGCAGGGCCCGGCAGTATTGCTGGTGGAAGACGGTGAACGTGCTTTCAGCCCCGGTTTATGGCTATGCGCCTGGTTGTTCACCAGCAACGGTTTCCCGGTAGAAGTGCTGGAGCACCCGGTCACCGGCCCGCACCTGCAACGTGCCGTAAGCACACTTGCCCCGCGTGCCGTGCTTCTGCACCTGGGGCCACGCGTTGATGGCAAGGCACTGCAACGCGCCCTGCACAACCTGCCCGTGAAAACCTTGGCCGGTGGTGCGACGTTGGTACTGCACGAAGCGCAGCTGCGTGCCCTCGAGCTGCCAGACCTCGCCCTGTTCGACACCCCTCAGGCGGCATTGCGCTTGCTTCAAGCCCATGACCGCCAGCCTGAAGAGACGCCTGCACCATGCATTTGACCTGGCTGCGCAGTGACCTGCGCATCGATGACAACACTGCGCTCAGCGCCGCCAGTGAACTCGGCCCGACCATCGCCCTGTGGCTGGTCAGCCCCGCTCAGTGGCTCGCCCACGACGACGCTGCCTGCAAAGTCGACTTCTGGCTGCGCAACCTGCGCGACGTGCGCCAGTCGCTGGAAGGCCTGAATATTCCCCTGTTGATCCGCAACATCGACACCTGGGACCAGGCACCACAGGCCGTGCTTGAGGTATGCCGCCAGCATCAGGTGGCAAGCGTTCACTGGAATGAAGAGTACGGCATCAACGAACAGCGCCGTGACGATGCCACCCGAGCCCTGCTGGAAAAGTCGGGCATTCAGGCACACAGCCACCTCGACCAGCTGTTCTTCCGCCCGGGCACAGTCCTCACTCGCAGCGGTGACTACTTCCAGGTTTTCAGCCAGTTCAAAAAAACCTGTCTGGAGCACCTGCACCGCAGCCTGCCAGCCATGGCTCACCGGGTTAAACAGCAAGCGCCCCTGCAGATCCAGAGCGACCCGATTCCGCAGCATGTAGAGGGTTTTGAAAAGCCCGAGCGCGCCCTGCAAGCACATTGGCCAGCGGGTGAAGCCGAAGCGCAGGGGCGGTTGTCTCGCTTTCTCGATGAAACCATTGATGACTACCAGCAACTGCGTGACCTGCCAGCCAAACCCGGCACCAGCCAGCTTTCGGCCTACCTGGCCGCGGGGGTGATCTCGCCACGCCAGTGCCTGCACGGTGCCCTGGCCAGCAACCGGGGCGAGCTCGACAGCGGCAGCGCCGGCGTGCAAACCTGGATCAACGAGCTGCTGTGGCGCGAGTTCTACAAGCACATCCTGACCGGTTACCCACAGGTCTCGCGCCACCGCGCCTTCCGCGCGCAAACCGAAGCGTTGCCTTGGCGCGATGCCCCGGCAGATCTGGAAGCCTGGGAACAGGGGCGCACGGGTTTCCCGATCATCGACGCCGCCATGCGCCAGTTGTTGCACACCGGGTGGATGCATAACCGCCTGCGCATGGTGGTGGCCATGTTCCTCAGCAAGAACCTGCTGATCGACTGGCGCAAGGGCGAGCGCCACTTCATGCGCCACCTGATAGACGGTGACCTGGCCGCGAACAACGGCGGCTGGCAGTGGAGCGCGTCTACCGGCACCGATGCAGTGCCCTATTTCCGTATCTTCAACCCGATTTCGCAGTCACAACGTTTCGACCCGCAGGGGCGGTTCATTCGGCACTGGCTGCCGGAACTACGTGACCTGGACGATAAAACTATCCATGAACCCGTGAAATTCAGGGATCTTTTTGATAATAATTTGTATCACTGTCCAATGGTGAATCTCAGTAGCAGTCGCCAGCGTGCACTGGAAGCCTTCAAGGGGCTACCACGTCGGCAGAATTAGAGGGCACAACGTCTTGACTAACTCACGCAGTTTTTGGGTTACAGGCGCCAGCAACGGATTAGGTCTGGCTTTGGTGGAACGCTTGCTCGAACAGGGCCATCGCGTTGCCGCCAGTGCTAAGGAAAGCGATGAATTGAGCGCCTTGGCGGCACAGCATGGGCGGCGCTTCTTGCGCCTGCCCTGGCAGTTGCATGCCGATGGGCATGCGGCGGATGCGTGCCAGCAGATATGCCATGCCTGGTGCACGCTGGATGGCCTGATCCTCAACGCCGGCACCAGCGACTACCTGGATGCCCCCCTGGCGGGCAGCGATGTGTTCGAGGCAATTGTCACCAGCAACCAGGTGGCGGGTGAACATAGCCTTGCCAATGCGCTGCCTTTGCTGTTGAAAGGTGAATCACCGCAGGTGATGGCCGTTTTCAACCGTTATTCGGCGCTGCAGCTGTACGCACCCACCCAGGTGAGCGCCGGCTGGAACAACATGCCGCAATGGATGCGTGAACAGCGCAAGACGCTGAAAGGCCAAGGAATAGACGTTACGGTGGTCAGCCCACAATCGCTGAAAACACCCGTGACGCCGGCGCATGCCATACCAGAGGAATGGACGCCGCAGCGTGCGGCTGAAGAACTGCTGCGGCGGTGGCCACAGAGAGAGCCAGAGCTGGTGCTGGAAACACTTGATCTGAGCAGTCTATGGCCGCTGCCACGTAGCTAGGCGGCTAACGTGCGGCCTACAGCGCCATACGGTAATGCAGGCTGTAGCTCTCTACTCCATCGTTGGGCTCTTTGATGCCCGCGTTGGAGTAGTGAATGGCCCGCACGCCGATCTCATGACCGCCGGCAAAGCGCAAGCCAAAGCCGATGCGGTCTTCGAACTGGAATGCCGAGCCCAGCTCGTTGCTTTCCAGCTCGGTGCTGGAGAACGCTGCAACACCGATTCCCGCCTCGATGTATGGCTTCACCGACTCCCCGGCAAACTCATAGACGAACACTGGCGCAAACGACAGGCTATGGTTGCTTGCCGTCTTGTCGCCATCCCAGTAGGTGTATGCCCCATCCCAATAGCCGGTCAGGCGACCGACGCTGGTTTGCCACCAGCTTGCATCCCAGTTCGATTGCAGCCCCAGCCGGTAGACCATGGTCGAATCGCCGGTCTGCCCCACTGAAAAAGAAACGTCCGCAGCTTGCGCCGCCAGTACTTGCCCCAGGGTAAAGGCAGCAGTCGCCGCCAAGCCGAGCAGCTTTTTCATGAGCAACATCCTTCTTTGCTGTTATTAGTGTCCGCCTCATGTCAGGCAAAGCGGTAGAAAGCGGCAGTGGAACGATAGTTCAGCTAGTTTTCACGTTTTTTTCACAACGCAAAGCTTTGCACACTGCCGGACTTATGCCACAGCAAAGGTAGGATTTTTCTGAGAGATTGCGGATCGGCACTGGTCCAGAAGCGGGTATCCCGGGCCGGCCCATCGGCCAGCAGGTCATTCGCGCCCAGCAGCCGCTGCAACTGGCGCGCCACCGCGGCGCCGGTGTCGATGATGGCCACATCGGCTGGCACCATGCCGGCCAGCAACGGGCGCAGGAAGGGGTAATGGGTGCAGCCCAGGATCAGCGTGTCGCAGCCAGCGGCCAGCAACGGCTGCACATAACCTTGCAACAACTGGCGCATTGCCGGGCTGGCCAGGTCGCCGGCCTCGATCAACTCGACCAGCCCCGGGCAAGGTTGGGTGATGACCTGTACGTCATTGGCAAAACGGTCGAGCAAGGCGGCGAACTTGGCGCTTTGCAGGGTACCGGTAGTGGCCAGCACACCGACCACGCCCGAGCGCGTGGCGGCGGCAGCAGGCTTCACCGCCGGTTCCATGCCCACCAACGGCCAGGTCGGGTACAACTCGCGCAGGTCGGCCACCGCCGCCACTGTGGCGGTATTGCAGGCCAGTACCATGGCCTTGGCGCCCTGTTCATGGAAGAACGCAGCAATGCGCCGCAGACGCTCCCGGATATAATCTGGCGACTTCTCGCCGTAGGGTATGTGGCCGCAATCGCCCACGTACAGCAGCGTCTCGTTGGGCAGCAGCCGCTGGATCTCGGCGAGCACCGACAAGCCGCCAACCCCGGAGTCCATTACGCCGATCGGCGCCGAACGCTCAGCCATCGCGCTTGCCGCAGACTGCACAGGCCGGGTCGCGCTTGACCCGCAATTCGCGGATGCGCGTGCCGAGAGCATCGATCAACAGCAGGCGGCCGACCAGCGGCTCGCCGAACCCGGCCAGCAGCTTCATCGCTTCCAGCGCCTGCAAGCTGCCTACCAGCCCCACCAGTGGGCCGATCACACCGGCTTCGCTGCACGTCAGCTCGGCTTCGCTGCCATGCCCGTACAGGCAGTGGTAGCAAGGGCTGTAGTCACGTCGCGGGTCGAACACCGACAACTGCCCTTCCAGGCGGATCGCCGCGCCGCTGACCAGCGGCTTGCCAGCCGCGACACATGCGGCGTTTACCGCCTCGCGGGTACCGAAGTTATCGGAGCAATCCAGTACCAGGTCGACCGCCGCCACGGCGGCAGCGAGCGAGTCCTCGTCCAGTGCCTGGCGGTGGGCAACCAGGCTGATTTCCGGGTTGATCGCCTCCAGGCGCTGCAAGGCCGAGTCAACCTTGCTCATGCCGACGCTGGCACTGTCGTGGATGACCTGGCGTTGCAGGTTGGTGAGGTCGACGGTGTCGAAGTCGGCCAGGTGCAGTTCACCCACCCCGGCGGCGGCCAGGTACAGGGCAACCGGCGAGCCAAGGCCACCGAGCCCGACGATCAGCGCCTTGCTCTGCTTGAGCCGCAACTGGCCATCGATGTCGATCTGGGCCAGCAGTACCTGCCGGCTGTAACGCAACAGTTCCTCATCACTCAGCATGGCAGGCGCCCCAGGGTAATGCGTTCATGGCCGCCCAGGTCCGTGCGGCTGGCAACCTCGATAAAACCGTGTTCCGCCAGCAAGGCGCGTACCGCTGCTGCCTGATCGTAGCCATGCTCCAGCAACAACCAGCCCCCTGGCAACAGGTGCGCAGGGGCCTGGGCGGCGATCACGCGCAGGTCGTCCAGGCCATCGACGCCAGCGACCAGCGCACTGCTGGGCTCGAAGCGCACGTCACCGGCCACCAGGTGCGGGTCTGCAGCTGCGATGTAGGGCGGGTTACTGACAATCAGGTCAAAACGCTCGCCGACCAGGCTGTCGAACCAGTGGCTTACCCGCACCTGGGCATTAGCCAGGCCCAGGCGCTGGCGGTTGCGCTCAGCCAGGGCAGCGGCTTCTTCTACCCGGTCAACCGCAGTCACTTGCCAGGCCGGGCGATCGCTGGCCAAGGCCAGGGCAATCGCGCCCGTACCGGTGCCCAGGTCCAGCACCTTGGCTGGCGAGGCGGGTTGCAGTTCGAGGGCCGTCTCGACCAGCAGCTCGGTGTCTGGCCGCGGGATCAGGGTATGCGGCGCCACTTCCAGGTCGATTGTCCAGAAGCCCTGCTGCCCGAGGATGTAAGCGACCGGCTCGCCGCCACGGCGGCGCTGCAGGTAACCCGCGTAAGTCTCGGCATCTTCGCTGCTGACGATACGCTCAGGCCAGGTGTGCAGGTAGCTGCGCGACTTGCCAATGGCAGCTGCCAGCAGCAGTTCGGCATCCAGCCGTTCGGTGGGCGATTCAGGCAACTGCGCGTTGCGCAGCAGGCTGGCGATGATGGTCATCAGTCCCCCAGGGCGGCCAGTTGATCGGCCTGGTATTCGGCCAGTAGCGGTTCGATCACCGCCTCTACGCCACCACTGAGGATGTCGTCCAGCGAGTACAGGGTCAGGTTGATGCGGTGGTCGGTCACTCGGCCCTGTGGATAATTGTACGTGCGGATGCGCTCGGAGCGGTCGCCAGAGCCCACCAGCAGCTTGCGTTCGCTGGCGATGGCATTCTGTGCTGCGCTGGTCTGCATGTCGTTGAGCTTGGCCGACAGCCAGGACATGGCACGGGCACGGTTCTTGTGCTGCGAACGCTCTTCCTGGCACTCGACCACGATGCCGGTAGGCAAGTGGGTGATGCGGATGGCCGAGTCGGTCTTGTTCACGTGCTGGCCACCGGCACCGGAGGCGCGGTAGGTGTCCACGCGCAGGTCGGCCGGGTTGATTTCGATGGCGGCCTGTTCGTCCGGCTCGGGCAGCACCGCCACCGTGCATGCGGAGGTGTGCACACGGCCCTGGGATTCGGTCTCGGGCACGCGCTGGACGCGGTGAGCGCCCGACTCGAACTTGAGCTTGCCGTAAACGTTTTCACCCTCGACACGGGCGATGATTTCCTTGTAGCCGCCGTGCTCGCCTTCGTTCTCGGACAGAATCTCCAGGCGCCAGCCACGCTTTTCAGCGTAGCGCGAATACATGCGGAACAAGTCGCCAGAGAAGATCGCCGCCTCGTCACCACCGGTGCCGGCGCGGATTTCGAGGAACACGTTGCGACCATCGTTAGGGTCTTTGGGCAACAGCATGCGTTGCAGCTGCGCCTCCAGCGTCAACAGTTGCTCCTTGGCTTCACGCACTTCTTCCACGGCCATTTCGCGCAGGTCCGGGTCACTGTCCTTGAGCAGCGCCTGGGCGCCTTCGAGGTCGTCCTGCACTTTGCGCCACTCTTTATAAGCAGCGTAGACCGGCTCGACCTCGGCGTACTCACGGGAATACGCGCGAAAGCGTGTCTGGTCGGAAATGACCTCGGCGTCACCGAGCAGGGCGGTGAGTTCTTCGAAGCGGTCCTGGAGGATTTCCAGTTTGTTCAGCAGCGACGCTTTCATTGCGGGGATTTGTCCGTGGAGCCCTCGTTGAGGGCAAAGAGTTCCTGGGCCATGGCCAGCGCATCGAGGCGGCCCTCGGCCGAGAGCTTTTTCAACTGCACGCTGGGCGCATGCAGGAGTTTGTTGGTCAGGCCCCGGGCCAGTTGGGCCAGCACGTCTTCGGGGTTGCCGCCGTTCGCCAGCAGGCGCTGGGCTTTCTGCAGTTCTTCGTCGCGCAAGCGCTCGCTCTGCTGGCGATAGGCCTTGAGCACATCCACCGCAGCCAGTTCACGCAGGCGCAGCATGAAGTCTTCGGCGCCCACCGACACCAGCTCTTCGGCGGCCTGGGCTGCGCCCTGGCGGCTCTTGAGGTTTTCCGCCACCACGTCGTGCAGGTCATCGACAGTGTACAGGTAGACATCGTCCAGTTCGCCGACTTCAGGTTCGATGTCGCGCGGCACGGCGATGTCGACCATGAAGATCGGCTTGTGCCGGCGCTGCTTGAGCGCACTCTCGACCGCGCCTTTGCCCAGGATCGGCAACTGGCTGGCGGTGGAGCTGATGACGATGTCGCTGTTGGCCAGCTCCTGGGGGATGTCGGCCAGCAGCACGGCATGCGCACCGAACTGCTCGGCCAGCGTGCTGGCGCGTTCCAGGGTGCGGTTGGCCACGACGATACGACGTACGCCCTGCTCGTGCAGGTGGCGGGCGACCAGGGTGATGGTTTCACCGGCACCGATCAGCAAGGCCTGGCTGCGACCCAGGTCGGCGAAGATCTGCTTGGCCAGGCTGACCGCGGCAAACGCCACCGAAACCGGGTTTTCGCCGATTGCGGTGTCGGTACGCACCTGCTTGGCGGCGCTGAAGGTGGCCTGGAACAGGCGCCCGAGCAACGGGCCGACAGTACCTGCTTCACGCGCCACGGCGTAGGCCGACTTCATCTGGCCAAGAATCTGCGGCTCGCCGAGCACCAGCGAGTCCAGGCCCGAGGCCACGCGCATCATATGCTTCACGGCATCGTGCTCTTCGTGCACGTAGGCGCTGGCGCGCAGCTCGTCAAGGCTGAGGCGGTGATAGTCGGCCAGCCATTGCAGCACGGCGTCGGCGGACAGGTGGTCCTGCTCTATATAGAGCTCGCTGCGGTTGCAGGTCGACAGGATCGCCGCTTCGCGGCTGGATGTCAGTCGGCAGAGCTGCTGCAGGGCGTCTACCAGCTGCTCTGGGGTAAACGCCACGCGCTCGCGTACGTCTACCGAGGCAGTCTTATGGTTGATACCAAGTGCAAGAAAGGCCATGCAAGGTCGCTGGTTGTGACGGGAAGCCGATAATTGTCCTCTTTCGCAGGTTTTTGGACAACCACCGTTCGCTATTGTACTGATAGTCCTGCGGCTATCGCCCTTTCGTAGCCTGCCCTAGCGGTGTTTTCAGGTCTTGCCGGCTTTTGATCCTGATCTTGATCTTCGCGACGTCAGGAGGCCGAACGCAAGCCTTGCGCAGGGAGGTGACGGGCATGGATGCCCGTCAAGCGCTGTGCCCCAGGATGGGGCCTGCAGCGCGGTCCTCCCGGGAGCAAGCCCTACGCTCGGCCTCCTGAAGTCGCAATCTGCAGCGCCTGATCATCCGCGCGCTTAGAGGCGACAGTAACAGCAAAAGCCAGAGCCATCGGCTCGACATCGCCCTATCCAACTACGCCGACCGGGTCGAGAAGACTTTTGAGATATTTCCAAAAGATTTATCCACAGTTTTGTAGTCCATTTCCTAAATACATGCCCAGCTGTTGCCCTACCCTCCTTCCGGACCTAGTCTTGACGCCGCTACATCGATATTCCTCACCGAGACAGCGATACGAGTGCGATAGCATTGAGCCGTCAGCCAGTCGGTTTATTTCTAGCTATTAATTTTGCCGATGATTAGAAGCTTTGTTGATGAGGATTAGCAAAGGCAATGACAAACTGGAATGATGCACACTTACTTGGTGACACACCAACAACAAGCATTTTTACATTTCAGTTTTGTTAAGCTCATCTTAAAAACGACTCCCCATATAGGGCATGCTTCGTGCATGGCAGGAAGTTATATAATAGGCGCGAGCAATGGAAGAATTTGCAGCATCTCGCAGACACTCAGTGCTTCTTTGGGGCGTTAACTTGTGTGCTATTTCGGCCTCTACGCTGAGCTACATTTATTTCTCCTACTATATTTATGCTCATACTGCTAGCCTATTACTTTCCCAAGTGGTGCTGTTTGCACCAATGGTTCTGCCGGTAATTCTTGTCGCTCCAATCTACCGTCTGGCTGACTATCTAGCGCCACGCACCTTGCTGTGGAGTGCCAACTTGCTGTCGCTGGGCTGCGCGGCGGTCACCTACAAGATCCTGCCACACCATGTGGAAGTCGCCGTGCTAGGCGCGGTAGTCATTGGCACCCTGGATGCGCTGCAACGGGTAGGGCGTATTGTTGCCATCAAGTGTTATTTCCCGGGTGCGCAAATCGCCAGCTCAGTGCCTCTGACACTCACCGCACAATTCATTGCCGGCGGCCTGGCAGGCATCAGTCTGCTACTGTTCAAAGCCAACATGACGCCTGGGTTAGCCCTGCTCATTACTGTCAGTCTTTTTTCCATCGCGGCTTTGGCGGCCTATCTACTACCTGCGCCAACAAAGCCTCCGATCACCGTGCAGGTCGCACCAAGACTATTGACTGCCCTTGGTTCGCTTTTGCAGGAGTATCCCGCGCTACGCCTCAGCCTTTATCAGTTCATCGTCTTCGTCAGCCTTTTTCAGGGCTTCTTCAATGTGTCCAGGGTGCTGTTACCGGCCCATGTGCTGGGCTTGGGAGAGGTTTATGTCGGTTTGTTGCAGGCCGTCAATAGTGTGGCAGCTTTGGTGGGCGCAGTACTGTTCTATCGTTTGGGCAAGTGTAATGTGCAACCGCTACCTATGCCGATGGCTGTCGTCAGCGGCCTGTTCATGATGCTCGCAGCGTTCGGCCATGATATTCAGTCCAGTTACATCGCGTATTTTTTCTACATATTCTTTTTCGAACTGGCATTTTTCAAGTTGCAAGCCGATCTTGTCAGGAACACACCTATCAGTGCCATGCCGTTGATGGCATCTGTCCAGTATGCGGGGGTCTACTTAGGTATGATAATCACCATCTTCGTCGGCTCAATGCTGGTTAAGTATGCTGGCCTATTCAGCACGAGCATTATCTTCGTTGCTTTCTATTTCGTCGCATCCAACGCACTGCGAACGACCGTTGCGATCAAGGGAAAACAACCTGTCTAAATAATTTCTTCAAGGAGAAAAATATGCCCACATTGGCGCGTGTATTTCCGTTCGTCCGTCTTTTGGATTTGGCGAACATATTAACAATGTTCAATATCGGCCTGGCCTTCGGTACTGTTTATTTTGCGTTGCAAAGACGGTTCGCTCTGGCGGCGACGGTGATTTGCCTGGCCGCGATGCTCGACTTCCTTGACGGCCACATAGCCCGGCGCTACCTGGCGGCGAACAGCGCGCAACGGGCCTTCGGCAAGCATCTAGACAGTTTTGCCGACTTGCTCAATTTCAGCATCACGCCAGCCCTTGTCATCCTAATCCTCGACCAGTCTCTTTCGGCCACGCTGGTCGCAGCAACTCTGGTTTTCACAGCCATTTTGCGGCTATCGCTGTTTGGCATGCCCAGCACATCGGCTGGCGGGGGATATCAGGGGCTACCCACCACATATTCAGGATTTGTCTTTGCGTTGGCGCTGATGGGGCTATCGACCGGGCATTACGGTGCCGGTGTGATCGTCGGCCTGGTGGCCCTGGTCGGCATCCTCCAGGTCACCAGCTTGAGAGTTCCCAAGTATGGCGCACCTTCGACGGTCGCTTGCTTCGCAATGCTGTTCGGGCTCAGCACTATTTACTTTCATCCCTGGTAATCCGAGGTTCCAATGAAACATGTGGTTTTCGTCGACAGCACCGTAAGCGGCCTGCTGGCTTTTGAGGCAGCCAAACGGCTTGGCTGCCATGTCACCTTCATTCATCAGCGCGACGCCTCGTTCCTGACGATCTCGATCAAGGACGACACCTCCCGTCTCGAGCCTTACCTGCGATATGTGGATGCTTATTTGCGTATCGATAATCTGGAAGACGGCGAATTCAGCCAGTTGTTGGCCAACCTGCACGCAGAGCGTCCTATTGACGCCCTGATCTCCACCTCTGAAGCAGCCATAGTACCGGTGGCGCGTGAGGCCCAGCGCATCGGCACCCTCTACCCGAGGTACGAAGCTCTGTGCGGGGCGGTATACAAGAGTCGACTGCGCGAAACGCTGCGGGCACACGGACTACGCTCCCCTGATTTTGAAGTACTAAGCGAGGAGCAACTGATCAACGGGGTCGTTCCGAGTTTGTCGCTGCCATTCGTTGTCAAGCCGACCCGAGGATTCGCCAAGCAGTTTTCCGCCATTTGCCATAGCCAGACCGACTTTGACGCCTTTCTCGCCGAGCTGCGCCAGAGTCGCAAGGGTGCTGATCCTATGATCGACCACTTGGTAAGCCGCGACTATCTGGTCGAGCAATACATCGACGGTACATTGCATTCAGCGGAAGTCATCGTCCAGGACGCCAAGGTCTCCTGCTTTGCGACCACCATCCGTTTCCGCGCCGACTATAGCGAAATATTAGAAATGACCGCGACCATGCCGTCAGGCCTTGACGCAGCACAGCGCGACGAGATCAAAGCATATGTACAGGCGGTGTTCAGCGCTCTGGGGCTGGATGTTGGCCTTTATCATGTTGAACTGTTGCGCGATGCCAAAGGCCCCTGTCTAGTGGAGATCAATGCACGCATGATGGGTAGCGTAGCGCCGCAGATGTACCGGATGCTGACCGGCATCGACCCGTTCGAACTGCTAGTCCGTCTGCACCTGGGCGAGCCCATTCTAATTGACGACTCAGTGCTTCAGCGCGCAGGTAGCGTCGTAACTGTCGCCTCCCGCAATGGCGGTCATATCGCCCACGACTACGACCCCGACACCCTACAGCCATTACTGGACAAGTACGCCATCCGGTTTTGCACCGCCCACGTTGCGCCTGGCCAGGCGGTAAACGTCTATAGAGGCAACATCGGCACAATTGGCCACGTCATCGTTGAGGACGACTGCCCCCACTCTGCTGCGAAAAAGGGCAATCGCTTCCTGCGCGAGCTGTCCTCACTTTACGGCCTTGAGCTCGCGACTTATACCGGCGCCGAGTTGGCTTAAACCTGACATGAACTGACAGCCCCCTGCAACGGACTGATTCGACTGATTAGGGAAGACATATGCACTCAGTAAATCCTTCTCCCGTTTTCGCTTTTTCCGGCAAGGCCGATACCCTGCAGCAACTGGCACCACTTCTGAGCACCGGGCAAGTGTTGCCCCTTCATCGATTCACCGTGGCACAGTGGCGGGAGGACTGGCAGGCAGTGATCGCGCACTGTCAGGCGTTCTTCGGCGATGAGCCGCTGATTGTACGATCCAGCTGCCTAGCCGAAGACCGCGACGGCCATTCCGGTGCAGGAATGTACGCGTCAGTTCTAGATGTGCGTGGCGGCCAGGCACTCGGCGAAGCTATCAAGACGGTGATCGCCTCCTACGGCCTAGCTCGCGAGCGCGATGAGGTGCTTGTGCAGCAGATGGCGAGAGGAGTATTGGCCAGCGGAGTGGCGATGACCCGTGATCCCGAGACGGGTTTGCCATATTACGTAGTTGACTATGTACCAGGTGCCAGCACTGACGGTGTCACTGCCGGCAACGAGACTGTGCACGCTTTCGTCTCCCTTGGCAGCGAGGCGGCAAGCGAGCCTGCGGAATTACCAGGGCTGTTTGCGTTGCTCGAAGAGGTACAAGTTCTAACCGGGCGCGATGCCTTGGACATAGAGTTCGCGATCACTGTCGATGGCCCTCTGCTATTCCAAGTGCGTCCCATGACCGCGGATGGGCCCCGTAATGCCAGCGCACTTGCCGACGCCCAACTACGCAAAGTTTTGGAGCACGAGGTCTCCCAGCTCGAAGAGCTGATCTGCAAGCAACACCATCTGCGTCCTACGTCGACCGCCTTCCTTGGCCTTATGCCGGACTGGAACCCGGCGGAAATGATCGGTACCAAGCCGCGTGCGCTAGCCTACTCGCTATATAAGGAGCTGATCACTGACCTTAATTGGGCCTCTGCCAGATTCCGATACGGCTACCGGGATCTGCGGCGCAAACCGCTGATGTACCAGGTGGGTGGCTCTCCTTACATCTGCATTGCCCACAGCATCGAGTCATTCATCCCTGCCTCGGTACCTCAAGATGTTGCCGAGCGCGTAGTCCAACAGTGCGGCGAGTACTTGGCCATGCATCCTCATCTGCATGACAAGATCGAGTTCGCGATCATTCCTACTTGCTTCACGCCAGAGCTTACTAGCCCCGGTGCCGCTGCCGCGCTGCCGGCGTTCCGGACTCTTAGTACCGAGCAGCACGAATGCTACTTGAACGAGCTACGCCAGTTGACCGAGCACATTATTTCCCCCAGCGGCCCGTTCTTCTCCGACCTGACACGTCTACCGAGTATTACTGACAAGGTGCAAAGTTTAATGGCGGGGCAACCTCGGGGCGAGTCCTTGCAACGTATGAGGAATGCTCTATCGGCGGCCAACGTGGTCGCTGAAGTATTCGCTGGCGCTGCCCGTGCAGCGTTCGTAGGTACCGCAATAATTAAATCGCTGGAAACAGCGGGGGTAGTATCTGCCGGTTTCATCGATCATGTGACCGGAGGGGTCAATAGTATCGGTCGCGAGATGGCCAGCGATTTCCAGACGTTGCATAAGGACGATTTCCTAAAGCTACACGGTCATGTCCGGCCGGGTACCTACGATATACGTGTGGCACGCTACGACGAGACTCCGGAGAGTTATTTTGACTGGCAGCGCCCATTACAACGCCCCCAAAAATCTACGAACGGGCTAACTGTATCTCGGGCCCAGGTCAACGCCATTCAGCAAGCTTTCGACCAGTGTAGTCTTAACGTTTCCGCCGAGCAGTTCCTCCAATTTGCTCAGGCCGCTATTGCATCGCGCGAGAAGCTCAAATACCTCTATTCAGCGTTTGTTTCGGATGTTTTGCGCTCACTATGCGATTGGGGTGAGGTACATGGTCTTGACCGCGACCAAATCAGCTTTGCGCAAATCACCGACTTTACCAGCGTTTACGCCGACATCGATCGCAAACGTTTACACCAAGCGATTGCCCACAACCGCAGCCGCTGGTATGAAACGCAGTTAGTCCGTACGCCAAGTATCATCTGTCAGCCGCAAGATCTATTCGGCCATCGAGTGCACTGGTGCAATCCCAACTTCATCACTCGAAGTGCCACTCATGCGCGGGTGGCCCATGTGCTTCCAGGGCAATTGGCACCGGACATAGAGGGTTGCATTGTCTTAATCGAAAACGCTGATCCGGGTTTTGACTGGATTTTTACCCACCGCATTGCTGGTTTCATCACCGCCTACGGAGGCGAGAACTCGCATATGTCGATCCGAGCCCGAGAGTTCGCCATTCCCGCAGCTATCGGCGTGGGCGATACTCGATTCAAAACCCTACTGGCGGCGACAAGCCTGCTGCTCGACTGCGCCGAGCGGCGTATACAGGTGCTGGCATGATTTTGGTTGGGCTGACCATGCTCAGGCAGTTCAACGCCGAACGCCAGGAATGGCGGGACGCGCTCGACCAGCGCTGGGTTGAATTCTTAGACCAATGTGGGCTGACCCCGCTGTACCTTCCAAACGATCCGAGAGTCAGCATGGCGCTAGTCCAATCATTGCGCCCTCAGGGCCTCCTGCTTACTGGTGGAGGGAGTTGCCAGGCCCTGAGTGGGACAGCCGACACACGCGACGCCACTGAGAGGGTCTTGCTTGATCTTGCGGAAAATCTACGGCTTCCGGTGCTCGGTGTATGCCGCGGCATGCAGGTAATGTTGACGCGAGCTGGCGGCACGTTGGAACGCTTGGCCGGCCATGTAGGTGAGCACATGATCAACATGCAAGAACAACGGCGGCGAGTGAATTCCTATCATGAATACGGCTTTCGCGAGGCGCCCGACGGCTACCGCGTACTAGCCCTGGCCGACGACGGCGTGATCGAGGCTGTGCATGACGACCACCGTCGGCATACCGGGATCATGTGGCACCCCGAGCGAGAACAACCTGCAGATCCATTGGATATTCAACGCGTGCGACATGCCTTTGGAGCTTTTTCATGAAAGCCATAATTCTTGCTGCTGGTCGCGGGAGTCGCTTACAAGCCCTGACCGATGAACGCCCCAAAGCCTTGGTACCCTTTAACGGCGTGCCACTGCTACGGCGCGCGATTGAAACGCTCCGTCGATGCGATGTCAGCGAGGTTGGCATCGTTGCAGGCTATCGAAGCGAAATGCTTGCACCATTCGCCGACACTTTGTTTCACAACCACCGCTGGCACAGCTCCGGTATTTTCAGCTCACTAAATTGCGCCAGCGGTTGGTTGAGCGCAGAGCCTTGCCTTGTTAGCTACGGTGACATCTTCTACGACAGCACCCTAGTATCCGAGCTAATTAACCATCCAGCCGATATTGTCCTGGGCTACGATCCCGCTGCAGTGCGTCTATGGCAGCAACGCTTCAACGATCCGCTACCAGACCTTGAGAACTTCCGCTTAGTCGATGGATGGGTGAGCGCTATTGGACAGACCGCTACCAGTCTTGAAGTCATTCAGGGCCAGTACATGGGCTTGTTCAAAGTCACGCCAGCGGGTTGGCAGGCGTTGAAAAAGCAATTGCAAGGGCTCACGCCTCAGGCACGCGACCAAACTGACATGACATCGCTTTTAGGGGCAATAGTCAGCGAAGGTTTTCCAGTCGCCGGTGTGGCGACGCACGCTCCTTGGGGAGAAATTGACTGCCCCAGCGACGTGGCACTATACGAGCGGATCTATCCTGACCGGTGATCTCGACAAAATTGTCGGTGCGACTAACACTGACGGTAAATTCGAGGATCGCGGCGGGTAAATGGCTCAAGGTTTTTCAGGCTGCACCTGGTTGAAAACGCCTTCGCCCGGTTGAAGCACTACCGGGCGGTCGCATCGCGCTTCGACAAGTTCAAGCGGAATTATGAAAGCGTAGTGGCCATGGCCTGCACCTTTCTTTGGCTACCCATGTGAAACGGGAACAGCCCCTAACTCCGCACATTACGCTTCTCATGGCGCTTGTGCTCTCCCATTTCCTGCTTCCAGGGACGTAAAATACAGGCAGGGGCTGGGTCATTGCGTCACAAGCCCCTTCGAACCTCTCCCCCACCCCGCTGTCCCACTCAGCACCACCCAGCCTGTAAACCACGACCTTCGCAGGTGGGTTTGCCACCGCGCTTGTGTCATCATGCTCCGACCGCCGGTGAGTCCTTCTAAAGCCTTCTATGAACAAACCATACGCATTGCTGCTTGCCTTCGCCCTGCTCCAGGGCTGCCAGAGCCTGGCCCCGCAAAAGGCCGAGCCTCCCGTCGCCGAGGCCGCAAAGAGCGAGGCCCAAAAGCCCGTGGTGTATGGCTCGTTCAAGCAGGACACACTCTATAGCCTGCTGGTCGCAGAGCTGGCCGGCCAGCGCAACCGCTTCGACATCGCCCTGGCCAACTACACCGACCAGGCCGCCAAAACCCAGGACCCCGGGGTTTCCGAGCGCGCCTATCGCATCGCCGAATACCTCGGCGCCGACGAGCCATCGCTGGACAATGCCCTGGTCTGGGCCCGCAACGACCCGCAAAACCTCGACGCCCAACGTGCCGCCGCCATCCAGCTGGCCCGCGCCGGCCGCTATGACGACGCCATGGCCTATATGGAAAAGGTGCTGCAGGGCCAAGGCGACACCCACTTCGACTTCCTCGCCCTGTCTGCCGCCGAAACCGACCAGAGCACCCGCGATGGCCTGCTGCAAAGCTTCGAGCGCCTGCTGGTGAAGTACCCGAACAACGGCCAGCTGGTGTTCGGCAAAGCGCTACTGCTGAATCAGGACGGCAAGGCCGAAGAGGCACTGGAGCTGCTGGAGTCGCACCCGGCGCAAAACGGCGAAATCGCCCCCATCCTGCTGCGCGCCCGATTGCTGCAGGCCCTGGACCGTGGCCCGGAAGCCCTGCCACTGCTGCGCGGCGCTATCCGCGACAACCCGGATGACAAGCGCCTGCGCCTGACCTACGCCCGCACCCTGGTCGAGCAAGACCGCATCGCCGATGCCAAGGGCGAGTTCCTCAGCCTGGTCCAGCAGTACCCTGACGATGACGAACTTCGTTACTCCCTGGCGCTGGTGTGCCTGGAGAACAAAGACTGGGATGAAGCCGAAGGCTACCTGCAGGAACTGATCGAGCGTGACAGCAACGTCGACGCCGCGCACCTGAACCTGGGCCGCATCCGGGAAGAGCGCCACGACCCCGCAGGCGCCCTGCGCGAATACGCGCTGGTCGGCCCCGGCCCCGATTACCTGCCAGCGCAACTGCGCCAGGCCGACATCCTGATTGCCAACGGCCGAGGCACCGACGCCTCGCGCCTGCTCGCCGAAGCCCGAGAAGCCCAGCCGGACCTCGCCATCCAGCTGTACCTGATCGAGTCGGAAAGCTACAGCAACAACAACAAGGACGCCCAGGCCAACCAGGTGCTTCAACAAGCCATCCAACGGTACCCGGACGACCTCAACCTGCTGTACACCCGCGCCATGCTGGCCGAAAAACGCGACGACCTGGCACAGATGGAAAAAGACCTGCGCGCCATCATCACCCGCGAGCCAGAAAATGCCATGGCCCTGAACGCCCTGGGTTACACCCTGGCCGACCGCACTACCCGCTACAGCGAAGCCAAGGCGCTGATCGACAAGGCCCACCAGTTGACCCCGGACGACCCCGCAGTGCTCGACAGCCTGGGTTGGGTCAACTATCGCCTGGGCAACCTCGACGAGGCCGAAACCTACCTGCGCCAGGCCTTTGCCAACTTCCCCGACCATGAAGTGGCCGCCCATCTGGGCGAAGTGCTGTGGGCCAACGGCAAGCGTCGCGAAGCCCGCCAGGTGTGGGCCAAAGGCTTCGAAGCCCAGGCCGACAGCCCCATCCTGCGCAAGACCCTCCTGCGCCTGACCGGATCCGAGACCCTTTAACGCCATGTTCCTGCGCCATTGCATCACCTTCACCCTGATCGCCCTGCTGGCCGGTTGTGCCGGTTTCGGTAGCCGAGAGGCCCTGCAGGGCCACGGCAACCCACAACAGTGGCGCGCCCATAAAGAACAACTGAGCAGCCTCGATGGCTGGCAGATCAACGGCAAGGTCGGCATCCGCGCCCCGCGCGACTCCGGCAGCGGCACGCTGTTCTGGCTGCAACGCCAGGACTACTACGACATCCGCCTTGCCGGCCCGCTGGGCCGTGGTGCCGCACGCCTGACCGGCCGCCCGGGTGGCGTGGTACTGGAAGTGGCCAACCAGGGCCGTTACGAGGCCACGAGCCCCGAAGCCCTGCTGGAAGAGCAGCTTGGCTGGCAACTGCCGGTGTCGCACCTGGTCTGGTGGGTACGCGGCCTGCCCGCCCCCGACAGCAAGAGCAAGCTGACCCTGGACGGTGACAGCCGCCTGGCCAGCCTCGACCAGGACGGCTGGCAGGTGCAGTACCTGAGCTACACCGAACAGAACGGCTACTGGCTGCCCGAGCGCCTGAAACTGCACGGCAAGGACCTGGACGTGACCCTGGTGGTCAAGGACTGGCAGCCACGCCAGCTGGGGCACTGATCACATGCAAACGCTCACCCTGCCCGCCCCGGCCAAGCTCAACCTGTGGCTGCACATCATCGGCCGCCGCCCAGATGGTTATCACGAGCTGGAAACCGTGTTCCAGTTTCTCGACCATGGCGACGAACTGAGCTTCGCCCTGCGTGACGATGGCGTAATCCGCCTGCACACCGAGATAAACGCCGTACCGCACGACAGCAACCTGATCGTGCGCGCCGCGCGCAAGCTGCAGGAGCAATCCGGCACCCCGCTCGGCGCCGACATCTGGCTGACCAAAGTGCTGCCCATGGGTGGCGGCATCGGTGGTGGCAGCTCGGACGCCGCCACCACTCTGCTGGCCCTGGCCCACCTCTGGCAGCTGGACTGGGACGAAGACCGTCTGGCCGCACTGGGCCTGAGCCTGGGCGCCGACGTACCGGTATTCGTGCGCGGCCATGCGGCGTTCGCCCAGGGCGTGGGCGAACAACTCACCCCGGTTGACCCGGAAGAACCCTGGTATGTCGTACTGGTGCCGCAAGTGTCTGTCAGCACAGTAGAAATTTTTTCACATCCACAGTTGACACGTGATTCACTCCCCCTTAAGATGCGCCCCGTTCCCAAGGGAAACAGTCGAAATGACTGCCAACCGGTGGTAGAGCAGAATTACCCAGAAGTTCGCAATGCGTTGAATTTACTGGGAAAATTCACTGAGGCTCGACTAACCGGCACTGGAAGTTGTGTGTTTGGGGCCTTCCCAAGCAAAGCCGAAGCTGATAAAGTTCTGGCCCTTCTTTCAGCGACCCAAACAGGGTTTGTGGCGAAAGGAAGCAATGTTTCGATGTTGCATCGCAAGCTGCAAAGTCTGGTCAAGAAGTCGAGCGCATAAGCGTTCGCAGCAACAGATACAGGGGCGTCGCCAAGCGGTAAGGCAGCAGGTTTTGATCCTGCCATGCGTTGGTTCGAATCCAGCCGCCCCTGCCATTTTCCTTATACTCATCCAGGTATACCCTCAGCCTTCAGGTACTGCGCGTGTCCAAGATGATGGTCTTTACGGGGAACGCTAACCCCGATCTGGCTCGGCGTGTCGTACGTCAGCTGCATATCCCTCTCGGTGACGTCTCTGTCGGTAAATTCTCCGACGGTGAGATCAGCACTGAGATCAATGAAAATGTTCGCGGTAAAGACGTTTTCATTATTCAGCCGACCTGTGCCCCGACCAACGATAACCTGATGGAACTGGTAGTGATGGCCGACGCCTTCCGCCGCTCCTCAGCATCCCGAATCACCGCCGTGATTCCTTACTTCGGATATGCCCGCCAGGACCGCCGTCCGCGTTCGGCACGTGTAGCCATCAGCGCCAAAGTCGTCGCTGACATGCTCACTGTCGTGGGTATCGACCGTGTTCTCACCGTCGACCTGCACGCTGACCAGATCCAAGGCTTCTTCGATATCCCGGTCGACAACATCTACGGCTCGCCCGTACTGGTCGACGACATCGAAGACCAGCGTTTCGAGAACCTGATGATCGTCTCCCCGGACATCGGTGGTGTCGTGCGTGCACGTGCAGTCGCCAAGTCCCTGGGTGTCGACCTGGGTATCATCGACAAACGCCGCGAAAAGGCTAACCACTCCGAGGTTATGCACATCATCGGCGACGTCGAAGGGCGCACCTGCATCCTGGTAGACGACATGGTCGACACCGCCGGCACCCTGTGCCACGCGGCCAAAGCCCTGAAAGAACACGGCGCTGCCAAGGTTTACGCCTACTGCACGCACCCTGTCCTGTCGGGCCGCGCGATCGAGAACATCGAGAAGTCGGTACTGGACGAGCTGGTGGTGACCAACACCGTTCCGCTGTCCGCCGCTGCTCAAGCCTGTGACCGTATCCGCCAGCTGGATATCGCACCGGTTGTCGCTGAAGCGGTACGCCGCATCAGCAACGAAGAATCGATCAGCGCGATGTTCCGCTAAGCGGAACGCGTGTTGATATGAAGCGCCCCGCCCCAACATGTGTTGGGGCGGGGCTTTTTTGCCATCCCCGTTGGCGCTGGTCGCAAACGCCCTCGGGGGGCTATTTTGGAGAAGCAAAATGACTGATTTCATCCTGAACGCCCAAGCGCGTACTGACCTGGGGAAAGGTGCGAGCCGCCGCCTGCGTCACTCGCTGAGCATCCCAGCCGTTGTCTACGGTGGCGATAAAGAAGCTCAATCCCTGACCATCCTGGCCAAGGAAATCACCAAGCTGTTCGAAAACGAAGCTGCCTTCAGCCACGTTATCGAGCTGAACGTTGACGGCGTTAAACAAAACGTCATCATCAAGGCCATGCAGCGCCACCCAGCCAAGCAGTTCATCATGCACGCCGACTTCGTTCGCGTTGTTGCTGGCCAGAAACTGACCGCTGTTGTTCCAGTGCACTTCATCAACGAAGAAGCACCGGTCAAGAAAGGCGGCGAGATCTCCCACGTTGTTTCCGAGATCGAAGTTTCCTGCGAAGCCAAAGACCTGCCTGAGTTCATCGAAGTTGACCTGGCCAACGCCGAAGTCGGCACCATCATCCACCTGTCGGACCTGAAAGCTCCGAAAGGCGTAGAGTTCGTAGCTCTGGCCCACGGTGATGACAAAGCTGTTGCCAACGTTCACGCTCCACGCGTTGCTCCAGAAGCAGAAGGCGCTGCCGAGTAATCTACTCGCACGCCGGCGTTGATCGGGTTACAGTGCCGCGCGCCCTGTAACCCACCAACTCCAAGGAAGAGCCCCTGACGTGACCGCCATCCAGTTGATCGTCGGCCTGGGTAACCCCGGCCCCGAATACGAACAGACCCGGCATAACGCAGGGGCTCTTTTCGTTGAACGCATTGCCAGCGCACAGCGTGTTTCGCTGACCGCTGACAAGAAATATTTCGGCCTGACGGCTAAGTTCAGCCATCAGGGCAACGACGTTCGTTTGTTGATCCCCACCACCTACATGAACCGTAGCGGCCAGTCCGTGGCGGCCTTGGCCAATTTCTTCCGCATCAAGCCGGAAGCGATCCTGGTGGCGCACGACGAACTCGACCTGCCTCCGGGCGTTGCCAAGCTCAAGCGCGGCGGCGGCCATGGTGGGCATAACGGCCTGCGCGACATCATCGCGCAGCTCGGCAACCAGAACGACTTCCACCGCCTGCGGCTTGGCATCGGCCACCCGGGCGACGCCAAACTGGTCTCCAACTTCGTCCTGGGCCGCGCGCCGCGCGCCGAGCAGGAGAAGCTCGACGCCAGCATCGATTTTGCCCTCGGCGTGCTGCCGGACGTGCTTGCCGGCGACTTCGCCAAGGCGATGCGCGAGCTGCACAGCCAGAAGGCCTGATTTCCTTTAGAGAGGGGAATACCCATGGGTTTCAATTGCGGCATCGTCGGCCTGCCCAACGTCGGCAAGTCCACCCTGTTCAACGCCCTGACCAAGTCTGGCATCGCGGCGGAGAACTTCCCTTTCTGTACCATCGAGCCAAACAGCGGCATCGTGCCGATGCCCGACGCTCGTCTGGCTGCGCTGGCTGAAATCGTCAAGCCAAACCGCATCCTGCCGACCACCATGGAATTCGTCGATATCGCCGGCCTGGTTGCCGGTGCTTCGAAAGGCGAAGGCCTGGGCAACAAGTTCCTCGCCAACATCCGCGAGACCGACGCCATTGCCCACGTGGTGCGCTGCTTCGAAGACGAAAACGTGATCCACGTTTCCAACAGCGTCGACCCCAAGCGTGACATCGAGATCATCGACCTCGAACTGATCTTCGCCGACCTCGACAGCTGCGAGAAGCAACTGCAGAAGGTTGCCCGCAACGCCAAAGGCGGCGACAAGGAAGCCCTGGCGCAGAAGGCTATCCTGGAGCAGCTGATCCCGCACTTCACCGAAGGCAAGCCAGCGCGCAGCCTGATGAAGAACATGAGCGCCGAAGACAAGGCGGTCATCCGCGGCTTCCACCTGCTGACCAGCAAGCCGGTGATGTACATCGCCAACGTGGCGGAAGACGGCTTCGACAACAACCCGCACCTGGACGTGGTCAAGGCCATTGCCGAGGAAGAAGGCGCGGTGGTGGTGCCGGTGTGCAACAAGATCGAAGCAGAAATCGCCGAGCTGGACGACGGTGAAGAGAAGGACATGTTCCTCGAGGCCCTGGGCCTTGAAGAGCCTGGCCTGAACCGCGTGATCCGCGCCGGCTACGAACTGCTGAACCTGCAAACCTACTTCACTGCCGGCGTGCAGGAAGTACGTGCCTGGACCGTACGCGTGGGTGCTACCGCACCACAAGCCGCTGGCGTGATCCACACCGACTTCGAAAAAGGCTTCATCCGCGCTGAAGTGGTGGCCTATGACGACTTCATCCAGTTCAAGGGTGAGAGCGGTGCCAAGGAAGCCGGTAAATGGCGTTTGGAAGGCAAGGATTACATCGTCAAAGACGGCGACGTGATGCACTTCCGCTTTAACGTCTAAGCGCTAGCCTGCTGTAACCACAAACCCCTTGAGGCTCGCGACTCAAGGGGTTTTGTTTTTTGGGCAATGCGCGCTTTGTGAATACGATGCAGCAACTGCATAACGGCTACATCGACTTTTCACAATACCCTTACAATTTCCACTCCAGGCCTACCGCCATTGTCCGAGGCTCACCCTGGTAGACCCCGTTGTAGAACCCGACGTTGTTGTAATAGTGCTCATCGAAGAGGTTTTTCACGTTGAGGGATGCCGTCAGGTGTTCATCTATTTGATAACGTGCCATCAACCCAACCACCGAGAACGCCTTTTGGCCGATCTTGTCTTTCGTGGTGAGAATCCTGTCACCCTCACGGCCAATGGGGCGGTTGCCTAGTCTAAAGTTGTCGCTCTGCCAGTCCAGGCTTGCACCCACGGTCAATGCCGGGGTCATTTTATACGTGCTGGAGAAACGAACCAGGTTCAATGGCTGTTCGGTGTTCTTCCGTTTTTTCTCAGCAGTGGCGGCATGGGTATAGCTGTAGCCCAGGCTCATCTGCCAATCGGTCATGACCTCGCCGGCAATCTCCGCCTCGAACCCTTCAACGACGATGCCTTTACCACCGCTTGTGTAGAAAATCTCGTTGCCATTGGGAGGCACGGAATCATCCTGCTCTGCCACGTTGTCCTGTTTACTGCGAAACACTGCGGTGCTCAGGTTCAGTCGCTCTTCCAGCAAACTGCCCTTCAGGCCGATTTCATAGACTTTTCCAACGATAGGCTCAATGTACTGCTTGTTGACATCTCTCACCGTCTGCGGATTGAAAATGTCTGTATAGCTGACATACACGGTGAACTGCTCCGTGAGGTCATAAAGCACACCGGCATAGGGCGTCCATTGATCGTTCTGCGTCTGTTTACTCGTTGACTGCCCGATGACATTAAGGGCGTCGTCATAATCCCAATCCCGACGCTCCGTTTCCCAACTGCCATAGCGACTGCCGAGAACAAAGTGCAGGCGGTCTGTCGGGTTCAGGCGTGTGGCAATGTATCCGGCTTTTTGCCGGGTGTAGGAACGCCCTCCATCCAACCCGGTATCGATATCATAGAATTTGGGGGTAGAGCCCATGTACTTCCAATCGGGAATCTTGTCGTAGTCTTTGGGTACCGGTAGACCGATACGATAAGGCTCGCTATTACGCCGCTCGGACTCGCCATAGCCGATCATGAAGTCATGGCTGCGCCCCAGCAATTGGAAAGGGCCAGCGAGGTTGAAGTCGATGGCATCCATCTTCTCCTCCCCACCGAAATGCGAGTACCAGGCGCGCATGCCGCTGCGGTCGGCTTCGGGGAAGCCGTTGCCCCCGTAATACACCTTGCCGTCGCTGTCGGTTTGCCGATGCGTGTAGGCCACCTTCATCAGCCAGTCATTGCCCAGCCGTTGATCCAGGGTGGCGAACACTGTCTGGTCTTTCAACGGCCAGGAAGACCAAGGGGCACTGAGGTTGGTCGACCTTGGGAGATTGGCTTTGCTGCCATCGGCATTCCAGAAAGGCACAGTGCCCCAGGAGGAACCTTGGACATGCTTGTTCTGATAGTCATATCCCACCGCCAATACCGTGGTGTCGGTCAGGTCGGCTTCGAGAACACCATATGCCACCTCTCGCTGGGTGGCGTATTTGTTCATGAACGACTTACTGTCGCGATATGCCAATACGGTGCGACCGCGCAGCCGCCCCTCCCAGCCCAATGGCCCGCCGACATCCAGGTAGCTGTAATAGTTGTCGTAGCTGCCCCCACTTACACCACTTTTAACCGCTAACTCATGCGTAGGGCGTTTGCGCACCATCGCGATGGTACCGGATGGGTCACCTGCCCCCGTGGTCAGCCCCGTGGCGCCACGTACCACCTCGATTCGATCGTAGATGATGGTGTCTGAGTCGGATTTCAGCCCCGAGAACGTATTGAGCATCCCGTCGATCTGGAAGTTGTTGATCGCATAGCCACGCGAATAGTAGGCAGGTCGCTCCGAGTCGTTACGCTGGACGGTCACGCCCGTCACATGAGCCATGGCCTCGGACAGGGTGTTGAGCTGGAAGTCATCCAACTGCTGCCGGGATAGCACCGAAACCGATTGGGGTGTTTCCTTGATCGAGAGGTTCAGGCGCGTTGCTGCGCTCATGCTACCGGTGGTGTAGGAACCACTGTTTTCAGTGGTACTACCCAAGCTTGTGGCCACCACATCAGTGGAACCAAGTTCCAGTACCCTGTCTTCGGATTTGCCTTCCACCTCTTCCGCCAGTGACAGTGGGCAGAACACAGAGGCACACAGGCCAAGCGTCAGGGTCATGGAATGGTTGATATACGGGGGCATTGCGGGCTGGCTCCTTGCTCATGTAGAAATCCTGGTGCGGGAATCTACATGAAAACTAATCTCAAATGATAATAAATCTTGTCATTTAAGGCATTCTCTCGCTCAAGAACACGGCCGCCCCTCGTATGTACTTGCCCCGCTCGCCCGCCCCTCCCTAGAATCCCCCTTCATTGAAAAGGGACGAGCAATGTCATTCAGGGTTCTGGTAGTCGGTGGCTACGGCAATTTTGGCTCGATCATCTGCCGGCACCTCGCCGGGGCCGCCGGTATCGAAGTGATCGCTACAGGTCGTGATCGCACGCGTCTTGATGCCCTAGCCGAGCATCTGCCACTGCAAACCGTATGCACAGATGCGCAAGGTGCGGGCTTTGCCAACACCTTGCGAGAACTGCAGGTGGACTTGCTGATACACACGGGCGGGCCTTTCCAGGGCCAGCCTTACCGGGTTGCCGAACACTGCATCGCAGCGGGTGTGCATTACTGCGACCTTGCCGACTGCCGTACCTTCGTCAACGGCATTGATGTGCTCGACCAAGCCGCCAAAGCGGCCGGTGTGGCGGTGCTCAGCGGTTGCAGCTCGGTGCCCAGCCTTGCGGCAGCGTTACTCGATGAAAACCGCGCCCCCTTCAAACGCATTGACCGTATTGAACACGGCATTTCGTCTTCCGCGAAAATGCCGGGTCTGGCGACGGTGGAAGGCGTGTTGGCCTATGCCGGCAAACCGATCCTGCAACGGCGCAATGGCAATCCATACGCAGTGCCGGGCTGGCTCGGCCTGCAACGGCGCAACCTGCCGGGCCTGGGCTGGCGCTGGCTGGCCAATGTCGATGTACCGGACATGGACCTGTTCGGCGAGCGCTACGGCGCCACCGACCTGGTGTTCAAGGCAGGCCCCGGCCTGATGCCCGGCGCACTGGCGAATGCAGCCTTGGCCTTGGCGCGCCGCGTCGGCCTGATCGGCAACCCAACGCCTTGGGCCAAGCGCTTGCACCGCCTGGGCAGCGCCTGCGAGCGCTTTGGTGACGGCCTCAGCGCGCTGTATATCGAGGCGAGCGGTATCGACCACAACGACCAGCCCCGGCACTTGAACATCCAGCTTACCGCTCGACGCAACAAAGGCCCGGAGATCCCCAGCTGTGCCTCGGTAGCCCTGGCCCTGAAGATGATGAACGGCTACCGCCCGGCTGCCGGGGCTCGCCCTTGTGTTGGCGAGATCAGCGTGGACGAGTACCTGGCCGCGATTGACGCGCCACAGGACATACAGCTGGACATACGTCATCAGGGCCAGCCGTGAGCTATTTCTACCTCAAGTACCTGCACATCATCGCGGCGGTGTTCCTGTTCGGCTTCGGCATGGGCTCGTACCTGTACCTGATCGCAGCCCAACGTACCCGCCACCCGGCCGTGATCGCCCAAGTGGCCAGGCAGGTGGTACGTTTCGACACCTGGATCACCACCCCGGCCGGTGTGCTGCAGCTGGCCAGCGGCCTGGGCATGCTGCACCTGACGGGTATGCCACCTACCCTGCCCTGGCTACGTGATGCACTGATCATTTTTGTCGCTGTCGGCCTGTTATGGCTACCGGTGCTGGTCCTGCAAAAACGCATGCAACACCTTGCGGAACACGCCGCCGCCAACAACACGGCATTACCTGCGAACTGGCACAGGTTTTACCGCCCCTGGCTGTGGATGGGGGTGGCAGGTTTTGCCGGAATGTTCGTGATCGTGTGGCTGATGGTGTCCAAACAAGGGCTGTTTTGACGCTACGCGGCAGAGGCCCCCACAGACAGACGGTGCCCACAAGAGCAACGAATGACTGTGGGGCCAGGCCTTAGAAGTCCCCGCGCAAGCTCAGCATGTAGCTGCGCGGCATACCGTAGGTGGTACCGCGCGTCCAGTAGCCGGTCGAGTCGAAGTACTTGCGGTCCAACAGGTTCTCCACGTCCACGCCCACCGTCCAGTGCTTATCGAGCTTGTACGCCGCCCGTGCATCGAACACTGCCCGGCCGCTGTTGCTCACTCCGTTGTAGGCATCGTAGTAATGGGACTGGGCCGACACGCCGCCCCCGACACTGAGGCGGTTCCACTCACCCGGCAGGGTGTAGTTGGTATTCACCCGCAACAGGTGCTTGGGCGTTTGCGCCGAGATCGGCCCACCCGTCTCCGACTGCGTGGTGTTGAAGGTGTAGCCAGCTGCCACTTGCAGGCCTGGCAGCAACTCACCGCTGGCCTCCGCTTCGAAGCCCTTGCTGCGGCTGATGCCATCGCTGTTCACGTAGCAACGGCCGGCAACGTCGGTCGGGCAGTTGCCGTCGTTCTCGTAGTCACGAGCGGCAACGTCTTTCTGCTCGATGTAGAACAACGCAAAGGACAGGTTCAGGCGCTTGTCGAACAATTCGCCTTTGATGCCGGTTTCGTAGTTGGAACCGATGGCGGGGTCGAGCATCTTGCCGCCGGCACTGCGGTAGCTGGCCTGTGGCATGAAGATATCGGCGTAACTGGCGTACAGCGACCAGTTGTTGTCCAGGTCGTATAGGGCACCGACAAAAGGCGTGAACTCATGCGTCTGTTCGTTGGTGCTTTTCAGCCCGCCGCTCCAGGCCTCGGTCTTGTACCAGCTCAGGCGACCACCCAGCACCAGGCTCAGGTCCTCGGTCATGTGCAGGCGGGCATTGAGATAGGTGCCGTAACGGGTATCGAAGGTATCTTCCTTGTAGTCCCAGCCCTGCCGCGAAGGCTCGGGGACAATGCTGTGGTCCGGGTCGAACACATTGAGCGGGATGGGGCTGTCCAGCTTTACCGTGGCGTCCTTGTCATTCATCTTGCGCCTGGACCAGTTGGCCCCCAGCGACAGCTGATGGCTCAGGCCAAAGGCTTCGAATTCGCCGTCCAGGTGGCCGTCCACCGCGTTGGCGGTGACATCGAACTTGTGAAAACTGGTGTCGTTGATCATCGGCCCCGTGGGGCTGCCGTACTCCAGCGTATCTTCTGCGCTCCACTCGATGGCACTGCGGTTGTAGCGGCTTTCGGAATGCGACAGCGCCAGCTTGCCCGTCCAGTTGTCGTTGAAGCGGTGGTTCAGGTCGGCAAATACTTCATCGGTACGGGTTTGCAGCGTAGCCCAGTCCTGGCCCAGGAAGGTGGAACGCTTGAGGTGCGGGTTGCTGCCGTCGGGGTTGTTCGGCAGGCCCAGCACACTGTAACCATCGATGCGCGAGGTTTGCCGGCGCAAGCCCAGGGCCACGGTAGTGGCGTCGCTCAGGTCACCTTCGACAATGCCGTACAGCAACGGCCGCTTGGCCTTGCTGACATCGGTGAAGTAGCCACGGTCCTCGTAGGACGCCACCACGCGGCCACGCAAGGAGCCTTCCGGGTTCAGCCTGCCGCTGGCGTCCAGGTCGAGGCGGTAGTAGTCCCAGGAGCCCGCGCGGGTGGTCACGGACAAACGCGGTTCAGCAGTCGGGCGCTTGCGCACCAGGTTCACCGCGCCCCCGGGGTTACCTGCCCCTACCAGCAGGCCTGAAGCACCGCGCAATACCTCGACACGGTCGAACACCGCCATGTCGGGGATCATCCAGCCGGTGTAGGCATAGGCCTGCCCGGCCACGCCGTCGACCATGTAACTGTCGTCGGTGATGTCGAAGCCACGGGAACTGAAGTGGTGGTTACCATAACCACGGTTGGCGCGGGTGATACCGGTGGTCTGGGCCATCACCTGGTCAAGTGACACCAGGTTCTTGTCGTCCATCAGCTTGCGCGTGACCACAGTCACCGACTGGGGGGTGCGCCGCAGCGACTGAGGGGTTTTGCCGATGGTCACGGCACCCGTGGTGTACGAGCCTGAACCCTCGGTGGTTTCGCCCAGGCCCACGCTATTGATATTGGTGGCCCCCAGTTCCAGCGCACCTTTGGCATCGACTGCCGGCACCACACTGAAGGTGCCACTGCCGGTGACGATCAGTTGCAGGCCACTGCCCGCCAGCGCCTGTTGCACGGCTTGCAGGGCACTCATCTCACCCTGGATGGCGGGTGCCTGTTTGCCGACGACCAACGCGGGGTCCAGCGACATCACCTGCCCGCCTTGGCGGGCAATGGCGTTTAGGGTGTGCGCCAGGCTGGCGGCGGGCAAGTCGAAACGCAGCAGCTGTTGCTGCGCGGAACCTTCTGCCCAGACGAAGGCCGTTGGCACGGCGGCCAGGGTGATGGCAAGGGCTAGGGGCCAAGGTTTGAACACGTGGATACTCCTGAATTTTTGCTGTTGTCAGGAGAGAGGTGGGACGAGCGAGAAAAACCGGACACGAATGATAAAAATTTTCATTCAATAACAGCCCCCGCGACAAATTCCGCGCTCATCAACACCTGATCAGCGCGCTTCGATCAGGGTCATCCAGGGGCCATAGCGCTCCACCCGTATCGGCATGGTCTCTTCAAGGGCAGCCAAGGTGCGCTCGCTGTCATCCAGCGGGAACACGCCCTGCACGCGCAAGTTGCGCACCTGTGGGCTGACGCGGATAAACCCGGGGCGATACGGGCGCAGTGCGTCGATCACTGCCGCCAAGGGTTCGTCCAGCACGCTGAGGTGGCCCTGTACCCAATCGGCGCGGTAGGCCTGGCCGGTAAGCAACGGCTCGATGCGTTGAGCATGCAACAACGCCGCTTGGCCCTCCTGCAGATCCCGTTCGGTACCACTGGGCAGCGATGCGCGCACGGCATGCTCCAGCACCACTACACGTGTGGCATCGGCCAGTTGCTCGACCAGAAAACGCGTGCCCAAAGCGCGTACATCACCTTGGTCGCTGCGCACGATGAACGGCCGGGCAGGGTCTGCCGCAACCTGCACCACCAGCCCTCCTCTGTGCAGGCGTAGCAGGCGACGGCCGTCGGAAAAGGCCAGGTCGACCGCCGTGCCGGCATTCAGGGTCAGCCGGCTGCCATCAGCCAACGTAAGGCTACGACGCTCGCCAGTGCCGGTACGGATATCGGCAGTCAATGCCTGGCCGGTATCGCTACGGACTGCAAACCACAGGCTGCTACCCAGCAGAGAAAACCCGGCCAATGCCCGTAGCACATCGCGTCGGCCTGCTTCAGGTTCCAGCAAGGTATCGCGCAAGGTACCGGGAGCCCGACGCACCACCTCGAAGTGCCCACCCAGGCCGCGTTGCAACTGCTCCCAGGCTTGGGCGTTGGCCGGGTCGTGCCCCAGCCACTGCTGGAACAGTGCCTGTTGCCGGGCGTCGTCACGGCCGGAGCGCAGGCGCACCATCCAGGCAATGGCCTGCTCGGCAGCCGGGCTCAGTGCATGGCGGCTCATGATTGCGCCCCACTCAGGTAGCACTGGCGCAAGGCCTGTGTCATGTAGCGGCCGACCGTTCGTTCGGATACATCCAGACGTCGGCCGATTTCCGCGTAGATCAGGCCATCGAGCTGACTCATGAGAAAGGCCCTCTTCACCACCAGTGGTAGCCCGGCCAGGCTACGGTCGATGGCGTGCAGGGCCTCCAGCAGCAGGTGCGTTTCCTCTGGCGAGGGCGCCAGCGCCTCCGGCAGCAGCATCAGCCGCTCCAGATAGGCCTGCTCCAGGCGTCGGCGGCGGAGACGGTCGGAGATCAGCCGTCGGGCAATGGTCGAGAGGTAGGCTCGCGGCTGCTCGATGGACGCGGGGTCGACCCGGGCAGCAAGTAGCTGGCAGAAGGTTTCGGCAGCCGTGTCCTCGGCGTCCGGGCGGTTGCTCAGTTGCCGATGCACATGCCGCAGTAACCAGCGGTGGTGATCGCTGAAAAACAGACCCAGCTTGCTGGTGTGGGATGCGGGCACGGGCGGGACCAGAAGTTAATGAGAATTTATCGCATCTTATAGATAGGGCGCCGGAAGCGCTACCCGGCTCCAACACCTATTCTGTCAATCAGCACCCTCCCCCAGAGCCCGCACCATGCCCGAACCCACTCGCTTCGACTGGCAACGCTGGTTACCCGGCCTGGTCACCCTGCTCCACTACAAGCCAGCCTGGCTGGCCAAGGACATCGCCGCCGGCCTGGTGCTCACCACCATGCTGGTACCCGTGGGCATTGCCTACGCCGAAGCGTCCGGCGTACCCGGCATCTATGGCCTGTATGCCACCATCATTCCCCTGCTGGCCTATGCCCTGTTCGGCCCCAGCCGCATCCTCGTGCTGGGCCCGGACTCGGCACTGGCCGCGCCGATCCTGGCGGTGGTGGTGCAGTACGCCGCCAGCGACCCGCAGCGGGCAATCGCCATCGCCAGCATGATGGCGCTGGTCGCCGGGGCGTTCTGTGTGATTGCCGGGCTGCTGCGCCTGGGCTTCATCACCGAGTTGCTGTCCAAGCCGATCCGCTATGGGTACATGAACGGTATCGCCCTCACGGTGTTGATCAGCCAACTGCCCAAGCTGTTCGGCCTGTCGGTGGACAGCCAAGGACCGCTGCGAGATATCTGGAACCTGATTCAGGCCCTGCTTGCCGGCCAAGGGCATTGGCCAAGCTTCATGGTCGGTGGTGGCAGCCTGGTGCTGATCCTTTTGCTCAAGCCCTTCAAGCGGGTACCGGGCATCCTCATTGCCGTGGTGCTGGCCACGCTGGCGGTGAGCCTGCTGGGGCTCGACCAGCAAGGCGTGAAGGTGCTCGGCGAGTTGCCCCAAGGGCTGCCCGGTTTTGTCTTGCCCTGGGTCAGCGACATCGACCTGGTGGAGGTGCTGCTCGGTGGCATCGCGGTAGCGCTGGTGTCGTTCGCCGACACCAGTGTGCTGTCGCGCTCCTATGCCGCACGCCTGAAAATGCCGGTCAACCCGAACCAGGAAATGTTCGGCCTGGGCGCGGCCAACCTGGCCTCGGGGCTGTTCCAGGGCATACCCATCAGCAGCAGTTCATCGCGCACGCCAGTGGCCGAAGCGGCCGGCTCACAAACCCAGCTCACCGGCATTATCGGCGCGCTGGCGGTCACCCTGTTGCTGCTGGTGGCGCCCAATCTGATGCAGCACCTGCCCAACAGTGCCTTGGCCGCCGTGGTGATTGCTGCCGCACTGGGCCTGTTCGAGTTCACCGACCTCAAACGTATATTCCACATGCAGCAGTGGGAGTTCTGGCTGTCGTTCACCTGCTTTGTCGGCGTAGCCGTATTTGGCGCTATTCCCGGTATCTGCATCGCCGTGGCCATCGCAGTGGTCGAGTTTCTGTGGGACGGTTGGCGGCCGCACCATGCGGTACTGGGCCGGGTGGATGGCACGCGGGGCTACCATGATGTGCAGCGTTATCCGCAGGCCCGACGCATTCCAGGGTTGGTGCTGCTGCGTTGGGACGCGCCGCTGTTCTTCGCCAACGCCGAGCAGTTCCAGAGCACAGTGATGGCGGCAATGGACGCATCGCCTACACCGGTGCAGCGGTTGATCATCGCGGCGGAGCCAGTGACCAGTGTCGACATCACTTCGGCCGACATGCTGGCCGAGCTGGACCGGGCGCTGGAGGCACGGGGGGTGGAGTTGCAGTTTGCCGAGATGAAAGACCCGGTGAAGGACAAGATGCGGCGGTTCGGGTTGTTCCAGCATATGGGGGAGAAAGCCTTTCATCCAACGGTGGGCGCGGCAGTGGATGCCTATCTGGATGAGAGCGGGGTTGACTGGCAACCCTAGGCAGCCCGAACCCGGCGCCGATCAATCCAGATCAGCATGGCACTGGCATACACCGACACCGCCAGAAACAGTGCCATGCGCACCGCAAACGCCTTGTACACATCCTGCCCGCCAGCACTGTCCTGCACCGACTGCCCCAGCAGGATCAACAGGGTCGTCAGGCAACTCACCCAGTACGCCGGGCTCTGCCGGTTCTGCACCACCTGGTACAGCCGCCGCGCCTGCCAGAGCGCGAACAGCAGCACCCACAGAAAAAACATCCACAGGTGCACGAACAGGCTCAACGCTCCCCACATCAGTATCGCCAGCAACCCGGCGAGCAATGTTGAGCCAACCAGCTCACGGCTGGCGTGCCGCGCGCGGGTTTCGCCGGCCTGTTGCCCCACACTCACGGCCTTCATGATCAGCGGCATGTACTGGTCCGGGGCAATCAGCGCCAGCAGGAAGGCCGGCATCACAATCAACGTGGCGCGCAACGCTACCCAGCTGACATGCGCGCGCCCCAGCAGCGGCGGTACCGGCTGTGCCGGCGCATTGGCAGGTTCGGGAAACAGCACATGCGCCAAGGCCGTGCCCAGCACCGCAAGCAACATGCCTTTGGCCAGCGCGTCGACCACCGAGAGGGCCAAGGTGAAGTCGCTGGTACCCGCAGCAGCAATCATCGTCAGGCCGACTATCAGCAAGTTGGCCAGCAGGCCGTTGCCGCCCATCAGGGCATAGCGCAACGTGAGGAAAACGCCCACGCCCACCAGCAACACTCCGCTGACCGGGGCGTGACGCAACAGTGGAATCAGCAACAACCCGCTGCCACACGCGAGCAGCACCAGTACCGCCAAGGCGGGTGCCGCTCGCAACGGCAATGGCTGGCTGCGCATGGCCAGCAACAGCACGGCGAACACCGGTGCCAGGATCGGCACGGGCAGGCCGATGCCGAAGCTGACCACCAGGCACAGCGCCACGCCCCAGGCCAGGCGCAGGGCCCGCAGGCGGCGCAACTCAATAGGCATACGACAGCCAGCTCATCAGCCACATGAACAACCGGCCCAGCAGGTTCAGCGGGTTGCCTTCGCCGGGCAAGGCCATGACCTCGGCCTGGCCGCCGACCCGCAGCACGGTCTTGTCCTGAAGCTGGTCGCGCTCAAGCTCGACAATCACCGGGAAGCGCTGTGCCGAACGCAGCCACTCGCGGCTGTTCTGAACGGTCGGCAATGTACCCGGCGGGGTGCCCTGGCCCACGCTCACGCCGTAGCCAATGCTGCGAACACGCCCCTTCAACACGGTACCGGGCAGCGCATCGAGCACCACCAGCACCGGGGTGTCGGGGCGCAGGCGGCCGAGGTTGTTCTCGGTCATGTCGGCACTTATCCACACATCGTGGATACTGATCAGCGTCATCATCGGGCTGCCAGCCCCGACATAATGCCCAACGTCAGTGCGCAGGTCGGTGATCAGGCCATTCGCATCAGCGCGCACCACCGTGCGCGCCAGGTCAAGCCGTGCCTTTTCGACATTGGCCGCAGCACTGCGCAGCTGGGCGTTGTCCTCCTGCGCCCCGCCCTGCTGCTCACGGGCCCGTTCCACCTCCGCACGGGCCGCCGCCACCTGGCTGATGGCCTGGTCGCGGGTAGCCTGGGCGCCTTCGAGCCGGCGCACCGAAACCGTGCCCGGGTCCTCATCGATCAGGCGCTTGAGCCGTTCGGCGTCCTGCTGCGCCTTGCGCGCATTGGCCTGGGCCGCCACCAGCGCGGCCTGGGCCGAGTCAATGCCGGCGGTACTGGCGCCGATCTGACGGCGCACGGTTTCGAGGTCGGCTTCGGCGCGGGCCAAGGCAATGCGGTACTGCTCCTGATCGAGCTCGAACAGCACATCGCCCTGGCGCACCTCCTGGTTGTTGCCGACTGCGACACGCTTGATCTGCCCGGCCACTTCGGCGGCCACCGGGACCACGTACGCCTGCAGGCGGGCCTGCTGGGTGTACGGCGTGAAGCGGTCGGCCAGCAGGTACCAGAGCAGGCTCACGGCAATCAGCAGCAGCACCCAGCGCATGCCGCGATCAGGGGCCGACGGAGGTGGCGTAGGCGTGCTGTCGCTCATTGGTTTTCACCTTGTGCATGTGCCGTGGGGGCTGGCTCGTCGAGCAGCTCGCCCCAGTCGGTGCGGTGCTGCATGTGCTGGCGGGTGGCCGGGTCGATCGGTGCGCGGCGGGCATCCCAGCCACCGCCCAAGGCCTTGTACAAGGTCACCAGGCTGCTGACTGCGTTGCCACGGCTGACCAGGTAACCGTCCTGTTGCTGCAACAGCAGTTGCTGGGCATCGAGCACGCGCTGGAAGTCGGCAAAGCCTTCGCGGTACTGCGAGCTGGCCAGGTTCAGCGAACGCTGCGCAGCCTGCGAGGCCTGCTCGCGAATGGTTGCGCTCTGCAGCGAGCGGACAAGCCCGCTGGCGGCATCGTCGGCTTCGCGGGCCGCTTCGCGCACGTTTTGCTGGTACAGCTCGATCAGTTGCTGCAAGCGGGCATCCTCTACGCGCACGGCATTCTTGCGCCGGCCATAGTCGAACGGGTTCCAGATCAGGCTCGGGCCAGCAGCCAGGTCGAAGGTGTCGGGCAGGTGACTGGCGGATAAAAAGGTCCAGCCAATGCTGCCCAGCAGGCTCAGCTGTGGATAAAGATCGGCCTCGGCAACCCCGACCAGCGCCGACTGCGCCGCCACCGCCTGCTCGGCGGCGCGGATGTCCGGGCGGCGCTGCAAGAGGTTGGCCGGTACATCCTGAAGCACGGCGCGGTCTGGCAATGGCAGCAGGCCATGGCCGGCCTCCAGCTGCGGCAGCGGCCCGGGCGGGCGGCCCAGCAGCGAGCACAGCACGTTGCGCAGGGCGTTGAGCTGGTTTTCGAATTCGGGGATGGTGGCCAGGGTCGCCAGGTATTGGGTGCGCGCCTGCTGCCAGTCGAGTTCGTCATTTTCGCCATGGCGGAACAACCGCTCGGTGATCTCCAGGCTACGCGCCTGGCGCTCGGCGTTCTCGCGCGCGATATCCAGCCGTGCCTCGGCGGTACGCAGGGCGAAGTAGGTGTCGGCCACTTGTGCACGCAACAGCAGCATGGCATCGGCGTAATTGGCCTGGGAAACGAAGTAGGCCGCATCTGCGCTTTCGATGGCGCGGCTGAAGCGCCCCCAGAAGTCAATTTCCCAACCGATGTCGAAGCCCACGCTGGATTGCCAGAACACCGAGTCGCGCGCTGCTGCAGCGCCGGACTGGTCTTGCTTCAGGTACAGGCTCTGCGCGCTCAACTGTTGCAACTGTGGATAACGCCCGGTCTGCACGATGGCCAGCTGGGCACGGGCTTCGGCGATGCGCAGGCCCGCCACGCGAAGGTTGGTGTTGTTGGCATCGGCCTCGGCAATCAGCGCGTCCAGCATTGGGTCGGCGAACACCGTCCACCAGCGGCGCAGGTCGGGCGCCGCAGCGCTGCGCCCTGCCTGCTCCAGCAAAGGCGTGCTCCAGCCGGCCAGCCAAGGGGGCTGGGGCTTTTCGAAATCCGGGCCAACCTGGGTGCAGCCGGCCAGCACTACCAGCAGCCCCAGACCATAGCCGTGCGTGGGCATGGCAGCCCCTGGCTCAGGCAGCAGGTGGTGCCGGTTGCTCCGGCACCTGCAGTGCAACCCATTGCCAGAACAACACGTAGGTGACGCCAAGGATCACCGGGCCGATGAACAAGCCGATGATCCCTTTGACCACCATGCCGCCCAGCGCGCCGATCAGCACCACCGGCATCGGCACGTCCACCCCTCGCCCCAGCAGCAGCGGCTTGAGCACGTTGTCGGCCAACCCGGCAACGAAGGTGTAGATGGCAAACACGATGGTCGCGGCAGTAAAGCCTTCGACGTTGAACACATAGATGATCACCGGCACCGTGACAAGGGTAGCGGGCGCCTGGGCAATCCCCAGCATGAGGATGACGATGGCCAGCATGCCGGCCCCTGGCACCCCTTTGACCACGAAGCCGACGCCGATCAGCAGCATCTGGATGAACGCAATGCCGATCACACCCTGGGCCACCGCACGAATGGTCGCGGTGCATAACTTGGCCAATGGCTTGCCCCGCTCCTCACCCGACACCCGCATGGCGATGCGCTGTGCCGCGATTTCACCACGGTCACCAAAAGCCATGATCACCCCGGAGATGATGATCGCACCGATGAACAGCAAAAAGGCCCCCCCGGCACTGGCCGCAGCCCCCAGCACCGTGCGTCCGGCGCCCTTGAGCTGGGGCATCCACTGGTTCAGCACACTGGCCATGTTTTCGGAGGCCGCCAACCAAAGGGCATGCACCTTCGGCCCGATCAGTGGCCACGCCGCCACGGCGTCAGGTGGGGTCGGCACGCTCCAGGCTCCGCTTTTGAGCAACGTCACCAGGCTGTCCACCGATTCGCCGATGGACATCACCACCAGGTAGATCGGCACTAGCAGCACCACCAGTACCAGCACCACCACCAGCGTCGCCGCATACCCCTGCTTGAGGCCGGTACGGCGCTGGAGGCGACAATGCAACGGGTACAGGGTGACCGCGAGGATAACCGCCCACAGCATCAGTTCCAGAAATGGCTGGAACACCTGAAAGGCAAAGATCACCAAGGCAGCCACCAGGCCGGCTTTGATCAGCACATCGAGCAAGCCCCGCGACAGGGCGCTGTCCAGCTTGATACCCGGTTGCATGCTTCACCTCCGAACATTCAGTTCGTCATGTGCCACGGTTCAGTCGCTCGTTTCCGGGTTTGCCTGCACGGGGCTGTCGTCCCGTAACTGCCGCGCCAAGGCCATCATCACCAGCGGTACCACCGCCATCGACAAGGTAATGGCCAGCACCAGCACGTCGTGCACCTGCCGAGTCAGCACTTGATGTTCCAGCGCCAGCTTGAACACCACGAAGGCAAACTCGCCACCCGAGGCCAGCACCACGCCCAGGCACAACGCCTGGGCCTTGTTGAGCCCGCCAACCGTACGCCCGAGGCCATACAGCAAGGGCAGCTTGATGGCGACCAGCAACACGGTCAGGCCCAACACCATCAGTGGCATGCCAAACAGCAGGCGCAGGTCGGCACTCATGCCCACGCCAACGAAGAACAGCCCCAGCAGCAGGCCTTTGAGCGGCTCGATCTGGGTTTCCAGTTCGTGGCGAAATGGCGACTCGGCCATCAGCACGCCGGCCAGAAATGCCCCCAATGCCATCGACACGCCCACGTGCTCCATCAGCCAGGCGGTGCCCAGCACTACCAGCAAGGCCGTGGCCGTCGACAGCTCGGGCAAGCCCGAACCCACCGTCCACTTGAACACCGGGGTCAACAGATAGCGACCAAAGACAATCAGCACACCAATGCCGACAGCCACGGCCAGCACTGGCCAGGCCCCTTCGTCGGCGGTGCTGACATCACCCCCGAGCAGCGGCACCACGGCAATCAAGGGAATGGCGGCAATGTCCTGAAACAGCAGGATGGCCACCGCCAGGCGACCGTGCGGCTTGCCCAGGTCCTTGCGCTCGGCCAGTACCTGCAAGCCAAAGGCGGTGGACGACAGCGCCAGGCCCAGGCCCAGCACGATGGCAGCGGGTTTCGATTGGTCGAACAGCCAGTACGCCAGCAGCCCAAGCAGCACCGCAGTCAGCCCCACCTGCAAGCTGCCGACGCCAAACAGCGCCCGGCGCATGGTCCACAGACGCCGGGGTGAGAGCTCAAGGCCAATCACGAACAGCAGCATGACCACGCCCATTTCCGACAGCCGCGCCACGTTGTCCGGGTTGTCGAGCAGGCCGAACACCGAAGGACCAATCAGGATACCCGCCAGCAGGTAACCCGGTACCGCCCCCATTTTCAGGCGCTGTGCCAGCGGTACCAGAAGCACCACGGCCAACAGGAACACCACCGTCGCCTGCAACAGGCTGCCGTCATGTGGCATGAGCTCGTACCTTCGCAGCTCCCCGCAGGGAGGGGGTCAGAAGCGTTCTTCGACGACCTTGAACGGATAGGCCACAGCCTTGTACTTGCCGATCTTGCCGCGTTTGGGCAGCTTCACCAGCTGGTCGCGGGTGATGTCCTTGTAGGGAATGCGGCCAAGCAGATGGCTGATGATGTTCAGCCGGGCGCGCCGCTTGTCGTTGGAATGGGCCATGAACCACGGTGCCCAGGCGGTATCCGATGCCTGGAACATGTCGTCACGCGCCTGGGTGTAATCATCCCAGCGGGTGTACGACTTGAGGTCCATCGGCGACAGCTTCCACAGCTTGCGGCCGTCATTGATGCGGTCCTGCAGGCGCCGGGTCTGCTCTTCGGCGCTGACTTCAAGCCAGTACTTGATGAGGATGATCCCCGACTCGACCATGACCTTTTCGAACACGGGTACACCGGTCAGAAACTTGTCCACTTGCTCGTCAGAGCAGAAGCCCATGACCCGCTCGACCCCGGCGCGGTTGTACCAGCTGCGGTCGAAGATCACCACTTCGCCCGCAGCGGGCAGGTGGCCCAGGTAACGCTGCAGGTACATCTGGGTCTTCTCTCGCTCGGTTGGTGCGGGCAGTGCCACCACGCGGAACACCCGTGGGCTGACGCGCTCGGTGATGGCCTTGATGGTGCCACCCTTGCCGGCACCGTCACGGCCTTCGAAGACGATACACACCTTCAGGCCCTTGGCGACCACCCACTCCTGTAGCTTCACCAGCTCTACATGCAGGTGTTTGAGCGCTTTTTCGTAGGCCTTGCCGCCCAGTTTTTCTGGCATTTCCTGGGTGGGTTTCTTCCTGGACGGCTTCGACATGACACTCTCCTGAAGGGGAATGAAGAGTCAGTATGGTCGATTCATGACGGTTTGCCGCTTCGCTTGCCGGTTGAGAGGGGGCTGCGGTGCAGCCCCCAAAAAACCTACTTGGCCAACTTGTTGTAGCTGGTCATCAGGTTGCGGTAATCCGGAATATGGTTGGAGAACAGGGTGCCCAGCCCTTCAATGTCATTGCGCCAGTCACGATGCAGCTCACAGGCCACGCCGAACCAGGTCATCAACTGTGCACCGGCAGCCTCCATGCGCCGCCAGGCGGAGTCGCGGGTGAGTTCGTTGAAGGTGCCGGAGGCGTCAGTGACGACGAACACCTCGAAGCCCTCCTCCAGCGCCGACAGTGCCGGGAAGGCCACGCACACTTCAGTGACCACACCGGCAATCAGCAGCTGCTTCTTGCCAGTGGCTTTTACCGCCTTGACGAAATCTTCGTTGTCCCAGGCGTTGATGTTGCCGGGGCGTGCAATGTAGGGGGCGTCGGGGAACTGCTCTTTCAGCTCCGGCACCAGCGGGCCGTTGGGGCCAGTCTCGAAGCTGGTGGTGAGAATGGTCGGCAGCTTGAAGTATTTGGCCAGGTCGGACAGGGCCAGCACGTTGTTCTTGAAGCGGTCGGGGTCGATGTCCCTTACCAGCGAGAGCAGGCCGGTCTGGTGGTCGACCAGCAGCACCGCAGCGTTGTTCTTGTCCAGACGCTTGTATTGGAAGGCCATGGCGGATCTCCTTGCTTCAGCGGGTTGGGAGTATCAGCGTAGGCAAGGATGCAGGGCGAAAGGGACCGTCAGTCGGCTCGGCTTAGTATTCACGGCGCTTGCGAAACGCCCAACGCCCCACCAGCACGGTAAAGGTCGCCACCAGGGCCACCAGCACCCAGAAGCCATGGGGGTTTTCCGCCAGGGGCACCCCGCCGACGTTCATGCCGAAGAAGCCGGCGATGATGTTGATTGGCAGCGCGAGCACGGTGACCACGGTCAGGGTGAACAGGGTTCGGTTGGTCTGTTCGTTGAGCTTGGCGGCGATTTCTTCCTGCAACAGCTTGATCCGCTCGCCCAGGGCAGTGAGGTCACTGATCACCAGGGTGAACTCTTCCGTGGCCGCACGCAGCTGGCGTATGTCCTGTTCCTGCAACCACTCGGGCGGGCGGTTGAGCAGGCGCAGCAGCGCCCCCGGCTCCAGCGCCAGCAGGCGCTGCAGGCGCACCAGCACCCGGCGCATGCTACCCAGCTCGGCGCGGTTGTCGCTCAGGCGCTGGGACAGCAACTGGTCTTCGATGCGGTCGACGCTGGTGGTGGTTTCGCGCACGATCTGGGTCAGTACATCACCCTGGTCGCGCAGCAGGTGCACCAGCAGCTCGATGGACGAACGGAAACGCTCGCCCTGCTTGACCGACGAGCGCAGCTTGTCCACCGAATGCAAGGGCTGCAAGCGCGCACTCACCAGCAGTTGGCTGCTGGCGCAGGCCCACAAGGTGGAAATGTCCGACGACACCAGGCCGAAGTTGAACACCACATCGTTCACCACGGCCAGCAGTGCCGAGTCGGCGTGTTCGATGCGGGTCGAGCGGGAGCCTTCGCGCAGGGTTTCAAAGAACGCATCGGGCAACTGCAAATGGGTGCGCAACCAGCGCTCACAGGCGGCGTGGGCCAGGTTCAGGTGTACCCACAGAAACTCGCCGGGCTCCAGTGGCTGACCGAGCGTGCGCAACAACTGCGCCGAATCGATTTCACGCCCGGGCTGGCCGGGGCGGAAGGCGAAGGCGTAGAGCAGGCCGAACAGGTCGTGGTCCTGTGGCAGGTGCAGCGCGGGATGGCCCATTCGAACTCGCCATGAGGCACGGGGAGATGGCAGAAATGTTGCTGAATAATCGTTGCAGCCAGATGACAGTTGCGCCCTGCCACGGGCAGGCGCCAGCCTACTTTGGAGCTCGTCGATATTGCTGCTTAGGACTACGAGGTGATTCAGGATCTGTCATTTCAATCAATCCAGCCGCCAAAGCCGGGTACAAATAGCTTTTGCGGAACGTGTCCCGGTGCGATAGGCCAAGTCGCTGCATCAGTTCACTGCTTTTCAAGGCAACTCCAGCAGGTAGCACGCTCAGCAGGCTAGCTACTTGATCGGTTACTTGGTCGGTTACTTGGTCGGTCGACTGATCGCTCCCTTCCGCTTCAATAAGCGCCTGCAGCAGCGCTTCAAGCATGTATTCGACAAACGGGGTTGCTTCAGCAGCTTGGTCGGCAGCAGCCAGCGCAGCGTAGTACGCGTCCTGTTGCTCACGAATAACCGTTTCGACCGGCAAGTACGCCAGCACCGGCCGCCACTGACTGAGCAGCAGCGTCTGCCACAGCCGCCCCATCCGGCCATTGCCGTCGGCGAACGGGTGAATGAATTCAAACTCGTAGTGGAATACGCAACTGGTAATCAGTGGGTGCCAGTTGTTATTCACAAGCCAATGCTGCAGGTCCTCCACCAGCGTAGCCACACGACTGGCAGGCGGCGCCATATGCAGCAGGCGAGCACCTCGATAGATGCCTACACCACCTCGCCTGTAACGGCCAGCGTCATCTATGAGGCCATGCATCAGCATGCCGTGTGCGGCAAGCAGGTCACGCTGGGACTCAGCGCTCCAGCCAGGCATCGCGTCATAGGTAACGAATGCATTGCGGACCTCCTGAATTTCACGCGGTAGCCCCAATACCCGCTTGCCATCCAGCAACGCGGTTACCTGCTCCACGCTCAGGGTGTTGTTCTCAATGGCAAGCGATGCCTGAATGGTACGAATACGGTTGCCTCGCCGCAGTTGCGGCGTCAGCGTTGCGTTGCGGTAGGCAGTCAATAACCCCACTTGCTCACTGATTTCGGCAACCAGGGCCAGAATGCGGGGTGTCACCGTTAGCGGTGGTTGGTAATTGCTCATTGCCTGCAACCTGAGGGAGTGGAGAACGATGCCGGCCTTGGAAGGATGCATTCCGACTGCTGAATGCCACGGCTGAGGACACCTTAATCCACGCATTAAGCGGGGGCAAAGGAAGCTTTGCCATCACTTCACAAATTCCTGAACTGATTATTTGCCGCCAGCGATTTTTCCCCTCGCCAACCGCCACCAGAATCGCTTCACCATAATCACAAAAACCGTGAGGCCACTCCCGTGGACCAGACTCTCCAGGTACGGCAGGCGGCCGCCGACCTCGTCGCCGCGTTTGCCAGCAACGATACCGCCCGCTATTTCGCCTGCTTCAGCGAAGACGCCACCTTCCTCTTCCATACCTTGCCGCAACCGCTGCTGTCGCGCCGTGCCTACGAAGACCTCTGGGCCCAGTGGCAGGCCGAGGGTTTTGCCGTGCTCGCCTGCGAGTCGGGCAATGCCCAGGTGAGCCTGCAAGGCGATGTGGCGATCTTCATGCACGATGTGGCCACCCATATCCGCATCGCCGGTGAAGAACACCAGTTGAGCGAGCGCGAAACTATCGTGTTCCGCCGCCACGGCGAACAGTGGCTGGCTTGCCACGAACACCTGTCGGTCGTATCGCCGGCCTGATCATCTTTTTACGCGGCCCTGCCGCCCTGCCATCGCACCCACAAGAAGGCCCGCGCACTGCGCAGGCTACAACAACCGCGCTGGAGCATCACCATGAGCCACTCGACCGGTATCGAGACCAACGGCGTCGAACAGATCCCCGACGATCAACGCGACGCCTCCCCGCTGGACCTGTTCCGCCTGATCTTCGGCGGTGCCAATACCTTTGCTACCGCCGTGCTGGGCAGCTTCCCGGTGCTGTTCGGGCTGTCGTTCCAGGCGGGTGTGTGGGCGATTCTGCTCGGCGTTGCCGTCGGCGCGCTGATCCTTGCACCAATGGGCCTGTTCGGGGCACTGAACGGCACCAATAATGCAGTGTCCTCTGGCGCACACTTTGGCGTGCATGGGCGTATCGTCGGCTCGTTCCTGTCGCTGCTGACGGCGGTGGCGTTCTTCTCGCTGTCGGTGTGGAGCTCGGGCGATGCTTTGATCGGCGGGGCCAAGCGCCTGGCCGGCCTGCCGGAAACCGACCTTACCCTGGGCCTGGCCTACGGCCTGTTCGCGGTGCTGGTGCTGGTGGTGTGCATCTTCGGCTTCCGCTTCATGCTGTGGGTCAACAAGATTGCCGTGTGGGCTTCGAGCCTGCTGTTCCTGCTGGGTATCGTCGCCTTTGCCGGGCCGTTCGATGCCGGTTACGCCGGCAGCGTCAACCTGGGCCAGGCGGGCTTCTGGGCAGCCTTCGTCGGTGCAGCGATCCTGGCCATGAGCAACCCGGTGTCGTTCGGCGCCTTCCTGGGCGACTGGTCACGCTACATCCCGCGTGAGACGCCCAAGGCGCGCATCATGCTGGCCGTGATTGCCGCCCAGGGCGCCACGCTGATTCCGTTCCTGTTCGGCCTGTGCACGGCCACCCTGGTTGCAACCCAGGCACCGGACTACATCGCCGCCAACAACTATGTAGGTGGCCTGCTGGCCGTGGCACCGACCTGGTTCTTCTTGCCGGTGTGCCTGATTGCGGTGATCGGCGGCATGTCCACCGGCACCACGGCGCTGTATGGCACTGGTCTGGACATGTCCAGCGTGTTCCCACGCTTGCTCAGCCGCGCCGGCGCCACGTTGCTGATCGGTGTACTGGCGATCGGCTTCATTTTCGTCGGCCGTTTCACCTTCAACCTGGTGCAGAGCGTGTCGACCTTTGCGGTACTCATCATCACCTGCACCAGCCCGTGGATGGTGATCATGATCCTCGGCCTGATTACCCGCCGCGGCTTCTACCACGCCGATGACCTGCAGGTGTTCACCCGCGGCCAGCGTGGTGGCCACTACTGGTTCCTGCACGGCTGGAACTGGCGCGGCATGGGGGCGTGGATCCCCAGCGCGGCGGTCGGCCTGTGCTTCGTCAACCTGCCGGGGCAGTTCGTCGGCCCACTGGGCGACCTGGCCGGCGGCATCGACCTGAGCCTGCCGGTCACCCTGGGCCTGGCTGGCGTGCTGTACCTGCTGCTGCTCAACCTTTTCCCTGAACCTGCTGGCGTGTATGGCCCTCAAGGCCCGCGTTGGGTGCGTTGCAAAAGCACCACGCACACGCCCGTGACCACTGCCGAAATGGCCTGACTGGAAACCGACCATGACCACTTCCCACTATATCGCCGGCCGCTGGGTCGAAGGCCAGGGCAGCGACTGCATCAGCGTCAACGACCCTGCGCTGGGGCAACCGTTCGCTGAATTCATGGCTGCCAGCGTTGCCCAGGTCGACCAGGCCGTGGCCGCCGCCCGTAGCGCCCTGCCCGCCTGGAGAAGCACCGGCGCCAGCGAGCGTGCAGCCTTCCTGCGCGGTTTTGCCGAACAGCTCGGGCAGCGCCGTGAAGCGCTGATCACCTTGCAGATGCGCAACAACGGCAAGCCGCGCCATGAGGCCGAAATCGACCTGGACGACGCCATCGCCACCTTCACCTACTACGCCGAACTGGCAGAACAGCTGCCCTCGAAAAATCGCGATGTGCCACTGGCCGTACCCGGCTTCACTGCCCGTACCCGCCTGGAGCCGGTGGGTGTAGTCGGCCTGATCGTGCCGTGGAACTTCCCGCTGGTGACCAGCGCCTGGAAGCTCGCCCCGGCCTTGGCCGCTGGCTGCACCGTCGTGCTCAAGCCGTCGGAAGTCACCCCTCTTATCGAGCAGGCCTACGGCCAGATCGCCGATGCCCTGGGCCTGCCGGCTGGCGTGCTGAACATCGTCAATGGCAAGGCCGAGACTGGCGCTGCGTTGAGCAACCACAACGGCCTGGACAAGCTGTCGTTCACTGGCAGCAACAGCGTCGGTAGCCAGGTGATGCGCAGCGCTTCGGCGCAGTGCCGGCCGGTAACGCTGGAGCTGGGCGGCAAGTCGGCCATCGTGGTGTTCGATGATTGCGATGTGGACCAGACAGTGGAATGGATCGTCGCCGGCATCACCTGGAACGCCGGGCAAATGTGCTCGGCTACTTCGCGCCTGCTGGTGCAGGACGGTATTGCCGATGCGCTGCTGCCGCGCCTGCAGGCGGCACTGGAAAACTTGCGGGTGGGTAACCCGTTGACCGAAGAAGTCGACATGGGCCCGCTGACCAGCCAGGCACAATGGCTGAAGGTGGCCAGCTACTTTGCCACCGCACGCGAGGAAGGTTTGCAATGCCTGGCCGGTGGCAAGGCGCTGGACCGGGACGGCTGGTTCGTCAGCCCGACGCTGTATGCCGATGTGCCAAAAGACAGCCGCCTGTGGAGCGAGGAGATCTTTGGGCCGGTGCTGTGTGCACGGCGGTTTGCCAGCGAGGAACAGGCGATTGCCGAGGCCAACGACAGCCGCTTCGGGCTGGTAGCCACCGTCTGCTCCGCTGACCTGGAACGTGCCGAGCGCGTGGCCGATGCGCTGGAAGTTGGCCATGTGTGGATCAACTCGGTGCAGGCCGTGTTCGTCGAAACCTCGTGGGGCGGCACCAAAGGCAGCGGGATCGGCCGTGAGTTGGGGCCTTGGGGGTTGTCGGCCTACCAGTCGGTCAAGCATGTGACGCGGTGCCTCGGCTGATACTGCAGGGGCCGCGCTGCGGCCCTTTTCGCGATACAAACCCTCCCCCGCGTGACTTTCCCCTCCCCCCGCAAAGTCCCACTTCCTGGTACCCCCACAATCACAACACCAGGCCGGACCACCCATGCACCCTCAACGCACCGCCTTGCACAACGAACTGCACGCCCGCCCGTCGCTGTATTTCGACGGCCCGGCGCATGTCTTCCACCAGGCCCTGCTCGGCGGTGATGCTGCCTGTGCGGCCCTGCTGCAACGCTGCTGCCCGGATGCCCTGGACACAACGGCAGCCCAAGGCATCACCCGACTGGACGGCCACCCGTTCAAGTGGGAACGGCACACCGAGTTCTTCACCCTGACACTGGTAGTGCCCTGCACGGCTGCCGATACCGAGTGGCAAGCCCTGCCACCCGTGCTGGCCGAGGCCATCGCCCCGCAGGCGGCACAGGTGATCAACGCCGTGCAGGTGCTGGTACGCGACGAGCAAGACCTGGACCTGCCCCAATACGGTTTCAAAGACCCCTGCGGCTCGTGCGTCGGTGGTGGCGATGCGGTGGTATGGAGTGATTTCCGCCTGACCGAGGACGGCACCAACCGCTTCCTGTTCATCAACCGCCGCCTCAATGCCTACCGCCAAGGCCGCATGATCCGCCGCCTGCTGGAGATCGAAACGTACCGGATGATGGCCTCGCTCACCCTGACCACGGCCAAGGCCCTGAGCCAGGAACTGGATGCCTTCGACAAAACCCTGGTCACCCTTTCCGAGCGCAGTGCCGGGGGTGAAGGGCATGACTCCAAAGGACTGCTGGAAGCCATTGCCCACCTGTCACGCCAGGTTGTAAGCCGCACGGTAAAAACCCGCCACCGCTTCGGCGCCACCCAAGCCTATGCACAACTGGTGTTCGAACGCCTGGGCGAACTGCGGGAGAGCCATGTGGGTGACTGCCAGCGTTTGGGGGTGTTCATCGAACGTCGGTTCAAACCGACCGTGCGCTACTGCGCGGCCACCGAGCAGCGGCTGGAACAATTGGCGAAGAACGTGGCGAACCTGGGCGACTTGCTGCAGGCGCGGGTGCAAGTGGAGATGGAAGAACAGAACGCCGGCATTCTGCACAGCCTCAATGCCCGCGCTGATGCCCAGGTAAAGATCCAGCGGGCGGTGGAGGGGCTGTCGATCATCGCCATCACCTACTACCTGCTGAACCTGTTCAAGCTGCTGTATGGCGGGCTGAATGTGCTGGGGTTGGGGCTGACGGCGCGGGATGGGCTATTGGCCATGGCGCCGCCAGTGTTGTTGGTGTTGCTGGTGATTTTGCTGCGGATCAGGCAGGCCAAGCAGCATTGAGGTCGGGGGCGCTTGGCGCCCCCGCTCTTTACACCGACTCGTCAGCGGGGCGAGCGCCCTCTTGCACCAGCACCATGCTCTGTGGCGATGACAGGGGAATGCCTTCGTCGCGCAACCGCCCGAGAATGGTGAACAGCAGGTCACTGCGGGTACCCGATACCTGTCGCGGGCTCCCTACATAACCACTGACGCCAATCACCATTCCGCTGCTGGTCAGGTCCTTGAACGACACCGACGTAGCCGGTGCATCCAGAATCGCCTCATGCTCGTGGTACGCCGCCAACAGCAGTTCACGCACGTGGTTGGCATCGGTCTCCAGGGGCAAGGTCAGGGTAATACCGACCACGCCCAGCGCATTGCCCATGGTCACGTTGCGCACGTTCTGCGAAATGAACTGCGAGTTGGGCACGATCACCGTCGAACGGTCTGACATCTGGATCTCGGTGGCGCGCACGTTGATGCGGCGGATATCACCCTCGACACCTGCCAGGCTCACCCAGTCGCCCACCTTTACCGGGCGCTCGGTCAGCAGGATCAGGCCGGAGATGAAGTTCTGCACGATTTGCTGCAAACCGAAACCGATACCGACCGACAGGGCACTGACGACCCAGGTCAGGCTGGTGAGGTTGATGCGCAAGGTCGACATCACCAGCATGGCCAGGAACAGGAAGCCCAGGTAACCCACCAGGGTCACCAGCGAGGCGCGCATGCCGGCGTCCATGTCGGTTTCCGGCAGCAGGCGATCACTCAGCCAGCGCTTGACCACGCGAATGGCGAACAGCCCACCGAAGAAAATCGCCAGGGCCAGCAGAATGTCCTGCGGCACGATGTTCAGGTTGCCGAGCAGCTTGCCGCCGGTGCCGTCCCAGTCGCCCAGGCTCAGCAAAAGTTCGCTGGGGCTGGTGCCCGATGGCATCAATACCAGCAACAGCGCCAGGAACAGCACGATGGTGCGGCCGATGCCGGCCAGGATGGTGCTGGCCTGAGCCTGATGGCGCGGCGCCAGGCCCAGGGTAGACGCCAGCGCCAGGCCACCGGGCTGACGCGGCGACAACAGGGTTTCGCACAGGTCGCCAAAGAACGTGGTCAGCAAGTAGGCACAGGTGACGACCAGGCTGACCCACAGCAACTTGGCGGTGAGGAAGTAGGCAAGCGTCAGGTAACCGGCGAGCAGCGCCAGCAGAATCAACGACAGCCAGATGACCATCACGAACGGGATCAGCCCGGCCAGGCCCGTGGGGCGCTCCAGGTCATGCTTGCGCAGGGTGCGGCGGTAACGCAGCAACGCGCCGGCAAAGATGAACGCCACCACCAGCGCGGTCAGCCCGTTGACGGCCACCGTCAGCGCCAGGCTGGCGCCGATCACGCTGTTCATGCGCTCCATGGTCATCATGACCATCAGTGCCAATGCCAGCACCTTGGGGAACCAGCCCAGTGCACTGGCCACTTCGTCGTGGATCGGCGGCAGCCGCCAGGACGGGCGCTGCAGCATCAGCATGGCGCGGCCCAGGCCAGTGATGAAGGCACTGAACACCACCAGGGCGAGAATGTGGTTGGTCAGGCTGGCAATATCGCTGCCCAGCTCGGCGCTGCTCTCCAGCCCCCAGCGCAGCAGCGAAACAGAACCGGCGATGGTGCCCAGGGTTGCCAGGCTGACGCCCAGGGCCAAGGCGCTGCGGCGAAGACGGCCCTCAGGTAACCAGCCCACCATGGCGCTGGCCAGCAACCGCTCAAGCACGCGCCGCACCAGGGTCCAGACCAGAATCGCCGCCACCAGGCTGGTAATGAACAGCCAGCGGTTTTCGGCGCTGAAGGCACTGCTGATGGCATCGGCTGCCTCGCCGCGCAGGTCACGCAGGCGCGCCACGTCGTCCTGGGTGGGGCGGATGATGCTCTGCCAGAACGCCGGGCTCAGTGGTGAGGCCGCACGGCTGGTGATCTGCGAGTTGAACTGACTGCGGCGCAGGTTGACGATTTGCGTGGACAGGTCACGTGCTGACTGGGTCAGCTTGGTGGCCTGATCCTGCTGAGCCACCAGCGCCTTTTTTTCGGCCTCCAGGGCTTTGCGCTGCTGAGTCAGGGTGACGGCCTCGTCCGGCTGGACCGGGCCAATCACCTTCAGCTTGTCGTCGAGCTTTTCCACATCGGTGGTGCGCTGCGCACTCAAGGCGTCCGCCTGGCGCTGCACCTGCATCGCGGCCAGGCGCAATTGCGACAGCAGGTCGTCGTTGGCCTCACTGGTGACGCCCTGACGGACCTGATCCAACCGGTCGCTCAGTTGCTCGATGCTGGCGTTTTCATCCAGCGCTGGCGCTTCGGCTGCCGCCAGGTTGGACAATGGCGTGGCCGGGGCCGACCACGCCGGGCTGGCAAGCGCCAACAGCAGGACCATAAGGCCTGCGCAATAACGGGCAAGGCTGACACGCCTCATCGAATATTCCTCTTTACAACTCGATTTGGCGGGGGATTCTACGCGGCTTCAAGCCATCAGGAGAGTGCCGTCTCTCGTTTGAGTAGCTGCTGTTTGCGCTCGACGCCCCAACGGTAGCCGCTGATGTCACCGTCCCGACGCACTACCCGGTGGCACGGGATGGCCACGGCAATGTGGTTGGCCGCGCAGGCCATGGCGACTGCACGCACCGCTTTGGGCGCACCGATGCGCTCGGCGATGTCAGTGTAGCTGACCCGGCTGCCGGCCGGCACCTCGCGCAGGGCCTGCCACACCCGCTCCTGAAACGCCGTGCCCTGCACATCCAGCGGCAAGGTCAGGCCCAGCGCCGGGGCTTCGACGAAGCCCACCACTTCGGCAACCAGCTGTTCGTAGGCGCTGTCGCCGCCCATCAGACGGGCTTTGGGGAACTGGTCCTGCAAGTCTTGCAACAGGGCCTCGGGATCGTCGCCCAGCAGAATCGCGCAAATCCCCTTCTCGCTTTGAGCCACCAGGATCGCGCCCAGTGAACACTGACCGATGGCGAAATGGATCGTTGCCCCTGTGCCGCCAGCGCGGAATTGCCGGGGGCGCATGCCCAGGCGCTGACCGGCGCTTTCGTAGAAGCGGCTGTTGGAGTTGTAGCCCGCATCGTAGATGGCGTCAGTGACTGAACGCTCTCCGTCTTCCAGGTGCGCACGCACACGCCGCGCGCGAAAGGCGGTGGCATAGGCCTTGGGGGTGACGCCGGTTTCAGCCTTGAACAATCGGTGCAGGTGGAAGGGGCTGACGGCCAGTTGCGCACTGAGCTGGTTGAGGCTGGGTGCAGGGTCGCTGGCTTCGATCAGGCGGCAGGCACGGGTGACCAGTAGGCTGTGGCGGGAGGTGCTGGCCTTGCTGATACAGCGTTTGCAGGCGCGGTAACCGGCCGCTTCGGCGGCAACGGGGGTGTCGTAGAACTCGACGTTGCTGCGCTTGGCCATGCGAGACTTGCAACCGGGGTGGCAGTAGACGCCGGTGGTGCGCACGGCGTAGACGAAGTGGCCGGTGCCGGCGGTGTCGCGGGACGCTACGGCTTGCCAGCGTTGGTCAGAGGTGGTGTAGGCGTTCATCTTTGATTTCCGAGTATGTTGTTGCTTGTACCCGCGAAAGGGCCGGCACAGGCGGTGCGAAAGCCTCAGGCCCGCCACAGGTACCAGGCGGCCACCGTGCGGTACGGCCGCCAGCCGCCACCCAGCGAGCGCATCTGCGCAGGCGTTGGCGCCTTCTCCAGCCCCTTGAGCCGTCGATAGCCCTCACGCACACCAAAATCGTCCACTGGCAGAATGTCCGACCGCTCCAGGCTGTAGATCAGCAGCATCTCCACTGTCCACCGCCCTACCCCACGCAATGCCACCAAGCGTTCGATCAGGGCTTCATCAGCCATGGCCAATGCCTCCTCCTGGGTCGGCACCAGGCCGTCCAGGCGGGCCTGAGCAATGCCCTGCACAGTGGCCATCTTGCTCGCCGAAAAACCACAGGCACGCAGTGTTTCCGGGGTAAGCGCTAACAACTGCTCCGGCGACGGGAACGCGTCCTGCGGGAACAGCGCCAGCAACCGGCCAAGGATCGCCTCTGCGGCGCGGGCATGCAGCTGCTGGTAGGCAATCGCCCGCACCAGTGCCTCATAAGGCTCGCGCCCCGGCGTGGCCTGGTGCAGGCACGGCCCGGTCGCCGCGACGTGCCGCGACCAGTCCGGATCGAGCGCGGCAAGGTAATCGGTGGCCTCGCGCAAGGCCTGCGGCGAAAGGTCGGCCAGAATCATGGCACCTCCATCAAGTCGATTGCAGGTCCAGCTTAGCGCAGCCGTTCATCGGGCAAACGCCGGTTCTTGCGCGGCTAATTCCTGGCATACCATTGCTCCACGCCATCATCCCCGCATAGAATTGAGAACAATTCACAATCGCACACATCAAGGGACCGGGCCTTCGCTACGATGCAGATCAACGACACGCTCAAACCGGCCGAGGTCGCTCTGCTGTACCAGTCCCACCATGCCTGGCTGCGCGGCTGGTTGCGTAGCCGGGTCGGTTGCGGCGAGCATGCCGCCGACCTGGCTCAGGATACCTTCGTGCGCTTGCTGCGCGCCCGCCAGGTATCGCCGCTGAAAGAGCCACGCGCCTACCTCAGCAGCATCGCCCGTGGCTTGATGATCGACCAGTTCCGCCGCCGCGCACTGGAGCGGGCCTACCAGGAAAGTCTCGCACACTTGCCCGAGGCTGAAGTGCCCAGCGAGGAAGACCGGTTGGTCATCCTCGATGCCCTGGAGCGCCTGGACCGTGCCCTGCACCAGTTGAAACCGCGTGTACGCCAGGCGTTTCTGCTGGCCCAACTGGACGGTTTGAGCATCGTGCAGATCGCCCAGCAGCTGGACGTATCCCGCGCCACCATCGAGCGCGACCTGGCCAAGGCCCTGGGCGTCTGCTACCGGTTGCGCTATGCCGACACCTGACAGCACACCCGCGCAGGCACAGGTCGACCAGGCGATCGACTGGCTGGTGAAACTGCGCTTCGACCGCCCCAGCCCACGCACCGAGCAACAGTTCCGGCAATGGCTGGCCAGCCACCCGCATAACCCGCTGGCCTGGCAACGTGTCAGCCACCTCAGTGACGAGATGGCCGCGTTGCCCAAGGACCTGAGCCGGCGCACCCTGGACGGCGGCCAGCGCCAACGCGTCAGCCGCCGGAACCACCTCAAGTTGCTGGGGCTCCTGGCCGTGGGCGGCAGCCTGGGCTGGGCCGCACGCGAACCGTTGGGCCTGCCACAACTGCTGGCCGACAGCAGCACCGCCACAGGTGAACGGCGCCAATGGCAAGGCAGCGACGGCAGCCGCATCCAGCTCAACACCGCCAGCGCCATCGACGTGCGCTACAGCGCAGCGCAACGCCGGCTGGAACTGATCCACGGCGAGGTCAGCCTGGACAGCAACCCGAATGACAACCGACCGTTCCGTATCGACACCCGTGTCGGCCCGCTGACCACACTCGGCAGCCAGCTGTTGCTGCGCGAAAACAGCCAGGGCCTGCTGCTGTCGGTGCGTCGTGGTGAAGTTACGCTGTTCCCCTCCTCCGCCTCTGCGCGGCAAATCGAGCAGGGCGAAACCTTGCAGGTCGGGGCAAATGGCAGCATCCACGCAGTGACGCTGCACAGCGACCCGTGGGGCTGGACCGACGGAGTGCTCAGTGTGCAGCAGATGCCATTGGCCGAGTTTGTCGCCGAACTCGACCGGTACCGTCCAGGCCTGTTGCGCTGCGCGCCTGAAGTGGCAAGCTTGAAAGTGTCTGGCACCTTCCAGTTGGCTGACACCGAGCAGGTCCTGCAACTGCTCACTCGCAGCCTGCCTGTGCGGGTCGACTACAGGACGCGCTTCTGGGTAAACGTCGGCGCAGCCTGAACGGTCATCACTGCGCCACAGCGCGTATGCGCCCCGCACGCCGGTACGACTGCCTGGCAAAACACACGAACAACCCGGCCATCAGCGCCAGCGCCATGGGCAAGCCATGTGGCGCCACATTCATTGCCGCGCCACTGAGCAGCGGCCCGATCAGGCTCCCCACGCCCCACAGCAACCCTACGCTGGCGTTGGCAGTGACCAGGTCCTGGCCTTTGAAGCGCTGCCCGATCAACACCAGCGCCAAGGTGTAGATACCCCCTGCCACCGCGCCCAGTACCACCAACAGCGGCCACAGCAGCCAGGTGAGGTTCAACAGCCAAGGCAGGCCGATGCCGATCGCCATCGCCACCAGCCCGCACACCAGGTGCAGCCCGGTGCGCTCCACCCGGTCCGCCAGCCAGCCCAGCGGCAGCTGGAACAGCATGTCGCCAGCAAACACCACGGTCACCATCAGTGCTGCGACGCCCACGGCAAACCCATGGCTGGTGGCATACACCGGCAACAGCGACAGCACCACGGCATCGAAGAACGAGAAGAACAGCACCGCCACGCACAGCGCCGGCGCCACACGGAAGAACCCGGCCAGGCCAAAGCTCTTTTCGCCCTCTTCATGTTCGACATGGTCATTGGGCACGGTTAGCACGATGCACAGCAGCGCCAGGCCATAGCAGGCAGTGACCACCCCGGTGATCCACGGGCTATCGGCACCCAGCACCGCCAGCATGGCCGGGCCGAGCACCTGAAAGCCAGTGAAGCTGGTGGCATACAGGGCCATGATCTTGCCGCGGTTGTGCTCCGGGCACAGCTCGTTGACCCACGACTCGCCGAGGATGATGGCGATCCCCATGCCCAGCCCGAGGCCCAGGCGCAGCAGCGCCAGCAGCCACAGCGAACCGAATGCCGACTCGAGCAAGGCAATGCTGACCGTGCACAGGCTGAAACACAGCAAGTAGATGGTGCGCCGGGTGAGGTGACGGCAGCAGGCATCGACCAGAAACGCCGAGAGCATCATGCCCGCAGCAGGGATGGCCGAGATGATGCCGATTTCCAGGGTGCTCGCCCCCGCTTCATGCAGGCGCAACGACACCAACGGCAAGCTGGCCCCCAAACTGAAACCCACGACCGAAACGGCGAACAACAGGCCCGCCAGCAAACGCATGTTCATGTACCACTCCTTGCAAACCGAAAAGACGTGCAGACACAGGCGCGCACGCCAGGGTGGCGAGCGACGCAAAAGCGCAGATCAGTTCAGGCGAGGTGTGGCGAGAAGGTGAAGGCAAACAGCACGCTGCGGCGGCGCTTGAGCACCGTGTCGCTCGGCCACGCACGACGCAAGGCCTGGAAGGCAGGCTGACGGGCGTGTGGCAGGGACTGGGTACGGCGCATTGCTTTGACTACTACGCAGGTGGTTGGAAAAAGAGGCGGCACTCTAGGCCAAGGGTGTCAGGTCGTCAATCGTCAGGGCCGCTGCGCGCCCCATCGCCGGCAAGCCAGCTCCCACAGGTTTTGCACATGGCTCAAGGTCTGTGCAGCCGGGGTGGGAGCTGGCTTGCCGGCGATGGGCTGCAAAGCAGCCCCGGCAATGTTAGCGCTTACCGGTACTCGGCAAGAACACCGCCAACAACCCGAACAGCGGCAGGAACGAGCACACCCCGTACACATATTCGATACCGCGCAGGTCCGCCACATAACCTAGCAGCGCCGCGCCGATGCCGCCAAAGCCGAACATCAGCCCGAAGAAGATACCGGCGATCATGCCCACGCTGCCCGGTACCAGCTCCTGCGCATACACCACGATCGCGGAAAACGCCGACGCCAGGATAAAGCCGATCACCACGCTCAACACCGTGGTCCAGAACAGGTCGGCATACGGCAGTGCCAAGGTGAACGGCGTCACGCCCAAAATCGAGAACCAGATCACCGCCTTGCGCCCGATGCGGTCACCGATCGGCCCGCCAAAGAACGTGCCGGCCGCCACCGCGCCGAGGAACAGGAACAGGTGCAGCTGCGAGCTGGCCACCGACACATCGAACTTCTCGATCAGGTAGAAGGTGAAGTAGCTGGTGAAGCTGGCCATGTAGAAGTACTTGGAGAACACCAGCAAGCCCAGCACGATCAGCGCCGCGATCACCCGGTTGCGCGAGATGCCGTGGGTGGCTTGCACCGCCTTGCGCGCCTTGGCCTGGTTGAGGTGCTCCTTGTACCAGCCACGCAGCATCAAGGTGACGCCAAAGAAGAACAGCGCGGCCAGGCCGAACCAGGCGACGTGGGTCTGACCGAATGGAATGACGATGGCCGCCGCCAGCAGCGGGCCCAGGGCCGAACCGGTGTTGCCGCCCACCTGGAAGGTCGATTGGGCCAGGCCGAAGCGCCCGCCAGAGGCCAAGCGTGCAATACGCGAGGTTTCCGGGTGGAACGTCGATGAGCCGATACCGACCAGCGCCGAGGCCAGCAAGATCATCGGGAAGCTGCCCACAAAAGCAAGCATCACGATGCCCACCAGCGTGCACAAGGTGCCCATCGGCAACAGGTTCGGTGTCGGCCGGCGGTCGGTGAAAAAGCCGACCCAGGGTTGCAGCAACGACGCGGTGATCTGGAACGTCAGCGTGATCAGGCCGATCTGGGCAAAGCTCAGGTCGTAGTTGGCCTTGAGCATCGGGTAGATCGCCGGCAGCACCGACTGGATCAGGTCGTTGATCAGGTGCGCCAGGGCGCAGAAACCAATGATGCGCATCACCAGCGGCGTGGCTTGGTTTGCCGTTGCGTGGGTGGACGCGGTGGAGGCACTACTGATGGCCATTTGCCTAAATCTCCGTCCTCAGGTTTGGGATCCGATTATCAGGAAACAAATAGATACATAGCTACCTTTTTTATCCCTCTGTCGCGACGTACTTGAAAATGGTTCTCAATATAATTAGCATCCTTGACCCATACCCCTGTCATCGTTGGGCGAAACGGCCCCTATCGTGAGCAGACCTACCCATGAGCCCGATGCCCGCCATGCAACTGCAGCCCGACCCACAGCAGGAAGCGCTGGAGTGGTTTTCGCTATTGCGCCAACCCGGCTGTGACGAAGCCCAGCGCCAGGCGTTCGCGGCCTGGTGCCAGGCACCCGAAAACGCTCGCGCCTATGCCGAGCTGGAAACGTTCTGGCAGCAGTTGCAGCCACCACCCGCCCGCCCCCGCCCACGGCAGGTCAGCGTGCGCCGCAGTCACCTGGGTAAATGGCTGGCACTTGTGTTCCTGCTCGTATTAAGCGCCGCAGCCTACCTCTACTGGCCGCTGATGCAGCGCCTTGCCAGCGAGCTGCACACCGACGTGGGCGAACGCCGCAGCACGCGCCTGGCAGATGGCACCACGCTTAACATGGACAGCGCCAGCGCCATGAACGTCGACCTGCGCGGCCGCACGCGTCAACTGCACCTGGTGCAGGGCCAGGTGTACCTGGAGGTTGTGCTCGATGGGCGGGCGATGGAAGTGGAAGTGGGCAGCGCACGCATCCAGGTGTTCGGCACCCGCCTGCAGGTCGCCCGTCATGCAGATCATGATGAACTCGTGGTACTCAGTGGCAAGGCCATGGTCACCCAAGGGGGGGATCAACGCATGGTCTCGGCGGGTGAGCGGGTTACCTTTGATGACATGCGTATCGACCCGGTGCAGAAAGCCGACCTGAAAACCGCCGACAGCTGGCGCAACGGCCGCCTGAAAGCCACCGACATGCCTTTGGGGCAGGTGCTGGAGCGCTTGGCCGGGTACCAGGGGCAACGCCTGTGGATGACGGATGAACAAATGGCCCATCGGCGCGTAAGCGGTGATTTCAACCTCGACCGGCCACAGGAAAGCCTGCAATCCTTGGCTGCGGCCCAGCATTTGCAGCTTCAGGGCGTGCTCGGGCACTGGCTTGTGGTGCGCTGAAACCGCGCCCGGCCGCTAAGTTTTTGAAAGCGTGCAAATTTTTTTTGAAATGAGTGTTGACAGGGGGGCCGTTCAAGAGAATAATGCGCGCCATCGGCTACATAGCTCAGTTGGTTAGAGCATAGCATTCATAATGCTGGGGTCCGGGGTTCAAGTCCCTGTGTAGCCACCAAACAAGACGAAGGGCTTACCGCAAGGTAAGCCCTTTTTCTTTGCCTGCGAAAAAACTCCAGACGTTTCGCGCTCCCTGTAGGAGCGCGTGACATCCAGAACTTCAGAATTCCAGCTTGGAACTCAGCATGAAGTTGCGAGGCTCGCCGTACGACGCACTGTTGAAGTTGTCATCGAACGAGCTGAAGTACTGCTTATCGAACAGGTTGTTCACGGTCGCAGTCGCCGACCACTGCCGGGTGAACTGGTAGCGGGCCATCAGGCCAACCGTGGCATAGTCCCCCTGCTTGATCTTCACCGGGTTACCGACCTGCCACGGCGTGGCGGTAAAGTGCATGCCGCTCTGCCAGTTCACACCACCACCAACGGTCAGACGCTCCAGTTCACCAGGCAGCTGGTAAGTGCTCCACAGCTTGAACATGTCCATCGGGATGGTGGTCTTGACCCGCTCGCCGTCATTGTCCTTCACCCTGGAATGGGTATAGCTGGCTGCCAGGTTCCAGCCCGGCGCCAGCTCCCCGCTGACCTCCATGTCGATACCGCGGGTGGTGGTCTTTTCTGCGCGATACGCGGTGATCAGGCCATCACTGCCGGCCACGGTCCCGTCGGCCACGGCATCGTTGTCCAGCTTGACTTCATACAGCGCAAAGGCGGTGTTCAGGCGGCCACCGAAATACTCGCTCTTCAGGCCAAGTTCGTAGTTGTCCCCTTCACGCGGCTCCAGCAGCTTTCCTGCCTGGTTACGGTACGGCTGCGGCTTGAAGATGCTGGTGTAGCTGGCGTAGACCGAGTGCACATCGTTCAGGTCGTAAACCACGCCTGCATAGGGAGTCACCTCCCCCGTGGCCTTGACCGAGTCATCGGTGTCATAGGGCTGCAGGCTGGCAACGTGGTAATGGAACAGGGCGTCGTACTGGTAATTGCTGACCCGCGCACCCAGGATCACCGACAGATCATCCGTCGGCTTCAGGCGCGTCGCCAGGTAGGCCCCGGTCTGGCGCTGGTCGATATCATCGTCTTCACGGTTGAAGTTGTAGGACGGTGTCGGGCCTTGGTTGTCCCAGGTCCAGATGTTCACCGGCACACTGCTGACGCCATTGTTGCTGCTGCCGTTCGCCAGCAGGTTGCCAAAGCCGTTGCGGCGGTTCTCATAGCTTTGGTAATTGAAGCCCATCACCAGCTCGTGTTCACGCCCCAGCAACTGGAACGGGCCACTGAGCATCACATCGATACCGCGTTGCTTCTGCGTGTTGTCACCCTTGGTGGCGGTGTAACGCAAACCGTCGCCGGTGGTCGGGTTGACCACGCCCGTGGTGGTGCCGACGATGACCGAGTCGTAATCGCGGGTGCCGTACAGATAGTTGGCGGCGAGCTTGAGCGACCAGCCCTCGCCCAAACGCTGCTCAAGCGAGGTGAAGGTGTTCACCGACTCCTGATGGTTGCTGCTATCGCGGCTGGCACCGTTGTATGAGCGTGGCATGCGGTACTGGAAGCCACGCCCCGAACCGTCGGTGGCCACTACCGGCAAGCCGGTGGTGGAGAAGCCACGCGGGTCGCTGTCCAGGTACTCCACGCCCAGGGTGAACAGGGTATCCGGCGTCAGGTCCATCTCGCTGACGCCATACACGATGGTCTTCTGCTGCTGCAGGTGGTCGGTGAAGCGGTTGGCCTGCTGGTACGCCGCCACGGCACGGCCGCGCACCGCGCCGTTGTCGGTCAGCGGGCCGGACACATCCAATTCGGTGCGGTACAGGTCCCAGGAACCGAGGCCGCCACTGATGTAGCCCTTGAAGTGGTCCGTTGGCTTCTTGCGCACCAGGTTTACCGTACCGGACGGGTCGCCCGCCCCGGTCAACAACCCGGTAGCGCCCCGCACCACTTCGACCCGGTCGTAGATGGCCATGTCCGACAGCGCCTGGGGCAGCGCCTGGCTGAAGGCGAACGTGGTGGTGGGCATGCCGTCATATTGGTAGCTGTCGATCGCCAACCCACGAGAGAACACATACAGGCGGTCACTGCCAGGGCTCTGCACGTTGACCCCTGGCGTTTGCTCAAGCACTTGCCCGATGCTGCGCAGGTTCTGGTCTTCCATCCGCTGGCGGGTCATCACGCTGACCGACTGCGGCGTCTCGCGCAGGCTGAGGTTGAGCTTGGTGGCGGCGTTCGTGATACCCGTGGTGTACGAACCCGTGCCCTCGGTGGTGCTACCCAGCAACTGACTATTGATGGTGGTGGCGCCCAACTCCAGCGCCCCGTCATTGCCCGGCACGCTGACCAGCACAAAGCCATCGGCACTCCCTTGCGCCTGCAGCCCCTGCCCGCCCAGCAGCACGGCAAACCCTTCATTCACGCCGTAACTGCCCTGCAAGCCGGTGCTACGCCGCCCTGCCACCTGGCTGGCGTCGAACGAAATTGCCACGCCGGCCTGGCGAGCGAAGCTGCTGAGCACATCCCCCAACTGCCCTGCCGGGATGTCATAGCGCTGCACCTGCTGTTGGGCTGCGGCCACAGGCGCCAGCAGCAGCGGCAGGCTGCCCAGCCCCAGGTGAAGCCCCAGGGCCAGCGCATTGCGAGGCGTGAAAGGGATGCGCGCGCGCAAATTCGAAAGCATGTTCCCGATACTCCGTTATGTTGGCTTACGACAAGGACGCACGGAAATCGAGAACTGGAAGCAGGCAGGAATGTTTTTTATCTGAACTCGGATTCAGGCAGGTAGCGCACCCGCGTGATCCAGGGCGTGTAGTGATCGATGCCCAGCGGCAGACTACGTGCCAACAGGCGCAATGCACGCTCACTGTCGTCGGCCGGCAAGACAGCGGTCACGCGAATGTTCGCCAAGGCCTTGCGATCGAACAGCAGGTAACCCGAATGGTTACGGCTCAGTTGTTCGAGCACCTCGACCAGCGGCCGCTCGCGCACCACCAGCTGGTGCCGGGCCCAGGCCTGCTCCACGCTCCTGCCGTCGACAGGCTGTACTTCACCTGGCCCCGTCGCGTCGAAATGCAGTTCCTGGCCTGCCGATACCACCCGGCGCTGGCCATGGCTGTCGACTTCGGTCGTGGACTCGATCATTGCCAGGCGCGAGCCTTCGGCCAACTGCTCCACGACAAAACGCGTGCCCAACGCCCGCACACTGCCATGTTCGGTCACCACCTTGAACGGACGCCCGGCATCCTTGGCCACATCCACCAGGATTTCCCCGCGCAGCAGGCGAACCGTCCGCGTCCGGTCATCGAAGTCCAGGTCGACGGCAGACCCACCATCCAGCCGAAGCACGCTGCCATCAGGCAACTGCCGCGTGGCCCATTCGCCGCTGCCGGTGCGAATATCGGCCAGCAGGTAGGCCGGCCCCTGCTGCACGAACAGCACCAACGGCAAGGCCAGCACCACAGCCAGCGCGAGCGCCTTCATGGCGTTGGCCGAACGCCGTTGTTGCTTGAACGCCTGCAGTGCGCTGCGGGCTGGCGCCTGCTTGAGCACCTGCAAGGGGGCCAAGGTTTCCTGCATGCGCTGGAAGGCTTCGAGGTGCTCGCTGTCCTGCTCCAGCCAGGCACGAAATGCCTCACGGTCGCGGCCGCTGGGCTGGTCGTCCAGGCGCACGAACCACTCGGCGGCCTCATGAAGAACTTCCGGGCTCACAGGCAGGCCTCTGCGGCGGCGTGACAGGCCAGCAGCGCTTGCACCAGGTAGCCTTGCACACTCTTGGTGGACACCTGCAAATGCTCGGCGATTTCACTGTGGCTCAGGCCTTCGAGATGGCGCAGCACAAACGCCTGGCGTGCCCGCGGCTGCATGCGCGACAAGGCCCGATCGATCTGCTCCAGGGCTTGTATTGCCGCGTGAATCTGCTCGGGAGAAGGCGCTTGCTCCATCTGTTCCACATGCAGCGCCAACGCTTCGCGATAGGCTTGCTCAAGCTTGTGCCGACGGCCACGGTCGATCAGCAGGCGCCGCGCCACCGTCGCCAGCAAGGCCCGGGGCTCGCGAGGGGCGACGTAACTGCCAGCACTGAGCAAACGAACGAACGTGTCCTGGGCCATGTCTGCGGCATGCTGCGGGCAGTTCAGGCGCTGGCGCAACCACACCAGCAACCAACTGTGATAACCCTTGTACAAGGCATCCAGGCTGTCTACGGCGGCGGGAGGGGTTGGTTTCATCGCGAAGCTTCGCAAATGGGAATGATTCTATTCTAAGTGGCCATCACCCCAACTTGCAATCGCCGCCTCAACGTATACCCGTCACCGCCACTGCCAAACCAAGCCCGATCAACGCCAGCCCGATCACTCGGTCCACCAGCACTTGCCGATCGATCATCGCCTTGCGCAATGCCGTGCTGGAGAAGAACACCGCCACCAGGCTGAACCACAGCCAATGGGCAAAGGACATGAACGCGCCGTAGGCGAAATCCAGCCCCAACGGGCTGCCGGGCTGGACGACCTGGGTGAACGCACTGATGACAAACAACATGGTCTTGGGGTTGAGGGCATTGGTCAGAAAGCCCGTCCGCAGGGCTTGCAGCGCGCCACCAGCGGTTTGCCCTACACCCTCCAGGCTGATGCGCCGGGTATTGGTCAATGACTGGTAGCCCAGATAGATCAGGTAGCCCGCACCCAGCACTTTCATGGTGAAGAACAAAGCCGGGCTCTGGCTGATGAGCACTGCAATGCCCAACACCGTGTACAGCACATGCACCTGCACGCCCAGCGCAATGCCCACCGCAGCGGCCAGCCCGGCCCTTCGACCCTGTGCATAACTGCTGCGGGTGACCATGGCGAAATCGGCGCCAGGGCTGATGACGGCGAGCAAGGTGAACAGGGCGACGGCGATGAGTTCGGTCATGCGGGTGGCTCTCGATAGGCGATGGAAATGCACAGACCGCGCAATTATCGAGCGCTTAATGGCGAGGAAAAATCGATTTATAGTAAGGGAAATCTGATAGTTTTTTTCACAGAGGTGTAGTGCCCACGAAGAGGCCGGGCCTAAAAACATAAAACCATGAAACTGCCGCCACTCAACGCCTTCCGCTACTTCGATGTCGCCGCCCAGACCGAAAGCTTCGTGCGCGCCGCCGAGCACCTGCACGTCACCCACGGCGCCGTCAGCCGCCAGGTACGCCTGCTTGAAGAACACCTCGGCGTGGACCTGTTCGAACGCCGTAACCGGGCCATTTTCCTCACCCCAGCCGGCCGCGCCCTGCAAGGCACTACCCAGGCGATCTTCGAACAGCTCGAAGGCGCCGTGCAGCGCTTGCAACAACAGGCCCGCGACAATGTGCTGGTGCTGTCCTGCGAGCCGACCATCGCCATGCGCTGGCTGATCCCGCGCCTGCCTCGCTTCCATGCCGACCACCCCGACCTGCAGTTGCACCTGGTAGCCGCAGGCGGGCCGCTGGACTTCGCCCGTAGCGGTGTCGACCTGGCAATCCGCCGCGACGACTTTCACTGGGATAACCAGCTGTACAACCAGAAAATCTGCGACGAATGGATCGGCCCGGTGTGCCACCCCACCGCCCCTAACCAGCTGAACGGCCAGCGCTTGCTGCACAGCACCACCCGCCCCGGCGCCTGGCCCACCTGGTTACGCCTCAGCGGCCAGCAGGCGCGGCATAACGAACGCAGCGACTACGAGCACTTCTACCTGTCGATCCAGGCCGCCAGCGCCGGCTTGGGCGTGGCCATGGCCTCAGCCCTGATGGTGCGCAACGAACTCGACAGCGGGCAGTTGCTGGCGCCCTTCGGTTTTGTGCGCGATGGCTCGGCCTACCACCTGCTCAGCCCACAACCGGTCGAAGACGGCGGCAAGCGTCAGCGTTTTGCTGAATGGGTCACAAGCGAATGCCAGCGCTGCCTGGCTCACTTGGGCTTGATGCAGAACGACGAGCCGGCGCTGCCATCGACGCCCCAGGTGCGATAGCCGGCGGTATCCACATGGATACGCCCGGACGGGTAGCGCCCCAGGCCCATGTTCCAGGCCTGGCCATACTGCTGCCAGAAGCGGCACAGCGGGTTGGGATCGGCCCAGGCCGGCAACAGGATATCGACGGCGAAGGCGCGGGTATGGGCACTGTTGGCAGCACCACCCGCGCAGGTATTCAGGCGTGGGTTACGGTAGGCAGAGACCACTTCAAACTGGCGCAGGATGCCTTGATCATCAAGCGTCTTGATCAGCGAGAGGGTCGAACGTACAGCCGACCAGTTGCTGGCAGGCGGCACGGCAAAGGGAGACGCCTGGCATAGCTTCCAGTCCGAGGCCGAGCGCAGCAACTGGTGGATAGGTACTACGCCGTAAAGGCGGGCATCCACCAGCATTTCACGAAAAGGCCGGGTTTGATGGTCGCCAGCCCATTGGGCGAACATCCACAGGTCGCGTTCGTCGGCGTGTGCTGCACCAACAATCAGCAGGCCCGCCACCAGAAGCCGTTTTTTCATCCTTTATCCATCCGTGCATAGAGAACAAAGAAAACCAGGCCAAAGGTGGTAGCGGCTATGCTCGGTCAGTCCTCAAGCAGGGTGCACGCCATCACCAGCGCGTCTTCGCGCCCCCCGGCAACCGGATAATAGTCGCGGCGGCGGCCGATTTCGTTGAAGCCGTAGCGCTCATACAAACGATAGGCCGACTGGTTGCTGGCACGCACCTCCAGGAAGCACTCGCGACCATTGAGCTGGTAGGCCCGGGCCATCAGGTGCTCCAGCAGGCGCAGGCCCAGGCCACGGCCCTGGTTTTCCGGCTTGACGGTGATGTTGAGCAGGTGCGCCTCGTCGATGATCACGTTGATCACGCCATGGCCTACCTGCTGCTGGCCGTCGAACATCAGCCAGATTTCGTACGACTTGAGCGCATCCTGAAAGATCCCGCGGGTCCAGGGATGACTGAACGCGGCATATTCGATCTTAAGTACGGCATCCAGATCCGCCTCGGTCATCGGGCGGAAACTGATCGATTCACTCATTCAACGCTCTTCCAGCGCGCCATCAGCTGGCGCATGGCTTTCCAGACGTCCGCCTTGCGCTGCGGCTCGTCCATCAACAGTTCAAGGCCCGGCAGTGCCCAGGCGTCGCCCAGGCCGTCGAGCGTCAGGGTTTGGTAATAGGCTTCGGCGTCGGCATTGGCGGCAAAGCGCAGCGCCGGCAGGCCGATCAGCCACAGGCAAGTGCTCGGGGCATCTTCGAGGCGCGCCTGGACAAAGCCCCGGACAAAATCACGCGCGGCTTCCGGCCCCTGGTCCATGTTGCCTCGCACCAGCAACGGCCAGCGCACCGGTTCACCGATGATCTGCGGGGCGTCAGGCAGGCCGGCGGCGCGCAGCATGTCCTTGAGCAGCAGGTAGGACGGGTCGCGGCTCTGGAACGGCTGGCCGGTGGCCAGTTCGACCAGCAGCAGGCAACTGCCGGCGCGCAGCAGTTGCAGCGAGAAACGCGGGGGCGGCACGGGGGCCGGTCGCGGCGGTGCGGGCTGTTCCTCGGCCTCGACAGGCTTGGCAGCCGGTTTGGGCGCACTGCCCGGGCGCGGGATTTCGATTTTTGGCCGCTCGCCGGAGCGAGCCTGAGGGGCGGCGGGCGCATTGTTTGCAGCCGGTGCCGGCCTGACCTCGAAATCGATGTCCTCGACCGGTGCGACCGGCAGCAGCAGCTCGGGCCGCGACGGTGCGGCGAACGGCAGTTCGGCGCGCGGCAGCCAGTGCACCACTTGCATGGCGGAAAGGTAGGCGCGGCGACGGGGTTCGGTGAGCAAGAGCGGGTGTCCGAGGGGCGGAAATAGGGGGGCATTCTAACGCGTACGCCTTGGTTTTTGCAGCGCCTATCAGACCGAGCGCCGCCCGCGCGGCGCATCGCGAGCAAGCTCGCTCCTACATCTGTTTCGGGCCAATTATTCCTGAGGCACAGGCGCACGGCCTTTTGATGTACACCTCGATATCGAGTCGGGCAATCAAGGCGGTCGCGCGCGCTGGCACAGGCGTTACTGGCCCGAAACAAATGTAGGAGCGAGCTTGCTCGCGATGCGCCGCGCGGGCGGCGCTCGATCTCAAAACCACCCCAAAAACAACGCCATACACTTATTAGCCATAAGGTTATCTCTCATTACAGACCAAGGGGTGAAAACCTCCCCCCCGGATGCAGTACAATCGCCCCCTTTTTCTTGGCAACGAGTCGAAGCCAATGATCGAACCCAAGCGCGTCCTGCGCGCCCTAGCCGAACACTGGGCCCTGATCGAGCCGCTGTGCGAGCGTTTCGACCAGGGCACCCTGAGCCTGGTCGAGCTGCGCCAGCACGTGGCCCGTCAACAGGTCGAGAGCACCCCGCAGGACATCACCCAGCTGCTCGACGTATGGATCCGCCTGGATATCCTGGTCCCGGTGGCCAAAAGCCCGAACCGTTTCGAGCTCAACGCGCAGATCCACGACTTCCTCGCCTACCTGCGCCGCGAACACCGGCTGGGCCTGTGCCTGGAGATCGAAGCCTACCTGCGCCACCTGGAACGCCTGGCCGGCCACATCCAGGACGCCTTCGACAACCGCGACAGCGACGACCTGGCGCGCCAGCTGCGCCTGCTCGACATGCGTGTGCGCGATGTGCTGAAAAAGCTCGATAACGACGAGCAGGCGCTGGTGGCCGTGGCCGAACGGGCCAAGACCAGCAACCGCCAGATCCCGCTGCGCCAGCGTTACGCTGAAGTCCTGGCCACCTGGGATGAATACGTCGAGCCGATGATCCAGCTGGTGAATGCCGACGGCGCCTTCGAACAAGGCGTGCGCAAGGTCGAGACCGTGCTGCTGAAGCTGCTGGGCGAACAGGCCCGCCTGGGCCACCTGGTCGACGACGACATGCTGCTGCGTACCCACGCGCGCATCCTGGAAATGCAGACCAGCGCCCAGCTCACCCTGCGCCATGCCCGTGAACTGCTGCTGCCGCTGCGTGAAGAAGCCCGCCGGCACAACGCCGTGACCCGTGGCGCTGCGCTGGCCCTGTCGGTGATCCGGCGCAAGGGCATCGATGCCGTGCCGCAAGCGGCCATGCCGATGTTCACCCGCCCGCAAAGCACCTTCCTGGGCAGCGCCAGCCAGGTCGAGGCCTATGTGTACGCCCTGGCCCGCTTCGAGCCCAAGCCGGCGCGCTTCCCCAAGGCCCACAAGACCCAGTCCGGCGCCCTGCCCCGTGCACCGCGCACGGTCAAAGAGATGGCCGAACGCTGCGAACAGGCCCTGCCGCTGCCCGACCTGATGGTCTGGCTGCTGGAGCAGGAACCCGAGGGCGCCACCGACGAGCTGCTGTACTGGTTCTCGCGCCTGTCGCGGGAAAAGCGCTTCAAGCGCGAACGCCTCGACCGCCGCGAATACACCACCCAGGAACACTTGGTCAGCCTGCGCTCGTTCGCCCTGACCTCCAGCCGCGAAGACGCCACCAGCGCGCCTACCGAACCCAACGCGAGCCCAGCCCATGCATCTTGATCTTTCCGAACTGTCCCAGCTCGCACCGATCTTCCGCGAGCTGTTCAAAGGCTTCCACGTCAGCCGCCGCGACCCGGAGCTGTACGCCCAGCTGTCGAACTTCCAGGACCAGTACCGCACCCTGTTCAAGGCCCTGGGCTTCGAGCTGGTGTGCGACACCCGTGGTTTCTACTACTTCGTGCCGGACATGACCGCCGCACAGGTGAACAAGACCGCGCAGCGCCTGTCGCTGTTCACCTTCATCCTGGTCGAGCATCTGGCCGACCAGGGCCGCGACCCGATGGCCGTGCTCGATGGCGGCAGTATTGGCCGTGACGAGCTGCCCTCGCTGCTGGACAAGTACCGCGACCTGTTCCTGCAGGCCGAAGTGCAGACCGTGGACGAGCTGGAAGAAAAAATCCTGCGCCGCATGACCCAGCTTGGTTTCGCCTTTGAGGAAGGCGGCATCTACCGCTTCTTGCCGCCGATGCACCGCTTCCTCGATGTGTGCCTGTCGGTGCAGCAGGACCGCGACCTGGCCGCCACCCTGCACAGCGACCTGCCGCTGCCGACCCCGGTACTGGTCGAGGAAGAAAGCCCCGAAGAACTCAACCGCACCGACGACCCGCTGGACCTCAGCCCGTTCGACGGCGAGGAAAGCGAAGAAGAAGCCCTGGCCCGGGCCATCCGCGAAGAGCAACAGGAGATTGACGCATGAGCCAGGAACGCTACGGCATCCGCCGCTTCGCACTGCTCAACACCGCCGGCTACAGCCTTGGCCTGTTCCCGCTGGAGCACCCGCTGTCGGTGTACGGCGCCAACAACCTGGGTAAATCGGCGTCGATCAACGCCCTGCAGTTCCCGATCCTGGCACGCATGTCGGACATGAGCTTCGGCAAGTACAGCCTGGAGCAGTCGCGCCGCTTCTACTTCGCCAGCGACACCTCGTACATTCTCTGCGAACTGAGCCTGCCGCACGGCCCGCACGTGATCGGCGTGGTCGGCCGCGGCCCGGGTGGCGGTTTCGGCCACCAGTTCTTTGCCTACAAGGGCGAACTGGACCTGGCCCACTACCAGAAGAACGACACCTGCCTGCGCCAGAAAGAGCTGTTCACCAACCTTGAACGCTTAGGCATCAAGGCTTACGAGCTGAAGCCGGACGAACTGCGCCGCCTGCTGGTTGGCGGCCACACCTCGGTGCCGCTGGACCTGACCATGATCCCGCTGCGCTCCACCAGCGAGCAAAGCCTGAAAACCTTCCGCGCGCTGTTCATCAACCTGCTGCACATGCGCGAAATCACCGCCGCCAAGCTCAAGCAACTGTTCCTCGACGCGTTCGAGCACAGCCTGCGTTCGGGCAGCGTCGACTACATCGCCGCGTGCGAAGAAGCGTTCCGCGACGTGCGCCGCATGGAGCAGGACTACAACGCCCTGGTCGCTGCCGGCCCGCTGGTCGAGGCCCTGGCCGGTGGTGTAGCCCAGCGCGATATCCTGCGCGGCAAACTGCACCGCATTTCGCCCGTACTCGACACCCTGCTGGGCACCTGGCAGGAATACGCCATGGCGCGCAAGGAAGAGCTGGTCATCCAGTCCGAGCACTACCGTGGCGAGCAGGACCGCCTGCAGAACGACCAACGCGGCGGCACTCAGGAGCTGATGCGCCTGGAGCGTGAAATCACCGGCATCCAGCGCTGGCTGGGCGAGCTGTCGGTGCTCAAGCACCGCTTTGCCCTGGTCGATGACGTCAAGGTCCTGGAACAGCAACTGTTGGCAGCCAAGGACGCCCACGACGAACTGGCCGGCGCCCTGGCCCAGTCGCGGCAGTTCAGCGCCGAAGACCTCGACGAACGCGTACGCGACCTGGAAAAACGCCTGAAGCAGGTCAAGCAGCAGCTCGACCACGCCGACAACAACAGCTACGCCCGCCTGCGCGAAGAGTTCTCGCAAGCCGACGTCGACCGCCTGATGCGCCTGTTCAACGGCGCGCTGTTCAGCCTGCCGCTGGGCGACCGTGGCATCGAGCTGGACGACAGCGACCTGTGGGTAAAATCGCTGGAAGCGGTGCTCGACGGTTTCAAGGGCGAGCGCTTCGAAGCCCCGGGCCTGGCCATCGACCTGACCCACATCGACCCGCCGGCACTGCAGGCCTTGGCCGACCGTGCCGCCCTGCGCGACCAGAAAGAGCGCCTGGAAAAAGAGCTGAAACAGCTCAAGACCCAGCAAGCCGTAGCCGCCGACCGCTCCGCCTCCAAGGCGCAAACCGAGACCCTGTACCAGGAAGTGCTGGATGCGCAAAAGGCGCTTGAAGACTTCCGCCGCAGCGAAACCCTGACCGCCGAAGAGCCGGAAAAGCTGGAGCAACTGTCGCAGCTGGAAGCTGCCCAGGACGAATTGAAGCGTTCCAGCGACGCCTTCACCGAGCGCGTCCAGCAGCTGTCGGCCAAGCTGCAGCTGGTCGGCCGCCAGATCGGCGACCTCGAGTCCAAGCAACGCACCCTGGAAGACGCCCTGCGCCGTCGTCAACTGCTGCCGGCCGACCTGCCCTACGGCACGCCGTTCATGGAAGCCATCGACGACTCGATGGACAACCTGCTGCCGCTGCTCAATGACTACCAGGACAGCTGGCAAGGCCTGCAGCGCGTGGATAACCAGATCGAGGCGCTGTACGCCCAGGTGCGCCTGAAAGGCGTGGCCAAGTTTGACAGCGAAGACGATATGGAACGCCGCCTGCAACTGCTGGTGAACGCCTACGCGCACCGCACCGACGAAGCCCTGACCCTGGCCAAGGCACGCCGCGCTGCGGTCACCGACATTGCCCGTACCCTGCGCAACATCCGCAGCGACTACGACAGCCTCGAGCACCAACTGGCCCTGTTCAACCGCGAGATCAACAAGCGCCAGGTGTCCAACCTGGAAAGCTTCCGCGTGGTGCTGGCACCGAACAAGGAAGCGCTCAAGCACATCGACCAGATCATCCACAGTGCCGGCCAGTACGAAGAAGGCGAAACGCTGTCGGTGTTCGACCTGACCCAAAGCGCCGAGCAGGACAACAAGAACGAAGAGGCCAAGGAGTACCTGGCACGGCTGGTGGCGGCCAACCACAACCAGCTGGGCCTGAAGGACCTGTTCGAGCTGGCGTTCGAGATCACCAAGGTCAACGGCCAGCCGATCATCCACGCCGACATCGACGGCGCGGCGTCCAACGGCACCACCATGACCATCAAGGCGCTGACCAACATGTACCTGTTGCTGCACTTGATGGACCGTGACCTCGCCGGGCGCATTCGCCTGCCGTACTACCTGGATGAGGCAGCAGACATCGACGAACGCAACCAGGCAGCACTGCTGGAGACCAGCCTGCAGCTGGGCTTTGTGCCGATTCTGGCGAGTGTGAAGCCGCAGGTATCGGCGCGTGTGGCGATCGACCTGGAAGGCGGTAGCGGGCCGAATGGCATCTACATCGACGAGGCGGACTGGAAGTTCATCAGCCGGCTGGATGAGGTGAAGGCGGTTGTGCGTGAGGATCAGGCCGAAGAGTTGGCCTGAGGAATCCGGGGCCGCTTTGCGGCCCTTTCGCGACACAAGGCCGCTCCTACAGGAGAACGCATATCCCTGTAGGAGCGGCCTTGTGTCGCGATGGAGGCCAAAGGCCTCCCAGGATCTACCGGGCTATCAATGCGCCCAAGGCAAGATCGGTATCGCGGTCACCGCATTCTGCGGGCTGCCTTCGATCATGCGGTCGCTGTACACCAGGTACACCAGCGTATTGCGCTTCTTGTCCAGGAAGCGCACCACCTGCATGGTCTTGAACACCAGCGAGGTGCGCTCCTTGAACACCTCCTCGCCGTCTTTCAACTCACCCTTGAAGTTGATCGGCCCGACCTGACGGCAGGCAATCGATGCCTCCGCACGGTCCTCAGCCAGCCCCAACCCACCCTTCACGCCACCCGTCTTGGCCCGCGACAGGTAGCAGGTCACGCCCTCGACCTTGGGGTCGTCGAACGCCTCGACCACGATGCGGTCATTCGGCCCGAGGAACTTGAACACGGTGGACACCTGGCCGATTTCCTCGGCACCGGCCAGCATGGGCAGCACCAGCGCTGCCACGCCGATCACCCGCTTGAACAGGCTCATACCAGCACCAGGTTGTCGCGGTGCACCAGCTCCGGCTCGGCGCTGTAGCCCAGCAGGCTTTCGATGGCATCGGACGGCTGGCCAATGATCTTCTGCGCTTCCAGGGCACTGTAGTTGGCCAACCCGCGCGCCACTTCCAGACCGTCCGGGCCGACGCACACCACCATCTCGCCACGGCGGAAACTGCCCTGCACGGTCTTCACGCCGACCGGCAGCAAGCTCTTGTTGGCCTGGCGCAGCGCCTGCACGGCACCGGCGTCCAGCACCAGGGTGCCACGGGTTTGCAGGTGACCGGCCAACCACTGCTTGCGTGCAGCGAGCATGCCGCGCTCGGGCGACAGCAGAGTCCCCAGGCGCTCGCCCGCCTTGAGGCGGTCCAGCACGCGCTCGATGCGGCCCCCGATGATGATGGTGTGGGCACCGGAACGGGCAGCCAGGCGCGCAGCGCGCAGCTTGGTCTGCATGCCGCCACGGCCCAGGGCACCACCGGTGCCACCAGCCACGGCGTCCAGCGACGGGTCGTCGGCACGGGCTTCGTAAATCAGCTGGGCTTCGGGGTTGTTGCGCGGGTCGGCGTCGAACATGCCATCGCGGTCGGTGAGGATCACCAGCAGGTCGGCCTCGACCAGGTTGGCCACCAGCGCCGCCAGGGTATCGTTGTCGCCGAAACGGATCTCGTCGGTGACCACGGTGTCGTTTTCGTTGATCACCGGCACCACGCCCAGGTCGACCAGCGTGCGCAGGGTGCTGCGGGCGTTCAGGTAACGCTTGCGGTCGGACAGGTCGTCATGGGTCAGCAGGATCTGCGCGGTGTGCTTGCCGTGCTCGCCGAAGCTCGACTCCCACGCCTGCACCAGGCGCATCTGGCCGAGCGAGGCAGCCGCCTGCAGCTCGTTCATCGCGCTCGGTCGCGTGGTCCAGCCCAGCTGGCTCATGCCGGCAGCCACGGCCCCGGAGGACACCAGTACCAACTCCACGCCCGCCTCACGCAGCGCGACCATCTGCTCGACCCAAACGGCCATGGCACCGCGGTCGAGGCCTTTGCCATCGGCGGTCAGCAGAGCACTGCCAATCTTCACGACCCAGCGCTTGGCGCCCGTCACCTTGCTTCGCATCTTCTTCCAACCTATGTCGAATCTGTAGATACCGTGGATACAAAAACGCCGCTCCAGAGAGCGGCGTTTAGTGTACTGCAACCAATCAGTCGCGCACGTAAATGATTTCCGGGCCGTCTTCGTCGTCCTCGAAATCATCGTCCCAACCGTCATCGTCGCCGATGTCGTGCACGCTCTTGACGCCGGTACGGCGCAGGGTACGCGCGTCGTCCAGGGCCTGCAGCTGGGCACGGGCTTCGTCTTCGATGCGCTGGTCGAGGTCGGCCAGTTCTTCGGCGTAGGCCGGGTCGTTGGCCAGGCGGTCGGCGCGGTCTTCGAGGTAGCGCATCAGGTCGTGGCTGAGCTTTTCGGTGCCCTGCTTGGAGATAGCCGAAATCACATAGACCGGGCCTTCCCATTGCAGGCGCTCGACCACTTCCTGGACGCGCGCGTCGCGCTCGTCTTCCATGACCATGTCGGCCTTGTTCAGCACCAGCCAGCGCTCACGCTCGGCCAGCGACGGGCTGAAGCGGGTCAGCTCGTTGACGATCACTTCGGCGGCATCGGCCGGGCTGCTTTCGTCCAGCGGCGCCATGTCGACCAGGTGCAGCAGCACGCGGGTACGCGCCAGGTGCTTGAGGAAGCGGATACCCAGGCCGGCACCGTCGGAAGCACCTTCGATCAGGCCGGGGATGTCGGCGATGACGAAGCTCTTCCAGCGGTCGACGCTGACCACGCCCAGGTTCGGTACCAGGGTGGTGAACGGGTAGTCGGCCACTTTCGGCTTGGCTGCGGAAACCGAGCGAATGAAGGTGCTCTTGCCGGCGTTCGGCAGGCCCAGCAGGCCCACGTCGGCCAGCACTTTCATTTCCATCTTCAGGTCGCGCTGGTCACCTGGTTTACCCGGGGTGGTCTGGCGCGGTGCACGGTTGGTGCTGGACTTGAAGCGGGTGTTGCCCAGGCCGTGCCAGCCGCCTTGGGCGACCATCAGCTTCTGGCCCGGGGTCACCAGGTCACCGATCACTTCCTGGGTGGAAGCGTCGATCACGGTGGTGCCGACCGGCACACGCAGGAACAGGTCGTCGCCTTTCTTGCCGGTGCAGTCGGTGCTGCCGCCGTTGGCGCCGCGCTGGGCCTCGTGGTGACGGGTGTAGCGATAGTCGACCAGGGTGTTGAGGTTTTCGTCGGCGACCATGTACACCGAGCCGCCGTCGCCACCGTCACCGCCGTTGGGGCCACCGTTCTCGATGAATTTTTCGCGACGGAAGCTCATGCAACCGTTGCCGCCGTCACCGGCCTTGACCCGAATGGATACTTCGTCAACAAACTTCATTAAAACCGCCTCTCGTCGGCAGACGAGCTGAATGACTCAAAAACATGAGGCTCTTGCAAAAATGAGCGCGGCGGCCCCGTACGACCGTAGAAACCAACGCCGGCAACCCAGACAAACAGCTTTGCAAGAGGCTCACCACAAACGAAAAAGCCCCGTCGCATGACGGGGCTTCTGGAGCGACGTCGCGATTAAGCGGCGACGATGCTCACGTAACGGCGCATGAACTCGCCTTTTTTCTCGAACTTGATCACGCCTTCGATCTTGGCGAACAAGGTGTGGTCCTTGCCCATGCCAACGCCGTAGCCAGCGTGGAATTCAGTGCCGCGCTGACGGACGATGATGTTGCCTGGCTTGATAACCTGGCCGCCATACATCTTCACGCCAAGGCGTTTAGATTCTGAGTCGCGACCGTTACGAGTACTACCACCAGCCTTCTTGTGAGCCATGGTTCAATTCTCCAAATAAATTCAGGGGATCTAGGGGATTAAGCCTGGATGCCGGTGATTTTGATCTCGGTGAACCACTGGCGGTGGCCCATACGCTTCATGTGGTGCTTACGACGACGGAACTTGATGATGCGAACCTTGTCGTGGCGGCCTTGCGAAACAACTTCGGCCACTACTTTAGCGCCAGCAACAACTGGAGCGCCGATGGTGACTTCTTCACCGTTGGCGACCAGCAGAACGCGATCGAAGGTCACGGATTCGCCAGTGGCGACTTCCAGTTTTTCGATCTTGAGGAATTCACCTTCAGCGACTTTGTACTGCTTGCCGCCGGTAACGATTACTGCGTAAGACATGGTATTTCTCCGATAATCCTGCTCACCCAGCGCTTTATATGATGAGTATTGGCTGGCATGGCTGCATGGGGCTGGAACGGCCCGGTGCAATTGCGTAAGGCAGGTGCTGCCCAGGAAGTTAGGGTGCGCGATTGTACGCAACCCGGGTTTTGCTTGCAAGTGCCGCCCCCGGCCAGCGGGCACCGCGCCTTGACACACCGGGACCTGCGACCTAGCATGCCGCGCAACCTCACTGGAGCAGCCGATGCAACCCCAAACCTTCTACCGTGCGGTGGCTGATGATTTCAGCGCCGTCGACGAGATCATCAAGAAGCAGCTGACCTCGCGCGTGCCGCTGGTATCGAAGATCGGCGACTATATCACGTCCGCCGGTGGCAAGCGCCTGCGCCCCCTGCTGGTGCTGCTGTGCGGCAAAGCCCTGGGCCGCGAAGGCGACGACCTGCGCCTGCTGGCCGCCACCATCGAATTCCTGCACACCGCCACCCTGCTGCACGACGACGTGGTCGACATGTCCGGCATGCGCCGTGGCCGCTCCACCGCCAATGCCCTGTGGGGTAACGCGCCAAGCGTGCTGGTGGGCGACTTCCTTTATTCGCGCTCGTTCGAAATGATGGTCGAGCTGGGCTCGATGCCGGTCATGCAGATCCTGTCCAAGGCCACCCGCGTGATTGCCGAGGGTGAAGTGCTGCAGCTGTCGCGAGTACGCGATGCCAGCACCACCGAAGAAGTCTACATGGAAGTCATCCGCGGCAAGACCGCGATGCTCTTCGAAGCCTCGACCCACAGCGCTGCCGCGCTGGCCGAAGCGACAGACGAACAACGCGAAGCCCTGCGCACCTTCGGCGACCACCTGGGTGTGGCCTTCCAGCTGGTCGACGACCTGCTGGACTATAAAGGCGACTCGCAAACCCTGGGCAAGAACGTGGGTGACGACCTGGCTGAAGGCAAGCCTACCCTGCCACTGATCTACACCATGCGTGAAGGCACTGCCGAACAGGCTGCACTGGTGCGCCAGGCGATCCAGAAGGGTGGCCTGGAGGACCTTGAGCAGATTCGCGTGGCCGTCGAGGAATCGGGTGCGCTGAAGTACACCGCAGAGCTGGCCCGTGATTACGTGAAGCGTGCCATCGAGTGCCTCGAAGTGCTGCCAGCCAGCGAGTATCGGGATGCGCTGGTTGAATTGAGCGAGTTTGCGGTCGCACGTACTCACTGACAGACCGAGTCGCCTTCTTCGCGGGCAAGCCCGCTCCCACAGGAATAGCGCAAGCCTCAAAGGTGGCGCAGATCCTGTGAGAGCGGGTTTGCCCGCGATGCTTTTGTCCGGACATAATCCCTTCTGGAAAAATACCTTTTACAATGCAGGCCTTTAACCGCCCGTCTGTTTGTTTGAGGAACCGAAGTGAGCACTCTGCCACCCTGCCCTAAATGCAACTCCGAATACACCTATGAGGATGGCGCTCAGCTGATCTGCCCTGAATGCGCCCACGAATGGTCGGCCAACGGCGATGCCGAGGCGGCCAGCGACGAGGTGGTGAAAAAGGATTCGGTCGGCAACATCCTGCAGGACGGCGACACCGTCACCGTGATCAAGGACCTCAAGGTCAAGGGCTCGTCCCTGGTGGTCAAGGTCGGCACCAAGGTCAAGAACATCCGCCTGTGCGACGGCGACCACGACATCGACTGCAAAATCGACGGCATCGGCGCCATGAAGCTGAAGTCCGAGTTCGTGCGCAAAGTCTGATTACACAAAAATCTGCCAATTGGCGCTTGCTATTTTGATAATAAGAATTATTCTCATTGAAGCTGCTATCCAAGGAGAATAGCCATGACTTATCTGATCGACGCTTGGCTGGACCGCCCTCACCCCTACCTGCGCATTCTTCATCGGGAAACCGGCGAAGTGTGCGCGGTGCTTGAAGAAGAAGCACTCGACGAGCTGCGTGACCAGGGAGACCTGGACATGAGCGGGCTGAATTCGAGTGAACCGGGGGTGCTCAAGGAGCTGGTGCGGAATCTGTTTCTGTTCTGCTATGCGCGGGCGTTGCGCCCGGCGGGAACGGATTGGAATTGAGGCCAGCAGGGCCGGCCCATTCGCGGGCAAGCCCGCTCCCACAAGTAAAGCGCTCGCTTTGAGCCTGCGATAATCCTGTGGGAGCGGGCTTGCCCGCGAATGGGCCGCAAAGCGGCCCCAGCGGTATTACAGAACGTCGAGCAGCTCGACGTCGAACACCAGTACGCTGTGCGGCGGGATGCTGCCAACGCCTTGGGCGCCGTAAGCCAGCTCGCTCGGCACGTACAGGCGCCATTTGCTGCCTGCGTTCATCAGCTGCAGGGCTTCGGTCCAGCCCGCGATCACGCCGCCTACCGGGAATTCAGCCGGCTGACCACGGTCGTAGGAGCTGTCGAACACAGTGCCGTCGATCAGGGTGCCGTGGTAGTGCGTGCGCACGTTGTCTTCGCGGGTCGGCTTGGCGCCTTCACCGGCGGTCAGCACTTCGAACTGCAGGCCCGACGCCAGGGTGGTGATGCCTTCGCGCTTGGCGTTCTCGACCAGGAATTCTTTGCCAGCAGCAGCAGCGGCTTCGGCCTTGGCTGCGGCTTCGGCTTGCATCACGTCACGGATGACCTTGAAGCTGGCCGACAGGTCGGCTTCGCTGACGCGGCTGTCGGCGCCGTTGAAGGCATCGGTCAGGCCGGCCAGGATGGCTTCCAGGCTAACACCCGGTGGCGGGTTGTCGCGCAGCTGGCCGCCCAGCTGACGGCCGATGCCGTAGCTGACGCGGGTTTCGTCGGTGGACAGGTTGAGTTCGGACATTGTCGTGCTCCACTGCAGGGCGCAGTGCAGCCGCGCCCTTGATGAAAAGGGCGAGCAGCCTAGCACACTGGGGCGCTGCGAGCAGCTACCAGGCCGAACGCTGGGAAATCGGCACCTTCAGGTCTTCTTCCGGGTGCGTGCCCATGCCGCACATTTCATCTTGCACCGACCAGTGCACCAGGTTCATCGAAACCATGGGGATGGTTTGCAGCAACTTGCGCGCATCCTCCACCGAGTGCACACGTAAGCGCTCACCACGGGTGTCGGACAAGGGGTGGGCACGGCCTTTGACCCGGGCCTCGAGCAGGTAGTCACCGCCTTCGATGGCGATCAGGTTCAGTTCATCGACATGGCCAGCCCTTGCCTCGGTATTGAGCTGATGCAGGTTCATGAGAGCACCTCGCGACGGGAACCACGCATGAGAGCTCATTTTTTGTACAGGCCGGCTGAAAGCACAAGCCAGAAACAACACCGCCCGTCCGTTTTGCAACGGACGGGCGGCGCCAACAGCGATCTGGCTCAGTGCTTGGTCAGCTTGTCCAGGTAGCCCATGCAGAACGCCGACACCACGAAGGTCATGTGGATAATCACGTACCACATCAGGTAATCGGTGGAGATGTTCTGCGCATCCATGAACACCCGCAGCAGGTGAATGGACGAAATCGCCACGATCGACGCAGCAACCTTCATCTTCAACGACGAGGAGTCCATCTTGCCCAGCCAGTTGAGCTTCTCTTTGCTCTCGTCGATATCCAGTTGCGAAACGAAGTTCTCGTAGCCGGAAATCATCACCATCACCAGCAGGCCGCCCACCAGCGACATGTCGATCAGCGACAGGATCACCAGAATCAGGTCGGCCTCGCTCAGGGCGAAGACGTTAGGCAGGACGTGGACCACTTCCTGGAAAAATTTCAGCGCCAGGGCCAGCAGGCCGAGGGACAGGCCGAAGTAGATGGGTGCGAGCAGCCAGCGCGAGGCATACATCGCATTTTCGAGAATACGTTCCATGGAAAGTTTGGGACTCGTCAGGTGACTGGAAAAACGACCGCGAGTATAGCCAGCCACCTGTTACAGCAAAAGCCCAAGGCAATCCGTCAGGTTTCAGGATGAAACTGGTAATCCCCCAGGTTCCGACACCGCTCGCCATTGATCTTGCGCAACTGCGCCTGCAGGTGCAGGCACCAGATCTGCGGGTCCTCGGCCACCTGGTACCCGTGCAAGGTCAGGCTGTCGACAATGGCATTGAGCACCGATTCGGCCACCAGCGGCCCATGGAAAGGCCCTTGAGCCTTGATCGCAGAGGGTTGTTCACCGGCCATGCCGGCGGCAAACAGCAGCGTCCACATGCCGTTGTCCCCAGCCAGTGGGCGGATGCTGCATTCGATGCGGGTCACCAGGCCCAGGCACTGGCGTGTGAGGCTGAGGTTGCGCATGGCCGCGTCCCCTCCAAAGAGCCTTGTTCAGCCTGTACCTCAGGCTGTTTCCATCCTGAACGCTGTACCGTCCTTAAGTTCCAGCATAGAAGAACCGTACAGAAAGATGGAAAACCGGCGCTGAACGGTAGCACATCGCCGCTAGCGCCGGTTTATTGACTCAGGCCGGTTTGGCCTGGGCAATCACCTCTTCGAGGCGTTCCTTTTCTGCCTTCTCGATTTCTTCCTCGCTGATCATTTCGGCGATTTCGCGCAGGCGTTCCACCACCCGGGCATTGACGCTGCCCTCGGTGAACTGGCCGTTGTCATCGAGCACTCCGGCCTCCTCGCCTACCAGCAGGCTCAGCGCCTCATCGGCCTGGCTGACCGCGTAGACGTGGAACATACCGTTCTCCACCGCCTGAAGCACGCGTTCGTCGAGCATCAGGGTGGCGACGTTGGCACGCGGAATGATCACCCCCTGCTCACCGGTCAGGCCACGGGCCTCGCACAGGCGGAAGAAGCCCTCGATCTTCTCGTTCACCCCACCCACTGCCTGCACTTCACCAAACTGGTTGATCGAACCGGTGATGGCAAAGCACTGCTTGAGCGGCGTGCGCGACAAGGCCGAAATCAGCGTACAGGCTTCGCCCAGCGAGGCGCTGTCACCGTCCACATAGCCGTACGACTGCTCCAGCGCGATGCTCGCGGAAATCGCCAGCGGGAACTCCTGGGCATAGCGGCTACCCAGGTAACCGGTCAGGATCATCACACCCTTGGAGTGAATCGGCTGGCCCAGGTTGACCTCGCGCTCGATGTCGACGATGCCGCTGCCGCCCGGGTACACGGTGGCCGAGATGCGCGCCGGCATACCGAACGCCGAGTCGCCCACTTCCAGCACGGTCAGGCCGTTGCACTTGCCAATGGCCGCGCCTTCGGTGTCGATCAGGATGATGCCGGCAAGCATGTCGTCCAGCACCCGCTGCGACACACGCCCGGTGCGGGTGGCCTTGGCCTTGAGCGCACGTTCGATGTGCCCGGCGTCGGTCATTTCGTCACTGGCCAACTGGCGGATGAAATCGGCTTCGCTGACCAGCTGGAACAGGTCACCGATGCGCGCCGACAGGCGCGACTGGTTCTCTGCCAGGCGGGCGCTGTAGGTCGCCAGGCGCGCCACCGCGTCACTGGTCAACGGCGCCATGCCCTCTTCGTTGGTGCGGGTACGCAACAGCTGGGCGAACTGCTCCAGGTTCTCGTCGACCATGGGCATGTCTTCGTCGAAGTCCACCAACACCCGGAACATCTCCTGGAAGTCCGAGTCGTGGTCCTGCAAGGCGTAGTACAGCTGGCGCGAGCCGATGATCACCAGCTTGACGTTGAGCGGAATCATCTGCGGCTGCAGGCTGACGGTGGCGACACGGCCCAGTTCACCGATCGGTGACTCCATCTTCAGCTTGCGCGACTGCAGGGAACGCTTGAGCGCATCCCACACGAATGGCTCGCCCAGCATCTTCTCGGCTTCGAGAATCAGGAAACCGCCGTTGGCACGGTGCAACGCGCCCGGGCGCAGCTGGCGATACGAGGTGTACAGCGCGCCCTGGTCGGTGCTGTATTCGATACGGCCAAACAGGTTGTCGTAGGTCGGGTGCGGCTCGAACACGACCGGCGCACCACCGGCGGCATGGTGGCCGACCACCAGGTTGGGCGCGTACTGCTCTTCGAGCAGCTTGCGCGCGGCAGCGTCGGTCTTGCTGTCGTCGACCAATTGCTCGACCACGGTGCGCAGCAGGTTCAGTTGCACCGACTGCAGGTAGGCGCACACTGCGGCGTTCTCGGCATACTTTTCCGACAACGGCGCCAGCAACGGTTGCAAGGCCAGGGTAATGGTTTCTTCATTCAGCTGGCGCAGCTGGTTGTTCGACTCACGCTTCCATTGCGGCAGGCTGGCCAGCTCTTCGTTCAACTGCTCTTCGAGCTGGGCAATGTCCTCGTGGAACTGTTCACGCACGTCTTCCGGCAACTGGGCGAACTCGGCTTCATCCAGCGCCTTGCCGTCTGCCATCGGGGTGAAGGCAACGTTGCTGGCGTCGCGGTACAAGGCCACGTCCTTTTCCAGCGAGGCGCGCTCGATCACATCCAGGGCGCGGTCATAACGCTGGTTGAAGGCACGGTCGATGGCGCCCTTCTTCTGCTGGTACGACGGGTGTTCGAACACGGCCGGGAAGGTGGCCAGCAGGTTGTCGATCAGCCCGCCCATGTCGGCGATGAACGCCCCGGCGCTGCCGGAAGGCAATTCCAGCGCACGCGGTTCACGGGTGTCGTCGAAGTGGTTGACGTAGACCCAGTCAGCCGGGGTCTGCTGGCGCTTGCCCTCGGCCTTGAGGTAGCGCTTGACGAACGAGAAGCGGCCGGTACCCGGCTCGCCCATCACGTACACGTTGTAACCGGGGCGTGGCATGGCCACACCAAACTGCAGGGCCTCGACAGCACGCTCCTGGCCCAGGACTCCGCGAAACGGCTCCAGATCGTCGGTATTGGTAAAGGCAAACTGCTCGGGTGAGAAACGCCGGGTCAGGGCTTCAGGCGCGAGACGCAGGCGCGCAGCGACAGGATCGGGCATTGGGTTTCCTTACTTCGGCGGGGCAGATACGCAGCATTCTGGCGCTGCCCGCGCGCGCCTTGCAAGGCTCTGCGGGACTTTATGTCGCAGCCCATGCAAGTCATGTAACAGCAAATTTTTCGCAATCAACAACGCAACCTTTAGATCGTGCCTAAACTCCAAGCTGCGCGGGTGGGTGAAATGCTTTCCCGACCTGGCAACCGAGTTGCCAGAAACCCTGACCCTTGGTTAAGACAAAGAGAACAAATGCTATGAAACGGATTCTTCTGGGTACTCTGTTCACCGTGGTCTCGCTGAACGCCATGGCTGAAGCGCCAGGCGGCCCGAACTGCGGCTGGGGCAACATGCTGTTCGAAGGCCAGCGCGGCACGCCGGCACACTTCCTGGCCTCCACCACCAACGGCACCTCCGGTAACGCCACCTTCGGCATGACCTCCGGCACCAACGGCTGCTCCACCAAAGCCTCGCTGACCTACGGCGGCAAGTCGTGGTTCGCCATGAACGGCATGATGAACGAGCTGTCCGAAGACATGGCCATGGGCCAGGGTGAAGCGCTGACCACTTATGCCGTGGTCCTCGGTGTGGCCCCTGAAGACCGTAGCTACTTCCAGTCGGTCGCCCACCAGCACTTCAACCAGATTTTCACCAGCGCCGACGTCACTGCTGAAACTGTCCACAGCAACACCCTGGCCGTTCTGAAGAACGACCCACGCCTGGCCAAATACGCTACCGAGGCCTAAGCCCTGCTGCTCCCGCCCCACCCGGGGCGGGTTTCGCCTTTTTCGGCATCGTCAAGAAGTAGTTGCCCGATATGCTCAAACGCCTCGCTGCCCTGGCGCTGTGTGCCTGCGCCCCTGTTCATGCTGCGCCCGTGCTGGACCAAGGCCGTCTCCAGCAACTGGCCAACACCCCTTACTGGATTGCCCTGGGCCATTACGAAACCGCCAAGCTCGGCGGCTGGCGCAGCTATGTGGACGACGATGCGTTCTTCCTCGCCAAGGACGGTGCGCACCACCCCGACCAAGAGCTGCAAGCCACGGTCGACGCGCTGTATGCCCCGGCCAGCCTCGGCGACAAGCATGCCCAGTGTGTATTCCCTGCACGCACCCGCTGGCTACGTGAACAGCTTGGCCTGCAAGGCCTGCCGCAACCGGATTGCCAGGAATTCAAGACCTGGTACCAGTCGATCGACCCGCACAGCGCCGCGTTGATTTTCCCGGCGGCCTACCTGAACAGCCCATCGTCCATGTTCGGCCACACCCTGCTGCGCATCGACCAGTCCAACACCCGCAGCGACGACACCACGCTGCTGAGCTACGCGATCAACTTCGGTGCCTACATCGAAGGCAGCGACAACAGCATCCTGTACGCCTGGAAGGGCCTGATGGGCGGTTACCCCGGGCTGTTCGCGCTGATGCCCTACCAGGAAAAACTGTCCGAATACCGCAGCCTGGAAAACCGCGACCTGTGGGAGTACCAGCTGGACCTCACCCCCGAAGAAACCGGGCGCATGGTCGAACATGTGTGGGAGTTGAAGCAGATCCAGTTCGACTACTTCTTCTTCGACGAAAACTGCTCGTACCGCTTGCTGGAGCTGCTGCAAGTGGCCCGGCCGAGCCTGGACCTGACCTCGCAGTTCCCGCTGACAGCCATCCCGACCGATACCGTGAAGGCCGTGAAGCAGTCCGGCCTGGTCGCCAGCGAGACATACCGCCCTTCTCGCGAACGTGAATTGCTGGCCCGCGCCGAGCCACTGGACCACGGCGAAAAGCAGCAGGTGCTGGCCGTGAGTGCCGACACCGCACAATTGCAAAGCCCCGATTTCAAAGCCCTGCCCCGCGAACGGCAAGCGCTCGTGCAAGATGCCGCGTACCGCCTGGAGCGTTACCGGGCCAACGGCCAGGAACGCGACCCTGGGCAGGCGAAGCGCAGCTTCGAGCTGCTGCGGGCAATCAACGGCAACCCGCCGCCGCCCCTGCAAATCGAGCGCCCCGGCCTGCCCGAAGATGGCCACGATTCACGCACCTGGCAGCTGGGCGTGGGCACCCGTGAAGACCGCGCCTACGCCGAGTATGGCCTGCGCATGGCCTATCACGACCTCAACGACAACGCCTACGGTTTCCCATTGGGTGCGCAGATCGAGATCCTGCAACTGAAGGTGCGCCAATACGAAGGCAACGACTGGCAAGTGCAGCGCCTGGACCTGGCCACCATCCGTTCGTTGACACCGCGTAACGAGCTGCTCAAGCCCTGGTCATGGCAAGTGGCTGGCGGTCTGGAGCGAGTGCCCGGCAAGCACGATGACGAAGTGCTGGTCGGTCATGTGAATGGTGGCGCCGGTGGCACCTGGCAGTTGGCCGATGGCTTGCTGGGCTTTGCCTTGGGCACGGTGCGAGTCGAGCATCACAACGACTTCGCTGAATTCATTGCCCCAGCGGCTGGGTTCAATGGCGGCCTGCTGTGGCGCAACGGGCTGGGCAACCTGACACTGGAGGCCAAGGGCGACTACTTCACCAATGGTGAAGTACGGCGCAGTGTGAGCCTGAACCAGCAGTGGGAGATCAGCCAGAACCTGGGCGTGCGGTTAAGTGCATCGCGCGAGTTCAGCCACCTGGCGACGGCGCAGAATGAGGTGATGCTGGAGCTGAAGTGGTATCACTACTAGTGACCCAATCGACTCTTTGACACCGTTTTGACAGCTCCCCGACAAATCGCCACCTAGACTTTCCATAATCAACTGGAGGGCTGGGTGGTTATGTCGCGGTACTGGTTCGGCGTGTGCATGGCGTTGTTGCTGTCAGGTTGCGAAACCACCCACGAGCAGATGGTCAACCGTGGTTATCCGCCTGCCTATGCCGATGGCTTCCAGGACGGCTGCAGCAGCGGCCGCCAGGCCGCCGGGCTGATGGTGGGCAACTTCCGCAAGGACGTGCCGCGCTACCTGCACGAGCGTCAGTATGAAACCGGCTGGGACGACGGCTTTCGCCAGTGCCACGCCATGCAGAACAGCGAAGAACAGCGCGAGTACCATGAGCGCTTCTGGGACGAGCGCGACCGGGAGTGGCAACAGGAAAAGGATCGCGGCGCCGCAAAAGCCTATCGCCACAACTAAGTCAGTCGCAAACGGACATCCCTTGAAACCGTCGGCCTGCCATGCTGGTCTTCAGCACAAGGAGGCCCAGCATGAGCCGAGCATTCGTCAACGAAGACCAGGCGGCCGCCCAGGCCGACCAGCCGGTAGAACGGCGCGTCAGCGAACAACCCAACTACGTCACTGCCAACGGCCTGTGCCAGCTGCAGGCCCGCGTGGCCGAACTGAATGCCTTGCGCAGCGAACTGCAGGCGCAGGGTGAGCGTGGCGACAAACAGCGGCTGGCCGAGACCGAGCGGGATCTGCGTTACTTCAGTGCGCGGGTGCAGAGTGCCCAGGTGGTGCCGACAGCGACTTCACGCAGCAAGGTGCAGATTGGTAGCCGGGTGCGGTTTGTGGATGCGCAGGATCAGGAACAGGTGGTGCAGCTAGTGGGCGAGGATGAAGCCGATGCGGGGCGCGGGTTGATCAACTGGGGTTCGCCGTTGGGGCGGGCATTGCTGGGCGCAGGGCCTGGGGATGAGGTGGTCTGGCGACGGCCGGTGGGGGACCAGATGATCGAGATTCTCGAGATTGGTGGTTGAGAAACCTGGGGCTGCTTTGCAGCCCATTCGCGGCACAAGGCCGCTCCCACAGAGATATCACAGGGCCCGAGGCGTGTGCTGTCCCTGTGGGAGCGGCCTTGTGCCGCGAATGGGCCGCAAAGCGGCCCCGGCGATCTCAGATCAGACCACGCCTTGAGCCAGCATCGCATCGGCCACTTTCACAAAGCCCGCGATGTTCGCACCTTTGACATAGTTGATACGGCCATCCGCCTCTTCACCGTAATGCACACACGCATGGTGAATCGACTGCATGATGTTGTGCAGCTTGCTGTCCACTTCACCGGCAGTCCACAGCAGGCGCATGGCGTTCTGCGACATTTCCAGGCCCGACACGGCCACGCCGCCGGCGTTGGAGGCCTTGCCCGGGGCGTACAGAATGCCAGCATCCAGGAAGATATCCACAGCCTCGAGGGTGGTCGGCATGTTGGCGCCTTCGGCCACGCAGATGCAGCCGTTGCGCAGCAGGGTGCGGGCGTCTTCGGCGCCCAGTTCGTTCTGCGTGGCGCACGGCAGGGCGATGTCGCACGGCAGGCTCCACGGGGTCTGGCCCTTGCGGAACTCCAGGCCGAACTGCCCGGCCAGCTCGCTGATACGGCCACGCTTGACGTTCTTCAGTTCCATCACCGCATCCCACTGGGCGTCGGTCAGGCCAGCTTCGGCGTACAGGGTGCCTTCGGAGTCGGACAGCGAGATCACCTTGCCGCCCAGGTCCATGACTTTGCGCGCCGCATACTGGGCCACGTTGCCCGAGCCGGAAATCGCCACACGGCAACCATCGATACGCTTGTCCTGGCGCTTGAGCATTTCTTCAGCGAAGTACACGCAGCCATAACCGGTGGCTTCAGGGCGGATCAGGCTGCCGCCGTAGGTCATGCCCTTGCCGGTCAGCACCGAGGTGAACTGGTTGGCCAGGCGCTTGTACTGGCCAAACATGAAGCCGATTTCGCGGGCACCCACGCCGATGTCACCAGCAGGTACATCGCAGTCAGCACCGATGTGGCGGTACAGCTCGCTCATGAACGCCTGGCAGAAACGCATCACTTCAGCGTCGCTCTTGCCTTTCGGGTCGAAGTCCGAGCCACCTTTGCCGCCACCCATGGGCAGCGAGGTCAGCGAGTTCTTGAACACCTGCTCGAAGGCCAGGAACTTCAGCACGCTGAGGTTCACCGACGGGTGGAAGCGCAGGCCGCCCTTGTACGGGCCGATGGCGCTGCTCATCTGGATGCGGTAGCCGCGGTTGACCTGCACCTTGCCCTGGTCATCGACCCAGGAAACGCGGAACAGCACAGCACGCTCCGGCTCGACCATACGCTCAAGGATGCCGGATTGCAGGTAATGCGGGTTGGCTTCAAGGAATGGCCACAGGGTGCGCAGCACCTCTTCCACCGCCTGGTGGAACTCGGGTTGGCCTGGGTCACGCTGTTGCAGGCGTGCAAGGAAATTGTCGACAGATTCGATCATGGTAGACATCTCACCGAAGGTTTTGGACTTATTGGTTTTTTCAGGAATGTACCAAGAAGCAATCGCACTGGAATAGGGCGTGATGTCGTTTTTTTGAAATTATTTGGTGCGTTTTATGTAAGTGTATACAAAATGCCTGCCGAAACAGCCGTTTCCAAGGTTCACCAAGGCACAAAAATGGGGCTCCGAAGAGCCCCATTCTTGTGCAACTCAAACCGGCTTACTGGGCCAGTTTTTTGTGCCGTACACGGTGCGGCTGGGCAGCAGCATCGCCCAGGCGCTTTTTGCGGTCGGCTTCGTACTCGGTGTAGTTACCCTCGAAGAACACCACGTTCGAGTCGTCTTCGTACGCCAGGATGTGGGTAGCCACACGGTCCAGGAACCAACGGTCGTGGGAAATCACGATCGCGGCGCCCGGGAAGTCCAGCAGGGCTTCTTCCAGCGAACGCAGGGTTTCAACGTCCAGGTCGTTGGACGGTTCGTCGAGCAGCAGGACGTTGCCGCCCTCCTTCAGGGTCAGGGCCAGGTGCAGGCGGCCACGCTCACCACCGGACAGGTCCTTGACGAACTTCTGCTGGTCGCCACCCTTGAAGTTGAAGCGGCCAACGTAGGTACGCGACGGGATCTCGTAGTTGCCGATGCGGATCATGTCGGAACCGTCGGAAATCTGCTGGAACACGGTCTTGGCGCCGTCCAGGTCTTCGCGGCTCTGGTCCACGCAGGCCAGTTGCACGGTTTCGCCGATCTCGATGCTGCCCGAGTCCGGCTGTTCCTTGCCCATCAGCATGCGGAACAGGGTCGACTTACCGGCACCGTTACCACCGATAACGCCGACGATGGCGCCTTTTGGCATGGCGAACGACAGGTTGTCGATCAGCACGCGGTCGCCGTAGCCTTTGGTGACGTTCTTGAACTCGATGACCTTGTCGCCCAGGCGCGGGCCAGCCGGGATGTAGATCTCGTTGGTTTCGCTGCGCTTCTGGAATTCCTGCGACTGCATTTCTTCAAAGCGCTGCAGACGGGCCTTGGATTTGGACTGGCGAGCCTTGGCGCCTTTGCGCACCCACTCCAGTTCCTCTTTCATGGCCTTCTCGTGGGCGCTCTGCTGCTTGGATTCCTGCGCCAGACGGTCCGACTTGGCTTCCAGCCAGCCCGAGTAGTTGCCTTCGTACGGGATACCGGCGCCGCGGTCCAGTTCCAGGATCCAGCCGGCGACGTTGTCGAGGAAGTAACGGTCGTGGGTAATCGCAACCACGGTGCCCGGGAAGTCGTGCAGGAAGCGCTCCAGCCAGGCGACCGAGTCGGCATCCAGGTGGTTGGTGGGTTCGTCGAGCAGCAGCATGTCGGGGGCCGACAGCAGCAGGCGGCACAGGGCCACACGGCGCTTCTCACCACCGGACAGGTGCTCGATGCGGGCATCCCAGGCTGGCAGGCGCAGGGCATCGGCGGCGACGTCCAGCTGGCGCTCCAGGTTGTGGCCATCGGCGGCTTGCAGAATGGCTTCCAGCTTGGCCTGTTCGGCAGCCAGCTTGTCGAAGTCGGCATCCGGTTCGGCGTAGGCGGCGTAAACCTCGTCCAGGCGCGCCTGGGCGTCCTTGATCACGCTGACGGCTTCCTCGACCACTTCGCGAACGGACTTGTTAGGGTCCAGTTGCGGTTCCTGCGGCAGGTAGCCTACGTTGATGTCGGGCATCGGACGGGCTTCGCCGTCGAATTCCTTGTCGACGCCCGCCATGATCCGCAGCAGGGTCGATTTACCGGCGCCGTTCAGGCCGAGCACGCCAATCTTGGCGCCCGGGAAGAACGACAGGGAAATGTTCTTGAGAATTTCCCGCTTCGGCGGCACGACCTTGCTCAGCCGATGCATGGTGTAGACGTATTGAGCCAAAACCAAGCCCTCTAATCAGATAGGTAAAGACATCGACGATCGCCCCGGCGCGCTGGCCAGGGAGATGTGTGTTTGGGTGTCGTTGAACAAAGTCGACCATTCTACGCCAACGCACGGCGTTGCATAGGAGGGGGCGATGGTGGGCTGGGATCAGGGTGATCCCGGGGAGAAATTCATTGCCTGTACCGGCCTCTTCGCGGGCTTGCCCGCGAAGAGGCCGGTACAGCACCCGAGATGGCTCAGACGTGACGCTGCCTGGCCTTGCCACGCGGCAACCGGCAACGGTCACCCTGCTCGGCCAGGCGCGCAGCCCAGGCAGACTTCACGCTGAAGCCACCGCTGCGGGCAGGCTGCTGCTCGGCAACCTTGGCGGGTTTGGCGACCGCAGGCGCCGTGCTGACCACCTTGGCTGCCGGCTTGTTGGCCGCAGCAACTGCAACTGCCGGCTCTGCTGCCGCCTTGGCGGTCTTGCGCAGTTCAGCCAGCGATGGGGCCTTGCTTTTGGCGGCGTTGGCCGCCTCGGGTTTGCTCAGCGAACGCTGGCAAGACTTGCAGGATACGTCCTCGGTCACGGCAGTGCTGACAAGGGTCTGACTGCTGCGCCCACAGGCGGAATCGAGGCCATTGGAGGAAAAGTGAGTAACCAAAACCGAACATCTCCGATGCGTTGTCATGTGAAGCGGGCGCTATTCTCGCACAGGTTGCAGGGGCTTGCCGAACCACCCGGCAGGCACCATCGGTCAACATGGCTGGCACTTTGCCATAATCCTAGGCATGCTAGCCGGTTTCAGGTGTCCGGCCTTATAGTGCGCCACCGCGTTGCGGCAGCCAGGTACCGGCACACACCGTGCATGATCCTTCCCTGCCATCGCCAGCCCAATCGCAGGATCAACGCTTGACCAACCTAACTCATCCGTCGTCATTGCGTTCCGCGCCACAAGCGCCCGCCGCTACCCTGCGCGGGTCGATCAAGGGTGCGCTGGCGCTGCTGGCCCTGATCCTGCTGGGCCTGCTGCTGTGGCAGCTGTTCGCCCAGTTCAACCACACCCAGGCCGACCTGCGCAAACAAAGCCTGGACGCCACCGCAGAGCTGGCCGACCACCTGAGCCTGAACATGGCGTTCAAGGCACAGCAGGCCGTGAACGTGGTACAGCCCTACGTCAATGCGCCGACGCCTGCCGCCCTGCCCAGCCTGCTGGATACCCTGCGCCAACGCCTGCCCGCCCTGCAGAGCATGGCCTGGCTGGACAGCGCCGGGCAGCTGCGCAGCGACAGCCTGCCAGGCAGCCCAGACCGCCAGTTGCTTGACGAGTTGCTCACGCTGAACCAGGGGCGCCCGTACTTCTTTACCAATTCGGCCGACAATCGAACCTTGTACCTGCTGCTGCGCCAGGCCGCCGAACAGGACCGCGGCTACTGGCTGCTGCGCCTGTCACCGGACTACTACCGCGAGCTCACCATTCACCTCGATGGCGGCGGCCACCCGCTGTGGCTGCTGGAAAACAGCCGCAGCGGCGAAGTGCTGCAGCAGCACGCCCCAACCGACACCAGCCATGAGCCGTTGCAAAGCGTGATGCTGGCCTTCATCGACAACAGCACCTGGCAACTGCGCGGCCTGTTCGACGCCAAGCTGACCCAGCAAAAATTGCTGCCCGCGCTGATCGGCAAATGCTTGCTGGTGCTGTTCTGTGCCCTGCTGCCGGTGTTGGCGCTGATCAACATGCGCCGCCGCCAGCGCGCGCTGCAGGAAGACCGCCGGCGCTACCAGGAAATCTTCGAAGGCACCGGCGTGGCCCTGTGCGTGCTCGACCTGTCCAGCCTGCCCGGTCAGCTCGACCGCTACCACCTGCGCAACCACGCCGCACTCAGGCACAGCCTGGCGCTGGACCCGAACCTGCGCCGCTCGCTGTTGCTGGAGCTGAAGATTACCGAGGTCAACCAGGTAGCGCGCCAGCTGTTGAACATCGAATGCCACGAAGGGGCCTGGCAGCGGCTGATCGATGGCAGCGGCGATGGCCGCGACAGCGTCGGCATGCAACTGATCGACGCGCTGATCGAACAACGCCAGGTGCTGGAGCTTGAAGTGCGCCTGCCGGCTCCGCTGGGTGGCGAGTTGCACCTGTGGCTGATGGCGCGCCTGCCGCAGCAGCGCCGCGACTACCAGGCCGTGATCCTCAGCATCAGCGACATCACCAGCCGCAAACAGGTCGAGCTGTCGTTGCTGGAGCGCGAAAGTTTCTGGTCGGACGTGGTGCGCACCGTGCCCGATCAGCTGTACGTGCAAGACGTAGTCAGCCAGCGGATGATCTTCAGCAACCGCCACCTGGGGCAGACCCTGGGCTATGACCGTACCGAGCTTGCGCAGATGGGCGACCGCTTCTGGGAGCTGCTGCTGCACCCCGAAGATGCCGCGCACTACCAGGCATTGCGCCAGCAACAGCGTGACAACGGCCATGATCAACCGCTGCACTGCCAGCTGCGCTTCCGCCACCGTGATGGAGGCTGGCGCTGCTACGACATCCGCGAACAGGTGCTGACCCGTGACGCCGATGGCCTGGTAACGCGCATCATCGGCGTGGGCAAGGACGTGACGGTGCAGATCGAGGCCAGCCAGTCGCTGCGCGACAGTGAACAGCGCTACCGCATGCTCGCCGAAAGCATCAGCGACGTGATCTTCTCCACCGACAGCCTGCTGCAGCTCAACTATGTCAGCCCCTCGGTGCAGAGCGTGCTGGGCTACCAGGCAGACTGGATTTTCGCCAACGGCTGGCAGTCGATCATCGCCAACCCGGCCCAGCTCACCGGCATCTACAGCCTGATGGAGCGCGTCAGCAACGCCATGGGCGACCCGGCACAACTGGCCCAGCTGCGCAGCCAGCTGCCAACCCAGCTGTTCCTGTTCGACTGCCTGCGCGCCGATGGCCGCAAGATCCCGATCGAGCTGCGCCTGGTGCTGGTGTGGGACGATGACCAACGCTTTGAAGGCGTGCTTGGCGTGGGCCGCGACATCAGCCAGCAACGCCGCGCCGAAAAAGACCTGCGCATGGCCGCGACGGTATTCGAGCACTCCACGTCGGCGATCCTCATCACCGACCCGGCCGGCTATATCGTCCAGGCCAACGAAGCGTTCAGCCGTGTCAGCGGTTATGCCGTCAGTGAAGTGCTCGACCAGCTGCCGGGCATGCTTACCGTCGATGAGCAGCAGGAAGGCCACCTGCGCTATGTGGTCAAGCAACTGCACCAGCGCGGCAGCTGGGAAGGCGAGGTGTGGCTCAAGCGCCGCGACGGCGACCATTACCCGGCGTGGGTCGGCATTACCGCCGTACTCGATGACGAGGGCGACCTGGCCAGCTACGTGTGCTTCTTCACCGACATCAGCGAGCGCAAGGCCAGCGAACAGCGTATCCACCGCCTGGCCTACTACGACGCCCTCACCCACCTGCCCAACCGCACACTGTTCCAGGACCGCCTGTACAACGCCCTGCAGCAGGCCGAGCGGCAGAAGGCCTGGGTGGTGCTGATGTTCCTCGACCTGGACCGTTTCAAGCCGATCAACGACTCCCTCGGCCATGCCGCCGGCGACCGCATGCTCAAGGACATGGCCCTGCGCCTGCTGGCCTGCGTGGATGACGACGACACCGTGGCGCGCATGGGTGGCGACGAGTTCACCCTGCTGCTGCAACCGCGCCCCACCCGCGAAATGGCCCTTAACCGCGCCATCCACGTGGCCGAGAACATCCTCGGCAGCCTGGTGCGCCCATTCGTGCTGGAAAACCGCGAGTTCTTCGTCACCGCCAGTATCGGCATCGCCCTCAGCCCGCAGGATGGCGGCGAGCTGAGCCAGTTGATGAAAAACGCCGATACCGCGATGTACCACGCCAAGGAACGCGGCAAGAACAACTTCCAGTTCTACCAGGCCGAAATGAACGCCAGCGCCCTGGAACGGCTGGAACTGGAAAGCGACCTGCGCCATGCCATGGAGCAGAACGAGTTCATCCTCTACTACCAGCCGCAGTTCAGCGGCGACGGCAAGCGCCTGACCGGTGCCGAAGCGCTGCTGCGCTGGCGCCATCCGACCCGTGGCCTGGTGCCACCGGGCGACTTCATCCCGGTGATTGAGGAGCTGGGCCTGGTGGTGGACGTGGGCGACTGGGTGCTGCGCGAGGCCAGCCGGCAGCTCAAGGCCTGGCACAAGGCCAAGGTGCGAGTACCCAAGGTGTCGGTGAACATTTCCGCGCGGCAGTTCTCCGACGGCCAGTTGGGCACGCGCATTGCCAACATTCTTGAAGAAAGCGGCCTGCCGCCTGCGTGTCTGGAGCTGGAACTGACCGAAAGTATCCTGATGCGCGAAGTGAACGAGGCGCTGCAGATTCTTGCCAGCCTGAAGAACCTCGGCCTGAGCATTGCGGTCGACGACTTCGGCACCGGCTACTCGTCGCTCAACTACCTCAAGCAGTTCCCCATCGACGTGCTGAAGATCGACCGCACCTTCGTCGACGGCCTGCCCGAAGGCGAGCAGGATGCGCAAATTGCCCGGGCGATCATCGCCATGGCCCACAGCCTCAACCTGGCGGTCATCGCCGAGGGTGTGGAAACCCACGAACAGCTGGAGTTCCTGCGCGAACATGGTTGCGACGAGGTACAGGGCTACCTGTTCGGGCGGCCAATGCCGGCGCATCAGTTCGAGGCGCAGTTCTCCAACGAGACCCTGTTCATGTTCCATTGAGGGGGTGCAAAGCCCCCTCAAAAGCGGACTTTCGGGTCAACTACCGCGCCCGCGCAGCCCAGACACGGCGCGGGATGCAACATGAAGCCCATTGGTCCGCGACTTGATGCCACTTCATATGCCAGCCGCGAATCAATCGGTTAGAATGCCCCCCCAAACTACCCCGATCCTTGAGGACCGCCATGTTCAGCCGTGATTTGACCATTGCCAAGTACGACGCCGAGCTCTTCGAAGCCATGCAGCAAGAAGCTCTGCGCCAGGAAGAGCATATCGAGCTGATCGCTTCGGAAAACTACACCAGCCCGGCCGTCATGGAAGCTCAGGGCTCGGTCCTGACCAACAAGTACGCCGAAGGCTACCCAGGCAAGCGCTACTACGGTGGTTGCGAGTACGTCGACGTCGTCGAGCAACTGGCCATCGACCGTGCCAAGGAGCTGTTCGGCGCCGACTACGCCAACGTCCAGCCGCACGCCGGCTCCCAGGCCAACGCTGCCGTCTACTTGGCCCTGCTGTCGGCCGGTGACACCATCCTGGGCATGAGCCTGGCCCACGGTGGCCACCTGACCCACGGTGCTTCGGTAAGCTCCTCGGGCAAGCTGTACAACGCCATCCAGTACGGCATCGACGGCAACGGCCTGATCGACTACGACGAAGTCGAGCGCCTGGCTGTCGAGCACAAGCCGAAGATGATCGTTGCCGGCTTCTCGGCCTACTCGCAGGTTCTGGACTTCGCCCGCTTCCGCGCCATCGCCGACAAGGTCGGTGCCTACCTGTTCGTCGACATGGCCCACGTTGCCGGCCTGGTTGCCGCTGGCGTGTACCCGAACCCTGTTCCGTTCGCCGACGTGGTCACCACCACCACGCACAAGACCCTGCGCGGCCCGCGCGGCGGCCTGATCCTGGCCCGTGCCAACGCCGACATCGAGAAGAAGCTGAACTCCGCTGTCTTCCCGGGCGCCCAAGGCGGCCCGCTGGAGCACGTCATCGCCGCCAAGGCCATCTGCTTCAAGGAAGCCCTGCAGCCTGAGTTCAAGGCTTACCAGCAGCAAGTGGTGAAGAACGCCCAGGCCATGGCCAGCGTGTTCATCGAGCGTGGTTTCGACGTGGTTTCCGGCGGTACTCAGAACCACCTGTTCCTGCTGTCGCTGATCAAGCAGGAAATCTCCGGTAAGGACGCTGACGCCGCCCTGGGCAAAGCCTTCATCACCGTCAACAAGAACTCGGTACCGAACGACCCACGTTCGCCGTTCGTCACTTCGGGCCTGCGTTTCGGCACCCCAGCCGTTACCACCCGTGGTTTCAAGGAAGCCGAGTGCCGCGAGCTGGCCGGCTGGATCTGCGACATCCTGGCTGACCTGAACAACGAAGCGGTCATCGACGCTGTACGTGAGAAGGTCAAGGCCATCTGCAAGAAGCTGCCGGTTTACGGCAACTGATTGGCGATTGCCTGATGTGAAGAAGCCCGGCCTAGTGCCGGGCTTTTTCGTTTGCGCCACTGCAATCACGTATTACCCTGTGCCCCCATTCACTCATTGAGCACAGGCCGCACCTTGACCAGGGAACAACTCGAAACCCACCAGATCCCGATCTACTTCGCCGCCGTGCTTGCGGCCGTTGCCTTCGGCTTGATGGCCAGCGACAGCGCCAGCCAGCTGGAAGCCTTGGTCACCCCCGCCATCGCCGTGCTGATGTATGCGATGTTCCTGCAGATCCCTTTCCTCGACCTGCGTCAGGGTTTGGGCAACCGCCGCTTCATCACCGCGCTACTGCTCGCCAACTTCATCCTTGTGCCGTTACTGGTCTGGGCCATTACCCGTGGGCTGGTGGAACACCCGGCGATCCTCGTCGGCGCCTTGCTGGTGCTGCTTACGCCGTGCATCGACTATGTGGTGGTGTTCACCCACATCGGCAAAGGCGACTCGCGCCTTACCCTGGCCGCTACACCTGTGCTGCTGTTGCTGCAACTGGTGCTACTGCCGGTGTATCTGGCCTGGATGCTGGGAGACAGCAGCAACGTGGCAATCTCCATCGCCCCGTTCGTGGAAGCCTTTGTACTGTTGATTGTGCTGCCAATGATCCTGGCCGTGCTCACCAGTGCCGGCGCTCGTCGCTCAGGCGCGGTTTCCGCCTGGAACAACGCCTGGGCCTGGTTGCCCGTACCGGCGATGGCCCTGGTGCTGGTGGTTGTGATCGCCTCGCAGATTGCTGTGGTGCTGCGAGATTTCGACCGTTTGCTACCGGTCATTCCGGTGTACATCGGCTTCATGTTGCTGGCGCCCGTGCTCGGGTTCATTTCGGCGCGGCTGCTGCGCCTGCCTGCTGCTGAAGCACGCTCGGTCACCTTCAGCGCCGCCACGCGAAACTCGCTGGTGGTGCTGCCGCTGGCATTGGCATTGCCCGAAACGATACGCGGGTTGGCGGCTGCGGCGGTGATCACGCAGACACTGATGGAGTTGGTGAGCGAGCTTGTCTATGTAAGAGCGGTGCCACGGGCCATACGCTGACCCGTGGCTAAGCAGGCTTTACCGCAAATTGCGTTTCAGCTCGGCGATATGCTCCGGGCCGATACCACAGCAGCCACCGATCATGCTGGCGCCCCGTTCACGCCAGTCATTGGCCCAGGCCAGATAGCCCGGCGGGTCAAGGTCTTCGCGCAGCTCATCCAGGCCGTCGTTGGCGGTGGCCTCCTTCGGCTGCGGCGGGAAGGCGTTGGCATAGGCGCCGATCGCGATGTCGGCGTTGCGTTGCTCGATCAACGCGTGCGCCACATCGACCGCAGCGCCAATGACCTCGGGCTGGCTGCAGTTGAACAGCACCGCGGCGGCGCCCAGATCAACCACGGCGGCAATGGCATCTGCCACCGGCTCACCGGAACGCAGACGCGGGACTTCATCAACCTCTTCGTCCTGCAGGGTGAACGACACCCAGAACGGCTTGCCGTCTGCCGGCAAGTGGGCGTGAATGGCCTGCACCTCGGCCACCGAACTCTGGGTTTCTGCCAGCCACAGGTCGACATGTGGCGCCAGGCCCTGCAGCAGCGGCGACAGCACTTCTGCCACGCGCTCGGGCTGGAACAGGTCTGGGCGATAGGAGCCGAACAGCGGCGGCAGCGACCCCGCCACCCGGACCGGGTGCGGGCCGGCATCTGCCGCGTGGCGCGCGAGTTGGCCTGCGGTATTGGCCAGTTGCCGCCCTTCTTTGGCAAAGCGCTCTTCGCCGATGTGGAACGGCACCACCGCATAGCTGTTGCTGGTGATGACTTGCGCACCGGCGGCGATGAACGCTGCGTGCACCCCAACCACCGCCTCGGGCGCTTCGCTCAGCGCCAGTGCCGACCATTCGGGCTGGCGAAACGGCGCCCCACTGCGCTGCAGCTCACGGCCCATGCCGCCGTCGAGAATCACCATCGCTCGCTGTTTCATATAACTTCTCTGAAGGTTCTTATGAATTAAATTCATTAGTTCATGGACGTTTATAACTATTAAATACCCTATCACTCCTTTGCCCAACATATCAGGTATGTACATGCGATTTTCTACCGTGCTCGGTGCAGGCCTCGTGCTGCTCGCCACTGCTTCCCAGGCCTTTGCCGGCGCCACGCTCGAGCGGGTTGAATCGCGCAAGGAACTGGTCAACGTGCTGATGGAAAGCTACCCGCCGTTTTCCTTCCTCAACGACCAGAACCAGCTGGACGGTTTTGACGTGGACGTCGCCAAGGCCGTGGCAGACAAACTCGGCGTCAAGCTGCGCCTCGAAACCCCTTCCTGGGACGTGATCGCGGCGGGCCGCTGGAGTGGGCGCTACGACATCTGCATCTGCTCGATGACCCCGAGCAAGGCACGCAGCGAAGTGTTCGACTTCCCGGTGGAGTACTACGCCTCACCTGCGGTGATCGTGGTCAATGCCAAGGACGAACGTATCCACACCGCCAAAGACCTGGATGGCCTCAAGGTGGGCCTGACCAGCGCATCGAGCTACGAAAGCTACCTGAACAAGAACCTGGTCATCGAAGGCGACGAAGACAAGAAGATCGAATACCCCTTCGACTTCGTGCAGATTGCGCCATACGACACCGACAACGTCGCCTTCCAGGACCTGGGCCTGGGCGCCGGCGTGCGCCTGGACGCCATTCTCACCAACCTGGTAACCGCGCAACCGCGCCTGGACCAGGACAAGCGCTTCAAGCTGGCCGGCGCCCCGCTGTATGAAGAGCCGAACTCGGTGGCCATCGAAAAGGGCGACGCCGAGTGGGATGCCAAAGTGCGCCAGGTGTTTGCCGAGCTGAAGGCTGATGGCACCCTGGCCAAGCTCTCGCAGAAATGGATTGGCGCCGATATCAGCAAATGAGCACCTTCCCCCCCTCCCCCAAGCCCGTGGTCAAGCCCACGGGCGCTGGCCTGTTCGGCTTTCGCACCCGGTTACTGCTGACCTGGCTGGCATTGTTCGGCCTGTTCGTTGCGTTTTTCCTCAGCTTCGATCTCAAGTTTTCGATCATTCTGGAGAAGTTTCCGAACCTTGCCGGCTTCCGGCTGGGGCCTAACGGCTTTCTGCAAGGCGCAGCGCTGACCCTGTTTCTGTGCCTGTGCTCGATGGTGGTATCGGTGCTGTTCGGCTTTGCCGCTGCACTGGCGCGGTTGTCGAACAGCGCGGTGCTGGTGGGCATCGCCAGCTTCTACACCTCGTTCTTCCGCGGCACCCCGCTGCTTATCCAGATTTTGCTGATCTACCTGGGGCTACCCCAACTTGGCCTGGTACCCGGCGCCATCAGTGCCGGCATCATCGCGCTGTCGCTGAACTATGGCGCCTACCTGAGCGAGATCTTCCGCGCCGGCATCCTGGGCGTGGCGCGGGGCCAACGTGAAGCGGCACTGGCCCTGGGCATGCGCACGCCACAGATCTTCTGGCACATCACCTTGCCCCAGGCCATGCGGGTGATCATTCCGCCTACCGCCAACCAGTTCATCTCGATGTTGAAGGATTCATCGCTGATTTCGGTCATGGGGGTGTGGGAGGTGATGTTCCTTGCGCAATCGTATGGGCGATCGAGCTATCGCTACCTGGAGATGCTGACGACGGCGGCAGTTATCTACTGGGTGCTGTCGATCCTGCTGGAGCTGGTGCAGGCGCGGCTGGAGCGGCATTTTGGCAAGGCCTATCAGCGGTAGCCGACAGGCACACGGCCAGCGATGGGGCGTGATGCACCCCATCGTTTCCCCTGTCAGAACCGGTATTCCACACTGGTCATGAAGTTGCGCGGTTCGCCATACACCACCCAGCTGTCGGCGTAGCCGTAGTACGTCTTGTCGAACACGTTGTTGAGGTTGAGCTTCACACTCAGGTCGCGGGTAACGTCATACCGCGTCATCAGGTTCACCACCGCGAAACTGCCTTGGGTGAAGGTGTGCAGGTCCTGGCCATACTTGCTCTGCCAGTTCACGCCACCGCCCACGGTCAGCTTGTCCAAGGCGCCCGGCAGGCGGTAGGTGGTGAAGGTTTTCACGCTGTGGCGCGGGATATTGGTGACGATGCGCTGGTCGTCCTGGTCGGTGCTGACACTGTAGGCATAACCGGCCATGGCCTGCCAACCCTCTGCCAGTTCGCCATCCAGCGACAGCTCGACGCCTTCGGTGGTAGTGCCCTGTTCAAGGGTGTAGATGTCCGGGTCACGCAGGTACACGGCCAGGTTGTCCTGCTCGATCTTGAACAGCGCCAGGCTGGCGTTGAGCTTGTCGTCGTTGAAGCTGCCCTTCACGCCTACCTCGTAGCCCACCCCTTCCTGCGGGTCCAGCGCCTTGTTGTTGATGTCCTTCATGCCGTATTGCTGCGGATTGAAGATTTTGGTGTAGCTGCCGTACAGCGACCAGGTGTCGTTCAGGTCGTAGACCAGCCCGGCGTAGGGCAGGAAGATGCCATGCCGGTTCTGGCTGTCCTTGGTACTGGTGCCGCTGTAGCTGATGTTCTCGTTCTCGCGCTTCCAGTCGGTCACCCGGCTGCCGAGGATCAGGTGAGTGTTGTCGGTGATATGAAAGCGCGACGTCAGGTAGGCCGCGTACTGGTTTTCGTCGATCAGGCTTTTGCCCACCGGGGTGGTATCCGGGCGTGGGCCGCTGCCATCCCAGGTGAAGAAGTTGTCGATGGTGCCGTCATAGCCGGTCCATGGCCCGTACCAGCCGCCCCGCTCCGGGGTGTGCTCCCGGTAACGAGACAGGGTGGTGCCAACGATCAGCTCATGCTCGCGGCCGAACAGGCTGAAGGGGCCGGTGACGTAGGCGTCCAGTGTGTTCTGACGTGGGGTGCCGGACCAGCGGTTGGGGTACATGTAGGCACCGGCGCCGGTCTGCTGGTCGATGCTGCCGTTGAGGTAGTTGGTCAGTTGGTCGAAGGAGTTTTGCGTGTGGCTGAGCTCGACCTTGGCGCTCCAGCCATTGTCGAACGTGTGCTCGATGGAGCCGAAAAGGTTGGTCACCTTGCGGTCGTAATAGGCCCAGTCAGGCGAGCTGTTGGTCGAGCGCGGGAAGTCGGTTTTCTGGCCATTGCTGAAATACACCGGGAAGCCCGCACGTAGCGGCGAGTTGGTGTGGGTGTTGGCGTAGCTGAACCCCAGGGTGAGCAAGGTCGACTCCGTCAGGTCGAACTCGGTAATGCCATACACCAGCGCGGCATCCGACGACATGCGGTCAACCCAGTAGTTCTGGTCCTTGTAGTCCACCACCAGGCGCCCGCGCACATTGCCCGTTTCGGTCAATGGCCCCGAAGCATCGAAGCCCAGGCCGTAGCGGTCCCTGCTACCGGCCTCGGCGGTGACGCTGAACTGCGGCTCGAAGGTGGGCCGTTTGCGGATCAGGTTGATGGTCGCCGAAGGCGTGCCGGTGCCGCTGATCAACCCGGTGGCGCCCCGTACGATCTCGACCCGGTCGTACATGGCGGTGTACTGGGTGGAGTTGTCGATGCGCGACGAAGTCGGCACACCGTCGATTTCGAAGTTGTTGATCTGGAAGCCACGCGACCAGTAGGTGTTGTTCTCGGCGCCGATGCTGGTATGCGACGCGGTGATGCCTGGCGTCTGCTCCAGCACCTCGTTGAGGGTGGTGAGCTTCTGGTCATCCAGGCGCTGGCGGGTCATGACCGTCAGCGATTGCGGGGTTTCCTTCGGCGTCAGGTTCAGGCGCGTGGAGCTGCTGGAGGAATACGTGGTGTACAGCCCGGTGCCTTCGGTAGTCGACCCCGGCGCCTTGCCGGAAATGCTCAAGGTCTCCAGCTGCACACTGTTACCCGCGCGGGCTGGCAAGGTGATGACGAAGCTGCTGGCATTGGGCTGGCTGAGCTGCGCATTGCTGCCGGCCACCAGGGTGCGAATGGCATCGCCCGCGCTGAACTGGCCCAGCACCGCAGAGGATGACTGGCCCGTGACTTCGCTGGCGCTGTAAATCACCTGATAGCCGCTTTGCGCGCTGAACGCATCGAGCGCATCGGCCAGTGCCTGAGCGGGAATGTCGAAACTGAAACGCTGGTTCTGCGCCTGCGCAGCGTTTGCCTCGGCAGCCTGCACTGGCAGCCCGGGTAATACAGAGAAAAAGCTGGCCGCCAGCACGGCACTGGCCAATGGGCGGTGGCTGAAAACAGAATCGCGTGGGTGCTGCATGTGTACTCCCCGGAAAAATGCGAATGCAAATATTTCTTATGTGTGGGGTGTGACGCAGCAGAATCGGTAATCCCCGCGCGGGTAAAAAAAAATTATCGAATGATCAACCAGTGCCCCAGCAACGGGTGGACTTGCAGCTGTTGGCTGCTGACCAAGGCATCCAGGGCGCTGTCGGCTTTGTCCAGGTTGAAGCTGCCGCTTACCCGCCGCTGCCCGGCCTGTTCGTTCAGCAACACCAGGCGCTTGCCTTGGTAACCGGCCAGTTGCTGCAGCACCTGTTGCAATGGCACCTCACGCACCCGCAACTGCCCGGTGCGCCAGGCCAGCAGGCGCTCGGCATCAACCGTTTCCGGCGCGCTTACCCGCTCGCCCTGAACTTCCAGGCGTTGCCCCGGAGCGAGCAATCGCTGTTGTGCCGGCGTGCTGACGTGCACCCGGCCGCTGAGCAACACCACCTCATCACCCGCCGCTGCGCGGCTGACCGAAAAACGCGTGCCCAGCACTTCGACCTTGGCCTCGTCGACGTGCACCACGAATGGCCGACCGTCGTGCACCACGTCGGCAAACAACCGCCCTTGGCGCAGCCGCACGGTGCGCGTAGCGCCCTGCATGTCCACATCCACCTCGCTGGCGCTGTCCAGCCACAGGCGGGAGCCATCGTTCAGCAGCACCTCGCGGCGCTCGCCCGCCAGCGTGGCGTAATCGCTGCCCAAGCCCTGCAACGCCGGCACCGACAGCCAGACCGCACCAGCGGCCACTAGCAGGCAGGCAGCGGCAGCGTAACGCGGCCAACGCCTGGCCTTGGCACGGTCGGCCTTGCGCACCCGGTGTGCGGGCAGTTCAAGGGTTTGCCACAGTTGCTCCACCTCGGCATATGCCCGTGCGTTTTGTGGTTGCAGCCGCCAGGCCTCGAACGCCGCATGCTCTTCGCTGCCAGGGTTTTCGGCGCGCAGGCGGGTAAACCAATCCAGGGCTTGCTGGTGCGCGATAGGGTCGTGGTCGGGAGAGGCGGTCATGGCGATTCAGTCTTGATGCGGGCATCCAGCACGGCGGCGGCGCAGTGGCTGAGGGCTTTGTTCAAATGCCGCTCGACGGCGCGCTCATTGACGCCAAGCCGCGTGGCGATGTCCTTGTAGCTCATTTGCTCCACCCGGGCCAGCAGAAACACCTCACGGGTGGGCGATGGCAAGCCATCGATCAACCGCTCCAGGTGCGCCAGCGTGTTGCCCGCCATCGCACTGCGCTCGGGCGTGGTATCGGTCAGTAACTGGTCCAGCGCTTGCTCGTCGTTCACCCCACGCACCTGGGTACGGCGGGCGTGGTCGATGCTCAGGTTGGTGGCGATGCGGTAAAGGAACGCGCGCAGGTTGCCAACCTGGCCGTGCTCGCTGTGCAGCAGGCGCACGAAGGCGTCCTGCAGCAAGTCCCGGGCCGTTTCGCGGCAGCGCACCTTACGGGTGAGGAAGGCCAGCAATTCGTTGCGGTGCCGTTGGTAGAGCAGCGACAGGCTGCGGGCTTCCTGCTCGTCGGACATGGACTGGCGCGTATGCTGGGGTGGCTGGAGCGGCGATGCTAGCGTTGTTGAGAATTGATCGCAAGTGTAAAACAGCGACGCGGCCGCTCCTGCACCGACCGCGTCAGCCGCTTAGAACCTGGCCCGCAGCGCCAGGTTGAAATTGCGCGGCTCGCCGTAGAAGTTCCAGTAGTTGGGGTTGCCCAGGGTCTGGTAGTACTTCTTGTCGAACACGTTATCCAGGTTGTACTGCACTTCAAGGTTCTTGTTGATCTCGTAGATCGCATGCAGGTTGGTCAGGTGGTAGGCGTCCTGCTGAATCTTGTAGTCACTGTCCACTTCGGTCTGGGTCATCTTGCTCTGGGCGTAGAAGCTGCCGCCTACACGCAGCTGGTTGAGTGCACCTGGCAGACGGTAATCGGTCGCGACCTTGAACAGGTGGCGTGGCGAGGCACCGTTGAAGTCTTCGCCTTTCTGCTCACCGCCGATGTACTTGGACTGGGTATAGGTGTACCCCGCCGACACGTTCCAGTTCGGCAGTACCTCACCGGTCAGCTCAAGCTCGATGCCTTTGTTGCGTACCTTGTCGGATGCGCGGTAGCAGGCCCAATCCTTTTCACAAAACACTTCCTCGGCACGGCCAGTCTGATCGGCCTGGAACAGCGCGATGGAGGTTTGCAGACGCTTATCCAGGAACTCACCTTTCAAGCCGATTTCGTAGTTGCTGCCAGTCATTGGCTGGAGCGTTCTGCCATCCACGTCCTGCGCACTCTGCGGCTTGAAGATTTCGGTGTAACTGGCATAGGCCGACCAGTTTTCGTTCAGGTCCTGCACCAGGCCCGCATAAGGGATGACCTCGCCACTTTTGGAAAAGTGGCCATAATCTGTTGGTTCACGCACGCCGTTGGTGTCGTCCAGCGAGTCGTGGCTGTACCAGCTCCAGCGGCTGCCGAGGATGAACGTGGTGGAGTCGGTGAGGCTGAACCGGCTGGCCGCATACACGCCCTTCTGCTCCTGGGTGCGGTTGTATTGCCACTGGTTGACGTTAAGACCGGTCGGCCTGGGCGGGTCGAACGCCGCTAGGTTGTTCATGTCGACGATGTAGCGGTAGGTGGCATCGCGCCCGCCGTGATAGTCGAAGTCGTCCTTGTTCCAGTTGCCGCCCACGATCAGCTCATGCTGGCGGCCCAGCAGCTGGAACGGACCGGTGAAGTAGCCATCGATGCTGGTCTGGGTGTCATCGTAGCGAAAGTGACGCGGGTTGAGGGTGAACAGGTCAGTGCCGCCGCCCGGGAAAGTGTAGTTGCCCAGAAAGTCCGACTTCGCCCACATCTGGTTCACGGCCACCACGCCTTTCCAGCCGTTGGCGAAGGTGTGCTGAACATCGGCGAACAGGGTGGTATTACGCTTGTCCAGGTGGTTCCAGTCGCCGGTCAGCGAAGTGGAGCGCGAAATCGGGTAAAACGCGCCGCTCTCCTGGCTGGGCAGGCCCGACCAGTCATAACCGGAGTTGCGTTCCTTCTGGTAGGTAAAACCGAAGGTGGCTAAGGTCGACTCGTTCAGGTCGGCTTCAAGGATGCCGTAGAACAGCTGGTTTTCTTTCTGGGCTGTATCCAGGTAGCTGTTGGCGTTGTTGTATGAGATGACCGAGCGACCGCGTAGAGTACCCGCCTCATTCAACGGCGCAGACAGGTCGACCATTGTCTTGTAATCGTCCCAGGAGCCGACCGACGTTTCAATCAGCGCCTGGCGCTCGGCAGTGGGCCGCTTGCGGATCAGGTTGATAGACGCCGAAGGGTTGCCCGCGCCCTCCATCAGGCCAGTGGCGCCGCGTACCACTTCCACCCGGTCGTAGATGTCGGTGTTGGGCTTGGACATGGCGTCCATCGAGTAAGCATTGCCGATGTTGGTCGGCACACCGTCAATCTGCAAATTGTCGACCGACTGCCCGCGAGCCTGGTAGAGCGAGCGCTCGCCACCGTTCTTGACGATGGTGATGCCGGTAGCATTGCGCATCACGTCATCGAGGTTTTTCATGTTCTGGTCATCCATGCGCTGGCGGGTGACCACGGTGACCGACTGCGGCGTTTCGCGCAGGCTCATCGGCAGCTTGGTGGCGGTGGACGAACGGCCCGTGGCGTAAGCCCCCGTGCCCTCCGTCACATCGCCAAGGCCCTGACCGGAGATGGTGGTGCTACCCAAGGTCACGGCGCCTGCCGCCGCTTCGGCCTGGCGCACCAGCTGGAACTCCCGCTCGCCCGTGCGCACGGCTTCCACACCGCTGCCGGCCAACATTTGCGCCAGCGCCTGCTCCACACTGGTGGCGTGCACCACCTGGCTCTGCTTGTTGGCCGTGAGCGTGGCATCACCGCCAATCAACAACCCGGCCTGGCTGGCCAGCAGGTTCAGTTGCCGCGCCAGTGGCCCGGCCGGGATGTCGAACACCACGCCTTGCGCCGCTGCGCCGGTGTTGTCGGCCTGGGCAGCGGCAACATGGCCGCCAAGGGCAAGGAAAATGGCAAGGGCCAGTGGATGACGGCGCAGGGAAGCAGAGTCGCGAAGCAGCATGAAAGGGGTCCTTCCGGAAGCAGGATGAAGTAGCGTCATCCCACCAAGCGCATGAGCACCTCAAAACCAGAAAAAGAATTTTGAAAATTTTTCAGCGTGCTTCGATCGAGACCCACCAAGGCAAGGTGCGCACTACCCGAATGGGCAACGCACGTTCGAGCATGGCCAGGGTGCGGTCGGTGTCCAGCAACGGGAAGGTACCCACGGCGCGCAAGCTGTTCAGCGCAGGGTCGATGCCCAGGTGGCCACGGCGGTAGTCGCGCAGCACATCGACCACCTGGCCCAGCGGCATGTCTTCCGCCACCAGCACGCCACGGCTCCAGTCCTGGCGCAGGGCTTGTGCAGCCGTCGACGCGCCGGCCTGCTGCGCGTCGAACACCAGCATGTGCCCGGCACCCAGCGTGGTTTGCACACCACTGTCGGAACAGGTGGCCTGCACGGCGCCTTCGAACACACTCAAGGTGGTTGTCAGCCCTTGGTCCCGAACGCTGAACCGCGTGCCGAGCGGTTGCATGCGCCCTGCCCGCGTCACGACGGCCAGGGGACGAGGGTCTTTGCCGGTTTCAATCAGGATTTCGCCGCGATACAGGCGCAGTTGCCGTACGTTTTCATCGAACTGCACATCCAGCGCCGTGCCGCCGTTCAGCCACAGCTGGCTGCCATCGGCCAACGTGAGCGGCCGCACCTCGCCCAGGCCGGTGCGGTAGGTAGCAAACCAGGCGCGCGGCGAGTCCACCCAACCCCGCTGCCAGCCGCCCCACCCCAACAACCCCAACAACCCCGACGCACCCGCCACACACAGGCTGCCAAGCACGGCACGGCGCGATTGCTGGCCACGGCGAACGCTGTCGAACACCTGCCGGGCCTGCTCTGCCTGGCCGTCGAGGTTGCCAAAACGCTGGTTGATGTTTTCCACATAGGACCAGGCCAGGCGATGGCGCGCATCTTCGTTCAACCAGGCATGCCATTGTGCGTTGGCGGCGGGGTCGTTCTGCGCTGCGTGCAACCGCGCGAACCAGCCGGCAGCCGCTTGCAGCACGGCATGGTCGAGTGGCGCCCGGCTCATGTCAGCGCGTCGTCCAGGTCCACTTCCAGCAGCAGGCACTGGTACATCGCCTGGGCCAGGTAAGTGTTCACGCTGCGTTCGCTTACACCCAGTTGCTCGGCGATCTCGCGTTGCTTCATGCCCTGTAGCTGCGCCATGAAGAACGCTTCGGCCACCCGCTTGGGCATGCGCTCGAACATCGCCTGCAATTGCTCCAGTGTTTCGAGGATCACCGCCTGGTGCTCAAGCGACGGCACCAGGTGCTCGGGCTGGGCGGCCAACACTTCCAGATAGGCCTGCTCTACCCGCCGCCGCCGCCAGAAGTCCACACAGGCATTGCGCGACATACGCCCGAGGTAGGCGCGCGCGTGCTCCTGGTCATTGAAGGCGCGGGGTTTGGTGAGCAGCCGCACGAACACATCCTGCGCCAGCTCTGCCGCATCATGGGCATTGCCGAGCTTGCGCTGCAGCCACTGGCGGATCCAGCCGTGGTGGGCACGGTAGAGGGTCTCCAGTTCGAGGCCCGGGGCAGGAGCACTGGGAGGGGCATTCATGGGGGACGCCGTTGTGCTAATAGGAATTATTAGCAATGGTAGCTTGGATGAATGGGGGTGGGCAATTGCCGTGGTTGGAGCGCTGAGGGTTTCGAGATCAAGCGCCGTTCACACGGCGCATGATCCAGCAGGCACCCTCGTTCACAACACCTTCATCTCAGCAATATCCCGCGCCACCTGATCGGCAGAATGGTCAAACATCGCCTGCTCCTGCGCATCCAGCGGCAACTCGATCACCCGCGTAAGCCCCGCGTCCGCCAGTACACAAGGCACACCCATGGCAATGTCCTTGCGCCCGTACTCCCCTTCCAGAATCGCCACCGCTGGCAAAATGCGGTTTCGCCCATTGGCGATGGCATCCACCATCTGCGCAATGGCCACGCCTGGTGCATCACAGGCGCTGCCCATCTTTTTCAAGCCCAGAATCTCGCCGCCACCTTTGCGCGTGCGCTCCACAATTTGCTCGATCTGGTCATTGGACAAGAAGTGCGACAGCGGCACCGAGCCTATCTGGCAATAGCGCATCAGCGGCACCATGCTGTCGCCATGCCCGCCCAGCACCAGCGCCGTGATATCCCGTGCAGAGAACCCGGTTGCCTCGGCAATGAAGCACTTCATGCGCGCGGTATCCAGCACCCCCGCCTGCCCGAACACCTTGTCGCGTCCCAGGCCGCTGAGGCTCCAGGCACGATAGGTGAGCACATCGACCGGGTTGGACACCACCAGCACCGTTGCCATCGGCGCATGCTGTTTGATGTCCGCCATGATGCCATCCAGTATCGGCAGGTTGATGCTCAGCACATCCTGGCGCGACTGGCCGGGCTTGCGCGGCACGCCTGCGGTGATGACCACCAGCTCGGAGCCCTCCAGCATGTCGGCCTTGGCCCCGCCGTACACACGGGTGTCGGAGCCGGACTCCACAGCGGCCTGCCACACATCCAGCGCCTTGCCCTGCGCCAGCTCACCCTGCACGTCCATCAACACCAGCTCACGGCACAACTCATCCCGGGCAATGATCTGCGCCGCCGCCTCGCCGACCAGGCCGGCACCTATGATTGAAAGTTTGTTCACCAGACACCTCCCAGCGGCGCGCGCCACCAGGAACACGCCTGCGTATAGAGGAAAGTATTGCCTGCTCGGGCAAAAAGGCCACATCCAGGGTACTCAGTCCCTGGAAATGGCCCCCTTTGCACGCTCCGGCTGCTCGTCACGGCGTGACGCCAGCCAACCCACGATGCGCCAGTACAGCAAGGCAACCACTACTAACAGGCATGCCCCACCCAAGATCGGCACCAACAAGAATGACCACCCAGGCTGGGTCATGAACACGATGACCGGGTTGCCCCCGGCTGGCGGGTGAACGGTGCGCGTGATCACCATGAGCACAGTCGCCAGCGCGCCAGCAAAGGCCATGGCCAACAGGCCAGGCCCAAACACCTGCAAGGATGCCAGCGCCACCAACGAAGTCAGCAAGTGCCCGCCGATTACATTGCGTACACGCGAAAACGGCCCGTCCGGGAAAGCGAACAGCAGCACCCCACTGGCCCCGAAGGAGCCGATCAGCCAGGGCTGGCCGGACTCGATCGTGAGAGCGCCCAGCGTGGCGAGCCCGACGAAGGCACCCAGCCCGGTCCACAACAGGGACAGGGCACGGATGCGCTGGACTGGGCCAGGTACCTGGCCCGTTTTTGCGCTCGGAGGCGTCATTTCTTGAAGCGTGCCGCTTCTTCGGAGCCTTGGGTGGCGTTGCCCGCACTGTACGAATGGGCGCCCACACCCGCCAGCTCACCGCCCTGCACAATCAGGTACTCGTTGCGGATCGGCCGCTTCTCGAAGTAGCACTCCAGGATCTCGCGGGTACCAGCGGCATAACGCGCCTGAGCCGACAGGCTGGTACCGGAGATATGAGGGGTCATACCGTGGTGAGGCATGTGCCGCCACGGGTGATCGGCCGGCGCCGGTTGAGGGAACCACACATCACCGCCATAGCCTGCCAGCTGCCCGCTTTCCAGCGCGGCGGCGATGGCATCACGGTCGCACAACTTGCCACGCGCCGTGTTGATCAGGTACGCCCCGCGCTTGAAGTGCTTGAGCGAGTCCTGGTTGATCATGTGTTCCGTTTCCGGGTGCAGCGGGCAGTTCAGGGTGACCACATCGCAGACCTTGGCCAGGCTTTCAAGGCTGCTGTGGTAGGTCAGGTTGAGTTCCTTCTCCACCGCCTCCGGCAAGCGATGGCGGTCCATGTAATGCAGGTGCACATCGAAGGGTTTCAGCAGGCGCAGTACGCGCAGGCCGATGCGCCCGGCAGCGACCGTACCAATGTGCATGCCTTCCACATCGTAGGAGCGTGCCACGCAGTCAGCGATATTCCAGCCGCCTTTCAGCACCCACTGGTGCGAAGGCAAGTAGTTGCGCACCAGGGCCAGGGTGGTCATCACAACGTGTTCGGCCACGCTGTTACTGTTGCAGTACGTGACTTCGGCCACGGTAATGTTGCGCTCCATCGCAGCTTGCAGGTCGGTGTGGTCCGAGCCGATACCGGCAGTGACGATCATTTTAAGCTTCGGCGCCTTGTCCATCCGTTCGGCGGTCATGTACGCCGGCCAGAACGGCTGGGAAATAACGATTTCGGCGTCGTGCAGCTCACGGTCCAGCACGCTGCCTGCACCGTCCTTGCTGGAGGTAACCACCAATTCGTGGCCGTTGGCTTCAAGGTATTTGCGCAGGCCGAGTTCACCGGAAACGCTGCCCAGCAAGGTACCTGGCTGGAAGTCGATGGCTTTCGGAGTAGGCAGGGTCTGGCCATCCGGGTAACTTTCCAGATGGGGCAGGCCATCGCGAGCATAGGTGTGAGGTTGGCCGGTGACAGGGTCGTCGTACAGTACGCAAACAATCTTCGCCATTGGAGCCTCCTGATGATTGGAATGGGCACGCGCCGCTGGCGGTCGCGCCCCCGGGCAGGTCGTCTGCCTGGCAGGCATCCTCGGTGAGACTGAGGTGGGCAAGCCAATCGCTTGTTCCGATCTATAAATCGGTCAAACCGATCAGCAGTGCAGCAAACCGTCTACCCGGCGTTGCAAGCTCAGCGAGGTGAACAGCGCCACCACCGACTCCAGCAGCAATGGCTGCGGATCGCGGCGCAGCAGCACCAAGCCGATCTCCCGCTGCAGTTGCGGAACGATAGGGATTGCCACAATTTCCCCGCGCATTTCCGCCAGTGCCAGGGCACTGTGGGGCACGACGCTGTAAAGCCCGGAACAGCGCACATGGCCGTACAGCACCATCATCGAGTCTGTCTCTACCCGCGGCGTCACTTGGGCACCAGCCTTGGCGAAGGCCTCATCGATACCTTGGCGGCATTGCATGTTGCGCGTCAGCAGGCACAGCGGCAGGGCCGACACTTCTTGCCAGGTGAGTGTGGTTTTGTTACGGATGCCCGCATCATCCCGGGTAATCAGTACATAACGCTCGGTGAACAACGGGTAGGTGAGAAAGGCCTTCAGCCTGTCGTCGCCCAGATACGTCATGCCCAGATCAAGCTCGAAGTGGGTGATGCCTTTCAAAATGTCCGATGTGGCCAGTGTGTAGACTTCATGGGTGATACGCGGGTAAGTCGCCAGGCACGAGTCGGTCATCAGCGGGACCATCGACAGCACCGTGGGAATCGCCCCCAAACGCAACACACCGGCCGGGTTCAGCTCTTGATGGCCGGCCTCCTGGCGCAAAGCTCCGCAGTCGGCCAGGATACGACGGGCCCATAACAGCACCCTCTCCCCCTCTGCGGTAAACCCTTCGAACCGGCGGCTGCGCTGCACCACGCTGATGCCCAGGTCCAGCTCCAGCGTACGGATCGCCTCGGAAAATGCGGGCTGGGACACGTTGCATTTTTCTGCGGCACGGCCGAAATGCCGCTGTTGCGATAGCGTTACCAGGTAGGTGAGTTGGCGCAAGAGCATCGTTTGGTAGTCCTTTTATTGTTCGAATCGGGGCGATTGCGATTTGTATGGCGCCAGTCGTTATATAGTAAAAAACATAACGATGGATGGACGCCTGTCATCGCGGGCGAATCGACTTGGCACAAGGACTTCCCACATGCAGCTCTCGATCCGGCGGGCAAAACCCGACGACAGCACGGCAATCAGCCAGGTAGCGGCACGCACCTTTGCACTGGCTTGCCCGGTGGACACCCCCGCGTCAGAAATTGACGCCTACATAGCCGGGCAACTGATGCCTGCCAACTTTGAACGAATGAGCCTGGCGCCGAACAAGCGGCTGACAGTCGCCTTGCTGAGCGGGCGGGTGATTGGCTACAGCCTGGTCAGCCATGAGCCTGAAGCGTTGGGTATTGCGGCTGCCGACGGCATCGCGGAGTTGAGCAAGTGCTATGTGCTGCCTGAGTATCACGGCAAGGGGGTGTCCCAGCGCCTGGTGGCTGACATTTTTGCCAACGTCACTGGCCCACTGCGCTTGACTGTGAACGACGGCAATAGCCGGGCCATCGCCTTCTATACCCGCAACGGGTTTGAAGTGATGGGGGAAACGACGTTCCAGTGCGGCGAGGATGTGCACCGGGACTTGGTGATGCTGCGTGTCGATGGGGCATAGGCCTGACAGAGACTCACCCACTAAATTAAACGTGACAGCGTGCTCTTGACAGCGTCCGGTTGCGGCACGAATACTTTGAAGAGATTCATATAGATGACCAAATAACAAGGTGAATCACTTCATGAATGCCCTCTCCAACGAAGCTCACTTGCCCTGCGCGGTACCGCCGTCAGCCGGCCTAAGTTCCAGCCCCCTCTACTTCGCATCATCCGCCTTCAAATCCTGAGTGCCGCCAGAGCACCTGCCCAACCGAGATTCCTTGCATGACTCCTTTAGATATACAGCTATTGCTGACTGCCTTGGTCAGTGTCCTGGTGCTGGTGGCACTCATCGTGTCGCGCCTGAAGATGCACCCCCTCCTGGCCTTGCTGGTGGTGTCCATCGGCGTGGGTTTCGCTACCCACATGGAGCCCGGCAGCATCGTCTCCCACCTGCTCACAGGCGCCGGAAAAACCCTGGGCGCAGTCGGCGTAGTGATCGCACTTGGTGCGATGCTTGGCAAAATCCTGGCTGACGCAGGCGTCACCGAGCAGGTCGCTGATGTGATCCTCAAACGCACACCGGACCGCATGATTCCGTGGGCCATGATGCTGGTTGCCTTTGTCATCGGCATCCCGATGTTTTTCGAAGTGGGCCTGGTGATCATGCTGCCGCTGATTTTCAGCGTGGCACGCAAGCTGGAAGGCAAGGCGCGCTTCAAAGGCTCGGCGTATGTGTACGTCGGTGTGCCGGTGATTTCGGCGTTGGCCGCCATGCACGGCATGGTACCTCCACACCCTGGCCCCTTGACCGCCATCGCCGTGCTCAAGACCTCGGTTGGCCCCACCATGCTCTATGGCTTCCTGGCGGCTATCCCGGCCATGATTCTGGGCGGCCCGCTGTATGGCATGTTCATCTCGAAGCGTATGAGCACGCGGCCTGATCAGGCATTGCTGGACCAGTTCACCCTGACGGAAAAAGCCGACAACCAGCCCCGCCCCGGCGTATTCATCGGCATGCTGGCCGCGCTGCTGCCGGCAATCCTGATGCTGGTGCATGCCGTTGCCGAAATGCTGCTGCCCAAGGGCAATGCGCTGCTGGAAATGGCCAGTTTCCTGGGCAACCCGCTGATCGCCATGCTGCTGGGCGTACTGTTCGCCGGCGCCAGCCTGGTACTGGCGCGTGGCGGCGACGCCGAACAGCTGCGTGATGCGTTGGGCAAAAGCCTCAAGCCCATCGCCTCCATCATCATGATCATCGCCGGCGGCGGCGCCTTCCAGGAGATGCTGACCAGTGCCAAGGTGGGCGATGCCATTGTGCACCTGACCCAGCAATCGGCGTTCCCGCCCTTGATCCTGGGCTGGCTGATCGCGATGTTGCTCTCGGTGTCTACCGGTTCCGCCACGGTGGGTATCGTCGGGGCTGCCGGCTTGCTGGCACCGCTTGCGGGGGCAGACCCTAGCCTCAACCTGCCGTTGCTGGCCTTGTCCATCGGCTGCGGATCGCTGTTCTTCAACTATGCCAACCATGCAGGGTTCTGGATGGTGAAGGAATCGTTCGGCATGACCATGGGTGAGGCTACCAAGACCATCTCGGTGGTGCAGTCCATCGTGGCTTTGGTCGGGTTGATGGTGGTGTTGGTGTTGAATGCGGCGATTACAGTGAGCTGAGCCGGACTCAAAAAGCTTGGCCGCCGTGTTACTGCGGCGGCATCTTCCGGTAGCTACCGAAGGTATCGGCACAAGGCGCCAACCACTGGCGGAGGTTGGCATTCTGCGCCAGCACCTCGGGGTCCAGCAGGCGTGCGCCGAAATTGGCATGGCGCAGAAAGCGCACATCCAGGCATTGCTCCAGTTGCCCGGCCAGCAGCGGGAAATCCATGAGGCTGTGCAACCGTGGCCACTTGATCAGCTTGCGATACCGCAGTTGCTGGGATACGACCCGCAGGTCGTCGTTGGCGCGCCACTGGATGTCGAACAGCTTGTCGTGGCGCGACAGGTGGACCCACCAGTTACCGCTGGCAGTCAAGGACAGGTCGAGTTTCAAGCTGTCCGGCCGTAACTGGTTGCGCTTGTAAAACCAGTGCTCGGGAGGCTCGGTGGTGACGTCGATGGAGCAGACGCTGTGGGATACCGCGTCGATCCCGAATGTGGCGAACCACTCGGCGATTTCCGGTTTGACGGGGTGGTTGAACATGCGTGGCCTCCTGCTGAGAAATATCCGTTGGGGCGGAAGCTTAAATGCCGGGCTTGGCCAGGTGATGCTGCTTGATCACATGCCGTGAAGTGCGAGCATCAATCTCACTGTTCCTGAGTGCTTTTCCGTGCGCGTGGCGATGCCGGCCTCGACACTTCCTTCTTCGCTTTGGCTGCCGCAGGGCTTTTCCCTCGTTTCGGTCCGGCCACCACGTAAGAGCTGGCCGGCTGCAAAAGATTCGCCACCGGCCGCGCGGCCACAGCGATTGGCCCACCCGCCTTCAACTGGCCGACATTGTTGCCAGCGACCGTTGCAGTGGGATTATCTTTGGCAGTCATCACCATACCCATCCGAATGCCAAAGAGACGCAGCACGGCCTCCAAAGTGCTGAGCTTCGGATTCGACTTCCCGCTCTCCAGTTCGTACAGGCTTTTCGTAGAGATCTTGCACATGGCCGCGAAGGTCTCTTGGTCAAGCCCGGTCACTTCGAGCCGCAGACGGCGAATGGATGCCCCAATTGGATCGAGCCCCGCCGCGTTGCGCTTGACGATTTCCTCTACGAGCTGAGCGCGCTCTTCAGGCTGTAGTTTTTTCATCGCAGTCCCCACTCCACGAGTCGCTTGTCCAGGTTATTCACGGGTAGAGAGGCTGCATTGCGCATCGATTCAGGAACATCGATCAGCAGATCGGGCAACGCCCTGAATTCCTCAGCCGCATTCATCAACCGTTGCAGCAGAACATCGGGATCCGTGTAACCAATAAGCTCAGCACAGTTGTCGCGCCAATTAGAAGACCCCTTGCGCTCCGCAGCCCACTTCGTCGTCCGCGTAATACCCTCTTCATCCAGGATCATTGGCGCGAGGTCATAGATTGGGGCCAAACGAAACCTCCCACCCACACGAATGATGGAGGTGTTGCGACCGTGGTTATCGGTGTTCCCTAGAATGCGGTTCAGCAGATCGCGTCGCACGTACTCGAACACCAGGTCGTCCACCTCATCCTGCTGGCCGTTATCGACCCATAGACTTACCAGTCGGTGAACCACTTCGACGTGCGCCATCGGGTGCGCGTAGCCGGTAATGCCGCAGATCGAGTACACCGACTCCAGCGGTATCCGCTCCACCACGCCATCTGCTACTTGGCGATCAAATCGTGGCATCCAGAGGCTTGGCTTCACTGCCTCTTCAAGCGCCAGACCATCAGTGGGAACCGTATCAAGGCCGAGGGCAGCAACCGCCTTGTAGTAATGAAACTCTGTTCGCAGGATGTCTTTGTCGCGCTCGCTGCCTCGATTACGCGCGAACTTGATCAGCCAGTGACGGCACGCCTGGTCATCGGGAAGCATCGCATCAGCGTAAAGAGCACCGTCGTGGGCCTCGGTCATGACCAGCTTGGGGGCTTGCCCGTTGGCACCGGTAGCGCCGCCCAATGCCGCGCCGGTTTCGTAGGCGTACTCAAGAAACTCGTTCGTCCTGTTCACGACCTCAGCATGCGCGAAAGCCTCACTCCGGTCCGGTTGAAGGCCTTCCACCGACTCTTTGATACGCAGATGCCCAATAGGGGCCGGCGTGAAGCGTTCTAGCAGGTACAGCTCCATTTCCACGCCTTCGGGCTTGAGACGCCCGTAGCGGGATTCAAGAGAGTCCCTGGCAGCACCAGAGGGAATGATGTCGTAGAGGAATGCTGGATACCCTTTGACGTCATGGTGGTCCCAGTTCAACGGAAGGTTAACGCTTAGGGCTTGTTCGCATCGATCTTCCATACGATCAAAGTTCGCGATGATGTAGTCGTTGTCGTATGCGACAAGGCACCGCCCATCAGCAACACGCTCGGGGTTCTCAACCGTGAGCGTCGCTGCATCGCGCCATGCACCCTCTGAGAAAGCTTGGATCGTGAGTCTGAGCGGCATCGCCACACCACTAATCAGCAGTTTAATGCTGATTAGCATAGTGCACACGGCAGAAACCGGCAATATTATGCTGATTAAGATCGTCAACAAGGGAAAAACCAGCACTACGCTGCCGATTATGCATTCACAGCAATTTAGGCTCACACAGAGGACGAAGCCTGGAATTGATAACCTTGATAACTACCTTGAAAACGCACCATTCAGTAAAGCAGACGCCGTGGGTAGAGGACTCTTACCTCCAAGTCACCAGCGAGGCCACCACAGCCAAGCTGGTTGCGCTAGCGCAACGCGCCATGCCTGGCGCACAACAAAAAAGCTTGCATCGCTGCAAGCCTTTATGTGTGGTGCGGAGACAGACAGACGGTTCTTGGGCGTGAGGGGCCGGTTTTCGCGGGTCTGGAATTTGGTAGATTTTTTGATTTACCTCATAGGGTATCTATAAACAAATCAGCTAGTTGTGGCTTTCGGTGGAATCGAATCGGGGATTGTGGAGGCTCAGGCGGGGTGCTCCGGCCATGGTTTTAGTGAAGAGATCGGCCACAGTCCAGGCCTCCTCCGAGAGGTCGGAACACTTTTCCATCATAGTTTTTCCATAAATGGCTAAAAAACCTACAAAAATTTAGCTTACGAAGGCACTGATTGAGTTTCCTGGAGTTTCGTACAGAGCTCAAGGAAACTCATAAAATATTTGGAGCTGAGTACTACTTGCAGCTTCTAGGGTACAAATAACATCCTTAGCAAGCTTCAATTCTAAAACAAACCACACATAGAGCTCAGTTGCTAAGGATTGGGCGCGCCCTTGTTGCCCACATGAAATAATTATGAAAAATTAATTTCTCCTGCTAGCTCAATGCGCTTAAAAGCCAGCTCATTAAGGCCTCTTCTACTTCTAAACTCACGATCTTCAGTAGCGACCTCTATCACCACTGTGACCGCTCTTTGCAACCCTGATCGAAGTTGGGAGACGCCAGCCGTTTCCGACAGCAGCTTTGACCATTTCATCCATGGCGCGAGGACCCGTTCCATGTTATTTTCAGAATAAGGGTCTCTAGCAGCACCTATTAGACAACCAAACATTACAGCGATGCGATGCTCCAACTCGCCCTCACCAATACGGTTCCCTGACAAAAACTCAATTACATCATTAGCGTAAAGTGCATCTTTTGAATACCGAGTGTAAAGCTGCGGGTTCTCTTGCCTCAACACCAACAAAGGCACAATAATTGATTCGTCAAGATAATGATTATGAGGAATACTGCGAAAAATAAGCTTCAGCCTGCCAATCAGCTGGTTGATGTCGCGCGGAGTGTAGTCAAATCGAAGCGCGAGATATGCCATAAGTTCAGTTATGTGTTCAAGACCATAACGACCTTCTTTTCGCGCTTTAAAATAGTCTGAAATCTCTGGCTCGGCCAGCCTTGCGGAAATGTATTCCTTGATAGATGGCGTACGAAGTAAATAATCTATGTCAATGAATCTTTTAAGGTACTGAGTGCCATTGAACGATGTGCCGTAGACACCCTGGATGCTTTTACCCAGTTGATCTCTATTCATCGCAAGTATAAAAATTATCCGCTCAAGATCAAAAAGGTGCTTAACTCGCTCCAGCATCTCAATTGCATAAGTAGGCCGACACCTATCTAGCTCATCAATAAATATCACTAGATTATTTTGGTCTCCTGGCAGAGCTTCTAGTGCTAAGGACAATTGGTTTTTGAATTGCTCTAACGACTTCTGCTTCACATTGAAGCTTTCTACGATATCGCCGACCGCACCTCCGACTACATCACTGGCCAGCTTCTCTAGCTCTTTGTCTATGTCTAACATGCCAAACGATGCCGCTTTGGCAGCAGCGACCGCAGAAGATTTAAGTATACCAGGAACAAATTTTTTTGCCTTTTTCCAAGCTGCTTGCGCTTTAGACTCTTCGTTCTCAACAGCTATCCACTTATCAAATGTCGATATCAGCGGAAGCAGTGGATCGTCTGCAAAATCATTTTCCCAAGCGTTCAAGTATAGGCTTTTGATTTCAAGTGTTCGCAAATACTGCGACCACAACTTGAGGAACGTTGTTTTTCCTGCGCCCCACGGCGCATCCAAACAAATTACAAGCGGTGCTTGCGCATTAATTAGCAGCGGAGTTAAGTTCTCGATCTCCGTCCGCCTTGAAAGCTTGTCTTCACTGCAGGGCCACTCGTTGCCTTCAATGTGTATTTCTTTGCATCTTGCTGAGAATTTTTGTTTTGCGTCGCCGCTGGCATTTTCCATGTTGAACTCCTTGTATATGCGAGATTACAAATTACTTATCGGGCCTTGTAATACTTACGAGTATAGCTGCTCAGTGTAGATGTCAGAGAATTTCAGAGGATAGATTGCCCAACTGAAAAACCCACTTCTCTAGAAGCAAAGATGCTGCGCGCAAGGCTAACTTGGGAGAAAAAGAGGACTGACTTATTTTTCATAGGCATACATCAAAAAAAAGAATGTATCCCCTGGAGCCGTAAGATTCCTGAAAAATCCAGAGCCAATCTCTCAGTGCCAATCACCAATTCCTCCAAAACAGGAAGCGCCTTCTATTACTTGATTTTTTCATCCCTAAGTCTCGGCGAATGTCTTGCCAGGCCAACTCAAGCACTTCACCAGCTTGCGAGTTTAACTTATTAATAAGAGCACCTAGCTCAGTTCGCCCGGACTTTAGTTCTCGCACGATTTCTTCCATCGTGCGCGTCAGCTGTTTTGAGGACTCTTTCCTGCTATCCAACATGAGCTCGATAACGCTTTGAATGTAGATCAACTCGCTGAAAATTTCGTCTGAAATGTCTTTCAGCAAGTAGTCCTCATCGCTCTCAAGCTTGTAGTGAATCAAAACGATTTTAGAAGAAAATTCCGCGATTTTTGCCCTGAGGCTACTTTGCCATTCGTGCCTAAAGTTTGCGGCCGAAGACTTAATCTGACTTTGCTGCGACTGCTTGGCAAACCAGGCAATGGCAAGCCCTACTACAAGAGATGCGGTTACTGCCGGCCAATCAGTATCATTCTCTACTTTTACGGTGTAGACCTTTTTATCAGAAATTTCCAGTGTAGCTTGCATGGCCGCGTCGGCCTTAGCAGTTGCAGGAAGCAGTTGACCTATATTGATACTAATACTGCGATCATCACTTACATTTTGCGAGTGGCTTTCTGGTTCAGGCGGGCACGCTGGTGCTGACGCCGCTCTGAATGTAGGTTTATGGGGAATTGGGCAGTCCATGATCTAGCTTGGGAGTCCTTTGAGGGCGGCTACGGATACGAGATTTCATCGAAATGGTTTCAGCTTAGCCATTTCGTAGCAAGTTATATTACGTTAATAACATCGGCCAAAAAATATCATCTGTTCTAACCCTCAAAAGATTCCCCACATCATCCGCGAAACGCCGCCAGGGTCCTGTTAACGCTGGATAGCCGGTTTTGTGCGGTGCTGACGGCCAAGTCACCGCACCCAACCTCGCCGCGCAGATACGCAGTAATCAATCTGCCGCGCATCATTGATACCAGGTCCCTGTATAGAGCGGCACCACTTCACGAATGCCTGCCATCGATCGCAGTGCGCTTTGACCGTGCCGTAATGACCACCGCCGAACATATCGTTCAGCTCCTGCCGTCCTGCATAGCTCAATTGCCTGCCGTAGCCAAAATTACGGCCATCGCGTCTACCCACCAATGCCATATGAGCCACCTCATCTTCAGCTCTCCAGTCCTCGCCCCACGTCATCCCGCCAAGAATGCTGAGTGTTATCAGGGATCAAGGTCCCTGCGACCTGTGGGGAATGTCCACTACGCGGGACTGGCGGCTCCTTACAACCGGGAGCAAGGTCATCTCATGATCTGGCCTCCTGAGCACCGTTGCCGGTGGGCGGGTGGAGGCAGCACTGGCTGACGAGACCAGCGCCTGAAGATCCTGAGCCATGTGCAAGCAGCAATGCGATGACCGGGGCATGCCTGACTGTCAGTCAGGTGCAGTCCATTCCTTGGTCTGCAGCACCATCATCTACATGCCTGTTGCTGGTGACATCGGCGTTTGTCACGCCGATTGTCACGAGGGGAATGCCGCAAAGCCATGTGCGATCAGGGCTGCAGCAGTGGTAGAAGTGCCCGTCTCTTTCCACAGAAAGAGACGGGCACAGGTTGGCGCAATAGTCGGCCAAGCGGATGGGTTGCTGCAGGGCAGCGAAGTACGGTGTATCTGGCGCACGAGCGCTATGTGTGTAAGAGCATCCATCACATGGGTAGTGACCGGGCGAGCTGCCGGATGCGAATCGCCATTGGGGAGAACCACCGCGGGATCGTCGTATCCTTATTAGGTACGAGCCACCTGGGGCGCTCTATCCGATAGCACTTGCACAGCCAACTCGCCCCTGTGGATAACCCCGATAAGGGACAACAATTCACGATTCATAAGACTTACGGATCAGTTATCCACTGATGGCGCGGTGGCTTCCTCCGCCTCTCGATGAAGGCCATGTGATAGCATTCCCAGCGCCCCAGGAGGGGTAATCACCCACACGAGCAAGGAACAAGCCCTGTGAAAGACTTCGTCATCAGCGTCAACAACACCGTCCTCTACGTTTCCCTGGCCGTGATCTGGCTTTTCGCTTTCATCGCCATGTTCACCAGCGGCTTCCTGCCAGCCCTGGGAATTTTCGTAGTAGGTAGCTTGAGTTGGTGCATCGTTTCGGGCTTCTGGTTTGTCCAGTCGGCCACCTATGAAGAACTGCGCAAACTCAACGCGAACAAGGGCTGAGGTATCAGGGTGATGCCGAATAGGCGTCGCCTTGCTTTGAGATTTTGGCTATGCAAGATGCGCTCATAGTCACGGCGAAACAGCATGCTAATGAAATGGCACGGGCCTCGGCCGTTAGGGGTCAAGCTCAATGGCGGCCAATCAAGCCATTTGGGGCTGCTGCGCAGCCCATCGCCGGACCCACAGGGGCCGCGCAATGCTGAAGATCTGCACAGCCCATACTTTTTGCCGGCAAGGGGCAGCAAAGTCTCAATGGCTTAACTGACTGGCAGCAGGGTTCACCGGCGAAGCCGGTGTCGTGTACCGCGTAATATTCTTCGCGGGTGAACCCGCTCCCACAGGGTATGTGTTGAAGCGAGGAAACGCGGCCGCTGCTCGGCAACGTATGGCTAGGCTTGGCGGTAACTTTTGCCAAGTACAGCTTTGACTGACCTTACCTGGTTACGGCTTATCAAGCGGCTCAGGAATGAAGCCCTGCTCTCTCAACGCCTTGATCACACCGCGTATCAGGTAGTTGCTGGAGAAGCCGATCGTGTACTGCCTTGAACCCGTGCTAACCGGCAAAAGCATGCCTTGCTCCACCAGTTTCTTGATCTGATAGGTCCGCTGACCAGCCGTCAGCTTGGGCAGCGCCACAGCAATGTCGGCAGACTTCACAACCTTCAATTTGATCACCAACGCCAAAATCTGCTCTTCAGCCTCTGTAATCCATTCCCGGCTGCGCGCAAAGCCAACCGCAGGCGACAGAATGCTTTCCGTGAGATAGGCGTAGTTGGTGAGCTTGTCCACCTTCTCAAGCTCGTCTCGAATGCCCTCCAGCACGTACACGCACCACGCTTCCAACCCTGCTGTGGTGCCGGTATCAGCCACCCCGAGCATGGCGTAGTAATTCTCTCGATCATTACAGAATACCGCCGTAGGGTTCAGTACCCTTCCGCCCACATTCACGTTGAAGCCGTACTTCATCAGCAGCGCATAGGTGAGCAGCCTCACCACCCGCCCATTGCCATTCCCGAATGGGTGTATCCAGCCGAAACGATGGTGAGCCAAGGCGACTTTCATCAACGCGTACTTGGGCGAATCGTCGCGGTTGATGAAGCTGACCAGCTCCTGCATGTACTGAGGCACAAGCAGGGCGTCTGGTGGGGAATGATCGGATTGGGAAATCCTCACGGGCCCTTCGCGGTAGGCTCCAGGAGTCTTGTCCCCTTCGCGGCGCAAACCGAGTACGGTCAAGGCATGCAGCTCTCTAATCGTATGCTCTGTCAGATCTACACCTGGCTGTATCACCTCTTCGATGTAGTCCATCGCCTTCTCGATGTTGGCCACCTCAAGCAACTGGTCTGTGCTTTCAGCCTTCCCTTCGACCTTGCTATCGATGTAGTCCGCCAGGGTGGTGTGGTTACCCTCGATTCGCGCAGACCCCAAGCTCTCCAGGGTATGGAACAAACCCTTGAGCTGGAAGAAAACCGGCGCTGGCGTGTCACCCTCCAGCCTCAACCTGCGCAGGAACTCAAGCTCGCTCAGTACATCGACCAAAGGCGAGTCGAAAGACGGGTTCAGCAGTCGAAGGTCGTGATGAGAAAATGTGGCCATCTAAAAATTATCTCTAATCGACAAACGCACTATCTCTAAAAATTCTGCAAAACACCCCGTAATTATTGGGCGAAAGGCATTTAGCAGCTAAGCACTATCTCAAAAATCGTGCAACCCTAAGTGGAAATTCGCTCACGACCAAGTCGAAAAAGGCCACGGAAAGGGTTTGGCTGGAAGGCGTCACTGCGAATGAAACAGAAACAAAAGTGCCCGCACGAGGCGGGCATTTTTGGGAAGGGTACATGCAAGCAAAGCTGCATCAAACTTGCTGAACTGGTGCCGGAGACAGGAATCGAACCTGCGACCTTCGCGTTACGAGTGCGCTGCTCTACCGACTGAGCTACACCGGCGTGTAGCGCAACGTACCACTGCTCACACCCGCAACGCAAACCCCTGTTTCCGCTAGTTTAATCCCCTACCCTCAAGCCCCCTTGCAACCCTTGGGCGCCAGGTCTTCCTCGATGTCGGTAGTGCACGCCCACCCACTGGCCGAGCGCGTCAAGGTCAGTGCCTTACCCATCACATTGGCCGGCGCATCCACCAGCGTACATTCAATCTTCCCGCTGCCATCCGCCGCCTTGCCTCCGGCGGTGATCGCACAATGTGTCGTGGCAGATTGACCACCCAGCTCGGCCACGCCTCCCACGTCTTTCCCGTCATTCAGGCGCAGGTCCATCGCCGTCTTCAGCGCGCTGATTTCCAGCAACCCGGCGGCCGCCTTGGAGCGTGCCTGGTGGTTGGTGTACATCGGTAAGGCGATGGTCGCCAGAATGCCGATGATCGCGACAACGATCATCAGTTCGATCAGGGTGATACCGCGTTGCCCTTTCATGAACGTATTTCCTTTTTCATTCGCTTACACGTTGAGGTCGGTTGCGCCCCAACCGGCAGCGGCGCAGTAGGCCTGAACAGACACCTTTTGTCACCCCTGCCCGCTTGGGCGTCATCTTCGCTGAACTACTCTAGTGAGCATCACGGACGCGCGCCCTTGCATGGACGCGGCAAGCTGTTTCCAGGCTTGTCGCACGGGCACAAAAAGGACCTTTGCATGACTTCATCTTCCCCGCTCTACAGCTGGCATGGCACCGACGCCAACGGCACGCCGGTCAGTGGCCAAACACCCGGGCGCAGCCCGGCTTATGTGCGCGCCGGGCTGATTCGCCAGGGCATCACGGTGGCCAGTTTACGGCCGGCCAGCGGGCTGACGTTCAGTTTGCCGAAGCCGCGCGAGAAGGCCGACCCGGCGGGTTTCAGCCGGCAGTTGGCGACCTTGCTCAAGGCCGGCGTGCCGCTGTTGCAGGCGTTCGAGGTGATGGGGCGCAGTGGCTGCAATTCGGCGCAGGCGGCGTTGCTGGAGCGATTGAAACAGGATGTGGCCTCGGGCCTGGGGTTGGCGGATGCGTTGCAGCGTCACCCGGTATGGTTTGATGCGCTGTACTGCAACCTGGTGCGGGTGGGTGAGCAGTCTGGCACGCTCGATCGCCAGCTGGAGCAGCTGGCGGGCATGCTGGAACAGCGGCGGGCGCTGCACAAGAAGGTGCGCAAGGCGATGATCTACCCGCTGCTGCTGTTGCTGACCGGGCTGGGGGTGTCGGCGATTTTGTTGCTGGAGGTTATTCCGAAATTCGAGAGCCTGTTTGCCGGTGTGGGCGCAGCTTTGCCGGCATTTACCCAGTGGGTGATCGACTTGTCCACAGGGCTGAGTCGGTTTGCGCCGCTGTTGCTGGTGATGGCTGCGGTGTTAGGTTTTGCCGGGCGTCAGCTTTACCGGCAGCACGCGCCAGCACGCCTGTGGATATCTCGGCAGGTGCTGGGTTTGCCGGTGTTCGGCAAATTGCTGGGGCAGGCGGCGCTGGCGCGGTTTGCGCGTAGCCTGGCAACGTCCTACAGCGCCGGGGTGCCGTTGCTGGACGCGTTGGGTACGGTGGCCCGGGTAACCGGTGGCGATCTGCACGAGCAGGCGGTGTTGCGGCTGCGCCAGGGCATGGCCAATGGGCAGGGGCTGAACCAGGCGATGGCAGGTGAACCGCTGTTTCCACCGTTGCTGGTGCAGCTTACGGCCATCGGTGAATCCAGCGGCACGCTGGACCAGATGCTGGAAAAGGCCGCGAGCCATTACGAGGAACAGGTCAGCCAGGCGCTGGACCAGTTGACCAGCCTGCTGGAGCCGGCCATCGTGCTGATCCTGGGCCTGCTGGTCGGTGGCCTGGTGGTGGCGATGTACCTGCCGATCTTCCAGTTGGGTAGCTTGATCTGAACATGACTTTATGGACTTTGCTGGCTGAGCAGCCGGCGTACTTCCTCACCCTGGCCACGCTGCTCGGTCTGTTGGTGGGCAGTTTTCTCAATGTGCTGGTGTATCGGCTACCGATCATGCTGGAGCGGCAATGGCAGCGTGAGGCACAAGAAGTGTTGGGGCTGCCGGTTACGCAACACGAACGGTTCGACCTGTGCCTGCCCGCCTCCCGCTGCCCACATTGCGCGCATCAGATTCGCGCGTGGGAGAACATTCCGGTCATCAGTTACCTGGCATTGCGCGGGCGCTGTTCATCCTGCAAAACCCGCATCAGCCCGCGCTACCCGGTGGTGGAAATCGCCAGCGCGCTGCTGTCGCTGGTGGTGGCGTGGCGCTTTGGCGCTTCTGGCGAAACCTTGCTGGCACTGCCGCTCACCTGGTGCCTGCTGGCGCTGAGCCTGATCGATGCCGAGCATCAGCTGTTGCCGGATGTGCTGGTGCTGCCAATGCTGTGGCTGGGGCTGATCGTGAACGCCTTCGGCCTTTATGTGCCGTTGACCGACGCGCTGTGGGGCGCGGTGGCCGGGTACCTCAGCCTGTGGACGGTGTACTGGGTGTTCAAGCTGGTCACCGGAAAGGAAGGCATGGGCTATGGCGACTTCAAGCTGATGGCGCTGATCGGGGCCTGGGGTGGCTGGCAGGTGTTGCCGCTGACGCTGCTGCTGTCGTCGGTGGTGGGGGCGCTGGTTGGCCTGTGCCTGCTGCGTTTGCGCCGGCATGCCATGGGCACGGCGATGCCGTTCGGGCCTTATCTGGCGATTGCGGGGTGGATTGCCGTGCTCTGGGGTGATGAAATAGTCGCCTCTTACATGCAACTGCTTGGATACTGATGGCCACTGCAGCCTTTACCCCCTGGATTCTCGGCCTTACCGGCGGCATTGGTAGCGGCAAGAGCGCCGCTGCCGAGCGCTTCGTCGAGCTTGGCGTGCACCTGGTCGATGCCGATCAGGCGGCGCGCTGGGTGGTCGAACCCGGCCGCCCGGCCCTGGCCAGCATTGTCGAGCGCTTCGGCCCGGGTGTGCTGCAGGCCGACGGCCAGCTGGATCGCGCCGCCCTGCGCCAGCTGATCTTCGCCGACCCGGCGCAGCGCAAATGGCTAGAGCAACTGCTGCACCCGTTGATCGGACAGGAGATTTTCAGCTACCTGGCCAAGGCGCAGTCGCCGTATGCGGTATATGTGTCGCCGCTGCTGATCGAGTCGGGGCAATACCATAAGACCCAGCGCGTGCTGGTGATCGATGCGCCGCAGGCGCTGCAAGTGTCGCGCACCCTGGCGCGGGACAACACCAGTGCCGAGCAGGTGCAGGCCATTTTGCAGGCCCAACTGGCCCGTGAGGATCGCCTGCGCCATGCCGATGACGTTGTGGTCAATGACGGCGACCTGGCCGCGCTGCATCAGCAGATTGACCGCCTGCACCACTTTTACCTGACTTTGAAAGGAGGCCAGCCATGAGCCAGCCATTGACCGTCGACTGCCCGACCTGTGGCGCACCTGTGGAATGGAACGAGAAAAGCGCGTTCCGGCCGTTTTGCTCGGACCGTTGCAAGCTGATCGACCTCGGGGCCTGGGCGGCTGAGGAACACAAAATTCCGGGGGCTGAAGAGTCTGAGGATGAGCTGTATTCGGGGGACCTGGAGCCGCGGCACTAAGCGGATTTCAAGGTGGCTGTGCCCGCGAAGAGGCGGCACGGCCACCACAAACTCACCGCTCATCCTCCTTCCAGGGCGCCTGCAAATACCTTGTGCGGTTAAAGGTTTCCAGCCACTCCGGGCAAAACACTACCAGCGCACTGATCACCATGCCGTTGATGAACGCCTCGGGGAACATCATCAGCCACAGGTAGCCCACAAAGTCGCTAAGCCATTCCGGCATGGCAAAGCGCCCATCCAGCCACAACACCCCTAGCGCCGCCGGCACGCAAACAAGCACGGCGAGCGCCGCAGGAAAGAACCCCGAACAAAAAATATAAACGAACAGGTTTCGCGGTTGAGCGCGCTCGACCACGATCGCGCACACCTCGGTAATCAGCACCGGCAAGCCAATCAGCAACAAGCCGTTCACCCCCAGCGCCGCCAGGTCCTGACGCCCCAGCGCCAGCAAACCGAGCTGAGCCATGAACCCACCCAGCACCGCCAGCGGCCAGTCCAGCAACAGGGTAACGGCCGTCATGCCGATGAAGTGGTACGACACCCCGGTATCGAAATCACGCCTCACCAGCCACAACGCAAACAGGCAAAACACGGTGCCAAACAACAGATGCTGGCGGCGCCGGTCGGTGAACAGCTCAACCCAGCGCACCCGGCTGACCGCCCACACCAGCAAGGGTACGTAACCCAGCCAGCCAAGAGTAAGGGTGGTACCGGACAACACCTGCGCGCTGATCACCTGAGCAATACCCTTTGCAGCCATGTGGATAAACCCGAGTCTACACCCATTCTCCGTTTCCTTCGGCTGCGGTAGGCTGGCGCCCTCATTCGATGCAGGAAGCATTGGCCATGCCGGAAGGAATCAACCCCACCCTGCTGCTGGCAGCAGCACTCAACGCCATCATTGGCGTACTTCACCTGGCAGTGATCGCCGTTGGGCCACGCTGGTACCGTTTGTTCGGGGCTGGTGAACGCATGGCGGTGGCCGCCGAAAAGGGCCGCTGGTACCCGGCACTTGTCACTGCCGCCATCGCCTGCGTGCTGCTGGCCTGGTCGGCCTATGCGCTGTCGGCTGCCGGGGCAATCGGGCGGCTGCCGTTGCTGCTGCCAGCCATCTGCCTCATCACCCTGGTGTACCTGCTGCGCGGCCTGCTGGGGCCCAGATTGCTGGCGGGCACCGGGCGTTCGCAGCGTTTTATCGTGGTCAGTTCACTGATCTGCCTGGGCTTCGGCCTGGTGCACCTGGTCGGGCTGGTGCAACAGTGGCCAGTGCTGGGCTGATTCCCGCGCTTAAACAGCATCTTACCGTCATCGATTAACGGCTAAGCTTGTCTGCATGGATGACTCAGACTACCTGCGCCTGCTTACCATCCAGGCCGAACAAGCCAATGCCTTTCTCTCCAACGCCCGCAAGTGGGAGCGGGAGCGTTGGGTGTGCCAGCGACTGTTGCAGGGGCTGAACATTCCCTACCGCAGCGAAGACTTCACCCCGGCCGGCCAGGAACCGCCAGACGTGCTGTTCCGCGATGCCGCGTTCGAGGTATTTTTCGTGCTGGACGAAGGCCGCCGGCTGAACGATGAATGGCGCGAAGAGCTGCAACGGCGGCGCAGTGCATTTTCTCTGGCGCAACTGGTGCGCCGCGAAGCCCGCCCTCGGCGCATCAGTGCCACCGAGCTGCTGGGGCGCCTGGCGCCGACCTTGCGTAAAAAGGCGCACAACTATCGGGAGCGCGGGCTGGAGCTGAACGAGCTGGACATCATCGCCTTCGCCAGCCTCAAGCGCGAAGTGCTCGACCTCAACACCCACTTCCCGCCGCCTACCGAGTACCTGCGCCAGGGCTGGCGCTCACTGTCGCTGGTGGGGCCGACCTTTGCCCGGGTGCTGTTCGCCCACCCAGACGCGCCAGACTTTCTGCGCGGTAACCTGGGCCGCAGCATCGTCTTCGACGTGGGCATCAGTCTTTGATCCAGTGCAGCGAATGTTTGCGATGGCGTACACTCGGCGCCAGGGATAGAAAGCATTATCATTTGTTTCAAGCGCTTGCGCGAACGCTGTAGCGTTTGCGCAGTCACAAACGTCTACCTGACGAGGCCCACCATGACCAGCCGCCTGAATCCGGAAGATCAGCGTCGTGTCGATGAGTATCTGCGAGCCCCCCAGCACCAAGTCGAGCGCAGGCCCTTCCGGCCGTGGCTGCTCCTTGTGCTGGTGGTGGCCGTGACCATCGGGTTGGGTCTCATCAGCCGCCTGCTGAGTGGACTGGTGCTATGAGCTGCTTCGCGCTCGCCCTCCCCTCGTGCAGTTTGCGGCCGGCCCTCTGGGCCACGAATTCCGTAAACCTTATGAGATATCCCCATGACTCATCGCATCGTGATTGTCGGCGGCGGCGCCGGCGGCCTGGAACTGGCGACCCGCCTGGGTAAAAGCCTGGGCAAGCGCAAGCAGGCCGAGATTACCTTGGTCGACGCCAACCTCACGCACATCTGGAAACCACTGCTGCACGAAGTGGCTGCCGGCTCGCTGAACTCCTCGGAAGACGAACTGAACTACGTGGCCCAGGCCAAGTGGAACCACTTCAACTTCCAGCTGGGGCGCATGAGCGGCCTGGACCGTGAAGGCAAACAGATTCAACTGGCCGCCACCCTCGACGAAGAGGGCCGCGAGCTGCTGCCTGCGCGTACCCTGGGCTACGACACCCTGGTCATTGCTGTGGGTTCCAACACCAACGACTTCGGCACCCTGGGCGCGGCGCAGCACTGCCTGTTCCTGGACACCCGCAAGCAGGCCGAGCGCTTCCACCAGCAACTGCTGAACCACTACCTGCGCGCCCATGCCGGCGATGTGGCCAGTGAGAAAATCAGCGTCGCCATCGTCGGCGCGGGTGCCACCGGTGTGGAGCTGGCGGCCGAACTGCACCACGCCGCCCACGAACTGGCGGCCTATGGCCTGGACCGCATCCAGCCCAAAGACATGCACATCACCATCATCGAGGCAGGCCCTCGCGTACTGCCAGCGCTGCCAGAGCGCATCAGCGTGCCGGTACACAAGACCCTGGAAAAACTCGGCGTGAAGGTGATGACCAACGCTGCGGTCAGTGAAGTGACCGAGGACGGGTTGAAGACCAAGGACGGCGAAGTGATCCAGGCCAGCTTGAAGGTGTGGGCGGCAGGTATCCGTGCGCCGGGCTTCCTGAAAGACATCGATGGCCTGGAAACCAACCGCATCAACCAGCTGGTCGTGCGCCCTACCCTGCAAACCACCCGCGACGACAACATCTTCGCCTTCGGCGACTGTGCCGCTTGCCCGCAACCGGGCAGCGACCGCAATGTGCCGCCACGGGCCCAGGCGGCGCACCAGCAGGCTTCGATGCTGGCGCAAAGCCTTAAGGCGCGTCTGGAGAACAAGCCGCTGCCGACCTACGAGTACAAGGACTACGGCTCGCTGGTGTCGCTGTCGCGCTTCTCGGCGGTAGGCAACCTGATGGGTAACCTGATGGGCAGCGTGAAGCTGGAAGGCTGGCTGGCGCGGATGTTCTACGTGTCGCTGTACCGCATGCACCAGATGGCGTTGTACGGGTTCTTCCGTACGGCGTTGATGATGCTGGGGAGCAAGATTGGCCGGGGTACCGAGCCGCGGCTGAAGCTGCACTGATTGAAAGCCAAGGGTCGCTGATGCGGCCCTTCTTTTTGCGCTTCTACCGGCTGTGGGTTCAGCACTTTTTGCAAGGCAAAGAAAAAGGGCATCTCTTTCGAGATGCCCTTTGTTCATGGTGGGTCGTGTAGGATTCGAACCTACGACCAATTGGTTAAAAGCCAACTGCTCTACCAACTGAGCTAACGACCCAAAAATGGTCGGGGTGAGGGGATTCGAACTCCTGACATCCTGCTCCCAAAGCAGGCGCGCTACCGGACTGCGCTACACCCCGGGTCTTTCAAAAAAAAGGGCATCTCTTTGAGATGCCCTTCTTTACATGGTGGGTCGTGTAGGATTCGAACCTACGACCAATTGGTTAAAAGCCAACTGCTCTACCAACTGAGCTAACGACCCGGAAAATGGTCGGGGTGAGGGGATTCGAACTCCTGACATCCTGCTCCCAAAGCAGGCGCGCTACCGGACTGCGCTACACCCCGAGATTGGCTCCGCGACCTGGACTCGAACCAGGGACCCAATGATTAACAGTCATTTGCTCTACCGACTGAGCTATCGCGGAACTGAACTTCGGTACAACTTACCGATTTGCTACTCCGAAGACCGTGTTCGCTTCGGACTCTTTGGCTTCTTCGCTTTCGCGTTGTCGCTGCTGAGGCCGGCTATTCTACATTCTTCGTTTTGCTTGTCAACCACTTTTTTTCATTCAACTTACTGATTTGTAAGTTGTTTTGCGGTCACCGATGTTGCTGGTGATTCGCTTAGTGCCTGACAACGCGGCGTATATTAGGGGCACTCGAAAATTGATGCAAGCAAAAATTTCAAAAATTTCAGCAGGTTATCCAAAATATCCGCGAAACCCCGATTTTACTGGGGCCGGTATAGGTTAACGGCCAAAAAAAGCCCCGCAAATGCGGGGCTCATGGTGCAACAGAATCAGCCAAAGACGATTTCGTCGCCTTCCACCTTGGCGGTGATCGCCGTACCTGGCAAGAACTTGCCCGCCAGAATCAGCTGCGCCAGCGGGTTTTCGATCCAGCGCTGGATGGCACGCTTCAGCGGCCGTGCGCCGTACACCGGGTCGTAACCCACGGCAATCAGCTTGTCCAACGCCTCCGGGCTCAGGCTCAGCGACAGTTCGCGTTCCAGCAAGCGGCTGCGCAGGCGGCCCAGCTGGATTTCGGTAATGCCGGCAATCTGCTCGCGGCCCAGTGGTTCGAACACCACCACTTCGTCGATACGGTTGATGAACTCTGGGCGGAAGTGCGAACCCACCGCATCCATCACCGCTGCACGCTGTGCTTCGCGGTCGCCCACCAGTTCCTGGATCTGCGCCGAGCCCAGGTTGGAGGTCATCACGATCACGGTGTTGCGGAAGTCCACGGTGCGCCCGTGGCTGTCGGTCAGGCGGCCGTCTTCCAGCACCTGCAACAGCACGTTGAACACATCCGGGTGGGCTTTCTCCACCTCATCCAGCAGCACCACCGCGTAAGGCTTGCGCCGTACCGCTTCGGTCAGGTAACCGCCCTCTTCGTAGCCGACGTAGCCTGGTGGTGCACCGATCAGGCGAGCCACGGAGTGTTTCTCCATGAACTCGGACATGTCGATACGCACCATGGCCTCTTCGGTGTCGAACAGGAACTCGGCCAGCGCCTTGCACAGCTCGGTCTTGCCCACACCGGTCGGGCCGAGGAACAGGAACGAGCCACTTGGCCGGTTAGGGTCGGACAGCCCGGCACGCGAGCGGCGCACGGCGTTGGCCACAGCAGTTACCGCCTCGCCCTGGCCAATCACGCGCTGGTGCAGCAGTTCTTCCATTTTCAGCAGCTTTTCACGCTCGCCTTCGAGCATCTTGGCCACCGGAATACCGGTCCACTTCGATACCACTTCGGCAATTTCTTCCTCGGTCACCTTGTTGCGCAGCAACTGGTTCTCGGTCTTGCCGTGCTGGTCGACCATTTGCAGACTGCGTTCCAAGTCCGGGATTACCCCGTACTGCAGTTCGGCCATGCGGCTCAGGTCACCTTTGCGACGGGCGGTTTCCAGCTCTTGGCGGGCCTGCTCGATCTTTTGCTGGATCTGCGCCGAGCCCTGCACTTCGGCCTTTTCCGAAGCCCAGATTTCTTCCAGGTCGGAATACTCACGCTCCAGCCGCTCGATTTCCTCGGTCAGCTTCTCCAGGCGTTTTTTCGCCGCTTCGTCTTCTTCTTTCTTCAGTGCCTGCGACTCCACCTTCAACTGGATCAGGCGGCGATCAAGGCGGTCGAGCACTTCCGGCTTGGAGTCGATCTCCATGCGGATGCGGCTGGCGGCTTCGTCGATCAGGTCGATGGCCTTGTCGGGCAGCTGGCGATCAGTGATGTAGCGGTGGCTGAGCTTGGCCGCAGCGATAATGGCGCCGTCAGTGATGGCCACCTTGTGGTGCACTTCATAGCGCTCTTTCAGGCCACGCAGAATGGCGATGGTGTCTTCTTCGCTCGGCTCTTCTACCAGCACCTTCTGGAAGCGGCGCTCCAGCGCAGCGTCCTTCTCGATGAACTGGCGGTACTCGTTCAGCGTGGTGGCGCCAACGCAGTGCAGTTCGCCACGGGCCAAGGCTGGCTTGAGCATGTTGCCGGCGTCCATGGCGCCCTCGCCTTTGCCGGCGCCGACCATGGTGTGCAGTTCGTCGATGAACAGGATGATCTGGCCTTCCTGCTTGGACAGCTCGTTCAGCAGGCCTTTCAAACGCTCTTCGAACTCGCCACGGTACTTGGCACCGGCAATCAGCGCGCCCATGTCCAGCGCCAGCAGGCGCTTGCCTTTGAGGCCGTCGGGCACTTCACCGTTGATGATGCGCTGGGCCAGGCCTTCGGCGATGGCGGTTTTACCCACGCCAGGCTCACCGATCAGCACCGGGTTGTTCTTGGTGCGGCGTTGCAGCACCTGCACGGTACGGCGGATTTCATCGTCACGACCAATCACCGGGTCCAGCTTGCCTTCTTCGGCACGCTTGGTCAGGTCGACGGTGTACTTGTCCAGCGCCTGACGCGACTCTTCGGCGTTGGCATCGTTCACTGCCGCGCCGCCGCGCAGGTTGTTGATGGCATTTTCCAGGGCCTTCTTGGTCACGCCCTGACTCAGCAGCAGTTTGCCAAGTTTGCTGTTCTCGTCCATGGCGGCCAACAGCACCAGCTCGCTGGAAATGAACTGGTCGCCTTTCTGCTGGGCCAGGCGGTCGGCCTGGTTGAGCAGGCGCGCCAGGTCCTGCGACATGTTCACGTCACCGGTGGGGTTCTGGATTTTCGGCAGCTGGTCGAGCTCTTTCACAAGCCCCTGGCGCAGGCTGTTGATGTCGAAGCCAACCTGCATCAGCAGGGGCTTGATGGAGCCGCCCTGCTGCTCGAGCAGTGCCTGCAACAGGTGCACGGGCTCGATGGCGGGGTGGTCCATGCCAACGGCCAGGGATTGGGCATCGGATATTGCAAGTTGCAGCTTGCTGGTCAAACGGTCTATTCGCATGGTGTACCTTCCTTTAAAGGGCAGGTCGGAGCGATGGACAGCGCCTGTTTATGAAGAAACCTGCCTGAGATGACCTTATAGATAGGGCTGATTCTGGAAGATTCAAGCGTAGCGGGGTTGACCGGGGTCAGCGTTTGGAATGCTGGGGGCGCTGTGCGCCCCAGCTTCTTGAGTTCAGCGGGTTTGCAACCACACCAAAGAAGCAAACCGCCCACCCTGCGGGGTACGGCGATAGGAGAAGAACCGCTCATCGCTGACCGTGCACAAGCCGCCACCATACACAGCGGTCACCCCACGGGCAGCCAGGCGAATACGCGCCAGCTCGTAGATATCAGCCATCAACTTGCCCGGCCGCTCACCTTCGACAAAAGCGCGGGCCGCTTCCGGATGCACCGCCGTAAAGGCATCACGCACTTCCAGCCCTACTTCGAAGGCCTGCGGGCCAATGGCCGGCCCCAACCACACCAGCACCTCTTCTGGCGGCAGCGCCAGGCGGTCCAGCGTGGCTTCCAGCACGCCACCGGCCAACCCGCGCCAGCCCGCATGCGCTGCTGCCACGCGCGTCCCCGCCCGGTCGCAGAACAGCGCAGGCAGGCAATCGGCAGTCATCACGGTGCAGGCAATGCCTGGCTGGTCGGTCCAGCTGGCGTCGGCTTCGGCCACCACAGCCGGGTCGGCATCCGCCACCACCAGGCCATGCACCTGCTTGAGCCAGGCTGGCTGGATGGCGAACGCGTCGCTCAGCCGGCGGCGGTTCTCGGCGACCGCCGCAGGGTCATCCCCTACGTGGTCGCCAAGGTTGAAGGTTTCGTAGGGCGGCAGGCTGACGCCGCCCTGACGGGTGGTGACACAGGCGCGAACCGAGGCCGGGGCCGGCCAGTCGGGAAACAACAGCGACTGCGTCAGGCCACTCATCCGATAAAGCTCTCGCGGTCTTCGTTCAGCAGCGTCAGCAACCAGAGGAAGTCATCCGGCAGTGGCGATTCCCACTTCATGACTTCACCGGTAATCGGGTGGGCCAAGGCGAGGAAACGCGCATGCAGTGCCTGGCGCGGGAAGGTTTTCACCGCCTCGACCATGGTTGGGCTGGCAGCCGGCGGAATGCGGAAGCGCCCACCGTACGTCTGATCACCCACCAGCGGGAAGCCGACATGGGCCATGTGCACGCGAATCTGGTGAGTACGGCCGGTTTCCAGCTTGACCCGCACATGGGTGTGCGAGCGGAAGCGCTTGAGCACACGGTAGTGGCTGACCGCCGGCTTGCCGCCGTCGGTGACGGCCATGCGCTGGCGCATACCGCCGTGGCGGCCGATCGGGGCATCGATCTTGCCACCGGACGTCACCACGCCAATCACGATGCACTCATAGATGCGGCTGACTTTGCGGGCTTGCATCTGCTCAACCAGCTTGGTCTGCGCCTGCAAGGTCTTGGCCACCACCATCAGGCCCGTGGTGTCTTTATCCAGACGGTGAACGATACCGGCACGCGGCACGTTGATGATGTCTGGCACGTGGTGCAGCAGCGCATTGAGCAGGGTACCGCTGGCATGGCCTGCGGCCGGGTGTACAACCAGGCCCGCAGGCTTGTTGATCACCAGGATGTGGTCGTCTTCGTAGACGATATCCAGCTCGATGTCTTCTGCGATCCACTCGCCCTGGGCCTCTTGCTCGGCCTCCAGAGCAAGCACAGAGCCACCATAAACGGTATCGCGAGGACGCACGACGGCGCCATCGACCGTCAGGCGGCCTTCTTTGATCCACGTAGTAAGCCGCGAACGCGAGTACTCGGCGAACAATTGGGCGGCGACCTGGTCGAGGCGTTGACCGCCCAGATCGGACGGTACCTCTGCGCTAAGTTGAATGATCTCGGACATGCTCGATTCGGCGGGCGCACAGCCTTTGGTTTCGGCTGCGAGCTTGTGGTTAAATACGGCTTCTTTTGTCCCGGGGTTGGCCGGGGCGCTCATCATAACAGGACGGCACCGCCCAAGACAGCGGCCGTCAAAGGGACGCAAGCCGCCATGCAAGTGAAACACCTGCTGCTGATCGCCATCCTCGGGCTTACCGCGGCCTGTTCCTCTAATAAAGAGGTCATTGACGAGAACCTCAGCGAAGCCGAGCTGTACCAGCAGGCGCAAGCTGACCTGGACAACTCCAGCTACACCAGCGCCGTGAACAAGCTCAAGGCCCTGGAATCGCGCTACCCGTTCGGCCGCTACGCCGACCAGGCGCAGCTCGAGCTGATCTACGCCAACTACAAGAACTCCGAGCCCGAGGCTGCCAAGTCGGCTGCAGAGCGCTTCATCCGCCTGCACCCGCAGCACCCGAACGTCGACTACGCCTACTACCTCAAGGGCCTGACCTCGTTCGACCAGGACCGTGGCCTGCTGGCGCGTTTCCTGCCGCTGGACATGACCAAGCGTGACCCGGGTGCCGCCCGCGACTCGTACAACGAGTTCGCCCAGCTGACCAGCCGCTTCCCCAACAGCCGCTACGCGCCAGACGCCAAGCAGCGCATGATCTACCTGCGCAACCTGCTGGCCTCGTATGAAATCCACGTGGCCGATTACTACCTGAGCCGCCAGGCTTATGTGGCCGCCGCTAACCGTGGCCGCTACGTGGTCGAAAACTTCCAGGAAACCCCCTCGGTCGGTGACGGCCTGGCGGTGATGGTCGAGTCGTACCAGAAGATGCACCTGGACGAACTGGCCGCCAGCAGCCTGGAAACCCTCAAGCTCAACTACCCGGACCACCCGAGCCTGGTCGATGGCGAGTTCCAGCCCAAGCAGACCGAGTCTGACGGCCGTGGCTGGCTGTCCAAGGCTACCCTGGGCCTGATCGAAACCGACACCCCGCTGCCGCCGGGCGAAACCCGCGCCAACCAGGACGTGGTCAAGCAGTTCCAGGACGCGCGCGACGAGATGCCGCAAGAGCTGCTGCCGAAGGACGAGAACGGCGACCCGATCGTGCCGGAAGGCCCGAAAGAAGCCGAGAAAGACCGCTCCTGGTTCAGCTACATGACCTTTGGTCTGTTTGACTGACACACAGCGGTAAATGAAAGGGAGGCCTTGGGCCTCCCTTTTTTATTGGCCGCGTCCTAGACTGTCGGCTTCTTCAACCGACAAGCTGGACACCATGGTTCGCCTACTTTTCTGGATCGCCCTGATCGCCGCCGCGTTCTGGCTGTGGCGCAAGTTCAAAGTCAGCCAGCAGTCGCACCCCGAGGCGAAGCTGGATGCGCCACTGAAGATGGTGCGCTGCGCCCATTGTGGCGTGCATTTGCCCAACGACCGGGCGCTGCAGCAGGGCAATGAGTGGTATTGCAGCCAGGCACACCTGCAACAAGGCCCTGGCCGCCAAGGCTGAACACAGCTCCCTCTGTAGGAGCGGCCTTGTGTCGCGAAAGGGTCGCAACGCGGCCCCAGAAATTCTGCGTAAAAGCTGATATCGCCGGGGCCGCCTTGCGACCCTTTCGCGACACAAGGCCGCTCCTACACTCGATACGTGTAATCCTGTTGCCACTTATCCCTCCCCGACCCTTTCGCACCAATTACGACCCCTCCCCCGCCGCCAGCATTGACCCACCCCGCCAAAACTCGCTAAATCCTATTTATCCGCATAAATATGAAAAATAGCGAAATGCTCAAACCCAAACGCAAGCGCCAGAAGCTGTCCGATGTGATCGTCGAATCGGTCAAGCGCTCGATCGTCACCGAAGCGCTGCACCCCGGTGACCGCCTGCCCACCGAGCGTGAGCTGATGGAGCATTTCGAGTGTTCCAAGGGCACCGCCCGCGAAGCACTCAAGGCGCTGGAAGTCGAAGGCCTGGTCAGTACCCGTACCGGCCCGACCGGCGGCGCCTACCTCAATGAAGTAGGTACCGAGCCGGCCAGCCGCGCGCTGCGCAATTACCTGCACTTCCAGCACCTGGACGGCGAGCAGGTTTACCAGCTGCGCAAAGTCATCGAGGTAGAGCTGGCGGTGTCGGTGATGGGCAAGCTGAGCGAAGCCGACTACGCCGCGTTGCAGGCCAACATCGACTTCTGCAGCGCACCGGAAGACAGCGAGGAAGGCCAGCGCGAGCAACGCCTGGCAGAGCTGGAATTCCACACGCTGCTGGCCGACCGTTGCCCGAACCCGTTGCTGCGGTTCATGGCGGTGTTCCTCAACGACCTGCTGCGCGACCTGGTGGTGCTGAAAAAGGCCTACCTGCCCAAGCGCCAGCAGTTCGCCGCCGCCAACATCGACTACCACAAGCAACTGCTGACCGCCCTGCGCGCCAGCGACGAACCTGCTGTACGCCGGCTGATGCATGAACACATGTGCGACGCCGAGCACCACATGACCGCGCTGGAAGGCGAGGTTGCCCGCAACTTCCTGCTGGAGTTCGACCACCACCACTGATGCGCCTGGTAAGAGGCCTGCACACAGGCCCGGCCGTACCCGCTTTGTCATTGCCACTCCTGCCTAATAACCACAACCAAGGAGTTACTCATGCAAAGACGTACCCTGCTCAAGGCAGGCCTTGCCCTGGGTGCCTTAGGTAGCCTCCCCTTGGGAGCGCACCGGGCATTCGCCGACCAACCGCTGACCTTCTATGGGCTCAAGTCCATGTCGGGCGCCTTCGCCAGCTACGGCAAGTACGCCGACATGGGGTCGCGCCTGGCCATCGCCGAGTACCCGCAGCTGCTCGGCCACCCGCTCAAGTACAAGGTCATCGACACCGAAGGCAACGCCGGCAAGGCGGTGCGCAAGGTACAGGAAGCCATCGGCCAGGATGGCGCACGCTTCTTCCAGGGCTGCACCCTGTCGTCTTCGGCACTGGCGGTATCGAAGGAAATCCACAAGGCCGGCGGCGTGTTCATGACGCCTGTGGGCGCCGATGAAATCACCGGTAAAGACTGCAACGCCTCGACCTTTCGCTGGTCGGTGCCCACCTACGGCGCCATCCGCGAAACCCTGGTGCCCATGATCCGCCAGCTGCCCCAGGCCAAGCGCTGGTATACCATCACCCCGCAATACGTGTTCGGCGACGCCCTGCTGGACAACGCCCGCAAGGTGTTTGCCGAGCTTGGCGTGGAACACATCGGCAACAGCTACCACTCGCTGCAGGAACAGGAGTTCTCCGGCTACCTGACCAACGCCATCGCCGCCAAACCCGATGTGCTGGTGCTGCTCAACTTCGGCAGCCAGGCCTCCAATGCCCTGCGCCAGGCCGTCAACTTCGGCATCAAGGACCGCATGAAAGTGCTGATGGTGTGGTCTGCCGGCCTCGACCAGTTCCAGGAGCTGGGCAGCGACGTGCTCGAAGGCGTGTACCTGGGTGCCCAGTACTGGCACCAGGTCGATACCCCGCTGAACAAGCAACTGGTTGCCGCCACCCGCAAGGCCTATGGCATCAACCCCAACTACCCGCTGGCTGCCGACTATATCGGCACCAAGGTCATGCTCGAAGCCATCGTCAAGGCCGGCAGCCTAGAGGGCGCCGCCGTGTCTGCGGCATTGCAGGGCATGCGCTTCCAGGGCCCGACCGGCGAAGAACTGATCCGCCCTGGCGACCATCAGGTACTCAAGGATTACTACCTGCTGCGCGGCAAGTCCCAAGGGCAGATGCGCGACGAGGACGACCTGGCCGAAGTCATCAGCTCGGGCCGTTCGTTCGTCGAGGTCGACCACACCGGTTGCGCCCTGGCCTGAAGCCGCGGCGTTAGTCACACACACTCGTACAGGCAGCCGCACCGCGCGCTGTCGAGGGCACGCTCATGCTCGATTTGTACCTGTTCCAACTGCTCAACGGCCTGGGCCTGGGGATGATCTACTTCCTCATCGCCGTGGGCCTGACGATCATTTTCGGCCTGCTCAACTTCGTCAACTTCGCCCACGGCGCGTTCTTCTTGCTGGGCGCCTACCTGTGCTACACCGCCGTGGCCATCACCGGCAACTTCTGGCTGGCACTGCTGATTGCACCGCTGGTGGTAGCCGCCCTGGCCTGGGCGGTCGAGCGCCTGTTGATCAAGCGCATCTACCACCTGCCGCACACCTTCCAGATCCTCGTCACCCTCGGCATCGCGCTGATCATCCAGGAAGCCTCGGTGCTGATCTGGGGCCCGGTGGGCAAGAACATTGCGGTACCGCCCGAGCTGCGCGGGGTGCTGATCCTCGGTGATTTCATCTACCCCTACTACCGCCTGTTCCTGATCGGTTTCGCCGCGCTGATCGGCCTTGGCCTGTGGCTGCTGCTGGAGCGCACCCGCTTCGGCGCACTGGTGCGGGCCGGTAGCGAAAGCACCGAGACCGTGTCGCTGCTGGGCACCAATATTTTCCGCCTGTTTTCCCTGACCTTCGCCCTGGGCGTGGGCCTGGCCGGCGTGGCGGGTGTGCTGTTCGCCCCGCTACGGGGTGCGCAACCCTTCGTCGGCCCGGAAATCCTCGGCATTGCCTTCGTGGTGGTGGTGATCGGCGGCATGGGCTCGTTCGGCGGTGCGCTGGTTGGCGGCCTGCTGGTAGGTGTGGTGCAAAGCATGATGACCAGCCTCTGGCCGCAAGGCGCCAGCCTGATGATCTACGGCGCCATGGCCGCCGTGATTCTGGTCCGTCCCTATGGCCTGTTCGGGAGAGCCTGAGATGAGCGAGAAAAATCCATTGCCAGTCGCCAAGGGCCGCGCCCCGGCGCTGCTGTTGCTGGTGGTTGCGAGCCTGGTGGCACTGCCACTGTTGCTGCCGTCGGCCACCCTGGCCACCGAGATCCTGATCTTTGCCCTGGCCGCGCTGGCCTGCAACCTGCTGCTCGGCTACACCGGCCTGTTGTCGTTCGGCCAGGGCATCTTCTTTGGCGTGGGTGCCTATGGCGCGGCGCTGCTGATGATCCACCTGCAGTGGGGCATGTTCGCCGCACTGCTGGGGGCTGCCGTGTTCGGCGCCTTTCTGGCATTGCTGGTGGGCGCACTGGCGATTCGCCGCACCGGCATCTACTTCGTCATGCTGACCCTGGCCTTCAGCCAGATGGCCTACTTCCTGGCCTACACCCTCAGTGGCTGGACCGGCGGTGACAACGGCCTGCTCGATGTGCCCCGGCCGAACATCGAAATCGCCGGCCATGTGCTGGTCGACCTGGCCGACCCGCGGCACTTCTATGTGTTTGTCGCGGTGCTGTTCCTGTTGATCTTCGCCGCAGCCCTGCGGGTCATCCGCTCGCCGTTCGGCAGCACCCTGCTGGCCATCCGCGAGAACGAAACCCGCGCCGCCGCCATCGGCTACGACACCCGCCACTTCAAGATTCTGGTGTTCATGCTGTCGGGCGCCATCACCGGTATCGCCGGGGCGCTGTACGCCATGCTGCTGCACTTTGCACCGCTGTCGAACATCGACCTGATGATGAGCGAGAACATCCTGATCATGACCATCGTCGGCGGCACCGGCTCGCTGTTCGGCTCGCTGCTGGGGGCCGGCGCCATCGTGCTGCTGGGCGACGTGCTGTCGGAACTGTGGCCACGCTGGCTGATGCTGCTGGGCGTGATCCTGATTCTGGTGGTGGTGTTCATGCGTGGCGGCCTGTGGGGTGGCCTGGCCGAACTGGGCAAACGCCTGCTGGCCACCCGCAACGCCAACGACAAACCCCAGGCCAAGACCAAGGAGACCCTGTGATGAGCGACTACCTCCTGGAAACCCGCCAGCTAGAGCTGGCCTACGGGCCGTTCAAGGCGGTTGCGGGCGTTGACCTGAAAGTGCGCGCCGGCACCATCCACACCATCATCGGCCCCAACGGCGCCGGCAAGACCAGCCTGTTCCACTGCCTGACCGGCGAGCGCCAGGCCACCGCTGGCAAGATCCTGTTCAACGGCCAGGACATCATCCGCAAGCCATCCCACGGGCGGGTGGCGCTGGGCATGGCCCGTTCGTTCCAGCTCACCAGCCTGTTCCAGAACCTGTCCGTGCGCGAAAACCTGCGCCTGGCCGCCCAAGGCCGTGATGGCCTGGGCGCGCTCAACTTCTGGCGCAGTGTCGAGCACAAGCGCAGCCACTGGAACACCGCCGACCAGGTGCTGGAGCGCCTGAAACTGAGCGCCCGCGCCGAAACCCTGGCCGGTGAGCTGTCGCACGGCCAGCAACGGGTACTGGAAGTGGGCATGTCGATCTGCGCCAAGCCGACCCTGCTGATGCTCGACGAGCCCACCTCGGGCATGGGTATCGACGACATCCCGGTAATGACCGACCTGATCAGCGACCTTGGCCGCGACCATACCGTGCTGCTGATCGAGCACAACATGAGCATCGTCATGTCGATCAGCCAGCGCATCACGGTGATGAGCCACGGCCAGATTCTGGTCGAGGGTACCCCTGAACAAGTGCGCAACGACGAGCGCGTACGCACCGCTTACCTTGGAGAGGCCGCCTGATGCTCAACGTCGATTCGATCCACGCTTACTACGACAAGAGCCATGTGCTCGAAGGGGTTTCGCTCAAGGTCGAGGCCGGCGAGCTGGTAACCCTGCTTGGGCGCAACGGTGCGGGTAAGACCACCACCTTGCGCAGCATCCTCGGCATCGTCCGCCCACGGCAAGGGCAGATCAGCTTCAACGGCCAGCCGCTGGTGGGCCGCGAAATTTTCGATATCGCCCGGCTCGGCATTGCCCTGGTGCCCGAACACCGCGGCATCTTCCGCCAGCTCAGCGTCGAGGAGAACCTGAAAATTGCCGTGCGCAAAACCAGCCGCTGGCAGCTGGAAGACGTCTACAGCATGTTCCCACGGCTCAAGGAGCGGCGCCGCAATGGTGGTTTCGCGCTGTCCGGTGGCGAGCAGCAGATGCTGGCCATCGCCCGCGCCCTGCTCAACGGCCCCAAGCTGCTGATCCTCGATGAACCCACCGAAGGCCTGGCCCCGGTGATCGTCGACGAGCTGGTGAAGATCCTGCGGCGCATCAAGGACGAGGGCCTGTCGATCCTGCTGGTGGAACAGAACCTGATGGTCTGCGATGCCCTTGCCGACCGCCATTACGTGCTGGAGCAGGGCCGGGTCGCTTACCAGGGCAGCGCGGCGCAGTTCCGTGAGGACCCGAGCATCAAGAACCGTTACCTGGCCCTGAGCGCCTGAAAGGAGAACGCCCATGAACACCCGTATCGATCCCTCACAGCACCTGCTCGGCCAAGGTTCGCAGGTCAACCGCGAGCGCCTGTGGCAATCGCTGATGGACCTGGCCCTGCTCGGCGCCACCGCCAAGGGCGGCGTATGCCGCCTGGCGCTGACCGACCTCGACCGCCAGGCCCGCGACCTGTTCGTGCGCTGGTGCGAAGAAGCCGGCTGCACCGTCAGCATCGACGCCATCGGCAACATCTTCGCCCGCCGCCCCGGCCGCAACCCTGCCCTGCCCCCCGTGATGACCGGCAGCCACATCGACACCCAACCCACCGGCGGCAAGTTCGATGGCTGCTATGGCGTCATGGCTGGCCTCGAAGTGATCCGCACCCTGAACGATCTCGACCTGACCACCGAGGCGCCCTTGGAAGTGGTGGTGTGGACCAACGAAGAAGGCTCGCGCTTCCCGCCCTGCATGATGGGCTCGGGTGTGTTCGCCGGTAAGTTCGGCCTGCAGGAAACCCTCGAAAAGGTCGACGACCAGGGCCTGTCGGTCGGCGCCGAGCTGCAGCGCATTGGTTACGCCGGCCCGCGTGTGCCCACCGGACATGCCGTCGGTGCCTACTTCGAAGCACATATCGAGCAGGGCCCGGTGCTGGAGGACCAGCGCACCACCATCGGTGTTGTCCAGGGCTGCCTGGGCCAGAAATGGTTCGATCTGGTGCTGACCGGTGTCGAGGCCCATGCCGGCCCCACCCCGATGCACCTGCGCAAGGACGCCCTGGTTGGTGCGGCCGAGGTGGTGGCTGCGGTCAACCGCGTGGCCCACGCCCACCAGCCGCATGCCTGCGGCACAGTCGGCTGCCTGACCCTGCACCCGGGCTCGCGCAACGTCATCCCCGGCCAGGTGCACATGACCATCGACTTGCGCCACCTCGACCCTGGGCACCTCGCTGCCATGGTGAACGAAGTACGCACGGCCATCGAAAGCAGCACGGCCAGGCACGGGCTGAGCTATCAGCTGACCCCGACCGCTGACTTCCCGCCACTGTATTTCGCCGAGCAGTGCGTGGACGCCGTGCGCCAGGGCGCACGCACGCTGGGCCTGAGCCATATGGATATCGTCAGTGGTGCCGGTCACGATGCCATCTTCCTCGCCGAGCTGGGCCCGGCCGGGATGATCTTCGTGCCATGCGAGGGTGGCATCAGCCACAACGAAATCGAAAATGCCGCGCCGCAAGACCTGGCCGACGGCTGTGACGTCCTGCTGCGTGCCATGTTCCAGGCCGCCAACCCGGGAGCCCGTTGAGATGACCCAGAAAACCGCGTTGGGTGAGTTCACCGCCGTCGAATTGCTCGAACTGTACCAGCGCCGTCAGCTGTCGCCGGTCGAGGTGGTCGACGACGTGTTAGCGCGCATCGACCTGCACAACCCGGCGGTCAACGCCTTCTGCCATGTCGACGGTGAAGGTGCTCGCGCCGCCGCCCGCGCCAGCGAGCAGCGCTGGCAACGGGGCGAGCCCTGTGGCCGGCTGGATGGCGTACCCGCCTCGATCAAGGACCTGACCCTGACCCGTGGCATGCCCACCCGCAAGGGGTCACGCACCACCTCCGGCGCAGGGCCGTGGGACGTCGATGCCCCCTTCACCGCGTTCATGCGTGAAGCCGGTGCAGTGCTGGTGGGCAAGACCACCACGCCAGAGTTCGGCTGGAAGGGGGTGACAGACAACCCGCTGTACGGCATCACCCGCAATCCCTGGGATACAAGGCTGACTGCCGGAGGCTCGTCGGGGGGAGCTGCGGCCGCCGCTGCACTGAACCTCGGGGTGCTGCACCAGGGTAGCGATGCCGGCGGCTCGATTCGTATCCCGTGCGCGTTTACCGGCACCTTCGGCATCAAACCGACTTTCGGCTATGTGCCGCAATGGCCGGCCAGCGCCATGACCGTGCTGTCGCACCTGGGGCCGATGACGCGCACCGTAGACGACGCGGTACTGATGCTCGACTGCGTCGCCCGCCCCGATGCCCGTGACGGGCTGGCCGGTGCACCACGGCAGGCGCCGTGGATGGGCCAGCAGCAAGACCTGAGCGGCCTGCGCATCGCTTACAGTGCCAACTTCGGTTACGTGCAGGTCGACCCGCAAATCCAGGCACTGGTGGCGCAAGCAGTGCAGCGCCTGGCACGGCTGGGCGCGCAGGTGGAAGAGGTGGACCCAGGGTTCAACGCCCCGCTGGAAACCTTCAATACCCTGTGGTTTGCCGGCGCGGCGCGGTTGGCCAGTGCCTTGAGCGATGAACAGCGAGCGTTGCTTGACCCCGGGCTACGCTGGATTGCCGAGCAAGGCGCCAAGATCGGCCTTGCCGAATACACCCAGGCGCTGGAGGCACGGGCGGCGCTGATTGCGCAGATGAATGCCTTCCACCAGCGCTATGACGTGCTGGTATCGCCGATGCTGCCGCTGGTGGCATTCGAAGCCGGGCACAACGTGCCGCCTGGGTCGGGGATGGCGCAGTGGATGGAGTGGACGCCGTTCAGCTATCCCTTCAACCTGACCCAGCAGCCAGCGGCTTCGGTGCCTTGTGGGTTTACCCGCGAAGGATTGCCGGTGGGGCTGCAGGTGGTGGCCGGGCGCTTTGCCGATGAGCAGGTGCTGCGGGTGTGCAAGGTGTATGAGCAGCATTACCCGAGCCGGCACTTGCAGGCACCGCGTTGACATTCTGGGGCTGCTTTGCAGCCCAAGCGCCCTTCTGGCGCATACGGCGCCGGGTCGATGATAGGCTCGGCCCCGGTCAACAGGTCGGTGAACAACTGGCACGAAGCCGGCGCCAGCACCAGCCCGTTGCGGTAATGGCCGCAGTTCAGCCACAACCCCGCATGCCCTGGCACCGGCCCGATATACGGAATGCCTTCCGGCGACCCCGGCCGCAGCCCCGCCCAATGCCCAACCACGGTGGCCCCCTCAAGCTCTGGCAACAACTCCACCGCCGACGCCTTCAGGCTTTCCAGCGCATCCCCGGTCGGGGTTTTGTCATACCCGGCATGTTCCAGCGTACTGCCCACCAGAATGTGTCCATCCCGCCGCGGGATCGCATAGCGCCCTTTGGCCAGCACCATGCTCGGCAGGAAGTCTTCGGCACACTTGAACAAAATCATCTGACCCTTCACCGGTTCCACCGGCAGCTCAAGGCCAAGGGTACGCAAGAGGTCGCCACTCCAGGCGCCCGCACTGAGCACCACCTCATCCGCCGCCAGCACGCCATCAGCCGTCTGCACACCGGTCACACGCCCGTCTTGCTGAACGAAGCCGGTGATCTGACAGTGTTCGCGCAGGGTTACGTTCGGCAGCGCCAGCAACGCCGCCTTCAGCGACTTGACCAAGCGCGGGTTGCGCACATTGGCCACACCCGCCATGTAGATGGCGCGCTTGAAGCCCGGGCCCAGCACCGGCACCGCATCATAGGCCGCCGAGATATCCACGGCACTTAGCGGCCGCTGTTCGCGCTTGGCCCAGGCCAGCGCTTCGGCCTCGTCGTCCAGGTCCAACCAGTACAGGCCGGTGGTGTGCACTTCGGGGTCGACGCCGGTGCTGGCGAACAAACGCTCGCCCAGCTGTGGATAAAAGTCCTGCGACCAGTGCGCCAGGGCGGTCACCGCCGGGCTGTAGCGCCACGGGTACAGCGGCGAAACAATGCCGCCACCGGCCCACGATGACTCACGGCCGACCTCGCCCTGGTCACACACCACCACCTGCCCGACCTTCGCCGCCAGGTTGAACGCCGTCAGCAGGCCGATGACCCCGCCGCCGACCACCACTACTTGCTTGCTCATCTGTCGATCCAACACCTGAAGTAAAACCGCGATGCACGGGGCATCATTCAATCTTCAGCTTCCCCAGCAATGCGCGCCGTGTTCAACAGCACCCGGATTGCGCTGCACACCGGCCTGGTCAAGCTGGAAGTCGCCACAGCCATCCTGCGCCATCAGCCCATGCGGCAGCCGCCGGGCGCGCAGCGTGAAGGTGTCGCTGTCGCGCTGGGCCTGCAGGCTGTAATAGCGGGTGCCGTCGGGCAAGGCCGGGTCGCCTTCGGCGTATTGGCCGGTGCGCACGCGGTGACGCTCCAGGCGCAGGGCGGCATCGTGCAGCAGGCCAACCACTTCGCTGCGCGCGGCTCGCCGAAGCTGGTCGCTGTAACTGGGGTAGGCAATGGCTGCCAGAATGCCGGTCACGGCCAGCACAATCAACAACTCGATCAGGCTCAAGCCTTGCTGCATGTCAGTCTCCTCTCAGTCTTTGGCGCCAGGTGATGCGTTGGATTGTGTCGCCGGCCACGGCGTAGACGGCTTCCAGCACCTGCCGGGCTTGTGCTTGCTGGCTGACGGCGGTTACCCGGTACAACGCAACTGGCTGCCCTTCCGGCATGTACGCAACGCGCTTGCTCATGCCTAGATGCTGGACCTGGAAGTAGCCGCTTTTGCTGCGCTGCCACTGCCCAGTCAAATCGTGCGGGTGTGGCGGGGGCAGGCACATCTGGCATTTGCCTGGAGATGCCCGCAGCAGTTCATCTGCCCCGGCCTGCAACGTGGCCTCTGCCTCTTCGAACGCCAGCAGGCCATCGCGCAGGTAGCCGGCCATTCGCGTCTCCACCAAGGCATCACGCAAGGCAGAGGCTGTCAGCAAGCCGAGCAGCAGGCTCAGTACCAACGCCAACAGCAGCACGACACCGCGTTGACGCTTCATGGCCCCGGCACCCGATTGCGCAGCGCCACGCTCAGTTCATGGCGCTGTTCCAATTTGAGCGTGGGGTCGTACAACATCAGCGTGATGTCTACCCTCTCCCCCTGCGGCGTTTGCACACGTTCGAAGCGCGCCTCTCGCACATTCTCGACCAGCGGTTGGAAGTTGCCTTTTCGCTTGAACCTCAGCTTATTGTCATGGAACTGATAGACGTACTGGCTGATGGGGAACGTCAGTGGGTAACCCTCTACTGTTTTTTCATCCACGCGCACTTTTTCGATGCAGTCCGTCTGCAAAACCCAGTCACCGTTGCCAGTTTTTCCTGACAACTCCGCCACAACCAGGCTGAGGGTAGTGGCTTCAACCTCCAGGGGGCGGGCGAAAGCCTGCCGCGCAGCCGGGTCCTCAAAGTCGTCAGGTTTAATCCGCAGGCAACCGAACATCCCTGCCATGCGGATATCCTGCGCCATGCGCAGCAAAGCAAGTCGTGCCTCATCCTGCATGCGCACTGCCGTACTTTGCAGACGCCAGGTCTGGTGTGCAGAGGTAAAGAGCTGGCTGGCCGCTGCCAGTAGCATCAATCCGATGGCCAGCGCCATCACCATCTCAAGCAGACCGAACCCAATCTGGCGGCGCCTCATCGCCGCCTCCGCTCATGCTCGCTGTGCACCGCCATCGCGGCCTGCCCATCACGACGTGCGCCGTCCGCAGCCTGCAATGCCTGCAACTGCATCGCTGCCGTTGCGAACATGCCCACGGCCACAACCACGACTGCCAACAACACTTCCAGGAGCGTCATGCCCCGTTGCCTTGCGTGCATCCCTGCACCTCCCGCGACTTTTCCCGCAATAGCCCTGAACCGGGCCGACTAGACGGCTTGGCCGATGAACCTGAAGCTATAGCCAAGCACTTCCAGGGAGGAATGCACGGTGAAGCAACGTGGCGTAACACTGATTCAAATGTTGTCGGCCTTGGCCGTGGCCGTCTTGATGACACAGCTCGGTATGCCGGCTTACGCCAGAATGACTGATGACCTACACAGGGCAGCAGCTGCCCGAGATTTGGCGCAGGCACTGCGCAGTGCTCGCAGCCATGCGCTGCTGCAGGGCCAGAACGTGCTGGTCCAGAGCGTTGAGAGCGATTGGGGAAAAGGATGGCGTGTGTTGCTGGAGCACAATAAGCAGGTATTGCGCGAACAACGTCTTTCAAGGCCCATAAGGATCATGGCCAATACAGGCGATCAGATCAGGTTCGGCGCACTGGGTGTCCCACTGGGCAAGACAGGAGGCACGCTGGAGCTCTGCGAGAAAAGCGCCGCAACCAGCTTAACTCAGGTGGTAATGGCTTCCACCGGGCGAATCAGACTGCGCACAGGTGAACCGGAAAAGGTTTCCCTGTGCGCAGGCCATTGATCAGATCAGCGAACGAACCCGCAGTTCTTTTGGCATCGAGAACGTGATGTTCTCTTCCCGCCCATCCAGCTCTTCAGCACCAGTAGCGCCCCAGGCCTTGAGCTGCTCGATCACGCCACGCACCAGCACTTCTGGGGCAGAAGCACCGGCGGTGATGCCGATTCGAGCGGCCTGGTCGAACCAACCTTGTTGCAGGTCTTCAGCACCGTCGATCAGGTAAGCCGGGGTGCCCATACGCTCGGCCAGCTCGCGCAAGCGGTTGGAGTTGGAGCTGTTCGGGCTGCCCACCACCAGCACCACGTCGCATTCACCGGCCAGTTGCTTCACGGCATCCTGGCGGTTCTGGGTGGCGTAGCAGATGTCGTCCTTGCGCGGGCCACCGATGTTCGGGAAGCGTGCACGCAGGGCGTCGATGACGCGGCTGGTGTCGTCCATCGACAACGTGGTCTGGGTCACGAAGGCCAGGTGGTCCGGGTCGCGCACCTGCAACTTGGCCACATCCTCTTCGTCTTCGACGAGGTAGATGGAGCCACCGTTGCTGGCGTCGTACTGGCCCATGGTGCCTTCGACTTCCGGGTGCCCTTCGTGGCCGATGAGAATGCACTCACGGCCGTCGCGGCTGTACTTGGCCACCTCGATATGCACCTTGGTCACCAGCGGGCAGGTGGCATCGAACACTTTCAGGCCACGGCCTGCCGCTTCCTGGCGCACAGCCTGGGAAACACCGTGGGCACTGAAGATGACGATGACATCGTCCGGCACCTGGTCCAGCTCTTCGACGAAGATGGCACCGCGGTTGCGCAGGTCTTCCACCACGAACTTGTTGTGCACCACTTCGTGTCGCACATAGATCGGCGGGCCGAAAACTTCCAGCGCGCGGTTGACGATCTCGATCGCCCGGTCGACCCCCGCGCAGAAGCCGCGAGGGTTGGCGAGTTTGATTTGCATGCTCGGCTCCAGGCTTACAGGGCCTTCACCCCGAGGATCTCCACCTCGAAGGTCAGGGTCTTGCCAGCCAGTGGGTGATTGAAGTCGATGGTCACCTGGTCGTCATCGAACGCTTTGACCACACCCGGCAGCTCGGTGTTGGCGGCGTCGTTGAAGATGATCAGCAGCCCTTCGGACAGCTCCATGCCTTCGAAGTTGGACCGCGGCATGACTTGCACGTTTTGCGGGTTGGGCTGGCCGAAGGCGTTCTCCGGGGCCACCACCACAGTACGCTTGTCACCGGCCTTGAAGCCGAACAGCGCATTTTCGAAACCTGGCAGCAGGTTGCCGTCGCCCACCTTGAAGGTGGCCGGGGCCTTGTCGAACGTGCTGTCGACGGTGTCGCCGTTTTCCAGGTGCAGCGCGAAGTGCAGGGTGACTTCGGTGTTCTGGCCGATACGGGTGTCAGTCATGGACCGGATCCTCGGACTTCTTGCTCTTGAACATATCCAGCGCCAGCATCACCGCACCAACGGTAATGGCACTGTCGGCCAGGTTGAAGGCCGGGAAGTAATGGCGGTTCTGCCAGTGCACCAGGATGAAGTCGACCACATGGCCCAGCACGACGCGGTCGTACAGGTTGCCGATCGCGCCACCTAGCACCAGCGACAGCGCCACAGCCAGCCAGGTCTCGTTGCGCCCCAGGCGCTTGAGCCACACCACCAGCACCGCACTGACCACCACGGCGATCAGGGCGAACAGCCAGCGCTGCCAGCCCGAGCTTTCCGCCAGGAAGCTGAAGGCGGCGCCAGTGTTGTAGGCCAAGGTCCAGCTGAAGTAGTCCGGGATGACGACAATCTGCTGGTACATGGTCAAGGCATTGTTGAAATACAGCTTGGTGGCCTGGTCGAGGACCAGGACCAGCAAGCTCAGCCAAAGCCATGCAAGGCGCCCGAAGCGCCCCACTGCCGGGTTAGGCATAGTGACGCACCTCGCCCGAACCGCTCAGGTTGTCGACGCAACGGCTGCAGATTTCCGGGTGCTCCGGGTGGCTGCCGACGTCGGCGCGGAAGTGCCAGCAACGGCCGCACTTGGCGTGACCGGACTTGACCACTTTCAGCTTGAGGCCTTCGACTTCGGTGGCCACAGCATCCGCTGGCGCCTGCACGAACGGCACCACGCTGGCGGCCGACGTGATCAGCACGAAGCGCAGTTCGTCGCCCAGCTTGCCCAGGTCGGCGCTCAGGCCTTCGTCGGCGTACAGGGTGACTTCGGCCTGCAGGTTGCCGCCGATGACCTTGGCGGTACGCTGGTTTTCCAGCTCCTTGTTGACCGAGGCCTTCACTGCCATCACGCGGTCCCAGTAGGCGCGGTCCAGCTCGGTGCCTTCCGGCAGTTCGCTCAGGCCCTGGTACCAGCCGTTGAGCATCACCGACTCGTTGCGCTCGCCCGGCAGGTACTGCCAGATTTCATCGGCGGTGAAGGCCAGGATCGGCGCGATCCAGCGCACCAGCGCTTCGCTGATGTGGTACAGCGCGGTCTGGCAGGAACGGCGGGCGACACTGTTGGCGCCGGTGGTGTACTGGCGGTCCTTGATGATGTCGAGGTAGAAGCCGCCCAGCTCCTGCACGCAGAAGTTGTGCACCTTGGAGTAGACGTTCCAGAAACGGTACTCGCTGTAGTGTTCTTCCAGCTCGCGTTGCAGCAACAGGGTGCGGTCCACGGCCCAGCGGTCCAGTGCCAGCATGTCTTCCGGGGCCAGCAGGTCGCGGGCCGGGTCGAAGCCGGACAGGTTGGACAGCAGGAAGCGTGCGGTATTGCGGATACGGCGGTAGGCGTCGGCGCTGCGCTGCAGGATCTGCTCGGAAACCGCCATTTCACCGGAGTAGTCGGTAGCGGAAACCCACAGACGCAGGATGTCGGCACCCAGGGTGTTGTTGACCTTCTCCGGCTCGATGGTGTTACCCAGCGACTTGGACATCTTGCGACCGTTCTCGTCCACGGTGAAGCCGTGGGTCAGCAGCTCGCGGTAAGGCGCATGGTTGTCGATGGCGCAACCGGTCAGCAAGGAAGAGTGGAACCAGCCACGGTGCTGGTCGGAACCTTCCAGGTACAGGTCGGCGCGCGGGCCGGTGGCATGGCCGATGTCGTGCGAGCCACGCAGTACGTGCCAGTGGGTGGTGCCCGAGTCGAACCACACGTCGAGGGTGTCGGCGATCTTGTCGTACTGGTCGGCTTCAGCGCCCAGCAGCTCGGCAGCGTCCAGCTTGAACCAGGCTTCGATGCCTTCCTGTTCGACGCGCTTGGCCACCGCTTCCATCAGCTCGACGGTGCGCGGGTGCAGCTCGCCGGTTTGCTTGTGCAGGAAGAACGGGATCGGTACACCCCAGTTGCGCTGACGCGAGATGCACCAGTCCGGGCGGTTGGCGATCATCGAATGCAGACGCGCCTGGCCCCAGGCCGGTACGAACTTGGTCTCTTCGATGGCCTTCAGCGCGCGCTCACGCAGCGGCTCGCCAGTGGAAGGCTGCTTGTCCATGCCCACGAACCACTGCGCGGTGGCGCGGTAGATCAGCGGGGTCTTGTGGCGCCAGCAGTGCATGTAGCTGTGGCTGATGGTTTCGGTGTGCATCAACGCACCGACTTCGCTCAGCTTCTCGACGATGGCCGGGTTGGCCTTCCAGATGAACTGGCCGCCGAAGAATGGCAGCGAGTCCACGTACACACCGTTGCTCTGCACCGGGGTGAGGATGTCGTCATTGACCATGCCGTAGCGCTTGCAGGTGACGAAGTCGTCTTCACCGTAGGCTGGCGCCGAGTGCACCACGCCGGTACCGGCGCCCAGCTCGACGTAGTCAGCCAGGTAGATCGGCGACAGGCGGTCGTAGAACGGGTGGCGGAAATTGATCAGCTCCAGGGCCGAACCTTGCGCGGTAGCGATAACCGAGCCTTCCAGGTTGTAGCGCTTGAGGCACGACTCGACCAGCTCTTCTGCCAGCACCAGCAGGCGCTCACCGGTATCGACCAAGGCGTATTTGAACTCCGGGTGGATGTTCAGCGCCTGGTTGGCCGGGATGGTCCACGGGGTGGTGGTCCAGATCACGATGGCGGCTGGCTTGGCCAGCGCATCCAGGCCGAAAGCAGCGGCCAGCTTGGCCTCGTCGGCAACCGGGAAGGCCACGTCGATGGTCTGGGATTTCTTGTCGGCGTACTCGACCTCGGCCTCGGCCAGCGCCGAACCGCAATCGAAGCACCAGTTCACAGGCTTGAGGCCCTTGAACACGAAGCCTTGCTTGACCATTTCGGCCAGAGCGCGGATTTCGCCGGCCTCGTTGGCGAAGTTCATGGTCTTGTAAGGGTTGTCCCAGTCACCCAGCACACCCAGGCGGATGAACTCGGTCTTCTGCCCTTCGATCTGCTCGGCAGCATACTCGCGGCACAGCTCGCGGGTGCGGTCGGCGGACAGGTGCTTGCCGTGGGTTACCTCGACCTTGTGCTCGATCGGCAGACCATGGCAGTCCCAGCCCGGCACGTACGGCGCATCGAAGCCGGCCAGGGTCTTGGAACGGACGATCATGTCCTTGAGGATCTTGTTCAGCGCATGACCGATGTGAATCTTGCCGTTGGCATAGGGCGGGCCGTCGTGCAGGACGAACTTGGGACGATCCTTGCCAATTTCGCGCAGCTTCTGGTACAGGCCAATGCTGTCCCAGCGCTGCAGGATCTGCGGTTCGCGCTGAGGCAGGCCGGCCTTCATGGGGAAGGCGGTGTCCGGAAGGTTAAGCGTGGCTTTGTAGTCGGTCATTTCAGGCTCTTCGTTAGCGGTTGAGCGTGCCAATGTGCACGTGCGGCGGCGATATCCGCATCGATCGCCGACTTCAGCGCCTCCAGGGAGGCGAATCGCTGCTCTTCACGCAGCTTGTGGTGGAACTCCACCGTCAGGCGCCGGCCGTAAAGGTCGCCGGCATAATCCAGCAGATGAATCTCCAGGTGCGGGCGCCCATCACCGGCAACGGTTGGGCGCACGCCGATATTGCCGACACCCGGCCAGGCCTTGCCGTCGATCTCGATGCTGGCCAGGTAGACCCCGGACAGCGGCACGCGGCGGCGCTTGAGCTGGATGTTGGCGGTAGGTGTGCCAAGCTGGCGGGCCAGCTTCTGGCCATGCAGCACGCGGCCGGTGATGCTGTACGGGCGGCCCAGCAGGTGCTCGGCCAGCTCGAAGTTGCCCTCGGACAGCGCTTTGCGCACTTCGGTGCTGCTGACCCGCAGGCCGTCCTGGATCACCGTATTGGCGGCCTCGACGGTGAAGCCGTACTGCTTGCCGGCCTCGACCAGGAAGGCGAAGTCACCGGCGCGGTCACAGCCAAAGCGGAAGTCGTCACCCACTTCAAGGTGACGCACACCCAGGCCGTCAACCAGGATGGCCTTGACGAAGGCATCGGCGCTGAGCTTGCTCAGCCGCTGGTTGAACGCCAGGCACAGCACCCGGTCGATACCCTCGGCGGCCAGTAGCTCGACCTTGTCGCGCAGGCGTGCCAGACGCGCCGGTGCGGTATCGGGGGCAAAATACTCGCGCGGTTGCGGTTCGAAGATCACCACACAGGTCGGCAGGCCCAACGCCTGGCCGCGCTCGCGCAGGCGCGCCAGGATTGCCTGGTGGCCGCGGTGAACCCCGTCGAAGTTGCCAATGGTGGCGACACAGCCCCGGTGCTCGGGGCGCAGGTTGTGAAGACCTCGAACCAGCTGCATAACGCGCTTCTTGCTCATAAAGTGGCCGATTATAACCACACCCGGGCGCTGGTGACAGGCAGCAGCGCCCAAGGGCGGCGTGGAATGTGAAAAACCGACGCCTGACCCGTCCGAAGCCTCAGTGCAGGGCCTTGCGGGCGAAATGCCGGGGCCGGAAGCCGCACAGGTACAGGCAGCCGAAATACGTCACGACACCTGCCAGGATCAACGCCCCAAGCCGCAGGAAGCGCTCCAACATGATGCCCTGCTCCCAGGCCGGCATATAGTGCATGCCTGCCAGCAGTACAGCCGACATCAGCGTCACCGCCAAAACCAGCTTGAGCAGGAACACTGCCCAGCCTGGCTGCGGCTGGAACAACTGCTGACTGCGCAGCTTCCAGAACAGCAAGCCGGCATTCAGGCAGGCACCCAGGCTGATCGCCAATGCCAGGCCGGCATGCGCAAGCGGGCCGACCAAGGCAAGGTTGAACAACTGGGTACAGACCAGGGTGAATATCGCGATTTTCACTGGCGTGCGGATATTCTGCTGCGCATAGAAGCCGGGTGCCAGTACCTTGACCAGAATGATCGCCAGCAAGCCTACGGAATACGCCATCAGCGCCCGCTGCGTCATGGCCGCATCAAACGCACTGAACTTGCCATATTGAAAGAGCGCAACGGTCAGTGGCTCGGCAAGAATGGCCAATGCCAGGGTGCACGGCAGCACCAGGAGGAAGCACAGGCGAAGGCCCCAGTCGAGAATCCGCGAGTATTCCTCGCGGTCCTTGTTGGCGTAGGTCTTGGCCAGGGTCGGCAGCAAGATGGTGCCCAGGGCCACGCCCAACACGCCCGAGGGCAGCTCCATGAGGCGGTCGGCGTAGTACATCCACGACACCGAGCCGGCCACCAGGAAGGAGGCGAAGATGGTGTTGATGATCAGCGAAATCTGGCTTACCGAAACCCCGAGAATCGCCGGCAGCATCTGCTTCAGCACCCGCCATACACCCGCGTCCTTGAGGTTCAGGCGCGGCAGCACGAGCATGCCGATCTTTCTCAGCGCTGGCAGCTGGTACAGCAACTGCGCCAGGCCACCGGCCAGCACACCCCAGGCCAAAGCCATGATCGGCGGGTCGAAGTACGGCGTCAGCAGCACGGCGAAGGCGATCATCGCCACGTTCAGCAGGGTTGGGGTGAAGGCGGGTACCGAAAAACGGTTCCAGGTATTGAGGATCGCCCCGGCCAGTGAAGACAGCGAGATCAGCAATATATAAGGAAAAGTCACCCGCAACAGCGCAGTGGTCAGCTCGTATTTTTCCGCGCTGTCGACAAAGCCCGGGGCTGTCGCCCACACCACCCACGGCGCCGCGAGGATGCCGATGGCAGTCACCAAGGCCAGGACCAAGGTCAAAAGACCGCTGACATAAGCGATAAAGGTGCGCGTCGCTTCCTCGCCTTGCTGGGTCTTGTATTCAGCCAGAATCGGCACGAACGCTTGGGAGAACGCACCTTCGGCAAAGATGCGTCGCAGCAGGTTGGGCAGCTTGAACGCGATAAAGAAGGCATCAGTGGCAACGCCAGCACCAAAGATGCGGGCCAGGATGGTGTCGCGAACAAAGCCCAGCACCCGCGAAATCATGGTGATCGAGCTTACTGCAGCCAGGGATTTGAGCAGGTTCATCGAAAAGATTCACGCCAATGACAGAGGACGCTGCCAGACAGCGTCCGAATGTGCGATACTCCCGCGCCTTCGCAGGGGAGCCAAAAATTCCCGAGTGTACAGGTCGCGCAGCAGAAAGGAATCTTTCCCGCTTGTTGGCGCACCGCTCGGCGGAACCTTGCAGGTGGCCTTGACATCCGGTCGACTGATCGGCATGATTCGCGGCCTATTTTGTTTGCTATTTACCTAAAGTCTTTCGAGGAGCTCGACGGTGGCCAACACACCTTCCGCCAAGAAACGTGCAAAACAGGCTGAGAAGCGTCGCAGCCACAACGCCAGCCTGCGTTCCATGGTCCGCACCTACATCAAGAATGTAGTTAAAGCCATCGACGCAAAAGACGCCGAAAAAGCGCAAGCCGCTTACGTTCTGGCTGTACCTGTAATCGACCGTATGGCCGACAAAGGTATCATCCACAAGAACAAGGCTGCTCGTCACAAAGGCCGTCTGAATGGCCACATCAAGGCGCTGAAAGAAGCTGCAGCTGCCTAAGCGACGTGCTAGTCGAAAAGCCGACCCTAGGGTCGGCTTTTTGTTGCCTGTGATTTGTATACCAGCGCCGACCCGCCTTGTGTAGGAGCGGCCTTGTGTCGCGATCGGGCTGCACAGCAGCCCCAGCAATATCAGCGTAGAGGCTAATACCGAGGGGCCGCTGCGCAGCCCGATCGCGACACAAGGCCGCTTCTACACAAAGCAGGGCGGCGTTGCCCTCGGGTTACTTGGCGATCTGAATCTTCGGCGCCCACTGCAGCCATTCATCCTCGGCCTTGTCGAACAAGGCGAAGGTCTGCTGTGGCCGAGCCGGGTTACCCATTTGCTCGCCATCTGGCGTAGCGAACGCGATACCACCGTCGATCAGGGTTTCCACCGACTCGGTACGCACCGTAGCCCCCTTGAACAGCCCCCAGTCGAAACCGAAGCCACTGCTGTTCCAGAAGCGGCTACCACTGCGCACCAAAGCCGCATAGCGTGGCTCGATAAGGATATGGATCAGCACGCGGTCGGCATTCTGGCCCAGCTCAAAGCCCGTCACCTTCCCCACCGCCACCTCACGGTAGGTCACCGGCACACCGGGCTTGATCGAGCCGCGGCGTGGCGCACTGAGCGTCAATGGCAAACCGACCTCTGGCCCCGCCACCTGCGGCGCATCAGCCAAGGCGATGAAATCGCGCTGCGGGCCACGGTCCTTGGCCGCCGGCTGCACTTCCAGGTACTGGCCGCCCACGAGGGTGTCGAGGTTTTCGGTGCGTACCAGGCCCAAAGCCGGCTTGACCACCCAGAACTGCGTCCCGACACGGGCGATACGGTCGGCCGACTCGGTAATGCGAGCGCGCAGAAGCACCGCCTGCAGGTCATCGGTGAGGTCGACGCTTTCGATACTGCCCACATCCAGGCCACGGAAGCGGATCGCCGTGCCCGGCTTCAGGCCATCTGCCCGGTCAACGCGGATGGTAATCAAGGTACCCGCGCGGTTTACCGCCTCTTGGCTATCATGCAGGCGGAAACGTGGAATATGGCGCTTGAGCGCCACATCGGGCCGCGGCGTGTCGAAGGCGATACCACCGGCCATCAGCGTTTGCAGCGACTCACTCTTGATCTTGATGCCCGACAGGCCGCCCGTCAGGGTGATACCACTGACGTTCCAGAAGCGCGACGAACCGTTGACCAGCTTCTCGTACTCCTTCTCGATGTGTACCCCGATGAGGATGCGGTTGCTGTTACGGGCGAACTGGTAGCTCTGCACGCTGCCCACCTTCACCTGGCGGTACATTACCGGGCTGCCGATTTCCAGCGAACCCAGGGTGTCGGCGAACAAGACCATGTGCAGGCCCGGCGCCTTGAGGTCGAGCGGCGGCGCCTTGGCGCGGGCCTCGAACTCACGCTCGGGCCGTGCGCCCTTCTCGCCCGGGCGAATGGCGATGTAGTTACCTTTGACCAACGCCTCAAGGCCGGTGATACCCGCCAGGGAAATCGACGGTTTGACCACCCAGAACTGCGTGCCTTCGACCAGGTAGTCCTCGGTCAGCGGGTCCAGCGTCAGCTCCGCTGATGCACTGGCCAGGTTGTCCTCCATCTTCAGGGCTTTCAGCGAGCCCACCTGGATGCCCTTGTACATGACCGGCGTGCGACCTGCCTGCAGGCCTTCATAGTCGCTCAGCTTCACTTTGACGCGGATACCGGCCTGGGCTGCATCGAAGTCTTCATACAGACGGAACGGCAGGCTCGGGTCGGTGGGCGGGCTGTCCTTGCGGTACTCCGGCGTGGCAAAAGCGATACCACCGGCCACGATGCTCGACAGCGACTCGCTGCGCACCTTAACACCCGAAAGCGAAGCATCGATGCTGACGCCACTGGCGTTCCAGAAACGCGTGTGCTTGCGCACCAGGCTGGCGTAGGCTGGCTCGATGAAGACTTTGACCTCTACAGTGCTCTGGTCCTCGGACAAGCGGTAGCTTTTTACGCGGCCAACCTGGATCTGCTTGTAGAACACCGGGCTGTCACGGTTGAGCGAGCCCAGCCTGTCGGCCTTGAGCGTCAGATGCAGGCCCGGCTCCGTGTCCGAGAGCGGTGGTGCCACCTTCAATGCGGTGAAGCGCTTGGTGCGCTCCCCCTCCCCCGGGCTAACGGCGATGTAGTTACCCGATACCAATGTTTCAAGACCGGAAATACCCGCCAGGCTGACACTCGGCTTCACCAGCCAGAAGCGCGTGCCTTTGGTCAGGTGAGGCTCGGCGGCCTTGTTCATCTCGATGGTAGCGATCACGCCCTGGTTGTCGCCCTTGGCGTCGAGCACCAGGCTCACCACCTTGCCAACCGGCATGCCCTTGTAGATCACCTCAGTCTTGTTGGCGACGATGCCCTCGCCTGACTCGAAACGGACTTCAATTTGCACACCGGCATCACGGTAGGCTTGCCACGCGAGCCAGCCACCGATCATCAAGGCGATCAAAGGCAGGATCCAGATGGCCGACCAGTTCGAGGCTGGGCGGGTTTTAGCCGTTGGCAGGTCACTCATGGTCGTCATCCGACTCCGTGTTATCCCAAATCAGTCGGGGATCGAAAGTTAAAGCGGCAAGCATTGTCAGGATCACCACAGTTGCGAAGGCGACAGCGCCCAGGTTGGCTTCGACACTGGCTATTCGGCCGAAATTCACCACCGCCACCAAAATGGCAATGACAAAGATATCCAGCATGGACCAGCGCCCAATGAATTCGATAAAGCGGTACATCAAAATCCGTTGTCGGGCAGACAGCGGTTGCCGGCGCTGAACGGAGTACAGCAGCAAGCCAATACCCACCAGCTTGAATGTGGGCACCAGGATACTGGCAATGAACACCACAGCCGCGATGGGCACCATACCGTGCTTGAGCAGCGTGATGACGCCGGACATGATCGTGTCAGGGCTGCCCTGACCGAGCGTACTCACGGTCATGATCGGCAGCATGTTGGCCGGGATGTACAGGATCGATGCAGCAATCAGTAGCGCCCAGGTGCGCACGATGCTGTTCGGCCGGCGCGCATGCACGATGGCGCCGCAACGCGTACAGGTCTGTGAAGTACTGTCGGGCGCTTGCCGGTTCAGCTCGTGACATTCATTGCAGACAAGAATGCCCGCATCAATCGCCCGCATGCAGGTCCTCCCCCGATAGCGCACTCCAGATCTGGTGAGGTGACATCACCACTTCGAGCCACACCTGGATCAATAGCAGGCTGATGAAGCAGAACAGGCCCAGGCCCACCGTCAATTCGGCCAGGTCCACCAACTTGACGATGGCCACCAGCACACCCATGAAATAGACCTCGAGCATGCCCCAGTCACGCAGGTGGTGATAGATGCGGTAGAACAGCAGGCCGAAGTTACGCCCCATATTCAGGCGAATGCTCAGCAGCACTGCCAACTGGCAAAGCAGTTTTGCCAGGGGGATGGCCATGCTACACAGGAAAACCACCACGGCTACGCCGCGCATTCCTGAGTTGTACAGGCCCAGCACACCACTCCAGACGGTGTCGTCCGAAGTCTGGCCAAGCAGATGCAGCTGCATGATTGGCAGGAAATTGGCTGGCACGAAAAGCAACAGGGCGGTCAGCACCAAGGCCAGGCTGCGGTTGACCACATTGTGCCGGTGAGCGTAGAGCTCGTAGCCGCAGCGCGGGCATTGGGCTTTTTCGTCGTGCTGGAGCACGGGCTTGCGCAGCAGCAGGTCGCATTCGTGACAGGCGACAAGCTCGTCCAGCGGCAACTGGGCCAGGGTTTCAGGTTCGACAGGGTTTGGCATATAGCGCTTCTGAATAGGTGCGTGGGCCTATTCTAGTGTTCTGGCTCGAATTGTGGGAGGGAGACCTGTGGGAGCGGCTTTAGCCGCGAAGCAAGCGACGCGGAGGATGGCACCGGCTTTGCCGGTGTTCGCGGCTAAAGCCGCTCCTACAGGGATCTGGGCAAGGCCGAGACTTGCGTGAGAGCTTGGCTTTTTCGGGCCATAAAGACAAAACCCCTACCTGCATGTGCAGATAGGGGTTTTGCGAAATGAATCTTGACGATGACCTACTCTCACATGGGGAAACCCCACACTACCATCGGCGATGCATCGTTTCACTGCTGAGTTCGGGATGGGATCAGGTGGTTCCAATGCTCTATGGTCGTCAAGAAATTCTGTTGCCAGAAGATCCAGATGGATACTCTAGCGAATTCGGATATGTGAATTTGTGGTTGCGAACTTTCGGTTCGTATCATCTTCACCACCACAATTCGGCTCTGACGCGCAAATTGCTTGGGTGTTATATGGTCAAGCCTCACGGGCAATTAGTATTGGTTAGCTCAACGCCTCACAGCGCTTACACACCCAACCTATCAACGTCGTAGTCTTCGACGGCCCTTTAGGGGATTCAAGATCCCAGTGAGATCTCATCTTGAGGCAAGTTTCCCGCTTAGATGCTTTCAGCGGTTATCTCTTCCGAACATAGCTACCCGGCAATGCCACTGGCGTGACAACCGGAACACCAGAGGTTCGTCCACTCCGGTCCTCTCGTACTAGGAGCAGCCCCTCTCAAATCTCAAACGTCCACGGCAGATAGGGACCGAACTGTCTCACGACGTTCTAAACCCAGCTCGCGTACCACTTTAAATGGCGAACAGCCATACCCTTGGGACCGGCTTCAGCCCCAGGATGTGATGAGCCGACATCGAGGTGCCAAACACCGCCGTCGATATGAACTCTTGGGCGGTATCAGCCTGTTATCCCCGGAGTACCTTTTATCCGTTGAGCGATGGCCCTTCCATACAGAACCACCGGATCACTAAGACCTACTTTCGTACCTGCTCGACGTGTTTGTCTCGCAGTCAAGCGCGCTTTTGCCTTTATACTCTACGACCGATTTCCGACCGGTCTGAGCGCACCTTCGTACTCCTCCGTTACTCTTTGGGAGGAGACCGCCCCAGTCAAACTACCCACCATACACTGTCCTCGATCCGGATAACGGACCTGAGTTAGAACCTCAAAGTTGCCAGGGTGGTATTTCAAGGATGGCTCCATGAGAACTGGCGTCCCCACTTCAAAGCCTCCCACCTATCCTACACAAGCAAATTCAAAGTCCAGTGCAAAGCTATAGTAAAGGTTCACGGGGTCTTTCCGTCTAGCCGCGGATACACTGCATCTTCACAGCGATTTCAATTTCACTGAGTCTCGGGTGGAGACAGCGCCGCCATCGTTACGCCATTCGTGCAGGTCGGAACTTACCCGACAAGGAATTTCGCTACCTTAGGACCGTTATAGTTACGGCCGCCGTTTACCGGGGCTTCGATCAAGAGCTTCGCTTGCGCTAACCCCATCAATTAACCTTCCGGCACCGGGCAGGCGTCACACCCTATACGTCCACTTTCGTGTTTGCAGAGTGCTGTGTTTTTAATAAACAGTCGCAGCGGCCTGGTATCTTCGACCGGCATGGGCTTACGGAGCAAGTCCTTCACCCTCGCCGGCGCACCTTCTCCCGAAGTTACGGTGCCATTTTGCCTAGTTCCTTCACCCGAGTTCTCTCAAGCGCCTTGGTATTCTCTACCTAACCACCTGTGTCGGTTTGGGGTACGGTTCCCAGTTATCTGAAGCTTAGGAGCTTTTCTTGGAAGCATGGTATCAACCACTTCGTCGCCTAAAGGCAACTCGTCATCAGCTCTCGGCCTTGAAATCCCGGATTTGCCTAAGATTTCAGCCTACCACCTTAAACCTGGACAACCAACGCCAGGCTGGCCTAACCTTCTCCGTCCCTCCATCGCAATAACTGGAAGTACAGGAATATTAACCTGTTTTCCATCGACTACGCTTTTCAGCCTCGCCTTAGGGACCGACTAACCCTGCGTCGATTAACGTTGCGCAGGAAACCTTGGTCTTTCGGCGTGCGAGTTTTTCACTCGCATTGTCGTTACTCATGTCAGCATTCGCACTTCTGATACCTCCAGCAAGCTTCTCAACTCACCTTCACAGGCTTACAGAACGCTCCTCTACCGCATCATCATAAGATGATACCCGTAGCTTCGGTGCATGGTTTGAGCCCCGTTACATCTTCCGCGCAGGCCGACTCGACTAGTGAGCTATTACGCTTTCTTTAAAGGGTGGCTGCTTCTAAGCCAACCTCCTAGCTGTCTAAGCCTTCCCACATCGTTTCCCACTTAACCATGACTTTGGGACCTTAGCTGACGGTCTGGGTTGTTTCCCTTTTCACGACGGACGTTAGCACCCGCCGTGTGTCTCCCATGCTCGGCACTTGTAGGTATTCGGAGTTTGCATCGGTTTGGTAAGTCGGGATGACCCCCTAGCCGAAACAGTGCTCTACCCCCTACAGTGATACATGAGGCGCTACCTAAATAGCTTTCGAGGAGAACCAGCTATCTCCGAGCTTGATTAGCCTTTCACTCCGATCCACAGGTCATCCGCTAACTTTTCAACGGTAGTCGGTTCGGTCCTCCAGTCAGTGTTACCTAACCTTCAACCTGCCCATGGATAGATCGCCCGGTTTCGGGTCTATACCCAGCGACTAAACGCCCTATTAAGACTCGCTTTCGCTACGCCTCCCCTATTCGGTTAAGCTCGCCACTGAATATAAGTCGCTGACCCATTATACAAAAGGTACGCAGTCACCTAACAAGTAGGCTCCCACTGCTTGTACGCATACGGTTTCAGGTTCTATTTCACTCCCCTCTCCGGGGTTCTTTTCGCCTTTCCCTCACGGTACTGGTTCACTATCGGTCAGTCAGTAGTATTTAGCCTTGGAGGATGGTCCCCCCATATTCAGACAAAGTTTCTCGTGCTCCGTCCTACTCGATTTCATTGACAAGAGATTTTCGTGTACGGGGCTATCACCCACTATGGCCGCACTTTCCAGAGCGTTCCACTAATCTCAAATCAACTTAAGGGCTGGTCCCCGTTCGCTCGCCACTACTAAGGGAATCTCGGTTGATTTCTTTTCCTCAGGGTACTTAGATGTTTCAGTTCCCCTGGTTCGCCTCTTGCACCTATGTATTCAGTACAAGATACTCAGCTTATGCTGAGTGGGTTCCCCCATTCAGAGATCTCTGGATCACAGTCTGTTTGCCGACTCCCCAAAGCTTATCGCAGGCTACCACGTCTTTCATCGCCTCTGACTGCCAAGGCATCCACCGTATGCGCTTCTTCACTTGACCATATAACCCCAAGCAATCTGGTTATACTGTGAAGACGACATTCGCCGAAAATTCGCATTTCGCTCATTACTGAGCAGAACTCACAAATTTTACCTTAGCCTGATTTCCAGCAGTGAAACTGGTCATCAGTCTATATCTATCACATATCCGAATTTTTAAAGAACGATCTGACAAAAGTCAGAAATCAACATTCAAACTGAATGCTCATTTCTAAGTTCTGACAAGCTACTGTTACTGCGTAAGTGGTGGAGCCAAGCGGGATCGAACCGCTGACCTCCTGCGTGCAAGGCAGGCGCTCTCCCAGCTGAGCTATGGCCCCGTATTCTACGGCTTTACCATGTAATGGTAGGTCTGGGCAGATTTGAACTGCCGACCTCACCCTTATCAGGGGTGCGCTCTAACCAACTGAGCTACAGACCTATAACAGGGTTGCGTTACAGCATCGTCTTTTACAATGAATCAAGCAATTCGTGTGGGAGCTCATCAGCAGGCTGATGTCGTCGATTAAGGAGGTGATCCAGCCGCAGGTTCCCCTACGGCTACCTTGTTACGACTTCACCCCAGTCATGAATCACACCGTGGTAACCGTCCTCCCGAAGGTTAGACTAGCTACTTCTGGTGCAACCCACTCCCATGGTGTGACGGGCGGTGTGTACAAGGCCCGGGAACGTATTCACCGCGACATTCTGATTCGCGATTACTAGCGATTCCGACTTCACGCAGTCGAGTTGCAGACTGCGATCCGGACTACGATCGGTTTTGTGAGATTAGCTCCACCTCGCGGCTTGGCAACCCTCTGTACCGACCATTGTAGCACGTGTGTAGCCCAGGCCGTAAGGGCCATGATGACTTGACGTCATCCCCACCTTCCTCCGGTTTGTCACCGGCAGTCTCCTTAGAGTGCCCACCATAACGTGCTGGTAACTAAGGACAAGGGTTGCGCTCGTTACGGGACTTAACCCAACATCTCACGACACGAGCTGACGACAGCCATGCAGCACCTGTGTCAGAGTTCCCGAAGGCACCAATCCATCTCTGGAAAGTTCTCTGCATGTCAAGGCCTGGTAAGGTTCTTCGCGTTGCTTCGAATTAAACCACATGCTCCACCGCTTGTGCGGGCCCCCGTCAATTCATTTGAGTTTTAACCTTGCGGCCGTACTCCCCAGGCGGTCAACTTAATGCGTTAGCTGCGCCACTAAAATCTCAAGGATTCCAACGGCTAGTTGACATCGTTTACGGCGTGGACTACCAGGGTATCTAATCCTGTTTGCTCCCCACGCTTTCGCACCTCAGTGTCAGTATCAGTCCAGGTGGTCGCCTTCGCCACTGGTGTTCCTTCCTATATCTACGCATTTCACCGCTACACAGGAAATTCCACCACCCTCTACCGTACTCTAGCTTGCCAGTTTTGGATGCAGTTCCCAGGTTGAGCCCGGGGCTTTCACATCCAACTTAACAAACCACCTACGCGCGCTTTACGCCCAGTAATTCCGATTAACGCTTGCACCCTCTGTATTACCGCGGCTGCTGGCACAGAGTTAGCCGGTGCTTATTCTGTCGGTAACGTCAAAACAGCAAGGTATTAGCTTACTGCCCTTCCTCCCAACTTAAAGTGCTTTACAATCCGAAGACCTTCTTCACACACGCGGCATGGCTGGATCAGGCTTTCGCCCATTGTCCAATATTCCCCACTGCTGCCTCCCGTAGGAGTCTGGACCGTGTCTCAGTTCCAGTGTGACTGATCATCCTCTCAGACCAGTTACGGATCGTCGCCTTGGTGAGCCATTACCCCACCAACTAGCTAATCCGACCTAGGCTCATCTGATAGCGCAAGGCCCGAAGGTCCCCTGCTTTCTCCCGTAGGACGTATGCGGTATTAGCGTTCCTTTCGAAACGTTGTCCCCCACTACCAGGCAGATTCCTAGGCATTACTCACCCGTCCGCCGCTGAATCAAGGAGCAAGCTCCCGTCATCCGCTCGACTTGCATGTGTTAGGCCTGCCGCCAGCGTTCAATCTGAGCCATGATCAAACTCTTCAGTTCAATACTGCTTGGGTTTTTAAGAAACCCTAAACTTGGCTCAGCAATCTCAAATGACTATGTGATTTCTCGCATGGTCACTTGTGATGCTGATAATCTTTTTGACTACCAGTCCGTACTCACAAGCACCCACACGAATTGCTTGATTCGATTTGTTAAAGAGCGTTTGGTTAAGAGCTTTTCGTCTCAACCGAGGCGCGCATTCTACGCCTTCCTCAGAGCCTGTCAAGCGTTTATTTTGAAGTTTTTTTGCGAGAAACTCGTTTAGCTTCAAACACTTGGCTCGCTGCGATCTCTCGTAGCGGGAGGCGAATCATACAGCGTTTAAAACCGCTGTCAACCACCATTTCAACCGCTTGCGATCATTCGATCGTAGCCCTTTCAACTCCACCTTAACTAGTTAACCCGTTGAATACCAAGGAGTTTTTCGTTCCGATGTCGCTGGAAGTGGGGCGCATTATAAGGGGATTCGAAAGCGCGTCAACCCTTAATTTCAAGAAACTTTAATATCGCTGAAAAACAAAGCGGGGAGGCCTACCGGCCTCCCCGCTTCAGTTACCTGCCTTAAAGGCTAGGGAATGCGAATTGCGATGCCTCATGGCTGGCACGCTGCGGCCAACGCTGGGTAATTGCCTTGCGACGGGTATAGAAGCGCACCCCGTCCGGGCCATAGGCATGCAGGTCACCGAACAGCGAACGCTTCCAGCCACCAAAGCTGTGGTAAGCCACCGGCACCGGCAGCGGTACGTTCACCCCCACCATGCCCACTTCGATCTCGTCGCAGAACAGGCGCGCCGCTTCACCGTCACGGGTGAAGATGCAGGTACCGTTGCCATACTCGTGATCGTTGATCAGCTGCATGGCCTGCTCCAGGCTGTTCACGCGCACCACGCACAACACCGGGCCGAAGATCTCTTCTTTATAGATGCGCATCTCCGGGGTCACCTTGTCGAACAGGGTGCCGCCCACGAAGTAACCGTCTTCATTACCGGCCACACGGAAGCCGCGCCCGTCCACCACCAGTTTGGCGCCAGCAGCAACACCGTCATCGATGTAACCCACTACCTTGTCACGAGCAGCCGCAGTCACCAGAGGGCCCATGTCCAGACCGCACGAGGTGCCTGCACCAATCTTCAGCGCCTTGATCTGTGGTTCCAGCTTGGCAATCAGTGCATCGGCCACTTGGTCGCCCACGCACACAGCCACCGAAATGGCCATGCAACGCTCGCCGCACGAACCGTAGGCCGCGCCCATCAGTGCGCTGACGGCGTTGTCGAGGTCGGCATCCGGCATCAGCACCGCGTGGTTCTTGGCACCACCCAGGGCCTGCACACGCTTACCGCGCTTGGTGCCTTCTGCATAGATGTACTCGGCGATCGGGGTCGAACCTACAAAGCTCAGTGCTTTCACTTCTGGCGCTTCGATCAGCGCATCCACTGCTTCCTTGTCACCGTGTACCACGTTCAGGATGCCCTTCGGCAGGCCGGCTTCCAGCAGCAGCTGGGCAATGAACAGCGTGGAGCTCGGGTCACGCTCGGAAGGTTTGAGGATGAAGGCGTTACCGCAGGCGATGGCCAGCGGGTACATCCACAGCGGCACCATGGCCGGGAAGTTGAACGGGGTAATGCCCGCGACCACGCCCAGTGGCTGGAAGTCGGACCAGGCGTCGATGTTCGGGCCGACGTTGCGGCTGTACTCGCCTTTCAGCACTTCTGGCGCCGCGCAGGCGAACTCGACGTTCTCGATGCCGCGCTTCAGTTCACCGGCTGCGTCTTCCAGGGTCTTGCCGTGCTCTTCGCTGATCATCTGCGAGATTTTGGCTTCGTTCTGCTCCAGCAGTTGCTTGAAGCGGAACATCACCTGGGCGCGCTTGGCCGGCGGGGTGTTGCGCCAGGCCGGGAAGGCTGCCTTGGCGGAGTCGATCGCTTCCTGCACGGTCGCGCGGCTGGCCAGCTCGACCTTGCGTACAGCCTGGCCAGTGGACGGGTTGAAGACATCGGCGGTGCGCTCACCCTTGGTAACCAGCTCGCCGTGGATCAGGTGCTGAACAATGCTCATGCAAAACTCCAGATAAAGAAGGTAGAAGCAGGCGCGTGATGCGTTCACGCGCCGGGCATCAAAATCGGATAGATCAGTCGATCAGGTTCAGGTTTTCGCCGACAGCGTCGAACAGGCGATCCAGTTCCTGCGGCGTGGTGTTGAACGTTGGGCCGAACTGCAGGGTGTCGCCACCGAAGCGTACATAGAAGCCTGCCTTCCACAACTTCATCGCCACTTCGTAAGGGCGGACGATGGCGTCACCGTCACGGGCGGCGATCTGGATGGCGCCGGCCAGGCCGTAGTTACGGATATCGACGACGTTCTTGGTGCCCTTCACGCCGTGCAGCAGCTTCTCGAAATGCGGCGCCAGCTCGGCGGCGGACTGCACCAGGTTCTCCTTCTGCAGCAAGTCCAGCGCGGCGATACCGGCGGCACAGGCTACCGGGTGGGCCGAGTAGGTGTAGCCGTGCGGGAATTCCACGGCGTATTCCGGGGTCGGCTGGTTCATGAAGGTCTGGTAGATCTCGCTGCTGGCAATCACCGCACCCATCGGGATGGCGCCGTTGGTGACCTGCTTGGCGATGCACATCAGGTCCGGGGTCACGCCGAAGGCTTCAGCGCCGGTCATCGCCCCCATGCGGCCGAAGCCGGTGATCACTTCGTCGAAGATCAGCAGGATGTTGTGCTGGGTGCAGATTTCACGCAGGCGCTTCAGGTAACCCTTCGGCGGCGGCAGTACGCCAGCCGAACCGGCCAGCGGCTCGACGATCACCGCAGCGATGTTGGACGCATCGTGCAGCTCGATCAGCTTGAGCATTTCGTCAGCCAGGGCAATACCGCCCTCTTCCGGCATGCCCTTGGAGAAGGCGTTCACTGGCAGCACGGTGTGAGGCAGGTGGTCGACATCCAGCAGCTGACCGAACAGCTTGCGGTTGCCGTTGACGCCACCCAGGCTGGTACCGGCAATGTTCACGCCGTGGTAGCCACGGGCACGGCCGATGATCTTGGTCTTGGTGGCCTGGCCTTTCAGGCGCCAGTAGGCACGCACCATTTTCAGCGCGGTGTCGGCGCACTCGGAACCGGAGTTGGTATAGAAGACGTGATTCAGGTCACCCGGGGTCAGCTCGGTGATCTTCTCGGCCAGCTGGAACGACAGCGGGTGGCCGAACTGGAAGGCCGGTGAGTAATCGAGGGTACCGATCTGGCGGGCCACTGCCTCGGTGATTTCCTTGCGGGTGTGCCCGGCACCGCAGGTCCACAGGCCAGACAAGGCATCGAAAATCTTGCGCCCTTGGTCATCGACCAGGTAGTTGCCTTCGGCCGCCACGATCAGCCGTGGGTCGCGCTGGAAGTTACGGTTGGCGGTGTAGGGCATCCAGTGGGCATCCAGCTTGAGCTGGCTGGCGATACCGGCGGTAGCGGTTTCGGGCATGTTCATCGGCGGTTCCTCGGAAGACGATTAGGCAACGATGGATGTTGTTGCAGCTAAATTGGCACGCGGATAAAGTCTGAAAAAGCCTACATTTCTAATCTTCAGACAGGCCAAGACTAAACTAATGAGCCGACGCCCCGATCCACTCGCCCAGGTCAGCGACTTCGACATCCGCTTGCTGAAGATCTACCGCAGCGTAGTCGAGTGCGGCGGCTTCTCGGCCGCCGAAAACGTGCTGGGCATTGGCCGCTCGGCCATCAGCCAGCAGATGAACGACCTGGAGCAACGCCTTGGCCTGCGCCTGTGCCAACGTGGCCGCGCCGGTTTTTCGCTGACCGAGGAAGGCCGCGAGGTCTACCATTCGGCCCTGCAACTGCTCAGTGCGCTGGAGAGCTTTCGCACCGAGGTCAATGGCCTGCACCAGCATTTGCGTGGCGAGCTGAACATTGGCCTGACCGACAACCTGGTCACCCTGCCGCACATGCGCATCACCCACGCCCTGGCCGAACTCAAGGACCGAGGCCCCGATGTGCGCATCCAGATCCGCATGATTGCCCCCAGCCAGGTTGAACACGGCGTGCTCGACGGCAGCCTGCATGTGGGCGTAGTCCCCCAGACCAGCCCACTGTCGGGCCTTGAGTACCAGCCGTTGTACAGCGAACGTTCGCTGCTTTACTGCGCCGTTGGCCACCCGCTGTTCTATGCCGATGACCAGCAGATCGACGACGAACGCCTGAACAGCCAGGAAGCCATTACCCCGACGTTCCGCCTGCCGGCCGACATCCAGGCGCACTACCAGGCGCTGAACTGCACGGCCAGTGCTTCGGACCGCGAAGGGATGGCGTTCCTTATCCTCACCGGGCGCTACATCGGCTACCTGCCCGATCACTACGCCACCTTCTGGGTGCAGCAGGGCCGCTTGCGTGCCCTCAAGCCTCAACAGCGCTTCTATGACCTGAGCCTGAGCTGGGTAACGCGCAAGGGCCGGCGGCCGAACCTGGTGCTGGAAAGCTTTCTCGACAGCCTGGCTGCGACACGTTGATGCCAGTCTCTACCGCAAACGCTTGTCACTTCGGCATAGGCAGGTAATCTTGTCCGACAGCCGCAGCCACTGACCCGTACGGAATCGTCCATGACCCTAGAAGTCCCTGCGCATCGCCTCTCTGCCTCGGGCAAGCCCGCGGGCCGCATCCGCCAGAAGAACGAACAGGCCATTATCCAGGCCGCCGAAGACGAGTTCGCCCGCCATGGTTTCAAGGGCACCAGCATGAACACCATCGCCCTCAAGGCGGGCTTGCCCAAGGCCAACCTGCATTACTACTTCACCAACAAGCTGGGCCTGTATATTGCCGTGCTCAGCAACATCATCGAGTTGTGGGACAGCACCTTCAACGCCTTGAGCGTCGATGACGACCCCGGCGAGGCCCTGAGCCAGTACATCCGTACCAAGATGGAGTTTTCCAGGCGCAACCCGCAAGCTTCGCGGATTTTCGCCATGGAAGTGATCAGCGGCGGCACCTGCCTGACCGAATATTTCAGTGCCGACTACCGTGAGTGGTTCCGCGGCCGAGCCGCCGTGTTCCAGGCCTGGATCGCAGCCGGCAAGATGGACCCGGTCGACCCGGTGCACTTGATCTTCCTGCTGTGGGGCAGCACCCAGCACTACGCCGACTTCGCCACCCAGATCTGCCAGGTTACCGGCCGCAGCCGCCTGACCAAGCAGGACATGGAAGACGCGAGCAACAACCTTATCCACATCATTCTGAAGGGCTGCGGCATCAAGCCGGCTGTCTGAACGTCATTTATGCCTTCTACCCTGCTCGACCTCTGCGAGTACCGCGAGGAAATCCGCAAAAGCCGCTTCATCACCCTGGCCGGGCCGATCAGCAGTGCTGCGGACGCGATGAGTTTCATCGAACGCCACAGCGACCTGGCCGCCACCCACAACTGCTGGGCCTGGAAGCTTGGCGCCCAGTACCGCAGCAGCGATGACGGTGAACCCGGCGGCACTGCCGGGCGGCCGATCCTGGCAGCCATCGAAGCACAAGACTGCGACCAGGTCGTGGTGCTGGTGATCCGCTGGTATGGCGGCATACAACTGGGTACCGGTGGCCTGGCCAGGGCCTATGGCGGTGGCGCCAACAAATGCCTGCAACAGGCGCCCAAACGGCTGCTGGTGCAGCGCAGCGAATTCGCTTGCAGCTGCAGTTTCAGCGAACTGGCACTGGTGAAACTGCGCCTGGCAGAGGTTGATGGCCTCGTCCTGAATGAGCAATTCACCGCCAACGGCGTGGACCTGCTAATTGCGCTGGGTGATGCCCACCTGGCACCCCTGCAGCAGCAACTGGCCGACCTGAGCCGTGGGCGCATCCTGCTGGAAGCACGCTGACATTGCCCACAACAACTGTGGGCCCGCCTGTGGATAAGCTTGGGGCAGTCGCTTGCAGGCTACTGTTTTCAAGGCTCGCAGGGCTTTGATCATATTTTGATCACAGCTTGATGACAGTCGCAAACTGCTGAAAGCGTGAAAGTTATCCCCAGTACAGGGCTCGACGAACCTACCCCCCCCACCAGAGCTTGCACACAATAACTGTGGAACAGCCTGTGGATAACCCGTGCGCCAACAGGCGAAGCGCCCGGCTACAAGCGCTCTGGCAACCTTGATCAATTTTTAGCCGCTTATCCGGTGAGCGCACACGCCTTCCGTAACGTATGCTCAATTCCTTTTTCCTACACCGATAAAGGAATGTTCCTATGGCTAATTCAAGAACTGCCCTCATCATCGGCGCCTCGCGCGGGCTTGGCCTGGGCCTGGTGCAACGCCTGCACGAAGATGGCTGGAACATCACTGCTACAGTCCGCAACCCGCAGCAGCCTGGCGCCCTGGCGGACGTGCCCGGCGTGCACATCGAGCAGCTGGAGATGAACGACACCGCCCAGCTCGACGGCCTGAAGCAGCGCCTGCAGGGCCAGGTGTTCGACCTGGTATTCGTCAACGCCGGTGTCATGGGCCCCCTGCCACAAGACCTGGAGACCGTACACAACAAAGACATCGGCGACCTGTTCATGACCAACGCCGTTGCACCGATCCGCGTGGCCCGGCGCCTCGTCGGCCAGGTACGCGAGGGCAGTGGCGTACTGGCCTTCATGAGCTCGATCCTGGGCAGCGTGACCATCCCCGACGGCGGTGAGATCTGCCTTTACAAGGCCAGCAAGGCGGCGTTGAACTCGATGATCAACAGCTTTGTCATCGAGCAGCAGCGCCCCGACCTGTGCGTGCTGGCCATGCACCCAGGCTGGGTAAAAACCGACATGGGCGGCGAAAACGCCGAGATCGACGTATTCACCAGCACCCGCGGCATGCTCGACCAGATCAAGGCGCAAAGCGGCAAGGGTGGCCTGCGTTTCATCAACTACAAGGGCGAACCCTTGGTCTGGTGATTCACCGGGTCGCAGCGTGGCCGGGCGCAATGCCCGGCCAGCCCCTGTAGAATGGCGGCAACCGTACCTGATCGAGATCCCCCTATATGTATGACTGGTTGAACGCCCTGCCCAAGGCCGAGCTGCACTTGCACCTGGAAGGCTCGCTGGAGCCCGAGCTGCTGTTCGCCCTGGCCGAGCGCAACAAGATCGCCCTGCCCTGGGCCGATGTAGAGACCTTGCGGGGCGCCTACGCCTTCAACAACCTGCAGGAGTTCCTCGACCTGTATTACCAGGGCGCCGATGTGCTGCGTACCGAACAGGACTTCTACGACCTGACCTGGGCCTACCTGCAACGCTGCAAGGCGCAGAACGTGATTCACACCGAACCGTTCTTCGACCCGCAAACCCACACCGACCGTGGCATCCCCTTTGAAGTGGTGCTCAACGGTATCAACCAGGCACTGAAGGACGGCCGCCAGCAACTGGGCATCAGCAGTGGCCTGATCCTCAGCTTCCTGCGCCACCTGAGCGAAGAGGAAGCGCAAAAAACCCTCGACCAGGCCCTGCCGTTCCGCGATGCATTCATCGCCGTTGGCCTGGACAGCTCGGAAATGGGCCACCCGCCGAGCAAGTTCCAGCGTGTGTTCGACCGCGCCCGCAGCGAAGGCTTCGTCGCCGTCGCCCATGCCGGCGAAGAAGGCCCGCCCGAGTACATCTGGGAAGCGCTGGACCTGCTGCAAATCAAGCGTATCGACCATGGCGTGCGCGCCATCGAGGACGAGCGCCTGATGCAGCGCATCATCGATGAGCAGATCCCGCTCACGGTGTGCCCGCTGTCCAACACCAAACTGTGCGTGTTCGACCACATGAGCCAGCACAACATCCTCGACATGCTCGAGCGTGGCGTGAAAGTGACGGTCAACTCGGACGACCCGGCCTACTTCGGCGGCTACGTCACGGAAAACTTCCACGCCCTGCACACCCACCTGGGCATGACCGAAGACCAGGCCCGTCGCCTGGCACAGAACAGCCTGGATGCCCGGCTGGTCTGATTGAACGACGACGTTGCGTTCAACCGACCTGCAATGTCTCCACGCGGGCGATGCGATTGATCTGCTGGATACCCAGCGCAGAGATATGCAACGCCCGCGTGTCTTCGGCCTCACGCATCCAGCCAGACTGCAGGAATAGCCTGAACAAAGCCTGGCCCAGCACGCCACCCAGATGCGGGGCCTGGTCATTCCACTCGGTGCAGCGGCAAATCACGCAACCGCGTTGCTCGTGTGGTGCCAGGGCATCGATGTACACCCCGACCAAGGCCAACTGCGCCCTCCCCTCATCACTGACCATCAACTGCCTTCCGCTGCCTTCCAGCCAGCCGGCCACCACCAGGCGGTGATACAGCTCACTGGCCAACTCCCCGCCCAGGTGATCGCCACAACGGCGTGCCCGGCGCATTGACATGGGCAGCGGTGATACCGGTGCCTTGGCCCGCTCTCCCCTGGTGCTTTCCAGCTGTACGCTGGCCAGGGCCTCGACCGCCGCCCCGACCTGTGGGGTTGCCAGGCGGAAGTAGCGTTTGCGCCCCCTGGCTTCATGCCGGAGCAAACCGGCCGATGACAGCAACGAAAGGTGCGCGCAAGCCGACGAGGACGTCAAGCCGGTCATTATCGCAAGTTCATTGGCTAGCCGTGGCGTACCGTCGATCAATGCCCACAACATGGCACTGCGTTTGGGGTCGGCCATCAAGCTGGCAATCTGGCTGATGCTGCTGGCTGCGTTCATGTCCCTGTAACTCCCTGCAAGTTCACTGAGTGGATGCGATGGCCAACCCTGGCAGGGAAGCACCTCTCGCTGGCACTGGCCTGGCTCGCCAGTATAAGCCGCAGAAAATCGCATTCAGACGGCCTTGCGCAGACACATCGGCGACGAAAAACCACTGGGTATGCCTACCCATGGCAAACAGTGAACCGGCGCCAGAAAGTGACCCGCAAGCCGGTCAGCCAAAGCGCCGATACCCACAGACAGAAGCACCGAAATATCTTGATAGAAAAAGGCTTGCAGCAATTTCAGATACGGCCCACAGCGACATTCCACAAATAACGCGCGAGCTGGCGAAGGTTTCGCAGGTTTGCAGGCATTGCGCCCTTCGACCGTCAGTCAGGACACTGACGCAGCGCATGGCAGGCAGGAGGGCCAGCGCTACACTTGAGCGGCTCTCCCCATTCTGGAGGTATGCCGCGATGAAAATTATCGTCAGTGCATCGAGCCGAAACCCCGCCTGCCCTTGGCAGGTCCAGCTCGATCAACACGTGGTCAGTTTCCGCAGTGAGGCCGAGGCGCGGGCCTTCGTGGCAACGCTGGAAACCCGCCTGCAGGCACCTCACCCGCTCATGCGGGAGGCTTGGCCTGCAAGCGCCGGGTCAGCAGCGCGACACTGACCGCCAATGCCCCGCACAAGCTGATCACCAGCGCCATAGGTACGGCGCTGCCATCGTGCAGTAGCCCGACCAGCGCAGCGGCACCCGCAGCAACGCTGAACTGCACGCACCCCATCAATGCCGAAGCACTTCCGGCCCGCGCGCCCTGCCCGCTCATGGCACACGCCGATGCATTGGGGATGATGCAGCCCAGGCTGGCAATGCAGATGAACAACGGCACCAGCAGCGGCCACAGCTGCGCGGGGCGCAAAGCCGCCACGCCCAACAGCACCAGGCCCGCAACCAGGTACAGCCACACGGCGCGCGCCAGCAGGAAAGCAGGCCCGCGCTTGGCCAGCAATCGGGCATTCACCTGCGCCACGAGTATGAAGCCGGCAGCGTTGGTGCCGAATAGCCAGCCGTAATGTTCGGCCGGTACGCCATAGAGCTTGATGAACACGAATGGCGAACCGGCAATGTAGGCAAACATGCCGGCAATGGCGATGCCCCCCGTCAAGGCATGGCCAAGGAACACCCGGTCACCCAGCAGGCGCAAATATTGGCGCAATGCGCCAGACAGCGGCTGGCGCGGTATATGCGCAGGCAGGCTTTCCGGCAGGCCCAGGCTGACCGCCAGCAGGCAACCGGCGCTGAACAGGCTCAACGCCAGGAAGATCGACTGCCAGCCCGCCAGGTTCACCAACACCCCGCCCAGCATCGGTGCCAGGATTGGCGCAAGGCCCATGACCAGCATCAGTTGCGAGAACACCTTGGCCGAGGCCACCGGGTCGCACTTGTCGCTGACGATGGCCCGCGACAGCACCATGCCTGCACAACCGCCCAGCGCCTGGACAAAGCGCGCAACCACCAGGGTGTCGAGGTTGGGGGCATAGGCACAGGCCAGTGACGCCAGGGTGAACAGGGTCACGCCGAACATCAGCGGTATGCGTCGACCGAAGCGGTCGGCAACCGGCCCGTAAGCCAGCTGGCCGATGGACAGGCCAAGGAAGTAGGCGGCCAAGGTGGCCTGGACGTGTTTTTCGTCGGTGGCGAACGCCTGCGCCATGGCCGGGAAGGCGGGCAGGTAGAAGTCGATCGCCAAGGGCCCGAACGCACTGAGTGCGCCCAGGATGAGCACCATTCGCAGGTTCATCAGGAATCCATAGCAGGCTAAGCAAGTGGATGATTCTACCTGCTGTGGACCCCTTCAGCATGAAAACATTTGCAACACATAGGCCGCCAGGCAGCCCTGACGTATCACGCCACCTCGGCCTGATACCCCTCGTCCCGAATGGCGGTGAGAATTTGCTCTGGCGCCAGCTCACTCTGCACCCGCACCTGTCTGGCCGCCAGGTCGATCTCGACTTTGGCCGCAGCATCCTGCTCCTGCACGGCCCGGGTCACCGCTTTCACACAATGGCCACAGGTCATGCCTTGTACATTGAACACTTGCATGGGGGTCTCTCCTTCAGGTTTTCAACGAGTCTCAAGCTTGCCATCGGGGCAAGGTCAACACCCGGGGTGGAAATCTACGCCCGTGTCGGCCAAGCTGCGCCTTTGACGATCAGGCAAGCAGGAGATTATTCATGTTCAGGGCAGCATTGGGCGTCGTCGGGCTATTGAGCGCGCTGGCTGCGGTGCCACCGGCCAGCGCCGAGGGCAACTCGGACTACAGCGTACTGATCATCTCCCGGGAACGCCTGGAAGTGGCCACCGGTTGCGAAATTGGCGTTTACCTCAACGACCAGCTCTCCGGGCGCGTGTTCCAGGAACAGTCCACCTCGTTCAACCTTCCACCCGGTCCGGTGGACGTACGCCTGCGCCTGCTGCCAGGGCAGGTGCAAGGCTGCGCGCCGGGCATCGAAGACCAGCGCAGCACACGTTTGAACTTGCAGGCGGGCCAGATCAACAAATACCGCATCGCCATGGGGCAATATGGCCTGGAGTTGAAGCGAGCCGGCCTGGGCTATTGACCTTACCTGCATGGCAAGGTTGATGCTGGAGGCCTGTCCAAGGAGGAGAGCCATGCCCGCATCCACCACTTACGACCTGCCGATCTCCGGCATGACCTGCGCCAGCTGTGCCGGCAGGGTCGAGCGCGCCCTGCGCAAGGTCACCGGCGCTGAACAGGTCAGCGTCAACCTCGCCACCGAACAGGCCCGGGTCCAGGCCCCGGCCAACAGCCTGCCCGCCCTGGTCGACGCCGTGCGCGAAGCCGGCTACGGCGTACCCACCCGCACTGTCGAACTGCAGATTGGCGGCATGACCTGCGCCAGTTGCGCCGGCCGCGTTGAGCGTGCCCTTGGCAAGCTGCCTGGGGTCGAGCACGTCAGCGTCAACCTGGCCAGCGAACGCGCTCACCTCGAAGTGCTCGCAGCCCTCGATGACAATCTGCTGATCGACGCTGTGCACAAGGCCGGCTACAGCGCCGGCCTGCCGCAATCGGCCAAGGACGACCAAAGCGCTGCCCAGCGCCGCCTGCGCAATGAGCGCCTGGCGGTCGGCGCAGCTTTGCTGTTGGCCCTGCCGCTGGTACTGCCAATGCTGGTGCAGCCATTCGGCCTGCACTGGATGCTGCCAGCATGGGCACAGTTCCTGCTGGCCACGCCGGTGCAGTTCATTCTCGGCGCACGCTTCTACGTAGCCGCCTGGAAGGCCGTGCGCGCCGGTGCCGGCAACATGGACCTGCTGGTGGCCCTGGGCACCAGCGCCGGCTATGGCCTGAGCCTTTACCAGTGGGCACAAGCCCCCGCCGGCATGGCCCCGCATTTGTACTTCGAAGCCTCGGCCGTGGTCATTGCCCTGGTATTGCTGGGCAAGTACCTGGAAAGCCGTGCCAAGCGCCAGACCGCCAGCGCCATCCGCGCCCTTGAGGCACTGCGTCCGGAACGTGCCGTGCGTGTCGTCGAGGGCCAGGAAGAAGACGTGCCCATTGCCCAGCTGCGCCTGGGCGACCTGGTACTGGTCAAACCCGGCGAGCGCTTCCCGGTCGATGGTGTAGTCGAGGACGGCAGCAGCCATGCCGACGAAGCCCTGATCAGCGGCGAGAGCCTGCCAGTACCCAAGCAGCCGGGCGACAGCGTCACGGGCGGTGCCATCAATGGCGAAGGCCGGTTGCTGGTGCGCACCCAGGCGCTGGGGACCGAAACCGTGCTGGCGCGTATCATCCGCCTGGTCGAAGACGCCCAGGCCGCCAAGGCGCCGATCCAGAAGCTGGTCGATCGGGTCAGCCAGGTGTTCGTCCCCGCCGTGCTGGTGCTGGCCCTGATCACCCTGGTCGGCTGGTGGCTGGCCGGCGCACCGCTGGAAACCGCGCTGATCAACGCCGTCGCCGTGCTGGTCATCGCCTGCCCCTGCGCCCTCGGCCTGGCAACGCCTGCGGCAATCATGGCCGGCACCGGGGTCGCTGCCCGCCACGGTATCCTGATCAAGGACGCCGAAGCCCTGGAGCGTGCCCATGCGGTCAACCGCGTGGTCTTCGACAAAACCGGCACCCTCACCTCCGGCAGCCCTCGGGTGGTCCACAGCCAGGCGCAGGCTGGCAGCAGTGCCGACCTCCACCGCCTGGCCGGCGCCCTGCAACGTGGCAGCGAACACCCACTGGCCAAGGCAGTGCTGGATGCCTGTGCCGAACAGGGGCTGGACGTGCCGGTGGTGACCGACAGCCAGTCGCTGACCGGGCGCGGTATCGCAGGAAGTGTGGAAGGCCGTGAGCTGGCCCTGGGTAACCGCCGCCTGCTGGACGAAAGCGGGCTGCAACCCGGCGACCTGGCTGCGAAGGCCCAGGCCTGGGAAGCCGAGGGGCGCACCTTGTCGTGGCTGATCGAACGGGGCGCGCAACCCCGCGTGCTGGGCCTGTTCGCCTTTGGTGACAGCCTCAAGCCCGGCGCCGCGCAGGCCATCGACACCCTGCATGCCCAACACATCAGCAGCCACCTGCTGACCGGCGACAACCGCGGCAGCGCCAAAGTGGTTGCAGACGCCCTGGGCATCGACGATGTACATGCCGAAGTGCTGCCAGCCGACAAGGCTGCGACCGTGGCCGCGCTGAAGCAGGACGGGGTGGTCGCGATGGTGGGCGATGGCATCAACGATGCCCCGGCACTGGCCGCCGCCGACATCGGCATTGCCATGGGTGGCGGTACCGACGTGGCCATGCAGGCCGCAGGCATCACCCTGATGCGCGGCGACCCTCGCCTGGTGCCTGCAGCGCTGGAGATCAGCCGCAAGACCTATGCGAAGATTCGCCAGAACCTGTTCTGGGCATTCATCTACAACCTGATCGGCATCCCGCTGGCCGCGCTGGGTTACCTCAACCCGGTACTGGCCGGCGCCGCCATGGCCCTGTCCAGCGTGAGCGTGGTCAGCAACGCACTGTGGCTCAAGGCGTGGAAACCCACCAGCACCACCCAGGAGGCGCCATGAATATCGGCCAGGCCGCCCGCCGCAGCGGGCTCAGCACCAAGATGATCCGTTATTACGAATCCATCGGCCTGCTCAAACCAGCCACACGCAGCGACAGCGGCTACCGCCTTTACCAGGCGGAAGACTTGCACAGCCTGGCCTTCATCAAGCGCTCCCGCGACCTGGGGTTTTCCCTGGAGGAGGTCGGCAAGCTGCTGACCTTGTGGCAGGACCGCCAACGTGCCAGCGCCGATGTGAAAGCGCTGGCCATGCAGCACATCGACGAGCTTAACCGGCGCATCGAGGAGCTGGTGAGCCTGCGCGACACCCTTGGCGAGCTGGTTTCGCACTGCCAAGGGGACGACCGCCCGGACTGCCCGATCCTCAAGGACCTGGCCAACGGCGCCGCCGGAAACTGCTGCCACTGAACGGTCACACGCGTTTGGTATGCCAAAAGCGTCCAAACGCGACCGAATAGTCACCAACTACGACTTTATCCAATAAATACGGGCGTTCTGGCTACATAAAACCCGGATGCTGCCGATGTACTGGCTACCTGCCTCGTGTGTCGACAATAAAAATTCCGGGAGCGTCGATGAGCATCAAACAGAAACTGACCTGGGCATTCGCGGTCATCGCCGGCTTGCCCATCGTCCTCGTGGCCACCTTGGTGGTCCTCAACCTGCGTGGCGAAGCCCGCGACGGATTCCTCGACAGCAGCAGCCGGGAAATCCGCCAGGTCAGCAACGCGATGAACATCTTCTTCCAGGGCATCAACCAGAACGTCGAGTACATGGCTTCACAGCCAATGGTTGCTGCCACGGGCAGCGAGCTGAACAAGTACATGAGTGCCTCGCCGTCCTACGAACTGGGCGAGCAGGCCAGCAAGCTCCTTGACTTCATGACCCGCCTGGCCAACTCACACCCTGCATATGCCTACTTGTCCTACGGGGTGAACGACGGTGGCTACACAGGCTGGCCGGCAGGGCAGAAGTTCGTCAATTACGACCCGCGCACTCGCCCCTGGTACCAACTGGCCATGGCCAATCCGGGCAAAACCGTACGTACCGGCGCCTACTACTGGGCTGCAGACGACGCGGTACTGGTCAGCACCGTGCGCGCCGTGGCCAACCAGCTGGGCAACCCCGGTGGCGTGGTCAACATCGACGTGTCGCTCAAGGGCCTGACCGAGATCGTCAAGCAGATCAAGCTGGGCGAAAGCGGCTACCTGATGCTGGTGGAAAGCAACGGCAACGTGATGGTCGACCCACGCGACGCCGGGCACAACTTCAAGCAACTGGCGAGCTTTGGCGGTGGTTATGCCGAGCTGGCCAAGGCGGGCAAAGGCCTGGTCGAAGTCGAGCTCAATGGCGTGCGCTACATGGCCAACGTCTACCCCGACGAGCAACTGGGCTGGACCTTCATCGGCCTGATCGAACAAGGTGAAGTGATGCAGACCACTACCCGGCTGACCTGGCTGATTGGCGCCATCGCCGTGGTGCTGGCCGCGCTGTTCGCCGTGGTCGGTGCGGCCTTCGCCAAGCTGATCGTGCGCCCGATCAACAGCGTTACCAACGGCCTGGAAGACATTGCCCAAGGTGAAGGTGACCTGACCCGTAACCTGGAAATCCGTGGCCGCGACGAAACCGCGCAACTGGCCAGCTGGTTCAACCAGTTCCTGGGCGCCATCCGCAGCCTGATCCAGCACATTGGCGCTGCCGCCGGTAAAATCCTCAGCACCTCCAGCAGCTCGACCCGCGTCTCCAGCGACATGGCCGAGGCCGCAGGCCGCCAGCGCGAAGCCGTGGACATGGTTTCCACCGCGTTCCACGAAATGGTCGCCACCGCCAACGAAGTGGCGCGCTCCTGCAGCCAGGCAGCGCAGTCGGCCGACAGCGGTCAGCAGCAGGCCCGCGAAGGCCAGCAGCAGATCGATGCAGCGGTACACAGCGTTGACCGCCTGAGCCAGGAAATCGAGCAGTCGGCGCAGTCGATCCAGCAACTGGAGCGAGACAGCAATGCCATCCAGTCGATCCTCGGCACCATCCGCTCGATCGCCGAGCAGACCAACCTGCTAGCCCTCAACGCCGCCATCGAAGCCGCCCGCGCCGGTGAGCAAGGCCGTGGCTTTGCCGTGGTGGCCGATGAAGTACGGGCCCTGGCCAAGCGCACTGCCGACTCCACTGCCGAAATCGATGGCCTGCTGGGCAACCTGGCCAACCGCACTGCCGAAGTGGCCGCGCAGATGCATGCCAGCCTGGAGGTATCGCAGCAATCGGTGAGCCGCATTGGCCTGGCACGCGACAGCTTCGGGCAAATCCGGGAATCGGTGGATGTGATCCGCGACATGAACACGCAGATCGCCACCGCCGCCGAGGAACAGCACCAGGTGGCCGAGGACATCAACCGGCACATCAGCCAGATTCACGGTGATGCCCAGCTGGTGGCGGAACTGGCCCAGGCGGCGCGGGTGGACTCCGAGAGCCTGGCCGGGTTGTCCAATGAGCTGGATGCGCTGGTGCGCAGGTTCCGCACCTGAGTTCTCCTGACCCGGCCTCATCGCGGGCAAGCCCGCTCCTACAGGCAGCGCGGTACCTGTAGGAGCGGGCTTGCCCGCGATGAGGCCGGGTCAGGCAACACTAGAGTTTGAGCTCTCCGGGCGTCGCCCCAAACAGCTGCTTGAACGCCGCAATGTAAGCCGAAGTCGAGTCATACCCACACCCCAGCGCCGCCTCGGTCACATTCTCCCCCGCCTCCAGCAATGCCAGCGACGACAACAGCCGCATGCGCTGCCGCCAGTTGCGAAAGCTCAACCCGGTCTCCCGCTGGAACAGCCGCATCAGCGTCTTCTCCGAGCAACCCAGCTCCCGCGCCCACTGCTGCAATGTCTGCGGCTGGTCCGGTGCAGCAATCAAACCGTTGCACAGCGCCAGCAACCCAGGGTGCCGTGGCAACGGCAGCGAAAACCCGACCTCGGGCAACGTGCGCAACTGGTCGAGCAGCACCGCCACCAGGCGTGCTTCGGCGCTGTCATCTTCGGGGTAATCCGCCGGGAACAGGCAAAACTGCTTGATCAGCTCGCGTGCCAGCGGGGTTACTTCCAGCACCCGGCATTGCTCCGGTGCCCACGGGCAGGCATCACGCCGTACATACAGGCTGCGCATTTCGGCCTGCATCGAGGTCACTACTTCGTGCTCGGCATCAGCAGGAATCCACACCCCCCACTGGGGCGGCGCGAAGTAACTGCCGTCGCGGGTGTACACGCCAAGTACGCCGCTGATGGCGTAGGAAAACTGCACCCAGTCGTGCTGGTGGCGGGTGGTCCAGGAGCCGGCGCCGAGGCTTTCGGCACGGGCATAGAGGGGCCTGGGCAGGTGGTCCAGCGCCGGGATGGCGCGGGGGTGTCCGATGATCGGCATGGCGGCTTCTTGTAGTTCTGATGGGACAAGCCTAACAGCTGACGCAAGAGCACGTCAGGTGCGCTCGACAATCACCGTCACCCCCTGCCCACCTGCCGCACAAATCGATATCAACCCCCGCCCCTTCCCTGCCGTGGCCAACAGCTTGGCCAGGTTGGCCAATATGCGCCCTCCGGTGGCCGCAAACGGGTGCCCCGCTGCCAGCGAACTGCCTTTTACATTGAGCTTGCTGCGGTCAATCGCCCCAAGCGGCGCCTCCAGCCCCAACCGCTCACGGCAATAATCGGCATCTTCCCAGGCCTTGAGCGTACACAGCACCTGGGCAGCGAAGGCTTCGTGGATTTCGTAGTAGTCAAAGTCTTGCAAGGTCAGGCCATTGCGCGCCAGCAAGCGTGGCACGGCATACACCGGCGCCATCAAGAGCCCTTCGCGACCGGTCACAAAATCCACCGCAGCGGTTTCGCCATCCACCAGATAAGCCAGCACCTCCAGCCCCTGCTGCGCGGCCCATTCCTCGCTGCCCAGCAACACCATAGAGGCGCCGTCCGTCAGCGGTGTGGCATTACCGGCCGTCAGCGTGCCCTGCCCGCTGCGGTCAAAGGCGGGTTGCAGCTTGGCCAACTGCTCAAGGGTCAGGTCGGGGCGCAGGTTATTGTCGCGGGTCAACGTAAGAAACGGCGTCAGCAAATCATCCTGCCAACCCTCGGCATACGCGGCAGCCAGCTTCTGGTGGCTGAGCAGCGCCAACGCGTCCTGTTCAGCGCGGCCAATGCGCCAGGCCTGGGCCATACGCTCGCAATGCTCGCCCATCGACAGCCCGGTGCGTGGTTCGCCATTGCGTGGTAGTTCGGGTTTCAGGTGGTGAGGCCTTAGCTTGAGAAAGGGCTTGAGCCGCTCGCTCAGGCTTTTTCCACGGTTGGCTTGCAGGAGGATGTGGCGCAGGCCTTCGTTGACGGCAATCGGTGCGTCGGAGGTGGTATCCACGCCGCCGGCGATACCACTGTCGATCTGCCCCAGGGCTATCTTGTTGGCCACCAGCAACGCCGCTTCTAGCCCGGTGCCGCACGCTTGCTGGAGGTCATAGGCCGGGGTCTGCGGTGAAAGGCGCGAACCCAGCACACATTCGCGGGTCAGGTTCATGTCGCGCGAGTGCTTGAGCACCGCGCCAGCCACTACCTCCCCCAGCCGCAGCCCATGCAGGCGATAGCGTTCGATCAATCCTTCAAGGGCAGCAGTGAGCATCGCCTGGTTGCTGGCCGTGGCGTAAGCGCCGTTGGAGCGGGCGAAGGGAATTCGGTTGCCGCCCAGGATCGCGACCCGGCGAGGTGAACGCATGCGCTTTTTCCTCCTGAAACAATTTGATCCGTACAGCCTAGGTGTTTTTACCGTGGGCGAACGACCTTGCCACAAAGTTGGTCCACACTTTCAAGCTTGCCTTTGCGGAGACCCAGTCATGAGCGATCGCTACCTCGGCTTTGCCAACTCCAACCTCGGCCGCCGCCTCGTGGATGCCCTTGGCCTGCCACGTCCGGCCCCGCTGGAGCGCTGGCAGGCCGGCCGCCTACGCCCGGTGGAAGGGGCGCTGGTGCTGGGCGGCGGGCCAATGGCGAAACAGGTCGAAGCCATCGCCCCACGCCTGACTGACGAGGTTTACAGCTTCAATGCCGACGATTTGCAGGCTGAAGCCTGGGTGGCCGGCCTGGGGCCGAAAATCAAGGCCGTGGTATTCGATGCCCGTCATCTGTCCGACAGCGATGCCTTGAAGCAGTTGCGCGAATTTTTCCAGCCCCTGCTGCGTAGCCTGGCGCCTTGCGCGCATATCGTGGTGCTGGGGCGCGCACCGGAAAGCCTCGACAACCTGTTGGCCAGCGTTGCCCAACGGGCACTTGAAGGCTTCAGCCGTTCGCTGGCCAAGGAGCTGCGCAACGGCGCGACTGCCCAGCTGCTGTATGTCGCCCCCGGTGCCGATGACCAGCTGGAAGGCGCCCTGCGCTTTTTCCTCTCGCCCAAGAGCGCCTTCATCTCTGGCCAGGTGCTGCGCCTGGAAGCCTGTATCAGCCAGGTGGAGGACTGGACCCGCCCACTGGCCGGCCGTCGTGCCCTGGTCACTGGTGCAGCGCGCGGCATCGGCGCTGCCATTGCCGAAACCCTGGCACGGGACGGCGCCGACGTGCTGCTGCTGGATGTACCACAGGCCAGCCAGGACCTCGACGCCCTCGCTGCACGCCTGGGTGGCAAGGCGCTGGCGCTGGACATCTGCACCAGAGACGCGGCAACGCAACTGCTGGCAGCCTTGCCCGACGGCATCGACATCGTGGTGCACAACGCCGGCATCACGCGTGACAAGACCTTGGCCAACATGACCCCGGACTACTGGGACGCGGTGCTGGCCGTCAACCTCAAGGCCCCACAGGTGCTGACCCAGGCGCTGTATGACAGTGGCGCGCTGGGGGCAAACGCACGTATCACCCTGCTGGCCTCGGTCAGCGGCATTGCCGGCAACCGTGGGCAAGCCAACTACGCCGCCAGCAAGGCCGGGCTGATCGGTCTGGCCCAGGCCTGGGCGCCCCGGCTCGCCGAACGTGGCAGCAGCATCAATGCCGTGGCGCCCGGCTTTATCGAAACCCACATGACCGCAGCCATGCCCATGGGCCTGCGCGAGGCCGGCCGGCGCCTGAGCTCGTTGGGCCAGGGCGGGCGCCCGCAGGACGTCGCCGAAGCCATTGCCTGGCTCAGCCAACCGGGCTCCGGGGCAGTCAACGGCCAGGTGCTGCGGGTGTGCGGCCAGGCATTGATGGGGGCCTGAGCATGAGCCGACACTGGCATGACCTGCACAGCCCGGCTTCGCGCGCCAGCCTGTACCTGCGCGCAGCCAGCAAGCGCACCATCAGCGGCGACCACCTGCCGGACGATGGCCTACGCTGCTTCATCCCGGTTCAGCCGGGCAACCTGAGCGCCTACCGGAAGCTCTGCCACTTTCCCGACGATGGCCGCCTGCCGGCGACGTATCCACATGTCATGGCGTTCAACCTGCAGTTGCAGTTGATGACCGCTCCAGACTTCCCCTTCCCACTGCTCGGCCTGGTGCATCTGTACAACCGCATCGAAGTGCTGCGCCCGCTTGGCGGTATCGAAGGGCTGCGCTTCGCGGTGTATGCGCACAACCTGCAACCGCATGCAAAGGGCGGCACCTTCGAGCTGGTCACCGAGGCCGAAGACGGCATTGGCCTGCTCTGGCGTGAGACCAGCCGCATGCTGGTACGTGGGTTGAAGCTAGAAGGCGAGGCAAGCGCGCTTGCCGACGTTGAGCCTGATGCGTTGCCCGAGGCCACCCGCTGGTACGCCGACAGTGACATCGGCCGGCGGTATGCCAAGGTCTGCGGGGACTACAACCCTATCCACCTCAGTGCGGTAAGTGCCCGGTTGTTCGGCTTTCCTACAGCCATTGCCCATGGCATGTGGAGCAAGGCCATGGCCCTGGCGGCATTGCGTGGGCACCTGCCACACAGTGGATATGCCTTTGAGGTGGACTTCCGCAAACCGGTAAGGTTGCCGTCGGAGGTGGTGCTCAGTGCCAGTGAGGCGGGCCCTGCAGGTCAGCTACGGCTGGATGGGCATGGGGAGGTACTGCATATGGTCGGGCGGTGGGATCGGGTGTAGGCCACTTGCTTTGCATCGGGCCTGGGCAGAAGCTATGCAGCATTAGGAGACCCCGATGAATCTGCAAGAACTCACCCAACGCCTGCATCAGATCCGCGACAACAACGACTGGCGCGGCTTCCACAGCCCGAAAAACCTGGCCATGGCCGCCAGCGTCGAAATGGCCGAGCTGGTAGAAATTTTCCAGTGGCTGAGCGAAGACGAATCGCGCCAGCTGCCTGCCGACAAACTGGCCCATGCCGGCCAGGAGGTCGGTGATGTGGTGCTCTATCTGTTGCTGCTGTGCAGCGAGCTGGGCCTGGACATGGACCAGGTGGTGCGGGCCAAGCTGGCCGACAGCGAAAGGCGCTTCGCCCGATGAATGACCGTCACTTCGATGAGCTGGCCACTCGCTTTGCCGAGAAGATCTACGGCGGTGCCAAGGGTGCGATCCGCCTGGCCGTGCTGCAAGCCGACCTGGCCGAGGCACTGCCCGATCGGCCGCTGCGCATTCTGGACATCGGTGCCGGGCTGGGCCACATGGCCTTGTGGCTGGCCCAGCGTGGTCATCACCTGACCCTGGCCGAGCCTGCCGCCCCCATGCTCGATGGGGCCCGTGCGCGCTTTGCCGAGGCAGGCCAGACTGCCACGTTCATCCAGGCCCCCTGGCAAGATCTGCTCGGCCAGCTCACCGAACCTTACGACCTGGTGCTGTGCCATGCCGTGCTCGAATGGCTGGCAGAGCCGGAAAGCATCCTGCCCGTGCTGCACCAGCTCACAGCCCCTTCCGGGTGGCTGTCACTGGCCTTCTACAACCGCGACGCGCTGGTCTATCGCAACCTGCTCAAGGGCCATTTCCGCAAGTTGCGCAGCAACCGGCTGGAAGGTGAAAAGCAGAGCCTGACCCCACAGAAACCGCTTGATCCACGCGAGCTCAAGGCGCAACTTGATCCTATGTGGCAAGTTGAAAGCGAAAGCGGTGTGCGGGTGTTCCACGACTACATGCCCAAGGAGTTCCAGGGCAAGGCCGAGCTGCTCGACCTGCTGGAAATGGAACTGGCCCACCGCCGCCACCCCGCCTTCGCCGGGCTTGGTCGCTACCTGCACTGGGTGTGCCGCCCCCGCTAACCCACCCTGCCGGAGGAATTCATGCCGTACCGTCTGTTGTGCCTGGCCCTGCTGCCATTCGCCCTGGCTGGCTGCCAGGGCAGCAACCCGTATGTGGCCAGCAGCCGCCCGCTGCCTCCGGCCCCCGCCCAGGCGGCCACCACCTTCGACGCCAGTGCGTACCCGGCACCTGCCCGCGATTACGGGCACTACCGCAGCTGGAGCTGGCGCAACGGCCAGTTGCCCAGTGGCTCGGCCAATGCCGACCCGGCGCAACTGGCCGATGCTGTCAGCGGGGCACTCGACCAGCATGGCCTGCGCCCCGCCCGAGGTGCCACCGGCGATCTGCTGGTAAGCGCCGACATGCGCCTGGAAAAACGCTTGCGCCAGGTGCGTGACTACGACACCTACGACCCGTACTACGGCCCCTACCCCTACGGTGGCGTGGGCTATGGTGGCTATCGCCATGGCTACGGGGGTTATGCCAGCGTGCCCATCGTGCGCACCTACGAAGTGGAGGTGATGGTAGTGCGCATCGACCTGTACGACGCCCACAGCGGTCAGCCGGTATGGAGCGCCAGCGCCGAAAGCGGCAGCGACAAGGACTCGCCGCGTGAACGCGAAAGCGCCCTGCGCGACTCTGTGCACAAGGCGCTCAGCGGCTATCCTCCCAGTTAATCGCTAACGGAGAACCATCATGTTGCGCCGTCTCGTTCTACTGTCATTCGTGTTACTGCTTGCAGCCTGCTCCAGCAACAACGTCCAGCAGGATTTCGATGCCAGCCGTGACTTTGCCGCCTACCGAAGCTGGGCATGGCAGGAACCGGGCCTGCAGTACCGCCCGGACGACCCCCGCATCAAGAGCGACCTTACCGAGCAGCGCATCCGCCAGGCGGTGGCCGACCAGCTCGACCAGCGTGGGCTGCGCCCCGTCCAGGGTGGAGCACGGCCTGACCTGACGGTCCGCACCTACCTGATCGTCGAGCAGCGCCAGCAGCAGATCACCACCAACTATGGCGGTGGCTGGGGTGGCTATTGGGGCGGTTACTGGGGTGGCCCGATGTACAACGAAACCCGCAGTGTCGACTACAAGGTCGCGACCATTCAGGTGGACATGTTCGACGGGCGTGACGGCAAGCTGGTGTGGCGCGGCAGTGCCGAGCAAATCATGAACAACTACCCGCCAAGCCCGGAAGAACGCAACAGCGCCATCCACAACACCGTGGCCAAGGTACTGGGTAACTACCCGCCGGGCAGCAAGAAATAAGCCTCAGCCTGTAAGGGTGGGAGCGCCTTTTCGCGACACAAGGCCGCTCCCACACTTGAACGGTGTCAAGAACGACAAAATCCATTTCGACCACGCCTTTTTCCCCTTCCCGACCACTTGTCCGCAGGTTCCCGTCTATCTTCACTTAAGGAAACCTGACTGACCGGGTAGAAGTGTTCAACTTTTGGGAAAGGCGACCTGCCAATGCAAAGCATTGTTCTCCTGCTGTGGCTTGCCTTGTGCTCCGAACAGGATGTGCGTCAACGCCAGATCTCCAACCTGCTGACCCTGGGCGTGGCAACGGGCGCTCTGGTCTGGCTGTTCGCCACCGGCCGCAGCTGGATCGGCGCCGAGGCCACCGATGCCGGCTGGGCGCTGGCCATCGTCATGCTGCTGACCTTGCCTGGCTATATGCTCGGCCGCTTCGGTGCCGACGACGTCAAGCTGATGGGCGCACTGGCCCTCGCCACCAGCCCGCAATACGTGCTCGGCACCTTCATCGGCGCCGGCGTCAGTGTGCTGGTATGGCTGCTCACCCGCCGGCGCCTGTGGACCCTGCTCAACCCGAAAGTGAAGAAGCGCTTGCAAACCCTGACTGAAGAAATGGGCGACAAACAGGCCTTCGTACCCTATGTGCTAGCAGGTTTTCTTCTAACGGCGGTATGGATCCAATAAGCCAACCTATGGTCCGATACCTTGTACATGCCTTGTACAAAATCGCAACGTAGGGCTATTTTTAAGCTGCCAGAGCGTCTGGCCCGGGAGCAGGGCCGCATACGAACAGGGAGTTGATCGTGTCCAGACCTTTCAGTGATGTGAAGATTTTAGTGGTCGATGACCAGCCAGTCATCGTCGAACAGCTGTGTGAGTTTCTTGAAACCCAGGGTTACCACTGCCTGCCGGCCCATTCCACCGACGAAGCCCTCGAGCGCTACCTGGCCGACGAGGCCATTGGCCTGATCATCTGCGACCTGCACATGCCGGACCGAGATGGTATCGAACTGGTTCGCGCGCTCAAGGAAATCGCCGGGCAGCGCATGTTCGAAGCCATCATGCTGACTGGGCGCGCGGATAAACAGGATGTGATCCGTGCCCTGCGTGAAGGCTTTGCCGATTACTACCAGAAGCCCATGGACCTCGATGAACTGCTCGAAGGCGTGCGCCGCCAGGAAGAGGCCCTGCAAGAGCGCCAGCGCAACGTCCGCGCCTTGGGCGGGTTGAACCAGCGGTTGCAGGATCTGGCCGACTCGGTGGACGAATTGTACCAGGACCTGGAAAAGGCCCGCGGCCAAGGCACCCACCGACGCGCCAGCGATGCGGAAGACAGTGAGAGCGAGCTACCGGCGGCGTTCGAAAAGCTGTCGCCACGCCAGCTGGAAGTGGCGCGACTGGTGAGCAAGGGCAAGACCAACTACCAGATTGCCTGTGAGCTGGGCATTACCGAAAACACGGTGAAGCTGTATGTGTCGCAGGTACTGCGCCTGACCCACATGCACAACCGCACCCAGCTGGCACTGGCGCTGACGCCCAGTTCGTCACCGGTTCACCAGCGGTTTACTACCCATTGAAGGGGTGGTTTCGATATTTTGGGGCTGCTCTGCAGCCCATCGCGACACAAGGCCGCTCCTACAGGGGACCGCGCAAGGCCGGGGACGTGATCTCTTGTAGGAGCGGCCTTGTGTCGCGAAAGGGGCGCAAAGCGCCCCCCTACAGTTGAAGGCCAACACTCAAGGTCAAGCGGGGGGCACGGTCCAGACTGTCCAAGGCCACATCCGCCAGCGGTTTTGCCACCTCCAACGCAACATTGAAAAGCCGCCCATCCCCCAACCGTACTCCAAGCGCTGCCGACGCCAGATGTGCATCCTCCACCGATCCCCGGTTATGCCAGGTCTGCGCCGCATCCACTGCCAAATAGGGCTGTACCAGCGCCAACCTGCTACCCCGCATGCTGTAGCTCACCTCGTAAGCCACACCCCACCCCTTGTCTCCGTCGGCCTGATCACGGGGATAGCCACCCCCGAAGCTCTGCCCACCAAACCCCACCCGTTCGCTATCGGGCAGCCGGTCATCACTCCAGTACAACGCGCCGGACACTACACCCCGCCAACTCGCTGACAGCGGGTCACTTTGTAACCCCGACAACCTGAACCGCAAAAAGTCCATGTCGTAGTCGGCATCGCTGCGGGCGCCCAGGTAGTCGAGGCCTTGGTAGACCCCGGCACTGACAATGCGCAGGCGACTACCTTCCACTTTGCGCCAGTCGCCCTCGAATGACAGCGCGCGCACAGAAGTGTCGTAGTCCCGTGACGAAGACTGCCGCTCTTCGACATGTTCGCTGACCGCATACAAGTGCCCCTGCACGGCCAGCCATTCATTCGGCCTGACAATCACAGGTTGGCGCAGGCCTATCGCATAGCGTTGGCTGTCGCGCTCACGGGTGATGTCGTGGCCATCGTCCAGGCGGATTCGCGTGCCCGGCTCACTGCGGTAGCGCGAAGCCGACAACAACAGTTGGCTGCCGGCCTCGTCCAGGTACTGGTTGTAATCCAGCCGTTGGTAATGCACCTGGTCATCGCCCGGGGGCAGTAGCAGGCTGGCCTGGAACTGTTCGGCAAAGCGGGTCTGGGCATTGCTGGTGGCCGTCAGCAGCGCCTGTACATCATCGCGACTGGCGTCTGCCAACGTAACAGCGGCGCTGAACGGCTTGTGCCACGCATGTACGGTCAAAAGGGCCGCACCGTCACCGGTTCGGGCCATCGCCAGCTCAGCCTCTATCGACACGCCGGGCAGGCGCCCTGCCAGCCCCAGGTAGCGCTCTAGCGTTTCGCGGGTCAGCGGGCGCTCAACCTCAAGGCGTGCCAATAGCTGCCGGAGATAGTCGCTGGCCGGGCCGATATCACCGTCGACGTGGTAATCGCGGATGTAACCCTCGACCAGCACCACATTCACCCGGCCTTCGGCCACATCCTGCGGTGGCAGGTAGGCATAGGAAAGCAGGTAACCCTCCTGCCGATAGCGCTGGGTTAGCTGCTGGGTGTACTGCTGCAACTCGCCCAACGTGGTCTGGCGCCCGACCAGCGGCTGGTAGTGCTCGCGCAGATCACTCAAGGGGAACACCGTGCCACCCTCGAAGCGCACTCTATGCACAACGACGGGCGTGTCCGCAGGTGCCCAGTCAAGTCTTTCGCCAACCGGCCCGGCCAACCTCAGGTTGGGGCTGATGGGACGGTAGGCCTCTATCGGCAGGTTGGCAGCAGGCAGGCGCCGTTCGTATTCATGGCTGTCGAGAAAACCCGGCAACGGTTCTGCGTGGGCAGCAAGCGCCCAAGGCAACAACAGCAGGGGCACGGCCAGAGGACGCATAGGGCGCTCCATGTTCCCTTGGTTTGCGGGGCGCCAGCCGGTCACACCCGTTATCTGCAAGCGTAGGTGCTGGCCCGAATGCCGTCGAACGCCTACTCGCTGACCTGGAACGCCACCCGCGCCGTCTCGCCGCTTTCATCCAGCGCGCTGAGCTCGGCCTGTCCGGCCTGCGGCAAGCGAACCAGCAGGCTGTCCTGCCCCTGGGTTTCGCCCAAGGGCTGGCCATTGAGGAACCACCAGCGCCGCCCGCCGCCACCCAAGGCCGATACATAGAGTTGCAACGGCTCGCTGCTGGTGGCCGGGCGGCGCAGGTTGTCGCCGGGGCGCACGCCGACGATCGACAGCGGCGGTGCGCTGGCCGGCACCTGCGGCGGGCAGGCCGGGTCGATGGCCGGCAGGCGCGCCGCGCGCCGCTCGACACGGAGTAGCCAGGGCTCCAGCGGGGCCGGCCACAACGCGATATCGCGGGCCTTGGCGCTTGGGCAGCTACCATCCACGCGCAGCCCCTGCTCGTTGACCCACACGCGCTCACGCAGGCCCAGGCCCAGCGGCTGATCGGCAGCTTGCAGGGTTGGCGGCGTGGTGCCATCCAGGGTCCAGGCAAAACGCTGACGCCGGCAGTTGGCGTCCTGTTTGCTCATCGGCTGGCCCAGCGGCCAACAGATCGCCGCCACCCCGATATTCGCCGGCACCCGCTCCACCGGCACGCTGATGCCGCGCTGGCTGTCGCGGTTGCTCAACAGGTCATGCACCTGCAGCATCAGTGGCGCCGCCGAGGCCAGCCCGAACTGGCCGGGTACCGGTGTGCCGTCCGGGCGGCCGATCCACACGCCGATCAGGTAGCGCGGGCCCACGCCAATCGACCAGGCATCGCGAAAGCCATAGCTGGTGCCTGTTTTCCAGGCCAGTTGCGGGCGCTGCACCAGCTCGGCATGCGGGTCGCGGTCGGGGCGTGCCTGGCCACTGAGAATGCGCCGGATGATCCACGCCGCCCCCGGCGACAGCAGACGCCGCTCTACCAGCGGGTCCTGCGGTTGCAAGCGCACCCTCGCGCTGTTGCCACCGCGCGCGAAGGCTGCGTAACCACCCACCAAATCTTCCAGCCGGCTACCGGCACCACCGAGGATCAACGACAGGTTGGGCTCGGCCAGCGGCGGTAGTATCAGCGGCATACCCGCCATTCGCAGTTGCGCGGCAAAGCGTTTCGGGCCGTAGGCCTCCAGTAATTGCACTGCCGGCAAGTTGAGCGACAGGGCCAGCGCCGAACTGGCCGACACCGGCCCGCTGAAGCCCATGGAGAAGTTGCCGGGCCGGTAGTCGCCATAGCGGCGTGGCACGTCCTGCAGCAGCGATTCGGAATGGATCAGGCCATCATCCAGCGCCATGCCGTACAGGAACGGCTTGAGCGTAGAACCGGGTGAACGTAGCGAACGCACCATGTCGACATGCCCGAAGCGGCGCTCATCGGCCAGATCGATCGAGCCCAGGTAGGCACGCACCGCCATGGTCTGCGCCTCGACTACCAGGATGGCTGCCGAGGTGCGCTCCGGCAGGCGCGCACGCCAGCCCAACAGCAGGTCCTCCAGGCGCCGCTGCAGTGCCGCATCGAGGGTGGTGCGGATCAGCGGTGGGCTGTCGGCACTGTTCAGCCGGCGAGCCAGCAAGGGCGCCAAGGCGGGCTCCTGACGTGGCGCCAGCACCAGCGGCTCCTCGGCTGCCTCGCGGATCTGCTGCGCAGGCCATACCTGGTATTCGGCCAGGCGCTGCAGCACCTTGTCGCGGGCACGCTGGGCACGCGCAGGGTGGCGGTCCGGCCGCAGCCGGCTGGGCGCCTGTGGCAGTACTGCCAGCAGCGCTGCTTCGGCCGGGGTCAGGTGCATGGGTGATTTGCCCAGGTACGCCCAGCTGGCTGCGGCAACGCCCTGCAAGGTGCCGCCAAAGGGTGCGCGGTCAAGGTAGATCTGCAGGATTTCGCGCTTGGACAGATGCCACTCCAGCTGCGCCGTACGCCACAGTTGGCGCAGTTTACCGGCCAGGGTACGGTCATGCGGGTCGAGCAGCCGTGCCACCTGCATCGACAGCGTGCTGCCGCCCGACACCACGCGTCCGCCGCGCAGGTTCAGCCAGGCGGCTCGGGCCAGGGCCAGCGGGTTGACCCCTGGATGGCGGTAGAACCAACGGTCCTCGTAAGTCAGCAAGGCCTGCAGGTACAACGGAGAGACTTCGTCAGGGCTGACCGGGTAGCGCCAGACACCCTCGGCATCGGCAAAGCGCCACAACGGTGTGCCGTCTTCGGCCACCACCACCCGGGCCAGGTCGTCGCCCGGCATGGGCAGCGGCCAGATGCGGTCAGCCAGCCACACCAGGCCACACAGCACGAGCAAGCCGATTACCGTGGCACGCAACCACTTGCCCGCACGCGTGCATGGCCGCGCTAAGCTTGGCATCGGGAACCGACCTGGCCAGGTGATGGCCAAAGGCTTGGGAACGGCAACCTCGCCGAATCGTTCATCAGGAAACAACTATGCATGTAGAAGGTTTTTTCGAGTGGCTGGGCCAGGCACTGGGGTCGTTGATCCGCTTCATCGTCGACGCATTGAGCGGGCTGTTCAACCTGCTGGCCAATGCTGGCGGCAATTTCATCGACGGCCTGGCGCGCACACTGGGCATGGACACCTCGCTGCTCAGCATCCTGGCCCTGATCGTCGGCCTGATGCTGCTGTACTCGGCCATCCGCGCGTTCATGCGCGCCTCGATCATCCTCGGGATCATCTGGCTGGTGCTGGGGTTGTGGGTGATGAGCTGGGTGATTCACTGAGCAGCTGCAAGCTACAAGCTGCAAGCTGCAAGCTGCAAGAAGGCATGTGTATGCCACTCGGCTTGTAGCTTGTAGCTTGTAGCTCCCAAATTACCGGGCTTTTACGGTCATCTCCCCTTGCCCATCTCCCACGGCCTGCAGGTTCGGCCGGTACATCGACTCAACCTGCGGCGGCGGCACGCGGTAGGTGCCCGGGGTCACCGCCCGCGCCAGGTACAACAGGTGGGTGGTGCCGTAGCCGTCGAGCTTGAGCGCAGCAACATAACGGTCATCACGGTACTCCTGGTGCACCACACTGGCGTTCTGCATCGACTCGCGCCATTCCTTCACCGCGGTACTGGCGTTGTCCAGGCTGGCAGCACTCTGCGCCAGGTTCTGGTTTTCCAGCTCCAGGCCTGCAGGCAGCAAGTCCACCACCAAGGCATCCGGCACTCGGTCGTCGGCCTTGAGCGCCAGGTGCACCAGCACCAGGTCGCCGCTGCGCAGGTTATGCAGGTCCAATGGCTGGCCATTCATGCCCAGGTACTCACGGCGAATCTGCATACCATTGCCACCGGCCGCAGGCGCCTGACGGGGGTAACCGGACAAGGTCAGCTGCTGGTACAGCGTCTCGCTGCCTTCGTTCTGCACGCTCAGCGGCGAAGCCAGCAACGGGCCTTCCAGCTTCATACCGGCTTCGGCATTGTTGAACTCGCGCACCTCGCCAGCGCTGTCCAGGCGGGCCTGCCACTTGCCTTCCGGCTTGCCCAACAGGCCTCGGCCGGCAAGGAACAGTGCATTGCGCTCCTGGGTCGACAACCAGCGGTTGGCCGCCAGTTCGTCCGACAAGGCGAACAGCCGCTGGTCGACCTGGCTGCTGGCCAGATTGCTCTCCTGCAACAAGGCCAGGATCAACGCCTGATCACGCAGTGCGCTGCCGTAGTCCGCCATCCAGCCTTTGCCACGGCTGATGCCCAGGCCCGCCTGCAAAGCCTGCTCGGCTCGCGGCTTGTCGCCCATCTTGTCCAGTGCCACTGCCAGTTGTACCAGCGGCAGGCCGGAACGCGCATCGGCACGGCGCTCGAACAGGCCACGCAAGGCCCCCAACGGCGCCTGCTGACTGCGCGACAGCACCAGCGCTGCATAGGCCTGCACGGCGAAGCGGGTGTGGTCGGCGTTTTCGCTGTAGTCCACTTCGATCAGGTTGCGCTCTTGCAGGTAGCGCAGCAGGCGCTCGCTGGCCTTCTTCAGCGCCTCGGCCGGCACGCCGTAACCCTGGTCACGGGCACGCAGCAGGAAGTCGGTGACGTAGGCAGTCAGCCAGTACTCTTCTTCGCTGTCCGAACTCCACAGGCCAAAGCTGCCGTTGTAGCGCTGCATGCCCAACAGGTGCTCGATGCCCATCTCGATCTTGCGCTTGCGCACGTCCGCCGGCTCGCCCTTGATGCCCAGGCGCTTGAGGCTCTCGGCATCGGCGTACAACGACGGGTAAAGGCCGCTGGTGGTCTGCTCAAGGCAACCGTAGGGGTAGGCTTCCAGAGCGCGAATCTGCTCGGCCAGGTTCAGCGGCGGCCGGCTCGACAAGGCCAGGCTGGCTTCCAGGCCGGCAGGCTCGAAGGCCGCCAGGTCTGCTTCGGGCAGTGTCCATGGCTGGTCTTTCAGGGCCACGCGGTAGTGCTTGAGCATCGCCGGGTAGGCCGGACGCACGCCCAACGTCCACTCCCGTTCGAACGCGGTGGTCGGCTCGTTTGGTAGTTGCAGGCCTGTGACCCGCACATGCACCTTGCCTTGCCCCAGGCCGCCCTGGGCCTGCACCGGGATCATCAGTGTCGAACGCTGGCCTTCGGCCAGGGCAACGCTTTGCACAGCGTTGGCCGCCAGGTTCAGTTGCCCTTCGGTGGTGATTTCAACGTTCAGCTGCTGAGCGCGGCCCGACAGGTTGGCCAAATCCAGCGCCAGACTGGTGCGGTCGCCTCCGGCCAGGAAGCGCGGCGCCGACAGTTCGGCAATCAGCGGTGCGGCAACCACGGTCTTGCCTTCGGCCATGCCGAAGTGTTCTTCGGTCCAGGCCTGGGCCATCAGCCGCAGCTCACCGTTGAAGTCAGGGATATCGACCGTGGCCTCGCCCTCACCCTTGTCATCCAGAGTCACCGGCAGGCTCTGCCGGGCGACGATGGTCACCGTGGTATTGGGGCGCTTGCCCCCTTTGGCCATGGCCGCGTCACCACCGAACGCCAGGCTGGCCAGGCGGCCCTGCCCGGCTTCGATCAGCTGGCCGTAGATGTCCAGTTGGTCGGCACCGTAGGCCTTGCGACCGAACAGGCTGGCGAACGGGTCGGGGGTTTTGAAGTCGGTGATGTTGAGGATGCCCACGTCCACCGCCGACAGCAGCACATGCACCTGCTTGGGCACGCTGCCATCTGCATTGGCGGCCTTTACCTTCACGGTCAGCGGCTGTTTCGGGCGCATTTTCTCCGGTGCCTGCAGGCTCACCGCCAACTTGCGCTCGGCGCGGTCCAGCGGCAGGTGCAGTACACCCACCGAACGCTTGGGCGTGGCGTTGGCCTTGCGCTCACCCGGGCGGATCACCAGCGCGCTGATGTACAGGTCGTGGCGGGCCCAGGCTTTGTCCAGTTGCACATCGAACGTCTTGCCCTCGGCGGGCACGTCGATTTCCTGCCACCACAGCGGGCCATCGCTGGACTCGATCATCAGGTAGCCGCTACCTGCGGCAGGCGGGGTGACGGTGACCTTGGCCGTGGCACCGTCGGCGTAGGACGGTTTGTCCAGCGCCAGCTTGACCTGGTCGGGGCGTACGGCACCGCCTTCGGCGTTGTCCTGGGCGCGGTAGCCGGCCCAGAAGCGTTCGCTGGATACCAAGCCAGTTTGCGGGTCTTCCACCTCGACGCGGTAAGGGCCCCATTCAACCTGGAAGCTCAGCTTGGCAGTGGAGCCGGCCTTGACGCTGACCGTCTCTTCGCTCTGAGTGAGGAATTTTTCGTTGTAGGCGTAGCTCCAGCCGTCGCTCTGCGAGTAGTTCCAGTAGTAGTCGCGCCGCTCACGAATCAGCCGCACCTTGAGGTCATCGGCCGCCAGCTTGTTGCCATCGCGGTCGGCCACCAGGAACTCGAATTCCACCGGCCCGTCACTGTCGGTTTCCTCGCCATCGAACAGGCCACGCAGGCCCGGCAAGCGCTCGGCTGGCCAGATCGGCTGCTCCAGGCGCCGGGTGATCGGACGGCCACCCGACTCCTGCAAGCTGGCTTGCATGGTCAGTTGCAGCGGCGAGCGGGCTTCGGCCCAGCGGCTTTCGATATCGACCACCGCCTTGCCCGCCTGGTCGAGGGTGACTTCGTCCAGTTCCAGATCCTGGTTCAGCTCGGTTTCGGTGACCGAGCCGAACTGGTAGCCCGGCAGAGCGGGCACCGCCTCGCGCAGGGGGCGCACATAGGCCTGGCCACTCAGGCGATTACCGGCAGCCGGGGCGCCATAGAGGTAACGGCCATTGACCTGGATGCGCGCATCCTCATCCGGCGACAGTGGCGTGCTGCTGCCCTTCAGCTCCAGCGCCAGGCGCTCAGGCAGGAAGTCTTCGACGAGGAACTCATACACCTGCTTGCGCCCGCCGCCCAGGTCGAGCAGCAACTGCCAGCGCCCGGTCGGGGCTTCGGTGGCCAGTTGCAGCTGGTATTGGTACAAGCCATTACTGTCGGCTTCCCAGACGAACTTGCGGCTGACCTGCTCATCCGGGCGGCGCACTTCCACGCTGACGGGTTGGGCTTTGACGGGTTTGCCGTCCTGGTCGCGCAGCAGGCCGTTGAGCAGCACGGTTTCGCCTGGGCGATACAAATCACGCGGGCCGAAGATGAAAAACTGCAGCGGGTTGGCCTGGGGGCCGGTGATGTCGAATTCGGCCAGGTCCAGCGCGGCGGTGTTCAGGCGCAGCAGGGTGGTGTGCACACCTTGGGTGGCGATCAGGGTATCGGCCTTGGGGGTGATCGGCAGCTGGGCGTGGCCTTTGCCATCGGTGCTGGCCTGGGCCAGCAACTTGCCCTTCTCGTCATGGATTTCGAGATTGACGCCGCTCAACGCCTTGCCGCCTTCCAGCGCCTGCGCGAACACGTCCAGGCGGTCGCGGTAACGGTGTGCCGACACGCCGATGTCGCTGAGGGTGAACAAAGTCGCCGGCTGCGAGTAGTCATAGGTGCCCGAGGCGCGCATCACTGCCAGGTACACGCCCGGGTCCTGCAGTGGCTTGATGCCGGCGATAGGCAGCAGCACGGTTTCGCGGGTGTTACGGGCAGGGTTGAGGTCGAAGCGGCCGCTGTAGACCAGCTCGGCCATGTCCAGGGTTTCCTTGGACTGGTAGTAGTACAGGCTGCTGTTGCGCCCCCAGCTCGCCAGGAATGTCGAGAGCATTTCCGGCTTCACCCGGAAGAACTCGACATCGACCTTGTCGACGTTGAGGGCAATCACCGGCAGCCCTTCGGCCAGGCGTGTGGGCAGCAGCGAACCACGACTGGCAAAGCCGATGGTCGGCTGCATGTCGCGGGTTTCCAGCTGGGTGATCGACTCGCTGTCCAGTTGCTTGCCGTTGACCGCGAGCAGGCCCTTATCCACGGTCAGCACCAGCTTGCGCTGTGGTTCCAGGTGGCGCAGGCGCAGTTCCATCTGGTTGTCAGAGAGTTCCCAGGCGCCGTCGAGCTTGCCTTTGACGGTGTCGACCAGGTGCACCTTGGTGGCAAAGTCCTGCTTGGCATCCAGCGGTGCGGAGAAGCTGATCGACAGCGTGGCCGCACCATCGAGCTGCACTTCGGATACGTCCAGCACTGTGAGTTCGCGGCCCTCGTAGCGCTTGGCGAGCACGGCCGGGTCCTCGCGCTTGGGCGCGGGGGCTTCAGCGGGCGTGGTGGCAACGGGTTTCTCGGCCGGCGCCGGTTTGTCCGGCGTGGAAGAGTCACAGGCACTGAGCAAAGCCAGCGCGCAGGCCAGCAACAATCCTTTGTTGAACATGGAGTAGGAACTCTTTGGCAGCGTGTACGTGAGGGCAGCAACTATAGCGCAAGGTCGGGGGCAGCACCCGGCGTTGCGCGCCAGGTGAGACCATCGTCGCGCTAAATGGTTGCCTGGTCGTTACACTGTGGCCATTTGACCCAGGCCCCCGAATGACCTCACTAACCACCGACTGGCGCCACCGCCCCACCCACCGCAAGGTCTGGGCGCTGGCCGCGCCGATGATACTGTCCAACATCTCCGTGCCGCTGGTTGCTCTGGTCGACAGCACAGTCATCGGCCACCTTCCCCACGCCCACCAGTTGGGCGCCGTGGCTGTGGGCGCCACGCTGTTCACCTTCATGGTCGGCCTGATGGGCTTCCTGCGCATGGGCTCCACCGGCTTCGCAGCCCAGGCCGCCGGCCGTGGTGACGGCGCGGCATTGCGCCAGGTGCTGGTGCAAGGGTTGCTACTGGCAGTCGGTTTTGCTCTGCTGATCGGCTTGCTGGCCGTGCCGTTCAGCCAGCTTGCACTTCATGCGATGCAACCCAGCGCAGCCCTTCAGCAATCCACCGAAGACTTCTTCCACACCCGACTGCTGGGCCTGCCTGCGGCACTGGCCAGCTACGCGCTGGTCGGCTGGTTCCTCGGCACCCAGAACGCCCGGGCACCGCTGGCCATCCTGCTGACCACCAACCTGCTGAACATCATCCTGAACCTGTGGTTCGTCCTGGGGCTGGACTGGGGGGTGCTGGGTTCGGCGCGGGCGTCGGTGATCGCCGAGTGGAGTGCCGCCCTGCTCGGCCTGGCCCTGACCCGTCCGGCCCTGCGGGCCTACCCGGGGCACATCGCGTGGGCAGCGCTCAAACGCTGGCAGGCCTGGCGACCGCTGCTGTCGGTCAACCGCGACATCTTCCTGCGCAGCCTGGCGCTGCAACTGGTGTTCCTGCTGATTACCGTACAAGGCGCACGCCTGGGCGAGGCCACCGTGGCGGCCAACGCCCTGCTGCTCAACGGCCTGCTGTTGACCGCCTATGCACTCGACGGCCTGGCGCATGCGGTCGAAGCCTTGTGCGGCCACGCCATCGGCGCCCGCGACCGGGATACCCTGCGCCGCTCGCTGGTTGTCGCGTGTGGCTGGTCGCTGATTACCAGCCTGGGATTTGCCGCACTGTTCTTGCTGGGTGGGCACCTGTTCATCGATTTGCAGACCGACATCGACAGTGTGCGGGCGGCGGCTTATCCGTACCTGCCGTACCTGGCGCTACTACCGTTGATTGCGGTGTGGAGTTATTTGCTGGACGGTTTGTTCATCGGCGCGACCCGGGCGCGGGAGATGCGTAATGCGATGTTGGTGTCAGTAGCGATTGCACTGCCGGTGGCGGTAGGCATGAGCGGATTCGGCAACCATGGGTTGTGGTTGGCGTTTCTCGGGTTCATGGGGTTGCGGGCGGTGACGCTGGGGTGGGTGGGGTGGCGACTGCAGCAGAGCGGTGAGTGGATTCGGTGATGCTGAAAGTGTATGCCGTGGGTGTTGCAGCGCCTTTGAGATCGAGCGCCGCCCGCGCGGCGCATCGCGAGCAAGCTCGCTCCTACATCTGTTTCGGGCCAGTAACGCCTGCACCAACGCGCGCGACCGCCTTGTTTGTACGGCGCGATATCGAGCCATGCACTAGAGCGTTCGCGCGCAAACCCTCAGGAAAAATTGGCCCGAAACAAATGTAGGAGCGAGCTTGCTCGCGATGCGCCGCGCGGGCGGCGCTCGATCTCGCAGGCGCTACAACACTCAAAACATACTCAGGACGACAAGTACGAAGACCGGGTCAGCCCAAGACGCAACGCATCCAGGAACTGCGTCCGCTCCCGCGCAGTGATCTTGGCACTGGCCACCTTGTCGCGGTAGTGGGTCATCAACTCCTCCGGCGACAGGTGCACGTAACGCAGCATGTCCTCGATGGTGTCGTGGGTTTCAATACCGGCGTGATACACGCTGCCGTCGGCATTCTGGTAGATGTTCACCGAGTCGGTATCACCGAACAGGTTGTGCATGTCTCCCAGGATTTCCTGGTAGGCACCCACCAGGAACACGCCCAGCAGGTAGTCCTCGCCCTCTTTCACCGCATGCACCGGCATGCTGGTCTCGATGCTCTGCTCGTCGACGTACTGGTTGATCTTGCCGTCGGAGTCGCAGGTCAGGTCCTGCAGCACCGCGCGACGCATCGGCTCTTCGTCCAGGCGGTGCAGCGGGATGATCGGCAGCACCTGGCCGATGGCCCAAGTGTCCGGCAGGCTCTGGAACACCGAGAAGTTGCAGATGTACTTGTCGGCGAGCTTGTCGTTCAGCTCGTCCAGTACCTGGCGGTGCGAGCGCTGGCGGGCCTTGAGCGAGTTGTGCAGGCGGCGGCACACGGCAAAGTAGCACTGCTCGGCCAGCGCTTTCTCGCCCAGGGTGATCTTGCCATCGGCATACTGCGCCGCCACGTCACCCATGTAGTGGGTGGCGCGCCAGTATGTCTCGGTCACCATCTCGATGTCGGTCGGGCCCAGCAGGTCGACCAGCCACTGCACGGTCTCGGGCAGGGCTTCCTTGTTCTCGATGGTCGGCACGTCGTCGTTGTGTTTCTCGACGTCGGTGACCTGAATCACCAACATGGCGTGATGCGCAGTCAACGAACGGCCACTCTCGGAGAAGATGTGCGGGTGCGGCAGGCCCTGCGCGTCGCAGAACTCCTTGAGCATGCCCACTACCACGCCGGCATAGTCGTCCATGTCGTAGTTGATGGAGCTGGCATTGCGCGAGTGGGTACCGTCGTAGTCCACGCCCAGGCCACCGCCCACGTCGATGTGGTCAACCGGCAGGCCCAGCGCACGCAGCTCGCCGTAGTAACGGATGGCTTCCTTGAAGCCGTGCTGGTAGTCGGCCAGGTTGGCGATCTGCGAGCCCATGTGGAAGTGCAGCAGGCGGATGCCCTGGTCCAGGCCCGCATCGCGGAAGCGCTGTACCACGGAGAGCAACTGGGCGGCAGACAAACCGAACTTGGACTTTTCACCACCGGTGTCGGCCCACTTGCTCGAAGCCAGCGACGACAGGCGCACGCGCAGGCCGACCTGGGGTTTCACCTTGAGCTCGGCGGCTTCTTCGATCACCAGAGCCACTTCCGACTCTTTCTCGATGACGATGAACACGTTGTGGCCCAGCTTCTGGCCCATCAGTGCCAAGCGGATGAACTCGCGGTCCTTGTAGCCGTTGCAGACGATGGTGCCGCCCTTTGGCGCCAGCGCCAGCACGGCCAGCAGCTCGGGCTTGGAGCCGGCTTCCAGGCCAATCGACACGTTCTGCGTGGCGATGATGTTTTCCACCACGGCTTCTTGCTGGTTGACCTTGATCGGGTACAGCGCGGTGTACTTGCTCTGGTATTCCAGGCGCGCGATGTTGGCGTCGAACGCGCCGGTCAGCTGGCGAACGCGGTCCTGCAGAATGTCGGGGAAGCGTACCAACAGTGGCAGCGACAGGCCGCTCTGGCGCAGTTCGTCGACCTGCTCGAACAGGTCGATCGGCGCGCTCTTGGGACCGTTGGGGCGCACTTCGACGCGCCCGGCTTCATTGATGGCGAAATAACCAGCGCCCCAATGGCGGATGCCATAAACACTGCGGCTGTCGGCCACGGTCCATTGGCTACCATCGTCTTTGCGTGTGCGTCGTACGGACATTCAAGTCCCCTATAGATAAGTCGAAGACACTGCCCCGCAGGCAGCGGAGCGAGTGTAAAAGCTGAAAATGACGATTCATCCGTGCTCAGGCATAGACCTTGACCACGGGAACGAGTTTAGAAAGCGCTGGGCAAAAAATCGCGCGATGGCCTCAGCCGCCGGACTTTTTCGCCTTGAAACCCTGTTTGGTCAGCTCGCCGATCAACAGCTCGACATGGTCGCCCTGGATCTCGATCACCCCGTCCTTCAGGGCGCCACCGGTACCACAGCGGCGCTTGAGCGTGGTCGCCAGCTCCTTGAGCTGGTCGAGCGGCAGCGGCACGCCGGTGACGGTGGTCACGGTCTTGCCGCCACGGCCTTTGCTCTCACGGCGCACACGGGCAATGCCGTCGCCTTCGGGGATGATTTGTTGCTTGCAGATGCAGGCGTCCACCGGCTGGCCACAGTCGGGGCAGTGTCGACCGGCATCGGTGGAGTACACGAGACCGCCAAGGGCGGAAAAGGAAGAAGCTTTCTTGGCCACTTTTGTTCCTCTGTGCTGAGGACAAAAACTGGTCGTGCCTTGGGGTAGAGGCCGACCGCGAAGCCCCACTCTGGCAGGGGCGGCGCTACTGCCGCAAGATCCTGCGACAGCCCGAAAAGGGCGCGCAGTTTAACGATAAATGGGGCGGTTGCTAAGTACTGGATTGCGGCATTTTGCGAATGTTTTGCGACCATCCGGCCAATGGGGCTGCTTTTCAGCCCCAACTTTACTTCAGGCTGGCCTTGTAGCGCTGTAGCGCCGCCAAGGAGTCCGGGCAGTAAGGCTTCGTCAGGCTTTCCTCTTCAGCCAACTCAAGGCTGACAAAGCGCGCCTCGATCACCTCTTCCGGCTGCAAGCGCAACGGCGCATCCGACACCGCTGAATACACCGCACACCACAACCGGTTGTCGGGCTGGTCAAAATAGAACCGCTCGTGAAACCGCAGTTCCACCCCTTCAATCCCCAACTCCTCGGCCAGCTCACGCGCCGCCGATTCGGCATAACCCTCACCGGCTGTCACCATGCCGCCCGCCGCCACATCCCAGTACCCCGGGTACAGCGCTTTGCTCAAGGTCCGCCGGTGCACGCACAACTCACCGGCGCTGTTGAACAGCAGAATGAACGTGCAACGCCCGATCAAACCCCGCTCGCGCAGTTCAGCACGCGGCAACGCCCCCAGCACCTGGTCGGCTTCGTCCACCCAGGTGACCTGTTCGCGGTCGGAAGCCGCCCGGTGGGCGGCCTCGTTTGGGCTGATGGCCATTATCAACCCTGCGACAGCAGCTGACGCAGGTCGATGACCGCAGCGTTAGCCCGGGAAATGTAGTTGGCCATGACCAGCGAGTGGTTGGCCCACATGCCGAAGCCACTGCCGTTGAGCACCATCGGGCTCCACAGCGGCTCTTGCGAGGCTTCCAGCTCACGAATGATCTGACGCACGCTGACCGTGGCGTTCTTCTTCGCCAGCACGTCGGCAAAGTCCACCTCGATGGCGCGCAGCAGGTGCGACAGCGCCCAGGCCTGGCCACGGGCTTCGTAGAACACGTTGTCGATCTGCAGCCATGGGGTTTCCACCAGCTCTTCGTCCACCTGCGGCGCCTGGCCGGCAACCACCGACTCGGTCTTCAGCGTGGTGTTCAGCTTCACCCGGCCAACGCTGGCCGACAGGCGCTGCGACAGCGAGCCCAGGCGGGTAGCCACGTCACCCAGCCAGTTGTTCAGGTTGTCGGCACGGGTGTAGAAGATCGCGCCCTTGTCGCCGGCAGCCAGACGGGTCTGGTAGCGGGCCAGCGACTTGATGCCCTCTTCGAACTCCGACTCGCTCGATGGCAGGATCCAGCTCTTGTTGTCAAAGTTGAAGCGCGGCTCGGCCTTGGCCAGGTCGGCGTCCTCGGTGGACTGCGACTGCGAACGGGCAAAGTCCTTGCGCAGGGCGCGGGACAGGTCGCGTACCTGGACCAGCACGCCGTATTCCCAGCTCGGCATGTTGTCCATCCACAGCCCGGGCGGGAAGCGGTCGTTGGAAATGTAGCCGCCCGGCTTGTTCAGCAGGGTGCCGGCCACGGTCTTGAGGGTTTCGAGGGTGGTATAACCCACCACCATCTGCTGGCCGGTGCGCTCGGCAGCGGCCTGGGCATTCTGCTGCACCGGGAACAGCGCAGGCTCCTGGCTCCAGTACCAGCCCAGGCCGATACACACCAGCAGGTACAACCCGATCAGGGTCCCCAGGGCACGGCTCCAAAGGCCGCCAAGGTAGCTACGGGCAGCAGCGCCGCGGCCATCGACACGCTCGCGGGGCTCGGCTTTGGCCTCGCGGTTTTTCCAGTCCAGCATGGCTTTGTCCTTAATCAGTCACGACGGTTCAGGGGCTTGGACCACAGGCCTGCGCCAGGGTGCCACGGCAAGCCCGTGTGGCAGCACTATAAAGCAGACACCACCGTACGCATAAGCGACCAATCGGTCAGCAACTGAATATTCGTTCTGGCCGCTTTGTTGATGCAGGGCACTCACGTATTCGGAAAGAGCTGCTAGCATAGAGCCATCATTGCCCCTGCACACCCCAACCTATAAGTAGCCAGGACATGAGCAAAGCAGTCGAGCCGAGCCCGCAGTGCCCCGCCCAACAGCTGACGCGTAGCGGCCTGCGCAAGGATGATCCGCTCGACCAGGTGCTGCTGCCGCCCCTGCGCAAGCCGGTGTACATCCTGCTGCAGGACCACGAGCGTGCCCAGCGCCTGGCCCAGCAGCTGGAATTCTTCGGCCTGGTGGTGCAAGCGCTGCCCAGCGCTGTGGCGCTCTGCGCCTCGATCAGCGAATACTCACCCTCGGCCATCATCATGGACGTCGACTTCACCGGCGCCGGCCAAGGCTTGCTGCTGGCCGCCCAGGTGCAGCAGGCGCTGGCGCAACCTGTTCCGCTGCTGTTCTTCAGCCACCACGAAGCCGACACCCCGACCCGCCTGGCCGCCGTGCGCGCGGGTGGCCAGGATTTTCTCACCGGCAGCCTGGAGGCTTCCAGCCTGCTGGAAAAAGTCGAACTGCTGACCCACATCACCCAGCAAGACCCGCTGCGCGTGCTGATCATCGACGACTCACGCACCCAGGCCCTGTACACCGAGCGCGTGCTGGCCGGTGCCGGTATGGTAACCCGCAGCCTGACCGACCCGATCCGTACCATGGCGGAGCTTGCCGACTTCCAGCCCGACCTGATCATTCTCGACCTGTACATGCCAGCCTGTACCGGCCCGGAGCTGGCCAAGGTGATTCGCCACAGCGACCGCTACGTGAGCGTGCCGATCATCTACCTGTCTGCCGAAGACGACCTGGACAAACAGCTGGACGCCATGAGCGAAGGCGGTGATGACTTCCTGACCAAACCGTTTCGCTCACGCCACCTGATCACCACCGTGCGCAACCGCGCCGCCCGTGCCCGGCACCTGAAGGCGCGCATGGTGCGCGACAGCCTGACCGGGCTGTACAACCACACCCACATCCTGCAACTGCTGGAAGACTGCAGCTTCCGCGCCCGCCGTGAACAGCAACCGTTGAGCTTTGCCATGCTCGACATCGACCATTTCAAGAAGATCAACGACCGCCATGGCCACCCCATGGGCGACCGGGTGATCAAGAGCCTGGCCCTGTTTCTCAAGCAGCGTTTGCGCAAGACCGACTTCATCGGTCGCTACGGCGGCGAGGAGTTCGCCATTGTCATGCCCAACACCGCGTTGGACGCAGCACACAAGGTGCTGGACGAAATCCGCCGGCGCTTTGCCGAGATTCTCTACCCGGCGCAACCCCGGGATTTGCAGTGCACGTTCAGTGCAGGGGTGGTGCAGCTGGATGACGGGCTCGATGCGCTGACCATGGCCAGTGCGGCGGACGAGGCGCTGTACCGGGCCAAGCATGCCGGGCGCAACTGTGTAGTGCGTGTAGAACCCTGAGCAGTTTCACCAGTACAGGCACTGTGCCACTTTTTTCTGACGCCAGCCCCTTGTCGTCATCACCCGGTCACAAAATCGCAATAACTTCAGGCGCCTACCTCTACCCCCCCTGCGCAGGAAGTTCGCGGCTATGCGCCTGAAGTGGCTGACCAATTTCAACACCCTGTTGCTGGTGACCGTGTGCCTCGCCTTGGGCGCCACCTTGTGGTGGTCGCAGCGCGCCCTCGAGCGCCCCTACCAGATGATGGAGCGCTACCTGGGCCTGTCCCAGCAGTTTCAGAACCTGGCGGCACGCAACATCCAGGCGTACCTGGCCAACGGCGACGCCCTGCGCCATGCCGCCGCCATGGAGGCCAACCAGCAGCTGCAGGCCGCCCTGGCCGACTGGCCCGTTGAGCTGGCCGACACATTACGCCCAAGCCTGGACAGCCTGCAGGCCTTCACCGCCAATGAGCTGCTGGCCGCTGGCAAACTGGCCGGCGACCCACAAGCCCTGCTGCTGCAGGCCGAGCGGGAGCTGGGAGCCAACGTCGAACAACTGGCCGGCTACGCTCGCGACAGCGGCAACGCCGATGCCAACCGCTACCTGTTGCCATTGCTCGATGCCACTGTGCACCTGAGCCGCCTTTCGCTGGCCCGGGACAAACTGGTCAACAGCGGCCGCCCGGAGCTTGCCGACGAGGTGGAACGCGAGCTGCAACTGATCCGCGCCCAGGCTCAAGCCATCGATGCCTTGCCCTTGCTTGGCGTAACCCGCGCCGCCGAGTCCGGTGCCGACGACTTCGCCGCGATGATGGGCCTTGAGACCCAGGCCAATGCCCAGCAGGAAGACATCGCGGTTGGCCTGAAGCGTGAACTGCAAAGCCTGCTGAGCCGCTACCCGGCTGAATTGCAGCGTACCCGCGAACAGATCGAACGCCGCGGCGCCCTGGCCGCCAGCACTAATCAACGCCTGGAGGCCGTGCAGCTAGCCATCGCAGTATTGGAACCCGAAGTGCGTGGCCAGCATGCGAAAATTGCCGCCGAGGTGCGCATCATCCAGGGTTTGATGATTGGCTTGATCCTGCTGATCGCCTTGTTGATCGACACCCTGCAGCGCCGGCTGACGCGCACCCTCACCGGCCTGGCACCCGCCCTGTCGCGGTGGGCCGAGGGCGACTTCGCGCAGCCAATCGGCCTGGGCAAGACCAACCGCGAACTGCACGATATCCAGGAGTCGCTCAACCGCCTGCGCCAGTACCTGGTGGAACTGGTCGGCACCATCCGCCACAACGCCGAGCAAGTGGCGGGCAGCAGCCACGCGCTGGCCGGCATGAGCGCTGCCCTGCACGACGGTGCCGAACGCCAGGCCGGCGACACCGGACAGATCCGCGATGCCTTGGGCGAACTGGAGGCGACCATCCAGCAAGTAGCAGGTGATGCCAGCGCTGCCGCCGATGCCAGCCGCGATGCCGGGCGTGCAGTGGAACAGGGCCAGGCGGTGATTGGCCAAAGCTTGTCGGGCTTGCGTGAGCTGGTTGATGAAGTGCAAGGCAACGCCCGCATGATCGAACAACTGGCGGAAGAGTCGGCCACCATCGGCGGGGTGCTGACGGTGATCCGCTCGATTGCCGAGCAAACCAACCTGCTGGCGCTGAACGCCGCCATCGAAGCGGCGCGTGCGGGTGAGATGGGCCGTGGTTTTGCCGTGGTAGCCGACGAAGTGCGCTCGCTGGCGCAACGCACCACGGGGGCTACCGGCGAGATTCAGGCCCTGATCGACCGCCTGCAGCAAGCCGCGAGAAGTTCGGTGGCGGGCATGCGTGCGCAGCTTGAGCATGCCGAGGCCACAGCCAACCAGGCCCAAGCGGCGGATGGCGCGCTGGACGAGATTGTCTGTGCCATTCGCACCATCTCGGATACCGCCGTGCGGATTGCCGATGTCACGGCGCAGCAGAGCGGCGCGGTGAGTGAGATTCGCGACCACAGCGAACGGATTCATGAGTTGGGTGAGGACAACCTTCAGCGCATTGGCGAGGGGCGTGAGCAAGGGGAGCAGTTGCTGAGCCTGGGCGGTGAGCTGAACCGGGCGGTGGGGGCTTTCAGGGTTTGATCTGAGCCTTTCAGCGCCTGTGGGATCGAGCTCCGCCCGCGCGGCGCATCGCGAGCAAGCTCGCTCCTACATTTGTTTCGGGCCAATTATTCCTGTGAGATTTGCGCGCGAACGCCTTACGCATGTCTCGATATCGCGGCGTACAAACAAGGCGGTCGCGCGCGTTGGGGCAGGCGATACTGGCCCGAAACAAATGTAGGAGCGAGCTTGCTCGCGATGCGCCGCGCGGGCGGCGCTCGGTCTCAAAGGCGCTGAAAATGTCATGGCTAGCACTGCTGGCCCCATCCCCCACCAACTCCGCTATCATGCCCGGCACGTTCCACCTCGCGAGTCCGCCATGCGCCGCCTGTTTTTCCTGCTGTTCCTGCTGCTGGCCAGCCCTGCCTTCGCCACGGGCCTGCTCGACAACCGCCCCAGCGCCACCCTCGGGGCCGCTTCGCTGTCCAATAACGCCGACTTCCTGCCGGTGCATGAAGCCTTCAAGCTCAGCCTGATCCAGGCCGATGCGCACACCCTCAAGCTGCGCTTCGTCGCCACCGAGGGCTACTACCTTTACCGCCACCGCTTCCAGTTCCGCACCGAGCCGGCCGACATTGCCCTGGGTACGCCCAACATCCCCAAGGGCGAGGCCAAGCACGATGAATTCTTCGGCGACGTCGAGGTGTACCACGGCGTGGTCGACATCGAACTGCCGCGCACCGACCCGCGCGCCTTCACCCTGCTTGTGGGCTACCAAGGCTGCGCCGACAAGGGCCTGTGCTACCCACCGGAAACCGAGCGCCTGAGCATCGATGGCGAAAGCGGCGCAAATACGCCGGGTGCTGCCGAACATGCCTGGAACTGGAAATCACTGCTGCTGTTCTTCCTTGCCGGGGTCGGCCTGACCTTCACCCCGTGCGTGCTGCCGATGCTGCCGATCCTGTCTGGCGTGGTGCTGCGTGGCCAGGTCGGCGGCCTGCGGGGGCTGGCACTATCGCTGGCCTACGTGCTGCCGATGGCGGCCAGCTTCGCCGTACTCGGCGCGCTGATGGGCCTGTTCGGTGCCGGCCTTAACCTGCAGGCCCGTCTGCAATCGGCCTGGGTGCTGGTGCCGTTCGCGCTGTTCTTCGTGGTGTTCGCCCTGGCCATGTTCGGCCTGTTCGAACTCAAGCTGCCGCAGGCCCTGAGCAACCGCCTGAACAACGTCGCCAACCACACCCGGGGTGGCTCGCTGCTCGGCGCGGCCGTGCTCGGCGTGCTTTCCAGCCTGCTGGTTTCGCCGTGCGTGTCCGCCCCCTTGGCCGGTGCCCTGCTGTACATCAGCGCCAGCGGGGATGCCGTGGGCGGCGCGCTCAAGCTGTTTGCCCTGGGCCTCGGCATGGGCGCGCCATTGCTGTTGGTAGCCACCGGTGGCGCAGCCTGGCTGCCAAAAAGCGGCCCTTGGATGAATACCGTGAAAAACGCCATCGGTGTCCTGCTGCTGGGGCTGGCCATCGGCTTGCTCAGCCGCGTGCTGCCGGGCCCGGTAACCTTGCTGCTGGTCGGTTTCCTCGCCGCTGGCGTGGCGCTGTTCCTCGGCGCCCTGGAGTTCGTCGTAAAAAGCGCACGCCAGCGCCTGGCCCAACTGCTGGGCCTGGGCTTGCTGGTCTACGCCCTGGCGTGCTGGTATGGCGCGCTGAGTGGCCAAGGCGACCCGCTGCGCCCGCTGCCGGTTGCAACACTGGCGGCCAGCAGCAACAGCACGGCGGCAAAGGCGGATGCCTGGCAAACCATCACCACCCCCGCTGCACTGGACGCGGCTCTGGCCCAGGCCAAGGCGGCCGGCCAGCCCGTGCTGCTGGACTGGTACGCCGACTGGTGCATCAGCTGCAAGGTGATCGAGCATGAAGTGCTGAACGCGCCTCAGGTGCAAACGCAGCTGACCGGCTTCAAGTTGCTGCGTTTCGACATCACCGAGAGCAATGCCGAGCAACGCACGCTGCTCGACCGCTATCAGCTGTTCGGCCCCCCCGCCTTGCTCTTCTTTGCCGCGAACGGCAGCGAAATGACCGCCGATCGGGTGATTGGCGAGATAAACGCCGGTGAATTTGCGCAAATTCTGACACGCGTGCGCGGCAAAGTCGGTCTATAACTTCCCCCGTGCCGGGAAAAATCCTGAAATAGGTGACCAGATTTAATTATTTGGTCACATACTTCGCGCGAATCTCGGACATCGTGCTGGCTACTGCCGGGAACTGGACACCTGCCGTCGCTTTGCGGCACACTCGCCGCGCTGTGTCGAATTGCCCTACAAATCCAAGGAATCCGCAGATGGCAACGCTACTGGTGCTCCACGGCCCCAACCTCAACCTGCTCGGCACCCGCGAGCCAGGCCACTACGGCGCCGTGACCCTGGCCCAGATCAACCAGGACCTGGAGCAACGTGCCCGCGCCGCAGGCCACCATTTGCAATACCTGCAGAGCAATGCCGAGTACGAACTGATCGATCGTATTCACGCCGCACGCAACGAGGGTGTGGACTTCATCCTGATCAATCCGGCTGCTTTCACCCACACAAGCGTCGCATTACGTGACGCATTGCTTGCAGTGAGCATCCCATTCATCGAAGTGCACCTGTCCAACGTGCACAAACGCGAACCGTTCCGCCACCACTCCTACTTTTCCGATGTTGCCGTAGGAGTGATCTGCGGCCTGGGCGCCAGCGGTTATCGCCTGGCCCTGGAGTCCGCGCTGGAACAACTGGCTGCCAACGCACAGCCCAAATGATGAAAACCCTGGCCTCAGTGGGCCAGGGTTCTAGAGAAACGTTCAGTTACGTTTTTTTGTATTTCGCCCCCTGACCGAACCTTTGGGAGTTGATGATTAATGGATATCCGTAAAGTCAAGAAACTGATCGAGCTGCTGGAAGAGTCTGGCATCGACGAACTGGAGATCAAGGAAGGCGAAGAGTCGGTCCGTATCAGCCGTCACAGCAAAACCCCGGCTGCCCAACAGTTCTACGCACCAGCACCGATGGCTGCCGCACCTGTTGCTGCTCCGGTCGCCGCTGCCGCTGCCGCTGCCCCGGCTGCCGAAGCTGGCGCTGCTGCACCAGCCCTGAAAGGCACCGTAATCCGCTCGCCAATGGTCGGTACCTTCTACCGCAAGCCTTCGCCAACCTCGCCAAACTTCGCTGAAGTGGGCCAGACCGTGAAGAAAGGCGACACCCTGTGCATCGTCGAAGCCATGAAGATGATGAACCACATCGAAGCCGATGTTGGCGGTGTCATCGACGCCATCCTGGTAGAAGACGGCCAGCCGGTTGAGTTCGACCAGCCGCTGTTCACCGTCGTTTGAATCGCGGAGAGCCAACGATGTCTGGGAAGCTCGAAAAAGTCCTGATCGCCAACCGCGGGGAAATTGCCCTGCGGATCCTGCGTGCCTGCAAAGAGCTGGGCATCAAAACCGTCGCTGTGCACTCCACCGCCGACCGTGAACTGATGCACCTGGGCCTGGCAGACGAGTCGGTCTGCATCGGTCCTGCATCGTCCAAGGATTCCTACCTGCATATCCCGGCAATCATCGCTGCCGCCGAAGTCACCGGCGCCACCGCGATTCACCCGGGCTACGGCTTCCTGGCAGAAAACGCCGACTTCGCCGAGCAGGTTGAAAAATCCGGTTTCGCCTTCATCGGCCCGAAAGCCGACACCATTCGCCTGATGGGCGACAAGGTTTCGGCCAAGGACGCGATGATCAAGTCGGGCGTACCGACCGTACCGGGCTCCGATGGCCCGCTGCCGGAAGACGAAGAAGTCGCCCTGGCGATTGCCCGTGACGTCGGCTACCCGGTGATCATCAAGGCCGCCGGTGGTGGTGGTGGTCGCGGCATGCGCGTGGTGCACAAGGAAGAGGACCTGATTGCCTCGGCCAAGCTCACCCGTACCGAAGCCGGTGCAGCCTTCGGCAACCCGATGGTGTACCTGGAGAAGTTCCTGACCAACCCACGCCACGTGGAAGTGCAGGTACTGTCCGACGGCCAGGGCAACGCCATTCACCTGGGCGACCGTGACTGCTCGCTGCAGCGCCGTCACCAGAAGGTACTGGAAGAAGCACCAGCCCCGGGCATCGACGAGAAAGCCCGTCAGGAAGTGTTCAAGCGCTGCGTCGATGCGTGCATCGAGATCGGCTACCGTGGTGCAGGTACGTTCGAGTTCCTGTACGAAAACGGCCGCTTCTACTTCATCGAGATGAACACCCGCGTGCAGGTTGAGCACCCGGTGTCCGAGATGGTGACCGGTATCGACATCGTCAAGGAGATGCTGAGCATCGCCGCTGGCAACAAGCTGTCGTTCCGCCAGGAAGACGTGGTGATTCGTGGCCACTCGCTGGAATGCCGTATCAACGCCGAAGACCCGAAGAAGTTCATCCCGAGCCCAGGCAAGGTGAAGCACTTCCACGCACCAGGCGGCAACGGCGTACGCGTCGATTCGCACCTGTACAGCGGTTATTCGGTTCCGCCGAACTACGACTCGCTGATCGGCAAGCTGATCACCTACGGCAAGGACCGCGACGAAGCCATGGCGCGCATGCGCAATGCCCTGGACGAGATCGTCGTCGACGGCATCAAGACCAACATCCCGCTGCACCGCGACCTGGTGCGTGATGAAGGTTTCTGCAAAGGCGGCGTCAACATTCATTACCTCGAACACAAGCTGGCCAACGAGCAGTGATCGAGTAGTGTGATGTACAAAAACCCCGGCCTTGCGCCGGGGTTTTTTATGCCTGCCAGGGCCTGAAGGCTTACCCCTTCATGCGTGGCATTTCGATGCGGTGCTCATGCACCCGCCGATACAGCGTCGCCCGCGATATCCCCAATGCCCGCGCCGCATCGGCCGGTTTCCAGCGATGGCGAATCAGTGCATCCAGCAACAACTGCCGGGCCGGGCAAGACACGCTGCTTTCAGGCGAAGACACCGCTTCACCGCGCACCTCTTGCGGCAAGTCCTGCAATTGCACCTGCCCGCCTTCACTCACCGCGCAGGCATAGCGCAACACCTGCCGCAGCTGGCGCAAGTTTCCCGGCCAACGGTAAACCAGCAATGCTTGCAGCGCATCATCTGCCAACACCACCTCGACAGCACATGCATCGGCCTCCTCGGCCAGCAGTTGATGAATCAACCCCAACCGATCCTCACGCTCCCGCAGCGGCGGCAGCTCGAAGCGGGCATTGGCCAGGCGGAAGTACAGGTCTTCACGAAAACGCCCGTCCTCAACCATCGTGGCCAGGTCGCGATGGGTGGCGCAGATCACCTGGATGTCCACACGCTCACGCCGCGCGGCGCCCAACGGCGCCACTTCACCCTCGGCCAGCACCCGTAACAAGCGCGTTTGCAGGTTCAGCGGCATGTCGCCGATTTCATCGAGGAACAGCGTGCCGCCATCGGCCTGCTGCAACAGCCCTTGCATGCCTTTGCTGGAAGCCCCAGTAAAGGCCCCGGCCACGTAACCGAACAGCTCGCTCTCGATCAGGCTTTCCGGAATGGCCGCACAGTTCAGCGTGACGAACGGGCCATCCCGGCGCTGGCTTTGCTGGTGCAGTTGGCGGGCGAACACTTCTTTGCCAGCCCCGGTCTCCCCTTGCACCAGTACCGCCAGATTGCAGTCCTTGACCCGCGTGGCCAAGCGCAGGTGCTGTTCGATGCGTGCGTCCTGGGCCTGGCGCAACGGCTGCGCGCGCTGGCGTTGCCGTGGTGCGCTGACCCGACCATACAGCCCCCCCAGACCCGGCAGGCGCTGGGCCGACGACGCGCTCACCCGGCGTAGCTGGTCGATGTCGAACAGCTCACCGATATGCTCGGGCAAGCGCCCCAGGCGCTCCACCAGCCGTTGCCGCGCCAGGCTGTTGATCGCCTGCAGGCGGCCATCGGCATCCCAGGCCAGCAGGTAGTCCGGCTGGCTTTCCACATAACCTGGCGTGCCGTGGGCGCGCATCACCCAGTGGCCCTGGGCACTGTGCATGAAAAAGGCGTTTTCGATCTCGCGGGCGGTCTGCTCCACCAGTTGGCGGATCAGATGCTGGCTACGGCGGTCATCTGGCGACTGCAAGGCTGACACATCCACCACGCCCAACAATTCGCCCAGCGGGTCGAATACCGGCGCCGCCGTGCAAGTCAGGCCGATGAACGCTGCGCGAAAGTGGTCCCGCTTGTGCACGGTGACCGGGGCCTTGGCGGTCAACACCGCCGCCACGCCGCAGGTACCCTCCTCACCTTCCGACCAGCAGGTGCCCAGGTACAGCCCGGCCTTGCGGCAGTCGTTGCGGATGGCCGACTCGACCCGGTAATCGATGGTGCGCCCCTGGGCATCGGTCAGCAGTACGCAGTAGTCAGCACCGCGTACCCGCTCGTGCAGGCGTGCCACAGCATCGCTGGCGATGCGCAGGAACAGCTCGGCGCGTTCGCGGCACTCGTTGAGCAGGCTTTGAGAAAGGATACGCGGCCCCTGCTGGGACCCGGGGTCGAGGCGGTGCAGCTCCATGGAACGGCGCCAGGAGTCGAGGATCAGCGGTGGCACCGGCGCCTGTGGCAGGCGGTCGGCATTCTTCAACACCCTGCTGACGCAGTCGACATGGGCTCGGGAGTTCGCGGCAAGCATTCAGGCCCTCCGGTTCTCGTTGCTGTTTTTATCGTTGTCCGGCCATTAAGCGCCTCTGGGCATGCCCCGACAAGCACTGTGTGATTACCGGCTGGCTTGAGACGCCGCGTCTCAGCGTCTCGGCAATGCCGGCCTGGCGCTGGCACCCGGCGTCTCGCCAGCCCCGTGGCACAGGCATGCCAGAACGCAATCAAAGCCCTCTATCCCGGCCACTTCAGCCAAATAAAAGAAAGCTGGCACCGCGCTTGCTCCTGCCTTGGCAAACAAAAATACGAGGTGCGCCATGCCGCGACCCGCCCCGATTGTCGGGATCATTGCCAACCCTGCCTCTGGCCGCGACCTGCGCCGCCTGACCGCCAACGCCGGGCTCTATTCCAGCACCGACAAGGCCTCGGCCATCCAGCGCCTGCTGGCGGCCTTCGGTGCCACCGGCATCGGCCAAGTGCTGCTGCCCAGCGACATGACCGGCATCGCCGCTGCCGTGCTCAAGGCCAGCCAGGGCCCGGGCGCCCGTGACCAGCACTGGCCTGCCCTCGAAATACTCGACCTGCCGCTGACCCAGACCGTTGCCGACACCCGCCTGGCCACCCGGTGCATGGTCGAGCGCGGCGTGGCGATGATCGCCGTACTCGGTGGCGATGGCACCCACAAGGCGGTCGCTGCCGAGGCCGGTGACGTACCGCTGCTGACGTTGTCCACCGGCACCAACAATGCGTTCCCCGAACTGCGCGAAGCCACCAGCGCTGGCCTTGCCGGTGGCCTGTTCGCCAGCGGCCTGGTGCCCGCCAGCATCGGCCTGCGCCGTAACAAGCGCCTGCTGGTAAAAGTGCCCGAGCAACAGCTGGCCGAATGGGCCTTGGTCGAAGTGGCCGTGTCGCCACAGCGCTTCATCGGCGCCCGTGCGCTCAGCCGCAGCGAGGACCTGTGCGAAGTCTTCGCCTGCTTTGCCGAACCCCATGCCATCGGCCTGTCGGCCCTGTGCGGCCTGTGGTGCCCAGTGTCACGCCAAGACCCACACGGCGCCTGGGTGCGCCTGAACCCCGGCGCCGAACAAGCATTGCTCGCGCCGCTGGCCCCCGGCCTGCTGCAAGCCTGCGGCATCACCGCCAGCGGCCCGCTGACACCTGGCGTTGCCCATCACCTGAGCCTGACCAGCGGTACCCTGGCCCTGGACGGCGAACGCGAGATCGAATTCGCCGAGCACGACACCCCCACCATCACCCTCGACCACCAAGGCCCGCTAAGCGTGGATGTCGAGGCCGTACTGGCGCATGCCGCCCGCCACCACCTGCTGGCCGTCCCGCGCGGCCACCGGCTGCACCCTGCATCCCCGCGTTGAGACAACCCTGGAGAACAACAAGATGTCCAATCAACTGAGTACCGAACAACTGCTGCATGCCTATGAAGTGATGCGCACCATCCGTGCCTTCGAAGAGCGCCTGCATGTGGAATTCGCCACCGGCGAGATCCCAGGCTTCGTCCACCTGTACGCTGGCGAAGAGGCCTCGGCCGCCGGGGTCATGGCCCACTTGCGCGACAGTGACTGCATTGCCTCGACCCACCGTGGTCATGGCCACTGCATCGCCAAGGGCGTGGACGTGTACGGCATGATGGCCGAGATCTACGGCAAGAAGACCGGCGTATGTGGCGGCAAGGGCGGCTCGATGCACATTGCCGACCTGGAGAAAGGCATGCTCGGCGCCAACGGCATCGTCGGCGCTGGCGCCCCGCTGGTAGCCGGGGCAGCGCTGGCCGCCAAGATCAAAGGCCGTGACGATGTATCGGTGGCCTTCTTCGGCGATGGCGCCTCCAACGAAGGTGCGGTGTTCGAGGCCATGAACATGGCGTCGATCATGAACCTGCCCTGCATCTTCGTGGCCGAGAACAACGGCTACGCCGAAGCCACCGCCTCCAATTGGTCCGTTGCCTGTGACCATATTGCCGACCGCGCCGCCGGTTTCGGCATGCCGGGTGTCACCATCGACGGCTTCGACTTCTTTGCGGTGTACGAGGCCGCTGGCGCAGCCATCGAACGCGCACGCTCCGGGCAAGGCCCGTCGCTGATCGAGGTCAAGCTCAGCCGCTACTACGGCCACTTCGAAGGCGATGCACAAACCTACCGCGCCCCGGATGAAGTGAAGAACCTGCGCGAATCCCGCGATTGCCTGATGCAGTTCCGCAACAAGACCACCCGTGCCGGCCTGCTCACTGCCGAGCAACTGGACGCCATCGACGCCCGCATCGAAGACCTGATCGAGGACGCCGTACGCCGCGCCAAGTCCGATCCCAAGCCGCAGCCCGCCGATCTGCTCACCGACGTCTACGTCGCCTACCCCTGAGCCGCGGATTACAAGAACAACAGGAGAACCACCATGGCAAGAAAGATCAGCTACCAGCAGGCCATCAACGAAGCCCTGGCCCAGGAAATGCGCCGCGACAACACCGTGTTCATCATTGGCGAAGACGTGGCCGGCGGTGCCGGCGCCCCCGGCGAGGATGACGCCTGGGGTGGCGTGCTGGGCGTGACCAAAGGCCTGTACCACCAGTTTCCCGGCCGCGTGCTGGACGCGCCGCTGTCGGAAATCGGCTATGTCGGCGCCGCCGTCGGTGCCGCCACCCAGGGCCTGCGCCCGGTGTGCGAGCTGATGTTCGTCGACTTCGCCGGCTGCTGCCTGGACCAGATCCTCAACCAGGCCGCCAAGTTCCGCTACATGTTCGGCGGCAAGGCAGTCACCCCGCTGGTGATGCGCACCATGTATGGCGCCGGCCTGCGTGCGGCGGCCCAGCACTCGCAGATGCTCACCTCGCTGTGGACGCACATCCCGGGCCTGAAAGTGGTGTGCCCATCCTCGCCTTACGATGCCAAAGGCCTGTTGATCCAGGCGATCCGCGACAACGACCCGGTGATCTTCTGCGAGCACAAGCTGCTGTACAGCATGCAGGGCGAGGTGCCGGAAGAGGTGTACACCGTGCCGTTCGGCGAGGCCAACTTCCTGCGCGATGGTGACGATGTGACCCTGGTCACTTACGGGCGCATGGTGCATGTGGCGCTGGAGGCTGCCAACAACCTGGCCCGCCAGGGCATCGACTGCGAAGTGCTGGACCTGCGTACCACCAGCCCGCTGGACGAAGACAGCATTCTGGAAAGCGTGGAAAAAACCGGCCGCCTGGTAGTGATCGACGAAGCCAACCCACGTTGCTCCATGGCCACCGACATCAGCGCGCTGGTGGCGCAGAAGGCCTTCGGCGCGCTCAAGGGCCCGATCGAAATGGTCACCGCACCGCACACGCCGGTGCCGTTCTCCGATGCCCTGGAAGACCTGTACATCCCTGACGCGGCGAAGATCGAGGCTGCCGTGCGCAAGGTGATCGAAGCTGCAAGGAGTGCCGCATGAGCCAGATCCATACCCTGACCATGCCCAAGTGGGGCCTTTCGATGACCGAGGGCCGGGTGGACGCCTGGCTCAAGCAGGAAGGCGACGAAATCAACAAGGGCGACGAGGTGCTGGACGTCGAGACCGACAAGATCAGCAGCAGCGTCGAAGCCCCGTTCAGTGGTGTACTGCGCCGCCAGGTGGCCAAACCGGATGAAACCCTGCCGGTCGGCGCACTGCTGGCAGTGGTGGTGGAAGGCGAAGCCGAGGAATCCGAAATTGATGCGGTGGTACAGCGCTTCCAGGCCGAGTTCGTCGCCGAAGGGGGCGCCGATCAGGCCCAAGGGCCAGCCCCGCAGAAGGCTGAAGTGGGCGGCCGCCTGTTGCGCTGGTTCGAACTGGGCGAAGGCGGTAAGCCGCTGGTACTGGTGCACGGCTTTGGCGGCGACCTCAACAACTGGCTGTTCAACCACCCGGCGCTGGCCGCCGAGCGCCGCGTGATCGCCCTCGACCTGCCGGGCCACGGCGAGTCGGCCAAGGCCCTGCAACGAGGCGACCTGGATGAACTGAGCGAAACCGTGCTGGCCCTGCTCGACCACCTGGACATCGCCAAGGCCCACCTGGCCGGACACTCCATGGGTGGCGCGGTCAGCCTGAACGTGGCGCGCCTGGCGCCGCAGCGGGTGGCCAGCCTGAGCCTGATCGCCAGTGCCGGCCTGGGTGAGGCAATCAATGGGCAGTACCTGCAAGGCTTTGTTGCCGCCGCGAACCGCAACGCCCTCAAACCGCAGATGGTGCAGCTGTTCGCCGACCCGGCACTGGTCACCCGGCAGATGCTGGAAGACATGCTCAAGTTCAAGCGCCTGGAAGGTGTCGATGACGCCTTGCGCCAGCTGGCAATCGCCATTGCCGACGGTGACAGGCAGCGCCACGACCTGCGCGGCGTGCTGGGGCAGCATCCGGCACTGGTGGTGTGGGGTGGCAAGGACGCGATTATCCCGGCCAGCCACGCAGAGGGCCTGGAGGCCGAAGTGCTGGTGCTGCCAGAGGCCGGGCATATGGTGCAGATGGAGGCGGCCGAGCAGGTCAACCAGCAGGTGCTCGCATTCCTGCGCAAGCACTAAGCCCTTTCCCGTGAGCCTGGAGAACAACAATGAATGACCTGAGCCACACCCACATGCGCGCTGCCGTCTGGCATGGCCGTAATGATATTCGCGTCGAACAGGTACCCCTGCCAGCCGACCCTGCACCCGGCTGGGTGCAGATCAAGGTGGACTGGTGCGGTATCTGCGGCTCCGACCTGCACGAATACGTCGCCGGCCCGGTGTTCATCCCGGTGGAGGCACCGCACCCGCTGACCGGCATCCAGGGCCAGTGCATCCTCGGCCACGAATTCTGCGGCCAGATCGCCAAGCTTGGCGAAGGCGTGGAGGGTTTTGCGGTAGGTGACCCGGTGGCAGCGGACGCCTGCCAGCATTGTGGTACTTGCTATTACTGCACCCACGGCCTGTACAACATCTGCGAACGCCTGGCGTTCACCGGCCTGATGAACAATGGCGCCTTTGCCGAGTTGGTCAACGTACCCGCCAACCTGCTGTACCGCTTGCCGCAAGGCTTCCCGCCAGAGGCCGGGGCACTGATCGAACCGCTGGCGGTGGGGATGCACGCGGTGAAAAAGGCCGGCAGCCTGCTTGGGCAAACCGTCGTGGTGGTGGGTGCCGGCACCATCGGCCTGTGCACCATCATGTGCGCCAAGGCTGCGGGCGCGGCACAAGTGATTGCGCTGGAAATGTCCTCGGCGCGCAAGGCCAAGGCCAAAGAGGTTGGCGCCAACGTGGTGCTGGACCCCAGCCAGTGCGACGCGCTGGCGGAAATCCGCGCACTGACCGCCGGGCTGGGGGCCGATGTGAGCTTTGAATGCATCGGCAACAAGCACACGGCCAAGCTGGCCATCGACACCATCCGCAAGGCGGGTAAGTGCGTGCTGGTGGGCATTTTTGAAGAGCCTAGCGAGTTCAACTTCTTCGAATTGGTATCCACCGAGAAGCAGGTACTGGGAGCGTTGGCGTACAACGGCGAGTTTGCCGATGTGATTGCCTTCATTGCGGATGGCAGGCTGGATATTCGCCCGCTGGTGACCGGCCGGATCGGGTTGGAGCAGATTGTCGAACTGGGCTTCGAGGAGCTGGTGAACAACAAAGAGGAGAACGTGAAGATCATCGTTTCGCCTGGCGTGCGCTGATTAAACCCTCAAAGGCTGCGCAGATCCTGTAGGAGCGGCCTTGTGTCGCGAAAGGGGTGCGAAGCGCCCCCAGGATCTGTGCATCACAGGTAATATTGCCGGGGCCGCGTTGCGGCCCTTTCGCGACACAAGGCCGCTCCTACACCAGGTGATGCGCCAGCATCTGCCCTCGCTGTCTCAGGATCCCATTCTGCGTCATACTCGGCAGACCTATTGCCCGGTCCTCGCCATGCGTCCACTGCTCCCCATTACCTTGGTCTTGCTGCTCGCCGCCTGTGGCGATGGCGAATCGCTGCTTCCGCCGGACGCGCGCCTGCCTGACGGGGGGCGTTACCGGGGTCAGGTGGTCGATGGCCTGCTGCAGGGCGAGGGCCGTATCGACTACCCCAACGGCAGCTGGTACGCCGGCGGCTTCAAGGACGGCCAGTGGCACGGCCAGGGAGAATGGCACGGCCAGAACGGCGAGGTGTACCGTGGCCAGTTCGCCGGGGGGCTGTTCGAGGGACTGGGCGACCTGACCACGCCGGGCAGCCACTATGCCGGCACCTTCAAGCATGGCCGCCGCGATGGCGAAGGCACGCTCAAGCAAGCCGACCAGACCTACCGTGGCCAGTTCAAGGACGACCTCTACGAAGGCGCGGGCGAACTGGAACTGGCCGACGGCAGCCGCTACCAGGGCCTGTTCGCCAAGGGCAAACCCAACGGCGCCGGCGTACGCAGCGATGCCAGCGGCAACCAGTTCAGTGGCCGCTTCGTCAACGGCGAGCTGCAAGGCAGCGGCACCTATGACAGCGTTGACGGTGAGCAGTACATCGGCGAGTTCAAGGACAATCGCCTGGAAGGTCGCGGCCGTTACGAAAACGCCGATGGCGATGTGTGGATTGGCGAATTCAAGGATGGCTCATTGATCGGCGAAGGCGAACTGCTGGGCAGCGATGGCAGCCATTACAAAGGCGAGTTCGCCGACTGGCGCCTGTCGGGCCAGGGCAGCCTGCAACTGGCCGACGGCAGCAAGTACATCGGCGGCTTCCTGAACGATGCCTACCACGGGCATGGGCGATTGATCCTGGCCAGCGGCAAGGTCGAAAGCGGCGTCTGGGTCAATGGCGTGCGGGTACGCGACCAGAAAGGCCAGTTGCTGCCCGATCCACTGGACCTGGCCCTGCTCAATCAGGGCCGCCTGCTGGACGAGGCGCTGGCCCGTGTCCCGCGCTCAGCCCCATCGATCCAGCTGTACAGCCTGGTGGTGGCCGGCGATGGCCAGCAGAGCGTGTTCCTGCGCGAAGCCGACTATGTCAGCAACATGCTCAAGGTACGCTTTGGCGCCCGTGGCCAGGTGACCTTGGTCAACCACCGCGACCACATGGCCACCCGTCCCATGGCCACTCGCGAAAACCTTACCCGTGCCGCCCGCACCCTGGCCGAGCGCAGCGGCCCTGAAGACCTGGTGTTCATCTACCTTACCAGCCATGGCAGCCAGGACCATCAACTGGTGCTCGACCAGCCGCGCCTGCAGTTGGCTGACCTTTCCGCCGACGAACTGGCCACTGCCCTGGCGCCGCTCAAGGATCGAGACAAGGTAATCGTCATCTCGGCCTGCTATTCAGGGGGCTACATCGCCCCGCTCAAGGATGAGCGCACGCTGATCATGACGGCGGCCCGGGCCGACCGCGTGTCTTTCGGTTGCTCGGAAGAAGCCGACTTCACCTACTTTGGCGATGCCCTGTTCGCCGAAGCGCTGAACCAGACCGACGACCTCAAACAGGCATTTGAACTGGCACGTACCAGCGTTGCCGAAAGAGAACAAAGGGAAGGCTTCGAGGCCTCCGAGCCGCAGCTGTGGGCGCCGCCCGCCGTGCTCGAGCACTGGCAGCAGCTGCGCCGGCAACAAGCCGAAGAAGCGTTGCGTAACGCCACACAGGCCAGCGCGGGGCGACAAGCAGAAACGCCCGGCAACCACTAGACTTGTGTGTAACAAGGGAGAGACATCATGTATTTGACGCCTCAGCATGTCCTGCTTGCCGGTGCCACGGGTCTGACAGGTGAACACCTGCTCGACCGCCTGCTCAACGAGCCCACCATCACCCGCGTACTGGCGCCCACTCGCCGGCCGCTGGCCGAGCATCCGCACCTGGAAAACCCGGTGGGCGACCCGGCGGTATTCCTTCCTCAGTTGGCCGGGCGGGTCGATATCGCCTATTGCTGCCTGGGCACCACGCTGAAGCAGGCCGGCTCCGAATCGGCGTTCCGTGCGGTGGACCTGGACATGGTGGTGGCGTTCAGCAAACGTGCCCGGGAAATGGGTGCGCGGCATCTGTTGGTGGTCAGCGCGCTGGGTGCCGACCCGAAATCGTCGATTTTCTACAACCGGGTCAAAGGTGAGATGGAAGAGGCGCTGAAGGCTCAGGACTGGCCGCAGTTGACGATCGTGCGGCCGTCGTTGCTGCTGGGCGAACGCATTCAGCCACGCCTCAGTGAGCAGTTGGTTTCGCCGTTTTCCAGGCTGATACCGGGTAAATACCGGGGGATCGAGGCTTGCACCCTGGCGCGGGCACTTTGGCGGCTGGCGTTAGAGGAAGAGGACGGGATACGGGTTGTGGAGTCGGATGAGTTGCGCAGGTTGGGTAAAAAATAGGCGTTACCTGTGATGGCCCTATCGCCGGCAAGCCAGCTCCCACAGGTACTGCGCTAAGCTTGAGGGCAGTGCATATCCTGTGGGAGCTGGCTTGCCGGCGATAGGGCCATCACAGGCCACCGGTGGCCTGGAAGCCTACACCGGCCGCTGTCAGCAAAGACAACGGTAGCAACAGGGTATCGAGCAACATGCTCCCCGGCAGGTCAAGCCCAGGGTATGCCGGTGCATCCGCCCCGTAATGATCACGCGGGCAACAGCCGCCGTTAATCACATACAAATCCAGCCGGGTACCGGCATACACCACCGGCGCCCCGGGCTTGGCGGCATCCAGCGTGCGCACCGTGGCGCAGCCCCCTAGCATCACCAGCGCCAGCACCCCCACCAACGCTCGCTTCAATCATCCACCCCAAAGTGGTGCTCACCCCAACGCGGCAACATGTCCTGGGGAATGTTCAGCAGGTTGAGAATACGCGCGACGACAAAGTCGACCAGGTCGTCGATGGTCTGCGGCTGATGGTAGAAGCCGGGTGCCGCCGGCAGGATGACTGCACCCATTTGCGACAGCTTGAGCATGTTTTCCAGGTGGATGGTGGAAAACGGCGCTTCGCGTGGCACCAGGATCAGTTGCCGACGTTCCTTGAGGGTAACGTCGGCAGCGCGCTCGATCAGGTTGTTGCAGGCACCGGTGGCAATAGCCGACAAGGTGCCGGTGGAACAAGGCACCACCACCATCGCCGCCGGGGCACCGGAGCCGGAGGCCACCGGCGACATCCAGTCTTCCTTGCCGTACACACGGATCTGCCCATCGGCGGCGCCGGTGTATTCGGTAAGGAAGGCCTGCATCGCCTGGGGCTTGGCCGGCAGCACCACGTCGGTCTCGGTGGCCATCACCAGTTGCGCGGCCTTGGAGATCAGGAAGTGCACTTCGCGGTCTTCGCGCACCAGGCAATCGAGCAGGCGCAGGCCATACTGGGCGCCCGAGGCGCCCGTCATGGCCAGGGTGATGCGTTCCGGCCCGCTCACTTCAGCGCCTCGGCCAGTTTGCCGTGCAGGCCGCCGAAGCCGCCGTTGCTCATGATCACCACATGAGTACCCGGGCGGGCCTGGCCTTTGACCCGCTCGATGATCGCGTCAAGGCTGTCGGCTACTACGCTTGGGACCTTGCACTGCGCGGCGGTGGCCGCCAGGTCCCAGCCGAGGTTGGCCGGGGCGTACCAGATAACCTGATCGGCGTCGTTGACGCTCTCTGGCAAACCGTCACGGTGGGCGCCCAGCTTCATCGAGTTGGAGCGTGGTTCGATCACGGCAATCACCGGGGCCTCGCCAACACGCTTGCGCAGACCATCGAGGGTGGTGGCGATGGCGGTCGGGTGGTGGGCGAAATCATCGTAGATGGTCACGCCCTGCACTTCGGCCACCTTTTCCATGCGCCGTTTTACGCTCTTGAACGCGCTGAGGCCTTCGATGCCCATGGCCGGGACCACGCCAACATGGCGGGCCGCGGCCAGGGTGGCCAGCGCGTTGGCAACGTTGTGCTGGCCCGTCAGTGCCCAGTCCACCACGCCTTGCGCTTCGCCTTCGAACAACACTTCGAAACGCGAGCCGTCTGGGCTGAGCAGGCGCGCCTGCCACTGGCCACCAACGCCTGTGGTCTGCACCGGGGTCCAGCAGCCCATGCCGATCACCCGCTCCAGCGCTTGCTCGGTGGTAGGGTGAATCACCAGGCCTTCGCTCGGGATGGTGCGTACCAGGTGGTGGAACTGCCGCTCGATCGAGGCCAGGTCCGGGAAGATGTCCGCGTGGTCGAACTCAAGGTTATTGAGGATCGCGGTACGCGGGTGGTAATGCACGAACTTCGAGCGCTTGTCGAAGAAGGCGCTGTCGTACTCGTCGGCTTCGACGACGAAGAACGGCGTGTCGCCCAGGCGGGCCGATACCGAGAAATTCTGCGGCACACCGCCAATCAGGAAGCCCGGGCTCATGCCGGCGTGCTCCAGCACCCAGGCCAGCATGCTGCTGGTGGTGGTCTTGCCGTGGGTACCGGCAACGGCCAGCACCCAGCGGCCTTGCAGCACATGGTCAGCCAGCCACTGCGGGCCGGAAACATAGGGCAGGCCCTTGTTCAGCACGTATTCCACTGCCGGGTTGCCGCGTGACATGGCGTTGCCGATGACCACCAGGTCGGGTGCCGGGTCCAGCTGGGCCGGGTCATAGCCTTGGGTCAGTTCGATGCCCTGAGCTTCGAGCTGGGTGCTCATCGGGGGATAGACGTTGGCGTCCGAGCCGGTGACGCGATGGCCAAGTTCCTTGGCCAGCACCGCCAGCGAGCCCATGAAAGTGCCGCAAATACCGAGAATGTGAATATGCATGGTCGACCTCGCAAAACATCGAGGCAGGGTAGCCCAGGGCGCGACAAATCGCACCCGCTGTTTCGCTCAGTCGGCCCTGGTGATGCCGTGTTTGCGCAGTTTTCGATACAAGGTATTGCGGCTGATGCCCAAGTGCTCGGCGACACGGGTCAAGTGCCAGTGTTTTGCCTCTAGCATCTCCATGAGCGCCTGCCGCTCGGCGTCCTGTAGGAGCGGCCTTGTGTCGCGATCGGGCTGCAAAGCAGCCCCAGCGGCCTTTGTACCGACACTGAAACCTTGGGGCCGCTCTGCGGCCCGATCGCGACACAAGGCCGCTCCTACAGGGACGGGGTTGTTGCGAACAATGGCGGGGAGATCCGAGAACTCGATTCGGGCATCCTCGCAAAGCGCCACCAAGGTACGCAGCACGTTGCGCATCTGCCGCACGTTTCCCGGCCAGGCAAAGTCGAGCAGTGCCTGCCGTGCGCGGGGTTCGAGGTCGACCCGTTGCCCCTGCGCCTCCTGATGCAGCAAAAAGTCCAGCAGCTGCGTTTTGTCACTGCGCTCACGCACCGCCGGCAACGCCACCTCCAGACCATTCAGGCGGTAATACAGGTCCTCGCGGAAACTGCCCTGCTCCACCCGCTCCAGCAAGTCGCGGTGGGTGGCGCTGACAATACGTACATCCACCGCTTGCGGCTCGCCACCGATGGGCACCACCTGGCGCTCTTCCAGTACCCGCAGCAGGCGGGTTTGCAAGGCCAGTGGCATGTCGCCGATCTCGTCCAGCAGCAAGGTACCGCCGTCGGCCTGCAGCAGCTTGCCGCGCATGCCTTCTTTGCGTGCGCCGGTAAAACTGCCGCCTCGGTAACCGAACAACTCGCTCTCGATCAGGCTCTCCGGGATCGAGGCACAGTTGATGGCGATGAACGGCTTGCCGCGTCGCCCACTGGCCTGGTGCACGGCCTGGGCAAACGCTTCTTTGCCACAACCGGTTTCACCACGCAGCAACAGCGGCACGTCACGCTCGAACACCCGTACGCTGCGGCGGAATTCGTTCTGCAGAGCCGGGTCGAGCAGGCAGATGGCCGGCTCCATCGGGTGCATGGGCAAGGGTTGCGCAACAGGCACCGACCACACCGGCGCACGGGCCTTGCCGCGCAGGCTGGCAAACACCTGGCGACCGTCCAGCGTATGCAGCGGCCAGACCGTGCTGCCAGCGGGGGTGGCGCGGCTGAACAGGTCGTCGTGGCTGCAGGCAAAAAAGCGCTCCACGGGTTTGCCCAGCACGCCACCGCGCACGCTGCCCAGCAGGTTCAACGCGCTCTGGTTGGCAGCACAAATCCGCCCATCGCCGTCGAACGCCAGCAGGCCTTCGCTGAACAGGCCGACCGACTCGGCCTGCAGGTGAAAACGCAGCAGCCACTGCTGCTCGAAGTGGCGCAGGAAATAGCAGCTTTCAATCATCTTCGCCGACAGGTTCACCAGCGCCATGGTGTGGAACTGGCTCTGGCGCGACACGTCAGGCCGTGCCGATGACACATCCAGCACCGCCAGCAGTTCGCCATGCGGGTCGAACACTGGGCTGGCCGAGCAGGTCAGGCCAGTGTGGCGGCCGCGAAAGTGCTCGTTCTGGTGAATGGTCAACGCCTGGCGCTCGACCAGGCAGGTGCCGATGCCGTTGGTGCCCTCGCGCGCCTCGCTCCAGTCGGCGCCCAACCACAGCCCGGCACGCTCGAAGCTGCGCCGCTCGGTGGCCGCGCTGACGCAGTTGAGGATCACCCCGCGGGCGTCGGTCAGCAGTACCGCATGGCCGGCGCCGGAAAGCTGCTGGTGCAGGCTGTTCATTTCATGATCGGCAATTTGCAGCACCTGGCGCAGGCGCTCGCGGCTTTCCAGCAAACGCCCATGCTCAAGCACCACGGGCGCCTCGATCACCGACGGGTCGAGGTGGTAGTCCTCCAGGCAGCGCAGCCAGGAACGGGCGATGGACGGGTCACTGCCCCCCTCCCCGGCCCCACCATGGGCAACGGTATGCACTTGCCGGGCATGGCGAATGAAAGGATTGCTCTGCATTTGTTGTAGTTCTCCGCAGATAGAGCGTTCCGCCAGCATCCTCCACCCGGGAAGCCTTTGCAATGCACCCGCCTGTGACGTGTCGCAAATGGCACAAAGTGTCACCCCGCGCGTACCGGGGCCGGTACAGCGGCCGATCACAGGGCCTTGGTAACTGACCCAAGTCATTGATTTGACTGGCGTGCGAAACGCTGGCCCAACCTTTGCTCTACGCTTTCCAACTCCTCAACAAACATAACAGCCAGGAGACACACCATGCGTTACGCACATCCCGGTACCGAGGGCGCGAAGGTTTCCTTCAAGAGCCGCTACGGCAACTACATCGGTGGCGAGTTCGTAGCTCCGGTCAAGGGGCAGTACTTTGAAAACACGTCCCCGGTGAATGGCAAGCTGATCGCCGAATTCCCCCGTTCCACTGCCGAAGACATCGATAAGGCGCTCGACGCCGCCCACGCCGCTGCCGACGCCTGGGGCCGCACTTCCGTGCAGGACCGCTCCAACGTGCTGTTGAAGATCGCCGACCGCATCGAGCAAAACCTCGAACTGCTGGCGATTACCGAAACCTGGGACAACGGCAAGCCGGTCCGCGAAACCCTCAACGCCGACATCCCGCTGGCGGTCGACCACTTCCGCTACTTCGCCGGCTGCATCCGCGCCCAGGAAGGCGGTGCTGCAGAAATCAACGAAGGCACCGTGGCCTACCACATTCACGAACCGCTGGGAGTGGTCGGGCAGATCATCCCGTGGAACTTCCCGATCCTGATGGCCGCCTGGAAACTTGCCCCGGCACTGGCCGCCGGCAACTGCGTGGTGCTCAAGCCTGCCGAACAGACCCCGCTGGGCATCACCGTGCTGGTCGAACTGATTGGCGACCTGCTGCCCAAAGGCGTACTCAACGTGGTGCAAGGCTTTGGCCGCGAAGCCGGTGAAGCCCTGGCCACCAGCAAGCGCATCGCCAAGATCGCCTTCACCGGCTCCACCCCGGTGGGCTCGCACATCATGAAATGCGCAGCCGAAAACATCATTCCGTCCACCGTGGAACTGGGCGGCAAGTCGCCGAACGTATACTTCGAAGACATCATGCAAGCCGAGCCGAGCTTCATCGAGAAGGCGGCCGAAGGCATGGTGCTGGCGTTCTTCAACCAGGGCGAAGTGTGCACCTGCCCATCCCGGGCACTGGTACAGGAGTCGATCTACCCGCAGTTCATGGAAGTGGTGATGAAGAAGGTGCTGCAGATCAAACGCGGCGACCCGCTGGACACCGACACCATGGTCGGCGCCCAGGCTTCGCAACAGCAGTTCGAGAAGATCCTCTCGTACCTGCAGATCGCCCAGGACGAAGGTGCCGAGCTGCTGACCGGCGGCAAAGTGGAAAAACTGGAAGGCTCGCTGGCCACCGGTTACTACATCCAGCCGACCCTGCTCAAGGGCAACAACAAGATGCGCGTGTTCCAGGAAGAAATCTTCGGCCCGGTGGTCAGCGTCACCACCTTCAAGGACGAAGCCGAAGCCCTGGCGATTGCCAACGACACCGAGTTCGGCCTGGGTGCCGGCGTGTGGACCCGCGACATCAACCGTGCCTACCGCATGGGCCGAGGGATCAAGGCTGGCCGCGTGTGGACCAACTGCTACCACCTGTATCCGGCGCATGCGGCGTTCGGCGGCTACAAGAAGTCCGGTGTTGGCCGTGAGACCCACAAGATGATGCTGGACCACTATCAGCAAACCAAGAACTTGCTGGTGAGCTACGACATTAACCCGCTGGGCTTCTTCTAGAAAAAAGCTTCAAGTTGCAAGCTGCAAGCTGCAAGAAACAGCGGGCACAGCACCCAACTGCTTTTTCTTGAGGCTTGTAGCTTGCGGCTTGTAGCTCCATGGCTCGCTTCCTGCAGTACCCATCACCATCGGCCCGGAACCCTTCCGGCCACCAAGAAAAAGAACAGGTGAAACTATGCCAAGCGATCATTCCGCCGGCTCGCCGGCAGGCTCTTCTGTCGACTTCGAAAAAGTCGGCTCGGACTACTTCCAGCAACGTGAACTGAAAAAAGGCGCCGCCGGCTGGGTACTGCTGGTCGGCCTGGGTGTGGCCTACGTCATTTCCGGCGACTATGCCGGCTGGAACTTCGGCCTGGCCCAGGGCGGCTGGGGCGGCATGTTCCTCGCCACCTTGCTGATGGCCACCATGTACCTGTGCATGTGCTTCTCGCTGGCCGAACTGTCGTCGATGATCCCTACCGCAGGCGGCGGCTACGGCTTTGCCCGCAGCGCCTTCGGCCCGTGGGGCGGCTTTCTGACCGGTACGGCGATCCTCATCGAATACGCCATCGCCCCTGCCGCCATTGCCGTGTTCATCGGCGCCTACTGCCAGTCACTGTTCGGCATCGGCGGCTGGATGATCTACCTGGCGTTCTACATCGTGTTCATCGGCATCCACATCTTCGGTGTGGGGGAAGCGTTGAAGCTGATGTTCATCATCACCGCCATCGCCGCCATCGCCCTGGCGGTGTTCCTGGTGAGCATGGTGCCCCATTTTGATGCAGCCAACCTGTTCGACATCGCCAAAACGGACGCGGTGGGCGCCAGCAGCTTCCTGCCGTTCGGTTATGTGGGCGTGTGGGCGGCCATTCCTTATGCCATCTGGTTCTTCCTGGCTGTCGAAGGTGTGCCACTGGCCGCCGAAGAAACCAAGAACCCCAAGCGTGACCTGCCACGCGGCCTGATCGGTGCCATGCTGGTACTGCTGGCCTTCGCCCTGCTGATTCTGGTCGTCGGCCCCGGCGGTGCAGGCTCCGAAGCACTGAAAGCGTCCGGTAACCCGCTGGTCGAGGCACTGTCCAAAGCCTATGGCGGCAGCACCTGGATGGGCGGCTTCGTCAACCTGGTCGGCCTGGCCGGGCTGATCGCCAGCTTCTTCTCGATCATCTACGCCTATTCCCGGCAGATTTTCGCCCTGTCCCGCGCCGGCTACCTGCCACGCAAACTGTCGGAAACCAACAAAAGCAAGGCGCCGGTCATGGCCTTGATCATCCCCGGCATCATCGGCTTTGCCCTGTCGCTGACCGGGCAGGGTGACCTGCTGATTCTGGTGGCCGTATTCGGCGCTACCCTGTCTTATGTGCTGATGATGGCCGCGCACATCACCCTGCGCATCCGCCGGCCGAAGATGGAGCGCCCGTACCGCACCCCCGGTGGCATCTTCACCTCGGGCGTTGCCCTGGTGCTGGCGTGCATTGCCGTGGTTGCCGGCTTCCTCGTCGACCCACGGGTGGTAATTGGCGCCGCAGTGATCTATGCGGTATTAATTGCCTACTTTGCTTTCTACAGCCGCCACCACCTGGTTGCGGGCACACCGGAAGAGGAATTCGCCGCGATCCAGAAGGCCGAAGAGGCCCTGCACTGATCGCCGCCACCCGCCGCGGGGCAACCCGCGGCTCTGGAGATTCTGTATGGCAAGTTTCGTACACACGGTTGGCCACCTGGTCTACCGCTTCGACAGCCTCAAGGACGTGATGGCGAAAGCCAGCCCCGCACGCTCAGGCGACTACCTCGCGGGCGTCGCGGCCAGCAATGACGGCGAGCGTGTCGCTGCGCAGATGGCGTTGGCCAATATCCCGCTGACGCACTTTCTCAATGAAGCGCTGATCCCTTACGAAGCGGATGAAGTCACCCGCCTGATCATCGACACCCACGATGCCCAGGCCTTTGCCCCGGTCAGCCACCTGACCGTGGGCGGCCTGCGCGACTGGCTGCTGAGCGAAGAGGCCAATGAGGACAGCCTGCGTGCCTTGGCGCCTGGGCTGACACCGGAAATGGCGGCAGCCGTTTCGAAGATCATGCGCGTGCAGGACCTGGTGCTGGTGGCGCAGAAAATCCGCGTAGTCACCCAGTTCCGAGGCACCATGGGCCTGCGCGGGCGCTTGTCTACCCGGTTGCAACCCAACCACCCGACCGACGAGCCGGCCGGCATCGCCGCCAGTATTCTCGACGGCCTGCTGTACGGCAACGGCGACGCCATGATCGGCATCAACCCGGCCACCGACAGCATCGCCTCCATTTGCACCTTGCTGGAAATGCTCGACGCCATCATCCAGCGCTACGACATCCCCACCCAGGCTTGTGTGCTGACACACGTCACCACGTCGATCGAGGCGATCAACCGTGGCGTACCGCTGGACCTGGTATTTCAGTCCATTGCCGGCACCGAGGCGGCCAATGCCGGGTTCGGTATCAACCTCAACGTGTTGCAGGAAGGTTACGAAGCGGGCCTGTCGTTGAAGCGCGGCACCCTCGGGCAAAACCTGATGTACTTCGAAACCGGCCAGGGCAGCGCGCTGTCGGCCAACGCCCACCACGGCGTCGACCAGCAAACCTGCGAAACCCGCGCCTATGCCGTGGCCCGCCACTTCAAGCCGTTTCTGGTCAACACCGTGGTCGGTTTCATCGGCCCGGAGTACCTGTACAACGGCAAGCAGATCATCCGCGCCGGCCTGGAAGACCACTTCTGCGGCAAGCTGCTGGGCGTGCCGATGGGCTGCGATATCTGCTACACCAACCACGCCGAAGCCGACCAGGACGACATGGACACCCTGCTGACCCTGCTAGGGGTGGCCGGGATCAACTTCATCATGGGCATCCCCGGTTCCGACGACATCATGCTCAACTACCAGACCACCTCGTTCCACGACGCGCTGTACGCACGCCAGACCCTGGGCCTGAAGCCCGGGCCGGAATTCGAAGCGTGGCTGGCCCGCACCGGCATCTTCACCCAGGCCAATGGCCGGGTGCGCTTTGGTGACAACCTGCCGCCGGCCTTCCGCCAGGCCTTGGCACAGCTTGCATAGGGATGACCATGGACCCTCGCACACCTACCCCCGACAACCCTTGGCTGGCCCTGCGCAACCTGACCCCGGCACGCATCGCCCTGGGCCGCACCGGGACCAGCCTGCCGACCGGGGCGCAGCTGGACTTCCAGTTCGCCCATGCCCAGGCCCGCGATGCCGTGCACCTGGCCTTCGACCACGCCGGCATGGCGACCCAACTGAGTGACCGTGGCCGTGACAGCCTGGTGCTGCACAGTGCCGCCAGCGACCGCCACCAGTACCTGCAGCGCCCGGACCTGGGCCGGCGGCTCAACGAAGACTCGATTGCCACCCTGCGCCAGCACGCACAGGCCAACCCCGGCGGCGTCGACCTGGCCATCGTGGTTGCCGACGGCCTGTCGGCGCTGGCTGTTCATCGCCACACCTTGCCGTTCCTGAGCCGTTTCGAGGAGCAAGCGGCCGCTGATGGCTGGACCAGCGCCCCTGTGGTGCTGGTGCAGCAGGGCCGCGTGGCAGTGGCAGACGAGGTCGGCGAGCTGCTGGGCGCACGGATGACCGTGATGCTGATCGGCGAACGCCCAGGGCTCAGCTCGCCGGACAGCCTGGGCCTGTATTTCACCTACGCGCCGAAGGTCGGCCTGACCGATGCCTACCGCAACTGCATTTCCAACATCCGCCTGGAGGGCCTGAGCTATGGCATGGCGGCGCACCGCTTGCTGTACTTGATGCGCGAAGCCTGCAAACGCCAGCTTTCCGGGGTGAATCTGAAGGACGAAGCCGAGGTCCATAGCCTGGAGAGTGAGGACAGCGCCAACCAGAAAGGCAACTTCCTGCTCGGCAAAGGGTAAAAAACATGTCACGGAAGGCGGATTGCACTTGTGACGCGCATTGGGCAGCATGCCCTTGAACGCTGCAGGCATTCCGCTGTTTCCCTAAATGGACTCTGAGGGCCGCACATGCGCATCATCAAGGCAACCCTGGAACACCTCGACCTGCTCACGCCGATGTTCGTCAAATACCGTGAGTTCTATGGGCAGCTGCCCTACCCCGACAGCTCGCGCAGCTTTCTGGAAAAGCGCCTGAAACGGGATGAATCGGTGATCTACCTGGCGCTACCGGATGATGACGACAGCAAGCTGATGGGCTTCTGCCAGTTGTACCCCAGCTACTCGTCGCTATCGCTGAAGCGGGTATGGATACTCAACGACATCTACGTGGCCGAAGACTCGCGGCGCATGCTGGTGGCTGACCACCTGATGCGTGAGGCGAAGAAAATGGCGAAAGAGACCAACGCCGTGCGCATGCGGGTTTCGACCAGCGCGGACAATGAGGTAGCGCACAAGACTTACGAATCCATCGGGTTTCGTGAAGATACGGAGTTCAAGAGCTACATCCTGCCGATCTCCCAGGATTGACTGTACCGGCCTCTTCGCGGGTTTACCCGCGAAGAGGCCGGTACAGGAATACCCCTGCCGTAACCCCCCGCTACAAACTCCCCGGGCATGATCCTGACTTAGCCGTATAATGCCCCACCTGTCATGTGTGAAAATTTACCCATCCCCAGGTAACCGAGCCTACGCCCCAGAACACAGGTGCTGTACATGGATTTCAACCCGCTGGACCTTATCCTGCATCTCGATGCCTACCTCGATCTGCTGGTCACCAATTACGGTCCCTGGATCTACGCCATCCTGTTCACCGTCATTTTCTGTGAAACAGGGCTGGTGGTAATGCCTTTCCTGCCAGGCGATTCGCTGCTGTTCATCGCTGGCGCCGTGGCCGCTGGTGGTGGCATGGACCCGGTGCTGCTGGCCGGCCTGCTGATGGCTGCCGCCATCCTGGGGGACAGTACCAACTACGTGATAGGGCGAACGGCCGGCGAGCGGTTGTTCAACAACCCCAACTCGAAAATCTTCCGCCGCGATTACCTGCAGCGTACCCACGATTTCTACGAACGCCACGGCGGCAAGACCGTGACCATGGCGCGCTTCCTGCCCATCCTGCGTACCTTTGCACCGTTCGTCGCCGGCATCGCGCACATGCATTACCCACGCTTCCTCGGTTTCAGCATCGCCGGTTCGCTGCTGTGGGTGGGAGGCCTGGTTACCCTGGGTTACTTCTTCGGTAACGTGCCGTTCATCAAGCAACACCTGTCGCTGATGGTGGTGGGCATCATCATCCTGTCGCTGGTGCCGATGATCCTCGGCCTGCTGCGCGGCCGCCTGGGCCGGGCCGCCAAGGCTCACTGACCGCCACTCATGTGGTCGTTCAGCGCCTGGCGGCGCAAGCGCACCCTGGCGCGCTACCCCATCTCAGCCCAGCAATGGCAGGCCGTACGCGAGCGCCTGCCGATGCTGGATGGCATCAGTGACGCCGAAGACCACTGGCTGCGCGAAGCCTGCATCCTGTTCCTGCTCGACAAGCACCTCACCTGCCTGCCCGGCGTCGAACTGGACGACGAGCAGCGCCTGTTGCTGGCCGCCCAGGCGCAACTGCCACTGCTGCACCTGGGCGAGCTGAACTGGTACCAGGGCTTCCACGAAATCATCCTGTACCCCGACGACTTCAAAAGCCCCCAGCGCCACCGCGATGCCAGTGGCGTGGAGCACGTCTGGGACGGCGAGCACAGCGGCGAAGCCTGGCAGCAGGGGCCGATCATCCTGGCCTGGAACGGCGTGCTGGCCAGTGGCGGCTGGGAGGCCTACAACCTCGTCATCCATGAGCTGGCGCACAAGCTCGACATGCTCAATGGCGATGCCAACGGCCTGCCCCCGCTGCACAGCGGTATGCCGGTGGATGAGTGGGCAACGGCCATGCAACAGGCCTACGACGACCTCAACCGCCAGCTGGACGCCAACCCCGACGCCGAAACCGCCATCGACCCCTATGCCGCGGAAAACCCGGCGGAATTCTTTGCTGTCACCAGCGAATACTTCTTTAGTGCCCCCGACCTGCTGCAGCAGGCTTATCCATTGGTCTACCGCCAGTTGTCGCTGTTCTACCGGCAAGACCCGCTGGCGCGCCTGCGCCAGCTACAGGCCGAACACCCCGAATACCGCGAAAGCCACGCCTGACGGGGCCGCACATCAGGCCAGGCGTGGCATGCCCCGGCAGAATGTGCCTATAATCGCCGCCACTTTTTTGGTCAAACACGGGGGCACTGCCCAATGAGCTACAGCAAGATTCCGGCGGGCAAAGACCTGCCGAACGACATCTACGTCGCCATCGAGATCCCGGCCAACCACGCGCCGATCAAATACGAGATCGACAAGGACAGCGACACCCTGTTCGTCGACCGTTTCATGGCTACCCCAATGTTCTACCCAGCCAACTACGGCTTCATCCCGAACACCCTGGCTGACGACGGTGACCCGCTGGACGTGCTGGTTGTTACCCCTTACCCGGTAGCGCCAGGCTCGGTTATCCGCGCCCGTCCGGTTGGCGTGCTGAACATGACCGACGACGGCGGCGGCGACGCCAAGGTCATCGCTGTTCCTCACGACAAGCTGTCGCAGCTGTACGTTGACGTGAAGGAATACACCGACCTGCCAGCCCTGCTGATCCAGCAGATCGAGCACTTCTTTGCCAACTACAAAGATCTCGAGAAGGGCAAGTGGGTCAAGATCGAAGGTTGGGAAGGCGCCGACGCCGCCCGTGCCGCGATCACCAAATCGGTTGCTGCCTACAAGGGCTGATACCGGTTGCTGAAAGAACCCCGCCATGGCGGGGTTTTTTTATGCCTGAATGGGCGATGCTCAGGTTGCTGGTAATAAATCCTACGCAGTCCTACATCAACTCCCTACAAACCACCTCTTTTCGTACAACCCTTGTCAACACCCGGTTCATATCCTTGCTGACACCCCCGCCGCTACACTCGCCACCATGAACACTTCCGGCGACCGCCTCAAAGCCCTGCTCCACGAATGTGGCCTGACCCCTTCCGATTTTGCCGCCCAACGCAGCGTCACACCGCAGCACGTCAACAACTGGTTCAAACGGGGTGTGCCTTTGGCCCGGCTGGACGAACTGGCCGACTTGTTCTGTGTGCACCGCCGTTGGCTACGCACCGGAGAAGGGCCCAAACATCCCAACCCGATCCTGCGCAGCGGCGCGCCCCGGCCGACGCCCGTCAACCCGCCCTCTCCGCTGTCGGTGGAACATGGCCGGGCAGTGAAGGTGCCTTACTACCAGTTGCAACAAGGCCAGCTGTCGCCGGTGGCCAGCAAACACCTGCGCTTGCCGGCAAAAGCCTTGAGGGGGCTGGGTGTGCATGCCGCCAATGCGATCTGCCTGGCGATGCCGGCCAGCAACATGCTGCCCCTGATTCCGCTGAATGCCAGCCTGGCCATCGACCTGGGCATGACCCGAGTGGTCGAGGGCGAAACCTATGCCCTGCTGCACAACGGCATGCTCAGGGTGAACAACCTCAGCCTTGGCCAGCACGGTACGCTGTACCTGCACAGCCATGACCGGCGCAACTACGCAGTCGAACGCTACACCCCCGCACAGTGCCAGGCGCAGGGCCTGGAAATTCTTGGCTGGGTGTTTCACTGGTCGCATTTCCGCCAACAGCGGCCTGGCTGAAACACCCTGTGCCATTTTTTGCTGGGCATCCTGCGCGTGCCCTTGTATGCTACGCGGCACATTCAGCCCCGACCGGCGCAAGCCGCGGTCCAGAGGGCTCTGGCGATATCCCACACGGGCATCTGCCATTTCTTTCAGGCCCTTGATGGCCACTCAGTTAAGGCGATTGCGGCTTACCATAAATTAGTCGGAAGCGTCCCCGAGAAGCCGGCCACAAGCCGGCTTTTTAATTGTCCGAAGAAATCCCCACCAGTACAAACCACTTTGTCAGGCCCTAAGATCTACGGGCCTCTCAGCCTATCATGCGTCTTATGGGATCCAACTCTGTTTTGCACCATCCGACGCAAATGCGGGGGGACGACTGGGGGGACAGATATGCATCCCTCGGAGGACAGAATGGGAGAGCTAAAAAATCTAAGCAGGTCGAGAACCTGGTAGAGCCCGATACGTATGAGGACGACTTAGGCCTGCGACTCGTCGTGAAAAGCACTGGGTGAAAATCTTGGGCTCTCAGATTCCAGCTTGCTGGCCGTGAAATCGCCCCTGGCTCCCATCGCCGGTTTCACTAAGCAAAACGACAGCGGCACCGAACCAGCGCAGACGGGACTGAGCACGTCAAGCCTCAAGGCCGATTTGAGCATTCCCATTGCAGCGACAGGAATGACTGCTGTTGTTCTGGCAGTCTGCTAGCTTCAGCCGCCTGCCCTCAGATGACGGAGTGGCGCAAGGCCCAGGGCAGAAGGGTCTGACCACACCTGACGATCGGCGACCTCGATCTTTTGATTGCATCAATGTAGAATACTCTCTCCTTGGGGGCATTTTTTGATGGCAATGATTGACACTGTTGACCTGTTCTGTGGCGCTGGCGGCCTGACTGCTGGTTTGCGTCGTGTGGGCGTAGACGTTCGCGCAGGCTACGACATCGACTCTAACTGCAAATTCGCCTACGAAGAGAACAATGGAGCGACCTTCGTCACGAAAAGCGTAGAGGACGTTTCAGGAAGCGAGATTTCTGGCTGGTATCGTCCAGGCGCAATCAAGCTGCTAGCGGGCTGCGCTCCTTGCCAACCGTTCTCCAGCTACAATCAGGGTCGCGATACCAAGTCGGATCGAAAGTGGCCATTGTTGTACGCTTTCAAACGACTGATCGAAGAGGTACGGCCTGAGCTTGTCACCATGGAGAACGTGCCGGACGTCACCAAGCATGAGGTCTATCATGACTTCGTTAAGGCTTTGGAGAAGATGGAGTACTTCGTATGGGCGGAACGTGTCTCTTGCACGGAATATGGTCTTCCGCAGCAGCGTCGTCGCCACGTACTGCTTGCGTCGAAACTAGGCCCTATCTCCTTGATCAGCCCGACTCACAACGATCACCCAATTACCGTTGCAGAAACTATCGCACACCTTCCGCCTATCGCCTCAGGCGAGTGCGATCCAAATGATCCATTGCATCGCGCCTCTCGTCTGACGCCTCTGAATCTCAAAAGGATCATCCATTCTCGTCCAGGGGGTAGCTGGAAAGATTGGCCGGTCAAACTCCGAGCAGAATGCCATCAGAGAGAAAGTGGAAAGAGCTATCCGAGCGTTTATGGCCGGATGCGCTGGGACCAACCGAGTCCAACTATGACAACGCTTTGCTATGGTTTCGGAAATGGTCGGTTCGGACATCCCGAGCAAAATCGAGGCATCTCACTTCGTGAGGCCGCGTTGCTACAATCTTTCCCCCTTGATTATCAGTTCATGCCGGCGAACAACATCACGTTCAAAGCTGTAGGAAGAATGATAGGAAATGCGGTTCCTGTGCGACTGGGAGAAGTTATCGGCTTGAGCCTCAGAGCACATGTAGAGAAATTCAAGGAAGCCTAAATTCCTGTCTCAGGCGGGCCCGCAATGATATTTCGTCGCGAGTTTCACACTCCCAGACTATCATGACCCGCCATCCCAACTCTCTCAGCTCTCTTTCCTTCCTGGCGTCTCGCTCCACATTCGAAGAAAACTTAGGAAGCCAGTATTCCACTCTCGTTTTAGGCGTAGTTGAAAAACGACACCCATCGTGCCTATGCCAGAAACAACCATGCACTAATATAACTGTTTTGTATTTAGGTAGAACGACATCAGGGCTTCCTGGCAGATCACGACGATTTACACGAAAGCGAAGCCCCAAAGAATGTATCAGCTTTCGTACAAAAATTTCCGGCTTGGTATGCGCTCTTTTCACAGAGCGCATGATACGACTTCTTACCTCGTACTCAATCTCAGTCACCACACCTCCTGAAAAATTCAATATCAAGCTGCACCGGGAGGCGTAGCTAGATAACCTTTTTTGGAAAGATAAACTTCAATATTATTGAGGAGCATACCAAGGTAATCGACCACGGACACCTTTATTGCCATTATCTGATCGATCGTGACATTAGAACCACACGCCAAAAATGCTAAGCTGCCATGCGCCAGATCATTTCGCCGATTCTTAACCTCCAATAGAGGCGCCAGATTGTACTCCTTCAAGTAAGGATCTTTCCCTGGGTTGAAGCCGAATTTCTTTGCCAGTTTTTCGAGCTCCCCGTAGTGAACATTCCCACCTATTTTGTTGGCTTCGAAGCCTGCATTGATGATCGCCACGGCTAGCGGAGGACGCCCGTCCATTCGCTGCTTCTTTATACGCCCACGAATATCGTCATCTTTCATTAGAGTAGCGAAATGATGTTGTAAGTCATCATGCAAGTCGTCAAAATGATGACCATATTTTTGCATGTCATTTCTGATCGCTTGCAAAACCTGTCTCACCGAGGCCTCTACGATATTGTAGAGCAATAAAAAACCATTGGCCTTGAGAGTATCGATGAGACTTGACTTTATATGCACCAGTTCACGTTCACCAGGAGCACCTTCACCGAACGGTAGCGCCAGCGACAACTGCGCATTTCTATCTACAACTTTGAAGAGGAAATCGAAGTATATATCGATTTCTTCGACGCGGGTTTCATAGACTTCCCTGGCCTTTAGCATACTCAGAAAAGCTCCAAGTTTTTCCAATCATCATCAACCGGCCTTTTCCGCATGGTTTCAGGCTCCCGCCCAAGCAACATGTCGCGAACATAATAGAGCCGATCAAGGAGCTTTGGCCTTGAGTTCGTGGCATCCGACCTGGTATGCAACTTGAACTCGTTACTCTCCAGCCATTTGGCGACGTCAGAAGATGATGTAAGCTTCGGCTCTTCACGGATAGCTCTAGCAACGCCGACAGCGATAGCCTCAAAGCGGACCCGTGGGACAGTCTTATGATTAGGTTCTTTACGGAAACCATAAGGGAAGTTTTGTTCGACGAATGCAATCATGCGATTAAACTCATCCCTGCAACGATCAATGAGGCCTCCGTCCTCTTCCGCTCTTTTGTTCATTTCCGTCAAATAATCAGTGAGGAACGGTGTAACCTCATGTACAAAACCTTCCGCATTGTCGAGATAAGCGAAGAACCGCAGAAGCATTTCCTCATACTCCCTAAGTTTCGCCCTTTTTTCCGAAAGCGGGCAAATACTTCTGAATACCGGATCTTTTGCCAACTCCTCAATCAAAGTTAGGAATGGACCATCGCTATGCCCACGCCGCTGCTCCATTGGTTGAAGTTTAGTGCCGCCAGAGTTAAGTCGATCGAACATCTCGCGACGCGACCCTTCATCCAGCCGCACTGTAAGCACAGCTATCCGGACAACCTTACCTTTAATTCGACGCTGCCACTTGACGGGAAGCTGGCTATATCTGAATCCATTTAACGACTTGATTTTTTTCAAATCACAAAGGACCAACCGATCTGTCATGAAGTAGTAAAGCGTTCTCAAACGCTGACTACCATCAATAACCTCCCATGCACCGGGGTGCATTTCATCCTCTGTCTCGCCCATATACAGAGGAGTCACAGGAAGGTTCATGAACAATGACTCGATAAATCTGCTTTGCTGCTTTGGGAGCCAAATGAATTCGCGCTGATAGTCCGGTATGAATATCTCAGCACTATCTGTTTCCAACCCATCCGAGTATTTCTGAACCAAAACCTCGACCGGGTACTCCCGTAGCTGCAAATCATGATGCTCGGCAGTTTCAGAAATCTCCCGATCTAACCGGGCTAGGTCTTCTTCGCTTTTCTCGACCCCAACGGCCCCTAACATATCTATCTGACTACCGTCGCTCATCCCTTACCCCTTCGCTCCCATGTGAGCCCGCATAACAGACGAATGCAGAGAATATAGCGCATAGACATCATCGACCGCGACGTCACTTTCGACTAGACGCCGTACGAAATGGCTCTGAAACCCGCATGAGCTCCCCTCTCCGGTTCGGTCGAAAAAAACTCAGCCCTACATAACGGAAGGGACACCATCACTCTGGAGCTTCACTTTATGTCTATTCAGTGCCCTCGCTGTGCCTCCCCTAAAGTAGATCGCTTCTATAACGCCATGAAAGCTGGAGCAGCTATAGGTACTCTCGGAGGAGCCACGCGCGGTATCAGCACAGCTCTTGCTAGTCGGCACGCTGGCTCCGTTATTGGCATGGTCGGAGGTCCGATTGGGATAATCCTCGGCTCGCTGGCAGGCGCAATCCTCGGTGGCCTGGTTGGAGGGATTGGGGACTGTGCATTGGGTGCCAGGTTGGGCGAGTCTCTTGATCGCCACGTCCTGGCACACAATGTTTGCTCCCTTTGCGGCCACCGCCTCAACCTGCCCAAAAGATGACAGCCCCCTTGCTAGCACGAATGGGCTACGCATAGAGGATCTTCACAGAGAGACTAACCGTCGTGAGAAGCGTGATCCCAATCGTCCGGAGGTAAGCGCAAGAACAGGGGCAAGTTCGCTTGCCCCTTTTATGCAGCCAGGAACCACCTACAACGACCCCGACCAGAGGGCCGATCGCAGACAATCCCGTAATCCAGCTTTCCAGTACAATTGATCACGCCTGTCAGTCTTTGCTCCCTTGAATCCCCCACGCCTCGCTCATCTGGGGAACAAATAGGGGTACAGCTGTAAAGAAACGGTTGAAACTTTTTAAATACAGCACCTTAGGTGAATAAAAACCCGGCCACAAGCCGGCTTTTTAATGCCTAACCGAAAGCCATCCCAAGCCCTCTGCAGCCTGCCTCCCCCCTTCAAGAAGCTGACGGAAAAGTAATGTCGGACTCAGTTTTCTGACAGCGGCAACTCGCTAGTTTGGTCGTGGGCTGCGACATCCAGCAGCCGGGATATCCGCACTCCACACGACTGGACGCAACGGCATGCAAAGCAAAACCACAAGACGCACCTTCGTCAAAGGCCTGGCCGCTACCGGACTGCTCGGCGGGTTGGGCATGTGGCGCACGCCGGTGTGGGCCTTGACCAGCCCTGGCCAGCCAAACGTGCTGACAGGCAGCGACTTCGACCTGTACATCGGTGAACTGCCGGTCAATATCACCGGCACAGCGCGCACAGCGATGGCAATCAACGGCTCTATACCTGGCCCAACGCTTCGCTGGCGCGAAGGCGATACCGTTACGCTTCGCGTGCGCAACCGTTTGAAGCAGGACACCTCCATCCACTGGCACGGCATCATCCTGCCGGCCAACATGGATGGTGTGCCTGGCCTGAGCTTCCATGGCATCGCCCCGGATGGCCTGTATGAGTACAGGTTTAAAGTCCATCAGAACGGCACCTACTGGTACCACAGCCACTCAGGCTTCCAGGAACAGGTAGGGGTGTACGGCGCGCTGGTCATCGATGCGAAAGAACCCGAGCCGTTCACCTATGACCGGGATTACGTGGTGATGCTCAGCGACTGGACGGATGAAGACCCTGCCCGGGTACTGTCCAAGCTCAAGAAACAGTCTGACTACTACAACTTCCACAAACGGACGGTGGGCGATTTCGTCAACGACGTGAGCGAAATGGGCTGGTCCGCTGCGGTGGCTGATCGCACGATGTGGGCCGAAATGAACATGAGCCCCACCGATCTCGCGGACGTGAGCGGATACACCTACACCTACCTCATGAATGGCCAGGCGCCGGGCGGCAACTGGACGGGGGTATTCAAGCCTGGCGAAAAAATCCGCCTGCGCTTCATCAACGGCTCTGCCATGACGTATTTCGACGTGCGTATTCCCGGCCTGAAGATGACCGTGGTTGCGGCGGATGGGCAGTATGTGAAGCCGGTTGCGGTCGACGAGTTCCGTATCGCGGTTGCTGAAACCTACGATGTCATCGTTGAGCCCGAAGATGGGCAGGCATACACCCTCTTTGCTCAATCCATGGACCGCACCGGCTATGCCAGGGGCACCTTGGCTATCCGCGAAGGCTTGCAAGCGGCTGTTCCAGCTGTTGATCCACGCCCGCTGATTTCCATGAGTGACATGGGTATGGATCACGGCGGCATGGCGGGGATGGACCATAGCAGCATGGCCGGCATGGACCACAGCCAGATGGCCGGCATGGATCACGGCAGCATGGCCGGCATGAGTGGAGCCATGCAGCGCCATCCTGACTCAGAGACCAACAACCCCTTGGTCGACATGCAGACGATGAGCCCCACGCCGAAACTGAGCGACCCGGGCATCGGGCTGCGTAACAACGGCCGCCGTGTGCTGACCTATGCGGATTTGCGCAGCACCTTCATTGATCCCGACGGCCGAGAACCTGGCCGCACCATCGAGTTGCACCTCACAGGCCACATGGAGAAATTCGCCTGGTCGTTCGACGGGGTCAAGTTTTCCGATGCCGAGCCGCTGCGTCTCAAATACGGGGAGCGCCTTCGTATCACCTTGGTCAACGACACCATGATGACTCACCCCATCCACCTGCATGGCATGTGGAGCGACCTGGAGGATGAGAACGGCAACTTCATGGTGCGCAAGCACACCATCGACATGCCGCCTGGCTCGAAACGAAGTTACCGCGTGACTGCGGATGCTTTGGGGCGCTGGGCCTATCACTGCCACCTGCTGTTCCACATGGAAATGGGCATGTTCCGAGAAGTCCGCGTGGACGAATGAACTGGAGATCCGAGATGAACAAACCTATGAAACGAAGCGCGTTTTTCCTCTCTGCTGCGATGGCTGGCCTGCTGGCTGTCTATGCCCCGTCGTCGTGGGCCGGCGACAACCATGAGCAACACACCCGGAAGGCTGCAGATGCAGCAAAAGCCAAGGGCGCTCAAGGCATGGACCACGGTTCCATGAAGGGCATGGATCACAGCGCCATGAAGGGCATGGACCATGGCTCGATGGAAGGTATGGATCACAGCAAGATGATGAAATCGCAGGGCAGCGACAACGCCAAGGCAGGGAAAGATGGCCAATAGCCCGGCGCGACCCTCGCTGCTGACCCTGGCCGTTTCACTCGGCATGCTGGGTACTGCACCCAGCTTCGCCGCTGGCGAAATGGACCATTCGGCGATGGGGCACGGCTCCATGTCGGGCATGAACCCTAGCCAGATGGATCATGGCAGCATGCAGGGCATGGATCATGGGGGCATGGATCACTCGAAGATGAACCATGGTGCTGCCACCCCTGCGACGACCAGCCGAACCCCGATTCCCGAACTGACGGATGCAGACCGGCAGGCCGCATTCCCCCCGCTGGGCGGGCATCAGGTGCACGACAGCGCGCTCAATAGCTTCTTCTTGCTGGACCAGCTTGAATATCAGGATGCAGACGAGGGCAGCACCCTGGCCTGGGATGCTACCGGGTGGGTCGGCGGCGATATCAACCGGTTGTGGATTCGCTCCGAAGGCGAACGCACCAACGGCGTCACCGAAGATGCCGAGTTGCAGTTGCTCTATGGCCGCGCTGTCAGCCCCTGGTGGGATGTGGTTGCCGGGGTGCGCCAGGATTTCAAACCGCAATCCCCGCAGACCTGGGCGGCGTTCGGCATCCAGGGCATGGCGCTTTACGGCTTCGAGGCCGAAGCCACCGCGTTCCTGGGTGAGAACGGTCAAACCGCCGCCCGCCTGGAAGGCGACTACGACATTCTGCTGACCAATCGCCTGATCCTTCAGCCCACCGCCGAAGCCAATTTCTATGGCAAGAACGACCCTGAGCGAGGCGTGGGTTCTGGCCTGGCGAATACCGAGGTCGGGCTGCGGCTACGGTATGAAATCGTTCGCCAGTTCGCACCTTACATAGGCATCACCTGGAGCCGCTCCTACGGCAAAACGGCTGATTTCGTCCGCGACGAGGGTGGTGATGTGGATGAAGCGCGTTTCGTTGCCGGCATCCGCATGTGGTTTTGAGAGCCCGACATGAAAAAAACAATTACAACGCTTGTTGCAGCAGGCGCCGTCGCCGGTGCGGGCGTATTGGGCGCCGCTTACTTTGGCCTGGTGAACGTCGGGGCTGATGACCCTCATTTCCCGGCCGTGCATGCCTTTCTGGCCATGGCCCGGGATCGGTCTATCGAAGTACGGGCCAGGGATATCGAGGTACCGGACCTCAAGAATGAAAACCTTATTCGCATCGGCGCCGGTAACTACAACGCCATGTGCGTTGGTTGCCATCTGGCCCCTGGCGTCGAAAAGACCGAGCTGAGCCAAGCGCTGTACCCGTCGCCCCCTGACCTGAGCAAGCTCGGCGCCAGCGGTGACCCCGCTGTTGCGTTCTGGACCATCAAGCACGGCATCAAGGCTACGGGAATGCCGGCTTGGGGCAAGAGCATGGATGATTCGTATATCTGGGGCATGGTGGCTTTTCTGGACCAACTACCGCAGATGAATGCTCAGCAGTACCAGGCGATGGTCGCAAGCAGTGGCGGCCACCAGCATGGCGGTGGTGAAAGTGACATGCACAACCATGAAGGCCAGCATGGGCAAGACGAAGCCGGCAGTGATCACCACTCGAAGCCGGATTCGAAGACGCATGTTCATCGTGATGGGAAGGAGCATGGTCATGGAGGCTGATTGCGTTTATCCACAAGCCGGCTTTTTTTGATAATCCTCACGCAGCCCTGCCCTAACTGTTTCATCCCCAACTCGGGCTCATTCATCAGCGCATTGGCCATCGCACTCAGGTATTGGGTCAGGAAAAATCGGCCCTTGAAATGTTCACCTTGAATGCTGCACTGGGCCGACAGGTACATGCCGACAGGGTTTCAGCGCCTGGTAGATCGAGCGCCGCCCGCGCGGCGCATCGCGAGCAAGCTCGCTCCTACATCTGTTTCGGGCCAATTTATCCTGGGAGATTTGCCCGCGAACCTTCTGCGCACGACACGATATCGTGCCGTACAAACCAGGCGGTCGCGTGCGCAGGCACAGGCGTTACTGGCCAAAAACAAATGTAGGAGCGAGCTTGCTCGCGATGCGCCGCGCGGGCGGCGCTCGATTTCATAAACGCTGCAAAACCGTAGGCGTCCACCTATACGCCACAACACCAATCAAAAGTCATACCGCGCCCCAACCATCATGCTGCGCGACGGCCCATAGAAGTTGAATGTCGACGTCGACCCCACCCGCGACAGGTAATCCCGGTCGAACAGGTTGTTGACGTTGAAGGTGGCGGTCAGTTTCGAGGTCACCGGGTACGACAGCATCGCATCCACCGTGGCATAGCCTGGTGCATCGATGCGCACGCCGCCATTCTCGGAATAGAAGTTGCTCATCGCCGAAATGCCGCCACCAATGGCCAGGCCGTTCAGCGGGCCTTGGCTGATGGTGTACTTGCTCCACAGCGAAGCCTGGTTGCGCGGCATGATGAAGAAGGTGGTTTCTGCATCGCCCTTGAGGGTTTCGGTTTCCATCCAGGTGTAGCCGGCCAGCAGCTCCCAGTTTGGCGTCAGCTTGCCGCTTACTTCCACTTCGGCGCCTTTGACGCGGGTTTTGCCGGAAGCGACCGAGAAGTTGGTGTCTACGCCGTCCTCGTCGTATTCGGTGGTGGCGCGGTTCTTGTCGGTCAGGCGGAACACCGAGAAGCGGGTGTTCAGGTCTCCACCGAAGTAGCTGCTCTTCAGGCCGAACTCGTACTGCTCACCTTCACGCGGTTTCAGCACCCGGCCGTTGCTGTCGGTGTCGGACTGCGGCTTGAACACCTGCGAGTAGCTGGCGTACAGGGCGTGGTTTTCGGTCAGGTCATAGACCAGGCCGCCATACGGGGTGAAGTGGCCATCCACGCGCTTGCTGTCGTTGGTGGTGGCACCGCTGCTCAGGGTGGTGGTGTAGAAATCACCGCGATACCAGCTGAAGCGGCCACCGGCGATCAACGCCAGGCGCTCGATCGGGCGGAAGGTGACCTTGGAGTACAGGCCGTATTCCTCTTCCTGCATGCCGGTCTCGGTGCTGTAGTTGGGCGACGGTTTGGCGAACTGCTTCGGCGAGTAAGTGTTGACGTTGATGGCGCCCAGGTTGGTGGTGCCGTTGAGGTACTCGGTGTCGTAGTTCTTGTAGTCGGTACCGACCACGAATTCGCTGACCTGGCCGAGGGTTTCGAACGGCTGGCTGTAGCTGGCGTCCAGCGAGTAGGTGTCCTGGGTGAAGTCACGGGCGCTGGCGCGCTCGGAGTTGGCACCGGTGGTGGCGTTGGTCGCGGTGAAGGCGTACAGGTAGTTGGTGTCGCGGTGCGAGCCACGGGCGGCGACACGGCCATAGCCGCCGTTGTCGAAGCGGTGGGTCAGCTCGGCGACCAGGTCGGTGGTCTTGCCGTCAAAGTAGTTCCAGTCGGCACCCAGGAAACGGGAGTGGCTGAAGTCCGGCACATCGCCAGACAAGGTTGCCGGGTAGCCGTTGTGCGGGCTGATGTTCTTCACTTCGTGCATCAGGCCGAACGACAGCGTGGTGGCGTCGTCCAGGTCGACATCCAGCGCGCCGTAGTAGCTGTTGCTGGTGTTGGCGTTGTAATCGACTTCGCCATTGGTGTCGTCGCGGGATGCGATGAAACGCCCGCGCACGCGACCGGCATCATCCAGCGGCCCGCTCAGGTCGATTTCTTCGTGGTTGGTGTCCCAGGTGCCGTAGCTGCCTTCGACGTGGCCCTGGAATTCGGCGGTCGGGCGCTTGCGCACCATGTTGACGATGCCGCCCAGCTCGCTGGTGCTGCTGAACAGCCCGGCCGGGCCACGCATGATTTCGACACGGTCGAACGCCGCCAGCGACGGCACGGTGCCGAAGATGCTGGCCATGGGGGCCGGCAGGCCGTCGATGTTGAACTCGCTGTATTCGTAACCACGGGCGTAGATCGAAGACCGGCCGCTGTCGTTGGTCAGGGTGCGCAGGCCGGCGGTGTACTTGGCCAGGTCATCCAGGTGCACGAACTGGCGGTCTTTGACGTAATCCTGGGTGTAGACGGTGATCGATTGCGGGATGTCCTTGAGCGCCGCAGGGGTCTTGGTGCCCACAGTCGCGGCATCGACGCTGTAGCCGCCGGTTGCTTCCGAGGGCAGCATGTCGTACAGGCGGTTGCCTTCGATGGTCAGTGCCGGCAGGTCGAGCGCGTTGTCCTCTACCGCCGCCTGGGTCGCGACCGTCTCCGCCAGTGCCGACAACGAAAATGGCGCCAGCAAGCCCAGCACCAACAAGCCCCGCACCTGTCGCGAGTTCCCCACACGTTTGAAACCGTTCATGACACACCCTTCACCCAAATGACATTAATTCGCAAACGAAACAAGTTGCTTTTTGCGAACGATACCGGAGCGAAAACGGGGGTGCAGCATCATTAACCTTCTTAACACTCCCGGGCGTTGCCCTTCCCCTGCCAGCAATGGGATGATTCGTAACTGATAGAAGTTCTCATTAAAGGCTCGCCGTGCCCACCTCACTTCTCCTCGTCGAAGACGACCCACGCCTGCGTCAGGACTTGGAACGCCATTTCCTCAACCGTGGTTTCCAGGTGCATGCCTGCGCCAGCGGCACTCAGGCCCTGAATGCCATACAGCAATCGCAATTCGAGCTGGTTTTGCTGGACATCATGCTGCCGGGCATCGACGGCCTCAGCCTGCTCGACGCATTGCGCCGCCAGCAGGCGGTGCCGGTCATGCTGATGTCGGCGCTGGGGGCGGAACAGGACCGCATCAGTGGCTTCACCCGAGGTGCGGACGACTACCTGCCCAAGCCCTTCAGCCTGGCGGAGCTGGACGCACGGGTCGATGCCCTGCTGCGGCGCGTGGCGTTCGATCGCGGCACGGCGCTGCGGGCCGACGTGGGCGAGGTAATGCTGGACCACGACCGCCAGGACGTTATCCACAACGGTAACGCTGCAGGCCTCACGGCTTCCGAATTCCGCTTGCTGGTGACGCTGCGTGCCCACCCCGGCGAAGCCCTGAGCAAGCCGTTCCTGTACCAGACCGTGCTTCACCGGGCCTATACCCGCCTGGACCGGGGCCTGGATGTGCATGTGTGTAACCTGCGCCGCAAACTGGCCGACATCAACGCCCAGCACCTGCAGATCCAGGCCGTGCGCGGCCAGGGTTACATCCTGGTCGACACGGAACAGCCCTGATGCGCCGCCATCCGTTGCTGTGGAAACTGGCCGTGCTGCAAGTCAGCTTCTGCCTGTTGTTGGTCTGGCTGATCTGGACCTGGGGCCTGTCGGTGGAGCGCAGCACCTATTTCCTGTCCCCGGCCAACCAGGACTACCTGGCGCGCTATGCGCAACAAGCTGAAGACGCCTGGGACCAAGGCGGTGCGGTGGGCGTCGAGACCTGGCGCAGGCAACTGGAACACGCCGAGGACACCTGGGTGGCAGTGATCGGGCCGCACCTGCAAAGCCTCGGCACCACCCCGCTAAGTGCCGAGCAGGCCAGCCACCTGACCTTCATGCGCAAACTCGATTGGCCGATGAGCCGTCGCCTGCAAGATGAACTGCCCTACGTCAGCATCGAATTCCCGCGACACCCCGAGCACGGCCGCCTGGTGCTGCAACTGCCTGAGCGACTGCTACCCACCGGCCTTACGCCGTGGACCCACGTGGTCACCCACGGCGTAGCCCCCGCACTGCTCGCCCTGCTGCTGGGCCTGGCGCTGTACCGGCATTTGGTAGTGCCGCTGAACCGCCTGCGCGACCGCGCCGACGCCCTGCGTGCCGATGACCTGGACAGCCCCGCCCTGCCCCTGCAAGAGCGTCGCGATGAGCTGGGGGAACTGGCACAGGCCTTCGAGCACATGGCCGGGCGCTTGCGCCAGAGCCTGGAGCAACAGCGCCTGCTGTTGCGCACGTTGTCGCACGAACTGCGCACGCCGCTGGCGCGGCTACGCATCGCCCATGACAGCGACTTGCCGCCGCCCCAGTTGCGCGAGCGTCTGGACCGCGAAGTCGCCGACATGCAGAAGCTGCTGGAAGACACCCTGGACCTGGCCTGGATGGACACCGAGCAACCCAGCTTGCCGACCGAGCCGGTATTGATGGTGTCGGTGTGGGAGGCCCTGTGCCAGGACGTCTGCTTCGAAAGCGGCTGGGCCCCTGCGCGCCTGCCATGTTCGCTTGGTATCGACTGCCAGGTACAAGCCCATCTGGACAGCCTTGCACAAGCCCTGGAAAACCTGCTGCGCAATGCCATTCGCCATTCGCCACCCGAAGGCCGGGTCAGCCTGGATGGCTGGCGCGAAGGCGAGGTTTGGCACCTGCGCCTGAGCGATCAGGGCCCCGGCGTGCCGCACGCGGACCTCGAACGCATCTTCAAACCTTACCAACGTCTTGCCGACAGTGGCGCTGGCTTCGGCCTGGGCCTGGCCATTGCCCGACGCGCGATCGAGCTGCAAGGCGGCCGGTTGTGGGCCAGCAATGGCCACCCGGGCCTGTGCCTGCATTTGACCTTGCCGGCCGCCAGCGACTGTTTAGAAAGTTAATGCGCTTTACGCTCAATCAGGACTGATTATCATCTGGGCGCTCCAGCCTCGCGTTCCTCGCCAGGCCCTGACGAGACGCCTGATGAGCAAGATGACCCTGACACTGGCTTTGGCACTGGCCCTTGCTGCGCCTGTTGCCCTGGCGCAGCCCGAGCGTAACCAGAAGATGGACACCTCGCTGCTGCAGCGCCAGGACCTGGCCTATCGCTTCACCCAGCTCGACCTGGACTCGGCCGATGGCCAACGCCATTACCGCTTGTGGGTCGGCAAGCCAAACCGCCCGGCGCCCCCCTCGGGGTACCCGGTGCTGTGGATGCTCGATGGCAATGCAGCGATCGGCGCGCTGCAAAGCCAGCAACTGGACAAGCTCGCCGCCGGCCAGGCGCCTTTGCTGGTGGCCGTGGGTTACCAGACCGAACAACGTATCGAGCGGACCGGGCGTACGTATGACTACACCCCGGCGCTGCCTGGCCAGGCTGAGCAGCGTGACCCGCTGACCGGCGAGCCCAGTGGCGGCGTGGATGCGTTTCTTGATCTGCTGACCGAACGCATGCGGCCAATGGTGGCCGGGCTGGCCCCCATCGACGCGCAACAGCAGACGTTGTGGGGCCATTCCTATGGCGGCCTGGCCGTGCTGCACGCGTTGTTCACCCGGCCCGGGGCGTTCAGTGACTATGCGGCGGCCAGCCCATCGCTGTGGTGGCATGACGGGGCGATCTTGCGCGAGGCGCAGGGGCTTGGCCAGCGCCTGGGTAGCGGCCGAGCGCGATTGTTGCTGATGCGCGGCAGTGAGGAGCCAGCAAACCCGCGCATGCCGGTGCAAGGGGATGTGGAACAGCCCGCACGAGCGCTGGTGGCCCAGCTGGCCAAGGTGCCGGGGTTGCAGGTACGGTTCGAGCGGTTCGAGGGAATGGGGCACGGGCCGATGCTGCCCGCTTCACTGAAGCTGCTGATAGAGGAAATGTCGCAGTAAACCTGCCCGCAAACACGGGTGAAGACAGCATGATTCCGCCAAAGGTCGTAGAGCCTTGGGTTGCCAGTTGGGTGGCCATGTGCGTTATGCTTGGCCGGTCTTCAGGGCGGGGTGAAAGTCCCCACCGGCGGTAAATCGAAAGATGAGCCCGCGAGCGCCCCGGCCATGCCGGGGGTCAGCAGATCTGGTGCGACTCCAGAGCCGACGGTCATAGTCCGGATGAAAGAAGGCGTCAGGCAGGGGCCTATCCGGGCGCCCCTGCGCGCGCATTTTGTTCGCCCCGAGACGTTCATCGATCATTCACGAGGAGCGTTTCATGTCCACCCTTCACCACCCGCAATTCCCCAATGTTTCTGCCGCCATCGCCGCCTTCCAGGCCGGGCGCCCTGTATTGCTGCTTGATGATGACGACCGCGAAGACGAAGCGGACATCATTGCGGCTGCCGAAAACATCACGCTGCAAACCATGGCCATGATGATCCGCGACTGCAGCGGCATTGTCTGCCTGTGCCTGGACGAAGCCACCGTCGATGCGCTGCAACTGGCGCCGATGGTGCAGAACAACCAGGCCCGCCACGGCACCGGTTTCACCGTCACCATCGAAGCGGCAGAAGGCATCACCACCGGGGTTTCTGCCCAGGACCGCATCACCACCATTGGCGCGGCGTTGCGCTCCAGTGCCGAGCAGCGCCATATCGTCAGCCCAGGGCATGTGTTCCCGCTGCGCGCCCGCAATGGCGGGGTGCTGACCCGCCGTGGACACACCGAAGGCTCGGTGGACCTGGCACGCCTGGCCGGCCTGCGCCCGGCAGCCGTGCTGTGCGAGCTGATGAACCCCGATGGCAGCATGGCCCGTGGCGAGCAGGTGGCGGTGTACGCGCGGCAGTACAACTTGCCGGTGCTGACCATCGAGGAGCTGGCGCGGTACCGGGAGGAGATGCTGGAGCGGGAAGCCGCTACGGCCTGATGGTTTCCAGGCGTTTGACTTGAGGAAGGTGGCGGTGCTTAGATCGAGCGCCGCCCGCGCGGCGCATCGCGAGCAAGCTCGCTCCTACATCTGTTTCGGGCCAGTATCGCCTGTGCCAATGTACGCGACCGCCTTGTTTGTTCGACGCGGTATCGAGCCATGAGCAAAAGCGTACGCGCGCAAACCCCACAGGAATAACTGGCCCGAAACAGATGTAGGAGCGAGCTTGCTCGCGATGCGCCGCGCGGGCGGCGCTCGATCTCAAGAGCGCAACAAAAATTACGTCGTTCCCTAAAACCCTCCCCACACATGTTTGCTCCCCCCGCCCCGCTCTGCTAGTGTCGCGCCGTTCTGATATGCCACCGAGACAGTCGCCATGGCCCGCAAAAAAGCCTCCCTCGATTTCGAGCAATCCCTCGCAGACCTGCAAGCACTGGTCGAGCGCCTGGAGAACGGCGAGTTGTCGCTGGAAGAGTCGCTGGCCGCCTTCGAGCAAGGCATCGCCCTGACCCGCGATTGCCAGGGTGCCCTGGCCCAGGCCGAACAGAAGGTGCAAATTCTGCTGGAGCGCGATGGCGAGCTGGCTGCCCAGCCCTTCGACGCGGAGCCAGAAGCATGATCGGCACCTACCAGGCCAGTTGCCAGGCGCGCGTCGACGCAGCCCTCGAACCCCTGTTCGTCGCCCCGACCAAAGAGCTGGAACGCCTTTATGCCGCCATGCGCTACAGCGTGATGAACGGCGGCAAGCGTGTACGCCCATTGCTGGCCTACGCCGCCTGCGAAGCCCTGGGTGCCCCGGCCGAACAAGCCAACGGCGCAGCCTGCGCGGTCGAACTGATTCACGCTTATTCGCTGGTGCATGACGACCTGCCGGCCATGGACGACGACGACCTGCGTCGCGGCCAGCCGACCACTCACAAAGCCTTCGATGAAGCCTGCGCCATCCTGGCTGGCGACGGCTTGCAGAGCCTGGCGTTCAGCGCCCTGCTCGACCCAGGCCTGAGCCCGCAGGCCGACAGCATTCGCCTGGCCATGGTGCAGGCCCTGGCCAAGGCCGCCGGGCCAGCCGGCATGGTCGGCGGCCAGGCCATCGACCTCGGTTCCGTAGGCCTGAAGCTGGACCAGCAAGCGCTGGAGTTCATGCACCGGCACAAGACCGGCGCACTGATCGAAGCCAGCGTGCGCCTTGGCGCATTGGCCAGTGCCCGTGCCGAACAGGCGCAGCTAGAGGCCCTGCAGACTTATGCACAGGCCATCGGCCTGGCGTTCCAGGTACAGGATGACATCCTCGACGTGGAAAGCGACACCGCCACCCTGGGCAAACGCCAGGGCGCTGACATAGCCCGTGACAAACCGACCTACCCGGCGCTGCTGGGGCTGGAAGCGGCCAAGGCCTATGCAATCGAACTGCGCGACCAGGCGCTGGTCGCACTGGATGGGTTCGGCGAAAAGGCCGAGCCACTGCGGGCGTTGGCGCGCTACATCGTCGAACGCCGCAACTGATTTTCGGGGCCGCTGTGCGGCCCATGCGACACCCGTCTGAATGGGCAGCTTTTCCTACAATGGGGTAAACTGCCGCGTCTTCACACACCTATAACGACTCGCCTGATGCCCACGACGTTTCAAGAGATCCCCCGCGAACGCCCGGTCACGCCGTTGCTCGACCGCGCTGACACGCCTGCCGGCCTGCGCCGGCTGGCCGAAGCCGACCTGGAGACCCTGGCCGACGAACTGCGCCAGGAACTGCTCTACACCGTGGGTCAGACCGGTGGGCATTTTGGTGCCGGTCTGGGCGTGATCGAGCTGACTATCGCCCTGCACTACGTATTCGACACCCCGGACGACCGACTGGTGTGGGACGTGGGCCACCAGGCCTACCCGCACAAGATCCTCACCGGGCGCCGTAACCGCATGCTCAGCCTGCGCCAGAAGGACGGTATCGCCGCCTTCCCGCGCCGCAGCGAAAGCGAGTACGACACCTTTGGCGTCGGCCACTCCAGCACCTCGATCAGCGCCGCACTGGGCATGGCCATTGCCGCCCGCCTGCAAAATAGCGCACGCAAGTCGATTGCGGTAATCGGTGATGGCGCGCTGACCGCCGGTATGGCCTTCGAGGCGTTGAACCACGCCCAGGAAGTCAATGCCGACATGCTGGTGATCCTCAACGACAACGACATGTCGATTTCGCGCAATGTCGGTGGCCTGTCCAACTACCTGGCCAAGATTCTCTCAAGCCGCACTTACTCGAGCATGCGCGAAGGCAGCAAGAAAGTGCTGTCGCGCCTGCCCGGCGCCTGGGAAATTGCCCGTCGCACCGAGGAATATGCCAAGGGCATGCTGGCCCCCGGCACCCTGTTCGAAGAGCTGGGCTGGAACTACATCGGCCCGATCGACGGCCACGACCTGCCGACCATGATCGCCACCCTGCGCAACATGCGAGACCTGAAAGGCCCGCAGTTCCTGCATGTGGTGACCAAGAAGGGCAAGGGCTTCGCCCCGGCCGAGGTCGACCCGATCGGCTACCACGCGATCACCAAGCTGGAGCCGGCCGACAAGCCTGCCGCGCCGAAAAAAGCCAGCGGGCCGAAATATTCCGCCGTGTTCGGCCAGTGGCTGTGCGACATGGCCGCCGCCGACAACCGCCTGGTGGGCATTACCCCGGCGATGAAGGAAGGTTCGGATCTTGTCGCCTTCAGCGAGCGCTACCCGGAGCGTTACTTCGACGTAGCGATTGCCGAGCAGCACGCCGTCACCCTGGCAGCCGGGATGGCCTGCGAGGGCAGCAAGCCGGTGGTGGCGATCTACTCCACCTTCCTGCAGCGCGCCTACGACCAGCTGATCCACGACGTGGCGGTGCAAAACCTCGACGTACTGTTCGCCATCGACCGCGCCGGCCTGGTTGGCGAAGACGGCCCGACTCACGCGGGCAGCTACGACTTGTCGTACCTGCGCTGCATCCCGGGCATGCTGGTGATGACCCCGAGTGACGAGAACGAGCTGCGCAAGATGCTCAGCACCGGCCACCTGTACAACGGCCCGGCGGCTGTTCGCTACCCGCGTGGCACCGGCCCGAATGCGCTGATCAGCGGCGACCTCGAACCGCTGGAAATCGGCAAGGGCGTGGTTCGCCGCCAAGGCGAGAAAGTCGCCCTGCTGGTGTTTGGCGTTCAGCTGGCCGAGGCCATGCAAGTGGCCGAGCAGATCAACGCGACTGTGGTCGACATGCGTTTCGTCAAGCCGCTGGACGAAGCCTTGGTGCTGGAGCTGGCTGGCAGCCATGAATTGCTGGTGACCATCGAAGAAAACGCCATCATGGGTGGCGCGGGCGCTGCGGTGGGTGAGTTCCTTGCCAACGAAGGCGTGGTCAAGCCGTTGCTGCACCTGGGGCTGCCGGACATCTATGTCGAGCATGCCAAGCCTGCGCAAATGCTGGCTGAGTGTGGGCTGGATGCGGCCGGGATCGAGGCCTCGGTGAAAGCCCGCATGGCCAAGCTCGGCCTCTAGGGCCCTTTCGTGGCGGTTCGGCGCCCCGATAAACCCGCTCCTACAGGGACTACACAGTGTTCAAGGTCTGTGGAGCGCCTGTGGGAGCAACTGTCTTGCACAAAATCTAACAGGTGGCCGTGGCAGCCTGCCAGGCATCTTCATCCGCGGTACCAAGGCCGCACGCTGCTGTTCAGCGTTACCTGGACGCCGGCGCTTTAGCCGCGAGCAACGCGCACAAGCGGGCGGTGGCTTCGATCATCTGCCCGCTGGGGCGCTCTAGACCCTTGTCGGGCACCACCAGCAAGCGGCCATCGGCAACCGCACGCAGTTGCGGCCAGGCCTTCCAGCTCGCCAGCTGTACTTGATCGCCGGCCAGGATGACCTGCGGATTACGCAGCAATACAGACTCCACGTTCACCTGTGGCGCTGGCTGACTGAGGTCGGCGAACACATTGCGCGCCCCGCACACGGCCAGGGCGTCGCTCACCACCTGGCGGCCACCGAGCGTGTACAACGGCCGATCCCACACTTGATAGAACACCTGCAAGGGTTCGTCTCGCCGGTACTGCTGGCGCAACTGCTGCAGCCGCTTGCGCAGGGCCTGGGCGTACGCATGGCCTTGCTCGGCACGCCCGACGCGCCCTGCAATGGCCTCGATCTGCTCAATCAGTTGCTCGATGTCATGGGGTTCGGCACTGAAAGTGGCAATGCCCAGGCGCTTGAGCTGGTCGCGCTGGGCGGGCGGCACGCTGCCAGGCCACAGCAGTAACAGGTCAGGGCGCAGGCTGAGCAGGCGCTCCATGTCCAGTTGCCCTTGGCGTCCGACCGAGGGCAGGTCGCGCAGCGCCGCCGGCCGTTCGCCACCGTCGAGCACACCCACCAGCAGGTCATCGGCCTGCAGCTCGAGCATGATTTCGGTCATCGACGGCGCCAGACTGACGACCCGCATGGGTTCAGCGGCCAGTGCGGTGCAGGCTACCAGCACCAGAAGACCAGCCAGAAGACGCATTAACCGAGCTGACGCGGAATGCGATAGAGGTACAGCACCACCACGGTGGACAGCGCCAGCAGGATCTGCGGCACCGCTTCCAGACCGACCAGCACCGACAGCGCGGCAACCCAGGCCGGGAAGCAGGCATACAGCATGGCCATGCGCCGAACCCGCGCCAGTTCGATCCAGGCGGCGGGCTCTTCGCCGGTGCCAAGTGCCTTGGAGGTGGCGATCAGGGCCCGCTTGTAAGCCCCGAAACGCGGCAGGCTGAGGAACATGGTCGCCGCGCCGGCAATGAACAGTGGCATGGCCAGCACCGGAATCAGTGCGTCACCGCCACCAAAGGCCCAGGCCATCACCGGCAGCGGCACCAGGCCCATCGCCAGGTACTGCCACCAGGCCAGCGCCAGGCGCCGCTTGACCTCGGCGCGGGTCACGCCTGGGGCGCCTCGCCCTGGTGTTCGTTGCCCAGCATGTGGCCCAGCTTGCCGGCCTTGGTCGCCAGGTAGTAGCGGTTGTGCGGGTTGTGGCCGGTGTGCAACGGCACACGCTCGGCAACCACGATGTTCATGTCGGTCAGGGCTTTGACCTTGCGCGGGTTATTGGTCATCAGGCGCAGCGACTTCACACCCAGGTGCTCCAGCATCGGCAGGCACATGGCGTAGTCGCGCTGGTCGGCGGCAAAGCCCAGGCGCTCGTTGGCTTCGACGGTGTCGGCGCCGCCATCTTGCAGCTCGTAGGCGCGGATCTTGTTCAGCAGGCCAATGCCACGGCCTTCCTGGCGCAGGTACAGCAGCACGCCACGGCCTTCACGGGCGATGGCCTGCAGTGCGGCTTCCAGCTGCGCACCACAGTCGCAACGCTGGCTGAACAGGGCATCGCCGGTCAGGCACTCGGAGTGCAGGCGCCCCAGCACCGGCTGGCCGTCCGCGATGTCACCCAGGCTGAGCACTACATGCTCACGGCCAGTGGCTTCGTCGAGGAAGCCATGCATGGTGAAGGTCGCGAAGGGAGTCGGGAGTTTAGAGGCGGCAACAAAGACGACGGGCACGTTGTGCTCCTGGAATAAGTTGAAAATTTCTCGTGGGCCGATTGTATCAGCCAGTTGCAGGCTGTGGGCGGGCTGAATACGGTGGGTTAAGATCGAAAAGTTCGATGCTTAGCAGAGATGATGGGACGAAAAACGCCCCCTCTCAATGCGGGCGACTGTCCGTAGTGAACGGATAGGGCTGCTTCCAATGTTCGAAAATCGGCTTCAGCTCACCACTGCGCACCAATTCGGCCATGCGCTTGTCGAACAGGTCGCGCAGGGCCTTGGCCTGCTCGCTTCGGGAAAAAGCCAGGTACAGCGGAAGTTCGGCCACATGGGTACGACGGAAGCGCTCGGGCTGCGAAGACTGGCTCAGCACATAATCGACTTCGGTCTGTGCATCGATGTAGAAGTCCACACGGTCATGCTCGAGCATCGGCAAGATGCCTTCGCGGCGCTGAATCTCACGAAACTCATGCACATCCGGCAGGTAGCTGCCGTAGTCATAGCCTCGCACCCAGGCCAGGCGGTATTTGCCAACGTTCTCTGGAGTCGGCACAGGCTTGCTGGCCAGCCCCAGGGCGTAGATATGGTCCATGTCGAAGTGCCAGCGCGGGTACAGGTTGTCGTCGTTCTCGTCCTTGTACGAGCCGACCCAGGCATCGGCTTCGCCGCGTTTGACCAGGCCGACCGCCCGACTGTAGGGCGCGCTCTGGGTCACCACCTTGACCCCGGCCGGCTCGAACACCTTGCGCAGCACGTCCCAGGCGACCCCGCTACCGTCGGCGTTGGTGTAATCAAGCCACTCCTCGCTGACCAGGTGGATCTGCTTCGGCACACCGTCAGCAGCGTTCACCCACGGGGCAACACTCAGCAGCATTGCCAGCAGCACAGTCCTTATGGCCATTCACGCGCTCCCTGTTTCAGGCAACCGCCCACACCAGAACCTGCATGCCCAGCCAGGCGAACACGCCGGCCAGGATATCGTCGAGCATGATGCCGACGCCCCCGTGCACATGACGGTCGATCCAGCGGATCGGCCACGGCTTGAGGATGTCGAAGAAGCGGAACATCAGGAACCCTGCCAGCAGCCACTGCCAGCCTTCCGGCACCAGCCAGAGGGTGATCCACATGCCGACAATCTCATCCCAGACAATGCCTTCATGGTCGTGTACGCGCAAGTCATTGGCGACTTTGCCGCACAACCAGAAGCCAAACAGCATGCTCACGCCGAGCAGCAGCCAGTACCCCCAGTCGGGCAGCATCTGCCACAACGGGATGAACGGTATGGCCACCAGCGAGCCCCAGGTGCCCGGGGCCTTGGGCAAGGTGCCGGAACCGAAGCCGAAAGCGATGAAGTGCCACGGGTTGCGCCAGACCGAAGGCGGAACGAACTCCGCAGGCACCTGGTTGGGGTGATCGGTCACGGTGTCTCCCTAAAGTGTTGATAGCCCCGCTGAACGGGAGTGATGTCCTGGCCCTGCGCGTCGCGCAAGGTCACGCCCTGCCCTTCGAGCACACGGCCAATGGTATGCACCTCGACGAAACCGAGGTTGGCCAAGGGCGCCAGCGCCTCAGGCGGCAGCGTGAAGGCCAGCACGTAATCGTCGCCACCCGCAAGCGCAGCCTGCACGGCCGCCTCGCGGCCGAGGAGCGCCTCTACAGCAGGAGACACTGGCACCTGATCCAGGTTCACCTCCAGCGCCACGCCGGACGCCTTGGCGATATGCCCACAATCTGCGAGCAGGCCATCGGAGATGTCCAGCGCAGCGGTAGCCTGGCCGCGCAGCAGCGCACCCAGGGTGAGCTGCGGCATCGGCGACCAGTAATGGGCAAGCAGCGGCTCAGCCAGCTCGGCGGGTGCCTCGCGCTCGCCCAGTACCAGCGGCAATGCACCGGCGGCCTTGCCCAGCACACCGCCGACGCACAGCAAGTCGCCTGGCCGTGCACCGCTGCGGCGCAACGCCTGGCCAGCCGGCACGCGGCCGAACACGGTAACGGTGATGCTCAGCGGCCCCCGGGTGGTATCCCCCCCGATCAGGCTCATGCGGCAACGATGGGCCATGCGGCTTAGGCCGTCCGCATAGGCGGCCAGCCAGTCTGGGCCAACATCCGGCAGGGTCAGGGCGAGGGTGAAGCCGATTGCGGTCGCGCCCATGGCCGCCAGGTCACTGGCCGCCACGGCCAACGAGCGCTGGCCCAGCAGAAGCGGATCGCAGACCGCAGGAAAATGCACCCCGGCGACCAGGGTATCGGTCGACACCGCCAGTTGCTCACCCGGGGGAAGCTGCAGCAGGGCGCAGTCGTCACCGATCCCCAGTGCCACGCCCTCGCCGCCCTGCGCACAGGGCGCGGCGGCGAAGTAATGGTTGATCAGCTCGAACTCACCCATGGGCAGGCAGCGCCGGAATCAGCGCTTGTTCGCCTTGACTTCTGCTTCACGCAGGGCCGGAGCGAGCTTGTCCAGCACGCCGTTGACGAACTTGTGGCCATCGGTGGCACCGAAGACCTTCGCCAGCTCGACACCTTCGTTGATCACGACGCGGTAAGGCACATCGACGCGCTTGATCAGTTCCCAGGTGGACAGACGCAGCACGGCCAGTTCGACCGGGTCGAGCTCTTCCAGTGCGATGGTCATGCAAGGCACCAGCGCTTTGTCGATTTCGCCCTTGATTGCCGGGACCCCATGCAGGATCTCGCGGAAATAGGCACCGTCGACATCGGTGAAATCGTTATCCACCCGGAACTGCGCTTCGATCTCGTTCAGCGAATGCTGGGCCATGTGCCACTGGTAGAGGGCCTGGGTCGCGAGCTTGCGGGCTTCGCGGCGCTTGGCGCTCTTCGAGGGCTTGCCGGCATCCGCAGGTTTTGGATCGCGCGGGTTGAAACGATCGCTTTCGTCGCTAATCACTTGGCCTCCAACTGCGCCAGCAGGCTGACCATTTCCAGAGCGGACAGGGCAGCTTCAGCACCTTTGTTGCCGGCCTTGGTGCCGGAACGCTCGATGGCTTGCTCGATGGAGTCGACGGTCAGTACGCCGAAGGCCACCGGAACACCGAACTCCATGGACACCTGGGCCAGGCCCTTGGTGCATTCGCCCGCCACGTATTCAAAGTGCGGGGTACCACCACGGATCACGGCGCCCAGGGCGATGATCGCGTCGTAGGCGCCTTGCTGGGCGACCTTCTGTGCCACCAGCGGGATTTCGAATGCACCCGGGGCACGGATGATGGTGATGTCGCTTTCGCTGACACCGTGGCGTACCAGGGCATCAACGGCACCGCTTACCAGGCTTTCGACGACGAAGCTGTTGAAGCGGCCAACCACCAAAGCATAGCGACCTTTGGGGGCGATGAAGGTACCTTCGATGGTCTTCAGGGTCATTCCGATATTCTCATCTTCAAGAGCGAGGCCGCATGCTGGCGGCCTCGACAGGGGTATGGACTCGAGCTGGAGGGCGTCACTGCCGCCTCAAGTCACTCGGAGGGCACGTATTCTACAACTTCCAGATCGAATCCGGATATCGCATTGAACTTCATCGGCGAACTCATCAGGCGCATCTTGCGCACACCGAGGTCCCGCAGGATCTGCGAACCGGCACCCACGGTGCTGTAGGTGGTCGGTGCCTTGGCCGGTGCATCGCCCGCGCTTTCGCGGATGTGCGCCAGCAGCACGTCGCCGTCCAGCGGGTGGCCCAGCAGCAGCACCACGCCGCTGCCGGCCTCGGCCACGGCAGCCATGGCCGCACGCAGGCTCCAGCGGCCCGGCTGCTTGACCAGCAGCAGGTCGCGCAGCGGGTCCATGTTGTGCACGCGCACCAGGGTCGGCTCTTCAGCGCAGATCTTGCCCAGGGTCAGGGCCATGTGCACGTCGCCTTCCACGGCATCGCGGTAGGTGACCAGGTTGAACTCACCCAGTTCGCTTTCCACCGGCTGCTCGGAAACGCGCTGCACAGTGCGTTCGTGGATCATGCGGTAGTGAATGAGGTCGGCGATGGTGCCGATCTTCAGGCCGTGCTCGGCGGCGAACACTTCCAGCTCCGCGCGGCGCGACATGGTGCCGTCGTCGTTCATCACTTCGCAGATGACGCCGCTTGGCTCGAAACCGGCCATGCGCGCCAGGTCGCAGGCGGCTTCGGTGTGGCCGGCGCGGGCCAGGGTACCGCCAGGCTGGGCCATCAGCGGGAAGATGTGGCCTGGGCTGACAATGTCTTCGGCCTTGGCATCCTTGGCGGCGGCAGCCTGCACGGTGCGGGCGCGGTCAGCGGCGGAAATGCCGGTGGTGACGCCTTCGGCGGCTTCGATCGACACGGTGAACTTGGTGCCGAAGCCCGAGCCGTTGCGCGGCGCCATCAGCGGCAGCTTCAGCGTTTCGCAACGCTCGCGGGTCATCGGCATGCAGATCAGGCCACGGGCGTGCTTGGCCATGAAGTTGATGTGCTCGGGCAGGCAGCACTCGGCTGCCATGATGATGTCGCCTTCGTTTTCGCGGTCTTCGTCATCCATGAGGATGACCATTTTGCCCTGGCGGATGTCTTCTACCAGTTCTTCGATGCTGTTGAGCGCCACGCGGCACCCCCTTCTCAATCAGGATTTCAAGAAGCCGTTGGCGGCCAGGAAGCTTTCGGTAATGCCACTGCCCTTGCTCGGTTCAGCGGCCTTGTCACCCAGCAGCAAGCGCTCCAGGTAACGGGCCAGCAAGTCGACCTCAAGGTTTACCCGACGCCCTGCGCGGTAGTCGGCCATGATGGTTTCGGACAGGGTGTGCGGGACAATGGTCAGCTCGAACTCGGCGCCATTGACCTCATTGACCGTCAGGCTGGTGCCGTCGACGGTGATCGAACCCTTGTGGGCGATGTACTTGGCCAGCTCCTTGGGTGCACGCACACGGAACTGGATGGCGCGGGCGTTATCGCTGCGCGAGATGATTTCACCAACCCCGTCGACGTGGCCGCTGACCAGGTGCCCGCCCAGGCGGGTGGTGGGGGTCAGGGCCTTTTCCAGGTTGACCTTGCTGCCACTCTTGAGGTCGATGAATGCGGTGCGCTTGAGGGTTTCGACGCTGACGTCGGCCCAGAAGCCGTCACCCGGCAGTTCGACAGCGGTCAGGCACACACCGTTGACGGCGATGCTGTCGCCGAGCTTGACGTCACCCAGGTCGAGCTTGCCGGTTTCGACGTAGACGCGCACGTCGCCACCCTTGGGGGTGAGGCTGCGGATGGTGCCGATGGATTCGATGATGCCGGTGAACATGGGGTCTTCCTCAAAAACGGTTTGCACGGGGCAAGCCCGGCATTATACGCCGGCTGCCGGCAGGGGGATGGCCGTGACCCGCCAGTCATCGCCCACTGCGCGCATTTCGGTAATTTTCAGCCGCGGTGCTTCGCTCATCTTGTCCAGCGGCCAGTCCAGCAACGGGCGGGCGTTGGAGCCGAGGAAAGTGCCGGCGACGAACAGCTGGAACTCGTCGACCAGGCCTTGCCGGGCAAAAGCACCCACCAGGCCCGCACCGGCTTCCAGCAGGATTTCGTTGACGCCACGGGCCGCCAGGGCTTGCAGCAGCGCAGGCAGATCGACCTGGCCATTGTCACCCGGCAGGCTGAGCAACTCGTGGCCGGCAGCGGCATAGCGCGGGTCATCTGCGACAGCCGTCACCACCAGCGCCGGGCCGGCCTGGAAGAACGGTGCATCCAGTGGCAGGCGCAGGCGGCCATCGACCAGCACCCGCAGCGGTGTGCGGCTGAGCGCCAGGGCAGTGCTTTCGGGGTCCAGGCCCAACTCGTCACCGCGCACGGTCATGCGGGCGTTATCGGCCAGCACGCTGGCAGCGCTGGTGAGCACTACGCTGGAACGGGCGCGCAGGCGCTGCACTGCGGAGCGGGCCGCCGGGCCGGTGATCCACTGGCTTTCGCCACTGGCCATGGCGGTGCGGCCATCCAGGCTCATGGCCAGCTTGGCGCGCACGAACGGCAGGCCATGTTCCATGCGCTTGAGAAAGCCCGGGTTGAGTGCGCGGGCCTCGGCTTCGAGCACGCCGCTGGCCACTTCGATACCAGCCTCGGCCAGACGCCGCAGGCCTTGCCCCGCCACTTGCGGGTTAGGGTCCTGCATGGCGGCCACCACCCGTGCCACACCGGCCTTGACCAGCGCTTCGGCACATGGCGGCGTGCGGCCATGGTGGCTGCACGGCTCCAGGGTGACGTAGGCGCAGGCACCGCGGGCACGCTCACCGGCCTGGCGCAGGGCATGCACTTCGGCATGCGGCTCGCCGGCGCGTACGTGCCAGCCTTCGCCGACCACTTCGCCGTCGCGCACGATCACGCAGCCTACACGCGGGTTCGGGTGGGTGGTGTACAGGCCTTTGCGCGCCAGCTCCAGCGCGCGGGCCATGTAGTGGGCGTCAAGGATGGCGGCTTGGCTGGGCATGTTCACTCTTTAGCTGGCTCACGGGCCAGGCGGTCGATTTCTTCGCGGAACTCGTCCAGGTCCTGGAAGCGCCGGTACACCGAGGCAAAGCGGATGTAGGCCACTTCGTCGAGCTTGCGCAGCTCGGCCATGACCATTTCACCCACCACCAGCGATTTCACTTCACGCTCGCCGGTCGCGCGCAGCCGGCTCTTGATGTGCGCGAGCGCCGCTTCCAGGCGCTCGACGCTGACCGGGCGCTTCTCCAGGGCCCGTTGCATGCCGGCACGCAGCTTGTCTTCGTCGAAGGGCTGGCGTGTGCCGTCCTGCTTGATCAGCCGGGGCAGCACCAGCTCGGCGGTTTCGAAGGTGGTGAAACGCTCGCCACAGGCCACGCATTCGCGGCGGCGGCGCACCTGCTCGCCCTCGGCGACGAGGCGAGAGTCGATGACCTTGGTGTCGTTGGCACCGCAAAAGGGACAGTGCATGGTGGCAGGCAACAAAAAAAGGGAGGGCCATGGTAGCGCATTGCACTGGCAAGACAAGCCAAAGGGGTTAACATCCATGGGAATTCTGCCCGCGAAGGACTACCCCATGCACTACCGAGCGCTCGTCGTGCTGTGCTGCGCCGCCCTGCTCGCCGCTTGCGGCAGCGACAGGCCCAAAACCGATACGCCTGCGGCGACCACACCAGCCCGCGCGGCCAAACAGGCCGAAGTACTCGGCCCGTTGCCGGCCTACCAGCGCGAACTGAGTGGCACCTTGCTGGAAATCCCGGCCGGTGCCGACGTGGAGCTGGCCTTGCTGGTCATCGACGAACGCGACCGCCCGCAACGCCTGCTGGCCAGCAGCAACCTGACCGGTACCGGCCAGGCCCTGCCTTACCACCTGCGTTTCAACCCCGAGGCCTTCCCGGCCGGTGCGCGGGTCGAGCTGCGTGGCCGGGCCAGCAGCTCCGGCCAGCTGATCATGCACCTGCCACCGGTGCGCATTACCCAAGCCCAGACCCAGGCCACCGGCCCGCTGCGTTTCGAGAAGGCGCCGTAAGTGGCTCCACTGGCCCTGCAACAGGCCCTCAGTGGCCTGATCGGCGAAGCGCGCCTGGTGGTCAGCGAGCTGCCCGGCTGCGACCTGAAGCTGTGGCTGATCGACGACCAGAACATGGACCGCGCCTTCAGCAGCGAAGAAACCCGGCGCATTCTTGAAGAGCCGCCCTACTGGAGCTTTTGCTGGGCCAGCGGCCTGGCCATGGCCCGCTACCTGGCCGAACGCCCTGAATGGGTGGCAGGCAAGCGCGTGCTGGACTTTGGCGCCGGCTCCGGAATCGCCGGCATTGCCGCCGCGCGCGCGGGTGCGCGGGAAGTGGTGGCCTGCGACCTCGACCCGCTGGCCCTCGATGCCTGCCGCGCCAACGCCGCGCTGAATGGGGTTGAGCTGAACTACAGCAGCGACTTCTTTGCCGAAGAAGACCGTTTCGACCTGATCCTGGTTGCCGATGTGCTGTACGACCGCGCCAACCTGCCGCTGCTGGATGCCTTCCTCGGTCGCGGCCGCCAGGCGTTGGTGGCCGACTCGCGGGTTCGCGACTTCAGCCACCCGCTGTACCAGCAGTTGGGCGTGCTCGAAGCGCTGACCCTGCCAGACCTGGCCGAGCCACACGAATTCCGCCGGGTCAGCCTGTACCACGCCAGCCGCGACACCTTATAGTGGTGCCATACACGAGTTTGCGAGAGTCGCGATGACCCAAGACACGCCTTACATTTTCGACGCTACAGATGCCACCTTCCAGCAACTGGTGATCGAGAACTCCTTCCACAAGCCGGTGCTGGTGGACTTCTGGGCCGAGTGGTGTGCGCCGTGCAAGGCGCTGATGCCATTGCTGGCCAAGATCGCCGAGGGTTACCAGGGCGAGTTGCTGCTGGCCAAGATCAACTGCGACGTGGAGCAACAGGTGGTTGCCCAGTTCGGCATCCGCAGCCTGCCGACCGTGGTGCTGTTCAAGGATGGCCAACCGGTGGACGGCTTTGCCGGTGCACAGCCGGAATCGGCGATTCGCGCCATGCTCGAACCGCATGTGCAGATGCCTGCCGCACCTGCAGCTTCGCCACTGGAACAGGCCAAGGCGCTGTTCGCCGAAAGCCGCTTTGCCGAAGCCGAGGCGCTGTTGCAGGCGCTGCTGGGTGAGGACAACAGCAATGCCGAGGCGCTGATCCTGTATGCCCGCTGCCTGGCCGAGCGTGGTGAGCTGGGCGAGGCCCAGGTGGTGCTGGATGCGGTCAAGACCGATGAGCACAAGGCTGCGCTGGCCGGTGCCAAGGCACAGCTGACCTTCCTGCGCCAGGCCGCCAGCCTGCCGGAAGTGGCGGACCTGAAAAGCCGTTTGGCGCAGAACCCACAGGATGATGAAGCGGCTTACCAGCTGAGCATCCAGCAACTGGCGCGCCAGCAGTATGAAGCGGCGCTGGACGGGTTGCTGAAGCTGTTCCAGCGTAACCGTGGCTACGAGAACGGGCTGCCGCAGAAAGCGCTGCTACAAGTGTTCGAGTTGCTGGGTGGCGATCACCCGCTGGTTAGCGTATATCGCCGCAAGCTGTCGGCGGCGATGTTCTGAGAATGCCGGGGGCCGCTTTGCGGCCCATCGCGACACAAGGCCGCGCCTACAGGAGCCGCGCAAGGCTCATGTCTACGCGGTCCTTGTAGGAGCGGCCTTGTGTCGCGATGGGCTGCAAAGCAGCCCCAAAATTCTGAAACTTTTACCCCACCCAGTGATAAACCGGCGCATCCACGCCACTTTCCACTTTCACTTCACTGCTATGTCGCAGCCGCACCAGCAGCCGCTTGCCCCCCGCCGTACTGCCCGCCAACCCCTCCAGCCTGTCCAGCAATTCCGGCCCGCTCATCTGCCCCGCCAGGCGCAACACCTCACGCGCCGCAGTCCACTGCCCGTCATCCTGTCGCGGTGCCGCCACGGTTTCCGCTGCTGCAACCTGCGCCGCTACCGGCACCTCAACCTGCCGCCCCAGCTGCGCCCACTCTTCAGGCGCCAGCTCGATGGTCAGGTCCACTGGCCACTCTCCAATCTGTCCACGAATTCTCATGATGCATTCCTTAAACCCAGGTCAATGCACCCATGCTACCGCAACATGAAACCTTCGCCACGCAGGCTGGCGGCGCGCAGAAAAGTTGTTATAACATAACTCAATCATTCAGCCCGCCCCGGAGCCGTCCATGCGTCGCCTGCTGCTTGCCCTGCCCTTCGCCTTGCTGCCACTGGCCGTGGCCCATGCCCACGATGACCATGATCACGACCACGCCCATGGCACCCTCGGCGCCCACGAGCATGGCGTCGCCAAGCTCAACGCCGTGCTCGATGGCAACACCCTGGAGCTGGAACTGGACAGCCCGGCAATGAACCTGGTCGGCTTCGAACATGCCGCCAGCAGCGATGCCGACAAGGCCAAGGTCGCCGCCGTGCGCCAGCAGCTTGAACAACCCCTGAAGCTGTTCGGCCTCTCTGCTGCCGCAGGCTGCAAAGAAGACCAGCAAGAGCTGGAAAGCCCGCTGTTCGGTGACGCCCCGAAAGCCGACGACGATGGCGACGAACATGAACACGGCCACCAGCACAGCGACATCGGCGCCCACTACCAACTGACCTGCGCCACCCCCGAAAAACTGGCGCAGGTGGACCTCACCCCGCTGTTCAAGGCCTTCCCGGCCACCCAGAAGATCAACGTGCAACTGATCGGCCCGAATGGCCAGAAAGGTGTGGAAGCCACGCCGGCCAAGGCAGCGGTCGCTTTCTGAATGAGCCAGTCGCTGATCGAACTGCACGACCTGGTATACGCCTGGCCAGGTCAGCCGCCGCTGCTGGATATTCCAGCCTTCCACCTGGACACGGGTGAGGCCCTGTTCCTCAAGGGCCCCAGCGGCAGTGGCAAGACCACCTTGCTGGGCCTGCTGGGCGGCGTGAACGTACCGGCTCAGGGCCGCATCCAGTTGCTTGGCCAGGACCTTGGCAGCCTGGGCCAGGGGGCGCGTGACCGCTTCCGCGTCGACCACACAGGTTATATCTTCCAGCAGTTCAACCTGCTGCCGTTCCTGTCGGTACGCGAAAACGTCGAACTGCCCTGCCGCTTTTCGCGCAGCCGCAAGGCCCGCGCCGAGCAGCGCCATGGCAGTGTCGACCAGGCAGCCAGCACGCTGCTGGCCCACCTTGGGCTGGATGACTCCGCCCTGCTCGCCCGCCGCGCCGACAGCCTGTCGATCGGCCAGCAGCAACGAGTGGCCGCCGCCCGCGCACTGATCGGCCAGCCCGAGTTGGTGATTGCCGACGAACCGACCTCGGCGCTGGACGCCGATACCCGTGAAGCGTTCATCCGCCTGCTGTTCGACGAATGCCGCGCCGCCGGTGCCAGCCTGCTGTTCGTCAGCCACGACCAAAGCCTGGCGCCACTGTTCGACCGCCACCTTTCCCTGGCCGACCTCAACCGCGCCGCCAAGCCCCGGGAGGCCTGATGTACCTGCTCCGCCTTGCCCTGGCCAGCCTGGCCAACCGCCGTTTCACCGCCTTCCTCACCGCGTTTGCCATCGCCCTGTCGGTGTGCCTGCTGCTGGCCGTGGAGCGCGTTCGCACCGAGGCCCGCGCCAGCTTCGCCAGCACCATCAGCGGTACCGACCTGATTGTCGGCGCCCGCTCCGGCTCGGTGAACCTGCTGCTGTATTCGGTATTCCGCATTGGCAACGCGACCAACAACATCCGCTGGGACAGCTTCCAGCACTATGCGCAGGACCCGCGGGTGAAGTGGGCGATCCCTATCTCGCTGGGCGACTCGCATCGCGGCTACAGGGTGATGGGCACCACGACGGATTACTTTGATCATTACCAGTACGGCCGCCGCCAGCACCTGGAATTGAGCCAAGGGCGTGAGTTCGCCAGCGACCCGTTCGAGGTGGTACTCGGTGCCGAAGTCGCCGAGGCGTTGCACTACAAGCTGGGTGATAAGCTGGTGCTGGCCCATGGCGTGGCAGCGATCAGCCTGGTCAAGCATGACGACAAGCCGTTCACCGTGGTTGGCGTGCTCAAGCGCACCGGCACACCGGTCGACCGCACCTTGCACATCAGCCTGGGCGGCATGGAAGCCATCCATATCGACTGGCACAACGGCGTACCGGCCCGTGGCGCCGGGCGCATCAGCGCCGATCAGGCACGTACGATGGACCTGCAACCTGCCGCCATCACTGCGTTCATGCTAGGCCTGAACAACAAGATCGCGACGTTCAGCCTACAGCGGGAAATCAACGAATATCGCAGCGAGCCGCTGCTGGCGATCCTGCCTGGGGTGGCCCTGCAAGAGTTGTGGAGCCTGATGGGCACGGCGGAACAGGCGTTGTTCGTGGTGTCGCTGTTCGTGGTGCTGACTGGCTTGATCGGCATGCTCACGGCCATTCTCACCAGCCTCAACGAGCGCCGGCGAGAAATGGCAATCTTGCGGTCGGTCGGGGCCAGGCCGTGGCATATCGCGGGGTTGCTGGTGCTGGAGGCGCTCTCACTGGCAGCAGTCGGAATCGTGGCCGGGCTGGGGTTGCTGTATGCGGGTATCGCCTTGGCGCAGGGGTATGTGCAGGCAAACTATGGCTTGTACTTGCCGCTGGCCCTGCCGAGTGCTCATGAATGGACCTTGCTGGCTATCATCCTTGGGGCCGCGTTGCTGATGGGTAGCGTGCCGGCTTGGCGGGCCTACCGACAGTCGTTGGCTGATGGCCTGTCCATTCATCTTTAAGAGCCTGCAATGATCAGAAACCTCACTGCCTTCTTCGCGGGCAAGCCCGCTCCCACAGGGTTCTCTACAAACCTCAGGCCTTGTATAGGACCTGCGGGAGCGGGCTTGCCCGCGAAGAGGCCGGCAATGCTCATGTTGCTGGCCCTGCTATTGCTGATAGCGATGCCTCTGTGGGCCGCCGAACCCAAAGAGCTGGACTGGCCTGCCCTGATCCCCGAAGGCGCCCCGGTCATCCCCCCGCAGCTGGCGCCGCTGCACGACATGTCACAGCTCAGCAACGCCCTGTCTGCCGAGTCCGCCCCTCCCGCGCGCCAGCAGGCTCCCGACGCCCCCGTGGTAAAAAGCCTCGACGGCCAGCAGATCAAGTTACCCGGCTACATCGTGCCGCTTGAGGTCAGCGAGGAAGGCCGCACCACCGAGTTCCTGCTGGTGCCGTACTACGGCGCGTGCATCCACGTGCCCCCGCCACCCTCAAACCAGATCGTGCATATTTTCAGCGAAATGGGCGTACGCGTCGAAGACCTCTACCAACCCTACTGGATCGAGGGAAAGATGCAGGTTAAAGCCTCCAGCAGCGAACTGGCCGATGCCGGTTACCAGATGGAGGCCGAGAAAATCTACGCGTATGAGCTGAGATGAGAACTGTTTCGAATTCATGAAGACGCTTCTTTGAGCTGGGTCAAACTTTGTGTTTAACCAGCTCCGTACCATTGGACTACTCGATTAATAACGTCCTTTGGGAGCTTCCATGAACAAGTCCTTGCTCGGCGCCTCGCTTGTGGCCCTTGCGCTCGCCGCCCCTGCCGCCCACGCCTACCAGGCAGGGGACATGATCCTGCGCGCAGGTGCCATTACCACTGCCCCGAACGAGAGCAGCGGCGACCTGAAGTTCGACGGCAACAAGGTGTCGGGCACCAAGGCGACCCTGGACAGCGATACCCAGCTGGGCCTGACCTTTGCCTACATGCTCACCGACCACATCGGCCTGGAGCTCCTGGCAGCCACCCCGTTCAAGCACACCGTGGGCGTAAAAGGCCTGGGCGGCGGGCTGGACGGCAAGCTGGCAGACATCAAACAACTGCCACCGACCCTGTCGCTGCAGTACTACCCGATGGAGCCGAATTCGCGCTTCCAGCCTTACGCCGGCGTGGGCATCAACTACACCCTGTTCTTTGACGAAGACTTGAGCAGCGCACGTAAGCAACAAGGCTTCAGCAACCTCAAGCTGCAAGATTCGGTAGGGATTGCCGGCCAGCTGGGCATGGACTACATGCTCACCGACAACCTGCTGGTCAACGCCTCGGTCTGGTATGTCGACATCGACACCAAGGCCAGCGTCAACGGCCCGACCGCACTGGGCTACAGCAAGACCAAGGTCGACGTAGACGTCGACCCGTGGGTGTACATGGTCGGCCTTGGATACAAGTTCTGACCGGAACACGGCAGGGCGGCTTCGGCCGCCCTTTCTCGTTGCAGCCACAGCCAGTACCCCAGCGCGACCGCACTGATGGCCATGCCAAGCCCACACACCGCAGGCCACCCCCATCGGGCATACACCCCGCTCGCCAGCACCGCCCCCAAGCCGCTACCGACCGAATAGCAGCACATATAAGCACCAATCAATCGGCTAGCCATCGCGCCACGCCCTGCCAGCAACACGCTCTGGTTGGTGACATGCACTGCCTGCACGGCGAAGTCCAGCATCAACACACCTACCACGAAGACGATCAACGACTGCCCGACAAACGCCGTGGGCAACCACGACAGCGTCAGCAACGCCAGCGCCAGCCCGGTGGTGCGCTCTCCCAGCCCCAGGTCGGCCAAGCGACCAGCGCGCGCTGCCGCCAACGTGCCCGCCACACCTGCCAGACCGAACAGGCCAATTTCGGTATGGCTCAACGCCAATGGCGCAGCGCTGAGAGGCATGACCATGGCGCTCCACAGCACGCTGAACGCGGCGAAGATCAATACGCCGAACACGCCGCGCTGGCGCAACAGCCTGTCGTGTCGAAACAAGCGGAATTGGGACACGATCAGCTCTCGGTAACCGGGACGCTGCACCAACGGCTGTCCACTTGGCAAACAGCACCACAGCACCATCGCCAGCGCCAGCAACAGCACTGCGGCCACCAGATAAACACTGCGCCAGCCGGCCAGGTCAGCCACCCCACCCGCCACCAGGCGCGCCAACAGAATGCCCAGCACCACGCCGCTCGTGACGGTGCCTACCGCTTGCCCCTGCTCACCAGGCGAGGCCAGGCTGGCGGCATGCGCCACCATCACCTGCACCATCACGGCCATCAGCCCGGTGATGGCCAGTGCCAGCAGCAGCATCACCCAGTTTGGCGCCATGCCGACGCCGACCAGCGCCAAGGCCGAGAACAGCAACTGGCCGAGCAACAGGCGTTTGCGGTCGATCAGGTCCCCAAGCGGCACAATCAGCAGCAGCCCGAGGGCATAGCCCGCCTGGGTTGCACCCACTACCCAGCCAATCTGCTGCTGTGCCACACCCAGTTCGGCGGCCATCGACTCGAGCAAAGGTTGGGCGAAGTACACCGTCGCTACCGCCATGGCGCTGGTAATGGCAAGCAGCAGGGTTATCCAGCGTGTCATCGGGATGGCCTCGACAATGTAGTTTCGAATTGAAACCACTTATGGTTATTTAGCAAAAGTAGTTTTAATCTGCAACCAGACAATCAGGACAGGCCTGCCACATGCTCGATGAAAATAATGCGCAATGCCCGGTAGCCCGTGCCTTGGAGGTATTGGGTGACCGCTGGGCGCTGATGATCCTGCGCGATGCCTTCGATGGCCTGCGGCGTTTCAGCGAATTTCAGAAGAACCTGGGGCTGGCGAAGAACATCCTCGCCTCACGGCTCAAGCTGCTGGTGGAAAGTGGGTTGCTGATGACGCAGCCAGCTTCGGATGGCAGTGCCTACAAGGAATATGTGCTGACCGAGAAGGGGCGGTCGGTGTTTCCCGTGGTGGTGGGCCTGAGGCAGTGGGGGGAGCGGTTTTTGTTTGAAGCGGGTGAGGTACGTTCGGAGCTGGTGGAGGGTATTACCGGGCAAGTGCTTGAGACATTGCAGGTAAGGGCTTTGGATGGGCGAGTTCTGAAGGCTGAAGATTGCCTGCGCCGAGTGGTGCGGCATGGGTGATCTGGGGCCGCTTAGCGGCCCCAGCGTTTTCAGCTTTTACCCAGAAGCCGCGCCAGGCCTTCGACCATCGGCGTCGCCTGCGGGAAATCGAACCGCGCTAGCAAGCGCTGGTTATCCGCCCGGGAATGGCGAATGTCACCCGAACGCGCCGCCACATAGCTAATCGCCGGCAAGCTCCCCACCACCTTCTCCAGCGCCGCCAGCAACTGGTTCAGCGAAGTGGCCTGGTTGAGGCCGATATTCACCGCCCCCTCCTCCACCTGCGGCTGTTCCAGCGCCTGCACCATCACCTGCACCAGGTCACCCACGTACAGGAAGTCGCGGGTCTGCTCGCCATCACCGAAGATGGTGATCGGCAAGCCCTGCACCGCGCGCTCGCAGAAGATGCTGATGACCCCGGAATACGGCGAAGACGGGTCCTGGCGTGGCCCGAAGATATTGAAGAAGCGGAACACCACCGGCTCCAGGCCATGCTGACGACGGTAGAAGTCCAGGTATTGCTCACTGGCCAGTTTGTCCACGGCGTAGGGGGTCAGCGGCGCCTTGGGCGTGTCTTCGGCAATCGACTCGCCCTCGCCATTGTTGCCGTACACCGCCGCACTGGAAGCAAACAGCACCCGGCGCAGACCATGCACGCGCATCGCTTCGCACACGTTAAGGGTGCCGATGAAGTTGCTCTGGTGTGTGCGCACCGGGTCTTCGACCGAGGCCTGCACCGAGGCCACTGCCGCCAGGTGCACCACGGCACTGCAGCCGGCTGCGGCCTGCGTGACCAGCCCGGCATCGGCGACATCGCCTTCGATCAGCTCCAGCCGTGGGTGGTCGACCTGCAGGTTACTGCGTCGGCCAGTGGAAAAGTCATCGAGAATGCGTACAGCGTAGCCTTTGTCCAACAACGCATCGCACAGGTGGGAGCCAATGAAGCCGGCACCGCCGGTGATCAGGATGGGGGCGTCAGCCATGGCGGTAGAACCGGTCCAGTAGAGGCGGCAGGCCGGCGCGCCAGGCGCGGGGCTTGATGCCGAAGGTATGAAGGATTTTCTTGCAGGCCAGTACCGCGTGCTGCGGCTCTTCGCTGGCATCAGGCCGTGCGGCATGAGCCTGCGGCGTTGGCGCCTGAACCGCGAGCTGGCGGTACTGGCCTGCTTCGGCAAGGATCGCCTGGCCCAGCGCCAGCGGCGTGGTCGCCTCGTTGCCGGCGTAATGGTAGGTGCCCCACAGCGGCGCACTGCAATCGAGCTGCTTGAGCACCGACAGGATCACCCGCGCAGCATCGTCGACCGGTGTCGGGTTACCACGCCGGTCATCGGCCAGCAGCAGCTCTTGCGGTTGCTCGGCACGGGTCAGGAAGCGGCCCAGCGACCCGTCGATGCTTTCGTCGAGCAACCAGCCAAAGCGCAGTAGCACATGCTGCGGGCAGGCCGCACGCACACTCTGTTCGATGCGCCACAACGCCTGGCCACGCAAGCCCAGCGGCACTGGCTCGTCCTTTTCGCTGTAGGCCGTAGCCCGCGAACCGTCGAACACGCGGTAGCTGGAAGGCTGCACCAGGGTGATCTGGTGGTGCTGGCACAGCTCTGCGAGCCGCTCTACCGCACGCTCCTGTTGAGCCAGACGCTGTTCGCTGACCGATTCGGCCTGGAACCAGTCGAAGTAATAGGCCAGGTTGACCACGGCGTCGGGACGGTGATCGTCGAGCAACTGGGTGAGGCTGGCCGGCGTCCAGCCGTTTTCGGGCGGGCGCGGCGCCAGGAATGCGATGTCCTCCTCGGCCCCAAGACGAATCAGCGCTTGCCCGAGGGCATTGCCACCACCCAACAGCATTAGGCGCATACGCATAGAGTCAGCAGATCCGGAGAGGTTGATGAAGGAAAGGGGTCATTTTGCGGTTTCCTCTGCGGGAAGTCCAACCGCAGGCCTTATTGAGTTTCCTGTACAACCTCAACGGGAGCGGGTTTACCCGCGAAGAGGCCAGTACAGGCACCACTTTACTCAATCTCAAACAAACTGTTGCGCAATGGCCCCACACTCAAGCGTTCACGTACATCGTCATCTATACGTGGATCATCCGGCCGGTACAGTTTTACCTGCCGATAGGCATTGATGCGATTGATCTCTTCCCCCAGGTACTCCCACACCACCCGGGTACAGGCCGGGTTGCGTCGGTCGCCGCTGGACACTCCAGCCTTCAGGCCATTCAGGCGGGTGATGCGGCTTTTGAAGCTGGGGATGAGGATGGTCTGGCTCATTTCGTTGTACGTGAGCGACTCGTAGTCGATCAGGAACAGCCGGTCCTGCAACTGGAACGCAGCCCCCAGGTAGCGGCAGCGTACCTCGGCGTGCTGATCGGTGGCGCTGGAGCGTTCCTGGCGTTCCTGGCGCTCGAACAGGAAGCGGCCACGCTCCTCCCACAGGTGCACCAGCGACACCAGGATGGTGCCCGGCACCGACATGCAGTTGGAATACTCGAAGTAGTAACCGCAATAGCGCGACAGGTTGCCAGCGTGGTCGTGCAGCGGACGGAACAGTTCGCTGATCGGGTCGCTGGGCTGGTCGGCCAGCGTCGACACCCGTGCGCCGATAAGCCTGGCGAACTGCTCGGCCGGCAAATTCAGCTCGTAATCCTCGACGCCGAAGAAGTCGCCGATGCGCTTGAGGTTGTAAGCCGTCGGACGGCTCTGCCCGCTCAGGTACTTGTTGAACTGTGCCCGGTTGATCGACAGCTGCCGGCAAACTTCGGAAATAGAGCGGTAGTGGCTGCAAGCCAGCTTGAGGTTGGTAGCGAAATGATCGCTCATGTGCGGGACCCAGGTGACGCGAATGACGCTATTGTAGCATCAAGTCGCGCCAACTGAGAGCAACCCGCGAAATTGTAACCACTCTTGTCATGGCCAACCATGCGCCCCAACGAATAGCGGTGCGCCTGCCGTCCGCTGGTCTTTCCACACGAAGAATAAGAATCGAGGTCATTCTCCAATGCTCGAAGTACTCAACGATTTCCTCTCGGGGAAACTCCTCATCGTGCTGATCGTAGGGCTGGGTAGCTACTTCACCATCCGCTCCCGATTCGTTCAGTTCCGCCATTTCGGCCACATGTTCGCCGTGTTCAAGGAATCGCTGCGTGGCCAGGCAGGCCAGCTGAGCTCCTTCCAGGCCCTGATGCTGAGCCTCGCCGGCCGCGTTGGCGCCGGTAACATTGCCGGTGTCGGTATTGCCGTGACCCTGGGTGGCCCAGGTGCCGTGTTCTGGATGTGGGTCACCGCATTGGTGGGCATGTCCAGCAGCTTCTTCGAATGTACCCTGGCCCAGGTGTACAAGCGCGCCGATGGTGACGGCCTGTACCGTGGCGGCCCGGCCTACTACATTCAGCATGGCCTGAAGCGCAAAGGCATGGCCATCGTGTTCTCGATCCTGCTGCTGGTCACCTACGGCTTCGCCTTCATCGGCCTGCAGTCGTACACCGTGACCCACTCGCTGCAGAACGCCTTCAACTTTGCCCCGAGCCAAACCGGTATTGTCCTGGCCCTGCTGCTGGCCATCACCTTCATCGGCGGCATCAAGCGTATCGCTGCGGTGTCGGACCTGCTGGTACCGGTCAAGACCCTGGCCTACATCGGCGTGACCCTGTACGTGATCGGCACCCAGATCGAACACGTGCCGGCCATGCTGGAAACCATCTTCAAGAGCGCCTTCGGCCTCGATCCAGCCTTCGGCGGCCTGCTCGGCAGCGCCATCGTCATGGGCGTGAAGCGTGGCGTGTTCGCCAACGAAGCGGGCCTTGGCAGTGCGCCGAACGTCGCCGCCGTGGCTGCGGTGAAACACCCGGGCGCCCAGGGCGTGGTCCAGGCCTTCAGCGTGTTCCTCGACACCTTCGTGATCTGCACCTGCACCGCGCTGCTGATCCTGCTGTCGGGCTTCTATACCCCGGGCTTCGAGGGTGACGGCATTGTCCTGACCCAGAACTCGCTGGCCGCCGTGGTCGGTGACTGGGGCCGTGTGTTCGTCAGCGTTGCACTGTCGCTGTTCGTGTTCACCTGCATCCTCTACAACTACTACCTGGGCGAGAACAGCCTGCAGTTCCTTACCCGTAACCGCGTGGTACTGATGGTGTTCCGTGGCTTGGTGCTGGCACTGGTGGTCTGGGGCTCGATGCAAGACCTGTCGACCGTGTTCGCCTTCGCCGACATCACCATGACCTGCCTGGCCTTCGTCAACCTGGTGGCCCTGGCCCTGCTGTTCAAAGTCGGCCTGCGTGTGATGCGCGACTACGACGAGCAGCGCAAGGCGGGTATCCAGCAGCCGGTGTTCGATTCGACCAAGTTCGCCGACCTGGATCTGGACCGCAATGCCTGGCCTGCCAATCCGCAGGCGGAAACAGCCACTGACAAAACAGTCGGCCAAGCGCAGCCTCAGCGCTGATACGCTGCCCTGCCCAGCCGCCCCTTCTGCGGGCGGCTTTTCTTTCTCCGCTCACCGCTACGGATGTTCTCCATGCGTGCCGTAAAGAATCTTCTCGTTCTCTATACCGGTGGCACCATCGGTATGCTCGAAACCCCGGAAGGCCTGGCGCCAGCCGGTGGTTTTGAAGCACGGATGCGCGAGCACTTCGCGCACATGGCCGATGCGCCCCAGCTGCAATGGACCCTGCAGGAACTGAACCCGCTGCTCGACAGCGCCAACATGCAACAGCACAACTGGCTGGCGATGCGCGATGCCATTGTCGATGCGGTGGATGTGGCGGGCCATGACGGCGTGCTGGTGCTGCACGGCACCGACAGCATGGCGTACAGCGCTGCGGCATTGTCGTTCCTGCTGCTGGGGCTGCCGGTTCCGGTGCTGCTGACCGGCTCGATGCTGCCGGCGGGTGCCGCTGACAGCGATGCATGGGCCAACCTGTGTGGTGCGCTGCGCCAGTTCGAACATGGCCTGGAAGATGGCGTACAGCTCTACTTCCATGGCCAACTGCTGCATGGCTGCCGGGCCTCGAAGCTGCGCAGCGAGGCGTTCGATGCCTTTGCGGCGCTGCCGCGCCATCGTGATGGTGAGCATGCCGACATGATCCCTGCCGAGCTGGGCTACAAGCAGCCGCGCAAGCCGGTCAACCTGGCGGTCGTGCCGGTGTTCCCGGGGCTGCAGGCCGGGCACTTGCAAGGCTTGATCGACAGTGGTGTGCAGGGGTTGCTGCTGGAATGCTACGGCAGCGGTACCGGGCCATCGGATGACCAGGCATTGCTGAATGTACTGAGTGCGGCGCGCCAGCGCGGTGTGATGCTGGCGGCTATCAGCCAGTGTCCTGAAGGCTCGGTGGTGTTCGACACCTATGCGGCGGGCAACCGCTTGCGCGGGGCCGGATTGGTCAGTGGTGGCGGCATGACCCGTGAGGCAGCGCTGGGCAAGATGGTTGCGCTGTTGGGGGCGGGCTTGAATCTGGATGCAGCAGAGCAGTGGTTTGCTCTGGACCTGTGCGGCGAACGGGCCTGAACAGGCGAAAGAAAATGGCGGAAGGCAGCGGGAGTCGAACCTGCCCGGGAACGGCTGCCGTCCCCAACCGGGTTTGAAGCCCGGCCGCGCCACCGGGCGCGATTGCCTTCCTTGAACTCAGTGCCTGGCCTGCTGCTGGGCCAGGGCGCTGTCGGCGCGGATGTGACGCTGGTCGGCCACCCTCCGGGTCAGGCCGATGCGGTCGAAGTATTCCAGAATCTGCACACTGCGCTTGCGACCGATCCCCAACATATCGCGAAACGCGGCAACCTGCACTATCGGCGTCTCACTGCCCTGCCCCAGCAGCAACACTGCCATGCGCTGTAGTGTCGACTCCGGGTAGAACAGGTCACGCACCACCTGGTGCACCAGGCCCAGCCGTGCAAGCTTGCGCAACAACAGGCGCACATCGGCTTCGGCGCAGTTCTCTTCACTTGCCAGCGTCCTGACCCAGGGCGGGTCGTATTGCCCCGCCAACAACCTCGGCTCCAGGCGCGCCCACAACTCACTGTCGGCTTCGCTCAATTGCACTTTATGATCGGGCAAGTGCAGCCAAGGCCCGCTGCTGGCGATGGAGCCGTCATCGAGCAGTTCATCCAGCAAGCTGACAAATGCAGGCCGCTCCAGGGGCAAGGCCGCAAAACGGCGCAGGCGATCACGGTCCGGGCCGAGCTGGTCGGGGTCTTGTTCGTGGAACCGTGCCAACTGCTCCATCACCTGCTGCTTCAACGCTTGCCACTTGGCAGTGGCGAACAGCAGTTGGCCCTGCCGCGTGGCCACCACCAAAACTTCTTCCGGCAACTGCCAGGTTTCTCGCAGGCGATTGAACTGCCGCTCAAGCCGCTGGGGGTCGATACCGCCCGGTGCACTGGCAAGCAGCGCCGGCAGCGCCTGCTCCAGTTCTTCGGTATCGCGCAGCACCTGCAACTGGCGCAGGCGCTCATCACTGCGGCGTTGGCGGCTTGGCGCGAACGGGTCCAGCACCTTGCCACCGCCCAAGGTGCGCTGGGCACGCTGGTCGCGCAGCACCAAACGGTCGCCATGCACCGCCTGCAGCGGCGCATTGAGTAACAACTGGGCAAACATGCGCTGGCCGGCCGCCAGGCTTTCGCCTTCAAGCAAGGCGACTCGGGCCGTCACATCCTGAGTCCCCAGGTGTACGTGCACGGCGCTGAAATGTTCGAACGTACGTGTCTCTCCCGGTAACAGGTTCAGCTCGATATCCACCCGTACGCCAGGCGCATGCAGCCACTCAGGCACCAGCCAGTCACCCCGGTGTATCTGCTCCAATGCCAGTCGCTCGGCAGCGATGTTCAGCGCCACCCGCTGGCCCGCCTCTGCCACCAACGAGGCCTGGTTCTGTGCATGCAGGCCACGCACGCGCACCGCTTTGCCGGCCTTGCCCAGCAACAAGGTATCGCCGGCACTGACCCGCCCGGCCAGCGCCGTGCCGGTGACCACCACGCCAGCGCCGCTAACCGCGAAAGCGCGGTCGACGGCCAGACGAAAACCACCGCGCACAGCGCGTGCCCGTACGTTGGCCTCAGCCTCCAGCAGGGCTTGACGCAGCGCGTCCACGCCTTCCCCGCTGATGCTCGACAATGGGAACTGCCGCGCACCGGCATACGGCCCTGGCGCCAGCAGTTCACTGACTTGCACCTGCACATCGGCCAGCCGGGCCGGCTCGACCCGGTCGCATTTGCTGATCGCCACCAGGGCCTGGGGAATGCCCAGCAGCTCGATGATCGCCAGGTGCTCGCGCGTCTGCGGCATGACCCCGTCGTCAGCAGCCACCACCAATAGCACCAGGTCAATGCCATGGGCACCGGCCAGCATGTTGTGGATAAAACGCTCGTGGCCTGGCACATCGATGAAGCCCGTCAGCGGCGCGCCTTCGCTCAGTGCCGCATAGCGGTAGCCAAGGTCGATGGTCATGCCGCGGGCGCGCTCTTCCTGCCGCTGGTCGCCGGCCTGGCCAGTCAGCGCCTGCAGCAGTGCGGTCTTGCCATGGTCGATGTGCCCGGCGGTACCAACGATCACTGCACTGGCCCCAGTTGCAGGGCGGGCAACTGGGCCAGCCACTGGGCTTCGTCATCCAGTTGGCGCAGGTCCAGCCACAAGGCATCGTCATCGATGCGGCCCAGCACCGGCACAGGCAGATCACGCAGGGCCCGCTCCAGTACATGCAAGCTGCGCCCGCGCAGCTTCTTCGACACTTGCGGGCGCAGGCACAGCGCGGCACTGGGCAGGCGCGCCACCGGCTGGCTGCCACTGCCAATCATGCCCAGCGCAGGTTCTACGCTGACGGCCCATTGCTCGCCGAGGCGGGCCTTGAGTTCAGGCGACAGGCGCTCGGCCTGAGCCTGGATCTCGGCCTGGCTGCGGGTCAGCAGGCGCAGGCTGGGCAGGCGTTCGGCCAGGCGGTCGGGGTTGCGGTACAGTGCCAGCACCGCTTCAAGGGCTGCGAGGGTGATCTTGTCGACGCGCAAGGCTCGCTTGAGCGGGTTTTTCTTGATCCTGGCGATCAGGTCCTTGCGGCCAACGATGATCCCTGCCTGAGGCCCGCCCAGCAGTTTGTCGCCGCTAAAGGTGACGATATCGGCGCCATCAGCCAGGGCCTGGCGCACCGTCGGTTCGGCGGGCAGGCCCCAGCGGGTAAGGTCGAGCAGGCTGCCGCTGCCGAGGTCTTCGAGTAGCGGCAGTTCATGTTGGTGGGCGATCCGCGCCAGCTCGGCAGTGGGCACCTGGGTGGTGAAGCCCTGGATACTGTAATTGCTGCAATGCACGCGCATCAGCAGGCCCGTGCGCGGGCCGATGGCGGCCTCATAGTCGCGGGCGTGGGTGCGGTTGGTGGTACCGATCTCGTGCAGCTTCACGCCGGCCCGGGCCATGATGTCGGGAATGCGGAAGGCGCCGCCAATCTCGATCAGCTCACCCCGGGAGATGATGCCTTCCTTGCGTGCGCCCAGGCTGTTGAGCGCCAGCAGCACGGCGGCGGCGTTGTTGTTGACTACGGTGACGGCTTCGGCGCCGGTCAGTTCGCGGATCAGGCCTTCGATCAGGTCATCGCGGTCGCCACGTTTGCCGGTGGCCAGGTCGAACTCCAGGTTGAGCGGATAGCGGGCGGCAGTCTGCATGGCCTCGATGGCTTCTTCCGGCAGCAGGGCGCGGCCCAGATTGGTGTGCAACACGGTGCCAGTGAGGTTGAACACACGGCGGACCTGGCTGCGCTGTTGAGCGGCAAGGCGCTCACCGGTGCGGCCCAGCAGCACTTCGGTGGCCAGTTCGGCTGCACTGAGCTGGCCGTTGCGAGCAGGGTCACGCAGGTCGTCGAGCAGTTGGCGCAAGGTAGCCAGGGCTGCATCGCGGCCGTGGCGGTCGATCAGCGGGAGGCAGGCCGGGTGGCGCAGGAGGGTGTCGATGGATGGGAGGCGTGGGGTGTCGCTGGCTAGGCTTGAAGACATGCGGTACTACCTTGGGTTATCCGGTGTCTGTACTGGCCTCTTCGCGGGCACGCCCGCTCCCACAGGGTCCGCGCTGTATTTGAGGCTTGCGCAGTCCTTGTGGGAGCGGGCGTGCCCGCGAAGAAGGCAACTCGGTATTTCAGTGTAGACACTCACCCACTAACCGGGCGCCAGCATCAGGTTGGGCGCCAGGCGATGAAAGCCCTCCTCGTCCAGGCGCATATCCAGCGCCAGGCTGGCCAGGTCGTCGGCCAAAGGCTCGGCCGCCGCATCGTTCTCCAGATAGTTCTGCTTCAGGTAGCTTTCGCAGCCCGGGCAACACTCGGCACGCAATGGCGCCTTGCCCGGCGCATGGCGATCATCCTCAAGGCTGATATAGCGCAAGTCCTTGCTCGACTCGCAATACACGCACTTCACCCGCACCACATGCCATTCACAGGCACACAACGAACAGACCAGATAGCGCAGGCCATTGTGCTTGCCACGGTTGCGCACCACCCCGGCCATTGCCGGCGAACCGCAAGCCGGGCACTGGGCCAGGCTGCCGGCAGGTTTCAGCTCCGGCGTTGGCAATACCAGCAGCCAACTGGACCAGGCCGCCTGCAACGCAGCCCCGAGGAACGGCACCAATGCCGCTGGCACCGCGTCATACTGCCCTGCCAGCAAAGCGATGCCCCAGCCTTTGCGCTGGTTGTCATCACTGCCACGCAGCACCTGCAAGGCCTCACCCAGCGGGCCACGGGTTTCGCCGTTGAAGTGCTCAAGGAGGGCCTGTAACCAAACCAGCCAAGGCCCTTCGCGCACCAGGCTGTCCGCCGCCAGCGGCGGCAAACCATGACTTATGCACAGGCGCTGACGTTCCTCGGCCACCGGCACGCCAGCGGGCGGGTTATCCACAAGCTGCTGCTGGACACGGCACAACCGCGCCACCAGCCTCAGGTAGTCGCCAAGGGCATTGCCCTCGGCCAGCTGATCCAAACGCGCAGCGCGCAGTTCGAACAGGTTGGCGGGCGGCAGGTGCAGAAACGGCGGCATCACCGCCGACGCTTCGATCTGCCCGGGTTCGAGTATCGTGCTCAAGCGTTCATCCTTCTTTTCGTCCGTGATTGCCCGGCGTTTTGTCGCCGGTCACTTCGCGGTACCACAACTCATGGTGCTTGCGTGCCCACGCGCGGCTGACCCAGCCATGCAGCATGGCGCCGATCGAGCCCTTGATCCAGACGCCGGCATAGATGTGCACGATGATGCTGAGGATCAGCACGAACGCCGCCAACGCGTGCAGCAGCGCAGACAGGCGAATGGCATCGATGCCGAACCAATGGCTGAAATACGCACGCCAGATCACCACCCCACTCACCAGCAGCACCAGCATGCACGCCAGCAAGGTCCAGAACAGCAGCTTTTGTCCGGCGTTGTACTTGCCGATAGGGGGCACGCCATCCTCACGATTGACCATCACCCGATCGATGCGACGCAGCCACAGGCGGTCGTTGGCGGTGATGAAGTTGGCGCGCCAGAAACGGAACACCAGGCCGAGGAAGAACACGAACATCGCCACCCCGATGAAGGGGTGCAGGATGCGCGTCCACGGCCCGCCACCAAACAGGTGGCTGAGCCAGAACAGCGCCGGATGAAACAGCGCCAGCCCCGACAGCCCCGCCAGGATGAACAGAATTGCCACAATCCAGTGGTTTGTCCGCTCATTGGCGTTGTAGCGCAGGATGGGTTTGTTGTCGTTCATGGCCGCTGCTCCCCTTGCCCACCGGGCTTGGTCGGGTCGTAGACATGGACCGCAGGATCCACCTGATGCACGTTGTCATCCGCCGGCGTGGGGTGCTCGTCCTCCTCGACCCGCTGTGGGCCAACCCGCACATAATGGAAGAACCCGGCCAACACCGCCGCGCCCATGGCCAGCAACGCCAGCGGCTTGGTGAAGCCCTTCCACAGCCCCACCAAAGGGCTGATCACCGGCTGGTCCGGCAGGCCGGCGTACAGCTTCGGCGTGTCGGCATGGTGCAGCACGTACATCACGTGGGTGCCGCCGACGCCATCCGGGTCATACAACCCGGCCTTGTCGTAACCCCGCGACTTCAGGTCGACAATGCGCTCGGCGGCATGCACTTTCATCTCGTCCTTGCTGCCGAATACGATCGCCCCGGTTGGGCAGGTTTTCACGCAGGCTGGCTCCAGGCCCACGGTCACGCGGTCGGAACACAGGGTACATTTGTACGCCTTGTGGTCCTTCTGCGAGATACGCGGGATGTTGAACGGGCAGCCGGTGATGCAGTACCCGCAGCCGATGCAGTGGTCCTGGTTGAAATCGACGATGCCGTTGGCGTGCTTGATGATCGCCCCCGGGCTCGGGCAAGCCTTCAGGCAACCCGGGTCGGCACAGTGCATGCAGCCATCCTTGCGGATCAGCCACTCCAGGTTGCCGTCGTCGCGCTCGTGCTCGGTGAAGCGCATCAGGGTCCAGGTTTCGGCCGTGAGGTCCTGAGGGTTGTCGTAGGTGCCGTGGTTGTGGCCGACCTCGTCACGCAGTTCGTTCCATTCCGAGCACGCCACCTGGCAGGCCTTGCAGCCGATGCACTTGGTGGTGTCGATCAGCTTGGCGACTTCCTGCTGCTGGCGTACCGAAGGCGGTACGGTGGTGGTGGCCGAGCGGGCGATGATGTCTTGGCTGGCCATCAGAGTTTCTCCACTTTGACGAGGAACGACTTGGACTCTGGCGTCTGGGTGTTGCCGTCACCGAGGAATGGCACCAGGGTGTTGGTCAGGTAGCCATGCCGGGTCGCGCCGGTGAAACCCCAGTGCAAGGGAATGCCGATCTGGTGCACGGTCTGGTTGTTGACCTGGAGCGGGCGAATCCGCTTGGTCACCACTGCCACCGCATCGATATGCCCGCGCTTGCTCGACACCCGTACCCGGTCGCCGGCCTTGATGCCTTTCTCGTTGGCCAGCACCTCGCCGATTTCGACGAACTGCTCGGGCTGGGCAATGGCGTTGAGCCGGCAATGCTTGCTCCAGAAGTGGAAGTGCTCGGTCAGCCGATAGGTGGTCGCCGCGTAGGGAAACTCGTCGTGCGTGCCAAGCGTGTCCCACACCGAGTCGAAGATGCGGCCAGCCGGGTTGCTGACCACCTTCTTGTTCTGCGGGTGCAGCGGGTTGATACCGATCGGCGTTTCGAACGGCTCGTAGTGCTCGGGGAACGGGCCTTCGGCCATCTTGTCGATGGCGAAGAAACGCGCCACGCCTTCGGGGTTCATGATGAACGGGTTCATCCCCGCTTCCGGTGGCGAGTCGACCTTGAAGTCCGGCACGTCGGTACCGGTCCAGGCCTTGCCGTTCCACCATACCAGGCGTTTCTTCTCCGGGTCCCACGGCTTGCCTTGCGGGTCGCTGGAGGCACGGTTGTAGAGGATGCGACGGTTGGCCGGCCAGGCCCAGGCCCAGTTCTGCACCTGGTGCATGCCATACGGGTCGCTGTTGTCGCGGCGGGCCATCTGGTTGCCCTGCTCGGTCCAGCAGCCGGCGAAGATCCAGCAGCCAGACGCCGTGCTGCCGTCGTCCTTCATCTGGCCGAAGCCTGACAGTTGCTGGCCAGCCTTGAGCGTGGCGCCGGTGGCGTCGGTGAGGTCGGTGACCGCCCAGCCGTTCATCTCTTTGGCCAGCTCCTCTGGTGATGGCTCATCAGGGATCTTGTACGGCCAACTGATGTTCATCATCGCATCAGGGTAGGCGCCGCCCTCGGCCTGGTAGCGTTGGCGCAGGCGCAGGAACAGCTCGCTCATGATCTGCACGTCGGTACGCGTCTCGCCCGGGCCGTCGGCGCCCTTCCAGTGCCACTGCAACCAGCGGCTGCTATTGACCAGCGAACCGTCCTCCTCGGCGAAGCAGGTGGTGGGCAGGCGGATCACTTCGGTCTGGATATTGGCGGTGTCGACGTCGTTGAACGGCCCGGCGTTACGCCAGAACTCCGAGGTCTCGGTGGCCAGCGGGTCCATGATCACCAGCCACTTGAGCTTGCCCAGCGCTGCAGTGACGCGGTTCTTGTCCGGTAGCGCAGCAATCGGGTTGAAGCCTTGGCACATGTAACCGTTGACCTTGCCCTGACCCATCATCTCGAACATGCGCAGCACGTCGTAGGCCGGGACATCGAGCTTGGGCAGCCAGTCATAGCCCCAGTTGTTTTCCGCCGTGGCGTTGGCGCCGTACCAGGCCTTCATCAGGCTGACGTGGAACTTGCCGTAGTTCTGCCAGTACGACAGCTGCCCTGGGCGTAGCGGCTTGGACGCGCGCTTGTCGATGTAGGTGGCGTAGTCCTGCTCGGCGTCACCGGCCAGGGTCAGGTAGCCCGGCAGCGAGTTGGACAGCAGGCCGAGGTCGGTCAGGCCCTGGATATTGGAGTGCCCGCGCAGGGCGTTGACCCCACCACCGGGCATGCCGACGTTGCCCAGCAGCAGCTGGACCATGGCCGCACTGCGGATGATCTGCGCACCGATCGAGTGCTGCGTCCAGCCGAGCGCGTAGAGAATCGTCATGGTCTTGCCCGGTGCCGAGCAGGTGGCGATCTCTTCCCAGACTTTCATCATGGCGTCCTGTGGCATGCCACAGGTCATGCTCGCCAGTTCCGGGGTGTAGCGGCTGTAATGCTGTTTCATCAGCTGGAACACGCAGCGCGGGTGCTGCAGGGTCGGATCGACCTTCGCATAACCGTCCTCACCCAGCTCGTAACCCCAGCCGGATTTGTCGGCATACACACGCTTGGCCTCGTCGTAGCCGCTGAACAGCCCGTCCTCGAAGCCATAGGTCTCTTTGACGATGAACGACACGTCGGTGTAGTTACGCACGTACTCGTGCTGGATCTTGTCGTTGCTCAGCAGGTAGTTGATCAGCCCGCCCATGAAGGCGATATCGGTACCGGTACGGATCGGCGCGTAGTAGTCCGCCACCGAAGCGGTACGGGTAAAACGCGGGTCGACCACGATCAGCCGCGCCTTGTTGTGCGCCTTGGCCTCGGTCACCCATTTGAAGCCGCACGGATGCGCTTCTGCTGCGTTGCCACCCATCACCAGGACCAGATTCGCGTTAGCGATATCGGACCAGTGGTTGGTCATGGCGCCACGGCCGTACGTCGGGGCAAGACTTGCCACCGTCGGGCCATGTCAGACACGTGCCTGGTTATCGAACCCCAGCATGCCTGTAGCGCGGACGACCTTGTGGGTCAGGTAGCCTGCCTCGCTGGAGGCGGCGGAGGCAGCCAGAAAACCGGTGGTGAGCCAGCGGTTTACGGTTTGCCCCTGGGCGTTCTTCTCGATGAAATTGGCGTCTCGGTCCTGTTTCATCAGGCCGGCGACGCGGTCGAGCGCCTCATCCCAGCTGACCCGCGTCCATTCTTTGCTACCCGGCTTGCGTACCTCGGGGTACTGCAAGCGGCTCGGGCTGTGGATAAAGTCCAGCAGGCCGGCGCCTTTAGGGCAGAGGGTGCCACGGTTGACCGGATGGTCGGCGTCACCTTCGATATGGATGATGTTCTGTTTGACGTTTTTACCCGCATCGCCCTGGCTGTACAGGATCAGGCCGCAGCCGACCGAGCAGTAGGGGCAGGTGTTACGGGCTTCTTTGGTGTGCGCCAGCTTGAAGTGACGCACCTGCTCGGCGAAGGCCGGCGTCGGGGCCATGCCCAACGCCGCCAGGCTCGAGCCTCCAAGGCCGACGGCGGCGACCTTGAAGAATTGCCGACGGTTCAGGTCCATCGTGCACTCCTGATCAGGTGGTGGACGCGCGGAACATGGCCGGCGCCTCTTGGTAGTCACGGTGGCGGCCAACACATGGCCGCCAATGGTTAAGACTAGTCAAGAATCGGGAACGTGCGATGACCTGAGTCAGTGGTAAGGCCCGGGTCAGGCACGCGGCAGGTTGCGCACCACATTAAGGGCCGCACTGCTCTGCGCCACCGGCATGATCTCGACGGTATTGATGTTCACATGCGCCGGCTGCTCGGCAATCCAGGCTACCGTAGCCGCGATATCCTCCGGCAGGATGGCCTCGACATCCCGATACAACGCCTGCACCGCGTCCAGGTCGCCATTCAGACGTACCACCGAGAAGTCAGTGCCCGAGCACAGCCCCGGCTCGATGTTGCTCACGCGTACTCGGGTGCCCGCCAGGTCGGCACGCAAGTTGAGGCTGAACTGGCGGACGAAGGCCTTGCTGGCGCCATAAACATTGCCGCCCGGGTAGGGGTAAGTGCCGGCGATAGAGCCAATGTTGATGATCATCCCGCCGTCGGCTTCCACCATTTGCGGCAGAATCTTGTGGGTAACCATGGCCAGGCCGGTAATGTTGGTGTCGATCATCCGCTGCCAGTTTTCGGCGCTGCTGGCCTGGGCTCGGTCCACGCCCAACGCCAGCCCGGCGTTGTTGACCAGCAGGTCGATCTGCAGCGATGCATCACGAATCTGCTCGACCGCCGTTTCCAGCGACACCGGGTCGGTGACATCCAGCGCCAGCGGAATGAAATTGACGCCCAACTCGGCCTCCAGCGCTTTCAGTTTGTCCATGCGCCGGGCGCCACCGATCACGCGGTAGCCTTTGCCGATCAGCGTGCAGCAGATGGCACGGCCAAAACCCGAGGAGGCGCCAGTTACGAATGCGGTTTTCATCAGTTTTCTCCTATCAGTAGGTCAGGCCAGGTACTTCACGCCCAGGCTGGTGAACAGGCAAAGCATCGAGAACACCAGCGCCTTGCGTACCACTTCGTTGCCTTTGCGCAGCGCCAGGGCACTGCCCAGGTGGTTACCCAGGATGTTGCAGGCCACCAGCGGCAATGCCAGCAGGTAGACGACCTTCCCGGCCACGACGAAGGCGACCAAGGCGCCGATGTTGGAAGCGAAGTTGAAGGTTTTGGAGTTGGCCGAGCTGGAGACCAGGTCCATGCGCAGCAGGTAATGGAAGGCGATGATGAACATGCTGCCGGTACCGGGGCCGAAGAAGCCGTCATAGAAGCCGATGGCCAGGCAAGTCAACGGCACCACGGTGTAGAGCATGCGCGAAGACAGCTCTCGCTCCTCTACCGGGCGGTCCTTGGGGGTGAGGAAGATGAGGATGCCGAACGGGATCAGCGCCAGGATGATCTTGCCTACAGTCTCTGGCGAGATCGACACGATCAGGTGCGCCCCCAGGTAGGCACCCAGCAGTGAGAACGGCACCCCGACCAACGCCACCTGCCAGACCATCTTGCTGTTGGCCAGGAAGTTGCGAATGGCCGCCAGCGTGCCAAGGGTGCTGACCAGTTTTTCCTGGCCCAGTGCGACCTGCGGTGGCATGCCCACCAGCAAAAAACCCGGTACCAGAAACAGACCGCCACCACCGGCAATACTGTCGACGAAGCCTGCAACGAAGGCGATCGCGCCGAGCATGAGGACTGCCAGCAGCCAGTGTTCCGCCCAGTAAGCACCCAGAATTTCCATAGCAAAGCCCATCCAATGGCGTGTTTTGCCAAGGCCGACGTGAGTGAGCCTGCCCTGACTGATGCGATGATTGTAATTACGAAAATTGAATCGATGCAATAAACAATTTATTCGACTCAATTCTCACGATTTCTATCATTACCTGCATCTGAGCTTTCATGCTAGGCTGCGCGCTCTTGCAGAATCTGGTGCGTTTTCCATGTGGGTCCCTCATTACGGCGATCAAACCCAGCCGGTTTACCTGATGATCGCTAATGCCCTTGAACAGGACATCGAAAGTGGTCGGCTTGCAGCAGGTGATCGCTTACCCACCCTCAAGGACCTCGCCGAGGCACTGAATGTGACGCCCGGCACCGTCGGCAGGGCCTACGACGAGGCAGCCAAGCGTGGCCTGGTGGTTGGCGAAGTCGGGCGTGGCACATTTGTGAAACAGCAGCGACAGCCATTGCCTATCCCGTCGGCGCCCGCGCCCGTTGCTGGCGAAAGCAGCCAGATCGATCTCTCGATCATCAAACCCAACGACGCTCACATGAGCGAGTGGCTAGGCACGGCTATCAGCGAACTGGCCGCTTCTTCGGACTTGGCGCAAGTACTCGACTACGTGACCGAGGGTGGCCACACCTCACACAAGCAAGCCGGTGCGGCCTGGATTCAGCGCTGGCTGCCAGATGCTCGCTGGCAACAGGTTGTACTGACCTCTGGCGCGCAGCATGGGCTGCTGGTGGCCATTAGCAGCCTGTCGAAGAGCGACGATGTGGTGCTGTGCGAGTCGCTGTGCTACCCGGGCATCATCTCCCTCGCCCACAGCATGGGCCGCCGCCTGCATGGCGTGGCCATGGACGAGCACGGCATTACGCCTGATGCATTGCGCGCGGCCTGCCTGGAGCACCGCCCTTCCCTGCTGGTATGCGTCACCACGCACCAGAACCCGACCAACTCGATCATGCCCCACGCACGGCGCCAGGCCATCGCCGAGATCGCCCGCGAGTTCGACCTGTTCATCGTCGATGACGACATCTACGGTTTTCTCGAACCCGCCCCGGATTACAAGCCACTGGCCGCGTATGCGCCTGAACGCTCGGTGTACCTCACCAGCCTGTCCAAGAGCGTGTTGCCGGCGCTGCGCATCGGCTACCTGTACGCTCCGCCGCAAACCCTGTCACGGTTATCGTCGATGGTACGCAGCAGCGTGTGGATGCCTTCGCCACTGATGGCGCAATTGGCCAGTAACCTGATCAACAGCGGCATGGCCGACCAGTTGGTACGGGTCCAGCAGGACGAGGCGGCCGCGCGCCAGCACATGGCCCGGGAGATTCTTGGCCGATACAACATCCGTACTCAGCCCCACAGCTTTCATATCTGGCTGGAGTTGCCAGAGCCGTGGACCAGCGACGAGTTCGCCAACCTGGCGCGTAACAACGGCGTTACGGTGGTCAGCGGCAGCCAGTTTTTGCCAGAACGCAGCCACGCCACCTGCGGCGTGCGCATCGCGCTGATGGCACCCAGCAGCCAGGAGCTGGGCTTTGCCCTGACCAAATTGGCAAGCCTGCTGGATTCGCCGGAGCCGCGGTTGTTCTACTGAGCAAGTGGGCTACGGTACTGCCCTTGTGAGCACCACATTATCTATGTAGGAGCAGCCTTGTGCTGCAAACAGGCCAGTGGGCCTGGCGATGATCTTCGGCTGCAACAGCCCTTTTGCAGCGCAAGGCTGCTCCTACTGATTCTGCGCACCTTGAAGGCCATGCCGGCGGGATGGGAGCAAGCGAGGGAAATGTTTTTCGACCCTGTGTCCCAACTGCCCGTCAGTTGATTGCTATATTGAAATTATCGCCTCCCAGATACCGGATTTGAACTGTTCCAGTAACAACTTGCCCATCCGGCGCGATAAGTTTGTAGATCGTCACCAGGAACGCCTCTCGCCCCATTGCCTTCCTTGAATACAGATAGCCACCCAAGGTAAATAGCGCTCCGCCAGCGGTAATTATCGGCCCTGCGTACATCTGAACATACTGAAACCAGGAAGGGCCGGTAGAACGGTAGTAGGAGACCGTCGACGGGCCGAAAACCAGCGCTGCAAAGGCCAGCGCAGCAATGGCGAAACCTAACAGGAGCAGCAAGCCTCCAGTGTAACCGGCCCCCTTTTCGCAACCCTTGAGGTATACCGCGTAGCCTTCGCTGAACCCCGGGATCCGATAGTCACCTGATAAAGAATTCAGCTGAAATTCAATTCGATCAAACCCTTCACTCTCTGATTGCATGATCCACTCCTTTGAAAACATAGATGCTAAGCAATCGCGACAGCAGATAGTTGACGCAAGAGGAAATTCAGAAACCGCCTACAACAACACAGACAATCTGATATTTAGAGGCCCCTCCCGTAACTTCATATTTCTCAATTTCCGCGGGCAAAAAAAAACCGGAGCGACTGCTCCGGGTTGTTGGTCTGGCGTGATGCCTTAACGTTCGAATCAGAACGGAATATCGTCATCAAAGCTGTCAAAGTCAGCCGCCGGCTGTGGCGCTGGCTGCTGCGGCGCCGGGCGCTGAGGGGCCTGTTGCGGGCGCTGGGCCTGCTGGCGCGGCGGGGCCTGGTTGTACTGTTGCTGCTGACCACCTTGGTTGTAGTTGCCGCCACCCTGGTTGTACGGGTCACCGCCCTGCTGGCCCTGCGGACGACCGCCCAACAGCTGCATGGTGCCGTTGATGTCGACGATGATCTCGGTGGTGTAGCGCTTGATACCGTCTTTTTCCCACTCACGGGTCTGCAGTTTGCCTTCGATGTAGCACTGCGAACCTTTGCGCAGGTACTCGCCGGCGATTTCGGCAACCTTGCCGAACAGCGACACACGGTGCCACTCGGTACGCTCTACCTTCTGGCCCGACTGCTTGTCGGTCCACTGCTCGCTGGTAGCCAGGCTCAGGTTGGTCACGGCGTTACCGTTGGGCAGGTAGCGGACTTCGGGATCCTGGCCACAGGTGCCGACCAGAATGACTTTGTTAACCCCACGGGCCATAACGTTCTCCTAGGCTTCGCACGCCGAAGAGGCTGGGTTCACCAGTCGCTCGAGGGTCGCACGGTCCAAAATTTTCGTATCCAGTTTGATATAGATAGCGGCTTCTTCAGCCACCACCACAGCGTCGGTCACACCCGGCACGGCCATCAGGCGCTCGGTCAGGCCGGCTTCCCGGACTGCCTCAGGCGTCAGCGGCATGCGCAGGCTGGTCACATAAGGCGGCTCGTTCATGCGCAAGGCGACGACCAGCCAGATGGCACACAGCACCGCGCAACCGAGGAACACCGTGTCCAGCCCACCGTGCTGGAACAACCAGCCACCGAGGATTCCTCCCAAGGCAGCGCCAAGGAACTGGCTGGTGGAATAAACCCCCATTGCCGTCCCCTTGCCACCGGCAGGCGATACCTTGCTGACCAGCGAAGGCAGCGAAGCCTCCAGCAGGTTGAATGCGGTAAAGAATACCACGGTGCCAATCACCAGTCCGCGCAAACCGTCAGCCCACTCCCAGAAGTATATCTCTGTCAGCAGCAGGACACTGACCGCACCGGCCAACACACGTTTCATCTTGCGCTTTTTTTCGCCGTAGATGATGAACGGGACCATTGCAAAAAATGAGATGAACAGCGCGGTCAGGTACACCCACCAGTGCTGCTCCTTGGGCAGCCCACCGCGCTCGACGAAGGCCAGTGGCAGCGCGACGAAGCTGGCCATGAGAATGGCATGGAGGACGAAGATGCTTACGTCCAGGCGCAGAAGGTCCGGATGACGCAGGGTTGGGCCGAGTGCCTGGCGCGCCACGCCCGATTCGCGGTGCTGCAGGATGCTATGCGTGTTGGGCACGACAAAGGCAATCAGCAGGATGCCGACCAGAGCGAGCCCCGCCGTGGTCAGGAACAATCCTGACAAGCCAAAGGCACTTGTCAGCAAGGGGCCGACGACCATGGCGACGGCAAACGACAGGCCGATGCTCATGCCAATCATGGCCATGGCCTTGGTCCGGTGTTGCTCGCGGGTGAGGTCGGACAGCAGCGCCATGACGGCGGCAGAAATCGCACCGGCGCCCTGCAAAACACGCCCGGCGATCACGCCCCAGATGGAATCGGCCTGGGCCGCCAGCACACTGCCCAGGGCGAAAATCACCAGCCCCAGGTAAATCACCGGCCGGCGGCCGATGCGGTCGGAAATCATCCCGAACGGGATCTGCAATACCGCCTGGGTCAGGCCATAGGCGCCAATGGCCAGGCCGATCAGCGCAGGGGTGGCACCGGCCAGATCCATGCCGTAGGTGGCCAGTACCGGCAAGACCATGAACATGCCCAGCATACGAAAGGCAAAGACCAGGGCAAGGCCGCCAGCGGCGCGGGTTTCGCCGCCACTCATGCGCTCGTTGTGGGTGTCGTGCATGGATTAACCTCGTGTGAACCGGCGGCGATTCTACCAGTCCGACAGCGTGACGGCATCTACGCGACGCTTTGCCGCGTCATACTGGCGCGCCGTATACTTCCTTGTTTATGCCCGCCAAGCGAGGCCGCAGTGGACAAGATCCTGATTCGTGGGGCACGTACCCACAACCTGAAGAACATCGACCTGACCCTGCCCCGGGACAAGCTGATCGTGATCACCGGCCTGTCCGGTTCCGGCAAGTCGTCCCTGGCGTTCGACACCCTCTACGCCGAAGGCCAGCGCCGCTACGTGGAATCGCTGTCGGCCTACGCCCGGCAGTTCCTGTCGATGATGGAAAAGCCCGACGTCGATACCATCGAAGGCCTCTCACCGGCCATTTCCATCGAGCAGAAGTCGACCTCGCACAACCCACGCTCCACGGTCGGCACCATCACTGAAATCTACGACTACCTGCGCCTGTTGTATGCCCGCGTGGGTACGCCACGCTGCCCGGACCACGATATCCCGCTGGAGGCGCAAACGATCAGCCAGATGGTCGACCTGGTGCTGGAGCGCCCGGAAGGCAGCAAGCTGATGCTGCTGGCGCCGGTGGTGCGCGAACGCAAGGGTGAGCACCTCGCCGTGTTTGACGAGCTGCGCGCCCAGGGGTTCGTACGCGCCCGGGTCAACGGCAAGCTCTACGAGCTGGACGAACTGCCCAAACTGGACAAACAGAAAAAGCACAGCATCGATGTGGTGGTAGACCGCTTCAAGGTGCGCGCCGACCTGCAGCAACGCCTCGCTGAGTCGTTCGAGACCGCACTGAAGCTGGCCGACGGGATCGCTCTGGTAGCACCGATGGACGACGAGCCAGGCGAAGAGATGATCTTCTCCGCCCGCTTCGCCTGCCCGGTGTGCGGCCACGCCATCAGCGAGTTGGAGCCCAAGCTGTTTTCCTTCAACAACCCGGCTGGCGCCTGCCCGACCTGCGATGGCTTGGGGGTGAAGCAGTTCTTCGACACCAAGCGCCTGGTCAATACCGAACTCACCTTGGCCGAAGGCGCGATCCGTGGCTGGGACCGACGCAACGTGTACTACTTCCAGATGCTCGGCTCGTTGGCCGCACATTATGGCTTCAGCCTGGAAGAACCCTTCGGCGAGCTCTCGGCAGAACACCAGAAGGTGATCCTGCTGGGCAGTGGCAAGCAAAGCATCGACTTCAAGTACTTGAACGACCGTGGCGATATCGTCAAGCGCTCGCACCCGTTCGAAGGCATCGTGCCGAACCTGGAACGTCGCTACCGCGAGACCGAGTCGGCCACTGTGCGCGAAGAGCTGGCCAAGTTCCTCGGCACCCAGCCCTGCCCGGATTGCCGCGGCACTCGCCTGCGCCGCGAAGCACGCCATGTGTGGGTGGGCGAAAAAACGCTGCCGGCGGTCACCAACCTGCCGATCGGCGAAGCCAGCAACTACTTCGGCGAACTGACCCTGACTGGCCGCCGTGGCGAGATTGCCGCCAAGATTCTCAAGGAAATCTGCGAGCGCTTGCAGTTCCTGGTCAACGTCGGCCTCGACTACCTCACCCTCGACCGTAGCGCCGACACCCTGTCCGGTGGTGAAGCGCAGCGTATCCGCCTGGCCAGCCAGATTGGCGCCGGCCTGGTCGGGGTGATGTACATCCTCGATGAACCGTCCATCGGCCTTCATCAGCGCGACAACGACCGCCTGCTGGCCACCCTCAACCACCTGCGCGATTTGGGCAACACGGTCATCGTGGTGGAGCACGACGAGGACGCCATTCGCTTGGCCGACTACGTGGTCGATATCGGCCCAGGGGCCGGTGTGCATGGTGGCCAAATCGTCGCCGAGGGCTCGCCGCAGGAGGTCATGGACCACCCTGACTCGTTAACCGGCAAGTACTTGTCCGGGCGCAAGAAAATCGTCGTGCCAGCCAAGCGCACACCGCGCAACAAGAAGCTGCAACTCAAGCTCAAGGGGGCGCGTGGCAACAACCTGCAGAACGTCGACCTGGAAGTCCCCATCGGCCTGCTGACCTGCGTGACCGGGGTATCCGGCTCGGGCAAATCGACGCTGATCAACAACACCCTGTTCCCCTTGGCCGCTACGGCCCTCAATGGCGCAAGCAGCCTGGAAGCCGCACCGCACAGCAGCATGGATGGCCTGCAGCACCTGGACAAGGTGGTGGATATCGACCAGAGCCCGATCGGCCGCACCCCGCGCTCGAACCCGGCAACGTATACCGGTATTTTCACCCCTATCCGCGAGCTGTTCTCCGGGGTGCCGGAGTCACGCTCACGCGGCTATGGCCCGGGGCGTTTCTCGTTCAACGTCAAGGGTGGCCGTTGCGAGGCCTGCCAAGGCGATGGCCTGATCAAGGTCGAGATGCACTTCCTCCCAGACATCTACGTGCCGTGCGACGTGTGCAAGAGCAAGCGCTACAACCGTGAAACGCTGGAGATCAAGTACAAGGGCAAGAACATCCACGAGGTGCTGGAGATGACCATCGAGGATGCCCGCGAGTTCTTCGATGCGGTGCCAGCGTTGGCGCGCAAGCTGCAAACGTTGATGGATGTGGGCCTGTCGTACATCAAGCTGGGCCAGTCGGCGACCACCTTGTCTGGCGGCGAGGCACAGCGGGTGAAGCTGTCCCGCGAGTTGTCCAAGCGCGATACCGGCAAAACCCTGTATATCCTGGATGAGCCCACCACGGGCCTGCACTTTGCCGATATCCAGCAGTTGCTGGACGTGCTGCATCGCCTGCGCGACCACGGCAACACCGTGGTGGTGATCGAGCACAACCTGGATGTGATCAAGACCGCTGACTGGCTGGTGGACCTAGGGCCGGAAGGTGGGTCCAAAGGTGGGCAGATCATTGCCTGCGGTACGCCGGAAGAGCTGAGCGAGATGAAACAGTCGTATACCGGGCACTACCTGAAACCGTTGCTGGAGCGGGATCGAGCCTGAGTGTTGCCGATGGAATGAAAAAGCCCCTGGCACCATTGGTGTCAGGGGCTTTTTCTTGAGACTGTGGATAACTTACATCTGCGACTGCAGGTAGTTCTCCAGGCCAATGGCCTTGATCAGCCCCTGCTGCTTCTCCAGCCAGTAGGTGTGATCTTCTTCGGTATCCGCCAACTGCGCACGCAGGATGTCACGGCTGATGTAGTCCTTGTGCAGCTCGCACAGCTCGATGCCTTTGCACAGCGCACCGCGCACCTTGTACTCAAGCTTGAGGTCGGCCTCGATCATTTCCGGCACGGTGCTGCCGACTTCCAGGTCGTCTGCACGCATGTCAGGGGTGCCTTCGAGCATCAGGATGCGACGCATCAGGGCATCCGCGTGCTGCGTCTCTTCTTCCATCTCGTGGTTGATACGCTCGTAGAGCTTGGTCAGGCCCCAGTCTTCATACATGCGCGAATGAATGAAGTACTGGTCGCGTGCCGCCAGTTCGCCCTTCAGCAACGTGACGAGGTAGTTGATTACGTCCGGGTGGCCTTGCATCGCCCTGCTTCTCCATATGAAAACGTCTATGCCATATAGTGTGAACCAGCTTTTGCCTGCGGTCACTGAAAAACGCGCAATAAGAAGCAAAAAATCGGTTAAACAGTAGTGATATTCATTGAAAAACCGCCCAAATGAGGGCGGTTCTTCTTATCACTTCGACTTAGGCGAGAGTGAGGCCCAGGGCCTTGGCGATCCCTTCTCCATAGGCCGGGTCGGCCTTGAAGAAGTACTGCAACTGGCGCTGGATGACGTCTTCGCTGACACCCGCCATAGTTCCAGCGATGTTGCTGATCAGCAGGGCCTTCTGCTCATCACTCATCAGGCGGAACAGCGCGCCGGCGTGGCTGTAGTAGTCAGTGTCCTCGCGGTGATCGTAACGGTCGGCCGAACCATTCAGGGCCAATGCGGGCTCTGCGTGACGTGGCGACTGCTTCGGTGCCGCGGCGTAGCTGTTGGGTTCGTAGTTCGGTGCACTGCCATAGCTGCCAGTGGCCATGGAGCCGTCGCGCTGGTAGCTGTTGACCGGGCAGCGTGGCGCGTTCACCGGCAACTGTTGGTGGTTAGTACCCACACGGTAGCGGTGTGCGTCCGCGTAGGCGAATACACGGCCCTGCAGCATGCGGTCCGGCGACAGGCCGACGCCCGGCACCATGTTGCTTGGCCCGAAGGCAGCCTGCTCGACTTCGGCGAAGTAGTTGAGCGGGTTACGGTTAAGCTCGAGCACGCCCACTTCGATCAACGGGTAGTCCTTCTGCGACCAGGTCTTGGTCACGTCGAACGGGTTCTCGTCGCGGCTCGCGGCCTCGGCTTCGCTCATCACCTGGATGCAGACAGTCCAGCGTGGGTAATCGCCACGCTCAATAGCTTCGAAAAGGTCGCGCTGTGCGTAGTCCGGGTCAGTACCTGCCAAGCGTGCGGCATCTGCAGGGGCGAGGTTCTTGATGCCTTGCTGGGTCTTGAAGTGCCATTTGACCCAGGTGCGCTCGCCCTGGGCATTGATCAGGCTGTAGGTGTGGCTGCCAAAGCCGTGCATGTGGCGGTAGCCGTCCGGAATGCCACGGTCGGAGAACAGGATGGTGACCTGGTGCAGCGCCTCGGGCGAGTGCGACCAGAAATCCCACATCATCTGGGCGTTCTTCAGGTTGGACTGCGGGTGACGTTTCTGGGTGTGGATAAAGTCCGGGAACTTGAGCGGATCCCGAATGAAGAACACTGGCGTGTTGTTACCCACGATGTCCCAGTTGCCCTCTTCGGTGTAAAACTTGACCGCGAAGCCGCGTGGGTCACGCTCAGTGTCTGCTGAGCCACGCTCGCCACCGACGGTAGAGAAGCGCAGGAAAGTCTCGGTCTGCTTGCCTATCTGTTCGAACAGCTTGGCGCTGGTGTAATCAGTGATATCGCGGGTGACGGTAAAGGTGCCATAAGCACCCGAGCCCTTGGCATGCACACGACGCTCTGGAATGTTCTCACGGTTGAAATGGGCGAGCTTCTCGATCAGGTGGAAGTCGTCGAGCAGCAGCGGGCCGCGTGGGCCGGCGGAGCGGGAGTTCTGGTTGTCGGCTACAGGTGCACCGCTGGCGGTGGTGAGAATCTTGCTCATGGGCTCTCCTTATCGGTCTTGAAGCGCCGGCTAATCGGCTATGGAGAGAGTATTGACGAGCAAGGTTACAGGGACAAATTCATTAACTGACTTACATCAATAGAAATTAACAATACCAACAGAAACAAAAAACCGGGCACTAGGCCCGGTTCTTTGTAGCAGACAGAACGTCTTACTCAGCAGCTTCTACAGCACCGCCGACCGGACGATCAACCAGCTCGACGTACGCCATAGGCGCGTTGTCGCCAGCGCGGAAACCGCACTTCAGGATGCGCAGGTAGCCGCCCTGACGGGTGGCGTAACGCTTGCCCAGGTCGTTGAACAGTTTGCCAACAGCGGACTTCGAACGGGTACGGTCGAAGGCCAGACGACGGTTAGCAACGCTGTCTTCCTTGGCCAGGGTGATCAGCGGCTCGGCAACGCGGCGCAGTTCCTTGGCTTTCGGCAGGGTGGTTTTGATCAGCTCGTGCTCGATCAGCGACACTGCCATGTTCTGGAACATAGCCTTGCGGTGAGAGCTGGTACGGCTCAGGTGACGTCCACTTTTACGATGACGCATGATTCATTCCTTACCAAACACTACGTTCGGTGATTACGACGATCAGGCGGTCGCCTTGTCGTCTTTCTTAAGACTTGCAGGCGGCCAGTTGTCGAGGCGCATGCCGAGAGACAGACCACGAGAGGCCAGGACGTCCTTGATTTCAGTCAGGGACTTCTTGCCCAGGTTAGGAGTCTTCAACAGCTCTACTTCGGTACGCTGAATCAGGTCGCCGATGTAGTAGATGTTCTCCGCCTTGAGGCAGTTGGCCGAACGTACAGTCAGTTCCAGGTCGTCAACCGGACGCAGCAGGATCGGATCGATCTCGTCTTCCTGCTCGACTACGACAGGCTCGCTGTCACCTTTGAGGTCGACGAACGCGGCCAACTGCTGTTGCAGGATGGTCGCAGCGCGGCGGATTGCCTCTTCAGGGTCCAGGGTGCCGTTGGTTTCCAGATCAATGACCAGTTTGTCCAGGTTGGTACGCTGCTCAACACGGGCGTTTTCGACCACATAGGCGATACGACGCACCGGGCTGAACGAAGCGTCCAACTGCAGACGGCCAATGCTACGGCTTTCGTCTTCGTCGGTTTGACGGGAGTCGGCCGGCTCGTAACCACGACCACGAGCTACAGTGAGCTTCATGTTCAGGGCGCCGTTCGACGCCAGGTTCGCGATTACGTGATCGGGGTTGACGATCTCGACATCGTGATCCAGCTGAATATCGGCAGCGGTAACCACCCCCGAACCCTTTTTCGACAAGGTCAGCGTAACTTCGTCACGACCGTGCAGTTTGATAGCCAGGCCTTTCAGGTTCAACAGGATTTCAATGACGTCTTCCTGAACACCTTCGATCGCGGAGTACTCGTGGAGTACGCCATCGATCTCGGCCTCGACTACTGCACAGCCAGGCATGGAGGACAACAGGATGCGGCGCAGCGCGTTGCCCAGGGTATGGCCGAAACCACGCTCGAGAGGCTCGAGCGTGATCTTGGCGCGGGTCGGACTGACTACCTGCACATCAATGTGGCGGGGAGTCAGGAACTCATTTACCGAAATCTGCATGGATGCACCTATTTTCTAGCCCTTACTTGGAGTAGAGCTCGACAATCAGGTTCTCGTTGATGTCGGCAGACAGGTCGCTGCGAGCAGGAACGTTCTTGAAAACGCCCGACTTTTTAGCAGCATCCACGTCAACCCACTCAACGCGGCCACGCTGGGCGCACAGTTCAAGGGCTTGAACAATGCGCAGCTGGCTCAGCGATTTCTCGCGAACCGCGACCACGTCACCCGGACGAACTTGGTAGGATGGAATGTTTACAGTCTTACCGTTGACGCTGATCGCTTTGTGCGAAACCAGCTGACGCGACTCGGAACGAGTCGAGCCGAAGCCCATACGGTAAACGACGTTATCCAGACGGCACTCGAGCAGTTGCAGCAGGTTCTCACCGGTTGCGCCTTTTTTCGAGGCAGCAGCTTGGTAGTAACCGCGGAACTGACGCTCCAGAACACCGTAGATACGACGGACTTTTTGTTTCTCACGCAGCTGGGTGCCGTAGTCAGACTGACGGCCACGGCGCTGGCCGTGGATACCTGGGGCTGCTTCGATGTTGCACTTCGATTCCAGAGCGCGAACGCCGCTCTTCAGGAACAGGTCAGTGCCTTCACGACGAGACAGTTTGCATTTTGGACCAATGTAACGTGCCATTCTTCTGTCTCCTGATTACACGCGACGCTTCTTCGGCGGACGGCACCCGTTGTGCGGGATTGGCGTCACGTCGGTGATGCTGGCGATCTTGTAGCCGCAGCTGTTCAATGCACGAACGGCGGACTCACGACCTGGACCTGGACCCTTGACGTTAACGTCGAGGTTCTTCAGACCGTATTCCAGCGCAGCTTGACCAGCACGCTCAGCAGCGATCTGAGCTGCGAACGGGGTGGATTTGCGCGAACCACGGAAACCCGAACCACCGGAGGTCGCCCAGGACAAAGCATTGCCCTGACGGTCGGTGATGGTCACGATGGTGTTGTTGAAAGAGGCATGGATGTGGGCGATGCCATCAACCACTGTCTTTTTGACTTTCTTACGAGGACGAGCAGCAGGTTTTGCCATGTCTATATTCCTGGGCGATTACTTGCGGATCGGCTTACGCGGGCCCTTACGGGTGCGTGCGTTGGTCTTGGTGCGCTGACCGCGAACCGGCAGACCTTTACGATGACGCAGGCCGCGGTAGCAACCCAGGTCCATCAAGCGCTTGATCTTCATGTTGATGTCACGACGCAGGTCACCTTCGGTGGTGAACTTCGCGACTTCGCCACGCAGGGTTTCGATTTGCTCGTCGCTCAGATCCTTGATCTTAGCGGCTGGATTTACACCAGCGTCTGCACAGATCTTCTGTGCAGTTGTGCGACCGACACCATAGATGTAGGTCAGCGAGATAACAGTATGCTTGTTATCTGGAATGTTGACGCCTGCAATACGGGCCATTCAGTGGGACTCCAATTGACAGCTACCTACGCCCCGGAAGCCAAGAAATAGGGCGCGAGATAATATCGCTGTAGAAACGAATAATCAACCCAGCAGCACACTAGCTGCTGGGTTTGAAGCGCAGATCACACTCAGCCTTGGCGCTGTTTGTGACGCGGTTCCGCGCTGCAGATCACTCGTACGACGCCTTCGCGACGGATGATCTTGCAGTTACGGCACAGCTTTTTCACCGATGCACGAACTTTCATTACCGACTCCTCGAACCTTAGGGGCGTATCAGCGCAGCAGACCGCTGCCACCGTAGCCTTTCAGGTTGGCTTTCTTCATCAGGGATTCGTACTGGTGCGAAACGAGGTGCGATTGTACTTGGGACATGAAGTCCATCACAACCACTACCACAATCAGCAACGAGGTCCCGCCAAGGTAGAACGGCACATTTGCTGCCACCACCAGGAACTGGGGCAGAAGGCAGACGGCCATCATGTAAAGAGCACCGAACATGGTCAGACGAGTCAGAACGCCATCAATGTAGCGTGCCGACTGCTCACCAGGACGGATACCCGGAATAAAGGCACCGGACTTCTTCAGGTTTTCCGCTACGTCTTTCGGGTTGAACATCAACGCTGTGTAGAAGAAGCAGAAGAAAATGATCCCTGCACTAAACAGCAAAATGTTCAACGGCTGACCAGGAGCGATCGACTGCGAGATGTCCTGCAGCCAGCCCATACCTTCGGACTGACCGAACCAGGCACCCAGCGAAGCCGGGAACAGCAAAATGCTGCTCGCGAAAATGGCCGGGATAACCCCCGCCATGTTCACTTTCAACGGCAAGTGGCTGGTCTGCGCAGCGAAGACCTTGCGGCCCTGCTGACGCTTGGCGTAGTGAACGGCGATACGACGCTGACCACGCTCAATGAACACCACGAAACCGATAATCGCTACTGCCAGCAAACCGATAGCGACCAGGGCGAAAATGTTGATATCGCCTGTGCGTGCAGACTCGAAAGACTGCCCGATTGCTCTCGGAAGACCGGCAACGATACCTGCGAAGATCAACATCGAGATACCGTTGCCCACACCGCGCTCGGTGATCTGTTCGCCCAGCCACATCATGAACATCGCGCCCGCCACGAAGGTGGAGACGGCAACGACATGGAAGCCCAGGCCTACAGAAAACGCCACGCCCTGGTTGGCCAGGCCAATGGACATGCCAATGGCTTGAACCAGTGCCAGGATAACGGTGCCGTAGCGGGTGTACTGGCTGATCTTGCGACGGCCAGCTTCACCTTCCTTCTTCAACTGCTCCAGTTGCGGGCTGACCGCCGTCATCAGCTGCATGATGATCGATGCCGAGATGTACGGCATGATCCCCAGTGCAAAGATGCTCATGCGCTCAAGCGCGCCACCGGAAAACATGTTGAACAAGCTAAGAATGGTCCCCTCATTCTGCCGAAACAGATCCGCCAGACGGTCCGGATTGATGCCGGGAACCGGGATATGCGCACCTATCCGATAGACGATGATCGCCATGAACAGAAAGCGCAGACGAGCCCAGAGTTCCGACATCCCGCCCTTACCGAGCGAAGAGAGAGCACCTTGCTTAGCCATTTATTCCTCGAATTTGCCGCCAGCTGCTTCGATAGCCGCACGCGCACCCTTGGTGGCTGCGATGCCCTTGATGGTGACTGCGCGAGTAACTTCGCCAGACAGCATGATTTTCACACGCTGAATGTGCTGGTTGATCACGTTGGCATCCTTCAGGGATTGCACGGAGATCACGTCGCCTTCCACTTTGGCCAGCTCGGACAGACGCACTTCGGCGCGGTCCATGGCTTTCAGGGAAACGAAGCCGAACTTCGGCAGACGACGGTGCAGCGGCTGTTGACCGCCTTCGAAGCCAGGAGCGATCGAACCACCCGAACGGGAAGTCTGACCTTTGTGGCCACGGCCGCCGGTCTTACCCAGACCGCTACCGATACCACGACCTGGACGATGCTTCTCGCGACGGGAACCCGGCGCTGGACTCAGATCATTGAGTTTCATCGATTAACCCTCGACCTTCAGCATGTAGTAAGCCTTGTTGATCATCCCGCGGTTCTCGGGAGTATCCTGGACTTCTACAGTGTGACCGATGCGACGCAGACCCAGGCCTTTAACGCACAGTTTGTGGTTAGGCAGACGGCCCGAGACGCTCTTGATCAGCGTTACTTTTACGGTTGCCATGATCAGAAGATCTCCTCGACGCTCTTGCCGCGCTTGGCAGCAATGGATTCAGGAGATTGCATGGCTTTCAGACCCTTGAAGGTGGCGTAAACCACGTTCACTGGGTTGGTCGAACCGTAGCACTTGGCCAGAACGTTCTGAACACCAGCAACTTCCAGGACAGCACGCATTGCGCCACCGGCGATGATACCGGTACCTTCCGAGGCAGGCTGCATGTAAACCTTCGAGGCGCCGTGGGCAGCCTTGGTGGCGTACTGCAGGGTGGTGCCCTTCAGGTCAACCTGGATCATGTTGCGGCGAGCAGCTTCCATGGCTTTCTGGATCGCGGCTGGTACTTCGCGCGATTTGCCACGGCCGAAGCCAACACGACCTTTACCATCACCTACCACGGTCAGCGCGGTGAAGGTGAAGATACGGCCGCCTTTTACGGTTTTGGCAACGCGGTTAACTTGAACCAGCTTCTCGATGTAGCCTTCGTCGCGCTTTTGATCGTTATTTGCCATAACTTAGAACTCCAGCCCGCCTTCACGAGCAGCATCAGCCAGCGCTTTGACGCGGCCATGGTACTTGAAGCCGGAACGGTCAAAGGCAACTTGAGATACACCGGCGGCTTTCGCACGCTCAGCTACCAGCTTGCCAACCTTAGTGGCCGCGTCGATGTTGCCAGTGGCGCCATCACGCAGTTCTTTGTCCAAGGTCGAGGCGCTTGCCAAAACCTTGCTGCCGTCGGCCGAAATGACCTGGGCGTAGATGTGCTGCGAGGAGCGGAACACGCACAGGCGCACGACTTCGAGTTCGTGCATCTTGAGACGTGCTTTGCGAGCGCGACGCAGTCGGATAACTTTTTTGTCGGTCATTTGCTAGGCCCTACTTCTTCTTGGCTTCTTTACGACGGACTACTTCGTCCGCGTAACGCACACCCTTGCCTTTGTAAGGCTCTGGCGGACGGAAGTCGCGGATTTCAGCGGCCACCTGACCCACCAGCTGCTTGTCGATACCCTTGATCAGGATGTCGGTCTGGCTTGGGGTTTCAGCGGTGATACCGGCTGGCAGTTCGTAGTCCACTGGGTGCGAGAAGCCCAGAGCCAGGTTCAGGACGGTGCCTTTAGCCTGTGCCTTGTAACCAACACCGACCAGCTGGAGCTTACGCTCGAAGCCTTGGCTTACGCCTTGGACCATGTTGTTCACCAGAGCGCGGGTGGTACCGGCCATGGCGCGAGCTTGCTGGTCACCGTTGCGAGCGACGAAACGCAGCTCGCCAGACTCTTCGGTAACTTCAACAGACGAGTGAACGTTCAGTTCGAGAGTGCCTTTGGCACCCTTCACCGAAAGCTGCTGGCCGGCGAATTTGACTTCGACGCCTGCTGGCAGCTTAACGGGGTTCTTAGCGACGCGAGACATGCCTATCTCCCCTTAGAACACTGTGCACAGAACTTCGCCGCCGACACCGGCAGCGCGCGCAGCGCGATCAGTCATCACACCTTTGTTGGTGGAGACGATAGACACGCCCAGGCCGCCACGTACTTTCGGCAGTTCTGCGACGGACTTGTACTGGCGCAGGCCAGGACGGCTGGAACGCTTCAGTTCCTCGATGACCGGACGGCCTTCGAAGTACTTCAGCTCGATCGACAGGGAAGGCTTGGCCTCACCAGTAACCTGGTAGCCAGCGATGTAACCTTCGTCTTTCAGAACTTTGGCAACCGCGACCTTCAGGGTGGAGGAAGGCATGCTTACGACGGACTTTTCAGCCATCTGGGCATTACGGATGCGAGTTAGCATGTCCGCTAACGGGTCCTGCATACTCATGGGCTAGATGCTCCTGATACAAGAATTATTAGCCTTGCGGCTATCACAACCACCCAAGCAGGCAGGGTAAAAAACCCAGGCTCAGGTGAGCCGGTCATTCTAGACACAAGGCAGAAACGAAACAAGCCCCATATAGGGGCTTGTTTGTTGGCAAGGTCACCGGCGGTCGGAAGATTGCTCCCCTTGCGCCGGGATCCAGCCAGCAGCGATTACCAGGAGGCCTTGACCAGACCTGGTACGTCGCCGCGCATTGCAGCTTGACGCAGCATGTTACGGCCCAGGCCGAACTTACGGTATACACCGTGAGGACGACCGGTCAGGCGGCAACGGTTGCGCAGGCGCGAGGCGCTAGCATCACGTGGCTGCTTCTGCAGAGCGACAACGGCAGCGAAACGCTCTTCTGGAGAGGCGTTAACGTTGACGATGGTCGCTTTCAGCTCAGCACGCTTCTTAGCGAACTTGGCTACCGTGAGCTGACGCTTCAGCTCGCGGTTTTTCATGCTCTTCTTGGCCATTTTCCTACTCCAATCAGTTGCGGAACGGGAACTTGAAAGCACGCAGCAGAGCGCGGCCTTCGTCGTCCGAACGAGCAGTGGTGGTCAGGGTGATGTCCAAACCGCGCAGAGCATCGATCTTGTCGTAGTCGATTTCCGGGAAGATGATCTGCTCTTTCACGCCCATGCTGTAGTTGCCACGGCCATCGAAGGACTTGGCATTCAGGCCGCGGAAGTCGCGAACCCGAGGCAGGGAGATCGCCAGCAGGCGGTCCAGGAATTCGTACATCTTGTCGCTACGCAGGGTCACCTTGACGCCGATCGGCCAGCCTTCGCGGACTTTGAAGCCAGCGATGGATTTGCGAGCGAAAGTCACAACCGGCTTTTGACCGGTGATCTTTTCCAGGTCGGCAACAGCGTGCTCGATGACTTTCTTGTCGCCGATCGCTTCGCCCAGACCCATGTTCAGGGTGATTTTGGTAACGCGCGGAACTTCCATCACGTTCGACAGCTTAAGTTCTTCCTTAAGCTTAGGAGCGATTTCGTTCCGGTAAATCTCTTTCAGTCGTGCCATGGTCTTCTACCTAGCAGTGTTCAAGCATCAACCGCTTTTTGGGTCGACTTGAAGACACGAATTTTTTTACCGTCTTCTACTTTGAAACCAACGCGGTCAGCCTTGTTGGTTTCGCCGTTGAAGATGGCAACGTTGGAAGCGTGCAGAGGCGCTTCTTTCTCGACGATACCGCCCTGTACGCCCGCCATCGGGTTAGGCTTGGTATGACGCTTGACCAGGTTCACACCACCAACGACCAGACGGTCGTCAGCCAGAACCTTCAGCACCTTACCGCGCTTACCTTTGTCTTTGCCGGCGATCACGATGATCTCGTCGTCACGACGAATCTTTTGCATGTCGGATCTCCTTACAGCACTTCAGGGGCGAGCGAGACGATCTTCATGAACTTCTCAGTACGAAGTTCACGGGTCACTGGCCCGAAGATGCGAGTGCCGATCGGCTCTTGCTTGGTGTTCAGCAGAACAGCAGCGTTGCCGTCGAAACGAATGATGGAACCGTCAGCGCGACGAACACCGTGACGGGTGCGCACGACAACAGCAGTCATCACTTGGCCTTTTTTGACCTTACCGCGCGGAATTGCTTCCTTGACGGTAACCTTGATGATGTCACCGATGCCGGCGTAACGGCGGTGCGAACCGCCGAGCACCTTGATGCACATGACGCGACGAGCGCCGCTGTTATCGGCCACATCGAGCATGGATTGAGTCTGAATCATAAAATTTCTCCGACCCCTAGCCCTTAGACTTCAACAGCGCGTTCGAGGACTTCAACCAGTGCCCAGGACTTGGTCTTGGCCAGCGGACGGGTTTCACGGATGGAAACCTTGTCGCCGATCTTGCACTGGTTGGCTTCGTCGTGCGCGTGCAGCTTAGTCGAACGCTTAACGTATTTACCGTAGATCGGGTGCTTTACGCGACGCTCGATCAGAACGGTGATGGTCTTGTCCATTTTGTCGCTGACGACACGGCCAGTCAGCGTACGGACGGTTTTTTCAGCTTCAGCCATGATCACTTACCTGCCTGCTGGTTGAGCACAGTTTTCACGCGAGCGATGTCACGCTTAACTTGCGAGAGCAGGTGCGACTGCCCCAACTGGCCAGTTGCTTTCTGCATACGCAGATTGAACTGGTCGCGCAGCAAGCCGAGCAGTTGCTCGTTCAGTTGCTGTGCCGATTTTTCACGAAGTTCATTCGCTTTCATCACATCACCGTCCGCTTAACAAAGGAGGTGGCGAGAGGCAGCTTTGCAGCAGCCAGGGCGAATGCTTCGCGCGCCAGCTCTTCAGAAACACCCTCGATCTCGTACAGGACTTTACCTGGCTGGATCTGGGCAACCCAGTACTCCACGGAACCCTTACCTTTACCCATACGAACCTCGAGAGGTTTCTTGGAGATCGGCTTGTCCGGGAACACACGGATCCAGATCTTACCGCCACGTTTAACGTGACGGGTCAGCGCACGACGTGCGGACTCGATCTGGCGAGCGGTGAGGCGACCGCGAGCAACAGCTTTCAGGGCGAACTCGCCGAAGCTGACTTTGCTACCGCGCAGTGCCAGACCACGGTTGTGGCCAGTCATCTGCTTGCGGAATTTTGTACGCTTTGGTTGCAACATTTGGCGTACCCCTTACTTAGCAGCTTTTTTACGAGGCGCTGGTGCTTGTGGTTTCAGTTCTTCTTGGCGACCACCAATAACTTCGCCTTTGAAGATCCAAACCTTCACACCGATCACACCGTAAGTGGTGTGAGCTTCGTAGGTGTTGTAGTCGATATCGGCACGCAGGGTGTGCAGCGGCACACGACCTTCGCGATACCACTCGGTACGAGCAATCTCAGCACCGCCGAGACGACCGCTCACCTGGATCTTGATGCCCTTGGCACCAATACGCATGGCGTTCTGTACGGCGCGCTTCATGGCGCGACGGAACATTACGCGGCGTTCCAGCTGCTGAGCTACGCTCTGCGCAACCAGCATAGCGTCGAGTTCCGGCTTGCGGATCTCTTCGATGTTGATGTGCACAGGCACACCCATCTGCTTGGTCAGGTCCTGACGCAGCTTCTCGACATCTTCACCTTTCTTCCCGATAACGATACCTGGACGAGCGGTGTGGATGGTGATGCGTGCAGTTTGAGCCGGGCGATGAATATCGATACGGCTTACGGACGCGCTTTTTAGTTTGTCTTGGAGGTACTCACGCGTTTTCAGATCCTTCAACAGGTAATCTGCGTAAGTAGCACCGTCTGCGTACCAGACGGAGGTGTGCTCCTTGACGATTCCCAGGCGAATGCCAGTGGGATGTACTTTCTGACCCATCTGATCGACTCCGTTACTTGTCCGCAACCTTGACAGTGATATGGCAAGACCGCTTGACGATGCGATCAGCACGGCCTTTGGCACGTGGCATGATGCGCTTCAGCGAACGCCCTTCGTTGACGAAGACGGTGGAGACCTTCAGGTCATCAACGTCTGCGCCTTCGTTGTGTTCGGCGTTGGCTACGGCCGACTCGAGGACTTTCTTCATGATTTCAGCGGCTTTTTTGCTGCTGAAGGCCAACAGGTTGAGCGCTTCGCCCACCTTCTTCCCGCGGATCTGGTCGGCGACCAAGCGGGCTTTCTGGGCGGAGATGCGAGCGCCCGACAACTTAGCGGCTACTTCCATTTCCTTACCCCTTAACGCTTGGCTTTCTTGTCAGCCACGTGCCCGCGGTAGGTGCGGGTACCGGCGAACTCGCCCAGTTTGTGGCCGACCATGTCTTCGTTCACGAGAACTGGGACATGTTGACGACCGTTGTGTACCGCGATGGTCAGACCGACCATTTGTGGCAGGATCATCGAACGGCGCGACCAGGTTTTAACTGGCTTGCGATCGTTCTTCTCCACCGCCACTTCGACCTTCTTCAGCAGGTGAAGATCGATAAAAGGACCTTTTTTCAGAGAACGTGGCACTGTCGTATCCCTCTAGTTACTTGCGACGACGGACGATCATGTTGTCGGTACGCTTATTACCACGGGTTTTAGCACCCTTGGTTGGGAAGCCCCATGGCGATACCGGATGACGACCACCGGAGGTACGACCTTCACCACCACCGTGTGGGTGGTCAACCGGGTTCATGGCAACACCACGAACGGTTGGGCGAACGCCGCGCCAGCGTTTGGCACCAGCTTTACCCAGCGAACGCAGGCTGTGCTCGGAGTTCGAGACTTCGCCCAGGGTCGCACGGCACTCAGCCAGGACTTTACGCATTTCACCAGAGCGCAGACGCAGGGTCACGTAGACACCTTCGCGAGCGATCAGCTGAGCCGAAGCACCAGCGGAACGAGCGATCTGAGCACCTTTACCCGGCTTCAGTTCGATGCCGTGAATGGTGGAACCCACTGGAATGTTGCGCAGCTGCAGGGAGTTACCGGCCTTGATTGGGGCCAGGGCACCTGCGATCAGCTGGTCGCCAGCGCTCACGCCTTTAGGGGCGATGATGTAGCGACGCTCACCGTCTGCGTAGCACAGCAGGGCGATGTGAGCAGTACGGTTCGGGTCGTATTCGATACGCTCGACAGTGGCTGGGATGCCATCTTTGTCGTTGCGACGGAAGTCGACCAGACGGTAATGCTGCTTATGACCACCACCAACGTGACGAGTGGTAATGCGGCCATTGTTGTTACGACCACCAGACTTCGATTTTTTCTCGATCAGCGGTGCGTGAGGAGCGCCTTTGTGCAGCTCCTTGTTGACCACCTTGACCACGAAACGGCGGCCAGGGGAAGTCGGTTTGCATTTAACGATTGCCATGATGCACCCCTTCCTTACTCAGCACTGCTGCTGAAATCGAGATCTTGGCCTGGCTGAAGGGAGACGATCGCCTTCTTCCAGTCATTACGCTTGCCCAGACCACGTGCGGTACGCTTGGTTTTACCCAGAACGTTAACAGTCGACACGTTTTCAACTTTTACGTTGAACAGGCCTTCGACAGCTTTCTTGATTTCCAGCTTGGTTGCATCGGTAGCAACCTTGAATACGAACTGGCCTTTTTTCTCAGCCAGAACGGTAGCCTTCTCGGAAACGTGCGGGCCAAGGAGGACTTTGAATACGCGTTCCTGGTTCATCCCAGCAGCTCCTCGAATTTCTTCACGGCCGAGACAGTGATCAACACTTTCTCGTATGCGATCAGACTGACCGGGTCGGAACCTTGTACGTCACGTACATCGACGTGCGGCAGGTTGCGAGCAGCCAGGTACAGGTTCTGATCAACAGCGTCGGAAACGATCAATACATCGCTCAGACCCATGCCGTTCAGCTTGTTCAGCAGATCTTTGGTTTTCGGTGCTTCGACAGCGAAGTCCTGAACCACGACCAGACGGTCGCTACGCACCAGCTCAGCGAGGATGGAGCGCAGGGCTGCGCGGTACATCTTCTTGTTGAGCTTCTGCGAGTGATCTTGAGGGCGAGCTGCGAAGGTTACACCACCGCCACGCCAGATCGGACCACGAGTGGTACCAGCACGAGCACGGCCAGTACCCTTCTGACGCCATGGGCGCTTACCGCCACCAGCCACGTCGGAACGGGTCTTTTGCTGCTTGGTGCCCTGACGGCCGCCGGCCATGTAGGCCACGACTGCTTGGTGTACCAGCGTCTCGTTGAATTCGCCACCGAAAGTCAGTTCGGAAACTTCGATCGCCTGAGCGTCATTTACATTGAGTTGCATGTCAGTTTCCCCTTAACCGCGAGCCTTGACAGCTGGACGTACAACCACGTCGCCGCCAGTAGCGCCAGGAACGGCACCCTTGACCAGCAGCAGGTTGCGTTCAGCGTCTACGCGAACTACTTCCAGGGACTGAACAGTCACGCGCTCGGCGCCCATGTGACCGGACATTTTCTTGCCCTTGAACACACGACCAGGAGTCTGGCACTGGCCGATGGAACCAGGAACACGGTGCGACACGGAGTTACCGTGGGTGTTGTCCTGACCACGGAAGTTCCAGCGCTTGATGGTACCGGCGAAGCCTTTACCTTTGGACTGACCAGTAACGTCTACCAGCTGGCCTGCAGTGAAGAGTTCAGCTTTGATCAGATCGCCAGCCTGGAAATCGCCTTCTTCAAGACGGAACTCCCAGACACCGCGACCAGCGGCAACGTTAGCCTTGGCGAAGTGACCTGCCTGAGCGGCAGTCACACGCGAAGCACGACGCTCGCCGACAGTGACTTGCACTGCACGGTAGCCATCGGTTTCTTCAGTTTTGAACTGGGTGACACGATTCGGCTCGATCTCAATGACCGTGACCGGAATGGAGACACCTTCTTCGGTGAAAATGCGGGTCATACCGCACTTGCGACCGATTACACCAATAGTCATGTTGTAAACCTCATGAGTGTACGGGGCTTTCACCCGCTATGGCCGCCCATTTCAGAGCGTTACACGACTAGACCGAAGTCTTAGCCGAGGCTGATCTGTACTTCCACACCTGCCGCCAGATCAAGCTTCATCAGCGCGTCAACGGTTTTATCCGTTGGCTGGACGATGTCCAGAACACGCTTATGAGTGCGAATCTCGTACTGATCACGCGCGTCTTTGTTGACGTGCGGGGAGACCAGAACGGTGAAACGCTCTTTGCGGGTAGGCAGTGGAATTGGACCACGCACTTGTGCACCAGTACGTTTCGCGGTTTCCACGATTTCCTGGGTGGATTGGTCGATCAGGCGATGGTCGAAAGCCTTCAACCTGATACGGATTTGCTGATTTTGCATTGGATTTCAGACTCCAGGCTGTTCCCAACGGACGCACTACGCCCGCTAAAAGGAGGCGTGATTCTATAGACGCCCCCATTTAGTGTCAACCCAATAAAAAAAACCCCCGCTGAGCGGGGGTTTTTTTCAATCGGTCGAGTGATTACTCGATGATTTTGGCTACGACGCCGGCGCCGACGGTACGACCGCCTTCACGGATAGCGAAGCGCAGACCGTCTTCCATTGCGATGGTCTTGATCAGGGTAACAGTCATCTGAATGTTGTCACCTGGCATTACCATTTCAACGCCTTCCGGCAGTTCGCAGTTACCGGTCACGTCAGTGGTACGGAAGTAGAACTGAGGACGGTAGCCTTTGAAGAACGGAGTGTGACGGCCGCCTTCTTCCTTCGACAGAACGTAAACTTCTGCGGTGAACTTGGTGTGCGGCTTGACCGAACCTGGCTTGACCAGAACCTGACCACGCTCAACGTCGTCACGCTTGGTGCCACGCAGCAGAACGCCGCAGTTCTCGCCAGCACGGCCTTCGTCCAGCAGCTTGCGGAACATCTCAACACCGGTGCAGGTGGTGGTGGTGGTGTCACGCAGACCAACGATTTCCAGTGGGTCCTGAACGCGAACGATACCACGCTCGATACGACCGGTAACAACGGTACCACGACCCGAGATCGAGAATACGTCTTCGATCGGCATCAGGAACGGCTGATCAACGGCACGAACTGGCTCAGGGATGTAGGCATCCAGAGTTTCTACCAGCTTCTTGACAGCGGTAGTACCCATTTCGTTGTCGTCTTTGCCTTCCAGGGCCATACGAGCGGAACCGATGATGATCGGAGTGTCGTCACCTGGGAAGTCGTAGGTGGACAGCAGGTCGCGAACTTCCATCTCGACCAGTTCCAGCAGCTCAGCGTCGTCTACCAGGTCAGCCTTGTTCAGGAAGACCACGATGTACGGAACGCCTACCTGACGGGACAGCAGGATGTGCTCACGGGTTTGCGGCATCGGACCATCGGCGGCCGAGCAAACCAGGATCGCGCCGTCCATCTGGGCAGCACCGGTGATCATGTTCTTCACGTAGTCAGCGTGACCTGGGCAGTCAACGTGAGCGTAGTGACGAATGTTCGAGTTGTACTCGACGTGAGCGGTGTTGATGGTGATACCGCGCGCTTTTTCTTCCGGAGCCGAGTCGATCTTGTCGAACTCAACGACTGCCGAACCGAAAACTTCGGAGCAGACGCGAGTCAGAGCTGCGGTCAGAGTGGTCTTACCGTGGTCAACGTGGCCGATAGTGCCGACGTTAACGTGGGGAAGGGAACGATCAAATTTTTCTTTAGCCACGACAGTGAACCTCTTGCCTAAAGGGGATTAGCCTTGTTTTTTAACGAGTGCTTCGACGATGTTCGACGGAGCTTCGGCGTATTTGGAGAATTCCATGGAGTAGCTTGCGCGACCCTGAGACATGGAACGAACGTCGGTTGCGTAACCGAACATTTCTCCGAGCGGCACCTCAGCAGTGATTACCTTGCCGGACACCGAGTCTTCATTACCCTGGATCATCCCGCGACGACGGCTCAGGTCACCCATCACGTCACCCAGGTAGTCTTCCGGGGTTACAACTTCGACCTTCATGATCGGCTCGAGAACCACGCCGCCGCCCTTGGTGGCCAGCTGCTTGGTTGCCATCGAAGCAGCGATTTTGAACGCCATTTCGTTGGAGTCGACGTCGTGGTACGAACCGTCGAATACAGTAGCCTTCAGGCCGATCAGCGGATAGCCGGCGACAACGCCGTTCTTCATCTGCTCTTCGATACCTTTCTGGATCGGAGCGATGAATTCCTTAGGAATCACGCCACCAACGACTTCGTTGGTGAACACCAGACCTTCGGTGATGTTGCCTTTGTCGTCCTGCTCTGGCTCCGAGAAGCGGATCCAGCAGTGACCGAACTGACCACGACCACCCGACTGACGAACGAATTTGCCTTCGATCTCGACGCCGGACTTGGTGATCTTCTCGCGGTACGAAACCTGCGGCTTGCCGACGTTGCACTCGACGTTGAACTCGCGCTTCATGCGGTCAACGAGGATGTCCAGGTGCAGCTCACCCATACCGGAGATGATGGTCTGGCCGGTTTCTTCGTCGGTCTTGACGCGGAACGACGGGTCTTCCTGGGCCAGCTTGCCCAGTGCGATACCCATCTTCTCCTGGTCAGCCTTGGTCTTCGGCTCTACGGAGAGCGAAATCACCGGCTCAGGGAAGTCCATACGCTCGAGGATGATCGGCTTGTCGGCGTTGCACAGGGTATCACCGGTGGTGACGTCCTTCATGCCGATCAGAGCAGCGATGTCGCCTGCACGTACTTCCTTGATTTCTTCACGCTGGTTGGCGTGCATCTGCACCATACGACCAACGCGCTCTTTCTTGCCCTTGACCGAGTTGATGACGGAGTCACCGGAGGTCAGGAAGCCCGAGTAGACGCGGACGAAGGTCAGAGTACCCACGAACGGGTCGGTGGCAATCTTGAACGCCAGGGCCGAGAACGGCGCGTCGTCGTCAGCAGGACGCTCGTCATACTGCTCTGGGGTGACTTCTTCCTTCGGCGTGTCGATCAGGTCAGGGTGGATACCCTTGATCGCCGGGATTTCGGTCGGAGCAGGCAGGAAGTCGATAACGGCGTCGAGAACCAGGGGAACACCCTTGTTCTTGAACGAGGAACCGCAGACAGCAGGAACGATCTCGCTCGCCAGGGTACGGGCGCGCAGACCAGCCTTGATGTCTTCGACGGACAGGTCACCTTCTTCAAGGTACTTGTTCATCAGCTCTTCGTTGGCCTCGGCAGCAGCCTCGACCATGTTGTTGCGCCATTCGTTGGCCAGGTCCACCAGCTCAGCAGGAATCTCTTCCTCGCGGTAGGTGGTACCCTTGTCGTCATCGTTCCAGTAGATGGCTTTCATCTTGATCAGGTCAACCTGACCCTGGAAGTCATCTTCTGCACCGATAGCCAGCTGGACCGGAACCGGGGTGTGACCCAGGCGGTTCTTGATCTGGCCGATAACGCGCAGGAAGTTGGCACCGGCACGGTCCATCTTGTTCACGTAAACAACACGTGGAACGCCGTACTTGTTGGCCTGACGCCATACGGTTTCGGACTGCGGCTCAACGCCGGAGGTACCGCAGAACACAACGACCGCGCCGTCGAGTACACGCAGCGAACGCTCTACTTCAATGGTGAAGTCAACGTGGCCGGGGGTATCGATGACGTTTACGCGGTAGTTGTCGTACTGACCACGGGAACCTTTCCAGAAGGTGGTAACGGCAGCGGAGGTAATGGTGATACCGCGCTCCTGCTCCTGCACCATCCAGTCGGTGGTCGCGGCGCCGTCATGCACCTCGCCCATCTTGTGGCTCAGACCAGTGTAGAACAGGATCCGCTCGGTAGTGGTGGTCTTGCCCGCGTCAACGTGGGCACAGATACCAATGTTACGGTAGCGGTTAATTGCTGTAGTACGAGCCATAAAGCCCTCGCAAAATGATTGATGCTTGAATTAGAAGCGGTAGTGCGAGAACGCTTTGTTGGCTTCAGCCATACGGTGAACGTCTTCACGCTTCTTGACTGCAGCACCCTTGCCTTCGGCAGCATCCAGCAGTTCGCCGGCCAGGCGCAGAGCCATCGACTTCTCGCCGCGCTTGCGGGCGTAGTCTACGAGCCAGCGCATTGCCAGAGCGTTACGACGGGATGGACGAACTTCAACCGGAACCTGGTAAGTGGCACCGCCGACACGACGGGACTTAACTTCGACCAGCGGAGCGATGGCGTCGAGAGCTTTCTCGAAGATTTCCAGGGGGTCGCTGTTCTTGCGTGCTTTGACGGTATCCAGGGCACCGTAAACGATGCGCTCGGCTACGGCCTTCTTGCCGCTTTCCATCACGTGGTTCATGAACTTGGCGAGGATTTGGGATCCGTATTTAGGATCGTCCAGAATCTCACGTTTTGCTGCTACACGACGTCTTGGCATGATAAGCCCTCAAACGGTCTTCAGGTTAGCCCGGGACGTGGGTCTTCGACCCCTGCCCGACCTTACTCTTATCGACTCAAAAAAATGGATGTCTGCAAACGGCCGATTACTTCGGACGCTTGGTACCGTATTTCGAACGACCCTGGTTACGGCCTTTAACGCCCGAAGTATCCAGAGAGCCGCGAACGGTGTGGTAACGAACACCTGGCAAGTCTTTTACACGGCCGCCACGGATCAGGACGACGCTGTGCTCTTGCAGGTTGTGGCCTTCACCACCGATGTACGAGGAAACCTCGAAACCGTTGGTCAGACGCACACGGCATACTTTACGCAGTGCCGAGTTAGGTTTTTTCGGCGTGGTGGTGTACACACGGGTGCACACGCCACGACGTTGCGGGCAGTTCTGCAGCGCAGGAACGTCGGACTTCTCGACCGAACGCTTACGCGGCTGACGTACCAGCTGGTTGATAGTTGCCATCTACTAGCTCCACTGATTGTCTTGCGACTCTATTGTCTTGCAAGAAAGCCAAAAATTGGCGAGACGGAGCCTCACCAAATTTAAGGGTACAAAAGTCTAAAGAGGATCTTGCACCCAGTCAAGACGAGGCCCCGGCCCTCCTCGCCCGATCATCGGCAACATTTCATGTCACCGATGGTCATTCGAGGCTTGCCGGGGCCCTGCCCTGTACTTAGTTACCGCTGGAGTTCAGCGCTTCGGTCAGTGCGGCTTCCACCTCACTGGCGCTCACACGCAGCGGCTTGTCGGCATCACGGCGACGCTTGCGCTCGCTGTGGTACGCCAGACCAGTACCGGCCGGGATCAGACGACCCACGACCACGTTCTCTTTCAGGCCGCGCAGGTAGTCGCGCTTGCCGGTTACCGCCGCTTCGGTCAGTACGCGGGTGGTTTCCTGGAAGGAAGCCGCGGAGATGAACGACTCGGTCGACAGCGACGCCTTGGTGATACCCAGCAGCACGCGGGTGAACTTGGAGATGAACTTGTCCTCGCCGGCGAGACGCTCGTTCTCTACCAGTACCTGGGTCAGTTCCATCTGGTCGCCCTTGATGAAGCTGGAATCGCCCGACTCGGAGATCTCGACCTTGCGCAGCATCTGACGCAGGATGGTCTCGATGTGCTTGTCGTTGATCTTCACGCCTTGCAGACGGTAAACGTCCTGGATCTCGTTGACGATGTACTTCGCCAGCGCGCTCACACCCAGCAGACGCAGGATGTCGTGCGGATCGCTCGGGCCGTCGGAAATAACTTCACCACGGTTTACCTGCTCACCTTCGAAGACGTTCAGGTGGCGCCACTTCGGAATCAGCTCTTCGTACGGATCGCTACCGTCGGTCGGAGTGATGACCAGGCGACGCTTGCCCTTGGTCTCTTTACCGAATGCGATGGTGCCGCTGACTTCAGCCAGAATCGAGGCTTCTTTCGGGCGACGCGCTTCGAACAGGTCGGCAACGCGTGGCAGACCACCGGTGATGTCACGGGTTTTCGACGTTTCTTGCGGGATACGCGCGATAACGTCACCAACGCCGATCTGGGCACCGTCAGCCACACCAACGAGGGCGTTGGCCGGCAGGAAGTACTGGGCAGGTACGTCGGTACCTGGCAGGTACAGGTCCTTGCCAGCAGCATCGACCATCTTGATTGCCGGACGGATTTCCTTGCCTGCGGCAGGGCGATCCTTGACGTCCAGTACTTCAATGTTGGTCAGACCGGTCAGCTCGTCGGTCTGACGCTTGATGGTGATGTTTTCTTCCATGCCCACGAAGGTCACGGTACCTTTCAGCTCGGTAACGATCGGGTGGGTGTGCGGGTCCCACTTGGCGACGATGGCGCCAGCTTCGACCTTCTCACCTTCCTTGACCGAAATCACCGCACCGTAAGGCAGCTTGTAGCGCTCACGCTCACGACCGAATTCGTCGGCAATGGCCAGCTCGCCCGAACGCGATACGGCAACCAGGTTACCGTCGGCACGCTCAACCTGCTTCAGGTTGTGCAGACGCACCATACCGCCGTTCTTCACCTGGACGCTGTCGGCAGCCGAAGTGCGGCTTGCAGCACCACCGATGTGGAACGTACGCATGGTCAGCTGGGTACCCGGCTCACCGATCGACTGTGCAGCGATAACGCCGACAGCTTCACCGATGTTCACCTGGTGACCGCGAGCCAGGTCGCGACCGTAGCACTTGGCGCAGATGCCATAGCGGGTTTCGCAGTTGATCGGCGAACGCACGATCACTTCGTCGATGCTGTTCAGCTCGATGAACTCGACCCACTGCTCGTCAACCAGGGTACCGGCCGGAACGATAACGTCCTCGGTGCCAGGCTTGAACACGTCACGGGCGATGACACGACCCAGTACACGCTCACCCAGTGGCTCTACAACGTCGCCGCCTTCGATGTGCGGAGTCATCAGCAGGCCTTGGTCGGTGCCGCAGTCGATCTCGGTAACGACCAGATCCTGGGCAACGTCTACCAGACGGCGAGTCAGGTAACCGGAGTTCGCAGTCTTCAAGGCGGTATCCGCCAGACCCTTACGAGCACCGTGAGTCGAGATGAAGTACTGAAGTACGCTCAGACCTTCACGGAAGTTCGCAGTGATCGGCGTCTCGATGATGGAGCCGTCCGGCTTGGCCATCAGACCACGCATACCGGCCAGCTGACGGATCTGGGCTGCGGAACCCCGCGCACCCGAGTCAGCCATCATGTACATCGAGTTGAAGGACTCTTGCTCGACTTCTTTGCCTTCGCGGTCGATGACCTTCTCTTTCGAGAGGTTGGCCATCATCGCCTTGGACACTTCGTCGTTCGCCTTCGACCACAAGTCGATGACCTTGTTGTACTTCTCGCCCTGGGTTACCAGGCCGGAGGCGTACTGGCTCTCGATTTCCTTCACTTCGTCGGTAGCGTTACCGATGATGCGGGCTTTCTCGTCCGGGATAACGAAGTCGTTAACACCGATGGAAACGCCGGAAATGGTCGAGTAAGCGAAACCGGTGTACATCAGTTGGTCAGCGAAGATAACGGTCTCTTTCAGACCAACCACGCGGTAGCACTGGTTGATCAGCTTGGAGATCGCCTTTTTCTTCATCGGCTGGTTGACCACGTCGTACGGCAGACCTGCCGGTACAACCTGGAACAGCAGCGCACGGCCGACGGTGGTGTCGACGATGCGGGTGTTCTTGACCACCGAACCATCACGCTCTTTCACGGTTTCGTTGATACGAACCTTGATTTTCGCGTGCAGGGCAGCTTCGCCGGCGCGGAATACGCGGTCGACTTCCTGCAGGTCGGCAAACACGCGACCTTCGCCCTTGGCGTTGATGGCTTCACGGGTCATGTAGTACAGACCCAGTACAACGTCCTGCGACGGAACGATGATTGGCTCACCGTTGGCTGGCGAAAGGATGTTGTTGGTCGACATCATCAGCGCGCGCGCTTCGAGCTGGGCTTCCAGCGTCAGCGGCACGTGAACGGCCATCTGGTCACCGTCGAAGTCGGCGTTGTACGCAGCACAGACCAGCGGGTGCAGCTGAATCGCCTTACCTTCGATCAGAACCGGTTCAAAGGCCTGGATACCCAGACGGTGCAGGGTAGGTGCACGGTTGAGCAGTACGGGGTGTTCGCGAATCACTTCGGCGAGAACGTCCCACACCTCTGGCAGCTCGCGCTCGACCATCTTCTTGGCGGCCTTGATGGTGGTCGCCAGACCACGCATTTCCAGCTTGCCGAAAATGAACGGCTTGAACAGCTCGAGGGCCATCTTCTTCGGCAGACCGCACTGGTGCAGGCGCAGGGTCGGGCCTACGGTAATTACCGAACGGCCGGAGTAGTCCACACGCTTACCGAGCAAGTTCTGACGGAAGCGACCTTGCTTACCTTTGATCATGTCGGCCAGGGACTTCAGCGGACGCTTGTTCGAGCCAGTGATGGCGCGACCGCGACGGCCGTTGTCCAGCAGGGCGTCGACCGCTTCCTGCAGCATGCGCTTTTCGTTGCGCACGATGATGTCCGGCGCCGACAGATCCAGCAGGCGCTTCAGACGGTTGTTACGGTTGATCACCCGACGATACAGGTCGTTCAGGTCGGAGGTCGCGAAGCGGCCACCATCCAGCGGAACCAGCGGACGCAGGTCCGGCGGCAGCACTGGCAGGACGGTCAGGACCATCCACTCAGGCAGGTTGCCCGAGCCCTGGAAAGCTTCCATCAGCTTCAGGCGCTTGGACAGCTTCTTGATCTTGGTTTCCGAGTTGGTCTGCGGAATCTCTTCGCGCAGGCGACCGATCTCGTGCTCCAGGTCGATAGCGTGCAGCAGCTCGCGGACAGCCTCGGCACCCATGCGGGCATCGAAGTCGTCACCGAACTCTTCCAGCGCTTCGAAGTACTGCTCGTCGTTCAGCAGCTGGCCCTTTTCCAGGGTGGTCATGCCCGGGTCGATAACGACATAGCTCTCGAAGTAGAGCACGCGCTCGATGTCACGCAGGGTCATGTCCATCAGCAGGCCGATACGGGACGGCAGCGACTTCAGGAACCAGATGTGGGCAACTGGCGAGGCCAGTTCGATGTGCGCCATGCGCTCACGACGAACCTTGGCCAGGGCAACTTCAACGCCGCACTTCTCGCAGATTACGCCGCGGTGCTTGAGGCGCTTGTACTTGCCGCACAGGCACTCGTAGTCCTTGACTGGGCCAAAGATCTTGGCGCAGAACAGGCCGTCACGCTCAGGCTTGAACGTACGGTAGTTGATGGTTTCCGGCTTCTTAACTTCACCGAACGACCACGAACGGATCATTTCAGGCGACGCCAGACCGATGCGGATGGCGTCGAACTCTTCGACTTGACCCTGGTTTTTCAGCAAATTCAGTAGGTCTTTCAAGGCCTTTCCTCCTGGCGGAGCAGGGAGCGGGCATTACCTGCCCCACTCCCCTTCGCGTCACGTGTTATTCGGTTTCCAGATCGATATCGATACCGAGCGAACGGATCTCTTTGATCAACACGTTGAAGGACTCGGGCATGCCCGGCTCCATACGGTGATCGCCATCCACGATGTTTTTGTACATCTTGGTACGGCCGTTCACGTCGTCCGACTTCACTGTGAGCATTTCTTGCAGGGTGTATGCCGCGCCGTATGCTTCCAGCGCCCACACTTCCATCTCCCCGAAACGCTGACCACCGAACTGCGCCTTACCACCCAGCGGCTGCTGGGTAACCAGGCTGTAGGAACCAGTGGAACGCGCGTGCATCTTGTCGTCCACCAAGTGGTTCAGCTTGAGCATGTACATGTAACCAACGGTCACAGGACGCTCGAACTTGTTGCCGGTACGGCCATCGAACAGCACCATCTGGCCGCTTTCTGGCAGGTCAGCCAGTTTCAGCATGGCCTTGATCTCACGCTCTTTGGCACCGTCGAAGACCGGGGTAGCCATCGGCACGCCTTTCTTCAGGTTGTGGGCCAGAGCCAGGATCTCTGCGTCGGTGAACTCTTCGAGGTTTTCCTGACGACCACCGATCTCGTTGTAGACCTCGGTCAGGAACACGCGCAGTTCAGCTGCTTTGCGCTGCTCTTCGAGCATGCGGTCGATCTTCTCGCCCAGCCCCTTGGCCGCCAGGCCCAGGTGGGTTTCGAGGATCTGACCAACGTTCATACGCGAAGGTACGCCCAGCGGGTTCAGTACGACGTCGACCGGAGTACCGTTGGCATCGTGCGGCATGTCTTCGACCGGCATGATGACCGAGACAACACCCTTGTTACCGTGACGACCGGCCATCTTGTCACCCGGCTGGATGCGACGGCGGATTGCCAGGTAGACCTTGACGATCTTCAGTACGCCCGGTGCCAGGTCATCGCCCTGCTGCAGCTTGCGCTTCTTGTCTTCGAACTTGTCGTCCAGCAGACGGCGACGGTCGACGATGTACTGCTGAGCCTTTTCCAGCTGCTCGTTCAGTGCATCTTCAGCCATGCGCAGTTTGAACCACTGGCCGTGCTCCAGACCGTCCAGCACTTCGTCAGTGATCACGGTGCCTTTCTTCAGGCCCGCGCCACCGTCGACCACCTGACCGTTCAGGGCAGAACGCAGACGCTCGAAGGTTGCGCCTTCGACGATGCGGAACTCTTCGTTGAGGTCCTTGCGGATCTCGTCCAGCTGCATCTTCTCGATGGCCAGGGCGCGGCTGTCGCGCTCTACGCCATCACGGGTGAAGACCTGTACGTCGATGACGGTACCCTTGGTGCCGGTTGGCACACGCAGGGAGGTGTCCTTAACGTCGCTGGCCTTCTCACCGAAGATTGCGCGCAGCAGTTTTTCTTCCGGAGTCAGCTGGGTTTCGCCTTTTGGCGTGACCTTGCCAACCAGGATGTCACCAGCGCCGACTTCGGCACCCACGTAGACGATACCGGCTTCGTCCAGTTTGTTCAGTGCAGCTTCACCCACGTTCGGGATGTCCGCAGTGATTTCCTCTGGGCCAAGCTTGGTGTCACGCGCCACACAGGTCAGTTCCTGGATGTGGATGGTGGTGAAGCGGTCTTCCTGAACCACACGCTCGGACAGGCAGATGGAGTCTTCGAAGTTGAAGCCGTTCCACGCCATGAACGCGATGCGCATGTTCTGACCCAGTGCCAGCTCACCCATGTCGGTGGACGGGCCGTCGGCCATGATGTCGCCACGCTGAACCTTGTCGCCCTTGCTCACCAGCGGACGCTGGTTGATGCAGGTGTTCTGGTTCGAACGGGTGTACTTGGTCAGGTTGTAGATATCCACACCTGCTTCGCCGGTTTCCACTTCGTCGTCGGCAACGCGAACAACGATACGGCTGGCGTCGACCGAGTCGATCACACCACCACGGCGAGCAACCACGCAGACACCGGAGTCACGGGCAACGTTGCGCTCCATGCCAGTACCTACCAGCGGCTTGTCGGCACGCAGGGTTGGTACAGCCTGACGCTGCATGTTCGAACCCATCAATGCACGGTTGGCGTCGTCGTGCTCGAGGAACGGAATCAGCGACGCAGCAACGGAAACAACCTGCTTCGGCGAAACGTCCATCAGGGTGACGTCTTCCGGCGCCTTGACGGTGAATTCGTTCAGGTGACGAACCGCTACCAGCTCATCGATCAGTTGCTTCTTCTCGTTCATCGCGGCCGAAGCCTGGGCGATGACGTGATCGGCTTCTTCGATGGCCGACAGGAACACGATGTCGTCGCTGACAACGCCTTCCTTCACCACGCGGTACGGGCTTTCCAGGAAGCCGTACTGGTTGGTGCGGGCATAGGCTGCCAGGGAGTTGATCAGACCGATGTTCGGACCTTCAGGGGTCTCGATCGGGCACACACGGCCGTAGTGGGTCGGGTGTACGTCTCGGACTTCGAAGCCGGCACGCTCACGGGTCAGACCGCCAGGGCCGAGTGCAGAGACACGGCGCTTGTGGGTGATCTCGGAGAGCGGGTTGTTCTGGTCCATGAACTGGGACAGCTGGCTGGAACCGAAGAACTCTTTCACCGCCGCCGCAACCGGCTTGGCGTTGATCAGGTCTTGCGGCATCAGGCCTTCGCTTTCCGCCATCGACAGGCGTTCCTTGACCGCGCGCTCTACACGCACCAGGCCAACGCGGAACTGGTTCTCGGCCATTTCACCAACGCAACGTACGCGACGGTTACCGAGGTGGTCGATGTCGTCGACGATGCCTTTGCCGTTACGGATATCGACCAGGGTCTTCAGAACCTCGACGATGTCTTCCTTGCTCAGCACGCCCGAACCTTCGATCTCGGTACGACCGATACGACGGTTGAACTTCATGCGACCAACGGCGGACAGGTCGTAACGCTCGGCGCTGAAGAACAGGTTGTTGAACAGGGTCTCGGCTGCATCCTTGGTTGGCGGCTCGCCTGGACGCATCATGCGGTAGATCTCGACCAGAGCTTCCAGCTGGTTGCTGGTGGTGTCGATCTTCAGGGTGTCGGAGATGAACGGACCGCAATCGATGTCGTTGGTGTACAGGGTCTCGATACGGACAACCTGTGCCTTGGCGACCTTGATCAGCAGTTCGGTGGTCATCTCGGTGTTGCATTCGGCCAGGATCTCGCCGGTAGCCGGATGCACAATGGCCTTGGCGGTAGTGCGGCCCAGGACGTATTCCATTGGAACGTCCAGCTGCTTGACGCCGGCTTTTTCGAGCTGGTTGATGTGGCGCGCGGTAATACGGCGGCCTTGCTCGACGATGACTTTGCCGGTTTCGTCATGGATGTCCATGACTGCAACTTCACCACGCAGACGTTGAGGCACCAGTTCCAGGCTGAGTTTTTCGCCGGAAATGTGGAACACGTTGGTGGTGTAGAAGGTGTTCAGCACTTCTTCAGTGCTGTAGCCCAGGGCGCGCAGCAGCACCGAAGCCGGCAGTTTGCGGCGGCGGTCGATACGCACGAACACGCAGTCCTTCGGGTCGAACTCGAAGTCCAGCCAGGAGCCGCGGTAAGGGATGATGCGAGCGGAGTACAGCAGCTTGCCGGAGCTGTGGGTCTTGCCACGGTCGTGGTCGAAGAACACACCAGGCGAACGGTGCAGCTGGGAAACGATCACACGCTCGGTACCGTTGATAACGAAGGTACCGTTCTCAGTCATCAGGGGGATTTCACCCATGTAGACTTCTTGCTCTTTGATGTCCTTGATCGCTTTGTTCGACGATTCCTTGTCGAAGATGATCAGGCGCACCTTGACCCGCAGTGGGACCGCGAAGGTCACGCCACGCAGGACACATTCCTTCACATCGAAGGCCGGTTCGCCCAGGCGATAGCCTACGTACTCCAGGGCAGCATTGCCGGAGTAGCTGATGATCGGGAATACCGATTTGAAGGCCGCGTGCAGGCCGACGTCGCGGAACTGATCCTTGGATGCTCCCGCTTGCAGGAATTCGCGATACGAATCCAGCTGGATGGCCAGGAGGTAAGGCACATCCATGACGTCCGGCAACTTGCTAAAGTCCTTGCGGATACGTTTTTTCTCAGTGTATGAGTAAGCCATCAGCGTTCCCCAGCTTGGTCACCTGCTTGTTTGGCTTCTCCCGGCGGGAGCAGCCAGAAAATCGTGCAAACCCCTTGGTTTGCGCCACCCACATGGGTGTCTTGCAGCTTGTTATCGGGGCCGGCCTAACCGACCACCAATAACGGAAAAAGGCCGGTGGCGTAAGCCACCAGCCATCAGCCCTTCGCTTAACGCTCAGGCTGGCATCGCAAGGTCGAGATTACTTCAGCTCGACTTTAGCGCCTGCTTCTTCCAGCTTCTTCTTAGCGTCTTCAGCGGCTTCTTTCGAAACGCCTTCAGCTACAACCTGAGGAGCGCCATCGACTTTCTCTTTGGCTTCTTTCAGGCCCAGACCGGTCAGTTCGCGAACGGCTTTGATCACGTTCACTTTCTTGTCGCCGGCTTCAACCAGAACAACGTTGAACTCGGTCTGCTCTTCAACAACGGCAGCAGCAGCAGCTGGGCCAGCAGCGGCAACAGCAGCGGTAACGCCGAAGGTTTCTTCCATTGCTTTGATCAGCTCAACAACTTCCAGAACGGTTTTCTGGCCGATTGCTTCGATGATTTGTTCGTTAGTCAGAGACATGACTTAAATCCTGTATTGGGGTGACAGCCTACGCAGCCATCAAATTAAACGTATGATTTTGAAAGAGTTCGCGCGCCTTAGACGGCGGTAGCTTCTTTCTGGTCGCGAATGGCTGCCAGAGTACGAGCCAGCTTGCTGGTGGCGCCTTGGATCACGCTCATCAGTTTTGCGATAGCTTCGTCGCGGGTCGGCAGGGTAGCCAACACGTCGATCTGGTTCGCTGCAATGAAATTGCCGTCAAACGCAGCTGCCTTGATCTCGAACTTGTCCTGACCCTTGGCGAACTCTTTGAACAGACGAGCAGCAGCGCCCGGGTGTTCGTTGGAGAAAGCAATCAGGGTCGGGCCTTTGAACGCGTCGTTGAGGATCGAAAATTCGGTGCCTTCAACAGCGCGCTTCAGCAGGGTGTTACGTACAACACGTACGTAGACGCCAGCTTCGCGGGCCTCTTTACGGAGTCCGGTCATTGCGCTTACAGTCACACCACGGGCATCAGCCACGACAGCGGACAGAGCGACTTTGGCAGCCTCGTTGACTTCAGCGACGATGGCCTTCTTGTCTTCGAGTTTAATTGCCACGGGTTTACTCCTGGTTTTTACCGTTTCATCTGGCCGAAGCCGGATGTCGTTTTGGTGTCTGATTCGGTAACGAATCGGGAGCACCATCTGCGTGGGCTGGTGTTTTAAGGCTTGCGCCGCCTACGGTCTTGGATAGCCCCCGCCAGGCAGGGACCCCAATTTTTGCTGGTGGCGTGACAGGTCACGCCACCATGTTCTTACACGTTCAGCGAGCTCTGATCGATGACCAGACCTGGGCCCATGGTGGTGCTCAGGGTAACGCGCTTGACGTAGATACCTTTCGAAGAAGCTGGCTTGATACGCTTCAGGTCAGCGATCAGGGCTTCAACGTTTTCCTTCAGCTTGCCAGCTTCAAAGCCGATCTTGCCAACGGAGGTGTGGATGATACCGTTTTTGTCGGTACGGTAGCGAACCTGACCAGCCTTGGCGTTTTTCACGGCAGTGGCTACGTCTGGAGTTACGGTACCGACTTTCGGGTTAGGCATCAGGCCGCGAGGACCCAGAACCTGACCCAGCTGACCTACAACGCGCATGGCATCAGGCGATGCGATGACGACGTCATAGTTCAGGTCGCCGCCTTTCATTTCGGCAGCCAGGTCGTCCATACCTACGCGGTCAGCGCCGGCAGCCAGAGCAGCTTCAGCAGCTGGACCCTGGGTGAAGACAGCAACGCGAACGGTCTTGCCAGTGCCGTGTGGCAGCACAGTAGCGCTACGTACGACCTGGTCGGATTTACGCGGGTCAACACCGAGGTTAACGGCGATGTCGTAGGACTCTACGAACTTGGCAGCAGGCAGCGAGGCCAGCAGAGTTGCCGCTTCTTCGAAGTTGTAGGCCTTGCCTGCTTCGATTTTCTCGGCGATTGCCTTTTGGCGTTTGGTCAGCTTAGCCATTACACACCCTCCACGTTCAGGCCCATGCTGCGGGCAGAGCCAGCGATGGTGCGTACAGCAGCGTCCAGGTCAGCGGCAGTCAGGTCAGCCTGTTTGGCTTTCGCGATGTCTTCCAGCTGAGCACGGGTCACGGTACCGACTTTAACGGTGTTCGGGCGAGCCGAACCACTGGTCAGGCCAGCAGCTTTCTTCAGCAGAACCGAGGCAGGGGTGCTCTTGGTCTCGAAAGTGAAGCTACGGTCGCTGTAAACAGTGATGATCACAGGAGTCGGCAGGCCGGCTTCTTGACCCTGGGTACGGGCGTTGAAGGCCTTGCAGAATTCCATGATGTTCACACCGTGTTGACCCAGTGCTGGACCAACGGGTGGGCTTGGGTTGGCCTGGCCGGCCTTAACTTGCAGCTTGATGTAAGCCTGAATCTTCTTAGCCATGAGCTACTCCAAAATCGGGTACGAACGCCTGTTGGCTCCCCGGATGACTTGCGTTTTATCCCAGTGACGACAAAACCCCGCAGCACACAGGGCTGCGGGGTATGGGATGCTTCGTCCGCCTAGACCTTTTCGACCTGGCTGAACTCGAGCTCTACCGGGGTAGAGCGACCGAAAATGAGCACTGCAACCTGCAGACGGCTCTTCTCGTAGTTAACCTCTTCGACACTACCATTGAAGTCAGCGAACGGACCGTCAATGACTCGAACCACTTCACCTGGCTCGAACAGCGTCTTCGGCTTCGGCTTGTCGCTACCGTCGGCAACGCGACGCAGGATAGCCTCAGCTTCTTTATCGGTGATCGGCGCAGGCTTGTCTGCAGTGCCACCAATAAAGCCCATCACACGAGGGGTATCCTTGACCAAGTGCCAAGTCCCTTCGTTCATCTCCATCTGGACCAATACATAGCCAGGGAAGAATTTACGCTCACTCTTGCGCTTCTGGCCGTTGCGCATTTCGACGACTTCTTCGGTCGGAACCAGGATCTCGCCGAAACCGTCTTCCATGCCAGCCAGCTTGACGCGCTCGATCAGGGAGCGCATTACATGCTTCTCGTAACCCGAGTAAGCATGCACAACATACCAACGCTTAGCCACGGGACACCTTTAGCCAACGATCAAGGAGACCGCCCAGCCGAGCAGGGAATCGAGCCCCCACAGCAGCAGTGCCATAACCAGCACGACAGCCACGACAATCAGCGTGGTCTGGGTGGTTTCCTGGCGGGTCGGCCACACGACTTTACGAATCTCGGTACGAGCTTCCTTCGCCAGCGCAAAGAACGACTTGCCCTTCGCAGTCTGCAGAGCTACAAAGCCCGCGACAGCAGCCAGGACGAGAAGTACGAGAACGCGATACAGGATTGGAGAGGCGGAGTAATATTGATTACCCACAACACCAACAACCACCAAAGCCACTACAGCCAGCCACTTGAACAGATCAAAACGCGATTCTTGGGCTTCAGTTTTGGGAGTCATCGAGGAGGATCCTGTGAGAAGAAAGCCATCACACCGAAGTGAAATGGCAGGTCAGGAGGGAATCGAACCCCCAACCTACGGTTTTGGAGACCGTCGCTCTGCCAATTGAGCTACTGACCTGTAACGCTGTATCAGGCCGGCCATTATACCGGCCTGATCAAGTAAATCAACTACTTATTCAATAATTTTTGCTACGACACCGGCGCCGACGGTACGACCGCCTTCACGGATAGCGAAGCGCAGACCGTCTTCCATTGCGATGGTCTTGATCAGGGTAACAGTCATCTGAATGTTGTCACCTGGCATTACCATTTCAACGCCTTCCGGCAGTTCGCAGTTACCGGTCACGTCAGTGGTACGGAAGTAGAACTGAGGACGGTAGCCTTTGAAGAACGGAGTGTGACGACCGCCTTCTTCCTTCGACAGAACGTAAACTTCTGCGGTGAACTTGGTGTGCGGCTTGACCGAACCTGGCTTGACCAGAACCTGACCACGCTCAACGTCGTCACGCTTGGTGCCACGCAGCAGAACGCCGCAGTTCTCGCCAGCACGACCTTCGTCCAGCAGCTTGCGGAACATCTCAACACCGGTGCAGGTGGTGGTGGTGGTGTCACGCAGACCAACGATTTCCAGTGGGTCCTGAACGCGAACGATACCACGCTCGATACGACCGGTAACAACGGTACCACGACCCGAGATCGAGAATACGTCTTCGATCGGCATCAGGAACGGCTGGTCGATGGCACGAACTGGCTCAGGGATGTAGGCATCCAGAGTCTCTACCAGCTTCTTGACAGCGGTAGTACCCATTTCGTTGTCGTCTTTGCCTTCCAGGGCCATACGAGCGGAACCGATGATGATCGGAGTGTCGTCACCTGGGAAGTCGTAGGTGGACAGCAGGTCGCGAACTTCCATCTCGACCAGTTCCAGCAGCTCAGCGTCGTCTACCAGGTCAGCCTTGTTCAGGAAGACCACGATGTACGGAACGCCTACCTGACGGGACAGCAGGATGTGCTCACGGGTTTGTGGCATCGGACCATCGGCGGCCGAGCAAACCAGGATCGCGCCGTCCATCTGGGCAGCACCGGTGATCATGTTCTTCACGTAGTCAGCGTGACCTGGGCAGTCAACGTGAGCGTAGTGACGAATGTTCGAGTTGTACTCGACGTGAGCGGTGTTGATGGTGATACCGCGCGCTTTTTCTTCCGGAGCCGAGTCGATCTTGTCGAACTCAACGACTGCCGAACCGAAAACTTCGGAGCAGACGCGAGTCAGAGCTGCGGTCAGAGTGGTCTTACCGTGGTCAACGTGGCCGATAGTGCCGACGTTAACGTGGGGAAGGGAACGATCAAACTTTTCCTTAGCCATCGATACAATCCTCCGCAGAAGAAATAGTCTTGCGCTGATAAAACAAAGGCAGATATTTTCATATCTGCCTTGTTTATATGGAGCTCTTGAGCGGATTTGAACCGCTGACCTCACCCTTACCAAGGGTGTGCTCTACCAACTGAGCTACAAGAGCGAAACACTTTGCGCAAAATCCGGCAAACTTGGAGCGGGTAGCGGGAATCGAACCCGCATCATCAGCTTGGAAGGCTGAGGTTCTACCACTAAACTATACCCGCGGAGCTTGCGGCTCTCGCTAAAACTGGTGGAGGGAGAAGGATTCGAACCTTCGAAGCTCTCGCAACGGATTTACAGTCCGTCCCCTTTGACCGCTCGGGAATCCCTCCAGATGTGGCCGGCATTCTATTTGTCTGCCGTCCTAGTGTCAAGCGTTTTTTTCAAATTTTTTCAATCAAATCTGAAACTTAGCTGCTTTGACACCGCTTCCAGTTCTACCACCTGAGTGGTGTTCCCTGTGAAGCGGGCGCCATTCTATCAAGCTATTCGCCAGTTGCAATACCCTGGCAGAAAATAATTTTATGTTTTAAGTCTTTGAAATCATTGGAAAGAGCTGAGAGCACCGTTTGGTCCAGCAAACGCTCGCTTTCCGGTGCAACCTTGAGCCAGCGCCCATCTGCCCCCGGCAGCTGCCCCAGCACTGGCAACGTCGCAATATCCAGGCTCAAGAGGCGCTGACGCAGCGCATCCAGCTGCCCCTGCCCCATTACCCCACCCACTACCAAGCATTCATCACGACGCTTGGGCGGCGCCGACACGCCGGTTTCACGCAGCAGACGGATTTCTTGCTGATTCCCCTTGTACAGAGACAGCGGGGCGACTTCCTTGACCTTCAGCGGGGCTTCCTGCTGGTGCCACACGTAATAGAAGAGGTTGAGCACCAGTAACAGCAGAAACAACCAACGCATAGGCACCTCAATCCAATGGGCAGGCCATGGCCAGGCCAACGAAAACCAGGTCTGGCACAACACGCGCCTGGGGCACAGCCTCCCTTACCAGTGGCGCATCACCCCCAGTGAGAAATACCGTGAACGTGTCCCCCCACAGCGCACGCGCCTGATCAAGCTGGGTGCGCGCAAAACCCTGGAGCATCAACACACAACCGCGCTCGACCGCTTCGACGGTTGAGCGCCCGGGCGACAAACTGGTCAATGCGCGCTCGGCAGAGGCATCGTCATAGCGGATACGCCGGGTATGGGTGCGCAGCTGGCTACGCATCAAAGGCATGCCCGGGCAGATGTAACCACCCAGATGCTCACCATCCGCTGCAACGAAGTCCGCTTTTGCAGCAGTGCCCAGGTCAATGACCAGACACGCGCCCTTTGCCAGGTGAAATGCACCCAGCGCAGCCAGCCAACGATCCATACCCAGACGCTGATAATCGTCATAGCCATTGCGCACGCCGGCCATTTCCTGCGCCGGATGCGCAACACGCGCCTGAACGGTAAACGCCTGGGCAATCAATGAACACAGCGCATCGGTTTCTTCCTCGCTGCGCACACTGACAATGCGACAGCCCGTAAGACGCACCGAAGCCAACGCAGCCACTTCAGCGAGCAACGCCTGATCGGAGTCGACGATCCCGCCACCTTCAATGACTGCATCAGCGGCATGGATTACCCGCCACTTGATGAAGCTGTTACCGCAATCGAGCTCAAGAATCATCACGCAACCTCAAACTGAGCTCACCACCACTGAAGCTCTTTTCCACTCCGTCCACCTCAAGGCGCAAGCCACCCTGCCCATCGACGCCGAGAACCACACCATCAATATGCGTGCTGCCAGCAACCAGCGAAACATTGCGCCCCTGCCAAAGGTGCGCCTGCTCCCATTCTTCCAGGAATGCTGCAAATCCGTAGCGACGATGCCGTGCCAATTCATGCTGCAGCTGCTGACTGAGCGATGCCACCAAGTGATTGCGATCAATTGTCGCACCCACCTCACGCCGCATCGAGGTCCACTGCTGGTCGACCTTATCGTTCACCTGCATGTTCACATTGATACCGATACCCAGCACCACATGGCAGACATCAGCAGGGTCGCCCACCAGCTCCAGGAGAATGCCGGTAATCTTCTGCCCGCGAACCAGCACATCGTTGGGCCATTTGAGTCCTACCTCTTTTACGCCGAACGCCTGCAGGGTGCGCATTACGGCCAATCCCACCACCAGGCTCAAACCTTCGAGCTGACGCATGCCGCCATCCACTCGCAATACAAGGCTGTAATAGAGGTTCTCGGCGAATGGGCTGATCCATTGACGGCCACGCCGGCCGCGGCCGGCACTCTGCCGCTCGGCCAGTACGATAAACGGAGCTACCTGCCCTTGGCCGGCAAGCCGCAGACCTTCTGCATTGGTCGAATCAATCGATTCGTGGATGAACACTGGCCACTGCTCGCCTTCGGCATAACCGGCGATTGCCTGTGATTCGAGCAAGGCGAGCGGTGCCGCCAGCTGATAGCCGCGCCCACGAACCTTGTGAATGGTGAGGTTCAGTTCACTCTCCAGGTGCTGCAGCTGCTTCCAAACGGCACTGCGACTCACCCCGAGGGCTGCCCCCAGGGCTTCACCGGAATGGAACCGGCCATCCTTGAGGAGATTCAACAACTTCAGCATGCCAGTCTCGACTTGGAATAAGGCAGGCATGATAGCCATGGGCTGTTGGCTTGCATAGGAAAAGGGCCTGTAAGTGCGGCCTTGTGTCGCGATCCCTGTGGGGTTCGGCTTTAGCCGCGAAGCAAGCGACGCGGAGGATGGCACCGGCTTTGCCGGTGTTCGCGGCTAAAGCCGCTCCTACAGGGATCTGGGCAAGGCCGAGACTTGCGTGAGCTTGGCTTTTTCGGGCCACAAAGACAAAACCCCTACCTGCATGTGCAGATAGGGGTTTTGCGAAATGAATCTTGACGATGACCTACTCTCACATGGGGAAACCCCACACTACCATCGGCGATGCATCGTTTCACTGCTGAGTTCGGGATGGGATCAGGTGGTTCCAATGCTCTATGGTCGTCAAGAAATTCTGTTGCCAGAAGATCCAGATGGATGCTCTAGCGAATTCGGATATGTGAATTTGTGGTGCGAACTTTCGGTTCGTATCATCTTCACCACCACAATTCGGCTTACGCGCAAATTGCTTGGGTGTTATATGGTCAAGCCTCACGGGCAATTAGTATTGGTTAGCTCAACGCCTCACAGCGCTTACACACCCAACCTATCAACGTCGTAGTCTTCGACGGCCCTTTAGGGGATTCAAGATCCCAGTGAGATCTCATCTTGAGGCAAGTTTCCCGCTTAGATGCTTTCAGCGGTTATCTCTTCCGAACATAGCTACCCGGCAATGCCACTGGCGTGACAACCGGAACACCAGAGGTTCGTCCACTCCGGTCCTCTCGTACTAGGAGCAGCCCCTCTCAAATCTCAAACGTCCACGGCAGATAGGGACCGAACTGTCTCACGACGTTCTAAACCCAGCTCGCGTACCACTTTAAATGGCGAACAGCCATACCCTTGGGACCGGCTTCAGCCCCAGGATGTGATGAGCCGACATCGAGGTGCCAAACACCGCCGTCGATATGAACTCTTGGGCGGTATCAGCCTGTTATCCCCGGAGTACCTTTTATCCGTTGAGCGATGGCCCTTCCATACAGAACCACCGGATCACTAAGACCTACTTTCGTACCTGCTCGACGTGTTTGTCTCGCAGTCAAGCGCGCTTTTGCCTTTATACTCTACGACCGATTTCCGACCGGTCTGAGCGCACCTTCGTACTCCTCCGTTACTCTTTGGGAGGAGACCGCCCCAGTCAAACTACCCACCATACACTGTCCTCGATCCGGATAACGGACCTGAGTTAGAACCTCAAAGTTGCCAGGGTGGTATTTCAAGGATGGCTCCATGAGAACTGGCGTCCCCACTTCAAAGCCTCCCACCTATCCTACACAAGCAAATTCAAAGTCCAGTGCAAAGCTATAGTAAAGGTTCACGGGGTCTTTCCGTCTAGCCGCGGATACACTGCATCTTCACAGCGATTTCAATTTCACTGAGTCTCGGGTGGAGACAGCGCCGCCATCGTTACGCCATTCGTGCAGGTCGGAACTTACCCGACAAGGAATTTCGCTACCTTAGGACCGTTATAGTTACGGCCGCCGTTTACCGGGGCTTCGATCAAGAGCTTCGCTTGCGCTAACCCCATCAATTAACCTTCCGGCACCGGGCAGGCGTCACACCCTATACGTCCACTTTCGTGTTTGCAGAGTGCTGTGTTTTTAATAAACAGTCGCAGCGGCCTGGTATCTTCGACCGGCATGGGCTTACGGAGCAAGTCCTTCACCCTCGCCGGCGCACCTTCTCCCGAAGTTACGGTGCCATTTTGCCTAGTTCCTTCACCCGAGTTCTCTCAAGCGCCTTGGTATTCTCTACCTAACCACCTGTGTCGGTTTGGGGTACGGTTCCCAGTTATCTGAAGCTTAGGAGCTTTTCTTGGAAGCATGGTATCAACCACTTCGTCGCCTAAAGGCAACTCGTCATCAGCTCTCGGCCTTGAAATCCCGGATTTGCCTAAGATTTCAGCCTACCACCTTAAACCTGGACAACCAACGCCAGGCTGGCCTAACCTTCTCCGTCCCTCCATCGCAATAACTGGAAGTACAGGAATATTAACCTGTTTTCCATCGACTACGCTTTTCAGCCTCGCCTTAGGGACCGACTAACCCTGCGTCGATTAACGTTGCGCAGGAAACCTTGGTCTTTCGGCGTGCGAGTTTTTCACTCGCATTGTCGTTACTCATGTCAGCATTCGCACTTCTGATACCTCCAGCAAGCTTCTCAACTCACCTTCACAGGCTTACAGAACGCTCCTCTACCGCATCATCATAAGATGATACCCGTAGCTTCGGTGCATGGTTTGAGCCCCGT